>CAVUSL010000019.1:0-1859321 GCA_963744055.1 uncultured Acidobacteriota bacterium | reverse complement strand
CGCAAGGTAGAACTCGCGCTTCTCGACCGTCGTGTTATCCCGCGAACTGCTTTCTGGCGTGCGCAGCAACTCAGTGGTACCCGATTTCGCGATGAGAGCCAGGCGTCCCTGGTCGGCGGTCGGCATTTGGCGCAGACGGGCGTACTCGTCGGTTGTGTCGATCCACAAAGCGTCGGGCGCGCCCGGCACATATACGATCGCGTGGTCGAACATGCCCAGTCCCGGCAGGCTGGCGGACACATCTTCTCCGGGACCGGCGTCGAGCAGCGCCATGTACGAAGGAATGCCGGCTGCGCGCAGCATTGCGATCAGGAGCGTCGACTTGTCTTTGCAGTCCCCGTACTTCTGCTTCAGTGTTTCTACCGGAGAATGCGGGGTGATGTTGTTTTCGCCGAATTCAATCCCGGTATACCGAACTTCGTGATTCAGGTAGTCGAGAATGGCAGAGGCTTTTTCATCGCGGGAGGAAAGCCCGGCCGTCAATTTGCCGACGGTCGATTTCAAATCAGCCAACTGCGTCTGGCTGTCGACCAAGGCGCTGTAGGCTTCGGCAACGACTTGCCAGGATTTTCCGGTCGAGAAAGTAACGGTTGGATAAGCGGGCCTATCGCTGGGAAGAAGATTGTCCGCGTCTTTAAGAGCCTCAATCGGGCCGGATTCGAAGACGATGGACTGGATGCCGTTCGCGTCTCGAACATCGGGTTTGAGGTTGGGCAACAATCTGGATTCGTACTGAAGTGGAAACGAAGAGGGCGCCTCGAGCGTGACCCGCATATGCCGAACCGGCACCGATCGCCCGATGTCGACCCGTGCCACCGAACCTGCGCTGAAAAAAGGGCTCTTCTCGCGTACTGTGCGCTCCTCTTCGACGACTGAGCCCGGACCAATCGCCGGTAGCGGTGCGCGCAGAATGCGCCGATCGCTATAGGTGTCATCCTCCTGGCTGTGCGCAGGAGAGTCCGTGAAGGTCTTTTCTTCCAGAGGATGAACTTCATAGTCCTTGGTGATTACGCGCGCCTTGAAGGCGGGGCGGTCGTCGTGCCAGGGCTCCCAGTAAGAGGCAAGAACGTCCCAGTTCTCGGCTCCGGCCTGCGTTAAGATTTTGTAGAGCGAATAGTGCTTGTACGTCTGGCGGCCTTGCGCATCGAAACTGTACTGGTCCTGTTCCTCCAGCACTAAGACATCGGCGCCCGTCGATGCGGGAGCGGCCGAGGCTGCGTCGTAGATGGCCTTCGGATCTCCGGAAAAGTGCCCTCCATCCCACGGCAGGCTATCGGGATTCCCGGCTTTCAGCTGAAGGATTGTGATGAGAAGAAAGAAAAGAGCTCCGCAGACACATAAGTAAGCGACTTTCGGGATGTTAGACAAAGATAGGCGCAAGACAGACCTCGTCGCGGCAATATGCCAGAACTTATCGTGCTTTCGGCAATTGTGCAAATGCGGCAGTTTAGAAATAAGAAAGAGAGAGCGACCTAGGTTCTGCGCGCTTAGGGCGTGGGCATCGCACTGTGTCGCCCGTCACAGAGTTTCGAACTCGCGGCCTGCTAGCCTTCGGTGTGCCGCGGAGGTGTGCTCCCATGAACATTCGCACTCGCTTGCTCCTGTTTGCTATTGCTGTGGTTGCCTGCTTTGCGTTTGCCAAGAGCTTCCAAGCCCAAACTGGCGTTGGTGCAGCAGTGCCAGTCGGACAACCCGTCACCATCAAAGCCCCTTTGGGACTGCGTCCGGTGCCCATCCCGGCAGATAATCCACCTACGAAGGAAAGCATCGCGCTGGGCCGGCGTCTCTACTACGATCCGCAACTCTCAGCCGACGGAACGATCTCGTGTGCGTCCTGTCACGCGCCGCAGTTTGCTTTCGGCGACTCTCACCAGTTCTCCTTTGGTGTTGGAGGAAGGACCGGCAAACGTCATGCGCCCACCGTGATCAACTCGGCGTACAACTCTTTTCAGTTCTGGGACGGGCGTTCGCCTTCTCTGGAAGACCAGGCAAAGGGTCCGATTGCCAACCCTGTAGAGATGGCACATTCACTGGACGGAGTGGTCGCGCGCCTGCAGGCAGATGCCAGGTATCCCGCTTTATTCAAGAAGGCATGGGGAACGGATCGCATTACGATCGACATGGTGGCCAAGTCGATTGCGTCTTTCGAGCGCACGGTGATCGCGGGGAACTCTCCGTTCGACCGCTACTATTTCGGGCATGAAAAGTCAGCGCTCACGCCCGCGGCGAAACGCGGCTTCCGTCTGTTCACCGATCGCAAGAAGGCGAATTGCGCGGTCTGTCACACCATCGGCAAGACCAACGCACTATTCACCGACAACAAGTTTCACAACCTGGGCATCGGGGCAGATACACGAGGCAACCTGAACGATCCCGGGCGGTTTACAGTGACGAAGGACGACAAGGATATGGGGTGCTTCAAGACGCCCACCCTTCGCAACCTGGCCAACCGCGGGCCCTACATGCACGATGGCAGTTTCCCCACAGTGAAGGACGCGCTCGCGCATTACATCGGTGGTGGCAATATGAATGATCACCTGGACAAAGAGATCCACGCGCTGGACTTCCTGACATTCGACGAGCGCGACGACCTGATGCAGTTTCTGGATGCCTTGAACGGGCCCCTGCCTGCCGATATCGGACCGCCTGCCGATCTTGTCCCGCCGGCTGCTTCCGACAAGAAGGCAGGCAATTAGAACGGTTGCGTGTGTGCTCCAGGCGCAGCCTGCGTGAGGGACGCGGCTGCGCCTTTTTTCGTCCAATGATCGAAGCGAGTTGTCGGAGCACCCGTATACTGATAAAAATCCGGCATCGTGGACGTGCAAACCGATTTCGTTGCCTGCCGTCCAATACCCGTCGGTCTCAATTTTTAACGGAGAATGGATGACCATCCGGCGCGTTCTAGCGCTTTTCCTCATTCTTGTCTGGCAAGCGGCAGCGCAAACTCAGCCGCCCAAACCCGAACAGCCCCGCACCGCCCCCAAGCCTGACGAACGTTTCAAGGCGGATGTGCTGCTCATTGTCGCGCATCCCGATGACGAGACCGGCGTGTCGGCGTACCTGGCGCAATTGCTCGATCAGGGCAAACACGTTGCGGCGGTGTATCTGACTCACGGCGAGGCCGGACACAACAACATGGGGCGCGAGCGCGGACCGTCGCTGGGCGTGGTGCGCGAGATGGAGTCGCGGCATGCCATGACGCAACTCGGCGTGCAGAACGTGTGGTTTCTCGAAGGGAAAGACACGCCCAGCCAGGATGTTCTCCAGTCGCTTGCCAACTGGGGACACGGCAAGAACCTGGAAGAATTAGTGCGCATCGTTCGCCTGACGCGACCTGAGGTCATCATCTCGTGGCTGCCCGGTTTCTTTATTGGCGAGAATCACGGGGACCACCAGGCGTCCGGCGTCATGGCCGTTGAGGCCTTCGACTCTGCCGGAGACCCGTCGGTGTATCCGGCGCAACTGGCGCAGCCGCGCAAGATCAACGAGACCCTGCTCGAGGGCTTACAGCCGTGGCAGCCGCAGAAAATTTATTTCTACTCGGATGCGAGCGACGACAAGAACATCAAGGGCAAGGGCCCACAGTATCCCACGACGGCGATTTCTTCCAGCCATCATGTGCCGTACTGGCGGGTTTCGATGGATGTCTTTCGTTTCCATTTAACGCAGTACCGGACTTACATCGAGAAGCTTCAATCACTCAACGACGAGCAACTGGAAAAGCTCGCGGGTGCGGATCAGGACAGTTGGTCGACGCCGGTGGAACTGGTTTTCGGCAAGTCACTGGTGCAGGGGACGACGCCGACTGGCGATGTGTTCGAGGGAGTGCAGGCGCAGCCGTTGCCCTTTGACCGCCTGCCCAGCCCGAACCCGCAGCAGCATAAAGGACTGTCGATCGAGATTGGCGGCCCGTGGGCGTTTTACGATGACTTCCGCGCAGCTCATGACCTGCCCGATTTGCCGAAGGCGGCGATTCCGGAAATCTCGGTCGCTGCGGGATCGACTCTTCAGCTGCCTATCGTCCTGCGCAATGACGACACGAGCCCCGCGGAGGTGACGGTATCGACGACGCTGCCTGACGGTTGGGCACTCAAGAATCCTTTACCGCATTACAGCCTCGCACCGGGCGATGTTTTCCCGATGGAAGTCGAAATTACGACAGCAGCGAAGAAATCAGATCAGATTAGCGAACTTAGTTGCCGCGCTGAGGCTGGGGGCCACGAGATCGGCACGGTGAAACTGCGCGTGAGGCTGGGGAGCGGTGGCCTGCCGCAGTAAAACAAACACATCGAGCAGTTGCCTAAACACCTTGTCATCCCGAGCGAAGTAAAGGGACCCTGTGTCCGATTGCAATGGCACAGACTTAGACAACTTTTCAATCATGATTCGTCGTAGAAATCCCGCAGCGGCTGTTGGAGATCCGAGCCGCCGCGGGATCTTTCAACTGCGTTCGGCTATCGCCTCACTCCGCTCAAGATGACAGTGCTTAAGAGGTTGTGGAAGTTTGGGCTTTTCGACTCTGCTTCTTCCAGTAAAGATACCCCGGAACACCAATCAGGACGATGAACGTTCCAGCCAAGGCTTCCTTCGGGCGAGTCACAATGGTGTTGATCGTCCACCAGCTTCCCAGCAATACATAGATCGCCGGTAGCCACGGATATCCCGTGCAGCGGTAGGGCCGTGGAACGTCCGGCCGCTTCACGCGAAGGACGAACAATCCGATCACCGTCAGCGTGTACGACAGCACCATTCCGTAGATCACGTACGTGTAGAGCTGGTCATAACGGCCGCTCACCGTGAGCAGGCAAGCCCACACCGCTTGACCAATGAGGCTCAGCGCCGGCGTACGCCATTTGGGATGCACATGTGCCATGCGCTGAAAGAAGACGCCATCGCGCGCCATTGCGAAATACACGCGCGCCCCAGACAACGTGCAGCTGGCCATTGCTCCGAAACAGGAGAGCGCGATGACCGCTGAAAGCCAGATGGCTGCGCGTGGGGAGAACAGGACTTCGGCCGCCGAAGCGGCGATGGTTGGGTGCTTCGCGACTTCGGACAGCGGCATGGCATAGACGTAAGTGAAATTCATCGCCAGATACACGACCGCTACCACGATGATGCCGAGCACCATAGCCCGAGGCACGTTGCGGCGCGGTTCCTGCACCTCGCCGGCGACCCAAGTGATGTAGACCCATCCGTCATAAGCCCAGAAGACAGCGATCAAGCCCACGCCGAGCGCGGAGACGAGTGTGCTGGCGCTCATGCCCATGGTCACGCCGGCAGACGGGCTGCCGCCGTGCTGCGTGAAATTGCTCCAGTTTCCTTTGCCGAACAAGACTCCCAGGAGTACGAATGCGCCCATGGCAACGAACTTCGCCCAGGTGGCGACGTTCTGCAGGACGGCTCCGCGGCGCAGGCCGATGACGTTGATCCATGTGACCAGGGCGATGGAGATCAGTGCAACCACGTGCACACGCGTCAGCGTAATGCCTGCGACCGAACCAATCACATGCTGATCGGAGATTGCCGGGAAGATGGCGCCCAGGTAGGCGGCCGAGGCGACCGAGAGCGCGGCGATGGTACCGCCGTTGGCCACGGCGAACAGCATCCAACCGTAAAGGAACGCGACGAGGTCCCCAAAAGCCTCGCGCAGATAAATGTACTGGCCGCCCGAGTCGGGGAACATGGAGCCCAGTTCCGCGAAGGCAAACGCGGCGCACATCGAGATCATGGCGCCGATCACCCAGACTAAAAAGAACAACGCCGGATGCGGCAACGGCGCTGCGATATCTTTGGCAGTAAGAAAAATCGACGAGCCAATGATGCCGCCGGCGAGCAGCAGGACGGAGTCGAGAAGCGACAGCCCGCGAACAAGCCCCTGAGAAGAATCGCCTGAAGCAGCATCTTTTATCGTGCCAGACTTTTCCATTGCGACGCTCGAGGGCTCCATGCGCTATCCGATCCCGAGTTCGTCGGGAGATTCAAGCGGCGAGCCACATTGCCGACAGATGACCGCGGCGCAATCGCCGCAGGTGAGAGGGTCGGTCACTTCGCGAGCACAGACCGGACAGTACAGCGCGGGAGGCGTGGCGTCGGACTTCGCGGCCTCCGGCTCGTTTGGTCCCATGAGGATGGCAAATGTAGCATAGAGGAGCTACGAGCCGCGAGCTTTGAGCGACGAGCGTAAGTGCCGCGAGCCCAGAGCCCAGAGCCGAGTGCCAAGGCATTGATCGGCCGGGATGCTCGATCCTCGTAGCTCGAAGCCAGCTCGCATTCCCGAGGAGACACCATGCCCGAGAAATCCCACACTCCCGACGAGAACCTGCAGCAGGAATTCAATCGCTGGGCCGAGGCCGGCGAAGGCGAGAAGATGCGCAATCACCATCTCAACATCACGGAGAAGACCCTGCGGCACATGGATCTTCGTCCAGGCGAGCGCGTGCTGGATTTGGGTTGCGGCTCAGGCTGGGCGACCCGGCTGCTTGCGCGCCTGGTGTCGGACGGGCCAGAAGGATTCGGGCAAGTAGTTGGCGTCGATATTTCGGACGAGATGATCCGGCAGGCGCGCGCGGAATCCAAGGAGTTTGAGAACGTGATGTACGTGTGGGGATCGGCAACGCAGATACCGTGGGAGGAGAACTTTTTCGACAAGATGCTGTCGGTGGAGTCGTTTTACTACTACCCCGATCAGGATCGGGCGCTGGCCGAGTTATTTCGCGTGATGGCGCCGCACGGGCGCATGTTCATCCTGATCAACCTTTATCGTGACAATGAGTATTCACTGCAGTGGGTCGACAAGTTGAAGGTTCCGGTACATGTGCGCTCGGCAGCCGAATATGTGGAGCTGCTAAAGAAGCACATGTTCGAGAATGTGGAGTACGTGCAGATTCCCGACGACACGCCTACCCCCGACGATTACGTGACCAAGTCCTTCCACAGCCTGGAGGACTTGAAAGCGTTCAAGAGAAAAGGCGCCTTGCTGCTGATGGCGTCCAAACCAGATTTCCGGACGCCTGCGCCCGGATATACGGTGTACTGAAGCCGTGGTGCTTGTTAAATTCTTAACATTGTCATCCCGAGCGGAATCAGATCATTCGTTTTGTGAATGATCTGATGGAGTCGAGGGACCTCGCGTGCGCTGGGAGTGCCATCGGCCTGCAAGGGTTTTCCTGCAACGTCGTAGATTCGTGGGGGAAAGCTTTCGTCGCAACAGATAGGCGCTGATCGTCGCGGGGTCTTTCGACTACGTGAAAGGACTCGCTACGCGAATCCCTTCACTCCGCTCGAGATGACAGCTCGTCTCGGACCGCTCGAGATGACAGTTTCGTCTTAGGCTCGGTCTGGCTAAATCGTATCGTCGTCGTCCCGATCGCGATCCATGTTCTTCGCAGGACTCAGAGGCTTGTTATCGTTCGCGTGACGGATTTCGATTCGGCCGTTTACGTTG
This sequence comes from uncultured Acidobacteriota bacterium, assembly GCA_963744055.1. Lineage (GTDB taxonomy): Bacteria > Acidobacteriota > Terriglobia > Terriglobales > Acidobacteriaceae > Gp1-AA133. Next base: position 1,851,874 of record CAVUSL010000019.1, on the reverse strand, counting down.
CTAACCCGCACGCGCGTGCCGCCCCCGCCCAGTTCACCATTCAGTTCGTGTCCGACCCATTTGTGATTCGCGACCCGGATGCCAAAGTCGTTGGAGATCGAGCCTGATACGGTGCTGGCTTCAATATCGGCCTTGGCGTCGGAAGGCAATGTGAGAAGCAGCTTGGCGTTGACGGAGGAAACTTCCACTGGCGATGATAGCCGCTCGAAGTTGGCTTCCAGGTTGCCATTGACGGTGGAAAGCTGGGTGCGACCGCTCAGGCCGCGCGCCTGCAGTCGGCCATTCACGCACGAAGCACGCACTTCGCCACCGACGCCTTCGATCTCCAGGTCGCCGTTAACCAGATTGATGTCGTCCAACCGCGAGTTCCGGGGCACCGTCAGCACGTAGTCGACGCTGCCGGGGTCGTTGCGCGTCCAGGAGTGTTCGTGCCGGGCGTACTCGGTGCGGATAGCGAGAGAGTTCTTGTCAGATTGGATCTTGATCTCGACTTCATCGAGATCGGGCTTGCTGCTCGCCCGCTTGATTGCATCAACCTTCACTTCCTCTCGATCCCACGCCTTGATCTGAACCGCGCCATTGATGTTGTGCAGTTCAATGCGGCCGTTCGCGGACAGGAGATAGGTTTGGTGGAATTCCTCGGTTTCCGTGCCATCCCACGCAAACGCCTGCGCCTGCAAGGTGAATGCCAGAAATGCGGTGAAGGCGCCAAGCACGGCGCCAGTCCAGGTCGCGCGTCGCGAGAACTTCGTCATACGGTCTCCTTCATCGGCGGATGCGGATTAGACGAAACAGCCGGGTTTTGGTGAGTCGAGGCTTGCAGATTGACGGCAGCCGCGTCGTACTTGCCGCTACCGCAGAATCAACTGCTTGCGAAAGCCGGGCGTCACTGAGGGGAATTTGAGGGTGTGCTATAGTGCCGCCAATTTCGGCACGAGGAGTCCTCATGCGTCGTGGTCGTTTTCCATTTGCGGGTGGATTCGCAGTCCTCATTATCCTTTTCGCTCTGCGCGGAATCACGTTCTCACAAACGGACGCCAAGCTGCAGGATCTGCTGAGCAAGATTGACCGCGCCGCGCAGGATGTTCTCACCGAAACCGGAGTGCCGAGCGCCTCGGTCGCCGTGGTGAAAGACGGCGCGATCGTGTATCTGCGGGCCTACGGCGACGCGCGGCTTGACCCAGAAACTCCCGCCAAGTCGGATATGCGTTACAGCATCGGTTCCATCAGCAAGCAATTCACCGCCGCTTCGGTATTGCTGCTGCAGGAAGAAGGGAAGCTCTCGCTCGACGATACGGTTGGGAAATACATTCCGAACCTTACCCGGGCCAACGAAGTCACGATCCGCGAACTGCTTTCGCATACCTCGGGGTACCAGGATTACTGGCCGCAGGATTACGTTCCCCCGTTCATGATGCAGCCCATCACTTCAGAAAAGATTCTCGACATGTGGGCGCGCAAGCCGCTCGACTTTGAACCTGGTACGCGCTGGCAGTACAGCAACACCAACTACGTGATTGCGGGAGTGATTGTCGAGAAGGTCAGCGGCATGCCTTTGCTGCAGTTCCTGCAAACGCGTGTGTTCAACCCGCTCGGCATGAAGAGCGTCTCCAACATCGACCAGGAAAAGCTCGGTGACACCGATGCGACGGGGTACATGCGGTATGGGCTGGGCCCGCTACGCCAGGCGCCGAAAGAAGGCACAGGCTGGTTGTTTGCCGCCGGCGAATTGGCCATGCCCACCGCTGACCTGGCACGCTGGGATATCTCGATCATGGATCAGAAGCTGTTGAAGCCGGCGTCGTACCAGGATCTCGAAACGGAAGTCCGGCTAAAGAGCGGCGTGGGCACGCAATACGGATTGGGTGTCGATGTGACGATGTTCTCCGAGCACCGCATGCTCTCGCACGGGGGAGAAGTTTCGGGTTTCACCACGCAGAACAATGTGTTCCCCGATGATCGGGTAGCGGTGGTGGTGCTCACCAATCAGGATGCCGCGCGCGCCTCCAGCGACCTGGCCCGCCGCATTTCTGCGCTCATGTTTACGACCAGCGATTCCTCGACCGAAGCGAAGACCGAGCAGGCCCGGAAAATCTTTCGAGATCTGCAGCAAGGGAAAGTCGATCGCTCGTTGTTCACTGACAATTGCAACAGCTACTTCAATGAACAGGCTCTGAAAGACTTTGCCGATGGTCTGGGGCCACTGGGGATGCCATTTGAGTTCGTCCAAACGAACCAGGGATTGCGTGGCGGGATGACGCTGCGGGTTTACAAAATCAAATTCCGTCAAAACCAGGAATTGCGGGCGTGGACCTACGAAATGCCCGACGGGAAGCTCGAGCAGTACCAAGTGTCGTCGAACTAGGCGATCCGCGTCTATCTCGGTGAACGGCCTGAGTCAAAAGCGTTTAACCGCTAAGATCGCAAAGAAAAGTCCGCAAAGTTCGCAAAGGAACAGGATTCTTCGCGATCTTTGCGGCAGTTTCTTCGCGACTTTTGCGGTTAGAGTGTTTTGATCCGCCACCTTGTGTGCATTTTGAGTCGTGCGGGATCCTGCCAGCATGGTCCGGGAATCGACACGGACAAGCCCTTCCGTAACCTTCTTTTCGTGGTTACCTAGAGCCATACTTCTAGCCTGAATATGAGCGCCCTCCCCCATCGTCACTCCGTACCACGTACTCCGCGCGTTCACCTGGAAAACAATACTCCCGTCGTGCTGCGCTTTGATGGCGGCAGTAGTGTTTCCGGAGAACTTCAGGTGGTTTCCCTGACTGGCGGCCTGCTCTCGCTTCCACGTCCTCTGGCGCAGGGTTCCCAGGTAAAAATGATGTTCTTGCTCCGGGCAGGATCGGTCCTGGCCGGGGCTGAACTCCTCGATCCCGTCAGCAATACGCAGCAGCCGTTCCGCTTCGTGTCGCTGGGACAGAAAGACCGCCGCAAACTCGAGGCCATCATCCCGCTCTCGGTGTACGAAGATATTGCCGAGCCGAACTGGATGAAGAAGCTGCGTGTTGCCTCCGACCGTCGCTACGAACCGCGCAAGTGGCGTGGACGTCTGGCTGCGGTAGCCGTCGGCCTGATCACTCTGGGACTGGCGAGCGCCATTTATTTCCGCCACCTTCAAGTCCTCAAATAGCCGAGGACCTCATGATGGGATTAACTCCCAGCCCGCGGCAGCCAGCCAACACCCGGCGTTGGCCGAGATTCCAGGTCCACCTGCCCGTACTCATTGCGGCTGAAACCGCCGATTCGCAGATCGCCATCCCCGGAATGGTCAGCGCGCTGAGTCGCGCCGGCATGGAAGTCTATGGCGGTGTACCGCTACGCCCGGGCGATCGGATGGAAGTCGAATTCAAGACGTCTGGCGGCGTACGGGTCACGGGCATCGTTCGCAATCGTTCCGGCTACTGCTTTGGAATCGAATTCCTGCGCGCGATGGTCAGTGAGATCGATCCCGAGAGCGTGCTGTTGATGGAAGAGAGCCCGGAATGGGCGGGGTTCAACATTGCAGAACTCGGCAACGGGCTGTTCGGTCCAGAGCAGGCAGAAGTCGCATCAGCAGACGAGACGCTGGCCGCACTCTTCATCGAGCGGCATCAGTCCTACCTGCGAGCGAAGCAAAAAGAAATCGACCACCTTCGCCGAAGCGCCTTGCAGATTCGCCACATGCGCCAAGCCATGGAGCGGTTGCTGGAAAAGCGCGCCTCCGAACTATAACTCTCTACTGAGAAGCTTTCGGCAAGGGCAGGGAAGACTGCCCGAAAACGTAGGTCCATCCCTTGGGCGTACGCACGTACGTATCGCTGAACCACACGGTGTAGTCGAACGGCTTGCCGTTGTCGGTGCCCTTCTCCCAAAGTTTTGCAGTCACCACCGCCGTGTCGCCCCATACTCGAACGGTCTGCTCGGTGTCTTCCTGATGTTCATACTGCACCCGCCTGCTGCGCGCTTCGGAAAGCAAATCCTGCTTGGTATATTTCTTGCCCGAGCCGGTCGAGAGCACGAAATCGTCGGCCAGAATGCGATCCATGGTGGTGGCGTCATTGACCTTCACAGCCGCCTGATATTGCGTGTCGAGCGCCGCGACCGCTTTCTGATCATCGGACGGCGAGGCGCCCGTGGCGTGCGGGCGAAACATCAGATCGAACCAGGGTGTCCAAGTCTTGCCCTCATCGAGCGAGGTGACCGCGGTCTCGCGCACTCCGCCTTCTACCGGCTTCCAGACTCCGCGAATGAGTTTGTTTTTGCGATCGAGCATGTGCTCGGTGGCTTTGAGCACGACCTCGTCGCCCTGAATGCCGCCGTCCAGTAAAAGGATCTGCCCGCGGTTCGTCACCCAACTCTGATGCCATGTTTTCAGCGCCGCGTCATAAATGCTGAAGCTCTGGCCTTTGTGGCCTTCGGTATCCTGATAGTCCTCGCGCAGGACGCAGCCGTCGAGGATGCGGTCGACCTTCACGCGCGCCACCTGGGTTGCCGGATTGTCGACGTCGAACAAATCCCAATCGCCCGCCCAGAAATCCAGCTGATGAAATTCCGGGGCCGAACAGGGAGAGGGCTTGGAGGGTGGCGCGGTTTGCATGGCGTCGCCGGCGAACGCAAGGCAGGGTGCGACGATCAACCAGACGAGCGCGATGTTCTTCCGCCAGGGATGCTCATTCCTCACGACGTCTTCCTCCGAGAATATCTGGCGCGGATTGGCCGACCGGCTGTGCGTGAAGGCCGCATCTCTCCGACCGGGACGATCTCTGCGCCGCTCCCATACCCGCGCTCGTGCGCGGCCTTGGCGACAGCAAAGGCCTTCATGTCAGTCCACTTCCATTGACTCGTCGCTTGCGGATGGCAGCAGGAGCAGTAGAGCGAGTACTCGTCGGTAGAGCCGTGCGCCGTCGGAAGCAGGTACGAGCCGTTCCGATAAGGACTGAAGCCAATCAAATAACGTGTGGAGCACTTGGGACACTCCGCGCAGCGCCGGATATGCATGGGCATAAAAACGTCTAACAAGATAGGACGCGACCTCGGAAAACAGTGGACGTTTGCGGACCTCGCTCTCCATTTCCGTGGGGCAGGTTTGCAGATATCGAATGACAGATCCCAATCTGTCGGTCACGTGGAGCGCTTTTCGTGTGCCTATAGTGGCCCTTCGAGCGTGGTCCGAAAACGTCCAGCGGGACTTTGGAAAGCGTCTATCATGGCTTGCAGACTATGAAGCTCGACCTGCAAATTTGTTCCCGGGCGCGGCTATCGCGGGATCCCCGCTTCGACGGGAAGTTTTTTATCGGCGTGCTCGGCAGCCGTGTCTACTGCCGCTCGATTTGTCCGGCACCCACCGCCAAGGAAAAGAACGTCCGTTACTTTTCGACCGCGGCTGCTGCGGCAGAGGCTGGCTTTCGGCCATGCTTGCGCTGCCGTCCGGAGGCTTCCCCCGGAACGCCTGCGTGGCTGGGAACTCCCACCACCGTTTCGCGCGCCTTGCGCCTGATCGCGGAAAGCGGCCTGGATGACGGCGGTGTCGAAGGACTCGCAGATCGCCTGGGAGTCGGAGCGCGCCACCTTCGACGCTTGTTCATTCAGCACCTGGGAGCGCCGCCGAGCGCAGTTGCGCAAACGCGCCGCCTGCACTTCGCCAAGAAGTTGATCGACGAAACCAGTCTTCCCATGGGGGAAGTGGCGCTGTCATCCGGCTTTGGCTGCGTGCGCCGCTTCAATGCCGCGATCCGCAAGGTCTACAAGCGCACGCCTACGCAAATCCGCGGCCTGTCTCGTCAGGCAGGGGTGCAGCCCGACAATCAATACCTGTTCCGCCTGAAATATCGGCCGCCGTACGACTGGGAAGGAATGCTCCGTTTTCTCACGGCACGTGCGACGCCGGGTGTCGAATGCGTGGTAAACGGGCACTATTACCGATCCATCTCGTTAAACGGCAGCGACGGCTCCGTAGATGTTTCGCTCGACGAGGACAACGATGCTTTGTTGGCGCGCGTGCAGTTTGGCGATCCTCGATCATTGTTCCTGATCGTCGAGCGCCTGCGGGCGATGTTCGACCTCAACGCCGATTGGTCTGCGATCGCTCCCAGTTTGCGGGCCGATCCGGTGCTCGGTGCGCGCGTCGACGCACGGCCTGGGCTTCGCGTACCCGGTTGCTGGAGCGGATTTGAGCTTGCGGTGCGGGCGATTCTTGGCCAGCAAATCACGGTGAAGGGCGCGACCACGCTTGCCGGGTCCTTGGTGCGAGCCTTTGGACGTCTCTATGCATCCCCCCACAAGCTTTCCCACATCTTCCCTCGGCCCGACGATCTCGCGGACGCGGACCTGATCTCAATCGGCCTGACGAGGTCGCGAGCAGCAACGATCCGGGGCCTGGGCCGCGCAGTAGTGGATGGAAAAATAAGTTTCGAGGGAGTGGTCGATCCCGAGGTTTTTCTGTCCCAGATTTGCGAAATTCCCGGAATCGGCGCATGGACGGCACAGTACGTTGCCATGCGAGCGCTGGGCGAACCCGACGCGTTCCCGTCCGGAGACCTGGGGTTGCTCAGGAGTCTCGGGCTGAAGAACATAGCTGAGCTTGAGCGGCGGGGGGAGGCGTGGCGTCCCTGGCGAGCCTACGCGACGATGTATCTATGGAGTGTTCCTTCCCAGACAATCAACGCGTTGCAATCGGCTGCCAAGGGCGAAGCGGCACGATCGGGCGCCGCGGACCAGCCGAGAGTCTCCGTGGAACTTTGAGCGGGTTTCCATATGCATCTGGGGCCTAGCGGGAAATCTTGCGCCGAACGATCCCTGCCAAGCCCATCAATCCTGTTCCCATCAATAGCAGGGTCCCCGGCTCGGGGATGGCTGCCGAATTCTTATCGACGATCAGGGCCTCGGAATTTGGCGTGATGAACTTGATCTTGCCGTCGACCGCCATCAGCGCGTAGAGCACGGTTCCCGACGGAACGCCCTTCGCGATCACGTTAAGGTTCGCGTTCGCCGTCAGCGGGCTGTGCAAGTCGACGAATCCGAAAGTTAGCTGGCTGCACGAACCGCTACAAAAGCCCAAGCCGGCCAGGCTGCTGGTGATTGCTCCCAACGCTCCACCTTCCGGGAAATTGTTGAGACTCGTGAAAGACATTCCGTTGAGCGTTCCAGAAAGTGCGCCAAAGGATGCAACGACAATGATCACGTCGTCCGCGGCCTTCCCATTCGCGGTGAATACCGAAAAGCTGGTGCCGTGCAGGATCTGGCCAACGGATTGGGCGCTCGCGGCACCGCCGTTGAAGCGCGCGACATTTGGGTTTCCCTTGTCGCAAGCAAACGAGGCGAAGCTCTGACAGGTATCTGCCGCTGAAATCCCACTGAGTCCGAGGGTGACCAACGCAATGCAGGCTACATGAAGCGGGGGCCGAGAAAGCATGGGGGAAATCTCCACTGAGCGGATTAGCATGCGACGTGCCATCCTCGTACACAGGGAGGGGAAGTCTGTGGATTGCTCCAACCCCTCACTTCACGCGGCATTGGTGAGTCCAATGATGCCAGCGCATGGACAAGGCAACGGTCCGCGACTACTAAACATGTGCAATGAATTTCGCCCGAGACGCTACTTTGCCTCATACAGCCTTAGATGTACCAGTGAAACGACAGCCCGAGTGCGCGGGCGCTCGTGGGTGGCGCTCCGTCGATACGAGCGCCAGCTTGGTGCCGTTGGCGATCATTGACGGGATAGGAGGTAGAGCGACCCGGCAATACAATACCGTCGCTGGGTGATCGCCGGAAGCGCAGCTCGGTTTTTGGTTAGAGCGGTACCATGCTAAGGTTTAGGTAGGGGCTACCTCATGCTACATCGATCGCTTACGTTTGCCATCCTCATGATCGCGATCTGGTCTTGCGCACAAACTAAAACAATCGCAGGCCAGCGATTCGTCACGCCATTGCGACCGCTCCTCCAAGCCCTCGACAGCTCAAGAGTCTCCGGGTCCATCGAATTTTCGGGTCACTGCCCTGGCTTCCCTCTGGACCTTCAGCACCTGCGCGTTCCTTCGGTGAGAGGAGGTTCTCCCCTGCAGATTGCACGTGAAACATTTTCGGATGATCCGGCGATGCAAATCACTCAGGATTCCGATGGAACAATCCGCATAAGGGAAAATGGCGTCTTAACGGATCTACCGAATGTAAAGATTAGTCACATTTCATTTGAAAAGAACGACACGCCGTTGCAGTACGCCGTGTATGGCCCTAGCACGGCTCTTTATCAAATTGTTTTGCAGGCGCCTGAGATAGTGGGGTTTGCGAAAGCGCACGATGTCCAGATACCGTTTGTCGGGACAATTGTCAGGCAGGGGGTTCCTCTTGAAAACCCTCGCATTTCGGGGTCAATGGATACCATGACCCTTTCTCAGGTCTTGGACCATCTCGTAAAAACCTTCCCAGGTATCTGGGTCTACGAAAATTGTCCGGCGAGTGATTGGACTAGCCGGACTGTTTCTTTTTGGTTTTTCAGTCTCCAAAATCCTGGATTATTTCCTCAATAGCATACGAGGAGTCCATTTTTGATGATGTTGTCTTGGATGCGGAGCACATTGAGGGAAATAACGGGAGTACGGAAAATCGCGTGAAAGATCTGATTCTGGTCGCGCTCGTCATTTCGACTTCATATTTGGCTCACGCGCAGACAATCCCCAAACCCATCTTTATTAAGGCGAAGTGCGACGGGAAACTCTCATCGACAATCGTTCCTGCGCTCAAAGACGCGGCCCGCACCTCACAAAAATACGAACTCGTTGACGGCCTGGACGACAATGGTCGTCTGGACACTGTGCAAACCATCTACCTGACATGCGTCGAGAACCGTGAGATTATTGCAATAGCGACGCAGTTTGGGATAGCAAAATGTCAAAGCACGACTGTTTGTCATTCCGTCATTGATGGCCTTTCATTGAACGCTGCTCTGTGCCCGGCGAACCGTTCTTCAGATTGTGGTCGTGCGCTTTTTAAGGTATTTGACGCGTATATCAATCGTCCGAACCCGACTCCTCTGAAGGTCGACTGAGATCAGCGCAAAGTTAGCATAGAGCCAGCCCAACTCCCGCGCGAGCGACCCCCGCTTTCCCTTCTCCCCTCACCGGCGGCGAAAGCCGCCCAAGTTGTTAACCATCTGGTAACGAGGGCAGTTTCAGATCGCTCTACCTCCTATCCCTGGCGATCATTGACACCGCTTTCACCCCGACCTAGACTGATGACGCGTCATCATCGCATCCAAACTGAGGATTCATGAGCTGGCTCCAGAACAAGTTTGAGAAGAACTTTCTGATCACGACGGTGGACTACGTCTTTAACTGGGCGCGCAAGTCCGCCGTCTGGCCCATGACCTTCGGCCTCGCCTGCTGCGCGATCGAGATGATTGCCTCTTCCACGGCAAGGTTCGATATCGCACGCTTTGGATCTGAGGTTTTCCGGCCAAGCCCGCGGCAGTCGGATCTGATGATCGTCTCGGGTACCGTGACGCTTAAGATGGCGCCGGTCGTGAAGCGGATTTACGACCAGATGCCCGATCCGAAATGGGTGATCTCGATGGGAGCCTGCTCCTCGGTGGGTGGCCCTTTTAACACCTACGCCGTCTTGCAGGGTGTCGACAAGATCGTGCCGGTCGATGTCTACGTGATTGGCTGCCCGCCGCGCCCGGAGAACCTTTTCTACGCGCTGCTCAAGCTGCAGGACAAGATCGACACCATGACGCTCGCGAAGAAGCCGACTGAAGTTCGCTTACAGGAAGACATGGTCGAGAATTTCAAGCGCCAGGTGATGATCGCGCAGACCCTGCAGCCGAAGTAGCTATTAGCTTTTGGCCTTTAGCTGTTAGCCGTACCTAATTGTCATCCTGAGCGCTGCCCGAGCGGGGGCGAGGGCAAGTCGAAGAACCTTGTGTTTTCGCTCTGAATTTCTGCTGCCGATATGCCTCTCGTTAGGATTGCGTCGCAAGCCGACCTTCCCGCCAAAAACGAAGCCCGAGAATTCCCGTGCGGCGACAAAACCATCTGCGTTGCGAACGTAAACGGCACTATTACGGCCATGGACAACGTTTGCCTGCACCGCGGCGGTCCGCTTGGGCAAGGTGTCATCGAGAAGGGAAAGGTCGTTTGTCCCTGGCATGGTTGGGCATGGGATCCGACGACCGGGCAGGCAGTGCACAATCCTGCTGCGAAGCTCAACGTGTACCCGATCAAAGTGGAGAACGGGGAAGTGCTGGTCGAGATCTGATACCGAATGAGCCCAGTCACGCATTTCTTGAGCGGATGGGTGCTGGCAAACTGCGCACCGCTCGAGCGGAAGGATCGCGCCATCGTTACGTTGGCGTGCGTCGTGCCGGATGTCGATGGTCTCGGAATCTTGGCTGAATTGATAACCCGCAATTCTGCCCATCCGCTGCAGTGGTTCACGCTCTATCACCATTCGCTGCACAACCTCGCTTTCGCTCTGTTGGTTACGGCGATAGCTGTCTCACTTGCGCAGCGTCGGTGGATGACAGGGAGCCTAGCCTTCCTGAGCTTTCATCTCCATTTGCTGGAAGATATCCTCGGATCCCGTGGACCCGACGGATATCAGTGGCCGATCCCGTATTTTGCGACCTTCTCACGTGCTCTGCAGCTTTCGTGGCGGGGCCAGTGGCGCCTCGATGCCTGGCCGAACATCCTCTTTACTACTGGATTACTGATCGCGACCATTTGGCTAGCTTGGCGACGGGGGTTCTCGCCGCTGGAGATGATCTCGAGAAAGGCCGACACGGCCTTTGTTAGGGCACTGCGCCAGCGATTCCCCCGGTGGGAGAACGCTTAATTTGGAAAATCATGATCTGAGGCACTGCAAGAACGTAGATGCCTGACTTCCGAATCCGGGAAATACCTGTTCCAGCTTCGAATTTCCCAGATGCCTTGCCACCGCCTCACCTAGCACCTGGCGGAAGTCCGTCGTCACCGCGAGATCGCGACCTTCATAAAGCTGCGACTGCTCGAGTCCAGGCCACTTTCCGTAGACTCTCCCGCCTTTCACCGGACCGCCCATCACAAACATTACATTGGCGTGGCCATGATCCGTGCCGCGATTGCCGTTTTCGCGTGCCGTGCGGCCAAACTCCGACATCGTGACCACGACGGTGTCTTCGCCAAGATCGCCAAGATCGATCCAGAACGCCGAGAGCGACTGCGAAAAGTCGCGCAGCACGTTGGCGATCTGCCCTTGCGTGCTGCCTTCATTGACGTGATGATCCCATCCGCCGATGTCGGCGAAAGCCACCTGCACGCCGAGATTGGCCTTGATCAGTTGCGCCAGCTGGCGAAGGCTGTCGCCAAAGCGCCCGCGCGGATAGTCGGCTCCGGGAGCGGGCTTGTATTTTGTCGGATCGGCGGACTTCAGCATCTTCACCGCATCGAAGGTCTCCTGTCCCGTGCCATGCAGCACCGTGTCGACCGACTGCGCGTACATCGCTTCAAAAGTGTTTGCGATGGGTGCGGCGTTCGGGTTGCGCCCGCCTACGCCGAATTCGCTGATGTTGTTGACGGCGACCGCCGGTTCCTGGCCATTGAGAATTCGCGGCAGCGCAGGACCCAGTGCAATCGCGCGGAACGCAGACTTATCGCCAGCCGGCATCGAGTGAAGTGCACGGTTGAGCCAGCCGTCAGTGGTCGCTTTCATTCCGGGCGTGCCCGACTCCATGAAATCCTGGGCATCGAAGTGCGAGCGGGTCGGGTCGGGCGATCCGGCCGCGTGCACGATGGCCAGATGCCCCTGCGTCCAGATCGGCTGCAGCGAAGACATCGATGGGTGCAGACCAAAGAAGCCGTCGAGATCCAGCACGTCCTTGCGTGGAATATTGATGCTCGGCCGCATCGCGTAGTACGCGCGCTCGCCGTGCGGCACGACAATGTTCAACCCATCAGCCGCGCCCCGCTGAAAGATCACCACCAGGCGCTTGGGGCGGCCCGCAGGTTCAACCGAGCCGAGAGCGGCCCGAGTCAGGAAACTGGGGACGGCGGCCGTGCCGACGACAGCTAGTGCGCTATTGCGAAGAAAAACGCGGCGTGTGATCGACATGGTTGACCTCAGTTTTCAACTCCCAGTTCCCGGTTCTCAGTTTCTAATTTCCAGCCGATTTTCCGGATGGCGGCGCCATGCTACGCCCTATCTCCTCTGAAACTCCGGCGACCCGAGAAGCAAGCCTGCGATGGTGCCGGTGCTTGATGCCGGCAGCTTGTCGTTCTTGCGAGGGGTTGCTTGCGACGAGCCTGTCGGGTTCTCGATCTCCTTCACAATGGCATCATGCGTCTGCTTGGATATGTCGCCCGCAAGCAAAGACGCTTCCAGCCCCGCCAAAATTTGCTTCGGATCCGGCGCAGCAGCTTCGGTCGTGTTGGCTGAGGCTGAGCCCAGAAGTCGATCCCCATCCGCCTGCGTACCTTTGATCCGTCCCGCCATCAAAGCTAGCGAAAAATTCATGCGGCCCAGCAGCGCAGAGGAATTCACCCACGCGTCCGATTTCATGGAGTAGCCAGTGGGTGGCTGCATGCCATACAGCGGCATGCCCAGAGTATTCAGCTGGCGCGCCAGCGGCGCTGTATCAGAAACATCCGCGCCGGTCGCGCGCACCGCTGAAACTACAAATTCAAGCGGCGTCTTCAGCTTGGCACGGTATGTATCCGCGCGCCAGAAATCGGCGGAGTGAAACATAGTTTTCAGCACTTCGCGGATGTCGCCATCTTTCTTCAGGAACGTCTGGGCCATCTCCTCCACCAACGCCGGCGGAGGATCGTCAGACACAAATCGGGTTGCGAGCTTGGAGCAGATGAAGTGCGCGGTGGAAGGATGATGAGCGAGCAGGTGCAGTACTTCCATGCCTTCTTTTTCGCCGTGCTCTTTGATCTTGTGGCCCAGCACGATCTTGGTGCCCGGCTCATGCGTGCGCTCCTCGAACTTGAAGCCGCCGCCCTTCTGCGGTTGATCGATGGTCCAGCCAGTAAGCACGCGGGCCACTTCCGTGACGTCGTTCTGCGTGTAGCCCCCGTTCACTCCCAGTGTGTGCAGTTCCATCAGCTCACGGCCATAGTTCTCGTTGAGGCCGTTCTTACGCTTTCCCTTGGCTTGCGTCTGGCGAGGCGGTGGGGGGAACCTTCCACGGCGCCGCCGCGGATACGGGTTCTTGCGAATGCCACGAGCCACGTCGGAGTCAGGGCCTACGCTCAACCAGTTGTCGAGATAGAACAGCATCGCGGGACTCTTGGCAGTCGCGACCAGCAGATCCTCAAATTTACCCAGCGCATGCGCGCGAATCACGTCGCGCTCATAGCTGGTGACCAGATATCGATCCGCTCCCTTACCGAGGTAAACGTTGAAGTGGTTGAACCAGAAGTCGGTCATCACCTCGTCGAGTTGCCGCTCGCTGTAGATGGCGCGCAGCAGCTTCGCCTGCATCAGCTCGTCGCCGACTACTTGCTGCGGATTATTCAGAGCTTTCAGCGTCTCCTTCTGCTTGGAGTTCATGCCCTCCATGAAATCGTCGCCACGCTGACCCTTGAGCGATGAGGAAAGCGCCCGCTGCTCTTCCGGAGACATCTGCAGAACCTGCTTCATGCGCTCGTCGGGGGGAAGGTCGAGCAATTCCTGCGCTTTGAGATCGGCATAGAGGCGGTCTTCGCGGCGCTTCGACGATTGCTCGTCTTTCACAGACGTCTTGTTCGTGTCGGCGCTGTCGGCGCCTGTAGCCGTATCGACGGCGGTCTGATCCTGTCCGCTTGTGGTTCCGGCTGCCGCGGGAGTCGATGCAGTTGCTGGTGTAGCGGCGGCATCCTGTTTACGCTCTCGTTTCTCTTCGAGCTTTTCAATCTGCGCCTGGTAGACCGCGCGCTTCACAGGATCGGACGGCATCGGCTTTTTGCCTTCCGCAACGGCCTTGATCAACTGTTGTGGCGGAAAGTTCTCCACGATCTCGCGCGTGTCCATGCGCAGAGTGCGAAATCCCGAGAGCCTCGCGTCCACAGCGCTGTCGTCAATCTTGTCGGGATGAAGCTGCAGGTCGATCCACTTGTCGACGCCCATCGCTGCCACCCGCTCGGCGTCGCCGGGCCTGGGACCAAAAGTTAGCCGCTGCAGGGCATGCAGAGCGCGCCGCGAATCCTCCATCTGCGAAGGGTCAGTCGATTTTTTCTGATTCTTTTTGTTGAATGCGTAGGCCGAGAAACAGGCGAGCGTAACGAGCAAGGATGCGATCAGAAAAGCGGTGCGGCGCTGAGACGGCATGGGGTACCCCGCGGCGGTGCGGTGCAATCTACAGTATGAACCCGGGAGACGGAAAAAGTTGCAGATCCGCTCCCTCGCGCGCATCCGTCTAAGCTACTTATTATCAATAAGTTAAGATTGAGGCGGAGTAAGAAATAGCCGGTTCCGGCTCATCTTGTGCTGCAGCCCCGCCGCCAGTTGGTCGATGTCGGCGGGTGCGATGTTTGGCGCTATGCGATCGTCGAGAAGGGGAATTCGGCTGCTGCCCACCGCATCGCGGCGCACCTGGATCAGCAGAGCCTGCACAACATTCGGATCGTATTTCTGCGGCGCCAGCCGAACGATCTCGCTGAGCGTGCCGCCGACGGAAACGGGTTCGCGATATGGGCGCATGCTAGTCATCGCGTCGAATGTGTCGGCAATCCCGATGATCCTTGCAGCCATCGGTACCTCGTCCATCTGCAAGCGGTCGGGATATCCCGAGCCGTCGCTGCGTTCGTGGTGCCAGCGCACGACCTCGGGAATCAAGGGCCAGGGAAATTGAATGCCCGCGACGATCTGGTGGCCGACCGTGGTGTGGTCCGCCATCGCGCGGAACTCCTCCGGATCAAGCGCCGTGGGTTTACCGAACAGGTATTTGTCGACCGCGACTTTGCCGATATCGTGCAAGTACCCGGCCGAGCGGAGAGCGGCAACGTCGTTCTGATCCATGCCCAGCGCTTCACCGATGGCGGCCGCGTAACGCGCCACGCGCAGCGAGTGTCCATGAATGTTCACATGCTTGACGTCAATGGCCGTCGCGAACGCTTCCAGCGCGTTGTCATAGAACCCGTGCAACGAGGCGAGCAGCCGCAAGTTCTCGGAGACTCGATGCGTCAGGGTCTGGGCCAGCGTGTGATTCTGAACGGCAAGGGCAACGTAGCTCGTCAGCAGGCTCAGCGCATCGAGTTCGTCGTCGTCGTAGAGCGCGTCACCTTCCCGGCGGCCCAAGCCCAACAATCCCGCGAGCTTTCCGTTCACTTTCAGCGGCACAATGCACTTGAACAACTCCGGCGCAACATTCCCATTGGAACTGAGAAAGACCGTGTAGGTCGATTCGTTCAGCACAACCGGACCGCGCGCTGCGGTGAGCGCATGAATATGTTTGGGGAGCAGGGGAACGATGGCGGGATCGGGCAGCAGCGCGAAACCGCGCGACGCCACGGAACTCAGCAGCGACGGCTTGTCGCTGAAAGTAAACAGCGCACCTTCGCATGCCGCTGATGCCTCCATGAGTGCAGAAAGCATAAGCTGCGCGGTCTGCGAAAATTCGCGCTCCGCCGTCAGTTCAGGACCGAGGTCAGAGAGCGTTTCGACCGTGCGCAACAGTCGCCGAAAATTGTTGTTCTGCACCGCCACAAGTTGGCAGCGAAAAAACCAGAGCAGACTGAGAGTAACATGCGCAAAAATCGCGGTGGTGAGCGCATTGTTGGTTAGTTTGGTGCGGAAAAACCGTGATTGGCGGATGGTCGTTGGCTGATCGCGAAAAACGACAAGACTAGAAGTGTTCCCGTAACATTCCGAAGCTCTCGACGGTAAGCAAGCGGCTGGGAGGATCGGGCACGGCAATTTCGTCGTGTTCGAGAATCCAGGTGTCTCCGTGTGGCACGAACACAGCGTTCAATCCTGCGGCCAGGGCGGGATTGATATCGGATTTCGGGCTATTGCCGATCATCCATGTGGTGTCGTTCGAAAGTTCGTACTTGGCTGCTACGGAACGATAAACCTGCTCGTCCTTCTCGGGCACGATTTCGACTGCGGAAAAGTACTCTTTCAATCCAGACCGCTCCACCTTGCCGGACTGTTCGGGGAAGGCACCCTTCGTCATCATGATCAGGTGATGGCGGCTGGCCAGATGCTGCAAAGTTTCAGGAACGTTGGGCAGGATCTCCACTGGATGCTCAGCGATGGCATGCGCGAAGCTGTGAATCTTGGCATGCAATTCGGGAGTGACCGGCTCGGCCGAGAGGCGTTCGAAACATGCGACCAAGGCATGCGCGAAACTATGCAGTCCGTAGCCGTGCGTCAGGATGTTGTCACGCTCCACGTCGTTCAGGATCTCGCGAACCTGTTCGGCGGAATATTCGTGGTGATTCAGAAAGGAGATGAAGCGGACGATCGCACGCTCAAAGTAGATGTTGTTCTCCCACAGCGTATCGTCGGCATCGATGAGCAGCGTAAGCGCGCCGTTGAAATTTGCGTTATCCCCCATCCCCATATTTTTCATGATAACGGTTTTGGTCTCACCGCGGGACGACGCATGACCGTAAGTTGGATCGCCTTGCTCTGCTAAAATCGAACGAACTTCATGGGGACCCGAACCAGCAGGATCGTCGCAATCTTCTTCTTCCTCGTTAGTTCCTTCATCAGCACATCAACTGCCCAGCGAAAACGAGAATTGATGATCGGCTCGGCAGCGAAACAGACGGATCCAGCCAACGTTAAAGTGGCGCCCGACCTCGCACGCCGTGTGGCGCGCTTTCGCTCAGTGCAAATGCCCCTGCCGCCGGGCCTCACCGTGAAAGAACGCAAACTCGCGGGAAAGCTCGTCGAGGCCTGCCAGTACCTGGAGAGCATCTACTGGCGCCAGATCGATCCGGAAGCCCTGGCCTTGTACCAGTCTCTGGAGCGCAGCACGAATCCGCGCGATGTGCAGCTCCGGCGGTATCTCTGGATCAATGCCTCGCGCTTCGACCTGATCGACGAAAACAAGCCCTTTGTCGGCAAGGAGCCCATGTTTCCGGGGCGCGGATTCTATCCGCAGGGACTCACGCGCGAAAAGGTCGAGGAGTTCGTCAAAGAACATCCGGACAAGAAAAACGAAATCTACAGCCCTACGACCGTAATTCGGTTGCACGGCGGCCAGCTCGAGGCCTTGCCCTATCACATTGCCTATCGTTCTTTCCTCGAGCCGGCAGCGAAGTCTCTGCGCGACGCCGCCAGTCTCACTTCCGATTCTGCTTTTGCAAACTTTCTGCGCCTTCGTGCCGACGCACTACTAACCGACGACTATTTCAAGAGCGACCTGGCGTGGCTCGATCTGAAGAATCCGAAGTTCGACATCATCTTTGCGCCTTACGAAACCTACAGCGATGACCTGCTGGGCGTAAAAGCCACGTACGGCGGCGCGGTCATGATCCGCAACGAAAAAGAGAGCAAGAAGCTCGATATGTTCCAGCAGTACGTGCCGCAGATTCAGGATGCGCTGCCGCTGGCGACCGAAGACCGTCCATCGAAGCAGGGTCTGGAAACTCCGATGGAGGTCATGGACACGCCGTTCCGTTCCGCTGATCTGACACACGGCTACCAGGCGGTAGCCGATAACTTGCCCAACGATCCGCGCGTCCACGAGCAGAAAGGAAGCAAGAAGCTGTTCTTCAAGAACTTCATGGACGCGCGCGTGAACTACGTCATCATCCCAGTTGCCCGGCAGATGCTGCGCACAGACCAGGCAGCAAAGGTTTCCGGCGAAGGCTACCTGCTCGGCACCATCATGCACGAGATCGCACACGGCCTCGGCCCAGCATTCGCCCGAACCGCATCGGGCAAAGTGAGCATCCGCGAATCCGTCGGTCCTATTTATGGGGGCTTGGAAGAAGCCAAGGCTGACGTTACCGGCATGTTCGGGCTGAAGTGGCTGGTCGATCGCGGCGCGCTTCCCCAGGCAAAGCTCGAGGAGTTCTACGCGTCTTACGTCGGAGGAATGTTCCGCACCGTTCGCTTTGGAGTGGCCGAGGCGCACGGGCAAGCGGAGATGATGGAGTTCAACTACCTGAACTCCCGGGGTGCCGTGACACGCGATGCTTCAGGCCGATACACCATCGACTATCAGAAAATGCCGGAAGCGGTGGCGGATCTTGCTAAGGAGTTGCTTGAGATCGAAGCTACTGGCGATCGCCAGCGTGCCGAGAACTGGTTTCAGAAATACGGTTTAATGCCGGAAGACCTGAAGGCGGCGTTGAAGAAGAAGACCTCCGACATCCCGGTGGACGTCGATCCTATTTTCGCCTTCAGGCGGACTGTGAAGTAGGCAGCCCCTCGCCGATGAACTCCACTCTGGCCGCCAGCGGAATGATTCCGGCCTTGTGTCCCATATCGAGCAGCCGGCGCACGGCTTCTCGCCCGTCGGAACCGTAGTCGAGCGTGCGCTCGTTCACGTACATGCCCACGAACTTGTCGGCCAGTTGCGGATCGAGATCGCGGGCGAACTGCATCGCATAAGCCAGCGCTTCCTCGCGATGATCGAGCGCATACTGAATACTGTCGCGCAGGGCATTGCTCACACTGAGCATCAATTGCGGGCCCAGCGCTCTCCGGATCGCGTTCCCACCCAGCGGCAATGGCAGGCCGGTCATTTTCAGCCACCACTTGCCGAGATCGACCACGCGATGCAATCCCGCCTTCGAGTATGTGAGCTGTCCTTCGTGGATGATTAATCCCGCCTCATACTTGCCCTCAAGCACCTGCGGGATGATTTCATCGAATGGTACGACTTCGACTTCAACGCCCGGCGCGAAAAGCTTCAACGCTAGATAGGCGGTGGTCAGTTTTCCTGGCACCGCGATCTTCTTCTTTTTGACCTCGCTCTGTGTAAACGCGCGCGTCGCGACGATCATCGGCCCGTACCCGTCGCCGACGCTGCCGCCGCTGGGCAGCAGAGCATAGTGGTCCTGGATGTAAGGGAACGCGTGAAACGAGATGGCCGTAACGTCGTACACGCCTTCCTGCGCTTTGCGATTTAGCGTTTCAATGTCGCACAGCGTATGCGTGAAGCGCAGGCCGGGCACGCGCACCTTGTTGGTCGCTAGCCCGTAAAACATGAAAGCATCATCGGAGTCGGGGCTGTGCGCGATGTTGATCTCGCGCGTGCCCGCGTCGTTTGCCGCGTTCGACGTCAGCCGGTCAGTAGTGCTGGAAGCTGTCATCCTTGCACCTTAGGGGCACGCCGAAAGCGGACTGCAACCGCAGCGGCCAGCAGGATTTTGATGATTTCAGCGAAAACGAACCAGTACAGGCCGAAGCGCACGGCCGTTTTCATCGAACCTGTGAGAACCGCAAGCCAACTCAATCCGCAAACGAACAACAGCACCTCGGCCAGAAAGCCGGCGATCGCAGCGTTCGCAAACGTTTTGCGCCCGCGCTCCATGATGAAGCCGGCGAGGCCAGCTACGAACGGATACGCCATCAGAAAACCGCCCGTCGGACCAAACAACTGCAGAATCCCACCCGGTCCGGTCGGATTGAACACCGGCAGCCCGGCAGCGCCTTCAGCAAGATACAGGGCCAGCGCGGCAAAGGCGCGTCGAGGTCCCAATAACAGGCCCACCAGAAGCACTCCGGCGTTTTGCAGCGTCAATGGCACCGGGGTGAAAGGCAGAGGAATGGTGACGCGCGCACACAAGGCGACGAACAAGCTGGCGCCCACTACGATCGCAACTTGCTTGGCCCATTCCGCAGCGCGATCTTGCGGGAGAGGAAGTGTTTGAGTTCCGAATTTAGACATATAACCTTCTATCCGGTGATCCAGAGGATTATGGCTGGCCAGCGCGATTTCGATCGATCGCATCCGGGTCCTCGCGTGAAGCTGATCTCTCAGGGCTCATGTGATGGCGCACCCTTAAAAACAGGGCAATCGCCACGCACACCACGACCAGCGCACTAAAACCCAGGATGATGAACCACCAGGTCATCCGCACGACAAGCTAGGATACCAAAACGGCCAGGCAATTCCCCGGAATAGGGTTTTTCCGGCGCACTACTTTCCCGACATGGCACGCTCGACTTCGTCAGCCGTATGCGGCAGGGCCGCCCCCAGATTGACCAGCTTCCCGTTCGCATCCACGTAGAGCGTGTCTTCAACTCGCGCTCCCAGCTTCTCTTCGGGAATGTAGATGCCGGGCTCCAGCGTGAACACGGCGCCCGGGCCAAGCGGAACCGAATAGTCCCCGGGATCGTGCACTGCGAGGCCGACATAGTGCCCCAGTCCATGGATGAAGTATTTTCCGAGCGGTTCGCCGTGCAGATCCTTGCCGTGTGTGTTGATGTAGTCGTACGCCACCTTGAACAAGCCATTCGGATCTTCGCGTCGCAGCGAGGATTTACCCGAAACAAAAGCCGCGATCGCCGCCTGCTGTGCACCGAGCACGATGTCGTAGATTTCACGCTGCCGCGCCGTGAACTTGCCGTTCGCCGGATACGTGCGCGTGATGTCGGTGGCATACATGGAGTACTCGCCCGCGGCGTCGATCACGATTACATCCCCGTTCTGCACGGTCGCCGAGTCTTCCGAATAGTGCAGCACGGTCGAATTGAATCCGGTGCCGACGATGGGGGCGTAAGAAGGCCGTTCGCAACCCCGTTTTCCCCACTCGTATTGCAGCAATGCCGAAAGCTCGCGCTCCGTAACGCGGGGCTTGATGGTCTTCATGGCTGCCAGGTGCGCGGCGATGGTCGCATCCGTAGCCTTGCGGATCAGTTCAATTTCGCGTTCATCTTTGAAAGTGCGCAAGGCGCCGATCAGCGGCTTCGCATCCTGATACGTTGCAAAAGGAATGAAGGCATTCGTGCGCTTGAGCCAGTCAAGGCCGCTGCTGGAGGGGGAGTCGTGGCCGTAAGCGGGAAGGTCGGTGTACACCGTGGGGCGCTCGGGCAGGAGTGAATTCAGTTCGTCGCGCAGCTTGTCCATGACTTCCACGCGATCAAACCCAGTTACCTTCGCTGCCTGCGGATCGGTCGCACTGAGCTTCGGCCCGGTCCATTTTTCCTCTACCTTATTGTTCGCAGCCAGAAAAAGAATCTCGGTGTATGGGCGAGCCTTCGCGTCGCCAGACGCTTCCGCCGCAGGAACAATCAGCAACGCGGCTCCGGGCTCAGTCCAGCCCGACAGGTAATAAAAGTTGTCGTCCTGCCGGAACCCATAGACCGCGTTCGGACCCTCGGCCTCCATCGGCGCAAACAGCAGCACGGCTGCGCCCTTCGTCTTCTTCGACAGCGCTTCGCGCCGCGCGTGGTAGTCAGCCGATGGCTGACGCTCCAGCGACCACGTCCAGCAAGATGCGAAAACCAACACGACCAAAATCACAAGCTTCTTCATGGGAAGACCTCATCTGCGGACGCAGTACTCTCCGCTTGCCTGAATCTTTGCAGTTCGATGAAAAGCGTTAGACCCCGACCGGGAACGGCTTGGTGTGCGTCTCGGCGCTGAGTGCGAGGCCACTGAATCGCCCCTGCAGCAGCGACATGAGCCCCGTGTACCAGTAACCGATAACGAAAAGCAGCAGGAAAGGTACCGTAATGTAGTTCTCGTTGTCGAGCGCGTAATAGACCGTGGAGGCGAAGTAGCAGCCAATCAACAACTCGACCCAGGGAATCCAGCCGAGCCGTCTGCGATATTTATTCTTGCCAACCTTTTGCTTCTTGCGGTCGACGCCATACTTCGGAGTGCGCGCGAACGCAGACTGCTGGCCGACCAGCGCCTCCAGCACAGCCTTCGTGTTCGTGATGGTCAGCCCGATCCCGAGCGCCATCAGAAAAGGAAGATACAACAGTGCTCGCGGCCAGGTCCTCGGAAACAATTCGCGTTGCGAAACGAGGTAAAAACTGGAAATCGAAAACGTCGATGCCATGAACAGCGGCAGATCGATGTAGAGCATCTGAAACCAGCCCTGGTAAAAGCGGATGATCATGGCCGGCAGCAATAGCACCGACAGCACGATCATCAGCGGGTAACTGAGGTTCGCTGTCAGGTGATACCACGCTTCAATCTTGGTGTGCAGCGGCGCGTCACTCTTTAACACGCGCGGCAGAATCTTTTTCCCCGTCTGGATCAGCCCTTTGGCCCAGCGTGCCTGTTGCGTCTTGAACGCCGTCATCTCGACGGGTAGTTCGGCAGGGCACTCGACGTCCTGAAGGTAAATAAACTTCCAGCCCTTCAACTGTGCTCGATAAGAAAGATCCGTGTCCTCGGTCAGAGTGTCGTGCTGCCATCCACCGGCCTCTTCGATTGCCGTCCGGCGCCACATTCCCGCGGTTCCGTTGAAATTGAAAAAGACGCCGCTGCGCGCGCGTCCGGAGTGCTCGAGGACAAAGTGGCCGTCGAGCAAGATCGCCTCAACTTCGGTCAGGAACGAGTAGTTGCGGTTGATATGAGTCCAGCGCGTCTGCACCATGCCGATCTTGGGATCGGTGAAGTGGTGAATCACCTTGAGCAGGAAGTCCTCGGGCGGTAGAAAGTCCGCGTCGAAGATTGCGATGAATTCGCCCTTCGCCGTTAGCATGCCTTCCGCTAGCGCGCCCGCCTTGAAGCCCTCCCGCTTTGTCCGGTGGTGATACGTGATCGGATGGCCCAGCGCGGCGTATCGCTCGACGAGATTCCGCACGACCTCGACCGTTTCATCGGTCGAATCGTCGAGCACCTGGATGTCGAGTTTCTCCTGCGGATATTTCAGCTTGCACACGCAGTCAATGAGCCGTTCGGCCACGAACTGCTCGTTGAACATGGGCAACTGAACCGTCACCCGTGGCAGGTCGGGAAAGTGTTCGACCGGTTCGCTGGTGTGATTCTTACGATTCTTGTAATAAAGGTAGACGAGGATGTAACGGTGCATACCGTACGAAGCGAGCAGGATGAGTACGATGAAGTACGGAATCAAAAGCGCGATGTCGAAACCATTCGCGTGGTATAGACCTTGAAACGTGCGGTCGAGGAAGTGCTGGCGGATGTACGAGCCGATTCCCTTGGACGCAACCACCGCGGCAACCGACACCAAATTCGAAATGAACAGACTAGTCAGGCCAGATACTCCCACACGGACGGGTCTCCGCTCCGCGGCTAAACCTTCCATTTTACCCGAAGCAGGAATGAAGGCCGGTGGCTACGATGTTTTCCGACGGGATCAGGGTTGGTCGGCGGGCGCCGCAATCGCTTTGAGAGGCACCGTCTGATGGCTGGATCTTTCCACCTTGATCACGGTTTCGTGTCCTTCGGCGGTCTTAATAACCTCCGCGTCGAAATACGCATCGCCGTCCAATGCTTCCCATGCGAACAAACTATATGTGCCAGGCCGCAGGCCTCGGAGAGTGAAGCGCCCATCCTGATCGCTGGATGCGTGCTGGTAGCGGTCAGGCCGCTTCCGAAACCGGGTTTCGGGAACGGCAACCACGCTCGCATTCGCGAGCGGTAAGCCTTTGTCGTTGGTGACTGTGCCGTCGACAACTCCGGCGCCATCACTCACTGTCAACGCCACCGAAAGCGTGCCGCCGGTGACAGTCAGGCCGGTATCGGAAAAGTCCTTTGTGCCTACGACGATTGATTCCGTGAATGCTTCGTTCATCACCTTGGACTCGCCCGACACTGACAGATCGTAGACTCCCTGCGGAACGTTCTTCACTTCGAAGCTGCCATCCGGCTTGATCTTGGCAAAACTAGGTGTTCTGAGCGCATCGTCCCCGCTGAACATTACTGCATCGTAGGGATCCTCGTCGTCGAGTTGCCGTAGATAGACCATGAGTCCCGGCGTTCCCAGACTCGGCAGCTTCCCGCTCAGGTGGACGCGCCCTCGTAGGGTCGCGCCTGCCTGCGGAATGAGTCGCAAATCGTCGATGTTCGCTTCTCCTACGTCAAGGTTCTGCCGCGCGATCATGGGAGAATCTGCGAACGCTGAGACCGCGGTGATCGTGTAAGAACCCGGGGCGACATGCAGAATCTCGAACTTGCCATTTTTGTCGACTTCGCCTCCGCCAAACATCGACTGCGCGTCTTTGGAACGCAGGATAACTGCCGCCTTCAACCCAGCGGAAATCCCTGCCACGGATCCTCGAATGCGAGCGGTGCGTTTGCGGGAAAGAGAAAAGTCCACGGGCGTTTCCTCTCCGGCATGCACCTCAACACTTGCTGCTTGCGCCCTATCTGCGGTGCCAGGATAAAAAGTCATCACGTAGGAGAGGTCTGGCGAGGCCGACTCAGCACCGTCACCAGTTTTCTGTATCGCAACCATGCTTTGAAAATTAGCGGGCGGGGTAGCCCGCACACAATATTTACCTGCAAGCAGTCCACCGACTCTATATTCGCCAAGATCATTTGTCTGTGCCGTCCCGCTCTCTTGGAGTCCAGAACCCTGGCGTCGCAAGACCGCCACTTCCACATTCGGCATAGGATCGCCATCTTCGTCCAGTACCCGTCCCAGGATGACCGAAGCTGGAAGCATGTGCAGAACCTGATCCCTTAGTTCTTGCCCCGCCTCAAGACTGAGAGAGATGCCTCCCGAGCGCCGGCTTTTTGCGTCTACTTCCAAATAGCCCGTCCGCTCCACAAACATCAAGTAGCGACCTGCCAGAATTTCTGTGATCTTGAAGTGCCCGTCTTGGTCCGACGTGGCCGTGTAGTTGCCACTTGCTTCCTGATTCTCTCCAATCAGTTCGATGATGGCCTTCTTGAGCGGCTCTCCGCTGGGTTCTTTGACTACGCTACCCTGCACGGACGCTTTAGTCGGCGCCTTCGGTTCGTTCGCAGGCGTCTGCGCCATCCCAGACGCCGCAAACGCGAGCGCGCACACGCACATGGCTGCCCATTTCATTCGCATTCGACTTTACCGCAGGGAGGGCTTAGTTGAGGAAGTATGTTCGATACAACGTGTCGCGTTGAACCGGTTTGAACCCGGCGTCGCGAATGATGCGGCGCAGCTCTTCTTCCGTCGTGCAATTGGTCACGCCCGCCGCTCGCACCACGTTTTCTTCGAGCATGACCGAGCCCACGTCGTTGCCGCCGAAGCGCAGGCCCATCTGGCAGACTTTCAGCCCCTGCGTCACCCAACTCGATTGCACGTTCAGGAAGTTCGAAAGATAGAGACGCGAGATGGCCAGTACTTTCAGATACTCAACTGCGGTGGCTTCGTCCCAATGCCGGCCGCCCAGTGCCGTGTTCGCAGGCTGAAAACTCCACGGGATAAATGCCGTGAATCCGCCCGTCTCTTCCTGCAGATCATAAAGCCGTTGGAAGTGATTCACGCGATGCTCGATCTGTCTCGCCCACGCCGAACATCATCGTGGCGGTAGTGCGCATGCCCAGTTGATGAGCCGTGCGATGGACGCTGATCCAGTCTTCCGTCAGGCACTTCAGCCGCGCGATCTTGAAGCGGACTTCGTCGTCCAGAATCTCGGCGCCGCCGCCAGGGATCGAGTCGAGGCCCGCGTCTCGAAGGCGCGCGATTGTGTCGCGCAGGCTCAGGCTGCTGTATTCGGCGATGGCCAGAATTTCCGACGCGGAGTAGCAGTGCAGGTGGACTTTCGGGAAACGCTGGCGGATCCCACTCAGCATCTTCTCGTGCCACTCGATCTTGAGGTCGGGATGCAGGCCGCCTTGCATCAGCACGCCCGTGCCGCCGAGTTCCACCGTCTCGGCGATCTTGTCGTAGATCGTTTCGAATTCGAGAATGTAGCCTTCCTTCGCCGCCGGTCCCTTCAGCGGGCGATAGAAGGCGCAGAACGTACAGTATTCCGTGCAGAAGTTCGTGTAATTGATGTTGCGATCGATGATGTAGCTGACCACGCCGTCCGGATGCAGCTTGCGCCGCACCGCGTCGGCTTCCATGCCGATGCCAATCAGATCGTCGGAACGAAACATCTCAATCGCTTGTTCTTTGGTCAGGGACATAAAGGGCGTTCGGACCCAGCCATAATTCTAACGTTGGATCGGAACATTCGCCAACCCAGCCAGGTCGCGGTCGATGGAGTGCGGGCGTCCTTGCCCGCTCCATCGCCCTATACGGCCGAGCCGACGGTGCCCCAGGTTCGCGGCTGCTTTTTGGGCGCCTAACCTGGGACAGCACGGTTCGTTAGTGCTGCGTGCTTTCCGGATGCGCCACCGGCCGGAACGAAGAGTACATGGCCAGCCCTGCCACAATGATATTGGCCACGATGACCGGCACCGCATGCAGCAGGATGCCGTAGGTCATCCAGCATAAGGCGGCCGCCGCTTGCACCCAACGCATGGTGACAGGATTCCGTACGAAGTACGAGATCGCGAAGATCGTGGTCGCCAGCCAGCCAACGAGATCAGACACGCGCGCCCTCCGCCTTCGATGCCACAGCCGTGAGGTTTGCCGGGCTGCTGTCAAGAATCGTCACGACGTCGGTGGAGACTTTATCCCACTCCTGAATCACGAAGCCCTGCGATTCGAGGAACGCGCGAATCTGCATGCGATCCCAGCCGACGATCTCTTCGAGAATGGGAATCAGCACGCCCAGAGCATTCGTGCTCAGCACGGTGCGCCGCGCGATCGGTGCCAGGTGCTTGTTTTCTGAAACAGCGATGGTAAACCCGTCGCGCCGGTTGACGTGCAGCATCACATGCACGTCGGAACTGCCGTCCCCTACGTAAACAATGCGATCGGAGCTGATCTGCACTTCGTTCTGAATGCGGTCGAGCACCGCAACTTTGCCGTAGCCCGCAGTCACGCGTTCGATGGCCGCAATCTCTCCGGAGGCGTGATAACGGAACTGCGTTCCAAAAATGTGGTCGGGCGGGACGATCCCTTCCAGCGCCGACTGGATCACCTCTACCGGTGCGGCTGATAGGACATAGAACTCGAAGCGATATCCGGCAATCCCTTTGTCGAGCACTCGCTTCAGGAAGTCGATGTTCTCTTTCAAGCGAATGCGTTTTCCGACTTCGCGCAAATGCTCGGGACGAACCCGGTCGTGAAACTCCGGGTCGTGCAGCAACAGATACGAGAGTTCGCCTCCCTGTTGCACCAGGTTCAGGCGCGCCATGCCCTCAGCCTTGCGCTCAAACTCCTTGGTCGGGATGCCGAGTAGTTCGCTTAAAACGTAGCCCGTGTCGTTGTAGCTCAACGTCTGATCAAAGTCGCTCGCAAAAATGTAATGTTTAGCGGATTTAAGCTTTTCCATATAAATCATTAGATAGAGTGAAGCCTGAAAAGGCTAGTAAAAATATCGTGAATATGAGTAAGTTGTTGATTCTGCGGTGTTAATCAAAAAACTGCTAGTTGCTATCAGTGCGCGGCTTGATGGGCTGCTTTGGCGGGAGTTCCGCCCTGCCCTCGGTACCGGAAGTAGGCTACTAGGGCCGCGATCCCGGCAATGGCCGACATCGCTATTAGCGCGTACATAGTCGGCTTGGTGTACTTGTTGAAAAAGCGCAGAAATTGTCGTCCGTATAGGAGGCCGAGGTAGGCCAGAATTCCATAGCGCAGGCCTCGGCCCAGCGCGAGCGCGGCCAGAAATTTCTTTCGCGAGTATTGCATTGCACCAGCCGCTAGCAGAAACGGCACGAACGGAACTGGCGGCGGCAAGAGCGCCGGTACAAAAATGCCCCAGAAGCCCCAACGCTCGAAGCGCGCGTAGACGGATTTCGTGCGCTTTGGTCCCATGCGGTGTTCCAGCATCTCTTTTCCGCCCTTGCGTGCGAGCCGGTACGTGATGTAGCCCCCGATCAGCGACCCGACCAGCGCCATCACCGCGTAGTAATACCAATGCTTGCGATTGTGGACGACGAACCAGATCGTCAGCACGTCCATGCTGCCGGGCATGGGAATGATGGAGTTGTCCGCCAACCCCAGCACCACCAGGCCAGGTCCGCCCAGGTGGCGGAGCCAGGTCCAGATCTTCGAGGCGACGAAAAATCCAAGTGGCGGCATCATGGGAATTCGCTGCTAAATTGCCTTGTCATCCTGAGCGAAGCGAAGGACCTGTGTACTCCGCTGGCACCCATTCGCTCAGCAACATTAGCCCACAATTCAGACTAGTCTGCTGCTGACAGGCTGGAA
Organism: uncultured Acidobacteriota bacterium; assembly: GCA_963744055.1. GTDB lineage: Bacteria > Acidobacteriota > Terriglobia > Terriglobales > Acidobacteriaceae > Gp1-AA133. Next base: position 1,823,807 of record CAVUSL010000019.1, on the reverse strand, counting down.
CGTCAGTGGCCCATCGCGCCACTCGATGAATGTTTTTGGACACCACTTTACGTGGTTACGAATTTCGCAGCCTCCGCGAAGTGCAGTGGTGGCGCGGTGGGAAGCGCACCGCACTCTGCCGCGTAGCGGTAGAACAACTGGAGGCCTTCGATGCATCCCGCATCCAGATGGTAGTGGATATTCTCGGTGAGATAGGAGCGCACTTCAGGCTCGCTGAGTTCGACTTTGGGCGACCATTCCCGCGCGATCTGCGAGATATTCTCGGGCTCAAGGCCGTGATCCCGGGACGCCTGGAAAGTCGCGGCCAGGTCGGAAGACGCATTATCAAGCGTAGCACGCCGCATTGCCCAGAAAGCAAACACAAACGGCTTCCCAGTAAACCGAATCCACTCTTCCGCCAGATCAAGCGTGAGGTACTTGAAGCGATCCACTTTGAGAGCGGTGTCGCCGATCACGAGCGCCGCATCGTGATCTTGCAGCATAGTCTCGAGATCGGGCGCCATCGCGGTAAAGCTGCGGCCCCCACCGAGCCAGCGCTCAAACAAAACTTTCGTCAAAGCGACTGAGGTCATCGACGACGTGTCGAGCGCAACGCTCTGAATCTTTTCAACCGGAAATTTGCTTACCAGCAGAATCGATCGCACCGCGCGGCGTGCCGCGATAGCGATTCCCGGAAGGATGGCCAGGTCAGGAATCTCGGCATAGGCAGCCGCTGGGATGATCCCGATATCGGCTCGCCCGGCTTTGAGTTCCACGGCGCATGCTGACGGAAGAGTGTAGGAAATATCGAAATCGGCGCGCGCGGTTCCGTGTTCGAAATCCCACATCAAAGGCACTGTATTTAAGAAGGATATTGCGGAAATACGAAGACGATTCATATCAATATGTTTGATTCTAACAAAGGCCTGTGCGGCTCTCCCTTGACAGTATTTTTCTGCGACGGTAGACCGGAAAGCGGAGGCACCCGTGTCTACAACGATATCCGTAGCGGAGAATGCCGTTCGTGAAGATACCCTGCAGTGGCTGACGCTCAGCTTAACGCCCGGCCTCGGCCCCACCCGGGCGCGGCGGCTGGTGGAGCACATGGGCACGGTGGCCGCCGTCTTTCGCGCCTCGCTTACTGAGCTGGAGGCGACCGGACTTCTGGCGGTTTCTGCTCAAGCCTTGGGAACGGGCCGGTCGCTCGAACTCGCACAGGAAGAAATCGCCCGTACGATGGCTGCCGGCGTCCGGCTCGTGTCGCTCGACCATCCTGCGTACCCGCCTCGCTTGAAGCAGATTTACGATCCTCCCCTCATTCTTTATGTGCGCGGCGCAGTGGAACTGCTGTCGCAGCCGGGAATCGCCGTGGTCGGTACTCGCCACCCCACGCCGTACGGATCTGGCATGGCCGAACGCCTTGCGATTGATCTTGCTGCTCGTGGCCTGGTCATACACAGCGGCATGGCGCGGGGCGTCGACACGGCTGCGCATCGCGGAGCGATTTCTGCAAAAGGGAAAACTGTCGCCGTGTTCGGAACGGGCGTTGACGTTCCCTACCCAAAGGAAAATACCCGTCTTGCCGACCAGATCGTGGCGACGGGCGGCGCGATCATCTCCGAATTCGCGCTCGGCACATTCGCTGCCCCGCAGAACTTCCCCATCCGCAACCGGATCATCAGCGGCATGTCGATGGGCGTGCTGGTCGTGGAAGCCGCCGAGTATAGCGGCACGCGCATCACGGCGCGTTGCGCACTCGAGCAGAATCGGGACGTCTTCGCGGTTCCCGGCAACGTCACCAACAAGAATTCCTGGGGCCCGAACACGCTCATCAAACAAGGCGCGAAGTTGGTGGCCACGTGGGAGGACGTTTGGGAGGAACTCCCCGAGAATGTGCGACTTGCGCTCGCCCCAGCCAGGACCGATGAATCGCCAGCCGCAGAAACCGCATCTCTATTCCCAAGCGCCGACAATCCTCTCAGCCCGCACGAGCGCAAGATTTACGCCCTGCTCAAAGCGGACGAACCCACGCAAATCGATGCCATCGTGGAGCGACTGGAACAGGACATGTCGTCGTCCGAAATTTTCGCAGCTTTGTTTGAGTTGGAGCTGGCCGGAAAGATCAGGCAGATGCCGGGGAAGAATTTTGTGAAAAGCTTCTAGCTGTCAGCTATCAGCTCTCAGCTTTCAGTAACAGCGAGGCGGTTCATGCAGAACTTCAGAAATTTGAAAGTGTGGGATAAAGCCCACCGGCTCACGCTCGACGTCTACGCAACGAGTCGCGCGTTTCCAAGAGAAGAAATCTACGGTTTGACGAGCCAGGCACGCTGTGCTGCTGCTTCGATCGGAGCGAACATCGCGGAGGGATGCTGTCGCAAGGGCGACGCTGAACTCGGGAGGTTCTTGCAGATGGCCATGGGCTCAGCGAGCGAGGTGGAGTATCACTGCCTGCTGGCCCGTGACTTGGGGCTATTGAAAGGAGGTGATTATGAGCGTTTGACTGCAGAAACAGTCGAAGTGAAACGCATGCTGGCATCCCTCATTCAGAAGCTGAGAGCTGACAGCTGATAGCTGATAGCTTGCCCCGTAACTTGTTACCGAACTCGCATTCGTGCTAGCTTCAAACCCAAGCAAACGCATAAAGAGGAACCATTGTCCAAAGGTTTAGTCATCGTTGAGTCGCCCGCCAAGGCGAAAACTATTCAAAAATATCTTGGCAAAGGATTCACGGTTGAGGCCTCCCTCGGCCACGTGAAGGACCTGCCCAAGAGCACCTTGGGTGTCGATATCGACAACGAGTTCGATACCGAATACATCGTCATTCCCGGCAAAGAGAAGGTCCTCGCCAAACTGAAGAAGCTTGCCGAGGGAGCCGACCACATCTTCCTCGCGCCTGACCCGGACCGCGAAGGCGAAGCCATCGCAGCGCATCTGGCCGACGAGCTCGACAACGAAGGCGGGAAAAAGAAGAAAGCCAAAAAGAGCAAAGACAAAGATAAGGATAAGAATGGCGACGTGCCGCGCATCCAGCGTGTCACCTTCAACGAAATCACGCAGCGCGCCGTCCGCGAGGCCTTCGAGCATCCGCGCGAGATCGATCAGAACCTGGTCGACGCGCAACAGGCCCGCCGCGTTCTTGATCGCCTGGTGGGTTATCAGGTTTCGCCCTTGCTCTGGGACAAAGTCCGCCGTGGTCTTTCCGCCGGACGTGTGCAGACCGTAGCCCTTCGCCTGATCGTGGAGCGCGAACGCGAAATCAAGGCGTTCGAGAAGAAAGAATACTGGACCATCGACGCGCACCTTGCCGCCCCTAAGCCTCCCGCGTTCGACGCCCGCTTCGTCGGCAAGGGCGAAGAGAAGATCGAAGTTCCCAACGGAGAAGAAGCCGAAAAGATTCGTGCTTTCGTAGAGAAAGCCGATTGGCTGGTTCGCTCGGTCGAGCGCAAAGAGCGCCGCCGCAACGCCGCTCCGCCATTCACGACCAGCAAACTCCAGCAGGACTCCGCGCGCAAGCTACGTTTCAGCGTGAAGCGCACCATGATGATCGCCCAGCGCCTTTATGAAGGCGTGGAACTCGGCGAGGAAGGCTTGGTCGGCCTCATTACTTATATGCGTACCGATTCGACCCGCGTTTCGAATGAAGCGCTGACCGAAGTGCGCGAGATGGTCGGGAAAGAATACGGTCCGCAGTACCTGCCCGAGCAGCCCAACACCTTCAAGTCGAAGAAAGGTGCGCAGGAAGCCCACGAAGCCATTCGGCCCACGGCGGTCGCGCACACCCCCGACTCAGTCAAGCAGTATCTGAAGGAAGATGAGTTCAAGGTCTACAAGCTGATCTGGCAGCGCTTCGTAGCCTCTCAGATCAACCCGGCCGTCTTCGACCAGACCACGGTCGACATCGACGCCAAGCAGGGCAACGACAGTTATTGGTTCCGCGTGACCGGATCAGTCATGAAGTTCGACGGCTTCCTCAAGGTGTATGAAGAGTCCAAGGAAGGCAAGGACGAGGAAGACGAGGAGCTGAAGCACAAGTTGCCGGCGCTCGAACCTGGCCAGAAGCTCTCTCTGAAAGAACTGAAGCCGGAGCAGCACTTCACCGAACCGCCGCCGCGCTACAACGAAGCGTCGCTGGTGAAGGAACTCGAAGAGCGCGGCATCGGGCGTCCTTCGACCTATGCCACCATTCTCACCACCATTCAGGAGCGCCAGTACGTCACCAAACTCGGCGGCAAGTTTGCGCCCACAGAAATTGGCCTGGTGGTCACGGATCTGCTGATCGAGAACTTCCGCGACATCTTCGACGTGGCTTACACCGCACGCCTAGAAGAAGAACTCGACGAAATTGAAGATGGCAAAGAGAAGTGGACCGACGCTATGGCGGAGTTCTACAAGCGCTTCGCCAAGGACCTCAAATACGCTGAGAAGCACATGGAGAACATCAAGCGTATGGAGAAGCCCACCGACGAGAAGTGTGAGCGCTGCGGCTCGCCGCTCGTCATCAAGTGGGGCAAGCACGGGTCCTTCTACGCTTGTAGTTCTTACGAAAAGGACAATCCCGAGAGCTGCACCTTCACGAAAGAGAATCCCATCAACCTGCCTGACCTCGACTCGGCCGATGTGCAGGAAACGGCGCAGGAAGAGTATTGCGAGAACTGCGGCCGCGTGATGGTCCTGAAGCGCGGGCGCTTCGGCCAGTTCATGGCCTGCACCGGCTATCCGGATTGCAAGACCACACGTCGGCTCGATCAAGGAAAGCGCGTCCCGGATATCCCGCTCGACGAGCCTTGCCCGAAATGCGGACGCAACCTGATGATCCGTCACGGCCGTTATGGCGAGTTCACGGCCTGCTCGGGATATCCAGACTGCAAGTTCGTAAAGCAGAACTTCATCGGCGTGAAGTGCCCCGACTGCAAAGACGGAGATCTCGTCGAAAAGAAAGCGCGCAAGGGCAACACGTTCTACGGCTGCTCGAACTATCCGAAGTGCAAATTTACGTCGGCTAATAAGCCGCTTGCCGAAAAGTGCCCGAGTTGCGGCAGCGAATTCCTGGTCGAGAAGAACCTGAAGGCGGGACCTGTGATCGCCTGCCCGAACAAGGAATGCGACTACGAGCGCGAGGCGCCGGCCCCGCCGGCAGCGGTTGCAGAGGCCGCCGGAGAAGGCGGCTAAGAATCAGCTAAGCATCAGTCGATGGAGCGACGGGCAGCCTGCCCTGAGCGCAGTCGAAGGGTCCTCGCCCGTCGAGCTGTGGGCGACGTGCACGCCCCTCCATCGATACGAGCTTGGATGGGCGGGACCCCGTCCCTCTCTCGTCAAAAACTGATTTCCCTGTAACCTTTTGCCGCTTCTCACGGCCGCACCTCATCTAAAATCACAGCCGTTCAACTCAAATCATTTTGGAGGCCTTCCGATGGCGACACCGACACACGCCGATGCCGAACTCATTCTGAAACTTTACGAAGCCCGCCGCGAACCTGAAATCCGCAAAGCCCGTCAATGGTGGACGGCAAACTTCTGGCCGGAAAGCGCCGACGACATCATCAAGATTGCTCGTTCCATGGGTTCTCCGGAAAATGCCTGGATGCGTATGGTTCTCGGCTATTGGAGCATGGCCGGATCGTTCGTCACCAGCGGCGTGTTGAACGAAGATCTCTTCTTCGAGCCGAGTTGTAGCGGAGAAATGTTCGTCATCTATGCCAAGGTTGAACCCTTCCTCAAGGAAGTACGCGAGAAGATGCAAAATCCCATGCTGCTGGCCAACCTTGAAAAACTCATCCACACCGAAAAAGGCCAGGAGCGCTACAAACTGATGTCGAGGAACGTCGAGAACATGCGCAAGGCGCGCGCGGAAAGCCTTGCCAAGGCAGGCTGAGCCGGTATTCGTAACCGGTGGCGCTTGCCTAAAGCTTGCCAGCCGAGTGCCACCGGATCACTTCTTCCTCTACGGAAAATATTCCCTTCGGTTCCCGATCAAACCAGGCTCCCAGTTGATAGGCTTGCCGCTCCAGGGGAATTCCTTCGTAGCCGCCTCTCTCCAGAAACCCCCGAACGTAGAGCCGGGCAAATTGCTTCCACCCAAGAACGCGGTATTGCACCACATGCACCAGTTCATGGAAGAGCGTGCCTGGGTCAAGTTCGTCGGGATACGCGACCACATCTATCAGCGTGATTGCCCCGATCGCAGACATCTCGAGCATTCCCTTAATGCCGAAAAGCCGGACTAGCGGATACAAAACCGGATCCGGCATGCGAGCCTGCACGATTCGTGTCTGAGCCAGAATCGATTCGGGGAAATACGGCCTCATGGTGGCGACCATGTGATCTGGAATCGCCATGGACCGCGGCAGCAATCGCCGGCGATGGTAGGCGATGTATCGCGCCGTAAGCCATGAAATCAGCGGGACCAGTGGCCGGATCAGGCGTGGGATGGGCACCCGCCTCGGCATCTACGAAATGAATTCCCGGATGTATTCATCGCGGGTTTGCACAAGCTGCTGCAGGTCGCCATCAAAGATGACCTTGCCTTCGCGCAGTATCAGAAACGTCATAGGAATCTCTACCCGGCCCCCAGCTTCCACGTGGCGCATATGATTCGTCTTCGGGTCGAAGACATGAGTGGCCATCGTGAACGCATCCTGAAGGCGGTGGGTCACGAGCAGCGAACTGGTCTTATAGACGTCGCGCTGTTTCACGATCAATTCCACGATGGTGGTCGAAGTTACGGGGTCGAGTCCGCCGGTCGGCGAATCGTAGAGCAGCGTCTCGGGTTGGGTGATGATGGCACGGGCAATAGCCACGCGCCTCCGCATGCCGCCCGAGAGTTCAGAGGGAAACATCGCAACGGTACGCTCGAGCTCCACGAAGCGCAGCACTTCGCGGACACGCTCGTCAATTTCGTCGGTGGGGACCTGGCCTTCTTCCATCAGGCGAAACGCCACGTTATCGTGCACCGTGAGCGAATCGAACAGAGCGCTTTCCTGGAAGACGATGCCCACCTTCCGGCGTAGATCGAAGAGTTGATCCTCCGGCATCTGCGTAACATCTTCGCCCAGGGTGTAGATGTGCCCGCGATCCGGTTTCAGAAGCCCCAGCGCCATTTTCAGGATTGCGCTTTTCCCGGAACCCGCCACGCCAAACAGCGCCTTCGTCTCCCCGCGGGGCAAGCGGAAAGAAATTCCGTCAAGCACCATGTTGTCTTCGAATGAGATCGCCACATCGTCGAAGACGATGACGTCCTGCGGACGCTCCTGGGTGGCAGTCGTGCGCTCTTCAACTGGCAGGGAGGGAGTCTGCATTGATCAGGATCCCAGCACCACCATCAGGAAGCGGGTTACGAAAACGTCTACCACGATGATCAGGATCATCGAAGCCACGACCGCTTCAGTGGTCGAGCGGCCCACACCCTGCGTGCCGCCCTTGGTCGTCAGCCCGTAATAGCACCCGATGGTGGCGACGATGAATCCGAATACCAGCGGCTTCATCAGGCCCATGAAGACGTCGGAGAACACCAGCGTCTGCCAGGCATTGCTCCAGTATTCATGCGCATCCATTCCAAGCAGCACGCCGGCGACTACGCTGCCCCCAAGCAGTCCCATGAAGTCGCCGAGGATCGTGAGGAAGAAAAGCATGATCACAGTGGCGACCACGCGTGGGGTGACCAGCTTCTTCATCGGATCAGTGCCCAGCGCGCGCATGGCGTCGATCTGCTCGGTCACGATCATGGAGCCCAATTCGCTAGCCATTCCGGAAGCGTTGCGTCCCGCGACCACCAGGCCCGCCAGCACCGGACCCAATTCGCGAACAATGCCGATAGAGACCAGTTGTCCGATGACCGTGGTGGCGCCAAACCGGCTCAGCGTAGTCGCGCTATTCAACGCCAGCGCCGCGCCCGTGAAGAAAACCGATGCCAGCACGATGGGGAGGGAACCGAAGCCGATGGAGTCGGCCTGTTGCATCATGTCCGCGCCGTAGATGGGGCGCCGGAAAAGGTTGGCAACCGCCTGCGCCGAGAGCAGGGAATATTCCTGCACCGACAGGATCTTTCGCTTCGCGAAATCGATGGGTGAGATTAGTTCGATGCCGCTAAGAAAGTCGCCCGCCGCCATTCCAAGCCCCCATCCGTTCCAAGTCGAACTATAACAGGAGCCGCGAGCTTCGAGCTATGAGCTTCCAGCTTCGAGTCGCGAGCTTCGAGGCACGTGTAGAAGTCGATGCCCACCCAAACTTGTCATCCTGAGAGGAGTGAGGCGCCAGCCGAACGCAGTCGAAGGACCTATGTACCCGGACGGCGTCACCGGCCTGGGAGAGTTTCCTCCACTGACTCGATCGCGTGAAGAGCGCCGAATCAAAAGAAAAAGCTCGGCCGAAGCCGAGCCATAAAACTACCGAGAGCGGCTTAGGCCTCCCGCCCCTTCTTCCGAATCTCCACGCTCAACCGCTTGATCTTCTGATTCAGAGTCGACAGCGGCACGTGGAACCGTTCCGCCGCTTCCGTCTGATTCCAGTTGCACTTCTCCAGCATGTCGGTGATGATCCGGCGCTCGCAGTCTTCCAGAATGTCGAACAGCGAGGCATCCGGCCGATGCTCTACGACTGGGAAAGCCGTGCCTCGGCCGACCATTTGGTCCGGCAGAAGATCGCTGCCGATGTCCACGCCCGACGACAGCACGACCGCGCGCTCAATCACGTTTTCGAGTTCGCGTACGTTCCCCGGCCACGAATAAGCCACCAGCGGACGCAGCCCATCCGGCGTGATCCGGCGATACTCGCGCTCGTTTTCCTCGGAGTACTTCTTGAGGAAGTGATCGACCAGCAGCGGGATGTCTTCCTTCCGCTGTCGCAATGGCGGTAGGTCGATGGAGATCACGTTCAGGCGGTAGAACAAGTCTTCGCGGAATTTTCCTTCGCGCACCTGTTGCCGCAGATCGACGTTGGTCGCCGCGATGATCCGCACGTCCACCTGCAATTCGTGAATGCCGCCCAGATGCATGAATTTGCGATCTTGCAGAACGCGCAGAATCTTGCTCTGCGTGTCCATGGTCATCGTCCCGATTTCATCGAGGAATAGGGTTCCTTTGTCCGCGACTTCGAATAGCCCCTTCTTCGAGGCGATCGCGCTCGTGAACGCGCCCTTTACGTGCCCGAACAAGGTTGATTCCAGCAGGTCGGGCGGCATCGAACCCGTGTTGACCGGAACGAATGGCCGGTCTTTACGCGGGGAGTTCAGATGGATCGCCTTCGCGATGAGTTCTTTTCCGGTTCCGCTCTCTCCCTGCAGCAGCACGGTCGAGCGGCTGGGCGCGACCTGCGCGACCAGGTCGAAAATCTTCAGCATCGGCTCGCTCTTGCCGATGATGTGTTCGAAGTTGTAGCGCTGCTTCAGTGCGCGTTTGAGTTGGATGTTCTCTTCTTCGGCCTTGTGCCGTGCGACCGCCGCGCGCACATCAGCCAGCAATTTTTCGTTGTCCCATGGCTTCTGAACGAAGTTCACCGCGCCCGACTGCATTGCCTTCACCGCGTTCTCGACGGTGCCGTACGCGGTAATCATGATCACGGCGAGGCCGGGGTCTTGCGAGTGCAGGTCCGCCAGGATATCGAGGCCATTGCGATCGGGAAGCGCCAGGTCCAGCAGGATCAAGTCAAACGCCCTTTGTCCGATGCGATGCAAACCTTGCTGCCCGGTCGAGGCGGTCTCGACTTCGTAGCCTTCCATTTCGAGCAGGGTTTGCAGCGACTCCCGGATTTCCGCTTCGTCATCAATGATGAGAACGGATCCGGCCATCGCCAGTGATTCAAAATCGTTCATCTTACGGGGTAATACTGCGGCTTCAGACATTGACGGCCTTCCTGGTCAGCGGAAAATCTAGGTGGAACGTGGTCCCCTCGCCGGGACGGCTCTCCACGCGAATCTTACCCGCGTGTTCCTGGATGATTCCGTACGTAACCGAGAGGCCCAGCCCGGTACCGCGCTTCTGGCCTGCCTCCGGTGCAGTTTTCGTGGTGAAGAATGGATCGTAGATCCGCGCAATGTGTTCCGGCGCAATGCCGCTTCCCGTGTCGGTCACGCTGACGCTTACGCCCGTTCCGTTAGAAGTGGCCACCCGAATCGTTCCACCCGTGGGCATCGCATCCTTCGCGTTCAAGAACAGGTTCAAAAATACTTGCTGCAGCCGCCCGGTGTTTCCCTGGATCGGCGGCAGGTGATCGGCAAGTTCGCTCTCCACCGAAATGCGCGAAGTGCGGAACTGGTGATCAAGTAGCGCGAGCGTATCCAGCACGATGCGGTTCACGTCTACATTCCCGAACTCGGTGCCGCTGGTGCGCGAGAAGTTGAGCAGGTTGCTGACGATCTCCGATGCCCGGAACGTCTGCCGCGTGATCTTCTCGAGCAGCCCCGCTTTCTGCGGATCGGATTTCAGCTGCTTCGAGAGCATCTGCGTATACGAGGAGATCACCGCCAGAGGCGTGTTGACTTCATGGGCGACTCCGGCCGCCAGCAGTCCAATCGAAGAAAGCTTGTCGGCTTGGGAAAGCTGCGCTTCGAGTTCCACGCGCTCGGTAATGTCGTCCATGATGATCAGCCGCCCGATCACATTGAACTTGCGGGTGACCAGCGGCGCTATGGCTGCGTTGATAGTGCGTACTTCCCCGGCCGGAGTGTTGAGCCGGAACTTGTAGAGATTGTGGATGCCGGGATTCTGCCGCACCCGGTAGAACTCTTCGACAAACTCCGCCGGGAAGACCTCGCTCAAAGGCCGCGTCAGCGCCTGCCACCGCGGCAGCGCGTACATCACTTCCATCTGCGAGTTCCAGGACTCGATGCGGTCAGCAAGATCGACCGCCAGCACGCCCACGTTGATCGACTCCACGATGTTTTCGTTGAAGTCTTTCAGCCGTTCGTACTCCGCCACCTTCTGCTCGAGCGAGGCGTACAGCCGGGCGTTCTGGATGGCGATTCCGATATAGCCGGCGAGCGTCTCGAGCAATTCAACATCTTCGCTGGTCAGGAAGTCGCCTTCCATCGTCTTGCCGAGTCCAAGCACGGCGATCGGCTTCCGCTGCACGCGGCAGGGGATGTAATAGTTCAGGTCCAGTTTCGCGATGCTGGTTTGCGCCGCGGGATTCTCGCGCGGCACCTGGTGCGTGTTGTCGAAGAACAGATGCCCGGCTTCCATCTCCGGCCGCTGCGAACTCAGGAAGCTGAGATCGAGACCGCTGGTCTGCGACATCCCAAACGATTTAGCGATAACGAAGTGGTCGCTAGCCTCGCCAGTCTGCAGAAAGATCGCCAACCGGTCGACCATCAACGTGCGCGATAGGCGGTCGACTACCGAACTCAGCATTTCGTCGAGATCGGTTTCCGCGCTTAACTCGCGGCCGAATTCGATTAGCGTCTTCCGGTAGTCGTAGCGCGTGCGGTAGAAGAACTGGTCGATGCCATCCTGAATCCACTTGCGCACCGGGTCAAACAGGAGCGCTGTGACCACCATCGCCAAAATCAAACCGTAAGGTCCGGTGCTCGGAATACGCGTGTGGACCAATTCGGCGACGCCCGCCACCAGCGCGAAGTACGCCATCACCACCGCCGCCGCCGCCAGCGTGTATACCATCCCACGCTTGAAGATCAGGTCCACGTCCATCAAGCGATAGCGGAAGATTGCGTATCCGAACGTAAGCGGCAGCAATCCCAGTGACAGCACCGAAACCTGCATCCAGACGGTCGGAACCACGCCAAACAGATAAGGCACGATGTAGAGAAGCGTAAACGGCGCAATGGCCACGATCGTCCCGCGCGTCACCCACTTCAGCTGTTGACGCAGAATCGGCGTGCTCGCGCGCAGATAGCTGTACCAGAGCACCGTGGCCGAGGCCACAAAGTACGCACCGAGGTAAGCCCACCACAACCGGTCCAGATTCCAGCGCCGCATTTCGTTCGCCTGCACGAAGCGCAGCGTGAACACGTGGATCGTCAACAGCGCCAGTCCGGGCGCGTACAGCATCGGCACGGCCCAGGCATGCTTCTTGACGAAGAACCGCCGCTCCGGGAACGTCAGCACGAAGTGCAGGAACAGCGCCGGCTGCAGCATCCAGGCAACCACGTTGCACCAGTAGATGCTCCAGTCGAACGCGTTCAGTTTCCCGGTGTAATGGAACGAGTAGAAAATGAACGAGACGAGGCAGAAAATATAGAAGTGCGTCGAACTGGGCGCCGTCCACCGGCGCAGCAAAACGTACACGCCGATGCCAAGATAAATCAGAGCAATCAGCCGCAGCCAGTCATTCAGCGGCCGATCCGCAGGAGCTAGAATGACTCCCGCCTCGACCGGTACCGAATGCCGGAAGACCGAGTACGTTGCCTTCGACCAGACACCGGTTGCGTAAAGCTGCCGTTCGAGGGCCGGTGTGTTTTTCACCTCGCGCCCGTTGACGGTAGTCAACTCGTCGCCCTGCCGGATGCCTGCCTTGTCCGCTGGACTGTTCCGTTCCACGCGGTCGGCGACCAGATGCCCGGCGCGCTCCACCCACCACGCGCCGTCGGTCGGAATCTGAAATTCGTGCTCTTTTTGGAAGTTGATCCAGGCAAAAGCGCAGGCGGCGGCAGTCAGCAGGAACAGCAGGCCGGCGGTAAAACGGATTTGGAAGTCCTTGTTCATGGACCCGTGGGGAGACAGCAACGCGTCCAGTCGCGACGAGTCTTTGCTTCCCCGCAAGTCCATTTGCAACTTCACTGCCATGAATCCGTTCTTCCACAAGCCGCTAACCTGCTTGTCCACAGCGACTTCCGTCATTATAGGCCGTCACTAAGCGCAATAATACAGATTTTGGAAGGTTTATCTCGGATATCGTATCCCCTTCTGCTTTTGGTATTTAGCTCGCTAGACATAACACTCTTTCGCGAACTCCCGCGTCCACAGCCCTCTCAGGTAGAATCCTGATTTCCATGACAAACTTTGAACAGATCATCGAGCTCGAGCGCCGCTATCTTCTCCAAACTTATAACCGCTACCCGGTCGCGTTTGAGCGCGGCAAAGGAGTTTTCCTCTTCGACTTCGAGGGGAAGAAATACCTCGACTTCGTCTCCGGCCTGGGCGTAAACGCGCTCGGCCACGCGCACCCGCGCATCGTGAAGACGATTCGCGAGCAGGCCTCGAAACTGATCCACATTTCGAACCTCTACTGCCACGAGTACCAGGGAAGGCTCGCCGAGAAACTCGTCCAGCTCTCCGGCCTGGACCGCGTGTTTTTCTCGAACAGCGGCACCGAAGCCATCGAAGGTTCGATCAAACTGGCCCGCCTGGCCAGCCACCGCATCGGTGGACTGGAGAAGAGCCGCCTCATCGGTCTCGAAGGTTCCTACCACGGCCGAACTTTCGGCGCGATGTCCCTGACCGGACAGGACAAATACCGCAAGGGCTTCGAGCCCCTGCTCGAGGAAGTCACGTTCGTCCCGCGCAACAACATCGAAGCCCTGCGCGCTGCCGTGAACGACCAGACCTGCGCGATTGTGCTCGAGCCGATCTTTGGCGAGGGTGGAATTCTGGAGTGCTCGGTTGAGTTCCTGAAAGAGTGCCGCGCGCTCGCCGACCAGTTCAAAGTCGCGCTCATCTTCGACGAGATTCAATGCGGACTGGGCCGCACCGGCAACCTGTTCGCGTTCCAGACTTTCGGCGTGAAGCCCGACATCGTCGCGATCGCGAAGCCCATCGCCGCCGGCCTCCCGCTCGGCGCGTTCCTGGCGCGAGAAGAATTTGCCTCAGCCATTTCGGCCGGCCAGCACGGCACAACCTTTGGCGGAGGCCCGCTAGCGTGCCGCGTCGCCCTTGAATACCTGGCAATCGTCGAAGAAGAAAAACTGCTGGAGAACGTCTCCAAAGTCGGCGCCTACCTTCAACACGAACTGCAGCAACTCGTTGACAGCTACGCCGCCGCCAAAGAAGTCCGCGGTCGCGGATTCATTCAAGGCATCGACCTGGATATTCCAACTCGCCCCATCGTCGAGCAGGGACTCGCGCAGGGCGTCCTCTTCAACGGTACACAAGACACAGTTGTGCGCTTCCTGCCGCCGTTCCTGCTGCAGGAGCAGCACGTCGACAAGGGCATCCGCGTGCTTCGTAAGTTTCTGGGCAGAAAGCGTCGCAAGGCGGCGTAAAAAACGGGGAGCCGAAGCTCCCCATTACTCAGAAGCGACAGAGGCGATATCACATACATAGACTCCGGAGCATGCTAAAACGTTGTCCAGCATCCCGAAGAAAAACATTGTGAATTCGACCACTGCGCAAAATTTGCCGTCGCGCCCTGCCGTCGCCGCGGAAGAACGATTTGTCAATGTTGATGGCGCCCGCATGCGCTACCTGCAGGCCGGGTCCGGGCCGCCTCTGATTCTCCTGCACGGCCTGATGGGCTACTCATTTTCCTGGCGCTTCACGATACCGGCGCTGGCGAGCCACGCAACCGTGTATGCGCCGGACCAGTTAGGCACGGGTTTCTCCGATCGTCCCGCACAACTCGACTGCCGCCTCTGCGCGATGGCCGATCGCCTTTTCAAATTTCTGGATGCGGTGGGCGTTTCCTCTTTCGATCTGCTAGGCACCTCGCACGGCGGAGCAGTCGCGATGATGGCCGCCTCTATGCGCGCCACTCGTCCCGACCTTCATCTCCGAAAATTGATCCTGGTAGCGCCCGTGAATCCCTGGTCGCCGCATGGTCGCCGGCTCGCGCCCTTTATCGGAAGCCCGCTTGGTTCCACGCTGTTCCTGCGCAGCGTGAATTACATGCGTTGGACCTTTCCCTACTGGCTCGCCCGCCTCTACGGCGACAGCAAGCGCATTCCACCCGGAACTCTCGAAGGTTACGAAGCGCCGGTTTCCATCCCAGGCAGCTTCGAATATGCAGTCGGCATCGTGAGTAACTGGACGAACGATCTGCGCGAACTGGAACACGCGATCCCGAAGTTGGCCGACATTCCCACCCTGCTGGTCTGGGGCAGCGCCGACCCTGCGGTGTACTTTCAGTCCGCGGAACAACTACGTCGGCATTTCACGCAATGCGAAGTGGTTGTCTATCCGGGCGTGGGGCACTTGCCATATGAAGAAGTGCCCGAGCAGTTCAATGCCACCGTGCGGGAGTTTTTGCAGGGAGGATCAGATCGTTGAACCTACCGCTGGAGCATCGCGAGCGTGGGCGATGACTTCAACGGGGATGTTTCGCCAGTTATAAGGCGGCGAACCTTTTAACCAGATAGTTTTCTTTGCCTAATGAAGATTGCTCTGGAGCTACAAAAACTTGTTCTCCGGACCCTCGAAATCGAGATTTCTTTTGAAAAAATCCAAGTCTCCGTGATGGGAATCATCATGTCCTCGTCGGCAACAGAGAAATAAACGACGGAATCTACTGAGTTTTCTTTCCCGCGTCATAATCAGCTTCTCTCTTTGGTGTTTGCGCACAATCCGGAGTCTTGCGCTCGCGCAGTTTGTGGCCATAATCGTCTGCCTTTCGCTCGTCGAGATCGCGGCAAACGCTATGCCCCAATTCATGGTTGACAGCCAACTCAAGCAAAGCTTCTCCTGTGACACCAAAGACGCGCTGGAGTTCGGCACCACGAGTCGCTGTTGCGGAAAAGAGGCTACTTTCCATGACCGTCGTACGCTGGTCGAAGATCGTGAAAGCCGGACTGTCGGAAGATCCGCCCAGCGCGCGTACCAGATTCTTCCAGTTGTAGGATGGCACGAGAGCAAAGGACCACGATCCTAACCGCTCCAGGGGATACGTCATGAGCACGCGCTGCAACTCGAGTGCGTGTTGGCGGCACTCATCGCGGTTGTAGTCCTGCGTGCAGAAGAACTGGACGCTCTTGGTCGTCGGATCAGCCCCATCCAGATGCGCTGGGACGACGTGAAGGGTTTGTGTTTGTGCCGTGCAGGCAGCAAAGAGAACTGCGATGAGAAAGCTCGTTTTCATGGTGGTCACCCCGTTGGTGCCACCGAACTTGTGCCGCCCCTGGTGCTATCTCAATGCTGGCAAAGTCCAAATCAGATAGTTCTGGATCATTGCGCAACTTGTTGATAGATCGGTGAGGTAGCACTTCTTGAGGAGGAAACGGCCGGGCATGCGGGGCGGGGAAACGATGATAAGATCGTGGCCCCAATGGGGGTAGGGCCATGTCAGAGCCTCGCAAGACGATCGGCTCAATGCACTTCGGCCCTTTTGAGCTGTCGACCGAGTCGAACGAACTGCGCAAGCATGGTCAGCGGCTGAAGCTCTCTGGTCAGGCGATCGACGTCTTGCTGATGCTCGCCTCGAATGCCGGAACGCTGGTAACGCGGGAAGAGCTCCAAAGAAAGCTTTGGCCCGGGGACAGCTTCGGCGACTTCGAGCATGGGCTCAACGCTGCAGTGAACCGGCTGCGCGAGGCGCTCGGCGATTCCGCCACAGAGCCGACCTACATCGAGACCGTTCCACGCCGTGGTTATCGCTTCATCGCTCGAGTCGATCAAGTGCCCGTTACGACTGAACGGAATGCCCCCGACAATCAGCACGCTGCCAGCGTCCGCACCGACCTCAAGCAGGACACAGATTCCCGCAGTACGCACACGGCGAGCGCGGTCGCCTCTGCGAGTTCCGCCGCGGCCGTTTCTTCGACGCAAGTGCGACTGTCCAGCGGGGCAGTGCTGCTCGCCGAAGCAAGACGTCACAAGGGCGTTCTGGCACTGATGCTGGTTATCGTGGCGGCGCTGATCGCGGGATCAGGAATTTACTTGTCCAGGCTGAACGAACGCAGGAATGAGTTGGGCCTGCAGGGCATGAAGATCAGCCGAGTTACCCAGAGCGGGAATGCCACCAATGTCGCGATTTCTCCGGACGGGCGTTATGTGGTCTACGCACTGCGTGAAGGGGGAAAACAGAGCCTCAACGTTCGTCAAGTAGCTACCGGCAGCGACGTGCAGATTCTACCGCCGGATGAAGTTTGGATATGGGGTCTGACCTTCTCGCCGGACGCCAACTACATTGATTTTGTCCGCTCCGAGATCAAAAACATCAGTGACACCTTTCTCTATCGGATGCCCGCGCTCGGTGGAACGCCACACCTCGCGATGCAGGGGGGTAGCGACTTCGGATCCAGTTACTCTCCGGATGGTACTGCGTTCGCTTTTTTGCGGGCAAACTCGGACATTGGCAAGGTTGATATTTTGATTGCCAAGGTCGACGGGAGTGATCAACGGGTGCTCGCTACACGACCCTTCCGTGACGAGTTTATGGGTGTAGCTTGGTCTCCCGATGGCAAGACGGTTGCGTTCACAACCTCGGAGGCCACGAAACGACTTCGCTCTGTGCTTTGGGCCGTATCGGTCGCGGATGGATCGGTCCGTGAAATCTACTCAACACCAGACGCCATCGGTCGTCCGCGGTGGTTGCCCGATGGAAGTGGTCTCTTGGCGCCCATAAGTAACGTTGATCAGGCGTTTCGCGGGCAACTCTGGTTCATTTCCTATCCAAGAGGAGAAGCCCGCCGCCTCACCAATGACCTCATGGATTACCAGCTCTGTTGCCTGGACCTCACGCCGGATGGCAAGACCCTTGTCGACACCGAGCTAGCAACGGTCTCCGAATTGTGGCTCGCGTCGGCCGGAAACACCGCAAAGGCTAAGCAGATCACTGCGAAGGAGTTTGTTGTCAGAGGATTCTCTTGGATGCCCAACGGCCGCATCATCTTTGCCAGCCAGGATGGCAAGCTGTTCGCGGTAAATCCAGATGGGAGTGGGCGCACGCTGCTGACGCCCGATGATCGTTTCAATCGTGATCCGTCGGTTTGTGGCGATGGCCGCTACATCGTCTACGCCGCCTATCGGGAACAGAAGCAAGGGATATGGCGCATGGATGCGGACGGCTCAAACCCCATGCGCATCGCTGACGAGACTTTTGCCATAAGCCCACAATGTTCCCCCGATGGCAAGTGGGTGGTCTATTTGCGCGGTCCTTCCTGGGCGCCGGCAAAAGTTCCCATCACCGGAGAAAACCCTCCTGAGGTGCTCGCACAGGACTTTGTGGCTGGTTTTTCTCTCAAGTTCTCTCCGGACGGAAAACGAATCGTGTATCTCGTGCCTCCCGCTGGAAGCGCGCCTTCTCCCTCTGCATCTAAGCCATATCAACTGAAGGTAATCCCTTTCGACGGTGGTGCCCCCGTATATCAGTTTGATTGGCCGACGTCGTTAGGTATCCCCCGTTGGGCATATGAAGGTGACGCCATTGAATATGCGTTAACCAGGAACGGCGTCTCCAACATCTGGCGACAGGGATTAGGAGGCGGAGCGCCGAAACAGATCACGAATTTTGAATCGGGACTGATTTTCGACTTTGACTGGTCGCATGACGGCAAGCAACTGGCCCTGACCCGAGGCAGCGAGAGCAGCGACGTCGTCTTGATCAGTAATTTCCGGTGATCTCTTCGTAACGACGCGCCGAATCACCCTACGGTGCCTCCGCGAACTGACGGTCGGGTTAGCCGCCACGGTTCTCGGCGTCATCCTCTGCAGCCTTGGCCCGCGCCGCGATAAGATACCGAAAGCAATTCCCACCATGGGGCAAGACATCCTCGACTTCCTGCGTAACTTGATTGCCCAATACGGCTACTGGGCCGTGGGCGGCGCATTGCTGCTTGAGAACACAGGCATCCCCGTTCCTGGCGAGACTATTCTCTTGCTCGCCAGCTTCCTTGCGTTCTCGCGCGACGAACTCCATCTCCCTTACATCATCGTGATCGGCGTGTGCGCAGCCACGTTGGGTGACAACCTGGGTTTCGCGCTCGGCTATCGCGGTGGCCGCGCGTTGCTCGATCGCTATCAGAATGTTTTTCGCATCAAGCCGGAAACCATCGCTCGCGGCGAAACCATGTTCGCCCAGTATGGCGCGCTCACGATTTTTTTCGCCCGATTCATCTTCGGACTGCGCGTGATCGCGGGTCCGCTGGCCGGCGTTTTGCGCATGCCCTGGAAGCGCTTCGCCGTCTTCAATTTCCTGGGCGCATTGCTCTGGGTCACGGTGATTTCGCTGGTCGGGTACAAGTTCGGCAAACACTGGGACCTGCTCATGGAATACGTCGAGCGCCTGAACATTGTCATGCTCATCGCGGTTGGACTTGGCGTAGTGATGCTCTGGCTTTGGCGCCGCCGCCGGCGCACCTGAAACGGCCTTCCTTCGCAAATTCCGGGTTACGAAAGCTACATGGCCAGTCCGCATCACGTTGCCCGGTCCGTGCGGCGGTGCTAGGCTCAAGCCTGGTTTCCTGGATGCCCCGCGCTCACAGCGACAAGTCCCCTGATTCGCGAGTTACGCGCTTGATCGCACTTGCTCGCCTCGAACATGCGGATCTATGGCTGAAGTTTCTGCTGGCCATGGTGGGACTCATCCTGGCATTTGCGGCGGCGTTGTTTTCGACCGTCTCGCGCGAGTCCGGCAACGTCTGGGCCACGCTGGTTCTTGCCTCGGCCGCGCTCATTCTTGCCACGCTGGTTGGTTTGACGACCGTACCTCACCTTGCCCGGCGCGTGGCGGTCAGCCGTCTGCGCGATGCGGTGGACTACGAAGTCACGCGTGCCGGCATCGTGTATGTCATCGCCACATTGCTGATCGGCATTGCCGCCCTCAATACCGGGAACAACCTGCTTTACATCATCGTGGCCGCTATGCTGGCTGCCATCCTGGTTTCGGGCCTCGTCTCGGCCATCATCCTGCGCGATCTTGAACTGGACGTTCGTCTTCCCGAGCACGTCTTCGCGGGACGGCCCGTACTCGGACGAATCCTGCTCCGCAACCCGCGAAAATTTCTGCCGTCGTTCTCGATCCATGTGGTGGCTTCGAAGAAGAAAAAGTCGGTTACCAAGTGGTTGTGGGAACCGGCCACTTTCGGATTCCCGCCCAAGCGCCCGCCCGAGCAGCAGTGGGTCCGCCTGCCCGATCGTCGCGTGCGCCGCATTGTGCATGATGGCACCGCCACCGGCATCTTCGATGGCTCGGCCTACTTCCCGTATATCGCCCCGCAAGCCGACCTGTCGGCCGATCTGGAACTGCGTTTCCAGCGGCGCGGCCAGTATTCGGAAAACAGCTTCGGCCTTGCTACTCGTTTCCCCTTCGCGTTCCTCACAAAAACGCGGCGTGTCCCTCTGAAGCGCACTGTCCTGGTTTATCCCGCGGTTGAGCCGACCGACGAATTTCTCGATGCGCTTCCGATGATCACGGGCGAAGTGGAGTCGTTCGTACGTGGCCGAGGCTACGATCTCTATCGCATCCGCGAATACATGCCGGAAGATTCCGCGCGCCACGTCGATTGGAAGGCCACCGCGAAATCCGGTTCCCTCAAGGTTCGCGAGTTCAGCAGGGAAGACGAGCGCAAGCTGCGCCTGGTGTTCGACAATCCCGGGGCCGCCGTGCTCGCGCCCGAAGCTTACGAGCGCGCCATCGCGCTGGCCGCATCGCTCGCCTGGCACTTCGCCAGCGAAGATGCCGACATGTCATTCGTGGCGCAGGGCTACAAAGGCGAGCCCGACGTCTACAAATTCCTCACCTACCTCGCGCTGGTCGATCCCGTCGCCGGCGAGTCGATCATCGACACTCTTCCCGTCACCGGCGACTACAACATCGTGCTGACCTGCCGTCCCCGAGGCAGCGTCCCCACCGCTCTCTGGAACCGTTCTTACATGATTTTCCTGGGCGAGGACTTGTCCCGCCAGCGCAGCCAGAAAACGCGGGTGCCGGAAAAGCTACTGCGGACAAGAAGTTAGGAGTCCTTGCCTGCAACATATCTTAATGTTACAAACGTTCGGCAGATCTTATGGCCCTGAGGCTCCTCAGGAACGCGACACTTCTTCTGACGTTAAGCCTAACGTCACTCTCTAGAGCATTCCCGCAAGAACAAAACACCACTCCATCTCAGCCGCCTGATATTTCTGAACTGCAAAAGAAAGCCGAAGGCGGTGATGCGGCTGCTGACTTCAGTCTTGGACAGGCATATTACTTCGGCAAGGGTGCTCCTCAAAGCGACACTAAGGCTTACCAGTGGTATCGCAAGGCGGCAGATCAGGATTACGCTCCGGCTCAAAACTCCGTTGGCGTCATGTACCGGATGGGCAGAGGTGTAGATCAGAACAAGGAAGAAGCCGCGAAGTGGTATGTCAGATCCGCCAGACACGGCGACGGAACGGCCATGTTCAATCTCGGTACCGCTTACTACAACGGGGACGGCGTGCCCCTTAACGACATCGCAGCGCTTGCATGGTTTCTTCTGGCAGAAGAGCATGGAAGCGAACCAGGCAAGGAGGCAGTCACGCGCGAAAAGGGAGCGATGCAACCTTGGCAGGTCGCTTCCGCCTTCGAATCAGTCGGCGATGTTTATGAGCAGGGCAAACTCCTGCCGCAGGATCACAACTTGGCGATCGATTGGTATCGCAAGGCAGCCCAAGACGGTGATCCGGGCATGCAGGTGAAATTTGCCAATTACCTGCTGCAGCAGAGCGACACATCCAAGTACCCTGAGGCGCTTGAGTCTTGCGAGGCGGGGGCCAAGAAACATTATGGGCCCGCCGCACTGTGTGCTGGATTGCTGCATCAGCGAGGTATCGGTACCACCCCAAATGTGCAGGAAGCCGCAAGTTGGTTCACTCGCTCAGCTGAATTCGGCAATTCGCAGGCGATGTACCAGCTTGCGAAGATGTACTGGACCGGGACCGGCGTGAAGCAGGGAAAAGTCACTGCTTATGCGTTCCTGCTGCTCGCAGCAAATGACCGAATTGCCGATGCTGTTCATGACAAGGACACCTTTGAACACGACCTGACGCCGAAGCAAATCGACAAGGCGCGCAAGCAGGCCGAATCCTGGGCCCGCCAACATCATTCTTTGGGATTTAGGGAACGTCCTCCAGCGATCGACCCAGCAACTAAAGAACCCGCAGCCAAAGACCCAAGGAAATCGCTGTAGAGAACCTATACATAAACCTGATTTCTGTCTTTCGGGATCCTTTTTCGTCGTATACTCCGCCTGAAAAGCGCCCTTGGTTCGAGCAGTTGCCTTCTCATCTCGCCTTGGAGGTTGCACCATGTCGTGCATCCACGATCTCGTTAGAAATCAGGACACCTATCGTGCCGACGTCGAACAGACTGTTCTTGCCGTGGCGCAAGCCATGGTCGAGCGCAACATCGGAGCTGTTCCCGTGCTGCGCGACGGTTTTTTGGCCGGAGTGTTTTCGGAGCGCGACCTGATGCGTCGCGTGGTGGTGGAAGGCCTGGATCCTGCAAAAACTAAAGTCGGCGACGTGATGACCTCCGACCCGCTGACCGTTCAACCCAACGCCGACCTCGAGACCTGCAAGTTCCTTATGCGCCGCCACGGCTTCCGCCACCTGCCCGTGTGCGACGGACAGCAACTGCACGGCATGGTCTCCATGCGTGACATCATTCTTCAGGATTTGTCAGAGAAGGATGACGAGGTGCGCATGATGCTTGCCTACATCCACTCAACGCCGCAGCCGGGGCTGTAACCAACGTCGCCCGGCGACGCGATTGGGATGAGAGGGTCGTTCCGGTTGGAAAGGCCCTCTATCTGACCAGCGACCGGAAATTGCCGCAATAAAACTCCACAACCCTTCCTTTCCTTAATAGTCCCGATGCTCTTCGTCATCCCGGCGAGTGCGTATTCGCCGCCTCCAAGCCAAGGGGCGGAGGAAAAAGCTTCCGCTCGTATATGCCTTGACAGGTATATGCTCTTAGAGGTATACAAAGGGGGTGGAATCCGTATTCGAAATCATCGCGGAGCCAAATCGCCGGGCGATCTTGAGCCTCCTGGGCTCATCCCAGCAGTCGGTGGGAGAGATCGAGCGTCAACTTCGTATGTCGCAGCCCACTGTCTCCAAGCACCTGCGCGTGCTGCGCGACGCCGGTTTCGTCGAATCAACGGTGGACGCACAGCGGCGTCTCTACCACCTCAAACCGGAGCCATTTCAGGAGTTGGATATGTGGCTGGCTCAGTTCCGCCGCTTCTGGTCCGCTCACATCGATGCTCTCGAGCGCCACCTCGACCGCATGGATCAGTCAACGAAAAAGAAAACAACGAAGAAACAACGCGGTCCCAAGCGCGAACACGGCAAAGGAGAAACGAAATGAAAATCAAAGTGACGACTTTATACGTCGACGACCAGGAGAAAGCCCTGCACTTCTATTCCGACATACTGGGCTTTGCCAAGAAGACCGACTTCAGTCAGGGGCCCTATCGCTGGCTGACCGTGGCCTCCCCTGAAGAGCCAAACGGCACCGAGCTGCAGCTGGCGCTGAACAACAATCCCCCGGCCAAGGCCTATCAGCAGGCAATCTTTCAACAGAACCAGCCCGTAGCCATGTTCTTCACCGACGACATCAAAGCTGAGTACGAGCGGATCAAGGGCCGCGGCGCCGAGTTCACCATGCCGCCCACCGACGTGACCGGCTCAACCATCGCCATGCTGAAGGACACCTGCGGCAACATTATTCAGCTCACCCAGTTGGCAGCCTGGTCGCGCTAAGGAGAAGAAAAATGATCGATCGTGCGCAGTATTCCCCGGGTCCGGCCAGCGGCGCGCAGATAAGAAAGGACCGGGGACAACACGGCGAAGAGAAGTGGACGCTCATTCTGGTCCGCGAACTGCGCCATCCGCCGGAAAAAGTCTGGCAGGCCATCACCGATCCAAAGCATCTCCGCGAATGGGCGCCCTTCGACGCCGACCTGAACCTGGGCACGCCCGGAAACACCGTGAAGCTCACCACCGTGGGAGCGCCCGTGCCGCGCATCACCGAAACCACTGTGACGCGGGCCGAAGCTCCCGAGTTCCTCGAGTACAAGTGGGGCGACTTCGATATGCGCTGGCAACTCGAAGCCACTACCAGCGGCACGCGCCTGACGCTGTGGACCAACATCGATCAGCGCTTCATCGCGATGGGTGCTGCCGGATGGCACATCTGCTTCGATGTTCTCGATCACCTGCTGGGCGGCCAACCCATTGGCCGGATCGTCGGTCCCGAGGCCATGAAATTCGGCTGGCAGCGCCTGAACGTCGAGTACGCAAAGCAGTTCGGCGTCGAAACGCCCAACTGGCCGCCGCAGACGCAAAAGTCATGAATCAAAGGAATCGACAACCATGCACGCGACATTGAAAAGCAATAAAAAGCAGTTGTCCGCAGATCAACGGGAACAGCTCATCAGAACCCTGAAAGCCCGTTTCGAGAAGAACACGAACCGCCATCAAGCTCTGGAATGGGCGAAGGTACAAGCAAAGCTGGAAGCCAATGCTGAGAAGCTGTGGTCACTCCACGAAATGGAACGAACCGGCGGCGAGCCGGACGTGGTTGCTCATGATAAAAAGACCGGCGAGTTCATTTTTTACGATTGCGCCGCGGAAAGCCCGAAAGGTCGCAGAAGCATTTGTTACGACCGCGAGGCGCTCGATTCCAGAAAAGAAAACAAGCCAAAAGACAGCGCGATGGACATGGCAGCCGCCATGGGCATTGAGCTTTTAACCGAAGACCAATATCGAGCCTTGCAGCAGCTCGGACAGTTCGATACCAAAACCTCGAGCTGGGTGAAAACGTCTTCCGCGGTCAGAAAACTCGGCGGCGCCCTCTTTTGTGATCGCCGCTACGACACGGTTTTCCTGTATCACAACGGTGCGGAGTCCTACTACGCCGCCCGCGGATTCCGCGGCTCGCTCAGGATCTGAATACACGCTGCACATCCAGCACTGAAAATCCCATCGGCATGCCGTGGGCCACAGCCAATCACGCAGCATCGCCGATCAACGGAGCACACACCCATGAAAGATGTCACCCAACGCACGATCTTTCGCTGGATTCACATCGTCTTCAGCATCCCGATCCTCGGCTACATCTATAGTCCGTTCGACAAGCTGCCCGACTACGCCGGCCCTACCCGCTACGTCTTCCTCCCGGTCATGGTCCTGACCGGATTGTGGATGTGGAAAGGCCACTTCGTTCGGCGCCTGCTCTCAAAAAGTTCGGCCTGATAGCCGGCCCGGTGCCCCAGGTGAACGTCCGCTCTCTGGACGCGAGCCTGACGCAGCGGGAACGTTTGCAGCCTATACGGCCACGCGCCCAGGGTGTAGACTTCCCGCTCTCTTCGGCGAGGAGCGTGTATGAAAGCGATCGCAATCATCATCGTGTTGTTGTCGGGAGTAATCGCAGCCGCGCAGTCGCAGCAGGACGACGGCGCCATCCGCAAAATCCTCGATGACGAGATCACCACCTGGAATCAGGGCGACACCGATGGATATTCCCGCCACTTCGCTACGGATGGGACGTTTACGAACGTGATGGGAATGTTTTTTACCGGGCGGCAGGCATTCCGTGACCGGCACGAGATTATTTTCAAGGGGCCGTTCGGCGGCACAAAGCTGCAACTCCAGGTCGTGTCGTTACGGCTCCTCACGCCTGACGTTGCCGTCTGCGAGACCCTAACCTGGGTGTCGGGCTTCAAGAGCGGCCCGCCTCCCGGTCTTCGCCTCGACAGCCAAGGCCGGCTCCGCACACGCCTTTTGCAAGTAATGACAAAACGTAGCGGCGCGTGGCAGATCGTGGTCTATCACAACGTGGATATCAAGCCCGACGTCGAGGCGCCCGAACCGAAATAGCCGGGTGTTCGGTCGCGCTGTTTCAAGCTCCGCAAAACGAACGTCCCGTGAGTCCCCGAGTTTCCCAGCTTTCAGGCATCAGAAGGGTGCCCCCTCCAAGCTCCGCTTGGGCGGGGGTTTTCGTCGCGACCTGCACAAGGCGGGCGCAATGCGAATGAATGGGTCACCTGCCAAGCGTGCCGTGACGAAGTTCAGAAGATGGCTGCCCCACCCTACGCGATTTTCGTAGGGTGGGAAGCACAGGTGCCGTGATCTCATCGGACCGAAGTCTTAGTCGTGCACGTGTGCCCACACAAATTCCGGGTGGCCCCATTCCATCGCGCAGTTTGCGATGGAGCGGGGTAGGCCCGGAGGTAAGTGAGGACGATGCGGCCGGCAATTCTCCGGCTTTGGCTTGGTAAGGAAATTTGCGGAGCCTGCGGGTTCAGCCCAACGCATCTAAAATAGTCGCGAGAGTTGGAAACTTATTGGAAGAGGACCGTCCCGATGGAATCTCCCTCTGCAATCCTCGACGCAAGGATCCGGGAGCTGGGCGACTGGCGTGGCAAGACGCTCGCGAAAGTGCGCGACATCATCCACGCAGCCGACCCCGAGATCGTAGAAGAATGGAAGTGGGTCAAGGCGACATCGCCGGGCGTACCCGTCTTCTCCCGCGGCGGCATCATCTGCACCGGAGAGACCTACAAGAACGTCGTGAAGATGACATTCGCCAAGGGGGCGGCGCTGAAGGACCCGAAAGGCTTATTCAACTCCAGCCTCGAAGGAAACGTCCGGCGCGCGATCGACATTCACGAAGGCGAAAAAATCAACGAGGCGGCGTTGAAGGATCTCATCCGCGCCGCAGTCGCGCTGAACCTGAACAAAAGCGAGCCCAAAGCCAAGCCGAAAAAATCGTAAATCGAGGCCCGCAAAAAGCTGCGCCCGCGGAGATTGCTGAGTTTCAGTTCGGCGGAAGAATATTTCTTCTATGCGGCGCCCTTCACTTCAATGCCCGCCCATTTTTCGAGCAGAGTCAACGTCGCGGCGTAGTCCAGATCTTCGTGGCCTTCTTCGGCGGCCATCTCGTAGACCTCTTCCACGGTTTCGAGCGCAGGCAGCTTCACTCGCGCTTCCTTCGCGGCCGCTAACGCCAGATGAATATCCTTGAGCATCAGGCGCAGCGGGAAGTTTGGCGTGAAGTCCCGCTTCAGGATAAATGGTGCTTTGTACTCCACGACGCCAGACTTCACCATCGAGGCCTGGATGAGCGGAAGCAGCTTGTCGACGTTGACGCCGAGTTTGGTGGCCAGTGTCAGAGCCTCGGCGAATCCTTCGTAGATGAGCGCGATCTGCAGATTCATCACCAGCTTCGCCGCCTGGCCCTTGCTGGTCTCGCCCATGCGGAACACTTGTTTCCCCATGGCGCTGAACAGGGGCTCGAGCTTCGCGAGCACCGCTTCATCGCCACCCGCCATGAAGATCAGGCTGCCGGCTTCGGCCGCGACCTTCGATCCGGTAACCGGTGCGTCCGCGTAGTCGACGCCCTTCGCCTTCAGCCGCTGCGCAAATTGATACTCGGCCGAGGGAGAAATCGTGCTCGAGTCCACCACGATCGCGCCCGACGCGATGGTCTGTTCGACACCTTGCGGACCGAAGAGTACGGCTTCCACAGCGCTTGTGTCCGAGACGCACATCCAGACGGCCTCGGCTCCGTTGGCGGCGTCAGCGGGAGATTCCGCCATGCGCGCTCCTTCAACTGTCTTGCCTGGGGTGCGGTTCCAGACCGCAACCTCGTTCCCGGCTTTCACCAGGTTCGCGGCCATCGGTCGTCCCATAATGCCGAGTCCTAAAAACGCAACGCGCATCGCGATCTCCCATTGTTCGGTTATGGACCCGGCACGGGAACGCCCGGTCGTGAGGCAGAAAAGACAAGACGGGACGCGCCCGTCTATCCGAAAGTACAGTACCCGAATTAAATATGACGATCGTAACGACGGTCAAGCAATCTGCCGTGAACTTGCCGTAAAATACGGGTACTGTTTCCCGTAATCCAGCAGGTAGCCGAGGCGGCCCGAAAATAAGGCCGTTTGTGTCTTCTCGGCATCCAATGAAGTGTAGGTGTCAGGGGCCTGGCCCCTGGGTTTATTGGGCTCGATGATTAAAGCGACCTTACGAAATCCGGCTCTGCGCAAGCGGGCACAACAATTCGGAAGGCTGGTCCGCCACTCGGCGGTCACTCCCCGCACAGGCAGTACCTACAAGCCTCGGCTCGTCAGCAACGGCGAGTTGGGTGTGACTTTTATCGGCCACGCGGCGTTTTTCGTGCAGATGGGCGGGCAGAGCATTCTGATCGACCCGAACTTCGCGCGCTGGCTGTTCCTACTGAAACGCGTCCGCAAACCCGGACTGCGCATTGACGACCTGCCGCCCATCGATATGGTGCTGGTCACGCACGCGCATTTCGATCACCTGCACCGGCCGTCGCTGCGCGCCATCGTGCAACACAACCGCCGTCTGACGGGCCGCGCGCCGATCCTGGTCGTGCCGCACCACGTATTTGATCTGGTGGCGGACCTTGGTTTCGAAGAAATCATCGAACTCGACTGGTGGAATCACTATCGCAATGACGGGATCACCGTGACGCACGTGCCTTCACGGCATTGGGGCGCGCGCATTTTGAAAGACTCGCATCGCGGATACGGCGGGTACGTCTTGCAGTCGGAAAAGCATTCTGTGTATCACGCAGGCGACACGGCTTACTTCAATGGCTTCCGCGAAATCGGGAAACGACTGTCGCCCGAAGTCGCGCTGTTGCCAATTGGCGCCTACAATCCCGAGCAATTCCGCACAGTGCATACCAGCCCGGAAGACGCGACCCGCGCCTTCCTCGACCTCAACGCCCGCTGGATGGTACCCATGCACTACGGCTCATTCCGCCTGTCGCACGAACCGATCGACGAACCCTTGCAACTGCTCGATTCGGAAGCCAAGAAAGCCGGCGTGAAAGATCGCGTGATCGTGCTGGAAGAAGGGCTGACGAAGTTTTTTTAGGAGCTGGTAGCTGATCGTCATTGGCTGGTAGCGTTCGATCCGCAGGTCTGCACCGTCATCCAAGTTAAAATCAGAAAAGCCTCAGTTGTTTTCCTGTGTGTCCCGGTGCCTCTGTGGTGAAAAAGACTTGCAAGCGCTCGCTCGCGACATTCTCTTCGCCCTCTCTTCCTCTTGAAGCGTTTTTGCGCCCGGCGTAGACTTTTTAAGTCAGTTCCTGCCCTCGAATCAACCGAACTTTTCTCTCAGGAGGTTTCATGCCCGATAAAGTAAAACCCATTCCTGAAGGCTTCCACACACTGACTCCTCACATCACTGTACGTGACGCCGCCGGCGCCATCGAGTTCTACAAGAAAGCCCTGAATGCTCAGGTAATCAATCGAAGTGACATGCCGAACGGCAAGGTCATGCACGCTTCGTTGAAGATCGGCGATTCGATCCTCATGCTGAACGACGAGTTTCCGGAGTTTGGTGGATCACTTGCGCCTCGCGGAGACGCGCCGGGCTTCGCCATTCACCTGTACGTCGAAAACGTCGACAAGCTGTTCGCGCAAGCGGTGGCTGCCGGCGCGACCGTAAAAATGCCGCTCATGGACCAGTTCTGGGGCGACCGCTACGGGCACATTGTTGATCCCTACGGCTTCCGCTGGGCGCTAGCCACCCACGTGCGCGACGTTTCTGCCGAAGAGATGAAGCGCGCCGAAGCCGACATGGCAAAACAAATGCCACAAAAGAAGACCGCGTAACATACGACGCAGGAACGGAACGACATGGCGGGCGTTCGCGCTCGCCATTTTTATTGAAGAGTCTCACGCTCGCGATGCAATCTTCTGCCCGGTCCTGATAACCTCAACCGAGCATGCTCTCGATGCGTGACACAGCCCGCGGAATTTTCCAGTACGCCCTAAAGGAATCATCCATTTCCAAAGCGTTCGCGCGCCACGTGAACTGCGAGCGCGGCATTCTGCGCGTGCGCGAAGACCTCTACGACCTGAATGCCTACGCGCGCGTCTTCGTCGTTTCGATCGGCAAGGCCGGACACACGCTGGTAGAGGCACTTGAGGCTCAGGTAGGCAGCCGGCTGGAAGGCATTGTAGCAACGTCGGTCGATCCAGGATCCCAGGTGCATGGCTTCCGGTATTTTCGCGGCGGGCATCCCACGCCCAATGCCGACTCAGTGCGCGCTGCCGAGGCAATCCTGAAGTCCCTGAATGCGCAGACGGCGTCATCGCTCGTCATTTTCATGCTCAGCGGCGGCGGTTCGGCGATCGCAGAGAAGCCAATCGACAACGAGATCTCGCTCGATGACTTGATCGCGACCTATCGCGCGCTCGTTCTCTCCGGCGCCCCGATCGCGGAAATCAACTCCGTTCGCAAGCATCTGTCGGCGGTGAAGGGCGGGCGTCTGGCGCAGACGGCCTATCCCGCGAAGCAGGTTTCGCTGATGATTTCCGATGTCCCCGATCACACGCTCGATGCGCTCGCCTCGGGACCCACCATGCCCGACAGCACTAGCATTGCCGACTGCTACGCGGTTGTCGAAAAGTACAAGCTGCTTGAACAGTTTCCGGGATCGGTGCGCGAACTATTCCAGCGGCATGCGCTCGAAGAGACGCCGAAATCCGATGATCCTGCATTTGTGAACGCGCGCTGGTGGCCGGTACTTTCCAACAAGACAGCAGTGGACGAGGCCGGCGTGGCTGCGACACGCGATGGATTTGCAATCGAGATCGACAACAGCTGCGACGATTGGGACTACGAGCGTGCCGCCGACTACCTGCTCGGCCGCCTGCGGGAGCTGCGGGAGAGGGTCTCGCGCGTCTGCTTGATTTCCGGCGGCGAGGTGACGGTGAAAGTGACGAGCGGCGGCGCCGGCGGACGCAATCAGCAGTTCGCGCTCGACTGCGCGACGAAGATTGCCGGAGAGAACATCGCGGTGCTGAGTGCGGGCACCGACGGCATCGACGGCAACAGCCCCGCAGCAGGCGCGGTTGTCGATGGCACGACTCTCGAGAGAGCAAAACAGGCGGGCTTAGATGCTGCGGGCGCTTTGAAAAAGTTCAACGCGTTTCCGCTATTCGATTCGCTTGGCGATGCCATCATGACCGGACCGACCGGTACCAACGTGCGCGATCTGCGGATATTGCTGGCTTACTGAAGCAGTCAGCACGTGCAACGTATGCAAAGCCGATTCACCACAAAGACACAGAGGCACAGAGACACAGAAAGTTGTGTGATTCTATGTGTTTCTATTGTTGGCCTACCAGAATCATTTTTCCAGGTAATACTCCACCGACGTCACGACTCTCACGGTCTTCATCAGACTCGCATCCGCCCCAAAGCCGCCTTCCGCGCCGTCTCCAGCCTGGTCGGCGGGCAGAATTGAGAACACGCCCTGGTTCGCGGTCCTGATGGATCCGACCTTACTGCCGGAGTCCGCGGCAAAACGGTCCGCTGCGGCGCGCGCGTTTCGGGTGGCTTCCGTGATCATGTCAGGCTTGATCGCGTTCAGCCCGGTGAATTTGTAAGCGAGACCCTGGCCAGGATTTCCGCCGAGCACAATCCCTTTCTGCAGCAACTGCAGGGTCTTCTGAGCGGCTGCAGCCACCTGGTCCACGCGCGAAGTGTGCACGGTGATTTGCTGCTCGACAATGTAGCGATGGGGCGCACGCGTTCCGCCGCCATATTCATTGGCTTGTGTATCGACCACGCGAATAATGCCCAGCTCGATCTCTGTTGATTGAATGCCCTGGTCACTGAGAAATTGCAGAACAGTTTTCTTGTCGGCCTCGGTCTTCGCATACAGCGCACCGAGTTCGTCGCCCGCCTCTTTGTAGGTAAGCGGCCAAATGACGAGGTCGGACTTTACGTTGCGCTCGACCAGCCCCTTCACCGTTACATAGCGATCGCCCAGCCGGGTAGCCTTGATTTCCGAGCCCAATACCCAGCCGCCAATGATTAGTCCAAGCGCAAGCAATACCCCGGGCACAGTGTTCCCGCGATCCAGCAGCGTGCTTCCATTCATAAAAATTGGCTCGCCCTCTTGATACAAGTCGGCAAGAGTATAGACGACTTCGGAAGAAGTATAAGGATCCCCCGAGCACGTTCGGGAAAGCGGCTTCTCTCCGCGCCCTCTGCGGCGTTTCTCTGCGCTCTCTGCGTTTTAAGATCCGGGTTCGCCGCGGCAAGACCTTAAACCGCCAAGTACGCCAAGAAATTCCGCAAAGCCAAGTCTCAGACGTGCAACGTCTCTTTCGTCCAACTCTCCACCGCTTCGCGCATTTCGCGCAAGCGTCCCTCAAAAAAGTGATCGGCAGCCTCGATGATCACCAATTTCTTAGGCTCGGCGAGGGATTGCACGAGTCCCTGCAGCTTCGCAGGGCTGGCGAACTGGTCACGCGATCCGCTCACGAACAGCTTCGGCTTGGTGCAGGACACGAGGAAATCGTAGTCATAGGAGCGATTGTCGACTGGCGAGATCGGTGTCCCAAGGCTGATGAGCACAGGCACCCGCGCATCCGGTACGGCAGCCCGCAGGCCGACCGCCGCGCCGAATGAGAATCCCGCGAATACGATCGGCAAATGAAATTCCCGGTCCAGCCAGTCGAGTGCAGTCCGCACATCGTCAATCTCGCCAGCGCCCTGATCATGTTCTCCATGGCTGAGTCCGGCTCCCCGGAAATTGAAGCGGAGAACCGGGATGCCAAGGTTATTGAGTGCCTTCATGGCATGGAACACCACCTTGTTGTGAAGTGTCCCGCCATAGACAGGATGCGGGTGGCACACCACGGCGGCATATTTGGCGTCGGCCGCCCCGGAGTTGAGAAGGGTTTCCAGTTGTCCGGCTGGACCGTTGACAAAAAATGATCGGATCGCGCTCTGGGTGTCAGGCACGAATATAAGGTACACGAGGATATTTCGGACCGCGAAAAGCGCCTAGGACGGCGGCCGCTTCATTGCAAGTCGGATCTGTCCGATGGAGCGACGGACGTCCTCGCCCGCAGGCACGTCGCCCGAACGCGCGCCGGACTTGATTGCGCTATCCTCATCTGCATGGACGTCGTCGCGCTCACACGGCAACTTGTCGATATCGAATCCATCACCGGGCACGAAGCCGCCGTCGGCGAGACGCTGCACCGCGAACTCGCTGCGCTCAAGTACGATGTGCGCCGCATGCCAGTCGAGGGCGACCGCTTCAACGTGCTGGCGACCTCGCCCGAACAGCCTCGCCCGGCCGTCGTTTTCTCCACGCACCTGGATACGGTGCCGCCTTTTATCCCGTCTTCCGAAGATCGCAGCCGCGTTTATGGCCGCGGATCCTGCGATGCCAAGGGCATCATCGCGATCCAGATTGCGGCTGCGGAACAGCTACGCAAGGAAGGCATTCATGTGGGCCTGCTGTTCGTGGTGGGCGAAGAGCGCGACAGCACCGGAGCGAAGAAAGCCAACGAAGAGCCCATCGGGTCGCGATTCCTTATCAACGGCGAGCCTACCGAAAATCGCTTGGCTCTGGCCTCCAAAGGGACCCTGCGCGTGGAAGTCACGGCCTCCGGCCGAATGGCGCACTCGGCATATCCAGAACTCGGGGAGTCGGCCATCGACAAACTCGTGGTTGCGCTAACGAAGCTGCGCGCCATGCCCCTTCCCACAGCCGAAGGAATTGGGCCCTGCACATTCAATATCGGATTGATCGAAGGCGGCCGCGCCCCCAACGTCATCCCGGATCTCGCGAAGGCCCACCTTCTGTATCGCCTGATCGGGCCGACCGAAGATCTTCGTCAACGGATCATGGAGACGGTGGGCGAGCTTGTCAAAGTGGACTTCTATCTTGAAATTCCGTTCATGCGCTTTCGCGAAATCGACAAGCTGCCCACCATGGTCGCCGCGTTCACCACGGACATTCCCGCGCTCTCCGAGTGGGGCGAGCCGCTGCTGCTCGGTCCCGGTTCAATTCACGTTGCCCACACGGACGGGGAATACGTCGAGAAAAAACAACTCGAGGACGCCATCGAGTTGTACTGCAAAATCACCAGGCAATTGCTGACTGCGGCTTGATCTAAAGGAACATCCCGACCAACTGTTTCCAATCGCGCAATCATCCATTCTTCGAACACTTCGCTGACTCGAACTGTGGAGGGTTGAAACCAATGAAAGTCGTATTCTCTTTTCTTGCGGTTTGTATTCTGTTTTCGCTCCCCGCGATCGCACAGCATGATGAACATCCTGCGCCGCCGCAGGGCGGGGCGGCCCAGCATATTCCAGAGCGCGGACCCGAGCCTGCGCCCATGCCGCACCCAACGGAGCGTCGCGAGGAACAGCGTGCGCCACAAGCGCATCCTCAAGATCAGCGGGGCCCTGAGCAGCGTTCGCAGGAACAGCGCGCTCCCGAACAGCATCCAGCGCAGCAGGACCGCGGACACTTCCGCGACCAGGAAGGCCATCCCGACGCGCCGCACGTGCACCCCAATGGCGAGTGGGTCGGTCACAATAGCGGCCGCGACGATCCCCACTACCAAGTCGACCGCCCGTGGGCTCACGGACATTTCACGGGTGGATTTGGGCCGCAGCATCGCTGGCGTCTGGCGGGCGGCGGTCCGCAGCGCTTCTGGTTTAGCGGCTACTACTTTTCCGTCGCTCCATACGACTATGCATACTGCTCCGACTGGCTTTGGGATTCCGACGACATCGTTCTCTATGAGGATCCGGATCACCTGGGTTGGTATCTCGCCTACAACGTGCGCCTGGGCGAGTACGTCCACGTAGAGTTCCTCGGCGCCTGAGTTCCTCGACATCGGCGATCCATTGGCCCCCAGACTGAAAGCCCTCGCAGGCTTTAGACTGGGAGCCATGTCTTCTGAAACACAAAACTCCCTGGCCCGAGCGTCTTCGGCTTACCTGCGCTCGGCGATGCATCAGCCTATCCGCTGGCATGAATGGGGCGAGGAGGCTTTTGCTTCCGCGCAGCGCGAGAATAAGCCCATGCTGCTCGACATTGGCGCGGTCTGGTGCCACTGGTGTCACGTCATGGACCGCGAGTCTTACGACGATTCCGAAGTCGCGCAGATCGTGAACGACAACTTCATCGCTGTAAAGGTCGATCGCGATGAGCGCCCAGACATCGACAGCCGCTACCAGGCAGCAGTCAGCGCGATCAGCGGGCAAGGCGGGTGGCCGCTCACAGCTTTTCTCACGCCTGATGGAAAGCCGTTTTACGGCGGAACCTATTTTCCTCCCCAGGATCAATGGGGACGGCCCAGCTTCAAGCGGGTGCTGACTTCTATCGCCGCCGCCTATCGCGACAAATTGTCCGACGTCACCGAGCAGTCGAAGCTGGTGGAGCAGACGATGTCGCAATCGGAGTCGTTCCTGGGGCGCAGTGCGACATTTTCACCGCGCGCCATCGACGCCATTGTGCAGTCGGCGCTCAACATGTTCGATCCGAAGAACGGGGGATTTGGAAGCGCGCCCAAATTTCCCCATCCCAGCACGCTCGATTTGATCATTGAGCGTTACGCCCGCACCGGCGATGAGCAATTGCGCAATGTCTTCACGACGACGCTGGAGCGGATGGCGAACGGCGGGGTCTACGATCAGCTCGCCGGAGGGTTCCATCGCTACTCGGTCGACGAACGCTGGGTCGTGCCGCATTTCGAGAAGATGTGCTACGACAACTCGGAGCTTCTGAAGAACTATGTCCACGCGTATCAGGTAACCGGCTCGGCAGTTCTTCGCCAGCGTGGCGCGGGACATCATTCGCTGGATGGATGAGTGGCTCAGCGATCGCGAGCATGGCGGCTTTTATGCTTCGCAAGACGCTGATTATTCCATGGACGACGATGGCGACTACTTTACCTGGACCATCGCCGAGGCCAAGGCGGTTCTTTCCGCCGATGAAGCGCAGGTCGCGCTGCTTTACTACGACATCAACCAGGTCGGCGAGATGCATCACAATCCGGCAAAGAATGTTTTGTACGTAAGAGCGTCGATCGAAGAGATCGCCAAGCGCCTGGGCCTCGAGTCCGATCGCGTGCATGAACTGCTGGCCGTGGCGAAGAAGAAGATGTATGCAGCGCGGCTTGACCGGCCCACACCTTACGTGGATAAGACTGTCTATGTGGGCTGGAACGCGCTGTGTATCTCGGCCTACCTCGAAGCTGCGAAAGCGCTTGGCCTGGAAGACGCGCGCCGTTTTGCGCTGCGCTCGCTGGATCGCATCCTGGCTGAGGCTATGCGGACGGATGGGCTTCTGCACGTGATTACGTATTCCGATCCGCAAGCCGAGCGGCGCCAGGTGCGCGGCATGCTCGAGGACTATGCTTTCCTCGCGGTGGCGTGTCTCGACGCTTATGAAGCGACCTCGGATCTCTCCTATTTCAAGTTTGCGCGCCGTATCACTGACGCGATGGTAGAGAAGTTTTTCGACGCAACGTCGGGCGGATTCTTCGATACGGAGAAAACGGAAGTTGGCGAGAAACAACTAGGAACGCTCGGCACGCGCCGCAAACCGTTTCAGGATTCGCCGACGCCTGCCGGAAATTCCGTTGCGGCGATCGCATTGCTGCGCATGGACGGCTACACCAACCAGCAAAGCTATCGCGACCAGGCTGAGGAAACCCTGGAAGTGTTTGCGGGCATGGCCGAGCAATTTGGAATTTTCGGGGCGACGTACGGAATCGCCGGCGTGCATTTTACGCAGCCACACACCCAGGTAGTCGTGATCGGGGAAGGCGAGGACGCGCGCAATTTCTATCGCGCGGCCGTGTCGGGCCTGGCATTCAACAAGGCGGTCATCCACCTCACGCCCAACGAGGTGGTCGCTCAGAATCTGCCGCCCGCACTGGCGGAGACGATTCCCAATCTGCCGGGAGTTCGCGAGAGGACTACGAAAGCAGTGGTGTGCTCGGGAGCGAGTTGCCAGCCTCCGGTATCCACTGTCGAGCAGCTTGAGCAACAACTGCGCGCATCGAGCCGCTCAGCTGCCTAAGCGGAAAACGTACAAAACGATCGCACGGTTTTTCGGGACAAAAAAAGAGGGCCGGGTCGAGTATTCAGCTCGAGTCAGCCCACAGGTCCCAAAATATCGATGTTCAGCAGGTTACCAGCAGGTTACTTTCGTGACCTTGCTGTTTGCTAGTTTACGTTTAGGCTGCAGTGAGGTCCCTTGCGTGGTGGACACAAAGGTAGCGGACCGCCGTCCGGAGCGGCAACTCTAGGGGCGGCGGCAGCTACATAAGTAGCCGCGAACGCAAGCATCAGGAACAACGCCCTGACGTTTCGTTTCATTGGGGTCTCTCCTTACGCGGCACGAGGCTTAAGTTACTAAAGTCACCTGTCGCGCGCCCGAATTATACAGAACTCAGTGAAATTTCCTAGAGAAGATTCTGTATTTTTGCCTTAACCTGGGCCCCGCGGGTTCCGAATCGGCCCCTCGACTCCCCTGGATTTGTTCTTCTCCGAACTTTTCGGTCAAAAATTCCCGGAAAATGGGCGCGGGACTCCATTATTCGGTTTTTTCGTCTCATTTTCAGACGCCAGCTGGGGCTGAGTCCGGTGTTGGCGGAGACAGAGGCAGGCCCGCCACGAATCGAATCCGTGTCACCAGGTGTGATTAGTTAATCAGCGGATCGGTGGGACAGATCAGCCCTTGGAAGCTGCGCGCTGCGTGAGGGGCGGGTATTCGAAGGTGACACGACGCGACCCGCTGCCGGGCAAGGTGATCTCTTCCACATTGGGTGCGGGCGCGGGTACGGGCGGAGTGGCTTCAGAGTCTGCGCCGGATCTGGAGAGCGCGCGATCGACCATGCTCTCAAACATCGGGATGAGCGAGTCGGCGGTGTGGGGATGCTGGATCGCCGAAAGCCCGTCTTCCCACCGTTGCGGCCGCAACATGTGCGTCGCGGGCTCGCGGGCTGGACTGGTAACCAGCATGTAGCCAATCCAGACCAGAATCGTGATGTCGTATGCGGTCATGTTCACGAAATTCGTGAGCACCTGGTTAAACACGTTGTCGGTGGCTGCGTTGACTGCGACAAGGGCAAGCTCGACGCTCGCGAAACCGCCGAACCCCATCGCGATGCCGAAACTCTTTTGCCGCCAGTTCGTGCCCAGGTAGCGCGAGAAGACCAGCAAGAACAGAATCAGTCCGCACTGCACCACCCGCACGCTGCGCTGCAGGGTCATGATGCCGGTCCGCAAGGGCTCTTCCGTAGCGGAGGCGGTCGAAGCCGCCACCACGCCCGCCACCAGCAACATGACTAGTGCGGCCCACTTGAACAACACCGAGCCCAAGTCGCGCAGGGTGTGGTACGGGCGAAACACGTCTTGAAAGAGTTCGTGAATCACGAAGAAGCCCAGAATCACGCTGACCGCAGTCGTCCCCCAGGATGTGTAATAGAAGATGGTGTAGAAGCGATCGCTGTGCAGTGGAAACAGAACCGCGAACACCAGGATCTGGAAAGCGATGTAGCTGAAGAAGACGGGGAACGTCCGATAGAGCTTCCGCCACAGCAGAATGCCGACTAACCCTGCTTGCAGCACGGGGTGCGCAAACCACAGGGTGTAGTACGCGAGATTGGCGGTCGAACTCATCGTAGTCCCGCCCTAAAAAGGGCAACCTGTAAAAACGGCTTTACGTAAATAGGCGAATTCTTCTGCCATATAAACTTAGCAGGTCCGCTCAACGGATCAATGTACCAAAGTAACCCAAGGTAACCGTTACCTGCTTGACTTCGCAAGCTATTGTTTCTGAATACGTTAATCGCTGTAGGCCACGCAGATTTCGCAAACGGGAAACTCCCAAAGTCACTTACAGAGGTAACCAAGGGAGACGGCCTTCGAAAGGCGCTGTTGGCAAGGCGGGCGCCCGTCTCGGACTTTCCCGATCGGTCATGTTTGGTTGTTGGCGCCTAAACTTCCCCGGGACTCGAGTCGATTAATTATCAAATAGCTAACAATTGCTCTCGGATGACTTATAGGCGGCGCGTGCGCTGCGGACGGCCTCTTTCTCCGGCCCGGGCGGCGGCGATGCGCCCGACGGCTTCGGTGCGCGTTTAAATGGCATTAGAAGATGTCCCGGACCCCTATTTTCGCGTCCTAATCCTCCCACGAACACGCCATCGTCTATAACTATAAGATTTCATTGGCCCGAACCGTTTTCGACTTGCCGGTTGATTACAATGCTGCCGGCAAGGCAGCGCCAATTCTCCTGCAAGGTCCATGCCATGAACATTTTGCTGCAGCTTCTGGTGGGTGCGGTGGTTGGGATCCTCGTCGGCATCACTGGCACGGGCGGCGCATTCGTCATTCCGGCGCTGATTTACATCTTCCGCATGGAACAATTACGGGCGCAGGGAACTGCGCTCATGATTTCCTCGCTGCCCATCTGGTTCATCGCGTTCATTCCATATGCCAGGTCGCATCATTTCGACCTGAAGCTGGGACTGCTCATCGCTGTGGGTATTTGCGTGGGCAGTTATTTCGGCGCGGTCTGGGCGCAGCATCTGCCGCTCCCGGTTTTGCGGCGCGTACTCGGCAGCGTGCTGGTGTTGATCGGCGCGCGCTTCTTGCTGCAAGGGTAAATATGTCGCTGCCTCTGGAGATGCGGAATCTCGCTTTCCGCCTTTGTGAAATTAATGGCGTCGGGCACTTTCAAGTTTGTCGGACAGGAGTGTCCGACCCACACGAAATCGCAATAGCACCTCAGGGATTCGCTCGTTACCCTCGTAACTCCGCAAGTCCTTGCTATTACACAAGTATTACAGAGGCCTCTCCCGTTCCCTTGATACCTTAAACGTGCACCTTCCAAACGGGGAACATTTCAATGGAACTGGAAAACATCGGGCGCGACCACGCCGGCGACGATCAGATTAATTGGGTCACGGCCATCTTCATGGGTCTTTTTCACGTAGGC
Source organism: uncultured Acidobacteriota bacterium (assembly GCA_963744055.1). Taxonomy (GTDB): domain Bacteria; phylum Acidobacteriota; class Terriglobia; order Terriglobales; family Acidobacteriaceae; genus Gp1-AA133. Next base: position 1,784,231 of record CAVUSL010000019.1, on the reverse strand, counting down.
GCTATTGCGGCGCTGTTCTTCTTCACGTGGAAAGCATTTTTTGTGGCCTGCTTCCTGTGGTGGGTGTCGGGTTCGCTCGGCATCGGAATGAGCTATCACCGTCTCCTCACGCACCGCGGCTACAAGACGCCCAGGTGGGTCGAGTATTTCCTCACAGTCTGTGCAACGCTGGCGCTCGAAGGCGGCCCGATTTTCTGGGTAGCCACGCACCGCATTCATCATAAGTTTTCGGATCAGGAAGGCGATCCGCATTCCCCGATAGACGGCACCTGGTGGGCGCACATGGGCTGGATCCTGATGGGCAAGTCCATGCACCACGACACGACCACGCTGGCGCGCTACGTTCCCGACCTTGCCAAAGATAAATTCCACGTCTGGCTAACCAAGTATCACTACGTGCCCATGATCGTGCTGGGCGTGATCCTGTTCGCGATTGGCGGCTGGCCTTTCCTGTTGTGGGGCATCTTCATGCGGACGGTGGTCGGCCTGCACGCGACCTGGATGGTGAATTCCATCACCCACATGTGGGGATCGCGCCGGTTTTCGACGCGCGATCTTTCCACCAACAATTTCTTCGTAGCCGTCCTCACGTTTGGCGAAGGCTGGCACAACAACCACCACGCGCATCCGACGTCGGCGCGACACGGGTTAACTTGGTACGAAGTGGACCTGAACTGGTACGGCATCTGGGCGCTGAAAAAGCTCGGCCTGGCCTCGAACATTCAGAAAGTGAATTTGACCGAGATTAAGGCAGGCCTGGTGGCCGCGCCGAATGGGCAGTTGGCGGCGCCACAGTTTACGGATTAGTTCGATGTGAGTTTTCGAAAGGCGACGTTATCAGGCCGCCTTTTTATTTTTGGGGTCTGGTACTGCCGATGGAGCGACGGGCGTCCTCGCCCGTCGGTTTTGATAGTGTCGTCCCTGAAGGGGACTCTCGCATGTTCCCGATGTTTTCCCCGCACTTACGTGCGGGGCTATCTTATGACATCGTTGCGCGACTCTGTTGGTGTCCTGTTGCGAGAGGGAATTGCGTATCGTCTGCAACGCGCTCGGTGTGGCCTCCACGACATCACAGGGGTAACTGACTAAACGGTTTGGGGCAGGAAAAATCAGAAGCCGTCTGCCGGCAGTGAAAAGGTCGCTCGCTGATTTGCGCATTTCGAATCCTCCCCAACTCATGTTCGATGGAATTTCGACACTTTGGAGTGGCACCCTCTGTTCACCCTTCAATACCTGCAGCAGATGAAAATCCGCAACTCGGATTTTCGCCCCATCGACCTCGTCGATCGGGGCGTTACGAACCGAGCTGACCTGGACTAACAAAATGTCGTCCGAGTCACGTACTCGTCGCGGCAGGATTCGGTCGGGACAGGGATACGGCCCTTGCATTCGTTGCCTCGCTGCTTGCTCGATGCGCAATCCGTCTTGCACAGCGGCCGGAAGCAATTGATCGACACGTCGGCACCCCGTGAGAGAGGACGCACACCGAAGACGAAGATCGAAGGCGTGCTGCAGGACGTCAGCGGGAGCATCGTGCGTGAACGCGACGCCAACGCTCAGGCCCGGAAAATGGCCAGCAAAAGACACCATGTAGTCTGGGCTTTCGTCAGCCAAGTAGCCCCCTCGCAGACCACGAAACCCGTTGGTCGAGGAAACACCAACAACAATGACCCCGGGGTAAGCCGGTTCAGGCGTCGACAGCATCAGGCGATAGTTCAGGTGCGAGACAACCCCGGATCTGACGCTCACGCTGGCTTCGAAGTCCTGGATGCGGAAACCCAAGAAGTGCGATCCAGAATACATAGCCGGGTGGCCAGTTCTGACCAGATGCTCCAGCACCCAGAGAGAAATTCGCGGGGTGATTATTTGGAGCGCCAGACACCTTTCTGCTTTTGAGCAAGGCGACTCGTCAGTGGTCGATTGGTCAACTCTGAGGCCCGGGACCTCTGCAATCGCATCCGACTCTGACGACAGTCCGATCTTCAGGCTGGAAAGTCCTTTCATCACAGTGGCAACATGCCGCTCGAACAGCAGCGCTTCTACTCGCAAAAGAATGACCGGAATTGTGATGACCCCGAGGACGGCGATAGACAAAATTCGGGCACGCCGCGAGAGAGACTTTCTTGGAAAGGAGGCAGTAGGCGGAAATGCTCGCGCGAAGGTCACAACGTAATTGACTTCCCGAGCAGTCTACGCGTTCCAAGACTCAAGGACTTGTGACGTAGAAGTCCGTGGCTGAACCAGCCTCAGTCCAGCAAGCTTCGGAGATACAATCGTGTTGGACACTGAAACATGCGCATCACCTCCCGCCGCAAAACGATTGCGTTCTTCCTGACACTGGGCGTCGGGCTGGCGGCTACTGCTGTGGCCGTCGGCAGCGGGTGGATCATCCTCAACTGGCAGGAAGGCGTTAAAGTCCTTCTGGGATTCATCTTCTTCTGTGCGATTGCCGCAGGCATTATTCTCAATACGATTTTTCTGGTGCGCGAGATTCGGCGCAACGAGCAGCACGACAGCTTCATCAATGCCGTCACGCACGAACTGAAGACACCGATCGCTTCGATTCGGCTCTATCTGGAGACGCTGCAAAGCCGCCCGGTCGACGAGCCGCGCCGGCAGGAATTCTATGGGCTGATGCTCAGCGACACCGATCGCTTGCTGGGCACGGTCGAGCAGGTGTTGAAGGCCGGACAGGCCGCCCAGAGAGGCGCCAAGCATCAGCGCGTGGAACTGGAATTCGACAGTCTGGTGCGCGACTGCTTGGAACTGGTGCGCACACGGCATCATCTGGAGGCCGCGTCCTTGCGCTACGACAACGCGGCGACAAACGGGAATCCTCCGCGCGTTTTCGGCGACGCGGAGGAACTGCGCACGGCCGTGTCGAACCTGATCGACAACGCGGTGAAATACTCGGGCAGCAAAGTGGACGTCGACGTGCGCGTGGCGGCCGACCAGAAGAACGTGGTGTTGCAGGTGCAGGATCGAGGCGTCGGAATTCCTCGCGAGGAACTCAAGCGCATCTTCAAACGCTTCTACCGCGTTTCGAACCGGACCCTCGCGCATGTAAAGGGAACAGGCCTGGGATTGTTCATCGTGCGGTCGATCGCACAGAAACACGGCGGGAAGGTTTTCGCCGAGAGCGCCGGAGAAGGGCAGGGGACGACCCTCACGCTTGAACTGCCGCGCAGCAGTACTGCGGTGGGTGGCGCATGAGCCGCGTGCTGGTGGTCGAGGACGAAGCACATCTTGCCAATGGGCTGTCGTACAACCTCGAAGCCGAGGGACATTCGGTCGAGGTGGTCGGCGACGGGGAAGCGGCGCTCGAGCGTCTGCTCGGTAAAAGGGAAAACTTCGACGCCGTGGTGCTCGATGTCATGCTGCCCGGCAAAGACGGATTCGAGGTCGCGGCCCAACTCCGCGAAGCCAAGAACTTCGTTCCTGTTCTGATGCTGACCGCACGGGGCCGACCGGAGGATGTTCTGAAAGGCTTCGCCTCGGGCGCGGACGACTACCTGCCCAAGCCGTTCGAACTTGCGATTCTGCTGGCCCGCTTGCAAGGCCTGTTGCGGCGCAGCCAGTGGTTGCGTTCGGGATCTCACGCTAGCGAGTCGCAGGTGGAAGGCAACGGAAGCAAGCCCGCGAAAACTGGTGACGTATTTTCGTTCCGCGGAAAGACCATCGACTTCGGCACGCTTGAGCTCAGCACCAACCGCGGAAAGATTCAACTCACGCTGATGGAGTCAGACCTGTTGCGGCATCTGATCCAGAGCAACGGGCAAGTGGTATCAAGGAAATCGATCCTGGAGGAAGTGTGGGGACTGAAAGAAGATACGGACACGCGCGCGATTGACAACTTCGTGGTGCGCCTGCGCAGGTACATCGAAGACGATCCTGCCCGTCCCCGCCACCTGCTGACGGTGCGCGGCATCGGATACCGGTTTCTGGCCGAGCCCGAAATGGAGGAAGGCTAGTGTCGGTGGTCGCTGCGGAGCTTTGAACCCTTCGGTTGCGTTAAATCGCGCCTAGCAGTTTCCCGGTCGTATCCACTTCCGTGAATCGGCAAAATATTTCACTGGCACGGGAGTGCCATTCTGGTTACCTGGTTACGAATTACGAAAGGCTCAGAACTCGGGTGTTTTCCCCGTAAATCAAAGCATTTTATCGACTTAGCTCCTGTTTCTCTCCTGTAACTGCTAAGTAAAATTCCATTGCTCGTTGCAGCCTAAGTCTCTTAGTATCGAAATTGATCAGTGGCAGGACAGTGCCATGGAAGCTGGCAAGGTTCGTGCATCTAATTATTGTGTTGCTCTAAGTAAGGTAAGGGGCTCGATGTCGGCCAAAGCCAGTAACTTTTGCAAGATGTTGCTGTTAGCAGTCCTGACGTTGGCTGTCGTCGCAGTTCGTCACGGCGGCCAGTGTCAATACGCGGGCACTTACTGGCAAGTCCAAGTCACAAAAAGTGGCAGAATCGGCACGCGCCCGCCGGCGCATGACCCGTCTCGCGCGCAAGCGCTCGGTCACTCCTGCCAGTAAGCGCACGGCGATACATCGTCGTCGCCACCGCTACTACGAGCGGTTCTATACAAGTTCTTTCGCGGAAGACATCACTGAAGGCGACAACACTGCCGGGGAAGATCCCGTCGTTCGGCAAGCGGCGATCGACGCGCTCGGCAATATGAACGGGACCGTGGTCGCGATCGAGCCGACCAGCGGACGCGTTCTCGCCATGGTGAATCAGAAACTGGCGCTGTCAAGCGGCGCGCAACCGTGTTCCACAATCAAAGTCGCTGTCGCCCTGGCCGCGTTGAGCGAAGGGCTGATCGACAAAGACACACCCGTGGCCCTCGGACGCCGCAGCCGCATGAATCTCACGCTCGCTCTGGCGCGTTCGAACAACGCTTACTTCGAAGCACTGGGACGCAAGCTTGGCTTCGAGAAGGTTCGCTACTACGCGAACGAGTACGGCCTCGGCGAACTGGCCGGCTACAACATCGACGGCGAACATCTGGGAACGTATCCGGAATCGGAAATCTCGAGCAAGCTGGGCGGCGTGGGGAAGATGTGTTCATTCGGCGAGGGCATTTCGATGACGCCGCTGCAGTTGGGCGCGATGGTGTCAGCAATCGCCAACGGCGGCACTCTTTACTACGTTCAGCACCCTGACACTCCCGAAGAGATTGCCAACTTCCAGCCGCGCGTGAAACGTCATCTCGATATCGCTCCCATTATTCCTGAAATTTCCGATGGCATGGCCGGAGCTGTTCAGTTCGGCACAGCACGCAGCGTTCGTTACAACTTCTCCGAAGAACAAGTTCTGGGCAAGACGGGAACGTGTTCGCGCTCCGGCACGCGCTATGGCTGGTTCGCTTCCTATGCGAATACAGACGTGGGACGGATCGTGACTGTGGTGTTTCTGCAAGGCGGGCGCCCGACCTTCGGTCCCAAGGCGGCAGAGATTGCCGGGAGAATGTATCGAAATCTCTACGATCACAATTTCTTTGCGGCGCGTCCGGTCCCTACAGATACAGCGGGCGTTCAGTCCGCTCCGAACTCACAATAGACGGTCTTTACATCTGCAAGACGAATGTAACCCTCTGCAAGTGTCTTTTCACTGCCTTACCTACGTGACCTTACAACAATATTGCTGAAACTCGACAATTCGGTGACAAACCCGAGTTGTGCGCAGGCATACTGTTGCCCCACTGCCTAGGGGAGACGCGCCTCAATCCGCGTCAGTCAAGACGATTTCAAGTTCAGTGGAGGAAGATGTATGCCGATCTCAGCCGATCGCCGACTTATGCTTGCCGCCACGTTTCTTGCGTTGTTGATGCCTACTGTCAGCAGCGCGCAGAAGTATCACCGCACCGATCTCACTACCGATTCATCCTCTGTTTCAGGTGCTCCCAACGTCGATCCACAGTTGCTCAATCCCTGGGGAATGTCGCGAGGAAGCGGCGGACCTTGGTGGATTTCCGACAATGGCGCAGGATTGACCACCGTGTACGACGGAGCTGGTGCGCCCTTCGTACCGGGCGGCGCCACCTCGCCTCTGGTTGTGAAAATCGCAACTCCTGATGGCACGGGGACCGCGGCGCCCACCGGCACGGCGTTCAACCCGACGTCCGGATTTCAGGTGGGCGGCGGAAAGGCCATCTTCCTGTTCGTGACCGAGGACGGGACGATCTCGGGCTGGAATCCGGCGGCGGACTTCGCAAACACCATCATTATCAAGAACAATAGCGGCAAGGCCGTCTACAAAGGTTGTGCAATCGCCACGCCCAGCTTTGGTGCGCGCTTTTACGCGACGAACTTTCAGTCGGGCCGGGTCGAAGTCTACAACGCGAATTTCGCGCGGGTAGAACCGGGCAATACCACCGCCTTTACGATTCCAGGCCTTCCCTCAGGCTATGCCCCCTTCAACATTCAGAACGTGGGCGGCAATCTGGTGGTGACGTTTGCACACCGCGCTCCCGGCAGCCTGGACGAAGATCACGGCGCAGGCCTCGGCTACGCCGGATTGTTCAGCCCGACCGGAAAGCTGTTGCTGGCCCTTCAACATGGACCGTGGTTCAATGCGCCTTGGGGAATCGCGGCAGCGCCGGGCGACTTCGGCAAGTTCACGCATCGCCTCCTAATTGGAAATTTCGGGGACGGAACCGTTCACGCTTTCAATACCGCTACCGGGAAGCATGAGGGTGCCATGCTCGACGATACAACCGGGACGACGCTGGTTGTTCACGGGTTGTGGGGATTGAGCTTCGGCGGAGACTCCACCAACGATGGGATGGCAACATCGCTCTACTTCACAGCCGGACCGAACGACGAAGCCGATGGAGTGCTGGGCACTTTGACGGCCGCGTCAGACCAGCCCGGGAACAGCCAGTAAGCCTTTTGTGCGGGAAAGAAAAAGCCCTCTTCCGCCAGGAGGAGGGCTTTAGTTTCAGGGTCCCGGAGAAAACTACGCGGACTTCCGTTCGCGATCGTTGACATCCTGTTGGCCCTGACCCGGCTTGCGATCTTTCTGCTGATCAGTCTGGCCTTGGCCCTGCTGATCGCCCTGGCCCTGTTGGCCCTGCTTGTCCTGGTCGCGTTGCGTGGGGTCATTTGGGTTGGACTGCTGTCCGGTCTTTTCTGTATTCATAGCTCCCCTTTCATTAATTCAATCGGTCGGGCCGGGCTCCCGGAAATCATGCCGAGTGTCTCAGTCCGCCTTGGTCAATCAGGTATGCTTCGCTCAACAGCAAGTGTCGTTCATGAGACGGAACCGTCCCAACAGACCGAAGCCAAAATAGGCTGCGTGCGCTGCGTGGCAAATCCGGAGTTTCGGGTAGAAACGCGGGCGGCGTTCCGCAGGCGGTTGCCTAGTTCAATTCTCTCTCTCGTTTTTTCCTGATAAGCTCACTGGCTCCGGCGCGGCGAAAAGCGCTGAGAACGAGAGGCTACCCAACTCATGCTTCGAGCAATCGTTGCAGTGCTGCTGGTTTTGTGGCTGCTGGGGTTTGTTTTGCACATCGCCGGTGGGGTGATCCACGTGCTGGCGGTGATTGCGGTGGTAGTGCTGGTCTATGATCTGGTCGTGCGCAAAAAGCCGGTGAGCTGACCGCCGTCTTTGGCGGTCTACTGCGTCTTTTTATTATTGAGTACGGGCGTGAAATTGATGCCGCGCTTGCGGTTGATGCGGCAAATCACGTCCTCGAGCACCTTGGGCAGGCGATTCAGGCCCTTGTCGCTGATCACGGTGTTTTTTTCCAAGTAGTCTTCCGCTCCTGCCTCCATCAGCCGTTGCCGGTTTTTGTCCGATAGACCACTGAGGGCGACCACCGGGATTTTCGCGGTGTCGCGATTGTGTTTCAGTCGGGTCAAAACTTCGAGGCCGCTGATTTTCGGCAACAGCAAGTCGAGCAGAATGAGATCCGGCTTTTCCTCTTTGGCACAGCGCAGCGCTTCTTCCCCGTCTTCTGCACTGATCACTTCATAGCCTGCTTTGAGCAGCGTACGTTCGCTGCTCAATCGTAAGAGTTTGCTGTCCTCGACCAGGAGAATTTTCACAGTCTTCGCCGTCCTTCAACATGTCTATCGGATATTTGCAGGAAAGGATTAGCGGGCGGAGGAGGAATTTCCGTTTGCGAGAAAAGGCCCGAAAGAGAACGTCGAGCTGGCAGACTTGAAATCAAAAGTCAATCACCGCCGAGTCACAAAGACACAGAGAGAAAAACCCCAAGGTTCATTGCCTTGAGGTTCCTCTGTGTCTCTGTGACGCTGTGGTGAAGGGGTTGCCCTGACCTATCTTTTCCTCTCGTCCCCAGCAATCACGCCGTCTTTGATGAAGATGACGCGGTGGGCGTACTCGGCGATGTCGTGTTCGTGGGTAACCAGAACGATGGTGTTACCTTCGGACTGGAGTCGATCGAACAGCGCCATGATTTCATTGCCGGTTTGCGAATCGAGGTTGCCGGTGGGTTCGTCGGCCAGGATGATCGAGGGCTTGTTGACGAGGGCGCGGGCGATGGCTACGCGCTGGCGCTGGCCGCCGGAAAGCTCGTTGGGCTTGTGCGTCATGCGTTTTTCCATGCCGACCGCCGCAAGGGCGCCCTCGGCGCGGGCGAGGCGCTCTTCCGCGGGAACACCTGCGTAAATCAGGGGAAGCTCGACATTGTGCAGCGCCGTAGCGCGCGCCAGCAAGTTGAACGTCTGGAAAACGAATCCGATCTCCTTGTTGCGGATGCGGGCGAGTTCGTCGTCATCAAGTTCGCTCACCAGTTGGTTGTTCAACCAGTAGTTGCCCTTGCTGGGAGAATCGAGGCAGCCGATCAGGTTCATCAACGTCGACTTGCCGGAGCCCGACGGACCCATGATGGCGACGTACTCGCTGCGCTGAATGCGCAGGTTGACCCCGCGCAGAGCGTGCACCTGCTGCTCCGAGCCCATGTCGTACGTCTTCCACAAGTCCTCGGTAGCAATCATGCATTGCTGCGGAGGCGCCAACACTGCGGGCTGGGAAAAATTCACTACTTCAGCAGTTGCCATCTTTTTCTCCTGGTCCTGTGGGGACACTTACTTTCTCCATCCGGACGGCTCTCCATTGGACGAGCCACCCAAACCTTTGTTAGTTGGCGAGTTCAGATGTCTCAACTCTACTCATTGTCTTCTTTCTTCGCGGCCGAGTTATCGATTTTTATGCTCGCGCCCGGCTTCATCGTGCGCAATACCTTGTAGCTTCCGATGACGATCTCGTCACCTTCCTTCAGGCCATTCAAGACCTCGATGTCGGTAGTCCCGATGATTCCCGTCTGCACGGGAACGAACTGCGCTTTCTTATCCCGAATCACGAACACGCCTTGGGTTTCATCGTCCTTGCTTTTGGACGCGCCGTTCTGGGGAGCCGCTGCCTGGACAGAACCTTTTTCGTCTGCGGTCGCTGCCAGGTCGCTCTGCCGGCGGATGGTCACTGCCTGGATCGGAATCGCGACGACGTTGCTGCGAATCGCAGTCGTGATCTTGGCCGTGGTCGAGAGGCCGGGGCGGAGGTCTTCGGGCGGATCCTGCAAGGTCACGACGACTTTGAAGTCTTTGGCTTCCTGACTTGCCGATGCAGACTGAGAAGTTGCGACGCCCGTCGAGCGAACGATAGCGTTGTTGCCGATCTCAGTGACGACCGCACGGAAGACCTTCTTCGGAATCGCATCAATGGACACTTCGGCGGCCTGGCCGAGTTGCACGTTGACGATGTCGTTCTCGTCGACCTTCACTTCCGCGGTGATGATCGACATGTCGGCCAGCGTCATGAGCGTGCTGCCCGGCGCGTTTTGAATGCCGATCACGACGGTTTCGCCTTCCCGGACGGGAAGGTTGGTGATCACGCCGGCGTAAGGCGCGGCGTAAACAGTTTTCTGCAGAACATCGGCGGCGCGAGTCAGGGTGGCGTCGGTTTGCGAAATGTGGCGTTGTGCGGAATCGAGTTGAGCTTTGGCTTGGGCTACGCGGGCATCGGCTTGTGCCACGCCGGCTTCAGTGGTTTGCCACGTAGCTTTGCGCGTATCGTAGTCGGCCTTGGAGATGACTCCAGCCTTGAAAAGTCCTTCCGCGCGATCCCAGTCAAGGCGGGCGCGCTCATAGTCTGCCTTCGCGCGCGTGAGGTCCGCCTTCGCGGTGTTCAGGTTGGCATCGGCGGCGACGGCGTCGGTGCGCGAGGCCTCCAGCGACGCCTTGGTGGCGGCGACATCGGCGGCCGACTGCACGTTTTCGAGCTGCGCCAGCAATTGGCCTTTCCTGACCCGATCACCTTCATGGACATAAAGGTGAGTGATCTTCCCAAACGCATTGGCCCCAATATTGACGTAGGTCTTCGGCTTGATCTCGCCGGACGCGGTCACAACGGAGGAAAGATCCTCGCGCTGCGCCCTGCCTGTCTGGACCGTGACTACGCCCTTGTTGGCCTGGTGGATCCCTATGCCGACCAGGATGAGGGCGAGAAGCAGGCCCCCCGCGCCGATCACCACTTTTTTCCAGGTCTTCATGCGTCCTCGTCCGCTCGATGAAACCCCGCTCACTTCAGCAAGTTACGTCGAGATGAGCCGTTACCTTTTGCGTCCAAAAGGGCGAACCGGCCGCACGCTGCTGAAGATACGGTCGGCGGCCTGCGAAAGTTCCACCCGCGCTTTGGGAGTGAGGAGTCACCCCGGAAAGACTGGCGGGCACCCTTGAGGAGGTAAACTCTGCATTATAAATTGGTTCGCTGGACATTCGTTGCGCGAAAGAGGGCGCAAAATATTCTTATCGGCGAGGCAACCCGGCACTCAACCCGAGGATTCACAATACACTCTAGGGGCGAGACTTAGCCTTGCTTTGGGGCCCCGAAGGCCGTACAATCCGGTTACCAGTGTGCCATTAGGAGTGCCCCCGTCATGTTCCTGGTAGGTGTTCGCCGTCACGTTCTGGCCCTCTTTATCGCAAGCGCCTTCTTCCTTCTTGGGCATTCCTATCTGTTGGGACAAGATTCGAAAGCAAAAACCGATGATCAGGAGGCTGCCGACTCCACAAAGGAGCAGGGTAAGCCTGCTAAAGATCAGGCCGGCCAGGTCGATCCGCTGAAGCGGCCGCTGGGAGACAAAGAGCGCAAGGCCAACGAAAAACGGTTCAAGCAGGAAGTTTCGGGCTCCTACAAGAAGTGGCTGGACGAAGATGTGCGCTGGATTATCACCGACGAAGAGCGCTCGGCGTTCAAGCAGCTTTCGAACGACGAGGAACGCGACCAATTCATTGAAGCGTTCTGGCAGCGGCGCGATCCCACGCCCGACACGATCGAGAACGAGTTCAAGGAAGAGCACTACCGCCGCATCGCCTACGCCAACGAGCATTTCCCGGCGGGAATTCCTGGATGGAAGACCGACCGCGGCCGCATGTACATCATGTACGGGCCGGCCGACGAAATCGAGTCCCATCCTTCCGGCGGAACCTACGATCGTCCAATGGAAGAAGGTGGCGGCACCACCTCGACGTATCCCTTTGAAGACTGGCGCTACCGCTACATCGAGGGAGTCGGGCAGGAAATCATCATCGAGTTCGTCGATACCTGCATGTGCGGCGACTACCACATGACGCTCGACCGGTCCGAGAAAGACGCGTTGCTCTACACGCCGAACGCGGGCTTGACGCTCTATGAGCAGATGGGCATGTCGAACAAGACAGCGCGCTTCCAAGGGGGCGGCTTGGAGCGTTTGGGGCAGGGGCCGTTTAATCAGGACCTGCAGACCAAGCAGTTCGATCGACTTGAGCAGTTTGCCAAGTTGAACAAGCCTCCGGCGGTAAAGTTCAAGGATCTAGAGGAAATCGTTTCGCACAAGATCACCGTGAACCTGATGCCGTTCGACGTGCGCGCGGACTTCGTGAAGGTCACCAGCGACACGGTTCTGACGCCGATCACGATCCAGGTGAAAAACCGCGACATTACCTTCCAGAATAAGGACGGCGTACAGCGCGGTACCGTAAATATCTTCGGCCGCGTCGCGACGCTGAGCGGACGCATTGCGCAGACCTTCGAAGACACCGTGCAGGTGGATGTTCCGGCAGAGTTGCTTTCAAAGGCCGCAGAGAACTCGCAGGTTTATTGGAAGGCGCTGCCGCTGAAGCCAGGTCACTACCGGTTGGACGTGGTGGTGAAGGATGTCAACGGCGACCGGGTGGGAAACTGGAGCAAGAGTCTGATGGTTCCCGACTTCGGCGATGAGCATCTGACAAACTCCTCGCTGATCGTTGCGGACCAGATGTATCCGGTGGCGACCAAGGATATCGGTACCGGGAACTTCGTGATCGGCACGATGAAAGTCCGTCCGCGGGTACCGCCCGCCGACGGCAAGCCGATTGCCTTCAAGCGAACGCAAAAACTGAATTTCTGGATGCAGGTTTACAACCTGAGCGTGGACGAGAAAACGCACAAGCCTTCCGCCACGTTTGAGTACGACGTCGTGAACACGGCCACGAACAAGAATGTGGTGCATACAACGGAATCGACCGAACAGATGGGCAATATCGGCGACCAAGTGACTCTGCAGAAGACACTGTCCGCCGGAAATTTGCAACCCGGTCTGTATCGTCTCGAGATCAAGGTCAACGACAACATCTCCAAGCAGACGGTTGGTCCCACGGCAACGTTTTCCGTGGAATAAGGTCTGGCTTGACCCCTGAGGTGGCGGAGTGATGCTGCGAACTTTCAAATGCTTCGTAGTTCTTCTCGGCCTGGCGCTCCCCGCGCTGGCGGTCGATGGTCCGGGGTCGATCTCCGGCTACGTACGCAGTTCCGCCGGTGTCCCACAGATGGGCGCGGTTGTTGAAGTACTGAGCGCGGCCGCTCGTGACCTGAAGGTGTTCACCGACGATCGCGGCTTCTACTCCATCAGCGACCTGGTTCCCGGCACCTACACTCTGAAAGTAACAGCTCCTTCCTTCCTGCCTGCGCTGCGCGACCGGATCGGCCTGCATGCGGGCTCATCGATGGTTGTGAACGTAACCCTGAGCACGCTGTTCGAAGCGATTCAGTTGGGCCCGTTGCGTGGACCCGCGGATGACGATGACTGGAAATGGACGCTGCGCTCGGCGGCGAATCGTCCGGTGTTGCGAGTACTGGAAGATGGATCCGCCGTCACCACGGCGGCTGTGAAAGAAAAGGGTGAAGGCGAGGATCACGATCTGAAAGCCAGCTTGTCGTTCCTGGCGGGCTCTCCGTCGGAAGGCTACGGCACAGTTTCCGATATGAGCACGGGCTTCTCGCTCGAGCACAAAATTTTGTCGGATGACGCAGTACGGCTGGAAGGAAATGTTGGATACGGGCAGGGAACCGGGGCCGCGGTTCTGCGCACTTCTTATACCCATCACACCGATAGCGGTTCTGCGCCGACGGTCGCGTTGACTGTTCGCAGGCTTGCTCCTCCGGTGGGAAGCTTCCGCCAGCAGGGATTGCAGGCCTTCGGCCTGACTACGACCGACGAAATGCAGGTCGGCAACGTTCTGGAGTTGAAGTTCGGCAGCGAACTGCAGACAGTTCAGTTCATGGGACGGTTCACGGCTTTCCGTCCGTTTGGCACCGCGGACCTGCATGTTTCGCCGAACACCGTGCTGGAGTACCGGTTTGCGAGCTCGCGTCCTTCTGACGCAATGACGAAAGATGGAGATACTGAGAACTCGATTCTCAGCGATTCAGGTCCGCGAGTCAGCATGGCGAGCTTTTCGCCGGCACTGGAACGGGCGCGCCACCAGGAAGTATCTATTTCGCATCGCATCGGCAAGAACAACATGCAGGTGGCGTACTACTCCGACCGCGTGACGAACACGGTGCTGACGGGCGTTGGTATGGCGACCGCAGACGGCGGAGAGCTGCTGCCCGATGTTGATTCCGGCACATTCTCATACCAGGGAACGAATCTCGACACCACCGGTATGCGGGTCGTGCTGCAGCGGAAACTGAGTTCGGACCTGACCGCGACGCTCGACTACGCTTATGGCGGAGTGATTGATCTGACACAGCCGGATATCGAATTGAGGGAAGCCCGCCAGTCGATGACGACGGCGCGACGACACGCGGTGACGGCGAAATTCAACGGCAAGCTTCCCGGATGCCGTACGCACTGGACGACCTCTTATGGCTGGGTTAGTGGACACGGCCTGACGCAGGTGGATATGTTCAACGCATCTGCTGGCCAGTCGGACCCGTACCTCAACGTATTTCTGCGGCAGCCTCTGCCGGGGTTCAGCTTCCTGCCGGTGCACATGGAAGCGATGCTCGACCTGCGCAACCTGATGGCACAAGGTTACGTCCCAGTGATGGGAACGGACGGCCGCACGGTTTACCTGGTGCAGTCCGCGCGTTCTGTGCGGGGCGGAGTGGCATTCACGTTCTAGTTCAGAACGAAAATTCTTCACCACAGAGACACAGAGAAGAAGAGCGCTTTCTCTTCAGCGGTTCTCTGTGACTCTGTGGTGAACTGATTTAGGCGTATACTTCCGCGCCAGTGGGGCGCTGCTTCCTCTCGCGATCGTGTGGGGATCGCGCAAATCATCTATGGGGAGACAAAAGAATGAAATTCATTGTGCTTGGGGTATTGCTGTGCGCGGTTTTGGTAGTCGCGACGCCGGCGCCGGTCGACAACGTATTTACGCCTGACAAAATTCCCTATGGCCCGGTGCCAGCCTTTGTTCCGCCGGGTGCGCAGCTTGCCGTGCTGGAAGGCGATCCGACAGCTTCGTCGGGGGACTTTACGATTCGCCTCAAGATGCCGGATGGCTATCGCATCGCGCCGCATTGGCATCCGAAGCGCGAGAACGTAACGGTGGTTTCGGGCACATTCAAAGTCGGAATGGGCGACACGTTCGACGAGGCGAAGATGGGGAGTTTCGGTGCGGGAAGCTTCGCCTACATGGATCCGAGCATGCATCACTACGCAATGGCGAGCGGCGAGACGATCGTGCAGGTGCACGGCATGTCGCCGCTGGCGTTCAATTACGTCAATCCGAGTGACGATCCGAGCAAGAAAAAATAGTCGTCAGTCGCTAGTCGTCTGTCGTCAGCATGACAGCGCTGCCAGCTGTCGACTCGATTACGCGATGATGTCAGTCCCACGCGAACAGGAGCCACTATGTAAGGCAGCGAAATGAATGTGCGAACGAAAGCCCTTGGCTCGAGACTGACGGCTAGAGACTAGCGACTGGATTACGCGACGAACTTGCGCCACCAGGGCTTTTTTATAGCAGCGGCCTGCCTCTTGGGTGGGACCGGGGAATCAATCATGGTCGCCGCAGGCTTGAGGCTGCTGGGCGGCTGCGCTGGTCTTACACTTCGTGAAGCGAGCGATCAGCAGTTTTCCCGGGTTCGACGAAGGGAGCACGATCACAGACGGGCCGGCGGCATGCAGGGCGGCGTCGACCGGAGTATTGTGCTGGATTTCGGCGGCGCCACGGCGCAGCCGGCTGACCACTGCCTCTGCCGTCTCGTCATCGAAAGCGATCCAGCGAACCATCGAAGAACTCCTGGAAATAGCCGCTTGAGGAGGCTGGAAGCGGCCTGAAGTTGGATGATTGTAGCAGTGAATCGGCTGCAAGGGGAGTGGTTTCGATATTGACTCGCACCGCCCGATTTGTTTAGCTTGATCCGCTCCATTGAAAAGCTATCGGCGACCCTGGAACGGGTACCCGAATACTCGATGCCCTACTACAGCAGGCAGGCGCGCTTGCATCGATCCTCCGAAGAGACAAGCTGTGCACATCGGAAATGGCGGGCCGTGGAGCGGTGCGCCGGCCCGGCCACGTCTGCACTACTCACCTTCAACCCCAAGATATCAGGATAGTTAGCGAAATGAACCGGTTCGCAAGGGAGACCTTCAAAATGAAATTCCGGATGACAGTGGCGTTCGTGATGATGGCCGTCGCTTCGCTAGCGGCTCAGACTTTTCGCGGAACGATCCTCGGCACGGTAGCCGATCCGACGGGTGCAGTCGTGGCGGGGCACAGGTGAAGGTGCGGAACATCAAGCACGGGTCTGGAAAGGACAACCGCCACCAGTGGTGACGGAAGCTACGCCGTCGCCGAACTGCCGATTGGGTCGTACGACGTGACCGTGACGCAGACTGGATTTCAGACGTTCGTCGCGAAAGGGAGTGACCGTCGACGTCGCCACCGAGCGACGGGTGGACGCACCGCTCAAAGCTGGAGAGGTGTCTACGAGCGTGGAGGTCTCAGGGCGACCTGTTGCCGCAGGTGGAGACGACACCAACGACCTTGGGTGGAACACTGAGCTCAGAAGCAACGTCGCGAACATTCCCGTCAACGGACGGGACTACACGAAACTGATTTACCTGAATCCCGGAGTCGCAGGGTCTCCAGATCAGATATCAGACTCACCTGGGTCGTTCGGAACGTTTTCGATGAACGGAGCTCGCGGGCGTTCGAATAATTTCCTGCTCGATGGCACCGACATGAACGACGGCTATCGAAACGACCCCGCGATCAACCAGGCCGGTGTGTTTGGCACATCCTCGACCATTCTTCCAATCGACGCAGTCGCGGAGTTGCAACGTCTTATCCAATTTCGAACCGGAGTACGGCAGAAACGCAGGCGCAGTCGTCAATATCGTGACGAAGAGTGGAACGAACAACTGGCACGGAACCTTGCTGCCGAGTATTGGCGCAGCGGGCAACTGGGCGCGCGCAACTATTTCAACTTCAAGCCCAATCCGAAGAATTCGTTTCTGAATAATCAGTTTGGCGGATCGTTCGGCGGCCCGATCGTGAAGGATAAGACATTTTTCTATGTGAACTACGAAGGGCAGCGCGAAAGCGGAGCGCAGTCCGGAACAAGCTGCGTGCCTGATCCGGCGGTTATCGCAACAGCGAGCCAGGAAGTGCTCAATTCCGGCGGCACTCTGAACACGGTCACGCAGGCTTTGTTGGCGAGAAATCCTTGGCCAACGCCCAACATTCCAGGCGCGACCAGCGATGAGTCCGGCTGCAACACCCCGAACCTTGCGGTCGCCACGCCTTTCAGAAATCGGGTCGATAGCTTCATAGGTAAAATCGATCACAATTTCAACGCCAGTAATTTGCTGACCGGTCGCTATTACTTTGGCGACAGCGATCAAAGCTTTCCCTTCGCGCAGTTGGCGGCGGGTATTCTCCCCGGCTTCAATACGGTCACGCCCACACGCGTGCAGCTGATTTCGCTGTCCTACGTCAAGGTCGTCAACTCATCGCAAGTGAATGAGGCCAGGCTGGGCTGGAATCGCTTCGCGGAAGGCTTCTTCCCGGAGGATCAGAAGTTCAACCCTTCAACGATCGGCATGAACACGGGCGTAACCGGCTACGAAGGCGGATTGCCGGCGATCAACGTGGGCAGCTTCTCGCAGATTGGCGCCACCAATACGGCTCCCCGCAATCGAGTCGACGCCAATTGGCACTTCCTCGATAACTACTCGTGGAAGTTCGGCAGGCATGACGTGAAGTTCGAGTTCGAGTTCCCGCCGGACCACGATCATGCAGGTGCTGGAGAACACGTTTCGGGGCAAGCTGAGCTTTGACCTCATTGACGACCCCAACAACCCGACCGTTCCTCCGGCCCCTCCGGTACAACTTACTCCGTTGCAGGCCTTCCTCGAGGGACTGCCCGTGGATGGGGGCCAGCGCTCTGGGTACACACGCCGGCACACTTCCGAGAATAGTCACGGCTTTTACATCCAGGAGTAGCTTTCGCTGGACACCTCGGCTGACGATGAATCTCGGCTTGCGCTGGGACTATTTCGGCGTCGCCCATGAGAAAGACGGATTGTTCTACCGGTTTGACACAGCAACCGGAGAAGAGGTGCCGGCTGGCCAACTATATGGCAAGGACCTAAACAACTTCGCGCCTCGCGTGTCGTTTGCTTACGACCTGACGGGAAAGGGCAGCACGGTCGTTCGTGGTGGATGGGGCGTCTTCTACGATGCCTTTGCCCAGGACATTTTTCTCGGACACTTCCCATGGAACTGTTTCTTCTGTCCGGGGCCGGCTTATTCCGGTATTGGCCCGGCGGCGATTTCTGACGTGGGTTTGACAGGCGGCGCACTCGATCCTAATACGCCAGTATTCTCGGGAACATCTCCTTCAGCCGAGTTCTTTGGGGCGACCCGCATCTGCGGACACCCTACGTTCAGAACTTCAATCTCAACCTACAACAGGCAATCGGTGGACGCGCAGTCTTCAAGTGGGCTACGTGGGGACGAAGGGAACGAAGCTCTTCCGCTTCCGCGACATCAATCAGCCGAGCCAAGCGCAGATCACTGCGGCCGATCTGGCGTGCGTGCCCGATATTCTGAAAAGTCTTACTGTCCCTCGGGTTACGGGGTTCCCAGACAATTTCCGAATGCCCTTCCGCTTCTACATCAATCTGGAAGAGTCGAAGGCAGACTCGATGTATCACGCGTTGCAGACCAGTTTGAAGGTAAACGCGTGGCACGGATTGACCTCGCAGTTGAACTTCGTCTGGTCGCACTCTATTGACACCGCCAGCGATAGCGAAGACTTCATTCCAAACCAGGCGCAGCCACAGAACAGCTTGAATCCCTCGGCGGAGAAAGGGAACTCGAGTTTCGATCTCCGCCGCAGACTCTCTTGGAACTTCGGCTACGAATTCCCCAGAGTGGGTGGCGGGATGGCGAAACTGAAGAACGGTTGGGGATTCGACGGGGTCTTAAGCTTGCAGGATGGCC
This sequence comes from uncultured Acidobacteriota bacterium, assembly GCA_963744055.1. Lineage (GTDB taxonomy): Bacteria > Acidobacteriota > Terriglobia > Terriglobales > Acidobacteriaceae > Gp1-AA133. The sequence continues at coordinate 1,765,502 of CAVUSL010000019.1, read as the reverse complement.
AGCCTTTCCACTTCAATTACCTGTTTGAAGGCGACTACTCTGGCGCGGGACAGGGGTTTGATCGTCCGGACGTGATTGGGCCGGTCCACTATGGTGCCTTGCCCTCCAACTTTGTAGACCTCAGTTCGTTTGCAGCGCCGTGCACGTGGGGAAATCCGCCTAACGACGGAAGCTCGGACGAAACCAATTGCATACCCGGAACGAGACACTTTGGCAGCCTGGGACGCAATTCGCTGCGCGGACCTGCTTTCAAGGAGTTCAATTTCTCCATTTTCAAAAACACCGCGCTGACCGAGAAGGTAGCGCTCGCTCTGCGCGCAGAATTCTTCAACCTTCTCAACCATCCAAACTTCTCGAGTCCGATCTTGCCGGCGTTCGCGGCAGATATCGGATCTCCAGATGCAGCGACTGGGCGGCATAGCGGTTTCTATCCTTTGCAGGCTACGGGCGACGTGGGTATCGGAAACCCCTTCCTCGGAGGCGGCGGACCGAGAGGGATTCAGTTCTCTGCACAGGTTAAGTTTTAGGGTCGTCTAAGTTTCTTACTTCGCTCCTCTCACTTGCGTGGGAGGAGCTTTTTGTTTACGCAGGGACTCCGACATTCTGGTTTGGAACTTAGCTCTGAGGCGCGCGAACTGGTTTCCTGCTACTTCTTCCAATCCCCCTCCCCCACCCGTCGTAAACCTTCCGTCACCTTGGTCACCATCCGCCTCGATGCTACGCTTTGCGCCGTAGTGGTCCGCAAAATCACTGTTTTCAGAGAGAAACGATGATGCAGCGCCGCATCCTGACTGGGCTGATCGCCCTTTTCGTCCTGGCTTGTGCTGCTTTTGCCAAAGACAAGTCCTCAAAACCCACGCCTGCTACCGGGACCATGCCGGTGACCGCGAGTTCCGCCAAGGGGCGCGAACTTTACCAGAAGGGCATGGAGGACTACGAGAATCTTTATCTTGAGCGCTGCAATGAAGACTGGCGCGCCGCGGTGAAGGAAGATCCGTCGATTGCCTTGGCGTGGGCGTGGATCGCGTTCAACGGGCGCAATCCGGTCGAGGTCAGTTCGGCCCGCGAGAAGGCCAAGGCGCTGCTGCCGCAGGTGACGCCCGGCGAGAGGTTAATGGTCCAGTGGATCGTGAACGTGCAGGAAGGAAACTTCATCGCGGGCATTTCAGCGATGAACGATATGCTGGCCATGTTCCCCAAAGACAAGCATCTGCTCTATCTGGCCGGTAACTGGCTGATGGGGGAGAACGGGAACGATCAGGCTTTGAAGCTTCTGGATCGGGCACTTGCGATTGACAAGAACTATCCTGCCGCGATTAATGATGCGGCGTATGTCTATGCGCGTGACCGCCAGTTCGCGAAGGCGTTTGCGATGATGGATCGCTACATAACCGTACTGCCCAAGCAGCCGAATCCGCACGACTCGTACGGTGAGTTGCTCCGTATGGCGGGCCACTTTGACGAAGCGCTCGTCCACTATCGCATGGCGCTGAAGGTCGATCCTAAATTTGCGTCATCGCAAGTTGGAATCGCCGATACTTACGCGCTGATGGGAAATCAGACGCAGGCACGAATTGAGTATCAGAAGGCCATCGTGCAAGCGAATAACGACGCGGACCGCATCGACTACATGATGCAGAATGCGACCAGCTGGGTGCGCGAAGCAAAGCCGGCCGAAGCTGACCGCGCCTTCGCTGAAACCGCGGAACAGGCACACATTCTTGGTCTGGACTTGCAGGAATCCTGGGCGCATCAGCGGATGGCGGAATATCAGGCAGACGATGCCGCGGCGCTCAAACATCTGGAAGCAGCCGAGGACGCGTTGAGCCACCGGCAGGAAATCTCGCAGATCGACCGCGATGAAGAATTGTCGCGGATTTTGCGGTACCGAACTGTGCGGGCGGCGCACGCGGGCAATCGGGAATTGGCGCAGAAGTCCTTGGACACTTTGGAAGGCATGGCGGCGAGCAGTCGCAATCTCGTGATCCAGAGTTCGTATCATGGTGCCGCGGGAGCGTTACTAGCCTCAAAGGAAAAATGGCAGGATGCGATCGCGCATCTGGAAGAGGATGAGAACGATCCTTCGTCCATGCAATTGCTCTCGCGTGCCTACTACGAATCCGGGGCGAGCGCAAAGATGCATGAGGTAGAGGAGCGTTTGCGGGGCACGAATATTCCGACGATCGAACAGGCGGTGGTGGTTCCCGGAGTGCGACTGCAGAAGCCGTCTACGATGTAGTTCTTTTTGTAAGCTGAGCGAATCTCTGCGCGGAGGCGTCCCACAAGGGACGCCTTTTGTGCTTGACGCCTCTGTGAAAATCTCCGCGACACAAAACGTTCCCGCTCATGATAGGCTCTCACTCCCATGCACGACCCCAAGGCCGATAAGCGCACACGTTCCCGCATTTCGGTAAACGTTCCGGCAACAGTCAGGAGTAAGGACACGAATGCCGAGGGCGCAGCCGTTACACGGGACCTCAGCATGGGCGGCATATTCCTGTACACGGATCGGCGAATCACAGAAGGCAGCAAGCTGGAAATTGTGCTGATCCTGCCGGCGGAACTGGGCTTGGGAGAAAAACAGTGGGCGTGCTGTCAGGCGAGGGTAGTGCGGGTAGAAGAGGGCGACCAGTTCGGAGTCGCCGCTACCATCGATCGGCTCGACATGCTGCCGGAGATTCCAACCTGATGCGCGTAGGCCAACTCTTTATAAAGCCTTGAATGGGATGTCGACGGCGTTGTCGTCTTTCTTGAAGATCGGTCAAACTTGGTTGCACCGTTTCTGGTGCATGGTTGCGCCGGGCCTGGCTATTTTTGTCTGATTCCTGCGCCTCATGGGGAAAAGAAGAGGGCTTTTCCGCTTGCCCTTTCGAGTAGCTGGGTTCGCAGGAATTCGTTTGTCAATGCCTCTCGGCTGGTGCAATAATGGCGCGCTCTTGGCGGCGCTCTGGCCGCGTTCAGAAATCGGACCCCAGGCAGGTTCAGCATGTGGATCGAAAAGCTGGTTGGCGGTGTGGTGCGCATCATCACGCCGATCGGGCCACGATACATTCGCCTCACCCTCTCGCAGCGCGCATATTTTCTGTGGATCTTTCGTCACTTCGACAAGCTTCCCCAAGGGGTACTGAGTGAAAGGCAACGGCGCTTCGTCGACCAACTGTGTGTCGAGCACCGTTTCATTTCCTTGCCTTCCACCATGGATGAGGCGCCGGTGATTGGAACGCTGGAGCGGTTGCCACTCGTTCAACTCGAAGAAGTTCCATCCAAGCGGCCAGTGGCCAGCGTGCCTGATGCGGCTGCGCCTTTGGCAGATCTTCAGCAAAGACCATAAGCTGCCAGCGACAACCGACCAGCGGTTGCGGCTTTTTGGCGCGCTAGGTTACTATGAATGTTTGCTTGCAGCGCAACGCCCGAGCCAGAGGCGCGTTGTTCTCGCCGAAACGAAGTCATCGTCTCGAGTCGAAGCCGCAGGTAAATCCCACCGAACTGCGGGCGCGTAGCTCAATTGGCAGAGCAACTGACTCTTAATCAGTAGGTTGTAGGTTCGATTCCTACCGCGCTCACCACCTCTCGATTCCTGGAATTGCCCATCGCATCCGCGGTTTGCGCTGCGGAGATTTTGTTTCGCTGAAATCAATTAGATCTAGCCGAACACCTATGGATGTGCGCTCGCATCCCAGTTTGTCCATTCGACACGCGCGTGTTCGATAATTCCTTTCCATTGAGTTGTACTCGTGGGACCGGCGTCAGTCCGCCCATCGATCAGGATTGACCATAAGATACGTGTGCCTAGACGCAGTAAAACATTGACGGCATTGAGCTGTTTTCGAATATCATGGCGCGCGGTGCGCAGGTGTTATTTTCCAAACCGCGGTCGAGGAGACTAACGGCAATGAAGAATCAACTTGCAGGTGGTCGCGTGTGTGTCCGGATCGCCAGTTCTATTACGTGACCATTGCTCACGGCAGACCCTACGGGCAGGCTCTCAAATACCGTACGAAAGACGACGCAGTCGTCGGTCAAGTCACCTTGGGATATTTTCCGGCAACTGTCGACATCACCTTTGACGGCAGTTTCATCTACGAAGTTAATTTCAATTTGCATCGCGACACGGTCCCGTCCTCGGTGTCGGTGGTGGCGACTGACCGTCGACGTGCCGGAGCAGGCAGTGGGAATCGACTTCTGGAAGGTCGAGTCAACTGCTGCCCCCCGCTAGTCGCATTTGTGCGCGAGGATTCCGAGTTCGCAGAGGGACGCGTGGTTATCGTGTTGATGGGAGTTTCCGGGTCGGGGAAAAGCACTGTTGGATCTTTGCTTGCGTCCGACCTGGGATGGGATTTTGCAGACGCCGATGACTACCACTCTGCGGAAAATGTGGAGAAGATGCGAAAGGGAACTCCCTTAACAGATGCCGACCGAGCGCCTTGGCTTGAGAAGTTGCGTGCGCGCATCGTGCAGTGGATGGAAGCGGGGAAAAACGGCGTACTAGCGTGTTCCGCTTTGCGGCAGACTTATCGTGATCGACTGCGGGTCAATCCACAGGTGCGCTTCGTATATCTGAGGGGAGACCGAGTTCTATTGTCCCAGAGACTGATCCAACGTCCTCACCACTATATGAAGCAGCCCATGCTCGAGAGTCAGTTGGCGACGCTGGAAGAGCCAGTCGATGCCGTCGTCGTCAATGCGAGCTTCAGCCCGCGCGAGATTGTTCAGGAAATTCGAGAGAAGCTAGCCTTGGCCTAGGAGCCACGTTGCCTTCCACAAATTTCCATGACCCAACGCCGGACCAAGCGGAGTTTGATGCGGCAGTCATTCGCACTCTTACCTGGCGCCTTGTCCCCTTTCTGTTCCTCCTCTACATCATTGCCTACCTCGACAGAATCAACCTTGGGTTCGCCGCGCTACAGATGCAGCGACAACTGGGCTTCACAGACTCAATGTACGGGTTGGGAGCTGGCATTTTCTTTGCGGGCTATTTTCTGTTTCAGGTTCCCAGCAATCTCGTGCTGGCCAGAGTTGGAGCTCGGCGGTGGATCGCCGTCCTCATGGTGACTTGGGGAATAATTTCTGCGTCCATGTGCACCGTGACGGGTGTGCGGAGTTTTTACGCACTTCGCTTCCTGCTGGGCGCCGCGGAAGCAGGCTTCTTTCCGGGAGTCATCCTTTATTTGAAGACGTGGTTTCCGGCCCGGGCCCGAGCGCGCACCGTCGCCAGGTTTATGACCGCAGCGCCACTTTCAGGCGTGCTGGGCGGACCGCTTTCAGGAGCCTTGCTCGGATTGCAAGGGAAGTCGGGACTGGCTGGGTGGCAGTGGATGTTTCTTCTGGAGGGAGTGCCGGCCATCGTGCTGGGCGCGATTGCGTGGATCTATCTGGTCGACCGACCGAAAGATGCGGCATGGCTGACCCCTCTGCAGAAATCGTGGATTGAGCGAGTTTTGCAAAACGAGACGATCGAGGTTGCGCAAAGTCATGGGCGAGGTGCGATCCAGGTTTGGCCCATCCTCGTTCTCTCCCTGGTCTACTTCGGGGTGAACACCGTCTCGTACGGCGTAAGCTTGTGGCTGCCAACCCTGATCAAGAGCCTTTCCGGAATGAGCAATCTCGCGATTGGAGCTCTCTCGGCTGTGCCTTACGTCACGGCTGCAGTCGCGATGGTTTTTGTTGGCCTGCACTCAGATCAGTCGGGTGAGCGCCGTTGGCACACGGCGGTGCCGGCATTCGCGGGTGCTATCGCATTGGGCGTAGCCGCCCACACAAATTCAGTCGGAGCCACCACCGCCTTGATCAGCGTCGCGGTGCTGGGCGTCTTCTCAATGATGGGGCCGTTCTGGTCGATGCCAACGGCACTGCTCTCGGGAACCGCGGCTGCCGTTGGAGTTGCGGTGATTAACTCGATCGGAAACCTGGGAGGATTTTTCGGTCCCTACACGATCGGAGCGCTGCGCAATTCGACGGGCAGCTTCAAGCAAGGATTGCTGGTAGTCGGGGCCGCGCTTGCAGTCAGCGGGTGTTTCGCGTTGACCTTAAATGATCGTAGCCGCGGGGACGCAGAGAATGCCGTGCGAGGATGAACGGGTGAGCCGTAGCTGACTACTGCACGGTCTGTGCGTACCGCGAGTTAAGTGTCTCTTCCAGAAAATCCAGTACCATCTCCGCAACGACCAGGTAACTGGCGTTCTCCGGTGAATGCGGAACCTGGCGCTCCTGCGCGATGAGTCCGCGCATATGGGCAATAACCTCCGCGCGCTGCTCCCGATTTGGTTCAGACGCGACCATGCGACACAAGTCTTGGGGTCTGAGGCAGTCTTGAAGAGCAGGCATAGTAGTGTTCTCCGCGGTGGCGCACAAGCAACTGCGAGGGAGTGTTCTGGGGAAGAGTCAAGCCTGATTGCCGACCCGATAGAACTGTGAAGATTGTCACTTCTCCGGACTGCGAGTGGTATCCCCTAGGGGCATGAAATTGTGGCGATAATAAGGGTAGGCAGCGGCGCATTAATCCCGTAACGGTACTAAAGACACTGCCTTTTGGGCGCATGCATCCCATTGAAAATTACCTTTTGTCCAGCCAGGGCGGTATTTTTCCTTGACCGACAACAGGGGTTAGAGGATATTGAGTTTAGCGTTGTGGGGTTTTTCGAACGAAATGGGGTTAGATCAAGTGAATCGGACAGGAACATTTGCGAAAATCATGATGTTGTTTTTCGCGGTGCTGTTCACTGCTGTCCTGATTCACCCCGATCTGGATCTTCTTGATGTGCATGACGTGAAGATCACGACCGTTCGCACTCAACTCCAATCGACCGCAGGCCAACTTTTGCAGCAGGCCCCCATCGGGTTTGCTTCGCCAGAAACCAGCCAGCCGACAATTTTGGAACGGCTATACCTTGCTGATGAAGCCGTTTCCCCCCGCGATTTAACTGCCTGCAGCGTTCTCCGCATCTAGCTTCACTCCAACAATTCAGGTCCCTGGTCTCTCCCGCATCCTGAACCTCTACGTTGGAGGAGAAGTCCCATGTCCAGAGAAGTGTCTGGTCTGCGACTGTTGCTACAAAGTCCAGCCAGTAATCGAGCCTCACTAGTCAATATCGGTGGAAGTCAGCGCTACCTGCGTTTTGGTTTGCTGTTGTTGACCGTTCTCGCAGGGATATTAGGCGCGAATTCTGTGTGGACGACGTCTGACGGCGCCGTCGCCTACTTGCGCGATCAGTCACAGATGGTTCAGAACACCTCGGTAGTGTTGATCGCGTCTGCGTTCGCACTGGCGGTCTTAGGTTGCTACCGACGTGTTCGGGAGCGGGCTCGGCCACGGCCAATCGCAATTGCGAAAAGGCGCATCTTCCCGATCACGTGGGAAACCTCGCATGATTTTTGGAAGGTACACGAAGAGGAGCGGAAGCAGATTTCGCGCGAACTCCACGATTCGGTCGGCCAGCTTCTCACCGCTAATGGTCTTCAGCTCAGAGCCCTCAAAGCAAGTCCACTCTTGCCGGAAAAGATGCGAAGCGATCTGGAAGAAACCTGCCGGTTGAACGCCGAGGCTCTTCGACAAGTACGTGACCTGGCAATGGGGCTGCGTCCGGCCATGCTTGACGATGTCAGCCTGGTCGCGGCATTGGAATGGCAGGCCCGCCAATTCTCCCGCCAAACGGGCATTTCAGCGCTGGTGGAAGCCAGCGGCGACTCCTCTGGCTTGCCTGAAGCGCTTCGGGTTTGTATTTACCGTTGCGTGCAGGAAGCCCTGACAAACTGCGCGAAGCACGCACGCGCGAAGAACGTCCGCATCTTGCTCTCTGTCTCGAACACTGTGGTGGATGTCGCCATAGAAGACGACGGAATTGGATTGGGTCAAGACAGTCGTGCGAGAGGCCTTGGTCTGGTTGGCATGCGCGAGCGAGTGGCTGGCGTGCATGGCTCCTTTTCAGTCGGCACCCGTAATCAAGGTGGAACTGCATTGGCGCTGCGGATTCCGGTAACTGGAGACGTGCTCGCATGAAACGAATTCGCGTATTGCTCGCCGATGATCACAGCGTAGTCCGCAAAGGACTGCGCATGCAGTTGCAACAGCAGGAGCAGTTTGAAGTAGTGGGCGAAGCGGCGGATGGGCGGCAAGCCGTCCAACTGGCCGAAACGGAAAATCCGGACGTAGTCATCATGGACGTAGCCATGCCGGGACTGGGTGGCATCGAAGCGACCGCGCAAATTGTAAAACGAAATCCCAAGACCGGCGTTGTGATCTTCAGCATGCACGCCGACGACACTTACCTGTCGCGTGCTTTGGCCGCCGGTGCAAAAGGTTATCTGCTGAAAGACGGGGAAGATCTAGACCTGGTGCGGGCGGTCGAGGCCGCTGCTGAAGGAAAGCCTTTCTTCAGCCCCACCATCGCCGGAATCCTCGTGGGCGACTACATGCGGCAGTTGCAACAGCGAGGACTGCAGGACAGCTACGACCTGTTGACCGAGCGAGAGAAGGAAACTCTGCAACTGCTGGCGGAGGGGAAGTCCAATAAAGAGGTCGCACGCATCCTCAATCTGAGCGTGTACACCGTGGAGACGCATCGATCCAACATCATGGAGAAGCTGGACCTCCACACGACCGCCGAAATCATTTTGTACGCCGTTCGCAAGAAGCTGATCACTGCCTAGCACATTGTTGAACGCCTAAGACCTAAGGTGCGGACAGCAGCTAACAATTTTTGCAAATAACCGCTCTTGCCGCGTGTTCAAAAGATTTTTTTACAACTACCAAGATTTTTAACATTCCCTACTCCCTGGGGGGGATGTTCACTTCGATTCGACATGAGATACAAAGACAGCAGCAGAGGACGTCCTTGCCCGGCCTGTAAAGGCTGGCGCCCCCCGGATGTTTTCTTCACACGTAACTCCCCTTGTTCAAGCATTTAACGCTGTAAGTGTCCTTAACAAGTTTTGAGTGCCAGGGCTGAGACTTTCGTAAGATCCCTCCCCCTTTGACCGCACCTGGTCACTCATTCATACGTCTCCGGGTTTGTTCGTGGGGAACAGCTCGGCGACGTGGGGTGTTTCGCCAAAAATCAGAAAGCTGAGAAGAAATGGATCGAACCATTTCCCGCCGTTCCCCCTGCATGAAGCTAGGAATTGATCGCTTGCCCAAAGAACTCTGTGGAGGTCGCATGTTCTCAAGAAAGCCGTACCACGCTTGGTTGCCAATTCTGCTGGTGTGTCTTGCGGTAGCCGCAAACGCCCAGTCATTCCGGGTGCAGTGCCCGACCACAACCATCACTCACCCCACAGCAGCAAACGTGGAGCCTCCATACGCGGGGGCAACTACTTTTTCGACTGGATCCAGCGGGTTCCTGAGGCCGTCGGGGCACGTTAACGGCGCGATCAAGTGCCAGCAGATCTCTGGCGGTGATGGATTCGCGACCATGGGCGACGGGACACAGACCTACATGTTCTCGTTCGGCCCGCTGTCTGGGTTGGCAGACATTGCCAACGGCAAGCCCGGCACGCAGTTCCCGAACGTGTTCAACACGGTATACACGGGCGCGCCGCTCCTTCCTGGTGAGCCGGCAACGACCGTCCTGAACGGCGGAACGTTTACGTATAACGGTGCGATTGGTTTGGCTCCCAACCTCGACGCGAACAACGGTACGGGCACAGCGGGCGCTCCAGTTGACGGGCACGTTGATCCGCGGCCGATCATGGACGTCGGTGTACTGAACGGCAACATCCCGGCGCCTTTGATGGCGATCGATGAGGACGATGAGTTTTTCCTGACCCTCACCAACGTCGGCCAGATCATGCGCCCCGACTTGTTCGAGCAGCACACCGTGCACTTCCACGGATATCCCAACGCCTCGGCCTTCTATGACGGCGTGCCAGACGCTTCGGTCGCGATCAACATCGGCGGCAGCTTCACCTACTACTACCTGGCGCCCGATGCCGGCACCTACTTCTGGCATTGCCACATCACACCGCCCGAGCACTTGCAGATGGGCATGGTCGGGCAGATTTATGTTCGCCCACGCCAGAACCGCGTGCCTGTAGGCAACAGTTTGTTTGCGGCACTGCAACAGCAGCAAGCCGACCTGCGGACGAAGTGCGACACCTCTGACATCCTGTGCACCAACCCTCTGCCGGCTTCTAACTCGGTTCAGCGTGCGACCGCGGGCAACTACGCCTACAACGACGGCGACGGCTCAACTTACTACGACGTCGAGTACCCCATCCAGATTCACGGGTTCGATCCTAACTTCCACTTTGTCGGCATGACCTTCAATCCGGAAGCCTTCACCGAAATGAAGGACAAATATTTCCTGTTGAATGGCCGCAGCTATCCCGACACGGTCTCGGAAGGGCCGCTGGCGACGATGTCCACCGACGGCGCGATGCACTTCTCGCAGCCGCTGCCTTCGATCATCACCATCCCCGCCGGAAAGAAAGCTCTGCTGCGGATCTCGGACCTGGATGTTACCGAGTACCAGACGCTGGCTTCGTTGGGTATTCCGATGAAGGTCATCGGCATCAACGCGAAGCTGTTGCGTGATCAGGCGGGCAACAACATGTACTACACCACCAACTCGATCACGTTAGCGGGCGGCGAGTCACTCGACGTGATTCTCGACACTACCAACGTGCCGCCGGGTACCTACTACCTCTACACCCCCAATCTTGATCACCTGTCGAACGATGCGGAGAACTTCGGCGGATTGATGACCGAAGTTCGGGTCAATTAGGAGCGCAGCCATGAGAGCGACGAACATGAAAAACATATTTGCTGAAACACGACTGCTTCTGGCGACGGTGATGGCGGTGGCGTTGTTCTTCACTGCAACCGCGCATGCTGCAGCTCCGGGCATCACGGGCCCAACCTTCAACCTGCAGGCGTCCCCCGCCTACATTACTCAGCCGGACGGCTCGATGATCTATTCGTGGGGCTACGGCTGCAATGGCGCACCGGGCGGATTCGCTCCGGCGACGATTCAGACCACCTTCTGCAGCGCGATGCAGCTGCCGGGGCCGACGTTGATCGTAACCCAGGGACAGGCAGTGACCGTGAATCTGGTGAACAACCTGCCAGCCGCTGCGGGCAACACGTCGATCCTGTTTCCGGGTTTCAACGTCACGACCAGTGGCGGAGTAGCCGGACTGCTGACGCAGGAAGCGGCGCCTGGCAACCCGGTAAGCTACACCTTCACAGCAGCGACGCCGGGCACCCACTCCTACTACAGCGGTACGCAGAGCGATCTACAGGTAGAGATGGGACTCTTCGGTGCCATCATCGTGATTCCGAGCGGCATTCCTACAGAATGCACCACGGGCCTGCACGCCTCGAACGCGGCGGCTCAGGGTCACTGGGGTGAAGGTGACTTCCGCCTGGCGGCGGCCGCCTACAACCATCCGAAGGCCTGCTACGACCGCGAGTATCTGTTCCAGTTCTCGGAAATGGATCCTCGGATCCACCGCGAAGCTCTGGCGCAGGTCACAGCCAAGACGGGCTGCGTCGCCGGCGCTCCCGAATGCAGCTTGAGCGTGGCGACCGAGCCCTATGTTCCCGCGTACTTCATGATTAACGGCCGCTCCATGCCTGATGACATGGACAGCAACTATGCATCGCAGTATCCGCACCAGCCGTACAACGGCAATCCCCACATGCATCCAGGCGAGCAAGTGCTCTTGAGGATCGTGGGCCAGGGACGTTGGCAGCATCCGTTCCACGAGCACGGCAACCACGTGCGCGTGCTGGCGCGGGACGGCAACCTGCTTCTCAGTTCGACCAACGCGAACGAACCGAATCTCGCAGGACCGGCACTGTTCACCACCACCACGACACCAGGCCAGACTATCGACGGCATCTTCTACTGGACGGGCAAAGGCCTGAACTGGGATCCGTACGGTCACAACAACCGTGCAGACGTTCCTGATCCGATGGCGCACCTCACCTGCACTCCGGACGCAAACGGCTACAACACGAGTGCTCCGAGCGCGATCAATTACTTCGAGTGGTGCCAGGATCACAACAAACCGCTGGAAGTCGCGCCTTTCGGCGACGTGGCCCGCGGCGGTCCTGCAACCCTGCCCAACGCAAACATTCTTGCCAACGGTGCCTGGTACGGCGGTAGCCCGTACCTCGGTCCGAACGCGACGGGTCGCGCAGTTGGCCCGACCGGAACTACTCCTCCTTCCGGAACGATCGCCAATTCACCAACTGACGAAGCGGCGTTCGCCTACATGTGGCACTCGCACAACGAGCGCGAGATCACAACCAACAATATTTTCCCGGGCGGAATGATGATGATGATGCTGGTCGATTCCCGGGAATTCCAGATCGATGAGCAGAACTAATTGAGGAGAAGAGCAATGCGATCCAACTATCTCAAAACTTTGAAGACAGCGGTCCTGGCGATATCTGTTCTCCTCCTCGGAGTCAGCGTCACGGTCGCCCAGCAGCAGATCAACCTGGCTGCGGGCCCGTCTGCCATCACCTTGTCCGACGGTACTTCGGTGCCGATGTGGGGCTACTCGTGCGGTGCAGCGGTCTCTGGCTCTACCGCGACCTGCGCCAAGTCAAATCCTGCGGCGGCCGGATGGTCGCCCGTAGTGATTACGGTGCCCACGGGACAAGAGTTGCAGATCAACCTGACTAACAATCTATCTTTTTCGAACGGAAATTCTGTCCCAACCTCGCTGACGATTGTCGGCCAGTTGGGCGGCGGCCTGGGAACGCCGGGTGGTACCACCGACGCTCCCGACCACTCGCAGGCACAGACTGTGACTTGGCCTGCGTCGGACCCGGGCACTCTGGGCGCACCTCCCGCGCAGGGCAAGCGTGTTCGATCCTTTGGCACGGAAGTAGCCGCGGGCGCGACAACGTCGTTATCCTGGACGTCCCTGCGACCTGGCACCTACTTGCTTGAGTCGGGCAGCCATCCTTCTATTCAGGGCCCGATGGGCTTGTATGGCGTCGTGATCGTGACGGCACCGGGCACCGCATACCCGGGCGTCACCTACAACGCAGACATCCCGATGGTTCTGAGCGAAATCGATCCGGTGCAGAACATTGCCGTCGATGCGGCGGTCAACACTGCCAATTTTGATGAGGCGAAGGTCTGGTCCGGACAGCCTGGCAAGTGCGGCAATCCGACTTCGCCTGACTACCACACCTGCTATCCACCGGCTGTCAACTACTCGCCGGTCTACTACCTTATCAACGGCGTGGCGTTCAACCGGGCAAGCGGTTCGGCCTCGCTGTTCGCAACGAATCCGGCAACTGCCGTAGCTGGCAACGTGTTAGTGCGCCTTGTCAACGCCGGCCTGCGCATGCACGTCCCCTCGATCGTGGGAGCACAAACGGGTGCGGGCGCCGCGGGCTTTGCGCTGATGGCAGAGGACGGCAATCCACTACCTGGCGTTCCCCGCATTCAGAATGAAGTGTTCCTGGCCGCGGGCAAGACCTACGACGTAATGATCAACGCGCCCACCAGCGGTTCGGCGCTTCCGATCTTCGATCGTCAGCTCAGCCTGTCCGGAAACGCCACCGCGCGTGATGCCGGCATGCTGGCTTACATCAGCGTGAATGGCGCTGGCCTGCCCAGTTCACCGGCTTTTGGATCTGCTGCAGCAAATCCGGATACCTATCCTTCGGTGATCAACGGCCAAACGTTGACCGTATCGGATCCCTCGAAGGGCGTGATCGCCAACGACATCAACATCAGCGGCGTAAAAGTGGTGGCTGGTTCGGTAGCCGGCGGAACTCTTACGCTGAACACCAACGGCACATTCACGTTCGCGGCTACCGCAGCTTCTGGTTCGTTCCAGTATTGCGGCAACGGCGCGACGTCGGGCGCATCTTGTACGACGGTGACGTTGGGCGCGGCGACGATCGAGGCAAACACCGGCATCACACCCAATCCCGACGCGTATACCTCGAAGGTTGCGACCGCGCTGAGCATCACTTCGCCGGGTGTCCTGGCGAACGATACGGATGCAGCAGGCTATCCGCTGAAGGTGAACGCCGCGAGCGTTGCGCCGCAGGCGGGCTTGACGGTGACGGTCGATGAGACTGGCGGTTTTGTGGCTTCAGTCGCCGCCGCCGGAACTTACACCTTCACCTACAAGGCGCAGAACTCCCAGGGAACTGTGAGCGCTGCGTCCGCCACCGTGACCCTCACCTTCCCACAGCCCAGCAACATTGCCGTGACCCTGGTCGACGGCAAGACGAAGGCCGCGCTTAGTCCGCAGGATTATCGCTGGATCATCGAAGAAGATCGTACCTTCTTCATCGATCCAACCAAGCAGACCAACAATGGCACTCTGCCATTGATGTTCGGCTCGAACTTCCACACCAGCTATATGCCGGTGCTGGCTCAGGGCTGTACCGGAACGAACTCCTGCGAGTCCGGCCAGCAGGTATTCAACCCCGCCACCGGCGCTCATGATGATGCGGTTTGCGAGAACGGCATCTGCCGCCCGGGAACCACCAAGGCTCCTGTACTGCCCAGCCAGGTCGCGCTCGACCCAACCAAGCGTTATTACATCTCGGTTCTGCCGGGAGACGCGATGGATCCGGGCCACGCGATGGGGGGTTCGGAGATCTTCGCGGTCAATGGCGTGTGGCAGCCGGTTAAGGTGATTGTCGAGCCGATGACCCTGCCGCCCGCTCAGGTTTCAGTATTCGTATTCGAAGATGATCATCCGCTGAACGGTGAGCATGATGCCGGCGGCGGCGTTGACACGCTCTCTCCCAACGAGCCCGGTCTCGGCCAGTTCAACATAACGATGTTCGATGACGTGGGTGGAACAGGCGACGCGGCTGGTCAGATGACGTACGACATGTTCAACATGCCGTTGTCCAACAGCCTGTCAGGCACCCTCGACCCAGTCACCGGTGCTGATGCTTGCCCTGTCTCGGCAAATGCGCGGCAGGGTATCGACACCGAGACTGGTACTCCGGGGGCGCCCAGTGAAACGGGCATTACCGGTGTCGTTCCAGTCTGCCCGAAATACGAAGCAGATGGCACGACGCTTTCGCCGCTGGCTGGTCAAGCCGTGATTGCCAACCTGCCTCCGGGCCGGTATGGCATCGTGGCGACGCCGGGAGCGGATCGCATCGCTCGCGGTGAAAACTGGTTGCAGACCAATACTCTGGACGGCGGCCCGGCTCACGATTCGTTCGTGAAGGTCAGCGAGCCAAGCTATTTCCAGGAATTCGGTCCTGCCGGCTATCACGTGGCCATCGGATTTGCCGAGCCCACCATCATCAACGACCGCAATGCCGTCGTCTGCACGGGAGCAGGAGGCTGCAACAGCACAGTTCACGGCCGGATCACCGGCGTGCACATGAGCCGCACTCCCGACGAGAGGTTGTATAGCAGCGGTTCGCGAGACACCTTCTCTTACACGCTTTGCTACGTGAGCATCGGCAGCCCGGATGGTGCCGAATTCGGATTCACCCAGTGTGACTCCGACGGCAACTTCTCGCTCAAGGCTCCCCAGGGCGACTGGAAGATCACCGTCTTCGATCAGTGGAACGACCAGATCGTCGACGGCATCTCTACTCCGGTCCGCGTCAACAGCGCGGACGTGAATCTGGGAGACCTGGCCGTGCACGCGTGGAAGCAGAATCTCTACACGCGTACCTTCATCGATCAGAACGGTGACGGCCTCTCGCAGGATAACGAGCCCGGCTTGTCGCTCGTTCCAACGAATATCCGGTTCCGCGACGGCAGTTTCTCCAACTTCAACAGCACCGACCTGCAGGGCTTCGCAGGTTTCAACGAAGTCTTCCCGCTGTTCAACTGGTACGTTCTAGAAACCGATTCCACTCGTTACAAGAACACCGGTATTCACGTGGTGAACGATGCGGGTGGCCCGACGGACGGCTCGCCGGCTTGCGGTCAGCCCGGCTTCCCGCTCTGCGGTAGCTCCACAATCGGCAACTTCATGGCGAGAACGAAAGAGGACTTCTCGCTGCCGGTTCCGCTGCGCTTCCCCGGTTCGGTGTATTGCGACAATGGGGATTGCACCGGCTTCTCGATCGCGAATGGACCGGGCAGCAGCACCGCTCCGGCCAACGCATCGACCGGCCGCATCGATCCTCCTTACGTCACCTCTTACGGCTGGCAGGGCTTCGCGGGACAGAATCAGTTCCTCGAGTTCGGTAAAAAGCCATACGCGACCGGTGAAAACGGCGGTATCCGCGGTCACGTGATTTACGCCTCCACTCGTCCGTTCGACGATCCGGCTCTCCTGCTCCAACTGAGCTGGGAACCGGGCGTTCCGAATGTCACGATCAACCTCTACAAGGAAGGCACGGCTCCTGATGGCAGCCAGAGCTTGACCCTTGTGGATACCACCACGACGACCAGCTGGGATGACTTCGCGCAGGGTTTCCGCTCCGACGGCGCTCCGAACATGAGCTGCCCCGGACAGGGAACTACTGATCCGTTCTACTTCACGTTGTTCAATCAGCCAAGCTATCTGGACGTTTACAACAACGGCGGAACTCCGTCTCATCCCGCCACCGGTTGGTACAACGCTCAATACAAGTGCTACGACGGCATGCACAACTGGACCCAGTTGCAGCCTGCTCCGTATGACGGCATGTACTCGTTCCCGAGCGTGACCGGACGCGATCCAGTGACCGGCAAGCCCACGGGAACCAATTGCAAAGGCTGCACCACCGATCCGGACGCCACCGATCCCTACGCCTTCGGTCTGCCGATGTTGCCGGCCGGCAAGTACGTGGTCGAGATCGTTGTTCCTCCGGGTTACGAGCTGGTGAAAGAAGAAGACAAGAACATCTTGTTGGGCGATACGTACACTGCGCCTGCCGCGATGCAGTTCGCTGGATTGGGCAACATCTTCATCATGCCCGATCAGGCGTCTCTCTCGGCCTACAATCCAAACAACCCGCTGAACCCGACGAGCGATCTGGGTGCATCGCCGCGGCACGAAGGTGACACCGGTAGCGTGGAAACCTTCTGGCCCTGCGTTGGTCAGGCTCGCATCGTTCCCGACTGGAACAGCTTGTTCCCAGGCGCGGGACAGAATGCAGCCTTCGCCGGAGCGAAGCGCAACCTGTGCGACCGTAAAGAAGTCACTCTGGATGATCAGATGTCGGCGTTGGCGAAGTTCTACGTCTTCACCTCCACCCACGTCGCCGGTCACTACACCGGCATCATCTCGGACGACTTCACTTCCGAGTTCGATCCGTTCTCGCCGCACTTCGGTGAGAAATTCTCGCCCGCGAACCTGCCGGTCTCGGTCAAAGACTGGGCTGGCAACGAGATTGCCCGCACGTACTCCGATCAGTTCGGAATCTACAACGGGTTGAACTTCTCGTCGTTCGGCGTGAACCCGCCGGATCCCAGCGGTTACGTCCCGCAGATGATGGTTGTCTGTATGAATGACCGCGGTACCGGAGTCGCTTCCGATCCCCTTTATCAGGATAGCTACAGCCAGTTCTGCTACGAGCTGCCGTTCATGCCCGGACAGACTGGATACTTCGACACGCCGGTCATTCCGACCACCGCGTTCGCCGAAGGCTACAACCATCCTGACTGCAATTACCCCGATGCCACGCCGGCGATTGCACGCGTCGATGGCGATGGAGATGGTCCGTATGTTAGCGCTGCGGGTCATACCCTCACGATCACCTCGCTGGGCGACCAGCAGGTGAACAACTACGGCTACTCTGGACCGAACCAGACTGCTGCGCCTTATAACCAGAAGACGGTCACCCGTCACTATGGCTTCGGAGACGGAGCAGGCTGCACCGTTGTGTCCCCGGCCACCACTTGCACGGGCGCGGCTCCGGCAGGAGCTTCGGTCAAGATTGCAGGAGTCAACGCGACGGTGATTGACTGGTCAGGTACAACGATCCACGTATCCGTTCCCAGCCTCACTTCGTCGCAGTCGACCTGCACGATCGGACAGCGGAACGTTAACAATACGAACTATCGTTGCGGACAGCTCGAGATCACCGCCGCCAACGGCAAGCGTTCGGTGGATGCCATTACGGTGACGATTGGCGGTAAAGCGCCGACACACGTCAGCGCTGGACAGTCGATCCAGGCTGCGATTGATCACGCAACTGCTGGTGATCTGATCATGGTTGGCGCGGGCGCCTACAACGAACTGTTGATCATGTGGAAACCGGTCCGTCTGCAAGGCGTAGGCGCGGCTTCGGTCACGATCAACGCTGATCCTCATCCGTCGGGCAAGCTCGACCCGTGGCGCAAACAGATCGTGTGCTTGTTCGGCCTCGGTGTTGACGGTATCCATAGCAGCTGGAAACCCGGGTGCGGATCAAGTTGGACGGACTTCAAAGCGACGGCCTCGGATCCCCAAGTCGACCGCCTGCCTCTGGAAGCTACCGTGGGTTGGGATGCCACGCTGAACGGCAACCTCGCCGAACAGCTGCAAGAACCGACCTTGTTGGGCGCCTACGAAGGTGCTGCAATTACGGTTCTCTCCAAGGGTGTGGACTTCCCGAACAACAACTCTGAGTTCGCGGCTGACACGTTCCCGGATGGAACCCAGTTGTTGGACCCCACCAGCAACGGCGGCCAGAACTGCAATACGTTCACCAGCAACTTCAACTGCAATCCGGCTCGCATCGACGGTATCTCCATCACCAACAGCTCGCAGGGTGGCGGCGGTATCTACGTGCACGGTTGGGCGCACAAGTTGGAGATTTCCAACACCCGTATTCACAACAACCAGGGAACCCTGACCGGTGGTATTACGCTCGGACAGGGCGAACATCCGGATGCCTACCTGGTGGGCTCCGACATTCCGGCGCCTGGGTCTTGCCAGCGCCAGAATGGCCTGCCGACGAACACGCAATTGCCGTACTGCTTCAACGTGGGCGTGAACATCCACAACAACTCGATTACGGTGAACTCGTCGGAAGGCGACGAACTGTTCTCAGCAACACCGTCCGGTGCGGGTGGCGTTACGGTCTGCACGGGCGCTGACAGCTACCAATTCAACAACAACTGGGTCTGCGGAAACCTGAGCACGGGTGACGGCGGCGGCTTCGCTCAACTCGGCTACGTGTGGAACGCCAAGATCCAGCACAACGCGATCCTGTTCAACGAGAGCACCAACCCGACCGTTCCCACCAACGGTGGCGGCTTGCTCCTGATGGGCGCTCCGGACACCGATCCAACGTGTCCTGGAGAAGCTGATCAGGACTGCCCGCTCGCCGCAGGCGGCGTGGGTGATGGTACCGGTCCCAACACGGTGATCGATGCCAACCTGATCCTGGGCAACTCGGCTGACAGCGGTGCGGGTGGCGGACTGCGGTTGCAGAAGATTAACGGCAGCGATGTCGTCAACTTCCGCGATGGCCGTGCGACCACCGGTCGCAATGGACATCCGTCGCGTTGGAATACCGTGACGGTCACGAACAACATCATCGCCAACAACGTAGCTGGTTGGGATGGAGCTGGAGTGTCCCTGTTGGATGCTCTGAACGTGAACTTCATCAACAACACGGTCGTCTCCAACGACTCGACAGCATCGTCGGGAGCGCTGTTTGACTCCTTCTTCGCTCCGCTGTCGGGCACACCGAAGCCGGGGTCTGGGACGGAAACCAACTGCAACGGAAGCTGCGATCGTTCGCTGCCTCAGCCGTCCGGTCTGTCGGCTTCGCCGAACAGCGCCGAACTGCTCGCCGCGATCGGTGGAATTCCGGGTGGAGTTATCTGCCCGGATGGCCACTTCGCTGGTTCCAACCAGAGCGGCTCAAATGCTACCTGCCGCCGAGTGTCGTACCCGATTCTGTCCAATGACGTCTTCTGGCAGAACCGCTCGTTCTACATCGGCGTGGGCCCGCTGGGCGGCGGTCAGCAGAACCAGCAGAGTGTCGTGGCTCTCTTCAATCAGAGTGGTACGGCAGCCTCCAGCCAGCCGATGGCCGTTAGCTCGTCCGCGAATGGTAACGGCGTCATCATCACTGGCGGCACCGGAGCCTGCGATGTGAACAATTCGAGCTACTGGGACATCGGTATCCGCGGCGACACGAGCCCAACCAATCATCCGATCACACTCAGTCCGGCGTACTCGGTCTTGACTTCGACGACTGGATACGCTGGTACCAACACCAACCAGAACCCGACCGTGAAGAGCCAGTATTGCAACGGTTCTCGAGTTCCTCCCGAGCTCGGTAAAGCTGGCTATAACGTGCCGCCGGGAACTAACGAAAGCAACGTGCCTGTGCCGGTCTTCAATCTCCTGCCGGGAGCGACGGTCGACGAAGGCAACAACTGGATCAACGTAACCTGGGGTCCGCTGGCTCTGACGCACCCGCTGAACAACACGACGCTGGGTGACTATGCGCTGGCAACCGGGTCTCCGGCGATCGACTACATCGGTGCGACGGCCACCACCTATACCTCCGCTCCTAGCACGGACTACTTCGGAAATCCGCGCAAGACCGGAACAAACCCCTGCGTTGACGCGGGCGCCGTGGATATCTCGGCCGGCACAGCCTGTGCCAGCAGTTCTCCGCGGGCAAGCGTCAGTGGCGATGGGAACTTCGGCAACTGGGCGGTGGGTACCACCAGCAACGTGCACAACATCACCGTGAGCAACACGGGCGGAGTGGCACTGGCTGGCGGCACCTTCACCATCGTTGGTGGAGCGCCGTTCTCGCGAGTGACCACGGGAACCTTCCCGACGGGCGCTCCGAACTGCACTGCAACGCTGGCCGTGGGCGGATCTTGCACGATCAAGGTGCAGTTTGCACCGACCGTGGTTGGATCCCCCGCCGGCACCCGATCCCTAACCGTTGCGTACACGACGGCAGGAGTCATGGTGAACGGCACGCCCATAACTCTGACGGGCACGGGTGTGGCGAATCGGGCAACACTATCGATCACGCCAAGTCCGTTGACCATCACGTTGCCGACTGGCTCCTTCACAGGAACAAGCACTGTAACCCTGACCAACACTGCGGCTTCCGGTGGAGCTCAGGTATCGGTCACGAGTGTGAACGTAGCCGGCGGCTTCCTGATCAACTACTTGTTCAACGCGGATCAGGACAACTGCAGCGGAACCGCACTGGCACCGGGTGCAACGTGCACGGTGGTGGTACGGTTCACGAACGGTCTGTCGCCGCGCGGCGCGAACCGGGCGGGCTCGATCACCTTTACGGACAACGGCGCCAGCAGCCCGCAGACGGGCAGCTTGATCGGCTTCGCGACTCCGTAACCCACAACTGAAAGCGCTTCAAAGCAACTGCTCGCGAGTAACCGCTCGCGAGCAGTTGCTTTTACTTGCACAGGTGTCAGCGCACCCCCTCCGAGAAACGCACGACTCCGCTCCGCCAGAGTTTTCGCAATTACTTTGCAACCAGCCGCGCGCAAACGCGTGTGCCGCTGAGCCAGACAGTTTGACACCGCACACACCTCTGTTCTCGAACGCCTCGGGTTTATTCTGTAAGCACTTGAATCGACCATCCGCTTCTGCTAGAACTTTTGGATTGCATTTACCAGTTGTGGGGTAGCAGCACATTCGAGAACTGCATTGCCTAACGTTCGTACTCGTGCAATGCTTGCAGCTCGATCCGGCGCCCACGGAACCCCCTCGTAATAGTTCCGCCGGTGTAAGACCTCGAACCTCCTAGCCAACCTAGGGAGTTTCGGATGTTTGTTGTTCGCAGGCCAGATGTTGTCGGGAGGCGCTCAGCCTCTTGTCTGTCTGCACAACTTCGCGAGCTTCCCTCCTTATCGACAGTTCCCACGCAACCCCCTAATCGCGGAGGAAGATATGGCGACCAACCTCGTTCGCATCGAGAACGATTCTGAAATCAAGGACCGGCTCGCAGCCGAACGCGCGCGCCTACGCAAAATCGCCGGGCTCGACCAGCCTGCCCACTTTCATCGGCCAGTGGAGCGAGCCTTTACCGCCGAACAGCGCAAGCACGTCACCATATTGTTCGGAGGGTTCACGTGGAAGCACGAAGACCTGATCCGCGCAGTGTTTCAGGGATGCGGCTACCGGTGCGAAAAATTGCCCGTGCCCAACGTCAACGCTTTTCAGACGGGTAAGGAATTCGGCAACAACGGCCAGTGCAACCCGACCTACTTCACCGTGGGCAACCTGGTGCAGTATCTGCAATTCCTCGAGAAGGAAGGCCTCTCGCGCCAGCAAATTTTAGATGACTTCGTCTTCTTCACTGCGGGATCCTGCGGTCCCTGTCGCTTTGGCATGTACGAAGCCGAATATCGCTTCGCCCTGAAAAATGCCGGCTTCGACGGCTTCCGCGTTCTGCTCTTCAAAGACAGCGACGGCATCAAGGCGGCCTCTGGGGAGCCTGGACTCAAGTTCACCATCGACTTCGGATTTGGCATGCTGAACGCCATGCACCTCGGCGACGTCTTCAACGACCTCATCTATCAGATCCGTCCCTTCGAGGTGAACAAGGGCGAGACCGATCGTGTATTTCGCGACGCCGTCGACACGCTATGCGAAGACCTGAGGAATCGCGACTCCTTCGAAATCGAGGACCGTGCGCCGGAGTGGGTCAAGCCAAAATTCAAGAACAATAAAATCCTCCGCAACACTTTCAACGTGCTCGGCAAGTGGCACGAGCATATGTGGGGCGAGGACTACCTCAAGGCCCTGCGAACTGCGCGCGACAAGATGGACTCCATAGAAGTCGATCGCACGCGCGTGAAGCCGATAGTCAAGATCACCGGTGAATTCTGGGCGCAGATCACCGAGGGCGACGGCAACTTTCACATGTTCGAATTCCTCGAGCGCGAGGGAGCCCAGGTCATCGTCGAACCGATTGCAACCTGGGTGGCGTACCTGATGTATCAGGCCAAGGCGCACGCCACGGCGAAGTGGCCCGTGAATCGCCCGCATCGCGATCCCGAGTGGTACGAGTTCAAGAAGCAGTTCGCCAACTACATCGGGCTGCGCAAGAAATTGTGGGGCATCGGCGCCGGCGAGCGGATGTGGAATTTCTTCTACCACCGCACCATCAAGAACCTCGGTGGCATCACGCACCATCTTGTCCCGCAGACCGAACTGGCGGAGATGGCGCATCCCTTCTACAACCAGTTTGCGCGCGGCGGAGAAGGTCACCTCGAAGTCGGCAAGAACGTGTACTACACCGTCCACAAGTTCTGTCACATGGTGCTTGCTCTGAAGCCGTTCGGCTGCATGCCGTCCTCGCAGTCCGATGGCGTGCAATCTGCGGTGGTGAACAAGTTCAAGGACATGATCTTCCTGCCCATCGAAACCTCTGGCGAGGGCGAGGTCAATGCTCACAGCCGCGTTCAGATGGCGCTCGGCGAAGCCAAGGTCAAAGCCAAGGCCGAATTCGAACAATGTCTCGCAAAGACCGGCAAGACCATGACCGAAATTCGCGAGTACATCGACGAGCATCCGGAACTGAAGCGGCCGTTCTATCACGTTCCGCACAAAGAGGGGGTCGCGGGTACGGCCGCGCAGTTCATTCTTCACGTCAACGATCGCATCAACCAAGACACCCATTTCTGGAAACGCACGCGCGTTGCTGTTGCCGCACCCGCAGCGGCCAGCGGCGATTAAGGCTGCTTGCCGGAGCAATCGAATGGGTCGGTTGCTCCCTCGCATCACAGCAATAGCATTGTGAACCGGGGTTGTTGAACGAAAGAGGAATGATGCACGATCACAAAGGCACTCCGCTGGTCCAGATCGCGCCCTTGGAGCAACCGAAAGTCAGGCACGACCAGAAACCACACGATCATAAGACCAAGTATCTGGTAGGCCTCGACGTAGGCTCCACCACCGTGAAAGCGGTTGTGGTCGATGCCGCCACTGACCAAACGCTCTGGCAGGACTATCAGCGGCACGAAACCAAGCAGCCTGAGAAGTCGCTTGAATTTCTGAAGCGGATGGAGTCCGAAGTCGGTATCGACCGCCACAACACCCGCATGTTCATGACAGGCTCCGGTGGGACTGGAATTGCCGAACAGATCGGCGCGAAGTTCGTGCAAGAAGTTACCGCCGTCTCTCTCGCAGTCGAGAAGTTACATCCCGAAGTGTATTCCGTGATCGAATTGGGGGGGCAGGACGCAAAAATCATCGTCTTCAAGGACGACGACGAAACTGGCCGCAAGAAAAAAATCCCCTCGATGAACGACAAGTGTGCCGGCGGCACCGGAGCCGTCATCGATAAGATCAACGCGAAGTTGAAAATTCCTGTCCTCGAGCTTTCCAACCAGGGCTACCACGGCGTCAAGCTGCACAAGGTTGCCGGCAAGTGCGGGGTCTTCGCTGAAACCGATATCAACGGCCTTCAGAAAGTCGGCACGCCTCCCGACGAGTTGATGGCCTCTCTCTTCGAAGCCATCGTTCTGCAAAATCTCAGCGTGCTGACGCGCGGCCACACGCTCCGCCCGCACGTGCTCCTGTTGGGTGGGCCGAACAGCTTCATCAAGGGCATGCGCGAAGCCTGGCAGGCGAACATTCCACGCATGTGGCAGGAACGCAAAGTCGCGGTTCCCGACGGCGCGAAGCCCGAGGACCTCATCAAAGTCCCGCAGAATGCTCAGTACTTCGCGGCGCTCGGTGCGGTTGAATTCGGCAAGAGCGAAGAAGATTGCGTGGGTTGCTATCACGGCTACGAACAGCTAATCCACTACATCGATTTCGGACGGCAGGAAGAAAAAGCCAAATCCGGGGGCAAGGGGCTGGTCGAGAAGCCCGCAGATCTCGATCTTTTCAAAGACGCCTATCGCCCTAAGAAGTTCACTCCTGCGACTTTTCAGAAGGGAAGTACTGTCGCCGGCTTCATCGGAATCGACGGCGGCTCCACGTCCACCAAGGCGGTCTTACTCGATGAAAACGGCGACATCCTCTGCAAGTCTTATCAGCTCTCAAACGGCAACCCAATCCAGGACACTATCGAGATGTTCGAGAACCTGCGCAAGCAGGTCGAAGCACAGCACGCACATCTGCAAGTTCTGGGAGTAGGTACCACGGGCTACGCGAAAGATATTTTGCGCGACGTTCTGAACGCTGACGTGGCGCTGGTCGAGACCGTCGCTCACACCGAGTCCGCGCTGAAGTTCTATGAAGATCCCCACGTCATCGTTGACGTCGGCGGGCAGGACATCAAGATCATCATCCTGCACAACGGTCGCGTAAAGGACTTCAAGCTAAACACGCAATGCTCGGCCGGCAATGGATACTTCCTGCAATCCACCGCGGAGGGCTTTGGCTACGACGTCAACCAGTACGCCGACCTGGCCTTCAACGCCCAGGCCATGCCCGTCTTCGGCTACGGCTGCGCTGTGTTCATGCAGTCCGACATCGTGAACTTCCAGCGCCAGGGCTGGCGTGCGGAAGAAATTCTCGCCGGCCTGGCAGCAGTTCTTCCGAAGAACGTGTTCCTCTACGTTGCCAGCATTCCGAATCTTGCGGCGCTGGGCTCACGCTTCGTGCTTCAGGGCGGAACGCAAAATAACCTCGCCGTCGTGAAGGCCGAAGTGGATTTCATCCGCAACAGCTTCCGTGCCACAGGCAAGCAGCCCGAGATCATCATTCACGAGCATTGCGGTGAATCGGGCGCGATCGGCGCTGCCCAGGAATCTCTCCGCCTATGGCGCAATGGCCAGCAAACCACTTTCGTTGGTTTGGAGGCCGTCCGCAAAATCGAATACCGCACCACCCGCAACGAAGACACGCGCTGCCATTTCTGCAAGAACGACTGCCTCCGCACCTTTATCGACATCCGCACCGCACCTAAGGATGACAAGAGCTTCATTCCCATCCAGAAGGTCACCAAGGTCCCGCTGATGCACGGCGAGCAGCGCCTCATCATCGCAACCTGCGAAAAGGGAACGGTCGAAGATCTCAACGACATGAAGGGAATCAAAGCCGGGCTCGACTCGATCAAAGCCCAGCACCCGAACTTTGTCGACTACGCCGCCAAGGAAGTGTTTCGTCCCACGAACGCGAAAAACATCGCTGATCCGCTTCCGACCAAAGGTTGGGCCGGATGGGGAAAGGGTGCCAAAGAGCGTCGCGCGCTCATGGAGAATCGCAAGAAACTCCGCATCGGCATTCCGCGCGTCCTCAACATCTACACCTACGCTCCGTTATTCAACGCGTACTTCGAGAGTCTCGGTGTGCAGCCGGAGAACGTCATCTATTCCGACTACACCAGTTCCGAACTGTACCGCGCGGGCGCGAGCCGCGGCGCCATCGATCCCTGTTTCCCGGCCAAGATCGGCATCTCGCATGTATACAACCTGATCCAAGAGAAGCATCGCAAGAAGCCGCTCGACGCGATTTTCTTCCCCATGTACGACGTGCTGCACTCCTCCCTCGTGAACCTCACGGGCACAAACGCCTGTCCAACCGTTACTGCCACGCCGGAAACCGTGAAGGCCGCCTTCACAAAAGAAAATGATGTGTTCGCCGAGAACAACGTCAAGTACATCAACCCAGTCCTGAACTTTGCCGACCGCAAGCTGTTAGCCTTCCAGATGTTCCAGGCCCTCGATCCCGTGCTGGGCCTGTCGGACGAAGAAAACGATCGTGCAATCGAAGCCGGATTCCAGGCGCTGAAAAATTACGAAACCAACATCCGCAACCGCGCCCGCCAGGTGATCGATCAGCTTGAGCGCGAAGACCGCATCGGCATCGTCATGCTGGGACGCCCGTACCACCACGACCCCGGCCTCAATCACGAAATCCTGGAAGAATTCCAAAAACTTGGCTACCCGATCTTCTCCCAGAACACGCTGCCCATCGACGAAGATTTGCTGGAACGTCTTTTCGGCGACGAAGTGCGCGCCGGCGTCATCAGCAGCCCGCTCGACATCGGCGATGCCTGGAAAAACTCCTATTCCTGCAGCACCAACCACAAGGTGTGGGCTGCCAAGTTCACGGCTCGCCATCCCAATCTGGTCGCCCTGGAAATCTCCAGCTTCAAGTGCGGGCACGATGCCCCCATCTACGGCGTGATCGAGGGCATCATCGAACAATCCGGTACCCCCTACTTCTGCTTTAAAGACCTGGACGAAAACAAACCATCCGGTTCTATCAAGATTCGCGTTGAAACCATTGACTACTTCCTCCGCCGCTATCGAGAGGAAGTCATTCGCAAGCGGAAGGCTGCACAAGACATCGAAGCGCAGTTGGCTGCCCTCGAGGCGGAACTGCGTGCCGATCAAAGCCAGCCGCAGTCGTCGCTTGTCGATCCTGCCGTCGAGCAAATTGGACAAGGCATGGCGGCCGACTGAAGGCCGCCGCGCAATCGCTCAATGAGATGACTGGCGGGGAATTGCGCCGAGGTTGGCAAATCGCGTGAGAGCAGCGTAGATTTTTCGAGAACCGCCCTACCCGAACCGCCGACGAGCACAGTGTTTTGTATCCGGAAAACTTAAAACCTGTGTCGGCTCAACCTTGAGGGGGGATGGCGCGACACAGGCTTTGGTGAACTGCAAGTGCTTCGCAGAGACTACCCAACAGTTTGCCTGGGATCGACAGAGTTACAAATCTGTTACGAAAACCGAACAGTCGGGCAAGCCAGCAGGGAGCCACCTGGTTTCGTAACCGCAACAGTTACAGCGCGCGCGAGACCAGCCCGCCGCGCTCCGGATACTGTAGCCGGCCGAGGCGCACCGCACCATCCGTCACGTGGCGGTAGCGATCGACAATGCCGGAAGGTTGGAATTCTGCGTCTGGAAACAGGTAGCGCATCCACAGCTTGGAAATCGTCAAGGCGGAATACAACCGCAGACGTAAGGCCTCGTCGACCAGCTTGCGCCCAGCCTCCGCGATCAGAGGGTCCGGATTTTCCCGGGCATTCTGACCCAGGGCCAACAAGACAGCAGCATTGTGGGAAACTCCTCCCACATACTCGATGGAGGTCCTGAGCCTCTCGCGCTGGATCGTTTTGAATTCTGCCGGTTTCAGCCGTTCCCGCAAGAATTGCTCCTCCGCCGGATCAGTCAGGTTACGAAAAGCTTCCAGGTCTACGCTTCGCACCTGTTCCGTCAGATCGGCGTCACGTTGGCCAACACGTGCCCGGCCGATGGCCTTCCAGACGAACAGCACCATGGCTGCGACAGCAAGAACGATGATCAAATAGCCTATCGTCATTGGCGCAGTAACCTTTCCAGAGTGTCATTCCAATCCTGAAGATTTTGAGCGGGCGCGTGCCTGATCCGAAGCGAGCGATACTCGGGCAACAACAGGGTGACGACCCACATCCCAATGCACCCAAGATAGGTGAAGCTTGAAATTACCGGGAACGCCGTCCACCCGAAATGCAGACCATATTGCGCCCGGAGAGCTGACATGCAGAGTTCGGCACTCGAATAGACACCGAATCCGAGAGCTATGCCCATGATGTAACTTGTCCACGAAAACCGCAGGAAGCTGGCCAACACCACCAGAAACACCAGCAGCCCACACTGAATAATGTTCACGGTGCGATCAACAATCAGGAGACCGATCGCGTATTTGTCCTTGTCGACGCCAGTTGTAGAGGCCACGATTAGCACCGCGGCGATCATCAGAATCGTCGTGGCCCACCGGAATATGATGCGCCCCATCTCTTTCAGAGGCGTATAACTTCGGAAGACATGAATGAAAATCTCACATACAACGGCAAAACGGAAAGCTGCACTGCCCACCCCGCCCGCGAGGAATGCGTTGGAGTACTCGCCGCCCGATACCGAATCCAGGTGGCCAATTATGAATAGAAATGTATTAAGGAGCGCCTCATACACCGTGTATCCAAAGAATGCAGGAAACCTTCTCGCCAGTCCTCTCCGGACCATGATGGTGGCCAGGCCCGACTGCAAGACAACGGAAATGACCCACATCGACATGTACACCCAGCGCGGAACGATGTATTGCATCACGCACAAAATATACTTCGTTCCGCGCGCCACCTCAACGATTTCATGAACTTCTTAAAACAGTCCTTCCAGCGGCTTACATCCGCTCTTCTGGTTTGGACACGAGGTTCCCCCGTTGCCGTCGGCATGCAACCGTACCGGTGCGGAAACTGAACCCAACAGCACGGCCAATGTAACCACGATCCATATAAGTCTTTTCACGATGCAGCTCCTTTGCGAAGGATTCGCACCGTGATAACTTGCAATGTAATGGAGAATCGGGCTGGGAAATCAACCGCCCCGAAGGTTTCCGGAAACCGTAACAACCATGACGCTCAAGTCTGTCAAAGAGGATTTAAAAGCCCGCACTTTACAAGCAATTTCCGGCTTGTTGGGGCAGCTTGGATACCTGGCGAGTCTGCGCCAGGAAGACGGCAGTTACTCCCATTGGGGCCTGTCGCGCGTGCATGGAGAGCCTGCCGCACAGGAAGCGTTAGCCGAGGCCCATCAGAACGTCGTTACCAAGATACTGCGGGCTCCGCTATGCAGGTTACTAAATGACGTGCAAGATTCTTGCGCGGACCGAAAGCAGGGTCAAATTGAGTTCTTGGGCGAATTAGAAGAGAAAGAACTGCAGGTTCTGCCGCCCAAGGCGGGGGTAGGTTCCCGCCGCCACCTCAGTTCAGTGCTTCACGCCCTTTTGGCTCTGGCAAAGTCTCCACGGTAGTCCACTCGCCCAGCCGCATCGCTACGCCCACAACTTGGCCAATGACTTCGGCGTCCTGCGGATGCTTCAGCATGCGCACCGGCACTGGCGACAACGGATGCGACTGCAGCACCAGCCCCTCCTGCTGCAGTGTGCACCAGCAGCAGGTATACCCTTCCCGCGTCTCTACGAAGTAAATCGGCCGTTCATACTCCGACCGCCATGCTCCCTCAATTACCCGGGTTTTTGATTCGTCGATCTGGACGAATGTCCCCGGCGGCAGAATCGGGTACATCGTAAAGTCATCCGTCCCGATGTATCCGTAGGTGTATCTGCGGTCGGCGAATTGTGCCAGATATGTTAGGGGCACCACACCCCATTGTTCGACCAGACGCCCCATATTGGCGGTATACCTGGGGTCAAAGCTCGGATCCATGCGGACGGGGATGCGCACCGACGACACGTTTTCCAGCGCCTCCGACTTGTGCGATTTGGGAGGGCTGGCCAACGGGATGTCTTCCGCGACCCTGTTCATATCCACCCCGTACCAGGTCAAAATCTCTCGAGCATCTTTGCGATAGATCACCGACAACGAGTACAGCCGATAGATGCTGGGTACGACCCCTTTTGTCTCCATGTCTGACAGCCGGCTGGGCGGAATCGCAAATTCATCGCTCTCGTGTTTTTCGGCAATCGCAGCACTCGACGTCTCAACGTCGCGCATCGTGAGCCCCAGCCGTTCGCGCAAAGTGCGCAAGTTTTGTCCCGCAGATAGCATCCCGCCCTCCCTACGTCGGCGATCTGGCCCCAATCAGGACACGACACCACCGAGTGGCGCTGTTCTGGATTCGTAACATGCAAGTTACTCCCTCGCTCCACCAAAAACAAGGCTCTGCGCTAGGTCGATGATCGTCTTATCTTCCTTACTCAACCGGAGTTGCATCCACTTCTAACTTCACCTTCCGAGCTAGCCAAATGGTCAACTCCGCAGTTGGTAAATAGGGATCAAATCTCACAGAAACCTGTTGCACAAAACTGCCGAAATGTCGTCATTATCGGTTTTACGAAACTGGAACGTAGAACGCTCACAAGCATCAAAAAAAGCATGTTTCGGCGGGGTGCGCTCGCCAAACAGATTGAATACACTGATTTGAAGCATTTTGACTGACGGACAGGTTTGCCGCGAACCTCTTTGCGCGCCGAACCATATCATTAGGAGAAAAATTCGTTTGCATGGCTCAAGAAGAAATCAGGCTCTGGGAATCCAATAAACGCAGAAAGCACTGGAAGCGCTGGGGCCCCTACCTGAGCGAACGTGCCTGGGGCACCGTTCGCGAAGACTACAGCCCGTACGGAACTGCCTGGGAGTATCTGCCGTTTGACCACGCCCGGTCCCGCGCCTACCGCTGGAATGAAGACGGCCTGGCTGGTATCTGCGATCGTCGGCAGTTCATTTGCTTTGCCCTGTCGCTCTGGAATGAAAAGGACCCCTTCCTCAAGGAGCGCATGTTCGGCCTCTCCGGCAACGAGGGCAATCACGGCGAAGACGTCAAAGAGTATTATTTCTATCTCGACAGCACGCCGACGCATTCCTACATGAAGTATCTCTACAAGTACCCGCAGGCTGAATTTCCGTACCAGCTCCTTTTAGACGAGAACCGCAAGCGCGACAAGCGCCTGCCCGAGTTCGAACTGGCGGATACCGGAGTGTTCGACCAGGATCGCTACTTCGACATCTTCGTCGAATATGCGAAGGCCGGAGTAGACGACATCCTGATCAAGATCTCGGCGACCAATCGAGGGCCGGACCCCGCCCGCGTTCACCTGTTGCCGACCGCGTGGTTTCGGAACATCTGGTCGTGGGGAGAATCGGGCGCGCGTCCCCAGCTTCGACGCATGTCGTCTCGTTCAACGGCAGTGGTCGAGCTGGCACACCCCGACATCGCCGCGCACTGGCTGCATTGCGAAGGGACTCCAGAACTCTTGTTCACGGAGAACGAAACAAACGCGCAGAGGCTTTATGGCGTTGCCGGCCAGACTCCGTATGTGAAAGACGGCATTAACGACTACGTTGTGGGCGGGAACAAAGACGCCGTCAACCCCGATCATCGTGGCACCAAAGTTTCGGCGCACTACAATCTTGAACTCCAGCCGGGCGAGACCAAAGTTGTTCGCCTGCGCCTCGCTGACTCGGATTTTCCGGCAGAAGACGCCGTTCAGGATTTTGCTGAAATCTTCGATGCCCGCCTCGCTGAAGCCGACGAGTTCTACGCCACCGTTATTCCCGAGCACCTCTCCTCTGACGCCAAGAACGTCATGCGCCAGGGGTTTGCCGGAATGCTCTGGTCGAAACAGTTCTATCACTACGTGGTGAAGCAGTGGATCGAGGGCGATCCCGACAACCCGGTTCCACCTTCGGAGCGCAAACAGGGACGCAATCACGAGTGGCGACACCTCTATAACGCCGACGTGGTCTCCATGCCCGACAAGTGGGAATACCCCTGGTACGCCGCCTGGGACCTCGCTTTCCATTGCGTCCCGCTGGCGCTGGTTGATCCGGAGTTCGCCAAGGATCAACTCATCCTCCTTCTGCGCGAGTGGTACATGCATCCCAACGGACAGTTGCCCGCTTACGAATGGGCGCTCGGCGATGTCAATCCTCCCGTGCATGCGTGGGCCGCCTGGCGCGTCTACAAGATCGACAAGAAACGGACCGGCAAAGGCGATCGTGCCTTCCTGCAGCGGGTCTTTCACAAGCTGATGTTGAATTTCACCTGGTGGGTCAACCGCAAAGACGCCGATGGCATGAACATCTTTCAGGGCGGCTTTCTGGGTCTCGACAACATCGGGGTTTTCGATCGCAGCGCCGCCCTGCCCACCGGGGGATACCTTGAACAGTCAGACGGCACCAGTTGGATGGCGATGTACACCCTCAATCTGCTCGCCATTGCGTTAGAACTCGCCAAGGACGATCCCAGCTACGAAGACGTGGCCAGCAAGTTTTGGGAGCACTTCATCTACATCGCGCATGCCATGAGCCATCGGGGAAGCGACCACGTCGGCTTGTGGAATGAAGAAGACGGATTCTTCTATGACGTTTTGCGTTTGCCCGACGGCGAACATATCCCCATGAAGATCCGCTCCATGGTGGGACTGATCCCGTTATTCGCGGTGGAGACTCTCGAGCCCGAATTGCTCGCTCGCCTCCCCGACTTCCACCGGCGGCTGGAGTGGTTTGTCGACAATCGTCCCGACCTGACGAGCAACCTCGCCAGCATGACCACCCCCGGCCGTGGGAAGCGCCGCCTGCTCTCCATCGCGTCGCCCGATAAGCTGCGCAGCATCTTGAAATACATGCTCGATGAAGCAGAGTTCCTCTCGCCCTTTGGCGTTCGCGCACTTTCGCGTTTCCATCAGGCAAATCCTTTCGTCCTCCTGCTCAACGGAATGGAGCACCGTGTCGACTATGAACCTGGCGAGTCGAACACCGGCCTGTTCGGCGGAAATTCAAACTGGCGCGGCCCGGTCTGGTTTCCAGTCAACTTTCTGCTGATTGAATCGCTGCAGAAATTCCATCACTACCTCGGGGAATCATTCACTGTGGAGTTCCCGACGGGCTCGGGCAAGATGATGAACTTGTGGGAAGTCGCCGCCGAGTTGTCGCGCCGTCTCAATCGTATCTTTCTGCGGGATGAGCGAGGGCGTCGGCCGGTTTTCGGCAACCTGGAAAGATTTCAGACCGATCCGCACTGGCGTGACCTCGTGCTCTTCTACGAGTACTTCCACGGTGACTCAGGGACGGGTGTGGGAGCCAGCCATCAAACCGGCTGGACGGGGCTGGTCACGAAGCTTCTTCAGCAGAGTGGTGAATGCGACGCAGTTGGCGACACTTCCCGCGACCAAGCCGCCGCAGATTGAAAAGACGCTTTTCGGCGACTCTCTACGCTGCCCTAGCAGCTTGACTGGAGTGCCCGTCGTTAGGTTATCGCCTGCATTTTCAATTATTTACATGCTCCCTGAAGCTGTACCTTGGTAACCTTGGGGGGAGCGCCTTCTAATCCGGCACCAACCGATCCGTTATATACTCAACACAATCTCCCCGAAAGTTCTGTGAATTTTCTCAGCCGCTTCGTGAATTTTGTGCAACTCATAAGGTCGAGAGTTCCGGAGGTTTGTTCGGTCGTGTTTTTCCGCTGACGCGTCCGGTAGGGAGACATGTTCAAACAATTCGTTTCTGCCGCCAAAATCCTTACGCGCCAGGTTCAGCCCGGGATGTCGCTTAAGGTTCGTCCCGACGATACATTCCTGGTTTCCTACCCGAAGTCCGGCAACACCTGGATGCGCTTTCTGATTGCCAACCTGCTGCAACAGAATCCTCCCATCGGATTGCTCGACGCCGATTGCCTGATTCCATCAGTGGATGGGAAGTCGAAGAAGTTCTTCGACGATATGAAGTCGCCGCGCGTGATCAAGAGCCATTTTTCTTTTATTCCCGCGTACAAGCGCGTGATCTACGCGGTGCGCGATCCGCGCGACGTGGTCATGTCGCAGTATCACTATCAGATCAAGCGCGGGGTACTTGCGGGGGACGCATCGCTCGACGGTTTCGTGCAGAGATTCCTGAAGGGAGAAGTCTGTCCCTACGGCTCCTGGGGTGACAACGTGGGTAGCTGGACCGCCACGCGCCGCGACGATCCTAGCTTTCTGCTGCTCCGCTACGAAGACATGCTGGCCGACGTTACCAGCGGCGCAACCAAAATTTCTAATTTCCTCGGCTTTGGTCAGGACGCGAATCGAATCGCCGTCGCCGTTGAACGCAGCAGCCTCGAGAACATGCGGAAAGTCGAAAAAGCCGAAGGGAAGAAGTGGGACTCAACCAAGGGAACGCGCCAGGATATGTCTTTCTTCCGTTCGGCGAAGTCCGGCGAGGGCCGTGCGACGCTGTCCCGCGAATCCATCGAGCGGATCGAAAAAGCCTGGGGCCCGTTGATGCAGTCGGTAGGCTACCCCATATCGACCACCGACTCGGTCGCAGCTCTCAGTCCGGCCACCATCCATCCGTAATCGACGGAGCGTTACGCGTTGCCGGAATTCGCGTCAGTCAGCCACCTCAAAATGTGAGATGCACTTAGCCCGAGTGGTGCGTGTCGGTGCTTGCTCGTATCAGGGGTAGCGCTAAGGCGCGCCGAAGCCAATCGCGAAATGGTTCGTATCAGGGCGTGCCTTCAGGCACGCCGCAAGCCTGTCCAGGGGACTCACGCCTTTAGGCGCTGTCTATGCATGCACGGTCTGATATTCCTCATACGACCCCTTGAAGTCCGTGATCTTATGGTCCGTCTCGAAATGCCAGATGCGCGTCGCCACCTCGTCGATCAGGTCATGATCGTGCGTCACCAGCAATAGCGTCCCGTGATAACGCTGCAGCGCAATGTTCAACGCGTTGATCGATTCCAAATCCAAATGGTTCGTCGGCTCGTCGAGCACCAGCACGTTCGGCTTCTGCAACATGAGCTTGCAGAAGATCACTCGCGCCGCCTCGCCGCCTGACAGCACGTCGGTCTTCTTGTTCCCATCTTCGCGCGCAAATAGCATCTGTCCCAACAGCCCGCGAATCTCTTCGTGCGCCGCTGCCGGATCCCACTGGTGCAGCCACTCGAACACAGTCATTCCAGGCTGAATTAATCCCTTGTGGTCTTGCGCAAAATATCCCACCTGGGCCTCATGCCCCCAGTTAACCTTGCCCGAATCGACGAAATCCCCGTCATAGCCGCTGGTCTGTCGGAGTTCCGATTCCGGCACAGTTGGCGAATTCGCCAGCAGCGCATTCACCAGCGTCGTCTTTCCGGCGCCGTTGCGCCCCATCAGGGCGATTTTCTCTCCGCGCAGCAGGCTGGCTGTAAACTCGCGCACAACTTCCTTCTCGCCGTAAGCCTTGGCCACCGCTTCAATCTCGAGGATGTGTTTTCCCGAAGGCCGCTTCTGCTCGAACTTGATGAACGGCCGTTGAATATTCGAGCGTGCCAGTTCCGTGACCTGCAGCCGCTCGACTTCCTTGCGCCGCGACTGCACCTGGCTCGAGCGCGTGCCGGCCGCAAAGCGCGCGATGAATTCGTTCAACTGCGAAATCTTCTTTTCGCGCTGCGCATTCTGCGACTCGATCTGCGTGCGCACCTGCGTCTTCATCACCACCATGTCGTCATAGCCGCCGGTGTAGGTGATGATGGTCTCGTAGTCGATGTCCGCGATGTGGGTGCACACGCTGTTCAGGAAGTGGCGATCGTGGGAAATCACGATCACTACTCCGTCGTAATTATTTAAAAAGCCCTGCAGCCAGTGGATCGAATCCAAGTCGAGGTTGTTCGTAGGCTCGTCCAGCAGTAACGCCTGCGGATGTCCGAACAGCGCTTGCGCCAGCAGTACACGGACTTTCTGCCCGCCCTGCAATTCACCCATCCTGCGCTCGTGCGCTTCGTCTGGAATGTCGAGTCCCTGCAGCAGAATCGCCGCATCGCTCTCAGCCGTGTAGCCGTCTTCTTCGCCCACGATGCCTTCGAGTTCGCCCAGCCGCATGCCATCCTCATCGGACATCTCGGCTTTCTCGTAGATGCGGTCCCGCTCTTCGAGCGCCGCCCACAGCCGCCGGTTGCCCATGATGACAGTGTCGATCACGCGATACGCGTCAAACGCGAATTGATCCTGGCTGAGCACACCTAGCTTCCGCGGACGCACCACTGTGCCCTTCTGCGGATCCATCTCGCCGGTCAGTATCTTCATGAACGTGGATTTGCCCGCGCCATTGGGCCCGGTAAGGCCATAGCGCTTGCCCGGCGTGAACGCCGTCGAGACTTCGTCAAACAGAACTTTGGCGCCGTAGCGCATCGACACATTGCTGACTGAAAGCATGTTTTCTCAGGAAACTGCGGGAAAATTGCCCAAAAAGGCGGGAACGCAGCTGCTGCCATTAGAATATCACGATGCCCTTCGAAACCTGCCGGCCGAGGATCGGCAAGGGCGCGGCGATCCAGCTGGGTCAACCGATTCGCAGGGTTCGTATCAGGGCGCGCCTTTAGGCGCGCCATCTAGCTCCGAAAATTATTGCGCCTTTAGGCGCTGGCAGGGGAAGCCTGAAAATCATGAACGACCAAACCCCCATTGATCTCCAGACCATCGCCCGGCAAGTCATGCTGGAACACGGCTTCGACCCCGATTTCCCGCCCGCAGTTCAACAGCAGGTCGCGACGCTGGGTCAGAAACCGCCCCTCCCATCTCCGGGCAGCGACGTCCGCGACCTCCGCTCCTTGCTCTGGTCGTCCATCGACAACGACACCTCCAGAGATCTCGACCAGATCGAAGTCGCCGAGCAATTGCCCAACGGCGACGTGAAGATCCTCATCGGTATCGCCGACGTGGACGCCGACGTTCCCCAGGCCAGTCCCATCGACCAGCACGCCTCGTCGCAAGCGACCACCGTCTACACGGGAGTGAGAAATTTCTCGATGATGCCCGAGATGCTTTCGACCGGGCTCACCTCTCTGCTGGAGAATCAGGACAACACTGCCGTCGTGATCGAGTTCGTCGTCTCGAGTGACGGGCACGTCAAGTCGAACGATCTCTATCGCGCCCTCGTCCGTAATCAAGCGCAGCTCACCTACAACGGCGTGGGCGCGTGGCTCGAAGGCACCGCCGCCGCTCCGCCCAAGGTCGCTGCATCGCTCGGACCTGCAGGCGCAGCTCAAATTGCAAGACACGGTCGCGCAGGCCCTTCGCGAGCAGCGCTATCGTCACGGCGCGCTGAACATCGAGACCATTGAAGTGCGCCCCGTTATCATTAACGACCGTATCGCCGACGTCGTCCGCCAGGAGAAGAACCGCGCCACCGACCTCATCGAAGACTTCATGATTGCCGCCAACGAAGTCGTTGCGCGCGCTCTGGCCACGGAATCTTCGATTCGCCGCGTGGTCAAGACTCCCGAGCGCTGGGAGCGCATCGTGGACCTGGCCGCGGCAGCAGGGCGGCAAGTCTTCCAGCGCAGCCGGATTCCAAAGCCCTCAACGATTTCCTGATGCAGCGCAAGGCCGCCGACCCCGATCACTTCGCCGACCTCTCGCTCGCCGTGATCAAGCTGATGGGGCCGGGCGAGTACGTTCTCGAGCGTCCCGGCGATCCCGACGTCGGGCACTTCGGCCTCGCCGTCCAGGACTACACGCACTCCACCGCGCCCAACCGCCGCTTCGCCGATCTGGTCACGCAGCGCCTGGTCAAAGTCTCTGCTCAAGAAGGGCAGCCAACCCCTACTCCGACGGCGATCTCGACGGCATCGCGGAGAACTGCACCGCCCAGCGAAGACGCCGCGCGCAAAGTCGAGCGCGAGATGTCGAAGCGCACCTCGGCGGTCGCGATGAGCAACCGCATCGGCGAAGTGTTCGACGCCATCGTCACCGGCGCCAACACCAAGGGCACGTTCGTGCGCGTGCTGAAGCCGCACGTGGAAGGAATGTTGGTGCAAGGCGCACAGGGGATGGACGTAGGCGACAGCCTGAAGGCGAAGCTAGTAAGAACCGACGTGCAGAAGGGCTACATCGACTTCGCGAAAGCTTAAGTGCTGTAGTCTCGGAATGTAGCGTCGGCGCCCTCCGTCTAGTATCGTCAGCGCAACTGCCAATAGATCCTGCGCGGCCGTCGACTCGCGTAATGTGCCGTATCAGGTCGTGCCTTCAGGCGCTGGCCTTTGCGATGTCGAGCCACTTACGAGTTCTCTACCCTTGCTTCTCCTCCAACTCATGCCACCGCGCATACAGCCGATCCAGCGCGCTCTGGGCTTCTTCTAACTCCGACCCAGCCCGCACCAGCCCCGCCGCATCGCTAGCAATGGCAGGATCCTCCAGCGCAGCCTGTCTCTTCCTCAACAGTTCGTCGGCCTGCGCAATCTGCTGCTCAATGCCCGCATACTCCCGAGCCTCCAGATACGAAAGCTTCTTCTTTCCAGCCGACGCCGCCGCAGCCACGGTCGCCGTAGGTTTGCGCTCGGCCGAGCCGCCCTTGAGCGGACTGCTCCCGCTCCTCCAGCCACGCTTCCCACTGCGAATAATCCGCAAACCGTTCCGCCCCGCCCAGTCCATCCAGCCCCAGCACCGTCGTCGACACGCGATCCAGCATGTAGCGATCATGCGTCACCAGCACCATCGCTCCGCGAAATTCCAGCAGGCTCTCTTCCAGGATCTCAAGCGTCGGAATGTCCAGATCGTTGGTGGGCTCATCGAGCAGCAGCACATCCGCAGGCTGCAGCATCAATTGCGCGATCAGCACCCGCGCCCGTTCTCCGCCCGACAAGTCGGCTTACCGGCTGGTTGAGTTGCTCCCCGGTAAACAGAAACCGGGCCGCCCACGATGCCACGTGAATCACCCGGTCCTGATAAATGACCGAGTCGCTATCCGGAGCCAGCGCCCGCCGCAAAGTTGCATCCAGATCCAATGGCCGAGTCTGATCGAAATACACGACGCGCAGCGCGTCCGCCCGCCGGATTGCTCCTTCGTCCGGCGAAGCCTCGCCCCGCAACAGCCGCAGCAGCGTCGTCTTCCCGCTGCCATTGGGCCCGACCAGTCCGAGCCGCATTCCGGCCGTAAGAATAAAGTCGAGCCCTCGAAACAGTCGCCGCCCCTCGATGCTGTAGCCCACGCCCTGCAGTTCGACAAGCCGCTTGGTCTGCCGCTCGCTGGCCGAGAAATCAATCCGCGCCGTGCCGCTGCGCGTGCGTGCGTTCAGGTCAGCGAGTTCTCCCATCAGTTCCTGCGCCTTGTCGATGCGCGCTTTGGACTTGCGAGTCCGCGCCTTCGCCCCGCGTCGCAGCCACTCGATCTCGTTGTGCACCAGATTTTCCAGCGCTTCCTGCCGCTTCCCCTGCGCGTGCAGAAATTCTTCCTTCTTGACCAGAAACTCGCTGTAGTTACCATGCACGCGCAGGATTCCATCGGGATACACCCGGCTCAACTCCGCCATGTCGGTTGCGACGTTCTCGAGAAAATAGCGGTCGTGGCTCACCGACCACGCAAGCGAACTTTCCCGACTCAAGTTCCTCCTCCAGCCACTCAATCCCGGCCAGGTCCAAGTGATTCGTAGGCTCGTCCAGCAAGAGCACGTCGGGAATCTGGACCAGTGCCTCCACAATCGCCAACCGCTTCTTCCACCCGCCCGACAGCGCGCTTGCCTCGATCTCAATATCCTCAAACTGCGCTCGCCCCAAGGCCGCCGCCAAAAGATTGGGGCGTTCGTCGTGAGAAACGGCCGCCCGCTCCAGCGCATCTTCCACAACCTGGCGCACGGTCTTTTCCTCGCCAAACCGCGATTCCTGCGCGACATAACTCATGCGCGCCCGTTTACGTGCCGCCAACTCGCCCTCATCCGGATCCACCGTCCCGGCCAAGATGCCAAGCAGCGTCGACTTGCCCGAGCCGTTCGGGCCGATCAGTCCTATCCGATCGCCCTCCGAAACGGTGAACGACACGTTGCGGAACAGGGGACTGGTTCCGTACGTCTTGCCCAACCCGCGTGCGTTCAAAATCGGCGGCACTGAATTCCCATCCTCCGTGGAGTACTTAATCTGAGAATAGCAGGACGCTCGCGGAGTGATATCTTGACAGCGTCGCAGGAGGATTCATGCACCGCTCCCTGATCGCCCTTGCCAGCGTTCTCATCGCAGTTGCTGCCTTCGCCGCTCCAGCACGCAAGCCGTCTTCGCGCACCGCCAACTCGACGCAGGCAACTCCGCTCGCCGATCAGCTGACGTCGCTCGAAAATGGCTTGTCGGAAGCCCAGAAGAAACATGATCGCGACTTGTACAGCCGCACGTTGACCGACGATTTCATTTCCGTCGGCACCGACGGCAAGGTCCATCCCAAGACCGAGATCATGGGCGACTTCCCGTCCACGCAATTGGCGGAGTACCGCATCTACAACTTGCAGGTCGTCTCATTGAACGACAATGCCGCTGTCGTAACTTACGACGTCATCGTCCGCATGGTCCACTACGACGACGAAACGCCCCGCTACCAGCACGTCAGCTCCGTCTGGGTGAAACAAGGCGAGCAGTGGAAGCTAAAATTCCAGCAAGCGACAGCGGCAACGTAGAAAGTTTCTTCTAAGCAACAAGCGATGACGAGGCGAGCGTCTCGTTCCGATCCCAGCGGTGGTGTCCATCTTTCCGACTCGAGCAGGAACCCCTCTGCGCCCTCTGCGGCAGTTCTCCCCGCCCTCTGCGTTGTAAGATTTTCTTGGCGTCCTTAGCGGTTGTTCTTAGCGTGCTTTGCGGTTAAGAGCTTTCGATGGCAGAGGACGCAATCCAAGTCCGTTATAATCACCAATTCGGCCTTCAGGCCAATCCCCGACAAGAAGAGACACACAATTTGCTCGATTTCCTAGGCGATCTACGACGTACCCACATGTGCGGCGCGCTGCGCGCTTCCGACGCCGGCAAGAAAGTCATCCTGATGGGCTGGGTCAATCGCCGCCGCGACCTCGGCGCCCTCATCTTCGTTGACGTCCGCGACCGCTCCGGCGTGACCCAAGTCGTCTTCAGCGGCGAGCGCAACTCCGCCGTGCACGAGAAAGCCGAGCTTCTGCGCAATGAGTTCGTCATCGCCGTCATCGGCACGATCAAACTCCGCGACGCCGACACCATCAACAAGAACATCCCCACCGGCGAAATCGAACTGGTCGCCGACGAGCTCCGCATCCTGAACGAAGCCAAGCATCCGCCGTTCCTGCCCAGCGACACCTCGCTCGCCAACGAAGAGATGCGCTTGAAATACCGCTACATCGATCTGCGCCGCGACGCCATGCAGTTCAACATCGAGCTGCGTCACAAGGTCGCTCTCGCCATCCGCGACTACCTGGCGGCGCAGGGCTTTTTCGAAATCGAAACGCCGTTCATGACGCGATCCACGCCGGAGGGCGCACGCGACTACCTCGTCCCCAGCCGCGTGCAGCCAGGGATGTTCTATGCTCTTCCGCAATCGCCGCAGCTGTTCAAGCAGATCCTGATGATCTCGGGCTTCGACAAGTATTTCCAGATCGTGCGTTGCTTCCGCGATGAAGATCTGCGCGCCGACCGCCAGCCCGAATTCACACAGATCGATCTCGAGATGTCATACCCGCAGCCGGAGCGAGTGTGGGAAACGGTCGAAGGCTTCCTGACGGCGGCCTTCAAAGCTGCCGGCCACGAGATCAAAACTCCATTCCCGCGCATGGACTTCGACGACGCCATCCGCCAGTACGGTATCGACAAGCCCGATCTGCGCCTGCCGGCGTTCACCGAAGTGCGCGACTGCTTCTCCCCGGCCGACCTCGAACAGCTCGCCATTAATAAAGAATTGCCGGTGGTTGCCGTGCGCATCCCGGGAGTCGGCGAACTTTCACGCAAGGAGCGCGACGACCTCAAGCCGATGTTCATCTCGAAGGGCGGCGCAAGGATTTTCGAGGACTTCAAGCGCATCGAGAACAAGTTCGGCGACGCGGGCGGAAAGATTCGCCAGAAATCCGGCGCCGGTCCTGACGACCTGATCGTCCTCGTAGTCGGCTCCGCCCAATCCGGCAAAGACGACCATCCCGCGCAGAAACGAAAAGTCACGCCCGCGGAGCTTGCGATCTACGCCTCAGCGGGCCTGATGCGCGTCGCTCTCGGTCAAAAATACGCAGCCAAACACGGCCTGTTTAAGCGTGGAGATTTCCGATTCCTCTGGGTCACGAACTTCCCGATGTTCGAATACGACGAGACCGACAAGCGCTGGGTCGCGGCCCATCATCCTTTTACGTCGCCGCACGACGAGGACATGGACAAGCTCGAGTCCGATCCCGCGATGGTGCGCGCTCTCGCCTACGACGTCGTCTTGAACGGCACCGAACTGGGCTCAGGCTCGATCCGTATTCACCGTCAGGATATCCAGCGCAAGATCTTTCACGCGCTCGGCATGACGGAAGAAGAAGCCAAATCGCGTTTCGGATTCTTTCTGGAAGCCCTCGAATACGGCACGCCCCCGCACGGCGGCATCGCGCTAGGGCTCGACCGTATCGTGATGATTCTCGCGGGCGCCGACAGCCTGCGCGAAGTCATCCCGTTCCCAAAAACCGCCGCCGCCAAAGACCTGATGGTCGACGCGCCCACGCCGGTGACGGACGCCCAGCTGAGAGATTTAGGAATCGGAGTAGTGAAAAAGCAAACCTAGAGGCAAAAGAGCAGGATTAAGCATGAGAGGGCGAGCCAGAAGCAAGGAGCCAGCAGCCAGAAGCAAGGCCTGACACCTAACACCCGAGAACCTAAGACCCGCCGTTATGACCGGCACCCGCATCGACAAATGGCTCTGGGCCGCGCGCTTCTTCAAGACGCGCACTCTCGCCGCCCGCGCCTGCGAACTAGGCAGAATCGAAGCCAATCACCAGCCAGTCAAGCCAGCCCGCGAAGTCCGCGTTGGCGACTTACTACAGATCCGCACTGAAGGCGGAGATTTTGAAGTGGAGGTCCTGCTCATAAGCGACGTCCGCGGCCCCGCCCCCATTGCTCAAACGCTTTACCGCGAAACCGACGCAAGCAAAGTAGCCCGCCGCAAAGTCGCCGAAGAAAAGCGAACGCTGATGCACTTCACGCCCGCTCCAACCGGCCGCCCCTCAAAACGTGATCGCCGCAAGATCCACAAATTTCGCGGCGACATCTAAAAGCACAAACACAGAGAACACAGAGATTCTTTTCCTCCGTCC
Source organism: uncultured Acidobacteriota bacterium (assembly GCA_963744055.1). Taxonomy (GTDB): domain Bacteria; phylum Acidobacteriota; class Terriglobia; order Terriglobales; family Acidobacteriaceae; genus Gp1-AA133. The sequence goes on along the minus strand of CAVUSL010000019.1, from coordinate 1,722,210 downwards.
CCCTGTGTCCTCTGTGGTAATCGCCCTTTCAGGACGTCAACCGGTCTTTCGAAATCGCCTTCAATCCCCAAACATCCAGCGACTCGACAACTTCGATTTCTCCAACATCAATCGCTAAAGGACCATTGGGAACCGAATAAACCCGCGCCGTAAGTGCGATTGCATCGTTCACCAAAACCTCGAGCACCGACCCATCCACAAAAGCCCGTAAGTTCACTGCCTCATCCGTCTTCAGTGGCGCCGTAACCGCATTGACCCGCAACTCCGACCCTTCCTGCTGAGGGTCGTAGCTGATCTCCGCGAACTTCTCACCCTTCTCCGGACGCAATCGCAGATGGAAGCTGCGCTTGGCCGCGAACCGTGCCTTGATTTCCGCGCTCAGCTCATTGATCTTCGCTTCGTGCAATCGCCTTCGCCCGATTCTATCGCCCGCCTTCACCGAGACATGCGCTGTTCGCAAAACCTCCACCGCCGGAGCCACCGTCATCCGCAATCCCTTGTCCGAACCCAGCGACAGCACGCGCGGCAGCGCCATCACTCCCGCCCATCCCGCAGCCCGATACTCACTCTCCGGCCGAGTCTCCGGAATCCATCCCCACAGAATGCGATTGCCGTGCTCGTCGAGCATAGTTTTCGGCGCGTAGTACGACCCCCAATCCACCACGCCTTCTTTCTCCGCAGTGAATCGCCGGTTACGGTACGTCCCAGTCCTCCACCACACTTTGCCCATTGCCGCATACAGCAGCACATGGCGATCGCCCAGCGCAAAGAAATCCGGACACTCCCACATCTCTCCGTTGTCCACCGGATTCACCGCCGGCTGCCCGGTCCCGCGCCCTTCAATCAGCGGATGCCGGTAAGTCCACCGCCGCAGATCCTGCGACTCGTAAAGCAGCACCGCTCCACCCTTGCCCTTGATGCCAGACCCGAGCGTCAGCAACCACTCCTTGCCTTCCTTCCACACCCCAGGGTCGCGGAACCCTGTAATCGCCATGTGCTCCGGCGGTCGCAAGATGATCGGCTCCCCCAATTTCTCCCACGTCCGCAAGTCCGGATCCTTCGCAACCGCCAGGCACTGCACCTCGCGCCACTTGTGATTGCCGTCATCCAGGGTGACCTCCGCAGGCGAAGAAGGCGGCACTACTCCCGTATAAATCGCAGTTACCGTTGTCCCGTCGAGCACCGTGCTTCCGCTGAAAACTCCATCGCGATCCCATCCGTTCGGCGTGGGCGCAATCGCCACAGGCTCATGCTGCCAATGAATCATGTTCGGACTGGTTGCGTGCGCCCAGTGCATCGATCCCCAGAACGCCCCGTTGGGGTTGTACTGAAAAAACATGTGGTAGCGCCCGTGATAGAAAATCGGGCCATTGGGATCGTTCATCCAGTTAGCGGCGGGCAACAAATGAAACTGCGGCCGCAGCTTGTCAGCGGCCAAGCGGGATTGCAAACTGCCGCGCCCCCACAGCAAGTTCCCAGGAGGCATCCACGCTGCCGAAGCCACACATCCGGTCTGCCAGAGAAAACTACGTCGCGTAAGATTCATGGAAGCTGCTCCAGCTTAACCGAGGAAGCTTTACCAGCACAGTAATCATCTGAGAGACTGACCACGGAAGCCAGAGCGTCCCTCGGGAACAACTTTTCGCCGACGACTGACGACCGACGACTGACGACCGCATGGGCCGCATCCACGTTCTTTCCGAAGCCGTTGCTAACAAGATCGCCGCCGGCGAAGTAGTGGAGAGGCCCGCCTCGGTCGTCAAGGAATTACTGGAGAATTCGCTCGATGCCGGCGCTCGTCGCATTCGTATTCAAGTGCAAGCGGGCGGCAAGAAGCTCATCCAGATCACCGACGACGGATGCGGCATGGTCCGTGACGACGCGCTTCTGGCTTTCGAGCGGCACGCCACCTCGAAACTCAAGAACGCCGAGGATCTCCTGAGCGTCGCCACTCTGGGATTTCGCGGAGAGGCCTTGCCCTCGATCGCATCGGTATCGCGTCTGCGCCTCGAAACCCGCACTCCCGACGAAGCCTCAGGCACGGTGGTCGAAATCAACGGCGGCAAGATTTTCAAGGTGGAAGAAGCAGGCCTGCCGGCAGGAACCTCGATCACCATTCGCGATCTCTTCTTCAATACTCCGGCGCGCAAGAAATTTCTGAAGGCCGAAACCACCGAACTCTCGCACATCGCTTCGCTGGTCACGCACTACGCGCTAGCACATCCCGACAAGCATTTCGAGTTGCACTCCGCCACCAACGCCATGCTGATCGCGAGCCCGGTCGCCGCGCACAGCGACCGCGTCTACCAGGTCTTCGGCAAAGACGTCCTCGAACAACTGATCCCCATCGCCGCCCTGCAACCGCTCGAACGCATGGGCCTGCCGCAGCCTCCCCCGTGGCGCCGCACCGAAGAGGACGAGCTACCCAAAGACCCAGGCGAACTCCGCTTGCACGGCTTCGTCTCGAAGCCCGAAATCCAGAAGCTCAATCGCAACTCCATCTACATCTTCGTCAACGGTCGCCTTATTCGCGACCGGCTCGTACAGCACGCCATCATCGAGGCCTACCGCAACGTTCTGCCGCCCACGGTGTTTCCAGTCGTGCTGCTGTTCCTCGAAATACCGACCGAAGAAGTTGACGTCAACGTGCATCCTTCGAAGACGGAAGTCCGCTTCCGCCAGCAAAGCTTCTTGCACGACTTTATCCGCGACTCAATCCGGGCCGTGATCATGAAGGCGCGCCCAGTGCCGCAGTTTGTCTCCGAAATCCACGCCCACCCGACCGCCAGCCAGTCACTTTCTCCCGGCACCCGCAGCGCCACGCAGTTTGGCCAGGAATGGCAGAACCCCGGCGCAACGAACGCCGGCGGCTTCGCCCTTCAGGCACCCGAGCCTCCCGCTGTGAGCGAGCGTTTTCAGTTCCAGGGAGGAATTGCCGTTGAAGCCAATGCTGCCGTCTCGCTAGCTCGCACGGCCGAAGTCATTCCCGATAACGGATGCGCTCCGGTCTTCGCCGATGAGCCTGAGGTCCCCAGCCAACTCGCGCCCTCGTTAGCATCGCTCAAGCCGTTAGGCCAGATTCGCGAGTCGTTCATCTTGGCCGTGAATCATGAAGGCCTGTGGATCATCGACCAGCACGTCGCCCACGAGCGCGTGTTGTTCGAGAGAGTGCTGAAGCAGCGCGCCGCGCAGGCCGTCGAAAGCCAGCGTCTGTTGATGCCGCTCATCCTCGAACTCACACCCGCACAACTCGCCGTCTTTAGCGAAATCTCCGACGAACTCGCGCGCAACGGCTTCGAGGCCGAGCCCTTCGGCACGCGCAGTGTCGCAGTCAAAGTCGCGCCCGCCGGTATCGATGCCTCCCAAGTCGAGCGCATGCTGCACGAACTTTTCGAACAACTGGCGCGCGAAGATCAAAAACTCAATCTCGACGCCCTGCGGACCCGCATCGCCGCCTCCATCGCCTGTCACGCCGCCATCAAAGTAAATATGCAACTCGACCAAAATAAAATGGAATGGTTGCTCGCAGAACTGGCCAAAACCGAATTCCCAATCTCTTGCCCCCACGGCCGCCCCGTAGTTCTGCGCTATTCAATGAAAGATATCCAGCGGGCGTTCAAGCGGATCTAGCACTCAGAAATCTAGAACTCAGCATTCAGGGAGCCGGCATTTAGCAATGGGCACTTGGCATTTAGCCAGCCAACCTTGGTTCGCGGCTGCCAGCTACGAGCCACCAGCCGCCCAGCTATGAGCCATCAGCCATCAGCCATCAGCTAGCCACGATCTGTGCTTTAATCAACACATGACCGAATCCGAGATCCATCAGGCCCGACTCGAAAAGTGGCATCTCACGGGCAAACCCGTGCGTACGCTCGAGGACGGGCGTGCCTTCATGGAGTCGGTCGGATTCAGCCTTTTGTACCCGATGCGGCCGCCGTTACTGGTGCCGACTTTCGTAGGCGCCTGGGTGGGTGCGGACGATCGCCTTCCCACGCAACAGCATTCTTTCTCCGACCCGCGCGCCCGCGACGCGCAAGACCTGATGGTTCGCCTGCTGCGCGACCGAGCCGCTTTCGAAGCCAATCTGTTCGACGAGAACAACACGTTCCTGGTCAGTGCTTCGGCGTTTCCGTTTTTCTATGCGCTGGTGGGCGAGCGCAATCCCCGCCAGGCGCCAAAGGGCGGCTCGCGTTCTGAATACTCGCAACTTGCCTGCGATGCCTTCGAAGTCATCCGCCGCGACGGACCCATTTCTAAAGTGAAGCTCGGTGAAAAACTAGGGGGCAGTCTCTCGACCGCCGCGCTTGATCGCGGCCTCGGCGAACTGTGGTCGCGGCTGCGCATCACCCGCGTCGACTACAACCCCGAAGAAGGCTCGTCGTGGGATGTCCTTTACCGCTGGGCCCCCGAAGCCGTCCGCGAAGGCATCAGCTTCTCGGTCGCCGAAGCACTCAGCGCCCTGCTCTCCAAGTATCTGGAGTGCGTGGTCGCCGCCGACGAGCAGGAACTCGAAACCTTCTTCGGTAACTTCGTCCCGCGCTCCCGCGTGAAAGACGCAGTGAAAGCCCTGCTATCCGCCCGCGAGCTTAGCTTCGTCCACGTAGGCAGCCGCTCGCTCGTGCAAGTAGCCCCACCCCGCGTCCCCTTCTCCCAGGTAGCAAAAGATGCAAAGCCCCCAACTCGCTCCGCCACCCACCGCCCCTGATCTGAACTGATAGCTGATGGCTGATAGCTGATAGCCGAGACACCCGTCACCTGTGACCTGTGACCTGCTCTTCTGTTACCCTGATTTGCCCTCACAAACAGGATGCCCGAGAAAAAGCTCATCATCGCCATCGACGGCCCCGCCGGAGCGGGGAAAAGCACTATCGCCTCGCGCCTGGCGCGCAAACTGGGCTACGTGAATCTTGAAAGCGGCGCCATGTACCGCGCCCTGGCTCTGAAAGCAATCGAATGGGACATATCATTCGACGATGGCCCAGCCCTGCGTAAGCTGGCCGAAGGCGCGCGCATCGCACTCGAGCCCACGATCGGCGGCAATCGCGTCCTTCTCGACGGAAAAGATGTCTCCTCCAGAATCCGTGAGCGCGACGTCACCGAAGCCGCCTCTCGCGTCTCCGTTCATCCCGCCGTCCGTGAATGGATGGTCGCCCGCCAGCAGGACATGGGAAAAGACGGCGGAGTAGTGATGGAAGGCCGCGACATCGGTACCAAGGTTTTTCCCAACGCCGATCTCAAGATTTTTCTCGACGCCGATCCCGTAGTCCGGGAGCAGCGCCGTCTCGACCAGCAGAAGATAAAAGGTCCCTCAGCCGAGTCGATGGCTGCCGACCTCCGCGAACGCGACCGCCGCGACCGCACCCGCGCCACCTCGCCCCTCGAGCCCGCGAAAGACGCCGTAATCATCGACTCGACCAGCATGTCGGAAGATCAGGTCTTGTCCCAGGTCGAAGAACTCGTGCAGAAAGCCCACGCTCAGTAAGCACTGGGCATTCGGCACTCAGCATTCAACACTCAGCATTCAGTCAGACAAGGCCGTGCGAACCGAACGCTGATTGCCAAAAGCCGATGTAGCGACGGGCAGCCTGCCCTGAGTCATCGAAGGGTCCCCGCCCGTCGAACGATGCTGCCGGAATCAAGAGGCGTCCTCCGGAGATGAAGGAGGCGGCGGCTCATGGGTAGAGAGCGCTAGCCGATCCGACAAGGATTGAAGCCCAAAGAAAAAGGGCGGATCGCCAGATCCGCCTTTTCGTTCCGCAAAGAAAGTTACGGACAAGTCGTCATGGTGTTGAGCACTAACGTGTTCGGACCGACCGTATCGCCGGTTGAGTTCGCCGTCCAAACACCGCACGCTGCCTCCTTGATCGTGTTGCTGGAAAGTGTGTTGGAGCCGGTGCGATCGTAGTCGTTGATCTTCAGGCCCACCACGACATGCTGGAGGGTGTTGCTCTTGATGACAGCGTCCGTGGCGCCATCTGCATAAATCCCGATCGCTCCACCCGTGATCTTGTTGCCCGTGACCGTCGCAGGCATCACGTAGGGCGTCGAAAGATCGATGGCCGCCGTAGAGTTCGAGGTCATCGCGATCGTGTTATTCGTCACCTGCAGGATGCCCCCGGTCGCGCCCACGAATACCTTAACCGCTAAACCCATCCATGATTGCAGTTGGCAGGAGGATGGGCACCCAATGTTGAGGAAACTGTTGCCATTGATAGTGGCCGCACCGTGAGGAAAGGCTACCTGGATTCCCCCGTTCAGGTCGGCCATCGTGCTCGACGCGAGCGTCAACGTCCCGGCATTCTGTGTAAGCACGCCCTGGTTCCCGTCGTGGATGATGCTGTTGCTGATGCTCAGGCTATTGTTCTGACCCTCGATGGCGATGCCTACCGCATAACAAGATGCCTGCGGATCACCGATGTCGCGGACGGCCAAGTTGGTCACGGTTGCATTCGTGCCGATGATGGCGATGCCATAGTAATTCGAGTTCGCATTGCAGCTGGCAGGGTTCGCACCCTGTCCCTGAATCGAGATGTTGTTGAGCGTGACCGCCCCGGCGTTCATGACCAGAATGTGGGCGCTGCCGGTGGATAGGACTCCGCTGGTGACATCGGGAACCATTCCGCTGAAAGGCGCGACAATCCGGGCCTCTTGATTCTTACCGTTGGGAACACCCTTCAAAGTGACAGGCTGATGGATGAAGACCTGTTCCGGATAAATCCCGGCGCAGACCAGAACCGTGCCACTGGGGGAAACGGCGTTCAGGGCCTGCTGGATGGTGGGAAACCTGTTGGGCGAGGCCTGGCAAGTGCCTACAACGACGGGCGTTACGGCGTGAAGAGGACGGGCAGACAGCACTCCGGCGACTGCGATCATCCCCAGAATCCACTGCCGCCGGTTGGCGCGCATGCTTTTCATAGCGAATCTCCTTAAGTTTGTGAGGCCTGACAGCGGCATGTGGCGGCGATACCGAATCCGCTCACCTTTTTGGCCTGCACCCCTATAGGCGACATTCCCGGCCGGATTCCTTCATCAAGAACACCGAAAAAATTACGAGGGCGGCTGCGGCGCGATTTCCCGCGCAAAAGGGTGGTATTGCAGATGGTTGAATGCACGCAAGTCCACACATTGACGGCCGGTGGAGCGTTTTTGAGAATTATCGGGAGGCTGCTGTGTGGGCCGACCGCAGCGATTGACAGCGCTATTTCCACTGCGGTCACTTGGCAGGATTATTCGGTATGGCGCGCGTGGTCCTCCGCTGCAAACTGAATGCTGAGTGCTGAATGCTCCGTACCAATGGAGCGACGGGCGTCCCCGCCCGTCGAAAACGATGCAGCCTGGAAATCGGTTCACTCCGAATCAGTTGTCCGTGGGTGCTTCCGGAGGCGCTGGCGGCGTGTGTTTCGGCGGCTTGGGTGGCGTCGGCACCGCGGGCACGGATGCATTCTCCATCTCGCGCTTATGCACGGTGATATTCCCATGCTCGCTATTCAGCACCACATGCATCGCCCCGTTTCCGAACGTCCCCGACGCCTTTCCGTCTTCATCCGTGTTCGTAACGTTCACGCCCGGAAAATCTGCCTGCACTTCGCCGCCTCGGCTGCGTGCTTCCATCTTGAAACCAACCTTGTCGGGCACGCCCAGTGTGATATCCCCGTTGCGATTGTCAATCTGTACATTTCCCGCAGCCTTCAACCCGACCTGCACGCCGCTGTTCTCATCCTGAATGCGCACGTCCCCCGACACCGAGTCCAGCGACACATCTTTCGACCGCGTGCTCAGCCGCACCGGTCCAAGCAGGTTGTCCCCCCGCAAGCTGTCGGAATCCAGATCGAGATCGCCATCCAGCTTGCTGAATTCGAGATCAGTGCGCGACGACTTGAAGCTTACCGACTTGCCGATCTTTGAAAGCTTCAGCCCGTCGCTCACATCGCCGTTAATTCGCACCGCGCCTTTCACGTCCGCAATCGAAACGTCGTTTGACCGCCCCTGCACGGCGACATCTCCCGATACCTGCGAGACGCGCACCGAACTTTTTCCCATGTTGACTGCGCTGCGATCCATGTTCAGAGTCAAATCGCCATTGATGTCTTCCACGCTCACATCGCCGCGCTGGTCCGCGATCTCTACGTTCCCGTCACGCCCATTCACGTTGACGTCTCCGCGCTGGGCCGCGATCGTCAGGGCGGCTTTGCGGGGAAGAGAAACGTTCAGATCAACCGTCACCGGATGATCGCCCGCGCCTTTCGTGTTGGCATTGATCGTGACCAGGTTGCCCGACACAGTGACTTGGGGCTTGGTCTGCTCATTCCACTTCTCGGCTTCGTCCTTGTTGTCGGAGCGAATCTTCTTGGCCGTGTTGATTTCGATCTTATTGCCGCTCGAAATATTCACGTTCACTGCGCCGCGGTCATTCACGATCTTCACTGCGGCCCCGGCTGGGAGGTCTTGCGTCACCTGATCGTCGAAGTCGAACGACTCGCCCAGGAACGGAATGTGGCTGTCGCCAATGTCCCAATCATCGCTCATCCCGCTGAGATCGACCCTGGCCAACTGGCTTGCCGCCAGCCCGCCGATGATCAGAAATATCAGCAGTACGACGCCGCCCGCCCCTAGTCCCGGCGCAACCACGCCTTCGCGCTTTGCCCGGTAGTGCTCGACCAGCTTCAGTACGCCCCACAAAATAAGCAACAGGGGCCAGTAGTGCGCGAACCACATGCCGAGCCGCTTCCAGGAAATCAGGTGCAGATTCCCCAGCAGGAAAATCAGGCCGATAATGATCAGAATGACCGGCCCACCCATCGAGCGCCGGCGGCGCGGAGGCGAAACCACAGGACTAGACATGGTTCACCTCGCTCGAGGGCTGAGACTCCTGGGATTGCGGTGGCTGCGGCGCAACTACAGGTGGAGGAGGCAGCACACCTGGGCCAACGTGTCCCGCTTCTGACGCGTTGCTCTGCAGCAACTTGACTCCGCCAATCACCAGCAGGATCAGCGGCCACGTACGGCCGAAATCTGGCCCATGCAAGTTGTCGATCAGAAACAGCACTCCTACGGTGACCATCACGGCGGGCCACATGATGCATCGCATCTTGCAGCGATCGCAGGTGCACGTGCCGTCCGTGTCGCCGAGCAATCCCCACCGTCTCGCAAACAGCCAGCCGCCAAAGCCGATCAGAATCACCGGCCAGAATCGGTCAATGCCCGACTCAAACAATCCCACCGTGTTCAACAGGAAGATCAGGCCGAGGATGATCAGAACTACGGCGCCCGTAGGAACGCTGTTCCGATGGCGTGGCGCTTCTGCTGCCACCAGACTCGCCGTACCGGGCACTGCAGGCATTCCCGGGTTCGGGGCCTCCGTAACGACGTGCGGGCGCGGCGTCGGTCCGAACATGCGCTCGAAGCCAAACGGATCAGGCACGGGTTGACCGAGTTCAAGAGCATGTGCCGTCTTGTACGCGTCGAACACCAGGTAGAAGAAATACGCGAAGAAAACGGGGACCATGATCGGGCCGAAGTGATCGGCCATCCAGATCAGGGACACGAAGGCCATCACGTGCACAAAGCCCTTCATGAATTGCCCGTTGTACATCGCGCCCACACCCGGAATGAATCCGAGCACAGCCGCTAGTCCTGGACTGGGCAACCGTTCGGCCAACGTAGGCTGACCGGGTACAGGTGTTCCCGGCGGGGGGAGCGCGTCGCCGATTCGATCGGCGAGGCACTGCTCGCAGAATTTTGTTCCGCGCACATCCCGTGCGCAGGCTGCGCACAGCGGCTTACCGCACGTGCGGCAATAGGCCACTGCGGCAACTGTGTTGTGCGTGGCGCAGTTCATACCAACCTCCTGTTCGTGGTCACCGACACGGCAGGTCCACATTCCGGCACGGATGCCAGCGCGGGCTGGTTTTCATCACGGCTGTAATTCCTCTCCTGTCTGGGCTCGGGTTCTCCACTCGTGTTGTTCTTGTGATTCCGGTCCCGCTCTCGTTCTTCGTTTGTTCTGGCGGGTTGGGCTACTTTCTTGATCTCCTGCACCTTCGACTCAATCTCCACGACCAGTCGAATGTTCTCGTAGTACTTCACCACCCGGGCCTGGGTCGTGTAGTACGTGCGGCGCAGTCCACTCCGGCTGAGATCGGCCTGCTTGATGTCGGTCGGCTTCACCCCAGCCACGCTCAACGCGACTGACAGGGAGAAAAACGCCATTCCGAACGACATGGCAAAGCGCGGTTGACGCACTGTACTCCACACCGGCGTCAGCAGGGAATCCGCCCATTCGCGAATTCTCTCGCCGAGCGACGGCTGGTGCGCCGTGGCCGCGATCTCATGCAACCGGTAGGACGGGATTCCACTGGTTGCGGCCAGAATGTCATTCACCAGGTTGGCTGGAGGCTCCACCTCCGCGAGAGACTTCAGCCAATGCTGCCCCGCCTCCGCTTCTGCGAACATCGGTCCGCATTTCGCGCAGACGCGGGCATGAGCCCGGAACCGCTCCTGTTTCGCACCAGTCAACTGATTGTCGAGTGCGTCAAACAAAAGCGCTTCGAACTCGCTGCACTGCATACCGTTATGGGTTTCACCTGGCATCACATCACCTGCCTGTAGATACGTTGTAGGAGCCTTGCAAGTTCCGCACGGCCCCGGTTAATCCTGGATTTCACAGTTCCTTCCGGAACGCGTAGAACGGCTGCGATCTCGCGGTAGTCCATGTCCTGTAAGTCCCTTAGAATCACTGCTTCCCGGAGCTCGGGGGAGAGCTTTTGGAGGGCCTCATGCACGACCTCGCCCGTTTCCCGGCTCTGGATTTTGCTGTCGGGAGCCGGCCCCTTATCGGGAATCTGGTTACTCAAAGGCATCGAATCCTCGTGTTCTGAGGAAGTTGCGTCCATCGAGTCGGTCAGCCGGTCCTGCTTGGTTTTACGGAAGTGGTCGACCAGGAGATTGCGGGTCATGGTCGTTACCCACGTCATGAACGCCCCGCGCTCCACGTCGTAGGAGCTAAGCGTCCGGTACATCTTGATAAACACTTCCTGGGTCAGGTCCTGCGCATCGTCTGAGGTCCCAGCAAACCGGTAGCAGATGTTATAGATCCGCCGGTTGTAGCGCTGGACAATCTCCTCCCAAGCCACCGCATCGCCTGCAATGCAGCGTCGGACAAGACTGTTGACGATCTGCGCGTCTTCCAACGAGCGCTCCCGAGGATTCCTTGCTTTAGGTGGAGACGGCGGTGCGAGACCCGGCACGCCCCGAGACTGACATCACAAAATGCATACGTCGATGCTCCCGCAAAAGTTCGCAGCAGCCCAGTAAGTCATTATGCGGCAGGGAATTGTAGCAGGGGAGAAATTCTGAGAACTGGTCGGGACCGCCACGCAATGCGCTCCCCAAACGGCAGTTGAGTGCAGAGCGCATCCCAATTGTCATCCTGATTGAAGTGAGGCGCCAGCCGAACGAAGTCGAAGGACCCCTGCACTCCCGAAGCCGCCACGGCTCCCGCGGGCTTTTCCATCTCGGCCCAAAAAATCTACGAAGCTGATGCTGCGCTCAGTTGTTACTGTGGCCGCAGAGCCAGCATCGGATCAATATCCGCCACCACTCTCGCTGGAGCAGAAAGTGAACCCTGTTTATCATGACGTCAGTCTAAAAAGTCACGGTAGACGCAGATTCTTTGTGGTCTAACCGGCAGGCGGATCAAACCAGCCAGGGGTTTAAAACGATGTGCCGAAATATTAAAACGCTCTTCAATTTCGATCCACCGGTTACGGAAGACGAAGTCCGCGCGGCCTCTCTGCAGTTCGTGCGAAAAATCACCGGCTTTAACAAGCCTTCCAAAGCCAACGAGGAATCCTTCCAGGCGGCCATCGACGAGATCGCCGGCATCTCGTTGCGCCTGCTGCATTCGCTCGAAACCACCGCAGCGCCAAAGAATCGCGAAGAAGAAGCCGCCAAGGCCAAGGCGCGCGCGGCCGAGAGATTTGCCACCTGACTCGTAGCGCCGGCATCTTGCCGGCAGTTGCGATGGCGTTCCGCCCTAGCTCGCGGCCGACGAGACGGCAATGCTACCGACATCTTTCACTGCACAGGCGCCAACTGCCCCTTCGCCTTGTCGATCCCATACTCCAGCCACCCAGTCTCCACGAAATTCTCCGACCGATCCCGCAGCAACTCGAGCGCCTTGATGCGCGCGTTCAACGCTTCGTTATTCTTCGGATCTGACGCTAGCACCACATCGGTCAGGTGCAGCGCCTCGACGGGCTTTCCGGCCGTGACTTTCTCCACTGCGAGCCGCACCACCGCGTCAGCTCCCGCCAGTTTGACCAGGTCCGGATAAATCGACGAGGGCGGCAGATCGAACATCGTCGCGGGATTCATGTCGTACCAGCCGGCGTATCCGTCGTAGATTCCGCGCACCGACCAACTCACCTTCCCGAAGACTTCGTTGAGGTTGTAGCTCGCCGGCAACTTGATCTCCTGCATCAGCGTGTATACGTCCTTCCCGGCATTCATCCCTTTCACGGTTTCGTCGTGGACGTACTCGATTGCGTCGCGATAGCGTTTCAGGCGGCGGGTGATTTCCGCGTTGCCGACAATCGCATCGCCGTGGCCGTTCAGAACGATCTCAGGTTTCAGGGCCAACACGGTGTCGAGCGACTTGACCCAGTCCAGCGCCCAGCGCGGCTTGGTGCCGCGGATCGCATAGAGATTCGGAAACGAATTCGGCTCCGGGATGCCAACGCCGGAATAGTTGTCGCCGATGAACGCGGCTTTGTACGCGGGAATCCAGACAGTGAGATGGTCGGGCGTCTCGCCGGGTGTGCTGAACAGATCGAATTCAATCCCGCCTACCTTGAACGAGTATTTCTCGTCGAACAGGATGGTGGCGTCGATTTTGGCCCCGTAATCCCCGGCCCACGGACCGGCCGGCTTCGGCAGTCGCCGGAAGGCGGCCGCATTGCGCGGAGCGAAGAACCCTTCCAGCCGGGCGACATAGTTCACGAACTCCACATAGTTTCTCTGCGCGACGACTTCCGTCCCCGGTTCTTTCCAGAGCGAGATGCCACCGATGTGGTCCGCATGCGCGTGCGTCAACACGATGTATTTCACTGGCCCGTGCTTTTCGGGAGACAGCAGCTTCTTGGCGTCGGGAGCCAGATCCGCCATCGCCGTATCGATGACCACGCTTCCTGCGGGCGTATTGACCAGGTAGACGTTGCAGGACGTTGTCGCCATGGAGATAGCGTCGTTGATCTTCACGAGCTTCGGCTCATCGCGATCGGCGGCATGCGCGATGCAGACGAGAGCGAAGCAACTCAGAATCGCTGACCGCAGCGCGCCGGTCATTCGACAGCACATGCAGTTTGAACGGAGATGTGTTGTGTGAAGAAAGCGCAGGCTTCGAAGGCGCATCATGCCCACCTTGGACGCCGTCACCTGTTATTCGTTAGCTTGGGACCGTGCAGACCATTTTCTCCTCCCGCGCTTCTTTGGGGTGGCCAACCGAATGCCGAATCCCAAACGTGGGGACAGAGAAATGCCGCCGAGAAAAGGCGCTTAACCGCAGAAGACGCAAAGAAAAACCGCAAAGGACGCAAAGAAGAACCAGGAAGAACGCTAAGAAGAGTCCCGAAGAGATTTTCTTAGCGAACTTGGCGGCCTTTCTTCGCGCTCTTTGCGGTTAAAAGCTCTTCGCTCTGAGGCAGGAAGCTCGCAGAGTCAATCCCCCAACCACTCCCCCAGTGCCTGCAGGGGCTCGATGTAGTCGCAAATGATCTTGGTCGTGGCCATCAACGGAATAGCCAGAATCAATCCGAATGCCCCCCAGATCCACGCCCAGAACAACAAGGACAACGCGACCGCCAGAGGATTCAACCGCAACCGGCGCCCGATGAGTTTCGGATACAGCAGGTTCATGGTGAGAATGTGCAAGCCGACCACCGCCAGGAACACGAAGCTCAACTGCGATTTGTCGAGCACCCCCATGCCGGCCGCCAGGGGCGCCAGCAGCGCGAAGAAGAGCCCCAGATACGGCACCAGTCCTACGAAAGCGCTGATCGCTCCCAGAAAATAAAAGTACGGAAGATGCAAGGCTCCAAAAATCGCGGTTGACGCAATGGCATTCAACAAGCCCACGAACAGATTGCCCGCGATAAAGCTGCGCACCATTTCGGAAATCCGGCCGATCGTCCGGTAGGCAACGAGGCGTTTCTCTTTGGGGAAGACGCGCAGGGTCGCCGAATGCACATGGGTCTTCCAGGTCAGCATGAAATAAATCAGGAAAGGCACAAAGCTGATGGCCAGCGCGATCTCGCCGAACTGGCTGGCGCCACTCGAGATCAGCTTCGCGATCCCGTGCGATTCCTGCACTTGCACCGGAATCGGCTTCTTCCCAGTCTGTCCTGGCATGACCGAGCGCGTGCTGTTCTCAATCTGGTCGGCCTTGGCCTGCACCTTCTCCATGTCCTCGCGGATGGTCGCGGAGAACCGGGGTAGCTCCTCCATGAAATCCATGGCGCGGTTATAGAAGAAGAATATGAGCGCCGTGGAGAGCGCAAGGAACAGCAGGAGCGCGATCGCGGCACCCACCGCCCGCGGAACCCGCACACGCGCCAGCGCGACCACGAGCGGATCGAGTGCAAACGCCAGCAGCGTCGCTACCAGCACCGTTACAAGCACCGGCTTCAGAAGATAGATCAGGCCAATCGCCGCCGCGAACGCAATCACGTACTGCGCAACCACGCCCGCCTGCAGTGACCCGCGCAGAAGTTCGACTTCGTCTCCGGGAGGGACGTCGTTGGTGACGACGCCGTTCACAACAAGTTCTGGATTCGCAGTGGCCATGGAAAGAGGGGACAGGGTAGAGCGGCGAGCAAGTCCACAACATCCAAACTACTTATGCCCCCAAACCTCTTCAAGCTAGGGCCAAGGTCGAAGAGGGTAAATAGGGTCAAGGCTCTAGAACGAAGCCAGGCCTGTCGGAGGAACATTGGGGAGATGCGGGTATGGCGCGCGTCCGTGACTTCGGCGGATTGTTCGCCGTGGCATGTTCAACCTACGAGTTGCTGCATCCGGAGGAAGACTCGGCGCGCCGCCAGCCTTGACTTGGCTACCCGCCCTCCATAGCATGGCCCACGGAACTCGCGTATAGATCCCCTCTTCGGAGCAAGTTATGACCGAATCTTCCCGCCCTATGAATCGTCGATCGTTTCTCGGCAAGTCGGCTGCGCTGATAGCCGGAAGCGCGCTGGTGCCGCGCACTGCTGCGTCTTACGAAAAAATCCTGGGCGCGAATGACCGCATTTCGCTCGGCCACATCGGCACCGGTCATCGGGGCGACGATCTCGATCTCATCGTTTCGAAACTGCAATCGAGCCACCACGCAGAGATGACTGCGGTCTGCGATTTGTGGAAAACGAACCGGGAGAAGGCGGTCGTCACCAACGAGAAATACCATGGCCGGGCGCCGCGCGCGGTACAGTACCCGGAAGAATTGTTGGCGATGAAGGATCTTGACGGCGTGCTCATCTCGACGCCCGAGCATTCGCACTCTCCGATTCTGCAAATGGCGACCGAGGCAGGAAAGGATGCCTATGTCGAGAAGCCGATGGGCAACGTGCTCGCCGAAGCCAAAGCGGCGCGTGATGCCGTGCTGCACGCGAAGACCATTGTGCAGGTAGGCACCCAGCACCGCAGCGAGCCCTACCCCAACGCCGCCCATGAAGTCGTAAAGAGCGGCGCGCTGGGCGACATCAGCAAAGTCGAAATCGTCTGGAATTACCACGGCCCGCGCTGGCGCGGTCGCGAAGAGGTCCAGCAGATCCGCGAGCAGGACACGGACTGGACGAAGTGGCTGATGACCAAGCCGCCGCGCCCGTTCGACCCGCAGCTGTATTTCGAATTTCGTTTGTACAAAGAATTTTCCAGCGGAATCTCGGACCAGTGGATGAGCCATGGCATCGACCTGGTGCACTGGTTCATGGATGACACCGCACCGCGCTCGGTGATCGCCCACGGCGGAGTCTTCGCGTGGCACGATGGCCGCCAGAATCCCGACACGTTTCAGGCGCTGCTCGAATATCCCAAGGGATTTCTGGTCAGCTACTCGACCAGCTTCGGCAACGACGCACCCAGCTTCACGCGCTACATGGGAAAGAAGGCAACGCTGATGAATCTGGGCGGCGAAGGCAGTCCGCGTTATCAAGTAGTCGAAGAAAAGGGTACGCACGAAGACGACTCCGAAATCGACAAGAAACGCGCGTCGAAGTACGTGCTGCTGCCGGGAGAGACGCTGCCGCCCATGGGCATCGACGACTTGTCGCTCGAACACATGGGCAACTGGTTCGATTGCCTGCGCTCGCGCAAGCAACCGAACGCGACGGTGAACGAAGGCTTCGCACACTCGGTGGCGTGCATGATGGCGGCGCAGTCGTACTGGGCGGGAAGGAAAGTTTACTGGGATGCTGCCAGCGAGACGATGGTAGAGAGCCCGGTGTCAGGCGAATCGGCTGCAGCGAAGAAATCGTAAAAAGCTTCGGAGTCGTTGATCGATGGAGCGGCGGGCGTCCTCGCCCGCCGAAGCGAGGGCAAGATGCCCCTTCGGCAAGCTCAGGGCAGGCTCTCGCGACTGCCGGCGGGACGCCGGCGCTACGTTTAAGGTCTGGCAAAGTGCTGGAGCGGTTGTAACGCGGATGACTTCAGGATCGTTTCATATCAATGCGACTCCGTTCCTTGCTGCCCTTGCGGTGGGAGTGGCCGGTTGCTGTTCTGGTATGACGGCGGAAACAATCTCGACGGCAAAAGCCACATGGCAAGGAACGATCGGAACGGCCGTAACGATTACGCAAAGTAAGGGGACGAAGGAATTCGAGGGCGCCAAGTACGTCGGGTTCGAATTTTGTCAGTGGCGGGGAAGCAGCGGCGAGTTTTGGGAAATCGCCGATTTCAGGGTTCCCGTTATGAAGCTAGAACCCACTGCGGTGACCTTGTTCTTTTCGAGCGACCCTGGAGACGCGAGGATGCTGGAGCATCTCCCCTCTGAGTTCCGCGCCGGAAAGGCTAGGATCGCTCGTTGCCTTACAAGCGAGGGGTGCTAGCTTTCGCCAGTAGTGCCACAGAGGCGACTGACGTGTGAGCTCGCTCCCAGAAATGAACATGAATTCCATTCTCTTAAAGCTTAGTTTTTCGCCAAGAAGCCCCAGGATCGATCGCCAGACCCTCGGACGACCCGAACCCCCACCCACACCTCAAGGCGCGCCTATAAACGATCCTAGAGGCCTTGGCGAGGGTTTTATGAAGCGTCTGCAGGGTGGTTTCCAGACTGCCGCCGGCGTTCAGCAGATCGAATTTGCAATAGCATATAGCTAAGTATTTGCAAGGAAGGGACTTGCCATCCCTTCGTCACTGCGGTAGCCCGACCCGGCGCACCATCTCCTGAAAGCGCGCGTCTTTGCGCAGCGGGTTCATTCGGGGATCCACCCCGATCCATACCAGTCAAGTCGAGCGCTGGCGGAAGGCCTTCTCCAGAGACTCGTAGGCTTGGTCGTTTTCTCCAAGACCCAGATAGACGCCGGCGATCAGGAAGCGGCACACGTATCGTTTCTTTTCCAATGCGAGAGCCTGATTGAGCGCCTGGCGGCCGCGATCCTTTTCCCCTGCGCGCACCAATGCGGAAGCGGCGGTCGCGATCACGCTCCCGCTGTCGCTGCCCAGACGGAGTGCATTCTGCGCGGCCTGCACCGCTTCGTCTTTCCGGCCGAGGTCCGCCGAGGCAACCGCGAGTAGCGCATAGGGAAGCGCCGCCTGCGGTTCCAGTTCCAAGGTGCGCTTGGCTTCGTCGACCGTTTCCTGCAGGTGACCTGAGAAGTAGTCCACCCAAAGAGTCCAGGTGCGGGTCTCAACCGCGAACGGGTCAATGAGAAAGGCTTGCCGGGCGTGGGCCATCGCTTCGTCGTGCCGTCCCAGCGTAGCCAGATAGATTTCGTATGCGAGATGAGCCTCGGGCAAGTTGGGATTGAGTTCAAGCGCGCGATCGTACTCCGCCTTCGCCGCCGGCCAATCCCAATCAAACAGCAAGGCCACGTCTCCCCTGGTCGCATGGGCGGTGGCGGAATTCGGATCAAGCTCCAGAGCTTTCTGGATGGCTTGCCGGATCGGTTCCCGGGCATCCTGCGGCGCCATGTAATACGGGACCGCTGAGCTGTACGCTTCCGCTAATGCCGCATACGGCCGGGCGTTTTGGGGATCGATTGCGATCGCGTCCTGAAGATCGCGAACACCTTTTTCAAACCCTTCCAGTGTGCCCTTGCGGGATTCGTTCAACCCGAGCAGATATTTGCGGTAGGCCTCGGGATCGAAGTGCGCTTCGGTGACGGCGTCCTTTTGCGTCGGCAACAACTCCAAACGCAGTGAGCCAGTGATGCGCTCGGCAATCTCGCGCTGCACTCTCAGGATGTCGGTGAGCGGTGTTTCGTAGCTTTCGGCCCAGAGGTGCGTCTGGTCGCCGGCCTGGATCAACTGCGCCGTGATTCGAACGCGCTGTCCCGCGAGGCGCACGCTGCCCTCGAGCACATAGTTCACGCCCAACTCGTGTCCGATCTGCGCGATGGATTCCTTCGTGTGCTTGTAGTGCATGGCCGACGTGCGCGCGATGACTCCGAGGTTCGTGGGCTGCAGCTGCCCGAGCTGGGCAATCATTTCTTCCGTAAGGCCGTCAGCGAAATAGTCTTCACTGTCGTCGCCGCTCAGGTTTTCGAAGGGAAGCACGGCCAGCATGGCTTTGGTCGGAACGGCAGCAGGTTGCGCGCGATGCCGAAATCCGAACCAGTAGATTCCACCAGCAAGCAATCCCGCGACGGCAAGCGCCCCCAACAAGACGAAGTGCGACTTCGATTTGGACTCGGGCCCTGGAGACGGCTCGGCAGCGGATGTCAGCGCCGTGACCGGAGCAATGAAGCGGTAGCCGCGCCGGGGCAGCGTCTCGATGTAGCGGGGGGTGTCCGCTTTGTCGCTCAGCGCGTCGCGCAGTTTGTTGATTGTTTTGTTGAGCCCGTGGTCGAAGTCGACGAAGGTGTTGTTTCCCCAGAGCTTCTGCTGAAGCTCCTCGCGCGTGACGATCTCGCCCGCGCGTTCCAGCAGGATCTTGAGCACTGCCAGAGGCTGGGCATGAAGCTTGACCTTGACTCCGCTCTTGCGGAGCTCGCCCGAGCGGAAGTCGGCCTCGAAGACGCCGAAGCGGACCCACTGGTCGCTCAAGGATTGGTCAGACGGAATTTGCGTAACGGGTGCGGAGTTGCCCATTTCTCCCGGCCCCACAGGACTGATTGGCGGTAAATATATCACGGGAACGCGTCCTTCCATCCCGGGGAGGCGAGGCGATAAGTAATTTATTTGTAACTATTTACACGGGGAGAAACCTTCCACTTCACGTCCATTGCAGTCCCGACTCGATTGCTTGAGATTGCGCCCATCGCATTGGGGTTGGGGAATGATCTGAACCGCATCCGCGAAATTCTGTTTGAAGCAAGACGGAGGTTTTCTATGAGTACACGTCGGACTACTGCGCTCGCATTGTCTCTCCTGGCGACAGGGATCCTGACAGGCACATCCTTTGCACAGCATCAGGCCAGCCACGAGTCGCGGCCGGACCGTGCTGGTGCCCTGATCAAAACCGTTCGCGAAGCGACCGAGCGTTTCAAGGATGTGTCGGTGGCCGAGGCGGAAGGCTACAAGCTGACGTTCGGCTGCGTGACCGGGCCGGACGCGGGTGCGATGGGGCTGCACTACGTGAACTTTCCACTGGTAGGTACGGGCGTGCTCGATGCTACGAAGCCGCAGATCGTACTTTATGAACCTGCTGGGAACGGCAAAGTGAAGCTTACGGGAGCTGATTTCCTGGTGCTGGCTGAGCAGTGGGACAAGGCGCACCCAGGCACCCCACCGGAGTTGATGGGACAGATATTCCACTACTTCGAGGCGCCCAACCGGTTCGGGCTTCCGGCGTTCTACACACTGCACGTGTGGGCGTGGAAAGACAACCCGAACGGCGCATTCGTGAACTGGCATCCAGACGTTTCCTGCAAGTCGTTCACGCCGGACTCGAATTAGCCAGCCACAAAACGCAAGGCATTCGCTTCGGCCCGTTGCTGGGTCGAAGCGAAGTCTTTCTGCATTCCTGCAGTAAACAACGCGCGGAAGACGCGCAGAAGAAATTTTAAGGAGATACGAAATGAGTGCAACGCAAACTCCCACCCTCGACATGGACAAGCTGAATCAGTTCGTCGGGCAATTCGTTACTGATCTTGGGGCAACCGTCCACGCAGGGCTGGTGGTGATTGGGGAAAAGCTGGGACTGTACAAGGCGCTGGCGACGGGAGCCGATGACTTCCGCCGAACTCGCCAAGCGAACCAATACCGACGAGCGTTACGTGCGCGAATGGCTGTCTTCGCAAGCGGCCGGTGGCTACGTCACGTATGACGCGGCGATGAACAAATTCAGCCTGAGTGAGGAACAGGCCTTCACGCTGGCGAACGAAGACAGCCCCGCGTACCTGCCCGGAGCGTTCGAGCTGGCGCTGGGGTCGCTTGCCGCGGTGCCGCGCATTGCAGAATCGTTCCGCAGCGGCGACGGCATGGGCTGGCACGAGCACGCGGACGGAGTGTTTCACGGATGCGAGAAATTCTTTCGTCCGGGCTACGCAGCGAATCTGGTGACCTCGTGGATTCCGGCGTTAGCGGACGTGAAGAGCAAGCTGGAGTCGGGAGCGCGCGTAGCCGACGTGGGCTGCGGCAAGGGCGCGTCGACGCTGCTCATGGCGCAGGCGTTTCCGAAATCGCAATTCTTCGGATTCGACTATCACGACAAGTCGATCGAAGGGGCACGCGAGTCGGCCAGCCGCGCGGGAGTGAACGGGCGCGTGAAGTTCGATGTTGCCAAGGCCAAGGAATTTCCCGGGCGGCAACTACGACTTCGTGGCGGTCTTCGATTGCCTGCACGACATGGGCGATCCCGTAGGAACGGCGAAACACGTCCGGCAGTCGCTGGCGAAAGACGGCACGTGGATGATCGTCGAGCCTTTCGCCGGAGATCGGCTGGCGGACAACCTGAACCCGGTGGGCCGAGTGTATTACTCGTTCTCGACCCTGCTGTGCACGCCCTGCTCGCGCTCGCAGGAAGTTGGACTGTGCCTGGGAGCACAGGCCGGGGAGCAGCGGATTCGGGAAGTCGTGACGGCCGCCGGGTTCACCCGCTTCCGGCGCGCGACCGAGACGCCGTTCAATATTGTTTATGAGGCTAGGCCGTAAAAAACGTCGTCAGTCGCCAGTCGCCAGTCGCTGGCAATGGAGCGACGGGCGTCCCGCCCGGCGTCCGTTCGTCGCATGCAGTAGTCCGTTGATTGCGCTCTCTACGGTGGGGTGCGGGCGGGGACGCCCGCACGACTGCCGGCGGGACGCCGGCGCACTGCCGGGGGGGACCTTCGATCGCTAGGCTCAATGGGATGGCCCCGTCCGGCGGAATGTTTGGCGGGGGCGCTGTTCCACGGGCGGAATCTTTGGCAGGATGCTGCTCAATGGGAAGGGCCTGGGAAGGGCTCGACTTCACAGGCTGCGGGAAAAGCCCACCGCTGGCAAGAATGGGAAGGGCACGAGTTCACTCGTGCCGCTAAGTCCGTTAAGGTGTGTGCGCGCTTCAGCGCTTGAGGTTTGCGGTTTTTGGTCTTAACGGCTTTTCCCGCAGCCTCTTCAGTCGTGCCGTCCAACGCGCTTGATTTTGCGCTTTAGCGCAGATTTGCCCGAAGTAAAGTTTTTCTGGAGGCTCTGAAGCAGTGCCCTTCCCATTCATACTCGTATGACACCCGCTGGCACTGTCCTGATTACTAGCGCGCCGAGCGTCCTATTGGCGTCGGAGTGCCGGCGCTGGGCGCGGTTTATTTCTTGGGAAAGTTCGGATCGTTCTTAATCTCGCGAATCTGCTGGATGTGGCGCTCGGCGTGGGTGGAGATCTCCAGCATCCATTGCCAGCAATCGATCAGCTCTCGATCTCCGAAGCTGTGGGCGCGCATGTCGTCTTTTGTCGTCTTGATGTAGTCGATCATGGTGGCGCGCAGCGCCTGAAATTTTCCGAGGGCCTCGCCCAGGTCCTTGTAGGTGTCGACCTTTTCGTGGCCGCCGCCCGTCTTCGTATGCACGACACGATCGATGCCGTACCACATGATGTCGGCGTCGGTGGCGGTCGATTTCTTGTCCTTCATATCGGGCGCGGCCTTGAGAGCGTCCTTGATTTCGCGCCAATAGTCCGGTTCGGCCACAGCCAGATGGGAAACGACTTCGCGGATGCTCCATCGGTCCGGCGAGGCCTTGTACTCCAATTGCGCCGGCGACAAGCCATGCACCTGCTCGGCCAGCATTTGCGTGGTCATTTCAAAGTGCACCAGGAGGTGTTCGCGGTCGTCGTCGGTCATGGGCGCGGCGAACAGGGGCGCAGACAATAGATAAACAGTCAGCGTGAGGATTGCCCAATCTTGGAGCCGATACGTTCGGAGTTTGTTCATAGGATGTGGTCGCAGTGGTTATTACAAAACACATCCCTTGGACGACCGGAGGGGAGAAACGTAATCACATGCCGAATAACGGCTGAGGAGAATGCAATGATTGGCAGACGGGACGTATCACAAGCAGGTGTCCCCGTCCTCTCCTACAAGCGACATCGTTGGTGTGATGAGAATTTTTCGGCACTAATGCTCGTCTTAGTGGCGGCGAGCAAATCCTGCAATGACCCGGCCCACCGCGTCAGGGTCCTGCAACGGCATTAAGTGATTGACACCTTCGATCATGGCGAACTCAGCTTGGGGAAGGAGCGTCATGGCAAGCTCCGTCACTTGCTGGCTCAATAGCGCGTGCTTGCGGCCCTCCCCACCTTCCACGATTAGAACCGGCTGCAGAATGCGAGCGGCTTCGGCTGCTCCAAACTTCCACTGCATGGCGGCAGGCACCTCGTCACGGAAAAAGAAGCGCGACTCGCGAACTGCCTGCTCGTACGCCGGCTTTCCCATGCTGCGTTCGATCACTTCGCGATGCCCATCACCGCACACACCCCGCATGAAGGTGTCAAACGCTTCCTCCAGGTTGCCGGCCGCGAGGGCCCCCATCGCGGGGCCTACAAAACGCTCTCCGATTTCGGCGAACGCTGGTACCTGCAAACCACCGCACGGTGCGGGCTCCAGCAGGACCAAGCTGCGCACCAATGCTGGCCGATCGCTTGCGACCTGCAAGGCGATCAGACCACCAGAGGAGTGGCCGACCAAGTGGAGCGTCTTAATATCCAAATGTTCAGCTAAGGCCCAAATGTGGCTCGCATGGTCCTTAAGAGTGAGGGGACGTTTTGGGGCATTTGTTCCATAGCCCGCTCGCCGCAGACGGATGACCCGAAAGTCGTTCAGCGTCTGGCTCGACGCCATGGGCACAAACCAGTCCGCAAAACCCCCGGCGTGTACCAGCAGTAGTGGCTCACCCTGCCCATGCTCGCAGTACTCGATCTCGGCGTCGCCTAGCGATAAGCGTTTGATGATCTCGTGAGCCTCCTGCATATTCGCACCTCCGTCTCGCAAGCCTTAAGGGTGACAAAGTCGATCAGAGAACAATGAGCCGCCCCATGAGGGTATCGCGTCATCCTAAGCAGCAGCTCGCGGCAGGACGAAGGCCAGAAAGGAACAAAATAAGAAGAAAAGCGTTTTGCGAAAAGAGTCGAGTTTGCCGATTCATTGGCGAACGGCTTTCTTGTGACGAGCGACTATCGTCAACCACTAAGTAATACCGACAGGTGTGGACAAAAGCAAGCTGTCGTAATCAGCGTTCACCAGCTCGCGCCACCTGTTTGCCGGGTGGATGAGTGTAAAGCGATTGGAGGACAGCTAGTTCGCATCAGGCTGTGCCGAACCAAGCCTCCTGTTGAGAGAAACTCTCACCTCGCGACGGATTGCACCCAAGTTGCGAAGGCGTGCCAGGCTTCGGTTCTTCCGATTGGGATCCTGACCGCGTACACGAAGATCATCAGCGCGCTTGCCCACAAGGTTGCGCGATGCACTTTGTGTGTGGACCACAAGTCGTACGCGACGAGGATCACCAGAAACATGCAGCTCACCATCCCGGCGTGCGCGGCGTTTCTATGCACGAAGGCGACGGGCCAGCGCGCGATCGCGGCAATCAGCAGGTCGATGGTCGCCACCAGGATCAGTCGCTTGTGCGCGGCCGGATCGCGGCGCGCGCGGTAGGCAAAATAGATCAGCGGCGCAAACACCAGCATGTCGCTGAGCGGGATAATGTAGAAAGACAGCGGGTCCCGGCCCGGACGATCCGCCCGCACCAGCGAATCGGTGGCCGCCATGACTCCGACGATCACCATGAGACAGGCCCAGAAAAATCCGAACAGGCCGAGCTTGCGGTGAATGTCCACGCGCCCCGTGGAAACAAGTGTCGTCTGGGCGATAAAAAACAGGATCCATCCTGAGAACACTGCCCCGTGCACGTGAACAATCGTGCTGGGCAGCGGCGCACGGAATACTCCTGCCAGGTAGTAGCTGGGCGCAAACCCGACGAAGACCGTGGCCGCCATGAGCAGACCCATGCCCATGAAGAAATAGTTGTCGTAACGACGGCCGGGAACAGCGGGGACCGGCTTGACAGGAGTATGCGGTTGCGCGATGGCAGTTGCCATGGTGCCTCCATCAGAAAATTGTTGACTGACTGGTTTGCTACGCCCCGGGGGAATTGCGAGAAGTGTAGGCCAGATGGATTCGCAATTGCCAGTGAAATCGGGGGTTGAGAATATGGCCGCGTCCAGGCATCACGGTAATTTCCCGTCACTTCCTCATGAGGGTGCCCCGTCCAAGCTCCGCTTGGGCGGGGTTTTTCTGTTGGCTCCACTTCATCGCCGAAGCAGTTCTTCCGTCTCCAACAGCTTGACCCCATCCTGCTTGCGTAAATGCTCGCGCAACCAATATCCATGCTCAACTCCAACGATCACTACGATCCGCTTCCCTGGATTCTGCTTCGCGGCGGTCACGATCTGCTGCAGGAAGTACTGATTCCAACCCTCCCATCCCTGTTCCTCCTGTGCACCATAAAGGCCGTGCTGGAATGAATGTTTGACCGCGAACAGGCGATCGGTCCATGAGGCGTTTAGGTCCGCGGCACTGTGCCATTCGGAGAGCAGGTTCTTGAAGAGTGTGTCGTTGTAAGTGTCGAAGGCCTGGTCTTTCTGTGGCGCAGTCTTCTCAAGCGACTCCTCCGCCGCGCGCAGGAGGCCGATCAACTCGGTCCGCCGGGGTCCTTCGGGCTCTAGCGCGACGGTTGCCCAGTTATGTCGCCGCAGAAGGGGATACACGCTGTTCTGATACTCGCGCTTATTCTTCTGCTCAACTTTGTCTTTCAAGTCGGTTGGTGTGGGTTCCACGGCCAGGACGTCGGCGTGAAGCTGTTCAATCGCGGCCCTGAGATCGGCGTAGGTGTAGAAGGGCGCTTGCTCGTGCATCTGATGCAGTGCGCACAGCACGACCACTTCGAAGGGCGGGTGCGGTGATCCATACGCAACAGTCCCCAGCGCGAGGGCCGACAAGAGCAGAAGAGTCTTCATCATTGAGGAGAATTACGAAATGGATGGTGCGGCGGTTCCATGCTTGCGCTAGCGCGTAAGGCCTGAGTTTTCAGGAAGTCATTTCAAGTTTGCCTTTAGTGCCTGTGATCCGCGAGCGCAATTCGGTTTTCCGGCCGCTCTCGATTGGGACATCAAGACCAAGTTGTTCGCAAATCTTCTTCAAAGATGCGGGATCGTGATCAGCAATCACGAAACTTTCGAGCCGGCAGCCGGCGGGCGAATCGCTGGACGGATGCGTGGAGGTGGAGTCCCATTCAATGAAAAAGGGCAAGATGCCGTTGTGGTCGTCTGCGAGGTTCAGGGTCTTCCACTTGAGCAGGCGGCCATCGGGGCGGGCGCGCGAACCGTCGCGTGGGCCGTCGAAGGCGATGCCGGCGGCTTTGAGTCTGGCTGCGAGTTCCTCGATGTTGCCCGGATGGTCGGCCCATCCTACGAGCCGGGGAGTAGAGAGTGATCTGAGTTTTTGAAGGAGCGGGGCGGCGAAGTCTGGGACTTTGTCTTGCGCAGGATCGGGGGCGATGATTTCAAGATAGCGGCGCTCGCCAAGAGAGAGCAGGGCGTTGCGCGTACCGCGTCCCGGGTGCACGCCCCCGATGGCGGCGCGGACGCCGGTGTGGTCTTCGACGAAAGCAATTCCTGCGTTCAGGTCGTTTGAGCCGAGGAGGATGTGATCGAGCATGATGGGGGCCTCGGGAGATGCCAGTGCGCTGGGAGCGAGGGCGGTTGCGGCTGCGAGCAGGAGAAATTGGCGGCGGTTGAGAGTCATTTAGAAAACTTCGCCGAGCGTCGGGCGCTGCAGGTAGTGCAGGGGTCCTTCGACTGCGTTCGGCTATCGCCTCACTCCGCTCAGGATGACAATTTTATTTAGGGGTCTGCGACCATCACACCCTGAGACCCAACACCTAAGACCCAACGCCTGTGACCTGTCACCTGTGACCTGACAGCTGTGACCTGACACCTGTCACCCGTGACCTCACTCTGAAGTAAAGTAATCCACCGTCACCGGATTCTCGAACAGCGAATAATCCCGCGTGACCACCGTGATGCCTTCTTCGGTCACGAAATAGCGTTGCTTGTCGGCTTCGGCGTCGTAGCCGATGATCGTGCCTTCGGGGATGTGGACGTCGCGGTCGATGATGGCGCGCTGGATGCGGCAATGGCGGCCGATGTTGACGTGCGAGAAGATGATGCTGGCGTCGACCTCGGTGTAGGAGTTGACGCGCACGTCCTGCGAGAGCACTGCAGTTCGTCACCGATGCCGCCGGAGATGATGCACGCCGGCGGAGATGATCGAATCGACCGCCGTGCCGGTGCGGCCCGGTCTCGCCGAAGACGAACTTGGCCGGCGGATACTGGCGCTGGTGGGTGCGGATCGGCCAGTCGGGTCGTACAGGTTGAAGACCGGCGACACCGAGACGAGGTCCATGTTGGCTTCGTAGTAGGCGTCGAGCGTGCCCACGTCGCGCCAGTAGAGCGCCTCTTTCTTGTTCTCGTCGACGAAGTTGTAGGCGTAGACATCGATATTCGTCGACCATCTTGGGCAGAATGTCTGTGGCCGAAGTCGTGCTTCGAGTTCGGGATCCTCGGCGTCGGCAAGCAGCGCCGGAATCAGGACGTCGGTGTTGAAGATGTAAATGCCCATCGAGGCATCGACCTTGTCCGGATTGAAGGGCGAGCGGAGGTCGGTCTGCTTGGGTTTTTCCTGGAAGCCGTTCACGCGGTGGTCGCGATCGACCTCGACCACGCCGAAGCGCGAGACTTCATCGGGTGCAATCGGCATCGTGGCCAGCGTGACGTCGGCGCCGAGTCTCCTTGTGCTGCTCGAGCATCCGGCTGTAGTCCATCTTGTAGATGTGGTCGCCGGAGAGAATGAGCACGTGCTTGGGCTGCTCGGTGCCGATCGAGTAGATGTTCTGGTAAACGGCGTCGGCGGTGCCCATGTACCAGTTGTCGCTGATGCGCTGCATGGGCGGCAGCATCTCGAAGAACTCGCCCAGCTCGCGGCGCCACGATGTCGTCCAGCCTTCGCGGATGTGGCGGTTGAGCGACAGCGCCTTGTATTGCGTGAGGATGTAGACCCGGCGCAGGTCGGAGTTGATGCAGTTGGAGAGCGTGATGTCGATGATGCGATAGATGCCGCCAAAGGTGACGGCCGGTTTGGCCCGATCGCGGGTGAGGGGAAAGAGCCGTCTCGCCGGCACCGCCAGCAAGCAGGACTCCCAGCGTGTCTTTCATCCGAATTCCCGGTGAATGAAGTTGCTTACGGGCCTGACGATTGCAGCGGGACTGGCCCTCATCGCGCTGCGCTTACGCTGCGGAAACGGTAGATGGTAGCACAGTAGCTAGTGGCTGATGGCTGATAGCTAATGGCTACTGGCCAACGCAAGATTTCAATCGTCCGCGATCGTGAGGGGGCTCGTCCAAGTCACAACAAAAATCTTAAAAACGCAGAGAACGCAGAGAAGAGCAGCAGAGAGCGCAGAGAAAAGCTTTTCACCGCAAAGGTCGCAAAGAAAGGCCGCCAAGAGCGCGAAGAAGAGAGAAAAATGAGATCGCTATCGAACCAAGAGACTAGCTATCGGCCACCAGCCATCGGCTAACAGCTAAGCCACGTCTTCGTCGACTTTGATGCGCAGTGACTTTAAGAACTTCAAATCCTGATCATTGACTTTGAACGTGGGATTGGTGCTGAGGGTGGTTACGAGGGAAGTCTTGTCATTCGATTTCTCGCCCTGCTTGCTGACGCCGATGGTAGCTTCGAGGACGAGGAAGATGTCGTAGCCGCCCTCTTTGATGCGCGACACGACCTCGGCAATGGAATCGGAATCGGCCAGCGACTCGTTGATCGCTTCGCCCAGCTCTTTCATCAACTGTTTGAGTTGCTGGTCCACAGAGTCCCCCTGGCGAGAGCATCCGTCACACGGGGTTGTGACCGGGCTCCTCGCGTTGCGGCTATTGTAACCCCGAACATTGATAAAATCGACCAGTGGCCGGCATCCCTTTAACCCGCAAATTGCGCATTCTCGCACAAGTGGCGGGACAGCACGCCGGTACCAACCGGACGATGGGCGCGGTCTTCAAGGCCGGCCAAGTTACGCTGCGTTCTTTCGGTCGCATTCTGCACCAGCTGTGGCTGGAAGTTACAGGCTTTGTTTTCCTTGTTTTGGCGGGAATCGGCGGTGTCGCGCTGAATCGCGAGTATGCGAAGTATCACGCTGGACACGGCGAACTTTCACGCGTGGTGGTTGCGGTTTGCTTCTGCCTGACCTTTGGTTATTTCGGCGTGAGCTCGTTCTGGCGCGTACGGCGAAAAAAACAGGGATAACCGCAGAATAAATTCTGTAGGCATATTCCCGGGTCGAAACGGTTCTACAGCAAGGGATTCTATGAGTGAAACGCTGA
The DNA here is from genome assembly GCA_963744055.1 of uncultured Acidobacteriota bacterium. Classification (GTDB taxonomy): domain Bacteria; phylum Acidobacteriota; class Terriglobia; order Terriglobales; family Acidobacteriaceae; genus Gp1-AA133. The sequence goes on along the minus strand of CAVUSL010000019.1, from coordinate 1,693,160 downwards.
AGAACGCCGCACATCCAAACACGCTGCCGGCCGAGCCAGAAACCTCCTCTCACATTCCCGTCCGCCAACTCTATACGCCAGCCGACCTGAAGAAGTGGGATCAGGAACGCGAAGTGGGCTACCCCGGGGAATATCCCTTCACGCGCGGCGTGCAGGCCACCATGTATCGCGGCCGGCTGTGGACCATGCGGCAATACGCTGGCATGGGTGACGCCGAAGAATCCAACAAGCGCTACAAGTACCTGCTCGCCAATGGGACGACCGGCCTTTCGGTGGCTTTCGATCTGCCCACGCAGATCGGGCTCGATTCCGACAACCCGCTGGCTGTGGGCGAAGTCGGCAAGGTGGGCGTGGCCATCGATTCGGTCGAAGACATGGAGCGGCTGTTTTCGGGCATCGACCTCACGAAGATTTCCACTTCGATGACCATCAACGCGACCGCGTCGATTCTGCTCGCGCTGTACGTGGCGGTTGCACGGCGGCAGGGCGCCGACGTCCGCAAGCTTTCGGGCACCGTGCAGAACGATGTGCTGAAGGAGTACATCGCGCGCGGAACGTACATCTATCCGCCGCAAGCAGGCCATGCGCATCATCACCGACATGTTTGCCTGGGCGAACGAGAACGTGCCCGACTGGAACACGATCTCGATTTCCGGCTACCACATGCGCGAGGCGGGATCGACCGCCGTGCAGGAAGTCGCGTTCACGCTGGGCGACGGCATGGCCTACGTGCAAGCGGCGATCGATGCCGGGCTGGACGTGGACAAGTTTGCGCCCCGGCTGTCGTTCTTCTTCAATGCGCACAGCAATTTTCTGGAAGAAGTCGCGAAGTTCCGGGCGGCCCGACGGATGTGGGCGCGCATCATGCGCGAACATTTCGGCGCGAAGAATCCGAAGTCGTGGATGTTGCGCTTTCATACGCAGACGGCCGGATCGACCCTGACCGCGCAGCAGCCCGAGAACAACATCGTGCGCACTGCCCTGCAGGCTCTAGCGGCCGTGCTGGGCGGGACGCAATCGCTGCACACGAATTCCTTCGACGAAGCGCTCGCTTTGCCGACCGAGCAGTCGGCTCGCATCGCGCTGCGCACGCAACAGATCATTGGGTATGAGTCGGGCGTGCCGCAGACGGTCGATCCGCTGGCCGGTTCGTATTACATCGAAAGCCTGACCAATGAAATCGAGAAGCGGGCGGCTGAGTATCTCGGCAAGATTGAAGTTCTGGGCGGGATGCTGAAGGCGATTGAGCGGGGATTCGTGCAGCAGGAAATTCAGAACGCTGCGTACGAGTACCAGAAGGCAGTCGATCACGGGGAAGCGGTCGTGGTAGGCGTGAACCGCTTCCACCTGGAAGAAGAAAAGGCTATCCCGATTCAGCGCATCGACGAGTCCCTGGAGCCTAAGCAAGTGGAGCGCCTGCGCGCCTTGCGCGCGCGGCGGGATCGCGGTGCGTGGGAAGCCTCGTTGCGGGCTGTGGAAGACGCGGCCCGATCGGGCGAGAACCTGATGCCGAGGATTCTGACGGCGGTCGAGGCCTGCGCGACCGTGGGCGAGATTTCCGACACCATGCGGCGGGTGTTCGGCGAATACCACGAAGCGGTTGTGCTTTGAGAGCGTGACACTCCTGATTGCGCGCCGTAATGAAGTCCCGAAACGCAGGGTCCCTCGACTTCGCGGAATTGCCTGCGGCAATTCCACTACGCTCGGGATGACACCGAGTAACTCATCGAAGTCTTCTAAAGCTTTCCCAAAATTCCGTCGATACATCAATCAGGGACTGACGCGGCGAGCGCGGCACTGTCCCGATGGAGCGAAGGAAGGCGGAAGCCATGGCCGAGAATCTGTCGCAGGGCGCGTATCGCGCCAATAGTTGGGATGTACCGTCAGCGGGGCCGGTGACTGAGCACGCGACGATCGGGGCGTCGATCGTGATTAAGGGCGACGTCAGCGGGAAAGAGCACCTTTTCATTGACGGAACGGTGGAGGGCTCGATTCACTTTCCGGATCATCGAGTCACGATCGGCCGGAGCAGCAAGGTGCAGGCCGACATCCATGCCCGCGAAGTGGTCGTCATGGGGACGGTGCAGGGAGATATTCATTGTGCTGACTTGCTCGACATTCGGGCCGATAGCCACATTCAGGGCCAGATCGTTACGCGCCGAGTGCGCATCGACGATGGCGCTTTCCTGAAAGGCAGCGTGGAAATCCAGCGGCCGGAAAAAGAGACTCGCGAACCTTCCAAGGCAGTCGCGGTTCCTTTGAAAGCTGAAGTTGCGCTCGAGGCCGCGGCCGCGCCGCCCGTCCCTTCGGCGGTAGCGGCGGCAGCGACTGCGGAATCCGCGAAAGCTGAGCCGTCGAACATACAAAAGCTGGCTGAAAGTGTTCGAAAAGTGGCTGGATCGGGCGTTCTGTTTAAACCGGTGCGCTGAGCAGTCTTTTCGAAGAAGCAAGTCGTTGGGATGCAAAGGCCCGTCTCACGATGGGCTTTCTTCGTGTCCAGGTCCCACAATGGAAGATGGAAAGTTTGAGATCGAAGAAGTAAGGGGCCCGAACCGCATTCTGTTGGCCGGCGGCGCTGGGGGCGGCTTCCTGTGACACGCTCTCAGAGATTTCTAGCTGCCGATGGTGTAGCCGCACGCTTCGCGGCAAGCGGCGCAATACCAAAGACCGTCGGTACAAAGACGAGCGTCCAACTGGCTCTGACAGAACACGCAGTACTTCTCGCACTCGCAGCGTTCTTCGATCTGCTCGCACTGGCTGCAGCGCACTTTGACTTTGGTGGTGGCCATGGGGAAACTTTATCGCTGGTACCGAAGATGGGGAAACGTTCCGTTGGTAACTAGTGGCTGCGAGCTACGGGCTTCGAGCTGGGAGCAAGACGCTTGGCCTAAGTTCGACATAGCCGCACAAGTTCCTGAACCCGAGAAGCCTGAGACCGAACCTGTCAGCCCGGACCCTGACCTCGCCTCCCCCGTTTGACCCCACAAAAAACAGCGTGATAGGGTTATGAGTTCCATCACTCCGCAGCCCAGCCAACTGCGCATCTGATCGAGGGTTCCGCTTGCCTGCTGTCGAGGCGACTACGCCGACCATTCGCAAGACCGCGTTGAACGCCGTCCATCGCCAGATGGGCGCGAAGATGGTCGACTTCAATGGCTGGGACATGCCGGTGGAATATCCATCTGCCGGCGGCATCATGGCCGAGCACAACGCGGTGCGCACCGGGGTTGGCATCTTCGACGTCAGCCACATGGGCGACATTCGGCTGGCCGGGCCCGCAGGCTATGGCGGCAGTCCAGCAGATCTCGATGAACGACGCCTCGCGTCTCGCGATCGGGCAGGCGCAGTATTCGGCGCTGCTCTATCCGGAAGGGACCTTTGTGGACGACGTGATCGTCCACCGGTTGGGCGAAGACGAGTACCTACTCGTCATCAACGCCGGGACCCGCGAGAAGGATTTCAATTGGGTGCGCGACAACACGCGCCAGTTCGACTGCCAGGTCGAACATCTTTCCGATGACTTTACGCAAATTGCCATCCAGGGCCCGAAGGGCGTCAATCTTCTGCAAAAGCTGACCGACGCCGATCTTTCCGCGGTCAAGTTCTACTGGGTGACGCGCGGCACGGTGTGCGGCCTGAAAAACATTCTGATCGCGCGCACCGGGTACACCGGGCGAAGACGGTTTCGAAATCTATATTCCCACCGATGAAGCGACCAGCGTGCGCGTCTGGAACGAGATCCTTGCGGCGGGGAAAGAGTTTGGCGTGGTGCCGTGCGGCCTGGGATCGCGCAACACGCTGCGCCTCGAAGCCAAGCTGCCGCTCTACGGCCATGAGATTTCCGACACGATCAATGTGTGGGAAGCCGGACTGGATCGCTTCATCAAGATGGAGAAGCCCGAGTTCATCGGGCGTGCTGCGCTGGAGAAGGCGAAGACCGCGGGCGTCCAAGAAGACACTGGTTGGGCTGGAGATGGTGGAGCGCGGCATCGCGCGCGATGGCTACAAAGTCCTCGACGAGATCGGGCAAGGAAGTTGGTTACGTGACCAGCGGATCGCCGGCGCCGTTTCTGAAAAAGAACATCGCGCTGGCATACGTGCCGCCTGAGCTTGTCCAGCGTAGGATCACAGCTAAAAGTGGAGATTCGCGGACTAGGCGTGGGCGCACAGGTGGTGCCGACCCCCTTCTATAAGCGGCCAAAGAAGACGTAGTTGCTCAGGCCAGACATGTTTAAACGTGAAGCACGCACATTCGTGAAAGCGACATCTGTGGCGCTGTCGGTTGGCTTCGCTGTCACGGGACTGACCGGCTTGGGAGCTTTGTCAATCGGCAACGCTCGAATCTGCTATGGGGACTTCATCCCACATTGCGATCCGATTGAAGCGCCCGCCTTGGCTCTCATCACACTTGCCAGCGGGGCCATGATTGCATTTTTGGTTTTCACGAGAGTCAGTAAGTCTTCAACAAACCTTCGCCAAACGCTTGCCAGAAGCCACCATCCAGGAGCCAGAAGCTAAAATGTCCTATCCCGCCGACCTGAAGTACACCAAAGAGCACGAGTGGATCAAAGTTGACGGTTCAAACGCCACCATTGGAATCACGCGACTACGCGCAGGAATCACTGGGCGACATCGTGTTTGTCGATCTGCCCAAGCCTGGGTCAGAGATCACAGCCGGGAAGACGTTCGGCACGGTAGAGTCGGTAAAGGCAGTGTCGGATTTGTATGCGCCTGCGTCGGGGACGGTAACGAGGTGAATGGCGAACTGGCGACAGTGCCGGAGAAGATTAATAAAGAAGCGAACACGACCTGGATGGTGAAGGTTGACGCTGAAAAATCCGGAGGAGTTGAAGAACCTGCTTTCGGCGGCTGATTACGAGAAGTTCGTGAGTGAAGAGAGCGGCCATTAGCCGAGATCAGCGTCCGGTAGCGTGCACAGAACGCACGCGAACTGGGCACCGTCGTTAGCTGATGGCTGATGGCTGATCGCTAATGGCTGACGGCCCGGTATCAGTCGCAATCGTTCATGTAATTCGGATCATCTATATAACTCCCTATGCGTTATCTACCCAAGTCTCCCGCCGACCGCGAAGCGATGCTGAAAGCGATTGGCGCGCGCTCGATCGACGATCTGTTTGCCCCCATCCCCGCCGAGTACCGGCTGAGTCGCGATCTCAAGATTCCCCGCCAGATGGCCGAATCGGAGATCGTGGACTGGTTCCGGCAACGTTCCAAAGAAAACGGGATCGAGTACGCGAGCTTCCTCGGCGCCGGCGCCTACATGCACTACCGCCCTGTGATCATCGATTCGCTGATCTCGCGCGGCGAATTTCTCACGGCCTACACGCCTTACCAGGCGGAAATTTCGCAGGGCACGCTGCAGGCTATTTTTGAATTCCAGACCATGATCTGCGAGTTGACCGGCATGGAAGTGGCGAACGCTTCCATGTACGACGGATCCGACCGCAGCAGCCGAGGCCGCGATGATGGCGGTGCGTGTGACGGGGCGCAATTCGGTGGTGGTCGCGAAGAGCCTGCATCCGGAATATCGCGAAGTGCTGGCGACCTATGCGCATCATCAGGGCATGCCGCTGGCGATGGCGCGGATTCACCGACAACGGGCGCATCGATCTGAAAGAGCTCGAAAAAGCCATCGGCCCGGACACGGCGTGCATTCTGATTCAGTCGCCGAACTTTTTCGGAACGATCGAAGACGCGGCGGCGATCGCCGACATCGCGCACAAGAACGGTGCGCTGCTGGTGGTGTCGATCGCGGAGGCGGTTTCGCTGGGCATCGTCGAGCCGCCGAGAGAAGCGGACATTGTTGCCATGGAAGCGCAGTCGTTTCGGCGTGCCTGTTGGATTTGGCGGTCCGTACTGCGGTGTGATCGCGACGAAAGAGAAATTCGTTCGCCAGATGCCGGGTCGTCTTGCGGGTCAGACCACCGATCGCAACGGCAAGCGCGGCTTCGTGCTGACACTGGCCACGCGCGAGCAGCACATCCGGCGCGAGAAGGCGACCTCGAATATCTGCACCAACCAGGCGCTGGTGGCGTTGATGGTCAACATCTTCATGACCGTCTACGGCAAGGTTGGCCTGAAGGAACTCGCGAAGCAGAATCTGGCGAAGGCGGCCTATGCGGCTCGACCAGTTCGGCAAGCATGCGCATGTGCTGTTCACGGGCGCGCCGCGGTTCAACGAATTCGTCGTGCAAACCAGTGAAGATCCGTACGTGATCAACAGCCGGTTGCTGGGCCACAAAATTGTCGGCGGGTTTCCACTGAAGAAGTTCTATCCCGAACTCGGCAACGCCGCGTTGTGGTGCTGCACCGAGATGACGACGCGGTCCTCGATCGATACCGCCGTCGGCATGCTGGCCGAGAGCGAAGCCGAGGAGCCACGTGGGGAACATGCGGTCGAGGAGGTGGTGCGATGAAGCATCCGACTCCCAAAGCCACACGCCACGTCAATCAGAACGAAGGCCTGATTTTCGAAAAGTCGTCTGCAGGGAAGGCTGCCTGGAAGTTGCCGCCGCTCGATGTTCCCGAAGTTGATGCGGCGAAGCTCCTGGGCGACCGCTGAACGCAAAGACCTCGGCGTGATGCCCGAAGTCAGCGAGATCGAAATCATCCGCCACTTCACGCGGCTTTCGACCTGGAACTACGCGATCGACCTCGGCATGTATCCGCTGGGCTCGTGCACGATGAAGTACAACCCGCGCGTGAATGAAGTGGTGGCGCGATTCGAGGGAATTGCGAACGGGCATCCTTACCAGCCGGAGAAGATTTCGCAGGGCGCGCTGCGCATCATCAAGACGCTGAGCGATTGCCTGATCGAGATCACCGGGATGGACGCGATCACGCTGCAGCCGGCAGCCGGTGCGCACGGAGAACTGACCGGACTGCTCATCGCGCGCGCGTATCACGAGTCGAAAGGGAATCCGCGCAAGAAGGTCCTGATTCCCGACTCGGCGCACGGCACGAATCCGGCGACGGCCGCGATGGTGGGTTACGCCGTTGAGAATCTGAAATCGAATTCGCGCGGCATGGTTGAGGTCTCGGCGCTCGAAGCGCAGATGAATGACGATGTCGCCGTGCTCATGCTGACCAATCCGAACACGCTGGGCGTCTTCGAGCAGGAAATCGACAAGATTGCGAAGCTCATGCACGCCAAGGGCGGCCTGCTCTACATGGATGGCGCCAACATGAACGCGCTGGTCGGCAAGGTGCGTCCAGGAGACTTCGGCGTCGACGTGATGCACCTTAACCTGCACAAGACATTTTCGACCCCGCATGGTGGCGGCGGGCCGGGATCAGGCCCGGTGGCGGTGAAGCGAGCGCTTGAGCCTTTCCTGCCCACGCCCGTCGTGATCACGAAGAACGACGGCACGCTCGGGTTCGAATACAATCGCCCGCAATCCGTGGGACGCGTGCGTTCCTTCTACGGCAACTTCGGGATGTTCGTGCGCGCGCTGGCTTACATCCTGGCCAACGGGCCGGATGGGCTACGGCAGACCACCGAAGACGCCGTGCTTAACGCGAACTATATCCGCAAGGGGCTCGAGGGTGTTTACGATCTGCCGTACTCGACGCCCTCGATGCATGAAGTCGTGTTCAGCGACAAATTTCAGTCGAAGAAGGGCGTGCGCACGATGGATATCGCCAAGCGCCTCATCGACTATGGCTTCCATCCCTACACGACGGCGTTTCCCTTGATTGTGCCCGGGGCGCTGATGATCGAGCCCACCGAGAGCGAGGACAAAGCGGAGATGGATTTATTCGTCGATGCGATGAAGTCGATCGCGCAGGAAGTGGAAGAGGATCCGCAGACCGTGCTCGACGCGCCGCATACCACGCGGGTTTCGCGCCTCGACGAAACGGCCGCCGCGCGGAAGCCTGTGTTGCGCTGGAAGCCGCAAACTTCGTAACCACAGAGGACACCGAGAGCAAGAGCTTTCGAGAGGGCCGCTCGAGAATCTCGCGGTCCTTGTCTCCAAGCCTCCGCGCACTTCTGTGTCCTCTGTGGTAAATGCTTTTGCTTCTAACTTTTCTTTGATGTCACTGCGAAGAATGCCTTCGCTTCCTGTTCGACGTTTTTACTCCCGCAGTGCGGACAGCGTACCTGTTCGTGATCGTGCTGATTGAGGGTGAGAACTTTCTCGAATTCCTTGTGGCAATCGTTGCAGATGTAGTCGTACACGGGCATAGCAGCCTCCCGCGAAACTTCTTGAGGATTTGGGAGGAATTGTAGTCCTTAAATGGGCGGAGCGTCAGTGATGTTGGCGGGCAAAAGATCTTTACCGCAGAGGACACGGAGAACACTGAGCAATTAAAACAGGACGCCGAAATCTGCTGCCCTCAATTCTCTGTGTTCCTCTGTGTCCCCTGTGGAAAGTGCTCTTGCTCTACTTCTTTTCTGTAAGCTCGATGGTCGCCCGCGTATTCTCCCAGTCCATGTACATGTGGCAACCTGTGCCCATCTCGTGGAATGAGATCGTGAAGTTCTCCACCGCGCTGGGAGTCTTCGAAACGCTCATGTCGTAGCGGCCCAGGTCCTGGCCTTCCGGATAGTCCGTTCCCCACTCGCCCGTTTTCTTGCTGATGATCAGCGTCCATTTGTCCGCGGCGGGCACCGTGAACATGGTGTAGTTTCCGGCCGGAACGTCTTTGCCGCCGATGGTGAGATTGGCGTCGGTTACAAATGTGGTGGATTCGTTGGCGCCAGTGCGCCAAACCTTTCCGAAGGGAACCAGTTCACCATAAATCTTGCGGCCCTTGGCGCGCGGGCTGGAGTAGTCCACTTTTACCGACTTGCCGTCTGCGAATTTGCATTGCGCGTTGGCGGCTGGGCTCGGACGCGGCTTTTTATCGCCGCCGCCCATCTGCGCGGCCGACAAGATCGAAAGAGCAAGAACGGTACACATCAGGAAGGCGATACGTTTCTGCATGAGATCTCCTTGTGAGAAGCTATCAGCTATTAGCAGTCAGCCGTCAGCACTTTGCTTTTCAACATTTTGGACGTTCGCGCGCGCGTGTATGTAACCGGGAATCCCTTAGCCCTGACAGGCTGAATGCTGACGGCTGAGAGCTAACCGCTGATTTTTGCCCGCCAATTATCTACTATCCGGCGCCCAAGCTACAATCGACCCCATGCCGGTATTCGACGACAAGCAGGAAGAACTCGAACACTACGAGACCATGATGGGCGTTCCGCGGGGCCGTCTGGCCGTGACGATGGATCTGGTCACGGACGCGATGGCGCTGGTGGGGCAGCACGGCGTGTATTGCCAGAGCCAGCGCTGGCCGGGAAAGCCGGTCATGGATATCCAGATGGTGATGAAGAGCTTGAGCGACGCGAAGGAACTGATTCAGAGTGTGATGGAAGAATTGAAGAAGAAGTCAGTTCAAGCCAGCTAGTACTTGTTCACCTTGTCGGGCGTGTACGTTTCGCCATACTTGTTCTTATGTTCGTCGTGCGCGGCCGAAGCATGAATCGTCATCGTAGCTAGTGCATTGTCGCCGGCAGAAATTTCCACCTCACGCGCCAGCGAATCCAGTTCTGTTTGAGCGGCAAGCTCGTGCCAGATTTCAAGCCGGTACACCCCGGCCGGCACGTTGGGAATCTGAAAACTTCCATCGCGCGCCGTCAGCGTGAAATGAGGAGTGGCCAAAGCGATCACCTCGGCACTCATGTCCGGGTGGATGTTGCAGAAAATGTAGGAAACTCCCACCTGGGTGAAGCGCACTTTTCTGACCGCTCCGCTATCGTAGAGACCCAGGTCGAACGGTTTCCCGTGGTAGATGGAAAAAACGTCGTGGAAAAACGGGTCCTGGTTGGGAAACTCGATCGCCGTTCCCACTGTAACCGCTAGCACGTGCGGCTTGAATCGCTTGTCCTTCTGAAGCAGGCGGACCGTCGGTCCTGGAGAGACTGTCTCTTTCGTGCGAACGTTGGTGAGCCAGACTACGGTGTCTGCGTTGCCCGCGTCGATCCTGGAGCTGTGCAGGATATTCACCTTGCCTCGGACAGTACCGTCCTGCGCGCTTAACAGGCTGCTCAGCACGAGGACTAAAACTGGCAGGCCAATTCTGGTCTTCAAAAGCGTACTCCCGCCGCGAGGTTCAGGTGATCTCCAGTGGCGCTCTGCCCGAGAGCGGGTGCCGTGAGCAGGTGTCGATACTCAACCGCGAATAGAAGAAATGAGTTCGGCTCGTAGATGAAATTCAAGAAAGTGGTTCGGTTCTTTTTCATGGCAGGGAACCCGCCCGCGAAGGGAAACGAAAAAACTCGGAGGTCGCGGCCGAAGTTCTCATCCTGCCCGAAGGCCGCATTGATCTCGAAACGGGTGGCGGGCTTGACTTTCAACTGCGCCCACCCACCCGCAGAACGCATAGGTTGAATGGCAGTGTGGGGTGGGGCAGGCTCGGGGAAAATCACGCTGGTCCAGATGCCGCCGCCCAAGCCTCCTACCGCTTGCCCGGTGTAGCCTTCGCCAGAAACTTCCACGTGCTTTCCAAAGGGTACCTTCAGATCGGCATTCACCGTCCAGCTAGCGATTTGGTTGAAGTCCTGGTAGCGCTGGCGGGCGCGATAGCCCGCGAATCCGATGCTGAACGGATAGTGATCCGCCGCCGAGCGATCGATCGCAATGCGTCCGGCCAGCGCAGGCACGCGAGTGGCCTCACCCGCAGTCGCGATGTTGCCCTGGAACGGCGGGAATTCCTCGGTGAGAGGATCGAGTATTCCGCCTTGCAGAACCAGGAACGACCGGGGTTGCAGAGCAATCCGGTGCTCGACTTCAATCTGCGGGGTCCAAACCCACAGATTGCCCGACCATGACATCGCGGGCTCGAGCATGGTCGCGTACGAGGTCGGGGACAAAGGCGAAAAGAACGGCGCGTCCTGGCCGATGTGCAGGGATGTTTTCTGCCAATCGAGATTGATGCCAGCGGTTCGCAAGCGAAGCAGGCCCGCGGTTACACCGTACGCCGTTGTCGGACTGCCGCCGGCGAAGTCAATTTCGGCGCTGGCCGAAGTGTGCGCGCCGAAGATCTTCGGTCCGCTCGCCGAGATGCCCAAAATTGTCTGCCGCAATGTGGCGCCGATGTTGCCGCCCGGGAAGCCAGGCGTCGTCGGAAAAGCCAGGTTGGGAAGATCCTGAATATCCAAGGCACCACTGTTTCTGTAAGCATTGAACAAGACCAAGCCTGACAACTTTACTGGATACTTGCTGGCACTCTCGACCTTGTCCTGGTGAAGCTCCGCGATCTTGGCGGCCAGGAAGCCGACATCCTGATCAGCGCTTTCGACCGTCGGCTCTCCAAGAGTGGAAGCGTCCTCAGTGGCAGTGCTGACAGCAACGTGCCCCGCCTGAACTTGCGCGCGCAGGTCTTGCAGGCCCTGGCGCAGCTCTTCGATCTGCCGGCGCGATTCTGCGAGCTCAGAACGGGTTTCCTGCAGTTCGTGCTTCATGCGCGAGAGTTCGTCGTTGCTGGCAGGGTCCTGGGCACCGGCGCAGAGCGCGAGGCACGCCATGACCACGATTAATCTGAAGAAATCCCACATGGCCTTGTTGCGATTGTGGTTACTGCTGAAAATTTGTGCAAGTTACCGGCGTGTCAGTCGCCGTTGAAACGACTACAGGAGGGCCTGCGTCGGAGGGCAATTGCTTACGCGCAGGAGTTTGCCCTGAGAAATGAGGCGGAGTCTGATCTAGGAAGTGAAAATAAAAGCCCGAGGTGCCGTGGTAACGCTGCGATATCGTGTCGCTAACCTAGCGGAAGAGCTCAACTAGTGCGCGAGTGTCAAAAATTACAACGTTTCACGGATACCTGCGCGCCCCAAGGAACCGCTAGGTTGCTATATGGAAATCCACGACATCGCCGACGAGATCCAGCGATTGTGCCGTCAGATTATCGCCACGGACAACCCGGTGGAAATGGAACGGCAATGTGCGGATCTGCGTGCCCTTCTGCGGGAGCAGACCCGGGTTACCCATGACCCGGCGGCACGGATACTGGTCCAAGTGCTCGACTCTGAGCACCGCTTGAAGCAATCCAGCTGAGCGCTCAACGAGCTTCTGCGATTATGTTATACGGCGCGAATTAAACTCACGACGGGGCCTGCTTCCGGCCCTTCGTCCCGCGGGCGGTTTGACTCCGTCCGCAAGCTTGTTCCACACGTAGAAATTCTTCTCGTCGGAGTAGGTCACCAAGGACAGTCCGCGCGTCTTTGCGGACCGGGTGACCGCCGATCGCAGGTTCGCCAGCGACACTTTCCCGATGCGGTCGAGGGGCACAACCAGGGCTGACCCCGTGGGCAGGTCCTGCAGATTTTTCAGAATGCCCGCCAGAAGTTCGTGGTGCTTCCCTCGCCGGCCGACGCGGAGCTCTGAAATGCGCACGGTTCCATAAGTGACATCTTGCTTTTCATCCGGCCTCATCTCTTTACTCATTTGCAATCCAAAACTAGCATATTTTTAGCATCACAATCAACCACTACATTAAAGCATATTTAAAATAGTAACTATTGACAAGAAGTTGTGATCATTAATAATATTTTAGTGCATCGTTTACAATTCGATCGATATGGGGAACGATCGTATGACTGGGAAAGACGTCAATCTGGAACCGCTCACTTCAGAGGGAGAGAGCAGGCAAACCTGGCGGGATCTGGCGCACTCCATCGAAAAGGAGAACGATCCTGCGATGATAATCGAGTTGGCCCGCCAACTCGTGGCAAGACTCGATGAGGAAGGCTTCGGAAGGAAGTTCTAGGCGCGTCGGCTTTGATGTGCCGCACATGTGATTAGGCGCCGGCCTGTGCGGACTCGTTGCTCGCAGACGCCTGGTTCAGGGCGTCAGCGTAACCATGACGACGGCGTGCGGAGCTACGGGCGCGGAAAACTTGCCGGTGAATTTCCCGATATCCTTCTTCTGCCACAGATCCCGTAGCGAAGCCGCCAGCGATTCTGGATATTCCAGGTCGTTCCATTTCGCGGTGATTTCCTTTTCGCTCTCTCCGCGGTTGAAGAGGATCACCGACCGCCGCCCGCCGGACAGCGGTTTCGACCATACTTCCAGATCGCCCTCTTTCCACACGCGCCGGCCCTGGCGGCCTAGAGGATCCTGATCGATGGCGATCACTTCCTTGTTGGTCAGGATGTCGTGAATCTCAGGCTTCATGTCGCGCAGATCGTTGCCTGCGATCAAGGGCGCAGCCAGCAGGGCCCAAAAGCTGAAGTGCGAGCGATATTCATTAGTGGTCATGCCGCCGTTTCCGACTTCGAGCATGTCGGGATCATTCCAGTGACCGGGACCGGCGTAGGAATAAATCTCGTCTTCGGCGTCGAGGATGGCGGTCACACCGAAGTTGCAGCAGTTGCCGGGCTCCCATTCTTTCTTGCCTGAAAACCGGTCCTGAATGTCGCCCGTAGTGCGCCACAAGTTGCCGCCGACTTCCTTGCCCCATAGCCACGGCTTGGCAGTCCCCCACTCGCAGATGCTAAGCACGATGGGCCGGCCGGAGGTGTCGAGCGCGTTACGCATGTTCGCGTAGGAGGCGCGAGCGTCTTGTGATGTGGTGTTGCACCAGTCGTATTTCAGGTAGTCCACGCCCCAGGAGGCGTACTTGAGCGCGTCCTGATATTCGTGACCCAGACCGCCGGGACGTCCCGCGCAGGTTTTCGAGCCGGCATCGGAATAAATTCCGAACTTCAGTCCGAGCGAATGCACATAGTTGGCCAGCGCCTTGATGCCGGAAGGGAAGCGCTGCGGATCGGCAACGATGTTGCCGTCTTGGTCGCGCGAAACCTGCCAGCAGTCGTCGATGACGACGTACTGGTACCCGGCATCTTTCATGCCCGACTTGACCATGGCGTCGGCCATGCCCTTGATCATGTCCTCGCTGACATTACAGGCGAATTTGTTCCAGCTGTTCCACCCCATGGGAGGGGTCAGAGCGAGGTTCGCGGAAGGGGCGGGTTTATCTTGCGCGGAAACCAACGCCGCGCACGATACGAACACAACCAGCAGCGAGTATCGCGCAGAAGTCTTCATAAGTTTGATGGTGACATTTGTACCAAACGAAGGAACCGGGCGAAAGAAAATCGCGGTGGTATTTCTTTGCGTCCTCTGCGGTTCGTGCTTTGCGAACTTTGCGGTTAAGAGTTTTTCTGCCAAATCGTTCTCGCGTTGTGCACACACGCAGACAGAGCTTTTAACCGCAAAGATCGCTAAGGATTACCGCAAAGATCGCGAAGACGTTACTCTAAGGAGCGGAACACAATAAGGAAGGGGCCGTCCCTGACTCGGGCCGTCCCCAAACGGATGTCTTTCTCTGTGGCTCTGTGGTGAAAAAGGTTCTAAGCCAGCGAGTACTTCCCAACCTCAATAGCCCGCTTCGCGATCAGTTGCCTCAGTTCGATCGTGTTGAACGGCTCGTACTTGGCCAGCCGCCGCAGAATCGCCAACTGCGTGCGCAGCATGTCACCCTCGGCGACGGCAGCGATTACCCGCTTGGCGGCCGACTCCACCTTTTCCATGGCTTGCGTCAGGTAGACGCGCGTCATGGCGATGGCGAGTTCGGCATTCTTCTCGCCTTTCGCTTCGACCAGCTTCTGCGCGCGCAACACGGCCGACTCCATCGCATAGGTTTCAATGGTCATGTCGGCGATGGCCCCCATGACTTCTTGCTGGTCCTGAATGGCCTGCATGTATTTCTGCGTGGCCGCGCCAGCGGCGAAGAGCCCAAGCTTCTTGGCTTGCGCTACCAGTTTGCGCTCTTCGGCCAGCGGGCCCTCGATCTCGTCGCCCATGCTCGGGCCAGAGAGCACTTCATCCATCAGCTTCTTGATCGCGGGCATCAGCGGAAGCTGTCCGCTCATGGCGCGCTTCAGCAGAAAGCCGGTGATGATCAGCCGGTTGATTTCGTTGGTACCTTCGAAGATGCGGTTGATGCGGGCGTCGCGATACGCTCGCTCGGCCGGATATTCTTCAACGAAGCCGTAGCCGGCATAGATCTGCATGGTCTCGTCAACCACGTAGTCGATCATCTCCGAGCCCCAGACCTTGATGATGGAGCACTCGACGGCGTATTCCTCGATGGCCTTGCGGGTATCTTTCATCGCGTCGGCGGAAGACTTGTCGACTTCATTGAGGGCGGCATCCATCATGCCCACCGTGCGGTAGACCAGCGACTCGCCCACGTAAATGAGCGTGGCCATGTTGGCGATTTTTTCGCGGATCAGGCCGAAGTCGGCAATCACTTTGTTGAAGGCCTTGCGCTGTTTCGCATAGCCGATAGCGTTCTCAATCGACACTCGCGCACCGCCCACGCACATCGCTCCCAGCTTGAAGCGTCCGATGTTCAGGATGTTGAAGGCGATGACGTGCCCTTTGCCGATTTCGCCCAGGAGATTTTCGACCGGCACCTTGCAGTCGTTCAAAATGATGGGGCAAGTGGATGATCCGCGGATGCCCATCTTGTGTTCTTCGGCGCCTACCGAGAAGCCAGGATATCCGCGCTCAACCAGAAACGCCGAAAACTTCTCGCCGTCGATTTTCGCAAACACGGTGAACAGGTCGGCGAAGCCGGCGTTGGTGATCCACATCTTCTCGCCGTTCAGGATGTAATGCTTCCCGTCTTTCGAGAGCTCGGCGCGCGCCCGGCAGTTCATCGCGTCGGAACCGGAGGTCGATTCTGAGAGCGCGTAAGCCCCCACAGTCTCGCCCGAAGCGAGTTTGGGCAAATACTTCTTCTTCTGCTCTTCTGTGCCGAAATAAACGATGGGCAGCGTGCCGATGCCCGAATGTCCGCCCCACGTAGTGGCGAAGCCGGCGTATTTGGCGATGTGGTCGGCGATGACCGCCGCGGTGACCTTATCCATTTCGAGGCCGCCATAGGCCTCAGGAATCTCGACGCCCGAAAGCCCCAGGTCGCCGGCCTTCTTCAGCAGGTCGCGCGTGACCTGAAATTCCTTGTGCTCGATGCGCTCGACGTTGGGCAGAATCTCGTTCACCGCGAATTCTTCCGTGGTCTGGCCGATGAGCTGGTGCTGCTCGGTAAAATCCTCGGGCGTGAAGACTTCGGAGGTCTGGCGTTCTTCGAGCAGGAAGGATCCGCCGGAAATTCTGGACTTAGGCACTGCCGTGGTTGCCATGCAGAAAACCCCTTTTCTACGTCCCCGCAGTCTCCACGATATACGCGTTCGCTGGACGGCGGCGCAAGTACCGCTGGTGCTTCGATTTGGGAAACTTTCGTTTCCCGGATTCCGTTGTCGATGCGGAAAGAAAATGGTACCCACTTCTATGGGATTCGGCCAGCGACGGGCGACATGTCAGCTTCGAAAGACTCGGGAAAGAAACAACTAAGAAATTCGTTAGACCCCATGAAACGCTTTCCCCGCGACCCGCGTCTAAGCAGTAAGGCCTTTATCACCTGCCACATATCTGGCGGGATTTGCCGAACAGGTATAATTTAGCGGGTCTCGACATTCCCGGAGGAAGTAAACATTATGGAACCGCGCGAAAGCGCTTTTTGGGTGGATTTGAAAGCCAAACGCTGGCTCTACACCCTGAGTATCCTCGCCACGCTCGCCGTCGGCATTCTGATTGGCTCGGTAGTTTCTTACGGAGTGAAGGGCAAGGAAGGGCAACAGTCCTCTGACGCGAAGCCGTTGAGCGTGCCCGCTCCCCAGCAGCTTTCGAATACCTTTTCGCAGATTGCCAAGACGCTGGAACCCGCCGTCGTCAACATCAACACCGAATCGACCATCAAGAACCCGCACAAACAGCGACGCGGGGCGCGCCCGGGTCCGGGCGACGAAGATAATGACCCCAACGGCGGCGCAGGTGGCGGCAGCCCATTCGACGATTTCTTTGACCGCTTCTTTGGAGGCCAGGGTGGCCAAGGCGGCCCGGGTGGAGGCGACATCAAAGAGCGCTCGCTCGGATCCGGCGTTCTGGTCGACCCCAAGGGCTACATCGTCACCAACCGCCACGTGATCGAGAAAGCCGATCGCATCCGCGTGCGGTTGCAGGATGATCCGCCGGGCGTGCAGCACGACGCGAAGGTCGTGGGGTCGGATCAGGAAACCGATCTGGCGGTGATCAAGATCGAGCCTGACAAGTCCGGCTATCCAACCGCCAAAATCGGCAACTCCGACAGCATGCAGGTGGGCGACTGGGTTCTGGCCATCGGCAGTCCGTTTGGGTTGCAGGCCACGGTGACCGCCGGCATCGTTTCGGCGAAGGGACGCAACATCGTTCCGGGCCGCCAGTTTCAGTCCTTCGTGCAGACCGATGCCGCGATCAATCCCGGCAATTCCGGGGGACCGCTGGTGAACATGGCCGGTGAAGTCATCGGCATCAACACCGCGATTCTGACCGAGACGAACGCGTATGCAGGCGTCGGCTTTGCCATGCCTTCGAACACGGTCGTAACGGTCTATAACCAGATCATCGGGCCCGAGCATAAAGTCACGCGCGGCTCCATTGGCGTGGAATTTGCCGCGCAGCCCGTACCGGCCATTGCCCGCGTTTACGGCGTGCAGTCGGGCGTCACGATTTCCAACGTCGTGGCTGGAAGCCCGGCCGACACGGCTGGCTTGAAGGTGGGCGACACCATCACCGCAGTGGACGGCAAGGAAGTGAAGAACGGCGACGAACTGGTTGCCGACATTGCCGCCCGCAAACCTGGCTCGAAGGCGAACTTGAGCTTCGTGCGCAACAGCAAGAAGGAGCAGACCTCGGTCACCATCGCCGACCGCTCCAAACTCTTCGCCGCTCGCCTGGGTGAGGATCAGCAGGGCAACGAAGAACAGCAGCCTAAGGAAAGTAAGCTGGGACTGAGTGTTCGACCGCTGACCGCCGATCTCGCCGAACGTCTGGATGTTCCCGCCGGCAAGGGCGTGATCGTCCAGGACGTGAAAGCCGGCTCTTTCGCGGACGACATAGGCCTGAATCGCGGCGACGTGATTCTCGAAATCAACAAACTGCCCGTCAATTCCGCCGACGACTTCACCAAGATTGAAGCATCGCTGAAGAGCGGGCAGGACGTGGTGTTCCTGGTCCGGCCCAGAGGGGCAGGCAAGCAGGACGGCACCATCTTTATCGCGGGTACACTTCCGTAACCCGATCATTGTCCGATGGTCACTGGCACTGGCGTCCCGATTCAGGGATGATTTCCAGTGCCGGTACCGCCGGGCATATTCCTTGACAACGCTTCGCGGGGAGACTTCATCCCATGATTATCCGGGGGTGATACCTTCCGTTGGGCGAGACAGAGGCCGATGGGAATGGGACGTTACGAGTCGTGGCTGAAGAGCGGAGTGGCTGCTTCGAGTGCTGCGCTCCTCGTGTGTTCCATGGCTTGGACGCAGGCAGTCGCACTGCCGGACGCGTCCGCGAGCAAGACCAGCACGACGGCAAGCCACCCGGCTGCGAAGCTGAAGTCCACCAAGGCGAAGGGCAAAAAGACTTCAGCCTCGAGCAAAGGCAAGCACTCGCGGAAGTCGTCTCGGCGCGGGCAGCAGAAAATTGACCTCGAGCGCACGCACCAGATCCAGGCAGCGCTGATCAAGCAGCACTACCTGAGCGGCGAGCCTTCGGGCAAATGGGACGCTTCGACCGAAGCCGCCCTGCGGAAATTCCAGGCCGACAATGGCTGGCAGAATAAAACGGTGCCCGATTCCCGTGCCCTGATCAAGCTGGGCCTGGGCCCGAATCACGACCATCTTCTCAATCCGGAAAGCGCCATGACCACGGTGCCAGACAATACGGCCACGTCCGAGGCCTCGACCCCCGCAGCCAAGGGGCCAGCCGTGCCGGGCAGCCAGCCTCAGCAATAACAGATTCCCATCAGATGTGCGCGGTGAAGGCGCCGGGCTTTGCGCGATCGCCGCAAGGCCAGACTAGGAGAATGCCGGCGAAGAAGGCGCGATTGTGCTGGGCAAGATCAACGACTCGAAGGACAACAATTTCGGGTACAACGCGCTGACCGGTGACTACGAAGATCTCGTGAAGGCGGGCGTGCTGGATCCGACGAAAGTAGTGCGGACGGCGCTGACTAACGCGGGCTCGATATCGTCGCTGATGCTGACCACGGAAGCGCTGGTGGCCGAGATTCCGGAAGAGAAGAAAGCTCCGGCCGGCGGCGGCATGGGAGATATGTACTAAGGTAGCTGGTAGCTACGAGCTTCGAGCTACGAGCTAGCAAAAGCTGAAAGCCCTGCTCGAGAGAGTGGGGCTTTTTTCATTATTCCCAGCCACGTGGGAACTTCCCGTCTCTCTCCAGGTTTCGTCTCCAGATTTCTTCCAGATCACAGCCAGCAGTTCATTTTTTAGCGAGGGAACTCCCCGTTTTCCCTTGACTCGCACTTATCATGCATGTCCCCGGTTTTGTCCCATATCACTTCGGGCCGCTCTCCATCTTCCGTACCGCACCTATGATTGCGAATGTTACAAAGAGGTTTGCACACAATCCCACAAGCCGCGGTGCCAATGGTTTCTCTCGTATGTGCCACAAACCGTTCAGGAATGCCAGTAGCAGCATGACCACCGCAATCTTACCAGCCCATATGGCTAACACTTTCCTCCTCAGCGAACCTGAGTCTACATCATTCACAGACTCCAGAATAGACTTGCGCGCTGACGTGGATCTAAGCATAAGCGCGAGGAACACTGTACTAGCAATGAGCAAAACAGCGAGTCCTACACCAAGACCACCGGGCGAGATACGTCCGCTGCTATACTCGTAAGCGAGCACTAACGCCGCAATGCTGAACAATACTGAGAACAACAAGCTAGTCTTGATTAAGGCTCGAAAGTTCAAAGCTCCTCCTCAGGTGATTGCAAGCCCAACATCGACTTAGTCGCTGACATCTCCTGGTGCGCAATGAACTTAAGGTGTTCATTGGCAGCTTGCGTCTTGCACCCCTAAGAAAGTCAACGCCGCATCAACTCCATTGGCTATCTTTTCTGCGACTGTTTCGGAGTTGAAAGCCCCGGCGCCGAGAGTAATTGCACTTTCTATGTTTGCTACAGCAGCAGCCACCTCTGGCTTTTTAGTGGCGATCAAGGTGATAATCCCACTTATAGGCCCTGACATGATGTCGCCGACCTGTTTTATCTGTTCACCGGTCTTGAAATCCCCGCTTACCGCAGAGTAGAGTTGCGCTTGACCCGACAACACCTGCCCCTGGGCACTTACAGCGACATATCCGGCCGCTAGTGTCCCAAACAGACTTGCGCCTTCGGTTGCTGGAGCTGCGCCAGCACCGAGCAGACCTACTCCGATGGCGCCTGCCGTTTTCAGTTCCCCTAGGCCGATATTCACCACACCCTGTACCCCTGTCGCCACGCGCGTTCCGATACAACCGTGCTTCTGCTTTTTGGGATCTTTGGATTCTTTGTTGCAGGCTTTGTTGGTAGGAGGACAACCACCGCGGCCTTTAGAGCTGTCAGGGTCAGGGTCATCGATGGTCTGCTCGATGACCAAATAGTGTATGTCACAACGCGTGAAGTCTCCCCCTACTGGATAACATTCCTTCCAAATGATAATCTTAGCTGGCGAGAGCCCGAGTGGGTCCACCATGTTAACTGGGTCGTTTTCGGTGTACGCATACCGGTTCAAGGATTGTGGGTCGCTGGGAGAGCCTCCTAGCAGATCTGGAGACGCAAATCTCCCAAAACGATTTGTATAATAACGCTCCATAGCATAGTCATTCCCGGATTCTGTGTCGCGTTCGTATGTAGTGAAGCGCCATTTGGTGGTAGTGGCAGACGTGTACCAAGGCTCGCCAAAGGGCAGGTTGCCCTGGTCGACCAATTTCGTGCCGGTCGAGTCGGTGCTCACACGAACTGACAGGTGATCGTTATGGCGATAATTGACCGCGCCAGTCCCTCCCGTGATTTCTGCCAGCATTTGGGAACCCGAATACACGTATTCTTTGCTAAGCGCTCCATTGACATATTCGGCTATCACTTTTTGTCCAGAGAACACATAGACGGTTGTGCTGGTTCCGACAACTTTCTTCACCCGCAGATTGTCGGCATCGTAAGTGTAGGTTCCGTCCGTCGAATCTACGTTCTTGATACGATTCTCGCCATCGAAACTGTACGCGTGCGCACCATCGTTGGTCATGTTGCCCGATGCATCGTATCCGCCAACTCCGGTCACCCGGTTCGTACTGGGATCGATGGCCAGTTGCGTGTTGTTTCCAAAGGACCCTGCGAGAAGGTTCTGGTTCCGCCGATTGCCGAAGCGGTCGTAGTCGTAGCTGTACTTACAGGTGGGAGTAGCATCCGGCCCCGCCTGTGCTGTGGCCAGTCGCTGCCAAGCGTCGTACGTGAACTTTTCAGTGCGGGTGGAATCGTGGTTATCGGTCACGGTTGCGATCTGCCCGTTGTTCTGGGTTCCGTACCCGTAGGTCAGACTTATCAAATCCGTGCCGGCTTTCGAGTAACGAATCGAGGCCACCTGCAAGTGATCGTTGTAGGTAAAGTCTGCGGCCACAGTATTCCCGTAGACGAAGTGCTTCAGTTCCCCAGCAGAATTGTAATCCGTGGTCGGGGTAATGGTCAGGTAGTTGTTGTTGACGTCCGCAATGGTCTGCAAGCGGCCGATCGGATCGTAGGTTTGGTTGACGACACGGTTCGATGGATAGGTCAGCGATGCCAATTCGCCGGCCGCGTTGTACGTGTACTGAATGTTGTAGGTTGTACCATTGATCAGTTTCGCAGCTTTCTGGATCCGTTCCAGAGAATTGTAGGTATACGTCGTCGAACCGGAACCATCGGCAACGACCGTGAGTGCTCCGTTGTTGAACGAGGCAGGCGCAGTGCCGTACGTGTAGGTCACTCCCGGAGTGCCATCGCTGTATGAAATGGAACTCAAGCGGTTTAGGGAAGGGTCATATACGTAAGTTGTGGTCACCCCCCGAGGATCAATGCGCGTGGCGACTGCCCCAAAGTCTTTGTACGTAAACGTTGTTGCTACCTGGTTGGACTCAGGGGTCTTCGAGCTGGTGAGATTTCCCAAGGAATCGTACCCATAGGCGCGCGTTTGGGGCAACTGATTCACGGTGGTAAGGTCGCCGAGCGCGTCGTAGAGGTAGGTCGTGGTGAGCGGGGTCGTCAGGTTGGCCGTACCAGGAGTGGCCGGGTCAGTCGCGCCCGTCAGAGTGCCGCCAGTTCCAGAAAATGAGGTGCCGGTGAAGTGGAACGAGTCCGTTGTAATCCCGCCCACGGTGACCGCGAAGTTTGTGCTGCCGTTGAGAGCACGCGCCGTTAGCGTAATTGCAGTCCCCGAAACAGAAGCGTTCACGAGCTGCGCTGTATCGTTATTGATCGCTGTAGAGGAGAGACGCTAAGCCCGCCGCCGTGGCGTTTTGGCCATAGGTCACCGATGTGGAAGTCGCTCCACCCACTGTCACAGAAACCACACCAGCATCATAACCGTCTATGATGAAAACAGATTCTCCACCCAGTTGGATACACTTTGCATCGCAGATCGTCCAGTGTCCGTAGTTACGCTCAGCTCCGGTGATGGTGATGGTCCCATGGCCGGCAGTGCCGTTGTTCCAGCCCGGTTCATCCACTCGTGCCAATCGTCCCGCGCCGTCCGCAAAGCTGCGTCGCGTCTTTCCGGCGGGGTCGGTGACGGTAGTTGCGCTGCCCGCGTAGGCGTAGGTCGTGGCACCACCGCTCGGAGGGTTGACTGAAAGAGGCCGTCCCAACGCGTCAAATGAAGTCACCGTATAGACGGGCGTTTCGCTTGGCGCGAACGGATTGCTTTGCTTGTAGCCGCGACCGGACTCATCGAAGTTGGTCGTAATACTGCTGATGAGAGTGGCGGCGTTGTAAAGGTCAGTTCTGAGCGTCTTGCCCGCTCCATCGCTCTGAACCTTCTGTTGCGCGCTATTCACGTCGCTGGACTGAACCGTGGTCGGCAGAGAAGACGAATCGTCGTATGTAGTATAGAAATGCTTTCCGTCAGCATTGCGGGTCACCGTGGTAAGCCGATTCAAGACGTCGTATGTGTACGTAATACTTCGACTGTTCGGATCTGTGACAGTTTGAGGTAGATAGGTGTTGGGATAGTACGTAGTGGACGTCGTGAGCGTTGGGCTACTGGCGCCCGCCGTGACACCGTCGGGAAATGCGTATTTCGTGGGCGCAGAGAAGCTCCATGACAACTGCGTGCAACACGTCCCGTCCGCCGAGCGCAGGTTGCCCAATGTGTCGTAGTGCAAACCTTGAGTCACAGGTCCCGTCCCTGCAGCTGCGTTACGGTATCGCTTCGTCGAGGTCAAGTTTCCGCGCGTAGTGTAGTTGTTATCGAAATTTGTGTCGTCGTGTCCGGGAGCACCAGTCACCAACACTAATGTTGTGTCATCGTAGGTTAAGTCTGTCCTGCTGATCGTGGCCCCTGCAGCATCCTGGACCAGGATTTGACTGATGCGGTCAAGGATGTGGAGGTTGGAGTAAGCGCTAGCGGTGAGGTACGTGTAAGCGGTTGTGCGGATTGGCAGGCCGCTGAAATCGTAGTCCGTCTGGGCCGAGACGTTTCCGTTCGTGGTATAGGTGTACGCCACCTTGCTCTGCTTCCCATTATCGAGCGTGGTGGCAATTTGATTCGGGCGCGCGTTGGTTCCGTTTGTATCGTCAGCCACCCAGGTGTACGTGGTGGTTCGCAGAACAGCGCTGTTCGTGGTATCGATCAGTTGAACGGTGTTGGTCAGGCCTCGCTTCCAATCCGCCGTCGTGTACATCGTCGTCACGGTTTTCTTCGCAAGGGAGTTGGAAGTCCCTGAGGTACTTGGGTCGATGATGGTGACCGTGGTGGGGTTGCTGCTGGTGCCGGTAAGCTGATACGAGAAAACGGAAGTCACTGCGCCATCGAAGTCCGTTTCGGTCGAGTAGGTTGGGAAGTCGGCACGCGCCGCGCTAGCATCCTGATAATTGTAGGCCACGCTGCTGCGCAAATTTCCAGGCGTACTTGCACTGTAGTTGGAGATATTGTTCACAATTCCCCAGTCTCCGTAGCTGAACACATAAGCCGTACCGTTGGTGAATCCAGCGGGTGGCGGATAGGCGAGACCTGTAAGGACCGGGATCGGAGTGTTGTTCGCCGGTGAGTCTGCGACCCCGCTCGTGAAGTTGTATTTGAGCGGGTAGGCCGTATTGAAGCTGAAAACCCACGATTGGCCATTCCATGCGATGGACTGGAGGTTCTTATTCGTGTCATAGTTGAACGTAATCACACGCCCCAAGGTGTCGGTAATCGTATTGATCGACTGTTCCGTATCGGCGACGTATGTGATCGTAATGAAGTTCCCGTTGGTATCTTTGATTTGCGTAGGGCGGAAGAGCGTGGTGGAATCCGAATATGTTTGCGTCGTCGCGTTATAAAGCCTAAACGGCTGCCCGTAGGTTACCTGCAGGCCGTTCTTGTAGGTGAGAATCTTGCTACTGGAATTGAAGAGCATGTAGGTGTTGTCTGTTGAGTTGAAGATGTGGGTTGTGAGACTCCCGGTAAACTGGTGCTTTGCGCCACTGGCATCCGTGAGCACGTAGGTTGTCGTGTCATCGGGCATCTTTTCCATAAAGCCGAAGCCCAAGCGAAATCCCACAGCGGGCCAGTCGCGATCGGCGTTGAAAGTAAACTTGTTGGAACTGTTGACGTCCTTTGTCCACACACGGCTGTTGTAGGTCAGGGTCAAGTCGACGTCCAGGCCGTTTCGTCCGGCGAGATGCAGAACGGGGATGGACTTGCTATAGCTGGTGCTGCCAAGGTAGTTGGTAGTACTGGGTTGCGGCCGGACCGGACCACCTTTAACAGGTATTCCCCCTCTCCCGCCACCGGGTCCTCGGTCGTTGGCGAGCAGCGGACGTGAGTGAGCGGTGCTGGCGTATGAAGAGGAGCTCGGGTCGGGTTCACAGTTAGTACATATGGCTGGGGCAAGAGGAGAAAAGCAGGCTAGGATAATTGCGAGATACACGCATCTCAATGTGCTCATACGCGCTCCGTCAATCTAGGCTTACCGAAACATCTGATGTAAATAACCTCAGCGACCTGTAAAGTAGTGCGCCAGAAAATAAGGTAGATCGGTAACGGTCAACTGTGAATAACTTGGTGTTACGAAATCCGAACAAGCCATCATTCATAATGGGAAGGGTCAAATCAAAGCTAGCTTCGGTTCCGCTGCTGCTCGAGCAGATTGCCAAGGGCGGCAAGCCGCTCATCATCATTGCTGAGGACGTGGAAGGCGAAGCGCTCGCCACTCTCGTCGTCAAGAAGCTGCGCGGACTCTAGGTGGGCGCGGTGAAGGCGCCGGGCTTCGGCGATCGCCGCAAGGCCATGCTGCAGGATATCGCTATTCTGACGGGCGGCAAGGCCATCACCGAAGATCTTGACATTAAGTTCGGCAACGTACAGCTGAGCGACCTGGGCCAGGCCAAAGCAGTCCGTCACACTTACCTGTGACTAACATCCTATTCATTCAGGTGAGTAGTAAGTTATAGCTAACTCGCTGGGCGTGTTCCCGACGCAGTAAGGTCGCTAGCGCTAAGTCTTTTGTCGGCAATATTTTGTCTATAAGTTCTTTGAAACCAAAGATGTTGGTGCTCTCTCACGCGCAACCATATGATTCCACAAAGCCATGGGGGAGGGGGGTACCCCCAGATACCGCGCGGAGAACATTCGATTGTTCGGTCACGCTGGGTTTGTGAGGATGCGATTCCGAGGGCGTTCGTTCGCGCCCTGGTCACAACTTCCGTGACGTTGCACACTTCGCCGTTCGTGGGGCGTCGATAAGATAGGTAAGGAGTACCCGAAAGGAATCTATGCGACGTTTAAAAGTCATAACGCTATTCATCGCGGTTGTTCTTTGCGTTTCCGGAGTTTTGCTGGCCAAGACGAACAAGTACGGAGTTGCCGATGAGCGCAAGGTTACGCTTACCGCTCCCACGCGAGTCGGGGATGTGCTGCTGCCCCAAGGCCAGTATGAAGTCCGCCACCTGATGGAAGCTGACAATCACATCATGGTGTTCAAACAGATCGGGGGCAAGTCGGCCGAAGCGCGCGTGAAGTGCAACCTGATGCCTTTAAAGCAGAAGGCGGACCGCGACCAGGTGGTCTATACCCTCAACGCGGCTAACGAGAGAGTGCTGCAGACGCTTCGCTTCAGCGGAGATTCCGCGGAACACGTTTTCTAAAGCGCCGTTTGAGACTTTGTAACTGAAATCGCATGCGCGGAATGCGGGTGCGCTCGCTTCCGAACTCGCTATCCCTTGAAGATGGGCTTCGGGGAGTAGGGTAGCGGTTGTCCCGCAAGAATCGCTCGAGGGTTTTCCTCGACCAGGGCCTGCGCTACTTCCTCGCCCGCGATTTCGGCGGCCGCGGCTTTTGCTTCTGAAAGAATCGGTGTCCGGTGCTTGGTGTCGTGAGCATCGGACGCGATCACGTGCACCGCCTCGCGCTCCAGCAGCCAGGTGGCCACGCGCGCGACGCGTTGTCCCCAAAACCCCGTCAGCGCGTTGGCGGTGATCTGGACCGCGCAGCCCAGTTCCACAAACTCGATCACCCGCTGCGGGGCCTGCCGCAGAATCGCGTTGCGCTCAGGGTGCGTGATGATGGGCGTGAGCCCGAGATCGCCCAACCGTAGAAACCAGTCTCCAATCAAAGCTGGAATGCTGTAGTCGCTCAGCTCCACCAGCAGGTAGTTGGCTCCGGCGATGGTGTAGAGATGCGGCTGCGCCAGCAAGCTCTGCAGGTTGTCGTAGGAAAGATGGAAATCGCA
Organism: uncultured Acidobacteriota bacterium; assembly: GCA_963744055.1. GTDB lineage: Bacteria > Acidobacteriota > Terriglobia > Terriglobales > Acidobacteriaceae > Gp1-AA133. Next base: position 1,666,359 of record CAVUSL010000019.1, on the reverse strand, counting down.
GCCCAGGCTGAGTTGGGGCGCGCCGCCAACCATCCCTTGTAGTCGTTGAACGCAGCCGGTCAGATACTCGTGATCGTAGTGGTAGCGATCGTTGGAGTGCGGTGTCGCCACCAGGTGGGTGACCCCGTCGGCCGCTGCCATCCGGCACATCTCGACCGACACTTCCCAGGATTTCGGGCCGTCATCGACCTCGGGCAAGATATGGCTGTGGATGTCAATCACATTGACTTGAGTGTAAAACAGAATTCGCTGGAAAGATAAAGCTGTGTAGGCGTTGGGCTCTGGGCCTTAGGCTCAAGGCTTCCAACACCCAACGCCCAAGCCTTGCCTTTCGGAACTTCGTGCAGAAAGGGGAAAAGCTTTTTCCCCGGACACGGCTGCGTGACCCGGCTCACAGCTTCATTGGCCAGAATGTGCGATGAAGGAGGCACTCCAAATTCTTGCGAGGTGGCTTATGAACGACAGCCTCTTCTTCGCAACTTTCGATCCCCTATACATCAACGCTCCGGAAACCTGCAATCTATGCATCGCAGAGCCTCCGGCCTTCACCTATGAGTATTGCATTGAACAGCACGATGGCAAGAGACACTACATCAAGGGCTATTGCTGCTCGAATTGTGCGGCAGGCTTGATGAGAAGATTGGCCGGCCGGGAAGCGCAGGAGTGGGCCGAGGAGGAAGCCGAACTCGAGGCGGAACACGTGGACGTGACCGATCTGCAGAAACGGAGGCTGGCGACGTTTGGCAAAGTCGGCGCGCACTGACGAACGGAAGTCCTCAGTGCGCTAAAGGCAAATTCAGCAAACTCACTACTTGTACCGGGCCTTCATGAAGTCGGCGATGCCGGCGTAGGCGGTAGTCAGGGTTTGCTCGTCGGGCAGGAACACGATGCGGATGTGCTTGGTGCCTGCCTTCTGCCCGAAGCCCGAGCCGTGCACGACCAGGACGTGCTTCTGCACCAGCAATTCCTTCACGAACACATCGTCGCCCTCGGGAATATCCAGACGCGGGAAAGCGTAGAAGGCTCCCTTGGGTGAAACGCAGCTGACGCGCTTGGTTGAATTGCACCACTTCACGGTGAGATCGCGGCGCGAGCGGAGTTTGGTTAACACTTCTTGCAAGTGATCCTGCGGCCCTTCGAGCGCGGCCTTGATGGCGTACTGTTCGGGATGGTTCGCGCACAAGCGCGAGCGCAGCAGGCGCCCGATGCCCTCGACGTACGGCTTCACGGCACCCGCGTCGCCGCTAACGATCCCCCATCCGATACGCCAGCCAGGCGCCAGATAATTTTTCGAGAGTCCACCAAACGTGACGATAGGCACATCGGGTGCGACCGAGGCGAGGGATATCTGCGCGTCGTCATCAAGGACGAGCTTGTCGTAGATCTCGTCGGCGAAGATGACCAGGTTGTTGCGGCGTGCCAGTTCGGCGACCGCTTCCAGCATGCGGCGCGAGCACACGGCGCCCGTTGGATTGTTAGGATTGATCAGCACAATGCCGCGCGTGCGCGGGCCGATCTTCTTGTGCACGTCAATCAAGTCGGGTTGCCAGCCGTCGTCTTCGTTGAGCGCGTAAGTGTTCAGCTCGATGCCAAGCTTTGCCAGCACCGCGGAGTAGAGAGGATAGTCTGGGCTCGGAGTGAGCAGGTTGTCGCCTGGGTTCAGCAGCGCGCTCAGGCAGATGTCGACGGTTTCGCTGACACCCGAGGTGACGAAGACGTCCTGCACAGTCGTGATGCCTTTACGTTCGGCTTCGGAGCGGATCGCGTCGATTGCTTCTTTGATCCCCGGCGAGGGCGCGTAGCCATTCTTGCCATCCTTCATCGCTTTGTAGACCGCTTCAATCAGGTGAGCGGGTGTCTGGAAGTCGAAGTTGATCGGGTCGCCGATATTCAGCGGCAGAATCTTGTGGCCCTTTTTGGCGACTTCATCGGCAACGCAGGCAAGATCACGAATTGCGTAGCGGACATTCTCCAAACGCTGTGCAGCGGCAACTTCGCGGACTTGAGTGGCTGGCATCTAGACTCCAACGGACCAGTGCAACGAGTTCAGTGGTTACAAAAAGCTTAACCGCAAAGGTCGCAAAGGACCACCGCAAAGATCAGTCGTCGGTCGCCAGTCTCTAGTCGTTAGCGACGGATGGCGGACCCTGGGTGTGAAGTGATCCCAGGAATTCTCTGCGAACTCTGCGGTCGTTCTCCGCGCCCTCTGCGTTTTAAGATTTTCCCGCCACGAACGCGAATGACGGACAACGGCCTACAAAGCTTTTCAACGCAGAGTCCGCAGAGACAGGCCGCAGAGTTCGCAGAGAAAATCCAGCCGGCACGAAGTCTTCGTCAACGACCAAGGACTAACTAACCAGCGGCCAAGCTTAGCGACCGGCGACTAGCGACTAGCGACTACTCCGGTCGATCGATCTGTGCCTTCTGCAATTTGTCCGAGTAGTCGATGTACACCGACTTCCACTCACTGTAGAAGTCGATGGCGCCAATGCCGCCTTCGCGGTGGCCGTTTCCGGTCGCTTTGGTGCCTCCGAACGGCAGATGCACTTCGGCTCCGATGGTTGGCGCATTAATGTATGTGATGCCGGCGTACAGGTCGCGCATCGCAGTGAAGGCGCGGTTAACATCCTTCGTGTACAGCGCCGACGACAATCCGTACTCAACGCCGTTGGCGATCTCGATCGCATCTTCCAGCCCGTCGCACGGGATGATCGAAACCACCGGCCCGAAGATTTCTTCCTGCGCGATGCGCATCTTCCGATCCACATCGATGAATACCGTCGGCTCCATGAAGAAGCCGTACTGGTAAGCGCCCTTATCGAGGCGGTTACCGCCACATACGAGCTTCGCGCCCTCATCCTTGCCAATGTCGACATAGCTGAGGTCCGTCTTCAGCTGCGCTTCGTTGACGGCGGGACCCATGTCGATCGATTCGTCCAGCCCGTTGCCAACCTTGAGCGCCTTGGCGCGGGTGACGTAGCGATCCACAAACTCGCGATACACACCTTTCTGCACGATGATGCGGCTGGTGGCCGTGCAGCGCTGCCCGGTCGTGCCGAACGCGCCCCACAGGCCGCCTTCAATCGCGAGATCGAGATTCGCGTCGTCGAGCACGATCATCGGATTCTTGCCGCCGAGTTCGAGCGAGCAGTGCTTGAAGCTCTTGGCAGCGGTTGTTCCGACCGTGCGGCCGACGGCGGTTGATCCGGTTAACGAGATGGCGCGCACGTCCGGATGCTCAGTCAGCGGTGCGCCCACGCTCGATCCGAATCCGGCCACCACGTTGATGACGCCTTTGGGCACGCCGGCATCGACCAGCGTGCGCACCAGGTTGAAAGTGGAGAGCGGCGTGTCCTGCGCGGGCTTAATGACGCAAGTGTTCCCGCACACGATTGCCGGCAGGAGTTTCCATGAAGGAATTGCCATCGGGAAATTCCAGGGCGTGATCATTCCGCAGACGCCGATCGGTTGCCGTATCGCCATGGCGAACTTGTTGGGAAGTTCAGAAGGTGTCGTAGGACCGAACAGGCGACGGCCCTCGCCGGCCATGTAATACGCCGTGTCGATGGCTTCCTGCGTATCGCCCCGCGTTTCCTTGATGACCTTGCCCATTTCGCGGGTCATGTCGCGCGAGTACTCTTCCTTGCGTTCGGCCAGCATCTCGGCAGCGCGAAAGACGATTTCGGCTCGGCGGGGCGCAGGCACCAGCCGCCAGCGCTCGAAAGCGCGCTTCGCGGCCTCAACCGCTGCATTGACGTCGTCCTTGCCCGACTTCTGGAAAATCGCGACTACTTCGCGCGTGTCGGCGGGATTGCGGTCTTCGAAGGTTTCTCCGGTCGAGGATGCTACCCACTCGCCGTCAATGAAGTTCTTAAGGACTTTGGTATTGCCGCTAGCCATCAACTCCGGGCTAGTTACGGTATCGGTCGCCATGATTGCCTCCTGATCAACACCCCAAACCATCTATGCTACAGGCCCGGCTTGGGAGTGGGCAAGGGACGGCGCGACGGCGCAACGGCGCAAGCTTAAACAAGGCTGCCGGGTTCGAGGTTGGTTTTCGCTACTTGAGCAGGCGCATGACGATGACCGTGGCGTAGCGTCCCAGTGCAGGGTAGCGTTTCAGGATGCGATAGTCGGCCCGGCACATCGAATCGTTGGCAGAGGGCAGCACCATCTTCACCAGGGCGACGATGGGCAAACGGAAAAGCCGCTTGCCTTCCACTTGGAACGGCGCCGTCAAGCGGGCCAGCTCTTGCTCGGTGAGCGGGTGTTCGAAGTCAGAGATTTCGTCCTTGGCAGGAAGAAGATTGCGCAGGCGCGTATAGCCGGAAGAGAAACGCACCGGTTCTTTCAGGATGATGCGGCCGCCAGGTACGAGCACGCGCTGCATCTCGTCACGCACGCGTTCGATGTCGAGATGATGAACCAGCGACATGCAATAAACCACGTCCACGGATTCATCCGCGAGCCCAGTTTCGTAGGCGGAACCCACCCGCAAGTCAGATTCGAGTTGGGCATCATTCAGTCGCTTGCGCGCCAGTCGAATGAGATCAGGCGAGATGTCGATGCCAATGGTGCGCGCTCCGCGCTTGATCAGAGGAATAAGGTTGCCGCCCGTTCCGCAGCCCAGGTCGAGGACCCTCTTGCCCTTCACGTCTCCCAAAAGGTGAAACGCGTATTCCAGCTCGAACGGTGTGGTTGGCGCCGGCGCCATGTAGCGTTCGACCTGCTTGGGGTTCACGGGTTTGAGTACGGTGTTTTGTGCCTCGACGGAACTGCGCTCGACTTCCGCCTGATCGCGCAGCGACAAAGCAGCATTCTTCACGAGCAGCCTCCGAACGGGAGTAGGGGCTTCGCGATCGACTTGCAGGAGACTCGATCTTATACCCGCTTGTGAGCGGCACAACGAAGAAATCAGCGCGAATCACGGGCCGCAATGATCGCCGAACTGTCGGCACACGGTGTGGTGTTGAAGGGGCAACGCTCGCAACATCTCAAGTCTGGGCCTCAATCGGCGCGCTGACGATAACGCACGGCCCACTGCCCATCTACGATTGCCCCCGCCCTATGCCTTCAACACCATCGGACATGTTCTAACGGACCTGTACCCAGCTTGTTACCCCGTTCTGACCACGGAAAGCTTGTGGTACTGTTGGAATTACCCCATATTCTCTAGGTTTGGCTGGTTTTCATTGGCCTCCGTGTCATCGTCGAAACGCAAGCCGGGCGTCTACATAGCCTGGAAGACGGTCACCTACCGCAGCGTGTTGCTGATCGTGCTGGCGGTGGTGTTCGTCTTCGGGGTAGCGATGCATTTCGCCTTCCCCCAGTTCACCGACAACACAGTCAAAGCCGCCGGAAGCCTGACCACCAATATGCTGGAGCGGATTGCCGGAATGGCGCCGCCGCCCGAGAAGTCCTCCTCCGGCACCGAAAAGCAGGCGAGGTTCACCGCCCTTGAAGGCGGAGTCAAGATCAAGAAGTCGAGCAGCAATACCTGGATCAATGCCGACTACAACATACCGCTCGAAAAAGGCGATGTGGTCCAAACCGGCTCGGAAGGCATGGCCAAGGTGGTCTTCAACGACGGGACAAACTACACCGTCAAACAGGATTCTCTGATCGTGATTGAAGAGAACTCTGCCAACGACCAGCAGCAGACCCATGTAGCCGTGGCGGTGACGTCGGGAACGGTGGACCTGTCGACGGCCACCTACAGCCAGGGATCGAGGTCGCAGGTCATCGTGGCTGGCGCGACCGCTTCGCTAGCTCCTGAAAGCGCGGCGATGGTGCGCAACGACCCGAAAAGTGATCAGCACGAAATTCTCGTAAAGAAGGGCAGTGGCGACGTGTCGCGCAACGGCGAGACCGTCCGCCTAGCGGATTGGGAGCGCGCCACCTTCAGGGCCAAGTCAGAGAAGATGGCGAAGATAAAGGAGATCGGGCCGCCCACTCCGATTTCGCCTGCGAACATGATTCCGCTTTTCCTGTCGGCGGGCACGCAAACGAAGGACGTGCAGTTCACCTGGACGGCCATGTCGAACGCGGCCGGGTACCGGCTGCGAATCTCGCAAAACCCCTATTTTTCGTCGACCATCGTCGACCGCCCGGTCAACGTGGCGGACGTTACCGTCACCGGCCTGGCGCCTGGAGCATATTACTGGATGGTGCAGTCGCTCGACGCCAGCGGCAAGGTGTCGGTAGAGAGCGAAAAGAGCCGTTTCACGATCCTGCCCAAGGGCAAGGACGCGGTCGCGATCGATCTGGAAATCGAGTTGAGCCAGCACGGGCACGTGATCGAGGTGACCGGCAAGACCGAGACCGGCGCGCGAGTCATGGTGAACGGGCGGGAAGTGACGTTCGTGACCAACGACGGCAGTTTTCATTACTTCACGCCCCCGTTGCCGGCGGGCGAGAGCACGATTACGGTCACGGCACAGAACGCGCAGGGCGGCGTGAATACCAAGCAGCAGAAGGTCGTGATTCAGTAGCCCGTGTTTACCGGGGTGCAAGACCTTTCGTGTGCGGCAGGGAATGGGAATATCCCATAGAATGAGCACGTAACCCCCCTGACCGGAAGTTTGAAACAGCAACAACGGACAGGCAGTCGTCCGACTTGAGTGAGAGAGAAGTTAACCGTATGTCATCCAACGGATTCCATTCCAGCGCTGGGCGCTTCCACAATCTTCGGTCGCTGTTCAGCATTTTCTCCAGCGACCTGGCCATCGACCTCGGCACCGCGAACACGCTGGTGTATGCGCGCGGCAAAGGAATCGTGGTCAACGAGCCTTCCATCGTGGCGATCAATAAGAACACTGCCGAAGTGGAAGCTGTCGGGAAAGAGGCGAAGGAGATGCTCGGCCGCACGCCGGGCAACATCGTCGCCATCAAGCCGATGAAGGATGGCGTGATCGCCGACTTCAAGGTCACGGAAAAGATGTTGAACTACTTCATCCAGAAGGCGCACAACCGCAAGATGCTGGTGCATCCGCGCATCGTGATCGGCGTGCCTTCGGAAATTACGCAGGTGGAAAAGCGCGCCGTCATGGACTCCGCCTATCGCGCGAAGGCCAGCGAAGTCTACCTCGTCGAGCAGGCAATGGTGGCAGCGATCGGCGCGGGATTGCCGATCACCGAGCCCAGCGGCAACATGGTGGTCGATATCGGCGGCGGCACGACCGACATCGCAGTCATTTCTTTGAGCGGCATCGTCTACTCGCGTTCCGTGCGTATGGCCGGCAACCAGATGGACGAAGCCATCATGAATTATCTGAAGCGGAAATATAACTTGCTGATCGGCGAGCGTACGGCTGAGCAGATCAAGATTGAAATCGGCAGCGCTTATCCGCTCGACAAGCCGCTGACCATGGAAATCAAGGGGCGCAACCTGATTGAAGGAGTGCCCAAGACCATCACGGTCGATGACAGCGAAATCCGTGAAGCACTGAGCGAGTGCGTTTCGACAATCATGAACGCGGTGCGCGTTGCGCTCGAGCGCACGCCGCCTGAACTTTCTGCGGACATCAGCGACCGCGGCATCGTCCTGACGGGCGGGGGCGCCTTGCTGAAGAATCTGGATAAACGCATCCGCGAAGAAACCGGCCTGCCGGTCTCGATCGCCGATGACCCGCTGTGCAGCGTGGTGCTGGGTACGGGCAAAATGCTCAGCGACTTCAAACTGCTCCGCAAAATTTCGATTGAATAACGGTTTCGAGTTTCGGGTTTCAAGTTTCTGGTGTGCTGTGCAGCCCGCGACGGCCCGAACAACTCGACAGTGGCTGATTCCGCTTTAAAACTCGAAACCTGAAACTGGAAACTTGAAACTGGTGTTATGGAATCCGTCCTCGGCCGTTACAAGAACCTGATCGTCCTGGCCTGTGTGCTGGTGGCTCAAGTGCTGGGTCTGGCCGTCCAGGTCAAGCGCACCACCGATACGGAATCCTCCCGCCTGATTCGCATCTGGGCCGTCAATACGGTTACGCCGTTTGAGAAGGTCCTGCACTGGGTTCATTCCGGCAGCGGCAACCTGTGGCACAACTACTTTTACCTGCGCGGCGTGCGCGCGGAGAACCGCGAACTGAAAGCGGAAATTGAGCGGCTGCGCCTCGACCAGGTGCGCCTGAACGAAGACGCGGCCCAGGCTCGCCGCCTCCAGGCTTTGCTGGCCTTCAAGGAACAATTTATTTCGCAGACACTGCCGGCCCAGGTGATCGGATCGGGAGGCAGTGAGCAGTCCCGCATCGTTTACATCGACAAAGGGCAGCATGACGGGCTGAAGCCCGACATGGCGGTCATCACGGTCGATGGAATCGTGGGCAAAGTTCTGAAAGTGTTTGGATCTACGGCGCAGATTTTGCTGATCGACGACCAGTCGAGCGGAGTGGGCGCGATTCTTGAAAAGAGCCGGCTGCAGGGAATTTTGCGCGGTACGTCCGGCGGTGAAGTTGTTCTCGAGCGCATCATGACCGACAACGCGGTGCAGCCCGGCGAAGAAGTCCGCACCAGCGGCGGCGACCGCATTTTTCCTAAAGGCTTGCCAGTGGGCACCGTGACGAAGGTTGGCAACGGCCCGGACCTGTTCTTGAGCATCCGGGTTCGTCCCGCCGCGAATCTCAGCAAGCTGGAAGAAGTGCTGGTCGTCACCAAGCTGGTGGAGCAGGAGCCCGCACAACTCCAGACCGGGCCGGTGCGCGCGGCAGATATTCTCGCGCAACGGCTGCCGTCGGTTCCGGATAAGCCTCCTGCCGATGCCGCCAAGCCTAAGCCGGACGCGCCCGCGAAAGAGGCTGCGAATCCTGTTGCGCCGGCTCCGGGCAAGCCCAACGGGCCCACGGCTACTCCGCGCGCTGACATAACGCCGAGCCCGCGCTCCGATTCGATCACACCCATCTCTCCGAAGAACACAGGGGCGGCGCAGAATGTCCTGCAGCCGGCAACCGCGCATGGGCCTGCTCCGGCGCCGGTCAAAGTGGCCGATCCGATACAGCTGCTTGCCCCCAAGACCAAGCCCGCAGTACCGCCGGCGCACACGACCGAGCCCCCCGCTCAGAACGGACCGCAGTAATGCCGATCACTTACACATCCGGGGAGCAGGTTGAGGTTTACCGGTTTAACTGGCTCATTACCCTGGGAGTGCCCGCGACCGCGCTCTTCCTGCAGGCCTGGCTGCCGCACATGTTTCCTGCCTTCGCCCTGCTGGATCTGCCACTGCTGGTGACGATATTTTTTGCCATCTCGCGGCGCAATCCGATCTCGGGGCTGTTGACCGGAGGCGTCATTGGCGTTTTCCAGGATGCCCTCACCGGCCTGCCCATCGGACTCAACGGAATCGCCAAGACCCTGGTCGGGTACGCGGCTTCATCGCTGGGCGTGAAGATCGACGTGGAGAACGCGGGTGCGCGGCTGCTGGTCACGCTCGTCTTCTGTGTCGCGCACAAAGTCATTTATTTCACAGTCGCACGCGGCATGGTGAACCTCACGATGCAATGGCACTGGCCGCACGAGCTCTGGTCGGCATTCGTGAACGCGATCGTAGGCGTATTCATGTTCTACGCGCTGGACCGCTTCAAGCTTAGAACGTGAAAACTAGCCGGTAGCTGATGGCTAGTGGCTTGTGGCAATGGCAGATGGTCATTGGCCTTTAGTCGTTAGTATTTGAATCCAGCACGCGAGACAATAGCGTGGGAGCCTGATTTCTGAAGGGTAAGAGCTACCAGCCATCAGCTAGTAGCCACCAGCTGCTTTTTATGTTTGGTCGTGACGAAAAAGTATCGTCGATCCGCCTTACGGCGGTGCAGTACATCATCCTTATCATCTTCATGATCCTCGCCTACGGGCTGTGGCGTCTGCAGGTGATGCAGAGTGATTTCTACGCGCAGCTGGCCGAGAAGAACCGGATCCGCAATGTTCCGATTCTCGCTCCGCGCGGCAAGATCCTCGACCGCCAGGGTCGCGTCATCGTAGATAACTACCCGTCGTTCTCCGCGCTCCTGCTGCGTGATTCAACCCGTGACCTGAGTGCCGATGCCGACGTCATCGCGCAAGGCCTGCACCTCGAGCCCAAGGAAGTTCGCGACCGCATCCGCAAGTTCACCTCGATGCCGCAGTACCAGCCCATCTTCCTGAAAGACGACATCACGCCTGACGAACTGGCTTTCATCGAGTCGCACAAGAACGAACTGCCGGAACTCGACACCATTATGGCGCACCGCCGCCTCTACCCGCGCAACGGGTTCATGGCGCACCTGGTTGGCTACGTCGGCGAAGTTACCGAGACGATGCTGAACCAGCCCCAATTCGAGTTCTATAACCCCGGGGACGTGGTCGGCGTCTCGGGTGTGGAGAAACAGTACAACCAGATCCTGATGGGACAGAACGGATCCCGGCGCGCGCTGGTCGACAGCCGCGGCAAGGAAATGGGACGGCTGGACGAAACGCCCGCCGTGCCGGGCAAGCAGTTGAAGCTGACCATCGACATCGATTTGCAGATTGCCGCCGAAGAGGCTCTCGCCGGGAAGAACGGCGCCATGATTGCGATGGATCCGCGCACCGGCGAAATCCTCGCCATGGTCAGCCGCCCCACTTTCGACCCCAATGACTTCGCGGTGCGCGTCTCACGCGACGAGTGGAACAAACTGGTCAATGATCCCGACAAACCGCTACTGAATAAAGCTATTCAGGCACAACTCGCTCCGGGCTCCACATTTAAGATCATTATGTCGGTCGCGGGATGGCAGGAAAACATCGCGCAAACCCTGAACGTTCATTGCACAGGGGGCGCGACTTTCTACGGACGCCGGTTCGGTTGCTGGGTTAAGGGTGGGCACGGCCCAGTCGACTTCACCAAGGCCATCTATCAATCCTGCGACGTCTTCTTCTATACGCTCGCAGAAAAACTCGGCATCGATCGCATCGCCAAGTACGCCACTGCGCTCGGCCTCGGCCAGAAAACCGGCATCGACCTGCCCAACGAAGTCAGCGGTGTGATGCCTTCCGAGGAATGGAAAATCCGCAACTTCAAGCAGAAGTGGTTTGCGGGAGAAACGATCTCGGTGGGTATCGGTCAAGGTGCCATCGCCACCACTCCTGTTCAACTGATGCGCGCCATCTCCGCCATCTCCATGGATGGTCGCTTGGTTGTTCCGCACGTGGTGAACCCCACGGAACTCCCGCCCGGCGTCGTCGATGTCCAGCGCTACACGGAAGTGAAAACCGTTCCGATCGACAGCACGGGATACACCACCATCACCGACGCGATGGCGCGTGTGCTGCTGCCCGAAGGCACCGCTCCCTCAGCGCACATTCCGGGCATCGACATCGCCGGCAAGACGGGCTCCGCGCAAATCGTCTCGCTCGCTTTGCGCGCGAAACATGCGAACGACGATGACTTCGCACAGAACGGCTGGTTCGTCGGATTCACGCCACGCCGCAATCCGGAAATCATCGTCTGCGTGCTGTTCGAAGGCGGCGAGCATGGCAAACTGGCCGCACGTCTCGCGACGCAAGTGATCAAAGCCTACGTCGACAAGCAAAACCGTCAGCCCACCAAAATGGCGAAAGACGGCGCAAAGGTTGATGTAGGCGCTCTCTGGACAGCCCCCGACGAGGACGGCAAAGCCAACAACGGCATCGGCGCAGGCCACTTCGTAGTCGAAGCCTCAAAAAAGAAACCACCATTGGCCGCGGCAGCACCGGGGCTGCAATGAATTTGGCTGATAGCTGATCGCTGATGGCAGATAGCAAAGAACCGCTCGACGAAATGAGTTTTTGCCAAGGATCAACGACCGATGATCAACGAAGATTTTTTGCCACCAGCCAACGACCACCAGCCATCCGCCCAAGCTGAAGACCGACGACCGAAGACTGACGACTAAACCCAATGTCCCGCTACGTCTCATACCGCGACTTCGACTGGCTGCTGATCATCTTCGTCCTGATGATCTGCGCCATCGGTGTCTTTGAAATCCAGAGCGCTACCGTGCACACGAAATTTGCCGGCGCCCACATCAAGCAGATGTATTGGATCGCCGCCGGCCTGATCGGCATGTTTCTGGTCAGCTTGCTTAACTATCAGGCGCTGCTCGACAAGGTTCACTGGATGTACATCGCCGCCATCGCGTCGCTGATGTCGGTCATGATCTTCGGGCAGAAATATCTGGGCGCGCGCCGCTGGATCAAGATGCCGGGTGGCCAGCACTTCCAGCCGTCCGAATGGGTCAAGCTGATCCTGATCCTCGCCGTTGCGAAGTATTTTGCCGACATGCACCACCGCGATCTCTCCTGGTCGGATTTCATCAAGGCGGGTGCCATCGTGGGGATTCCCATGCTGATGGTGCTGGCCCAGCCCGATCTCGGCACTGCGCTGACCTACATGCCCATCGCGTTGATGGGACTTTTCCTGGGAGGTGTGCGCCTGAAACAGGCACTGATCGTCTTGCTCATCGCGGGCTCCGTCATGCCCCTGGCCTGGCACAAGCTGAAGCCTTATCAGAAGGACCGCCTCATCAGCTTCATGGAGCCGGAAGCCGACAAGCAGGGTTCCGGATACCAGGTCATTCAATCCAAAATTGCGGTTGGCTCGGGAGGCATCTGGGGCGGTACCGGCACCCAGACGCATCTCTCCTATCTTCCCGTGCCGCAAACCGACTTCATTTTCGCGGCTTTTTCTGAAGAACATGGCTTCGTAGGAGCTTTGGGGGTGCTCCTGCTATACTTCATTGTGCTGATGCGGTTGACGCAGAACGCTCAGACAGCGCCCGACCGCGCTGGAACGTTCGTGGTAATGGGTGTGGTGGCTGTGCTTAGCTTTCACATCCTGGTCAACGTCGGCATGGTGGTTGGCTTTATGCCGGTCACCGGAATACCTTTACCACTGATGAGTTACGGCGGGTCTTCCGTCCTGTTTATGTTTTTAGCGCTGGGCATGGTCATGAATGTCCGCATGCGCCGTTTCGTGAACTGACGCAGGAAGGGCCCCGCAGCCAGATTGCAGTACCCGCGCGGAGGCGCGGCTAGAACAAGATTACGATCGCCCTCGCGTAAAGAGGGCATTCACCGGCCAGAAGAAGTGAAGGCCGGGCAGGATTGCAGCCCGCGCTTCCGGGCGGGAAACGGCCCCCTCCCCATTGAGGAGAGAGCGGCCACAACCCCGGGACGGCGCAACATTGCGATACGTGCATAAGATTCCCAAGCTTTCGCTGCGGATTCGCTTCTGGAGTGCTTGCCAGAAGGCTCGTCCACCCCTGTGTGGACTCGTACCCATCGCGACGTTCGATCCTCCCCTGCTTGCCCTCGCTTCTGCCCCGGTGACCCTGCGGCCCTGAAAGACCGCGGAACCCGGAGTAAGAATGAACAAAGAACTATTCGTCACTTCAACGCCCCACGAAACCAAGGTGGGCCTGGTTGAAGATGACCAACTTGCCGAAATCTACCTCGAACGCGAAAATGAATACACCTTAGCTGGCTCCATCTATAAAGGACGCGTCACTCGCGTGCTTCCCGGCATGCAGTCCGCTTTCGTGGACATTGGCCTGGAACGCGACGCTTTCCTCTACGTTTCCGATTTCATGGAACTCGAGGAACAGGACGACGACCTGACCGACGTAGTTCCCACCAACCGTCCTCCGTTGCAGGAAAGCCGGCCGCAGCAGGAGTTTCGGCCCCAGCCGCAGCGCTCCGAAGTTGCGTCTCTGCCGCCGTCCGACAACGCTTCGTACGTGATCGAGTCCGAGCCGTTTGAAGAAGAGCTCGCCACCGCCGCCTCGTCCGCGCCCGAACCCGGCAACAGCGACGCCCAGCCTAGCGAAAGCTATTCTCGTGACAGCCAGCCCCGTGATAGCCAGTCGCGCGATCGCGGAGGCTTCCGCGGCCGACGCCGTCGCCGTGGCCGCCGTCCCGACGAAGAGCGCACGGACCGCCCGGAACGCAGCGACCGCTCCGACCGGAGTGAGAGCTCGGACCGCGGCGAGCGCGAACGCTATAGTCGTCCGGCATCTGGCGACAGCCAGCCGTCCAGTTCCACGCCATCTCGCACGCGTTCGCGAGGTGCCGACGACTACGGGCCGCCTCCCGGATATCAGCCCATCATCCTCCCGGGCGAATCGATTTCGAAGTATCGCGGCCGGGCTAGCCAGCCCGTCGCTTCCAGCGCGGCCAAGGAAACGGCCGCCGCCCCGCAAGGGACATCCGGCGTTCCCGTTGGCTTTCCGGACGATGAGCCGCTGTTTGCCACCGGCCTGACCGAGCCGCTGCACGAACAGCACGGTGATGAACATCGCGATGAGGCTGTTCACCAGGAGTGGGAGCGCGAGCACGCACTGCAGGATCGTATGAACCTGACTGCGGCCTTCGCCAGCGATCCCGTCGTCGAGCATGATGAGGTCGTCGAAGAAGTGATTGGCAGACACCGTGAACCTGAACCTGAGCCCGAAGCGTTTGCCGCTTCTGCGTCCGTGTCTGAGCCGCCGACTTCCGCCACACCCTATGACAATGCTGCGGGCTCGGTCGAGGAGCAGGTCATCGACGAGGAAGAAGCCGACATTACGCACTATGTCGAGGAACTGGAAGAGGATTCCGTTTTCGACGAGATGGAAGAAGAGACCAGCGCTGCCGCCGACTACCATACGCCGCGCAGTCTCGAGATCGCCGCTACCGGCGAGCCACCTCTGCACACAAACTCCGACGGCTCGGACGCTTCGCACGCAGGCGACGAAGGTCAAATCGCAGGCATGGAGGGTTTTGCTGCAGAAGGCGAGACCGAGATCGAAGAGACTGAAGAAGACACAGAAGAAGCAGAAATCGAAGATGCTCAGGCCGAAGCCGAAGCATTGCTCGCTGCGGAGGCACTAGGCACCGGCACCGTCGATGCGCGCGCCGAAGTCCGCGCTCCCGCCGAAACGGCTGCTTACACCCAGCGCGCCCAGCGTCCCGCCTTTGATCGTCGCCGCGGACGCCGCGGTGGACGCCGCTTCCGCCAGGGAGGCGGTGGTGGTGGCGGCAGCAACTCGCCGCGCCGCAACAATGCTCCTGTCCCTCTCATTAGCGACCTTCTGAAAGAAGGTCAGGAAGTTCTGATCCAGATCGCGAAAGAGCCGATCGGCAAGAAGGGCGCCCGCATTACCAGCCACATCGCTCTGCCGGGACGGTTCCTGGTCTACATGCCGACCGTGAACCATACCGGCGTCTCGCGCAAGATTTCTTCCGACGAAGAGCGCCAGCGCCTGAAACGCATCATCATCAGTGAACGCGAAAACGGCCAGGGCGGATTCATCGTCCGCACGGCCGCGTCCGGAGCCTCGGAAGAAGATCTCCGTGCTGACATCCGTTTCCTGAAGAACCTGTGGCACGAGATCAAGACGCGTTCCGAAGAAGCGAAAGCGCCGGCCCTCATCTACCACGATCTCAATGTCGTGGAGCGCGTGCTGCGCGATCAGGTCACCTCCGACTTCTCGGCCATTTGGGTCGATACTGAAACGGAATACGAGCGCATCCTGCGCTTCGCCAACCGCTTTCAGCCCGCACTGGTGCGCCGCGTAAAGCTCTATACCAAGGAAACGCCGCTGTTCGAGCAATTCGGTTTGAAAGAGGAAATCGACAAGGCCCTCAAATCGAAAGTCTGGCTGAAGAGCGGCGGGTACATCGTGATCAATCAGACTGAAGCACTGGTTGCGATCGATATCAATACCGGCAAGTACGTTGGCAAGACGGCTCGCCTCGAAGACACGATCGTCAAGACCAATGTCGATGCGATCAAAGAAATCGTGCGCCAGATTCGCCTGCGCGACCTGGGCGGCATTATCGTCATTGACTTCATCGACATGGACGAGCGCCGCAACCGCCAAAAAGTCATGCAGGCTCTCGAAGAAGAGTTGCGCAACGATCGCGCGCCTTCAAAAGTCCTCCAGTTCAACGATTTCGGACTGGTAGCCATTACCCGCAAGCGCGTCAAGCAATCGCTCGAACGCACCATCGGATCGCCCTGCCCGCACTGCGAGTCCACCGGCTTCATAAAATCGGTGACCACGGTGTGCAACGAGATTTACGTCGAAATGCGCAAGATGGCGAAACACATCGAGCGCCAGGACATCATGCTGCGCGTGAACCCGGAAGTCGGCAAAGCTCTCAAAGCGCAAAACGGCCGCTGGTTGATCGAGATGGAAGAGTTGACCAAACGCACCATCATCGTGAAATCTGACGGCACGCTGCACGAGGAACAATTCGACATCAACTAACCGTGTGGGGCGGACACTCTTGTCCGCCTAAGGTTTTGTTAAATCCAATGGAGCGACGGGCGCCCGCGCCCGTCGGGCCGGGCGAAAGCCCGGCCTTTATTTGTAGCGCAGTTCTTTACTTTTGTAGCGCCGGCATCTTGCCGGCAGTCCGGAGGGCGTCCCGCCCTCCGCTCTCTTTTCCCATAATCCCACCGTCTAAAGCAAAGATGGCTTCCCGATCCTCGCGTAGTCTTTCGCTGCTCGCACTCCTGGCGATCTCAATCGCCTCCCCGGCTCAACAATCCACCGCATTCATGCACGCCCACGTGATCCCAATGGACCGCGAGCGCGTCCTGGACGACCAGACAGTCCTAATCGCAAACGGGAAAATCGACGAGATCGGGCCGTCTGCTACAGTCAGAATTCCCGCCGGCGCAAAGAAAATCGACGCCACAGGCAAGTATCTGATCCCGGGCCTCACCGATGCTCATGTCCACCTCTACTCCACTATCGAGTTCCCGCTGTACCTGGCGAACGGCGTCACTACGGTCTTCAACCTCGACGGTCGACCGGCGCACCTACTCTGGCGAAAGCAGGTAGCGACCGGTGAACTGCTTGGCCCGACCATCTTCACGGCCGGCCCCATCGTCGACCGCCGCCATACCCCCGAGGAAGCGGTGCGCCTTGTCGACGAGCAGGCCGATGCCGGCTACGACGCCCTCAAAGTCTTCAACCACGTTTCCAAACACGAATACCCCGCGCTGATCGCGGAAGCCAAGCGCCGCAATCTCCTGCTGATGGGCCACGTCGCGCGCGAGCCGGGTTTCGAACTCGCGATTCAATCCGGCCAGTCCATCGCGCACCTCGACGAATTTCTCTACACGTACTTCAATCCGCAACAGGACGACAACAACGACCACATCGTCCTGGACGAAACAAAAATCCCGGTCATCGCAAGAGAGACAGCCAGCGCGGGTATTTACGTCATTCCGACCCTGTCCACCTATTCCACAACGGTCCAGCAGGCCACCGATCTTGATGCCTTCCTGAAGAATCCAACTCTGCGATATCTGTCTCCGTGGGCGCTCGAGCAATTCGAACCTGCAATCAACCGATTCAAGAACACTACATCAGCAGAACAGGCTGCGCGCATGCGCGCCGCGCTGACCTTTCAAAGAAAACTCCTAAAAGCGCTTTTCGACGTGAGCGTTCCGCTGATGGTGGGCACCGATGCGCCGGATGTCGGGCCTATGGCTGGTTTCGGTATCCACGACGAGATGCAGGAACTTGTGAACGATGGATTGACGCCGTATCAGGTTCTGCAGGCCGCGACCGTAATTGCCGCCCGTTATTTTCGGAAGTCGAGCGAGTTCGGCACGATCGAGCCTGGCAAACGCGCGGACCTGGTGCTGCTCGAGCAGAATCCGCTGACGAACATTGCGAATACACGCACGATGTCCGGCGTTATGGTCCGCGGCCAGTGGCTATCGAAGAAAGATCTGAGCAAGCAAGTGGAGGCAATTCCCGCTGCCTACAATCAAGAGCTGAAGCAAGTCGAATCAGATCTGGCAAGCAATCCGGTGGCAGCCGAGCAGTATCTCGCGGAGCACGACCCGATGCGCACAGAAGGGATCGCCGCTATCGTCGACCTGTTCCGATCCCAGGGACCCGAGAAGTTTCACCAGATGATCGTGAAGATGAGGGAAGCGAATCCCAAGTCGAGGCTTGCTTCCGAGGCAGGCATCAATGCTCTCGGCTACAACTTCCTCGGCCAGAATCGAAACGCGGACGCGATTGCCGTGCTGCGCATGAACACCGAAGACTTCCCAAAGTCTCCTAACACCTACGACAGTTTGGCGGAAGCGCTCTTCAAATCCGGCGATGCGGCACAAGCGAAGGCTATGTACGCAAAAGCACTGGAGATCGATCCCAAATACGTCAACGCCGAGTTTGCGCAGAAATTTCTGGCCGAGCATAGCCAAGAATAAATCTGATCGACTCGGATCTCGCTCTAGCTGGAACTAACCCGTCTCGCTTCCGCGCGTCTATTCAGCTAGGAGGGACGACGCCATGGATCGCAGAAGTTTCGTAAAACATTCGGCACTGCTGCTGGCCGCATCGGTGTGCTCGTCGCAGCGAATGGCATGGGCAAGTGTCGCGCCCAAGAAGATTCTGGTGCTGGGTGGGACTTTTTTCTTGGGGCCAGCTGTGGTGGACGCGCTGGTCGCCGATGGCCATACCGTCACTCTCTTCAATCGCGGCGTGACGAACCCAGAACTCTTCCCACACCTCGAAAAGCTAAGAGGATTCCGTAGCCCGGTTGCAAATGATCAGGACCTCACGGCACTATCGCACCGCCACTTCGATGTCATCGTGGATGTCTGGCCCAACGACCCTGCGATCGTAGTCTCGGCGGCTGAATTCCTTAAGGACCGAGCCCAGCATTATCTGTTCGTCTCTTCTGTGGCTGCCTATGACTCGCGCGAATTCGCGAAATCCGACATCGCCGAGGACGCGCCCATGGAGCCATGGAACGGCTCTGGCCGTTCCTACGATCGCAACAAGGCAGAAAGCGAACGGCGTCTCCACCAGATTATCGACGATCGCCTCACCATTGTGCGTCCCGGGCCGATCAAGGGTAGTCGCGATACCACTCCTGACCTGCTGACCTGGCTGTTGCGCGCGCAGCAGGGTGGGGAACACGTTGCGCCGGGAGACGGTCACGATCCGGTCGAACTGGTCGACGTGAAGGATGTCGCGAGCTTCCTGGCGTTGGCCATCGGACGCTCTCTCTACGGCACCTTCAACCTCACGGGCAAATCGATGACCTTCCGGGAGTTTCTGGAGGCGTGCAAGGGCGCGACGCGTTCAGATGCCACTTTTGTCTGGATCCCGCAACAGTTCCTTCATGAACACGGTCTCGAGACAGACCAAGCGCTGCATACCTTTGCGGGCAACTTCCCCTTCTGGCGGCCCGATCCCGCGAACCAGGGACTTTATCGCGTCAGCAGTGACAAAGCCTTCAAGATCGGTTGGAGAACTCGTCCCTTCGAAGAGACCGCCTTCGATTGCTTGCACGACTTCTATTCCGCGCCAGACGCAGATCGTCCAAGCTTCCTGTCGGAGGCGAAGGAGAAAGAAGTCTTGGCAGCATGGGCGCATAAGGTACCTGCTTAGGGAACTTGCACTCGGCTGCTCGAGTTTCAGTTTCGGTCACTGATCGGCAGTCACTAGTCGGCTGGTCTAAGCCGTCGGCGAGAGGACGGACGCAACGTGATCCATTGGCTTTATGTGGGGTTGATTGTTGGCTGAAGACTGACGACTAGCGACTGACGACTGCTCACCCAGCCAGCGCTTTCACCACGAACTCGGCCCGCTCGCGCAATTTCCGCATCGAGGCCTGCACGGCTTCGGCGACGGACGTCTCGTCATTCTGCGCCTTGGCAGCGACCTGCGATCCGGCTTCGTAGGTTGTGCGTGCCACGTCGAGCAAGACCACCAGCGCATCGGCGCGCAGTTTCCATAGTGAGGTTGCCGGCTGGCAGCGCTTCAATTCCTCAAGTTCAGTCTGGATACGGGCGATGACGGCGACACTGCGCAACAGCGCGTGCCCTACGTCGGCGCGCAGGCTCTTCTCTTCCAGGTACTCGGCGCAATACGCTTCGACTTCCGCTGGCGTGAGGTTGAGATTGAAGAACCTCATCGGCACAACCTGCCGGAACTTCGGATCGGCCACGCGCACGAAGATGCGAATCGATTCCTCGACTCTCGCGAGCTTCGCTTCCTCGACCGAAAGCTGCTGTGCCGTTACCGGCAGAGCCACATGCTTCGCCGGAACCGGTGCTGTGCGCGGCTTTTCACGCGCCATCTTGGCGGCTGCGGCTGCTCCACCAGAACGCGCGGGCGCCGATGCGCTAGCCGCTGTACGGCGAATGCGCGGGCGCTTGTCGATTTCTTTCTTCAGCTTTGACACGCGGCGGAACTTGTCGAGCGCCTCGACGTAATCGATCTTCAGCAGTTCGCCTTCCTGCATCGCCTGCACATGCTCAACCGTGACGTCGACACCGTCGATGTTGCTGAGAATGCTTCCGCCCAGCTCTTCCACCGCTTTCGCGAAGCTCTTGATCTCGCCGACGGCGCAACCGAACAGCTCGTCGAAGCGGATGCCGAATGCCACGTTGTAGGGCGCGATCGTGGCCAGCACTCCAGGATGATTGAAAGACTTTCCGAACGACTGCTTCAGTTCACGCACGCGCGAGAGGATGCCCGAATCGATCAAGGCATTGAAATTTACAAATCCTTGCGACAACTCGCGCAACGGTTCGAATTCGCGCAGCAGCTGCACATGCTCTTCCGGCAACAGCGGCGCGTCGGAGTCGGCCAGAATTTCGATTAAAGCAATTTCAAATGGAGAGAGCGGAAGGCTGCCATCGAGGCCGTAGCCGCGCCGTTCCCACTGTCCGGGGACGCGCGGATGGCGATACAGAAATGTCGCAACCAGGTCGGTCTTGTCGCGGTCGGATTCCGTGAATTCACGCTTGCGCGTGTAGTAGCGCAGCAACGCTTCGGCGATTTCGGGATCGGTGTCGGTAGTCAGTCCTTGCCGCACCATCGCGGGCGTGATCGCCATGTCGAGCAACTGCAGCCAGCGATGCATCTTGCCAAGAATTTCGCGCAAGTTGGTGCTGGCCTGGTGGATGGCTTCGTTCTCCAGACCGGGGTGCACGGGGAGATCGCCCTGCAAATAGTCGCGCAGCAGCTTCTGGTAGAAGCCGCTGACGTTGGCCAGGATCGACAGCTCCCATTTTTGGTCTTCGACCAAACTTCGCTCCGGTAAGTCTGTGTGAATTCAACTCAACAGCGGGTAATTAAGGGTAACTGAGGTGGCGGAAAACGAAACCTTACTTCCGTGCCATGCACTTCCAAGGGGGAGGCGATTCGAGGAGTGAGCTTCATCCATGGATCGTGGCTGTGGCTGCTCGCGTTAAGAATTATCGGCGCCGACCTAAACGAAAAGTGATTGGCCTTCCAGGAATTTTAGGGACGATCAGGAGCGGTGTTTACCAGTCAGTTATCTATGGGGTATCCCCTTCCCCCCGTCTTTTGGATTCAGCAGGTTACAAGCGGCGCAGAGGCGAAATCTTTGACGAAAAAGGACTTATAGGCAAAATATTCATTCCAATGGAGTTACGAGGAGAAATCTTGATTATTCGGCGCGGTCCTGTCTGTTGTGAACGGAGAAATTCTCGCAACGCCTGGGAGTGTGCCGGGCTAGTCGAAGACCACGGTTTTTCGGTTGCCGTAGAGCAGCACGCGGTCGTCGATATGCCAGCGGACGGCGCGGGAGAGGACCACTTTTTCGAGGTCGCGGCCTTTCTGGATGAGGTCTTCGACGGCGTCGCGGTGGGAGATGCGGACGACGTCCTGCTCGATGATGGGGCCGTCGTCGAGTACCTCGGTAACGTAGTGGCTGGTGGCGCCGATCAGCTTCACGCCGCGCTGGAAGGCCTGGTGATAGGGTTTCGCGCCTACGAAGGCCGGCAGGAAGGAGTGGTGAATGTTGATGACGCGGTGGGGAAAGTTGGCGACAAACTCCTCGGAGAGCACCTGCATGTAGCGGGCGAGGACAGTGAAGTCGGCCTTGTGCTCGCGGATCAGGGCGATCTGGCGCTGCTCCGCTTCACGCTTGTTTTCTTTCGTGACCGGAACAACCACGAACGGGATGCGATAGAAGTCGGCGAGGGGCTGATTGTCGGCGTGATTGGAAATGATCAGTGGGATCTCGCAGTTCAACTCGCCGATCTTATGGCGGTAGAGCAGGTCGACCAGACAGTGATCATATTTCGAAACCATGATGACCATGCGCTTGCGCTCGCCCGGCCGGGTCAGGCGCCATTCCATGCCGAACTTGTCGGCGATCGGATCGAACTGCTCGGCGAATTTCTCAAGCGGCAGATCAAAACCATCAGGATCGAACTCCACGCGCATGAGGAACCAAGCCGACTCGGCGTCGGTATGCTCGTCGGTGTGAAGGATGTTGCCGCCGTGCCGGAAGATGAAATCGGAGACGGTGGCGACCAGTCCTTTCTGGTCGGGGCAACTGATGAGGAGGACGGCGCTGGTTCGCATGGGTTGTCGAATGTGCTTTACGGGAACTGGAAAGATTTGCGCCATACCTGGTGGGACTTTATGGCAATCGCATTGTAATGAGAGTTGGGCGGGCGGAGCAATCCATTCGGAGGATGGCGAGCGGAACTGGAAATCCTGTGAAGTCGATGCAGGCGCGTTCCTGACTACATCTTTTGCTGTACCACACCCATCGTCATTGCGGAAAAAGTCGCAGACATCCGAGATCGTGGACCTCAGTCGCTAAAGCGCGGACAGACTTTTAACGAGTTAGTGGCACAACTGAAGTTGTGCCCTTCCCAAAACCTCGTCGAAGCGGAGTTTTTCCGCAGCCTGTGAACTCGTGCCCTTCCAAAAATCTCATCAAAGCGGAGTTCCCCCCAGCCTCTTAAATCGTGCCCTTCCTGAAACCTGCTCGAAACAGAGTTTTTCCGGAACCTCTGAAGTCCGTGCCTTCCCAAACCTGGGGCAATCGTTTTTTTTCGGCAGCCTGCTGGTGTTCGCCCTCAACGCGAGGTGTTCTTTCGCTGACGTCGCCGCTCGCTCTCCTTCATTATTTCGGTCAAATCCACGACCGGCCGTATCTCAATCGGTCCGAGTCCATACTTAAAGCCCGGAAGCTGGGAGACCAGTTGAATGGCGTGATTGAGGTCTCGCGCCTCCAGGATCTGAATGCCGCCGACCTGTTCCTTGGTTTCCGCATAGGGGCCGTCGGTGGTCACGACTTTGCCGTTTTTCCAGTGCAAGGTCAACGCGGTCTGCGGAGGCTGAAGAGGTACTTCGGCAACCAAATGTCCGTTGGCGCGCAGATGGTCGTTGTGCGCAAAGCATTCGTCGAGCACGGCGTTTCGCTCGTCCTCGGTCATCCCTTCGAATTTTCCTGGCTCGAGGTATCCTAAACAGATGTATTTCATCCATTCCTCCTGGTTTTCTGTGATTCGGAGCCGTAGCTCATCATTCTGTTATCAGATAGTCGATCGGGAGGCCGAAAATCGACAGCTCCTCCAATGTTTTTAGCCTTCCTGCGTGGTACGTTTAGCGCCCGGAGGTCCGCATGCTTTGGTTCTACGAATCTTTCTTTCCCGTGGTCTGGATCGTTTTTGTTCTCTACTGGCAGATCAAAGCTGCGGATACCAAAGCCACCCAGCGTCTCGAGCCCGCAGCCTCGCGCATCCTCCGCGTCCTCATCTTCCTGATCGCGATCGTTCTGCTCTCGATACCTCGCATCCCGCTGCCCTGGCTTTACGTCCAGCTCTGGCCGACTGGTTATTGGCCCTTCTGGCTGGGAGCTGCCCTCACCGTCGCCGGCCTTCTCTTCGCCGTCTGGGCGCGCGAGCACCTGGGCCGCAACTGGAGCCGCTCCGTCACCATTAAGCAGGGCCACGAGCTGATCACCACCGGTCCCTATGCCGTGGTCCGTCACCCAATCTACACCGGCATTCTGACCGGGTTTCTTGGCATGGCGATTGCCATCTCCCAGGTGCGCGGGTTCATCGCTTTCGTTCTCATCTTCCTCGTGTTCTGGCTCAAGCTCCGCATGGAGGAGCAGTGGATGCGCTCCCAGTTTGGCGAGACGTATGCCGCCTATGCCCGACAGACCGCCGCCCTGGTGCCCTACCTCCTCTGATCGCCGGCGGCGCGAAAACGCAATGCCTCCCGGGGCCACCAGTGGAGAACGCATAAGTGTTCCTGCAGGAACATAACGTCATGACGATGGCATCCGGACAGTTGCGTCATGACACTTAAGTATCGGAAGACACGAAAGCAATCCGGACCGGGGCAGATGCGACGGAACCCCCCGCCCAAGCGAAGCTTGGACGGGGCACCCTCGAGGGTAGGAGCGATGGTTAGGCCGGGGCACCCGCCTACTCCGCAATTTGTATAATCCACCCATGCGAGGATCACCCTGGAGCACCATTGCGCTCGGTTCGCTGTTGTTCATCTCGGCCCGATCAATGGGAGGACAGGAAGTGCCATCTCCGCAACCCGAAAAGTCGAAGCCGCCTGTGAAGATGGAGCAGCGCGGGCGCATCCTCGGAATCGGCGGTGTCTTCTTCAAATCCGCGAATCGTGATCAGATGCGCGAATGGTATGCGAAGCATCTGGGACTCGCTGACACAGGCCAGGGCGCGATGCTTCCGTGGCGCGAACGCGACGACCCACAAAAGGAACACGTTACAGTGTGGACGGTTTTTCCCGCCTCCACGAAGTATTTCGATCCCAGCCCTGCACCGTTCATGATCAACTACATCGTGGACGATATGGATGCCTTGCTCGCCCGCTTAAAACAAGAGGGAGTCAAGATTGACGCCAAACGAATGGATGAATCCTACGGTCGCTTTGCCTGGATCTATGATCTGGATGGAAACAAGATTGAGCTCTGGCAGCCGCTCCCCGCAAAGCCCTAAGGCATTTGTGCGCGGTTAGGTTCTTTGTTAGCCATTCAGCTTTCCTTCGAATCTCACTTCTCCGCCAGTTTCCGGCCAGCGGCTGTGACAAAGGTGAACGTCCCGTCTGTTCCCGGGTTTCAGCTGGGCCACCCGCTTGCGTCTGTCCGCAGGTTTCTTTCACGTGGGCTGTGGGTAACGAAGGTAAGTTAGAAGAGGTTACAAAGTTAGAACAGCTGGTAAGCGCATTATCTGAGATGACTGAAAGCGGGGAAATAGTTTTTGCGACCTTTACAGTTGACAATTTCAGGCAGTTGTCATAGCTTCTCCACACTCAGGGCACACTTATGTTATGTGCTAAGCACGTTCGCCATTCGTTCCCGTAAGTGGGAGTTCAATTCCCGGGCTACGCAAGATGAATTCTCGGCCCCTGCGTTCGTGTTTGAACTAAGCCGCGCAAGCGCGTCAAGAAGTTGACTCATGGTTTGTCCTAAGTTCGTGGTAACGTGCGGTATCCTCCTTAGCTCCCTGCTTGTAGTTCCTGATCCCCGTTCTGCTCGGGCTAGTGCTGAAGTAGGTACCAACGATGCTTCGGCGATGCTTCCGTATGCTCGGCTGCTGGCCGAGTTCAGTAACCGCAGACGTGCAAACGTATACTTCGAGAACCAGCAAACGCTCTTCTATGGAGTCCAAGCTAATTTTGTGAATGTCGGAAGGGGAAATCTGACCTTCGTCAGACGGGACCTCGTGACCGTAGGGCGACTGCCCATCCTCGTTGCCCGAGTATACGATTCGGCGGGCGGCACCACGGACTATGGCAAAGGCTGGAGGCTCTCTGCTGCTGAAACGCTGAGCATCCAGCACGGCATCGCGACGCTGACGGACGATACCGGGAGCGAGATTCGTTTCAGGGCTACTGAAGATGGTTTTGTACTTGAGCGCGATTACCCATCCGATCTGCTGCGTCTGGAACGGTCAACGAAAGAGACCATAGTAGCTCGATATCGCTCCGGTCTTGCAAAAGAGTTCTCTGCAATTGGCTCTGTGTACCGCTTGACGCGAGTCATTGACCGAAATGGCGATCGGATCAGTTTTGCCTATGTAAACGAAAAAGTGAGTAAAATTAGCAACGGTCGCCATTTCGTCAATTGTTTCCGAAACCCTGCGGGAAGGATCGACGCAATTAAGGATGACCAAGGCCGATTGGTAAAGTACCACTACAATGACTTTGGCCAGCTCTTTTCCGCAATCGACGCTGGAGGTAACGTCTGGCGTTACCGCTACGACGACGCTGGCCTGCTGAGCCGTGCTACTGATCCAGACGGGAGGCAGAACTTCGGCGTTGTCTATGGTGATGGCGGCAAAGTGCGAGATTTGGAATTGCCCTCAGGGCACTTTTCTTATCGTTACGATGAGGCGGGGCGGGTTACGCTCGTCACTGATCGCAGGAACTTGGTGGCCCGCTATCATCAGGATCGCGACGGCATTACGGTTGATGTGGTGAATCAGATGGGCGATGAATCTGCAGTCGGCTTAGATTCTCGGCGTAATGTCGAATCGATCAAACTGAATGGGCTGCTTCTCCACACGATGGAATATAACGCGAAGCATGAGATTGTGTTCCGACGAAGCACGACCAAGAGTGGTGAAGAAACCGCTCACTATGAATACGATCAATCTAGCGGAGAGCTGAAGCGAATAACGTACAGCGATGGAACAGAGCGTCTTCTCGCTTACGATGCGGCGGGCAATGTGCTTTCCGTTACTGAATCTGAAGAATCCTATACGTACAAATACTCAGATACTGGCGATGTCATTCGTTTTTCAACCGCCGATTTGTTGGTTCGGCTCCGGACTGACGATAATGGCTTAATCCGCCATGTTGCCAGTGGACATGGGGAACAGGATTTCGAATACAGCGAGACCGGACGACTAACGGGCGTGTTGGAAGCTGGTGTGCGGGCATCCATGAAGTATGACACGTTAGGGTTGAGGCAATCACTGGAGTTTACCGATGGTCGCAAGTCCCGCTATAGTTACGACAGCGCAGCCAACTTGCGCACTACTCGGAGTGTAAACTCAGCCAGGACGGTCACAGGTGAAACTCTTGATATTGATGCTGACTATGCCGTCCGCAAGGTTACTCCCACGGACGGGACCCCGAGGAGGTTTGATTATGATGGAAATGGCAATCTCGTTAGTGCAGAGATGCCCTCGGGTCCTTACCGCTTTGAGTACGACGGACTCGGGCGGCTCACCGCTGTAGTCGAACCAAGCGGAAAGCGGCTCGAATATCACTATGCGCCCGGGGAACGTTCCTTAGTCGAGCAGGCAGACCGCCACTCGACAGTCAGCATGAGCATGAGATGGAGCATGGGAGGGACCTTCGAGGATGGCCTCACGGTGCGAGCGCTGCGCACACGGGCCAGTGTCTACGGGAGCGTTAGCCTGTCAAACGGAATTTTTGGCCTAGCGGGAGGTAGTGAAATTGTGTTTCCCGACGATTCTTTTCGAGACGCCATGGGTCGGTTGGGCTTGGTCCCAGCCGATCACGGATATGGCGGGACAGCATCACACTTCTACGCTCCGGCAAATCGGATGTTCCTCCCTGCTGAATACGCTTTCTTGAACTGTTGCGTCTGCGGAGATGGCGCGATCTCTCCGGATTTACCGTGCACGTATTGCCCGCCCCCGGAGAAAGATGGCTTCACTTTGAGTGCATCGCAGTCCATAAAAGATGGGCAGACATCCAGTTTCAGTCTTCTGGTGACGGGCGGGAATCCCACGTCCTACGCATGGTCGTTCACGTCGCCCACTGGGGCGGGAAATGCTCCCAACGTGAACTTCGCGACTCCGAACGCTCGGAGCACAAGCACCGACGGTCATTGGTTCGCCTTGCCAAACGTTGCCTGTCCTACACAGTCGCAGATCCCAGCCTACTATGATGCCACTTACACAATAACAGCGAGCGTAACCTTTGATGACAACAAGAACCTCAAGAAGAGTACGTCTCTGACCGCTAACTCCTTTTGGAGCCCTGCTGGAACCACTGATCCGAATGTTTCTGATATTGCCGGGCTACCAACAATGGCCGCAGATAACAATGGAGTGTGGCGGGTTTCTGGAATGGGAAATCTCTCGAGGGTTGTGCCGACAACTTCCACAATATATGTGATCTCAACAAGTCAGTTCTACAATAAGACGGTCCAACATGAGAAAACTCACGTGAACAATTGGATTCTGGGAGCAGGTCACCTTTATGGTGATCTGTTTATCCCTGCCGACTTTTACAATCAGATCACGAACCTCACTGGTACTTCGCAGTCCGATCTCCTCAGCAAGATCACGAACGCGAAGAATGGTTATTTCAATACTGAGATAGCGATCGTCGGTCAACGCCGAAATCAGGACGAACATTTAGCTTATGTAGTTTCCGATCCAATCACGCCGCAGTACGTCTATCAGAACTGCGGAAGGTATCCATAGAGTGTTTTATGAATCAAACAATTGGAAGAACCGCGAGAGTGTTGCTTCTCTGTTTTGGACTAGTCTTCGGTGTCGTTTCGATGGCGCAAATAGACACGCTGGGGGTTGCACCAGAGAAGGACTTTAATGACCTGTACAAAAGGGCAGCAGCGAGCCAGTTCGTCGTGGTGGGCAAAGTCATCAAGACAGAGGGTATTGGCGAGCATTGGACACAGGAACTCAATGACAGGATAAAGGCCGCGAACGATCTTCGTGTTGCGCGCATGGGAATCTTGTACGTCATCGAGGCGGAGAAGACAGTTTGCCGCCAAACTGAATTCCGCGTTGTGCCATCTGAGCCGTTGGTAGTGCCTAAAACCATATATGTCTTTTTGCCAAAGGATGAACCGGCTTGGGTTAATGGTCAAATGAGAGAGGAATTCGTAACCAATCAACGTTACCTCCTCTTCTTGATTCCATTGGAACCCAAGATTGCTGATCGCTGGTTCAAAATCTACGATCTTGACCCTCACCTGTCTTATTTTCGGGGAGAACAACTAGCACGGGGTGTAGTGTCTCTCAATTCGGACGGATCTGGAGTGCTGGACAAAGTGACTCGCTTGTGTGACGCGATGCGCCCTCCAGGAATAAGCGAGAAACTGTCGGCACTGGCGAACCTCGCAAATTCGGGAGACCCGGTGCTCGAGCACGAAGCGCAAGAGGCAGAGGGAAGTCTTCGAACCGAAGATCAACAATGATAAATTCCGGACGTCGCCGACGACCTGTGTTGGTAATGCTCGCAAGATCATGAACCCCAAGGCAGGTGGCCGCCCTAATTCTCGCCCCGACTCTCGAGGGTGCCCCGTTCAAGCTCCGCTTGGCGGGGCTTTTCCTTTGCGGTTCTGGACGGTCGGGAAAATTCCGAGGCGTTCTCGTGCCCGTGCCGTCCACCGAGACTCGACTTCCACACCACAATGTTCTCCCGTCAGATAGTGCCGGAAACTCGACCACGGCCGGTGCTCAGGGCGTCCACGAGTCCGCGTGTCACGGGATTGCGATGTATGTAGCGCAGGTTCTCGGGCCGCCTATCGCGGTGCGGTAAGGTTACGGTCCGTGCCTCCCACCCATCGAAAACCACGATGGGTGGGGCAGCCTCAGTTGTGGTGGTGTCCACCAAGGAAGGCCAAAGGCGGGCCCGTCCCTTGGAAGTGCTTCAGGGATACGGGCAACTCCATGAGTCTGGTCCCGGAGCCGAGGGTGGTCTGTGAGCGATGAACACCCCCGTCCAAGCGGAGCTTGGACGGGGCACCCTGCAGATTTGTGGGAGACGCCTAGGCCGGGCCACCCGCCACACTCGAGTTTGTGGCAGGCGCCCAGGGCCGGGCCACCTCAGATCTACCAGATGCGGCACGCGTTCTCCCTCACCATCGGCTGTCCCGCCTTGCAATGGAATGCCTGCTGAAATTCCGGCATGTTGGAGACAACACCATTGACTCTGTGCTTAAGCGTTGAATGCGGATCTCCGGAAGCAACGAGCTTCAACATCTCCGGCGTGACATTGCCGCATGAGCGAAGGGCAAAAGAAAGGAAGAAGCGTTGCTCGGGAGTGAATCCGTTGGTTAACTTGTCTGTAGGGAGGCTGCTCTTGGCCCCGTTCTGGAAGGCCAGGTAGGCGAGCCTTGCCCCCGCCCCGTCGGCAATGTTCTCCGCCAAGGTGAGCTCGCCGTTGAGCTTGACATCGTCGACTGCAACGTAGCTGGAGTACTGATCTACCAGGCATTTGCTCCGCTCTGCGAACCGCTCAGCGTCTGCCGCAGTCCACCAATCTCGCAGATTTCCCGAAGCGTCATATTTTCGCCCCATGCTGTCGAAGCCGTGGGTGACTTCATGTCCAGCGAGTGAACCGAGCGAACCAAAATTGATGGAGTCGTCGGCTGAGCGATCGAAGACAGGAGCCGCCAACCACCCAGCAGGAAAGGTCAGGGAATTCTGCCGCGTGTTGTTGTAGGCATCCAGCGTGGTGACGGTCATCCACCATTCATTGCGATCGGGTGGCTTGCCAATGTGGTCCAATTGCCGAGCCAGTTCATACTCACTGCTGCGAAATACGTTCGCGGCCCAATTGCTGCGGGCGATGTCAAGAGAGGAGTAGTCTCTCCAGCGCTCTGGGTAGCCCACACGGTTGGTGACGGCATGGAGTTTGGCGAGGGCCAGCGTCCTGGTATCGGGCGAGAGCCAGTCCGCATTGTGGAGGACGCCATCGAAAGCAGCCTCAACCTCCCGCACAATCTGGAGTACGCGTTGCTTGTCATCTTCGTGAAATGACTCCTCCGCGAAGACTCGGCCCAAGGCATCTTGCAAGTCACGATCGGTTGCCCATAGGCAGCGTTTCCAACGCGGCGCATCCTCTTTCGCACCAGTGAGAATTTTCC
Organism: uncultured Acidobacteriota bacterium; assembly: GCA_963744055.1. Taxonomy (GTDB): domain Bacteria; phylum Acidobacteriota; class Terriglobia; order Terriglobales; family Acidobacteriaceae; genus Gp1-AA133. The sequence goes on along the minus strand of CAVUSL010000019.1, from coordinate 1,635,741 downwards.
CGTAGAAGGCGAAATTCTCGGTGACGAAAGGTCGGCTTAGAAGACCAGCAGAAGCGCGCAATAGATTCCAACGAAGATAGGTTTTCCAGTCATCGAGCGAAACGGAGCCTAGTAAGGAGTTCACCGTTTTAAGAAATTCCGGGCTGGCAACCAGGTATTGTTCTGAGGGAGGGGCGGCGACGGCAGCCAGAAACTTCGTCCAATCGAAATTCGGCATCAACTGCTGCAGAGACTCGCGTGAGTAGCGATTGTTCAAGTTCTCTCGATCGCGGCGCGTGACCGGGTCCATCCATGAGCGGGCGAGAGCCATCTCAATATCCATGACTCGCCGCGCAGCTCTTTCAGGATCGGAGTCGACCTTGAGCAGAGCAAGCATGTTGTGTACGTGGACTACGTACTTTTGGCGGAGCTCGACAGAATCTTTGTCGTCGCGGAGATAGTAGTCGCGATCGGGCAGACCGAGACCGCCCTGGTCCACGAACCCAACTACCTGGGTAGCGTCCTGATAATCCTGCCAGGGCAAGAGACCGAACAACGGTTCCTTACTGCCAGGATCAGCGAGGCTCGGAAATATGTTTCCTTGAACAAGAAGATAGAGCATGCGGTGAAGATCACCCAATTCCGCGGCAAGGTCGGCTCGGCTGGTGATCGCCGCAATGCGCTGCAATTCCGGCTCGATGGGTTTGATACCAACTGCGTCAGCGCCGGCCTCGTCCATGCACGCCGCATAGTAGTCGCCGATCTTCTGATGGGTAGAGTCTCGCTTGGAGTCGGCGGCCATTGATTGTTCCGCAATCGAGCGGAGAAGCGCTTCGTTTCGATCTTGCAGCGCGGAGAAAGAGTCGAACCACGCCTGATCTGCCGGAATCGGGTGGGAGGCGATCCACCCACCGCAGGCGTACTGATAGAAATCGACGCAGGGATCAGCTTTGCGGTCCAGATTGTCGAGGCTGAAGTGAGTTAGTTGCGCAGCCGAACCCGGTGCAGGCGTTCCATTGGCTTGACTCTGGGCAAAGGAAACATAGGCCGAGAGTACAAACGCTGTAAGAGCGATGGTTGTGAGTCGCTGTAACAAAGCAATATCTCCATCTCGCAGTCGGCATTATGCGATTGCCGATCTCGCTGCGCCGGGCGCCCCGGAGCTTATCACGACGCGAGTATGCAGGGTTGGTGAAGAATCCCCATCGCAGCTGGGTCGGGAAATATCTGATTTCGCCGATGGTGATCGTCGCTTTACAATGCGGCAGGTCTTCGAACATGTGGATTCACGCGCGAAAAACAGCAATAGCTCTCTTCCTCGCAGCAGGAATGGTCTCTTATCCTGCGCTTAATTTGCACGCGGCACGATCAGCCTCGGTCGCTTCTGGAAAGAATGGGGTCGTCGTGGCGGGAGAGAAGCGGGCTGCGGCGATTGGCACGCAAGTGCTCGAGAGAGGGGGAAACGCCGCAGATGCAACGACGGCCGCCCTGCTCGCCTTGAGCGTGACGAAAATTGGCTCGTTCACGATAGGCGGAGAAGCCTCGGTCATCTTGTACGACGTTCATCAGCAGAAAGCCCATGCCCTGTGGGCGCAAGGAGCAGCTCCGCTCGATCCGCAAGCGATTGCGTGGTATCTCAAGAATGGAATGCCTGGTAGCGATATCCGGACCGCAGCCGTGCCGGCAGTTGTGGATCTGTGTGTCACGTTGCTCAAGCAGTATGGGACGATTTCGTTTGAAGAAGCGGTGAAGCCGACTCTGGCGCTGCTCGATGCCGGAGGGCCGAGCTGGTACGTCGATACCTCGGATGGAAGCAAAATCGAGACGGGTCGAAACTGGCAAGCGGATTTAGCTCGCACGCTGCGCAAGCTGGTCGAGGCGGAACAGAAAACAAAGGGAACCCGCGAGGAACGGCTGCAAGCAGTGGCTGACCGATTTTATCGGGGCGACATCGCGGACGAGCTGGAGGCCTGGTACATATCCCAGGGAGGATTTCTGCGGAAGCGGGATCTGGCGGCCCATCGGACATACATAGAAGATCCTGTTTCCGTGGATTACCGGGGATATCAAGTATTGAAATGCGGTCCCTGGACACAGGGCCCCTTCTTGTTGGAAGGGCTTCGCCTGCTGGAGGGATTCGATCTCAAGAAAATGGGGCTGCTTTCGCCGGACTACGTCCACACCGTCACTGAAGTGATGAAGCTAGCAATGGCAGATCGAGATGAGTACTACGCCGATCCGCGATTTGCGGACGTGCCGATGAAAGGGCTGCTGTCTGAGGAGTACGCAAAAATCCGGCGACCATTGATTGATCCGAAGAAAGCTTCGCTCGAACTTCGTCCTGGCGATCCCGACCAAATGAAAGCGGTCAAGAAAGGACTGCGATCTTTCCCGACGCAAGGCGGAACCACTACGCTTACCGTGGTGGACCGTTGGGGAAACATGGTGGCGGCTACGCCCAGCGGATTGGGCAGCACGGCTGGGCCGGCGGGGAATACCGGCATCATTCATGGCAGCCGGTTGATCAGTCTCAATACCTGGCCTGGTCACCCCAACTGCATTGCCCCGGGCAAGCGACCACGCATTACGTTGAGTCCGGCGCTGGTGCTCAAATCGGGGAAGCCGGTCGTTGCCATCAGCGTTGCCGGAGGGGATCTGCAGGATCAGGCCGGCCTGCAGCTCGTGCTCGATCACATAGAGTTTGGGATGCACGCGGCCTCGGCTGTGTCGACTCCTCGATTTGCGACCGAGCACCATATCAGCTCATTTGGTCCAGAGGGTCCGAAATTGGGCAGCCTGCAAGTGAATCGTGATGTTCCGGAAGAAACTGTGAAGCAGTTAGAGCATCGCGGGCACAAAGTGCAACTCACTTCCGGAGAAATCGGAGGAGCCGCAATGATTTCGTGCGATCTTGCTGGCGAATGCGAAGGAAGTGGATCCGCTTCGCAGAGCGGTGGGAAATAGCCCCGAGCGTTTACGAAGAGTGCGAACGATGGACCGGGCGCAAAAAAATCAGGGCGACCTAAGTCGCCCTGCGCACTGCCAACTTCTGAGGTGCTAGTAGCGGAAAAGAATTCCGGTCGAGAGTCGCATGTTGTTGTTGTCGCTCGCTCCGTTGGAATGCAGCCCAAGCCAGTCGAACTGCACGGCTCGCAACGCAAGGTGCTGGGAAGCTTTCACGTCGAGGCCGCCACCGAACATCATGGCGAAACCGTTCGTCGATCCAGACCCCACACCACTGACCGAAGCGGAGGCGCGGGCGCCACCTGCCAGGAAGTGAGCGAACGGAGTGAGTTTCTCGTTGTGGCGATAGGAAATCACCGGCCCGAAGGTGTAGGTGTAGTTGTTGAAGCTCACGCCATTCTGGCTCTTGTATGCACCGCTGAAATCAGCGGCGATGCCGAACCAATTGTTCAGATTGCCGGTCAGGGACGTGTTCCAGCCATTCGCATTCACGCCGCCATCGAAGCGGGTGTACTGGTAGCCGCCGAAGATTTCTGCCTTGGGGGTGTTCCCACTCTCTTGTGCGAATGCCGCCAGGGAAGCCAAGCTCACCAACAGTGCCAACCCAATAAATTTGCGCATCTACTGAACTCCTAAATACTGAAATTGCACTCCTCTCCGGTCGAGGGACCTCAGCAGTAGCAAACAAAAAGGCGTACCCGAGAGTGCGCCTGTGCTGAGGTCAAAGTGCTTCGTATAGTGGAATTCAGTATGGAAAGTCGGACAAGTAACTGAAGACGGAGGACAAACGGTCTTTGGTAACGGGGTTGTAAGTGCCTGCCAGATCGGACGGTTGCGTCTGCCGGTGGAGGACTGGACCGTTCGCGGGTTCGTCTCCGGCGCGGTGCCGGCGCAGGATGGGCCGGTCGCCCCACGCCAGCTTGGCCTTCACGTCCTGAAACTCACTGGTGTCGAGAATGTAGTCATTTCGGCTGGGGAGCAACTGGGCAATCTCGGACTGCGCCTTCTGGATGCGTTCTTCGGTTGGCGGGTAGTTGGAGAAGGCATTCGTGAACTTGTTATGGAGCGGCATCTTGGCCGCTACCGGCAGAGCCTTGTTGATACGAGCCCGCATCTGGGCATCTTTAGCCAGCAGTTTTTCCAAGGCTTCGATGAATGTCTGCGGGTCGTAGCCGGCGGCGTATTGATATTCGAGGCCGAGCAGGTCGGCTTCATATTCGGAGTCGCGGCTGAACTTTTTCAGAGTAAGCGGAGCGATCTGCCGGGTGCCGATGGCGGCTGGACCGCTGAGGTACGTGAGCGGAATCATGAGCAAGTTCCACGCATACTTTCGGCTGACGAGGCGAGTGGTATGCCGGGCCGCGACATGGGCAATCTCGTGGGCCATCAGGCCGGCGAGTTCAGCTTCGCTGTCGACCGCCATGATCAATCCCTTGTCGACATAAAGGATGCCGCCGGGCAGGGCAAAAATTCTGAGATCCGGAGAGTCGATCACCTTGGTGGTCAGCATCACCTGCGCGTCTGAATTGCGGACGATCTTCTGGCCGAGCTTGCTGATGTAGTCGTTGATCTCAAAGTCGGCGACAAATTTCGTGCCGCGATCGATGGTGGATGCCATCGATTCGCCGAGAGCGCGCTCTTTCTGCATGGAGTAGATATTCACGCCATGGCCGACGTCCCGCTGGCCAATGCGGTCGATGTCGTACTTGCCGTGCTTTTCGGTTGGCAGTTCCGGAGCTGGCGAGCCCTGCGTTGTCGAGATAGCGGAAATCGAGGCTTCTTCGGCGGGCTTGGATGGGCGAGATCCGGCGGCGTCGTCGGAGGCGCACACCTGCTGCACACAGAAGAGCAAACTGGTGGTGCAGAGCGCAAGCCGCGCGTAGTGGCGAATGGGAGAATAGGGATATTTCATTCGTACCCCGCCGGAGTTGGTTGGTAAGGTATACCTCAATGCCGGCGGAGTGCAACACGTAGTTACACGGCTGCCGGTGGTGAAAGGATTTTCACATCTTGGTAAAGTTCTTGGCGCGGAAAGCCGCGCGGGGCGGCCTGAGGCAACGACTTCGGAAGGAACGTTCTGGGACGTGACTGCGGCTTCAGTGCTGTGGAAAGGCAGCGAATCTACGCCGTAAAGCCCCACTCATTCACCCCAACGCCGGGTTCCGTTGGTCTCGGAGGTCCCGACGCTCTGTAGCTCTGGAAGGGGAGAGAGCACGGGGGAGGCCAAAGTTGGCGGACGCTGGAGAGCCGGTGGAACGCCGAGTGGAAGGAGAGACACTATGCATACAGAGAGGACAGTCACCAGCATTACACGGCGCAGAATCTTTGCGGTGCTTGGCTCGGTTTTTCCTGCATTTTTGGTTTGCCCAGATTTCGCCGATGCGCAGGCCAAATCCGGCTTTCCCGACGGATATGATGCGGTCCAAGCCGCACCGAACAGTCACAAGGTGATCTTCGAAAATGCATTGGTTCGTGTTCTGGAGGTCACCGTACCTCCTCCAGGAATAACCGAACCGATGCATCATCATCGCTGGCCAGGTTTTTTCTTAGATTGGGATACAGGTGGCAAGACGCCGCATGTCCGCTACCTTCGGCCGGATGGCAGTGTGCGAGACCAACCGAGTGTAAATGCGCCTAATCATCCCGGTAAGTGGAGCATCGGATGGATGAAACCGGAGGCGATGCACGCCATTCAGGTCGTCGACAGACGCGAAAGACTGGCCGGCGAACCACCCCTTCTGCGCATCGAGATCAAGAGCGCTACGGTCGTCGAGCCTGCTCTTTTGCGGTCAGGCTGAGGCGGCGGGCGCCCTGCCGGTCGGAGCTCTCTGTCGGACGAACTCAGCTACTTCTTTAATTCTTTCAGAATCTCGCGCGCGGCGTTCGCGCCTGAGCCGCCGGTCAGGCCTGCGCCTGGATGCGTCCCGCTTCCGCAGAGATACAGATTCGTGATTGGCGTGCGGTAGCGCGCCCAGTCGAGCAATGGGCGCATGGTGAAGAACTGGTCGAGGGCTAGCTCTCCATGAAAGATCTGACCTGACGTCAGGCCGTAGGTGTCTTCGAGATCTTTGGGCGTGATGATCTGGCCTTCGAGTATGAGCGAAGGCAGATTGGGCGCGTACTGCGCTAGCGTGCTGACAACCGCGTCGCCGAGTGCGCCGCGTTGCGCGTTCCAGTCGCCTTTCAGCTTGTAGGGCGCGTACTGCATGTAGATCGACATCACGTGCTTGCCGCTTGGGGCCAGGCCCGGATCGATGAGGGAGGGAATCGTCGCTTCCAAGTAAGGTTGCTTGGAGAAGTTGCCGTACTTCGATTCGTCGAAGGCGCGCTCGAGGTAGTCGATGCCGTGGCTGATCTGGATGCGGCCTTGCAGCGCCGCCGAGTTGCCGTTCTTGATGGCGGTGAAGTTGGGGAGGCCGTCGAGGGCGAGATTGATCTTCGCGACGGTGCCCATCATGCGGTAGTGCTGGAGTTTTTCCGCAAAGCCCGGAGTAAGATGCGTCGGGTCGACGAGGTGCAGCAGCGTGCGCTTCGGGTCGGCGTTGGAGATGATTGCGTTTGCGGGAATCTCGTCGCCGGATTTGAGGACGACGGAGACGGCGACACCGTCTTTCACGCGGATTTCCGATACTTCGGCATCGGTGCGGATTTCGGCACCGGCGGCTTTCGCGGCTGATGTCATCGCCTGCGTGATGGCTCCGATTCCACCTGCTGCGAAGTTGGCGGAGCCCGCCGGGTGGGCATCGCCCGCACCGCGAATCAACAACACGAGAGCGCTGCCGGCCGACCACGGTCCGAGGAACGTTCCGAAAATTCCCCGCGCGGCGATCGTGCCGCGAAGCAGGTCGGTCTCGAAATATTCGGCGACCAGGTCAGCGATGGCCATCGGTCCCCAGCGCAGAAGGCGATAGAGGTCTTTCTTGCCTAGTTTGCGCAGGGCGCGGCCGGTTTGCAGCATGCCCCAGAGATCGGTGCGGCTCGGGCTGTCGATGTCGGGCGGCGTCATTTTCAGAGCGTCGGCGATCACGCTGCCCATCTTGCGCAACGATTCCTGAAGCTCGGGATATTTGGCGGCGTCTTTTTGCGAGAAGGCGAAGATTTCTTTGGCGGATCTCTGCGTGTCGTTATAGAGCGTGAGCGCGCGGCCGTCGGGCGTGAGCGAGACGACGCTGGTCTCGGGCGTGATCAGCTTCAGGCCGTGTTGCTCGAGTTGCATGTCGCGGACGATGTCGGGGCGGATCGGTCCGGCGGCGTGCGCCAGCGTGGAGCAACGGAAGCCCGGATGGAATTCCTCGGTAATGGCGGCGCCGCCAGTCTGGGCGCGACGTTCGAGAACGAGCGGCTTAAATCCGGCTTTCGCGAGATAGAAGGCGGTGACCAGCCCGTTGTGACCGCCACCGATGATGACGACGTCGCGCTTGTCGGCCATTACGCAGCCCCCTTGACGTCTTTGAGGATTTCGAGCGCTGAAAGGCGGCCCGGAGCGCCCATGATGCCGCCGCCCGGATGCGTCGCCGATCCGCACATGTAGAGGTTCTTGATCGGCGTGCGGAATTGCGCCCAGCCCGCGACCGGACGCAGGAAGAAGAGTTGTTCTAGGGATAGCTCGCCCTGAAAAATGTTGCCTTCAGTCAGGCCGAACTCGCGTTCGAGGTCGAGCGGCGTAACGACCTGGCGGTGCAGGATGATGTCGCGAATGTTGGGCGCGTACTCGGCGATGGTGTCGATGACGGTGTCGCCGAATTTTTCTTTTTCGGTGTCCCAGTGCAGGCCGGGCGCGAGCTTGTAGGGCGCGTACTGCACGAAGCAGGACATCACGTGCTTGCCCGGCGGCGCGACGGATGGATCGGTGAGCGACGGAATTACCGTGTCGATATAGGGACGGCGAGAGAAGTGCCCGTACTTGGCGTCGTCGTAGGCGCGTTCCATGTACTCGACGCTCGGCGAGAACGACATCGCGCCGCGCAGGTGGGCGCCTTCGCCGGGCATGCACTTGAAGTTTGGCAGGCCGTCGAGCGCGAGGTTCACTTTGCCGGAAGAGCCGCGGTACTTGTAGCGGCGGATTTCGTCGAGGAAGTCGTCGGCGATGTTGCCGGGCTCGATGAAGTCGATGAAAGTATGCTTCGGGTCGACGCTGGAGGAAACGATGTCGGCGTAAATTTCGTCACCGTTGCCGAGGACGACGCCCTTTGCTTTGCCTTCTTTCACAATGATTCTTGCGGTCGGAGCCTGCGTGCGGATTTCGACTCCTGCTTCGCGGGCCGCATCGGCGATGGCGTTCGAGATCGCGCCGGTGCCGCCGCGCGCGAATCCCCAGGCGCGGAAAGCGCCGTCGATTTCTCCCATGTAGTGATGGAGCAGGACGTAGGCGGTTCCGGGCGAGCGCACTCCGAGGAACGTCCCGATGATTCCGGACGCCGACATGGTGGCCTTGAGCACATCGGTCTCGAACCACTGATCGAGGAAGTCGATGGCGCTCATGGTCATGAGCTGAACCTGGTTGTACTTGTCGCCGCTAGAGAGATCCTGGAAGCGGCGTCCGATGAAGAGCAGCTTCATCAGTTCGCGCGGGTTGAGCGTGGCGGGGTCGGGTGGGACCATGCCGAGGATGGGCTTCACGAAGCGGCACATTGCCTGCATGGCCTTGCCGAATTCGTCGTAGGCCTCGGCGTCGGACTTGGAGTGACGCGCGATTTCGCGATGCGTGCGACCGTGATCGTTCACGCGCCAGAGATAGTCACCGCTGGGCATGGGCGTGAAGGTGCCGTCGAGCGGGAGGATTTCGAGGCCGTGGCGCGGCAGGTCGAGGTCACGGATGATTTCCGGCCGCAGCAGCGAGACCACGTACGAGCAGACCGAGAACTTGAAGCCCGGGTAGACCTCTTCGGTGACGGCGGCGCCGCCGAGCACGTGGCGGCGCTCGAGCACGAGAACTTTTTTGCCCGCCTTGGCGAGGTAGGCGGCGTTGACGAGGCCGTTATGGCCTCCGCCGATCACGATGACGTCGTATTTGGTAGCCATTAGGTTTTAGCCTTTAGCTCTTAGCCGGTTCGAGAGCAGCCGCGAGCGGTCGTAGAAGAATGAAAAACGAAGGCGGAGAAATGCGCAGTGTGCGCGGATCAGAGACCGCTGAGGCGAACGGACCAGGCTATGAGAGTGCGGCGCATGAGAAACAAGGGAGCATTCTAGCTGAGGAGGGAGGATTTGTCGCGCGGGGATTGAGGATTGGTCTTGAGGAAATTGTCTAACGTGGTCGGTATCGGCGGTGTCGGGTCAACGGTTGTCTTTAGGTTCGTCATTCACGACGAACAGTTGCCTTACTGTTGCCATTGGGATGAACAGTCGATCAGGATGATCTGGCATCGCGAGAAAACCATAACGCTTGTAGAATTTCACCGCGTTCTCATCCTTGGCGTCGACTACGACGACTACGGATGCTACTGTTCTCGTTGCCCCCAGTGCCTTGCGAAGCGCGTCCATAAGCAAGATTTCGCCGACAGCCTGGCCCTTGAGATCAATATGACGCGCCAGACGACCGATCAGCGTAGCGGGGAGGCGCGGGTACTTTGGAATTTTGAGCTGCTCGAGGAGCTCCTGCGGTATGTCGCCTGCGTCCACTCCATATTGGGACAAGGTGTAATAGCCCGAGATGGTGACCCCATCAGGCGTCAGAACGAATACGGCCGCGACGTTCTTCTTCACATCCTGCGAGGCTTGCTGCTTGATGTACTCGGTGAGGGCGTGATGTTCGCACGAAAAAGCCGCCCGATTGTGTTTCGTTCTATCGAGCGGCTCTGATTTGAACTTAGATGTCAATTAGCGGACCACGCGCCGATACCTCCGAACCGCAGCCATAGCTGCGTCGTTGGGTGGGGCCGGGTTCACAAGCGCTTGAACGAAAGCTTGCCGCTCACGCTCAGACAGAGTCAAAATCTCGTTTTCACGGATGATTTTGTTGGCAGCGTCAGTAATGGCAGTTCTCATCAAGTCGGTGACAGAGATGCCGCGCAAATGGGCGGCTGTCTCCACCACGCGCTTCTCTTGCTTGGTGACGCGCGCATCCAGTCTTTCCGTGCGCTTTAAGGCTGCTGTTTCACTCAGCATCATTCTCACCACCTTGCATTACAGTGTACGGCAGTTTGCCACACGCGTCAATATTTTGTGTGGCAAATAGCCACACAAAGTGCGAGTTTCAATATCTGTCACACTTTCAGCGAGATATCTTGCTTGGCGGCTTGCTTCTCATTTCTAGCAAGCTCGATGAAATTGGACGCGCAGGATTTATTGCGGACGGCGGATTAAGTTTGTCATTCTCGCTGAGGGCGGGGGATTTGTCTTTGGGAATGCGGTTCAGGTTGCGATTTGACAGAGTGCACCGTGGACTACAATCCCCGATGCTGGTCATCAGCGTATGACAAGGAAGTGGAAACTTGGACTAGGAATCTGCCTCGCAATCTGCGCCGCAGGATTGATCGTTGGCATGGGTGTTTGGAAGCTTAAGCAACAGAGGCTCATTAAAGCCGCCAATGCCATGCGAACTCGGGCCGAACAGGGAGATGCGAAAGCTCAATTCAAACTCGGCTACTTGTACTTTTACGGCCAAGGAGTGACGAGGAGCTACACAGAGTCGGCCCGCTGGTGTCGTAAAGCTGCAGAGCAGAGTGACGCTTTAGCCGAGTCTCGAATGGGCGCGCTGTACTTCTACGGAAACGGAGTACAACAGAGCTACAACGAAGCAATCCAGTGGTACCGCAAAGCCGCCGAGCAAGGCGAGCCTCAGGGCGAACTCGGCCTAGCTGCCGCCTATTTCTATGGCAAAGGTGTACCCCAGGACTATGGCGAAGAGGTCCGCTGGTATCGCAAGTCTGCCGAGCAGGGGAACGCGGCAGCTCAATTTAGTCTCGGATCCATATACAGCAAAGGAACGGGCGTGCCGCAAGACTATGCCGAGGGGATCGCGTGGTATCGCAAGGCTGCAGGGCAAGGGGATGCAGGTGCGGAATATGCCCTCGGGTATTTGTATTACAACGGAAAGGGCCTTCCCCGGGACGATCGCGCAGCGCTACGGTGGCTACATGCGTCAGCCGACCACGGGTCCACAGATGCGAAGTTCGTTCTTCGATCTTTCGACAAAAGGTCGACTACAAGTAGAGCAATTGACTATTCCGTGTTTTTCTTTGCTCTCGGCGGAGGATCGTTCCTCCTGCTGGATTTCCTACGTTCGGGGAGGAGCCTTCGAAATTCACTGCCTCCAGTCGCGTTTGGAATGGTGTGCTTATGCAATGCCGGGTTGGTTTTCTACGGGATCACGCACGACGGCATGCGCTATTCCGAGTGTCGCAATGTGTTCTATCTGACCAAGGGCGTCATGATCGGCATGATCGTAATTTTGGGCTTGGCGATCATGCTCGCTCCCACACAAAAGAGGACTGAGCGCGAACAGAGAGATCAAACCGAATACGGTCCAGCCCATCCCGACGAACCTGACGCTAAAGCCGATTCAACGCAGAGCTAGTGAGGGCTGCCAAGCCTTCATCGCTGCTATAATCCGCCTTCGGCATCTCACCACGAGGGATTCGCTTTGCCCATCGGAACCGCATTACACGAGCGCACTTTTCCTCTTTGTCACAGCCTGAATTACCGGGAGTGGTCGGGATACTACACGGTCAGCGTGTACGAGGTGCATCACGAGCACGAGTACAACGCCATCCGCAATGCTTGCGCAATGATCGACATCTCGCCGCTTTACAAGTACCTGGTCACCGGGAAAGACGCGACCAAGCTGGTGAATCGCGTGATCACGCGCGACATCAACAAGGTCAAGGTCGGGCAGGTGATTTACTGCTGCTGGTGCGATGAGGATGGGAAGGTCATCGACGACGGAACGATCTCGCGGCTTGAGGAAAACGTTTATCGGTGGACGGCGGCCGATCCGAGCCTGCGCTGGTTCAAGCAGAACGGCTTGAACATGGATGTGCAGATCGAAGACATTTCGGAGAAGGTTGCGGCGCTTGCGCTCCAGGGGCCGACTTCGGGGAAGTTGCTCAAAGTCGCGGCCGAAGCCGATATCGCGAACCTGAAATATTTTCGAGTGACGAAAGGCAAGATCAACGGCGTGTCGGTAGACATTTCGCGCACTGGATACACGGGGGACCTCGGCTACGAGATCTGGGTGCCGTGGAATGATGCCGTCAAAGTGTGGGACGCGCTGATGGCGAAGGGCAAGCAATTCGACATTCACGCGGCCGGGATGCTGGCGCTGGATGTGGCGCGGGTCGAAGCCGGGCTGCTGCTGATCGAGGTGGACTACAGCAGCTCAAAGAAAGCGCTGATCCCTTCGCAGAAGTTTTCGCCGTATGAGCTGGGTTTCGGAAAGATGGTGCATCTCGATAAAGAGAATTTTGTCGGCAAGACGGCTTTGCAGCGCGATGAGAAGAATGGCGTGCCGCGGCAACTGGTCGGACTGGAAGTCGATTGGGTCGAAGTGGAGGAGCAGCACGATAAGTATGGATTGACTCCGGCGGCTCCTTCGCAGGCTTCGCGCGTGGCGGTGCCGATTTACTCCGGCAGTAAGCATATTGGGAAGGCCACCACGACCACGTTTTCTCCGCTGCTGAAGAAGTTGATTGCGCTGGCGAGCCTGGAAAGTGCGTATTCGGCGCTGGGAACGAAATTGCAGATGGAGTTGACGATTGAGGCGCAGCGACTGAAGACGACCGCTACTGTGGTAAAGCTGCCGTTCTTTAATCCGGCGCGGAAGACGGCTACGCCTGTGTAGTCGCTCGTCGTCAGTCGCTAGTCGCTAGCGAAATCTTTCTTGCTGCCACAGGAACGCAAGGTCCCTCGACTGCGTTCGGCTGGCGCCTCACTCCGCTCGGGATGACAAGGTAAGGGTGGTCCTAGAAATCAAAAGGCACGCCTTTCGGCGTGCCTTTTCCGTGTTGGCATCCGGTGATGATTACCGAGCGGATGCGATCACGGGGACATCGCGCGAGCGAAGTTTCGCTTCGATCTCGTTTTCGAGAGCGCTCTTCGGGAACTGCTGTCCCCGTCGCATGCCCTCCACCCAGATCTGATACAGGAAGCACTGGTCCTTGCCGTAGCAATGAAAGACCAGCTTTGTGGTTTTGGAGGGTGACAAACTCTCCGCGTGATTTGGCGTGATCAGCTTGACGGACTTTTTGTCGCCGCTCTGAATGAGTAGACCGTTGCCGTTGCCGACGGGCGAAATCACGTATTCGCCGGCCGGCATGCTGGTGCGGCTCACGTTGAAATTGAATGGTACATTGGCTTGAACTCGATCCTGCGCCATAGCCGTTCCCGCCACGAGCATCAAGCTCAGCACACCAACCAGAGTGAGAATTTGCTTTTTCATCGTTCCTCCTTTGTGAGGACGGCGGAAGCCCAGCCTTGCTGGCCCTTCGATTCCCGAATGAGGGAAGGCCGCCTTCACTGCCCCACGATTTGCGGTTACACGCCGCATGTCCAATGACAATGCACGGCGCGTGCCAACTGCTGGCGGGAGTTGCGCGGCGGCCTTTTGACCAGCGTAAGTTGCTGAGGTGGTTCGCGCTTCGAACTCCGGTCCCGCCAAGCCCAAAGAAAGCCTGTAACGAATGAGCGGCCCGTTTCACTAACCCATCAGTTAGTGGGCCTCGCTGTTTGGTTCCACCTGAGGATGGCGAGTCTGGGGAGAAAAAACAGTGCTGGGCTGGGCGGAGTCTGAGAGAGAGCGATGTGCGCGTGCATTGGTTGCTCGATGTGCGCACGGGGCTGCGAACTGCAGGTATGAGATCGTCGGCGAGAGCGCCAAACTGCGGGACTTGCTCGAACTGATTGAGCGCGTCGCGCCGACCTCTTCTACAGTGCTGATCCAGGGAGAAAGCGGGACTGGAAAGGAATTAGTTGCGCGCGCACTGCACCATAACAGTCCGCGCGCGGATGGGCCACTGGTGGCCATCAATTGTGCGGCGCTCACCGAAACCCTGTTGGAGAGTGAACTCTTCGGCCATGAGAAGGGTGCGTTCACCGGTGCCATCGCACGCAAGAAGGGAAAGATCGAAATGGCGGAAGGCGGGACGTTGTTTCTCGACGAGATCAGCGAACTCGCAGCGGGCATGCAGGCGAAGCTCCTGCGCGCGCTGCAGGAGCGCGAGTTTGATCCCGTGGGCGGAACGCGATCGATCAAAGTGAACGTGCGCGTGATTGCCGCGACCAATCGAAACCTTGCTGAAGAAGTGCAAGCGGGCAGGTTCCGCAGCGATCTGTTCTATCGGCTGAATGTGGTCAGCCTGACAACGCCCAGTTTGCGCGATCGACGCGAAGATATCCCGCTGTTGGCGCAGAATTTCATCGTGAAAGTCAGCGAGAAGTATCACGCGCCGGTTAAACCGTTGTCGGCCGACGCACTTACCCTGTTGATGCAGTATGACTGGCCCGGCAACGTGCGTGAACTGGAAAATGCAATCGAGCGGGCGGTGGTGCTCGGGGCGTCGGATGAAATTGTCAGTGAGGATTTGCCGGCTGCAGTGCGCGAAGCGGTGCATTACGAGACTGCGGATGCGGGTTTTCAGGGAGCGGTGAAGGAGAACAAAAAACTTCTCGTATTGCACGCGCTCGAAAAAGCCAATGGATATTATGTGGACGCGGCGAAGATTCTGGGGCTGCATCCTAATTCGCTGTTGCGTTTGATTCGGACGCTGGGGCTGCGCACGGTGGCGAATGGAGCGGTTGCGCCGCATGTGGGGCGGCTGCCTGCTTAGTTTTGCGCGTTACGCGATCGCGTTTATTGTTGTTTGAATTTAGAGTAGCGCTTCGCTTCTACGGACTTAACGTGAGAAACCTTGCCGAGGTCTGTGCCGCAGTTAGCAGACGCGGGGTCCCTCGACTGCGTTCGGCTTTCGCCTCACTCCGCTCGGGATGACAATGTTTAAGCGGCGGCTGGCACTTTTGCATACGTAGGAACTCACGCCGCGGATCTTCGCCCGGCGAGCGCCTCTCGAATTCTCGGCCCATAAAAAATCCCGACGCCGATCAGCACCATGATGGCCGACAAGCCAACAATCTTCACGACGGCTAGTGGTTTATTCGGTTCGTCGGGTGGAGGCAGTACGGAGATCGCGATTGTGGCGGTGGTCGTGAGAAAGCCGACGACCGCTACTAGTTTAGCGACTGGTTTTCCGCCGGGGACGCGAATGATGCCGGGCGCCGCGGGTTCCCGCTGCAGTCTGTACATGGCAGCGAATAAATAGAGGTAGGGAATGAAATACGTGATCACTCCCATGCTCACCAGAACGTCGTAAGCGCCCTTCACGCTTGTGCCGGCCTGTCCCAGAAAAATGAACAGGACGCCGAAGACGAATTGGGTGAGCAATCCCACCCAGGGCGTCTTCCAGCGTGGATGCAGGGCTCCGAACGCGCGCGGCAGGAAGCGGTCGATGCCGGCGACATATGGAAGACGAGCCACCGCCGCCAGGTAGGCGCCCGCCGCTCCGATGTTACTCATCATGATTAGGAAAGCAGCAAGCGGAATCACGGCCTCCCAGTGAATCTTTTGGGCGGTGCTTGAAATGGCCTGCATCAGTCCCTGCAGGTTGCCAACTTCGGATGACGGCAGCGCGAGAAGAACTCCCACGGTGCCGGCGATGTAACAGAAGGCTACGGTTATGCCCGCGATGAACAATGCCCATGGAATGGCGCGGCGAGCATTCTTGATTTCGTCGCCCATGAGCGAAGCGGTCTCGCACCCGGCAAAGGCGTACACCAGTACAGACCAGAACACAATGTCTTTGATCTGCGTACTCGGAGTGAGGGTGCGCGCGTTAAAGACGGTGGCCGAGCCGAACCGGCTGTACGCGATTGCGCCCATTAGGATCACGATTCCAGCGGGAATCCACATGGCCAGGGCACCGAGATTGTGGAGCCAGGTGCCGACGTCGAGGCCGACGATGTTCATTAATGTGGCGATGGTGAGCGTCACCAGGGCGAACACGATGAAGAAAGTGGGATTGTGTTCGAGATGTCCGAGAGACTCGTGGTGCATATAGAGGGCGTTGCTGGCGGCGAAATAGAGAACGGCGGGAAAGTAGGGGAGATTGCAAGTCCAGTAGCACCAGGCGGTGATGAATCCCGCGAAGTCGCCGAAGGCGTGCTTGGTCCACACGTAGATGCCACCCTCACCGGGATAGCGGGAAGAGAGCTCGATGACCGAAAGCGCGAGTGGCGTGTAAAAGACCAGCCAGGCGCCCGCCCAAATGACGATGGAGCTTGGTCCGGAAGAGGCAGCGGTCGCGATCCAGCGCAGGCTGATGCCGGTGACGACGTAGAAGAGCAGCAGGTCGCGGAAGCCCAACGCCTTGCGCAGGCGATTCGGGTCTTCAGCCTCGGCGATCGAGACTCCGGAGTTCAGGAGAGACGCGCTGCGCGGGGGATTCGGTGTGGGCGAGTCAGGCAAGGGGTGTCCCGTGGCGAAGGACGGGTGGAGAAGGAATACCATCGGCGGGATAGAGAGGGCAAGGGAAAGCGGTTCGGGCGGGGTAGTTAGCGGTCATCAAACAAGCTTGGTGGTCAATCTGAAAAACACCTCGGACGCCGGGCGAAAGAAGTTTTAATAGCACGACTCGAAGTTATGTCCTTGCCCCCGTGGGCGAGGGCAAGATGCCCTCGCGACTGCCGGCGGGACGCCGGCGCTACGTATTGCGTGTTTCAGTCAGCGGTTGAACGACCGATGATTGACAACCGGTTGCGCTCGCAATAGCGTTCCAACAGGAACAAAATTTCCCATGACATCCTTTCCGAGGTTTTGGCGCGTGACTTCGAGGTACAGGTCTGCGATCGCTGCGGCAGCGGTTGCCTTTTCGTTTTTGGTCGCTGGGGCCGCAACGCCAAGCGAGCAGGCAGGGGTTGATCCCAAACTCTACCTCGAAGATGTGAAGGCGCTTACGACGCCAGCAATGGAAGGCAGAGGAGACGGCACGAAAGGCCTGACGCTGGCGGCGCACATGCTCGATAAGCGCTACCGTGAACTGGGGCTGAAGCCTGCGGGATCGAATTCTTACTTTCAGCCCTTCAGTGTGATCACGGGAGCGAAACTGCGATCGGCGCATAACCGCTTTACGGTCGAAGAGTCTGAGAAAAAGGCCGATCTGAAACTGAATCAGGATTTCGTTCCCTTCAGTTTCTCGTCGTCGGAGGCGGTGAGAGCTCCGGTGGTCTTTGCGGGATACGGCGCATCGGCTGAGGAGTTTGGTTACGACGATTATGCCGGCCTGGACGTTAAGGACAAGATTGTGGTTGTTCTGCGATATGAGCCGGCGTCCTTCGCCGACAAAGCAGGCAACGCTGGCTTGACGCGCCATGCGCAGCTGATCACCAAAGCAATCAATGCCCGCAATCATGGCGCGAAAGCGTTGGTGCTAGTAAACGGAAAGCTAGGCGATGGCGAAGAAGATCTGCTGACCCGCTTCGGCAGCGTCAGCGGTCCCGAGAACACTGGCATCGTGCTGGTGCAGGTGAAGAATGATGTGGCCGACCGCTGGCTCAAGGCGGCCGGCAAGTCGCTGGACGAGGTGCAGGGACAGATCAATCACTCTGCGAAGCCGCAGTCGTTCGCGTTTCCCGACAGTTTTCATATGGCGATCCATGTCGATATCGAAACGACGCGCGCCACTGTGAACAACGTCCTGGCTTATCTGCCGGGAAAGACCGATGAATACGTGATCGTGGGCGCGCACTACGATCACCTGGGTCGGGGCAATTACGATTCGCTGGCGCCTTCGCAGATCGGGCAGATTCATCCCGGCGCGGACGACAACGCGTCCGGCACCGCGGGGGTGATGGAGTTGGCGCGCATGTTCGCGCCGATGAAAGGTGAGTTGCAGCGCGGAATTCTTTTCATGTCGTTCGCTGGAGAAGAACTGGGGCTGCTGGGCTCCGCGTACTGGGTACAGCATCCGACAATGCCGATCGAGAAAGCGGTGGCCATGCTCAACATGGACATGATCGGCCGCATCAAGGATGACAAGGTTTTTATCGGCGGCGTGGGCACGGGTTCGACCTTGACGCCGGTGATCGAGCAGGCCGCTGCGAAGGAGAACTTCAAAGTCGAATACTCGCCCGGCGGCTACTCCGCGAGCGATCACACTTCATTCGTGGCGAAACACATCCCGGTGCTCTTCTTCTTTTCCGGGCTGCACTCCGACTATCACAAGCCCTCGGATACCTGGGACAAGATCAACGCGCAGTCTGCGGCGAAGTTGGTGGATGTGGTGGCCGATGCAACGCGTCAACTTGCGTCGGCGGCCGAGCGTCCGACATTCGTGACCGTGATGGAGGACAAGCCGCTCTCGGGCGTGGGCGGCAGCGGCTATGGTCCTTATTTCGGATCGATCCCGGACTTTGGGCAGGTAGAGAACGGCGTGAAATTTTCCGACGTGAAGCCCGCGTCTCCCGCAGACAAGGCCGGCTTTAAGGCTGGAGATATCCTTGTCCAGTTCGGGGACAAGCCCATCAAGAATCTCTACGACTTCACCGATGCTCTGCGACGGAGCAAGGTCGGAGACGTGGTGGAGGTCACGGTGATGCGGGACGGCAAGCCAATGAAGGCATCTGTGAAATTGGAACAGAGGAAGTGAGAGTCGAGCCGTATCACAGATGGTTTGGCCACCTTCGCTTATACTTCACGCATGAAGGTTCTGGTGATTGGCGGCGCCGGGTATATCGGCAGTCACGCGGCACGCATCCTGCGACGGCATGGTCACGATGTCATCATCTATGACAACCTTTCGACTGGCCACGAATTCCTCGCGCAGGGCTTTGAACTGGTGGTTGGAGATATCGCGGAGGACGGCAAGCTTCGCCGTGAATTGAGTCGCGTCGAGGCAGTCATGCACTTCGCCGCGCACGCCTACGTGGGCGAGTCGACCGCAAATCCCAGGAAATATTTTCGAAACAACGTCGAGAGTGCGCTGACGCTTCTGAACGCCACGCTGGATGCCGGCATCAGGAAATTCGTGTTCTCCTCTACTTGCGCGGTGTACGGAACGCCGGCGAAGGTGCCGATCACAGAAGACACTCCGCGGCAGCCGATTAACCCGTACGGGGTGACAAAGCTTTTCATGGAAAACGCGCTCGAGGCCTATGATCGCGCCTACGGCTTGCGATTTGTGGCCTTGCGCTATTTCAATGCTGCTGGTGCCGACGAGAGTGGAGAGATCGGGGAAGTTCACAACCCAGAAACTCACCTGATCCCGCTGGCCCTGCGCGCGACTGAAAAAGATTCTGAACCGCTGCAGGTTTTTGGGACCGATTATCCGACGGCCGATGGAACTTGTATTCGAGACTACATCCACGTGAACGATCTGGGCGAAGCGCACGCCCTGGCGCTCGGGCGACTGTCGGAAGGACAGCCGTCATTCGCGGCAAACCTCGGTACGGGACAGGGCTACTCAGTGTTTGAAATTTTGAAGGCCGTGGAGCAGGCGACACGGAACCCAGTCCATCGCAAAGAGGTGCCACGCCGGGCTGGCGACCCTCCGGAGTTAGTTGCCGACCCGACCCGCGCGCAACAGTTGCTGGGCTGGAAGGCGACTCGTTCGCTGCGCGACATCGTGACGACCGCTTGGGACTGGATGCAGAAGCACCAAGCGCGTTGACCTCAACTTGCAGAATGAGGAAAACCGCGCTGTCCGCGCATTTATACTCGATGGGCAAGTCCTGAGGGATAGCAGCCGTGTGCGGAATTGTGGGGATTCTGGCGCGAGGATCCGAAGTTCCAGAAGAGTTGCTGGAGCGCGCGACCCAATCGCTGGCCCATCGCGGGCCCGATGATCACGGCACCGTAATTCTTCGCGAAATTACACCCGAGCCGCTGGAACTCGGGCTGGGCAACCGACGTCTCGCCATCCTTGACCTGTCCCCGCTGGGCCATCAGCCGATGCAGGATCCGGCCACCGGAAACTGGCTGGTCCACAACGGCGAGATCTACAACTTCCGCGACGTGCGGGTGCGGCTCGAACAGGAAGGCGTTTCCTTCGCCAGCCAATCTGATACGGAGGTCGTTCTCAAAGCGTATGCGCGATGGGGCGAGGATTGCGTGGCCGAATTTCGCGGCATGTTTGCCTTCGCGTTGTGGGACGCCAAGCGCCATCGCTTGCTGATCGCGCGCGACCCGATGGGCATTAAGCCGCTGTACTACTCGCACAGCGATCGGCATTTTCTGTTCGCGTCCGAGCTTCGAACTTTGCTGCAGATGGGGCTCATTCCGCGAACTCTGAATCACAGCGCCTTGCTGAACTACCTTGGGTTTGGATCCGTGTACGAACCCGATACTCTGATCGATGGCGTCTCCGCGTTGCCGCCGGGCCACATGCTCACGTGGGAAGGTGGGCGGATTTCTGTGCGCCAGTACTGGGATCTCGGAACTGAAAAGTTGGGAACAACCCCACCCGGTTCAAACGGACAGCATGGCGCCAATCGGAGCCAGGTAGCGGCGTTGCTTGATGAATCCGTGCGCATGCAACTGGTCAGCGATGTGCCAGTCGGCGTGTTCCTGTCGGGTGGCATCGATTCGAGCAGTCTGGTGGCGATCCTGAGCCGCGCGGGCATACGGCCCAGCACATTTTCGATTGTGTTTCGCGAGGCCGATTTTTCCGAGGCTGAGCACTCGCGGGCGGTGTCCGCTCTCTTTAAGACAGACCATCACGAATTGACGGTCTCCCAGGAAGATGCGCTCGCTGCGATTCCCGATGCGCTGCGCGCTATGGATCAGCCGACTATCGACGGCGTGAACACATTTTTTGTCTCCCGGCGGACGCGAGCAGCGGGTGTGAAGGTGGCGTTATCGGGCCTGGGCGGAGACGAGATTTTCGGCGGGTACGGCAGTTTCCATGCAGTGCCGCGCATGGAACGCTACGGCCGAATGTGGGCTAATGTGCCGGGAGTGGCGCGCAAGGCTGTCTCCGGAGCATTCGAGATGCTGGCGCCCGCGAGCGATCAGAGCCGTAAACTAGCGGCCCTGATCCGTGGGAACGGCAACGTGGTGCATCCATATTTTCTGTCGCGCCAGCTGTTCGTTCCCCGCATGCGCGCCGGTTTGATGCCTTCGCTTTCCGATGAAGCTCTGCGGCAGGCCGACTCTCCGCTGCACGAGAGCCTGCGACACACGGCAGGCATGGATCCGATCAACCGCGTTTCTTATCTTGAGTCGCGGTGTTATATGCTCAACACCTTGTTGCGCGATTCCGATGTGATGAGCATGGCGCACGGGCTGGAACTGCGGGTTCCGCTAATCGACCATTACCTGGCTCAGCAAGTGATGGCGATACCGGGAAGCCTGAAAGTCGGCGGTCCATCTCCAAAACATCTTTTGGTGGATGCATTGGATGGTGCTCTGCCCGATACGATTGTCCGGCGGCCGAAGAAGGGTTTCAGTTTGCCCTTTCAGCATTGGATGCGGGACACGCTTCGCTCCGAAGTGGAAAGCGCGCTGCATCGAATCGGCACAGGGCCGCTGAATGGAATTATGAGTCCGGAAGCGGCGCGGAGCGTGTGGACTGGATTCATGCGAGGTGAAACGTCGTGGTCACGTCCCTGGTCGCTTTTTGTTTTGCAGCGGTGGTGTGAACAGAATATCTAGCGAGTCGTGCATGCAGGAAGTGGAACAGACGACGAACGTCCCGCGGGGCACGTCTCCGGAACAAAAGTTGCCGGTGACGGCGATTGTTCCTGTGCGTAACGAGGCGAAAAATCTTCCGCGTTGTCTGCAGTCTTTAAGCGAAGTGGGGGAAGTCATAGTTGTCGACTCGCAGAGCACCGACGCTACGGTTGAAGTCGCCCGCGAGTTCGGGGCGCAGGTCGTGCAGTTTCACTACCAGGGCGGATGGCCCAAAAAGCGGCAGTGGGCCATGGATACCTTGCCGCTGGCGCATGACTGGGTGCTGCTGCTCGATGCGGATGAAGTTCTTACTCCCGAGTTGACCGCGGAAATTCGACGCGCCATCCAGAGCACCGAGATCAACGGTTACCACGTTGCGCTCAGGATGTACTTCCTGGGTCGGGTGTTGCGGCACGGTGATGCCAGCTTCTGGAAGTTGTCGCTATTTCGCCGCGGGAAGGGAACGTACGAATGCCGATTGAAGGATCAGGATGTCTCGATGGCGGACATGGAGGTCCATGAACACGTCTTCGTGGAGGGCAACACCGCGCGCCTGGAACATCCCCTGATTCATCACAACATCGAGTCGCTCTCCCGCTACATCCAGAAACACGATGAATACTCGAACTGGGAAGCCAGAGTTCTGTCGCAGGGCGGCGGCGCAGATGAAATTTCGGCCTCGCTGTTTGGAACCCAGGCGCAACGCCGCCGCTGGCTCAAGCAGAAGCTTTTCGTGGTTCCAGGTTCACCTGTCCTCTTATTTCTTTACCGTTACCTCTTCCGGCTAGGCTTTCTTGACGGCGTGCCAGGGCTGATTTATTGCGGCTTTCAAGCAGTCCAGATGTTTCACACCAAGTCCAAAATCTACGAATTGCGCTCGAAAAAGGAATAACCAGGGATGTGCGGCATCAGTGGCGTGGTCAATTGCGGGAGCAGGGACGTTCTGGCCCGGATGACGCACGTCCAGAAGCATCGCGGCCCCGACGACTCCGGCATCTGGGAGCAGCGTTTTCCTGACGGCACTTACGTAGGGCTCGGCAGTCGCCGTCTGGCCATTCTCGATCTCTCGCCCAGCGGGCACATGCCCATGATGAATGCGGACCGCTCGGTCTGCATTACATACAACGGCGAGGTCTACAATTTTCGCGACCTGCGCCGGGAACTCGAGAGCAAGGGCTACCGGTTCGTCTCCGACACCGACACAGAAGTCGTATTACACCTCTATGAAGAGGAAGGCCCGGAATGCGTCCGGCGCCTGAATGGAATATTCGCAGTTGCGATCTGCGATATGCGTTCTGGTACGCCTGTGGTCTTTGTGGCGCGCGATCACTTTGGAGTGAAGCCCTTCTACTACTGGTACCGCGGCCGGCAGATGGCGTTTGCGTCAGAGGCGAAGGCCTTGCTGGAGGTCCCCGGAATCACGCCGGAGCTCGACACCCAGGCGCTGCATCAGTACCTGACATTTCTGTGGGTGCCCGACCCAAAGACTATATTTCGCGGAATCTTCAAGCTTCCTGCGGGACACTACGCCATTCTCAAGGGCGGGGAACTGGCGATCACGAAGTATTGGGATCTGAGCTTTCCGCCGTCCGATCAGGCGTATTCGCGGTCGGAAGAGGATCTGGCGGAGGAAATTCGGGAACGATTCCGCCGCTCAGTGGAGGCGCAGATGGTGAGCGACGTTCCGATCGGCGCGTTCCTGAGTGCGGGCCTCGATTCTTCGAGCATCGTCGCAATGATGACGCGGGCGACCACCCAACCGGTGCGCACCTACACGATCACGTTTCCCCGCAAGTATCGCGTGGGAGAGACGGCCCTCGACGATCCAGCCGTCGCAGCCCGCCTGGCAAAGCATCTGGGTTGCGAGAACGAGCAAATCGTGGTGGAACCGGATGTTGCGGGACTCTTGCCACAGCTGATCTGGAACATGGATGAGCCCACTGCCGACCCGGCGATCATTCCGGCTTACCTGGTGTGCCGGGCGGCGCGAAAACAGGCGACTGTCCTGCTTTCCGGGGTTGGTGGCGATGAACTCTTTGCCGGATATCGCAAACACGTGGCGCACGGTTGGGCCGAAAAGTATGGCAGGTTGCCGGCTTTTGCGCGCAAGCTGTTCGAGCCTGCCATTCTCAAGCTGCCTAGCCTGCGCGGAACGCCGATGAAAGGCGGAGCGCGGCTTGCAAAAAAAATGGCGCGCAGCGCGTCGCTCAGCCCGACTGCGCGCTTTGTGATGAATTGCACTTATCTGGATCAGGAACAGAAGGCGTCACTTTATGCGGGAGATTTGCTCAGCGATCTCTCGAGTGCCGAACCTGCCGATCAGCACTATGCGGCTTTCGACAAAGTTTCGCATGCCGACTTTCTCCACCAGATGCTCTATCTCGATACCAAGATATTCATGGTGAGTCTGAATCTCACCTACAACGACAAGATGAGCATGGCTTCATCGGTTGAAGTGCGCGTGCCGTTTCTTGATCGCGAGTTGGCAGAGTTTGTTGCCTGGAATGTTCCACCCCACATGAAGCTGCGAGGGGTACTGCGTCCGACGACCAAATATATTTTCCGGAAGGCGATGCGGGATGTTCTGCCCGCCGAAGTGCTCCAGCAACCGAAGGCCGGGTTCGCCGCTCCGGTAGACTACTGGCTGGCGCACGATCTGAAAGCGATGGTGGACGATTTGCTTTCCGACCACCCAGATTCGCGACCGCGGGCTTTTCCAGCCTGAAAAAATTCGCGCCCTGGTAGACGAGCAGCGGCGCGGCACGAACGACTGGTCGATGCAAATCTGGCAATTTCTGACGCTCGAATTGTGGATGCGAATGTTTCTTGACGGCGGAGCGCGAAAGTTAGGAGAGGAAACGATCCAGTCGCAGCAGGCGGCGACCGCATGAAGCAGGTTCTGCAACAACCCAGCACTGGAGAAATTTCGGTTGCGGAAGTCCCAGCCCCGCAGCTATTGCCGGGTTGCGTTCTGGTAAGTATTCGCGCATCGCTGGTGTCGGCCGGAACGGAGCGCGCGTCTTCGGAATTTGCCCGCAAGAATCTTCTTCAGAAAGCGCAGGCTCGGCCTGATCTGGTGCGCGAAGTCATCAACAAAGTTCGGCGCGACGGACTTCTGTCGGCAGTGCAGGCGGTGCGCAGCCGTCTCGATCAGCCGACTTCGTTGGGCTACAGCAGCGCTGGCGTTGTGACTGGTGTTGGCGAAGGGGTGACCGATATCGCTGTCGGCGATCGCGTCGCTTGCGCTGGCGCTGGGTACGCGGTTCATGCGGAAGCCGCTTGCGTTCCGCGTCTGCTGATCGCGAGGATTTCCGACGCTGCGGTCTCATTCGATGAGGCAGCTTTCACCACGTTGGGAGCGGTTGCCCTGCACGGAATCCGCACAGCCGAAGTGAAGCTCGGAGATGTGGTGGCCGTGATCGGACTTGGCTTGGTTGGACAATTGACAGTTCAATTGGTGAAGTCCGCCGGGTGCCAGGTTCTGGGGTTTGATATTGCGCCCGACCGCGCGGAACTTGCCGTTCGTCTTGGGGCGGATGCCGCAAGTTCGGCATCGTCGGATTTCTCGGACATGTGTTCGCAAAAGACGCGTGGTTTCGGAGTGGACGCGGTGCTCATCACTGCCGAGACGCCGAGCAGCGAGCCCGTCAATCAGGCGGCCGAAATTGCGCGCGATCGTGCCGTGGTTGTCGCTGTTGGCACGGTGGGGATGGAACTGGAGCGTCAGCGCTACTACGAAAAGGAACTCGACTTTCGCGTGTCGCGTTCGTATGGGCCTGGTCGCTACGATACCGCGTACGAGCAAAAAGGACGCGACTATCCCATCGGGCACGTACGCTGGACGGAAACACGGAACATGGAGGGATTTCTGCAACTGCTCGCTGAAGGCAAACTTAACCTGAGTCCGCTGATCACGCATCGCTTTTCGATTGATCAGGCCAAGGAAGCCTACGAGCTGATCTCTGGGGCGAAGCGTGAGCGATCGCTCGGCGTGCTCTTCACTTATTCAGAATCTGCAGATTTACGTCAGCGCGTTGATCTCATGCCGCTCGAATCGCAGACCGCCTCAAGGTGTCAAGAAGATCTCAGGATCGGACTGCTTGGCGCGGGAACGTTTGCGGGGGGGACGCTCCTTCCCGCTCTGCAACAGGCAACCCATGCAGAAATGGTGGCCGTTTGTGCGGCCACCGGGGCGCATAGCCGGTATGCCGCCGACAAATTCAAGTTTCGCATTTCCAGTACCGATGAGCGGGATGTTCTCAATCACCCGGACGTCAACACGGTCGTGATTGCCACGCGCCATCACTTGCATGCCAGTCAGGTTCTGGGGGCGTTGACCGCGCGCAAGAACGTATTTTGCGAGAAGCCGCTCTGCCTGAATGAAGACGAGCTGGCGAAAATCGTACGCGCGCACGGAACGCCGTCGCATGGGCAGAATCCCCGCCTGATGGTTGGCTTCAATCGCCGATTTTCTCCGATGGTTGTGCGGATGAAGGAATTCCTGGCGATCAAGGAACCACTAGCGCTGTACTACCGGGTGAACGCCGGCGCGCTGCCGCCCGACCACTGGATCAACGATCCGGAAATCGGTGGTGGTCGCATTGTGGGCGAAGTCTGCCATTTCGTCGATGTGCTTTCCTTTCTGGCCGGAGCGCTGCCGATCGAGGTGTATGCGCGATCGTTGGCAAACAATGGACTCTATAGCGATGACAACCTTTTGATCTCGCTGCGCTTCGAAAACGGTTCGGAAGGGACGATCCAATACCTTGCGAATGGCGATCGCGCATTTTCCAAGGAGCGCATTGAAGTTTTCGGCGGGGGCGCTGCGGCGGTGCTCGACGACTTCCGCAAGCTGGAAATGACGCGCTTCGGGAAGAGGTCGACTCTGTCGGCGCGCTGGCGGCAAGACAAGGGACATCGCGGCGAGTGGCAGGCGTTTACGAAATGCCTGCGCGAGGGTGGGCCGGAGCCCATTCCGTTCGAATCGATTGTCAGTTCCACGCTTACGACGTTTTGCATTCAGAAGTCGCGCGCCAGCGGGCAACCCGTTATCGTGGATGTGCGCGGCTTCATGCAGGCCGTACTCCGAAACGATTCACAAAACTAGTCTGAGGGAAGGATGGATCGCAGTTCATGCTGATTCTGGGCCTCAATATGTTTCACGCCGACGCCTCCGCGGCCATCGTGCAGGACGGGGAAGTTGTGTTTGCGATTGCCGAAGAGAGGTTGAATCGAAAGAAGCATTTTGGAGGCTTCCCGACTCTAGCGATTCAAGCGTGCCTGGATGCCGTGGGCGCAAAGATTTCGGACGTGGAACATGTCGCGGTCGGGCAAGACAGCGACGCCAATCTTGCGCAGAAGGTGCAGTACGCGCTGGCCAATCCCGCGAAGATTCTGAATTTCATTCGCATGCGGCAGCGCAAAGAGGCCATGCGCGATGTGCGCACGCTACTTTCGAACGCGTTTGAAATCGAACCCGGGAAGTTGCGTTTCCAGGAACATCATCTCGAGCACCACATCGCGCACATCGCCAGCTCTTACTACTGCTCGCCGTGGGAGAAAGCGGCGGGCTTCAGTTATGACGGGTCGGGCGATTTTGTGTCGACCATGATGGCGCGCTGCGAGGGCAACGACATCGAGGTCCTGGACCGGGTTTTTCTTCCGCACTCCCTGGGAAGCTTCTACACCATGATCTGCGAATTCATCGGCTACAAGAAGTACGGCGATGAAGGCA
The DNA here is from genome assembly GCA_963744055.1 of uncultured Acidobacteriota bacterium. Classification (GTDB taxonomy): domain Bacteria; phylum Acidobacteriota; class Terriglobia; order Terriglobales; family Acidobacteriaceae; genus Gp1-AA133. The sequence goes on along the minus strand of CAVUSL010000019.1, from coordinate 1,608,412 downwards.
AGGTCATGGGGCTCGCGCCTTACGGCAAGGACAAATATTCGGAGGAAGTGCGCAAGATTATCGGTCTGAAGAACGGATCGTTCCAACTAGATCTGAAGTATTTCAAGCCACTGGGCAGCAACCAGGGAATGGAAGTGCTGCCCGACGGTACGGTGCGGCTGGCGCGGCATTTTTCCGAGCGCATGGAGAAACTTTTCGGCGAGCCGCGCGAAGCGCACACGGAGATTACGCAGCGCGACATGGACCTTGCCTTCGCGATGCAGCAGCGTTTCGAGGAAGTCTTCTTCCATCTGCTGAACGAGCTTCACAAGCGGGTTCCCGTGGAAGATCTGGCGATGGCGGGAGGGTGCGCGCTGAACAGCGTGGCCAATGGAAAGCTTTTTACGACCACGCCGTTTCGGCGCACGTGGATTCAGCCCGCGGCCGGGGATGAAGGGTTGGCGGTCGGCGCTGCCCTTCACACGTATCATTCGGTGCTGAAGCAGCCTCGTCGACACGAACTGAAGCATTCCTATCTGGGGCCGGAGTTTTCTGAGAGTCACATTGAAGGCGATCTCAAGAAAGCTGGCCTGCGTTATACGAAGCTGGACCGCGAGCCTATGCTCGATACAGTTACTGATCAGATTGCACAGGGGAACGTCGTGGGATGGTTTCAGGGACGGATGGAGTGGGGGCCGCGGGCGCTGGGAAATCGGTCGATCGTGGCGCATCCCGGGCTGCCGAATATGAAGGATGTGCTGAATGCGCGCATCAAGCACCGCGAGTGGTTCCGGCCGTTTGCGCCTTCGATCCTCGCCGAAAGCCAGCATGAGTATTTCGAGCACGATCATCCGTCGCCTTTTATGTTGCACGTGTACAAGATCCGTCCTGAGAAGCGGAAGGAATTGTGCGCGGTGAATCATGTGGACGATACGGGCCGGCTGCAGACCGTGGCGAAGGAAGAGAATCCGCTGTACTACGATCTGATCAAGACGTTTGGGAAGAAGACTGGCATTCCGGTCGTGCTGAACACGAGCTTCAACGAGAATGAGCCGATTGTGTGCGCTCCGGCCGAAGCAATCGATTGTTTTCAGCGCACAAAGATGGATGTACTGGCGATCGGGCCGTTCCTCGCGCTAAAAACGGATAACTAAAGGATGCCTGGGCACTCCGCCGCCGCACCGGATTCTGAGTGGGCGCTTAGTCTAGTCGAGCGCCTGCCTGGGTTCCGCGTCCTGGCGTGGCACGCCGGAACCCTGTACGCATCACGCGGATACGAAGTGATGCGTGGCGCTGTGCACGGCGGCGGCGTGCAATGGCAAAGGGTTGGCCACTATCGGCCCCCTGCATTGCGATCTTTGACTTCGAAGAACAGGATTGCATCTCGCCTACTGCGCGACGGCTTTCACGCGCTCGCGGTGACGCCAAGCGGACATCTGATCGGTGCGGTACCCGGGTCCATTGTGACTCTCCTACCCGGCCAGTCTGACTTTGCCGTCACTCATCGAATCACGCGCGGCACTCGACCCTTGCATGTGATCGCGACTCCAGATGGCCGTGTGTTGTTTGGAGAGTACTTCAGCAATGACCAGCGCGACGAGGTTCACATCTACGCATCGCCCGATGAAGGCCGGACTTGGCACCCCGCCTATACATTTTCGAAAGGCGCAGTGCGCCATGTGCACAATGTCGTCTATGACCGATGGCAGAACTGCCTGTGGATCTTCACTGGTGACTACGGCGACGAATGCAGAATTCTGCGCGCGTCCTGCGACCTGAAGACAATCGAGACCGTGATGGCGGGTAGTCAGCAGGCGCGAGCCGTGGCCGCTGTCGTGACCGCCGAAGGAGTTTACTTTGCTTCGGACACTCCGCTGGAGGCGAATCACGTCTACCGCCTGAGTCGCGATGGGAGTCTCGCCACGCTGGCCGATCTGGATAGTTCGTGTATCGAAGGCTGCCTGGTTGGAGAAACCGTAGTTTTCTCCACCATGGTCGAGCCGAGCGCGGCGAATCCGACCTTAGTTTCGTTGTATGCGGGCCGGGAACCGGGCTCCTGGCGGTGCATTGCTTCCTGGACAAAAGACGCGTGGCCCATGCGATTCTTTCAATACGGCAACGCATTCTTGCCCACGGGCGAGAATCCGACGGAGTACCTGGCGGTCAGCACGGTAGCTGTTCGCGCCGATGATCTTGTGACCACGATTTTCAGACTGCCGCATGCCAAGTAGAGTCAGAACGGCGTGCTATATTCGGTTCGCTTCTAAAAACTGCTGCCCATGTGCCCTTCGTGAAGCGCCTTCGCTATCTGCAGCGTGTTTTCAGCGCCTACCTGCTGCCGGGAAAAAGCCAGCTGACGTTCTGGCACGAGACTCCGCGGGTCAATGCGCGGGCGACCATCGATCAGATGGGTGAGTACTACATGGAGTTCGCGTCAAAGGCGGACTATGCCGGGCACCACGACGGTTCCGGTATCCCGATGCTGGATTACCGGGGTGAAATCCGATTGCAGTACAACCCGATTGCGATCGCGCAGTACGGGTTGGGAAACTACAACTTGTTTGCCCAGCAGAAGAGCGAAGTTCGCCGGCAAAAGTTTATCGCTGCCGCCGATTGGCTGGTCGCGCAGCTTGCGCAGAACGCGCACGGAATCTGGGTTTGGAACCACCACTTCGACTGGGAGTATCGCGATACGCTCCGGGCGCCGTGGTACTCCGGGCTTGCGCAGGGACAGGGAATTTCACTACTCCTGCGCGCGCATCATGCCACCCAGGATTCCAAATATCAGGCGGCTGCGCGTCGCGCCTTTGAGAGCTTGACGCGCTCTGTGGACGAAGGCGGCGTTCTTTTTCGTGATGAACGTGGCGATGTCTGGATCGAAGAGTATCTGGTGGATCCTCCGACGCATATTCTGAATGGAATGATTTGGGCGCTGTGGGGAGTGCGTGATTACGCGCTGGTCATGCGGGATTCATCGGCCCAGGAGTTGTTCGATAAGGTTGTGCGGACGCTTGCGCGCAATCTTTCGAAATACGATGCCGGTTTCTGGTCGTTGTACGAACAGTCGGGAACTCGCCTGCAGATGATGGCGAGCCCCTTTTACCATCGCCTGCACATTGTGCAGCTGCGTATCATGCACCAACTGACGGGACTCGAAGTGTTTGGCGACTATGCCGAGCGATGGGAAAGATACGAGCACAGCCCGATCAAGCGCATCACGGCTATCGCTTACAAGAGCGCGTTCAAGCTGTGCTACTACTAATAACGAGTGAAGATTCTCTACGTCTCCCAGTACTTTCCGCCTGAAATGGGTGCGCCCGCCGCGCGAGCCGTGGAACTGGCGCGTCACTGGGTTCGCGCCGGTCACGATGTCACCGTGCTCACCGGTTTTCCGAATCATCCGACGGGCGTTGTTCCGGAGCAGTGGCGGCCGCGGCTGCGCAATCTCGTTTATCGCGAAGATGTCGAAGGTATCCACGTGGTGCGCACCTGGCTGCTGCCTCTACCGAATCGCAAAGCGCATGAGCGAATGCTGAACTATGGATCGTTCTGCGTGTCAGCGGCGTGGCGCGGAATGGAAATTTCCCGTCCCGACGTGGTGATCGCAACGTCACCACAACTTCTGGTCGGACTTTCCGGATGGTGGGTATCTTTCTGGAAGCGCGCGCCGCTCATTTTCGAAGTGCGCGATCTTTGGCCCGAGTCTTTAAGCGCAGTGGGAGTCGGAACGGAGAACGCGCTCTTACATCGCGTGCTCGGAAAGATCGCTGGATTTCTCTACCACAAAGCTGATCGCATCGTGGTGGTCACCCCGGCTTTCAAGGAGCATTTAATTAAGCATTGGAAGTTGCCTGGCGGAAAAATCTCGGTGGTAGAGAACGGCGTCGAAAGCTCTCTTTTCGCTCCCACGGGGATGGAGAGCGCCCTTAAAGAACAACTTGGACTCAAGGGACAAATTCGTGGCGGCTTACATCGGAACCATGGGAATGGCGCACGGACTCGACACCCTCATCGAAGCCGCTAGCATCCTGAAGCAGAGTGATCGGGACATCAGTTTTCTGCTGGTGGGCGAAGGCGCCGACAAGGAACGTATTCAGACAATCGTACGAGAGCGGCAACTGTCAAACATCACCTTCGTGGGCCAGCAGGCACGAGAAAGAATTCCCGCTTACATCGGCGCGTCCGACGTCTGCCTGGTGCTCTTGAGAAAAACGGAACTCTTCAAGACGGTGATTCCGACCAAGATGCTGGAGTTCATGTCGTGCGCGAAACCGGTGATTCTCGGCGTGGAAGGGCAAGCGCGACAGGTTCTTGATGAAGCACGCGCCGGCATTACGATCGAGCCCGAAAATGCTGCTGCCTTGGCGGATGCGATCAGATGCTTGAAGTCGGATGAAGCCGGATGTTGCAGGTTCGGCCAGAACGCGCGCGCCTACATCATTGAGCGTTGCTCTCGCGAGCAGAGCGCGAAGCAGTATGTTGGAGTGCTGCAGGAAGTAACAGGGCGCTCTGCATAAACGATGGCTTCCCACTCGAGGGGTAAAGTCGTTGTCGAAAAGCCTAAGGATGGACCGCGTAGATGGTGACGGCAGTGGTCAGAGCCATGGCGGTCTCGACCGCTCGTGCCGTTGCCACTTTTGCGCCGCTTACCGGAACGAAAAGAATGTCGTTGGCTTCGAGAGGAATGTCGGGCGCCTTGGCTTGCAGCATCTTCTTCAGGGGCACAATGGTCTCGATCATACCGTTCGGACCCGTGCTTTTGCGAATAATGCGGGTGCCATTCAGCTTCGCGGTCCGGTTGGGGCCTCCCGCTAGCGCAATTGCCTGCAGAACCGTGAGGCTGCCGTTGTCGACCAGCAACCCGCTGGGGCGGCCTACATCGCCCACGATGTAGACGATAGGCGCGCGATAAATCTCGATGGTGTCACCCGGATGCACGTCGACATTGCTCTCAGGCTTGTCGGTCAGATTACGCGCCAAGCTTACGACCTGGGGTTTGTCCGGATGATTGCGACGCGTGATAGAAACGGTGCGGCTGGCCCGGTCCGTCAGTCCGCCCGCCGCGGAGAACACGTCGAACAGTCGCCGTTCTCCGAGTACCGGATAAATTCCCGGCTTGCCGACCTCTCCCAACAACGTGACGCCTTGTGATGCATATTCGTTTACGAAAATCGTTACGTGCGGGTTTTTGACGAAACCGCCGTCATCCAGTCGTTTCTCGATGAGTTTCTGCGACTCTTCCAAGCTGAGATCGCCAACGTGCACGTAGTCGATCAAGGGCAGGTACAGATCGCCGTCATTGCTCACGCGCGCTTTTGTCGCCAACTCCGGCACGCCATAGACGCCGACTTCTACTAGATCTCCCGGTCCCAGCTTTACCGCCGAGGTTGCCGGCTCATCGGGCTTGTCCGCCGGCTTGATGTCTGCGGGCTTGCTGTCTGGGGGCTTGGCATGGTCACTGATTACCGGGGTCTGCGGTTTCGCTGCTTCTTCGGGAGTGACGGGATCGAAGGACGGTTGCTGGTGGGAAGGCTGCGCCGTCTGGTCCTGCGCGAAGCTGTAAGGCAGAAGCGAACACGCGAGAACTGTTAAAAAAATCACCATTTTTCTTCGTTGGGCGAAGCTTGTTCGGAGAAACCGCATGCACTACCCCTCAATGTCGTGTGAAAGCCGAGTCTAACACACGATCCTCGGAATGGCCCGAGGGGCGCGACGTTCAAAAACGGCAACACATTTTCTGCGAGAACACAGTTGCTGATTGCTACTTGCATTTGCAACTGCTATATTTTCGGGACGTTAGCCGCCACCTCGATCAATTGCACGACAGTTTTTTCAGCAACGCATAACCTGATTGCGCGGCAGAAATGCGCGCATCGAGGACGACGCAGTTGACTGTTCTCTACCTCGGGATCTTCGCTCTCGCTCTTGGCCTGTCGTTCATTCTGACTCGATCCGTCAGGAATCTTGCCACCAATCGCGGATGGGTTTCGGCTCCGGCGTCAGAGCGGCATTTGCATGACGCACCGCTGCCGCGCCTCGGAGGCGTTGCAATTTTCGGGGCGTTCGCACTTAGCCTTGGCGTGGCGATCGCGATCGCTTTCTATCGTCCGACGCTGCAGTTTGGATCGTCGCTTAAGATCCTGACCACTATCTTCGTGCCCGCGTGCCTGGTCTTCCTGCTGGGCCTTTACGATGATCTTCGCGGGGTCGGTCCATACGCAAAATTTTCCGTTCAAGCCATTGCCGGATTCCTGTTGTGGCTTGGTGGTCTGCGGATTCTCGATCTGCCCGTGGTGTTCGGTTCGCGCCAGTTTCCGTGGTTCGTCGGACTCGCGGTCACGATCATGTGGGTGATTGGGATCACGAACGCGTTTAACCTGATCGATGGTTTGGACGGCTTGGCTGCTGGTTCCGCGCTGTTCTCCACCCTGGTCGTATTCGTGGTGGCGCTGTGGAGTCATTCGTCACTGGTCGCGTTGATGACGGTGGCCTTGACCGGGGCGATTGTGGGATTCCTGCGCTTCAACTTCAATCCAGCGACGATATTTCTGGGCGACTCGGGCAGCCTGTTTATTGGATTTCTGCTCAGCGCGCTCGCTCTGGAAGGCGCGCAGAAAGCGCCCACCGTGATCGCGGTCGCGATTCCGGTCGTTTCATTTGGCCTCCCGATTCTGGAGACGTCGTTGTCGGTGTTGCGTCGCCTGATCAGTGGCCGGCCGGTGTTCACCGCTGATCGCGAGCACATCCATCACAAGCTGCTGCAGCTTGGACTGTCCCATCGGGAAGTGGTGATCGTTCTTTACGCGGTGTCCGCTTTGTTCGGGCTGCTGAGCCTCTTTCTGCTGTGGCCGACGGGAAGTTCGCTCGGCCTGGTGCTCGCCGTGGTGGGCACGGGGATATGGCTCGGCGTGCAGCATCTCGGTTATCCAGAGTTTGGTGAGATCCGCCGCGTCGCGCAACGCACCCTCGAGCAGCGGCACATCGTGATCAACAATATTGCCGTCCGGCGCGCGACTGCCGAACTGGGCGTGGCGCGCGACTACGATCAAATCTGCCGGATTCTCACGGCCGCATTTTCCTCGAATGACTTCGACGCCTTCGAACTCAACGTCAAGCTGCAACTGGATGAACTTCCGGCGCTGGAGCGCATGCATACCGTTCCGCTCAGCCACGGCGAAATGCATTTCCGGTGGAACCGCCCCGGAACGCTGATTCTGCCGGGCACGACGAGAATGTGGGGCGTGACTCTGAATCTGGTGACCACGTCGAACCGTCGGCGGGGCGCGCTCTCGGTGCATCGCCTGTACCACGAGCAACCGCTGCATCTCGATGTCAACCTGCTGATATCGGAATTCCCGGTTGCGCTGGCGGATGCGCTCGATCGCGTCATCGCCCGCAGCGTAGAGGTGGCTCCGAAGGCAGCTACACTGGAAGCTCTGGCCAATACCCAGGTAGAAGCGGCCGGTTAGACCGCTCGGCAGTAGTTCGATTTCCCCCTAGGCTCCAAAAATCCAACGCTGGCCGCGGATCCGTCCCCGGCCTGCAGCAAATCTTCAACGCGCTTAAAATGAAATTGTCGGCGCCGGTTGCGCCGATTTGTGTGATGTCTCATGAATGAAGCGTGGAAACAATGGGAGGGCCACGTCGTTGACGGCCGGTTCACTCTCCGGGAATTTCAGGGGAAGTCGGACCACAGCGCCGTCTTCCAGACGACATATGGTCCTTACGCGCAGGCAGCCGCGCTCAAATTCGTCGAAGCTAGCCCCGCGAATGCACAGGCGCAATTGGCGCGCTGGGAACGCATCGCCAAGCTCGAGCACCGGCATCTGTTGCGGGTTTACCACTGGGGACGGTGCCAGCTCGGTACCGCCTCGATGCTGTACGTCGTCACAGATTTCGCGGAAGAAAACCTGGGGCAGATTCTTCCCAATCGCCCGCTGACCATTCCCGAAACCGAGTACATGTTGCGCTCCGTGCTCGAGGTGCTTGGATACCTGCACGGAACTGGATACGCACACGGGCGGTTAAAGCCGGGCAACATCATGGCAGTAGCCGACGATCTTCGGCTGGCAGGGGATACCGTCCGTCCGGCAGGGGAAAAGGAGTTGACGCCGCATCTGCCCACTCCTTACGACGCGCCGGAGCTTTCGACAGCAGGCAGCACGCCCGCAGCCGATATATGGTCGCTTGGCGTGACGCTGGTGGAGGCTCTCACGCAGAAAGCTTCTCCCGGAGAGGCCGTGCGTCAAGCAGATTCAAACCTCCCCGACACGATGCCCGCACCGTTTCTCGACATCGCCCGGCAATGTTTGCGGCTTGATCCCCAGCGCCGCTGGACCGTGCCTGATGTTGCGGCGCACCTTCTCCCCGCCTCCACGCCAGTGAAGAAGCCCTCGAGGGTCCCGTACGCTGTCGCGGCCGGTGTTGTGCTGATTGCAGGGTTGGTGGCTGGGCCGAAACTGCTTCATCGCAGTTCCGGCAGCAGCGCGAGTGATCCGACCAGTTCGGCGCGCGCCGTCGACCCGCCCAGTACCGCCGGCAAGACTGCGGCTACCCAACCCGTCGCTTCGTCTTCCGAAACTGCGCCAAGGCCGGAAAAGAAATCCCCAGCGCCCGCGCGTGTCGAGCCTCGGCACACGGGCGCGTCCGCGCCGGCCAACAATGCCGCGATGACCACCCACGAAGGCGGAGTCGCGGACCGGGTTCTTCCTAAAGTGTCGCAGCGCTCGCTCAACACGATTACGGGCAAGGTGCGAGTCACGGTAAAGCTCAATGTCGATCCGAGCGGGAAAGTTTCGAATGCTTCGCTGCAGACAACAGGGCCGAGCGAATATTTCTCGAAGGTTGCGCTCGAAGCTTCGCGGCATTGGAAGTTCGATCCGCCGCAGACCGGCGGCGAAGCCAAGTCAAGCCAATGGTTGTTGCGCTATGCCTTCGGAAGAGGTGGAGTGGAAGTCCATCCGGAGTTGGTGTCCCGCTAGACGAAAAGCACTTATCAAGGAAGAAAGGGCGCGTGATCGATTTGATCCGCGCCCTTTTTCATTGTTTAGCCGCGCTTATTGTTGCTGTTGTGGATGCTGCTGTTTCTCCATCATCTGCCGGCGCGTTTCGTAGAGGTCTTGCAAAACCTGCGCTGGAGTCTTCTCGCCTGATCCGTTTCCGGCTCTGGGCGCTTCCGGTGCGGGGGCTGGCTCGACAGTATTGTCGCCCGAACCGCCGGCTGGAGCAGAGGCAGTGGGAGCCGAGTTGCTCGGTGGGATTGCATCGTTCGCAGGAGCTACCGGCTCGATCGGTTGCTGATTCTCAGCGGCTTCTTGCTGCGCTTGCTGAGCCGCGAGCATATCCTGATAAGGCTGCATCACAGCGGCCTGCAATGCGGTGCGGGGCTGCACCATCGGACGCCCGTTCATCATGACTGGGTTCGAGGTAGCCACCGCAGTTCCGGTTTCCCCTTTGTCGCTCTTCGCCGTAAGCACCACGCGGACGACTGAATTCGGATCGTTCTCCGACCCCACCATCACGTAATTGAAATGCGAGCCATTCAGCAGAGAAGCCATCACGTCGCGCGCGGGAGCCGGGCCAAGCTGGCTCACGACTCGCTCGTTCGCGTTCTCTGGAACATCGATGGCGGCGCCGGTCTTGTTTGCGATCGCGCGCAGCAGGTCGCCTAGGGTCGAATTCTTGGCCGAGATGCTCAACTTGCCATTGAGATAAATCACGATGGGAGGAGCAGCCGGGCGCTGCTCGGGCGTCAGTGGCATCACTTCCTGCGGGGCATCGACCGGAGTGCTGGCGGTCACGATCACGCCGTTGCCGGTGACGCACGCAATCGCTCCGGGAGCCGGCGTCTGTCCGTCAGTGGAGCACGGAGTCTGTTGGGCTGCCGCAAGGAGGCTTGAGATGCAGAACAGAGCACCGAACGCGATGGACCTAGGGCCGAAATTCATAATTGCCTTCCAGGGGGAGCCGGACAGCCGCTGCGGAGAGTTGTTCACTCGCTCCCGCTGGCGGAAGGGGAGAAAACGATGGTACTACGACCATCGATACCGATCAACCCTAAATCATTACCCGATTTTGACTCGTTCACGTCTCTCCGTATTCATGTAACTAACACAACCAACTCGAGTTAGTCGCATTAGCAACCCTGGTACCAACTCTTTAGTAACTGTTACTTCGCACCCCTATTCCGAGTCTTTTTCGGATTCATTTTCGGTCGTTTTTTCGATAGGTTTCTCGATGGGCTTGCGAGGGAATTTTTGCTCGCGCATGGCTGCGTTATAGACGAAGCTTGCTACGATCACCGCGGCTTGCTTCAGGTCGTCGGATTGCAGTCTGTCGTAAACGTCCATGTTCGAGTGATGCGTGCGTGTGCTGTAGTCGAGCGGGTCCTGAATAAACTGGAAGCCCGGGATGCCGACGGCGTCGAAAGATTGGTGGTCGGTGCCGCCGGTGTTGCGCGCGGTGAGAGTGCTCATGCCCAGATCTTTGAAGGGCTGCATCCAGGCTTCGAAGATGGGTGCGGCTGCGACGTTTTCCTGCAAGTAGACGCCTCGCAGTTTGCCGCTGCCGTTGTCGACGTTCAAATAGACCGAGATCTTTGCTTGCTCCGGTTTCACGGTGACGGGGCCCGCTTCACGGCGGAGCAACGTCGGCATGTCTTTCATGTCGGGTTCGGTCATGGGCGGGCGCGAGCCGAAGTGCTGCTGCACGTAGAACTGCGATCCGAACAGGCCCTGCTCTTCTCCGGTCCAGAGGCCGATGCGCACGGTACGGCGCAGCTTGGCGTCGACCGCTTTGAGGATGCGCATCGCTTCCATCATCACGACGGTTCCAGCGCCGTTGTCGGTGGCGCCCGTGCCTGTATGCCACGAGTCGAGATGCGCGCCGACCATCACGATTTCGTCCTTCTTGTCGGTGCCGGGAATTTCGGCGATGGTGTTGTATTGCATCGGATCGTTGTCATAGAACGTGTTGGCGATGTTCAGTTCGATCTCAACATCTTTTTTCTGTTCCAGCAGGCGGGCCATGCGATCCCAGTGCTCGAGTGCGATGGTGACGGCCGGGTAGGCGGTGGTTTCTCCTGTCTTCCATGAACCACCGGCGGCCACGAAGAGCGTGCCGCCGCCGTAGTCGCCGTACCCGTGATCGACCATGGCCAGGATCTTTTCTTCGCCCAGAAACTTGCTGACCTCTTTCTGGAAGGCCATGCGCTTGCGGTATTGCGCATAGCGGAAGCCGGGCTTCTCGTTGGGAATCGGGTACTGGCCGATGTCGGCAAGCTCTTTGTCCGTGAGGCGCTCGAACATTGGCGTCGACACAGTCTTCACCTCAGGATCAGGGCCGAATAGAACAATCATGCCCGCCAGTTTGCCGCGATACTTGTCGAAGTCTTTCTTGTTTTCGATCTTGACGCGGACGCACTTGCCCTTGAGCACGCCGTTGGTGCCCGGGGTCCATGCTTTCGCATAGGCAATGATGGGGGCGATGGACGGCGACACCATGCGCGCGCTGACGAACTCATTGGACCATCCGCGGCCGAAGGGTCCCCACGATTCCAGGTGCGCGTTCGAGAGGCCAAATGAGGTCAATTGATCGCGGGTCCACTCGTTGGCCTGTTTCACGCTGGGTGAACCCGTCAGGCGCGGACCGATGCCGTCCATTAAGCCGCCGGCAATTTCCATGATCTTGGAATTGCGGAAGCCTTCGTACCGGATGCGGTTGATCATCTCGAGGTCGATGGATTCCTGCGACCAGGCGGCGAGACTTGCAGCGAGAATAAGCGCAACGGCGACCAGGCAGGGAAGGACTTTCTTCATTTCATTTCTCCGTGCGAAATGAGTCTAGCGACCGACCATAGTACGCCAGTCGATCAGGTCACTCCAAGACGGCGTGGGTTTTAGCATGGCAGAATTGCGAAAGGTTCCTGCAAAGGCTCATAGAAAAACTCGAACGGCTCATTGAAAAACTCGATGGGCCCACCGCATGGGGAAGGGCACGGCTCAGCCGTGCCGAAAGCTGCTGGGGATCGCGGCTTCAGCCGCTGAGGGTCGCTGCTTTGAGAAGCGTTGAAGCCGGAGAACCTGACCTCGGGCGTTAAAGCGCGGTTCGCGCTCGACGCTACGGCACGACTGAAGTCGTGCCTTCCCATTTCAGGTCTATCGTGTTCCGACCTAATTGCTTAGGCTTCCGGCACGGTTGGGCATCCAGGAAAATCGGGCAGGAACGTGTTGCCGATGTACTGAAGATCCTTGATGCCGATTTCGCTGGTGTAGAAGGCGTCGGTGGTCAGTCTTCGGGTGAAGGCGAAGAACTCGACGCCGGGAGCGAGACTGGTGTCTTTGACCGCGCTCTTGCGGAAGGCAATCAGATCGAGCACTTGTTTTCTGTCGGCCGCATCGCAGTCCACGAAAGTCTTGTTGAAACGCAGGCTACAATTGGCGTCGAGCCAATCAAGGCCGCGGCCCAGAGTCTTTTGATATTCCTTGTTCTCGCTGGTAAGAAGGTCGATGAATTCGGGCGCGCCTGCCTGGACCGCGCCGCCGCTGTGACCATCGGGCGGAATGATGGCGTCGCAGATGACGGCCAGCGTTGCGTACTGATGCGCGTTGAAGAACTTGGGCAGGTATTTCCCGGCGGGAGTTTGACTCTTCGCCTGCTTCACCATCTGGTGCACGTGCTCCGCGGCTTCCGCGGGGATGACCTGCAAAACGGAGCCGCCCACGGCCCCCATGGCGAGAGTCTTCAAAATATCGCGACGGCTGATCGGATTTACGGGCATTGGCATGCGCTCCTACAGAGTTCCTTTTTTCGCTTCGCTCAGAATGTAGTCAGACGTGCGCCACGACAGCGCCATGATCGTAAGAGTCGGGTTCTTGTCAGGGTTCGTGACGAAGGTCGCACCGTCGGTGACAAAAAGATTCTTCACGTCATGGGCCTGGCAGTTGCCATTCAGTACAGAGGTCTTTGGGTCGGATCCCATGCGCGCCGTGCCGACTTCGTGAATGATCACGCCCCCGTCGAGGATGCCGTGCGGGTTGTCGCCATCGGGAGAAGTTTCCGTCGTGTAGGTGCCGCCCATCGTCTCAATGATCGACTTGAAGACTTCCTGCATATCTTTAGCCATCTTGATTTCGCTGTCGGCCCACTTGAAATGGAAGCGCAGCACGGGAATGCCCCACTGATCGACGGCAGCTGGATCGAGTTCGCAGTAGCTGTCAGCGTTGGGAATCATCTCTCCGCGGCCGGAGAAGCCGAGGTAGGTGCCGTATTCCTTGCGCAGGCGCTGTTTCAGGGTGACGCCGTAACCCTCCCCGTCGTCACAGGAATCGTGAAACATGCCCACGCCCGGCATATCGCGGCCGCCCCAGAGTTCGATGTGGTAGCCGCGTGGGAAGTCGTTCTTGCGATCGAACTTCCACCACGGAACGTACATGTGCAGTCCGCCCACCCCGTCGTGGTTGTGCGGTTTCACTTTCTCCATACGCGGAACGAAGCCGCCGCCATCGCTGCCGACCGAATCCATGAGGTTGCGGCCAACCGCGCCCGACGAATTCGCCAGCCCGTTCGGAAACAAACTCGATTTTGAATTCAGCAGCAAGCGCGCCGACTCGCAGGAGCTTGCGCCAAGGATGACAGCCTTGGCCATGACGCGTTGCTCGGATTTCGAGTTCTTGTCGACGTACGAGACGCCTTCCGCCTTGCCGTCTTTGCCGATCAGCACTTCGCGAGCCATGGCATGTGTGATGAGAGTGAAGCGCCCGGTCTTCTGCGCGGGCGGAATCATTACCTGGCTCGAACTGAAGTTGCTGGCGCGCCGGCATCCGCGGCCGCATTGGCCGCAATAGTGGCACGCAGGCCTGCCGTTAAGCGGACGCGTGATCACGGCCATGCGCGATGGAACGCACAATATGCCCAGTTTGTCGCACGCGTGCTTGGTGATCACTTCGTTGCAGCGCGGTTTGGGCGGCGGCATGAAGATTCCGTCCGGAGCGCTCGCAATATTTTCCTTAGTGCCGAACACGCCGATGTAGGACTCAACTTTGTCATAGTAAGGGGCAATGTCTTCGTAGGAGATCGGCCAGTCATCGCCCAGGCCGTCTTTTGTTTTGGCGCGGAAGTCGACGGGCGCGAAGCGCAGGGCGATGCGGCCCCAGTGATTGGTGCGTCCGCCAACGATGCGCGAACGATACCAGCGGAAGGACGAGCCCGGGGCCGACAGATAGGGCTCGCCTTCGATCGTCCACGCGCCTGTGGGTGCGATGAATTCGTTCTCCAAGCCGTTGCCCGGTTCGAGCGCTTTGCCGGCAACGCCGGCTCCGCGATGCGGCAACTCATAGGGCCAGACGTGTTCCTTGAAATCGACTTCCGGATTGACCGGCCCTCCCGCTTCGAGCATGACGACGTTGAGACCGCCTTCGGTAAGAATCTTGGCGGCCGTTCCACCCGCCGCGCCCGATCCGACGATGCACACGTCATAGATTTTGGGAGAGCGATTCACTTGCGCCATGGAAACACGTACCCTCGTGCGTGGGAGTGAGCGGAATGCGGATTATAGCGCCCGCGGAGACAGTGCGCGGCGGGTTTTTGGGTCCAGAGTTGCCTGGGTTACTGCGAGCGAGGGCGGGGACGCCCTCGCGACTGCCGGCGGGACGCCGGCGCTACGTTCGCTTCGCTTAGAATATCGGCGTGACGACTCCAATCAATGTTGGTCTTGTCGGCTTTGGTCTGGCCGGACAGGTATTTCACGCGCCCCTCATCCACGCAAATCCTAATCTCCGTCTCACGCACATTCTCGAGCGCCGGAGCCACGAGGCACAGAAGCGATATCCGGAAGCGAAGATCGTTCGCGATCTGGAATCTCTGTTGCGTGAGTCGTCGGTGCATTTGATTGTGGTGGCGACGCCGAACACCAGCCATCTGGAAATTGCCGCGCAATCATTGCAGGCGGGCAAGCACGTGGTTGTCGACAAGCCCTTCACGATCACCTCAGCCGATGCCGATGAACTGATTGCGGTGTCGAAGAAAGTTGGACGCGTGCTGAGCGTGTTCCAGAACCGGCGCTGGGACGGCGATTTTCGGACGGTGCGCCAGATGCTCGAACAGAGCGCGATCGGACGGTTGGCTGAGTTTCACAGCCGGTTCGACCGCTTCCGCCCCGGCGTGCGGCCCGAGGCCTGGCGCGAACAGTCCGGGCCGGGATCGGGAGTGCTGTTCGATCTGGGATCGCATTTGATCGACCAGGCAGTGGTGCTGTTCGGGAATCCGTCAGGAATTTATGCCGATGTGCGCATGCAAAGAGATGGCGCGGTCGCGGTCGACAACTTCGAAGTGCAGTTGCATTATCCGAATTTGAAAGTCACGCTGCATGCGGGATCGCTGGTGTGCGAGCCGAGTCCACGCTTCCTGCTATACGGGACCAGGGGAACCTATCAGAAATTCGGACTTGATCCGCAGGAAGATGCGCTGAAGCAAGGCGGCATACCCGGCGGCTCCGGCTGGGGCGAAGAGCCGGAGGCCGCGTGGGGTACCGTCTCGCAATGCACCGGGCCGTCAAGCCGCGTGAAATACCGCACACTCGCAGGAGACTATTCCGCGTACTACACAAACATGTATCGCGCGGTTACGGGGCAAGAAGAACTTGCCGTGAAGCCGGAGCAGTCGCGCAACGTGATTCGGCTTATCGAACTGGCCGAGCAGAGCGCACAAGAAGGACGCGTCATCCCCCTGCGGCTAGAAAAATCTTAACCACAGAGGCTCTGTGTCACCCTGTCCTCTGTGGTGAAGGATGTTTGGTTTGGGCCGGCCCCTATCCCAGAATTTCAGCGCGGACGTTCTTCAACAGATAGGCTGCCCGTTCCACCCCGACTTCTCCGGAAAGGATTGGGTCCTCATTCTCGATGCTGAACATGCCCTCGAAGTCCACGTCCATGTAGGCCTGCAGAATCGTCTTCCACTGTCCGGCGCTGTGGCCGTATCCGACGGCGCGGAAAGTTTCGGAGGCTTCGGGCAAGTCCCCTTTCTCGAAAGCGAAGTTCAGCACGCCGTAGCGATTCACGTTCTCGGGATAGAACGTGGTGTCCTTCATATGCGCGTGGAAGAGCGCACCGTTTTTACCGAGCAGGTGAATCACTTCGACCGGGTCGCATCCCTGCCAGAACAAGTGGCTCAGGTCGCAGTTGGCGCCGATTTCTTCACCGACGGCTTCGCGCAGGCGCAGCAGCGTTTTAGGGTTGTAGACGACGAAGTTCGGGTGCATTTCGAAAGCGAGCTTTCTAATGCCGTGCTGGCGCGCAAACTTCGCCGCCTCTTTCCAGTAGGGAATGACTTTCTCTTTCCACTGCCAGTCAAGCATCTGACCGTATTCGGGGGGCCAGCGATACGTGACCCAGTTCGGCATCGTCTCGGTCGGGGTCCCGCCGGGGCAGCCTGAAAAGCCGACTATCACGGGAATTTCAAGGCGCTCAGCGAGCAGAACCGTGTGGCGGAAGGATTCGGCATCGCGGGCGGCGTGCTTGGGATCGGGATGGATGGGGTTGCCGTGGCAACTGAAGGCGCCAATGCGGATGTTCTTGTCTTCGAATTTCTTCTTCCACGCCTTGGCCTTACCTGCGTCGGCGAGCAGGTCTGCTACCGGACAGTGCGCGGAATTCGGGTAGCCGCCGGTGCCGATCTCCATGGCCTCGAGTCCGAGTGCGGAGACTTTGTCGAGCATCTGGTCGAGCGAGAGGTCGGGGTAGGCGGGATCAAAGACGCCGATGGGGATTTTCTTCTTTTTGTGCGGGGTTTCCTCCGGGGACGAACCTTCGGTGGCCGCTTCGCCTTTCATCGCCGGAACCGAACCTACCACGGCGGCCACAGCCATTGCGGTGCTTGCTGACCCCAGAAATCCACGCCGACTGACTGCCGACGCTGCTGTCTTACCCATGCCGATCCCCTCCCTGTGGTCAACGTTGTCAACCGTTTTTACAAAATTTGGACACATTGTCTCGCGGTGTCGGCGATTATACGCATTCAACATCGCCCTGCCGCTCCCGTGAAACGACCGTTCTTGTCTTGCCACTATCAGATTTGTAGGGCGAGCCTTGACTTTCGGAGGGGGCGAGGGCACAATTCCTAGGCCGTGTAGCGGATAGCTGCTAGCTCAAACACGGCTTCTGGCGGGCGTTTTCGGCAACGGATTGCGTTCACTCCGTTAGCTTTCCGAAATGGACCCCAATCGCATTGCGCTCGATCCGGCTGGGTATTTGTGATCCCCCCATCACTTGACCCAACATTGTTTGTTTATTGACCCGTCACTAAGTATCAGATTGGCTGCTTTTCCCAATTCCCCAGGTTCGAGCTTTGTCGGAGGACAGCTTTATGGCATTCCATGTTTCGTTGTGTGCTTGCGAGAAACGCAGCGCGAAGCGGATGAGCACGAAGACCCTTGTGTTCACGATGGCGTTGCTAGCGGGGTTGGTGATGGCGGGAAGCACTGGCGCTTGGGCGCAGTGTCCTGCGTCTCCGGCTTTTACGCCAGATTTCTCCAGTAATCAAAGTTGTCTGGCGCTGAACGGCAGCGCAGCACTCGGCGCACCAGCGTCCACTTTGGAACAACCGCCCTCGTCAAACCCGCCTCAGGCTCCGCCCCCGGGAGTGAACACGGTGCTGCGGCTTACGCCAAACACAATCTTCGTAGCGGGCTCTGCGTGGTGGAATGTTGCGTTACCTGTCAATCAACATTTCTCCACCACCTTTACGTTTCAAATGAGCGGTACCAACACGAGCCTGCCGGGAGACGGCATCGCTTTCGTGATCCAAAACTCGCCTCTGCCCCTGAAAGCCCTGGACGCTGACAATGGGGCGGATGGTTGCAGCATTGGATTCGGCCAGACTGCCAGTGGCATCTGCACGCCCAACGCTGGCGGCATCCCGAACAGCCTCGCGGTAGAGTTCGATGCCTACCAGAACACTGAAATTAATGACGTGAGCGCCAACCATGTTGCGGTTCAAAGCTGCGGGACTGGCCCGAACTTCGTAGATTCCAACTGCCGTAAGGGGGATCACGATCTGACGACTGACGAGATCACCCTGGCCGACGGCAACATTCACACAGCGACCATTACATATACGCCGGGCTCGAACTGCGACGGCCCGTGCCTTGGCGTCCTTGATGTGATTCTCGATGGCACTGACTTGTTTCCGAACGGAGTGTCAGTCGACATGACCACTTTGGGTCTAGGCGCTGGCGGCACTGCCTATGTTGGGTTCACAGGGGCGACCGGCGGCGCGACTGACAACAACGATATCCTGAGCTGGACTTTTGCTCCGGACAGCCAGACCATTACCCAGCCCGCTCCCAAGAACACGACCACGACGTATATCTTCGGCAGTTACCTCTACAAGGTGAAGCCGGATCAGGATATCGACCAACTGGCGGTGACTGCGGTGTTGACGGACCCCGCGACGTTTGCGACCGGCCAACACCACGCGGCTTTCCCAGGCGCGCAGTGCATTGTCTACAGCGACACTGGCGGTAAATGCGTAGAGTTCCATGCGGCTTGCACCAGCAGCAACGGCGCATGCACCAACGTGAACTACGACGTGGCCACCAGTTACGACGTGCCCACTGGTTCGCCCATCATGAATCCTGGATTCCTGAAGGCGACCGGGCAGGATTGCGTGCCGGGAATTACTTTCGATTCCAATATCATTACAGCCTTCACCCAGACGCGCACCGATCCCACTACCAAGGGGTCGAGCAGGCCGAGCTTCTCCTGCTTCGCGGCGGTGCAAAACGTTACCTACGCCCCAGCGGATCTGGACATCGTGAACCTGGCCAGCTCGAAAGTGAAGCCGGGAGCGAACCTGACGTACGTGGCAACCACCACGAACTTCGGTCCGTCGAGCGCGCAAGGCGTGGCCATCACGAACACGATTCCGGCAGGCACGACCTACGTCGCGTCTTCGCTATGCTCGCTGACCACTGGATGCTCGAGCACTCCGTGTACCTTCGCTGCCGGTGTGGCAAGCTGCACGGTAGGGAATCTGGATAAGTTCGGCCTTGAGTTCATGGTGGTGACTGTGAAGGTCAACGCAAATGTAATTTCCGGAACCATTCTTACGGACAGGGCTGCAATCAGCGCGTTGAACCCTGATCCGGATCGGGTTCCGGATCGCTCATGGACGACGAAGACAACGGTAACGAAGTAGAGCGCAGCATTCCGAACGAACCTCCCCATCCTGCGAACGCGGGATGGGGATTTTCTTTTCAGTAGCTTCGGGGCTGTTGTGGATCTGCTGGGCGGAATACGCTCCGCCACTCCGTGTAACTCACAGTCTAGACGCGGCAACTCTTGTACGCCTGTCATCCGAGCCAGTAATGGCGAATCGGGTTTTCCCTGTATTGTCGGGCACCCTACAATTGCATTTAGATTTCATACACAAAGGCGTGCGCCGCTCCGTGTCTGGCGGGAAACTCCGGGGCTTAGTTTCAAATGACCAAACGTGTACTCATCGCAGATGACAACGGAGGCATGCGCAGAGCAATTCGATCCGTTCTGGAACAGCAGCCAGAAATTGAAATCTGCGCGCAGACTGCCAAGGGGCTCGAGACTGTGCGTGCCGCGGTTGCTCTTCGGCCTGACCTGTTGATCCTGGATCTGCGCATGCCGGAATTGAACGGCGCCGAAATAGCCAGCCTCTTGAAGAAGGATTTGCCCAACTCAAAAGTCATATTGTTCACGTTGTATCAAGAGGCCTTGCACGAGGGGTTGGCCAACGCGATTGGCGCCAGCGTCGTGATATCGAAGGCGGAAGGTCTGCCGGTGCTGGCCCGCGAAGTTCGCGCTTTACTGGGCATTCACGAGGACAAGACATCCTCCGGTGACACCGAAGGCGTCGCGAAGGTGCCTGCTCTGTTGCTGCAGACGGCTTTGCACGACAGTGAGGAACGCTTCCTGTCGACCTTTGAGCAGAGTGCGGTTGGCTTGGCGCACGTGGCCCGCGACGGACACTGGCTGCGGGTCAACCGAAGGTTCTGCGAGATCGTCGGCTACAGTCCTATCGAATTGCGACACATGACGGTGCGGGACCTCGCGCATCCCGAAGACCACGAACTAGGTCTGGCGCAGACGAAGAGGATTGAGGCCGGCGAAATCGACCACTACTCGATGGAGAAGCGCTACATCCGTAAAGATGGCCAGATCGTGTCGGTCCATCTCACCGTTCAGGCCGTGAGAAACGAACGAAGCAAGTTGAAATATTACGTAAGAGTGATGCAAGATCGGAACCCGAGCAGTGACGCGCAGGCAAAGCTGGGACAATCACTCCTCGCCGGAAGAATCGCATCAAGCCACTTGGAACTAATGTCGAAGCGGTGGTCGGCGCCGCTGACTCACTGCAGCCGCGACCTGCGTTACCTCTGGGTGAATCAGTATTACGCCGGTTGGTTGCACAAACCGGTCGACAGAATTGTGGGACGCCCCATTCAGGATGTCATCGGCAAGGAAGCTTTCGAAACGCTTCTGCCGCGCTTCGAGCAGGCTCTGTGCGGAGAAGATGTCAGCTACGAAGCGGAGGCCACCTACGACGAAATCGGCTTGCGCCGGATATCGGCCGCCTACAAGCCTACTCAGAATGCGAGCGGAAGAACGGACGGCTGGGTGGCGCTGGTGGAAGACATTACAGAAACCGAAAAGAGGCCACCAGATTGTGTTAGCGAGGGCGCTGCGACTGAGACGTAGAACCGCTACTTGGCGGTGGCCTTGGTGGATTCCGTATACAGAGCGCTCAAGTCGGAGCGCTGCAGGACTTTCTCCGCACCTTTTTGCCTGGACATCGGCTCAAGCAAACGGACGACCTGGCGATAGTGATCCTGAGCATCCGCGGAATTTCCGGATGCCCGCGCAATCGTCGCCAGCAGGAAGTGAGCTTTCGCGGACAATGGCTGCATGCCCAGTTTGTCGGAGCGCAGCAGAATCTGTTCGAGTTCCGGCTTGGCGTGCGCGTAGTCCTTCATCTGCACCAGCGCCTCGGCCATGAGCAGCGAGCATTGCACGGCCATGTATTTCAACCCAAGAGTTTCGGCTTTTTCCGAGAGCGGACGGAGGCTTGCGACGGCTTCGCGGCCTCGCCCTTCCTGCACGGCAAGCTTTGCGAGGTTGAGTTTCGCAATCAGCTTCTTGTCGGTTTCGGTGGTGCGCTCGGCAGCCTGGGCTGCCTTTTCGTACAGGCCTTTTGCAGTCTTGTAATCCCCGCGAACGAACGCAGCGTCTCCCTGATAGCCAAGGGCCTGGGATGCCATGCCGTCGTTCTTCAACTCGCGCGAAAGATTCAGCGCGTCGGTCAGATACTTGGCGGCTTCCTCTCCGCGGCCGGTTTCTATTAGAACGTCGCCGTACCCGCTCAGAATCTCCGCCATCCAGAAGGTGCGGTCCTTGATGTCAGTGAAAGTCTTCAGGGCTTCCGCCTTGGAGTTGAGCGCCGCATCGAAACGGCCCTGGTTCTGGAAGATCGTGCCCAGGCTGTAGGATTCGATCGCGCCCCCGCGCGGATCGCCGATGCTGCGCCGTAGATCGAGCGCTCGCAGATACTGAGTGACCGCCTGATCGAACTGTCCCATTTTCGCGGAGGTTTCGGCAATATTGTGCACGCTCTCAACGATGTCGGCAGGTGCTTGCGCTTTCTCACGCAACTGCAGAGCCTGCTGGAAGTAAGTGAGAGCGTCTTCGTAATCGCCCTTGGCGAAACGGGCGTTTCCGATGTTGTTCAGGCAGATCGCCTGCATGCCTTCGTCGCCGATTTCGCGTTCAATCGGCAAGGACTGTTTGTAGTAATCGAGAGCTTTGTCATGATCGCCCTTGTCGTCGTAGACATTGCCGAGGTCGACCAGAGTACCGCCGACGCCACGCTTGTCGCCGATTTCCCGGCGGAGGTCGAGTGCCTCGTTATAGCTGGCTAGTGCGGTCTTGGTGTCGCCGGCCAGGGCGCTGACCTTGCCGATTTCATTGAGACTGGCCGCCATGCCGCGTTTCTGCCCGATCTTGCGCCGAATCACCAGTGCTTCCTGCAGATTCCGCAATGCCTCGTCGGTCTTGTTGATTGTTTTGTAGCCCACTCCGATGGCATGCAATGCGGCGGCGTTCTGTTCCTGATTGTCGTTCTGGACGGCCAGACTGCGCGCTCGCTCGAAATAGTCGATTCCGCTCTGCGCGTTTCCGTTCATTACTTCGACGCGCCCTAGAGCCAGCAAGGCGTCGGCCGATTTCGGATCGCGTTGCAAAACGAAGCTGTACCGTTCCTTGGCTTTGTCGAGAACGATATTCGCTTCGTAAAGTCCGCCCAGCGCCATTTCGATGTCGAGATCTTCCGGCGAGCCCTTGGCGAGATTCTCGTAGTATTCGATTGCCTTGTCGTTGTCGTGCGTAACGCGCGCGCGGTTAGCAAGGATCAGATAACGCTCGCGGGCCGACAAGTTATTGCTCAGGTCGACAGCCTTGCGCGACGACTGATCGGCGTCATTGTCGTAACCCAATGCAGATTGGGCCGCACTGAGTTTCGAAAACGCCATGGCGAATTGAGGATCTTGCGTGGTGGCGGACTGCAGAGGCTTAAGCGCTTCCAGCGGCTTGCCCTGCCGCATCAACTCAACCCCCTGGGTGTAGTCGCGCAACGCTTCGACTGAAGTCGTGGAAGGCTTGAATGATTGCGCTTGGAGCTCTTTGACCAGGTCGGAGGATAGCGAGAGGTTTTTGCGAATCGAATCGGCCAGCGTGTCGATGGCCGCGGGAAGGCCCTTCTCCGAGGTTTCAGCCTTCAGCGACGTCGTTTTTCCGGTGCCGAGGTTCTGGATATTCGCATCGATGCGAATCTGGTCGCCGAACTTGGCGTACTGGCCCCAGATGACGGTATCGGCATTGCTCGAGTCGCCCACGCGGCGCAGGATCGTGGGGTCGACGACCGTCTCGGCACCGATGCGCAGGTCGTGCAAGACCTGGTGCAGGCGATCGGGTGAGACCATGCGCAGGTGCGCGGACTGACCGACGTCAGAGCTGAGCATGTCGGCCAGGGTCGTGCCATACCAGTCGAGCGACGGATCCTGGGACGCGTTGCGAAAGGGAAGGATCGCCAGCGCGACTTCCGGCTTGGCTGCGGCTGACGGAAGCTTGGCGGCGCTGCGAAGTTTGTCGCGGAAGAGGAAACCTACGACGGCCAGGATGATCACTGCCGCGATGCCTCCGATCCACTGCCAGGGCACGGTCTGTCCCCACGGCTTCACGCTCTCAAAGGCGATGGCTCCGGCGGCGCGCTTGCCCTGCCACGCTTCCAGGTCCGCCAGCAGATCCTTGGACGACTGGTATCGGTTGGCGGGGTCGCGCTCCAGGCACTTGCTGACGATGTTGCTGAGGTTTTGCGGGAACGAACCGTCGTGCTCGGAAATGGGTTTGGCGCGCTCCTGAGTACGGCGGATCAGGCTCGCCAGAGCGCTCTCCGCATGGTAGGGCATCTGGCCGGTCAGCAATTCGTAGAAGATCAACCCGGCGCTGAAGATGTCCGATCGTTGGTCCAGTTCTTTCGCAAGCGCCTGCTCGGGCGACATGTATTCCATGGTCCCGACCAGGGCGCCGGTCTGGGTCATGCCATCGCCTTCGAACGTGCGCGCCAGCCCGAAATCCATGACCAGCACGCGGCCGGCAGCATCCTGCATCACGTTCTGCGGTTTCAGGTCGCGGTGAATGACGCCCACGCTGTGCGCGGCATCAAGCGCCAGGCAGACCTGTTCCATGATGGCGACCGCTTCTTCGGCCGGGAACTTCTTGCGCTGGTGAATCAGCGTGCGCAGGTCATGGCCCTCGATGTATTCCATGGTGATGAACTTGACGCCATCACCTTCACCGAGGTCGTAAATGCGAATGACGTTGCGATGCGTCACGCGCTGCGATAGCCGGAGCTCCTGCTTGAAGCGGTCGATGATCGCGGGATTCTTCGCCAGGTCGGGGCGAATTACCTTGAGCGCGACCATGCGATCGAGTTCCAGATCGCGCGCCTTGTAGACCGCGCCCATGCCGCCTTGGCCGAGCGTCTGCAGAATTTCGTACCGGCCCGCCAGGATCGTTCCATGCTCCAGTTCTGATTGCGGCAGACGGACGGCACGAGTCGGCGCACCACCGCGCGGCGGCGGAGTACCTACATCCGCCAGAGTCGGAGAGTCAGAAGGAGATGCGCTGGAGAGGGGGAGAATCGTAGGCGCGTCGGGCCCGAACCCTTCGGGTGCCAGGGTCGGCGCATCCGATGGAGGCGGCAGGTCGGACGAATTGCTTTCTGGAGCGCTCGAGGGAGAGCGGACAGCGGCGCCGGCATCACCCTGTGTCGGTGAATCCTGATCGTGCCGGAATCGACCGTGATCTCCCATGGGTCCTGATGGCGAAGGAAGCGAAAATCTCTCGCACACAAGGGGGGAACCTGGGCTGGCTGATCCCCCCTCAGCCGCCCTCGCGAGAAGCTAAAGTATATACCGCGTTTAAGGCCGTGTCAGGGCATGTAGGACCTGGCACGGTACCCAGTCAGACTCCCCCAAAACGCCCGCTAAAACGAATTATGGCGCGGTATTTCTTGATAGTGCCGGGAGCCGAGTGGACGTTTCAGCCTATGTTTCCAGTTTGCAGGACAGTCGTTCTCGCCGCATGCGTTAAGTGACGTGTTATCCACAGCCTCGAACCACTGGCGCCACTTCTGCCGCACCGATGGTGCATTTACTTTTTTCGGACGTCACTGAGCACGCGGAGAAAAAGTAAAGACATGTACCTGGGTTGGGCGACGGCACAAAAAGCGACTTTCCTTTCCCTGCAGAGCGCGGTGTTCTGTGCGGAATGCGAAATGATCAGCGAAAACAACACTCCGTATTGCCTGGCCTGCGGAAGCAAAGCGATGCTCAGCCTGTCGCGAGTGCTGGGCGGATCATTGAGAGGACAGGAGACGGCCCATCTGATCGCCGACGTGGAACTCGACCGCCTGGTGCGCGACCTGCTGCGCTCCGTGCCCGAGCCGGTTCCATATCCCGAGAAGAAGCCTGCCGCCTCGGTGGAGATGCATTCCGGACGTCATCACCTGCGCACGGTCGGCATGTCGGACGCGTTGCAACTGCACGAAGACCGGATCGATCCCGAGTCTTTCATTCATCCCGGGGACCTGAACCTGGAGCCGGGCATCAACATCATTGCCGAGCGCGCTCAGTCGCTGACGGGCGCAACCGGGGCGGCCATCGCGCTGCGTTCGGGAGCCGAGATCGTTTGCCGCGCGCGCAGCGGACGGACTGCGCCCGACCTCGGAGTGCACCTGCAGACCGACTCCGGCCTGTCGGCGGAATGTGTACGCACGGGAGAAATTCTTTTGTGCCACGATGCGGAATCGAATCCGCGAGTGGATCTGGCGAGCTGCCGGAGGCTGGGCGCGAGGTCGATCCTGGTGGCGCCGCTGCGTCATTTCCGAAAAACACTGGGCTTGTTCGAAGTGCTTTCCGCCACGCCGTACGCGTTCGATTCGCGCGACGTTGCGACCATGCAGTTGCTGTCGAGCGTGATGGTTGCGGCCATGACGCGGCTGTCGTCGATTGGCCTGCAACGACGGAAGTGGCCGGCGTAGTCGTTGAGAGCGGATGTCGAGGTTTCACAACCCTACGGTTCACCGCCGTGGGATTTGTCTTTTAAAGCGCAATCCTGGCCGCGCCTCCCGGAGTTCGGGCAGGGTAACCGTCCCTGTTCATTACTTTGACACATTTTGCCAACATGTCCTTCCGAGTGTGATGGGAATTACTTTCTTTCTCCTACGATCAAGGTAATATTAAGTTTCCATACGGACATGGAACCAACCGGGCCTCAGACCGCGTCCTCAAACCGGCACCTGAAGCCACTTCCGCGTCGCCGCCAGTCTGTCCGACAGCGGGTGCATTCCCCCGCGTACGCCAGCCTCAACGGAACTTCCGACGACATGGTGCTCGACCTGAGCGAGGTACTCGACATCAGCGAGCAGGGCGCTGCCATTCAGACCTCGTCAACCTGGAGCGTGAATCGGGTCGTGAGTTTATGTCTCGATCTTTCCGAGACTGAGACCTACCTGGAGACCAGCGGCCAGATTATCTGGGCCGACCGCAAGGGCCGGATTGGCGTGCGATTTCGCGAGATGCCCACCGACTCACGCCGCAAGCTGCAGGAATGGCTTTTCCTGAACGCCATGGTGGGAGCGGCGAACTACGTGGCGCGGCATGGCGAGCCGAAGAGCGACCTCGAGCGATGGAATGCTCCACCGCCGCCGCGACCGTCTCCTGCAGTGGTCGAGGAGGGCACGCGCGCTGACTACACCAGCACGCTCGCCGCGCTGGCCGCGGTGCAGCGCGAGGTGGAAGCACATGGTGCAAATCTGACCGGAGCCCTGCAACTCATTGCCGAACGATGCTGCACGTTCACCCGCGCAAACGGGGCCGCGATTGCGCTCTTGGAAAACGGAGCGATGCTTTGCCGCGCAAGCTCGGGTGATGCGCCTCCGGTTGGCGCGACGCTGGAGATCGGCTCGGGTTTTTCGGGATACTGTGCGCGCACGGGCTTCCTGCAGCGTTGCGACGATACCGAAACGGATCCGCGCGTGGACCGCGAGAGCTGCCGCATACTGGGAGTCCGCTCGATCATCGCGGTACCCATTCGCATGGGCAACACAGTGGTCGGACTGCTGGAAGTGTTCTCTTCCAAGCCGCGCGCTTTTAACGAGCGCGATGGAACCGTTTTGCAGCGGCTCGCCGATACGGTGCTTGCCGCGAACAACCGCGCGACTCGTACACGGTTGGCCTCTGCTGCACCGCAGCCCCGTGTAACTCCACCCAGACGGCCTTCTCAGAACTCGACGCAGACGTCGATTACACTCGGGCCGCCGCCGGACGGGCCCATGAAGTCATACCCGTTTTCGTCGGCTCTCGAAGAGGTGGACGAAGGGCCGGGCTTCCGCTTTCCGCAGAGGCATCTGGTGTTGCTGCTGGTGGCCGCCTCTTCAATCGTGATGGTCCTTGGATATCTGCTGGCGCCCTGGGTGGCGGAACGCTTCCATCCCCGCAAAGAAAACACGGTGGAGGCCGCGCGCCCGCCAGTGGTCGCAGCAGCTGCACCCAGCACGAGCGCTTCCGGCCGGCCTCGGGATCTCTCTGAAGTGCGCAAGCGCGCAGAACTGGGCGACCCTTACGAACAGGTAGCGTTGGCCACTCGCTACGCTACGGGTGAAGACGTGCCGCAGGACTACTCGAGCGCGTTGCGCTGGTTTCTGAAGGCTGCTGAGCAGGGACATGTCGGCGCACAGGATACGTTGGGCGCCTACTACTACCTCGGCCGTGGCGCTCCGAAAGACGTTACACGCGCATACTTCTGGTCGGTGCTCGCCCGCGCAGCAGGAAAGTCAGCCAGCAAAGACCGCGTTGCTTTTATGAGTTCGCAGCTGACGCGCGCCCAGGCGCAAGCAATTCAGCGCGAAGCTAACAGCTTTCTCAAGCAGCATCCTCCGCTGATGAGCAGCGATTCTTCCTACTAAGCTGCTTCGCCTGCTTGATCTGCGGAACGCATCGCCCTTCGACCTGCTCATTTCAGTAAAATAGGGATGAGTGCCCAGCTATGCCGACCCTTCGTGATCTCGTCAACGAGCACGTTCGCGAGGGGGAACTGTACGAGAAACTCGACCGCGACCGCGTCCGCTGCTTTGCCTGCGGGCATTGTTGCCCGATTCCTGAAGGCCAGCCCGGTGTTTGCAAAGTCCGCTTCAACCGCGGCGGGAAACTCTATGTGCCGTGGGGATACGTTGGCGGCGTGCAGTGCGACCCCATCGAGAAGAAGCCCTTTTTTCACGCCTATCCGGGCGCGCTCGCTTACAGCTTCGGCATGTTGGGATGCGATCTGCACTGCGCGTATTGCCAGAACTGGGTAACGTCACAGGCGCTGCGCGATCCGCAAGCCATCTCGCCTCCGCTTGAAGCCTCGCCCGAAGCCTTGGTGCAGGATGCCCTTCGACAAGGGGCACAAGTGCTGGTGAGCACCTACAACGAGCCGCTGATTACCGCCGAGTGGGCGGTGGCGATTCTCAAGGAAGCGAAAGCCGCCGGCCTCGTCACGGGATTCGTTTCCAACGGCAACGGCACGCCGCAAGTCCTCGAGTATGTGCGGCCCTGGCTGGATCTCTACAAAGTCGATCTGAAGAGTTTCAACGATCGCCACTATCGGGAGCTGGGCGGACGCCTGCAGCCGATTCTCGACACCATCCGCAGCCTGCATGCGATGGGCTTGTGGGTGGAGATCGTGACGCTGCTCATTCCCGGCTTCAATGATTCCGACGACGAGCTGCAGAAGCTGACCGAGTTTATCGCCGGAGTTTCGGTCGACATTCCGTGGCACGTCACAGCGTTTCACAAGGACTACAAGATGACCGAGCCCGGCGATACGCGGCCCGAGGGCCTGCTGCGCGCGGCGGAGATCGGCGCGCGCGCGGGACTTCGCTACGTGTATGCCGGCAACCTTCCCGGATACGTCGGCCACTTGGAAGACACACGCTGTGCGCGCTGTTCGACAACCTTGATTGAGCGCTACTCTTATCGCATCAAGGCTTATCGCATTACATCGGAAGGGAAGTGTCCGAAGTGCGGAGAAGCCGTCCCGGGTCGATGGGCTGCGAAGTTCGGGGGCCAGGCCACGAGTCATCCTTTCTTGCCGCATCGCACGTCGGGTTTGGTTACAATCGCAAGTCGACGCTAATCCCGGAAATGCCAACCCGTGACTGGATGAGAAAACTGAGCCTCATCGCGGTGTCGCTGTGCATGCTGACGGCGTGCTCGCCGCGGGACTTCCTCACGCGAAGGCTCGCCTCCACGCTCATTGCGGGTTCTGAGGGGTTCAGCCAGCAGCAGCAGTTCTGGCTGCGCATCGGGCCGGTCTCGGGCAAGGACTTTTCTTCTCCGCAATACACGGTGCTGCAGCATCACGGATGGATTGTCGGCGCGCCGACGCTGTGTCCTCCGCAGGTCACGCCGCCGCCCTGCTATGAAGTCGCGCTGACGCCCGCTGGCGTGGATACCTTTCACGACCTGATCCGCGGCACCGAGACGGGCAAGGAATACTTCAGCATTCCGACGGCGCGGCGCGAACTTGTGTCCGTGACCGGCATCAGCAAGAGCGACAATCTGGCGGATGTGGACTTCACCTGGAAGTGGGTGCCGCTGAACGAAGTGGGATCAGCGCTGAATGTCGGCGGGCTGCAATACAAGTCGACCGTGTCGATGAAGCACTACGACGATGGCTGGCGCATGATTGAAGGCGCGCCCAAGGCCAACCAGTCGCTGGATGATTCGCTGAAGAATGCCGATCCGGTGCAGTGAGATGCTGCATTTTGATCTGACTCGCGATCACATTTCTTGCCTCATTTATTTGCACGTCGACCCTCGCCAGTGGTATCTCTCTATGCGACTTCTCCTATGACCAGACCACGCCTGCTGTGCGCTCTCCTGCTCGTCTTCGGATGTTTTGCCTTCGCCGCCGACAAACCAAAAATCACGCTCGACGAGTTCTTTAATTACGTTGAGTTCAGCGCGGTCCAGATGTCGCCCGACGGAAACGCCGTCGTGATCGCCGCGGAGCGCGCCGACTGGGATCGCGAAATATTCCAGACCGACCTGTGGCTCTATCGAGAGGGAGCGGAGGGCGGCTTGCGCAAGCTCACGCAGTCCGGCCATGACTCCTCGCCGCACTGGTCGCCGGACGGAAAGTGGATAGCTTTTCTGTCCGAGCGTCGTTTCGGCGGTAAGGGCCGCGATGATTCCGATGAGGATGATGACAGCAAGGATGAGTCGAACAAGTCTGTGAGCCAGGTCTATTTGATCCGCCCTGACGGCGGCGAGGCGTTCCCGATCACCTCGGGCGAAGAAGAAGTGCACGCCTTCGCCTGGGCGGCCGATTCGAAGAGTATCTACTTTGCTACGCGCATTCCGTGGGACAAGAAGCAACGCGATGCCTATCGCAAGGCTTGGAAAGATACGGTTCAGTATCGCGCGGGCGAGCGCGGCGATGTGATCTATACCCTTGATCTTGCCCAAGCTCTCGAGAAGCACGCTGCCAGCGGCATGTCCGAGACGCCGAAAGCGCAGAAAGAGTCAGGCACGACTTCATCCGCGCGGCAGATTAGCAGCACGCCCTGGCGCGTGGACCAAATCGTCGTCGCCCCGGATGGACGCCGGCTCGCTTTCGTGACGACCTCAGTCTCGGAGCGTCAGGAGAAAGTGGAAGAATTCGAAGTCTATTCGGTGGACCTGAGCGCAACGTCCGGCGAAGTGAAGCCCCGGCAACTGACTCACAACGAAGCGTTCGAGCAGGAACTCACCTGGTCCAACGACAACCGGCACGTGTTCTTCCGCGTGGGACAAGGTTCGGTGGAAGGGAAATATCGCGACTACCAGGAGCGCCTGTACTGGGTCGACGCCGATACAGGAGATGTGCAGCGTTGGGCCGGGGACTTTGAAGGCTCGGTTGGCCCACATGCTTTGCTGAGCGATGGGCGCATCGTTTCGGCTGCGCGGATGGGGACCGAGGTCCAACTGTACTCGCAGGAAAATCCGAAAGCTGCCTTCCAGAAGAACTCGGGATGGAAGGGCACATACGCGCATGTCTCAACGGCGAAGAATTCGCCGCGCGTGGCCTACGTGTATTCGGCGATCGACAAGCCGATGGAGGTCTACATCGCCGATGGCGTCGACAAGTTGGAACAGGCGCACGCCATCACGGCCTTCAACAAGGCTTTCACGGAGCGCGATCTGCCGCAGGGGAAACCGTTTCAGTGGACCTCGGACGACGGTACAAAAGTGGAAGGCATGTTGATGTATCCCCCGGGAAAGTTCGAGGCGAAGAATTTGCCCATGTTGACGTTAATCCACGGCGGCCCGGCAGACGCCGATGGGAATCACTTCGAAGCCGACTGGTACCAGTGGGATCGCCTCGCGGCGACCAATGGATGGCTGGTGTTCGAGCCGAATTATCGTGGTTCGACTGGCTACGGTGACAAGTTTTTGATCGGCATCGTTCCGGAAATTGTTTCGCGACCAGGCAGGGACATTCTCACCGGCGTCGACGCGCTCGTGAAAGCGGGGATCGCTGACCCGAATCGCTTGACGGTTGGCGGATACAGCTACGGCGGCTACATGACCAACTGGTTGATCACCCAGACGGATCGCTTCAAGGCGGCGGTCACAGGAGCGGGCGCGGTCGAACACGCGGCCAACTGGGGCAACGACGACATGACGGTTGACGACGCTTACTTCCTGGGAGGCCGTCCGTGGGAAGCCGCCAAACGTTACGTCGACGAAGGCGCCCTGTTCCAGATGCACAAGGTACGCACGCCAACGCACCTGGTGGCCGGCGGCAGCGACATTCGAGTGGCCGTGTCGGAAGACTATCTTCTGGATCATGCACTGCATTCGCTCGGAATTCCCAGCACGCTCCTGGTGTTCCCCGGCGAAGGTCATTCACTGGCCAAGAATCCCTGGCACGGGAAGATTAAGGTGAGGGAAGAGTTGAAGTGGCTGCAGAAGTACGGCGGCGTGGGCGAAGCGGATTTGAACGCGGCGGAGTAATTTCGTATCACAGCGCGCCTTTTAGCGCTTGCGGAAAAAACCCTGCTGCAGACAGGTTTGTGGGAAGGGCACGACTTCAGTCGTGCCGTAACTGCCTCCAGATGATTGCGGCTTTGAGCCGCTGAGGTTTGTTTCGCGATGCGCTATTGTCCTGCGGCCGTCGGAGTCGATACAGACGCCATCTTCACGCGGTGGGTCGCGGTCGCGAAGCGTTCGATACCCTTATAAAGCGCCTCGGCAATCTGTTCGCGATACGCCACACTGCGCAGTCGTTGTTCGTCGGCCGGGCTGCTGACAAAAGAAATCTCCGCCAGGATCGAGGGCATCTCGGTTCCGGTAAGAACCACGAACGACGCCTCGCGCACGCCGCGATTGCGAATCGCCGAATTTCCTGACGCCAGCGTTCCGTGCAGCGCCTGCTGTACGGCAGCCGCAAGTTTCTTCGACTCGTCCACTTTCTCTTTCAAGGCCCGCCCCGAAAGCTTGGCCTGCGTGATGGCCGTGGCCGTGGCGTTCTCGCGATACTCGATTTCGCGCGCTTCCGGAGGCGAGAAGAAACTCGAGTAATAGGTTTCCACGCCCCGCGCCGTGCTCAGGCTGCTGTAGTTGGCGTGCACCGAGATGAACAGGTCGGCCTGCGCGCGATTGGCGATTTCTGCGCGCTGCTCGAGCGCGACGTAGTTATCGTCCTTGCGCGTGTAGATCACTTCGCAACCCAAGCGGTTTGTGAGTAGAATGCCGAGGCTCTGCGCCACGTCGAGCACGAGATTTTTCTCGAGCAAGCCTTCGCGGCCGACCGTGCCCAGGTCCCAGCCGCCGTGTCCCGCGTCAATCACGACACGAAGCTTTTGAGCGTGCGCGCGCAGTTGGTCCTCAGGAACCGGAGGAGCGGCGTTGGTCGATGATGGAGGCTTCACCTCCGGCTGAGTTGGCGCTGGAGCCACGCTCGGGCTCGTCTTCGGTTCCGGTTTTACGACTTCCGGACTGCGTACTTCGATGGTCAGGCGATTCGGACTTTCCTGCAGGGCATCCCAGAAGTTCGAGCCCGCTTTCGTTTCGAGCACGACGCGCGTGACGTTATCGGAAGGTTGCGCGACCCGAATGCGGCTGATCAGCCCGTCGTTAACTTCGGTGATCTGGCCGTTCATCCCGGGAGCGAGCGACGTGTTGAGCAAATCGAAATAGACACGCTCGGGGTTGGGCAGGTGATTTTTGCGATACTGAACCGGCGCCTTCAGATCGATGACCACCGTGCTGACACCATCGGTGTTGAAGTGGCGGACGCCGGTAACGATGGCGCGGCCGGATGCGGGAACTTTCTCCGTCGGTACCGGAATCGGCGGCGCCGGTAATGCGGGTGCACTGGCGGCGGAATTGTCGGAAGTAGCCGCCTGATTTTCGGCGCGAGCGCTCACCTTGGCTGCATCCGCGCTGACTCCGGGCGCTGTCCTGCGGAACTTCACCCACAGCCCGCCCGCCAGCAGCAAACCGCAGAGGGCAATGCCTGCGATCACGGCTTTGAATCGTCCGCTGGTGCCGCTCTCCTGGTACAAGTCGGGAGAAATATCGTCCTTGGAAAACTCAAGCGGGGTATGTTCTGCGGCATGGGCAAGCGAAGCGTGTGGCGGTGAGGTCAGCGGACTCTGCCGCAGGGTATCCAGTTCCACCGAGCGCAACTCGGCAGCGGCAACTTTGGCGGCGCGCACGATCCGGTCTTCGTCTTCCGGCTTCAAGGCCGCCAGAATCAGTTCCGCCAGCAGATTCAGACTGCGTACGTCGCTGTCGTCGAATGCGAAGGGCTCGGTGGAGAAGGCCTCGAGCAGTCCGACAACGCTTTCTTGTCCCAACAACGGCACGGCCACCATGGAACGTGTGCCCAGCCGCCGGCAGGCTTCGATGTTCACGCGCGAATCTTTTTCGGCGTCATCGCAACGCACGATTTTTCCGGTGCGAAAGCAAGCTCCCGAAAATCCTGCCTTCGCATCCAGGCGTACGCCCCGGTCGGGAGCCATGGTTCCAGCCGATGCGCGGCAGATGATCTCGTCGCCCTCGGCCAGCGCGATCGCGATGCCGTCTGCACCCGTGATGGTTTGGGCACGTTCCGCTACGAGTTGCAGAACTTCATCCAAAACAAACTGTTCGTATTCCCATCCCTGATCGGCCAGTTGCACGCTTGCGGACTGCGCGCGCGAATCATCAGCGCGGCGGCGGCGGATCTGATCATGCAGGGTGGAGAAAGCGAGCAGAGCCTGCAACGCTTCCCGATGGTCGGGTGGCGCACTGATTGACGCAGTATCCGGCGAAACCATCGAACCAATGGTTAACGTCGGGTCCGTGTTGGACGGATTCGTCGCCATGCAGGGATCTGCGGAGAGAGCTTGCGCTCCCGCCAGCCAGTGTGTTCGAAGCGCAACCCCTTGTCAATGAGACGCTTGTCCCATTACCAAAGAACTTCCGACTTAGGGTTTTGCCCGCATTACACAGCTTGTCACTGGTAAGTTACCGGGCTTTGCCCCGGGTTGCAACGCCAGCCACTACACCAGAGTCACATCGACGCTTCGCGAATTTCAGCGGCGTCAAATCGTTCCAAAATGGAATAGTTAATATACTTTACTTTCAATGAGTTAAACTCGCTTTCCTCAAGGGAGTTCTGGATGACAGACGAGCCAACAAACCCAGCATCAAGCCCGCAGTCCGATCCTTCACAGGGCTCGATCGAAAGTGAAAGAGCGGGGAGAGTTCGTGCGGGCCGGTTCGTGAGCCGCAGCAACAAGCAACTGCTGTTGTGGGGTACGGTCCTAGGTTTCCTATATGGCATGGTGCTCCGCTGGGGGGCACGGTGGCACATGCCAGGTTGGACGCCGGTGATGTCGATCTCCTTCGTGCTACTGGTGCCGTTTGCGGCCGGCTTCATCACGGTCTTTTTCGTCGAACGGCGTCAGCCGCAGCCCAGATGGATCTGGCTTCTGCTTCCATGGGTGCCCGTGCTGGGCGGATCGCTGGGCGCGATGCTGGCTCTGTGGGAGGGCTTCATCTGCGTGATCATGTTCGCACCCATTGGCATGCTCTTCGGCAGCTTCGGCGGATTGATCGCCGGCCTGCTGGTGCGTCTTCCGAGAACCATGGCCAGCAAGAATGTTTGCCTCGCCGTGGTCGCGCTTCTTCCGCTGATGACCAATCCCTGGCTGCATGATGTGCTGACCAAGCGCGATGTGCGCACAGTCGAGAACGTGCGTGTCATTCACGCATCGCCTGCAATCGTATGGAAGAACATTGAACGCGTGCCGCAAATTGCGCGCACAGAATTACCTTTCTCGTGGGCTCACCGAATTGGCTTCCCTAGTCCCGTCGAAGCCACTCTCTCCTACCCAGGCATAGGCGGAGTGCGGCATGCCACTTTCGAGGGCGGCGTTCTGTTCGTCGAGAACATTGACGTGTGGGATCCGGAGAGCAAGCTTGCGTTCTCGATTCACGCGCAGACCGATCAGATTCCGCCTACCACTCTCGATGAACATGTCCGAATCGGAGGACCGTTCTTCGATGTTCTGCGCGGCGAGTACGTGATCGAGCGGCTTGCTAACGGCGCGACTCGCCTGCACCTGTCGAGCCAGCATCGTGTTTCCACCGATTTCAACTGGTACGCCCGTTACTGGACCGACGGGGTGATGTCGGATGTACAGGAAACCATCCTGACAGTCGTCCAGAAGCGTTGCGAAGCCCAGGCGCACCAAGGTACTGAGGCGGTTCTTCAAAGTGAAGAACGCCCTCAATGGGAATCCAAGGGTGCGGTATCCCACCATCGTGTGATTGCCCTGCGCTCTGATTCGGCATATCCTGAAAAGTAGTCCCGAAGGTTTGTGGTGGAAAAAGAGCAGTCCCAAGACCCGAATCCGAAGAAAATCAAGCGTTCCCGGTGGTTATGGCCCATGGGCTTGTTGGCGACCGGCATGGCCGGCGCGGCCGTGGTTCTGCGCGGCTGCTGGCACAGCAAGATGAGCTGGCCCGTCCGTTCCCAGGGGGTCGCCTACCAGGTCTGCACCGGCTGCGGCATCAAGCGGCTGTTCGATGAAGATGGTTTCAGCGGATACGGTCCCTATAGCTACGACCTTCAACGTTTACTTGCCCACGATCAGGCCAGGCGATTGAAAAATCAGCCTCAAGCTGCGCCCGACGAGCACCGCACCGCCTCCTGAAAAAAATTTCCGGCCAGCTCCGAACCATCCACGGCACTGCGGGGTTCATAGTCTTCGAGGCTAAGATTCCCCCATGCAGTCTTTTTCCGGAATGGCTGCTTCACCCGCCCTTGAGGCGCCAACCGCCAACCAGCGCCACCACTATCGCCACCCGATTCACTCGCTGGTCTACGTGACCCTGGATGAGGGGAACGGGGGCATCATTCGCAATCTCAGCCAGAGCGGGGCCGCGATCCAGGCCGTTGGAGCATTGCGCCCCGGGCAGTCGGTGCGCATGCGTTTTGACCTGCTTAACCCGCGCACGCGCTTTGACGTACAGGCCGTAGTGAGTTGGGCGAATCCTTCTGGCCAGGCTGGAGTTCGCTTCGTCGATGTTCCGCTGCAGGCGGTCCGTCAGCTGAATGACTGGGTTTTCGCAAACCTTTTTCGGGGAGTGGCCCAGGCAGCGCCGGTTTTCCCTCGGCCCGGCGAGGTTGATGATCTGATTCTTTCCGCGCCGGCGCGTCCGGCCATTCGGGTGGGCCTCGCTGCACCGCGCACGACGACGGTGCCTGAGAACCGCGCGATCTCTCTGCCGTGGTGTCCCGTACCCATCACGTCGGCCACACTGGCGAAAGTGATGGACGCGCTGATCCTGATTTCCGCAAGCCTGATGTTTTTCTGCACCTTCGTCGCCGTGGCACGCGAGATTCCCGCCTGGCCGCTGACCGTGCTGGTGGGGATTGGCGTATGCGGATTCTTCACGTCGCTTTATCTGTACTTGGGCGCGTGGCTGGGGTGCGGAACACCCGGAGCGCAACTGGCTAGAGTTGCAGTAAGGGAAGCGCACGGCCATCCTGGCGAAAAGCGGGCCCGCTTCCGCTAAGCAATTCGAAGAGTAGCGCCGGCGTCCCGCCGGCAGTCCGGTGGGCGTCTTTGGCGCCGCGAGCGAGGGCGAGACGCCCTCGCGACTGCCGGCAAGATGCCGGCGCTACGTTCCCGGATCCACTTTTGATATTTAGTTGGCGAAGTACTGCTGGGCGAGCCAGATTTGCAGGCTGCGCTGCAGGCGATCGGGCAGGTCGAGGAAGCGAATTCCCGCGTTCCCCTGCTGATCCGTCCATGCGATTTCTCCGCGCGCCTTTACCGTGTAACGCGTCCCCGGAAGCTTGAAGGAAAGCTGCAAAGGCTGGCGCAGGTCCAGTTCGCGGTCCACGCGCACTCCGATTCCACCCTGGCTCAGGTTCAATAATTCCGCTTGCAGCTTTTTCTGCGGACCGCACAGCAGAGCTACGGGAACATCAATCGACTGCCGGTGATAGCGCAGCCGGCCGTCGAGGATCAAGTTGCGGGCCGCGGAAAGGGTCCGCACGGCCTGCTCGACGGAGATCGGCTTTTCAAAACTGAATAACGCGCCAGTGGAATCGATGTCATGACGCCGGCGCGGTCCGCTCATCACAACCAGCGGAGTGCGCACGGGAAAATGAGAATCGCTTTGCAGGTGGCGCAGGAACTGATCAGTGCCGCTCAGGTCGCAATCCACAATCAAGGCATCGACCTTCGACTTGGCCAGCTTGGCTTGCGCCCGTTCGGGATGCGATTCGACATCGCACGTGATCTGTAGTCCACCGAGGATACATTCCAAAACGCTGACTTCTTGAAAGTCCCGCGAAACCACCATCGATGAAAGTCCCATGCAGTTACTCTATGCGCAGAGGTAATGGCTCCCTAGATCACGAAGGTAATGGGAAGGAGGTGGGGATGCCGACTTCGACAACCTGCACTGCGAGCGGCGAACCTCCGATATTGAGATTGTTGGGCGATCGCACATTACGAAACCGCGGGTTCCAAACGCGCGCGCGAAATTTGTTTTACGATCTTAGTGAAGTGCTGAGAGGAATTCGAGCTTGTTGTCTCGGTTCACCTCAGCGTCCCGGTTCACTATGCCGCAACGATTACCATCTCTTTTCATCGGCCACGGAAATCCCATGAACGCTCTGTTGACGAATCCGATCACCGAGCGCTGGGCTGCACTGGGGAGAACGTTGCCCCGGCCTAAGGCCATCCTTGCCGTGTCGGCGCACTGGTACATTCAGGACGCGGCTGTCACCGTCAGCACATCTCCGAAAACCATTCACGACTTCGGGGGCTTTCCGCAGGAACTTTTTCAGGTGCAGTATCCCGCTCCAGGCGATCCCGATCTCGCGGCCCGCGTGCAGCATCTTCTGGCTCCCCTGCCGGTGCGGCGCGACGATCGCTGGGGACTCGACCACGGCACCTGGTCGGTTCTCTGCCATGTGTATCCACAGGCGGATATTCCGGTGGTGCAACTCAGCATCGACGAGACCCAGCCCCCTTCGTTCCATCACGAAATCGGACAACGTCTCGCGCCGCTCCGCGAAGAAGGCATTCTGATCCTGGGTAGCGGAAACATCGTGCACAACTTGCACGCCTATGCCTGGGGACGGCATGTGCAGCAGCCCTATGACTGGGCCATCCGTTTCGAGCAGCGAGCGCGTGAACTGATGCTCGCGGAAGACTACTCCCCGCTCCTGCACTATGAAACGAAGCTGGGCAGGGAAGCGGAACTCGCCATTCCAACGCCCGACCACTACTTGCCTCTGCTCTATGTGCTGGGCACGCGCGCCACGTCCGAGCCGCTGACATTTCCGGTGGAAGGAGTGGACGGAGGATCGGTGTCGATGCTGGCTGTGCAGGTGGGTTAAGTCTGTCTTGCTCACTAACGGGTCAAGAGCGACGTTTCTTTTAAGACGCAACGCTCTTTGCGAATCAGCGCGAGTTCTCGCTCCCCGACCACTGCCGCCAGACCAACGCGATCCCCGCGATCAGAGCGGCAGCGATGGGTACGATCCAGAGAAGTGTATTGAATCCCCGAAAACCTGGGACCACCAGAATCGTAGAACCGTATTTCATACCCAGATCATTAAGAATTCGGTCATCACTTTTTCCTTCGAGTATGGCGGAGGCGATCTCACGCTTCAGAGGCGTCCGAGCATTGCATTCGGCATGCGAACACTCGGCCAAGACCTCGCGACAGCCGCAGTTACCGAAGACTTGTTTGGCAAGCGACTGCTGTCGGACAGGATCCCCATCCAAAGCCAGTGCTATCGACGCCAGCACGAGCACAATCAGAAAGCCGCGGCGGATGGGTACCGCACATTGTGCGATGAGTGCGTGGCCCTGACAACGGGTGCCTCCGGCGTCTGCATGGTGCGCACTTGCTTCAGTATGGATCACCTGCATCTTCGAATCTTGTCCTGCTGGAGAATGTTTCGACAGCAGGGTAACACCAGGAAGCTGGCGGCGAGTGGAAATGCCGATTTGCTTCAGCCTGCCTAAAGATCACACCATCGAGGCGACCGGCAAAAGAGGTCCTAGCGCCGCGAATCCGGCGGCACCAGACCGTTGGCTCGGTAATACACCACGAGTTGCCCGTAGTGTTCGGCGCTGTGCTCGATGGCGAATGTCCAGATGCTGGAGTTGTGGGCCATCCGGTTCCCAAAGAATTTCGTTGTCTTGTCGAGCCCCGCGTCGCCCTGCTGTTGGATCAGTTGGGCTCCGTCCGTGACGGCCTCCTCGACGAACTTCACCACGTCGGCCTTGGTCTTGAAAGCGTCACGCGTAGGATTGTCGCCCTCGCCGAAGTCCGGCCCAACGTTGGTTCCGGCAACCCTACGGATCAGAACGAAATCGAGGGCGGCCGCATGGAGAAGATTCAGGGCGAAAGTGCGCTGGTCTTTCTGCACCTTGAAGTCGTACTTGTCTTCGGGAAAATCCTTCGCCATGGCAACGAGTTTGTTCCCAATATTGTTCCACTGGTCCAACATCTCTTCGGAGCGAGAGCGTGCCGGACTCGGAGCCGCGGGCGGCGACTGGGTCTGGCCGCATAAACTCGCCACAGCAAGAAACATGAAAGCCATAAGCACTGGCAGCATACGTTTCATGGGATTTCTCCTTCTGGTGTGTCTAGATTAGTGACACAGTGGACGAGTGTTTAGACGGGGGGCTGGTGCAGGCGTCAACCGGGCTGAACGGAGGGAGGCCGCCAACGTGGTTGGACCGGGGGCGAGACGCCCCTACTCCGACCTTAATGCCTGCGCGGGCTCAATCGAGGCTGCGTGCTTGGCCGGAACGATTCCGGCAACGCAGGCAGCCGTGATCAAAATTGCAATTGCGCCCAGAACGAGGAGCGGGTTCACGCTCGTAATCTCGTAGAGTTGCGTCTTGACGAAGCGAACGCCTAGTACCGCCGCCGGCAGCCCAATGGCCAGTCCGATGGCGATCTGGATGACCGCACCCCGCATCACCATGGCAACCACACTCGCGCGTTCTGCTCCTACCGCCATGCGAATGCCGATTTCCGGCGTTCGCCTCGCAACCGTGTACGCAGTCACGCCGTAGAGACCAATCATCGCCAGCAACAGCGCTAATGCGCCGAACAGCGTGGTCAGGCGTGCGATCAGGCGCTCGCCGTGAAAGCGATCGGCAATCTGCTCGGCGAAAGTCTGGAATTTCACCACGGTCAGATTGGGGTTGATGGTTGATAGCGTGGTTCGACTCAGCATCTCCAGGTCGTTCATGGGGCGCTCAGTCTCGAGCACGATTGCCCCTGCATATAGCGACAAGTCGTTCTCAATGGGATCCTTATCACTGGCGGGGCGCTGCATCGCCGGCATGAAAAACATGCTGTGATTTTTCCAATAGACACTGGTGTAGGCCGTGTCTTCGACCACGCCAACGATTTCGAAATCGCCCGCGGATTCTGGGCCGGGTGATCCAAAATGCTGGCCGAGGGGATTCGCCCCGTCTTTGAAGAATTCTTTTACGAAGGCCTGGTTCACAACAGCGACCGCGCGGCTGGTGGGTGTGTCTTGAGATTGGATGCCGCGGCCCATCAGCACGTGTGTGCCGACCGAATCGAAATAATCAGCATTGCCCCTTACCCAAGACGCGCCCTTTTCCGTCGACGGCTGACCGAGCACTTGAACGCCCGTACTCCAATTGTTGTCTTCCATGGGAGTATAGGTGGCGATGCCGACATGCTTGATGCCCGGCAACGCGTGGAACTGCTGCTCGATGGTGCGGTACAGCGCCTTCCAGCTGCGTCTGCGAATATCCGGCTCGCCTGCGGGTTGATGTGCACGATGTAGCGGTTCTTCGCGTCCAGTTTCAGGTCGGTGCTTTGCAGCTTGTTCAGGCTCTGCGAAAACAATCCGGCGCCCACCAGCAGCACCAGGGAAAGAGCCGCTTGCAGCACCACAAGGCGAACGCTGCAGCCGCGATGCTCCGGTCGCGGTCATTCGGGCGCCGCCCCGCAAGGCGTCGACGGGCTGCGTATTGGTAGCGATCCATGCCGGTGCTACTCCGAAGAGAACGCCCGTCAGCAGCGACAGACCGCAGGCAAAGCCGATGACCGCCAGCGATGGGCTGGCGTGGATGGGAACATTTTGTTCGCCCGGAAAGACGAGAGTCAGCAGCATTTGGGCTCCCGCGTAGCCCACCACCAATCCGGCAACGCCGCCCAGCACTGCCAGCACGACGCTCTCGGTCAACAACTGCCGGATGATTCTTCCGCGCATGGCGCCCAGCGCCGTACGCACCGACAACTCCGTACGCCTCGCCATCCCGCGCACCAGCAGCAGGTTGGCGATGTTCGCGCACGCAATCAGCAGAACAATGCCGGCAACCCACATCAGCAGGTGAAGCTTCGAAGCGTATTCCTCCTGCATGTGCTGGATGCCCGCGCCACCCGGGGTCAGAACCACGTGGACCTTGGGCAACAGCGATTTGCCTGGTTCCTCGACGTAGTCCTTGATCGTAGAAAAGTATTGCCGCACCAGCGCGCTGACTTTCTGTTGCAGGGGCTCCAGGGCCACGCCCGGCTTGACGCGCCCGATCATGTAGAGCCAACTGGCCCTGGGGTCGTGCACGTAAGAAGCATTCGCCAGCGCCGGCATGGATTCGATGGGCAGATAGAAATCCGGAGGTGTGCTCATCAGGCGGTCGCCGAAGAAACCCTCCGGAGCAATGCCGACGACCGTGACCGGCTCGCGTGTTCACCCAGAAGGTGCTGCCAAGCACGGAAGCGTCGCCGGCATAATCGCGCTGCCAGGCCTGATAGCTCATCACAGCGGCGACGGGTGCGCCCTTGACGTCGTCCGCATCCACCAGCAGGCGGCCTGCACGCGGGACGCAGACCGAAGGTCTGGAAGTAATTGCCCGAGACGAACTCGCCGAACACCGAGCGAGCCTCGGCCTGCGTGCCGTCGCGCCGCACGGTGACTGGGCGGAATCCAAATCCCGCCTGCATCGCCGCCAGGCTTTCGAACTCCGGCACATTCTTCTTCAGGAGTTCGTAGGTCTCAGTCGGAAACAGGGAATAGTTGCCGTCATCCTGGGTGCCGGAGTTCACGCAGCAATCGTCTTGATTCCCGAGCCGTACCAGGGTCTTGGGATCGCCCACCGGAAGGTTCTGCAGCAGCACCGAATTCACCAGCGTAAAGATGGCGGCATTGGCGCCGATGCCCAGACGCCAACGTCAGCAGCGCGGTAGTGGTGAAACCCGGAGTCTGGCGCAATTTTCGCAGCGCGTAGCGCACATCCTGGAGGATTGTCATAGTGACGCTCTCAGCTTGGACTCGCTCGGGAATTCTAAGTGAGCAACTTCGTGCGGGAGCACGCCTTCGCCCAAAGGCAGAAGCGCGATCCCGTTAGTTGAATGTGACGTTTATGCGGACGAAGCAAAGACGGAAGTGTCCATCGGCGAGCAGCGGTGTTCGAAACCGGACACTGCGTTTGGGTGGATTGGAGGTACCCGGCTTTCCATGCGGCTGTGACGAGCTTCACTTAGCCAATCGATTGGGTAGAAACCTTTTGAAGAGGTGTAATGGTTCCGCGTTCACCACCTGCTTCACCTCGCCAGTGGCGTAATTGAAGCTCCAAGTCTCTTCAGTATTCCCACACCGTTTGGCTGCGGGGACGTCCGATTCGGTCTCATCAACCTCGAGGGCGGTAAAGAACTTCGCTCGAACCAGAATAACCACGTTCTTGTCAGAACTAAATCCCGCATCCGTAACGCGAAAGGTGCATTGCTTATCTTTACGGCCCTGAAGCATTGCTTCCAGCTCGGGCTCGTACACTTCACCTGTTGCGGCGTCCAGAGCGAGCACTTGTTGCTGGTCGGGTGCATCCGACCCGTACTGCCATAGTTCGGTCTTCGCCAGGAGCATTCTGGAATTTCTGGCCCAGCCCAAAATCTCCATCCCATTTTCCGCGAAGTCACGCTTTGGCGGAACTAGATACACCAGCCGGTACGGATGATCTGCTTCGGCTACCCACAGTCGGGTTGTGTGTAGGCATCCTGAGTCTCCCTGAATGTTCACCTCAACGTAGGCGCTCCAGGCCCCGTTCTCTGAAAGAGCAACCGAACTTAGAACATGCTTCGGCTTCTCGTTCCCAAGACACTCGACGGATAATGTGTTCTGCGAAGGTCTGTCCACAGCGGTTCCTGGTGGGGTTTGCCCAGACACCTCGGTGGCCAGCAAGCATGTTAGGACCAAAGTCCAGATACTGAATGTGGCAATCACGGCGAAGCCGCACGGCGAGAGTTTCGTCCGGGGTGACATTCGTGCCACATCATTACAGATAAGCGCACTCCCGACTAGGTTGAAAAATTCCTGATTTGCCCCAAACGCTCAGTGGATTCCGCCTGGGTCCGCTGCGGGTGTCGCCTGTATGATCCCAGCGGTTTAAGGACAGGTCAGAGTGGCTTTAGCCACCGTTCGGACGATCGGTTGATTTGAGGAGGATGTCTGCAAACTATCGAGACAGCGGCTGAAGCCGCTCCAGCCATGCGGATTTGCGGCACGCCTGAAGGCGTGCCCTGATACGAAACACAGTTTTGCAGAGCTTCAGTTACGTGCTTGTTAGTTCGAGGACGGAAGCGCGCAAATCGACCAGCGCTATGCTCCCGCGCCCTTCCCTTGTCCGCGATACCAATCCACCGTACGCTTCAGGCCTTCTTCGAAATTGACAGCCGGTTTGTACCCGAAGGCCTTCTCGGCGCGGCTGATGTCGGCGAGCGAGTGCTTGATGTCGCCTTCGCGCTCGGGGCCGTGCTTGACCTCGCCCGAGTAGCCGGTCAGTTTTTTCAAGGCCTGGAAAGTTTCGTTCAGATCGACGCGCGTTCCCGTGGCGACGTTGAACATCCGTCCTGCAACCTGATTTGCGGGAGCATGCGCCGCCAGCAGGTTGGCGCTCACGGCGTTGTCGATGTAGGTGAAGTCGCGGCTCTGGCCGCCGTCGCCGAAGATCGTGGGCTGCTGGCCGCTCAGCATCTGCGTGATGAATTTCGCCAGCACGCCCGAGTAGGGCGAAGTCGGATCTTGCCGCGGCCCGAAAATATTGAAGTAGCGCAGGCTGACCGTCTCGAGCCCGTAGCAGCGATAAAACGACATCATGTAATGCTCGCTCGCCAGCTTCGCCACCGCGTAGGGCGAAATCGGACTGGGCGTCATGTCTTCGTGCTTGGGCAGCGTCGGCGATTCGCCGTAGGCGGAAGAAGAAGCGGCGTACATCACGCGGCGCACTTTCGCATCGCGCGCGCCCACCAGCAGGTTCACCGTGCCGTCGACATTGGCCCGGTTGCTGCCGATCGGGTCGAGCACCGACTTCGGCACCGACGGAATGGCGGCCTGGTGAAACACGCAAGTCCACGCCCACGCACGCTTTCCGCATGGCTTCTGCGTCGAGCAGGTCGGCCTCCCGAAAATCAATGCGCTTTGCGATTTCGGCGATATTTTCCCGCTCTGCCGGT
The DNA here is from genome assembly GCA_963744055.1 of uncultured Acidobacteriota bacterium. Lineage (GTDB taxonomy): Bacteria > Acidobacteriota > Terriglobia > Terriglobales > Acidobacteriaceae > Gp1-AA133. The sequence goes on along the minus strand of CAVUSL010000019.1, from coordinate 1,563,804 downwards.
AGCGAAGTTGTCGATGCCGCGAACCTGTTCGCCCTTCTCAAGAAGAGCGCGAGCGATAGATGAGCCGATGAAGCCTGCAACGCCGGTAATCAGATGAAGAGCCATATATTTCCATGATAACGAATGAAAACAGATTACGGGTTAGACGGGAGTACGTCGGTAATCAGGGAATTCACATGAGGACTCACCGAGAGCACGCTGGCGCACGGATCTCCCGGCTTGAGGTTCACGCTGACTAAGCGTCGATCGCGAGGGAGGCGGAATCAAGTACGTCACGATGGCCACAGTTGAATGCTGAACAAAGTAGCGCCGGCATCTTGCCGGCAGTCGCGAGGGCGTCCCGCCCTCGCTCGCGGGCTCACGCCCGCTGCGCCGGACTTCCGCCCTACGGGGCTCGCGATCGTTTTGGGCCGGCGACCCACCACTTACGTGGTGGGTTTTCATCTGCCGCCGCTTCGCGCTCTCTCGATGACGGTTGAGCCCGAAGCACGAGGTCCAAAGCCCAAAGCACGACCTTAAAGCCCCTGACTCTTGCGTAGCACGCGGATAAATTCGTCTTTCGACAGGAGCGTATGACCTTCGAAGAAATCGGCCAACGCCTGCAGAGCCGCGGCCGGGTTCAGGATGATCGGCATAGAAGCCGGTCGGACGGCGGTTTCGGGTTCCGCCACGACTGACCTCTTCAGCGGCGCGGGAAGGATCGAGTCGATCATCGCCTGGATCTGCATGCGATTTTCCGTAGTCAGATCACGAAAAGCCACGCCCATCCCCAGAAACGGATAGCTCACACGCACCTCGCCCTTTACTTGGGCGCGCACGCCATTCAGGTCCAAGTCCAGATCGATGATCGCCCCCGCCGGGAAGGTCGCCTTCAATTCCACATAGCAACCGCTGGAGCTGAGATCGGTGAAGGTGCCCCAAGTGCGCACGTTCGTGCCCTCCACGCGAAACGTCGCGCTGCCTTCGCATTTGTAGCGCGGATTTCCGCGGCGTTCCTGCGGTTCGGATTCGACCGGCTCCGGCGTGGGAGCGGGCTCGGCGTAGCTCCGCGGCTGGTGCTCCTGGTCCTGCTTCAACCGGCGAAGATAGTCTGCCCCGCTGTTCTCCATACTCATGCCGATTTCCTGCCGGCGGCCAGGGCACCTCGCGCGCGATTACGACGAACCGCGCACGGAGTCCGGCGCGCAACCTGCTCCTACGTTATCGGTAGGACGCGCAGGGACCTCCGTCACGAAAGTCAGTTTGTGCGGAGGAAATAGAATGATTGGTTCAGGACTGGGAAGCGGTCCGTAAACGGGAAGCCTGCACTGCATCCGACGCCTTGCGAATCTCCTGCCATAGTTCTTCCTTCCCGGCACCGGTCTTCGCCGAGAACGGAACCACACGCGCCTGTGGATGGCGGGCGCCCAGCGTGCGCAGGGAGCTCTGCAGTTTGTTGCCGGAGAGACGGTCGCTCTTGGTGGCGACGATAACGAAGGGACGCTCGGTGGCGGCCAGGAATTCGATCAGTTGTTGATCGCTCTCCTGCGGAGCGATGTTCGAATCGACCAGAACAATGCAGAGTGCCAGGACCGGGCGCTCGCGCAGGTAGGGATCGATGAAGCTGGGCCACTGCCCCGAAATTTCCCGGGAGATCTTGGCATAACCGTAACCGGGCAGGTCGGCGAAGATCAGCTCCGGCCGCGGCTTGCCCGCGATCCGCAGTTCGAAGAAGTTGATGGCGCGCGTACGGCCCGGGGTGGAACTGGTCCGCGCCATTTTTGTTCCGACCAGAGTATTGATCACGCTCGATTTGCCGACGTTGGAGCGTCCCAGGAATGCGATCTCAGGCAGCGTGGGAGCAGGGAAGTGCCCAACGTCGGTAGCGGAGAGTAGAAATCGGGAAAGGACGCGCACACTTCAGTGTAGCGCGGGCGCCCTCGCCCGCGAAGTGGAAGTCACAAACTCACTTTCACCACGAGACACAGAGGCACAGAGGCACAGAGAGAGAAAGAGAAAGCTTCGTGGAAAGCCTTTTTTTGCGCTTGGGGTGGCTTTGGTCCGAGCTTTTGGAGGACGCCAGCAAGAAAGGTTGCTCTGTGTCCCTGTGGTTATTCGAGCGCGATAAGTGTTACAGATCCAGCCCGAGCGGATGCTTGTCGTCCTGCACGTCGGCCTCCTTCAAAGGCTTGCGCTTGTGCCACAAGCGAAGGATGGCGGCGATCCCAAAGCCCAGAAAAACGCTGATCACCAGCAGAACGGCCACGGCAGCAATGCCCGCGACTAGCTTGTCCGAAATCATGGCAACGCTCTCGACTACATTTTAACGCGCCGTCGAGACCAGAAAACTCTCACGCCCCAAAACAAACGGCCCGCCGAAGCGAGCCGTTTTAGCTTTTCCTGTGACCTGACCTGTGACCCGCCCTACTGATGCGTAGCGGGGCTCTCCCCCGCGGTCGGTGTGATCGGCGTGATGGTCTGCGGCGTTTCCTCGAGGATCTGCGGCAGAGGCCCTTCCAGCGCGACCTTCAGCACCTGGTCCATGGTGTCGACAAAGTGCATCTTCATTTCCTTGCGCAGGTTCTCGGGGACTTCCGCCAGGTCTTTCTCGTTGTCCTTGGGAAGAATCACTTCGAACAGTCCGGCGCGATGCGCGGCGAGCAGCTTCTCTTTCAGTCCGCCGATCGGCAGCACTTTGCCGCGCAGCGTGATTTCACCGGTCATGGCCAGATCGCGGCGCACCGGAATCTTGCTGAGCGCGCTGGCGATGGCCGTAGCGATCGTGATGCCGGCCGACGGGCCATCCTTGGGGATCGCGCCTTCGGGCACGTGCACGTGGATGTCGAGGTTGCGATAGAAGTCTCGGGGCATTCCCAGGCCGGCAGCGCGTGAGCGCATGTACGACATGGCCGCCTGCGCCGACTCCTGCATCACGTCGCCGAGTTTCCCGGTCAGGGTCAGCTTGCCCTTGCCGTCGACCACCGTGACTTCGGTGGAGAGGATCGAGCCGCCGACTTCGGTCCAGGCCAAGCCGGTCACCAGGCCGACCTCGCTCTTCTCGTTGGCCAGCGTGTCGCGGAACTTGATCACGCCCAGGAAGTCGCCGATATTCTCACCCGTAACAAGGATCTTGTACTCGGGGCCTTCCTTCACGACCTTGCGCGCGATCTTGCGGCAGACGTTGCCGATCTCGCGCTCCAGGTTGCGCACGCCGGCTTCGCGCGTGTATGAGCGGATGATGGCGGTGATCGCGTCGTCGGTGAACTTGATGTTCTTGTCGGTCAATCCGGCCTGCGCCATTTGCTTCATGACCAGGAACTGCTTGGCGATCTCGACTTTCTCCGGCTCGGTGTAGCCGTGCAGGCGCAGAACTTCCATGCGGTCCTGCAAGGCGGGCGGGATGGTGTGCATCACGTTGGCCGTAGCCACGAAGAACACCTGCGACAGGTCGTACTCGACGTCGAGGTAGTGATCGACGAACATGAAGTTCTGTTCGGGATCGAGCACTTCGAGCAGCGCCGCCGACGGATCGCCGCGGAAGTCCATCGACATCTTGTCGACTTCATCGAGCATGAAGACCGGGTTCTTGGTGCCCGCCTTCTTCATCATCTGGATAATCTGGCCAGGCAGTGCGCCGATGTAGGTACGGCGATGGCCGCGGATTTCGGCCTCATCGCGCACGCCGCCCAGCGACATGCGGACAAACTTACGACCGGTCGCCTTCGCGATCGACATGCCCAGCGAAGTCTTGCCCACGCCCGGAGGTCCGACAAAGCAGAGAATCGAGCCCTTGGGATTCTTCACCAACTGGCGGACGGCGAGGAACTCAAGAATGCGCTCCTTGATCTTCTCCAGCCCATAGTGATCTTCGTTGAGAACTTTTTCGGCGCGTCCGATATTGCGAATCTCTTTGGAGCGCTTCTTCCACGGCACGGCCAGCAGCCAGTCGAGGTAGTTGCGCGAAACGGTCGACTCGGCCGACATCGGCGGCATGGCTTCCAGTTTTTTCAGTTCCTGGATGGCCTTGTCCTTGACTTCCTTCGGCATGCCAGCGGCTTCGATCTTCTTCTTCAGTTCGTCGAATTCGCTCTTCTCGCCGCGACCCAGTTCCTTCTGGATGGCCTTGATCTTCTCGTTGAGGTAGTACTCTTTCTGCGCCCGCTCCATCTGCCGCTTCACGCGCGACTGGATGGTGCGGTCCATGTTCAGCTTCTCGATCTCGACGTCGAGCACGTCGGCAATGCGCGTCAGGCGCTCCGCCGGATCGAAGATCTCCAGCAATTCCTGCTTCTCTTCAATGGAGAGCTGCAGGTTGGCCGCGATCGTATCGGTCAGCTTCGCCGGATCTTCCATGCGGACGGCGGCGATCATGGTCTCGTAGTTCAGAGACTGGCACAGCTTTACGTACTGCTCGAACAAGCCTGTAACGCGCTGCATCCCCGCTTCAATCTGCGGAGTGGTTTCGGTAGCGTAGCGCGCCACGCGCACCGTGGCCTGCATGAAGCCGTCGGTATCGGTCACCTGCAGGATCTTGCCGCGCTCGATGCCTTCGACCAGGACCTTGATATTCCCGTCGGGCAACTTCAGGCTCTGCACGATGTTGACGATCGTGCCCACCTGGTAAATTTCATTCGCCTTGGGTTCGTCGATGGAGGCGTCGTGCTGGGTGGCCAGAAAGATCTTCTTGTCAGCCGCCAGCGCCTCTTCGAGCGCGTGCACGCTCGACTCCCGGCCCACCACGAACGGGGTCATCATGTAAGGGAAGATCACGACGTCCCGGATGGGCATCATCGGGAGTTTTTTAGTTTCGAATTTTTCCTTGGATTGGGTCACTCGGTCTCCACGCTAATTTGTAGCGCCGGCGTCTCGCCGGCAGTCCGGTGGGCGTCCCGCCCACCGCCTATCCTGCTTTATCCATCATCGCCAGCGACACGTCGCGCTTTTCCACCATCTCGCGTGTCACTTCGAATTCCTTTACCTTTTTCTGGCTCGGCAAGTGGTACATCAAGTCGAGCATCAGTTCTTCCAGAATCATGCGCAGGCCGCGGGCGCCCACCTTGCGGGCCATGGCCTGTTTGGCGATTGCGCGGGTCGCCTCTTCGCTGAACTTCAAGCGCACATTCTCAAATTCAAACAGGCGCTGGTACTGCTTGATGATCGCGTTCTTCGGACGGGTCAGGATTTCGATCAGTGCGTACTCATCCAGATCTTCAAGCAATCCGACCACCGGCAGCCGGCCGACAAATTCCGGAATCAATCCGAACTTGATCAGGTCCTCCGGTTGGCAGTCGGACATCAGTTGGAACTTGCTCTTGCCGCTTTCAGCGCTTTCCGTTTCCTGAGTTTCCTCGGGGCCGGTCTTGAAGCCGAGCGCTTTCTTGCCCATGCGGCGCGAAATGATCTTGTCGAGGCCGACAAACGCTCCCCCGCAAATGAACAGGATGTTCGTAGTGTCGACCGGTGTGAATTCCTGGTGCGGATGCTTGCGCCCGCCCTGCGGCGGAACGTTCGCGATCGTGCCTTCCAGAATCTTCAGCAGCGCTTGCTGCACGCCTTCGCCGGAAACGTCGCGCGTGATCGATGGGTTCTCGTCCTTGCGCCCGATCTTATCGATTTCGTCGATATAGATGATGCCAGTCTGGGCGCGGCCCACGTCGCCTTCGGCTGCCTGCAGCAGTTTCAGAATGATGTTCTCGACGTCCTCGCCCACGTAGCCGGCTTCGGTCAGGGTCGTGGCATCCACGATCGCGAACGGCACATCCAGCATGCGCGCCAGGGTCTGCGCCAGCAGCGTCTTGCCGGTGCCCGTCGGGCCGATCAGCAGGATGTTCGACTTGGTCAGTTCCACGCCGTCGCCCGTCTTCTGGCGATTCATGAAGATGCGCTTGTAGTGGTTGTACACCGCGACGGCCAGCTTCTTCTTGGTCTGTTCCTGACCGATGACGTACTCGTCGAGGAACGTTTTTACTTCTTGGGGCTTGGGAAGCTGGTTGGGAGTCGAGGACTCCGGCGTTACCGTGCGGTCATCTTCGAGGATGGAATTGCAGACCGCTACACACTCGTCACAAATGTACGCCCTGGGATAGTCACTGGGGGACGAAATCAATTTCGCGACTGCGTCCTGCGATTTGTGACAGAACGAACAGCGCAAGATTTCGTCTGTGCCCGACCGGTTTTTCACTCGGCTCTACTCCTTATTTCTCATCCCGACCGGCTCGCCCTGGACCTCGTTCGCCCAGTCGGCACGCCCAGCCGCTTCTCGCCGAGACCTCCAGTAGAGCTGACCGGCGAACGCCGATCATAACTCTACTTCGTCTTGTAGATGATATCGTCGATGATTCCGTATTCCTTGGCCTGCTGCGCGTTCATGATGAAATCGCGCTCTACATCCTTTTCTACCTTGTCCAGCTTCTGGCCGCTATGTTTCGAAAGTAACTGGTTCGTAATTTCGCGCATCCGCAGGATCTCGCGGGCGTGAATATCGATGTCGGTCGCCTGTCCTGACAGCCCGCCCATGGAAGGCTGGTGGATCAGGATGCGGGAATTGGGTAAAGCCAGCCGTTTCTTCGCTTCCCCGGCCGCCAGCAGCAAGGCCGCCATGGACGCCGCTTGCCCGATGCAAATCGTGGTCACGTCATTCTTTACGTATTGCATCGTGTCATAGATAGCCATTCCGGCTGTGATCGATCCGCCCGGAGAGTTGATGTAAAGCTGGATGTCTTTCTCCGGATCTTCCTGAGCCAGAAAGAGCATCTGGGCAATTACGAGGTTGGCGATGTTGTCGTCAATCGGCGTCCCGATGAAAATGATGTTATCCCGCAGCAGGCGCGAGTAAATGTCGTAAGCGCGCTCGCCGCGTCCGGTCTGCTCGATCACCATCGGCACCAGCATCATCTTTGGATCGTTCAAGTTCACCTGCCACACTCCTGCCTCACCCACCAGTTTCGTATGCGAGGGAGGATCGAAAGTGGTCCGTTTCTTATGCGGACTGGTGATACAAAAAGTCGAGGGTCTTCTCGTTGCGGATTCTGTTTCTAATCCTATCGAGCGCCCCATCGCGTGTCAAACGTGCGCGCACCGCTTCCGACGTCTGTTTTGTCTGCGTGGCGAGCGCTTCTATTTCACGATCGATTTCCTCATCGCCGACCTCGATTTTCTCCATGTCCGCGACCCGGTCCAGCAGCAGCGATGCCTTCACTTCCTGGACCGCCGGCTCGCGTTGCCCGGCGCGCAGGCGGTTCAAATCCATCTTCTTCATGTCCTCGGAGCGCATGCCTTGCGACGCCAGAGCACGCAAACCGCGCTCGAGCCGAAGATCGATCTGCCGGTCCACCATCGCTTCTGGTACTTCAAAGTCATTGCGCTTTACCAGTTCGGCCACCAGCTTGTCCTTGGCCTCATGCTCGGCGGTGTGTGTCTTCTCCGCTTCCATGTTCTCTCGGACGCGCTTGCGCACATCATCGATCCCGGTGAAGTCTCCCAGTTCCTTCGCGAACGCATCGTTCAACTCGGGAAGCGTCTTCTTCTTGAGCGACAACACTTTCACGTTGTAATCGAAAGTCTTGCCTGCAAGGCGTTTGTCTTCGGTGTCGTCCGGATACTTCACTTCGAAAGTCTTTTCCTCGCCCGCCGAGGCCCCTCGCAAGTGCTCGTTGAACTCGGGCATCGTGTTCTTACCGCCAATTTCCACCAGCACATCATCCATGTGTACGGGCTGCCCTTCGCCTTCCCGGGGCTTGCCGTCGAGTGCTACCTGAGCGAAGTCGCCGTCGGCCGCAGGCCGGCCTTCGATCGCGTCGAAAGTCGCGTGCTGCTCCTGCACGTGATTCAACGCCTGCTCCACTTCCTCGTCGGTGACCTGAATCACAGGCTTGTCGGCGCGCAGTTCCCGGTAACCCGTAACCTCGATTTCCGGCAGTACTTCAAAGCTCGCCTTGAAGCGCAGCGGCTCGCCATCGTGGATGTGCAGGTCGGTCACACGGGGCGCCGAAACCGGCACCAGACCTTTTTTCTCGGCTTCCTGGCGGATGTAGCGCGGCACCAGCGCCTCGACTACTTCGGTCTTGATGTCTTCTGAGAAGCGCTGGCGAATGATCGACGCCGGCGCATGTCCCTTGCGAAAGCCCGGCAGGCGTGCCAGCTTCTGATATTTCTGAATCAGCGCATCGGTCTCGCGCTGGACTTCTGCGGCGGGAACCTCGATCGAGATCTCCCGTTTGGTGCTTTCTTTTGTCTCTGTGGCGCTCACGATAGGCCTTTCCATCCGCACCTTTTCCGGGCCCGGCCGATCTAGCCGGCCAGCGGAAAAGCGGGTCAACCCAAACCTTGAGTGTAAAGACTTGTAGAGAGCACCGTCAAACACTGGAGGGCTGTAGGGCGCTAACATGGCCGGGAGCCGTATCGCTTTTTGCGAGCTGAGGGCGGGACGCCCTCGCGACTGCCGGCGGGACGCCGGCGGTACGGGGGTGGTAGCGCCGCCGTCCCGGCGGCAGTCCGGCGGGCATCCTGCCCGCCGCCGGGGCAAAGAGGCTCCGTCGAGTGCTTAACCGAATTGCTTTTCGGTCGAGCCCATGTATTTGTGCAAAGTCAGCAGGCTCACCTTCGGCGGGCAGTTCAACCGTACCGGCGGGTTAATCACCCCCACCCCATGACTCGTAAAGACCTGCAGACGTCCCACGCGATTCAGTCCGGTATGGTACTTGTGCGCCATCTCGGGCAGGATGATCGGGCCAATACCCGGGATCCGCACTTGACCGCCGTGCGAGTGGCCTGACAACTGGAGATCGACCGGGAACTTTGCGGCGTGATCGGCGAAGTCCGGCTCATGGGCCAGAAGAATGGTCGCGTCCGTCGGTGGAATCTTCGCGATCGCCTGGGCCAGGTCGGCGCGGGATTCGAGCGCATCGTCGGTTCCGGCGATCCACAACAACTGCTGGTCGCGCTCGATGGCGTGCGATGCGTTGCGCAGAACCATAATCCCGCGCTCCCGCAACAATTCAGCCACGAGGTCGGGACCGTTCCAGTGGTCGTGATTGCCAAGCACCGCAATCATCGGAGGAGCGCCCTTCCAGCGTGCGAGTACTTCGGCGCACGGCCCGGCATTGCGCGCGCCTTCGGGGCCGTTGTGCTGGCCCAGGGCATGCGACACGAAGTCGCCGGTCAGCGCCACCATATCCGGCTGGAATTCTTGCGCCAGGCGGACCGCGCGCTCGAGGCCCGGCTCGTCCATATACGGGCCGAAGTGGATGTCGGTGATCTGGGCGATGCGGAAGCCCTCAAACGCTTCCGGCAGCCGCTCTAACTGAACATAAATGTGCTCGGAAATCGGGTGGTGAGGTTCCCGGAAAAAGCCTTCAATGGCGAGCCCAGTACCGGAGAGAGCCGCCAGTCCGACGACTGACCGGCGTACGAATTGCCTGCGGTTCAACACAAGGTTGCGCTAGTCCAAGTTTATCATCCGGCGCGCGGTCGTCTGTCGGGCCGCCTGTCCCATAGAATGAAATACGTGGGGACTTCCAAGGCGATGTCTTCGGACTGGCTGGTCGCGCTTAACCGCGAAGTGATCGCGTGCACCAAGTGTCCGCGCCTGGTGATCTACCGCGAGCAGATCGCCCGCGAGAAGAGGCGCGCTTACCGCGAATGCGAATACTGGGGAAAGCCAGTACCGGGGTTTGGCGATCCCAACGCCCGCGTTCTCATCATGGGGCTCGCGCCGGGTGCGCACGGATCCAATCGTACGGGGCGCCCTTTTACCGGCGACGCTTCGGGCAACTTCATGTACCCGGTGTTGTATGAGACCGGCTTCGCTAACCAGCCCACGGCCACCGCCTGCGGCGACGGACTCGAGCTCCGCGATCTCTACATTACGGCCGCGGCGCGCTGTGCCCCGCCCGACAATAAGCCGCTGCCCTCCGAACTCGCCAACTGCGCGCCCTTTCTTGATCGCGAGATCGAAGGCCTGCGCCGTTTGAAGGTCGTGGTGGCGCTGGGGAAAATTGGCTTCGATGCCTACCTGAATTTCGTGCGCCGCCGGGACCTTCTGCCCAGCAAAGCCGGATACGGGTTCGGGCACGGCGCGAAATATGCCTTGCCCGACGGCAAGATCCTACTGGCGTCCTATCATCCTTCGAACCAGAACACCCAGACCGGAAAGCTGACCAAGTCCATGTTTCTCAACATATTCAAGCAAGCGGCCCGACTGGCCGATAAATAAAGCGGCGAGGCCGTCAGAGCCGGACCCTGAGCTATCTCCGGAGCGTCTGTGACTTCACCTCACAGCCTGGTCCGGGACGGCCCCCGCCGTTTCCCCTTCGACACAGACCCTGATTCACCACAGAGACGCAGAGGCACAGAGAAATTCGTAATTTTGCGATTCTTTGGTGGATTTGGCCTTTCCGACGACCAACGCCAGAAGCTGACGACTAGCGACTAGCGACTGATTCAAAACCCACCATCACCGGCTCCGTCTCCAACCGCACGCCCCACTGTTCCGCAACGCGCTGCTGGATTTCGTCCTTGAAGCTCACGATCTCTGCAGCAGTGGCACCGCCGCGATTCACGATCGCCAGCGCGTGCTTGCGCGAAATTCCCACGTGGCCGTTGCTGTAGCCTTTGGAGAATCCCGCATGCTCCACCAGCCAGGCCGCCGAAACTTTCCTCTGCGCTGCAAGCGCAGGATAGCTGGGGATCTCCAATCCTCGCGCGGCAGCTTTCTGCTGAAGTCTCTCGAATCCCGGCCCAGACAGCACTGGGTTCTTGAAAAACGATCCGGCACTCTTGGAGTCTTCATCGCCCCGCCGAATCAGCATGGCCTTACTGGCGCGAATCTCCAGGACCGCCTCGCGAACCTCCGCCACCGTCGGCTTTCTCTCCAGGCCAGCAAAATACTTCTTCAGATCTCCGTAGGTGATTCGTGGCTCCCCATCATGCGTTAGCGCGAAGGTCACTCGCAGGATCACATACCCTCCGCGCGCGCTGGTGTTGAACACGCTCGTGCGATAGCCAAACCTGCAATCTTCTTTCTCGAATTCTTCTTCCTGCCCGGTCTGCAGATCTAGAGCAACCACAGTGGTGATCGTGTCCGACACTTCCTGCCCATACGCGCCCACATTCTGCACCGGAGTGGCGCCGACGCTGCCCGGAATTCCGCTCAGGCATTCAACCCCCGCGCAGCGATGCTGCACGACGATGGAGACAAAGTCGTCCCACGACTCACCGGCGCCCGCGTCGAAATAAGCGGTTCCGTGCCCATGCCGGTGATTGATCCCCGGAATGGAAACTTTCAACACCAGTCCCGGCCAGCCCGCGTCGGAAACGACCAGATTGCTGCCGCCCCCCAGAATAAAAAGAGGAACGTTGTGCGACTTCGCATACGCAACGGCCTCGCGCACTTCCGCTGTGCTGAGAGCCTCCACAAAAAACCGCGCCGGACCGCCTACGCCCAGAGTGGTGAACTGCGCCAGAGGAACGTTTTCCTGGATCTGCATTGGGGTCAATATACGACAGGTCTAGGTCACAGGTGACAGGTCTCAGGTGACAGGTCTCAGGTCTCAGGTCTCAGGTCTCAGGTCTCAGGTCTCAGGTCTCAGGTCTCAGGTCTCAGGTCTCAGGTCTCAGGTCTCAGGTCTCAGGTCTCGACGATGCATCTTGCGAAAAAACAGTTTTCCACGAATGGCAGTGATGGGGAAGGGCACGGCTTCAGCCGTGCCGATTATCGCGCGGAAGAAGGAGGGCTTTAGCCCCTGAGGTTTGCTCTCGCAATCGCCTGAAATCGTGTTCCCGCTTTTTGTCCTGAGACCTGAGACCTGTCACCTGTGACCTGTCACCCGGATTTCTGCTACTCTCAACTCATGTATCCAGAATTAATGCTCATCCCGATGCGCGAAGAACTCACCAAGGCTGGTGTCCAGGAACTGCGCACCGCCGCCGAAGTCGACAAAGCGGTCGCTGCCCCCGGCACCACCATGATTGTTGTGAACTCGGTCTGCGGATGCGCTGCTGGACGGATGCGTCCCGCGGTGCGCCTGGCCATGCAGCACGGCACGCGGCCCGACCACGTTTACAGCGTCTTCGCCGGACAGGACAAGGACGCCACCGAGCGCGCCCGTTCCTTCTTCACGGGCTATCCGCCGTCGTCGCCGTCGATCGCGATCCTGCGCGACGGAAAACTGGTCTACATGTTGCAGCGCCACCAGATCGAAACACGCGAAGCCCAAGCCATTGCTGCCGACCTGACCAACGCATTCGACGCGCTCTGCGCAACTACGTCGGCGAACGACTGATCAAGATCTGATCCGGCTCCGAACGGCTTCCCGACTCCTGTGGGGGACGCCGTACTTTTTCGTCTAAATCGCTGACGGGTCGACGCGGCGTTTTCTTCGTCGATAGATAGCGCGCGCGACGAAGTACCCGAGCGCAAGAATGTGGACGCCGGCAGTCAACGCCATGGCCAGAAGCAGGATGCCAACACCCCCTCGATCCGAAACATAGCGATGACTCTCCAGTTGCACGCGATCCTTGCTGGCTTTGTAGCGGGATCCGTGGGAATCGTCGGTACGATCCATGAAGTAGAAACTGATTTCCTGGCCACTATTCGGGAGTTGCTTAATCTCGAACGAATTCCACGAGAGCTTTAAATTCTTCTCAAGAAATTCCTTGACCTGGGATTGCCGATCCATGGGGATGAGAAACGTGGATCCCGGATGGGCAGAAACGTACTGTGCCGTGGACGACAAAGGCACGAGTTCAACCGTAAAGTCCTCTGGCGAAGCTCCGGGTAAGAAGACGATGACGTCTGCGTACGAGCTATCGCCCAGCCAAGCGGGGTGCCAACCCTCGACCAAGTCCGCAAGGGCGAACAGCGAAATCCAGAACACAAAGTACACGCTAACGGGAAGAATCAGGATCGCCACCAGCAGCCGTATCCAGCGAGAGGCAGATGCGCTCACGGTTCGACCCTCCTGTCTGTGCGTTCAGGCTGGGACTTTTGTTGAGAGTCGATTACTTAGACGAGCCGGCGCAGGAAAGGCCGGTCCGGATTTATCGAAGGAACGCCTGTGTAACCCGAAGAGTACTGCTTCGTATTGCGCCGATTTAAGCGAGTCCTAGAGCCGAGCTCCCGGACCCTTACCCGCCGGTCCTCGTGGCGGCGCAGCGCCCTTAGTAGTTTCCTTCAGATCCAGATTCCGAATCAGTCGGTGCAAATAGTTGGGATGCACTCCAAGCGCCTTGGCCGCCTCGGTGATGCTGCCATGCGCCTCTTCCAACGCACTCTGGATCAGCCGCTTCTTCAAATCTTTCACCGCGCCGTGATACTTCGCCTCGCCCACGCCCGGCGCTGGGTCGCGCTCCAGCAAGTTCTCGGGTAAGTCTTCCGGCAGGATGTCGTCCGACGCGCCCAGCACCAGCGCACGCTCGATCACGTTTTCAAGTTCGCGCACGTTGCCCGGCCAGTCGTAGTTCAGCAGGCAGGCAAGCGCCTCGCGCGAGAGCGGCTTCGGTTTAGCGCCGCACTTCTTGCAATGCTTCTCCACCAGGAAGCTGACCAGCATCGGAATGTCTTCTTTGTGCTCGCGCAGCGGCGGCATCTTCAGGCTGACCACGTTCAGGCGGAAATACAGGTCTTGCCGGAACTCGCCCTTGCGCGATGCTTCCTCCAGATCGCGATTGGTCGCGGCGATCAGCCGGATATCGACGTGAATCGCCCGGTTGCCGCCTACGCGTTCGAACTCGCGCTCCTGCAGCACGCGCAGCAACTTCACTTGAAGCTGCGGCGCCAGTTCTCCGATTTCGTCCAGGAAGAGCACGCCGCCGTCGGCCATTTCGAGCCGTCCCTTTTTCTGCGCGACGGCACCGGTGAACGCGCCTCTCTCGTATCCGAAAAGCTCACTCTCCAGCAGATTCTCAGGAATGGCGGCGCAGTTGATCGCGACAAATGATTTGCTGGCGCGCGGACTCCTGCGATGAATCGCGCGTGCGGCTAGTTCTTTGCCAGTGCCGCTCTCGCCCCCGATCAGGACGGTCGCATCGGTGGGCGCAACCCGTGCCAGGAACTGGAAGACGTCCTTCATGCGCTGGCTTTCGCCGACCAGCGTGCGGTCAAGCGTGATCTCGCTGGTGAGCCGTTGATTTTCCTGTTCGAGCCATTGCAGACGCCGCGCGTTTTCCAGAGCCACCGCCGAGATCCCCGCGATCGCAGTTACCAGTTGCAGATGATCTTCATTGAATCGGTCGGCGACGTTGATGGTGTCAAGATAGATGCAACCGATCGTTCGTTGATAGATAGTCAGAGGCACGCACAACAAAGAGCGCACCTGCAGCGCGATCAGGCTCTCGACGTTGCCCAGTCCGGTCGAGCCCGGAACATCCGACCCGAGAACAGCGAGGCCTTGCTCGAGCACGCGCTGCGCAATCGTGCGGCTCACGCGCACCGATGTCTCGCTCCGGCTGTCACGATTGCGCCCGAACACCGAATTGAACTCGCGCCCGTTGGTGCCGTCGAGCAGGATCGCTCCACGCTCGGCCGGGGCCACTTCGAAAATCAGATCCAGAATCTGTGCCTGCAGTTCATCCAGATCGCGGATGGCGTGCACCACCCGGCTGATCTTGAGCAGCGCGCCGAGGTTGCGCGCCAGCCGCGACGTCGCCGGCAGTTCGCTCAGCAGCTTGTCGGGCTGAAGGTAGAGCACATCCTGCGGACGAATTTCCGCCGTGGCATGCGTCTGGCCAAGGTCGTCGAACTCCACCGAGCGGCTTGATCCGGATGGCCGGTCCGCGTCATCGTCGAGCAGGAAGCGGAACACCGAATCGCCCACGGCGATCTCGTCGAGATGGTGCAGCCAGTGATCCTTCGCCGGTTCGCCGTTCACGAGCGTGCCATTGCGGCTATCGAGGTCGCGAATCTTGAAGCCCGATCCCTCACGCCGGATCACGCAATGTCGACGCGACACCGACGGGTCGCTGATCGGCAAGCCGTTCGACGCATCGCGCCCCAGCGACAGGTCCGACTCGGGCAACGCGAACACCGACTCCCGCAGCGGACCTGCCACTGCGACCAGCCGCGGAGTACTTCGACTTTTCGCGTCGCTGAGCGCGTTGCGGATTGGGTTCGTGGCCATGAAATCTACTGTCGATGCGGGAGCTGACTATCCGTTGAGATAGTCGCCTATCCGATCAGATAGGGCTTTCATAATAAGTGAAGAATGCCCCCGGAGCGCTTCACGTCCGTGAAAATAAATCTAACCTGCTGAGGAAAAGGGAGTTGCGCAATTCATGACAGGCCTTGCAGCAACTGTCGAAACTTGGCCGCAGGCTTGCAGTATGAGTGGGCGACGACTGGCCTGGCAAGCGACGGGGGAAGCGCTTGAGTTTTATCGCTAGGCAGTAGCGGGAATCGAGAACCCGGAGGGACCCCCTCGCCGGATGCTCGATTCCCTTTTTTTCTGTGTGTTCCTCTTGCTCTAAATGCGGTTCTGCAGCAATTGGTTGAGGCCGCTTGGGTGCGTGAAGCCGTACGCGAGAGGTTTCGACGAGTAGCTCGCAAACTTGGGAACCGCGCTGAGGTTGTTAGAGAGGCACGTCACATCCACCGTCCGACAGCGGAGCCAGTTCGGTGCCACGCATCATTTCGGCGCGGCTTTCCATGCGGTGCTCCATTCGACTCGGCGCCGAAAGAAATACACCGCCACATAGAAGTCGAAGGCCGCACAAAAAAATCCGTAGGCGAGCGGGATTGCGGTCGCGTGCCCGGCTTGGAATGCAGAGTAGACTCCGTGCAGCTGCAGTTCGTGCAACAGGTCCCACAGCCCGTGCAGGGAATATCCGGCGATGAGGGCGAAGGGCAGGCGCACACCCAGCAAGGCGATTGCGATAAATGCTCCCACCGCGGCGGCTTCCAGTTGCCAAGCCGTCTCCGCTCCGAAGTAGGCCACGAAAGACAGGTAAAGACCGGCGACTAAGATCAGGAACATTGCATAGAGGATCTGTTCTGCTTTTGAGCTGAAGATTTTGCGGAAGATGGAGATGGTGCCTCTCGCTGCCATGATTCCGATTACGACGTAGAGGACCGCAATCACGGCGAATCCGAGCAACTTGTATTCATGGCCCATGGGGTGCGCCTCCGTTCGGTCGAAGACCTGTCAATTCAGGAAAGAGCGAGTTGAGTTTAATAGAGACTTGCATCAATTGAGTCCACGCACCCTGAGGGTACCGGAAACGAAGCAACCAGATTCAGGCTTCTACTTGCCTCGTTGATTTCCTGCTTGTCCTGCGCTAGATTGACCGCCTGTTTTAACCAGTTCGAGGAAAATCGAGAGGAGATCATGAACCTTCGCCACGCCGTCTCGCCACTGCTCCTCAGCCTCGCGGTCGGTTGTTTTTCAACCCACCTGGCTGCTCAGGCTCCGGAAAATCCGATTGTGAGCCCTATCGCAAGTGCCAAATTCGGACCCATACCAAACGCGCCTGAATGCTTCACCATCGCCGTCGAGAAAGGAGACCCGACTTCAGGACCATCCGTGATTCTTGCCCGCTTCGCTCCCCACTGTGTCGCGCCTTTCCACTGGCACACTCCGAGCGAAACCGCCATGGTCGCAAGCGGCACGCTTGAGACCCAGATGAAAGGTGACAAAGCCATCGTGGCGCGAAGTGGTGATTTCGTCTATCTGCCATCGCGTCATGTACACCGGGCTACCTGTAATGGCAGCTCGCCGTGCCTGGTTTTTCTGTCGTCGGATGCGACGTTTGATGTTCACTGGGTGGATACGGAGGGCAAAGAGATCCCGTTCGAACAGGCCGTGAAGCCGAAACAAGCCTCTGCCAAAGCGAAGAAATAACTCGGTCGTTCGCAGCGTCATCACGATTCCAAAGTTGGCGGGTCGCACTTACCGGCTTTGCGTTCAGCTTCCTGTTCGCGTTGCTTTTGAATGCTTCCTTCCAGCAGAAGGAACACGATGAGCGTCCCGAGCGGACCGAAAGGGACTGCTGGCAGGAACCATACCCAGTACCGGCGACCATGGTCCTCAGCGCGCCTTCCGATCAGGTGAGCGATGGCCGTAAGCACAGCCAGGCCGCCGAACATTGAAAAGTAGCGCAGCATCAGGCGGTAGCGGCTGCGCCGGCTGAAATTGCTTCGGGCAGCGGAGGCATCTCCGCCACTCCATCGCGGAAGGCCACCGTCTTGCCCGAGATTGCCGCCACCCGCTCGCCGGGCACCAGTATCCCGACCAGGTTCAGCGGATCGGCGGCTGAGATCGTGATGACTTCGTTGCTCGGAGGCACCTTGCGCATGGCGCGTACCGACTCCACCGCGACGGGCAGCGCAAACTGTTCGCCGAGGAAGCCGGCGACGAAACGGCCGCCGCGAATCTCGCCGCGATCTTCAAGCCGGCGGAAAGCCATCAGCAACTCGCGCCAGGTTGGCAGGTTGGCTTCGCGCGCAATTACGTCGCGGAAGACGATGCCGTAGCGCTTCAGCAGCATCCAGCAGGCGGACTCGAGCGAGCGCCATTTTTCGATCGCGTCCCCCGCGTGCAGAAGGGCCCAGCGGCCGGCACTGTGGCGCGGGCGTGCGATGCGACCGTTGCCGTTTGAAGAACGGCGCTTGGGGTCGATGAGCGAGCGCAGGTTGTCGAAGCCGTCGGCGGTAATCAGGCCGCCGGCTACCAATTCCCACAACGCGGTTTCCACTTCGGCTTTCAGCTGGCCGGTGCCGCGTACGATGTCGGCGAAGAACGACGCGCCGCGCTGGTGCAGAAATTCGAGTACTTGCCGCGCTCCCGGGCTCAGGCCGCGACCTTCGGGCTGCTCGCAGCCGGGATGTTTGGGCGTCATCCAGTCGGCTTCTTCGCGAATGAAGAAAGTGATGGGCGCGACGCTGGTGGGAATCACGCGACGCTTGCCTTCGGCCGCATTCTCGAGTGTCGCCGGATGCGGAGACAAACGTCCCCAGCCGACCGCGCCCGTAAGGCAAAGCTGGTCGAGCCACTTGGGATCGTAATCGGCGATGCGCCGCGCCAGCACATGCCGCTCCCATGCGTTCGCCGGAATTTCGAAGCCTTGCAGCTGCCGCAAGACATCCAGAACGCCGCGCTCGCCGCCTACCTGCGTTTGCGGTGCGACATGCTGCCAATGCAACAGCCAGCGCATGAACTGCGCCTGCGTCACCGGCTCGATCTGCTTGCGCAGCGTGGCGACCGTCAGGCGATGAATGCGCGCTAGTAACCGACGGTCGCACCACTCGGTTTCTGCGACCTTCGGATCGGTGAACTTGCCGCGCAGAATCGAGCCGGTGGCTTCCATGCGGAGCAGCGCTTTCTCCATTTCATTTTCCACGAGGCCAAGCATGCGGCTGATGCGCCCGGCGCTGGTCGGTCCAAGGTGCGACATCCATCCCTGCACAAGCGAGAGCAGAGCGTCGTCATGGGAAGGCGCCTCGCCGGGAACTTCGGGAAGCGGATGTTCAAACTGCGCAGAAGGGAAAAGCACGAGAAAGCTCTGAGCCTTCTCCGCTGCCACCCAGTAGCGCCGGCGTCCCGCCGGCAGTCCGGAGGGCGTCTCGCCCTCCGCCACCGTGGCTAAACCCGCGCGTCCCTGAAAATCGAGCTGCTCAAAAAAACGCCGCCAGGGTTCCGTGGCGTTCGTGGTCACCGTTCCAAAGGCACCGTGCGCCACCACACTCACCGGCCCGGGACAATCCTCGGGCAACGCCACCAGCGTATGCAGCACATCGTGCAATTCATCCGCATCGCGCACATCGGGCCACGCTTCGTCCTGCACCTGCGCGATGGCCGAAGGCTCCAGCTTCCCGACTTCTTCGAGCACCGAATCGGGCAGTACGCGGCGCATCTCGACCGCCCGCGCCCGGCGTTCCTCGAGCGGAGCGTCATCGAGATACGCATACGGATTCGCATTCAGAATCTCGTGACAGAACTGCGAAGGCACCGGCGTATCCACCGCGATGCAACGGATGCTGCCGTCCGCCATTCCTGAAAGCAGACGTCGCAGGCCATCGATGTCCATGGCCTCGTGCAGCACGTCTTTCATGACTTCATGGACGAGCGGATGGTCCGGAATCTGGATGTCGCCTTCGATATTTTCCTGGCACGCGGCGACGTCGGGAAAGACCGAGGCCAGCAAATCGTCAGAGCGGATGCGCTGAATCTGCGGCGGAACTTTCTTGCCATTCTGAAAACGCAGCAGGGCGAGCGCGCGCGACGCATCCCAGCGCCAGCGCGTTTTGAAGATCGGCGATGGCAGCGCCGCCTGCTCCAGAATCGGCTGCACCGTCTCGGCCTGCAGAAACTGAAAGACATCAGCCAGCGGGAAGCTGTGCTGCTCGGCCAGCGCGATGTTCAGTCCGTTGTCGGTGGCCGCCGCCTGCAATTCAAAGTTGAAGCTGCGGCAGAAGCGCTTGCGTAAGGCCAGTCCCCAGGCCTTGTTGATGCGCCCGCCGAAGGGAGCGTGAATGACCAACTGCATGCCGCCGCCTTCGTCGAAGAACCGCTCGGCGATGATGGTCTGCTGTGTCGGCACGGCGCCAAGAACTGCGCGGCCTTGCAGGATGTATTCGACCGTTTGCTCGGCGGCGGAATCGTCCAGGCCGCATTCCTGCTTGAGCCAACTCACGGCGGCGGCCACTTTCGGATTGTGCTGCGTGATGTTGACGGCAGGCGTGTCGCCCAGCAGATCGCTGACATGCTGGCGCAACTCGGCCACGTGCAACGAGAGTTCCTCGGTGCGGGCCGGTGCTTCGCCTCGCCAGAAGGGAACGCTGGGCGGTGCGCCGTGCGCGTCCTGGACCAGCACGCGTCCGGAACTCACTTCCACGCGCCGGATCATCCACGACGTGTTGCCGAGCAACATGACGTCGCCCTTGCTGCTCTCGACGGCGAAGTCTTCATCGACCGTGCCGACGATGGTGCCTTCCGGTTCGGCCACAACCGTGAACAGCGCGTTGTCGGGAATCGCGCCGCCGCTGGTGATGGCAGCGATCCGGCTGCCACGACGCGCGCGCAGTTTTCCGTTCACGCGATCGCGATGCAGGTAAGCGCCGTAGCGTCCGCGGCGGGCCGAGATGCCTTCCGCAAGCATCTCGAGAATCCCGTGATAGGTCTCAGGCTGCAGATCGCGGTACGGATAAGCGCGGCGAATGCGATGAAACAGTTCCACCTCGCCGCACTCCTCCGCCGCGCAGGAAGCGACGATCTGCTGCGCCAGCACGTCGAGCGGGCAGTCGGGAATGATCAGGCGGTCGAGATCGCCATGCCGGATCGCGCGCACCAGGGCCGCGCACTCGAGCAAATCGTCGCGGGTGGTAACGAAAAGCCGTCCCTTGGGAACCGCGCCCCGCCAGTGACCGGAACGTCCTACCCGCTGCAGGGCGACGGCAATGGAGCGCGGCGAATTGATCTGGATCACCAAGTCGACCGTGCCGATGTCAATACCGAGCTCGAGCGACGCGGTCGCCACCAGCACTTTCACCTGGCCGTCTTTCAGTTTCTTTTCTGCCGTCAGCCGCAGCTTGCGCGAAAGACTCCCATGATGCGCCGCGACATTTTCTTCGCCGATGCGTTCGCCCAGCTGGTGCGCGATGCGCTCCGCCATGCGGCGCGTGTTCACGAAGACCAGCGTCGAGCGATGCTGCTCCACCAGCTCGATGATGCGGGCAAAAATCTCATCCCACATTTCGTTCGAGGCCACCGGCCCGAGCGGGCTGGGCGGCACTTCCACCCCGAGATCGAGCTGCCGCTTGTGACCGATGTTCACGATCACGGGATCGGGCCGGCCGCTGCCCGTCAGGAAATGCGCGACGGTTTCGATCGGCTTCTGCGTCGCGGAAAGCCCGATGCGGACGGGAGGCCTGTGCGTCAAAGCTTCCAGACGCTCGAGCGAAATGGCGAGATGCGCGCCGCGCTTGTCATCGGCAACCGCGTGAATTTCGTCGACGATGACGGTTTCAACGTCGTGCAGGATTCCGCGGCTCTTCTCGGCCGTCAGCAGGATGTAGAGCGATTCGGGCGTGGTGACCAGGATGTGCGGCGGACGCTTCAGCATCGCGCGCCGCTCGTGCGGCAGACTATCGCCGGTGCGCACCGCGCATCGGATCTCGGGCATCAGCAGCCCTCGTTCCCCGGCTAGTTGGAGAATTTCTCCGAGCGGACATTCCAGATTTTTCTGGATGTCGTTGCCGAGCGCCTTCAGCGGCGAGATGTAGACCACCTCGATGCGGTCTTCCAGTTCGCCCGCAAGCGCCTTGCGCACCAGCCGGTCGATGCAGGCGAGAAACGCGGCAAGCGTCTTGCCCGATCCGGTCGGGGCCGAGATCAGCGTGGTGCGTCCCGCGAGGATGTGCGGCCAGCCCTGCTCCTGCGGCTCGGTGGGCGTGCCGAACTTCTGGACAAACCACTCCTGCAATAGCGGGTGAGCCCACGCCAACGACTGGGGAACTGGGAGGGACATTGCGGGTATTCTATCGAGCTTTTGAGGTTTCGTAAATTGTTCGCCTCAGTAGGCGCTGCTCGGATCTCTTCATTACTTCGCGGCGTACAATTTCAACAAGATTCGCCGCTCAACGGATATGGGCATGCCAACCGGATGGCGCTTGTGGGTTCTGATTGTTCTACTTCTCTTCTTTCCAATCTTATTTCATCCGTCGTGGTTGTTGGTTCTCAGCCTTGCGCTGTTTGGATTGTTGGTATGGCTGATAGTTCCAAGAACTAAGAGTTCAAAGTAGCCACGACCTTTCGAAGTTTGCGAGTCAAAGCAGACATTTCCGGATGCTAGAATCCCGCGATGCCCTCAAAAAAAACTGCCCTGGCCCGCGCCAAGAAGATCAAGCTGATCCTGTTCGACGTTGACGGTGTGCTCACCGACGGTAAGATCTGGATTTTTCCCGCTCCGGCCGGGGCGCAGCAGTCCACGCAGGAACTCGCCGCCCAGCACGGCGCCAAGGGCGGCTTCGCATTCGTCAGCCAGAACATGGTCGAAGCCAAGGGCTTCAATGCCCATGACGGCACCGGATTCTCACTAGCGCGGCTAGGGGGGATGCAATGCGGGCTGATCACCAAGCGGATCTCGGAGACGGTGGCCCTCCGCGCGCGCGATCTGAAACTCGAACACGTCTACCAGGGCATCCAGGACAAGCTGACCTGCTTCGAGGAAATTCTCCGCAAAGAAAATCTGAAGGCGGAGCAGGTCGCCTTCGTGGGAGACGACGTCATCGACCTGCCCGTAATGCGGAATTGCGGACTGGCCATCGCCGCGGCCAATGCGCGCAAAGAAGTGAAGGCAGAAGCGCACATGGTGACTGAACACGCCGGCGGCGACGGCGCCGGTCGCGATGCAATTGAATTCATCCTGAAGGCGCAAGGCACGTGGAAACGGGTGGTCAGCGAGTACATCTGCGAACGAAGCCCGAAGAAGGGCGTTGGGGAAGACACGAAGATCTAGTCGTCCGTCTTCAGTCTTCAGCACACCGTGCGTCGCGCTGAGGTCTAGCGAGCGAACAAGCAGCTTCCGTTCTCTCGAAGCTAAGTTATTTAAAACTCGTAGAGGGCTATCTGCGGATGTGAAGCCACCCCGCGACCGACCCATAATAGCCACGCTATCGGCCTTTGCGGGCCCGTACGGCGTACTTGAAGGGCGGGGGCAAGGGTTTGGTCGCTCGGCCCCGCGTTCGTGCGCTGTAGGCCATTGTAGGGACTATTGTTATCTTTTAGTAAATGCGGCAAGATTGGTCGGGGTTGGGAGCGAGGGGAACGTCCCACACAGGAGAGAACGCCAGGATCCAAAACATCATCAAGTCAACACACCAGATTTCGGAGTCTGAAAATAGCCCGCCACTTCAGTGGCGGGGACGAATGGGGACATGGTCCCGTGCCGGAGGCACGGCTGAAAGAGTTGCAGATTGTTTCAGGCGTCCCTGCCGGGAAGCGCTCTCTTAACAAAGACCTTCCCGGCGCTGAAGCGCCGGGCTATTTTCGTAAGTCGCTCCGCGACTTGGCTGTGATGTTCAGAGTTCACATCTGTGCCCGCGGGCGCAATTCGCCAGGGGAAAGCGCTTGATCTGGAGCAGATTTCCACGTGCGATTGCCCTGGTACAGAGTCGATCACTTCCAAGAGTTTTCACACGCGAGCTACGGACGTGGGGCGTGTCGGGAGACAAATTCGGGGACAGACTTTGGAAAGATCAAGGCGGGAAAGCTCGCGACTCGAAGCACGCAGCTCAAAAAAGAAAAAACCCACTGATTGCCTGCTTGGGGCGTGCTCGGGTCGGCAATCAGTGGGTTTACCGTTTCTCCTTACTCACCCTGTTGTTTTCAGGAGTAATTGAGACACTCTAACCCGTCGAACCCCGCCCTGTGTCAGGTTTTACAAAACTTTACCTTGCAGTCAGCACGCTTGAGGAGGTTGCGGAAGAATTTTCTGAAGATACAGAAAGGCACCTCAGGCGCTGAAGCGCGAACATATTTTTCGAGGTTTATCGGCACGACTGAAGCCGTGCCCTTCCCAAAATCTCGGCAAAGCGAAGTTTTTGCGCAGCCTCGGAAGTCGTGCCCGTCCCAAGACCTGCCCGAAGTAGATTTTCCCCGACTACGAAGACGTGCAGAGTTCTTGTTAGTCGGTGATCGCCGGAATGCGCGACGCCATCAGCTGGTTGAAGCGCGGATCCTTGCGCACGCCGGAAAATTCCGAGTCCTTGTAGACGCTGTTGATGCCTTTGTAGCCTTCTTCCAGCGCCTTGCGCAGGTACTCCAGCGAACGATCGGGCACGCCCATCTTGGCGTAGATCTTCGCGACTACGTAATCGTAGTGCGCGCGGTCTTCTGGACGCGCCATCTGCGCCGCTACGCCGTTCTTCGAGGTGCGCTCGAATACATCAGGGTCGCGACTCAGGGCCTCGGCGTAGGCGGCTGCCGATTTCTCAAATTCTTTCTTCGAGAACAATGCGGCGCCCAGGTTGCTGTAGTAGGAGGCCATGTCTTCGTTGAGCTTGATCGCCTTGTTGTAGCGGTCGATAGCTTTTCCGTACTTCTTGCTGATGTAGAAAATCACGCCCAGGTTGTTGTAGGCGTCGGAGTAGGCCTTGTCGGAATGGATCGCGTTCTCGAAATCCTTGCGCGCTTCCGGCCAGCGCTGCATGAGCAACTCGACGATCCCCATCTTGTTGTACAGGGGCGCGTCGTGCGGCTTCTTGGAGATGGCGGCGCGATAGTAATCCAGCGCATCGAGGTAAAACTTCTCGGCGCGCAGCGCGTCGGCCCGTTCTTCAAGCATCTGGGCAGTCGCCTCCTGCGGCGGCGGTTCGATGCTGCGCAGTGCAGGGGTCGTGACCTGTACCTGATCGGCACGCGGCGGCGTGGCAGCGAAGAGTGTTCCAACTGGCAGGAGAAGCGCTAACAACAGGAAGGAGACGATGCAGACCCGGCGACGAGGCATGACAGGACCTCCGTGAAACCTTATCGGCGAACCGTTTCCCCACGAGTTCAAGCCGATGGATGTCGTCCGCTAATGGGGATCGTTTCCCGTGGCGTCCGCTGGTTTGGACGGCTTGGACGACGATTTGTCTTCCTTAAAGATACCCACAATTTTGCCGAAAAAGCCTTTTTTCTTTTTTTCGGCGTCCGAACCTGTCTGGTTCTCGTTGGCAGCCTGCGCGCCATTAGGCGGAGGCGGCAGGGGCTTGTCCCCAAGACCCAAAAGGTGCGAAAAGAAACCGCCGACGCCGCTCGACTGGTCACAGGTCTCGTGCGGTTCGGTACCAGCCACGAACGCAGCCGTGTATGTTTCTGGGCACGAAGGAGTTGCGAGCCGGTTGGTGGACTTGTCGAGCTGCACATCGACCACGCCGGAAGGCTGGCTGAACCCGCGCATATCGGAATACCCAGTCAGCGCGATCGCCTTCTTCATGAACTCGGTCCAGATCGGCGCCGCCGTCTGCGCACCGCTGAGGTGCAGGTCGCTGTAATCGTCGTATCCGACCCACACAATGCAGAGCAGGTTGCTGGTGTAACCGGCGAACCAGCCGTCATGGGAGCTACCAGTTTTTCCGGCGGCCGGCTCTTTGAATCCGCGTCCGCGGACGGCAGAGTAGCCCAGGCCGAAGTTCACCACACCCTCCATCATGTTGGTCATGACGAAAGCGACACGCGGATCAAGGACCTGACGCTTTTCGGGGGTGAAGTCCTGCATCACGTCGCCCTTGGAGTTGCGCACGGAACTCACCAGGATCGGCGAAATGCGGACGCCGTCGTTCGAGAACGCGGTGTAAGCGCTCGCCATTTCCAGCGGCGTGGCGTCGTAGGCGCCCAGCGCCATCGCGGGCGTGGCCTTCACAGAGGTGATGCCGGCGCTCTTGGCCAGATCTGCGACCTTGTCGTAGCCGACCTCTTCCGCAACCTTCACGGTCGCGTTGTTCAGCGACATTGCCAGCGCGTAACGAAGCGTGACCGGGCCGTGGTATTCCTCTTTGTAATTGCGCGGCTCGTAGATCTGATCGCCGTAGGCGAAGGTGGTGGCTGAATCGTCGACCATCGATGCTGGAGTCAGAACGTTGGTCGCGCCGTCGAGTGCCGTATTCATTGCGGCGGCATAGACGAATGGTTTGAAAATGGAGCCAGTCGGACGCTTGGCGACGGCGTGGTTCAATTGGCTGAAGCCGTAGTTTCGCCCACCGACTAAGGCGAGAACCGCGCCGGTCCGAGGATCGAGCGCGACCATGGCAACCTGCGCCTGCGGACCTGGCAAGACTTTTGTCTCAAACTTGTTCTTGCCGATCTTCACCTTTTTGGTGCGCATCTTGGTGATCTGCGCGTCCACCAGCTTGATGCCCTCTTCGACCGATTGCGCAGCGGCGCGCTGCAGGTCGGGATCGAGCGTCGTGTAGATGCGGTAGGACTGATCGTTCAGTTCATGCTCACTGAATTTGTTGACGAGCGAATCGCGCACCATGTCGATGAAGTAGGGGGCGTCGCTGGCTTCCACGTTCGAGTGGCGCAAGCTTCAGAGGCGTGGCCTTGGCTTTGTCGGCGTCGGCGCGAGTAATGGCGTGGGTCTCAGCCATGGCGTCGAGCACAGTGTTGCGGCGCTCCAGCGCGCGCTCGGGATGGCGGTAGGGCGACAAGGCGCTGGGCGCCTGGATCAGCCCGGCGAGCAACGCAGCTTCGGGCAGCGTGATGTCTTTCAGGTCCTTGTTGAAGTATGAGCGCGAGGCTTCCGCGAAGCCGCTGATGGTGAACGATCCGCGCTGGCCGAGATCGACGCGGTTGGCGTAGAACTCAAAAATCTGCTGCTTGCTGAATTTCTGCTCGAGCTCGAGCGCGATCATGATTTCCGACAGCTTGCGCTTGACGGTCTTTTCCGGCGTCAGAAAGAACGCGCGCGAAAGCTGCATGGTGATCGTCGATCCGCCTTGCTCGTGGCGCTGGCGAGTAACGTCGACCCAGAAGGCCTGCGCGAGGCGGAGGAAGTTGACGCCGCCATGCTGGAAGAAGCGGCGGTCTTCGATGGCGAGCACCGCGTCCACCATCACTTTCGGAATCTCGTCGTACTTGACCACCTGGCGCTTGGAGCGCTGCTCGGCGTCAAACAGGGCAGTGACCAGTTGTGGCTCGAGTTCATAGGCTGCTAGATCGCTGCCGCGGCTGCTGATGCTGACGACCTTGCCTTCACGCATCAGGATGCGCGCCGGATCGGGACTGTGATACGACTCGGGCCCGGGCGTGATCTCGATGCCGTCGTTCATCAGCCGATAGCTCCCCATCTTCGACTGGTCGTTCTTCTCCCCATATCCGGCGTGGCGCAGCTCGGCGGCAATGGCCTTCGCTGGAACCGCCTGGCCGGGACGGATGACCTTCGGCGTGGCATAGATGTGGGCCGAGTTGCTGAAGATGGGGCTGCTGAAGCGCTTAACGATGACGCGGTCGTACTTGACGTAGAAATATGAAAACACGCCGACCACCAGGATCGCCAAGGTGAAAAAGACGATCAGGATCGCGCGGACGACGGGGTCTCGGGGCAACACGCCGTAACCCTTTGCCGGTCCGGTAGTTTTCGGGATCTTAAGTTTGATAGCCACGTTACAAGGGCGGAGTCACCACGACTACGCGGTTGCTTCCTCTCCGCGTGGCAACGGGTGCTGACAGCCTGTCTCCCGAGCCAGAGCACGATGCCGCTCTTCCAACCGAGCAGTAACGATACGGGAGTTGTTCTTATTTTAACCCGGGACCGGGGAATTTGCTGGTCACTCCAAAGACACAATCACCCGCAGCTTTTGGGAGCATGCGGGTGATTGGCCAGTTGCGTGAGAAGTTCAGTTCGTGGGCGCGAAATTCGGGCTCGAGGTAACGGACAAGTCGGGGATGCCGCCGCTGACCGCACCCGTGGTCGGGTTCACGGTATAGACTCCAAAGCCTCCCGTGATCGTGTAACCGAAAATGGCCGTGCCCGTCTGATCCATCTTCTCAGGATGAAGGATCCCGAGCGCCGAGAAGGGCGATCCCGGCAGCGGCGTAAGCGCTCCGCCGGAGAACGAGAATCCTTCCAAATGATTGCCGATGCTGTAGGTGTATACGAAGTTGCCGTTCGGGCTGACGAACAAGCTGTCGCCGGCGTTCGTGGTCGGATAAGGAACTTTGCCGAGCAGAATGCCAGTGCCCGTCTCAATCGAGATCACATCGATATTGCTGCTGCCATCATTGGCCAGCAGGTATGCGCCGGTGGGCTCAGAGGCCACCCGGGTTACGCCCAGGAAGAACGGACTTCCGGGCAGCGTGGTCAAATCAAAGGACGTCTGATCGATGGCGAAGCCGAACACGTCGCCGGTGTGGGTCACTTCGGTTACGTAGACATAATTGCCGGTGCCGTCGATGACCAGGGTTGTGGGCGTGAAGCTGACGTTGGTGAGCGGCGAATTCGGGGTGAGAGTCAGCGCACCGGTGGTGGAGTTAATGGCGAGAGATGACAAGTCGCCATTTGAGCTGTTGCCAACCACTAGATAGCGGCCCTGCGGATCGGCGACGATGGTGTCCGCTTTGCTACTGCCGGTCGAGAACGGACTACCGGCGAGCGGTGTCAGCGAGCCATTGCTGTGGTTGATGGAGAAGCCCAGCACCTGTCCCACCGAGGCCCCCTGGGGCAGCCACGTCAGGTACAGGAACTTTTTGTTGACGACCACCATGTCTGAGCCCGCGCCTGCGCCGAGCGATGGAACCAGGCTGCCCACGCTGGCGGTCATTTTCGCGCCGTCGAACGATGCTGTGTTCAGGATGTTGCCGCTCTGCTGGAAGAAGAGGAAATCGCGTACGCCGCCGCCGCCCCCGTTCGAGCCTCCGCAAACGGAGCCTCCAGAACCGACTCCACCCGAGCCAGTGCCGCTTCCGCTGGTGCCGAAGCTGATGCCATTGCAGTTCGACTTCTGACCGCAGGCGACCAGCATCAGCAGAGATGCGGCGAACACCAGCAGTGAAAAACTCTTCGCGTATTTCATTCAACTCTCCCCGCCGAAGGACGCGGCGAAAAAACAGCTTGCGCGGCTGGCCTTCGGAGACTCAGTGGGCCGGCGTAATAACCGTGCGCACCCGCCCAAACCTTTCAGGACGGTTTGATGGCACTGTGCGGATATTAGGGCAGCCGCTTGCGAGCAACAACGTTACGGGTGTCGCGGACACTTAGTAACCGCGCGAGTAACGTGAGGGTAGAGGTGACGAAAAGGCAGACCTCAGCCGCCAAGTTGCTGACGCGGCTGAGGTGCTTTGTGAGGCTAGAATGCGGTCTTGTTTTTGCTTTGCGGATGGAAGTCGAGGTCCATGGGGTAGCCGGGCAAATCGACGTGGATTGTATATTCCGTCTCGATGAAGACGCTGCCGTTGCCGAGGGTGCCGCCGCGCTGGACTTTGATTTTTTCCTTGGTTATGGGGATTTCCAGTTCCTGCGCGCGCTTGAAGACGGCGTCGCGAATCACGTCGTCGCCCCGGGTGCTATAGGTGCCCAGGCGGGCCTCAGTGTCGAGGGAGTCCTGGAACTCGTAGTTAGCGAAGTAGGGCGGGATGACTTCCGCGCCGACATACGCCAGGCCGCCCAGGAGTCCGAAAACGAGAATCAGTTTTATGGTGCCCATATTGCTTTTCCGTGTAACGGCCTGGCAGCCGAAGCGGAAAAGCTTCAGCGCGCAGGCAGTAAATTGCGAAAATATTCCGTTATCGCGCCGATGCTAGCATCCTGCATCTGGCGAGTCGAGCGTTGAACGACCTCGACAGTACCTTCGGTAACCTTCTTCCCCACGTTGACACGAAAGGGGATGCCCACCAGGTCAGCGTCCTTGAACTTGACCCCCGGCCGTTCGTCCCGGTCGTCGAGTAACACGTCGAATCCGGCTGCCTCGAGCTGCTTGGCGATGTCCTCGGCGGTGGTGCGGATCTTGTCGTCGGAGACGTTGGTGGGCACGACCACGACCTGAAAAGGGGCGACCTGCGGGGACAGCCAGAACCCATTCTCGTCGTTGTTCTGCTCGACGATAGCGGTCAGGATGCGCTCGATACCAATGCCGTAGCTGCCCATGATGGGCATGACTTCCTTGCCATTGCGGTCGAGCACGCGCGCGCCCATCGACTCGGAATACTTGTAGCCCAGCTTGAAGATGTGGCCGATTTCGACCGCGGTGTCGATACGCAGAGGGGCGCCGCAGTTCGGACAGGCTTCTCCGGCGGTGACGCTGCGCAGGTCGGCGTAGGCGGTCGGGTGGAAGTCAACGTCGGGCGTGACGTTCTTCAGGTGGTAGTCCTCTTTATTGGCGCCGCTGATCAGGTTCTTGCGGCCCTTCAGCGCTTCGTCGACGATGAGCATTGGCTGGTCAGAGTCATCGAAACTCTTTGCCGGCTCGAGGCCGATCGGACCGAGAAAGCCTGCCGGCGAGTGGAAGAGCGCCTGGATCTCTTCCTCTGTCATGGGACGCGTTTCGCGTCCGCCGACTGCGCTCGAGAGTTTGGCCTCGTTCATCTGGTGATCGCCGCGCATCATCAGGATCACTGGTTGCAGCTTCGTCTTGCCGCGTCTTGGCATCGGTTTCGGTCGCCATGAGGCCAGCGTCTTCATCTTGTTCTTCGGCGAGACGCCCAGGAAACGCGCAACATCTTCAATGGTCTTCATCCCCGGAGTGTGAACCAGCAGCGGCTTGCCGTCGCCTTCGGGCTTCAGATCTTCGACTGGCTCGAGCTTCGAAGTGGCCTTCTCCATGTTGGCGGCGTAATTGCACTTTTCGCAGCTGACGATCAGGTCTTCGCCGGCGGGCGTGCGCACCATGAATTCGTGCGACTGCGATCCGCCCATCGCGCCGGAGTGCGCTTCGACCACCATGTACTTCAGGCCGCAGCGGTCGAAGATGCGGCAGTAGGCGTCGTAGTGCTTCTTGTAGGAGACGTCGAGCCCGGCGGCATCAATGTCGAACGAGTACGCGTCCTTCATGATGAACTGGCGCACGCGCAGCAGGCCGGACTTGGGGCGGGGCTCGTCGCGAAACTTGGTTTGAATCTGGTACCAGATCTGGGGCAGTTGCTTGTAGCTGCGCAGTTCCTTGCGCGCGATGTCGGTCATGACTTCTTCGTGCGTCATGCCCAGGACGAGATCGGCGCCCTTGCGGTCCTTGAGGCGGAACATGTTGTCGCCCATGACGGCCCAGCGCCCGCTCGCTTCCCAGAGCTCGCGGGGATGGAGCGCGGGCAGATAGAATTCCTGGCCGATCGTGTCCATCTCCTGGCGCACGATGTTCATGATCTTCTGGAACGAGCGATTGCCCAGGAAGAGGAAGGAATAGATGCCGGCCGCAAGCTGGCGGATGTATCCGGCGCGGACGAGGAACTTGTGGCTGGCGACCTCGGCATCGGCCGGGGCCTCGCGCAGAGTGGGGATAAAGAGTTCGGACCAACGATGCATGCACTTCTCCGCAGATAAGTAGAATCGCTGATTCTAAACGACGAACTGTTTTTGGACTAGGCAGCCTGAGGTATAGTCACGGTTCGATGAATGCCCTTCCGGATTGGTTTTGGATTTTACTGCTCGCCTTTGGAGTGGTCGTACTTGTGGGGGCGAGAGTCTTCGGCGCACGTTCTAGACGAAAAGCCTTTTGCGCGGCCGCTGCCGGACTGGGGCTCGGCATGTCCCAGAAGACGAGACCTATTTCCAGACGAGAGAGCAAAAAATTCAATCTCTTTTCGAGGGGGAATAGTCGCAAGTGGATCAATATTTGTTCCGATCCGATCGGGAGTCGGCTGCTGTTCGATTTTCGCTATGTTTTTGGCATTCCGCTCATCGCTTCACGTCGGTACGCTCAGACGGTCGCCGCCTTCTCTGTGGGTAGATCGGGGTTGCCGGATTTCCAACTGACGCCGGCTACTTCCCTGGACC
Organism: uncultured Acidobacteriota bacterium; assembly: GCA_963744055.1. Lineage (GTDB taxonomy): Bacteria > Acidobacteriota > Terriglobia > Terriglobales > Acidobacteriaceae > Gp1-AA133. The sequence continues at coordinate 1,532,430 of CAVUSL010000019.1, read as the reverse complement.
GGATCGTGCCCAAGCTCGGCTTCAAGGCGATTCGGAATGAGCGTCATCCGGAGTTCAACAAGCGCTATTGGCTGCGGGGTGACCAGGATTTTCAGATTGGCGCTCTATTCACTGATCAACTGATTGACCGGCTGACATCGCTCGACTGTCGAGGGGAATACTCGATTGAGAAGGGTGGAGATTGGCTTATCGTTTATCGCCACGACGTGCTTGTGAGTCCCGAGTCAATCGCAGACTTCTGGAAGTTTGCGGAACAACTCGCAGGATTGTTCGTGCCTCAACAACACTGATTCTGATGGGCACCCTGTGGGAGCGACCTACTTTGTCAGGCCTCCCAGAATCTGCTTGCCGAGTTTCTGAGTCTCGCCAAAAAACTTCTGATACTCAGTGAACAGGCGGTTGAGTTCGAGAGATTCCTCGGGCTTGAGGCGCCGGCGGAGGATCATGTCGCGCAGGTGGACCGGGTTGGGCAGGGTCGCATCTTCCTTCAGTTCTTCGAGGGCAGTGGTCGGGTCGTAGTGGTACATGGCGAACCTCTGCTGGAATTGTAACGCGGGGAGGGCGGGACGCCCTCCCGACTGCCGGCGAGACGCCGGCGCTACTACAACATTTCCGTTCCCCAGAGGTCGTGCAGGTGAACGACTCCCTTGACATTTTGATGCTCGTCGATCACGACCAGCGACGTAATCTTCTTTTCTTCCATCAGGGCCAGGGCGGTGGCTGCGAACTCGTTGGCCGAAATCGTTTTCGGCTCGCCATTCATGCATTCGCCGGCCGTGAGGTCGAGCACGTCTTTGCCACGATGCTCGAGCAGGCGGCGGAGATCGCCATCGCTGATCACGCCCAGGAGTTTTTCGCCTTCGACCACGGTCGTCATGCCCAGTTTCTTGCGCGACATCTCGTAGATTACGTCCGACATACGGGTGATCGGTGCTACGCGCGGGATTGCTTCGCCGGAGTGCATGAGGGATTCGACTCGGGCCAGTTTCTTGCCGAGCTTGCCGCCGGGATGCAGGTTTGCGAAGTCTTCTTCTTTAAAGCCGCGCTTTTCTGAGAGCGCGACCGCGAGCGCGTCGCCGAGGGCAAGCATCGTGGTCGTCGAAGCCGTGGGGGCGAGGCCGAGCGAGCAGGCTTCCTTGTCGACCGAGCAGTCGAGTGCGATGTCGGCAGCTTCCGCAAGAGTGGAGAGTTTGTTACCGCGAGCGGCCTTGTTCCCAGCTGAAGCGCAGAGGAGATCTCCAGTCATGCTGATGAGCGGCACCTGCAGGCGTTTGATGGTGGCCAGCAAGCGCAGGATTTCTTCGGTTTCACCACTTGCCGAAAGTGCCAGCACGACATCACCGCGCACGACCATGCCGAGATCGCCGTGGATCGCGTCGACCGGGTGCATAAAGAGCGCGGGCGTTCCGATGGAACTCAGTGTGGCGGCAATTTTGCGGGCGATGATGCCGCTCTTGCCCATGCCGGTGACGACCACGCGGCCGCGGCAGGCGTCCATGAGTTCTATGGCGCGTTCGAAGGTGTTGGCCATGGGGCCGGCGATGCGGTCAGCCAGAGCGCGCAGGGCTTCGGCTTCAATGCGGACTACGTTTTCGCCGGTGTGCTTCATGGAAGGAGGATGTTATCAAAACGTCGCGCTTGGTGATGGCGTTGTACGACTTGTGAAGAAGACGTTCTTGTGATTGCGGACCAGGGCTCCTTCGACAACAGCTTCACAGCCCCTCTGAGGTCGTTGCGACGCGGCGATGGGTTGACCCTTTAAGGGTTCGCGGGCTTACGCCCGCCTCGCAGAGTGCCGTCCCTAACGGGACTCGCGTTCGAGGTTTGGACCTACCCCGGACTTACGTCCGGGGCTATCGTATGCCGCCGCTACGCGGCTCTTGCAGAGAAGTTACCCTCACTGGCTTCGCCCCGCTACTCACGATGACAAGAGCTTGAAAAGATGCGGCCTGTCAAAGGTACGAATTAGAAGTGGTCGTCAACCACGTGCACGCCTTCCCCCAGGCCTTTCGCAAGTATCGCTCGATCCCAGGGGCCGCCTTGCCAGTTGTCTTTTTTCTTTTCTTCGCGCATCCATGCGGGAAGGGTCAGCAGGAGACGGCTTGCGAGGGCGTCACAGTAGGGTTCATAGAGGGAACGCAACTTCGTCAGCTTTGCATCGGCTTCTCCATCCTGCTTGGGACGCATGCCCGCGGCGATCAGCGTCTTGCGTAGAGTTTCAAGTTGATCCATTGAGAGACGATCTTGAGCGTGCGGATCGTAGACAGCGTTCACCACTTGAGCGAGGTCGACGGCGGCGTGGCGAGCCATCGCGAAGGTCAGCTTGGCCTGTTCCTTCTGGATACCGTCGATGCCGGCGAGCACGAGCGATGTGACGTCGAGCATGGTTGTCAGCGCTCCCAGCCACGATTGGTTGCTGTGTTGCGAACGGAAGAAGCAGAGCACCGGATAGGAGATGTGACTGGCAAGCAGATCGGCCGACCAGCGCTCCCAATCACGAAAAATATTGTCGAGGACGACCGGGTCGGGGCAGCATCCAAGACGGGCCAGCAACTCTCCGGCAGAAGGGGGCGAGCCGGCGCGCGAGTCGAGCAGCGAAATTTCCAACTCGCGGCTGGAAAAAGACGAATAGATGACGGGCAGATAGCCGACGACGACGCCGAGAAAGGCGAAGCCGGTACCGGCTTCCATCACTGCGAACAGCCGGGCGAGGGGCGTGACCGGCGTGATGTCTCCGTAGCCGAGCGTGAAGAATGTCTCTCCGCTGTGATAGAGGAGTACCCCGAATGTAATGGGCTCGCTGCCTAACCGGACGTGCTCGCCCATGCCGAATTGCAGCAGGGCATACCCGAAGATCAGGCCCAGGGCCCAGAAAACCAGCAGCAGGATCAGGGAGAACGGCCCGAAGTATCCCAGGAAATTTTCGCGCCAGCTGTTCACGCGAATGCACCGCGAGAGCTTCACCCACGGCACCCAGGTGTGGCGGTAAAACCATGAAGTCAGGCGGAACGCACGCTGCACTTTGCGCGGCAGGACGATGGTCTCGAAGGCATCGAGCAGGACGGTCAGTATGATGAGAATCCCGATGATGGCCGTGAAAAAGTGCATGTCGATGGCGTCAGATGAGGTTGGATGTTAACAGATTCAGGGTTGGGATTGAGCCGGATGATTGAACTCGCAGGATTGAGTAAGGTCGACGCAGTCGTTGGAACATCATGGGTTCGAGGAGTGCATAGGTCCTTCGCTGCGTTCGGCTGTCGCCTCACTTCACTCAGGATGACATTGATTTTTATTTGGCTTGTTTGCGGCGCTTGTTTTTCGCAGGACACGCGCACGGTCGGTGGGACAAGCGCTGCACTGCGACGGGGAACGAATGAGTTTGGCGGGTGGATTGGCTACTCGCCGTTTTCTTTCGTGTTGAAGGGGACTTCGAAGGATCGCGAGCTTTTGCTGGTGAACCTGCAGTGTGCGCGGACGTTGTTCGTTAGGCGCGCGGTTACTTTTAAATACACCGCCGAAGTAGTGCCACTCGCTTTGGAGTTTCAACCCACGCAAATCTATCAGGTTGGCGGTCAGCCGCTGGTGAATCCGGGAGGGACGCTGCGCGCCGCCGGGGCGAACCCGATTGGGTTTCAGGCGAACTTCGGATCGAAGCGAGTTCAGCCGTTTGGGAGCGGGAGCCTGGGATTTCTTTATTTCAACCGGCAGATGCCTGTGATTGGATCTTCGCAGTTCAATTACAACATCACGGTGGGATTCGGGGCGCAATTTTTTGCGCGGCCGGGGCGATCGTTCACGGTGGGATGGAAGTATCACCATCTGTCGAATAATTATCAGGCGCGCTTCAATCCAGGGCTGGATTCGGGAGTGTTCTACGTAGGGTTGTCTATGTTTCGGTAGGCGTCGCATGCGAGGGCGAGGACGCCCTCGCGACTGCCAGCGGGACGCCGGCGCTACGGTCGAGTTTCTGCGGCTGTGCAGGCCGCGCTTTCAGGCAGCTATGGAGTGGCGTGGACTTTCGCCAGGCTCTTCTGTACGGCCAGCAATTCTTTCAACACGCCCCGTAGTTTGCGCGAGTCGAGCGCGTTGGCGCCGTCGGATTTGGCTTCCTTCGGATTGTCGTGAACTTCCATGAAGACGCCGTCGACGCCGGCGGCCACGGCGGCTCTCGATAGCACGGGAATGAACTCCGGTTGCCCGCCGCTGGTGGCGTTGCCGTCTTCGTCTCCGTGGGAAGAGGACGGCAATTGCACCGAGTGAGTGGCGTCGAAGACTACGGGCGCGAACTTCCGCATGATCGCAAGCGAGCGCATATCGACTACCAGGTTGTTGTAGCCGAAGCTCGAGCCGCGCTCGGTGACGAACACTCTCTTGTTGCCCGAGGCATGGCACTTGTCGACCGCGTGCTTCATGTCCCAGGGGGAGACGAATTGGCCCTTTTTTATGTTGACCACGCGCTCGCTCAGAGCCGCCGCGACGATGAGGTCAGTCTGGCGGCACAGGAAAGCGGGGATCTGCAGGATGTCGGCGACTTCGGCTACCGTGGAAACGTCTCCGGCTTCGTGCACGTCGGTGAGGATTGGAACTTTGACTTCCTGCTTCACTTTTTTCAGGATACGCAGGCCTTCTTTGAGGCCGGGTCCGCGGAAACTTTTCAGCGACGTGCGGTTGGCCTTGTCGTAGGAGGCCTTGAAGATGAAAGGGAAGTTCAGCGAGCGGGTGACGCCCTTGATGATCTCGGCCATGCGGATGGCATGGTCTTCGCTCTCGATGACGCAGGGGCCGGCGATCAGGAAAAGATTTCCCGCGCCAATGCGGACGTTATCGAATTGGAAGGAGATTGCCATTGAGTCAAAAGCTTAAACCACAGAGGGCACAGAGGCTGTCCCCTTTAGCCGAGGCAGCGCCTGAAGGCGCCATCGCGGGCGGTCCCTACGGCTCGCCTAAAAGGCGAGCCCTGATACGAATCGGGTTTGTGCGTGACGTCTGATTAGTGCGTGACATCTGACGCCTGACACCTGAGACCGAACCTTATCGCCGGCCCACTTTCTCCGGCCGATGGAACATCTCGACCTCGGCGGCGGCTTTTTCAGTCCTGCGCTGCAGGCCGTATTCGTAGGCCGCGCCGATGAACGCCTTGAACAGCGGATGCGGCTCGAGCGGCTTTGACTTGAATTCCGGATGGAACTGGCAGCCGATGAAATAAGGATGGTCGGGGATCTCCACCATCTCGACGTAGGTGCCGTCGGGCGTGGACCCGGAAATCCGCAGTCCGCCCGCGACCAGCGTGCTTTCGTACTCGCGATTGAATTCGTAGCGGTGGCGGTGGCGTTCGCTGATCTCAGTCTGGTTGTAGACCTTGTGGGCGAGCGTTCCGGGTTCGATCTTGCAGGGCCACGCGCCCAGCCGCATAGTGCCGCCGAGTTCTTCCACGCCACGCAGTTCGCGAAGTTTGTAGATCACGCGGTGTGGCGTTCCGGGATCGAATTCGCTGGAATTCGCGTCGGCGAGGCCGCAAACGTTGCGCGCAAATTCGACGCAGGCGGTCTGCATCCCGAGGCAGATGCCGAAGTAGGGAATTTTCTTCTCGCGCGCATGGCGGATCGCTACCAGCATGCCTTCGATGCCGCGCTTGCCGAAGCCGCCGGGCACCAGGATGCCGTCGTAGTCTTCGAGTTGCGCATCGACGGCCGCGTCGGCTGCTTCGAGGCCCTCGGCTTCAATCCAGTTCACCTGCAACTTGAGGTTGTGAGCGAGCGCGCCGTGCACGAGCGCTTCTTTCAGCGACTTGTACGAGTCTTCGTACTCGACGTACTTGCCGACGATGCCGATGGTGACGTCGGCCTTCGGGTTATAGACGCGGTGCACGATGTCTTCCCACTTGGCGAGGTCGCGGTCCTTGGCTTCGATGTGCAGGTACTTGAGCGCGAGCGTGTCGACGTTTTCCTGGGCGAACACGAGCGGGACTTCGTAGATGGAAGCCACGTCTTTGGCGGTGATGACGGCTTCTTCCGCGACGTTGCAGAACAAGGCGATCTTCGACTTGATGTCTTTGGCAAGGAAACGGTCGGTGCGGCAGAGCAGGATGTCGGGCTGAATTCCGATGCTGAGGAGTTCTTTCACGGAGTGCTGCGTGGGCTTGGTCTTCAGTTCCTGCGCGGCGGCGATGAACGGCACCAGCGTGACGTGGACGAAGAGCGTGTTCTCGCGGCCCAGTTCCTGGCGCATCTGGCGGATGGCTTCCATGAAGGGCAGCGACTCGATGTCGCCGACGGTGCCGCCGATTTCGACGATGGCGACGTCCACATCCTGCGCGACTTTCTTCATCGCGCTCTTGATTTCGTTGGTGACGTGCGGGATGACCTGCACGGTCTTGCCGAGATAGTCGCCGCGGCGCTCCTTGGCGATGATCTGTTCGTAGATTCGTCCGGTGGTCCAGTTATTGTCGCGGGAGAGTTTGGCGTGAGTGAAGCGCTCGTAGTGGCCGAGGTCGAGGTCGGTTTCGGCGCCGTCGTCGGTGACGAAGACTTCGCCGTGCTGGAACGGGGACATGGTGCCGGGATCAACGTTAAGGTAGGGGTCAAACTTCATCAGGTTGACCTTGAGCCCGCGGCTTTCAAGCAGGCAGCCGATCGAAGCCGCGGCCAGGCCCTTGCCTAAAGAAGACACAACTCCGCCCGTCACAAAGATGTACTTTGCCGACATCGCTTCCTCACTTTATTTTGGGTTGGAAAATTGTGCAGGCTGGGGTGCACGAACAATTATGGCAGAGATCGGCGTGGAAGGGAATGTGGAAAAAGAGGCGTAATCACAGGGGAGGAGATCATCTTGTGGCAAGGTGATCGAAAAGGTTGCTGAATACAGCGTCGAGCCCGCCATTCCACTGTTGCCAGTCATGGCCGCCTACCGCGACATGAAATTCGTAAGGAAAATGGCGCTCCCCAAGAAGTCGAGCAAAACTGCGATTGGTCGCCAGCAAGCCTTCCTTATTGCCGCACGTCAGAAAGAAGTAGGGCATCTTCGAGGGATCGGCCGAACTGGCCAGCACGAAAGGATCGTTGTCGCGGCGGCTTGCGCTGTCCACGGGTCCGAAGATCGAGCGATAGTGCCGATACTGGCCGATGCGTGCGATTGAGAACGGACGGCCGGGCGCATCAAGCGCGGAACTCAGACCGCCTGCAAATGCATACAGGTCGGGACGGCGAAGGGCGAGTTTGACGGCGCCAAAACCTCCCATCGATACGCCCATAATGGCGCGGCTCTCGCGTCTGGTTGCGGCCGGGAAGCGGGCCTCCACGTCTACGACGAGATCCTGGGTGATGTAATCCTCATAACGATCACGCCGACGTTCTGCGGAGTTGGTGTACCAGGACTCGTCGCCGTCCGGCATGACCAGGATCAGGCCGCGTTCGGCAAAGCGGGCGACGTCAGTTTCGTTGGACCAGTCACGGAAGCTTCCGTTGCCGCCGTGGAGGAGATAGACCACGGGGAACTTCACGCCGGTCGGAATATTGGCCGGCATCACGACACGGTACTGCATGTCGCGGCTGAGGGACGCGCTGTGGAAGGTGACGTCGCGCATGACGACGTTCGGGGTGAGGCGCGGATGATCCGGATACGAGGACTCACGCTCCGCTTTGTGGCACGCTGACATCAGAGTCAGCAAGGCGAACAACGCGACCTCGAGTCTGCGGTGACGCCGAAAACGATTCATCGCATCGATCCTTCAATTTCTTCAGCGGTATAGGGCACGCCGGGCGTGAGTAGTTCCGCTCCATCTTTTCGAATGACGTACATATCCTCGAGAAAGAATCCCTGCCCATCGACGGAAGCGATCGGTTCGAAGTTGATGGTCATCCCCGCGGGGAAGGGCTCGGGAGGGAACGCGGCCAACAGATTGGAGGAGTGGATCTGCCAGAACGGAACGTTTTCGCGTTTCGTCCAGGAATCGATCGCATGCTTTGCGAGCGTGCTTTTGGCCGTGCTGCGATGGCTGAGCAATTCCTTGCTCCACGCGTCGTAGACGGCGTTGCTCGTCGTGCCTTCGCGCAGTGTTGAGACGGCCTTGCGATAGGCGGCTACGAAGATGTTCCAGGTTTCGCGCTGATCGTCGGTGTAGTGGCCGGAAACCGGAACGGTGCGTCCGAGATCGCCCAGATAGTGCTGGTATTCGCAACCCACATCCAGACGAACGAGTTCTCCGCGTCTGCATCGTTCGATCGAGATGATCGTAGGAAGCAAGCGAGGCCAGAGGAGCGGGGAAGACCGCGTTCTTGCCCGACATCACCCACGGCCAGAAATTCGATCCGTGCGCGCCCGCGGCCCAGCAGGCGCTTTCCACCGCGGATTCTACGGCGCGTTGCGATACACCGGGGCGAATGGCTCGCATGCCCGCGATTGATTGCCGTTACAGTGGCCTTCGCCACCGACACGGACCGATGAAAGCTCACCAGGGTCTTGCACGGCCATCAGGTTATTCAGAGCGTCGGTGACTTCCTTCGCAGAGAACGAGGGCCATTTTTCCAGAATGATCTGGAGCCAGAGCGGAGCCCCGGCAGCCTTCGCGCTGACAACGTTGGCCGGCATCTCGTCGAAACCGGCGAGGCCCTCCCGCGTGTAGAAGAGCGTCGGGGAATAGGAGGCGCGAGCCGCGAGGAAGCTCTGCAACTCGGTCCAGTCCACCACGTGATCAATGCCAGTGAGGCGGGCGGCATCGGCGCCGGGCACCAGGGTGGGCTTCACGCCGGCTTTTGAAAAGGGCGGCTGGGATGGAAGAAACAGCCACGACTCGCCCGACTTGCAATCGATGGCCAGCACAGCGCTGACGGCGTTCTCCTGGCCGGTCAAGTAATAGAAGTAAGGATCCTGACGGTAACCGTCGGCCGCAATGTCCATGCGTGACAGGGCGTGGATGAGCAGAAGGCCGTCATGAAATTCCTGCGCGACACGCTGCCGGCGTCTCTCGAAAGAGGTTTTGTCGGACGCGAACGCAAATGTCGCCCCGCTAAGAACGAGAACGATCAGCCAGACCGCCTTGTGCATGGGGCGGAACGTTACCATGAGGATGGTGCGACCACAATGCCAGCGCGTTGAGTTGATCGGCGCCGGTCAGCGTCCCCAACGTTTCGTGTCGTATTCGAAGTTCACGAGCCCGTCGCGATAGTCGATTTTGACGTCGAGGAAGCGAAGCAGAGTGAATCCCAACGTGCCGGAAATTTCCGTGCCGATGTCGTCGCTGATGCGGGTGAAATCAAAGGCCACCATGTCCTGATTCTCCTGGCGCAGGTGTCCGAACTGGAGAATCGCCTTGTCGGCGCTGTAGACCTTCTTCACGTTACCGCTTAGACCCTTGATGATGGTGTCGGAATCACCGTGCACCTTGGTGACTTCACGGGCTGCGGCGGGAGTGATGTTATTTGTGAACGCGCCGCTGTCGATGAGAAAGAGTTTGCCGGGTACTTGCCCGACGGAGGTGGGAACCAGCAGCATGTGGCCGAAGCGGTAAATCGGAGTGTAAGATTTCATTTCGGGCGCCACATAGCGGTCTTGCGGCCCGGAATTCTTCGGCTTAGCGTCCTTCTGTGGTTCGGTTGTAGTGGGCTTCGATGCGCCGCCACTGTCGTCGTCAGAATCGTCTTCGTCGGTCGCCAGTGCAAGTTTTGTGTCGGTTGCTTCGGGGCGCTTCGGTAATTCGTTCAAGCGCAATTTCTCATTCGGGAAATCGAGATCGACGAGGAAGCTCGAGAAGACGTCGGAGCCAATGAGGCCGTCTTCGCCGATCACGGAACGCTGATCGAGCACGTGAACCGTACATCCCTGAAATTCGAGTTCGCCGATTTTCAACGAGTCCACGACCGCGGTGTACCCTCCCTTGCCGCCCTTATCTCCGATTCCGCGAATTTCGGATTGCGACAGTCGCGTCAATCCGGCTTTTTCGGCCAGGCCATGGCTGAGTAGGATGCCTGAAGATCCGGTATCAAGCATAAGCTTGGAACTGTGTCCGTTCACGCTAACGGCCAACCCATACCCGCGCAGATGCTGGGGGTCGTTGAGCAAGCGAACCAGGTTGGTTTCGGTTGAAGTCACCTTGCCGACGAGGTGGCAAGCGCCGTGCGAATCCTTGGCGCGCGCCTTGAGGTACTCGAGATACTGCTGCATGGCGACTCGCGAGTCGGCATCTTCGTTGTTGTCGCCCGCCAGATAGTCTTCCAGAAACTTGATCCGCTCGGCACGGCTGAGTTTTTGGGTCCAGGCTTGCTGAATTTCGGGGTCGGTAGAATCGAGTTTGTGCGCTTTGTCGATCATCGTCCAACCGCTCTTGTACATTGCGATGGACCAGCGCACCCGGGCCAGACCCAGATAGGCTCGGGCATCCTGGTGGCCCGAATTGATGACCTTGACCCACTCTGCTTCGGCATCATGAATTTTTCCCTGGCGGAAGTAGAGTTCGCCGAGGGCGACGCGCACCGGGGTTGCATCGGCTACCTGGATGGCCTGGGTAGCAAGATCTGCAGCTTGTTGCACATCTTTCTTCTTGAGGTAAGTGCGGATAAGTCCGGCATAAGCGTCTGGGGAGTTGGGCTTGTCGTGCAGCACGCCCTGATACTTAGCGATGGCTTCGTCGAAGTTACCCTTTCGATAAAGGGCCAGGGCATCGGTAAGTGGGCTGGGCAGGGAAGTTACTGTCGATTGCGGCACCGAGCCAGCGGTGGGCGGCTCTTGCCTGGGTTCCCCTAAGGATGAGGGACCGGTCGCTACTAACGCCGACAAGAAAATAAGCCAGAGAAGCCCCGAAATCAGGCGAGAGCGGGACAAACGAAGCATGGGCGCACCGTAGCAAGGCTCCGAAGAGCCCGTGTTGGTTGGAGTCTGGCACACGTTTTTCTTGGCGACAAGCGCAAAAGCGGCGTTTTGTCTTTCGGTCGTTCGAGTTTGGGCAAGGCTTCTGTGCTCATCCATTCGTTCCGCTAAAATGGCCCATGGCCGACGTCTCCCTTTGGAGTGAGGACGATCCGCGCACGCGGCTTGCCGAACTCACTGCCGATACTTCCGATCCTGCCAAAGAATCGCCGCTGCGGCGCGATGTGCGCTCGCTCGGAATACTGCTTGGGCGGGTTCTGGTGGAGCAGGAGGGAGAGGAATTCTTTGAGATCGTCGAGCGATTGCGACGATTGCTGATTCAGCATCGCGAGCAGGCGGGATCTGGTCCCGCGAAGGATTTCGATTCCGGGCTGATGGCGCAGGCTCGCGAAGTGGTTCGCGGACTGTCGGTCGATGACGCTTATCGGGTCACAAAAGCATTTGCCGTTTACTTCGAACTGACCAACCTGGCAGAGACCAATCATCGCAAGCGCCGGCGTCGAGCTGCGCGATTGCAAGCTGGACGCTCGCCCATCGAAGGGTCGTTTCGTGGGACGCTGTTCCGTCTGCGCGCGGCAGGCATGCCGCTGCACGACGTTCTTGGCGGCCTGAAGAAAGTCTGCGTGACGCCGGTTTTCACGGCGCATCCTACCGAAATTACACGGCATACCATTCGCTTGAAGCGGCGTCGCATCGCGCGCTTGCTCGAGAGGCTCGACCACGTTCTTCTTTCGCAGGCGGACGCGCTGGAATACGAAGCGGAGATTTTGCAGGAGATCACTGCGCTGTGGCAGACCGACGAGGTTCGGCTCAAGAAGCCGACGGTGCGCGACGAAATTCATATGGGTCTCGACTACTTTCCGATGGTGCTGTTTGAAACCGTGCCGCGCCTGTACGCGGAACTGGAGGAGTCGCTGGCCGATCTCTACGGTGCGAAGGCGGGCGAAGCGCGACTTCCCGAACTCCTGCATTTTGGCTCGTGGATTGGCGGCGATCGGGATGGGAATCCGTACGTGACTGCCGCCAGCACCCGGGACGCACTGCGGATTGCGCGGCACCTCATCATCGATCACTATGTTGCGGAAATGACGCGGCTGGTGAGCCAACTCAGCATGTCGCTGCGGCGCATTGGAGTCTCGGAACCGCTGGCCGAACGCGTGCAGATTTATGAGATCACGCTGGGCGAAGAGCACTCGCGCTGGAAGCGCATCACCGAGGTCGAAGTCTACCGGCACTTCCTGGATTTCGTGGCTGCGCGGCTGCGTTTCAGTCGCGATTCTTCGAGTCATGCTCACGCGTATGCGTCTTCGGCGGAGTTTGAGAACGATCTGTTAGTTGTACGCGAGAGCTTGTGCGCGAACCGCGGAGAGCGGTTGGTGGAGTTGCTCATCGATCCACTCTTGCGGAAGGTCCGGACGTTCGGCTTTCACCTGCACAGGCTCGATATTCGGCAGCATTCGCGGGCGCTGACGCAGGCGGTTTCTGATCTGGCTTCGGCCGTCGTCCCGCAAGATCCGGTGAAGGCCCGCGATTTGCCCGCGCCATCGGCCGATGCGCTCGAGACGTTTCGCGCCATTGCCGAACTCAAGAAGACGCTGGCACCGGAAGCGATCCGCAACTTCATCGTGAGTGATACGCAGTCGGAAGAAGATGTACTCAATGTTGTACGGCTGGCTGAGGTGTGTGGCGTGTCGTGCGCGGCGAGTGGGCGCGACCCTGGGTTGCAGCCTGTGCCCCTGTTCGAGTCGATTGCCGCTTTGCGGGCCTCGGCTTCGGTGATGAAGCGTCTCTGGGAATCGCCCGACTACAAGCCGTTGCTGGAGTCGTGGGGGCGCGCGCAGGAAGTCATGCTGGGCTACTCCGACTCGAACAAAGATGGCGGCATGCTGACCAGCACTTGGGAACTCCATAAAGCACAGCGCGACCTGCACCGGGCGGCGCGCGAGAGCCGCGTCAACCTGCATTTGTTTCACGGGCGCGGAGGGACGGTAGGCCGCGGAGGCGGTCCGACTCACGCCGCGATTCTGGCGCAGCCGCCGGGCGATTTTTCAGGCGAGATTCGCGTCACCGAGCAGGGCGAAGTGCTGACCTGGAAATATTCAGATGCGGTGCTGGCGGAGTGGAATCTGGAGATCATGATTGCCGCTTGCCTGGAGGCGTTGGTCAGCCCCACCCAGCCTGCGCCGGAGCAGTCTAAACGCTGGGACGAGGCGATGGAAGTGATCTCGCAGGATGCGTTCGTTTTTTACCGGGAGCGGATCGCCGAAGATTCGGAAGTGTTGGAATACTTCGAGCAAGCGACCCCGGTAAACGAATTGGAGCATGCGCGCATTGGATCGCGCCCGGCGAGGCGTTCGGCAAGCCGCCGGCTGGAAGATCTGCGCGCCATCCCATGGGTATTTGGCTGGATGCAGAGCCGGCATGCGGTCCCGGCCTGGTTCGGCGTGGGCTACGCGCTGGAGCGGTTTATGGCGGGCTCGCCGGCGAATGCGAAGTTGCTGCGCGAGATGATGAAAGGCTTCCCATTATTTTCGAGCCTGGTGCGCAACGTCGAGATCGCCATGGCCAAGGCCGACATGTCGATTGCGCGGTTGTATGCCGAACTGGTCACTGATACGCGCATTCGCGAACGCGTGTACGAAATGCTGGCAGAAGAATTTGTGCGCACACGCGACGTCATCTTGTCGGTCGCGGAGCAGGGGGAGTTGCTGGAGAAAAATCCTGTGCTGTTCCGGTCGATCCGGCTACGTAATCCGTATGTGGATCCCATGAGTCTGATCCAGGTGGACCTTTTGCGCCGCAAGCGAGCCGGGGAGCAGGCGAACGCGCTGGACTACGCGATCGGCGCGACCATGAATGGGATTGCGGCGGGATTGCATAATACGGGATAGGTACTTAGGCTTTGGGCTTTAGGCCATCGGCTTTGGGCTCGGAGCTTTTGATTACAGAAGGGTGAGAGTCATCCCAAAACCTCATAGCCCAGAGCCTAGAGCCCGGAGCCCAGCGCCTGACGATGCCTCCTCGAAACGCGACTTCCGTAGAACTCGACCGCCACTTGCGTCTGTTTGTGTACCGCCATCTCCTTGGACATGAAAAGTGTCCGACAATTGCCGAGATGGCTCGTGGCCTCCGAACCACCGCCGTGAAAGTCCGCGCCAGCCTGGCGCGCCTCAGTGAGAGCCATGCGTTCATGACGCAGGAGAATGGCGAGTTGTGGCGGGCCGCACCGCTGTCGTGCATTCCGACTGCGTTCCCTGTCAGCGTGGGGAAGAAGTCGTGGTTCGGGAATTGCATCTGGGATGCGCTCGGCATTCCTGCCATGCTGAATAAGGATGCGAAGATCGGTGCAGCATGCGGGTGCTGCAATCTCGATATGCCGGTTGAGATCTGGCGCGGCAAACTCCGCGCAGGCGAGGGCATCATTCACATCGCAGTTCCGGCCCGCCATTGGTACCGGGATGTGGTTTTCACCTGACGGACGATGCTCCTGTTCCGGTCGGAACAGCACGTTGACCGCTGGTGCCAGCAGTGGAACCGTCCTCGGGGTGGCACGCTCTCTCTGGAACAGGGCTGGAAACTCGCCCAATTGTGGTACAGCGATCGCCTGAAGCCGGATTGGCACCCGATGTCGGCGGCGCAGGCGGAATCGGTGCTTCGCGAGGTCGGACTTGTGGGAGAATTCTGGAAGCTTTCGGAGTGAGCATCTGCGGAATTCGTCCGCGCATCTCACGAGGTGAGTGAAGCGCATGGGTCGAATGAGTCGTTACCACGTAGCGCGGTTGGGCATCGGACTTCTATTGTTCCTTGTCCCTGTTTTCCTTCACGCCCAGGACCTTGCCAAGCGGCTCATCCTCAAAGACGGTTCTTACCAGTCCATCACCAAGTACGAGCTCAAAGGCGAGCGTGTGCGCTACCTGAGCGCGGAGCGCGGCGAGTGGGAAGAAATTCCGAAATCGATGGTGGACTGGCCCGCCACCGAGAAGTACGAAAAAGATCGCGCTGCCGGTGCTTCGACCCCCGAAGCAGCCGAACTCGACAAAGAGCTCGAAGCCGATCGGGAGGCGCAAGAAGCGCTGTCTCCCCAAGTAGTGCCCGGCCTCTCCTTGCCCGAGGAGGGCGGAGTTTTCCTGCTCGATACTTACGAGAGCCATCCGGAACTGGTGCCCCTTGACCAGCGTGGCGGGGCCATCAACAAGAACATGAAGGGCAACATTCTGCGGTCCGCCGTGAACCCGATCGCCAGCGCGCGCCAGACGGTGGAGGTTCCCGGCAAACATTCGCCGGTGCAGGCGCACGTGCAAGTTCCGTCTTTGTATATCAACATCGATCGCGGGCAGGAGTCGGATACAGATGAATCAGCCGCGCCGGCGAAGCAAGACGATTCGCAGTCCAAGGGAGACGAGACAAAGAAAGACGAAGCGAAGAAAGACGACGCCAAGAAAGATCAGAAGTCGGCCATGGCAGACCGCTTCCGCATCATTCGTCTTGTCGAGGCCAAAGGCGATAAGCGGGTCGTGGGCGAGATCAAGGTCGCGGTCTACGGCAAGATCAGTCAGGACGCCAAGTTCGTGCCCACCACTGCACAGGCCATGAAGGGCGGTTGGGTCAAAGTCACTCCCACCGACACGCTGCCCACCGGGGAATACGCCGTAGTCGAGATGCTCGGAAAAGAGGGAATGAATCTCTACGTGTGGGACTTCGGCGTAAATCCCAACGCGGCCGCGAATTCGATCGCCTTCAAGCAGGATCCGTCGGGACTGCAGGCGAAGCCGGACTCGATTGAGTTGCAGAAGAGGAAGAAGCAGGTCACAGGTGACAGGTGACGGGTCACAGGTTCTCGGTCTTAATGTCGTTGGAGCACTCGCCTCTTCAAGGTGTCAGGGCTTGGGTCTCAGTGTCACGCACGGCGAGCAAGGATTCGACGATCACGATGGCGTGAGGCTCAAGATCCTGTGATCTGTCACCCGCAACCTGTGACCTGATCTCCCTACTTCACCACTCCCCGCTGGGCAATTCCAATGTTGTCGCGGGTCGTATTCTTTACCAGGTACATCATTTCGTCGGCTTGGCGGATGACGTCGTGTGGAGACTTGGCGTCGTGCGGGTAGGTGGCCAGGCCGATCGATGCGCGGACGTTCAGGTTTAATCCCTCTTCCTTGCAGAACATGCTGACGCGTAGGGCATCGCGCAGGCGGCGCGCTACGTTCAGAGCCTGATCCTTGCTGGTTTGCGGAAGCAACACGACGAATTCGTCTCCGCCGTAGCGAAACGCATAGTCGATCAAGCGCAACTGGGCCTTGATGAGATAGCCGATCTCGGCGAGCAGTTTGCTGCCGATCAAATGCCCGTGTGTATCGTTCACTTGCTTGAAGTGGTCGAGATCGATGAACAAGATGCTGAACTCATAGCCGAAACGCGACGAACGGTAGACCTCGGTCTCAAGCGTCTTGTAGAGATGCCGGGCGTTGTACAGGCCAGTGCAGTCGTCGGTGATGGTGAGTTCCTGGATTTTTTCGACGGCCCGTGAGTTTTCGATCGCGATGGCAGCGTAGTCGCACAGGGCCTGCAGAAAGAAAATTTCCTGGTCGCCGAAACCCTTCATGTCGACATTGACCAACTGAATCACGCCCAGCACGCGGTGCTTGGAGTTCAGCGGGATGCAGATGATGGAACGTGTTTCCCATTGCGTAACTTCGTCGATACGCTTGGCGAAGCGCGCGTCGGTGTAGACGTCGGGAACGATGAGCTGCTCGCCGTTCTTCGCTACCCAGCCGGCAATGCCTTCGCCGACCTTCAAGCGGACGTCTTTGAGCGCCTCGGCGGCGTCACCCACGGCAATAGCGAAATAAAGCTCGTTATGCTCCTCGTCTACCATCAGCAACGACCACGTTTCCGGATGGAAGTATTCCGCCATCTTTTCCATGATCGTTTGCAGGATGGAGTCGAGATCCAAAGACGAGGTTAGAGCCTTGGCCACATCATGGAAGATGTTCAGCTCTTGACTCTGCCGTCTTCGGTCGGCGCCGGTGGCCTCAGACATTCACAAATCCTTCTGGTTTTCAGGAAGAATTGCTTGAAATTATATGCGTCGCTGGAAAGGGCGAGCAACGACCTTAAGTAACCCCCCGTACCCGCAAAGCCACGTACGGCAAGGGGCTTGGAGCCAGAAGGGTACACCAAAAGGGCATGACAGACGCGGTTCGCGGCGCTGCCAAACTCTGGCAACCCTCTTCCCGTGCGTTTAACATACAGTTAGTATTTCGTGCTATCCCGACGCCGGTCTTGGGGAGAGCCTCTATGGGATCTTTCGGTGACAGGCTGAAAAAGCAGCGCGAGCAGAAAAGCATCTCGCTCGACGACATCGCGCTCAGCACCAAGATCGGGACCCGTATGCTCCGCGCCCTGGAAGAGGAAAAGTTCGAACAGCTTCCAGGTGGAATCTTCAACAAAGGATTTGTGCGCGCGTACGCCCGCCACGTCGGGCTCGACGAAGAACAAACTCTCAGCGACTATATGACGGCGCTCGGAGAAGCGCAGCAACTGGCCTTGGCCGCCCAACCGGTTACGCCTTCCAAACCTCCGGCCGTTGTCGAACGGTCCAGCGTCCCGATTCTCGATCCACCGCAGCGCGAACAATCCGCCGAAATTCCCTGGGGCCTGCTGGCGCTCGGTCTACTGCTTGCCGCACTCGCTTTTGCGACGTGGAGTTACTACCATCGTGACCGCAAGGCCGAGACGACTTCGTCAACTCCGACGGCTGAGCAGGGAAGTCAGGCCGAATCAAAGACCGGCGGAAGCGCGCAACAGATTCCGACTGTACCCACCGACAGCAAGAGTGCGCCGACCACGCCGATCCCCTCCACGGATAAGCCCGGCGCACAACCTGCGCCCCTGAATCAGGCTGCGCTGCACGGCTCAGCATCACAGGATGTGGCGCCCGGCGCTTTTACGGTTTTGTTGAAGGGAAGTGAGGACGATGAGTGCTGGGTTTCGATCGTGGTCGACGGCCAGCCTCCCGTCGAAGCGACCCTGACCGCGCCGCAGGAGAAGACGATCCAGGCGAACAAGGAAGTGGTTGTGAAGGCCGGGAACATCGGTGCGCTCGACGTTTTCTTCAATGGAAAGAAGCTCGGACGCCTGGGGGATTTCGGAACTGTCCGAACGCTGACGTTTCACGCCGACGGCCTGCAGGCTCAGCCGCAGAAGGTAGTTACGCCCGCGCCAGCCGGGCACTAGTTCCTTGAGCGAGGGCGGGACGCCCCTTCGACAAGCTCAGGGCAAGCTATCGCGACTGCCGGCAAGATGCCGGCGCTACGTCGCCGTTGGGGCGTTGCAAAACACCGTCTGGGCGCTGGATTTGACATCTTAGCCGTGGTTCCGTCTTCCCGGGGCAAAGTCGTTGCCTCGTTCATCGTTTCTCTGATAGCTTTTTAGGGTCCTGAAAATACTGGGCTAACGCGCGAAAAGATGGACATCAGCGCCCTGATTTTCCCGCCGCATACCGCGCCACGTTGAGCGCAAGGAGACACAAAATTTTGCCATCAAAAAATCGTTACTTGTTTACTTCGGAATCTGTGACGGAAGGCCATCCCGATAAGATCGCCGACCAGATTTCCGACGCCATTCTCGACGCCTGCCTGGCCGAAGATGCCACTAGCCGCGTCGCTTGCGAAACCCTCACCGCCACCGGCCTGGTTGTGATCGCCGGGGAAATCACTACCAAGGCTTATGTCGATTTCCAGTCGCTGGTGCGCGGCGTGGTGCAGTCCATCGGCTACGACAATGCTCTGTACGGTTTCGACTGCAACACCTGCGCCGTGATTTCGAGCATCAACAAGCAGTCGGGCGATATCGCTATGGGTGTGGACACGGGCGGCGCCGGTGACCAGGGCATGATGTTCGGCTTCGCGGTGAACGAGAATCCCGAACTGATGCCGACCCCAATCCTGCTGGCGCACAAGCTCACGCAACGTCTCACCGAAGTTCGCAAGAATGGCACCTGCCCCTACCTCAGGCCCGACGGCAAATCCCAAGTCACAGTGGAATACGACAAGAACGGCAAGCCGATCCGCGTGGACGCGGTGGTTATTTCCACCCAGCACGCGGAACACGTGGGCAACGATCAGCTGCGCGCGGAGATTTTGCGTCACGTGATCCAGTACGTGATTCCGAGCAACCTGCTGGATGCCGACACCAAGTACCACATCAATCCGACGGGACGTTTTGTGATTGGCGGCCCGATGGGCGATACGGGACTGACGGGACGCAAGATCATTGTCGACACCTACGGCGGCATGGGGCGTCATGGCGGCGGTGCGTTCAGCGGAAAAGATCCGACCAAGGTGGACCGTTCGGCGGCGTATATGGCGCGCTACATCGCGAAGAACATTGTGGCCGCGGGACTCGCCGACAAGTGCGAAGTCCAGTTGGCGTATGCCATCGGAATCGCGGAGCCGGTCAGCGTGCTGGTTGAGACGTTTGGAACGGAGAAGGTTGACCCGGCGATCATTCCTGACCTGGTTCGGGCAAACTTCCAGTTGACGCCCAAGGGCATCATTGACTCGCTGAACCTGCGCCGACCGATCTATCGCAAGACGGCTGCGTACGGCCACTTCGGCCGTACGGACAAAGACTTCACCTGGGAAGCCACCGATAAAGCAGCCAAGCTGGCCAGTGAAGCGGGCCTGCGCGAACCGGCCCTGCAGACGGTGAAACGGTAAAGATACCCAGAAGGACAGAGGACGTTTGGCGACGTCCTCTGGTAACTCCTCTACCCGTTCGGACGCGCAAATCCGGGTGCGTATTTCGTGTATTCTGAACATCTGGCACGGGGCTGGAATCCCAGGATTTACAAAGCATTCATCAATTAGGAGAGGTATGTCTACGACACCGACGCAAGTGAACTGCGACGTTAAGAATCTTGATCTGGCCGACATGGGGAAGAAACGCATCGACTGGGCAAACCAGTCGATGAATGTGCTGCAGATCATCCGGAAAGAATTCATCAAGAATCAGCCGCTGAAGGACATACGGATTTCCGCCTGCCTGCACGTTACGGCAGAGACGGCGAACCTCGCGGTCTGCCTGCGGGATGGCGGGGCGGACGTCGTGCTATGCGCCTCAAACCCGCTGTCGACGCAGGATGACGTGGCTGCCAGCCTGGTGCGCGACTACAACATTCCCGTCTACGCCATCAAGGGCGAAGACAACGATACGTATTACCAGCACATCATTGCGGCCATCGATCACCGCCCGCAGATCACGATGGATGACGGTGCTGATCTGGTCAGCGTGCTGCACACCAAGCGCACCGACGTTCTGGAGGGGGTGATTGGCGGCACGGAAGAGACGACCACCGGCGTCATTCGCCTGCGCGCGATGGCGAAGGAAGGCGTGCTGCGCTATCCGATTATCGCGGTCAACGATGCCGATACGAAGCATCTGTTCGATAACCGCTACGGTACTGGACAATCGACCATCGACGGGATCATCCGCGCGACCAATTTCCTGCTGGCCGGATCGAAGTTTGTGGTGGCCGGCTACGGATGGTGCGGTCGCGGCCTGGCAAGCCGCGCGCGCGGCGCCGGAGCGGAAGTCATCATCACCGAAGTTGATCCGACGAAGGCGCTGGAAGCCGTGATGGACGGGTTCCGCGTCATGGCGATGATCGACGCGGCGCGGATGGGCGACGTGTTCTGCACGGTGACGGGCAACAAGAACGTGCTTGGCAAGGAACATTTCGAGGTGATGAAGAACGGCGCCATCATTTCGAACTCGGGTCACTTTAACGTGGAAATCGATATCCCGTCGCTTGAGAAGATGGCTTCGTCGAAGCGCACTACCCGCAATTTCGTCGAGGAGTACTCGATGAAGGATGGCCGGAAGATCAATCTTCTGGGCGAAGGCCGTCTGATCAATCTAGCTGCCGCCGAGGGGCATCCGCCGTCAGTGATGGACATGAGCTTTGCTGACCAGGCCTTGTCGGTCGAGCACATGGTCAAGAATTACTCGAAGCTCGAAAAGACCGTATATACAGTTCCGGTTGAACTCGACAAGCGCGTGGCTAAGTTGAAACTGGAATCGATGGGTATCAAGATCGACCGTCTGACGCCGGAGCAGGAAGAGTACTTATCCGGATGGTCCGAAGGAACTTAGTTTTTATTCAGTAAGTTCACTGAAATTGGGCGGCTTCGGCCGCCCATTTTCTATCTCCGCCGCGCTCGCGGGGTAACCAACCAAAGTTGTTGTCCTCCGGAATACCTTCTCACGCCAGATAGTGACTGTCGTCACGTCGTGCCGAACGCCTGACCTTTTATCATTTTCGGAGTGTCCCCTGATCAATCGGCAAAACTTCACTTCTGGGATGCGTCTGTTTGAAAGGAGCACGTCATGTTAAGGAAGTTGGTGGTGGTTTGTGCGCTGATGTTGTTGTGTTCGATGTGGGCGGTCGCCCAAGAACCTTCACAGGAACCTTCAAAGGTGGATATTTTCGGAGGCTATCAGTATCTCCATGCCAATAGCGGCGTCTCGGGTGTGGGAGGGTTGAATTTCAATGGATGGAATGCAGCCGTGAGCGGATACTTCACGCGTAACTTCGGTGTAACCGCCGACTTTGGTGGAAACTATGCGAAGCCGAGCGTGGCGGGCGTGAGCGTGGACGCGAAATTCTATTCGTACCTCTTCGGGCCCACGGTGCGTGTTCCCAACGCTACTCACCTCACTCCCTTTGGCCACGCGCTGTTTGGAGGCGGACGCTTTTCTGCCGGAGCGTTCGGCCTGGGCTTATCGGAAACTGATTTCACGTGGGCAGCGGGCGGAGGAGTTGATTTCGATGTTAGCCGTCACTTCGGGATCCGCCTGGCGCAGGTGGATTTTCTGCAATCGCGCGCCAATGGAGGAAGCCAGAACAACGTGCGCATCTCCGTCGGAGTTTTATTCAAGCACTAGATCGGTTGTATGTTCAAAGAAAGCGGGGCCGCTTTGCCGGCCCCGCTTTCCTAATCCTGGCACGCTTTCTAGCGAACTTGAATCGCCGAGATTCGGTCGTTCCAGGTGCGTGATGGATCATCCGCGGTGCGCCATGCCTTCATATTTGGAATGTCTCGTCTGGTCGCGCCTCGTCGCCCGCCAAAATTCGAGTCGTTGTAGACGGTGACTTCGGCGCCGTGCATGAGCTTGATGGACGAGATACGGTCGTTGTAGCCGGGTGGAAGATTCGGATAGCTCTCGCCGCGGCGCATGCAGAAATATTCGCCGGCGTAGTTGACCTCTTTGTAGAAGCAGGCTCCGGCGTTATTCCCCCAGTTCGGGCCACCCGGTTTGGGCGGGCGATGACCGTAACCCGGGTTTCCCCAGTTCGGAATACCGTTGTAGGTGTTGACCTGGAATTCTGCACGGCAGCCGCCTTCAACCCAGATGCCGCGCGCATCGAAACCCCATGTTCGCCCCTGCACGCATTGCGCCTGGCTGAGTTGTCGGCCGAGGTTGACTCCGCCGCGAGTATCGGCCGCGCAGTAGTTGCGACGGTTGTTTCTGGATTCGCACGTCACACTGGGCCCGGGCCGTTGCGGAGGCTGGCCGGGATAGTTCATTTGCGCAGATACCTCAGGTACCAGCAAAGCTGCCAGAAACACTCCGGCCAGCAGCTGGAAACATCGTCTCGCCTTCATAACAGATTCTCCTTGCCAACCTATTGCAGTCAGCATTTGGGATCGTCGCAGGGACGGATCGGTCGTTGGTAAAAACTAAGTTTCCTAACTGTCAGCGATCGAAGTTGCGCAGGGCCGGAATTGTACATCGAAGCGGTGTCAAGACGCAGCGACGACTGATCTCGCTTTGAGACATTTGGGGGAGTACGCGGAAAAGATTTGATCTTGGAGGAGTTGTGAGCCCTCGGTCATTTGGTAAGACAATCTTAAAACGCAGAGGTCGCAGAGAACGGCCGCAGAGTTCGCTGAGTCGCCTGCGGGAAGTTAGTTGGGATCTCGGCGGCTGCAGGCTCCGGGGCCACCTGGATCGCCACAGGAACCGCAGGGTCCGGTGTTCGGAGCGCTGATGTGGCTGCCTTTGGTTGAAACGGCAAACGTGGAGAGTTGCGGGGCCAGCTTTTTGCTCTGGCACTTCGGGCACTGTGCCTTCTCCTGGCCATAAACCAGTGCTTCGAAGGCGTGCTCACACTCTTGGCAAACGTACTCGAAAATCGGCATAAAACTTCAATTCCTCTTCGTCCCGCAAAATACGCCCAACATTATTTAAAATCAATGGGTGGGAATCACGCAAACTGAGGGCAAACGCCCAGCCTTTAAGGCTCGTAGGTTCTTCCGAGGCGGGCATTTGCAAACGCTCGCCGGATTTTTTCTGCTGCGAAATTCAGGGTTGCCCGAGCCCGATGAACGCTTCATCGAAGTCGCCCCTGGTGTGAAAATCCTGTGCCACTGTCATTGGCAGCAAGACCGTGGCAAGGCCCTGACCGTCGTCGTGCTTCACGGGCTTGAGGGCTCGAGTGAATCGGGCTACGTTATCGGCATTGCCCAAAAAGGTCTGGCGGCGGGCATGAATGTAGTTCGTGTGAACCAGCGCAATTGCGGCGGGACCGACCATCTCGCACCGACGCTCTACAATTCGAGCCTCTCAGGCGACATCGCTGCGGTTTCTCGCCACCTCGTGGAGGATGGCGTCTCGCGTTTCGCCTTGGTGGGATTCTCGATGGGCGGCAATCTCGTGTTGAAGACGGCGGGCGAGTGGGGAAGGCAAGGGCCACGGGAATTCCGCGCGGTCGCCGCCGTGTGTCCGGCGATGGACTTGGCTGCGTCGGCGGACGCTTTGCATCTGCCGGGCAACCGACTCTACGAAGCTTACTTTATGCGCAAGCTTCGCATGCGTTTTCGCAACAAGGCGAAGCTCTTTCCCGGGCAGTTCGATCCGTCGCGTCTGCGCGGACTGCGCAGCCTGCGCGACTTCGACGACAAGATTACCGCCTACTATTGCGGCTTCGAGGGAGCGGTTGACTACTACGCGCGCGCCTCCGCCTCCAACGTCGTGGATCAGATCGCCGTGCCGGGACTAATTCTGCACGCCGCGAACGATCCGTTCGTGCGCCTCATTCCTGAAACCCGCAAGAAAATCGCGGCCAACCCGAGTCTAACGTTGGTGGAAGAAACCGACGGAGGCCACTGCTCGTTTATCGCTGACGCCAACGGATACGACGGCCGTTGGGCTGAGCAACAAGTGATCGAATTCCTCCGCCAGTTTTAAGTGGAAGGGAGTCTCCGCAGCGCGGTGCGCGCAAAAGTTCCTGTACAATTTGCGCGATGCGGGCGCGCGTTCACGTCGTCGCGATTGTGCTGGCCGTTGTGACAATGACGGCGTTTGGGCGCGCCGAGCCGGTTTCGTCGCTCAAGCCCACGGACTGCGTCAATGACTTCGCTGGTGTTCTGAGTCCCGCCACTGTCACCCAATTGAAAGAGATGTGCCGCCAGGTCCTCGACAAGGCACAAGCCACAGTAGTCGTCGCGACCGTCAAGTCCACCGACGGTGAAGACATTTTTAACTATTCGGTGGACTTGTATCAGAAGTGGGGGATCGGGGCGAAGGGGAAGGATCGTGGCGTCCTGATCCTGCTGGCGGTTCAGGATCGCAAACGATCCATCAGAGTGGGTTACGGGCTGGAACCCATCCTGCCCGACGGCAAGGTTGGAGGCTTCGGCCGTGAAGCGGTGCCTTACCTGCAGGGGGGTGACTATGACGGTGCCGTGAGCCTGCTTGCTTCGCGAGTGGAAGACGTGATCGCCAAGGATGCGGGGGTTGAAATTACGACCTCGCAGCCGCGTCGCATTGAACCGCTCACTTCGGCTCCCCGCGACGCGCAACTCTCTCCAGGCGCGATCGTCGCCATTATCATCGTGATCGTCATTGTGCTGGCGTTTCCCCCTGCGCCGACTGCTGTTCTACATGTTCCTCTTCGGCGGCGGTGGCGGCGGAGGCGGAGGTTATCGAGGCGGCGGTGGCGGTTGGGGTGGTGGAGGCTTCGGTGGTGGCGGCGGTTTCGGCGGATTTGGTGGCGGCAGCACGGGCGGCGGCGGCGCCGACGGCAGTTGGTAGCGGAGAAATGTGAGGAACGCTAATGGCTCGTGAAAATCCAATTCCCGAGAAACAGATCAGCGAGTTCGTCGACAAGCTCCAACAGGCCGCGGGCTCGAATTTGGAGAGCATCATCCTGTACGGGTCCGCGGCTTCGGGCGAGTACGAGACGGATTATTCGAACATCAACTTGCTGGTCGTCCTGAAAGACACATCGTTCGCCAGCCTGATCGCGCTGGCTCCGGTGGTCGAAAGCTGGACGCAGCAGCGCCGGCCCGCGCCCATGCTAATCACTCAGGATGAGCTGGAGCGTTCCGCCGACGTATTCTCGATCGAACTGCTGGATATGAAGCGCCAGCATCGCGTGCTGTTCGGTACGGATGTGGTTGCGTCCCTGCAGATTCCAATGGTGCAGCACCGCGCACAACTCGAATACGAGTTGCGGGAGAAACTGATCCTGTTGCGGCAGCGTCTGCTGGTGGACTCGCGCGACGAGACGCGCACCTGGCATCTGCTGCTGCATTCGCTGCCAGCGTTCGCGACATTGTTTCGTCATGCACTGATCGCGCAGGGGCAGCCGGAACCGGGGACAAAGCGGGCTTCCATCAAAGCGCTGGCCGCCATGCTGGGATTCGATGCCAGTCCTTTCGAGAACCTGCTGGACATCCGCGAGCATGTCGCCGATCCCAAACAATTTCGCGTGCAGGAAGTGGCGGCACGCTACCTGGCGGCGGTCGAGCAAGTTACCTCCGCAGTCGATAGAATGCTGGATTCCCCTGGGCATTGATGTCCGATCCGTTTCGAGACTTCGTTTCGAGGAGAGCAACATGAGTAAAGGACTCATCGTAGTGATCATCCTGGCGCTGGTCGCGCTGGTGGCTTTCGGGCAATACATCGGAGTGCGCAACACGCTCGTGACCAAAAATGAGGCCGTGAAGGCGTCCTGGTCGCAGGTGGATATCGCGCTCCAGCGCCGCGCTGACCTCATTCCGAATCTGGTCGAAACAGTGAAAGGCTACGCCACCCAGGAGCAAACCGTGTTCGGCGATATTGCCAAGGCCCGCTCGGCCCTGCTTGGAGCGGGATCGCCCAGTGAGAAGATCGCCGCCAATAATCAGCTCGACGGCGCCATCGGACGGCTGCTGGTGCTGGTGGAGAACTATCCGCAGCTGAAGTCGAACGAAAACTTTATGCGCCTGCAGGATGAACTGGCGGGCACCGAGAACCGCATCTCTCTTGAGCGCAAGCGCTACAACGACACGCTCCAGGACTACAACACGTACGTGCAGCAGTTCCCAGCGAGCCTGTTCGCGAGTTGGGCGGGCTTCAAGGCCAACGACGCGTACTTCAAAGCCGCTGAGGGCTCCAGGGAAGTTCCGAAAGTAAATTTCGGTACGCCCGCGCAGCAGCCAGCACCGCAAACCGCGCCCGCGAAGTAGGGCGAGAACCAGCAAAATTAGTGGAAAGGCGGGCGCCCGTGCCCGCCTGCTTTTTCTGATCAGGATGCAAGCCGACTTTGCCGTCGAACTCGGCCGGGACGACGAGACCCTCGAACTGCCATGGGCGGCGGCAGATGGCAGTCTGCGCTACCATGATCTGAAGCGCGAGCCGGCAGCGCTTGCACACATCGCGGAAGCCACGCTCTGGCTGGAACTGGGCGAGTTCTTGATTGCCGTGAACACGCAAGCTTCCATGCTCGAGAGCGCGAAGTGCGATGCGTGGGCAACCACCGAACTCAATCCCGACGAGGAAATCTTCGGCGTTCCGTGGAAATTCGGGTCGTATGTCGACCTGTTGATCTCGGACCCGACGGTCCGTTTTTCCTTCGAGAAGCACGAGACATTTCTGAGACACCTCACCGGATTGCTCAAAGTTGTCCCCGAAATTCCTGCCTCCGCTGAATTCTGCCTGCGCCGTTGCTTCTACCATGAAGGCGACCGCCAGCGCGAAGGCTACTATCTAACGTTCTACGCCTTCGGTTTCGGGGACGACGAGGCCCAAGCCCGCAAACAGTGGGGAATTGCCTTGAAACTCGTGTCCACTGCCATGACCCAGTTATCTTCCCGCCAACTCGCTCTGTAATAGTTTTGTATTTTCGTACGTTCCTCACATACAACCACCCCTTGCGCCACCTAGCCTAGGATTGCGGAGCACAAAACCAAATGAAATCCCACCCCAAAGGCGCGCGAACACGCGTGCTTCTGACCTCTGTATTCGGGCCATACGCGCAGGACGACGAGTTCGGCAGCCGCGCAATCAATCCTATGGAGCTTTACCACAACCAAGTGACGCGCGCGCAGGGCGCCTTCTCACTGCGGATGTTCCATCGCTCGTGGGGCATCATGATGATTCAGGCGAATATTTCAAGTCCCTGTGCAGTGCTTGATTTTCCGACCCGCGAGGCCTTCGCGCGTGAGCTCACCGCGAATCAATACGACGTCGTCGGCATTTCTTCCATCATTGTGAACGTGGGCAAAGTCCGCGAGATGTGTCGCATGGTGCGAGAGCTGTCGCCGCAGTCGACCATCGTCATCGGCGGCCATGTCACAGCGATCCCCGGCGTCGAGAATCTGCTGGATGCCGATCACATCGTGAAAGGCGAGGGCATTCGCTGGATGCGCGAGTTCCTGGGCGAGAATCCGGACCGCGCGATCCGGCATCCGGAAATCGTTTCCGGGCTCGAAACCCGGATTCTCGGCGTACGCGTGCCCGACCGCAAAGGAGCGACCGCGGCTACGGTGATTCCGTCGGTTGGCTGCCCTATGGGCTGTAACTTCTGCACCACGTCGTCGTTCTTCGGAGGGAAGGGAAAGTTCGTGAACTTCTATGAAACCGGGGACGAGCTTTTCGATGTGATGAGCCAGCTCGAAAAATCACTACACGTCCAATCCTTCTTCGTAATGGATGAAAACTTTCTGCTCCATCGGGAACGCGCGATGCAACTGCTGCGCCGCATGAAGAAAAGCGGAAAGAGCTGGGGGCTCGCGGTGTTCGCATCCGCCAATGCGATCCGCAAATACACGATGGAAGAGTTGGTCGAGCTGGGCGTCTCCTGGATCTGGATGGGCCTGGAGTCTCCGCGCGCCTCGTATGCCAAACTGCACGGAACCGACACGCGCGACCTTACACGCGAACTGCGCGAGCACGGCATTCGCGTGCAGGGGTCGACCATCATCGGCCTCGAACACCACACGCCCGACAACATTCGCGGAGAAATCGACTACGCCATCAGCCACAGTACGGACTTTCACCAGTTCATGCTGTACACGCCCGTGCCGGGTACTCCGCTCTTCCAGCAAATGTCTGAGCAGGGACGAATGCTGAAGGACGTGAATCTGGCCGACATCCACGGGCAGGACCGGTTCAACTTTCAGCATGCCGCGATCTCGCGCGAAGAGTCGAAGCGGTTTCTCGATCTGGCTTTCCAACGTGACTATGAACAAAACGGACCGAGTTTGTACCGAATGTGCCGAACCATGCTGCAAGGCTGGTTGCGCTACAAACATTTCCCAGACGCGCGAGTTCGCGAACGTTTTGCACGCGAATCTGTAAAGCTGCGAACCGCTTACAGTGCAGCCCTGTGGGCGATGGAGCAGCGCTTCCGGCAGGTGCAGCGCGACGTCAGCCAGGAGATCCGCGGTTTGCGGCAGGAAGTGCAGGCAGAATTCGGGAGCACGGCATGGCTAGCCGCGCATTTGGGTGGACCGTTACTTTCCTGGACGGCGCGGCGCGAAGATCGACGTCTGCAAGCCGGGCGCACGTATGAGCCCCCGAGTTTTCTGGAGCGCAGTAATTGGGCGGCGGAAGGGGCCTGAGCCGACGAGAGGTTGCGGAAAAGTCGCTAAGATTCAAAAATCGCAAACCTTGAGCGCTGAAGCGCGCACTCACTTTTGGGGTCATAAAGGCACGAGTGACTCGTGCCCTTCCCGTTTCTGTCAGCGACGTTTTCCGCAAACTCTTAACCCGCAGGTGCTGTCCCGCGGGCCAACCTCCACAGTCGATCGCCCCGTCCTTTGAGCATCGTGCGCGCGATCGACAAAGACAGCATCATCATCGTGATGATCAGCAGGCCGATGCTCGCCCCGGTTATGTTCTCGGCCCGCTTCGGCAGGATCGAAATGCGTCCGTAGACCAATTCGATGTGCACCCAGTAGACGAGCAGGGAAGTCTGGCCCAATTGAATCAGCGGACTGAATCCCCACTGCGCCGCGCCCCAGCGGCACCACGCATAGCAGGCCGAAAGGATCATCAACAGCATCCCGACGCGAAGCAAGAAAAAGTTCGGACTCGTGTGCCAGTAGTCGTACGTGCTGTACAACTGGACGGGACGCGCATCGAGCCAGCGCGCCATAAGGATGGACGCCATGCCCATCACAGCGGCCCATGCGAACGCCTGGCCTTCGTGCAGTTTCGCCCATGCGCCCTGAAGCAGAAATCCAACTGCCAGTCCTGCAAAGGCGAATGCACCCCAGGGGAAGATAGGGAAGAGCCAGGGCTGCGGCGCTCCGAGGTTGTGAACGCCGTTGATGTATGACTCAATCGGCCACGGAAGCCAGTCTGGGCGCCAGTTGGTCCACAAGAGAGGCGTGAGAAGAGCGATTGCCAACGCAGATCCAACCGCCGCAACAGTCAGCCTCAAAGCAGAGTTACCCGAAGTTCCCAGCGCGAGCACGAGCCAGCACAGCACTCCCATCAGCATCATCGACATGCCGATGGTGTTCAGGATGTCGACGCGAAACAAATCACTCCACGGCGCCCAACCCCACGCGATGAGATATTCCTGTAAACGGAAAAGCAGGCCCAGCGCAAAAATCTCTGCTCCCCGGCGAATCGTAATCTTCGCGATTTGACTAGGTGGACGACCCTTCTCCACAAGCTTCTTGGTGACTAGCGCGAAGGAGATACCTGCGAGAAAGAGAAAGAGCGGAGCAGGCAAGGTTCCGCCCAGCTGCGAGTACATGAAGAACGTGCTTTTGCGCGCTTCGGGAGACAGCCACGCATCGTAGCAATGCGTCTGAAACATCAGCAGGCACGCAAGGCCGCGCATCCAGTCGATGTAGGCGAGGCGTGATGTGGTTGCCGGCGGCAGCGGAAACGGATGCCTTTCGCGAACGAGGTGTTCTGCGGCAGCGAACCTGGGATTATTCCCTACCCGGTGCAAGAAGGCAACGCGAGCGAAACGAATGTCGGGAGCGCAACAGCGGTTTCAGTGCTTCGACGCCCCGCGGATGGCGATGAGCGACACTTGTTCGAGGTCCGGATAGTGACCTTCTTTATCGGACTTGCGGTCGGCCGGCGGAATCTGTTCGATGATTGTTCTCGCTGGCAACAGCTGTCCGAAGTATTGGCCGTACACTTCGTCAAACGCCGGCAAGTCTGCGAGATCGTCGAGGTAGATGTTGGTCGAGACCACCTGGTCGAAATTCATGTCCGCTTCTTCGAGGTTGTCGAGCAGGTTGCGCATGGTCTGGCGAACCTGCTGGGGTGTGGTCGACGCATAGACGCCACCATGCGGACCGGGAATGAATCCACTCTTCGCCGAGCAATATAGGGTGTCTCCTGCAAAGACGCACGGACTGGCCGTAGGGCTCGGCGGCATGTTCTTTGGGCGAACCGCTTTGCGCTGCGCGAGGTCCCGCACCGCGACTCCGGTGTACTCGATGCGGGCACCGCTGGGCAAAGACGATACCTCGATTGTGGCGCGGGCAGGCGTGTTTCCGAATTCGAAGCGCCGGGCATAGTGCTCATTCATCACGCGCATCGGAACTGCGGACGTCAGGTAGGGATTGACGAACACCATGTTGCGGAGTTCCAGGCCGGCGGCTTTGACCACAGCTTCCACGCCGTCGAGCGCCAGGTCAACCTGTACCGCGGGATCATCAGGAACTTTGCCGGTCGCAGGATCCCTGCCTTGCATGCTCGAAACGAACAACCGGTCATGCGTGAGCATCCCTGGCGAGAAAGGACCGTCCGTGTGATAGTTTGCCGGAGAGACGGCGCGTCGATCCTTCAGGTCGCGTACCGCAACCGCGGTTACCTGCACCGGGGAGTCCGGAACGCGAGCAACTCCGAGCACGGCTCGGGCGGGCGGGGTCTTTGGAAAGTATTCGGCCCACACTCTATTCAGCTCGTCATATTTTGAAACATCCTCAAGGTAGACCTGTGTGTAGACGACGTTGTCCATCGTCAGGCCCGCGGCCTCAACGATGGACTTGACATTCTCGAGTGACTGGCGAACCTGTGCGCTGAATGTTGCCGGGATCGTCCCTTCCGAACTCCGAGGACCCTGTCCTGAGATGTAGACGTAGTCGCCCGCGTCAATAGCCGGCGTGTGGAAACGAGCCGCCTGGGTGGATGCCGACTTAGGGACGACGGGACGGACCTGTGCCTGGAGTGTCAGAGCCACTGCGATCAGGAATCCTGCCAAGCGCATAGCCAAAGTGCCTCGAATCCAACTCTTGGTGAAGCTACGCAGCAGATTTTTTCTGAGCCGCACCGAGTATCGTTCGCAGTCTCTGCCCAACGATCATCTCTTCGCCAGGCTTGATGGTCATGGAAACCAGTTCGATGTGGTCGGGCACCTTGCGTTCTTTGTGATTCGGATTGCCCTCGCGCACCGTGGTGACCAAGCTGGGATTGTCGACTCCAAGCACCTCGATCACCGGATCACCGGCGCGCAGTTCCGCCACGCAGTCAGCGATGGAGTAGTGCCAGGCTTGCTGCTCCCAGAAAATCTTCAAAGTCGGGTAGCGATTTCCGTCGTCCGGGACGAAGATGTCCGTCTTCACGCCGGGCACCGTTTCCACGAGCTTGCGAATGCGATCGACACGCTCGTTCCACTCGGCATAGATTTTTTTCTCGTCGAGATTGAGCCATGTCTCGAGTGCCGTCAGACAGCCGATGATCTCCTCTTTGCCAACTTTCATCGGACGGCAAACGGCGCCTTCGCGCGGGCTGCAATTCATCAACGCGGCCTCAATCAGATCTTTCCGTCCCAGAAGCAGGCCGCTGCACTGCGGACCGCACAGCCCCTTCCCCCCGGAGAAGCAGTACATGTCGATGCCCATGCGTGCGTAAAGCTTAGCGTTGTCGGCGGGAGGAATACCGGCCGCATCGTCCAGCAGCATGGGAACTTTGTGCTGCTTGGCAATCGCCAAGACTTGCTTCAACTTGTCACCGAGATCGGTGGTGTAGATCATCGCGGTGTTGTCGTTGATGGCGTTCGTGAGCTCTTCGGGGGAGTAGGTGAGCACCAGCTTGGCACCCGTGAGGCGAATGGCGCTGTCGAACGCACTGCGGCCCCCGACCATGATTACTTCATGCTTCAATCCGGTGGTGTCAGGGAGTTGCCAGATGTGCTTGTCGTCGGCTCCGGCCATACAGGCGGCGGTTGCTGCAGCCATGGCGCCTGCTGCGCCGGAGGTGATGATGCCGGATTCCGCGCCCGTGAGTTCCGCCAAGCGCTTGCCGACGGCGCGCTGCAGATCAAGCATGTTGACGAAGTGCTGCGCGGCTTCGACCTGGGCTTGCCGCACTTCGGGAAACTCGAGCGACCCGCTGAGATAAGTCCACGTGCCTCGGCAGTTGATCACAGTCTTGACCCCGAGCCGGGTGTAAACATTTTGCCGCGGATCATGCCCGACGGCCGAAGCGGCCTGTGCATAGAGATCGCGGGCCGCAATCTGGCTCAGCAGGGGCGCGGCGGCAAATAGCTTCATGAACGACCGGCGGCTCGGATTACTGCGCAAGGAGGCACCTCACTTCGCGGAATCGGTATACCACAAATTCGCGTGCCGTAGATCGAAATCTTTCGTTTGATTCGTTTTGTTTTCGTTTTTAAATAGTCCATATTTCGAGAAATGCGCGCCCATGCTACCCTCGACCGCGCCTTCGGTGCCCAAGGAATGTCGATGAGTTTAGGTTTCGTCGTCAAAAATCGGATCGCGGGATTTGTGGCGGTGGTTCTTCTGGGGTCCGCAAGCGCCTACTACGCCTTTGCTTCAGACCAAAGCCAGCCCGATTCTCCAAAGCATGACGGCTGTCGGGTAGAGTCGGTGGATTACAAAGGCTGGCATGCGCAGGAGATCTCAAATCGCTGGGTGCAGTTGGTCGTCGTGCCCCAGAATGGCGGACGGCTTATTCAGGTTACGTTTGCGGGACATCCCTACCTTTTCGTAAACCCCAAGTTCGCGGGCAAGTATTTTCCGCCGGCCTCGGGCCAGTGGTTCAACTACGGCGGCGACAAAATCTGGCTCCTGCCCGAAGGCAATGACGACGAGCAGCACTGGGCGGGAGATTCTGACATCCTTGATGACGGGCCATTCACGTTCCGCAAGATTTCGGAAGGGAGGACCTGCGAGATCGAACTCACGGGACCAGCTGACCCGCAGACCGGAATCCAGTTTGTCCGCAAAATTTCCCTGGACGCAGATTCCTCGCGAATTCGCTTTCATGCGGTGATGAAGAACATCAGCGGTCACTCGCTCGATTGGTCGATGCAATCGGTATCGCAATACGACACGTCGGCTGGGGGCGCGCAGGGCGTCGAGGTAACTGCGCCGAATTCCGCGGCGCACTTTAATCAAGACTTCTGGACGTTCACCCCTGCGAATCCGTCGAGTAGCTATCTCAACCAGTATCATGTGCGCTTCGGTCCAGCGCAGAATCCGGCGGTCCGCGTAAGAGACGATGGCCTTTTTACGGTGCACTACGTGCATATGGCGGCGGAGTTGTGGTTGGACTCGAAGCAAGGCTGGCTCGCGGTGGTCGATGCGGCGACTCGTTATGCGATGGTGGAGCGCTTCCGCTACGAGGAGAACGCCACGTATCCGGGGAAGGCGTCCGTGATTTTCTGGACCAACGGGCCGGAGATCAGGCTGAGCAACGATGGAATCGCATCGCTCAGTTCCGATCCAGACGCCGGCCCCTACTATCTGGAGGCGGAGATCAACAGTCCAATCTGTCACTTGAGGCCCGGCGAGAGTTGCACGCTTGAGACGGAGTGGTTCCCAACGCGTGCAGGCAGCAACTTTCGCAGCGCCACGGAAGCGGGCGTCGTGATGCGTCCCTTCAAAGCGATCAACTCAGGGAACGAAAAGATAAAACTGTCAGGTGAATTTGGCGTGTTTTTCGCCGGTAGTCTCGTGGCGTGCCTGTACGACGAACACGGTCGAAGCCTCGGGACTATGCCCGTGGTGAATGTCAGCCCGTCGGAGCCGGTCTCCCTGAACTCAGAGCTGTCGCCAAAGAGCAAAGCCGCGCGCGTGTCCCTGCACCTGCAGGACGAGAATGGTGTCGACCGCGGATCGCTCGGGGAAGTTCGCATCGGCGACGGGGACCAAAGCTGACATGAACCGGCCCGGCAACACATTCTTCAGGTTGCTAGTGACCGCCTGCCTGTGCGCGAGTCTGACCGCGCAGGAAGGCAACCCAGCCGTTCCTGCCAACACCAATGTGACCGCGCAAGATTTGCTGACGCAGCCAGTGGGAGCGGACTGGACGTCTTACAACGGCGATTACAGCGGCCGCCGCTTCAGCAGCCTGCGGCAGATCAACGTGGAGAACGTGGCGAAGTTGCGCGCGGCCTGGGTCTTCCATCCCGGAAACTCGCAGACTCTGGAAGCGACTCCGGTGGTTGTCCGCGGCATCATGTACGTCACGAGCGCAAACGACGTGATCGCGCTCGATGCCCGCACGGGCCGCATGGTTTGGCGCTACCAGCGTGCCGTGAGTCCCGGCTTGCTCGACGACGCGGCAGCCCACAAAAGCCGAGGGGTCGCAGTGTGGAAGAATTTCGTTTACTCCGAGACTGACGACGCTCATCTACTTTGCCTTGATGCGCGCTCGGGAGCTGTTCTGTGGGACGTTCAATATGCCGACAAGGTCAAACACTACGGCGCGACCAGCACTCCGTTGATTGTGAAAGACGAAGTCATCGTGGGCACCTCCGGAGGGGATTCCGGCGTGCGCGGATTTCTGGCAGCCTACGACGCGCAGACAGGCAAATTCAAGTGGAAGCTGTGGACGATCCCGGGACCGGGTGAATTCGGCTCTTCGAGTTGGCCTGGCGATTCCTACTTGCACGGTGGAGGCACAACCTGGATGCCTGGCACCTACGATCCTGAACTGGACACTCTGTACTGGGTGACCAGCAACGCAGCGCCGGACTTCGTGGGAGACACGCGTCCGGGCGATGATCTGTATACCGCGTGCGTTCTGGCGATTGATCCGAATACTGGAAAGATGAAGTGGTACTTCCAATTCACGCCGCACGATTTATTTGACTACGACGCCAACGAAACGCCTGTGCTGCTCGATCGGGAAGAGAATGGCACTATGCGCCATCTCCTGGTGCAGGCCAATCGCAATGGCTTTCTGTACGTGCTGGATCGAACGAACGGAAAATTCCTGCGCGCCACTCCATTCGTCGAAAAGCTGGATTGGGCGACGGGGATCGATTCCTCAGGAAGACCGATCCTTTCGGGACGGGTGCCGACCCCTCACGGAACACGAATTTGTCCCGGCATCGTAGGCGCGACCAATTGGTTTTCCCCTTCCTACAATCCGAACACAGGTCTCTTCTACGTGTTGGCGCTCGAAGGCTGCAACGTCTACTTCGCGAGCCCCAGAAAATTCGTGAAGGGTGAGACCTACTACAACACGGGAACGAAGATTCCTCCCGGCGAGCACAACCAGAAAATCCTCATAGCTCTCTCGCTTGCCGATGGCAAGGCCGCCTGGCGCTACCCTCAGGTTGGCAAAGGTAATTCGTGGGCCGGGACCATGACGACCGACGGAGGACTGGTGTTCTTCGGCGATGACGTCGGTTATCTGGAAGCGGTGGACGCTTCCACCGGACGCGCTCTCTGGCACTTCAACACCGGCCAGATGATCCACGCATCTCCCATGAGCTATTCAGTAGACGGCACGCAATACGTGGCTGTCTCGGCGGGAAGCGATGTATTTGCTTTTCGCGCTGCCTCAGTGATTCCGTTTATCGAGCCTGCGAGAGACGTCGACTCTCGAGCAACATGAGCGACGGCGGGGACGCCGTCGCGACTGCCCGAGACGCCGGCGCTACAAAAAGCTTCAGTGCTCCAGATACGGCACGAAGCCGTCCGTCTTGGTGCGCAGCTTGTACACCGAGGTTGTCGCCGTGATGTAAAGCGTGCGGTAGTCTTTATCGCCCCAGGTCAGGTTGGCAGGCTGTTCGGGAACGACGATCGTTCCAAGATGATTGCCGCTGGCGTCCCACACCCAGATACCCTTCGGCCCGGTGACGAAGAGATTGCCTTTCTTGTCGACCTTGATGCCGTCGGGCACGCCATCTTTTTCCCCACCGGGTTCTTTCCCGAAAATTCGTCCGTTGCTCAGCCTCCCGTCGGCGGCGACGTCATAGACGTGAATGTCACGTGTATCGTCGTCGTCCACATAGAAGCGCTTGCCGTCAGGAGAGAAGGCGAGTCCGTTGGGCTGCTTGAGATCTTTGGTCAGAAGACGAAGGTTGCCGGCGTCATCAAGACGGAAGACTCCCTGGAAGGGAAGTTCCTGCTTTTCTCCGGCGACCAGATCGAGGGTGGGGTCGGTGAAGTAGATCGCGCCGTCGGGCCCGATGATGACGTCGTTCGGGCTATTCAGCTTCTTTCCTTCGTAGTGGTCGGCGAGGATCTTGTGTTTCCCGTCGGGCGTGACTGCAATGATCGCGCGCAAGACGCTCGCGCAATCGATGAGGCGATGCTGGCGATCGAATGTGTTGCCGTCCGGGTCGCCCAGCGCGATGACTTCCTCCTTGCGGCCGTCAGGAAATACGCGGAAGATCTTGTTGATGGTCTCGTCGCTGACGTAGAGAAATCCCGCCGGATCCCACATGGGGCCTTCAGTGAAGCCGAAGCCGCCGCCTACCTTCTCGAGCTTTGCATCGTGATCGAGTAACTTCCAGAATTTCGGGGAGAGGGACTGCAGTTCGAAGTCCCGTTTCTCCTGGGCGGCAACGACGACCAGCAGGCAGGATAAGCACATCAAAGTAAAAATCTGCGATCGAGAAGCTTTCATTCCCAAGAATTCTCCGTTGTGCTTGTGCTCGCGCCTGACGCGCTTTTGATGATGTAACTCACCAGATCGTTAAGGTCAGTGGCGCTGAGGCGGTCGCCATAGTCCGAAGGCATCAGCGAATGGCCGGGACTTTCGACTTTCTGTAAATCGGCCCTTTGAAAGAAATGAAAAGTCCCGTCCTTCGCCAAGAACTGGATCGAGAAATTATCTTCGTTGCGGATCACGCCCTCCAGGCGTTCCCCTTGAGGTGTCATGAGCACGGCCGATCGGTACCCGGCGGGTTCTATTCGATCGCGCTTGGTAATTGCCTCCCGGATCGCTGTGGCCGACGAATTTGTCCCATAGCTGGAGAGATCGGGCCCAAGAAATCCGCCATTGCCCGCTAGTGTGTGGCAATTGGAGCAACCAGCCGAGCCGAAGAAAATGGTCTTGCCGCGAGCTGCATCGCCCGGAAGGTGACGAGCTCCGGCACTGCCTTGCAGCGAGCGCAGATAGCCAATGATGTTGTGAAGTTGCTGCTGGCTGAGTTCGGGGAAAGCCGGCATGCTCGTTCCGGTAATGCCTTTTGCGATGATACTGCGAAGTTTGGTATCGGTGAGATTGTGGTCAGCCAGGTTGTCCACAATATCGATACCCTTGTCGCCGCCGCGCCCGTCCAAACCATGGCATCCGGCACAGTTGGAGTCGAATACCTGTTGGCCGGGCATGTGCGCCGCCCGGTTTTGGGCGTCGAGATCCTGCGCCGAAGATCGATGTATCCCCGTCAGCACGACTGTGAGCAGCGCAGTTAGACAAACCAATCGACAACACACTGTGAAATCTCTGTTCATAAGGAACGGATCGAAACCTCGGCCGAAATGTGGCAAGAGTTGTTTGCCGAATCGCTTTACTTCTTGACCGCGATCACCGCAATCTCAACGCGGGCATCATTGACGAGCGCTGCCGCCTGGATGGTTGCGCGCGCGGGTTTCGGATCCGGCAGAACGGTCTTGTAAACTTTGTTCATCTCAGGAAATTCCTTGATGTCTGCTAGGTAGACGGTCACCGATACAACGTCCTTCAAATCGAAACCGCCGGCCTTAAGAACCTTTGTGATGTTATCCAGCGCCGCTTTCGTCTCGGCAGCAATTCCGCCAGTCGCCAGTTTCCCTGAATCCTCGGTGCCTTCCTGCCCGGCCACGTACATCGTGTTTCCGGCAATGATCCCGTCGCTGAAAGGCAGTCCTCTGGCGGGCGACAGGTTAATTGCCTTGTGTTCTTGAGAAAAGCCAACCTGGTATGAGAGGGCCGTCATAAACAGACAAGCCATCGCGAACTGCCGAATCAATCGGGGATGCATGCAAAATCTCCTTTTCGATGAGGACTGCGGACTTCCACCCGACACGTCTTCGGTGTTAGAGTCCGCGCACATATATACAACCAGGAGGATGGAATGAACAAGTTCTACTCGCACGCAAAAATCCGCAGAGTCGTCATTCTTGCGGTACTAGCACCGACGGTGATCGTCGCGCGCGAGGCCCGCTCGGTCCGTACACAAGGGGAATCCACTCCATCCCAGGCTGATTTGGTGGCGCAATTCAGGCACGTCGAAGTGGCATCGGTGTCCGACGCGCTTGAGCAGATCACCGGCAAGCGAATGTACATGACTCACCGGATGCAGCCCATCTTCACGTCGAAGTTCGCAGGCATCGCGCGAACCGTGCAGCTTAAAAAAGACGAAGGGAACAAAGATCCAGAAGCCCTGACCGGCATGTTGGAGGCGATTGACCAGGGAACGACTGATTCGGTCTATGTGATGGTGGTGGAAGATGGAGAGGATATCGCCGGTATGGGCGGATTGATGGGTACGGCCATGGCAGCGCGCGGATATTCGGGTGCGGTGATCGACGGCGGCGTGCGCGATGTCGCCTACCTCCGCAAGATCGGGTTTCCAGTGTTTGCTACGGGTATCGTTCCGTCTACATCGGTCCATCACTACAAATTCGCGGGAGCGCAGATCCCGGTGGTCTGCAACGGCGTGCCGGTAGCGCCCGGCGATATCGTCGTGGCGGACAGCGATGGCGTGGCCGTTGTTCCCCGTGCAAACGCGCAAGCGGTGCTGACGCTGGCCCAGCAGATGGACTACAAGGAACACTCGATGTACGCCATGATCGAACAGCTTAAGTCGATTGTGGCGGCGGTGAAGAAGGTCGGCCGTCTGTGAACGGGGTTTGAGGTTTACAGAAAGGGCACCTTCATCGGATAATTCGCACTCTCACTTTCTCGCTCGCAGTCTACACAGGATCCGTTATTAAAAGCTTTCATTGAAAGGGGTCAGAGACATGAGTCTTTCATTCACTCGGAGGATTTTCGCATCGCGGGTTGCGTCTCTTTTCTCAGTTGTAGGTATCACGGCAGCAGTTGCGCCGACTGCTCTTGCGCAAGGCGCCGCTGCACAAGACGCAACCGGCATTCGCAAGCTGAACGGCGAGGGCAAGCCCGGCAGCGAAAAGGACGTCATCATGCCGGTGGTGGTACATAACGGGTTGATCTACGTCGCGGGGGTGGGCGCGCATGATTCACGCGATCAGAAAGAGTGGACCATTGAGTCGCACACCAAGATTGTGATGGACAAGGTGCAAAAGATGGTCGAGGTCGGCGGCGGGACGATGGATACCGTCCTGCAGGCGAACGTGTTCCTCGTGAAGATCGAGCACTGGGATGGCATGCACAAGACTTTCGCGACCTACTTCCCGCATGGCGGGCCGTCAAGAACGACCGTGGCGGTAGCAGCGCTCCCAGGGGATTCGCTGGTCGAGATCAACTGCATTGCCGCTGTCGCGAAAAAGTAGCAAGACACACGGGAGAAGGCTTCATGCAAATTTCTACGAAGTGGAACCGGCGCGGTTTTCTGGGTACCGCGGCTGCGATCACAGCTTCTGTATTCGCACCTCGAAAACTCTTTTCGATGGGCCGCACGCCGCAGGCCGCCGGAACATCCGTGAGCGGTTTCGGTCAAACCGGCAATCCCTACGAAGAACTCGGTGTCACGACCGTGATCAACTGCGAAGGCACGATGACAATGCTGGGCGGTTCCATCCTTCGGCCTGAGCTCGAAGCGGTGATGGCGATGGCCGGAAAACACTTCGTGAGCATTCCTGAACTCGAGGTGGCGGCAGGCAAGCGCATCACCGAAATGCTGAAGTTGCCGGAAGGCTACAGCGCGCTGGTGACCTCAGGCGCCGCTGCTGCGATTCAGTCGGGACTTGCGGGCATCCTCACCGGAGACAACGAGGCGCTCATAAAGCAGCTACCAGACCTGACAGGCATGAAGTCGGAAGTCATCATTCAGAAATCGCATCGCAACCCATTCGATCATCAGTTGCGCACCACAGGCGTGAAACTGGTGGAGATCGAAACGCGCGAGCAGTTGCGGCGGGCGGTGAATGAGCGGACTGCCATGATGCACTTCACGAACTTTGCCAATGCCGCCGGAGAAATCAAAGTCGACGAGTGGGTGAAACTTGCCAAGCAATACAACGTGCCGTGCATGAACGACGCGGCGGCCGACACGCCTCCGGTGTCACATCTGTGGGAGTACGCCGTCATGGGGTACGACCTGGTGACGTTCAGTGGCGGGAAGGCGATGCGTGGCCCGCAGTGTGCCGGATTGCTGATCGGGCGCAAAGATCTGGTGGCGTACGCGCTACTCAACAACAGCCCGCATGAAGACACGCTGGGCCGCAGCCAGAAAGTCGGCAAAGAAGAAATTCTCGGTATGGTGAAGGCCCTCGAACTCTATCTGAAAGAGGATCACGACGCGCTTGCGAAAGAGTGGCAGGATCGCCTGGAAACGATTTCGCGCGAGCTCATCAAGATTCCCGGAGTGACCACGTCGTACTTCACCCCCGACATCGCCAATCACGTTCCTCACATGCAGATCACGTGGGACTCCAAGATTTCCGCGACGCCTCAACAAGTCTCGAAAATGTTGCGGAATTCGAAGCCTTCGATCGTAATCGGCGGTGGTGAGGGCCGTCCCGGTTTGATGATGTGTTCCTTCATGCTGCAACCGGGCGAAGAGAAAATCGTTGCCGAGCAAGTCTCAAGTGTGTTGCGGCAGCACACGGCGTGAGAATGCAAGGGGCGGTGGCGAACGGCCGACGGGAAAGCGGCAAATCAGTTCGCCGGCATGCGCAATTTCGACCCTTTTTTCTCAAGCCAGGCGTTAAATTCGTCGCGCATTTTCGGCGTCCACTTTCCATCAATCTGTCCTGGCGTATATTTCCCCTCGCGCAACATCGTATGGCCCCACTCGTCGATCATGCGATCCATTTCTGTTTCGTCGGCGAGCTTCTCGGCCAGTTGCGGCGGAACGAACGTGACTCCTTCGGGATCACCGATGGCTATGTCGCCGGGCATCACGGTCACATCACCAATGCGAATAGGGACGTTGATGCCCGTGAGCATTACGTTCTCCAGCGCCGAAGGATCGACGCCGCGCGTGTAGACCTGAAATCCGGAAATCTGCTGAATGCCGGTGACGTCCCGGATCGCACCATTCACGATCAACCCGTTGTGGCTCTTCGCGTAAATGGCGGTGGCAAGGTTGTCGCCGATGATGGTCCCATAGCGAATCTTTCCGAAGAGATCAACTACGAGCACGTCGCCGGGTTGCAGGATGTCGATGATCCAGGAGTTCTCATCGCCAACACGATTCTCTTTTTTGCCATTCTGGCGAACCACCGAGTTGAAGTCCGGACGCAACGGCATGAACACGGCAGTGACGACGCGGCCGACCAGACGCTGGCCGGGATTCACCACTCTCCAGCCGCCTTCAAACTGGTTACGATAGCCGGCATCCTGCAGAACGTCCCAGGCTTGATCGGCCGTGACATCCTTCAATCGAGCCAACACCGAGTCCGCCACGTTCGGTCGTCCATCCGGAAAACGATCTCCATGCCAGTCGGGCGTGAATTCAACGCGCTGTTCTCGCGAGAACAGATCAAGCTGGCCGAACGCAAGTGCGGGGAGTGCAACCAGTGCGAGAAGGACGAGTGCAACTCGATACGTAGTCATTCGTGTCATAGGAGTCGAGCCATAGCTTCGCAGAATGAAATCAGCCACAAACTCGGGGCGAAGTTAACACAAGGCCATCTCCGGAACAAAACCGCACGGACATGGGCACCGTCATCGCGGAGGGATGCATGACAGCTACCGGAACAACTCGTGTGCGATGGCTGCTGGTGTTCTGGTTGTTCGTGTTGAGCGCCGTCTCCTATCTTGACCGGGTCAACATCTCAATAGCGGGTGGCGCGATCGTCGATGCTTATCACCTCACCGACGTGCAACTGGGAAAAGTCTTCAGCTCTCTGGTAGCGGGCTACGCGCTGTTCCAGACGATCGGTGGCCAGCTGGCAGATCGGTTTGGTCCGCGTCGCGTTTTGACCGGCGGAGTGATCTGGTGGGGAATTTTCACGGCACTCACGGCGCTCGTCCCCGCTAACTTTGCAGGAGCGCTGCTCGCATTCATGGCGGTTCGCTTTCTGCTGGGGGCAGGCGAGGCCGTCATCTATCCGGCGGCCAACCAGTTCGTCTCGCGGTGGATCCCCGTACGCGAGCGCGGCATTGCAAATGGGTGGATCTTTGCCGGCGTGGGCGCAGGCGCTGGACTGGCGCCTCCCCTGGTTTCTTATCTCATGATCCGCTACGGGTGGAGGTCATCCTTTTGGGTTTGTGCGTCGCTTGGACTCATCGTCGGTGGCGTCTGGTTCTGGATGGCGCGAGACACTCCTGCAGAGCATAGTGGTGTCTCCTCGGCAGAACTCGCGACGATTGAATCTGGTCTCACTATCGCGCAGATCGACGGTACAAAGGGTGAACTTGCTCGGGTACCCTGGAAACGTGTCGCGAAGAGTGTCAACGTTTGGGCGCTCACGGTCAGCTATTTTTGCTATGGGTACATGGCTTGGATTTTCTTCAGCTGGTTCTATCGATATCTGGTGAAGGTTCGGGGGCTCGATCTGAAGGCGAGCGCCCTGTACTCTATGCTGCCTCCCTTTGCCATGCTGTTGTGCTGCTTAGTCGGTGGAGTCATCAACGACAGACTCACCAAATGGCGCGGGCCGCGCGTCGGGCGGTGCTTCACGGCTGCCGTTTCCATGGCGATTGCCGGAGTCTTCATCGCATTGGGCGCACGTGTCGAGGGAGTGCGGCTTGGCCAGCGTCGTCTTAGCCGGCGGCGCGGGCGCGCTCTATCTATCGCAAAGCTCCTTCTGGTCGGTGACGGCCGACATCGCCGGTGGCTCAGCCGGTTCCGTTTCCGGGTTCATGAACATGGGCGGCCAAATCGGAGGAGCCGTGACCGGATCACTGACACCCTGGATCGCCGCTCGCTACGGCTGGACTGCCTCGTTCCTGGTTGCAGCCGCGTTGTGTGTGATTGGTGCCGTTTGCTGGTTAGTGGTCAATCCGCTGAAGACATTAACGGCCGTCAGTGAGTCTTCGAATTGAAATCCGCGCAAGGAAGAAGCAAGCTTACATCTCCTCAGTTGTTTGCCCTCGGGATTGACCGCGCAGGGCAAGACTGAGAGTTGCTATCATGGAATCATTCCAGGCTGGGCGCGTAGCTCAAACGGATAGAGCATCGGATTTCTAATGCGTTCCGGGGGTGTTGAGGGCGCAGGGGTTGCGCGCGAAGTGGCTGAAAACTAACGGAAACTATCCGAGGATTTTAGGCTGTGGTTTCTCTGTTTAACTGTGGGAGTCGCACACGAACCGTACGCGGTAGGAGAGACAAACTATGGGCATCAATATCGGGCGCCCTCGATTTTATAGGGTCA
Organism: uncultured Acidobacteriota bacterium; assembly: GCA_963744055.1. Classification (GTDB taxonomy): domain Bacteria; phylum Acidobacteriota; class Terriglobia; order Terriglobales; family Acidobacteriaceae; genus Gp1-AA133. Next base: position 1,488,619 of record CAVUSL010000019.1, on the reverse strand, counting down.
CTCAACCCCAAATGGAACTCGGCCCACAAATCGGTGACGAAGGCGCGGAGGTCGTCTGGGAAGACACGCGACCAGGTTTCGTCGTCCGCGTGATTCGCGGAAAGTTTATATCAACTGTCCGCCCTGAGGATGGTCCGCGGGCAACGACTGGATTAAGCGCCGACAGCGAAAAAGAGTACCCCCACAACGACAAGGAAACCGCGTTAAAAGACTTTGAGCGCCGATGTGAGGCGCTTAGAGATGATGGGTTCTCGGAATAGCTTTATAAGGGCGGTGGAAACGGCGCAGTAACATTAGAGAAGTTACCAAAGTTACGTGATGCCCCACAGGCACGGCGCTACAATCCTCGCGCCATGAAACAGTTCACAGACTTGGATCCTGAAATCATCGCAGCCCGCGCCAAGGTCGAGGCCGCGGTTGAGCGTTTTAGGGCTTACGCGACCGGACCACAGCCAGACCGCGAAACAATGATTCAAATGCAAAGCGCGATGATCAATTCGTGCCCGTCGTGGATTCCCGTTACCAAAATGGAACCCACGGAGCGCGCTCGAATTTTGTCCTATCTCAAAAAACACAATGAGGGAATCACGAGCACACCCAACCCCCGCACTGCTTGGACTGACGGCACCTAGCGCGCCAGCTTCCGCTGTGCGCTACACTCCGAACTCCTACACACCCGATCGTCTCGCTTACGGGAGTTCTAGCTACCATGGCTTGTAGCTAACGCGACAAAGTGACGCAGAGAAGTGACGCGCTATCTAGACGGGGACGGACGAACGCTTTTGCCTCTCGTCGAGGGCGCGGATTAATTCCTCAGACAATTGCATTACCCTCGTTGGGTCGGTTTCTTTCGTTACTTGCTCGGCGATGTCCTGCCATGTGCGCCTGAGTTTTTCGTCGGGGTTCATACAGCCTTCACTGTATACCGTGCTCAGAGCCGTGTCTGATCAATACGGCACACTCCACCTTGAGCCTCAGCCAACGCCAAGGCGCGCGCCCCTTGAAGGAAAAGCCCCGCCGAAGCGGGGCGTAGTTGCTCGGCTTATTCGTCTCCTTCTTGCTTCGTCGCCCACTGATTTCGACGCACCTCCGCGCGCGACAAGCGTGCCGCGGGAGTCGATACCTCAGTTATCATGGAGGTCTGTGGCTGGAAATCGGAAGCCCTCTTTCGGCGCTATGCGATCACGACTCGCGAAGACAAACTCGATTCACAGCGCAAAGCTGGAGGAGTACGAATCGAGAAGTCGCACACGAATCGATCAGCAAGAGGCTCCCGGCAAGGCCGCAAAAGAGCAAGTCCAGTAGTTTCAACGTGGGCGCGTAGCTCAAACGGATAGAGCATCGGATTTCTAATCCGAGGGTTGCAGGTTCAATTCCTGCCGCGCCTACCAAACCAATAGATCGAAACGAGCAAACCTGTCCGCCGGGCGCTCTCCTGCCTCCAACGGATTTGGAGCACTGGGTAGTGAAGGACGAGAAAAAATCTGTACCCACGTGCCCTTGGTGAGGCGCATCGAACCGGCAGATACTTATTTCACTCCAGCTTTTTGGGCAGTCAACTCTGCATCGATGCCCGCGAGTATCTTGCGCACTTCCTTCTTGCCCGAACCCCACGAAACCGTCTTGCCGCCGGAGCGCGAGATTCCAACCGTAGCTCGCGAGTGGGACGAATCGATCGGAGTTACAGTGAGCCTCATGTTATAGCCCCAAGACCAGGCGGTGGTCCCAACGTGAAAATCGACGCTGTGATTTACGTCATCTTTTGCTTTGACTTCGTGATGTTGTTCCTGAATCGATTTCAGAGCGGCCGCAAAGACCAGGTGGCTAGGGGCAGGATAATCGCTACTCGCCCATTCAGGAGCAGGTTCTTGCGCGAGCATTAGGCTTGCCGATAGAAGGAGCGTGAGAACAATCAAGGCACTACACTTCATGGCTCTCGCCTCAGAGCGCAAGATTACATACATGCCCACAACATTGTCAGTGACTTCGAGCGCCTTTGCGTACTCGCGAACTCAACCTTCACCTGACTCACCCCCGTAAAATCGCACCCAGCAAAGGCGAAGAGATCGGACAGGGAATCAAGAAAACGGGAGCCTCTTTGCGCTTCGAGAAAAAATCCTCCAAATATCGCAGCCCCCTTCACGGCGCGCTGCGAATCATGCACGATAGACTCTAAATGTCGCTTTTCCCGACTCGCCCCGCCCGATCCCGTTACGCGTTTCCTCCAGGCCTTGAGCACAACCTGCTCTGGTATGCGTTTCGCAAGTTTCGCCCGCACGATCCAATTCGCCTCTTTCAGGATCTCGCTGATCGCTTCGGCGACATTGCCCATTACAAGATTGGTCCCGAGCACATCCTGTTCCTGAACCATCCTGACTACATTCGCGAAGTTCTCGTGACGCAGAACGCCAACTTCGTCAAAGAGCGCACCGTGCAACGCACGAAGATGCTGCTGGGCGAAGGCATGATCACGAGCGAAGGCAAAGATCATCGCAGGCAACGGATGGCGGCCCAGCCAGCATTTCACCGGCAACGCATCCCCGCCTACGCAAGCATCATGATCGAAGAGGCGCTTCTTGAGCGGGAGAGTTGGCGCGCTGGCACCACCATCGACATCTCGCAACGCATGATGAACCTGTCGCTGGCCATCGTCTCGCGCACGCTGTTTTCGACGCGTCTCGGTCCGGAAGCGGCAGAACTGACGGCGGCCATCAATCGCATCATGGATCTCTACCACTACCTCGTTCTGCTGCCGGCGGTAGAAGTCCTGGTCCATCTCCGCGCTCCGAAGATCGGCAGATTCGCCACCGAGCGGGCACGGCTCGACGCGGTCGTGAACCGCATGATTGAAGCGCACCGACAGACGCGCCATGACCGCCAGGGAAAAGAAGACTTGCTCGACATGATGATCGATTCAGAGGAGGGAACTGCAGACTCCGAAAAAAGACTGCGCGATCAGGTGGTCACGGTCTTTCTCGCCGGATACGAAACGGTCGCCAACGCGCTCACCTGGACCTGGTACTTACTGTCGCAGAATTTGGAAGCCGAACAGCGCCTCCACGATGAGGTGGATGAGGTGCTCGAGGGGCGACCGTCCACCGTCGACGACGTGAGCCGCCTCCATTACACGGAGATGGTGGTGGCCGAATCGATGCGCCTTTACCCACCTGCCTGGGCCATGGGCCGGAAAGCCCTCCACGATTTTAGCCTCGGTTCGTATTCACTCCCCGCGCGTACGACGGTCCTGATGTGCCAGTACGTGACCCACCGCGAAAACCGATTCTTTCCCGATCCTCTGCGATTTATTCCCGAACGCTGGACCGACGATGGGAAAGCCAAGCTGACCCGGCTGGCGTACTTTCCTTTCGGTGCCGGAGGCCGCCAGTGCATCGGAGAATCCTTCGCATGGATGGAAGCAGTCCTCGTCATGGCGACGATCGCGCAGAAGTGGAAGCTGCGTCTTGTGCCGGGACATCGGGTCGAGCCTCAGCCGCTGATCACCTTGCGCTCGAAGTATGGCATGCGCATGGAGGTGGAAGCTCGGGCGGCGTCAGATAGACCTTCCCTCCAGTTCAGCCGTGCGATCTAAAGGAACCACCACGGTATTGGGTCGATGTTCAGCACAGAAGATCTGCGGATCCAAGGTCCCTCCGCCCTCTCTCTTACCGCAGCGTTGCCAGGTACAGTAGAATCGTCGTACTCGCCCACGGAGTCCACGTGAAAAAGCTGACACTCGTCGTTGTACTATTCGCAGCAGTTGGATTGAACTCGCAAGCCTCTGCTTACCAGTTCGGTAACCCGCAAAGCCCCTCCTACAAGAAAGCGGCTCGCAAAGCGCAGAAAGACATGGTGAAGTACAGCAAGCAACAGCAGAAAGCCATGCGCAAGTCGGCCAAGGCCCAGAAGAAGGCCCTCAAACGCGCGCAACAGCAAAATCATTATTAGGAATGTGAGTCGGACTACCGCTAGCCGTGCAGCGCGGTATTCACTTTATCGATGACTTGCTGGGCGTTCATGCCGATGGCGTGAACGGTGGCGACCACAATCAGCACGAGTAGTACGAGCAACACCGCATACTCACTGACGTTCTGGCCTTCTTCCCCCTGGATCTTTGCCCAAAACCTACCCAACATCACCTGGCTACTCGTTCCCGCGGTCGATGAGTCGATAAATAGCTCGCTGAAATCTACCGCCCCGGCAACTTCACCCGGGGCGGTCACCGCTGCGATGATTGTCAGTGAAGTAGGTGCCAGGGTCCATGGCACAAAGGTGGAGCCGATATCACAAGATCGCGCACGCCAGTAGCACCATTGGGTGATACCGCGCACGGCGGCCATGTTCGCCTTTGATATACTTTCTGCAGTTCACCCGGGCCGACGTAGCTCAGTTGGTAGAGCAGCCGATTCGTAATCGGCAGGTCACCAGTTCAACTCTGGTCGTCGGCTCCAGTCTTTTCCCACATCCCACCGATAGTTTTCATGCCACGTTCACCCCGCTGAATGAGGTTCGGTTGGGATTTATTTTTCCCCTAAACCGATTTTCTTGCCCACAAAAGGCCATTCTTCCATTAAGCTTTCTCACGATTCTTCGCCAGGAGGTCTGAGCTCTCATGAAAGAGTTGACGCGACGTGGTTTTGTCCGAATCGCTGGATCTGTGGTCGCAGGGGTCGCGGGTGGCGCGGTTACTTTACTGGAGCCGAAGACGCTTTGGGCTGCGCAAGCACCGGCACCTTCCGACACGGTTCGATTCGGAATTATTGGAGTGGGAACACAGGGAAGCGACTTACTCAGGAATGCCCTGAAAGTCCCTGGCGCAGAATGTGTCGCTGTGTCGGACCTCTACGACACCCGACTGGAACACGCCAAGACAATATTGGCGAAGAACGTTGATACCACCAAGGACTATCGGCGCATTCTCGATCGCAAAGACATTGACGCGGTGATCGTGGCGACGCCGGACCACTGGCACCGGAGGTTGGTGGTCGAGGCGGCGCAAGCCGGTAAGGACGTCTATTGCGAGAAGCCCATGTCACACAGCGCGGAAGATGGCTTCGCGATGGTCGATGCCGTGAAGAAAAATAACCGAATCTGCCAGATCGGAAGCCAGCGCGTAAGTTCAATCATGTACGCCAAGGCGAAGGAAATTTGGGATTCCGGTCGGCTTGGACAGGTAGACACGATTGAGGCGGTCTGGGATCGCAACAGCGACAGCGGCGCATGGATGTTTCCCATCCCCCCGGATGCGAATGAAAAGACAATTGATTGGAATACCTGGCTGGGGGACGCGCCAAAGCGGCCGTTTGATGGCCGGCGCTTTGTTTCGTGGCGATGTTACAAGGACTATGGAACGGGCCTGCCCGGCGACCTGTTCGTCCATCTGATTTCCGGCATCAACTTCATCACAGGAGTGAACGCGCCTCCCGCTCGTGCGTTCTCCACGGGTGGAATCTACCATTACAAGGAGCGCGATTTTGGCGACCTGCAGTGGACGATGTACGACTACCCGAAGTTCCAGGTGATTCTGCGCTGTAACCAGAACAATCGCTACGAAGATCAGCAATTCGCCTTCTACGGAAAAAAGGGGACGATGTTTATTCGCGGAGCGGGTGCGCCCCAGGCATTGGGCGCGGGAGGGTCACTCTCGTTTGTTCCAGAGCCTCCGTACGAGACAGCCGAAGGGTATTCGATTGGTTCGTGGCCGGTAGCGCAAGAGGAAGAATACCTGGCGAAATGGGAGCGCGAGCATCCCGGGCCGGCCGTGGGGCAGGCAAAGTTGCAATCGGGCGAAGAAGTGTACGTTGCACCTCCGGGATATAGCGACCTGGTTGATCACCTGGCGAATTTCTTCCAGGCGGTGCGCACTCGTAAGCCGGTGGTTGAAAACGAAGCGTTCGGAAATGTCGCAGCCTTAACGGGCTGTCACATGTCGAACCATTCCTACTTCAACAAGACGATCGCGGTTTGGGACGAAGGTTCCAACAAGATCAAGAGCGCTTAATTCCTACGAGTGAAAGGATCAAACCATGAAGCGTCGTGATTTCATTCGCAATGCGACGATTGGGCTGGCCGGGGCAGCTATATGCACGCAGCTGCCCGAATCCCTCTTCGCCAGTCCCTATGGGAAGCCGATCGGCCTGCAACTCTATACATTGCGCGATCTGCTTGAGAAAGATGCGCCTGGAACAATCAAACAGCTGTCGGCGATTGGCTACAAAGACGTAGAGATCTATTCTCTGTATGGAAAGACTGCGGCAGAATTCGGCGGGATGCTGAAAGACAATGGCATTACCGCCTCAAGTGGCCACTACCTTCTGCCGGCAGTGAAGTCCGAGTGGCAGGCCCGGATTGAGGACGCTAAAACGCTGGGGCTGCGGTACATGGTGATTGCGATTCTTCCGGCGGAGGATCGCAAGTCGCTGGACGACTATAAAAAGCTAGCCGAGTTGTTTAACCAGGCGGGAGAAGCCACGCAGAAGGCTGGTATTCAGTTCTGTTATCACAATCACAACTTTGAGTTCCAGAAATTTGGGGACACGATCCCCTACGACTATCTTCTGAAGACATTGGACCCGAAGCTGGTGGCATTTGAGATGGATTGCTTCTGGGTGACGCATGCGGGCCAGGATCCGGTGGCGTACTTCAAGCAGCATCCCGGGCGCTTTCCTCTGCTGCATATCAAGGACATGAAAGATAAACCGGCCCCTACGCAGGAACTGGACGCGAAGATGGGATTATTTGCGCCCGTCGGAAGCGGAAGCATTGACTGGAAGCGCATCTTCGCGGCCGCGAAGGTTGGTGGCATGGACCACTACTACGTCGAGCAGGATTACTGTGAGGTCCCGCCGCTCGAAGCCGTCAAGATGAGCTATCAATACCTGGATTTCCTGAAGGTGTAATCGGCGCGCTTCTCCTGGCTCCTACGCAGCGTAGCGGTCAAGGTCTGTCGTACGAAGGTCCAAGGCGGCTCTGCGGGTAAACAGCCTGATGGCGAGCAAGCCGACTGAGAGGATCAGCCCGGCTTTGAGAGCCACGCTGCAAAACCGTTCGAACTCAATCTGACGGCACTCTGCGCATCGCAGCTGGCTGAGCGGGCCGTCGGTACACATCGCGGCACGACATGCGCGACAGTTCACGATGTTCCTCGACTCTCGGCCGGTGCCCCTCGCTGGACCGCTTGTGCGCCCTCCCCCAAGGTTTGCTGAGAGTTTCTCCCAAACGAAGTGGCGAAAACTTCAGCACGACACAAGCAGCCCAGCGCGGTGCATCGACCGAAAACGAACTTGAATTTTGTGGAACTCGGGCCCGGAGAAGCAAGCGACAAAAACCTGGTATCGGGACCTCGGGGGAGTGTTCTTACACTGCGACGGTAGGTCCAGCAGCAGAGTCTGTCAGTGATACGAGTCACGCGGAGCGGTGACTCACCTCATCTTCGCTGGCGTCGCAGAACATCGATGCTGGCATTGCCGCTCATGCCTCGTCCGCACGACGAATGGAATCTCGAGATTCGAAAATCGGAATGCGATCTCGATAACGCTGCGTTGCGATAAAATGCGGTAAGCTAATTCAATAGTCCGCTTCAGTTCTCTGGCGTCCAATCGAATTCCTTGTGGGGTTTTATGGGAGGATCCGTGCGTACTCTGTTGTCTTTCCTGCTGTTGAGCGTTCTTTTCGCCTTCGCGACTGAGAAATCGGTGTATGACTACACGCTGAACTCGATCGATGGGCAACCTGCTCCCTTCGCTGCATACAAAGGGAAGGTTTTGATGGTCGTTAACGTAGCTAGCCGCTGCGGATATACCCCGCAGTACTCAGCCTTGGAATCGGTCTACGAGAAGTACAAGGACAAAGGCTTCGTGATCGTGGGCGTGCCCGCGAATAACTTCGGCGCGCAGGAACCCGGTACAGATGCCGAAATCAAGACTTTCTGCACTCGTAAATACAACGTGCAGTTTCCCATGCTTTCCAAGGTTTCTGTGAAGGGGGCCGACACCACGCCCCTGTACCAGTATCTGACCGACACGAAGGTAAATCCGAAGACCGGCGGCGAAATTAAGTGGAACTTCACCAAGTTCCTGGTCGGCCGGCAGGGAGGTATCGTGGCTCGTTTTGAGCCGGACGTTACGCCCGATTCGCCCCAGGTAGTCAGCGCGATCGAACAAGCGTTGGGCAAGTAGTCAGTGATCCGGTGTTAAACCTACTCCATGTTCTGCCAGGGCAGTGCACTGGTTCCGCTGCAGTGCTGACCGGGGTTCCCGCGGGACGTGTTTCCACTTGCATTCACAAAGCACTAATCCCGATAATGACAGCAGTAAGAACCCTATAACCGTGTACCGATACAGTCGAGCGGATCTACTTCGTATTCTGCGGCTCACGGCGCGGCAGTTGGCAAGTTGGGAAAAGGCCGAACTGGTGCCCGCCGCGGAGAGCTATTCGTTTTTCGATCTCCTGCAAATTAAAAAAGTCCGTGACCTGTGCGCGCAGAAGGTGCGCCCGGCCGTGATCCGGCAGTCCTTGCAGGCGATGCAGAAACAGGTTGCGGGAATGGAAAACCCGCTGCTGGAGGCTGGCGCATTTCTTTCGGGACACCGGGTTGCCTTCCGGCATGATGGCAAACTGCTCGAGCCTATCGCTGGCCAGTTTATGTTCGACTTCTCTCCGGCACAGAAGGTAATTTCCCGTACCCCGGTCATGCCCCTGCGGCCAGATCCGAAGGAATCCGACGTGGCCGAGCTTTTCTCCCGCGGAATCGCGCTGGAAGAAGATCCGCACACGCATTCCGAGGCGATTGCGACCTACCTGAAGGTGCTGGAGCGCGACCCCAGCCATGCAGCGGCACACATTAACGTCGGCACGCTCTACTACAACCGTCAGGAATATGGACTCGCCGAGAAGCATTATCGCGCGGCCATTGAGTCCGATCCCCGTTACGCCCTCGCTCATTTCGACCTTGGCAATGTGCTCGACGAAACCGGACGGGTTCACGAGGCGATCCAGACTTACAAAACAGCTCTCCAGTTAGCTCCAACTTATGCCGATGCCCACTACAACCTCGCTCTCGCGTACGAAAAATTGAAGCAGCCGCGCAAAGCTCTTTTGCATTGGCGTTCGTATGTGAAACTCGATACCACCAGCCCGTGGGCGGTACACGCCCGCAACCAGGTGCAGCGCATCCTGCAGAGCGACGGCTTGAAGCTCGTTCCCGCCAAACGGCGTTCCTGAGATTGCCTTTCCTCGTTGCGCTCTGATAACCGGGCGCGCCCACCGATGCTAAAATTATGAGTTTGCCAATCTTGTTCTGAAGGTGTTCGTATGCCTGAAGCGATTGCCCCTGCAGCCAACCCCGCTCCTTTGACCACGCTGACGGAAGATGAAATTCTCTTTCGCGACAACATCCGGCAATTCGCCAACGAACGCGTCCGTCCCCTTGCCAAAGAGATGGACGAGAAGGGCATCTTCGACAAGGAACTGCTGCAGCAATTCTTCCAGCTGGGTTTGATGGGTATCGAGGTTCCGGAACAATATGGCGGCGGAGGCGGCAAATTCTTCGAAGCCATCCTTGCAGTGGAAGAGCTGTCCTGCGCCGACGCTTCCGCGGGCGTGATCGTCGACGTGCAGAACACGCTGGTCAATAACGCACTGCTCCGCTGGACGACCGAAGAGCAGCGCAAGCGCTACCTCCCGCGCATGGTCGCCGACACAGTGGGCGCCTACGCATTGAGCGAAGCCGGATCGGGCTCCGACGCATTCGCTCTTCAGACCAAGGCTGAACTCAAGGGAAGCGACTACGTTCTGAACGGCCGTAAGCTTTGGATCACCAACGCCAAGGAAGCCGGCGTCTTCATTCTGTTCGCGACGGTAGATCCGGCAGCCGGCTACAAGGGCATCACGGCCTTCATCATCGAAAAAGATTTCCCGGGCTTTACTGTCGGCAAGAAAGAGGACAAGCTCGGAATTCGCGCCTCCTCCACTTGCGAACTCATCCTGGAGGATTGCCGCGTTCCTGAGAAAAACGTCCTCGGCGAAGTCGGCAAGGGCTACAAGATCGCCATCGAGACGCTGAACGAAGGACGCATCGGCATCGGCGCGCAAATGTTGGGCGTCGCGCGCGGCGCGTGGGAATACGCCGCCAAATATGCGCAGGAGCGCAAGCAGTTCGGCAAAACCCTGTCGGATTTTCAGGGCATCCAGTTCCAGATCGCGCAGATGGCCACCGAAATCGAAGCGGCCCGCCTCCTGGTCTACAACGCCGCGCGCATGAAAGATGCCGGCGTTAATTTTGTGAAGGAAGCCGCGATGACCAAGCTCTTCTGCTCGCAGGTGGCCGAACGCGTTACGTCGCTCGCCATCGAGATTTACGGCGGCTACGGCTTTACCAAGGACTATCCCGTCGAAAAATACTGGCGCGATTCGAAGATCGGAAAGATCTACGAAGGCACTTCAAACATGCAACTGCAGACCATTGCCAAGCTGGTAATGGGAGGAAAGTAGCCAGAAATAGCCAGAACAAATTGCGCCGGCGTCCTGCCGGCAGTCGCGAGGCCTTCCCGCCCTTGCCCCCCACCACCTCCCCGAAAGCCGCCTCCCGCGCGGCTTCCGGGCGAATCAAGTCACCCCAGTAATACCAACCCTAGTTACCAATATGTGCAGGGAGTTGCAGTTGCGTCTTTTCCCCCGCCTCGCAATAGCCACCCTAAGCCTCTGTCGAATATGGACTTCCACGATAGCGTCGCGATGGCGCAGTAGCTGCAATTCCAGGGATGTGCCTGCAGCCGGGGCGAAATTTTGGGGGCGCAAGTGACGACACTTTTCGGTACTCCGGAAACTCAACCCAAGACGAGGAAGCACACCCTGCTTCCCCTTCTCACCGTGCTGTTTCTGTTCTCCTACGGTCTGATGACCCTTCTGATCGTAGAGCAAGGCAGCGCGATCCAATCACAACGGACCCTGATTCATCAGTTGATTGGTGACAGTTCCGAACTGTCTTCTTTGAAAGGCAAAGCCTTCCAGCAGCAAGCGCACGCCCCCAAGACGCCAGCTGCTATGCAAGGCAACTCTCCGGTTCAAACTCCGTCAACCCAGGCCGTACCGTCCGATAAAACGACCGCTCGCAATCACGGCAAAGTGCAGAGACCCCTGCCCGAAAAGCCGCCTATGCCCGCGTCGGATATTGCAGATTCTCGTAGAACTTTGATGTCGATCTAAGAATCCCGCCCCGTCTCCCGGGGACTGTGAGAACGATATGAAAGCTCTGGCTCTGGCCCTGTTGTTTTCGTTGCCCGTACCGAAAATCGCGCCGTCCGCTCGGCAGCTGGTCACCGAGACCGCCGTCAAGCATTCACGCAAAGGCGGCAAATGGTATTTCGCCGCTAACGGACACGCCGTCTACTGCTACGGCCCGGTCATGTACGTAACCGAAGCCCAAGGCAGCCTGAAGCGCGTAGCCACCTTCTGCCAAAACGACCAGCCCATGGTCGAGCTGAAAGACTAGTTCCTAGCCCCTTCAACATGTCGCAGAAAAACGTCACGTTGCAAGGCGTGGCGTTTTGTATTTGCCTTTCCTGAGACCTGAGACCTGAGACCTGAGACCTGAGACCTAGAGACCCAAGACCCATCACCCTGCCGTAAACTGTCCGCATGCCCAAATTCGAGAGACACCTCTTCATCTGCTGCAACCAGCGTGATCCGGGCCATCCGCGGGGCTGCTGCGATCCCAAGGCGCAGGCTCAGTTGCAATTTCAGTTCAAGCAAAAGCTTGCACTGCGCGGATTGAAGAAACGCGTGCGCGCCAACATGTCAGGATGCCTCGACCAATGCGAGCACGGTCCAACCGTCGTCGTCTATCCCGACGCAGTCTGGTACGGCCGCGTGACCTCTGCCGATGTCGACGAAATCATCGAGTCCCACATCATTAACGGCAAGCCGGTCGAACGCCTGCTGATTGCAGACGATTGTCTTAACGCGTCTAGCTGCCCGCACCGCGCTCCCAAACCGCAGGAATAGCCCGCACACGAACCCAGTCCACAGCAGTGATCGAATGAGGCGTTCCTCGGAAGGCGTCGGGACGTCAACGCGCGGTGTCGTAGAAACCCCCCGCGTCGTGGTATACGACAATAAAAGTGCACCAACCGAAAGCTCTCGAAGCAAACGAAAAGGCCACCCCGGCAAAAGGGCGGCCTCTTCTTTCAAGGGAGAATAGTTCTAACGGAAGGCAAAGTCCGCCAAAACTTTCTGGCGAAATCTTATGGGCCGAAAAAGGGGGGTGTCAAGGAAATTTTAGATATTAAATGCCTTTGTTTTCAATTGTTTACAGAAATCAACAACAGTGATCGAAAGCGTATCATTTTGAGATATTTGCGTACGTACTGCCCCGTAAAGCGTCTCTAATGAGCTACTTACTGTAGCTGGATGCCCGGTGACCGCTCTATCGGGGGCTTGACGAAACGCCCATTCCACTCGGCGACTCACCCACCCGTTCGTCGATGTTCAGCGAGATGAAATCTTGCTCAGGGCTCTGGTTTTGCTGAGGAAGCAATCGCTTCAACGCTACTCTTGCTCCGCCAAACGCGACTCCTGCGACGAGTGTGATGCCCATCAACGCGCCGCACAGCAGCACAGCATTCCACAACAGGTTCGCGACGTTATTCTTCTTATCAAAAAAAGTGTTCTCGTTCCAGGTGACATCGGCGTCGTAGTGAACCTGGCTTACAAGGTTCTCCGCTTCATTCTGCGTAAACGTTCCCGTGGCGACGGCAACCAGCGGACCGCTGCGCCTCTGCGCGAACGCTCCCATCTCAACCACCGGCTGTCCCGTCTGTGCATTCGGTTGATGCGCCTGCTCGATGCGATGAAAGTGATCGGTGGCGATCTGCGGCGTGGGATACGAAATCAACATGAGCGTGCCCTCGCCGTCTGCTCCACGATAAGTGCCCTCGACCACTTCCGCGCCTGCACCAAAATCGACCATTTCCACGGGCAGTGGCGATCCCAACTTGTCGAGTGTCTGCGGACCCATGATGTATTTCGCAGTGTTCTTCACGTAGGTCTGCCGGGGCAGATACGTCGGCAGGGGCGGCAGATTCCGTGCGCCGCCCTGCGGAAGCGGAATCACGTTAGCCAGGTCGCGCAGTTCCGCGGCCGACATCACGCTCAGCTTGTCAAAGAGCGCGTCCACCACAACGTTGCCCCGGTAGAAAAGTATCCGGTTGTTCAACGATGATCCCTGATCACCGATCTTCTCATTCAACATTTCCGGCTGCTTGTAGTAGGTGAACGCGCCATATGCACCGCTGGCGTCCGCAAAGCGCGCCGCGCGTATCGTCAGCTTTCGCCCATCGTCGCGCGTGAACGTCCCAGAGGCGAGATCGGTAAAGCCGTACTCCTTAAGAATGGCCGTGTTCGTCGGGTCGGCGGCAACTGCATCGGTACTCGTCTGGAGAGCCCCCTGCAAATTCCATCCCGAGAAACTCGACGGGAGGATAGCCGCAGGCGTAGTTGCTTTAGGTATGGGAGTAGCCGCGAGCACAAATGCTGCTAGAAGGCAAAACAGGGAAACCGGGATCAATCGACGCAAAATCATGGGAGTCAAAAAAAAAGGCCTCTATGCAGTCTATTAGACTACAAAGTGACCCTGAAAGTTTCCACCGGCTGGCCCGCAAGCGGATTCCGGCAAAGCTGGCGGTCGTCCCGACTACAGTCATGAAATAAGCGGACAGGTCTCAACGCCGCACCAGGGCCGTCAGGAAAATCGAAGAATTATAGCTTGGATGGGAATTCAGCACGTGGAATCGAGGTTGCGGAAAGAGCCGGCTGCCAAGAACGGGGCCACGAGTTCAGCGCTGCGGAAAAACTGCGCATCGCGCGGGTGTTGGGAAGGGCACGAGTTCACTCGTGCCGCTAAGTTCCTAAAGCGTGAGCGCTTCAGCGCCTGAGGTTTGCTATTTCGGAGCTCAGTGAATTTTCCGTAACCGACGTGCGGAAGCTCTTATTGGCCTTCTTCTTTGGTAACGCGACTGGCCATCTTCACCCCGCTCAGTCCGCTCACATACTTCGCGATGCCGCGATAAAGAGACTCAGCAATACGCTGCCGGTATTCCGGGGTCTGCAGTTTGGCTTCGTCGCCCGGATTGCTCACGAACGAAATCTCCGCCAGGATCGACGGCATGTTCGCGCCGATCAGCACGATGAACGGCGCCTTCTTCACGCCCCGGTTGCGCAGCCCGGGACTCTTGGCCGCCAACCCACTGTGTAGTGCTTCCTGCACATTACTGGCGAATTCGTGCGACTCTTCGATCTTTTCCTTGAGCGCAATCTTCTTCACCAGGTCGCCCAGTTCGTGAATCGATTTCTCCGAAACCGCGTTCTCTCGCGCCGCAACTTCCAGCGCATCCGCCGAGGAGGTGAAATTCAAATAATAAGTCTCTACGCCGCGCGCATTCGGATCTCGACTCGAATTCGCGTGAATCGACACAAACAGGTCCGCCTGTTCCTGGTTTGCGATGGCCGTTCTGGTCTCGAGCGGAATAAAAGTGTCGTCCTTCCGCGTGTAGACGACTTCGGCGCCCAGGCGTGTATCCAGCAATTTACCGAGCCGTCGCCCTACGTCGACCACCAGGTCTTTCTCCAGCAGGCCATCGGGACCGATCGTGCCCGTGTCATGGCCGCCGTGGCCCGGGTCTATCACGATCTTGCCGATCTTCAGTCCCAGTGCCCGAATCAGTGAGCGGTCACCGGCAGCCGTGGGCCGGGCTTCCCGAATGTCGAGTTGGGCGCTGCTCGCCGTGCGCCGCTTGCTCTTTGAGCGACTCTTTTCGCTCGCAGCCGAAGCATCCGTGTCGCGACCATGCGACTCCTCCGACACAGCGGTTGCCAACGGGGGCCCTTCGGGCCGCAGGTCTTCCACGGTTCGGGCAGCGGGTTTCTTGCGTGTGCTGGTATCGTCGTCACCGGCTTCAATTATCTTCTTGACCGCATTTTTGCCCACCTTGACGGTCTTGACGGTGGGCTTGGTGTCTATCGGATTCGGCGCTTCGAGTTCGCGCCCCGCCGGCGCAGGTACCCGTACGGTGGCGGGAACCGCGGTGCGAGTTGCCCGCGCGCTGTCAGGCGCGTCTGCGACAGACTTCAGCGGGATCGCGCTCTCAGCAGCGTTGTGGTTCCGCGCAAGTTCAGACTTGCCCGTCTGCTTGCCGCGAATGTCAATGATCAGGCGCGATGGATTGGGCAGCAGGAACGCATCGTAGTCGGAAAGGTCATCCACTTCGAGCACAACGCGCGTCTTGCCGGGCTTGAACTGGGCCACACGAATCTTCTTCAGAAATCCGTCGTCCACGTCGAACGTCTTGCCCACCAGCGTTGAGGCCAGTTTCGTGTCGTAGAGGTCGAAGAATATCCGGTCGGGATGATCAATACGCTGCGAAGCGAATTTCACGTCCTGCTCCAGATCGATCGCGACCCGGGTGTAATCGGGCGTCGACCAGTGCCGGATGCTGGTCACCCGCGGGAATTTGGCGGTCGCTTCGTCCGAGCCTGAGGCGTCCGCCGTGGCTGCGCTTTCCTGGTCTTCTTTCTCCTGGTCCTGACCGCTCTTGTCCTGGAGCTTTGCCTCGGTCTTGCTGACTAGTTCGGCTGCCTTCTGATATTTCTCCGCTTCCTTCTGTGCCGCTGACTTGTTTGGCTCCCCGTGATCCTGCTTCAACTCGACGACGGCCGACTTGGCTTGATCCGCCAGCCGATGGCGAGGATAACGGTGCAGGAATTCCTGGAACGTGGCCAGCGCTTCCTCGGGATCCTCGAGATCGTCTTTGTAGATTTCGCCGATCGTAAACAAGGCATCGAAGCGGTAACGGCTGCCTGGGTATTCCTTACGCAGAAATTCGTATTCCTTGACTGCGTGCGCGAAGATTTTGTTGTCGTCGAAGCGCCGCCCCATCTCAACCTGTAATTCGGCGACGGCGACCACGCTGGGATCAGCTTTCGAAGAGGTGGGAGAACCGAAGTAGACGCGGCGGTAAGAGTCGATGACGCGCTGGTAGTCGTGCCGGGTTCGCTGCGCGACGGGACGTCCATTCAACGCTTCGCGCATGCGCTCGGCGCGCGCGAAGTTATCCCGTGCCCAGGCATCGCCGTGCCGGACGCGAGCATAGCCCGGCAGCGCCGGCAGCAGCGCCAACAGCGCTACACCCAGACGCAATGCGCGCTGGCTTCGAAGTAGGGTCGTCAACGTTTCCAGCTCGTTACAGCTTGTTCAACGGCTTCCCTGAGAGATGCCGAAAACCTTAGTCCGTGTTGCTGATATAAAGCACGCCGCGCGCATCCCGTTGCACGCGAACGGGATCGTGTACTACGTTCCCGACCACGCGCGAACCGGGCTGCCCGCCACCATAATAGATCTCAGTAATTCGCCGTACGTAATTCTGCGTTTCCGCGAAACGCGGCACCCCGGAACTGCGCGCCACCGCACCCGCCCCGGCGTTATAAGCCGCCAGGCTCAGCTTGATGTTGCCGCCGTAGCTTTCCAGCAGGCTCTTCAAATGACGAACCCCGGCGTCCACGTTTTGTTGCGGGTCAAACGGGTTCGTGACGTGCAGCGACCGCGCCGTCCTCGGCATGAGCTGCATCAGTCCCATCGCCCCCTTGCGCGAAACGGCATTGGGATTGAAGTTCGACTCGACCTTGATCACCGAGCGCACCAGATTCGGATCCACATTGTGCCGTGCAGCGGCCTGTTCGATCGCGGCGTCCACATCCTGCTGGCTGATCGGTGTGTTGCTGCGCAGGTAATTGGAGCGCGCCGCGTCTTCGGGATTGGACTCGTGGGTAAGGTATTGATTCACTTCGGCCGCGGCCGAGCGTGCCGCGCCCATTGTTGCCGAGGGCACGGGCTTGAACCGTTTTTCTTTGTCGCTCCAATACACCAGACCATTCCGCCGCGAAACCGACCCGTTGCGCGCGCCCTTCGCAGGCGTTACCACAACGTCATTTGTGTAGACAGTTCGTCCGCTGTCGTCGGTGGTCGCGACCATCTTGGCCGCGGCATCGTCGGCAGCAAACACGGGTGGTGCATAGAGAGAAAGGGAGGCCGCGATTACGGGGGTAGCCATCAGCGCGATTTGCAGGTGCTTTCGCATTGTCCGGGTCTATCCTCGTTGCAAAGACACAAAGTCCTTAGCGTGATCTACCCGGAACCTGACGGAGAATCTCAACCAGAGTGCATTGATTATAGGGCGTTTAACCGACCCCCGGCAAACTATCCAAAGGCCATAGAACCACCGAAGTAATCGCCGTAAGTTACTGAAAACAGGAACTAATCCTTCGGCTGACGTCCAAGCCAGGCTCCGCCCGTGTCATCCTGAACGTAGTGAGGCGCCAGCCGAACGGAGTCGAAGGACCCCACGGCTGCTGATAGCACTCCGAGAACTGCGAGCTTCTCAACCCCGGACCCGTCCCCGACGGGCAGAAAAAGCATGAACCGTGACGTGTCAACCGCTCCAGCGTGACTTCTCGCACATACAAGTCGCCCAGCCAAATGCAAGATGGAACGCGTTGGGCCCGACGCCTAAGTGTGTGCAACCTGCAGACAGCGATCTTTGACAACTAACTCCTTTGTCCGGAATATTTTGCGTATAACCCCTTTAGAAACAAAGATTTCAGTCCTCTCTCTAAAGGCCGCCCGTTTGTTTTCAATATTTTGCGGAGAATTGGGGGAGGGGGAGGGGTTACCAACTCATAATCTCGATGATGCTCGCCAAAGATTCTTAGCAGCTCAAGACTTCGAGTTGTTTAATCCAGACTTCGCGTTGTAGTACCCTCCCCTGTTCCCATGTTCGACGATTCCCTTCAAACAAAAACGCCGGACTCCCTGATGCTCCCCGGCTTCTGGTATCGAGCCCTCCCCGCCGACACTGTCTTCCGTGAGCGCCTCGAACGCGCAACCCTTCTTGAGATACCTCTTGTCATCGGGCGCGACGCACAGAACCATCCCTTCGCGCTGCAAGACGCGTGCCCGCATCGCGGCATGCCTCTTTCCTGTGGAAAGTTTGATGGCACGCAGGTGGAGTGCAGTTACCATGGCTGGCGCTTCGACGCGCACTCTGGCCAATGCCAACTGATTCCGTCGCTTACCGCCGATCAGAAACTCAAAGCCGATCGCATCTACGCGGGCAGTTACGCATGTGAAGAGCATGATGGATTCATCTGGGTATTCATTCCGGAGCCGTCACCGGCCGGAGCGGGATTTTCGCAGCGGGTAGATCTTCCTGCAGGACCGCCGCGCGTTCCCACATTCAGCGAGAAATTTAAACTTGCGTACCTGACGTCCGACCTGCCCTGCAGCGTGGATCACGGCATCATCGGCCTCATGGATCCCGCGCATGGACCGTTCGTCCACCAGGCATGGTGGTGGCGCAGCCGGGATTCCATTCACGAAAAACAGAAAGCCTTCGAACCGATCGATCTCGGTTTTCGCATGAGCGCGCACACGCCTAGTTCAAACAGCGCGCCTTACAAACTGCTCAAGCTCTACGCAGACGCCGATGCCATCACGACCACCATCGACTTCACCCTTCCCAACATGCGCTGCGAAACGATCCGGGCAGGGAAGTACTGGTTCTCGAGCTTGACCACCGTCACTCCGATCACGCGCAATCGCTGCCGGATCGACGTGGTCGCCGCCTGGAATCTGTTTCGCTGGTTTCCCTTCGGCGAAGAGCTGCTCAAGTATGTATTCGGAAAGTTCGTCGAGCAGGATCGCAAAACGATGGAGCAGCAGTCCGAGGGACTGAAGCACAATCCGCATCTGATGCTGATCGACGATGCGGATCGCCCCGCCAAATGGTACTTCCAGCTGAAGCAAGCCTGGCTCGACTCCCGCCGCACCGGCACGACCTTTCAACATCCGATAACAGCTCCGGTCACACTGAAGTGGCGGAGTTGAGGTGGAATCGGACGGCCGCGAGCGGCAAGTCAAGTTCGTACAAATGAGGTGTACGCTTACGGAACTTCAGCACCTCCGTCTACGTAAGTTATGTCTATGCAACCTGGAGATGTTCAAGCCGTCGAGCCGTTAGCTACCCCCGCCCCAGAGGTAACGGTCGGCCCTCAAACCAACCGCCTGCGATGGGCCTTCCTGGGGCCGAATGGCCTGCGTGCTTTTTGGCGCCTGATTATTTTCGTCGCCATCGTAGTTGGAATGCGATTCGGGATCAGCCGCATTCTGCGCCTTTTACACCTCGTGAGACCCCATCCCGCAGTCGTCGACTTCAGCGCCAAGGCCGCGTTAATTCAGGATGGGTTGGCCTTCCTCTGCGTGCTGCTGGCTAGCCTTGTTATGGGCGCCTTTGAAAAACGTTCCCTCGGCGACTACGGCTTGCCCGCGCGGGGCGCCTTCGGGCTTCGCTTCTTCGAAGGCATTGTCTGGGGTTTTGTGGCCGAGTGCGTCACCATGTTCACCCTCTTCCTGACAGGTAACGTGACATTTCAAGGCTACGCATTGACTGGCGCATCCGCGATTCAGTATGCGCTGCTGTGGGCGGCAGCATTTCTGATGGTGGGGCTCTTCGAAGAATTCCTATTCCGCGGCTACCCACAATTTACGTTGTCCACGGGAATTGGCTTCTGGCCCGCCGCCATCGTGCTTTCGGCTCTGTTCTGGGGCGTGCACATGAGCAACCCCGGCGAGAACTGGGTCGGAGGAGTCGGTGTTGCATTGGCAGCAATTCTCTTCTGCGTATCGTTGCGCCTCACGGGAAATCTGTGGTTCGCGATCGGTATGCACACTGCCTGGGACTGGGCAGAGACCTATTTCTTCGGTGTCGCCGATAGTGGCATGCCAGCCAAAGGGCACTTGCTGAACACCACCCTCACCGGCAACAAGTGGATGACTGGCGGCACAGTTGGTCCCGAGGCCAGCGTGGTCGACTTGATTGTTATTAGCGCAGTCATCGGATTGCTGTTTCTGCGGTTTCGAAGGCCGCAACGGCTCACCGCGCCGTTGTCGTAAAAACGAGCCGTTGAGCCTCTCAGAATGTTTTCGGTGGAGCACCCGCATTATGGACGGAGTGATCAAACTGGCTCCTGATCGCTATTCTTCGACTAGCCAGGCCATCGCTTCTTCGCGACTCTTGAACGGCGGGAAGTCACGCTGCGAAAAAGTCTTGATATTCTCGTAATAAACCTTTGGCACGCTTTCAACGCCGACCCAAGCCGATCGCTTCACGAACGGCCGATCCCGAACAAGAACTTCCTTCATACGCGTTGCGACAGCTTTGTCGACATGCGCACCCGTCAGATCAGCAAGCGTGAGAAGAGAACCTTTCTCATGGCGAGCGACATTGTGCTGGATCTCCTCCAACAGCAGGAGAATCTCTTTCGGTTCAGCGTGGCTGAAGTCGATCACCATGATCTGCTTTGCCCCGATGCGTGATGAACGAGATGCGGTCTGACATAGAAAACCTAGCCATCAGGTCATAGGTCACGGGTGACAGAAAACCTGCGCCACGTCGAGCTGGCTGTGACCGTCAACTGTGACCTGTCACCTGCTTTTACGCCATCGCCTCCACGACGTTGTACACATCGTTGAGCGCGGCGTCCAGTGCTTCGGGCTTGTCGCCACCGGCTTCGGCCATGTCGGGACGTCCGCCGCCTTTGCCGCCGACTTTCTGCGCGACTTGCGCGATGATCTTGCCTGCCTGCACGCGAGTGGTCAAATCTTTCGTGACGCCCGCGATGAGTGCTACTCTGCCGTCGGTCGCAGAGCCGAGCACCACGACTCCAGAGCCGACTTTGTCGCGGAGTTGATCGACCAGAGTACGCATTTGCGAGCGGTCGAGATTGTCGACGCGGTGTGCGAGGACCTTGATGCCTTTGACCTCTTTTATTTTTTCTGCGGTTGACGCCACCGATGATGAGGCCGACTTCATTCGCAACTGGTCTAGCTCTCTGGCCAGACGCTTGATTTCGGCGTCTTTCCTGTCGAGTTCCAGTTTCAACGCCGCAGCCGGGCTGTCTGTTTCCGCATGACCTGCCAGCGCAGCCACCACGTTCTCCAGTTGATGATCTTTACGGAAGTGTCGCAGAGACCCTTCGCCCGTGACCGCTTCCACGCGCCGCACTCCGGACGACACGCTGCCTTCTTTAAGAACCTTGATCAGACCGATCTCTCCGGTCGCCGCAGTGTGCGTCCCTCCGCACAGTTCGGTGGAAAAATCTCCGATGCGGATGACGCGCACCTTGTCGCCGTACTTCTCGCCAAAGAGCGCCATCGCGTGGTACTCGTTGACCGCGACATCAATGGGCACATTCTCGATGACTTCAATCTTCCGGTTGCGGAGAACTTCCTTGTTGATGAGGTCTTCGATGTCCTGCAGTTCTTCGTCGGCGACCGCGGTGAAGTGCGAGAAGTCGAATCGCAGGTGATTCGGTGCGACCAGCGAGCCGGCTTGCTTTACATGCTTGCCGAGAACTTCGCGCAGTCCGGCATGGAGCAAGTGTGTAGCCGTGTGATTGCGCATGGTAGCTTCGCGAAGCTCTGTGTTCACGACCGCATCGACTTTGTCGCCTACGTGAATCGCTTGCTTGGCGATGATCTTGTGAGCCCGCACGCCCTGAATCGGATAATAGGTGCCTGTGACCTCAGCGACCACCGTATTGTGGTCGTCGGAGTAGAGCCACCCTCGGTCGCCAACTTGGCCGCCGGATTCGGCGTAGAACGGCGTGTGGTCGAGGATGACTTCGCCTTCATCTCCCGCATTGAGTTCCTTTGCGCCCTGTCCGCTCTTCAACAGCGCAAGGACTTCGCAGCCGTCGGAGCGGGTTTGAAGGTAGCCTTCGAAGATGGAGGTCGGAAGCTTCTGATACTCTGGATTAGCGGTTTGCTTGGCTGCGCCCTTCCAGGAGGCGCGAGCGCGCTGGCGCTGCTCATCCATGGCAGCGTTGAAGCCGGCCTGATCGAAGACAATGCCTTGATCGCGAGCGGCATCCTGCATGAAGTCTAGCGGCATGCCGAATGTGTCGTAGAGCTTGAACGCCTTCTTGCCCGAATAGACGGGCTGCTTCACTGGATCCTTTCGCCCCGCCTCGATCAAGGGCTGAAGGTCCTCTTCCAATTTCTTGAGGCCTACTTCCATGGTGTGTGCAAACCGAGTTTCTTCGGCTAGAACCGCCTTCGACACGCGCTCCGCAGTCTCTTTCAATTCCGGATAGGCATCTTCCATCAGGTTCCACACCGAGAAGACCATCTGGTGCAGGAACGGCTTGTTCTGTCCCAGCAAGCGACCGTGCGTAATGGCGCGCCGGATGATTTTGCGCAGCACATAGCCGCGGCCCTCGTTGGAAGGAATCACGCCGTCGGAGATCAGGAACGTCGCCGCGCGTGAGTGGTCAGCAATGACCCGCAGCGAAGCGGCTCCTTTGCTATGTACCTCTTTTCCAACTTTGGCAAGTTCGTCTGCTGTATTCATTCCGACCAGTTTTGCGGCGCGGTCGATCAGCGGCGTGAACAAATCCGTCTCGTAGTTTGAGATCACGCCCTGCAGCACCGATGCCAGCCGCTCGAGGCCCGCTCCGGTATCAATCGACGGCTTGGGCAGTGGCGTCAGCTTGCCGCTGGCGTCGCGATCAAACTGCATGAACACCAGGTTCCAGATTTCGACATAACGCCCGCATTCGCAGCCGAACTCGCAATTCGTATGTCCCTGATCGCTGGCGATCACGCCCATGTCGTAGTGAATCTCGCTGCACGGACCGCAGGGCCCGGTGTCGCCCATCTGCCAGAAGTTGTCCTTGGAGCCGAATTCGTAGATGCGATCTTTCGCGACGCCCTGGCCTAGCCACAGGTCGTATGCTTCGGCGTCGCGTTCGACGCCGTTCTCGCCTTTGAAGATCGTGACGTACAGCTTGTCGCTTGGAATCCCAAACCACTTGGGCGAAGTGATCAGCTCCCATGCGTACGCGACGGCGTCCTTCTTGAAATAATCGCCAAAAGAAAAATTCCCCAGCATCTCGAAGAATGTGTGATGCCGGTTGGTGAAGCCGACGTTTTCGAGATCGTTATGCTTGCCGCCTGCCCGTACGCACTTCTGCGATGTGGTGGCGCGCGAGTAGTCACGCTTCTCAAGCCCGAGGAAGACGTCCTTGAACTGGTTCATGCCCGCGTTGGTGAAAAGCAGCGTCGGGTCATTCTGTGGGACGAGCGATGACGAGTGCACCTCTCGGTGGCCCTTTTCGATGAAAAAGTCCAGGAATTTGCGGCGGATTTGCGAGCCGGTCAGCATGAGTATCTAGAGGGCCTCAACGGGTGGAACGGGATTCATTCCCGAAACTTTAATTCTAAACCACAGAGGACACAGAGGGTCACAGAGGAGTGCGGCCGACGAGTAGCATCGATCGCTCTGGACGGAAACGAAAACCCCGGCAGGGCCGCCGGGGTAACGCGCGTTTGTGCGATTGACTGTCAATCGCGTTTCAATCGCTACGTTCGCCTGGAAACGAACGATGATCCATGATCATGACGGCCGGCCCCCAAGCAGCACCTGTCTCCAGATTCCAGTCTTCGGAGATTCCGCGTTTTGCGGGGCGGAAGTGGGAGCAAACGAGTTGCCCTCTTTGCCACTGGCCAAAACGAGGTAGCCCGGATTCTGTTTGGAAGTCATGGGCATGATGCAACGGCGCGCTTCTACAAAACTGTGACAAATTACACGATTGGAAGTGATCGGTTACCAAGGAAAGCGTGCGGAGTTCATTCGGCGTGGCCGTCAGTCTGCGGGTTCGCCTTCGAGGGCAGTGAGCATTTCCTCATCCACGTCCCATTTTTTCAGGATCGTGAAGATCGTCTTCGAGCGAAATCCCGCTCGCGTCAACTGCCGGAAGATCCGGGCGGCCTGTTTCTGATCCTGCGGCTTGCGCAGTCGCTTGCGGTGCAGGAAGGCCCGCGCCTGTTTCTCTTCATTGACTTCGTCGAAGGCGGCGGAAACCGCGGTCTCGATAACCTCGCCGTGGACGCCCTTGATCTTGAGATCGGTGACTACGCGCATGCGGCCGAATTTTTCGTTGTCGCGGCGCAGCGAAGAGAAGGCTGCCGCGTATTTGGAGTCGTTCAGGTACCCCTGATCTTTGAGTTTCCGGATGATGAGTTCAACGAGCGTCTGCCCGAACTCGGTGTCGGCCTCGACTCTCTGGCGTAGCAGACGCTTCAGTTCGGCGACGGTACGCATGCGCCGCCCCAGCGCGCCCACGGCGTACTCGTAGAGTTCCGCTTCGGTATAGACCTTCTTGGGGCGAGGAAAAGCCATCGCCTTCACCTTAGCTCAATGTGGTGGGGATGAAAAGACGCCATCGTGTTGAGTTGTAGGCCGCGTGGAGGGAAGCGGAGGAAAAGCTTTTAAACGCAGAGGACGCAGAGAACAACCGTAGAGGACGCAGAGACTAGCGGCAACGGTCGCAAACAAATCCTCTGGCCGCGAAGAAGAGCCCCTAAGGTGTTGCGCTTCCCTGACACCTGGGGCCTGGGACCTGAGACCTGGGACCTGGAACCTGGGACCTGAGACCTGACACCTGAGACCTGAGACCTGAGACCTGAAGTCCCAGACCTGTCACCCGTGACCCGTCACCTGTGACCTGCCTCAAAAAAGAGGGCGCGCTTTTACGCGCGCCCTGTTCAGGAGGACAGCACCCAGCAAACTTGAATCTATCGGCCGCCGAAGCCCGCCGATTGCATCGCCTGCCGCGAAATGTCGGCAGTGGACGCGATACCTTGCATGCGCAGCTTAAAGTCGTCGGCATTCGACGCGTTTTCGAGCGCGGTTTCGTAGCCGATCAGGCCGGCCTGGAACAGATCCCAGAGCGACTGGTCGAAAGTCTGCATACCGTACTGAGAAGTGCCGGCCGCGATTGCGTCACGAATCGACCGCGTCTTTTCGGGCACGAGAATACATTCGCGGATGAACGCGGTGTTGATCATGACTTCCACCGCGGGCACGCGGCCTTCGGTATCGGCGCGGCGCACCAGGCGCTGGCTGATGATGGCGCGCAGAATCGCTGCCAGCTGCAACCGAACCTGTTTCTGCTCCGGCGGCGGGAAGACGGCGATGATTCGGTTAATGGTTTCGACCGCGTCGAGAGTGTGCAACGTGGAGAACACCATGTGGCCGGTTTCCGCCGCGTGGATCGCAGTGCCGATGGTTTCGAGATCTCGCATTTCGCCGACCAGGATCACGTCCGGATCCTGACGCAGAGAGGCGCGCAGGGCCGCCGAGAACGACGGCGTGTCGACTTCAATCTCGCGCTGGTTGACGTACCCCTTCTTGTCGCGATGCAGAAATTCGATGGGGTCTTCGATCGTGATGATGTGTTCGGCGCGCGTCGCGTTGACGCGGTCGACCATCGCGGCCAGCGTGGTTGACTTACCGGAGCCGGTGACGCCGGTGACCAGCACCAGGCCGCGAGGCATGTCGCAGACCTGCTCCACCACTTTTGGCAGGTAGAGTTCGTCGAGCGCGCGAATCTTAGTGGGAATGACGCGGAGCACCAGTCCCACGTTGCCGCGCTGCTGGAAGACGTTCACACGAAAACGGCCCAGTCCGGCCACGCCATAGGCCATGTCGATTTCGGTGGTCTCTTTGAACTTCTGCTTCTGCCGGGCTGACATCATGCTGAAGGCCATGGTCAGCATGTCCTCCGCGGTGACGCGGGGTTGGTCGGTGAGTGGAAGGAGCTCGCCGTCAACGCGCAGGTGCGGATAGTTGCCGACCTTGAGGTGCAAGTCTGACGCCCGCCGCTCCATCGCGATCCGAAGCAGATCATCAATATTCATTCGACACGACTCCCTTGTAGCTCTCAGTATCATGGCGCGAATCGTCACCTTCCCCAAGATGACCTAGGTAACGGGTCGTAGCTTGTGGCTGATGGCTAGTGGCTTAACTGCGTTGCTTCGCTTGGCGTAGAGCGAGGCAGCAAGGCGCGCATTTTGCCTTAGGCGGTCAAAACGATGTTGACTTAGTTCATAGACTTAGCTATGCTTTGGCGATCATGGAAGTGAACATCCACGAAGCCAAGACTCACCTGTCCCGGCTCCTGCACAAGGTAAGCGAGGGGGAAGAAGTCATCATTTCGCGCGCCGGGGTCCCCGTGGCAAAGCTGGTTGCTGTGACCGAAACGAAGCCAACCCGTCCGCTGGGTATTGCCAAGGGTGAGATCTGGATGGCGGATGACTTTGACGCTCCGATGCCCGAACTTGAAGCGCTGTTTTATGATGCGCCCATTACCAGCCCACCATCACCCAAGCGTCCGCGGAAAAAGAAGCGGTGAGTTATCTCCTCGACACCGGAGTGTGGCTCTGGGCGCTCGATTCGCCCGAGCAGTTGCGTCCGGAAGTGGTGGCCATTCTATCTGACGGCACCGAGGAGATTTTTCTCTCCTCGGCGACCACCTGGGAATTAAGCATCAAAGTGGCCCTCGGAAAGTTGAAATTTCCAGTTCCTATTGGGCGATCGGTTCCGCGTTTTATGAGGGAGCAAAATCTTAAGCCTTTGTCGGTCACCCACGTTCATGCTGCCCGGGTTTATGAACTGCCACTGCATCACCGCGATCCGTTCGACCGTCTGCTCGTGGCGCAAGCGCTGGTGGAGAACATGACGCTGCTCACTGCCGATCGCGAAATCAAGACGATACGATGTTCCGCTCGTCTGGTGCGGATGCTAGAGACGAAATGAAAGAGCCGCCAAGGAAGGCGGCTCTTCATGTTACTTACGCATAACACGAGCAGATGCTCGCGATCGATCCCCCTACGCGGCCGTTGACGCTTCCGCCGGAACCCAGGGCTCGTCGTAACTACCGCCGTAGATCGACGGACACTTCGCGCCCATCGGACGCAGGTAGACGGCGAGTTGTCCCCGATGATGGATGCTGTGGTTATTGAGAAATCCCAGGTAAAACGCTGCGGGGAACTTGAAGGCTCCGAAGAAGTCGATGGGCGAGGTGAGTTGGTCCGCTGACATTGCAGCTACTCGATCGGCTCCGCGCTTCATGTTTTCTTCGTACCACGCGACCAGCTGCGCAACTGACTTGGGTTTATGTTCTTCGTCAGGACTTTCCATGTTGAACTTGCCGTCGGCGATCCCGTCGAGAAACTGCACGTCGGTGTTGGCCAGATGCCATGCCAGTTCCCACGCCGTACGTCCGTTGGGATCCGGGCGGTAGTCGCGGCAGTTTTCGGGAACCGCGGCAAGAACCTTCGATGTCGTCTTCGTTTCATTGGCCAGGCCAGCGAGCATCATGTCGCGGTAAGCGGTCGCAAATTCGGGCGTAATTGCACAGTCAGCTGCCATTAAATTCCTCCTGCTTCCATTGAATAGTTGTTGCAAGAACTTCGTGGACGGGGCGGGGCCTGCAAATTTCAGTCGACTTCTAGCGCCCACAATATACGCCCAACCGACCAGGGGCGCTACTACAGACAGCCAGACGGAGTTGGGGTGTTATGTCAACTTGCAGAAAAAGAAAAGGGGCGCTCGGAGCGCCCAAATCTGACTAGTCGATGGATCTACACGCTGACGGGCTGCTTGCTGCGCACCGCAACAGGCGTGAGCCACTGATGCCGATCTGCCTTCTCGCCCTTCACGATTGCGTAAAACTCCTTCTGGATGGCTTTCGTGATCGGCCCCGTCACGCCCTTGCCCACGCTGATCTTGTCGACCGAGCGAATTGGGGTGACCTCCGCAGCCGTGCCGCTGAAGAACGCTTCGTCGGCGAGATAAAGCATCTCGCGCGGAATGACGGTCTCAACGATCGGGATATTCAGGTCGCGCGCAATCTGTAGAACTGAATCGCGCGTGATGCCGGGCAGCACTGAGTTGCCGAGCGGCGCCGTCTGCAGCACGCCGTTGCGCACCAGGAAGACGTTCTCGCCCGAGCCTTCGCTGACGTAGCCGTTCGTATCGAGCGCGATGCCCTCGGCGTAGCCGTTGACGATGGCTTCCATCTTGATGAGCTGCGAGTTCATATAATTCGCGCCGGCCTTGGCCATCGCGGGCAAAGTGTTGGGCGCAAGGCGCGTCCACGACGAGACGCACACGTCGCAACCCTGGTCCGCGTCGGAGCCGAGATACTTACCCCACGGGTAATTGACAACGTAAACCTCGGTAGGCGAGTTGAAGGGGTTCACGCCTGCTTCGCCATAGCCGCGCAGCACGACGGGCCGCAGGTAACAGGGCCACACGCCGTTGTTGGCGATCACGTCACTCATGGCTTTGACGATGTCGTCGCGCGTGTAATCGACGTCGATCCGGTAGACCTTGGCTGAATCCAGCAGCCGCTGCGCGTGTTCGTGCGCGCGGAAAATCGCTGGGCCGCCTGGCAGCGCATAGCAGCGCACGCCTTCGAATACCGACGAGCCGTAGTGGATGACGTGCGACATCACGTGGATGCGCGCGTCGTCCCAGGCTATGAGCTTACCGTTATGCCAGATCTTCTCGGTTTTCTGAATCGCCATGAAGACTCCTCACCCCAGTCAAATTCGATGCCGTAGCTTTGCAGGCGGCGCAGATAATTCGCTGGGAATGCGCTCAGGCGCTGGCAAAATTACAGTTGATTATAACCGAGCAATTCGGCAGCGCAGGATTCGGAAGACACAGTTTCTACAGACTGGACAGATCAAGAGTGTGAATGGTCCGTGCTTTCCGGACGGTCGGTTGGGGCTGCGTCTACGCGCGAGAGAAATAGTCTGGTGCCCCAGGTTCGCGCCGCTCTTTGGCGCTAGCCTGGCAACTCCGGGCTCTGCCAAGCAAGAACGCCCACTATGTCCATACCGCCGAACCCAGGTTAGCGTCCACACAACGGACGCGAACCTGGGGCACCAACTAGCGATGGCGCCGAGACCACAACGCAAAAATCGCCCCACCATTGACGACGAGCAGAATTCCCAGGAGTGCCAATCCAAACGGTTTGAAGGGCTGAAGTTCGTATGACAAATTTGGATGCGTGACGCGTGAGTAGTCGTACGACTGAGAATGCAGGAATTGCACTCGATCAAAAATCCTTGCTTGCCACCGCTCGGGCAAGAATCCCGTCAGTAGCCAGACTTCGATCCCAGCAAGAATCAGGAGCAATACGCCATGCAATAATCCCTTTGTCTTCCGCATACCGCTCCCGTCGTCGATCGGTCTTATTGCCCTCCGCCCACGGGCAGGGCAGTCGCCGTTGTCGCCGGCACCCCGGCCACTCCCGGCATCTCATCCCCCCGAAAATACTTCGCCTTCCCGGCCTTCATCACCGGCATGGCCGCATACGGCTTCGAGTAGTCATTCCCGGCGTTCCAGAACAAAAACCCGACGCCGCCCTTTTCCTTCGCCACGCGCACCTGCGTCTCGATGTACTCGGGCGAGTACGTCTTCGTTCTCCAGCGGAAGGCCTGCAGCCAGGGACGAATGGTCGCCGTGCTGTCTTTCGTGATCAGCTTGAAGCGGTCCATCGACTCGCCGATGAAGTGTTCGGGGGCGTCGCCGGGATGGGCGTAGCCGTCCATGCCGAAGAAGTGCGAGGGGTAGATCATGGGCGAAAGCACGTCGCAGTACTTCGCCATGCCCACGATGTCCTGTCCCGTATGCGACAGGTCCACCGGACGCTGCCACGCCATCACACCGAAGACGTCGAGCGACAGCAGGACGCCTTTCGGGTGAAGCTCGGCATAAGCATGCTTCAGGAAGTCGTTGATCACGTCCGAGCGATGCCACGTCGGATGCTCTTTCTGGAAATAGAATGTCGCGTCTTTCTGGTCGCCCTCAGCAGGGAAACGGACGTAGTCGAACTGGATCTCGTCCACGCCCAGGTCGGCGACATACTTGGCTAAAGCAATGTTGTATTCCTGCACTTTCGGATTCGAAGTATCGGTCCAGACCAGCTTGCCGTTTTCGCGCCACGCATTTCCGCTGCGCGCCGACTTCACCGCCAGCTCAGGATGCGTCTCCACCAGTCGCTGGTCGCGGAAGATGGCGATGCGGGCAATGGCATGCATACCCTGCGAATGCAAGAAGTGTGCGAGCTTGGGCACGTCGCGAATGTACACATGCTGCCGCCCGGCCAGCGGATGGTCGAACGGAATATTCACGCTGCCGTCGCTGTCCTTGATATCGAACACCACGGCATTGCCGCCCACTTCGCGCCAGTGCTTGATGATCCGTATCCCGTGGTCACTTCCGGCCATCACGCCGGTCAAATAGATTGCGCGTACTTCAAAATCCTTGGCTACCGGAATGGTCTTCTCGACGATCGGCGCCGCCAGAATTCCCGGCACGATGATCTGTTCGCCCGCCTTCAGATTGTTGCTCGTCCGGTCGCCATTCGCCTTGCGGATCGCCTCGGCCAATTCGCCAGAAGTGAGGTAGGATGTCCGCTTCACATACTGCCGTGCCAGCGATCCCATACTGTCCCCCCGTTTGGCCTCGTACAGTTCTGTCCCCGGTGGTGCAAAAACCGGATGCAGATCTGCGGGCTTCGCCGTAACGGCTGTCGCCGGAGCGCTGCTGCGCACGATTTTGGGCGCTTGCTGCGCGATCGCGCGTGGCATAGATACGGAAGACCAGTTGAGAACGACCAGGATCAGTGCAGCAAAGACCCCGAGGGCAAGGGCAACATCACCAGTACGGCGCAAAGTTTTCTCCCAGAAGTGCTTCTGGGCGGATACTATCCCGCGTTTTTTGCGCTCGAAAGTTACGTCGGACCAGAGCCAGGTAGGCTTCCGACGGTGGAACGAAAGGCTCTACAACGCTCCTGAATGCGCAAGAATTTACATTTCGCTTGCATCATTGCGGCCTGCGGATAAATCGCTGACAGGGCGTAGAAGCATCTAAGACAGCAGGAAACGGGTGACTATGGTTACTTTGGGGGATGGCTAATCGTTTGCAGCGTCCAAGGAGCGGGTAGCGAACTGACAGAATTTGTCGCTACCTGGTTTGGAGCGCGACGGTCGTCTCCCCAGGTAGTAACGAACCGGCCCCAAAAGACTAGAAAGGGCCTTCTGACCTTATGAGAACGAATCTCGCCACTGTGCTCGATCCGAACCGCCGCAGCAACGACGCGAGGGAATTCGATACTACTCTGCGTCGCAAGATCGTCGGGCAGGATCAGGCCGTCGAAAAAGTCGTGGAGATCTACCAGATGTTCCTGGCCGGACTGAATCCGCCGGGACGCCCGGTAGGCAATCTCCTGTTCCTGGGGCCCACCGGGTCCGGGAAAACCCGCGTCGTCGAAGCTCTGGCCGAGTCTCTCTTCGGCGACGCGCGAGCTTGCATCAAGATCGATTGCGCGGAGTTCCAGCACTCCCATGAAATCGCTAAGCTGATCGGTTCGCCTCCGGGCTACCTGGGACACCGCGAGACGCATCCGCTCCTGACCCAGGAAGCGCTGAACCAATGGCACACCGACAAGCTGAAGCTCTCTATCCTTTTGTTCGACGAAATCGAGAAGGCCAGCGACTCGCTCTGGCAACTGCTGCTCGGCATCCTCGACAAGGCGACGCTGACTTTAGGCGACAACCGCCGGGTCGACCTGTCGCAGTGCATCATCATCATGACCTCGAACCTGGGCGCCTGCGAAATGACCGGTCTGGTCGACGGCGGCATGGGCTTTGCCACCCACGTCACGGAAGTCGATGGGAAATTCGACGAGAAAATCTCCCGGACAGCAGTCGAGGCAGCGCGCCGGAAATTTACGCCTGAGTTCATGAACCGCATCGACAAAGTCGTGGTCTTCAAGACGCTGCGCAGCGAGCACCTCACCCAGATTCTCGAAATCGAATTGGGCATGGTGCAGCAGCGCGTCCTGCAGGCCGCGGGCGCGAATCAGTTCGTGTTTACCTGTACGCCGAGGGTCAAAGACTTCCTTCTGAAGGAAGGCACGGACCCGCGTTACGGAGCACGTCACCTGAAGCGCGCCATCGAGCGCAACATCGTCTTCCCGCTCGCCAATCTGGTTGCTACAGGACAGGTGAAGCTGGGCGACTTCGTCCGCATCGACCTGACGGGCGAAAGCCACATGACGTTCGTCAAGGAAGCAGAAGGCGCGATGGTCCCGGTCATGCTCGAACGCTACGGAGTAGCGACAGCCCAACCCGCGGCCGCCCGCGCAGTGAAAACAGTGAACGCCCGCCGCGAATTCGGAGCGAATCCGGGGTTGGCAGAGACCAAGTAACCCTCCGACCCTGCAGACAAAAGGCGCCGCCAAGTGCGGCGCCTTTTTTCTTGAAGCTGCCGCGCTCCTTTTGAACGATGGAGCGACGGGCGTCCTCGCCCGTCGGGGCGTAGCCCCATTGTTGAGGATGCCCCTCCCCTATTCACGCTAACTGCCCATCGAGGCTGATTCTCTCCGGCCCATCGACTTTCCTCCAGAGCCACGGATAATCCAACGGATTTCCTGCTAACCCCGCTCGTACCGGATTCTCCAGCATGTAGTCGTTCTTCAGATCGACGTCCTCTTGTCGACGAAGTGCTCGATCGAAGGATTCCTGTTGCCAAACAGGTCCACGGCGTCCAAAGTCCCGATTGATGCAGTGCGCGGACGCGCCTTTGATGACCTGCATGATTTTCGCAACGGACACCGTTCCATCTGGGAGCGCATTCGGCACGAGTGCGATGTGGACATGATCGGGCATCACCACGACCGCTAAGAGATCAAACAGGATACCGTTTCCTGTGCGACACGCATCCAGAACGATACGACGAACGCGTTCCGGCATTCGCCACCGCTTATGTGTGCAGAATGTGATGAAGAAGATTTTGTTGTCGGGCTGGTAGTGCGGAAGACGCCTTCGATACTCGTACTGCATGACCTAGAACTAGCACGCGAGCGTGCCGACGGGCGAGGACGCCCGTCCTCCATCGACAAATTCGATTTCATTTCAGGACGTGGGAAAATGAACCAAGGAAGTCTATCGGACCCAAGACAAGACCTAAGACCCAAGACCTGAAACCCAAGACCCGAAACCCAAGACCCAAGACCTGAGACCTGAGACCTCCCTACCCGCCCTGCTTCAACTCCGTCAAAACCTGCCGCGCAATTTCTTTCAGAGTCTCGAACACGCCGCCGCCCTGGAACGCTACCGCCTCGATGATCGGCTCGTTCTTGCGGCGAAGTTCTTTGGCCAGTGCGTCCACGGGCAACACATTGGGCAGGTCTCGTTTGTTCAACTGCAGGACGTAGGGAATCTTGAAGAAGTCGTACCCGTGCTCTTTCAGGTTGTCCATCAGGTTGTCGAGCGCCTCGACGTTGGCGTCCATGCGCTCTTCCTGCGAATCGGCGACGAACACGATTCCATCCACGCCGCGCAGAATCAGCTTGCGGCTGGCGTCGTAGAAAACCTGTCCGGGAACCGTGTAGAGGTGAATGCGAGTCTTGAAGCCGCGCACCGAGCCGAGATCGAGCGGCAGAAAATCGAAGAACAGCGTTCGCTCGGTTTCGGTCGCGAGCGAGATCATCTTGCCCTTCTGTTGTTCCGCGGTTTTCTGGTAGATGTGCTGCAGGTTCGTGGTCTTGCCGCCTAAACCGGCGCCGTAATACACGATCTTGCAGTTGATCTCGCGGGCTGCAAAGTTGATGAAACTCAAGAATTTCCTCTGAATGAACCTGCAGCGAAAGCACCCCCTCCCGCTGGAGTGCCAACGCATAAATATCCTTGGGTACTGCAGGCTTTTATACCACACGCCCTCAAAGTACCGGCAGGTTACCCCCGTTACTGAAGGGAGCATCCTCGGCGCAGGGTTCCCTATTTGGCTGTGGGAAGCGGATAGTACCCGCTTTTGGCGCTGATCTTCAGCCCCGGACGCGCAACTCGCACCTCGATGTCGCGATACGCGCTGCTGGGCGTGGCCCGTGTCGTGTAGCCCAGCGTGTACTGGTTGCGGGCATCGCCCGTGGCACGGGCATACGCGACTTCAATGTTGTCGCGGGTCAACTCATTGAAGACTTCGCCTCCGGTCGCCGCGGTGTATTTCGGGAGAATGTCGCTGTAGCCGTAATGCGGAAGGCGAAATTTTTCCAGCTTGCTGTAGATGGGGATGGCCGCTCCCTCCACGCCGATCGCGTACACCGAGATCTCGCGCGAAAGCAATACCTTCAGCACGTCGCTATAAGAAACCCGGCTGCCATACTCCCGGCCATCGCTGATGATGAAAATGATCTTGCGGCGTGCGCGGTCACGCTTGCCCAGATCGAGCGCTGCCCGCAGGATCGCATCGTTCAGCACGCGCACATCTTTCGGCGGCGCGATGTTCGGCTGTGCTCCCGGGCGCTCGATGGGAATTCCATTCACCGTCGGCCCCTGCGGACCGAGCGGTCCATTCATCACAGGGGCGCCGTTGTTGCGGCCGCGCTCCAACTTCATCTGGTTCAGCACCGACGTCAGCTTCTGTCCGGTCGACGAGAAATCTGAAACCTGACTCACCGTGCTGCTGTAGGTGTACAGCGATACTTCGTCGTAAGGGCTGAAGGCCCCCGAGAGAGACGAATAAGTCTGGTTGATCTTCTGCACCGCCGTGTCGGGCATCCCGGTGTCCAGAATGATTGCCGCCGACAAGGGAAACGGATCACTGGTAAAGAATTTCAGTTCTTGCTTCTTGCCGTCCTCGAACACCGAGAAATCATTGGGCAGAAGTCCGTCAACCATGTGCCCGGACCCGTCCTTGACCGTGACCGGCACCATTACAAAATTCACTACCGCCCGGTAGGTATAAAGGTCTTCGCGCGTGTTCATCTGGTCGCGCGGAACGCTGCCCGGCGGGACGGTGTTCACAGGAGGCATGGGCGGCGGAGGCGTTCCGTCATTGGCGGTAGGCGGCTGAGTAGTGGAAGATCCTGGCTTCGCCGGCGCCGGTTGCTCGCTCTCCGGCTGCGGTCGGCTAGGCGGAAGGTTCGTCGGAAACGGCTGTACGGGCCGGACGGCCGAAGGCGCGTCCGGGATATCCTGCTGACCTGGCTGTTTTTGCGTTTGATCCTGCGCCAAGGCTACTGCTACTGCCAGAAGCAGCGCGCACACCACTGCCGCGCTCAAGGCCTTCCGAATCCACTGATCCAAGGTCATCTTCTCCGTGCAGGCAACCGTCTGTTCCTTCGGATGCTCAAATCCTTTAGATTGGTGCATCTAACCTTACAGGAATAGACTAACAAAAGTCCCACGAGAATTTCTGGATGCTCAAAGCCCATTCGCTCCCATTAGCACTCATTCTGACGTGTGTTTTGGCGCTGGCGCCGTTCGCCGCCGCCCAGTCTCTCCCCACCCTGCAGGATCACACCCATGACCAGGACCAGGACCAAAATCAGGACCAGTCCATGGAGACCCTCAAGGTCCGGGTCAACGTTGTCCAGCTGTTCTTCAATGTGAAGGACAAGAAGGGCGCACTGATCCCCAGCCAGACCAAAGACGACTTTGAGCTACTGGAAGACGGCAAGCCGCAGACCATCAAGTACTTCACGGCTGAAAGTAATCTGCCCCTGACACTCGGCATCCTGATCGACACCAGCGGCAGCCAGATGCGCGTGCTGGAAATGGAAAAAGAAGTCGGCGGAGCGTTCCTTAACGACATCCTGCGTGAAAAAGACGAAGCCTTCCTCATCGGGTTCGACGTAAACGTCGACCTGCTCCAGGACTTCACCAACGACGTCCACCGTCTTAAGTCCGCCATGAACAAAACCCGGATCAACACCGGCGGCGGAGGTGGCACCATCATCCCCGGAGGTGGCGGAAATCCCGTACCAACCGGCCCGCCGCGCGGCACTTTGCTCTACGATGCCGTCTACCTGGCGGCCCACGATGAACTGTCCCATGAAGTCGGACGCAAGGCCATGATCCTGCTCACCGACGGCGAGGATCAGGGCAGCCAGCTGCGCGTTCGTGACGCTATCGAGGCAGCCCAGAAATCCGACTCGATTTGTTATGTGTTGATGATCGCTGACCGCGGGTTCTATGGAGGCTTTGGCTACTCCGGCGACTCTGAGATGAAGAAACTCGCCAACGAGACCGGCGGCCGCGTCATCGACGTCGGCAACAAAATGGAAAAGCTGAAAGAAGCCTTCGATCAGATCGCCAAAGAGCTGCGCAGCCAGTACAACATCGGCTACACGTCCACCAATACCAACCAGGACGGCGCCTTCCGCAAAATCGAACTCCACTCCAAGCAGGGATACAAGATCCAGACCCGTAGCGGATACTACGCAGTGGCTCACAACAAGGACTGAAGCTGTTAGAGAATTCCAACGATGGAGCGACGGGCGTCCTCGCCCGTCGTTTTTGCGTCGCCGCGAAGAATATCCCTACTGCGCGCCCGAATACCAATCCCGCCAGCGCCCCGCATCTCTGCCCAAATCCTGACCCGAAATATCCCGCAAAGCATGCAGCGCCCACTCATGCTGAGCCGGACTTAACAACGAATCGTCCAGCCACGACACCAAACTACCCGCCGCCGTCATGCGTAACGGATGCGTGTACATCCCCGACTCAGCTAGCGAACACGCAGCCCGTTCCTGCACCACCGGCGACGGATCGTTGCGAAACCGATCGAGCAACAAAGGAATTGTCTCCTCCGTTCCCACCAGCGACAGTCCATTCACCGCCGCGGCCCGCACGTCTACCTGCGTATCCGTCAAGTAAGAGCTGATGACCTTGGTAGTATGAAAGGGATCGACTCCACGGTTCCCAAGCGCTCCCAACATCCAAAGCGCCCAAACCCGTGAACTCGGATTGGTCGCCGCCTGCTCCACGGCCTTCAATCCGGCCTCGTCGACTGTGACGCCGTCGAGCGCCATCTCCGCCTGCATCGCCGCCTCACGGGCGTGCAGATCAGGCGAGTTCAACGCCGCCCCAATCAATGATTCGGACTTCGGTGTGCGATGGGTCTTCCCGGTCCAGTTTCCTGAAACTTGCAAGATCTGATCGGCCGCCCCGGCATCACCCGCGGCCACCTTCTGCAGCAATTGCTCGGCTTCTGCCTGCCGCGCCGGATCGAGCGACGACCGCGAGATCACACGCGCCGGCCCGCGCCTCGACTGGCCAGTCGAAGACTGCCGCCCCAGAAAGTTCAATCCGAGAATCACAAACCCAGCCGCCGCGCCGACCGCAATCGCCGCCGACCGCCAGGCCGCATTCACCGCGGCAGGCGATGCCGGGCGCGACGGCGCAACCGGTCCAACTTGAAGAGAATTGTCTGAGGTAGCAGAGGGCAGCGGCGTCGAGGCTTTCTCGATCTCTGCCAGCGTGCGGATCACATCCTCATCCGCCGGCTTGAGATCTTCACCCGACGAATGCCAACTCTGCGGCCGCCACGGCTCAAAACCCATGCCGCAAAGCGTAAGCCAGCCCACGGCCTCTCACAAGTTACCGGAGTACGAACAGAAAGTTACGCCGAATGCCGCATGGGCGGGCGCTTTGGAGGCGCAGGCGTCTCGGACGGAGTGGGTTCGAAATGTGTGTCTGTCCGCCCACTCTGAGCCGTCTCCTCAACCGTCTCGCTCAACATTCGCGGAGGCTTCAGATCCCACTTGCAGAATACGCAACGCGTCGATTGCGTATAAACCACTCGGCCGAAGGCGACGCACTTGTAGTTGGGACAGAACTTCATGCTTGGAAATTAGCACGAACAGTCCGCCCTGCATGTACTCTTTTTCAGCTACGGCAGATTCGTTTTTCTGCGTCACGATGGCATAGCGACAATTGCCGCGTTTCGGGCGTGTCTTCAGCGAGCCCAACTTCCGATAGCGTGTCATCCTGAGCGAAGTGGGCGCCAGCCGAACGTAGCGAAGGACCCATGCACTCTTTCCGCAGCTGACATCAGTTTCGATGACGACGGCGCTCACCGCTCCTTCACCCGCCGCACAAACTTCAGCCCCGACCACACATTCGACACCGCACACACCTTCACATCCACCAGTCCGGCCGCCAACCCAATCTTCCGCACGTCATTTTCATTCATGTCAGTCGCCACGCCCGACGCCTTCTTCGGCCACGCGACCCAGAGCATGCCCGCAGGCGCCAGCAGTTTCGCCAGTCGCGCGAACTCAGACTTCAATCTGGAATGTTCCTTGGCAAAGAGCATCGCAAAATCCAACGGCCCATGCACAGCGACCTCGCATTCAGCCAATGCATCGCGCAATTCGGCCCGCACGTCCGCCGGCAACCCGACAAACGTCACCCGTTGCCCTGACTTGATGCCCAGCTTTTTAGGAAGAGGAGTGCCCGAATATCCTGCCATCGCTACTGCGCGGGAGCGAAATAGCCGCGGCGCGATCTCACATGAAGATTCTTGCGATCGGCCGCCACGATTTCAATCGTCCGATACTTGCCATCGGCCCGGAAGTCGGCCGGCTTATACGACACCGCGTACTGGCTGCGCAGTTCGTCCTGAATCTCCGCGAATGCATTGGCCACATCGCGCAGCTGGAAAGGGAAGAACGCCCGCCCGCCGGTCGCATCGGCGATTCGTTCCAGCACCTTGTCGCCTTTGCCCTTCATGCCCGAGATGTTCGTGCTGATCGTGTACACGATCACTTCGGCGCGCTGCGCCATTTCGATGGCTTCTTCGCGCGTCACGTGGCTCTGATTGTCCTCGCCATCGCTCAGCAACACGATCGCGCGTCGCAAGGGGCCGGTGCGCGGCGCCTTCAGTAACTTGTCGCGGCAGGAAAAATACAGCGCGTCGAACATCGCCGTGCCGCCGCCCGGCCGCAGCAAGCGCACTCCGCGCGACAGGCTCTCCGTATTGTCGGTGAAGTCCTGCGTCACTTCCGGCGTCACGTCGAAGCCGACAATAAACGCCGCGTCATACTTCGGCCGAATCGTCTGGTTCAGAAACTCAATGGCCGACTCCTGCTCGAACTTGAAGCGGTCGCGCACCGAGTTGCTGGCATCCACCAGCAAGCCTACCTGCAGCGGAAGATCCGTCTGGTTGCGGAAGTCTTTGACTTCTTCCGCGGGCTTCGCGTCGTCGATTACCTTGAAGTCGCCCTTGCTCAGATCCTTCACGTACCGGCCATGCTTGTCAGTCACCGTGAAAACGACATTCACTTCGTTGACGGTCTTGCGGATGGTAGTGACCGAATCATCGTTCTGCGTGGACGCCTGCTGGCCGTTGGCCGGCGCCGCCCCCGTGTTCGATTTCACATCTGCACGGGGCGTCACTGGAGTTGCCGGAGCGCCTTGCGCCGGGGCCGCTTGCGTCGTCCCGGTGGCGCCAGCCGCAGACTGAGCTTGAGCAGAGGGGGCGGGCACACTCGCACCATCCGGAGCTTGAGCCACCGCAATCGCCGCCAAAGTCATGGCGCCGATCCCCAGGAAGAAGAATTGCCGGAATCCCATTAACCCCATTATATCTGCTGGCGGGGCCTCGTCGATCCGACGATGCAGTCTCGCTGATCCCGGCACCGCGACCAGCCCTTCTTTGCGTCCTTCGCGCGAGCTTAGCGACCTTTGCGGTTCAACGCTTTTTCGATGTTTGTCGCTAGGTCCCGGTAAGACCGGATGCTTTCGACTCAGCAGCACCCGACGCGCTCCAGAAATTCCCGCAGCTCTCCCGGCAGTTCCCGCGAAAACGCCAGCTTCTCCCCGGTCCGCGGATGGCGCAACTCGAGCGCCGCCGCATGAAGAAAATTCCTCCCCAAAGAGAGCGTCCCGCTCCGCCCCTTCACCTGCGCTGGCGCCCCGTACACCGTATCCCCGACCACCGGATGCCCAATCGACGCCAAGTGCACGCGGATCTGATGTGTCCGCCCCGTATCGATCTTCACTTCGAGCAGCGTGAACTTTCCAAACTCCGAGTCAATCCTGCGTTCCACCCGGTAATGCGTAATGGCCTCTCGCCCGCCCTCGCGCCGCGTTGTCATGCGCACGCGCCGAACACTGTCGCGGCTGATGCTTTTATGAATGGTGCCGCGCTCCGCAGCTACGCGTCCGTGCACGAGCGCAAGATAAGTTTTCTTTACTTCGCGGGCAGCAAACTGCGCTGCCAGCCTGCGATGGGCCTCATCGTTCTTCGCCACCACGATCAGCCCGCTAGTTTCTTTATCCAAACGATGCACAATCCCGGGGCGCAACTCTCCGCCCACGTCCGAGAGCTGGCCAAACCGGTGCAGCAAGCGCATTCACCAATGTCCCGCGATTGCGCGCATCTTCAGTCGCCCCGGCGCCCGCATGCACCATCATCCCCGCAGGCTTATTGATCACCGCCAGATCGTCGTCTTCGTAAACAATGTCGAGCGGAATGTCCTCGGCAATGGCCCGCAGCGGCTCAACCTTCGCCCGCCCAAGGACGCGGATCTCCTCGCCACCACGGAGCCGCAGCGAAGGCTTGCCGGCTTTCCCGTCGACCAGCACCAGTTCCTGCTCAATCAGTTGCTGCACCCGCGCCCGGCTAATGTCAGTAAGCTTCGCAACGAGGAATTGATCCAGACGAACTCCTGCCTCCTCCGATGTGACGGAAAAAGTCGCAGGAAATGAATCAGCCATGAAGAAGGAAGTCTAGCGCAACCGATTGTCCGGGACTAGAATTGCCCGCTACGTTCAGGGAAGAAGCTGGCAAGAAGATCTGAAGTGCTGTCCGGCCGCCAAATGCAGCATGAGTGAAGAGCATCCCAAGCAATCGCCTTTCGAGACCCTCGTTCCCAGGGAAATCGGGGGTTGGCTCTTGGTCCTGTGTTTGTCGCTGACGATTCTCTATCCTGGCTCGCTTCTGTATCAGCTTTTCGCAAACATCATTCCGATGTTCGGCACCGCCGAAAATCCAAACCGCATTCTGCTTTTGGGAGTGTATTGCGTTCTCTTCAGCGCATTGGCGTTGTTCAGCTTCGCCGCCGGACTTCAGTTGTGGCTCGTTCGACCGGGTGCCGTTACCTTCGCGCGCCGTTTTTTGCTGACGTACCTCGGCGCGAACATCGCTTATTTTTGCTTTTGGATGCTTCTATTCCATCCTAGCCGTGGAGTTGGTTTAGCGTCCATGGGGTGGGAGCATGTGGCGAGACCAATTCTCCCGTTCGCGCTTTGGTCGATATACCTCGAGCACTCCAAGCAAGTCCGAGAAACGTACCCGTTGGGATAGGAAACCTGAGGAATTAGGAATCGAGATTAGGCGGAGAGTCGCACAGGGACGCCAGAAGAAAGCCCCGCACGTAAGTGCCGGGTCAGCGCCCAAAATCATCCTCGAGTCCCTTCAGGGACGACACTCATGCCTGGGCCGCAACCGTCTTCCGCACCCCACCTCTCAAGAACCAGATCACTCCACCCACCACCACCAACCCAATTGCGATCAACTGCGTTCCGCTCATCAATCCGCCGAACACCACGCCGCGTCCCGGATCTCCGCGCAGGAACTCCAGAAAGAAGCGCGCCACGCCGTAGAGAATCAGATACGCCCCAAACACCTGGCCATCGAATTTCTTGCGCTTCAACATCCACATCAGCAAAAAGAAATTCGCCAACTCCACGGCCGACTCGAACAACTGCGTCGGTTCGAGGGCTTCCCCTAACGGCGTCCCAACCAAATCATGCGCTACCGGATTCGTAAACGTCACGCCCCACCACGCATGCGTCGGCTTCCCGAAACAGCAGCCAGCCGCAAAGCATCCGACGCGCCCGATCGCGTGTCCCAGCGCCAGTCCCGGTGCAAATGCGTCGCAGGTCGCTAGCGCCGGCATGCGGTTGCGCCGGATATACCACGCGGCCGCCAGTAGCGCCGCAATCAATCCGCCCGAAAATACTCCGCCAGCCTGCAGCGTGCTGACGCTGAAAATGTCGGTCCAGTGCGGATACGTATTCCAGTCGTAGACCACATACAAAATCTTTGCGCCGACAATTCCACACAGCACGACCAGGATGCCGAGATTCCAGGCCTTCTCCGGATCGATGCCCTGGCGCGCCGAGTTGCGCACACTGATCCACAGCCCCAGCAGGACGCCGGTAGCTACTAGCAGCCCATACGTAGGCAGAAAAAATCGTCCAATATGAAAAATTTGGGGATACACGTTTTATTGGATGCGCAAAAAAGAATTTCGTCCTGCTCAAGTTTAACAGGACGAAGACAACAACGAAGCAGCCTGGAAGCGGATGGTCCGCGATTTTGCCAGCGACCAGCGACTGACGACCGGCGACTGAAGTAAAAGCCGACCCGCTGAACCGTGCGGTGGGCCGAGAATGAACCCGTCCTAGACGGTGGGAACCTGCCGAGACCCTTTAGGCATCTCCGCGTGACGGAGCATCGCACACCGGATCTTAGTTCGAGTCAAGTCCCCGTTCATTCGGTGTTGGTTCAAAAATCGGTTACCACCACACCAACTCCGCAGGCCGGCTTTCAGAATTGGATGCTAGGCAAACCGGAAGAGTTTCGCAAGTCCCGGACTGTAAAAAGCTGGCAACACGCGTGCTGATGAGCCTACCCAAGGGAAGGACAAAGGGAAGGGCACGAAGGGGAACGGCCCGCGATGGGTAAGGGCACGAGTTTACTCGTGCCATCACCAACTCCACGAGAACGGCGCTTC
The DNA here is from genome assembly GCA_963744055.1 of uncultured Acidobacteriota bacterium. Classification (GTDB taxonomy): domain Bacteria; phylum Acidobacteriota; class Terriglobia; order Terriglobales; family Acidobacteriaceae; genus Gp1-AA133. Next base: position 1,446,127 of record CAVUSL010000019.1, on the reverse strand, counting down.
AGCGCCTGAGGTGAGCCTTACCTCGTCTGCGGCACACTTTCGAGCTCAAAAACAAAAAGCCGCCCAAAGTGGCTCCTTGCAATGAAGAAATCACATTTGAAAAATTGCGAACTGATCTCAGCCCGCCTTCACGCCCACGCGCTCTTCTTCCAGAACCTCATCCAGCGCGCTCGACAACCGATGCGTCCGCTGCACAATCGTTGACGCTCCCACATGGCTGTTGCGCTTCAGTAAATGATACTCATCCGCAATATTCAAAGCCGCTAGCACCGCCAACCGTACCGTATCGATCGTATTGGTCTGCTCAGCGACCGCGCGCATCTTCGCGTCTACGTATTCGGCCAACTTCAGGATGTATTCCGGATCCGAGCCCCGCAGGTTGTATGCCTGATCGAAAATCTCGACCCGCACGCTGCTGTTACTCGCGTCCTTGGTCGGGTTTTGTCGCGTAGCGGTTGCCATAGCCTTGCTCCTCTCTTCCGGTCGATTCCGCAGGCTAGCTGGCTACCTGCTCTTCGCCCGCCGCGTCGATCTGCCGCATCATCTTTTCTACCCGGCGGCGAACTTCTTCGCGGTCTTTGCGGAGCTGCACGGCTTCCCGGCGCAGCGACTCGGTCTCTTCATCCCGATCCCGCAATTGCTGCTTGAGACGCTGTACGTCCCGCTCGGCCGCCGCTTTCGCTTCGCGCGCAGCCTTGTACATCTCAATAGTGCGATAAACCTTGTCTTCCAGCGCCTGGAAATCGTCGGTGGGAACCTCAGCTGATACCTCGTCAACCGCTTTCAGAGCCATGACTCACTTCTTCCCGAGAGAAATTATGACTAACTTAATCGCAGTATACCCCAGAACTGGCCGCGTGGAACCCACACTCTTGTGCGCAAAAATCGTGTAAGCCGGACACTCGCGCGCCCGTGTAGGGCGGACACTCTTGTCCGCCGCTCTTCTCTCAAACCCGCATACTTTCGCGGACAAACCGCAGGCGCTCCTCCACGCTCAATCGCGGCAGTTCCACCAGTTCATAGCCGTACTTCGTGTAAGTCTCCGCCAGCACTTCAGAGGTGCGTACAGCCTCCGCGAAATCCTGCTTTCGCTCACGATCCTGCTGGAAGATTTCTTCCCAAGGTGGCGCAATCAACACTCGCGAGTTATAGCGAAAGGTTGCGACCGCCTTCTCTACAGACTCCGGAACCGGCAGCTTCATCAGCCGCAGGTACCCGGCGACATCGGGAACTCCGCGGTCGAAGAAAATGATTCCAGCCTGCTGCTCAGCGGCACGATAGGAGCGCATCTCCAACGCCAGCATCATCTCGGCAAACAACGCGGGATCAACCCACGGCAAAGCCCGTCCGCCGATCGCAACCTGATCCTGAATAATTCCGCGCCCTGCCTCGATAGTCCTGCCGAAGCCGACGCGTTCCAGCGCATCAATCAGCGTGCTTTTCCCGGATCCGGGCCCGCCTGTCACCACCACGAAGCGCTCGAAGTCGCTACCCACCCGACGTCGTTCTCCCCGCCGCCCGCACTTTCTTCAACCGCTTCGCCGCTTCGTCCAGCGTCTCGTCGCGCTTGCAGAACGCGAACCGCACCTGGTGCGCGCCGTCTTTCGGATCGCGATAGAAACTCGAGCCCGGCACCGCCGCCACGCCAATCTCGCTCACCAGGTACTTCGTGAATGCGAGATCATCCGCGTAGCCGAACCCGCTGATGTCGGTCATCACGTAGTACGCTCCCCGCGGAAGAAAGCACCGGAACCCCGCCGCCTCAAGCGCAGGCACCAACCGGTCGCGCCGCTTGCGATATCCCTCCGCCAGTTTGGTGTAGTAGCTTTCTGGCATGCTCAGCGCTGAAGCGCCGGCTTCCTGCAGCGGTGCCGGCGCTCCCACCGTCAGGAAATCATGCACCTTGCGGATCGCGTCGGTGATACGCGGCGGCGCGATCGTCCATCCCACCCGCCATCCCGTGACACTGTACGTCTTCGACATTCCGTTGATGGTGATCGTGCGCTCCTCCATGCCGGGGAGCGATGCCATCGAGATATGTTTCGTCCCGTCGTACAGGATGTGCTCGTAGATCTCGTCGGTGATCGCGAGCACATCAAACTCCACGCACAGGTCGCGGATCAGTTCGAGTTCCGGCCGCGTGAATACCTTGCCGGTAGGATTATTCGGTGTGTTTACGATGATGGCTTTCGTGTTCTTATGAAACGCCCGCCGGAGCTCGTGTTCGTCGAACGTCCACTCGCCGCCGGCCTCCCGCTGTGGTCGCAGCTTCACGAAACGCGGCTTCGCGCCACTCAGAATCGAGTCCGGCCCGTAGTTTTCGTAGATACGGCTCGAAGATGACGACTTCGTCGCCCGCGTTGCAGACCGCCATCAGCGTGGAAATCATCGCCTCGGTCGATCCGCAGCACACCGTCACCTGCTTCTCGGGATCGACCTTCACGCCCTGCCAGGCTTCCATTTGCCGTGCGATCGCCCCGCGCAGGCTCTTCGCACCCCAAGTGATCGCATACTGGTTCACATCGGCGCCGATCGCCTCCTGCGCCGCCCGCTTGATCTCAACGGGCGCCGGAAAATCCGGAAAGCCCTGCGCCAGGTTGATGGCCCCATGCACCATCGCCTGCCGCGTCATCTCGCGGATCACCGATTCGGTAAAATGCGATACCCGGTCGCTCAGAAAATGTTTTGATTGCGCAACGACTTCACTCATAGTTGCGCCAGACTAACATGGGAGTTCCCGCCATGCGACCTGCGCCGAGCAGCATCAAGAATTCGGAAGTCTAGAATCCTTGCGGTCGTTTTCCTCAGTGTCTCTGGGCCTCTGTGGTGAAAAGCTTACCGCTTCTTCCACACCCTGTTCCGCACATCCGGCCAGAACTCCGCGAACGCATTCCCCGACATGCGTCCCACCACCCCGAGCAAGCATCGCAACGCAGCGTTCCCCGCGCCATTCTCGCTTTGCACTCGCCAGGCATTCGACAGAAAGTTGTTCCCGACATTTCCGATATACCGCGCGTAAGCGGGATGCAGGGTCCCATCACGGCGCGGCGCCACGAACGTCGCCTTGATCACGTACTTCACCCGTGTCCCAAACCCGCGCCGCGGCGACTGAAAATATCGGGGATCCTCGCCCCACAATGAACCCAGGGACGCTTCGATCGCGTTGCCCGTGGACACACCCGTCAAACGCATGCCATAACGTTTTCCGAAGCCGTCCCAATGCGGCCCGTACTCTTTCGGCCGGTTGATGGCCGTGCCGAAGCCCGCGCTGATCGGACCAGCCGCCAACAGACTCAATGGCCCAGCCGTTGAAACAGCGAACCACTTCATCCGATCCCCTGCGCTCGCGGGCTGATAGTTCGGAAGCCTGTCGTTTCCCGGCGCGATCTGCTTCGAAGCCCCGCTTCCGCTTTGTCCAAGTGCCGGTATCGCCAATACCAGCGACACCACGAGCCACCACAACTTCATGCTGCCTCCCCAAACTGTATTCAGGACGGACCTGAGACGCAGTCCCGACCCTTTATGTTGCATCCGGCATGGTGCAGCCATCCAGAACCCCTGAAACTCCAGATTGGTGCCGCGCCCTTTCAGCCAACAAAAAACGCGGCCTCCGCAGGAAGCCGCGTCGCTTACACTCTATAATTCGATTATATCACTTAGCTAATGCCAATTGTGTCAGGTTAGCCATGTTTATATTCCCAAGCGCAGCATGCACTTAGCGCAATTTCACCTGCCAAACCCTATTGACAAGATTTCCCAGAAAAATCGCACCTTTACCTTCGGGATGCTCCTTTGAACGTCATCTTTTAGCCAAAAATCCCAAAAATCCTTGAGTTCCAGTACCGTGCACCCCCCCGCAACTTACAGCGAATACATGACGATGAAAAAAGATCCCGCGTCATCTGATCCCTGTGAGCACAAAACCACAACTCGAAACCGCTACCGAGCGAATGGCCCATGGGAAGACCGTGCGCAACACCATCCTGTTGCGTCTTCCAGACAATGAATTTGAGGCCATTCAGCCTCATCTTCGATTCACCAACCTGAACCTCGCCACTTTGCTGCAACGCGAGGAGGAAACGATCGACTTCGTGTATTTCATGAACCGCGGCATCGCGTCGATGCTGGTTGAAACCGACGACGGCCGCAGCGTTGAAGTCGGCGTTTCCGGCCGAGAAGACATGATCGGTCTGCCGCTGGCCGCCGGTCTTGAAAGCCATCCGCACAACATCATCGTGCAGGTTCCGGGCGATGGCTTTCAGGTCGACAGTACTGTCATGCGCCGCGCCATCTGCGCCCTGCCCGAGCTACGGCGGATCCTGGTTCGCCAACTCGGCATCCGCTCCGTGCAGTTCGCCCAGAATGCAGCCTGCAACCGTCTCCACAACGTGCGCCAGCGCCTCGCGCGCTGGCTGCTGGTCACGCTGGATCGCATTGACTCCAATCTGATAGCGACCACACACGATTTCCTGTCGAAAATGATCGGAACAGACCGACCAACGGTCAGCGTCGCGGTGGCGGATCTGGAACGGGACGGCATTATTTCCCGCAGCCGGGGCTCGATCTTCGTGGTGAACCGGGCTCTGCTCGAGCAGCAATCCTGCAAGTGTTACGCGGCTTTCAAACAGTTCAACGCCGAGTTAGGTCTCGGGCCTCCCGAGCGGGTTGTGTAGGCCAGCCAACCGACTCCCTACAGTTGACACGGTAGTCTCAGGTTCACGCAAGACAAGTCAGACCCTTTCTCAATGGGAGAGAACTACTCGTCATGGTGAACACTGAAGAGCGGTGGAGGCAGTTGTGTGCCGAGGCCGCTGTGGAACAAGACCCCCAAAAACTCATGGAACTGGTGAAGGAGATCAATCGCCTTCTCGACTTAAAACAACGGCGCGGCCACCCCGAACACGAAGAATCAACCCAGGAAGAAGGCAAGCCGCCCACCGAATCCTAACCTCAGCACCCCAATTTCGGCATCCATCCCCGCTGAAATTTCCCAGAACATCGCAAACATACGAAACGCACGCCGCTTGCGCGATAAGTGGTTGAGGATCGCAGTTGATGGCGTAGCTTGGCGCCCGTGTAGCTCGGTGCCCCAGGTTCGCGCCCGCTCTTTGGGCGGACCTGGGTTAACGACAAAAGTGTGCGAATTATAAAGCGAGGCAAATCCCACGTTGGCGCAAAGGACGCGCGAACGTGGGGCACCGTCCGATGCTTTCAGCCGCAGCAATGGAGAGACTGGCCATGGAGTCCCATGGGAAGGGCCCGCCTTCAGGCGGGCCATAAAAGTCCCGAACGATCGCGCCTTCAGGCGCTGAGGACCTCGGTGTTCGATCGCGTCCGCGCCTCGAGCGGCGTCTCCGATTTCTGCAGTTGCGATGCGACGGTTTCCATCTGCCGCATGGCGCGCAGATGATTTCTTCCGGCAATCTTCAGAACATCCTCGTCGGAATATTTCCGTCGCAGCAACTCCGCGAACAAATACGGATAGCGCGTGACATCCTCAAGCCCCTGCGCCATCGATTCACCGCCCACATCGTAGTAGTCCGCGCCAATGCCGATATGATCGACGCCCGCGACTTGCCGGATGTGATCGATATGGTCCGCCACATCGGAAATCGTCGGGCGTGGGAACGGATTGTTCTTGTCCCACTCCTCCATGTCTTTCGTGATGGCCTCGTCAGTGCTCTCCTCGAGATGCAGCTTGCGCACCGCTTCGCTGCGCCGGTCCTGCCACGCCTGGTTCTTGGTCGAGATGAACTCCTTGATGAAGTTGACGTGGATCACTCCGCCGTTGGCGGGCAATTTTGCAAGCACATCGTCGGGCACGTTCCGGGGGTGCGGATTCACCGCAAACGAACTCGAGTGCGAGAACAGCACAGGCGCTTTCGTCACGCTGAGCGCATCGCGCATGGTCTCCGCGCTCACGTGCGACAGGTCGACGAACATGCCCAGCCGGTTCATTTCGCGCACCACTTGCTTGCCGAATCCAGTGAGCCCGCGATGTTCAGGTCGATCCGTCGCTGAGTCGGCCCAATCAATGTTGTCCCAGTGCGTGAGCGTCATGTAGCGCGCGCCCAGGTCGTAGAAGACGCGCAGGGACGCTGCCGAGTTCTCGATCATGTGCCCGCCCTCGACGCCGATCAGGCAGGCGATCTTCCCCGCCTTGTGGATGCGCTCGATGTCGTCGGCCGTACGCGCCTGCTCGAAGTCGGCCTGGCTGCGGATCATCCGCAGAGCAACATCGAATTCGCGCATGGCTTCGTGCAGGGAAGTGTGCGTCTTCTGCGTGGCCGACTCGACAAACACCGACCAGTACTGCGCGCCCACGCCGCCTTCGCGCAGCCGGGGAATGTCCGCGCAAAGCTTCGGCTGGATCTTGCTGAGATCGTATTTCGTGAGATCACCCTTCACCGCGAGCAGCATGGAAGGAAGATCGTTGTGCGTTTCGATGAATGGACCTTGGCGAAGCAAGGTACGGGCACGGTCGACCAGTGCGGGATCGGGCGAGGTTACTTGAGCGGGCCAATTCCGAAGTCGGCAACAGCAATGCTCCTGAAAGATTTCTGGCATGTGCCAGTCCTGCAACTCCGAAAGCGGTCATCCCAAGAAAATTTCGTCGCGATAGCAGCGAGTCTCTCCTTCGTCCCGGCGGGGAGTATATCGGAAACGAATGAGAGTCGGGTTTGGGACTCTGCGGAAATCACGACGACCGCTGGTAGTTCTATAATCTCGTCGCCCGGACTGTGAGAGCAAAAATGCCGAGATCAACGGTCTGGATCGCCACTAAGAGTTTTCACGGCTGGGGTTGTTCGGACTGTGGCTGGAATTGCCCGGTACCCACGCTGTTAACCGATTCCGACGCCAAGAGCGCCTATGATCGCCTGTCGATGGGGAAATTCCGTGCTCACAAATGTGAGGAACACCCTGCGCGGGTTGATTATGGCGTGCTTCCAAGTGTCACGGAACGCATTCGCAAACTTGCTGCGGGAGGCTTCAAACCGAAAGACGCGATCGAGTTGGTGCTGCAGGAAGTGCGGCTCGAGTTTCGAAGTACGCCTAGTGTCGTGGAATCGGCAGAAGCCGAGGCCCAGGACTTTCTGAGACGGATGCGCGAGGGAATCGTCTAGCGCTGGCACACCTCGCCCGCGCGATTAGCTTTGCCGCAGCGCTCCGCCCAGCCCTTCCAGCGTCTTGATGATCTGACCCGACCACTGCGCCACTTCGTCTTCCCGCAACGTTCGGTCATTGGACTGGAACACGGACCGCAACAGGATCGAGTACTTGCCCGCCGGCACGCTGCCGCCGCGGAAGATTTCCGCCGGGACGAAGCTCCGCAACTCGCCGAGCTTCAACTTGTTTACCGCCTGCTCGATCTGCTCGAATACCACGCCGTCGGTGAACACGAACGAAAAATCGCGCTCCACCGCCGGATATCGCGGCAGGGCCTGGTACCGCGGCTCGCGCAACGCATGCTCGTAGAGCGGACCGAGAAACAATTCCGCGACGAATACATCCTGCCTCAGCTTGTGCGCCCCAGCCACGTCGGGATGCAGCTGCCCGAACTGGGCGACTACCGTGCCATCGAGCACGGCACGCGCCGCGCGTCCGGGATGGAAGTAGCCGGCAACTTCGGTGTCGTAGTGCAGACGCCTTCGATGCGAACGAGAACAGGAGATTCTCCACGTCACCCTTTACGTCGTAGAAACTGATCGACCGCGCTTCCGACGGGCGGTTGACGTTCACCGGCAATGCGCTCCCCGTCGCCGCGAAGCAGATTTGCTTCGGTTCCGCTGCGCCCGCGCCATCGGCCTCGTACACGTGTCCAGCTTCGAACAGGCGCACGTCGTCGGTCCCGCGGTTCAGGTTGTAGGTCAGCATGTTCAGCATGCCGGGCAGGAGCGATGTCCGCATGACCGAGGCTTCTTCGCTCAGAGGATTGGCCAGGGTCATCGCCTCGGCGCGCGAGAAGGTCTTCGCATCTTCCGACGAGATGAAGTTCAGCGACACCGCCTCGTCGTAGCCGAGCCCGAGCAGGGAACTGCGCAGCTTCGCGTCCTTGGGCGCGTCGGGCAGTTCGATCACCGCTCCGGCAAAGGCGGGCAGCGTGTTCGGGAAGCGATCGTAGCCGTAGAGCCGCGCGATTTCCTCGATCACGTCGATCTCGCGTTCCACGTCGAGGCGCCAGGAGGGAATCGTGACTTCGAATTCCTCGCCTTCCTGCCGTCCGGGACGTAGTTTCGAAAGCCAGCCGCCCGAGAATGCGCAGCACTTCCTGCGCGCTGAGATCTTTTCCCAGGATGCGGTGGACTTCCGTCATGTTCAGCACGATAGGCGCCTGGTCGCGCCGGCCCACCACCACGTCGATCGCGTCGCCGACCAGCGTTCCACCCGCCGAATTCAGGATCAGTTCCGCAACGCGGTTCGTGGACACCAGCGTCGATTCGTAGTCCGCGCCGCGTTCGAAGCGGTGCGAGGCGTCGGTGTGCAGCCCGTGCCGCTTCGACATCTTCCGGACAGTCGCCGGATCCCACCATGCCGACTCGATCAGGATGTTGCGCGTCCGGTCGGTGATCATGGTGTCGTATCCGCCCATGACGCCCGCGAGGCCGACGGGTTTCTTCGCGTCGCAGACAACGAGATCTTCGGTCGTGAGCTTGCGCACCACGCCGTCGAGGCGTCTTCAGTGTTTCGCCCGCGCGCGCGAAGCGTACAACGATGCGCCGGCCTTCGAGCAGGTCGAGATCGAAAACGTGGGTCGGCTTGCCGCTCTCCCAGAGAACGTAGTTCGTGGCATCGACCGCGTTGTTGATGGGCCGCTGGTCGAGCAGTCCAAGCCGCTGCGTAATCTTCGCCGGAGAAGCTTTGATGGTCACGTCGCGCACCACGCGCGCCGTGAAACGCGGGCAGTAGCGTCCGTCTTCCACCGTGATCGTCATGCCGGCGAGGTCAGTGAACGGCGGCAGTTTGGCAGCGTACGGTTTCAGCGGCAGATCGTAAAAAGCCGAAGCCTCGCGCGCGACGCCGTAGTGATTCATCGCGTCGGGACGGTTGGTCCCGATCTCCATCTCGAACACGGTCGAATCACCCTCGCCCGAAATGCCTTCGACTGCAATGCCGATCGAAGTCAGATCGTGCGCAAGGGTGGCGTTGTCGACCTTGAGGTCAACGAAGTCGCGAATCCATGTGGGAGACAAGTTTCATAGCTCTTGGCTCTTAAGCTGTTAGCTCGTAGCGCCGCCGTCTCGGCGGCAGTCCGGCGGGCGTCCTCGCCCGCCGCGGCGAGGGCAAGATGCCCTCGCGACTGCCGGCGGGACGCCGGCGCTACCCAAACTGCTTCAAAAACCGCTCATCGCCCTGAAAGAACAACTGAATATCGTCGACCCCATACTTCAGAATCGCGATCCGGTCCGCGCCCATGCCAAAGGCGAAGCCCGAGACTTTCCTCGGATCGTAGCCGTTGTGCTTCACGAACTCGAATACGTTGGGGTCGACCATGCCGCAGCCGAGAATTTCGATCCAGCCCGTGGTTTTGCACGGACGGCACGGCTCCGCTCCGCGCTTCCCGCTGCCGCCGCAGATGAAGCAACTCACCATCATCTCCGCGCTTGGTTCGGTGAATGGAAAGAACGATGGCCGGAACTGCGTCTTCACGCTCGAGCCGAACAGCGCTTTCATCGCGTGATCGAGCGTGCCTTTCAAATCGCCGAACGTGATGTTGGTGTCGACCGCGAGCCCTTCGATCTGGTGAAACATCGGCGAATGGCTGGCGTCGGGCGGATCGTTGCGGTAGACCTTGCCCGGAATCACGATGCGCAGCGGCGGCTTCAGCCGCTCCATGGTGCGGATCTGCACGGGCGACGTGTGCGTCCGCAGCAGCAGGCGCTCGCGCTGGGCCTTCTTGTCCTGATCGGCGAGGAAGAGCGTGTCCTGCATGTCGCGCGCCGGATGGTTGGGCGGGAAGTTCAGCGACTCGAAGTTGTAGTAGTCGGTTTCGATCTCCGGGCCTTCAGAAACCGAATAGCCGAGATTGCGGAACACGCTGACAATCTCGTTCATGGTGCGAATGACCGGGTGTTCGGCGCCCAGCGGACGGCGGATGCCGGGCAGGCTGATGTCGATGCATTCGCCTGTGAGTTTGCTGGCCGCCGCGCTGCCCTGGATGCGTTCGAGCGTCGCGTCGACCTTGGCCTGGATTTTGTTTTTTAGTTCGTTGACGAGTTGGCCGGCGTCCCGCTTGGCTTCTTTGGGAGCAGCCTTCAGCCAGAGATCGTTGATCTGCGTGGCGATGCCGTCTTTGCGCGCGAGCCAGCGGTCGCGGAAGAGTTTGTAGTCGTTCTCGCCGTTGACGGCGGCGGCTTCCGATTCGAGCGCAGAGAGCAAGTCGCGCGACGCCGCGTCGAGTGCGGTGGCCGAGTAGTCCGTCAGTTGAGGAACGGTGTACATGTCGGTTGCTTTCGCCCCTGACGGGGCTTGGCACGATTTGCGAGTTTACCCAGCGCTTACGCGCTGGGCTAATGAATGCCGCCGCTCCGCGGCTGCAGCTTCACGACGGAACCGCTGCGTCCCGACAGTGGCTTCGGGTTGCGCCGAATGACGTGGCCCCGGAGTGTCGTCCCTGAAAGGGACTCCCCCTCTTCCCGGCCTTTCCCCGCACTTACGTGCGGGGCTATCTTCTGGCGTTGCTGCGCGACTCTCACTACGCACCTGAAAGTACCAGCCTGTGCCCCTTACAAGTACGAGCACTGCCCCTTATAAGCACGGGCGGTGAACGCTTACACGCACGAGCAGGACGCCCTTACAAGCACTGGCAGCACGTCCTTAAAGCCACGAGGTTCGTATCAGGGTATCGCTTTAGCGATACCGCAAGCGTTTCAACCAGGATGCCCTTCAGGGGCGGGCTCTAGCTGATGGCTGAAAGCTGATAGCTGAGAGCTGTTTCCTTACGCCGCTTCCAGCGCGCTCTTGGCCTGCTCCGCGAGATTCTTAAAGGCGGCGGCGTCTTTTACCGCCAGGTCCGCGAGAATCTTGCGATCGAGTTCCACGCCGGCTATCTTCAGGCCGTTGATGAACTTCGAGTAGCTCAGGCCGTTGGCCTTGGCGGCGGCGCCGATGCGCACGATCCACAGCGAGCGAAACTGGCGCTTGCGCTGCTTGCGGCCCGAGTATGCGAATTTCAGTCCGCGCTCGACGGCTTCTTTGGCGGAGCGGTAGAGTTTTGATTTTGTAAGGAAATAACCGCTGGCGCGGTCTAAGATTTTTTTCCGCTTGGCGCGGCGCTTGGTTCCACGTTTTACGCGAGGCATTGCATTCTCCTTTTTCGTTTCGTAACAGCTGGCGGCTGGAGGTAAGGATCGTCGATGACGATTGACCTCTTCACACGCCGGGCGCGGTGTTCAGCACCCTGACTCGCCGGCGACCTCAGGGACTAAAGTCCCCGCAAGACACTCGCGAGCGGCACGGCTGAAGCCGTGCCCTTCCCAAAAGCTTCCGGCAATTGCAGTCTACGACAACAGTTTACGCCCGCTCGGGTTGTCGGACAGAAGTGCCCGAACCACAAAAGCGGCGGCCAAGAGTGCCCGCCCCACACGATCAGGCGTAGGGAATCATGCGCAGGACTTTGGGGGTGTCGGCGTCTGAGACCAGCACGGACTTTGCGAGCTTGTCTTTACGCTTCTGTCCCTTGGACGTGAGCATGTGGCGCAGGTGCGAATGGTGACGCTTCACCTTGCCAGTGGCGGTTTTCTTGAAGCGCTTGGCGGCGCCTTTGTGAGTTTTTAGTTTGGGCATAAAAGGCAGTTCTCAGTTCTCGGTTGTCAGTTCTCAGAATCAGCTCTTAGCTGTTAGCTCTTAGCCTTTAGCTCTCGGTCCTATTGAGCAAAAGATGGTCTCGCACGACTCAAGCGAATCCACCTTTGCTGCCCGCGATTGTGGCATGCGGGCTAAGAGCTAAGAGCCAAAAGGCTAATAGCTGCGTTTTCACGCCTGCTTCACTTGCGTTTGCGGCGGAAGCGGCGTGGTCCGCGGTTTTTCTTTTTTGGCGCCGCCGCTCTCGTCCTTCTTCGGAGCCAGGATCGCGTGCAGCGTGTTGCCTTCCTGGCGCGGGCGGAACTCCACGATACTTTTCTCCTGGACGTCCTTGATCAATCGCTCAAGGATTTGCCGCCCCAGGTTGGTGCGCGTCATTTCACGACCGCGGAAGAAGATGGTCGCCTTGACCTTGTCGCCTTCATCCAAAAAACGCAGCACGTGATTCTTTTTGGTTTCGTAGTCGTGATCATCCACGTTAATGCGGAACTTCACTTCCTTAACCACGATCTGCTTCTGATGTTTCTTGGCCTCGCGCTCCTTTTTCTCCTGCTGGTACAGGAATTTCCCGTAGTCCATGATGCGGCAGACGGGAGGTTGCGCGGTGGGCGAGATCTCAACCAGGTCCAGATTTTTCTCGCGGGCCATCTTGAGCGCTTCGAAGGGGGGAATAATCCCAATCTGGTTTCCTTCGTCGTCAATCACCCGGATTTCACGGGCGCGTATGCGGTCGTTCGTGCGGATAAACCTTTTATCGATACCATCCTCCGTGCGGTTCCGGCAGAAACACGAGGTAAAATTATAGCATGGGTGCTGCGCAGCATAGTTGACCGGACCTCGCCTTGGACGTGGAAAGACGCCTCACTGCACGCGGAGGTACGCTTCACTCCGCATTCCTGAATATGCGCTTTCATAGGCGAAGGCCAATTTCTACAACAAGTGGGATGTAACATCCTGATAAATACCGCAAATCTCACTCCCGAAGTTTGGACAACGGTTTGCACTTGAGCGGGCAGGAGCCCGTTTCTCATGCCACAGGAGCTTTCAGTTTCCTATCAGGCGGTCAAGACCAAGGTACATCGGTTGATGGATGCCGTCGTCGAAGGCGCCAAGTCAGAGGGCGACATCGGCGAATGCATTGCCCGCTGGTGGACCCTGGTTCAGCCCGCGGACCGCGCGGTTGCGAAAAAATACCTGCAAACAGTTTTGGAGCGTTCGAACGCCACGTTACAAGCGATCGCCTCCACCCTGCCTGATCTGGAAGGCTATGAAAGCAGGGATGTAGCGCCGGCGAATCTGGCCGAAGCGCGCAATCACTCCAACAGTCCGGCTACGAGGGTTTAGGCGGTCGTCTTGCTCGAGCCCGGTTTCATCAGGCGCTTTCCCTTGGCGGAAAGCGCTTGCTTTCTTAGGAAAAATTGCGCGGTAGCGAAGTTCGGGACGGTCTAGCTGCGTTCCACGGGTTTGGTCGGATGCACGACCCGCCACATCAGGACTTCGGCTTCGAGGATCGAGCAATCCGCTAGATCGAGGCGGATGGTATCGAGCGTCGCCCAGACGTGCCGGGTGCGATCGCCCATAAAGCCCACGAAAGGTTCGCCGTTCTGGGGACCCCACGAAGAAACATCCTGTAACGCTTGAAGGAATCCAGTCGCCCAGTTGCACAAGTCAGAGTTCTCTCCGGTGAGGAATTCCTCGAGCCGTTCGAAGGCGGCTTTCAGCGTTGTCTGGTCATCCTTCTGCTTTAGTTCGTGAACGATGCGGGCGAACCGATACCAGCGGTGGTCATCGGCCTCCGCCGTGTTGCGTGTGGGCGAGTTCGCGCGCTGGAACTCGCCCGCCAAATCGGAGATGTCTGGTTTCCGGTTCACCATGGGAGTATGCCAGAAACAGGCTGCCGGGAATCTACTCCCGCCCTAAGTGCATGGGAATGGCCCGGTTGGGCCAGTGATTCTTATGTACCGAATCGTCACTCCCAACAGTGACAACCGTCACCGATTCAAAAATTGGAATGCGGTTATGTTGTCCTGTCCCTCCCCGCGACACCGCTCTGCCCGTTCAGGGCAACCTCCCGAGTCGAGGCGTCAATGCAGTCGAATTCCTGCGCACAATGTTTGCAGGCAATGTCCCGAGGAAAAAGCGAGACATTGGCTCGGATTGCCTGCGCGAATTGCCAGCAGGCGCAGGAAGACCTGGCGCAAGCACACGGAAATCTGCACGAACTTACGTCCCGATCGGTTCTCGGAAGCCGCTGCTCACTGTGCGGGAAGTGGTTTCTGACGAAAAACGCACTGGCTACTCATCGGAGAAGCCATCTTTCGCCGGTTCTTTGAAGCACTCCCTCGACGATTCGCTGCAAATTCAAGCCACCCTGGAGTCAGAGCCCGCTAGAAACGAGGCGAGTTCTTCCCGAAAAACTTTCCATGCAGGTTCATTGGCGAGCAGCACGTGATTCGCTGTGGCGAGGGGCACGAAGCGGGCATCGGGAATGCCGGCCGCGAGAATTCGGCCTTCGTGTGGTGGGGCAATTTTGTCGCGGTCGGCGTGGAAGACGATCGTAGGCACGCTGAGAGTCGGCAGGATGGAGCGCACGTCAATGTCATCGCAGGCCCTCATGTATCGCACGAGGTTGTCGGGTGAAATCGAAACCTGCTGGAGATCTCTGAACCAGCTTTGCTCTTCGCCGGTTGCCTTCTCGGGGATGTAGAGATCCGTGACCATCTGGAAGAAAGACGGATTTGTTTTCCCCCAGTTCAACTGAACGAGCGTCTCGAGAGCGCGGCGGACTTCGACTGCGTCGGGAATATCGCGATGATATGCACCGCGCGCGTAGCCTCCCCAGAGGATCAGGTGGCTGACGCGCTCGGGATGGCGCACGGCGTAAGCGATGGCGACGGCCCCACCCTGCGAATGTCCCATGAGCGCAAACTTCTCCAAGCCTGCGGCGTCGACGACTTTCTCGAGGTCGTGAATCCAAGCTTCAAAAGAAACGTCTTCGACTTCCCAGTCGGAGAGTCCGCTGCAGCGACCGTCGTACCGCACAATACTGAAGTCCTGACCTAACTCCCGCACCCAGTGTCGCCAGATTGGGCTGTCCCATTCGAAATCGAGGTGGTTGAAGCAATCGGCGACTTTGACGATGGGGTGTCCGCTGCCCACCTTCGCATAGGCGAGGCGCACGTTGTCGTTGGTGACACAGAAGCGGATTTCCTGGCGAGCAGGCGTGGTGGCGGGTCGTTCGTAAGCCGCGTCTGTGGAAACAGGGGCGATGAAGCGGTAGCCGACGCGGGGCACGGTCTCGATGAACGACGGTTCATCGGCCTGCTCGCCCAGAGCCTTGCGCACGGCCGAGATGTTGCGGTCGAGATTGTTCTCCTCAACCGTGGTCTCGGGCCAGATCTCGCTCATGAGGTCTTGCTTCGAAACCAGTTCGCCGTGACGTTCGACCAGCGCGCGCAAGGTGTTGAAGGCCTTCCCGGTCAGCGGGACAGGTTGGCCCGCGCGCATGAGGCGGTGCTCCCGTAATTCCAGCCGGAAGGGGCCGAACTCATACACCGAGTTGTTGGTCGCCGACGGCACGGTGTCAGAAAAATAACAGAAAAAATTCAGTCTTGCCAAAGGACGCTGAGGTCGCGCGTGCGAGTTAATAGCGACAACGGGGCCAGTTTTCCGGGGTATGTCTCGCAGTTACTGCTCACGGCGTCCCGAAGGAGAAGACATGTTCAACAAAATTGCAGCATTCGTGTATGGGGTCGTTTGCTACCTGGCGTTTTTCGCCACCTTTCTTTATGCCATTGGATTCATGGGCAATTTCGGGGTTCCCAAGACCATGGATTCGGGTCGGGAGGGGCCGTTTCTTGAGGCCTTGGTGATCAATTCGCTGCTGCTGGGGCTGTTTGCCGTGCAGCACAGCGTGATGGCGCGGCCATGGTTCAAGAAGGCCTGGACGAAGCTTGTTCCGCGAGTGGTTGAGCGCAGCACGTACGTTCTTGTTTTCCAGTGTCGCGTTGTTGCTGCTGTTCGCGTTGTGGCAGCCGATGGGGGGCGTGATCTGGAATGTCGAGAACGCTTCCGCACGGACGCGTCTTGTATGCCATTTATGCCATCGGGTTGCTGATCGTTCTGGTTGCGACCTTCCTCATTAACCACTTCGATCTGTTTGGGTTGCGCCAGGTGTGGCTGAACCTGATCGGGCGTCCGTACCAACCGCTCCCCTTCAAAACACCGGGCCTGTACCGCTACGTGCGGCACCCGCTGTATGTGGGATGGCTGCTTTCGTTCTGGGCTACGCCGACGATGACGGTAGCGCATATGGTGTTTGCGGTCGCGACGACTCTGTACATTTTTGTGGCGATCCAGTTCGAAGAGAACGATCTGGTGCAGGCACACCGCGAGTACGCGGAATATCGCGAGCGTGTGCCGATGCTGGTGCCGGTTCGTTCGGCGAAGGTCCCCGAGCGGGAGGCGGTTTCGAGCCGGGTGGCGTAAGGCGGGATGGACTTGGATCGGCCGCCTCCGAACTGGGGGCGGCTGATTATTTCCACGGGAAGAGCAGCGCCTAAAGGCGCGGTTTTCTGTGTCGCGGTTATGGCTCGTCTCAAGAGGCTGCGGGGAAAACGACCGTAGCGCCGGCGTCCCGCCGGCAGTCGCGAGGGCATCTTGCCCTCGCCCTCGGAACCGAAAAACAAAAGTGGTAGAACCTTGAAAGCGCACTCTAGGCGTTCCCATCCCTGATTACATAGAGAGGGCGAGGGCGAGGACGCCCTCGCGACTGCCGGCAAGATGCCGGCGCTACTAAGCGGTGGGCTACTTTCAACTGTGCTTGACTTTCAGATAGGGGCCAACACGTGACGAGATACTTTCGAACCATGAGCAACTTGAACAGGCATGCCGATCAGGCTCTGGTTCTCGACTGCGAGGATTTTGGCGCGGAGCCACAGGTTCGGTTCGAACTTCCCCTGGAGGTGCAGCTTGAGATAGTTGTCGGTGAGGGCCTCAGTGACGTCGGCTTGGCCGACTTCGCGGACAGGAGTGTCCGCGCCACACTTGGCGTCAGTGCCACTCTGTTTGGTCAGAGTAATTGCTTCGAGGGTCTGTCCGACGAAGCTACGCATGAAGGCGAGTTTCTTCTGCTCGCCTAGTTCGCGCAGAATGCGGTTCCGTTCGCGTGCCACTTGCATCGGAACATGGCGGGGCATGCCGGCGGCGGCTGTTCCGGGGCGCGCCGAGTAGGTGAAAACGTGCAGGTACGTGAATGGCAAGTCTTCAATCATGCGGCGCGTCTCTTCAAACTCCGCATCGGTTTCGCTGGGGAAGCCGACCATTACGTCGGCCCCGATTGCTGCGCTGGGCATGGCTGTGCGGATCTTCTCGATCTTCTCGCGATAGTGCCAAGGACGATATTTGCGATGCATACGCCGCAACACGGCGTCACTGCCCGACTGCATGGGTACGTGCGCATGCTTGGCGATGCGAGGAGATGTCGCCACAAGTTCGATAAGCTCGTCGGTCCAGTCCATGGGCTCGACGGAACTGATGCGGAGTTTCTCGAGGGGCGTGTGGTCGAGGATGGCGCGGATGAGATGAACGAGTCGTCGGTCGTCAGTCGTCAGTCGTCGGCTAAAACCCTCGATGAACACAGGAGCTAAGATCACGATGGGTTCCCTGTGACCTGTCACCTGTGAGCTGTCACCCGCTTCCCCGAGACCTGAGACCTGAGACCTGAGACCTGCCCCCCCCAGATCTCTTCCCCATCTTCCGAGATTGATTCCTGAGATGACCAACTCGCGATAGCCTTTCGCTACTAACGCCTCAACTTCGCGCAAGATCTGATCCTGTTTCATCGACCGGCTCTGGCCGCGGACGAATGGGATTACGCAGAAGGAGCAGCGGTTGTCGCAGCCGTCTTGCACCTTGAGGTTGGGACGCGTGCGCTCGTTGGCTGCGTCGAAGACCGGGGCGGCGATGAGTTCGGTATGCGCGAAGATGTCGGAGACGAAGATCCCAGTTCCCAGTTCTCGGTTCTCAGTTCTCAGTGATGAAAGTGGAATGAAAGCCGGATCAGAGACAAGCGACCGGGGCGTCGTAATTTCTGCCAAGTGATGTTTATGAGAATTCCCGATGACCTGCGAGACGCCCAGGATGGCGGCCAGTTCTTCCGGGGCACGCTGCGCGTAACAGCCGGTCACTACGATTTTTGCCTGGGGGTTTTCGCGGTGGACGCGGCGGATGGCGGCGCGGGCGTCCTGGTCGGCGGAGGCGGTTACGGTGCAGGTGTTGAGGACGACGATCTCGGCGTCACTGGCGGCATCCGCACGGGCGAGACCTTGATCCTCGAACTGGCGTTCGATGGCGGCGCCGTCGGCCTGGGTCGCGCGGCACCCAAAATTCTGTACGTAAAAACTTGCCACCATACTATAGTAGCAGCGCACTTCGGCCTTCGAGTACATCTGTAGAGAATCGCGCCATCGCACTGTTGAGAAAGCTGCATGTCGCGAATGGAAGGGAAGTCTCCGTGACGCGCCGCGTTCTTCTGGTTGACGACGACAAGCCGGTTCTGCTCACGCTGAAAGCTGTCCTCGAGCTGAACGGATTCGAGGTCGACACGGCCGCGTCGGGTGCGGAAGCTCGCGAGAAATTGAAGGCGCAAGAGTACGACGTGGTGATCACTGACATCCGGATGGAGACGGAAGCGGCTGGCTTGGACGTGCTGCGGCTGGCGCGCGCGCAGAAGAATCATCCCGCGACCGCGATTCTCACGGCCTATCCGCCGGCTAACGAGAGCTGGCGTGACGAAAGCTCGGAATCATTGTTGGTGAAGCCGATCGGAACACGGCAACTGGTGCAGCAACTCGAAACGCTGCTGGCCAAGCGAGCAGGCACACTTCCCCCCCAGCGCAGCGAACCCGCTTCGTAGAGCCCGCAAATCTTCGGGGGGAATGCCAGGAAAGCGGGGGAATCGTCAGCCTTCCTGGAATCAATTCAGCCGGAGGACTTTCTCCTGGTCAACTGGCTGCTTGCCGGACCCGCAAAGCTCAGGCGGTCGCTGCCTGTTGCCGCTTCTGCTGAAAACATTCGCGGCAGAAAACCGGCCGTCCCTGCGTTGGTTTGAAGGGAACGGTGGTGTCCTTTCCACACTGGGAACATGTGGTGCGGGTTTCCGTTTTCGCGGGCGTTTGTCCTGGAACGGTCGCCCCCAGAACGGCAATGCGTTTTGCTTTACAGGCCTTGCAACGTTTTGGCTCGTTTTTAAACTGCTTGTCGTGAAAGAAAAGCTGTTCGCCCGCGGTAAAAATAAAGTCCGAACCGCAGTCGATACACTTGAGAACCTTGTCCTGAAATTCCATCCCTCACCCCATTCCCCGGTCGCGCGTTTCCGTATGAGAAAGCGGTTGCTTCCCCACGCGCAAACTGCGCGCAGAGTTGTTACGCACCCCCCTCGAACGATTACCCTTGGATTCGGCCCGCCTGCGGGTCACGCAGGTCTACAGCGGAGGAAGAAAACTCTGATGCCTGATTGACAACCGAGGCATTCTTTTGTGAGACGGTGGGGGAAAAGAAATGGGCCGCCGCCTTAAGGCGCGACCCAACGGTTATCAGTCCTGCTCCTTACGAGCTTTTTCCTGCTGCGTGTGCGTGCGAGTGACACTCTGGCACGCTTCTCTTCGCCGGGCGTCAGGAAGAAGGAGTGGCGTTGAACCTCCTTCATGACATCGTCCTGTTGCACCTCGCGAGGGAAACGACGCAGCGCGTTCTCGAGGGCTACACCCTCTTGAAGTCTGACTTCCGCCAACTAACTACACCCCCAAACTCGTCCCGTTGGACCGGATAGTTATTGCAAGGTTCCGAAAGCAAGTCAAGGGAGAATGTCAAAAATTGGGCGTAAATACGGGCGATTTAACATGCCGACAATAAGGCGTTCCCATCCGTTTGAACTAGAAAATGAATTTGACTGCAAACTGTATCTGGCGCGGAGCATATGCACTGGTGGCCCGCGTGAGGTTTGCGGGTCGCTGGTAGTAAGCAGGGAAGTATCTGATTCCAATTGCCTTATCGAGCTGAATGAAATCTGTTGCGGTGTTCGTGAAACCGTCGTCGGTGATGGTGACGCGCTGGTTATCGCGGTTCAGCGCGTTAAAGACTTCTGCGACTAACTCAAGCTTTACCCTAGGTCGCAAGTAAAGACGCCGAGTAAGTCGTAAGTCAGTGGTGGCATAGTCGGGCCCGAGGAACGCGTTTCGTCCGTAACCGGGCAAACGGTCGTTGAAGGAATTGCCATCCCGGTTCGGATCACCGAAGACCTTGGCATCGACGGGACGGCCGCTGCCGATGGTGAGAACTCCGGCGACCTTCCAGTCGTTGAACAGCTTCGAAAGCAGCACATGGTCGCGGCCGAAAGGTCGGAGCTCGTCGATGGCCGAGAGCACAAAGCGGTGTCGCTGGTCGGTGGAACTCGGCCCTCTCTCTGAGGCCGTGGAGTAGCCGTTCTGCACGGTGGCGGGGCGGCCGGCAACGAGTGCGTCCTGGCCATCGTCGTAGGCGTGGCCGAACGTGTAGGCCATTCGAAAGTAGAGGCCGCGCGTCATACGGCGATGAAGCGAGACGGTCAATCCGTGATAGACGCTGGAGGCCACGCTGTCGAATTCATTGATGGCGCCGAGTTGCGAGATCGGGCGGGCCAGCGGGTTGATGCACGGGGGAAAGGGGCAGGTCATCGACTTCGTCATCTGCCAGGTAGAGAAGGAAGGCACGTCGTAGTAGGCGCCGAGGAAATTGCCTCCTTCGTCGTAGACGGGATAGGTGACGTCGATGGGCGTGGCCAGATTCACGTCGCGGGCACGGATGAGGTTCTGCCCGTGAACGTACATATAAGAAATTCCGCCGGCGAAGCGGTCGGCGAATTCGCGCTCCAGGTTCAGACTCGCCTGATGAACCCGCGGCGTGACGAAGTTCGGCGCGAAGGCGGCGACGTCTGTGCTGAGGTAGCCGGCCACGGTGGAAGGCGGTGCGCAGAACGTGGACTTCATGGCGCAGGATGCGAGTGGGACGGGATAGCTAGGGAAAACCTGATGCTCGTAGTAATTCATGTTGTCGAGGATCAGGTTGGCCGCACTCTGCCCGTTGTCGGTGGCGATGGTGGAAGTGTAGATCTGCGGGATGCGCGTGTAGAAGAGCCCGTAGCCGCCGCGAATCACAAGCGGGCGACTGTCTCCGACCGAGTAGGCGAGCCCGATGCGCGGTGAGACGTTGCGGCCCTTGACTGGCACCTTGCCTGACATCGGCCAAAGCGGATTCGTGACGAGGTTTTTGGTCTCAAAGGTCTGCAGGTCATAGCGGGCGCCGAGGCTGAGCGCGAGGCGTCCCGTGACGCGGACCGTGTCTTGCACGAAGGCGGCGTACTCGTTGGTGTCGGGATGGGAGACGGCGGATCCGAAGTTCTGAATGTAGTAGCGCGGCACCTGATGCGCGTACGCCCGCAATGGAGTGAGCTTGAGCCCGTAACGCATGGGCTCGAACGTCCAAGGATCCACCGAGATGGTGTCGTAGTAATACTCGCCGCCAAACATTGAAGGGAAAAAGTTGTAGATCCAGGAGCGAAGCATGTCGCCGCCAAACTTCCACGAGTTGCGGCCGTGCTCGATGCTGAGAGTTTCGGCGAGATGCAGGCGATGCTCGCGCGTTTCACGCGGCAGGATGGTGGAACGTCCGATCCCGTCGAGGACATTAGTGATGTGCGTGCGCGGGTCGGCCGAGTTCGCGCTCGAGGATTGCAGGTCGCGCGAGAACTGCGCGCGCAGATGGCTGACGAGGCGCGTGGTGAGGGAGCTAGTCAGCGCCAGGGAAGCCGATTCAGTCGTGACGTTCTCTTCGCCATTGTCGGTGAGGGCGGAACTGGTGACCGGGCTGGAGGGGTCGAAGAAGACGTTGTTGGTTCCGTAGTAGCGCGAGGTGTTGAGACGAGCGGAGAGGTGATGGCGGGCTGTGAGGGTTGCGTCGATTTTGAAGAAGCCGGTGTTGCCGAGCAGGTCGGCTTGATAATTTCCCGCCAGTTGGTTGAGTTGGGCGGCGGCGGCAAAGACCTGTGCTTTGTCATTGTCTTCGTAGTCTCCGGCTTGCAGCGGGCCGCTTCCCGCTTGCGGGACAAGAACCGATCCACCGCTCAGGAAGTTCACGACGGTGGGCACGTGGAAGATGTGCTGATCGTATCCGGCAAAGAAGAAGACGCGGTTGGAACGGATGGGTCCGCCGATGGTGCCGCCGAACTGATGCTGGCGGTCTTGCGGCTTGAAGTCGAGGAACGCCGGCTGGGCGCCGAACATACTGTCGCGAACGAAATAAAATCCCGTGCCGTGGTAGTGATTGGATCCTGACTTAGTGACGACGTTGACGACGGCGCCACCGGCTCGTCCCAGCTCCGCGCCGTAAGTGTTTGACGAGACGCGGAACTCCTGCACGACTTCATTGGAAAACTGGTAAGGAGCGCGGTAGCGTCCGCGAGCCTGCGAAAAGAAGGCGTTGTTATTGTCGGCGCCGTCGACCAGGTAGCTCGACTGGTATCCGCGAATGCCGCCGAAGGCGAGATCGCCGTTGGAGGTGGAGGTGAGCCCGCGGGGATCCTGCGTCACGCCCGGAGCAAGCAGCGCGAGATCGGTGAAGCGGCGGCCATTGATGGGCAGATCGTTGATGGCGCGCTCGTCGATCACGGTCGAGACGGAACTGGGGACGGTTTCGACCAGCGGCGGGGCGCCGGAAACTGTGACGGTCTCGCTGGCTCCCGCCAGGCTGAGGCGAAACTGAAGTTCGACGGACCCGCCCACGTCCACGTGAATTTGCGGTGTGACTTGCGGCGACATGCCTTGGATCTCGGCGCGCGCTGAGTAGTCACCGGGCGGAAGGAGTTCGACGGCGAAGTGGCCGCTCGCATCCGTAATTGCGGATCGGGGCGCGCCGGTGGCGGCGTTCACGATCGCGACGGTGGCGTATGCGAGGGGGTGGCTGTCGGCATCGACCACGGCGCCGCGGATGGCTCCGGTGGAAGCATCCTGCGAGCGCAGCGGGACGGCAAAGATCAGGGCGGCGATGGCGACGGCAATCCGGGCGAAGCGCGACAGAGCTGAGGGCATGGGTCCCACCTGGAGTGGAGTGGGCCCGGAAGGAAGGGGGAAACAGGAGAGTTGTAGCATTCGGGACCGCCGGGAGGATGTGTCCGAGAGCACATGGGCTTGTGCGGTGAGAACACGGAAAGTGCGGTCGAAATTTCAAGACCTGTCAGCGAATCCTTCCCAATCTGCAGGGTAACTTTGGGTATCTGGTAACACGGGGTGTTGCTGGTGTCTAAGTGAGGGATGAGTCGGCGGCTGCTGCGGTTGGGCGGGGTTGGGGTTGCGTTAATCCTGATCGGGATTGCGGTGCCGGTTGGCTTTGACCGGTGGATGCAGAGCCGGAGCTGGGTGCCGCTGGATATTCCCATCTCGCTGGCGCCGGGACACATCCGGACTCCCGAATTCGAAATCAACCTGCAGGGCGAGTACTGGATCTACATCGACATCGAGCGGCAGTTCAAGCCGGATGTCATTGACTGCCTGCTCGGTGTCGGCTACGGAGGTTGCGAAGATCATCCCTCGATCGTGCGGACTTCGTGGCGGGTCACGAACGCTGGCAGAGAGGTTGCGCGCGATCATAACCCGATCATTGCTCGGGCCGGTCCCTATGATCGGGTGGGGCGAACGATCGGATCGTTCGCGGCCGATCCGTCGAAACACTATGTTCTCGATCTCGACATACTTGCGAATGCCAGCGAACTGGATGGAGGACATCCACGGCTGAAGGTCGAAGAGCTGGGCGGCGCGTATCTGCGTTACAACGTGCTGGCAGTTGATTGGTCTGAGGCTGCATTTCTGTTGGTTGTCGCCGGAATCGTACTTCTGATTGTGGCGTTGGTGGGATGGGCCCGGGAGAGAGATCGCTGGCGGTTGCAGTTAACGACCGTTGGTCCGCAGCCCCGAGAATTGTTCTTTGATCTAAAGGATGCGAGGCCCGCTGGGAACTCGCCGGGATCGGAGAAGAAGAAACTGCCAGCCTCCTTCTGGTACGGCGGCCTCCTTCTCTGCGCCGGCCTCGCGACATTCTCCTCGATCGCAATCTGGCTCAACACACGGAACTGGGTGCCGGTGGACATGCCAATCTCGATGGCACGCGGCCACGTACGCACTGGACCGTTCAAGGTCAATGTGAGAGCTGGCTACGACGTGAGGATGGATTACAGCGCTTTGGCCGAACGTGCCGATTGCTTCTGGTATAGCCGGGGCAGGGCGAGTTGGTCGCTGTATCGAAATGGTGTTCACGTTAAGGATTTTTCTGATCCATCGTCTTACGCGAACCTGGGATGGTTCGACGGCGAACCTGGTACCTACGAGCTTGACCTCCAGATCGATTCGGATACTGGGTGCCTGGATGTAGGTCATCCGCGGCTGCGAATTTCCACCGAACGTTGCGCTTTCGCAGACAAGTTGAATCCGTGGATGTGGCTGAGTGCGTTTTGTGTGCCTTGCGGATTGAGCGTTGTAGTCCTGGGTTGCATCGTGCGATTCAGAAGAGAGAGAGAGGTAGGTTCCGAGTTCACAGGAGAGCGGACTGTCGGACAAAATTTCCTGTGGGCACAGCGATTACCCCTTCGGAAGCCGTTTGCGGGACTGCCGTCGTTTGGTCTAGTGGCCGCGTTGGTATACATCGTGTTCTGGCTGCCGATGCGGCTGATTGACGCGATGTTCTTCCAGATTCGGGCTTCTCGCGGCATCTATGTGCGGTCTGCTCCCAGTCTGTCGATCGAAAACAAGCCGGTGGTTCAGCCCGACCCGCTCGTTGTGCGCATCGAGGCGAGCGCTCTTGGATCCGCGCCGAAACTCTACCTCAACGACGTTTTGGTGACGTGGGCGGATGTGCAGCGGGCGATGCAGCAGCGGATTGGTCGTCGTTCTGATTGCACGGCGTTCGTCGGTGCCAACGACGATACTGCGTGGTATTACGCTGCGGAGGCGATGGACGCGGCACGCGGGCTGGGGTGCAAGGTCGTGCTACTCACCGCACAAGCAGAGAAGCCTCGTCGCCCTTAGTGGTTCCTTAGCTTTCCCGCGAATAAAATTAAGGCGAATCGGGTAGAGCCTTCGGGTGGTTTTCCTCAGGGTCGAATCTATTCTGGGTTCATCCAAACAAGTACAAATCCATACGAGAGGAGACCGTCATGCAACCGCGTTTTAACTTCATGGAGGCTGGACAGGGTGTGTATCGCGCCATGCTGCAACTGGAAGACTATGTGCAGAAGAGCGGGCTGGAGTTGTCGTTGCTGCACTTGATCAGGATGCGCGCGTCGCAGATTAACGGATGCGGGTATTGCCTCGACATGCATTGGAAAGATGCGATCGCCGCGGGAGAGACGGCGCAGCGGCTGTATTCGCTGGATGCGTGGCACGAGTGTCCGTATTACAGCGATCGCGAGCGGGCGGCGCTGGCGTGGACCGATGCGGTGACGCTGGTGAGCCACGAGCATGTGCCCGATGAAGTGTTCGCGGAAGTGCGCCCGCATTTCAACGACAAAGAACTTTGCGATCTGACGCTGGCGATTGCTTCGATCAATTCCTGGAATCGATTGGTGATCGCCGGGCGCGTGACGCCTGGAACCTACAAGGTCCCGGTGCCCCAGGAACTCAAGAAGGGCGCTTAGTCCGAGGCTTCTCATCTGCGTTCTAGAGTGGGTCGCCTGAATCTTTTAATGACCAGGCCGAGCGCATTGAACAGAATCCAGCAAAGAACTGCTGCCGCGAACGAAAGCGGGAAAACGACCCGCTGCGAGTACCGCCCTTGGAGAACCAATGTGAGGACTACCCAACACAAGGCTGCCGTCAAGAGCGCTGCTGTGTCGAAGAATGAACGTCCTTTCCGTCGTAATCCAAACCAGAGCGCACCGAAGCCCACTAGAACCGTCAGTGGTCCAATGAGTGTCCCCAGCGGATTTTCCGTGAAAGCGTCTATCCATGAATGCATTGGGATCTAGTACCCCGAAGTGAGGGCTTTAACGGAATCAATCACTGTTGCAATCAGGAGGGGAGGGTTTTGAGTGAAATGGGATATTACGTCAACGATCTTCAGACGCCTCCTGATCACGCCAGCCCGCGTTGTCGGTTTGAATTGCCCGGAACATATTCTGGGTGCTACACTTCCGCCGCAAATGCGTGTCATCCAGGCCTTCTTATTCTTGCTGATCATCTCCGCGCGGACTCTGAGCCTACAATCCGCAAGCCCGTCGTCTCCGCCCGCAAGTAATACCGCCCCAGGCATCACCGATTCGACTGAACTCGAACCAGTCAAGGTTATGCAGCCGGTCTATCCACGGGAAGCCGCAAAGAAAAAAATAACCGGGCAGGTTGTTGTGAAAGTGTCGGTCTCTGAAACTGGAGATGTCAAGGGAACCGAGGTCATCAGCGGCGATCCGATTTTGGCCAAAGCGGCCGTCGATGCCGTAACCCGATGGAAGTTCAAGCCATTCATACACGATGGCAAGCCAGTGAAGGCGTCCACTAAGATTCCGTTCGACTTCGGGAGCGATGGCGAGGATGAAAGCGGATTGGAGAGCGCCGTCGGCGGCCCGAAGCTACTCCATGTGCCGGAGAAAGTTTCTCAAGGGATGCTCTTGCGAAGGGTGCAGCCAGCCTATCCGGCGATGGCGATGCACGCGCATATCCAGGGCACCGTGGTACTGAAAGTGATCATCGAAGCGGACGGGCACGTTTCACAGGTCACGCCTGTCACGGGTCCACCCGCACTGGTCAGCGCCGGAGTCGATGCCGTCAAGCAATGGGTTTACCGTCCATATACTCTGAAGGGCGAACCCGTCAGGGTGCAAACTCAGGTCCTCGTAAGTTTTACGCTGAGCTCTCTTTAGCCCAGCGTTCAGATTTTGGGTGGCGTGGCGCTTCTAGCGCTTCGATAAACCAAACATTCGATTCAGGCCGCGCGGGGCCAACGTTCTCCCCGGGTGTCGCAACTTTAGTGAATAGGGCCCCAAGCCCCGAAGGGCATAAGTTCATACACTTGCGTGAGCAGTACACTCAGGCAGCAAAAAAGCAACAACTGACGCTATCAGGCCTTCTAATTCAGGTTTACGAGTAATTGGAAAGCTCTTTGTATCAACTCGAAGATTGCCCGATTGTGCGGAGAGACCAAATTCTATGCTTGCGTTGTCCTGTTCACTCCATCCCTGAATCGCGTCGTGCAGTTTGCTCCGCTGGGCGTGCGTTCGCGATGTTCGGCGGGTTGTGGCTGGGCGGTGGTCCGCCGTGCAGGCTTAGCTGGCCGAGGCGGCAGAGGTTGATCGCGTCGCCCAGGATGCGCATCGCCTCCTGGGGCGCGTGGAAGCCCATCGAGTTCTCCGACATCACGAAGTCGATCATGAACTGTCCACGGCGATGGTAGTCGCGGGCGGCGGCGAACTGTGCGTCGGTGGCGCCATTCTGCTTCGCGGTCTTAAGGTCGTTGATGAGGTCAACTAATGCGTCGAGCGCCGTGTTTCGCAGACTGAAGAAGCGGTCCTGGATGTCTTCGACGCGCGCCTTCAGTTCCTCCTCAGAGAAATGATGGCAGGTCTGGCAGGATCGGTTGATTTTCAGCAGCGGGCTATTGACCTGGTGGTCACTGATCTTCAGTCCACCTTGCCGCATGTAGGGCATGTGGCAATCGGCGCAGGCTACGCCCGAGCGCGAGTGCACGCCCTGGTTCCACATTTCAAATTCCGGGTGGCGCGCCTTGATCAGTTGCGTGCCTGAGTCGGGATGCGTCCACTCGTTGATCTTCTGCTCGCCTTCGACGGCGATGATGTCTTCGACCTTGATGCCTTTGGCCCAGGGGAAAGTGAGACGCTTGTTCGGCGGCTGGAAATAGTAGGTGACGTGGCACTGGCCGCAGACGTAAGAGCGCATCTCCTGGCGGGTGGCCATGGTGTTGACGTCGTAGTTCGCGACGCCTTGTGATGCTTTCAGAGCGCGAATGCCTTCGATGAATGCCGGCCGCGTGATGCGCAACTGCATCGTCGCAGGGTCATGGCAATCGATGCAGGCCACCGCGTGCTTCATGGTCTGGCGAATCTCGGGATACGTCATGTGGGTGTCGCTGATGACGTTGAAGCCTTTCATCAGGTCGCCGTTGCCGAGCTTGAGGTAGGTGGTGACGACCGAGGCGTGGCAGTTGATGCACATCGCCGGCGGTGCGAACTTCTGGCGCTCGGTGAAGGTCTGGTCGTCGAGCATGTAAGCGTGGCCGCGGCGCTCGCGGTAGTCGGCGGAAAAGGAATATCCCGCCCAGATGGTTTTCAGGCGCGGATCTTCTTCAAGCTTTGAGCGCGCAACGACCGAGCGCGGATCGCCTTGCGTCGGCGAGTGCGGCATGGCTTCGCTGCCGCCGTACTTGGTGCGTTGCATGTCGACGGTGCGCAGGTAGAGGTCGTATTGCATCGGGAAGTTCTTGCCCCAGATGGCCGGGTCGTCGATGGTGTCATTCAACTCGACCACCCGGTAGAAAGGATTCTTAGCCTCCTGCTTACGCTCGAAGATGTTGACGAGCAGGGCAGCAATGGCGACCGTGGACAGCGCGGCCAGAGCGACGACCAGGGCTAGCATGCGGCGCGATGCGGGTGGTTGATTCACGGGCGTCTCAGTCATGATTGCTTCCTACGATAACGGGATGAGGAATGGAGGCGGCGGCCTCGGAGTGTCCGACGGAGAAGTGGCAGCGCGTGCACTGCAGTCCAGCGGCCTTGCCATGAACCACGTTGCCGTCGATGGCGGCGGTGATGCTCTCGTGGCAATGGCGGCAGGCGTTCTCGGTGATTTTGTGATCGAACTTTGTGATCTCGATGGTGTCGGGATACCAGCCGGTGGTGAAGTAAAAGGAATGCCAGAATCCGTTGTTTGCCTTGACCGCATACTTTCCAAAAATATTGTGCGGGGTGTGGCAGTCGTTGCAGGTGGCGGCCGAATGATGGCTCGACTTCAGCCAGGCATCGTATTGGGCGCGCATCACATGGCAGTTGGCGCAGGCGACCGGATTGTTGGTGAGGTAGGAGTATCCCTTGGAGTAGATGAACGTGAAGAACCCGAGGCCAAGCAAGAGGCCGAGCGCGACGCCAAGGAGCAGCGTGTTGCGGAGGGAGGAGTTCATCGTGCATTGCCCAGCCGGAACTCGTTCGCGTAGAGGAGCCGGTCGGGAGAATGAAAATATACGCCGATAGGCGGGCTGGATGCGATCCAAGATCAGAATGATTTGAACGCTGTATAAGAACGAATGTAGTGCTCCCCGTCTGGGCGAGGGCAAGATGCCCTCGCGACTGCCGGCAAGATGCCGGCGCTACACGGCGTGGGGTGTGGGTCGCACGCGCGACATCGCGCATGGTATGTTCATTAACTTCGGCGTGAAGGCAAGTCGCTTCACGCCGTGCCATCATGATTCGATCGTTTCAGGGAAAGCATCCAACCATCCCGGCTTCGTGTTTCGTGGACGCTTCGGCGCAGCTTATCGGCGATGTTGTGCTGGGTGACAACGCCAGCGTCTGGATGAATGCCGTGCTGCGCGGCGACGTGCATGAAATTCGCATTGGGGCGAATTCCAACGTGCAGGATTGCTCCGTGCTGCACGGGATGAAGAAGCAGTATGGAGTTTATCTTGGCGAGTACGTTACCGTCGGACACTCGGTGACTTTGCACGGCTGCGTAATTGAAGACCGCTGCCTGATCGGGATGGGATCGATCATCTTGAATGGCGCGCGCATCGGCGCGGGGTCGATCATTGCGGCAGGCACTTTGATTCCTGAGAAGACTGTCGTTGAGCCGGAGTCGCTGTGGATGGGCTCGCCAGGAAAGTTCCGGCGCAAGCTTGGACCCGAGGATCAGGAGACGATCCTGCGCTATGCGCGGAATTATTTGGGGTATCGGGAAGAGTATTTGAAGGAAGGGATTTAGTTGGCACTTGGCATTTAGCATTCAGCTAGCCTCGTTTCGTGGTGCTGCGGGCGAAGTGCAGAGGTCCTTCGCTACGCTCAGGATGACAGAAGTTGGTTAGGAGTTGGAACTCAACGATGTGTGGTGTCGGCTAACAGCTAAGAGCCAAAAGCTACGAGCTAGTGTCTATGATCAAAGCTGTACGGGGAACTCGAGATTTACTTCCGCCGGAGACGTCGCTGTGGAACCTCGTCGAGGCGAAGGTGCGCGAGGTGTTTCGCGCTTACAACTTCCAGGAAATTCGCACGCCGATTTTCGAATCGACCGAGTTGTTTGCCCGCGGCGTCGGCGAAGATACCGACATCGTCTCCAAAGAAATGTACACGTGGGACGACGGCGGACGGCGCACAGTCGAGATCCGGGACAGTCTTTCACGCTTGCGTCCAGAGAACACTGCCGGTGTTGTGCGGGCGTACATCGAGCACAAGTTGTGGGATCGCGGGCTGAATAAGCTCTACTACATCGGCCCGCAATTTCGGCGGGAGCGTCCGCAGAAGGGGCGGTACCGGCAGTTCTACCAGATCGGCGCGGAGGTGATCGGGCCGTCGACGGCCGGGAGCGAGTCTCCGGCGCGGGACGCTGAAATCCTGGAGATGCTGGCGACGCTGCTTGACCGGCTTGGAATCCAGGGTTGGACTCTGGAATTGAATTCCGTGGGATGTCCGGCGGATCGGGCTCGCTTCAATGCTGCGTTGAGGAGGCGCTTGCTCCGGTCGCGGCGCAAATGTGTGCGGATTGCCAGCGGCGGGCGGTGACGAATCCGCTACGCGTGTTTGACTGCAAGGTGCCTGAGGATCAGCCCATCATTGAGAAGCTGCCTCGCATCAGCCAGTTTCTGGATGAAGGGTGCCGCAAGCATTTTGAAGAAGTGCAGAAGATTCTGAAAGCCGCGGGCGTGCCGTTCACGTTGAACGACCGTCTGGTGCGCGGGCTCGACTACTACACGCGCACGGCGTTCGAGTTCACCCATGGTGAACTGGGCGCGCAGAACGCAATTCTGGGCGGCGGGCGGTATGACGGATTGTCGGAAGCGCTGGGTGGTCCGGCGGCGCCCGGGATCGGGTTTGCGATTGGCGAAGATCGGTTGGTGATGTCGCTGCCGCAGTCGGCACCGTCGGCGGCGCTGAAGCCAGATGTCTACATTGCGCCCCTCGGTGCAGGAATGAATCGCGAGGCTGCGCGGCTGGCGCGGGAACTGCGGCGTGAGGACGTGGTGGTCGAACTGGGCGATGAAACTTTTCGGTTGAAGAAGTCGTTCGAGGCGGCGACGAAGCTTGGGGCGCGCTTCGTGCTGATCCTTGGAGAGAACGAGGTAAAGGCTGGCGCGTTTGCTTTGAAGAATCAGGAAACCGGCGAACAGGTTTCGGCTGCGCGTTCAGAGTTGGTGAGCAAGCTGCGAAGCGCTGCACTTGTTCGTTAAGGAAAAGCCTCTAACCGCAAAGATCGCTAAGGAGACGCGAAGGACGCAAAGAAATTCTTTGCGTGCTTGGCGGATTTTCTTTGCGCCCTTTGCGGTTGGCTTTTTAGGTGTCGCAATCGTATCGCGGCTTACTCGTGGGCCATGACCGGAACCGCCTGCTTGGCTTTCGGGGCTTGGGGAGCGACCTCGCGGAGCATATAGGCGTTTGCCAAATATTGCTGCACCATGCGCTGGGTATTGAAAAACGATCCGTTCAGGGCGATCGCGCTGCGCATCACTTCGGTGTAGCGGTTGCGGTGTACCGTAGAACATCGGCAGGATCTGGCGTTCGAGCTTGTCGTAGAGGGTGGCGACTTCAGAGCGCCGGGTCTTCGATGATGTCGGTGTTGCCGATCGCCCATCCGGTGATGCCTTCGATCCAGCCTTCGGCCCACCATCCGTCGATCACGCTGAAGCTCGGCACGCCGTTCAGCGCGGCCTTCATGCCGCTGGTGCCGGAGGCTTCCTGCGGCCGCATCGGCGTGTTCAGCCAGACGTCGACACCGCTGGTGATCAGCCGGCCCCAACTCATGTCGTAGTTCTCGACGTAGACCGTGCGAATGACGTCGGAGAGCGAGGACGCGCCTTCAAACACCTGGCGGATGATTTTCTTGCCGCCATCGTCGCGCGGGTGCGCCTTGCCGGCATAGACCAACTGGATGGGGCCGACATCGCGGGCGATGCGCTTCAGGCGTTCGCGATCCTGAAAGAGCAGGTCCGCGCGCTTGTAAGTGCTGGCGCGGCGGGCGAAGCCGATTGTGAAAACTTTGGGGTCGAGGGAAACAGACGTGCGGTGCCGGATCTCGGCGAACAGCGCTTCTTTCGTGGTGGCGTGTGCGACGCGAATGTCTTCGAGCGGAATACTGATGGCGTAGCGCAGATAGTTGTTGTCGGTACGCCAGCCGGGAATGTAGTGATCGAAGAGTTCGCGGAAGGCGGGCGACGTCCAGGTGATGGCGTGCACGCCGTTGGTGATCGCGCTGATGGCGTAGTTCGGGAACATGCCGCGCGAGACTTCGCCGTGGCGCATCGCGACTCCGTTCACGTATCCAGAGAAGCGGAGTGCGAGGTAAGTCATGTTCAGCGCGTCGTCATGCAGCGCCTGGGTCTGTTCGAGCAGTGAAACCCACTCTTCGCCGAGCAACTGCTTCACCAACGGCTTGGGGAATTGATCGTGACCGGCGGGGACCGGGGTGTGGGTGGTGAAGATGCACATGCGGCGAATGCCGTCGATGTCGAGTTGCTTCACGCGCCCGGCAAAGCTCTGGTCAAGGCGGCGTTCGAGCAGTCCCATCGCCAGCAGCGCCGAGTGGCCTTCGTTCATGTGATAGGCCTGGATGCCGCTGTGCCCGACTTTCTGCAGCAGCTTCAGGCCGCCGAGGCCGAGAACAATTTCCTGGGCCAGGCGATACGATTCGTCGCCGCCGTACAACGAATCGGTGAGATGGCGGTCCCATTCGGCGTTTTCGGGTACGTTGGTGTCGAGCAGGTAGACGGGAACGATGTCGCCGTCGATACCTTGGACGTCATATTCCCAGGCGCGAATCCAAACTTGTCGACTATCGATCTCGATCGCGACGCGTCCCTCGACGGCTTTGAGGGTGCGTTCGGGTTCCCATTGCTGCGGCTGCTCGGTCTGCTGGCCCGAAGGGTCGAGGTATTGGCGAAAATATCCTTTACGGTAGACCAGCGTGACGGCGACCAGAGGTGCGCCCAGATCGGCGGCGGAGCGCAGCGTGTCGCCAGCCAGCATGCCGAGACCGCCGCTGTAAGTCGGCATGTTGGGATCGAGCGCGATCTCCATCGAGAAGTAGGCGATCGTCGGGGCCTTGGTTCGCGTCTTCATATATAGGAAAGCACCGCTTCAGAAAGTATGCTGCGGCGCCGTGCCGCGATCTCCCAAAATCGTTTCTCTAGACGGGCGCAGCCCGAAAAATGCCGGTGGGTGGACAGGGATGGTCTGGGTCCAGCGACTCTGGCGGCTGACAGCACGTTGAATTCGACATTATAGACGACGTGGCTGAGGATGCTTTGTGACAATTGGACATAGCCTGAGCACGTGCATTTTCAGTCAATTAGGATGATGCGGTGACGGTAACGGAAAAAAGCGGGCATGTCGGGTTGGCGCGTGCGCTTTCAAAGCTAGGGTTTTGTTCGCGGTCGCAGGCGTTTGAAATCATTCGTGCCGGACGCGTGCGCGTTGATGGATCAATCACAAGAAATCCGGAGTCGCCGGTCCGGCTTGGGGTGGATCGGCTTGAAGTGGATGGGAAACGCGTTGCCTCGGCCGAGTTTGTCTATATCGCTATGAATAAGCCACGGGGCATCGTGACGACAGCTTCCGACGAAAAGGGCCGAGACACCGTGTACGACTGTCTTCCGGAAGGTCTGCCGTGGGTCGGGCCAGTTGGACGTCTGGACAAAGCCAGCGAAGGGTTGTTGCTGTTGACCAACGATTCCGAGTGGGGAGCGAAGATTCTTGCGCCGGAGACGCATCTTGCCAAGTCCTACCACGTGCAGGTGGACCGTGTCGCCGGTGATGATCTGCTGGCAGCGATCGTGCAGGGCGTGAGCGTGGATGGCGATTGCTTGCGCGCGCAACGCGCCCGGCTGATTCGTCACGGCGCGAAGAACAGCTGGATCGAAATTGTTCTCGACGAAGGCAAGAATCGGCAGATCCGGCGATTGCTTTCAGGACTGGGCGTGGGAGTACTACGGCTGGTGCGCGTCAAGATCGGCCCGCTGGAACTGGGCGCGCTCAAGAAGGGCGATGTTCGAAAACTGAGCCGGGACGAGAAGATGGCCCTGGATAAAGAAATGAGCCGGCACAAGGAGAATTTCGCGCCGGCTCGTTGAGTTACGGCGCCGGGCCGCATCCTGGCAACTGCGGACCGGGGTGAAAGCCACATGAGCGTTATTTCATCCATGGAAGCTGTAAGCCTTCAGGCGCGGGGTCGAGGGCGACTGGAACGCGAACCATGGGATCGTGCCCGACGGGCGGGGACCCTTCGATAAACTCAGGGCAGGCTGCCCGTCGCTCAATCGCTACGTGAGGTTGACTGACGACTGGAGACTGACGACTATTCCTTTGTCATCGGGTAATTCTTCTCCCGCCAGCCGCGTACGCCGCCGTCCATCGAGATGACGTTCGTGTAACCCATCTTTTGGAGGTTGTCAGCGGCGAGGGCGGAGCGGAAGCCACCCCCACAATAAAGGACCATCTCAGCGTTGAGGTCGGGAACTTTCTGTTCCACGTCGCGTTCGATAACGCCCTTGCTCAAGTGGATGGCGCCCGGAAGGTGATCTTTCTGCCACTCGCTTTCTTCGCGAACGTCGACGAGTACGAACTTGTCGCCGCGATCGAGGCGGGACTTGATTTCGTCGACCGTGGTTTCCCGCACACGCTTTTTTGAGTCATCGACGATTTTGAGAAATCGCGGAGGATGTTGCGGAGCCATGGAATCTCCTCGAGGCAATCAGGAATAAACGAGAGTATTCTATCGAAACCCAAGCCCGGACGGTCTGATCGGAATCAGTCGATATTCTTTTGCAGGGATGCCGGGCCGTCCCGGGAAGGAATCGGATATCCGAATCCAAAGTCAGGTTCGGGTCGTCTAAGCCTTTTAAGTCTGGTTGCAGTGTTGTCGCCGCGACGTCTGACCCCATAGAACCCCAAGGATTATTTGAAATGGCACCCCCTGCAATTATCACAGTGGATGATGAACCTGAGGTCTTGCGGGCCGTGGAACGCGACTTGCGCCGCAAATATGGCAAGGAATACCGCGTGCTCGGCACCGATACCGGCTCCGGCGCGGTGGACTTGTTGAAGCAACTGAAGACGCGGGGCGACAGCGTGGCGCTGATGTTGTGCGATCAACGCATGCCGCAGATGTCGGGCCTCGAAGTGCTGGGTCAGTCGATGGAGATTTTTCCGCAGGCCAAGCGCGCGCTGCTGACCGCCTATGCCGACACGAATGCGGCAATTGCGGCCATCAACACAGCCAAGGTTCATTACTACCTGCTGAAGCCCTGGGATCCGCCGGAGGAGAAGCTGTATCCGGTGCTCGACGACCTGCTCGAAGACTGGCAGGCCGAGTACAAGCCTGCGTACAACGGACTGCGGGTGTTGGGAACGCGCTGGTCGCCCGCCAGCCACCAGCTGAAAGATTTTTTGGGACGCAACCAGGTTCCGTACCAGTGGACCGACATCGAGACCGCCGCACCCGATCAGGAAGTGCAGCAACTGATCCCCAATGTCGATCTCAAAACGGCGTCGCTGCCGATCGTAGTTTTGCAGGGCGGAGAAGTGCTGGCGAATCCTCCGGTGGATGAACTGGCGGCGCGCATCGGTTTGCGCACACGTGCGGAAACCACTTTTTATGATTTCGTGATTGTGGGCGGCGGTCCGGCAGGCTTGGCGGCGGCCGTGTATGGCGCCTCCGAAGGCCTGAAAACTCTGCTGCTGGAGCGCTCGGCTCCGGGCGGGCAGGCCGGCATGAGTTCGCGCATCGAGAACTATCTCGGATTTCCTTCGGGCCTGACGGGAGCCGACCTGGCGCGAAGAGCGTTCACGCAGGCGAAGCGTTTC
The DNA here is from genome assembly GCA_963744055.1 of uncultured Acidobacteriota bacterium. Taxonomy (GTDB): domain Bacteria; phylum Acidobacteriota; class Terriglobia; order Terriglobales; family Acidobacteriaceae; genus Gp1-AA133. The sequence continues at coordinate 1,410,234 of CAVUSL010000019.1, read as the reverse complement.
GGCGCCGAGATTCTGTCGCCGCAGGAAGCCATCGGGCTGCGTGTGGATGGACCTTATCGCTTCGTCAAGCTGCGTGATGGGAACGAAATCAGCTGCCATGCTTTGTTGATTGCCAGCGGACTTTCGTGGAAGAAGCTGGACATCCCGGGCGTTGAGAAACTCCAGGAGGCCGGCGTTTACTACGGTGCTTCGATGACCGAGGCTGCTCTATGCAGCGGCGAAGACGTGTTCGTGGTCGGGGGTGCGAACTCGGCGGGGCAGGCTGCAGTTTATTTTGCCCGCTTCGCGAAGTCGGTGACCATGCTTGTGCGCGGCGATTCGCTCGAGAAGGGCATGTCGCAGTATCTGATCGATCAGATTCGGGAAGTTCCGAACATTCGCGTGGAGACGCAGGCGGAAGTGGTCGAGGTCCATGGCGACGATCACCTCGAGTCGATTACCATCGCCAATCATTCGAGCGAGAGTATCCGGACCGAATCGACCAGCGCTCTGTTTATTTTTATTGGTGCGATGCCGTGTACGGCCTGGCTGCGCGGACAGCTTCCCATGGATGAACGCGGGTATTTATTGACAGGCGCCATGCTGCCGAAAGAGGGAGACCGTCCGAAGGGATGGACGGAGGAACGGGATCCATTCATCTTCGAGAGCGTCATTCCGGGAGTGTTCGCGGCCGGCGACACGCGGCATTCGTCGATCAAGCGCGTCGCTTCGGCGGTCGGCGAAGGCTCGATCACCGTGCAGATGGTGCATCAGTATTTAAGTAAGGTGAGGTAGGGCTGGTAGCTGATGGCTGATAGCTGATGGCAGGCAGGGCTACTAGCTTTCGGCTTCTGGCTGGCACTCCAACATTCGGCGGGTCGGTCAAAGCTAGAAGCTAGTAGCTAGCAGCCAGTAGCTGCTTTTGGGGCACTCGTGAATCCGCAAGTACAAGACATCATCCGCCACGGGTATTTGTGGCTGTTCCTCGCCGCGCTGTTTGAGCGCCTGGGACTGCCCCTGCTCGTCACGCCGGTGATGGTGGCGGCGGGCGCGATTGCTGGGCTGGGCCAGTTGAGCCTGCTCACAATTGTGCTGGTAACGGTCATCGCTTCGGAGATTGGCGATCTGGTCTGGTACGAATTGGGCCGCCGGCAGGGTTCTTCGGTACTGCGCCTGCTCTGCAAGATTTCGCTCGAACCCGATTCCTGCGTGCGCCGTTCCGAAGACGCGTTTGCGCGCCACACCACCAGTTCGCTGATCTACTCAAAGTTTGTGCCGGGAGTCGGACGTCTGGCCGGGCCGGTGGCGGGCTTGTCAGGCATGGAGCGCGGCCGGTTCCTGTTGTTCAACGGGCTCGGATCATTGCTATGGGCGGTGGTGTTCGCGCTGGCCGGATACATCCCGGCGCGCAAGCTTCCCATCGATGTCTTGATCGAAGAAACCGCGGGCTGGCTGCTGGCCCTGCTGGTCGCCGTGCTGATTGCGAACATCGTTTGGAAGTATGTGCAGCGGCAGAAATTTATCAAGTCGCTACGCGTGTCGCGCATGACCGTGCACGAGCTCAAGGCTGCGATCGATCGGGGTGATCGGCCATTTGTGGTGGACTTGCGGCACAAGCTGGAATTTCTGGTAAATCCGCGCACGGTTTCGACGGCCGTGCGCATCGCGCCCGACGAATTGCCCCTGCGACGCGCAGAAGTCCCCCTCGACCGCGAGGTCGTCTTGTACTGCACGTGTCCCAGTGAAGCCACGAGCGCCAAGGTCGCCATGGAACTCAAGAAGATCGGAATCACACGCGTGCGTCCCCTCGCGGGAGGATTGAAGGCTTGGGAGGACGAGGGGTATCCGATGGACGAGTTCTACGCTGAGGAAGAGGCGAAGGCAGTGTCGTGAGGCGAGGGCTTTGCGCTGCAAGCCACGAGCGAACCGATCCTCCTCGGTGGATCGTCACAAAATGCCACAACTTGCGAGCTAGGGTCACTCACTTTCGGGTGACGCGTGGGCCCTGCTGTTGTGATCCAGGTCACATTCGAGGGTGATTGCCGGTGATAGAGTCCGTGCCATGAGGGGCTTATGAGCACGCCTTATGGCATTCAGATCACGGAAGATTGCCTGCTTTGTAAATTGCGCCAGAGCGGCTATTTTTGCAATCTGCCGCCCGCTTCACTGCAAGAACTCGACAAAGTGAAATACGCCAGCGCCTATCCGCAGGGCGCTGTTTTGTTTGTGGAAGGCCAAGCCCCGCGCGGCGTGTACATGATTTGCGGCGGGCGCGTGAAATTGTCGACGACGTCGCGTGATGGAAAAACCTTGATTCTGCGCATTGCGCAGGCCGGAGAAGTGCTGGGGCTGCATGCCACGGTCTCGGGCAAGCCTTATGAGTTGACGGCGGAAGCCCTGCAGCCCTGCCAACTGGATTTCATTCGGCGCGAAGATTTTCTGCGCTTTCTGCAGAACCATGCCGACGCGTGTCTGAACGCGGCGCAACATCTCAGTAAAAATTGCCAGAGCGCGTATGAGATGATCCGCTCGTTGGGGCTTTCCCACTCCGTTGCTGAGAAACTGGCTCGGCTGCTGCTCGAGTGGTCGAGTGACGGAGACGTGAGCAAGGAAGGCATCCGGATCAAGGTATCGTTGACGCACGAGGAAATCGCACAGCTGATCGGGACATCACGCGAAACGGTTACGCGGGTACTCGGCGAATTTCGCCAGAAAAAGCTGGCACAGTTGCGCGGCTCGACATTAGTGATCCTGGATAAGCCCGCTTTGGAACGGATGATCGATACTTAGTCTGCCGTGTTTCCCATCTTGGCGATTTCTACGCCGTTAGTAAGAATTCCCGGATTACTGGCGTTACTTTACCCGTACTTGGCTCAGGCATAAGCTGCGGGCCATGGAACTGAATGCACTTCTGATGTGCCGCGAGCATGAGTCGTTGAGCATGCTGGTGGCCGCGCTCGACGAATTCGGCATCGACGAGGAAGTCTGTACGTCTGAACCGGAAGCCATGCAACTGCTGGCTTTGGGCTACTACTCGGCGCTGGTGGTGGATTTCGATTTGCCAGGCGCGGCGCTGGTGGTGCGCATGGCGCACTTGGCTCCTACCCAGCGGCGGCCGGTGGTGTTTGCTCTGATTGGCACCCAGACCGATATCGCCAGCACATTCCAGGCGGGCGCGAACTTCGTCTTGTACAAGCCGCTGGTCCGCGAACAGATGGAGAGGTCACTGCGTGCCGGACAGGCGTTCATGCGGCCGGATCGCAGAAAATCACGCCGGCAAAAAACTGAGGCCCTGGTGTATTTGCGCTTCGGCAACGTGTGCCCGGTGCCGGCACTGGTGCTGGAGATCAGCGAAGACGGGCTGTCGGTGCAAGCGTCGGAGCCATTGCCCGCGGCGGAACTGCCGCTGCGATTCATTCTTCCCGGTACGACTTACATGCTCGAAGGCAGCGGGGAAGTGACGTGGGCCGACGATACGGGGCGTGGTGGAATTTTCTTTTCGAAGATGAGTCCTGCAGCGCGCCGACAATTGAAAGCGTGGCTGGCCAAGCGGGACAAGAAGAAGCCGGCACGGGTGCGGGCGGCCGCACGCGCGGGGAAAACGAGAGCGGCGACGGCGGCAGCGAATTGAGGACGGTGTGAATTCTTCATGGACTTTGCAATTCGAAGACCGCGGCTAAAGCCGAATTAGTGGTGAGATGTTTCGGCACGCCTGAAGGCGTGCCCTGATACGAATCAACTTGCATCAACTGACAAGTGGCGAGAAGTAGGCAACGTCATCTCAGCTTCCGGATGTCTCACCCGCAGCATGAAACCCCAAGACCCAGCAACGATGATCCGTCAGCTAAGCCCTAAGATCCGACACCTGACACCTGACACCTGACACCTGACACCTGACACCTGACACCTGACACCTAAGACCTAAGACCTAAGACCTAAGACCTGAAGACCTGAGACCTGAGACCTGAGACCTAACACCTAAGACCTAAGACCTGTCACCTGTGCCCCGTCACCTGTCACCTGCCTCCTGCTAAACTCGCCCTTCACCCCGATCTTCCATGAGCGAGCTGAATTTCCTTTCCGCAGTAGCCATGGCGGAGCAAGTCCGCCAGAAGAGAGTCTCCCCAGTTGAGTTAGTCGATGCCCATTTCGCTCGCATTGCTGCTGAGAATCCCCGACTGAATGCATTCGTGGTCCTCGATGAAGATCGCGCCCGCCGCGATGCGCGCACGCTTGAGGCGGAGGCAGTTGCCGGCAAGATTCGCGGACCTCTGCACGGTGTTCCTGTCAGCATTAAAAGCTCCATCGCCACCGAGGGGATACTCTGCGAATCAGGTACGCGGCTGCGAGCCGGTCATGTTGCCGCGCACGATGCCGTTCTGGTCTCGCGCCTGCGAGCGGCCGGGGCGATCGTGCTCGGGGTCACGAACACTCCTGAATTGCTGATGGCTTGGGAGACCGACAATCTTCTTTATGGACGCACCAACAACCCATGGGATCTATCGCGCACGCCGGGCGGGTCGAGCGGCGGCGAGGCGGCGGCGATCGCTTCTGGGTGTTCGGCGGGCGGCGTGGGTAGCGATGGCGGGGGATCGATCCGCGTGCCTGCACACTTCAGTGGCATCTGCGGGCTGAAGCCGACGCCGGGACGAATTCCGGCGACTGGCCACTTTCCGGAGTCGGCGGGTCCGTTCGCGATGATCGGTGTGGTAGGGCCAATGGCGCGCACCGTCGCGGATCTCCAGACCCTGTTCGAAGTCATGGTCGGACCGGACAAGGGCGATCCGTCGTCGGCGCCGGTCCCGTTGCGCAAAATTGCACGCGAAGATCTACTTCGAATCTGCGTCGGTTATTTTGAAGATGACGGCCGTACTCCCGTGACGACCGAGACACGCGCGGCTGTACGCACAGCGGCCGATGCTTTGTCACGCGCGGGATTCGAGGTCGCGTCCTTCCGCCCCGAAGGTCTGGAAGAAGCCCGCCAGTTGTGGTGGAAGTTGTTCGGCACGGCCGGCGGCATGGTGCTGCGTCCGCTGACGACGGGGCGCGAAAGCGAACTCTCTGCACTGCTGAAAGAATTTCTGGGATGGGTAGCCGCCGAGCCTCCGCACACGGGCGACACGCTGCTCGATACATGGCTGCAGCGCGACATCGTGCGCGGCCAGATCCTCGCGCAGATGCAGCAGTTCCCAATCCTGCTGTGCCCGGTAGCCGCGATTCCGGCGTTCCGGCATGGAGAGCGCAGCTGGGTAGTAGAAGGCAAGACGGTGAAGTATCTCGACGCGTGGAGCTACACGGAATTCTTCAACTTACTGGGCAATCCCGGTGCTGTGGTCCCCGTCGGCCAGTCACTGGAAGGTTTGCCCATCGGCGTGCAGATTGTCGGGCGACCGTGGGAAGAGGAACTCGTGCTGGCCGTGGCGGCGGAAGTGGAACGAGAGTGCCGAGGGTTTCGCAGGCCACCTGTGGTCGGCGAAAAAGGCCCTTCGGGTGGATAACGAAGCGTCAAATTGAGGTCTAAGATGGACACCAGATTCAGATGGGATGATGCTTACCACGCTGCTGCTTTTTGTTGCGGGAGCAGTCGCGCAAAGCCCACCACCGACGGCGGATGTCCCGGCCTTTGTGGCTCGCGGTGCCTTCTTCGCAGTCGTAGTAGCCGATCTCGATGCCGCTGAGCTTTGGTATAAATCGAAGCTCGGTCTTCACCGGGTGAAGCGGGGAAGATCGCCGCGCGTCCCCGCTGAAACCGCTGTCCTGGCCGGGCGCAACCTGTACCTTGAACTGATTCACCACGACGGCAAACAACTCTCGAGAATCGACAACGAAGATCCCGTGCCGCGCCTTATCAAAGCGGGCGTGGTCGTGGCGTCGCCAGACTTTGATTCGGTAGCAGCCCAGCTCGAAAAACATGGCGTGAGAGCCACCATCTTCGAGGACAAAGAGATGGGCGTGCGGAGCTTCCTGATGAAGGACAACGAGGGCAATCTCATCCAGTTTTTTACCCCAAGCCCGTAGATGTGAAAGATCTGCGGATGTGCGCGAGTTACGTAGAACGGTGCGAGAGCTTCTTCCCCGGAGCCCATGCGATTGATCGCTTGGCCTAGTATTTTTCTACTATTACCCCGTAACCCGGGCGGAATTATCCTCGTTGGGCTCAAGGATTTACGTTCGGCGCGTTTGTGGGACGCGGCGGGCGGCTTCCGGTTCAGCTCTTCATGCCATCTTTGCCGCGATCCATGGGACAACGCATTCTGTTCGGGCTGGTTGCCTTTCTGACTGCGTCCGCGGTCTACCTGTACGCCTTTCCGCAGCAAAACGTCTTCTATGCGGTGATTGTGCTGCTGCACCTGGCCGTCGGCGCTGTGGCGACCCTGGTGCTGCTGCCGATGTTGGGCCGACTAATGCGCGAGGGCAGTTGGTTGTCAGCAGTGGCGTGGGCCCTCTTCCTGGTCGGTGCTGCCCTGGGATTCTGGCTCGCGCATACCGGGACCGTGCGCTCCGAGTGGAAATGGATGTACGCCCATATGGTGGCGAGCGCGGCGGCCTTGGCATTTCTGGTGGCCGAACGTCTCGGCAAGCGCGCTGTGTCGGGCTCGACTGTCGGCCCGGTCGTCATCCGGCTAGTGACATGTTTGCTGGTGATCGCCGGGCTGGGCGCCGGGATGCGCTATCTGCGCGAGTCCCGCTGGGCCAACCATGCCCGCATCGAGAATCCCGATATGCCGCCGCTGAACATGGAAGCGGAGGGTGATGGACCCCAAGGTCCATTTTTCCCCAGCTCGGCCCAGGTCTATGGGCACAAGAAAATTCCCAGCAAGTTCTTCATGGAGTCGGATTCCTGCAAGCGCTGCCACGAGGACATCTATAACCAGTGGTTCAGCTCGGCGCACCATTTCTCGTCGTTCAACAACCAGTGGTATCGCAAGTCGATCGAGTACATGCAGGATACGGTCGGCACCAAGCCGTCGAAATGGTGCGGCGGCTGCCATGACCCGGCTGTGCTGTATGCGGGATTGATGGATACGCCCATCAAGCAGATCGTCCACACGCCGCCCGCGCAGGCTGGGCTCGGCTGCATGATGTGCCACTCGATTGCCGCCGTGAAGTCGACCATGGGGCAGGGGGATTTTTATCTGGAGTATCCCGAACTGCATGAGCTGGCGGCCAGCAAGAATCCTTTCGTGCGCTACATGCACGATTTCCTGGTGAAGCTGAATCCGGAGCCGCACCGGCGCGCGTTTCTGAAGCCGTTCATGAAGACACAGACCGCGGAGTTCTGCTCGTCGTGCCACAAGGTGCATCTGGATGTGCCGGTGAATCACTACCGCTGGATTCGCGGGTTCAACGAGTACGACAACTGGCAGGCGAGCGGCGTCTCGGGGCAGGGTGCGCGGTCGTTCTACTATCCGAAGAAGCCGCAGCAGTGCGCCGACTGCCATATGCCGCTTGAGCGCTCGGCAGACATGGGGAACATCAATGGCAACGTGCATTCGCATCGCTTTCCCGCTGCCAACACCGCGCTGCCGGTGGCCAATGAAGATGCTGTGCAGTTGAAGGCGACCGAAGACTTTCTGAAGGCGGGCATCTTGAGCGTGGATATTTTTGCGCTCTCGCCCGCGCAGATCGTGAGCAAAGCCGGCACGGCGGGCGAGAACGAGATGGCGACTACGTTTGCGGTGGGCGAAGAGGCGGAAGCGAAGATCGCTCCCGGCGGCGCGGGCGGCGAAGCAGCGCCCGTGACGGCGCCATTGAATCGCGTTCAGCCCACGTTGCGGCGCGGAGACACGGTGCGGATCGACGTTGTGGTGCGCACGAAGAAGATCGGGCACTTTTTCCCGGGCGGCACCGTCGATGCCTACGACACCTGGCTCGAACTCAAAGGCACCGATGATAGAGGCGAGACAATCTTCTGGAGTGGGATGGCGGAAGACAGCGGCAAGGGTCCGGTCGAGAAGGGCGCACACTTCTACCGTTCATTGCAGATCGACGAGCATGGCAATCCCATCAACAAGCGCAATGCCTGGGCCACGCGCGCGGTTGTTTACGTCCGTTTGATTCCGCCGGGAGCGGCCGATACCGTCCACTATCGCGTGCGCATTCCCGAGAATGCGGGCAACAAGATTACCCTGCATGCTCGGCTGTGTTACCGCAAGTTTGCCTGGTGGGGAACGCAGTTCTCTTTCGTGGGGCAGCCCGATGCGGCGCATCCGGAGCAGGTCACGCCAAGCTACGATGATCGCAAATTCACGCTCGATGCAGCGTTGACGGGCGTCTCGGCGAAGCAGGAAAAAATTCCCGACGTGCCGATCGTCGCGCTGGCTGAAGATGAGGTTACTCTCCCCGTGTCCGCGAAGGGATCGGCTGCCGCCGCGCCGAAGGTCGAGCTCAGACCCGAGGACTGGCAGCGCTGGAACGACTACGGCATCGGACTATTTCTACAGGGCGATCTCAAGTCCGCGCAGGCCGCGTTTCTCAAAGTCACCGAGATCGATCCGAAGAATCCCGACGGCTGGGTCAATCTTGGACGCACCGCCGTACAGGAAGGAGACATGGACGCGGCGCGCCCAGTGCTCGAGAAGGCGCTCGCGATCAGTCCTGACCTGGCGCGTGCTCATTATTTCTACGCACGAGTCTTGCGCGCAGACGGCAAGTATGAGGAGGCCGCGAATCATCTGCGCACCGTGCTCGCTCAATATCCGCGCGATCGTGTGGCGTTGAATGACCTGGGCCGCATCCTGTTTCTCGAACGCAAGTATTCCGATGCGGTGAAGCAACTTGACGCGGTGCTGGCAATCGACCCCGAAGATCTGCAGGCGCATTACAACCTGATGCTCTGCTTCAACGGATTGGGGAACGAGAAGCTGGCGAAAGAGCATCAGGCGCTTGTACATGCGCTTCAAGGCTGACGAGGCGTCGCAGACGATTACGGGCAAGTATCGGCAGTTGCATCCGGAAGACAACAACGAGCGGCAGACGATTCACGAGCACGTGTCGGTGGCGCTGAATGGAGTTGGGCAGGCGGGGGCTCGACGCGCGGTGTCGAAACTCACCTCAGGGGCTAAAGCCCGATCCAAGACCGGCGTGAGTGGCACGACTGGAGTCGTGCCCTTCCCGAGCACCAGTAACCCCAAGGTCGCTACCCCCGAAACTGTTGCTCGATCGTCGGGTGGTGCCCGCTAACCCCAGGATCCATGACCAGAATTCAGTCATTCATTCTTTATCTGATTGCGTCAGTGCTCACAGGTCCAGCCATCGCGCAGACCGTGCAGTTTCGCGACATCACCGCGCAAGCGGGAATTCACTTCGTGCACAACAACGCCACGTTCGGGAAGAAGTGGCTGCCCGAAACTCTTGGCGCCGGATGCGCCTTCATCGATTACGACAACGATGGCTATCCCGACATCCTGCTGGTAAACGGGGAAGACTGGCCGGGGCACACGAAGACGCCGTCCACGCTGAAGCTCTACCACAACAACCACGACGGCACGTTCACCGACGTCACCCGCAAGGCCGGGCTGGCAGTTTCGATGTTCGGCATGGGCGTGGCGGTCGGCGACTACGACAATGATGGACACGACGATCTGTTTATCACCGCGCTTGGCCAGAGCCACCTGTTCCACAACAATGGCAACGGAACGTTTACCGATGTAACCAAGGCCGCCGGGATGTGGGGGCCGAACGAGCTTTCGACCAGCGCGGCCTGGGTGGACTACGACCGCGACGGCAAACTGGATCTGGTGGTCGCGAACTACGTGCAGTGGTCGCAGCAGACCGACATCTATTGCACTCTCGACGGCGCGCACAAGTCGTACTGCACACCGGAGTCGTACAAGGGCGTGTCGGCGCGGTTCTGGCACAACCTGGGTAGCGGGAAGTTCGAGGATGCCACCCAGAAATCCGGACTCAGCGATCCAACTTCGAAGAGCCTGGGCGTGGCCATACTCGATTACAACGGCGACGGCTGGCCCGACATCCTGCTCGCTAACGACACCCAACCCAACAAGCTCTACCTCAATAAGCAGAACGGAACGTTCGAAGAAAAGGCCGTGGCGGCGGGCATTGCGTTCAGCGAAGACGGCGTAGCGCGCGCGGGCATGGGAGTTGATACAGGTGACTACGACCGCTCGGGCCGTCCCAGCCTGATGATCACCAACTTCGCGAACCAGATGATTTCTCTCTATCACAATGAAGGCAATGGATTGTTCGTGGATGAAGCGCCGCGCTCGGAGGTCGGACGCAATACGCTGGTGACGCTGGGCTTCGGATGCTTCTTCTTCGATTACGACAACGACGGCTGGCCCGATATCTTCGTTTCCGACGGGCACATTGAAAATGAAATCGAGCGCGTGCAGAAGCGCGTTTCGTATGCGGAGCCGCCCCACTTGTTCCGCAATCTCGGCGGCGGGAAGTTTCAGGAAGTGACTGCGAAGATGGGGAGGGCGTTCGCGAGTGCGAAAGTCGGGCGGGGCGCGGCTTATGCCGATATCGATAACGACGGCGCGCTCGATGTGCTGGTGACCACCAACGGCGGGCGGCCGTGGCTGTTCCACAATGAAGGGCAGACCAATCACAGCCTGCGCGTGAAGTTGGAGGGGAAAAAATCAAATCGCGACGGCATTGGCGCGGTTGTGCGCGTAACGTCGGGCGGAGGGAAGCAGTGGCAGATGTTGCGTAGCGGATCGAGCTATTTGTCGGCCAGCGAGTTGGTGCTGACGTTTGGGTTGGGATCTTCGGTGAAAGCTGATGCGGTCGAAATTCAATGGCCGAGCGGGCAGGTGGAGAAGCTCTCCGGAGTTGCTGGCGACCAGACGGTAACGGTCGAGGAAGGCAGAGGATTGGTCGGCAATCGAGCGTACGGCAAGCTGCGCAAAACCGAGCGTCCGGTGACAGCAAGTGCGCGGGCTTCAGGTCTCAATTAGTTGTCGATGAAGGGACGGGCGTATGGCCTGTCGCTGCGTTGGCGAAAAAAAGCCAACCTCAGGGGCCCAGTAGTGGCGGACAGATTCGGCACGGCTGAAGCCGTGCCCTTCCCAGAGCCGAAAACCAAGAGCCCAGAGCCGCAGAGAGCCCAGAGCCCAGAGAGCCCAGAGCCCAGACCCCAGACCCAGAGACCAGGACCCAGAGACCAGGACCCAGAGACCAGGACCCAGAGACCAGAACGGTCCCCACGGAGTAAGAAGTCCGGGGAAGGGCCCGACTTTAGTCGGGCCATATGCCCGCAGAGAAAAGCGGCTTCAGCCGCTGAGGTTTGCTCAACATACGGCCCGTTGCGGTAGGATGAACGGTCGCTGTCATCGCGATAAGACTTGCACGGCGACGCATTCTCGATCATGAGACTGAGAGTCTGGATCTGGACATTTGGTTTAGCCTTCGTCGGGTATGCGCTCGGAGGCAGGGGCGCTTCCGCCAGCCCGGCTCATGAAACCATGGGCGCGATTCTTGGAGCCGTCGTCGGATTCTGCGTAGGGTGGGGACTGCAACGACTCCTCGAACTGGGCCGCAGACACTGACATGCTCCGCAAGCGCTGCAAGAATTCCGGAGTTCCATCACACATCATGAAGTGGTTTCGTGTTGCGCTTATCGCTGTTTTCGTTCTGCTGGTAGCCGGATTCTTCGCGGCTGCGCCTCATCGTGCCGCTGCATCGAATCATGGAGCGGCGGGCGTCCTCGCCCGCCAAGACGGGCGAGACCCTTCGACACCCTCAGGGCAGGCAGCCCGTCCCTCCACAAACACGGCCGAAGCCGCACGGCTGAACAACATTGGCGTCGCCTACATGAACCAGCAACTCTTCGAGAAGGCGCTCAAGCAGTTCGAGGCGGCCGCCGCGCAGGATCCGAAGCTGCTGATCGCGAAGTTGAATCGTGCCGTCGCGCTGCTCAATCTTCAAAAAGTCGATGATGCGAAGACCATCCTGGAAGAAGTGACAGAGCAGAATCCCAAGGACGCGCACGCCTGGTACAACCTCGGCCTGCTTTCGAAGAACACGAATGAAACCGATGCGGCCATTGCTGCGTTCAAGCACGTCACCGAAATCGATCCCAACGACGCCGACACCTGGTATTTCCTGGGCACGGCATATGCGCAGGCCAAGCAGTATCCGCAGGCGATTGACTCCTTCGAGCACGCGCTCAAGCTGAACCCGCTTCACGCTTCGGCGGAATTCGGCATCTCGCGCGCCTACCAGCAGTCGGGGAACACCGACACCTCGCGCGAGCATTTGAAGAAGTTTCAGTACATCAAGGACAACAAGCTGGGCTCGCCCATGAGTTTGTCCTATGGAGAGCAGGGCCAGTACTCGCGCGCGGAAGAGTCGGCGGGCGTGGTGGAGAAGGTGCCGGCGCAGATTCCGGTGAAGTTTGTGGATGTGACGAAGGAGGCGGGGCTCCACGGAGAGACTTCCACTACGCCGAAGTTCCACGGTGTCGATGCTGGGATCAGGCGCGTGTTTCCTCGACTACGACAACGACGGACGCATTGACATCCTTGTCGCCGACGACGGACCTGGAGGGGGGCTTGGTGCTCTATCGCAATCTCGGCGACGGCAAGTTTGAAGACGTTACGAAGAAGGCGGGGCTAGATCCGACGTTGCACGGGGCAGCCTGCACTGCTGGGGATTATGACAATGACGGTGCCACCGATTTGGCCTGGTGACCTTCTGATGAACCGATGACCCATTGTCCTGCTGCACAACCAAAAGGACGGAACCTTCAAAGATGTTACTGAGCAGCCGGTATCAAGTCTGACAACGCGCTCCGCGCCGGTACTTAACGCGGGGTTACCTTCGTTGACTACGATCACGACGGTGATCTCGATTTGTACGTTGCGCGGCCCACCGAGAATGTCTGGCCAGATAGTGGGGTCGCATGTCGGTCTCGTCTGCAAATCGAATGCAGCGGAACAATGGTGATGGGACATTCACGGATGTCACCGAGAGATACAGGCTCTTTTCTACGACTTCCGACATCAGTGCCCTAGGCAGTGACTACAACAACGACAGAGCCGTCGACATAGTTGCAACGGGCTGGCACAGTGCGCCTGCCATCTACGAAAATCCCCGTGAAGGAAAGTTTTCGATGCGAGAGCCATGGTCTGGCTCCATGCCGACCGAGACCTTCGGCGTCACCGTTCTCGACTTCAATCACGACGGCTGGATGGACATCGCCTTCACCCACATGGGTGAGCCGGGTCTCTCGCTTTGGCGAAACAACAAAGCGAAGACCTTCGACCGAGTCGACCTTCCAGCCACCAACTGGGTCCGCGCCTTCGGCGTCGCCGCCATCGACTACGACAACGACGGCTGGGTCGATCTCGTCGCCGTCGGCGAAACAAAAGACGGCAAGGGTGAAGTGCGCCTCTTCCGCAATCTCGGCCCCGACGGATTCAAAGACGTCACCGCCGACGTTGGCCTCGACAAGATTCAGCTGAAAGATCCCCGCGCCATCATCACCGGCGACTACGACAACGATGGCGCGGTCGATCTGCTCATCACGCAGAATCACGGCCCCGCGGTGCTGCTGCGCAACGAGGGCGGCAACAAGAACAACTGGCTGCGCCTGAACCTGAAGGGGCTCAACGACAACAAGTCGGCCATCGGCACCAAGGTCGAAGTGTTCGCGGGCGCGAACCGGCAGAAGTTTGAAATTTACGGGTCGTCGGGATATCTCGGGCAGAACTCTCCATATCTGACCGTCGGCCTCGGACAGGCGAAGCAGGCCGACGTGGTGCGCATGCTGTGGCCCACCGGCGTGCTGCAGGATGAAATCGAAGTCGCCGCCAATCGCGAGCAGTCCCTATCTCGAACTCGACCGGCGCGGTAGTTCGTGTCCAACGCTGTTTGTCTGGGACGGACACCACTACGAACTGGTCGGCGACATGATTGGCGCCGGGGTGGTCGGCCACTGGGTCGGACCGAACGAGCGCAACGTGCCGCGTCCGGCGGAATACATCAAGGTCGATCGCAATGCCATTCACGAGAAAGACGGCAAGCTCAGCTTCCGCCTGATGGAACCGATGGAGGAAGCTGTCTATCTCGACGAGGTGAAGCTGCTCGCGGTCGATCACCCGGCCACGTTCGACGTGTATCCCGAATGAATACTTCGCCAGCAATCCACCATTTCCGCCGTTCCGCGTGATTCAAAGCCAGGGTGCGCAGATGCCAACGGCGGCGCACGACGAACATGGGCACGATCTGATGCCGTCGCTTGCCGCGCACAAATACTTCGGCGATTTCGAACTGCTGCCCTTCCACGGATTCACCAAGATGCACTCGCTCGAACTCGATCTCGGCGAACCCTATCGCGGAGGGCCGCTGGTTCTTCTGATGCATGGCGTCACCGAATACTTCACCGCGACCAGCGTCTACGCGGCGCACCAGGCGAAAGTCGAAGCGATTGCCCCTTACGTCGAAGCACTCAACGCGCAGGGCAAGTGGGTGCGCGTTGTCGACGACATGGGATTCCCTGCCGGCGGCCCGCGCACCATCACGCCCGACCTCACGGGCAAACTGCCGCCAGGCACGAGGAAGATCCGTATCACGACCAACCTGCAGGTCTACTGGGACAGCATCCTTATCGACCGCAGCGCGCAGAACGGCAAAGTGCAACTGACGGCGATTCCGCTCGCGACCGCGAATTTGAATTTCTACGGGCACCCGCGGCAGACCGAAGGCGAGCCGCGTGGCAACGTGAAGTACGTCTACGAAGAGGTCAGCCCGACGGGGCCGTTCGCTCGTCAGGCGGGCGACTACACGCGCTACGGTGACGTGCTGCCGCTGCTCACGTCGTTCGACGATCGCATGGTTGTGTTTGGCACCGGGGACGAGATTGCGCTGGAGTTCGATCCGGCGAAACTTCCCGCGCTGCCGACGGGATGGACGCGCGACTACTTCTTCCTCGTGAAGGGCTACGAGAAGGACATGGATTTCTACGCAGCCGACGGCTTCACGGTTGCACCGCTGCCGTTCAAGGCGATGACGGGATATCCGTACAAGGAGTCGTATCCGCTCGACCCGGAACACTTGAACTACTTGCTCGAGTACAACACCCGGCACGTTTCGGGGAATGAGGAGCGGGGGTATTCGTACAAGTACCCCAGTCGCTAGTCGTCAGTCGCTAGCAGCCCGAAATCGAACGAGGTCAAGCGGATGTGGCAAGTTGCCCAAGAAGTCTCTGTGCTCTCTGTGTCGCGTGGTGATCGCTTTTATTGTTTGCGGGCGATCTTCGCAGAGAACTCCTCAACCGTCGTCATCAGAGAATCCCCTGCGAATTCCAGACTTGCGATCGAGCGCTCGGACGCGTCGGCGTGGCCGAAGCCGCAGGCGTCTCTGATGATCACCGGAATATAACCGAGATCGGCGCCGTGGCGCGCGGTCGGCTCGATCCCGATTTCCATGGCGATGCCGGCGATTGCGAAGGCGCGGATGCTGCAATCGCGCAGTGCGATGTCGAGCGGTGTGCCCTCGAAGGCAGACATGGTGATCTTGTCGAAAATGGCTTCGCTGGGCAGCGGCTCGAGTTCCGGAACGATCGGAAATCCGGGCGCGTCGCGCAGAAACCACGGGTTGATCTCTTCGACGGTCTTCACGCGCTGCCACGCCATCGCCGTGCGCAACTGGAATGCGCCCATCAACTCCTTAGGTAGAGACAGATGGCGCGTAAAAAACACGCGGACACCGGCAGCCCGCGCTGCGCTCAGCACCTGCTGCACCTTCGATGTGATCTGGACACCGTCTTTCACCTGCTTCACGATGCCGACCTGCATGTCGTAGACGACCAGCGCCAGGGAAGACGGATCGCAGACGTCGTCCAGCGTTTGGGGGATGCTAAGTCCGAAAGCGTGCTGCATGATGAGGGCGGTCTCCGAAGGAAATTCTACTGGAAGAAGAAGGACTGTAGAGCGAGTGCTTGTGTCTTCCGCCACTCGATATCGTTGGAGGGACGGGCGTCTCGCCCTTCCGGCGGGCGAGGACGCCCGCTGCTCCATCGATCAGTGGGTAGGACGGGACCTGTCACCTGTGACCCTGACTCCTGTCTCCTACTCCATCGCCTTCGCCAGATCCTTCCAACCCACCAGCACGAATCCCTGATCCTTTCAGGAATTTCTGGAACTCTGCGCTCTTCACCATGTCGAGATCGTGCTGGCGCCAGGCGGCGCCCCAGTCGGGATGATCCGAGGTCGCGCCTCGCATTTCGTCGTCGTCGTAGGCCAAGTGCAGGATGACTTGATACACGCCCGGGCCGAGGGGCGTGAGTTGTTTTTCGTACCAAGCGGTCCATTCTTTCGCGTCGACGCCGGGGCCGATCTCAAGCACTCGATCGACCAGGACTTCGCCCGCGGCGTCTGGTCAGCGGCCGGCGCCGGCGTGTCCGTCCCACTCGTCCAGAATCGGAACGTCCGTAGATGTTGCCCAGCTTCGTGACAGAGAAGAAGGTCGTCGACTGGAAACAGCGCTGCCATGTGCGTATCGAGATGCGTGACGTGGACGCCGAATTTCTGCGCGCGATCGATCTGCGGCGCGGAGCTCGGTTTCGACTTCGGCGGGCTTGGCATTTTTCACGACGTCGGGGTGTCGAGCGGCAAGTAGCCTATCGGTCGAGCAGGGACTGGGTACTTTGTCTTTCGAACTCACCGGTCCCCAACGGAAAGGTGTCCACTCGCTGTTCAGCGCCTGGTGAATGCCGAGGTCGGCGTCGGGATGGGCCTTCGCGAAGTTCGCCGCCTCCAGAAACCACGGGCAGGGAACGAGGATGCTGGCGGAGGTGATCCATTTCTTCTCGAGCGCTTCGGAGATGGCGCGGTTCACGGAATGGTTCATGCCGAAGTCGTCGGCATGGAGGATTAGCAGGCGGGAGGTCGGGGGGTAGCCGAGGCGCTCCTGCACGGATTTGGCGGGAGATTGAGCGAAGGATGATGCGACGACGCAGGTTAGCAAGACCACAACGGCAAGACGGGGGAAGTTCATGTTCATCCTCGAAACGAAAAAACCTTTTAACCGCGAAGTTCGCTAAGAAGAGCAAAACCTTAAAACGCAGAGGACGCGGAGAACAGCCGCAGAGGTCGCAGTGCTCATGCTTCTTCTGGCGGCAAATCGAAGTTCACCAGGTCACCGCGGAAGCCTCGCGTCTTCCATGCGCCAAACGCGATGCCCACCGCCATCCAGATCGCGCCTGCAATTTTTGCCGGACGGCTCAGGTTCAGCCAGAGCAGCAGGCAGATCAGGAATCCCGCAACCGGGGGAATCAGGTAGGTCAGCTTCTTTTCGGTCTCGCGCACATAATAGCGCATGAAAGCGGCGGCATTCACACCCATGAACGCGATCAGCGCGCCGAAGTTCAGCATCTCGGCACCCAGGCCGTAGCTGAACAGGCCGACGCTCACCAGCAATGCGGCGGCGAGCGCAATTACGCCGACGAAGATCACGTTATTGCGGGGCACACGATGTTTCGGATCGATGGCTCCGAAGAAGGACTTGGGCAGCGCATTGCTGCGGCCCATGCCGTAGAGCAAACGGGCCGCGCCGATTTGCGCGCCCAGTCCCGAGCCGAAGTTGGCGACCAGCAGCGTGAAACCCATGATCGCGAACATCGGCATCCATGTTCGCCCTGCGACGAATGTGAATGCTGTGTCGCTGTTCGGGAATGGCTCGCTCGCGGGCCATACCAATTGGGCGGCATAGACCTCCACTGCCGAAAGAATACCGATCACCACGCACACCAGCACGGTGGCGAACAGGATGTTGCGGCGCGGATTTTCGGCTTCTTCGGAGAGCGTTGAGATGCCGTCGAAGCCAATGTAGGTCAGGACGGCGATGGATGTGCCGCCCAGTACGGCCCGCATGTCCCAGGTTTGCGGATCGTAGAACGGGCGAGTGAAGAAGGCGGCGCCGTCGTGAGGGTGCCCGAAGATATATCGGGCGGCAGCCACGAAGAAGATCGTAATCACCACGCCCATGCCAGTCGCAAGGAGGGTATTCACTCGGGCGGAAGTCTTCACGCCTTGAATGTTCATGAATGTGAACACGCCGGCGAAGAAAATAGCCCATGCCGCATACGGGACGTTGGGCGCGAACACGTGGGCCTGCTGGCTGCACCAGACGATGCAGATCATGGGATTCAGCATGTAGTCCATGACCATGCTCCAGCCGGTAACGTAGCCGAGCGCAGGGTTAATCTCCTGGCCGACGTACGTGAAAGCGGATCCAGCGCTGGGATAGGCGCGCGCCATGCGTCCGTAGCTGATGGCCGTAAAGAGCATGGCGACCATGGCGATGAGAATGGTCGTGACCACGTGGCCGCGGCCGCGATCGCTCAAGACGCCGAACACCGACATCGGCGCCACCGGCTGAATGACGATCACGCCGTAGAGAATCAGGTCCCAGAGGGTGAGGGTGCGCCGAAGGCGTGGCGCGCTGGTAGTCGGATTGGTTGCCATGGGCTCCTGGTGTCAGTCGCTAGTCGCTAGTCGTCAGTCGTCCTCGTCTCGATGGAGCGACGGGCAGCCTGCCCTGAGTTCATCGAAGGGTCCTCGCCCGTCGGCACGAGACTGTCATGAAGCGCCACTCAGTGTACATTCCATCCGCTTACTTCTACGACAGGTTTTGCTGTGCCCAGTTCACCGGTGCGATAGCTGGCCGTGAGTTCGCGCTTCTCTCCGGGCAACAGCGAGAGGTAGTTGTCTTCCCAGATGACGGGGACAATTTCTTGCCCGCCTTTGCTCTTGGTGACTTTCAGATGAACGAAGAACGCAAGCGACTTGCTCGCGTTCTCGAGAGTGACATGCGTCACTGACTCTTCACCCTGTCGAACTGTGCGGCTGGTCGTCTGGAGTTCTACCTTCGGCAACTTGCTGAGCGCTGTGTAGTCGGCGAACTGCGAAGTGGGCGTGGTGTACCAGTTCGACTTCTCCCAGTCGAGAGTTTCCGGCTTGGTTGAGAGCCAGTAGAAATTCGATCCCACAACTTTTCCCGAATCATCCTGCAGGCGTAGAACGAGGAAGTAGACCGGGCTGGCTTCCTCGAGTGCGGGCAATGTCAGGATTTTTGATGTGCTATCGGAGGCGACGTCTACCGGTGATTCCTGCGAGAACTTCTCCGTCATATCCAGGTTGTAGAGTTTGGTCGTTAGTTTCAATCCCTTCACGTCTTCGTAACGGCTGCTCACGATCCACACCGACCGGTCGTCGTAGGCGTACATCGGGTGCAGCGGTTCCATGGCGCGCTTGGCGCCGAAGTAGCCGCCGCCCGGGCGCAGATAGTAGTCGTAGAGATGCCAGATGACGGAGGGCCACGCGTTGTTCAGCATCCATTGAATGACGCCCGTCGAGGTGTACTTGTTGTGGCCGTACGCCTCGAACATTGCGCGGATGCCCTCGTAATTCATCAGCTGCGCTTTGAGGACGTAGTCTTCCAGCGTGTCAGCCTTGCCGTAGCGGGCAGTGAGCGCGTCGCTGTAGACGTGAATATCCTTAAACTCGCCGCCGCCTGCATGGAAATTCCACCAGTCGTCGATCGGCCACAGGTGATCTTTCGGAAGCATGGTGCGCAGCGAGTCGAGTTCAGGCACGGCCGGGCCGGGGCTGGTCTCAGTGTTGAAGCCGTAGGCGCCGCCGCAGCCGCCCGGATTGCAGTGGTGGTTGCCGTCGATCTTGTCCTCGCTCCAGTACGAAGGCGCGACGTATTCATACGGCCCGGTCATCTTTACGCCGCTCTCGCCCGAGACCGTTGTCGGCTTGGCAGTTGCGGAAGATACGGTCGGGTTGGGGAAGTGCAATTCTTTCTCGATTGCCAGATACATTTCCTCGACGTCGGGTGGCGGAGGGTTGTCGCTGCCGTTCAGCCACATCACGACGCTGGGATGGTTGCGCATGCGATAGATCTGAGACTGCAGGGAGGCTTTGGCGATGTCGAAATCCTGCGGCTTCCATTTTGCCCAATGCTCCCAGTGATCGCAGCAGCACCAGCCGGCCATCACCAGCACGCCCTCGCGATCGGCGCGCTCGAAAAATTCATCGGTCTCGAGTTTGCCCTCGAGGCGAATCGTATTCAGGCCCATGTCGCGCACATAGCGGAACTCGTCGGCCAGGCGCTGGGAGTTCTCGCGCAGCATCATGTCGGGAGACCAGCCGCCGCCGCGGATCAGAATCTTTTTGCCGTTGATCGAAAAGACGCGTCGCTGGTTTTCATTCAGTGTCGACGTGACTTCGCGAATGCCGAACTTCGTTTCCGCGTGATCCGATGTTTTGCCGTTGGTCACGAACTCCATCTTCAGCGAGTAGAGTTCCGGCTTGCCCATCTGCACGGGCCACCACAGGCGGGGCGCGGTCAGGTTCAACTGCGAAAATTTCTCGGGCTCAAACGTGACGTCTTTGTTCTCGCCCGGCGCAAGCTCCACATCCTGAGAGAATTCGATTGTGTCGATCGTCCCTTTAAGCGTGCCCTTCACCGCTTCTTTACTGCCGTTCTTCAGCAGGGCCGTCGCGGTCAGTTGCGCGTTGCCCGAAGCGTCCACGCGCGACACGACCGTCGGATAACGCAGCGCCACTGGACCGCTGGCGCTCACATAAACTGCGCGCCACAGGCCCATATTCTTGTCCGGGGGCGCGGGGTTCCAATCGACGAACGTAATGGCCAGATCGTTCTCGGTGGGCGCGAAGACTTCCACAGCCAGAACATTTTCCGCGCCGTGCTTTATGGAGTCGGCAATGTTGAATTCGTAGGTCCGCCAGGCTCCCGCGACGTCATCAGACTTCGCAATCTGCTTCCCGTTCAGCCAGATATTCGCCCGGTAGTTGATCCCCCGAAAGTTCAGCCAGAGAGTCTTGCCTTTGTAGTTTGCCGGTATCGCAAACGTCTTGCGGTACCACCACGAAAGCAGGTACGGGCTGTCGGGCGCCATCGCAATGTTGGAGAAGTTCGCGCCGATTGGGTATGTCACGCCCGGCATCTGCCGCAGGTTCATGCCGTAGGTCGGGTCGGGCAAGAGTTTGTGCTTCACGAGCGCGCTGACGACCGTGGTAGGAACGGTGACGGGATACCAGCCCTTTGGCTCGAATCCGGGTTTGGAGAGAACGGCTCCTGCCTGTTCGACCTTGCGCGATGACTGAAGCATCCAGCCGCCGTTGAGTTCTAGTTTGTCCGCATTCGCAGCGGGGCGCAGTGTCTTCTCCTGCCCCTCGGCGCTAGGGAGCAGCAGGGCGAGAGTAAGAGAGACGGCGCAAAACAGGGAACGAAGTTTCATGGATGAGTCCTCGTGAACGGAGGTCGAGAAACGGGAACGCAGATTGAGTCCAAGATGCCCAGTTGGATAACACGTTTTATTGATACGTTTCAATAGATGTTTTTTCGCGGCAGTTTTGCGGCCTGTCCGCAGGCCGCCCGGTATCGCGACTGCCAACGTCTTAAGAGCCCCTTAGTTTATAATCTTCTATTCCGCCCCCCAAACATTCTGGAGTGAACAGGACGTTATGATTCGTTTTCTGCAAACCCAAGGCCCCACCAAGAAGATTATCCTGAGCTCGCTGCTGCTGATCATCTGCGGCGGCATGGTCATCACGCTGATTCCCGGCGGTTTGGGCTCCGACATTATGGGCCAGCCCAGCCAGGGAGTGGTCGCCAAGGTGGCGGGCCAAGACATCACCAGCCAGGAAGTTCGTGACCGCGCCCGCGCCCTCGCCGAGCAGCAGGTCGCCCAGTACGGCCCCATGGGCAAGCAATTGCTGCCCATGATCATGCCTCGGGCCATCTCGCAGTCGATCGAGCAGATGATCACAGGCAAGGCCATTGTGGCCGAAGCCGATCGTATGGGCCTGAAGGCGACCGACGAAGACGTTCGCGACGAATTACAGCATGGCCGTTACGCGGCCACCCTGTTTCCGAATGGCAAGTTCATCGGCGAACAGGCTTACGCAAATTTGTTGCAGCAAGCGAACTTGACCGTCTCATCATTTGAGGCTGATGTTAAGAACGAGATTCTGGAACAGAAGCTGGCTGCCCTGATCACCGGCAGCGCGTCGGTGTCGGATGCCGATATCCGCCAGGAGTTTCAGAAGCGCAATACCAAGGTGAAATTCGACTACGCCGTGCTGTCACAGGACGACATCCGTAAGGGGCTGCATCCGACCGACGAAGAGCTCAAAGCCTTCTACACGCGTAACCAGCCGCGCTATAAGGACTCGATTCCGGAGAAGCGCAAGGTCCAATACGTCTTCCTCGACAAGAGCAAGATTCTTGGCCAGATCCAGGTGTCACCGGAAGAACTGAAGTCGTACTACGAGCAGCACCGCGACCAGTATCGCGTTCCCGACGAAGTAAAGGTCGCCCACCTCCTGATCAAGACTCCCGCCGCCGGAGCCGACGGCAAAGTCGATGAGAAAGGCGTGGAAGAAGCGCGCAAGAAAGCCGAAGACGTCCTCAAGCAACTCAAGGCCGGCGGCAAGATGGAAGATCTCGCGAAGAAGTACTCCGACGACCCGGGCAGCGCGAAACAGGGCGGGGAACTGGGCTGGATCGGCCGCGGCCGCACGGTTCCGGAATTCGAGAAGGCAGCCTTTTCGCTGGCCCCGGGACAGACCAGTGACCTGGTAAAGAGTTCCTACGGATTCCACATCATCCGCACCGAAGACAAGCACGAAGCGCACATGAAGACGCTCGATGAAGTGAAGGGCGAGATCGAGCCGTTGATGAAGCAGCAGAAGGCTGCGCGCATGATGGAAAATGCCGGCAACTCTTTGCTCGAGCAGGCGCGCACCCAAGGTCTGGAGAAAGCGGCTGCAGCTAAGAATTTGAATGTCGTCACGACGGACTTCGTCGGGCGGAGCGATGTGTTGCCCGGTATTGGTGCTTCTCCCCAGTTGATGGACGCGATTTTCTCCGAGCGCGAAAAGTCGCCGCCCGACATGGCGCAGTTGAGCCAGGGTGCGGTGGTGTTCGTGGTCGACGGCATCAAGCCGCCAGCTACGCCTTCCTTCGAAGAGATTCGCTCAAAGGTAGACGGCGAGTTCAAGAATGAGCGCGCCAGCATCCTGCTCAACCAGAAGACCCAGGAACTATCCGATCGCGCCAAGTCAGAACACGATCTGAAGAAGGCCGCGAAGGAACTGGGCGCCACCATGAAGACCAGCGACTTCGTCCTGCCTGACGGCCAAGTGCCTGACATCGGCAGCATGGCGGGACAGGCTTCGGTTGCATTTTCTATGAAGCCGGGCGAGATCAGCGGCCCTGTGAATGCCGGGAACAACGGGGTGGTGCTTAGCGTCGTCGAAAAGCAGGAACCGACTGATCAGGACTTCGCGGCGAAGAAAGACCAGATCCGCGACGGCTTGCTACGGGCAAAGCAGCAAGACCTGTTCGAAATGTTCATCTCGAACCTTCGTCAGCAGATGGAAAAATCCGGCAAGATCAAAATCAACGAGCAGGAAATGAAGAACCTCACCAAGGGCCAGGGCGGCGGGGACGTAGGCTTCTAACACCGACACTGCTGCGGGCACGCTCCGGCGTGCCCGGCAACATTCCGCAACGTAACTCCTCAATGTAAGAACCGGGTGATCTCCGAAGAACCATGCCATTCGCGCGCGCCACAGGAATTCTGCTGCATCCCAGTTCGCTTCCTGCGCGCGGGGGCATCGGCGACTTCGGTCCCGCAGCCTACGAGTTTGTCGACTTTCTTGCGGCGGCTGGACAGGCTTTGTGGCAAGTGCTGCCGCTCGGGCCGCTGGGTTACGGGAATTCCCCGTACTCGGCTACGTCGGCGTTCGCTGGCAATCCACTCCTGATCAGTCTCGAACGTCTGGCGCAACGCGGCTGGATCGACCAAGGTCGCGTTGCCAATCTGCCCGAAGCCAACGGTCCGTTGGAATACGAGAAAGTCTTCTTCAGCAAGATGCCTCTGCTGGCCGAGGCCGCGCGCAACTTTTCGAAGAACATGCAGGGCGATGCTCGAGCCCGATTCGAGCGCTTCTGCAGCGAGAACAAAGACTGGCTCGACGATTTCGTGCTCTTCGACGCACTGCGCGCCCATCACAAGCTGGCCAACTGGAACGAGTGGCCGCATGATCTCGCCTTCCGTGAACCGGCCGCGCTCGATGGTGTGCGCCAGGAGATGGCCGAGGAACTCGTCTGGCGCAGTGCTTTGCAGTTTGCCTTCGCCGAACAATGGCGTGCCTTGCGCCACCATTGCGCACGCCGGTCAGTTCGCGTTGTGGGCGACATCGCCATCTTCGTGAACTACGACAGCGCCGATGTCTGGACCCATCCGGAATTGTTCCGGCTCGACCGGGACCGCAATCCGGAAGTAGTTTCCGGCGTTCCGCCCGATTTCTTCAGCGAGACCGGACAGCGCTGGGGCAATCCGTTGTACCGCTGGGACGTGATGAAGCAGCAAGGCTATGCCTGGTGGGTGGCGCGATTGCGCGCTGCCACCCAGCACTGTGACTACATTCGACTCGATCACTTTCGTGGTTTCGAGCAGTTCTGGGAGATCGATGCCAGCGAGCCCACCGCCATTAATGGCCGCTGGGTCGATGGCCCGAAAGACGACTTGTTCACCAAAGTGCAGGAGGCGCTGGGTGGCCTACCCTTCTTTGCCGAAGACCTGGGCTACATCACTCCCGAAGTGCACGCCCTCCGCAAGCGGCTGCAGATGCCGGGTATGGCTGTCCTGCAATTTGGCTTCGGCGACAAGGGTGCACACATGTATTTGCCGCAGCAGTTAACGCCCGAGACCGTGATCTACACCGGCACGCACGACAACGACACCCTGGCTGGCTGGTGGAAGAGCAGTGCAACCGAAGAGGAGCGGCGCAACGCCGAAACTTATTTCGGCAAGTCCGAGGACGGCATTCATTGGTCGTTCATCCGCGCGGCGCAAGCCTCAGTTGCCAGCCTCTCGGTGATTCCCGTGCAAGACTTCCTCGGCCTGGGTAGCGAAGCGCGTATGAACATGCCGAGCGAGCGTGGAGGCAACTGGCGCTGGCGCCTGCAGTCCGGCGTGCTGACTCCGGAGCTTGCGAAGAAGATGGCAGCACTTGCCGAAGTTACCGACCGTT
Organism: uncultured Acidobacteriota bacterium; assembly: GCA_963744055.1. Classification (GTDB taxonomy): domain Bacteria; phylum Acidobacteriota; class Terriglobia; order Terriglobales; family Acidobacteriaceae; genus Gp1-AA133. The sequence continues at coordinate 1,385,212 of CAVUSL010000019.1, read as the reverse complement.
CGCCCGAGCCTCTGCCCGAACATCCGGCCGAGGAATTTGCCGCGTAGTCGGCCGGCATCGCACTCCGGTATCGACCTTTCGCAGTGAGAGGCCTTTCTTCGCGTCCTCTGCGAACCCTCCGCGCTCTCTGCAACGCACTCCATGACGTGGAAGACTTGTCGAATCCGATTGCCGATGTCGAGATCGACGGCAAGGGTCTGCCCATACTGCTGAGGCAGTATGCAAAAGTGGGCGGGAAATTTCTGGGCTTCAACGTGGATCGCAGGTTTTCCGATGTGCTCGACGGCCTGGTGGTTGTCGATCTGCGCGAGACTGATCCTGCCGTGCTAGAGCGATACATGGGACGCGACGGCGTAGCGTTGTTCCGCAAGTATCACAAGGTCGAGCCGCGCGAGTAGGCAGCCAGCGCGGCGAGGGCAGGATGCCCTCGCGACTACCGGCGGGACGCTGGCGCTACGTTGCGCCGATGCGCAAAGAGTGTTTAGGACTTGGGGAAAAGCATCGACGCCCCAAGTGCAAGCCCACATACAGCCGCGTAGCGGCGACATAAGATAGCCCAGCGCGTAAGCGCTGGGTAAGCTGCAAAACAAGGGCGAGTCCCGTAGCGAGGGCACCCGGCGATGCGGGCGTGAGCCCGCGAGCTAGGACTTCAAAATCTCTTCGGTCGGCGTAATGCAGGCCTCCACCGCAGGCGCAAGGTCCTCCTCGATGTGCCCGCCCATCCTCTCTAATTCCGACGGGCTTACCTGCTGCTGCATCCCCTCAAAAAGCCCCCGCTCTTCCTTGCGAATATGCGCCGATAGCATTTCCGCGAACTGCCGCAACGACGGGCCATCAAGCGTGCGGGCCTGCGCCCCCGCAAAATATTCACGAAGCCGGGCATGCTCCCCGACCAATTCTTCGACCAATGGCACGAGATCCGCCACCGTCCGCGCCACGGGAAACACTTCTTTCTCCTCCGCCGCGAAGTGATACTGAATCTCCAGAGCGAAGTGCTGCTCGACCTCGGCCTGCCACGCCTGCAGTTCGCGGGCAGTCGCCAGCGGCGCGCGGTTGATGCGCACACACAACGCCAACGCATGCTGATGTTGGCGGGAGAGAGGGATCAAGCTCTTGTCGCGAAGCATGAGATCTATTATGCGCCAGGCACGTGCTTCACTTCGCCGGCCGGCGCAAGGTCAAAGCGCTCCGGCCACGCGGCGGTCACAATGAGCGCCACCGCGATGCCCAACGACACTTCCACAAACCGGTGGGCGGCGATAATCCTGGCCGTCCGCTCGCGCGCCACCAGCATTACGATGACCTCGGTGATTCCTGCGAATCGATACGCAGTGCGGTCCAGGCGCAGGGCCAGGCAGATCAGGCCGGTGCCGAACAGCGTGATCGCAAACACCGCGATGCCCGGCGGCACATACGAGGCAACGAGTCCCGCGACCAACGCGCCCAGCGCTGTCCCAGCGAAGCGCTTCACCGATACCTTCCACGCGGCGCCCAAGGTCGATTGCATCACCACGATGGTGGTCACCGTCGCCCAATAAGGCTCAGGCATGTGCCAGGCCTGCGCCACGACCTGCGAGATCACGGCGGCGAGCGTCGTGCGCCCTACGTGCAATATGGATGTGCGCTCCTCAATGGGCACGACCCGGACCATGAAAGCCTCCTGAACGTCCCGACATTTTACGCGTCAGGCCGCACCCACATGTCCACTGACGCCGCTTTACTAATTTCGAGCGAGCCTAGAGAATGGAAGGTTCGCTCGCGGCCCGTGCTTTCGTCCGTATTTCAGATGCAGGCAAAGTGACCGCGCGCGCAGGAGCCTTCATATGCCAGCGACCGGGGAACTCATCCGCCTCATGAATTACGTGGACGACATCAACGCCACCTTGCGCAAGATCACCTCCACCATCGGCACCATGACGGACGAGGAGCGCAAGCGCCTCTCCGAGTACATGAGTTCGGCCACCAACGGGCTGAAGGAAGTCATCGCGCAGCTCGAGAAGAGCGTGCGCTAGTGGCAGAGGTCAAGACCATCGCGGTCATTGGCGCCGGCACCATGGGACGCGGCATTGCGCACGCCGCAGCACTCGGCGGCTACCGCACCATTCTCGAGGACATTCTTCCGGCGACCCTGCGCAAAGCGGAATCCGAAATCCGTGCAAATCTGGATAAGGCAGTCGAGTTAGGCAAGGTCGCTCCCAAAGATGCAGACGCCGCTTTCGGCCGCCTGGAGTATGCGGGATCGGTCGACGAAGCGGCCCGCCAGGCTGACCTTGTTATTGAGGCGGTGCCCGAGGAACTCGAATCCAAGATCGAGATCTTCACCTTGCTCGATAAAATTTGCCGGCCCACCACCATCCTCGCCTCGAATACCAGTTCTCTGAGCCTCACGGAGATCGCAAGCGTAACCTATCGTGCGCCAAAAATCGTCGGCATGCATTTCTTCAATCCGGTGCACAAAATGAAGCTGCTCGAAATCGTGCGCGCGCTGGAGACCGACGAAGACACCCTGAATGCCGCCGTCGAAGTCGGCCGGCGCATGGGCAAAGAAGTGGTCGTAATCCGCGAGTCGCCGGGTTTCATCACCAGCCGCATCAACGCGATGATCGGCAACGAGGCGTTCTACATGCTGCAGGAAGGCATCGCCAGCGCCAGCGACATCGACAAGGCGCTGAAGCTTGGGCTCGAATCATCCGATGGGACCGTTCGAGCTGGTCGATCTGGTAGGTCTCGACACGCGGCTGCACATTCTCGAATACCTGCACAAAACGCTGGGAGAGAAATTCCGCCCGGCGCCCTTGCTGGTGCAGTACGTGAAGGCCGGAAGGCTGGGCCGCAAGTCCGGGAGAGGCGTGTTCGAGTACCCGGAAGTAAATGCCGCGAAAGAACCAGTGCCCACCCGCTAGATGCCGATGGAGCGACGGGCGTCCCCGCCCGTCGGGCTCAGTGCGGAACAAATTGAAAATCGCGAATGATCGCCGACTGATTCCCCGAAGGCGTTCCCTTAAAGCACCACAGATTGATCCCCACCGGGGCGGCCGTTTGCGGGATGTTGATCGTGTCCGATGAATAGGTCTCGGTCTTGATGACATCGGCAACCGATCCGATGGGATGAACGCCATTCATCAGCGTGAACACGACGCGATCGGAACTCCACTCCATCCTTGCTGTCGTCAGGCTGCCACCGCTGACCTGAAAGTTATCTTCCCAGCTGGAAACGCCATTGGGCTTGCGATTCCCGGTGGATGGGTAAACCGTAAAGTCGGCATTACAGCCGTGACAGGTCTTGTTCCACTGGGAAAATTCAATATCAATTTCGTTTTCTGCGTCGGTGCCGATGTGGTGAGTGGGCCCATAGGTGAAGAGTCCGAGCACCGTTGTCGGATCCATGTTGTAGACGTCGCCCTCGACCACCCACTGGTACGTGCCAAAGCCCATGGTGTCGGTCGTAAACAACTCGGCAGCAGTCCATTTTCCTTCGCGCTCGGCGATCTGGAGATGGACAGATCCGTCCGGATTGAATGCGACATTGGCCGGAAGCCCCGGAGCGACGCCTGCCATACCGCCGCTGGTGACTTTCCAGGCGTGTCCGGCCCATTGGATCGTCTGGGCCTGTGCGCACTGAAACGCGGTGAGCAGAATGCTACAGATCGTTGTTCGAATGAATCGTGTGTTCGGCATAATCCCTTGTTCTTTCATTCCGCCTGGGCGGCCATTCGACCGACACAGGCATTAGTCCGCTTTGATGCGATTCATGACGCGAGTGACATTTGTGTGATGGTCAGAGAACAGCGCCCAGTTCTTTCACGATGCGAACGCCCTCCTCCCCGTGTTCAATCTCAACCTATCGCAAAAGTGGCGCCTTTTTATGTTGCGTGTAATGATATTTCGCCAGCAATACCCGCAATCATCAAAACAAAATCAGTTTGGATTCCTCTGAGTGTCCTGATTTGGAACACTTTTGTCCATTATTCAGTTGTTTTCATGCCTCCACACTTGTTGAACCGCAGGACAATGGAAAAGTAGCGTCGCCTCCCCGAAGAGCAAGGTCCCACGACGAGTGCACACCCCCAGAGGCGAGACCTGTGAAGGGAACCTCTTCCATCGGTCGGCTGCTTGATCGCAATACATACTTTGGGGCTTGGCAGTAGAGATCAGACGCGCATCCACGATTGACCTCGACCGCGGCCCTTAGGTTCGTCGAGGAGGCTGTTATGGCGTGCGAGCGTAGCCGGAATTCTTCTCTAGGCTTTATTGTCACTCTCATCGCAATTCTGGTCGAATCCGTTGTCTTCGTTGGCCACGCCCAAATGACAGTTCCACGTGAGCAGTCTGCTCAGCAAGCCGCTTTATCCGCGTGGCAGGACAGCCCACGCTCGCGTGTCCTGCAGCACCTGGCGCTACCCAGGACCAACAATGCCGAGCGCACTCCTGCGATCCGCAGGCAGAACGCCACAGTCGTTGCCGGCTCGATGGCTTCAGACACGCCCTTATTTATTTTAACGGCGACCTACAGCTCGGGAGGAGGAGGGGCCTTCTCGGTAGCCGTGGCGGATCTGAACAACGATGACAAACCCGATCTAATCGTGGCGAACTGCGGCGCGACCCTTAACGATTGCGGCAGAGGCGTAGTCGGAGTGCTGCTGGGGAACGGCGACGGGACTTTCAACCATCCCGTGACCTACGGCGCGGGTGGCGGAATTGCGACGTCCGTTGCCGTGGGGGATGTCAACAATGACGGCAAGCCCGACTTGGTCGTCGCGAACGGATGCAGTAGCCAAGGATGCGAGCACTCTGTAGTTGGTGTGCTGCTGGGCAACGGCGACGGAACCTTTCAACCAGCGCTGACCTACAGCTCAGGCGGCTATTACGCTAACTCGATAGCTGTGGGTGACGTTAACAACGACGGCAAGCCCGATGTGCTCGTGGCGAACTTTTGTTTGGATACCACGTGTGCAGACGGCGGTGTGGGGGTGCTGCTGGGCAACGGCGACGGCAGTTTCGGAACAGCTCTGCCTTACAAATCTGGGGGGATTCAGACCGTCTCGATCGTAGTGACTGATGTGAACAACGACGCCAAGCCCGATCTGTTGGTCACGAATCAATGCGCTAGCAGAACGAACTGTAACGGCTCAGTCGTGGGCGTGCTGCTGGGCAACGGCGACGGAACTTTCCAGCCCTCGACTGCCTACGGGTCGGGCGGGGAAGGGGCAGAATCCATTGCGGTGGCGGATGTGAACGACGACGGCAAGCCCGATCTAGTGGTGGCGAACCAACAAGGTCTTAGCCCTTGCTTCGGGTGTGCAGTGGGTGTGCTGCTGGGCAACGGCGATGGAACTTTCCAGCCTGCCGTGAGCTACAGCTCGGGCGGCTATTCCCTAGCCGTGGGCGATGTGAACGGGGATGACAAGCCCGATCTAGTCTTAGGGAGCTTTTCAGTCGTGGGTGTGCTGCTGGGCAACGGCGATGGAACTTTCCAGCCTGCTGTGACCTATGGCTCGAGCGGCGGTTCGATCTATTCGGTCGCCCTTGCGGATATCAACGGGGATGGTAGGCTCGACGTGCTCGCGACGAACTATTGTACCGGCCCCGACCTTTGTGTCGGCTTGGTGGACGCGCTACTAAACAATTCAGGGCTTCACATTTCTACCACGACGGCTCTTGTGTCGAGCGCTAATCCGTCAGACGTCCGCCAAGTGGTGACCTACACTGCGCTTGTCACCAGCCAGTCCGGCGGACCAGCAACGGGAACCGTGGCGTTTCAAGACGGGGGCGTAGAGGTCGCAACGGTCACAATAGCAGGCAATCAAGCTGTCTACAGCACAGAGTACAAAACAGCAGGCGTTCACGCCATCACAGCCGCATATTCCGGGGATCTTCACAACTCTCACAGCATTTCCGCGACGCTGACGGAATACATTCGCGGTACTTCGCGCACGATTGTGAACACGTCAGGTACGCCCTCGTTCATGGGTCAGCCAGTGACTTTCACGTCGACAGTGACATCGCCATTTGGCACGATTCCGAACGGCGATCTGATTACCTTCTACGACGGCACCACCGTGCTCGGAACGCGCACTACGGCCAACGGTGTGGCGACCTTCACAACTTCCTCGCTGACTGTTAAGGCGCACACCATACAGGCGACCTACGCCGGAGACGCGACGTTCAAGTCGAGTTTCGGGAGGGTGACGCAGGTAGTGAACGGCTACACGACCTCGACTTCGCTCAGATCCAGTCTTAATCCTTCAATCTATGGTCAGAAGCTAACATGGGCGGCGACGGTGACTTCCTCGACGACGGTTGCTCCAACGGGAAGCGTTTCATTTAACGGAAAAGATCTATACGGGCGCACTTTCGTGATAGGCCGCGCCACTCTCGATAGCAGCGGAGTGGCCACTTTGATCAAATCCAACCTCGATGTAAATGTGTATCAAGTCACGGCAGTTTATCTCGGGGATACGACGAACCAGGGCAGTATGTCCTCCGTCTTAAACCAGGTGGTAAGGGAAACGACAAGCAAAGCTGTGCTCAATTCGTCGCGGAACCCAGCTACACAGGGTCAAGTTATAACTTTTACGGCTACGATTACATCCTCTACAGTCACACCAACAGGCCCCGTCACCTTCACAGCGGGAAAGCAGGTGCTCGGGACAGCTCAGATCGTGCCGTGGGCACATAAGGCAACTCTTGCGATTTCTACGCTGCCCGACGGTTCGACAGTGGTGACGGTCACCTACCTCGGCGATTCGAATATCGCCAAAAGCTCAGCGTCATTGACACAAACAGTGCAATAGAGAGGTCGAGACCAGAGGGATTTGGACTTGTCAAACGTGAGATCACAGATCAGCCGCCTAGCGTCTAGGCGGCTTTTCTCTTGCGTCATGCGATAGGTGGCCCACAACTGTTGTAAGCAGGGTTCCCGGTGCGTTTTCACAATTCGTAGAATGAGCGTTCCTGGCCACTACAGCTCCCGGCGGCCTTCCATCGCTTTGAGCATCGTGATCTCGTCCGTATACTCAATATCGCTTCCGACCGGGATCCCCATCGCGATCCGCGTCACCTTCAACCCCTGCCGCTTCAACTGTTGCGACAAATACGTCGCCGTGGCCTCGCCCTCCACCGTCGGGTTGGTCGCGATAATCACTTCATCCACATCGCCGGCCTCGACCCGCCGCATGAGGTTGTTCGTCCGCAATTGCTCCGGCCCAATTCCGTGCAGTGGAGACAGCGACCCGTGCAGCACGTGATATGCGCCGTTGAAGTGCTTCGTCTTCTCGATGGCCGCGATGTTGGTGGGTTCCTCGACCACGCACACCAGTCGCTGGTTGCGCGTGGGACTGCTGCAGTACACGCACGGGTCAACATCCGTGATGTTGTTGCACAGCGAGCACAAACGCAGATTCGCCTTCACGTCGCGCACCGCGGTCGCGAGGCCCTCGGCATCTTCATCGCTCGAGCGCAGAATATGAAAGGCCAGCCGCTGCGCGCTCTTGCTTCCGATCCCGGGCAACTTCTTCAATTCATCAATGAGCCGCGTCATGGGCTCGGCAAATTTCGACATAGGCTTTCAGATTTGGTCGTTGAAAGTCGCGGCCAAAAGCGACAAACGCAGTCCATTTCGGAACGCGCCTGAAAATATTTCTGCGTTTTGTGTCACTTTCCACAGACAGTGTTCCACGTGGAACGCTTCTTGAAATTACATTCCGGGGATGCCCATCCCGCCCAGCATGCCGCCCACCGTCGACTGCATGGCCTGATCAATTTGCCGTCCTGCCTCGTTCACCGCGGCCGTGATCAGGTCCTGCAGCATCTCGATGTCGCCTGCCTGCACGGCCTCGGGATTGATTTTCAGGCTGAGCAGTTGCTTGCGCCCGTCCATCTTGACGTGCACGGTGCCTCCGCCCGAGGTGGCCTCGACTACGGTCTCCTGCATTTTCTTTTGCAGGTTCTCATACTGCTGCTTGGCTTGCGACATCAGTGATTGGAGATTGAATCCGCCCATGGCACACTCGCTACTTTTTATCGCGCTGGTCGATGATGGTTCGAATCTCAGCGCCAAATTTTTCCTGCAATCGTTTTACGATCGGATCCTGCTCCGCGCGCGCGCGGCCTCCCACCGCCGTTGATGCGGCGGTGCTCCGCGGGGCACTGCTTGCGCCGTTCCGCCAGGAAGCACTTTCACTTTTGCGCGGCTTGCCCAGCGAGCCGCTGGCGGTCGCGATCGCGAGACGCTTCGCATCCGCGCCCAGCGACATGTCGATCACTGTCGCGGAGGCCGCGACCTTCACCACCAGTTCGCTGCCCTCGACGGACCACTCGCCCGTCTCGAGCATCGAGACGAGCATGCGGTGACCTGCGTCGCTTAGAGCGTTGAGCACTGCATTGCGGACTGAATCTATATTGGCCGCGGTCTGTTTCGGCGCTTCGCTCTGCACTGGCGCCACGGTCTCGGGTTCGATCGTGGGTTCAGCTGAACGATCAAGAGCCGTGCTTCCCATCACGACCGCGGGAGGCGCGGGCGTGTTGGCGACGATGCGCGGCCCAATGGCCGGTGCGGACTCCGCAGACATTTCCGGCTTGGAAACCTTGCGCGCCGAATCGGCTGCGAAGGGTGAGACGAAGTTGCCGCGCGCTTGCGCCGGAGGCGCCGCGCCGCGATTCTCGGCGACGATGGACGGCCTACCCGCCGGGCGCGCCTGCGGCGCTGCGCCAGAGAGGCCCGCTTCGCTGAGCAATTGCTCGATTGGCAGCAGCCGCTGCGCGTGCGCCATCTTCAAGAGTCCAAGCTCAAGATGAAAGCGCTGCTCCTGCCGGTAGCCGAGCTCATTGAACGTGCGCAGCATGATTTGCAGGTGCCGTGCCAGGTCTTCTTCGCTGAACAGCTCCGCGATGCGAGCCACCCGGGCGCGTTCGTCCCCGGAAATCTGGAGCAGGGAAGAGTCCTTGCCCGCAATCTTGGCGACCGTCGCGTTGCGCAGGAAGCGAACGAGTTGGCGCGCGAAATGCGCGGGGTTCTGGCCTTCGCTGATCAGGTGGTCGGCAAGGCGAAGCACTTCTTCGCTCGCGCTGCGCGCAACGGCCTGCATCACTTCTTCGAGCACGCCCGAGGGCGCGGCACCCACTAGCTGGCGCACTGATTCCGAGGTGACTCGTCCGGTACTGGACGCAATTGCCTGATCGAGGATCGAGAGCGCATCGCGCATGGAGCCGTCGCCCGCTTCGGCGAGCAGGGCGAGCGCGTCGTCGTCGGCTTCGAGTTTCTCCTGGCCAATGAGGCTGCGCAGCTGGCCCATGATTTCTTCGAAGCGCACGGCGCGAAAGCTGAAGTGCTGGCAGCGCGACCGGATGGTCTGCGGAATGTCTTCCGGCGCCGTGGTCGCCAGCATGAAGACGACGTGCGCCGGGCGGCTCCTCCAGAGTCTTGAGGAGCGCGTTGAAGGCGGCGTCGGTGATCTGGTGCGCCTCGTCGAGAATGTAGATCTTGAAGCGGTCGCGGGCCGGGCGGTAGCGGGCGGCATCGCGCAGTTCGCGGATCTCGTCGATGCCGCGGTTGGTGGCGGCGTCGATCTCGATGACGTCGACGGCATTTCCGGCGCGAATTTCGGTGCAGGACTCGCACACGCCGCAGGGTTCGGGGACCGGATGGTCAGTCGAGCGGCAGTTGAGAGCCATGGCCAGGATGCGCGCGATGGTGGTCTTGCCGATGCCGCGGTGCCCGCTGAAAATGTAGCCGTGGGCAGTCCGGCCCTGCTCGATGGCGTTCTTCAGGGTGCGGGTAACGTGATCCTGTCCGATGACCTCGGAGAATTTTTGGGGACGGTATTTGCGCGCCAGAACCTGATAGCTCATGAAAGAGAAGCCCTGATTATACGTGATGCGCGCTTCTCATGGCGGCTTGCGGAAGCGGCTGCGCGAGGCGGAAAACGCGAGTAAATTCGCGCCTTTCAGCCCTTGCGCGACCGCACCGGAGGGCGTAGGCTTTTCGGCGGACATTTTTTCTGAAATGCGCAAGGAGCGCTCTCCATGCAACTGAAAATTACTACTCGTACGGTTCAGGACATCGTGGTCCTGAATTGTGATGGCCGCATCGTGCTGGGCGAAGAGTCCGCCCAACTGCGGGACACGGTGAAGCAACTCCTCACCCAGACCAAGCAACTGGTATTGAACCTGGGCTGGCGTATCGTACATCGATTCGGGCGGGCTCGGGACGCTGGTTTCCCTCTATACGACGGCGCACAACTCGGGCGGGTCGATCAAGCTGTCGAACCTGACGCCGCGCGTCGGCGATCTATTGCAGGTCACCAAGCTGTTGACCATCTTCGAGGTCTATGACACCGAAGAAGAGGCGATCCAGTCGTTTCGAAAGGGGCCGCATAGAAGGTTCTGACCCGGGGCCGAGGCTATTTGGGTAGACCCCAGAGGCTGACGCCCCATGCGATAATTGGGCCCGGGTGGCACGGCTGAAGCCGTACCCTTCCCACACCCCGTTCACGAGGGCGTTGTACAAGACACTTGGCTTGGGGAGTCCCCCCAGTCTTCCTCTTTCCTCGAATGATTTCTAAAATTCTTTTCTTAGCCGGACTGGTGTGCGCGGCCAGCGGATACGTGTCGCCGCCCATCGCGTTGGCCATGGGCCTGGCGTTCGGACTTATCTTCGCGCACCCATACGCAAAACAATCCGCCGCGATGTCGAAGATCTTGCTGCAGGCCTCGGTGGTGGGCCTGGGCTTCGGCATGAATTTGCACGACGTGATCCGCGCCGGACGCAGCGGGTTTGTCTACACGCTGTTCAGCATCGCGTGCGCGATGGCCACGGGCATTCTGTTGGGAAAAGTACTTGGTGTTGCGAAGGAACCGGCGTACCTGATTTCCACAGGCACGGCGATCTGCGGGGGGAGCGCCATCGCGGCGGTCGGTCCGATCACGGGCGCGAGCGACGAAGAGATGGCGGTGTCGCTAGGAACAGTGTTTGTGCTCAATTCCGTGGCCTTGCTGACGTTCCCGGCGATCGGGTCGGCCCTGAAGTTGACCGAAACGCAATTCGGGCTGTGGGCCGCGCTGGCCATCCACGATACGAGTTCCGTAGTCGGCGCGGCGGCCAAGTACGGTGCGATTGCTTTGCAGGTGGGGACGACGGTGAAACTGGCGCGTGCCTTGTGGATTGTGCCGCTGGCGCTGGGCACGGCGCTGCTGAAACAGGCGAAGGCCAAGGTGCAGTGGCCCTGGTTCATCGCGTTCTTCTGCCTGGCGGCGGTGTGCAATACATATCTGCCCGCGGGCCAAGGCGCGTATGCGGTGTTGTCGAAAGTGGCGAAGCTCGGGTTGACGGCGACGCTCTATCTGATCGGGACGGGACTGTCGCTGGCAACGCTGAAACAGGTGGGTCACCGGCCTCTGATTCAGGGAGTGATTTTGTGGCTGCTGATCTCGGTGGTGTCGCTCGGATTGATTTACCTGGGGTGGATTGCGATCTGAGCCAGAAAGTCCTCGTTCGGCCCCGCGGCTCTTTGGACTTCGAATGGCGCCAGCGGGCAGTCGTCGTCCCCTGGCCGCCGGGTGTCTGGGACGAACCCGTAGGCGGTGCAACGCTGTGACTATGGAAGAACAAACGGCGCACGCTGGTGAGAGCGTCTGATCACGACTGTCTTCACCTTGTTTCCGGCAGACAAGGAGTGTCGGTGGAATTCAGTGCGCCACTGTGACGCTGGGAAGTGGATCCGATTCTCTCGCTGGCCAGGGCGGCAGGACCTTCACTAGTACCCACAGGATCGCGAACGGTAAGACGGTCAGCACAATTGCCATCAATAAGCCTTCCCGTGTGACCAGGCCCATCTTGTACGTCGTATACCCCAGAAAGCTTTTCGAGAATAGCTGTCCTCCGATTACAACGTTCCAGCGCATGGCGAAAATACCAAGGAGGGTCAGGCATCCGGCGGTGACGTAGGTGCGTTTGCGGAGCACGGCGGACATCTTTATAACCTGGGTTAAAGCCAACAGTGTTATCGGAGCTATGGTTCCAAGAGCGATCTGCACCACAATGTGGGAGAAGTAGAGCTTGGTGTGGACCATAAAATCGAGGGAGCGGAAGGAGTCACCGGCCTCGTAAATCCGGTGAATCAGGTCGAGCATCTCAAGGCTGAAATCAATGAGGAAAGTGTAGAACAGGTAGCGGGCCACGGTATCTACGCATTCCATGTCAATGGTTTGCCGGCGGGCCCACATCATCAGCATGTACAGCAGCATCACCAAGGCGATGCCGGAAACCATCGCAGAGAAGATAAAAACGACCGGCATGAGCGGAGTGGACCACCAGGGATTTGCTTTCACCGAACCAAAGATGAATCCCACGTAGCCGTGCAGCAAAAACGCGGAGGGGATACCGATGACCGTGATCAGCCAACCAGCCCTCTCATCGATTGCGAGGGCACGTTCACTGATGTTCGTCGAACCCAGGGTCAACACCCGGTAAACCGCGCGCTTCCAACCCGCGCTGGATTGGGATAAGAGGACAATCTCGCGTCGGTAGTCGAGCCAGATTTCCAGAACCAGAACGGCCATCAAGTACCACAGGTAGACGAACCCGAACATGGCCATCGCCGACGTGCGGTGAGGGGTTAGGTACATCTCGTACGAGCGCTCTGGGTGGCCCAGGTGCAATTGCAAAGGCAAAGGTGAAACCAGCAGGAAGGATAAAGCCGTCAGTAGCGCCAATCGGTAGGTGGGCTTCACCGCTTGCACCTGGAACACACGTTCCAGCGATGCCAAAATAAAAGCGCCGGCTACCAGTCCTGTTAGAAACGGGTAGAGCACGATCAACACGCTCCACTGCAGTTCTACTTCGTTCGGGTACATGAAGCCGTCAACGCCAGTCATAGCAGTTGCTTCCCCTTATCGCACCGAACCATCCAGTTCGTTGTAAAAGACCTTGGCATGAGTAGCCATCGAAGGCTTCAAGACATGGACACTGTGGGTCTTCAGAAACTCGTGAATGGGATCTGCAGGATCTTTCAGGTCCGCCAGTTGTCGCGCCCCGGTCGGGCAACTTTCGCAACAGGCAGTGGTCAAACCCTTCGTAATCCGGTGATAGCAGAGCGTGCATTTTTCGGCGGTATTAGTCTTGGGATTGATGAAGCGGCAGCCATAGGGGCAGGCTTGCACACAATAGCGGCAACCCAGGCAGTACTCCTTGTCTACCAGCACCACGCCATCCGGACTGATAAACGTCGCACCCACTGGACACACCTGCGTGCAGGGTGAATCCGCACAGTGGTTGCACATTTTCGGGACGAAGAAGTTTTTCCCGCCGACGTCCTTGACGAGAGGAAAGCCCTTCTTGCCGCCGTCGGGAGAATCCACCTGCGGATTTTCAATGTCGTAGTCCGAGACGTGATAGCGCTCCACCCAGGTCCGGAAGTATCCGTCGGGAACGTCGTTCTCCGCCTGACATGCCCTGACACAGTTGCCGCAACCGATGCACTTGGGCAGATCGATCAACATGCCCCACCAGTGCGCGCTCAGTCTGTAATTTGGGGCGGCTTCCGGCGTTCCCGCTAAGATGTATTTCCAAGCCACACCGGCCGCCGGCAAAAGAAGCAATAAGTGACGACGGGTTATGCTCATTTCGCACCGCTCAAGCTGAGGGCTGGACTGTGTGGCTGGTGGCAGGTATCACAGGGCAGGCCGGTGGAGTGTTCTGCCGAAGCCACCTGTGGAAACCCTTTGGGTTTCGCTGCGTTTGCTTCGTGGCAGCGGGCGCAGAGTACGGCCGTATCGAGTTTGTTCGGTTTCACGGACCCGGGGTCATCCGCGTGCTTGGCCAGAGGTCCGTGGCAGGCCTCGCAATTCACATGCGCGTGCTTCCCATCTTTTTTCTTGTCAAGGACGTCTGCGTGGCAAGCTTCACAGCTCTCGTGGCCAGCGAATTTGACGGGGCGAACAGCAACCTCGGATATCGCGTTGCCGCGATAGTGCCCGTACTGTCCGAAGCTTTTCGGGGTCACAGAGTGCCGGATGACTAGAAATAGAAGTAAGCCAGCAACGAAGATCCCTGCCAATCGGAAAAGATGTCCTGCATCTTTGAAGATATTCATGGCATTTATCGGCAAGTCTCTGTGGATATAGTGCTGCCATCCCATGGCAAGCGGAATCCGTCCCCTCTAGATAACGGGAACACGTCTCACCCTGCTGTGCTCTACATCACCGTATCCACGTGACGCAGCTCACAAGCCTCGGTGGGCGCTGGGGCTCAGGAGCATGCCATCTGTGTGCAGGTAGTATCTTGCCTTATGCAGATCGCCTTGAACTCAGGCATGGAGTGTTCGCGGAGAGGAACACGATTTGTCGCATGGTGATCCAGGTCACTGACAGAAATCGCTGGCTGTTATATATGGAGCCAATCTGGCAATGGGGGTTCGCACGCACCCGGCTTGAATGTTGCGCGGGAAGCGTGGGGGAGATGGCTATGTTCCGATGGACAGACGTGATCGGAGTCGCGGGCTTCGCTATGGTGGTACTTTCTACTCTCTTGTTGTTTCCTGGTTCAGCGGAACGTATGAACTGGAAGTTCTGGCTGCCAGGCCTCTCATTATGGTTCTTGGGGTTTGCCTCCGTGGCTGGGTGGCTCTTTTTGCGGTGGTCTGTCAGGCAGGCCAAGGACGAGCCGCCACCTCGCTTGGTCGCATCGGCACGACAGTCGCAAGAAAGGGATGTCACCTCGGGTGCGGGCGAAAGCGAACTCCGCAGCAAGAAGACCGTATAGCATGGCCTGAGATCGTGTGCTCTTAAGTGCAAATCGGTCGGTGACGTTGTGCGCCAACAGTTGACGAATCTGCAAGTACTTCTCTGCGCCTTCTAACCTGTGAACAATGCCGATTGCACCACCACCCGGTGGTGCGAACCAGCTATTTTCTGCAGCCGCCGTCGTTGGTCTTCTTCGGTCCGAGCTGCGGTCGCTAGAGGCCGCTAGCTGGCGCGCCGAGGATTGTCAACCAGAGTCGGATCCTACCGCGGCGTTCGCAGCGAAGCCCTTGCCTATCGGACAAACCCTAATGAGTCGGTAGCGGCTTCTAGTTTAAGTCGTTGAGTTGCACGAGGCTGAAAGGGCCGCCGCCGAAAGAACTATCGACGATCACCAGCGTGCGAATCTGGCCCGCGGTCAGAGTTATGGAAAAGTTGAACAGGTTGTTCAGGATGTTCTGCGTTCCGGCCACCGTCATCGTGACGTTGTAAGTGCCAGATGCCAAGACCTGATATGGGGTCGCTTGTTGAAACGTCACATTTCCGATACTTGGGCTCAAGCCGCTGATGTCGTTTCCGGTCACGATATAGACGTCGACAGCGTTGGCTGAGAAGGAAGAGTGAATGATTCTGACTTTCGCGTTTCCCGTGGTCGGCGCAGTGTTGTCATCGGGGTAAGGCTTCAGCACGAAGTTGCTGTTTAGAGCCGTGTTCTGCAGGAGAATCGTTGTGTCTCCGCTGCCCAGGTTTTCGGTATCGCTGACGATGGCGTTCGTGGTGTTGCCGTTGGGGAAGACGTCGAACTTGCGGTTGCCGGAACTGCTGCTGTGATAGGTGGCGGTCTGGGCAAACCCGATCGCGGTCTGCACGGATTTGCTGTCGACCTGCAGGTCAACGGTGTTCGCAGGCAGCCCAGTGGCGGTTTGCATGAAGCGGTAACGGGCCTTGCTGGTGCCGCAGCCTGCGGCCAGCAAAAGCGAACTCAGGCAAATCAATGCAACGGCGAACGGGAGAATCCTTGAAAGCTTGCCTCTCATTGCTACGCTCCTGTAAAAAAATCTAGAAAACGCACGCCGACGCCCTATGGACCTCGTTGGATGCACACTGTCTGGGGCGAGATGCTCCGCCGCGGGGGCAGCGTGCATCGACGGTCAACGCGTCACAGGTCGCGAGGACCGGCTGTGCAAAAATATCCAGGTTGCACGAGACAGGGTTTCCGGATGAGTAATCGTATCATTGCGGCGATTCAGAAAGTGCCGCGGGGGTGGGTGTCAACGTATGGCGCGATCGCCAAGGCGGCCGGGTATCCGCGCGGGGCGCGACTGGTGGCGCGGACTCTGCGCGGCGCTGGGGGACTGAATTGGCACCGGATTCTTGGGGCCGGCGGGGAGATCAAGCTGCGCGGGCATGCGGGATTGGATCAGCGGTTACGGCTCGAGATGGAAGGGGTTACGTTTCGGGGGCGTCGCGTGAATATGCGGCTGCATGAATTTAAGTTCGGAGCTAGTGGGAAGAAAAAGACTTTAACCGCTAAGGGCGCTAAGAAGGGCCGCAAAGGACGCTGAGAAAACCCTAGAGGGATGCGGTTGTGAGCGACAACGCGGCCCAGGTTAGCGTCCAAGGGGCGGACGCGAACCTGGGGCACCATTTTTGAATTGAGGTTCGTGCCTCCCACCCTTCGAAAATCGCGAAGGGTGGGGCAGCCTGGGTTGGAGGCGTTCGTTACGGCGTTTTGAATCTTTCGTCGATTTCTACCTGGTAGCCGGAAACGACTTTGTTGGTTTCGTTGGCCATTCCTACCGTTGCCATCAGCTCTTTGAACATGGCGTCGGTCATGCCTTTGCCGCGGGCTCCGGCGGTGTGGGAGGCGATGCAGTAGGCACACTGGTTGCTGACGCTCACGGCTAGATAAACCAACTCTTTGGTCAGCGGGTCGAGCGCGCCTGGCGCCATGATCTGCTTGATGTCTTCCCATGTGCGTTTAAGGGTGGCGGGGTCGTGGGCGATGGCCTTCCAGAAATTGTTGACCCAGTCGGTCTTGCGAGTGGCCATGATGTCGTCGTAGACGGCGCGGACTTCGGGGCTGGCGTCTTGGTATTCGATGAGGCCTAGGGTGGACACAGAGTTTCTCCAGCATGATGAGCAAATGAGATTGCCCGGGACGCGTGTCGCCCCTCCGGGGCTTGCTCAATTTTTTCACACTACCCAGCGCTTACGCGCTGGGCTAATGAATTCCGCCCGCTTCGCGGACTAGCCCGAGCCGCCGCGTGACACGCTAGCGATCTGTTCGCACCGCGGGTATGCGAGCCGCCCGCATCACGGACTTGAGTGCCGCCCGCATCACGGACTTGAGTGCCGCCCGCATCACGGACTTAAGAGCCGTCCGCATCACGGACTTGAGAGCGGAGTGTGCGCGCAGAGTGTTTCCGCCAGTGTGAAGCGGATTACTTCAGCGCCGGTAGCTCTCCCTCGAGCAGGGTGCCGATGTGGTCGGCTGGGCAGCGCAATCCGATGTAGAACTGACCGAACAGGGCGTACACCGCGCTGACGTGGTCGAAGCGCATTTCGTAGATCAGCTTTTTGAAGACCAGCGGGTCGTCGGCAAAGAGGTCGACGCCCCACTCCCAGTCGTCGAAGCCGATGGAGCCGGTGATGATCTGCTTTACTTCTCCGGCGTAGCGGCGGCCGACCATGCCGTGTTCGCCCATCTGGCGGGCGCGTTCTTCAATGGGCAGGGTGTACCAGTTCTTGTCCTCGCCGCGCTTGCGATCCATGGGATAAAAGCACGCATAGCGGTTCGGCGGAATGGCTGGGAAGAGGCGCGGGCGCATGGCTTCCTTCTGGCGTGCGAGGGTCTCGCGAATTTCTCGATTCCACTCTTCCGAGTGCGGCTCGATGCCGCGATCAACCAGTGCCTTGTAGATCTTGGTGGTGGATTCGTACAGGCCGAGTTCGATGATCGAGAGGTAGGAAGTCGTCGGCTCCCAATACTGGCTGAGCCGCGTCTGGGCCAGCTGCAGCTCCGCGCGATTGAGATCGTCAAACGAGTCGCGGAAGTGGATAAACATCAGGTCGCCCTTGTGCCCGAGGAGGGAATAGAAGGCGGACGGGCTGGCGGCATTTTTCTCCATGGCGTCCATGATGGGGGCCGCTTCTTGAATGATCTCGCGGCGCTCGGCGTTGGGGAGCTGGTGCCAGGAGCTCCAGCGGAAGCGCATCATCTGGTGCAGGACGCTGTAGCCCTCAACCGTGAGGGGAACTGCGGGGATCTCTGTGGCAGTCGCCGCTGCGGGATGGGCTGGTCTGGTTGTGGTCATTTACACCCCTTCATGTGCACGGTTATTGTACCTGCAGCGCGGTGGACCGGCGAGAGTCGCACGGGCCCCGCGGGCTGGCTACGGCATTTACAATGCTGTTTCTCAGGACGGTTCGTTTCGTTGGGTGTTGACCCTGAACGGCTGAAGCTGCAACCGATCTTGGTGGTTTGTACGGACGGCATGAAGGCCGTCTTTTTCAGAGCAGAGTTGATCGGAGTCGCTTGGGCCTCCACGAAAACGCAAGGTCCCTCGACTTCGCTCGGGATGACAAGGTTACATTGATAGTGTCTCGTAAAGGGCCGTTTCTGAATATGGTGAGAGCATTTGCGTGTCTGGTGGTGACAGTCGGTCTTGCGTGTCCATCAATGGCGCAAGGACCGCGGCTTTGGGTGTTGACTGAGCCGAATTCTGTTATCGAATACGACCCGGCGACCTTTGCGCGGAAGGAATCGGTGAAGGTTCCTGATGAGGTTGCCAAGTCTGCGCAGATTTTCCAGATCAACCACAAAGGCCAGATGCTGTACGCGCCCAACAGTGACGATCCGTCGCCTGATGTCGGAAAGGGCAGCGACAAATTCTGGTTATGGGACGGGCATGCGGCGAGTTCGCTGGGCCGGGAGACCATCCGCATTTCGTCGCAGGCGGGATCGAATCAGAAAGTGAGCGAAGCGTCGCCGTGGCCGTTTCTGTCGGTGGACGGAACGCACCTGTTCTGGTTCTCGAACCTGTACAACAAGCTGGAGCGCGAGAATGTCGAACTCACCGTGACGACCACATTCCGGGCATGGCGTTCGGATCTTGCAGGGAAGGACAAGCAGGACCTGGCGACGTTTGATTTTCCGGAATGCCGCTGCACGACTGGTGCGTGTACGGAGACGTGCCCGGAGGCGCGCTTCTGGGTGCCCGACGGTGGCGGGGAGGATTACTTCTTCCTGACGCGGGTGATTCAAGGGCAGACCGAAACCAAATATTTGAGCAGCACCCTTTACAAGCAATCGGATGCTACGTGGAGTGGCACAGAGCTGGGACAGCCACTGCAGCGGGTGCTTGATTTGGCGGACGGCGGCGCGATTGTGATCAGCGCGATTCTCGATGTGGGGTGCTGTGGCTGGGAGAATCAAAGCAACGATCAGACCATCCTGACCAATCATGGGCGGATCGTGACGCTCTTCGACGAACGCGCGCAGTTCAAGAATCCGGACTACGATGTCAGCTTTTTCACGGAAAACGCGAAGCTGTCGCCGAGTCATGCGCACGTCGCGCTGACGATCGAGGCCAGTGCGAAGTCGATTGCGCCGATTCAGCTGGCGGAGCAGGGGCAGGCGAATCCCGCCGAGTCGGCGGGCATTCGAAGAGCTTTGGCGGATATGCCGGCGGTTGAGGTGGTGAGCGCGGCCGATGCGAGCAAGCGATCGGCCTATCTGCCACATTCGTATTTTGTCGGTTGGATCAGCGAGAAGGAAATCTTGCTGGTCGAAAACCATGTGCTGGTGGCTTACAACATAGCGACGGCGGCGCGGCGGAGGTCGACTATTAAGGTGGCGGATCCGTCTTTTGTGTTTGTGCGGTGAGGATTTCTTAGGCTAGCCGATTCCATCGGTCTGCGTCATCGAGTACGAAAAAGCAAACCTCAGCGGCTGAAGCCGCGTTGACCATGTGGCTCTGTGGCACGACTGAAGTCGTGCCCTTCCCAAATTGCATGGACGGCGAGGGCGAGGACGCCCTCGCGACTGCCGGCGGGACGCCGGCGCTACGGTCGCCAGTTAGTCGGACCAGTGGCGGGGCTTGCGATCCCAGCGGTGGGGCTTCAGCGCGGCCAGCAGGGCGGGGCTGAGCGGCGGAGCATCGCTGGCGGCGATGTTGCCGCGCACGTGGTCGGGCTTGCGCATACCTGGAATGGTCGTGCTGACGATCGGGTTGGCGAGAATAAAGCGCAGCGCCATGTCGGGCAGCCTCATGCCGGCCGGGACAACCTGCCGTAGTTTTTCCACGCGCGGGATGGTTGCTTTTAGATTTTCCTCGCCGAAATATTTCGCTCTCCAATCACTCTCGGGGAAGCGAGTTTCAAGAGTCATCTTGCCGCCAAGGCTGCCTTCGTCGAGGGGGACGCGGGCGATGATGCCGATGTTCATTTCCTTGCAGAGGGGGAAGAGCTTGTCGTCGGGTGCCTGGTCGAAAATGTTGTAGATGACCTGGATGACGTCGATCAGTCCGGTTCGGATGGCTTTGATTCCGTTCTCGGGCTCCCAGCGGTTGAGGCTGAGGCCAAAGGCATGGATCACGCCTTCGCTTTTGAGGTGCTCGACCGTGGTGCGGAATTCGGACTCGTCGGTCCAGCTGTCGTCCCAGACGTGGTATTGCAGGACGTCGATGGTGTCTACGCCGAGCTGCTTGCGGATTTTGTCGGCGTACTTGAAGACATGGTCGGCGGGGAAGACGTCGGAGTATTTGTACTTGGGGAGAGCGGGCCACTGCAGATTTTTCGGCGGGATCTTGGACGCGGCGTAGATGCGCTTGGCGGGATTGTTCTTCACGGCTTCGCCGAGGAAGCCGTCGCTTTGTCCGTTGCCGTAGGCCCAGGCGGTATCGAAGAAGTTGCAGCCAAGATCGATGGCGAGCTGGAGGGCCTGGTGGGCCTGTTTGGTGTCGGCGTCGCTCCATCCGCTCATGCCCCAGAGTCCGGTGCCGATGTCGCTGACTTTGAAGCCGGTGCGTCCAAGCGTGCGGTATTTCATTTTCGTGCTCTCCCGAAAATCTCTACAGATTGTTCAACTGAAAATTATCGAGTAAGGGTAACAGAGAGGCTTGGGATGGTGTGCATAGCGCGACGTGTCGACGGGCGAGGACGCCCGTCGCTCCATCGACGATCTAATTCTGCCGGCGAGACGCCGGTGGTACGGCCGGGTTTTAACGGTTTGTCGGCCAGAGGACGAACTGCTTTCGGTTCAGGCCGTACACGAGGGAGAGAATCACGAAGGAGGCTGCGAGCAGGAGGAGAGACGTCTGTCCGGCGGAGGCGAAGTCGAGCGACTGCACGTTGTCGTAAATGGAAATCGAGACGGTGCGCGTGGAGCCGGGGATGTTGCCTCCGACCATGAGGACGACGCCGAATTCGCCGAGCGTGTGCGCGAAGGTGAGGATGAGGCCGGTCAGAAGTCCTGACATGGAGAGTGGAAGCACGACTCGCAGGAACGTGCGAACGCGCGAAGCGCCGAGCACAGCCGAGGCGGAAATGAGCTTGGGATCGACCGAGGTAAATGCCGCCAGGACGGGCTGCACCATGAAGGGCAGGCTGTAGATGACGGAGGCGACGACGAGGCCTTCGAAGGTGAAGGGCAAGCCGTGGCCGCGGAGGCGCTCGTAGATCTTTCCGAACGGGCTGTGCGGACCGAGCGCGAGCAGGATGTAGAAGCCGAGAACCGTCGGCGGCAAGACAAGCGGCAGGGCCACGATTGCTTCGACCAGGAACTTCCAGCGCCATTGCCAGAACGCGAGCCAGAAAGCGAGCGGAACGCCGATCAGGACGAGCACGGCGCAGACTACCAGGTCTAGCTTTAGGGTCAGGATGAGAGCTTGCCAGTCCATGATTCGCGTGCCTCTTCGTTGCGAGCGCCGCGGGTTCTGCTGCTACGACCGACGGCGCTAGTTCTTTTGGGGTGCGCTGCGTTATTTGGATTTCTATCACGTCCCAGGCGAATGGACCCTCTTGAATCTTGCGCTGCTCGAGGACGTCCGCATTCAGGCCCAGTTTTGCGAGAGAAGCGTTCGCGGCCTGCATGGCAGAGCTGGGATCCTCGGTGAGAATCAAAATGCGGCGGTCGAGGAGTGGGGCTTTGGGGCCCGGGTCCGGGAAGGACTCGCTTTGCAAGCGGTAAGCCCATAGGTAGGTGGATGCTACGTCGCGATAGAGGCGGCCAAGGCGCGATTCGCCGTCGTACCAGAAGTAGAGATTGCCTTTGGGGTCGAGTGACTGCACGGTGTGGATGCTGTCGACGATCGCGAGCAAGGCGGATTTCTGAGAAGCGTCGTCGTGAGGCAGAGAGCCGTGATTCCATGTGCGCGTGCTGGTGGCGGCGTTGAGCGTGCCCAGGCTGAGGGCAAGGGCCACGATCGCGATGGCTCCGAGGTGTTTGATCTGCCTTCCGACCACTACCAGTGCGATTGTGCCAAGGGCGAAGGGGAGGAGCATCGGGTGCGCGGTAAGGGAATGGATATCCAGTCGCGGGATGAATGGGAGGACGCCAGCGAGGAATACTGCGACGTAGATCAAAGCGAGCCCAGGCTTGCTGAGCCCGTGAGTGACGATGGCAATCTGAGATCCGAGGGCGAGGAAAACGGCCGGCATGAGGTAGCTCGCGTAGGTGGGGAGTTGCAAGACGGGCTGGCCGATCAACTGCCAGAAGATCATGATCACGAAGTTGAGTAAGAGATATCGCTGCCAGAACAATAGGAATTCGGCGTTCGGAATCGACAGGAGGCTTCGTCGTCGCGAGGCGCACACGAGCGCTCCCACCGTGGCTATCGCCGGGACGACCAGCCAAGTTGCGCCGCTGATCCAGTGATATGTGGAATCGTTGTAGGGGTTGCGATGGATGACAATCTTCGCGGCCATTCCCACCGAGTTGATGAAGAAGAGAAAACGGCCGTTGATGGCCATGTTGAAGACGCCGTAGAGCACGGTCACGAGGGCAAATCCCCAAGCGAAGGGCCTCAATTCCGCCGTGGATCGGAGATGGCCCATCTGGCGGCGCGCGAAGTAGTAAAAGCCGAAGATCAGCGGGGAAAAAGAGATCAGAAAGAACTGGCAGTAGACCGTCTTCGCGGCGACGGCGCCTGTGGCCAGGAGCCACCACTTGGGGTTCTCGGCCCGCGCGGCAAAGGCGAGACAGGCTAGCGTGAGCAGCACGTACATGTTGGCGGCGCCGTCGATGTACGGCCAGCCGACGCTCCACAAAAAGTAGGAGTGGAACGCCATCATGGTGGTCGCCAGCAGCGCCGCTGACCGGCTCACGGTGACTTTCAGAATCAGATAGAGCGGCAGGATCGACCCGTAGTAAACCACCAGATGCAGAACGTAGGTCGCAACCAGCGGGGAGAACAAGTGGTACACCACTGCGCCGGGGACGATCCAAGTCAGGCGTGTCGTGAAGTAGGCGCCCTTGAAGGTTCGAATGTGCTGGGTGAGGTCGAAGAAGAAGCCGAAGTACATCCAGGGGTCGATGAATCCGAAGGAACTGGTGGGGTAGGCGAAGAGCCAGGTGGTATCGAAATAAAGAACGACCCAAGGCAGAGCCAGGATGAGGAGCAGGGCGGGATCGAATTTCGCGCCGCGAGTCATGGGTCTGCATGGATCTATCGCGGAGGCGATTGTGGTTTCGTTCATGCTCATCTGGGCTTAGGCATTCTCCGAACGGTACGCGACACAGTTCCGCGGATGCGAGACTGGTCACGTTAACACATCGGCTTAGGAATTCACGCGTCGTAGAATTGTGTTGCGCTCTGGCGGACAAGAGTGTCCGCCCCACACAACGCCTTGGCAAAAGCTGCTGAACTCGACCGACTGCGCGTTGTTCTCGTGGCCACGCGCAATCCGCTGAACATGGGTGCGGCTGCGCGCGCGATGAGCAACTTTGGATTTCTAAATTTGCGGGTGGTGAATCCGTACGATGTGGCTTTTCGCGAAGCGAGGTCGGCGGTCGGGGCTGCCGCAGTGATGAAGAATGCTGCGGAGTTTCCGCACCTCGCGGATGCGGTGGGCGACTGTTCGCTGGTGGTTGGGACGACTACGCTGCGGAACCGGGAGAGGCATCAGCCGCTTTATAGGCTCGCGGAGGGTGGTCGGCGTATTCGCAAGGCGCTTGCCTCTGGGCGGGTTGCGCTGTTGTTTGGCTCGGAGAAGGTTGGATTGTCGAATGACGATCTGAGCCACTGTCATTGGTTGATGCACATTCCAACGCGAGAGGTGCAGCCTTCGATGAATCTCGGGCAGGCAGTGGCGGTGTCTCTGTACGAGTTGATTCGTGGAGGAAAGATAAAAGCGGCCGCTGCGAAGCCGGTCAAGGCTTCTGCTCGGGAGTTGGAGCGGTTGACTGACATGCTGATGCAGACGTTGCGAGACTGCGGTTATTTTGGAAAGAACGCGTCCGATGTCAGCACTACCAAGATCAGGAGACTTGTGCGGAGGTTGGGACTGGAGGGGTCGGATGCGGAACTACTGCTGGGTATGCTTCGGCAGATTCAGTGGAAGATGCGGGTGGACTAGTTTTGGAAGGTGCAAAGGGTTGGCTTTCCAGTTCAGCTTCTCTCGAAAGCCCCAAGGTCTCGAGTTTCGTGGAATCCCACCCTAGCGCACAGGACGCGCTAGGATGGGGCATCCGACCATTGTGTTTCGATTGAATTTTGTGCTCTCGTTATTGCATACCCAGCGAGGCGGCGATCTTCTTCTTGTACTCCTGCGCTTTGGCTATAGCTTCGGACTCATTGACTGTAAGTAGTTTGTGATCGCGCATCACGGGCTTTCCTCCGATGATGACGGTGGAGACGTCGCTGCCCTTCAGTGCGTACGCGATCTGGGCGTAGACCTCGTACATCGGAACCGCGTTGGGCTTGTCGAGGTCGAGCAGGACCAGGTCGGCTTTTTTGCCCGCTTCGAGAGACCCGATTTCCTTCTCCATGTGCAGGGCGCGGGCACCGTCGATGGTTGCCATTTCGACCGTGGCCTTGGCATTTAGGGCTAGCGGATCTCCTTTCGTGATTTTTGCGAGCTTGGCGGCCAGGTCCATTTCTTCCATGATGTCGAGATCGTTGTTGCTGCCCGCGGGACCGTCGGTGCCGAGGCCAACCGCGACTCCGGCGGCGCGCATTTCGGGAACGGGCGAGACGCCACTGGCCAGCATCATGTTGCTGGAAGGATTGTGGACGCAGCCCACGTGGCGGTCGGCGAGGGTCTTGCGGTCGGCGGCATCGACAAAGATGCAGTGAGCCGCGACCACGTCAGGACCGAGCACGCCGACCTTGTCGAGATACTGCACGGGCGACATGCCGTTCTGTTTCTGCGAGTCGTCCCATTCTTTTTTCATTTCAGAAACGTGGATCAGGATGGGGGCGTGATATTTGCGGGCGAGCGCGGCCGTGTCTTCCAGGGTCTTTTTCGAACAGGTGTAGATGGAGTGTGGTGCTACTGAGGCGTGGATCAGCGGATCGCCCTGCCACTTCTTGAGGAACGCCTCAGTGTAGGTGAGCATCGCGGCTTCGCTCTTGTTGTCCGGGGCAGGGAAGTCGATGAAAGTCTCGCCCAGAACGCCACGCATGCCGGCGGCCTTGGTTTCTTCGGCGACTGCATCTTCAAAGTAGTACATGTCGGCATAAGTCGTCACGCCGGCGCGAATTTGTTCGGCGGCGGCCAGGCGCGTTCCCCACCGGACGAATTCTTCGGTGACGTTCTTGGCCTCGGCGGGAAAGATGTATTTGCGGAGCCAGTCGTCGAGCGTGACGTCGTCGTGGAGTCCGCGGAAGAGCGTCATGGGGACGTGGGTGTGGCCGTTGATGAAGCCGGGGAGGATCAGCTTGCCGGTGGCGTTCAGTGTGTCAGGCGCGGAATACTTCGCTTCAATTTCGGTGCGTGGGCCTACGGCGACAATGGAGTCGCCCTTGATGGCAAGGGCGCCGCCGTCGTAGATGTTGCGCGGGCTGTCCATGGTGACGACTAAGCCGCCGGTGATAATGAGATCGACGTTTTCTTTGGTGCTGGGCGTCTGCGACCAGAGGGGCGGGTTGTAGAGGGCTAGAAAGAGGATTGAGAACGGAATGAATCTGAGGGAACGGAAATTCATGCGGACGAGATTACTTGATGCGGGTGGGATTGCAAAGTTCGGGTGAGGGCAGGGCGGATGGAGAAGCCGTTGCGTTGCGCCGCCTCTGAGGGCGAGACGCCCCTTCGACAAACTCAGGGCAGGCTCTCAGGACTGCCGGCGGGACGCCGGCGCTACGGAGACCTACTTCTCCATCAGGAGAACTTTTTCTGCGTTATCGACTTCGGTTAGCTTGACTTCGATTACTTCGTTCATGGAGGTCTGCACGACTCGGCCGATGAAGGCGGCTTCGATCGGCAACTCCCGGTGGCCGCGATCGATCAGGACGCAGAGTTGGACGCGGCGGGGACGGCCGTGGGAGAACAAGGCGTCGAGGGCGGCGCGGATGGTGCGGCCGGTGAACAAGACGTCGTCCACCAGAACGATGTTCTTGTCTCTAATGTCGAAGCCGACTTCGGATTTTTGGACTACGGGCTTGGGGCCAAGGGTGGAGAGGTCGTCGCGATAGAACGTGATGTCGAGCGTGCCGACCGGGATGGGCACGTCTTCCATGCGCTGCATGATTTTTCCCAGACGTTCGGCGATGGGAACTCCGCGGCGGCGGATGCCGACCAGGCCGAGCCCTTCCACGCCGTTATTCTTTTCGACGATTTCGTGGGCCAGGCGGACCAGGGTGCGCTCGATTTCGGAAGCCGACATCAGTTGCGCCTTCTGGCGAAGGCCGGATTTTGGAGACGTACTTTTCGTAGCCATAAACCGCTGCATCATACGTGGATCAAGCCGCCATCCGCAAGGAAGTTTGCACGATCTTTCGGACGCTCAGGCGGCGCGGTGGTGGATTCTGGACAATACTTCCTTGGTCGTTGTGAGTTTTGCGCCCATGGCCTCGAGTTCCGCCAACGTTTTGCGCCCTTCTTCAGGATTTAGTGTTTCGATCGCGTCAGTGATGATGGAAACTTTCCGTCCTCGTTCGAGCAGGCCTTTGGCGGCCAGTCGCACGCAGTACTCGGTGACAACTCCGAAGATCAGGAACTCGGCGTGCTTGGGGAAATGGGAGACAAGTTTTTCGGCGTGGCTGCTTTCGAAGATGTCGAGAGTTTCTTTTTCAAGGAGGATCTGCTTGTGCTGCAGAACGTCGTTGGGAAAGTCGTGAGGCTTGTTGGGTATGCGCGTGACGTCGTCGGTGAGGGCCTCGTTCACGAACTCGCTTCCTGGTGTGCCTTTTACGCAATGGGCAGGAAAGGTCTGGAATTCAGGATCGTCGGGGGAGTGGAAGCATCCGTGAGAAACCAGGAAGATATGTTTATTGTGCGCGGCAGCGGTGAGTTTTGCGATGTTGGGGAGCAGCTTCTCGGCGCCGGGTACGTAGAGTTTGCCACCGGGCAACATGAAGTCGGCCTGCGTGTCTACTTCCCACAAAACCAGATCCAGAGGTACCATGCCATCTCCGTTTGATCAGCTTGCAGTGTGTTCATCCAGCTTATACAGCTTGGGTAATGGGTGACAAGCGGGCGACGGCGGCGCGTCCCCAGGAGCGAAAGAACGATGGCCCAGGAAGAATCTGCGAAGGCGAAGACCCAAACGCGTGTCGTTGTGCGCAATGTCGGATTGATGCTGAGCGGCGATCTGAATCAGCCGATACTGGATGCCGACACGATTGTCGCGGTCGACGGGAAGATTACGGCGGTCGGGAAACAGAAGGATGTGGATACGGAGGGTGCGACTCTCGTTGTTGATGCTCGTGGGGTCGCAGTGGCTCCGGGTCTCATCGACAGTCATGTGCACCCGGTGGCGGGCGATTGGACTCCGCGCCAGAACCAGCTTGGGTGGATCGACAGCTATCTGCATGGCGGCGTGACGTCGATGATTTCGGCGGGTGAAGTGCACACACCCGGGCGGCCGAAGGATGTTGTCGGCTTGAAGGCGATGGCGATCTTTGCGCAGCGGGCGTTTCAGGCGTTCCGGCCGGGAGGCGTCCGGATTCACGCGGGGGCTCCGGTGATTGAGCACGGAATGGTGGAGGAGGATTTTAAGGATTTGGCTGCGGCTGGAGTGACCATGCTCGGGGAAGTCGGGCTGGGCAGTGTGAAGGATGGAGCGACGGCTCGGCAGATGGTGACGTGGGCCCGGAAGCACGGCATCCAGAGCACGATTCACACTGGGGGACCTTCGATTCCGGGGTCGAGCCTGATCGATAAAGATATCGTGCTGGCGGCGGATGCGGATGTCATCGGTCACATCAACGGAGGGCACACGGCGCTGCCTGACGATCAGATCACGGCCTTGTGCGAGAAGTCGCCGCGCGCGATTGAGATTGTACATAATGGAAATGAGCGGGCGGGACTGCTGGCTTTGCGCACGGCGGGCGAGTTGATGCAATTGCAACGGGTGATTTTGGGAACGGATTCGCCTGCGGGTTCGGGTGTGCAGCCGCTGGGGATTGCGCGGATGATTGCTTTATTGTCGTCGCTGGGAAATGTTCCGGCGGAGGTGGCGATTTGTTTCGCGACCGGCAACACGGCGAAGATTCGCAATTTGAATTGCGGGCTGATTGCGCCGGGGCGCGATGCGACGTTTGTGTTTATGGACAAGGCGCAGCATTCGGCCGGTTCGACGTTGCTGAACAGTATTCAGGTGGGGGATTTGCCGGGGATCGGCATGGTGATGATTGATGGAATTGTGGCGGCACAGCGCAGTCGGAATACGCCGCCGGCGACGCGGGTGCCGGAGATTGAGTAGAGGGCATGGCGTCCCCTGAAGGGGGCTCACGTTTTAGGACGCTTTTCCCCGCACTGACGTGCGGGGCTTGCTTCTGGCGTCGCTGCGCGGCTGGTAATGAGCGAGGGCGAGGACGCCCTCGCGACTTCCGGCGGGACGCCGGCGCTACATGTTGGCTCTGCTTCAGCGCAGTCCGTCTTCGCCTTTTATCTGATCTTTGGTTAGGCCGCCGACTCGGGGGAGTGGACGACCGCTGTCCGTCACCGCAACCGCCACCATGATTTCGTTGGCGCGGGGCGCGTCGTTGATGCGGACTTCCATGCCATCGAAATGGCTGCGCACGAAGGCGGCGTCTTTGTGGCCGAGGGGAATGTCGAGAGGAACGCCGAGTCCACCGCGTTTCTTGGATGACGGGATCAGGGCTGCGCCTTTGCCTAGAACTTTTCTGACTGGCGTACCGAGTTTCGGGTGCAGGATGGCGGCGGCGTGTTCGAGTTCTCCGTTTTCTCCGACGGCGGCTGCTTTGCCATAGCTTTCCGCAGTGTTGCCGGGAATGCCGAGCGCGCCTACTGCTTTTTGCGTTAGGAGTTCGCCCAGTTCCTCGCCGATTGCCATCAACTCCGAAAGATCCTCGACGTACTTGCCTGCGCACGGATTTTCGATGACGGCGACTGCCGCGGCGCGTCGCGTGGGCGGATTCACCGCGCGTCCCATCTCAGTCTGCGTTTCCTCAAGGAATACCGCGGTCTTGCGGATGTTGGCTTTCATCGGAGTCCATCCTCTCCTTTGATTTCGGAAGCCTTGAGTCCGCCGACGCGAGCGTGGATGCGAGGGCCGGTTGTCATCACCAGCGCAAGAAGAATTTCGTCGGCGCGCGGGGCGTCAGCAAGGCCGACTTCGATGGCATCGAAGTGGCTGCGCACGTAGGAAGCATTGATGTGCGTGATAGGCACATCGAGGCGTGTGCCGGGGCCGCCAACTTTCTTGGTGGAAGCGACAATCGCCTTGGCGCCGCCGAGTACTTCACGCATGGCGTAGCCGCCGGGGGCGTGCCAGAGCGCGCCGTGCTCGAGTTCTCCGGCGCTGCCGACGATGGCGCCTTTGCCGTAGCCCTCGACGACCTTCGTGTCGCCGCCAAGCGCGGCGACGAGGGACTTGGCCATCTCGAGGCCGAGGGGTTTCAGGTCGTCCATGAAGCCGACGATGTCGGCGACGTAGCTGCCTGCGTAGGGATTGTGAATGACGGCGAGTGCGACCGCGCGGCGGAGTGGCGTGGTAGAGCGGGGGCCGCCTTCGTGGAAAATTTCCTCGACCGATATGAGTTCTTTGCGAACCGCCACCTCAGGCATGGACCAGACCCCGGTTGTCGATTGTTTGTCCCTGCGAGATGAGTTGCAAAGGACTGCCCAACATACGCGTCTGCCCGCGGAGATGCAACGCGGCTGCGCGGATCAGGCCTTCAGAGAGGAGTGTTGTGGCTATGTTCAGGCCAGCATCAAGAGCGCTGGACACTTCGCTCGGTGAAAGAACTCCGACTGCTTGCGTGACGCAGTGATCGCCGAGATCGTTGTCCGGTGCGAGTTCGCGGGCTGGCATGCGCGCGATGCTGGCGTGTCCTGGCAGATCGACGGCGTTGGCGATGATCGTGGCAGCGGCGTCCGCCATGGCGGCGTGATCGGCGAGCACGGTGACAGCGTCGGCGATGCCGAGCGAAAAGCTGCGTCCGCGCCAGCCGCTGGTCGCGATGCCGCGCACTGGCTGGGTCGCTTCGAGGAGAGCGGAGCCGAACAGCGATCCGCCTTCGGGCTTGTCGATCATTCCCGCGATGAAGTTGGCCGCGTTCCAAGTGCAACGCGATGTCGCCGCCATCGTTGACGTAGGCGCGGTCAAGGTGCGCCGCGCGGGTCATCGCCGCCAGAATTTCTTCTGCCACCGCGCCGGCGACGGCCGCCATGGGTGTAATGAACCAGCGTTCGGCATAGGGTGCCACGGCCGCCGCCATTCGCTGTGCGACGGGTCCGTGCAAGTGCGGAGCACGCGGGCCGGCTTGGGCTCTCAGATTCGGCAACTCCGTGCAAAGTTCGTCGAGCACCGTAACGAATCGGCCAGCGGCTGCTTGATAGGCAGCTTCGATCTCGAAGGACGCGCCAAATGCCTCGAGGACGAGGTCGATCGGACCGTCGTGCAGGAAGAGTCGGCGTCCATCAGGGAGCAGGTGAATTTGTGCGCGGTTCACGGTTGACCCCGCTTTGCGGGCGAGATGGGCCACGGGTTCTCGGCGCGCGCCGGGACGTGTCGACGGCCATCATCAGGAGCGATGGAACTGAGCGGGCGCACGTGATCCATGTAACCGCCGAGGTCGGCGTAGTCCCTGAGCTTCAGCGTGAATTCGATTGGTGCTACAAGGGCGGGAGTCGGCACGTAGCCGAAAGCGTTTTCGGGCATGCGGCTGACGTCGACCATGAAAGTAATTCCGCCACCGGGCCAGACGTAGACCGGGCGCGCCGCCGCAGGTCACGCGCGTAAGAGCCTGGCGCACGGAGTTGGTGAGGCGCACGGGATTTTCGGTGACACCGGCGCGGAGGGAGCCTCCAGCGCCGCCCATGAAGAGGACGGTGCACAGGGCCGGCTCGCAGTTTTCCTTGATGCGCGCGACGGATTCGCGAAGTTCGGTGGGGAGGTCACGCGCGACGGGCTTCAATTCTCCGTCGAGTTCGAAATAGGCGTAGTGCTCGCCGGTGGTGCTCACCATCAGCAGGCGCAATCCGGGCCAGGCGATTTTAGGTTTGAACGGTTGCAGGATCGAGAGCGGATCGTCGATATTGGTGCCGCCCCATGCGGTGCCGGGTTCGGCGACTTGAAAGTAGCGGCCCGGCGTGGAGCGGCGTCCCTTGATTTTGATGCCGGTCTCGCGCACGCCGAGCAGTTTTCCGGCCTGATGTTCGGAGAGGACGCCGGTGATGTGGTCGTCGACGACCACTACGTCGTCGACCTTGCCGAACCACTGTTTGGCGAACATGCCGATGGTCGCCGAGCCGCAGCCCACGCGCATGCGCTCTTCGCGAACATTGTCGATGACGGGCGGCTTGCCGGCCTGGACGACTACGGTCGCGCCGTCGTCCACGGTCAGTTCCACGGCTTTGCCGTTGCACAGGTTCAGCAGAGTGTCGCAAGTGACGGTGCCTTCCTGGCGGCTGCCGCCGGTCAGATGGCGAACGCCGCCGAGCGAGAGCATTTGCGAGCCGTATTCGCCGGTGGTGACGTGTCCGACGGGTTCGCCCTGCGCGCGAACGAGATTGCATTCCGGCCCGAGGTGGCGGTCGGTGTCGATCTTCACCTTTACGCCGCAGTAGCTGAAAATGCCTTCGGTGACCACCGTGACCATGTCCACGCCTTCGACTTCGGAGGAAATAATGAACGGCGCGGGCTTGTAATCGGGATACGTGGTGCCGGCGCCGATGGCGGTGACGAAAGTTTGCGGGCGATCCGACGATGTTGCCGTCCCAGTCCTGCTCGCGGCCGAGAAAGGGAACGATCGAGGTGCCGCGTTCGAGAGCGCGGTCGAGCACCACGTGCGGATCGACGCGCACGAGTTGGCCGTCACGATTGCCGTAGCGATCGCATGCGCCCAGGTGGCCCGGCTTGATGTAGCAGAGCACCGGGCAGGCGTCGCAGCGAATTGCGTCGTCAGGCACAGGAGTGGCCTCCTTGCCGCTGCTGCGAGGATCGCAGCGCGGATGCGATCGGGAGTCGCGGGGATGCGGTGGATGCGCACGCCGATGGCGTCGTGAATCGCGTTCAGAATTGCGGGGGCGGTGGGAATCACTGCCTGCTCGCCGATTCCTTTTGCGCCGAAGGGACCGATGGGCGATGGATCTTCGATGAGGATCGATTCGACCGGCGGCATATCTCCGGCGGAAGGGATGAGGTAGTCGTGAAGATTCTCTCCCTTGCCGGGGAAGAATTCCTCCATGAGCGCCTGCCCAGGCCTTGCGCGGCGCCGCCTTCGATCTGGCCTTCGATCAAGGTTGGATTGATGGCGCGACCCACGTCGTGAGCGGCGGTGATTTTGAGAACTTTCACGGTGCCGAGTTCGGTGTCCACTTCGATTTCGGCCAGGTGGGCGCCGAAGCCGAAGACGGCGTAGGGGATGCCTTGTCCGTTTTCGTCGAGCGGCTTCGTGGGCGGATCGAAGGTGGCTTCGGCGGTCAGAACGTACCCGCAGGCCATCGAGATTACGGGTGCCTAAATCGAGCGCGCGATCTCCACGTGCATCTTTGAGCTTTATGCAGCCCTGGCCGAGAGTCAGGGTTGCGGGTTCTTGCACGTGCAAAAGATCCAGAATGCCAGCGCGAAGTTTCTCTCCGGCCATTGCGGCGGCTTTACCGGTGACGAATGTCTGGCGCGAGGCCGACGTCTTGCCGCAGTCGGGCGTGATGGCCGTATCTCCGGAAACGAGGTCGAATTGCGCGATAGGAACCTGCATGGCGTCAGCGCAGATTTGCGTGACGATGGTATTTGAGCCCTGGCCGATGTCAACCGCGCCCTGATGTAGGGCGATGCGGCCGTCGGGCTTGAGGCCGATGCGTACCGTAGATGGATTCGGAAGGGAAGTGTTTCCGCAGCCGTACCACATGCCGGCGACGCCTACGCCGCGGCGAATTGAATCTTTGGTGCTCGCGTTGAATGCGGATGATTCTGCGCGAGCGGCTTTCCACCTAGGCTGCAACGCTTCGAAACAGGCGCGAATGCCAACGCCTTCTCCCAGCACTTGTCCGGTCACCGTGGGCGAGTCATCCTCAAGCGCGTTCAGGATGCGAAACTCGAGGCGATCGATGCCGCAGCGGTCGGCAAGCTCGTCATAGACCTGCTCTTGAGCGATCGCGGTCTGCGGGACGCCGAACCCGCGAAACGCGCCGGCGGGGACCAGATGCGTGTGCACAGCGCGCGTGATGGCGCGGTAGTGTGGAATTTTATACGGACCGGAGGCGTGCACTGGAACGCGGGCGGCGACGGTCGGTCCCCAGGAGGAGTACGCGCCCGTGTTGAAGTCGGCGGTGAAATCCAGCGCGAGCAGTTTTCCGTCGCGGCTTGCGCCCGCCCGCAAGCGCATGCGGGCCGGATGGCGCTTGGTCGTCGAGAGAATCGATTCGTTGCGCGAGTAAACCATTCTCGCGGGGCGATTCAAGTGCCATGCGGCCAGCGCCACGAATGGCTGCACAGACAGATCGAGCTTCGCGCCGAAGCCTCCGCCTACCGCTGTCGGAATGATTCGCACAGCTTCCGGCGCGATGCCGAGAATCTTTGCGATGTCGGCGCGGTCCATGTAGGGCGACTGCGTGCAGGCCTGCACTTCGATGGTGTCACCGACGCGGCGCGCGAATCCGGCCTCAGGCTCGATGTAGGCGTGCTCCACGAAGCCGGTTTCGTAGCTGTCTTCGACCACGAAGTCGGCGGCGGCGAGAGCGCGCTCGACATCGCCGCGCACGACTCGCCCTCCCGTCAGAATGTTTTCAGGGCGATCGGAGTGAATCAGGTCAGCGCCAGCGGAGAGCGCATCCTCGATGGTTTTAATCGGAGGCAATTCATGCCAGGTCACCGGAAAAATACCGGGATCCAGATTTTCGATGGCTGCTTCGTCTCCGACGATCAGCGCGACGGCTTCCCCGCGGAAGCGAGCCTCGGTCTCTGCGAAGACGGGCTGGTCGGCAAACTTGGGGATGACGCCATAGCAGTTTTGTCCGGGAACATCTTTCGCAGTGAACACAGCGGCAATTCCAGGATGGCTCGAGACAAATTCCTGCAAATCGCCGAACTCGAATTTTGCGCGATGGTGAGGGCAGCGAATGGCGCGGACAGTCAGGGCTTCGGCTGGAGTCTCGTCGGCGCCGTAGATTTCTGTGCCGTCCACTTTGCGTTGCCCATCCAGGCGAACTATGCGCGCACCAACCGCGCAGCCTTGGGCCGGAGAGGCAGCGGGAGAGGAGTCGCGGCTGGCCTCGCAAACTGCCGTGATGATCTTTCGGTATCCCGTGCAGCGGCAGAGGACGCCACCCAATGCGTCCATTGCCTCTCTCTCGCTGGGGCGCCCGTTTTTTTCGAGTAGCGCGGTCGCCGCGACTAACATGCCGGGCGTGCACGCACCGCACTGGGCGGCTCCGTTTTGCAGGAAGCTTTTCTGCAGTTTGTCGAATAGAGGCGGGCGGTCGGCCAGCCCTTCTACCGTCGTGATCTCGTGACCTTCAGCTTGCGCCGCGGGAACCAGGCAGGCGCAGACAGGTTCTCCATCAAAGAGGACCGTGCAGGCGCCGCAATCGCCGGCATCGCAGCCGACTTTCGTTCCGGTCAGGCCGAGATCGTCGCGCAAGACTCGTGACAGCCGGCGGGACAGCGAAGGTGTGACGGTCACTTGCTTTCCATTCACGGTAAAGGTCAAGGAAGATTGCAGGTCAATTGGAATGGGCGGAGTGGCCAGCATCGGTTAGCGGGCCTCCACACAAGCTTCAAGAGCGCGCTTGACTAGGGTGAGAGCTGCGTCGCGGCGGTAGTCGGCGGTGGCGCGCACGTCGTCGATCGGAGCGAGGCTGGCGAGGTGCTGTGCAGAGATCTGGTTGGTGAATCCTGGTTCGGTTTTCAGGCCTGTGAGGATCGATTCGAGTTCGGTTAAGCGTTGAGCGACGACGGAGCACGACCCGACGGCTATGCGCGCTTGTTTGATTCGACCCCGCACATCGGTGTCTACGATTGCAGCGACCATCACGATGGAGATAACGAGGTATCGCCGGGATCCCAGTTTCAGGAACGTTGAGCGTGCTTGATCGAGCGCACGAGGTACGATTACGGCGGACAGAATCTCATTCGGGCGCCTTTGCGTTTTGCGATTACCGACGAGAAACTTTGCCAGTGGCAGCCTGCGGTCCCCAGCTGGCGATGCGAGTTCGACTTCAGCGTCGAGGGCTAGAAGCGGTGGCACTCCGTCGGCGGCGGGCGATGCGTTGCATAGATTTCCCGCCACGGTCCCACGATTTTGAATTTGAACGGAACCGACTTCCCGGGCTGCAGCTTTGAGTGCATCAAAGGAAGAGGGAAGAGGCGTGCGGATCACATCAGTCCAGGTGGTGAGGCCGCCGATGCGAATCTCGCTGTCACCAAACGAGATTCCTCGCAATTCAGTAACGCCGGAGATGTCAACAATGGCGCTCGATACAGGGCGGTCGCCCAGAGCCGGGTAGAAGTCAGTGCCGCCGGACAGAATCTGGCCGCCATGGCGCGAGAGTGTTTCGATGGTCTCGTCGAGCGTTCTGGGTCTGAAATACAAAGCCGTTTGTTCCCCCACAATGATCCGCCGGATGGATTGCGGATGACGGGCTTGCGTTCATTCTCGTACGAACGGGGGTGGGTTGTACAGAAGCCCGCCAACATACAGCCGTAGTGAGCCCTGCCTCTGGGGAGTAGGACGCGGGCGAGGGCGCCCGCGCTACACCAAACTAATACAACAGGCCTGCAATCGAGGCTGACATCAGGTTGGCCATGGTTCCTGCCAGCATGGCGCGCACGCCCAGACGTGCGAGATCGCCCTTGCGATTCGGGGCGAGTGCGCCGATGCCGCCGATCTGGATGCCGATCGAACTCAGATTCGCGAAGCCGCACAGGGCGAACGTGGCGATGGTGAAGGAGCGCGGATCAAGTGCGGCTCTTTGCGGGCCGAGCAAGGAAAATGCCACTAGTTCGTTGAGGACCATTCGGGTACCGAGAAGGTTGCCGATGATGGGGCAATCATGCCATGGGATACCAATCAGCCAGGCGATGGGTGCGAAGAGCACTCCGAAAATTTGCTCCATGCTCGACGGGAACCATCCGATGCCCGTGTGTGCGAGTCCATTGTGTGCCCAGCCCAGCAAGCCGTCGGTCAATGCGATCAGGGCGAGAAACGAAATCAGCATGGCTGCGATGTTCAGCGAAAGGTGCAGTCCATCGGTGGTGCCGCGCGAAATTGCACCGAGGAGGTTCTCGCTTTTCTCGGCGCTCAATTCCTCTTCGCTCATCACAACTCGACCGGCGGTCTTTGGTTGTTCAGTCTCCGGCACCAGCATCTTGGCCATTAGCAGGGTTCCGGGCGCCGTCATGATGACCGCGCTCAGGAGATGCTTTGGATCAATGCCGAACGCAATATAGGCCGCCATGATTCCACCAGACACGTGCGCCATGCCGCTGGTCATTACGGTCATCAGCTCAGATTTGGTGAGATCGGGAAGGAACGGGCGGATGGTGAGCGGGGCCTCGGTTTGTCCCATGAAGATGCTGGCCGCGACGTTGAGGGACTCGGCTCCACTGGCGCCCATGACGTGCGTCATCACCCTGGCGACTTGCTTGATGATGAACTGCATCACGCCGAGGTGATAAAGGACCGCGAAAAATGCTGCGATAAAGATGATGGTGGGCAGTACCTGAAAGGCGAAGAAGAAACCCATCGACGAGCCTTGCTTGCCAAGTTCGCCGAATACGAACTTGGAGCCTTCGAAGGAGTAGCTCAACAGGTGATTCACCACGTTGCCGGCTAGTCTGGAAAAGTGTCGCGGCCGAATCTCAACCTTCAGCACGAAGACCGCGAAAACGATCTGCAATCCCAGTCCCCAGGCGACGGTCTTGAGACGAATGGCGCGGCGGTTGGTTGAGAATGCGTAGGCCAGGCCGAGCATGGCGAGCAGGCCGAGAATTCCGGTGAATCGTCCCATTATGTTTTCTCCCCGGATTTGCTGATGACGCGATGAACCAGCGGCCGCTGGGTGGCGGGCGCTTTGTCGCCGATGGTGAAGCTTTCAAGCAGAAGCGCTTTGGCGCGTGCAGCTAGAGCCTCTGAGTTGTAGTGGATGGTGCAAAGCGGCTCGCCGGACGCGACGGCGTCTCCCACTCTCTTATGCAGGACAAAACCGACTGCGGGATCGACCGAGTCTTCCTTACGCTCGCGGCCACCGCCGAGAATGACGCAGGCTGTGCCCGAGCGCTCGCATTGGATCGACTGTACGTATCCCGCGCGCGGGCTGAGAACATCGTCTTTGTTTTTGGCTTGGGGAAGGCGAGTCGGGTCGTCGATGGCCCGCGGGTCGCCGTCCTGCAATTTCACCATTTCACGGAATTTGCTCAGCGCTTCGCCGGAGCGAATCAGCCTCTCGGACAGCTGCTTGCCCTCGGCGATCGTGCGAACGCGATCGCCGAGCAGGAACATCCACGCCGCCAGTTCGTGACACAGGTCGCGCAGATCGTCGGGGCCTTCTCCACGGAGGACTTCTAGCACCTCGACGACTTCGAGTGCGTTCCCGACATAGCGGCCGAGTGGTTGATCCATGTTGGTGATCAGCGCGGCCATCTTCTTGCCCATGCGCTCGCCGGTTTCGACCATCAATTCGGCCAGATAGACGGCATCCTCCTCCTTCTTCATGAAGGCGCCCGATCCGGTTTTCACGTCGAGTACCAGCGCGTCGATGCCTTCCGCCAGCTTTTTGCTCATGATGGAGGCGCAGATCAGGAACGGACTCTCGACCGTGCTAGTCACGTCGCGCAGCGCGTAGAGTTTGCGGTCGGCGGGAGCGATCTCCGCGGTCTGGCCGATCATGGAGCATCCGCAGGACTCGAGAACTTTGCGGAATCGCGCAACGGGCAGGTTGACGTTGAAGCCCGGGATCGCTTCGAGTTTGTCGAGTGTACCGCCCGTGTGACCGAGGCCGCGCCCGCTGATCATGGGGACGATGAGACCTCCCGCGGCCACCACCGGCGCGAGTACCAGCGATGTTTTGTCTCCGACGCCCCCGGTTGAGTGCTTGTCAACTTTGCGCTTGGGCAGGTCGGAGAAGTCCAGGACTTCTCCGGAGCGCAGCATAGTATCGGTTAAAAACGCCGACTCCGGAGGTGTCATGCCCTTGAGCAACACGGCCATCAGCCATGCGGAAGCCTGGTAGTCGGGAATCTCACCGCGCGTGTAGCCATCGACCAAGGCGGCGATCTCAGCTTGCGTCAACTCGCCACCGTCGCGCTTTTTGCGGATGACGTCGATGGCGCGAATTGGAGCGCTATCCTGGGCGGCGCTCATTTGAGGCGAAATCCTTCAGGCAGGAGTTCGGTGATGTGTGCCTGCTTGTCTCCTTCGGCGCCCTGGAAAAATACGACCGCATCTGGACCAAACTCGTAGATCACCTGGCGGCACGCTCCGCAAGGCGAACAAGGAACGCCGTGATCGTTGACGACGGCCACGGCGGTGATCTCGATCTTGGGACCTGAGTTCGGCCACGGCTGCGAAGATGGCGGTGCGCTCGGCACAATTGGTCATGCCGTACGAGGCGTTCTCGACGTTGCAACCCGAAAAAACCTTCCCGGTTTTCGTGAGTACGGCGGCACCTACACGGAAATTCGAATAGGGCGCGTACGCTTTCTTCATGACCGTGCGGGCGGTTCGCAGGAGAGTGGCGCGCTGTTTTTCAGCAGCGTTCTTTTTCTTCATAGTTCGAAAATCAGAAGTTGTCGGCGATGGCCGAAAATGGTGGGCCTGATTGTAACCCTGGATACGCGATTGCAATACTGTTTCTTGCGATTGTCACGATTGGTTAACCTGTACCGTTTTTCGCTGCGAGTTTGTCGGCCATCTCTTGCTGAGCCTTCGCTTCGTCAGGACGGCCCGTCAACGTGTAGATTTCCGCCATACGACGATGGGGAATAGGATCGTCCGGGCGCATTTCTGACGCTTCCTGCAAGTACCGCAATGCGTCGGGATACTGGCGGGCATCCTGAGTCTTTCGAGCGAGGTCGAGCGTAGTGGCATACAGCATTTCTGCTGTGCCCGTGTCCTGGGGATTCAGATCGTGCGCGTGCCGCAATGTTTCGTAAGCGGGCTGGAGTTCGCCGAGCTTCATCAACACTGCGCCGTACAGCATGTTGATCTGGAACAGATCGGGCCAGCGCTTGATGGCGGGTTCCAGTGGCTTACGTGCTTCTTCGAATTGGGTGAGCTGAAAATAGGTCAACGCTAGATTGAATTGCATCTGAGGCGATTGGGGGGCCAGTTCCGCGGCCCGCTTCAAAGGCTTGAGCGCGGCCTCAAGATCACCATGCTGGCCGTACAGGGTGCCGAGCGCGGTGAGTTTGTCGGCGTTGTTGTCATCGTAGAGCTGATCGCAAACGGTGCGCGCTTCGTCGCGAGGGCCCTTCTCAAGCTTCTCGCCGCACTCCGTCTTGATCCGGCTCTGGTCGGTATCGCGCTGCCGCAGGCGCTGCGAGAGGGCCATGGACTCTTTGGCTTTTTGCTCAAGCCCCTGCTTGCGGTAAACGAATCCGAGTTGGTATGGGACGCGGGCATCGCTCGGATTGGCACGTTCTGCTTCGACAAACCATTTCTCCGCGCTCGGCAAGTCTCCGTGCTTGAAGTACGCGAGGCCAAGAAAATACGTGGTGTCGGGAAAAGGCGGCTTGGCTGCGGCCTTGCTCAGGTTCCGTATCGCGCTCGCGTAGTCCAGGCCATCGAGATCCATGCGTCCCAGGTAGTACAGCACGTTGGGATGGTCACCGACTTCCTTGCGGACAATTTCAAATTCGTGCCGAGCTTCCTCGGTCTTATGGGATTCGAACAGCGCGACCGCAAGCGGAAACCGCGCGCGCAGCGTGAGGCTCGGATCCGACGCCAGCGCGGCCTGAAATTCCTGTGCAGCCTCTTCATAGCGATCCTGTTTCAGCGCGTCGTAGCCTTTGCCGAGGTGCGCCTGCGTGGCCTCGGGTAATTTCGACTCGGCGGACTCCTGCGCCAGTGCGAAGCTGAGGCTCAGCAACACGAGTAGGAAGGTCATGAAGACGGTTCCTGTACTGATTTGTCTTTGAGTTATCCGCATGGAAGCGCTTCTAGAAGTTCTCCATTATAGATGGCGTGCGCCGGGCTGCACTCGTGATACCCGGAGCACTGCCTTGACTCGCTCCGAGCACGACTGTTAGATTTCGGCCTTCCGCAGCGCGGGTCAGGGGGCACGGTTCTGAGTCGGGAAAGGAAAAAGGATCAGCAGCAACGTCTCCTTTCACCGCAACCCAGCCGCCGCGAGTTTCTGGCCCGGTGCGCTCAAAGCGCTGCCGCCGCGTTCGTTTTGCCTCGCTGGTCAGGTTTGATCGCCCCCCCTTACTTCTTACAGCAAGCAGCAGGTAATCCTGCGGCGAATTTCCACTTGCATCCACGGTACCGGGCGAAACTTCCGCTGGAATCTTTGTTGCACAAGGTCGAGCCTGGACACGACCAGTTTGTCCTGGAGCAGTTCGCCGCGCAGATTGAGGCTATGCTCGCGAAGTGGAGCGCGGGCTTGCTCACGGACGCGAGGCATGTTGAAAGCATTCAGAATGCATTGGCTCCCGATTTTGCCGGTGCGAGTCTTGAGCCCGCCCATTCCGTAACGCTTCGGTCGGAACGCGGCTTGCTGATTCGTCAAAATACTTTCTTTGAAAGTGTTGAACTCGATCGTGTCTCTTTCCTCCAGAAGTGGAAGTCTTCTTTTGCTAACTATGAAGAGATACTGACGGCAGAGTTTCAAATCACGGGAATCGATGAGTCCTCGACGGCCACAGTTTCGGGTGCATCAGCGACGCCCATCCTGCGGACGCGCAT
Source organism: uncultured Acidobacteriota bacterium (assembly GCA_963744055.1). GTDB lineage: Bacteria > Acidobacteriota > Terriglobia > Terriglobales > Acidobacteriaceae > Gp1-AA133. Next base: position 1,343,999 of record CAVUSL010000019.1, on the reverse strand, counting down.
TCGCTACGAATTGGTAGGAGCGGGTCACGGTTTTTACCGCGAACAGCGGATCGGCGAATGGGATCTCGAATGGGAACGATCGGGTGATTCTTTCTTCGTACGCCGCTGGTTGACTCAACCCGAGTCCCTGGCGCGCTCGATGTCGCCGGTATTCATCGACATTTCTGCACAAGCTTTCTCCGGAGTGAGTTCTTACTCGGCGCAACTAATGCAGGGCGCTGATTACTGGCGCACTGTGCTCGATCAAGCGTCGGGAATCGATATTTATGGCCACAACGGCGTGGCAGTCGGCGACATTGACGGCGACGGATTCGACGACCTTTACATTTGCCAGCCCGCAGGTCTGCCCAACCGCTTGTATCGCAATCGTGGAGACGGCACGTTTGAAGATGTCACCGAGCCGTCGGGTCTGGGAATTCTGGAAAACTCCGCGTGTGCGCTGTTCGCCGATTTCGGCAACGGCGGTCGCCAAGATCTGGTCGTGGTCCGCACCGATGGCCCTGTGCTCTACCTAAACGAAGGCAGCGGGAAGTTTCGCAAGCATCCTGACGCCTTCCGCTTTGCGAAGCCGCCGCAGGGGACGTTCACCGGGGCAGCAGTTGCTGATTACGATCGCGACGGCTGGCTCGACATTTACTTCTGCCTGTACCTCTACTATCAGGGTGCGGACCAATACAAATACCCGCTTCCCTACTTCGATGCCAACAATGGGCCGCCCAATTTTCTGATGCGCAACCATCGCGACGGGACATTTCGAGATGTTACTGAAGAATCCGGGTTGAACCGCAACAACACTCGTTACAGCTTCTGTTGCGCCTGGAACGATTACGACCACGATGGCTGGCCCGATCTTTATGTGGTGAACGACTTCGGTCGAAAGAATCTCTACCATAACAATGGCGACGGGACGTTTACCGATGTCGCCGAACAGGCGGGAGTCGCGGACGTCGGCGCCGGCATGAGCGTTTGCTGGCTCGACTACGACAACGACGCGGCCGACGACATTTATGTGGCCAACATGTGGACCGCTGCTGGTCAGCGTGTGACGGCACAATCAGCCTTTCAGAAAGACGCGCCAGGCGAGGTTCGTAATCTCTACCGCAAGCACAGCATGGGGAATTCCTTGCTTCGCGGAGCGCAGACCGGCAACTCTATGTTTCAGGCGGCCTCGCAGGCGGGCGTAGGCATGGGGCGCTGGTCCTGGTCGAGCGACGCGTGGGACTTCGATCACGACGGTTTTGCGGACCTCTACGTCACAAACGGTATGGTTTCAGGACCTGCGCGCTCGGATCTCAACAGCTTTTTCTGGAGACAGGTGGTAGCGAGTTCTCCCATCGATGCTACTCCGTCGCAGCCTTACGAGCAGGCGTGGAATGCACTCAACGATTTGCTTCGGTCCGACGGTACCTGGAGCGGCTACGAACGAAACGTTTTCTACGTCAATAATCGTGACGGTACTTTCTCGGATGTGTCTGCCGTGGTCGGCATGGACTGTGTCGAAGACGGGCGAGCTTTTGCCCTTGCGGATTTCGATCACGACGGGCGGCTCGAAGTGCTGTTGAAGAATCGGAACGGTCCGCAGGTCCGTCTCTTGAAGAATGCGGCGAAAGACCTGCCTCCTTCGATTTCATTTCGGTTGCGCGGAACCAAAAGCAATCGCGATGCAATTGGCGTAGTCGTCACGGTAAACATGGATGGAACTCGCCAGACGAAAACATTGCAGGCCGGTTCAGGGTTCCTCTCGCAGCACACGAAGGAATTGTTGTTCGGGCTTGGAAATACGAAGGGCTCAGTGCAGGCTTCCGTGCACTGGCCCAGTGGCTTTGTGCAGAAGTTGGAAGGCTTGCCGCCAAACCATCGTGTGCTGATTGAGGAGGGCAAAGATGCCCGGGCGGAGCCGTTTACGGCTGTTCGGCCAGCGGTTCCCGCATCCACGACTGCCAACCCCAAGGGCGAATCGCTTCCGGAGACTATCGAAACCTGGCTGCTCGCCCCGGTGCCCGCTCCCGATTTCAGCCTTCCTAATCTGGCCGGAGGCGCCGTGTCGATCAGTTCGCTCCGCGGCACGAAAGTCCTTCTTCAGTTCTGGACCTCAAAGTCGGAGGAGTGCGTTACGAGTGTTCGGAGCATGGGATCCCGCATCACGCGCTGGAAGCAGCTCGGCTTGCAGGTGCTTAGCGTGAACACGGACGGCCCTGACGACTCCGCGCTACGGGTGTTGGCGGAAAAAGAAGCGTCTACGTTTCCTCTTTTGCGGGGGACCGACGACGTATCCGGTACCTACAACGTGTTGTACCGCTACCTGTTCGATCGGCATCGCGACCTGCCGCTTCCCGCGACCTTTCTGATCGACGAACGCGGCGACATCGTGAAGATCTATCAAGGCCCTCTCGAGTTCCGTCATGTCGAGCAGGACATCCTGAATATTCCGCGGACTGCCACCGAGAGGCTGGCGAAGGCTCTGCCATTTCCGGGTGTGACCGACGCGACCGAATTCGAGCGCAACTATCTGGCGCTCGGGTCGGTGTTCTTCCAACGCGAGTACTTTGAGCAGTCGAGGATCTTCTTCGAACTTGCCTTGCGTGATGACGGGTCCAGCGCAGAAGCCCTGTACGGTTTGGGGAGCGTCTACCTCAAGCAAGCAAAGCCGGCAGAAGCCCGCGACAACTTCGAGCGCGCCGTGAAAGCCCGGGCGAGCTTTCCGGAGACTCTGCCGAATGCCTGGAACAATCTCGGTTTGCTCGAAACGCAGCAGGGCCGCACCGATGAAGCGATCCCACTGTTTGAGCAGGCTCTCAAAGTCAGCCCGAATAACCTGATCGCGCTCGACAACCTGGCCAGCGCGTATCGCCAGCAGAAGCGTTGGGACGAAGCGCACCGCGTGCTTGACCGCGCTCTATCGGTCAGTCCCGACAATCCCGAGGCGAATTACAGTCTCGGCATGGTATATGCACAAACCAACGACAACCAGCGAGCCTACGACTATCTGCAGCGGGCGTTAACGGCTCGTCCGGACTATCCCGAGGCCCTCAACAACCTGGGAGTTCTCTATCTGCGCACGGCTCGGCGTGACGACGCAGTGAAGAATTTTGAAGAATGCATGCACGTTGCCCCGGAGTTTGACCAGGCGTACCTCAATCTCGCCCGCGTTTATGCTCTCGAAGGGAATCGCGACAAAGCCCGCGAGGTACTGCAGGCGCTGCTAATCCGACATCCCGACCACGCCGTCGCGAAAAAGGCGCTCGCGGATCTCGACTAGTGAAACAAATCGAAGAATTCTTAGGTTTTCGAAAACGAAGCAGTGTTACTTCGCGCTTGCCGCCGGCGTAGGTGCGGTCAACAGGTCGACCATCATCTTGTAAAGCTTTTCGGTATCCAGATCGACTTGAATCTCCACCGGTTGCACATCGACTGCTGGCTTATCTTTCTCGGACCAGGTCAACACATCTCCGTATCCTGCGCCGCGATCCAAGTCCACATCCATGAAGCGAGTTTCTTTCTTGGTGATCAGCGAGGGATCGAGCCAAGCCGCCGCCGTTAGTTCATCCCACAGATAGTTGTACTCGCCGAACAGTCGTCCGTACTTGCCGATGTACTTGGCTGCCGGCGTGGATCCCGCGCCGATCCGCTGGATTAACTCCTTCGTCATTTTCGTCTTTACCGAGATGTCGACCGGTGTGCAGACGATCTTCTTCCAGGGGGCGCGGAGCACGATGTGGGCCGCTTCCGGATCGAACCAAAGATTGAACTCATGTCTGGGGTTGTTGGCGAATTCCGGGTCCGCGGTCTGCGGATTCAGACTTGCACCCATGAATATCAGTTGTTGCGCCAGTTTGGGGAACTCCGGATCGATGGAGATGGCGAGCGCCAGGTTGGTCATCGGCCCGCCTTCGTAGATCGTGATCTCTCCCGGATACTGGTGAACCATGCGGATCAGGAAATGCGAGGCGTCTTCCTGCGCTGGCTTGGTCGTTGGCTTACCTTCGGGCATCTCGCCCAACTCGTCGGCCGGATGATAGAACCGCGGTGTCCATGCGCCGACCCACTGGATCGATCCATAGCGCTTTTCCCAAAGCTCGGTTTCCTGCTTGCGCCGAACGAGCGGATACTCCGCACCCGCCACCACCGGAATGTCGGTGCGGCCAATGATTTCAAGCGTGCGCAGCGTGTGCTCAACCTCAGACTTCAGCCATGCGTCTCCGGTGACGACCGTGATGCCGAGCACTTCGGTCTGCGGAGATTGAATGAGCAGCAGAATCGATTGCTGATCGGTTCCGGCCGGCCCGGCTGCATCCTGATCAATGATGATCTTTCGCTTCGTACCTTGTGCAGCGCACATCACGCAAGCCAGCATGAGCACAAGCAATGCGATTCGCCTACTCGGTCTTCCCAGGCGCATGGATGGTCCTCTCCGTGCTCTACTTTTTTCCTGCCAACCGTCCAATCAGCAAATCGAAAAATCTCGCCGAGTCGACGTCCACGGCTACGTTCGTGTTGGGAACATATTTGTCTCTTAGCACCGGAGACGTTTTCGTGCTCGCTAACGAAGGCGCCGACCCACGAATTGGCATGTTCAAGGCTGCCTGCTTCTCGGCATCCGGACGCCGCCGCAAGTCTCCGGAGGTTGGGCTGTAGCCAAGCGTCTGCCCCGCGGTCAACTCGCCGGTCGTCTCCACGTCGACGTAGTATTCCTTCCATTTCAAGATCGATGGGTCAAGGAATGCAGCCACCGCCAGGGAGTCGTGCATGTTCGGGCCAACCAGGAAGCCTTGCTCACGATTGTGGTCGATGGCGTGCCGCGCAATCTTCGCCGCGGCCTGACTCACCGGATTCTGAGCGCTTTCCAGAACCCGCACGTGTTCATCGGTTAGAGAAGTCCGACGCGTCACATCCAGCCCCACCATGGTTATGGGGATGCCCGACTGAAATACGATTCTTGCGGCTTCCGGATCAACGTAGATGTTGAATTCGGCGGCGGGCGTGATGTTTCCGCCCGAGAGTGAGCCGCCCATCATCACGATGCCCTTAACAAGCGACGCGAGTTCCGGATCGCTCTTGAGTGCCTCCGCTACATTCGTGAGCGGTCCCACCGTGATCAGGGTTACTTCTTTCGGATATTTTCTGACTACCGACCGAATGAGTTCCGCCGCGGGTTCGGCGACGGGTTTGATGGTTGGTTCGGGGAACACTGCCCCTCCCAGACCATTCTCACCGTGTGCATAGGCCGCTGTCACAAGTCGCCGCAGCAAGGGAGACTTTGCTCCTGCAGCGACTGGAATGTCAGTGCGTCCGGCGATTTCGACCATCCGCAGGGCATTCGGAAGTGTGAGTTCCAGCGGTACATTTCCAGCAACTGCAGTGATGCCCTCGATCTTGAGTTCGGGAGAACGCATGGCGAGCAGCAGAGCAAACGCGTCGTCCACGCCCGGATCGGTGTCGATGACGACTCGAGCTGCCGCAGGACTAGCAGACTGCCCGGCAAGCTCTCTAATGGCTCGCGTTTCCGCCAGCGCATTCCCGGCCAGGGCGGAGGCTGCCAGGGCTGCGGACGAAGCCACAAATTGCCGTCGCGAAACCCCGGCCACCTTCTCTTCGCTCATTTCAGCTCCTGTTTCATTTCGCTGACCGTGGCGGTCGCGTCATCAACTCGACATAGAGGTCGTACAACTTCTTTGTATTGACATCGAACTGTACTGTCGCTTTTTGCTGCCAGGGCGGTACCTCGGCCTTGGTGTCCCAGAAGAGCGTTTCCCCATAACTCGGTCCGTGGTCAACATCGATGTCCACATACATTTCTTTCTGCCGCGTAACGATCGAAGGATCGATCATGGCTGCTGCCGAGAGTTCATCCCACATGAAACTCTCCACGGCGTAAGCGGTCAGGTATTTCGCGACTGGCGTGTCGGCCTTGGCAATCGCCGCCTTGACCGCTGGATTCACAGTTGTTTTTACAGAGATATCGATGGGAGTAATGGTGATGCTCTTCCATGGGGAGCGCATTACGATGCGCACTGCTTCGGGATCGAACCACCAGTTGAATTCCCGACGGCCATCAACGCCGGTGATGCCGCCATTATCCGCGTACATGCCGCTTCCCATCAGCACCAGGGATTTTGCGAGCGTCGCCACATGTGGATCAAGACGCAGCGCCAGCGCGATGTTCGTAAGCGGACCGCCCGCCCAGATCACGACTTCGCCGGGATATTTGTGAACGGTTTTTACGATGAAGTGCGCGGCATCATCATCGAGCGCCTTGATGTGTGGCTCGCCTTCCACTAACGGAGGAACGACGTCGGGCTCGTGGTACCCGGCGCGAAACGCGGGGGGAGTGCCCTCCGGCCGCTTCGAGAAATCGCTCCAGCAGCCTTTATAGTGGAGCACTCCGTACAATTTTTCCCACCGTTCTGTTTCTTCTTTTGAATTGAGAAGAGGGAACTCGGCCCCGGCGATGACTGGGACGTCCGTGCGACCGGCAATCTCAAGCAGGCGCAACGTGTGCTGCGTTTCCTCTTTCACCCACTGGTCTCCGCTGACTGTGGTGATGCCCAGCACATCGAATTTGTCCGATTGCAGGAAAATCAGGATCGACTGCATGTCGGTCGTGGCGGGACCGCGCGCGTCCTGGTCAACGATGACTTTGATTTTCTGTCCCTGCGATGTACCCACGGAGATGCAAAAAACGGCTACCCATAGCGCGATCTTGCGTGCGTTCATGGATTCCCTCATCGGCTTAATCTTGCCGCTCGCCATCGGCCTGAACTGGTTTCGTCCAACAAACGGCAGGCAAGCATCGCATTGTAACGCAGCGGATGTGTGCAGTGCGTCTACCGCGAACGACGCTTTCGGCAATTGCCGTTCTCTGAATCAGACCACTAGAATGATCTGCGGAGAGGTAAAGAGTTTTACGCGGACGATGATTCGATCTAGCCTAAAACATTGGGCATTCTCCAGGCCTGACGCGCGGTTGGCATTGCTCGTCGGGCTGCTGACTTTTGTGGCCCTTGGTCAAGGGCAGACCCTCCCGACATTTTCAATTCTGGGCGGCACAGTTCGCGACGCGCACGGTCTAGCCCTGGAAGGGGCCACAGTACATCTGCTGAAGCGCGGAGCTTCGCAGGACTTAAAACTCCAGACCGACGAAAAAGGCGAGTACCGCTACGCGCGCCTGGAGAGCGGGGAATACACGATTCGCGCCGAGAAGCCCGGCCTTCGGGATGCGACCTTCGGCCCGTTTACACTTCAGGAAGGTCAGAGCACACGGATCGAACTTCAACTCGGTGCGCCGGATCAAAAGCAGACAGGCGCAAGCGGGGATACTCCCCAGTTCTTTGATCGGCCGCAATTCACCGTGGCCGGGATAACCGATGCAATGAATCATGGCGGCCATGGCTCCGATGCCGCGTCCCGTACCACGCAGTCGCTGACTCATGAAGTAAGTGCGCTGAACAGCACCACGTCCGCGTCGTCCGCTGAAGGTGAAGCGTCGCTGCGTGCCGCGCTCCAAAACAATCCCGCGGATTTTGACGCCAACCTGCGGCTCGGCAGGCTTCTGACTTCCGCAGGAAAACCTGCTGAAGCCGTGCCATTCCTCGAGTATGCCAACCAAGTCCATCCCGATCATGAAAGCGCTCGCGAGTTGGCAAACGCTTATCTGGCAGTTGGCAAGCTCCCGGAGGCTCGTTCTACAGCGGAAGCCGCCCTCGCTCGACAGGACAGCGCCGATCTGCATCATTTGCTGGCCGAGATTACCGAAAAGCAGCACGATGCTCTTCAGGCCGTGCGCGAGTACCAGCGTGCCGCGGAACTTGATCCCAGCGAAACGAATCTCTTTGATTGGGGCACGGAACTTCTGGCGCATCGCACGCTGCAGCCGGCGATCGAAGTCTTCACTCGCGGCCATCAGCATTACCCGCAATCGGCTCGCATGCTTGTAGGACTGGGAGTTGCGTGGTATGCCAGCGGGTCCACAGATCAAGGTAGACAGTACGTTTGCGAGGCAGCGGATATCAATCCCTCCAACTCGCCACCGTATGTTGTGCTCGGAAAGATGTCGATGGCAGAGCCGGCAATTTCACAGCCTGTTCTCGACCGCCTCGCCGGGTTCTTCAAGCGGCAGCCCGAAGACGCGCTGGCGAATTACTACTACGCAGTCGCTCTCTGGAAGTATGATCAGTCGTCACGACCGCCGGAAACATCGCGCCACGTCGAAGGCCTGCTTGAAAAAGCCCGGAAACTCGATCCCAAACTAGCCAGTGCATCGTTGCAGCTAGGCATTGTTTTCGAAGACGGTCGCGACCTGGCTCGCGCCGTTGAATCGTACAAAGCGGCCATCGCCGCCGACCCGCAGCTCAGGGAAGCACACTATCGCTTGGCGCAGCTTTACCGCCGCACCGGAGAGAAGGTCAAGGCGGAGCAGGAACTGGCCGCCTACAATCGCATCTCACGCGAGGTCCTTGATCAAAACGAACGCGAGGCCCACGAAATTCCGCAATTTGTTTATACTCTCCGCGATTCCAAGTCACCTGCGTCGCAGCAATAGCAAGCCTGGGGGCGTCCCTGAACTCCAATCCGCTCGATCGCTACTTCAAGCTCACAGAAAATCAAACCACAGTCCGACGGGAAGTTGTGGGAGGCATCACGACCTTCATGACGATGGCCTACATCGTCGTCGTGAATCCGCAGATTCTCGCGCAAGCCGGAATGCCTGCCGACGGCGTTGTGTTCGCCACATGCATCTCGGCAGCCGTCGCTTCGCTGGTCATGGGCCTGTACGCCAACTATCCCATTGCGATGGCGCCCGGCATGTCGCTGAACGCGTACTTCACTTACTCGGTCTGCCTGGGAATGGGCATTCCCTGGCGCACGGCGCTCGGTGTGGTCTTCCTCTCTGGAGTGTTGTTCGTTCTGCTGACGGTCACGCGCATCCGCGAGCAGATCGTGAACGGCATCCCCGACGGCCTCAAGCACTCGACCGCCGCCGGCATCGGTATGTTCATCGCGTTTGTTGGATTGCGCAACGCGAAGCTGGTAGTCGCGAATCCCGCTACGTTCGTCAGCCTAGGCAACCTTGCCTCGAAAGAGGTCATTGCCGCGTGCTTTGGCATCGTTCTGACGCTCATCCTGATGGCCCGGAAAGTGAATGGAGCGATCCTGTTGGGGATCGCTGGCACGATGATCTTCGGCATCTTCGCGGGCGTCGCCGCTCGGCCGGTGGCGTGGGTGTCCATGCCGCATCCGAGTTCCACGTTGTTCCAACTCGATCTCCGCGCCGCCTTGCACCTGGGTTTGCTGGAGATCATCTTCGCCTTCCTCTTCGTCGATCTGTTCGACAACGTGGGCACGCTGGTCGGGGTCTGCGAGCAGGGCGGCTTCGTCAAGGATGGCCGAATTCCGCGCGTAGGACGCGCCCTGCTGGCCGACGGCATCGGCACCATGGTCGGAGCCCTCACTGGCACGTCGACCGTCACCAGTTACATTGAGAGCGCTGCCGGCGTGGCCGCCGGCGCGCGTACGGGCCTCAGCAACGTCGTGGTGGCCGTGTTATTCGCTGCGGCCGTGTTCTTCGCTCCAGTAGCCGGAGCGATCCCGGGCTTCGCAACCGCGCCTGCGTTGATTCTGGTGGGCGCACTGATGACGCAATCGATCGCGCAGATTGCCTGGACCGATTTCACGGAAGCCTTTCCAGCCTTCCTCACGGTCCTGGCCATGCCGCTGACCTTTAGCATCGCCACCGGCCTGAGTTTGGGAGTAATCGCCTACACGATCGTGAAGGTCGGGACGGGGCGTTATCGAGAAGTCAGCCCGGTGCTCTGGATCCTGACCGTGCTGTTCATTCTGCGCTACGTGTACCTGGCAGCGGCGTAGACCTCAGTGCGCTGGCTGAATCGGCGCTGTCATCAGCTGGATGAACATTCGGTAGAACTTCGGCGCGTCGAGGTCTGTCTGAATTTCGACCAGCGATACCGGAACGCCAGGCTTGTCTTTCTCGGACCACGTCAGCGTGTTGCCGTATCCGGCGCCGTGATCCACATCCACGCTCATGTAGCGCGACTCATGCTTCGTGATGATGCTGGGATCGATCCAGGCCGCCGCGGCGAGTTCATCCCACAGGAAATCCGATCCCGGCCCGGGCTGGTAGTACTTGGCGACATAGTGGGCCAGCGCGGTGCCGCCCTCGTCAATTTCTTTAATCATCGCGGGAGTCAGGCGGGTTCTCACCGAGATATCGGTCGGCGTGCAGACAATCTTTTTCCACGATGCGCGCAGCACGGTGTGCGCCGCCTCGGGATCGAACCAGAAGTTGAACTCATGTCGCGGAGTGTTCTCGAACTCCGGGTCGTCGCTAACGGGGCTCAAACTCCCACCCATGAAGACAAGCTGCTCTGCCAGCTGCGGGAATTCGGGATCGATGGTAACCGCCAGAGCGAGATCGGTCATCGGGCCACCCTCGTAGATCGTGACCTGGTGCGGATACTGATGCACCATCCGAATCATGAAGTGAGCGGCGTCTTCAGTCGTGGCCTTGATCTTGGGTAAACCCTCCGGCAATTCGGGAATAACCGAAGCCTCGTGCCACCACCGATCATCCCAAGCTCCGGCGTACGCAACCTTCCCGTAGCGTTGCTGCCAGAGCTGTGCCTCCTCGCGGCGATTGACAAGTGGGAACGTGGCTCCGGGAATCACCGGCACATCCGTGCGCCCGATGATCTCGAGTAAGCGCAGGGTGTGCGCAATCTCCTCGTCGCGCCACTGGTCGCCGCTGACGACAGTGATCCCGAGCACTTCGACCCGCGGCGACTGCAGCATGACCAGCAGCGTCTGCAGATTGCTGCCGCCGGGCCCGGAGCAGTCCTGATCGATGATGACCTTGCGGCGAGGCTGGGCGTGCAGGAGGGTAGCGAGAAGAATAGTGACCGCCAACTCAATGAAATTCAAACGACGCATTCGCACAGATCCTTGAGCCTTCTGAATTAAAAAAGTAAGGCAGATGAACCCGGAGGGGTTCATCTGCCAGAAACATCCCTACGAAAAGCCGCGCGCTAGAACTGTAGCTTCAAAGCAAATTGGATCAAGCGCGGATTGTTGACCGTTCCGTTCACCACTCCGAAGGTCGACGGCGAGTCGACGTCGTTTCCAGGCAGAGCGTACTGCGGATGATTGAAAACGTTGAAAAACTCTGTCCGGAAATCCAGTCCCATTCCCTCGCGGAAGGGAGGACGAATCGCTTGATCAACGAAAAGTCGGTGTTGACAAAGCCAGGGCCGTAAACCGGAGAACGTGAGGCCGTCCCCAATTCTCCAGCTTGAGGATCCGCAAAGCACTGAGTGTTGAACCACTTGAAGATGCTGGGACTGCTCGCCTTTCGCCCCACAGGTTTGATTGGGTCGATTTACGCTCGCACCGTTGTCGGTGAAGGTAACGCCGGAAGCGTTGTTACTGGCGATGAGGAACACCGGGAATCCCGATGTCACCTTCTCGATTACGTTAATTCGCCAGTTGCCCAAAATAGCGTTGAGCGGGCCATTCCAGTCGCCGCCGAAGCGCTTGCCCTTTCCAAAAGGCAGATCGTATAGAACGCTGGCTGTGAATTGATGATTGAGTTGGATTTGAGACAGGGCCCAATCCGCCTTCTGTGGTGTTAGGCAGAGGCCAGTAGATCGCGCCTACGCTGGTTCCCAGCCCATCGTTGTAGCCGGAATCGAAATTGCGCGCGTAGGTGTATCCGAGGAGCGCGTATAAACCATGCCGTGCGCTCTTCGTTTCCGCTTTTACCTGAAGCGAATCGTACCGCGACGCGCCCACATCGTTCACGTTCGCAATCGTGGGGAACTGCGGATAAGGCGCGGTGGTGGTACTCCGCCCGCAACCCAGTGTGTAGCCGGGCACTTCGTCCGCCCCTCCGGGACATGCTAACGGAGAAGTGACGTTCAGGTTCAATCCGTACACCAGGATGCGCGATCCTCTTGAGCCGGCGTACCCGGCTGTAACCACAACATCGCCGGGAAGTTGATGCTCGATGTTGAGGTTGAACTGCTGCATCCTGCCCTGTTTGAAGTTGAGATTCTGTGAGGTAATCGCCCCGCCAAAAGTCGCGGGATCGGTGGGTTGTACTGCGAGCGGGAATCCATCCGCCAGTACAGTCGCTGAGCCCGCCGGTACTCCAAAGTTAAAGAACGCCGACTCGGCGAAGAACGGCGGATTTTGCCACAAGCCCTGAGCGCCCTGGTTCCACGACGAGTCATGGAAAATCGCGTAACCGGCTCGCAACGCCGTGTTCTGGCTCCCGAAGAATTTCCAGGCCAGGCCGATGCGTGGCTCAAAGGCCGTCTTGTCCCACTGAACTCCAACACGTCCATCTGAGTTCAGGCCAGGAACCAGGAACTTGCCGGAGGCAAAGTCGAAGTTGGACTGCCGGTTTTCGTTCTCGGTGACCGGCGTCACCAGGGACCAAGCCACGCCTAGATTCAGGGTCAGGTTCTTTGTTACGCGCCAATCATCCTGGACAAACGGACGGAACATTTTCCAGCGTCGGCCCGTGATAGATCCCTCGAACAAAGTGTCGTGCAGACCAAGATCTGGCAATCCCAACAGTAGATTTGCAGCTGCGTCACCGGAATAGTCGTTGTTGATGACCCAGAAGCCGTCCTGGAATCCGATGGCTTCGACGTTCATCTGGTTTGCGCGAATCGAACCACCGATGTGGATGTCGTGGTTGCCGCGAATCATGTCGAAGGAGTCAGAAATCGAGAACACGTTGGTGCCGCCCTGGAACGGAGCGAATCCGCGGTCGCCCAGAGCCCAGTACGTGCTCAACTGCGTCGAGGTTAATCCGCAACTGGCGCCGCCCAGATTGGCTCCCGGAATTCCCAATTGCTGCGCCTTGCAAGTTCCATTTCCAAAAGAGCTGATCTTGTTGAAAATGCGGTTGAAGCCTGCGTTGATCTGGTTCAACGTTCGATCGGAGAATACGTGCGTCTCTGAGAACGCAATATTGCGGCCGTGGTTCGTGATGTTCTGCGTGCTGCCGAATGCATTCTGTTCAGCAAATCCGTCGCTTCCCGCCGGGAATGAAGGAAACCGCCTGGTCGTAGCTGAAGCGCGCGAACATCGAATCTTTGCTCGAGAAGTTGTGATCCACTCGAACGTCGAATTCGCCTTCGTTCAGCTTGCGAACCGGAACGCTCGAGAAGTTGAATCCATTTCCAATTAGCGTTGTTCGCGGGATACAGCTGAATCATCTGCGCCCCGATGTTGTCGAATAGACCGGAGGGAATTTTATTGCAGGGCGAGCCGCCGGTCTGTGATCCGTCGGGATTCGGCGCAATGGCATTTCCCGATCCGTCGCACTGGAACGGAGTATTCGAGTACGGGTTAACCAGGTCTCCGAAACCGTTAGGATTTGTGCTTCCTCGCGGCACGCCGAGCGGGTCATTAGTAAAATCCCCGGTCATCATATCCGCCGTGGGCACCAACCCCACGAACGACTGGCCCCTGCGCTGCCGCTTCCCCTGGTAGTCGAGGAAGAAGAACGTTTTATCCTTCTCGAGCGCTCCACCCAGCGACCCGCCGAACTGGTTCAATTGAACCGCTCCTTGGAGACAGCAAACTTGCTGCGCCGCATCGAGTTTGGTATTCCGGAAAAATTCGAACAGGCTTCCGTGAATCTGATTGGCTCCGGACTTTGTCGTCACCAGCACGGTCGGACCCGCGCGCGTTCCAAACTCTGCCGAGTAGTTGTACGTCAGAACCTTGAATTCCTGGATCGCGTCAATCGAGGGCAGAATCGAGATGCCGCCCGCCGTCAACTCATTGTTGTCGTTGCCATCGAGCAGCCAGTCCGTGCTGTTCGCCCTCGACCCGCCGACCGAAAGCGAATAGGAACCGCGCGCCGATACCTCGCTGCTGGGGCCGCCGTTGAAGAAGCTGCTCGTGTTCGTTTCCTGAGTCGTGCCAGGCGTCAGGGTGGCCAACTGCACGAAGTCGCGCCCGTTCAACGGCAGATCGGCGACCTGCTCCGACGTAATGACCTGGCCCAAGGTCGGGCTGGTCGTCTCGACGGCAACTTCGGTAGCGCTCACTTCGACCGTCGAAGAGACGGATGCAGGCGCAAGCGTGAAGTTTACTTCGCGTTGCTCGTCGACCTGCAGGCGGACGTCTTTTTGCTCGGTAGGCTGAAAGCCTTGCGACTCCGTACGCACCGTGTATTGCCCTATCGGCAGCAGCGGAATCAGATAGTGCCCGGTATCATCCGTCTTCGCCTCGCGCGTCTGCGAGGTCGCCTTGCGACGTTACGCGCACTGTCGCGCCGGCGATCACCGATCCGGTTTTATCCGTGACCGTGCCCGAAAAACTGCCGGTGGCTTGCCCGTACAGCAGCGGAGAAATTGTCGAAAGGATGAAACAACACAAGACGAGTAGCAGCGCTTTGCGGTTCAGCATGAATCCCCCTAGAGATCCCACACCGAAATGACCAAAAGGGACGCTCTCTTCCCCACGCGAACGCACGGAGGTCCCTGATCGGAGTGCGCTCATATAACTGGATTTAGGGCTGTGAAGTCAAGCCCTTTGTTGAGTTTTCCACACGCCTGCGCATCGCTCGCATCGCTTGCTTGCACGGCGCAGCCGTGTTCCACGCGCTTCTTCTCGATTGGCGGCGCGGAAAATATCGATATTGCCTGATGGCGTTCGGTGTAAGAAGGACCAGGCGACTGCCTTGGTGCGATCGATGTTCCCTGTGCACCTTCTGTGGAAATCGTGGCCGTTGCTCAAGACTTGCTACGCGCGGTCCACTCCGCGTCATAACGAGCGCGATCGTAGAAGGATTTCTGCGTTCCGACGCCTGTGGTCGACAATCCTGCATAGAGATTGGCGCGGCGGACCGCTTCTCGTTCGGCAAGACCCTCGCCTAGAAACACTGCAAAGCTCCCAATGAAAGCGTCGCCGGCTCCTGTGCTGTCCACACTCTTCACGGGGAAAGCCGGAAGATGTTCCATGCCCTCGCGACCGGCCAGCAGGGAACCGTTAGCTCCCAAAGTGATGATCACCCGCTTCACGCCACTCGACAGGAGCTTCTGCGCGACTTTCTTCGCGTCGTCGACATTCTTGACGGCCATCCCTGCGATCGTTTCAGACTCGCTTTCGTTCGGCACGAAATAATCCAGCCCTTCGAGTGCTGTCAGGTCGACCGGTTGCGCTGGCGCCGGATTCACGATGCAGCGTATGCCGTTCTCGCGCGCGAAGCGCACGCAGTAGTAAACCGTCTCCAGTGGGATTTCGAATTGCAGCACGATGCAATCCACAGTCTTCAGCAAGCCGGCGGCCGCATCGACGTCGGCGGGCTTGAGACGATCGTTGGCGCCCTTCACCACGAAGATCCGGTTCTGCCCGTTGGGCTCCACGAAAATCGGCGCTACGCCGCTCGATACGCCTTCGACCTGCTTCACGTGAGTCGCGTCGATGCCCTGCTTCTTGAAATTTTCGATCGTGGCCGGCCCGAACAGATCGCTGCCTACGCGCGCGACCATGAACACGTCGGCCCCGCACAGCCGTGCTGCCACCGCCTGGTTGGCGCCCTTGCCGCCAAATCCCAGGTCGAACGAATCCCCGAAAATCGTTTCTCCGGGCTTCGGGAAACCGCCCGGTAAAAGTTGTCAGGTCGATGTTTGCGCTGCCCACCACCGCGATCCGAGGACGCTTCGCCATAGAATTCACAGGATCAAATCGATTAATTGCTGCAGAAAGAGAAGAACGCCGAGTCTAGCCAGCGCAAGGAAGCGTGTCAACGTCACCAGGAGCATACGAAGGGAAGGGCCTGACTTCAGTCGGGCCAATCCGTCGCAGTGAGCACGCGGCTTCAGCTGCTGAGGTTCGGCCTAGAGTTCCTTACGAGTTCGCTGCCTTAACCGCCGCAAGGAATCTCCCCAGTTTCTCCCGATCGAGTTTGCCATCCGTCCGCACGCCCGAACACAAATCCAACCCAAACGGCTGCACGGCTGCGATCGCCTCGCCAACATTTTCTGCCTTCAGCCCACCGGCCAGAAACATAGGAACGTCTATCTGTTCACGAATCTGCCGGCTAAGACTCCAATCGTGCCGACGCCCCGTCCCGCCAAGTTCCTTCACCGCGAGTGAGGGATTTCCGGAATCCAACAGGATTGCATCGACCGACGACGCCACGGCAGCCGCTTCCTCGACCGACTCGGGCCCTGTTACGTGTATGACCTGAATGATCGACACGCCGGGGAGAGCCACTTTCAGGTCACCGAGCGAACCGGAAGTTACGCAGTCGCAAAGCTGAACGCAGTTTGTTCGGCATCGCCGTTGTTGTTCGACGATGGAATCGACATCCTGCCGGCTGGTGAGAAGGAAAGTTGCAATCGGCGGAGGCACGGTGGCGGCGATCTCGGCAATCTGCTCTTCGCTGATGACTCCCGGTCCGCTCGGCATCGCCGAGACAAGCCCGAGGGCCGAGGCTCCCGCTTCGATCGCCATGCGTGCTTCAGCGATCGAACTGATGCAGCAGATTTTTACCCGGGGTGCACGCGTCGGTTCCATCGTGCGTCTACTCGCCGTATGGAACCCAGATGTTCTTCACTTGTGTCGCATGCTGCAGGAACCAGCGCCCTTCCGCGTGCTTCACGTCGAACCAGTCGATGGCGCGGCCCTCGTTAGTGAAAACCTGCTTCAGGTTTCCGATCGAAAGCGACTTCGCCGCCGCCGCGCTCGCCTCGTCGCCAAAACACCAGATGGCATCCACGTCGTCATGCTCGGCCAGCACTTTCAGCAATTGCGACTGATAGCCCGTCACGATGTTGACTGCGCCGCCCGGCAGGTCGCTGGTATCGAACAACTGATACAGATCACCCGTGATCAGCGGATAGGTTTCTGAAGGAACGACGATCGTGGTGTTTCCCATGGCCAGCACGGGCATGACGACCGAAAGGAATCCCAGTAGGGGCGCCTCGCGCGGGCAAATCACTCCAACTGTCCCGATCGGTTCATGCATGGCGATGGCGATGTTGCGGAACGGCGGATTGTGCACCGCCCCGTCATACTTGTCGGTCCAGGCCGCGTAAGAAAAAATCCGCTCGATTCCGGCATTCACTTCGGCAACAGCTTGTGCCTCGCCGACAGCCCCGCCCAATCGACGCGCAACTTCCTCGCGCCGCTGCGACAGGTTCTCGGCCATGTAGTACAGAACCTGCGCCCGGTTGTGCGCCGTGCTCTTGGCCCACCCGATTGCTTTCCGCGCGGCCTCCACTGCGTTGCGGATATCTTTCCGATTTCCCAAGGGCACTTCGCCGAGCGACTGGCCGTCCTTGCCCCGCACCTGCATGGAGTATCCGGAATCCGGCCGTGCCTGCTTGCCTCCGATATACAGCTTCACTGTGCGGTCGATCGCGGGAGCGGCCATATCGGTTTTCTCGGAGTCCGCTTCCGCGGGCGCCGGAGCCGCTGCCGGCAAGGCTGGCGCATTCTTGAACCACACCGGCTCCAGATATTCGAGCAATCCCTCGCGGCCGCCCTCGCGCCCATATCCGCTCTCGCGATATCCGCCGAATCCGCAAGCGGCATCGAACAGGTTTGTGCAATTCACCCACACCACGCCGGCCTTGATCTGCGCAGCCACGTGCAAAGCGACATTGATGTTCTCGCTCCACACGCACGAGGCCAGCCCGTAAACCGTATTGTTGGCCAGCTCCACGGCTTCGGCCGGAGTGCGGAACGTCATCGCCGCCAGCACCGGACCGAAGATCTCCTGCTGCGCCACGATCGAAGTCGGATGCACATTGCTGAGCAAGCGTAGGGGGATAGAACAGCCCCTTTGAAGGCATCTGGATTTCCGGCTGCCAGCACGTTGCGCCTTCCGCGATGCCCTGGTTCACCAGCCGCTGGATGCGATCAAGCTGAACGCGATCGACGATCGCGCCGATATCGATCGCCTTATCCAGCGGCGAGCCGGCCCGCAGCGTGCTCATGCGATCGCGAATCCGCGCAATCAGCGGTTCGGCGATGCTTTCCTGCATCAGCAGTCGCGATCCTGCGCAGCACACCTGCCCCTGGTTGAACCAGATTCCATCCACCAGGCCCTCGACCACGCTATCGAGATCGGCATCTTCAAACACGATGAACGGCGACTTGCCGCCGAGTTCTAACGACAACTTCTTGTGGCTCTGCGCGGTCGCGTTGCGGATTGCGCGCCCCACTTCGGTCGAGCCGGTGAAGGCAATCTTGTCGACGTCCGGATGCTTCACCAGCGCCTCGCCCGTCGAACCGTCGCCCGTCACGATGTTCACCACGCCCGCCGGCAAGCCGATTTCCTGGCAGATTCCCGCGAACGCGAGTGCTGTCAGCGGCGTGAACTCCGCAGGTTTCAGCACCACTGTGTTCCCGGTCGCAAGCGCAGGCGCAATCTTCCACGCCAGCATCAGCAACGGAAAATTCCAGGGAATGATCTGCCCAACCACGCCGCAAGCAGCGAGCTCGGGAAATTCCTGCGCAAGAATCTGCGCCCATCCCGCGTGATAGTAGAAATGCCGGGCCACCAAAGGGATGTCGATGTCGCGGCTCTCGCGAATGGGCTTTCCGTTGTCCATGGTCTCGAGCACAGCGAGCAAGCGCGAATGCTTCTGCACCTGTCGCGCCAGCGCATATAAGTAGCGCGCACGTGCATGCGGAGTCAGTCCCTGCCATTTGGGAAATGCCTCTCGCGCTGCCTTAACGGCCGCGTCGATGTCGGCCGCCGATCCCTGCGCCACGCTGGCCAACTTTTCACCTGTCGACGGATCGGCAGTCTGGAAATATCCGCCAGCTGCGGGCTTCGCCCATGCTCCGTTAATGAAGTGCCCGAACTGCCGCCCGTGCTGGTCGAGCCATGTCAGCGCCTCTTTCGGATCCTCGGGCGCCGGACCGTACTCCATCGTCACGAATTTTTCAGCGATGCTCATGCGACTGTGTAAAGCTCCTTGATTTCGTAGCGCTGGCGTCCCGCCGTCAGTCACGACGGCATCCTCGCCGTCGTTGCCAACCCCAGAGCCACGGGGCACCCAAATGTTGAGGGCGAGGCTTTTCAATTTCCTAATTCACAATTTCTCAATCCACCTACGCGAGCGGATGCCGATAATCCGCCGAGTACCTGCCCGTAGCATGGAACTCCAACTGCCGCTCAATATCATTCAGCAACCCGCTCGCGCCGAACCGGAACAACTCCGCCTTCATCCAGTCGAGCCCTAGCTCCTCTTTCATCAGCGCGAGCCAGTCGATCGACTGCTTCGCGGTGCGGATCCCGCCCGCCGGCTTGAACCCCACGGCCATGCCTGTTTCCTGGGCATACTCCCGGATCGCCCGCGTCATCACGAATCCCACGGGCAGAGTCGCATTCGTCGGTTCTTTGCCGGTCGAAGTCTTGATGAAGTCTGCTCCGGCCATCATCGCCACCACGCTCGCTCGTCCGACGTTGCGCAGAGTGAGCAGATCGCCAGTTCCGAGAATCACTTTCATGTGCGCCGCGCCGCAAACTTGTTTGAACGCAGAAATCTCATCGAACAATTCCTGCCACCGCCCGCCGAACACATGTGCTCGAGTAATCACGACATCGATGTCTTGCGCTCCGGCAGCCACCGATCGCCGAATCTCATCCACGCGATCTTCCAGCGGAGAAAGCCCTGCGGGGAACCCGGTCGCCACCGCCGCGACCCGCACGTTGCTACCTTCTAACGCCCGCCGCGCCGTCTCCACGAACCGGTGATACACGCACACGGCCGCGACCTGCACATTAAGGTCTTCAACGCCGAGACGCTTCGTGAGCTCTTGCGAAAGCGGATGCCGGCCCTTGGCGCACAGTCGTCGCACGCGCTCATCGGTGTCATCGCCCGAAAGCGTTGTCAGATCCATGCAGGTGATCGCGCGCAACAGCCAGGCCACCTGCCATTCTTTCTTCACCGTCCTGCGTAGCACGTGACTTTGAGCGCGACGTTCGACCGCGCTGGTATTCACGCGGACCTGCTTCACCCAATCAAGATTCAAAGGGATACCGCGATTCGAAAGCAGTGGACGTCCGCCCAGTGTCGCAATGGGGCCATGACCAGGCGCTGCGAGATCTTCTGCGGGAATTTGTGTACCGCCTTCGGCGATGCCGTACCGTTGATTTTTCTCCACTGCCATTGGATGATCCCCGCCGAAGCCGCGATTCCTGCGCCTGCGCGGCCCCCAACTGCAAGGGCTCGGGCCATTTCGAATCGCAATTGTACGGCAGAACCGCGAAAAGGGAAGGTCGGTTCCCATTTGCGTCCCGCGGTCACCAATAGCTACCGCCGTTTCCCTTGACACTCCTATAGACCGCAGCTAGGCTACGGCGGCAAACACTTTCCGGCCCATGAAAATCGCTCCTTCGTCTCAGCGTCCGCAAGCCTTTCGGAGATTCTTCGCCGCATCTGATGATCAGCGCCGCGTTGATCGCGCTCCTGATCGTTCCTGCCTCGGCTGCCAAAAAGATCATCTTCGACACCGACCCGGGCACTGACGACGCGCTTGCGCTGATGCTCGCGCTCAACTCTCCCGAACTCGATGTCCGCGCCATCACCGTCGTGCCTGGAAACGTCACCGCCGAAATGGGGCTGGAGAATGCGCTCCGTATGGTCTCGCTCGCCAACCGCTGCGACATCCCGATCGCCGCCGGGGCCAAGCACCCGCTCTTCCAGAAGCTCATCACCGCGGAGTTCTGGCACGGCAAGAACGGGCTGGCGAACGTCGAGTTGCCTCCGAGCAAGTGCAAGGTCGACTCCCGCTTCGGTCCCGACCTCATCATTCAGCTTGTGCACGAGTCGCCGCATGAAATAACTCTGGTGCCCGTCGGCCCTCTCTCCAACATCGCTCTTGCCGTCGAAAAAGATCCTTCCATCGTTCCGCTCGTGAAGGAAGTGATCCTCATGGGAGGCTCCATTACCGGGGGAAACGTCAACGCCTCGGCGGAAGCCAACATCTTTAACGATCCGGAGGCAGCGCAAATCGTCTTCCAGGCCGGCTGGCCGTTGACGATGGCCGGGCTTGAAGTCGGCGACAAAGCCATGCTCACGCCGAAGTATCTCGACCAACTCATCCAGACGCACGGGCCGATCAACGATTTCATCGCGGCGGTTCTGAAGTACCTCATCGACCTGTCTGCGAAGTTCGGAGAAGCCGGGACGCCGATGTACGATCCTTCGGCAGTCGCGGCGGCGATCGATCCCACCCTATTCAAGACGAAGGCTATGCACGTGGACGTCGAAACCCGTGGCGACTTCACTCGCGGCGAAACCGTAGGTAACCGCCGCGGGTACATTGAACGCAACGTGCTGCACGGCGACCGTTACGTGATTGAGGGAGCCGACAAGGTCGAACCCAACGCCAAGGTGTGCGTCGATGTCGATGTCGACCGTTTCCTGCAACTGTTTGTGTCGAGAATCCGCGGCAAGTAGCGCAGCCCCGATCCGCAAGGAGACGCAATGTTTACACCGCAAACATTCCCGCTAGCTTTGCTGATGATGATCATCAGCGCGATCTGCTGGGGTTCGTGGGCCAATACTTACAAGGGCGTCAAGAATTACCGCTTCGAGCTTTTCTACTGGGACTATGCCATCGGCATCTTCCTGATGGCGCTCATCCTCGGTCATACGATGGGCGCGACCAGCAACGATCCCTCGAACATCGTCAACAACATTCACTCGGCCAGCACTTCTAACGTGATCTACGCGCTGATCGGCGGCGCCATCTTCAATCTCGCCAACCTCCTGCTGGTCGCCGCCATCGATATGGCCGGACTCGCCGTCGCCTTTCCCATCGCCATCGGAATCGCGCTCGTAGTCGGAACGGTGCTGAGCTACGCGCTGCAACCGAAAGGCAACGCCGCCCTTCTCGGCATCGGAGTGATCTGCGCGCTGGTCGCCGTCATCCTCGACGGCAAAGCCTACGGCAGCCTCGCGCGCACCGAAAAATCAGTCTCGCGCAAAAGCATCATCGTCTGCGTGGTGTCGGGCGTGCTCATGGGATTGTGGGCACCGTTCCTTACGCGCGCGATGACCTCGGCTCCGGGCACGCTCGGGCCGTATAGCGCCGTAGTCTTCCTTACCCTCGGCGCACTGCTCTCGTGCTTCATCTGGAATCTCTACTTCATGAAACATCCGCTGGTGGGTGAGCCCGTAAGCTTCAGCGGATTTTTCCGCGGCCCAGTGTCCGGCCACCTGCTTGGGATTTTCGGTGGATTCATCTGGGGTACGGGAACAGTCTTCAACATGGTGGCGGCCAGCCTGACTGGTGTGGCCATCTCCTACGCCATCGGACAATCGGCCCCCATGGTCGCCGCTCTCTGGGGAGTTTTCGTCTGGAAAGAATTCGCCGGTGCCGGCAGCCGCTCCAAACTTTATCTGGCGGGAATGTTTGTGTTCTACGCGCTGGCGATTCTGTTCATCGCCAAAGCCAACGGCTAGGACCGTTTGTGGTAGCGCCGGCATCTTGCCGGCAGTCCCGAGGGCGTCTCGCCCTCGCCCTAACCAAGGATGAACACCTTCACCCTATGACCCCAACTCGCCGCGACCTCATAAAAACCGCCCCCGCCCTGGCCGCCTTCCCGATGCTGACCAACCTCGCCTCAGCCGATGAGCCTCTTCCTAAAGTCACCGGCAGCCCCGTCCTCGACAGCCTTCCCCCTGTCATCGAGCACTCACGCGACGTCCACACGAACGTCGCCAAATTGCGCGAAGTCGCTTCCTGGATGGCCTACGAGGATCTGCCCATGCCGGACTATCAGTTGCCCTTCGGCATCGGACAGGGCAGCGCCGACGACACCATCGACTTCGTCATGACCGCCGACGCCGTCGACACGGCCTTCACCGACTTCAGCACGCACACGAAATTTCAGGTCGATTACGCCGGCCGCCACTGGTCCGACTCCGACGCCCTGTTCGCCTGCATGAAACGCGCAATGGACAAAGGTTTCCCGATCCTCGATGGAAAATTTCTGGCGCAAGTAAGCCGCCCCGATCTCCAGCAGATTTTTGCGGGCAATATCGAGATGCCCATGCTCGACGAGAAGATGGAAGTCTGGCACCAGGTCGGCACCGTGCTGGCGAAAAATTACGATGGCCGCTTCCACAATTTCGTTCGCAGCTGTCCGCCACGCCTTTACGACAATGGCAGAGGCCTGGTCGATCGTCTCGTCAAAGAGTTTCCCCGCTTCAACGACGTCAGCCAGTACGACGGCCACACTATCAAGTTCTACAAACTGCCCCAACTCGGTCTGTGGATCACATATTGCGCGCTTCACAAGTCCGGCAAATTCGAGATCGAAGATCTCGACAAGATGACGGCCTTCGCTGACTACATCGTCCCCGTTGGACTGCGCCTGATGGGCATCACGACTTATTCGGAAAAACTAGAAAACGCGATCAACAGTTACCAGCTCATCCCGCGCGACAGCGCGTGGGAAGTAGAAATCCGCGCGCATTGCATCTACGCGACTGCCCTACTCTGTGAGGAGATCAACAAAAAGCGCCCACCCGAAAACAAAATCATCATCCCCCAAATCGACGCCCGCTTCTGGCTCCCGTACCACACCACAAGCTGGCCGCACCACCTGACGAAGACCATCATGTATTGAAGGTAGCGCCGACGTCCCACCGGCAACCACGCATCATCGCCTATGAGCCACCGGCTATCAGCTGCCAGCCATCAGCTACTTCACAAATAACTCAGCCACTCCCAGTCCCGATGTCGGCTCTTGAACTGCATAAACCAGAGCGAAGGCCGGTAGAGCATCGCCACCACCAGAATCCACACGGTGTAGATGAAGGGCAGACCGTGACCATAACCGGCAGGCTTCTGCGCGAAGTCCGCGATTACGGTTCCGTACCAGATTGGCTGGTGAAACGCGAGCGAGATCAGGATCGACAAGACGCGCAGTAAATAGATGTGAAGCACATAGTAAAAGAGTGGTACCCGACCGAAGACCAGCAGAATCCGACTGAGTCCCCGTTCGGCCTTCGCCCTGTCCAGCAGCCCGAGCAGAATGAGCGCCGGTCCCAGCGTCACGAGCAGGTAGTCGAGCGAGGGCGGATACTTCAGCACGTTAAAGAACGAAATCACCGTCAGCGAACGCGTGGGCTGAACGCTCCACGGACCGCCAGAGAGTGGGTACTTGATGGGCAGCCCGGCAGTTCCGTTCCCATAAGAATTAACTCCCCGCAGCAACAGGAACAGCACCGTCGCAGTGATCCCCAGTGTCAGAATCAATTTCTGCCGGTCCGTCCTCGCCAGCAAACTCCCAAACGCAAAGCCAGTAGCCATGACTCCAACCCAGGGAATCAGCACGTATCTCACCGAGAACTGAAAATTGCCAACCGGAATCCTGCCGGGCGTGTGCAGAAGCATCCATACCCAGGAAAATCTGCCGAACGAGGCTGGATTAATGCCATCGAGCAAATTGTGAGTAGCGATCATGCCCATCCCCAGCACTGCAATCCAACGCACCGGCAGCCACACAATCGCCGCCATTAACACCATGCTCCAACCCAGAATCCAGATCACTCCCCCATGCGCCCAGGGGACCAGCCCCCAGCCGAAATCCACGATCGTGAGTTCGAGCAGCACCAGCCACAGGCCACGACTGAGGAAAAAGCGCGAAATCTTGCCTAACGTTTTTCCTCGCCGCGTGGCCAGGAACGCACCGGTCCCCGCCAGGAATGCGAACACCGGCGCGCAGTAATGCGTGATGAAACGCGTAAAGAAGAGCGCTCCATAAGTGTGCGACATGTCCTCGGGAGCAAAACGTAGGTTAGTCAGGAAGTCCCGGGTGTGATCCAGCGCCATGATGACCATGACGAGTCCCCGTAGGACATCAACGGAGACCAGCCGCGAAGTCTGCGCGGGAAGCTCGATTTTTCTGCGGACGACCGCAAGGTTCGGAGCCGCGGCAGTCGTTACCATGTTCCGCGTTCCCAGGCACACTTCGATTGTCTAATCATCTGTGTATGTTAATGGTTGCAATCGTCGTTTTGATTCCCGCGATGTCAAAGGATTGCAAACAATTATTTAGGAGATTCGTTACAACGGGGACCAATCGTGGCTGCGCTTCAAGGGCGCTGCGTCAGGCTCCAATGCTCGCCTGTGAGAATTGGCAAATCATTCTGCCGGGCGTGATGTCTGCCGATCCAAAAAAGGGAGGCTTCTCATGATTCTGGGCATGTCGACTTTTACCCTGGTGCACGTTCTGATCAGCTTGATCGGAATGGGCTCTGGCCTGATCGCTGTTTACGGATTGCTGAGCGGGAAACTGCTGGGCAACAGGTGCTCGACTGGAAACAGAAATCCGGTGACGCTGGTGAGAACCGTTGCT
Source organism: uncultured Acidobacteriota bacterium (assembly GCA_963744055.1). Lineage (GTDB taxonomy): Bacteria > Acidobacteriota > Terriglobia > Terriglobales > Acidobacteriaceae > Gp1-AA133. Next base: position 1,318,633 of record CAVUSL010000019.1, on the reverse strand, counting down.
GACCAGGAACAAGGGAGTCCAGCCCGACCCTCGCATAAGGTCGGCATCATCTCCCGGATAGTTCTCGCGATCCGGATCGCGGCACTGTATCTATTTCATCTCGCTGGAAAATGGCACGTCATCTATGTCATCAGCGCGCTCATGGCCCTCTACCTAAATTGTTTTGGCGCAGTCGTGCAGTCATTCCTGAAGATTCCCGCGCTGCACGCCATTGCGCTCAACGGGAACGAGCCTCCGTTCCTGGTAGCGCAGACCATCGTGCTGCTTGCTTTCAGTGTGCTGGGAGGCTTCGCGACCAGGCGCTTCCGGGGCGTTCCCGTTCTGGCAAGCTAGCCTTAGCAGGCGCGTTCGAGGGTTAGATCTGCCCACACGGAAGAGATCGTATGTTGCCAGCGGTCGCTTTCGCGTTCCTGTTGGACCTCAGACCAAGCGGACTCAAGCACACCGTTCACCGTAGCGACGTCATCCAGGGCGGTGGCTTCGATCGAGTGACGCATCGCCATCAGTTCACCGAATTCCCGAACCTTACGATCGTATGGCATGAGCACGCAAGGCCGTCCATAAGAGTGCGCCAGCACGGCGGCATGCAGTCGCATGGCCAGCACCAATTGCGCCTCGCAGATCCACGAGCAGACCTCATTCAGGTCGGCAGTCCACGGGCGCAACTGAATCCGGTCGGCATGCACCATGGCTTTCGCTACCCGCCCGTGCAGGGACGCGTCACCCCGGCCGTTCGGTGACGTCGCATGAAGGGGAAGAAACACGACATTCACGTTGTGCCGCTCGATCAATGCATCCAGATTCTCCGCCAGCGTGCGGATTCTCGCTTCCGTCATTTCGTAACTGTGGAAGGTCTCGGGATTGTGGCGCAGGCAGACCAGCACATAGGGGTCTTTGTAGCGGCTTTCTACGTTCGTCACTCTCGGATGCCCCAGCAGATCGGGTAAAGACAAAACGATGTCCGGAGCTAGCGTGACCTGCTCTGTGACGCCGAGTTCCCGGCACATCTTCTCCGACCTCGCATCGCGCACGATAATCCGCTGGCATCGGCGCAGTGTCCACTTCAGCAGGGTGCAGCCGTAGCGTGTCGAAAGCTGTCCGATCCCCACGTTGACCAAAAACACCTTCTTCCCCAACAAAATGGCTGCAATCATTTTCTCCATGGTGAAGAGAAAGGTGCGCCAACCGAGATCGTCGCGGATCAGGTCGCCGCCCCCCACAATCAATACATCACTAGCTGCCAGGGCCCGCAGCACCCGCAAGGCCCCGCCCTTTAGCCAACAGCTGCGCCATGCCCACTCCCCCAGCAGGGGAGAATTTTCCACCGCGGGCAAACCATGGGTTTGCGAAACTGTCGCAGGCTTCTCCGACAAGACTGTTAAATCGAAGCTCTGGCGTTCCAGCCACTGCTTCAGGCAAACCAGCATCATCTCGTCGCCCAGGTTGCCGACGCCGTAATAACCCATGAGCAGAGCCTTCTGCCGGGCAGCCTTCTTCCCAACAACCTGCAGGGCACGGGCAGGCGGGTTCGACTCCACGTCTGGCCGGCACGGTGGCTTGCTGCTGAGCATCGGCTTCACTCCATAAGTATAGCATCAATGTCTATGGAACTACTAGACATTACAGCAACTCGCGATGCTAGCCTATTCAGGATTTCTCCTAAAAGATGTGATCGGAATCACCCGGAATGGCGCGGCATCTGAGGCAAGTGTAGTTAAGGTAGGCGCAGTCGCCCAGTGCCGAAACCCGCGCTTCCATTGACCAACCCGATACCTTTGGGCGGAAGGTCGCATCAGCGGCTCCACGGGTGGGAAATGCGTATCAGGGCATACCCTCAGACATACGACGGCAAGGAGCGTGGCGTGGGTGTGCTTGGAATCACCGCCACGCCACGACTGAAACGAACGGCAGTTCCCGAACCAGGGGCGACGACTCCCGCCGACCCGGTCGGCAAATTTGACATGAACGTACGACGATGGGCGCTTCCGTGTCTGTCTACTTTTGTACAGTTTCGGATAAAAAATGAAGCCCCAACCTTTCCATTTCGTCGCCCCTGGGAGTACGCTTAGGGACACTGGAGTGTTCTATGGCGCCTCGTCCGTCGCTCAAATCTGCTCGTGCGCGGAAGCCATGCGCACTTTTTGATCCGAAATCGTTTCTCGCCACTGCTGGCATCGGCCGGACTGTCCGTCGCTACAATTCGAAACAAGTCATCTTTTCCCAAGGCGAGCGCGCGGACACAATCCTGTACATCCAGCATGGAAGGGTTCGCCTCAGTGTGTTGTCCAAGCAGGGCAAGGAAGCTACCATCGGGTTGCTCGGCTCTGGCGATTTTCTGGGGGAAGGATGCATTGCTGCTCAGCCTCTGCGCTCGGCAACCGCTACTGCCATTGACGACTGCATCTTGCTGAAGATCCAAAGGAAGGAACTCCTTCGCACCCTACACTCGGAACACGAATTTTCCGACCTGTTTGTAGCTTACATCGTGGACCGTCACAACCGCATACAGGCGGACTTGGTCGACCAATTATTCAATTCGAGTGAGAAACGACTGGCCCGCGCCCTCTTGATGCTTTCCCGTTTTGGAAAAAAAGACCGGTCGGAGGCTGTGATCCCACACATTAATCAAGCAACTCTAGCGGAAATGATCGGGACCACCCGCTCGCGCGTGAATTTCTTCATGAATCGATTTCGGAAGATGGGTTTCATCGAATATAACGGCGAACTGCTAGTGAATAGCTCTCTCCTAAGTGTTGTGCTGCACGATTAGTGGACCGATATTTGGCCATAGTCTGTCGTCCGCCTTCCCTGTAAAACGAGCCCTTCTAACTATCTTGAGGGGATGTTCAATATGGGACAGCCGAAATACCGGCACCTTCCTAGAATTCGCTTCAGGCCCTCCCCTCGAAATCTGGCTCGAAGAGAGAGTAGTCGTGAAACTCCCAAGGTCTGAGAGAGGCAAGTGCATCCGTGTTCTCCTCGCCGATTCCAATCAAACTCAGTCACAATTGTTGAGCGGTGCCCTCCGCAGGCAGGCCCGCATGAAACTTGCTTGCTGCCCAGGCGAGCTTTCCCAATGTTTAGACGCCCTGCGTTTGACGCCGGCCGATATCGTTTTGCTGGGCGACAGCCCCACCCATCATGACCACCTGGTTGATATGGTGCGAGATCTGCACGCCAGCTATCCGCATGTGGGCGTGATCCTTCTGTTAGACAGCTACGACCGCAATCTCGTCGTGAACGCGATGCGCGAAGGGGCACGGGGCTTGTTCTGCCGATCGCGCCAGCCATTTCGAGCGCTCTGCCGGTGCATCTCAGTGGTCGATCAGGGCCAGCTCTGGACGAACACCGAGCAGATGGATTACCTGGTCGAAGCGCTGAACTCAGTGCCCCAGGTGCGGGTCACCAACGGCAAGGGAGAAGGCATTCTGACCCCGCGCGAGGAACAAATTGCCGGTCTGGTGGCGGAAGGCATTGGCAACCGCGAGATCGCTCGCCAGCTGAAAATCAAGGAAAACACCGTAAAGAAGGCGTTGCTCCGGGCCTACGACAAGCTGGGAGTCTCGAACAGAGTCGAGTTGGTGTTGTACGTGCTGACGCACTGCAGCGTGGAGAAGCATCCATCTCCTCCCGCGAAAACCGCGCCGGAACGCGTCGCGCTCGACTGTGTAGGCCGTGGCCAGGTCAACATCCTGGGCACAGACGGCACCAGCCTGCCGAAAGCGAATTGATCTGAAGCGTTTATTCCTGTCCGGCAGAGTCGTCCGAAAGTGCTCAGATCCTCGGACAGGGGAGAGTCGCAAGAGCTCGAATACGAAGAGTCGGGGGGGCGTATCAGGGCGCGCCCTCAATCGCGCCGAGCAGTTTCGTTCTGGTGACCCCTTTAGGGGCTGTCTCTTGCAGAAGTTTGATTCCGGGTCAGGGCGCCGTGCCCATGGAAGGGCCCGACTTCAGTCGGGCCGTAAGGTCGCTGAACGAGCAGCGGCTTCAGCCGATGAGGCTTGCTTTCTATCGAAGAATTGTGAATCTGAAAGTATGGTGGAGGCGGCGGGAGTCGAACCCGCGTCCGAAAATGTCACTGGTCAAGAGCCTACATGCGTAGTCCAGTTCATGCCCTGGGCATTACCCCAGGACGTTCGCGGTCCGCGCTCAGAACGGACAAGAAACGCGTCCCGCTAGCCTGTGATCTTAGCCTCTCTGCCCAGACGTAGCAGAGAAGAGCAGCCCGCTGTGTGACGTCCTTCGGAGGCCCACGGGCGAAGCCTCCTCGGACGGCTGCCTAAACTAGTTAGGCTGCGTATGCCATCTGTTGATTGGCAATTATCATTTTGCCCACGATTACGGGTGTGTGCACCCCGGCATGCCTCTTGGCCGCAAGCATCTCCGTCGAAGCCGTGACGCCCCCACTGGTGGGATTGGCCTGTAAAGATCCACTTCCAGCCTAGGTCCCAACCCGCTGGAAGTCAAACACCTAGTTAGATGCTCACAGGCCGGCGAATGCTTCGGATTCTCGAGACATTTCGGAACGTTCACTCGCGGTACTTTCGTACCTTGTCGAAGTCAAACACCTTCACAAAGAATGATTCGTGGCGTTGCCAATGATTCACCTGCGATACCTAATCTTCGTCCTGATTTCTGGCCTGCTGGCAAGCTCGCAAACCCGAGAGCAAAGGACGCCCGCATCCTCACCCCAGAATTCTCCAGCGAACTCATCCGAAGAAGTGCCCAGGGACGCAACTCTTCATGCTCCGTGTGCTGATCAACCCACCACGCGCAAGCAGATGGCAGCGGCGTTTCAAAGCGGTCGCCAGCCCTTACCCACCCAGCTTACCGGTACGTGGGTGGAGATCGGAGAACTCTCAGATTATCCGCAGTCTCCTCCTTTCAGAAATCTGAACTGCTCAGGTGAAACGCGCGACGGGAAATTCGAATTTGTCTTGGTCGCGGATGGTTACACTGCTGAACTGCACGCCATGGGGACCTACGCTCAGAAGGTCACGATGCGACCGGATGGCAAGGGAGCAATCGAATTCGACGTCGATTTCGAAGCGGACGAAGGACCGCAAACCTATCGCTGCCGTGTTACAAGGCGAGGCACTCTCGCTTGCCTGATCGGTGCATACGACGGCGCGGAGTTCAAGAGAATGAAAGTGGACAAAGGTGAGATTTACGAAGCGGGTGAAGATCTGCCCTGAACCCCAGAACTTACCAGGTCCGGTCCTTGATGATGGCCTGTTGCTCCGCGCGATTGATTTCAAGCGATACCTGAATCAGGTCCCGCAGACGACGTTGATCGTCTTCATTCATCGATACGAATCGGAAAGGCTGCTGCGTGGCCGAAACCGAAGCCAACATTTCGGCCGTGCCCAGCAGGGCGCCCGCATCGGTCAGGCACATCAACTTGACCCGAGATCCGCTATTCAACGGACTCGACAAGCACAATAATCCGCCGGTCTGAGAAATCACCTGCAGGGTCCCGCGAACCCGGCTCCCGCTGTCAACCCGCAGCACCGCCGGCGTTGTGTGCGCCAGCCGCAGCCGCGGAGGCCTCCAACTTGCTCCGTACTGTACCAGTCGAGTCACGCTAGGCCCATTATGTTCCCAAGGAGGGAGCGCGTGACATTACCGAAGGCCACCTTACGGAAGGCCCTATGGGAAGTCGGTGTTTCTGAGAATCGTAACGCCTTACGGTACCGCCTAGGGAAGGGCCCGACTTCAGTCGGGCCGAACCGCGGCCACACATGGGAGGCTTCAGCCGCTGAGGTTTGCTCTGTCCTGAGCAACCACTGCCGGCAAATCTTCAAACAACTCTAGCCGTGAAGCTTCGTATCACGACGGGCCAAACGCCCCCGATCCGGCCCCGCTCAAAAAGCCCCTTTAGAGGCCGAATTACGCACTGACCCCACTCGAGACTTCCGCCGTCTCCTCATACGAACTCTCTCCGCTCGGAGTCCTGGGCCGCGCCCGCCGCCGGCCGAAAACAGCTTCCTTCACCAATGCAAAAATCGTGCGCCGGTTCTGCGCCACCACCTTCAACCACGCCATCCGCCCCAGCATCGGGAAATAAATCCCGCGGAAACACATACGCGCCAGGAAGATATTGATGCGGTAGCCCAGCGGTTGATCGTCGAGCGACTCTACCGCTTGCGCCAGCGCTTCAGGACTGTACGAATGATCCCACCCATAATTCACTTCCGAATGGGCCTCATCGATGGTCATCTTCAACGGTGTATGCGCCATCGCGAAGGGAATAAATTCCTTCCAATGCTTCGGCCGGGTCAGTCTTCCCGACGCTTCCAGCCGCTTATAGAGCGGCGTCGCCGGCAGCGGCGTCAGCAATCCAAAAATCGGCAGCCCCGGAGGCCACGTGCGAACCTGCTCCAGCGTGCGTTCTGCCACGCCCGTCGTGTCGTTATCCATGCCAAAAATAAACGACGTGATCGCGTACACATTCCGCTTGGCCAGTCGTTCCAGCACCGCCGCATACTCGCCCGGCTTGTTGAAGCCCTTGTTGACGTCTTTCAAATTTGCGGGATCGATCGACTCCATTCCGATGAACACCCACTTGCCGCCCGAAGCCGCAATCAGGTCGACCAGTTCCTCATCGCGCAACAGGTTCGCGCTGATCTGCGCCACCCAATGCACCTGCGCGCCGGCCGCAATGATGTCGCGCAGCAGGGACTTCGTCCGCTTCACGTTGATGGCGAAGTTGTCATCAATGAAAAACACCGCCATCTGTCCCTTCTCGCTACGCGCGCGTTTCTTCAGCAGCAGCAGTTCATTCACTACGCTCTCATTGGTGCGAAAGCGGATCGAGTCGCCAAAAAATCCGGTCACCGTGCAGAACTCGCACCCATACGGACACCCCCGCCCCGACTCCACCGGAATGATCCGAAACGTCCCCCACCCCTCGCCCACCTTCTGCAGCAAGCTGGTCGCGGCCTTAGGCACGAGGTTGAACTGGTTGAGATCGATCTCTCCCCACGGAATCACCGGATACTCCGCCAGCGACGGTTTGCTTTCCTTGCCGGCCGCATCCACCGGCGCATAAAGCTCCTTAAGCTCTCCACGCGCCGCGTCGTTCACAATCATCGGCCAGGTAGCATCCGCCTCGCCCAGCGCCACGGCATCCGCGTGCTTTGGCCCTCCATCGCGCCCGAGTGCCTCATCCGCCAGTTCCGTGACATGAGGACCGCCCATGACGACCCGCACTCCCACAGCCCGAATCGCATCCGCCACGCGATACGCCTTTGCCACCATGCGCGTCATCGCGCCGATTCCAACCAAATCAATTTTCCGATCGAGCACCCACTGCGCAATCTCGGCCTCGTTCATGGGCTGCGCGTTGCCATCGATCAGCAACACCTCGTGGCCCGGCGGCGTCAACGCCTGTAAAAGAAACATCCACAGATGAGGCATGAAATTGCGCGTAACTCCGTTGTCGGGGTTATAAAGCAGGATTTTCATGGAGGCTCTTTCTCGAAGCAGAATTGTGTGGCCGGGCCGCCGCAAATAACGTCAGAAGTAGGCCTCGTTAGCTGAAGCTTCTAGAGCCGGTCGATGGTCAGGGCGTTCAAGGTTCGCGTGATTATATACTTTCCCGAAAAATGCTCGCTGTCCTCTTTTGGACACCCCGGCTGAATCGGTTGGGCAGGGCATCGTATCAGATCGCCTGCCATAAACCCTCCCTGTCTCAATCTTTCAACTAACTTGCATCCTCCCCGCACGTCTAACAATCTCATTACGGTGCACCCGGTTAAACTATGGGATCGATCGCAAAGTATGACCGCGAATGTACGGCTATGGCGGGAGTATTGCCGGTGAAGACCCAGTGTCTCTCCTATACGGAAATCCCGCACACCACGCGCCTTTTCGCCGATTACCTTTCTGCTGCACCCCAGGTTCAACAGTTTTATCCCCGTACCCCGAATTTCACCGAGTGGCTGTCGCAGGAAACACCCGGCCAGCGTTATGACTCGCAGCGCCGCGCTCGTGTCAGCGACATTCTCGAGCGCCAGAACCGCGCCTGGGACGCCTCCGAGAAAACCCACGCCAATATCGCTCGCCTTCGCGCCGGAGCCTCCGCCGCGGTCACCGGACAGCAAGTCGGTTTATTCGGCGGCCCCGCCTTCGCTATCTACAAGGCGCTCACCGCGGTGAAGCTAGCCGAAGAGGCCACGGCCGCCGGTCAAGACACCGTCCCTATCTTCTGGATCGCCACTACCGATCACGATCTCGCGGAAATCAATCACATCGCGCTTCCGGGTTACAACGCAATCTTGCAGCCCTTAGCCACGGCAAGTCACGGTGTGGAAGACGCCCCTGTCGGCACGATTCACTTCACCGACGAGATCACTACGATCGTGCAGTCCGCCGCCGAAATCCTGGGCGATTCTGCGGCCACGGATCTTCTTCGTGAGTCGTATCGCCCCGGAGAAACTCTGGGCAGCGCTTTCGCGCGCCTGTTCGCACGCTTGTTCGCCAATTGGGGAGTGATCCTGCTCGATCCCGCCGATCCCGAACTCCATGCCATCGCCGCGCCCATCTATGCGGCCGCCATCGAGCGCGCCGCCCAACTCGACGAAGCACTGCTCGCGCGCGGCAAAGCCCTCGAGCAGGCAGGATATCACCAGCAGGTCAAAGTCACTCCGTCGTCCACTTTGCTGTTCACCATCATAGACGGCGCGCGCACACCGATTCACCGCCGCCTGAACGGCAACTCCACAGAGTTCCTGATCGGCGAACAAAAAGTCTCGCAGGACGATCTCCTCCGGCGGATTGCTGCGACTCCCGAGAACTTCAGCCCTAACGTCCTTCTTCGCCCAGTCGTGCAAGACACGCTATTGCCCACACTCTGTTACACGGGCGGAGCCGCCGAGGTCGCATACTTCGCGCAAGCCGCCGTTGTCTATCAGGAACTCAAGGGCCACGTCACCCCGATCCTGCCGCGCTTCTCGGCCACGGTGATCGAACCGAAAGTCCAGGGACTGCTCGAGCGCTACGCCCTGACCCTGACGGATTTATTTGATGGAGAAGAAGCGCTGCGCGAGAAAATCGCCGCCAGAATTTTGCCCGTGGAACTGCAGAAAGCTTTCGACCGCGCTGGAGCCGCGCTCGACGCATCCTTGACCGCGGTGAAAGAAGCGCTCGTCAAACTCGACAAGACTCTGGCCGAAGCCGCCGACAATGCCGGTTCGAAGATGCAGCATCAGCTCGAAACGCTTCGCGGACGTGCCGCCCGCGCCGAACTCCGCCAGAGCGAACTAGCCGCCCGCCACGCCCAGCAACTCAGCGTCTCGCTCTACCCGAACAAAACGCTGCAGGAACGCGAAATCGCCGGCATCTACTACATCGCCCGCCACGGCACCGACTTCCTGCGCGACGTCTACACCAACCTCCACCCCGACTGCCACGACCACCAGGTAATCAATCTTTAAGCAGATGTAGCGCGGGCGCCGCGCCCGCGAGCGGTAATCCTGATCTGAGGGTGCCCATCCTAGCGCGCACTTTGCGCTAGAGCCTGCCCAGAGCCAAGTCGAAGGGGTGGGATTCCACAGCAATAGAGATCCAAGGACTCTTGCTGAGGATCTTCCGCACTCTGTTATCCCGAGCAAGTGAGGCGAAGCCGAACGCAGTCGAGGGACTTTGTGTTTCGGTAGCACCACTTTACCCGATCATTCCCACCAACTCCTCCAGCGATTCCACCCGCGGCAGTCCCTTATCCCGATACGCCCCGCAAACATCAAACAGCACGCCCCGCATCCCAGCCCGCGTCGCGCCGACAAAATCCACCGAGTACACGTCGCCCACGTACAGACTCTCTTCCGCCTGCGCTTCCATCCCGCGCAATGCAGTTTCAAAAATGACCGCGTGCGGCTTCTCGTACCCAACCACGCCCGAATCCGTGATGGTATGGAAACAATCCGCGATTCCGCACCCCGCCAGCAGTTCGGCAATCCGCCCGTCTGCATTCGAGATCACCGCCAACCGATATTTCGCGCCGATCCGCTGCAGCGCTTCCCGTGTTCCCGGACGCATCCGGTTCCAGTTCATCGAAAGTCGCGTATTCGCAATCAGCTGCCTCCGCAAGTCTTCATCGTGCAGATTCAACTTCCCAAACAAGCGCGCATAAAACATGTCCCAAAACCCCTGGTCCGGCTTGTGCCCGTGTTCCATCCCGGCGTCGAACTCATTTTTGATGCGGCATTCCATCGCCCGCAGTTCCGCCTCCGAAGGCCGAATCCCGCGCGCATACAGCGGCCCGAGCATCCGCTCGCGATCAGCAAACAATAGCGTGCTTCCGACATCAAAGAAGACGAACCGCAAATTTTCAAACATACGGGAATCTTAATAGTAGCGCTGGCGTCCCGCCGGCAGTCGTGCGGGCGCCCCGCCCGCACCTGCAAAATGGCCCACAACCGCTGCTCCCGCTGACAAAGCAAATAACATCAAAGGTGTCCTCGGTGATCTGGGCGATAAATGCCTTAGCTTTTTCCCTGCATCTCTTCGTGACCCGATCTGCAAAAACAGGTAAAATTTTCGAGAACTCTGAGCCGCCGAGTCCAACTCGCGGCCCCATCAAGGGCGAACCCGCTTGCAGCTTCTAACCCTGGTCAGCCAATTCACTCGCGCGCAGGCGATCGCCGCTTTCGTCCAGATCCCTTCGTTCGCCATCCTCAGCGTCCTGGCCATCTTCGACTCCTCCGACAAAAAGGGTGATCTCTACAACATCCTCTGGACCCTCGTCTTCGGCTTCGCCACCCTCAACATTCTCAGCCTGGTCGTGAAGCGCTTTGAGCCCAGCAACAACCGCATGAGTTTCGGAGAAATTCTCGCCGTGGGCACGGTGATCGTTGCCGTCTTCCTGCTCGGGTGGGAAATGCTCTACCTCTTCAAAATCCTGCCAATTCGCCTGCACTAACGGGCCCCGGATCCTCAATCAAAAGAGACCAGATGCTCGATCTAACGCCAAATTGCCGAACCAACGGCCCCTCGACCGGCGCGGGTAATTGACCAGCACCGGGCCCCCGATCCAAAAAGAAGCCGCCGACAGGCGGCGAAATTCATTAGCCCAGCGCGTAACTGCTGGGTGACTGGCAAAGGCGAAGAGCCGCGGATGGGGCGAAAGCATCGAACCCTAATTTTGGAGTATCATTCCGCTGAGATGGCGAAGAATTCTCCAGCCTTCGAAGTCACCTGCCCCTGCTGTAACGCGGTCCTGAAGATCGACCCGGGCGCCAAGGCCGTGATCGCCCACACCGCCGCCGTCAAGCCAAAAACCTTCAACGACATGGAAGAAGCGGCCCGCGCCATGAAAGAGCAAGACAACCGTCGCGACTCCATCTTCCGCCAATCCGTCGAAGCTCAGAGAAACGCCGCGGACCTAATGGAAAAGAAATTTCAGGAGGCCGTCCGCAAAGCCAAAGAATCCCCCGACACCGGCAAACCGATCCGCGACTTCGACCTCGACTAGCTATGTAGAGCGGGCGCCCCGCCTTCGAACTGCGTCTATTATTCCAACTTTCACAACCCTTTCATCACGATTGAAGTGAGGCAGCGCATCTACCCCGACCCCTTCATGCTCACCTTAACAATCGTCGCCTTATGTTCTTTCCCATCATCATCCAGGATATAAATCTTGTTCTTCTCCGGGACGAACTTCACGGCCTCCCCCACCGTTACGTTCGCCGACTTCGACCATGGAAACAGCAGATGCTCCTTTGCGACGTACACCCGCTTGTCGGTCTCAATCGTATAAATCTGATAGGTCTCGATATTGTCTGTAGTCGTGGTAGTGGTGTCCTTGCAGAATTCCGTTTTGTTTCCTTTGTCCTTGGCCGTCCCCTCGGTACTGCTGGTCTTTTGTACTGCCCTCTTTCACCTTCTCCTGCTCAGTACCCGTCAGCGTGCCGCTCTGCCGATTTCGCGCAGCCGCCACTCCCATCATCGACACCAACACCACCGCAGCCGAAACGTACACCAAGCGACGAAAATGCACGACCCCTCTCTTCTGTTTCTGAAGTCGAGGCCAGCGGTCGACCCCTCGCCCGAGCCAAATGAAAACCACACATTCTACGACAATGAAATCCGCTCGCGCCCCGCAAATCAAACTCTACAGATGACCCAACACCCCGGCTGCCCCACCCTGGCGCGCAATCTGCGCTAAGCCGGGATTTCCCGGACACATCATCCGGAGAATTGTGGCTGGTTTATTACCGAAGAGTGGACAAAGGGTTCGAATGTCCCCTCCCTCCGCTAAAATCCCGACATGCTGCTGCTCGGCCACCGCGGCGCTCGCGCGACCCGCGTCATCCCCGAAAACACGCTTGCGTCCTTCGATCTCGCTCTCGCCCACGGCTGTGATGGCTTCGAGTTCGACGTGCGTCGCACTGCCGATGGACGTGCCCTGATCTGTCACGACCCACACGTCGGCGAAATTGAGATTGCGCACGCAGGTCCCGGCGAACTTCCCGGCCTCCCCGACCTCGACCAGGTCCTCGCCCGCTACCAGGCCTCCGCCTTCCTCGACATCGAACTCAAGGTCACCGGACTCGAGCCGGCCGTTCTGCATTCACTGCGTGCCCATCAGCCGCAGCGCGGCTACGTCGTCTCGTCCTTCCTGCCCGAAGTTCTACTCATGCTGCGCAAACTCGACGAGCACTTACCCCTGGGCTTGCTCTGCGAGACGCCAGCACAACTCGCCGCCTGGCCTCGGCTCCCGGCGCAGTACGTACTGCCGCATTACACATTGATTAACGTCGATGTATGTGGAGCACTGCGGCAGGACGAACGCAAAGTCATCGCCTGGACGGTGAACCGCAAGGAAAGCATGCAGGAATTCCTGAAGATGGGCGTAGATGGAATCATCTCGGACAACACCGAAACGCTGGCAAAGTTGCGGGGTGAAGTTTAGTCTGCTGCTGTAGCCACGCGGACACTCGCGCGCGTCTTCCGCAAAAACCCGGCGCGTTCCGTCTCCAGCGCCTCGAGATTGGCGCCCGTCTCTTCTTCGTTCCATCCCATCACGGCCCCGATGCGCTGCGCCGCTTCGCGGCTGCACGTCTCCGACCAGCATGAACCCAATGCCACCGGTACGCGGCGCAACAAAACGTCTCCCAGCGTGACTGCGCATTCGTTGCGATACGCGCTCACGGCTTCCGCTACCACGTGCTGCGAATGCGTGCAGAGGGGCGTCCGCAGCTCGAAGCTTCCGCGCGCCGCGCGTGCTATGTCCATGGCTCGCGGGCCATGCCACTCCGCGATGCCTCGCGCAGCCTCTTCATTCACGCTGCCCGCGTTCGCAATTTCAGCCACATACTCGTCCAGCAAGAGCGCGAGCGCGCCTCCGTCAGTTGGCGTCGCAGCCTTGGGCTCCGCGATACGGATACCGATCTTGTTCGCGCAATCGCGCGCAACATTCGCCGCCGTCGCCAGGTTCCCGCCGATCACAGAGATCAATCTCTTCACGCCGTCGTCTTCGTGGTCGTGCAGTTTGTGCTGCTTGCCGGTGTTGTCTCCTGCGCCCTTAGAATCGAAGGGCAGCGCGCGAATGCCTGCAAACGAATGCCGGATGTCGCTGCTCGAGACACGCGCCTTCGGGAACATCGCGATCAGAGAGCGCAGAAGGTAGTCGACCTCATCGGGCACCGCTTGCACCTTGCCAGGATCGCCAGCGTCGGGCACATGCGTCGCCCCCACCAGGATCTGTTCGTTCCACGGGATGACGTATAAGGGACGGCCATCGACCGCTTCGCTGTATACCGCCGTTGTCGGCGAGCCCGGGAACTGCGAGAGCACGATGTGAGAACCGCGCACGCTGGAGACTAGCGGGCGTCGCGTCTTCACCGAAGATCTTTGGCACACCCGATCGACCCATGGGCCGCTCGCGTTGATGACCCAGGTGGCCTCGATTTTCTCTTCGGTATTCTTGGTCCAGTCACGCAATAGCAGGCCGCGCGCGCGTCCATGCGCGACGTCGACGGCCATGACCTGCGTGTGGTTGCGCGCGACCGCGCCCGCCGCGATGGCTTCGGTCAGCCACTCCGCGACGAGGCGCTCCGGAAATTCGCATTGCGCATCTTCGTAGTCGAAAATCGACCAGCGTTGTCCAGCATCGAGCGCGCGCTCCAGTTTCTTGCGCTCCATCTCAAAGCCCGCCGAGTCCGCAGCCTTGCCTGACATGCGCCGGTACAACCAGAGCGCGGTGCGTGCCGACATCGCGCTGCGCGTGCTCTTGTCGCTGAGCGCGAGCAGATAGTGCGCGGGCATCGCGAGATGCGAATGGTTGCGCAGCAGGCGATCGCGTTCGCGCAGAGACTCACGCGCGAAACTGATGTCGCCCTGCTCGAGGGGGCGCAGCCCGCTCAGCATGCGGCTCGACCGGCTGGTAGTTCCGGAAGCGAAATCGTGTTGCTCGACCAGCAGGGTGCGCTTGCCCGCGCGCGCGCATTCGCGCGCGATGGCAACACCCATGATGCCGCCGCCAACGACGGCGACTTGAAAGTGTTGTCCGGCAAGTGCGGTGCGGTTTGTGCTGGGCAGTTGCATTGCTTGGGGGCGTGGCCGCCGGGAGCGCTTAGGTTCTGGGCGGCGCGTAGTTTCCCAGATAGAGTGTGACCCTCGGGCCATCTTCAGGGAAGGTAACCGTAGTGACGAGGCGTTGGTGACGAATACGCGAAACGTTTCACGTGGAACACTGTGAGCAACTTGTGTTAATCGATATATAGCTAACAGAAATGTTAAGATTGCTAAGCAATTGATTTATAAGCGATGGTGTTTTTCCCCGGTCTGGGAATCAGGGCATCTCCACCGATTGAGACGCACCGTTCCGCGCGAGAAATTCTCGACTGGGGCGAGTGAGCGAGGCCTGATCTGGTGAGCTCATCGAAATGTGTTTCGAGTTGGCAATGGTTGGTTTGCTCCGGCGACGATGGGTCATTTAGATTGTTGCCAATGTCTTCGTCCACAGGGGAGCGCTTTGAGCGCGCGGTTGCGATCATGGCCCGGCTGCGCGCGCCGGGAGGCTGCCCGTGGGACCGCGAACAGACCTTCGATTCGATCAAGCCGTACACCCTCGAAGAAACGTACGAAGTTCTGGAAGCCATCGACAACCGCGATTGGGACGAATTGAGCGGCGAACTCGGCGACCTACTGCTGCAGGTGTTGTTCTATGCCGAGATGTCGAAGGAGCAGGGGACGTTCACGATCGATGATGTGATCGAGAAGTTGTCACGCAAGTTGGTCGATCGCCATCCGCATGTTTTTGGGGATGTGCAAGCGGTCACAGCTTCCGAGGTCGTGAAGAACTGGGAAGCTATAAAGGCGGAAGAAAAGAAGAAACGCCTGGCGGCGGGCGAAGGCAAGTCGGCAAATCAAGAACACGTACCGGAATCGGTACTGGGCGGAGTTTCTTCGGCGATGCCGTCGTTGCTCGAGGCGCATAAACTCAGTTCGCGGGCAGCGCACGTTGGCTTTGACTGGCCGAATGTGGAAGGGCTGTTCGACAAGTTGCGGGAGGAGACAGATGAACTCCGCGAGCAGCTGGAGAAATTTCCGGCGCCGGGTCCGCGGCCGCAGGCGCGCGGGGTGGCGGGATCCGGGCGCGTGCAAGTACCCGACGACCTGCGCATGAGACTGGAAGAGGAAGTCGGCGACCTCTTCTTTGTGCTGGTGAATATTGCGCGCTACCTGGCAGTCGATCCGGAGTCGGCGTTAAAGAAGACGAACCGAAAATTCAAGCGACGGTTCCAATGGATGGAGGCGCGGCTGCGAGAATCGGGCCGCAAGGCGGAACAAGCTTCCACGGAAGAGCTCGAATCCTTATGGCAACAGGCGAAAGAACTGGAAAAATCCCAAGCGTGACCACCGATTCGATCGAAATTCGCAAGTGCCAGGGCGTTGACGAACTGCGCGCGGCCGTTGACCTGCAGAAGGAAGTCTGGAACTTCACGGATGCGGAACTGGTGCCTTTGCGCCTGTTCGTGGTCGCGGAGAAAGTCGGCGGTCAGGTGCTGGGGGCGTTCGTTGGAAAAGACATGGTCGGTTTTGCGCTGGCCGTGCCGGGCGTGCGTGCCGGACATTCCTACCTGCACTCGCACATGCTGGCGGTCCGCAAGGACTACCGCAATGGCGGCCTGGGGCGCCGCATCAAGCTATACCAGCGAGACGAGGCACTGGAGCGCGGCTTCGAACTGATCGAGTGGACGTTCGACCCGCTGGAAATCAAGAATGCTTATCTGAACATTGAAAAGCTGGGCGCGATCGTGCGCCGCTATACGATCAACCAGTATGGGATTACGACCTCGCCGTTGCAGGGCGGTCTTCCAACCGACCGCCTGATTGCCGAGTGGTGGTTGAAATCCAAACGAGTGGATACGTTGTTGCGCGACGGGGCGTTTCCGCGACCTGACATTACGACGCGGATTTCGGTGCCGGGGCCGATTTATGAGTGGAAGGCGTCTCCGGAAACGCGAGCTCGTGCGAAAGACGTGCAGGATCATAATCGCGAGCAGTTTTTGAAGGCGTTTGCCGATGGGCTGGCGGTGTTGGGGTACGAGCGGGACGATGGGGGGAATGGGAAGTTTTTGGTGGGGAAGTGGGATGAAGAGTGGTCGTATGCGTCGTGAGGAACTGCTGGCTACTGGCTGGTTGGCGGCTGGCTTGCTTGATGGTGTTGAAAGTCATTCCGGAGAAAACGTTGGTCCGTGACGCCGCCAGCAGACAGCAGGTCCGTCGACTGCGTTCGGCTTCGCCTTACTCGTCTCAGGATGACAAGGCGTTAAAGAAACGCTTTCGAGACTTTCGGGCGATGTCTGATGAAGGAATCGTCGGGTTTGCTTACTGAAGTGGTTCGTGAAAACGAATGCTGGTTCTATGAAAATTGAATTGATTACTTTGCGGGAAGTGCAGATGCCGCTTGTCCACTTTTTCGAGACGAGCTTTGGGCGGCTTTATAGCCGGCGGATTCTTCTGGTCAGCGTGGAAGGCGAAGGCGTGCGCGGGTGGGGAGAGTGCGTAGCGGGCGAGGATCCCTTTTATAGCAGTGAGTGGATCGAGAGCGCGTGGCCGACGATCACGCACTACCTGGCGCCTGCGCTGGTTGGAAGGACCTTGTCGCAGGGCCGGGAAACGGCGGCTTTGTTAAGCAAGATCCGGGGACACCGCATGGCAAAAGCCGCGCTCGAAAATGCAGTCTGGGATGCGGAGGCGCGAGCGAAGAAGCAACCGCTGTGGAAGCTTCTGGGCGGGACGCGGACGGAGATTCCGTGCGGGGTTTCGATCGGGATTCAGGATTCGCACGAGCAGTTGCTGGAGAAAATTGCCATCGAGGTTGCGGCCGGATACCGGCGGATCAAGCTTAAGGTGAAGCCGGGGTGGGACGTCAATGTGCTCGAGAAGGTGCGGTCGAAGTGGGCGGACATCACGTTGAGCGTGGACGCGAATTCCGCCTACACGCTGAATGAGTTTGAGCATCTGCGCAAATTCGATCAGTTCAACCTGCTGATGATCGAGCAGCCTCTGTGGAATGACGACATTCATTACCACGCGCGGCTGCAGAAGGAATTGCGCACGTCGATTTGCCTGGATGAGTCGATCGAGAGCGCGCGTGATGCGGCTTGCGCGGTGGAGACGGGCGCGTGCCGGATCATCAACATTAAGGTGGGGCGTGTCGGCGGATTCAGCGAGGCCAAGAAGGTGCACGACGTGTGCCAGCAGAACCGCGTGCCGGTGTGGTGCGGGGGGATGCTCGAGTCGGGGATCGGGCGGTCGCACAATATTGCGCTGTCGACGCTGGAGAATTTCAGTTTGCCCGGGGATGTGTCGGCGTCGAAGCGTTATTGGAAAGAGGATGTGATTGAGCCGGAAGTTGAGGTGTCGCGCGAGGGGTTTATTAAAGTGCGCGACGAGGCCGGTACCGGTTATCGCGTGCGTGAAGAGTTGATTGAGAAGTTGACGGTGAAGAAGGAAGTGGTGCGCGTCGGGTGACGTTGCTTTCGCCCCTCCCGGGGCTTGGTCGGTTCGTCGATGTGTACCCAGCGCTTACGCGCTGGGCTAATGAATGTCGCCGGCTTTGCCGGCTTAGTGCATGAATATTTAGCGGCAGTTCATTCGTGATTCGCGCATTTCGTAGGTGCAACTCCACCGGAAGCCCTGGGCATTGTGCGGGCCGTATCCCCAGACGCGGAGGTGGACGGTTTCTGCTTCCACGCTCGATGCCTCGATGAAGATGTGATTGTTTTCCCGCAACGTGGCCCGGAGTTCTACCGGGACCATTTGGATCAGACTGGGTTGATCAAACACCAGGGCTTCCTGGGCGGCTATGGGAAATATCCACGCCCTTGAAGTCTTCTTGCCTACATATTCCGTAACGACAACGAAATCATTGCCGGACCAGGCCACCGCGGCGACGCCGAGGTAGTCGCAGAGCTTGCGCGCGCGTCCGGTGGCGGACTCGACCAGCCAAAGCGAGTGGGACGTGCCGATGAATTCTTTGTCCGATCCGTTGCGTTCTGCATTGCGCACCTCGAAGCGGCCATCGGGCGAGAGGAGCTTGCCAGCCTTGGGGAACAGGACAAAGGGCGCCGCGCTGGAGGAAATGATCAGTGTCGCGATGGTGACAGCGACAGCGAGTGTGATGCGTCGGCGCAGCGTTGGGTCCTCGGGAGTATCTTGCGTGAAGGGTAGGCAGTTCCGAAGTGATGCCGTTCGCAGTGGGCGTTACTTTGGTTATATTCGGGAAGAGGTATAGGGGTGGTTGGAAGGCAATGAGCGTAACGGGGATAGTACGCCAACAACCGGAAGTCTGGGTTGAAGATAGTGACTCAAGGAGTCAATTGTCGGCAAGCTGGCTGTGGATCGTGTCAAGAAGAGTTGACTTGCTGTCGTCCTGACCAAGGTCCCAAAACATCATTCCCCCAAGGTGTTTTTGGATGACATATTTTGCCTTAATGGCGATCGATTGGGGGTCCTCGTAGCTGATCATGATTTTGGTCTTTTTGTTATAGAGCCATGGCACCTTGACGTGATCGTCCCAATGTCGGGTGTAAACGGGAAGGTAAGCCTCCTCAATCTCACGGTAGCTTAGGGTGCCGTCTTCTTCGGGTCTACCTCGGTAAGGTTGATAGAGTCCGTCATTCTGGGCAGAGACTCCGGACCAAACCTGTCCATAAAACGGCAGGCCGAGCACAATCTTGTCAGGCGGGACGCCGTGATCCAGATACCATTGCACGGCCGCATCGGAATTCGCGTATCTCCTCGCGTCTTCTTCTAGCCCTGAGATCGCCGACCACGCAAAAAGCCCACTGTGATGCGATGTGCGTTTGGGCTGCATCTCGTTAAAGTCGTAGCCCATGAGATTAAACCAGTCCAGGACGCCCGCCATCTCTTTGAGCGACAGATCATTCAGATGATTTCGGTAGCATGTAGAGGCGATCGTAAGCAGCAAACGGCGGTCGCGCCCGAATGCATCTAGATCGCTGCGCAATTGCTTCAGAAGGAGAACAAAATTTTCCTTGTCGCTTGTCCTCCTATGATCGGTTGGTTTGCCTCCGGTGACTGGGTATTCCCAATCAATGTCCAGCCCATCGAGGCCGTATTTCTCGACAATTTGTAAGCAGGATGCGGAAAACCGACCTCTCGCCGAAGCGGTGGCGGCAACGTCGGAAAAATATTCTGAACCGCTCCATCCCCCAACTGAAAGCAAGACCAGAAGACGCGGATTGCGAGCCCTCAGGGTCTTGAGGGCCAGTAAGTTTGGCGTGTCCACGTCAGGATGGGACATCTCACAATCGCCGCGAGCTATCGGCTTCGCCAGCGAGTAAATCAGGTGGGTTAGTTCTTGAACTGGCACTTGAGACAACTGATATCCGGGCCGTCCTTTCCCGTAATAGTAGCCGACGATTCTCCTAGTCGTTCCCGCTTGGGCGGTCGCCAATGTGCAGCACAGTGCAAAAACAAAAACGATTTGCACATTTTTCCGCATTAAGATGCCAACGCTCCTACCCCGTGAACGCAGTCAGAATATCAAAGGGTTATATCGCCGCTCTTTAAATGGCTGTGATAGTTGACGTAATCATGCGCATGTCGTCAAGGACCATTCGGCGCCCGCATCCGAAACGAAAAATCATCCACTTTGTAAATAACCTGTCCGGGATCCCCTGGAGTCGACGCGGCCTTTCCGGCGCGGACAGCTTCGAAGGCGGTCACCAGACGCGCGAGAACTGAGGGCGGGGCTACTGGTATGTTGTGGGCGCCGAGGACTGTCTTGATTTGCGGAACTAGCGCGGCCAGGCGGCGGATGGATGCGTCGTAGGCCTTGAAGTCGGTTTCGGGCCGGTGCAGCCAGATTGTGGCGGGATAGTAGGTGTCGCCGGTGAAGAGCAGGCCGCTCGCGCGATCGAGCAGCGAGATCGCGTCGGGCGTATGGCCGGGGGTGGCGAGGACTTCGATGGTGCGACCGCCCAGGTCAAGGCGCTCTCCATCGTGAACGTACTTGGTGATCTTCCACGGGCGAGTCGCGTAGGTCTTCGGATTGAATCCTTGGGGGAGGGTGCCGCAGATCTGGTCGGGCGCGATTTCCTCCTGTGCATCCTGGGTGGAGCCTTGCGCGTTCTTGCGGGTGAAGTCGGTGTCCATGCCGTAGACGGTTGCGAATTGCCAGTTGTCGCCGACGTGGTCATTGTGGGTATGGGAGTTCAGGACGATGACGGGCAGTTGGGTGAGTTGGCCGACGACTTTGTTCAGGTCACTGATACCCATGCCCGTGTCGAATAGCAACGCGCTCTTGCTGCCGGTGATCAGGTAGCTGATGGTTTCTTCCGATTGGTGTGGTTCGTAGATGGCGAAGACACCGGGTGCGACTTTGTAGACTTCGAACCACGGATCGGCGATGGGTACGCGCTCGAGCGTTTTGTATTCGGGCCGTGGCAGGGCGCGGCACCACTCCGGGATTTTAGTCCGGGCCGACGCGACTGGTGCTGCCAGGGCGAATGCAATCGTGATGGCGAGATCTCGGAGCGCACGGAGGCTGGTTTTCATCATCGTCTCAGGAGATTACATTAGTTTTCTGCGCTGGGGCAGGCTTGCGTCTCCTACAGTACTCACGCCTGAAACCCTTTGAATACGTGGCAGCATCACACGCTGTTCACAAAAGGGGACCGTCATGCCACACGTATCTCTTCGCTCCGCGCTTCTTCACTTTGCGGTTTTCTCTCTTTCACTTAGCTTGGCACTTGGAGTGGGTTTCGCGCAACAGGGGCCGACGGTTACGACTCCGGCGGATGCGTCTCAAGATGTGACGCCGATGGCGCAGACTCCGGTGTATCGCGTGCAGGTGGTCGGGCGTACTACGCGGGCCGTCAACTACCGGCATCGGGCAACGACCAGCGTCGATTTTCAGGGAACGAAGCTCGATCCGAACGGGAAGGGAAAGGCGAAGATTGCCAGCAGCACCGGGCGGCTGAAGATTGACGTCGAGATGGAGAATTTGCCGAAGCCGAGCATCTATGGTCCCGAATATTTGACGTATGTGCTGTGGGCGATTACGCCGGAAGGACGGGCAGCCAATCTGGGCGAGATTATTCCGCGAAAAGATGGCAAGGCTGAACTTTCGGTGACGACCGACTTGCAGGCTTTCGGATTGATTCTGACTGCGGAGCCCTACTTCGCGGTGACGATTCCTAGCGATCAGGTCATCTTGGAAAACCTGATTAAGAGCGACACGAAGGGGTGGGAGCAGCCAATCGAAGCGAGGTTCGACGTGCTGCAGCGTGGAGAGTACACGGTGGAGGTCAGTCCGGGGCAACTGGCGTCGCAAACCGCCGACGAGAAAATGCCTACCGACTTGAAAGAAGCGATTAACGCGGTGGCGATCGCGAAGGCGGCCGGGGCGCAGCAGTACGCTGCGGAGACACTGGCGAAGGCCGAAGACTTTCTGGCGCGGGCGCAAGACTACTACGCGCGCAAGCAGGGAGATAAGGCGATCGGGACGGTAGCGCGCGGGGCGGTGCAGTCGGCTGAAGATGCACGGTTGTTGACGATTCGGCGGAAGAAGGAGGAAGAACGCATCGCGCAGCAGCGGCGCGCGGAGCAGGCGGAGCAGGATCGTCAGGCGGCGGTACAGCAGAAAGAAGCTGCGATTCAGCTGCAGCAGCAGGCGGAAACGGATCGGGCGAAGGCTGAAGAAGCGCGCCGGCAGGCTGAGCAGGCACAGCGCGAGGCGGAACAGGCTCGCTCGGAAGCGTTAGCGCAGAAGCAAGCTGCCCAGGAAGAGAGTGAGAAGGCTCGGCAGGATGCGCAGCGTGCCGAGCAGGATAAAGAGCAGACGCGTGCGCGCTTGATGTCGCAATTGAACCAAGTACTTGAGACGCGCGAAAGTGCCCGGGGATTGATTGTCAGCATGCCGGATGTGCTGTTTGACTTCAATAAATACACGTTGAAGGGTGAAGCGCGGGAGCGGCTGGCGAAGGTGTCGGGGATTTTGATGGCGTATCCCGGACTGAATGTGAAGGTGGAAGGGCACACGGACAACATCGGGAGCCAGGAGTACAACCAGAAGCTGTCTGACCAGAGAGCGGAGACGGTGCGCGGGTTCATGGTGAGCCAGGGTGTTGCACCCGACATCATTTCTGCGCAGGGCTTCGGTATGGGCCAGCCGGTCGCGCCGAATGATACGGCGGCCGGGCGATCGAAGAACCGGCGTGTGGAGTTGGTGGTGAATGGCTCGGCGATTGGGGATCAGGCCGGGGCCGACAGTGGGGGCGGGAATTCGAATGCGCCTTCGGGGAGTTTGCCTTCGCAATCGGGGACGGCGAGTCCGGCTTCGACAGGGAAGAATCCGCCGCCGCAGTGAGCATGGGTGGGCTTGCTAAATCTTAAAACGGAGAGAACGCTGAGAACGGCCGCAGAGGGCGCAGAGCGGACCTCGGCTCTCTTCGTCGCCACGCAAACTTGGCTTCCAGTGGGGTGTCGGATGTTCGAGTTTACTTGCGTTCGTTCTCTGCGTGTTGGTTATCCGCGAGCGTGGCCTGCTGCTTTTTCAGCATATCGACGCCTTGAGCGAAGGTGAGGCCAGTGGGGACGGAACGGAAGTCGCTAAAGGTTTCGGTCGAGCGAATGTCGAGGCGCTTGAACAGCAGGATCTTGCCGGTGAATGTCAGACCCATGCGCTGCATGTCCCACGAGCCATCGCCGACGTCGCCTTGTTCGACGAGGAAGTGCCCGCCTTTATCGAGGTGGCCGAGGATGCCCCATCCAAAAGTCACGTCTCGGAAAAGAGTTCCATCGATGCGGGCGATGCGGCGTTTGTTGGCGTCGACCAGCAGGTAGCCCTGCATGCCGGAGAGGACCTGCTCGACTTTGGAGGGCGGTTCGTATTTTGGGTTGGGGCGGAAGTTGAGGCGGACGAGTTCGTCGCCGTCGCGGCCGAGACCACGTTGTCCGCGCTCGGTGCCTGCGTATTCGAAGAGGAAGGCCTCGGGCATGGCGCGAACGATGCGGGTGACGCGATCGGCATCCTCTTTCTCGCGCTGGCGCTTTTTGGCTAGTTCGGCTGGATTGTTCATCAACTGCTCTAAGCGCGCTTCTTCTGCCTGGCGCTGCTGCGCCGTCAGGGGCTTGCCATCGAAGGCGATGGCCATGCCGGCTATGGCGTCTTTTGTTTCGCAATAGAGTTTGGTTTGCGAGCCGTTGGCTGTCTGCTTGAGAGAGGCGAACATGTGGCGTGCAGTCGGATTGTCGGAAGCTTTGATTTCGTTCTGAACGGTGGCGCGCACCAGGTCGTTGGCGGGAATGGCGGGGGTCTGCCCAGCGTGCGCGAGGGGTGCGAGGCAAATCGCAGCGAGAGCCAATTGTGCCAGGCGAAATCCCTTTGACCAAATCATGTGCAATGCCTCGGCCCCGACTAGTTTACCGTTAGACGAGACGCGTCGAACAACTGTTGTACCAGCGACCTATCCGGAGGGACATCGCTAGCCATGACCGATGAGCGCGTGCCGAATAAGTCCTTCGGTCACGCGAGCATTTGCATGAGCAGCGAAAATCCGCAAGAAATGGTTTAGTATCATGGCTTCCCGTAGAGTTTGCATCTGGCTAAGGCCGAAAGGCGGCGCCAGCAGGGTCGCAAACCAGCAGAGTTCCGCTAGACGCCGGCAATTTGCCCAAGGAGAATGCACTCATGGATGTACCCAAGACTGGGGAGTTCGCACATATTGGGAAGTCGGTCGTGATCAAGGGAGAGCTTTCGGGTAGCGAAGACCTTTACCTTGACGGCCAGGTGGAAGGCAACATTCTGCTCAAGGGCAACAACCTGACCGTGGGCCCGAACGGGCAGGTGAAGGCGAATGTCGACGCTAAGGGCGTGATCATCCAGGGAAAGCTGGAAGGGAATTTGCACGCGACGGACCGGGTAGAGTTGCGGAAGTCGGCGATCGTTACGGGAGATATTGCCACCCAGCGGATTGCGATTGAAGAAGGCGCCTATTTGAAGGGCAAAGTTGACGTGGGCAAGGACGGGAAGTAGGAAAGCAGTCGCTAGTCGCTAGTCGCTGGTCGTCCGTCTCCAGCAAGATCAATCTGTTCTCGGCGAATGTTTGGAACTGCCTGCGGCTGAAGACAGACGACTGACGACGGAACTGAGAACTCACACAGCTACATGAAACTGTTTCGCGGACCATCGTCCGGACCAGACAAGGCTTCGTCCCCGGCACAAACTAGTCAGAAGTTGTCACGCCGCTCGAGCGGATTGGGCGAACTGGCCCGCTCCTGGTCGTCGGACGAAGGGCTGTGCATTCTCGATCTAGGCGCGACCTCCCCAGCGAACATCCGCTACTTTACCGAGCGTTCGCACAAGATCTACAGCGAAGACCTGCTGACGGCGTCAACCGACCCGGCGCTGGTCACCAAAGACGAGCAGGGTAATGTGGTGCTCGACAGCCGGCAGTTTCTCGAAGACAACCTGGTGTATCCGGCGGCGCAATTTGATGTCGTGCTGTGCTGGAACTTGCCTGATTATCTGGATGAAAGCCTGGTGAAGCCGGTGGTGGGCAGACTGTGGTCGGTGTTAAAGCCGGGGGGCATGCTGCTAGCGTTCTTCCATACTCGTGACGCGGGCCCGGATGCTCCCTGCTATCGCTATCACATCATGGGACCGGACGTGTTGGACATGCAGCCGATCGTTCCGCAGAAAGAAGTTCGTCGGGGGCCCACGGGAGCAATCCATCGCGCGGTTGCGCCGGGATTCCGACTGCAGCGCGTGTTCAACAACCGGCATATCGAAAATTTGTTTCGCGACTTTGCGTCCATCAAGTTCTTTCTTAGCCGGGATAATATTCGCGAGGTTCTGGCGGTTCGGTAGTTTCTGAGTCGCGCCTCCCTGCTCAAGCATCCATTTCAGTCAAATGCGTGGCGATGTTCCGCTGCGCCCTGTCGTTTCAAATCTCGCTTCGGGCTGGAAAACGTCGTGATGTCCGTAATACTCAGCCGGAGCGGGGTCTTTGACTGCCCTCGGCTTGCGACTCGCTCCGCCCAGGATGACATTTTTTGAAAGTGATGTAGCGGGAGGTTGGATGAGCGGTGTTTCCCTGTGGTATGAACGGCAGTTCGCATTTGGTTTTCCGGCGGAACTTTATCCGAATATCTGCATTCGTTTGCGCGGGACGCCTGCGCGCCTGGAAGAGATAGTGCGCAATGCTTCCCGCCAGAGCTTGACGCGCAAGCCCGGTGAGAAGTGGTCAGCACAGGAGCACGTCGGGCATCTGCTGGATCTTGAGCCCTTGTGGTTGAAGCGGCTTGAGGATTTCGTTCAGGGTCGGCCGGACCTCAGCACGACCGACTTGAGCAATCGCAAGACGCATGAGGCGAATTACAACTCCCAGGCCATCGAGGAAATACTGGCAGACTTCCGCATAGCGCGGCTGCGGTTGGTAGAGCGCGCTGGGGAAGTGGATCCACCTTTGTATTCACGCGTGCTCGTGCATCCTCGCTTGCAGAAGCCGATCCGGCTCGTCGATCACCTTTACTTCGTGGCCGAACACGACGACCATCATCTCGCGAGTATTTGGCAGCTGATTCGTTGAGGGCAATTCGAGGTAGGTGATCGCATAAAAGTGCCTTTGTGGTAGCGGTACTTCGGTAATCTGCGCGCAGCCGCTCGTGAAAACTACACTTCGAGTGTACGAGCAGAAAGAAATGAAATCCCGAGATGGGGAGAACGCTTCATGGTCAAACGGATTGTGATTTTAGTGGGACTGTCGATTGCCTTATTGGCCGCGCCCAAGTTGTTTGCGGATCACGGCGATCATGGCAACCACGGCAAACACGGTAACAAGCACGAGGACCAGGGCTGGGAACGCAAAGACGGATATGAGTACCGGGTATATGAGCGGGACGAGCGCCCTCCCGGCTGGGGGCACGGAAAGAAAACAGGATGGGGCAATTGCAGCTTGCCGCCCGGACAGGCCAAGAAGCAGGGCTGCCAAGCGTATGAATACCAGGGACGGCAATACTATTATCACCAGGATGATGAAGGACGGATCGTGGTGCGGCGTCCCATCATCGAGATTCAGGGAAGCATAAGCGTGCACTGACGAGATCCGCACGGTCCCAAGAAGATCACCCACTCGCGAGCCTTAGCGGGTGGGTGATTTTATTTTGGGGAAAGCGACCGTTTGTTTGCAATAATTCGGTCCCTACGAAAGAGTCACCGGCGGAGGTGCTCCATGCCCCGGGTCAAAGCCAATAATCTCACTATCAACTACGATCAGCAGGGTAATGGCGAACCTCTGATTCTGATCCCATACCTGAGCGCGGATCACGCTTGCTACGCATTCCAGGTGGCAGAATATTCCAAACACTTCACGTGCATTTCGCTCGACCTGCGCGGCACGGGAGAAAGTGACGCAAGCCCGGGCGAGTATTCGACCGAGGTTCTGGCCGATGATGTAGCCGCCTTCATGCGGGCCTTGGGAATCGCGAAGGCGCACATCTTCGGTCTGTCGCTAGGCGGCGCCGTGGGGATGTGGTTGGCGGCGAAGAATCCGCAAGCCGTCCAGTCCTTGTCGCTGCACAGTACGTGGCCGAAGACCGATCTCTATCTGAAGACTGTCGCCGAGAGTTTTCAGGTGGTGGCCAAAGCGCTGGACAGTGTGCCGGAAATGGTGATTCGCGTACTCTTTCCCTGGTGTCTGACGCCGGAATTGTATGCGGCCAAGCCAGAGTATATCGAGGCACTCGCCGACTTTGTGCGCAGCCGGCCGGCACAGTCAGTCGCGAGTTTTATGCAGCAGTCGAATGCCGTGATTGGCCACAATGTGGAAGGTCAGCTTGGTCGCATCCAGGCGCCGACTCTCATCACGTTCGGGCGTCACGATGCGGCGTCCTCATTGCGGTTTGCGGACCGCCTCAAGAATGGGATTCGAAATTCCGAGTTGCTGGTGTTTGAAGCCTGCTCGCACGCACCGATTTACGAGAATGTCGCGGAGTTCAACGAGAAAACATTGCAGTTTTTGAAACGACATGCAGCGTGAGGGAATCGTGTGATCCTCGGGCAAAACAACTGCGATTATTACAGAGCACAGGGAGGGCACAGGGGATTCGCTCTAGTCTGGGTTAGTCTGTGGCCTCTGGGTGGTTGCGGTCAGCGCGTCCAGCGAACGAGCAGTTGCGAGATGGCGGGAGTGGCTTCGAGCAAGTGGCCGACCGATCGGCGGATAGGGCGCGGCAGGTTGAGAAGCCGGCGGATGCGCGACGAGTTGCGGAAGACGGGAAGCAGACGGGTGCGATACGCGCTGGCATATTGCGCTGCCGCTTGTTCGAGCGAGGATTGGTTTTGGAAGAAGGAAACGAGCGACTGTGCGGCTAACGCGCCGCTGCGCAGGGCGAGTGAGATGCCGTCTCCGACGAACGGATCGACGAATCCTGCAGAGTCTCCGGCGAGTAGAACGCCATCTTGCAAGGGCACGGGTTCGCGAAAGATCAGCGGAGAAGTGCTGACTGAATCGCCGAGCGGCTGCCAGGTTTCTGCTCTTTGTTTGAGCGCGGCGTGCAGAGTGAAAATCTCGGGCAAGGATCGTGCCACATCGGAGCGCACCATTGCGCACGCGTTCACGCGGCGTTCACTGGATCTCGTTTCTGCCAGCGTGACCGGTTGCACGCCACAGTATCCCCCTTCGAAGAAATAAAGGTCGACAGAGAGATGCGGTTCGTGTTCAAAGAAATGGGCTTTCACACCCAGCCATCTGGAATGTTTGTTATTGTCAGGCCCCGAAGGGGACTGAGTGAGCAGGTTCGACCAGCGGCCCGTGGCATTGATGATAGCGCGCGCCTCAAAGACTCCCGCTGACGTGGAGAGCGAGAAGGGGCCGGCTCCCGAGATCTTCTCGACAGAGGTTTGCAGTTTCGCAGTGGCGCCGGCGTTTTGCGCAGAATTCCAGAGGGCCATATCGAGGTCGAGCCGGGCGATGCTCGCGGCTTGCGGTTCGATTGGGGTGGAGACAACGTGACCATCGAAGAAGAGCCGAGCTTCGGGTATGCGTAGCGCGTGACCCAGGAATTCAGAGGTGTTAAGTAAATCCCCCAACAGGCCGAGAGATTCTGCGGAAACAAATTCACCGCAGACGCGTTGGCGCGGAAGTTTCCCGCGTTCGAGGAGGAGCACGCTGGCTCCCGCACGGGCAGCCGTAGTGGCGGCGGCGGTTCCGGCGGGGCCGCCGCCGATAACGGCGAGGTCGAATGTGGTGCGCGGGATTGGGGTCGTCGGCATCGAGCTATCGCGCTTTAGAAAAAGCCGACCTCACGGCTAAAGCCCCGTCGTTTGCTGGATCCATCGGCACGGCTGAAGCCGTGCCCTTCCCGTTCGTGCTTTGTGCGTACTTCTATCATCGTGTGGTTGAATATGCAGAAGAATGGGCGTCGCGCCAAGCCCGACGGGCGAGGACGCCAGTCGCTCCATCGTCCGCTCGACTCGTTACTTCCATACGATCACGCCCATCCGGTAGAGGAAGCATCTGGTGATTTCGATGCTTCTGGGGGCGGTTTCACTCAACATCGCGCGCATTTCTTTCACGGTGTATGCCTGACGTACGGAAGCTGGAGCGTCGTTGCGCGTTATGCGGCTCCGGTAGAGAGGGAATCCGGCGTAGGCGAGTGTGAGGTGGATCGGGTCGCGAACCAAGTCGTTGATCACGAAAGCATGCTGGCAGACACGCAGAGCTTCACGGGCAAACCGTACGACCTGGTCAGGCGCCAAGTGGTGAACGAATAGTTCGCTGCTTACGAAGTCAAAGGTTGCATCGCGGAAGGGCAGGGCGAGCGCGTCACCAACGACCGCGCGGGCGCCGTTCCGGACGTGCGAGGCTGCGCGATCGAGCAGCGTCACGTCGAGCTGGATGTTGCGTTGCGCGAAGCGTTGGCACACGGAATGAGGCACGTAGCCAGCGCCCGCGGCGACGTCGAGCCACGAGAGTGAAGTCGATTTCGTCTGACTCACGACCTGACTCACCAGACGCGTCGTGCACGATGTACCTCCGAACCAGCGATTGAACATTCGCAGGTCGGTCAGGGTGCCCGAGATTTCTTCCGGCGTGCCGGCGTCGGTGTCGAGGAGTTCGTGGCTTGGGGTGCGTTTCATGGCCCTTGTCGTAAGCTGCTTGGCGGCGACGCCTGTGCGGTTGTGGGCTAGTCTCGCCCCGGCGAGGGCGAGACGCCCCTTCGACAAGCTCAGGGCAGGCCCTCGCGACTGCCGGCGGGACGCCGGCGCTACATCAAACCTCCGCTAGTTCTTCTTCCAGTAATTGCTTGTTGTAGAGGTCGGTGTAGTAGCCGTCGCGCGCGATCAGTTCGTCGTGCGTGCCCAGTTCCACGATGCGTCCACCGTGCAGCACGGCGATGCGGTCCGCATTGCGGACGGTGGAGACGCGGTGCGAGATGAAGATCGTGGTGCGGCCGCGCATAATCTCGCGCAGATGATTCAGAATCTTGTCTTCGGTGTGCGTGTCGACGCTGGAGAGTGCGTCGTCGAGAATCAGGATGCGCGGATTGCGAATGATGGCGCGCGCGATAGCCGTGCGTTGTTTCTGGCCTCCGGAAAGTGTAAGGCCGCGTTCGCCCACCATGGTCGCGTATTTGTCAGGGAAGCCTTCGATATCGGAAGCAATATTGGCGGCCTCGGCGGCGTGTCGGACAGCTTCGTCAGTAGCATTTTCTACGCCGAAGGCAATGTTCTCGCGGACTGTGTCGCTGAACAGGAACGTCTCCTGAGGTACGAAGCCGATCGAGCGTCGGAGGAAGTCGATCGGGAACTCGCGGATCGGGTGGCCGTCGATGAAGACCGCTCCGGGGGCTGCGTCGTATATGCGCGGAATCAGATTCACGAGCGTTGTCTTGCCCGAGCCCGTGGGTCCGACGATGGCCAGGCTGGTGCCCTCGGGAATGGTCAGGTTGACATCGTGAAGAACGGTGGTTCCGTTGTAGCCGAAGGTCAGGCCGCGGAACTCGATGGCGCCGCGTACTTCTGGTTCCGGAGGACCCGACGCGAGGACGGCCGCGCTGTCTGTGATTTCCGGTTGCTCGAGCATGATTTCGTTGATGCGCTTCAAGGAAGCCGTGCCGCGCTGAAAGATGTTGATCACCCATCCCAGTGCGATGACCGGCCACGTGAGCTGGATCATGTAGGTGAGGAAGGCGGCAAAGTCGCCGACCGAGATGCGGTGCAGGAGCACTTCGCGGCCCCCGAGCCAGAGCACGAGAACGACGGCCAGACCGAGGGTCAGTTCCAGCGTCGGCCAAAGCAATCCC
This sequence comes from uncultured Acidobacteriota bacterium, assembly GCA_963744055.1. GTDB lineage: Bacteria > Acidobacteriota > Terriglobia > Terriglobales > Acidobacteriaceae > Gp1-AA133. The sequence continues at coordinate 1,287,844 of CAVUSL010000019.1, read as the reverse complement.
ATCAGGCGCGCTAAGGGAAGACTGCGGTTGATGTACTCGCTATTGGCCGCTTCGAACTGGCGGACCTCGGCGCCCTCCTGCGCATAGGCGCGGATGACGCGAGCAGCCGAGAAGTTCTCCTGCGCGCGGGCTGAGATGTCCGAAAACATAGCCTGAATTTTTTCGAAGCGCTCATGAATCTGGTGGCCGAAGTATTGAATGACAATGCTCGCCACAGGCAGCGGCGCGAACGTGTACAGGGTCAGCTTCGGACTGATCCGGAACATATAGATCAGCGCGCCGATCGTGAAGACCATCGTGTTCGCCGAATACATGATGGCCGGGCCCAGCAGCATGCGGACCGCGTTCAGGTCGTTGGTGGCACGCGCCATGACGTCGCCCGTGCGGGTGCGCTGATAGTAGGGGAAGGAGAGCTGTTCGAGATGATGGAACAGGTCGTTGCGCAGGTCGAACTCGATGTCGCGGGATATTCCGATGACAATCCAGCGTGTGAGGAACTGGAAGATCCCCTTGCTCAAGGCGATGGCCACCAGCACCAGCGCGTAGAAGCCGAGCTTTCCGGTGGAGCGGCCGCCTTTTTCCAGATAGTCGAGCGCGACCCGGATGACTTGCGGAGACTGGACGGCGATGGCGTTCAGCAGGAGCACGCAGATCGTCCCCACCATGAACCCACGGCGGTACTTCTTCAGGTAGGGGTATAGGGGACGGAGACTCTTGGGCAGCATCGCTAGGTAGATGCGATTTTAGCAGCGCCGGGTGCAGCGAGTTGTCATGAGCTGTACTTGCTTGGATCGCAACGGCGGGCGGGACGTCCGCTGGACTGCAGGCGAGATGCCGGCGCCACGGTCCCGGGGTTGGCTAATCCGATCGGTGAATGCGATTCGCCTGGTTTTGCAAACCTTCGATAGGCCCAAGTACGTTGGTAATCTTGCCGGGGTATCGGGGATAACATAACGTCCTCGAAGGCCGAACCTTGGAATTCTGTGATGGTGGGAGTGTGGGTTTGCGGGGTGAGTTCAATTTCTCGAGAGCACGCGCTCGTGTTGGCCGCACGCGGCTGGCGTGGGTGGCCCTTTGCTTTTTTATCCTCTTAAGTCTTTCGACGTCTGCACCGGCCCAGACCAAGACGACTCGCAAACTGGTCTACAAAGAGAGCCCGGGGTATCCGCTGACACTGCGTGAAGCGCACATTGGCGGAATCGTGCGCCTGGAGATTGTGATTTCGCCGAAGGGGAATGTAGATTCGATCTCACCCCTGGGCGGGAATCCTGTGTTAGTCGAAGCCGCCAGTGCCGCCGTCCGGAAATGGAAGTACGTTCCTGCCGACGCGGAAACCAAGACGCAAGTCGAATTTACTTTCGATCCCAAACACTAAAACTTCAGTCGCCCATGCCGCGACCGAGCGGCAGTTTTCGACCTGCCAATTTGCTGGGCATGCCCGCGAAGCGCACACCGCGATCCTGTCGGAACACCGAAGCGCACGCGACGACCAACGCTACAGCCCATCCCACCAGGAAAAACCAACCCATCCCGATCAGGAACGAGTAGACCACCTCACTATTCATAAAGGCGGAGTTGATGACGCGCATCCCGCTACGCAGCGTATCCATGATTTCCACCTGCCCGCGCTGTGACGTAGCGGTTGACGATCTCTTTCACCGCATTCATCCGGCCCAGAGTAGTAAGACGAGGATCGTGCAAGGCATCTTCGATCTGAGCCATCCAGAAGCCGACGGCCCGCTCGATGCCGTCGTGCATTTCGCCGATGACGGCATCAATCAGTTCTCGATCCGTTGCAACGGTAGTCACAGCCGTACCCAGCCTTTCTGAAGGAAACGAATACCCGCGCATCAGCCTGAGTCGCCGAGAGTCTACGGTTGCTGTACCCCTGATAAACCCGGCTGGAGAGCGGAAGTTGCCTTGCAAAAGAGTGGAACGGGACAAGGAGGAGTTCCGTTCCACTCTCCTCACTCAGCACTATTCGCTCGGAGGAGCCTGGTTCTGAGGAGCCTGGTTCTGCTGGAAATGCTTCTGGAACCGGGCCTGGCGCCGCGCCTCGAACTTGGCCAACTTGTCCTTCTGGTCAGACGTCAGCACCGCCATCATTTCCGACTTGATGCGGGCCTTCTGGACCATCAGTTCGGTCATGGTTTGCGTCTGCTGCGACGCAGCCGCGCGCACCTTGGCTTCGTCGAAGGTCCCGGCCTGTTCGAGCGCCTTCATCTGTTGGCGGCCCTGGGACAGTTGCTGCATCAGCGGGCGGATGGTGGGCTTTTCCTTGGTCAGGATGTCCTTCATTTGCGCCTGCTGCGCGTCTGTCAGATCGAGATAGTCGGTATAGAAGCCCAGCATGCGGGCGCTGAAGCCGCCATGATGTCCCATGCCCTGGGCGGTTTTGACGACCGTCTGCGAAAAAGCAGCGGTAGCCATGGCGACCGACAACACGACTGCCAGAAGCTTGAATCGGTTAGCGTTCATTTAGTTCCTCCACAACCCGGGTTCTCGGCCGGGTCCTGAAAATCGCTTGCATTCATGGAAACACGGATGAGGCCTCGGGCGTGGTAAAGAGTCGGTCAAGCGGAGTAAAGTTTTGTCAACGAAAGTCGTTGATTGACAATTCTTTACCTGTGATTGTGAAAGGCTGATGTAAAACAATGAGTAAGATGGACCGCATTCTTATCGTGGACGACGATTTCGAGCTGTGCAGCCTGGTCAGTGAGTATTTGGCTCCGGAAGGGTTCCGGGTAGAGTCGGCCCATGACGGCGAAACGGGCCTGCAGCGGGCATTGAGCGGGAACTATCTGATGGTGGTTCTGGACGTGATGCTGCCCGGGATAAGCGGCTTTGATGTGCTGCGGCGCATTCGCGCCACATCTCGGGTACCGGTGCTTCTGCTGACTGCGCGCGGCGAGGACGTTGACCGGATCGTGGGACTCGAGATTGGCGCGGATGACTACCTTCCCAAGCCGTTCAATCCGCGGGAACTGGTGGCGAGGATTCGCGCGGTTTTGCGTCGCACGAGTGCCGATCCAAAAGGCGTGGGTACGCCCCGAGCCCCTGAGATCCTCCGCATCGGGGACATCGAACTCGATCCGGCGACGCGCACGGTGCGTCATGGCGGTGAGCCGGTCGAATTAACCTCGGTAGAATTTAATCTGTTGGAAGTCTTGTTGCGGGAAGCGGGGCGCGTTGTAACTCGCGAAGAACTGGTGAGTGCGGTGCTCAGCCGGAAATTCTCGCCTTTCGATCGCAGCATCGATATGCACGTCAGCAAGGTGCGCAAGAAACTGGGCGACGTGAATGGCGAAGCCGAGCACATCAAGACCGTGCGCGGAGTCGGTTATATTCTGGCGCGCCCGCGTGAAAAGGTGAAAAGCGGCTCGCGATGAAAAGCCTATTCCTGAAAATCTTTTTGTCGTTCTGGCTGGCGCAGGCTCTGATCGTCGCGCTGGTGGTGCTGGCGACCGTGGTGTTTCGTCCGCAGACTGAATCGCCTTTCTGGGAATACATCAAAACCAACACCGCGGACCAGTTGGTGCAGGCGTACGAGTCGGGCGGCCCGAAGGTACTGGATGCAAAGATCGATCAACTGGGAACGACGCTTCGCCTGAAGGCTTACCTTTTCGATCACGAGGGAACGGAACTGGCCGGACGTTCCACGCCAGCCTGGGCGCAGCGACTGAGTCACGGGCTTGATCCACAGGGCGGCGGACTGTGGCACCGTTTTTCGCCACGCCGGTTCGTGAGCCAGGAGGTGACGACGGGGGACGGCCATCACTACATGATGGTTGCGGAAGTGCCGCCACGGCCCTGGCTGCCACTTCTCCGGCAGAAACCGCCGGGCACCGGTTTGGTAATTCTGGCGCTTGCGGTGCTGGTCTCGGGATTCGTCTGCTACGTGCTTGCGCGTTATCTGACATCGGACGTGCGCCGCTTGCGTGCCGCCACACAACAACTCGCCGCAGGCGACCTCAACGCGCGCGCGGTCGAACCCAAGAGGCGCCGTAGCGACGAGATTGCCGAACTGGTGCGCGACTTCAACACCATGGCATCGCGGCTTCAAGATTTGGTGAGTGCGCAGTCGCGCCTGCTGAACGATATTTCGCACGAACTACGTTCTCCGCTGGCGCGCCTGAGCGTTGCGTTGGGACTGGCATGGCAGCGCGCTGGAACGGAAGCGCACAGCGCGCTTGAACGAATTGAATTAGAAGCGACTCGTCTGAACGAGTTGATCGGGCGGTTGCTCACGCTGGCTCGGCTGGAAGGCGGGGAAGATGCCATGCGCCGCACGCCGATCGCACTCGACGAACTGGTGCGCGACATCTGCGAGGATGCCGATTTTGAAGCTCAGAGCCGGCAGTGTCGCGTGCACTGCGACATCCAGAACGACCCGATCATTTTCGGAAGCGCCTCCCTCCTGCATAGTGCGATCGAGAATGTTGTCCGCAATGCGATGCGCCACACGCCCGAGGGCACCGATGTCGAGATCCGGTTGGCGACAGAAGCGGCTCACGGGAAGGCCGATGCGGTAGTGCGTGTGGTTGACCACGGGCCGGGAGTTCCGCAGGAATCGTTGGACAAGCTTTTCCGCCCTTTCTACCGGCTGGATGATGCTCGGGGGCGGCAGACTGGCGGAGTGGGCCTGGGCCTGGCGATCACTGAACGAGCAGTGCGACTGCACGGCGGGTCGGTTCGGGCGGCCAACCGTCCCGAGGGCGGATTGATGGTGGAGATCCGTTTGCCAGTTGAGGTCGGCGATTCCGCGGAAGTTCGAGCGGCAGTGCCGGCGCAGACGGTTTAGAGGCAAGTCACAGGTCACGGTCTCGGGTGTTAGTCGTTCGGTATTAGGCTCCGGCTCTCTCGCCCGAGTTGGATGCACGTTCTAATCCCCAATCTCAAACGCTCGCTCATCCAAGTCAGCGGGATCGTAAAAGGCTCCGGGCAACTCGGCGCGCCCCTTCGGATTCCAATAAGTCTTTGCAGCAGTTTGCTCTTCCGGGAAATTCCTGATACACAAATGAAGGTAATCAAGCCCTCAAAAATGGATGGCTCGAGGCCCGTTGGCCCTCGCCGCCACGAAAAATCAATCAGGAGAGTTCATTTGATGAGGTCCGGTTGGCTTCGGTGTGCGCTGGTGGTGGGCAGCCTGTCGATGTTCGTGAGTTGCGGCTCGTCGAGCAAATCGGCTCTCGTTTACCTGGTCAGTCAAGGTAGCGATCCGGGGACGATCTCGGCTTACAAGCTCGACTTGAAGAAAGGCACGCTCAGCTCTGATAACGGGGCGCTTACTGTAAATGGGAAGAGCGCGAACACCGGCACGCAACCCACCGCTTTGCTCTTCGATCCATCCCAGACATTTGTCTTCGTGGCCGACTTTGGAAGCCCCAGCGATCCGGGGACTGACAACAGCAAGAAGAATGGCGACATCGCCGTGTTCTCGATCGCCAAGGACGGAGCCTTGGCCAGCGCAGGTACGACCTCGTTCCCTGTGGATGACTGCTTGAGTTCGAATCCAGTCAGCCTGGCCACGGATACGCAGGGCAAGTTCCTGTTCGTCGCGGTCCAGACTTTTTACAACGTGAACGGATCAGCGTCTTGTCCAGCGAACCCTTCAAACGGAACGGCTGGGCCGGGTTATGTGGCGGCATTTCCGATTTCTTCGGGGACGCTCGGAGCGATGGTGTCGGCAGCGATCCCGGTACCAGCTGGACCGCCCGGCACCAACATCCCTGAACCAACCGCGGTAGCGGTCGCCAATACTTTGAACTACATCTATGTGACCGACGGCGTGAACAACACCGTGGTTGGTTTCGCCTACGACACCACGAGCGGAGCACTCACTTCCGTGCCCGGCCAGTTCTTTTCGGTGGGCAAATTGCCGAGCGCGGTGATTTCTCCGCCCCAAGGCACGTTCTTATACGTGGCGAACGGCAACTCTGACGACATCTACGAGTTCTTCATTAACGCCGACGGCAGCCTTCAGCCAATTACCAATGCAACGGTCACGATACCGACCGGCGGCGGACCGGTCGCCATGCTTACGGATCCGAACGCCAAGTATCTGTACGCGCTGGCGAAGGACGGCAGCCAGATTCACGGATACACGATCAATCGGGTGACAGGTGCGCTCACAGCCGTGGGTGCCAACGGGGGCGCGGTTTCGACAGGCGCAAATCCGGTGGCGTTTACGATTCGCTCCGACGGCAGCACCAGCGGCAACTACTGGGTGTTCACGTCGAATTTTGGGGCGAACACCATTTCGAGCTACGCTTTGAACGGTGCGACGGGCGTGCTGACGGCGCTTCCGCAGCTGACCGGACCAGTGGCGCCTTACGGAATCGCAGCCCGATAGGAGGGACCGCGGTTAGGTAGGAACCTTCAGGATCAGATAAGCGCCCAGCATCGCAAAGATGAGGTCGGGGGACCAGGCAGCCAGCGCTGGTGGAAGCTGGCTCAGGTTTCCCATTGATTCGAACAGGCGCGAAACAACTTCGTACACGCCCGCAATTCCAACCGCGACCGCAATGCCTGTCACGGCCCCTCGTTTCCCCGCTGAGAGCGAGAAGGGGATGGCGAGCACCGCCATCACCAGCGTGACCACGGGAACGGCCAGTTTCCGCTGCAGTTGCACCTTCAGGCGCACGACATCAAAGCCGCTCTGCTGCAGGTCGTGGATGTAGCGCCGCAATTCCTCAAAACTCATCTCCGACGACTGCTTCACTTCTTTCTTGAAGTAGGTGGGCGGCTCGCTGAATTGCGGAAACGCCGTAACGTCGAACTGGTGGTAGCTCTCAATCGAATCTCCATTGAGCTTGCGGACCCATCCCTGCTCGTAGATCCAACGCTGGGTTACGTCGGACCAGTGCGCGCGCTCGGCGTAGAGGCGCTCAGTAATGGCGAAGCTGTGGGGATCGAACTGGAAGACGGAGATGTCCGCGAACTGATCGCGGTCCGCGTCGAAAAATTGATAGTAATAAATGTCTGAGTGCTGCCCGAATATCCACTTGCGGTCGGGGCGGAGGTAAGTCTGCGCCGGCTTGCCCTTGATCTGATTGCGCAGCGCGTCCTGTCGTTTGTTGGCGTGCGGCAGGTAGAACTGGTCAAAGAAGAACAGGCTGCCACCCATGATCGAGCAGATCACGAGCACGGGGACGATGATCCGATAGATGCTGGTGCCCGTGGCCTTGATGGCGGTGACTTCGTTAGAGCGCTCCATCAGTCCGAACGTGACCAGCACTGCCAGCAACACACCGTACTGCGTGAGGTTGTAGATGAAGTACGGGCAGACGTTCAGTAGGTAGTCGCCCACGACCCAGGCAGAAATATGATTGCGCATGATGTCGGTCAGCAGTTCGAACAGCGTGAAGACCAACATCAAGGTCAGGAACGTCGCCATGATCATGCCCAGGTAGGCGAAGAAGTCGCGCAGGACAAAATCGTCGAGAATGGTGGGGAAGTCGACTCCGGTCAGACGCCAGCGCGAGGAGGCTCGTTCGAAAGCCGCGCCCGCACCGCTCGCCAGACCGCTGCTACCTGGCACTTCCGATCGTTTGGAGCGAAAAGGATTCTTAAGCGCGAGCCACTGGCCTACTTCGAGCGGGCGCCGCTCGGCACGCCACAGCAGAAAAGCTCCGCCGAAGAGAAACACAATGTCCGCAAGCCAGACGCCGAACCCAGGCGATACGCGGCCTTGGCGTGCGAGCGAAAGTCCGATCAGGGATGCGGAATAGTAGAGGAAAACAAGTCCGATGGCGAGTACGAAGCCGGACGACTTGCCGCCTTTTTTGGAGGAGAGGCCGAGCGGGATGCCGACCAGCGCGAGAACTACGCAGGCCGCGGGCAGAGCAAGTCGGCGATGGAATTCGATAAGATACCAGCGGGCGGTGGCGGGAGGGGCACTGCGCGCCGCATCCAGCAGCGCGCGTGTGCTCATCTCCGAGACAGGCACAGGCTCGACATCAGCTTTTTCGGCCGCCGGGATTTCGATGGGGATGTCAGTTTGTTGGAAGCTCGAGATCTGGTAGTGATCCGGCTCTTTGGAATCGGTTTCGTGCGTGGAACCATTAACCAGGTGCAGGTGCAGCCGGGTGGGTCCTTCACTCACCAGAATTCCTTGCTCCGCCTGCCAGATGCGTGGAGATCCCGGCGTACTGTTGTCGGCGAGGAATACGCCCTTCCAAACCGCTGCGCGCGTACCTCCGCGCACGTCCTGCACGTACAGGACAATCTTCGGGAAACCTTCATAGAAGACTCGGGGCTGGACCTCGAAAGAGGCCTGCGCGGTCTTCAGACGATCTTGCATTCGGGCCAGGGCCGCCTGCGAGGCGGGCGCAAGATACACACCGTTGACCAGCGATAGCAGCCACGCACCCAGCACAAAAATCGCGAGGATGCGCAGAAAGGTCCACACGCCGACTCCGCTGGCACGCATAGCGGTGATTTCGCTGTCAGCGGCGAGGCGGCTCAACCCAATCAGAATGCCTACCAGCACACCCGCGGGGATCGTGATGGTGAAGGCAAGAGGCAGACTGAGACTAATGACTTCGAGAACGCTTCCCAGGGGCGCGCTGTTGCGCACCACGAGCTCGAGGATGTGGCCGAGATCTTTTGTGAAGAGAATGAACGTGAAGATGGCCGCACCGATCGCGGCGTGAGATACAACTTCGCGTAAGATGTAGCGCGTGAGAATCCGCATGGCTGCGGGGCTGTCGCCTGATGCGAGTCTAGCATGCTATCCAGATGTGCTGAGCCTCGTCTAAGACATGGTAGAAGTGTCTGTCGTTGGTGACAGACGTCGCATGATTCGTCACAGAATCAAGAACTTCGCCCAGGAACCGGGTTGTCCCCGTTTATCAGTTACGATCCCAAAGCTCTGGAAGGTGTCATGAAACTGCGTCACAGCTTAGTTGTGCCTTTTGTCCTTCTACTCTCCGCCTTGGTTTGTGCGGCGCCCAACGGCGAAATGCAGGAAGGCGCCAATCATCTGACGTCCTCGATCTACACCGGCCCAGTCATGCGCACGTTGCGCGAGTTGTCGGACGGCTTTGGCGGCCGCCTCAGCGGATCGCCTGCATACAACCAGGCCGCGGAGTGGGCTGCCGCAAAGTTCCGCAGCTACGGCATCCAGAACGTGAAGCTGGAGCCTTTCGCCATGGATAACGGTTGGGTCCGTGGCACAGCCAGCGGACAACTGTTGACGCCGGTTGCACGCGCTTTGCACTTGGAGTCGCTCGGTTGGTCGCCCTCCACCCCCGCGGCTGGCGTCAAAGGCGAAGTGTTGATCATCGATGACATCATGCCTGAGGCGGTCAAGGCGGTGGGCTCGAAGGTGAAAGGCAAGATCATCATCATTGACGTTGGAAAAATTTTTGCGCACGGTTGGACAAGGGTGCTCGAACCTCTGGAACTTTCGTACAAGGTATTCAAGGAGGATGGAGCGGTTGGCATTGTGTTCCCCAGCGGAGATCGTAACAACGTGCTCAGCGCGAGCGATCCGAACTGGGGATCGTCGCTCCTGTTGATGCCGGGCGCGCAGATCGGCATGGAAGATTTTCAGTTCATCCGACGGTCGCTCGAGACGGGCCCGGTCACGATGCAGTTCGAACTGAAGAATACGACCACGGGACCGATGCAGGTGAATAACGTAATCGCGGAAATTCGCGGCAGCGAGTTGCCGGATGAATGGATCATCATCGGTGCTCACCTGGACTCGTGGGATTACGGCACTGGCGCACAGGACAATGGTACGGGAAGCGTGATGGTGCTGGATGTCGCGCGGGCGATTGCCGCTATGGGTAAGGCTCCGCGGCGCAGCATTCGGTTTGCGCTATGGGGAGGCGAAGAACAGGGACTGCTGGGATCGTATGCCTACACGCAAGCGCATTTGAATGAAATGTCGAAATGCGTGGCAGTGCTGAACACGGATAACGGGGCAGGGCATCCGAAGGGCTGGAAAGTGGAAAGCCGGAAAGATGTCGAAGATGCAATGCACCCGATCAGCGACGCATTGTTAAAAGACATCAGCGGCGGAGGTTTGTCGCTCGAGACTTCGTATGACACGGATCACGGTCCGTTCATGCTCCAGGGAGTGCCGGCGTTTGATCTGTGGGTCGACATGAGCCATTACGGGGAAGTCCATCACAAGTCGAGTGACACATACGACAAGGTGGACGCAATTGACCTGAAGGCAGGAACTGCCATCGTGGCAGTCACGGCTTGGGCTATCGCGGAAGATGCCAAACCCATTGCTGGCCACCTTGATCACGCGGCAGTTGCTGAGATTTTGAAGAAACAAGACCTGGATTCCCTGCTGACTTACATTGGGCAGTGGAAGCCGTAAGAGCGTCAGTCGGGAGCAACCCACAGATTTTGGAATATTTAGGGCACGGCTCGATCCGTGCCTTTTTTTTCACGATGCTCAGCCGAGAAGAGGGAAACATCATGTTTTCGCGAATAGTCTTGTGCAATTGGTTGCTACAGTAAAAACCTGATTCCCTCAATGCGCATTTTTTGCTTCCTCGGGAAGTAGAAAGATCGACCTTGTTGTCCACAGATCATCGTAAGTGCTTCTAAAGGCTTGGCTGACTTTTGGCAGTCAAGCTGCTCAGGTTCCAGCGGCTTGTTGTGTTTCATGCCCCAACGGACTCCAAAGGCGGGGGTAGGTGCAAAGATGAAGCGGCGACGTTTGTTGTGCGTGGATGACGATTCGACTTTCCGCCAGTTCTATAAAAACCTGCTTGGGAGCTATGGCTACGAGGTGACGGTGGCCGCCAACGCCAAGCAGGCCCTCAAGTTGTTCCTCTCAAAAAAGGTTGATGCCGTACTGACCGACTTCGAAATGCCCGAAATGACCGGAGCAGAGCTGGCCGCGCGTCTCAAAAAGATGCGGCCGGAGCTCCCGGTGCTGCTGGTGTCCGGTTCGGCGGCCGTGCATCAGAACATACCATCGGGCGTAGATGCCACCGTTCCGAAAGGAACGGGTTGCGCCAAACTGGTGGATCAGATTGAGCAGGCGATGGCTAAGTATCAAAGCCGGCCGGCCAAGTTGAATCCTCGCCGGCTTGCGCCGCTGGGATCTGTGCTGGCGAGCATTGCGCTGGTGGCTTATGCGCTACCACGCTTGCTCAAGTAGGCAGCTGACGTTTCCGTCCGAGCTGAAACTCCAATCTTCATTCCGGCTTGAGGAACACCGCCGCTAACGGTGGCAGTGTCAGTTCAATTGAGAACGGGCGGCCGTGTTGTTCAATCGGCTCGGCCATCACTCCGCCGCCATTGCCAATTCCGCTTCCGGCGTATTCCTTGCCGTCGCTATTGAGCATTTCCTTCCACCACCCTCCGCGTGGTACGCCGACGCGATATTTTTCTCGAGGCACGGGCGTGAAGTTGCATGCGACCAACATCACGTCTTTCGGAGACGTTCCTTTGCGAAGTAGCGACACGACGCTCATGGGGGCGTCATTGCAATCGACCCATTCGAAGCCGGCCGAATCATTGTCCAGCTCGTGCAAGGCTTTCTCATTGCGATAGAGGTGATTCAAGTCGCGCATCCAGCTATGCACGCCGCGATGCACGGGATACTGCAAAAGCCACCAGTCGAGCGCGCGATCATGCGACCACTCGTTAGATTGCCCAAACTCTCCACCCATGAAGAGAAGCTTCTTGCCTGGTTGCGCGTACATATAAGCGAACAGCAAACGCAGGTTGGCGAACTTCTGCCACTCGTCACCCGGCATTTTATTGAGCAGCGAACCTTTGCCGTGGACAACTTCGTCATGCGAAAGCGGCAGCACGAAATTCTCCGTGAAGCCGTACAGCATGCGAAAGGTCAGCATGTTGTGGTGATACTGGCGGTGAATGGGATCCTCGTGGAAGTACTTCAGGGTGTCGTGCATCCAGCCCATGTCCCATTTCATGCCAAAGCCCAGACCGCCGACATACACGGGCCGCGAGACCATTGGCCACGCCGTTGATTCCTCGGCTATGTTCTGAACATCGGGGTGTTCTTTGTACGTTTCCTCGTTGAAACGGCGGAGAAAGTCGATGGCTTCGAGATTTTCGCGGCCGCCGTATTTGTTCGGAATCCACTGGCCTTCTTTGCGCGAGTAGTCCAGATAAAGCATCGACGCGACGGCGTCGACCCGCAGCCCATCTGCGTGATATTTGTCGAGCCAGAACATCGCGCTCGACATCAGGAAACTGCGCACTTCGCTGCGACCGTAGTTGAAGATGTAAGTCTTCCAATCGGGATGGAAACCCTGGCGCGAGTCGGCGTGCTCGAACAGGTGGGTGCCATCAAAGTAGGCGAGGCCGTGGCCATCAGAAGGGAAGTGCGACGGGACCCAGTCGAGCAGGACCGCGATGCCATGCTGGTGCAGATAGTCGACCAGGTACATGAAATCCTGCGGCGTCCCGAAGCGCGACGTGGGGGCGAAGTACCCGGTGGTCTGGTATCCCCAGGAACCGTAAAACGGGTGCTCCATCACGGGCAGGAACTCCACGTGGGTGAAGCCCATGTGGTTGAGGTATTCCGCCAGCTTGGGAGCGGTCTCGCGGTAGGTCATCGGCCGGTTGTGGTCTTCGGACACGCGCATCCACGAGCCGAGGTGACATTCGTAAATCGAGATCGGCGCCTTAAGGGAGTTGTGCGGTGCCCGATTTTGCATCCACTCGCTGTCATGCCATTGGTAGTCGAGGTCCCACACGACCGATGCCGTGCGCGGTGCTTTCTCGTGAAAGACGCCAAAGGGATCGGTCTTGTCGGCGCGATGGCCGTGATGATTCGACTCGATGTGAAACTTGTAGAGAGTTCCCTTGCCCACGCCGGGCACAAAGCCCTCCCATATGCCGGAACTTCCACGAGCGCGCAACACATGCGTTTTGGGATTCCATTGATTGAACGCGCCGATGACCGAAACTTCGCGGGCGTTGGGAGCCCAGACACTGAAGCAGGTTCCCAGTCCGCTGCCGGGGTTCAAGACGTGGGCACCCAACTTATCGAACATGCGGTAATGGCTGCCCTCGTTGAAGAGGTAAAGATCCTGCTCGCCGAGCAGCGAGACGTCATAATGAACAAGGCTGGCGGGACTTTCGGTGCGCTGGGTCATAGGTTTCAGCGGTGCCGCGCTGAGGAAGACATCTTAGTCTATCTTCGACGCGATGTGCCTCCGTGCTAGACTGCAAGTTTCCCAGACGGCTTTTTGGAGCGAGAGTCCATTCTTCATGCCCGTGCTGCGCGTCGTCCTTCTCTGGCACCAGCACCAGCCTTACTACAAGAACCTGGTGACGGGCGAATACCGCCTGCCCTGGGTGCGCCTGCACGGCCTCAAAGACTATTACGGCATGGTCAAGCTGCTGGATGAATTTCCGAACGTCCATCAGAACTTCAACCTGGTCCCCTCGCTGATTACCCAGATTCAAGACTACGTCGCCGGGTCGGCCGAAGATCCTTTCCTGCAAATAGCGGCGCGTCCAGCGCGTGATCTCACGGTCGAAGAGCGCCGCTTCGCTTTGCAGTACCTGTTCCAGGCAAATCCAACCAATTTGATTGGGCGCTATCCGCGCTACCACGAGTTGTGGGAGCGTTTCCGCAGCGCGGGCGACTCGCCGGAAAAGGGCGAAAGATTTTTTCAGGCGCAGGACTTCACCGACCTGCAGGTCCTTTCGCAAATCGCGTGGTTCGACGAATTCTTTCTCGAGGAGCGCGATGTCGCTGAATTAGTGCGCAAGGAGCGAAACTACACCCTTGAAGATCAGCGTTTCGTCATTGCCCTCGAGGGGGAGGTCCTGGGCAAAATCTTGCCGGCGCACGCGTCTGCAGCCCAGAAAGGTTCCATCGAGATTTCGACGTCGCCTTTCTACCACCCGATCCTGCCGCTGGTTTGCGACACAAACATTGGCGCAGTCTCTTCGCCGGGATTGCCGTTGCCGCAGAACAGGTTTCAGCGCCCAGAAGATGCCCGGGATCAGATCAGACGTGGCCAGGATCTGCACGAGAAGGTTTTTGGAATTCGCCCGAAAGGCATGTGGCCCTCGGAAGGGAGCGTTTCGGACGAGGCGATTGCCATCGCGCACGAACTGGGCGTGGCTTGGATGGCCACCGACGAAGGCATCCTGGGGCGCAGCACGGGGTTGTTCTTCGCGCGCGACGGAGAAGGCCGATTGGCCGGGCAGTTGGCAGAAAAGCTCTACACCATTTATCGCTATGAGAACGGTCCAACCGCGATGCACATGCTGTTTCGTGACCACACCATCTCGGATCTAATCGGATTTGTCTACTCCGGCATGCCCGCCAACGAGGCCGCGGAGCATCTGTTGCGGAACATTCTGCGGGCCGCGCAACCGATCCTCGATCGCGGGCAGGATGCCGTACTGTCCATCATTCTCGACGGCGAAAACGCGTGGGAATATTACCCGGCGTCGGGCCGCGAGTTCCTGCGGCGTTTCTATGACAAGCTGCAAACGACCGCCGGAATCGAAGCGGTGACCATTTCCGAGGCGATCGCGCGCCATCCCAATTTCGGGCACTTGGGTTCAATCAGCCCGGGCTCGTGGATATCGGCCAATTTCAATGTTTGGATTGGCGCTCCCGAGGACAATCGGTCGTGGGACTACCTGTACCAGGCTCGCAACTACTACGACGAGCATGCGGCGCACGCAAGCGAGGCGCAGCGGAAGATTGCGTATGAGGAACTCCTGATCGCAGAAGGCAGCGACTGGAATTGGTGGTACGGGCCCGAGCACCATTCGGCGAATGATCGCGATTTCGACGAACTATATCGCAAGCATCTGTCGAACGTGTATCAGGCGCTGGGCGGGGCGCCGCCCGACAATCTCGCGCAGCCCATCAGCGGGATCATCGCTCGCCCCTCGTTCACTCCGCAGACGGCCTACATTCACCCGCGGATCACGGGAGACATGATCCGCTACTTCGAGTGGATGGGGTCGGCTATCTATACGGCTGATCATCGCGCCGGCGCCATGCACGGCAAGCAGTTTCTTTTGGACTCTGTGCATGCCGGAATTGACCAGACGAATGTGTACGGGCGGCTCGACTTCAAGGGGCCGATCCCCGAGATGCAGTTTGAGATCGTGGTCAACGTGGAAGGGTGGGGGAACCATGAGCCGGCTCTGCGGCAGGCGCTCCGGGTAGATGTCGTAGTGAGCGGTCGCAAGATCGTGGAATGGAAGGTTAGCGGAGGGGATGACGCTGGATCGCAAGCCTCCGATTCGGGAGGCGAAAGTAGCGCCAAGGTCGCTTTGGTTCGTAACTTTGAGTTCCGCCTCCCCCTGGCGTGGCTGGGTGCGGCGCCGCTCGTCGGCAATGACGGGTCGCAAGCAAATCAGGGAACCAATCGACTGCGCCTTCGACTCAGCCTCTGGCAAAACCGCCTTCCTGTGGATGCTTTGCCTCTCGAGGGATGGATCGAACTACACCTGCTGGAGGAAGGGGAGTTGATGTCGCTGTACTGAAGTTAGTCGTCAGTCACCAGTCGTCACTCTTCAGCGAAAACAAAAAACCCGGAGCTTTCGCTCCGGGTGAGATCGTTCAGCTTGTTTCTACTGTCCCGCCCCAGCCGCCGTTGTTGACATCGTCATTGGACGGCTCAATTCCATCATCAATTCTGTTCCTGAAGGCAGCACCGCGGAACGGTGCTGTACCAGCCAGTGCGTGCTGGTGGCGCCAGCTCCGATCGCGCCCCCGATAAGAAGTCCGGGAGGGCCGCCGGCTAGTCCGCCAATCAGCATTCCTGCGCCTGTTCCTCCGGCCACTTCAATCTGGTCCCGACGATCGTGTCCCGATCCCTTGAATATGCCTTCTTCGTTTACGTCGGTTCCCGGAATGTTGGTGTCGACCAGCACAGCGTTCAGCATGAAGCGTTGTCCGTCGGGCATCACCAGATCTTCGGGCAGGATGCCGATAGTCGGCTTGCCGGAAATGCGACGGGGTTCGTTGAGTTTGGTAACACGGCCTTCGACAGTCGCACCGGCCGGAATGACGGTCTTGCCGTCGATCACAACCGGATCTACGAGCTTTCCTCGAAACGGATCTCCCACCTTGCTGCTGAAAGTGGAGATGGTAGTTTGCAGATTGACCTTTAAGGGAGTGCCTTCGGGCACCGCAAGTCCATTCTGGGCCCACCCAGACACTGCTAACAGCAATATGCTCAAGCTTCCCAACCACTTCTTCATGACGCCTCCTGCGATTTCCTCAAATCTTAATAGTTGAACCATGTTCAGCCCAATTTCTTGACCGCCGCCAGAACATCCGGTAGCGGCGCGCGATCATGCTGGTTATCGCCGCGATAGATGTATTGGATGGTCCGGTCACGGCCGATCACCAGCGTTGCTGGGTGCGCGATGTTCAGCGCGTCCATGCCGATCAAGTGATACAACCCGTAGTTTTTTGTAACCACTCGATCCTCATCCAAAAGAAACGGAAACGATACTGTGTTCTTTTCCAGAAACTTCGACGGCTTGAAAACCCCGTCCCGTTTCTCTGCTGCAATGAACGCCAACTCGGCACCGGCTTGCGCAATCTCGTCCTTGATCGACTCGACCCGAGCCATGCGCTGGACGCAATTCGGTCACCACGTGCCCCGTAGGAACTCAGCAATGAGGGTTCCGCGTCGCAAGAAACCGGACAAGGTCAAAACTCCTGGTCGGTTGGCTGCCTCCAGCGTGAATTCCGGAGCCCGTTGCCCGATCTGCAGCGTTTCTGTGCGATCCAGCATCCAGGAAGCGACTGTAAATCAAGGGAAAAGCAGGGACAACGGTGGAATGACGATACGAACCAGCGTAGGCACGGCTCCAATCACCGAGATTGATGATTTCGACGTGCATGCTGGGTTACTCGTCACATGTGGGTCAATGCGCTTCCGATATAATCCCCCTTTTCGAGGACCGAAAGAATGGGAAAGCTGTATTCCGGTGTGGGCTACCTCACCGGCCGGAAACTTATTGTCGATTCATGGAACAAGTACGCACACGAAGGCGACCTGCCCAAAATTCAAATTGATCCGAAGGACAAAGAAAGACCCATGACTAATATTTCTGAAATTCATGCGCGCGAAGTGTTGGACTCCCGCGGTAACCCGACGGTGGAAGCGGAAGTGTTGTTGGCGGATGGAACCCGGGGACGAGCTATCGTGCCTAGCGGAGCATCCACCGGCGAACACGAAGCAGTGGAATTGCGCGATGGTGATAAAGAGCGCTACCTCGGCAAAGGCGTTCTAAAGGCTGTAGAGAACGTGAATCGCGAGATTGCCGACGCATTGGCGAATATGGATGCAGCCGATCAGGGCGCGGTCGACGCTAAGATGATTGAACTCGATGGAACCGAGAACAAAGGGCGCTTGGGGGCGAACGCAATCCTGGCGGTTTCGATGGCCTCGGCGCGTGCCGCGGCGGATTCGTTCGGCCTGCCTCTCTATCGATATCTTGGGGGCGCCGGGGCAAACGTTCTACCCACTCCAATGATGAACATCCTTAATGGCGGAGCGCACGCCGACAATAACGTCGACTTTCAGGAATTTATGGTGATGCCGGTGGGCGCCGAGAGTTTTTCGGAGGCGTTGCGCTGGGGCGTTGAAGTGTTCCACACACTGAAAGGCGTTTTGAAGAAGCGTGGATACAATACGGCGGTGGGCGACGAGGGCGGCTTCGCTCCCTCGCTCAAATCGAATGTCGAAGCCATTGAAGTAGTGTTGGAAGCAATCCAGCAGGCTGGCTACAAACCCGGAGAGGAAGTGGCGATCGCGCTCGATCCGGCGGCCAGCGAGTTCTACCAGGACGGCAAGTATGTCTTCAAGAAGTCGGATAAATCCGCGAAGTCTTCGGAAGACATGGCGCGCTTCTGGGCCAAGTGGGCCAATGAATATCCGATTGTGTCGATCGAAGACGGCCTGGCCGAGGATGACTGGGAAGGCTGGAAGACATTAACCGAGCTTGCGGGTAAGAAAATCCAGTTGGTTGGGGATGACCTGTTCGTCACCAACACTGAGCGACTGCAGGAAGGGATCGACAAGGGCATCGCGAATTCGATCCTGATCAAGGTCAATCAGATCGGAACCGTGAGCGAGACGCTCGCCGCCATCGATCTGGCGCGTCGCAATGGATACACCTCGGTGATTTCGCATCGCTCCGGCGAGAGTGAAGACACGTTTATCGCGGACCTGGCAGTGGCTACAGGCGCGGGCCAGATCAAGACAGGGTCGGCCTCGCGCACAGACCGCATCGCGAAGTACAACCAGTTGCTACGCATTGAGGAAGAACTGGGCGGTAGTGCGCGATATTTGGGGATCGCGGCACTCAATTACAAAAGCAACGTCCAGTGAACTAAGACACGGTTCCGGATTGCCGAACCCAACCACAACTTAGGAGTGCAAGATGAAATTGCGTTGCCTCTCGGTCACTGTCGTTCTGTGCGCGGCGACGACTTCTCTGTTCGCCCAGGCGGATCCGCCTGCCACCCGCGAAGACGTTCTAAAACTTTTCGACGTCATGAAAATTCACGAGCAGATGACCTCCGTGATGACGACGATAGCCACGCAACAGCGAGCGATGATGCACGAAGGAATGCGGAAGCACTTCCCGCAAATCAGTGACGCAGAATTGGCGCGTCTCGACAAATTTACGACCGACACGATGAAGGATATGCCCATCGACGGCATGCTCGACGACATGATCCCGGTCTATCAGAAGCGCCTGACGAAAGGGGATGTGGATGCGATGGGTGCGTTCTATGCGTCGCCCACCGGCCAGAAACTGCTTCGCGAAATGCCGGCCATGACCGCCGAGTCGATGCAGGCCGCGGGGCCGCGCATTCAAGCCATGATGGAGAAGGTCATGGACCGCGCCGAGAAGATGGCGGAAGAGGATCGTCAGAAGCAGAGCGGATCACAGCCTGCTACGGATAAAAATTGATCCTACCCCGTGCAGCGCGATTTTCACTGAAAGCTGACGGCCGATAGCTGACAGCCAGAAGTCAGGAGCCCGCAGACTCGATGTCTCGTCCCAAGCCTCTCATCCTCATCATCCTCGACGGCTGGGGTTACAGCCCCAAGACCGAAGCCAACGCCATCGCCTTGGCGCGCAAGCCGACCTACGATCGTTTGCTCCGCGAATATCCCAACACGCTGATTCACACCAGCGGGCCGTTCGTCGGTCTACCCGAAGGTCAGATGGGCAACAGTGAAGTTGGTCACCTCAACATCGGTGCCGGACGAATCGTGCACATGGACATCACGCGCATCGATCTGATGATCCAGAACGGAGACTTCTTCTCCGATCCGACGTTGGTCGCCGCGATGAAGCATGCACGCACCGGTGGACGACGATTGCATTTGTTCGGGCTCGTTTCCGACGGTGGCGTCCACTCGCAGCAGGCGCACTTGTGCGCGTTGCTGAAGATGGCCAAGCAGCGGGGAGTTGATCGCGTGTTTGTGCACGCATTCATGGACGGCCGCGACACGCTTCCCACCAATGGCGCCGGATATCTGGAGCAATTGCAGCAGAAAATGCACGAGTACAACTCCGGCAAGATTGCCAGCGTGAATGGCCGTTACTACGCGA
Source organism: uncultured Acidobacteriota bacterium (assembly GCA_963744055.1). Lineage (GTDB taxonomy): Bacteria > Acidobacteriota > Terriglobia > Terriglobales > Acidobacteriaceae > Gp1-AA133. The sequence goes on along the minus strand of CAVUSL010000019.1, from coordinate 1,268,275 downwards.
TGGATCGCGACCGGCGCTGGGAACGAATCGATAAGGCATTTCAGGCGATGGTGTATGGGGACGGGGAAGGCGGGCGTTACGTCGATCCAGTGCAGGGGATGAAAGACTCCTACAACAAGGGCGTGACGGACGAGTTCGTGATTCCGTTCGTCTGCATCGACAACCAAGGCGAGCCGCTCACGACCATTCGCGACGAGGATTCTTGCATCTGTTTCAACTTCCGCGCAGACCGTGTTCGCCAGATTACGCGCGCGCTTGCTCGCAACAGCGGTCTGAACGCGCAAGGGGGCCGGGACTTGCCGGGTGCCGATGATCTCGACCAGACAATTCCACGCGATCGCGTTCCGAAGAATTTGCACTATGTCTGCATGACGCAGTACGACAAGAATTTCTCACTGCCTGTCGTCATTCCCGCGGAATCGATGGCAAATATTCTTGCCAACGTGATGGGGCAGACGAATCTCCGCAACCTGCGTGTGGCGGAAACCGAGAAGTATGCGCACGTCACTTACTTCTTCAACGGGGGCGTGGAACAACCCTTCCCGGGAGAAGACCGCCTGCTGGTGCAGTCGCCCAAGGTCGCGACTTACGATCTGAAGCCCGAAATGTCGGCCGCGGGAATCGCGCAAGCGGTGGTGAATGCAGTCGAAGACGGCACGTTCGACGTGATGATCGTGAATTTCGCGAACGCAGATATGGTCGGCCACTCAGGCAAGATCGAACCCACCATCAAAGCGGTAGAAACGGTTGACGCCTGCCTGGGGGAGATCGAGAAGGCAGTTCGCGCCAAGGGTGGCGCCATGCTCATCACCGCCGACCACGGAAACGCAGAGCAGATGATCGATCCCGTCACGGGTGGGCCGCACACGGCGCACACCACGAATCCTGTTCCGTTTATCGTTGTCGGCGAGAACGCGAAGCAATTCACGCTGCGGCCGAACGGCTCATTGCGCGATATCTCGCCGACGATTCTCGGGATGCTCAATCTGGGGGAGCCCGAGGAAATGACTGGGCAGGATTTGCGGGTGCAGTTGGCGAAGCCGTAGCTTTTCCGAAATCGGGTCGCGGTTCGAGCATCAGTGCGTGATGGGCGTGGCGTTGGTCGCGATGCAAACCCAGTTATCGCCCTTGCGCAGCCAGGTGTCGACAAAACGCTCGCGGCGCGTGTAGCTTTTCCCGTCCTCCACACCCTTTACCCGGAGAACGCCGGTTGCCACGGCAACGTCTCCGTGAACATACACTTTTAAGAATTCAGGAGCGACCTGCTGTTCCTGAGCATTGCTCGCCTTCACCGTGGGCAAGAATTCCTTCTTGGTTTGCACGCTTCCATCGTCGTTGATTAATACGATCGAGTCGTCGAGGATCGAGGCCAGTGCTTTCGTGTCGCCACTCTTGTAGGCCTGATTCCAGAGCTTCTCCAGGGCGATGACCTTGCCTTCGACCGCTGCATTCGAGGTATCTTGGGCACCGGCGACCAGGCCCAGGACACACACCAGAGCAAAGCAGATTGCGATGATCCTCATGGCGGAAGCTCCCTCGACGAAAGTATAGGTGATCTCGATCAGATTTCTTCGAGGGCGGACCTAGTCGCGCAATATCGTGTACGCCACATCTGATTCGCGGGACTGGCCGCGCAATGTAGCTCTCCTTACGTGAGTCCGTCGGCCGATGGGCTGGTAGTTTTGCGATACACTCTTCACTCACGCAGGGACTTCCGGAGATTCATATGAAATCGTATTTTCTCCTGGCACTGCTGCTAACGTTTGCGATGCCCCATGCTCCTCAGCCCCGACCAGCCAACTCGAGCAAGGATTGGCTGCTCGCGGCCAACAAGGGCGAACACACGCTTGGCCTCATTGATGCAATCGCCGGTCGTCAGATTGCGAGTGTGGACGTTGGCGGTGTCACCGGCCACGAGGTGATTGCCTCGCGCGACGGCCGTATTGCCTACGTTCCGATCTACGGAAACTCAGGAGTGGGATTGCCCGGGACCGATGGCAGCACGCTTGCCGTGATCGATATCGCTACACGGAAGATTGTTGGAAACGTGGACTTCGGCCATGGCGTGCGGCCACATTGCCCGCTGATCAATCCGAGAGACAAACTGCTCTACGTAACGACCGAACTCGATCAGTCCATCACGGTGATCGACCCTGCGACGCTAAAAGTCGTGGGTAAAATTCCGACGGGCTCACCCGAATCGCACATGCTCGTCATCGCGCATGATGGGCGTCGCGGCTATACCGCGAACGTAGGGCCGGGAAGTGTGTCGGTGCTCGACCTTGAAACGCGGAAAACAATCACCACGATTCCGGTTGCATCGAAAATTCAACGCATCGGGATTTCGGTAGACGATCGCATGGTGTTTACGGCGGATCAAACCAAGCCGCAATTGACCGTGATCGACACCGCCACAAACAAACTCAAAACCTGGATTCCTCTTCCCGCTGTGGGCTACGGGGCTACTCCTACGCCTGATGGACACTGGCTCGTAGTACCACTCCCTGGCGGCAAACAGGTTGCAGTCGTTGATCTGGGCAGCATGAAAGTCGCGCACACGATCGATGTCCCGGCGAACCCGCAAGAAGTGCTTGTGTCGCCCGACGGGAAGAAGGCGTACGTCTCATGCGACGCCAGTCAGAAGGTGGCCGTGATCCGCACGAGCGACTGGACGGTCGAGAAATTGATCGACGCCGGCCGCGGTGTGGATGGCTTGGCTTGGGCAGCATCAAACTGACGTTGGCGATGCGCGTTTTCATTTTTTCATTCGGGCTGTTTCTTGCTGCCGGGATCGTTGGTGCAAGCGGCGACAACGGGCCTTCCGCTCGGCCAACCTTCTATCGCGACGTCCTCCCCATTCTTCAAAAGCACTGCCAGCAGTGTCACAGGACTGGCGAAATCGCGCCGATGCCGCTGGTTACATATGACGACGTGAAGCGCTGGACACGGCAGATTGCGAATGACGCGCGCTCGAAGCGAATGCCGCCCTGGTTTGCCGATCCCTGTTGCGGCCATTTCGCCGATGACCCTTCGTTGACCGAGCCGGAGATCGCGACCCTCGCCGCCTGGGCAGAAACAAAGGCGCCCGGGAACGCGCGCGATGCTCCGCCCTCGCCACCCTGGACGGAAGGCTGGAACATTCCCTCGCCCGACATCGTGCTGCAAATGCCAAAGCCGGTGCTTATTCCGGCCGAGGGCGATGTTGAGTACACCTACGAGATCGTCCCGACCAACTTCACCGAAGATCGCTGGGTGCAGATGTCGGAGATTCGTCCCTCGAGCCGGCAATATGTGCATCACGCCGTGGTCTATATCCGGCCGCCCAATTCAAAGTGGTTGCGCGGGGCGCCCCTGAACGTGCCGTTCACGGCGTCGAGCTTGAGTGACCCGGCACTAAAGCATCAGGCGCACGAAACGACCAGCGACTTGCTGTTGGTCTACGCACCCGGAAGTTCTCCCGATCGCTGGCCTGATGGCATGGCGAAATTCATTCCGGCGCACTCGGACCTCGTCTTTCAAATGCACTACACGACTAACGGGCAGGCGGGCAGCGATCAGACCAGTGTCGGACTGGTATTTGCGAAGCGAAAGCCCGCACAGCGCGTGCTTACCCTGCAGCTCGCGAACGATCACGATCCAGTTCCAATCCCGCCGAACACCGATAACTATCGCGTGGAAGTTCATGGGACTTTGCCCAACGACGCCCTGCTGTTGAGCTTTTTCCCGCACATGCATCTTCGAGGCAAGCGATTCGAGTACAACCTTGCAGGGCTAGACCGGAAGTCAGAGACGTTGTTGCGCGTGAACTACGATTTCTACTGGCAGTTGAGTTATCGCTTGTCGGAACCGCGCCTGCTCAAAGCCGGTAGCACGCTGCAGGCGGTCGCCTGGTACGACAACTCAACAAACAATGCCCACAACCCTGACCCTGACAGTCCGGTCACGTGGGGTGATCACACGTACAACGAGATGATGGTGGGATTTTTCGATGTGGCTGTGCCTGCGAGCGTCGACAAGGAGCACTTCTTCGTTAGAGGCGAACACTAGCCGGACGGGTTTCCCTCTATTTCTTATCGCGTAGTTCGCAAATGCCGAGGCACCTCGGCATTTGCGAAAAGCATCCAAGACCTTGGCGAAGTGGGTGGGAGCCGGTTCGCCACAGTGGCTCCTGCGTATCGCATAGAATTACTAACACCCTCCCCATCGATAGGCCGTAGATGCATAACGTGAACGCCAAAAGACCCAGGTGCAGTTGCTCTGCAGTCGGCATCCTGGTATGTGCCCTCTCGCTGGCGCCTGCCTTGTTCTGCCAGACGGCCACCGACGCGACGGCCCAACCCACGCGCAAGCACTTGCTCGGCGGCATCGTGGTGAATTCGGTGACCGGCGAACCGATTCGACGAGTTATGGTGCAGGCAGCGCCCGCGAACAGCATTCAAGTGCAATCGGTGCTCACCGATTCCGAAGGCCGCTTTGAGTTCAGCGGGCTTCCCGAGTCTGATGTCAGCGTTCTGGCCCACAAGCCGGGATACTTCAGCACCGCAGATTTGAATCCGTCAGATTTCCAGCCTGAGATTGTGCATCTGGTCGACGACACAGCTTCGCTCACCTTGCAGTTGCTGCCGGAAGCCATCATTGCCGGACACGTTGCGACGGCGAAAGGCGATCCCATCGAAGACACTCCCGTACATATCTTTCGAGAAGTGATCTCCAATGGATATCGGCACTGGGAAGTAAAAGGCCAAGCTACTACCGAAGAGGATGGGCACTTCCGCATGGTCGGCCTGATGCCGGGCCGTTACCTGCTTGCCGCCGGTCCAATTCTTCCCAGCGTTCGCGCAATACCCACCCGCGGACCACGCAAGGAAGGATTCGGAACGATGTTCTATCCGGGCGTGCCAGACATGGATGCCGCAACGCCTTTTGTCCTTGCCGGCGGCCAGCAGGTGACGGCGGACTTAATCCTCAAGCCTGAGCCGGTATTCCAGGTTTCGGGCACGCTCGTCGGATTTTCCGCAGGGGCAGGGGTGGGAGTGCAGTTCACGAACAAATCAGGCGAGGTAATTCCGTCGCCGGTCGACGTCGAGACGCAGACAGGAAAATTTCACGGAACGATTCCCGGTGGAAGTTACATCCTGCAGGCGCGCGGCTCGGATTCGGCGGGCAGGCTTTCGGCCACCGACTTGCCCCTGATCGTGAATGGAGATGTGGAGGGGATCACTCTCCCACTGGGGGCCTCCATCACGATCCCCGTCAACGTCGAGTTTCGACCGAGTTCGAATTCGCCCGAGCAACTGGCCGCTGCAAATTTTCTTCCGGCCCGGGAGGTAGCCACCTCGGCAGTGCGATTGATCTCGACCGATGCCCGCAGCGACAACCTCGAGTATCAGGCGGAGAAGATCAAGAACGGCGGTCTCGTGTTCCGTAACCTGGTCCCGGGTCGATATTCGGTGGACATTTCTGCGACAGCGCCCTGGTACGTCCGCTCAGCGCGGATCGGCGCGACAGACTTGCTGCGGGAAGATCTCGTGATCGGTACCGGCCATCGAGCGGAGCCCCTGGAGATCGTACTGCGCGACGATGGCGCCCTCCTCAAAGGCAACATTCTCGCCGAGGGACAGTCAGCCGGCGGTTGGGTTTTGCTGTGTGCTGACCAGCAATCGTTGACCGCAGCTCGCACCACGTTGATCGCTCCCGGAACCGGCTTCGAGTTCACGGCGCTGGCTCCCGGGGACTACAAGGTGCTGGCTTTTGACCGCGAGACGTTTGCCGCACTGGAGTTCAGGAATCCGGAAGTGCTCGCCCCGTACCTGTCGAAAGCTGCGACGGTCACTCTGCATGCTGGGGAGGAAGCGACGAACAATGTCGAAAGGCAGGGAATCGCGAAGTGAAGCGTTGTCTATTAGCGTGGCAAGTAATAGTTCTCGCGACTACATTTTCGTCGCACGCACAAACTGCGAAGCCTGCTGCCTTCGCGGGTCGTATCGCCGGAACTGTAGTGCACGCCGTTACTGGACAGCCGTTGGCGGGCATCGATGTTTCGATTTCGCCCACCGAGCAGCGTGATCTTGTCACCGAAACCACGACTGGAGCCGATGGCCGTTTCGTCTTCGAAAACGTTGCACGGGGAAAATTCAGTCTGATCGCGCAGGGCAGCGGATTCTCAGAGCAGGCCTACCAGCAGCACGCACCTTACTCCACCGCGATCGCCGTCGGTCCTGGCCTGGCCTCAGAGAATCTGATTTTTCAGCTCGTCCCGGATGGTTCGATCTCCGGCTCGGTGCAGGACGAAGAAAATGAAACCGTGCGCAACGGAGATGTCCTGCTTTTTTCTCGCGATGGCGCCACCGGAAAAATGGAATTGCGGGCGCGCAATTCGCTTGAGGATCAGGGCCGCTATCATTTCGGGCATCTGTTTCCCGGGACGTATTTCGTGGCTGTCTCCGGGCAGCCTTGGTACGCTGCCGACCTGCCGGGCGCGCAGTACTCGGCGAAACTTTCGATGGAGGGGGAAACCACGGCGGACCAGAGTTCGGACCCCACTTCTTCCTCGAGTGGGGATGCTGCCCTTGATGTTGCCTATCGCGTCACGTTCTATGCCGACGCCGTGGACGCAGAGAGTGCCACGCCAATTCAACTCCATGCAGGGGAACGGGGCACGGCCGACATCACATTGCGCGCCGTTCCGGCCGTGCATTTGACCGTACGGAATGCCAGCACCGATCCAAATCAGCCGGGGGCGGTCGGCGTGCAGCAACGAATATTTGATCGTGAGCTTGTTCCAATCCAGGGCCGAACCCAGCCAGGAGCTTCCGGCTCAGTTGTGGTCAGCGGCATTCCGCCGGGACATGTGGTCGTGAATCTAAGAACTTATTCGGGAAAGGAATGGAAGAACCAGGCGCGGGAATTGGACGTCTCGAGCGACAGCGAGATTGACGCTTTGGAAAATTCTACGGGCTCGGTCTACATTCGTGGAACTGTGCATAATCCACAGCCTGGCCCGTTCCCGCCCGGAACCTATATTCGCTTCTTTAATCGCGATTCACACGAAGGCTTCGGCGCTCCGGTTTCGGATGCGGGCAAATTTGAGTTTAGCCAGAATCTCACCTCTGCCAGCGCCTACGAGGTGGCGCTCATTCATCCGCGCCGGGCGATTGTGGATAAGATCACTGCCAGCGGAGCGAAAGTGGTTGGAAGGACTTTGACGTTTCCGCGAAATGGCACCGTGGATTTGACGGTTACGCTGCTGCCGGGTGCGGGCCGCATCGACGGCACCGTGTTGCGTGACGGGAAGGGCGTTTCGCAGGCCATGGTGGTGCTCGTTCCGCGGTCGCTCCAGGGCAACGCGGATTTATTTCGTCGCGATCAGAGCGACAGTGACGGCACGTTCAGTCTGTACCAGGTTCTTCCCGGCCGCTACACCGTAGTGGCGATTGAGAACGGATGGAATCTCGATTGGCAGAATCCTGATGTTCTGCGACCATACCTCGAACACGGCCAGTTGGTCCAAGTCACGGGCAGTGGCACTTATAAGATTTCCGTGGCTGCGCAGGGCAAAAACGGCAATTCTGCACCCGACACCCAGGCCCAGAACTAAAAGTGGCTCGCTGTTCACTGTTAGCTGCCGACTCGTCGAGCCCGAACGACTAAGGAGAAATTGCGGAAGTGATGAACAAACCTGCCCTGGTCGAGAAAGCACACGGAACGCAGAAAATCCTGGTACAGATTTTAGTCGTATTCCTGTGCTGTGCTCTAACCCGCGCGGAAGATGCCAAACTTCCAGCCGCGAAACGCGCGGCGATGGAAAACGCGATTTCGAAATTCATGTCGGCTAACAATATTCCTGGCATTGCGGCCTCGACCGTGGTCAACGGCGAAGAAGTGTGGTCGGAAGGCTTCGGCATGGCCGATCTCGAAAATAATGTGCCGGTCACCCCGCAGACCCTGTTCCGGTTGGCTTCGATTTCGAAGCCCATCACTGCGACCGCCGCCATGCATCTCTGGGAACAAGGGAAATTGGACATCGAGGCGCCCATCCAGAAATATTGTCCAGCCTTTCCGCAGAAGGAATTGCCCATCACGACCCGCCAACTCATGGCGCACCTGGGCGGCATCCGCCACTACAAGCCTGATCCGAAAGAGGATGTGGAAACCAACAGCACGAAGCACTTTGACGATCCCATCGCCGGAGGGATCCAGTTTTTCGCCAACGATCCGCTGGTCGCTAAGCCCGGGAAGAAGTTTCACTACTCTACGCAGGGATTCACGTTGGTCGGGTGCGCGATCGAAGGAGCCTCAGGCACGAAGTACCTCGACTACGTACACGACAACATTTTCGTGCCGGCGGGCATGACAAATACGAGATGGGACGACCGATTCAGCATCATCCCTCACCGCACGCGCTTCTATTCCAAGGCGAAGTCCGGAGAGATTCAGAATTCCGAGTTCCTTGATTCCAGCTACAAGATTCCGGGCGGAGGCTGGCTTTCGTCGGCAGATGATATGGCCAAATTCGAGGTGGCCATCCTCGCCGATAAACTCGTGAAGCGTTCCACGCGCGATGCCATGTGGACACCTCAGCACGCCGCGACTCCTGAGGTCGCTGACGAAGGACATCGAGGCTATGCGCTGGGATGGGGAGTCGGCGATTCCGCGGGCGTGCCAGACGTCGGCCATGGTGGCGGACAACAGGGGACCAGCACGTTTATTATGCTCGCTCCCGAACAAAAGGCGGGGGTCGTTGTCCTGATCAACCTCGATGGGGCGGATTCGTCGGCGCTTGCGACTGACCTGATTAAGATTCTGCTCCAGACGGAGAGCCAGTAGTTCTCAGGCCGCCAGAAAGTTGCGGATCGTCGCCTTTACTTCAGCGTGCTCCCATTTGTAAATCCCGGAAACTGCCGCGTTTCCGTGATTTTTGCGGGCGTGCATCTGCAGGAAACAAGCTTGCGGCTGCCTGCGTTTCAGTTCCACTGACAGTGCGCTCCACTCAGGATGGGTCATGTCTTCATCGACCAGCAAGACATCAAATTGCATCTGCTCGGTGTAGGCGAGTGCTTCCCGCCCGCCCCACGCCGTGGTAGTGCTGTAGCCTTCGCTCTCGAGCAGCCGTTCCAGCTCAATTAATACCTGTTCGTCGTCATCCACAATCAGAATTTTGATAGGATCACTCACCATATCCGTACTCCAATCCATGCGCGGAGATGTCCCGGGTCTTGCGCGGACGATTTCGTCAGCAAAACGCTCGGCCTCCGGATGGTTGGGTAATCGGTATAAGAAGACCGCATTACGCAGAAAAGGCGGCCGAGCAACCCTATCTTCGAAGGAACCCGTTTCGGCTTCTGTGACCACGGTCACAGACACGAAAATATCTTGCAGACGATTGGTCAGGCCCTTGGCTTTGTCGGTGATGACGGCCGCGGCGATTGAGGACGGCAGGCAGTAGAGATTGAACCTGGTGAGGACCACCATGAGACACGACCGGGCACAAAATTTGGCGGCTATTCCTTACGGCAGCAGCCTGGAAGAGATTCAAGAAGGCGTGAGCGCCGAGGCGGTGAGCTATGCGGCGGGACTGCTGGTGGAGGCGGTGCGGAGTTACGAATCAACCGCGATCAGCGCGCGTGCACTAAAGCTCACCCTGACCGAGGCGCAGATGATCACAGCCAATATCATCGCCAAGGCCTCCGCTCACCTGGATGACAAGATCATGACGGAGCAGATCGAACGGGTACGAAAGTCGATCCGCGAGGTTAAGCCCTAAAGAAAATTTCGACATAACCGGGGAGGCCGGTCCGCTTTTTACTTCGTATTAGGCATCTGAAAGACGATTCCGCGATCTGAGTTCGCGTTCTTGGTGGCGTTAACATCAAGGTCCCCCAGGGGCACTTTCTTCGAATCCTGCTCCGTGTAAATCCACAAAGTTTGTCCGACGATTGCGTAGTTGCGAGCTTCGGTGCGATGTCCGTCCTGGAATACGAGAACGGTCATTGGCGCGTCCGTTTCCGCGACCGGTGCCGCAGGAGTCTGTGCAACTGAAGATATCTTCTTGGGCGGAATTGTTGGCTTGCCCTTGCCGCGAGGCGCCGCGGCGGGCTTTACCGACTCCGTGCGGTCGGCCTGTAGCTCTTCCACCGCCGAAGTGAGGCGCGAGACCTGTTGCTGCAATTGATCGATGGCAGCCTGAAGTTGCTGGATCTGATTGGCCGTGTCGGGGTCCTGGGCCGCTTGCACGGAGGCTTGACCGTCGGGCGTGCTCTGCGTAGTTGGGGGGACCGCCGAATCCTGACTCTGCGCCGTGCATGCCAGAAAGATGACGCTTGCCATGACCAACGAGCCAAGAAACCGATTCAAAGGACGCATTTCGACCACCGCCTGTCTGGATTGGGCGCAAACTTGGCCCCAAAACCGATGCTCGGACTCTATTTCTACTCATTTTCCCCGTCAAGCTGGAATGGCCCTTCCGTGCGAAGGGCCAGCGGCAGTCGTCTCAAGCATTCGGGTGGACGACTCTTCGTAATTATGTGTTGGAATCACGACTTCCGAGTTCGGGAAGGGCGGCTCGATCGCATAGTTGAGTTGGACGAGGGCTATGAGGGCAACGCCTCGGTAGATGCTCACACGCAACAAGGCTTAAGTGCGGAATAGTGCCCTGTACGGCCAATATTTGGCCGCTTGACCTCTGTGGACAACCAGAGGCAGGTATCAGCGTACTAGTCCGTTTTCGACGGCATATTGGCAATTCCATACAGGGAACCACCGAGCAGGAAAACATTCAGGCAAGCCGAGTGGGCAAGGGAGCCCGAAAAGCAGGAGTCGGGAACCTGGCAGGCAGACGGAAGCCAAGAAGGCGAGTTGGATTCGTGAGTGATTGGAGCCGTTCAAGTGGTTTAATTGGCCTGCTGTCCGACCCACAAGATGCGGAGTTGCCCGGTAAAACTCATGGAAGTGCCCGTCAAACCGAAAGCGATGCAGCGAATAACTTCCGAACTAAGTCAATTCATGGGATCTGCTTGACACTTGGTTTGGCGCGCTACAGCATGCGGGAGTCGGAATCTTGGGGAATTCCATACCGTCCGGGGAAATTTAAGTTCACCCCGAGCAAAAATCGACGCCCAGTACACTTCAAAGAAGTTTCGACTCTACTGGTTTCCAGTAAGCCCAAGTCCTGACTCGAGGGGATACGCGAGCTAGGAAAGCTTGCCCAAGTTAGACCGGAAGCGGTAAGGAATATCTTTGCACACGTTCGGATTTGGGTCTCGTGCCCCGGGGTCAGTGATGTTAAGAAATTTTACGTGGTATCTTTCGTCGAGCAAGCAAACTGTTTGCTAGAATCACCCGCGAGGAGGTTACATGCCTAACTTGGATAAAGTGGTGAAGTCATTAGTGTCAGAGCAAAAAACTTTGCAAAGTAAGTTAAGTCAGGTGGAAGCCGCGATTGCAGCACTGCGCGGCATGAGTCACAATGGCCGGAGCGCAGGGGTTCGTCCCAAGCGAGTCCTGTCTGTGGCAGCGCGTCGCAGAATCGCAGCGGCACAGAGAGCTCGTTGGGCTAAGTACAAACAGCAGAAGAAAGCTGCCGCTTAGCGTCGCAAGTTCTGATTGGAAAGGCAAGAACCGTCGGTTCGCGAGGCTGGCATCTTTATCGAGGCGGCTTTGGGGACCGGCGGTTTTCTTCTGCGTCCCCGCCGCTCTGGCTGTCTCGTCGCGAACGTCCAGCCTGCTTCAAAACCCCTTGCAGTCCAATTCTGGCGTTCGCTATCGATCCTGAAAGCGCGATCTACGGGGCCGATGTGCGGGAATGATCCCTGGCCTATGGCATTGCTTGGGGGGAGCAAATGCCTCAGAAATTCCTCATTCTCAGGGTGGGCCTGAGCCGGTACTGTCAAGGCTCTTCGTCCTTGTCGCGAGATTGTTTACAATAATAGACTTGGCAAGATCGCAGGGCTGCTTCTGAGCCTCCGTACTCTTAAATCTAAGGCTTATTGCTACTTTTGGATTCTCTGAAACCACATTCCGGACAGATCGGTCCGTCCGCCCCCGTCTACTGGCGGGTCGAGGGCAGCCTTCTCGATCTCACCACGGTACAGCCAGTAGCCTTCTTTACCTGGAACGCCCAGACCTTTGCAGCGCGTATGGCTCGCCGCGGCCTGGTCTTCCTGATGGCGGCGCTGCGCCCTTTTCTGTATGCCGTGCACCGTGTCTTTGCGACCCGGGTCGTCCATAGTGTCTTGCGCGGAGTGAGCCGCGATCGCCTCGATCTTCTTGGCGACGAATACTTCCAGTACAAGCTCAAGCCCCACCTGAAGGTCGATGGCGTGGCTCGCCTGAAGAACCTGCAGGCTCAGGGTGCCGAAATTGTTCTCGTGAGCCAGGGGTTAGACCATGTAATGCGCCCCCTTGCCCATTTTCTAGGGGTGAAGTGGCTGCTCGTAAATCGCCTGGACTTCCGTGATCGGGTCGCGACCGGTCGGCTTCTGTCACCGGTAATCCGTCCCAGAGGATTGTTCGCCCGCATCACAGGGGCGGGCCCCGATGGCGAACGTACACCCGACCGGCTGGTGCGCGAGTTGAACCAGCCAGATGCGGGTGCATTGCGTAGCGCGATCGTTTCTTCGGAGCAGTCGCCCCCCGGCTCGGAGCGCCCGGTCATTTACTTTGACAACCATAGGAATACTGCGCCGTTCTCGGTGCGTCGTGCGCTTGCCGGAAAACATGTCATGTTGGTGGGTTTCACTGGCTTTATCGGTAAAGTCTGGCTGGTCAATACGCTGCTCGATCTGCCTGAGATCGGTCGCATCTACCTTCTAATCCGGCGCCAGAAGTCGAACCCGGCCTCTAAGCGCTTCGAGCGCGTGGTCGAGGAGTCGCCAGTTTTCGATCCTCTCTTCGATCGCCACGCGATGGGGCTGTCGGCCTTTCTTCAAGATAAAGTTGAAGTGGTGGAAGGCGATGTATCGCAGGCAGGACTCGGCATCGACCCCGACCTCGCCCAGCGTCTCCAGTCGAACCTTGACCTCATTATCAATAGCTCAGGACTGACCGACTTTAACCCTGATCTGCGCGATGCTCTCTCCACGAATGTCGACGCGGCTGTGCGTGTTCTGGACTTCGTACGCAAGTCGGATCATTGTGGTCTGGTCCACCTCTCCACCTGCTACGTTGCCGGTGCGCGGGACGGGCGCGTGAGCGAAAAGCTTCGGCTCGATTACACGCCTGCCGCAGTTGCTGGGTTCGACGCCGAGCAGGAATGGCGCAACCTGCATGAGCTGATAAACCAGGCAACCGAAAAAGCCGAAGGTGAAGAAGTCACTCGCGAACTGACCGAACAAGCCGTCGGTAAAGAGCACGCTGCCAAAGATCTTCATGGCGCTGCTCTCGAAAATCAGGTTCGTAAAGGCCGCATCCGATGGCTGCGTAACTATCTAACCGAAGCCGGCGCGCGCCGCGCTGCCGAGTTAGGGTGGCCCAATACATACACGCTGACGAAAAGTCTTGCGGAGTCGTTGATCGGTAACCGATCTGCAGGTCTTCCGGTCGCGATCATTCGCCCGGCAATCGTCGAGACGTCGGTAGCCAAGCCGTTCGTCGGCTGGAATGAAGGCATCAATACCTCCGCGTCGTTGTCTTATTTACTAGGGACGAACTTCCGGCAGTTGCCTTCCAACGAGCGCAAGCGGCTGGACATTATTCCCGTCGACTCCGTTTGTCAGGGCATGACTTTGATTGCCGCAGCGGTCATCGAGCGCAGGCATGATGCGGTCTATCAACTCGCGACGTCGGTCACTAATCCCTGCGACATGGGCCGATCCATCGAACTCACTTCGCTCGCTCATCGCAAACACTATCGCGCGCAGGAAGGCCTCGAATCGTGGCTGCGGCTGCGCATGGATGCCATCCCGGTCTCCAAGACACGTTACAACCGGTTGTCGGCTCCTGCGCAGATGGCGATTGTGAAATCGATTCAGCGCGTGATGGCGCCGCTTCCTTTAAAGAAGACACCGCTGGCGCGGGCGGAACGCAATCTCGAGAAAGTCGGCAAGCTGGTGCAGCTGTTCGAGCCGTTTATCCTGCATAACGAGCACGACTTTGTCGCCGACAATGTCGAGAAGCTATCTCTTGCGCTGGTGCCCGAAGAACGCGCAGATTTTGGCTATGACACGCGCTCGCTTGACTGGTGGACGTACTGGATCGACATTCACATTCCCGCGCTGCGACGCTGGACCTATCCGCTCATCGAAGGCCGTCCGCTGGCCGTGCGCCCGCCGCGCCCTCTCGTTCCTGTAAATGTTCAGGAAACAGCGCAGGCTGAAACTGTAAAGACTGGAACAAACGGGGCAACGTGGCGATATTCCTGACCGGATCGACGGGCTACATCGGCGCGCATGTCGCAGCCAACCTGCTGGACTCGCATGGCGCGTCATTGAACGTGCTGGTGCGCGGAAAAGACACCCAGGAAGCTGCGCTCCGCCTGTGGAACGGGATGCAGTTGCACATGGACTTCCCGCGCTTCTATGAGCATCTGCAAACCCGCATCCGGATTTTTCCGGGAGACCTGACGTCGCCGCAATTCGGCCTGAACCGCGACGACTACGATCGCCTGATTCACACGACCGATTCTGTGATCCACTGCGCAGCCTCGCTCAACCGAAAATCGGAGAAGAGCTGCCTGAACGTCAATCTGCGCGGGACCCTCGAGGTGCTGCAACTCGCCCGCCGGTCGCATTACTATCACGGACTGCGGCGCTTCAGTAACGTGAGCACCGTGGCCGTAGCTGGCAAGCGCAGCAATGAAGTGGTCACCGAAGATCGTTCCATCGACTGGAATCGTTCGGACTACGATCCCTATGCGCGCACCAAGAAATTCTGCGAGCACATGGTTCGCGAACTGCTGCCCGACGTGCCTATCACCACCTTCCGTCCCAGCATCGTGCTGGGAGACAGTCGCTTTCCGGAAACGACACAATTCGACATGGTGCGAGCCTTCGTGTTTCTTGCCAGCCTGAAGGCCCTGCCCTTTCGCCCGAATGACAAAATCGACATCGTGAATGTTGATTTTGTAGCCGATGCGATCGCGAGCCTCCACCAGAAAGCGGATCCGAAATACGATACGTACCATCTTTCGTCCGGGCGCGATTCGCAGACCTTCCGCGAAGTCACGACTGCGATGGCGGCCGCGCAGCAAAAGCGCGGGCCGGTGTTCTTGCCGGTGTTCGAGAAGCCGTTCTCGAGCATCGTGAACAGTCTGGCAAATCGCAGCGGGTCGCTGGCCCACGGCGCGGCGTTGATGAAGGTGTTCATGCCTTACCTGGTGTGGAATACGGTCTTCGACAACACGAGAGTCACCTCGGAACTGGGGCGCAAGCCGGTACCGTTTTCTCAATACAGCCTGAAACTGCTGAAGTTCAGCCGCGAATCGAATTTCACCTACAACTACAAGCCCTGGCCCGCTGCCAGCGCGGGAGGATCGGCCGCATGATGGATCTGGTCCTGGAGGCGTGGGTTAGCGCCCTCATCGAGGCGAAGCGTGCCTCATGGATAATGGGCGGCGGCTCGACCTGGAAGCCCGGCGAGAAGCTGAAAGTCCTGTTCGCCGGCTATAACGGCACTCGCAACATGGGCTCGGATGTGCGCGTCGAGGAAATGCTGCGCCAGTTGCGCCACATCCTGGGAGCCGACAAAGTCGAATTCAGCGTGATGACGCAAACCTTCGCGCGCTCCGAAGGCTACTTCAAAGAAACGCGCCAGGTACTGCTGCCGCAAATCTTCCCGCCGTTCCTCTCGAATGAGGTGCCGAAGCATCATGGGGTGGTGGCCTGCGAAGGGTCGATGTTCAAGAGCAAATTCGCCAACGCGCTGACCACCATGATGATTGGCTCTCTCGGTATTGCCGCCGTGCAGAATAAACTTTCTGTTGGATACGGCGCCGAAGCCGGACATATGGACCCGCTGGTTGCTCGCATGTGTGCGCGCTATTGCAAGGATTCGCTCATCATCACGCGTAACGATGAATCGCGCACTTTGCTGCGGGAACTAGGCGTACCGACTGAGCTAGGCACCGATACTGCGTGGACCTTTCAGCCGCTCCCCGCCGAGTATGGCCAGCGCGTTCTCCGCGACGCCGGGTGGGATGGGCGCGCGCGCGTGCTGGTAGTCTGCCCCATCAATCCGTTCGAATGGCCGGTGAAAGCTTCCGTGGGTAAGTTAGCCGCGAACAAGTTGGCCGGAGCATACAAGGACAGCCACTACCGATCGGTTTACTTTCACAATTCGGGACCCGAAGCGGTAACCAAATACGAAAACTATCTCAACGCGATCGCCAAGGCCGTGGCAGCCTTTCGCCAGAAGCACAACGTGTTTGTCGTGATGGTGGCCACCGAACGACTCGACGCGCGCCCGGCAGGCAAAATCGCGGAAAAGCTGGGCGGCGTTCCCGTACTGAGCTCCGACGATTACGACATGTACCAGGTAGTCAGCATTCTGCGCGCCTGCCACATGATGGCATCGTCGCGCTATCACGGCATTGTGACGTCCATGCCGGGCCTGTTGCCTTCATGCGGCATCACCATGGATGAACGCATCCGCAATCTGATGCGGGAGCGCGGGCACCCGGAACTGTTGATGAACGTTGACGATCCCGACCTGGAGCCGCGTTTGCTGGCGGCCCTTGAGCATCTTTATGCGAACGGCGAATCGGTGGCGGCAGCGATCGGCAAGACCGTCGTCAAGAATCTGAAAGTAATGGCGCGCATGGGCGTTCACTTTGAAGAGGAAGTGCAACGCCGCTATCCCGATTTCCCGACGCGAATTGGTGCCTGGAGTTGGGAAGACTACTTGCCCCCGATGCATCGCGGCTTGCCGGAACTGGTGGAGCGGTTCGACACCTCAGCCGAGAGTCGTAAGCCGGCGGTCGCCAGCTAGAATCGAAAACGTTTCCGGCGTTTAGAAAGCTACGCATGAGTTTTCTTGAAGACATCTTCGCTAGCCTGCAGAGATCGGGAGACTCACCCGTTCTGCAGGAAATCCGCGATGGCCGCGTCACGGCGATGTCGGGGAAAGAACTGCTTGAAGAAGTTGCGACGGCCAGAGCGTTTTTAGCCACGCGCGGTCTGAAAAAGGGCGATCGTTGCGCGCTTTACGCCAACAACGGTCTGCGATGGGTCGCGATGGACCTTGCGATCATGGCAGAAGGGCTCATCGTGGTCCCACTGTACGCGCGACAGGCGCCTGCAGAACTGGTGGCCATGATGAAGGATTGCTCCCCCGTGCTCGCATGTTGCGGCGATGCGTCCTTGCGCGACGGCCTCGTGCACGAATGGCCCGCAGCGCCTCCGCAGAGTGTATTCGACGAGATTTTCTCCGGTTCTCCGGCGGTAAGCCGCCCAACGAACCTGGCGGACGGCGATCCCGTCACCATCATCTACACGTCGGGAACTTCGGGGGAGGCCAAGGGCGTTGTACTGAACGCCGGCAATATTGCCCACATGCTGCAATGCATCAACGGGCGCCTTGATAGCCTGATGAGCAGTTCACCTCAGCAGGATCGCGTTTTCCACTACCTGCCGTTCGTCTTCGCCGGTTCCTGGATGCTGGTGCTCACCTCGTTGAGGCGCGGCAGTGTGCTCACCATGAACACCGACCTCGGCAAGATCGCGCAAGACATGCGCACGCTCGCTCCCGATTACTTCTTGAATGTGCCGGCGTTGCTCGAGCGCATGCGGCGTGCCGTCGATGAACAGCTTTGGCAGGCAGGCGGCTTTGTGCAGGCAATCTATAACCGCGCGAAGTCCGCCTGGATGCGCAAGCACGAACAGAAATCCAAGTCGCTCGATTGGTTCTGGCTGTCGCTGGCCGACTCGGCAATTTTTCCGACTATCCGCAAGAAGATGATCGGGCGCAATCTGCGTGCCTTGATCTGCGGCTCGGCGCCTCTGGCGGTCGAGACACAACTGTTTTTCATGATGCTCGGCATCCCGGTGTTGCAGAGTTACGGCCTTACCGAGACCACGGCGATTTGTACGCTCGATGATCCCCAGGATTACGAAGCGGGACGCGTCGGCCCGGCGATTCCCGCGATCGAAATGAAACTCGGCGAGGGCGAAGAAATCATCGTGCGCGGCCCGAACATTTTTCCGGGATATTGGAATCGTCCGGATGAAACTGCCAAGGCCTTGCGCGACGGCTGGTTCCACACCGGCGATCAAGGCGAAATGGATGCGAAAGGGAACTGGCGCATCGTGGGCCGCATCAAGAATCTCATCATCCTTGGCTCGGGACACAACATTGCCCCCGAACCGATCGAGGAGAAACTCCTGCAACACTTACCCGGAGCGGCGCAGGTCGTGCTGGTGGGCAACGGGAAAGGGTATCTCTCTGCCATCATCACCGGGACGGTCACCGCGGAGCAGGCGCAGGCAGGGATCGATGGGGTTAATTTACAGTTCCCGCACTACAAACAAGTCCGCGGGTTCCATGTTCGTTCGGAAGCGTTCAGTATCGAGAATGGGCTGCTGACGGCAAATGGAAAGCTTAAGCGCGACGCGATCGCGCGCCAAATGCGCGACCAGATTGAAGACATGTACCGTGTGAAGGTCGCTGTCTAGAGTGGATCAGTATTGAAGAATCATGACTGACCGATTTCAGGGTGAAGCCATTTCGTGGGAAGTCTCAAGCGGGGTGATCGAGCTAGCGCTCCATCGCGGACCCTGCAACGAAATCGGATCGCTCTCGCTTCAAGAGCTCGAACATTTTACTGACTCCCTCGACGATCTTTCCCGGCACTGCCACGCCCTCATCATCCACAGCGCGATGCCCTCTGGCTTCTGCGCAGGCGCAGACTTGCGCGAACTGTATCGCCGCTCGCAGGAGATGCAGAAAGCGCAGGCCGTGGTTGGTGTGCGAGATTTTCTCGAACGCATTCATCGCGTGCTGAATACGATCGACGCCGCGCCCCTGACCACGATTGCCGCCATTCACGGGCTGACGTTCGGGGGAGGTTTTGAACTTGCGTTAGTCTGCGATCTCATCATTGCTGACAAGATGGCGCGCTTCGCCTTCCCGGAACTTCGGCTTGGCCTGATCCCCGGTTTTGGTGGAATCCCGCGTCTGAAGCGCGACCTGGGCAACGCCGTGGTTCGCGACCTGCTCCTTACTGGGCGCAGCGTGAATGCCACGCGGGCGCATGCGGTTGGCCTCGTCAGCCAGCTGGTTGCCGAAGGTGAAGCCCTCCGCGCCGCTCGCGCGACGGCCGCACAGCTTGGGAAGTTCGATCGCCGCACCGCGATCGCCGCGAAGAAATTCATCAAGCCGATTCCGCATCACGAGCTTAAGCAGGAGATTGACTTGTTCTGCCAGTTGTTCGCGGAACCTGCCGTCGAAGCTGGCTTGCGCAAATTTGCAGAAAGCACCGATCTGCAGCCCTACCTGCCATGAATCGGGCCGGCTGAAGGGGTTCATCGAAAGAAAAGAGTTATGTTGACTGAAGAAAAAACGCTGGACGAAATTATGGATCTCGCCGCAACCCAGTTTAAAGTCTCGCGCGACAAACTGCGGCCCGACGAAGACTTTTTCAAGACGCTCAACATCGACAGTCTGCAGGCCCTCGATTTGCTGACGCGGCTCGAGAATCATTTCCACGTGGAATTGCCCGATTACGAACTGCAAGGAGTAACTGACTTTCGCACGCTGGCCGGGCGCATTCACGCTCGCCTGTAGAATCAAAGCATCAGGTAATGATTTGCTTAATAGCTGTTGTATGTGCCCTTGTGTCTCCGTGGTGAAATAGTCATTTCATGCTGGATTTGCGCCAATATCCGTCGTTGGGTGCAGCGCTGCGCGATGCGCTCGAGTTCTGGCCCAATGAGACGTGTCTGATCGAAGCCGACCGCGATAAGGAGAAGACCCGTCTCACCTATTCCGACTTCAAGGAACTCGCCCGGCCGCTGACGCGCGCTCTTCAGGATGCCGATTTTCGCGAGGGCGATCGCGCAGCCATCATCATGACCAACCAGTCCAAGTGGCTGGTCTCGGCCTACGCGACCTTCTTTTGCGGTGGCGTGCTGGTTCCACTCGACTTCAAACTGACCCCTGCGGAACATCTGCAATTGCTCGCGCATAGCAAGGCGAAATTCCTGATTGTTGAGTACTACCTGTGGCGCGCGATCATGCAGTCGCCTGACTTCAAGAAACACACCGTGAAGACGGTGCTGGTCACTGAGTCTCCGCTGCGCGTCGACCTGGGCGGCGCCTATCGCTGGGAAGACTTTCACCGCAAAGGCGAACCGATCTTTATCGACCGCCAGCGCGAGGACGTTGCCTGCATTGTCTACTCTTCGGGAACGGGCGGACGCCCGAAGGGCTGCGTGCTCACGCACGAAAATTATCTGGAGCAGTGCACTTCGCTCACGGCCTGGTATCCCTTTTGGCCTGGAGTGCGCTACTTGAGCATCTTGCCCACCAATCATGCCATCGATTTCATGGTGGGCTTCATCGGTCCGTTCGTGTGCGGCGCATGTGTGGTGCATCTCCGGACGCTGCGGCCCGAATACGTGCGCGATGCCTTCGTGCGCTACCGGATCAGCTACATGAGCCTGGTGCCGATGGTTCTGAAAAATCTGGAGCGCGGGCTCAAAGCCAAGTTCGACGAACTCCCGAGCAGCAAGCGCTTCATGCTCGATCGCATGATTGCTCTGAACCGGTTGCTGACCCGTCGCCGTCCCAATCTTAAGCTCAGCCGCCGCCTGCTCGGGCAAGTCCACAAGGCGTTCGGTGGCCAATTGCTGGCGCTCTTCACGGGCGGAGCATTCATGGAGCCTTCAACACTCCAGTTCTTCTACGACCTAGGCATACCAGTCTCCAACGGCTACGGCCTCACTGAAGCCGGCACGGCACTTACGCTGAATGACTTCAAGCCATTTCGTTCCGACACCGTCGGCCGTCCGCTGCCGGGAGTCGAACTGCGCGTGCTCAACCCGGATTCGGAAGGAATTGGCGAAGTCGCGGTGCATAGCAAGACCGTAATGTCGCACTATCTCGATGACCCGGAACTCACGGCTGAGACGATCGTTGACGGCTGGCTGCTCACGGGCGATCTGGGCCGCTTCGATTTCACCGGTCACCTGCAACTGTTTGGCCGCAAGAAAAACATGATCGTGACCGAGGGCGGCAAGAACATCTATCCCGAAGATATCGAGAACGTCTTCGAGGGCCTGGCCGTCAAGGAGTACTGCGTCTTTGCGGCGAACTATCTGTGGCCTGCGAAGCAACTGGGGAAAGAGTCTCTGGTTCTCGTGCTGCGCCTCGAGCAGAACCAGCAGATCGACGCCGCTTTGCTTGACGATCTGAACTCCCGCAACCGCCGCCTTCCCGACTTCAAGCGCATTGGCGGCTATCTCCTCTGGGAAAAAGATTTCCCGCGCACCGCGTCCCTGAAGATCAAACGCAACGCTCTTGCGGAAGAGATCCGCAAATCCACTGAGCGTTCGGCGGTCGTCTCCCTGTGAGCGACGCGTACGTGGTCGTAGTGAATCCTGCGGCCGGAGGAGGGCGCTCCCGCAAATTGGTCGGTCCCGCGCTCGAGCGCTTGCGCTCGGGGGGGCTGAAACTCGAAGTCGTTGAAACCTCCCGCTCCGGCGATGCGACCCGCATCAGCCGCGACCACTTCGCCCGAGGCTACCGTCGATTCATCGCGGTGGGCGGCGACGGTACTTCCTACGAAATCGTCAACGGACTGTTTCCCGAGGCGCAGGGCGGGGAACCGCCCGTTCTGGGATTCTTGCCGCTCGGAACCGGAAATTCTTTCCTTCGGGATTTCACGCAGGAGGGTGTGGAAGGCGCAATGCAGGCATTGCTCGCTCAACGCACGCAAGCCTGCGATGTGATGCGCATGCGCCACAGAAACGGAACCATCTACTTCATCAATTTGCTGAGCGTCGGTTTCGCTGCCGATGTGAATGCAACGCGGTCGCGCACGTTTGCCGGATGGGGCGAGCCCGGATACTTTCTCTCGATCTTTTTGCGCCTTGCCCAACTGCGCCGCCGCCCGTTTCCGCTGCGAATTGAAGGGGAAGGGAATCCCGATACCCGCCCTTGTCTCTTCCTGACTTTCAACAACAGCAAGTTCACCGGTGGCACGATGATGATTGCGCCCAACGCTCAGGTCGACGATGGTCTGGTCGAATACGTGCGCTGGGGACCCATCGGCCGGGTCGGACTTATCCGCAACCTTTCCACCCTTTACGACGGCACTCACGTCAATCACCCGCTCGCCGAACGGCGGTCTACCCGTCGAATCGACTACGAACTCGAAGGCCCGGTCGATGTTATGGTCGACGGGGAGGCTCTAACTTTGCACCTCGAGAAACTCGACGTGCTGCCTTCGGCTCTACGCGTCGTGGTATAAAAATTTCATGTCTCAGCAACGTAAAGAACGAAGGCAAGTCGAAGAACAGCCCGAGAAGGATCCGGCATTCCTGCGCAAAGTGGTTATCGGTGTCGTGATCGCCGCGGCCTTAGCTGCAACGTACTACGTCGGATACCATCGCCGCGTGCATCAGTACGACAACTTTGCCCGCTGCCTGAGACAGCACGATGTCAAAATGTATGGCGCCTATTGGTGTCCACACTGCGCTGATCAGAAGGCCATGTTCAGCAACTCTTTCGAGTACGTGCCCTACATCGAGTGCGGCATTCAGGGAGACACATCGAAAATCCAGCAGGTCTGTTCCGATGCCGGAATCAAGCATTTTCCTACTTGGCAGTTTCCTCCCATGGGAGAGCGCGTCGAAGGCGCGATCCCACTGGATGACCTGAGCCTGCGCACAGGATGCCCGCTGCAATGAGTCCCACTGCAATGAGTCCCACTGCCCGGCGCCTGCTCCTTATCATCGCCATCGTGGCCGGGTTGGGCATTGTGGTGTCATCCGTATCGCTGGATCATCATTTTCGCAAATCGAAAACGTCCTACTGTGATTTCGGACAGTCCTTCAACTGCGACATCGTGAACCGCAGCGAGTACTCCACCATCGCTGGAGTTCCAGTCGCCCTTATCGGAATCTTGGGTTACATTGCGCTGCTTGCTTTCGCGACGTTTTATCGCGACAAGGCGGAGACGCCCGGCATCCTGCTCGCCGCTTCTCTCGGCGGCCTCGCATTCGCGCTGTACCTTACCTACGTCGAGAAATTCATTCTTGGGGTGTGGTGCATTCTCTGTCTCACGTCGCTGGCGGCCATCCTCACGATTGCGGTATTGTCATCTATATTGTTTGCGCACTCCTTGAATCGCGTGCGTAAGGCTTGAGCGCCCACCCTTTCAATCAATGGAAATTTCATCTCAACCAGTGTCCGCGACTCCGATTGCCACTCCGCCAAATCAAAATGTGGTTGGAGATTTACGCATTCATGAATTCACCAGCCACATCTTTCGCAATCGCCGCAACATTCGCGTCTGGCTCCCTCCCGGCTACGATCTCCCGGAAAATTCCGCGCAGCGCTATCCCGTCTTTTACTTGAATGACGGGCAGAACCTGTTTGACCCGACCTCTTCGTTCACTGGAGTGGAGTGGCAAGTGGATGACACGGCCGACCGTCTGATTCGAGCCGGGGAAATCGCGCCCGCAATCTTCGTCGGGATCGACAACGCCGCGGTCGAACGTTTGAAAGAATACCTGCCCTACCGTTCCTTGAATCCAGTCGTCCTGCGACCGCAGGGCATGAAGTACTCTGCATTCCTCACGAAAGAGATCATGCCGTTCGTAGGCCAGCAATATCGCACCGCCAAAGGGCCCGAGAACAACTTCCTCGGCGGCTCGTCTCTTGGAGGACTGATCACGTTGTACGTGGCCATGACGACGCCCGGCATTTTCGGCGGAGTGCTGGTGGAGAGCCCGTCGCTGTGGGTTTCAAACCGGCAGATATTGCGCGAGGCACGCCAGCCGCGAGTGTGGCCGCATAGGATTTTTCTGGCCATCGGAACGCGCGAAGTCGGACGCGAGGAGAAAGATCGGCAGACGGTCGAAAACGTACGCGAACTGGAACGCATCCTGCGCCGCAGCGGGCTCGACGGTCGGAGATTGCGCGTGGAAGTCGTCGAAGGCGGCACGCACAGCGAGTCTGCCTGGGCCGCGCGCTTTCCTGGAGCGCTGCAATTTTTACTCGCCGACCGACCTGACATTCAGCAGAAATAACTAAACCTGGACCGCAGCGACCACCGTCTCGCTGGAAGCGTTCCGGTAAATCGCCCACAGCAACGCCATCATCGCAAGCACCGACAATTGCAGATGCGTCCACCGCGCCGCTGGACCGGCCAGTGGCAATAGATAAGTGAGATAGAGTAGCCACCCGAGCCAGGGCATGCGGAACCATTTCCCCTCCGCCCAATCCGTCAGCAGAAGGAACGCAGGCGCCAGGATCACAAGGTCATACACCGTGAGGTGCGGCGAGACGAGTACAGTTGCGAGGAGTAAGGCCGAAAATCTCAAGTTCAGCGGAACCTTGCTCTTCCAACACAAGAACGTTACGCACAAGACAGCAATCGCACTTGCTGCGTATATCCAAAATGCCACCTGCGGCCAGGGCAGCAACATTGCCCACAACGCACGCAGGGAATGCGTCTGGTAGAGACGCGGTTCCAACTGCGGCATGAGTCCGGGCGAGTGCCACAATTGCGCAAAGTAGGTTTGCATCACGGGAGTGCCGTAGTAAGCCCAGCCAGCGATCAGGTTCGCCAAGGCGCTCACGATTGCGCCCGCAACCACTCGCCACTCGCGGGCAGCGATGAGTACGAAGGCCGCCGCCAGTCCCAGTTGCGGCTTGACCATCAGGCAGCCAATAGCCACTCCCGCCAGAAATCTTCTATCAGCCCGCAAGGCCAGATAAGCGCCGCTGAAGCACACCAGTGCAAGCGCAGAGGATTGTCCCCAAACAACAAGATGAAAGAATGCCGGATAGGCGGTCGCCAGCAACAAAACAAGCCAACCGCGGCCCTTTAGGCGCGAACATGTTTTCCAGACCGCAAACCAGCAGACTCCACAGAGCAGGGCGCTTACGATCAGCCATAAGCTCAGCGCCATCCCATAGGGGAGCGCCGCTAGAGGTGCGAACAGCAACGACACCTGCGGACCATATAAAGCGACGAAGAAGAGGTGTCCTGCCTGAGGCACTCGCTGCGCTGCCAATTCCGATTGCGCAGCCATGTCATACAGGGCCGCTCCCCGATGGTCCAAGGCGAGTCTTCCCAAGGTGTAAAAGTGCAGGAAGTCCGTGCCCTTGAGCAAACCGTTGCGGCCAACCACGCCCGGCGAGGTCATGATCCATGTGCATGTTCCCCACAGGCAAAGCGCTAGCACAAACCCTTGCGCGCGCAAGCGTCGGACGTTCAACCACGGTCGGGTCTGGATTGGAGCGAGCGTACTCACGCCCCGACATAATAGCGTGTGCGATTTTTATTGGGGATGTGTGGGTCGGACACTCCTGTCCGACAGACTCTGGTAGTCGGCACGGTCAAGTCCGGAGACCGTTCGATCCAGATGGGCAAGTAGCGAAAGAAAAGGCGGCCCAGCGATAGAATGTCCTTTCGCAGAACGTCCGGCTGCCCGCCTAGTCCGGCCCTTGGCAGGACTAGGGATCTTGGATAGCCCTTAGAATTTCTTTACCACAGCGGCTTGCCGTCGCCGTCACGAAATAGAAATTCGTCCTCGCCGCGCTTGATCTTGCGCGCAAAGATCGTATCCACGCCTTCGAACTTCACTTTCACGCCGGTGACCTCAAGCACGTCGCCTTTGTGAAACACCAGTTCGTACTGGTTTACGAACTTGGTAAGGGCGAGGTGCACTTCAATCGCGGCCCCGTCGACCTGTTTCAAGATCAGGTGCGAACCCATACCACCCGTGACCGGGCAGTTGCGGTCCTTTACTTCGTCAACCGTCCCTTTAAACACGGCTTCCGTGGACTTGTCATACTTGGGAACGGCCTCTTTCTCATTCTTCTGTGCCGCCGCCATCCACGACAGCGATACGGCCATAAGCAGAACTAGAACGCCGCGCAGAGTTTTCATGATGGCCCTCCTTCTTTCGGATCCCGGGCCTCTGCTGAAATTATGGCGCTCCCCTTCGCTGCATCCTGTGATGGCGGTCACCGGCTATGGTGTTTTGCGACGGAGTGGACAACTGGTGACAGGTCAGTGTCTTAGCGCAGTCAATCCATCCCTAAAAACCAAGCGGGCCGAAATTCCGGCCCGCGCAAAGCTCACATTTTTTTGAAAGGAACAGCTTAGTTCTTCATCGCAGGCGCGTTTTCCTTCATCAGCTTGTCGAGAATCCCGTTGGCGACCTCGATCATATCGGCGTCAACTTTGCGGTTGCTTGCAATGGCATCCGCCAGTGGAACGGAGACAATCTTGTTCCCGCGCAGAGCGGCCATCTTACCCCATTCTCCCCGATGCACCATGTCGATTGCGCCCAAGCCATAGCGCGTGGCCAGCACCCGGTCGAAGGAACTAGGCGACCCGCCGCGTTGAATGTGGCCTAGCACTACGGAGCGCGTCTCAAAGCCGGTGCGCTTTTCAATTTCCTGCGCCAGGGCATTGCCGATGCCGCCCAGTCGCTCGTGTCCAAACTCATCCTTACCAAGATCCCGAACTACCAGGCCGGGCTCGCTCGATGCCGCAAACTTCGCACCCTCGGCCGCGACCACGATGCTGAAGTACCTTCCGCGAGCATGCCGCTGGCGAATGAGCTCGGCTACCTTGTCGACGTCGAAGGGCACTTCGGGAATCAGGATCACGTCTGCGCCGCCGGCCACCCCGCTGTACACGGCGATCCAGCCCGAGTCGCGACCCATCACTTCCACCACGATTACGCGATTGTGCGCCTCGGCCGTCGTATGAACGCGGTCGATCGCGCTTGTGGCCACGTTTACGGCGGTGTCGAAGCCAAAGGTGAAGTCCGTGCCTGCCAAGTCGTTGTCGATCGTCTTTGGCACACCCACAACCTTCACACCGTTTTGAAACAGCTTCTGTGCGACCGACAACGTATCGTCGCCGCCGATGGCGATCAGCGCCTCACAACCGTGCTTTTTCAAACTCTCTGCACAACGCTGCAACCCGTCATCGTGCTTGGCGGGATTGGTTCGCGAGGTGCGCAGAATCGTTCCCCCGCGCGGGAGGATGCCTCCCACTGTCTCAAGGTCAAGCGGCATGGTCTTGTTCTCGAGCAGTCCCCGCCAGCCTTCCATGAAGCCGACAAATTCATCCTGATAATGAAACGTCCCCTTGCGTACGACGGCGCGAATCACCGCGTTCAATCCCGGACAATCTCCGCCGCCAGTTAACATGCCGATCTTCATTGCCTGCTCCTATCGATGAAATAGATCTTGCGCCGGCCCTCGCCCGGGGATGCGCGTACTCTTCGCAGTGTAGCGGAGATCAGCTGCAACAAGCCGTACGTAGGGCGGAACCCTAAAGACTACCATTAAACCTCGTCGCGATTATCGCCCTCAAGAAAATCGTTATTCTCATACCAGAAACCTTCAGGGCGCGATTGCATACAGACCGAACGCCCGGTCACAATTGCAAGGGTCACAAGTACTGACGCTTCGTCGCAGTTGGCGACACCACCGCCAACCATTTCTTGCGGGTCGGCGTCGCGAACGCAAAAGCGCAACCAGTCTAAAACTTTGCAGTCGTGGCGGTTGACCACGCAGGACCGCTCTTACCATTTACAACCCCGCCGTGATTCGCCACAATACTCGGAACTCAGTCGGTCTTTTGGTCGCCTTACCTACATCGGAGTCCATTTTCCTAATGTCGAAGTCTGCGCGCGTAGCTGTGTGGATCGCAGTCGGAATCGGCGGCGCGTTCTCGGTCGCAACCATCGCTTTGCATCGCGGCGAAGAGATCAACGCCATGTGGCTGGTGATTGCCGCGGTCTGCAGCTACGCAATCGGCTACCGTTTCTACAGCAAGTTCATCGCGGCTCGCGTGCTCTCGCTCGACGCCCTGCGCGCCACCCCCGCCGAGCGCCTCGAGAACGGCCGCGACTTCGTCCGCACCAACAAGTGGGTTGTCTTCGGACATCACTTCGCCGCCATCGCCGGTCCCGGCCCGCTGGTCGGCCCGGTTCTCGCCGCGCAATTCGGCTACCTTCCCGGCACTCTCTGGATCCTCGCAGGTGCCGTCTTCGGCGGCTGCGTGCAGGACTTCGTGATTCTGCTGTTCTCCGTTCGCCGCGACGGCAAATCCCTCACCGAAATGGCCAAATCCGAAATCGGGCGCCTGGGCGGGTTCGTCGCTTATGTCTCCGTCATCAGCATCGTGGTCATCCTGCTCGGCGTATGCGCACTCATCGTGGTCAACGCCCTCAAAGCCAGTCCCTGGGGAACATTTACCATCGCGATGACCATTCCGATTGCGCTACTGATGGGCGTCTACCTGCGCCGCCTCCGGCCCGGCAAGGTGCTCGAAACTTCGGTCCTCGGATTTCTGCTGATACTGCTCGCGATCTGGGGAGGCAGTTGGGCATCGCACACTCCATCGGTTGGCCAGTACTTCACTCTAACCGCGCCTACGCTCGCGGTCCTGCTCATCATTTACGGCTTCGCCGCATCCGCCATGCCGGTCTGGCTGCTACTCGCGCCGCGTGACTACCTGAGCACATTCGTCAAACTTGGAACCATCGCCATGCTCGCGCTCGGCATCGTGGCGCTCCGCCCCACGCTGCACATGCCGGCCCTTACACGCTTCATCGATGGCACCGGCCCAGTGTTCGCAGGAAACCTGTTTCCATTCGCATTCGTGACCATCGCCTGCGGCGCCATCAGTGGTTTCCACTCCTTGATTGCCAGCGGCACTACGCCGAAGCTCATCGCGCGCGAGACGGAAACGCGAATGGTCGGCTATGGCGCGATGGCGTGTGAATCGATGGTCGCCATCATGGCCGTCATCGCGGCCTGCGTTCTTCAGCCGGGAACGTATTTCGCCATCAACAGTCCGGCCGGCATCGTCGGCCAGCTACCTGAAGCCGCCACCGCCACCATCTCAAGTTGGGGATTCCCGGTCAGCGCCGCCGACATGCATTCGCTCGCCCAAGCCGTGGGCGAGCAGACTCTCTTCAACCGCACCGGTGGCGCTCCGGCGTTCGCCGTAGGCATGGCCAACATCTTCTCGCACAGCATCGGAGGCCAAGCCCTGATGGCGATCTGGTACCACTTCGCCATCATGTTCGAAGCGCTGTTTATCCTTACGGTTCTCGACGCCGGAACCCGCGTCGGCCGCTTCATGATCCAGGATGCGCTAGGCCACGTCTGGAAACCTCTCGGCCGCACCAGTTGGTACCCGAGCATCCTGTTCAACAGCGCCCTGATCGTCGGGGCTTGGGGATATTTTCTGTGGCAAGGCGTGAAAGACCCGCTGGGCGGCATTAATTCTCTGTGGCCGTTATTCGGAATTTCCAACCAGTTGCTAGCCACGGTCGCCTTGTGCGTGGCGACAACGATCATCATCAAGATGGGACGAGCCCGTTACGCCGCAGTCACGCTCACCCCTCTAGCCTGGCTGGTCGCGGTCACGTTCTCGGCGTCGTACTACAAAATCTTCGACTCGAATCCGCGCATTGGATTTCTAGCTCACGCGCGCCAACTTGCGGCCAGGTCTTCGACGGCAGCCACAGGTCGTCTGATTTTCAATGATCGTCTGGATGCGGCTGTGACCGCCATTCTGATCATTATGGTCGCGATGATTCTGATCGAATCCGCTGCCGACTGGATTCGCATTCTTGCCGGACGGAAGCAGCCCATGGTGCGCGAGACGCCCTTCGTAGCGACGCGCTTCGCCACCGAGGAGCAGGCATGAGAAATCTTCTGACGAAGCTGTTCTCCAGCACCCGCACAGCACTGGCTGTGATCGATTCAATGCTGCGCGAAATCTTCGACGAGTCCGCCTACGCTCGCTTCCTCGAGCGTAGCCAACTCACAACCTCGCCGACCGCCTACGCCGAATTTCTAGCCGAATCCCGTCAGCTGCGCGAACGCCGTCCGCGGTGCTGTTGACGCTCCGATCTCCTCGCGCTCTTTGCAGGAATGCCGGTTCATCGCCACAGCAATCGCTCGGAAAGGAACTTCCCGGAAGACTTTCTCTTGCCTCTGTGTCTGTGACTCTGTGGCGACATATCTTTCAAGACCTCCCGAACCAGTTCTTCCCTGAAGACTATTTCCACATTGCAAGACACGGTACACTTCCACCCATGCGCGTCCTGGGCATCGACTGCGGCACCCAGTACACCGGCTTCGGAGTCGTGGAACTCATGCCCGCTGGACGCCTCCACTGCCTCACCTGCGGCGCCATCCGGCTCTCCCCCCGCGATCCGCTCCCGGCGCGCCTTGGCCGCATCTACACTCGCCTCGACGAACTTATCCGCGAGCATCAGCCCGATGAAGTCGCCATCGAAGACGTCTTCTACGCGCTGAACGTGAAGTCAGCGCTCAAGCTCGGACAAGTCCGCGGAGTCGCCATGCTCGCGGCCGCCGCCGCTGGTCTCGAAGTCGCCGAGTACGCACCGCTCTCCATCAAGTCTGCGGTAGTGGGTTACGGCCGCGCCGAGAAGCAGCAAGTCCAGTTGATGGTAACCCGCCTGCTCGAACTAGAAGAGCCACCGGAACCGTCTGATGCTTCCGATGCCCTGGCCATAGCGATCTGCCACATTCACACGTCCGCCACGTTGCAACGACAAGTAGCTGCCAGACGCTAACAGATTCTCTCTGCGTCCTCTGGCGGCATTTCTCCGCGCCCTCAGCGTTGTAGGATTTTTGATCTTTGAAAGCGCCACATAGAAAGCCTGCTGCGCCCGAGTCGCGAAAGCCGTAGAATCGACTGGACCCTATGAACGTGTTTTCCCGTCTGACCCTGATAGCGTTGGTCCTGTTGGTCTCAGCGTCTCTAGCCCAGCAGAGCCCACCCGCAACTATCTCGTTCTCGCTCGACTTCCCACAATCCATCCCCGATCATTACGTCATCACGGTCTCTTCCGACCGCCACGCCACCTACGACTCCACCGGAAAGCTCACACCCCAATCCGATCCGGGCGACCCCTTCCACGACGACTTCACCATCTCTGCGGATACCTGCAAGAAAATCTTCGACCTCGCCGCCAAAGTAAAATTCTTCGAAGGCCAGATCGACTCCGGCAACAAGAAACTCGCCTCCACGGGCGTGAAGGTCTTGAAATACGAGGAAGGGACTCGCAAGACGGAGGCGACCTACAACTACTCGCCCATCCCGGCGGTCCAGCAGATCACCGCAGTCTTCCAGAACATCTCAACCACGCTTGAATTCGGACGCCGGCTCGACTTTTTCCATCGCCACCAGAAGTTGGCGCTCGAAGACGAACTGAAGCACATGGAAGACTCGGCCAAGTCGAACAATCTCGGAGAACTTCAGGCGATTGCCCCGATTCTGCAGCGGATCGCCGCCGACCACAGCGTCCTGAACGTAACTCGCGCTCGCGCCCAAAGGTTACTGAGTACCGCAAATGCCACGACCGTCGCGGGTTCTTAAGGCCTATCCGGTTGAAAGGGTGCGGGTTGCACTGGGCGGTAGCAGCCAGAAGTGGGTCAGTCTGCGCCGATGTGCAAAACCGAAGCGTTATGTTTTCCATCAGGATGGCGAGTTTTGCGCCCCGAAATTACAGCAATCTAGCAACTCAAACCCAGCCGACCATGATCTAATGAGATAAGGCTTAGGTCTCCAGGAGACAATTTATGTCGAAGCGTAGCTTGGGCACGTGGTTTGCTCTGAGTGGGGGGCTGATCCTCGCATTCGCCGCGACCGCCGCCATTGCCGAGTCGCATGTCCGTATCGTGCGCCTCAGCGACGTGCAGGGCGCCGTCGAAATCGATCGCAACACTGGACAAGGCTACGAAAAGGCGACCGCGAACATGCCGCTTGTAGAAGGCATGAAACTTGCTTCGAAAGCAGAGGGTCGCGCCGAAGTCGAGTTCGAAGACGGCAGCACCGTCCGCATCACGCCGAACACAAAAATTGAATTCACCGCGCTCAGCCTGCAAGACTCCGGCGCTAAAGTTTCAACCGTCACGCTGACCCAAGGCCTTGCGTACTTCGACTACACCGCCAAGCAGAAAGACAACGCCTTTACCGTCATCTTCAAGGACGAGAAGGTTCGTCCCGAAGAAGCCGTCCGCTTCCGCGTCAATCTTGAAGAGGCCAATGCAGTAGTCGCCGTCTTCAACGGGGAACTCAAGGTCGACGGCCTTTCCGGGCCCGTAGAAGTCAGCAAGAACCGTTCCGCCATCTTCGATCTGACCAACGGCAACAAGTCCACGATCGCGAAAAATATCGAAGAGAAACCCTTCGACGCCTGGGATAAACAACAGGCTAAGTATCAGCAGGAATATGCCAGCAAGGGTTCGTACCACAACTATCCGTACGGCTACGGCGTAAGCGATCTCAACTACTACGGCAACTACACCAACGTCCCGGGCTACGGCACGATGTGGCAGCCGTATTTTGCAGGCGTCGGCTGGGATCCGTTTATGGATGGATCCTGGATGTTCTATCCCGGCGCGGGCTACACCTGGGTTTCCGCCTACCCGTGGGGATGGATGCCTTATCGCTACGGCGCATGGAACTTCGTTCCTGGCTACGGCTGGATGTGGGCACCCGGTGGTTTCGGCGGTGGATGGGCGACAGTCGTTTCAGTCACGAATCCTCCCACGCGCTTTAAGCCGCCGTCACCTCCCGTGCGCGGCACGGCCACGGTTGCAGTGGGACGTCCGGTGCCCTCGTCATTCCCAACGAGCCGTCTGGTCGTGCGCAACGACAGCGCCGGGCTTGGCGTGCCTCGCGGCGCGGTCAGCAACATGAGCAAGGTCGCGCACCAGGCCCAGACCGCAGGCGTCGCTACTGTGCACCCCGCACCGTCCCGAACCCCTGACATGGTGGCGCCGACCTTCGGCGGCAACCGCGGGAGTACGGGCGCGAGCCACGGCAGCACGGCTGGTAGTCATGCGAGCACTGGCGGCGGCCACATGAACACCGGCGGAGGAAGAATGAGCAGCGGTGGCGGCGGTCACACCTCAGCCCCAAGCCGCCCCCACTGAAGAGTAGGACAATGCAATTAAACCGCACTTAAAGAAGAGCAGAACAGGGAAGAGTCAGGCAAGTTAGGAAGTAAAAAGGGCGACGCTGAGCGTCGCCCTTTTGTTGTGCCATTTATTGTGCTGCCACCCTCTTCCCTTACTATTTGCGCCCACCGGGGATGAGCACGTCGCGAGGTAACAATCGCATCGACCCTCAAGTCCGCCCAACCCCAGCCGCGAAGCGGCGGCATAGGATAGCCCAGTGCGTAAGCACTGGGTAAACTGAGCAAATGAAGCAAGCCCTGTAGGGGCGGCATTCAGCGAAGCGGGCGTAAGCCCGCAAGCCCGGGTCGTCGACGCCCCGGGCGATCTGAATTACTCCACCCCACTCAATTCCTCAACGTCTTTCCCGTCTTCAACGTGTACTGGATCCTCTCCTGCGTCTTCTTCTCGCCGCACAACGACTTAAACGCTTCGCGCTCGAGATCAAGAATGTACTGCTCGCTGACTGGCGTTCCGGGCGTCACATTCCCGCCGCACAACACTTCGGCCACCTTGTTCCCAATTTTCACTTCGTGATCGCTGATGTACTCGCCCTGCCGCATCAGGTACACGCCCAGCTTAAGGGTCGCCAAAACGTTCTCTCCGGGCGCCGGCAAATCCATCCGCATCACGGGTGCCTCGTATCCCGATCGCGCCAACTCAAGCGCACGCGCCTTCGCATCCGAGAGCACGCGCTCGCGGTTCATGCTGATGTGATCAGACTCGGAAAGAAATCCGAGTCCACGCGCTTCATGCGCTGACGTCGCCACCTTCGCCATCGCGATCGTCTCGAACGCGCGTTTCATGGCTTCCAGCAACTCCACCGACTCGCCGCGTCCATCCGGCCGGATCGAACTCGCGCTTCCCAACGCCCGCACCAGCATCTCCTTGCAACCGCCGCCGCCGGGAATCAATCCCACGCCGACTTCCACCAGCCCGGTATACAACTCTGCATACGGCTGCCGAGCCGGAGCGTGCAACGAGATCTCCGTCCCGCCACCAAGCGTCAGTCCAAACGCTCCCACCACGACCGGTTTCGGCGAGAACTTGATGGCCTGCGTCATCCCCTGGAACTGGCGAATCACCATGTCCACGTCGTCCCATTCTTCTTCCTGCACGGCCATCAACAACAGCATCAGGTTCGCGCCGACGGAGAAATTCGTCGCGTCGTTGGTGATGACGAACGCGTCGAACGCATCTCCCGGCCCGCCCGGCTTCAGGGTTTGCGTGATCAGCTGAATGATGTCGGCGCCCAGCGAGTTCATCTTCGAATGAAACTCAATGCAGCCCACGCCATCGCCCAGATCGACCAGCGAAGCGCCGGAATTCTTCTTCACCACGCCATTGGATTTTTTCGCCACCGTCACCGACCACACGCCTTCGGGAACGCTGACCGGTTGCCAATGGCCAGTGCCCAAGTCCCAATACCTCCGACCGGAGGCCGCCCTTGAGTCGTCCTCATACCAGCTCTTGTTGCCCGACGCGAGCAGCTTTTCAGCATTGGCCGCAATCGGCTTGCCTTCTTTCTTCATTCGCACGACCGTCGCCTCAACACCGGCCGCATCCCACAGTTCGAACGGCCCCATCTCCCAGTTGAAACCCAGCTTCATGGCGCGGTCGATCTCGACCACCGTGTCGGAAATTTCCGGAATACGGTTGGCCGCGTAAGTCCACAAGTCGGTGAGCGCGGCCCACAAGAAGGCGCCGGCCTTGTCATTCTTCTGTAGCGCGCCTTCCAGCCCAAGCAGCATCCGCACGCGCGCGCCCGTCTCCTCGACGTTCTTTGCCATGTCGAGCGCCGCAAATTTTGGCTTGTGTCGCGGGTGATATTCGAGCGTCTTCCAGTCAAGCGCGAGGCGTTCTTCTTTTCCGTCCGGCCCCTTGGCCTTCTTGTAGAAGCCACCCTTGGTCTTGTCTCCCAGCATCTTCCGTTCGAGCATGTGCCGGTAGAATTCGGGAAGTTGAAGCTCGCTGCGCTCGTCCCGCACGTTCGTAGTCATATTGCTGACTACGTGCCCGAGAATGTCCAGCCCAACTAGATCGATCGTGCGGAAGGTCGCCGACTTCGGCCAGCCCACCGGCGTGCCCGTCAGCGCGTCGACGTCTTCAATCGTCATGTCCATCTCTTGCATCAGACGGATCACGTTGAGCACGGAGAACGTCCCAATGCGATTCCCGATGAAGTTGGGCGTGTCCTTCGCATACACCACGCCCTTGCCGAGCCGCACGTCGCTGAACCAGGCAACCGCTTCGATCAGAGCGCGATCGGTGTCGGGGGTCGGGATCAGCTCCAGCAATCGCATGTAGCG
The DNA here is from genome assembly GCA_963744055.1 of uncultured Acidobacteriota bacterium. Lineage (GTDB taxonomy): Bacteria > Acidobacteriota > Terriglobia > Terriglobales > Acidobacteriaceae > Gp1-AA133. The sequence continues at coordinate 1,232,840 of CAVUSL010000019.1, read as the reverse complement.
CGGTGGATTGAAGAAGTGCGTACCGAACCAGCAACGCCGGAAATCTTCCGGAAACCCTTCAGCGATCTTGCCCACCGGCAGCCCGCTGGTATTGGTCGTGATGATGGTCCCCGGCTTGCGCGCGGCATTAACTTTTTCGAGCAAAGCGCGCTTGATGTCGAGATTCTCTACCACCGCTTCGATGATCCAATCCACCTCGCCCAGCTTCTTCAGGTCGTCTTCAAAATTTCCTACCGTGATCAGTTTCGCGAGCGACGGTTCGAAGAACGCGGCCGGCTTCGATTTCCTCGCGCCCTCCAATCCCGTGGCTGCGATCTTGTTGCGCGCCGGCCCATCCGCATCGGGCGGCACGATATCGAGCAGGTAGCTGGGCACGCCGGCATTGGCAAAATGCGCTGCAATACGCGCGCCCATGGTCCCGGCGCCCAGGATGGCGACCTTATGAATGCGTTTCATGAGTAATGACTCCCGCACGGCCGTCCGCCGCGCATGCCATGCAACCCCATGAGCCAACCACGGGTTGCTTTCGGAGATTATGTGTGTTCACGAAGAGGATCATTCTAAAGGATTCGACCCGCCTGCGACTGTGATAAGGGCGGGGCGTTTTTGGAGGATTGGTGAGTCTCGGGAGAAACGGCCTCAGCGATGCAGGAGCTGATCCCTAGGGCAGTTTGTCGATCGACCACTCACGGCCGCCGGTCCTGACGACCACCAGGCTGGAGGTCTGCGGTCGCAGCCACTTGGTCCCCGAGTTCGCCGGCTTCTGGAACAGCGAAACCGGAAACCGGTACCGTCCGGACGCCACTTTCTTCCCGCGTGCAATCTCGAAGCTCTGCGACTTGCCGGTCGTACACGAAAAAAAATCCACCAGCGCATCCTCGGATGTGCGCTGCTTGAGCCGGTCCGTGAGCAAGAAGAATGCCAGCTTCTCGGTCCTGGGTTTGCCAGGCTCGCAAAAAATCGTTGGCCGTACCCAGGGCCAGAACGTAATCGGAGTCAACCGAAGGATTGATCTTTGCCTTCGCGGAAACCAACGAGACGCAAAGGCCCAGCGACAGCGGCAAACAGACAATAACGGAAATAAGACGACGCATGAGACGCACTGTTGTAGTTAGCACGATCGGGCGCCCCAAAGGAATGCCAAGAGAGATGCGCAGTAGCGTCGCCTGCGAAGAAAGATACGCACCCTTCTCCGGCAGTCCTGCAGGAGTCACTCGGTTTTCCCCCGAAGATGAATCAATCCCGAGAGAAATTTGAGCGAAAAAGGGAAGGGCCCGACTTCAGTCGGAGCCAACAGGTCCGAAAAGAAACGCGGTGACTGCGCAATGATGCTGCGACCTGACGGTCTACGCGATCTACTATCGGCACCGTTGGTGAAATGGGAATCTTTCGCCAACCATCCAGCCCATTCATTTGGAGAAGCTCATGGAGATGTGCATGTAGAAGGGAGAGATTGGCGGATGTGGAAATTCGTCCTTTTGTAGCGTCGGTCGCACACAAGCAAAAATATTGGTTTCGTGATCGGCGTAGAGCCGCAAAACATGACCATCTTTTCCGATCGCCACAACGAATGAGAACGGCGATGCGTCCGCGTGATCAGTCGATTTCAGGCAGGAGACTAACACAGGCGAGTATTTCTGCTGGTAGTAATCCTTGAGATCAATGTTGGCATATATCCGTGTTGTGCGGTCCTTGTCTTGCGCTTCGGCAAGTGCGACAGCTTGCTTGAATGAACTGGCTAGGTCGCCAGCCATGCCGCAGGTCGTAAGTAGAGAAATGAACAATATGGAGCAGATCTTCCTCATGGAGTGAATTGCACTACCAGAGAAGAACAGGCGCAAGTGACCTTAGTTTCAGCGTAGCAGTCGGGCATGAGTGCTCGTTACCGCAGCGCTCGGCTCACAACTGTTCAAATCAGGCCTTCTCACCAGCGTGCGCCGTTCGCTCGCCCAAAAAAGCGGCTTCAGCCGCTGATCACTTTTAAGGAATCCCCCGAAAACACGACAGGCGCGTACCGAATTATGTGGGGTGAGGATGGCATCGGTACGCGCCCTATTAAGTTGAATCCAGTCTACGCCCGCCCCCAAAGATGTCAAGCAAAATCGTTTTACTAGAGGCTTATGAGATGATTTTCGCAATCACAAACGCGGTTCCCGCCGCAAGTCCACCGATCACCATTGTCTGTGACGCGCCCCGAAGCGGCGCCGTTCCCGTAAAGCGCGCCTTCATGTACCCGAACACCCCCAACGCCGCCAGCGTGACCACCGCCGACCACAGCAGCCCGTGCCACGCGTTCCCAAGAATCATGTACGGCGACAGCGGAATGAATCCGCCCGCCACGTACGAGAGCGCAATCGTCGCCGCACTCGTCACCGCTCGCTTGGGATCCGGCTCCTCAAGTCCCAACTCGAAGCGCATCATGAAATCCACCCACGACTTCGGCCGCTGGCTCAACGCCTCGACCACCGGCTTGGCTTCGGCTTCCGTCAGGCCATACTGCTCGAACAACTCTTCGACCTCGGCCTTCTCCGCTTCCGGAATCTCGACGATCTCGCGTTCCTCGCGCAGTTTCTCCTGCTCGTAGTGTTCGGCGTCGCCCTTGGCGGCCAGGTATCCGCCCAGGCCCATGGCAATCGATCCGGCCGCGATTTCCGCCAGCCCGCCAATCACGATCAGCCGCGTGGAACTCACCGCTCCCGACAGTCCCGCGGCCAGCGCAAACGGTACCGTCAACCCGTCGGCCATGCCGATAACGACATCGCGAACGAACAGCCCGGCCGTGAAGTGTTTTTCGATGTGTGGCGTGGTCGGCATTGTGAGGTCAGTCCTCCGGATGAGATTTGAGATATTCCTGCGCCTTGCGCACAACCTGGCGCTCGCCGTTGTAAGCGAGCTTGCGATGCGCATCTTCGAGCGGCAGCCACAGCGCGCGCCGCACCTCGACGCGCATTTCTGGCGTGACGTCGTCGATCTGCCCGGACACGTACCGCAGACAGGTAAAAGCTGACGATCTTGAAGACCCGTTCCCGGTCGCCCCAGGAGCGCACGTAAACATAGCGGATGTCGGCGAGTTTCGTGATCAGGCTGGCGGTGATGCCGGTTTCTTCGAAGACTTCGCGGATGGCGGTCTGGTCAGGCTTTTCGCCCGCATCCACCAACCCTTTGGGCAGGGCGAGGATGACTTTTCGGGACACTCGGCGCTTTCCGGGCGCGGGTCTCGGACCCTTCCTTCTGAGGCTCAATGGCCGCGATCTGCCATTCGCCGGACATGCGCCGGAGCACCACGCCGCCCGCCGAAAACTCGCGTACCATGCGCTGACAAGTTAACAGGAATAAAGCAGTTCGTCATGCCAAGGGTTGGCCCGGCTGGCTTCGCCGATTCTGTAGATCGGCAACAGCCCGCCCTGAAGCTGGCGTACCGAAGGCTCTAGACCCTCTTATTCCGGAATGCCAACCTTACCGCCTCGGCCTAGGCTAACCCCACGCAAAGGCTGGCCTTCCGCCCCTCGGCCCGTCCAGCGCGGGTTTCGAGACAAAAAAGTTACGAAAGGTAACACTAAAGTGGTCTGCTCCACTCCTCCCGGAAATGGCATCTTAGTAAGTAAGTGAGGATGCTGTGCTGCCCGGGAAACCGGGATGTGGGGCTCGCTTGAAGTCGGTCAAACGGATCATTCGGTCGGTACAGGCCTTCGGGCGCGAACTCTCGCGTTTATCGGCCGGTCCCGAAACCACGCCCGCCACGCCAGGCATTGGAATCGCACTCGGCGGCGGATTCGCGCGCGGAATCGCCCACGTCGGTGTGCTCAAAGTTCTCGAAGAAGAAAATATTCCCATCAGTTTCATCGCGGGTACCAGCGTGGGCGCGCTCATCGGCGCCGCCTATTGCAGCGGAGTTTCGACGGCCGAACTGGAAGTCATTGCGCGCCGCGTGCGCTTCAAGACCTTTGCGCGCTGGACGCTTTCGCGCCACGGCTTCGCCACCAACCAGCGCATGATCGGGTTCCTGCAGAGCATCTTGAAAGTGAAATCGTTCGAGGAATTGCATATTCCTCTCGCTGTGACCGCGACCGACCTCAGCACCGGCGAAGGCGTGGTGTTTCATTCCGGCCCGCTGGTCGAACCGGTGCGCGCCAGTTGCGCCTATCCCGGAATGTTTCTGCCCGTGAATATTCGCGGCCGCTGGCTGGTGGACGGAATGTTGGCCCACGCCGTGCCCACGCGTCCGCTAGTGGAAATGGGCGCCAAGCGCGTGCTCGCCGTGCATTTGAAGGGACGCTGGTCCAACGGCACCACCCCGCGCCATCTGTTCGACGTGATCGGACAGTGCTTCGCCATCGCACAGGACATGTGTGCCAGCCACTGGAAAGAAGCCGCTGATCTGATCGTGGAGCCCGACGTGAACGGCTTCGAGTACGATGCCTTCGTGCACACGACGGCTCTTATCCAGGCAGGAGAAACCGCCACTCGCGCTGCGATTCCGGCCCTGAAAAAGTGGATCCAGCAAAACGACGCCGCAAGCAAAGCCAAGGCCGCCCGCGCGCTGATCCAGGCCGCAACCATGCCGGCGGACTAAGCAGCCGCTAGTCGTCAGTCTTCAGCACACAGCTTCGAACAATCTCTGCCATCCGCCGTCTTTCTTTGCGACCTTCGCGCAGACTTAGCGACCTTTGCGGTTAAAAGCTTTTCTCCGAACGCGGGCACGAAAAATCCGCATGGCGTGCCAAAGAAAGTCGATGCCATCGCTCTCCAACGCTCCTTGCGGATTCAGCCAACGCTCAGTTCACGGTCAGCATGAGAGTGCTGCTATTGCCTCCGCTGGAACATCCAACGTCGCCCGAGCCGCCGCTGGGTGTGTTGACCACAACGTTCACCTTTCCCGAGCCCGAAATCACGCCGGTCGTCAACGTCACTTTTAATTGAGAATCGCTAAGCACACTTGTTGCCAATGGCTTCCCGTTGATCTCAACTTGCGAGGCTGCCACGAATTTGGCGCCCTTCACGGTCAAAACCACTCCTTGCTCAACTTGCGTGAAATCCACTGTGCTGGGCGTGAGCGACCCGATCATGGGCACCGGGCGGGCGCTTCCGCAGAATGGATTCAATGTGTTGTTGCAACCTGGAAGAAACAATACCGCGAGGAGCGCGGCTAGGGTCAGACGGGGCATGGAGATGCTCCTTTATGGATGAGTCTCCCGGCTAGATCGTGAGTGGTGCGGGGATGGGACCACGCTCAGCGGGTCGAACCCAGTCGGGAACCCCGCTTCGCCCGGGAAGTTTCGCGCGCTCATGAAAAAATTTGGCCGATCGCATACCCCCAGGCCCAGTGTAGTCCGCGCGACCGTGCACTTCGTTAAAATTCGTGGCCATTCAACCCCATCATTTCATTGACACTCATTCCTCACAGGAGTAGGGTGAGTCGCCTTCCCCCACACAAATTCACGAAAATCAAAGGAGCAAAAATGCGAGTGCCGGTTGCGCTTTGTAGCGTCTTGATGTTTGCTTGTATGGCCCCCATCGTCTCAGCGCAAGACGCAGTAAAGACCGATCCCAAGCACTACACCGTTGTCAGCGAGAACGACGACGTGAGAATTCTCCGAGTACACTACGGCCCGCACGAGAAGTCCATCATGCACAGCCACCCCAAATCGGTTGCGGTGTTCCTGACCGACTCCAAGGCACACTTCACCCTGCCCGACGGCAAAACGCAAGACATGAGCGTCAAGGCGGGCGAGTCGATGTACACGGCAGCCGGAACCCACTTGCCGGAAAATACCGGCGACAAAGATATGGAGCTGATTCTGGTTGAACTGAAGAAGTAGCAGGCACCCCACCTTTCGCGCGCGCAGAAGCGTGGGGCTTCAATGTAGCGCGGGCGTCCTCGCCCGCGGCTTTTGATTAACCGAGGTGCCCCACGTTCGCGCGTACTTTGCGCTAACGTGGGATTCCAGGACCTGATCGATCCAGAGACTTTCTCGAAACAGACTACGCAACACGAGCCTCATCCCGAATCAGTTTCCAAGCCCGTTCCACGTGCTCCCGCCGCGTATTCGTTTGCCCGACACACATCCGCAGCGTAAACCGGTGGTTCAACTTCGTGTGCGTGAGGTAAAGCTCACCCGAACGATTCAGCCGCTCCAACAGCGCCTGATTCGCCGCGTCTCCCGACTTCAGCCGGAAGCACACCAGGTTCAGCGGGGCCGGCGCCGCCATCTCGAAGCGCTCATCGCCGCAAACCCATTCCGCGAACTCCTGCGCCAACGCCACGTGCTCGCGGATATGGTGCTGCAGACCCTCGACCCCATAGTGCCGCAGTACGAACCAGAGCTTCAGCGCGCGGAAGCGGCGCCCCAGCGGAACCTGCCAGTCGCGGTAGTCGATCACGGCGCCGGACTCAGTCGCCTGGTTCCGCAAGTACTCGGGCAGAACGCTGAGTGTCTGAATCAGCGCCTTCCGGTCGGCCACGTAAAACACATCGCAATCAAAATTCGTGAACATCCACTTGTGCGGATTGAAGCAGTAACTGTCGGCGTGCTCGACCCCATCATGAATATGGCGAAACTCCGGACAGAGCGCCGCAGTTCCCGACATGGCGGCGTCCACATGCAGCCAGATTCCGTGTTCACGGCAGATCTTAGCAATGGCCGGCACCGGATCGATCGCATTCGAAGAAGTTGTACCCACGGTCGCACACACAAAGCAGGGAACCAGGCCGGCAGACTTGTCGGCAGCAATCTGCCGCGCCAGTTTCTCGGGACGCAGCGCGAACTTCTCATCCACAGCGATAGCCCGCAAGTTCGCAGCGCCGAGCCCCGCGATCTTCACCGCCTTTTCCACGGACGAATGCGTCTGCGTCGAGCAGTAAGCGACCAGTTTCCCGTCGCACCCGGTTGAGTTGCTGGCGTATCCGGTGGCGCGCTCTCGACCGGCGAGCAGCGCGCACAACGAAGCACTCGAAGCCGTGTCTTGAATCACGCCGCCGCCAGTGCTTGTCGAAAGAAATTTCTCAGGAAGTCCCAGCAGCGGCACTAGCCAGTCGAGCACATGCGTCTCAAGCTCAGTGCACGCCGGACTGGTCGCCCACAGCATGCCTTGCACGCCCAGTCCCGACGACAGCAAATCGCCCAGGATCGCCGGCCCCGAAGCATTGCAGGGAAAGTAGGCATAGAAGTTCGGCGACTGCCAGTGCGTGATGCCCGGCATAATCAGTTTGTCGATGTCGGCCAGCATCGCCGGAAACTCCTCGCCCTCCATGGGTGCAGATGCAGGCAGTGATGCGCGAATCTCGCCGGGTTTAGCTTCGACAGCACAGGGAACGACTCGATCTTCGAGTAGTAGTCGGCGATCCAGTCGACGACCGCATGACCGTGCCGGCGAAACTCGTCGGGCGTCATGTGAAACGATTTCTCGGAAGTGGAAGCGTAGCTCTATCGGATTTCATGGAAGTGGCTCATCACATTCTGTTTTCCAAGATTCGACGCTCCTGAAAGCCGATTGATTTCGCCGTCAATTTCTTGACGGAGCGGTCGTTCCAGCGGTAATCGTGCAAGCAGCGTTCGCGCAAGAAGCGTTCTTTCAGAATTGTCATTCTGAGCGCAGCACAGAACCTGCTGTTTCTTGCAGACGGCAAGGACTCGGGTAACGCCTCCGAAAAGTAGCTTCCTCCCGCTCTGACCAATGCGTGCGAGGCACCCTACGTCAGCCGCCCATAGTACATGCGCGTCATGTACTCCATCCCGATACGCCCGTCGCTTTGGTGCGCATCGAACAGTCCATGCAGGTCCCGCAGCATCGGTGCATGTCGCGGATCTCCCGCTCCTGGCGCATACGACGAAGATAGCAGTCGGCCCTCCAACTGCTCATAGTCGAAATCCTGCCGCAGATCAAAAACGCGCTGCTCATAGGGATTGGGGGCGAAGAAGCTGCCAATGTTGTCGGTCGTGTGCTCGTGCCGCACCTTCTCGTAGTCGGTGCCGTACTGCAGCAGCAACTCTTCATATTCGCGCAGAAAAGGCGTCCTGTCGGTGCAGCGTTCGTTCCACACCAGCACCGCCCATCCGCCCGGCTTGAGGATGCGCGCGAATTCCTTCCGGGCCTTGGGGAGATCAAACCAGTGCGCCGCCTGCGCCGCGGTGGCGAAATCAGCGTTCTGGTCGGAAAGACCAGTCGCTTCCGCGGTACCGGCCACATTGGTGAAGCGCGGATATCCAGCCAGCAATCGCTCGGCTGCCTCGCGCATCTCGCGATTCGGCTCGACGCCATACACGCGATTTCCGTTCTCCAGCAGCAAGCGCGAGAAAATACCGGTCCCGCTAGCAATATCCGCGACTGTGGATTCGGGGGTCAACCCGCAGTCGTCGCGCAAAGTTTCGAGCACCTGCGGCGGATAACTCGGCCGGTAGCGAATGTAATTTTCAACGCGATCAGAAAAACGCTGCGTGGAGTCAGTGCTAGGCATGCATTCAGTTTATCGAAATTACACGAGCCGTTTTGCGCGGATGAGTCGCCACTCCTTGCTAAACTGTCTGGGGAGAGAATGTGTTTCAGACGAACAGGCATCCTCGTGCATTGAAAAGCCTCGTATCAGGGCGCGCCTTCAGGCGCGCCAATAGAAGCGGGGAAATGACGCGGCTTTAGCCGCAGCCTAAATATGCGTCTGGTCATTAAAGTCGGAACGAGCTTAATCGCCCCCGGCGGCCGCATCGACAAGGAGCGCATGCGCGCACTCGTCGATCAACTCGACCTCAACCGCCACGAATACCTGATCGTCAGCTCGGGCGCGATCGCTTCCGGCATGTCGAACCTGCGACTGAACGATCGTCCCACCAGCGTCCCGCGCATGCAGGCCTGCGCCGCCGTCGGCCAGAGCCTCCTGATGCACACTTACGAACAACTTTTTTTCGGGAAGAAAGTTGTAGCCCAGCTCTTGCTCTCCAGCGACGACTTCACCTCTCCCATCCGCTATAAGAATCTGCAGAATGCTCTGCACGAACTCGTGAAGCTCGGCGTCGTTCCCATCGTCAACGAAAACGATAGCGTCTCGGTCCGCGAACTGGTCGGAGCTTTCGGCGACAACGATGAACTCAGCGCCCTGCTCGCCACCGCCGTCAAAGCCGACTGGCTCCTGCTGCTCACCGACGTCGATGGCTTCTACGTCCCCAATGGCCGCAAAGCGACCAAGCTCGTGCGCACGGTTCGCAAGCTCACCTCCGCGATGGAAGACCTGTGCGACGGCAAGGGCAAGCTCGGTACAGGAGGCATGCGATCCAAACTCCGCGCCGCACGCAGCGCCAGCGAATCCGGCGTGCACGTGGCCATCGTCAATGGACGCCATCCCCACGCCATCGATTGGGCGCTCGCAAAAAAGATCGGCACATATTTCCCCGCTCGGAAAGCTCGTGGTTGAAATGGCGACCAGCGTTAATCCCAGCATCAGCACTCGTGAGAAACTCGAACTCGCCCGCGCCGCTGCGCCCCGCGTGGCGCAGTTATTCACCGCTGAGAAAAATCGTCTTCTGGAAGCGATGGCCAATGCGCTTGAGGCGCAAGCGCCGCATATCCTCGAAGCCAATCAGAAAGATCTCGACTCGGGCGGTGCCATGGGCGCCCTGCGCGACCGTCTGCTGCTAACTCCGGACCGAGTCGCCGCCATGGCTGCCGGCTCGCGCGCGATTGCTGCGCTGCCCGATCCCATCGGCGAAATCGTTACCGAGTGGAAGCGGCCGAATGGATTGCTCATCCGCAAAGTGCGCGTTCCGCTAGGCGTGATCGGCATCATCTACGAGTCGCGGCCGAATGTTACGGTCGACACAGTGGCGCTCGCGCTGAAGACCGGCAACGCCATCGTTCTGCGCGGAGGGAAGGAGGCCATCCGTAGCAACGAGCGCCTGGTCGAAATCCTGAGCGCGGTTCCTGGCCTGCCGTCTGGCGCCATTCAATTGCTCGATTCCACCACGCGTGATTCGGTGCAGAAGTTAATTCAGGCTCGCGGCTTGGTCGACGTCATCATTCCCCGTGGCGGCGCAGGCTTGATCAACTTCGTTGTCGAGAACTCCATCGTCCCCGTGATTGAGACTGGGGCAGGGAACTGCCACATCTTTGTCGACGAGTCCGCCAACTTCGATATGGCCGACCGCATCGTCCTCAATGCCAAGACCCAGCGGCCTTCCGTCTGTAACGCCGCCGAAAAATTGCTGGTTCACGAAAAGATTGCCGCCGACTACATCCCGCGAATCGCCAGGAAACTCCTCGATCTCGGTGTGGAGCTTCGCGGCGACGAGACCGCCCGGAAGCTTGCTCCCTCGCTCGCCATCGCTTCCGCGAAAGAAGAAGACTGGAGCGAGGAGTATCTTCGCCTCTGCATCGCGATCTGCGTCGTGTCGGGCGTCGACGAAGCGATCCGTCACATCAACCGCTATTCGACGAAGAACTCCGACGCGATCGTTACCGAAAACGAAGCCCATGCCCGCCGCTTTCTGCGCGAGGTCGACTCCGCCACTGTGTACTGGAACGCCTCGACGCGCTTTTCCGACGGCGGTGAATTCGGCTTCGGCGCCGAGATGGGCATCAGCACGCAGAAACTGCACTGCCGCGGCCCCTTCGCGCTGGCCGAGTTGACCTCCTCAAAGTACGAAGTCTTCGGCACCGGCCAAGTACGCGAGTAGAAGAAGACGGCGCGGCCTTGCGTAGCGCCGGCGTCCCGCCGGCAGTCGGGCGGGCGTCTCGCCCGGCCCCAACGGAAGCGGCACTAAGTACCGTGATGTCTGACGCTAAGGCCAGGCGTCACCCTCCCGCATTCCCAAAACGTTCGCGGTACAATCCATAGTTCGTCTGCAAGGGGCCGTCGTGAGAGGGGTCACTCCCGATACAACTCGAAGCGTGCTCACTCCCGGCGAAGTTGCGCCCGACTTCGATCTGCCGGTACTAGTCGCGGGCGTGAAGAAGCACTTCCACCTGCGCGAGCAATTGGAAAAAAGTCGCGTCGTCCTCGCCTTCTATCCGGTGAACTGGGAGTCCATCAGCGCCCAACAGTTGTCCGAGTATCAATCCCAGCGCGAACGCTACTTTCCCGCCAGTGAGGTCGTCGGTATCAGCGTTGACTCCATCATGAACACCACCGTCTGGGAACGCGAGATCGGCCCACTCGACTACCCGCTGTGCAGCGATTTCTGGCCGCACGGCGAAGTGAGCCGTAGCTACGGCGTCTTCCGCGACAGGGCACCGCTCGCCGGAACAAGCGAGCGCGCCATCTTCGTCATCGATCGCGCGGGACGAATCGCCTTCAGCAAGGTCTACGGACTTGAACAGCTGCCACCATTTACAGAAACACTCGAGGCGCTGCGAAAAATTTGACCATGCCCCGCCCCGATCTTCACGCGCATCGCCCTTACCACTCCCATCGTCTTCCAGGAGCATCATGAAACTCTTCCCGGCCAGCGGCCTGGCGTGTGCACTCTTAATGTTTCATCTCAGCGGCGCGGCGACGCCTGACGGCAGCAAGTCTGACGGCACTCTGTTCGGTTTCCGCGACGCCTCGCAGGAACTCAAGGCCGAAACGCAGTTCCTCGCCGTGCCTGACCCGAAGCTGGAGGAAGAACATCTCCGCATCCTGACCCAGGCCCCGCACATAGCCGGATCGCCTGAAGACAAAGCCACGGCCGACTACGTCGCCTCAAAGTTCCGCGAGGCTGGACTCGACACCGAGATCGTCGAATACCGCGTCTGGTTCAACTACCCCACCGAACTTAGCGTCGATGCCATCGCGCCCGCGGGCCTCACTATGCATGGCCCGACTCGTGAGCACGTTGACGGCGATCCCTTTCAGGATGATGCTCGGGTCGTTCCGCCCTACAACGGCATGTCGCCCTCCGGCGATGCGGAAGCTGAGATTGTCTACGCCAACTACGGTTCGCCCGAAGACTTTCAGAAGCTCGCGCAAATGAAGATTGACGTGCGCGGTAAGATCGTTCTCGTCCGCTATGGCCAGAATTTTCGCGGCGTAAAAGTCTTCGTCGCGCAGGAACACGGCGCCGCTGGAGTCATCATCTTTTCCGATCCCGCCGACGACGGATGGAAGCGCGGCGACAAATATCCGCAAGGTCCATGGCGTCCTGACACTGGCGCCCAACGCGGCTCAGTCGGCTACATGTTCCAGTTCCCGGGCGATCCCACGACGCCGGGTGTGGCCTCGGTCCCGAACCTGCCAGACTCCAAACGCATCCCCGTAGACCAATCGGCGCAGCTTCCGAAGATTCCTTCGACTCCCATCTCCTACGGCGACGCATGGCCGTTGCTCGAGCATCTCGCAGGCCCCGAGTCGCCGCGTGACTGGCAAGGCGCGCTGCCTTTCACCTACCACGTCGGTCCGGGCCCGGTGAAAGTGAAGCTTCATGTGAAGCAGGATTTCCAGTTCCGCACCATCTGGGATGTGATCGGAAAAGTTCGTGGCATCGAATTGCCTGATGAGTGGGTCGTCTCAGGCAATCATCGCGATGCCTGGGTCTACGGGGCAGTCGATCCCAATAGCGGCACCACCGCGATGCTTGAGACGGTCCACGGCATCGGCGAGCTCCTGAAGTCCGGATGGAAGCCGAAGCGCACGCTGGTCTTCGCCAGTTGGGACGCGGAAGAGGAAGGTCTGATCGGGTCCACGGAGTGGGGCGAACAGCACGCCGACGAGCTCGCGCAAGCCGCCGCGTACTTCAATGTCGACGTGGCTGTATCAGGACCGAAGTTCGGTGCGTCCTCGGTCCCGAGCCTCAAGCAGTTTCTGCGCGACGTCACCAAGTCCGTGCCCAGCCCGCAAGGCGGCACCGTCTATGAGGTCTGGCGCAAGGCCTCGCAATCCGGAAACGACGTCTTCAATCCGCAGGAAACTTCCGGCAGCACCTTCCGACCGCCGGCCGCGCAGGCGCACACCGATGTCTCCGTCGGAGATCTGGGCAGCGGCTCTGACTACACCGTCTTCCTGCAGCACCTCGGCGTGCCTTCTACCGACGTCGGCTCGACCGGATCTTACGGCGTCTACCACTCCGTCTTCGACAATTTCAACTGGTTCAAGAAATTCGGCGATCCGAATTTTCTCTATGAGCAGGAGATGGCGCGCGTCTATGGCCTCGAAGCTCTGCGCATGGCCAACGCCGACGTGCTGCCCTTCGATTACGAGGAGTACGGAAAAGAAATCCTCGCCTATCTCGACGCCGCCAAGAAGAAAGCCGAAGCCAAGTTCGGCACGCAGTCGCCGGACTTCGGCCCGGCCGCCGATGCTGCTAAGCACTTCGAAGAGGCAGGCGCAAAAGTTCTCGCCAAGGAACGCAAGCCTCCCGAGGACCCCACCAAACTGAATCACGCCCTGCGCGACGCCGAACGCGCTCTGCTCCTGCCCGAGGGACTGCCCAACCGTCCCTGGTACAAGCACGCCATCTATGCCCCAGGGCAGTACACGGGCTACGCTGCCGTAGTGATTCCGGGCGTCAATGAAGGCATTGAGGCGGGCGACCTGGAGCGCACCAAGAAACAGATTGCCCTGCTGGCCCAGGCTCTCCAGAAAGCCACTCGCGTTCTGGAGAGTTACCACTGAGGGCTGCAATTTTTTGCACACGCGCGTTTGCCTTGGAACCCCGGGTCAACTTGGGTTAAACTTCCTCCACGGTGCTGGCCGGCGAGGATGGCATCACACTCTCCGGACCTTGGTCTCCCCGCTTCTTAACTAAAACGTCTGCCCTTCTATTTTTAGCTTCTTGATGGGTGGCGCCACACCGAAGGCCCGCAATGCCCTTGGCTCGCATCATCACGAAGTCTGCCGACGACTCCCTGGAACTTTCCATGCAGTTGCGGTCGCGCGGTTTCCGCGTCGAGACCGTCGCGCCTGATCAAATTCCAAGCGCCCCTGCCGATCTCGAAGTCTGTCTGGAAGAGTGCGCACCTGAAGACGTTCTGACGAAAGCCGCCGTCGTGCAGGAAAGCGAAGACCTCTGGGTCTTCGTCGCGCCGGGAGCGCTCGACGAAAGATCGCGCCCCATGCGCGTCATTCCGCTCACGCCGCAGGTTGTCGAACTCCGCGCACCCGAACTTGCAGCCGCGGTTGCGACACTTACGCCGATGCTCGAAGTTGCCGCCGTCGAAGTAAAACCTCCCGTGGTGGAGAAGAAGGCTCCGTTGGTCGAAGTTCACGTCCCGGCTATGGTGGTGACGGAACTTGTTCTGACGCCGGAAGACGAGCCGCTATTATGCGAAATAGAAGCGCAGGCGAGTGTTGCGAACACTGATCGGGACGCTTCAAAAGTGGAAGAGATTTCAACGCCTGCCCCCATCGTGATTGCGGAGCCGGCAATCGTGGTTCCAGCGAAAATCAAATTGGCGGAGGCCGCTCCTCTGCCGGTCGAAGTGAAGCAGAGTGCAGCGCCGGCGCCGGTGGAAGTCAAATCTCCGGTCCCATCGAAACCGAAACCTAAAGCGTCGCCCAAAGACTCACTCGAACGAGTCAAGAGGATTGCCGTTGTCCAGCAAGCCGTCTCGCAGATTCCCACGGTACCGGAACGAGTCGAGCCCAGGATCGTTTTGTACAAGCCCGCTCCGTCCAAGACCAGGCGGCGCGGCCCGTTGAAGTCCTACAAAGTCGCGTTCCAGACAGGACCGAAGTTGTGGCGCACGGCTTCCGTCACTTTCGCACTGCTCGTGTTGGTTGGACTGGTGGCGACGGTCGTCGCCGTGCGCCCATCCGTGCCGAAGAAAGGAACTACGGTTCCCAACCCGGCAGTCTTCCTGCCCTTATCGCAAGTATCCACCCCGGAATCAGCAGGCCGCCCCACAACCGCCGCGAACAATTCGTCTGCCCCCAAGACCGACTCGACTCGGTCCGGTGCTCATCGCCCCTCTCCTTCCGATGACGGCCTCATTGCGAAGGACACCGTCGTTTTCTACAACCGCAAGCCTCCCGCGCTGCCGCGTCAAGTCAAGCCACCCGTCAGTGAAGTCAAGCCACCCGCGCGCGAAGCTAAACTGCCTCCGCCTCCGGAATCAGGAGTGAAGCGGTACTCCGACGTAAACTAATTCTTCACTGCGCCCGTGAACTGAGCGCGCGATCCAACGAGAAAGCTCCGCCGCCACGCACCATGAGCACTACCGCGATCGCAAGCGCCAGCAGGTGATACTCGAACCCTTCCCCCTTTTGCTGTCCCGTCCAGTTCATGAAAAATCCCACCTGCGCATGCACCATGAGCACTGCCACCACCATGTTGGTCGCGATGCCGAACGCCGCAATGCGCGTCAGCGCCCCCACGATGAGCCCGATCCCTCCCAGAAACTCCGCCAGGATGGCGAGCACCGCGAACGGCGCCGGGATGTGCATCATGTTTGTGAAAAACCCCATGGTTCCCGAGAAGCCGTAGCCGCCGAACCAGCCCAGCATTTTCTGCGCGCCGTGCATGAAGAAGGTCACGCCCATTACCAGACGCAGCACGGTCAGCGTCCCGTCGTTTGAAGTTGCCAGCAGTTTGCGAAGCATCGAATCCCTCCTGAAGTTGGTATCCGCCACGCGATGGGCGGTTTGCTTTTGTTCCAGTACTTCGACTTCCAGTAATTGACTAGTCATGTATTCCTCCAAAAAAAATTAGCCCAGCCGTTCTCGAATCTTTTCCAGGGTTCGAATCAGAGTCTGCTGTTCGGCGCCTGGCAATGGTTCCATCGACTTGACGCCCGCCGCGGCCAACGGTTTGTCGAGTTCCGCCAGCAACCGCAATCCCGATTCGGTGATCCAGCAGAGAACCTGACGTCGGTCTTCCGGACAACGCTCGCGCCGCACCAGTCGCTTCGCCTCAAGTTTGTCGAGCAGGCGTGTAACGCCTGGAGTCATCTCGATCATGCGGTCCGCGATATCGAGCGTCGGCGTGCCCGTCTTGCCCGCTCCGCGAAGAATGCGCAGCACGTTGTACTGCTGCAGCGAAATCCCGTGCGGCTCGATCAACTGTGAGAAACGCCGCCGCAGCATGTCACTAGTGCGGTACAGCGCCAGGATCGCCTCCTGCGCCGCCGAGTCGAACGGCTTCGACTGCCGGATCTCCTCGCGCAACCCTTTGGCTTTGCGGGATGTCGTCTTCTGCGTCACGGAATAAATAGATGACGCATCAACTAATGTCGATGCAAGCTTTTCTGGTATCGCGTCAGCCTGTCGTAAGTGCCATTTCTTCAGGAGCTTGGGGATTGCCGGGGGTTTGACGCTCCAAGCACAATGCCCGTATCATGGCCGCACTCTCCTGTTGAGGCACCCCAGCAAACACATGTTCAAAGCAGGCAAGAACGGGAAGGGCACGGCTTCAGCCGTGCCAAATGACCAACTGAAGCGGAGCGGCTTTAGCCGCCGAGGTTTGCTTTTGAAACTCGCGCCACGAAAGATTCCCCCAGCCCAATGAGACCTCCCAACGCCGTCCAGCACCTGCTACTCACGATCCCAGCCGGAGCCACCGCGACCTACCTCGCATTGTTTCCCATCGTGAATCCCTTCGGAGGCATTCCGCTCTTCTTCTCGATCACCTCCGGGTTCACTCCGCAAGACCGCTATCGCGCCGCGATGAAGACCGGTTTGTATGTTTTCGCCATCCTCGTCACGTTCATGTTCTTCGGACGCTTTGTCCTGAACTTCTTCGGGATCTCGCTTCCCGTTCTGCAAATCGCCGGTGGACTGATCGTCGCCAACACCGCATGGGGCATGGTCACAGGTGGCAATCGCATCACACCAGAGGAAAGCAGGGAAGCGAACACGAAGGAAGATATCTCTCTCACCCCGATGGCCATGCCCATGCTCTCCGGCCCGGGTTCGATCGGGGTAGTTATGGGTCTCGCCGCTCATATCGTGGGCGGGAGCGCCTACGAAAGCATGACCGGCTACCTTGGCATGGTGATCGGCATCGCCGCCCTCGCCGTGACCGTCTACCTTTTCCTGCGCCTGGGCGGCCCGCTCGTCGACCGCCTCGGCCCGACAGCCGTAGGCGCCATCAACCGCATCTTCGGATTTCTCATTCTGGCGATCGCCGTGCAGTTAGTGTGGGACGGGATGGCCGAGTTCAAGTAGAAGTGAAAGACTCCGGCTTTACCACAGAGTCACAGAGGCACAGAGAAATCAAACAAGGAAGGGTAGTTCAATGGGAAACTCCGCTAGGGCAAGAACGGGAAGGGCACGAGTTCACTCGTGCCGCTAGATCCCTGAAAGTGTGTGCGCGCTTTAGCGCCTGAGGTCCACTCCCTTGGCTTCGGGACATTTTCCGCAGCTTCTTCAGCCGTGTCACGAGCCAATAAAAACGACGGGCAAAGATGCCCGTCGCTCATCGAACCCTGGTTGAACTTCTATGACTTCAACGTAACCAACTTCTCCACCAACTCCGAATAATCCTTCTTCTCCAGCCCATGCACCTGCTTGTTGTATTCATCCACCTTCGACGAGTAATTCATCGAGCAGAATTTCGGGCCACACATCGAGCAGAACGCCGCCTCTTTGTAGTAGTCATCGGGCAAGGTCTCGTCATGCATCGATCGCGCGGTCTCGGGATCCAAAGACAGCGCAAACTGCTTTTCCCAATCGAACTTGTAGCGCGCATAGCTGAGCGCATCATCGCGGTCCCGCGCCCCCGGACGGTGGCGCGCCAAGTCGGCTGCGTGCGCCGCAATCTTGTAGGCAATGATGCCGTCTTTCACGTCTTTCTCGTTGGGCAGGCCAAGATGCTCCTTCGGAGTCACGTAGCACAGCATCGCCGCCCCATACCACCCGATCATCGCCGCCCCAATCGCCGACGTGATGTGGTCGTACCCGGGCGCAATGTCAGTCACCAGCGGCCCGAGCGTGTAGAACGGCGCCTCGTAGCAGAGTTCGTTTTCCTTATCGACCTGCTCCTTGATCTTGTCGAGCGGCACGTGCCCCGGCCCTTCGATCATGACCTGCACATCGTCCTTCCAAGCGATCTTGGTCAGTTCGCCCAAAGTCTTCAACTCGGCGAACTGCGCCTCATCGCTGGCGTCGGCAATGCATCCCGGGCGCAGCCCGTCGCCCAAAGAGAAGCTCACGTCGTACTTCTTGAAGATCTTGCAGATGTCTTCAAAGCACTCATACAGGAAGTTCTGCTTGTGGTGATACGCCATCCACTGCGCGAGAATCGCGCCCCCTCGGCTGACGATCCCAGTAATGCGCTTCGAAACCATCGGCAGATACTGGATCAGCACGCCCGCATGGATCGTCATGTAATCCACGCCCTGCGCTGCCTGCTCCTCGATCACTTCCAGCATCACGCTGGCATTCAAATCTTCCACGCGCTTTACTCGCGAGATGGCTTCATAAATCGGCACGGTCCCGATCGGCACCGGCGAGTGCCGCAGAATCGCCTCGCGGATCTCATGGATATCGCCGCCGGTCGAAAGATCCATCACCGTGTCGGCGCCGTAGTGCACCGACGTGTGCAGCTTCTTTAGTTCTTCCTCGACATTCGACGTGACCGCCGAGTTCCCGATGTTCGCGTTGATCTTGCACAGCGACGCGACGCCGATGCACATCGGCTCCAGTTCGGGATGGTTGATGTTCGCGGGGATGATCATGCGGCCCCGGGCAACTTCATCGCGCACCAGTTCCGGCGTCAGCTTCTCGCGCTCCGCGATGTACACCATCTCCTCGGTGACCAGGCCCTTGCGCGCATAGTGCATCTGCGAGAAATTGCCATCCTGCTTTTCAGCTTTGCGGCGGGTCAACCATTCAGCGCGAGGTTTCACAACCTGGGAGCCATTGTTGCCGTTACCGTTGGAACCGTTTCCGGGCGTGCCATTCGTGGGGGTCATGAACTGCGCAACCTCTCAAAGTAGTAGATTGCCAGATTATACGCTGCGATGGGAGGTCATTTTCGGTGAGCATCCTTCAAAGCCCTTAACCGCAAAGGATTGCAAAGAACAGGCGCGAGGGAGGCAACAGGACTTGTGACGACTTGTGAAGATCTTCTTTGCGAACTTTGCGACTACTTTACGAACTTTGCGGTTAAGAGCTTTTCGTCGAGTCCATCTCCGCGGTAGTTGTTCACCATTCGCCGTATGCCGTTTTTAAGAAGGACGACGTGAAAGTTGATGAGAAGACCAATCGGGATGTCTAGGAGCCGCAGATGCGACAGAAGTTGAGCCTCGTCCACCGGGTGCAATGCGTCTTTGCATTTCAGTTCGACCACGACCCTACCCTCTACGACCAAATCTGCCCTGAATCCGCAATCCAATTTGACGGTGTCATAGAACAGAGGGACGGGCTTCTGCCGCTCGATGCGCATCCCAGCCAGTTGGAGTTCGTGGGCAAGGCAGGCTTCATACGCGGACTCGAGTAGGCCTGGCCCTATCTTGCGATGTACTTTGATGGCGGCGGAGATGATTTGTGGGGTTAGATCGAATGATCTCATGCAATCTGAGGGTAAAAAGCAAATGCGAAGTTGTTGGTGACCGTGGGCACATTCGAGTGTAAGTGACAGGGGAAAATCTTAAACCGCAAAGATCGCAAAGGTTTCGCAAAGTTCGCAAAGAAGGGCCCTCGAGAATTCTTTGCGTCCTTGGCGGCTTTTCTTAGCGCCCTTTGCGGTTAAAAGCTTTCCTTCCCCCAACTTGTCCGTCTAACAAATCTGCACCTACAATCCTCTGTCCATCGTGAGGCCACTGTGCAAACACTCAAACTCTCCTGCGCCCTGATCCTTCTCTCCGTCGTCGCCGCATTTGCCCAAGCCCCTGCCAAGATGCCCGAAGGCTTTGGCATCGAGGCCATCGACAAGTCCGCCGACCCCTGCGTCGACTTTTACCAATACGCCTGCGGCAACTGGCTGAAGAACACCGTGATCCCCGCGGATCAGACCGAGTGGGTCAGCTTCACCGAACTCTACGAACGCAATCTCGTCACGCTGCGCGGCATCCTCGACAAAGCCTCCTCCGCCGGCACGAACCGGAGCGCCATCGACCAGAAGATCGGTGACTACTACGGCGCCTGTATGGACGAAAAGACCGCCGACGCCAAGGGTCTCGACCCGCTCAAGCCCGAACTTGATCGCATCGCCGCCATCAAGAATAAGGCCGACCTCATCGACGTCGTCGCCCACAACCACATGATCGGCGCCAACGCGCTGTTTGCTTTCTACTCCACCTCCGACCTGCATAACGCCGATCTCGTCATCGCCTACCTCGATCAAGGCGGCATCACGCTCCCCGACCGCGACTACTACCTCAAGGACGACGACAAACACAAAGAAATCCGCCAACACTTCCTCGAGTACGTGACGCAAATGTTCACGCTCGCTGGCAAGTCGCCGGCCGAGGCAGCCGAGGCCGCACAAACCGTGCTCCGCATCGAGACCTCGCTTGCCAAAGCGGAGATGGACCGCACCCTGCGCCGCGATCCGAAGAATCGCGACCACAAAACGAAGCGCGACGAAATCGTTGCCGCCGCGCCCAACTTCGCCCTGAATCGCTACTTCACCGCCGTGAACGCCCCACAGTTCACCGAACTCAACGTCGCCAATCCCGAGTTCTTCAAGCAGGTCAACTCCGTTATCGAAGCCGAGCCGCTCGACGCCTTGAAGACCTACATCAGCTGGCACCTGCTCGATTCCACTGCTCCCTGGCTCTCGAAGCCGTTCGTCGACGCCAACTTCAAAATGCAGCAGCAACTTACCGGGCAATCGGAAATCCAGGCGCGCTGGAAACGCTGTGTCGACGCCACCGATGGCGCACTCGGCGAAGCCCTCGGCCAGAAGTACGTCGACGAAACCTTCGGCGCCGACGGCAAAGCGCGCATGCTAAAGATGGTCGACGCGCTCGAAGTGTCGCTCGATCAGGACATCAAAGCCCTCCCCTGGATGACCGACGACACCAAGAAGCAAGCCAAGGTGAAACTCGAAGCCATCCGCAACAAGATCGGCTATCCCGATGTCTGGCGCGACTACACCACGCTCGAAATCAAGCCCGGCGACCTGATCGGAAATTACCTGCGCGCCAACGATTTCGAATCGAAGCGCCAGATCGCGAAAATCGGCAAGCCGCTCGACCGCAAGGAGTGGGGCATGACGCCGCCCACGGTGAACGCCTACTACAGCGGCTCGCGCAACGAAATCGTGTTCCCGGCCGGAATTCTGCAGCCCCCATTCTTCGACAAGAAAATGGACGACGCGGTGAACATGGGCAGCATCGGGGTCGTCATCGGCCACGAACTCACGCACGGCTTCGACGACCAGGGCCGCAAGTTCGATCCGCAAGGCAACCTGCGCGACTGGTGGACGGAGAAAGACGGAAAAGAATTCGAAACCCGCGCCAGCTGCGTTGCCAACGAATACGGAAACTTCATCGCGGTCGACGACCTGAAGCTGAATGGCAGGTTGACGCTAGGCGAGAACACGGCCGACAACGGCGGCGCCCGCGTAGCGCTGGCCGCGCTCGAGCAAATGATCGCGCAAGACAAATCCGGCAAAGCCGCGGAGAAGATCGACGGCTACACCCCCGAGCAGCGGTTCTTCCTGGGCTTCGGCCGAGTCTGGTGCGAAAAGCGCCGCCCGGAATTCTCGCGCACGCTGGTCACGATCGATCCACACTCCCCGGGCAAATACCGCATCAACGGCGTAGTGCAGAACATGCCCGAATTCCAGAAAGCCTGGGGCTGCAAAGCAGGGCAGCCAATGGTGGCGGAGAATGCGTGCAGGGTGTGGTGAGGAGAAAAGCTGTTAGCCTTTGGCTCTTAGCCTTTAGCCAGAAACCAAACAATGGAGCGGCGGGCGTCCCCGCCCGCCGACTGCAGATCACCAATAAGCTATCGTTGCGAGTTTTGTAGCGCCGGCGTCCCGCCGGCAGTCCCGAGGGCGTCTCGCCCTCGCGGTCTGAGACGTCTAACCTCCACCGGAGCCCCATGTTTCCTTGATTTCGGCTGCGACCCTTGTAAAACTGTCACGCTATGTTCAAAGGCCTCGTCGTAGCTCTTCTGGTCACTCTAGCAACTCTGTCGCACAGCGCCGCGCTGCCGTCTGAGGACCTGCACGCAAGAGCCAACGCTCTTTTGGTCCAGGCCCAGAAAGCGGCGGTGTTCGACGCAAACAGTAACGGAGCGCCCTTCCATGAAAACGTAAGTTTCCGTTTCTCGGGCCTAGTCCAAGGAGACCAGAAAGGCACTTTCGTACGTGACTGGGTCTCCAAAGAACAATGGCGTTGGAAATGGGAACTCCCGGACTATCAGGAGATCAGTGTCCGCAACGGGAACCAGATTGGCGAGCGCGAAACCGCAGAGTTTGAGTCAACGCGAGTCCAGCAGTTACGGTGGGCGCTTCCGCCGTTCCCCCTGATTCTCGGACAAAACGACTTGGTAAAAAAGATCGACCCGGCAAAGGTGAACGGCCTGGACGTACAGTGCATCCGGTTTGACGCCGTCCGAGGGCGTAATCGTTGGGACCGCGAGATATGCGTAAACGCGGCCAACAATACACTCGCGCGCTGGTCAGACGAGCGGCGCCAGATCGAGTGGACCGACTATGTTCCTTTTCGAGCAACCTTCTATCCCCGACACTTGGTCGTGAAAGAACTGGGAAATAAGATCATCGAGGCCGACATCGAATTTCGCGAAGCGCCCGAATTAACACAAAAGGCGTTCGAGATTCCTTCTGATCTGCGAGTCCGCAAGGCATGTGAACACTTCACCCAGCCGATCGTGACGAAAGAGGAGAAGCCTGAATACCCAAGACGAATTGGGGTCAAAACGATCAAGGCCGAGGTCGTTGTCCAAGTGAAGGTGGGAATTCAAGGCAAGGTGGAAGCCGCTCAGATTACTGAGACCGGTGGCGACGGTTTAGACCGCGCCGCCCTCGACGCGGTCAAGAAATGGGAATTCGAGCCCGCTAAATGCGACGGGGACCCCGTGGAGCATAAGCTTCCCATCACGATCCATTTTGGAGATAGATAGGTTGGGCTGATCTTCGGGATGGCCGGCCGCGACCTGACCGAGATTTACCCAGGAGGCCACGCAATGCGTCGAGATCGTGCGCTGAAGGTTGTGTTGATCGTGGTGGGCTTGATCTTCTGCGCCTTCGTTTATCCCCTGATCATGTTCACGCGGCAAGAGCCTGCCTTGGCGATGATGCTGAGCGTTTACGTCACGCTCGGCGTGTTTCTACTGCTGGCCGCGCGCGACCCGGCGGCAAATCGCAGCCTCATCGCCTTCACCGCCTGGTCAAGCCTAGCCCACGCCGCGCTGATGGGGTTCCAGGCATTCCGCAATTTCATTGCACGCGGCGAGTTGATTGGCGTTTGCGTGCTCGCCGTTATTGGCATAGCGCTGATCGTGCTGGCGCCGCAAAAGAAACTGTCCGCGACATCCTCATCCTGACTAAACCTACTGGTTGGGGCCACGAATGTAAGCGCGGCAGCTGTCGGAGATGTCCTAACCTTCAGCGAGGGCGAGACGCCCTCGCGACTGCCGGCAAGATGCCGGCGCTACGGTCTAGCGAGGAGCATTCTCTTCTTGACCCGTGGGGGCCGGCTTTCGATCGCGCAGCGCCGTCCCGCAGTACGGACAATAAACATCATTTACGCCAACCAGGCGCTGGCACTGCGGACAACTCGCGCTCAATTTGTGGTTACAACGAGGGCAAAAGTTGAACCCGGGCTGTACCGCATTCCCGCATTGCGGGCAGGCAGACTGCCGCGGTTGTCTCAGCACAAAGTAGAGAAGAATTCCCAGTCCATTGGGAATAAGAATGGACACCAACGTCCAGAGGATCGGGCTCATCCCGCGGCGTTTCGCGTCCCGGTTGATGTAGCCGATGAATAACAGGTAACACCCTCCGGCAATGCCGACCAGCAGGCCAAGCAGTGGCCGGGTCCATGCCGGCGGAGCGTCCGCGCGACGGGCAACAGCAACATCGAAGAACCATTGCGCGGCAATGAATACGATGCCCGCCAGCACCCATGCCCACGACGGAATGATTCTGATTTCCGCCGCCAGTCCAGTTTGAATTTCGTCTCTTACCAGCATAAATTTGTCCGCTTTCTCATCAACGAAGGTGCTCGCCGTCGTTGGCCAGGTGCGTACCCCGGGCCACCAACAACACGCCCACCACGAGTGCCGGAGCGAAAAAGAAAAACACGAAACCCGCTTGCCAAACCAGGGTCGAGACCCCCGCCCATTCGCCCATCCATGCGAACAGCCGCCACAAAAGCGGGATCGTTAAGGTTGCAGAAAGGCCCACGCCCAGGCATGCCATCGCCACCAGCCACATGCGTTCCCGCGTTTCGCGGAGCCGGCTGGCGTGGAAGCGCACTCGCATCTGTGTGGCTCGCACCAGGCGCGCATCAGCGGCCAGCGGCATGGAGCGCAGAGTACGCACCACTCCGTTGACTGCTTCCGCATAATGACGGCACGCTTCGCAGTCCTCGAGGTGAGCCCGCAGCCACGCCTGTTGCGTATCCGAGAGACCTTCCCCCAGCGCGATCAGTTTCCTCGTCTCTTCATGTGCGTCCCGCGTCATGCCTGTGCTCCCTCCAGCAGCCCCATCAGCAGGTTGAGTCCGCGATACAGCCGCGACTTCACCGTGCCCAGTGGAGACCTCGTTACCGTGGATATTTCACCCAGCGCCATGCCTTCTTGAAAGCGCAACATCACGGTCTCGCGATATTCGGCCGGGATCCGGAGCAGAGCTGCGCTGACGCGTTCGGCCTGCTCGTGTTGCTGCATGAGTTCCCACGCCATGGGCCGGGGATCGGCCGGTTCGAGGGGCGCGTGTTCTTCGCTCTCCATCAATCCGTCCAGGCTGAGCGGGCTCTTCTTCCGTAGATAATCAATGGTCAGATTTCTGGCCACTGCGTACAGCCAAGTGCTGAATTCATGCTTCCCGTCGTACTGGTGGCCGCGTTCCAGGACGCGAATCCATGTCTCTTGGAACAGGTCTTCCGCCAGTTCACGATTTCCCGACAGGTAGACCAAGTATCGGAGTAGCCGGTGCTGGTACTGCTCGATGAGACGGTCCAGCAAGTCCGGATCGCGCCGGCGAAGACCGCGAGCAATTGCGCTGGCCTCAGACTCCATGAGATTCACGAAGTAATATGCTTCGGCGTTCATCCTATCGGGGTATACGGACGAACTGAGCAGAAAGATGCAGGAGGCGGAAACATTTATTGACGCGGTTAAGACGTTGACTCAAGACATATTTCGATCACGGGGCCGGGATGGGAGGAGCCGCTGTGAGAACTGAGTCCTGAGAACTGAGTCCTGAGAACTGAGTCCTGAGAACTGAGTCCTGAGAACTGAGTCCTGAGAACTGAGTCCTGAGAACTGAGTCCTGAGAACTGAGAACTGAGACTGAGAACTGAGAACTGAGAACTGAGAACATGTCCCATGATGGCTGCCCCACCCTTCGCGATTTTCGAAGGGTGGGATGCATCGGCCTCAACCCCTGATCGTGCCGGGCCCTTGTGGCGAGATGCACACGAAATCAATTGTGCAAAACTGGGGAAGGGCATGGCTTCAGCCATGCCGAAGGTCTGTCCTCAGGAATGCGGCTTCAGCCGCTGAGGTGGGCTGTTGCGGAACATTGCTGATCGAGAAGCTTACCTCAGGCGCTGAAGCGCCAATCCTATTCGATCGCTAGCGGCACGGCTGAAGCCGTGCCCTTCCCAAGACTTATTTGTAAGATCAGTTCCGAGAACCAACAACCGAGAACTGAGAGCTGAGAGCTGAGAACCGAGAACTGAGAACCGAGAACTGAGAACCGAGAACCGAGAACTGAGAACTGTGACCTGTCACCTGTTACCTGTGGCCTGCCCCTGCCCCTTGAACCCCTTCCTTCTCTGTTCGCTATATCCATGCAGCGCGCTCATGATGATCGGAAACGCCTCGGCCGCTGGACGAATCTCGTCAACCTCCACTGCTTTCCCCTCGAGCTGTTTGTAGTCCTGAAAAAATCGCCGCAGCATGATCAGCCGGTGCGGAGGCATTTCGTTGGCTTCGTGATAGCTGTTGAACTCCGGGTCTTCGGTCGCAACCGCGATGATCTTGTGATCTTTCTTGCCCGAGTCGATCATCGTCATCAACCCGATCGCTCGCGCATGGATGATAGTCAGCGGCACCACCGTCTCCTGGCACAGGACCAGCACGTCGAGCGGATCATCGTCTTCTGCGTAGGTTTGCGGGATGAATCCGTAATTCGCCGGGTAGTAAACCGCCGAGTACAGGACGCGGTCGAGTTTGATCAGGCCGCTTACCTTGTCGAGTTCGTACTTGACGCTTGAGCCGAAAGGAATCTCGATGACCGTGTTGAACTCGGCCGGCAGCTTGTCGCCCGGTGTCACGTCGTGCCAGGGATGGATCATGGAACTCCGTTTTCCTGAAAAGTAAGGGGAGATTTTACCAGCTGGGGGACAATCTCCGGGAATGGCCATGCGTCTTAGTCTTTCTGGATCAATAATTTGCCCGCTCCAATCTCGCGACGGGTTGCCCGTTTGAGTCTTGACCCGGCCTCGGGGTACGCGTAAAGTTTGAGCATAGGGGCTCGGGGAAATTACTTATGTCGAGTGAAACCAGCAAGTACCTGAAGTTTGGCGGCGCGACTGTACTCATCCTCCTGATGCTGGGCTATCTCGCCTACACGGGCGTCCAGGAAAGCAAGAGCTATTACGTCACCATCAAGGAGTTGCACGGGATGGGCGACGGCGCGCTCACCAAGCGCCTGCGCGTTGCCGGCAACGTGCAGCCTGGATCCATCAAGCGCAGCGGTACCCACGTCGACTTCATCCTGGTTGAGCAGGGCCTGAGCTTGCCCGTCAGCTACGCCGGCACTGAGCCGCCACCCGACACCTTCAAGGACAACTCGCAGGCGCTTGCCGAAGGCAGTTTCGGCAAAGACGGCGTCTTCCACGCCAAGGCCTTGCAGGCGAAGTGCGCGTCCAAGTACGCTCCCGCGAAGCCGGGCGATCCGGCCTCGGGTACTCCGAACACCGAGCCTCCCAAGAACATGACCGAGCGGGAAGGTGTTTCCAAAGGTGTGACCCTTTAACACGCGGTTGGCTTCTCTGACGAAACCAATTCGACTGTGAACGATCCTCAAGCGCCGCATCCCCAAGCTAACGCGATCATTACCGTCACAAACCTGGTCAAGCAATTCGGGCGCTTTGCCGCCCTGCGCGGCGTAACCGCGTCGTTCGCTCCGGGGCGCCTTTACGGAATTCTTGGCGACAACGGCGCTGGCAAGACCACTCTTCTGCGCATGCTTGCGGGACTCGTCGAGCCCACGCGCGGCACGGTCATCATTCTTGGAAGCATTCAGCCGCGCAAGGTCTGTCGTGAATTTGGCTACATGGCCCACCCGTCGCTCCTCTACGACGAGATGAGCGGCATGGAGAATCTTCGCTACTTCGCGCGTCTGTACGGATTGCGCGACGACCAGCGCTGCGCTGAAGTCATCGCCTCCGTCGGGCTCGATCCCACGCTCGTGCGGCCCGTGGGACAGTACTCGCAAGGCATGCGCCAGCGCATGTCGCTCGCCCGCGCCTTGCTGCACGATCCCAAGATACTGCTGCTCGACGAGCCTTTCTCCAACGTCGACATCCGTTCCGCACGTGAGATGGTCAAGTTGCTCGGCCACATGCGCGACGGCGGCAAGACAATTTTCGTCGTCACGCACCAGGCCTCGCTGCTCGACGGCACGGCCAACGAGTTCATCTGGATGGATGGCGGCCTGATCATCAACCGCACGCCCGACCTGAAGTTCATGGAGACCGCATGAGCGCCCCCCCGGGCGTCACGTTTGAAACGCTAAAGAAAGATATCCGCCTCGAGTGGCGCTCGAAAGACGCGATCAACTCGATGCTGTTCTTCGCGCTGCTCGTGGTCGTCGTGTTCAGTTTCTCGTTCGATCCGAACGCCGAAGAATCGCGCCTGATCGCGGGCGGCCTGGTGTGGGTAGCGTTTCTCTTCGCCGCTGTGGTCGCGCTGAACCAGACATGGGCGCGCGAACTGCGCAACCAGGTGCTCGATGCCTACCGCGTCTCGCCTGCGCCTGCGAATTCGTTGTTCCTCGCCAAGGCCATGGGCAATTTCATTTTCGTCTCGGTGCTGGAAGCGGTGATGGTCCCGTTGTTCGTAGTTTTTTACAAGCTGCGCGTGCTCGGTCCGGCGTGGCAGCTGGTTCCGGTTACCGTGCTGGGAACGTGGGCGATCGTAGTTAACGGCACGTTTTTCGCGGCCATGTCGTTGCGCACGCGCAGCCGCGAGATCATGTTGCCCCTCTTGCTATTCCCAATTACGATTCCCGCGTTAATATCAACCGTGGAAGCGACGACCGTCATCCTGGTCGGCGACCCGGCAACCTCGGCCAAGTTCTGGATCGTGCTGCTCGCCACTTACGACGTCATGTTCACCATCGCCTGTCTGGCGCTATTTGAAACGGTGCTACACGCGGAATGAAAAAAGCCTTTCCCATCCTCGGCATACTGACCGCGATCTTCCTGAGCTACGCGCTCTATCTGGCGCTGGTGGTGGCTCCCCGCGAGCAGACCATGGGCGACGTGCAGCGCATTTTCTACTACCACGTGCCCTCGGCATGGACCGCCTTCCTCCTGTTCTTCATCAACTTCCTCGCTTCAGTGCAGTATCTGGTGCGCCGCAATCCTTCGAGCGATAAGGTGGCGAACTGGATCCTGATTACCGTCGCCGTCGTCACCTGCATCGCAAGCGTGGTCATCGTAATGGTGCCGTCTCTTAAGGAGGCCATGCCGAAGGATGTTGAGCCTTCGTCGATCGGCACGACCGGCGTTATCATCGCGGCTGCTTATTTCGTGATCCGCAAATACTTCAGTGTGGAAGCCGTCGATGCGCTCGCCGTCACGACCGCCGAAGTCGGCGTAGTGTTCTGCACGATCGTTCTCGTTACCGGACCGCTGTGGGCGCGGCCCGTGTGGGGCATCTGGTGGACGTGGGACGTACGCCTCACCTCGACGCTGGTGCTATGGCTGATCTATGTGAGCTACCTGATTCTGCGGCGCTACTCATCGAGTGGCCAGACGCCGGTGATGGCGGCGGCGCTGGCCGTATTCGGAGCGCTCGACGTGCCGCTGGTGTACTTCTCGATCTGGATTTTCCGCACGCAGCATCCGCAGCCGGTAGTGGGCGGAGGCGGCTCGATCGATCCGCGCATGCTGCACGTGCTGCTGATGAACTGGCTGGCATTCCTGTGTTTCGCGTACCTGGTGTGCTGGTCGCGCTACCGCCTCGAAATTATGAAGCGGGAAGTCGAAGAAGCGCAGGCACTTCAATCTCTATAAGAGCCAAAGGAGTTGGGCCCCGATGAATTTCCTCTACGCAGCCTACGGCGCGACCTGGGCGATCCATATCGTGTATCTCCTCACGGTGTACCAGCGGTACTCCAAGCTCAAGCGGGAAGTCGATGAGTTGAATAAGAGCAGGTGACAGGTCACGGGTCACAGGATTTGAGGTTTCCCGCTTTCAGCTGTCAGCTTTCAGTTCTCACTGGTAACGCTTCCTTGCTCGCTGGTTTTTTCCGCACATAGCTTGATACCCTACCGAGTCCGCGAGATTCGTTTTGGGAATTTTGGCGTCAAAGCTGCTCATCTTATTTGAAGTCATATACTTAGCTTTTTGATATTGTATTTTTGAGCGCAAGTCTCTCGATAGTTCTTCTCAAAGCACCCCGCGACCACTTCGTAGAATGCCTGCAGATCGCGTTTAGAAGGCCCACACGCGCAAGCTGGGGCCTTGGTGAGGCCCTAGGTCCTCCAGGCAGCCGAACGTCGATCCTGGAGCCGCTAAACGTAAAACTAAGCTTAAAGCGTAGCGCCGGCGTCTCGCCGGCAGTCCGGCGGGCGTCCCGCCCGCCGTGGCGATGGCTAACACTCAGGTAGCAATGCGAGGCGAGGGCGAGGTCGCCCTCGCGACTGCCGGCGGGACGCCGGCGCTACAAAACAAGTTTCGAGTCTAAAGTTCCCAGTCTCGGCGGAAGTACGGGAGGTGTGTGACCATGCGCGGGATGATGCTGGCGGAATGCTGAGTGCCGACTATTAAGTGCCAACTGCCCAAAGCCCCGGCCCTAAGGATTCGGCATCTTCCACTGTGGCGGGAACGCGGCGCTGAAGTCCGGGTTCGGACTGGTGCGCAGAAATTCGTACTCTTCGATCATCGCGGCAATCCCGATCCGCGCGGACGGCGACGGCGTTTCCACGCGAATCACTCGGGCGGCGAAGCGTACGCGCACCGCGTCGGTCAGCGTGATGTGGGGCGGGAAAGTCAGGGTCACTTCGATGCGCGACCCCGGAGCGACCTCGCGATCGAGATAAAAGAACACGCCGCGCGCGCTCACGTTCTGGGTTTCGGTGAAGAACTCGCCCATCGTTTTCTCGCTGAAACGGATGGCCGCGGGCAGGCGCATATCGAAACGTCTCATGGAACGGCGGTCGGTCGATTCAGCGAGCATCGTGCGCCTTTCTCACCTAAGAGTCATGAAACGAACCTGAGAGTCGTGGAACGAATTCATCCAGTCCGTGGAAGGCTGAGAACTGGAACCTGGCGATGCGAGACCGGGGACAGTCGTCCGGTGCAAGCTTTAGTTCAACGTGAAACGCCAATTTCCATTATTTATCAGCAGTTTGCAATAGCAAAAAGCACGACGAAACGAGTCGGTTAACTCGGTGGGCCGCTGTTGCCCTCCAAACGGAGGACTTGTGAGGGAGGAGCGCAAAGAAGAATCGCGCGGCGTTGACGGAGCAATCGCGCTGCCAGGCGGATTCTCGCGGGAACGCCTAAAAGCGCCGTTTTCTGTACAGGCACGTCCCGCGAGCATAGGCGCCAGTGCAACTCCTTGCCGCTGGCGGCTAAAAAATTTCTTAAGAAGGGCCGCGGCAAGGGATCGGAACCCTAGTCGAGTTGGAGACAGCGGGCAAGGAGAAATCGAAATGTAATGGTATTGATTCCGACAGCATCGCCTTCGAAAGATCGTTTCCATCCACAATGAAACAGTACGCGCCATGCTTCGTGTATTCTTTTTCTTGCGAACCGGGCGGAGGATTGTTCGCTTCGTCAGCAGAACATAAGTGCTCGACCAGTTCGTCACGACAAAAGAGGATAAGAACGAATCATGGCAAAGAACCACTACGTCACAAAAGCGAAACGTCGTAACCGTTCCGGCAAGCGCAAGGACACCAAGCGCATTGCCGCCAACATGTCGAAGATCCGGGCAATCGAAGGCAGCGAGTCGAAGCGCGCCGCGAAGTAGCGGTCCTTTCAGTCACCACTTGAAATAGGTTGCGCGATGCTGATCTTGATCGCCGGGCCTTTCCGCTCGGGCACGAATGACGACCCGGTGCTGATTCGCAAGAATGTTCAGGAAATGGAATCCTATTCGCTACCCATCTTCCGTGCCGGGCACATTCCTGTTCTTGGGGAGTGGCTGGCTCTGCCTTTGGTCGAGTTGGCTGGGTCGCGCCAGATTGGCGATGACGCCTTCACTGAAATCTTTCACCCTATCGCAACCCGCCTGCTGGAAAAGTGCGACGCCGTGCTCCGGGTCGGAGGTCCGTCCAAGGGAGCCGATGAAATGGTGCGAGTCGGCCAGAGCCTCGGCTTGCAAATCTACGGGGCACTTGCCGAAGTTCCTGGGGTCGAGTGAGCGGTGAGAGGCTCGTGACAATCGTGGCTGTTGTCGCAGTCATTTTCGATCTTGACGGCCGCTCGATAGGTACGTTACCCAATTCCAGCATTCGCTGCTGAGCGCCGTTCCCACGTCGTTTGAACCCCGTGTCACAATTCTGCTCGAAGCTCCTGTTCGGAGCATAAGATCGTGCCGCGGGCAACTATGAACGGCACACTCACGGCATGAGCACGGCAGCCGATGCGGGTCTCGAAATGCTCCGCGGCCAGGTGACGGATATCGTTCTGGGAACGATTTTCCTGTCCATCGGAGCCACCGCCTGTGCGATTGCAGCGATCCGCTGGCGCGGGGGTGTTCGCATCCTGGTGTGGTGGGGAATCTTTAGCGGGATGTTCGGCCTCCAAACGCTGGTGCAGGCGCCCGCTGTTGTGGCGGCGCTGCCCCGTCCCCTGCAATCGATCGCCCCCTACTTGACTACGGCCGTCATGTACCTCCTGCTGGTTTCTGCCTTGCTCGCCTGGCGAGAACTGAGCGTGGGCAAACTGAGGCTGCTCATCAACCTCGAAGTCTACGCGGGGCTGGCGATTGCCTTGGTGGGCATCGGCACGTTTATCCTCGGTGGCCCCGCTAACAGATGGATGTTCTACAACAACCTGCTTGCCGTTCTTTCCATGCTGGTCCTTTTGGCGGTGGTGCTGATTCCAAAGTTCTCCAAGTTCCTGGTGATCCTGAATCATCGTCTTCTGATTGCGGCTACTCTCCTCGTTGCATTGGAGGTTCTCTATACCAACTTGTCGAGCGTGCTGGGATACCGCGTTGTGCCATGGGTGGCGTCGGTGGGCTTTGGCGCTCTGCTGTTTTCGCTGGGATACGTGGCCCTGGAAATCATGTTCTCGAATGAGCGCCGTCTGCTTTCTATCGAGACGGAATTGGAGACGGCCCGGCAAATACAGTCTTCCATTCTTCCGGCCCGCGTTCCCGAGCTTGCGAAGCTTCGTATTGCTGCCTCGTACTATCCGATGACCGCTGTGGCGGGAGATTTCTACCAGTTCGTCCAGTCGGACGAGCATCATTTGGGCATCCTGGTGGCAGATGTCTCTGGACATGGCATCCCGGCGGCGCTGATTTCTTCGATGATCAAGGTGGCGATGCAAGCCGTCGCCGTGCACGCCGATGATCCGGCGCAGGTACTGGGCGGGTTGAATCGCATCCTGTCGAGTGAGGCGCGTGGCCAGTTTGCTTCGGCCGCTTATGTGTGGATCGATGTCGAGAACCACAGCGCGTTGTACTCGGCGGCCGGACATCCGCCGCTACTGTGCTGGCGGAACTCCAAGGGAGAAATTCAGCGGATCGAAAGCAACGGGTTGTTATTCGGAGTGGTGGCCGATGCTGTGTACCCGGTGTGCAGCGTGCCGGTTGAACCGTCCGATCGATTCCTGCTCTACACCGACGGCGTGACTGAAACTGAGAACGCCGCGGGAGAGGCGTTTGGCGACCGGCAGTTGGAACGGGTAGTCCGCGATCATCGATTGCAGCCGGCCGCCGAATTGTCTGGTCAAGTGCTGGCTGAACTTCAGCGATGGCGACCTGCGGCCGTGAGCCAGCAGGATGACGTTACGTTGATCGTTGTGGATATTCTTTAGATTCCCCAGGGCAGTCGCTAAAAACCTGACCGGTCCGCTTCGCGAGCGATGCGATGTGCGATCTCCACCTCACTCCGGCCGATCAGAGTTTACGGTTCGTGCCGCCCACCCTTCGAAAAACACGAAGGGTGGGGCAGCCATCTTTCTATGAATCGCTGGGAGCCGCGACCTGCCCTTTCTAAAGATGGTGCGCCTTGCGGCATCTTATTTGGGCGGTGGACGCATCTCATCAGGCTTGAACGACGGGGGTGGTGCTGCGTTCGCTTGACACTCCTATCCGCTGGATGTTTAAGTAGTTATTTGTTTTTCACGCGAAGCTGGAGACTGTCACTGCCGTCCCGCACGCCGCGGGGCCGCGGAAAAGTTTTGTGCCGTTCTGCATCCCTCTCCACCTGAATTGAATACGTCGGAGGAACTCGTGAGATTGAATCGTCGTGGGTTGGGTCGAGGCCTGTTAGCGAGACGAATCGTGCCGGCCGGGTTGTTGCTGGTGACCACCGGAGCGGCATTGTTGTCGCTAAACGCCCACCCTCGAACTTCCACGAGTGCTGTGGCTTCCGCCCGTCCCGCCGTTGCCTCGTCGATGCCTCTGGCCGCGCGAGGCGCAAATAGTTACGGACATCTCCCGCTAATGTTTGAACCGAACTTGGGGCAGACTGATGCGAGCGTCCGGTTTATTGCCCGCGGTGGCGGATATGGACTTTTTCTTACTGAACGCGAAGCCGTGCTGTCGCTGCATACCCCGGCGGCTGACAAGAACGAGCAGCCCAAGAGCTCTGTGGTTCGCATGAAACTGGCTGGCGCCAACCCGCATCCCGAGGTTTCTGGGACGGCAATGCTTCCCGGGAAAAGCAACTACTTCATCGGTAACGACGCCTCGAAGTGGCGGCGGAACGTTCCGCAGTTTGCGCGCGTTGAATACGCCCGGGTGTATCCGGGCATCGACCTTGTTTATTACGGCAGCCAGGGACATCTCGAGTACGACTTCCAGGTTGCCCCGGGCAGCGATGCGCGCACGATTCAGCTCGGTTTTGAGGGAGCACGTTCCGTAAAAGTCGACGCCGGGGATCTGGTTCTTGCGACCGATGCCGGCGATGTTCGCCTGGAAGCGCCGCGCGTCTACCAACTGGACGGAAACGTCCGCAAACCGGTTGCCGGGCACTTTGCGTTGCTGGCTGCCGATCGCGTCGGCTTTGAGATCGGGGACTATGACCGGTCCAGGATGCTGGTGATCGACCCTGTGCTTTCGTACTCGACCTACCTCGGCGGCTCGGGAAGTGAACTGCGGCCGTCGATTGCAGTCGATTCCGCGCTCGACATGTATGTGACCGGGACGACTAGTTCCGCGGACTTTCCGCCTGTCAACCCAGTCCAGGGGCTGAAGGGCACTGCCAATGTGTTCGTCGCGAAGTTCGATCCGACAGGCGCAACGCTCCTTTTCGCGAGCTACATCGGTGGAACAGGAGCTGACTCCCCGGTCGGCATCGCGGTCGATGCGGCGACCAACATCTACGTTGCCGGAACGACAAACTCGACTGACTTTCCCCACTCGGCTTCAGCGTTTCAAACGGCGCCGAAGTCGCCCGGAAACCAGCATGCGTTCGTCTTCGTGCTCAACAACCCAGCAGGGGATAATGCCTACGCTCTGGGCTACTCGACCTATCTCTCGGGCAGCAATACCGACACGGCTTCGGGCATGACTCTCGACAACAAGGGATTCGTTTACGTCATCGGCATCACGAACTCAACCGATTTCCCGCTGGCTCCATCGGCTGGGACTTTCCAGTCGAGCTTGCAGGGAGCGAACGCATTTTTCATCAGCAAAGTTGCTCCGACCTCGACTGGCGGCAACAGCTTGAATTTCTCCACGTACTTTGGCGGCGGATTTCCGACGACTGGGACTGTGACGGGTGGTGCAATCGCGGTTGATAACAACGCGAACGTCTCGAATATCTACTTCACGGGCGGCACCAACTACATCTTCACCGGTCAGAACAGCCAGACTGACTTTCCCATCCGCAACGCATTCCAGCCCTGCCTGGACACGGCGCCGAGCAACCCGCTTCAGACGACCTGCCCGACGGACGTCACACTGCCAGACGCATTCGTTGCCAAGCTGAATCCGGGCACCACGACGGGCGCACAGCTGCTGTATTGCACGTATCTGGGAGGCACGGGCAGCGATGTTGGCTTGGGGATCGGGTTGGATGCTTCCGGCAACGCCTACGTCACTGGGTCCACCAACTCTGGGTCGTTCCCATTGCAGACCGCTCCGAACAATACGATCAAAGGTCCCCAGCAGACTCCGGGGGAGGCATTGACGGGTTTGTCGGAAAGATCAGTAATCCGGCGACCGGCACGGGCAACGGCACCACGAACGTGCAATTTCTATATTTCACGTACCTGGGCGGTTCAGCCGATGATGTGGGGAACGCCATCGCGGTCGACAGCGTGCAAGGTGCCGAAGTTGTAGGCACGACGAAGTCGTCGAACTTCCCGGTGGCAGGCGCATTTCAGGGAAGTCTGAAAGGGACGCAGGACGCGTTTGTCGCGCGGCTTGACACCCAAGGGACAACTTCGACCGCGACCAACGGCCAGTACATTTCGTACCTCGGCGGCACCGGCACTGAGACCGGCACGGGCGTGGTGCTCGACAGCGACTCGAATGTCTATGTCACGGGCGAAACGACTTCGACTGATTTCCCGACGGTGAATCCGTTCCAGGCCACGAAGAAGGGCGGTGCGGGAATTCCGGACGCCTTCGTTACGAAGCTCGGGCCAAACCTGGCCTTCAAGGTTGACGCCCACCCGCCGGGCTCGAACTCGATAAACGCCGGGAACCAGATCGCTTTCAACTACACGATTACGAACAACGGTGACACGACGTCGAACGTAGCCTTTACCGACAACCTGTCGGGCGGCAACGGAAGCGCGCCGGTAACGTTTGTATCTGCTTCAGTTTCGGGCGGCAGTTGCGCTTCGACTCCGACGGATAACAAAGTCATCTGCAACCTGGGAACGATCAAGGGCGGTGGCGGGTCGTCGTCGGTGACCATCAACTTGACGCCGACCGGCGGCGGAACGGTGGGCAACAGCGGGACGTTGACCGTCGGCTCGTATTCGACGACGGCGGTCGCGCAGGCCGTGACGGTGAACACATTCAAAATCAACGCGCTGCAATCAAGCAACACCGTGGTGGCGGGCAATCCAGCGAGCTACACGATCCAGTTGACGCCGCTTACTCAGTTCACCGCTTCGATTTCCATCTCGTGCAATTCAGGGTTGCCGGCGAGTTCGACGTGTTCCCCTTCGACGACTCCGGTCACGCTGCAAGGCACAAGCCCTTCGACGGTCACGCTGGTGATCAGCACGACGCCTCGTGTCACGACGACGGCGGTCAACTCGGCCGGTCGCGGACTCTTCTATGCGAGTTGGCTGCCGATTACCGGCATTGCGTTTCTGGGCATCGGAGTGGGTAGCCG
This sequence comes from uncultured Acidobacteriota bacterium, assembly GCA_963744055.1. Lineage (GTDB taxonomy): Bacteria > Acidobacteriota > Terriglobia > Terriglobales > Acidobacteriaceae > Gp1-AA133. Next base: position 1,196,087 of record CAVUSL010000019.1, on the reverse strand, counting down.
CCTGCGTCCTGGACGGCGCGTGTTGGGCGGATTGCTGTTCGTAGTGGTTGCCACGCTGGTCCTGCTACAGCCAGCCTGCAGCGGACACAGCAACTCGAGTACGACGACTGGTACTCCGGCGGGAACTTACACGGTGAACGTGACGGCGAGTTCAGGATCGTTCTCCCAGACCACGCCGATCACGCTGGTGGTGCAGTAGGGCGGGCGCTGGAGTCGTCAGCGTCGGTCGTCAGCGTTTTGGTGCTGGCGCTGCCTGCTGCCTTGGCTGATAGAGTATCTGCATCGACGGCGGAGTGCATGGGTCCTTCGCTACGCTCAGGATGACAGAGGATGTAAGGGCTGGGGTTTGTTGCTCGCCTGCAAATTCTTTTGCTTTTCCTGGTGTTTTCTCTCATCTCATAGTCAAGTCCGTCGGACCATGCGGCCCCGCGTCTGCCACTTCCCGCGTTTGCCTTCCTGATGGGCCGGCGTCTCTTCGCTGAATCTTGCTGCGGGATCCGTTCGTGCTGGCGTGCAGAGGCGTCGGCCTTCCGCGGGTTACGAGGTGGATAAATTTTGAAACATTCGTCTGCTACAGTGGATGCTTCACTTTCATACTCAGCCGGTATTCTCGGAGGCTCGCGCGGAATGTTCGAGATGACGAAAGAACTCATCGGTCCGGATGTTGCCGTGTTGCATTTGTCGGGACGAATCGCAATGGGCAAGCCCTGCCAGGACATCGACGCGCAGGTCGACGAACTGATTCGCGAGAAGGTGTCGAAGGTCGTGCTCGACCTGACGCATGTGGATCGCGTGGACAGTACGGGGTTTGGCACGATCGTTCTGAACTCGGGAAAACTGAAGAAGGCGGGCGGAGAACTGCGCGTCGCGGGCGCTACGGGCATTGTGGCCGAGATCGCGCACTCATCGCAGATACCGAGAATTGTTCCGTTCCATGCCAATGTGGAAGACGCGGTGGCGAACTTTGCGGCGGTGTGAAAAACTCGGGCGGTTTCGACTTGATTCTACGGATTTCGCTGTATTGAAGGATTCGATAGAAGGCGTAGGTTGTTGAAAGACGAAGTGGCGCAGGCCCCACGTCAGGGGAAATGTTGAACGGGAATTCTCCTGACGTGGGGTCTTAATTTTTCTACGCAGTAATCAGATTTTCGAGCGCGACGCGATTGGAAACCACCAGCGTCGCACCTTCCGTCTCAATAAAACGTTGCTTGCGGAAGCCGGCCATCAGGCGGGTCACGGTTTCGCGCGACGTGCCAATCATCTGGCCGATTTCTTCGTGGGTGAGGGGAACCTTCATGCGGTCGGAGTTATGCGTGACGTGTCTTTCGTCGAGCCAGCCGACCAGCAGGCGCGCCAGTTTTTCAGTGGCGGAACCGGAAAGCATCAGGGTCCGAATTTCGCGGCAGGTGAAATTGTAGTCGCGGCTGAGTAACTGTGTGATCCAGAGAGCAAACTCGCCGTGCACGCGCATCATGCGGAGGACGTCGGACTGGCGAATGAAGGTGATGTCGCAGGGCTGCTGTGCTTCGGCGGTGGCTTCGTAGTCGCGGCCGCCGACGGTGGAGGCCCCGCCCAGCGCGTCCCCGTCGCGCGCAATGCGCAGGATGAGAGTGCGTCCGTCGCTGGCGCAGACCGAGAGCTTCACCAACCCGCGCTGCACGATGTAGATTCCTCGCGGCGGCTGGCCTTCGCTGAACAGCACCGCCCCTGTGGGGTAGTGGTTGGTCAGCGAGATGGTTTCGAGCTCGCGAGCGAGGGCGGGAGACAGTTCACCGAATGCCGATGGGGCTGCGTTGAGTTTCTGTGGGGGTTTGATCGGTTGGGTTGCCATCGTGACTGCCTCCCTTACACGCAGAGTAGAAGGGCAACCCTCTGGCCAACCGGTGAGAATCTGTCCCAGATTGGCAAGGCTGATTTAAGTATCTTGTAATGTTGTAGTTGGAAGGTTTTGTTTCGGCGCGCAGGTCTGCCCGGCCCACGTCAGAGCACCGCAAGGTGGGTCATTTCGCACAGTTATGTGTGATCTCAATCACTGGAGGCCGGTGATTTCAGGGGAACGTTACCCTAAAGTCGTGTCGAGGATTTTGTACAGGTCAGCGCGGGTGAAGGGCTTTTCGAGCAACGGCACTTTCAGGATGGCGGGCTGGCCTTGCGCGATCAGCTCTCCGGTGTAGCCGGACATGAAGACTGTCTTCACGGAGGGATGGGCTTCGCTGACGGCCGTAACTAACTCGGGGCCGCTCATGCCTCGCATGACCACGTCGGTCAGCAACACGTGGATCTGGCCCGGATGCGAGTGCACCAGTTCTAGCGCCGTCGTCCCGTCTTTGGCTTCGAGCACCGTAAATCCGTTTTCCACCAGAAGCTGGCGAGTAAGGCTCAGCATGATCTCGTCGTCCTCAACGAGAAGGACGGTGGTGCCGTCACGGCGGCGCACGGGAGCCTCCGCAGCAGGCTGAACTGGGGCGTCGAGTTTCTCTTCTGCACTGGGCAGATAAACTTTGAATGTGGTTCCGCGACCGGGTTCACTGTAGACCCAGATTTGCCCGCCGCTGTGTTGCACGATGCCGTAAGCGGTGGCCAGGCCGAGACCGGTGCCTTTCCCTACTTCCTTGGTGGTGAAGAAGGGCTCGAAGATGCGCGAAGCGGTCCCCTGATCCATGCCGACCCCGGTGTCACTGACGGCCAGCACCATGTAATGGCCGGGCTTCATGGGCCGGTGCTGTTCAGTGAAAGCGTCGTCCAGCTGGACGGAGGAAGTTTCGAGAATGAACTTTCCTCCGCGGGGCATGGCGTCGCGCGAGTTGACCGCTAGATTCAGCACGACCTGGTCGAACTGTCCGGGATCGATTTCTACGATGGCGGATTCACAGTGCGGCTGCACCAGGATCTCAACATCGTCGCCCATCAGCGGACGGATAAGCTTGACGACATCCTTGAGGTGCGTGTTCAAGTCGATGAGTTGCGGATTAACGGCGGACTTGCGCGTGAAAGCGAGGAGCTGGCGGGTGAGGGAAGTGCCGCGTTCGACGGCCTTGCGAATGTTGGTGATGTAGGGCGTCGACTCATTGCTAGTCTCGACTTTCCCGCGCAGGAGCTCCGTGCATGCGGTGATGATGCCGAGAATATTATTGAAATCGTGGGCGAGGCCGCCCGCCAGCCGGCCAACTGCTTCCATCTTCTGCGCCTGGCGCAGGTGTTCTTCAGAGCGCTTCTGTTCGGTAACGTCGCGAGCGATGGCGGATGCGCCGACGATGACGCCGCCGGCATCGCGGATAGGCGAAATTGAGATCGACACATTCAGGTGGCGGCTGTCTTTGGTGACGCGAATCGATTCGTAATGCGTGATGTGTTCGCCGCGCTTGATGCGATCGAGGATGCTGGGGATTTCGTCGGGCCGGTCCTTGGACGTAAGAATCGAAATGTTCTTGCCGATGACCTCGTCGGGCTCGTAGCCGTACATGCGGTGCGCGCCGCGATTCCAGGAGGTGATGGTGCCGTCGAGATCCTTACCAATGATGGCGTCTTCGGAAGAGTCGACGATGGAAGCGAGGCGGGCGCGGTATCCGCCGATTTCCTTGGCAGTGCGCTTGTCGAGTTCTTCGTTGGCGCGGCGCAGTTCGGCTTCGATGCGCTTGCGGTCGCTGACGTCGCGAATTGCGCTTAGCACGATCGTGCCGGACTCCGTGGTGACGGGGCTCAAACTGATTTCGACATCGAACTCGGAGCCGTTGCGGCGCCGACCTTTCAGATCGAATCCAGCACCCATGCGGCGAGTCCTGGGCTCTTCGGCAAACGAGGAGCGGTGGCCTCGATGCGCTCCTCGAAAACGCTGCGGGACCAGAACCTCGATCTTCTGCCCGATGAGCTCGCCCTTGGCGTATCCGAAGAGCTGCTCAGTCTGCGAATTGACCTGCAGGATGGTGCCATCGTCTTGCACGGCGACGATCGCGTCCGGGATGGTTTCGAGGAACTGGCTGGAAAGCAAAGTCTCTTCGCTCGTTAGAGGGGAGAGAGGGAAGCGCGGCTTATCTGACTCGGAACGTGCGGGGCGCATCGGCTTTCGCTTCCCGGGAATAGAAGCAGGTTCCGTAACTGTAACCGTGGGCGCGAACCAAGTAAAGCCGCCTCGACAAGGCTAGGCCCCGGCGGAGAGCTTGTGGTGTCCGCGAGCTTCTGCGATGCCGTACTGGCGAATCTTGTACAGCAGAGCCTTGTAGCTGATCTTCAGCATGGCAGCCGCCTGCTTGCGGTTCCAGTTGGTCTGCTCCAACGCCTGCGTGATGGCGGCCGCTTCGGCTTCGTCCTTGGCATTGCGCGAGAGGGACTTGAGCCCACCGGCCGAAGAATCGGCAGCCGCCTTCCCGCCAGCGTCGGCGCGCTGTCCGCCGTTGACGTCGTTTTTGGGATTGAGTTCAGCGATGGCGAGCTTCTCGTCGCCCAGGATCAGGTAACGCTTGATGAAATTGCTGAGTTCGCGCAGATTGCCTGGCCATGAATATTCAAGGCAGGCGTTCATCATGGTCGGCGAGAGTGGCAGCGGGGCACGGGCATACTGCTCGGCCATCCGCGACATGAAATGTTTCAGGAGGATCGGGATTTCTTCCTTGCGTTCGCGAAGTGGGGGCAAGCTCAAGGTGAATGCATTGAGGCGATAGTAGAGATCTTCGCGCAGGCGCTTGTTGGCGAGAGCTTCCGGAATGTTGATGTTGGTCGCAGCCAGGATGCGCACGTCGACCTTGACGACGGTGCGGCTGCCCAGGCGCGAGAACTGCTGGTCCTGCAGAACGTGGAGCAGCTTAGCCTGCAGGCTGGGCGGCATTTCGCCGATTTCGTCGAGCAGGATCGTGCCCTTGTTGCAAAGCTCGAATTTGCCTGGCTTGGGATGCGTCGCGCCGGTGAATGCTCCCGCTTCGTAGCCGAATAGTTCGCTCTCAAGCAGGTCGGCGGGAACAGCTGCGCAGTTGACTTTCAAGAATGTACGGTGCGCGCGCGGCGACAGCTTGTGCACGAGGCGCGCGAGAACTTCCTTGCCGGTGCCGCTTTCACCGAGCATAAGCACGGGGATGTCGACATTGGCGACCAGCGCGGCCTGCGAGCGGATCTTGCGCATCGCGGGGCTGGCGGCCACGAAGAATACGTCGTCGCACAGTTCTTCGACTTCCCCGGCGTACGCCTGTTGATTCTTGCCGAGACACTGATCGATGACGGCGTCGAGTTCCGCCTTCTGGAACGGCTTAGTGAGGTAATCCTGCGCGCCCAGGCGCATGGCCTGGACGACTTTGCGGGTGTCGCTCACGCACGAGAGCATGACGACTTTCACGCCGGGCTTCATCTGGCGCAGTTGCTCGAGAGTTTCCAGGCCGTCGATGCCGGGCATGAGCACGTCGAGCAGCACCATGTCGGGCTCGAGGCCCTTCTCCACGCGCTGCAGTGCTTCTTCGCCGGTCGAGGCGGTTTCCACTTTGTAGTCGTCCACTTCGAGCAAGGTCCGGATGTACCGGAGCATTCCCGGTTCATCATCGACCAGCAGAATGTTGGTCGTTTCAGTCATTTCGTTTTCCCTTTGGTGGAGCTGTTGAGGGAGGGTTTGAGAGGTACGAGAAACGAAAACTTGGATCCCGCACCGATTTCGCTTTCGACCCAGAGCTTGCCACCCATGCCATTTACGAGCCGGCGCGCAATGGCCAGGCCGAGGCCCATTCCATCGGACTGATTTTCATTGCTGGGCAGGCGGAAGAAGTCATCAAAAACTTCCACGTGATACTCCGGTGGAATGCCGGGGCCGGTGTCGGCCACACTGACCTTCACAGCGTTAGGAGTAGTGAGAGGCTGACGGCGGCGTTCTTTTTCAACGCCCGGCTTGGTGGCTCCGCGGCGTTCCCACATGTAGGGTTCCGCATGCAGCCAGACCGTGCCGCCGGAGGGCGTGAACTTGGAAGCGTTCTCCAGCAAATTCGAAATCACTCGCTGAATTTTCGCCGAGTCGAACGGAAACGACACCAGCTTATCGTTGGCGAGAAAGTAGAGCGCGAGGCCCTTCTCCTGAAAGCGATGCGACCACAAGCGGCACACTTCCGAGAGGCAGGCATTGACGTCGCCCTGCTCGTACTGCATCCGGAGTTCTCCCGTCTCGAGCACGGTGTAGGACAGGAAATCCTGGATGAAGTGTTGCAGCCTTTGTCCGCTGGATTGCATGTCGCCGATCACTTCGCGCTGGCGATCGTTGAGCGGACCGAGTTTCTCGCTCTGCAAAAGTTCGACGTAGCCGTTTAAAATGGCCAAAGGTGTCTTGAGGTCATGCGCCGCCGATGCGAGCGCGTTGGTGGTGCGCCGATAGCGCTCCGAGAGCTGGTTGTAGTTCTGAAGCAAATCCTGCGGATAGTCCAACCCCTCCCCGCCTTGCAACGGAGCGGCGTCGGAGCGAGAATCCTCCCCCGCTTTCGCCTCTACTGCTTGGGAAAGACAAACGTTATCCGGGTTCGCGGCCATAGGCAGAGACACTCGGGGCTTGGTTAACGGGGAGGGAACAAAGAACTAACTCACAGTACGTTTGGGGATGACGTAGTGAAATCGTAGGATGGGTGTCCACGAAAGTCAACGAAAATGCACCGGAATTGCCACACAAGCGTAAATGATTGCACTTTTCAACAGGTTAGAGATAGCCTTCCAGAATACCCAACGAAACATGGACGAAACCCAGCGACAATGCTGAATGCGGTGCAGAGAGCGTCGTTTCAGGTGCAAATCCGGGGCAGTTATGGGTGGAAGGGGGTGGTTCAAAGGGTTGTACGCAGATTTGGCCCATCAGGTGCGAACTAATCCGCGTAACTCACGAGTCTCAGGAGCGGCACCTTGGTTCGACTCAGGCCCGAAAAGGAGCGTCGGAAGTGGACTCGACTGCCATTGGCGATTCCGGTATTCGTGCGCAGCCGGGACGACAAGGGCAAGGAATTCCTGGAGTTCGCAACCGCGTTGAACGTTAGTGCCGGCGGAGCGCTGGTGGCTGTTCGGAGGTCTCTGCCAAAGGCGGCGCAGGTTTTGCTCGAGATTCCCAGTGCACCCCTCGCCACCGCAACCGGCCTTCCCAGGGCCGCCCGGACGCTGCGCGCCCGCACCGTACGCGTTTACCACTCCGATGGGTACCACCTGCTTGGCCTGAAATTCTCCCGCCCCCTCCTGAACGGCGCGTCCACAGCCGGATCCCGACGAGGGAAACTTGGTTCTGCAGTGTGAAAATTTTTTCCTACAGTTTTGTCCGGTTTTCATTGTGGCCACGAGCGTTGCGGTGACCGGGGAATCTCCGTCGCCATACCCCCTAAACCCTGTAGAACAAATAGCATAGGCCTGTGTTTTTCCTCCTGCGATGCCTACTCTGACGTTTGGCGTGCCGGGTGCACATACAACGTCCGGACGGGGCAAGTCCCGCCTTTAAAGCTATGACAACGACAAATTCTGTCAGTTCTCTTGTGCAATCCATTGGCGAGATTCCCCCCGAGCCTATTGTGTTTGGGCGTTCCGAGGCCATGCAGGCCTTGCGTGCGCGCATGGATAAAGTGGCTGCCGCCAATGTTCCTGTGCTGATCCACGGGGAAAGCGGCACCGGCAAAGACATCATCGCGCGCATGATTCACTGGCGCTCGCCCTGGAAGTCGGGGCCTTATGTCAAGGTAAACTGCCCTGCCATTCCGGGAACCTTGCTGGAAAGCGAGTTGTTCGGATACGAGAAGGGTGCGTTCACAGGCGCTTACGGCACCAAGCCCGGCCGCGTCGAAATGGCGCACCGCGGCACGTTGTTTCTGGATGAGATTTCGGAACTCGATCTGGCGCTGCAATCGAAACTGCTACAGCTTCTGCAGGACGGGCAGTTCTGCCGCATCGGCGCGCAGGAAGACAAGAAAGTTGAAGTCCGCGTGGTGTGTGCGACCAATCGTGTTCTGGAAACCGAAATCGAAAACGGAACCTTCCGCCAGGATTTGTTCTATCGCATTAATGTTGTCAATCTCGCACTGCCCCCGTTGCGGGAGCGGCGAGGCGACATCGAGGACCTGGTGGTCTACTTCCTCGAGTATTACAACCGCAAGTACAACTGCCGCGCTAAGTCGCTTTCGAGCGAGTTAATGACTGTACTGCAGAAGTATCACTGGCCAGGCAACATCCGCGAGCTTGAAAACCTAGTGAAGCGCTACGTGATTCTCGGTTCCGAGGAAGTAATTTCAGGCGACCTCGTGACCAGGCAGCAGGACTACTTCAATCCCGAAATCAATCTCGACGGTCCGATCTCGCTGAAGAAGCTGACGCGCCAGGCGACGCGCGAACTCGAGCGCAAAGTGATTTTGAAAGTGCTGCAGGCCAATCACTGGAACCGCAAGCAGGCAGCGCGCGCACTGAGCATCAGCTATCGCGCACTGCTGTACAAGATCCGCGATGCGGGGCTTCCGTCGAACCGAACAGTTCGGCGCCGCGAAGGTGCGAATACGGGAATAGCCGCCGACTAACGGCAAGTCGTTTAGCGGGCTGAGTAATCGTCGACGAAAATCAAGCGCAGCAGGGAAGCTAAAATCCTGCTGCGCTTTAATTTTTCGGACGTGTGGAGACGGAAGCCGCACGAAGGGAAGTTGCGTTCCTGCGCAGGGCTTTGCACCTTTAGTATCAACGAAGTAACATTACCTACCCTAAATGCATGATTAGACGTGTGTTCTTTCCCGCACCCTTTGGTATGATGGGTGCTGTACTGTGTGCGGGTGTAGTTGTATCTCTTACCCCCTTACGAGATGCGATACCCAAAGCGGTCTCACTCCCCCGGAGGCCGGCGATTCGGAACCTTCCTAGGAGGCAGTAAATTCATGGTTAAGAAACTGTTATTGCTGGCTGTTCTGGCACTGGCCCTGCCATTGGCAGCTTTTGCAGACAGCAGCATCGACATCTCTAATGCCGGGGGCACGATCACAGGGAATGCGAGTGGCCTTTCTCTCAGCGGATCTACCTTGTTCAAGGTAGGCAGCGCTGTGGGATCAAACCTCGGTTCTCTGACCTTCTCGACGGGTGCCTTCACGAGTGGCAACGCTCAGCAGGGCGGCACACTGGCGGCGGGCGGCAGCTTCGTGATCACCGGGAACGGCACCAACGGCGTTCCCAATGGCGTGATCTTCAGCGGTTCTTTCAGCTCCGCTACCTGGACGCTGGAAACGCTGGCGAACGGTACCCACAATTACATCCTGAGCGGCGCGGTAGTTAGCGCAGGCGGACAGGTGGGCGCGACCACGCAGATTACGATCAACACGGGCAAGGGGTTCTTCAACGGAACCACGAGCCTTTCGAGCGGCGACACCAACCTTTCCGTTCCTGAGCCGGGCACTCTGAGCCTGTTCGGAACTGGCTTGATTGGTCTGGCTGGTGCAATCCGGCGCAAGCTGAGCTTGTCCTAGTTCGTCACGCAGTAGAGCGACTCCTGAATCACGAAACCCGCCGCGGGGATGCGGCGGGTTTTGTTTTTGGAAGCCTTGAGTTTCGAGCTTCGTGCGAACGAGACACAGAACTTCGAGGGCGGAACTTGGACCTGATCTCCCGCAACCATCGTGGTCGCGGTTTGCCGCAGCGTCGCCTATCGCGCGGTGCGAGGGCGGGGACGCCCTCGCGACTGCCGGCGAGACGCCGGCGCTACTTTCGATTGGAGTTTAGCTGCCGGGCTGCGGTTGAGCCTGCTGGGCTTGCCGCAGATGCTCCTGGAACGTTGGATCGTTCGGGACTTTCTTCAGGGCTTCCTTGAACAAGTCGATTGCGGTGGGGTAGAGCCCTTTTTTGTAATAAGCCCAGCCCAGCGTGTCGGCAGCGTTCGGACTATCGGGCATCAAGCGGCGCGCGGTTTGCGCGAGTGAGATGGCCATGTCGATGTTTCCGCCCTGTTGCAGCATCACGTAGGCGAGATTATTCGACGCCACCGGATTGTCCGGTTGAATGGTAAGAGCCTTCTGATACACCCCGCGCGCGTCTTCCCACTTTTTCTGGCCCTCGTACAGTTCGCCCAGCAGGATGTAGAAAGAGACCTCGTTGGGATTGTCCTTGATGGATTGCTGGAAGGTGGCGATGGCTTTGTCGGTGGATCCCTGCGCATTCAGGGCCTGGCCGAGTTTCAGAAGCGCGTCGGAGTTTTTCTTGTCGAGGTCCGCGGCTTTGCGCAGGGCGGTTTCCGCACTTGCATAGTCTTTCTTGTTGTTGAACAGGACCGTGCCGAGGAGGTCGTAGAAAGCACTGCTGTTCGGGACCTTCGCGATCTGGGTGTTAGCGGCGGCGATGGCCTTGTCGGTCTGTTTTTGGGCGAGGTAAGTGTTCATGAGGCCGCTGAGCGCATCGGAATTCGAGGGATCGATATCGAGGGCCTTCTGATACGCCTTGATCGCGGGATCATATTGCTTTTGCAGCAGGCGGAGGTTGCCCATCTGAACGAATCCGACCGGACTCTGCGGCGCCACTGAAATGGCTTTGGTGATGTCCTGCTCAGCATTCGGAAACTGTTTCTGGTTGACGTCGGCGATGCTGCGCATGGCGTAGCCGTCGGGAGAGTTGGGCTGCGCCTGAATGATGGTGGTTGCGATTTGCCTGAGCCCGTCCCAATCGTTCTTGCGGACGGAGACCGCGGCCAGTGCGCGCTGCGCTTCGATGAGATCAGGCTTCAGACGAACTGCATTGCGCCATTCAGTTTCGGCGCGCGACAAGCTGCCCTGCTGGTCGAACGCCAGGCCCAGGTGATAGTGCGCCACGGCGTTGTCGGGATCGCTTTTGAGGGCTAATTGCAGCGCATTGACGGCCTCGTCGAGATGGCCATCGCGCATTTTGATTTGTCCCTTGTAAATGAGTGCTTCGTTGTCTTGCGGGCTCGCTTTCAGGATTTCGTCGTCCAGCTTGCGGGCTTCATCCAGCCGATTCTTCAGGATGAGCAACTGGATGTAGTTTTTTTGGGTCTGCATGTCTTTAGGATGTTCTTTGTGGACGGCCTCGTATTCCGTGACCGCTTTGTCGAGGTCGCCGGTGGCGAAATAAAAATCACCCAGCATGCGGTATCCGACGGGATTGTCGCCCAGGTCTTGCTTCGACTGTTTGAGGAAGGACTCGGCATCCGCCTTCTTGCCTTCCATCATGTAGAGCCGAACGAGAGCGGAGCGCGGATCGGGGCTCTTGGGATCGAGCGCAATGGCGTGCTTGAACTGTTCTTCGGATTCTGGCAGCCGGCCGCGCGTCTGGTAGAAGCCCCCGAGCGCGAGTTGTGCATTCATCGCCTTGGGATCGAGGGCCGCAGCCTTCTTCAGGCTGGCCTCGGCGGTGTCGTATTGCTGGGCTTCAATCTGCAACATGGCCAGGTTCAGGAAGGCTTCGGAGCGATTCGGATCGAGTGCAATCGCTTTCTGCATTTCGAGCAGCGCAGCGGGAAGATCACCCTGGCGGGCTTTGAAATTCGCCAGCGCCATGTGGACGTCGGCATTGTTGGGCTGCTTGTCGGTCAGGACGTCGAGTTGTTCCTGCGCTTCCTTGTAGAACTTGGCGGCGATCAGCATGTTGGCCATGTCCACCCGGGCTGCGTAGTTTGTCGGATCCAGTTCGATGGTGCGCTGCAATTCCTGGTAGGCGCGGTTGGGCTCACCCAGGCGGAGGTAAGTCAGGCCGAGACGATAGTGCGCATCCGAGAAACGCGGATCCACCTGGATGGCGTTGCTGTACTGGATGGCTGCCTCGCGGAACTTACTTTTCTCGAAGTAGCGCTGTCCGCTCTCGTAGTACTTCTGCTTGCGGACGTTCGGATCGCGCGAGCACCCGGCGAGTAGGCCGAGGGTGAGAGTCAGGACAAACAACAAAAGGACGGATGGAGCACGCCTCATGGCTAAGTCTCCTGGAGCGGTCGAGTTGCCCGCACCGAGTTGTAAGAATTGATGACGACCGGACCTTCATGTTTCGGAAACGCAGGTTTCGCAAGGCCGTGGCCTCCGCACCGGAGCGCGGCGAAAGGGTATCGAGTTGACGTTGGGGTGCGTTTCCGGGAGTTCATTGCGGGATGTATTCGTTCAACAACGGAACCACCTGTCCGGCAAAAGGAGTCAGCCTGGCCATCGCGGCTTCCACGGACTCGCCGGGCAGCATGCGGGTGTTGATGCGCACCAGGGCGCCATCGCTACGATTCATGCGGATCGAATCGGTAACCAGATAAACCTTAGCCCAGTATTCACTCGCGACAGCGCGGTTATGGGCCCAGTACCAGTAGAGAACGAGCAAGCGGTCGGTACCTTTCGCGATCACGTAGCGATTGACCGGGAAGGGCGAGTGTCCGCCAACCGAAAGCGAAATGCGCGAGGAATCAATGGGCGTCCATCCCGCACCCGGCAGGCAATTTTTGGGGGAGTGAATGGTGTCGCCGGCGCGCTGGCTGGGGAAATAGGCGATGAATAAATCGGTGCTGGGCTGACGGTTATCATCGGGACGATAAACCCGCAGCATGAAATCGCCAGGGCCAAGGACGTCGAGAATTTCCTTGCCGATCTCAACGTCAGTGCCCGTCCAGTCGCCCAATTGTTGCGGGAATGCGGATAGCGGCTTGCGCGGCGGAAAAACTTCGCCTCGATTGCGCGCCTGCAACAGCAGCGCGGTGCCCAGCAGCAGCGAGAATGCGATTACGAAACGGATCTGGGATTTCATGCGTGCGAAGCTCCTTCCGGCCACATCCACTGGAGGGCGCGATGGAGCAGGAAAAGCATGACCAGCGACACGACGAAAATCACCCAACCGGAAAACTCGTGGAAAAATCCCTGGGCTTTGTCGGGATCCCAGTACTGCACCAGCAAGCCTGTGCCAATGATGCGCAGACTATTTGCCAGGACTGCGATCGGGATCGATGCCAATGCGAGAATCACGCGGATCGATGTGCGGGGCTCGAGCAGGTATCCGTAAATAATGGCCAGCGTCGCGAGCGACATCAGGGAACGAATTCCGCTGCAGGCTTCCGCAACTTCCAGCGCCATGGCCGGCAATTGAATGATATTGCCTTCCCGCAGAACGGGCACACCGACCAGAGGGAGGCTGACTGCGGCCGCCTTTGAGGCGAGTAGCTGAAGAGGAAATGTGATCTGGTTGAGGACGATCGCGGGGATCGGAATCATGAACAGCAGGAAAATCCACGGGAAGAACACGGCCCGCATGTGATTCCAGCCGAAAGTGATGACGACCAGGCCGGCGATGGTCAGCAGCAGAGAGACTCGCGACAGGAAGAGTTCCGCGCCCAGCGAACCCGCGGCCAGAACAAGCAAGCCGAAGAAGAGCACGATCAAACCGGAGGAAGAGGGTTGAAGCGCGAGTTTGCGAAGCTTGTCGCGCTCGCTCCAGATGACGAAAAGTGAAAAAAACGGAACGAAGAATCCGTGCGAGTAATTGGGATCGTGTGCCCACTGCCCGACCAGGTGTCTAAGTACGGAGGCGTACAGCCATCCGAGAACCGCAACGTAAGCGAATATCTGCCACCACGGCATTCTCTGGTGTGGAAAAGGCTTCGACTCAACAGGCAACGGCGCGGTTTGGACGGCTTGGTTCAAAACTCAAGTGATTGAAGGAGATGTAAAAAGAATATGCGAACTGGGGTCGGGGCGCAATCAGTCTGTGCACCAGGTGTGACTTTGGTCACCCTGCGAGGGGGCTATGTACGGGCGCTGCTTCGTTCAACAAGTATGATTCCGCAAAGGCGGATGGGCACGAGTGCCGGGGAAGCAAATGAACCAAAGCGACCATCCGGCAAGATGCGAACCTGAGTTATCCTGAGGAATCAGGGCCGATCCCAAGACTCCATAGATTAATCGCATGCTTTTCGATACGCCGATTTACATCCTCTTTCTGTGCCTCGTAGTTGTGGCGTATTGGCGGCTGGGCTTCCGCAATCAAAACCGCTTTTTGTTGGCCGCCAGTTACCTGTTCTATGGGTGGTGGGACTGGCGGTTCCTGCTGTTGATGATCGGGTCGACGGTCATCGACTACTTCATCGCCATTCGCATTGCTGACACGGAAGATCCCCGGCTTCGCAAGTCTTTGCTGGCTTTGTCGCTGGTAATCAATTTTTCGATTCTGGGGTTCTTCAAGTACTTCAACTTCTTCGCGGGTTCATTGGGGCATGTGCTGGCCGGAGTGGGAATCAAGGCTTCGCTGCCCGTTCTGCTGATCATTCTTCCGCCTGGGATTTCGTTTTACACCTTCCAGGAAGTCGCCTACATCGTCGACGTTTATTCGGGGAAACTTCCGGCATCGCGATCGTTTCTCGATTATGGGCTCTTCATCAGCCTGTTTCCGCATCTGATTGCAGGTCCGATCCAGCGTCCGGCGCATCTGCTGCCGCAAGTGCAGAAGCCGCGGCACTGGGATTCGGACAAGGTCTTCGATGGGTTGCTGCTCATCATGGAAGGTCTGTTTCGAAAGTGCGTGATCGCTGACAACTGCGCGCTGGTGGCGAACGCCGCATTCTCCGGAGCGCTCGGCAAACCCAGCCTGGTCGTGACCTTGCTCGGCATGTATGCATTCGCCTGGCAGATCTACGGTGACTTCAGCGGCTACAGCGACATCGCGCGGGGAAGTGCGCAACTGCTGGGCTTCCACTTCATGGTGAATTTCCGCCAGCCGTATTTTGCCGACAGCCTCCAGGACTTCTGGCGGCGCTGGCACATCAGCCTGAGTACGTGGCTGCGCGACTACCTCTACATTCCGCTGGGCGGGAACCGGAAGGGGGAAGCGAACACTTACCGGAACCTGCTGCTGACCATGCTGCTGGGCGGGTTGTGGCACGGCGCCAACTGGACGTTCGTGATCTGGGGTGGACAACATGGTGCGAGCCTGGCGATGGAGCGGAAGCTGATGGGAGGCACGCCGGTGTTCTCCAGCGCTGTATGGAAGTGGCTCAAGCGCATCTTCATATTCCATGTGGTCTGCATCAGCTGGGTGTTCTTCCGTGCACAGTCTTTGGGAGCGGCCTGGGAGATGCTGAAGGGACTTGGCAAGTGGAACTGGCGGCCGGAATTCCCGGCTGCGTTCTTATTCCTGGCGGTGTTCTCGGTCCCGTTGTTGTTACTCGATATCTATCTGGAAACGAGCGACGCCGAATACTGTTTCGCGTACTCGCCGGTGCGGTGGCGAGTTGCGTTCGGGCTGGCGTGTGCCGTAGTCATTGCCCTGATGGGGGCGAATCAAGCGAATGCATTCATCTATTTCCAATTCTGAGGCCGTGCTGGCTCCGGCGATGCAGAATAAAGGCGGCTGGAGTGCGCGCACAGGTTTCATCGTGCTGCTTGTAGGACTCACGCTGATCCTGCTGGCGTTTGAGTTCGGTTCGCCTATCGTCCTCGATCATCTCAGCCGCACCGAACATCGCGTCGAGTTGGAGCTCAAGGCTGCGCGAGCCTTGCGGCCGACAACTCCAGACAGACGTCCGACAGTTTTGTTGGCGGGTAACTCGTTGCTGCTGGAAGGCGTGCAACTGGACAAACTGCACGATGAGCTTGCCCCCAAGTACGAAGTGAGCCGGCTGGGGATTGAGCAGACGCACTTTCTCGATTGGTATTTCGGGCTCCGACGACTTCTGCAGGAAGGATCGCGTCCCAGCGCCATCGTGCTTGCACTCGGAACGGATCAACTCGCTTCGAAGTTCACGCTGGGCGAAGAGTTCGCGCACCGGCAGATGAGCGCACGCGATCTGCCGTTGGCAATTCAACAAACGAATCTCGACCGCACGACCGCGAGCACCTATTTCTTTGCGCACTGGAGCAACTGGCTGGCGGATAAGGGCGTGATCCGGCAGCGCGTTCTCATTGTTCTCGTTCCCAACTTCCGCGCGCTCGCCGGGCGGATCGCCGACCATGGCGCGCACATTCACGAGCAGGAAGTGCTGGTGGGAATGGCGAAGCAACGCTTGCCGGAATTAGCGGAACTTTCGCGCACCTATGGAGTGAAGATCATTCTGATGGTTCCTCCGACTCTGCGTGAAGACTACTCTCATGACATTCAGCAAGTGGGAGCCGATGTCGGGGTGCCAGTCTGGGTTCTGTCACCTCCGGGAGAATATCCGCGAAGCCTTTACAGCGACGGCTATCACCTGAACCAGCAGGGATCGACCGACTACACTTCCCGCCTGGGAGAACAGATTCGTAAGCAAAATTGGTGAGCTTCTTTCCCAATCCATTTCCAGCGCTTTGCCAACTTGTGCCCGAAGGGCGTCCGAAAAATCAAGCGCTTATGAGTCTTTTTCCACCCATCCGTTGAAGGCTTCGAAAGCGTCTGATGTGGGTAAAACATTGGACACTTGAAACTGCAGCTTCTCCTGTGTGATGGGCGAAGACGCGACATAAAAGGACCAACGCTACCTCCTTGCATCCTATGACGTTTAAGTACGATTGAGAGCCCTTTGGGGAAAAGTAACCACTATTGGTTACGATGGAGTGGGTAAAAACTTTCCCTTATCATGCCCATATAGTAGGCTGTGGGACATTCCAACGAGCCGATGAACGGTACCGCAGCTATCCTCCAAGCTGCTGAAATTAATAAGCATAGATAGTTTTTGGAAGGGTCAGTGGAAAGCCGAAGCTTGGCACCAGCCTTGCTTAGGGAAACTGTAGCAAAAACATCCGACCCTTTAGCGTTATTCCCCCGGACACGAACTAGAGCCAATATGGCAAAAGAATTCCCGGAATTGACTGAGACGAAAGCTTTTGCGCCCCAAGCGGACGCGAACGGCTGTGATTTCGTCGAAGGAATCGGACAGAGCATGAAGTCTCTGGACGGGGTGATCCGGGAGTTGGCACGAAGCGAAGTGCCAGTTCTGTTGCTGGCCGAGGCGGGCACAGGGAAAAAGGCGACAGCGGAGCGGATTCATCAGATGTCGGCGCACCGGGAAGAATCTTTCCGGGTTGTTTGCTGCGCAGACATCACCGAGTCGATGTTGAACGGCCGCGCGGCGGCGATCGGCGGTGTGTTCGCGTCAGGGACAGTTTATTTCGAAGAGCTTGCGGATCTGAGTCCGAATTGCCAGGAAGCCTTGCTGTCAGTATTGCGCGCCCCGGAATGGAACGGCAATGGACACACGGCACGGGCCCGGCTGATTTGCGGGAGCGCGCGCGACTTGGAGGCGGAAGTCAGGGCGGGACGTTTTCGCGAGGACGCTTATTACCGGTTGAGCGGAGTATGCCTGCGGTTGCCACCGTTGCGGCAGCGCCGGGAAGACATTCCAGCGCTGGTGAGTTTTTTTTTGGCGAAGTACGCGCGGGACTTCCGGCGTCCGGTCCCACGACTAACCGAGGCAACGCAGCACTTGTTTCAGGAATATGCGTGGCCGGGAAATATCCGGGAACTGGAAGACGCCGCGCGGGCGATCGTGGCGCTGGGCGATGAGTCGGTGGCCATGGGCGGATTGCGCTCGCTGCTGACGCGCTCGGAGCGCAATGGGAATGGTGAGCGGATTTCGCTGAAGCAAGCCTCGCGCGCCGCATCGCGGGAAGCGGAGAAAGAATTGATTTTACGGGTGTTGCAGCGCACGCGCTGGAACCGCCGTCGGGCAGCACAGGAGTTGCAAATCAGTTACAAGGCCCTGCTCTACAAGTTGAAGCAGATCGGATACCAGGAGTACGGAGCGTCATAAGGTTTCAGGAGAACACATGAAACGCAGCAAGAATCTGGCAATTTTTCTGTTGGCAGGAACGATGGTGACCAGCGGCTGGGCGCAAGCGAATGCGAAAGCCGCCGATGAGGCGAAGCCCGCGACCGCGGACAAGCCGCAAAGCGAACCGGTTTCGGTGGCAGGTCCGGACTATGTGATCGGCGCGAACGACATGCTGCACATTTCCGTGTGGAAAGAGCCGGATCTTACCGAGTCATTGCCGGTGCGGCCGGACGGGAAGATTTCCATGCCGCTGTTGAACGACGTGGCGGCCTCGGGCTTGACGCCGAGCCAGCTGGCCGACTCGATCACCAACAAACTGAAGAAGTACATCGCGGATCCGCGCGTGACGATCGTGGTCACGGCCATGAACAGCCAGAAGATTTACATCCTGGGCGAAGTTCTGCACCCGGGTGCGACACCACTGCAGCCCAACATGACGGTGCTGCAGGCGCTGGCTTCTTCCGGCTTCTCGCAATTCGCGAACACGAAAGGCATTTACATCCTGCGCACGGAGAACGGCAAGCAGCAGAAGATGCCAGTCCATTACCGGGAACTGCTGAAGGGCGAAGGAATCAATCAGAACATAATCCTCAAGCCCGGAGACACCATTGTCGTCCCGTAAGGATTGCATGATGAAGATGAACAAAACAATTTGTGCGCTGTTGTGGCTGGCGATGGCGACTGCTGCATGGGCCCAGGCCGATCCGCAGCAGGCGCCGGGCGATTCCCAACAGACGCCATTAGACACGCAACAGGCGCCGGACGATTCGCAGAGAACCGCGCCGCCGGCGGCGTTCGGTCCTGAGAATCCGCCCGTGATCGTGAACGAAAATCCTCCCATCTCGGGTCTGGACCAGCCGTCGCTGGAGCCGAACTTCCAGCCGCGCAGCATGCTGGTAGGGGGCATCGAAGGCAGTGAGTCTTTGGACTCGAACATCGGCAGCGATGCGCGTCCGGCCTGGCACTCGGTGACGCGCGGCCTGGGCGGGTTGACGATGCAACGCTTATGGCGGCGGTATCAACTGGCGGCCGCATACGTGGGCGGCGTTGGGTATTACAACCGCGCCGGCAACGGGTTGAGGCAAATCCAGAAATTGCAGGCGCAGCAGTCAATTCTGTGGCGCACTGGGCAACTCACGATGCGGGACTCGTTCAGCTACCTGCCGGAAGGCTCGTTTGGCTCCGGGGCATTTGGGGGGTCGGGCGGTTTCCAGTTGGGCTTGGGCAGTCTGGGCGAAGGCATGGGCATGCTGGGCAGCGGCCTGGGTGGACACTACGGAGCGCTGGGCTCGCAGCAGTTGGGCTCGCTCGGCCAGGCGCCGCGCATCACGAACACCGGGATCGTGGACGTGGTCCAGGGGTTGAGCCCTCGTTCTTCTGTAACGGCAGCGGGGTCGTTTTCGCTGGTGCACTTCACCAACGATTCGCAGGGCTTCATTAACAGCCGCCAAGCGGGAGCGCAGGCAGGTTACAGCTATACGATTTCGAAGAAAGACCAACTGGCGCTCAGCTACGGATTTCAATCCTTTCATTTCCCGGCAGAAGCGGGCGCCGATAACGTAATTGCGCACGTGGTGCAGGGAATGTACGGACATCGCGTGTCGGGCAGGATGGATCTGGTTTTCGGGGCGGGACCGCAGTGGACGCGGATTCAGGATCCGCTCACCGGAACCACCAGCCGGATCTCGGTGGCGGGACAAGCCACGTTGCGCTACCGATTCCAGAGGACGTCGGGGGTTTTGAGCTTCGAGCGCTACGACAACAGCGGCTCGGGATTTTTCGCGGGCGCCGAAAGCAACGTTGCCCGTTTGGAACTGGCGCGCAAGTTGGGCCGGCGCTACACGGCTAATGCCGCGGTCGGCTTCGCCCACGACAAACGGCTGCAGTCGAGCCTCCTGGGTGTGGCGTCGACATCCTACAACTACGGCTTCGCGGGACTCGCCCTGCGTCGCGAATTTGGATACAACTGGGGAACCTACCTGTCGTATCAGTGGAACGACCAGATCTTCGACACGTGTCCCGTGGTTGGCCCGAACTGCAATCGAATCTCTGTAAGACATGTACTGACATTTGGCGTGGATTGGCACTTCCGGCCGATTCGGATCGACTAAATTTTAAAGACCGCCCCAAGAGGCGGTCAGAACGGAAACACTGGAATGATTGAAAATCGCGATCTCACTCTGGACGATTATCTGGCGATGCTGCGCCGCCGGCTGAAGATGATTCTGATCCCGGCGCTGCTGGCGCCTCTGGTCGGATTCCTGATTTCTTACTTCTTCACGGCGAAGTACACCTCGCAATCGCTGGTCCTGGTGGAAGGACAGAAGGTGCCGGAAGGCGTGGTGCAGCCGGTTGTGACGGCTGATCTCGCGCAACGCATCGCCACCATGCAACAGCAGGTGATGGGCCGGAACCGGCTGCAGCCGATCGTCGAGAAGCGCCCCAATCTCTTCAAGGGTGGCAAGAATCTTGACGACGTGCTGGAGGAAGTGCGCAGCGGCGTCCAGATCGAGCCGGTGGTCACGGACCTGGGTGCGATTGCGAACACGGGTGGCGGGAAGCGGAAGCAAGGAAGCAGCGTCCCAGGTTTCTACGTGAACTTCACGACCGCAAATCCGCGCGACGCGCAGGACATCTGTAACGATCTGACGTCGGCGATGCTGACCGAGTTCCAGAACTCGCGCGAACAGCTGGCGACCGGCGCGACCGAATTCATCTCGCGACAACTGGACGAAGCCAAGCGCAACCTGGATGACCAGGATGCGAAGCTGGCCGAGTTCAAGCGGCAGTATTCCGGACAGCTGCCCGGCGATGAAGACAACAACCTGAAGGTACTGGGAACGCTGAACTCGCAGCTCGACGCCAACACGCAGACTCTGAACCGCGCGCAGCAGGACAAGGCCTACACCGAGTCGCTGCTGGCGCAGCAACTCTCGGCGTGGAAGTCGTCGCAGGGAAGCAACAATCCGCAGAACCTCGAAACACAGCTCAGCTCGCTGCAGAGCCAGTTGCTTTCACTGCAGGCGCGCTACACCGAAGACCATCCGGACGTGATCAAGACCAAAGCCGATATCGCCGAAGTGAAGAAGAAGCTGACGGAAGTCAACGATGCGGCAGCCAAGGGCGGGGAAGCAAACGAGAAGGCAAGCGCCAGCGAGCCGCCAGAGATCCGGCAGCTGCGCATGCAGGTTCACCAGTACGAAGACGTGCTGGGGCAGGCGACGCGTGAGCAGAAGCGCATTGGCGACCAGATCAAGCTGTATCAGAGCCGGGTGGCCATGAGTCCGGGAGTGGAAGAGCAGTACAAGCTACTGACGCGCGATTACGAGACGGCGCAGAAGTTCTACAACGACCTGCTCGCGAAGAAGAGCACGTCCGAAATGGCAACCGACATGGAACGCCGCCAGCAGGGCGAACAGATGCACCTGCTGAATGCGGCGAACCTGCCTGAGTCCCCGAGTTTCCCGAACCGGCTGTTGTTTGCCGCGGGCGGTCTGGGATCGGGGCTGGTAATCGGCATGGGCCTGGCGCTGTGGCTGGAGCTGCGCGACAAGTCGATTCGCAACGAAGCCGATGTGCTGGCCAGCCTGCAGATGCCGGTGCTGGTATCGCTGCCGTGGGTAGCGGAAGACGTCCAGAAGAGCGGCAACGGGAAGTTCTGGGGTCGCGAGAAAGACAAAACGGAGTCTGAAGAGAAAGTCGAGGTCTAGGCGAGCGTATGTACAAAGAATTTTTTGGACTACGAGCCAACCCGTTCAACGTAAATCCGGATCCGCGTTATCTGTTTCTGACGCGGCACACGGAGGAGGCACTGGCCTGCCTGACCTACGGCATCCAGAGCCGCAAGGGGTTTGTTCTGCTGACCGGCGAGGTCGGCACCGGCAAGACGACGCTGATCAACAAGTTGCTGGAGTGGCTGCGTCTGCAGCAGGTGGCGACGGCTTTCATTTTCAACTCGCGCATGAATGTTCCGCAGTTCCTGGATTACATGATGGCGGACTTCGGAATTCCGTGCGATTCGAAGTCGAAGAGCCAGATCCTGCAGCGGCTCTACAACTGGCTGCTGGACCGCTACCGGGCGGGCGAGACGGCGGTGCTGATCGTGGACGAGGCGCAGAACCTGTCCGACGAAGTGCTCGAAGAGATCCGCATGCTGACCAATCTCGAGACCTTCACCGAGAAGCTGCTGCAGATCGTGCTGGTCGGACAGCCGGAACTGGAGACAAGCTGAAGCAGCCACAGTTGCGCCAGTTGCGGCAGCGGCTGACGCTGCGCGCCAAGACGCATCCGCTCACCATCGAAGAGACCAAGGCGTACGTGCAGCAGCGCCTGCGCATCGCCGGGTCCGACGGGCGGCAGATTTTCGACGGGGATGCGTTGAGCGCGGTCCACAAGTACTCGAACGGGATTCCGCGCGTCGTCAACCTGCTCTGCGAGCACTGCCTGGTGAGCGCGTTCGTCGATCAAAAGTCGACGATCAGCGAAGGGATAGTCGACGCTGTGGCTCGCGATTTCGATTTGAGCGACAACGTGGCTTCGGGAGCGATGACCGTTCCCGCGGCCCCGGCGGCGGCCCCCGGCGCCGAACGATTCGATCTGGTAGAAGCATTGCGCACGCTGGCCACCCTGGCAGACCGGCTGCGGCAAAGTGAACAAGATCTCCCCAAAGAAAGGAAACTATGAGCCGAATTCATGAAGCACTCAAACGAGCCGAACAGGAAAGGGCGGCGTCCCAGGGAACCCGCACGGATTCATCCCCCGTGATGGATTTGCCGGCGCAGGACCCGAATCCGGTCGCGGCAGACGTCGCGCGCCCGGCTATGCCGGCAGCGTCCGTGAACGCGCCTTCGGCTCCCGCCAGCGGGCACGGCATGCCTTCTTTCTCGAGCACATTCACGCTCGACACGCTTCTGGCCCGCTGCACGCAGGCCGAGTGGAAGCCCGACCCCAAGACCATGCTCTTCTTCAACCAGGAAGAGAATGCGCTGGGCGCCGAGCAGTTCCGCACGCTGCGCTCGCGCCTGTACCAGATGCGCGAGAAGACTTCGCTCAAGAGAATCCTGGTCACGAGCGCGCTTCCGCAGGAAGGGAAGTCCTTCGTGTCCGCGAACCTGGCGCAAGTGCTGGTCCGCCAGCATGGACGGCGCGTGCTGCTGATCGACGGCGACCTGCGCGTCGCGCGCCTGCACTCGGCGCTGGGCACGACCTCTTCGCCCGGCCTCGCGGATTACCTGCTGGGCGAGAGCGACGAGTTCTCGGTCATGCAGCGGGGATCGATGGACAACCTGTTCTTCATTCCCTGCGGACGGACAGTTGCGCATCCGGCCGAACTGATCGCGAACGGCCGCATGAAGACGCTGATGCAACGCGTGGAAACGCTGTTTGACTGGATCATCGTGGATTCGCCGCCAGCCGTGCCCGTCTCGGACGCGAGCCTGCTCGCAAATTACTGCGATGGAGTCCTGATGGTCGTGCGCTCGAACGCCACCCCGTATGACACGGCGCAGCGGGCGCGGCAGGAATTCCAGGACAAGACCATGGTGGGAGTGGTGCTCAACGGAATCACGCGCGCGGATACGTATTCGCGCTATTACTACGAAGTTTACGAGAAGAAGCAGAAGTAGTCACAAGGGCCCCCTGTGATCCGACTCTTCAATGTCTATTATCCGGTCCGCGCCTTAGTGCTGCTGGCCGTGGAAACGATGGTGGTCTTCTCATCGTTTCTTCTGGGGATGATGCTTGCATTCCCGGATGACCGGTACATCGTTCTGAACTACGAGTACGGCTATCTGAAGATTATCGTAGCCACGCTGGTGGTTCTGATCTGCTCGCACTGGTTTGACCTGTACGACTCCTCCCGCTTTGAAGCCAAGGGCGAGATGTATTTTCGCCTGTTTCTGGTGCCGGGCTTGTTCGCCTTGCTGCTGGCGGCGGTGAGCTGGTTCGATCCGAACATTCTTCCCGGGAATAACGCGTCCCTGATTGGGCTGGTACTGCTGACGGTCGGCCTGGTGGGGTGGCGGGTTGCGTATGGCTGGCTGGTGCAGCAACCCTTCATGCAGGAGAAGGTCTACGTGCTGGGGACGGGCGAACGCGCGCAGAGGCTGGTGCAAGGCTTGCGGCAACGCAAGGAACTGGGTGTAGATGTGATCGGCTGGAGCGGCAACGTGGAAGGTGCGCTCACGCGGGAATCGGTGGCGGCGCACCTGATGGAAGTGACCAGTATCCAGCCCGTGCAGCGCGTGATCGTGGCGATGCCGGACCGGCGCGGAACGTTTCCCGTCGAAGAGCTGTTGCAATTGCGCCTCAACGGGGTGCGCATTGAAGAAGCGACCTCGTGGCTGGAGAAGATTTCCGGGCGGATTGAGGTGGACCAGCTCTATCCTAGCTGGCTGATTTTTGCCGATGGGTTTCGCTTCAGCACGAGCTTCAACATCATGCGTCGCGCGCTTTCGATGTTCGTGTCACTGATGCTGCTGCTCGTGGTGCTTCCGTTTCTGCCGTTCGTGATGCTGGCGATCAAGCTCGACTCCAAAGGGCCCATCCTGTATCGGCAGAAGCGCGTAGGCCGGGCGGGCCACACATTCTATTGTTTCAAATTCCGCACCATGCGGCAGGACGCCGAAGCTGATACCGGGCCGACTTGGGCGGGAGACGACGATCCGCGGATTACGCGCGTCGGGAAGTTTCTGCGCTCGGCGCGCATCGATGAAATTCCGCAGCTTTGGTGCGTCTTTAAAGGCGACATGGGTTTCGTCGGACCGCGCCCGGAACGCCCTGAATTCGTGGAGTGGCTGACAAAAGAGATTCCGTATTACGGCGTGCGCCACGCGGTGCGTCCGGGAATCACCGGCTGGGCGCAGGTGCGCTACAAGTACGGCAACACGGTGGAAGACGCCAAGCAGAAACTGCAGTACGACCTGTTCTACATCAAGAATGCGTCGCTTGGACTGGACATTCTCATCATGTTCCAGACCATCAAGACGGTGTTACTGGGCCGGGGCGCGCAATGAGATGGATTTTCTGGTGTGCGGTAGTCGTGATCGGCTACACGTACGCTGGCTACCCGGTGTGGCTGTGGGTCCGAAGCCGCCTGAAGCCGTGGCCGGTGCAGACGGGCGCGAATGAGCCGTTCGTCTCCATCGTGATGGTAGTGCGGAACGAAGAAAAAACAGTGGCGCGCAAGTTGGAGAACCTGCTGGCACTGGACTATCCGGAGCAGAACGCTGAGATCGTAGTGGTCTCGGATGGCTCAACGGACGGCACGGAAGGGATTCTGCAGGAGTATGCGCGGAATCCGCGCGTGCACGCCGTGCTTAACCAGTTGTCACGTGGGAAGGCTTCCGGCCTGAACGATGCCCTGGAAGTCACGCGTGGAGACATCGTGGTTTTTACGGACGTGCGGCAGACGCTCGAAGCACAGGGCTTGCGCACGCTGGTGCAGGATTTTGCGGATCCACAGGTGGGATGCGTGAGCGGGGAGTTGATGCTGGGCGATCCGGCGGCGGGCGAAAAGAATCGCGGCATGGGACTTTACTGGCGAATCGAAAAGACGATTCGCGACCTGGAGTCGGCCTCAGGTTCGGTCGTGGGTGCGACCGGCGCGTTCTACGGAGTGCGGCGAGAACTGCTGCAGCCGATTCCGCCGGAGACCTTGCTCGACGATGTGTACATCCCGATGCAGGTGGTGAAGGCAGGCAAGCGCGTGATCTTTGAACCCAGGGCGCGGGCATGGGATCTGCCGGACCAGGGAACAGAGCGCGAGTTTGCGCGTAAGGTTCGTACCTTGAGCGGCAATTACCAGTTGCTCCAATTGCAGCCGTGGCTATTGAGTAGAGAGAATGCAATTCGTTTTGAGTTTGTCAGCCATAAGCTGCTGCGGCTGATTGTGCCGTTCGCGCTGGTGGCCGCCCTGATCGCATGCGCGCTGGTTCCGCAACCGTTTTACCGTGCAGCGCTGTTCGTGCAGGTCGCGTTTTATGCGCTGAGCCTGGTGGGTTGGGCGGGGATGAAATTGGGACCGATGGCGCGAGCGTCGGATGCGGCTTTCACATTTGTGGTTTTGAACACTGCGGCCCTCGTGGCCTTTGCGAACTTCGTGACCGGAAGAAAGGTCGCCTGGACACGGTAAAACGATTTTCAAGGCAAATATGAATCAAGCAGTCCTAGTTCCGGAGAATGGACAGCTCGGCGCATACCAGCAGCCGCAGCGGCGCACCACGTTGGCTTATCGGGCGCTGGTCCTGTTCTCTTTCTTGTATTTTTTCCGGCCCGAAGACTTTATTCCGGGCCTGCACCACATCCCGATGGGGAAGATTGCGGGCGGCATCGCGCTGCTGGGCTTGGTTTTTGGTGTGAAGCGCAAGGATCGCGGCAATCTGCCCTTCGAAATGAAAGTGTTGCTGGTCCTGCTGGTCCAGATGATTCTGACCATCCCGACTGCCTTCTGGAAAGGCGGCGCTTTCGACACCGTCGTCAACAAGTTTTCGAAGGGCGTCATCGTCGCGCTTCTGATTTCACTCGTAATCACGAAGATGAGCCAACTGCGCAAGCTGCTGTACATCCAGGCTTCCGCTGTGGCGTTGATTACCGTGGGCTCGATCCTGGTTCATCACACCAATGACGGCCGCCTGCTGGGAATCCAGAAGGGGATTCTGGAAAACCCCAACGATCTTGCCATCAACATCGCGATCAACTTCCCGTTGTGCATGGCGTTCATATTTGCGGACAAGAACGGGTTTCGCAAAGTCCTCTGGGGACTTTCGCTATTCGCTCTTTTATTTGGCGTGGTCGCGACGTACTCGAGAAGCGGCATGATCGCAGTGACGATCACCGGACTCATTTGCCTATGGGAGTTCGGGGTGAAAGGCAAGCGCTTCATGTTGCTGGCGGGCACCGCGATTGCCGGAGTGCTGGCGGTTGGTTTCCTGGCGGCCTCGCCGCGCTACCTGTCGCGTATCGCCAGCCTGGTACAGCGTCCGGCGGGCGCGGAGATCAGTGGCACGATGGAGTCGCACGGTGAAGGATCTCTGCAGGCGCGTTCCCAGTTGTTGAAGGAAAGTATCAGCCTGATGCTGCACCATCCGGTGTTTGGGATTGGGCCGGGGAATTTTCCGGCGGTTACAGGCGAGTGGCGGGTCGCGCACAACACCTACACTGAGTTCGGCGCCGAGGCCGGGGTTCCAGCGCTGGTGTTGTTCCTGGTGCTGTTAGGCGGTTCCATGCGACGAGTACGCAGTATTCGCAAGTTACCCAGCTACAAGACCGATCCCGAGATTCGGCTGTGGACGAGCGCTCTGTGGGCAGCCGTGACCGGTTATGCCGCGGGGGCGATGTTCGCTTCCACCGAGTACAACCTGTTCCCCTACTTCATTGTTGGCTATATATGCGCGCTCTACCAGATCGCTGCCAAGAATGAATCGGGCGCGACCGGAACGGATACCAAGGCTGAAAACGGAGGTCGGCAAGAAAGTGGATATGTCGGAGACAAAGAACGTGAATTCGCCTGGAGTCGCTGAAGAGGTACTGGCGATTCTTCGCTGCCTCAGCTGTCAGGGGAACCTGCGCAACAGCGCCAACGGGCTGGTGTGCAACAACTGCGGCCGCGAATACCCGATGCTGAAAGGCGTGCTGCGCTTCGTGGACGAGCAGAACTATGCCGGCAGCTTTGGCTTCCAGTGGAAGCTGTACGCGCGCACCCAGATGGATGATGCTGCGAGCCGCCGCTCCGAAGAAGCGTTTATCCGGCGCACGGGCTTCCGTCCCGAGGATCTGGCGGGCAAACTGGTTCTCGACGTGGGTTGCGGCATGGGGCGGTTTGCGGAAATTGCGACGCGCTGGGGCGCCCGTGTGGTGGGCATTGATCTTAGCCTGGCATGCGAAGTGGCGGCCAAGAATCTGTCAGAGCGGCAAGCCACCTTCTTTCAGGCCGATGTTTTCAAACTGCCATTTGCTCCTGAAAGCTTCGATTACATCTACAGCATCGGGGTGCTGCATCATACTCCCGATTGCGAACAGGCTTTCAAGAGCTTGCCTCGGCTACTGAAGCCGGGTGGGCGGATTGCCATCTGGTTGTACAGCGCTTACAACGCCTGGTACCGGATGAGCGATGTCTACCGGAAAGTTACCCGGCGCATGAAGCCAGAGACGCTGCATCCGCTATGCAACGTGGTGATTCCTCTGTATGGAATTCACAAAGTATTGAAGAAGATTCCAGTCGTCGGAAGGCGCGCCAGCAGTGCGCTGGGCTGGGCGCTTCCGATGTCGCATAACCCGGACCCGGAGTGGCGCGTGCTCGATACCTTTGACTGGTACTCTCCGTGGTATCAGTCGAAGCACACCTACGAAGAAGTTTTCCGCTGGTTTGAAAGTTGCGGGCTGGAAGATTTGCGCGTGATCGGCGAGCCCATCGCAGTGCAGGGCACGCGTCCGAGGACGACCGCTACCGATTCCGCCACGCGGGCGACGGAGGTTGAGCAGTGTGTGGAATAGCGGGCATGGTGGGGCGGCGCGATGAAGTAGTCGATGCCGCCGATGTCCACCGCATGTGCCAAAGTATCGTGCACCGCGGGCCGGACGATGAAGGCATCTACGCGCGCGGTCCGGTCGGCCTGGGCATGCGCCGGCTGAGCATCATCGATCTGGCGGGCGGACACCAGCCCATTCACAACGAAGACAAAACCATCTGGTTGGTCTACAACGGCGAGATCTATAACTTCCACGAACTGCGCCGCGGCCTCGTCGAGCGCGGGCACACGTTCTACACACACTCTGATACGGAAGTGATCATCCATCTCTATGAGGAGATGGGGGCCGACTGCGTGAAGAAACTGCGCGGCATGTTTGCGCCTTGCGCTGTATGACGAGCGTAAACAATCGCTATTGCTGGCACGGGATCGCCTGGGCAAGAAGCCCATGCACTACGCGCTTCATGACGGCCGGCTCCTGTTTGGATCGGAAATCAAGACGATTCTTGCCGTGGCGCCTGAACTCGCTTCGGTCGATCCCGAAGGATTGCTGCAGTATTTCTATTTTGGCTACATTCCGGACCCTTACACGGCCTTCAAGCCGATTCACAAGCTTCCTCCCGGACATTTGCTCGAGTACGCAAATGGAAAGATCAGCGTGCGTCAGTATTGGGATGTGCCGGAGTATGGCACGCACCCGGCGATGTCGGAAGAAGAATGTCTTGAGGAGCTGGAAAAGCGGCTGGAAGAAGCGGTGCGGATCCGGTTGATCAGCGATGTGCCGCTGGGAGCGCTCCTGAGTGGCGGCGTGGATTCCTCCATCATCGTGGCGTTGATGGCGCGAGTCAGTTCCGGACCGGTGAAAACGTTCAGCATCGGCTTTCAAGCCGAAGCATTCAACGAAGCCGAATATGCGCGGCTGGTCGCCGAGAAATTCGGCACGGATCACCACGAACTGATCCTCGATCCGAATCTGGAAGAGACCTTGATCGTTTCTTACTACGATGCTGGAGGAGCCGTTCGGCGATTCCTCGATGCTGCCGACGTATTACGTGAGCCGCATGGCGCGGGAGCATGTGACCGTGGCCCTCTCGGGCGACGGTGGCGACGAATTATTCGCGGGATATGACCGCTACCTGGTTGCGATGGACCGCCGCAAATATGACCGTATTCCAGGATGGCTGGGCCGAATTTACCGCGACCGCTTACACCATCGCTTGCCGGGCGCGATGTATGGAAAGAATCTGGCATGGAATGCGTCGCTGACGCCTCGCGATCGCTATCTCGACGACGTCTCTTACCTGCCGGCATTGCATCGCGAGCGCGGTCTGTTCTCCGATGAGTTCCTGAAGCAGGCTCGCGCGCTGCCCGATCCGCTGGAACAAAGCCAGCACTATTACGATGACGCTCCCGCGAAGGATGCGCTCAGCCGCTTGCTCTATCTCGACACCAAGACCTATCTGACGGGCGACATCCTGACGAAGGTCGATCGCATGAGCATGGCGACGTCGCTCGAAGTGCGCGTGCCCATGCTGGACCACGAATTCGTGGACTGGGTGGCGAGCCTGCCGATCGATTTGAAGATGCGCACAGGATCGCGCAAATTCATCCTGAAAAAACTGGGCGAGCGGCTCGGGATACCGTCGGCACTGTTGCATCGCCGCAAGCAGGGATTCCAGTTGCCCCTGGTGGACTGGATGCGCGACTCCATGAAGGATCAGTTCCTGCGCGTATTGCTCGAGCCGCGGACGCTGCAACGTGGATACTTCAAGCCGCAGGCTGTGCGTGACATGGTGGAGGAACACACGCGAGGAAGACGAAACCGGTCGGGCATTCTGTGGCGCATGCTCGTGCTGGAGCTTTGGCATCGCAACTTCATGGAGGCGAGATCGGCCGGCGAGAACGCCAGCCCGGTCCTGTCGTCTACCGCAGTCCATCAGGGATCTTCGCCGACGGCGTATGCCGCCCCCAGCGGAAGCCCTCGCTAAAGAACTCGGAAAAGAACCAGGCACCATGCCCACCCAGACCACCGAAACCGCGACTCCCACCGGCGCCAGTGCTCGTGCGCGCAGCAAGTCGCCTGTATTTGTGCTGGGATGTCCGCGGTCCGGCACCACGCTGCTGTATCACATGCTTCTGTCGGCGGGGAATTTCGTGGTCTACCGGGCGGAGTCGCAGGTGTTCAATCTGCTCGAGCCACGTTTCGGAGATCTGCGCCTCGCACGCAACCGGCGGCGGTTGCTTGCGGCGTGGGAAAACAGCAGCCTGTTCACGAAGACCGGTCTCGACGCGAAGCAGGTGGAAGAAAATGTCATGGCTCATTGCGAAAACGCGGGCGACTTCCTGCGGATCGTGATGGAGTCGATGGCGAAGAAGCAAGGAGTGGAGCGCTGGGCTGAAACGACGCCGGACCACTTGCTCGCACTGCCCCGCATCAAGCAGACGATCCCGAATGCGCTGGTGATTCATATCATCCGCGATGGGCGTGATGTGGCGTTGTCGCTCGAGAAGCAGCAATGGATTCGGCCTTTTCCCTGGGATCACGGCAAAGAGTTGCAGACGGCCGCCCTCTACTGGGAGTGGATCGTCAATCAGGGGCGTTTCCTGGGGCGGGCACTGGGTAGCGACTACAAAGAGGTTCGTTACGAGGATCTGGTCGCTGATCCGCAGTCTACGCTCTCCGAGGTCGGTGAATTTATCGGACAGGAACTAGATTACGATCAGATCCAGCGCGTGGGCATCGGTTCGGTGAGTCGTCCGAACACATCGTTTGGAGAAAGAAAAGACGCGGGGTTTCACCCGGTTGCGCGTTGGAAAAAGTCCTTGTCGAATCAGCAACTCGGGGAAATCGAAGGCTTGATCGGCGGGACGCTGGATGCGCTGGGCTATCCGCGGGAAGCCACCCAGCGATCCGAAAAATCTCCGGCACGGCTCGCACGAATGCGCACCATCTACCAGATGTACTTTGGCGCCAAGCTTGCTGTGAAAACGAAGACACCCTTGGGCCGCTTGGTGGGTGGCGATCTGCAGTTTCTGGGCAGGGAAGCCGATGCGCCGGCTCAGTCCTCGGAAGCTTTCCATGAGCCGGTGCGGGTGCTGCAGATTGGCAACTACCCGCCGCCAATGTGTGGCTGGGCCATCCAGTTGAAACTGGTGACGGAAGAATTGCGGCGGCGCGGTCACACAAGCGAAGTGCTCAAGATTAACGAAGGCCGTCAGATCAAAAGCTCGGAATACATTGACGTGCAAAGCGGGCCGGACTACCTGAAAAAGATTGTCACGTACGCGCTGCGCGGTTACCGCCTGAATGTTCACGTCAACGGCATGTCGAAGAAGGGATACTGGCTTGCCATGGCGGCCGCCGTGGTTGGACGGATGTTGAACCGTCCCGCACTAGTGACGTTTCACGGCGGATTGTCACAAGACTATTTTCCGCGCTACGACCGAAGCCTTGCCCACAGCGCGTTTTACACACTGTTCCGGATGGCTGGCGAGGTAGCATGCGATAGCGAGCCCATCCGCGAGGCCATTATCAAGTACGGAATTCGTCCCGAGAAGGTAAGCTCGATCGCGACGTTCTCGCCGCAGTATCTGGATTTTGAACGCGTGACGTTGCCCGACCGCGTAGAAAAGTTCCTGAAACAGCATCCGCGGGTGATCCTGTCGTACGTCTCGTTTCGGCCGGAATACCGGTTGGAAGTGCTGCGCGAGGGTATGCAACGCTATCGCGCAATCGATCCGGAAGCCGGTTTTGTATGGCTTGGTTTTCCAGGGAAGGAAATGCCGGCGGCGGAGGAGTTTGTGGCCACGTGGCCCGCGGAAGAGCAGGCAACCTTGCTACTGCTGGGGAATCTTAATCATGACGAGTTTCTCAGCCTGCTGAGCCGCTGCTTCGTGTACCTGCGAACGCCGGAATGCGATGGGGTGGCAGCTTCGGTTCTGGAGTCTCTGGCATTGAAGATCCCGGTTGTGGCCAGCGAAAATGGGCGGCGTCCCGCTGGAGTGGTAACGTACCGTGACACCGATGCTGCCGACATGGTGGAAAAGCTTCGTTTTGTTCGCGATCAATACGAGAAGGTCCAACAGAGCCTGCAATCCGATACCGGCGATGATAACGTGGGACGCATGGCGGATTGGCTGGTGGGCAATCTCGCCGTAGAACCCCAGATCGTTCCACCCAAAAGCAACTAAAAATCTCGACCGAGCGGCTCCCTGGAGGCATTCTTGACGAGGCCTTTTCTTCGCATAGCATTTACGGCGTTTACTTTTGTTCTAGCTGGATGCCTGACGACGCGCGCCGCCGATTCCGGCAAATTTGATGGCCCGGCCGAACTTCCCCGCGTCTACGTGAAGAGTTCCCTTGCGGACACGCCCGCCCCGGGTAAGTCGATGATGGTGAAGGATGCCGGGGAATTGCGGTCGGCGCTCGACAAAGCATCGTGTGGCGACACTATTCGTTTGCAGGCGGGCACGGAATTTGCGGGCAATTTCAAGCTTCCCGCCAAGCCCTGTGATGATGAACACTGGATCGTCGTTCGTACGAGCGCCGCCGATTCAGATCTGCCCGCCGAAGGAACTCGCATCACGCCCTGCTACGCGGGCGTTGCTTCGCTACCTGCCCGGCCACGCTATGAGTGTTCTTCGACCTCGAACGTCATGGCGCGGATCATTTACGACAACAAAGGCAGTGGGCCTCTCCAATTTGCGGATGGCGCGAATCACTACCGTTTCATTGGCCTGGAGATTACCCGGTCGCCGGGAGCCACCATCTACAACCTCGTAACGCTGCCCGGCGATAAGCCTACCCATCACATTATTTTCGACCGGGTGTGGATGCATGGTACTGCTCAGGATGAGACCGTGCGCGGCATTCTGCTGGGTGGAAGCAAAAACGTGGCTGTAGTGGACTCGTACTTCACCGACTTTCACTGCATGGCGATGGGCACGTGCACCGACGCCCAGGCTATTGCCGGTGGACTCGGCGATCTGGAAATGGGGCCCTATAAGATCGTCAACAACTTCATGGAAGGTGCAGCGGAGACCATTATCTTTGGCGGCGGAGCGGCTACGACCACGCCGGCCGACATCGAGGTGCGCCGCAATCACATGTACAAACCTCCTATCTGGCGGAAAGACGATCCTGGGTTTGTGGGCGGTGCTTCGGGCAAGCCATTCATCGTCAAGAATCTCTTTGAATTGAAGAATGCGCAGCGTGTTTTGCTCGAAGGCAATGTGCTGGAGAACAGTTGGGGAGGATTCAGCCAGACCGGATTTGCCGTGTTGTTAATGGCCAAAAATCAATCCAACAAGTGTCCCGCGTGCCGAGTGACGGATGTAACCTTTCGCGACAGCCGGATCGCGCATGTTGCCAGCGGCTTTCAAATCGGCACAGCACTTTCAGGCGCGGGCGGAGCGAGCAGCGGTACCGAACGCATCAGCATTCATGACGTGATCATCGACGACATTGGCGGGTCCAAGTACGGAGGCTTCGGAACGTTGGCGCAGATCACATCTTCCCAGCCACTGCTGAAGGACATCTCCATCGATCACGTGACGGCCTTCCCGCCGCATGCGCTGTTCATCATGGGTGCCGAAGTCGCACAAGGGCAGATTAACAACTTCACCTTCACCAATAATCTGGTTTCCACGGGACAAATGGATATCGTGCCGCCCGGTGGCGGCGTGAAGAACTGCTCCTACCAGCCGGACAAGCAGGGACCGACCGGCGTGCTGAAGAGCTGTTTTACCAAGTACACGTTCAGCCACAACGCGATCCTTGGGTCGAAAGGCGGTTGGCCGAGCGGGAATTCTTACCCGTCGGATCACGCGGCCGCGGGCGTAGTTGGCTTTAGCGAAGGCCGCTACAGGTTGTGTCGTGAAAAAGATGCTGGCGGCTGCAAGAAACCTTCCGTTGCAGCCAAAGCCGGTGGCGATGGAAAGGACCTGGGCGCGGACGTGGAAGCGGTCTTCTCCGCGACCAAGGGCGTAGATTAGCGAGTGTCCGGGGGCTACTACTGGACCCCAGCGATGGCTGCAGCCAAGGCGTTCACGTCGGCTCCAAGATCCTTGCCGTCAGTGCCGGCCAGGGCGTAAGGACTGTTGGGCTGAAGTTGATAGCGAGCCAACGCCTGTTTAGCGGTCGCGAACTTCACTTCGGCCAAAGTGGCGGGGGCGAAGTTTCCGTCTGGCCACCTTCCCAGCGGCCCCACCAGTGCGTTGTGAGAGAAGTCAAAGTCCTTGAAGCAACTCTTCAGCAGGGCGGCGGCCGTGCTCATTCGATAGGCGCAATTCTCAGCACCGCCCCCAGTGGTGGTGATTCCACCCGAGATGCTGAAGATATTATTCGCCCACGTAAAGCCGTACATTTCCGGATAGGATTTGTTGTTGCCTACGACCAGCATTGCAGAGCCCTTGTCCTTGCTGAATGCGGTGAGGTGGGTGATGGAGATGTCGTGCAGAACTGAGACGTGATTGCTGCTGTTCTCCTGGAAGAGATGGCCGCCTCCCAGGTAGGTCCTGCCGCTGACGTCGTCCATGACTACGTCGTGGATGCTGACGTTCCACAAGCCCATGGAGAGGCCGCCCGCGACGGACGGAACGTTTGCGATCTGGAAGCCGTTTCCGGTATGCGCGATAGAGTTGTAGCGGATCGTCACATCGTGCACCACGCAAATCGGGCACTTATTGCTCTGATTTTTGGGCGTGAGCAAGATCGAGAATCCAGCCTGGCTGAACCCGCCCCAGGCATTTTCCATCACGTTGGCTTCGAACAACACGCGCACGGCATTTTTCAGTTCGAAATGATTCTTGACGATGAAGGGATGGCCATCGCGTCCGCCGACGAAGCCCGGTTGTCCGCGCATCCAGATCATCGGTTTGAAGAGGAAGTTCCGGCGAATCTCAATGTCCTCGGGATTCTTGTCGGCTGCACCGCCGCCGAACAGCAGGTTCTCGCCCGCGGCTTCAAGGAAGTTGTTGACGATCTTGTAAGGACCCATCGGGTTGGGACCCAAGCCGCCCGCGATGGCTTGTGAGTCACCACAGGCGCCGGTCAGCGCGATGCAATGAAAGTCGGAGAAGAATGAATCGACCACGGCGACATTGCTGCCAGAAGTGAGCATCATGCCGCGGTTGGTTTCGTCTTGCGCCGTTCCGTGGAACCAGGAGCGATCGACGATGATGTGATCGAACGTTCCGTTTTTCTCAACCGTGAACAGGTTATAGACCAGGGTCTTGCGGTTGTCCCGAGTGACTTCAAGTCCGACCAGGCGGTAGTGATTTGCGCCATTCCCCATTACCAGCGGCCCGCTGCCGGTTCCGGAAAAAGAGACTTTCGCGAGAACGTTGCTGGCCTTGGTACAGCCGAACGAAGGACGTCCGGGAAGAGAATCGACCCCGGCATAGCAGGGAGTCGCACGCGTTCCCTCGGGCGGCAACACGCTATCGGGAGCGCTGGTGCGAACGACGATCCAGTGAGCGTCGTCGCAATTCTTCCCCGGGAACACGAACTGACCGCTAAAGGTGACGCCGGCTTGCAGCGAAATCGTGTCGCCGCATTTTGCCGAGTTCAAAGCCGCCTGCAAAGCAGCGCCAGTCTTGACGATCTGCGCGGCTCCCGGAGCAGGCGTGTCTGCCATAGAACTCTTGATGTAAACCCGCGGAAGTTCAGCTGGACCGTCAGTCTTGGAATTATTGGCGAGTGTCACGTTCAAGCTGAGCTTGCGCGACACACTTTGGCCTGCAGCATCACTGGCTTCAACTGTGAATGGATAAGCGCCGTTCTCGCTGGTGATGCCGGCCAGGGTTCCATCCGCCGCGTCGAGCACAAGTCCCGAGGGTAAGGCGCCCGATGCCACCTTCCAGTGATAAGGAGCCGTGCCACCGGTGGCGCGCAGGGCTACTGAATACGGTGTGCCTTCCACGGCTTCGGGAAGGCTCGTGTTGGCCATACTCAAGGCAGAAGGCGGTGCGATCGCGGCGCTTACGCTGACAGTCGCGATGGCGCGCTTGCTGGGGTCAGCTTTGCTGGTGGCTACCAGCTGCACAGTCGTGACTTCGTTCACGTTCGGAGCCGTGAAAAGTCCGGTGCTGCTGATCGCGCCCGCGGAAACGCTCCATGCGACATCCGCATTGCTCGCGTTCAGAACTTGCGCGGCGAACTGGTGGCTGGCCCCGGAAGCCAGGCTGAGACTCGCGGGAGAAACCGCCACGCTCACTTGCTGCGCGGGAGGAGCAGGCTTGGCCACGGCCATCGCAAAAAAGCGAAGGCCTTCCGAAGCGTGCGACTTGTCGGTGACGGAAATCGAGAACGGGAAAGACCCGTTGCGTGTCGGCATCCCCGTGATGGCGCCGGAACTGCGATTCAAACTCAGTCCTGGAGGCAGCAGTCCGGAACGCACGGCAAAGCTGTAAGGCGCCGTGCCACCGCTTACTGACAACACCGCACTGTAGGCTGTGCCAACAATGGCCGCCGGCAACTGCGCTGCGATCACGATTGGCGCCGCTGGCTTGGCGGTGGTGGTCCCGGCTCCTCCGGCATCCAGAGAAGCGCAGCCGGTTCCGATGATCGTGACTGCCAGGATGAATAGAAGGAAAAGTCCGATTTGACGATTGATTGCGGGAACGTTCACAGCAGCGCTGGATCCGGGGGGCACCAGGGACATCACATCAACCTCGAAACTAATGTGGGGATTCGCCGCGTTTGCGAGTCCTGCGCCACTGTAGCGACCCCGTTGTTGAATAAATAGGTAACCTTAGGGCACTGGACCCATGAGACACACAAGTACATTTTCGTCTTCGGGGTACCTGCGCGAAACGAGTTTGGCGAGTAACTTGTTACGCTGCGAAATTCGCTACGCCGTTCTGCGAAAAATTGGGGTTTTTCGAAAGCCGAAAGCTTGCGTTGAATATTGTTACGGATGGCGCGAGCGTTTGAGACGGATTGCTGAAACCGATTCCGCTGCAATTTCTTCGTTCTTGCACTGGAAGTACAGGTACTTCCGATTAACTCCAGGGGACTAGAGACTACTTTGTAAAGGATCGCTGCTGAGGCGAAGAGGCGTCTTACGCATTGTTTGGGTGCCTGGACGTCTGCGAAGCCTGCATTTGCGCGGCGTCCATCGTCTTTTGCAGAACCTCGACGAACTTCTCCGTGATAACCGACCAATCGTACTTGCGTGCCGTGACGGCAGCGCCCGCCTCAAGGCGGCGGCGAGCTTCTTCGTTCTGCAAGAGAGTGATGATGCCATCCGCGAAGCCGGAAGGTGTGTCTTCGAGCAGGATGTCGCGCTGGTGGCGGACATCGAGGCCCTCGGCGCCCACCGTAGTTGAAACGGTGGCCTTACCCATGGCCATGCCTTCGTAGATCTTGATGCGGGTACCACCGCCGATTCGCAGAGGCACAACGA
The DNA here is from genome assembly GCA_963744055.1 of uncultured Acidobacteriota bacterium. Lineage (GTDB taxonomy): Bacteria > Acidobacteriota > Terriglobia > Terriglobales > Acidobacteriaceae > Gp1-AA133. Next base: position 1,158,543 of record CAVUSL010000019.1, on the reverse strand, counting down.
TCGCCGATGCTTCGCGCAGGTGATCGACGATTGAGGGGACGGTTCCCGTGACTTCGGTCGAGTCTGAAGCCAGCCTTTTTACGCGCGGGTGCGGATCACGGCCAACGATTCGGAACCGAGCCTGCGGAACTCTTTTGAGCACCAGGGGCCAGATTTCGCCACAAAAATATTCCACGCCATCAATATTCGGCTGCCAGTCCATGGAACCCGTGAATATAACGAGCGATCCCTGTGGACGCAGTTCAGGGTCATAGCGGTATTTGCCCAGGTCCACGCCGGTCGGGACGACGCTGATGTGCGACGGGTCGACCATCGCGCTCATTGCGGTTCGGTCGGTCTCAGAGACGGCGATCACGTGATGAAAGCGGCGGGTTTGTTCCGGCTCGAAACGCTGCATCTTGGCGGATTCGAGCTTGAACACTACGCGATCGAGGAAGCGGGGTTCAACGTCTGCCTTGCGTTTCCACAGGATGCTCTCGACGTTGTGCTGAAACAGCGCGGTCGGCGTGGCGAGGTCGCGGGGAAAATTCAGCGTGCTGGAGAGGAAGTCGCAAACCGCGACATCGAAGCGGCGTTGCGGCATCCATTCCTTGAGGAGACGCTTCACTTGAGGATCCGTAAACCGGCTGACGGCGTAGGGAGCGCTTCCGGCAATCTGGAGAAAATAGTCCAGGTGCCGGCGCATGCCCTTGAGATCTTGCGCGGGCTTGTGCACGCACATGGTTCCCGGGATATGGGATAGGACTTCGCGCTCGTAGGCTTCATCGCGTTCTCCCGCGTAGTAGGAAAGATACGTAAGCTCGTGATGAACGGAGAGCTGACGAAGGATGTTGTAGGTGCGCAGCTTGCCCCCGGTGTCGAGGGGAAGAATCTTTCCCGGTTTCACCCAGAGAATTTTCATCTCTGCGCTACCAGCAGATGCCTTCGTAAGATCCGTTGTGCTCAGGGCGCCGTGCCTTCTCGAGATTCACGAGATCAATGACAATCTGGCCCGGCCGGATCTGCTTGCTCAGTACGCCGCGATCGATGCCGCGGGTCCCGACGACAACAACTTCGGCCTGGGCTAGCGCGCTCTCAAGGTCGGGGCAGAGCAGCGAGCCGACGTGCGGGATCACTTCATCGATGTACTGGCGATTCGAGCCAATGAGGTGGCCGAGAGAAACGTTGTCATCCCATATCTTCAGGTCGCGGCCCTCGCCCAGCAAGCGCTTGGCCAGTTGCACTTGCGGGCTCTCGCGCAAATCGTCGGTGGCAGCTTTAAAGCTCAGCCCCAACAGTGCGACCTTCTTTTTGCCGGTGGCGAGCACCATTTCGACGGCGCGCTCCAGATGCTCGTCGTTGCTGGGCATGATCGACTGAAACAACGGCAGTTCGAGGTCAAGTTCCTTGGCGCGGTAGTTCATCGCGCGAACATCCTTAGGGAGGCAAGACCCTCCGAACGCGAAACCGGGCTTCAGATAGGTCGGCGAAATATTCAGCTTGGTATCGGCTGTAAAGATTTCCACGACCGCTTCGGCATCGACACCGAGTTCCTTCGCCAGCGTGCCGATTTCGTTGGCAAACGAGACCTTCACCGCGTGCCATGCGTTGCATACGTATTTCGTCATCTCCGCCGCTCGGAAGGAAGTTTCGAAGATGCGGCCGGGAGCCCACTTGTAAATCTCCCGCAGCATGCCGGCGTGATAGGCGTCGGCTGCGCCGATAATGGTCATGGGCGGTTCCAGGAAGTCGGCAACCGCCGTGCCTTCGCGCATGAATTCGGGATTCACGCAGACTCCAAAATCCTTTCCCATTTTTTTGGCGCTGGCTTTTTCGAGCGCAGGAACCACAATAGTCTCCGCCGTGCCGGGCAGAACCGTGCTGCGCAGCACGACTAGATGAAAAGACGATTTGGTTTTCAGAACTTCGCCGATGTCGCGGCAGACCGGCTCGATGTGTCCGAGATCAAGCTTGCCGTTCTTCAGGCTGGGCGTGCCCACGCATAGGAAAGAAATCTCGGAGTTCATCACGGCTGAGGCCGAGTCGGAAGTCGCCTTAAGCCGGCCGGCCGCGTGTGCTTCCGAGATAAGGGTGCCAACGCGCGGCTCCACGATGGGGCTGCGGCCTGCGGACATCGCTTCCACTTTGGTTGAGCTGAGATCGACTCCGATTACGTTGTGTCCCATGTGCGCGAGACACGCAGCTGTGACCGTACCGACGTAGCCAAGTCCGAAAACGCTGATTGAACGACTCATATGAGTTCGAATTTCCCTTCGCCGTCCCGGCGATAGATTTGGCCTGCACTTTACAAACGAACAGGCGTTAAAGCTAATAAAATCAATTAAATACGAGCATTTGTGAATCCGCCGCAGCAATCAGCCACGTCGGGTGCTGCGAACATCATAAGGCTTTCTGGATTGTTTCTCTGATGCGCCGGGCCGATCCTGCCTGTCAAAATCTATTAAAACGCACACGCCCCTCTTTTGGAAAGGTGATTGCTTCACTCTTTAGTAACTAAGTCGAAGCGTTTCAATATGATGACACCATTACAATGGGTGAGATGCAGGGCTCCCCAGTGACGGATTCGTTTTTGCAAGCGTCACCAGTTCGGGCCGGGGCACGTCCGCGACGGAAGGTGTTCTACTTTCTCGACTCGCTCGAGGTGGGTGGAACCGAAACCCAGGCAGTCGACCTGGCGTTGCGTCTACCCATGGACTTGTACGACGTAACGCTTGGATGCCTGCGCGTAAAAGGACCGCTGCTCGAGCGATTGAAGGGCTCGACGGTGGCGATCCGGGAGTTCCATCCCGCGGGCGGGTTGGATAGTCCTAGAGGTTTGTATCAGCTGGCAAGACTCGCGGCCTACCTGAGACGGGAGAAGTTTGATGTCGTGCACACGCACGATCTGTGGACGAACCTGATGGGCGTGCTGGCCGCACGGATGGCAGGAGTTCCCGCGATTGTGTCGAGCCGGCGCGACCTGGCGCACTTCGATTGGTACCAGGGCCGCAGGCGCACATGGCTTCGTAGAATTCAAAACCTTTCTGGTGTCGTGCTGGCCAATGCGACGCCGATTCGCGATGCACTGATCGCCGAGGATGGATTCGCGCCTGACAAACTGCGCGTGATTCATAACGGAGTCGACACAGCGAAGTTTCAGCGGGGCCGGCGGGATCGGGAGCGGTTGTTTCCCGGCACGCAAAATCAGACACTGGTGGTGCTGGTCGGGAATATGCACACCGATGTGAAGGGGCATCCCTGGCTGATCGACGCGGCTCCTGCTGTGTTGAAGGAATTTCCACAAACGCGATTCGCGTTCGCCGGTGATGGGGATTCGAGGCCAGCGTTCGAGGAGCAGGTTGCGAGACTTGGACTGCAGGGGACTTTCATGTTCCTGGGACGGCGCAACGATATTCCCGATGTTCTCGCCAGTTGCGATATCGCGGTACTGCCGTCGCGTGCTGAGGGCCTGCCGAATGCTGTGCTGGAATACATGGCGGCCGGGCTGCCGACGATTGCTAGCCGTGTGGGAGGGAATGCGGAACTGGTGCAAGACGGTGTCACAGGACTGCTGGTGCCTCCAGAAGATTCTTCCGCGATCGCAGCGGCACTGTTGCGTATCCTGAACGATCCGGACCTGTCGCGGAAAATGGCCGAGAGCGGGAAAAAACTGGCATTGGAGAACTACAGCTTCGAGCGTCTCATTCGGGAAGTGGATGCGCTCTACACGGAATTGCTGCGGCGACGCGGGAGAAAGAACTAGGCAGTGAGCACGCAATCCAAATGGGCGTCGCGGATGGCCCGCCTTCGCTCCATGAGCAAAGATGAGCTTGTGGATCGCGTGACGCAGCAGGTCAACGCCCGTGTCGATGCGTATCGTGCAAGGCGCGGGCACGACTTCACGCAGATTGTTCTCAAGGAAGTCCCGCCCGATCAAAAACGACGTTTCTTCTTTTCCGCGTCGGAAGTGCCCGCGATTGCTGAGTTCCTGAAGGCGCGGTATCCGTCGGTGGCCGCAAACATCGTGGCTAGCGCGGAGAAGATTGTGCAACACCGCTTTGATTTGCTGGGCTTCGAGGGCCTCGATTACGGCTCCGAGATTGACTGGCACCTCGACCTGATTCATCAGAAGAGCGGGCCGAACAAGCCGGCATTTCGGGTGAAATATCTGGACTTCACCGAAGTCGGCGACTCAAAAATCACCTGGGAATTGAACCGGCATCAGCATCTGGTGACGCTGGCGAAGGCCTACCGCCTGACCGGGGACGCACGCTTTGCGCGTGAGATTGTGGCGCAGTGGAAGTCATGGCACGCGGCGAATCCGTATCCGATGGGCATGAACTGGGCGAGCAGCCTGGAAGTCGCGTTTCGGAGCCTCTCGTGGATATGGGTTTACTTCCTGATGCAGGACTCGCCGGAAATGACAGCCGAGCTGCGAACGGACTGGGTGAAGCGACTGGCGCTGTCGGGACGGCATATTGCGACGTATCTCTCTACCTACTTTTCTCCCAACACGCATCTGCTCGGGGAGGCCGTCGCCCTGTTTTTCCTGGGGACGTTGTTTCCCGAACTGCCCAAGGCCCGGCGATGGAAGGAGCGTGGGTGGGCGGTCGTACTGGATGCGGCGAAAAAACAGGTCCGGCACGACGGTTTCTACTTCGAACAGTCAACGTACTACCACGTCTATGCCCTGGACTTCTTTCTGCATGCGCGCGTGCTGGCTTCGCTGAACGGCGTCCAGGTCCCCGCGGAATTTGATTCGACGCTCGTGAAGATGCTCGATGCTCTTTGCCTGCTCGGGCGGGCCGGTGCGGTGCCAAGCATGGGTGACGACGACGGCGGACGGCTCTTCGATCCACGCCGTAATCGCGCACAGCATCTGCTGGATCCTCTGAGCACGGGAGCCATCCTCTATCAGCGCGGTGATTTCAAATTTCTGGCGGGCAGCCCGCGCGAAGAGACAGTCTGGTTGCTGGGCACCGCAGGAGTGCGGAAATTTGAGGAAGTGCGAAGCTGCGAGCCCTCGGAAGCATCGACTGCGCTCCGGGAGAGCGGCTTATACCTGCTAGCGGATTCTGGCACGGGCCAGCAATTGATGATTGATGCGGGACCGCAAGGCCCGGGTACGGCCGGTCACGGGCATGCTGACGCCTTGAGCATTCACCTGGCCAGCGGCGGCGAAACGTTTCTGATGGACCCCGGAACGCTCGAGTACGTGGGCGAGACCTTCACCGACCGGAACTTCTTTCGGGGAACTGCCGCGCACAATACCTTGCGCGTCGATGAGCGCGATCAGGCGGACAGCGTCCCACCTTTTGCATGGCGTGAATTGCCGAATGTCGCCGTGGATCTTTGGACCATGGGACCACGGTTTAGTCTGTTTGTCGGAAACCACGATGGATATCGGCGGCTGGCGTCGCCGGTGCGGCACGAGCGATGGGTATTCCATCACAAAGGTCAATTCTGGATGGTTCGCGATGTTGCCAAGGGAGAAGGAAAACATCAACTGGAACTCTCCTGGCACCTGGGGCCGAGCCTGTCGCCGACCTCCGCGAAAGACTACGTGTTTGGCGTCGGGCAGGAGACTCTGGGCCTGATCACGGCCGAAGGGCATGGCTGGTCGCAAAGCGCGCAGCGAGGCATCTGGTCTCCGGTTTACGGGCGCCAGGAGCGGACGATGGTGGTCACCTTCGGCAAGTCGGCCGAACTGCCTGCGGAGTTTGTGACCCTGTTGCTGCCGAATGCGGGTGAACGCATCGGGCGGCTGGAAAGAATCGAAAGCGAAGCGCGTGTACGCGCTTACCGCTACACCCGCGATGGGGAAGAGCATTGGTTCTTTTTCTCTGAGCCGGGCTGTGCGTGGCGGGCCGGGGATTGGGCAAGTGACGCTTACTTTCTATACTGGTCATACAACCGACGCGAGGAGCAGCGAACTCTGATCCTGTGCGGCGGAAGCCGGGTCGACCTGCGTGGTCGACGCGTCGTTTCATGCGAGGCGATTCTGGAGTTTGTTGAAGTCACCGAGGCGGGTGGCAAAACTGAATTTTCAGCATCCGATCCTGAGCGCGTTCATGTCGAGTCGACGTTGGATGTGCCCGACCCAAAACTGAGCGAGAGCGATCCCAAAAAGATAGGCGTGTAGACCATGTGCGGAATTTGCGGAATTTTCTATAGCGATCGTTCACGCCGGGTGGAGCGGGAAACGCTCGCCGACATGAATCAGCAGATTGTTCATCGCGGCCCCGATGATGACGGCTTTTTCGTGGAAGGCAACGTCGGCCTGGCAATGCGGCGCCTCAGCATCATCGATATCAAGACTGGCCATCAACCCATCAGCAACGAATCGAACGACATCTGGATCGTCTACAACGGAGAGCTCTACAACCATCAGGAACTCCGCAAGGGATTGGAAGCCCGCGGGCACCGCTATCGTACGCACAGCGATACCGAGACCATCGTTCACCTGTACGAAGAGTACGGGCGTGATTGCGTGAAGCATTTGCGCGGCATGTACGCTTTTGCGATCTGGGCCCGGCCGAAGGGGTGCCTTTTCATTGCGCGCGACCGGTTGGGCATCAAGCCGCTGTACTACCGCTTCGACGGGAAGTCGCTACTGTTCGCGTCGGAGATCAAAGCCATCCTCGCGCATCCGGGCGTGACGCCGGAATTCAACCGTTCCACGCTCGCGGAGTATCTGGCTTTCGGCTACATCCCCGAGGCTGAGACGATGTACGCCGGCATCAAGAAACTGCTGCCGGGGCACACGCTTGAGATTTTCGCAGGCGGCGAGCCGCAGATTTCCCGGTACTGGGATCTTGATGTCAAGGCCGACGATGACGTTCGGCCTCGCGAATACTACGTCGAGAAATACCGTGAACTTCTCGAAGGATGCGTTGCCAGCCATCTGATGAGCGACGTCCCATTGGGCGTGTTCTTGAGCGGCGGACTCGATTCAAGCGCGGTCGCAGCCTTGACCACAAAAATTCGCCGCGAGCCTATTGAGACCTTCGCGGTCGGCTATGGAGAAGAGGCTTTCAGCGAGTTACCGTTTGCGCGCACCGTCGCGCAGCACATCGGCTCAAAGCACCATGAGGTGCGCCTCAGCCGCGAGGAGTTCTTTCACTCCCTGCCGCACCTGATCTGGCATGAGGACGAGCCTATCGTGTGGCCGTCCAGCGTCTCGCTCTATTTCGTGGCTCGTCTGGCACGGGAGCGCGTGACAGTCGTTTTGACGGGCGAGGGAAGCGACGAGACACTTGCTGGCTACACCCGCTACCCGTGGACGCTGATGAATTCGCGCATGGATTCGGTCTACCGGGCTGCCGTTCCGGGAATGCTTCGCCGGTGGGTGCGCGACGCGATGCAGTCCGGACGCATCTCGAAAGACCTGCACCGCAAGCTGGAACACACCTTCCTGGTGCGCGGCGGCGAGTCGTGGCAGTCGTTCTACTTCGACAATTTCTACTCAGCCTTCTCGGCAGCGGATCAGGCGACGTTGCTCACTCCGGAAGCCAGAGCGATGGCGGGCGAAGCCTACGCCGGCTCGATGAACTACTGGAACGCTTCTCGGGGAGATTTGCTGCACCGGCTTCTGTACACCGATATCAAGACCTACCTGGTTGAACTGCTGATGAAGCAGGACCAGATGAGCATGGCGGCCTCGATCGAGAGCCGTGTGCCGTTCCTCGACCACGAACTGGTGGAATTCACCGCCAGCATTCCCGCGAAATACGACACGCAGGGCATGGCCGGAAAATTCATCCTGAAGGCAGCCGTGGAAGACCTGCTGCCGCGGGACATCGTCTACCGACAGAAGATGGGATTCCCCACGCCGTGGGCCTACTGGCTGGGCGGGCTGCAACTCGACCAGCTTGAACAGCTCTTGCTCGAGCCACGCACCATAGAACGAAACTATTTCCAACCGGACGCTGTGAAGAAGATGTTCGCCGAACATCGAGCGGGCGCGCGTGATCACGGCAACCGCATCTGGCGGCTCTTGAACCTGGAGCTGTGGGAGCGAGTGTGCGTGGAGAAAGATCCGGTGGAGGAAGCCGCGCAGCCGCAGGGCGCCGCGCTGGCCTGAGCTGCGCGTCTATGTTTCCGTTTTCTGTGCAGCCGCTGATTGCAAGTGCGGTTCCAGCAGCTTGAGCAAGCTTTCCCGCAGATTGGGGCCGCTGGCAATCAGGCCCGAAAGCAGCGGGTCTCGGTTATTGGCGCGGAACTGGGATCCGTTCAGAGTGGCCAGAAAGCCTCCGCCACTGGATACAAGTGCGGCGCCGGCGGCTACGTCCCATTCATTCTTGGGCGTGAGCGTGAAGGTGATGTCGGCAAGCCCTGCCGAGACCAGCGCCAGCTTGTAAGCCACCGATCCCATCGCGCGCACCTCGAGAAGGCCATTCTCAAATGCCTTCCACTCCCCTCGCTTCACCTCGCTGCGGCTCGCGAGGGTCACAGCGCCCTTCAGTTCCTTCCGCGCGCTCGCGGTTGCGGGTTTGCCGTTATAGAGCACGCCCGCGTCGATCGCGCCTACGAAGGTCTCCTGAGTCGCGGGATTGTGAATTCCGCCCGCCACGGGACGGCCATTCTCAACGTACCCAATCGAAACGCAGAACTCCGGGATACCTTTCACAAACTCGCGCGTCCCGTCGAGAGGGTCGACGACCCAGACGTTCGATTTCTCGAGTCGCGAGAAGTCGTCCACGCTTTCTTCCGAGAGCCAGCCTTCACCGTCGCGCAAAAGATTCTGGCGGAGCACTGCGTCGATCGCCCGATCCGCTTCGGTGACGGGATCGTGGCCGGCTTTGAACTCCGCATCGATGGCGCCCGGGGTAAAGCGTGCGAAGATGGCACGGGCATCGCCGATGGCGGCTTCGATGCGCTTGAGGATTTCGGAATACGCGGAAGTCATCAGGTCCTTAAGGGTGATTTGAGATTCAGGCCCAGATCATGCGAGCGCCTGTGATCAAGAGGATGGCGCACAGAATGCGGCGCAACCAGAGTACCGGAACGCGCGTGCTGAGATACGAGCCCACCAGGCCGCCCGGGATGGAGCCAATCAGCAAGGCGGAGACGAGTCCGGGATCGACGTTGCCTAGGCGGAAATGCAGAAAGCCCGTGACGCCTGTAAGCACGACGGCGTGCACGATGTCAGTGCCAACATTCACTTTCGGCGGGTAGCTGTAGAACAGCAGCAGCATCATCATGATGATGCTGCCCGATCCCACCGACGTCATGCCGACCAGAAATCCGGAGAACAATCCGATGATGGTCATTCCGACGAAGGACTTGAGCGTGGGCGAACGGTTCACCATGCGCTCTTCGATGCGCGTCTGAAACATCAGCAGAATCGGGATACACACCAGCAAGATGCCAATTGCCAGTTTAATAACTGCATTGACCCCATCGCCGTACATATGGCGAAGGTGCGTGAGATACACCACACCGGTTGCCGAGCCCGGCACGCTGCCCACCGCCAGCGCGAGGACAACTTTGCGCCGCACGGTTCCTTTCTTCAGGTGAACCAGGCTGGCAGGAATCTTGGTAAAGAAATTGAAGAGTGCGTCGGACCCTACCGCCACGATCGCGGGCACGCGCAGCCCGAAAATCAGGATGGGCAGCAGCAACACGCCGCCGCCCAGCCCGGTCAGGCCGATCAAGGTGCCTACGCAAAAGCCGACCAGAATTTTGGCGGCTATCAGAGGCATGAAGTTTCCAGGTCCGTTCGCACTCGATTCTTCGCTTACTCGGCTCCATTCACTCCGATGAAGCCCTGCTGCTCCAGGTGCAAGATGATTTCCTGGGCCGCTTCTTCCGGAGAGAGTTCAGCCGTGTTGATCACCACTTCCGCCTTCTGCGGAACCTCGTAAGGATCAGAGATGCCGGTGAACTCCTTCACGATTCCGGCACGTGCTTTGGCGTACAAACCCTTGCGGTCGCGCTGCTCGCAGACTTCGATCGGCGTGGCCACGTGCACCAGCACGAACCCTCCGACCGGTTCAATCATGTCGCGCACCGCCTTGCGCGTTGCCTCATAGGGGGCAATGGGCGCACAGATAGCGATGCCGCCATTCTTTGTGATTTCTGAAGCAACATAGCCGATCCGGCGAATATTGATGTCGCGATGCTCCTTGGAGAATCCGAGTTCAGAAGAGAGATGCTTTCGGACGAGGTCTCCGTCAAGAATAGTTACCGGACGCCCACCGGTTTCCAGAAACTTCGTGAGAAGCACGTTGGCAATGGTCGACTTCCCAGACCCTGAAAGGCCCGTGAAGAAGATCGTGACCCCCTGCTTGTGCCGGGGCGGATAGCTGCGGCGCAATTCCTGCACGACTTCCGGATAGGTAAACCACGACGGAATATCGCGGCCCTCGTTCAGGCGATGCCGAAGTTCGGTGCCTGAGATATTCAGGACGCGCGAATCCTTCGGGACCTCATTGTCAGGGACGTATTTGTCCTGATCTTCGAGGTAGACCATCATGTTGAAAGGAACCATGGTCACGCCGATGTCGGATTCGTACTTCTTGAAAAGCTGCTGTGCGTCGTATGGCCCGTAGAAGGGCTTGCCATCGGTGTCGCTGCCGGGTCCGGCGTGGTCACGGCCCACAATGAAATGGGTGCACCCGTGATTCTTGCGGATGAGGCCGTGCCAGATCGCTTCGCGCGGTCCGCCCATGCGCATGGCGAGGGGCAGCATTGAGAGCTTCACAGTGCCCTGAGGATACTTCTTGAGCAGAAGTTGATAACAGCGCACGCGCGTGAAGTAGTCCACGTCGCCCGGCTTCGTCATTCCAACCGACGGGTGGATCAGCAGGTTCGCTTCCACCTGCTTGGCGGCGCGAAAAGTGAGTTCCTGGTGCGCGCGGTGCATGGGATTCCGTGTCTGGAAAGCGACGACGCGGCGCCAGCCGAGACGCGAGAATTCAGCGCGCAGTTCCGCCGGAGTGAGGCGCAGGGACCGAAAATCATAGTGCGAGGGAAGCTGCAAACCTTCCAGCGTGCCGCCGACATACCAGGGATTTGCTTTGTTCATCGCGTAGTCGGCCCCGGGATGAGCCTTGCTGGTCGTGCCGAAAACGCTCTTGGCTTCTGCCGCGCGATCAGGCTGCCATACATCCTGAACATTGAGGACGGCGAGCATAACGCCTTCGCCGTCGCGCAGGGCGACTTTGCTGCTGCCCGGCTTGAGAGACTTGGCAAACTCTTCGGTAACGTCCAGAGTGATGGGCATCGGCCACAGCACGCCGCTCTTCAGGCGCAGGTTGTTGCAGACGCCTTCATAGTCCTCGCGGTTCATAAAACCGCGCAGGGGAGAGAAGCCGCCACTCAGCAGCAACTCAACGTCGCAGACTTGCCTGGCGGTGAGATCCCACGACGGCCACTCCTTGGAGTGAGCCTTTAGGTCCGCGGCGCGGGCCGAATCCACAACCAGGTTGACCAGTTCTCCGCCGTGCGGAGCAATAAGATGGCTAGTAGTCAAATCCGTGAACCTCCTCAGGTTCTTGTCGCTGTTTGGAATGCGCCGGAACTACGCCGGCAAAATAACTCGCTCACGATTCTTGCCGCTCCGTGAAATCCGGAGGCGGATCCTGCGCTGGCCGTGAGCCCCACCAATCACCAAAGTCGTTGTCTTTTTATTGTTACACACTGCCCATTCATCGATATTGACCTTCCCGCTTCGCCATTCGATTCGTTTTTTTGTGCAGTTCCCAGCAACCGTCACGGCTCCTGCTGATACGTTTCGATGAACGCGACGGCCACTTCGTCCGGCGGTTCGATTGCCAGATCGCTCACCTGCCATGCACGTTGTTTCCGGATCGCCCACAATAGGCCTAACCCGTAGGGGAGAAAGCCAAGGGCAGCCTGGAATATGACTTCAAAAACGGTCCGCGCAACGAACCACTGCCTCACTAAGAGCAGAGTCGCGGCCAGGGGCAACGTCAGCAGCACCGGGAGCGTGTATGCCTCGCGCAAATACGTTCCGATGCGAACTCCCATCAAGCGGCACATATGCCGTGGCATGAACAAAATTGAGGTGAGCATCAGCGGGATCGCCGTCCCGAACGCGTCGCCAACAATGCCGAAGGGACGAATAAGTACGACGCTGAGAATCAGGTTGGCAACGCTTTCCATCAAGGTCACGATGGCGAGCGGGCGGTGTTTCGCCATGCCGTACAGAATTCGCGTGGAAGCCCCCTGCGCCAGCGTGAACATCATGGGTACGGCCAAGACGACAAGAACCGGGTAACTCTGGGCGACGTACTTGGCCCCGACCCAGGCCGTGATGACCGACTTGCCCAGAATGAGCAGAAGAGCCGTGATGGGGAAAATGATCATGGCGCACGCGCGGTTCCCGGCGATCCAGATCGTGCGCAGCCGGTTGGTGTCGCCCTTGGCGTGCGACTGCCCGGCCATGGGCACGAAGATCTGCGCCAGACTGCCTACCAGTTCCGCGGCGTAGTCGAGCAGTCGGTCGCCAATCGAGAAATAGGTAATCGCTGTGACCGACAGAAACGTGCCGATCACGATCTCGTCAGTCTTGTAGCGCAGCTTGTATCCGATCATCAGGATGAAACTCACCGCGCTGTAGTTCGCGATTTCGCGAAACGCGCTGCGATCGACATATCGCCAGCCGAACCGAATCGGCAGCACTCGCAGGGCGATTACGGCGCGCGCCATCGAACTGATAAGAGGCAGAACGACAGTGATCAACGCGACCGTCAGCAAGCCGTATCCGCGCTGCAGAACCAAGACGATGAGAGCGGCGCGCAGAAGGGTAGAAATAACGTTGGTGAGGTTGACGAAGTAAAAACGCTGCAGGCCTTCGAGAATCCCACCAAAGACTCCAGTGGGAAATCCGAGTGCGACGGCCGTTCCGACCATCAGAAAGAGCAGTCGGGCGGTGGGGAGAAAGTCCGCGGGGATACGGAAGATTCGATCCACGAAAACACTGCAACTCAGCGTCACCACCATGGCTACGGCCCCGATGGTTGCGTAAGTGGCCAGGCTGGTGTTGATCAGCTTAGCGAGGCCTTCCTGGTCGTTAGTCGCGGTGTAGGTGGAGACGTAACGGACCACCGAGGAGCGGATGCCGAGGTCGAACAGCCCGTAGTACCCGGTAACCGAAAAAATCAGAATCCAGATGCCGTACGCTGTGTCGCCCAGACGGTGGAGAATAAAGGGCGACAGAAATATCCCGACCAGGATGTTCACGCCCAGGCCGAACCAGCTGGAACCTACATTCTTGAGAATTTCGATTCTGCGCATCAGGAAGCCATTCCTTGAGCCTTGGGCGTCGCCGCAGTCAGCAGACTGCCCTCGTGAGCAGGATCGATCGGATGTTGGCCGGAACGCATTTCAGTCGGATCGGGAATGAGGAGCGCCAGTGTCACCGAACGGGCTCGGCCACGGGCGTCGTCACAAGTTCGTATCCCAGGGGCGTCATCAAGCCACCCCAGGCGTTCTCGATCTGTTGTACGCAACTCGCCGGCAGCGCGCTGTGCCAGCCTCCGGACTTCGCCACTCGAACGAACGGGATGTCTTTGCGGCGATTCTTGGTGGCCACCCAATTATCTTCTTGCAGCTTTTCCAGGGCGCGCATGCGATCGGCGGAACTGCTCTCAATGGCACGTTTGAGCCGTTGCGGCTCCAGGGGAATGTTGAGGAACTCGGAAATGCGAGCGAGCTCCCGCTCGGTGTTTTTCATCATGTCTTCATAGCGCATCAGCAGGAAGTTGTCCCGCTTTCCCCGGGTATAGATCCAACTGGCAACGTTTTCTCCCCACGTGCCCCAGCCAATCGAAACCAGCTTGCCGCTTACGAAGTCGTCGACGTACTGCTCGAGCGGATAGGCATCGTCGATCTGCATATATTTCCGCTGAAAATCGTAGTAGGAAAGTGCGACGTCGCGCGGATCCCGCACGATGTAGATGGTTTTCGGGTAACGATGGTCGAAGTATTCGTGCGTCTTGATGATCCGCGGGCGAGGCGTGGCTTTCAGGGCGCGATTCGATTGCGAAGAGGTGTCGGGAATCAGCTGCTCGATGTTGGCGAAACTCACTTCCTTCTCCGGGTGCACTAGGTTGGCAATCAGAAAACGGGTCCAGGTGTTCCCGGAACGCGGATAGGAGACGACGAAGGTGTCGTCGGGATAGACGGCGAAATTGCGTCCCGCGATATCGATTCCCAGGGCGTACTTCACCACCGTTTTGATTCCGTAGATCATCGTTCACCAGACTCCAGCATCACTTGCTTTCCTGCCTTAATCTCGCTACCTCTCCACCCCTGCTGGGATCGTAAGATTCGTCACGTGAGCGTGGGGTCCGTGAGCACCTTCGTGTCAGGAGCCAGACCCGCAAAGCCCGCCTTCCTCAATGCTCGTGTGCTGCGCTGTCGATACTGGCGCTCCATGCGGCGAAGGTGCATACGATAAATCGCCTGCGAAGCGTGCGGAAATCGCTGCAGACCGATGCGCAGAACCTGCAGCTTCCAACTTGGGTCCGAGGTTTGCACGCTGCGCACGCTCTTGAGAGCTTTTGGAAAATCGCCTTCCAGCAGAGCTCGCTTGGCTTGCCGGAACTCGATCGCCGCAGAAATATTCTTGATCTTGTTACGCACGAAACGCGTTTGCTCAGCACTGAGAGTTCCGAGCGCAAGGTGTTTCTCATATACCCGGATCAGCGCTTGCCGCATCAGTTCCCAATTTGCCGCCAGGCCATTGGATTGCCGGTGCCGAATCTGGATTTCCCGCGTGAACGATATTGTTGCTCCGGACTGCGCCAGCCGCAACCACAGGTCATAGTCTTCACAACGGCGCAGTTGCTCATCGAACAGCCCTGCCCTCAGCAGTGCTGCGCGCAACACGACCGCGGACGACGTAATGACCGTGGAACGCTCGTGCAGCAAGCCGTCGAGGTCGACCGGCAGAGCCTGCGGTGAGTTGTCGAACAAAATGCCGACGGGAGTTTCACCCCGCAGGTAGATGCCATTGGCGTAGACCATCTGCAACTTCGGATCGGTCCCGAGCGTGCTGATTTGCTTCGCAAGGTGCTGCGGCAACCACAGGTCGTCGCTATCGAGAAACGCGATATATTCTCCCGCCGCCGCTTTTATGCCTGCGTTGCGCGCGCTGCTCGGTCCGCGATTCTCCTGCTGCAGGTATCGAATCCTCGGATAAGGCCGAAGAGCAAGCTCAAGCGCCGGCGTATCGGGCGATCCATCGTTAACAACCACAACTTCGAAATCGGTGAACGACTGCTTAAACACCGAATCGAGGGTTGCGCCGATGTACGGCGCCGCATTGTAGGCGGGGATGACGACACTCACCAACGGTCTCGATGGCGAAACCCCAATGTTCTGAGCCGGGATGTCGTTCCCTTGATCCACGCTGGCGAGCCTCTCCTCTGATTTAATGATCGGCGCTGCGTGGTTGCACAGCTTCCGAAGTCGATTTTCTACCGTTTACTAAATACTACGTGAGCAGAAGGCGGTTGCCTGCTGGTTTCGACGCGCTGATGGTTGAAAGCTAGGTACGTTGGTAATCGAGGATTAGCCGGTATCCCCTTGCTAATGTGTCGATTACGAGCCATGGAGGCGGCACGTCCATGGCCGTCAGTCCTGAGATGCGTTTTGCGCGACCACAAGCTCAGAATTCATTCGGTCGATCTCGCACCCGGCTCACCGGAACCGGCCTTGCCGCTCGCCCGTGAACAAAGTTGAACACGTTTGCTTCCTGTTTGGAAAGCGGCGTCCATCTTGGCATTTGGCCAATTGTAAACGCGTGTAAATGGTTCCACTCGGCTTACAGGCACGTGCACTTTTATCCTAGGGTCTAGACCTTACAGTCACGATCCTAGGAAAGATTCCAAAGAAAAGTTAAAGAAAAGTTTTGGCGTACTGGAAAAGTCTGATGTCGTACGGACTACAGCATTGGCCGGGGGACACATCTCTCGATCACCGTGTTTCGACGGCTCATCACATCCAAGAACCACATTAAAATCAGATCTTTGTACTGAACTCCTCATGTGTCGCCGAGGGATATTTTTTGGGGTCACATAGACAACCCTGGCCGCGGGACAGTGGTTACGATTGGTTTTCCACAACGAACAGACTGTTCTCTGGCGCCCCATCACGGAGCTGTGTTTTGTCACAGCGGGCTGAAGTGCAAAAGTTGGCAAAGTGTGTGCTATGAATTTACGTAAGAAGCTCACTAAAACTCACAGTGCACGTTCTGGTGGTTTTGGCGCCCGAACTTAGGACGTCGAAGCTACGGTGCGGTCACGAAAGACATTTGAGGGGGATTTCAATGAGCGAAAGGCCCGTACGTCTGGGGCAGCGAGAGCAGCAGATTGTCGAGCTGTTGCTGCAAGGCTGCGATAACGACGAAATCGCTCGACAACTCAACATGGCCCGTCGAACCGTGAAGGCACACTTTAACCGGTTGTTCCTGCGATTTGGCATCACCAGCGGTATAAAGCGAGTAAAACTCGCAACACTCTTGTATCGGAGGCAGTTATGTTTGGAGGCGAACGTTACGGAAAACGAATCCCCAGTGAGCGAGAAAATCGCGTCATTGAGCTTGTTGCCCAGGGACTCAAAAACAAAGAGGTTGCTGACGAGATCGGAACCACCGAACACGTCGTTAAGAACTACCTCCGAGTCATCTATGACAAGCTTGGACTCTGGAATCGAGTCGAACTCGCTCTCTGGTATGAAGCCAGAAGATTCGAAAACGTCGCCCGAGCATGACCAGCCTGAAGCCTGGGAGCACAGCATCCTGGGATTGGGAGCCACCACGGCTCACCACAACTGAGGTTTCTGATACGCAGTTTGATCGCGTGGAATGGGGGCTGCCCGTTACTTCGGGCAGCCAGCCCTCAAAAGATCACCAAGCTTCCCTGCAGCCTGCGGAACGCCCTTTTTGGCTGCAGCACTCAGAAGCAACCTAGCCTGATCGCAACTCCTCGGAACGCCGTCCCCAGCCTGATACATATCTGAGAGCAGCAAAATCGCAGTCGGGTTTTCTTTGCCGACCGCTCGCCACAGATACTTGACTGCTTCTTCACTGTTACGCGGATGCGTTTTTCCGTTCAGGAAGTCCTCCGCCAAAGCCAGCTCTGCCGCGCCGTTCGCGGGATTGGGCGCAGCCAAAGGCTCGCTCGGGATCTCGGACGGGGTACTGTTGCCGGCGGGCGGCCCTCGATTTTCTTTGGCCGCGGGCGCGGGGGATGGAGTCGGAACTAAGGTTTTGTTTTGGGCAGGGACCGAGGCTGCCGGTCCACGAACAGGAGCACTCGGCGCGACTGATGTCTCGGTTGGCGCTGATTCGGCCACCTTTGGCGTGGGAGCGGGCGGTGTCTGTTTTGTGCTGTCCGTAGCGGTTTGCGATGGCTTCGAAGCCTGCTGTCCTGGTACTTTCTGCGGGCGAGATTGCGCGTAAAAGAGAATTCCGATCGCTAGCACGGCGATCACAGCCGGAGCGTAACGCGCGCGTCGCCACGATGAATCGGAATCAGAGAGGCCTTTCTCGCGAAGCCACCGAATGTCGGAGTAGTCTTCGGCCTGGTTCACCGACTCATCGACCGGGGACAGGCTCGGTAGATCCGCATGAGCGAAAAGCGGCGCAGTCGAATGTGTCAGTCGGGGCTGCGGAACTGTAGCCGTGCCCGGACCGCGTTCGCCTTCCAGCGTCGCTCCGCACATCCCACAAAATCTCTGCGGAAAAGTGTAAGGATGCCCGCACTCGGCACACTGCAAAGAAAGCGGTGCGGACACAGCCTCAACGATTCGAATGGTTTCGGGCGAGCTTGTTTCCGCAGCGGGTTGCTCGACGGACGCCGTCGCAACTTCTTCATCGCTCGGGAAGGAAGGTTCGCCCCGCAGTTCACGTAAAAGTTCTTCGACCGCCTCTTCGCGTTTCTCAGGCGGGCTGGTGAAGTAAACTTGTGCCCACCGGCCCAGATGACGGCCCAGGGTGGGGTTTAGCAGAGGATTTAACTCCGGATTGGGCAGCTCTGTAGTCTGTTCCGGGGTCTTTTCCTGCGATTGTGGCACCGATGGTTCTCCCGAGGCACTCGTCAGATTAATTCCACTCCGGTGGGCGTCACTTGTCAATTCTTAGCCTGAGGAAAACCCTGTAGGTCATTAAGAAAGATCATGGTCCGCTGGGCTATTCGCAGACCTTGCGGGATGCCGGCTCGAACTGATCCTGCTGGGCATCTCGCTGGCTCGCGATCTTGCCTTGCGGAGTCTTGCCGTAAAAATCAGAGCCCGGACAATAGTACAGAGCGGTGTGCACGTCAACCCAAACGGGGACATTGGGATTTCCGCTGTAGGAGGGGGCGGGGGGCGCCTCCGCCAGACCCAGGTCCACCAAAAGTCCGTCGAAAAAGCCAAGCTTCGGAGCCGGAGGAGGTTGCTTGCGCTTGGGCTTTACCGGAGCGCTCGCCGCAGTGGTGGAGGTTCCTGCGTCGGCCGACGTCGTCGAGTGGTTTGAACTCACAGCCCAAATGATCGTAATGAGGAACAAGACCAGCGAAGCTCCCAGAGCCAGATCCCCGCGGTGCGTGCGCGCAAAGACCCTGGTCTTTTGCCAGAAGCCCCGAAGCTGTACGGCGGGCGGCGACACTGCAATCGAGTGCAGCCAAACCCGGGCTTCCGGAGGCTTGCTTGGCGGAGCGGGAATAAGTTTGTCCTCCGCGGCCTCTGCCGATGCATCGGGCACAGGCTGCGCGGTAGCGTTTTCGGACAGTGCTAATGCGTCAGTTCCGTCCTGCTGACCGTGCGACTTCGAAGCATCATTCAGCAGAGACTCGGTCGTTTCCGAGTCTTTAGTGGATTCCCGCCCTTCCGCTTCGGGTGATTGCCCGAACAACGAATCGGTCGATTCGCCGTCGGGGGGCGGAGCAGGGAATCCGCTCTCACTGGCTTTCTTCAGATTCCAGAGCGTGGCCCACTTGCTTTGCAGGTCTTTGCCTGAGGCAGTGGAGCGAGAAGTGCCGCATGATCCGCAAAAGGCCTCGCCGGCGGCTAACTGGTTGCCGCAGTTCTGGCACTTTGCTTCTTCCAGCGCGGAATCAGCGATTGCAGATTCGTCATTGGCAAGTCCCAGGGCCGCGTCGGGATTGCTGGCAAGCCGGGCAAGTTGCGGCTTGATCTTCTCGAGGACTTCGAGCATTGAGGCGCGTTCTGCGGCCACGCCCTTACGCCATTCCTCTTCAGCGGTGTGAGTCAGTGTTTCCGTGACCAGCCCGGCCATCAGCTGGCAGGTGCGCACATCCTGATCGTGAAACGCGTCGGCTTTCGCAAATGCGAGTTCCAGAGCTCCGCCTGTTTTTCCATTGTGAAGAACCGGGACTGAGATAAATGAAACGATGCCGAGACGCTTTGCGATCTCGGGATTCACACGGAAATCATTGCTCGCGTTCGGGCAACGCAAAATGATGTCGTGCAACAGAGTCGAAGACGACAGCGCGGCTTCAGGTCGCACCGATTTGCCTACCTGACCGATCAGTACTCCCCGCGCCGAACGATAGCGAAGCATGCCGTCTTCGAGGATGCCGATCGCCGCTCCTTGCGCGCCCGTGATCTTCACGATCCGTTCCATTACCAGGCTGGTGGTGCCGTCCAAGTCGAGGTGATTGGCCTGAATCTCATGCTGGGTTTCGACAATCTGCGCGAGAATGCTGGTGTCGGAGTCCGTATCGTGATTGTCGGATTTTGCTTCGGCCGGGGACGCGGGCTGGGTGCTGTCGTGATGTTCCTGCAAGACGTACGCAGCCGCCAGCAACTTTTGGAAAGTCGCTTCGTCAAGCACGGGGCCGCTCTTGCTAGACGATGTGGTCATCACGATCCCATGGTCTGCCCTTCTTGAGTGTGCCAAAAGGGCGTTCAGCGCCCATTGTAGTGCAATTTCCACTGCAAACGGAATGGAACGGACGTGCCGGAGCCAGTTGCGAACAGGGGTGTGGCGGCTGACTCAAAGCGCGAAACCCGCATGAAACTTGCGGTTGAACCTGCAGACGGTTCCCGCTGAACTGGGATGAGCCCCGACCGACTCAGTCCGGTCGCATTGCTTCCCCGGCGCCTCAATTGATACCTCTCCAGACGTGGGCCACGTTGGAGTTAGTTCGACGAATCTCCGCCGACCCATCGTGATGACCCCGAAGGCCAGGGTTAGCGCGTCCTCACACGTCCTGCTGGCGTGCCACAGATGAGTGGCGGCTAATGTTCGGTATTCAATTCGGGCTGGGGAGAGCCCTGCGTTCGCCCGAAATGGTGCGTCGAGCGTCGCGCTGGATACCGGATTCTCGGAAATGCCTGTAAACATTGGTTCTAGTCCAAACGCTTCGACCGGCGAATATTTGGCGAAGGACGTGCACCACGTTGTGGCGTTGGTACCGACCCAACAATACGAGGTAGGCAATGATCAATCTAGATGCCGTCAAGATAACGCCGCGGGATGAAGAGGTGTTGCGCCTCCTCGCCCAGGGATGCAGTAACAAGGAAATCGCCGGAAGTCTCAACATCAGTCCGCGCACGGTGAAACAGCATCTGCGAACGCTGTTTCTGCGTGCGGGAATCACCGAGGGCCGCAAGCGAGTGAAATTGGCGACCGCCGTATTTGCGAAGGAGCAGATGGAACAATGCAGCCAAGGGATCAGCTAACAACGAAAGAAATTCAGGTTACGACTCTGGTCTGGGAAGGGCTCACGAACCGCGAAATCGCGAAAATTGTGGGTACCACCGAGCAGGTCATCAAGAACTACCTGCGCACCGCATTTGACAAGCTCGGTGTATGGAGCCGGCTCGAGTTGGCGCTGTACGTGGCGAGCCACGGCGGGGCCGACTGGGCCGCCCAGCGCACGGCGGTCATGGAAGAAGCATTGGCTTCATCCGCCGACGACAACAGAATGGCCTTGGCTCGGTAAGAAATTTGGGAGTTTGCAAGCCCGCTCGGTCAGGGCACCCGCGCGGACAACCTCGGCGATCTCCTCGGGCTTTATCCAGATGGATATCGCCCACGAGGGGGTCGCCGACGCCAATCGCACGACTCCCTGTAATTCTTCAGGGGCGCGGGCTGCGGGCGAACGTCCAGCAGGCTGGAGCGAACCTTTCGATGCCCTGCCCGTCAGTAGTCTCGTTTCCGCCGCGGTGTTCTGAAACCGCCCCCAAAAAATCAGGCAGTCTAGGTGCCTCCCGTGCGGACGACATGGGAAGTTCAGACGGTCGGATTTGCGACCTTTGTCTGCAAATTCTTGCATTTGAATGGGGTTCCGGCGGAAAGCTGATCTCTGAAAATCGCTGCACTTGCAAAGCCTTACCTTACATGCCTATCGGCACGAGAATTGCACTTGGGGGTGTGACTTCTTGGACCATGAGAGTCATGGTCCTAAACTACGACGCTCGGGCGAGGCTGGCATGGCTTACAAAGAGACTTTCTGGATGGCTTGCGACTCTACAGATCAGTTGCGGGCCGAATATGGGCCATTCCACACGCGCATCGAGGCTGAGGCCGAAGCCCGCAAGCTCGGATTCGGCTACCTGCTGCGCTACGAGCACATGATTGGCCCGAACGAAGAAATCGAGGAAGTCCGCTGCATCTTTGTCGAACTACCCGAGGGACCGATCGCCGTGCCAAACACGACCGCCATCCAGCAAGTGCGACTGCACACCCGTTGCGCGACGTGCGGCGAGTCGGCCGTCCATGATCAAGGATGGCAAGCGGAAGTCTGGGCCGACATACACGAGTTCGAGCACTCGCGGCACATGGTGAGGTTGTTTGCTCACACCGTCGGAGACGGACTGAAAGAAATCGCCGACTGGCGCAGCGCCGCCTAGGCCGCTAGAGCCAGTTGCGCGGCGGCCGCGCGATCAACCATCCAAATCAACTGACCATCCACGGGCTGAATTAGCTTGGCTGGATAAAGCTCTCCGGACTTCTTACCCTCTAGAACTTCCTGTAGGGGCTGCGCCTTGTCTTGCCCACCGACGAGGAACATCGCGACTGCAGCGTTGTTGAGAACGGGCAGGGTCAGCGTGATGCGATCGGTTTTGAACTTATCGACCCAGTTGGAAACCACCCAGCGAGCTTTTTCCTGCAGCGCCGAACTTTCGGGGAACAACGATGCAGTGTGTCCGTCGGGTCCCATGCCAAGCAAGACCATATCGAAGCGCGGAAATCCCTTGGTAGGAATGTTGAAGACCTGCCTTAAGGTTTGCTCGTAGGCTTTCGCTGCTTCGCTCGCATCTTGATTTTCAGCAGGGATGCGGAACACGTTCGCGTCCGGGGTAGGGATTTTAGAAAACAGGGATTCGCGCGCCATCCGGTAATTGCTTTCAGGACTGTCGGGCGGTACGTGGCGCTCATCGCCAAAAAAGAAATAGACCTTGTCCCAGGGCAGAGAATGATTCTGTGCCAGCAGGGTGTATAGGCTCCGGGGGGTCGAACCGCCTGACAACGCTACCGTAAATCGTCCTCGCGACCGCACGGCCGCGGTTGCCTGGCTCGCGAATTCCTCCGCCGCGCCTTGGAACAGTTTCTGAGGATCGTCGAAGATGCGGATGTCGTGCGCGCTCATGCTTTCCTCACTTCAATGGGATTTCCTTTGGCCACGGCGTAGCGCGCGGCTCCGTAGAGAGCAATCTTGTCATTGGTGATGACTTTGACAGGGATGGATTCGAGCAGGGGTTGCATCCGCCCTTTGCTGACGAAGCCCTGAAGGAACAGCGGTCCGGAGAGTTTGGCGATGATTTTGGGAGCAATTCCTCCTCCCAGGTAGATGCCCCCGGTGGCCATGAGTTTCAACGCCAGATTCCCCGCTTCGGCGCCGTAGATCGAAATCCAAAGATCTAGTGCATGCTCAGCCAGCACGCTCTTACCTGCAACTGCGTTCCGCGAGATAGTTGCTGCAGGATCGTTGTGCGCCATCTCGTCGGTGAACCACTGGGGTTCCTCGCCGCGGCCTGTATCGCGCAGGAAGCGGTAGACATTCACGAGGCCTGGGCCGGAAACGATGCGCTCGAAGCTCACATGGCCGAAACGGGCCGCGAGATAGCGCAGCAACTCAATTTCGAGTTCGGTGCGGGGGGCGAAATCACAGTGACCGCCCTCGCAGGCGAAAACGTCGTAGCCCTCTCCATCCCAGTAGAGTCCGGCCTCACCCAATCCGGTGCCGGCGGAGATTACACCCTGGTTTCCGATGGGCGTGCCCTTCACCCGGTTCAAAGATACGAGATCATTTTCGCCCAGACTCGGAATTCCCCAGGCATTCGCTTCCAGATCGTTGATGAGCATTGCGCTCGGCAGTTGGAGTTCGCTTGCCAACCGAGAAGCGTCTACGGTCCAGGGAAGGTTTGAGGTTTCAACCTTGCCGTTGCGGACTGGGCCGGCTATGCCGAAGCAGGCAACGTCCGGCCGGACACTCTGGCCAGCCACAAACTTCGCCACGATTTCATCCAGGCCGCGATGCTCCCGGCTGGGAAAGACTCCTTCCCTGGTGAGGGAAAGGCTTCCGTTCTGCGAAGTGAAATATGCGAGGCGGGCGTTCGTTCCGCCAATATCGCCGGCCAGAATCATTTCTCGAAATTTCTCCAGCGACGACCATCGCGTTCGAGCAGGTCGTCGGCATCCTTTGGGCCCCACGTTCCCGAAGCGTAGTTCGGGAAATTGCGCGGCGGCAGTGCGCGCCATACGTCGAGCACTGGACTCACCACACACCATCCCGCTTCCACCATGTCGGCGCGTTGAAACAGCGTCTGATCGCCAATCATGCAGTCGTGCAGAAGGCGTTCGTATCCCGTGTTGGACTGCACGCCAAAATAATCGGAATACTCGAAGTTCATGTCGACCGTACCCAGCCGCATTTGCGCACCGGGAGCCTTCGCCGCAAAACGCAGCGAGATGCCTTCTTCCGGTTGAATGTGCAGGACGAGTTGATTGGGCACGAGGTTCTCGACTGGCGTGTCGCGGAACAACACGAAGGGCGCTCGCCGAAACTGGATCACGATGTGCGTATTTCGCACTGGCATGCGCTTGCCAGTACGCAAGTAGAACGGAACATCGGCCCAGCGCCAGTTGTCGATGGCCAACTTCATGGCGACGAAAGTTTCCGTCTTCGAGTCCGGCGGCACGCCCTGTTCGGTGCGATAGGCAGGCACCTTCTGTCCGTCAATCACGCCTTCGCCATACTGACCCCGCACGGTGCGAGTAAGGACTTCTTCGGCACTGAGCGGCTGGATCGCGTGTAGGATCTTCGATTGCTCATCGCGCACGGCATCGGCGCGGAAGGAAACGGGTGGCTCCATCGCCGTCAAGGTGATGAGCTGCATGATGTGGTTGGGAACCATATCGCGCAAGGCCCCAGCAGTGTCATAGTAACCGCCGCGCTTTTCCACGCCCACCGTTTCAGCAACAGAAATCTGGATGTGATCGATATATCGCCGATTCCAGATGGGCTCGAAAATTCCGTTGGCGAAGCGCAGAGCCAGGATGTTTTGAACAGTCTCTTTGCCGAGGTAGTGATCGATGCGGTAAATCTGTTTTTCGTCCGCGACCTTCAGCAGTTGCTTGTTCAGGGCGCGAGCGCTCTCGACGTCGTGGCCGAAGGGTTTTTCGATAATGACGCGACGCCAGTGAGAGCCTTCCTGCTGCATGAGGCCAGTTTCAGAGAGGCTCTCCACGATCGGCCCAAAAGCGTCGGGTGTCGTTGCAAGGTAGTAGAAGTAATTTCCCTGAGTGGAGAGTTCCTTGTCGATCTTTCCCAACTGCTCTTTGATTCGACCGTACGTTGCCTTGTCGTCGAAATTTCCGGACAAGTAAAAGATGCGGCGCGCGAACCATTCCCAGAGATCGGGGTCGACATCGCCGGTGGCAAATTTCTTCATGTCTTCGGTGACCTTCTTGCGATAGTCCTCGGAAGACATCGGGCTGCGAGCGATGCCAATGACCGCAAATTCGTGAGGCAGCAGTTTGGCCTTGGCCAAGTTGTAGAGTGCAGGGATCAGCTTGCGCCGCGTGAGATCGCCCGAGGCGCCAAAGATCACCATCACGCAAGGGTCTGCGACTTTACCAACGGGCTGCCCGGTCGTGGCGGGCGCAATCTCGGTCTGGGCCATAAATCCTTCGTGTATTTTCCGATCCGCTGGTACGAGCGGGCTAGGCTGGTTTCTTTGCCGCTTTGGCTTCGATGTGCCCACCGAACTTCTGACGCATGGCCGACAGCATTTTCTCGGCGAAGGTGTGCTCCTGTCGTGAACGGAACCGCACGAACAGCGCTGCCGACAGCACGTCTACGGGAACGGCTTCGTCAATTGCCGCCTGAATTGTCCAGCGGCCTTCGCCCGAATCCTGCACGAAGCCGCTGTATTCGGCGAGCGTTGGATTTTCCGTCAGCGCCATGGCAGTGAGATCGAGCAGCCAAGAACTCACCACGCTGCCGCGCCGCCACACTTCAGCGATATCGGGCAGGTTGAGATCGAAGCGCAACTCCTCCGGCAATTCCTTGCTGGTAGCGTTCTTGAAGATGTCGAAACCCTCCGCGTAGGCCTGCATAATTCCGTATTCGATTCCGTTGTGAACCATCTTCACGAAGTGTCCGGAACCGGAGGGGCCGCAGTGGATGTAGCCTTGTTCGGCAGTGCCGCCCAATTTTTCGCGGCCGGGTGTGCGTGGGATGTCGCCAACTCCGGGCGCCAGCGTTTTAAAGATCGGATCAAGCCGTTGCACCGCTTCATTCGGGCCGCCGATCATCATGCAATAGCCGCGCTCCAGTCCCCAAACGCCGCCACTGGTGCCCACGTCAACGTAATGCAGACCTTTTTCCTTGAGACTCGTTGCTCGCCGAACGTCGTCTTTGAAGTAAGAATTTCCGCCGTCAATGATGGTGTCGCCCGCCTGCATGTGCTGGGCGAGATTTTGCACGGTTTGCTCGGTCGGAGCGCCGGCGGGAACCATGATCCAAACGGCGCGCGGAGCTTTGAGCTTGCTTATCAAATCTTGAACCGAGGATGACGCGACTGCGCCTTCGCCGGTAAGACCCTTGACGGCATCGGCGCTCAGATCGGAGACGACAACCTGGTGTCCGCTCCGCATAAGGCGGCGCGTCATGTTGGCGCCCATCTTGCCCAACCCAACCATTCCGAGTTGCATTCGAGCTCTCCTTGGAAAGACATGCCCGCGCCCGCAGCGCTTGTACGTCTGTAGTGCGGGCGGGGAGGTGATGCGATCTTGAAAGCTAGCCTAGTGCTTCCTTGACTGCGTTCTGAAGCGTTCGAAGTCCCGCCGCCAGATCAGCGCCGAGATGCACGCGCAACGCACGGCGTCCGCGTTCGGCTAACACCTGGAAATCACCGCGTGCCTGCGCTGCCTTCACGATGCCGAAGGTGTACTTCTGTCCGGGTACGGGAAGGTCTTTCGCGTCGTCGCATGTCAATTGCAAGAACACGCCCGAGTTGGGCCCACCCTTATAGGCCTGCCCGGTCGAGTGCAGGAACCGAGGACCGAATCCCAGGCACGTCGCCACATGCTTCTTGTCACGAACCGCGTGCCGCATGGCCTGCAGTTGCTGTTCGTGTTCTTCGTCCATCTGGATGTAGGCCAGCAGCGCGAAGTAGTCGCCAGCTTTGATCCGACCCAGATGCGCCTTCAGATAGGCGACCAGGGATTTCTCGAATCCCGCAGCCTTCGCAAGTTCAGCCGCATTCCTGTCATCCGTGAAAAGCTTCGTGCCCTTGTCGTCGAGGATCGGTTTCTCGGAGGGAAGGGAGCCATTCTTTTCGTATTCGTTGGTCAGATTGCGCGTCACAATCTTGCTGGCTTCGACGTCGGGCTGATTGAAGGGATTAATTCCGATGATCGAGCCTGCCACGGCCGTGGCAATCTCCCAGCGGAAAAATTCCTGTCCCAGATCGTAGGTGTCGGTGAGCGAGATTCGCACGACAGGATGGCCGGCTTTTTCGAGCGCCGAGACTTTCGCGTCCTGCTCTTTCTCGGGCTCGGATTCCAGACGCAGGTAGGCGAAGACGCGATCGCTGCCATAGACCTCTGGAGCGCCGATGACCTCGCGGTCCACCGGGATGATTCCCTTGCCCTGCTTCCCCGTCGATTCGGCAATCAACTGCTCAAGCCACGCGCCCAGATCCGAGATGGCGGGCGATGTGATGATCGTCACCTTATCGCGGCCAGCTTTCGCCGCGCAGCCCAGGATCAGGCCCAGAACCACGCCAGGATTTTCCTCCACCGGGACACACGAGGCGCAGGCCTGCACCATCTCCTCCGTGCGCTCGAGGAATTTCTTGGAGTCCATACCCATCACCGCGCCGGGGACCATTCCGAAGTTCGAGAGCGCGGAGTAGCGTCCTCCGATACTGGGGAGTCCGTAGAAGATGTGCCGGAATTTGTCGGCTTCGGCCACCTTCTGCATCTTGGATCCCGGGTCGGTGATGGCGATAAAGCGGCTTCCGGCCTTGTCTTCCCCAATCGCCTCCTTCACGCGCTCGAAGAAGAATTGTTTGAAGATATTGGGCTCGAGCGTGCTCCCCGATTTGCTGGAGACGATGAACAAGGTCTTCGCGACGTCGATCTTGTCTTCGAATGACTTGATCTGCGCCGGATCGGTGGAATCGAGAACATGGAGGTCGGGATAACCGGCAATCTTGCCGTACGTGAGGCGAAGAACTTCCGGACACAGACTCGATCCGCCCATGCCAAGGAGGAGAATGCTTGAGAAACCTCCGCTCTTCGCGTCTTCGGCAACTTTGCGAAGGTTGTCATGCTGGGCCAGTTGATCTTCCGTGATGCCAAGCCAACCAAGCCACTCGGCTTCGTCAGTTCCTGTCCAGAGCGCGGCATCGCGCTGCCACAGGCGCCGAACTTTTCCATTGGCCCGCCAGTCATCTTTGGCGATTTTTACGCTGGCCGCCAGATCCTGGGGCAGCGTGTAGGTTTGACGGCTCACACGTGGGGCAACCGGATTGCTGCTGGATTTCTCAACCGCCGCAAGCAACTGATCAAAAGCGTCGGCAAAAAGTTTCACGCCGTCCTTGGTGAGCTTATCGGTGACGTCCTTGATGTTGATCCCGGCCTTTGCCAGCGCTTCCATGGTTTCGTGCGCCGCTTCGATGTTCTCCGTGAGACTCTCGCGCAACTTGCCGTGATCCCGAAAAGCATCAAAGGTCGCGGGCGGAATCGTGTTCACGGTGTCTTTGCCGATCAGTTCCTCGACGTAGAGAACATCGCGATAGTTCGGATTCTTCGTGCTGGTGCTGGCCCACAGAACACGCTGCGTCTGCGCGCCTTTCTCGGCCAGCGCCTCCCAGCGCGGACCGCTGAAAATCTTCAGATATTTCTGATAGGTCAGCTTTCCGTTGGCAATCGCGACCTTGCCCAGAATGCTCTTCAGCAGGGTCTGCTGTGCAGGATCGTTCGTCGCTTTCAGTTTGTCGTTGATGATGGAATCGATCAGCGTGTCAATGCGGCTGATGAAGAAGCTAGCCACGCTGGCGACCCGGCTCAAATCTCCGCCACTGGCGGCGTACTTCTCAAGGCCCGCAATGTAGGCTTCCGCAACCTCCTCGTAAACCTCTTGCGCGAAC
Organism: uncultured Acidobacteriota bacterium; assembly: GCA_963744055.1. Lineage (GTDB taxonomy): Bacteria > Acidobacteriota > Terriglobia > Terriglobales > Acidobacteriaceae > Gp1-AA133. The sequence continues at coordinate 1,129,977 of CAVUSL010000019.1, read as the reverse complement.
AGCAAGGTCACGTTGATATTCATGCCTTCGCTGACCAGTTGCTCGATCGCCGGCAAACCCTCCGGAGTGCCGGGAACTTTGATCATGACGTTGTCGCGACCGACAGCTTTCCATAAACGACGCGCCTCGGCGATCGTTCCCTGGGTATCGTTGGCAAGGTAGGGCGAGACTTCGAGGCTCACGAATCCGTCCTTGCACTTGGCGCTGTCATAAACCGGCCGCATGAGATCGGTTGCGTCCTGAATGTCGCGGATCGCCAATAGCTCGTAGCGAGCTTTCGCGTCGAGGTCGGTCTTGCCCTTCAGGGAATTCAGGAAGTCGGTGTAGTCGGTACTGCCTGCGATTGCCTTCTCGAAGATGGACGGATTCGAAGTCATCCCGCGGAGGCCATCCTCGGCGATCAGTCGCTTCAACTCGCCGGTCGTTATCAGGTTGCGCCGGATGTAGTCCAGCCAAACAGACTGGCCATACTTCAGGAGCTCTTTGAGGGGATTAACAGCTTTGCCGGCTTCGACTGTTTCAACTGGATTCATGATGATCCTCCATGGAAAAAACTTTGCTGGACGCGCAGCGCTGACTAGTGGGCCGACTTCATTACTGATGGGGACGTGAGAGCGGAGAACTCGCGACCAACTGTGTCCGCATCCTTCGCTAAACTTCCGAACGGTGTTTACTTTGCTGCAGCGATCGCCTTGCGAGCGGCCGCCACCACTGTGTCCGGAGTAAATCCAAAATGCTTTTGCAGATCCTTCCACGGCGCCGACGCGCCGAAGCTGCGCATACCCACCATCTGACCCTTCAGACCCACGTAGCGTTCCCATCCCAGCGGATCCGACATCTCGACTGAAACACGTGCGGTCACGCCAGGGGGTAGAACGCTGTCCTTGTAGGCCTGATCCTGCTTCTCGAACAGCTCCCACGACGGCATGCTGACCACGCGCGCCTGAACGCCTTCGCCCTTCAACTTCTCGGCCGCATCCACGCACAAGGAAACTTCACTCCCGGTTCCAATCAGGATCACGTCGGGCTTCCCGCCAAGCGCGTCTGCTAGCACGTAGGCGCCTTTCGCAACTCCCGACGCTGGGGCAAACTTGGTGCGATCAAACGTGGGCACGGCTTGTCTCGAGAGCACGAGCATGGACGGACCATGGGTGGTTTGCATCGCCACTTTCCACGCCTCCACCACTTCGTTGGCGTCGCCCGGACGCAAAACAACCGTGTTCGGTATAGCGCGCAACGCTGGCAACTGCTCGATCGGCTGATGCGTGGGCCCATCTTCTCCCAAGCCAATGGAATCGTGGGTGAAGACGTAAGTGACTGGCGTTTCCATCAAGGCAGCCAGCCTGATTGTGGGGCGAAGGTAGTCGCTGAAGTTGAAGAATGTGCCGCCGAAGGGACGCAGCTTGGAAACTGACATCCCGTTCATCGCGGAACCCATGCCGTGTTCGCGAACGCCAAAATGAATGTTGCGGCCGCCCCAGGAATTCGGACCAAAATTGCCGGCGCCATCGAACTTCAAAGTTGTTTTGTTTGAATTGCCGAGATCCGCCGAGCCTCCCACCAGCCATGGAATGTTCTGAGCCAGGGCGTTCAGGGCCTTGCCGCCAGATTCGCGCGTGGCGATCCCCTTCGGATCGGCAGGGAACACCGGAAGGTTTTTATCCCACCCAGTTGGCAATTCGCGGTGCTGCATAAGCTGCAGTTGTTCATTCAGTTGTGGATATTGTTTCGCGTAGTCCGCGTACATCTTCTTCCACTGCGCCTGCAGGTCGTGCCCGCGTTTCCCGATGCCCTCGCGGAAGTGTTCTTTCACGCCTTCCGGCACGAGGAACTTGGCATCTTCCGGCCAACCATAGTTGCGCTTGGTGAGACGGACTTCTTCTTCGCCGAGCGGTTCGCCATGAGCGTCACTGCTGTCGTGCTTGTGTGGGGAACCGTATCCGATGTGGCTGTCGACAACGATGAGAGTTGGCTTGTCTCTTGTGTCGAGGAAAGTCTGATAACCACGGGCCAGCATGTCGAGATCGTTCGCGTCGCTGACGCGCGTGACGTTCCATCCGTAGCCCACGAAGCGAGTCATCACATCTTCGCTGAACGACCAGGACGCCGGACCATCGAGCGTTACTTTGTTATTGTCGTATATCCAACACAAATTGCTGAGTTTAAGGTGCCCGGCAAGCGACGCTGCTTCGGCGGATACGCCTTCCATCAGGTCGCCGTCACCGCAGATCGTGTAGATGTTGTAGTTGAAGACTTCGAAATTCGGCCGATTGTAGGTGCCCGCGAGCCATCGCTCGGCAATCGCCATGCCCACGCTGTTTCCGCAACCCTGACCGAGCGGACCGGTGGTCGTTTCGACTCCGGTGGTGATGTGCGATTCCGGATGACCCGGAGTTCGGCTTCCCAGTTGGCGGAAGCGCTTGATCTCCTCCAGCGAGACCGACAACTCGTCCGTGACCTCAGTATCGTTCTTGACCTTGCGCACGCCCGCCAGATAAAGCAAGGCGTAGAGCAGCATGGATGCGTGTCCCGCGGAAAGCACGAACCGGTCGCGGTTGAGCCAAATAGGGTTCTCGGGATCGTAGCGCAGGACGTTCTGCCACAGCGCATACGCCACCGGCGCGAGCCCCATCGGTGCGCCGGGATGTCCGGAATTCGCCTGCTGCACTGCGTCGATCGCCAGAGTGCGAATCGTGTTAATGCTAAGCGTGTCCAGTTGGGCCCCGGTCACAACCGTTTGTTCACTCGCCACCATGTAGATTCCTTCCCCGAGCGATGTCACACATCGCCACCAAATGGAAATGGCTTTAACTCATTGGATTGCCAATCACGGACTGAGGTTTCAACCCAAGTGAGGGTAAGAGTGTACCAATTTCTCGTCCCCCTGTGCGTCAGGCGATTCCGGGGTACAGAGATATCTGGAGTTGTAGTGGCTGGCGGAACGTGCGGGGAATCGAGGCTATTTCTCGAGCTTTTGCAGGTAGCTGTGCTCGCTTTTCTGGGCCTTGGTGCTGCTCTCAACAAATTTGAGGAATTGCTTCATGCTCTCGCGAACGGAAGGTTCCAACTCGAACTTGACGCGTACGCCAAAGCACGGATTGCTCTTGATGACGATACCATTCAGTACGAAGCCCTTCACCCAGACTTTTCCGTTGGCGACCCACAGGCCAATCTGCACGTCAGCCCCGCTCTTCACAGGCGTGACGGTCTCAACGTAGCATCCGCCCATGCTGGTGTTCGAGAGATTTCCCCAGATCGGCGTTTCTGATCCCTCCACCTTCAGCTCGACAGCGACGAAGCACTTGATCCTCGGGAAGCGCCGGCGATCGTCCACCCACGACGGGTTGAAACTATTGGGTTCGAACGGTGGTGTATCAGCGGCTGTGACCGGCGTGGGCGCTTCAACGGGTGCGGGTGCCGCTGTGCTCGCCGCCGGCGTGGGTTGACTTTTGATTTCGCGCATCGCCGTGAGCAACGCTTCTTCCCGTTTGTCGGCCGGCGCTTCGCGATAGGTTTGCAAGAGCTGGCCGAGATGGCCTACCAGATCCGGGTCGGTCAACAGCCGGGTCCAATCTGTCCCCGCGACAGCTTTCGTGTTGGAATCGCTCATAAAATTTGCAGACGTTGAGCCAGCCCATTTCGAGTGTGGGTCAGCTTATAGGTTGAAGCAGGACCAACCTTGGCACAAGATGACCGAGGTTACGGTCGTAAGTAACGTGCGAGTAACCATTGCTTCGTTACCAACTATGCCGAAGGAGTCAACTGGCTGCAAAAGGCTTCGATCTCTTGGCGCTGTTCGTCGGTGAGACCGAGGAACTCCAGGCCGTGCAGAAAACCTTTTCGATAACGCACGATGGAGCGAACGCTTAAGGCCCCAATCGCGAGCGGCAAAAGGAATTCAAGAGAAATGACTTCTCCCTTCACGCATTCCGCATTAAAGACCGCTCCCATGCCGCCGTGCCCGATATCACCGCAGCGACCCTCCAGATCCTCGTACCCACTGTCTCTGAGCACTGTGGCATGGACGGGAAAATCAGTTCGATATCTTTCATAGCGCCGCTTCCAGCCGCGCTGCTTGGCTTGAAGCGCTTTTTCCAGGGAAGACGTGCTCATGAATGACCCCGATTTCTGGAGGTGAAAGAGTTTTGCACTCGGTCCGGCTTTCGGGGACTCCACGCCTCGAATATCAAGCATATCGACCGCCTGCTATTGACAGGAAGTATCGAAGGTAATGACACTCATGCCGTTGCTTACTAGTCCTTCGGACTGCTTTGCACAAGCACGGCCGAGCGGGCCTCGGAAAAATTTTGTGCCGGAACACCCCAATCGTTTGCATCGTAGAGAAGCTCACGGGAATCAAGATTCAATGTGGCGAGCGCGGGTGTGACGGCCTTTGAATGTTGTTGTTCATGAATTCCCCATCATGCACCTTAACTCTCTCAGAAGCTTGTCCTTTACGTTGTTCTCATTGACCCTCTTAGTGTCGGTGGTCTATGCGCAGGCCGGAGCGTCCGCCGGTCAATCCGTCACCGTGGCCATTCCGCCTTCGGTTTCGCAAAACGGATTCACTGGCAGCATCCCGGCGTCGGGCCTGTCTCCGACACCCCTTTCCATTTCATTTCTGGATGCAATTGATCGTGGACTGAAACAGAACCTCGGCCTTCTGCTCTCTGGCGACAACACACTGAACGCGCGCGGCGCCAAGTGGAAAGAGTTGAGCAACCTGCTCCCCAACGTCGTGGCTAAAGGACAGGAAAGCGTTCAGCAAACCAGCCTGTCGGCGCTGGGCTTGCGGATCCCGGGCTTCCCGCGCGTGGTTGGTCCCTTCAACTACATCGATGCGCGAGCGTTTCTGAATCAATCGGTTTTCAATTGGAACTACATCCAGAAGGAGCGCGCGGCCGCGCAGAGTCTCAAAGCTGCAGAGTATTCCTACAAAGACGCCCGCGAACTGGTCGTCCTGGTCACAGGGAATGCATATCTGCAGACGATCGCGGGCGCCGCCAGAATCGAGACCGCGGAGGCACAGGTCAAGACGTCGCAAACTTTGTTCACTCGCGCATCGGATCAGCAGAAGGCGGGAGTCATTCCTGCAATCGATGCATTGCGCGCGCAGGTCGAACTGCACAGCCGACAGCAACAGCTCATCGTCGCGCGCAACGAATTTGCCAAGCAAAAGCTTGCACTGGCGAGAATCATCGGTCTGCCTCTGGGCCAGGAATTCGTTCTCGCTGATAAGGCCCCGTATGAGCAGTACACGCCGCCGACCCTGGAAGACGCGCTTCGTCGCGCGTACGCTTCGCGCCCCGACTACCAGGCCGCTCAGGCGCAGGTGAGGGCGGCCCAGCTTTCCCGGCACGCCGCCAGCGCGGAGCGCTATCCGAGTTTTGATCTCGAAGGCGACTACGGGGATATCGGCGTCAACCCTGGCCAGTCCAATGGCACTTTCCATGTTGCCGGGACCATCACGGTCCCGGTCTTCCAGGGTGGCAAGGCTCACGCCGATGTCCTTCAGGCGGAAGCCACTCTTCGCCAAGCCAAGGCGCGGCTGGATGATCTCCGCGGCGAAATCGACAATGACGTGCGCACGTCTTTGCTTGACCTACAGGCGGCGTCCGACCAGGTGGAAGTGGCGCGCAGTTCAGTAGATCTCGCGGAGCAGACGCTGGCCCAGGCGCAAGACCGATTTCTGGCCGGCGTGACCGACAATCTCGAAGTCGTGCAAGCGCAGGAGTCGGTCGCCGGTGCCCACGAAAGCTATATTTCCAGTTTGTACGCGCACAATCTGGCGAAGGTGGAACTCGCCCGCGCGATCGGGAATGCCGAGCAAGGAGTGAAGCAATACCTGCAGAAGAATTCGACGAAGGTTCAACCCTAATGCCTGAAAACCAAGTTGCCGCTACCTCACCGAATGCCGCACCAGCACCGGCTGCAACTCCGGCCGTGAGCGACCTGCGCAGTCATCTCCGCCGCCGCAACGATCCCCGCTTTCGCACGCTTGTGATCGTCGGCGTGATCGTCCTGGTGATTGCAGGAATATTCCTCTGGCGCTATTTCGGGAGTTACGAATCTACGGACGATGCCCAGATCGACGGGCATGTGAACTCGATCAGTTCCCGCATCTCAGGGCACGTGAACAAGCTGAATGTGCAGGACAACCAGTACGTGGACGCAGGCACCGTGCTGGTGGAGATTGATCCAACCGACTATCAAGTCGCGGTGGCGCGCGCGCAAGCAGACTACAACGACGCGAAGGCAACTGCGGATGCAGCTGCGGTTAACATTCCGATCACCTCCATCAGTACTTCGAGCCAGTTGTCATCGGCGGATGCAGACGTGATCAACTCCCAGGCCGGCATTAAGGCGGCACAGCAGCAGTTCGATGCCGCCAAAGCGAATGTGCAACAGTCCGAGGCGAATAACGTCAAAGCGCAGAACGATCTTGCCCGCTACAAGCAACTCGTCGAGAAGCAGGAAATTTCGCAGCAGCAGTACGATCAGGCGGTGGCCGCCGCGAAGGGTGGTGCTGCCGGAGTCGAAGCGTCCAGAGCCAGCGCCGACGCCGCGAATGCCCAGGTCACGCAGGCCGAAGGCAAACTGGCGCAGTCGCTGGCGAACCAACGCAACGCCGGTACCGCTCCGAAACAAGTGCAGATTATCAGGGCCCGGGCCGCGTCCGCGCTGGCAGCAGCCGCGCGCAAGAAAGCGGACCTCGACCAGGCGGAACTGAATCTTTCTTATACAAAAATAATTGCTCCGGTCGCCGGCGTAGTCAGCAATCGCACGGTAGAAATCGGACAGAACCTGCAACCCGGACAGGAACTCCTGAAGCTGATTCCCCTCGAAAATATCTGGGTGACGGCCAATTTCAAAGAGACCCAACTGCGCGACATGAAGCCGGGACAGAAGGCCACGATCTACGTCGACGCCACCGGCAAAAAATATAAAGGCCACGTCGATAGCGTGGCCGGAGCGAGCGGCGCACGCTTCAGTCTGCTTCCGCCCGAAAACGCCACCGGCAACTACGTAAAAGTGGTGCAGCGCATTCCCGTGAAGCTAGTGTTCGAACAAGGGGAAACGAAGGGACATGAGTTGCGTCCCGGCATGTCGGTCGAACCCAAGGTCTGGACGCGCGAATGAGCACTGCAGCCCTCACCATGAATCCGGCGGAGGAATGGCGCCCTGCCGTCAATCCCTGGATCATCGCCATCGCGGTGACCCTCGCGACGTTCATGGAAGTGCTCGACACCAGCATCGCCAACGTCGCTCTGCCGCACATTGCCGGCAGCCTTTCTGCCGGGCAGGACGAGAGCACATGGGTCCTCACTTCTTATCTGGTATCGAACGCAATTGTGCTCCCGCTCAGCGGTTGGCTGTCGTCGATCGTGGGCCGCAAGCGCTTTTATATGGGCTGCGTGGCCCTGTTCACAGTGAGTTCCTTCTTGTGCGGTTTCGCACCAAATCTGCCGGCGCTGATCATCTTTCGAATCCTGCAGGGCGCGGGCGGAGGCGGGCTGCAACCGAGTGAGCAAGCAATTCTTGCCGATACCTTTCCTCCGGCCAAGCGCGGCATGGCTTTCGCGGTCTATGGCATTGCGGTGGTGATGGCGCCGGCAATCGGGCCGACTCTCGGTGGGTGGATCACCGACAATTACAGCTGGCGCTGGATCTTCTTCGTGAACATCCCGGTAGGCATTCTTTCACTGATCTTGACGTCGCGTCTGATTCAGGACCCGCCTTACTTCAAGCGCCGCAAACTGGGCGAAACGAAGATCGACTACGTCGGCCTGGGCTTCGTAGCGTTAGGCCTTGGAGCGCTGCAGATCGTTCTCGACAAAGGGCAGCGCGACGACTGGTTCGAGTCGAATTTCATTCTGATTCTCGCTATTGTCTCCGCGGCGTCGCTGCTGTTTGTGATCTGGTGGGAGTGGCGCCACAAAGACCCGATCATCGACTTGCACTTATTCAGCGAGCGCACTTTTGCGGTTTCGAACCTGCTGATGTTCATGCTCGGCTTTGCGCTCCTCGGCAGCACTCTGCTTCTTCCACTGTTCCTCCAGACCTTGATGGGCTATACGGCCGAGTTGTCAGGAATGGCGCTGTCCCCGGGCGGCTTCGCCATCATGATCTTCATGCCCATCGTGGGATGGCTGCTCTCCCGCTACGACGCGCGTTACCTGCTGGTGTTCGGCCTGTCCATGTTGTCGTTTTCGTTATTTCACATGACGAATTTCGACTTGAATATTGATTTCAAGACCGCCGTATACGCCCGCATCCTGCAGGCCGTCGGCTTGGCTTTCTTGTTCGTGCCCATCAACACCGCGGCTTACGCATTCCTGCCCAGAGAGAAAAATAATGCGGCCTCAGGACTCATGAATCTGGCACGCAACATCGGCGGCAGTGTCGGCATTTCGTTCGTGACCACCATGCTGGACCGACGAACGCAGAAGCATGTAAGCGATCTAATGGGTCACCTGAGCGGCCCGAATGGACAGTTCCAATCGACGCTGCGAGGTCTGAGTCAACAGTTTATTGCGCATGGCGCCAGTGCTCCGGATGCGCAACGGCAGGCGTACGCCATGGTTCAGAATCTGGTGCAACGCCAGGCGACCATGCTGTCGTATCTCGACAACTTTCATATCCTGGGCTACGCGATTCTGGCCATGATTCCGATGGTCTTCCTCATGAAGCGGACGCGCTCCACCGGCGGGATGGCGGTACACTGAGATTGGGAGGATGGCATGTTCCGGATCATTACACTGGAGCGTGAATACGGCTGCGGCTGCGCCGGAATTGCTTGTGAACTCGCCCGGCGCCTGCAGTGGAAACTCTGGGATCAGTCGCTTACCGAAGAAATTGCCAAGCAAGCCAACGTAGACTGCGGGACCGTGGAACGCCGCGAGGAAAGAGTGGACGGCGCTTTCTACCGGCTCGCCAAAACCTTCTGGCGCGGAAGCTACGAGCGCCACATGCCGCTGGACGCCCCGCAATCCTTCGATGCTGACTGCATGGTGAGAATGATGCAGAGCATCACCGAGCGTATCGCCGTGGAAGGCAATGCGGTTGTCGTTGGACGCGGCGCTCCATATTTCCTGCGCGAGCGCGGCGATACATTTCGCGTGTTTCTGTATGCGCCGCGCGATGAAAAATTGCGGCGCATCGTCGCTGGCGGAATCAGCGCAAAAGAGGCCGAGGAGTTGGTCGACACGGTCGACCGCGAGCGGATGGCCTTTATCAAGCACTACTTCAACGCCGACTGGCCGACCCGTTCTCTATATCACCTGATGGTCAACACACTCGTAGGCGACGAGCAGGTAATCACAACCATACTCAACACCATGCGGCAACTTCAGGATAGTTCTGGGGTGAACGACACTGGGCTCCGCGGCGTTGCCTTGAAGTAGTCCGCTACCGACTGGTGCCCGGGCGCCGAGGAGCAGGGCAGCACTCTTCAGGACATATGTCGTGGCTTGGCCCCATCATTCCAATCGCCACGCGCTGACTTCCGCCATTCATCCGTTCGACAATCAGATCGTGAATCATGCTCACGAATTTCGGATGGGTTCCGACTGTGCCCGCACGAATCATGGGCAGCTTGATCTCCAGGCACAGGTTTGCTGCCTCAGTATCGAGGTCGTAGAGCACTTCCATGTGATCGGAAATAAATCCTATCGGCGCGATCACCACTGCCCCAGCCGAATTCTGCTGCTTGATCTCACGCAGAACATCGAGAATGTCGGGTTCGAGCCAAGGTTGAGTCGGCGGACCGCTTCGGCTCTGATAGGCCAACCGATCATCCCGTCGACCTAGCGCAGAGGACACCAGTCGGCAGGACTCTTCCAGTTGCGGAACATATTTCGATGATTGCGCCATCGACATCGGAATGCTATGCGCGGTGAAGACCACGATCGCATCTCGCCGAACCCCTTTCGGAAGAGCACGCAGCGCAGTGTCGACACGCTCGGCCATCGCGGCGATGAAGCCGGGGTGGTTGTAGAACACGCGCAGTTTGTCTACATCGGGCGCGCCAATCCCCACCGCGGCTTGCGCCGCAGCTACGTTCTCGCGATACTGACGGCAGCCCGAGTAAGAGCTGAATGCCGAGGTCATAAACGCGAGAGCGCGGCGGATGCCGTCTCGCTTCATCTGCTCCAGCGTGTCAGGCAACAACGGGTGCCAGTTACGGTTCCCCCAATAGATCGGCAACTTGGGGCCGAGTCGATCAAGCTCGACCTGCAGCGCCGCGATCAACTGTCGGTTCTGTTCGTTGATCGGACTCCTGCCGCCGAAGTGATAGTAATGTTCGGCAACGGCCAGCATGCGCTCGCGCGGAACATTCTTTCCTCGCAATACATTTTCAAGAAAGGGAATGACTTCTTCGTTCGACTCGGGACCGCCGAACGATACCACCAGCAGTGCGTCATAATGCATACCGTTTGATTGTGCTTGGAATCGTCGTCAGAAGACAAGTTGGTTACAACTTCCGGCGACCGCCTGGCCGGGGACCCTGCAGATCGGAAATGCGTGGCTGGCTGGAGTGTTCTTCTTGCCGCTTGCATCGTATGCATTACACATGCATACTTATGCATATGAGAACGACACTCAATATTAACGATACCTTGCTCAAACAGGCCGCACAGCTCACTGGTATCACTGAGAAAACGGCGGTTGTGCATGCCGGGCTGGAAGCCTTGATCGCTCGTGAGAGTGCCAGGAGGCTGGCGGCCTTGGGTGGCAGCGAAACTCGTCTGCGGAAAATTCGCCGGCGCCGTCCTGCGGCGGACGGCCGTTGATACTGGTCGACACCTCGATCTGGGTGGAGCATTTGCGCCGGGGCCACGTCGGGCTGGTTTCGCTTCTGCAGCGCGCCGAAGTTCAGTGTCACCCTTTTGTCATCGGCGAATTGGCATGTGGTTCCCTCAGCCGGCGCTCCGAGATTCTGCAATTGCTTAGGAAGTTGCCACCTGCGCGAGTCGTGGAAAATGAGGAAGCCATGACGTTCATCGAACGGCATCGCCTTATGAATAAGGGCCTCGGTTGGGTCGATGTACATTTGCTGGCGTCGGCTGCTTTGGAGGGCATCCTGCTCTGGAGTGCCGATCGACGTCTCGCCGCCAGCGCACGATCAGTTGGGATTTATGGGGAGCCGTAGGCCGTGATCGAGTTCATCGTCGAACTTGGGATTTGTTCGGAAAAGGAATGGCGCGCCCGGAGAGATTCGAACTCCCGACCTACAGCTCCGGAGGCTGCCGCTCTATCCAGCTGAGCTACGGGCGCGTCCCTTTCAGTTTACATGCGGGATCAGGCGCCATCAAACGGGCAGGGCGCGGCAACCCCATGTTGCCAGCAGTTAGTTTCCGAGTGAGAGATCTACCAGCGATTGCGGCCGCCACCACCTCCGCCGCTGCGTTCCCTTCCACGGCCGCCGCCACCACCACCGCCGCCAGTGCGCTCGGGCTTCGGTCGCGCTTCGTTCACGTTCAGTGTGCGTCCGCCGACTTGTGAGCCGTTGAGCGCCGCGATTGCCTTGTCTCCCTCTTCGGAGTTCGCCATCTCGACAAAGCCAAAACCACGAGAGCGGCCCGTGTCGCGGTCGGTCATAATACTGACCCGATCCACCTGTCCGTGTGATTCAAAGAGCTGGCGCAGTTCTTCTTCGGACGTGTTGAAATCCAGGTTTCCAACAAAAATGTTCTTCAAGCAGTTGCCTCGGGGGTGAGCTATTTGAGTGTGGCGACTTCGGCAGGGAAGTCAGGTGGCGCCTGTGCCCTTCCTGGAATCGAGGCCGGAGTTGACTGACAGTCAAATGCGGGGGGAAGTATAGCAGGATTATTGCGGACAAGCGGGTCGGCTTGTTTGTAAACTCCGATTACAAAATTCCGCGACCTTTTCAGTGGGCTCACGGTTTACTTAGCATTTATCAACTCTCCAGTAACCTGCCTTCTGATATCCGAGTTGCAGCAGTCGATTCTTCGGATCGTGCCGTTTCCCACAATTGGGACACGCGAGATAGCGGCTCCACTGCGTCCCTTGTCGATCGTAGTTCTCGGCGACCGCGAAACTCGTTCCGCAACTGCAGGGCACCAGGAACATGTTCAGGGGCGGATCGGGTTCCGTATCTCGACCCTTGCGCCGCTTGGCCACTACTGCGTCTCCTCCACCATGACACTCGAACTTTTCTTCCTCTTGTTCGACTGCAGGACCTTCTTGCGCAGGCGCAGAGCCTTCGGAGTCACCTCAACGAATTCATCGTCGGCGATGAACTCAATGGCTTGTTCCAGGTTTAGCTGCCGGAACGGCACGAGACGGATCGCTTCATCCGAGGTCGAGGCTCGCATGTTGGTGAGTTTCTTCTCGCGAACCACATTCACATCGAGATCATTATCTTTCGCGTTCTCGCCAATAATCATGCCTTCATAAACTTCAACACCGGGCCCAATGAACAGCTCTCCTCTTTCTTGCAGGTTGTAAAGAGCGTGCGAAGTAGACGGGCCCGGCCGGTCGGCCACCAGCACACCCGTAGGCCGGTGAGGAATCTCGCCTTGCCACTCCGTGTATCCGTGGAAAAGCGAATTCATCACGATCGTTCCGCGTGTGTCGGTGAGCAGTTGGCTGCGCAGCCCGATAAGTCCCCGGCTGGGCACGTTGAATTCGATGCGCACGCGGCCGTAGCCGTGGTTGTGCATGTTGGCCACTTCGCCCTTACGGGCCCCCAGTTGTTCCATGACGACGCCGACGAATTCTTCCGGAACGTCTACCGTGAGGTGCTCGACCGGCTCCATCAGCTTGCCATCGATGCGCTTGGTGACAATCTCCGGCTTGCCGACCATGAGCTCGAAGCTTTCGCGCCGCATCATCTCAATCAGGATTGATAACTGTAGCTCTCCGCGTCCCAGTACCTTGAAAGAATCGGTGCTGCCTGAATCCTCAACCCGGAGAGAAACGTTGGTGAGCAACTCTTTGGTCAAGCGATCGCGCAGATTGCGCGACGTGACGTAACTGCCCTCGCGCCCGGAGAACGGCGACGTGTTGATGGTGAACATCATCGCGATGGTAGGCTCGTCGATGACAATAGGCGGCAGCGGCGCGGGATTTTCGGCGTTCGTAATGGTCTCGCCGATCGTGATGCCCTCGACGCCCGCCACGGCCACAATGTCTCCGAGTTCGGTTTCCGTGATATCCACGCGCTTCAATCCGGAAAATGAAAAGAGCTTGGTAATCTTGGTCTTCTGGAATGAACCGTCCCGCTTGGCAATGCTCACCTCTTCGCCCGTCCACATCTTGCCATTGAATACGCGCGCAATGGCCAGCCGTCCGAGGTAATCGCTGTAATCCAGGTTGGCCACCAGAATCTGCAATGGGCCCGCGAGATCACCCTGCGGCGGTGGAATCGTTTTTACGATGGCGTCGAACAGCGGCTCCAGGTCCTGCCCACCACCTTTAATATTCGTGGTGGCCGTGCCCGCTTTGGCGTTCGTATAAAGGACCGGAAACTCCAGTTGATCTTCCTTGGCGTCGAGATCAATGAACAGGTCGTAAATTTCATTGAGAACTTCCTGGGGCCGGGCGTCGGGACGGTCGATCTTATTGATGACCACGATCGGCGGAAGTTTGGCCTCGAGCGCCTTGCCCAGAACATAGCGCGTCTGAGGAAGCGGCCCTTCGCTGGCATCGACCAGAAGCATCACGCCATCGACCATCTTCAGGGCGCGCTCGACTTCTCCGCCGAAATCGCTGTGTCCGGGAGTGTCAACAATATTGATCTTCACTCCCGCATGAAACACCGACGTATTTTTGGCGAGGATGGTAATGCCGCGCTCGCGCTCGAGTTCATTCGAGTCCATGATGCGATCGACATGAGTTTCATTGGAGCGAAATGTGCCACTCTGTTGCAGCAGGGCGTCGACCAGGGTAGTTTTGCCGTGATCCACGTGCGCGATGATGGCGATATTGCGAATGCTTACACTCAAAATTGGATGATCCTTTATCGAAGCCTCGTGAGAATAGAGGTTGTTCTCTACTACTTTACTATGGAGGTCATGTTTGACGGAGAGACCCCGGAGGGAGTGCTAGGAATTGCAAGTGTAACGCTGGCGTCCCGCCCTCGCTTTCACGAAGCCACCACAGGCGCCGACGAATCATTGCCTCCGCTCAGCCGGCGAGTCGTCGCCGGACTGCGGGCGAGATGTCGGCGCTCCATCCCGTGATGTCGGTTTTGGGCGTTAGGTCTCGCGTGTCAGATCCGGCACCTTGGTTTCAGCCCACACGGGTTGTGGTAAGGAGCTTGGTAGTTGTGGTAATGAGCTCGGCCCCAGAGCATGTGTTCTTCCGTTGAGTCGCCCATCAAACCTCACAGCGCCACCACCGAGCCGCGTAGCGGCGGCAGAGGATAGCCCACCACGTAAGTGGTGGGTGAGCAGCCAGAACGAGCACGAGCCCCGTAGGGGCGGCACGCCGGCGCAGCGGGCGTGAGCCCGCCAGCGAGGGCGGGACGCCCTCGCGACTGCCGGCAAGATGCCGGCGCTACGGTGACCGTGACCCGTGACCTGTGACCTGTGACCCGTGACCTGTCACCTTCTCGTGACCTAACACCTAACACCCAAGACCTAACACCTGTTCCCCGTGACCTCCATCACCTGTCAAGCCCCACCCACGTCACAAATCACATCCATCTCCATCAATCTAAATAAAATATAAAGTTCGCCACCCTGTCAATCACCCCACCCAATTTGCTAGTCTAAAATTAAGGGACCAGAGATGGAAACGTTCCGCGTGTCCTAGGCAGAACCACGCGGACGCTTGCCGGCCACCATACCGGACATCTGAGCGGGCAGGGGCCCGGCCTTAGAGGCGGTTACCCGCAGCGGGAGTGATCACTCCACATCGCTTTGGAAGCGATGAAAACAAAAGCAAGAAGCTCTGGGAGGGTTCAAAAAAGTAGAAGCAAAAGCAGACGGATGAGACAAGATTAGGGAATCAAGGCCCGGCAGGCGGGGTTTTCCGTTCGCGCCGTTCGTAACAAGCCCAACTATGACCGCGCTTATTGGTTATCCCACGGCCGTTGGCGCCTCATGCACGCGGGGGGCGTGCCCTCCCGCCAGCTTTTGCTCCACTTCCTTTGCGACTCGTCGCGCCCCGGTGATGGCCTGCGTTGTGCTCGACACTGGACCCTCTGCGTCGGTATTCGCGAAAAATATTCGTTCGAACGGCGTGCGCAAGAGCGGTTGCACCTTCGAGTAGAGTCCCGGGGTCGTCATGTACATCGGGTGGCCGCGCCGGAAGAGGTGGACTTCGATCGGATCGACGTTGGTATTCGATAGGAGTTTCTGAAAGTCTTTTAGAACGGTGCCGGCCAGTTTCTGCGCGCTCTCGTCCTTGAGCAGCACTTTCCGCTCTTCTTCGTGAAGCGGCGTGTAGCAGCTCAGAATGTTGTACTTGGGTTTGAAACCAGGCTGATTGCGAATCACCCAATCGGCGACAATAAAATCCGTGAACGAATTGCCCGGGCACCAGGTGTCGTATCCTTTGCGGTAAATCTCCTTGTCGAAAATCAGATTCACCAGCGCATACGGGATGTAGCGCATCTGCTGCATGGCGTCGTCCTGTTTCTCCGGAATGCCTTCGACGATGCGGCGGGTTATAAATTTTGGCGTCGCCATGATGACCGCCTTGGCCGAAACCGTCTTCAACTCCGCGCCCTGCATGTAGGTGACGTTCACCGCGTTCTTTTCATTCGAGACCGCGACGATCGTTGTCGCGGTCAGCATACGTTCAGAGTGCTTCGGTTGAAGTTGTTTCTCAGCGAGATGTTTGCTCAGGGCGCCCAGTCCACCGGGCCAGGTGTAGCGGTCGTCCTTGCGGGCCTCGCCTGCCATCCAGCGCATTTCCGCGACGCCAATCGCGGCCGGTGAGTCTTCCGAGCGCGATCCCCAACTCGACGCGCCGAAGCCATCCCACCACAGCCGAATCTCCGGTGGGTAGCCTTTCATAAAATCGGTGAGCGGAACATTCGCCAGTTCCTCTCGACGCTTGTCGAAATCAATTGCCAGCCATTCCTTCTTCAGGCGCTTGAAGGCGTCTTTCACCGGCGCGGGGTAGGGCAGTTTGTCGAGCCCTTCTCCCCAGGTGTCGGGAACGAACTCGCCGTTGACGATGGTGGGATCGAAATTGTCGACGGGCAATGGTTCCAGGCCGATCTCTTTTGCGAAAGAGACCACGACCTCGTTATCGCCGAAGGCCGAGCCGGTTGCGTAAGCCTGCCCCTCATACTCCATCAAGTAGGCGTTGCCGCCGAAGTGAGGTTCTTTTTCAAGCAGCAGGAAATCCTTGTTCTGCAGCAAGTATGCGGACGCCAGTCCGCTCATGCCGCCGCCTACGATCACCACGTCGTGATTCGCCGTCACCGGGGGCCGCGTGAAAACTTTGCCGTCGCGCACCTGATGGCAGATCTTGTTTTCTTCGCCCTCAACCGTGGGTGGGGCTCCGGTTGGAGCGGCGAACAGAGCTTGATCGATGGGGCAGCCCGATGCCACTGCACCGGCCACGACAAATTTGATGAAGTCCCTGCGATTAGAACTCACGTTGGTTCTCCTTAGACTGTAGTCTCGATCAGTTCTGCGGCAACCTCGGTCGTGCCTTCAGCCTTGCGCAAGCGGTACCAGAGCGTGATGGCCGCCAATGAAAAAACAAAGATGATGGTTGAGATGGCATTGATCTCCGGTGTGATGCCTCGCCGCAATCTTCCCCAGATCTCCAGCGGCAGAGTATTGTTGCGCCCGATCAGGAAAAAGCTCACGGCAATCTCGTCCATAGAGAGAGTGAAAATCAACAGCGCCCCGCCGATGATTGACAGCTTCAGATTCGGGAGAGTAATGCGCACGAACGTTTGCCAGTAGTTGGCGCCCAGGTCGAGCGAAGCCTCTTCCTGTGCCCGGTCCAGTTTCTGCAGGCCGGCAAAGACCTCGGTAGTTGCCACGGAAATCAGCGCGGTACCGTGGCCGAGCACAATCGTCAACAGGCTGAGCTTGATGTGTCCTTGATTAAACAGCATCAAGAGCGAGAGGCCCGTGATGATTCCGGGCAAGATCAACGGCAACAGCACCAGGCGGCGGAAGACAGCCTTGCCAGGAAATTGCGCACGATCGAGAGCCAGCGCAGCGGGAATTCCCAGACCGAGCGCGATGCCCACGGCACACGCAGCGACCAGCAGACTGTTGCCAACCGATTCCCAAATCGCGCCATCTGCAAATAGCGTGCGATACCAATCGAACGTCAGGTCACGAGGCGGAAATCCTCCGACTCCCGCTCCGTTGAACGAGTAGACAATCAGCACCGCGATCGGCAGATACAGAAATGCAAAAACCACGACGGCATGGGCGGTCAACCAGCGTGATCGTGTCGCTCCTCCGCCACTCATGAAAAACTCCATCTCTTCTCCAAACGCTCAGACAGGAAGAGGAGAGATACCACCAGGACAAGCATGCAGAACGAAATCGCGGCACCGAGCGGCCAGTTGTATGCCGCGCCGAACAGGCTCACAACGATATTCGAAATCATGATGCCGCTAGGCCCACCCAGCAACAGGGGAGCAAGAAAATCTCCAAGGC
Source organism: uncultured Acidobacteriota bacterium (assembly GCA_963744055.1). Lineage (GTDB taxonomy): Bacteria > Acidobacteriota > Terriglobia > Terriglobales > Acidobacteriaceae > Gp1-AA133. The sequence continues at coordinate 1,112,371 of CAVUSL010000019.1, read as the reverse complement.
TCAGTACAAAAGCGAACGTCGCACCCGCCACAACTCCCGGAATCGACAGCGGCAAAATCACTCGCCAGAACGTCTGTATGGGAGTCGCCCCAAGATCGTGCGAAGCTTCGACCAGATTGCGCGGGATGTGTTCAAGCGAGGCATAAATCGGCAGAAACGTGAAAGGCGTGTAGATATGAGTCAGCGTCAAAACAACGGCGAACGGACTGTAAAGCAGAAAGTCGAGCGGGTGCGACGTGAGATGAGCATATTGCAGAAGCGTATTCAGAACCCCGGAACTGCCAAGAATCGTCATCCACGCGTAGGCGCGCACGAGATAGCTAACCCATAAAGGAATAATGACAAGCTGGTAGAACAGATCCTTGCGCGCGCCTGCACGAAACGAAAGGAAGTAGGCTAGCGGATATCCCAGCAACAAAGAAAACACCATCACCCGCGCCGCGATCCACAAGGAGCGCAAAAGTGTTTGCCAGTAGACGTCCACTCTGAGCAGTTGGTGATAGTTCTCCAAATTCCAGGAGTGAACGATGCTCTGCGCCGGCGATAGTGACCAGAAGCTGTAGCAAAACATCAGCACATAGGGCACAAGCAAAAACACGCTGACCCACAGCAGCGGAGGCACGGTGATCACCGTTCTGTAAGCGCGCGAGAACATGGTCAGCTTCTCTCCGCCGATTCGCGGACGGGCATCGCGTCTGCCGGATCAAACTCGAATTCCAACTCGCCCTGCCAGTCGGTGCGTGCCGCCACTCGCACCGAAAACATCAGCCCATCCGCGCATTCGATCTGCAACAACTCAGTCGAACCGTGAAACGCCCGGTTCCGTAATTGCCCGCGGAAGCGCACTGTCTCCCGGGAACCTGGCGATCCAGCGACGCGAATGTTCTCGGGCCGCAGAGACAGCAGAGCGGGGCCATCCGCAAACTGGGCTGGCCACGAAAGAGAATTGCAGCGAACGATTCCACCCTGCACAGTGACGCGTAAAAGATTCGTGTGTCCGATGAACTGGGCCGTGTAAGCGGTCGCCGGGCGGCTGTAGATTTCGCGCGGGCTCGCTACCTGCTCCAGTTCTCCCATGCGCAGAAGAGCGATCCGGTCCGACATGACCATGGCCTCTTCCTGGTCATGCGTGACGAAGACGAACGCGATGCCGACTTCGCGCTGCAGGGACTTCAACTCCACCTGCATCTGGCGGCGAAGATTCGCGTCGAGTGCCGACAGCGGTTCGTCCAGCAGCAATAACTGAGGACGCTTCACGAGTGCCCGAGCCAGCGCCACACGTTGTTGCTGGCCACCGCTGATTTTCGACGGCTTGGCTTTCGCGTGCGCCGTCATCTTTACTCTGGCCAGCGCTTGTTCCACGCGCGCCGTGATTTCCGAGTTGCTCAATTTTTCGACGCGCAGCCCGTAGCCGACGTTCTGCTCGACCGTGAGATGGGGGAACAGCGCATAGTGTTGAAAGACTGTGTTGACGCGTCTTTTATAAGGAGGCAGCAGGTCGAGACGCTCGCCCTTCATCCAGACTTCGCCCGACGTTGCGCTCTCAAATCCCGCGATGATGCGCAGCAGCGTCGTCTTGCCCGAGCCGCTTTCTCCCAGAATCGTAAGGAACTCGCCTTCCGCAACTTTCAAAGAGATGTCGCGCAACACCACGCTTTTTCCGAAAGTCTTCGCAACTTTGCGAATCTCGAGAAGCGTCGGCGGGGCGATTGTTCCCGAAGCTGTGCTCTCGGACTGTGCCGTGGTCAGCATGATTTGGTGAAGCGCTTCTTCGGCGGCACCGGCCGGTTCGGTCGATGCAACTACCGCTCACGATCGTCTATTGCGCCGCTTTCACTTCGTTCCATATCTCGTTGTACTTCGGACGGCGTGGTACGTCCTGCCAGAAATAGATGCGTTTCTGGTAGCTGTCGACATCGTCCAGATGCAAGCCCTGTCTTTGCTCGACAGTCATGAGTTGTCCGGCCTGGGGATTGGCGGGCACATAGTTCGTGACATCGGCGACCAGTTTCTGGGTTTTCGCTTGCACCATGTACTCCAGAAAACGATAAGCCAGCTCTTTGTTTTCGCTAGCAGCCGTTATCATCAAGTGATCGATCCAGCCGGTGGTGTTCTCTTCGGGAATGGTCTCCCCCACCGGAAAGTTTCTCTTCTTAAGTTCCACCGTGTTCAGTGGCCAGCCCATGGCGGCGATGACTTCGTGATTTTGAAAAAGATTTGTAAGCTCGCCACCCGAGGCCCACATCTTGCGGACATTAGGTTTCAGTTCGAGCAGTTTCTTCTTCACCGCGTCGAGTTGGTCGTTGCTCAAGTTGTAAAGCTGACTAGGATCGGGCTTGTCATACCCAAGCAACTGAGCGGCCATGAACACCGTCGAAAGATCGTCCCACACAGAAATCTTGCCGCGATATTTTGCGTCCCACAGGACACTCCAGCTCTCTGGTGGTTTTGCGAAGGCAGTCGTGTCGTAGATGAGGGGGTTGGGTCCCCATGTAAAAGGCACGCCATATACGCTGCCTTTGATCTTTACCAGCGGCATGGAAGTCAGTTTGGGCGTGAGCTGGTTATAAGTCGGAATCTTCGACAAATCGAGCGGCGCCACCAAGCCGGCCGATGCGATCATGGTGGCCACATCGCTCGACGGAGAAATCACGTCATAGTTGCTGGCGCTGCCGCCGCGCAACTTGGCCACCAGTTCGTCGCTCGACCCCATGTAAGACGCAGAGACTTTGCACTGGCACTGCTCTTCGAAACCCTTCACGAAGAGAGGATCGGCATAGCCTTCCCACACCAGCAAGTTCAGCGTCGGCGCCTTTTTCGCGCATGAGCCGAGAGCGAGCGCTGCCATAACCAGAACAACGATTGCCGATAGCCTGCGCATGGACTACTTCGCCTCCGCTTTGTGCTGAGAATTCGCCGATTTGAAGGCCGCAGATTCATAGACAACTTTTCCGCCGACCATCGTGAGCAGAACTTCTGTTTTCCCGATCGCCGTCGGCTCGATTTCAAATAAGTTGCGGTCAATCACGATCAAGTCCGCAAGCTTTCCTTTTTCCAGCGACCCTTCCCGTTGCTCGCGATGTCCTGCGATGGCGGCGCCCATCGTGTAACCGCGAATCGCGTCCGCCAGGCTGATGCGCTCTTTCGGCACGAAACCTTCCGGCGGATTCCCCTGAACCGTCTGGCGAGTCATTGCATTCTGAACACCTTCCCACGGGTTGAGGGTCACGATCGGCCAGTCGCTGCCGAAAGCAAGAACGCCGCCATCGGCCTGAATGCTGCGCCACGCCCAGGCGCGCTGCCCGCGTTCGGGGCCCACGTTGCGGAGCCACACTAACAAGGTGTCGTCGTTAGGATAAGCGTGTAACGGCTGAAAGCTGGCAATCACCCCCAGCTTGCCGAAGCGAGGAATATCTTCCGCGGAAGCGTCTTCAATGTGTTCGATGCGATGACGCCGGTCTTTCGTTCCATTCTCGCGAGCGGCGTTCTCGTAGGCGTCGAGCGTTACGCGAATGGCGCGATCGCCGATCGCGTGCGTGAAAATCTGAATGCCGCACTTGTCGAGATCGGCAACAATACTTTTATAGGTCGCGGGATCCCATAGCAGGCTTCCGGAAAGCTCCGGATCGTCGGTATAAGGCGCGAGCATCGCCGCCGTGTGCGACTCGATCACGCCATCCATGAAGAACTTCACGGCGCCTGCGGAAATCCACTCATCGTGATACTTGGCGCGCGCGTCCTCCACATCCTGGATTTGTTTCGGCGTCATGGCGGGCGGTTCCGCGCGATATGCCATGTAGAAGCGCACGGTCAGATCTCCAGCCTTCCGCATCTCCTCCAGCAGATCGGCGTTCATCAGATCGCTCATGCCGACGCCCACTCCCCCGGCCGTATGGACGCGCACGAGTCCGGCACGATTCGCTTCTTTGAATCCTGCCTTGTAGGCAGCGAGTTTCTCGGCTCGCGATGGCAGCGGCAGAACGGGAATCATCAGCGCGTCGGCAGAGTCTTCTTTTAGCGCGCCGGTCGGCTCGCCCGTCGCCGGATCGCGAACGATTTCTCCGCCCGGCGGGTTGGGCGTATCGCGTGCGATTCCCGCGAGCTGCAGGGCCTTGCTGTTCGCCCACCAGGTATGGCCGTCGAAGGCTTCGAGGTACACCGGGCGGTCAGGAATAATCCCGTCGAGATCTTTCTTGTTGGGCAGGTTCGTCGGACCCATCGCGGGATACATCCAGCCGCGTCCACGAATCCACGTCAGTGTTGGGTGCGCATCGGCGTAAGCCTTCACCAGGTGCTGGATCTCGGCGACGTTTTGGGCGTCATCCAGATGAACCCGATCGAGACTGAGCGCGCCATCGAGGAAATGCGAGTGCGAATCCGTAAAGCCGGGAAGGACCAGCCGTCCTCCCGCATCGATCACCCTGGTCTTGCTGCCGCGATATGCATCGATGTCTTTCGCATTCCCGACCGCAAAAATCTCGTCTCCACGTATCGCAAGCGCTTCCGCCCAAGCTTGCTTCGGATTCATCGTGTAAACGCGGGCGTTGAGAACAACCACGTCAGCAGTTGGGTGGTTGTTGTCCTTGGCCTGACTTCGAGTCATCACTGCAGCCAAGACAAGAACAAACTGAACGGCAAGCCACGAATAAGATCGAAGATTCGCTCTCAAGTTTTCCTCAGTGAATTACTGGGAACTGCCCACTGCCTCAAAACGTTGGTGGGGTGTTGACCCAAAGCACCCAGGTTTCAGAGCGCCCGGGGTTCTTCCACCGGTGCGGCGTTGCGCTTTCAAAATAAAAACTGTCGCCGGACTTCAACCGGAATTCCTGGCTGTCGAGTGCGAGATGCAATTCGCCGCGCAGAACCATCAGAAACTCCTCGCCCTCGTGCGTGTATGACTCACCGCTCCCTGCCTTGGGCGCGATGCGAAACAGGTGTGGTTCCATGACGGTGTTGCCCCATGCGAGCAGTTCCATGCGAACGCCCGGCCCGGCTTCGAGCACTTTACGCTCAGACGGTCGCACTAATCTTCGATTGGTCTCTGCAGGATCAAAAAAGTCGAGGATGTTGGTTTTGTAGAAACGCGCCAGGCGACGCAGCGTAGCGATCGAAGCGCTCATCTGGGACCGCTCGATGGCGCTGAGGAAGCCCACGGAAATTGTGACCGCTTTCGCCACCTGTGCCAACGACAGTTTGCGACGCAAGCGCAGTTGGCGCAGGCGCGACCCAATGGCTCCGACGGCGCCATCTGTTGTGGGTCGCAACAGGCCCTCGCGCTTGAGCAATTCCACAATGGCGGGCGCATTCAGACCGCGAACGCGCCGCAGGAAGCGCGCGCGTTTGAGCAATTTCACATCGTCGGCTGTATACAAACGATACTTGCTCTCGGTGCGCTGCGGGCGCGTCAAGCCCAGGCTTTCCCAAGTACGAATTACTGACGGAGAGACTCCCACCATGCGCGCCACATCGCCGATTTTCAAGTAAGGTTTGGCGCCGTTCGCCTTCATCGTAAGCAGCCTGTTTTCGCAGTTTTACTTCTGCCGGAGATCGGTATTTTTCGCTTGACAGTGCGCGGCTGGTTCTCTAACCTTGCGCGATTATAGCAAGGTTTGTGTGCTGTGCAAGCGCATCTGTTGGCGAAAATCGATTGAAAAATCCCCCCGCCTCCCGGAGGTCTTATGCGGTCGTTGAAAGCGACGCGAGTCCCGTTCGTCCTCTTCTTCTGCCTGGTTTGTTCCACCCTGCTGAACGCACAAAGCACGGGCGGCCGAATTCTGGGGCGCGTATCAGACGCTAGCGGAGCGATCTTGGCGGGCGTCAAAATCAACCTGACGAACGACGCCACCGGAGCGAACCGTGACGCCGCCACCAGCGACAGCGGGGACTACGTGTTCGTGGAGGTGCAGCCTGGACAATACAGCGTCAAGTTCGAGCAGCAGGGCTTTTCGAGTAACCTGCGCAAGGGCGTAACCGTTGAAATCAATCAGGTCGTCACGCTGAATGTGACGATGCAGGTTGGCCAGACGAAGGAAGTGGTTGAGGTCACCTCCGATGCTCCGCTGATCGAAACCACCAGCACGCAGATGGGCGCAGTGGTCAACGAGCGTTCCGTCGTACAGTTGCCGCTCAACGCGCGCGACACGTACCAGTTGCTGTCGCTCCAGCCTGGCGTGCAGTCACAAACCGGAACCGATCTCTTCTACGGCAGCGACCGCGCCGGCGTCGTTTCGGTGAATGGCGGCCGTGGACGTTCCAACAACTTCAGCGTCAATGGCGGCGATGCCAACGATCAGTTCGCGAACCTGCCCGCGGTGCAACCTTCCCCGGATTCCATCGAAGAGTTCCGCGTTCTAACGAATACCTTCGATGCCGAGTACGGCCGCAATTCCGGAGCGGTGGTCAACGTGGTCACCAAGTCCGGAACGAACAGTTTGCATGGCAATGTGTTTGAATTTTTCCGCAACGACGCCTTGAATTCGAAAGGCTATTTCGACATTGCCAAGCCTGCGTTCCATCAAAACCAGTTTGGCGGGACATTAGGCGGACCTATCAAGAAGGATCGGACCTTCTTCTTTACTTCTTATGAAGGCAGACGCATCCGCAACGGGACCTCATCGGATGCTGTGACGGTACCCACTGCTGACGAGCGCGGAGGTGTCTTCAATGACTTGTTCGCAGGCTCCGCGTCCAGCCAGCTTGTGCTCGACCAGATTCTTGGCCGTAATAACAGCGCATGTCAAAACGATGTATTGGCACAGAATCCGGGCGCCGCGAACTACTTCAGTGCAGGCTCTGCGTTCGGATATCACCAGGATCCCAACGATCCAAAGTTCGATCCTTCCTGGTTTATTCAGCAACGTCAGTACGGGCGGCAATCAGATTCCGACAAGTTGCATGGACCCCGTCGCACTCGACCTGATGAACCAGTTCGTGCCGCAAGGCAATCGCCCGGACGGAACGTTCCAGACAGTGGCCGGCATCCATAAGGATCGCACTGACCAGTTCACAGCCAAGCTGGATCACCGCATTAACGACAAGCAGAACCTGTCGGCCTACTACTATTTCAACGACAGCACGTTGTTCGATCCTTACTCGCGCTTCCAGTCGGGCGGCGCCGATGTGCTCAATTTCGGTGCGGGCACGGCGGAACGGTACCAACAAGCCAACGTAACCCATAACTTCACCATCACCAACGCACTCGTCAACGAGGCGCACTTCACTTATTTTCGCGAGGCGCAAGGCACATTCCTTCACCCGCAGCGAACCAACCTGGTGCAGGATTCCTGCGCTACCGTCTCACCCGACGCTTGCTTTAGTGATGGCACGCCCGGCAATGCCACCGGCATCCATCCGGGCTTGGGAGCGAGTCGCGAAGGCGTTCCGTTTGTGACGCTCTCCGGAGGTTTCGCGTTCGGCAACAACTTCGAAGGCGAAATCCCGCAATCGGGAAACACGTATCAGATCTCTGACAACCTGAGTTGGGTAAAAGGCACGCACACCATGAAATTTGGAACCGATGTGCGCCGCCAGCAATTCGATCAGACCCTCTACTACAACGTGAACGGCGAGTACAACTACTACGGAGGGGGCCCGAACGATGTCGGCTTCGCCGATCTGATGCCGAACTATCTTCTGGGGCTACCCGATACTTATAGCCAGGGTTCGGGTCAGATTGAGAAGGTCCGCAGCACGATCTTCTCTCTGTTCGCTCAGGATAGCTGGAAGATCCGCCCGAACTTAACCTTGAACTACGGACTGCGTTGGGAATTGTTCACGCCGCTGACGGATGTCAGCCAGCACGTGCAGAGCTTCCGGCCGGGGCAGGTCAGCACTGTTTATCCGTGCCAGCTGTCCCAGTCAAGTATCGACTTCTTCACTAATCAAATTGGATTTCCAAACCCGGACTGCAACAACACCGGAGTGATTCCCACCGGCCTGGTGGTTCCGGGAGACAAGGGCATTCCCGCTGCGCTGACCTCCACCTACTACAAGACGTTTGCTCCCCGCCTCGGCATCGCTTACAGCCCAGGCACTTCTGGCAAGACCAGTATCCGGGCTGGCTGGGGCATGTTCTACAACCCGATGGAGCAGTTGGTGCTCGAGCAATTCAGTGCAGAGCCACCCTTTGGCGGAAGCAACATCATTAACTATCCATTGTTCAACACACCGTTCGAAGATCAGTCGGGTCTGATCAAGCCGAATCCGTTCAACGGGATTTTGAATCCGCCGAGAAACCAGCCGGTGGACTGGTCGATCTACCGGCCGATCCTGCTCTACGGGCAGTTCCAGCCGCATCTCCGCACGCAATACTCGGCGCAGTACAACCTCAATATTCAGCGAGAACTCACAAAGGATCTCGTCCTGCAAGTTGGTTATGTCGGTTCCCAGGGCCACCGCTTGCTGGCTAGCCACGACGTGAACTACGGCAACGCCCAGACGTGCCTGGATCTGCAAGCGATTTCGGACGCAACCGGCAATAGTGATCTTGCGTGTGGCCCCTTTTATGCTGACAGTGTTTTCCAGATTCCAGGGGGCACGGTTCTCCCGGTCGATCTCCATCTGCCGTACGTACAAAATCACTCAACGATTGCCGCGGGCACGACTTTAGGGCCGAATGGAATTACGTTGGTGGGGCTGCGGCCTTACTCTTCACCGAATTGCGATCCCTTGAGTGGTACCGGCTGCCCGCCCGATGGAACCCCGGTGTTCTCGAGCATCTTCGCCGAAGATACCATCGCCAACTCGAACTACAATTCGCTGCAAGTGTCGCTGGAGAAGCGTTTCAGTCGTGGGCTCCAGGCCAACCTCGCCTATACATTCAGCAAATCGTTCGACGTGGCCTCCAGCTTTGAGGGCGAGCTAAATCCGCTCGACTTTCACTCCACCTACTCGCTGTCGCAGTTCGATTCGCGCCATCGACTGGTGCTTAGCTATGTTTGGGAGTTGCCCGTTCCCAAGTACAGCGGCTTTAAGGGCGGCGTGCTCAATGGATGGGATGTGTCCGGCATCTACACCTATCAGAGCGGATTTCCTATCCGAATCACTTCGTCCTCGGACAACGAGCTGATGTACAGCGCGTTTTTCGAGTATCCCGGAGAACCTGATCAGATCGCGCCTTTCCGGACACTCAACCCGAAGTCCAACGGTGGCTACTGGTTCGATTCCACTGCCTTCACGGAAGACACGACGCTCGGCCGAATCGGAAACGCAAAGCGCACCATCTGCTGCGGCCCGCCGATCAATAACTTCGATTTCGCGCTGCACAAGGTGTTGCCTATCGGAGGAAGCGAAGGAAAACGCTTTGAGTTCCGTTCCGAATTCTTCAACTTGTTCAATCACACGCAATTTAACAACCCTGATGGCAACATCACCGATGGCTCTGATTTCGGCCGCATCAAGCGCGCGCGCGAGCCGCGGTTGATCCAGTTGGCTATCAAGTTCTATTTTTAGATGAGACAATAGCCACTCAGACCCCAAGTCCCGGGCGGCTTCCGCCGCTCGGGCATAATCTAACGGCCGCCCTGCGGCCTGAGCATTCCTGGAGACTCCCGATGTACCCCGAACTGCAAAAGGAGCTCGAAACATTCGAGCGCCGCACGCCGAAATCCGCCGAAGCCCATAAGCGCAATCTGAAGCGCCTGCCTCTGGGCGTCGCCAGCAACTACCGTGCTTATGATCCCTATCCGATCTTTGTGAAAGAAGGACAGGGCTCGCATTTCCGCGATCTCGATGGGAACGACTACGTCGATCACAACCTGTGCTTCGGCGCTCTGATGGCGGGGCATTGCCATCCCGCGGTGATGAAGGCCGTCGAGAAGCGGCTCTCCACCGGAACCATGTTTGGCATGCCCCACGACCTGGAGTGGCAGCTTGCGGAAGAAATCTGCAAACGCTTCCCGGTCGAGATGGTCCGCTTCGGTTCCAGCGGGACCGAGGCGACGATGCACGCAGTTCGTCTCGCTCGTGCCGCAACCGGTCGCGACAAGATTCTCAAGTTCGAAGGCGGTTATCACGGCCTGCACGACACCGCCCTGGTCAGCGTGAAGCCGCACGAGCCCGACTTCGGCGACATCAAGAATCCTGTCTCTGTTCCAGGCGGGCTCGGTGTGCCCAAGTCTTCGATCGCGAACGTGCCCATTGCAACCTTCAATGACCTGGGCACGGTCGAGCGCCGCTTCCAGGAAAATCCCGGGCAGATCGCCGCGATTATTCTCGAGCCGATCCTGATGAACGTCGGCCTCTGCATGCCGCAACCTGGCTTCCTCGAGGGCCTGCGCGAAATCGCTACTAAGAACGGCGCGCTCTTGATCTTCGACGAAGTGAAGACCGGCGCGAAGCTCGGCTGGGGCGGCGCTTCGGAATACTACGGCGTGAAGCCCGACATAATTTGCCTCGCCAAGTCGATCGGTGGCGGGTTCCCGCTGGCCGCCTTTGGCACGCACAAGTCAGTCATGGATCTGATCTCGCAGCACAAGGTCTTCCATGGCGGAACCTACAACACGAATCCCGTGTCGATGGCCGCGGGTTTGGCGACCTTCGCTGAAGTTCTGACGCGCGACAACTACGCGCACGTCGAGAAGCTTAGCAAGAAGCTGGTCGATGGCTACAACAAGATCATCGCCAAGGTTGGGCTGCAGGCCTACATCGCGCAGGCTGGTGCGAACGGCGCTCTCATGCTCTACCCGCAGGAGATTCGCAACTATCGCGACTGGCTGACTGTGGATGTAGATCTGTGGCGGCACTACTGGTTCGGCATGGTCAATCGCGGCGTGATGGCGCAACCCTACTGGCAAGACGAGCAGTGGACGATGTCGGTGCAGCACACTGAGGCCGACATCGACAAGCATATCGCGGCATTCGACGACATCGCCGCATCGCTTGCGAAAGCGCAGCAGGAACGCGCCGGAAAAGCACCAGCCCTGGCCGCGCACTAAGAAGGTCGTGTGGGGCGGACACTCCTGTCCGCCTCGCGCCAGGCAGCGCCCTTGTCTCGGCGGCAGTCCGGCGGGCGTTTCGCACTCTGCGGCGAGGGCGAGACGCCCTCGCGACTGCCGCCAAGATGCCGGCGCTACCAACTGCAAAAGCCCGGAGATCTCCGTGGCGCATATCGATGATCCGGGAGAGCGCATTGTCTGATAAGCACGAACCGCCGCACCTGAAACGAGTCCTCGGACGCTGGGACCTGGTGTTGCTGTTCGTGGTTGCAGTCTTTAACCTGAATGTCGTCCCATCCATCGCAGCCAACGGTGGTGTGACCGTCTGGCTGTGGATCATCTCGCTTCTCCTTTTCTTCTGGCCGCAAGGCATCGCCGTGATCGAACTGGCACAGCGCTATCCCGGCGAGGGCGGTGTCTACCTGTGGGCCAAAGAGGTCTTCGGCGACTTTCACGGATTCCTTTCCGGCTGGTGCTACTGGACCAACAACATGCTCTATGTGCCGACGGTGATGCTTTACTTCGTCGGCGTATCGGTGTTCGCCATGGGACCGGGGCATGCTGGCCTGGCCGACAACAAAACCTTTGCGATGGTGATGTCGCTAGCCTTGCTGGCGCTTCTCACCGTTCTCAACATCGTGGGACTCGGAGTTGGCAAGTGGCTGAACAACGTGGGCGCGATCGGAACATTTGTTGCCGCGGCGGTACTGATTGTTTTAGGCCTAACCATCTATCTCCGCTTCGGAACCACGGTGACGGCCAGCGATTTCCGCATTCCCGCTGACCCGCGCTTCGTCCTGAATTCGTTTGGCGTGATTTGCTTCGGATTGGTGGGCCTCGAACTCGCCTCGATCATGGGCGACGAGATCCGTGACCCGCAACGCACGCTGCCGGGCGCTGTCGCGTGGGGAGGAATCCTGTCCGGCGCGCTCTACATCGGAGCAACGTTGACCTTGCTGGTCTCGGTCCGCAAAGACGAAATCAGCGTTCTGCAGGGAATTGTGCAGTCCGTGAGCCACATGGCCGCCAAGGTCGGTGTTGGGTGGATCATCGCTCCCTTCGCGGTCATGCTGAGCCTGTCGATTGCAGGCATCGGTTCAGCATGGATGGGAGGCTCGGCGCGCATTCCCTTCGTGGCGGGGCTTGATTCCTACATGCCCTCGTGGCTCGGGAAGATTCATCCAAAGTACGCGACGCCGTACGCAGCGCTCATCGTGCAGGCAATTGTTTCGGCGATTCTCGTCGTAATTAATTTTTATGCTTCCGGCGGGGTGCAGGAAGCATTTCAAAGGATGCTGTCGCTGGCGGTGGTACTGCAGTTGGTGCCCTTTCTGTATGTGTTCGCTGCGTTGCTGAAGTTTGCCCTGAAAAAAACCCTCGATGGCGGCCGCTATAGTCGTGGAACTCTTCTATTCGCGGGAAGCGCGGGCTTTGTCACGACCACCCTCGGCATCGCGCTGGCATTCTTCCCGGCGAAGCAGATCACTTCAGTGTGGAAGTACGAAGTCAGCATGATCGGTATCACGCTCGCCTTTTTGCTGCTGGCGGTGTTTTTCTTTTTCGTTTATGGGCGACTGAAGTCACCGCGGAGCTCGGCCGTCGAGCAGGCGGAAGTAGTGCGGTCCGTGTGAAGCGAAGTTATTAAGTTCCTGGAGATCGATATGCCCAGTGGAGTGCAAGCCGACGTCAAGACCTACCAGATGTTCATCAACGGCGAATGGGTCGCCAGCAAATCAGCCAAGACTTTTCCGGTTTACGATCCTTCTTCGGAAGAAGTCATTGCCCAGGTTCCCGACGCTAACGCCGACGACGTGAACGGCGCTGTCGCCGCGGCGAAAGCCGCCTTTGAAGACGGCCCGTGGGCGACGACTACCGCGCAAGAGCGTGGGCGCGTTCTCTTCCGCCTGGCCGACAAGATTCGCCAGAATCTACCCATGCTGGCCGAACTCGAATGCCGAAACACAGGCAAGCCGATCGTCGAAGCCGAGTACGACATGAACGACACGGCCACCTGTTTTGAATATTACGGCGGCCTTGCGACGAAGATTCTGGGCTTCGTGAATCCAGTGCCCGACAATGCGGTCAGCCTTACGCTGAAAGAACCAATCGGAATCGCAGGGCAGATTATCCCGTGGAACTATCCGCTGCTGATGGCTGCATGGAAACTAGCCCCGGCGCTTGCGGCTGGATGCACCTGCGTTCTCAAACCAGCCGAGCAGACGCCGCTGACCGCTCTTGAATTCGCCAACTGGTTCGCCGACGTCGGACTTCCTCCGGGCGTAGTCAACATCATCACCGGCTTTGGCGAGACGGCGGGCGCGCCGCTCGTGCAACATCCGGACGTCAACAAGATCGCCTTCACGGGCAGCGCCGCTGTCGGCAAGATCATCGTGAAGCAGGCGGCCGATACAGTGAAGCGCGTCACGCTCGAACTCGGCGGCAAGTCGCCGAACATATTCTTCGCCGACGCCGACTTCGAAGCTGCCATCGACGGCGCGCTGTTCGGCGTGTTCATCAATCAGGGAGAAGTCTGCTCGGCCGGCAGCCGGATCCTGGTGCAGAAGTCGATCTACAAGAAATTTGTCGATGCCATGGCCGAAAAGGCGAAGAAGATCAAGCTGGGTGCGCCTCTCGACCGCGACACGAAGATGGGACCTCTGGTGAGCAAGGATCAATACGATCGCGTGCGTTCCTACCTGGAGATTGGCAAGAAAGAAGCGAAGGTGGCTTTCGGCGGAAACAGAGCCGAGCAGTTCGCAAAGGGCTACTACGTGCAGCCGACCATCTTCTACGACGTCGACAACTCCGCTCGCATCGCGCGTGAAGAAATTTTCGGCCCCGTGGCGGCGGTCATTCCGTTCGAGGACGAGAAAGACGCAGTCAAGATCGCCAACGATTCTCCCTACGGCTTAGCCGCTGCCGTCTGGACGCGAGACATCTACAAAGCTTTTCGCGCGGTGAAGGCTCTGCGCGCGGGCATTGTGTGGGTCAATCACATGCAGCCCACGTACGTCGAAGCGCCCTGGGGAGGCTACAAGCAGTCTGGTTTTGGCCGCGAGCTTGGGCCGTGGGGCATCGAGGAATATCTCGAGACCAAGCAGGTCCACATCAATCTGAACGAAGCTCCAATCGGATGGTACTGAGATGGCAACGATTCAACTGAAGACACAGATTCCCGGTCCGAAATCCAAAGCGCTCGGAGAGCGCCGCGCCAACGCCGTGCCGCGCGGCCTTTCGCACGCGACGCCGATCTATGTGGCTAAGACCGAGGGCGCGATCCTCGAAGACGTCGACGGCAATCGCTACATCGACTTTGCCGGTGGCATTGGCTGCCTGAACACTGGTCACCGCGCGCCGGGCGTCCTTACCGCTATCGAGCGCCAGCTCGACAAGTTTCTGCACACCTGCGTGCAGGTCACGCCTTACGAAAGCTACATCCGGCTCGCTGAGCGCCTCAATCAGGTCACGCCCGGAAACTTCCCCAAGAAGACTTTGTTCGTGAACAGCGGCGCCGAAGCGGTTGAGAACGCCGTGAAGATTGCGCGCGCCGCCACCGGACGCCCGGGCATCATCGCTTTCGAAGATGCGTTTCACGGGCGAACAATGATGGCGCTGTCGCTCACCAGCAAGACGCATCCTTATAAGGCGGGATTTCAGCCGTTCCCGGGCGAGGTGTACCGCATTCCGTACGCGTATTGCTACCGCTGCTCCTATTCGCTGAAGTATCCGTCGTGCGAACTCTATTGCGCGCGTCACCTTGAAGACACATTCAAGCGTGTGGTCGCGCAGGAAGGTGTGGCCGCGGTCATTGCAGAACCCGTGTTGGGAGAAGGCGGCTTCGTCGCACCACCGCTCGATTATTTCCGCACACTGATTGATATCTGCCACAAGCACGGTGTGCTCTTCATCGCCGACGAAGTGCAGACGGGCTTCGGTCGTACCGGAGCGCTTTTCGCCTGCGAACGCTACGGCATCGAGCCCGACATCATCATCACGGCGAAGTCCATCGGCGGAGGCCTGCCGCTCGCTGCCATCACGGGGCGGGCCGAAATCATGGACGCGCCTGGTCCCGGCGGGCTAGGCGGCACGTTCGCCGGCAACCCTGTTGCCTGCGAAGCTGCCCTCGCTGTCCTCGACATGTTCGAGCAGCAAGACTTGAACGCGCGCGCTAACGAGCTGGGCGAGCAGTTCCAGAAGCGGGCACGGACGTGGCAGAAACGCTGGCCGCTGATCGGCGAAGTGCGCGGGCTCGGCGCCATGCAAGCGCTCGAACTAGTGCAGTCCGAAGACAACCGCGAGCCTGCTACGGAAGATACGAAGCCATCACGCAGTATTGCTACGAGCACGGCGTGATCACAATCTCCGCGGGCACTTACGGCAACATTATTCGTCTGCTGATGCCGCTGGTGATCACCGACAATCAAATGGACGAAGCGCTTGACGTGCTGGAGGGCGCGCTGAAGGCCGTTTACGAAAAGAAACACGAAGCGGCCGCGCAGCCGGTGTAATCTAAGAGTCAAACGAGAAGCGCCGGCAAGCCAGGTCCTGTCCTGTTGCGGCCCGACATTCTTCACGATAGCTGAGGCAACCTACCATGAGTACTGCCATCATCACGGAAGCAAAAGTTCCGCACTACATCGGCGGCCAGTGGGTTGAGTCGAACGCCCGCGAGTGGTCCGAGATCATCAATCCCGCCACCGGCGAAAGTCTCGGCAAAGTTCCTATGTCAGACGCGGGCGAAGTCACCAAGGCGATCGATGCCGCGGCTGCTGCCTATCCCGCGTGGCGCCGTACTCCGCCGGAAGACCGCATTCAGCCGCTCTTCAAACTGAAGAATTTGCTTGAAGAGCACGTCGACGACATCAGCCGCCTGATCACGCAGGAGAACGGCAAGACCTTCACCGAAGCCAAGGCCGAGATGCGCCGCGCCATCGAGAACGTCGAGGTCGCGTGCGGCATCCCGACCATGATGCAGGGCTACAACCTGGAAGATGTTGCCCGCGGGATCGACGAGATGATGATCCGCCAGCCGCTGGGCGTGACCGCCGCCATCGTGCCCTTCAATTTCCCGGGCATGATCGCCTTCTGGTTCCTGCCCTACGCGATCGCGACCGGAAACACTTTCATCCTGAAGCCGTCTGAGCGCGTGCCGCTGACGATGCGCTATGTGTATGAACTGCTCGAGAAGACAGGACTGCCTAAGGGCGTCGTCAATCTTGTGAACGGCGGCAAGGTCGCGGTCGATACGCTGATCGACGATCCGCGCGTGCGCGCCATCAGCTTCGTCGGATCCACTCCCGTCGCGCGCTACATCTACGCGCGCTCCGGCGAAAAAGGGAAGCGGGCCCAGTGCCAGGGCGGCGCCAAGAATCCCGTGATCGTCCTCCCCGACGCCGACATGCAGATGGCCACGCAGATCATCGCCGACAGTGCCTTCGGCTGTGCCGGCCAGCGCTGCCTCGCTGTTTCGGTTGCGGTCACGATCGGCGACGCGCAAAAAACATTCCGCGATGCCATCGCCGACTCAGCCTCGAATTTGCGCGTAGGCAACGGGCTCGACGAGGGCGTGCAGATGGGCCCGGTCATTACCAAGCAGAGTAAAGATCGCATTGAATCGCTGATCGGCGTGGGCGAAAAACAGGGTGCCAAGATTCTGGTCGACGGGCGCAATCCAAAGATTCCGCGTCACGAGAAGGGCAATTTCGTGAAGCCCACCATTCTCGATTCCGTGCCCGCAACCAGCGAACTTTCGCACACCGAGATCTTCGGCCCAGTCCTGAGCCTGGTTCACGCCAACGACATGGACGAAGCTCTTGCGTTCCTCGAGCGCAACCCGTATGGCAATCAGGCATCGTTGTTCACGTCCAGTGGCGCTGCCGCTCGCCGCTTCCGCTACGAAGCGCCCGCCGGAAACATCGGCATCAACATTGGAGTAGCCGCCCCGATGGCGTACTTCCCGTTCAGCGGCTGGAAAGACAGCTTCTTCGGCATCATGCACGGCCAGGGCCGCGACTCGGTCGAGTTCTACACCGAGAAGAAAGTCGTGGTCGAGCGCTGGGCTAAGGAGCATTCACGCAAGTTCTAATCACGTACACTGAGGTCTGTCGTCACTGAACTCCGTGCGTCAGGATCGTTAAGCTAGCTCCTCCTAAGGAGCCCGATCGGCATGAGAGGCATTTTCACCACAGAGTCACAGAGACACAGAGAAAGCGAAGAAACGAAGGACCCTCGCACCAGTTCAATTATTGCCGCTGCCATTGAGGTACATCGTTCGCTCGGACCCGGATTGTTGGAGTCGGCTTAGCGGAGAATGCCTTTGTCACTAACTACACTCGTAAGGACTTTCATTCGGACGGCAGGTCGATCTACCTGTGACGTTCAAGGGACTGTTACTAGATTGTGGCTACAAGATGGACTTGGTGGTGGAGGATTCCGTTGTACTCGAACTCAAGTGCGTGGAAAAATTATCCCGGTGCATGAAGCACAATTGCTTACTTATTTGAAGCTTTCAGGAAAGCACGTAGGACTCCTTGTAAACTTCAATGTTCCACTCCTGACGCAAGGGATCATCCGTAGAGTTCTGTAGGTTTTCTCTGTGTCTCTGTGGTGAAAAAGATTTGGTAATCGACTAGCGAGGACAGCATGACCACCACTAGCGTAAATCCCGCCATGACCGGCCAGGAAATCGTCGATCTCACCCAGAAGCACACGCTATTCGAATGGTCCGCCCAATCGAAGGTAGACCCGATCCCGGTCGCGCGCGCCAAGGGCATCTACTTCTGGACGCCGGAAGGAAAGCGCTTCATCGACTTCAACAGCCAGTTGATGAGCGTCAACATCGGACACGGCGACGAGCGCGTCATTCAGGCGATCAATGAGCAGGCCGCCACGCTGGCCTATGCCAATCCGTTCATGGCGACCGAGCCGCGCGCGCGTCTGGGCGCGAAGCTGGCCGAGATCACGCCTGGCGACATCGATACCTTCTTCTTCACCAATGGTGGCGCAGAAGCCAACGAGAACGCGATCAAGTTGGCGCGCTTCTTTACCGGACGTCACAAGATCATGGCGCGGTACCGGTCCTACCACGGAGCGACCGCAGGTGCGATCTCATTGACGGGCGATCCGCGACGGTGGGCCGCCGAGCCCGGAATTCCAGGCGTCGTGCGCGTGCTCGATCCGTATCACGGCATCGAGCGAGGCTGGGAGTCGGCCGAGACTTCGCTGGCGATGATCGAAGAAACTATGCAGCTGGAAGGTTCGCACACCATCGCCGCCTTCATTCTCGAAACCGTCGTGGGAACCAACGGCATCCTGATCCCGCCGGACGGATACATGCAGGGCGTGCGCAAGCTGTGCGACAAGTACGGCATCCTGATGATCGCCGATGAAGTGATGGCCGGCTTCGGCCGGACCGGCGAGTGGTTTGCAATCGATCACTGGAAAGTCGTTCCCGACCTGATTTGCATGGCCAAGGGCCTGACGTCGAGTTACCTGCCGCTGGGCGCCGTCGGCATGCGGCATCACATTGCCCAGCACTTCCAGGACAAGGTCTTCTACGGCGGCCTGACTTACAACAGCCATCCCATGGGCTGCGCCGCCGCGCTCGCCACCATTCGCGTGTACGAAGAAGACAAGCTCATCGAAAACACGCGCAAGATGGGTGCGGTTCTCAAGGAACTTGGCGCAGAGATGCAGAAGAAGCATCCTTCAGTAGGTGCGGTGCGCTCGATCGGTCTGTTTGGTATTTTCGAATTGATTCGCAACCGGAAGACCAAGCAGCCGATGGCGCCGTTCAATGGAGCGTCAGAAGAAATGGCGACACTCGGAAAGTTCTTCCGCGAGAACGGACTGTACACGCTGGTTCGCTGGAACACTTTCTACACGAATCCGCCGCTCTGCATTAACGAGCAGCAACTGCGCGAAGCCTTCGCCATCATCGACAAAGGGCTCGAGATCACAGACAGAGCTGTGACGGATTAGTCCTCTCCTTTGCATCCACCGGCCGAGGCGATACACCTTCCGCCTCGGCCTGTGATGCAAGTCACATGCACGTGTGACAAGTGCAACTGCCCCACTTTCCCTCCGAAGCAATACTCCAGCAATGCAGACAGAGAGGTCCACTTTCGGGGTTCTCTGATGCGTGAGGAGTGATCAAGTGGAAAGACTGAGAGTAATCTGGAGAAACCCCAAGCCCGCGCCTCGCAAGCGCCGCTGGCACGAACTGGCCGCCAACTTGGGCCGCCGCCTGTTTGTTGTGGAAGAGTTAGTGAAAGGGCAGGAGAATCGCTGGGCTCGCACGATTGCCCTCGAGCTGATCACCTGCAAGCGGGACGTCGCTTGAAGAGTTAAGGGCCCGTTTGGACGGGTTCCGGCGGCTGATAGAGCGCGGGAATTCCTGCAACAGCCTTCGCTTGCGGCGGTTTCACTTGCAGCTGTTCGCACAAAAATGCTATTCGATCGCGGGTTGCCTCCGCGTTCAGGGCATGCGGGGCATCATAGATTTTCAATTTCTTCGGCTCGCTCACGATTGCCGCGTAGGCGCGCGCACGATCGGGATTCAGGAACTTCTCCTGTCCTCCGTATTGCAGAAAGACAGTCGCCGGAGCGGCATGGGCGACGAACAGCCCCGGATCAAGCCATCCGTTCTTCGCAATGAACGCGTCGAATTTTTCTGCGCCAACCTGCTCGCGATACTTCTTAATGTCCTCGCTCTGCAGGTCCAAAGCATCTGACAATCCGCCAGCCATCAGCACGAAGGCCTTGAAGCGCTTGTCCACGCCGCTGAGAGTTCCGCCGACAGCAGCGTTGTAGCTGTGCCCGACGAACGCCAACCGTGCCGGATCGACGTCGGCGCGTGTGGTCAAGAGATCTGCACCTCGTCGCATGTCGACGATGGCCTGAATGAGTTCTGGCGTTTCCTCGTCATTAAGAGGGGTTCTGTTCTCGACGTGGCCGGGCCTCGCGATCGGGCCATCCGGGAGAAGCGACACCACACCGGAGTGCGCCAGAACGATGGCTTCGTCCAGAAACTCAGATCGGTTGCGCATCGATGAATTCTCCCAGTACCAGTGTCCCCACAGGACGGCCGCGAATGGACCCTTACCCTCCGGCACCACCAGATAAGCCGGAACGCGGCCGCCCTTCGGGCTTGCGTAGGAGATGTCATGAACCGATACGTTGCCCCACTTCTCGACGGACACTTCTTTCACGTCGAGCGGAGCATTGTGATCGTAGTCCAGGCGTTTGATCGACTCGGGATCCTGCGCAAGCAATGGCAGGGCGATCACAAGGAAGATGCCCAACAGAGATCGCATGATGAAACTCCATCAACGCGGGCGGTGGCGCCCGCGCCACACAAAGTTATTTCGTCAGACGATTGTACTTCTTCAGCACTTCACGCAGGCGATCGTGAGGCAGTGCAACGACCTCGAAGTCGTTGATCCCCTTCATCGTTTCGGCGGCCACCATTGCATTGATGACCGCCTCCTCGGTTGCCTGCACTGTCGCCAGGAAGAGAGGGTTAATGTCTTCGTTAGGAAGCATCGTGATCTGCCGCAGACCTTTTGACTTGGCGGCTTCGGGATTGGCTGTTGAAAACGCGACGAAGATGTCCCCCGACCCGTCGCCCGAAAAGCTTCCATCTCTTCCCAACCCGAGCGAGACGCGGCGGACAAGCCGTTTCAATTGCGTTGGAATCAAAGGAGCGTCGGTGGCGACCACCACGATGATCGATCCCACGTCATTGTCGCGAACTTTGTGATCCGGAATCTCGCGGCCTACCGGAACGCCAGCAATTCGTAACTGGCTTCGCCATCCATAATTGCACTGAACTAGCACGCCCACGGTATAGCCACCATACTTTGCCTCGACCACGCGCGACGCGGTTCCAATGCCTCCCTTGAATTCGTTGCATACCATGCCCGTGCCGCCGCCCACGTTGCCTTCTTCGACGGGGCCGCCGTGCGCCGTGTCCAGCGCATTCCAAGCGTGCTCCGGCTTCACGTGGAATCCGTTGATGTCGTTAAGATCCCCGTCGTACGTTTCGGCCACTACCGGAAGCGACCAGTCATAGCCATTCTGATCAGGCGGAGCTTTTTTTACCCGCCACGCGATGACTGCGTCGCGCACCACTCCGACGCTGTGCGTGTTGGTGATCATCACCGGGCCGTCCAGAAAACCGGAATCCTCCAGCCACGTCGTGCCGGTCATCTCGCCGTTGCCGTTTAGCGTGAACCATGCACCAAACACCGGATCCGTCGAGTCTTTCCCGCGCGGAAGAACCGCCGTAACCCCGGTTCGCACCGGGCCCTGGCCAACCACCAGCTTCCCGGAGCCTGAGATGAGGGTCGTGTGTCCGACCTCGACGCCTTTGACGTCAGTGATCGCGTTGTAGGGCCCGGTTGTTCCATCAAAGGGCACCCCGAGATCGCGTGCCCGAGGCTTGGCTTGCGCCCTCGACTTCAGAGTAGAAAGGCCCAAAAGAGACACAGCGACGAGCGCGAGCAGCAACGCCGAACGAGCGAACGAGTAGGGCCTGACGAACATGGATCTCTCCAGAATCCTTGATAGTGAACGCAATGGCTCGCGAAGTATAAAGCACAGACCCTGTGCCGGGTTTAGAATCGTGGCCCAGGGGGCTGCATGGAAGCGTGGAAGAAAGCAGTTGTGGCAGGATCAGTCGGAACTTCGGCGCTCTGTTTCCTCAAGAAGAAATGGCCCGCGGGCGTACTCACAGCGGGAATCGCCCTGGCGGTTCTGGCTTCGGAATATCCGGAGAAGTTCGAGGGCGTGCAGAAATCGCTTCCGAGCTATTTCGACCGGGGCATGCGCCTGCTCGAAATGACTTCACGAGTGGGTCAGAGAATTGCTCAGCTGGGCAGAGAAGGCGGGCAGGAAATCGGGGACGAACTTTCTTCCTGAAAACCTCTATTCGATACCAAGCTGCTTCCGCGCGTCCACACTAAGCCGCTCCGGCGTCCAGGCCGGACTCCAAACAATGTTCACATGGGCGGTTCGGATCCCGGGCAGCTGTTCGAGCCTGGAGCGCACCTGGTCGCTGATCTGCACGTGCGCCGGACAGCCCTGAGCCGTCAACGTCATATCGACGGTTACATCTTGCTTGCCCTCGGGCACTGCCTCGAGCCGCACTTCGTAAATCAGGCCCAGGTCCACGATGTTGACCGGAATCTCCGGGTCATAACACTGTTTCAGCGCGCTCAGTACTTCCTCTTGCGTAACGGGCATCCACACTCCTGTGAGATAGGCCTTACCGAAACAAATCCCGCATCCCGGCTCTATTTTACCGCATGAATAGTGGATTCGCGGCAGGTGGCAGATCCTTCGCGTGCGCAAACCGGCTGTCTTGCGCACAACTATCTGAGGAGTGAAATGATCTAAGGGGCGGGGGATGGGACGGCGGAATTTTGTCGCTGGGTTGTAGCAGGCCCCCGCATTCCGAATTGTCTTGTAAGTGATGCCCACTACGAAGAGGTTTTGCGATAATCGCAGCGCTGAAAGCACCTCGATACTGAAAAGATAGAAATGACTCCAGAAGCAAAAACGAAAATCCAACTCGCCCTGGCTCTCGCGATCGCAGTGGCAGCCATTCGCACGGGTTACATCCTCTACGAACGGCATGAGGCAAATAAGGTCGAAGCAAAAAAGGAAGGCGGGGCGGCTCCATCCCTGAACCCGGACTACTACGTCACGCCGAAAAAGCTCTACCCCTTCGACCTGAAGTCGGCGAAGGAACTCACCAAGCAGCCCGTCTGGGTAAAAGAGGGATACCGCTACTTCTACTATCCTTACAATCCCGCTAGCCATCACGCCGATTTCGAACACGACGCCGGAATGCTGCTCCCGATCCAGCGCCTCGAAATCAAAGACGTGGTCAGCGACACGGCCCCGCATGGCGGCGGCCAGAAGCAGGTGATGGCGGTCTTCGAAAAGGATGAGAAACCGTACGCCTTCCAGATCGGAGTATTCAAAGACGGGGAGTACAAGATCTACTCAGACCAGATGCTCTTCGTGCAGGATCCCCGCGAACTCTACAAGCATTGGTCTGCCGACGTGTGGCAGTCGGTCGAACAGCACGAGGTCAAGCAGGGGATGAATGAGCTGCAGGCTGATTTTGCAATTGGCATGGGCCGACCCGACCGTCAGGACGATCCCTCGTGGAAGACGGTTCATTATCCCAACGGAGGCAAAGCAGTGACCATCACGTACCACGAAGGCAAAGCTACCGAGATTAAACCGGACAAGTCTTCCTAAAGCGCAGAACCCAGAGCCGAGAACTTAAAGCCCCGAGCCGAGAGCCCAGAGCCCAGGGCCTCATTTCACCTTCGGCGATCCCGAGTCAGCCGCCTTCGTCTCGTCTCCGTGAATCACGCCGTCTTCATCGGCGTAAAAGGAGCGATGCTCGGCGTCAATGTTCTTCGGCGTCATGGTGAGAACGTAGCTGTCCTTCTTGCCTTTGAACGCAACGGTGTAGTCGCCACGTTCCGTCGTTTTCGCCATCCTGCGAGTGAACGAACCCGTGTTCACGAGGTCTGCCAGGGAAGTCGCGTACTCGTTGTGCTTCTTGTTGTAGAGTTTTTGCGCGCGCACGACGACCCGCATGAAGCCTAACGCCCCGGACTCGGAATCGGATCGTGCCGGATCGCCCGGGAATTTTGGCGTGTATTGCCCTTGCGCCGCCGGCGCCTGCGCGTTTGGAGGAGGGTCCTGCCCCAGTGCCAACATCGTTAATACCACCAGAAGTGTCGAGGCCAAGTAGGCCAAATTCCGAATTTTCATGTTCTCCTGCCGTCTTTTCGGGCGTGTACCAATGTTACTCCCGTAATTTCCCTTTTGTTACGGACTCTTTGCAGGGCGCGTCATTGCGTCTATTCTGAGTGCAGTTTCATGCTACCAAGGACTTGCCAATGAAAGCTGCAATGGCGAAAAAGCCTCTCATCCGTCTTGCCGTAGTCGAGAGCGACCCGCTGCGGTTCGTGGGCTTCCGGGCCCTGTTTGATTCCGAATCGGACTTCGAACTTGTGTCCGCCACCCTACCCGACATTAGCGCCCTCACGGGGATCGATCTGGTCCTGCTGGGCAACCGTGCCGGCCAGAACCTGTTTGACGTCATGGCCAGCCTGAAAGCGGCCCGCCCCGACCTCCGCATTATCGTGACCGGCTCCGGCATCGACGAAGAGACCATTCTCAAAGCCATCGCTTCCGGCGCCAAGGGATACGTTGACGAAGCCGCCACTCCCGCAGAATTCGTGCAGGCCATCCGCATCGTGAATCAGGGCTCCGTTTGGGCTCCGCGCCGCGTTTTGTCCATGTTCATCGAGCGGGTCAGTTCCTCGCCGGGCCGCATTTTTCCGGCCGGCCGCGTGACCTTTACCGATCGCGAGAAAGAAGTCCTTGAGATGCTGGTGGCTGGCCGCTCGAACAAGGAAATCGGCGCCGCCCTGGGCATCGAAGAACGTACCGTCAAGGCCCACGTCGCGAAATTAATGCGTAAAGTCGGGGTCCAGAACCGCATCGCGTTGTCCGTCCACGCGATTACGCACTCGCTGGTCACGGCCAAATAGACATTCCGACAGTTACCAGGGGACAGTGCCCCCGGTAATCTTGTCGGTCCGCTGGATGTACCGCATACTCGGTTCACCTACCACAGAACCTGGGAGACGGGGTTGGGAGTGGAGATTAGGGTCGCCACTGTCAGCCCCGATTTTTTTGCCTTTCCCAGCCTCCTCGATCTCCTCTAACAGCGTTCGGAACTCAAGCTTCGCGCTCTACCCACAACTACACCTCTTCCTGTTAAACTCCCGTGGAACACCAACTCCCTGGAGAATTGTATAGCGATGAAAAAGACCCTTGTGGTTCTGCTGGTTCTGGCCATGTCGGCATTCGCCTTTGGCGACGACAACAAGGACGAGAAAGACGCTAGCAAGGCGGAAGACCGCGTTCAGGCTGCGGCTACCGTTCTGGACGAAATTGAGTCAGCTCCCGACACCGGCATTCCGGAAGAAGTTCTGGCCTCGGCTGAGTGTGTAGCCGTCGTCCCCTCGTTGCTGAAGGGCGGCTTTATTATCGCGGCTCGCTACGGTCGCGGTGTGGCCAGCTGCCGCACGCCCACCGGCTGGAGCGCCCCGGCTTTTATCTACACCAGTGGCGGCAGCGTTGGGTTCCAGATCGGCGGTCAGGCCATTGATCTTGTCATGCTGATCATGAACAAAGATGGCCTCAAGAATCTGCTCTCGAGCAAGTTCCAGTTGGGAGCCGACGCGTCTGTGGCAGCTGGCCCCGTCGGACGCCACGCCGCTGCTGATACCGATTGGAAAATGCGCGCGCAGGTGCTGACCTACTCGCGCACTCGTGGAGCATTCGCCGGCATCAGCCTCGCTGGCGCTGTTATCAAACAGGACAAAGATGCAACCCGCGAATTCTACGGACGCATGGTCCCTTTCCGAACGTCGCTGACCGGCAAGGTTGAGGCACCCAAGGGCGCCTACCCGTTCTTGAGCGTCTTGGCCAAATGGGCGCAGAAGGCAGCTGACCGCGATAAGCCAGCGGAAGCTCCCAAGCCTGCCGAAACCACGAAGCCGGCCGAGAAACAGAACTAGGCAAGGGCTAACTTTCGCGACGTACCAGATTCTCGATGGAGCGGCGGGCAGCCTGCCCTGTGTCCACCGAAGGGGCTCACCCGTCGGGGGGCGGGGACGCCCGCCGCTCCATCGTTTGATTGACAGTGAAAAATCTCCGGTGATACGGTCACGCTTCGCCTGATGCGGCACCGACTCGAATACGCGCTGGCGTGGTGCGTGGTTAAGGCCATTGGCGCGCTGCCGCGGCCCTTGGCTCGTTTGGTCGGCGTCACTCTGGGACAGTTCATCTACCTGCTGCACGGCAAGCTTCGCCGGGTGGGCATGCGCAACCTGGCGCTCGCCTTCCCCGACAAGACTTCTGGCGAACGCCGAAAGATCGTACGCGGCGTCTTCACTTCGCTTGGACGCCAATTCGCAGAAGTCTGTCACTTCCCGAAATACACCAGTGAAAACGTCAGCCGGATCGTTGGCTATGACGGCTACGAGAATTTCGATCGCGCGTCGCAGCGCGGCAAAGGCGTCCTCTTCCTGACGGGACACATCGGGGGCTGGGAGCTTTCCGCATTCGCGCATTCTCTTTACGGACATCCTCTGCACTTCGTAATGCGACCGCTCGATAACCCTTATCTTGACGCCCTGGTGCGCCGCTATCGCACCATGCACGGCAACACGCCCATCCTCAAAGACAATCCAGCCCGTGAATTGCTGCGCGCCATGAAAGCGGGCGCCACTGTTGGCATCCTTATCGACACCAACATGACCCCACCTGAAGGTGTTTTCGTCGATTTTTTCGGAATCCCGGCCTGCACGGCGAGCGGCCTCGCGCGCATTGCTCTACGCACTGACGCGGCGGTGGTGCCCGGCTTCACGGTCTGGGATCCAGTCCTGCGCAAATATCGGCTGCGCTTTGAGCCGCCGGTCACCCTGATTCGCACGGGGAACAACGACGCCGACATCGTCGCCAACACCACCCTCTTCACGAAAGTGATTGAAGACGTCGTAAGGCGCTATCCCGATCAGTGGCTGTGGGTGCATCGCCGCTGGAAGACTCGCCCCCCCGGCCAGCCTTCGCTCTATTCGAACCAATCGCTGCGGTAGGCCACCCACCAGGCGATCCACACAATCGGGACAATCGCGAACACCTGATACCAGAAGGGCAGCCAGAAAGCCGCCAGCTCAAGCACCGTCACCATCAGCCAGAAGATCTTCCGTTGCATGCAGGGATTGTATGGATGTAGCCAGTCCCGCGGAAAACTTTCCTTCCACGCCTCCTGGCTGCTATACAAGAGCCATGAGGCGAGCGCTGAAAGATCTGGCCGAATTTTTGGATGCGTCGCTGATCGGGGACGGACAGACCGAGATCTCCGGAATCTCCAGCCTGCCCTCAGCAGAACCGGGCGACCTGGTCTTCGTCGAGAGCGCAAAGAATCTCTCGCACGCTATGAACTCAAAAGCGAGTGCCGTGATCACAGGCGATTTCGGAAGAAATAGCGCGCATGCAAAGCCTGTGCTGATAGCGGCGCAACCGCGCCTGGCATTCGCACGCGCCGCGCAATGGCTCGAGAGCTCGCACGAACCAGCCGGAATTCATGCCACTGCCGTGATTGATCCAAAAGCAAGGCTCGCAAAGAACGTTTCGATCGAAGAACGAGCCGTAGTCCGTGCAAACGTTGAAATCGGCGAAGGATCACGCATCGGAGCGAACTGCGTTGTAGGTCCGGATGTAACCATCGGTAAGGACTGTCGCCTTTACCCGAACGTCAATGTCTACCCGCAGGTGCGACTGGGCAATCGCGTCGTCATTCACGCGGGCACCGTGCTGGGCAGCGACGGATTTGGCTACGTGCCCGACGCAAAAACTGGCCGCTACGAAAAATTCCCCCAGATTGGCCGCCTCGAAATTGAAGACGACGTCGAAATCGGCGCCAACTCCACCGTCGACCGCGGCGCACTCGACGTCACTCGTATCCGTCGCGGCACAAAGATCGACAATCTGGTGCACGTTGGCCACAACGTCGATATTGGTGAAGACGTGGTCATTGCCGCTCAAACCGGCATTTCCGGGAGTTCGGTCATAGAAAATGACGTAATCATCGGAGGCCAGGTAGGGGTCGCCGACCACGTGCGCATCGAAGCCGGCGCAATCCTCGGCGCGCAAAGCGGCATCCCGAGCAACAAAGTGATCCGTGGGAAGGGGATCGTATTCTGGGGAACGCCGGCGCGCCCAATCAAGGAGTATCTGAAGGAGTTGGCGATCTTGGCAAGGCTGGGCAAAAAAGAAGAATGATGTTAGGGAAAGAGGGATACCGATGTCGCCATCAGCCAACGACCATCAGCTATCAGCAAGGCACTTGCCAGCGACTAACGACTAGAGACTAGCGACTGCCCAATGTTTACCATCGTAATCGGCGGCCATTCCCGCAGCGTGGGCAAGACCAGCGTTGTTGCCGGCCTCATCTCAGCGCTTCCACAGTTTCGCTGGACCGCCTTCAAGGTCACGCAATACGGACACGGCATCTGCTCCGCCAATGGTGAAGCGTGCGACTGCGCGACCGGCGATCACTCGTGGGCAATCACTGAAGAAAAAAGTCGGGCGGGCGACTCCGACACTTCGCGCTTCCTGGCAGCCGGAGCCGAGCGCGTATGGTGGGTGCGAACCGAGCAGGGAAGGCTCGCCGAGGCGATGCCTACGCTGCGTGAGCGACTGAAAGGCTCGCCGCATGTGATCATCGAGTCCAACAGCATCCTGAAGTTCTTGCGTCCGGATTTGTACATAACCGTCCTGGATCCTGCGACGGCCGACTTCAAGATTTCAGCACGCGAGTTCCTTGATCGTGCTGACGCCGCAATTCTTCACGAAACGCGAGACGGAGTTTTTGCGTGGGCAGATGTCTCCCTGAAGCCAGTCGCCGGCAAATCCTTGTTCCGGATCACGCCGCCCCCGTACGTTACGCCAGAGATTGCGGAGTTCATTCGCGAGAATCTGCTTAGCAGCCAGCAAAAACAGAAAAGCTTTTAACCGCCAAGGTCGCTAAGGCATCGCAAAGGTCGCAAAGGAACTCCTCGGAGATACCTTCGCGTCCTTCGCGGCTTCTCTTCGCGCCCTTTGCGGTTAACCGCTTTTGACTTGGGTCCAATTTGCTATTCTTCCAGCGTGCGAACAATTCGCAAGCAAGCGTGGATGCTCGTTCTGCTGTCCGCCATCCTCCAGGTTCTGAGTTTCCCGCTGCCCGGCTTATACGTTCTCTCCTGGATCTCGATCGCCCCACTCCTGGTCGCGCTGTTTCACGCTAACAATCCGGACACCCTGCAACTCGACGAGTCCCGCAAATTGTTACCGGCCCGCCCCTGGCAGGGATTTCTCCTCGGCTACATGTGCGGGGTCCTGTGGTATATCGGCACGTGCTACTGGGTCTTCGACACGATGCATCAGTACGGGGGTCTGAGCGTCCCGGTTGCACTGCTCGTGCTCCTCCTTTTCGCGCTCTACCTGGGCCTTTACCATGGATTGTTCGGCCTGCTGGTAAGCACGCTCGTCCGTAGAGATTCCGGGAACCGTTTTGCGCTCCTCTCCACACCGTTTCTCTGGGTGGCAATTGAACTTGCGCGCACCCGCATCAGTGGTTTCCCGTGGGATCTTTTGGGCATCACGCAGGTCGACAACATCCCGCTCACTCGCATCGCCACCACGACCGGAGTCTACGGCCTCAGTTTCGAGATCCTGCTGGTGAACGTAGCCGTTGCCTCCGCCTTCCTCGTGCATCGCAGCCGGCGAAAGCCCCTAGTATTCGCGTCCATCGGAGCAATCGTCCTCTTGCAGGCTGGTCGCTGGCTGACATTGCCGCCCGCCCCGGCGGATCGCACTGCGGTCCTGCTACAGCAGAACCTGCCCTCGGGCGGCTCCGAGGCCTGGACGGACGATGAGACGCGGACTGCCCTCGCCGACTTCTCCTCCCTCAGCCTGAGTTCGACGCATCATCCCGACCTGATCGTGTGGCCCGAATCGCCGGCGCCTTTCCTGACAAACGATCCCGCCTTTCGCGAGCCCATGAGCAATCTCGCGCGACAAGCGAATGCCTGGATGGTAATTGGGTCCATCGGTATGGATAATCCCCACGCGATGTTCAATTCGGCTTCGCTCATCAGTCCAACCGGTGCGTGGACGGCTCGCTACAGCAAGATGCACCTGGTGCCGTTCGGAGAATACGTCCCCTTCGCCTCGGTGTTTTCCTTCGCCAGCGGCCTCACGCAGGCTGTCGGAAACTTCACGCCGGGCACACTGCACGAACCCCTACGAGCCGGCGATCAGAAGCTCGGCGTGTTCATCTGCTACGAGTCAATCTTCCCGAATGAAGTTCGCCAGCTGGCTGATCAAGGTGCCGATGTGCTCGTCAACATTTCAAATGACGGATGGTACGGCGACTCGGGCGCTTGGGCGCAGCACCTCAATCAGGCGCGCATGAGGGCCATCGAGAACAACCGCTGGCTCCTGCGCGACACGAACACCGGCCTCACAGCATCGATCGATCCCTACGGCCGGATCGTGTCCCGCCTGGAGCGCAAGAATCGCGCCGTGTTGATGGCTCCGTACGCCCTCACCAAGGTAACTACCTTCTACTCGCGCCATGGCGACTGGTTCGCCTTCCTGTGTGCGATAATTTCTATAGGAGCGCTGATCGTGCGCTTCATACCCCAGCGAAAGCCAGAGTCCTAGCGGATGCTCGAAGAATTCGAACAGCAGTTCAACGGCCTCAAGGAAAAGGTTCAGACTCTGCGGGAGTACCTTTGACGCGGGCAAACTGCGCCAACAGCTGACCGAAATCGAAAAACAGGCCTCTGACCCCAATCTCTGGTCGAACCCCGAACGCTCACAACAGGTGATGCGCGAGAAAAAGCGCATTGAGGAAGCTCTGTCTACTGACACCGAGTTAACTCGCCGTGTTGACGACATCGGTGCTTACTTCGAGTTAATCCGCGAAGGAGAGAGCGTTAACGGCGATTTGCAGCGGGAAATTACCGGCCTTCAGGGCCTCGTCGATCGCCTAGAAACCAAGACCCTCCTCTCCGGCGACAACGATGTGCTCAACGCCATCGTCACGATCCACGCCGGCGCGGGCGGCGTCGACTCCCAAGACTGGGCCGACATGCTTCTGCGCATGTACCTTCGCTGGGCTGAGCGGCAGGGCTTTCCAACGGTGCTCTACGACTACCAGCCGGCCGAAGAAGCCGGGATCAAGTCCGCGACTTTCGGCGTCAACGGCCAATACGCGTTCGGTCTGCTCACCAGCGAGATCGGCGTTCACCGCCTCGTGCGAATTTCTCCGTTCGATCAGGCCAAGCGCCGTCACACTTCCTTCGCCAGCGTCTATGTGTCGCCCGAGATCGACGACAGCATCGAAGTCGTCATCAAGCCCGAAGATCTTCGCGTCGACACGTATCGCTCAAGCGGCAAGGGCGGGCAGCACGTCAACACCACCGACTCCGCCGTTCGAATTACGCATATTCCCACCGGACTGGTTGCCAGCTGCCAGAACGAGCGTTCCCAGCACAAGAATCGCGATCGAGCAATGAGCATGCTCCGCTCCAAGCTGTACGAACTCGAACTGGAGAAAAAGCGTGAAGCCACCAGAAAAATAGAAGACACCAAGCTCGACATCGATTTCGGATCGCAGATTCGTTCCTACGTCCTGCAGCCGTATCGCATGGTGAAAGATCATCGCACCAAGCAAGAAGTGGGCGACGTGGATCGGATCCTTGACGGCGACCTGCAACCTTTCATCCAGGCTTACCTGAAGATGCGGCGGGGAGAAAAGTCATGAGTATTCCGCACAACGCCGCGCAACTTGGCCCACGCTTCAACGAAGCATTTCTCTACGCGGCCGAAAAGCACGCTACCCAGAAACGCAAGAAGACCGAGGTTCCTTACATCTCGCATCTGATGAGCGTTGCCGCGCTCGTGCTGGAAGCGGGCGGAGGCGAAGACGAGGCTATCGCTGCGCTCCTGCACGACGTGGTCGAAGATTGCGGGGGCCACCCCGTGCTGGAAGAAATCCGGGGGCGATTTGGCGATCGGGTCGCGTATATCGTTGACGGCTGCACCGACGCTTACACGATCCCGAAGCCGCCGTGGAAGGCCCGCAAGCTGGAATATCTCGATCACCTGCGCGAAGCACCCGACGACGTTCGTCTGGTCAGCGCAGCCGACAAACTTCACAACGTGCGGACGATTCTCGCCGACTTCAGGAAAGATGGCGACTCCGTTTGGGAGCGCTTCAGCGGGCACCGCGACGGGACGCTCTGGTATTACCGGGCCGTTCTCGATGTGTTGTGCGAAGGCCGGCCCAACCGCCTGGTGGAGGAGTTGCACTGGGTAGTGACTGAGCTGGAAACTCTGACAACGAATGGCTCGGCAAGAACTCATTCGCTGCCATAATCAGGATTCTCTTTCATGCGACGCATGCTCGACATGGTTCGCTCCTCCTCGGTGTCCGCCACCGTGATGCAGGCTGCCGCTCGTGGCGCGTTGGCTGTTCCCGGCGTCGAAATGATCGAGATTCTGGTTTACATCGCGAATCACAATAAGGTCTTCGGTCAGCAGGCTCGCATGACCTTGGCGGGCTGGGAACTCAAGTCGTCGCTCGAAGCAGCTGCGAATCCCGCCACGCCGCCCGAAGTGCTCGACTACCTGGTGGCTCCCGAAAATCTGCGTCCTCCGCTTCTCCCCGCGCTGCTTGAGAACCCAAGTGTGAGGCAGGAAGCTTTGCTTCACATGACTGCGCATGGTTCCCGCGAGGTGGTCGACGCGATGCGCAAGAGTGCTCGCGTACAGGGGTTGCCTGAGATTCTGCGCGCGCTGGCGGCGAATCCGAACTCGACTCCGATTGAAGTAGCGCAATTCCACGAAGCAGCCGTGATCCCCGAAGAATTACCGCACGCGGAATTGCCCGAGGAACCTGCTCCCTCGCCAGATGGATCAGCCATTCACCTGGAGGCATCCGACGAGAATGTGCTTGATGAAAACGTCGCGGTGGATGCTTTTCTGACCGAGCACGCCCGCGAACTATCCTTGGAAGGCGAAAAGCCGTTCCAGCCGCTGGGTGGGTTTCACGAATTTGAAGTCGCATCGGTCGAAACGTCCACTCCAGTCGAGGAATCCAAAGCCGAGTTGCAACCACCTGTCGAAACTGGGCAGACGCCAGCGGTCGCCAAAGCTGCCAAGCCCTCAGGAGCAGCTACTGCTACGGCCACGCGCCCGTCGCCAGCCGCCAAGAAAGCGCATTCCAGCCAGGAGACCGAGCGCGGCAGCGCCCTGCAGAAGATTTCCAGACTTGATATCAAAGGCCGCATCCAATTGGCGATGAAGGGGAGCAAGGAAGATCGCTCCATTCTCATTCGCGACAGCACGAAGTTGGTCGCCCTCGCGGTGTTGGAGTCTCCGAAGGTCACCGACGGAGAAGTGGAGAAGTTTGCCAACCAGAAAAACGTGCTCGAGGCTGTGCTGCGTCAGATTCCCATGAAGCGGCGGTTTGTTAAGAACTACGGAGTCGTTCGGAATCTGGTGGCCAACCCTCGAACGCCGCTGGATGTCTCACTCGGCCTTATGAAAAACCTGCTGACTGCGGATCTGAAGAACCTGGCCAGCAACAAGGAAGTCTCTGACACCATCCGGAAGCTGGCTACGAAAATGTTCAAACAAAAACTGGATTCAACCAAGAAGTAATCAACCCCCTCTGGAGAAGAAGGGTCCATGGCATTACCGGTTCACCCTGATCCTATCTTTGACCTGCTGCGGACAGCCCGCACTATTGCAGTCGTCGGCCTTTCCGACAATCCGCTACGTCCGAGCCATGGCGTGGCCGCTTATCTGCAGAGCCAGGGATATCGCATCATTCCGGTCAATCCGGAAATCAAAGCATCGCTAGGAGAAAAGGCGTATCCCTCGCTGCTCGACGTGCCCGAGAAAATCGACATCGTCGACATTTTTCGTAGGCCTGAATTCGTGGAAGAAGTTGTCGATCAGGCGATCCAGCTCAAGGTTCCCGCTGTCTGGATGCAGGAAGAAATTGTCCACGAGAAAGCCGCACAAAAAGCCCGTGCGGCTGGAATCTTCGTTGTGATGGATCGCTGTATCCTGGTCGAGCACCGCGCGCGCTTCGGCTAGTGTAGCGTGGCCGCCCTCGCCCGCTGCCTCTCATTGACGCCGCAGCATAATCACAGTTGCGTCATCGTGTAGCCCCTCGCCGTTTGCGAAGGCCCTTACGTCTTCCACCAGCATTTCCGGACACTCACCGCCACTCAGCAGATGCGCCGCCAACCTCGCAGGTCCGTATTCCTCATCTCTCTGATTTGTAGCTTCAGTGATGCCGTCGCTGTAGAGCACGATCTTGGCTTTGTCGGCCAGCGGAATCGTCGTTTCCGAGAACGACCCAGCCCGAATTCCAAGAGGCAGTCCCATTTCTGTTTCCAGAAACCGAGCGCCCGTTGCATCGACCAGCAACGGCGACAGGTGTCCGGCGTTTGCATAGGTCAAGGTGCCCTTGCTCGAATCAAGCACGGCATAGACCATCGTCACGAATCGTCCGGAAGGGAAGTCCTCTACCAGGAGCCGGTTGAGCTTGGTCAGCACTTCCGAGGGAGTGCACGAGTTTTCTGCAAGAGACCGCAACATAGCGCGGGTAGCCGACATCAGCAATGCCGCGGCAGTTCCTTTCCCCGAAACGTCCGCCAGCACTAGCCCCCAACGTCCCTCGCCTAGATCGAGGAAGTCATACCAGTCTCCGCCAATCGCGCCGGCAGGAATGGACATGCCGGACACGGCAAATCCTGGGATGAACGGTGAACTCCGCGGCAGCAGTGCTTGCTGAATCGAGCGCGCTTCCTGCGCTTCGCGATTCAACTTTTCGCGCTCGCTCCGCTCCTGCTTGAAGCGCAACGCATTCTGCACCGCTACGGCAATGTGGCTCGACAAGCCCTGCAGCATCCATAGCTGCTCGGCATCAAAACCGTCAGGCTCATTGTGCGACGCGGTGAACACCCCAATCAGCTTTCCATCCACGTGCAGTGGAATCGCCACCTCGCTGCGGATCTGGTCGCCGCACGCAATGTAGTATGGGTCGACGCTGACGTCGGGGGCATAGCGCATCTGACCGGTGGCCGCAACATAACCCACCAGCCCTTCCTTGCCGACCTTCAGCCGGTGGCCTCGTTCATGCACCGGGCAGTTCTCTACACCGGCGAGCACCAGTTCGTTATTTTCCGCTTCGTGCAGATAGACGCTGATGTCGATGCATCCGAAGGAGCACGCAATGTCGTTCACGATCTTGTCGACCAGTTGATCCAGGTCGAGAATCGAATTGATCTTGTGCGCCGCTTTCTGCAACTTGAGAAGTTGCTGTACCCGATCCGGCGCGAGCGTCGCCAACAGATCGTGAGCGGCTTCTACGGTCGCTGCGCTGGTGATTTCCATCGATTGAGTCCCCAAGTAATCCGTAAGCCCTTGCAAAAAAGTAGCTTACCACTCCCTATCGGATGACGATCGCGGGTTCTAGGACTCTTTTTTCGACGGGTTCTTGGAACGGGAAGGGGGTTCTTCCTCGCGCGCCGCGCGCCCCGTACGAAGCCGCTCAATCTCTTCCAGTCGCTCGCGGATGCGCTTCTCGATGCCTTCGTTTGTAGGGAAGTAGTACTGCCGCTCCCGCAGATTGTCGGGCATGCATTGCATGTCGGCGACTTTTGACTCGAGCTCGTGCGCGTATTTGTATCCCTGCCCATAACCGATATTTCTCATGAGCGACGTGGGCGCGTTCCTCAAGTGCAACGGGACCGGTTCAGCGGCCGTGCGCTCCACATCCATTTGCACATCGGTATAAGCGGTATAGAGAGCATTCGACTTCGGGGCGACCGACAGATAGACCACGGCCTGCGCCAGCGCAAGGTTCCCCTCCGGCATGCCGATGAAATCCACCGCGTCGCGCGCCGCCATGCACAAAGCGAGCGCATTGGGATCAGCCAGCCCGATGTCCTCCACCGACATCCGCACCACCCGCCGCGCGATGTACAGCGGATCTTCTCCCGCTTCCAGCATGCGCCCCAGCCAGTACAGAGCCGCATCCGGATCGCTGTTGCGAACGGACTTATGGAGAGCCGAAATCAGGTTGTAGTGCTCTTCGCCCGACTTGTCGTAGAGCAAGATGCGCTTCTGCAGCGCATCATGCACGATCTCATCCGTGATCTCTGCGCCCGTCTCCCTGCCGGAATTCTGCCTGGCAATCGCGGCCGCGACTTCCAGCACGTTGTAGCCGCTACGCGCATCCCCGCTGGAATAGCTGGCGATCTTTTTCAGGACGTCTTCGGAGGCTCGCAGCTTCATCTTGCCCAGACCACGTTCTTCATCCCCGAGCGCATTCTGCAAGAGCAGTACGATCTGTTCTTCGGTCAGCGGCTTGAGCACATACACGCGCGTCCGCGACAGCAGCGCCGAATTGATTTCGAACGAAGGGTTCTCTGTAGTCGCTCCGATCAGCCGGATGTTCCCCTTCTCCACATGCGGGAGAAACGCATCCTGCTGTGCTTTGTTGAAGCGATGGATCTCATCGATGAAGACGATCGTCCGTGTTCCGTATTGCTTGGCGCGCTCCGCGTCGGCCATGACCTGCTTGATTTCCTTGATCCCGGCGAGTACCGCCGAGAACTCAATGAAATCGGCCTTGGTCATGCGCGCGATGATCTTGGCGAGCGTAGTTTTCCCGGTCCCGGGTGGCCCCCAGAAAATCAGAGAGCCGGGATCATCGCGCTCAATCTGGGTGCGCAGCGGCTTGCCGGGTCCAACGAGATGTTCCTGCCCTACGTACTCGTCGAGCGAGCGCGGACGCATGCGGTCGGCCAACGGCCGCGTTGCATCCGCCGAAGAACCACCGCCCGGAATTGTTTGAAAAAGACTCATGAAGCAGCTATCAGCCTTCAGCTCTCAGCCAGTCGCATTGGGGTGAGTTGCAATAGCCGCGGGTGCCCCATCCTTGCGCGTTTTGTGCGCAAGGGTGGGATTCCACTGCTGCCAGCAGTGTGGGGATTTTTTTCAACGAGAGCCCAGAACCCAGAACCTATCCCTTCCCCCGCGCAATCTCATACAACACGATACTGGCCGCTACGCCGGCATTTAACGACTCGACCTGCGCCGCATGCGGAATGGCAATCAGTTCGTCCGCCTTTGCGATCCAATCCCGCGGCACTCCCGCCCCTTCTCCGCCAATTAAGACAGCGATTGGCCCCGCAAGGTTGGCTTGCGGCAGCGAAACGCCTTTGTGCGACGAGGTCGCCACCAGCCGCACGCCTTTTTCCCGCAGCTTAGGCAGAACATCGGCCAGCTTCGTGCGCAGAACCGCCAGCCGGAAAATCGATCCTGCCGACCCCCGCACCACCTTCGAGTTAAACGGACTGACCGTGCCCTCTCCCAAAATCACCCCAGCCGCCCCAAAGGCCTCCGCCGATCGCAAAATCGTCCCCAGATTGCCCGGATCCTGCAGCCCCGCAACCACGACCAGCGGGCCCACCGACACCTTCCCCATCAGATCTTCGAGGGAACTCTGCTTGTATCGAACCAGCGCCGCAACGCCTTGCGGCGTCTCGCTAGGAACCACGCTGGCGAAAAGCTTGTCGGGAAGCACCGCCGTTTCCACATGGGCGCCAAGTTGGGGAAGGAGCCTTTTCGCATGCCCTTCGGCCGACTCGCTGAAGAACACAGCATGGAACCGCAGCCCACTGCGAATCGCTTCCTCCAGGATGCGCACCCCTTCTATGGCGCAGTCCCCGGACTCAGTCAGTTCGGCGCGTGAAAACGCCCGCCGCATTTCCTTTACCAGCGCATTATGGCGGCCCTCGACGCGCCGCAGGCGATCTTGCGCGGGTTTGCTTGCTCGGGAAGAGGAGTGAGAAGTGCGCATGGTGGGGGTATCTGGCAGCATCATACGCCGTTTGTTCGGCTTGCGACGGTGCGCCGTGTTATGGTAGCTTTCGCCGTTCTCAACTGGAAAAACTGGGGAAACGCTGTGCTCGCGGAGATCAT
The DNA here is from genome assembly GCA_963744055.1 of uncultured Acidobacteriota bacterium. Lineage (GTDB taxonomy): Bacteria > Acidobacteriota > Terriglobia > Terriglobales > Acidobacteriaceae > Gp1-AA133. The sequence continues at coordinate 1,074,779 of CAVUSL010000019.1, read as the reverse complement.
CAAGATCCATCACGACAGTCCCGAAGCTTCGCTGGTGAAGTACGCGGCCGAGCAAATCAAGGCGGGCCAAGTACTCGGAATGCCCACCGACACCTTCTACGGCCTGGCCGCCGACCCCTTGAACCTGCGCGCCGTGGAGCGTGTGTACGAGATCAAATCGCGCTCGCGCCACAAGCCGCTTTCGCTACTGATCGAGAGCGTCGATCAGGCGGAAGATCTGGCTCGCCCCCTACCCAAAGAGTTTTATGACTTGGCACGCCGCTTCTGGCCCGGACCGCTCACCATCATCGTGCGTGCCGCCTCCGGCCTGCCGCTGAAGGTCACGGCCAACACGGGCAACGTCGCCCTGCGCGTTCCGTCGGCGAAAATTCCACTGGCCGTCATCCAGGCCGCCGGCATTCCCATCACCGCCACGTCAGCCAATCTGAGCGGCGCCTCGGAATGCACCACCGCCGAGCAGGTTCGCGATCAATTGCAGGACCGGATCAACATCATCGTTGACGGAGGCACTTCGCCCCGCGAAGTCGCCTCCACCATCGTCGATCTCAGCAACGGCGACGACCGCTGGCGCGTGATTCGCGAAGGCGCAATTCCCGCCCAGGAGATCTCCACTTTCTTCGCGCAGGGATGAACCTCTCCACCGCAATCCAGCCCTCACGCAGAAATCGGCCTCTGTGGACGCTGGCGGCAGTGGCTCTGCTCTTCGTTCTTATTGTTACGATCACCAGCATCCGGATCGCCCACGAAGCCGGCCGGCAGGAACTTCATCCGGCCGATGCGATTGTGGTGTTCGGGGCGGCGGAGTATGCGGGCAGGCCCTCTCCCGTTCTGCGCGCGCGCCTGGATCACGCCTACGATCTCTACGCGAAGCATCTGGCTCCCGTAATCATGACCACCGGCGGAGCGGCCGAAGACCCAAGCTACAGCGAAGGCGGCGTCGGCCACGACTACCTCATGCGCCGCGGCGTGCCCGAACGCAATCTCATCGCCGAAACGCTCGGCACAGACACCGCGCATTCTGCAGAGCGTCTGGGAGTCATCATGCGCGCCAACGGCATGAAGAGTTGCCTGGCCGTAAGCGACGAGTATCACGTCTTCCGGATCAAGAAACTCCTCGAGCACGAAGGCATGACCGTCTACGTAGCCCCGCGCACCGGCTCCCGTCCGAAAGGCGCATTCCAGCGGATGATCGCCGTACTGCGCGAAGCGATGAGCTATCTGGCATGGAAAGTGAGTTAGAGCAGTTTCAAGTTTCAGGTTTCGAGTTTCAAGTGCCCGGCCTCGGCCCGCTGTAGGTATCCGCAGGTCGTTCCGGAAACTGGAAACTCGAAACTAGCAACTCGAAACACTCCCTACCACCCCATCCGTTCCCGCAAACGTGTGATGTGTGCTACGTGATGCCGTCCGTGCCAGGCGTACAGCGCCAGAGACTTCTCCAGATTCATCAACCCGTTGTCCGGGTGGTGGAAAGTCCGCTTCCAGTCTGCGGGTAGAAGCCCACGCAGCATCAGAATCCAGCGACTATGCAGCGACCGCAAGAACGCCTGCGACAGCCCGATTGGCGCGCTCTTCGCCTCGGGCAATTCCGCCCAGCGGTCTTCCATATACGGTCGGATGGTCGGCTGATCCTCAGTGAGCGCGAGTTTGAAGCGCACGTACGAGTTCACGTGGCTGTCGGGCATGTGATGCACGAGTTGCCGGAGGGTCCATCCTCCGTCGCGGTACGGGGTGTCGAGTTGCTGCTCGGAGAGCCCGCGCACCGCGTCTTCCATCCATGCGGGAGTCTGCTCGATGTCGTCCAGGAATTTTGCTTTTTGATCTTCGGTGAGTGTGCCGTCAAAAGAAAACTTGCCGATGGGATACCGCGGATCTGCCATGCCCGCCTCCATGCAGAATTAGATCACGCAAGGCTGCAATGGTTGTCAAAAGTTAGGGGAAGGCTGTGACAGCCTTCCCCTGTTTTGCAAAATTACAGGGCCGCTACTGCACCGTGATAGAAACACTAGTCGTATGTGTGGTTCCGGCACCTGAAGGCGTCGCTGTAACCGTGGCGGTGTAGGTCCCCGCCGGTGTGCCCGGAGTCTTTGGGGTGGAACTGCTGCTGCCACCGCACCCGGCTCCCGCAACCACTAGTGCAAGAACGATCAGGATAAATGCCGGCCGCCAGTGTCGCCGAGCCGGAGGGAACACGCCGACAAAGAGACCTACCATCAGTACACCTCCCGTCAGGCCAAGGAAATTGAGCGATCCGTCCCGCGCAATGGTCCCAGTTGTGACCACATGTGCCGCCGTCGTCGTGATGCTGACCGCCACAGTGACCGGCGTGCTGCCCGCGGTAACAGTCGTGGGGTTCACCGTGCACCCCATCATCGCCGTGCTCGAAATCCCGCTGCAACTCAAGCTCACAGTGCCCGAATAACCATTCATTCCTGTGATCGTGATCGTCGATGCTCCTGACTGCCCAGCGGTAACAGAGAGGGGAGCGTTCTTCGACAACACGAAGTCTGGTGTCGAGATATATCCTGGTGCATTCGTGATGAATACGTCTCCGTCAGGAGAGCCGAGGCCTGTAACAACGTCATAACCGGCCGTTGCGCTGAATCCATACTGCAATGTGCCGGAAGGGCAGTTCGGCGTCCCCGTCCCGCACGGAACTTTGTTGTCTCCAGTCGTGATGTCGTGGAAGGCGGTTGGATGCGCTGCATGCATAGTGTAAAGCGTCGGATTGATGTTTCCCTGCCCATTCGCTGCGGTAGCTTCGTTCAGTAGGGCCATGATTCCACTGAAAGTGGGGGAACCAAAGGACGTACCGCCCGCTACCGAAAATCCACCACTACAGCTTCCAGCCGAGCAAAACAAATAGCCATCATGTTCAGGCGAGGCCGCCAGAGCGATGTCCGGCACGTCGCGCTTGCCATCATTCGGTACTCCCGTTGCCACCTGCCAGCTGGGTTTTGGGAACACCGTGCTAACACCACCGCCTGTTGCCCGGAGCTTCCCTACTAGCAACGTATCGTCCCAAGTTGTTTCCGGAATGTACTTGATGGCCGAACCGCCCTTTACATTGTTGTTGGCACTCCAATAGGTCGCTTGGGCGTTGTTATCTCCGCTAAACGTTGTACCGCCCACAGAAGTTACTTCTGGGAGGGCGCCCGGGACGTCGACCGCTATTCCGCCCTGTGCAGGTAAACCGTCCGACGTATCACAATCAGCCGGCCCAAAATCTCCGGATGCGGCCACCAGAGTCTGCCCTTGCATGTTCGCCCGGGAAGCCAGTTGCTCGAAAGAATTGATCTGAGTGTTCGAAAATGCCGCCTCACAATTGCCGTAGCTGATGCTCACGATTGGAGCTAGGTTGTTGTCCACAGCGTAGCTAATGGAATCGAAGACGGTGAAATTTGAATTGTTCCCGACGTACACAAAAATCTGAGTCGCACCCTTCGCGATGGCTGCTGACCATTCCAGGTCCAGACTCGACTCGTCTTGATCTCCATTGACGACTACGGATGTGCCGCTATTAGGCACTAACAACTGCTGAAAGTTGCTGCTCGTTCGCGAGGGAAGGCTAAAAGTACTGCGAAACGCATCAAGGTCGGCCGTACTGATTGCGGTCTGTCCAACCACGGCTAGCGTTTGCCCGTTTCCGTCGACTCCATTCCCATAGAGGGGTTGCAGGTTATAAATCGTGGCAAAATCGTCTGGAGCGAGATAATTTGAGCCACCGCTGTTGAAGTGGGCTACCACTTCGCCCTTAGAAACCGTGTGCCGTTGGACTCGCGCTCGCGGACGAAAATCGCTGAGATTGTGGACGCCAAGCACTGTGTCGGCTATTGCCGCCGGAACGGAGACTTCAACTCCATTCGCGAAATGCGCTTCGCCTTTCAGTTGATAGCGATGCATCTCCGTCCGAAAAGCCGTTTCGATCTGTGACACGGTTCCGGTGAACCAAAGCTGGGTCCGGCCACGAGCCGTTCGATTGATAGTGAAGCCTTCCGACTTCAGCCATGAGGTGACCTTATCGAGGTCCGCTTGGCTCAAGCCAAATCGATCTGCGTACTGTTCTGGCGTGAGCCACCTGTGGTAGTTGGGAGAAGACGGATTGAGTTGGTCCGCGATCAACTTTTCCGCCGCCGCGTCCTGCGCCGCCGTCCGCTTGAACACCAGCGAAACGCCTTCCAATCGGGTCGCCCCATCCATGCGCCCCTGGTCGGTCGCTTTCCGCAGCAGGGGATGCACGCTGCCGCGCAGCTGAACTGTGTCCCGGTCATCGATCGCCTGCGAAATGCGGCTGGTCGCTTTTGTCTGCGAAAAAACGCTGAGCGCGATGCCCAGCGTCAGAAAAAATACGAAAGCTCTCAGAATTGAGCGCACAGGCGACTCTCCACTGAACTGCGGTTTGGATTTTGTGGCGTTGTTATCTCGGAATGGATTCATACCAGAAGGCGAAGGATGCCTCGCACGGCCTTGTGATTGTTAACGATGGGTTGATTCTATGCTACGCGGCGTAACCTTCAAACTCGCCAATAGGACATTACTGTACTAACGGCGTGTCAACGCCAGAATGCGGACAGGGCCGTCAACTTCACCTTCCAACTTCATGGGAGCCACCACAACCACGGCGCCCGCATCGGGCACGCGTTCGAGGTTGGCGACATTCTCCAGGTGATAAACGCTGTGGGCCAGCGTGTACTCGTGCACGGCCAGAGTGCGTGACGATCCCGGATCCACGCTCAACGTGTCAATGCCAAGCGCCAGGGCCTGCCGTCCTTCGACCAGGAACTGTGCTGCATCGCGCGAGTATCCCGGGAAATGCATTACGCCTTTCTTGTCGGTATTGCGGTAATCCTTGGGCGAGGCCCAACGCACTCCCCATCCCGTGCGCGCCACCACCACGGCTCCCGCCGGAATCTCTCCGTGAATCTGCTCCCACTGCGCGATGTCTTCAACAGAAACTTCGTAGTCGGGATTGCGTTGCGCCTGCGTCGTTACGTCGAGTACGGTCAGCGGGGCAATCAGCCGCTCGGGTGGGATTTGGTCCACAGTCCACATCCCGCGAACCAACCGGGCGGGCGAATCAATATTCGTATTGTTTGCAGTCGACGCCGAAACGCGCCGCAGCCCGTCTTTCTGCACCAGTCCCGCCGCGCGCAGCGGACCATTTTCGTGAACGCCGGGCACCTTCCCGCGCCCGACCGGATGCGTCAGGTCGACAACTCCGGTAAAGCTGGTGGCTGGCAAAGCATCCGGCCGTCGCTGCGCGAACAGCAGCAGCGCTAGGGCCAGCGCGTACCCGATCACTAACGTCTTAATCCGCATTGCTTCCTTACGTCCGAGTTCCTGACAGAACCGACAAGTCGTAAATAAAAATGCATTCCCGCCGACAACCCCGCTTGCGATGACGATGACCTGCCACACACGAAGCGCCTGAATTGTCGGCAGAGGTACTGTGAAATTGTCGCTTGTCAGGTAACCATTACTCAAGGTACCGACGGACATGACCACCCGGGGGGAACATGGAAAACGTCAGTGCACTGAGAAAGGCACATCAAACCGAAACGTCCCTGGTTTCGATCGACGGATACGCAGCTCTGTGGAGTCGAAACGGAGGTGCCGCCTGCTAGCCCGTGCGACAACGGCCGTCAAGCCAACCGCCAACAGCCAGTAGCCAAGAGCCAGACGCTGCTCTTCAGGGACAAGGGGTCCGTATCAGGGCATCGCTTCAGCGATGCCGTAAAGTCCAGGTTGGAGAGCCCCCTTCAAGGGCTGTCTCTGGAGCGCCCGAGAGCTACAAACCCGCAACCGCGGCCGCCCCAACCGCCGCCACCACGGTGCTAACAAAATTCACGCTATCGTTCCCAATCCACCCGCGCCGCTCAAACAACGCGCCCAGAAAACTATCCACCAACATTCCGACAACCCCCCCCGTCACAGCAATCCACACCCATCTGGATGACAACAGCCCAGCCCACATCCCGATCAAACTCACCAAACCCGCCGCTACCGCCCCAGCAGAGGTGCCCCCCAACGTCACCCCGCCATCGGTCCCAGCGGGAACGCGCTCGAACGTCGTAATCAGCCGGGCCTCGCGGCGCAACGCCTGCCCACACTCACTCGACACCGTGTCCGCCGCCGCCACGGCCAGAGCTGCCGCCATTCCCAATAGCATCAGCGGCGCATGCAATCCCGAGTAGCAGAGTGCACAGGCCGCGGCCATCCCGGTGTTCGCCAGAACCTGCGACGCACTCCGCCCCTCTTTGCGCTCTGCAACTCCCAAGCCCTGTTTCCGTAGCCGCCCGAAGCGCGTAGCGATCCACGTGACCCCAAACACCGCCAGCAGCATCGCAAACGCCCCTGGCCCGACGCTTGCGAGCAACGCGAAGCAAACCACGCCCCCCGCCAGCGCGCCCGACCGCGATACCCCCCGAACTGCGTGTCCCAGGGCGGCAAATGCCACCGTTATGGCGAGAATCAAAGCAAAACGCGGCGCTGAGTCTGCCCACCACACCGCCGAATTAGTACCTAAGTCCAGCGCGCTCAATTGCATAGCAATAGAATTAAAGTTCTACCATGGCTCGGTGAGGGTGGAATCGAACTGATAACTACCACCCCTAGGGCCGCCGACTACCTCAGCCCATCCCGTCGTGCTTTTTCTCTCGATTACCCTGCCAAGTTGATGCATCAAAAACTGAAGTCGTGCGCTAAACTTTCGAACCTGGGCGCGGCTCTGGCGCCTTTTTCTGATTTGTCGGGGAGAACCTATGGCGGCCTCCGTTTGGTCTGGATATCTTACGTTCGGTTTGATCTCGATGCCGGTGCGCCTTTTTTCCGGCGCCCGCAGCAGCGGTATTTCTTTCAACATGCTTCATCGCCCTGACTTACAGCGCGTGAAGCAGCAATACATCTGCCCGGCCGAGAACAAGGTCGTCGAGCGCAGCGAAATCGTGAAGGGCTACGAGTTCCGCAAGGACGAGTACATCGTCATCGAGCCCGAAGAAATCAAAAAGATCGAACCGCAGACCGCCAAGACCATGGAGATCCTCGAATTCGTGCATGCCGACGACGTCGACCCGGTCTACTTCGAATCTTCCTACTACATGATGCCTGACGAAGCCGGACGGCGTCCCTATGCGCTCCTGACCAAGGCCCTCGAAGAGAGCAATTACGTAGCGATCGCCAAGCTCACCATGCACAACCGCGAATACACGGTCTTTCTGCGGCCGCACTCCGGCGGCATGATGCTGCACACCATGTACTACGCCGAAGAAGTTCGCCAGGTCGAAGGCTTCGGAGCGCCGGATGTCGAACTCAAAGAAGCCGAATTAAAGGTCGCGCGTCAGTTGATCGAAGCGCTCGCCGGAGATTGGGACCCTGAGAAGTATCACGACTCCTTCCAGGAAAACTTGAAGAAACTGATCGAGACGAAACTCGAGGGCGGCAAAGTGGTCGAGATAGACCGCCCGAAGAAACTCGCGCCCGTTGTGGACCTGATGGCAGCCCTGAAGCAAAGCCTCGCCGAAATGGAAGGCAAGAAGAAGCCGGCCGCCACCACGAAGTCCGTCCCCGAAGGAGCAGTCGCAGGGAGCAAACCGCGCCGCGGCCGATAAGCGTCCTCCTAACCATGCCTGCTTTAGTTGGTGCGATGCAGCGACGGTCGTTCCCGCCCGTCGACGTCCATACGCAGAGCAAAGTCCATTCAGGCAACCCGCCCGTCCCACCTGGCCACTAACGCTGGAGGGGCAAAAGCGATCAAGTACTGAAAGCTGATAGGTTCGGGCACCAGTTCGTAGCTACGAGCCACCAGCTATCAGCCGCCAGCTAGCAAGAAACTCCATTCCCCGATTACAATGTTCAATTCTCCTAACGCATGATTACTCACCATGGGGTACCGATGAGTCTGGTGTCGAAGGGCAAGCTGGCTGGCCTTATTTTCCTGTTCCTGATCTGCATTGCCTGTGGCGATGTATACCGCCCCACCATTATTCCTCAACCAGTTCCAACCCCCGATCCGAAGAACGCCCATTCCACCTTTACCGTCAATCAGAACGGCACGTTCAACGCTGGTACCGGCATGCAGGTGAACGTCTCCGGAGATTCCGCAGCCGGCGTGACGAAGGTTGCGATCATGCCTGTACATGCCACCTTGCTCGGAAGCAAAGTGTGGGTGGCTAACATGGGCGCGGATTCCGTCAGCGCATTTAACGTTGCCTCTGGAAATACAGGTCTCGGGCCCGCCGTCGATGTCAACCTGGCGACGGGTGCTGCACCAGATTTTGTTGAAAGCAGCGAGACCTCTACCATGTACGTCGCGAACTCAGGTAACGGCACGGTAAACGCCATCAATAGCATCACCAACGCCATCATCGACACGATTGCAGTGGGTACCCATCCCATCGCCATGGTCGAAACTCCCAGCAATTCTTCGACTACCGGCTTGCTCAAGAAGCTGTACGTGGTGAACCGCGATTCGAACAACGTCTCGGTGATCAGCAGTGCCGATAAAGGCACCATTGTCACTCTTCCGGTTGGAGCATCCCCCCGCTGGGCGGCTGTGCGCAGCGATGGCGCGCGCGTCTACGTACTGAGTCACGACGCCGGAAACATCACAGTCATTAACGGATTGCTTGCGACCGATGCCGTCGCGGGAACCGTCTCGGTCGGAGCAGGCGCAGATTTCCTCTACTACGACAGCCGCCGCAACCGGCTTTACGTGCCGAATCCGACCAACGCCACGGTGGGGATCTTTGACGCAAGCACCGACGCCCTAGCGAAGCTCGCCACCATCGATCTGAAGGCTGCTATTCCGGGCGGAGGCGCGGCCCCTTGCCCCGCCAGCGGATGCGTCCCAGTCTCAGTAGCGGCGTTACCCGACGGTACCCGCGCCTACATCGCGAGCTACTATCTCGACTCGACTTCTGCCAATTGCCAGCAGACTTCCTGCGTTCAAGTGCAAGTTACAGTCGTCGATGCGTTGACCAACCAGGTGACGAAAGCGATCCCTCTGCCCGAAGTTTCAGCCTCGCAGGTGGCAAATTGCGCGGCCACCCGTTTCCGGATCTCGGCCGCCACCGCCATCGACAGTTCGCGTGTCTACGTTTCCAGTTGCGATGCCTCCGGGGTCTGGAGCATCAACACGTCCGGCGACATTTACTTCGCAACCATCCCAGCTCCTGGCAGCGCCTACTCTCCAACCCTGCTAAACATCTCCGCTGCCATGCAGAACGGCACCGACACGACCTACACGTACACGTATGATCCGAATTCGGGCACGCCGATCTTTCTGGGTCTCGTGGTGACGATTACGAGGATGTCAGCGCAGATGGACAACGGCACGTTTACCGTGACCGGAATAGGCAACGGCACCTTCACCGTCAGCAACCCCGCAGGAACTTCCACAACTGGCGAAACCGCAATCGGTGTTGGCGAGCCTCCGAGGCAAAATCCTGTCTTCATCCTGACCGGTTCATAGCTCTCGCACCAAGAAAGTTCGTAGTAGAGGGCATTCTGGTTCTTACCGGAAGAGGATTTATATCAGGGCACGCCTTCAGAGTAGGCGTACAGCCCGTCCCCGGGATAGGTGTTCGTATCAGCATGCGCCCTGAGATGAATTACTCCGCCGCTTGGGAGGCGGTTCGTATCAGGGCGCGCCTTCAGGCGCGCCGTAGACTGCGTTCCATGAAGGCCCCTTTAGGGGCGGTCTGGCTAAAGAGATGTAGGGAGAAACTTATCGCAACACACAAGCCAGGGCGGCTCGTGTCAGGATTTTCAAGCAACACTCACCGTCCGGCTGAAGCCGCCATGTCAGCATGCCGCCGCCGGTTATACCGCAGCGCAATATTCATGAACACGCTGCCCACCGGAGTCTCGAAGCACATCACGAGCGCCTCGGTGTCTTCGCTGCTCTTGATGCCTTCCGCGGATTCATGCATCACCGGCGGATGCACGCGGAAGTGGAATCCCTGGTCGTTCAGTGCCGTGATCGCATTCCCGATAATCTGGTTCGCCAATTCGCAGGCTGTTTCTTTCACGAGCAAATCGGATTCAGGCAGATCCGCGCCCGCCATCTTGCCCGCCACGCGCACCGCTGTCTCCGGGTCGAGGTCGATGATGATGCGCCCCTCAATGTCTCCCGTGACCCAGACCATGGCCGCCACACCCTTCCGGCGATAGGCTTCCTCTTCCATGCTGAGGCTGCCGATGGCCGTGGTGCATTGCAGGCCCTGGGCCAGCACCGCATCCGCCGAATTGATGAAGGGCTGGATCAACTCCATCTTCATGGGACTAGACTCCCGCTCCAGCCGCATTCGCGACCGCGCCGTCTTCGCCCAGCACGTACTTGATCACTTCGTAAAGCACTTCCGGCTTCACGGGCTTTTGCACGAAGTGCCGCGCACCCCGCTGCAGAGCGGCCACAATGTTTTCTTGGTAACCGACCGACGACACCATCACGATGCGCGCTTCCGGATGCGCTTGCACGATCCGTTCCGCCGCCTCGATCCCTTCCATCTGCGGCATCGTGATATCCATGAGCACGATGTCGGGATGCGTCCGGTCATATTCGGTGATGGCGGTCAGGCCATCGCCTGCCTCGCCGGCCAAGTGCCCACCAAAGGACTCGACCATGCGGGCCAGGTTCTTGCGCGCAAAGACCGAGTCGTCCACGATCAAATAGCGGATCGGCTGGCCGTCCTTGCTGCGTTTTACTGGCGCAAACTGCTCCATAACAGCCTCCTGTTGCTTACCTTCGTACCATGCGGCGCTTCCGCCGGCTAGATAACCCTAGTTTTGCCCGGCGCTTGCATGCTTGCCTGCGCCGTTCCCTGACTGTGCGCTATCCGAGCACAAGGCCACGAGCGTGCTTGCCATGGCCTCTAAACCCACGACCCGTAAGGCATAACCCCGGTCGACGGCGGCCTTGGGCATGCCGTACACCACGCAGGATTCTTCGCTCTGCGCGATGGTCACCCCGCCTGCAGCCTTCACGGTTCCCAGGCCTTCGGCGCCGTCGTCGCCCATCCCGGTCATGATGACCGCGACCGTCTGCGGGCCGAACTCCTCAGCGGCACTGCGGAACAGAACGTCTGCTGAAGGACGATGTCCTCGAATACGGGGCTCGTCACTGAGCAGTGCCACATTCCCCAGCGGGAGTTTCTTTACCTTCAAATGCCGGCTGCCCGGGCAGATCAGCACCCGGCCCGGCATGAGCAGGTCGCCCGACTGCGCCTCCTTCACGCGCAAGGCGCACGTCTCGTCGAGCCTGCGCGCGAACATCTCTGTGAAGTTTTCCGGCATGTGCTGCACCACCACGATGCTTCCCGGAAAATCTGCCGGCAATTGGGAAAACATGTACTGCAGCGCATGCGGACCGCCGGTCGACACGCCGATCGCCACAATCCTGGTAGGCGCCTTCGTCGACGACGCCGGTGCCTTGCCATACTGCATGGTGTTCGCGAGGGGCTTGATCGATACGCTCTTGCTGCTTGCCGCCGCCTTGATCTTCGAAATCAGCTCGGCCGCAATCTCCGGCATGCGCGTCGAAACATCGCGCGGCTTGGCCACAAAATCGAACGCGCCGAAGCCCAGCGCCTTCAGCGTGATCGACGCGCCTTCGGTGCTGTGCGAGCTGACTACGATCACCGGCACCGGATAGAGCTTGCGCATCACTTGCCGCAGCATATCGATCCCATTCATGCCCGGCATCTCGAGATCAAGCGTGACCACCTGCGGCTTCAGCTCTTCGATCTTCTTTAGGCCGAAGTTGCCGTCCATGGCCGTCCCCACCACCTCGATCGAGCTGTCCTTCTCGAGGATCTGCGGAATCAACTTGCGCATGAGCGCCGAATCATCGACCACCAGTACGCGTACGCGAGGCCCGCTCATGCCTGCCCTCCCGCCGCCTGGCTGAAACGGATCCGGTCGGCGTGCGACAGCAACAACCCGGAGCTGACCGCGCCGGCTTCCGAAGATCGCGAGCGCGCAAAATGATCCACTACTGCAGATAAGTTCAGTATGAGTACGACTCGTCCATCTCCCAGGATTGATGCCCCACTTACCAGATCGGTTGAGACCGCATGGTCGTCCAACGCCTTGATGACCAACTCTTCCTCACCTTCCAGCTCATCCACAATGAGCCCGAATTTCCTTTCGCCCACGCTGATGACCAGCACAAAAAGTTTGCTATTCGCCCCATCGGCTCCGCTCACGCGGGGCCGGCCGAGCCGCACCAGCGGCAGAACCTGGTTCCGCAACTGCAGAACTTCGTAATGGTCCACTTGGTGAACTTCGCCTTCGCGCGTGCGCGCAATCTCGACCACAGCGTTCAACGGCACCGCGTACAGCCGGTGCTGTACCTGGAAAAGCAACGCCTTGATGATCGCTAGCGTCAACGGCAACTTCAGCCGGAATGTCGTGCCTTGTCCTGGATGTGTCTCGATGTGAACGCTGCCCTTCAGCCGGTGCAGCACGCTCTGCACAACGTCCATGCCGACGCCGCGCCCGGAGACCTCCGTCACCTGCTCTGCGGTGCTGAATCCTGGACGAAACACAAAATCAAAAATCTCCGCTTCGTTCAGCCGTGCCGCGTCCTCTTTCGAGGTCAGACCCATGTCGATGGCTTTCGCCAGGATGCGCTGCGCGTCCATGCCGCGCCCGTCGTCGCGCACTTCGACGATCACCTGGTTGCCCTGGTGATAGGCGCTGAGGTGCAGCTTGCCCTGCGCAGACTTTCCGGCCTTCTTTCGTTCTTCCGCCGTCTCCAGCCCGTGCCCGATAGCGTTGCGCACCAGGTGGGTCAACGGTTCGGCGATCGCGTCCAGGATCGACTTGTCGAGATCGGTGTCCTGCCCGCTGACCACCAGTTCCACATCCTTTCCGCACTGCCGCGCCACGTCCCGCACCATGCGTGGAAAGCGTCGGAACAGCTGTTCCACGGGCACCATGCGGATCTTCATCACCGAACGCTGCAGATCGTTAAGAACGCGTGCCTGAAACGCCATAGCGTCGGCGAATCGTCCGCGCAACGCGTCTTTCGGATAGGTCTTGGCGAACTCGTTGAGCGCCTGCTGCAGCATCGACTTGCCGATGATCAGCTCGCCCACCAGGTTCAGCACGCTGTCAATGCGCTCCGAATCCACCCGCAGGATGTTTTCCGCCAGGGTTGCGTGCGATTGCGGTCCGTGTTCAAGGGCCGTTTCGTGCATGTCGGTCGGTGCGCCTGGCTCTTGCGGGAGGGAAGCCTCCGAAGCGACTGCATCTTCAGAGTCGACAGATTTCGCAATTCGTTTCGCCACGGCTTCGGTCGCCTGCCCCGCTTCGCCGGGCAGCAGATCCGTTTTCACGCTGGCCACGATGGTCGGAATCTGGCACTTGCTCACGACTTCTTCAGCCGCCCTGGTCGTGGCCAGCAGAAATTCCACCTGCTTGGTCGCCGCGGGTGCTCCAGCTTCCGGCCGCCCCGCCAGAATTTCTCCCAAGGTCGCGAGCGCGTTCTGTACCAGTTGGCGCCCCGCAATCGGCATGGCGCAATGCGGATCGATCAGAGCCTGCACGTGGTAGACGAAATTTCCGGCTTCCTGCGCTTTCTGGACCGCCAGCTTCTCGTACTCCGTCCAGCCCAGTGCCTGTGCGCTGACCGCCGCTTTTTTTTTCGCGCCGCGCTTGGTTCCCGGTTCCGCGGAGAGCTTCTTCACCATCTTGCGCAGAGGATCACGGCTGGGAAGCTTGGCGCGCTTGCGGTACGCCGCCAGCATGGCCGCGAACAGGTCCGCCGCGGTAAACGCCACTTCCGCCAAGGTTGCGTATGCGGCCGCCGACTCGAGTGCCAGCGCATCTTCGAGTTCGTGCGCTACTTCGCTCAACTCGCGGTAGCCGCAGGCCGCGGCATCGCCCTTCAGCGTATGCACGATCCGCCGAAGGGTGCGCACAATTTCCGAATCGCCGGGATGCTTCTCGAGCTTCAGCGCTTCGTCGTTCAACGCCTGCAGAAGTTCCTGCGCGCTCTCGAAAAACAGTTCGCGAAGTTCGGCCATGCGCTCGTCAGGCTGGGTCATAAGACTCCCTCGACGCGCTGGTAGGCCGTTCCGCTGTTGCGGTGCACCATCTGGAATTTTTCGGTCAGCCCGAGCAGGCTCTCGGCGTGTCCCACGAACAGGTAGCCGTCCGCATTAAGGCAGCGGTAAAACTTGTTGATCAGCCGCTTCTGTTCCGCCTCGTCGAAGTACATCATGACGTTCCGGCAGAAAATTACGTCGTTGCGCTGGGGCAGATACTCGGTCTTCAGGTTATGGAAGTCGAAGTGGACCACTTCCTTCAGCGCTTTCTTGACCGAATAACGGTCGCCTGTCTTGTCGAAGTAGCGCAGCCGGTAGTTGTAATCCACCGACGCCATCTGGTGTTCGTTGTATGCGCCTTCTTGCCCGGCGCGCAGCACCGAGTAGCTGATGTCGCTGGCCAGGATTTCAACTTTCCACGGCGGAGGAATCAGCGGCTTCGGCGTGGGTGTTTCCACCTGCATCGGATTCCGCATGTAGTAATACGCCAACGCATCGGCCACCTGCATCGCCATGGTGTAGGCTTCCTGCCCGGTCGAGCAGCCCGCGCTCCAGAAACGTAGCGAGAAATCGCGGCGCTCCTGCTTCTTGCGTAGCAGATCTTCCAGCACATATTTGTGAAACAGGTCCAGCTGCGCGCGGTTGCGGAAAAAGCTGGTTTCGTTGACTGTGAGATTTTCGAGCAGCTGCGCCAGTTCGCCGCGCCCGGCATCGCTGATCAGCAGCCGGTAGTAGCTGTAAAAGGAATCGACGCCGCATTCCCTCAGCCGGCGCATTAGCCGGTCTTGTAGGAAGTGCGTGCGCCGCTCGTCGAAGTGCATGCCGCACTCCTGGTACACGAGCGCCTGCAGAAGTTTCAGTTCCGCTTCGGTGAGTACGGGGGCCGGTGCTGCGCCTGATGTGCCCATGGAGTAATCGGTCTAGTTCTGCCTAACGGGCAGCCGCGCCGCGAACCTCCGCCTTGGGAGTGGCTGTCGCCTTGGCTTCTGCGGCCGCCTTCTGTGCCTTGGTACTGCCGAATTCCAGAAGCTTGCTCGTGTCGAGCAGCATGATCAGCCGTCCCTTGTATTTGCCTAGCCCTGTCACGCAGCCCATTCCGCCTTCCTGCAAAACGGCTGGAGGGGGCTCGATGTCGCTGGCCGCAATCTTCAGAACTTCCGATGCCGAATCCACGATCAGCCCCGACAAGCGACCGTTGAACTCAACTACCAGAATCCGATTTCTCCGGTTAGCTGCCGTTTCCTTCACGCCAAAGCGCTTGCGCAGGTCTATTACCGACACGATCTTGCCGCGCAGGTTGATGACGCCTTCCATGTATTCCGGAGCGTCCGGAACCGCCGTGATTTCCGGCACGCGCACGATCTCGTGCAGCGCCGTGATGGGCACGCCGTAGGTCTCGTTGCCCACCTGGAATCCGACGATCTGCAACTCGCGGTTGCTGTGCCGCTCTATGCTCATGGCCTAGACCCCTGCGGTCGCTCGGCGCGCGATCTTGCCGGAACTCTTGTCGTTGCTGCGCGCGTGATCCACGTCCCCCGTCCGGCCTGCGACCCGCTCCAGTGCATCGAGTAGTTCGCGCGACATCTTCGACATCTGCTCCGCCGACGCCGCCAGTTCGGTCGAACCCGACGTCGACTGCTGGATCAGTTCACGCATGCGTTCCATGGCCTTCACCACGGCCTGAGCGCCCGAGGCCTGCTCTTCCACGGCCGAGTTGATTTCGTGCGTGATCTCGTTCAGCCGCGTGGTCGCCCGCGCAATCTGCGACGAGCCGTGCGACTGTTCGTTGGTGGCCGCGCCGATCTCCTGCGCGAACTTGTAAACCTCGGTGACCACGTTCGAAATCTTGCGCAGCGCTCCGTTCAGTTCTCCACCCAGTTCCAGCCCTTCATTGACGATGGTCGTACTCTCGTCCATGTTCTCGACCGCCTTGCGGGCTTCTTTCTGAATGCTCTGGATCAGTTCCGAAATTTCCTTGGTGGACTGCGCCGATTTCTCGGCCAGCTTGCGGACTTCATCTGCCACCACCGCGAACCCGAGTCCGTGCTCGCCCGCGCGCGCCGCTTCAATCGCCGCGTTCAACGCCAGCAGGTTGGTCTGCTCGGCCAGATCGTCGATCACTTCGATGATCTTGCCGATGTCGTCCGCCCGCTGCCCCAGCGCGTCGATGATCGAGCCTGACGACCGGATGGTGTTGTTGATCTTGGTCAGACCTTCGGTGGCCTTGTCCATCGTGGTGATGCCGCTGTGAACTTCCTCGCGTGACCGGTTCGAAATATCGAGCAGCACTTTAGCGGTATCCGCCACACGCTGGATCGACGCCACCATCTGGTCGATCGACGCCGAGGTCTCGCTCACGCTCGAAGCCTGGGTCTGCGTGCTCTTCACCATGTTCTGCACGTTCACGCTCATCTCGTGCATCGTGCTCGTGACTTCATCAATCGCTGAAGATCCCTGCAGGCTGATCTTGGCCGACTCGTCGGAAGCTCCCGCCACCTGGCTCGAGGCGCTGGCTACCTGCGACGCCAGGTCGCGCACCGAGCGCACCAGCCCGCGCAGGCTTTCTACCATCTGCTGGAATGCGTGTCCCAGCGTGTCCTGCTTCGAACGTGGTTCGACTTCCACCATTAGGTCGCCGTTGGCGATGGCTTCGGACACCGCCGCCATCTCCTTCAGGTACGTCACCATGTTGGCGAAGGTGCGCGCCAGTTCTCCAATCTCATCCTGCCGCTGCGTGTCCACCTCAACGTTGTGCTCCAGATCGCCGGTGTTGCCGATCTTGTGCGCCACGGTCATCAGCTTGGCGAGCGGCTCGGTGATCGAAGCTGCAGTGCGAATGGCGATTCCCACCCCGATCGCAAGTGCAATCAGCATGCTTGCCAGCGAGGCGAAGATGGTCCATTTCTCCGCGCTATCGTCGGAGTCGCGCCGCTCCTTGACCATCTTGTTGTTCTCGTTGTCAGCGGCGTCGAGGAATTCCGTTGTGTTCTTCACCCACGCAGAAGCGTCCTTCTGCAAATAGAAAATTTGCAGTTCCGCTACCGTGGCATTGCCGCTATCCACGTCCTTGCGCTTATCTACCAGGGGCTGGGCAAATTCCTTGGCCCAGTTCTGTTCGAGCTGTTGCACCTTTTCAAGCGCGGTCTTTTCCTGGTCGGAGTTCGCCAGTGCCTGGGTCTTCTCCAGCTTGTCGTTCAGGTGCCGGATGCCCTCATTCATCCGGTCCACCTCGCGCGTGTCACCGCTTAGCAGGTAGTTGCTCAGGTAGAGACGGTTCTGCATCATCTGGAACCGTACCGCATCGGTTGCGTCCTTCAGGTCCAGCGACGCCTGCGCCGCCTTCTTGGCCTCATGCTCCCGGCTGACGGCTCTCCAGTTCACCGCGAACATGACCAGGACCATGAACAAAACGGCCCCAAACGCCATGTAAAGTCTGTTGCGCAGCGTCATCGCTGTCCCTCCCTAGCGAACCTCGAACCTGTCTGCGTGCCCTTGGCCCGCAGACGCTTTCTCCCCGGCCTACTGCGTGGCAACGTTCGGATCGAACTTGAACTCCACCACGCCCGTCGTCTCTTCCGAAGCAGCATCGAACCGCCACTTCTTCACAGCGTCCACCGCCGCATTTACCAGCAGCGGATGGCCGCCCACGACTTTCGTGCTCTTCACCGATCCGTTCGGCGCTACGACGACTTGGACCTTCACCACGCCCGAAATCGACATCCTCCGCGCCAGCTCCGGGTACGTCGGAGACACCTTGGACTTCACTTTGCGCGAGATCTCGTCCTGCTGCGCATGACCCGGCAGCGGGTTCAAAAGACATAGGGCGGCGACGCCTGAAATTACGGCCCCCGCCAGCCAGCGTTGAAGTTGTTGTCGAGACACAAGCCCTCCCGTGCAAAAAATCCTACCTCGTGACGTGCAAAGGTCGTGCCAGCTAAATCGTTGGGAACATTACTTTGGTGACCGTGATAAGTCGCTGTGCCAGAAGGGAATGTACCGTTGATGACCCGTCTCTCCCTGCTCCTGAGAAATTGGAAACGTCTCATCTTCCCCTCGCCGTTCACCGCGAAATCTCAGGGTGAGACCATGTGACGCTACCCAAACGTGGGATTTCACAGGAAGACACCTGCGCCCTTATTCGCTTGACTCAAAATGAGATTGCAAGGTACTTTCCCCTTATATTCAAATAACTTGTGAACAATCGGGAAAGGTCCAAGCGGTGTTTTTCTAACCATGCGCGCGGGAGACACGACGCTCGTCCAGGGGCCGAACCCCAAGTCTGACGAAGCTTTTCAGAAGCTCCTCCTGCGCTTTTCCGCCGCCGCCGCGCAAGGCACCGACGTCGCTTCTCTGATCCGCCTCTTCTGCCGTGAGACGCGCGAGTTCTTCCAGGTGAGCGGGGTCTACTTCTGGCAATGTCTCTCGCCCGACGAGATGGTGGGCGCGGAAGCGGACGGGATCCGGGCCGAGAGCTTTCGCGGCCTGCGCCTGAAGGCTTCGGAAAGCGCGGTGTCAGGGGAAGCCGTGCGCCGGCGCCGCACCATCTTCGTGAATTTTCTCGACTCTACCCGTTACCCGCGCGCCTTCGAATTCAACGCCCGCGCGATCATGGCCGCGCCTCTAGTCGTATCGAACGAAGTGCTGGGAGCGGTTGCCTTTATCCATGATTCCGATCCCGGCTATTTCAGCGAAGACCTGGCCGCCAAGGCGACCATAGTGGCCGGACAGCTCGGCAGTCTGCTTGAAGCCCGCCGTCTCACGGAGGCCTCTCGCGAGGACCACCGCCGCGCCGAAATCCTTGCCGAAGTTGCCCACGCTCTACACGGCAATCCCGACGTCGCCGCCGTCATCGAAGCCTTAGCTGATCGCATCCGTGTCCTGCTCCGCGCCCGCCTGGTCTGCGTGTTTATGCGGCAGGAGGGCCCTTTCGAGTTGCGCGGCGTCGCCGCTGAGACCGCCCAACTGGGCAACTCAGCCCGTGCCCGCCACGATCGCACCGCCCTTCGCTTTGCCGCCGACGTCGCGGGCCGCGCTGTTTCCGCCGGAGAGCCGATCACTGTCTCGATCGACCCAGCCTCCCATTCTCTCGGCGACCTGGTTCCTTCCGGCATGCTTTTGGCGGCGCCGTTCCGCACCTCCCGCACGCAGGGTGCGATTCTCGTATACCCACGCGCCGACGGCATCTTCACCAACGATGAAAGATCGCTGGTCTCGGCCGTGGCCGGATTTGGCGCCGTGGCGGTCGCAAACGCCGAACTCTATTCCACTGCCCGCAATCAGGCTCACGAACTTCACCAGCTTCTGGAGATCTCCACCGAACTTCGGTCTGTCGGAAATCTAGATCGCTTCCTCGAAGCCTTCGTCGTACGCGCCGCCGATTTCCTGGGCTTCGGACGTTGTTTCATCGGCCTGCTTGAGGAAGGGAGGTTTCGCGTGCGCCTGGGCGCGGAAAAAGGTCAGGCTCGTCACGTAGATCTCACCTTCCCTGACGGCATCGCTACCAAGGCGCTGATTGCCAAGGAAGTTTTCTGGACCGACGACGCCAGCCAGCTTCCCGGCTCCAACGCCAAAGCCATCCTCGAATTCGCCATCAAGCAAATCCTGTCCGTGCCCCTGCTCGGGTCCGACGGCGACGTTATGGGCATGTTCGGTGTGCTAGACCGGCTCGATCTGGCTGGCATTTCCGAAGAGGACATTCGCCGCGCCCGCGCTCTTGCCGCGCAGGTGTCAGTCGCGCTCGAAGTTATGCGCAACCTGCATTCCTCCGAGCAGCACCGAAAACACGCCGAAGCTTTGATGGGTTTGTCGTTCGAACTCAGTAGTCTGGTGCACCTGCCCGATTTCAACCGCCGCTTCGTTTATCGCGCGGCTGAACTCTCGGGCGCAAAGTCAGCCGCGCTTGCCCTCTTTGAAGGCTCCGCCCTGAGTTCCACGGTCCTGTACGACGCCTCACGTACCGAGCCCTCCGACCGGAGTCTTGAACGACGTCTCACCCATTCCTTGACGGAATCCCTGGCCCAGCATGGCGAGCGTCTCTATTCGGGGCAAGCTGCTGACCTGCTCGGCTCCGCGCTCTCTGCTGCCCTCGGCTGGAAGGATTGCACCATCCTCCGCCTCACCGGCGCAGGGGACGAAGCAGTCGGTGTTCTGTGCCTCGCGGACCGAGGCAAGGCTCTGGCCCCTGCCGACGAGCAACTTCTGCACGCCATCGCAAGCCATGCCTCGGTTGCCCTCGAAAACGCGCGCCTCTTCACGCGCATGGATAAAGCCAACCGTCACTGGATGGAGATTTTCGACGCCATCACCGACTACATCGTCGTCCATGACGGAGCCCAGCAGGTTCTTCGCGTCAACCGCTCGCTCGCGGAATTTATCGGCGTGCCTCCCAGCGAATTGATCGGCGTCAATATGCGCGCGCTGGTTTCTCTGGCTAGCGACGCGCCGGCGCCTGGTTGCCCGTTCTGCCGCAATGCCATGGACGGCCCCGACGAGTATGTCCATCAGGTGCTCGAGCGCATGTACCTGGTCTCGACTTCGCGCATTCACGCCTCTGCCGGAGAAGGTCAGCACACCATCCACGTGCTCAAGGACATCACCGACCGCCGCGAAGCCGAGCGCCGTTACCGCGAACTGTTCGACAACATTCAGGAAGGATTGTTCTTCGCCGTCCCGGACGGACATTTCATTGAAGTCAACGACGCCCTGGTTCGCATGCTCGGCTACGCCGACCGCGAAGAACTCCTGAAGATCGATATCCCGACCCAGCTCTACACCTCGCCCGAACGCCTGCGGCACTTGAATCAGGTCATGCAGCAGCACGGCGTGCTGCGCAATCACGAGGAAGTTCTGCGCCGCAAAGATGGAGGCGCGATTCACGTCCTGATCAACGCCTTCGCGGTTCCCGACGCGCACGGCCAAGTGCTGCAATACCGCGGCCTCATGCTCGACATAACTGGACTCAAGACTTACCAGTCTGAACTGCAGCGCGCCCGCGATTTTTCCGAGAAGATTCTGAACAACACTCAGAGCCTGATCCTGGTCGTGGACACGGCCGGACTCATCAGCTACGCCAACCGCCGCTGGTACGATGCCGGCTATGAGCAGGGCCAACTGGTGGGCCGTCCGCTCGCCGATCTCGTCTTGCCCCCGCGGCGCCCAGTGTTGGCAGATGCCCTCAACTCGACACTCTCCGGCCATCCCGTCGACAATCTGGACCTGCAAGTCCTGCGCGGCGATGGCCGTGTGGGCCAGTTCTCCGTGAACCTCAGTCCCATGCGCGATGAGCAGGGCATCGTTACCAGCATCGTGGTGGTCATGACCGACATTACCGACTCGGCCATGCTGCAATCGAAACTCATTCACGCGGAAAAGATGGCCGCGGTCGGCCAACTCGTCTCCGGCGTCGCCCACGAGGTCAACAACCCTCTGACCGCGATCCTTGGCTTCGCCGACCTGCTCATCGAGAATCCGGACACGCCTGAGTCCGCCCAGAAAGATCTGCGCGTCATTCTTCAGGAAGCGCAGCGCACTAAGCAGATCGTGCAGAACCTCCTCAGCTTCGCGCGCCAGATGCCCCCACAGCGCAAGCCCGTGCAACTCAACGGAATCCTGCGCCGCACCATCCAGTTGCGCGCTTACGACTTCAACAGCCACGGCGTCGAGATCGTCGAGCACCTCGATGAAAGCCTGCCCCAGGTGGTAGGAGACTCCCACCAGCTGCAGCAGGTTTTTCTCAACATCATGAACAACGCCTACGATGCCGTGCGCGAGACTGGCCGCCCCGCGCGCATCGAAATCATGACTGCCAGCCTCGGCAACCATGTCGAGGTGTCGTTCCGCGACAACGGTCATGGCATCACTCACCCCGATCGCATCTTCGATCCATTCTTCACCACCAAAGAAGTGGGGAAGGGAACCGGCCTGGGCCTGAGCATCTGCTACGGCATCGTGCGCGAACACGGCGGCGAGATCCTGTGCCACAACAATTCTGGAACCCAGGGAGCGACGTTCATCGTTCGCTTGCCCGGCCTTTCTGAGTCGGCCTCCAAAGGTGTGGCCGCGGGAGTTCTACAACGATGAGTTTGCCTGCCATGCAGCCTGAACCCTTGCCCATCCTTCTTATCGAAGACGAGCCGGCCGTCATGGCATACGTCTCGGCCACGCTCGAGCGCAGCGGCTACCAGGTCGTGAGCGCAAAATCGGGCGCGGAGGGCCTGCAAATGCTTGAGTCGGGAGAATTTCTTGGAGTCGTCTCTGACATGGTGACGCCCGGCGGCGTCAACGGCGCCGATGTGCACGCCTGGATTGCAACCCATCGACCCGAACTTGCCTCGAGGCTCGTATTCATCACCGGCGACATCGCCAACGAGCAAACCGTCGAAACGCTGCGCCGTACCGGCGCTCCCTGCGTGGAGAAGCCCTTTCGTGTGCAGCAATTTATTTCGGTCGTAGAAAAGACCATGGGGAAAGCGCTGTGAGTGAAGACCTTCGGATCCGGTTGTTGATTGTTGATGACGAGCAAAGCATTCGCCGCTTGTGCGTCACCGTGGGAGAGGCCCTGGGATTTGTCTGTCTGGAGGCGGCCAGTGGCGAAACCGCCCTCGCCCTGCTCGAAGAGCAACCTGCCCACATGATCCTCACCGACATGGTGATGCCGCATATGTCGGGCCTGGAATTTCTGGAGAAAGTGAAAAGGCTTTTGCCGCGCACGGAAATCGCCGTCATGACTGGCCACGGCTCGGTTGAAACCGCCGTCCAAGCCATGAAACTCGGCGCCTACGACTACATCGCGAAACCCTTCTCCCCGCTGGAAGAATTGCGCCTGTTCCTCCGCCGCATGGCGGAAAAGGTCCGCCTGGTCGAGGAAAACCAGTTCCTCCGCGACCGCATGGACACCGAAACCCAGCTCCACGGCATCGTCGGCTCGTCCGCGAAAATTCAGGACGTCCTGCGCATGGTCTCCCGTCTGAAAGACACGCGCACACCGGTGCTCATCACCGGCGAGAGTGGCACCGGAAAAGAACTGGTCGCCCGCGCCATCCACTTCCGCGGATCGTTCGCCAACCGCCCGTTCGTCGCCGTCGATTGCGGATCTCTGGTCCCCACGCTCATCGAAAGTGAACTGTTCGGCTACGAAAAAGGCGCGTTTACCGGAGCCTTGAAGTCGAGAACCGGTCTGTTCCAGTCCGCTGACGGCGGCACCATCTTCCTCGACGAAATCGGGGAGCTTCCACTCGAGATGCAAGCCAAGCTCCTGCGAGTCCTGCAGGAGAAAGAAGTCCGCCCCGTTGGCAGCAACCAACGTACCCGCGTCGACGTTCGCGTCATCGCCGCCACCAACCGCGACCTCGAACAGGAATACCGCGCGGGCACTTTCCGCAAAGACCTCTACTTCCGCTTGAACGTTGTAACGGTCCACGTTCCGGCCCTGCGCGAGCGCCGTTCCGACATCCCCATGCTCGCCCACTGGTTCCTCGAGCGATGCGTCCCCGGACGTAGCGTGCAAGTCACCAACGCCGCCATGAAATCCCTGCTCCAATACGACTGGCCGGGCAACGTGCGCGAACTGGAAAACTGTGTCGAGCGCGCCGTGGCGCTCGGCAATCAGCAGACCCTCGACGTCGACGACCTGCCCCCGGCAATTGCATCCGCCTCGCAGCCGCAAGAACGCGACATCTCCGGTCCCGGACTCGGCCTCTCCACCACCGACCTCGAAGACATTGAGCGCACCACCATCGAGCGGGTCTTCGAGCAAGTTAAAGGTGACAAAGCGCTGGCCGGAAAAATGCTGGGCATCAGTCGCGCCACTCTGTACCGCAAACTGAAGCGCTACAACATCGGCGCCCGCCAGCACCAGGTCTCGAGCGCCGCGCTCCAGTAGAAATCGTTAACCACAAAAGCCACGAAAGCGCACGGAACTCGGGGAATCTGAGCTTTTCTTTGCGACCTTCGCGAATCCTTAGCGACCTTTGCGGTTAAGAGCTTTTAGCTTTGACTGTCGTGATCTTTGTGTCGAAAGGCCAGTTGAGCCCGTGAACCTCCCTGCCGTCTGTGATTAAGAATTCTTGAGACAAAAATCTCAGTCTGAGACGGGGAAGCGAGATGAATGCCGCCGGACTCTCACTCCGTGGGAATACTCGCTCACGTTTTCAGTCACTTACCTTCAGGTACTTCCGGTTTTTGCTTTGGTTTCCCCCGTGCATATAGAGAAGCAGTCGCAAGCGGACCCGATAGGCTCCCATAAGAACTCTTTCAAACCGGGAAGAGGGGAGCCCGTGACCGCCCTTCGAGGTTGACCTTGGGAAAACGAGCCCATGTCGTCGAATCTTCCACGCTGTTTGTCGTGGTGGCGCGCCCGGCCCGATATGCTGCATCACAGTCCTCCCCTTCGATTTCATTTACACCTGACTTCCCCCAATTGACCGGACTTCAAAATCATGACTGACCTCAGCCAACTCACTGCCGAGTGGAACGCCGCTCGCATCCTCTATCCGACTTACTCCGCGCTGGCGCGTGAGTTTGTCATCGATCTCACTCCCTGCAACGACCTCGAAACCAGTGTCGACCAGCCGCCCCAGGAGTCTGTCGAGCAGGCCCGGCAGTGGCTGGATGATATGGATGAACGTATCCAGATTCACCAGCTCCGCCAGTTTCTGCAGACTACGACGCTGGTCACCCCGCAGCTCTTGCAGACCATGCTCCTGCACCACTTGCACAAAGACGAAAAGTCGCCTTCGGATCGCGATAAGATCGATTTTCTGATCGTCCAGCTTTTTTCCCTGGCTGCGCCTTCGCGCCTGGAAGACAGCTCCGTTACGATCGCGTACGTTGCCAAGACCCTGCAACCCGTGCTGGGGCCGGTCGACACCACCATTCCGGTCTGGCTGCAGCCCATCGAGAACGTTCTGCAATCGGCGCAGAAGGCACGCACCCTCAACGAACTTCTGCACAGCGGAATCCTCGAGCAGGGCCGCAAGTTCAAGGTGCAAAGCGGCGAGAACTACTTCCTGCCGGTGGCGATGATCGCCTTCGCCCGCTTCAGCTTCCTGATGCGCCGCGTGTTTTTCCGCCTGATGCACCAAGACTTGAATGCGATTTTCGACGGCCTGCGTGAGCTCGAGCAGCAGGGCGTTACCACTATCGATTGCCGCCGCGCCCAGTTTTCCGCCGAAGAGCCCATCCTTCGACTGCGCATGATCTGCCAGTCCTGGAAGGTAATGTTCCAGGCCGAATATTCCTCCGGACAGCCCTTGCGCATGCTGGTCGATCTGCGCGCTGCGATTGACGACGCTCTTGGACGAGGGACCCGCTCTCCCGCCAAGGCAAAGCCCGCGGCCGCCCTGGCAAAAAAGGCGGTCGCTGCCTCTGCCGCCGCAGGGGCAACAAAGGCGCCGCCCGCAAAATTTAAAGTGGCTGCCGACGCGACTCCGGAATTCGAAGTCTCCGGCGGTGCCAGCGAGTGGAACCCCAACGGGGACAAGGGAAACTGAGCGAGAGCCGAGAGATGCTTACCGTGAACCAGCGAAAGATTATCATCCTCTCCGACGACGCCAGTTTTTCCTCGCAGCTTTGCGAGCGCTGGCAGAACGAGCGCGTGCTTCCCGCGTTCACCGTGCTGCAGGGTGAGGGCGCTCGCGCGCTGGCTCCCGAGAACATGGATCTAGCCGTCATCGACCTTTCCCGCCTGGATGCGCATCGCGCGGCGCGCCGCCTATGCGACCTCAGCGGCAAGCCAGTTCTCCTGGTCTGCGGGGATTCCGAAACCATGCAGTCGGTGCGCCGGGATGCGCCCCGCTCGCTGGTCGTGATGCGCAGCGGCAACTGGCCCGACTTTGTGGTGGTCCTGGCGCACGAAGCTCTGCGCCGCGTGGACGCCATGTATCGCGCCGACCACGCCGAGCAGGTCAGCGCGCTTCTGAAATGTCATGCCACGCTCGGCCAGTATGTGATCGAGATGCGGCACTCATTGAACAACGCTCTCACCTCGGTGCTGGGCAACTCGGAATTGCTCCTCCTCGAACCAGGAGCGTTCTCGGCCGGAGTACGTTCGCAGATCGACACGATTCGCAACATGGCGCTGCGTATGCACGAAGTCCTGCAGCGCTTTTCGTCGCTCGAAAAAGAACTGAAGTTCATGGAACAACTGGTAGTCAAGGAGCAGCAGCGGAAACCGCAAGCGGCAGCGGCCGGCTCGTAAGCCGCGCCCTGTCGGCTCAACCCGTGGCAGTGCGGCACAATGCCTTCCCTCAAGCCGCGCTTCCGGCAGCAGCAGCGGGAAACTTATTCCGGCATCGACCACGATGAACACCGGCTTCCATCTCGGACGATCGAATCGCGGACCTAAAAGTCCGGCAAGCTTCGTCCTCGATCACGAGCTGTCCGAGTTGCGCCTGCTTCTGGAACGCCAATCCGGAGTCCTGTTGAACAGTCCGCAGGATGTGCTCGTTTCCAAAGTGGCCGACTACCTGGAAGCCCGGCGCCTCAGTTCGATCGCCGATCTGATGGGACGCCTGCAGTCATCCGACACAGAGTGCGAGCGCCTGCTCGAGCAGTTGCTCGACGGAGAGACCGGTTTCTTCCGTCACCCCGCGGCGTTTGCGGCGCTCGAGAAGGAAGTTCTTCCTGTGCTGCGCGCCCGCAAAGGCAACGAGAGCGGACAGAGTCTTCGCATCCTGAGCGCCGGATGTTCCACCGGAGAAGAGGCATACTCGATCGGCCTCACCGTCTGCAATGACGTGCACGAATTCGGCGGCGCGTGGACCATTCACATCCTGGCTTGCGACATCCGCCAGAGTGCGCTGACCTTTGCCGAGCGCGGCCTCTATTCCCAGAGGGAACTGGCCTCGCTCTCGCCGGCGCTTCTGCAAAACTACTTTGCTCGGGTTGATCAGCACTTCCTCGCGAAGCCGCGCCTGCGCAACCTCATCACCTTTACGCAGATGAACCTGGCGCGCCCGGCTTACCTGGGCCGCTTCGATTGCATCTTCTGTATGGATGTCCTCCCCCAATTCTCGACCGCGCAGAGAATCGCACTCGCCCAGCGCCTGCACCTGTACCTCGAACCCGGAGGCTACCTCGTGTTAGGCGACGGCGAAAAACTCCCGACCGCCGACCTCCCCTTCCAAACCGCAACTAACAAAAACTGCACCCTCTACCGAAAGCCATTAGCCAGCGCCGCAAGAGCGGGAAGATTCTAGTCGCGAGGCGTCAGTCGCTAGTCTTCAGTCGCTAGTCTCTAGCAGGGCACGCGTGGTCAATCATCCATAGCCGGTCACGTTTGTTGGGCCTCGTGGTCTCCACAGCCCCAAGACCTAACACCCAAGACCCAAGACCTGACCCCCAAGACCTGACCCCCAAGACCTGAGACTTGAGACCTGACACCTGACACCTAAGACCTGACACCTGTGCCCCGTGACCTGTCACGTGCCTTCCCATTTCCGGAATGTTCCCAGACTTTCAACTCCACTTGTGCCCGCCGTCACATTATGGCCGCAACCGAAAGCGCATTCTGGAATGGCACATCTTCACAACGCGAGGTAACTCGCGCTCCTCCCTTGGTGAAGACTGCAAGAGTCGAGACCTGGATGCATCGAGCGTCGGTTTCGCGCGCTTCACGTAACGACGAATTCATTCCCCGATTGGGGCGGAGGCAAGTGAGATGCGGCATTCTTCGAAATACGTACTAGCCCTGCTGGTGGTGTTGGCGCTGGCGCTGGCTGGCACGCTCAGTGCTCAAACTACGAAAGGAACCATCGCCGGCGTAGTCACGGACGCGCAAGGCCTGGTGGTTTCGGGTGCTGCGGTGACCGCAGCGGCCGCCGACGGCGGTGACGTCCGATCCACCACGACCGGAACGAATGGCGAGTACCGGATCGAAGCCCTCAACCTGGGCAAATACACGGTCACGGTGAAAGCGAAAAGCTTCGCGGAAACGATTGTGCGCGACGTGGTCGTCAACGCATCGGTCATCACTTCGAACAACGTGGAACTGAAGATCTCCGGCGGTGTCGAGACGGTGACGGTTGAGGCAGGAGCCGAGACCATCCAAACCGAATCCGGCGAACTGTCCAAGACGATTCCGCAGGTCGACGTGAAAGACCTGCCCTATTCGAGCCTGAATCCGTATCAGTTAGCAGTGACTCTGCCCGGTGTAATGACCGTAGCTGGCCGCGACGACGCCACAAACGGAACCGCATTTGCGGTGAACGGCCTTCGTCCACGGGCGAACAATTTCCTGATTGATGGCTTTGATAACAATGACAACGGCATCATGGGCCAAGCTTTTCAGCCGCAGAACACCGAAGCGGTGCAGGAAGTGACGTTTCTGACCAACGCTTATGCAGCCGAGTTTGGCCGCGGCGGCGCTTCTGTCTCCAACCTCACCTTCCGGAATGGCTCGAACGCCTTCCACGGTGCGGCGTGGGAACAATATCAAGGCGCAAGCCTGAATGCAGTTTCCGCAGAAGATCGTCTGGGCGGACTGACGCGTCCGGCCCAGTTCGTGCAGAACATCTTTGGCTTCCGTCTTGGCGGACCGGTGGTCAAAAACAAGCTTTTCTTCTTTGGTACCGCCCAATGGGAGCGCTTTCACGGAGTCCCGTCGGTGCCCACTTTGAGTGTTCCGACTGCCGCGGGCATCGCGACATTGCATGCACTCGACAATCCAAACGGGAACCTGATGTTGGCCGCAATGGGCAACGTCCAAGCGGCTTCTAGCCAAGGAAATCTTTTGATCGGCGCTCGTACCGGTTGCCCAACCAGCGCGATCGATGCTGCGACCGGCCAGTGCCAGGTCGAGTGGGGATATTTCCGCCGTAACGACATTGGGAAGAACCTGAGTCGCGAATGGACTGCGCGAGCGGACTATAACCTCACCAACGACTCCGTGTTCGTTCGCTACACCGACAGCTATCAGTCTTCAAGCCCTGATCTTTTTGCCAACCCTGGGGCGCTGCCCTATGCGGACACACAGCAGAGTGGCCCGGCCCGGATTTTTGGTGTGATGTGGGCCCATACCTTCAGCCCCACGATCCTCAACGAAATGCGTTTTTCGGCTCAGCAGATCAACTTCATCTTCGGTCCCACAGCTGCCACAGAATCCAACCCGATGGCCCACCTCCCTACGCTCACCATGGACGGCACGCTGAACTTCACTTGGGGCGGATACGAACAGGCGACGTTCCCGCAAGGACGCGGTCATAAGAATTTCCAGTTCCAGGACGCAGTTTCTTTGACACGTGGCACACACACAATGAAACTTGGAGTGGACCTGGCTATTCTGCTTGTCCAGGACCAGTTCCCATTCAACGCTGATGGCTTGGTCAACTTCAGCGGCGGTCCCAAACCCAGTGCCACAAACCTGGGTTGCGGACCGAATGACCCGGAAATAGGCCCTCAATACGAATGCTCTCCATTTGAGAACTATCTCGACAACTACATTGGCTCGGCTGGCACAGCCTCACGATCATTCGGCAACCCGCGACAGGCTGTACCCACCAATCAGCAAGCGTATTACTTCCAGGACAGCTGGAAATTCCGGCCCAATCTCACCCTGGACTATGGAGTGCGCTACGAGTATCAGCCGCCCGATGCGTCAAATGTATTGGCCTATCCGGCGCTTGATCGATCGACGATTGCCACCGCAGTATTTCCGCTTCGTATGCCGGTCAAGCCGGACCGAAACAATTTTGGTCCACGAGTTGGATTCGCCTACACCCCGAAGTTCTGGAGCAGCTTCTTCGGCCAGGACAAGACCGTCATTCGCGGTGGTTGGGGAATGTTCTACGATGCGTTCTTTACCAACATCAGCAATAACACGGCCGGCAACTCCCCGAACGCATCGGGAAAAAGCGTGACGGCGGGTTCGACGCAGCAGCGCGGCCTGTTTGATCCCATCACCGCCATGCAAACGGCCACCGCAACAGTCAGTCCGTTCACCTCAGTGACGAGTGTTGATAACAATCTGCGCAATCCGCTCATTCACCAGTGGAATTTGAATGTGCAACGCGAACTGCCCTCGCGACTCAAGGCGGAAGTTGCCTACGTCGGAACCCGCGGCGAGCGTCTTTGGGTGAATGAACAATTAAACCCGCGTGTCGAAGGCGCCGCACGCATTAACACGAACCGCGGCTCTCTCGTGATCCGCGGCAACCGTGCCGACTCCATCTACCACGGTCTGCAAACCTCGCTGACGCGCCAGGTTGGTAACTTCTCCATTCGCGGCAGCTACACCTACTCGAAGGCGATCGACAACGGGTCGGACGTGTTCGTTACATCCGGCGGCGCGTCGCGCTGGCAGAATGTGCTCGATCCGCGTAGCGATCGTGGCCCCTCAGCCTTCAACCGCACGCACCGTGCAGTGATTAGCTACAACTATGAGGTTCCCTTCAAGAACAACGGTGCCTTGAAGTACCTCGTCGATGGCTGGTTTACTTCGGGCGTGATCTCATTTCAGTCAGGCGTTCCTGAAACCATTTATGTCGGCGGGTACGACAGAAATGGCGATGGTGAGGCCTACAACGACCGCCCCAACTGGGGCAATCGGAACGCTCGGATCAACTACAACCCGACTTGTATGGACGATCCGACCTGCATTACTGGCGTAGCTTATCAACTTGCAGATGGCTCTCTGTATGATTGGAATCATGACATTCCCGGAAACCCGAGCCAATTCCGCTACGTCATCCCCGTGGAGGAGTTCTCTAATGGCAACGTGTCGCGCAATACCTTCACGTATCCCGGACGGCAAGATTGGAATCTGTCGCTCGGCAAGCGTTTCATGATGCCGTACAAAGAAGGCCATCTGATCGAGTTCCGTATGGACTTGTTCAATGCTTTCAATCACGCCAATCTCGGTGTAAATAATTTGAATGGCAATATCTGGGATTCGAACTTCCTCAATATGCCACTCACCGAGTCTGGTGGCCGCACTATGACAATCTGGGCCAAGTACTCCTTCTAACTCACCCTGCTCAACCAAAGAGGGGAACCGCAAGGCTCCCCTCTTTTTCTTGCAGGTTCTGCAGCATTTGGCGCTAGCACGAAGCCGGCAAGAGGTACTCGCCGCCGGAATGCCATCAGCCATCAGCTACCAGCCGCCCTCACTGCGGCCCCCCAACAAATCCCTGCCCCTGCCCCACATATCCGCCGGAGGAGGGAACCGACGCCTCCGACGCCCCAGCAGGTGACGCATGCTCCTGCCGCGACGCCAGAATCTCCAGATTCTGCCTAGCCTCCGGCAATCCATGCTCCGCCGCTCTCCGATACCATTTAGCAGCATCCACATAATTCTGAGCCACGCCCTGGCCATGCTCGTAGGCGTAGGCGATTTCATTTTCCGCCGCCGCCGACCCACGCTCCGCCGCCTGCCGCAACCAGCGCAACGCCTCTGCGAAATCCTGAGGAACCACCTTGCCCTCGTAATACAACAACCCCAACTTGTACTCCGCAGGAGCATATTTCTGCGCGACCGCCTTCTGGTACCACAACACCGCCTCGCTTCCATCCAGCGGTACGCCCCGCCCCACGGAATACATGAACGCCAGGTTCGCCTGCGCCGGCGCGTAGCCCTTCTCCGCCGCGCGTTGATACCAGCGCACCGCGTCTCCATCATTGGCCAGCGTGCCGCGACCCGCAGCCTTCATGAACCCAACGTTGTTTTGCGCCGCCAGATAACCTTCCCCCGCCGCCCGTGAATACCAAAGCAGCGCTTCGCGATCGTCCTGCGCCACCCCGAGCCCGCGCAGATACATCCCGCCCAGATTATTTTGCGCAGCCGCACTTCCCGCATCGGCCGCTCGCCGATACCATTTCACGGCCGCAGCATAGTCCTGCGCCGTACCCTCGCCGGTCTCAAACGCAACGGCGGCTTGGAACTGCGCGGTCTGATCGCCGTCCGCGGCGCGCGCAAGAATTTGTTCGAAATGATTGGTGCGCTTGGGCGCGTGCTGGAAGACAACGTCCACCTTGCACCCAGCGAACGCCAGGCCCGCGACCGCGCACAACAGACATACCCGTAGAAGTGAAGCCCCGAACATTCGCATGGACACCCCGACCACTGCGAAACGTTCCGCAATTGCGCGCAACAATATCGCAGTGCAAGGTCGCGGTCAAAGAAAAATGCGCGGCAGGCCCTTCCAATTCTCACTGCCAAGTTGAAAACCGCCACACCACAAAATCTAGACAAAATGTCTAATTCATTTTGGAAATTCTTCCTCCAAATCAAACCCCGATCTCCGCGACCCGACGGTGCCCCAGGTTCGCGTCCGTTCCTTGGACGCTAACCCGGGAATTCGAATCGACGGCCACTCCCGGCCTTCCCGATCGCAACCGTCGGCGGTATCCTTATAGGAAAGCAGGAGGGCCCCAACATGCGTATCCGTGATTTCTGGAAGCACCTCAAAACGCCGGAGCTTCGCCTGGCCTGGATCATCGCCATGGCCGCTGACGCCTTCCAGATCGCGGTCATGCCCATGTTCGTGGCTGGCGGCATTTCTCCAGCCGACACAGCTCTCGACGTGATCGTCGCCGCACTCCTGATCCGCCTGCTCGGTTGGCATTGGGCCTTCCTGCCCACTTTCGCCGCCGAACTCCTGCCCGGCTTCGATCTCTTCCCGACCTGGACGGCCGCCGTCTTCTTCGTAACCCGCCGCGAAGTCACCAGCGGCGAGCCCGAAATCCTTCCGCCCGGCCCGGCTCCAGCCGCACGGCGCTAGGAATTCGCCGGCATCATGCACGGCGCCGGTTGACAAAGCTCCTCGGTGTGCGTCCACTTAGTTCCGTCGTTCGCGACTGAACTCTCCTTATGCCAACTCTCATTCGATACCGTCCGTGTGCGCGCAAGTGCGTGATCGCCCTATTGAGTCTTTGCTGTCTTCTGAATCTGGCCACCTCGCAAGCAGGGCCGGATACACTCACCCCGGCGCAACTTCAGACGATCCACGCCCTGATCGACAAAATGATGGCGGCGCACAAGGTTCCGGGCGCCAGCTTTGCCGTTGGCCTCGACGGCCAGATCGCATGGTCCGAAGGTTTCGGATTCGCCGACCTTGAGAATCACGTTAAGGCTTCACCAGACACCGCCTACCGCACAGCCTCCATCGGCAAGGCGATGACCGCCACAGCCGCACTCCAAATGGCCGAGCAGCACAAACTCGATCTCGACGTGCCGATCCAGAAGTACTGTCCTCGCTATCCCGAGAAAAAATATCCCGTGACCGCCCGCGACCTGATCTCGCACACCAGCGGCATCCGTCACTACGAGGGTCTGAACGTCGATGCCGAGCTTTTCAGTACGCGCCACTTCGATCATGTCTCTGACTCCATCGATCTCATTAAAGACGAACCACTCAAGCAGCAGCCTGGTGATGACATGCTCTACACCACCTGGGGATACGTCGTTCTCGGCTGTGTGCTGGAAGGCGCGTCGCAGCAGGAGTATCGCGCGCTGATGCGCCAGGCCATCTTCGATCCCGCCGGCATGGCCAGCACGCGCGACGATGACCCGCGAGCCATCATTCCAAATCGTGCCCGGGGTTACGTCTTCGAAAACGACGAACTAAAAAATTCGCGTTGGTCCGACATGAGCAGCAAGATGGCGGCAGGCGGCTGGGTGAGCACGGCGCCCGATCTGGTACGCTTCATGAACGCCTGGATGGAAGGCCGCCTCGTCTCGCACTCCACCATGAAAGAGATGCTCGAGCCTTACAAACTGCGGAAGGGAACCATCGACAACTTCGGTCTCGGTCTCTTCATAGACGACTACCACGGCATCAAAGCCGGCTTGTACGGAGGCGGCACAGCGCAGGTTTCCGCGCTCATCTTCCTCGTGCCAGAAAAGCGACTCGCAGTTGCCGGCATGTTCAACCTCGAAGGCATTCCGGGACCCGAACGGATCGCGCTAGGTGAGGCCATCGCCGACGCAGTCCTGGGCGAAACCGCGCCGAACCCAGATCACTTCAGCCCTCCGAAAAAGTGAATATCTTGAATGCGCGTACCCTCCTGAACCGTAGGTGCTCCATCCTAGCGCGCTCTGTGCGCTAGATGCCTGCCTTGAGCGCAGCCGAAGCGGTGGGATTCCACAAATGCCACGACCTGAGGATTCAAGCTTCCAGTTGAGCTGATGTGGATGTTAGTCTTCCCGTGGCTTGAGCATCGGAGCTCTGTCGCTCAAGCCTTCAACCGTTTCCATGCCTCCTTTACCCATAGTCAACATCTCTGACTTCCGCCCGCTGGCCCAGCGCCGCCTCCCGAAAGCAGTCTTCGACTACCTAGACGGTGGCGCCGACGCTGAAATCACCCTGCGGGAAAACTGCCGCGCTTTTGACGACATCACGTTTCGTCCGCGCTGTGCGGTCGCCTTCTCCGATTGCGGATTGAAAACATCAGTCCTCGGACAGGAACTCTCATTCCCCGCGATGCTCGCGCCCATCGGCTACAGTCGCCTCATGCATCCGGGCGGGGAAGTGGCGGCAGCTAGCGCCGCCGGTAAAGCCGGCACCGCCTACATCCTCTCCACCATCTCAGGCCATCCGATGGAGAAGGTCAAAGCCGCTTCCTCCGGCCCAGTGTTCTACCAGCTCTATCTGCTCGGCGGTCGGCCCGCTGCCGAAGCCGCTATCGACCGCGCGCGTAATGCCGGTTTCTCTGCGCTGGTCGTCACCATCGACACGCCGGTCGCGGGACTGCGCGAACGCGACCTGCGCAACGGCATCAAGGAATTGCTCGGCCTCAATCCCGTAGCGATGGTCCCATTCCTTCCCAACATCCTCGCCCACCCTCATTGGCTTTTGCAGTTCCTGCTCGACGGCGGAGTGCCCACCCTCGCCAACGTAGTTGTCCCAGGCAAACGCCCGATGCAGATGCTCGATGTAGGCGCCGCGCTAGCCGCTTCGGCGGTAACCTGGAGTGACCTGCGCTGGATTCGCGAGCATTGGGGAGGCCCGATCGTGGTGAAAGGTCTGCTGACAGCAGAAGATGCAAAGCGCGCAGTGGACGAGGGTGCCGCCGCGATAAGCGTCTCGAATCACGGAGGTCGCCAACTCGACGGTGTGCGTCCCTCGATCCGAGCTCTTCCGGAAGTCGTTGCCGCTGTAAAAGGGCAGGCGGAAGTTTGGATGGACGGTGGCATCCGCCGCGGCTCCGACATCGTGAAAGCCCTTTGTCTGGGAGCCCGTGCCATCCTGTGCGGACGAGCCTACGCCTACGCCCTCGCCGCCGCCGGAGAAGAAGGGGTCAGCCGCGCGCTCCAAATCCTCCGCGCAGATGTCGAACGCACAATCCGATTGTTGGGTTGTCCCTCAGTCCAGGAGTTGGACGAGTCGTTCATAGAAGTCCCAGCAGGTTGGAAAAAGTAATTTTCGGATCGTCATCTTCACATTGTCATCCTGAGCGCAGTGAGGCGCCAGCCGAACGAAGCCGAAAGCCTGCCCTGAGCGTAGTCGAAGGGGACCCCTGCACACCCCCGGCAGCAACACGCTGCGGCAAGCTTTTCCCAAATGAATCCAGAAGGTCGCATGCCAAAAAATAAGCCGCCGGGAACACCGTGCAGCGCCGAGATAAACTTTGTACCCTCGGCGTGCTCGGAGATCTCGGCGATTGAGTCTTGCCTCCCTCTGTGCCTCTGTGTCTCTGTAGTGAAAAAGCTCTAAGCGAACAGAAACTCCTTAGTCCGCAATTCCTTAATCGTATCCCTCAACTTCGCTGCCTTCTCGAACTCGAACTTCTTGGCCGCCTCCCGCATGTCGCTCTCCAGCTTGCCAATGAATGCATCCAGCTCTTCCTGCGACTTGAAATCCGGCACGCCGCTCTCCTCGACCGATGTCAGATCCGCATAATCCGCCGCCACAATCGATGCCAGCGTCATGTCCAACGGCCGCACGATCGACTCCGGCGTGATGCCGTGCTCCTCGTTGTAAGCCGTCTGGATCGCCCGCCGCCGGTTGGTCTCGTCCATCGCGTGCTTCATCGAATCAGTCATGCGGTCGGCATACAAAAGCGCCCGCCCGTTCAGATTGCGAGCGCACCGCCCGATCGTCTGGATCAACGACCCAGCCGACCGCAGAAACCCTTCCTTGTCCGCATCAAGAATCGCCACCAGCGACACTTCCGGCAGATCCAGCCCTTCGCGCAGCAGGTTGATTCCGATCAGAACGTCAAACTCACCCTTGCGCAGGTCGCGCAGAATCTTCACCCGCTCCAGCGTTTCGATTTCCGAATGCATGTAACGGCAGCGCACGCCGACTTCGCTGTAATATTCCGCCAGATCTTCGGACATGCGCTTGGTCAGAGTCGTCACGAGCACGCGCTCGTGCTTCGCCACTCGCTCGCGAATCTCGTGCAGCAGATCGTCGATCTGCCCTTTTACCGGACGCACTTCCACCGGCGGATCGATCAACCCGGTTGGCCGGATGATCTGCTCCACTACCACGCCCGCTGATTTGGTCAGCTCATACGGTCCGGGCGTCGCCGAAACATAAACCAGCTGGTTCATGCGATGTTCGAATTCCTGGAACGTCAGCGGCCGGTTGTCGAGCGCTGACGGCAAGCGGAACCCGTATTCGACCAGAACTTCCTTGCGCGACCGGTCCCCGGCATGCATGCCGCGCAACTGCGGCACCGTCTGGTGCGATTCGTCGATGAACATCAAAAAATCGCGCGGGAAATAATCGAGCAGCGTCGGAGGCGGCTCGCCCGGCAGCCGTCCCGTAAAGTGACGCGAATAGTTCTCGATGCCGTGGCAGTAGCCCATCGACTTGATCATCTCGAGATCGAACATGGTGCGCTGGTGCACGCGCTGCGCTTCCACCAGGCGCCCCTGCTTCTCGAGTTCCACTTCCCACCACGCCAGTTCCTGCTTGATCGACTCCACCGCCGACGCCTTGGTCTCTTCCTTCATTACGTAGTGCGTCTTGGGATAAATCGGCAGCCGTGCGTATTTCTGCTTCACCGTACCGAACAGCGGATCGATCTGCGACAGCGCCGAAATCTCATCGCCCCACAACTCGACCCGGTAGGCCATATCGTCGTAGGTGGGATAGATCTCGATCACATCCCCGCGCACGCGGAATGTTCCGCGCCGGAAATCCCCGTCTGTGCGTTCGTAAAGGATCTCCACCAGCTTGCGCGTGATGTCCTGCCGCTTGATCTTCTGGCCTTTCTCCAGAAACAGCAGCATGCCGTAGTACGCCTCCGGCGAGCCCAGCCCGTAGATGCAACTCACCGACGCAACGATCAGCGCATCTCGCCGCTCGAACAGCGACTTGGTCGCCGACAAACGCAGCTTGTCGAGTTCGTCATTGATCGTGGCTTCTTTCTCAATGTAGAGATCGGCGGCCGGAACGTAGGCCTCGGGCTGGTAGTAGTCGTAGTAGGAAACGAAGTATTCCACCGCGTTGTGCGGGAAGAAGCTCTTGAACTCGTGATATAGCTGGGCAGCCAGCGTCTTGTTATGGGCCATTACGATCGCCGGCCGGTTGCACTCCTCGATCACTTTGGCCATCGTGTAGGTCTTACCCGAGCCCGTAACGCCCAACAGCACCTGGTGCTGCTCGCGATCGAACACCCCCCGGAGCAGCGCCTTGATCGCGGCTCCCTGATCCCCCTGCGGCTTGTAATCACTAACGAGTTTGAAATCCATGGAAATGCAGCTGTTAGCTTCTAGCTCCTGGCTTATAGCCAAAATCCCTCGTGCCTGGACGGATGCAAACGTTCGCAGCCCACACAGGGAGCGATTTTGGCGATAGAGAATCTTTCTATTATAACGCGAGGAAATTTCGAAGGAGTTCCACGATGGAGGGACGGCCGTACTCGCCCGTCGTGCACGAGAGACATCCTGGGAGCATCATGAAAGCAGCAACGCAGAGAGCCGAGGCTGGCGAGCGCGTGCGAAGAACTCCAGTGGATGACTCCTCCATTGTAAGGAAGGGCATCCTCCAGGAAGCCCGTGGGTGGGGCCACGATTCGGCGCACGATTTGGGAAGGGCACGAGTTCACTCGTGCCATCCAGCGCCCCAAGGATAGGCGCTTCAGCGCCTGAGGTTTGCTCCCGCACTTTACGAAAACAAAGAAAAATTAACCGAATCCCCGCCTGTCACTACCCGCTACTTCACTTCCTCCATCCCCGTGATCCGCGAGGCCGCATGAAACTTCCTGTAATCCTTATAAACAATGTCCTCTTCCACGTTAAAGTTCTTCAACAGCGCCAGCCGCACATCCACATGCACGGCCACATGCCGCGGCAGCCACACTTCATCGTTCACGCGGGTTGTGTCGATCACAATCCGCGACCCCTTGTGAATTCTCGCCAGAAACAAGCCGAACGAAACTGTGTCGATACACTGCGCGTCCAGCTTCACCCACTGGTTCTCAACCCGATCAATCCACACGCGGAAGCGGAATTTGGGCAAAATCTTAGCCTCTTTCCGCTTCGGCTCGAACCCCGGACGAGGCTCCCCATCAATCGCGTACGTCTCTCGCCCATCCAGCGTCTCAATGCCTGCCAGCTTGAAGTCGTAAGCGTCGGCAATCTCCTGCACGAATTCCCGGTCCTCCAGCCGCTGTTTCTCCTCTTCTTTAAGCCGTTTGTCGCGCTGCGAGTCCGACTCGTTCTTGCGCTTGTCGATCATCTTCTGGATCTTTTCTTCTTCCTTGGCAGCGTCTTTTGCCGAGAGCGGCTTGTCGTCCTTGGCCGTCAACCGCCGGACCTGCTCGTTGTAGATCTGCATGACCTCGTACGTGTGGGTCTCAGTTGACGACACTTCGCCTTTCCCATTCAGCTTATGTTGTTCTTCGCGTTCGACATAGGTGTAGTCGCGCTGCCGCTTGTCGTTCTCCATGTCCTTTTCCGCCGACAGCCGGATCATCTCCTGGATCTGTTCGCGCGAAAGCGTCGTCGGCGGCGGGGAAGGCGAGAGATTTGTACGATCGGGTACAGGGTCGGAGATTTCCGTCTGTGCAAGTACCCCGGCACTTAGAAGCAGAATGAAAACGAGACTAAGACGTAGCATTACCATGATCTACGTTGCCGGCCACCCTCTGGTTCGCACAAAACCCCACCGCCACCGGAATGTTTCGAACGGTTGCCCGGAATCCCGCGCGGAGCGCGATTTCCAGCCAGGCAAAGGATACAACGCATTTTTTATCCTTACGCATCTAACTTGACGATTCTTTACAAGGTTTTAACAAAAAGTTCAGTAAGTTGTTCTAAGCTGTGCATTCCAGAAGGACCTTCCATTGGAAGGAGTGTCTCCATGACCCACTCGCCTCATCGGATTCTATGCGTCGACAGTTCGCCCCGGCGCCTGCACGATCTCACCGATACGCTGCAAAAGGCGGGCTTCGACGTGTGGACCGCGCGCGGCGCAAGCGACGCCGTGTGTCTGGTATCTGCTCTGGACTTCGACGTCATGGTGCTCGACCAGGCGTCCTCGCTTGCCCGCCCCGAGGTCTGGAATTGCTTGTCCGACTCCAAACCAAGCTTGCCGATTCTGGTGCACTCCGGCGCAGCCCGGGGAGCTGAACTCTGTCGCCACCTGCGACTGGTGCCGTCTGCCGAACCCCCGCAGAATTCGGAAGTCGTGCTCGCCCTGCTCCTGCTTTTGCTGGGCGACGGAGCCGGATCGAATCCAAGGCACCGCGAATGGGTCGCAGCCTGACTGAAATCGAAGCTGGCAGAGAAGGTTCACATGCCACGCTGCAAGTGCCGGAGAGAAATGCGCACGCGACCGCGCAGCCAGGGATTCTTCGACCTCCAACCCCGCATGTGCCGCTACAAGGTGCGATCGAAACGTTCAGACTCGAACCCCGGACATGCCACAGGTGCCATAGAAGATTCAGACTCGTACCCAGGACCCACCGTGTGCTATCCAATGCTCGGACTCGACCTCGACCGCCGGCACACCCAAGGCGGCGGCGACATGATGGTAGCTTATTGCGAAAGCATTAGGTAAGGATCAAAACTGAGCAAGCACCGGAGTCATAAGGTTCACTGCTGGCGCCCAACTTTCAGGAAGCTTTCTCCTTTTCGTGTAGCCATCGACCTACGTTAGCTTGATGCTTTGACGCCGGTTGGCGGGCTTCATTCGGGCCTGACTGTTCACTACTGGACAGCAGTGTTCACTTAGGAACGTCTTCGCGCAGTTCCTAATTGTTTATTCCTCCCTAAAGTCTGTTTCTAAAGGACTTTGCTTCGCCTGTTGAGATGGCTTCCCACGTGCCATAGCTTACGCGATGGATATTGCCCGTCCTGAGTTCAAGGTTCAGAAACGCCGTCGCCAAACGGTTATCGGCGCGATTCTGGTTCTGTGTGTCGCTGCGGTGGGATTCGGAGTTTCGCGGCTTAAGCCGGCGGCGCCTTCGGTCGAACGAAGCACCGTGTGGACTGACACCGTGAAACACGGGTCGATGTTGCGCCAGGTGCGTGGGCCTGGATCGCTTATTCCTGCGCAGGATTCCGTCCGCCAGATTCCTGCTGAGACCGAAGCAACCGTCGTTCGCATCCGGATGCTGCCCGGATCGCAAGTGAAGGCCGACACCATTCTGCTGGAGATGAGTAATCCGCAGACGGAGCAGGCTGCTGTGGATGCACAGCTGCAACTGAAAGCTGCGGTCGCTGAGTACCAGAGTCTGCGGGTAAAGCTCGAAAGCGAGTTGATGAATCAAAAGGCGGGCGCGGCTACTGTGAGCGCGGACCACGCGCAGGCGCACCGGCAGGCGGAGACCGATAAGGCGCTGTACGATCTCGGGGTGATCTCGGGCTTGGCTTACAAGTCTTCGAAGGAGAAAGCGGACGAACTAACCACCCGCAATGACCTGGAAGGCCAGCGGTTGAGTTCCAACGAACGGGCGATCGATTCGCAGATGGCACAGCAGCAGGCGAAGGTCGATCAGATGCGCACACTTGCGCAACTTAAGCAAAAGCAGTTGGATGCGCTTAAAGTGCGGGCCGGCATCGACGGCGTTCTGGTGGACTTGCCTTTGCAGGTGGGCCAGCATGTTTCGCCCGGAACCATGCTCGCCAAGGTGGTCGAGCCCGATCACCTGATGGCGACTCTGAAGATTGCCGAGACGCAGGCTCGCGACGTGCAGATAGGTGAACCCGCGGCCATCGATACGCACAATGGAGTGGTGGCTGGAACTGTGATGCGCGTCGATCCGGCCGTACAGAACGGAACGGTCACGGTTGACGTAAAGCTAACAGGAGAGTTACCCAAAGGAGCGCGTCCGGACTTGAGCGTCGACGGAACCATCGATCTGGAGCGGCTCGATAACATTCTCTATGTCGGACGCCCCGCTGTGGGACAGGAGAACAGCACCATCAGTCTCTTCAGGCTGAGCGCCGATGGCAAGGAAGCATCACGCGTTCCGGTAAAGGTGGGCCGGGCATCGGTGAATTCCATTCAGGTGATCGATGGGCTCAAAGAGGGCGACACGGTCATTCTTTCAGACATGTCGCGCTGGGACACCAATGAACGAGTTCGGCTTGACTAGCCAAGCACGAGGAGTCAGATGAAAGATACAGCACAACCGCTGATTCAAATCGAAGGACTCACAAAAGTCTTTTACACCGACGAAATCGAAACGCACGCGCTGTCGGGAATTCATTTGTCGGTGAACAAGGGCGAGTATGTCGCCATGTCGGGGCCGTCAGGTTGCGGCAAATCGACTTTGCTGTCGATTATTGGCCTGCTCGACACGCCCAGCTCTGGCCGCTACACGTTGAATGGA
The DNA here is from genome assembly GCA_963744055.1 of uncultured Acidobacteriota bacterium. GTDB lineage: Bacteria > Acidobacteriota > Terriglobia > Terriglobales > Acidobacteriaceae > Gp1-AA133. The sequence continues at coordinate 1,033,011 of CAVUSL010000019.1, read as the reverse complement.
CGGACGGTCGAAAATCTTGATTTCGGCGAGCGGTCACGCATCCGCAACCAGGAGATTGGATTCATTTTCCAGAGTTTCAATCTGATTGGCGATCTGACGGTATATGAAAATGTCGAATTGCCGCTCACTTATCGCCAGAAGATGCCGGCTGCCCAACGCAAAACGCGCGTGATGGAGTCGCTGGAGCGCGTGGGCATGGCGCATCGCGTCCGGCATTATCCTTCGCAGCTTTCAGGTGGCCAGCAGCAACGTGTGGCTGTGGCACGGGCGCTTAGCGGCAAGCCTTCCATCCTGCTGGCCGATGAACCGACCGGCAACCTCGACTCACGCAATGGCGAAGCTGTGATGGAACTGTTGCAGGAACTGCACCGCGACGGAGCGACCATCTGCATGGTTACGCACGACCCGCGCTTTGCGCGTCACGCGCAACGAGAGGTACATCTCTTCGACGGGAAGGTGGTTGCGGAAGAGGAATTGAAGAGGCTGATGCAAGAGGCGAGTGCCTAGACGCCTGACAGAGTCTTCACCGCCATAAACAAGTAATGCCTAACACCCGGGTGCTGCATTATGAAGACCCTGATTCACAACCCCCGATATTGTCTGCATCTCCTGCGTAAGAATTCTGGGTTCAGCGTGGTCGCGCTGCGTAACGATTGAGGATCTTATGAATGGATTGTTGCAGGACGTTCGCTACGGATTGAGGCAATTGCGAAAGAGCCCAGGGTTCACCGCGATTGCGGTGATTACGCTTGCGCTCGGCATCGGTGCGAATACAGCGATCTTCAGTGTGGTGAATGGCGTCCTGCTTCGCCCGCTGGCGTTTCGCGATTCCGATAGGCTGGTGCGAATCTGGCATACGCCGCCGCAGAAAAGCTTTCCGGGCATCCTTACGTTTGCCGTTTCGCCCGCCAACTACCTCGACTGGCAAAGTCAAAACCATGTGTTTGAGCAGGTGGCCATCGCGGGTTACCACGGGTTCACGCTCACCGGCGTTGATAAACCGGAACAACTCGACGGCAGCGCGGTGTCGGCGAATTTATTTTCAACCCTTGGCGTGCAGCCCATGCTTGGACGGGTGTTTACGCAGGATGAAGATCAACCTGGGCATGCCAACGTGGTGGTGCTGAGCCATCGCTTGTGGCAGGAACACTTCGGCGCTAATCGCGACATCGTCGGACGCAACGTTACTCTCGATGGCGAGAGCTATCTGGTCGCCGGGGTGATGCCGCCGAATTTTCGACAGCCCGACTTTGCGCAGATGTGGACGCCCATGGCGTGGACGGATCAGGAGAAAGGCGTCCGCGGGATCCATGATTACGGGGTAATTGCGCGTCTCAAGCCCGGCGTCGATGTCAAGCAAGCGCAGGCCGAGATGAACACGATTTCCAATCGGCTGGAGCAGCAGTATCCCGAAGACGACAAGGGTTGGGGCGCGGTCGTGCATACCTCTGCACGACGATCTCGTCAGTGATGTGCGTCCGGCATTGCTCGTGCTTCTAGGCGCTGTTGGATTCATTCTGCTGATCGCGTGCGTGAACGTCGTGAACCTGTCGCTGGCAAAAACCTTCAGTCGCCACAAAGAGATCGCTATACGAACGGCATTGGGCGCCACCTCGGCGTCGGATCGTGCGTCAGGTCCTGGTGGAGAGTGTTCTGATAGCGCTTTGCGGCGGCTTGCTCGGGCTCACTTACGCTCACTCCGGCGTCCGGCTGATCATGGCCTTCCTGGCCGATAAACTACCTCATTCCGTCGACGTAAGTCTGGATCTCAAGGTACTCGGTTTCACCCTGATCATTTCTCTTGCCGCCGGCATACTTGCCGGAATTCTGCCGGCGTTGCAGTTGAGCCGGTCGAATGTGAATGAGGCGCTCAAGCAGGGATTCGGTCGAAGCGATACCGATTCCACCGGCAATCGAACGCGCAGCATTCTGGTGGTGGTGGAAGTATCCCTTTCACTGATGTTGCTGATCGGCGCGGGCTTGTTGATTCGCAGTTTCCAGCGGCTCCGGGAAGTGGATCCCGGGATTCGACACACATGGCGTGCTGACTGAAACCATTGGCGTGTCGCGCTCTAAATTTGCGCAGCCTCTGCAGCAGGTCGCATTTTTCGAGCGCGTGCTGGAGGGTCCGATCCTTGCCGGGCGTCGTGGCGGCCGGCGTCGTGGACTCAATTCCCCTGGGCGGAGGTGGTTCCCATCAGCCGATCGGCGTCGAAGGGTACCCGGTATTGCCTATGTCGGAGCAACCTGAGGTCGATGTACGCCGGATCAGCGCCGGTTACGTCGGCGCCCTTCATATCCCGATCTTGCGGGGACGCGACTTCAACGACTCTGACGGGCAGACAGCCCCGAAACCGTCCTGATCAGTGCTTCGTCTGGCTCACCAGTTCTGGCCGAACGAAAATCCGTTGGGCAAGCACATCACGCTCACTTTCTTTCCGGGACCTCCGCGCGAAGTGGTTGGCGTGATCGGAGACGTCAAAGACGACGGCCTCAATCAGAGCCGGGCGCCTGCAACCTTGTACGTGCCTCTGCCCCACCTGGGTCCCTCGACAGGGGGGCCTTGGAGATCGTTCCCGATGACGCTGGTCGTTCGCGTCGTCTTCCAATTCTGCCGGTCTCGTGTCGGCGGTTTCCGCGGCGGTGCAGGAGATTGATCGCGAAGTCCCCATACGCGACGTGCTGACGATGGATGACCTGGTGGCCAATTCGCTGACGCAACAGCGCTTCAACCTGCTCCTGCTCGGAGCCTTCGCTGGACTTGCGCTACTGCTGGCGGCGATTGGCATCTACAGCGTGCTGTCCTACAGCGTGCGGCGCCGCATTCAGGAAATCGGCGTACGTTTGGCGCTGGGAGCATCTCTGCCGGATATCTTCCGCATGATTGTGGTGGAAGGCATGAAGCCAGCCTTGCTTGGGGTTACTTTGGGCGCGCTGGGAGCCCTGGCGCTCGGGAAGGTCATGGCCAGCTTCGTCTACGGTATTAAGCCCACCGATCCTCTGACGTTTATCGCGGTTGCAATCACGCTGGCACTGGTGGCATTGCTCGCGAGCATTGTTCCCGCGTTTCGCGCTGCACGAGTGGATCCCATGGTCGCCCTGCGTTACGAGTGAGGCTTTGTCGTGATGCCAGGAATCGAACGGTTGCGGGAAGCGTGGCGCAGGTTACGGACGAAACGGCCTGCATCTGAGACTGGCGTGGCTTCGAGGAGACGATCCGAGCGCGTTCGCTTCGGCCCGTTCGAAGCGGACTTGCGCACCCATGAACTCTGGAGGGACGGCACCCGGATCAGACTGATTGGACAGCCCTTCGTCGTTCTGGAGATGTTGCTGGACAGTTCGGGCGAGCTCATAACACGGGAGGAACTTCGTGCGCGCTTATGGCCGAGCGATACATTCGTAAGTTTTGATCACGGCTTGAATGCAGCCGTGAACCGGCTGCGGGAGGCACTGGGAGATTCTGCGACGGAGCCCAAGTTTGTCGAGACCCTGCCAAGGCGTGGATATCGATTCATCGCCAACGTGGAACGCCGCACCGTCATGGCATCGCCCCGGCGAGATTGGACCGAGCATGCTAAGACGGCACGCGAAGGAAAGCTAGCGAGAGGAGTGAAAACGATGAATGGACTATTGCGAGATATTCGCTTGGGCTTACGTCAACTTTACAGAAGCCCGGGCTTTGCGACGGTCGCCATTCTCACGCTCGCGCTCGGCATCGGGGCCTCGACCGTTATTTTCAGCATCGTGTACAACGGCGTGCTCTATCCGTTTCCTTATCGCAGTGCCGAACGATTGACGGCGATCATGGTTGAGGACACCGAGGAGAAAGGCGGGCGGGGCATGTTTCCGCTCAGCGACGTGAAAGCACTCCGCGAGGGCAACCACACATTTGAGGACATCCTAGCCTACGGCTTGTGGTACGTGAAGTACACCAAGGGGAATACAGCCGCCATGCTGAAAGGTGTGGGGGCGACGCCGGAGGCGAAAGATTTTTGGGGTGTGCCGCCGCTGCTGGGCCGCTGGTTCGGACCACAAGACGTGCAATCTGGAGCCGCTCCCGTGGTGTTGCTCAATTACCGGTTCTGGAACAAGGAATTCAACGGGGACCGGAACGTACTTGGCCAGACCATGATGCTGAACGGTAAGAACCGGACCATTATCGGGGTCTTGCCACCGCGATTTCAGGCAGTGGGAGCTGATTTGTACATGCCCGTTTCCTGGACTCGTCCGGAGCCGGTCCGTGGAAAATTCGAATGGGATGTGGACGATCCGCTGTACTTCTGGGGCACAGGAATTCTAAAGCGCGGCGTGACGCTGGAGACTGCGGCAGCCGATGTTGATGTGATCTTCCGGCAACTCGCTCCCAAGCATCCCGACGATTACCCCAAGAAGTTTCGCGTGGTCACGAAGTGGCTCAACGATTTGATCATGGCGAACTTCAAGCAGACCTTCTTTCTGCTGTTCGCAGCAGTTGGACTATTGCTTTTTATCGCCTGCAGCAACGTTGCTGGTCTGCTTCTCGCCCGGGCCAGTGCGCGCACCAGAGAGATGGCATTGCGTGCCGCGCTAGGCGCAGGACGCGGCCGGCTGGTGCGGCAACTCTTGTCTGAGAGCCTGGTGCTGGCGATGGCCGGATGTATGTTGGGTTGCCTGCTGGCCTACGTCGGGATGAAGGGAATCATGCTTCTACCCCTGCAGTCCATTCTGCCGATGGAATCGGAAATCGCGCTGAGCCGTCCCGTACTACTGTTCGCGATCAGCATCTCTCTGGTGGCCACCGTGCTGTGTGGCATGGCGCCAGCATTCCACATCATCCGCGGTGATCTGCAGAAAAAGTTGGCGAGCACGGGCGTGAACGTCGGCGCTGTGTTCCAGCACAGCCGATTTCGGTCCGGCCTGGTGATCGGACAGGTAGCGCTTTCACTCATTCTTCTGACCAGCGCAGGCTTGATCGCAAGAAGCTTCTTCGCGTTGACTCGCGTTGACCTGGGTGTGCAGCCAAAGAACATTTTTACCGCCGATGTCCACTTTCCCAAAGGGCGGTACACAAAAGCGGAAGAAAAGGTCGCTTTTTTCGAGCGGCTTCTTCCGCAACTGCACACAATTCCCGGTGTCGTCAGTGAGACCGAACTGATCGGCGTGCCCGTCTTCTTCGCGCCGAGCGGCGATGTCACCATCCCCGGAAAGGCTCACAAGGATCGGTGGAATTCGCAAGTCGAACTGTGCAGTGAAGGTTACTTCTCAACCCTCAATCTGCATTTACTGCGGGGCCGGCTGTTGACTGAGGGAGACATTCAATCAGCCCGCAGAGTAACCGTTGTCAGTGAAAATCTGGCCCGGAGATTCTTCGAGGGCGAAGACCCCATCGGCAAACAAATCAAATTCAATACATTTGACGAAATTCCCGAGACACCGCACGACGCTTATTTCGAGATCGTGGGCGTGGTCAACGACTCCCGAGGGGTCGACTTCAACGATAACTATCCAAGGTTATCGGAGCCCGGAACGGCCACGCCCAGGGGATACGTGCCGTTTTCTTTCTCGGGCTTTGGCGACCGCGCGATCGCGATGCTGACCCGCGTTCCGCCGAACCTGATCGCGAACAATGTGCGGCAGATTCTGTGGTCAATGGATCCGGATGTGGTGCTGGTCGGATCGGAACTTAGCGGAGGCACTTTCGCGTTTAGCGATTTCCTGGATGCATTCCTGTACGACAAGCCTAGATTCGCTGCCATTGCGTTCACTGCCTGCGCTTCGCTGGGATTTCTTCTGGCCATTATCGGTCTTTTCAGCGTGATGACTTACATCGTGTCGTTGAAGACGCACGACATCGGTATCCGCCTGGCTTTGGGCGCATCTCGCGAAGCCATCCTGCAACTGATTCTAAAAAGAGGGGTGGTGCTCATCATCACGGGCGTGCTTATTGGCATGGCGGCAAGTCTTGTCCTCACGCGGTTTCTGGCCAGCCAACTCAGCGGAGTATCGGCCACCGATCCCGTGACTCTGATTGGAGTCGTGGTGACCATGATGCTGGCGGGCTTGTTCGCCTGCTTCTTGCCGGCGCGCCGCGCCACGTTGGTAGAACCCATGACGACGTTGAGGAACGAGTGAGCATAGAGCCAGAGCGCAATGACTGAACTCCTACAAGATGCCCGTTATGCCTTGCGTCAGCTCCGCCGGAATCCCGGGTTCGCCGCCACGGCCATCCTTGTTCTCGCCCTGGGCCTTGGCGCCACCACCGGCATGTTGGCCATCGTGCAATCGGTGCTCATGCGCCCGCTAAGCTACCGCGCCTCTGAGGAGTTGATGGCCGTTGGTGTTTCCGATCAGGCAACCTCCACTTCCAACCTCTCCTATCCTGATTTTCAGGAGATGCGCCGCAATCTTCGCTCCTTCGACAGTCTCGCAGCTCACAGCGAGATGGCTCTAGCGGTACAAACGCCGGACGGTGCCCAGATACTCCTGGTCCCTTCCGTGACGGCGAATTGCTTCGATCTTCTGGGAGTGCGCCCGATGTTGGGTCGCACGTTTCGCTCAGAGGACGAAAGCCTGAACGCCTCCTCCGCCATCGTCAGCCACGAGTTCTGGCAGCACTCCCTGCATGCCCGCCCGGATGTGATCGGCTCCGCGCTGCGAATCAACAAAGACCTGTACACCATCATCGGCGTGATGCCCCCACGGTTTTCCTTTCCACTGCAGAGTTCCGGAGTATGGACCGCACTCCAGATCACTCCGGAAAACAAGACCAGGTACGGCTTTGACACCTTCAGTGTGCTTGGTCGTTTGCGTTCAAGTGTCACTGCAGAGCAAGCTCGCAGCGAGGGCGAGGCTTTCCTGCGCCACAATCCGGTTAAAGGTAAACCCTCCGCGCATATGTGGCTTTATCCGTATCAGAAACTGGTGACCGGAGACGAGAAACCTGCCTTGCTGGCGCTGCTCGGTGCCTGTTTCCTGCTCCTTGTGATCGCCGTCGTCAACGTAGCGAACCTGCAGATCGGACGCGCCACGCGCCGCGAGCTCGAGCTTGCGGTACGTGCTTCCCTGGGTGCTACCCGCTTACGCATCGTGCGGCAACTCGTCGTCGAGAGCCTCGTACTCTCGTTCGCGGGAGCTGGGATCGGTTGGCTGCTGGGCATGGCATTCGTCCAAACGGCTCGCCGACTCTTTGGCGCGTATCCACGGTTCGACGAATTGCGGCTAGACACCTGGACATTCATCGGCTGCTTGCTGCTGACCTCGCGCTTGTGGAATCGCTGCCGCGCTGGCGCCGGCCTGGCACATCCTCGGTCGCAATCGCTCACTTTCGCTGCAGCAGGGAAGTGCCGGACGCGCTAGTCGATCCCAGCGCCTGAGCGGTGTGCTGGTGACGGCAGAGGTCGCTCTCACCTGCATTCTCCTCGATTGCTGCAGGACTCTTTCTTCGAACCTTCCGCTCGCTGCAGCGTGTCCCACTCGGTTTCGACGCGAACCACGTTACCACCTTTCTCTTGTGGCCTCAGGGCGGTGACATCACCGATTCCGAGAGCGCGCCGGGCCTACAGGCAGACCATGGATCGCCTACAGTCTCTTCACGGCGTTCAAGCTGTGGCCATGATTACATCTCTTCCGGTTTCTAAATTTCAAGTCACGCTGGACGGAAGCATTTCGATTCCCGGAGTTCGCCCCGTTGCCGGGGAAGGACAAACCATCTGCTCGCTTCCAGGCAGCCAGTCCCGACTATCTGCGCGCCATGCAGATTCCGCTCCTCAGCGGCCGACCCCTCGGAGACACCGACATCAACCCGAAACAGTTGGTTGGTATTGTGAACCATGCCTTCGTCGAAAAGAATCTTCCGGGAATTGACCCGATCGGCCAGCAGATCGTCCTGGAAAGAGATCCGGGTGACAAAGAAGACCTTCTTCCCTCACGTCACCATCGTCGGAGTCTATGGCAACACGTCCAGCGCAACGAGATCGGCGGCCTGCCGGAGCCGGAGGTCCTCGTTCCATATCAGCAACTGCCGGTGGACGGCATGTTGCCACATTACATGGTGGCGTTTGCGGCGTCGTTCGCGGTTCGCAACGACGGTTCGCTCACAGCCGACGATATCCGCAACGTTGTGAAAAGCGAAGCGCCGGAGTTCGCCATCGACAACCTCGAGCCGCTCGCCGATGCCGTCCACTCTTTGCTCAACACGCGTCAGCTTGCCATGGAAATCACCTCCGGTTTCGCCTGGGTTGCGCTGCTGCTCTCGGCGGCCGGCCTTTATGGAGTGCTCGCGCAACTTGTCGGCCAGCGTGTACGCGAAATCGGCATTCGTCTGGCTCTTGGCGCGACCCGCGAAAATGTTTTTTCACTCATCGTTGGACAGGGGCTGTGGATGGTTGGAAGCGGCCTTGTCCTCGGCTTGCTCGGCGCGCTCCTCGCCGGTCGCTGGATCACTGGCTTCTTGTTCGGCACTACCGCGCACGATCCGCTGACTTACGTGGTCGCGGGGGCCGTTGTGGTCGTGACCGGCATCCTGGCAATCCTTCTGCCCGCCCGTCGCGCGGCGAAACTCGAACCCATGGATGCTCTTCGCTGTGAATAACTAACGAACGAATGACGGAGAGAGTGCAATGATCCGACTCAACAACATCGAGCGCGCCTACAAAACCGGAGCTGGTCAAAGCTGGGTTCTGCGTCGCATCAACCTCACGATCGAAGCGGGAGAGTTTGTGACGATCATGGGCCCGTCCGGGGCAGGGAAGTCGTCTCTGCTGAACGTCCTCGCGCTGCTCGACGACGCATGGGCCGGAGAATACTGGTTCCGCGGAGCAGGCCGTGCACGCGATGAAGCGCAAGGAGCGCGCCGAACTCGCCAAGCGAAATGTGGGCATGGTCTTCCAGAGCTATCACCTGCTCGACGACCTCACCGTGCGCGAGAACATCGACCTGCCGCTCTCCTACAAAGACTTTCCCGCGAGACGAGCGGCAAAGCCTGCTGGCCGATGTCCTTGGATCGCTTCCAGATCGTCGCCAAGAAAGACTTGTTTCCCAGCCAGCTTTCCGGGGGCCAGCAGCAGTTGGTCGGCGTCGCGCGCGCCGTGGTGCACAAGCCTGCGCTTTTGCTGGCCGACGAACCTACCGGCAACCTGCATTCCTCGCAGGCCAAGGAGATCATGGAACTGTTCCGCGAACTGAATCAGCAGGGCACGACCATTGTGCAGGTCACGCACTCGGAAGCCAATGCGGCCTACGGAAACCGCGTGGTGCAATTGCACGACGGATGGCTGGCGAGCGACACCGCGATGTCGCCCATGCACCCGACGGCCGTGGAGTCGCGATGATGCGATCCGTTTTCATGGCAGGCAGAAGGCTCGTGACATTTCTGGCAATCGCGAGCCTGCTTTCGCGTTTCGCTCCGGCGCAGTCGCGAACGACTGTCACCTTGCAGATGCCGCATTCCTACAATCCGTTGAGACCCTATACGCCCGATGAGGTGCCCGAGCCCGCGCTGGCGAATTCGCCACGCATCGATCAGCTGGTGCGCGATGGCAAGCTGTATCTGTCACTGAAGGATGCGATCGAGCTGGCGCTCGAGAACAATCTCGATCTGGCGATTGCGCGCTACAACATTCCCATTGCCGACACCGATCTGCTGCGCACCAAGGCGGGCGGATTCTTCCGCGGCGTGAACACCGGTGTGGTGCAGGGAACACCTGGAGGCGGTGTGGGTGGCTACGGCGCAGGTGCACCTGGTGCGGGAGCAGGCGGAACTACAGGGGGCGCGGGTGGCGCGGGCGCCGGAGCGTCCGGACTCGTGCAATCCACGCTGGGTGCGGGAACGCCGGTAGCTTCTTACGATCCGGCGCTCAATGCGAACCTGGGCATCGAGCACCAGACCACGCCGCTGTCGAACCAGCGGATCTACGGCATTCCGTCGCTGCAGCTTAACACCGGGCAGGTCAATGTCGGCTATCTCGCAGGCTTTTCCGACCGGCACGAGCCTGAGCTTCGAATTCCAGAACAATCGGCAGACAACGAATTCCCCGTTCACCATTCTGTCTCCGGCTCTGAATTCGACTTTTCGATTCACTTTCCAACAGCAATTGCTCGCTGGCTTTGGGCTTGGCCTCGAACCTGCGCTATCTGCACATTGCACGCAACAACAAGAAGATTTCCGACATCGCCTTCAAAGATCAGGCGATCGCCACCGTCACGCAGATCGAGAACATCTATTGGGACCTGGTTGGCGCCTACGAGGAAGCCCGCGTCAAGGAGCAGTCGCTGTCAGTTTGCCAACCAGACGCTGGACAACGCGAAAAGCAATTGCAGCTGGAGGCCATCCCCGCGCTCGATGTCATGAAGGCCGAGGCGGAAGTCTCCAAGCGCGATCAGGACTTGACCGTCGCGCGCACGACTCTGCAGCTGCAGGAATCGCTGATGAAGAATGCGCTCACGAAGAGCCTCGACGATCCGACGTTGGAAGAAATGCCGGTCATCCCGACCGACCGAAGCCAGACCAGCAGCGATGAGCCCAGCACGAACACCCCGATCCTCGACCTGATCGGACAGGCGCAGAAGAATCGTCCCGAATTGCTGGAAACGGACATCGATCTGGTCAACCGGCAGATCAGCCGCAAGGCCGCGCGCAATGCGCTGCTGCCCGACACTGTCGCTGGTTGGATTCTATGGTGGCACGGGCCTGGGAGGATCGGTGACGCCTGGCAACACCGCCAGCGTCCCGACCGACATGTCGGCGACCTGGCAGAACACCTTCAACAATTCCTCGCCCGATTACTACGTCGGGTTCAACGTGAACATCCCGTTCCGCAATCGGGTAGCGAAGGCCGACCAGTACCGATCCGAGCTTGAGTATCGGCAGGCGGAACTGCGCAAGGAACAATTGCGAAAGCAGATTCGCATCGAGGTCCGCAATGCCCAGTACTCGCTGGTGCAGTCCCGCGCGCGGGTTGAGGCGGCCCGCAAAGCGCGCGACCTGGCCCAGCGCACTTTTGAGATCACTAGCAAAGAGCAGGAACTGGGCTCGGGATCGAGCTATCAGACCATGACGGCGCAGCGTGATCTGGCGCTGGCGGAACTGGATCTGGTCACCGCTTCCACTACTTACCAGAAGGCGAATGTCGAACTTGACCGCGCGACCGGCACGACTTTGGAACATAATGGAGTGCAGATTCAGGATGCCGTGACCGGCACGCTTTCTGCGGCGTCCCGTTAGCCCTATGCCAACCTCGGTCAAGCCTCATGCACCCGCGCCTCCGGGTGAACAACAGCGCTCGGCTGGCGCCGGACGCGTGCTCGCTGCTGACGATCAGCCCCACGTTCTCGAAGCGCTGCAACTGCTGCTGCGCCCCGAAGGCTACCGCGTCGACCTCGCCAAGTCTCCGGCCGAAGTGCGCGAGGCACTGAGCTCAGAGTTCTACGATTCCATCCTCATCGACCTGAATTACACGCGCGACACAACCTCAGGCCAAGAAGGACTCGACCTGCTTTCGGAGATTGTCGGAATCGACAGCAGCCTGCCCGTGATCGTCATGACCGCATGGGGCAATGTGGAATTGGCCGTCGAAGCCATGCGCCGGGGTGCGAGAGATTTCGTGCAAAAGCCGTGGGAGAACGAGCGCCTGCTCACGATCTTGCGTACGCAGGTCGAACTCCATCGCGTGCTGCAACAGGCAGAACGACTGGCGGCGGAGAACCGGCTTCTGCAGGCGCAAGGACGTCCGGAGTTCATCGCCACGGCGGCTTCCATGCAGCCGGTGCTTGACGCGATCGCACGCGTCGGCCCCTCTGACGCCAACGTCCTGATCACCGGCGAGCATGGCAGCGGCAAGGAAGTTGTGGCCCAGACCTTGCACACGCTTTCGCGACGAGCTTCTCGTCCGCTGGTCGCAGTGAATACGGGCGCCCTCGCGGAGGGAGTCTTCGAAAGCGAACTGTTCGGCCACGTGAAAGGAGCATTCACGGATGCGCGCGCCGACCGCATGGGTCGGTTCGAACTTGCCGATGGCGGCACGATCTTTCTTGACGAGATTGGGAACGTGCCCGTGCGGCAGCAGGCCAAGCTTTTGCGTGTGCTCGAGTCTGGCGAGATTGAGCGGCTGGGATCTTCGCGATCCCGCAAGGTCGATGTCCGGGTCATATCGGCCACCAACGCGGACCTGCAAGCGGCCTGTGCGTCGGGTCAATTTCGGGAAGACTTGCTGTTTCGACTTAACACGATCGAGATCCGAATTCCGCCCGCTGCGAGAACGCCGCGAAGATATTCCTGCGCTGGCTCTGCACTTTCTGCAGACGCTACGCTTCGCGCTACCGGCGTGAGATCGATGGCTTCGACAAGCTGGCTCTGCAGGTTCTGAATCAGCATGCGTGGCCCGGAAACGTTCGTGAACTGGACCACACCGTGGAGCGCGCTGTTCTGATGTGTCGCGGCCGTGAGATTCAACCGGCCGATCTGGGGCTGAACCTTCAGCGGTCGCAGGCGGCGAATCTTGAAGAGCTGAGTCTCGAGGCGGTCGAAGCGGTCCTGATCCGCAAGGCCTTGCAACGTTTCCAGGGAAACATCAGCCAGGCCGCCGAAGCCTTGGGCTTGAGCCGCGGCGCGCTGTACCGACGCATGGAGAAGCATGGCCTTTAGTCCGCAAACCAGCGGCAAGGGATCATCAGGCAAGAAGCCCGGCAAACGACGTCCGCAGTACGAACATCGCGTCTGGCTTTATTCGTTTCTGGTCGCGTTGCCGGGAATTGCGGTAGCTTTCGTACTGATCTGGCTGCAGTCCTGGTCCACATCATCGAAACTTACTTTGTCGTTTACCATCGTGATCGCGTGGGTGATTGTCGCAGTCGCCCTCCACGATCAGACGGTTCGGCCTCTGCAGACCCTCGCAAATGTGGTCGCGGCGCTGCGGGAAGAGGACTATTCGTTTCGCGCGCGCGGAGCGGCCGTTGAAGATGCACTTGGTGAACTGTCGCTAGAGGTTAATGCACTTGCCGACTTGCTCGCCGACCAACGTCTGCGCGCGATCGAAGCGACGGCCGTTCTGAGGCGCGTGGTCGAAGAAATTGATGCGCCCTTGTTCGCATTCGGCCCGGACCGGGTCATCAAGCTTGTGAATCCTGCCGGCGAGAGACTGATGCAGCAGGCTGCGGGGCGATTGTTGGGTCGCACGGCCGATGAGACCGGCCTCGCGTCGTGCCTCGATGTGCCGAACGAGGGGCTAGTGGCTTTGCCGGTGAATGGATCGAATGTGCGCTGGGTATTGCGGCGCAGCCGGTTTCGCGAAAAGGGCCAGCCGCATACGCTGGTGGTGCTGTCAGATGTAAGCCGCGCGCTCCGCGAGGAGGAGCGTTCGGCATGGCAGCGCTTAATTCGCGTGCTCGGTCACGAATTGAATAATTCGTTGACGCCGATTAAATCAATCGCGGGCAGCCTGGGTGCAAGACTGGCCGATTCGCACATGGATGCCGAGCAGCGGCCGGACTTTGAGCGGGGGTTGGCGATTATCGAAGCACGTACCGCATCACTCAACCGCTTTTTGCAAGCTTACCGGACACTGGCGCAGATGCCGCCGCCGGTGGTGAAGCCCGTGCAACTCCGTCCCATGGTAGAGCGGGTCGCGATGCTGGAGACGCGCGTGCCCGTCATCATCGACAACGGCGCCGATGTCACTCTTACGGTGGATCCCGATCAGATCGAGCAGATGCTGATCAACCTGGTACGCAACGCCGTAGAAGCGACGCTGGAAACGAAGTCCAGCAACTCGGTTCACAACGAAAAACCTGAAGTGGGCGTGTGCTGGATGGCCGAAGGCACGAACGTTGTGCTGAGTGATTCACGACAACGGGCCCGGGTTGCTGAACCCCAGCAACGCCTTCGTGCCGTTCTACACGACCAAGCCTTCGGGCAGCGGCATCGGGCTGGCGCTCTCGCGGCAGATTGCCGAAGCGCATGGCGGCTCGATTGAATTGTCGAATCGTAATGGAAATAGCGGCTGTCAGGTCCGTGTGAAATTGCCCCGTATTCGAGAATGACCGCCTTGCAATTCCTGCAAGGTTCAGGAGAACGCATGCACGCCCTCGCCCAGGATATTCGCTTCGCGTTTCGCCGGTTGTGCAAGACACCCGGCTTCAGCCTGATTGTCGTGGTCACACTGGCTTTCGGTATCGGAGCCACAACTGCCATCTTTTCTCTGGTAGAGGGCATTCTCCTTCGGCCGCTGCCGTTCAGCGATCCCGACCGCCTCGTTCTTCTGGGAGATCATCTGCGAGACGGACCGGGGACGTCTGTGACTGCCCGCGAGATCGGTACCTACGCGGCTGCGAATGGTACCTTCTCGTCGACGGGGGGCTACACCCCCAACACTTACGAGATCTCTGGTGGCGAAACTCCGGAAGAAGTGAAGGCCGCCCGGTTTACCACGGGCGTCTTTACGACGCTGGGGATCCGTCCGATCATCGGCCGTGTGTTTACACAGCAAGAAGAGGATGCTCATGAACAATTGGCAGTCATCAGTTATGCCCTGTGGCTGACACGGTATCATCGCGATCCCGGGATCCTCGGCACTTCCATCACGCTTGATCGCAGGCCCTATTCCATTATCGGTGTAATGCCGCGGGGCTTTGAGTTTCCGCTGGAAGATGGCCACCTCGACCAGGTCCAACTCTGGGTGCCGATGAGTTTGACGCCCGAGGAGCTTTCCGAGGAGCACGCCGGGTTCTGGGGATACCAGATGGTGGCTCGCCTCAAGGATGGCGTGACCATCAAGCAGGCCGCCGTGGATGCCGATCGGGTCGCCCAGCAGATCATGCGCGATTTTCCCTCCAGCCAATCTGCGATTCACATCCGGGGCGATGTGATTCCACTATTCGAATATGGTGTCGGAGAAGTCCGCCCGATGCTTCGCATCCTGTCGCTGGCAGTATCCGTCGTTCTGTTGGCTGCTTGTGCCAACGTGGCTGGCCTGCTGCTGGTCCGCGCCATTCGTCGCAGGCGCGAATACGCTTTGCGCCTTGCCTTGGGCGCGAGTTCCGGCGCTGTTGTTCGCGAGTGTGTAGCGGAAGGCTTGCTTCTCGGTGTAGCCGGTGGACTGTTCGGTCTGGCGTTAGCAGCCATTGTGATCCGAACGACTTTGCACTTGCTACCCGAGTCGATGCCCCGCATCGACTCTATCGCCATCGATGCAGGGGTCGCAGCTTTCGCGTTGGTTCTATCGCTGGCGACTGGTCTGCTCTGTAGTCTTGCACCCGCATTTGGAGCTTTGCGCGCCAACCCGATCGAGAGTCTCAAGGTGGGAGGGCCGAGCGCCTCGGGCACCGCCAGCCACACCTGGCTGCGATCAACTCTGGTCGTCGCTGAGATCGCCGTTGCCTTGGTTCTGGTCACCATCTCCATTGCTTTTTTGCGCAGCTTCCAGAGGATGCGCGCCGTCGACCCGGGCTTTCGCGCCGACCACGTAGTGTCTGCCAACTTCCGGTTGCCCCTTCCGAACTATCCAACAGCTGCCTCGTCGCAAATATTCAACCATGCCGTGGTGGACAAGCTTTCGACTAAACCCGGTGTCATTGCGGTGGGCATCGGCAATACGTTACCTGCGTCGGGTCTTATCCCGCAGTCTGCATACACCGTCGAGGGCGAGACCGCTGCTACCTGGAAATTGCGATTTGCCATATTTGCGACCACCTATGGCGACTACTTCAGCGCCATGCGGATCCCGCTGATCGACGGTCGTTATTTCACTGCAGACGATCGTGCCAACTCACCGGCGGTAATCATCGTCAACAAGTCGATGGCCGATCGTTGCTGGCCGGGACAGCGTGCGATCGGCAAGCGGATGCATGCCGGCAACCCCCGAAAAGCCTTACCGTGGGCTACGGTCGTTGGCGTGGTAGCGGATACCAAGATGGGCTCGCGCGATGAACCGAGTGGCGATCAGTGGTATAGCCCGGAGGAACAACCCACCCTGCTAACCAGTCCTGCCCCATCCGAAAAGTTGGCCGATGCAGCGAGCGGATTTATCACTTTGCGCTCCGCGTTGCCCGCCGAGCAGATGACGGAAACTCTGCGGGCGAGCATCGCAGAGATCGACCCGCTGCTCGCTCTCGAACAGGTCCAGACCATGGACGACGCAATTGCGAATATAGAAGCGCCCAGGCGTTTCAACACCAACCTCATAACGGGGTTCGCCCTGGGTGCTCTGCTCCTGGTCGTCACCGGAATTTATGCTGTGGTCGCTTTCTCCGTTTCGCTGCGCACCCAGGAGATTGCGATCAGAATGGCCCTCGGCGCCCAGCGGGCAGGCATCGCCCAACTGGTACTTGTCTCGGGTGCAAAGCTGGCATTCGCCGGCTGCGTTCTCGGGGTGGTGGGTTCGGTGGCTCTGTCACGACTGGTTAGTTCGTTTCTGTTCGAGGTGAGCGCGACCGATCCGCGCATTTATATCGCGGCGGTTGGAACCATGATGGTCATGGTGCTGCTCGCCTCCGCAGTTCCCGCGACCCGCGCAGCATCGGCCGAGCCGCTCGACAGCCTGCGCTCGATTTGAGGCGAGGACCACGCTAAAGGCTGATGCACGCGGTGGCACGAACCGCTGGCAGTGAAACTGATCACGGAGTCAGTAACGACCATCGCTCCAGGAGATTGGGGGTCCGAAGTGCACGCGAAGTTGCCACTGGGCGCGATTGGGATGCACCTACCTCGTCGTCGAAAAAAGGTCGACAAGAGCCTGTTGTCACCGGCAAGAATTCCCACCAGACACTTAATGAACCGGGCTCGGACGAATTGTTTTGCTAGTCCCAAGGGTGAAATAGAAACAAGCGCCTTGCTCCACTTCACCCTCCGCCCATATCTCACCGCCATGCTTTTGAATAATCCGCTTGACGGTGGCCAGGCCAATACCGTTGCCGGCGAATTCATCGGTGGAGTGCAGCCGTTGAAACGGCTTGAACAGGCGGTTGGCGGACTTCGGATCGAAGCCGCTTCCGTCATCCTTGACAAAGTAAACCGGCCTTCCGCCATCTTCTTGCCGGCCCAACTCAATGCGAGCCGATAGGTGGTGTGATGTGTACTTCCACGCATTCCGCAGAAGATTTTCAATCACGATGCGCAGAAGATGCGGATCACCGATTGCCTCTTCGTGCTCGGGAGCGACAAATTCCACTTGCCGACTGGGTTCCGACCGGCACAGTTCCTCCATAAATACGCGCGCCATTGCAGCCAGATCCACCTTGTCGGTGCGCATCGCGCTAGTCGTGACCCGAGAAAGATTCAACAGATCGTCGATCAATTCCGTCATGCGCTGGCCGCTCGAGCGGATGTCCTCAATGAGTTCGCGCGCCTGATCGTCAAGCTTCGCACCATACTGCTTCAGCAACACGTAGGCGAATCCGTTCAAAGAGTCCAGCGGACCGCGTAGGTCATGGGAGACGCTATAGGAAAATACCTCCAGCTCGCGGTTGGCGGCGAGGAGTTCGCGCGTGCGTTCCTGCACACGTTGCTCCAGTTCATCGTGCGATTTCTGCAGTTCCTTCAGCATCTCGTTGAAAGAATCGACCAGAACCGCGAGTTCATCGTTGTGCCGCACCTGGGCCATGCGGATGCTGTAGTCCTTGTCCCGAGTAACTTTTTGCGCGGTTTGGGCGAGTTCCACGATCGGCTGGGCGACTGATTCGCGAAAGCGCGATGACACCAAAATGGCTGCCAGGAGGGAAATGACCAGAACTCCTAACGCGATCAGGGCGTAGCGATTGAAGCGCTGATCGATTTCCCGCAAGTCGGCGCGTAAATAGACGTACCCGATCGTCTTTCCTTCGGAAACGATCTGCCGGACCATCGTCAAATTTCGGTCGCGAAACCAGTGCTCTTCAATGTGGTCGGGAGGAAACGGGGGAACCGACGCCACCTGATCCAGGGGATCCCGAGAATACTGGGCCAGCGCTTTATGATCGGCCTCAAAGATCGCTGCCGACTTGATGTTGCTCGCGTTTTTCAGGGCGGAAAGCGTGATGGCTGCGGTCTGCGGATCGTTAAAAACGATGGATGACACACTTGCCGAACTGATCAGTTGTGCTTGCGCGGAGAGGGTGCGAACCATGTCTTGCCGGAAGGTGATCTGGTCATAGGCGAAGAACCCGGCACAGGCCAGTACCAGGGCCACGAAGCTCACGAGCATGTTCATGATCGTGAGGCGCCGCAAAATCGAACTGGTCCGTACCGTCGCCATTACTTAACGGCCTCATCGGTATCAATCACTCTGAGTGCAACTTTCAGCAGCTCGGAACTGAGCTGGAGATGGCATCGCTCTGCGACGTCGCGGTTGACTTCGAAACGCACGCGATCTTCCTGGACGATCAGCCCGATCACGCCTCCGCGCTGGGCGAAACGCTTTATGTCGCTTACTGTGAGAATGTGCAGGCGAATGGCTGCGTCCAGGATCGGACGCAGGTTGCCTTCTTCGGAGGTACTAACAAAAAGAATGCTGCAGGGTGCTGCCTGCTGAACTTGCGTGATTCTCTGGACGGCGATCTGCCGTCCCCCGATCCGATCTCCGGCAACGGTGGAGTCGAGCACGCTGCCAAAGGGATCCTTGCCAAGAACGCAGATCCGGAACTGGTCTACATCGTTGATGCGATCCGGCGGCCAAGTGACGAACTTCCCGAAATTGTAGAGGTAGGCCGCTTCGACCTGCGGTACGGTCGGGCGGGGACCTTGGGCCCAAGAAAGAGAAGCGCTAAAAATCAACAGCGTTCGCCACAGAGTTTTGGAACGCGGAAGGGTTGCCAGCGCGCGGGATCGCGTCCGGGGGATCACGCTCAGAAGTGCCCTGCGGGTGTTCACTGTTGCCAGGTTATTTTGCCGTAAACGCTTCGCTTGATTCCGATGTTCGGTCCCGGGTCGCTTGCAAATTCAAAATGGCGCGGTTGAAGCAGGTTCTGCCCTACGATCGACAGTTCGACGGAAGGCAAGACTTTCCATCCCAGCCGAACATCGCCCGTGGAATAAGAGGGAATATGGAGCGCCCCTAAGGCGCTGACGTAGCGATAGCCCAGACTGAAGTTAAGTGCCTTCGTGAAATCGATATCCGCTTGCGCGGTGACCTGATGCCGAGGGCTCGAGCCTTCAATGGACGGACCGCTGCCGAAGTCCAGTGAGTTCGCGTTCTTCTTGATCCGCATTTGCAGGAATGAGTAAGACGCTCGCAACCGCAAGAAAGAAAGCGGCCGCCACTCCGGCGAGATCTCCAGCCCCTTGGTCGTTCCACGCAGTCCGTTGCCGAATTCGGCAGGCAGCAGCAGATGGGTAGGAGGAGGAGAGTCCTCTACGAAAGGGCCGCCGATAATGTCTTCGCTGAAGAGGTTGTTGTAGTGATTGTAGAAGGTGGCTAGATCGAAGAATATTTTTTGGCCAAACAGTTGGCGGTAACCCACTTCATAGCTGTTCAGTTCTTCGGAGCCGAAATTCGGATTTGCGCCAAAGCGCGCGAAGAAGGGCAATCCGCCGGGTTGCAGGCCGATAAATCCCGTGAGATAGAAAGCCCGTTCGGCGGCAGAGGGCGTGCGCACAGCGTGCGTAAAGGCCGTCCAAAATGTCTGTCGGGTCGACGGCGTGTAGGTCAGGCGGGCGCTGGGTTGCCACTGCAGACCTGTGTAGTTCGTCTTCAGCACTTTCGTTCCCACTGATAGTGAGAGCCGATCCCGCACCAGGCCGATTTCGTCTTGGAGAAATCCCGTGAAGAGCTCGTCGGTTCTGCTCTCGGGAAGAAAATATAGACCCGAGACCACGGTGGGGTTCTCGCCAGAACTGAGTCTGGCGCCTAAGCCCCATGCAATCTGCTGCCGCGCCGGAAGCCGGAAACGATCCAGAAAATCCAGATCGTAGGTATCACGGATATCGGTGAAGTTAGGTTCGTGGCGGTTCGTCCGGTCATAAAAGAACTGGACCTGAAAATCCTTGCCCTCGCCCAGCGTGTGTTGCCAGCGTGCAACCAGGTTCCCGCCACCAAGCCGAGCAGTTCCATTCAGAATTTGTGAATAAGGTGCTGTGTAGGTGACAGCGGTTACGCTCTCGCCCGCACCCTCGCCGTAGATGTCACCCTGGAGAGTAAACGCGTCGTGGTCGCCACGTGCGAAATCCATGCGGAATCCGCCCTGTGCAGCGCGCCACTCGTCGTAGTTGTCGCGGTTTGCATGAAACTCGGGTCCGCGATTAAAACCCATGGCATAGATCCGGTAGTGAAAATTGCCCGACCCGGCCCCATAACGAGCGTTGAGAAAGCCGTGGTCGACGCCTCCGCCACCTGCGCTGATCAGAGCTCCATGCGTGTCCTTGGCGCTCCTGGTAATGATGTTGATCACACCGTTTACCGCATTCGGACCCCAGATAATCCCCCCGGGACCGCGAATGACTTCGATGCGATCCACATCTTCCAGCATGACGTTCTGCACTTCCCAGTACGTGCCGGCCAACAGCGTCGTATAGACCGTTCTTCCGTCGAGCAAGACCAGAACGTCACGCGAGAGGCGACTTCCGAATCCGCGGATTCCGATCGACCACTTGTTGCTGTCGATGCGCGCTACTTCCACGCCGGGCGCCAGACGTAAGACTTCGGGGATGCTGGTTGCCCCCGAACGCAGGATGTCTTCCCGCGTGATCACATAGATTGCAGCTGCTGTCTTCCATACTTGCTCGGGCGTCTTTGACGTCGTAGTGATTTCCACCTCGCCCAATTGCTGCAAGGTCAATTGCTTTACTGGGTTTTCGTTGGGAGAAGGCCCATAGGTTTGTGCGGCGCGAGCCCACCCGCTGGTCGCGAGGAACAAGAGGAAAAGAAACTGCAGAAAGCGGCCTGTGCGCAAAACAACCAAGAGCATCGGCGATCGGGACTTCGAAGTCGTGATCGTCAAGATGTTTCGGCCTGACGGGGTGTGGCGCGCAGCGCGATGAGTCTGGTCAACTCATGGATCAGATCTTCCGGTTCTACTTCCGCCTTGCGCAACCACGAATCGACGATCGCCTCTTCACCCGGGAGCGAGGCAAAGCCCGATAACATGACAATCGGAATTCGCGGGCGCATCATTTTCATTTCCTCCGCCAGTGCCGTGCCGTTCTGCCCCGAAAGCCAGTAGTCCATGACCACTGCGTCCACGTGCGAGGACCGGAATGCTTCCATGGCCGAGCGCGCCGATTGCGCTTCTAATACGTGGAAGCCCGCTGACTCGAGCAGCATCTTGCGCATCTTCAACTGTGCTTTTTCGTCTTCCACGCAAAGAACGGTCTTCTTCACTGTCCGACCTTCGCTCGGTATCCGCCTTTCGGGATTCGCTAATACGGCTGCAACGGTCTGCAGGAGGAACTCAGGATCTTGGCCTTTCTGGACGCGCGCATTGGTCGATTCCAGAAGTGAAACGGGAAGTTGGCCAACAGCGGATACCACGATCAGGGGCAAATCCGGATACTGCTTTCGCAAGCGCTCGGCCAGTTCGTCGCCATTCATGCCCGGCATCAGGTAGTCCAAAAGCACGAGATCCACGCGGTTTCTTTGCGAGAGCACGCGCGAGGCCTCCTGCCCAGACGTTGCCGTCAGTACCGAGTATCCGCTGTCTTCCAGCAAAAGTTTTCGGACTTTCAGGGTCTCGGGATCGTCGTCCACGCACAGGACAGTTTTTTCAAATTCCATTTTTGGCTGCGGCTGGCTGCTTTTGATTTCTGGCGGAGACGAAGGCCAGCCTTGGATAATTTCAGCTTGTGTTCGCGGGAGCTATACAGAGTTGACCCTAGAAACGTCGGCCGGTTATGAGAGGTACTATGTCGTGGGAAGGATGGTATCGGAGAACTAAATGGATCGGCTAAATTTTGGACGAAACGCCGGGTTCGGCGTTTCGTCCCTGCGTCGCGAGGATGAAAGCCCCGCAGGCAGATGCGATGGGAGGCGTGTCGAAGCCGGTGTGCCCCGGAACCTATTCCCGGTTTGCCGTGCCGGTGGCGTCGCTGGTCGCCGTCAACTCAGCCAGACGCTTGGAGTTACCTCCGCGGATCAGGCAGCTCAGCAGGGCCATCGAGGCCAGAATCGCCAGAACATGGATGAATCCGCCCATCGTGTAAGAAGTGAGCAGCCCGGCGAGCCACAATCCAAGAAAAAAGACGCCTAGAAATAACATCGAGAACCCCCTCGAGGAATAGTTTGTCAGTCAGTCCGTGCTTACGCTGGGAATCCCTCGAGCGGTCATCCCGCCAAA
Organism: uncultured Acidobacteriota bacterium; assembly: GCA_963744055.1. Taxonomy (GTDB): domain Bacteria; phylum Acidobacteriota; class Terriglobia; order Terriglobales; family Acidobacteriaceae; genus Gp1-AA133. Next base: position 1,010,799 of record CAVUSL010000019.1, on the reverse strand, counting down.
CCTGAACTTACTAGGTTCACCGTAGCAAAACGCCACAGCGAAAGCGAAATCGCTAGTACATCCCTATGGTTCAACGACCTACGAGTCACGGCTTCGTCGGAGATGAGGGGTTTTTTGCGCCCGTATGCGCCGCCGAGAGCTAAATGACGGTGGATTTCGAACCCCTACCCGTGCGACTCTTTGCTGGGACGTTCGTCTAAAACCTCATGCCCGATCAACCGGACATTTTCGAACCGCGAGCCCTGGGTGAGCATTGGCGCGCTCGCCGGCCGCTTCCGTACTCGATCGCGGTCCATGTAGTCCTCTTCATGGTCATCTTGCGGGGACGCACGCCGATCTTCGTGGCTCCGACCTCAGTTTTGGGGGGAGTGCATGGATCGAATGTGACCCACCTTTATTGGGCTGCGGGCACGTCCGCCCTTGCGGCGGACTCCAAAGACGCGGTTGCCAAGAAGCCCATAGTCTGGCCAAAGCCGCAGCGTTCTCGCGAGGATTCCAAGGCGGAAAACATCGGAAGGACCGAAACTGCTTCGGCACCATCACCAACCGCCGGGTCAGCATATGGTTCGCTTTCGGATGGAGCCTCGGCCGGGGAAGAAGTACGTCCCGCACTGCCTTCAGTAACGTCAGAGCCGCGGATCAATGCTGAAGACTTATTAGGAATCGCGGAAGGGAACGTGGTGATTGAGATCACGATTGACGAGAGCGGGGCCATCGTCAGCAAGGCGGTGGTAAAGAGCATGGGACCGGCGCTGGACGCCAAGGTTCTGGCCGCGCTCGAGAGCTGGCGCTTCCATCCCGCTACTCGCGATGGCGTGCCGATCCCTTCAAAGCAGGACGTCGTGTATCACTTCAAACCGCGAGTGAGTTAAGGGTTGCGGCGCGTATCTTGCGCCGTAGAACCTTTGTAAAGCGCAGCGAGCTGCCTACTGTGGTTTTTTCTTCTTCCCGAAAATTCCTAGAACCTGCTGCAGCGGGTTGTTTTGCTGATCTTGCTGCTGCTGAGTCTGCGACCCGTTTCCGTTCGGGCTGGTCTTCGCCCCGCCCAACAATCCCTGCAGAGCGCCTGCGACTGAGCCTGGATTTTGCAGGCTCGGAACTAATCCCTTCAACTTCATCTGCGTCATCTGCTGTATGTCGGGCGAGAACTTCGGATTCGAAAACGTCCCCGTGACCATCGCAGGCACCACCAGTTCTCCCTGGTTGTTGGCCAATGCGGTCTGCATGAAACCGCCCACGCTGTTGCCCCCGGCCTTCTGACTAGCGGATTGCGAAAGCACAGCAGTGACCCGCAGATTCAGCGTCTCGTCCACCAGATTTGCCGTTCCGACGGCTGCGACATTGCCGATATCGAGTACCGCGTTCAAATTGTTCGTCTGCGCCAGCCCATTCCTTACTTGAATGTTTCCGGTCACCTTCGAAATGTTTGTGACGCCTCCGGTCGATTGCGACCCGGCGTTCGGATTCAGAAATCCCCCGATCGTGGAGAGTTCGTGACTGATGTTGGCGCCCGAATATTTCACGTTGTTGAAGTTGAGGTCCACGGTGCCGTTGAGCGCGCGCATGATCTCCGCGGAACTCAAAGACTTCACCGGTCCCGCCGCTTTCATGTTCAGGTTCATGGTGCCTTCACCGCTCAGCTTGTCGAGGGAAGTTACACCGTAGGCCTTTGCCATCGCTAGAATGGCGGGCAGTTGCGCGTTCGGCGCGCGTACCGTCGCGTCCACGGTAGGAGAGGGGGATTGATAATTGCGCACGGTGAATTGTGCGTTCAGCGTCGTGCCGCCAGAAACCACGTTGAAAGCGTTCGACTGCACCTGGGATGGTGTGAGGTTCATGTTGACCGACGGGATCTGGATGGGTTGCGCGACACTCTTTCCGCTGAGCTGAATATTGTTGCCGGTAATTGTGCCGTTCAGCGCGGGCTTGTCGGCCGGCCCGCGTGCCTGAATGTTGAGGTTTATATTGCCCGTGGCCGTCGTGCCCTGCGAGAGGGCAGTTCCCGAGGCAGCCGCCAGCTTCGCAGCCTCTGCAATGGAGACGTTGTTCGCCTTGGCCTTGATGTCCAGAAGTGCCGGAGTGCCTTTCGAATTCACCGTGCCACTCAATTCGAGTGGCGTCGAGCCCAACTTGAGAAGCAGGCTCTGAATGTTGAGCATGTCGACCGCAAGATCATCTGTGAGATCGTACTGCGCCGTAATTGGAAATCCCAATTCCATCCCACGCACCTTGGCGTTCTGAATCTGTGTTTGGCCTTGCGCGCTCAACTTCCCTGCCTGGCTACTGATCTTCGTTTCTCCGCTGATGATCCCATCCGTACCTTCCAACGCGGGTGAATTCATGAACTTCGCAAAGTCACTTAGACCGATTTGCTTGAGGCTCAATGTCCCATGGAAGGGGGTTTCTGCCGGATTGCCGTTCACAATGGGGCCGCCCTCGCCTTTTAACTTTGCTTCTTGCGAAGATCCGGCCAGTCGCACGGCGGCGTCGACGGTGAAAGCAGACTTCGGAGAGAAGTTCTTTAGGCTGACGTCGATGTGGTCATACAGCGAAGGCGTCTTGCTCTTGGCCTGGTCCAGCACCGAAATTTGCCCGTCGGTGATCATCAATTCCCCGAGAGAAAACTGCTGTTCGCCGCCCGATGGCGCCTCTGCCTTCTGCGCCTCTCCCAGCGACGAGAAGTTCCAGGTACCCGCCGAATTCTTAATGAGGTTCACCACCGGTCGCTGCAGATTGATCGATTCGATCTGCACATCTTTGTGCAGCAAAGGCATTAGCTTGACGGAGACCTCGAGAGCTTGCGCCTTCACGAAGGCGACGTCCTTGCTGAACTGCGGATCGTCGTTGACCGCGAGATTAGCCACACGAAACCGCGGCGGAAACAGGCTCAAATGCATGTCTCCCAAGGCAACCTGCCTCCCCAGGTGCTGCTCGAGTTGCGACTGAATTGTGCCCCGGTAGCGGTTTACATCGAAAGTTGCCGCGAAAATCAGGAGGCCTGCAATCACCACCACGATAAAAATGCTGACACCGATCAGAGCCCTACGCATGGTACGTCCCCTTTGGAGCCGCTTCGCGCGGCTTAGTTGTTAGTTGGATGAACGTAAGCGGAATGGGTTTGGACGTAAATGCCGCCCTGCAAAGGCTAGCAGGTACAAGTCGAAGGGGGAAGACTGTAGGGTAGATCGTCTAGCTGCGTCCGCCGGGCGAGCAATCTCGCTATCCGTTCAAAGGTCGTCACGCCGCTTTCTGTCCCGGCGCTTTTGCCTCCGGATGTCCATGCTCGGCCGCAGCATGTTCGATTGTGGAATTCAGTTGGCCGCCCATTAGGAACGCGAGGCCGGTCACGTAGAACCACAGCATGAGAATCATGACCGCGCCGAGTGATCCGTAGGTTCGGTTGTAGGTGTTGAAGAAGTGAAGGTACGCGCGCAGACTAGCGGATGCTAGAGCCCACAGCATAACGCCGATCACTGAACCGGGAGTGATCCAGTACCAATGGCGCTCTTTCACGTCAGGGGCAAAGTAGTAGATGACTGCGAAAGCGATCACCACAAAGGCCAGTGCCAAAGTCCATTGCAGGATTTTGGCCGCGATCAATACCAATGTGCTCAGTCCGAGCGCAGCGCCCAGATATTGCAAAACCGACCCTCCACCCAGAACCAGCAGGAGAGCCATAATGATCAGGATCGACATCGCGATAGTGAGGCCGATGGAAATCAAGCGGACGACGATCCAGGATCGGCCTTCGTGCACCTCGTACGCCGCATTGAGTGTTGACATGAGCTGCGTCATGCCTCCCGAGCCGGCATAGAGTGCGAATAACAAACCAAACGTTAACTTGCCGCCGGCGGAATTCTTCATGACTTCGCGCAGGGTGTTTACAATAACGCTGTAACCGGCGGGAGGAAGTAGTTGCTGCAGGTAGAAGAACAGATCGCCGCGTAATTTTCCCGCAGAGGCAAACGCTCCCAGCAGCGCGACCAGAAACAACAGCATCGGGAAAACTGCCAGCAGGAAGTTGTAAGCCAATTCGTATCCGCGATTGAACAGATCGTTCTTGTTTACCCCGCCCCAGGCACGCGCCAAAAGTTCGCGCCACGTCAAACCGCCCAAATCCCAGATGGACTTAACCTGTTCGCCTGCGCTTAGCACCGATTCCGACACGTTCGCACCCAAACAATTTTCGAAGAATTTGCGATCTGCGGCATTGACCGTAGGACTGTTTAAAGAAGCCATAATGCATGCCGCATGACACAGCGAAGTGGAAGGCCCATCGCATCCTCTCTGATGCCATACACGTCGCTGTTGTTGGTCGCCGTGATTCGAGAGATCGCGAACAAAGAGGGAACCTACGGCGGGAACCTGAGCACTGGGTGCGGCAGAAAAAATCAGGAGCAGCCTGGTGAGCTGCTCCTTAAAAAACCATCTAGCTGCTGGCTACTTCACTGGCAGGGCGGACCTGCGTTTGTGAGGAACGTGCCGTTGTCGGAGAACCACCCCCCCAATCCTGTAGAGCGTGCACTGTAGAACCACGAGAAGAACGCCAGTTCCTGAATGTGGTAGGTAAATCCATTCGGCATGATGATGCGCGGCGCTTCGGTGCCGCTGAGAGGATCTCCGACCTCGAGATTGCCCTGGCATCCGGGAACCTGTCCGGTGTGTCCCCATGCTGGAGTCGGGTTGTTGCCAAAGGGATCGTCCATCCACTCGGCCACTTCGTGCGATGCGGTGGCGATATCCAGACCCGAAACTCCAAAAAGTCCCGTGGAGTCAAAGTCCATCGGCGAGTAGGTGGCGGTTGAGTCGTTGTTCCCGGTACCGTGGTATCCGAGGATGCAGCAGTTGAGCAGGTTGGTGGGATCGCCATCCGACAACACTGCGTTGTAAAGCAGGAAAATCGGGAAGGTGCCATGATTCACACCGTGCGGGGCCAACGCGGGAAGAATATTGGTGTTGATGAAGAGATCAAACAGGTTGGAGTCCACGATCGCCATGGGAGCGCAGAAAGCTGGGGGCCCGAGAGCAGTGGTTGCGAGCGCGAGGCCGTTGGCCGCTGGAACATCGACCGTGATTGCATTGAAAGTCGAGACCGGGCCGAGGGTAACGTGATAATCCTCGCGGTTGATCACCTTCCAGAAGTTCGCGCGTTGGAAGGCATCGGTGGTTTGCGTGCGGCCGATGTCGGTGCCGCCGTAGTTGAAGTCGGTGGACTGGAAGATTGGAGACTGCTGGAACAAGCGCAACGGGTTGTTGTTGCGTGATCCCAAGCATGCTGGATCAGGCTGGGTGGGATTGAATGTGTTGTCGCCGGGCGCGGTCGCGATGATCGCGTTCGCGTCTACGCTAGTGCCCACCGTGTGGGTTTTAAAGATGATGGGAACGATCTGAGTGGCAACACTGGTGCGTCCGGAGTCTTCATTGAACGGATTCTTGCCGACCATGACGCCGGTGTAGTTGTTGCCGTCGCGATCGGAATGGACGTTGAAGCGCCAGGTTGGAAGGCCGGGCGTTGATGCCGCGGCCGGGGGCTCAGCCGCGGTCGCTTGCTGGGGCGCTCTTCTCACCATTTGCCGGATGGTGAGTCGCGCTTTCGGAGCGGACGACTGTCCTTGAGCGAACGTCGCGAGCAAAGCGACGCACACGAACACCACAGAGAAAAAGAGAGACTTCTCACACCTCATGCTGCTTTCTCCTTGCGAATGGCTGTAATCGATTTTCGGGAACGGGTTTGTAGCGAGGTGGCATCGATGGCGCGCGATTTTATGTGAAGCAGCCGGTAACGTCCAAACTTTTCTTTTCACAGGAAGGCCTGAAACTGGCTCTGGACGAGGCTTTCGAGACAATCGAAACGGTCGGTCGGTCTTAATCTTCGCCGAAGCCCGCTGTGCTAATGAGGGTTAGCAGAAAACGAAGAGAATGGAGCGTGAAGTCGTTGTTTGTCTAGCTGTTATGTCTCTCCACTATATTTCTGCTGAGAAGTTGGGCAGGTCGGCCGAATTATTTCGATTTGCTGGCGGTGGAACTTCTGCCGCCTCCGCGAATAGCGTCGATCGAAATCGGACCTGCACCGAAGAAAATCAATGCGAAAGCAATCGTTGCCAGCGCCAGAGGAAATTCGTAGCCGCCGTTGCCCATCAGGCCGTGCTTCCAGTGCACCTTGGCAATCGCCACAATCATGTCGATGAGTAGGGCGAACGCTGCCAGCCGGGTGAGCGATCCCAGAATCAGCAAAATGCCGCCCAGAAATTCGGTAAAGGCGGAAACATAACCGAGCCACACGGGCACACCGAGACTGCCGATGAAGGTCGCGTAGTCGTGCAGATGTCCGTAGACCTTGTGGGAGCTGTGGGCGATAAATACGATTCCCAACGTCAGGCGCAGAGCCACCAGCGCCAGCGGTTGCATTCGATCGAGGTAGCGCACGAATCCTCCATGTTACAGAAGGGTAGCTTTCAGGAGCTGTGTTGGAGAAGTGTACAAGTCGATGCGGGTTCAGGGCAGGAAACAGATGACGGGTCACAAGTGACGGGCGGGTCACAGCAAACACGCTCGTCGCAAATCCAATGCGTCCCCCGCGACCCGGCGTGCAGTTTTGTATATCTGCAAATTGCGCTTACCTGCTACGTCCTCTATTGAATCGCGTATTGAATGCGGATGCCGCGCTTCTCCATTTCGGCGAGGAACAAATCCGCGGGAACGTCGCGTTCCTGCAGGACGGCGCCGCGCTTGGCGATCGCTCCCGACGCCAGCATCTGGACCACGATAGATGCGGGAAAAGCCGTCGTCCGCATCATTGCGCTCATGTCGGTCTTGGGATCGTAGTGATCTACCAGCGTGAACGTAGCAACCCGGCCATGCAGGCGCGCACCCAGCAGTCCGCGCACACCGGGTGTGCGAACGGATTCGTGGGCTTCAAGGCGCATGATGCAGACATCGGGCCCCTTGCTCGCGAACTTTCCTTCAAAGATTTTTGACATCAGTGCTCGTGGCGCGATCTGGCTGCCGTTCACTTGCATCTTCTGGCTCGAAAATAATCCCAGTTCCTTCAACTCACACAGCAAGTCGAAGTGTCCCGGGTAGCGGAGCGTCTTCTCGAAGCACTCCCCGACCCGGCCCTCGAACGTTTCCGGCAGGGTGGAGGTTCCCCCTGAAGTGTGGAAAGCGACGAGTGGAGCGAATCCGGCCATATGAAATTCTTCCGGCTCGGTCAGTGGTTCGACCGTGACTGTTTTCCCGTTACGTAGAATCCGTGCCGGCTCGACGTATTCGTTGATCAGACCCTCCACTGAGAAGACCAGCTGGTAGTGGAATGGAGGCATTGGTTTGGCGGGCAGTCCGCCGACGTAGAGTTTCAGAGCGTCGGCGCGGCCGTCGAGACGGTTGACCAACTCTCCTCCAAGGATGGAAGCCATACCCGGAGAGAGTCCGCAGTCGGGGGCGAGAGCCACGCCGCGCTTCTCGGCTTTCGAGGCAAGCGCGAGTTCCTGGCGCACGACGGTATTGTTGCCGCCGAGATCTGCGAAGTGGCAGCGCGCTTCGATTGCAGCTTTCGCCAAGCCCAGATTTAGAAAGTAGGGAACCGCCGACAGTGCGGCAGCATGCCCTTTCATGAGACGCGCCGCCGCCCGTTCGCTGGAAGCGTCGAGCGCGACGGCTTTCACTTTCTTGCATCCGTGTATGCGGTTGATGCGAGCGGCCACCTCACGAGCGCGCCCGAGGTCAGCGTCGGCGAGTGTAACGGAGTTAACGTCCGCTTGGCGGCACATATCGAAAGCCGCCGCCGAGCCCATCATGCCGGAACCAATCACGAGAAGTTTCAAGCCGACACCTCACGGGAAAAGTCGAATTAACTCCTGACGCTAACAAAGCTCCATCATCGGCGAAGTGATGAGGCGCACATTCGGGGCAAGATCTATATGGTTTTTTGCTGGGGTGACCGATTGTGGTTCGACGCACCTTAGAAAACAGGGAAGGAAACGGTGAATTTTGGCCAATTCCGGAACTGCGGAGAATCGCAAGTAGGGGCTAAGGCGCGGTCCGGCATGGTCGCTTCGAGCGGCAGATTAGTGCAATAATTTGTTGAACTTATCGCGCGTCTTACTACCTTCGTACCGTCGCTAGTACTTTGGTTATGTTAAACACGACCCGAGTGCATCCTGTGTATAACCACCCCTCCTAATCGTGGTCACTAAGTAGTTAATCACTACCAGTAGCAGTAATCTGCAACTACACGAAAGTAATTTTCCGGGAAACAGGTATAAAACCCAGTAAAACGCGGAGATTTGGCTTGAACTCGTGTTTTCCGGGGTTGAGATATGCTCTGCACACCGAAATCCTCTCGAACACGAAATGGAACGAGGGATTTCCTCCCCAGGTTTGCCTTAGCGGCCGGAGACGCCGGCAGGCCAGGCTTGATTCTGTGGAAGGGACGTGAACTCTATGGCCGACTCGCGAGAAGTGATGAACATCCGCCAGGCTTCGCAGTACCTGGGTGTGAGTCCGGACACGCTCTACAAGTATGTCAATGAGCAGAAGATTCCGGCCTTCAAGTTGGGGAACCGCTGGCGCTTCAAGAAGTCGAAGCTGGACCAGTGGATGGAAGAGAAGTCGAACCAGATGGAAGTACGCACAAAACGGAAACCGAAGGCGGCGGTGAAGGCTGCTGGATCGTTGTAGGAGACAAACGGCCTGAGGGCGAGAGGCTCTCGGGACGGCCGGCGAGAGGCCGGCGTTACACAAAGGCATTACCAAAAAGGCGGGCACATGTTTGGATTCGGGTCGAAGACGATTGTTGGTCTCGATGTGGGCTCCTCCAGCATCAAGGCGGTTGAACTGAGGCGGAAGGGCCGCGACATCGAGGTGGCACACCTCGGGCTCGAGCCGTTGGCTCCAGATATCGTGGTCGATTCCATGATCGTGGACTCGGGCACGGTGTCGAGCGCGATCTCGAAGCTGTTCACTGACCACCAGATCAAGGCCAAGAACGTGGCCACGGCGGTGAGCGGTCACTCGGTGATCGTCAAGAAAATCTCGCTGCCTTCGATGAGCGACCAGGAACTTGCCGAAACCATTCAGAAGGAAGCTGCTCAGCATATCCCCTTCGATCTGGGGGACGTGAATCTCGATTACCAGATCCTGTCCGAGGATGCCGGCAACCCGCAGATGGACGTGTTACTGGTTGCGGTCAAGAAGGACAAGATTTTGAACTACACCAACGTACTCTCGATGGCAGGCCGGACCCCGGCTATTGTGGACATCGATGCTCTGGCCCTGCAGAACTGCTACGAGTACAACTACGAGCCCGCTTCCGGGCAGGTGGTGGCGCTTTTGAACCTGGGCGCCAGCGTCATGAACATCAACATCGTGAAGGGTACGACGCCCCTGTTCCCGCGCGACGTCAGCGTGGGCGGGCACCAGTACACCGACTCGTTGCAGAAGGAACTGGACCTGAGCTTCGAAGACGCGGAAGCGTTGAAGCTGGGGCACAAGGTGGGCACGGTGAGCGAAGACGCCAAAACGCCCATCCTGCAGCAGGTGACCGAAATCATCGTGCTGGAAATTCAGAAGACGTTCGACTTCTTCCGCGCCAGCGCGGCGGGCGAGCACATCGAGAAGATTTATCTCGCGGGCGGCTCGTCGAAAGTGCCGGGGCTGGTGGAAGGGTTGCGCCAGGAGTTTTCGATGCCGGTGGAACTGTTCAATCCGTTCCAGCGCATCGCGCCTCCGGTCGAAGGAATGGGAGCGGAACTGATCGAGCAGAACGCGGGCCAGCTGGCGGTTGCGGTGGGCTTGGCTTTGAGGAGTTTTAGCGACCTATGATCCGAATCAATCTGCTGGAAGCACCGAAACCGAAGAACAAGCGCTCGGCCATGCCGTCGATGCCGACCATGGAAGTCGGCGACGTGGGCTCGCCGCGGCTGAAAGTCCTGATCGCTTTTGGATTGGCGGCCGCGTTCAATCTGTACACCTGGTATCACCTGGACGCGCAGAAGAAAGACATCGCGGTCAAGATGACACAGGCCGAGCAGAAAAATCGCGAACTGGCCGATGTGAAGCAGCGCTACATGGCGCGGCAGCGCGAAGCCGAGAATTACAAGCGGCGGGTCGACGTGATCGACCAGTTGCGCAACGCCAATAACCAGGGCGGCCCGGTGAACCTGATGGCGATGGTAGGCGAGACCGTCAACAACACGGAAGCCGTCTGGCTGAACAACATGAAGGATCAGGGCGCAAGCGTCGATATCGAAGGCATGGCGCTTAGCACCGATGCGGTAGCAAACCTGATTTCGAACCTGCAGAAGACGGGATATTTCCGCAACGTGGAAATCAAGGAAAGCGTTCAGGACGAGACGATCAAAGACATGCAGGCGTTTCAATTCACGCTGAGCTGCGAGAAGACGAAGTCCTAAAGGCAGGAACTATGGCGAATTTCGGGGAAATGTCGGGCATCAAGCAGTGGGCGGTGGTACTGGGGGGGGCTGCCCTGGTCACGGCGGGTCTGTACTTCACCGTGTTCAAGAGCGAACGCGACCAGAACACGGCTGCGCAAGTTCAGCTCGAGTCCAAGCGGAAGGAAAACGCCGAGTTAGAGGCGTACCGGCCGAAACTGGCGGAGATGGAGCGGCAGCTGGCCAGCCTGAAGCAACAGCTGGACATCGAGCGGCGCATTGTGCCGGATGAGAAGGAAGTCGACGGCTTTATGCGCATGCTGGACGCGGAAGCTGCCAAGGCGGGCATCGAGATCCGGCGCTACACGGCGCAGCCGGTGGCGCAGAAGGATTTCTTTACTGAGGTTCCATTCGAAATGGAACTCGATGGCCCCTACTATTCGATGCTGGGTTTCTTCGATCGCGTGGGCAAGCTGGAACGCATCGTGAACGTCTCGAATCTGCTGGTGTCGACCACCCGCAAGCCCTCGGACGCGAAGGCGAAGAAAACATATCAGTACGCACCGAACGAGAGCATCGTGGCGACCGTGAAAGCGACGACGTTCTTCAGCCATGACCTGGATCCGGCGGGCGCCGGCAAACCCGGCCAACCTGCGGTGAAGAAGTAGGAGAGCTTATGAAGCTGACCACTGGCATCGTTGTGTTGGCACTTTCGGCGGGCGCCTGCTGGGCGCAAAGTTCCGCCAACAATTCGAATACGAAGACGACGCAGCCGATGGCGACTACGCCGGCGGCAAAAGCGAAGCCTTCCGCGGCGACCGTGCAAACGGGACCGAAACCGGCGGTGATTTCGATCAGCCCGGTAGCCATGCCGACGAAATCGGCGGCGACTCCGGCGAAGACTGCGAGCACAAGCTCGAAGCCCGCGCCCGCCAAGCCCGCGATCGTTCCGGCAACCGCGACCACGACTGCCAAGCCAGCAGTAGTTCCGGCGAAGGCGACGCCAGCGGCGAAGCCGGCAGTAATCCCGGCAAAAACGACCACCACACCCGCGAAGCCCGCGGTGGTGCCTGCAAAGACATCGGTTGCGAAGCCGGACGTGAAGGTTACCTCGGCCAAGACAGCGACATCGGCGACCAAGACCACGTCCGCACCGGCAAAGACGCAAGCGGCGGCGGCGCCGGCCAAGACTTCCAGTAAGCCTGTGACCAAGATTGCGGCGACTCCGGCGAGCCCGTCGAAAGACACCAACACGGCGAGCAGCGAAAAGGAAGTAGCCAAGAACGACAAGCCGGAAGACAAGAAGTATTCGATGACCGGCAAGCGGGATCCGTTCCTCAGCCCGGTGGTGAACCGCTCCATGGGTTCGGGCTGCAGCACGGGCAAGAAGTGCCTGGACATCGAGCAGATCGCGCTGCACGGAGTCGTGAAATCCGACAACGGCATGATCGCGGTCGTGACCAACGGTTTGAACAAAGCTTATTTTCTGCGGGAGAACGATCCCGTGTTTAACGGGTACGTCGTAAAGATCACGGTCGATTCGATCGTGTTCAAGCAAACACTTCAAGACCGGCTGGGAAAACCGTTCACGAAAGATGTAGTGAAACGGATTCTGACGCCGGCTGTATAGATTGGCGAGTCCTAAATTGGAAGCGAGCTTGACGAAGACACGAGCTGTGCCGAGTGGCCGGCGCGTGTGGGGGAGAAGCGAAATGCGAAAGCAACTGCTGGGTGTGGTTCTACCGCTGGTCGTCCTGGTGATGATGACCGCAGCGGCACAGACACAGAACTCGGGCACCGCCGCCACAGAGCATGCTGCGTTACAGCATGTGAACGTGGTGCATGGTGATGGCACGATCAGCGTGGAATTCTCGGCTCGTGGGTCGGTGACTCCCAAGCTGAGCACGCTGAGCTCGCCGGCCCGGGTCGTGATCGATCTGCCGAACACGGTCGCCGTGACCGGTCAGCACCAGATCGCGGTCGACAGCGACGGCGTGAAGGGCGTGCGCGTTGGCATGAACGACCAAACGCCGCCAAGCACGCGGGTCGTGGTCGATCTCGACCAGGCCTGCAAGTTCGAGCTCGTTCCCGGCAGCGACAACCAGTTTGCCGTGAGGTTGTACCCCGGCGTGGCGCCTGTAAAGGCGGCCAAGGCGGCGAAGAGCGCGCTGGTCGTGGCCAAGTCAGCCACGCCCGCGGCTCCCAAGCTCACCACGGTTTCGATGGTGACGACGCCCGCACTGCCGGAAAATACCTCGACGCCCGAGAAAAAGGACGTCACCGTCAGCCAGTCCGTCGTAAAGCCGGCAGCGGCGCCGACGGCTGCAAAGTCGGCCACCGATTATGTCTTCGTCGAGCCTTCGTACAAGCCGAAGGATGAGACCAAGACCGCCGAGCCAACCGAAGCAAAAGTTGCTCCGGTTGAGCCTGCGGAGCGCGCGCTCGAGGCCGCGGCCAAGTTCAATGACAAGCCGGCATCTGCACTCCTCCCGGTGAATGCCAGCTCGTCAGCGATGCAGCCGCAAGCAGCGCAGGCGGCCTCGACGGCCATTCAGCCCGCGGTCAATCTCGCAGCCGAACAGAAGACCCAGATGTCGCAAACCCCCGCGACCAGCGGTCCGAAGTACACGGGCGAGCCGATCTCGGTCAATCTGAAAGATGTCGATCTCAAAGACTTCTTCCGCCTGATTCACGAAATCAGCGGACTGAACGTCGTGCTCGATCCCAACGTCCACGGAACCCTGACCATCGTTCTGGATGACGTGCCGTGGGATCAGGCGCTCGACATCGTTCTCAAGAACAATGACCTGGCGCGCGAGCTGGAAGGCAACGTTCTGCGCATCGCCACGGTTGACACGCTGAAGAAGGAAGCAGACGCGCGGCGCGCCCAGCAAGAATCGGAAGCGCTGGCAGTCGAGAAAGTCACCGTCACCCGCTTCCTCAGCTACGCGCACTCGAAGGACGTGGTTCCGACCATCAAGAAGTTCCTCTCGCAGCGCGGCGACGTAATTTCTGACGATCGCACCAACGCTGTGATCATTTCGGATATTCCGAACGTGATTCCGGCCCTCGACCGGTTGCTCACGCAGCTGGATCGCAAGACGCAGGAAGTTGAAATCGAAGCGCGTGTCGTGGCTGCTACCCGCAGCTTCGCGCGTGATATCGGTACGCAGTTCGGCTTTGGATGGGGCAACGGACACACGGCAGTGGGTGGCGCGGCGGCGAACTCTCCGCTGTTCACCAACGGCCTGAACCCGACCTACATCACGGCTGGCGGATCTTCGACCGGACAGATTATTCCTCTGTTCTCGAACCTGCCGGTTACCAGCCCGACCAGCGGCCTGAGCTTTATCAACGCCAGCAATAACGTGCGTATCGACACGATTCTGACGCTAGCCGAGTCGCGTGGCTTGCTGAAGATTCTGTCCCGTCCCCGGGTCGTTACGCAGAACAACATCCAGGCGCTGGTTCGCCAGGGCGTGCGCGTGCCGATCGTGACGCAGGCGCAGTTGGGCGGTCCGCCAACCGTGACCTACGTCGACGCGTTCCTGCGGCTTACAGTCGTTCCGCAGATCACGTCGGAAGGCACGATCTTCCTGAATGTCGACGTCGAAAACACGACGCCGGACTTCGGCCGCACCGTGCAGGGCAACCCCACGTTGATCACGCAGCAGGCGACCACGCAGGTCCTCGTGACCGATGGTGGCACGGTGGTGATCGGTGGTGTTATCCAGACCAACAACTCGCTGAACATCACGCAGGTTCCGCTGCTGGGTGACATTCCGGCCCTCGGCAACCTGTTCAAGCGCCGCAGCGTGACCACCTCAAACCAGGAACTGATTTTCTTCATTACCCCGCGCATCATTCAGACATAGACGCGGTTTGTTGAAGTAGAAAGTTGCCGCCGGCTCTGGAAATCCCGAGCCGGCGGTTTTGTTTTTGAAGGATTCCGATCCGGGTCCGACGCTGGCGCCTCCTGATACACTCGCTCGCAATGGACTACTTTGGCCGACAGGCGCGTCTGCGGGAGGCATTGTCGCAGGCGCGTTACGACGCGCTTCTCGTGTCACATCTTCCGAACATTCATTACCTTTGTGGCTTTACCGGCAGTTCGGGAGCGCTGCTGGTGGGTGCTGACGGCAGCGTCTTCTTTACAGACAGCCGCTACACCCAGCAAGCTAAGGCGCAAGTCAGCGCACGCAAGATGGTAATTACAAAGAAGGCACCCGCGATCGCAGCGGCCGAGTGGATAAGCATTCGACCTCGCCGCAACCGAACTTCGAAAGCTAGCGTATTGGGGATTGAAGCTCAGTACGTCACGGTGCTTTCGCGAAAAAACCTCGCTGCCGCGCTTTCCAAAAACGTCCGACTGCGCGAAGTCCCCTCATTCGTCGAGCAAGCGCGCATGGTGAAGGATGCCGATGAGATCGCGGCGATCCGATCGGCAGTGGAACTCGGCGCCGGACTCTTCGATCGGGCGCTGACAACGATCCGACCTGGAGTGTCCGAGGTGGAGGTTGCGGCCGAAATGGAATACGCGGCCCGCAAGAGCAACGCCGAAGGCATGTCGTTCGAGACCATTATTGCTTCTGGGCCGAGAGCCGCACTCCCGCACGGTCGAGCCTCGGCCGCTGCCATCCAAGCGGGGGGATTCGTAGTCTGCGACTTCGGTGTTATACTCCACGGTTATTGTTCGGACCGCACCCGCACTGTATACGTGGGCGCTGCGACTGCGGAAGCCCGCCGGATTTATGACGCGGTGCTCGGAGCGCAGCAGGAAGCGATTGCTGTCGTTCGGCCAGGGATCAAGGTCGAGCAGGTAGATCGTGCCGCCCGTAAAACTCTGCAAAAGAAAGGCTTAAGGAAGTACTTTACGCATTCAACCGGGCACGGAGTGGGGCTCGAAATTCACGAGGCCCCCCGCGTGGCAAAAGGCCAGCAGGACGTTTTGCGACCGGGAATGGTAATTACGATCGAGCCGGGAGTTTATCTTTCCGGGCAGTGGGGCGTGCGCATCGAAGACATGGTGGTCGTGACCGAGCAGGGCTGCGAGGTGTTGAGCCCGGCGCAAAAAGATTTCATAGAAGTTGGATGAGTGAGTCCCAGCGCAGCATGTTTTTCGGAAGTCTTCCCCGCTTCCGGTCATTCTGGCGGGTAGAGAGCAGTCCCACCGCAGACGATGAATCAAAAAGAGCTTAAAGAACTCATAGAATTCTTAATTGAGAAAGACATCGCCGAGTTCGAACTCGAACGCGGCGATGTAAAGGTACGCATCAAGCGCGCCGCCGAACCTGGGTCGGCGCCGCTTGCGGATACCCGCTACTTTGCGGTGCCCGGTGCAGCCGGACCTGCGGCTCCCGTTGGGGCCATACCCGTAGTTCCTGCCGCGAGTCCCGCTCCGCCCGCAGAGCCTGTGCAGGAGCCACAGGAAGAGTTGCACATGGTGCGATCGCCGATTGTGGGGACATTCTACGAATCTCCCTCACCGGGTTCGCCGCCATTCGTGAAACCAGGGGACACGATTGCCACAGGACAAGTGCTCTGCATCGTGGAAGCGATGAAGCTGATGAATGAGATCGAGTCGGACGTCGCCGGCGAACTCGTGAAACGGCTCGTCGCGAACGGACAGCCTATTGAGTATGGGCAGGAGTTGTTTGCTGTCCGGCCGCGCAAGTGAGAGCGTGAAAATTCCTCCTCACGGCACAGAGCTCTCTTCTTGTCAGTGTGGTGCGAACACTCCGGAATGCGTCACTGAGGTCACCCGAAGCAATACATGCGGACAGGAATGTCCGCGGCGCGACAAAGTTTGAAGCATGTTCAAGAAGATCTTGATTGCGAATCGCGGGGAAATCGCCCTGCGCATCATCTGTGCCTGCAAAGAGCTGGGCATCCGTACGGTCGCGATTTACAGCGAAGCCGACCGGAATTCCCTCCACGTGCGCTTCGCCGATGAAGCCATCTGCATCGGGCCCCCGCAACTCGCGCAAAGCTACCTGAACATTCCTGGCGTCATTAGCGCGGCGGAAATTGCGAATGCGGATGCAATCCATCCCGGCTACGGGCTGCTCTCCGAAAATGCGAACTTCGCCGAAGTCTGTGAGACCAGCGGGCTGAAATTCATTGGTCCTTCCCCAGATCTGATCCGATTGATGGGCGAGAAGGAAAAAGCGCGCGCGGCTATGAAGCGCCACGGCGTGCCGATTCTGCCCGGCTCGGATGGAGTGATTGCTTCGGAAGAAGAAGCAGCGGAGTGGGGGCGACAAGTCGGATACCCGGTGATCATCAAAGCGTCCGCGGGAGGCGGCGGCCGCGGCATGCGCATCGTGCGCAGCGAAAAGGAATTGGCAGCGCTTTACCGGCAGGCACAGCAGGAAGCCGCGGCGGCTTTCGGCAATGGCGACCTGTACATGGAAAAGTATGTAGAGCACCCCCGCCACATTGAGTTCCAGATTCTTGGGGACGAGCATGGGAACGTAATCAGTTTGGGTGAGCGCGAATGCTCGATTCAGCGCCGGCATCAGAAGCTTCTGGAAGAGTCGCCCTCGTTGCAAGTGACACCTGAGCTGCGTGCGCAAATCGGAGAAGTTCTGAGCAAGACTCTGAGCTCGGTGGGATATCAGAATGCCGGCACCATTGAATTTCTGATGGACCAGGATAAGCGCCTGTATTTCATCGAGATGAATACGCGCGTCCAGGTCGAGCATCCGGTCACGGAAATGGTTACAGACGTGGATCTGGTCAAGAGCCAGATCATGATTGCGGGCGGCGCGAAACTGAAAGATGTGCTGCAAGGCCCCGTTGTTCATCGTGGGCACGCGATCGAGTGCCGCATCAATGCGGAGCATCCGGAGAAGTTCACGCCCTCCGCGGGGAAAATTACCGCATTCCATCCGCCGGGCGGGACAGGCGTGCGCATCGATACTGCCGCCTATGCCGAAGGCGTCATCCCGCCGTACTACGATTCGTTGATCGCCAAGCTGGTAGTGCGCGGTAAAGATCGCAACGAAGCTTGCCAGCGCATGAGCCGGGCTCTCGGGATGTTTATTGTAGAAGGTATCTTTACGACGATCCCACTGCACCGTCGCATTTTGTCGGATCCGGATTTTCTCGCCGGGAACTTTGACACTGGCTTCATTGAGCGCTTCCTCGAAAAGAAGAAAGCTGAGCCTGCGGCCTGACAACCATTCCCGGCCGCTTATCCTTGAGCAAGATTCTTCACCTTCCGCGACTTTATCCGATTCTGGAGTCTTCCCAGTTTTCGGATCGCGATGCTCTGTTTGCGGCCGCCGAAGAACTGGTTGCAGGCGGTGTCACCCTCGTCCAATATCGGAATAAGACCGGATCGGCCCGACATATCCTTGAGGATGCGCGCGAATTAAAGCGGCGCCTCGGGAATTCTGTCCGGCTCATCCTGAATGACCGCGCCGATCTTTGCCTGGCGGCCTCGTGCGATGGACTCCACGTTGGCCAAGAGGACCTCTCCCCAGACAGAGCGCGGCGTGTGATTGGGCCCGAGCTGTGCCTGGGCGTCTCCACCCACAACCCAGAACAACTAAGAGAGGCAGAAGCGTCTAGAGCGGACTACATTGCCATCGGTCCCGTGTTTGTTACGAGCAGCAAGGATCGTCCCGATCCCGTGGTTGGGGTAGAAGGAGTGCGCCGCGCGCGCCAGTTGACTCGCAAGCCGCTGGTAGCAATCGGGGGGATCACCCGGGCAAATGCCTTAGAGGTCATTCACGCGGGTGCAGACAGCGTGGCGGTGATATCAGACTTGGTACGGGATCCTCGCAAATCAGCAGAGGAATTTTTCCGCATTCTGGGGTAAAGTGGCCGCTGTCTTCTACCACTCTTGAGCACCTTCGACGGGCGAGGAGCCCGTGGTTCCATCACCAGGGAGGGACGTGAGCACCCAGACCAGTTCATCGACCCCGGCGCACGCCAGCGATTGGGACATTCACTCGCATCAAGATAAAGAACTCATCAAAGCCCTCGGGCTGACCAGCGCCACCATGCTGGTGATGGGCTCGATGATCGGCTCGGGCATCTTTATTGTTTCGGCAGAGATCTCGCGCGAGGTGAACTCGCCCGCCCTGCTGCTCGCCGCGTGGCTGGTGACGGGCTTTATGACGATCGTCGGGGCTCTGAGTTATGGCGAACTCGCAGCCATGATGCCGCGAGCCGGCGGGCAGTACGTCTACTTGCGCGAGGCGCTCGGACCGCTCTGGGGATTCCTCTACGGCTGGACGCTCTTTCTTGTTATACAGACGGGAACCATCGCCGCCGTGGGTGTGGCGTTCGGCAAGTTTCTAGGTATTTTCTTTCCATCCGTCTCTTCTACTCATTGGATCCTCCATCTCTGGAAGGTTCCGCCGATTCCGGTTGGACCTATGGTGCTTGGCAACATGGATGTCGGCCTCAGCACGCAGAATCTGGTTGCGATTCTTGTAGTGATTTCGTTGTCGATCATCAACATTTTCGGGGTAAAGACTGGCGCGATCATCCAAAACATCTTTACTGCCGCCAAGGTTTCGGCGCTGGCTGCACTGGTGTTGTTCGGATTGTTCATTGGGCGCAATGCTCAGGCACTGGCAGCCAATTTCAATGGGCACTTCTGGCAGAACGCTGGACTGGGCGCGCAACACGCCGTGCAGGTCGGGGCCGGTGGGCCAATGGTGCTGGTGGGAACGCTCACGATCCTGGCGGTCGCCCAAACTGGTTCGCTATTTTCTGCCGATGCCTGGAACAATGTAACGTTCACTGCCGGGGAAGTGAAGAATCCACAACGCAACCTGCCCTTGTCGCTCGCGATGGGCACTGGCGTTGTAATTCTTTTGTATCTGCTTTGTAACGTGATTTTCCTGAATGTGCTTCCGCTCGATGGCACTGCCACGGGCGCGACCATCCTCGAACGAGGAATCAAGTACGCCTCCGAAGACCGCGTAGGTACCGCGGTGATGACACAGATTTTCGGAACGGCCGGCGGTGCGCTGATGGCGATCGCCATCATGATTTCAAGTTTCGGATGCAACAACGGGTTGATTCTTTCGGGCGCGCGCGTCTACTACGCGATGGCTAAAGACGGACTGTTTTTCCGCCGTGTGGCCAAACTGCACCCCACGTATAAAACCCCTGCAGTCTCGCTGATGGTGCAGATGGTGTGGACCTGCATCCTGTGCATCTCGGGCAGCTACGGCCAGTTGCTGGACTACATCGTGTTCGCCGTTCTGGTGTTTTACATTCTCACAATCGGCGCCCTGTTTGTTCTCCGACGGACGCACTCAGGCGCCGTCAGGCCCTACCGGGCAATTGGTTACCCAATCCTTCCAGCAATTTATATTTTGATGGCATTGTTTATTGATGTCGTACTATTGCGCTACAAGCCGCAATACACGTGGCCCGGTCTCATTATTGTGCTGCTGGGCATCCCCGTGTACTACCTGTGGAATCGGAATCAAAAGACATCTGCGAGTGCGGTTTGAACTGCGGCGCAAGCCAAATACGAGCTTACTAGGAGAACCGAATGGCTAATGTGATGGCCAAAAAACCACTGCCTGTGATCATGGCGGAAGCCTCGGAAACGGGCGAGCATAGCCTGAAGCGCGCACTCGGTCCCGGCAACCTGATTTCGCTGGGCATCGGCGCAATCATCGGCACGGGCATATTCGTGCTCACCGGAACGGCGACTGCCAATCATGCTGGTCCCGCCATCATTCTCTCCTTTAGCTTGGCAGCCGTTGCGTGCGTCTTCGCCGGGTTGTGTTATGCCGAGTTCGCATCGATGATCCCGATTGCTGGTTCAGCCTACACCTACGGTTACGCCACCCTGGGCGAGTTGATCGCCTGGATCATCGGCTGGGACCTGATCCTGGAGTATGCGTTGGGCGCGGCAACCGTCGCCAGCGGTTGGAGCGGCTACGTGCTCAGCTTTCTCGGAGAGTTCGGCATCCGGCTTTCGCCCAAGCTGGCCGGCTCGCCGGGAACAACGTTCGTCATGTACAACGGACACTGGGAGCGCCTGACCGCGCAGTTCCAGAAAGTGCTGGCTCTGAAACAGATCGACCCCTCCACTCTGCCGCATCAGGCTTCCATTTTTAATTTGTTTGGCTTCCTCGGCATCATGATGGTGACCGTAGTTTTGGTCATTGGCATCAAGGAATCGGCGAATTTGAACTCGCTGATCGTTGTGGTCAAAGTTTGCGTGCTCATTGTCTTCCTGATTCTAGGCGGCTACTACATCCTGGGCCATCGCGCCGAGGCGGCTGCGAACTGGACACCTTTTCTTCCCGCAAACACCGGTCATTACGGAGATTTCGGTTGGTCGGGCATCGCAACTGCCGCAGGGGTGATTTTCTTCGCCTACATTGGCTTCGACGCCGTCTCGACCGCAGCCCAGGAGGCGAAGAATCCCAAGCGCGATATGCCCATCGGCATTCTCGGATCCCTGGTCATCTGTACGATTCTCTACATCCTGGTAGCAGTGGTGTTGACGGGTCTGGTGAAATATACCGCGCTCGACGTGCCGGATCCCATTGCCATCGGCATCGACATCACGGGCGTAAGTTGGGGCAGCATTCTGGTGAAGCTGGGAGCAATCTGCGGCCTGAGTTCGACTATGGTAGTCATGCTGCTGGGGCAGTCGCGGGTGTTCTTCTCGATGTCGAGAGACGGTCTGCTGCCTCCCTGGGCATGCAAGATCCACCCGCGGTTCCGCACTCCGTACATCTCGACCATCTTGGTAGGCTTCTGCGTGGCGACGGTGGCGGCGCTCACGCCGATCAACGTGTTGGGTGAACTGGTTTCGATCGGCACGCTGCTGGCGTTTGTCATTGTGTGCGCGGGCGTGTGGATTCTGCGCAAGCGGGGAACCGACGTACCGCGCGCTTTCGTGGCGCCGTGGATTCCGTTCACTCCGATCATGGGTATCGTCGTGTCGCTCCTCATGATGGTCAGTCTGGGTAAGGAGACCTGGGCGCGACTCGTAATCTGGCTGGCGATTGGGCTGTGTATCTACTTCTTCTATGGCAAGAAACACAGCCGGGTGCAGCGCGGGGAGTACAATCTGCCCTCGCCCACACCGGACCGGACCCCAACAATGGCGGATTAGTCGAAGCTTGACTTCCCTTTTACCGAAGGCCTTCCGCACTGCGCGGAGGGCCTTTGTGTTCTATAGTCGTCAGCGCGCTGATAGCGGATAGCTGATAGCTAGTCGCGGCCCGGTTTTGCATCAGCCACCAGCTGCCAGCCATCAGCTGGCTCGCAACGAGCGACTGTCTTCATGAAAGCTCTCCACAATCTTCGCCTGATTGCCCTCGCGCTGGGATTCGTGATGCTTGCGGGTACCGCGGGCTTCCATTTCATAGAAGGCTGGTCGTGGTTCGACGGTTTCTACATGGTGGTCACGACGCTCACCACCATCGGCTACCAGGAAACGCATCCTCTGTCGCATGCGGGGCGCGTGTTCAACGTCTGCGTGATCGTTGCGGGAGTCTCGCTGGTGTTTCTGGCGATCGGGGCGCTTACGCAGGCTTTGCTAGAATTCGAGCTGCGAAGCTTTTTTGGCAGGCGAAAAATGGAACGCGAAATCGGCCGGCTCAAGGACCACTACATCATCTGTGGCGCCGGGCGTGTGGGACGAAGCGCGGCTCGCGAACTGGCTCGACGGCCGGTGCCCTTCGTGATTATTGAGAATAACGAAGCGAAGGCGGCGCGGTATAACAGCGAAAATTGGCTCGTGCTGATCGGCGATGCCACCAAGGATCCGACACTGCGTGAAGCCCACATCGAGCAGGCGCGTGGTCTCGTGGCCGCGACTACCACTGATGCGACCAACCTCTACATCATTCTCACAGCGCGCGCGCTGAATCCGAGACTGAAGATTATTGCCCGCGCCAGTGAAGAGGACGCGGAAAAACATCTCCTCACGGCGGGCGCAGACTCGATTGTCTCGCCTTATTCTTTTGCAGGACAGCGTATCGCGCAGACATTTTTGAGCCCGCACGTAGTGAGTTTTCTCGACACGGCCACTACCCATCTGGGGATTGATCTCGAAATCGGTGAAATTTCCGTGGGCACGCACTCGAACTTTGCCGGCAAAACAATAGAAACTTCCCGCCTTCGTCAGGAACGCGGAGTCATTGTGCTGGCCATCAAGCGTGGACAGGGGATGCGCTTCAACCCCGCGCCCGATGATCTCATCGAGGCCGGAGACTTCCTGATCGCGATGGGTGAACCTGCACAGCTCCGCCAGGTCGAGCAGATGACGGCTTCCCAGTCATGAAAATTGTTAGCGCTGCCGAGATGCGCGAAATCGATCGCGTGACCAGCGAAAGGTTCGGTGTGCCTTCGCTCACGCTGATGGAAAATGCCGGATCGGCAGTTGCGGATTTCGTGCTGCAGAATTACGCGGATGCGACGCGCATAAGCGCCGTCTGCGGGAAAGGCAACAACGGAGGTGACGGCTTCGTCGCGGCTCGCAAGCTGCGCGAAGCGGGCAGGGAAGTGAGTGTGGTCCTTTTGGCGAATCCCAGCGATCTGCGCGGCGATGCGGCCGAGATGCTCAAGCGCTTGGGCTTTGGCCCTGAGGTAGCCTCGACCAGCGATGAGTTCGCGAAAGCGCGCATGAAGGTGAGCGACGCAGATCTCCTTCTGGACGCGATTCTCGGCACCGGCTTCCGGCCGCCCGTGAGTGGACTATACGCGGAAGCGATTGCCGCGATGAACGCGACGGACATTCCCATCGTCGCGGTGGACATTCCCTCCGGCGCCGATGCTGACACGATGGATCCCCAAGTCAGCGCAGTCGCACGCGCCGACGCGGTCGTCACGTTTACAGCGCCCCGTCCTGCCCACGTATTCGGCGATCTGACGGACGGGCCAACCGTGGCTGTGCCCATTGGATCTCCGGGCGCGGCGATCATGTCCGCCCTTCAACTGAATCTCATCACCGCGCAGGAAGTTGCCAGGTTAATCGGGCCGCGTGCGCGCGACGCCAACAAAGGCAGCTTCGGCCACGTCTTGGTGATAGGAGGATCTCTCGGCAAAGCAGGCGCGGCCGCCATGGCAGGCATGTCGGCGCTGCGCACCGGCACGGGACTTTCGACTGTTGCAACGCCGAAGTCCGTGTTGGCCACGGTGGCCGGCTTCCATCCCGAACTCATGACCGAGCCCTGCGAAGAGACGGAAGCCGGAACGATTTCCCTGCGCGCGCTCGAGTACGCACACATCGACAATCTTTTAAAAGGCAAGACCGTGCTGGCTGTGGGACCGGGAATTTCGCGGCACGAAGAGACTGCTGAATTTGTACGTACGGTCGTCGAGAAGTACGCCATGCCAATCGTCCTGGATGCTGATGGACTAAACGCTTTTGACGGTATAGCCGAGAAATTGAACGCAAAGGGGCGCGTACTCGTGATCACGCCGCACCCCGGCGAGATGGCGCGCTTGACGGGATTGTCGATTCCCGAAGTTCAGCGGGACCGCATCGGCATTGCCCGCTCATTTGCGCGCGAGCACGGCGTCATCGTGGTCTTGAAGGGCCATCGCACGCTGATCGCTCAACCCGACGGCGAAGTCTGGGTGAACACCACCGGCAACCCAGGGATGGCGACGGGCGGCACGGGCGACGTTCTGACCGGAATGGTCGCGGGCATAATTGGGCAGAATCCCCAGCGAGTGACCGAAGCCGTTGCGGCCGCGGTTCATCTGCACGGCTTGGCGGGCGACGTAGCGTGCGAGACGATGGGCGAGCAGTCGCTGGTCGCGACCGACCTAATCGAGGCTCTTCCAGAAGCTTTTCGCCGAATCCGCGAGACCTAGTCCGAAGATCCCCACTCATACTTCACTACAGTGAGGAATGAGTGGGGGCCGATCGACTCTTCAACCTGCCCAGGAGAGAGTCGCAACTACTTCACATCGACCGTCATGCGCATCCAGGGATGAATGCAGCATTCGAACTTGTGCTCCCCCTTGGACAAGCCATTCACTTGCAACTGGCTGCCTTGCAAGATGCGGGTTCTGGCGACGTCGATATTTTTGAAGCCGCCGGCACACTCCGGCACCGTTTCCTCGCCGGCATTCAGATCGGCGATGAAGCCTCCGCCGAATTTTTTCACTTCGGTAAACGTGTGAGGCTCGCCGCCCTGATCGGTCACGACAAGCGGTGTGCCCTTGCGGATGTGCAGAACGTCCGGCTCAAAATCCCAGCCAGGATCGGGTGTTCCGGCCTTGGCCTTGGCAAACAGATCGTCGAACGTGGTGGCAGCTCCCAGAGCGACGTTCTTGCAGAAATCCGGGCCAATTGCCGCGTTAAAAGTGGATGGGTCGCATTCATCGAGCGCAACGACCTGGGCTGGTAGAACCGGAGCTTGCTCCCGCTCCTGCGCCAGTGCTGCCGTCCCCACTACACACATCAAGCATCCAGCCAGCAGGCCGAACTTCAATGCAGAGATTCTCATATTGCTCTCCTTCTTTGCTGATCACGAATTGCGTCCGAGGAATCCGGCTGCGTCGCCAACTACAGGGTCGCCGCGATTTCCGTTTCGTACGCTGTCTTGTTGGAACCACTGTCGGTCGCAGAGTGCGGAGGCGTCAATCTTCCAAGCCTCCATCGCGCCCCAATCTTTCCTCCATCGCCAAATGATGGCAAAAATTAGACATTAGCCGTGTCCAGCGGAGCATCTCCGGGGTCGGGAGTGTGATAGCATTCTTGCAAGTTCGTGGCGATTGCAGTGTCCGCTCACACTCAGATCCGCATGCTTGCTCCGTTTTGACGGGTTTGAACTCGATACGCGTGCAGGAGAGCTTCCGCAAGCGCGGCGTTAGGCTGCGTCTTCAGGGACAACCTCTGCAGGTATTGGCGGCACTGCTGCGGCGCTCCGGCGACCTTGCGACGAGTTACGCGCGCAGATCTGGCCGACCGACACTTTCGTCGATTTCGATCACAGCCTGCACAATGCCATTGCGCGCCTGCGCGAAGTACTGGGCGATTCCGCTCAGAAGCCACGCTACATCGAAGCCCTGCCGCGGCGTGGATATCGATTTGCGAGAAGTGCCAGCATTTCGGAAAAGTCGAAGGGTCTGATAACTAATCGATTAATATCCGTAAGTAACAGTGGTACAAGCCCTTACTAGGTCTTGCCGGACGAAAGGGCGGGTGGCCACGGCGCGAATCCGGACTAGCTCTGTCGTAATCTTCCCGTAACCATGGCACATAAGTCATAGTCCTTTTCGGCTATGACCCACTTCCCCCAACCGCACCCCACGAAGCGCGCGGCCCGTGTGCAACTTGGCGGTTCCGTGCTCGCTGCCATCCGATTCGACGACGGCCAGCGTTCCCGAGGCAAACTCTTTTCCATCTCAGTGACCGGCGGATTACTCAAGCTGAGCAAACCGCTCAGCCACGGCGACTTTGTCGAGATCGGCTTTCAGACCAAGGTCGGCACCGTGATCGGCATGGCAGAGATGCTGTCGCCGACCCGCAAAGCGACGGACGGCACCCTGCAGCCGTTCCGGTTCATTGCGCTGGGCGATGATGATCATCGCAACCTGCGCATGGCGCTGCAATCGGTGGCGGACCAGAGTTATCTGGCCACGAATCCCGGCCAGATGTCGGCTCCGAAGTCGTTGTTTTAAGACTGCGTCGCTCGATCGCCTTTCGCCTTTCACGCTCGCTATACTGTTGCCGATGCCTATCGGCACAACGCGAGAAGTCATCACTCACTCCGCGGAGGAGACTACCGCCTTCGGCCGGACGCTGACGAACCTGCTCGCCCCGCCCAAGATTGTTCTTCTGCGCGGCGACTTGGGAGCGGGGAAGACCACGCTTATCAAGGGAATCGCCGCAGCTTTTGATGCGGCGGCCGAAGAAGACGTCACCAGTCCGACCTTTACGCTGGTGCACGAGTACCGCGGCCCGCGTGCCAATCTGTTCCATATCGATCTGTATCGCGTCGACACGCTTCGCGAACTGGAGACCCTCGGACTCGACGACCTGATCAGCGAAAAAAGTATTCTGCTGATAGAGTGGGGAGAGAAATTCTCGCGCTTCGTTCGCGACCGGGACGTCGAGATTCGACTGGACCGGATAGGGGAAAACGAGCGGAAAATCCTCGTATCGGGTCGTTGAGAATCATCCAAATTCATACGTCGTGCTTGCGATTCCAACGCACCAGTTGACGATCACATGTAGCGACGCTGCTCGGGAATTTTGAAGGATACGGGAGTGAAAAGACTCGAGATTCGTTGGCGACTGGTTGCGGCGTCATGGGCGCTGCTCGCAGTTTACGCGTGTGCTCAGGATCAGGCCCCGAAGGCGGCGGGCGGGATTTCACCGCGGGAGCACGATGCAGAGTTCGCCGCAGGCGGAGGATTTGGCGGTGCACTACCGCAGGCGCCTTCGCAGAGCAAAACCGAAGCAGAAGGGGCCGCTAAGAAGGAACAGTCGGAACGTACGTTTGGAATCGTGCCACGATTTGGTACCACGGATCGCATGGATGCGCCGCCCCTGAAGATCAGCGAAAAGTTTAAATTGTTCGCCAAGACGTCGTTTGATCCGGTGACGATTGTCATCGCTGCCGCACAGGCCGGAGTCAGCCAGGCCGACGGCCAATTCAAACAATATGGCCAGGGCGCTGAGGGCTACGGAAAGCGCTTCGGCGCCGCTTATGGCGACCAGGTATCGAGCGGATTCTTCCGCACATTTCTTTATCCGACCATCTTCAAACAGGATCCGCGATACTTTCGGCTGGGGCGTGGCGGGTTTGTTCATCGCTTCGGGTACAGCCTCGTGCAGGGAGTCGTTTGTCACACCGACAGCGGCGGACGGGCCTTCAACGTTTCAAACATACTTGGAGCGTTCACGTCGGGCGGACTCTCCAATGTGTACTATCCCTCAGACGATCGTGGATTTGCATTGACCATGAGTCGCAGTGGGCTGGCCGTCGCTTACGCCGCAGGGGGTGATTTGCTGAGCGAATTCTGGCCGGATATCCACCGTAAGGTCTTCAAACGTAAGTAACGATCAGGGCTCGCCCCCGATCGGCGCTCTCGCCCCGGCTGGGGTTCGAACGTTGCGTACAACACCCTAGGTACTCTTTTCCTTCTCGCCGAGAAATCCGATCCTCTTCCGGTGCATCTAACCGGTTCTAACAGCCGGTATAAGACCCAGACACGGTCGAAGGTGGCGGATTTCTCAAGCCCAGTTCGAGATCGAAGGATGAGGAGTATTTGTTTGATCGCTCGCGAAATACTCAATAGCTGGATTGGCAGTCTGGCGAAAACGAACCGGAAATGGTTGATTCGGAGCGCTACGGTACTGCTGTCTTGCGGTGCGATAGTGAATGCCCAGAGCGCCGCGACCGGTACCCCGCAGCCCGCGGCTCGCGGAACGATTGTTGGAACCGTCCTGGACCAATCCGGGTCAGTGGCTGCTGGCGCCGTCGTACGGCTGACTTCGGAGGACAAATCTCTCACGCGAGAGGTCGTGTCCGGAGACAACGGACAATACTCTTTCTCGAACGTCCCATCGGGACGGTTCGACCTTTCGGTTAACTCCTCGGGGTTTGGCGACAGGGCCTTCACCGCAGAACTGGCGCCGGGCCAAACATATCTGGTGCCACCCATTGTTCTGTCTGTGGCCACGGTTGTGACCGGTGTCAAAGTGACAGTGGATCCGGTGGAGGTGGCGACGGAAGAGGTGAAAGAAGAGGAGCACCAGCGCGTTCTTGGGTTCATCCCCAACTTCTACGTCACCTACCATTCCGACGCACCGCCGCTCACAACAAAACTGAAATATAAACTCGCGTGGAGATCGAGCGTCGATCCGGTGAACGTCTTCGGGACCGCCTTCTTCGCAGGACTGCAGCAGGCTGGCGACGAGTACCCTGAATTTGGGCAAGGCGCGCAGGGCTATGGCAAGCGCTACGGGACCGCTTACGCGGACGTCATTGCATCCACATTCCTCTCCGGGGCGTTTTTTCCGTCTTTGCTGAAGCAGGATCCTCGTTATTTTTACAAGGGCACCGGTAGTATGCGCTCGCGGATCTGGCGAGCGGCAAGCAACTCCATCATCTGTAAGGGCGATAACGGGCGCTGGCAAGTCAATTACTCGAATATCGCGGGATCGTTCGCGGGAGCTGCCGTCTCATCCACTTACTACCCCACCACGAATCAAGCATCGGTAGTTCTTTCGAACGGGTTGATCAGAATGGGTGAAAGCTCCCTAGCCGGAGTCATGCAGGAATTCATTGTCCGGAAGTTTATGAAGCAATCGAAGCGACAGGGCATGGACCGCACGGATACAGGGGAGATATACCCGAACGAAAAGTGATTCAGATCAGCCGTCGAAGAGGCCCTAGTTCAATTGCTGGTGACCCAATGGGATCCCCTGGGTGATTCCGGGGAAAGGACAGGCTGCGGGTGCGCTCCACTCCCGAACCATCGACAGGAGCAGGGCCGTCGCGAACAGCAAG
Organism: uncultured Acidobacteriota bacterium; assembly: GCA_963744055.1. Taxonomy (GTDB): domain Bacteria; phylum Acidobacteriota; class Terriglobia; order Terriglobales; family Acidobacteriaceae; genus Gp1-AA133. The sequence goes on along the minus strand of CAVUSL010000019.1, from coordinate 981,941 downwards.
AACGCGAGATGGCGGGGACTTTTCATCAGAAATTCAGCCCTGCTGCGGCGCAGTAGGCTTGAACCCCATAATATTGTAGCCGCAATCGACGTAGAGAGTTTCGCCGGTAATGCCGGAACTCGCGTCCGAAGCCAGAAACACGCCGGTCGATCCCACCTCGGCAACTTCGACATTTCTCTGCAACGGAGCGGTTTCGCGGTGAGCCTTCAGCATGTCGCTGAGACCCGAAATGCCGCGAGCTGCCAGCGTCTTGATCGGGCCCGCGGAAATCGCGTTTACGCGGATCTTCCTTTTCCCCAGTTCGAAGGCCAGGTACCGAACGCTGCACTCCAGTGCCGCCTTTGCAACCGCCATCACGTTGTAGTGAGGGACGACTTTCTCCGCGCCGTAGTACGTCATCGTGATGATGCTGCCACCGTCTTCCATCAGCGGAGCGGCCGCGCGCGCCACCGCGATCAAGGAATAAACGCTAACGTCGTGGGCAACGCGAAAGCCCTCCCGGCTGGTGTTGATGAACTCGCCTTCCAGTTCGGCGGCGGGTGCGTAGGCCACGCTGTGCACCACCACGTGCAACTTCCCGTAACGCTGCTTTAGTTCAGCAAAAGTGCGCGCAATGTCTTCGTCCTTGGAAACGTCGCACATGAGACCCTCGGCGCCAGGCAGTGAATCAATCAGATCCTTGGCCTCTTCGGCCAGCCGCTCGTTCTGATACGTAATCGCGAGCCTCATCCCGGCGGCGTGCAGCCCCTGCGCAATGGACCATGCAATCGAGCGCTTGTTCGCGACTCCGAACACGACAGCATTCCGGCCTTCGAGTTGAAAAGACATAGGAAACTCTCCTGGGGCGTTGGTGAATTGGAAAGGATATCAGAGGCAGAGAGCTGCGAGCTTTGGGCTACAAGCTGCGAGCGAATAGGGCCCACCGCATAAATTGTTGGCGATTGCGAAGCCTATGGCGCCGCATTGGACACGGCCGGTTCTGCTGATTCAACCTGGCCACGCTGCGCTGAGGAAAGCCACGACGTAAACCACGCCAATGATGGCGAAGCCTCCCGCCAGGCTGATCTTCTGCGCCATCCAGCCGACCGTCACGCTAATCGTGATCTGCAAAAATGTTCCCACGAAATAGAATGCGTTCTGTACCCGCCCCATGAAGTGCTTGGGCACCTGTTCCATCAGACTGGTGTTCATGGCGACACCGCTTAAGCCACGCGCGGACCCCATAATTCCATAAAGAAACACGGCGATCGGCAAAACCCGCGAGTAAGGCGAGAGCGTCATGCAGCACGCCAGAAATCCCATCGACACCGCAATTGCCGTGCGCGACCCCATTCTGGTGATCATCCAGGGCGCATACAGCGCGCTCAGGAACGCGCCGATCCCCCAGCCAGCATTGAGCCAGCCATAGCCGACCGCTCCCGCGTGGAAGATCCGATCACTAAGCGAAGGCGTGACCACGACACCGGTGAGCATGGCGCCCAGGAATAAAGCCCAGCTCAAACCGAGCAGCACCACAGCGGGACGCTCCCGAAGAAATTGAATTCCTTCCCACAGTTCGTGCCAGAAGCGCCGCTCGGCTTTTTCGGCGGCGACGATGTCGGCCTTGAGTTCCTCTGGCCGCGGGACCACGTGTTTGCCCTTGCGCACGCCGAAGTAGCACAAAAACGACACAACGTAGGTGGTGAAGTCAATCACCAGAACGCCCCCCAGACCGATGTGGTTGTACACGAACCCGACGATCGCACCCGCCATCAGCCAGCCGCCCTGGATTCCTGCCAGCAGGAAGGTATTGGCTTCCATAAACTGGCCTTCAGGCGTGAGTTCCTGAATGAGTGCGGTGATGGTGGGCCAGAACATCCAGAAGCCGGCGGCCACCAGTGTGTTCATCAAGTACAGTTGCCACACCTTCACGGCGCCCCTGAAAGCAAGGACAGCGACAATCAGAATGACCACGGCGCGTGCGGCATCGAGCATCATGACCAGGCGGCGCCGGTCTTCGCGATCGATGAGCACCCCCGTGAAAGGCAGCATCAGCATCGCGGGCAGGGTCTGAAGGACGGCGAGTGTGCCTAGGGCCATCTCGGAATGAGTGGCCTGCAGGATGTGCCAAGCCACGGCGGCGGAGTTCATCCCGCTGCCCAGCATCGAAACCACGTTGGCCAGAAGCACAAAACGAAGAGCCCGCTTTTGCAGGATGGCGCGCATTGCCTCAACTCTAAATCAACGAGATGAGAAAGTTTTCCGCAGGCGTGCGGAACACATTAACCAACGTGGGACGGAAAGGCGAAACACATTCACGATCACGCCGCCTCGTGATCCCATCCCTTGCCTTGTCGCGTTAACAGCGCTAGCATGTCGCCCGAAAGTGGACTTTGCGCTCCAGTAGAGAGGTGGCCGATGAAATCCAGGTTCTGGTTTCCGCTGTTGGCTGTGCTTGTTTTCGCACATTGTTCACATGCTCAGGTCGATCGCATCGTAATTCCGGCCGGCACTCCGGAGGATCAATCCATCCAGGAGATTTCCAAGGAGAGCGACGCGCAGAAGAAAGTCGCGCTGTATCAGGATTTCCTGCAGAAGTATTCGTCGAATCCCGCCGCGCTGGCTTTCGGCAACTGGCAGATATCGCAGACTTACCAGGGTGGCGGTGACCTCCCGAAAGCCCTCGAGTTCGGCGACAAAGCGCTGGCCGCATCGCCGCACAACCTCGACATCCTGGTTTCGCAGGCGGGAATTGCCCAGCAACTGAAGGATGACTCAAGGATCATGGACTACGCCGAGAAGGGCGGCTTGGTCTACGAAGGCATTGGGAAGCAAGCTAAGCCGGAAGGCGTCAGTGACCAGGATTTTGCGACGCGCACCACGTCGGAGAAAGATTCAGCAAAAACCTTGCGAGACTTTCTGGAGAGTGTGGGCTTCAACGCAATCGCCGACGAGAAGGACGCTAAGAAGCGGATGTCGTATATCGAGCGCTTTACCGGGGCTTTCCCGAGTTCACAATTCCAGGAGCAGGTTTCCCAATATGCCATGTATACGCTTGGTCCTGGGCAACTAAATGACCCGGCGCGGCTCGTGACTTTCGGGGAGAAGAGCCTGGCGGCGAATCCGAATAGCATGCCCGCGCTCTTGATGCTGGCCAACACTTATGTCGAAGAGTCGAAGGCGGTGAACTGGGGGAAGGCCGTCACGTACTCGCAGAAGGTCATCGTTTTGGCGAAAGCGAACGAGCCTGATGCCGACCGCACTCGCAAGCTGTCGGCCGGCGTGGCGCATTCGACCTTGGGCTATGCGTACATGAAGCAGGACAAGACGGCGGCAGCGATTCCTGAATTGAAGTCGGCCTCAGGCTTGCTCAAAGGACAGGACGATGTGGCCTATGCAACCGCGCTGTACCGGCTGGGGTACGCGTATGCCAAGATCAACAAGACCACCGACGCTCGCGAAGTTCTGAGCGAAGCGGTAAAGATTGAGGGTCCCCTGCAGCAGCCGTCAAGAGACTTGCTTGAGAAGGTGAACAGCGCCAGATCGAAAGGGAAGTAGCCAGCTACGATCTGTCAGATCACTTGCGGACGGCGTAGTGCAGCTTAACCACGCCGTCCGTAAACTTCGTGCTGGAGATCAGCTTCAGGGGCAAACTGCGGGGGCTCGGCGCGATCAACGAAATTCCTTCCCCGATAAACGTAGGAATCACGTGAATAATGAACTCGTCGATTTCTTTTTCGTCGAGAAATGATGCAATAATTTCTGCGCCGCCCATCATCCAGATGTCCTTACCTTTCTTCTTCCGTAAACGTGTTGCAAAGGCTTTGATGGGCTCGCTCACGAATTCCAAGCCTGGTATTGGTGTCGACGCTGCATTGCGTGTGAAGACATAGTTCTTCACCTTGGCATCGAATGCGATCCAGGCACGCCTTTCTTCTGAAAGTCGAGCGCCACATCGCAGGTCTTCCTGCCCCATAGGATTGTGTCGATCGACCGATAGAATTCACTCATGCCGTAGTTGCCATTCGGGCTGGGACGGTCAAGCCAGTCAACCGAGCCGTCGCGTCGTGCAATGAAGCCATCGGCGCTGGTGGCGATGTGCACTATGATCTTGCGCTTGCCGGACATGGCAACCAATCCTGACCCGGGCAAAATGAATCGTCTATCAGGAGATGTGAAGTCATTCGCATGACATCAGAGATTTTGCGGCGGCCTAGGGCTTGCTCAGCGCGTCAGAAAGCAGATGTGCCTTGACGGCGAGTTTGTAGGCGCGTTGCAAATCGCCGGCGGCGTCCGCAGTTTTCACTTGCTGCATGAAGCGCTTGATCTGCGCAACCGTATCCTGCTCATCTTTGCTCAGTTGACGACCGGAGATCCTTTGCAGCGACGCGTCGGTGCTGGCGAGCAGTTTATTGGTGGTTTCCCGCTGATGCGCTGCCTGCTCGCCTGTCATGCCCTGAGCCAACTGAGTCGTCGGTTCAACCGTGCCTCCCCGATGGATCACCCTCTTCTGCGGTTCTCCTCCATCGCTCCTGCGGCGCTTTTTTCGTGCAGACTTCTTGCCGGAAGAACTTGCACTTGGCTTGGGTGACGGCGGCTGGGCGGAGTCGGGAGCGGTCTGCGGATTGCTGCCCGCATCGGAAGGCTGAGCCTGATCCGGCGGTGGCGTCGGCGGTCTGTCGGTTGACTGTGATTGGGGTGGCTGAGCGTTAGTGTCGGAGCTTGACGGTTGCTGCACTGGCTCCTGATAAAAGATGGCCGCCTGGTCGAATGACAAAGGCCCGCCGCCCACATGTCCGCTTGCTGACACGTGCAGCAGCGCGCACAGTCCGAGTATGCCGGCCAGATACATACTTATCCTGTGATGCGCCCAAAACAAAACGTGAACCCGATCAATTTTATGATGTCAGGGAGCCTTTGGGAAGCGAGTTAAACAGGCTGGCAGCTTGAGTTTCCGGGCATTGGTAAAAAGGGAAGAGAAGGAAGCATCGCGGACAGGTGAATTTAAGCGGGCGCGCGCGTCGATGAACGTGGCATGCTACCGCGTGCGCGCGGCAACCTCGCGCGCCGCATCGAGGGTAGATTCCGCCAGCGGCAGGCACAGTCGGAACTTCGTGCCCTTGCCGTCCACGGTTTCAAAGTCGACCGAGCCGTAGTGCCACTGCATGACCTGGTAGGTTTGTGCCAAGCCGATGCCACTGCCGCCTTTTTTCGTGGTGAAGTAAAGTTCGAAAATCTTTTCCTGTGCTTCCCGCGGGATGCCGCCGCCCGTGTCCTGAATCTCAACAACGACCATGCCTTCTTCGCGGCGAGCGCCGATCGTCAGTTGGCCGCCCTCGCTCATCGCCTGCACGCCGTTGATGACCACGTTCAAAAAAGCCTGCTTCATAAAGTCCAGGTCGGCTTTTACGGGCAGGGGCGAGTCAGGCAGATTGCGGACGATGGCGACTGCGTGTTGATCGGCCTCAGGAGCGGCCAGGGAAGCTACTTCTTCGAGCAGTTTCCGCAAATCGACCTCTTCCAACTTGAGGTCGCGCGGGCGAGTGAAGTCCACCAGAATCTGCACCACGCGATCTAACCGATGAATCTCGCTGCCGATGATGTCGACATGGCGGCGGGTGCCAGGATCCATCTGCTGCAACTTGCTTTGCAGCAGGTGAAGGTGCAGCACGATCGCATTGATTGGATTCTTGACTTCGTGCGCCACGCCTCGCGTCAGACGTCCGCTGGCGGAAAGGCGCCGCGACATCTCGATCTCATCCTCCAGTCGGCGTACGGTTTCCGTGTCGCGGATGATCAGCAGTGCTCCAATCTGTGTGGTTTTTTCCTGAATGAAGTCGAGCGAAACCTGCACGCGACGCCCGTTGGCTGATTCGATTTCGCGCTGCATGAGTGGACGCCGTCGCTCGAACGCATCGAGCAGAGTGGCGCTCAACGGTGTACCGGCTTTGAAGACTTCCCGGGCGGTGCGACCGAGCATTTCTCCGCGAGGGCGCCCCAGAAAACGCTCCACGGAAGCGCTCACCAGCACAACACGGGAATCACGCGTGAAGAGCATGAGGCCGTCCTGCAGGTTAGCCATCAACTGGTCGACGTTGTCCTTCAAGGCGGAGAAGATTTCCTTCGCGTCGCGTACCTGGCGCCCGAGGTTGGCGATCTTTAGCGTGACCAGGCCGTATTCGTCGTGATCGGACTCGGCATCCTGGTCGATGTCGCCCCCGGTGACGTAGTCGAGATTGCGGTTGATTTCCTCCAGAGGACCCAGTGCCAGTCGCGAAATCAGTGCCGCGAGCAGAAGGGAAAGAAAGATCGAGGCGCCCGAAAAGTACAAGGCATGCTCGAGCCGAGGGGTCAATTCACTCTTCAAAAGAACGGTCGAGATTCCGACCCGCACGGTGCCGAAGGGCGTGCCATTCAACTGCAGCGGCACGCTGACGTCATAGACCGCTGACGGGCTGTAGATCATGCGCAGCTGATCTCGAAACCGGGCGGTGCGCAGGCGCTCAAAGTTTGGGCGAGGATTCAGAATCTTCCCATCTAGATCGGCGTTGCTGTGCAACATGGCCCGTCCCGTAGGACTAACAATCGCAGCGTCATAGACGATCGGGACGTTCCCCACCGACGAGTCCAGCATGTCGTTCAGATTCGTGTCTTCCTTGAGGTATTCCTCGATGGCCAGCTGCACGGACTTGCTGTTGTCGGTATCCACGCGCGTGCTTCCGAGATCGGGCACGGCGTTGCTAGCCGAGTAGACGAGTTGCTGGGCGAGCAGCTGCGCAATGTCGCCTGCAGCCGCCAGGCGCTGCCGTAGTAGCTGGGAAATGTAGAGATACGAAAACGCCGACACCATCACTACGACCATGAACGTGATGGCGAGAATGATTTTTGTTTTCCGACGCATCGTCAGGGTTCAGATTCAGAGCGCAGTTGCGGCAGGCACCGCCATGGGGAGGTTGATAGCGAGTCTACTCCTGCTTTTCCGCGTCCGCATCCGTCGAATTGCTTCCGTACTCCTTAAGCTTGTTATGCAATGTTTTGAGACTGATTCCGAGAATCTCGGCAGCACGAGTCTTGTTGTTGCTGGTGGCCTCCAGGGTTTTCAAAATGAGCATTTTCTCGGCTTCTCCCACCGTGGTCCCCACGCCCAGGCGAACTGCATCGGGATCGTTGGCTGCCTGCCGAACCGTGATCTGTCCAAAACCGGGCGGAAGATGCTTCGTCTCCACTACCGCTCCTTCGCAGACGATGACTGCCCTCTCCAGCGTGTTGCGCAGTTCGCGGACATTTCCCGGCCACGAGTAATTCTTGAACTGGTTGAGTACCGCTTCGCTGACGGTCGCGACTTTGCGCCCGTGCTTTGAACTCATATCGGCCAGCAAGGTCTGCACAAGTTCCGGAAGATCTTCTTTGTGCTCGCGCAGGGAAGGCATGTGGATGTTGAATACGTTCAGGCGGTAGTAAAGATCGTTACGCAACTCGCCTCGCGCCACCGCGTCATCTGGAACCTTGTTGGTCGCAGCCAGCACCCGGACGTCGACGGACGTCTCAACTTTGCTGCCCAAGCGCCGAAGTTTGTGATCCTCCAGTACCCGCAGCAGCTTTGCCTGTGTGGCCACCGGCATTTCACCAATTTCATCCAGGAGTAGCGTTCCGCCTTCGGCGAGTTCAAAACATCCGGTGCGGCGTTCGAGCGCGCCCGTGAAGGCGCCCTTCTCATGGCCGAAGATTTCGCTTTCGATCAGAGTTTCGGGAATCGCTGCGCAATTGATGGGCACGAACGGCTTCGATCGCCGCGGGCTCAGCTCATGAATGGTGCGAGCAACCATCTCCTTCCCGGTGCCGCTAGCTCCGGTGATCAGGACCGAGGCGGTGCTAGGCGCTACCATTTCGATCAGGTGGAAGATCTCCTGCATTTTTTTGGACGAACCGACCAGTTGCCCAAGCGATCCTGAATCGCGCAGCTTGCGCCGGGTTACTTCAAGCTCAACTTTAGTGCCGAGCAACTCGGAAGCGTTCTGCAGAATGGTGCGCAGCCGGTTCATGTCGATGGGTTTGGTGATGTAGTCGTATGCGCCCATGCGCATCGCCTGGACCGCGCTGTCGATGGTGCCCTGGGCCGTCATAACGATGACCGCCATGGTATGAGCCTGTTCGGCGAGGCGCTCGAGCAGCTCCATTCCCCCAACGCGGGGCATTTTCAGATCGGTCACAATAATGGAGGGCGTCCACTGCGTCGCCTTATCCCAGCCCTCCATGCCATCAGCGGCGGTGTCCACCCGATATCCCCACGACGTGACCAACTCGGCGAGGCCGGTGCGCTCGTTCTCTTCGTCTTCTACGATCAGGACTTTTTCTTGGCTCATAGGGGTTGCAGGTTCCCATTATTCAGGTTTCTAGCACACTCTAGCAAGGCAGCAGGCTCGGATGTGGATTCCCATTTCTCCAACTCAATAGAATGCAGTCGGCTTGGCCCGCGCTGTCCTGTGCACGCCGCTTCCTTCGGGGCGATGTCAAACTGAGACGAAGAACGTCGTTTTCCGGTGCAAGCCATTGCAATTGCAGGTACTGGATACAGTAATATTTCACGTTGCAGGTTTCACTTTGCGGTAAGGTTGCTGTTAGAATCTGCGGTTTCAAGTAGCGTCCGTCTTTTGCATCGTTTTCCGTCTTGTTAATTCTGACCCCAGGTTTGCAGCATTGGTCTAGTTCCGGAGGATTCCATGTCAGCTTCTTGCGGTTCACGAAATGGGCAGATGTCTCGGCTGTGCCTTTTTCTGATCCCGATGTTCATCTTAATTTCCAGTTTTGCTTCAGCCCAACAGACTCCACCGAAGTTCGATATCTTCGCCGGTTATCAATGGCTGAACCCGGGCGGCAACGTTCCGGGCGGCCCTGACGGCGCTGGCGGCGTTCTGCCATTCAAGTTGCCAAGCATGGGGAAGGGCGGCGGTCTGGCGTTTGGTTATAACTTTCATCCTAACTTCGCACTCGAAGGCGATATCGGCCTAAACCTGAAAGATCAGTTCGACGTCAGCACCTACTCCATTGGACCACGCTTCACCTGGCGGAGTGAGGGCTTTAACCTGTTCGCGCATACCTTGTTGGGCGATAACCATCTGACCACACCGGTGGGTGCGCGCAACGGAATCGGAGCGATTCTCGGCGGCGGTATCGATCTCCCCATCGTGAAGCGCATCAGCCTGCGACTCATCGAGGCCGATTACCAGTGGGCGCGGCAGAACTTTGCCAGCGTAGTATCGCCAAGCCAGCCTGACCTCCGTCGTGCAAGTTACCAGGGAGCGCGACTGCGTTCCGGCGTGGTGTTCAATTTTGGCGGCGAGCCTGAAGTTGCGCCCACCGCGAGTTGCTCCGTGGATCACGCCGAAGTAATGCAAGGCGAGCCTGTCAGCGCGACCGTCTCCACCACCAACTTCAATCCCAAACATCCTTTGACCTACGCCTGGAGCGGCAATGGCGGAACCGTCACCGGTAAAGATACGTCAGCTGCCATCGACACGAAGGGTGTTGCCGGTGGCAACTACACCGTGACGGCAAAAGTCACCGACCCGAAGAACAAGAAAAATGGCGAAGCGACCTGCACCGCAAACTACGCGGTGAAAGAGCCGCCGAAGAATCCTCCCACCATGAGTTGCTCGGCGAACCCGACGACCCTGCAAGCCGGCGGCACAGTGACGGTCACTTGTACCTGCACCAGCCCCGACGGCGTGCCCGTGAATGTCGCCGGCTGGACGGCGAGCAGCGGCCAGGTATCTGGTAGCGGCAATACGGGTACCGTAAACACCACAGGTGCTGCGCCCGGACAAGTCACGGTCAATGCAACCTGTACCGATTCCCGCGGCTTGACGGCGAACTCCTCGTCGCAATTCACGATTGAGAATCCGCCGCCTCCCCCGCCGAAGGCCAGCAAGTTGAGCCAGTGCGACTTCCCGAACGAGAAGAAGCCGTGGCGCGTCGACAACACTTGCAAAGCCATCCTCGATGATGTGGCTCTGCGCCTGCAGCAGGAAGCGGACGCGAAGCTGGTTATCGTGGGCAACGCCGACCCGAGCGAGAAGCGCAAGAATCTCGCTGCGGAACGCGCGCTGAATTCGAAGGCGTATCTCTCGGGTGGCGAAGCCAAGCAGGCCATCGATGCCAGCCGCATCGAGACTCGCACCGGCAACGGCGGCTCCAAGACCGCTGAGTACTGGGTTGTGCCAGCAGGCGCGAACTTCGACTCGGCCGGCACGGAGGCCGTTGACGAGACCAAAGTGCAACCGGTTCCGGATCATCCGAAGCCAGCTGCTAAAAAGAAGGCTGCTCCGAAGGCCCAATAGCCCGTCTTTTCAACGCATCACAGGCCGGTCGGACTCCCCGACCGGCCTATTTTTTTGCTTCCCTTAGGTAACTTGAAGGGGACTAGTTACGCTGTCACTCTCAAACCGCAAGGTATACTGTCCGAAACAGGGGCTGACACACACATGATTTCCAGAGCCATGACTGGTAAGTTAATGATTTTATTGGTCATTTGCCTAGCCTGCAGCGCGTCGCTGTGGGCAGGCCAGTGGGCCGTGATGGGGCCGGATGGGGGCGACGTTCGCAGCATGGCGTACGACCCGCATAATCCGGATCGAGTCTTCCTAGGAACGAGCACCGGCGTGATTTTCGCCTCCGAAAATGGGGGACAGGATTGGGCGCGTTTCGCTCATCTCGGAACCGGCGATGAATACGTGCTCGATCACATTGTCGTGAATCCGCAGAACACAAACATCATGTACGTGTCGGCCTGGAGTGCACAAAGCCAGCAGATCGGCGATGTCTTCCGCACGAATGACGGCGGGAAGACCTGGCAGACGCTGCCTGCGATGCACGGCAAGTCTATCCGCGCGATGGCGATGTCCGCCTCCAATCCGAAAGTTCTAGTCGCGGGCGCGCTCGATGGGGTATTCCGCACCAGCAATGGCGGCAACGACTGGGAGCGCATGTCTCCCGCCGGCCATGCGGAAATCAAGAACATCGAGTCGATTGCGATTGACCCGAAAGATCCCAACGTTGTGTACGCAGGTACGTGGCACCTCGCGTGGAAGACTGCTGATGGCGGCGCCAACTGGCAGCACATCAACAAGGGCATGATCGACGATTCCGACGTCTTCTCGATCATCGTGGACCACACCAATCCTGCGAACGTTTTTGCCAGCGCGTGCTCCGGCATCTACAAGAGCGTCAGCGCGGGCGAGCAGTTCTCCAAGGTCCAGGGCATTCCGTTCTCGGCTCGCCGTACCCGCGTGCTGAAGCAGGATCCCACCAACGAAAACACCGTCTATGCCGGAACCACGGAAGGTTTGTGGAAGACGATGGATCTGGGCAAGACTTGGAAGCGGATCAGCAATCCTGAAGTCGTCGTGAACGACGTCTACATCGATCCGCGCAACGCGAGCCACGTTCTACTGGCAACGGATCGCAGCGGTGTGCTCGCTCTGAATGCGACCGGGACCTGGACGGCTTCGAACCACGGCTATACGCATCGTTACGTGACTGCGATTGTTCCGGATCAGAAAGATTCGAACACGATCTATGTCGGCGTGGTGAACGACCGCGAATTCGGCGGAGTCTTCTTCTCGCGCGACAACGGCCAGCACTGGCAGCAGAGAAGTGCGGGTCTGGGCGGCAAAGACGTCTTCACCCTGCGGCAGGCCAGCAGCGGAGCGTTGGTGGCTGGCACCAATCACGGAAGCTACATCCTCGAGCACAATGGCATGGAATGGCATCCGATCAACACCGTGGTTGTCGAGAAAACCGCGACCAAGACGGTGAAGAAGGGCAAAAAGAGCACTCAGGTGGCGAGCAAAACCGTCACCAAGTCGACTCTCGATGCCCGCGTAAACGAAGTCGACATCTCTGGCGATCGCTGGATGGAAGCCACCAACAACGGCCTGTACTTCAGCAAGGATCAGGGCAAGACATGGATAGGCGGTCCGATGCAGGGCGAGAAAGAGTTCCTGTCAGTACGCGGTCGTGGAAATACGATTGTGGCTGCGGCTCGGACCAAGGTTTACGTCTCGCACGACAACGGCACAACCTTTACCGAACACAGCATGGTCCAGCACGTGACGAGCATCCGCGGCATCACGCTGACGCCTGAGGGACAGATCTTTGTGGCTTCCCGCGAGGGCGCGTTCGCTAGCACAGACTCGGGCGCTACCTGGAGTCATGTCGTGGCCGGACTGCCGGACAAAGACATCACTTCGATCACATTTGACTCGACTGCGAACCGCTTGCTCGCGACCAGCCTCCAGACGGGCGTGGTTTTCCAGAGCTCGGATAGCGGCCGCAGCTGGCAGCGTGGTCCGGACTCCGGCTATCCGCTGCGTCGGGTGAGCGTGGTTCACGGCCGGTTCGTTGGAGCAACGCCGTTTGATGGCGTCGTTCTGCAGCCGGAGAGCGAAGGGCAGAGCGCAGCCGCGGGTGCGGGCGGCGCTTCGAACTAGCTCTATTTCTACTCCTTTGAACAGCCGGAGGGCGATGAGTCCTCCGGTTTCTTTTTGGACGAGATCCATCGATTCGTCGCGCTAGCCCGCAAAAACTACACGGACCGCCGCGCGGGTGATTACTTAAGTCATCTGTTTTCAATCGTCAGAGGTTGGCACCTTCCTTGCGACTTGTAGCCCAACAGGCCCGCGGGGGAGGATTCGAGGATGAGAGCTTCACAGGGCATCGGGCTCGCTGCGCTGACCCTGGGGATGGTTATCGGACTCGGCTGCGGCCATCAGTCTTCAGTGCCGGTCGTCGCGGCCGGAGCACTCACGCCTCCCAACACCTCAGGGCTCCCGTTCGATCGAGCCGCGCAAAGCGGTGGAATCTCTCCTACCAACTCCGTAATTCCGCCCGCGGCGCAGGTGCCGGCTGGGACGCCCATTGTCGTACGCCTCCGCAAGCCTTTGTCGAGTGCTAAGGCGCATCCGAATGAAACATTTACCGCAATGCTGGAAGAGCCAGTGGTCATCAATGACCAGGTGCTGGCCGAGCAAGGCGCGACTGTTACCGGCCGCATCGTTGAGGCGAGGTCCACGCGCCAGGCCAGCACTCCCGGCTACATGCGCCTGACGCTTTCTTCCATTTCGATTGGTGGAAAACCAGCACGCATCCGCACTTCAAGTTCGTTCTTCAAAGGAGTCACCCCAAAAAAGCGGGTCGCCCCGGTAGCTACTGAGAGCGAAGGCACGCTCATGGGTACCGCCGCCACGAGCGGAGTTTCCGCGCTCGGCGACGCGGCAGACCTGGAAGACGAGCGGGAGCCGTTGGCCGATGTCGCTTTGCGCGAGGCCATGGTCAGTTCGGAACGGAGATTGCGATTCCGGCTGATTGAGCCGCTTCCGATTCACCCCTGATAACGCCTTTCAAATGAGCAGTCCTTCTACGATTCCTTCTGCGAACCCGGCCTCGTGTTTGGTCATCACAAACGGCGGTGACCGCCGTACTTAGCTTTCCCAGATTGGTCCCCCATAATTGTCCCAATTAGGGAGCGCGCGGCCTGATAATCGCGCGAAGCGCCGCATTTCGGGCTCTCCCGTTTGTAAGCAGGACGACGTAAATGGGAAAGCCTTTTCCGATTCTGGCCGCCAGCGGAGCAACCGCGGAAACCGAGATCTTCGAAGCCGCATTCCGCGCCAGCCCTGAAGGGATGGCGGTGGCGGAAGCCGGATCGATCTGTTACGCGAATCAGGCATTCGCGTTATTGGTAGGCCACCTTTCTCCTGAAAGCCTCATCGGCAAGCCGCTCTCTCGTTTCCGCCCGTCGAGGCATCCGTGTGAGTTTGTTCAAACCCCGGCCAAAGAGGACAAGCCGAGATCCCATCTGTGTCAGTTCGTTTCTAAAAGACGTGATGGTATGCCATTGCGGATCGAGTCAACCTGCGTCCACTTCCGGTTCGGCCAGCGCGAACTGCAACTGATCACCATCCGTGATGTAACGGTGCGCGAACGCCGCCGGATGGTGCGCGACGGCCACGAGCGTTTTCGCGTGATCTTCGAAGCGGCGCACATGGGTATTCTGCAATGCGATCTGCAGGGCACGGTGCTGGAAAGCAACCCTGCGGTCGAGCGCATGCTGGGCTACACGGGAGAGGAACTCCGAGGCAGAAACTTCCACGAGATGGCGCACGCGGATGGAGACACCGGCGCTCGGCTGTTCCGCGAATTGGTGGAGGGCCAACGGGAATCCTATGAACTGGAGGCCCAGTACGAAGGCAAGTCGTCGGCCAAGGGCTGGATTCGGCTCACTGTTTCGCTCGTGCGCGGAGTCGATGGAAGGCCGCAGTTCGCGATCGGGATGACCGAAGACATCACGGAGCGCCGGCAGGCGGAGGAGCGTCTGCGCGAGGCGCAGAAGATGGAAGTGGTTGGTCGGCTGGTCAGCGGCGTCGCGCATGACTTCAATAACTTGCTGACCGGAATCATGCTCTATTGCGATCTGTTGATTGCCGGACTCGACCGCGACAGCCGCTTACTGCGCCACGCCGAAGAAATCCGCATGGCGGGCGAGCAGGGCGGAGCCCTCATTCAGCAGTTGCTGGCAGCGGCGCGGCAGCAGGCGGTCGAGCCCCGGGTCTTGTCGTTGAACGAAATCGCTCTGAAAACCCGGAATCTGCTTTCTCGCCTGCTGGGTGAGAAGTTCGAACTGGTTCTCGAACTCGAGGATGATCTGGGCATGGTGAAGATCGACCCAGCGCAGGTGCAGCAGATCCTGTTCAATCTTGTACTGAATGCGCGCGACGCCATGCCTCAGGGTGGTCGGATCCAGGTGGCTACCGGACATTTCAATCTGAAATCAGCCGAAGGGACGAAGTCTCATTCTCCCCACGTTTTTCTTTCTGTGAAGGACGTCGGCTGCGGCATGAGTGCGGAGACTCGCGCCCGCGTGTTCGAGCCGTTCTTCACTACGAAGGCGCAAGGCAGAGGCACAGGGCTTGGATTATCCACCGTCCAGAACATCGTGACCGACAACGGTGGGAGCGTGGAAGTCGATAGCGAACCCGGCCTGGGCACGCTGGTCACAGTGTTCCTGCCGCGAGTTGCAGATACTCTTGCCGTCACCACCAGTCATGTCTCTTTGCGCGCGAATGCAGAAACAATCCTGCTGACTGAGGACAACGTCGCCGTGCGCGAGGCCGCGGTTCGGATCCTGAGGGAATGCGGCTACGTGGTTCTCGAGGCGGCCAGCGGCCCGGAAGCGATTGCCATTGCGCGAAACCACTCCGGCAAGATTGACCTCTTGCTGGCGGATGTGGACATGCCAGGGATGAGCGGTCATGAAACTGCCATCCAGATCTGCTCCGAACGGACGCAGTTGAAAGTGCTTTACATGTCCGGCTACGAGCCGCACGCGCAGAAGGCCGGCGAAGATACGGTCTTTTTCAAAAAGCCATTCACCAGTTCCGAGTTGCTCGAGAAACTGCGCGAGATTTTCGACCTCACTTCCAATCCGAAGAAATTCAAGAAGCGAAAGCGAGAGAAGCCATGACCACTGCCGAAATGACCTTGCCGGTGACCCCTCAGATCGAGGGAGCCAATTTCCTGAACATTCTGATCGTTGATGACGAGCGCTCCATTCGCGAAGCCTGCCGCGAGGCCGCGCAGTCGCTGGGTTTCAATACCTTCGTCGCCGATTCTGCAGAGCATGCATACCGCTTGCTGGATGCACAGGGCATCGACGCCGTGCTGCTCGATCTTCGCCTGCCCGGTGCAGGGGGGCTGGAGGCCCTGAACCGCATCAAGAGTCTTCGTCCGGATGCGGTGATCGTGGTGGTGACGGGTTATGGCACCGTGCAATCAGCAGTGCAGGCCATGAAAAATGGCGCGTACGACTATGTCACCAAGCCGTTCAGCCTCGATGAGTTAAAACTTCTCCTTGATCGGGTCGCGAGCCACTTAAAGCTCAAGAGCGAGAACCGCATTCTGCGCGAGAAGATCAAGTCGAAGCAGGGATTCGGCAGCATCATCGGCCGCTCGCCGGAAATGGAGAAACTGTATCGAATCGTCGCCAAGGCCGCACACAGTACGCATCCCGTGTTGATTCTCGGCGAGAGCGGCACAGGAAAGGAACTGGTCGCGCGCTCCATTCACTTCTCCGGACCGTTCCGCGACAAGCCGTTCATCCCGGTGGATTGCGGTTCACTGGTGCCGACGCTCATCGAAAGCGAGCTGTTCGGCCACACCAAAGGAGCATTCACAGGCGCGCATCACGCCAAAGACGGATTGCTCACTATCGCCGAAGGGGGGACGGTTTTCCTTGACGAGGTTGGGGAGTTGCCGACCGACCTGCAGGCCAAGTTGCTACGCGCGATTCAGGAAAAAGAAATCCGGCCGGTGGGCAGCACCAGGCAAATCCCGATCAACGTACGGATTCTGGCTGCAACTAATCGCGATCTGGAAGAGGGCGTGTCGCAGGGAACCTTCCGCAGAGACTTGTACTATCGCCTGAACGTGCTCAGTCTGCGTATTCCGTCGTTGCGCGAACGCCGCCAGGACATTCCAATTCTGGCAACTCATTTTCTGGAGCGGCAGACGCGGTCATCAGGAAACGAGCGTACCCTGAGTGATGATGCGATGAAGGCGATGCTGGCCTACGACTGGCCAGGCAACGTTCGCGAATTGGAGAACTGCCTGGAACGAGCATGCGCATTTACCACTGGACCGATGATTCACCTCGGCGACCTTCCCGCCGCTATCAGTCAGTTGCAGGGAACCAACGCCGTGGCGACTGCGGGCAACACGAACAAGATCATGCCGATGTCGGAACTCGAGCGGCAAACCATCCTGAACGCGATCGCACAACTGAATGGAGACAAGCTGAAGGCGGCCCGCATGTTAGGGATTGGCAAGACCACTCTTTATCGAAAGCTTAAGGAGTATTCATCGCACTCATAGCGATCACACGGGCCGGCGGTGCGAGCCACACTGAACGGCGGGTGATTTCCCAACTCGTACTTTCACGATCCCGAATCGGGAAGGGAAGTGCGCGAGAATCACAATAAATCCCGCCGTATCAATCCATTCGTGGTTGGCTTAAGACGTGCAAAGGCAGAGGACATGATTCTTCTTATTACGCCGTCCGCACGAGGCCAGGAATGTGCGCAAGCCTTGCTGGCCACAACGACTTTACCCACGCAGGTTGCCTCCACCTTGCAGGCCGCGATTGCCAAGCTGCGCGAGCAAGAGTACTCGGCGGTTGTCATCGATCAATGCTTGATGGAGGCGGAGCCTGACGAAGGCGAAGTGATGCTCCAGCATATGGGGAATGCGTT
Organism: uncultured Acidobacteriota bacterium; assembly: GCA_963744055.1. GTDB lineage: Bacteria > Acidobacteriota > Terriglobia > Terriglobales > Acidobacteriaceae > Gp1-AA133. The sequence goes on along the minus strand of CAVUSL010000019.1, from coordinate 964,659 downwards.
TCCGGTTTACATAAACTGCGCTATCAGCGGCATCGAGCGTGTCGTGCGCGAAGTGCGCAGTGCCCTGAGCCGGCGTGTTCGCGAAGAGGAGATCGCGCGAGTTGCGGCCACCCGGGTTATCTGGAGCGAACTGAAGGAAAGTGTGACGGCCATCCTGCTGTCGTGCGACATGGTGCTTGCTTCAAAGGATATGCCAGCGCCGATGGCCAGCAAGATCCAGGTGATTCACGATCTGGCGACGCTGGTGCGCGTAAAAATAGCACCTGCCGAACAAAGCAAAGCAACCGGCTAAGCTCAGGCAGGAACCCGTGCGTTCCGCGCCTTGGAAGATCGAGCCGCTGAATCTCCGCCGACACCCGTGTGCCCTTGGAGCGCCCGCAACAGGGAAAAGTTCCACCCTTGCGGCCCCGGCTTGCTGGCCCGAGCGATGTGCGGAATGGCCTTGGTTACATCTCGATCGAAGCTGCCATCCCCTTTGGGAATCAGAATGGCGCGATCGACCAGCCGCAGCATGGTCAAGTCGTTGGCGCTGTCGCCGAGAGCTATCGTATAGATGCGGGTCTGCCACGCCATGCGGTAGAACCCAATTAAGACACTCATCGCCAATCCCTTGTCGCAACTGCCCGTAAAGTGCCAGTACCGCCCCCCGCGCTGTACCGTGTAACCGCGCTCCTGCGCCCGCCGCAAAAAAGCGCGGATCGAAGCCGGATTCCCTTTCGTGAATCGAAAAGGCTCGCCGGTTTCGCGCTGTCGCGCCATGTGTGCCTCGCGCACAGTAAGTCCCGTATCGCGGGCTACTTCCGCGTCGGTCATCTGGTGGAAGCCGCGAATCGATACATCCAGTTCCTGCGCAATGCGCCTCAACTCCCGCACCAATTCCTCGTACGGCCTGCCGAGAATCAGCGTGTACCCCTTGGCCTGGTTCCCCAGGGTCGCGATCTCGGGAAAGTAGCCGGCGGGAATCACGATCGCGCCCCCGTTTTCGACGATGAAAGGATGGGTATTTCCCGTCGCGCGCCGAAGCGCTTTCACTTCGGAACGCGTCTTACTGGTGCAAAAGATCAAGGGAATGCTTTGGCGGCGCAATGCCTCCAGCGCCCGGGACGCACCCGTCCACGAGTAGGACTGTGGATCGAGTAGGGCGCCGTCGAGGTCGGTGAAGACGAGGGTGCGCGTCGACTTAGAGATGACGGAAAACCTCCTCTTCGGCGACGGAACCTCGGACCTTCGCCTCGATCCACTGGCGCGCCATATCACGAGCGCCTAAGCCGAACGCGATCGCCAGGGCGAAGACGATTCCTGCAAACACGATCGCGAACGCAACCAGCAGAGGCAGGCTTCCAATGTGGAGCTGTTCGAGGGCGATGACAACCGCCAGCGTCATCACCAAGACGCGCACTCCACCAGCAATCAGGCGCGCCCCCGGCCATTGCGCGTTGACGGCCGCAAGCAGAGCGCTGCGCGAGATCACGCGGCTCACGACCACACCTAACAGCAGTACCAATCCGGCGGCGATGATGTTCGGGATGTAGTCCACGAAGCGCATCACCAACCCGGCGCTGGCGGGAGTATCGGCGGCGTTCAGCGCGAACAGGATCGTAAACAGCCACACCAATCCCTGCACGAACCTGGCCCCAAGATCCGATGGCGAACGGAACACGCCAGTGCGCTCGATCATGCTCGAGAATCCGGTCCTTTGCACCAGTCGGTCGAAGCGGGCAAATTGCAACAATCGGAACGTAAGCCACCTGGCTACGAAGGCCAGGAAGCCTCCAATAATCAACGTGACCAGCACCATGATCAGGATGGGTACGACATGGGCTGACTGATCCGCAATGCGATTGAATGGATCGATCAACATCCGGTCAAACAGACTGCGCATGGAGATTCTCCTTCCGGACGGCGTCCCAGCGTTGCGTAAGGTAGGGCTTTTCGGCCTCGAACACCTGCCCGAGTTGTTCGATTCTTTCCTCCACCTGGGTCGCGTTGCTGTCGGTGACTTCGAGTACAAAGGAGGCGGTGCGGCCTAGATATAAAGGCACCAACGACTGGAGCAAGTGGTCGCGATCGATCGTGCGATAGCGGAAGGCGGTCGCGGCCTCGTAGATCATGCGAACCCAGAGCTTGTCTGGGATGTGAAAGCCTTGACCGTTGCGATGCACGTAACTGGTCAGGTCGGTCAGTGTCTGCGGCGAAAGAAACAGAGTGTAGATTTCCCGCAAGTCCGCGACACCCTGCTGGGCGGCGTGAATCATGCGGTCCGTGTTCACGGTGAGAGGTTCGACGCCAACTTCGAATGGAAATCCGAACAGAGGTACTTGCTCGTACGAGTTGCCGCGTCGCCAGATGTCCTCGTAGCTCTCCATGAGTCGAAAGAACGATCCGACCACCTGGCGGAACATGCTGGTGAGGTCCGCCCCGGGATCCTTGGCATCGTGAATTTTTGCGCCGAGGTAAGCCTGCCCTACGCGGAAACCTTCGGCGATCGCGGTAACCGTCATCCAGATATCGATTCCGAAGCGGGCGACGTCGGTGTCCCAGACGTCTTTCTCAAGGTAGCGTGCGGCAAGACTCCCGGAGAAGCCGAACTCTCCCCCAATCGGCTGGCGTACGGACTTGCCGTACAACGTGCGCGTCATCGGATAGATGATGCCGTTGGTGATGGTGCCGTCGTACTTGTGGCGCAGATAGTAAGGGGCGATGTAGTCGTATCCGTGTTCCAGCACAGGGCGCGCCAGTAATTCGATCCAGCCGGGCGTAATGCTGCGCAGATCGGAATCCACGACCACGCAAGCCTTCGCATTCAAGTGCTGCGCGACGGCGAAAATTGTCCGGAAAGCGCTCCCTTTGCCCGGTACTCCATGGTACGGAGTGCTGATGCGATAGCTGTTGTGCACCGGGTGGGATACCAGCAACAGGTCATCGGCGCCACTCTCTGCTTGCATCACGACGTCCTGCGTCTTGTCTTTTGATCCGCCATCGGAATTCACAATGACAGACCGCTGCGTGGGGAAATATTTGGCGAGACCGACTGATACCGCACGCACCACGTGCCCGATGGTGCGAGCGTTGTTGTAGCTCGGGATGCCGACCACGATGTCAGCGTCCCGAATCTGTTCCAGGCGGTCTTTTAGTTCAGTTGGAAAGAGTTCATCCACGGTGTTTGTCAAAGGCTTGCTTGTCTCTTTTCGCCTGTACCAGGGTAGCTTGTTTCAGGCCGAGAGTCCGGCCACATTCACCAGGGCTTCGTTGTCCGCGTCCACGGCTTCGCGTACATCTTCCAGAAATGCGGGCAGGGCGGCGCTGACGCGCATCCAGTTCGGAATCGGCGGTGCTCCCAGGGGATCGGCAAAGAATTCTTCCGACGCCAGTTTCAGCGCCTGTGAGAAAGTCTCCACCGCACTTTCTTCTTCGTGACGGTCGAAGGTCAAGCCGTTAATCATGGCGTCCGCGTGGTACTTGCTGATGTTATTTTCCGCCATGCGCTGGTAGCGCACCAGCAGCGTGAGCATCGTGCCCTGGTCGAATTTGACGCCCTCGGCGGCTAGAATCCGGAACAGAGACTTGCAGATGTCCATGGCCATCTTCATCAGGCCCTTGGAGGGATCGCCGTGGGATAGTTCCTGATGTTTATGTTCGTAGTTTTCCGCAATATCAACCTGGCAGATGCGGCGGATGGAGCAATTTCGGTACACCTCCGCCAGTGTTCCTACTTCCAGTCCCCAGTCCGACGGCAGGCGGTTCACGCGGGCTAGGTCGGCCTGCATGGCAAACTCTCCTGCCAGCGGGTAGCGGAAACTATCCAGATAAACGAGGAACGGCAGAAAGCCAACCATGGATTGCAACGCGCGCACCAGGGGTGTCATCAGTAGGCGCGTGACTCGCCCGTGCATCTGGTGGCTGAGTCGTGCGTAGTAGCCTTTGCTGAATTCGAAGCCGATGTCTGGATGTACGACGGGGTAACACAGCCGTGCCAGGATCGCACGGTTGTAGTTCACGATGTCGCAATCGTGCAAAGCGATGACAGAAGCCTTACGGCTGGCAAGCACGTATCCATAGGCCATCCAGCACTGGCGGCCTTTGCCATCGGGGCCGATCTGTAGACGATTTTCTTCCAGCGAACGATAAAGGCGCTGCATCCGCGGCCCGTCGTGCCAGAGCACCCGAACTTCCCCGGGAAGAATGCTGACCCGCCGCTGGACTTCTTCGAACTGTTTCGCCGTCGCTTGCGCGAGGGTGAGAACCACCTGGCGAACATAGGTGGCGCCGCTGAGTTCACTCAGGATCGTGTCCATCGCCGGCTTTTCGAATTCGGAGTACAGTGCCGGCAGTACCAGAGCGATGGGCTGCTGGCGGGAAAAATAATCCAGTTGACGCTCGATCATTCCAAGATCGCCTTGCCCCAGGCGATGCAGGGTGGCGATAACTCCAGTTTGGTAGAAATCTGCCATGCCGATCCTCCCTTGCGGAGCATTCCCGTGCGGAGTACCGCAATGCGGCTAACACCGCGACGCGCCGAGCCCAAAAACGGTCGTAGGAACTATGAGTGCGATCAGAGCCCGAGAAGTGGCAGACAACCCGGCTCCGTGGCGCGTGCGAATCGACGAGGTGGCTTCGGTGCGCTTTAACTCCGCGACCAGACTTATTTCGATCGCCGGATCGCTTTTCTGTGACGCGCTGTCTCCAATGAGGTCGGCAGCGCAATTTCAACAAACAGAACGGCTTTCGGCCTACCCTAAACCCCTAGGATGAAGCTGGTCAATACGGAATATTTGCACTTTCGAATGCAGTTTTTCCCTGATTGAAGCAATTGAAAGGGAAGCGGTTAAGCTCGCCTTCATCTGTCTTAAATCCGTTTCTCTAGTACAAGGCTGTGAAAACCTTTGCGCGCCCCGCCGCCCTCCGAAGAAAGGTTCTTCATAAAAAACAGAACTCCCGCTTAGAATACGGGCAACATCCTGGCGAGGTTTGCCGGGACCAAAGGACCCTAATGCACGTTCTGGTCACCACCGACACGATTTCTGGCGTCTGGTCGTACACGCGCGAATTGGTGAGCGGCCTGGTGAGCCGCGGGCTGAGGGTCACGCTGGTCAGCTTCGGCGAAGTGCCGTTGCCCGAACAAGCGTCGTGGATGGACAGTCTGCACGGTTTAGACTACCGTCCGACCGGGTTCCGCCTGGAATGGATGCACGAAGGCGAGCAGGATTACGCTGAGTCTGCTGCTTACCTGACCTCGATCATCGAGGAGATTCAACCGGACGTTCTCCATCTCAATCAGTTCTGCTACGGCGACTTGGCGGTGGATATCCCACGCGTGGTGGTCGCACATGGCGACCTCATTACATGGTGGGTCGCTGTGCACGGGCGGGAGCCAAAGGCCGCGCGCTGGCTTAGCCGCTATCGGGACGTGGTGGGCCGTGGACTATCGGGGTCAAGCACCGTGGTCGCGCCTTCGGCCTTCATGCTCGACGCTCTGCGTGCTTCCTACGCGTCCGCTCCGCGTGAGCAGGTCATTTACAACGGACGCAATCCGATCTTTTTCAATCCCTACGTCAGCAAGGAAGATTCGGTGTTGTCGGTGGGACGAATGCTGGATGCAGGAAAGCAGGTTCACCTGCTGACGCAGCATGAACACCCGCTCTCGGTGTGCATCGTCGGATCCGATAACCCGGTGAATGCTCCGCGCATTCCGATTCGCGCGGACGTGAAAGTATCGACTGACCAGCTTTGCGTGTCGTTGAAAGGGCCACAGACCGAGGCCCAGTTGAGAAACCTCTACAGCCGCGCCGCCGTTTACGCAGCGACCGCGCGTTATGAGCCGTTTGGAATGGAGCCGCTGGAAGCGGCTTTGTCGCGTTGCGCCATCGTCGCCAATGACATTCCCAGCTATCGCGAAATCTGGGGCGACGATGCGATCTACTTCCGCACCAACGATGCGACCAGCCTCGCTCATGCCATCCGCGAACTCGGTGAAGATCGAGAAAAGTGCCGAGCCTACGGGAATCGCGCTTACCAGCGTGCCCGCGATCGCTACAACCACAAGCGCATGATCGACGAGTATCTGCATCTGTATCGCAGCCTCGCTGCTGAACGGTGGGCCGCAGCCTAGTTGCTACTGTGGTATCTTCGTTGAGCGCGTCGTCTATGACGGCGCGCTCTTACTTTTGGAGGCAATCATGGCGCAAGTGAAAATCACCATTCGTCCGAACGGACCTTATCGAGTAGAAGCTCCGGAGGGAAGCATTGAGTTGGTCGATGCCAACGGCACGCCCTACGATCTCACGGGCAAGCCAGCGTTCTCGCTGTGCCGGTGCGGCGCGAGCACGAATAAGCCTTTTTGCGACGGCACCCACAGCAAGATCGGATTCCAGGCAGCCGAGGCCGCGGTGCGGGCGGAGAACAAAGGTTAGGTTTCCACGGAGCGATGGCTTGACCGCCGATCGAGCTTCAACGAAAAGATCAGCGGAGCAGAACGTTCGCGAAGGCCATGAACGGGCCCAATCTCCAAATTTGCGAAAGCCGCCAAGCGAACATCCAATCGGCATTGCGAAAGCCTCGAAGCGGTCCCGGTCTCCCAACGTGAGCCGCGAAGCGGCAGCATGAGATAGCCCCGGGCCTAAGCCCGGGGAAAGGCACAGGGGAGACGTGAGCCCCGTAGGGGCGGCACAACGCGATGCGGACGAGAGCCCGCGAGCCTCTTTAATGAATCGTCTTAGTCTTCCGCGACATGTAATCCATCAACAAATACTGCCCGAGGGTATAAGGCGTCGTGAAGTATGCCTTGCCCCGGCACATCTCGGTCACCTTCTGCACGAAATTCACCAGCCCCGCATCAGACGCGAGCATGAACGTATTAATCAACACGCCGGCCCGCTTGCACTTTGACACCTCTTCGAGCGTTTGGCTCACCACCAGCGGATCAAGCCCAAAAGCGTTCTTATAGATCCGCCCATCTTCCATGGTCAGCGCCGAAGGCTTGCCGTCGGTGATCATGACGATCTGCTTCATGTCTTTGCGCTGGCGCTGCAGAATCCGTTGCGCCAAGCGCAATCCTTCACGTGTGTTGGTGTAGTAGGGCCCAACTTTCACGCGCGCCAGCTGCGTCAATGGGACTTCCTCCGCAGAATCATGAAACAGCACCAAAGAGAGCGAGTCGCCCGGATACTGCGTGCGAATGAGTTGCGATAACGCCATCGCCACTTTCTTGGCAGGCGTAAAACGGTCTTCACCATAAAGAATCATCGAGTGCGAGCAATCAAGCATCAGCACGGTCGCGCACGACGACTGGTACTCGCACTGGTGAACATTCAGGTCTGAATACTCGATGTTCAGAGGAAGGCTCATGCCTTCTCGCTGAATTGCGCTGGATAGAGTCGCAGTAATGTCGAGATTGAGAGTGTCGCCGAACTCGTAGGGCTTCGACGCTCCGCTGGCCTCGATGCCGGTGGCCATGTCGCGCGTGTCATGGCGCCCAAAACTGGACTTGCCCAGCGAGCCAAGAAGATCGCGTAACGCTTTGTAACCGAGGAAATCGAGGCTCTTGTCGGTGATTTCGAACTTCGCCTGCTGGCCTTCGCCAGTCTGCCCGCCGCCCGAGGACGGGTGCGACGGATCGGGCGGATCGTCGATCGAGATGAAGTCTTCCTGCTCCATGCGATCGATAAGTTTTTCGATCAGTTCCTCGAGTCCGCCTTCCATCTGCATCTGCTGCAGGCGCTCGCGCAGTTCCTCGTCGAACAGATCGCTGTCGAGAAGAGCCTGCTCGATGGCCCGGCGCAAAGCATCCAGGTTCTGGTCACCTTCGGGCATCTCGTAGAACATGTAGTTCTGGAAGCCGCTCTGCAGCAGATAGTCCGACAGCGCGCTGAGCAGGTCTTCCATGCTCATCTCGCCTGCCGGATCAGGAACGTATTTGGAGTAACGGATGCGTCGCATAAAGGCAGTCGTCAGTCGTCGGTCGTTAGTCGTTAGCGAATCATTCTCGCCGCTACCCAGGCCTATGCTCCATCACAGAGTGTTTGCCATCAGCCATCGACTATCAGCAGCCATCACCTAGTTATACGGTCTTCTCCCGCGGAACGGCTCTTCCCGTTCGTAGGTGCGTTCCGGTTTCTTGGGTTGCTTCTCGCCGGCGGTGAAAACGCGCTCTTCCGTGCGGCCAATCCGCTTATGAGCGTACAGGCCCTCCAGCACGAATTCGGCACCAGACACTACAGTTTCAACGTTGTCCTCGGACGAGACTCCCAAGGCGCTGGTTTTCTCCATCAAGCCCTGAATCCCTTTCACGGTCTCGAGCACTTCTTTGGCACCTGCGCTTTCGGTGAGCTTGATTTCTCCGCCCAGGTCGAACCACTGCACAATCTGGCGCATGTCGACGCCGCTGAAATACTCGTCAAAGGTCTTTGCGATGGCAGCGCGGATCAATTCGCGGCTGACGTGATCGGCGCCCTTCATTTCGCCTTCGTACTCAAGCTCGAGCTTTCCAGTGATGGCCGGCAGCGCCGCATAAATATCGCTAATTCGGGGAACCACCATCTTTTCAGCGTTCCGGATGGCGCGCCGCTCGGCGTTTGAAATGACGTTTTCGATCGCGGAAATCGGCAAGCGCTGGCTGACGCCCGATCGCTTGTCGATTTTCTTATCCTCGCGCGCCACAAAAGCCACGCGCTCGATCACTTCCTGCACATACTTCGGAAGGTGTAGTTGACTCCCGTCCCGCTTCGTCCAGGCTTCCTGCGCGGTGATAGCAATGCCTTCCTCAACCGTCGCCGGATAGTGCGTACGAACCTCCGACCCAATCCGATCCTTAAGCGGTGTGATGATTTTCCCGCGGGCCGTGTAGTCTTCGGGGTTGGCGCTGAAGACCATAGCTACGTCGAGCGGCAGGCGGATGGGGTAACCCTTAATCTGCACGTCGCCTTCCTGCATGATGTTGAACAGGCCGACCTGGATTTTTCCTGCGAGATCGGGCAGTTCGTTGATCGCGAAGATTCCACGATTAGCGCGCGGAAGCAGGCCGTAATGCACGGTGAGCTCGCTGCTCAGTTGCTGGCCGCCACGCGCGGCTTTGATCGGGTCGATGTCGCCGATCAGGTCGGCGATGGTGACATCAGGCGTCGCGAGCTTTTCAACGTAGCGTTCTTCCGGAACGAGGTAGGCGATATGCGTCTGGTCGCCGTCGGTGGTGATGCGGTCGCGGCAAGCGCGGCAAAGCGGAGCATAGGGATTGTCGTGGATCTCGCATCCGGCGATGTGGGGCGTGTGCGGATCGAGCAGGCCCGTGAGTGCGCGCAAGATGCGGCTCTTCGCCTGGCCGCGCAAACCGAGCAGGATGAAGTTATGGCGCGACAGTAGCGCATTCACAAGCTGGGGGACAACCGTGTCGTCGTAGCCCACAATGCCCGGAAAAATGGGGCAATTTCCTTGCAACCGGTTGATCAGGTTTTCGCGCAGTTCATCTTTCACTCGACGATTTCGCAGACGTTGTTCGGAGAAAAGACTTTGCCGCAACTCGCCCAGAGTGCGAGGAAGACTCATGATCGGGACCCCCAACAGATAACCACTTGGGTGTGATTATACGCTCCGCTTCGGAGCATTCCATCGCGTCGAGATGATGTCGGTCGATGCTTTCAAGCGTGGAAAATTGACAAGCGCAATTGTCGCAGCGGGAAAACCTCGGCTCAGTGCGCGTGGCCGTTGCCGCCGGCCTTTTGTCGGATAACCACCGATCGGCGAAGGCTGGGTAGAATTCCTTCAAAATACTCAATCACGGTTTGAATGCGCCGGCTCTCGGAACGCAGGCTAAGCAGTTTTTGCTTGAAGTCGAGGTCAAGAGGAAGCGATCCGACGAGATGATAGGAAAGCAAAGCATCTTCCCCTTCCGGCAAATCCTGCTGCGCGTTTGCCAGGGCCAGGATCTGACGGTGCAGTTGGATGGCGTGGGACGTTTCCGCCGGTGTCGGACGGTCCGGATCATCGCGTACGAGCAGGGTGCGTCCGCGCAGGAACGTGCGCTCCTGATTGACTTCGAGAAGTTCAAACCGGTCGCGGCCTTCGGCGACAATGTCCATACGGCCATCGTCATACTTCTTGGTGACCGCAAGAATCTCCGCGGTGCACCCGACGTCGGCAAGGTCCGTCTCCTGGGCGCGAATCACGCCGAACTGCTTCTTCTGCTCCAGGCACTCCCCGATCATTTCCTTGTAGCGCGGCTCGAAGATGTGCAAGGGCAGCGGCGTGCCAGGAAACAGGACGACCTCGAGTGGGAACAAGGCGAGCAGGGAATCCAAGCGGCCTCCAAGGCAACACGGCAGCGAGACGGCGCCGTTGCCTGATTGTACAACCGCTGCTTGACTTGCCCGCGGCGTCCGACTAAAAGCCATGCATGGAAATTCCGGGCAAAATTGTCGTGGTTACAGGCGCTTCCATGGGGATCGGCGAAGCGATCGCCAAGGCTTTTGTCGATGAGGGCGCCAGCGTGGTGCTGTTGTCGCGAGACGCGTCCCGGGTCGAGGCCGCGCGATCCCGCGTGGGCCACACCGAACGCACTCTGGCTCTCTCGTGCGATGTTCGTCACCGTGAGGAAATCGATCGCGTCATCAGCTTGACCCTCCACCATTTCGGGCGCATCGATGTGTGGGTCAACAACGCCGGCCATGGATTGATCGATTCAGTGGCACAAATGGAATTGAACGCGCTTCGCGATATGTTTGAGACGAACTTCTTCGGTGCGGTTTCCGCCATGCAGGCCGTACTGCCGGTGATGAAACAACAGAATGAAGGAACGGTGATCAATATCTCGAGCGTTGCGGGGCATATCCCCCTGCCATACAGTTCGGGGTACTCGGCGACAAAGTTTGCCTTGAATGCAATTGGCAAGGCCGCCCGGATCGAATTACGCAAGCGGAATGTGAACGTGCTGACTGTGTGTCCGGGCTACGTGCGCACTGATTTCAGCGCGAACGCCGTTCGCGGCAAGGAACTGAAGAAGGTTCGGCCCGAAACAGTCCGAGGAATCAGTGCAGAACGCGTCGCCCGCGCAACGCTAGCCGGTTACCGCAAGCAGAAAAGGGAAGTAATCGTGCCTTGGACGATGCATCCGGTGGTAAAGATCTACCAGTTGTTTCCTGGAATCGTGGAGCGGGCGATGCTGAAGATGGCGAAGCCAACCGAATAGACAGAACCTCTACCCAAGGTCCGCGAGCATGCCTTCCATTTCCGATTGCGCGTGCCCGTTACCAGTGCGTTTCGCGGAGAGAATGCCGTCTCCGAGCATTTTGCGGGCTTCATCAACTCGGTCCGCCTTCGCCAGCGTCTGAGCGGCCATGAAGTACCCCGCGGTGTAGTCAGGATGGGTGGAGAGCAACCTTCCAAACTCGTCCATCGCTTCCTCGATGTTGCCCTGATTCGATAGTTCCATGGCGAGGCCGTAACGGGCGAAGGCATCGTTGGGATTTTCCGCGAGGATCTCGGTGAGCATTGCTATGCGGTCCATTGCTTCTGTGCTTCCGGAAGAAGATTACTACACAAAGTAGCGCCGGCGTCCCGCCGGCAGTCGGGTGGTCGTCCTCGCCCGCCCATAGAGCCGGCAGAATGCTGGCGCTACGGGTACAATTGCGGGTCAACTTCAATCAGGTTCTCAGGAGTTTTCACAGTGGCCTGCCCATACTTCATGCCAACTGAGCGACTATTCGAAGGCGCATGGATCCATCCGGCGCGTTTGCCCTTGGGTTCAGGCTGGACGGGACACTGCACCGCACCAGGTCACGAAGGCGTCACGCCCGAGGCCGAGACGCTGCACCAGAGCTGCACCCTCGGCTACGCATCAAATTGCCCGCGCCTGCCTACACAACGAGACGCCGATGCGGTTCGCTTCTCGGTGCTGCACGAGAATGGCTCTCGAATCTCGCTGGTCTATGTTTTCGAGCGCAACCACGAACCAGCCGGCCACGGCAATCTGGAGTTCCGAGTCCAGGATCGCATCTGCGTCAACGCGCATGCAGATGCGCGCATCCAGAAGATGGCGGAGTGTTATCTCGAGTCCTGGCTGAGCAAATCACGGCTAGATTCGAATCACGCGCCAGACCCATCCCATGACTGAAACCAACACTGCTCCGCGTCCGGTCAGCGATTCGCAATCGGAGATGGCGGAGATTGTGCTTCCGAACGACGCCAACCCCCTGGGCTACCTGCTGGGCGGTCGCTTGATGCACTGGATTGACCTCGCCGGAGCGATGGCGGCCCATCGGCACGCGCGCGGTTACGTCGTGACTGCCTCGGTCGACCGCATCGATTTCCTCGTCCCCGTGCAGGTAGGTTCGCTGCTGACGCTTCGCTCGTCCGTGAACCGGGCTTTCCGCACTTCCATGGAAGTGGGCGTGAAGGTTTGGACGGAAAATTACATCCTCGACAAGCGGGAACACGTGGCTTCGGCTCACTTGACCTTTGTGGCAGTCGATCGGATCGGCAGCAGGCTTCCGGTTCCTCAGGTGATTCCCCAAGGCGAAGACCAGCTTCGGCGGTTTGAGGATGCAGGGCTTCGCCGTGCTGCGCGACAAGCCGAACTCGACCGGCGTCGGACAAGTAGTCGCTGAATTTCCTCATGTGATCAACGTCACATCCAGACTGTAACGGGCCCCGGCATACTCTTCTTTTCTTGCCCAGGATATCGAGACCGTCACTATGGATAGCGCACTGCTGATTCATCGTCTGCACTTTGCCTTCACTGTCACGTTTCACTACCTGTTCCCTCAGCTCACCATGGGCCTGGCGCCTCTGATCGTGATTCTCAAGAGCTTGGCCCTGCGCACGAACGATGAGCGTTACAGCCAGGCTGCCCGGTTCTGGGCACGCATCTTTGGAATCAATTTCGTGATCGGCGTGGTCACCGGAATTCCGATGGAATTTCAGTTCGGCACGAACTGGTCGCACTTCTCCCGTTTCGCAGGCGGAGTCATCGGACAGACGCTGGCGATGGAAGGCATGTTCGCTTTCTTCCTGGAGTCGGCATTTCTCGGACTTTTCCTGTACGGCGAGAAGCGCCTGAGCCCGAGAGCGCACTGGTGGTCGGCAATGGCGGTATTCCTGGGCTCGTGGCTCTCGGGATTCTTCATCATTGCCACCGACGCCTGGATGCAGAACCCTGTCGGCTACGTCACCGCCCCGGACGGTTCCATGCAACTGAGCAGTTTCTGGGCTCTGATCCTGAACCCGTGGGCCTGGTGGCAGTACGCGCACAACATGTGCGGAGCCGTGATGACCGGCACCTTCGTCATGGCGTCGGTGGGAGCCTTCTACCTGCTCTGGGGGAAATACGAGGAGCACGGCCGCATCTTCGTTCGCATGGGTGTCACTGTCGGAATCGTAGCCAGCATCATCCAGCTATTTCCGACAGGCGACGGCCAAGGAAGACTGCTTGCCCAGAAGCAGCCAACAACGCTGGCGGCCATGGAAGCCTTGTTTGAGAGCTCCAACGCCGCTCCGCTGGTCCTGATCGGGCAACCCGACATCCCGCAACGCAAAATCGACAACCCGCTGGTTCTGCCCGGCGTGTTGAGCTTTCTGACATACCGCCGATGGGAGGCCGAGGTCCGGGGTTTGAATGCGTTTCCTCCCGATACCTGGCCCGACAACATCCCGCTTCTCTACTACTCGTACCACATCATGGTGGGGCTCGGAACGATCTTCATCGCGATCATGGTGGTCTCAGCATTCTTGCTCTGGCGCGGCTCTCTGTTCCACAGCCGTTGGATGCTGTGGGTATTGCTTCTCAGCCTGCCCTTTCCCTACATCGCGAACACCGCAGGATGGATGACGGCCGAAATCGGGCGCCAGCCCTGGCTGGTCTACGGGCTGATGCGTACTGCAGACGGCTACTCGAAGCTGGTGTCAGCGGGCAACGGGCTGTTCACCTTGCTCGGATTCATGGGCATGTACATGGTGCTGGGCATTCTCTTTCTGTTTCTCATTCGGCGTGAGATCGAGAATGGTCCGGTCGCGCAATCAACCGCAGCTCACTAGAGGATTCCGATGCCAACAGTCTGGTTCATCATTGTTTCGGTCATGATCGCGGCGTACGTGGTGCTCGATGGATTCGATCTGGGCGCCGGCATTCTCTACCTTTATGCGGCGCGCACAGTCGACGATCGCCGCAAGGTGCTCCGGTCGATCGGTCCTGTTTGGGATGGCAACGAAGTGTGGCTGCTGGCGGCCGGGGGCACGCTTTATTTTGCATACCCGCAGCTCTACGCCTCGGCATTCAGCGGTTTTTATCTTCCGCTCATGATGGTCTTGTGGCTGCTCATGCTGCGCGGCATCGGGATCGAATTGCGCGTGCACATCGAGAACCCGGTGTGGCAGGGATTCTTCGATGTGGTGTTCTGCGTTTCTAGCGTGCTGCTTGCGATCTTCTTCGGCGCGGCTCTAGGCAACGTGATCCGAGGCGTTCCGCTTGGGGCGGACGGCTACTTCTTCGAGCCTCTCTGGACGAATTTTCGCCTGGGTCCACATCCCGGAATTCTGGACTGGTACACAGTGATGGCCGGCGTCGTGGCGCTCGTGACCCTCACAGCGCATGGCGCTCTGTACATTCGTGTGAAAACGGACGGCGAGCTCGCCGACCGCTGCCGCGCCTTGGCACTGAGTGTGTGGCCCGTTCAGTTGTTGCTGACTCTGGTCAGCCTGGTAGCAACGTGGTTCGTGCGTCCCTCGATCAAGGAAAATTATCTTCACTATCCGATTGGATTTCTGATTCCGCTGGTGGTGTTCGGCAGCCTGGTAGTTATGTTGCTGGCCACTCGCACGGGAAAAGAGAAGCAGGCGTTTGTTGCATCGAGTGTCTACATCACGGGGATGTTGGTGGGAGCGGTGTTCGCCCTGTATCCCGTGGTCCTGCCAGCCAGCACAGATCCTGCGCTGAATCTGACCATCTACAACTCAGCGGCAGGCGCCCATGGACTTCTTGTCGGTCTCGCCTGGTGGATTCCGGGGATGCTCATCGCGCTCGGATACTTCGCTTTCGTGTACCGCATGTTTCGCGGGAAGGTGCAATTGGAGGACGGCGGGTACTAGGCCTTTGGCCTCTTCGGCGTTTGTTATGCGATGCTCGACGGTTGTTTTCGTCCGCCCCATCGCCTTCTGAGTTACGAGATTAATCCGCCCCTGTGATCTTTCCCTGATACATTAATCCGCTTGGCTCGCCTCCAAAACAAGACTGCCATTATCACCGGTGCAGGGACCGGCATCGGACGCGCCATCGCCCGGGCCTTCGTGCGCGAAGGCGCGAAGATCGCCCTGGTGGGACGGCGTAGGGAGCCCCTGGATGCGCTCGCCCACGAACTCGGCAGCGCAGCGCTGGTGTGCGCAGCGGACGTTTGCAAACAGAATGACATCGATCGGATCCTGCAACAGGTCGAGGCGAACATTGGCACTCCCAATGTTCTGGTCAACAATGCGGGTGTGCTGCATATCGGCACGGCCGAGCAACTGACCGAAGAACAGTGGGATCAGACCTTCAACGTGAACGTACGCGGAGTCTGGATGATGTCGCGGGCCGTGTTGCCGTCGATGCGGAAGGCGGGCCGGGGCTCAATTGTGAACGTGGCTTCGGTACTCGGCATCAATGGCGCCCGGCTGCGAGCGGCCTACGCGGCATCAAAGGGCGCCGTGGTGCTGCTGACCAAGTGCATGGCCATCGATCATGGCTCCGAGAAGATCCGCGTCAACGCCATCTGTCCCTCTTTCGTGGAGACTGATCTGACGGCGGAAGTGATCCGCAAGGCGCCCGACCCGAACGCAGTTCGCAAAGAACGAATCGGCGTGCATCCCATCGGTCGGCTGGGTGAGCCGGAGGACATCGCCGGACTCGCTGTTTATCTCGCAAGCGACGAATCCTCCTGGGTCACCGGTGCGGCCATGCCTGTGGATGGCGGCTATCTTGCGGTGTAGTTTCCCATTGTTTTCACGCCGTCTTTAAATTTGTCATCCTGACCGAAGTGAGGCGAAAGCCGAACGAAGCGGAAGGACCTCGCGGCTGCCAGAATCTGCCAACTGCCGGCAAGGCTTTTCAGCCACTCATTAAACCCCTGAAAATGCTCTGTATAATTAAGTGTTGGCCGCTATGCGGCGGCCTGATTGGAAGGTGATCTCGTGAGTCATATGCATTCCCACGGCCAGGCGCCGGCCGCCCCACAACCGCTGCCCGGAGTTTCCAACATCATTGCGGTCGGATCCGGCAAGGGCGGTGTCGGCAAGACCACGCTATCGGTGAATCTCGCATTGGCGCTAGCGAAGATGGGGCACAAGGTGGGATTGCTGGACGCCGACGTCTACGGTCCGAACGTGCCGCTGATGCTGGGCACGAACGCGCAGCCGCGCGCCGTCAGCAACGAGCGCATCGAACCGATCCTGGCGCAGGGTTTGAAGGTTATTTCAGTCGGATTCCTGAATCCTGGCGACAAGCCAATTATCTGGCGTGGCCCGATGTTGCACCAGATCATCCGCCAGTTTCTGAATTCGGTGGAGTGGGGCGAGCTGGACTATCTCGTAATCGATTTGCCTCCCGGCACGGGCGACGTGGCTCTCTCGCTCGTGCAAACCGTGCCGCTGACGGGCGCGGTCGTCGTCTCGACACCTTCCGACGTGTCGTTGCAGGACGGTCGCAAGGCGATCGAAATGTTCCGCCAGATGAAGGTCGACCTGATCGGCATGGTCGAGAACATGAGCTATTTCGTATGCCCGCATTGTCAGCATGAGATCGACATCTTTTCGCGCGGCGGCGCCGAGAAAACGGCGCAGCAGTTTGGCGTCGCGTTCCTTGGAGCAATTCAGCTGGATCCGGAACTACGCAAAGGTGGGGATACTGGAAAGCCGGCTGTGCTAGACGGCGAGAATGCTCCTCATGCGAAGGCCTTGTTTGAATTTGCTCGAAGAGTCGTGTCTCGAGTGGATGAGATCCGGGCACAGTCCGGCGATAGCGTGATTCAGATTCAGTAGAAGCCTTTGCACGATCAAGCCAGGGCGCGTAGCAGACTAGGGCGCGCCTCAACTTTTTCGCGAGAAACGCTTCAATGCCCAGCCCGGGTTAATCTCCGCGTCCTTCAACACCAGCTTCGCGACAAGTTCCCCCAGTGCTGGCCCGTGCTTGAAACCGTGACCCGAGCCTCCACCGATCAGCCACACGTGCGATGCCGCAGGATGGCGATCGACAATGAAGTCGCCGTCTGGCGTCTGCTCATACTGGCAGACGCGGGTTTCCACGAGAGGCGCATTTTCGAGCGCAGGAAAGCGCAGCCGTAAATACTCGCGCGCTCGTTGCAGGCTGGTGTTGCTGACACGCCGTTCGCCATTCGTGGGATCGAATGCCGGTCCGCGTGTGTCGTCGGCAATCTTGAAGCCGCGACCCTGGTTTCCCGGAATTCCATACATGAATGGCTCCCGATGGTCCGCCCACACCGGCAGTTGGTCTTCGTTGAAGCGCCGATCCCCGGCGGGCGTCCCGAAGAAAAACACATCCTGTTTTGTCGCTTGCATGTTGGTTCCGATCGTTTGCGGAAATAGTTTTCCCATCCACGGACCGCAGGCGAAGACGAAACGGTCAGCCCGAAGTTGTGAGCCATCTGAGAGCGAAAGCGCATTGAACTCGCTGGAGTCCGCTTCGGCGTCGACGGCAGCCTGCCGATAAGTTCCTCCTTCCGCGATGAAGCCCTCGACCACCGCCTGACACGAGGAGCGGGCCAGCAGATAGCCGCTCTTCGGCTCGAAAACACCCCAATCGATCCCGTCGAAATTGATTTGTGGCCAGCGCTTCGTCAGTTCGCGGCGCGAGAAGCGAGAGTAGGGAATCTTCGACTCAGCGAGCATTGCGAGTGACTCGGCCTCCCACGCATCGTCGCGGCCGGCGACCATCCAGAGCACGCCGATCCGATTAAGAAGCCTTTGTTTCCACTTGCGTTCGTTGGCAGTCCAAAGACGGAGGGAACGAGCCGCGAGTGCGGTGTAAGGTTGATCCGGCCCGTACGTTCCGCGCATGACCCGTGTCTCGCCACCGGAGGACGATCGCGAGTTACCAGGGCCCCATGCATCGATGAGAGTGACACGGGCTCCGCCGCGCAGCAGGTAGAGCGCGGTCCATCCGCCAAACGCGCCTGCGCCGATGACCGCAACGTGGGGTTTGCGCATATTTGCGAGCCAGGCAACGCTATCTCGCCGGCCCGACAGGATACCGCACTCGACTCGCGCGAAATACAAAGAGGAGCAAAGCCCTTCGGCACTCAGCTCTCAAGAGTGCCAACGCTTGACAGTACTCCACTCAGCTTCCTAGAATCGAAGTCGGGAATCACGAGAGAATCGAATTCTAAGTTTCTGCATCTAAAGTATTTATTCAAGAGTTCCGCGACGCCACATTCGTCACTTCCGGCGTCCGGCTCAAGATGATACAAGAAGTGAGTTATGGCGCCTCCGGGGACGATAGGGAACCGAGAACGGGAAATCCTGACCGCGATTGTTGAAACGTTCATCGCCACCGGCGAGCCGGTCGGTTCTCGTGTGCTTTCTCGTTCCAACCGGGAGGGGCTCAGCCCGGCCACCATCCGCAATGTCATGGCGGATCTGTCGGATGCCGGATTTCTCGAGCAGACCCACACGTCCTCCGGTCGCGTACCGACGACGGAAGCGTACCGATATTACGTCGAACAGATCAGCGGCGAGACGCATCTGTCTCCCGGAGATCAGAACATCATTCGCGAATCGTTGGCTGGCACCACGGATGTTTCCGAATTTCTTGAGCGGACGTCGCGTGTGCTGTCGCTGATTTCCAAAAATGTCGGCGTAGCGGTGGCTGTGCCCGGCGCCAAGAACGCGCTAGAGCACGTCTACTTCTCGCGCCTGGGCGACCAGAAGGTATTGGCAGTCTTGGTAACGAAATCGGGTCTGGTGCGAGATCGTGTATTGCGTCTCGACATCTCGCAGCCCGACCTCGACGCAGCGGCCCGCTACATCAACGATAACTTCCGCGGCTGGACGATGACCGACATGCGTTCTGAACTGCAGCGCCGTCTGGAGGCGGAGCGCAGCGAGTACGACCAGCTGATGAAGTCGCTCGAGCAACTCTACAGGCAGGGTGCCTTGGCGGCGGAACCCGATGCGCAGACGGTATTCGTAGAAGGTGCATCGAATCTCGTGGCCAACGAGCAGGATCGCCAGCGCCTGCAGGAAATGCTCAAGACACTTGAAGAGAAGGGCAAAATCGTCCAGTTGCTAGAAGCGTACCTGGATGTGAAGCAGGAAGCTGTGCGCGTGGTGATCGGCCTCGATGAGGCGGTACCCTCCATGAGCAACTTCGTGCTGATCGGTGCACCGGCCCGCGTGGGCAGCGAGGTGATGGGGTCGCTGGCTGTGATCGGCCCGACTCGCATCGACTATCAGCACACCATGACGGCTGTTTCGTATATTGCGCGCCTCTTCGACAAAATTCTGAATGAATCGGAGTAACACCAGGTTTATGGGGAAGACGAACGGAAAATCGAAAATGGATCCACAGGAACTGGATCTGGATCATGAGTTGCCGCCTTCGGACGAAACCGCCGATGCAGAAGTCGGCACAGCTCAAGGCGCGGCCGCAGAAGCGGGAGAATTGCAGAAGCTGCGCTCGGAGCGCGACACGCTGCTCGATCGACTGGCTCGTCTGCAGGCCGAGTTTGAAAACGCCCGCAAGCGCGCGGCACGCGAACAGCAGGAGTTCCGGGACTTCGCGACTGCCGATGCCATCAAGGCTCTTCTACCGGCGCTCGATAGCTTCGAGCGCGCGCTGCAGGCGCCCACCAATCAACTGAACGAATTTCGCGGCGGCGTTGAGTTGATCTACAAGCAACTGCAGGACGCGCTGGCGAAGTTAGGCGTGCGACCGATCCCTGCTAAGGGCGAACGTTTCGATCCTCACGTGCATGAAGCCATCGAGATGGTGGAGACCACCGATGTGCCCGATCACCAGGTCGTCGACGAACTGCAGCGCGGGTACAAACTCAAAGATCGTCTCTTGCGGCCCGCGATGGTGAAAGTCGCGCAAAACTCCAAACACTAAAAGCGGTCCCGCTCTTCACGCAGGAGGAATGTCATTCTGACTAGCAACGTCAAACGCGACTATTACGAGATACTGGGCGTCGAGCGAAGCTGCGCTGAACAGGAGATCAAAAGCGCCTACCGCAAACTCGCCATGCAATACCATCCGGATCGGAATCCGAACAATCCGGATGCGGAAGACAAGTTTAAGGAAGTCACGGAAGCCTACGCGGTGCTGATCGACGCCGAGAAACGCTCGGCATACGACCGCTTCGGACATGCCGGCGTGTCGAGTTCGGGAGCCGGCGGATTTGATCCAAGTGCATTTCAGGACCTCAGCGACATTTTCGGGGAGTTCTTCGGGATCGGCGATTTATTCGGTGCGGGCGGCGGGAGGCGACGCTCTCGTGCACAACGCGGCCCCGACCTGAGGGAAGATCTCACCTTGGAGTTCGAGGAAGCGGTTTTCGGTACGGAAACCAAGGTGAACGTGCGGCGGCACGAAGCTTGCGAGGAATGTTCGGGCTCGGGCGCCGCGCCGGGCAAGGCTCCCGTAACCTGCCGTTCTTGCCAGGGACGCGGCCAAGTGCGTTACCAGCAGGGGTTTTTCTCGATGGCGCGCACCTGCCCAACCTGCCAGGGCGTCGGCAGCGTCATTACCGATCCGTGCGCCAAGTGTAAGGGCGAAGGCCGCGTGCTAAGGCAGCGCACTGTGGAGGCCAAGGTTCCTGCGGGAGTTGAGGACGGTACTCGCATTCGCTTTACCGGATACGGCGAGGCTGGCATGTTCGGCGGGCCCGCAGGTGATCTCTACGTCGTCCTCCACGTCAAAGAACACGCCTTCTTCGCTCGCGAAGGAAACGACCTGCATTGCGTGATCCCGATTTCATTCACGCAGGCCGCTCTCGGGGCCGAGATCAAGGTGCCGACCCTCGAAGGTGAGCAGACGTTGAAAGTTCCTGAGGGAACGCAGTCCGGGACGACGTTCCGCATTAAGAGCAAAGGCGTTCCCGTGCTGCAGGGACGAGGTAAGGGTGACTTGTTCGTTGAAGTCCGTTCGCAGACGCCCACCAAGCTCACCAAGCGCCAAAGGGAACTGCTGCAGGAATTGGACAGCCTCACGCGCATTGAGAACAAACCGCAGCGCAGCACCCTGGTCGAGAAGATGAAGGATATCTTCGGATAGCATCTTGCAGTTTTTTTAGCAGCGACGACGGTATAGTCTGCAAACGTTCGTATCAGGGGGCGCCTTCAGGCGCGCCGCCGGGACTGCTTAAGATCGGGGCTTTAGCCCCTGGCCTTCATCCACCATGACCCGCCGCCGCTGGATCGCCGACGAGTTTTCAAACAATCACGCAGCCTTGATCGGTCCCCACGCCGAGCATCTGGCGGTCGTGTTGCGCGCCCGCGTGGGTCAACAGTTCGAAATCGTGGCCGGAGAGAGCCCGCGAGCGGGACGCGTTACATCCGTAACTCCCGACCGCGTAGAGTTCGAGCTTGGAGAACAGCTTCCGCAAACATCCGCACCCCTAATTACGCTGCTAATGGCGGTTTTCAAATTCGACCGCATGGAGTGGGCCATTGAGAAGTGCACCGAACTCGGCGTCCAGAAAATTGTTCCGATGATCGCACAGCGGACGGACTCTCACCTCGCGCACGCCGTTGTGAAACGTGTGGAGCGCTGGCAACGGGTCGCGCAGCAGGCAGCAGAGCAATCGCGGCGGACGGCTCCGCCAAATATCGAAGCACCCATCAAGCTAAGCGTCGCCGCCCAGATGAAGGCCGGCACACGAATCCTGCTCTCTGAGAACGAACGCCAACTTTCTCTCAAAGATGCCCTCGCCACACATTCGCCAAACGATGAGTTGCTGTTAGCTTGCGGACCCGAAGGCGGGTGGAGCGAAGAAGAATTGGCCTTGTTTTCGAATAACGGATGGACATCAGCGTCTCTTGGCAACACCGTCCTGCGAGCCGAAACCGCCGCTATCGCGGCCACCGCCGTCGCTTTCGCCGAACTCTCCTGACACAGGTTTCGCACAGCAGAATTCACACCGTCCTCTGTTATGCTGCACCCAATGGCTGTTTCGAAGTCCACCGCGCGTGCGGCTGCCGTAACGCCTGACGAGCGCCAGCGGGAAGCCATCGAGCACGTACACGGTCCCTTGCTGGTGGTTGCCGGGGCCGGCACGGGAAAAACCACTGTTCTCACCCGCCGCATCGCTGCTCTCATTCGTAATGGACACGCCCGTCCATCGGAAATCCTCGCCCTCACCTACACCGACAACGCAGCCAAGGAAATGCGCGAGCGCGTGCAGGCGGAACTCCGTGGAACCCACGTCTCCAGCCTGCGGGCGGTGACTTTCCATGCCTATTGCAACGAACTGCTGAAAAGCTGCGGCCGTGGGTTCAAGGTTCTGGACGATAAGGATCTGTGGATCTTTCTGCGTAAACAAATTCGCGAACTCGGCCTCAACTACTTCGTGCGCGCAGCGAACGTGACCCAATTCCTGGATGACCTGCTCGAATTTCTCAGGCGCTGTCAGGATGAGTTGGTAAGTCCCGAGCGCTACGCGGAGTACGTGGAAAAATTGGGTTGCGGCGCGCTGCCTGTGCCCCGCGTCACGAAATCCAAAGATGCGGACGCCCTCAACGACGACGAGGTTCTGGGGCGGTGCAGGGAAATTGCTGCCGTCTTTGCCACCGTCGAGCGCCTGCTGCAAGCCGATAACCTCGGAACCTTCGGCCACATGATCACCAAGGCCTACGACTTGTTGCGCGACGATCCCGCAGTGCTGGCCAAGGAGCAGCAGAGGGCGCGCTTCATCCTGGTCGACGAGTTCCAGGACGCCAACTTCGCGCAGGTCAAGATTCTGTCAGCTTTGGCCGGTACTGAGCGCAATGTCTTCGCGGTGGGCGATCCGGATCAGGCGATCTATCGCTTTCGGGGCGCGTCGAGCGCAGCCTTCGGTTTGTTTGAGCGGAACTTCCCCGGCGCGCGACTGGTGGTGCTCGATAATAACCAGCGCTCGCTCACTCCAATTCTGCAATGCGCGTTCGCCTTGATCGACCGCAACCCTCCGGTTTTTGCAATCGGCAGAGCTGCGGGCAGTCTCGATTACAAACGTTCTCGGTTGCGTTCCGCACGCGAGGAGCGCGCCGCCGAAGACGGCAAGGCGCTTTCCGGTGGGCCCGTGGAGATCGTCCCCTTGAGCGCACGGGACTTCGAAGCAAGCGACATCGTGGCGGTCATACAACAACAGCGTCGCCAATTCCGTTGCCGGTGGAAGGACTTCGCGGTCCTGTACCGCTCGCACTTTCACCGGGACGAGATTGCCAAGGAACTAGGCGAAAAGGAAATTCCGTTCTCCATCGAGAACATGGACGTACTCGACACGCCCGAGGTCCGGGATGTGCTCGCCTGCCTGGGTGCAGTGGATTCAACGGCTGACGCCGCCAGCCTGTTGCGGGTCGCCGCCCTGCCGCGTTTCCAAATCGATCCGGAGAAATTCCGCGCAGCCATGCGTGCGCTTCCACGAGACGCCTCGCAAGGCCCACCAGCGCCGCTGGCTGTCCTGTTGGGGCAGATTGAAGGCGGTCCCGCAGTGCTCGAAACTTTGCGCAAGGTGCGGGACGCCATGAGCAGTTCGGGAGCGAAGACTCTCGCGACCCTCGACCTGTTGTTTACCACGTTCGGCTTCGAGCGCACTTCTCCCCCCCTACGAGCACTCCTGAAGTTCGTCGGGGACTGGGAAGCGAAGCCTCTTACCAAGACCGGCGGCGTGGGCGAGTTTTTGGAGTACCTGCGGTATTTCCGCGAGGCGCGAGGCGCAGTGTGCCTGCAGTCCGACGAGCCCGATGCGGTACGCTTGATGACCGCACACTCTGCGAAGGGGCTTGAGTTCCCGCACGTCTTCATCATCCGGGCCACGTCGAATTCCTTCCCCTCCTCGTACAAGGAGTCGTTGATCGATTTCCCCCAAGCCCTCCGCGACGGCGACTCGATGGCGGAAGGCGACGGGAAGACGATGCACGAGCAGGAAGAGCGCCGCCTGTTCTACGTCGCGATGACGCGGGCCCGCGACTCGCTGATCCTCTACGGCAAGCAGGGAACAGGGAAGGACAAAACGCCTCCTGGCCTCATGCGGGAGTTGATGAAGCACCCAGCGCTGGCAGCCTGGCGCATTCAACGGGCGGCGCGAGAATTCCAGACCGACTTGTTCGGGGGCGCCGCCCCGCCTCCCGCATTCGCCTCGCGTACCGCCGAGTGGCTCGCGATGCCTCCGGCGTTTCCGCTGACCCGCTTGAGCGCGACGGCGGTCGAGAGCTATGAGGTCTGCCCGCTACAGTTCAAGCTCGAGCGCGAGTGGCGAATCCCGCGGGACGTGCCCGCCGCGATGCTCTACGGCGCCTCGATGCACCGCGTGCTCAAAACTTATTACGAGGCCATCCGATTGGATCGTCCGCTCGCCGATGAGGACGTGATCGAATTGTTTCGGACGGACTTCGATCAGGCAATCATTGACGATCCCTACCAACGGGAACTGTACGAGCAGCAGGGCATCCAGCAATTACAGGACTTTCTGGCGATCGCCAACCGGACCCCAAAGCCTCGCGTGCTGCACACCGAAGAGCATTTCGAGGTCAAGGTCGGAAGCGCCACGGTCGCTGGCCGCATCGATCGGATCGATGACCTGGGCAATGGCCGGGTCGCCATCGTGGACTACAAGACCGGCAAGCCGCGTGCGCAAGACGACGCCGATGACAGCCTGCAGCTCTCGATCTACGCAATGGCGGCGCGGGAAAAGTGGGGTTACGAGGCAGAGCGCCTGGTGTTCTACAACCTCGGGGAGAACAGCGCGGTTGCTACGGTTCGCGATCGGCTGCAACTGGAAGGGGCGCGCGCCAAAGTCGAAGATGTTGCGAGTCAGATTGCGGCTGGGAACTTCGATCCCACGCCCGGTTATCACTGCCGCTTCTGTTCGTACCGCAATTTGTGTCCCGCTACCGAGAAGCCCTTGCACAGCGCACCGCCCAAGCAGCGCGCTGCCAACAACTGATTTGCTCTCGCATAAAAAACTTTGGGGGACGCTTTTGGCGTCCCCCAATTTGCCTGTTTAAAGCCAACTTCTAGTGCTTCTTCTTTTTCTTTGCTGCCTTCTTCTTGGTTGCCATTGATCTATTCTCCCTTTCCATTGTTCATGGACTATGCAACGGTCTTTTGTTGCAACTATTGGAATGTATAGAGTCAATGAAAAATGATGTCAAGAGAAAAATGGTGTTGCATGATCGCCCGAAGCGTGCACTAAAGTCACCGCGAGTACCATGACTTCAAATTTTCTTCGAGCATCACTTCACCGCAGAGCGATGGAACACTGATGGACACACACGATCGCGCAACTCGCTCTCGCGTCATGCGGCGGTGCGCTGAGTCGATGAGTATGGCCTGCACCATCGACCCGGGCATCCGCAAATTTCAACTTTTCTGCGGAAGGCACATCTATAATTGAGTGTGAGAATTCATCAAGGAGCAGGAATATGGCTGCTTTGGACGATGTCGTCATCATTGCAGGATGCCGTACGCCGGTTGGAAAATTTCAGGGAAGCCTCTCTGATTTGACTGCCCCACAGCTCGGGGCCTTAGTTGTTCGCGAGGCGGTGAAGCGTGCGAATCTCGATCCCAAGCAAGTGGACGAGTGCATCATGGGAAACGTAGTGAGCGCCGGCCTCGGTCAAAACCCCGCTCGACAGGCTGCCATCTTCGGTGGATTGGCCCCGGAGACAGGTGCCATGACAATCAACAAGGTCTGCGGCTCGGGATTGAAATCCGTCGCGCTCGCAGCGCAGGCAATTCAGACCGGGAACAGTTCCGTCGTGGTTGCGGGCGGCATGGAGTCGATGACCAATGCACCCTACCTTCTTCCGCAGGCGCGCAAGGGCTATCGCCTGGGCAACTCCACCATCGTCGATTCCATGGTCCATGACGGCTTGTGGGACATCTACAACGACTACCACATGGGCATCACCGGCGAGAACGTCGCGGAGAAGTACGGCATCACGCGCGAGGAGCAAGATGAGTTCGCTCTGAACTCGCACCGGAAAGCGCTGGCCGCGATGAAAGAGTGCCGCTTCAAATCGCAGATCGTACCCGTCGAACTGCCCGCGAAGAAGAAAGGCGCGCCACCCGTGATCTTCGAGAAAGACGAAGGTCCGCGCGAAGACACCACGATCGAAGTCCTGCGCTCGCTCAAGCCCGCATTCAAGAAAGACGGCACCGTCACGGCCGGCAACGCTCCCGGAGTCAATGATGGAGCGGCCGCAGTAGTCGTCACGAGCGCGCAGCGTGCCCGCGAACTGGGCGCCAAGCCGATGGTCCGCATCGTCGCCCAGGCTACCAGCGGAGTGGAACCAAAGTGGGTGATGATGGCGCCGGTGGGGGCCATCAAAAAAATCTGGGAAAAGACCGGCTGGAAAAAAGACGAAGTCGATCTCTACGAATTAAACGAAGCCTTCTCGGTGCAGGCATTGGGCGTGATTCGCGAACTGGGTCTCGACATAAATCGGGTGAACGTCAACGGCGGCGCAGTGTCGCTGGGGCATCCCATCGGCGCCAGCGGCGCGCGAGTACTGGTGACCCTCATCTACGAAATGATCCGCCGCGATGTGCATCGCGGGATCGCAGCTCTGTGCCTGGGCGGCGGAAACGCCGTAGCGATGGCAGTGGAGCGGTAATCGTGCACGTGGGCTGTTCGATGGAGCGACGGGCGTCCCCGCCCGTCGAGGCGCGAAGCGCCTCCCTATGAGGAAATTTCAGCTCGCCAAAGTCGACGGGCGAGGACGCCCGTCGCTCCATCGTCAGACTCACGCCACAA
Source organism: uncultured Acidobacteriota bacterium (assembly GCA_963744055.1). GTDB lineage: Bacteria > Acidobacteriota > Terriglobia > Terriglobales > Acidobacteriaceae > Gp1-AA133. Next base: position 937,735 of record CAVUSL010000019.1, on the reverse strand, counting down.
ATCCGCCGCTCACGTTGATTGAGTCTCCGGTAATCCAGTTTGACTGCGGCGAGCAGAGAAACAGCACCACGTCCGCAACTTCATCAGCATGGGCCAGCCTCCCGAAGGGCTGACGGTCAAGCGCATACTGCAACCGTTTCTTGTCCGCGAAATACTCCGCCGTCATGTCCGTATCGACATAGCCCGGCGCGACCGCGTTAACCCGAATCTTCCTGGGCGCAAGTTCCAGAGCCCAGTTACGCGTGAAGGCATCGATCGCGGCCTTGCTGGCGCCATATACGCTTCGCCCTCCCGCCCGGCCGATCCTGCCCGCAATCGACGACACATTCACGATCCGCGCGCCATCGCGCAACCGAGGGAGCAGGGCCTGAGTCAGCCAGAAGACTGCTTTCACATTGACGTCGAGCATCGACTCCAAAGTTTCAAGAGTCGTCGAGCCCAAAGGCGTTGGTCCCCACAGTCCCGCGTTGTTGACGAGGATATCGATTTTCGTGTCACCGAGCGAGCCCACCATGCGATCAATGTCTTTGGGGAATCGCAGATCTGCTTGCACAAGCCGCGAGGGGCGCCCAACCTCTATCGCGACCGCCTCAGCGGCTGACTTGTTCGTGTTGTAGTGCAGGATGACGTTCGCCCCGGCCCGCGTCAGATGCAGAGCGATGGCCCGCCCGATGCCGCGAGAGGCTCCCGTCACCAGCGCAGTTTGACCCTCAAGGACCTGCATCAGGGGTCAGTATATAGGCAGGTCAGGATCGCTCAGGAATGGGCAGAGACACCGTGAACACCGCACCGCCGCCGGCTGCCGAGGTAGCCTCGATATTTCCGGCATGCTCTTTCAGGACGGCTTTGCAGATGCTCAGCCCCAAACCGGTACCCCGGCCCGGGCGCTTGGTCGTATAGAACGGATCAAAAATATTAGGCAGAATTTCCGGTGCAATGCCCGGGCCATCGTCTTCGAAGACCACCTGGATATGGCCGTCGCTCTTGCGCAGCCTGATGCGCAGAGTCCCCTTATCACGCGCTTCCCGGATAGCCTGCTCCGCATTCAACATCAGGTTCAAAAACACCTGCATCAATTGGTGCGGATCGCCCGTGATTTGCGGCAGGCCTTCTTCCGGAAGAAAATCCACCGTGATGTTGCTCTTGCGCAGCGAGTAGGCGTGAAGATGCAGCGTGCGCGTCACCAATTCGCTCAGGTTCACAGGTGTCTTGCCGGGCGCGGGTGGTCGTGAGAAGTACATCAGGTTCTGCACGATCTCCGTCGCTCGCCGTGCCTGCTGCTGCAGCATGTTGAGCTGCTTGATTCGTGACTCGCTGTTCTCCCCTTCTCGCAGCAAATCGCTAACGCCGACGATGGTGGTCAGCGGATTGTTGAGCTCGTGCGCGAACCCTCCGATCATCTGCCCCATAGCCGCCAGGCGTTCGCTCTGGATGATCTGTTGTTCGAGCTTCTTCTCGACCGTGATATCGCGCACCGAAATAATTACGCCGCTGAGCTTGTTCTCTGAATCGAAGAATTGGCTGGCCGATGCGCGCATGGTTCGCCAGTTGCCATCGCGGTGCAGGGCACCATACTCCGATGCCGCAAACAATTGCCGGCCCGATGCAACGTCACGATAAAGCGACAGAAATTCGGGCGAGTGATCCTGCAAGTCCTCAATTTTATTGCCCACCAATTCTTCCGGCCGGTAACCCAGCAAGTCGCGAATGCGCGAACTGGCGAACGTGTAGCGCTCCTCCAGATCCACCACCAGGATCAGGTCAGGGAAGCTCTCCAGCAGTTTCTGCCGGAATTGTTCCTGCTGCCGGAGCGCTGACTCCATCTTTCTTTGCTCGGTGACGTCGGTCAGCGTGCCCTGGTATCGGATGATGGTGCCCGCCTCATCCCAAACGGCACGCGACGTGTCGAGGCAGACGGCAACGCTGCCGTCCCGGCGGCGTAGTTGGATTTCGCGCGTGCGCACGCCCCCGCGATCGTCGGCGCTGCGGCCCAGCACCGGCGTTTGTTGCTGATCGATGTTCAACGCCTTCGGATCAAGGGCCAGCAGATCTGTCTTGTTGACGTACCCGAGCATGGTGACCAGTGTTGGATTTCCGTCCAGCAGCTGGCCTTCCGGCGTGCAGAAGTAGACCCCTTCCTGTAGCGTCTCAAACAGTTCCGTGAATCGCCGTTCCTTCTCCCGTTCTTCGGTGACGTCGCGCGCCAGGACGCTGGCGCCCACCACTTCGTCTCCCTTGATGATCGCGTTTAAAACACAGTCGAAGTACAAGACGCGCGAACTACCCTTCAGCTTGACGGGAACGATGCCGGACCAGCGCCGTTTGTCGAGAAATCGGCCAATGCCGGCTTCCATTTCGCTGCGCGTGGGTGTCTCGCAGAATTCGTCAAACTTGTGGCCCACAATCTGCGCGTATTGCAGGTGGACGAGGTCCGTCAGTCGGCGATTCACCGTGCGGAATGTCCCATCCAGCGACATCGCACAGGCAATGTCATCGAATGAGTCGATCAGTTCCTTGAAACTACGTTGTGAGCGCAGAATGACCTGGCTCAATTGGTCGAGCTGTTCTTCGGAAGGAGCGACGCCAACTCGATCCTGCAGGTCTTTGAGCAGAACCTTGAGTTCGGAAACTTCACGACGACGGCCGTAAGCGTAAGCCGCGAATAGAACGGCCAGAATCAGCACGCCGGGCGCGATGGCCCCTAGGTGATAAGGAATGTTCTCCAGCCGCTCCCAAAGCAGCGCAGCGAGGGCCACGGCGAGCAACACCATGAACAACAGTGCGTAGCGCCACAGCCGGTTTTCTTCTTGTTCCAGGTGGCCCGGGGACCGCTGCGAACCTGGGGGTTGGTTCTGTTCCGCAGCCATATTGAATTCCATCCCCGACATCGAAGGCCGATGATCGCCTTGGGCACGGGAATCTCGTTGCCATCGTAGAGCACAAGCCGCAAAGAAAACAGGACTGCCTTCGGCAACTTGTTGGATGTTTTGGTACGTGTTGCAAAGAACCTGTTTACACAGTGACCTGGTGCCCACGAGGTCTCTTTTTCTATGCTGCTCCCTTCATCATCGGGAATTGGGCGCGAGCGTGCAAAGCAGAATGGTCACGCCTCTAAGTGACAACAATCACCTCCTGTTTCGTGGCCCTCCGTCTACGCTGAAAAAGGCGATCGTGGACGACTTGCCGCCCGTTCGCCTGCCTTCGCATGCTTTACAAGACCTTCAGCGCCGCAGTCTACGGAATCGATGCCAACATCATCGAGGTCGAAGTCGACGTTTCCGGCATCAAGACCAACGATGACCACTTCCACACCGTTGGCCTGCCCGATGCCGCCGTGCGCGAAAGCCGCGACCGCGTCCGCTCCGCCTTGCGCAACTGCGGATACGACATTCCCCCCACGCACATCACCGTCAATCTCGCGCCGGCCGACATCCGCAAGGAAGGCTCTGGATTCGACTTACCGATGGCGCTAGGGATTCTCGGTGCGTATGGCGGCCTCAACAAGAAGGAGCTTTTGGATAGCGTGTTCGTCGGCGAACTCTCGCTCGATGGGGGCGTGCGCGGTATTCGCGGAACCCTTCCGATCGCCATTGAGGCGCGCGGCCGCAAGCTCCGCAGGCTGATTGTGCCCGCCGTCAACGCCCGCGAAGCGGCCATGGTGAGCGGTATCGAAGTCTATCCGGTGAAGTCCCTGCTCGACGTGATCCACTTCGTGAACACGGGTAACGGCATCGCCCCACTTACGGTGGATGGAGACACCCTGCTCGGCGAAGCCCAGCACTACGCGGTCGACTTCAAAGATGTTCGCGGACAACAAACTGCCAAGCGTGCCCTGGAGATCGCATGCGCGGGCGGTCACAACATTCTGATGATCGGCCCGCCCGGCTCCGGCAAAACAATGCTCGCCAAGCGCATGCCGACCATCCTGCCGCCTTTTACGTTCGAAGAGGCGCTGGAGACCACCAAGATCCACAGCGTGGCAGGCGTGCTCGACTCAGGCGCAGGGCTGGTAGGAGTGCGACCTTTCCGCTCCCCGCACCACACCATCTCAGACGCAGGACTCATTGGCGGAGGCGTCATCCCGCGCCCGGGCGAGGTGTCGCTCGCGCACAACGGCGTACTGTTCCTCGATGAGTTGCCGGAGTTTCCGCGCAACGTGCTGGAAGTCATGCGCCAGCCCCTCGAAGATGGCACGGTCTGCATCGCACGCGCCGCCATGTCGCTCACGTTTCCGGCTCGCTTCATGCTGGCGACCGCCATGAACCCATGCCCGTGCGGATTCCACAATGACCGCAGTCGCGAGTGCCGCTGCTCGCCCCCCATGATTCAGCGCTACGTGGCGAAGATATCGGGCCCGCTGATGGATCGCATCGACATTCACATCGACGTGCCGGCGGTGAACTACAAAGAGATGCGCTCGACCAGCGTGCCGGAAAGCTCAGAAAAGATTCGTGAGCGCGTGATGGCCGCCCGCCAGATCCAGTTGCAGCGCTTTGCCGGAAACCGCCAAAAGGTCTACTGCAACGCCCAGATGTCCTCCAGCCACGTACGCGCCTTTTGCGACCTCAACGCCGACTGCGAGCGTCTGCTCGAGCGCGCCATGACCCAGCAAGGCCTGAGCGCCCGCGCCCACGACCGCATCCTGAAAGTAGCCCGCACGGTAGCGGACCTCGAAGCCCAGCCCGCAATCCAACCGAAACACATCGCCGAAGCGATACAGTACCGGACGCTGGATCGGACGTACTGGGCTTAGAGGCATACTCGCCGTCCCGGCGAGCTATTTTGGCTTGCGGACCACTCCATGGATCGGCTGCGTTCCGAAATGAGCGGTGGGCGCTCCCGCGAATGTCATTCCGACGTTCGACAGCTGAACGATCGTCCCCCCGGTCACATCGACGGTCAAGGTGCAGGGCGTGGACGCCGTGCACTTCGACATGAAGGGTGCAGGGTTGCCGTCGTTAGTGACATAGACTGGGCCGGTCACTTCGAATCCGCCCGTCGCGAGTGGCGTGATGCTGGCGTGGGTCACGGTTATGTGATGGGTGTGCGGATGACGGCCCAGCGCGGTGTTATCGTCGGCCGAGCCGGGATTCAGCACTACCCAGTAATCGCTGTGGGTCATGTTAAGAGTGGCTGAAAAATTGGCCGTGCCCGACTCCCGGTCGAAGCTCAACGACCATTCGCCTCTCACTTCCCAAGGGCCACTCACTCCGCTGACCGCCGTGTAGTCACTGATTAATCCGTTCAGATGCCAGCCCGAACCCGGGCCTTGCGCCATAGCCCCACTAGCCACGGCTAAGATCAACAAACCCATCAGCCTCGCCCCGCGAGTCAAAATCCTGTTTTTCATCGCCCAACTCCTGCTCAATAGAATTCGTGCCTCTGTCAAAGGCTTCGGAGGCACGTGGACACAATCGGGTATCGCCTTGTGGGGAAGCAATGGGCAACAGGCGGAATGGCCGTTTTGCCGCCTAACGCGGTCTTTTGCCGCGACTGTCCCCGGTTTACAATGCAGCAGTCCGCCTCGCGTACCCCCCGCATCGGCAGGAGAACTCGATGGATGAACCCTCTTCAGGGATACGTACGCCCGCCAGCGTCCCCGAACAGCGGCTGGACTCGTGGAAGGAAATCGCGGCCTACCTTAACCGCGACGTGACCACCGTCCAACGCTGGGAGCGGCGCGAGGGAATGCCCGTCCACCGCCACCTGCACGACAAGCGTGGTTCCGTGTACGCCCTGAGTTCCGAGCTCGAAGCTTGGGTGCTGGCCCGCAAGCCCGCTGCGTCGGACGAAGAACCTGCTTCAGGAACGCTGCACGAAGTGCAGCCCGGGCCAGCGCCAAAAATGGAGTGGTATCTGCGTCGCACCGCCCTTTTGGGTTCTGCCGCAGCTCTTCTTGTCCTGCTTGTCGCTAGTTACTTCGGAGCGCGTAGGGGCATTTCAGGACCGCACCAGCCGAAGATCAAGTCCCTGGCGGTGCTTCCGTTAAAGAATCTTTCGGGCGATCCAACGCAGGAATTCCTGGCGGACGGGATGACCGAGGAACTGATTGGACGACTCGCCGGAATCCGCCAACTCCGAGTCGTCTCTCGCACCTCGTCGATGCACTTCAAAGAAACACAACTCTCGGTCCCGGAAATCTGCAAGCAGCTCAATGTGGATGCGATCGTGGAGGGGTCAGTCCTGCGCGAGGGCAATCATATTCGCGTCCATGCCCAGCTTATACGCGGAGCGAGCGACGAGCATTTCTGGTCGGAAACCTACGATCGTGACGTAAAAGATGTGCTCGCCTTGCAGGCCGACGTGGCGCAATCCATTGCCCAAAAAGTCGAGGTTACCCTCACCGGCGAAGAACAGGCTCGGCTCGCGGCGGTGCGCTCCGTCCCGCCTGATGTGTATGAGAACTACTTGCGGGGCAGGTTCGCCTTGGACAAAGACAACACCCCAGCTGAGGTGCAGCAAAGTATCTCCTATTTCGAAAAGGCGATACAGCAGGACCCGACGTTCCCACCTGCCTATGTCGGTCTCGCCGGAGCGTATTTCGAGCAGAGCACCGTTTTCATCGGCGTTTCCCCGGAAACTACGCGCCCGAAGGCCATGAACGCAATCCGAAAGGCGCTGGAGCTTGATCCGGAATCAGTCGAAGCGCATCTCCAGTTCGCGGAGATGCAGCAGCTCCAGTGGCACTGGGGTGAGGCTGAGGCGGAATACAGACGCGCCCTGGAATTGAAGCCAAATGACGCGGCTGCCCATGTCGGACTCGCTCACTGGCTGCTTGATCAGGGCCGTGTAGACGAAGCATTCGCTTACGCCACCCGTGCCCGCGAACTTGACCCCCTTGCGGCCTCCGGCACCGATATCGGATGGATTCTGTTTTGTGCGCATCGCTACGATGAAGCCATACACGAATTGCGAAGCATAGCGACAGTCCGGCCGGACGATGCAGGAGTCCTCTGGTATCTCGGATTCGCCCTCATTGCGAATAACCAGCCCGGTGAAGCTGTTCCTCTCCTGGAGAAGGCATTATCGGCCTCCAATCGCAGCCCCGGAGTAATGGGTGTGCTGGTGCGAGCGTACGCTCACGCGGGGCGGCGGGAGGATGCCCTGCGCCTTCTGGGAGAGCTGAAAGCGCGTAAGCAAACCGGTTATGTTCCTGCCGCCGCGTTTGTGAACTCTTATTTAGGACTCGGCGACTACGATCAGGCATTCGTCTGGCTCGAGCAGGCGTATCAGGAACACTCCAACATCCTGCTGTTCCTCAAGGTCCATCCCTACTTCGATCCGCTACGTAATGATCCGCGATTTGCGTCTCTAATCCAGCGCGTCGGCCTTGGTTAGCGAGCGCTAAAGTCCGTTTGGGAATCCTCGACAATCACCCGTCGAAGTTACATCTGGAATGGTTCGGCAAGAGGAAACTGACGGGCAGGCACTATCAATTCACCCATGGCTCAATCATTCCATCATCTGATGCTGCGTCAGGCGTGCCGCCAACTCTCTCTCCGAAGAGTTTGTCTCGGCACGCCCGGCGCAAGGACACAGCAACGGCTCGCTTCTAGTGGTGATTCAAATCTTCCCCGCTGATGCGGATCGTGACTGGAGAAGAGGAGATGCCGCCTGCGCTCACAACCAGTTGATAAACACCAGGCGTGACCGCCGGGTTCAAGGTGAATTTGACGCTCTCGTGCGGGATGTTGCCTACGTCGGTCGAGGTCCAGTCCGTCGACCGGCAGTAAAACACCAGCCCGCTGGAATTCTGCAACCGGATGACGGGGAAGTTCTCGTTGCTTTGGGCATCATCGCCATAGGCTGACGCGTCCGACGGTCCGTTCAATTGTCGGCCGGTCAGGGTGAAGACGCCGTCCTCGCCGTGCTGGACTCTTTCAATGACGGGCAAGTAGGCACGGTTGGCCGACCCTCTGGGCGTGTAGGCATAAAGCTGGTTGCCGAGTCCGTCGTTGAACAGCACCTGCCCGTTCGGAAGTACCAGCATCCGCGTGACGAAAGCCGCAAACGTCGGCAGATTCGGGTCATTCAGGGGCGGGCTCACCGGGGAGATTTCGTTTTCCTTCGGGTCGAAATCAAACAGCTGTGTGGGGCTGCTGAACTCGCCACCGAATACGAGGCTGACTTGCTGCACGGACGCCGCGGCGTTGGACGAGATGTGGATCTGGTGCCGCGAGTCGATGCTGGTGATGACCGTGTTCCCTGGTATCACGCTCGTGGTTCCGTCAGCCTGGGAAACTGCCCAGGAAACCTGCAGGCCCGCCGTGGAAGGAATGTTGCTGATGACAGCGCTGCCAGTTGCAGCATCCCCGTTCTGCGTGATCGGATTCGGGCCGGCATCCGCCGCGAGCAAAATGTGCCCGTTCGGCATGAGCGCGGCCGGCGCATCATCGGCTCCGAAATTGGCATGCCGCAGCGTGCCAAACGGATTGCTTAATGTGCCATGAATATCGGGACCGGCGGCCCAGTTATTCTTCGCCGGGTTGTACAGCGCCGTGTGCTGGTTGGCCCCGATCACGATCGCCCGGCCATCCTGCAATCGCATCGCAGGCCCGAGTTCAAAGCCAAGGGCTGGGCTGGTCAGGACTGGCAAGGTTCCGCTCGCCGAGCCATCGGCGGGACTAATGGCCGTCCAGGTATTTTGGGTTGGATTGTAGATCTCGGCGTAGCCCTGTCCTGCCGCGACGCTTTGAAAGAGGTCGTAGGTTAGGATGCCTCCTCCAGCGAGGCCGGCCCAGCCTTCTTCATCGCTGCGGTCGGGGTAGACCTTGGTGGCCCCTTGCGTCCAGGAGTTCGTCTCGACCGAGTAAATGTTAGTGGAATTGTCGAAGATGTTGCCGGCCAGAATTCGCCGACCAGAGATCAGCATGCTGGGGTCGTCCCCGAAGCAGGCCAGCGCGATCCCACGGAACCCGACCGCCTGGCTGGGCCCCGACAAAGTCGCATTCGCCGAGATGGTCACCTGGGTCGCCGAATCGACGCTCACCACCGTGGCTCCGGCGGGAATTCCGTTCCCCGCGATCGTCCAGCCAGGTGTGATGCGGTCAGTGGAATAGATCCCAGTGACTACGGGCGAACCAGCTGTAAGCTGAACGTCCGAATGAACCGAGCGGTGGCCGCAACCGCCCACCTCATTGGGATACTGTGCGATGGGAGACCAAGTATCCTTGATCGGGTCGTAGACTTCTCCGGAAGGCGCGATATTGGGGTCGAAGTACGGTCCGGTATACTCCCCGCCCAACAGCCATACTCGGCCATCCTGCAGAACATTGGTACTGAAGTAGATGCGCGGGAAACTCATGGGGGCGGTTGTGGTCCAGGTCCCGTTAACGTAGCTGCCGTGGGCGTCGGGCGTGAGCTTGAACCAGTGCCAGCCGTCATCGCCGCTCTGCGCCATGACCGTGCCATCGCTTAGAAGCATTAGGTTGATGACGGATCCCCCGGGGGGCAGATTGGTCAATGGGCTCCAGCTTGCGGAGCCTGAACCCTTCCCATCCTCGGCGGATGCCACTGAACTGAACGCCACCAGCCCGCAGGCTAAAGCACCGCAGAGGAGCAAGGTTCTGATTATGTTGTGAATGGAATTGTTTTTCGAAGTCTGGAAGGAAGGAAGATCCAAGCTCATCGTTCACCTCTCAAATTTGCATTCAAGGCCCAGAGCCGACGTCAGTACCGATACACAGACGTGCCTCTGCCAGATAGGTAACAAGACGGTAGGCAACAAAATAAGAAATGTTTCGAAATCGGCCGCCCCGAGCGGGGTTTGAGGGGTGGCTTGGAAGCGCGTGGGAAGAAGGCTCGCCCAGACCGCCCTCATGAATGGCGGGGATCCATCTGCAGAAATTTGGCGCGAGATTGGTAACCTTCTCCAGATTGCCCCAACATTTGCCATGCTAGACTGCCCCCCGACTGGGGATGATTTGACGATGAGAATTGTTGCCAAAAGAGTATTTCTTCCCATCGGAGTCCTCGTCTTAGCAGTCAATTTTGGATTCTCAAGGCAAAGAAGCGCAGCAGGGATCAGCAAACCCGGAATTAGGAACAGTCTGATGGAGATTACGTTCCCAGAAGCCAAAGGAGACGAATTTCGTTCCTACAAAATGGATGTTTTTCAGGATCCAAAGATAAGACCTATAACCTGCACTCGGAGATTTCACGACTGCCTCTCACGAAGAAGGGGCAGGTGGTCATCGACTTCGGCATCATGAGGAATGGTGGGCTAACGGACGTGAAATTGATCGAATCGTCGGGGGATAAAAAAGTGGATCGAGCGGCATTAGAAGCAATAATCGCATCTAGTCCCCATGCTGCCTTACCCGTCGGTTTCACCGGCGAGAAACTGGACGTTCGATTTAAGTACTCATTCAAGCCCAGTCTTCGAATTTCGCCGTTAGGGCCGGTGAAAGTGGTGGCGGGACAAACTCAACAGTTTTCGACAGGCGAGGACGGAGTTACTTGGGCCGTGGTTGGAAGCCAATGCTCGAAGTCAGATTGCGGAAGCATTTCTATGGATGGACTTTATACGGCACCGAAGGTAGTGCCTGAATCTCCAAGCTTTAGCAGTGACCGCTACTCAAACTGCACCTTACCTCGACTCGACCTTCGCAGAAGTCACAATCATTTCGCCCCCTCACACAAAATAGCCCAGATGGGGTAATACCGGGAAGAGATGCGCCTCTCAGTGGGTGTTTTCGTGTGTGGGATCTGGCGTTAAGATAGTTTCGTCCCGACCGCTTTTCCATTGATTCCCGCAACACGTGCATTGTCGATCTCAATCACCTCGGCGGCTCTTCGCGTAACTCGTCCATGCTCGCCGCGATATTGCCGCTGAATCCGCGCGACTGCCCGATCCACGATCCGCGCGAGATCTTCGCCGTAGTCTTCAGCACGCTCCTCGCGCAACCGACGCTTGGCCTTCTCGGCGGAAAACCACGTTGGCTCCCGATCCTTTTCTTCGGGTCGTCCCTAGCCTGCGGACCTCGCACAAATGTGCGTTGATGACGACTTCGATCTCGCTCGACAACCGGTCGCGGCCCGGCTTTACGCGCACGTAGCGCGCAAACGCAGCTTCCTCGATGCAGCCCGTGAACCCCCGCTTCTTCGAATGCCTCAAGCGCCGCCGCCTGCGCGTTCGTCAGTCCTGACTCGATGCTGCCCTTGGGAAACGTCCAGCGGCGTCCGCGCGTGCGCACCAGCAGGAACTCGAGGCCGCGCTTGCCCAGCCGGTAGCAGATGGCCGCCACTTGTTCTGATCCGCGCAAACGGCGCAGATGCTCGAGGCGCACGAAATTCCGAGGCCGCTCTGGACCTCGGTTCTTCGTCGATACAATCGAGAACTGCTCGCCCGTGCTCATAACAGCAGACTGCCCCAACGCGCCGGCCCCTGACTAGAGCACACCTTGGTTCACGCCAGTCCAGGCTTGACGCTCTGCAAAAAAAAACAGTCGGTGCAGCGGCGGGCGTCCCCGCCCGCCGGGCGGACGCCCGTCGCCCCATAAACGCGTGGAATCCGCCTTCGTACTTGCGGGTGAGCCCTTGCTGGCAACATTATTTTCGCGAGGGTGAAGATTTCCTAGGGGAGAACTTTGGAGAACGTTTACTGTCTTCGCTGCAATCGTGAACTCGAAGCGGGCGACAAGTCAGTGGCGGTGTACATGTTCGCCCAAACCGTGGGCGTCCGGCCGCGCCAGAAATCAACTTCGCAGCGCATCTGTTTCTGCTCGCAGTGCTCGGTGTCGCTGGCCATGGGTCCGGCTCCTGAGGGCGCGCTCAACATCGCCGCCTGGCAGATGATTCGCGATCTGGTAGGTGCCGATCCTGCGCTCAATCAGGCCGCTTGGGAAACGCTGCGTGGCATCGTAGGACTGCTGCCCGCCACGGGCACAGAAGGCAACGAGCGAACTTCACGCGCGGGCTACTTCGAGTTTTAACTCGATCCCGACGCGCAACTCAACTCGCCAGGTTGCGGCCTTCCGATCGAATCAGGCTCAACAAGTCATCCGGATGCGCTGCGTAGAGCAACGCTTCCTCGCGGTCCACATCCCCCTGCCGCACCAACTGTTGCAGCGACTCTTCCTGGCTCACTGATCCCTTGTTCTTAGTCATCGTGATTTCCTGGTGCAGATGCTGCAGAGCATTTCGTCGGATGTGCTGGCGGGCGCCATACCCGATCATGAGCAACTCGGCCACCGGCACGCGGCCCCCGCGCTTGCTGGGCAGCAAGATCTGCGTAAGCACCGCGGAGATCGCCATTGCCAATTCCTGGCGAATCGTAGGCTGGCGTTCGGGGGGAAACGAATCCGAAATCCTCGCGATCGTCGAGGCAACATCGGTTGTGTGCATCGTCGAGAGCACCAGGTGCCCAGTCTCCGCCGCAGCGACCGCAATCCGCATGGTTTCGGGATCGCGCATCTCACCCACGACAATCACATCGGGAGCCTGCCGCAAGGCCGCGCGCAACGCGGTAGGGAAGTCGGGCGCGTCCACGCCGATCTCCACTTGCTCGACGATGCTCTGCAAATGCTGGTGCTCGTACTCGAGCGGGTCTTCGATGGTGATGACGTGGCGCGCTTCCCGGCGATTGATCTCGTGAACCAGAGCGGCCACGGTCGTGGACTTTCCCGAGCCCGCGGGCCCGCCGATCAGAACCAGGCCGCGCGGCAAACGCGACAGCGCTTCCACCGCAGGCGGCAGGTGCAGTTCCTCGAGCAGCGGAACCCGCACCGGCAGGGCGCGTACGGTCGCTGCCGCCATGCTTTTCTCCCGGTGAAGATTAATGCGAAACCGCCCAACGCCTGCCAGCCGATAAGAAGAGTCCGAAATCTGACCTTCCTCATATTGCCGAACTGCGCGCGGGATCAATGCCGGCAGGACTGCCTCTTCAATTTCCGCGCCCGTCAGCTTTTCCGATCCAATCGGCTGCACGCGCCCTTCGAATCGGATAGAGGCGGGCGCTCCCGCAACCAGCAAAAGATCGCTGCCACGCTGGGCTACCAGGGCGGAAAGCCATTCGTCCAGTCGCCGGGTGCGCGAGCCCTCCGGCCCTGCTGCGCTCGGGCGGGCAAAATCCGACGAATTGTGCGGCAGATCGCTCATGCAAGACGCGAACCCTCACGCGTTCCTTGGGAAGATACCAAACCAAGGGAGGAATCAGCTGAATCCTGAAAATTTTGGCCTCAAGTAGAAGATAAATAAAGGATTCTTCGGGGGGACCACAGGGCTAAATCGTTTTAATTGCGGACCAGAAGGAAATCCTTGACGCTTCGCCTTTTTGCCATTACATTAGCGCGTTCCAAAGGATTTGCTAGTCGTTCGCGGTCCAAGCTGGACGTTGCCCCTGCGTCGAAACAGGCCATAAACCCAGAAAAAAGCAACTTTCAGGGTAGGTAGAGCATCTATAGGATTGACCCGTTCAATCCGCGTAAACCCATCTTAAATAGCGACTTACGCCTAGCTGAAGGCGCTCTATTGGGTTGACAGGTGAGCGAACAAACGTAAAAGGAGAAGTCTACAGCCATGCGCTCTGATCGAGTTTTTGAAGCTTTACATACTTTGCGGAACCGTTATATGCTCTGTCAGCTTGCCTCCAAGGCCACGCGGAAGTTTCATCGGCCTAGCACCCGCATTCAAGAAACCATGAATCAGGTATTGGACCGGATCGCTGGCGCGGAGCGGCAGGCCGTTCTGTCAGAGCCGGAGAATTTTGCCGAGGCGCAACGGCGGGCTGCTTAAAACAGCCCCGCCTCCTGCCCCCGCAGTTGCAAGTCTTCCAGCCGCACCCCCCTGTAAATTTCCCGTAGGTGATCAATGACCATCGCTGAACTCAAAGAAAAGAATATTACCGAGCTGACCAAGATCGCCCGATCTCTGGATCTGCCCGGGGCCAGCGGCCTGCGCAAGCAGGATCTGATTTTCAAGATCCTTCAGGCGCAGAGTGAAAAGGAAGGCCACATCTTCGCCGAGGGCGTACTTGAAATTCTGCCCGACGGCTATGGCTTCCTGCGCTCGCCGGATTACAACTACCTTCCCGGGCCCGACGATATCTATGTCTCGCCCTCACAGATCCGCAAATTCGATCTCAAGACTGGTGACACCATCAGCGGCCAGGTGAGGCCTCCACACGAGGGCGAAAAATATTTTGCCCTGGTCAAGATCGAAGCGGTCAACTTTGAGTCGCCTGATGAAGCCCGCAACAAGATTCTGTTCGACAATCTCACGCCCCTTTACCCGCAAGAGCGCCTGAAGCTTGAGACGACACGCGAAAACGTGAGCGCCCGCGTCATGGATCTGCTGACACCCATCGGCAAAGGGCAGCGCGGCCTGATCGTATCGCCGCCGCGCGCCGGCAAGACGATGCTCTTGCAGAACGTCGCGAACTCCATCACGACGAATCATCCGGAAGTTGTATTGATCGTCCTGCTCATCGACGAGCGCCCGGAAGAAGTTACCGACATGCAGCGCTCGGTAAAGGGCGAAGTCATTTCTTCGACCTTCGACGAACCCGCCGCCCGCCACGTGCAGGTTGCGGAAATGGTGATCGAAAAGGCCAAGCGCCTGGTCGAGCACAAGCGCGATGTTGTAATCCTGCTCGATTCGATCACGCGTCTGGCGCGCGCCTACAACACGATCGTGCCGCCCAGCGGCAAGGTGCTCTCGGGCGGCGTCGACTCGAACGCGTTGCAGCGTCCGAAGCGATTCTTCGGATCTGCCCGCAACATCGAAGAAGGCGGCTCGCTGACCATCATTGCAACGGCCCTTGATCGATACCGGGTCGCGCATGGATGACGTGATCTTTGAAGAATTCAAGGGCACCGGCAACATGGAAATCATTCTCGACCGCAAGCTGGTCGACAAGCGCACCTTCCCGGCCATCGATATTCAGCGCTCCGGCACGCGTAAGGAAGAGTTGCTGATTCCAAAAGAAGATCTAACCCGCATCTGGGTGCTGCGCAAGGTACTCAACCCGCTGAGCCCAGTCGAAGCCATGGAGCTGCTCATTGAGCGGTTAGCGAAGGCGACCAGCAACAGCGAGTTCCTGGCCAAGATGAGCCAGCTGTAAGTTAGTCTGGAGCGAGCGAAATACCTAAGGCGAGGATTCCAATCCTCGCCATTTGTTTAGGTTAAAGTTCTCACTCTCAGGCAAGAGCGAAGGTACCCCGGTTTGTGCCTTCTTTCGGGCACTGACCTGGACTCCGCCAGCACGGCCCGCGTAAGAGTTCGCGTCAGCGGTTCATAAGCCCACGTTTCAAACGGCCTGGGGGGGCCATGCAACCACGACAGGACAGGGCTTGCGATCGGCGGCGTTTGCAAGGTTGCGGGCGGGGATTCGTAACAGGACGCGCCTTCAGGCGCTGTCCCAACTTACCAGCTCTGCGAAACGAATTAACCTCCACTTATAATCAAGGCGAGTTCCGTGCATCTTTGCCGTGGAGCGTTTCCGGTGAAAACAAGCCTCTGCCTCTTCGTCATCGTTTTGACCTTGACCTTCGGAGCGCCAAGCGCGCTCGCGCAGAACCCCAAGTTCCCGCCCATGCCTGACCCGTCGCAAGAGCAACAGCCCTCGCCCGAGGACCAAGCCAAATCGAAGCTCGAGCGCGACATGCAGAAGAAAGCTAATCAAGAGCGCCAGGCCGCGTTAAAGCGGGATACCGAAAAGCTGCTCAAACTTTCCACCGAGCTCAAGGACTACGTGGACAAGACCAACGAGAACGTCCTCTCCTTCGACGTCGTGAAGAAAGCCGAAGAAATCGAAAAACTGGCCCACAGCGTGAAGGAGAAGATGAAAGCGAACTAATCAGGTCACAGTCACAGTCTCAGTTCTCAGTTCTCAGTTCTCAGTTCTCAGTTCTCGACATGATGTGACGCATGATCATCTTGACTCACAGAAAATCCAACGGGTTGAAATTACAAATCGGTTGTCATCTAAGACTGAGACCTGACACCTGTGACCTGATACCTGTGACCTGTGACCTGTCACCTGTCACCTGTGACGTGCCCCCTGTGACCCGCCCCACGCTATAATCCCCTATCCCCACATGCCTCTTTCCAGCGGCACAAAACTTGGGCCTTACGAGATCGTCGCGCCGGTCGGCGCGGGCGGTATGGGAGAGGTCTATCGCGGTATCGACAAGCGTCTCGATCGCACAGTCGCCATCAAAATTCTTCCATCGCAATTCGCAGAGAAGCCAGCCGCCCTTGAGCGCTTCCAGCGCGAAGCGCGCGCCATCTCACAACTCAGCCACGCCAACATCTGCCAGCTCTACGATCTCGGTGAGCAGGACGGCATTCACTTCATCGTCATGGAGTTTCTGGAAGGCGAGACCTTGGGCGCTCGCCTCGCGAAGGGCCGCCTGCCGATGGAACTGGTTCTCCGCTACGGCGCCGAAGTCGCTGAAGGACTGGAGCAGGCCCACCGCATGGGAGTGGTGCACCGCGACCTGAAGCCCGGCAACATCATGATCACGCGCACGGGCGCCAAGCTGCTCGACTTTGGGCTCGCCAAGACAGCGCAGCCGGTCATGCAGCAATCCTCCGGCTTGTCGGCCACCATGACTTCGCCAAATTACTCGCAACCGCTCACCGCTGAAGGCACGGTGATGGGGACTTACCAGTACATGTCGCCGGAGCAGATCGAAGGACGCGAAGCCGATGCGCGCAGCGACATCTTCAGCTTCGGCGCCGTACTCTACGAAATGGCCACTGGCCGCCGCGCCTTCGAAGGCAAGAGCCAGGTGACGGTTGCGTCCGCCATCCTCGAGAAAGATCCCGAGCCCGTCTCCATGCATCAGCCCTTGGCCCCGCCCTCTCTGCAGCACGTCATCCAGGGCGCGTTGATGAAGGACCCGGATTCCCGCTGGCAGAGCGCGGCCGACGTCGCCCGCCAGTTGCGCTGGATCAGTTCGGTCGACAGCACCTCGGGCGCGCAACGCATCGCGCTGCCCCATCCGCGCTGGCGCGAGCGTGCGTGGTGGATCGCGGCACTCACCGCGCTGCTTGCTCTTGTCTTGTGGTTTGCGTTCTTCACGCCGCCGCACCCGCGTGTGATTCGCGCTTCCATCATGCCGCCGCCGGATGCCGGATTCGATTTCGTGGGCGACTTTTCCGGTCCACCCGTGCTTTCGCCCGATGGCACCCGTGTCGCCTTCGCTGCCCGCACCGGGAAAGAAGGGAACTCGCTGTGGGTTCGCCGCCTCGACAGCTCCGCAGCAGAAAAGCTTGCCGGAACCGATGGGGCCTTCGCACAATTCTGGTCACAGGACGGGAAGTACCTTGGGTTCTTCTCCAACGGCAAGCTGCGGAAAATCCCCGCCGGCGGTGGTCCAGCCACCGTTTTAGCTGACGCGCCCAACGCGCGGGGCGGCGCCTGGAGCGCGAACAACGTGGTCCTTTATGCGCCTGACTATCGCGATTCGTTGTGGAAGGTCAACGCTAACGGCGGGACACCCGAGCGCGTCACCAAACTCGATCTCAGCAAGCACAGTACTCATCGCTGGCCCACGTTCCTGCCTGACGGAAAGCATTTCCTCTTCTTCGCCACCAATCACGCCGGAGGCCGGCGCGAGGACAACGGCATCTTCATGGGCTCGCTCGACAGCGACGCTACCCGCCTTGTGCTGGCCACCGATTCTGCCGGCCTCTACTCCTCGGGATACTTGCTCTACCACCAGCAAAACGCGCTGGTGGCGCAGAAATTTGATCCTGACCGCGGCACGCTCTCCGGCGACCCTACCGTGGTTGCGAACGATGTGCAGCACGACAGCGGCGTCTTTCACACCGTGGCCTCGGTGGCGGATCGCGGCGTGCTGATCTACGAACCTGGCTCTGAAAACGGCTTGGGAGACACCGACTTGTTTTGGATGGATCGCAGTGGGAAGGTCCTGAGTCGCGTTGGCGAACGCGCAGGCTTTCGGGGAGGTCGCCTCTCTCGCGACGGCAGGCGCTTTGCGGTTTCGCTGGGCAATCCCAAGTCCGATATCTGGGTACTTGATCTCGAGCATGGTTCCCGCTCTCGGCTCACTTTCGACGACGGCACTCACCTGATGCCATCGTGGTCACCCGATGGGCAGCGTGTCGCCTACATGGTTCAGTTTGGGCCCACGGTGCTCGGGGGGACATCCCTGCATGCGCGGCTCGCCAGCGGCGGCGGGCAGGACGAGTTGCTGCTCTCACCCAAGAACGATCGCGGGTTGCCGGTCTCGCTGACCTGGCCGGAATGGTCTCCGGACGGCCGCTACTTCCTTTACATCGAACAGTCGGGACCCACGGGCGCTTCCGTTTGGGTGATGCCGGCCTCGGGCGGTCAGGCTCAGATGATCGTGAAGCCCGAAACGCCCACCGGCAGAATTGCGTTTGCGCGCATTTCTCCCGACGGCAAGTGGCTCGCCTATAGCGCTGACGACGGTGGAAGGGAAGAGGTTTACGTCACGTCCTTTCCGAACGGCAGCGGTCGTTGGCAGGTCACGCGGGACGGCGGAACTTTTCCGGTGTGGCGAGGCGATGGAAAAGAGATCTACTACGTTGGCTACGACTCTCATCTCTATGCCGTGGAAGTGAACTCGCGCGCAGGCGAGGTCGAAGTAGGAAATTCTCAGAGCCTGTTCGACCTGCGAAATGTCTTCGCCTTGGGAGCCCCGTTCGACGTGGCGCCCGACGGAAAACGATTCCTCGTGCTGACACAGCCCCCAGCGTCCGCCCAACCCATGACACTCGTTCTGAACTGGACCGCGGACCTGAAATGATCAGTCGTAGTCTAGCGTCAGTCGTC
This sequence comes from uncultured Acidobacteriota bacterium, assembly GCA_963744055.1. GTDB lineage: Bacteria > Acidobacteriota > Terriglobia > Terriglobales > Acidobacteriaceae > Gp1-AA133. The sequence continues at coordinate 918,969 of CAVUSL010000019.1, read as the reverse complement.
AGTCGTCGTCATCAGTCGCAAGCCATGCGTATTTTGTAGCGCCGGCGTCTCGCCGGCAGTCGCGAGGGCGTCCTCGCCCTCGCCTTGCGCCTCTCCGCAGTGATCGCGACGGCCTCGGCGAGCATGCCTCCGACTGGCGGGACGCCGGCGCTACGCTTGAAACGCAACCTCGAAATTGGGATCCTATGTTAACTAAAAGATACATTTCGCGTTCAGAGCCCCTGTGGCGAGCCTTCGGAGAACTGGATGAGGGTTTGGTATGGGTGAGAGCCACGATCGGCGCTCTGAGGGCCCAGGAGTGCCAGAAATGGCATTGTACGAGACAGTCGCGGGTGCTGTTGTGCGCTCGACTGGGGGCTGCTCACGAGTTTTCAATAACTTAGCTACAAGTGAACCAAGGGCCAGTACTCCTAGGTCGCCGACAGCATCTTAGCCTGTTGATGACTGACGACTGACGACTGACGACTGACGACTGACGACTGACGACTGACGACTGACGACTGACGACTGACGACTATTTCTTTCTCTCCACCAGGTACCGAGCAATCTCTTTCAGGGTAGCCGCGCGTTCTCCGAAGGCATCCAGCTGCGTGAACGCACTGGCCACCAGTGCATCGGCCTTCTTGACCGACTCTTCGATGCCGAACAGCGCCGGATAGGTCGTCTTCTCGGCCGCCGTGTCTTTCCCTGCCGTCTTGCCCAATTGCTCGGATGTCTGTGTCACGTCAAGCACGTCATCGACAATCTGGAACGCAAGGCCAACTTGCTGCCCAAACGATCGCAGGCATTTGATCTCGACTGCTTCGCCCCCGGCGTACATTCCTCCACTCACTAGACTCGCTGTGATAAGCGCGGCCGTTTTCGCGCGGTGAATGTATTCGAGCGTGGGCAGATCAGGCTTAGAATGCTCCGCTTCGAGATCGACTACTTGGCCGCCGATCATCCCATCGATGGTTCCCGTGCCGTGCGCGATCTCTTCAATAATGCGCACCCGCGCTTCCGCCGGACACTGTAGTCGCGCAAGAACTTCGTAGGCCTGGGTCTGCAGCGCATCCCCGGCGAGAATCGCTGTGGCCTCACCAAACACTACGTGGCAAGTGGGGCGGCCGCGCCGCAGGTCGTCGTTATCCAGTGCAGGCAGATCGTCGTGGATGAGCGAGTAGGTATGCAGCATCTCGAGCGCAGCGCCAAGTTCGTCGATGCCATCAGGCAACTTGCCGTCGATCATGCGTCCGGCTTCGCGGCACAGGATGGGACGTAAGCGCTTGCCGCCCGCGAACACACTGTGACGCATCGCCTTGTGAATGGACGCTGGATGCTGTGTTTCAGCCGGGATGAGACGCTCCAAAGCGCGATCAGCCATCACCCGACCCTCTTCCAAAGTATCTCGCAGCATGGAGTGTGAGTATAACAAGGCGGTGTTCGGGTCTCAGGTCTTAGGCACCAGATCCTGGGCCAATGGGGTCGTTGCATAACCCTCGCTGGTTGTTGACCGTTAGCCAACGGACCCGAGATCGAGGATGCCGAGCGCTTCTGGCCTGGTTCGCCCGTCTCTGCGCAATTTTGCAGGGTGCTGAGGGCACCGCCTTTGAGCGCTACGAAAAAAAGACTAATCTTAGACTGTTTTTTGCACCTGCGATTAAAGCGCTGCTTCGACGAAATTTATGAAAAGCTTTTCGGCCAAAACGTTCTTGCCGAACTTTTTGATATGGAGGAAACAGCCTGCGGCTACCTTGCGAGCTGTACCGGATGCGGGGTCCGCTTCGCCGTGAACATCAAGCGCGACGTCGTGGCCGACGAATATGTGCAGTCTCCACGAGTCCACCTGCCAAGAGCCATCGCCCTACTGCGAGTGCGAAGCCATAGCCGGATGTAAACCTGCACTTACAACGCCGGCTCTCGTGTCGACGTGAAACGGTTAACTCCTCTTCCTCCAAATCCCCCGTCCCGCTTGCGATTTGGCTGAATTTGTAAGTGAAAGTTTACTTGCCCTTCTCAACGCCAAGCGTATGATGACGTCGCTTCGGCCGGGCCATCGGTCTCCGATGTGGTCTCGTGGGGGAGAGCACACATTCCGACTTGGGCCCGGCCGTTTCTTTTTTTTGTGGCGGCCTGGAATTCACCGCTGCTGGCCTGCAAATCCTTCCTCTTTCCCGATTCCATCGCGACTGCTACTATCCCACCGCTTCCTTCTCAGGCTCTTGCTGAACCTTCGGCCCTGAACTTCACATTCCTATCTCAAAAAGGGAGTTACGCCATGAGCATCGGCAAGCGTGCAGCAGCGGAGTTCTTCGGAACCTTCTGGTTAGTTTTTGGCGGATGCGGCAGCGGGTACTGGCTGCGGCATTCCCCAACCTGGGGATTGGATTTCTAGGTGTCGCCCTTGCCTTCATACTCATAGTCCTCACCATGGCCTTTGCGATTGGCCACATTTCGGGCGCGCATCTGAATCCTGCTGTCTCAGTGGGATTGGCTGCCGGCAAGCGCTTTCCAATGTCGGACCTTCTGCCTTACGTGGTGGCCCAGGTGATTGGCGGCATCGCAGGCGCAGGAGTTCTCTACATCATTGCCAGCGGGAAGGCGGGCTTCGATGTTAGCGGAGGCTTTGCCTCGAACGGCTACGGTATCCATTCTCCAGGCGGCTATTCGCTGCTGGCGTGTTTCGTAGCCGAGGTGGTCCTGACAATGTTCTTCCTTCTCATCATCATGGGATCAACCGATCGCCGCGCGCCAGCAGGCTTTGCTCCGATTGCCATCGGCCTTGGACTAACCCTGATCCACTTGATTGGCATTCCGGTCACGAATCTCTCGGTGAATCCGGCGCGCAGCACGGGCCGGCGATCTTCGTCGGAGGGTGGGCGGTAGCACAGCTTTGGATGTTCTGGCTTGCACCCATCATCGGCGGAGCGCTCGGCGGAAGCGCCTACCGCGCGCTGTTCGGCGACTAGACTTCAAAACGCAGGGGTCGCCGCAAACTGGCTCGCGAACAGTTTATGCATGTTCCGAGTCCAAAAATGCATGAGCCGCTGTCAATCTTTAACTTTTTTGACTCATGGGTAAAACTTTGTAAAGACAAGCTGTTAGTCGTCTCCGCGATGCTAAATTGGTAGGTATGGATTTTGGCTTTTCGGGTTTCCTGCGCGGGGCGGTAAGCATCCGGCTTTTCTGTTTACTGGCGACGTCTGCCTTGTTCCTCACTCCGGCGGCTCGGGCGCAAACCTCAGCGCCCGCTGCCGCCGACGCCTCGGCTCAGCAACGGGCCGTGGGCGCCATCAAGGCGATCACGGACCACGGCATCGTACTGTCATCCGATTCCGGAGATGAGATTCAGGTCAGCTTTCAAGACGCGACCCGCATCCTGCGTGTGGCACCCGGCGAGAAGGACCTTAAGAACGCAACGCCCCTGCAAAAACAGGACTTGCAGGTGGCAGACCGCGTCCTGGTACGCGGCAAGGCTGGGGCCGACCCTCTTTCCATCGTTGCTGGGGCCGTGGTCGTCATGAAGCAGTCCGACGTGGCTGCGAAGCAGCAGAAAGATCGCGACGATTGGCAAAAGCGGGGAGTAGGCGGACTAGTGACGGCGGTCGATCCGGCCACCGGCAACATTACGATCTCAACCACATCGTTCACAGGGACGAAGACGGTTGCCGTTCATACCAAGAAAAGCACCGTCCTACGCCGCTATGCTCCGAATTCCGTGAAGTTTGATGACGCGAAAGTTGCGCCCATCGACCAGATCAAGGTTGGCGACCAGCTGCGCGCGCGCGGCACGAAGAATGACGATGGCACTGCGCTCGATGCCGAGGAAGTAGTGTCGGGTTCGTTCCGCAATCTCGCCGGAGCAATCGTGGCGGTCGACGCTGCGGCCAACACCTTGACCCTTAAGGATTCAATCAGCAAACAGACGGTCGTCGTCCGAGTCACGCCCGATGCCCAGTTGCGCAAGCTTCCGGCTGAATTTGCGCAGCGAATCGCGATGCGCCTGAAGGGTGCGGCCGCGGCAGGTATCCCTGGAGCGGCTGCAGCGACCGGGAGTGCATCTGATGAGAACAAGCGCCAGCCTGATGCCGCTCAATCGGTCGGAGGAGGAATCGGCCCCGGAGGCAGCGGCCCCGGCCGCGGTCTCCGCAACGGCGGCCCTCCCGATATTCAGCAGATCCTGAGCCGCATCCCACCTTCGAATTTGACTGACCTGCAGAAGGGTGACGCGGTTATGGTCGTCTCTACCAACGGCGACAGCTCCGGGACTGTAAACGCAATTACGCTGCTCGCCGGAGTGGAGCCAATCCTTACAGCAGCACCCAATGCGACGCAGGCCATGATGCTTTCCCCCTGGAGCCTGGGCTCAGGCAACGCGGAGGCCGCGGCCAACCCTTAGCGCGCCCGCTCATCTCATGGAATTGATATTTTTCGCAGGAGCAAGAATGGAGTTCGGTAGTCGGATTGTACGAGTGATCGCGATTCTAGTTTTGTTGGGAATCGCGAGTAGAGTTCATGCGCAGAACACTGCTGGCAGTCTGCACGGAACGGTGACTGACCCCTCGGGCGCCGCCGTGAGCGGGGCCGCGGTGATCGCGATCACGCCCGATGGCCAGGCAAAGACAACCACCACCAACCGCACGGGCGCGTATGAAGTTACCGGCCTTGCTCCTGGCAGGTACACCGTGACCGTAAGTGCTCCCGGATTCTCGGACTTCGTGCAAGACGACGTGACCATCGCAGCGGGCGCGTCGCAGTTGCTGAACATTCCGCTCTCGATCGCGGTAGAGAAGGAAAAAGTTAACGTCACCGACGAAGGAACTGCCGTCGACACCAGCCCTTCGGCCAATGCCGGCGCCATCGTGCTTTCCGGTAAAGATCTCGACGCGCTGCCGGATGATCCCGACGAACTGCAAACTGATCTCGAGGCGCTGGCCGGCCCGTCAGCCGGACCCAACGGCGGGCAGATCTATATCGACGGATTTACCGCAGGACAACTTCCGCCCAAGTCGTCGATTCGCGAAATCCGCATCAATCAAAACCCGTTTTCTTCGGAGTACGACAAGCTGGGCTACGGGCGGATCGAAATCTTCACCAAGCCCGGCACCGACAAGTATCACGGACAGGTTTCGATTCTGGGGAACTCCTCGGCGCTGAACTCACAGAATCCGTTCCTGATCGGCACCGAGCCTTCGTACCACTCACTACAGTACATGGGCAACATCGGCGGCCCGTTGGGAAAGAAAGCGTCGTTCTTCTTCGATGTGCAGCGGCGCAACATCGACGAAGTCGCCATCATCAACGCGACCGTGCCCAATGTAAATCTCGATCCGACGTTGGCGCCTTTGTTTCCTGTGGTCGCGGGATGCACGGATGTAAGCTGCGCTTACACGGCCGCCGTGCCGCAACCGCACACGCGCACCAACCTCAGCCCGCGCCTGGATTATCAGATTTCGAAAAACAACACGCTGACGGCGCGCTACCAGTTTTTCCGCAACAGGGTAGAGAACAATGGCGTGGGTGGCTTTGAGCTGCAGGATCAGGGTGTGCACAGCACCGACTCCGAACATACACTGCAGATCAGCGACACGCAGGTGCTTTCCACCAAGGTGATCAACGAAACGCGCTTCCAGTTCCGAAGGGAGAACAGCCAGGAAATCCCACTGAGCACCGCGCCTTCGATTTCGGTGCCGGGCGCATTCACGTCGGGCGGATCTAGTGGCGGCACAACCACGGATCAGCTGCAGCACTACGAACTGCAGAACTACACCTCGATGTCGCTGGGGACGCACTTCCTTAAATTCGGCGGGCGCTTGCGCGCTACCCGTGAAGTGAGCACCGCAGCCGGAGGCTTCAACGGCTCCTGGCTTTTCCAGGATCTCACTTTCTTTCAGCAGGGACAGCCGTATCAGTTCTCGATCAACGCAGTGCCGAATGCGACTACGCCCATCGTTCCGATCGTTACGGTCAACGTGGTAGACGCCGGTGTGTACATTCAGGACGACTGGCGTGTCCGCCCAAACTTCACGCTGAGCTACGGCCTGCGCTTTGAAACGCAGAATGCGATCAACGATCACGGCGACTTCGCGCCCCGTGTTGCCCTGGCATGGGGAATCGGTGGCGGTGGAAAGGCGGCCCCCAAGACCGTGTTGCGCGCTGGCTTCGGTCTGTTTTACGACCGTTTCGGTGAAGATGACGTGATGCAGGCGACGCGGCTGAACGGAGTCACGCAGTTGCAGTACATTGCGCAAGCTCCGTCGCCGAAGAATCCGGGCGACCCGCAGCCGCCCATCCCGGGCGTGGTTTATCCCACGATCCCGACGCAGGGCGATCTGCAATCGAGCTCGCCCACGCTTTACCAGATTGATCCGCGGATGCGCTCCCCTTACATCATGCAATCGGCGGTTACCCTGGAACGGCAGCTCACGAAGGTGGCGAACCTCTCGGTGTCATATCTGAATTCGCATGGCTATGATCAGCTGTTTACGCGCAACATCAATGCACCGATCCCGACGCCGACTTCAGACTTTCCGATCGACGGTAACGATCCCGCGCTCCGGCCAATGCACAATCTGCAGAACATCTACCAATACACAACGGAAGGAACTTTCCGGCAGAACCAGCTGATCATCAGCTCGAACGTGCGCGCTGGCACGAAGCTCACGCTGTTCGGCTACTACACCTTGAACTCCGTCAATGGAAATACTTCGGGCGGTTTTCCTTCAAACCAATACAACATCGACGTGGACTACGGACGCGCCGCCTACGACACCCGGCACCGGGTCTTCTTCGGGGGATCGATTTCTGGACCGTATGGTTTCCGGCTGAGTCCGTTCCTGATCGCAACTTCCGGAACGCCCTACAACGTCTCGCTGGGAAAAGATTGGAATGGAGATTCTCTGTCCAACGACCGCCCGTCGTTCGCGGCGAGTTGCGGGCCCGTGGCCGATCTTGCCTGCTACAACATCCAGCCCGGTCCCACCGATGCGCGCATCCCGATCAATTATCTGACCGGACCGCCGCAGTTCACACTGAATCTGCGACTCGCCAAGACTTTCGGTTTCGGCAAAGAGACTACGCCAGGCGGTGCAGGCCCGGGAGGCGGTGGCCACGGAGGAGGGCCCCGGGGAGGCGGAGGCTTCGGTGGCAGTCCACGCACCGGCATGGGCGCGATCTTCGGCCCGGGAAGCACAAACCACCGGTACAATTTGACGTTCAGCGTGAATGCGCGGAACGTGCTGAATCGTCAGAACCTGGCCGCACCCATCGGGAACTTGAGTTCGCCGAACTTCGGACAATCGGTAGCTCTAGCCGGCGGTCCGTTCTCCAGCGCTGCAGCCAGCAGAAAGATCGAACTGCAGGCTAGTTTTAGTTTTTAGGAATTGTTGTCCAGAAGTCGCAAGCGAAGCTACTTTCTGAATTGCCCCATGTTGCTCTGGCCGAGTCCTGGGTTCGTACCTTGGCCATTCTGTCCGAAGGGCTGATTGCCACCGTTCTGGCCGTTGATGCCATTCAAGCCATTGATCCCGTTCTGCAATCCCTGCATCTGCATTTGATTCGCTAGCGCCTGCGCCGGGTCGTAAGGTCCTTTGGGAAGGCCTCCGCGATCACCAGCCGGGTTATAGGCGAACAACCAATCGTTGTAATGATCTTTCTTGTTGTAGACGCGAATGCTTTGGTTGGTGCTCACGCTGGCCACGCCGGCGATGCCACCGCCGCCCATCGTCTGGCTACCCGCGGGCTGGCCCGAGATGCTGGCGAAGGGCAACGTGCTGCCCGAATTGGATGGGGCACTCTGTGGCGCCTGGCCGCCCGTTCCTGCTGCGGCTCCCGAAGAATCCGAGGGATTCGCGTTGCTGTCGGTCGTAGCCGCTGGCGTCGGCGGCGCGTTCATGCTGCTGACGGGCTGGCCCAGGTTTTGTCCGCCCGCGATGCCGCCCCCACCGAGGGCATTGCCGAACGCCATCATCACGTCCGCCTGGTGAAGGAGCTTGAAGTCCTTGCCGGTGACGGGGTCTTTGTAGCGTTTCCGCAAGAAGCGCATGTGATTGGAGTCTTCCAGCATCTCAACCGTCGCCGGATAGCTTCCGAACTTGCGGTAGTACTTACGAATGGCGCGCTCGTACTCCACACCCCGGTGCACCAGTTCTTCCTCCTGGTCGCGCTTCATCTGCTGGTGGTAGTAGGTCAGCATCGGCAGGGAAACGGTGATGGTCAGCAACGACACCCACAGCAAGATGGTGAGCAGAATGTATCCCTGCTCGCGTTTCCGGATTGTGATGCGTCCGATCGGTTTCCGCATGAAGTCGTCCTTTATCCGGGTGCCTGCGTGAGAGGAATGTTCTGCTTGTTGTTGTAGAGAACGTCTTCGATTTCGACCGAGGCGGGGCCGATGTGCACAACCTTGTAACGGCGGTCGACGATGTCGCCTTCCACCGCGATGAAGACATCCTCTCCCTGCGAAAGAAATACCTTCTTCGGCTCACCGGGCTTGTTGGCAAAGCCGAAAAACTTCAGATTGATGGGCGGTGGCGGTGGTGGCGGCGGCGGAGCCGGCGGCCCAATCGGTCCGGTGCTTTCGATCACGGCCGGCGCGACCGGCGCTGGGATATCAACCTGCGCAACGAAAATGTTGCGGCCGCTGCCGGTGTACTTGGTCTGCTCCGTCTGCGCGAGCAGGCGCAGATCCAGCGTGGGGTCCAGCCGTTCCTGCACCGCAGGCCGCTCTTTTCCATTGCGGCCGATGGTCTTTTTGGCTTTGCCGGCGACAGTGGTGGCCGGCTGTGCAGCGGTCACGGGTGCGGAAGGTCCGCTGAAAAACTCGTACGCGAGGACCAGCAGAGCGATTGCTCCCAGCGCACTTGCCCAGACGACCTTCGTCTTGTTTTCGGACCCGATGTTCACGTTAGCTTCCCACCTTCTGGAAAGTTTCGAGTTTCATCTGCAACTGGATCGGACCGTTCTGCTGGGCGAGCGCGATGCTATTAATGATGAAGAACACCTTGGAGCGTTCCAGGCCGTTCAGAAACTTGGCCAGTGGCTGGTAGTCGCCCTGAATCGAGGCTTCCACTTCCACCCGGCGCAGTCCCACGGGCTCGGGATCGTCCCACTTGTATTTGGAGGTCTGGATCTTGACGTTCGTTGACTTCGCCAGTTCTTCGAGAGCCGTGGCTACTTCGGAGTCATGAGTAACGAATCGATCTCGATAAAAATCGTCGATCTGCTGCGTCGCGATCGGAATCTTCTTGTCGAGCCCGTGGAGAGGCTCGACCTGGCGATTCTTCGCCGTCAGTTGCGCGCGCAGCTGATTCAGGTCTTGCTGGCGCTGGGCGGCCGATCCTACCAGGGGCGAGATCAGAAGACCGCCGGCCAGCGCGCTGACGCCGGCCAACACGCCGATCGTGATTTTCAATTTCCGCCGCGTTTCGCGAAGATCAGGCATTAGCGCGTTTTCTCCTGATCGACGGTCGGAACGTACAGGGCGAGGATGCTGACCTGCACGGAGTCGGAACCAGGCTGCATCATGGTCGTCTGCTGATCGATGCGCGTTTCCCGAAAGTGCCGGGAGCCTTCCATCCTGCGCACCAGTTCGAAGGCTCGGTCCGAGGAATCGCCGGCCACGACCATCTTGATCGCCAGCTGGTTTTCCTCATTCAACTCGGGGGCAATCGAGACCAGATGAGTTTTTGGCGGCATCAGCCGTTCCAGAGTCTCAATAGCCTGCGTCCAGGAGAACGCCTTGCGGGCGATGAGATCGTTCAGGTACTGCGACTTCTCTCGCATGGTACGATTTTCGGGGCGGTTCAGCATCGTTTCGGCCGAGGCTTGTTCCTGCTCGCGCTCAGCAATCTGCGCGCGCAAGTCGCCGATCTTCTTGCGATCGACCCGCGCGTCGTACCAGCCATGGATGGCCGCCATCAGCAAGCCCAGTGTCAAAAGACCGAGGAGAGCGACGCCGGTGCCCCAGCGCACCCAGAACTGCTTCGAATCTTCGTAGGCGTGGGTTGCGAGATTGATGTCAAGACGCATAGATCAGGAAATCAGCGCCCCCACTACGCCTGCCATTCTCCAGCGGGGAATCGACGAGCCGTTCGCCGCCAGCTGCGAGTTCGCAACCAGTTCACGCACGTCAGCGCCGGTCTGCGCGCGCAGTGCCGGTGACGCGCCGCCCGACTCGGGCAGGCCAGCGACGTAAATGCGTTCAATGTTCGTATGGTAGGTATCTTGAAAGAATACGACGGAGGGATAAACTTCTTCCGCCAGTTGCTCTCCGGTGATGGTGATTCCGCGCGTATTTTCCAGCGTGCGGAAGAGCAGCAGTTGTCCCTTGTCGAGAATCGCGAGGCTGGTGGTATGCGCGTCGACTTTCAGCACCAGAGTGGGCGAGTCGCCATCAGCGGCTCCCAGCGCGGCCAGCATCGAGGGCAAAATGAGGCCCGCGCTGTATCCGGCATCGCGAAATGCGGCCTCGTAGTCTTCGATCACGCTTGTCAGCGCCACGGCCGCCACCAGCCGCAATCCGCCCAGCGACTGTTGAACATGATACGAGACCTTGGCTTTATCGACGTCGAAGGGAAGTGACTTCTTCAGACGGAAGCGGACAACGCCTTCAGCTTCAGCCGGACTTGATGGCAGAGTGTCGAAGTCGAGCAGCACTACGCGCACGGCCGCATCCGGCAATACGCCGACCACGTCGCGCAGTCGCCCGGCCACGCTGCCCACCGCGTCATTGATGGCTTTGCGTACCACTTCCGGTTGCAGGATATTGTTCTCGGTGAGGTCGGGAACCACGCTGCCGGGAGGTAGTTCGCGGACCGCGACCGAATCGACCACGCCGCCGGTATCGGCAAGCTTTCCTGCCAGCACGCGGTCGGCGGAAATCTCACAGGCAATTCGCGGCCGCGCGCTCGTTTTAGAATTTACATTCATTCGATGTCAACTGTTGAACGGGCCTCAGGCATAACCCGCCCGTAGCCCTTTCCACATTATAGGAGAATGGTCGCCTACCGCATCGCCTCGATGAAGGTGACTTTGTTGATCTCCTTCAGGGTCGTCAGGCCGAGCCGGATTTTATCGAGCGCCGACTCGCGCAGGAAGCGCATACCTTCCTCGCGGGCCGCCCGCCGGATCTCGGATGTCGGTTTCTTGGCGAGAATCATTTCACGAATGCGGTCGCTCAAATCCAGCAATTCGTGGATGGCGGTTCGTCCGCGGAAGCCGGTGCCCGAGCACTCGATGCATCCCTGGCCTTCATAGAGCGACACCTGCGACCATTGGGATGGATCGAGTCCGCTCGCCTCCAAAACTTCCGGCGGATAGTGCACCACCGTGCGGCACGATTCGCAGATTAGTCGCACCAGGCGCTGCGCTAGAATGCAGTTCAACGCGGACACAAAGTTGTATGGCTCGACGCCCATGTTCAGGAAGCGGCCGATCACGTCGACCACGTTGTTAGCGTGGACAGTGGTGAACACCAGGTGGCCGGTGAGGGCGGAGTTGATGGCGATCTGCGCCGTTTCCATGTCGCGGATTTCGCCGACCATGATCTTGTCAGGGTCGTGACGCAGAATCGATCGCAATCCACGGGCAAAGGTCAGGCCCTTTTTCTCGTTGACCGGAATCTGCGTGATGCCGCGTAACTGGTATTCAACCGGGTCTTCGATGGTGATGATCTTGTCTTCGTCGGTCTTGATCTCGTTGACGGCAGCGTAGAGCGTGGTGGTTTTGCCGGAGCCCGTCGGCCCGGTGACCAGCACCATGCCGTAGGGTTCCTTGATGTAGCGCCGGAACTTGCGTAGATCTTCGGGATCGAAGCCCACCACGTCGAGCGTGAGCGTGCGGAACTTCTCGCTCATCGACTCTTTATCGAGCACGCGGAGCACGGCGTCTTCGCCATGAATGGAAGGCATGATCGAAACGCGGAAGTCGATGGCGCGGCCGTTGAAGCGCACGCGGAAGCGGCCGTCCTGCGGGACGCGGCGCTCGGAAATGTCGAGCTCGCTCATGACCTTGATACGCGAAATGATGGTCGAGTGATGCTCCTTGCCGATGGGGGGCATGGCCTGCGACAGCACGCCGTCAATACGGAACTTGATGGCTACGGAGTCGTCGCGGGTCTCGATGTGAATATCACTGGCACGCCGCTGCAGGGCAGTGAAGATCGTGGTATCGACCAGGCGGATAATGGGGCTGTGGTCGCCGCCTTGCTGCGTCAGCCGGTCGATTGAAATTGTTTCTTCGCCGGTCTGCTCGTCTTCGCGAATCACGTCGAGCGCAAAACCTTCGCTGGCTTCTTCCAGCACGCGCTGCGATTGCTCGGTCTTCTTGAGGATGTCCGAGATCTGCTTCAGCGTCGAAACTTTAGTGACGATGCGTTTCCCGAGCAGCAGGCTGATCTCGTCGATCATCATCAGCTGGCTGGGATCCGCGATCGCAATTGCCAGGCGGCCGTCACGCGTCTCTTCCAGGGGGATGAAGTTGTACCGGAACATGAGATCGACCGGCACCTTCTTGAAGAGCTCGTGCTGCAGTTGGAAATCGTTAAGATCCACAAACTCGCAACGGTAACGGCGCGCGATATCCTGCGCGCGATCCGACTCCGTGGCTGGCTTTTCGGGGACCATGCTGGCTACCTTTCCCCCGTTTGCGCCGTTGATGATTGGTTTCTTGTCCGCCATTGCAAAAATGCCCGTCTACCTTCTGGCGCCTGCCGGTTCCCCCCGCACAGCCGCCGGCCAGTTCTACTGCACGCCTGCTCCCAGGGTGAAAATCGGGAGGTAGAGCGAAATCAGCACTCCACCCACGAAGATCGCCATGAAGATCAGCAGGATTGGTTCAATCAATGCCATGGCCGCGCCGAGCGCGGTCTGCACATCTTCCTCGTAAAATTCCGCCACCGAATTCAGCATCGCCGGTAACGCGCCGGTGGATTCGCCCACTTCCATCATCTCCACCGCAAGATCGGGGAAGATGCGTTGTTCTTCGAGACTCTTCGCGAGTCCCTGGCCTTCACGCACGCGGCTGGCCGCAGCGGAAACGCCGTTCAAAACCTTCCGGCTGGTCATCGATGCGCCAGCCGTCTCCATCGCCGGGACCAGCGGAATGCCGCCCTGCAACAATGTCGAGAGCATGCGCGACAAGCTGGCAACCTGGTATTTGAGTCGAATGTCGCCCAGCAGCGGGAACGCCATCAAAGCGCCATCGATTATTTCCGCGCCCCTGTCAGTGTTCTTCCAGCGCCACAGCAGGAAAATAAACAGTGCCAGGCCAGCCACGAAAAACACCACGTATTTCTGGGCGGCGACGCCGATCGCCAGCATGATCACCGTGATGGTTGGCAGCTTGGCTCCCAGGTTCTCGAAGAGCTTGGCAAACTGCGGCACCACGTACGTCACCAGGAACACCATCATGATCAGCACGACCGAAATCAGCAGTGTCGGGTACACCAGCGACACCAATAGCTTCTTGCGGAAGCTCATCGCGATGCGCTGAAACGCGATGTAACGGCCGAGGACTTCTTCCATGTTGCCTGACTTCTCGCCCGCCATCAGCGTGGTCGTGTACATCTTGGGGAACATGTTCTGCGCGGCAAAAGCGTCCGAGAGCAACTCGCCGCCCTTGACCCGCTCGCGCACATTTTCCAGAACCGCTTTCAGCGACACATCTTTCTGGCGCTTAATCAGCAACTCAAGCCCGGTCAGAATTGGCAAGCCAGCCTTGATCAGAGTGAGGAATTGCTGGTTAAAAATCAGAAATGTGCCCTGGCCCACTCGCCCGCGGCCGATGCCGCGCCCCGGACTGAACATGCCTCGCGGCTTTACGGAGTAGACGAGGTAGCCCTGCGACGCGACCCGCTCGCGCACTTCGTTTTCCGAGTAGCCATGCTCGAGCTGTTCGCTCACATGGCCGCGCTCATCTGCCAGTTTTACGAGGAATTCCGCCATTTCGGTAACCGTTACGGACCCGGGGTATTGCCCAAGTCTAACATTGGTACGCTATCTCGTTTGTACGCCCGTCCTACTCCAAAGTCCTACCCCAGGATGCTCGAAAGTACCCGGTTTTTCAGCCACTTTTGCAAGCTTTTGGGGGCTGACTTTCCATCTTCCGCCTCCCCGAAACCGGTCTCAGGGGCCGATCTCTCCTTCAATCGTCTCAACACCCGGGGGAGGGGCAAAGTGGAAGAGAGTGTCGGCGATTGCGACATCTTCCTTCGGCTGGCTGAACCGATACTCGGTTGTTGATCCGTCGACATCGTCAATCTGAATGCGACGGATTCGGTTATCGGTCGTAACTTCTAGCAAAATCTGGGTGATACGGTCAGCCATTCCCCGGGGGACGCCGCGCAGAACGTAGTTCCCCTGATCTAGCGGCGCGATGTCGGGGGCAAACCCTAAGCTCTGCAATTCCTTCTCCAGCCGGGTCTTGCCCAGCAGGAACCCCAGCGGCGACCGTAAGTCGTCCAATTTCTTTACCGGCGTCTTTCGAACCTGCTTGTCGCCGGGCACAAAGAACCAGGCGTCCTTGCCGTCGCTGAGAAACAGCTTGTCCCTTGGAGAACGATATTCCCACCGCATCTTGCCGGGTTTTTTCAGCCACAAGGTACCGGATTCCGAACGATCCATGCCGGCTCCCTTGTAGATCTCGGTGAACTCGGCCTGCAGGCTGCGCAGGTGGTTGTAATGTTCGTCAACCGCCTGGACGAGCGTGTGCAAGTCCGGCGATGCGGCCTGGGCGCGGCCCAGAAACAGGCCGAGAAGCAGAAGGTGCGATATGAATTTCGCTTTCACGGGTTGAAACGACGCGGAACTCCGACGAACCAGATGCAGCAAGCAGGGGATGGTCTTCCCGGGCCTCGAAAGGCCTGCTGCAGACATTTCATTGTAAGCCATCGTTGGTTGCCGAGGGAGCCGGCGAACGTTGCAGGCGGATGAAAAACTTTCTAGCATTCGTTACCTTGTGAGATGCCGGGAGGATGAACCGCCGATGCCCGAGGCTGAGTTCACCAGCGAGAGTGTCCGCGTGGAGTGTCAGTTCAGTTGTTTCCGTACAGCGAAAATTGGTGAGTTCCCGCGATTCGTCTCAACCAGTGCCCTGCAGACAGCACGTTTTCGTGAATCGGGTTGTGATAGAGCACTCGAATCTTGCGCGGATGTTCCTCCAGCGAGCGCTCCAGATTTTCGATCACCTGTGCCAGACCGGCCCGCGGCAGCGGATTCGACAGATAGAGCACAAGCGGATCGGCAGGGAATGCAAATTGGCGTGCGTCGGTGCAGAGGCTCTCGAGTTGAAAACACCTCTGCGCTTCCGACTTGTATTTCTCAAGATTGCCCTGCGCCACGCGGTTGAGTTCGGGCAGCAGTTCAATGCCGACGATGCGCTGGAACGGGTAGTTCGACGCCATCAACAGCGTTCGGCCCTTGCCGGAGCCTATATCGATAAACGTAAAATCCTCGAATGTGATGTTCAATGCGTCCAGCATTTCGTGAAACAGCGCTGGCTCGGTAGGTTGATAAGCCGAATGAAAAACTCCCAGCAGCCGATCGCGCCAGCCGACGGTTGCGCTGGTTGTGTCGACGCGGTGATCCCAGTCGTACTCGACATCGCCATAGCGCCGACGGCGCTGTTCGGGCGTTGAGTCGCGAAGGAATCCCCAGAGTTCCGACGAAAGCGTGCGCAGGGCGGATACAAGACCGCGCTGCGAAACCTGCTCTTTCCACCAATCGCGGAAGCTGCGGGCTAACAAGGTTGCGAAGGGCGGGGACTCCATCCGCAAGAATGGTATCTCAACCCACTTAAAAGAGAGTAAGGCCGTAGCGCGTTGGCGGCAGTCTTGAGGGCATCTTGTCCTCAGGGGCGGGGAGACACCCGCCAGAACGCCGCCGAGACGGCAACGCGACGGTCGGCCGACGGCTGCGGTCGTGATTGGGATGAGGTCTAACGCGAGCCCAGTTTCTCCAGATCCTTGGGCCGCGGAGGCTTGTACCCGGGCGGCGCGCCTTTTTCAATAAATGGAATCTCGTCGGGGTATTCGACTTCCACCCGGTCTCCATCCACCAAACGATAGGGATGTCCCACCGGATCTCGGGGCACGTACTTCAGATAATTTGCCGCGACCAATTCATCAAGTGATGTGGGCGTGTGCCCGGTGGTCTGCCTGTACTGTCCGACCAGAGCCTCGATGGCCGTCACTTCATCCGCCACCTGCAGTGCTTGCAGATGGGCCAGCGCATTGCCCCGAATCTGCTTGTCCTGCGTGCTCTGGTATGTGGTCGTCCAGAGGGCCCGCGCCATTTGCGTGTCGCCGGCGTGCTGCGCCATCTGCGCCGCCATCACTTTCAGGAAGGGGTGCGCATCTGGGACTTGCGAACCGCGCGCGAAAGCGTCGGCCGCCTTGGCATAGTCCTTCACATCCATGTAGTAGATGAAGCCCAGTTCGTAATACAGCTTCCAATCGTTCGGATTATTCTGGATGCCGTAGTTCACCAACTGGATGGCTTTCTCGGGCATGCCCGCGCCGTTCGGAGGTTTCGGCGACAGGAAGTTCGCGCCGAACTGATACGCGACCACGAGGTGCGGATCGAGGGTCGTGGTGATTTCCAGTAGGGGAGCCAGCATGCGGAAATGGCTTGCTCCGGCGACATGCCGGCCGCCGAAATACTGCACTGCGCGCGTCCAATAGATGTCAGCGAGCAAGCCGTCATACCCCAGGCTCAAGCGCTTTACGGCCTTCGGAGACGTGATGAAGAGCACGTCTTCCAGCGTCGCGCCCGAGCGTAGCTGATCGATCCGTCGCAGGAAGACGATGGAGCCGGCCAGGCACGCCACCAGAAGCACCGCAGCCGTAATCGTAACTTTGCGCGATCCGTTCATTTCAGATTGCGCCGCTGGAAAATCAGCACAGCCCCGCACAACGCCATACCGGCATACAGCAGTGCATAGACCGTGTTGTAGATAATCAGTTGCGAAGGCACCGGCTGCGCGTGTGCTACTGAG
The DNA here is from genome assembly GCA_963744055.1 of uncultured Acidobacteriota bacterium. Classification (GTDB taxonomy): domain Bacteria; phylum Acidobacteriota; class Terriglobia; order Terriglobales; family Acidobacteriaceae; genus Gp1-AA133. Next base: position 901,998 of record CAVUSL010000019.1, on the reverse strand, counting down.
CTGATGATGTTCAGCGCCGAAAAGTTCGGAACGATGTAGGCCACCGCGGTAGCCAGCCACTTCGTCAAGCCGGTTGCCATCGCGGCAAAATTGCGGAGGTCTTCGGAGAACGTTCCGATCACAAACAGCGAGAAGGCGAACACCGCCGACAGCAGCGGCGACGAAAACGACGAGAACAGCAACGCCAGCGAACAGATGATCAGGAACTGCAGGATGATGAAGTACAACGCCACCAGCACCCATCCGTCGGGCGCCTGAAATTTATGTGCCACGTACAACAGAGCGCCGAATACGCCGATCGCCATGAAGAAGGCGTTGACCACCAGCGTTCCCGCCAGCCCGAAGAACTTGCCGATGATGAATTCCCAGCGGCGCACCGGGCGCGACAGCACGGTGTACAGGGTGCGCTTCTCGATTTCCTTCGACACCAGCCCGATACCGATAAAAATCGCGATGATCACGCCGAACAGCGATACCGCGGTCAGGCCCAGGTTGATGACGACTAGTTTCTCGATGTCGATGGAGATCTGTCCCACGAGGACGGCTGCTCCCGAAAGCAGCAGCGCGAACGCGATCAGGTTATAGAGTACGCGGTCGCGGACGGCCTCGCGGAACGTGTTCGATGCGATGCAAGTGATCCGCTGGTTCATGCCAGGCTCCCGGCAGTCTTTTCGGACCGCTTCAATTTCTCAACGAAATACTGCTCGAGGGTGGTGCGCACCGGTACCAGTGAAATCATGCGCAGGTGCTCGCGGCGCAGTGCGTCCACCGCGAGATCCTGGCTTTCTTCGGAAAGCACAGCGCGTACTGTGTCGCCGGTCACGTGACACTCAGCGCCCAGCGCTTTAATCGATGCTGGAACGCTTGTCCCTTGCCACACGATTTCGATCTTGCCTTGCACTCCGGACGTGAGCTCAGCCACGGCGCCCACCGCGCGCAATTCGCCCTGGTGGATCACTGCGACCCGGTCGCAAAGAGCTTCGGCATCCGACAGGATGTGGGTGGAGAAGAACACTGTCTTGCCTTCCAGCTTCAACTGCTCCATGAGATCACGAACTTCGCGCCGTCCCATGGGATCGAGTCCCGACATTGGCTCGTCGAAGAACACAATCCTGGGTTCGTGCAGGATGGCCTGCGCGATTCCCACTCGTTGCAACATGCCCTTTGAGAACTTGCGCAATTGCATGCCGCGGATGTCTTTCAAGCCCACACGTTCGAGAACTTTCTCGATGCGCGGCGGAAGCTCCTTGCCCGGAACTCCCGACAGGCGCCCGTAGTAATCCAGAAGTTCGTGCGCCGTCAGGTAGTCGTAGAAGTAGGGCTGCTCAGGAAGGAATCCGATCTGCGCCTTCATCTGCGGATCGTTAATATCCATGCCGAGAATGCGGGCGGATCCACCGGTAGGGAAGACCAGGCCCATGAGCATCTTGAGCGTGGTGGTCTTGCCGGCGCCGTTTGGCCCAAGGAATCCGAAAATTTCGCCTTCCTCCACATTGAGGTGAAGGGGCTTCAGGGCGCACTTGGGACGCTTGCGCCAGAAGCCAACGCTATAGGTTTTTTCGAGACCGTTGATTTCAATCGCGGACATGTGTCGACTCTGGAGAAATTATAAGCAAAGGTCCGCGTATGACTGCAATACGCGGAAGCCCAAGGGAAGTACCATCGTAACCAAGTGGGGTAGGAAGCCCGGAAAAATTAAGAAGGCCAGGATTTTCATCCTGGCCTTCCTTAGCTATGTACCCTCCCCCAGGTACTTCGCCAAGCTCATGATGATCAAATTGGTACAGCCGCGTCTCACATTGGCACGAAGACTACTGCGCCACCGGGTATCCAATACAGCCCGGTGCGGTTGTGACCGGGAGGCCGCCGACGCCGGGGTTGGATCGCAAAATCCCGTCGCTGGTGGAACAGAAACTCTTAATGCCCGTCTTAAAGACGGTGACCGGGGCCGCGGCCGCAACGAAGTCGCCGTTAGTTGCGGAGCCGCCGTTGATGCCGGTAGCGGCAAATACGAAACCGTTCTTGCCATTGGTACCGGCAATCGCGCCGGCCAGGGACGAATCGATCAGGCATGCCCCGGCGGGCGAAGGCGTGCAAGGCGAAGCTCCACCCAGGTCTTGCAACTGCACGGCATAGCCGATCGCCGGGTAGGCAGAGTAATAGGAATACTCAGTACTCTTGATGGTCCGCAGGCAACTGGCTGCCGATGATTCGTTCGCCGCGATTCGCGCCCGTAGCAAACTCGGGATGGCGATTGCCGCGATGATGAGGATGATCGCCACTACGATCAATAACTCGATCAGCGAAAATCCCCGTGTTGTTTGTTTCGGGCTCATTTTCATAGTCTTGCCCCAAGCACTGCTGGCCTGTTCACTTCTCTAATGTTGCATTCCTACGACCATCGCTCCGCGATAGGCATGACCATGGTCACGACCTAAGACATTGAAAATACAGCCCGGTCGACAATGCCTGGTTACTCCGCGGCTTTCTGGCGCTTGTTTCTGTTAATGCAGTGACGGATTCTGGCAAGTCCCTCCCCAAACTGGGGCGTGGCGTAGAAGAAAGAGCCAAAAAAACAAAGGGCGGAGGATTTCTCCTCCGCCCGTTGGGTGCTCCCGAAGGAGCAGCCAGAGTTGTGCTTACTGGTTGAGCGGGTTCAGAGCCGCGCAAGCTGGCTGTCCGGCCACAACCGCGCCCGCCGGGTCAGTACGCACGACCGCATCTTCAAAGGAGCAGAAGCTGCGATTGCCGGTCTGGCCGATGGTGATCGGGTTGCCCTGGATGTAGTAGCTTGCCGGAGTGCCGGTGCCCACGAAACGATAGCCGCTCTTGCCGCTGCCGGCGGGGTTGCCGTTGTTGGCCAGAACGCTATCGATCAAGCAAGCGCTGGCAATCGCGGGCACGCAAGCCGCACCAATCGGGCCGCCCAGAGCCAGCAGCGTGGCTGCATAGCCGGTGGTCGGATAGGTGGACTGGTAAGTGACCTGAGCCGTGTTCACGGTACGAACGGAGCTGGCCGCAGACGACTCGTTAGCCGCCATACGGGCGCGCAACAGGTTCGGAATGGCGATCGCGGCGATGATCAGGATGATCGCGACCACGATCAGCAACTCGATCAGTGAAAAACCCTTTTGTTTCCGCATTTACTTTGTCCTCGTCTCTCTAGTTATTTTTTAGATGTCTGTCAGTCAATCCCGTCGTCCCTGACGCCTGTACCTGTCGCAAGTACGCAGCCACCGCTCATCGCGGAGTTACCATCGTGCGCAACCCTTCTAAGGAACTGCAGAGAAACGTCTTCTGCCAATCTCCCGCGGAACCAGGGTGCTTTGGTGCCAAGACGGAACGCCAAAATCCGTGCTCCTGACAAATTGCGTCAGAATGCGCGACAAACTTTTGTCCATGTCCCTTAAGAACGTTCTCACTTGTTTTCTTTGCACGTGGAGACGCTCACAATCTCTGGCAGATCCGCGATTCGCGAGCCCGCAGCTTCGCCAAAAAGCAAAGGGCGGAGGATTTCTCCTCCGCCCGTTGGGTGCTCCCGAAGGAGCAGCCAGAGTTGTGCTTACTGGTTGAGCGGGTTCAGAGCCGCGCAAGCCGGCTGTCCGGCCACAACCGCGCCCGCCGGGTCAGTACGCACGACCGCATCTTCAAACGAGCAGAAGCTGCGATTGCCGGTCTGGCCGATGGTGATCGGGTTGCCCTGGACGTAGTAGCTTGCCGGAACGCCAGTGCCCACGAACAGGTAGCCGCTCTTGCCGCTGCCGGCCGGGTTGCCGTTGTTGGCCAGAACGCTATCGATCAAGCAAGCGCTGGCAATCGCGGGCACGCAAGCCGCACCAATCGGGCCGCCCAGAGCCAGCAGCGTGGCTGCATAGCCGGTGGTCGGATAGGTGGACTGGTAAGTGACCTGAGCCGTGTTCACGGTACGAACGGAGCTGGCCGCAGACGACTCGTTAGCCGCCATACGGGCGCGCAGCAGGTTCGGAATGGCGATCGCGGCGATGATCAAAATGATCGCGACCACGATCAACAACTCGATCAGTGAAAAACCCTTTTGTTTCCGCATTCTTTGTTCCCTCATCTCCGGTTTTAACTGTCTGAAATGGTCTTCAAGAGACCGATGCTTTGGATAATGGCACTCGAAGGGCCGAATCGATGCGTTACCGTCGTAATCAAACCTGCTCGGCCTAACGCCCTTATTTTTCAATTATGGCTGATTCGTCCGTACTCTCATTTTACCTCTGCTCCACTGGCCCTATCCGTCAGATCTGACAAATTCGGACGACAAACATTGTCATTTCAAACTGTTCCACCAAAAATAAAAGCAGCGGAAGTTGCCTTCCGCTGCTTTCCGGCTTTGTACCCTCCCCCAGGTACTTCGCCTAACTTATTAGAGAACCTCAAACTGCACTGCGTGTGATGGCACGTCCCTTGCCAACTGCCCTGCCGTTCCACGCACCCTCGGGCGCCGTCTGTCCAACCTTGCGAAATCAGAAACTTAACGCGCGCTTCTCCCTCAACATCGGCAGAATCCTTTTAAGCTTGATGTCGCGAAACGGGCGTGGATGACAATTTCCGACAGCCAAATTATGTCGTAATCGCGGTAATCCGGCAGCCTTTGAACTTCGCTCCCCCTGCCGCTCATCCTTATAAATGTCCTCAGTGCCGACCTTCCGTCTGCGTGCCTGCCAATTTAACCGGCTTCCCCTGTCTGCCGTACAATGACTCCCGCCCCACAGCCCATGACCCTTCTCAACTCCTCGATCGTTGACGCCGACATCGCCCGCGCCTCGACTCTCCCTGCGGCTTTTTACTTCGATCCCGACATTGCCGCTAAAGAACGCGATCGCATCTTTTCCCGCACCTGGCAACTCATCGGACATCGCGACCCGGTCGCCAACCCCGGCGACTACTTCACCACTCACCTGGTCGGCGAGCCTTTGCTCGTGATTCGTGGAACCGACGATCGGCTCCGCGCTTTCTATAACGTCTGCCGGCATCGAGCCGGGCCTCCGGCCGAAGGCTGCGGATCGCGAAAGCTACTTCGCTGCGTCTATCATGGCTGGACCTACAATCTCGATGGCTCCCTCAACCACGCCACCGAGGTCGAAGGGATCGAAGGCTTCCGCGCGGAAGACTTTGCGCTTGTACCGGTGCGCTGCGAGGAATGGTTCAACCTGGTCTTCGTGAATCTCGATCCCGATGCCCGTCCGCTGAGCGAGAGCCTTGGCGACCTCGCCATCCAGGCCGAACGTTTTGCATTTCGAACGATGAAGCTTTTCGAGCGCCGCACTTACGAAATGAAGTGCAACTGGAAAACCTACGTCGACAACTATCTCGAGGGCTACCACCTGCCGACCGTCCATCCCGGCCTAAATCGCGAACTGGATTTCAATGCCTACGCGGTCGAGCCTTACGCGCATCACGTGCGCCAGTGGAGTCCGATCCGCGGAGCCCAACCGGGCGATGCTTCTCCGCGCCGTTACCAGGAATCGCGCGCCGACCTCACCACCGATTACTTTTGGGCCTTCCCGAACTGGATGCTGAACTGCTACCCCGACAATGTTTCGGTGAATATCGTTCTGCCCGTCGGCGACGAGCGCAGCCTGGCCATCTTCGAGTGGTATCTTCCAGAAGAAGATTTAGGCAGCGAGGCTGCGAAGGCTTCCGTGCGCTTCAGTGATGAAATCCAAATGGAAGACGTTGCCATCTGCGAGGTGGTGCAGAAAAATCTGCGCTCGCGCAGCTACCAGCGTGGCCGCTACAGCGTGAAGCAGGAGAAAGGCGTCCACGCGTTTCACCGCATGTACGCCGAAGTGATGTCGATCTAGCGTTGTAGTCGTCTCAAAGATTCGTAGCGCCGGCATCTTGCCGGCAGTCGTGAGGGCATCTTGCCCTCGCTTCGGCGGGCCGGGGACGCCCGCCGGACTGCCGGCGGGACGCCGGCGCTACTTGAGGAGGCTCAGCATCTTGCATCTCAACCGCTCGCTGATTCCGATGGTCGTCACGGCGCTCGTCTCGCTCTGCCACGCGCAGTCTCACGATCCGGTCGACGCCTACGTGCAGGCCGAGATGCAGAAGCGTCACATCCCAGGCCTCGCCCTGCTCGTCGTTCGCGACGGCCAGGCCATCAAGCAACAAGGCTACGGCTTGGCAAATGTCGAACTGCAGGTGCCCGTGAAGCCCGAAACAATTTTTCAATCTGGATCTATGGGCAAGCAGTTCACCGCCACCGCCGTCATGATGCTGGTGGAGGAAGGTAAAGTCTCACTCGACGATCCGCTGACCAAGTATTTTCCCGAAGCTCCCGCCGCCTGGAAGAACGTCAAGGTCCGCCACTTGCTCAGCCACACCGGCGGATTCACCGATTATCCGGACAAGTTCGATTTCCGCCGCGATTACACGGAGGACGAACTTCTCAAGATCGTCGAAGCCCTGCCGCTCTCGTTTCCGCCGGGCTCGAAGTGGGCCTACAGCAATCTTGGATATTTGACGCTCGGCATCCTGATCCATCGCGTCACCGGACAGTTCTACGGCGACTTCCTGCATGACCGTATCTTCCAGCCGCTGGGCATGCAGACGCGCATCATCAGCGAAGCCGACATCATTCCCAATCGCGCCGCCGGTTATCGCCTGGTCAAAGGAGAACTCAAAAATCAGGAATGGGTTTCGCCCACGCTGAACACGACCGCCGACGGCGCGCTCTACCTCAACATCCTCGACCTCGCCAAATGGGACGCGGTCCTCTACACCGAGAAGCTGCTCAAGCGCTCCAGCCTCGATCTGATGTGGATGCCCGTAAAACTCAACGACGGCAAGCCGAACTCCGACCATTACGGATTCGCCTGGTTCATCAACAACGCAGGCGGCCATCGTGTCATCGAACATAGCGGAGCATGGCAGGGATTCACCACCAACATCTCCCGCTACGTCGACGACAAGCTTACGGTCGTCGTGCTCACCAATCTCGAGGGCGGGAACCCGGCCAGCATCGCGCACCACGTGGCTGGCGTCTACATTCCCGCCGTCATGCCTTCGGCAAAGGAAGCAGAGAAAGACTGACCGGAGTCCGCGATGTCACGTGTGATTGTTTCACGTGACGTAGTGATCTAAGTCACATCGGCGGGGCCGGCTTTTGTCCTATAAACCCTGGCAACGGGGGTGTTGGCCCATGGGACGGTTGCTGGCTCACGACGAACTCAAGCAAGGCCTGATTGAGGCCGGGTCCAGGATGTATTTCGATCGGGGAAAATTCCTTTTCCGACGCGGAGATGAAGTGCGCGGTGTGTTCCTCATCCTCACGGGGAAGGTGCGCCTTGGGTTAAGCGGGGAATCCACTGCCTTTCCATCGCGTGATCTTGGTCCGGGAGCGATCCTTGGATTGCCGGCGGCTCTTTCCGACTCGCCCTACAGCTTGACGGCCGAAGCCATCGCGAAAACCGAGGTTGTCTACCTTTCCCGCGCAGCTCTGCTGGATCTTCTCCGTACTCACTCGAAATTGTGTCTGGAAGTGATGAACCTGCTCAGCGAAGAGCTGACAACAACCCGCAACATACTCTCGCGCATTCACAAGGTCTCCGCTTAGATCAAATCCACGTAGTCCCGGCATCCTCCCGGCACTCCTGCCGTATGCTGCCCTCACCGACGCGCCCGCATTTCACTCACGCGCCGTTCCAAAAAGCGCCGCTCGGCGCCGTTGCCCACAAGGCTCAGCGCACGCTGATATGCGGTCTCCGCCGCTTCCCAGCGTCCCATCCGCCGCAGCAGATCGGCCTGTGCCGCAGGCAGCAGGTAGTATCCCGACAAGGCTCGCCGCTCCTCGAGTGCATCCAGCAACCGCAATCCCTCCGCCGGCCCTTGCGACATGGCTACCGCCACGGCGCGATTCAACTCCACCACGGGCGTCGGCTGGATCTGCAGCAGCAACTCGTACAGCGCCGCGATCTGGTACCAATCGGTTTCGCTCGCGCTCTTCGCGCGGACATGCAGCGCCGCAATCGCAGCCTGCAAAGCGTAGGGACCTTTTGCCCCGCGAGTCAGCGCATCTTCAACCAGTCCCAAGCCTTCCGTGATCTGATCCGCGTGCCACTTACCGCGATCCTGTTCCTCGAGCAGAATCATCTCGCCGGCCGGTGTTACTCGCGCATCTCTCCGCGAGTCATGCAGCAGCATCAACGCCAGCAGGGCTTCGGCCTCCGCCTCCCGGGGCATGAGAGCGTGAAGCAATCGCCCCAGCCGGATCGCTTCTCCGCAGAGTTCCCGCCGAATGATTTCATCGCCCGCCGTGGCGTTGTAGCCTTCGTTGAACACGAGGTACACGACCAGCAGCACGGTTTCCAGTCGCTCGGGCAATTCGTCATCGTCGGGAACGCGATAGGGAATGCCGGCATCGCGAATTTTCTGCTTCGCGCGCACCAGCCGTTGCGCCATGGTGGGCACAGGCACCAGAAACGCGCGTGCAATTTCTTCTGTGCTCAAGCCGCACAAAGTGCGCAGCGTGAGCGGGACCTGTACTTCGCGAGCCAGCGCCGGATGGCAGCACGTGAAGATCAGCCGCAGCCGGTCATCTTTGAGCATGGTGTCTTCCGGAGCGTCCGCTACCTGCTGGGCCAGCGCAATCCAGCGGGCCAGTTCGTCGCGCTTTTCCTCGAGCAACGCGCGCCGCCGAAGAGAGTCCACCGCCTTGTTGCGCCCGGTCGAAACCAGCCACGCCCGCGGATTCGAGGGCGTCCCCTCCCGCGGCCACTGCACCAGCGCTACCGAGAAAGCTTCCTGCAATGCCTCCTCGGCGAGATCGAAATCGCCCAGAAGGCGAATGAGGGTCGCAAGAATCCGCCCCGACTCCTCGCGATAAATCTGCTCGATGGTCATGCACCGATATTCACAGAAGCGAAACGACGAGCGCCACCTCGACCTCAGAGATCGTAGGGGTTAGCCAACGACCGACGACCAAGGACTGAGGTTTAGCTGACGACTAGCGACGAGCGACTGACGACTAGGCTAAGGACGGTTCCGTCCCACCAGCGGCCGCACCTCAATCGACCCGAAGCGCGCCGAGGGCACCCGCGCCGCCAAAGCGACGGCTTCATCCAGATCCTTCGCTTCGACCAGATAAAATCCCCCCAACTGCTCCTTGGTTTCGGCGAAGGGCCCATCGGTGACCATTTTCTTTCCATCGCGGATGCGGACGGTGGTCGCCTTCGACACCGGATGCAACTGGCTCGAGGCGCGCCAGTGTCCGCTTTCATTGATGCTTTTGGTGAAGTCCTGATACTCCTTCATCATAGCGCCCTGTTGCGCCTCGGTCAGTGTCCCCCAGTCGCTTTCCTTGTCATAGATCAGCAGCAGATATTGCATTCGATCGGGCCTCCCAGCCCTTCACCGGTTAGTCGAACCAGGCTTTCCATTATCGACAATTCGACCAAAAAAGTTTTGCGGCAGGACGGGCAGTCTCTTACTTGCCACTTCGGCGAGGCCTCACTCTGCAAATGCCGCCTTTTGAGGCGGCTAACATTCACGATCGAATGATTGTCAAGACTAATGGGGCTTTGAGAGTAAGCTCGGCTACAGTTGGTATGGGAGGGCTGCGCTTGGGTTCCTCCCATCTTTGACCCGTCACGTGTCGTTTCTCGCCCTTCGACTCCGGCAGCAGGGACGCGATTCGCGTGGGGGACCAAAAACATTCTGCCACGGAATAAGCCCCGTCCGGCGTCAACGAGTGGAACGGCCCGGTTTCGACAGCTACGTAGTTGGAAACTCCTCAAAATCGACGTACCGTGCCCAAAAAGCCGAGTTCGCATCTCTCAGGGCGCGCCATTTCCTGCAAGTCGTTTAGCGGGCCATCAGCGACAATCAGCTCCTATTGATGCGACATACTGGACGAGTAATGGTTGGCGACCAATCGCCAGCGCCCTTGCTGCTTTACCCACACTCTGGTAAAGCGAGTGTCATGGGGAACTGCGTTGCCTTTATCTTGCCCATTCATTATTGAGCGGCCAGTCTCCACCGCCGCATTTCCATAAACGCGCACTCGAACGTCATCGGTGGTTATGGCCTGAAATCTCAAATCACCTGACGTGAAATCTGAAATCACCTGCGGCTTGGTTCGCACTGTCCCACTCGGCCCTACGCCGATGAAATCATCGGCGTAGATCCGTTCTAGCGCCGCCGCATCCGCGTGGATCTGTGCTTGTATCCGTTCGTTGTCCAGATTCCTGATGACCTGCTCAACGATCCTTTTTGGATCTCTGATCGCGCCCTGCTCTTGCCCTGAGGCGATGGCGGCCGCCGAGAAAGCCGCGAGGACTATCGCGAATATTTGTCTCATGAAGAGCCACTTTAAATGATTGCGCTTAGACTGCACAGGTGGATGCGAAACGGGGATTTTGGTGGGATCATTTCCGCTGGATTCTCTTGCCCCACAACCCAACTTCTAAAATCGCCTCTCAGGCCACTCCGCCCAATACCCCATAACACTCGTTGGCCTTGGCCCGAATCATTCTCGCGCAATCCGCAGGCCAACACAGTATCGACACCACAGTAATTTGCCCGTCCGTGGGCGGCGATGCACACTGCGGTAACATGTTTGAGAAGCGCTCGCAAAATACGTACACCATCCGGCTCTGCAAACAGGGGAAGGAATTCCAAAAGATTCTCGACTTCGCCGGTTTGTTCAGACCCATAGTCGGAGCCGTCATCGAAGGCAAGTGGAAAATCCTTGGCGTGACAACCTGCGGGCCACACGAGGCTTTCGTCGACGTCGAGGAAGTCAACTACAAACCCTAGATTGCGGCCGGGCGTCAGTTGGCGAAACATCGCAATCACAAACCCCTCTCGTGCGACGAGACCAGGGGTTGTCGTTGTATCGCTGATTGCAACAACCTCCGCGACAGACTTTGCCGCAGGGCCTCGGACTCCGATTACGTCCCCTACCGCGCCCCTCACGCTCTACATCGCTTCATGAATTCAAATCCAGGGCCCGCCCAGTTGCGCTGGACCGTTTGTTTCTGGGGGTAACCGCCACCAAGGATCAGGGTAAAGCCACGCTGATGGAGCGCTCGCGCCTAGACCTTCGTGATCTCGACCCACTGCACTAACTAGTCAGACACTATGGCGAGAACACTAAAGCACAGAAAGTAGATACTTTTGCGCCTTCGTGGGAATCACGTCGGTGCGTCAAGCTCTCTGATGGAGGCTCTAAAAAGATGGCCCATTTGACCAAATTCTTGTCGTACTGGTTCGCGATTGTGCTGAGTTTTGCATTGGCGGCGACGGCCCAGGCGAACAGCAACGACGTTGTTTTATACGCCTCTAAGGCGCCGGTTCGGGCAGGAACTTGGGCCGTCATGGCAGATTCTAGCGCGGCTGGAGGGTACCTGATTCAAAACCCGGATGCGGGCGCCGCCAAGCTTTTGGTCCCTCTCGCGAAACCGCTAAACTATTTTGAAATCACCTTTCCTGCATACGCTGGTCTGCAATATCACCTTTGGGTTCGATCCAAGTCACTCAATAACTCCACCAGCAACGATTCCGTTTATGTGCAGTTTTCCGACAGCGTGAACGACGCAGGTTCGGCCATCGATCGGATTGGAACCACCTCCGCGGAGGCGGTAGTCCTGCAGGCATGCACGGGAGCTCTGGAGTCGGGATGGGGCTGGTCTGATAACGGTTGGTGCGGGTCGGGCAAACCACTGTACTTTCAAACTACCGGCACCCATACCCTCCGAGTTCAGGTGCGGGAAGACGGCCTTTCAATTGACCAGATTGTGCTCTCTCCACAGACCTTTCTCTCGAACTCTCCGGGCCAACGAGTAACGGATGCGACCGTGCTGGCTGCCAATCTGCCGGTGCTCTCGTCCGCGCAAGTCGGCATTCAGGTGAGTTCCGCCAGCGGTGCGGCCCCCCTGGCAGTCTCCTTCACTCCGAAGGTCACGTTAGCCAGCGGTTCCGTGAACGCGTACAACTGGAGCTTCGGAGACGGCCAAGGCTCAACGGAACAACAACCAACTCACGTTTATCAAAGTTCAGGTAATTACAACCCCAAACTCGCGATCCTTGATAGCGCGGGAACTTTGGCCAGTGCCGCGACGGTTGTCAGTGTGACCGGGACCGCCTCGACCACTAAATTACGGGTAGTCCAAGCCAATATTTCATACGGCGGGCATGGAACGGATAACGTCCTGAATCTGAACCGAACCACGAGTTGGCTCGTACAAATGGATCCCGATGTGGCCTCTCTCAGTGAGGTTATTGGCGGCTGGAACGATCCGGCGCTGATTACATCTCTGATGGAGCAAAAAACTGGTATCACGTGGTACAGCGCCTACGCTCCAAAATACGCCGGCTGTGTTGAAGGAGTGATGGTCCTTTCGAAATGGCCTATCGTTAGTACCGCGCAGTACTTCATGAGCTACCAAATGCCGATCGTCGAGTCGACATTGAATGTCAACGGAAAGCTGATCAGCTTCTTCGCCACCCATTTTCAATGGCCCAACACCGCCGCGGCCAGCGTGCAACGGCAGGAAGAGGCGCGTGAACTGGTCAGTTTCGCCGCTAACTTTCCAGAGCCGAAAATTATCGCGGGTGATTTCAATGCTCAGCTGGGCACTCCGGAAATGGCCATCATTTTCCAGCAGTATTCTGGCGGATGGGATAAAGCGGTGGGCGACGGTACGGCAACGGCCTATGCAGACAACCCGGTCAGCCTGAGCACGAGAACTCGACGAAGCCGGATTGACCACGTCTTATATTCCAAGGGCGCTACCAATGTTTCAGTCACGGGGGGAGGTACCCCGGATCAAAGAGCTCCCGGTACTGCGGCGCTCGTGATCGTCAAAATCAGCACGGCCGACGACAAAGGGGTCCGGCCGTCGGATCACAATTTTACGTGGGTCTCGTTTGACATAAATTAGCAGGCTAGGCCTGTGTGAAAACAAGAGTGGGCAACCTGAGCTGGCCTCAGGTTGCCCACGAATTTTTAGGGCCGGGTTTTCGTTTCGCGGGAATTATTCAGCAAGGCGGGCGGGATGGCCCACACGGCTCGAGGGTGCTCCGTTCATCGCGCACGCAGCGACTGAGTGAGGTGGCGATGCTGCGAGTGGCTCCAAACCTGAACCCTTCGAACCCGCAAGCATTCTCGCGACATCCAACCAGCATCCATGAAAAATACTCGCGTAGTGATCACCGCGCATGGCGGGCCGGAAGTCCTCAAGCTCATCGAAGAAGATCTCCCCGAACCGCAAGCCGGCCAGGTGCGCCTGAAGGTTCTCGCCACCGGAGTCGCCTTTGCCGATATCCTCATGCGCTATGGAATGTATCCGGGAGTGCCGCCGATTCCTTTCTCGCCCGGCTACGACGTGGTCGGCGTAGTCGATAAAATTGGCGACGGCGTCGCCGAATTCAAGTCCGGCGATACGGTAGCCGCGCTCACCATGTTCGGCGGCTACGCGCGCTATCTCTGTGTGTCGGCGGCTGAGTTGACGCGCGTGCCGGAAGGCGTCGATCCCGCGGATGCTGTCAGTCTGGTCCTGAACTACACAACCGCGCAGCAGATGATTCATCGCATCGCGCAATTGCAGGCGGGGCGGACCCTGCTCAACCATGGAGCAGCCGGAGGCGTGGGTACGGCAGTCCTCGAACTGGGCAAACTTGCCGGCCTGAAAATCTTTGGCACGGCCTCGAAGGGGAAGCACGACTTGGTCACGGCGCTCGGAGGAATTCCCATCGACTACAAGGCCGATGACTTCGTGACGCGAGTCCTGCAGATGACGGGCGGTGCAGGTGTCGACGCTGCATTCGATCCGGTAGGGGGCAGCAACTGGTGGCGCTCCTACAAAACTCTTCGTCCAGGCGGAAAAAATCCCGGCGGACAGTTGATTGGCTACGGCATGTCGTCGGTGCTCGAGCAGGGAAGACCAAGCAAGCTGAAGGGTGCAGCCGGCTTCGCCTTGATGGGGCTGCTCGGCATCCTGCCGGACGGCAAGTCCGCACGCTGGTACTCCGTGACCACCGAGAAGAAACGAAATCCCGAGTGGTTTCGCGAGGATCTAGCGCATCTGCTCGAGCTGTTACGCGACAAAAAAATCCATCCGCAAATCTCCGAGCGCATGCCCCTGCGCGAAGCGCAACGCGCCCACGAGTTGATCGAGAACGCGCGTGTCACAGGGAAAATCGTCTTGCTGTGTCAGGAGTAGGTGTAGGGCGAACACTCCTGTCCGCCGCCCTTGTCCATGTAGCGCGGGCGCCCTCGCCCGCGGCTTTTGCGTTTGTGTATTCAATGTGAGCCCGACCACGAGGCGAACAACTGTGACAAGATCCCCATCAGGCGCGAAAGCACAAAAACCGAGATCCATTGCGATAGCAATGGCTTGCAGTCTATCAATATCTATAAGCTATCGCTTCATTTTTCGGAAAAAGGCGAAAGTGTTCCACGTGGAACATATCTCCACTTTGTTAACTCACCTTCACGAGCAGGCAAGTCACGTCATCATGCTGCGGCGTGTTGCCCACGAATACGTCGAGGCCAGTGAGGATGCGCTGCATCATGTCAGCCGGCGTCGCCTCGGTCGCGCCCGCCACGACCGCGAGCAGGCGCTGCTCGCCGTACTCTTCGTCCGCAGTGTTCACGGCCTCAACCACTCCGTCGGTGAAGATGATGAGCCAGTCGCCGGGCGCGAGCACCACGCTGCCGGATTGGTAGGGCACGTCAATGCTGATGCCGATCGGCAACCCGCCTGCATCAAGACGTTCAAGCGCGCCCGACTTGCGACACAGCATTGGCTGGTTGTGGCCCGCGTTGATGTAGGTGAGCGAACGTGTGATGGGATCAAACTCCGCGAGAAATGCAGTCGTGAAGCGCAGGCCGCCCTGGCTGTTGGTGCACGCGTAGCGATTCACGCTCGCGATCAGATCCGGGAGCGACGACTGCGTGACCGACAACGAGCGCAGGCTTGCTTGAAACGTCGCCATCAGCATGGCGGCCGGAATGCTTTTGCCAGCGACGTCGGCCACTGCGAGCAGCACGCGATCCTGCTCGGGAGTCTGTCCGGGTCGAAGGAATACATCGTAGTAGTCGCCGGCCACCGTGTTCGCGGGGCGTGTCTGAAATGCGATTTCGACGCCGGGAATTGTCGGTGGCTGGTTGGGCAGCAGCCAGTTCTGAATCTCGCGCGCGATTTCCAGGTCGCGCTTCATCACCACGCGGTCACCTACTTCCAGCAGCAGAACGAGGAGCAGGATCAGGCCGCCGTACAAACGCAAGTCAAAGCCAAACACGTGATTGCCGGACTGGTCCTGCCAGTTGAACGCGGGATTGAAGACCATCAGGATGAGCGCGACCAGAAGCAGAATGCGCCGGGCCGGCGAGAGCTTCTCGAGTACCGCCCAGAAAAATTGTTGCGCGATATGCCAGGCGCGCCGGGCGGGTCGCTGCGCTTCCTGCGGGCCCTGGAAATCTTTCGAGTAGAGCCGGTAGCTAGTGCGCGCGTCTTTTTCAAACTGCGACCAGAGCTGGTTGAGTTCGAGCCCTTCACTGACTCGCAGCCAGAAGCGATTCAACTTTTCGCGGAACGTCAGCGGCGCTGCCGGCTGGGTCGCAACCGAGGGTGGGTAGGGGTAAGACATGCTGGTGAGAAGGATTATACGGAGATGCAGGCTTCAAAGTTTCAAAGTGTAGCGCCGCCGACTCAGCAGCAGTCCGCCAATGTCTCGCTTGCAGCGAGCGAGGCGAGACGCCCTCGCGACTACCGGCAAGATGCCGGCGCTACGAAAATCAAGTGCAACTCTGAAACTTTCTAGATCAGCACTCTCATTACGACTAATGTCATGTCGTCGTGTTGCTTGGCGCCTCCTACGAAGGCGTCGGCGGCGGCGAAGACGCGGTTCATGATTTCCATCGCGCCTAGAACGTCGCAGCTTTCAATTGTTTTTATGAGGCTCTCTTCGCCCCACTCTTCGTCGCTGGCGTTCATGGCTTCGCTGATGCCGTCGGTGAAGGCGATCAGGAGGTCACCTGCGGCGAGACTCACTGAGCCCTGCTGGTACGGATAGCTTTCGAGCAGGCCGACGACCGTACCTCCTATATCGAGCCTTGTCACCGACCACTTACCGGCGGCGCAGTGGAAGAGCATGGGCGGATTGTGTCCGGCGTTGACGTAGTCGAACTTGTGGCTGGTGGGATCGTACTGTCCATAGAAGAAGGTCGCGTAGCGATTTGCCGACGAAGCTTCGTAGACGAGCCGGTTGATGTTACTGATCGCTGCTGCGAGATTTTCGGGAGCGCGCGTGGCCTCGCCGCGCAATGATGCCTGCAGGCTCGCCATCATTAAGGCGGCCGCGATGCCTTTGCCGGAGACGTCACCGATGGCGACGCCGAGATGGCCCTGAGGCAGCGCGAGGAAATCGTAGTAGTCGCCGCCGACGCCGAGCGCGGGGCGGCAGTATCCGGCGTAGTCGAGGCCCACGATGGGCGGCAATGTTTGCGGGAACAGGCGCTCCTGGACTTCACGCGCGATTTCAACTTCGCGATTGAGGCGCTCGCGCTGCGCGACTTCGTCGGCGATCTCGCGCATGAGGTTGGCGTTCTCGAGGGCGAGGCCGGTTTGTGCTGCGACGGACTTCAGCAAGCGCACGTCGGATCCGGTGTAAGGCTCTTCGGATTTCTTCGGGCCGAGAGAGATGAAGCCTAGAAGCTTGTCGCGCACCGCGAGAGGCAAAAGCAATTCGGATTGCAGGCGGGCGAGCTTGCCGCGTTCCTCGTCGGTGACACCCGTGTCGCGATAGAGCCAAGAGTCGAGGTCGTTCAAGTAAACGCGCGCAGGTTCCTTTTGCTCCTGCAGGAGGCGGGTGGTGGCGGCCATCGAAGGGAAGGCAACGCCGGAGAGGTCCCCGTATCCCATGGCATAAGCCGGACGGTAGAGGCCGTCTCCTCCGAGAAGCACTGCGACCTGAGGCACGTGAAGCGTTTGCGAGATTCGCGCGGCAACGGTTTCAAGCAACGACTTCGGCTCGACCATGGTGCGCACCTGCTCGCTGAGCTCGGAGAGGACTTGCTCCGCGTCGTAAGCTTCGCGGAAGAAACGGCGATCGAGCCAGGCGCGCAGATGGTCGGCGAACTTGCGAATGCGCAGCACAAGAATGATGCCCACGAGGATTACGGCAACTTTCAGGAGTCGTCCGTGTAACGGATCACTGAGAATGTCTACCGCTGCGAAGGCGACCGCGACCACCAGCAGAATCTGTAAAGCGCGCACGCCATTTGTTGCGAGTGCATATTGCAGTCCCTGGCGCAGCGCCACGCCCACACCCATGGCCTTGTGGACGACGATCACGTAAGCGAGCGTGAGTGGGAACAAAACCAGCGGAGCGAGCACAGCCAGGATGCCCCATTGCGGAAAGGCATCGGCGAGCGATTGTCCCTGAACTTTCGCGTAGAAGGTCGCGATCAATCCTGGAGTCCACGCGATGGTGGATCCCCAATAGAAGATGCGCAGGCGGCGTCGTGCGTCGGGTGAACGGCTCTTGCCGTATTTCGTCCCCAAGGCTGCGAAGAAACTGCTGATCAGGATGTACACGGCGACTTGCATCAGGCCGTCGAGCGGATGGGTCCTGCGCTCGATGGCCCATGCGGCGCGGTAGTTGCTGAGGCCAATGACGGACTCGACGGCACCGATGAGCGCGAAGACGGTGAAGGGAACCGCCAGCGCCCACTGCATGGTTCGCCAGATCCGATCGAAGGAGGAGCGAGGCTCGAAGGGTTCGGGAAAGAAGCGGCCGAACAAGAACATCACCAGCGGAAGCATCGATCCAAGTGCGACGTGGTAGAGCATGGCGGCTTCGCGCCACCATGGCGGCCACGCTTCGGCTTTGTAGCTTTCAAAAAGGTGCGGGAAGGTTAGCATCAGCGCGAGCAAGAGCCAGGCCATCGGGTCGCGCGGACGCTGGAAGGCAACCCAGAAACCAAGGAGCACGCAGATAGCCGGGAGGAAGAAATACAAGACGAGTGCGCCCGCCAGCCGCCACGGGTCGAGGCTGGTGGACTTCACGGGAAGGATGATGGTGCGCTCGCCGGAATTCGCCGGGTCGGAGGAGCGCAGGACGACTGCGATGTTGCCGCCGATGGAGGTGCCGGCAAACGGGCGCGCCCAGTCGGCGACACCTCGGTAGGGGCGGCCGTCGATGGAGACAACTTCATCGCCCCTGTGAATGCCGGCGCGGGCAGCTTCGTTGGTGACCGTATCGACGCGGTCGGTGGCGGTCTCGATGGTGAAGAAGGGAACGCTGCGGGTCTCGCCGCGGAGAATGTCGTGGAGGTAGGGAATTTCGTAGGCGAGCGTGATCGCGAACAGGAAAACCAGCACGCAGTAACGGAAGATGGGGCGCTTGACGGGCACGGTTTGATGGCGGCGGCGAACGGGCTCTCGCCGGACGATTGATTCTACATTCCGCGCGCGCTTCGTTGCTGCTCAGGCGGACTTGGGTGGAGAGAAGAGCTGCATCTGCCCGTCGTCGATGGAAGTAACTGGATGGGCGCGGCGTGCGTAGCGTTCGTAGGCGTTGGTGATGCCGTGCTTGTCGCGCAGGCGAGCCATGAGTTGCGAGAGCCGCTTGCCGAACGCAGGAGGCAGGAAGGCGCGCTGCTCGTAACGCTCGCGATAGCTCGCGACCAGCTGAGGGAATTCTTTTTCAAGGAAGGGAAGGAAGATGGCAGCGGAGCACGGCTTAAGAAAGAGCCCGTTGGCGAAGAGATACTTGGCGCCGGCGTGCGCGGCGGCTTCGACCAGAGCTTCCAGATCGCGGGGATTGTCGGTGATGCCGGGGAGCACGGGAGCGCAGATGACACCGGCGGCGACGCCCGCAAGGTTCAGTTGACGAACGGCTTCGAGCCGCAGGTCGGGGCGCGGGGCGCGCGGTTCGAGGATGCGCGCGAGTTCAGTATTGACGGTGGTGATGGTGAGATTGACGAAGACGCGGTTTTGGCGCCCGATTTCGCGCAGAAGTTCGGCGTCGCGCACGACCAGATTTGATTTTGTGACGATGCCGATCTCGAAGCCTCGGTGGCGGGCGAACTCTTCAAGGATGGCGCGCGTGATTTCGTAGCGGCGCTCGGCGGGCTGGTAGGGATCGGTGGCAGTGCCGATAGCGATTTCTTCGCCGGGCTTGACCTTCTTGAGTTCCTGGCGCAACAGGTTGGCGGCGTGTTGCTTGACGAAGATCTTGTGCTCGAAGTCCTCGTCGGTCATCTCCATGAACTCGTGCGTGTAGCGAGCGTAACAATATTTGCAGGCGAACTCGCATCCGCGATAGGGATTGATCGCCCAGGTGAAAGGCAGGTTGCGATTGCTGACCACGCGGTTGAGCAGAGAGCGCGTGGGCAGCGTGAAGTACTCGATGTTGTGGCCTTCCCGGATGGACTCTCCCCCGGCCGCGAGACGAGCGATGCCGATGAGTTTGGGGCGGTCGGAGTCGGGGAGAAGCGAGAGGGTCGGCATGTGATTCGCCTTTTGTTCGCCCACATGGTAGAACGGGTGATCGGAGGAGTCAAGTGCGGGGTGAGAGGAGACAGAGTCTTCCAGTGGTGTGCGAAGTAAGGGACCCGATGCGCTACTTGTGAGCGAGACACGGACGAATGCCCACCAGGCTGCACACCGACTGTTTTCTTAGCACAGTGCTCGATCGTTCGTCAGATGCGGCCGAATAGAATTGTCACCACAGAGTTACGCGACGAGCAAAAGTCCTTTGTGTTCACTTTTCTCCCGCATTTGCTTTCTATGTGCCTCTGCGACTCTGTGGTGAATCAACAGTTCACTTCGCCCGCGGATGCGTCTGGTCATACACGGCCAGCACATGCTTCATCGACAGCTGCGTATAACGCTGCGTCGTAGCCAGCCGCTCATGTCCAAGTAATTCCTGGATCGCCCGCAGGTCTGCGCCTTCCTCCAGCATGTGTGTGCCGAAAGCATGTCGCAAGGTATGGGGATGGACGTCGGGCGAGAGCCCCTTGGCAACAGCAATTCTCTTCACGATCCGGCCGACGCTCCGCACGGTCAGCCGCCCGCCGCGCTGATTGAGCAGCAAGGCAGGAGAAGTCTTCTTCGTTTCCGCGAGCAACCTCATGCGCTCGGGAAGATAGCCGCGCAGCGCCGACGCCGCCGATCCGCCGAATGGCACGTAGCGCTCCTTCTTTCCCTTCCCACGAATCAGGATGGCCTCGTTGCTCACACGGATGTCGTCGACGTTAATCCCGATCAACTCCGAGTTCCGGATCCCGCACCCGTAAAGCAATTCCAGCAACAACCGGTCGCGCTCGGGGAAGGCCGCCACCTCGGGCATCGCACCGTCGAGAACCGTGTTCATCTCCTCAATGGTGGGAACGCGCGGCAGCTTTTTAGGCAGCTTCGGCGTCGCCACCAGCTTCGCCGGATTCTGCTCGACCACACCCTCCTGCGCTAGCCAGCGGTAGAGTGACCGTACTGCAGCGAGCGACCGCGCCACCGAAGCCTTGCTCAATCCCTTTTCGTACAGACGCGATAAAAATCCGCGAACCACAACATGGTCGATCTTCTTCCACTCCCGCGCACCCACGTAGTTCGCAAAGTTTTCCAGATCCCCGGCATAAGCCTTGATGGTATGCGCCGAAGCATTCCGCTCCCGCAACACGCGCAGAAACTCATCGGTAGCCTTCTCAACTGTGGTGCGCTTGTAGTTTGATCTATCGCTCATACATCGTCCAACATCTTTTCCCCACAGAGTCACAGAGACACAGCGAAAGATTTCTTCAGTGCAAGCGCAGAAGAATAGCAGTGCACGTTCGCAACTGAAAATTCAAATTACCAAATTACGCCAATTACCAAATTTCTCTGTCCCTCTGTGTCTCTGTGGTGAATCAGACCTTCCCCTTCGCCCGAGGATGATGCTTCTGATACACCGTCTTCAACCGGTCCAAAGCCAGGTGCGTATAAATCTGCGTTGTAGAAATATCCGCATGCCCAAGGATGGTCTGCACGGTGCGCAGGTCCGCGCCATTCTCCACCATGTGGCTTGCGCAAGAGTGTCGCAACATATGCGGAGACGCCGCGCGTCCCGACGCCGCTGATGCCGCCTTCACCATTTGCCAAACCCGCTGCCTCGTCAACTTGTGGGCTCCGCGCGCCAGAAACAGAAAGGGCGAGTTTCTCCCAGCCGAAAGCACCGGACGCCCTTCCGCGAGATAACTCTCGAGCGACTGCTGCGCCAACTTCCCCAACGGCACAATCCGCTCCTTGTCGCCTTTGCCGCGCACCAGCACGTACCCAACCTCCAGCTTCAAATCTTCAAGTTTTGCTTGAACAATTTCCGTTACCCGCAAGGCCGCCGCGTAGAACACCTCCAGCATTGCCTGATCTCGCGACGCAAGCGCATGCGCCAGCTTCGAATCCGATGTCGCCCGCGGCGCCGCCAGCGTTTTTTCCATTTCATCCCGAGCCAGCGCTTTGGGCAGAACCTTCCACTGTTTTGGCGAATCGATATTCAGCGTCGGATCATGATCAATCTTCCCGTCCACCAGCAGATGCCGGTACAAATGCCGCAGCGCCGAAAGCTTCCGTCCCACCGAGCGGCCATCGACCCCATTCGAAAATAATTGCTGGATAAAATCGCGCACATGGATGCGTTGCGCATTCGCGAGCACACCTTTGCGCCCTTCGAGAAACTCGGCAAACTGGCAGATGTCGGTGGTGTAAGCAGACACAGTCAGGGGCGCCAGCCCCTTCTCAACCTTCAGGTAGTCGAGAAACCCAGACAAGACGCGCGCATTTGCTTCCGAAGCCATGGCCCGTGTGGGGCGGACACTCCTGTCCGCCAAACCTAAAGTTTAGTACGCATTATCGGACGCGACAAAGTGCCTACCCCGATGCGCGAAAACAGCAGGAAGGCAGGAAACCTCCCCAAGTTCAATTTCGACTTCTCTGCGAACTATGCGGCACTTCTCTGCGAACTCCGCGTTTCAAGCTTTTCGTGGCGCACTTCGGGACGCTAGAAGTTAAGAAGTTTGCCCGCCGAAAGCCCCGAGCAACTCCCGAGCATAAATCGCCCCTTCAGGAGTCTCCTCATGCTTGAAGTAAGCAAACACATCGCGCCCGACCGCAAGATGCCGCTGAATGCGCTCAACCATCGCAGCCCGCTCGTCCGCCGGATAATTCGGCTTGCGGAACCGGTAATACACAAAGTCGCCCGTGACCACCTCGGGCGTTGTCATCTCCTCAGTCTCAGCGACGCACAGCCCAGCCTTGCATTCCCGCAAGGCCGCATACACCTCGTCGTTAAACCACGAAGCATTCCGGAATTCGAAAGCCGACTGAAGCGCGCGAGGCAGGGCAGCCAGAAAACTCTTCAACACCTCAAGGTCTACTTTAAGGTTAGGCGGCAGCTGGAACAGCACAGGCCCAAGCTTGCCAGCGCTCGCCAGCGGCTCGATCGTCCCGAGGAAGCGCGGCAGAAAATCTTCCGTCCCCTTTAGCCTCTTGATGTGCGTCAACACCTGGTGAGCCTTGATCGTGAACCGAAATCCCTCTGGGCTGTCGGCCATCCACTTGGCGAGCGTCGTCTCCTTCACGAGTTGCCGAAACGTGAAGTTCACCTCCACCGCATTTAACTGCGTAGCGTAGTGACTTAAGAATCTCGCCTGCGCCAATTTTTGAGGATAGAAATCCGGTTTCCAACTCGGATAAGCCCATCCCGAAGTGCCTGCAAATAATTTCGCCATTGACGCTCGTGCGGGGCGGACACTCCTGTCCGCCTGAGATCGGTGAGAAAACGAAGCAAACGGTACCTGATCTGGTTCGCGGATTATACCGCCCGCCGTTTTTTCGCCGCTGTCTTCGCCGCCACCGTCTTCTTCGCCGCCACGCTCTTCGACGCCCCAGCCGCCTTCTTCGCGCGCAGCGCCGGTCGGGCCTCTTCTTCCGCTTGCGCCGCCAAATCCACAGTCGCCGGCTGCGGACCAGCCCCAGCCGCCCGCAAATCAGGCAGCTTCTGTTTCAACTCCAGAACCGGCGCATGCAGATCCCCCAACTTCTCAAAGCGCTCGATCACCTTGGGAGCCTCAAACACCAACAACCCAGCATCTTTCTTCTTGAGCGCCTTCTCTACCTCTTCCCAAGAAACGGGCGTTGACGCCGTCGGCTTCTCCCGCGCCCGCAGCGAGTACACCGACACGGTCGTCTTGTGCTCGTCATTCTGGCTCCAGTCAACAAACACCTTGCCGGTGCGCACTTCCTTCTTCATGTCAGAGACAATCAGGTCTGGATGATCGTGCTCTAGCAACCGCGCTAAAGCATGCGCAAACGGCTTTGTCACTTCATACGTAGTCGCCGTATTCAGCGGCACATACACCTGCAATCCCTTCGAGCCGGACGTCTTCGGAAAGCACTGCAACCCCCAGTGCTCGAAAATCTCCCGCAGCCACAACCCCACCTGGCAGCACTGCACAATATTCGCGGGTGGCCCCGGATCGAGATCGAACACCATCATGGTCGGACAATTGATGTCTTTCGCCAACGCCAGCGACGGATGAATCTCAAGCGACGCAAGATTCGCCAGCCAGGTCAGCGTAGGCAGATCGTCCACCAGCAGATAATTAATATGCCGTCGATTGTGCCGGCTCCAGACAGGCGCCGTCTTCACCCAATCCGGCCGATGCTTGGGCGCGTTCTTCTCGTAGAAATATTCCGAGTCCACGCCGTCCGGATAGCGCTTCATGGTCACCGGCCGCCCCTTCAAATGAGGCAGCAGCGCGGGCGCAATGCGCGCGTAGTAGTCGATCACCTGCCCCTTGGTGAACCCGCTGGCGGGATACAAAACCTTGTCGAGGTTCGACAGGTTCAGCCGCTTGCCCTCAACCTCCACCACCGGCGAAATCGCCAAGCCGCCTCCCTTAGGCACCTAGCCTCCTCGTGCCGCTGTGAAAGTATAGCGGCGACTGCCTAACGCGCTTCATACGATGCAACTCCGATCCGGCGCGGATAGCAACTTTCACCAGTGGGTCATCGGCCGCAACTGGCGCCCATAGATGAGGACACCACAAGCTACAGGAATCCTCTATTATCTATTCCCGTAAATGGCCGAGCCGTCCGGAGGAATCGGTGACTTCAAAACAGCAGATTGATCGCCGCACGTTTATGAAGATTGGCAGCACAACTTTCGCGGCGGGTCTCGTTGTCCCTGCGCTCGACCCTCAACCTGAGGGCCCCGGCGAAACGCCCTACCCCGTGAAGTGGTATCCATTCACAGGTCATCCTGACTCGGATACTTGTTGGTCGCTTTCTGTCGGGCCCGACGGTCGCATCTACGCGGCGGCTTGCGCCGAGAGCGTACCCGGGGGAGTGGTAAAACCTGTTCGTTACAACGAAGAGCGCGATGACCTGGATTATCTCTTTGATCTCGCCGAAATGGTGGACGATCCTGCCACTTCGGGGCGAGCTTCCCAATGCAAGATTCACTACAGCTTCGTTCCGTCCATGCACGACGGTGTGCTGTACATGGCGACACACCTTTCGGGTCCGCCGATCGATCTGCCCCGTTATTCCCCCTGGTATTCCTGGCACGATGCCAAGCGCTGTTTTCGCGGCTCGGCTCTGCTGGCCTTCGATACCCACAATGATCGCGTCCTTTGGTGGGACACGCTGATCCCCAAAGAAGGCTGCCGCTGCCTGTTGCACGATGAGGAGCGCGGTCTGCTCTATGCCATGAGCTATCCCCGCGATCATTTCATCATCTACGATCTACACACTCGCAAGCGGCGTGACCTTGGACGTATCAGCTCCATCAATCCGCAAACGCTGTTCCTCGACAAGCAGCATCGTGTCTGGACGAGTAGCGACTACGGGCGGTTGGTGCGCTATACGCCCGAGACCGACCGCCTGGAAATTTCTCCCGGCAAGCTGGCCCATAATGCGAATTACCAAAGCGGCTGGCATAGCGTGTTTTATGACGTGGCGCCCTCACCCGACCGTGAATGTGTCTACGCTTCCACTTGGTGTCCAAACCCTCACCTCATGCGCATCTGGCTCAACGAGGGCGAGTGGCCACGCATCGAGGATCTGGGACCGGCGACACAACCGCGCGATCCCGCTTTTCCCATTGATATGTACACGGACCACTGCGGCGGGCTGACGTTCGCGGGCGATGGGAAGCTCTACTACGTCGCTTCTCGGTGGCGTGATCCGAAATACAACCCAATGCCTGGTTCCGGCAAAGTGATGCAGGGTGTGGTTTGGCGCCTCGATCCGCAAACGCTCAAGCGCGAGGAAGTAGCTCAGCTCAAACATCCCGCTGGGTTTGCGCATTACGTTTCTCGCGGCGCCGTGGACCATAATGGCGACTTGTTCTTCGGCCACGTCGGAAATCATCCTTCCGGCATCTTTAAGGTTTCCATGCCGGCTGAGCGGAAGAAGAAAAACGCACACCTTCCCATTCGCATGTGGGGTTAAGGAAGGATTTTACGACCATGCAGACAAAGGGCAGATTCGATCCCAACTCCCCGGAGATTAAGGCGTATCAAGAGGAGCTCGCCCACCAGTTTGTTCGCGAGGGCGTGATGGTCGCGTTCCCGACCTGCCTGCCCGGAATAACTTCCCCGATCGTCCACGACGAGTGTCGGATCACCGCGCTCGATATCGATTCCGCGGGACACATCTATGGGGGAACGAGCGGACGTCAGGCGCACCTGTTCGCAGCCGCGTTCCATGGACTGACTGGCGTTGTGCTGGATGTCGGCGTTGTTCCTGGTGGTGTGTCTTCGATGGCTGTCTGTTGTGTCAAATCCCACGTCTTTGCATTCGTGAACGGAGCCCGCGGTGGCCGCGTCATTGCGGTTCCGTCCATCGATCTGGCGCAGGACTGGATTCAGGAGTGGGGCCTCGACCCTCCAGTTCTTCAAGACCTCGGCGAGTGTGTGCCAGGCGAGCCGGTTGTTCACGCCGTCTGCGATTCGTCCCGAGGAATCGTGGTCGGCATCACCACTCGCCATTTGTTCACGATGGAGGTCGACTCGCCAAGAGTCACGGTTATCGGAGAAGTGTCTGGCCGCGGTCAGCTCGCAATGAGCAATTCCGGCGTGTTCGGACAGGATGACGATGCGCGGCTATGGCATTTCGATCTGGCATCCAGCAAGATCCGCCGCACTGCCGTCGAGTTGCCCGAGGGCGATTGGACCGGTCCTCTGCGCTGGGCTCGCGGTGGTAATGCAAACCAGTTGCTTACGGCCGATGCCGGCGGGCACCTATTCGCTTTCGATGCGGGAAAAGGCTTTCGCTCGCTCGGCAAAGCGCATCTGGCCCCTGTCGGACCGATGGCAATGATTCCGGATGCCAGGCTTTTTGGATTCTGCGGAGCGGAAATGGCGAATCTTTTCTGCTGTGACACCCTCTCCGGCAGTGTGAGTAATCTCGGTGTGGCCGCTTCCGTACTTGAGAAGCGACGCTACGGCTATCAGTTCGGCGATGCCGTCACCGGCCCGGGTGGTGAGATCGTATTTGGCGAAGACGACAACGATGGTCACCTCTGGCTCTATTTTCCGAAGATCAAACCCACCGGTACGCCTTTGTAACCGACTCGCCGCGGACACCGCATCCTGGTAAAGCCTGACCGTTTCGCCGCTAGCCAAGGTTACTTTCAATCGTCTTTTAGGGAGTGAGATTGGATATTAGTAGTGCTTTTCCATCGCAACGTTAGTTTTCCCGACGACTCGCGACGGACGACTGCCGTTTGACATCCCCCTTCTCCCCCACGTACTGTGGATTTCTTCCCAACTTCTGGCCCGTTTATCAAGGAATGCTGTTTCGTGAACCCATCTCAACCTGCAGTGGAGGTCCGATGAAGCAAGTAGCCGTTCGCCTGTCCGCACTAATCCTCCTTCTTATTACCGTCGCCGCTGCTCAGGACGTCGCTTCCTTCGAAAAACGCACCACCGTCAAAACCCTGCCCAACGGCCTCACCGTAGTCATCCTTGAGCGTCCTGAAGCCCCGGTCTTTTCGTTCTTTACCCACGTCGACGCGGGCTCCGTGCAGGATCCCATGGGCAAAACCGGTCTTGCCCACATGTTCGAGCACATGGCCTTCAAGGGCACCGACAAGATCGGCACCACCGACTACCCGGCCGAGAAAGAAGCTCTCGCCAAGGTTGAGGTCGCCTACACCAACTACATCGCCGAGCGCGACAAGCGCATTGGCCGCGACGAGAACAAACTCAAAGAACTCGAAAAATCCTGGAAAGACGCCATCGCCGAAGCGCAGAAATACGTCAAGCCGAACGAATTCGGCGAGATCGTCGAGCGTGAAGGCGGCGAAGGCATGAACGCCAACACCAGCGACGACGAGACCAACTACTACTATTCCTTCCCGTCGAACCGTCTGGAACTCTGGGCCTACCTCGAATCCGAGCGCTT
Organism: uncultured Acidobacteriota bacterium; assembly: GCA_963744055.1. Taxonomy (GTDB): domain Bacteria; phylum Acidobacteriota; class Terriglobia; order Terriglobales; family Acidobacteriaceae; genus Gp1-AA133. Next base: position 874,579 of record CAVUSL010000019.1, on the reverse strand, counting down.
CCTGCACCCTGTCATGCGCGAGTTCTACAAAGAGCGCGACGTCGTCATCGAAGAGCGCCGCATGCGCACCGACAGCAATCCCGTCGGCCGCCTGGTGGAGCAGTTCGTTAACGCATCCTTCCAGGCGCACCCGTACCATCGCCCAACCGTCGGCTGGATGTCAGACCTGAACTCTTTCTCCGCAACCGACGCGCAGAACTTCTTCGATCAGTACTACATTCCGTCAAACATGGTCATCGCGATCTCCGGCGACATAAAAGCCGCTGACGCCATGCCCATCATCGAAAAGTATTTCGGCCGCCTGACCACCAAGCCCACGCCCGACGAGCGCACCACCACCGAACCGCCGCAGAATTCTGAGCGCCGCGTCGTGCTCCGCCAGGCCGCGCAGCCGTTCTACATCGAGGGCTATCACCGCCCCGACTACCGCAACCCCGACGACGCCGTTTACGACGCTATCTCCGACCTCATGTCCAACGGGCGCACCTCGCGCCTCTATCGCGCGTTGGTTCGCGACAAGAAGATCGCCGCCTTCGCCGCAGGATTCTCCGGCTTGCCCGGCAACAAGTATCCGCACCTGTTCTCGTTTTACGCAGTCCCCGTCCCCGGCCACACACCCCAGGAACTGGGCGAAGCGATTCACGCCGAGATTGATCGCATCAAGAAAGAAGACATCACCGACGACGAATTAATGATGATCAAGACGCGTGCGAAAGCCGACCTCATCCGCGGCCTCGGCGACAATCAGGGCCTCGCGCAGCAACTCGCCATCTACCAGTCGCGCTTCGGCGATTGGCGCGAGTTGTTCAAGTCCGTCGACCGGATCGACAAGGTCACCAAGGCTGACATTCGCCGCGTAGCCAACCAGACTTTTTCGGAGAGCAATCGCACCGTGGGCATCAACGAAACCATAAAAACTGCGGGCCCGACGGCGGGAGGTGCAAAATGACAACTCGCTCCCGAATCAATCACCTGCTCTCTTATTTCCTTGCCGCCTTCGCTCTCCTTGCGATCGTTTCCGTCGCACCCATCAACACCCACGCGCAAACCAGCTGGCAGCAGATTCCTATCCCGCCGCTTCCAGCGTTTCACCCAGCCGAACCGAAGCGCATCACCTTGCCCAATGGCATGGTGATCTTCCTGCAGGAAGACCACGAGCTTCCTCTGATTGACGGCTCGATCCGTATCCGGGGTGGTTCGCAGCTGGAGCCCTCAGCAAAGGTCGGTCTCGTGGATCTCTACGGCGAAGTTTGGCGCACCGGCGGCACCAAGACGCAGACCGGCGACCAGCTGGATGACTATCTCGAAGCGCGCGCCGCGAAGGTCGAGACCGGTGGCGGTGGCGACTCCACCTCCATCGGCTGGTCGTGTCTGAAGGCTGACTACGACGACGTCTTCAAAATCGTCCTCGACCTCCTGCACAATCCAGAATTCCGCGCCGACAAGGTGGAACTCGCTCAAAGCCAGTTCGAAGAGTCCATCGCCCGTCGCAACGACAACCCGTCCTCAATCGCTGCCCGCGAATCCATCAAGCTCGCCTACGGAGCCGACAGCCCGTACGCCCGCCAGGCCGAATACGCCACCATCCTTGCGGTCAAGCGCGACGACCTCGTCAGCTGGCACAAGCAATACGTTCAGCCCAACAACATGATCGTCGGCATCAGCGGTGATTTCGATTCGGCCGCTATGGAAACCAAGCTGAAAGCCGCGTTCGCATCCTGGCCGAAAGGTCCCGCGGCCCCCAAGACTAAAATCGAAATTCACCCCGCCAAGCCCGGCTATTACCTCGTCAGCAAAGATGACGTAAACCAGTCGAACGTGCGCATGGTCGCGCCCGGCACTGACCGCCGCAATCCCGACTACTTCTCCATCGAAGTCTTCAACGAGGTCATGGGCGGAGGCTTCTCCTCCCGCCTCGTACAGGACATCCGTACCCGCCTCGGCCTCGCCTACTCTGTGGGCGGTGGCATCGGCACTTCGTTTGACCACCCCGGCGTTACACGCTTCGTGTTGGGCACCAAGAGCGAAAGCACCGTGCAAGCCGTCCAGGCTGTCTTCACGGATGTCGACGACTTGCAGAAAAAGCCCATCACCGACGATGAAATCAAGCGCGCCAAAGATTCCATCCTCAATTCCTTCATCTTTAACTTCGATACACCCGACAAGGTCCTGCACGAGCGCATGGCCTACGAGTTCTACGGCTATCCGCTGAATTTTCTTGAGCAGTACCATGCAGGCATCGAAAAAGCGACAGCCGCCGAGGTCAACCGCGTCGCCCTCAAGTACCTGCACAAGGATCAGCTTGCTGTGCTGGTGGTGGGCAATCCCAAGGACTTCGATAAACCGCTTTCGGAACTCGGCGCAGTCACGAATATCGACATCACCATTCCGCCGCCACCGGGCGAGCAACCGGCAGCGTCAGGCAGCCCCGCTGGCGACGCCAAGCCCGAGGCCGCCGCCCCCTCCGCGCCCGCTGGTTCGAATCCGGAAGGCAAAGCACTTGCCGCCAAGGTCGCCGAAAAAATGGGCGGCGCTGCGAAGTTGAAATCCGTCCATTCCATGCAAGCCAGGCTCGACCAGCAATCCAAAGACGAGCCCGCTTCCCAGATAAATCTGACCGTCCTCTATCCCGATCACATGCACCTCGCCATGGAATCTCCTATGGGACCGATGACCGTCGTGTTCGCTCCGACTGGAGCGTTCATGTCGGCCCAGGGACAAGTACGCCCCATCCCATCTTCCGCCGCGAAGGAAAGTCTCGATCAAATTAAACGGGATCCGACGTTCATCGCCGCCCACACCGACGACCCGAAATTTACCTTCACCGCCGACGGGTCAGAGAAGATCAGCAACATCGACGCGAAAATCGTCGACATCAACGCCGACGGCACCGCCGTGCGCTGGTACGTCGACCCAGCCTCCGGCATATTGCTGCGCGAGTCCTACACCGCGAGCGGCCAGGCAGGCCCATTCCGCGGCGAGACTGATCTCTCCGATTGGAAAGTCTTCGACGGCGTCAACATCCCCACCAAGCACACCAATCGCCAGGATGGTAAGGACTCCAGCGTGGTGACCTTCACCGAGGTCCGCATCAATCCCGAAGTCGATTCCAAGTTATTCGACAAACCAGCCGCGGCAGATGCAGCAAAATGAAAGATGTTCCAACGAGCCGACACAGCCATCCGTGTGCGTTGTCACTGATTTCGAACTATGAGAGTGGGTTAAATTAGGCAAGGCGCGAGTCAGTCCATTCCTGCACCAGGGAGGTATTCCGATGGCGCAGACCGCCCCCCACGATCGTTCCTCGAATGAGCGCCTGCAGTCAGCGATGCACGCCGTAGCTGCCATGCTGGTCGGTGCGGCATTCTTCGCACTCTGGTTCTGGCTGCTCCCCGGATGGCTCGGGTTTCAAGTGGAAACGGCAGGCCCCGCGCGCTGGCGCTGGGTCGCTGCGATCCCCTCAATGGTCGGATTTGCTGTAGCTCTCCGCTGTGTGTGGGATTTCGGCTGGACCGGACGCGGCACGCCCGCGCCGATGATTCCGCCCCAGCGCCTGGTGGTCGTCGGCTTTTACCGTTACGTGCGCAACCCGATGTATGTCGGCTTCGCCTTCGGCTGGATCGGCCTGTGGATCGTCTTCGGTCACGCCAACCCACGCCTGATTGCAGCCGTCGTCGCCGCCGCGCTCGCCGTCCATCTCTTCGTCCTCTTCTACGAAGAACCCACTCTTCGCAAAAAGTTCGGCGCCGACTACGAACAGTACTGTCACAACGTCCGTCGCTGGTGGCCGCGCCTCAAACCGTGGATCCAGCCTTGAATCCGTTGCTGACAGCGTACTCACATATCAGCCACCACCGCCACATCAAACTTCGAATAATATTTCTTCACATCGCCAGCCCCATACTTCTTGCGGAACTTTTCGACCACCGCCGCTACCTGCGCGGCATCGGTGATGGAAACAGCTTTAACTTCGGCCTCCATGCCGCCCGTTTTGATCCGAATCTTCGGATTCCTGAGCACATTCCTGTACCACTGTGTGTCCGACCCATGCACAGGCAAAAGATGAAGCTTGTCGTCAAAAACGAACCAGATCGGGATTGAAATCGCGCGTCCCGACTTCCTGCCAATCACCGTGATCGCAATTTCGCTAGCCCGGGAAAGGCGGTTCTTCAGATCATCGCGGCGAGCCGGCATGTGCCCCCTTCGGTGAAGTGGCCGCTAGGAATCACTTGGCCTCCAGTACCAAAGTATCGGTACTTTTTGTCCGACCCCCAGCGAAGGACATCCAAGCGCCTGGAAACCGAGAATTTGCAACAATTCTTGATTTTTGACTAACGGAACGGGAGATGACGAAAGCTCTCGGCACACTGGCGATTTGACCGGACTGCCCCCGTTGTGGATCATGGAGGTGGAATGGACGCGGAACAGACCATTGCCGACATCGAGTTGCTGGAACGCATCTTCGCGGTCCCAGACACTCGACCGCTCAACCTGAGCGATCTCGCGGCCGCCAATCGCCGGCACGACGAAAAACTCGCCCAAAGTCCCTGGTTCCGCCTCTGGCAGCAATACGGAGTCTGCTGCCGCCCGTAGATTCGAATTATCCCCAACCGGCCGAAGCCGGGTCCCTAGCAGGTCGTCTTACTTCTTCTGCACAACTGCGATTCCAGAAGGCGTATTTCCGCCCGAAGCAAAAGGCGAGCCCGCCAGCGCGGTCAGGACGCCAGTCTGCGAGTTGAATGTGAATACTGAAATGTCATTGGATGCGTTGCACACGTAGATGTATTTCCCGGCAGCATCGGCGACGATGCCGAGCGGGCCGTTGATGGCACCGTTCCCACCGCTGGGAAAAGGCGAACCCGCCACAACAGACAACGATCCAGAGGCCGAATCGAGAGTGAACGCGGATATCGTGGCGTCGGCGGTGTTGGCAACATAGATGAATTTGCCGGAGGGATCCAGGGTCAGAGAGGAAGGATCGGAGCCGGTATGCGAGGTCGTACCCGCGGCCGTGAGTTTTCCAGTCGCGCTGTCGAGACTAAAAGCGGCGATCAAGCCGAAGGATGTGCTGCTCCCGTTGCTGACCGCAATGACGAATTTCCCCGCCGGATCGGTGGCGATGCTGAGGCTTCCTTGGTTTGCTGCGGAATGGACATGCCGGCGGCCGAGTTGTTGAGAACGGCAGAGACCGAGCAGGGCGCCAGGCCGACGTATTCAGCGACAGTGCGCAAGGTTACGGGCTGCGCTTCTCGATGCGATGCGGCGGTGTTCTTTGGCATGAGCTTTCTCCAAATAAATCTTCATTGTTTTAAGGGCGTTGTTAAAGAATCGTCCACGGGGACGATGGGTGTCGCCCCGAGTAGCGCATGACAAGCCTCCTAAAGAGTCGAGTGCCGAGGCGTGCAAGCTCAACGCGTGCGTCGTGCAAGTTTGTTGAAAGACGACGAGGTCAGGAGGTGAGACGGAACAACGGGCGGGGCCCGCAAACGTAGTTCGCACGATCCTTCTGCTACGTTGCAGGCAGGATGGAAATACTATGCGGGAACGGGCGCGGTTCAGTCCAATTCAAAAACCCTATGTGCGGGATCGCGTGGTGTTGTCATGAATGAAATCCCGGCGCGAAGCCGAGATTTCGATTGGAATCCGGGTGCTGTCGAGCGCGATCGCAGCTTGTGGGCTCACGCCCTCTGCGCTGGGTGCCGTCCCTACGGGACTTGCGATTGTGGTGATGCTTACCCAGCGCTTACGCGCTGGGCTATATTATGTCGCCGCTCCGCGGCTTGGGCGCTTTCTCTCGCTAGCACCCTTTCTCTCGCTAGCGCTTCCTCCTATGCGCGCTTCCGGTCACTTGCACGCTTCCGGTCGCTTGCATGCTTTCACTCGCTTGCGCGCTGCCGGTTGCTTGCGCGCTTTGCGGAACTCTTTGCGGCCTTGGGGGTCAGGATTTTTGCCCGAGAACGGCTTCAACTTTGCAAGTCGCAAAGATGACGCACAGATTTGCTTAAGAAAACAAAATCCCGGCGCGCACGCCGGGATTTCTGAAATACGGTCGAGGGTAACTACTCGCGCATCGACGATGGAACGCCGGCGCGGCGCGCCTGTTCCTGCAGATCCTCGAGTTGCTTCTTGGCGTCGTCGAGTTTCTTCTGCTTGTCGGACATCTGATCTTTGAACTGCGAGTCTTCCTTGTCCCACGCCACGGCATTGCGCAGGCGGTTGCCCGCGTCGGCGTAGAAGGCGGCGGCGCGCAGACGGTACTCGCGGTTGGCAAGATCAATTTCGCGGTTCAGCATGTCGACCTGATTCTGCTGCTCGTGAATTTTGTTCTGCCACTCTTTAAACATCTGCTGCTTTTGCGCCTGCTCGTCGTTCGCGGGTTTCTTGTCTTCGGCGCTGGTGGATTTCGGAGCGGGCGCATTTTCGCCGGAGCCTGCCGCGGGCGTGCCGGTCTTGTCGGCGGATTCGGCCGCGGGAGTCGGTTCGCCGCTGGTCGCGGGAGGGGTGGCGTCGGCAGATTCCGTGGGCGCCTGTCCAACGACGGAGATCTTGTCGTCCGCTGGAAGATTGTCGTTGTCGTATTTCTTGGCGGCCGGAGCCTTCTGGGTCTTCTGCTTGCGGGTTTGGCGAGCTATGTCGCCCAGAGATGCGTCCTGTGCGACGGCGACAGAAGCCAGCGTTGCCAGGAAAATCGAAATGCCTGCGAGCCATGCGATGCGCTTCATATTCAGTGTCCTCACAAAAGTCGCGGCAGCTTTCCGCCGCGTGAATGTCTAAGAACTGGCCGCCGAAACGGCTTGTGCCTTCCTGCTCTCGGCGAGAAAACCGCCGATGGTGTGATCGAGATGCTTGGCCTCGGCCGCGATGTCAGCCGCGATTTGCGTGGCCAACCCGGGGTCGCGATTGAGTGCCAGATGCTGGGCGTAACCCGAGATCGTGATCAATGAAGTGCGCAACGCCAGGGCCATCTCTGCCGACAATTCGCCGCGCAGTTTCATCTGGCGGCGGATGGCCGCGATTTCCGTTTGATCGGTGATGAGCAAGGCGACGCCGAGCGCCGAGCCATCCGCTGCCGGAACGCGAGAGGCGGTTAGTTCGAGAACTTTCTGTTCTCCAGCGGGTGTGCGATGTTCGACCTGAAGGCCTTGCAAAGGTCTGCCTTCGCCCAAGGCCAGAGCAATTTTATCGGCCAGTGTCGTTTCCCCCGAACCTCCGACAATCGCAGTGTCGCGAAAGAGTTCTTCCGCGTTCATGCCGGTCGGCGAGGCCGTTCCAAGAATATTTTTGGCGGCCTGGTTAGCCTGACGAATCAGGCCATTCGGCCCGAAGAAGATCACGCCGCTCGAAAGGTTCGAGAGAACCGCGGCGCTGATATTTTCCGAACTGCGAGCGCGGCGGCTTTCGGCGTCGCGCATGGTCGAGAGTTCGTGCTTCTGCTGCTTCAGTTCCTGGATCACCGCGTGATAGGTATGCAGTGGAAGCTGCGAGGCATTGCCCGCGACGCTGGGCTCTGCATCGCTATCGCTGAGGCTTTTCCGGACACGCCGCATCAACATCCTCGCCATCACGATCGCGAAGCCCGAGGCGAATAGCAGCAACACCATTTTCAGGAAGATTGGATTGGTGAGCAGCTTCATAGCAGCCTCCAGTACCAATCCAGAAATTGCTTGCCGAAGAAGAAGGCGACCACGGCCATGCTGCCCAGGAAAACGCCGAAGGGCATTTCGTAGTGGCGGTACATGGTCTGGGCCGACTGCCACGCGCGCTTGCGCGCTTCACCCAGCGTGATGTGCTGGCTGCGGACGAAGCGACGCGTGCGCTTGATCCACACCAGCAAAATCGTTCCCACGCCGAAGATGGATCCCGCAATGGAAGCGGTGAAGATTGTGAACACCGTGAGCTTCACTCCGAGGAAGGCGCCGATCATGGCCATGAGCTTGACGTCGCCGAAGCCCATGCCTTCCACGCCGCGCGCTCTCAGGTAGATCGCCCCGGCTCCATAAATGAACGATGCGCCGACTACAGCGCCCAGCAGGGAGTCGGCCAGCGACAACAGGCGCGACCAAATTTCAGAACTTACCGGAAGAGAAACTATGCCGGGCAAGAACTGCGACGCGAGGTCGTTCACGGGCACGAGAAGGCTGAACAGGATTCCGAGGCCCAGGCCGGTCAGCGTCATCCGGTCGGGAAGAAGCTTTGTCTCCGCGTCGGTAAAAATCAGGCCGAGCAGCAGGAAAGCGAGCGCGCAATATTTCAGCGTCGCGAGCGTCCATCCGAAGTGCCAGGCACAGGCTAGGAAGAGAATTGCGTTCAGAACTTCGACCATCAGGTAGCGCGGAGAAATCGGCTCGTTGCATTGCCTGCAGCGTCCACGCAGAAGAAGCCAGCTGAGGACTGGGATGTTGTCGTAGAAGGCGATCGGCTTCTTGCATTCCGGGCAAGCCGACCAGCGCGGGTTTAAGACCGACAAATCCCGCGGCAGGCGATAGATACACACGTTCAGAAAGCTGCCGAAGATCAGCCCGAAGACGACGCTCGCCGATGCCAGTAGAGGATCCACGCTGTTAGAACGCCAGTTTTGTTGACAGTTGTCCCTTGATTATAAGGTCGCGACCGGGGCACATTCGGAGTACTGAAGTCACTGTCCTTTAGGGCAGTGGCTTGTAAAGATATGAACGGCAATGACTTGTAGGCCCGACGGGGCAGTGATGACGGTGGTGCGTAGGTGGTCTGCAGCCTACGACTAGGCGCTTTCTGGAAGGAACAGTGAAAATGTAGTCCCGCTATGGCCGGGGCGGGCGCAACTGCGCACGCGAATCCGGCCGTGATGTTTGCGGATGATGCCCTCCGAAAGCCACAGTCCGAGCCCTGTGCCGGATTCCTTCTTGGTGGTGTAGAAGGGCTCGAACAGCCGAGGTTGATCCTCGGGCGAAATCCCGGTGCCAGTGTCGGCGAGGGTGACGCGCACGCCCCGGCGACCTTCACCGGAGTACTCGCGGCCGGGGAAGACCCGCAGGCGCAACCGTCCGCCCCTGGGCATGGCGTCGGCGGCATTCACGATCAGGTTTGCGAAGAGCTGGCGGAGCTCGCCGGCAAATCCGTGGATTTCACAGTCTTCGCAGAAATCCTTCTGCACTTCGATGTGACCAGTGCAGAGCTTGGCGGAGTAGAGCTGCAGCACTTCACTGAGCGTCGAAGAAACGTTCAGGGCCTTTGGCTCGGAGACTTCGCGAACGAAGCCGAGTGTCTGTTGTGCTATGTCGGCAATGCGCTGCACCTCGCGCTCCGCCATTTCGAGGTGCTGGTCGGCGCGGTCACGGTCGCGACGAGCCAGGTAAAGCAGGTTCGTGATGGCTTCGAGGGGATTGTTGATTTCGTGCGCAATGGCAGCGGTCAAGCGCCCGGCCGTGGCCAGCTTCTCACTGCGTTGCAGGGCATGCTCGGCGCGGAGTTGCGCAGTAATGTCGCGGGCAATTGCGGAGGCCCCGATGACAGTCCCGTTGCGATCGCGCAAGGGCGACACGGAGAGCAGAATGGGAACGAGAGTTCCATCTTTACGACGGCGCTGGGTCTGGTAACTCTCGATGCTCTCGCCCCTTGCCAGATTTTCAAAGTGCGAGCGCGTTTCGTGAGTACGATCCTCGGGCACGGTGATGAACACTGGCTTACCCAGCACTTCGTCCGCGCGATAGCCATAGAGTAGCTCGGCGCCGTGGTTCCAACTTGTGATGATGCCCTTGGTAGTGGCGCTGTAGATGGCGTCGTTCGACGATTCCACGATGGCCGCCATCTGTTCGTGCGTCTGGTCGGCGCGTACTTCCGCACGGGACTTTTGCCGGGCCAGGCTGGCGGCCAGCAGAGAGATGATGACGAAGATAGCGAGGCGGCCAAGGTCAGAAGCCGTGATGCCCATGGAGAAACGAGGTTCGAAGCCGATGAAGTCGATGGCGATGACCGAGAGCGCCGTGCCGAACACGGCAGGACCGAATCCCAGGAATCTCGCAATCGCGACGACAGCCAGCACGAAAATCGCAAACGGATCGCGATGCATGAGGCCGGTCAGCGTCCACACGGCAACCGCTGCGCCGACCGACAACAAAGCTCCGCCGTAGCGCATCGGCCAGTTGAGCCGAACGGAACGCGTTAAGACGAATGCATTTTCCGGATCACGATGCATGAGAGCGATTTCGAGCGATCCCCCAAGCGGGCATTAGTTAGTTTGATGCGCGCTCAGTTCGAATCGGCTGTTTGGGAGAACCTGGGTGGAATGTAACAAGGCGAAATTTTGGACGCAATTGCACGAATGGGGGATATGAACAACGAAAGGAATGCGCAGGTCTTAAGGTGCGCATTCCTTGGTCAAAAAATTCGATTGCGGCCAGAAACGGCCTGTTATTTTTTCTGCAGCGACTCAACGTACTGATTCAGGTTCGCGATGCGCTGCTGCACTTCGGCATCATGACCCTGGCTCAGGTGCCGGAAAAGCGGACCCCATACCGGCATGTCTTTGCTGCCGTGGGCGGGGGTTTCCGCTTCGCCGCGCAACACGCTGGAAACGTGGAGCGACGGATATTTGCCGCCGTTTTTGGCGGCGAGTCCACTGAGGTCAGTGGGAACGACCTTCAATGCGGACGCGGCTGGACCGGCGCCCTTGCCGTCGACGCCGTGACACGCGGCGCAATAGCTGGTGAACATCTCCTGTCCGGAAGCGGCACTCGTCTGCTTCACCGGAACGTGCTTGATGACCTTCTCCTGCGACGGCGCCGCCTCCTGCGCGATGGCGATCATCGCCAGGGCAACAACCACGGCGCCCAAACCGAACCACTTGCTTGCTTGCATAATTCCTCCTAGAAACTGCCGTACGACAAACTGCTGCCAACAGCCTAGTGTAGGAGGGAACACCACGCCCGCATGTGAGAGATGTCACATCGACACGTGATGGCGTCACACGGGTTCCGGCCCGAATCGCAATAAGTCACCCTGCAGCAGGAGGCTGCGCGGATCGGGTTGGGGCAGCGAGCCATTCCATCGACTCCAACCCTTAAGTACCAGGCGAGTGCTGGTTACGCTCCCAACGGCGCTGTTCTTGGCTTCGTCTTTCACAATCACGGCCGCGGAGGGAATGTGCGCGATATCGCCGGATACGTAGAGCTTCCATTCGAACAATGAGGCTTCCAAAGACTCGGTCAGCGTCTCGGTGGGCAAGAGACAGAAGATCCATTCGTGGCGAGCGTGCGCGAGGTGCGCTGACATCGATAGGTTGGGATCGGAATTCGAGATGGTGGCGCCGTACTCTCGGGCGACGCGGAGGGTGTGGTCCGTTGAACCACGATCGAGGATGAGGATTTCGTCACAGGGCCGCAGGCTTTCGAGAGCGCGTCCGAGGTGGCGCGCGTCATTGTGCGTCTGCAGGAAGGCGGTGATAGGCGGCATGGAAGAAGCGATATCAGAACATAGAGCGTCGTGATCGGCAATCAATGAAAAAGGGCACGGCTGGAGCCGTGCCCTTTTCATGCTCCCTAGGAAGCGAGGGCAAGATGCCCTCGCGACTGCCGGCGGGACGCCGGCGCTACGCTACGACGCCAGCGCTACCGTAGTTTTCGCAGCCTGCAAGACCGTGCGCTTCGTCGTGTCATTTGTTTTCTATTGCTGAGGTCCGGAGTCGCTGGGCGGTGGCGAGTCCATCTTGTGACGATGAGAATCCGGACCCTGTGCCGGGATCACCGTGACTGGATTCTGTAGGGTGAAGTTCAGGACGGTTTCGGTGGGCAGCTTGATCTGCTGGCCCTTGGTCGCTGCCTGCACGCCGCCGCCGAGCCCGCCTCCGGCCGCCGCGCCGATGCCCGCACCCTTGCCTCCGCCCGCAATGCCACCGATGATGGCGCCGATGGCTGCGCCGGCACCTACTTTTTCAGCGGTGTTCTTGCCGCGCGAACTCCCCTGGCGCTTGTACTCGTCGGTTTGGATCGAGTAGGACTTGCCGCCCACGGAAATACGATCGAGTTGCAATACGACTACGGATTGTCCGGCAAATTTTCCGGCGCTCTTCACGTCGACGATGTGGCCCTCGACGTCATAGCCGGAAGGAATGGCGATTTCTCCGTCAACGGACAGCGGAGAGTTCAGAGTGGCGCGGAAGGTCTCGCCTGGTTGGTTCTTCTCGGAATCGATCGTATCGACGAGGCGCACGGCCAAACTCGTGCCGGCCGGGATCGTGACCTTCTGGGGCGGCGGCGGAGGTGGTGGAGTCGCTGGCGCCACGGGAGTAACGGGCTGCGGCGAATCCTGATGAGCCATAGCTGTGCCTGCGCCTGCTGCTCCGGCACCGGCGGCGGCCATTTCCGTGGTATCGCGAGCCACCACGTTGCGCCGCTTGGGCGCGGGTTCACGACGGCGGGTAGGCGTTGGTTTAGGAGTCTCTTGCGGAGCGGGCTGTGGCTCGGGTTCGGCAGCCGCGCTCGGCATAGATGATTGCGGCGGGCCTACCTGCAAGTTGTTGACGACCTGCTTCACGCCGGGGATCGCAGAGGCATAGCGCGCGGCGGCTTCCCGCTGGGCGTCGTTGTCAACCGAGCCTGACAGCGTGACACTGCCGTTCGCGGCTTGCACGCTCAGTTGCTTTCCCTGCAAACCCGAGTCACTGTTGAATTTGTCCTGAAGCTGACTGCTAATTTGGGAATCATTCGGGGCCTTGCTGCAGGCCACCGTGCCCGCTACCGAAATGAGCAGAAGAATGCAAAGACATGCCGTGATTCTCGCCTTCATAAGGCAACTCCTGGGCTAGGTGTTAGTTCGGATGATACTAGTTTAGATGCTTTGCGGTTGTCTGGCTTGCACAAAATCATGGTGCTGAGGAAGGGGCTGAATCGTTTGCTGGAGACTGTTTCAAATAGCTTCGACCGCAGAGGCCAAACAGGCAGAGAAGCGTCCCGCTGTGCCTCTGGTTCGGGTGGATAAAGGACGACAGTTCCTGGCAGGCCGCCGCCCAACGCCGCGATTTCGCTCGGTTTCAGGCGACCAGACGGCACTCGTTGGCGAGAACACGGCGACGCTCCGCTTTTCTTGTAGTAACAACTCGACGGGCGCTAGGATCAATGTTCGAGGTGCGGTTCAAAAGGGCGCTGCAAAAGCGCATGAACTTCCATGAAGCTGGAGCAATGGCAGAAAATTAAGGAGATTCTCGGAGCCGCGCTTGACCGCGAGCCCCAAGCGCGAAGTGCTTTCCTGGATGAAGCCTGCATACAGGACAGAGAATTGCGGGCGGAAGTTGAGTCCTTGCTCGCTGCGTATGCCAAGGCAGGCGCGCTCTCGGAAAATCCCTGGGTTACAACGTCCCCCTATCCTTTTTGCGAGCCCCAAAGCATCGGCCCATATCGCCTGATCCACCAGTTGGGAGTCGGCGGGATGGGCGAGGTGTGGCTAGCGGAACAAGCTGAACCTGTAAGACGTCGAGTCGCGCTGAAACTGATCAAGGCGGGGATGTACGACCCTGTAATTTTTCAGCGCTTTCAAGCTGAGCGGCAGTCGCTCGCGATCATGGATCATCCCGCGATCGCTAAAGTCTTCGACGCCGGTGCCACGACAGCGGGTCAGCCATACCTGGTGATGGAATTCGTGGATGGCCTCCCCATCACCGACTACTGCGATCGCAAGAAACTGCGGATTCGAGCGCGCCTCCGGCTGTTCACGGAGGTGTGCAAAGGAGTCCAGCACGCGCACCAGAAAGCCATCATCCATCGCGATCTGAAGCCATCGAACATTCTGGTGGCGGAAGTCGATGGCAAGCCCGTGCCCCGCATTATCGACTTTGGCCTGGCGAAAACGACGGGGACTGGCCTGGACGGACCAATACCGTGCACGCAAGTGGGCTCGCTGTTGGGAACACCCGGATACATGAGCCCAGAGCAGGTAGGTCCCGAACTGCACGACGTCGATACCCGCACGGACGTTTATTCCTTGGGAGTCATTCTCTACGAGCTGCTGACCGGCTACCTACCTTTCGACCCAACGAAATGGAATAAGCAGCAACTGGAGGAAGCGTTGCGGCAATTGCGAGACTTGAATCCGCCGCGACCGAGCACGAGGGTCGGCACGAATCGCGAAGCATCGACTGCGCGGGCTGAAGTGCGGGGAACCGAACCCGGGCAACTGGTGACTTTGCTGGCCGGCGATCTCGACTGGATCACTCTGAAGGCGCTGGAGAAGGACCGGGAGCGGCGATACGGAACCCCAGCCGCACTGGGAGCCGACGTTGAGCGTTATCTCGAGAACCGTCCCGTGGAGGCGCGACCGGCAAGTGTCGCGTATCGTCTGCGGAAGTACGTCAGCCGGCACGCCGTGGCTGCGGTGATGGTTTCAGTAGTTGCCGCGTTGCTGATCGCGTTTGCAGTGACGCAGGCCGTCGAACTGCGACGCATCACCCGGGAACGAGATCGGGCCGATCGAATCACCCAGTTCATGACCAGCATGTTCGAAGTGTCGGATCCTGGCGAGGCTCGCGGCAACAGCATCACGGCGAGAGAGATTCTCGACAAGTCGTCGAAGGAAATTGAAACCAGCCTGGCGAAAGACCCGGAACTGAAAGCACAGATGCTCGAAGTGATGGGTGAGGTCTATGAGGGGCTGGGTCTCTACCCGCGGGCGGAGTCACTGATCAAACAATCGGCGGACACTCGCCGCGATGTTTTGGGACCGGAACATCCAGCGACGCTAAGCTCAGCCCGTCGACTGGCATGGACAACATCTGAGGAAGGACGATTCGCAGAAGCGGAGAAAATGAGCCGGGAGTTGATCGATATCGACAAGCGAGTACTTGGTCTGGATGACAGAGCTACGCTCCTGGCCGAATCCAACCTGGCTTGGATTCTCGAATTGGCAGGCCGCCCTGAGGAAGCTGAGAAACTGTGCCAGCAAACACTTGAACGGCAGCGGCAAGTCCTGGGTGCGGAAGACCCCGATACGATAGAGTCCGAGCGACGGTTCGCGATCATCCAAGAGAAACGGGGCAGGTTTGCAGCCGCCGAGAAAAGCTACCGCTCAATTCTTGATATCCGCCGACGAATCCTCGGTTCCGGACACCCCCTGACTCTCAAGGCTTCTGACGATTTGGGGATCGTTCTTGTCGAGGAAGATCGGTATGGCGAGGCAGAACAATTGCTCCAACAGACATTTAACACGTCGAGTCGCCTACTTGGCTCAGATCATCCCGATACATTGATTGCTATGGGCAATCTGGCCACAGTTTTCGAGAATCAAGGTCGCTACTCTGAATCCGAAAGACTGCAACGAGAGGTTCTCGTAAGGTGTCGCCGGACCCTGGGCAAGGATCATCCGCTTACTGCTGTCGCCCTCTATAACATCGCTGATGTTCTTTACTATCAGCACCGTTATGCAGAAGCGACAACGGTTCTGCTCGAGGCTGTGGACATCGAGCGGCGTATCCTCGGATCGAAACACCCGGATACCGTCGATTCCGTTTATAAACTTGCTCGCCTCCTGGCGCTGACGCGGAAACCCGACGAAGCGATCTCACTGCTGGACGACGCAGTCGAAAATGGATTGAATCCTGAATTAGTCGTGAACTTTGAAAAAGACACTGCTTTGAAGTCACTGCACGGTAATCCCGGCTTTGGTGCTCTGGTTGCGAAGGCAGTGAAGCGTTCCGTGGCAGCCGCGCAGAAAACCAACTAGGCAAGCAGGCGATTTGCTATCAGCTTTGGTGCAGGAATTTGTAGTCGAGGATCGAGGCCGCCAAGCCGGAACTGGGTTCCTCGCCGCGTGCTTCCTTTGCGCGGATGACCTTGCCCTGACAGAGAACGTTGCTGTTCTTCTGGCCGGAAATTTCTTCGGGCATCTCGAAAACCATTTCCACCAGCGCGTTAACGGGCAATTCAGCGGAGCCTTCAAACAAAACGCCCGATTGGCTGATGTTCAGGATCGTGCCTTCGGACCACGTGCTGAGATTCTTCACGCGATAGCGCAACGGCACGCTTAGCTTAAGGCGGCGTGCGCGCGGCACCCAGGACGGCTTCTTCTCGCGCGTGCGACGGCGCGTGGCGGGTTCCGCGGTGGTCAGCGGAACGCGCTCGGTCCGGCGCATGGTGTCCCAGTCGTACTTGTATTCGGCCGCGCAGAGCAGGCACACCTGGTAATAGTGACCGTCGGCCGCTCGCCGGGGCCAGGAGAACTCGTGGGAACAACGCCCGAGCCTGAGTACATCCATGAGTTTCTGTGGCATGACTTTTTAACTGCCGGCGGTACAGCCCGGACTCTGGCTATGATCTAACGACGGGCACCAGTTGAACAGGTTACTTTCGTTCGCGACCTCGGTGTTGCAACGCCTAAGGGCTGTCGCCGCAACGGCTTGGCCTGTGGGTTTCTCGGCCGGACGTGCCCTTGTGTATGATCGCGGCATGGCCGAGGTGAGTGCATTCGTCCTGGCGGGGGGACGAAGCAGCCGGATGGGAATCGACAAGGCGTTCGTCGAATTGCAGGGGCGGACGCTGCTGGACCGGGCCCTCATGCTGGTTACTGCGATTACTCCGGATGTTTACATTCTGGGAAGCCGGGCCGAATTTGGAGCGTTCAGCAAAGTGGTAGAGGATGAGTTTGCGGATCATGGGCCGCTGGGCGGGATTCATGCGGCGTTGCGCAGTTCGACATCCGAGCTGAACCTGATTCTGGCGGTGGACATGCCCTTCGTTCAGAAGAGTTTCTTGGATTACCTGGTAAGCGAAGCAGAGAAGGGCGACACGGTGGCGACGGTGCCCAACGCGGCAGGGAACTGGCAACCGCTGTGCGCGGTGTATCGAAGAGCGTTCGCGGACTTGGCCGAGCCTGCATTGCGAAGCGGTCGAAACAAAATTGATCCGTTATTTCGAGACGCGCCAGTTCGTGTCATCGGGGAAGAGGAACTCGAGAAAGCAGGCTTCGGTGCGGATTTGTTTCGAAATCTGAATACGCCAGAGGACGTGCGCGCCGCCTCGGATGCTCTGCAAGCTCGAGGCTGAGAACGAGAATTAGGAACTGAGAACTAGAAACTGGGAACTGCTTTCGAAATGGCCGACGACCAAATCATACCCTACATCGATTTCCAGCACGTGAGCAAAGCGTTCGGCGACAACCGCGTGCTTGACGACGTAAGTTTTAACGTGCGCGCGGGGGAGACCGTCTGCATTCTGGGCCGAAGCGGAGTGGGCAAGTCGGTTTCACTGCATCACATCATGGGTTTTCTGAAACCGGATGCGGGGCGCGTGATCGTGGCGCACCAGGACATTACCGATTACAACGAAGTGCAACTCGAGGCCATTCGTAAGAAAGTGACGATGGTGTTCCAGAACGGAGCGCTGTTCGACTCGCTGACGGTGGGCGAGAACGTGGCGTTTCCGCTGCGCGAACGCAAGGATCTGACGGAAGATCAGATCTATCAGATTGTCGATGGCCTGCTCGAGATGGTCGGGGTCGGGCACATGCGTGATCTGCTGCCGTCGGACTTGTCGACGGGCATGAAGCGCTCGGTGGCGATTGCTCGGGCGTTATCGGCGCAGCCGGAGTGTGTGCTGTACGACGAGCCCACGACGATGGTCGATCCGCTGATGGCGCAGTTGCTGGGAGATCTCATCAAGCGGCTCAAGATCCAGTTGCACCTGACCAGCGTGGTGGTCACGCACGACATGCGTCTGGCGAAGAAACTCGCAGACCGAATTGTATTTCTGTACGAAGCGAAGGCGATTTTCTTCGGAACGTATGCGGAACTGGAGAAGTGCGGGGAGCCGATTGTGCAGGAATTTTTGGAGTTGGATGAGTTGACGATGGCTTAGTTTGATGGAGTCAACCTTAGCGCTTGGCGGCTTTGGGCGAACAAACGGCGCACACTGGTGAGAAGGCCTGATTTCATCAACTACGCCAAGTGCCCCTGTAGAATGTCTGGCGTGAAGACGGGCGACAATCAGAAGACGGTTAAGGAGGGGATGCTTTGCTACCTTGCGGGTGTTCTATTCCCAATCATCTACCTGTCATCGGAGCCATACAAAAGTAACCGTTTCGTCCGCTTCCACTCTTTTCAGTCCATTGGTTTCACGCTGACTTGGGTAGCCGTGCTGTTTGCAGACGACTTCATTCAATTCCAGATGCGGTGGATCAACAACGTTTTGTCGGACCTTTGGCTTATCTTCTTTTTGACGTGGATCGTGTTGATGGTGAGAGCGTATCGAGGACAGAAGGTGAAGTTGCCAATAGTTGGACATCTTGCGGAACGTTGGGCCGGATAGCGTCGGAATGCCTCCGGCTCAGCGAGCGTCCACTGGCTTCCATGCCCACCCGCACGGGCACGCCGCGCTTGCTGAGTTCGCGGTAGAACTGCTCGGCCTGTTCCTTGTGTCCCAGACGTGCTTCGCTGAGTTCGCCCGTATCCGTGTTTACGTACGCAATTTGCTGGAAGCCCGGGTGATAATCACAACCTATAATGATCATGTTCGGCTCCTTTCTCCCGAACCTGTTGGTTGGCTTTCGCACCACCAACTTTACTCGGGCATGGGAGCCGACACTGTTATGGAATCATTACACCAACGATGCCGATAGTAGATCGCCCGATCATCGCTGCCTTCGAGGAAAGCCGGAGTGCTGGCGTGTTAACGGAAGTTCTTCACGACCACAATATTGGCTTGCTCAAATTCGACTTGAACGAATAGGAGCGACTGGTTGTCGGGCGCGACGGCCAGTCCCCATCCCCAAGGTTTTTCCAGGCTGTAGACGTGACGAATCTGGCGACTGGCGAGGTCGTAGTAATCGATGGCCGATTTCGGCTCGGAGTCGTCATTCAGGAAGTAAATTCCATTTCGCGCCAGAGCCCAGTTGAACCAATTGGGTCCGTCGGGCTCGCGCAGGATCTGTTCTTCAGACCCTCCACTGAGCGGCATGCGCCAGATGCCCGGGGCCTCGTACTTTGAGAAATAGAGATAACGCCGGTCTTCGGATTCGACACCGGAGATGCCTCCGTTTTTCGTGATCTGTACGGGTGTGCCGCCTTGCGCGGGAATCTTCCAGAGCTGAAATGGTTCGCCGCCACGCTTCGAACTGAAGTACAGCCAGCGTCCATCGCGCGACCAGCTGGGCGCAAGATTATCAGCGCCTGCAATGGTCGGAAGCAGACGCGGGCCACCTCCGGCAACATCGACCGTATAAATTTCGGCGCGCTCACCGGGATGATATTCAAAGGCTAGCGTTTTACCGTCGGGCGACCAGCGCGCCGTTCCTGCAGTTCCGCGAAGAGACGTGACTTGCATGCAGCTGATGCCGTTGCTCGAGCAGATCCAGATGTCCATGAAGCCCAGACGATCCGATTCGAATGCGATGCGCTTGCCATCTGGAGAAAAGCTGGGACGCATCTTGTGTCCCTTGGCGGCAATGGCAATCGTCGGGCGGATGGATAGCGCCTGGGCTCCGTGCACGCCGAGACGCAAGATGTTGTCTTTGCCAATCGCTTGTTGGAAGGCGAGTTGATTTCCCTTGCGCGGAATCGTGGGAGAAAGAGCAATCAATCCCGCGGAGGAAACCGGCTGCGGGGTGCCGCCGGTGGCAGGAACCCGCCATAGAGCTTCCGATCCGCTGCGCGATGCGGAATAGATGATGTCTTTGCCGGAAGCGCTCCATGCGAGTCCGCTCATGGGGCGGCTGTCGAACGTGAGGCGGCGCGGCTGGCCACCTCTTGTCGCAATCACGTACACATCATTCGCGACGCCGGCGACTGTTCCTCGGATGAATGCGACCTGCTTGCCGTCGGGAGAGAAAGCCGGATTGCGATCGAGATATTCGTCGGGAGGATGAGTCAGGATCGATGTGGCCGAAGTGGCTAAAGCGAAAAGCGTGATGCTCGAGCTCGGGCCGGCAGAGTAAATCTGCGGGAAGGCGAGATATTTTCCGTCTGGCGACCATGAGAGCCCCGGGTACTGATCACCCTTGGTCGAAAGCAGTCGGCGCTCCGTGCCGCCGATGGCAGGGACGGTGAAGATTTCGGCTCCCCTATTGTTCCTGCGCAGGAATGCGATCTGACGGCCGTCGGGTGACCACGCAACACAACAGTCCGCACGATTCCGGGTCAACCGGAGAGATTGCTCGCCACCAACCAGCGAGGTGTAGATCCCGGAATTCTGGCGGCCGTTAATTTCACGAAAAGCGACCTGGTTGCCGTCAGGAGAGAATGCCGGACCTACCTCATATCCGGCCAGTCCGGCCAAAGGAACGATTTCGGGCGCAGGCAGGGCAATCTCGCGGCTTGCTGCCGCATGTCCGCGAACTTTGATCAGGATGAGGGTCAGCAGCGCGACGATCCCTAATCCCGCCAGCCACGTTCCGTGTGAACGGATACAGCTGAGCTTCGGAGGCTGCGCTTTTTGTACAACCGGCTCGGAAGCGGCTGCCGGTTCCAATTCTTCTACCTCTCCTACAAAGCGATAGCCCTTGCGGGGAACAGTCTCAACGAATCGAGGAGTATCGGCCGAATCACACAGAGTCTCCCTCAGACGCGCCACTGCGGAGTTCAAGCCGTGGTCGAAGTCGACGAACGTGTCGACCGGCCACAAATTCAGGCGGAGTTCCTCCCGAGTGACCAGCTCGCCGGGCCGTTCCAGCAGCATGTTCAGAATTCGGAGAGGCTGCTCCTGCAGGCGCACACGCCGGCCGTGCTTGCGCAGTTCACCGGCGCGCACGTCGACTTCAAAGTTCGCAAAGCGGACAACGGAGGGGACCACTTCTGGCTGCGGCATTCAATCCCTTAGCACATTGGACGGAAACCCGTCGTTCATAGTTAGCGAGCATTGTCTTCTTGCCCTGCCTGCAGTTTTCGATAGATCAATAAATTCATGCCAGTCATGTAGTTGGCTCGTGATGCAGGCGTGTGGGACGCATGTGGGCGATTGCATTGCTGGTGATGGAGGGAGTGTCGCACAGTCGCGCCACGGATGCTGGAGGAGAGAAACCGAAACAGCTATTCCTGACAGGTGTCCGGATTCCATTGGCGGAGGGGACCTCACCTTGAGACTGTTCTTAGTGTGTACGTGGGTGCTGATGAGTTCGTTCTCGGTTTTTGCTGGAATGAAGCAGACGGCGAACGGTGTGGGCGGAGATCAACAAAAACATCAACAATTAGTCAGCACGACAGTGACCTTCGAGGAGATGCTCGCGAAGGCAAAACGGGGTGACGCGCACGGACAATTGTCGGTGGGGAACGCGTATCGCGATGGGGTGGGCGTGAGACGGGACTATCACGAAGCAGCAAAGTGGTATGAGGGCGCTGCGAACCAAAAGATAGCAGACGCTGAGCTGGCGTTGGGCTTTTTGTACGAGCAAGGCTGGGGCGTCTCGAAAGATTACCGGCGAGCTTTCGAATATTTCCGGGCAGCGGCTCTGCAGGGCGAACCTACGGCCGAGAACAATCTTGCGTCGATGTATCAACAGGGCAAGGGCGTGAAGAAAGATTTGGACGAGGCGTCACGTTGGTATCGAGCGGCGGCGAAGGCGGGACATGCGGTTGCGCAGTGCAATCTGGCGTCGATGTATTACCGCGGTGAAGGAGTTGCGCCGGACCACGATGAGGCCGCGCGCTGGTTCCGGGCTGCGGCGGAGAAGGGAGTTCCGGAAGCGCAGAATATTCTGGCCGTCATGTACTACAAGGGAGAGGGGTTTTCGGTCGACTTCGGAGAGGCTGCCGAATGGGCACGGCGCGCCGCGGAGCAGGGGTATGCTCCGGCGCAGGCCGACCTTGCGTACATGTTCGAGCAGGGCAAGGGAGTTCCGCTTGATTATGTGGCCGCTTATTCGTGGTACAGCGTGGCTGCTTCGGGGGGCGAGCGACACAGTCCGGGCCGATTGAAGAGCCTGTCACGAGTCATGCTTGCCGAGCAGATGCGGGAGGCCAAGGCGAGAGCCGTAGCGTGGCAGGCCCAGCACGGTAAACCCGCCGATGTGAAAGAGAGCCCTGGTGCCCTCTCGTTTCTACCGGAGAAGTGAAACTAGCGAGGTCAAAAGCCCTGCTGAACAAGATGCTCGAGGGTGAGAGGAGAACTTCCCGACTCGCCCTTCATCATTTTCTCGACGTATTTCGCGATCATGTCGACCTCGAGATTGACAGGGTTGCCGCGCTTGAGAGAAAGAAGATTGGTCATCTCCGCGGTGTGGGGAATGATGGCAACCGTGACGGCGGTGCCTTCGATTTTCGCTACCGTGAGACTGATGCCCTCGATGCTCAGCGAGCCCTTGTGGATCACGTAGCGCGCCAGGGACTCAGGAATCTGGATGCGCAGCCAATAGTCGTCGGCGCCCTCGATTCGGTCGAGGGCGAGAAATTCTCCGGTGCCATCGACGTGCCCCTGCACGATGTGTCCTCCGAAGCGGCCGTCGGCGCGCATCGGCAATTCGAGATTTACGAGTGCTCCGTCATGCATGCGGGAGAAGGAAGTGCGCTGCCAGGTCTCGTCCGCCAGATCGAAGGAGACGGAGCTGGGAGTCATTGCCACTGCGGTCAAGCAGACTCCGCTGACGGCGATGGAGTCTCCTTTCTTGAGTTCGGCGACTAGATTCGATGCCGCGACTGTGAGCCGCCGGGTGCCGCGCTCTTCCCTGATACTGGTGACCTTGCCGACTTCTTCAATGATGCCGGTAAACATGAATGCCTCCTAAATCAATCACGATACGGATCGCGTAAATAACCTTCGACGGCGAAGTCTTCTCCGAAGCGGTGGAATCGGAGATCTTTCACGTATGCTGCGTCGCTGAGGCTTCTGAATCCCGAGGTGGTGGCGAAAGGAATCGCTCCCGTACCTGCCAGGACTTTTGGAGCGTAGTAAAAGAAAATCTTATCGATGATGCCGGAGTGCAGAGCTGCCCAGTTGATCATGGCGCCCCCTTCGATGAGCAGGCTGGTGATTTCAAGTTGCCCGAGCAATTGCATCAGGCTCGCGAGGTCCGGCCGGCCGTCAGCGGTGGCGGCGGGAAGTTGCTCGACTCGGATCCCGTGCTCGCGCAGAATGTTCTTGCGCTTTTCTTCGGCGAAAGAGCACACGACCAGCACATCTTTGCTGCCGCTGTTAACCAGTCGTGACTCGAGGGGCAGGCGCAGGCGGGAATCGACAATCACGCGCAGCAAGGGACGCCGCCTGGCACGTCCGCTGCGATCGGTGAGCAAGGGATCGTCGGCGATGATGGTGCCGACGCCGACCATGATGGCGTCGCTCTGGTGGCGAAGTTCCTGGACATGGGCGCGCGCTACTTCGCTGGTAATCCAGCCGCCGCTGGCGGAAGCGGATCCGAGGGCAGTTGGATTTTCGGACTCGCCGGGGGGCGGCGCGATCTTGCCATCGAGCGTCATCGCCGTCTTCAGCGTAACCAGAGGCGTCTTGCGGCGGATGTAGTTTGCGAAAGCTTCGTTCACGCGCTGACACTCTTCGGCGAGCAATCCGGAAGCTACCGAGATGCCCGCTTCCCGCAGCCGCGAAAAGCCTTGTCCACTCACCAGCGGATTTGGATCAGCAATTCCAGCGACTACGCGGCGAACGCCGGCAGCGATCAGCGCGTCCGCACACGGGGCGGTGCGTCCCTGGTGTGAGCAGGGTTCGAGATTGACATAGGCCGTGGCTCCGCGTGCGCGTTCGCCCGCTTGCTCAAGGGCCAGAATCTCCGCGTGCTTCAGGCCGTCGTAGGTGTGCGTGCCTGTGCCCACTACCTCGCCAGTTTCGGTGACGATGATGGCGCCGACGTTGGGATTGGGAGAGGTCAGGCCGATGCCACGACGAGCGAGGTCGAGTGCCTCGCGAAGAAAATCTTCGTCTGTGCGTCGGTCGGGCATGCGCATAAGTACGGCGGGATGAGCGCCAACCCATCCTTGGTTTAGTCTGCAAAGGGTAGAACTCCGCGTCTGGTCGAGCACTAAGCCTTGCGGCGTCGCCATTCGCGGGTGTCGGTAAAAGAATCCCCGTCCGGCTCCGCTACGGCTGCGGCACCGCTTCGACCTTTCGGGTCCCGACGGACCGGAGCCATCCGGTTGGCGAAGGGATCGGCGGGAAGATCGGGCTCTCTTTTCAACCAGCGGCGCAATTGATCTATCGCTTTTTGTAAATGAAATCGCAAGGAGATCGCCATATTCACCTCGTGACAACCGCGAATCAAACTCGCCTAAGCGAACAACGAATCTACAAATTCTTTCGGATCGAACGGCAAGAGATCTCCGGCCTTTTCGCCCACGCCTACGTAGCGGACGGGAACTCCCATCTCGCGGGAGATGGCGACGACGACTCCGCCTTTCGCGGTGCCATCAAGCTTTGTTAGCACGATGCCGGTGACACCGGCGGCTTCGGTAAACAATTTGGCCTGCTGCAGTCCGTTCTGACCGGTGGTAGCGTCCATCACGAGAAGCGTCTCGTGAGGCGCGCCGGGAATAATGCGTTGGGCGGTGCGGCGCATCTTTTCAAGTTCCAGCATGAGGTTGCTCTTGGTGTGCAGGCGCCCAGCGGTGTCGACGACGACGTAATCCGTCTTCCGAGCGCTAGCGGCTTGCAGGGCGTCGAATAACACCGCAGCCGGGTCGCCTCCGGCCTTGGTTTTGATGACCTCGGTGCCGGTGCGCTGTCCCCATACTTCGAGTTGCTCGATCGCTGCCGCACGGAAGGTGTCAGCCGCGCAGAGCAGGACGTTCTTTCCCTGCGATCGGAACACCTGGGCGAGTTTGCCGATAGTGGTGGTTTTACCGGTGCCGTTCACACCTACGACCAGGATGACTTCGGGCGTGCCCTCAACTTTTTGCACCGGACGCGAATTTGCTGCATTGAGAATGGCCAGAAGCTCTTCTTTCAAGAGACGCTTTAACTCGTCGACATCTTTAATTTGCTTGCGATCGGCCTTCTCGCGGAGTTTCTCCAGGACTTCATGGGTGGTGGTCGTGCCCAGGTCGGCGCCAATCAGTGTGGCCTCGAGGTCGTCGAGGGTATTGCGGTCGATCTCTTTGCTGAAAGAAACCGCTTCCTCGATGCGCTCGGCGAGGTTCTCGCGGGTACGCGTGACCGCTTCTTTCATGCGGTCGAGGAAACTAGGTTTTTGCTCTTCTTCGAGGCTGCCGAACAGGGTCTGAATCATAGGTACTTTCTGGGCTAAAGATGCAACCCTTCATTATAGAGGCGGGAACGGTCGGGGCTTTGAGGAAAGCAAACCGCAGCGGCTAAAGCCGCGTCGAAAGTAGCTTAGGCGGCCCGACTGAAGTCGGGCCCTTCCCATGCGGTTGCACAGCCCGGGCATGCGCTTGCCCGGGCATGCGTTTGCACGGCGGGCATGCCGTTCTGCCGGACGGGAATGCGGTTGCGCGGCCGAGCATGCAGTTGCGCGGGTGGACGTGCGGTTGCGCCGGGCGTGCGGTTGCATGGCACGGATGCGGTTGCAAAGCCGCCCATGAGGTTGCATGGGCGAGCTATGCGGGTGCGGGTTGAACTTGCTCCGGGCTGGGAAGTTATGTGGCGGGGCTTAAAAGCGGGTGGTTCCGACTGAATCGCCGGGCGAAGGAGAAGGGGATGTGGCGGCGGCTGCGGCCTTTGCAGCGTCTGCGGGCGGCTCGGGTGAAACAGTTGGGACCGTCGCCGTCGTGGCCTCGCTCGAAGGCGTTGTCGTTGGAGCCGGAGCCTGGGTGGGAGCCGGCGGAGGTGCCGCCTGAGCGCGTACGAGTCGCCGCACCCGGATTTCGCCGCGGGCGTAGACCGCACATAATGCTGCGACGCATTCGGGGTCAAGGCGTTTGCCGACCAGGTTGTTGATGATGCGCAGAGCCTCTTCCGGCTCATAAGCACGCTGGTATGGACGATTCGTGGTCAGGGCATCGAAGGTATCGGCCACGGCAATCACGCGCGCGAGCAACGGAATTTGTTCGCCCTTCAGCCCATACGGGTAGCCACGGCCGTCGAGCGATTCGTGGTGCAACTCGATGCCGGGCAACATTTCCTTGAGCTGACTCACGGGGCGCAGAATGTTGGCGCCCTTTGTGGTGTGAGTCTTCATGATCTCGAACTCTTCCGGAGTCAGCGCGCCCGGCTTCTTCAGGATGTGATCCTCGATCCCGATCTTGCCGACGTCATGGAGCTGCGCCGAGATGCGGAGAGTTTCCAGGAACTCATCGTCCAGCTTCATCTCGCGAGCAACGAGCAGGGAATAGCGCGTGACGCGATCGGAATGGCCGCGGGTGTAGGGATCCTTTTCGTCGACCGCGCCCGACAGCATCTGAATGGAGCCGATAAACAGCGCGCGATTTTCTTCCGCGGCGCGTTGCAGGTCCTGGACGAACTGCTGGAGTTCGTCAGACATCATGTTGAACGTGGAAGCCAGTTCTCCGATTTCGGTCCGGCTGTGCAGTTCGACGCGCTTGGAGAAATCGCCGCGCGCGATGGCCCGGCTTGATTCTGTCAGAACTTTCAGAGGGTTTGCGATGCGCCGGGCGGCGTAGAAGCTCACCATGATGCTGGCCAGCACGGCGGCCAGGGCCAGCAGGCGAGCCGTGTGCTGCATTTCAAAGACGCCCTGGTAGGCCTCGAGACGCGGTTTCTGCACAACCACCGCCCAATCCAGTTCTGTAACCGGGCTGTAAGTGCCCAGCATCTCGGTTCTTTCTTTCCCGTCCTGGATGGTGAACTCCTTAGTCGCCGCCAACTGGGCCTTGCTGCCTTCGTCGACGAAGTTCTTGACGATTTCGAGATTCTTCATGTCCTGGCCGGTGGCATAGTCGGAATGACTGGCCGCGACCAAGCGTCCTTGCGCATCGACCACGTAGGGCGTGAGTCCGGAACGCCTGACTTCTTCCAGTCGGCGGATCAGGAAGTCCAGGTCGACGACAGAGCCGATCATGCCGACGAACCGTCCCGAATACATGACTGGGCTGCTGACCAGGACTACAGTACGAGCCGACTTGCCGCTGCCCACGACCAGGGCCTGACCGTTATAGATGCGATTCTCGCGCGCGGCCGCGAAGCCTCGTTCCAGTTCGCGGCGCAGGAAGGCGTCGGGCGCAATTCTCCCGGCCGAGATTCCCTTGCCATCGGCGTTCAGTAAGGTCGCGTATGCAATGTCAGCCGAGGAAGAAACGAAATTCTCCAGCAGGGCACGCAGGTCGGCGCGCTCGACATGGGTGCCGCTGATTTCGCCAGCGCTGGCAATCTGAATCGCGGAGGATTCATTGCCGAGCATGAGGCGCAACGAGGCCTCATGCTGGGAGATTTCGTCGGCCAGTGAACGCGTCACGGTATTTTGCAGCAACTTCTCGTTGGTCTTGAGGCGGTCGCGGTTGTCTGATTCGACCTTCGCCGAGTAAAAGTACATGGGCACGACGCTAATCGCGACCAGTACGCCCAGGATCACGTAGAGGATCGGGATGCGCGCCGGGATGGAAACTTTTAGAGACACAATGGCACTGTGGTTACAGGCACGGCGAAGTCTGGGGGATTGAGTCAAATTTTACTTTGATTTCAGAAGAGTTCGAGCAATAGGGCGTGGGTTTGCCGTTACGAAAGTACGAAACGGGGGAAGACTTTTGAGCTGGTTTGGCACGTAAATTGAATGGCGCTATAGGCCTGTACTTCAGCGATATACGTGGCATTGTTAATGTTGGCACATAGGCCAGCTCCGGGCGGGGCTAGCGGGAGATTTCGGATTGGGGGCAAAGTGAGCGGTAACGAGTGGAGCTACCTCGTAGTCTGGCAGTTTCGTCCGCGGCCGGAGGCGGAGCAGCGCTTCAAAGAAGCGTACGGGCCACATGGTTCTTGGGCACGTTTGTTCGCCCGTGCGGAGGGATTTATTCGGACAGAGTTAAACCGTGACTTGAAGGATGCAGGACGGTATCTCACGCTTGATTTTTGGGTCTCGAAGGACGCGTACGAATCCTTTCGAGCCAGTCATGTGGCGGAATACTCCGCCATTGATCAGGAATGCGGAGACCTGACAGCGGAGGAAAAGTTTCTGGGAGAGTTTGCGAGAGTTGTGGGCTAGAGTCCAGTTTCGCTTTTTGCGCTGCGCGTCATCAATTCATGAATGGCTGCGCTGGGCGATTTTCCTTCATGCAGAATCGCATGCATCTTCTCGCTGATGGGCATCTCGATTGCGCGCGTTTTGGCCAAGCCGACCGCAGCGTTGGTTGTGAGGACACCCTCAGCAACCATTCCGTGCATGCCGGCGATGATGTCAGACAATTTCCTTCCGCGTCCCAACTCCACTCCGACGGTACGATTTCGCGAGAGGCCTCCCGTACAGGTAAGAACCAGGTCTCCCAGGCCCGCTAATCCGGCCATGGTTTCACGCTGCCCTCCGCAAGCGACGCACAGGCGCGTGATCTCGGCCAGGCCGCGCGTGATGAGGGCGGCGACGGAATTGTGTCCCAGGCCGAGGCCGTCGCAGACGCCGGCGGCAATGGCGATCACGTTTTTGAGTGAGCCTCCGAGTTCGACGCCGACGACGTCGTCGTTGGTGTAAAGGCGAAAGCGCGGATCACTCAATTCCTGCTGAACGGTGTGAACAAGATCGATATCCGGGGAAGCGATGGCGACAGCGGTGGGGTCTCCGCGGGCAACTTCTTTGGCGAACGAGGGGCCACTCAGTGCACCCAGCTTGGGAAGAAATCCCGCAGCGCTGAGAACTTGCGAGATCACTTCGGTCATGCGCAGCAGAGAGTCTTCCTCGAGTCCCTTGGTAGCGCTGACGAACAACATTTCTGGCCGCAGGTACGGAAGCATTCCCTCGAAAAGCCGGCGGCAGTGATTGGAAGGCATCACGCTGATCACGATGCGCGCGTTGGTGAGAGCTTCGGCGAAGTCTCGCGTCACTTCGACGTTGGCGGGGATGGTCTGGCCGGGCAGGAATTGCGCATTCTCGCGCTGCTGGGTGATGGAGTCGCGAACTTCGGGCTCGTAGGCCCAGAGGCGCACGCGATGATTTCCGTTGCGCGCGGCGACGATCGATAGGGCCGTGCCCCATGCGCCTGCTCCGATGACGGCGATTTCGCTCATTTTCGTCCTGAACGAAACTTGCTTTCGGTGCCGGCCATCAGCCGCCTGATATTGCGATGATGTTTCGTGATGATGAGCAGGGAAGAGGCGGCCATGAAGGCGAGCACCGCGGGGGTTTCGTGATAGTCGTGCAGCATACGGGCCACCAGCGGAAAGATTGCGGCGGCGGTGATGGAACCCAGCGAGATGTAACGAAACAGGGCGACCATGATGACGAACACGATGACCATGACGAGCACGCCCTTGGGAGCGAGTCCGATCCAGCTGCCCAGGCCCGTGGCGACGCCCTTGCCGCCTCGAAAGCGGAGCCACACGGGAAAGATGTGGCCGATGATTGCGGAGAAGGCCGCCAGCGAGGCCAGGATGTACCGGTCCTCCCCATAAAGCCCGGCAAACGAGAGCGCCAGCAGCACCGGAACCAGTCCCTTAAGCGCGTCGAACACAAGGGTGAGGAGTCCGAGCTTGGGGGACTTGCGCGAGACGTTGGTGGCGCCGATGTTCCCGCTGCCGCTGGCTCGGATGTCTTCACCGCGAAAAAGACGCACCAACAAATAGCCGAACGGGATCGAGCCCGAAAGATAGCTGAGCAGAGCGGTGAGGAAGTAGGGGCTCACGAGTTTTTATAGCCGAGATGCTCTGAAAGCTTGAAGCTGTGCAGCTTGGTGTAGCGCGAACCGTTCCGCGAGAGTTGACTCTGATACAGAAAGAACTCGCGGGCCGTCATGGTACCAAACTCAGGCAGCGACATTGTCGTCAATTTCTCCTGCAGGCGCTGGAAGACCCGGTTGGGGCCATCTTCCTTCTGCCTTCGGGGTGATCCGGAGCCTCCGCTTTTGCGAGCCAGGGTCAGGTGCGGGCTGAAGGCGCGGCCTTCTTTGGGAATCTCGAATTGAAAGGTGGTGTCGTCAATGGCCGCAGCAAGTTTCTGAAGTTCCGGCGGCGCTTGAATCCCGATCCAGAAGACCCGTGGCGATTTCGGAGTGGGAAAGAAACCCGTGCCGGACAAGGTCAGATCGAATGGAGGCATGCTCACTTTCTCGAGAGCCTCTTGCAGTGATGGAATGATCTCTGGCGGTTTCTCCCCGATGAATTTCAGGGTGATGTGCAACGATTCGAGCGGGACCCATCGGGCCTCGGGGCTGAATCCGCTGACGCCTTCGAGGAAGCGTGCGATGCGCTGACGGATCTGATCGTCGAGGTCGAGCGCGAGGAAAAGTCGCATAGGGTTAACTGCCGAAGCGTGCTGCCGGAATGTGCAGACATCGGCTAACGTGAAGTCTCGCGCGTTACATCAGTTTCCGGCGCACCATATCGAGAGCCATCTGCGAGGCGAACCAGCGCACTCGCTTGCGGTCACCGGGGAACTTGCGCTCTTCGACCTGAGTTTCCCTTTCGCTGGCCAACGCGTGATAGACGAGTCCCACGGGCTTTTGTTCACTGCCGCCGCTGGGACCGGCTACGCCGGTGATCCCGATGCCGAAGGTCGCTGTGCAGCGCTTTCGAATTCCCTCGGCCATGGCGACCGCCACCTCGCGGCTGACGGCGCCCTGCTTGTCGAGCAGGCCTTTTGGGACATCAGCGAAGGCGGTCTTCAATTCGTTGGAGTAAACGATCGCTCCGCCCAAGAAGTACCGGGAACTTCCGCTGATGCTGGTGATGCGGTCGGCGAGCAAGCCACCCGTGCAGGACTCGGCAACCGCCAGCGTTGAATTTCTCATTTGTAAGTAATAGCCGACGATTTGCTCGAGCGATTCGCCTTTGCTTGCGTACAAGGCGTCGCCCAACTCGTCTTCAATTTCGCCGGCCAGATCGTCGACACGCTGCTGAGCGGCTTCCATGGAGTCTGCGCGGGTGAACAGGTTGAACTGAATGTCGCCTGCGCCGGCGAGAATCGTGGTCTGCACGTCGGTATAACGTTTGTAGATCGGGGCGACGCGGGAATCGACCAGTGACTCGCCGAGCATGGCAACTTTTAGGACGCGGGTCGCAATGTAGGCAGGCGGCAGCTTGGCGCGCAGGCGCTCGAAGCACTGCTCGTCGAACATGGCGCGCAGTTCGAACGGCGGGCCGGGAAGCAGGATAATCTGGCGGTCGCGCCCTTCGTATTTCCCGGTAATCCATTGGCCGGGGGCCGTGCCATTGGGATTTGGCAGAACGACGGCGCCCGCGATAACGTCGGCTTGCTGAAAATTGTTGGGCGTCAGCTTGTAACCGCGGGCGGCGAAGCGATGCTTCAGGCTTTCCAGAATCTCTTCATCGCGATGGAGATCCAGGCCGAGGGCCTCCGCGACGGCTTCGCGGGTCAGGTCGTCCTCGGTCGGTCCCAGGCCTCCCATGAAGATCACGATGTCAGAGCGGAACAAGGCATGCTGCGCGACGGAGACCAGTCGAGCGCGGCTGTCGCCGACGATCGTCTTGATGACCACTTCCACGCCCAGTTGGTTCAGCTTTTCGGTCAGGTAGAGCGAGTTGGTGTCCTGCCGGAACGGCGTCAGGAGTTCTGAGCCGATGGCGATGATTTCTGCATGCACGGTAGCAGTTTAAATGATGAGATATGTTCGGGAGGTAAGGTGAAGCGTCCCATCAGTTCGGTGGGTTCACTCGCCAGCGCAGACTTTCGACGATCAATCCGATCAAGGCGTAGGTTGCCGTGTTCGCAACAAGTACCCAAAACAACGATATGCCGACATGAAGATGCGCACCCACCATGACCACCGGGCAAGTGAATCGTACCAGCGTCCCAACGATGGGCCCGGTCATGGTGATTGGCGTCGGAGCCCACGCGAGGGCGTAGATCCACCAGGCGACGGCCACGAGAAGTCCGGCACACGCCCACGCTGCAATACGACGTTTCAAAATTCTCCTCGGATGGACCGGAGACGTTGGCGCTGCAAAGGTGCATAGGTCCTTCGCTACGCTCAGGATGACAAATGAATCAGTGCTGAGCAGCGGGTGTTGGCGGGAGAGCACCTCAGGCGCTGAAGCGCTCTCAATGCTTGAGAGTTGTGGCACGACTGAAGTCGTGCCCTTCCCATTTCTTCAGACTCCAAGCCTGCGTGTTCAGATTTGAGACGCTGTCAGCCTTCAGACTTGGGCGTTCTAAACTTCAGATCTGCTGCGTGTTCAAATTAAAACCCGCTTCGTTCGTCATTCCGGTAGCAAGGGCAGTCCCGCGATGTTCCACGACAAATGATGCACCGCTCCCGTCGTGGCCAACACGGCGGAGCGTCCCGGGGCGAAGCACAGGCCAACGAGATTTTGTCCGGCGACTTCGAGATTGGCTTTGCCGTCGGGCGTAATTTTCACGATGCCGCGTTTACCGGCCAGCGAACCGGCGACGTAGAGATTGCCGTCGGCGTCAAAGGCCAGGCCTTGCGGCCGTCCGAGTCCGCGATAGAAATTCGAAACGGTGCCGTGAGTATCGATGCGGTAGACGGCGTCGAAACTTGACGTCGTCGGGCCGGTGACGAAAAGATCTCCAGCGGGGCTAAAGGCAAGGTGATAAGCAGAGACGCTCGGTTCCAGGGTGGCAAACACGAACGTCTGCCGATCCCGGTCAATCTTGAAGAGGGTGCCGCTGCGGTCGCCCACGTAGAGATTCTGGTCACGGTCGAAGGCGATGCCAGTCGCGACCCCCATGCCTTCGGCGTACGAGGACATGGTGCCGTTCGGCGCAACGCGATAGACGGTACCGTCATGGCGGGAGGAAACGTACATTTGGCCGTCGCGATCGAACGCGATGGAGGTGGCGTTCATCAAGTTCGAAAGGAACGGCTTGACGGCATAGTTGGTATCGATTTTGAAGAGGGACACCGGAACCTGTTGTCCACGGCTCCCCGAAAAAGTGACGAAGATATTGCCTTCCCCATCGATGGCGGGGTTGGTGACGGGGTGCAGATTGTCGGCGATGGGAACCGCGACGCGAACCACCTGCGAGTTGCTGATCGCGCCATTGGCGGCGACAACCACAGGACCCGAGGTCGCACCTTCCGGGACGCGAGCGACTACAAATGCGTCGGAGCTAATGACGACGGCACCATCGATCTCTCCAAATTGAACGCGCGGGCGTTTCAGTTCCGTCGGGCGCAGGCCGCTGCCGTTGATGCGAATTTCACCACCGGGCAGGGCTGCAGAGGGAGCCACGCTCTCGATGTGCGGCTTGCCATTTACGTTTTTCTTGCCCAGCAACGAAATCGCCATGAGACCCGGTTCACTCGATGTCTTAGATGCTCTGAGACTAGCGTCCGAACAGGCCGAAATGTAGAAGAATCTGCATCACAACCAGGCCGTACAGGCCGGCGGCTACGTCATCCACCACGATTCCGGTGCCCTCCGGCAAGCGCTCTAACTGCCGAACGGGCGATGGTTTCACGATATCGAATGCACGAAAAAGAATAAAGCCCGCCAAAAAAGATTTCCAACTCAGGGGTGCGCCGATCAGCGTGATGAGTTGGCCGGCTGTTTCATCGATGACGACGAATTGGGGGTCTTTCGTATGGGTAGCGCGTGCGACACGAGTCGCGGCCGGGATGCCAACCGCAACCGCGAGGCAGGCCAAAAGTACGTTTGTGGGTATCACCCATGCGGAAGGCAGGAAATGCGACAACGCGGCCCAGGCGAACATGGTTGCAAGAGATCCCCACGTGCCGGGACCGGGTTTCAGTCGGCCTACCCCGAAGAAGGTGGCGACCAGCGTTGCCCACAGGGGAGCCTTCCGGTCTTCAGCTTCAGTGGGTGACGAAGACGCTACGATGTTACTCATCTTCCTCGGAACGGCTCGCGTCTGATTCCACTTCGAATTCGTCCGCGATGTCTTTCACGGGGGACGAGATGACGTATTGGCCGCTTGCCCATTTGCCGAGGTCGATGGTGCGGCAGCGCTCGCTGCAGAACGGGTAGTCGGGATCGGCCGACTTCACCGCCTTCTTGCAGATTGGACAGCGCAGTTTGGGAGATCCAGGCATTGGGCTTTGGAATGATCTTACAAAGAATTGGGTGCAGATGAATAGGGCAGAGCTGTGCCAGTGCATGTGCACGGCAGGCGCCCTGAGCCCCAATTCGGCTACAAGATCGGGAGTGCGCTGGCAGCCTGGACTCCTCATCCGGGAGCCAAAGAGCTACGCCGCCGTTCTGGCTTTGATGAGCCGATAGATCCACAGGATCAGTACCGCGCCGAGTAGCGACATGATGAACCCGGCGGACTGGCCCTGCTTATACCAGCCGATCATCTGACCAAGAAACGTTGCGCCAATCGAACCAGCGATTCCGATCGCCATGGTGATGAAGATCCCGCCCGGATCTTTCCCCGGCATCAGGAATTTCGCCAGGGCTCCGACGATCAGTCCGATAAGTCCTTCCCACAGCAATGCAAGCATAGGATCCTCCTGGGGCCTACCAAACGCAGTCCCGATGCGATCTTGCCAAACCTGCTTCCTTCAGCGAGGAAGTTCGAACCGGATGATCGAGTGCTAGGCGGCTTTCTGGCGTTCCGCCACTTTCGCCAAAGCAATCGATAGAGCGGCGCCGCCTAGAGTTTTGATCAGCGTCGGATGCTGCGCATAAAACGAGCTTGCCTTGTCGATGATCGACGGATCATTTTTCTCGGCGTGGCTGGCGATCTGTTGAACGACTTCTGGCGAAATTTGGTTGGCCTGCTCGGGAGTCACACTCGTCGTTGCGCCGCCGAGAAGGCTGGCGAGGGCGCTGCCTCCCGCCAACTGTGACAGGGCAGATGGGCCAACTGACGCCAACAACTGATTCAGCAGGCCAGCCTTTTGCTCGCCGTTCGACTGGCTGAAAAGATTGCCCACTATGTTGCTAAACGCAGGCGTCTGATCAGAGTGGAAAACGGCCGCCAGACCCTCGGCGATGACATTCGGAGGCGCGGCTTGGGAAACCTGGTCGAAATGCGCAGTTGCATCAGCTGTGTTGTGCGTCGAAGAGTTGCCGTATTGGTTCAGGACGTCCTTCAATGAATCGAGTAAGCTCATCGCGATCTCCTTAATGCTGCTCTAGCTTGGCCCGGATGCATACGGTTTGTGAGAGTTCGCGGGGTCGACGACGGATTAGAGGGGGATCATTATACTCACGCAAGAACCCGGCGTCTCGCCGGATAAGGCCGCGATGGAAAGCAGTGGAGGTATCCTCGAAGCGAGCTTTTGAACCTTTGTGCCTAGAGGATTTTCGCGACCAGGTCGTAGTCGTGGGCTTCGGTGATTTCGACTCGGTAGAAGTGGCTCGGCTCCGGAGTAATCCCCTCCGGAAAGTCGTTGACGAAGACTTTCCCGTCGATTTCAGGCGCATGCATGGGTGTCCGGCCTTCGAGCAAGAGGTCGGTCTCGTCCGAGGTGCCTTCCAGCACTAGATCAAATTCTTTGCCCACGAGCGCCTTCTTGCGTTTCTTACTGATCTGCTTCTGAATCTGCATCAAGCGCTTGCGGCGGCGCTCAATCTCTCGGGAAGGCACCTTTTTCTCCTGGGAGTGGGCGGCGGCGCCATCCTGGTCGGAATAGCCGAACGCTCCCATCCAATCGAACTGCGCTTCTTGCACGAAGTTGCAGAGTTCCTCGAATTCTTTCTCGGTCTCGCCCGGGAACCCAACGATGAAGGAACTGCGCAGAGTGACGCCCGGAATAATGCGCCGCATTTTTTCGATAGTGCGGAGGAAGACGTCGGCTCCGCCGCCACGCTTCATGCGTTTCAGTACGGTCGGCGAGGCATGCTGTAAGGGTACATCGACGTAAGAGCAGATCTTGTCATGCGCGGCGATGGTCTCGAGCAAGCGATTTGTGATCTTGTTCGGGTACGCGTACAGGAATCGGACCCAGCGCAAGTCAGGAATCGCCGCCAGCTTCTGCAGAAGCAACGGGAGCCCATCCTGCAGACCGAAGTCTTCTCCATAGCAGGTGGTGTCTTGCCCGATAAGGGTGACTTCGCGAACACCGCGTTTCGCGAGTTGCTCCGCTTCGGCCACTACGGATTCAAACCGGCGAGAACGAAACTTGCCGCGCAGCTGTGGAATGATGCAAAAGGTGCAGGGATGATCACAGCCCTCGGCAATCTTGATGTACGCCGTATGCGACGGGGTCGCGAGCACGCGCGGCGTGGTTTCGTCGTAAAGATAGTTGGGCAGATCGGCGATCGCGCCATCCCAGGTTTCACGCGAGAAGCGTCCCTGGGCCTCGCGGGCATCGCCTTCGGGACGGGATGTCAGAATCTTGAACGGGGAATCAGCGCTGGGCGAGGTCACCCCAGCTGCAGCGAGAATCTTCTCTAACTCGCCCGTACCCACGACGGCATCGACTTCTGGAATGTTCTTTTGAATTTCGTCGCGGAAGCGTTCCACCAGACATCCGGCGACGACCAGTTTCCTCGCATGGCCGTTGACCTTGTGTTTGGCCATTTCGAGGATGGTGTTCACGGATTCCTGCTGGGCGCTGTCGATAAACGAGCAGGTGTTGACGACGATAACTTCCGCGTCTTCGGCGTGCTGGGTCAACTGGGCGCCCGCCTGTGTCAGCATGCCCATCATGACTTCGGAATCCACCAGATTCTTCGGGCATCCCAGGCTGATGAAGCCAACCTTTTTTCGAGGAGTGCCTTCAGACGGATCAGTGATTTCGCGGTTGGCGGGCTTTACAGTTGTGCTTGAGTTCGACATGCAATCTCATTATTTTAACACTCGGCTTGCACCAGCTTTGCAGCAGTCCCATGGGCGGAATGCGGGTACCCAGGAAAGCAGTACGCACAGGTCGTGAAATGGCTGACGCCGTGCTAACCTATCCCGAGCCAAATTCCCAAAAATAACCCCTTGCCTTGGAGGAAAGATGTCCCCGAAACGGCTTTCGATGGCAGCTTTGGTGACAGTAGCGATGCTGACGGCCGGCGCGTTTGCCCAGAGCAATGAGCTGACGGGCATCATCGGAAGAACGTTCATCAGCAACCAGGGCGTCAAGGGCACGAATCTCTTCGATAATAACGTTCACTTCGGCAAGGGATTGACGTTCGAGATCAACTACGGGCGCCACATCTGGGGCGAAGGCTTTACGCGCGTGACCTTCGAGGTGCCCGCGGTGATTAACACGGACGAGGATCTCAACTTCGCCGCCAACTCCGTGCCCGCCAGCTACCAGTCTTATTTCGTGACTCCGTCCCTGCGCGCCAATGTTTTTGCCACCACCGCGATCTCGCCATGGATCAGTGCGGGCGGCGGCTTTGGGCATTTCCGTCCGGCCGATCATTTGGAATTCGGTGGCTCCAGCGGGGCCAAATCGAGCACAACGGGCGTGATGCAGATCGGAATCGGTCTCGACGTCAGATTGAAGAGCCGTTTCACCCTGCGCGGGGAAGCGCGAGACTTCTGGTCGGGTACTCCGAATATTCTGGTCGACACTGGAAAGAGCCGGCAGCACAACTACCTGGTGGGCGGTGGAGTGGTGTGGCGTTTCGGCAAGTAAGGTCTGCTTATTTGCGCTCGACTGAAGTCATCTCTTCAAACAACTCAGGAAGCCGGCGCGCTTCCTCGGAAGATTCCCCAAATCGGGCGGCTTCGTAAGCCCGGGTAAAAGCCTCCACCCGCTTGCGCGTTAAAGGATCTTCAATACAAGTAAGGAATTCCTGCGGCGTCTGCACTTCGGTCTTTTTCCAGCCCTGCTTGCGCAGCCATTTCACCATGCGTTGATACCACAGAGCGGCTGCCCGGCTCGGAGCCGCCTCGGGGTGGAGGGCCAGCGCCCGTTCCTTCATCCAACGGCGCAGATTTCTGAAATTGGCTGCGACCAGCATTATCAGGCATGAGACAACTGCGACTCCGGACCATCGGCGAGGTGAATTGGAGAATGATTGTTGTGCGTGACGCGCGCGGGTGAGCATTCGTTCGTACCAGCGCTCAACGCGGTCGCGCATTCCCTCGAGCAAAGTACGGCTACCCTGCATCGCATCTTCGCCCAAAGCCTTCTGGTGGTTGGCGTCGTAATTGACCACCCACTCTCGCCAGAAAGATGCCATGGCATCCACGTAAAGGCTGACGCGGTCCCAACCGGTGGCGCTGCCCAGTGGGGTTCCCGGAGTGGGGTCGAAGCTAGCCCAGCCATAGCCGGGGAAATACGCTTCCACCCAGGAATGAGCGCTGCTCGCTCGCACCACATAGTTTCCCGTAACGTCATTGAACTCAGTGGTGCGAAATCCGTTCACTACACGTGATGGGATGTTGAGGGTTCGCAGCATGATGGCCATAGACGAAGCGAAGTATTCGCAGTGCCCGCGTTTGCGAACAAAAAGAAATTCGGCAAGGGGATCTTTGGGCGTGGCGCGCGGGAGCTCCAGCGTGTAACCAAACTTCGTCATCAAGTAGCGTTCGATTGCAGTAGCTCGATCGTACGAATTGGTCGAAGATACCGCGATTTGCCTGGCCAGTTCGGGAATGCGGGCATCAAGAGAAGGTGGCAGGCGGAGGTACTCGAACATCTCTGGCGGATTCGGAGCGGTCACTTTCTCCAGGTCTTGCGGCTTGGGCTCGGCGAGATCCGAGTCTACGTCGTACAAGCTAACCGCGTGGCTGGGGTCGAGATTATAAACGGCTCCCCCGCGATCCGTTCCTAAGACGCGGTAAGCACCTGTAAGGAATCTGGGCTTGGGTGCGACGAAAAAGACGTTTGTGCCAATCGGCTCCATCAGCACCCGATAATGGATGGTGCGCGCGGTCTTTGGGCCAGACCCTGGCGCGTTGCTCCACAACGGAAAGCGGCCATCCGGCTGACGCAGGATAGGATATTGCTCGACCGGATTGGACCAGACTTTTCCGTCAAAGCGGCTCAGCGCAACTCCACGCCATTTCAGATCGAATGTGCCGCGCGGATCTCCGTCGATCTGGATGTGCATCACCACCGACCTCGACTGTTGAATCTGGCCGATGCTTCCGAGTTGCACGCGATCACTGAAACCGGTGGCCATGTCACTACCGGAAGCGAACGAGCCCAAGTATCCGGCGGACGTGCGCGGGAGCAGGAAAAAGATCGCGGCTGCCCCGGCCAGAATAAGCACGACCAGGGCCGGAGAGGTCCCGGCGAGAAAAAACGCCAGTCGGCGGTAGGTAGTGAGATCCAGCGGCTCGCGGGCGGGGATGTTGGCGGTCTGGCAAGAACGCCGCATTTCCATCAGCACAAAGGTCACAACCGCCATCAGCATGAATGCTGCGAAGGCGAACAGGAAAACGCTGTCTACCGTGAGCACCGCGGCCGCGAGCACCATCATGAACGCGAGCACCGACAGCATGTAGTAATCGCGTTCCTTGTGAACTGAGAAGATGCGGATCACCATTCCGAACAAAACCAGATGCACGGTTGCCGTCAGAAAGCTGCGCGACAGCATCGTGTAGTCGGCGAAGAAAAACAATACGTAGGCTAGCGTCAGGTAGTTGGTCCAGCGCGTAGGCATCTGGTAGTCGCTGCGCTTGGCCAGAAGATATCCGCGAAATAAAAGGGCGAGGCCAACCAGGGTGATCGTGGGCGCGTCGACGGCGCCGGTTTCGGCCAGCGTGCCAAATCCGGTGAGCACTAACAAGAAGAGAGACACCTGGAAGTAGCGCTCAATGGCAGCAGAGAGCGTGATGGTTGACGAGCTGGCGCGCGCCTCAGGCATGGAACCGCTCCATTGTTCGCTTTTTAGATTGCAAAGGGAAGGGTACGTTCGTTCCAGCGACGGATGGTAAACTACTGAGGGTCAGGTATCGGTCCCGCGCGACGCGTTCTCGCCAACCCCGCCAGGTCCGGAAGGAAGCAACGGTAACGAGCTCTTGCGTGTGCAGTGGGTTCCCGGTGCCTGGCTTTTTCTTCTTCGTCACCAAGCCCCAAAAACACTAACTCTTGGGCCACCGCCGGTTCGATTTCTCCTGCGTCTTTGCCTACAGGCTACAGAGAATACCGGATTCGTTAAACCAGGCAGCGCAATTTATCAATACTTGGGTTGTTCTGTCGGCTGGATTCTTCACGGCTCTCCGCACATTATCCGGACGTCCTCATCACGGCGGAGAAATTGTTTCAGGAAAGACGAAACCGGATCGCCGAACTTTCTGTCTGTGTGACCGGTGAGTTCTCGGGTGGTGCAACCGCGCAAAGGGGTGGACATATGAGAGGTTTGACAATGCTGGGAGCGATCTTGCTGGTGCTCGGCTTGTTGGCGTTTGTCGTGCCGATTCCGCACAAGGAAGACCACGGTGTGAAGATCGGAGACGCGAAGATCGGCGTGCAAACTGAGCACAGCGATCGATTGCCGCCGCTCGTGGCGGGCGTGCTGGTGCTTGCGGGAGTTGTATCTTTGGCAGCCGGAGCCCGGAAGGGCGCGTAAGCCGCATTTCAATAGCTAAATCAAAGAGACTGCGTCGTTGAGGGTGCGGTCTCTTTCGTTTGGGGGATGCGCTGTTCTAACCCATGATTCCCAACGTCTGCGTCGGGAAGTTCGCCAGGTTCGGGAAGATCGATGGCAGGTCCGCCGCCGCCACGCCGAACCATTGGGCCAAGGTTGCGGCGTACTGATCGACCGATGTCGTCGGAACCCATCGGCCTTGGCCCGTGCCATCGTCGGGGCCGTTCACGGCCAGCGTGGGGAACGTTCCATAAAAATCGCCGCCCTTCACAGCGCCACCCATGATCAAGTGGTGCGAGCCCCAGGCGTGATCCGTGCCATCGCTGTTCGGTTGGTAGGTGCGGCCGAAATCCGAAAGCGTGAAGGTCGTCACGTTGTTCGCGACGCCCATTTCCGTGGTGGCTTGGTAGAAAGCGTTGAGTGACTGGTTCATGTCGTTGAACAGAGAATCCTGTTGCGTCAACTGGCCACTGTGCGTATCGAATCCGCCCATCGAAACGAAGAAGATCTGGCGCTGCAATCCGAGCGCGCCACGCACCTGGATGATCTTCGCCACCTGCTGCAATTGGCTCGCGAAGTACGAGTTCTTCGGGAACTGCGTCGCCAGCGGAGTGCCGGTTGCCAACGCTGTAGCGAGCGTCTGGCCGTTCTGAATGGCATTACCTGTGGTCGTGCTGGCTGCCTGGATCAGCGACAAGCCGTTGTCGAACGTCAGCAGGCTCTGCAGAGCCGAGAGGCGAGCGTTTGATTCAGTTCCGCCTCCGAAACCGTTCAGCAACTGCGTCGGATTCCCGTTCGACTGGATGGATTGCGCCACCACACCCTCGCAGAAAATGTTGGTCCCGGCCAGCGAAATGATGATGGGGAAGTTGCCGCCGTAGATCGACTGAATCTTATCGGCCGTTCGTCCCGCCCAGCCTGTTTCCGCGACTTTGTCCAGGATAGCCGTTTGCATCTGCGCTTCCTGATCAGAGTGCGAGAACAGGTTCATCGGTACGGGCACGCCGCCTTGGCGGAACTGCGAGGCGCTGGTGGGCTGAACGAGCGTACCGACATTCGCGAGCACGGCGAGGTGCTTGTTGTTGAAAAGCGACTGCATCCCCGAGAATCTCGGATGGAAAGCAAAGGGGGAGCCGATGCTTGGGGGAGTAATTGGTAATAGCGATCCCTGGGCTAGAGCCAGCCCCCCGCGTGCGGACTTGTATCCGTTATACCCAGTGGTGTCGTACGGGATCACCATGTTATTGCTGTCGTTGCCGCCGAAAAGGAAGACGCAGACCAACGCCTTGTAGTCGGAAGCGTTCTGGGCGAGAGCATTCACCAGCCCGAAGCGGCTGAAACTCGCAGCTGCGAAACCCGCGGCTGCTGAACAGCAAGTGGTCTTCAGAAAGTCCCTGCGGTTCCATTTGCCCATGATGCTTTCCCCTTAGTGTGCAACCTGAAATTGTGACGAGCTGCCGATCAGGTACAGCGCGGTCCTCGCTCGTTTGGTGTTATCTGTCAGATTCGTAACCGTGGTGATGATCGCGTTGCGGGCGCCATCGGAAAGCGGGCCGTGGGTCAGCACATTGCTGAGCGAGTCCACCAGTTCTGGAGGATTCGACGCCAGCGCCACGTAGGCCGAGATGTCGGTCTTGGTGGTGCTGCCCACATTGCCGTACACCAGGTCGTTCACGAAATTGATGCGCGAGATCGCGGTCGTGCTGTTGAAGATGCGGAACTCCGGTCCCAGGAGAGTGGTGCCAGGGATGCCGTTATCCGGCGGATAGAAGTTGAATACGGTGGGCGACTCGAAGGGCTCTTCCTTCATGTCGGACGCGTAATTCTGCAAGTTCGCCCCATCAGACGTTGCGTTAGTCGCGCGCAGCAGGTTCAACATTAAGAGCACAGGCTCTTTCAGGTGACCATCGCTGGCCTGCACCTGCGTGGGATCGTCGCCACGGCGCGCTTCGCTGTCCATGAGAATCGCGTTGACGACCGCTTTCATGTCGCCGCGGACGCCGGTGCCGTTGTCATTGAAGACCGCGGTGACACGCGCGACGTACGCCGGGCTGGGATTGCTCGTGACCAAGTGCTGGATCAACTGCTTCGAGAGAAACGGTCCGACGTTGGGATGCGTGAAGATGTTCTGCAGTGCCGCCGTCAGGTCCGACTGCGTGGTGCCGCCTGATCCCAGCACGACTCCA
Organism: uncultured Acidobacteriota bacterium; assembly: GCA_963744055.1. GTDB lineage: Bacteria > Acidobacteriota > Terriglobia > Terriglobales > Acidobacteriaceae > Gp1-AA133. Next base: position 832,014 of record CAVUSL010000019.1, on the reverse strand, counting down.
TTCAGCAGAAGTTTCTGGCCGGTATCGTGGTGGTTGTCGAACGGGATCATCGGCCCGCCGTAATACTCGCCGTTATAGAACGAGGCGGTCTGGCCGGCCTTCGTCGGATAGGCCCAGCCCGTGAAGACATGGGCGAAGCCGATGATCGTGTCCTGCGTGTACGTGGGGAGGGGGACACCGTTGCCGTCGACCTGCGGCGTGCCGTCCGGATTCAGTTGCGCCAGGCCAACCGAGAACAGCTGCAGAATTTCGCGCGCGTAGTTCTCATTGGGCTGAGCTCCGGAATTCGGATCCGGCTTATCGTTCCGGACCATGTCGAGGTAATGGCCCATGGTCGGACTCAAGCGTGACGTCGTTGAGCAGCGTGGAGAAATTACCGAACGCGTCTTTCTGGAGCATGTTCATCCAGGAAGTGAAGGCACTGGGATCGCCGATCTTCTGGTTCGACACTACGAAGGTCTGCGCCAGCGACCACGCCACGCGCTGGCGGAGCTGATCCTGTCCCGCGATAGCATTCGTGAAGAAGCGTTGCTTGACGACCGTGATGTCGTCGGTCGCTCCCGGCGCCGGGTATGTGGTGGCCGTGGCTGCGTACTGCTCGTTCAGGAAGGCCTGCATCCCAACCGTCTGCACGTGCTGAATCGTGGCGGGAGTCGGGCCGAATGTTGATTGCTCGAGCAAGCGAGCAGCGGCAGCAGGAGTGACACCGCTGTTGCCGGACCCAACCTGCACCTGCAAGATATTCGACGTGGGCGAACCGGCGCCCGGGTTGATTACCTGCAAGGGAATCGTGCCTGCACTGGCGGCGTTTCCAGAAGCGCTCAGGCTGGTTCGCCGACACGAAAGTTGTCGGCAGCATGACGCCATCGAAAACCACTTGCGCGCCATTCAGGAAATTGTTGCCACTCACCGCGATGGTGAAGTTTCCGACGGGCAGGGGAGCGGGGAGGGCCGCGGTAACGACGGGGAGGTTGCTTAACAGATTGACATAAGAAGGCGCCTGGCTGGACTGTGGATCTTCAACGCTGGGTGCATTGACAGTCACCGTGGAGCCTGTCATTCCAGGCGGCGCTGTGTACAAGCCGTTGGTCGTAATGGTGCCAACGTTTGCATTTCCACCGGGCGCGCTGTTCACTTTCCAAACGACATTCGGATTGCTGGTGCCTGTGACCGTTGCTTTGAACTGTACCGTTTCTCCGGAGCGCAGCTGCGCACCAGCGGGCGGAAATGCGAACTAGAATTCCTGATGCCCCGATCTTCACCATCATGGTCGAGGAAGTGATGGAGCCGGGATCGGGGTTGACCACGCTAACCTGGACGGACGTCCCGTTCTGTGCCGACGTCGTAGTTCCGGTCGCGGTCAGTTGCGTCGCTGAAACGAACTTGGTGGTCAGCGTCTGCCCGGCGAACATCACTTTGGCGCCGCTCACGAATTTGCTGCCCGTGATGGTGAGCGTGAAATTTCCAACCGGGACGGCGGTGGGGGATACCGCCGTCACGGTTGGCACCGGATTCTCCAGCGTGACCATGACCTTGCCGGAGAGGGTCTTGTCGGACGAGGACGTCGCTTCAATGCTGACAGAATTTGTAGTGGGGAGGGCTGCGGGCGCCTTGTAAAGTCCGGAGGTGCTGACGGTGCCGACGTGGAGTTCCCGCCCATCATGCCATTCACCGACCAGACGACCGTCTGATCCGTGGCGGCCGTGACCTTGGCGGTGAACTGCTGCGTGTCGCCCGCGCGCACGGTGCTTGATCCGGGCGAAACCGTGACGCCTGACGATGTCTGACCGCTCGAACCGCTGCCCGCGCCCATGGCCGCGCATCCGGTAAAGAGCGCGATTCCAATACACAGGGCCAGCGTCGCAGCGATACGAGTTCGTTGAATGTTGGCCATCCTCAGCATCTCTGATCCCCTTTCCAAGCGACCCCGAGTTCAGAGCTGTTGCACTCGCAAGAGGCTAGCCGAGACGGTCGCTGTTCACGACAGGTCCCATCGGTCCAGCGTCGGAACCCGGCATCTGGCGCGGCTTTTGCTGGAGTATGGCTTTCAGGGAATGTGCTATGCGGCCAAGCTAGGAAGTAAATTCCGCGATGGTGGTACATGTCCGCCAGGTAACTTAGCGTTGGACACGCTGACGGCCCGTGCCGCACAATATCCGTTTCCTACTTCATGGCTGGAGATCACAGAGTGAGTCAACCCGTGCGCGTCAAGATCAGCGCCCTCGGCACCTACGTCCCACCCCGCATTCTGAGCAACGCTGACCTCGAAAAACTGGTCGAGACCTCGAACGACTGGATCCTCGAGCGCACGGGAATCCGGGAACGGCACCTGGTCGACAAGGGAGTGGCGACCAGCGATCTTGCGACGGAAGCCGGGCGCAAAGCCCTTGCCCAGCGCGGCATCGCGGCCTCAGACCTGGAAGCCATTCTGGTCGCGACGGTCACACCCGATATGTTTTTCCCGTCAACCGCATGCCTGGTGCAACACAAGCTAGGCGCACAGGGAGTGTGGGGATTCGATCTCTCCGCGGCCTGCTCGGCTTTCCTTTACGCGCTGCAGACCGGTGCGCAATATGTCGCTACCGGTATGCACAAGAAAGTCATGGTCATCGGCTCCGACGTGATGTCATCGATCATCGATTACACCGATCGTGCCACCTGTGTGATCTTCGGCGACGGCGCGGGAGCGGTGATTCTCGAACCGGCGGAAGACGACAGCGTGGGCCTGATCGACTTTGTGCACGAGGTGGATGGGTCGGGAGCACAGTCGCTGTATATGCCCGGCGGCGGCAGCCTGAACCCGTCTTCGCGCGAGACGGTTGAGAAAAAAATGCACTACGTCCACCAGGACGGGCAGGCGGTATTCAAGTTCGCCGTCCGCAAGCAGACCGAACTCTGCGAGAAGCTTCTGAAGCGGAACGGGCTGACGGGTGCCGATATCGACGCCTTCATCCCGCACCAGGCGAATCGACGCATCATCATGGCAACGGCCGACCGGCTGGGCCTGCGCCCGGAGAGCATCATCGTGAACATCGACCGCTACGGAAACACGACGGCCGGCACGATTCCCTTGGCAATGGGGACCGCGATTGAGGAAGGGAAATTGAAGAAGGGAAGCCTGGTGATGCTGGCGTCGGTGGGGGCGGGGTTTACGGTGGGGGCTACGTTGCTAAGGTGGGCGTACTAGAGGCAGTTTCTAGTTTCGGGTTTCAAGTTTCGAGTGATTCCTGACGAGCTCTCAGCAATTAGAGCGAATTGTGAATGCCGAGAACACGTGAAGAAATTTTGGAGGAACGTCGGCAGCTGAGAGCAGAATATGGCTCTCCGTTCGATTCCGGCGCTGCACTTCTTTTCCGCAATGATCCGGCTCGAATCAACTTTGAAGTAAACACCGACGAGTACAATCCTGAGGCCGGAACAATTCTGCCTCGGGCTTCACACCTGCGAATCTGCACAGGACGTGCAGAACGTTGTCCATGCGGAATTTGTTCGCTGGTTCGACCCCGGCACAGCCGGCCCGATGGAGCGTTATAGTGAGGCCGCTTCCGAGATTTGGCAATTGTGGCAGGATTATCTAGCCGAGAAGCCGCGTCGCATCATATAAAAGCCAACCCGCACTCGAAACTCGAAACTGCCCTTACGGTCTCGTCATCTTCTCCGGCTGCACCCATTCGTCGAACTCTGCTTCGGTAAGGTACCCGAGTTTCAGCGCTGCCGCCTTCAGGCTCGAATGATCCACGTGCGCGGTATGAGCAATCTTCGCCGCCTTGTCATACCCGATCTTCGGCGTCAAAGCCGTTACCAGCATCAGGGAATGCTCCACATGCCCCTTCACCTTCGCGTGATTCACTTCGATCCCCTTGAGCATGTACTCGACATACCCATGGCACGCATCCGTGAGCAGCGTCACCGAGTGCAGGAAGTTGTAAATGATCACCGGCTTGTAGACATTGAGCTCGAAGTTTCCCTGCGATCCGCCAAATCCGACCGCCGCCGTCGCCCCGTGCACCTGCACGCACACCATCGTCATGGCCTCACACTGCGTCGGATTCACCTTGCCGGGCATGATGGACGAGCCGGGCTCGTTCTCCGGAATGATCAGTTCGCCCAACCCTGAGCGCGGCCCCGATGCAAGCCAGCGGATGTCGTTGGAGATCTTCATCAGCGAGGCCGCTAAAGTCTCCAGAGCACCCTGTGCAAAGACAATCTCGTCGTGCGCTGATAAGGCCGCGAACTTGTTTGGATGCGATTTGAAAGGCAGGCCAGTCAACTCAGCGATTTTCTTCGCCGCGCGTTCGGCGAATTCGGGGTGCGCGTTCAACCCCGTTCCTACTGCTGTGCCGCCGATTGCCAGATCAAACAACCCAAGGAGCACCTGTTCCAGACGTTTGATGTCGCGTTCGAGCAAGCTGGCCCACCCGCTGAACTCCTGACCTACCGTCATCGGTACGGCATCTTGAAGGTGCGTGCGGCCGATCTTCACGATCGACTCGAACTCTTTAGACTTTGCGGCAATCGCGTCGTGCACCGTCTTGATCGCCGGAATCAGCGCCCGCTGCACGCGGTCCGCTGCGGCGATGTGCATGGCCGCCGGAAACGTGTCGTTCGACGACTGCGACATGTTGACGTCATCGTTGGGGTGGATCGGCGTCTTCGACCCCATTTCGCCGCCCGCGATTTCGATGGCGCGGTTGGAGATGACTTCGTTGACGTTCATGTTGGTCTGCGTACCGCTGCCCGTCTGCCAGATACGCAAAGGGAACTGGTCGTTGAGCTTGCCGGAGATGACTTCGTCGGCGGCCTGCACGATGAGCTTGGCTTTATCGGGCGGGAGCTTCCCGAGATCCTGATTCACCAGCGCGCATGCCTTCTTTAAAATGCCGAACGCGCGAATCAACTCGGGCGGCATGGTGTCGCGGCCGATGTTGAAGTGCAGCAGCGAGCGCTGGGTCTGGGCGCCCCAGTAGACGTTCGCTGGGACTTCGATTTTGCCCATGCTGTCGGATTCGATCCGCGTGCGGGTGACAGGCTCAGTGGTGGTCGCCATGGCGATTTTCCTGATCAAAACGCAAGGATGGTGTAACTCGAAAGTATAACGCGGATGTACCTGGCATTTGTGTGCTGCAACACATGCGCTTGTGACGCGGCAGAAAGGCTCCGCAAGAACGCGTGCTAGAATCGCGAATTGTAGAGAGGCGTCGCGGCCACGTACCAGGCCGGGCGCAAGGACGTACACCTTGGCCACCACGGACTATATCCCCGTCACTTTACCCCGCAAGCAGGCTCATTCCCGGCCCGACAGCTGGACCGACGTGCTCGTGATCGGCGCCGGGCCAACGGGCTTGGCTTGCGCCATCGAGGCGCAGAAGATTGGCCTTAAGGCCTTGGTCCTCGAAAAGGGCTGCCTGGTGAATTCGGTCTTTAACTATCCGACCAACATGACCTTCTTCACCACTCCCGAGTTGCTCGAGATCGGCGACATCCCATTCGCCTGTGCCGGTCAGAAACCGACCCGGCAGGAGGCGCTCGAGTACTACCGGCGGGTTGCGGAGCACTTCAAGCTGCACATCTGCCAGTACCAGTGGGTGAAGACTGTAACCGGGAAAGACGGTGATTTCCGCGTCACCGCCACCGACCGTTCCGGCAAGATCCACGACTATCGCACGAAAAAGGTCATCGTCTCCACTGGCTATTACGATCTCCCAAACGAGCTCGCTATTCCCGGCGAAGATCTCGAAAAAGTCCACCACTACTACAAAGAGCCTTACCCGTATTACGACAGCGACGTGCTTGTGATCGGAGGCAAGAATTCGGCTGCCGAAGCGGCTCTCGACCTATGGAGACACGGCGCGCGCGTAACCCTCGTGTACCGTGGAGACCAAGTCTCTCCCAGCGTGAAGTATTGGGTGCGGCCCGATCTCGAGAATCGCATCAAGAATGGCGAGATCAATGCGTTCTTCAAGAGTTCCGTGCAGCAAATCGGTTCCGACTACGCCGTGCTCAATACGCCGAATGGTCCGACCCGCCTACTCAACGATTTTGTGTTTGCCCTGATCGGCTACCATCCCGATTACGATTTTCTTAGCAGCCTGGGCTTGGAACTTTCCGACCTGCAGCACCGCCCGGTGTGCGATCCGGAAAGCCTGGAAAGCAATGTTCCCGGCGTCTACGTGGCTGGCGTCATCGTGGCGGGCTCTCGCACCAGCGAAATCTTCATCGAGAACGGACGATTTCACGGGAAGCAGATTGCTGCCCACCTGCGCCAGAAGCTGGAACCCGGCCGCAACGTGGCGGAGATGTAGCTCAGCCTGTATACAACTGCGGACTTTAACCTGAATCTGTCATCCTGAGCGCAGCGAAGGACCTATGCAATGCGCTCTGTGCTCCGCGATCACCGCTATCACTCATCCACGTGATTCGCGCACTACCGACAACAACCTGCCAAGTGACAAACTCGCCAGGAGCGCGGAGGCGACGGCATGTGGCTGAAGGGCCTGGCAACAATCGCAATCCTGTTGTTCGTGGTTTGACTCATAGCGGTGCTCCAGGGCTGGAGCAAAAGCACGGCAACGGATCGACTAATCGGAGGGGTCTTCCTGTTTGCGATGGGTGCCGTAGCACTGTGGGGCTTGCGCACCCTGATCGGAGTGAATCGCTGAGGTATACTGGTCGGCGAAATGTGCCTGTGACTGTGTCGTTATTTGAGTTCGACCGCCTCGCCAAGTTGCTGTGACACCAATCGTCCAACCAGCGGTTTCAATCTCTCGCCAGTCTTCGCGAGCACGAAGTCCTGCTCCGTATCCGACCAGTCAAGCTTGAAGCTGGTCGTCAGAGCGGAAATCCATATTTGCCGTACCGGCGCGTTCGGAGAAACCACGAACCGGGCGCCGTCTTCGAAGCTGATGTGCAAAGCGCCCGACTGGTCTTCGACCTCAAGGGCGGCATCGTCTTCCGCCGCAAACAAAGATTTCTTTAAGGCAGCAAAGGCTTCGTCGGAACGCTTGCGAAACTCCAGTTCATCCATCATGTGGAGATTATAGGAGGCCGGCTCTGATTACGCTCGACCGCCTCCATTGAATCGGAGGGCTTTCCTGTCATTCATTCAACGTGCGGCGAGCAGCGGTCCATCATAAAAAAAGCCCGGAGGACTTGCCTCCGGGCCTACGAGTTTTGAGACGAGGGTAAAGTCGCGAGAGATTTATTTTTCGTCGGCGTAGTGGCGGCGGGTCACCCCTGCCAGCATCACCAGCCCGCTACCCAGCAGCATGAGCGAGCGCGGAGCGTTCGGTCTGCGAACGGGAAGAAATGCGGAAGCCAGTAACACCGTCGCGGAAATCAGCATGAAAACCTTGAGGGCTTTTGAGAGCATTTGGTTCGTCCGTGTTCGCTTGTGGATAGTGCAAGCCGCCGTCCAAACATTCAATGCTGAGAGCGTAGAGGCAGCTCGAGCATCTAACCTGCTAAACGCCTGAATCCTGGAGCCTTTGCCGGGCGCTCCTGCGAATTGACAATTCTTGTCAACCCGCAGCGGGGTGCAATCTCTTGCACAGTGCCCAATTCTTTTTTTCCTCAGTCCAGGAACTGGACATTTCTTATCTTTTCCGTAGCCCTCGAGCCGACGGTGAACGGTGCAGTGGCTTGAGGAGTGTGTCTTGGCGGCATGCCATACGCGCCACCGGCAGATCGGTTATCTTGAAGAACCGCTCAGAATCATGGAACCCGAACCCGAGCACGAAGTGAATTCGATCTCACTGGCGTCCTACGTGCGCCTGGTGCGGGAAAACTGCAATTTCCGCCGGCTGTGGCTGGCCCAGATCGTCAGTGAAATCGGGGATTGGTTTTATACCCTTGCGATTTACAGCCTCCTGTTGCAACTGACCGGGCATGCCAGCTCGGTAGCGCTGGCGCTCGTGCTGCAAGTTCTGCCGCAGACTTTCATCGGGCCGACCGCTGGTGTTGTCAATGACCGGATTCGACGCAAGCGAGTGATGATCACGGCCGATCTGTTGCGCGCGGTCATTGTTCTCTCCATGCTGCTGGTGCGCTCGAAGGCAATGGTCTGGCTGGTGTACCCGCTCCTGCTGCTCGAAACGACGATGGCGGCCTTCTTCGAGCCAGCGCGCAGTTCGGTGATTCCCAACATCACACCACGAGAGGACGTCATCATCGCTAACACGCTCGGCTCGACCACCTGGTCGATGAATCTGGTGCTGGGCGCCACGCTCGGCGGCATCGTCGCCGCATTGCTGGGCCGCGACGCAGTGTTTGTTCTAAACGCGCTTTCGTTTCTCGTATCCGCGTTGCTGCTCACGGGAATGAACTTTGCCGAACCGCATGCCGAGGCGGCAGGCCCTTTGCGGATCCGCGAGTTGTTCGACTACTCGCCGATTCTCGAGGGAGTGCGTTACATCCGCGGACAACGGGGATTGGTTGCCACCGTCTTCGCGAAGGCCGGCAACCTGGTTATTGGTCCAAGCTGGGTGCTGTTCACGGTGATGGGGCAGAAATATTTTCCGGTGCGCTGGCACAACATGGATACGCAACGCGGCGCGATGCTGGGCATGAGCTTTCTGCTCGGTGCGCGCGGACTGGGTTCGCTCATCGGACCGCTCTTCAGCGCACCTTGGGCAGGCCGCCAGGATCGGCGCTTGCGTCTGGGAATTTTCTACGGGTATTTGGTGATTGCGCTGGGATATACGCTGATCGGCAAAGCCGGGGATCTGTGGGTAGCATGCCTGTGGGCCGCAGTAGCCCACTGCGGCGGCGCCACCGTCTGGGTTTTCTCGACGACGCTGTTGCAGTTGAACACTGACGACCGCTTTCGCGGACGGGTATTTTCCGCCGACCTTGGACTCTGCATGCTGACCATTGCTATGGGCGCGTGGATCTGCGGATGGCTCCTCGATATCGGAATGTCAGCTAAGACGCTGGTCACGGCGACGGGAATTGTCATGCTGATTCCGGCGGCGCTGTGGGCGTGGGCCATCTGGAGGCCGGAACCGGCACGCTCGCCGGCCGTTTCAGAGTAGTCCGCGCTCTCACTGATTCAACCGACGCTCGCCCGAGTTCCGCAGAAGGGTCACCGAGAGATACGCGCCAATCCATGATCCCAGCGCGGCAAAGACGACGTAGACCCAGTTCTTGGTGTAGCTGATGACGGCGAACGCTGACAGGAGATACCACACGCTGCTCCAGGTTGCCGCAGGCACGCGGCGCCGGGCCGAGACGGCCGCATTGAACATCACGTAAACAGCATCGGTTGCCGCCGTCGAGAGCGACACGCCCAAAGCCAACCACAAGTCCACGTGTGCCACCATCCAACCTCCTCACAGGCGCGATGTGCCCCATAGCGTTCGACACCGCGCAACGCGATGGGCAGTCGATGATAAGGGATATTCGTAGTTTGCCGGGTAAGGGACTTTGAAGTCGCCGAAGGCGGCGACATTCATTAGCCCAGCGCGAAGCGCTGGGTAGCGGAAGATGGATACCCAGCCCGAAAGGGCGACAGCAACGAATGAGTCTTCGACGATGCAGATTGCTGGTCGGATTAAATTCGAACAGGGCTGCCGACGTGAACTCAGATAAGCTGATCGATCTTGGCGGCCAGAATGAAATCGCTCTCCGTAAGTCCATTCACCTTATGAGTCCAGATAGTGATCTCGGCTTTACCCCACGTGAGCAGCATGTCGGGATGGTGTCCCTGCTCCTCGGCGATCGCGCCCACGCGATTCACGAAGTCGAGAGCTTTCTGAAAGTCGGGAAACTTGAAGGCGCGCGTGAGGTGATGCTCGTCAACAACCTGCCAGTTGGGGAGCTGGTGAGAGAGATCGTGAAGCTGGCTGCCTTTCAACGCAGGCATGTCGCCCTTGCAGGGAACACAAGTCTTGCTGGCCAGGGTCGACATGTCGAAGGCTCCTGCCCGGGCGATCTCCGGCAGTTGACGAGGACCGCCCGGCAATGTCGCTTACTAGAAAGGGATGTCTTCGTCCGTAATCGGCGATGCCCCGGCGGGCTCGGGTTCGGGTGTGCTCTGGTCGAAATGGTTGGCCGCACCACGTGAGCCCCCACTGGAGGACTCTCCTCCGCCACCCGCGTCGCCGCGTCCGCTGAGCAAAACCAGATCGTTGGCTACGATTTCCGTCATGTACTTCTTCTGATTGGTCTGCTTGTCGTCCCAGGAGCGGGTCTGCAGGCGGCCTTCGATGTAGACCTTGCCGCCCTTCTTCAGATACTCGCCTGCAATTTCTGCAAGGCGCTGCCAGAGCACCACGTTGTGCCACTCGGTACGGTCCTGCCACGTGCCGCTCTTGTCTTTGAAGCGTTCGTTAGTGGCCACGGTGATCTTCGCAACCGCCGTGCCCTGCGGCGTGTACTTCACTTCGGGATCCTTGCCAAGATTGCCGAGAAGAATGACCTTGTTAACGCTCTTTGGCATGAGTGCGTACTCCTTCGGAGGGTCACTATAGCAGAAAGGGATAGGTGGAAATTGTGGTATCTGGACATGGAGAGTGTGACGGATGAAGGGGTAGCGCCGTCATGTTGCCGGCAGTCGCAAGGGTGTCTCTCGCCCTCGCCGGTGGCGGCGAGACGCCGCCACGACTGCCGCCGGGACGGCCGGCGCTACAGTCGAGGGCACGAGTATTTCGGGGCTGTTAGCTTGAGTCCGGCATTCCTCGCATACAATTCGAGACGAAGGGCGAGCGCCGATTTCGAGGTATAATTCGAGCACCCTATGCCTGCCGAAACCACGGGAAATAAAGCTGCTGGAATGGTTCCAGATGAGTTGAAATTTGAGCCCAAATCCACTGGGCTGACCACTCCCCGCAAAAAGAAACCCAAAGAACTCGCCGTGATTACGGAGTGCTGCACGGGTTGTGCAGGCTCGCCGGCGTGCGTCGAGTATTGCCCCGTTGCCGACTGTATGTTCTGGGTGCCCGATGAAGACCATCCGCCGTTCGGGCGAATTCAGATCGATCCGATTCTCTGTATTGGCTGCAAGAAGTGCATCAGCAAAGGGCCGGATGGCTGCTTCCTGGACGGCTGCCCGTGGGATGCGATCGTGATGGTCGACACGGCCGAAGTGGAGAAGGAAGTGGGCGTGATGAGTATCTAGTCGTCAGTCATCACTCGCTAGTCTTCAGCTTTGACGCGCGCTTCGGCGCGCGTTTTGTTTTGCAGGAGAAATTTGGATGCTGGTTCTTTGCGAACTTCGCCCCTACTTTGCGATCTTTGCGGTTTAAGAATTTGAGTTCCGTGTGGGGGGGCAGAACGCCAGGAAGCTTTACCGCAAAGGACGCTCACGGAATGCGAAGGCCGCAAAAGAGGGCGATCATAGACTTGCAGTTCGGACGATTCCTATCTCGCTACGCTGCTTGCTCGATCGCGAATGGCTTTGTCCGTTAACGCCGCTTGCTGGCGAATGTGATCCGGAATCTCGGGAAGTTCGCGTTCAAATGGAGTGACGGCTGCCAGGTCGTCAGTTTGCCCCACCAGGTACAACGCCCGCAACCCTTCCCAGACCTGATCGATCGCCGGATCCACGCTTGCCAGCTCGGTTCCCGCCCTCACCGACGCGCCCGTCTGCGCAAACAGGGTGCGAATGCGCCCGCCAATCGGAGACCGCACGTCGACCGTTCCCTGATCACCCTGAAGTTTTGCAATCAGGCCACCCTGGTGGATTACAGTGCCTGCCTTGTCGGCATCGACGACTCGACCGCCAATCGGGGCGGTGATGGTCACCGATTGCAGCAGTGCGACGATCTGTTGACGGCCGGCGTCGTCCCCGTAGCGCACCAGTGAAAGTGCAGCGTTGCCGCGCACCAGGGGCGATGGATCTTTCAGCATGGTGAGCAAGGCTTCGTGAAAGCCCTGTCCCGCGGTGTCTTGCCCTAGTACCCACGCGTCCGTGTTCCGAACCTCATCCACTGGGTGAGCGGCCAGCCGCACTAACTCCGGGTACCACTGCGCCACGGTCGCATCGCGTCGCGACATCCGCTCGCCCATTTGCACCAGTGCGTGCTGTATGTGGCGCGGATGCTTGTCGTCGCGCAGGTACTCGACGACTTGTTTGTCCGATAGAGTGCGGCCGAACCACGTATTCCACCAGAACATGACGGGCATGAACGCAATGAACCAAGCCGTTATGAAGAACAGAATGCGGTGGCGCGTCGACATGCGACGCTTGGCCGGTGTCTGCGTGGGGTCGTCGGTTTGAATCGGAGAAGCAGAGGTCATAATCGATTGGGATGGTGGGCCGGTTGCTTCCTTTTCGGAAGTTGATTTCTGAGCGTTAGCCAAGTTCGCTATCAAAAACGCACGGCAGAACTATACCTCAGTCGACCACGTCAGCGTCGAGCACGCGATCCTGTTCCAGGTAGTGGGAGACGGCGTACTGGGCAAGCAAAGGCGTCTGCAGAGTGATCTCGGCACCAATCCATTCGCCCTTCGGATGCGGCGCGTCCGGCGGATGCTTGCACGGACCGCTAGAGCCAAACTCGGGCCCGAAGGCGGCTTTCTGAATAGGATCAAATTGTTGGAGGTTCGTCCAGGCTTCGTTGCTGATTGTCCCGGAGACATCGATTCTGAGTCGAACGGTGGCCATTGAAAGTATTTTAACGTGTGCAAACAGTCGCTTGGGTTTTCTTAGCGTCCTTCGCGCTACCTTTGCGAACTTTGCGGTCAAGAGCTTTTAACCGCAAAGAGCGCAAAGAGCCGCCGCAAAGGGCGCTAAGAACTGCGGGATTGGCACCAGAGCTCGGTATCAGACCGCGAACCAGTGATAGAGCATGAAATATACGAGGACTCCGGTGATGGACACGTACAGCCACAGCGGAAACGTCCATCGGGCGATTGCACGGTGGCGGTCGAAGCGCTCGCGCAGGGCTCGGGTCAGCGTGATAATCACCAGTGGCACGATCGCGGCAGCCAGCAAGACATGCGATATCAGAATCGTAAAGTAAACGGGCCGAGACCATCCCGTACCCTGAAAGCGCACCGAGCCGACGTGCGCGTGGTAGTAGAGGTAAGAAATCAGAAACAGCGTCGACGTGATCACGGCCAAGATCATGGTCAAGCGATGCGCGACGATGCGCTGCTGGCTGACAAACCATCGGCCGACCAGCAGCAGAACTGTGCTGGTGCCGTTCAGGCTGGCATTGATGACGGGAAAGATGGCATATTCAGAGGGAACGGGCATACGTTCAGAAAACTGATACTTCAACCACCATAATCGCTAAGTATCCGTTGTAACTTCGGAATAGACTGAGTCCCAGCCGATAAGCCAGTTAAAGGCTCGGTGCCGTTCTTGCACGACACTGAGGGCTTGTCTGAACTGTGCTTGTCCAAGGCAGTCGATGCGAGTCCCTCCGACTGAGAGATCACCGTCAAGCAATTCAATTTTATCGAGTCGCAGCGGTCCCCAATTGCAGGATGACCCATAGGCGGAAAAATCCATTGCCAGAGAATCAATCGTGAACTGTCTCAGCCTCCAGTGCAGAGTCAGATACGTCTCTTCAAACTCTGTAATCTCGCCAGACATACGCAATCGCGGCTCGTTGAGGACAGTAGCGGAGCGCTCCTCTAGAAAGCCGAGCGCGTGAGCTACCGAGGTTGGGTCGCATTCCAAATAAAACTGAGGAAGTTCAGTGCAACCAAGCACCCATCCGAGCACAACCATTCCTTCGCAATACCACTGCTTCTCGCGCATGCTCGTTTTATCGAGTTGTCCAAGAGGGGTTGAGAGAAAGTCCGTTTCCTTTTGTTCCAATTCGTGCGAGATGCCGATACGATCCAGCCATGAAAGCACGTCTTGGCGGAGTCGCTCGGCTCCCGGCTTACCAGAATCTTTTTCGATAAATGCGCGACAGGACACTGCAGAAAGTACGATAGCCCTCGCCGCGACACGGTCGGGCGTGGGGGGAATGGCTGGGTCTTCGATAGCGATCTCCAAGATCACGGTTTACCAAGAACGTTCCGCAGTTCGGATCACCGCAAGATCGGTCTTGGAAGATGGATTAGAAAATAGTCTCACGCCGCTGGCTTCGTGCTCCGGCGATTGGCCACCACAAACGCCAGCCCAAACATGAACAGCGAGAACAACACCAGCGTCGCCATCGAAGCTGCCAACGACGTATCTGTAGGCACGTCAGGATAAAGCAAGGCGCGCAGCGCTTCGACGCCGTACGTGAGCGGATTGATCCGCATGATGATCTTCAGCCAGCCCGAAGCTCCCGAAAGCGGGAACAACGCTCCCGATAGCAGCCACAGCGGGATCAGGAATAAATTGATGATGGCGTGGAAGGCGGAGGTCGAGTCCATCGGCCAGGCAATGGCGAAGCCCAGAGCCGTCAACGCGAACGACACCAGGAAGACAGTTAGCACGATCAACGGCAACGCTGCCAGCCCGACGTGCACACCGGCTAGGGGCGCCAGCAGAAGGAAGATCAAGCCCTGCAATGCCGCCAGCGTTGTTCCTCCCAGCACCTTGCCTAGCACAATCGCTGAACGCGGAACCGGCGCAACCAGCACCGATAGCAGGAATCCTTCCTTGCGGTCTTCAATCACCGACATCATTGTGAAGATGGCGGTGAAGAGCACGATCATGATCAGCGTGCCGGGATACGCGTAGTCGAGATAGTTCTGCCCCGAGGCGCTGCCGGAGCGGAACGAAGTTCCGAATCCCGAGCCGAGCACGACCCAGAAGACGAGCGGTGACGCGATCACGCCGACCACGCGGCTGCGTTGGCGATAAAAGCGCACCAGTTCGCGCCACCAGAGCGTGAATGCGGGAAGTGCCATACCCGCGGATGCGGGGATGCTGCGTGCGGGAAGAGTTGCCGTTTGCGTGGCCAACGTTATCTCATTTCTTCGCCGGAGTTTTCTGTTTGCCCGGGATCAGGCCGCAGTCGCGGCATTCCCAGAATGCGTTCAGAAAGAACAATCCCGACAGGCTCAACAGGATCAGGCTCATGAACAGGCCGTCGACCGTCATGATGGTGCCGTTCTTGATCGTCCAAACAATTCCCAACAAGGGGAGAATGCCAAGTACCGCGGATACTGCCAGCATCATGGGTTGCACGCTTCCTCCCTATCGCGAAAGTTCCGGCGGCTGAAGCCGCCCTATTTCATCTACTCTGGCGTCGCGCCTGAAGGCGCAACCTGATACAAACCGTCATTTCATCTTATGAACCATGCGGCCCGTCGCTCCATCGCGATTTCTTGAGTGCTTCGTCATTCCTTCGGTGCTTCGTCCGTCTCGGTCCAGAAACGGTGACCGGTGCGGTGGATAAATACATCTTCCAACGTCGGCTTGCTGACGCTCACCGCCTGAATCTCTCCGGGAAACGCCTCGACCAATCCGGTAATGAAGCGATGGCCGTTCTCCATCTCGATGCGCACCTGGTGAGCCCGCGACTGGCTCCCTAGCACCGTAGCATCCACGCTGAAGCGTGTGCTGATGCGTTGCGCCAGAGCTTCGGCGTCTCCGGTAACATCGAGCAAAACAACGTCGCCGCCGATCTCGTGCTTCAGTTCCGTCGGCGTGCCTAGCGCCACCAGTTTGCCCTCGTTCAAAATCGCGAGACGATCGCAGCGTTCAGCTTCCTCCATCAGGTGCGTCGTCACGATGACCGAGACGCGCTCCTCATCGCGCAGAATCTGCAGATATTGCCAGAGATCGCGGCGCGCGCCCGGATCGAGTCCGGTCGTGGGCTCGTCGAGCAGCAGAACCGAAGGATGATGTAATAGGCCCTTGCCGAGTTCCACCCGTCGCGCCATTCCGCCGGAGAACGTCTCCACGAGTTCCTTCTCGCGATCGGCCAGTCCCACACGGCCAAGAATCTCGCGAATTCGCGTGGTGAGCGTGGGCCCATGCAGCCCGTACAGATGTCCCTGATGCCACAGGTTCTCGTAGGCGGTCAGTTTCTCGTCAACGCTCTGGGCTTGGAACACAACGCCGATCTGTCGCCGAACCGCGGCGGGATCCTTGGCGGCATCGAAGCCCATGATCACGGCGCGACCCGCGGTTGGCAGCATCAACGTCGAGAGAATCCGGAAGAGCGTCGTCTTGCCGCTGCCGTTGGGCCCAAGCAAGCCGAAGAGTTCGGCTGGGCGGACGTCAAATGAAACGTCGTCGAGCGCTGTACGGCTCTCGTAGCGGTGCACGATGTTCTGCACCGAGATGACGGCAGTGGCGATGGTTTCCGCTTCAGCGCCTACTTCCGCGTATGCAGGGGTATTGGAAGCCACAAGCTATTCTACGACGAGATCCTGCTTAACATCATAAGAACGAATAGCAGGGGGAGGTATAGGACGGTGGCCTGCAGTAACTGCCGGGCGCGCTGTTTCGATTCAGGCGCGCTGAGGGGAGCGCGGAGCGTAATCAGGCGGCAGCCCACATAGAGCAACGCTGCGTCCAGGAGCAAAGCACCGATCAGGTACGCGCGGCCCGACATTCCCAGGAAAGTTGGAGTCAGACTGACGGGGATTAACAGCAGGGAGTAGACCAGGATCCGCCGCGCGGTGGACTTGCCATCCGGCTGAACGACCGGCAGCATCCGGATTTGCCCCGCAGCGTAATCATCGCGATAGAGCCACGCGATCGAGAAGAAGTGCGGGAACTGCCAGAAGAACACGATCGCGAACAGGGCGACCGCTTCCCATTCCATCCGGCCGCGAACAGCGGTCCAGCCGAGCACTCCAGGCATCGCTCCCGGAAACGCGCCCACGAACGTGCATACCGGATGCACTTTCTTCAGCGGAGTGTAGGCAGCCAGGTATACGAAGGCCGTCACCAGGGCGAGCGTGCCGGTCAGCGTATTCAGCGTGACGTCAAGGTAGAGGGCGCCGCCGACCGTCATCGCCATGCCGACGATCGTGGCGTGCAAAACGCTCATGCGTCCCGTGGGCAGCGGTCGCTGCGCGGTGCGACGCATGCGGCCGTCGATGTCGTGCTCCATGACTTCATTCAAAGCCGCGGTGCCGCCTGAGACGAGCCCAATGCCCAGAAGCGCGTGAAACAGTCCCCATGAAAGGGAAGGAATGCCCGCCTTCAAGCAGCCGAAGTAGTAGCCGCACCACGCGGTCAGCACGACCAGCGTCGTGACCCGCATCTTGGTCAGTTCCGCATAGTCACGCGCCATCATCGCAACGGCGCGAGAAGGAACGTTCCAGGGTTGGCTGGCGGCGCTCATGCGGCTTGGGGCGTCCGTTCAGCGCCCGGAACTCTCTCGGCAAAGGCAACGGGTACGTGCCGCCAGACTTGGATTGCCAGCACGACGGTGGTTGCCAGAAGAAGTGCTCCCACAGCCACGTGTGCGACCGTCGAGATCACCATGGGAAGCTCAGGCTGGACGGCATCGCGGCCCCAGGCC
The DNA here is from genome assembly GCA_963744055.1 of uncultured Acidobacteriota bacterium. Taxonomy (GTDB): domain Bacteria; phylum Acidobacteriota; class Terriglobia; order Terriglobales; family Acidobacteriaceae; genus Gp1-AA133. Next base: position 814,645 of record CAVUSL010000019.1, on the reverse strand, counting down.
ACGCGCGTCAGAAACGCCGAGAAGCCAAGGCAGAGTTGCGCGATCAGGAGCGACAACATCAGGATCGCCGGTCTACGGACGGCTTCGATATTCGAGTACACAGAGAGCGCTCGCACTGCCGTCCAGGTCAGCACGAACGCGACCACCGCAGCATGTGCCACATGCGGCCACCAACTCATGCCGTGGTGCCGGAACATGCCTCCGAGAATCAGCTGCACGTAAAGAACGACCACCGACAACATCGTGAGCGTGAAGAGACTGGGACGACGTGTGTCGAACTCTACCCGCGGAACTTCCTCCACCCATCTGCGCCCGGTGAACACCGCAATCAAGACGGCGATACAGAAAAAAGTCTGCGCCACCAGCGCGTGTGCGGTTGAAACTGCCGGAGGCTGCAGCATCAGAACCGTCATTCCACCCAGCACGGCCTGCGCGATAACCGTGCCCACGGCAGCGAGCGCCAGCTTTCGCAACCACGACCGCTTCTCGACCAGCAAGGTCCACGCTGCAATCGCCAAAGTCAGAACGACAAGCGATCCGGCTACCATGCGATGGCTCCATTCAAAGCGGACGCCGCCAACAAAATGCGGAACTTTTACCAGATACCCAAACGACGTCGGCCAATCGGGAACGGACAATCCTGCGTCGTTGCTGGTGACCGATGCCCCCGCCATGATGACGAGAAAAGTGAAGCACGCGGTGAAGACGGCAAACGCGTGATGGGCACGGTGGTACTGAGTGGCGATCGCCTTCAGGGCAGAACTCCTTGGTCCGGTGAACCTGGTGGGACTCGGCGCGAGCACCCCACGTACTCGATTCCGAGAGCCGCCGGACGCGATGACCGGCGGACTCTCAGGAACGGAGCATTCTAGCAGACGAAACGTTTACATACCGCCGGCTTTGAAGGTCTGGTCGGCTGTTTTGGATTCCTTCGGGCCGACCGTCACTTTCTGGGTCTGTTCGCCGAGTTTCTCGTGCACGAAAGCGAGGGTGTAATCGCCCGGCGGCAAGCCCTTGATCTCGTACTTTCCCTCCTTGTCTGTGACGGCATAGAAGGGACTTTTCACGACGTTGACGTACATCTTCATCCACGGGTGCTGGTTGCACTTCACCGGCAGCATGATTTCTTCGCGGGCGAAGTTCTTCTCGATGGGCGCGGCCTGTGGAGGCTGCGACTCGTTCCACTCGCGGTTGTCTTTCGGTGTGGGATGGATATTGTGCGTAGTGGGATCGTCGTTCTTGATCTGTACGGTCTGGCCCGCCATCACGCCCAGCACGTGAGGATGGTAGCGGCAACCGCTCTGGTCAAGCACGACGGGATCTTTCGGGACATCGAAGGTCCGCGAGCCAAGTCCGTCTTTCACGTATACGAAGACGTTGGCGAGATTGCCTTTATCCGAGACGACGGTCTCGGCTTCGTTCGCGCCTTTGCAGGCTGGATCCTGCGACATGTCGATCTTCGACGGCTTCGGGGCTGCGCCGTCAAGCTTCACGGCGCCGCTGACTGATCCCACAGTGGCCGGATCGATGGGCGTTGCTGCTGGGGCAGCGGGTGCGGAAGCAGGAGCCGAGGTCGATTGCTCGGTGTTCTCTTTCTTGTTACAGGCTGCCAGCAACAAGAGACCGACAAGGGCTAGCAGGGGAAGGATTGCTAACCGGGAGTTCTTCATGATGTGTACCTTTCTTGTAGTTTTAGATCGTCGTGCGAAAACTCTCTATTTTAGCGCGATCCTCCGGCGGCTGCGCCCGAACGCGGTACTGAGTGGCGCGCGGCCCCGACCGAAAGCTTTTTGCTCGAGGGCACTGAGTTGGAAGCGGTGGACCGACCCATCGACGCAGCTACTTTACGTTGCTCTTCGGGAGTCAACTGGAAGATGTAATCCACCAGCAGCTTGGTGTGGTCCTGCGTGTAGCCCTGGAACGACGGTGGCGTTGGTCCAGCGAATACCCACTGTCCGTTCACGTGATTGAATAGTCCCGATGGCATGGAGGTTCCCGGGCTGATGGCTTGCGGATCGGTGATCCAGCGCTCCACCCAATCGGGCTTCAAACGCTCCTTTGCGAGCAGGAAGTTTGGTGCGGTAGCGTGCGAATCGTGTTGCGCGTCGCCAGTCGCATGGCACTTCAAGCAAGGCGCAGCTGTGCTTGAGAACAGGCTGCGCGCCATGTCCGTCTCTTTCGACGTGAGGGTCGGCACGGTCTGGGGAATGTACGGCAAGGGCTGTTGTGACAGCGCCTGGAAGAAGCGCACCAGTTTGCGCTGTTCCTCGTCCGAAAGCGAAAAGGTCGGCATGCGAACCTTGAGATAGTTGCGAACACCGTTTCGGTTGGTATCGGTATCACTTAAAGATGGGTTCGCCAGGAAGCGGCGCAACCATTCCGGATTGACGCGCGCACCTTCGGTATAAAGCTTGGGCGGAAGCTGCTCTTTCCAGTCGGCATCCTGATACTTCTTCATCTTCATCAGGCTCGAATCCTGGCCGGGGAAGAATTGGTGGCAGCCCACGCAGTTGTACTTGGTAACGATCCACCAGCCTTCCTGGATATCGCGCCGCGTGTCCTGCGGCCGGTACTGGTAATTGGCGGGCAGGCTGCTTTCCTGGCTGCCAAGCAGGAAGGTGGTGAGCGCCTGCACCTGATCTTTGGCGAGGTGCACGTTCGGCATACGAAGCGCTTCGGTCTCCGACTTAACCATGCCCTTGTCGTAGATCTCGGGTTCGGCGAGCTTGTGCTCGAAGAATCCTTTGTGGTCGTACCACGGAGCCTTTGCCGGACCTTCCGGCAAGCGGGCAAGGTCTTCCTGATTCGTGATGGGCTCTTTGCCCCGTTCCGCCCCTTCGGTAAACAGCGCGAAGTCGAGACGCTCGATCGGCTTGCTGCCTTCGAACGTTAGTTCGGTACCGATGCGGCCTTCGTCTTCCATGCCGGAGATCTCGTGGCAACCGGCGCACCCGTAGTGACGAATCCACTTCTTGCCTTCATCCTTCAGCTTGGGATCGTCCATGAAGGAAGCATCAGCGTAGGCAGATGGTTCCTGCTTCTTCTGGGTCAGCAGGTAGGTGGCGATGTCCTGCGCGTCCTCCACGCTGAGGCGCAGGCTCGGCATCACCGTCATGTTCTGGACTTGCAGTTCATGTCCGTCGTTGGGGCACTTGCTGTGCGCCAGATCAAACACGTAGGGAAGGTTCTTCTTGGCATAGTCTTCGGGCCCGATGTCTTTCTTCTCGTACGGGCAGTAAGGGCGCGTACGTTCACGCGCGTTGTGAATCCAGCGGACCAGGTAATCGTAGTTCGCCTTTTCGCCGACGCGGGTGAGGTTCGCAGAGAATGTGCCGCCCTGCACATCGTCGCCTTCGCCAATGGAGTGGCAAGCGAGACAGCCCCGAGTTTCGAAAAGTTCCTTGCCGTGATCGGCATTGCCGGGTTTCTGGTGGGGCAGGGAATCCGTAAAGCCCGACTGCCAGATGTAGGCCGAGATCGCCTGAATCTGTGCGTCGGTCAGCCGGAAGTTTGGCATCTTCGTGCCGGGACGGAATTCGCTCGGCTTCTTCAGCCACACTGGAATCCAGTTCTTGTTGAGCTTGAGGCGGGCGTCTTTCAGATTCGGCCCCACCTTCTTCAAGTCCTGCATCAGGCTGTGAGCGCGGAAGTCGATCTGCTGCAGGCGGCCGTCAATCTTGCTGTTGGCAACGCGCAGACCGACCGCCTGATCGTTCAGCTTATTCGCTTCGTCGTTGCTCTCGGCCGCGTCGGCCTGCTTCATCAAATATGCTGACTGCTTCGTGTTGTCGCGCTTTTCGCCTTCCAGCTGTTTGGTCTGCTGGTTGAGAGATTGCAGTTCCTCGGGCTCCTTGTCGTAGCCTTCGTACCGGTGGCAGCCCATGCAGCCGCGCTGGCGGAACAGATCTTTACCTTTGCTGATGGTCCAACCCACATCGCCTGAGACCAGCATCATGTCGGCCGCGTGGCAAGTCTGGCAGCCCGCTTCGAAATTTTGCTTGGTGTAGAGCGGCCACAGCCAGTGCTCGTAATTGCCGTGAGCCTTCTCGATGCTCGTCGTGGCGCGTCCATTGCCCTGGTGGCAGGGTGAGCATCCGAACTTGTCAGGATCGTGAACCTGGAGCAAAGCAGGATTCGGATGGCTGACAAATGCCTTGGCGTAGTCGTCGGGGGACTTCGCGCCTTGAGGGCTCATCGAAGCGGCCGTCAGTTTGACAGGTTCGCGCGCGCCCATGTGGCAGGATTCGCACCGGTCCACGATATTTGCCTCGGCGACGTTGATCTGCTGAATCGATGGATCCAGGTCTTCGGTCTTCTTCTCCAGCCCGGCGATCTGTGCCGGCGTCAAATCGACCATGTGGTCGTTGGCGTACTCATCGAGCGCGGCCTTCGCTTGTGTAACCGGCTTCAGCGTGTCTCCAAGCTCAGCATTCAGCTTCGCTCGCTGATCCTTGAGACTGTTGTACGTTTCCTCGAGCTCTCCGAAGGTGTATGGCTGCTTGCTCCCATCTGGATATTCGACGGTGGCCTTCTCGGCCTTGTACTTATCCAGATCTTTCTGAATGCTTTGCTTGGACGAAGGATTGGTTTCGATCTGGTATGTGAGAGCGTTGACGTAAGCACGGCGGTCGGTAAACACGCTCTGCACCGCCAGGATCTTTGCGCTCAAATCGCCAATCTGTTTCTGCAGATCGCGAACGTGAGGGGTAGCCGCCTGGGTGGCCTGATCGAGGTCCTGCTTGAGCTTCTGGTAGTCGGAACTGCCTTCGACTTCCTTTTGCGACGCGTCGGACTTCGAGCTCGCCGACTTCAGAAACGCCGTGTAGCGCTGCTTCCATTCGTGTTGATACGCCTTCCACGGGCGCATCCCGAAAGCCTCGTCCCAAAGTGCCCACAGCAAGGTAGCCGTCAGCAAGGCGACGGCGATCATGTAGTGCGCCGCGTAAGACTTGGTTACGATCGGATCATTATCGGGGACTGGTTTGTCGGGCACGGAACCTCCAAAGGCGTCGTTGGTCGTCGGTCGTTGGTCGTTGGCAAGAGCCTTATCTGCGGCGATTCTTGCCGATGACAACCAGCTTCCAGTCACCTGCTAATAGCAGACATCAGTAGTCCCAGCATTCACTGCGAATCGAATATCAATTCCTCAGTCGCCAGTCGTGCTGGCCATCGCAAGTTGCCGCCCTGCTTGGCCGACGACCAATGACACACGACTAAACGTTAAACCACGGCGTTATCCACACGTACTTGATGTGCCACAGCAGGCGCAGCATCATCTTGAGTGGCAAGGCGAGCATGATCAGCAGAAACGCCTGCGTGATCGAAAACTGCAGGATGCTCATGCGCGCGAAATCTTTCGGCATATACCGCCGGAACAATGAGAACACCGTGAAGCCGCCGAGGGCGAAATATCCGCCCACCACAATGGCTCCGAAGATCCCCTTGCCCCAATTTGACGCGATGCCAAACAGGTCCGGCAAGTCGCGGTTCACTTCGTAAATCAATCGATTGTGATCCCACGTCTGCCCCGGCCAGAACCATTGCCATCCAGGGCCGCGAATGAACGTGCCGATGATAATCATCGCGATCCACAAAATGACGAAGCCGAACAGAAACGTCGAAATCGAAAAGCGGCGCTGCTTCCACGTGTAGTAGCCGCTGCCCATCGGGTTCGTGTCTATATAAGGGATCACCATCAGCCCGACGATGATCAGCGTCGGCATGACCACGCCTGCGATCCACGGATCGAAATACACCAGCATTTCCTGCAGACCAAGGAAATACCAGGGCGCTTTCGCCGGATTCATAGTCAGGTTCGGGTTGGCCGGTTCTTCCAGTGGAGCATTCAGCGTGATCGACCAGATCATCAGGATGATCGTGACGATGATGGCGGCGAGGAACTCGATGCGCAGCAGAAACGGCCAGACGTGTACTTCCTTCTGCCATCCTGGCTTGAACGGCCACGTTTTGCGGTGGTGCGTCTTTGCCATCGCGGGATCGGCTTCCAACTGCGTGATCAGCTGGTCGTTGGCGTGCGCCTGCTTCCACGCGAGATAGATGTAGAAACCCAGGAGCGGAATCAAGCCGACGATCGGGACATTATCGGGGGCAGAGACGATTTCCCAAAGTTGACGCCAGTCCATGCATGCTCCTCGTAGCGCCGGCGTCTCGCCGGCAGTCCAGAGGGCGTCGTCGCCCTCTCGCAACTGAAGTTCACCGTAGCGCCGGCGTCCCGCCGGCAGTCGAGAGGGCGTCCCGCCCTCTCTCTACCAAGTCTCAATCAGCCGTCAAGCACCCGCAGCAGTCGGACCTCGCCGCGGCTTATCGGCCTCGGCCTCCAACATCACCGGCGCCGGACCTGAAATGCCACCGTCTTTTCGGACACGCCAGAAGTGCACAATCATCAGCACCGACGCGACGATTGGAATTCCAATACAGTGCCAGATATAAGAGCGCAACAATGCATTCGCGTCCACGATCGATCCGCCGAGCAGTCCGAACCGGACGTCGTTGTACGGCGTCATGTGCAATTGCGGACCGAACGGGCCTTCGTGACCCAGCAGCGGCGTGGCGCGTGCCATGTTCGTGCCGACCGTGACCGCCCAGAATCCAAGCTGATCATCCGGAAGCAAGTACCCCGTGAACGAAAGCAGCAGCGTGAACACCAGCAGCAGCACACCGATGTTCCAGTTGAATTCGCGCGGCTTCTTGTAGGAACCCGTCAAGAACACGCGGAACATATGCAGCCAGACGCCGATCACCATCAAGTGCGCGGCCCAGCGGTGCATGTTGCGCAAAAGCTTTCCGAAGGGAACGTCGTGCTCCAGGTACAACACGTCGCGAAACGCCTGCACCTTCGTTGGGTGGTAATAGAACATCAGCAGCACGCCCGTGAACGTCAGCACAATAAAGAGGTAGAACGTAATTCCGCCCATGCCCCACGTGTAGCTGTAGCGCACGGCGTCGCGATTGATCTTCGCCGGGTGCAGGTGCAGGAACACGTTCGACAACACACCCAGCGCGCGATTGCGCGGCGTTTCATCGTGTTTGTGGCGGAAGATTGACGTGTAGACCTGGGTCTTGGTCGGATCTTTCAGACCGTCGATCTGCTCCTTGACCTTTGCGGGCATGTCGGTCTTGAGCGACTGCACGTCGCTGGCGAGATGGTCTTTGACCTTGTCTACGAGTCCGACCTTGCCACCGTTTTTTCCGTTCTGCTCTTCAGCCATTTGATCCTCTGACTTGCTACGAGTCCTGTTTTGTTTCCTGTGTGAGGGCGGCACGCCCTCACAACTGCCGGCAGGTTGCCGGCGCTACTTTTATTATGTCGTCAAAAATGAACCTGGATCGCTGAACTGACTGGGCTGCCCCTTCGGCCATGAATAGAGCTTCGACACGTCCACAATGATTTGGCCGTCCGGAGCCAGATCGACCTTGGCGCGATCCATCGGACGCGGCGCCGGCCCCTCGAAGTTGATGCCCTCGCTGTCGTAACCGCTGCCGTGACACGGGCACTTGAATTTGTTTTCGCTGGGCTTCCAGTCGGGAGTGCATCCCAGATGCGTGCAGCGCGCGTAGATCACGAACAACCGGTCCGGCGTGCGATCGACCCAGATGCGGTATTTCTGCTGCCACTTGGTATCGACACCCAGCGCGTAGTCCGACGGATATCCGATCTTGAACGAGGTGCGCGGCTCGAACAGCGTCCGCGGCAGGAAAAAGCGAAAGAAGGCGAGGAACCACGCGCCCAGAAACGCCGTGATGCCGATCCATGCGAGACGCCGTCGGCGCTGGTCGACCTCCGAGTTGTCAGGACCGACGGCCGCAATGCCGCCCGCAGCAGCCGCCTTCGATGTTCCGACCGCAGGCGTGCCGACGTACTTGTTGGCTGGCGCGCTGGGAGCGGCTTCCTTGCCAGCTTGCGGATTCTGCTTGACCGGATCGTTCTCCGGACCCGCCATGAGTTCCTCCTGTTTCGACTAACTCGGTCCCACTAATCAGCCGCCATCAAAGACGCGGCAACATTGTCCCGGGTCGGTAAAGCGAAACTGTCGCGCATCGCTGCCTTCATGACAAGATGCACTAAAGCCTCGATGAATTTGGGCGAGTCGTTAAGGCCCGCTGTCATCTCGAACTGGCCCAAGCCTAGTTCCGCAGCCTCTTCGCGCGCTTCGTGGTCGATTTCCCCCAGCGTCTCGACGTGATCGGAAACAAAAGACACAGGCACAATGCAAACGTCGCGTACTTTCTCGGCAGCCAGATCGCGAAGCGTGCGATGCAACGAGGGCTGCAGCCACTTGCTCGCGCCGACTTTGCTCTGGTAACAGAGGCGGTGATGGTTCGGCCAGCCACCGCGATTCATCAGAAGTTGTACGGTCTGCTGGATCTCTCTCTGGTAAGGATCGCCCTTGTCGATGATCGACTGCGGCAAGCTGTGCGCGCTGAACACAATTTCCGGCCCGCTGGAGGAAGGGAAGCGTCCCAACGCCTCGTCAATCTTTTCGATGCAGGCATCGAGATATCGCTCATCCCGAAAGAAGCTCTGCACAAGATGAACGGGGATGTCCCCGCGGAAGTGCCGATTCCACTCATTCAAACTGCTGCCAACCGTCGTGCTCGAGTAGTGAGGATAGAGCGGCAGCAGCACGACCTCATCGCACCCCGCTCGCTGCAACTCGGATACGGCTTCGGCGGTAAAGGGATGCCAATAGCGCATCGCCACGAAACAACGGGCGTTGACTCCCTGTGCTTCAAGCGCAGCTTCAAGGGCGCGCGCCTGGCTTTCCGTGAAGCGCCGGATGGGCGAGCCGCCCCCGATCACCGAATAGTGGTGTTCGACTTTTTTAGCACGGGTGGTTGCGATCAGCTTGGCGAGAGGACGGCGCCCGATGCGGGCGAAAGGGAAGTCAATGATGTCCGGGTCGCAAAACAGGTTATAAAGAAAAGGTTGGATGGCTTCCAGCGTGTCGGGTCCGCCGAGCTGGAACAGAACTATCCCCAAACACCTCTCGGTTTGAGACATCCCCACAGGTTCCCCAGAAAGCGACCGGATGTTAACTCGTTTCAGGCCAGCGCGTCAAACCTTGCTTTACAAATCGTTGCGCGCAAAAACCGTTGCTTGATGCTATCGACTCAGTCCAACTCGTCGATCGGCAGGTTATGTTTGATCGCGAACACAACCAGTTCCACTCGACTGGAGACGCCGGTCTTGTCGAAGACATTGCTCAGGTGGTGTTTCACGGTGTCCTCGGCAATGCCAAAGCGCTCAGCGATCTCCTTGTTCGCCCGTCCAGAGGTTACGCCTGAAATGATCTGCAATTCCCGTTTCGTGAGACCGTAATGGTCTGCCCGACCGGACGGTTTTTCCGGAAGATGAGTTCGCAGGTAAGTCTGCAGATCTTTCACAGGTCCCATGCCCACCCATGCTCCTCCGGCCATCACTGTCTGAATCGCTAACAGCAGCTTTTCGGTGGCCAGCGCCTTCAATACCAACCCCCGCGCGCCAAGATCAAGTGCTTTGGCCACATCGTCGGTGGACGCTTCTGCCGTCAGAACGATCACACGCGTGTGGCGAGCATGGCCATCTGCCCGAAGATCGCGCAATGCTTCGAAGCCGTCATGCTTCGGCATCGAAAGGTCTAGAAGCAGAATGTCCGGGTCGAGTTTGCGCACCAGGGCAACGGCTTCCATGCCATCGGCGGCTTCTCCAACAATCTCCAGCCCTGCATATTCCAGAGATCGCCGTAGCCCGTCTCGAACCATGGCGTGATCGTCGGCGATGACGACGCGGATAGGTTTGTCTCTCTTCGCTTCGGACATAAACAGCGTCCTGCCAGGGCGGCATTCAGTCTAGCTAACGCGGGTAGGTTTGTCGCTTACGTTGGCCGTGCTGGAATTTTGCATCTCCTCGATTACAGCGTCGGCAAACTCGGATGTTCCGTTCTTGCCTCCTACGTCGCGGGTGAGCTTGTCACGCGTCTTATACACGCTTTCCAGAGCGTTTCGGACTCGATCGGCGGCCTCGTCCTCTCCAATATGGCGCAGCATCAGCAGGGCTGAGCGCAGGACCGCTGTCGGATTGGCGACGTTCTTGCCGGCAATATCAGGAGCGGATCCGTGCACGGCCTCAAAGATGGCACACTCGTGGCCGAAGTTCGCACCCGGCACCAGCCCCAGTCCACCCACCAGCCCAGCGCACAGGTCCGATACGATGTCTCCGTACAGGTTCTCGAGCAGCAGGATGTCGTACTGGTAGGGATTCATCACCAGCTGCATGCAGGTGTTGTCGACGATGTGCTCGGCGTACGTGATCTCGGGATATTCCTTTGCCACCTCGCGCGAGCATTTCAAGAACAGGCCGTCCGACATCTTCATGATGTTGGCTTTGTGAATGCAGTGAATTTTCTTTCGGCCGAATTTTCGCGCGTACTCAAAGGCAAATTTCGAAATGCGCGTCGAAGCTTTCGCCGTGATGATTTTCAGACTCTCGACGACGCCCGGAATAACCTCGTGTTCGATCCCCGAATAAAGCCCTTCGGTGTTTTCACGGAAGACGATCAGATCGATATCAGGGTAACGCGTAGGAATATGTGGAAGGTTTTGCACCGGGCGGAAGTTTGCGAACAGCTCAAAGCGTTTGCGTAGCGTAACGTTGATGCTGGTGAAGCCGCCGCCCACCGGCGTGGTCACCGGCCCCTTCAGTCCGACCCGGGTGCGTTCGATCGATTCAGTCAACTCCTTTGGAATATATTCGCGATAACGCTCGAAGGCTTCGGCTCCAGCCATGAAGGGTTCCCACTCGAACTTCACGCCGGTGGCTTCGAGAATGCGTACGGTCGCCTTAGTGACCTCAGGGCCAATCCCGTCGCCGGGGATGAGAGTGATGCGATGCGTCATGAAGATTTCGTTCCTGCGTCCTGATTGAGATTGTTACTTTGTGGGTGCCTTCGCAGGCTTGACTTCGGGTTCCCTGGTTTTCAGTAGATCCTTCAATTCCGACATGAACTCCTGTACATCCTTGAAGTCCAGGTACACCGAGGCGAAGCGCACGTACGCCACTTTGTCATAGCGCCGCAAGCGGCTCATGATCAGTTCGCCGACCTCGCTGGTCTTGCGTTCGCGCTCCGCCGACTCGATCACGAATGACTCGGCTTCGTTTACGATCTGTTCGAGTTTACTGATCGGTACTGGGCGCTTTTCGCACGCGCGCAGCAGGCCATTGAGCACTTTTTGTCGGTCAAACTTCTCGCGGCGGCCGTCTTTCTTGACCACCATGTATGGGATTTCATCAATGCGCTCGTAGGTCGTGAAGCGCTTGCCGCACTTCAGACACTCGCGCCGCCGCCGGATGGATTCGGCTTCCTTGCTCTCGCGTGAATCGACGACTTTATCTTCCAGGAACCCGCAAAAGGGACACTTCATGGCGCTTTCGGTTGAACAAATACTATTGCTTCGGGAACATCAAATTGTAGCAGGAGCTTCGGATGTCCCCGGCGCAGCCGAGTTATCGAATTCGGTCCGCAGGAAGAGGAGCAACTGCAGTCAGATTGGCCCATAAAAGAAAGCCACAAAAGTTCACCTTCGCGAACTTGGCGGCCTTTCTTTGCGACCTTTGCTGTTAAAAGCTCTTGGGAGGTGGAGCCTTCAAGCGGCAGGACTATCCGCGCTAGACTGCTCCGCCTCATGGCTTTCCTGGGAGAGCTGTCGCAACGAAAGCCGCTCGCGATGGGCCAGCAGCAACCCGACCGGTACGATTGCGATGAACGTCACCAGCCACAGCATGATCCCGCAACTGGTGGCCAGTTCCGGGGGAACACCGAAGATGCGGTTCAACGTCTCAATCGTGGCGAACTGCGATCCTCCGCCCACTCCCGGTAGCTGAACCATCGATCCCACCATGCTCGACGCCATCAGCAGAAAAATCTGTGTTTGCGGAATTTCAAGTTTGGGAGTGTTGTAAGCGTGCGCGACTTCCTTGTAAGCGACGGCAATCATCGCCCACATCAGCACCGATACCCCGATCAGCATGAGCAGCGACTTCTTGTCGTGAATCGTATTCAGACCGCTGCGAAACTCGCGGATGCGGAGTGCGATGCGGTGCCCAATATTGGAGGCGCGATGCGCAAAGCGCCGTTCGACCCATGCGGCCAAGCCTTCGCCGCTGCGATGCACGGCGAGTGCTCCAAAAGTAAGACCCACCACGATCACGATCAGAACCACCGCGATTTCTTCAAAGACCCCGCGCGACTGCAACCGCTTCGGCGCCGTGGCGAAAAAGGCTGCCAGCACAAAAAGAAAAGTGAATCCCGCCACGTCGAAGATCCGCTCAACCGCCCAGACCGCAATCTGCGAAGAAAAGGGCAGTCGCTCGCGCCTCGCAATCAGGTAAGGACGGATCAATTCCCCGGGCCGCCCCAGAAGAGCGAGTCCGGTAAATCCGATGACAGTAGGTGCCACCAGTCCGATCGTCGACGCCTCCGGCCGAATCGGCCGAAGAAAGATTTTCCAGCGCACCGCGCGCAGCACATAGGCGAGATAGATCAGGGCCACGCCGTGCAGGATGTGAAAGGCGCTGACGCTGCGGGTCTGCGTCAGGAAAAGATCCCAATCGAAGTTCTTCCACATCCGGAACTGCGAATACACCAGACCCGCCAGCAGGGCGAGCACGATTCCGGTGATCGCTGCACGTTTTCGGTCCATGTATTCGAGGGATCTCCGCCGGTGGTACTACAGATCAGATCTGGAAGGCACAACACAAGGTAAATGAGTCGGAGGTAGGGGTCAACGCGAACAAGGACGCAGAAAGCCTGGTGATTAGTTTCCCGTCACTGTGTTCGACCGCTTGGCAGCGGCTGCGGAAGCACGCGGAGGTTTAGGGGCGGCCTGTTTAGCGGCAGTCTGCGACTTGGTCTTGGGTTGAGGCTGAGCCTTGGCGCTCAACGAATTCGAGGCTCTTTGCTGTGCGATCTTCTTGCGATTGAAATCACGCACGATACTGGCCACGTACTTCCGCGTCTCCAGATAAGGAGGCACGCCGCCGTACTGTTCCACGCGGTGGGGCCCGGCATTGTAGGCAGCGAGCGCCTTGACGAGATCAAAGTTGTAGCGCTCCAGCAGTTCGCGCAGATAGCGCGTGCCCCCGTCCACATTCGCATTCGGATCGAAGGCGTTTGACACACCGAGGTTCGACGCTGTACCCGGCATCAGCTGCATCAAGCCCTGCGCGCCCTTCGGAGAGATGGCGTGAACCTTGAAGCCGCTTTCGGCCCGGATCACGCTATTCACGAGATCAGGATCAATCCGGTAGCGCCCGCTTGCGCTGTTCACGGCTTCCGCAATATCCGCCGGACGCGAACTTGCCGGGGTGGGCGACACCCTGGCTGGAATTCCAGGGTTAGTCGTTGCCGGAGCCGTCGCGAGCGCATCAGCGGACTTTTCCGGTGCGGCCGGAGCATTCAAGTCCGGTTCAATCTGAACGATTTCGGCCGTGGGTACATCCACAAAACTGGATCCGTCGGCCGTCAGGAACAGGCGAGTCGTCTCACCCAGCGGCGCCCGACTCTCATGTCGAATGGTAAAGCCGTTGCGCAGGGTCGCGACATCGGTGGCCGACGCTTGCATCGCGCCAACGCCCAACAGCACAACCATCCCGAGACTCTTACGCAGATTCATCCGGCAAAACCACTCAGATTCACAAAGTTCCGGCAGGGGATACAGCCGAGTCACAACCAGAATACCAGCGCTACGTCCCGACCCCAACTCTCGCGAGTACAGTCTCCAGGGCGACAGCCACGCCGTCCTGATCGTTGGTCAGGGTCACCTTCCAACCCCGGCTGCGCAGGTCTTCCGACGCATTACCCATGATAACCGGGTATCCCGCGAAGGCAAGCATTTCTATGTCGTTGTAATTGTCACCAACGGCCATGACCTGCTCCCGGGAAAGTCCCCGGAACCCCGCCCACCGCTCCAATGCATGCCCCTTCGAGCACCCCTGGTTCAGGATGTCGACAATGGACAAATCCCGAACCGGGTACTCCGTTCGCAGCACCGTAATCCGCTCGTTCAAATGGCAATTCTGCAGAGCCACCAGCGCCTCGTGCATGCGGGCAATCGGCCCGCAAAACATCGCCTGCACAGGGTCGGTCACCAGGGAGTCTTCGATCGGAATCACAAAGTCGATGTACTCGAGATTCTTCTCCAGCCAGCGGCGGATGCTGTTTTCCAGATCGTTCAAGTGCTCGAGCACAATCGAGCCTTTGGCCTTCTTGTCGAAGGTCAGCACCGTATTGCCCCGGAACTCGATCATGGCCCCACAAAGCTCGCGACAAAGATCAGCCGGCAGCAGGTCTCGGTAAAACGTCTCTCCCACGAGCGAGCGCGTGATCGCGCCATTCGAACTGATCAGCCACAGGTCGTCGAATCCTAGCTGTGTCGCGATAGGCATGGCGAAATCGTGCCGCCGGCCGGTCACCAGCACGACCTCAATTCCGGCGGCGCGGGCGCGCTGCAACGCCGACAGGTTGGCATTGGAAATCTGGAATTGGGAGTTCAGCAGGGTGCCGTCAATATCAAGCGCCAGCAGCCGTATGGAAGGCGAGGTCACACAAGATTTTACCATCTGGGCGAGACGCTACCCCGGGGTCAACGACGAGCCGATTTCTGCGTGCTATAGTGCGGCACATTCATGGGAATCTTCAGCGCCCTCTACAATCCGTGGAGTTTCCTCATCGTCGCGCTGGCGATCATCCATTTCATCCGGCGTCGTCCCGATACGTATTGGCTTTACATCATTCTGTTTCTAGGTCCACTCGGTGCGGGCATCTACTTAGTCGTCGAAGCCTTGCCCGACCTGGGCTTGCTGCGCCAATCCTTCAAGGTCTTTCCACGCCGACGACGCATTCGCGAGTTGGAAGCTGCGGTGCTCGACAATCCTTCCGCCGGCAACTACGAAGAATTGGCCGACCTCTACATGGAGGAAGGCAATTTTGCGAAGGCTCGGGTCTGTTACGACAAGGCCATCTCGTCGCGCACCGATTCGCCCGACCCATTCTACCGGCGTGGAGTGTGCGAAATCGAACTCGGCGACTTCACCGCGGCGGTACAGGATCTCGAGCGCGTTGTTGAGAAAGATCCCGGCTACGATTTCCATCGCGCCAAAGGATTGCTGGCCCACGCCTATGCCAATGTCGGTCAATCAGCCAAAGCGGAAGACCTATTTCGCCAGGCAGTCGCGATCTCCACGCTTTCCGAAACCTATTACAACTACGCCCTCTTTCTCGCGGCACAAAACCGTCCAGCCGAAGCCCGCGAATGGGCGCAGAAGATCCTCGCCAAGAAGCCAACCATGCCCGGCTACCTGCGTCGCCGCGAGCGCCTCTGGTTCCGCAAAGCGTCGGCATTGCTCAAGCGGCTCAAGGCGTAGCCTGATTCCTCGTCGGCTCCGAATGCTAGACTCATCTGCGCTATGGCACGTTTGACGCATCTGGAGTGCACGCGGTGCGGCCAGCAACTCTCCGCCGATCAACCGCAGACCATCTGTCCGAAAGACGGCGGTGTTCTTTACGCGCGTTACGATCTCGGCGCGATCAAGAGAAATTTCTCACGCGAACAGCTATGCGATCGCCCAGCCACCATGTGGCGTTATGCGGAAGTTTTACCTGAGGCCAAGCCCGTTTCTCTAGGGGAAGGCTTCACGCCGATGATTCCAAGCAGGGAATTTCCCGCCGTCCTCATCAAGGATGAAGGGCTCAATCCGACAGGGTCGTTCAAAGCTCGCGGGCTCTCGGCGGCAATCACCATGACGAAGCACTACGGCATAAGAAAAGTGGCGATCCCCTCTGCAGGAAATGCTGCCGGCGCGCTGGCCGCCTACGCGGCGGCGGCCGGGATCGAGGCGCACATCTTCATGCCCAAAGATGTGCCCATGGCCAACCGTATCGAGTCGCAGTACTACGGAGCGCACGTCACTTTGGTCGATGGACTGATCAGCGACTGCGCTCGCATGGTCGGTGAGCGCAAAGAGAAAGAAGGTTGGTTCGACATTTCCACTCTTAAAGAGCCCTATCGCGTCGAAGGAAAGAAGACGATGGGCTATGAAGTTGCCGAGCAACTCCGGTGGCGGCTGCCGAAAGGAATCATCTATCCGACCGGCGGCGGGGTCGGCCTCCTTGGAATGTGGAAGGCCTTCGACGAGATGGAAGCCCTGGGATGGATTGGCTCAGAGCGCCCTCGCATGGTCACTGTTCAATCAACGGGCTGCGCCCCAATTGTTAAAGCATGGGATGAAGGGAAGCCGGCTTCGGAAATGTGGGCAAACGCGGCAACCTCAGCATCGGGTTTGCGTGTTCCGAAAGCGTATGGCGACTACCTCATCCTCGACATTTTGCGCAAAAGCAACGGCATCGCTGTGGCCGTGACGGACGACGAAATCATGGACGCCCTGCGCCAGTGGGCGCGAGTGGAAGGTATTTTCGCGGCCCCCGAAGGCGCGGCCGCGCTAGCTGCCTATCGCAAGTTGCGCGCCAACAAATTCTTCTCGGAAAATGACCAGGTGGTTCTGTTTAATACGGGCTCAGGTCTCAAGTACCTCGACACCCTGGAAACAAAAGAGGACTCTGAAAAGCACTTGCCCACCAGTCGCCACATCGCAGGAATCATCGGCCCGTACTGACCGTCGAAATCAGGCAGGCTCGCCCAATGCAAGGCGCGACTTAAAGTAAAACGTCAGCAATTTCTCCCGCGCGGCGGCACGTACCCTGATGGCCCACCGCCATATAAAATGGATGGGTATGACGGATCGCCTCTACTACCACGATTCCTTCCTCTACGAGTTCGAAGGCGAGATCACCGACGTGGTCCCCGCTGCGGAAATCAACGCTCGTCATGGCGTCTACCTCGACCGCACTGCTTTCTATCCCACCAGCGGAGGCCAAATCCACGACACGGGCTGGATCTCGTCATCCAACCAGGACAGACTTCGTGTGGCTGAGGTTCTTGAACAAGAAGACGGCCGCGTCGTGCACTACATCGAAGCCGACAAAGCGCCTGAGCGTGGCACCCGCATCCGCGGAGCGATAGACCCCGCCCGGCGCCGCGACCACATGCAGCAGCATTCCGGACAACACGTTCTGTCGGCAGCCTTCATCCGTCTCTTTAGCATGCCGACCCTCTCATTTCATATGGGAGAGGAAGCCTGCTCGATCGATCTCGACACCCCAGCGATTAAGCCGTCCCAAGTCGAGGAAGTCGAGTTGCTCGCAAATCAGATCATCCAGGAAAATCGCGCGGTCGAGATCCGCTTCGTGACCCAGCAAACGGCACAGGACCTCGGTCTGCGCAAGCCACCCCGAACCGACAAAGACGAGCTGCGTCTGATCGACATTCAGAATTTCGATCTTTCAGCATGCGGCGGAACGCACGTAGCCAACACCGGGCAGATCGGTAGCATCCTTCTCCGAAAAATTGAAAAAGTTCGGCAAGGCTCCCGAGTGGAGTTCGTCTGCGGTCAGCGCGCAGTGAAGACGGCGCGCCGCGATTATCTAACCCTGACCGAGGCGGCGGCGCTCTTCTCCGGTCACATTTGGGATGTGCCGCAGCAGGTGAAGAAGTCGCTGGAGGAAATTAAAACCGCGGGCAAGGCCCAGGAACATCTGCTCGCAGAGTTGGCGCAGCTGGAAGCATCGCGCCTGCTCGCCGACACCGCCTTGCAGGGCCAGCGGAAAGTTGTTGTCCGCTCCTATGCCGATCGCGATCTGACCTTCATCCGCCTACTTGCGCAGAAGATCACGCGGCTCGATCCAGCGGTTGTGGCTCTACTGGGGGCCGGCCTCGGGCAAGCGTCACTAGTGTTCGCTCAAACCAAGGGCTCTCCAATCGACCTGGGAGGTCTGCTGAAAGAGATCGTGGGAGCCAATGGAGGGAAAGGCGGCGGCAGCCGCGACATGGCGCAGGGTGGCCTGCCCAAGGCCGAGTTAATCGAAAACGCGCTCGCGCAGGCGTCGGCAAAAGTGAATTCCTGAATCCACCGCGCTGCCCATAAGCGCACCCGCCAGAGTTATCGATGCTCCCGCTCGCAACCTGCAGGTCTCTGACTTCGTGCTACAGTTCCGTAAACCACTCCAATGCCGGACCAGAAGCTCATCCTCGTTAACCTGCTGCTCAAAATCGGCGTTGCTGCCGCAGTTTCGAGCACTCTGGTTCGCTCCCTCGAATTCAAGAAACTGCTGTTCCGCGAGGAGCGCACTTCCCGGCAGAAGATCTACCTCACCATCTGGTTCGCCACGCCGATCGCACTGGCCGTTTGGATCCGATTTATCCAGAAGAGCTTTCTCGCCGGCGACCTGTCGTTTGAGACGACGCTCCTCTTGGGTATCCTCGGCGGCCGTCTCACCGGAGCGCTGGGCGGCGCCGTGATGGCATTCCCCGCATTCCTTCACGGTGAATGGATCACGCTGCCCTTCAACGTCCTTTGCGGACTCGCCGCCGGCCAGCTCCGCAGTCTGGCTCAGGACAAAGAAGACGTCTGGTCCTTTTCCCCGTTCATCGACCTCAGCATTTACCGGTGGATCCGCCGCAACTTGCCCAAGCCGCGCTTCGACTGGCAGATCATGTTCTTCGCGACCATCATCGGCCTGCGTTTCCTGCACAGCGAACTCACGCGCGTCTTCCCGCGCTCGACCTTCAGCCTCGAGAGTTCCAATCTCTGGGTGGAAGTCGCGATCTATGCGACCTCAGTCATGGTGGTGGGTACGGAGCTGAAGATCTTCAACGGCGTCCGCATCCAGATGAAGCTCGAAGAACAGCATCTGCTCCTTCTTCAAGCGAGAATGGAAGCCCTCCAAAATCAGATCAACCCGCACTTTCTCTTCAATACGCTGAATTCCGTCTCGTCCCTGGTGCGCTTCGATCCCGACACGGCACGCGAACTCATCATCAAGCTGGCCAGAATTCTGCGCCGCCTTCTCAACAGTTCCGATTCGTTCGTGCCTCTGCGCGAAGAAGTGGAGTTCATCGACAACTACCTCGACATCGAAGTCGTGCGCTTCGGCCGCGACAAACTGCGCGTCATCAAGGAACTCGAACCGGAATCCCTGGACCTTCTGGTGCCCGCCATGCTTCTCCAGCCGCTGGTCGAGAATTCCATCAAACACGGGCTGGCGTCCAAGATAGAAGGCGGAAGCATCTACCTCCGCAGCCGCACGGGCGCGAAGGCGATCATTATTGAAGTCGAAGACGATGGCGTTGGGATGGGAGCTGCCCAACTGATCGAGAAGCCCAATGGCCTGGGCGGGACGGGTATAGGCATGGCGAACGTTGCCGAGCGCCTGAAAGTGCTCTACGGCGACACGGCGCGCATGACCATCGATAGTCAGGACGGGAAGGGAACTCTGGTTCGTCTGCGGTTGCCGATTCTCGAAGACGGGTCCGGCATTCCGCCTGCGCTCTACGAAGAGCGCTCCAGCACGCGCCGGTAAAACTCCTCATACTGCGGAATGATCTTGCTGGCGCAGAATTTCGCCTGCGCCCACGCTCGCGCTTGTACCGCCATAGTCTCAAGCTTCTTCTCATCGCTCAGCAGATCGATGGCGTACTGCGCCATTGTATCCACGTCACCAACCTCGGCCATAAATCCGTTTCTCCCATGCTCGATCACTTCGGGAAGTCCACCGACTCGCGTAGTGATGGGAACCACCTTGCAGGCCATAGCCTCGAGCGCGGCCAATCCGAACGACTCCAGTTCGCTGGGCAGCAGCATGATGTCCGAGATGGCAAGCTTCTCTTGCACGCGGTCCTGTTTACCCAGAAAAATAACGTGATCGTGAATGCCTTTCTGCACAGCGAGCCACTCGGCCTTGGAGCGGTCCGGGCCGTCCCCTACCAGCAGGAGCTTTGAAGGAATCTGCTTGCGGACCCGGTCAAAGATCTCCACCACGTCAGTCAGCCGCTTTACCGGACGAAAGTTCGAAAGGTGCACGAGAATCTTTTCGCCATCAGGGGCGTATTCTTCCCGACGGTTGGGCGCGTCTTTGTCGCGCACGTACAAATCGCAATTTACGAAGTTGTAAACGACCTCAATATGATTCTTAATATCGAATTCTTTGAGCGTGATATCGCGCAAGTAATTCGAGATCGCAGTGACGCCGTCACTCTCCTCGATGGAATACCGGGTAATCGGCAAGTAAGACCGGTCCTGTCCCACCAAGGTGATATCGGTGCCGTGCAATGTGGTGACGAAGGGTAGTTTGCGGTGCGACGGCCCAAACGCCAGCATCTGCCTCGCCAGCAAAGCGCTCACTGAGTGCGGGATCGCGTAGTGCACGTGCAGAAGGTCGAGGTCATACAACTCGGCGACCTCGGCCATTCGGGTTGCCAACGCCAGGTCGTAGGGCG
The DNA here is from genome assembly GCA_963744055.1 of uncultured Acidobacteriota bacterium. Lineage (GTDB taxonomy): Bacteria > Acidobacteriota > Terriglobia > Terriglobales > Acidobacteriaceae > Gp1-AA133. Next base: position 794,257 of record CAVUSL010000019.1, on the reverse strand, counting down.
GGTAATCGAACAGCGGATAGCGCGACACCTCAACTTCGTGAAAATGAATGTGCGGCTGCGGTTCGGTCAACCGGATGGGCTGCGCATACGAGATGAAATGTATGTCATGGCCGCGCTGCGCCAGCTCCAGGCCCAGTTCGGTGGCCACCACTCCGCTTCCACCGTATGTCGGATAGCACGTGATCCCAATCTTCATCCTGGCCGCTCTCCCAGCCCCGCTAGGTTCGATGGCGAGTTTACACGTGCGATTCAGTTTTTGGAGAGATCTCAGGCAAAAACGGGCAGATGGGGTTTACTGGATGCGTTCAAATACATTCGCGCGCAGCGGATCGACCTTGTCCAGATGATTCTGTAGGCGCTGCTTGGTGTCGGGTGTCAATCCCGTGAACTCCACGCCGTTGCCGACGCCGGGGTCGCTGGTGCGCACCACCGCAGACGTGGAAATCTTCTCATCATCGATCCAGAATTCGACCCGCAAGGTTGTCCCCAACGCGAGTGGAAGAATTGTTTCCACGTAACATCCGTTGCCGCTGACGTCGGTGGCGTTCACGCGCATCGGCGTCTTCACGCGTTCGTCCCGCAACTCCAGAGGGAATGAAATGCGGTGTCGTGCATAACGGCGACGGTTGTTAGGTTCGGGCGAAGGCGTGATCTGATCTGGCCTGAGTTCGCTCTTCCAGGGACAGTCCTGGTCCGTGACGATCTGTACGCCCACCTGAATCTTCTGTATTGGCCCACCATCCATTACCCAGATGACGCGGCAGCGTGACTTGCGGTCGCCGTACTGCACGCCAATTACGTCCCCGACTTTCAACTCATTTTCGAGTCCGGAGAAAAGCGCCCCCGAGATGCTGATGTTGCGCGCGCGAATATGCTGCGAAAACGTCTGGTTGTTGGCAGCCATTCCCCAGATTCGTACCGAGAGATCGGAGTTCGTCCGGGGATCCGGTCGCTGTTCGCTCATAGGTCCCGCCATGCGGACTTGCTGCCCCCCCATCATAGCCCGAGTTCACTGTGGCGGAGATTACCGAAGTTACCGTCCGCGTATGCACATCGGTGATCAGAGCGCCCAGCTTCAAAGTTGGCGATAGGTAATCAGCTCAATGCCCCTGCCTTCCAACGCCTGCCTCGCTTCCGCCGACGTCAGCACCGCAAGTTCTTCTTCTCTTTGTCTCCGCAGGCGGGTGGAAATTCCGTCCAGATCCGCGTCCACATAGCCCGGATGGCAAACGAATTCCCACGTCCCCTCGGGCATATTGTCGGCGATGTTTTGAAAAAGGTTTCCATTGAGATGGCCCGTGGCCACGATGCCCAGAGTGCCGTCCGGCGTTCTGAGCCCAGCTTTCGCGACCGCCCGGCGGAAGCCACCCGCCAGTCCGCGCAAAGTCTTCACCTGCGTGTAGCGTTTCCACAAGCCGCGTTGTGCCCGCGCAAAATTCGCCGCCACCACATCGAAAGGATTGCGAATGGCCGTGATCCCGCAGGTCCGAGCCGCCCGCAGAATTCCCGCCAGTGCAGCCGGAAACATGTGCGTGTGCTTGTGCGTGTCGACATGCGACACCGTTACTCCATTCGATTGCAGCTTTCGGATCTGCTCGGTCGTCTCGGCTTCCACCTGCTCCGAATCGATTCGTCCCGCAAGCGCCCGTACCGCGAACCCAGCGACTCCATCACGAAACGCATGGCCATTCTTGGACTCGACCAAGCTCGAAATGCGCGAAGCTTCGCACAATGGCCGTCCATCCAGCAGCACCACGTGACAACCGACACTCCACTCGGTGTCGGCCTTGGCAAACTGCACCGCCTCGTCGAACGCGAGCGAGTTCGCCATCAGGGTGGCCGAAGTCACAATGCCGCGAGTGCGAGCTTCCACGATGGCCCGGTTCACCCCGCGGGTGAGTCCGAAATCATCGGCGTTCACGATCAGTCGTCGCACCCGTAGAGTTTAGCAGTCCCTCTCTCTAGCCCCGATCGCGCTTTGTTTGACCCGCTTTTTCCGCGACCGTATACTCGAACTTCGTGCGTTACCGTTCGAATTTTCCGGTGACGCGCGTAATTGCCTCGCCGATGTGCGGGCGGTTAGCTCAGCTGGTTAGAGCGCCTGCCTTACAAGCAGGAGGTCGCAGGTTCGAGTCCTGCACTGCCCACCAATTTCAGATCCGTCATCTCCACGATTCGCGTCTACCATCTACAGCAACCACCCGCTGCAACCTTTCCGCTCAAAGCCTTCATCCGAACTTCACTTAATAGGGTGGGTGCGGAAGTTTTCGTTACAACGGCGCTTCCGTAGTTTTCTCGCCAGATTCCCGAGGCCTGATATGCAATCGGATCCGTTACTCGGCAACGCGCAGGTGGACCCGCGACGCCCTGATCGCCGGCTCATGTTAAGACATGCGGCCGCTTTCCTGGTAGGCGCGTCTGCGTTGCGTGCCGTTCCTGCGTTTGGCAACCCAAACGCGCAGAGTATTTCGAAGGAAAATGATATGAATTCACTCCGCAAACCGACGATCGGTTTCATGCTGGGGCACGAACAGTTTCCGGTGCCGAAACTTGTTGAACTCGGAGTTGCGGCAGAAGCCAACGGATTCGACCTGTTAGCTACCAGCGACCATTTCCAACCCTGGCAGGCGAACGAAGGACACTCAGGCGAGGCTTGGGTAACCATGGGTGCATTAGGTCAGCGCACGCGGCGTGCCTGGATCGGTCCGACGGTTACGTGTCCGACGTTCCGCTACAACCCCGCGGTGGTTGCGGAAGCCTTCGCGTCGCTCTCGCTATTGACGCCCGGACGAATCTTTCTTGGCCTCGGTTCCGGCGAGGCCCTGAACGAGCAGGCGGCGGTTGGTACGTGGCCTGCATGGCAGGAACGCTCGGAGCGGCTGATCGAAGCCACGGAGGTGATTCGGAAACTGTGGGGCGGACAACAGATCGAGCACAAGGGCAAGTACTACAACGTCAACGCGAGACTCTACGATCCGCCAGCGAAGCCGATCCCTCTCCTCATGGCCGCCAATGGCCCGAAGGCGATGCGGCGCGCTGGCCAGTATGCCGATGGCCTCATCACCGATCCGAAAACATGGAAGGAGCACAAAGCGGAATTCGAGAGCGGCGCCCGCGCAGCCGGGAAAGATCCCGCGCAGATGCCCGTGCTGGTTGAGGTCTTCGTAGTCGTGGGCGATGAGACTGAGGCGAAGGCATCAGCCGAACTTTGGCGATTCATTCCTAAAGCTTTCAAAACGTATTACAACGTTCGCGATCCGCAAGCCATTCAGGACCGCGCCACCGCCGAACTTCCTCTTCCCAAGGTGTACGGCGACTGGCCTGTCAGTATGGACCCGGCGGTCCACATCAAGGCAATCACTGATCTGTTTCAAAGCGGAGCCAGCATCGTGAACATTCACTCCGGCCAGGTCGATCAGAATCGCGTGATCGAGTTCTACGGGAAGAATGTACTTCCGAAAGTGAAGTCTGCCTCGATGGCAGCTTGAAACTGCGTGTGGGAATTGAACTCATAACCCTTGGAACATAGTCTTTGCTCTAACGAGAGGGAGGAAATTACATGCCAGCCAAGAAGAAGTCGAGCCGTCGTCGCTACAGCCAGGGTGCATCGAAAACCGTTGCCAGCGCTATGCGGCGCAAGAAACGGGGCACGCTGAAATCTGGCAAAGGCGGCAAGGGAGGCACTGTCAAGAGCCGCAAGCAGGCGATCGCCATCGGTCTCTCAGAAGCGCGCAAGAAGGGCGCTAGAGTCCCACGCAAGAAGTCATAGGAGGTCTCGGTAATCACAGAACGTGGCATTTTGTAACTAGCGGAGCTGAGGGGCATCTATCCTTAGCGTATGGCCACGGAAAATCTCATTCCCATTTCTGATTTGTTCGAAGCGCACCTCATGGTGAGCGAACTCGATCGCGCAGTCGCTTTCTATAGCGGCCTTTTAGGCTTCCCATTGGCACGAGTTTTTCCTGAGCGAAAAGTCGCCTTCTTTTGGATTGGCGCTCCAGGAAAAGCGATGCTCGGTCTTTGGGAGGCAGGATCGATGCCGGTGAGTATCAGCCTTCACGTGGCGTTCCAAGCTAAGCTTTCCGATTTGCATGAGGCGCCCGCACGGTTGGAGAAGGCGGGCATTCAGCCGAGAGACTTCGCGGGCGCCCCCACTCGGGAGCCCGTCGTACTTGCCTGGATGCCTGCAGCCTCGGTCTTCTTTCGCGACCCCGATAACAATCTTCTGGAGCTCATCAGCATGCTGCCTGATCAGCCGAGGCCCGAGCTCGGTGTCATTCCTTGGAGTGATTGGGTACGCCGCCAGCCACACGAGGTCTAACTTCCTTCTACTCGCAAATCGTCAGGATCTCTCTCGACGGCTGCAGATCGCCCGCGGACGCACGAGGCCGACAGTTCTTGCGAACCGCCGTGGGTCTCATCGGCCAAGCAAAACAACCAATCCGCCCGTAACGATGAATGCCCCGCCTACATAGACCGATCTCGTCGGAAGAACGTGGAAGAAAATAAAATTGGCGATCTGAAACACGACGAACAATGTCGCGATGTACATCCCCGTAACGCTGGCGAACTCAACAGGGGCCAGGTTGAGCGATGTGCCATAGAGGGCGAGCAGAACGGTGCCTGCGAAAAAAAGAGCGATTCGCGCGGGCAGGGAGGGATGATGCAGAGCAACTCGTACGGTGGCATCACCCGTTGCTTCAAAAACGGTAGCGGCAAAAACGAACAGGAAAACCCTCATGGCCAATGCTCTCAGTCTCGGAACTAAGGCGCAAGCAAAACCCGCCCACCGGTTTGCTTACTACCTGGACGCGTCGCGGATCGCTCTTGTATGACAGGCGCGCTCACCGGTTTGGTCTCCGCGGACGGAGCAGGACGAATGCTCTTCACGTCTTCAACATAAGCCCGCAGCACTTCAGCCACGCTCCAGGCCTGAGCTATACATCCACGCGGACGCTGCGGTGCGTCGCCATCGAAGATTTCTAGCGCGCGCATAGACTTTCGTGTTCTGCCAGAAGCTGTTAGGATATTTCTGTGACGACGATTTGCTCAAATCTGTATTAGCGTTTCGATCCGATCGGTTGCCATACGGGTCGGCTTGAGCAGATCGAGCAGTTTATGCAGGCCGTGCAACGCCCGTAAACCTTGGCGATTGCGCATCTCGTTGATTTGGCGAGTGGGGACGTAGTTCAGTTGGTTAGAACGCTGCCCTGTCACGGCAGAGGCCGCGGGTTCGAGTCCCGTCGTCCCCGCCATTCCTTTCAAAGTTTACGAAAGACTGGCAAGAACTGTGGGAACAATAAGGAACAATCGCGTCCTTCATGCTCCCATCCCCGCGGGCCACCCAGTTCTTCTCTCTCGCGGTCCGAACGTGAAAATGATTTCATGGTTGCATAACTTCCTACGACATAGTGTTGCCAGTCAATTTGTGCTGTTCTACTTCGGTCCCAGTGGCCGATGATCGACAATTGGCGAACTCATGCGCCTAGCTTGCCCGCTTTGACAGTAACGAACCGTCAGCGAAAGTGGGTTGGGGATTGCTCGTGGCCGAGGCGAGCCATTCCTCGAAGGTCGCCCCGGTGAGTATGGCCTGAGCTCCGGGAAGCAGAGCGCCCGATTCGTACAGAACTCTATCCGGATCGTCTTGGTTGCTCATGCCTTCGATGCGCAGTCTCCCGCCGCGCTTGGCTACCAACCGCACTCCCATATCGACGAGATTTTCTGCCCTCGGCCCCGCGATTTCCAAGGGACTGGTCCCCACCGGTGATGGAGGCCCACGTTCTGTACTTGCCGTGCCTAGAATCTCTTTCGGATTTGCCAGACTGCCACTGAAACTCCCAGCCATAGCAGCGTGGCGACGGCGAGGACGATCCATGCGCGAGCTCTCGGCATGAACTGCCAGACGGCGAATGCAAAGACCAACAACCCGATGCTTCCCATGGATGAGCCTGCAGCATCGATACTCGCCGCCATCCTCCCACGTGCCGCACCATTGAGTCCGCAAGATGCTTTTTTCTCCCTCTCGTGTTTCTCGATAAGGGTTGCGCTTGCTGGGAAAATCGCTGGAAACGCCAAGAACAACCCGCCAATCCCCGGGCCGAATTTCTGGGCAATTATTCCGGCCAAGGCGGTGATCAATCCCCCAAAGAGGAATCGAACCGCGTAGTCTCGCCAGTTCGTTTGCTTGAGAGTTGAAAGATCAACTTTGATTCGCATCACGATCTAGCCCAGACGACGTAGTAGATGTACCCCGCTACACCGAGCCAGACAGGAACTGCGGACAATGTGACCTGGATGGCCTTTGACTTGTACCGCATCATGATCCAACTGACGAGCGATGCGTAAATAAAGAACGCTACTGCTCCAGCCATCATCGAACGGCCTTCGATGGCAGCAAAGGACGAGCCTTCCGACACTACTGTAAGCGCCAGGGTCGCCAATGCCACGGAGGGAGCGGCCCCGAACAGGCCCGCGAAGCTTTTCGGCTTCAAAACGTCACCGATGATTGCAAATGCTGATACGATCGCGCCCCCAACGATAAACCGGACCAGAACCTGAAACATGGCAATGGTCTCCTCATCTCTTTCCCGACTTGACCAGTTTGCGCGCCTGAGCCGGCCCCTTCAGAGCCAGCACGCGGTATTGCTTGCCCGAGAGCTTGTGATAGTCAACGAAGAATTCTTCCAGCTCACGAACAAATTGCTTGCCTAGATCGCCAACCGTTTTGATGTCAGCCCAGCTGTGAGCATCCTGTTCGACCGCAATGATCCGGTCATTTCGGACCTTCTTTTTCTTGTCATCCTGCTCGCCCTGGATAACGCCGATTGGCCGGCATTTGAGAACACAGCCTGGGAAGGCGGGTTCATCCATCAGCACCAGGACGTCGACTGGATCACCGTCATCGGCTTTTGTAGAGGGAACAAATCCGAAGTCATAGGGGAAAGCCATGCCCGCTGGCAAAACCTTCGTCAATTCGAAAACGTGATCGTCAACATTGAAGGCGAACTTGTTCCGGCTTCCTTTAGGAGTTTCGATAACCACCCGAAGAATTTGTTTGTCAGCGGAATCGAACGGGCTGAGTTGCGTGGGATCCGCAAGAGCGGCTTTTCTTTTTGCCACTAGACCTCCCAGACGTGCCCAAGGTGGATGCGCTCACTCCAAGGATGGTTTGCTGTGGAAGAGCCCAACCCCATTGCCCTGCATCTCGTTTTTCCGATCTGTTCTGTTTAACCATTCTCGGACGTCGATCAAACCTTTAGGGGCTTACAGCGCAACTAAGGTTTGGCGCAGTGTCTGAAGGCGCATTGCTTCAACCACCCGCAAAGGTCGTACAAACGACTCACGTTTTTTTTGGAGAGCAACTATGGCCAGTCCCGCAAGTATTAAGAAACACCCGGTTCATCCGATGCTGGTGGCGTTTCCCATTGGACTGTGGGTCTTTGCGCTGGTTTGCGACGTGATGCGCGCAGCAGGCGGAAACAGCGCCTGGCAGATGGTTGCCACCTACTGTATCGCCGCTGGCATCGTGGGAGCGGTCGTCGCTGCCGTGCCGGGATTGATCGACTATTTCTCAATCAACGAAGCCGCAATGAAGAGAATCGCGAATCTGCACCTGCTCATCAATTTGGGCGCCGTTGTGATTTTTGGGATCGATTTGTGGCTCAGATTCCGTATGCCGGTGGAAAGCTATTTGCCGCTGGGAATGTCGATCATGGGAGTACTCGCCATTGGCTTCGGCGGCTGGCTCGGCGGCGAAATGGTCTACGTCAAAGGGATGGCAGTCGAGGCGGTTGAGAAGTTGGCTGAAAAAGGGCGAGAAAGCATCAGGCGCGCCGGGCCGCTTGACGTGAACTGACTGGCAAGTGCGAGTGCGGCGAATGTCCAGACCTGCTTCAACTCGTGAACTTGCTCCCTCGCCGGAACGCTCTTCATCTCCCGGCCACAAGGGCCCTTCCCGCATCAAATTTCTGGCGAAGCTCGGCCCCGGTCTGATCACCGGCGCTTCTGACGATGACCCCAGCGGGATAGCGACTTACTCCCAAGTGGGCGCGCAGTTCGGTAACAAACTGCTTTGGACCATGCTGATCTCTTACCCGCTCATGGCGGCGATTCAGGAGATCTGTGCACGCATTGGACGCGTAACCGGTTGTGGCCTGGCTGCCAACCTTCGTAAAAATTATCCGCGTCCGCTCCTTTATCTCGTTCTGATCGCAATGTCGGCAGCGAATGTCTTTAATCTCGGCGCGGATATCGGGGCTATGGGCGCGTCCCTCGCGCTCATCGTCCCAGCCAATGTCAACGTTCTGACGGTGACATTTGGAGTCATCTCGCTCCTCGCCGTGTTATTCATTCCCTATTCAACCTACGCAAAGTACTTGAAATGGCTGACCGTCTCGCTCTTTTCCTACGTGGGCGTGGTTTTCCTGGTGCATGTTTCGTGGCCTTCGGTGCTGCGTGCGACGTTGATCCCGCATGTGGCTCTGAACAAGGAATTTCTGATGGCGATAATCGCTGTGCTCGGTACCACCATCAGCCCCTACCTGTTTTTCTGGCAGGCGTCGCAGGAGGTGGAAGAGGTTAGGGACAACCGCGGAGAAAAAGCTTTAAAACGCGCACCGACCCAAGCCCGTGCAGAGTTGGGGCGGATCAGAACGGATACATATGTTGGCATGGCCTTCTCGAATGTGGTCGCCTTTTTTATCATCCTCACTGCGGCCTCCACACTGCATATCCACGGAATCACAGAGGTAGCGACCTGCGCGCAAGCAGCGGCCGCACTGAACCCCATCGCTGGTCGTTTCGCAACCGCCCTGTTCGTTTGCGGGATCGTGGGTACGGGAATGCTGGCCGTGCCTGTATTGGCGGCGTCGGCAGCCTATGGCATCGGAGAAGGATGTCAATGGCGGGTCAGCCTCGAGAAGCGGCCGCAACAGGCAGTTGGCTTTTATAGCGTCATTGGACTAGCCATCGCGACCGGATTGTTGCTGGATTTTCTGCACATCGATCCGGTCAAGGCCCTTTACTGGTCAGCCATTCTCAATGGCCTGGTCGCAGCGCCGCTGATGGCGGTGATTATGATGATGGCGTCCAATCGCAAGGTGATGGGAAAGTTTGTGATTCCGCCTTATCTCAGATGGGTCGGGTGGTGTGCCACCGTCGTAATGCTCTGCGTGTGTTTGGGCGTCGTGGTCAGTTGGAAATCTGGATGAAATTTGTAGATCTGCCCGTCGCAGCCAACCGGCGGTCGTTTTGCGAGTGAAGACGCCTTTGCAGCACTTGTCAGTTGAGATTTCCCAGAAATTACAACGCCGCGGCCCGACTCGTACCCGCAGCCTCGAATACATCGCCCGCATCCTTCTCGGCGATCGGGATGAAGACTCGCACGACTTCGGGATCGAATTGCGTGCCACTGCTTTTGATCAGCCGGGAGATCGCCTCCCCGTGTGGCAAGCCCTGGCGATAGCAGCGATTCGAAACCATCGCATCGTAGGCGTCGATTACGGAAATAATTCTTGCGACCAGCGGAATGTCCTGCCCCTTGAGTCCTGCCGGATAGCCTGTGCCGTCAACGTTCTCGTGATGATGGAGCGCATACAGGCTCGCCTCTTCCAGCCCGGGAAACAGGCTGAGGATGGACCAGCTGTATTCCGGATGTCGGTTGATGATGGCGCGTTCTTCGTTCGTCAACGGGCCGTTTTTCTTCAGGATCGCGTCGGGCACTCCGATCTTGCCGATGTCGTGCAGCAGCGCGGCGACTTCCACCTGGTAGGAGCGCTCTTCGGGAATGTTCATCTCGCGCGCCACGCGGATGGCCCATTCCGCCAGCCTGGTGCTGTGCACGCCCGTGCTGATGTCCTTGAGATCGAGCAGATGATTGAAGGCGCAAATCACGGAATTGCGCATCGCCAATTGCTGCTCCTCCAGTTCCTTGATCCGGAGCAACAGTTCGGGAACATTCCATCCAGGGTTGGCGATCGGTTCAGTCATTCCTGTCTGCAACTCTTTCGGGAGGTCCCGTTCCGGTTGAGCGTGGCCTCCCGAAAATCCAACTGTGAGTCCTAGTGAAGGATCCGGCAGGCCAGCAGCGACTGATACGTGTCCAGCCGGCCGAAGCCCATGTCGAGGTCGCCAATGTAGTCGGCTGCGGCCAGTCCCAGGGGAACATTTCCGCTACGGCAGCCGCCGTTCGTGCCCAGCATCATTGCGGCCGTGCCCGCAACCAGCGGAGTGCTGAACGACGTGCCCCATCCGGCAGCGTACGTGCCCCACGGGTAAGTCGTCATGACCGCCTCTCCGGGAGCCGCCATCCAGACCGGGGGCGCACCGTAGTTCGTGAAGCTCGATTGCACATCGAAGTTCGAGGTGGAAGCGACATCCACTACGCCGGGCAGGGCAGCCGGATAGACCACCATGCGTTTGCCCTGATTGCCGGCCGAGGCCACTGATACGACGCCCTTGCTGTTGGCATAGCTGATCGCCTTTGCCAACTCCGGCGAGTAGCTGGTGTAGTCGAAGCTCATGTTCAGAACTCTCGCGCCGTGGTTTACCGCGTAGTAGATGGCCCGAAGAACGTCAGAGTCGTAGCCAGTGCCGTCGGCTCTGAATGCCTTCAGCGGCATGATCTTGGCTTGCGGAGCGACCAGGTGGACCAGGCCGGCCGTCATCGTGCCGTGTCCAAAGGCGGAGTAGCTGCTGCCATCGAGAACGGCCACCGTGCGCTGGTCGAGCACTGCAACAGTCCGCTGGTTCACTTCGCCCGTTTGTCCGGAGCTCGTGTCGGGATAGGCGTTGACGTCCGTCTTCTCGGAGCCGCCGGCCGTGTTGCGCGTGAAGTCGTACCCGTTCACAAGGACCGCCTGCAACACTGGGTGCGTCGGATCAACGCCGGTGTCGATCACGGCGACCGTCACGCCCGCTCCCGTGGCATTGAACGTTGAGTGCGTCTGGTTTGTACGGACCAGTTGGTTGGCCGGCTGGTTAACATATCCGCGCCAAACCGTGCTGCCGTAATACGAGATCGGCTGCTTGTCGGTCAGGTAATTCGGAGTCGATTGCGCGTATGCCTGTGGCTGCGTCTTCACCGACTGGTCCAGTTCGACCGAGAGGATGTTCAGCTGCAGGTTCAAACGCAGAATGCCAGTGAGGGGATCGAGCACCGATGGGAAGGTCACGAGGAACAACTGCCCGTCTGGATCGCCCAGGCTGCCGACGACTTTGCAGCCGGTCAGCAGGCAGCTCAAGTTGATTCCCGGAAGTCCGAGCGAGTCGCGAACAATCAGGCGCGTTTCCGCCTGGGCGGCGCTTGGAGTGAAAACGGAAACCAGCAGCAAGCAACAAACCAGAATGCCCGAAACTCGTAGACTTGCTTTCTTGCCGTTCATGTCTTTCATATCCCCCTCGAACTCGGGCCTTCGTAGTCGGGGGATAGGGGCGAGTCTAAAATGGGAACTCGCTGTTCGCTACTTACGGCCGTAATCTCTACTGGTAACAGTCCTTAAATACCTACGTAATGCTGCTTAATCGAAGCTTCCGAGCGCGATCCGTAGTGTCTTGCGCCCGGTTGTAATCACTGACATCCGCAACTGGTTTTGCGGCTCGAATTCAAGCTGAAACTCGCCGCATTCGTTCACTTCTGTCTTGCTCACCATGCGGCCCTTGTCTGTCCAAAGCACCACAACTGCGCCGCTCACCCACGACAGGGGTTCCTGCCGATCTAAAACTTGTCCGGCGACGCTGATTGCGTTTCCGGAAAGCTTGCGTTCGAAACGCAAATCCACCGTGAGGTTCTCGTCCTCGTAAATCATCTGCCGGGCGTGCGTCGAACCGCCTCGGATGCCGACCGGCAAGGGCTGCGTCACCGTGTCGAACACCAGCCCAGCCCACGAATCCTGCGGCTCGGGTGCATCGACGAGGAACTGCAACTTGGCCAGCCGAACCAGATCTGCCGGCGCCTGGTAGTGCGCTTCGCGCGCTGCCAATGTTTTCACCCGGCTCCACAGCGCGTCTGCCTTGTTGCAGACTGCACAATTCTCGGCCAGGTGCGCCAACAACTGCTGCTTCGTCTCGCTTGCGCCGGTTCCGCGAACGTAATCGGCCCAAACTTCCTCTGCGAAATGCGTCATCCCCAAGACCCCACCATCAAGACGAGTCTGCCTCGTCGCGGAACGCTGGATTTTTCTGCTTCGTAGCAAAAGAGAGGGCAGTCCCCGGAAAAATATAGAGTTTGCAAAATAAATTTGCCCATCGCTTTAACCCTTTCCTATCAGTGAGAAAGAAGCCCAGTGGTAGGGATGGGGCCGGCTCTTGCGCAGTTCGAGCATGGTGGAGCGCATGGCCTCCGCCTTCGACGCTCCCTGCTGCATCCGCGTGTAGAAGCCGATCATGAAATCTTTGGAGCTCTCATCATGAATGTCCCACAGGCTCAGGACGAGTGATTGACCGCCTGCCTGGAACAGTCCCCGAACCAGTCCCATGAGTTCATCTCCCGGGCTCACGACGTTCAGGCCCGTGGCGCATCCGCTTAGCACGATCAAATCGGCCGGCAGGCGCAGTTGCGAGATCTCGCACAGATCCAGATGCGACCCTCCCAGCCGAATCGACGAGAACATCGGATTGTCTTTCCGGAAATAACCATGCGTGGCGATGTGCACGGTCCGGGCCTTTGGTCCTTCTGTCCGCAGAACTTCGTGGGTCGCAGACTCTCCTACAAACAGCCTGGCATCCGGCAGGATCCGGCTCAGGGCCTCAACTTCCATCTGGATGAAGGGAGCCTGCGCGTCGGGAACTCCGAGAATGAGGGACTCTCCCGACGAAATGGCCGGCTTGTTCTGGGAGACCGCGTAAACGCTCGCGCTGGGCGCGTACGAAATCGTATGCGAATCGACGAGGTACGAAGTGCCGTCATGCAGCGCATGGAATGGGAGGTAGTGCAACAGTCCGTGCGGCACGAATACCAGGTGCTTCGCATCGAGCAGATGGCGGATCGGGGCAATGAGTTCCTGGTACAGGTTCTTCAGGTGGCCCTGGGTCGAAATCGCCATCGCTTCGCCAAACGTCGCCAGATAATCCTGGTTCAGACGGAACTTCGACATTTGCAGTTGCAGTAAGTGCAACAGCTTTTCAACGCGCGATCGCACCGTCACGGGAACAATCTGAAGCTGGTTGTGCGTTAGCACGCAGGTCACGATGCGGTCCTGGATCCGGAAGTATTCCACCAGGGCGGTATCAGCGGGTAGGGCGGCACGAATCTGCTGCAGCGATGACGTCGAGGCCACCTGCACGCCCGCGTCATGCGCCTCGGCGACGGTCGCCTCCTTCAAGGCGCGCATGAGGTCGGCTTCGCGCGCGCGCGCCTGATGCTCGAGTTGCTTGATTCTTTCCTGCGAATGCTCTTCGGGACGCAGTTGCTCGCGCTCGATCAGGTTGTAGTACCAGTTCAGTTCCTCGCGGAAGTTGCGGATCGAGCGAACCAGTTCGCTTTGCCCGGGATCGGATGTAGTGGGAACGCGAACCGATTGGCTGAGCAGATCCATCAGCGCGCGCGACTTTGCCTGCTCAATGTAGCCGAACGCTTCCTCTGCTCCGTCGGGACGGCGGAGGCACAGGTCCACAAGGTTTTCGTACACTTCCAGCTTGTTCTGGAAGAAGGCAATCTTCAGTTCTTCCGCGCGCAACCTTCCGCGCACCTGCTCGATGGCGTCCCGGGCGCGCAGGTACGACTGGTACGCCGCCTGCGTTTGCGCACCCGCGCGCTCGATTTCGCCCATCAAGAATTCCGCCTGATAACGAAGGAGCGGGGAATCGAGGTTCTCGAGTTCCTTTAGTGCAGCCTCACAATGGCTTCTCGCCGACTTCGCGTCGCTCAAGCGCAGAGCAATCCTGGCCAGCAGCAATTGCGCCAGCACGGCCTTGCCCCGCATGGGCGAGGACTTAAAGAATTCATGCGCCGCCACGCATAGCCGCTGCGCTTCGAACAGGCGGCCTTCATTGAACAGCACCAGCGCTTCGTATAGATCGATCAGCCACGGCCACACCTGGTTCTTCTCGCTGACGAACATCTGCTTCGCTTCCGCGAACAGCTTCACGGCCTCAAAGGCCTGTCCGGTCCGGCTGGCGGCGATGGCCGCAAACGCCAGCGCCTTGGCACCTTCGTAGCCGAATCCCAGTTCCTTGAAGGCGCCGTGGGCGGCGCGTCCCAATTCTCCCGCTTCGCTGTTCAGATTCAGTTCGAGATAAAGTTCTGACAAGTCCAGATTGCACAAAGCCAGCTGGTACGTGTCGGGGGCCTTCTTTGCGCTGATCGCAGCCGCTCGCAGCATCTGGATGGCGCGCCCGAATTCGCCGCGCAGAAAATACAGGTATGCGATGTTGTAATCGGCATATGCGACCAGGATCGGCATGCCTTTTTGCTCGCAGTGCTGGCGAGCCTTGCGATGGAGATCGAGAGCCTTGGGGAAATCGTTCAGACTGATGCAGCAGAGCGAGAGATTGCTGAGCGCGGCGGCAACGCCTTCGGAATCGTCATGCTGGATCAGTTCCTGGTAGGCACGCTCGTAGAATTCCGCCGCCTCGGCAAAGCGGTCCTGCCGGTGATAGACGTTTCCGATATTAATTTCCAGGCGGGCCAGCCGCCGAGTATTTCCTTGTTCCTTGAAGATCGCTCGCGCACGTTCGCCCGCCGCGAGTGCGTCGTCGTAGCGCCCCAGCAAGAGCAGCGGTTGGATGGAGCCGCTGAGGGTGCGCGCAAGTTCGGCTTGCTCACCAGTCTGCTCGAAAAGTGTGATGGCCTGCTCGTGCAGTTGAATCGCCGCGGCGTGGTGATCCAGCGCATACAGGGCGTTGGCTTTGGCGCGCAGGCTCTTCGCCAGCGACGTCTTGTCGCCCGTGGCTTCTGCGGTTTCGATGGCGATGTCGGCAATGCGCTGCGCCTCGACGGTGTCGACGCGAACCTCTTGCCACACGCGCTCTGTCAGGTTCGCGACCACCTCGATCCAATTTGCTCTGGGAGTGTCTGTGATGTATTGCTTTCGACTGTGCGCATCCGCGCAGGCAAGCAGGCGCTCGATGAGTGCATCCACTTCCGTCTTGCGTGCCGCCTGGACGCTCATCAGAAGCCCTTCTTCTCGAGATACTTGCGCAGACGGCCCAGGCAGCGCCCGCGGATGAATCCCACCGATCCGGTCGCGAGTCCGAGTTCCTTTGCGATCTCGCTGTAGGATCGCGTGGGTGTCTCGAAGAACAGCATCCGGATCAGATGCACGCAGCGCTCCGGCATTTCCGCGACGGCTGCGCGCAGCGTCTGTTCCTGTTCCGATTCAATGACAACGTTTTCAGCCAGCGGTTTCGCATCAACCGGCGTCTCTACCTCCGACGAATCCAGCCCGACTGTGCGTCCGGCTGAGCGCTGGTGCCGGAGACATTCGTGATATGCCGTCTGGATCAGCCACTTCGGAAGGGCGCGTTCTTTGCGCAATTGCGAAAGATTCGCGAGCCAGCTGACGCAGACCGCCTGGAAGATATCGCCCGCGTCCTGATGCATGCTGAGCTTCATCGGGATCGAATAGATCAGGTTTTTATAGCGATCGATCAGTGCAGCCCAGGCCTGCTGGTCCCCATCGAGGCAGCGGTGAATGAGCTGCTCGTCGGAAACGGCGGCCTCGGCCGTCCGCTGCATTCTGGCCGCGGTTCCGGTCATCGCGCTCCCGCGGTCTCGGTGGCGCTACGGATGTACAGTTCATCGGCATTCCAGAGCGTGTTCGGTTCCAGCACGGCGGGATGGAAATTTCCCACGCGCGGGTTGGCAGCCGCCAGTACATTCGGGGTGGCGAGGAAGATGAACGGCAGTTGCTGCGCCACCAACTCCTGCACCCGGTCATACAGTTTCTTGCGCTTCGCATAATCAAGTGTGACCATCTGCTGCTGCATTAGTTCATCGACTTCGCGTTCCCAGTCAGTGGCAGGTGCAGTCTCGTTCAAATGCCAGAGATGGGATGTTCCTGACGACAGCCAGACGTTTATTTCCGGATTCGGATCGGCATCGCCTCCGCCCAGTCCCATCACCGCCGCTTCATAATCGAAGTTCTGAAAGACGCGATCGATGAGCGCCCGGAATTCCAGCGGAACCACGTGCACCTGCATGCCCAGTTGGGACAAGTCGTCCTGAATCAGGGTCGCCATCTTCATGCGCTGCGTGTTCGAAGAGCTGGTGATGATCGAGAACTCCACCACCTGCCCCGACGGGTCCACGAGAACTTTGGAGCCGTTCCATGAAAATCCGGCTGATTGGAGTAACTGCCGCGAATGTTCAAGCGAGCGCGCCGGGTGGGGCAGGGAATTGTTGATCCAGAATTTGTTGCCGGGGCCGACGTTGCCCCACAAGGCCGAACCCCGTGTTCCGTATACCAGCCGCACGATGGAATCGCGATCGACGGCAGCGGACACAGCCTGGCGAAACTTCAGGTCGCGGAACCATTTTTGTTTCTGCGAAACCGCATCCAGCTTCTTCGCGCCCAGATCATTCTGATTAAACAGCAGGAAGTTGTATTCGAGGCTTGCTCCTAGGTCGGCGAGCTGCGCATGCGTGCGCTCGTGTTCGTGGTGCAGCAGACTGAAGTTGTCGGAACTCAGGCGGCTGATCAGGTCGGTGTCGCCCGACTCGAAGCGCATGACCTGCGAGTCTTCCGTGCCAACGAAAAGGAACACCAGTTCATCGAGATAAGGCAGCCGTGCGTTCTCGCGATCGACCTTCCAGTAGTAAGGATTGCGCTCGAGGACCACCTTCTGCCCAGGCACGTATTGCTTCAGTCGGAATGGGCCCAGCCCGGCGATGTCGCTTGATGCTGTGTTGAGCGACCAGGCCTCGGCGAACTTTCCATCATGTAGCGGCTTTTCCAGGAGATGCTTCGGGAGCATCGCCAGGCCGTCGAAGAGCCTTTCGGCTGAGGCATAAGGGCGCGGCAGCGTGAAGCGCACTGTGTAGCGGTCCACTTTCGTGACCGTGATCGGCTTGCCATCGATAATCAGCAAGTCGCGTTGTGGGGCGTCGACCTTTTCGTCCAAGTAGATGGCGAAGGTAAAGATCACATCGTCGGCATCGAAGGGGTGCCCATCGGAGAAGCGAATGCCTTTGCGCAGTTGCAGCGTGAAAGTGCGGCCATCCGGGGAAATCTTCCACGACTTGGCCAGTGCAGGTTCGGTTTGCTGCGTTGCCCGGTTGATATCGATCAGGTCGGCCATCAATCGGCCGGTCACCTCGCGGGAAACGGCGTCCGTGGCCATGACTGGATTCAGTGTCTTGGGCTCGGCGCGCCCGCCAATCGTGACGTGGCCGCCGTAGTGGCCGGTCGTTTCAGACGATCGCGCCAGCTCTTCTCCGGGCTGCGGTTTGTCGGGTGAGACCGCCGCGTAGCAAACGGCGGCGAGCAGACACACGAGTAGGGCTAGGCGAGCTATAGCTTTCATGACACCCCTATCCCCACAGAACTTAAATTTCTAGATTGAATGAAATTCTAAATGCGAGTGCAGGGTGTCCGCGAGAAGGGCGTAGATTACGGAGGTAATGACGAGCGCTCCGATCGGCGCCAGCAGCCAGCCGTAAGACACAAGCACGCTGTATTGTTGCAGAGCGCTCAGCATATTTCCCCAGCTGGATACCGGTTCGCTCACGCCCAGCCCGAAGAACGACAGCGTGACTTCCGCTGCAATGTAGCGAGGGACCAACAGGGCCGCCTGAGTGAGCAGTACCGTAAAAACTTCGGGAAGGATATGCCGCCGGATGACGTAAATGTCCGAAGCTCCAAAGCCCTGCGCCGCTAGTACGAAGTTTCTGGAACGGACACTGAGTACGATGCCCCGGACTAGCCGCGCCGGACGCGCCCATCCGATCAGGCCGATCACCCCGGTCAGGAGGAAGAACGTGCGAACCGGGCTCAGGTGCAGGGGCAGGAATGCGCGTACTCCCAGCAGGAAATACAGCCAGGGAAGCGACAGAAAAAGCTCTGATCCCGCCATGAGGGATTCATCGATCCAGCGTCCGTAGAATCCCGCCAGGAGGCCGACCATCGTCCCGGCGCATAGCGCGATGAGCGTAGCGGCGATTCCGGCGGCAACCGAAATCTGGCCGCCGTGAAGCACGCGCGAGAATTCATCGCGGCCGAATCCGTCTGTGCCAAACAGCGCGACTTGTCCCGGTTCGTCAACGCCAAACAAATGCCATTCGGATCGAACCGCGCCAAGAATGTGATACGACGCTCCGCGCATCAGAAAATGAAGCGGAAATTGTTGGCTGCGATCTTCCTCATAGCCGTCTGCGCCGGGAACCATTCGATAAACGAAAGGCCTTGCGTGCCACCCGTCCGGCCCGTGGAAATGCAGGTGGTTGGGCGGTGCGTACGGCAGTCGGCGATTTTGTACTGCGGGATCAGACGGAGCGATGAAGCCCGCGAACAATAAGATCAGGTGCAGTCCTATGGCCAGCACGATGAGAGCTCGAGTTCTAGTGCGCATCGGCTTCCTCGATCCGTATGCGCGGATCCGTCGCCAGCAACATTACGTCCGCGACAAAATTGCCGCCTACCATGAATACCGCCGACAGCATCGTCCCGCCAATCACCACCGATAAGTCGCGCGACAGGGTCGCATCCAGGATCAACGGCCCCAGCCCCGGCCAGCCGCAGATCACTTCCACCAGCAGCGACCCACTGATGAGTCCCGCCAGCGAAAATCCGAAGAGAGAGATGATCGGACTCACGGCCAGCGGCAGTACGTGCCGCCAGAGCAGCCGCAGCCGGGGAATTCCAAAGCCGCGCGCCGCATCGATCGCCGGATGTTGTAGCGCTTCCAGAACGCTGGTGCGAACGTGGCGCACGATGATGGATGTTTCCAACAACACCAGCGCGGTCACGGGCAGCACCAGGTGCCGGGCCGTATCCAGCACACGCGCACCCCGCGAAAGGCCGTCGCTGTCGAGCGAATGAATACCTCCCACCGGGAGGACTCGCCAGCGGACAACAATCGCGAGCAAAGTCAGGCCGATGACGACTTCCGGAATCGATATCAGCAGAGACGTTCCTGCATTCACCGCTCGATCGAGCAGGCGATCGTGCCGCGATGCGCTCCAGATTCCGATCGGCAGAGACAGAGCCCAGGTGAATGCCATGCCCACTGTCGTCAGAAGCAGCGTGTTCTTTGCTCGCTCCCATAGCAATGGAGCTACGGGTGAGCTGTAGGCGATCGAGTAACCGAAATCCGCATGCAACGCGCCTTTTACCCAATGCAGGTAGCGCGTCGTGAGCGGCTGATCGAGCCCGTAGCGCAGGCGCAGCGACGCAATGGTTTCCGGAGAGATCTGCGGGTTGAGGCGCATCTCGTCGAAGAAACTGCCCGGCGCCATCTCGGTAAAAAGAAAACATAGTACCGAGACTCCAGCCATCAGCAGCACAGCGCGTATTAGTCGGCGCAGCAGGAACTTCATGAGCGTGATTCGCGAGACAGGCTAGCCGCCATCCCCAGATGTTGTTCTCAGTCTCATCCAAGTTCGGGGGCGAAACAATTACGGGTGGAACGCGAAGGTGCTTGGACTACTGGTGCAGAGAATCGCGCTGCAGGGTGAGAGCAGCAAAAGGGCAGGAAAATCCGGGGATACCTGGCGAGAACTCCCCGCTAAGGCGCCGACAAAATCTCGGCGGCGACGATTTCGGCCTGGTGCCCGTTGAAGATCACTTCGCGGCTGGTGATCTGAACCTCAATCAGTTTGCCGGCTTTTGTGCGATGCCGCCAGGATTCGTGGTCGGAATTGTGTCTTCTTGCGCTCAGCGTCTCTCGCAGAACGGCAATGACATCTTCGGCCGGACGAATATCGAGAATCGTCATCGCCATGAACTCGTCGCGCGAATATCCGTAGCCACGCATCGCGGCTTCGTTCACCGCCAGGAAGGCCAGCGACTTTACGTCATAGACCCACATTGGCGTGTCTGCAGTTTCGAACGCCAATGTGTCCAGATTGGAGATCAAGATCGCCGGCTTGGCTCGCGCGTTCATGACAAATCCCCGTTGACACTGTATTGATCGGCGCTACAGGCAACTGGCTTGAGCCGGTGCTGGGGAACGATGGGTTCGCCCTGCGAGACCATTCTAATAAAATGCGGCTGCTTCTGAATCTGTTCGCGGCTTGCGGCGATCCAATCAGGTAAGCGGCGCCTTTCGTCAGCAGGTTTTCGTGGAGGAAGCCATGCACGATTCCACCTTGGACACTGACATCCTGATCGTAGGCGCTGGGCCCGTCGGCCTTTTCCTCGCCAACGAGTGCGCTCGTCGAGGCCTGCGCTTTCGCGTGGTCGAAGCGCGTTCCGGCCAATCCGAACATTCCAAGGCACTCGCCATTTTTCCCCGGACCATGGAAATCTTCGATATGGCCGGCCTGGTCGATCCTTTCCTGCGCGCGGCGAACCGCGTGACTTCGGTCCAGGTTGTGACCAGCACCAAGACGCTGGCGCATATGCGCTTCGAACCGCACGAATCTCCTTATTCGTTTGTCTCCATGGTCCCGCAAGACGTGACCGAAAATCTCCTCGTCGAAGCCCTGCAGCAGCGAGGCGGCCAGGTGGAATACGAAACGTCTTTCGTATCAGCGGAACAGAAGGGCGAGCGCGTTACCGCCACCCTCGACCATAAGGGCCAGCGCTTCGCGGTGAGTGCAGCCTACGTGGTGGGTTGCGATGGCGCGCACAGTGCTGTGCGCCACCTGTTGAATCTGCCGTTCGAGGGCGCCCAGTACAATGACCTCTTCATTCTGGCTGACGCGGAGACCAACGACGCCCTTCCTGCCGATCAGCTACAGCTATGCCCCAGCGAGCATGGTCCCGTAGCCATCTTCCCGATGAGCGCCACGCGCCGCCGAATCATCGCCACCGTGGAGCGCGCCGAGTCCGACGCTCCTTCGCTTGAAATGGTGCAGCAGGTCGTGCGTCAGCGAGGTCCCGCGGGATTCGAAGTGCACAAGTTGCTATGGAGCACCTATTTCCGCATCCATCATCGCCAAGTCGCACACTTGCGGGTGGGCCGAATGTTTGTGGCCGGCGACGCCGCTCACATTCACAGCCCCTTCGGCGGACAGGGGATGAATACCGGCTTGCATGACGTCTGGAACCTGGTCTGGAAACTGGACTTCGCTGTGCGCGGTCATGCCAGTGAAGCTCTGCTAAACAGCTACACCGCCGAACGTCGGCCGGTGATCAAGCAAGTGATCGAAACCACGGACCTACTGACCAAGGCGATGGGCACGCCTAACAAGTTCGCGCAAGCCATTCGAGATCGCGTGATCCCCATGGTGTCGCGGCTGGCCCCATTCCAACATGCCTTTGTCCAACGCCTCTCCGAGCTAGGCATTGCGTATGAAGGAAGTCCGATTGTGGAGGGAGCAGGGAAGCGCTACATCGACGATTCCATCCGAGGGGGCAATGGAATTCGGAGCCGTTTCCTTGTGATGCTGGGCAACGATGCCAACCCTGAGGTGGCCGACGCTACCAACCGGTTTGTGGCATCACTGTCTGACGTTGTCGCGCTACGCCCCGTCCAAAAGGCGGGGATTACGCTGGTGCGGCCCGACGGCTACATTGCTTACGAGGCAAAGCACAGTAGCATGGATGCGATCGCAACCATCCGTGCGCTCGTCGAGGCGCAGACTGCGCAACCCTCGGTGGCGGAGACTGAGCGCTCCGCCGTTGCCTGATTCTTTGCTGCAGCCGCGCGGTCGAACTTACTTCGCAGCCTGCAGTTGATCGAGGTCGGCCAGCACTTCTTCGCTGTGACCCTGCGGATTCACTTTCAGGTAGACCTTGCGGATCACACCGGTAGGATCGATCAGGAACGTGTTGCGCGCGGCCAGCGTCATGCCGTTGTACTCCATCACCGATCCATACTTCTGCACCACGGTGTGGTCCGGATCCGCCAGCAACTTGAAGTTGAGCCCTTCCTTAGCGCAGAAACCCTTGTGCGAATCGACGTTGTCGACGCTCACGCCCACAATCACCGCGTTCCTCTGCGTGTATTTATCGATGTCGCGCTGGAAGTTATGCGCTTCGACGGTGCATCCCGAAGTGAAGTCTTTGGGGTAGAAGTAGAGCACCACCCACTTGCCCTTGAGCTGATCGAGCGAAACCTGCGCGCCCTCTTGCGACGGCAAGCTGAAAGCCGGGGCCGGACTGCCAGCTGCGGGTGCAGCCTGATCCACGGCCAGGGCCAGCACACAAGTCAAGGTGAACAACGACACAAAGGCGGCGAAGTATTTCATATTGCTCCCTTTCGAAAATCGCGAGTCATCATAAATGATGGCAGGTCCAGGCCGCGAGGTTGTCATCGCCGGATCGAGGTGCCTTTTGTAAATATTTTGTCTCCGCATAGCGGGTAAAGATTTTGCTAGCCTGAGCCGATGTACTCCTCAGGGCGGAACGAAAGAGCCGTCCTTGTCATGAAGTTCTTCTCGTCGTCACCTTCGCCCGCTCCAGACCGCTCTTTGCGGCGCTTCCCGCGATCGATCTTCACTGCTCCTCTTACCGTACGGCACCTGGGTGCGGGTGGGGTATGCAAATTGCGCGGCATCACCCTTGACGTCAGCGAGGGCGGCATGGGAGCGCTCGTCCAGGGCGATCTGCGCCTGGGCGAAGCCGTCGAAGTCGATCTGCAACTGGATGAGCACGTGTTCAATGCGGTGGCCATCGTTCGGCACACCAGTCGAGTGCGCTCCGGTTTCGAATTTCTGGGGATGACTGTGGAAGAACGTTCGCAGATTACCGAGATCATGAGCCGCAAGCCCGATCCCTCCCGCTCGGCCCGATGGGCCGACTGACGCGGGCGAATCCAGATCTTTCCAAACGCTAGCGTGTCCGATGCGTGCGTTGTCGACTCGCCTGGAGCCCGCTACAATCATTTCATCCGCGAGAGTCCAACCGCGCCAATGACCTTCTCTATCCGCAAAGCCGCCGAGCAAGACGTCCCGGTCTTGCGCGAGTTGATCGACGCTTCCGTGCGCGGACTGCAATCCGCCGACTATTCACCGACCCAAATCGAGAGCGCGTTGGCGAGCGTGTATGGAGTCGACAGCCAGCTGATTGCCGACGGAACCTATTACGTTGTGGAGTCTGGCGAACCAGAAAAGAAAATCGTCGCCTGTGGAGGCTGGAGTCGCCGCAAGACCCTCTACGGAGGTGATCGCTGGACCGGACGCGAGGACAGCTTACTCGACCCTCAAAGAGATGCGGCCAAGATCCGCGCCTTCTTCGTTCATCCCGGATGGGTTCGTCGCGGGATCGGAACCATCCTGCTCGATGCCTGCGAACAGGCCGCCCTAGCTGCTGGCTTTTGGCGCCTCGAGATGGGCGCGACCCTGAGCGGTGTCCCGCTGTATGCGGCCCGCGGCTACGTGTCGCTGGAGAGCCTGGCAGTCCCGCTGGCCAATGGCGAATCTCTGCCTATCGTGCGCATGGAGAAGCGCTTTCCGGAACCCCCGCACGTTCGTGCCCCCGGATAGCACGCCCGTGCCATTCCCAGATTTCCCGGTGCGTTTTACTGTGTGCTTGAGCAGTACTCGGGGGAGGGCTGTTCAACGAGCGTCCCAAGACTCTAACCAGAGTTTGGGGCGTTTTGTTTTGCAGTGCACTTTCCACACCCCCCAAAAGGCTGCCGCAAGCACGACCTTGGCTACGAGTTTGCCTCCATCGCATTGTCATCCTGAGCGCAGCGAAGGACCCATGCATTTTCGGCTGTTAATGAATCGGGACGGCCAAGCGCTACTTAAGCCCGAGCCGCCTCCAGCCTCGCAATCCCGCGCAAGGGATCCGATAATCCCTTCATTACTTTCTCAAAAGCCGCGAAATCCAGCGACTGCGGCCCGTCCGACAGCGCCCGTTCCGGGCAGGGATGCACTTCGATAATCAGACCATCCGCCCCGACCGCCACGGCCGCTCGCGACATGGCGCCGATCAGGCTCTGCTTCCCGGTGCCGTGCGAGGGATCGGCGATCACAGGCAGGTGCGACAGGTCCCGGGCCAGCGCGACTGCTGCCAGATCCATCGTGTTGCGCATCTCGGTCTCGAAGGTCTTGATGCCCCGCTCGCACAGCACCACGTCCTTGTTGCCGCCCGCGAGCAAGTACTCTGCGGCCAACAGCCACTCCTTCACAGTGGCCGACGGCCCCCGCTTCAGCAGCACCGGCTTGCGAATGGTCGCCAGTTTCCGCAGGAGGGCGAAATTCTGCATGTTGCGCGCCCCGACCTGCAACATGTCAGCGTATTCACAAAGAAGCTCGACGTCCTCGGTGCTCATCACTTCGGTGACGATCGGCAGACCAGTCTCTTCGCTGGCCTCGCGCAGAATCTTTAACGCTTCCTCGCCTAACCCCTGAAAGTCGTAGGGAGAGGTTCTTGGCTTGTAGGCTCCGCCACGCAGCAGGCTGGCACCGGCTTTCTTCACGGCGTGGGCCGTCGAAATCATCTGCTCGCGCGATTCCACCGAGCAGGGCCCAGCGATCACGACTACGTCCTCGCCCCCAATCGGAACGCCGCCCACTGTCACCACCGTGCGCTGCGGCTTGACCTGCTTGCTGACCAGTTTGAAAGGCTGGGCGATCGCGACTACGTTGTCGACGCCAGGAGCGACCTGCAACGCCTCGATCTCGTGCCTCCGTCCACTGCCCACCGCCGCGACGATGGTGCGCTCCGTGCCGCGCGTCACGTGCGGCTGGTAGCCGGCCTCCCGGATGCGGTCGATGATGTGGTTGATCTGCTCTTCGGTAGCTCCGTCCGCCATGTTGACGATCATGCGATTGGCCCCCCTTTTGGCCCGGAAAAAACGAAAGGCCGCGATCCTTTGAGAATCGCGGCCTCGGAACTTTTTGAGATCTTAGGTGACTATTGCCGATACGCCTCACCTACGAGCTCCGCTCCGGCCGCTACCCTCGTAAACCAGTAGCGGGAAAATGCGAAGCAGTAGGTAAATCGCGTCATGGCCATGAATGTTAACTGCTCACCCGGCCTCCGTCAACTTGGACGGAAGCGCACCCGCACGCCCGTGGGCGCCAAGACCTCGCTCAGGCATTCGCTATCAGTTTTACTGAATCGAACTGGCAGCCTGTGAAAATGCGTTGTTTGCGTTCGAACCGATCAGCCTTACCGTACCGACCACCAGCACCAGAATCACGGCCAGCATCACCGCGTACTCGGCGATGTCCTGCCCTGAATCATCAGACCACAATCTAAGAAACATCTTGGACATACCAGCCCTCCCTAATAGGCCATCCTCGTGTATCAGGTCTTGAATTGGTTCCCTATCATGCCCACTGAATCGCGGGAAGTCAAATGGGGAAAAAGCCCGCTGATTGAGGCATTTAGCGGCACGGGTTCTTCCCACTTTGGGACAAATCGAGAGTAAATGTAAAAACGCGCTTTACTTGGTGGATTCGGGAGCCAGCGCGCTGCCCGCTTCTGACGCCGAATTTTCTCGCTGGACGAGCTGCTTGCCAGACTCTTGCACGTAACCGAGTACTCGATCCGGAAGCACGCCCAAGTAGATGGTGGCTGCGAGCGCAATCCCGATGGCGATGCCGAGCGGATACGAAACGGGAAGAAGTGGAACGTCTTCTTGCGGTTCACGCATGTACATCACGACGATCAGTCTCAGGTAGTAATACGCGCCGATAGCGCTATTGATCACGCCGATGATCGTCAGCCACACCAGTCCCGATTGCAGCGCTGCACTGAAGACGTAGAACTTTGCAAAGAAGCCGCCGGTAATCGGAATGCCGATCAACGAAATCAGGAACACTCCGAGCGCGCCCGCGAGAATCGGCGATTTTCTTCCTAATCCGGAATAGTCCTGCAGCGTCACGTAGCGCTCGCCGGCGTTTGCGAAATGGCTGACGACCGCGAAGGCGCCGACGTTCATGGCCGCGTACGAGGCCGTGTAGAACATAACTGCGGGAGCTCCCAGGTCGGGACGCGCGGCAAAAGCGACGAGTACGTATCCGGCGTGAGCGATCGAGGAATATGCCAGCAGGCGCTTGACGTTGTCCTGCACCAGCGCGGCGACGTTGCCCAGCGTCATCGAGAGCGCAGCAGAAATCCAGATCAGCCAAAGACGGCCGGGAGCGTTAGTCTCAAACAGAATGCGCAGCAATACGGCGAAGGCGGCGGCTTTGGGCGCGGTCGACATGAATCCGACCACCGGAGCGGGAGCCCCTTCGTACACATCGGGCGTCCAGATGTGGAATGGAGCGGCCGCCACTTTGAATCCGATGCCGATAAACATCAACGCAACCGCCAGGTAGGCGAGCACCGGCACGCTGGCGGACGCTAGCGCTGTGCTGATTACGTCGATGTTCGTCGATCCCGTGGCGCCGAACATCATGGCCACGCCATACAGGAAGAATGCCGTGGCGAACGATCCCAGCAGAAAATATTTCAGCGAAGCCTCGCTGCTGGTTGCCGAACGGCGCCGGAAACCGGCCAGGATGTAGGTAGAGATCGAAGAAATCTCGAGCGCGATGAAGATCAGGACCAGTTCGACCGCCGACGACATCAGGCACATGCCGACCAATCCGAACAGGATCAAGCCATAGTACTCGCCGGCGCGGATCTTTTGGACGGCCATGTACTCATACGAGGTCAGAATGAACACGACGCCGATCGCCAGCACCAGCACGTGGAAGAAGGTGCTGAAGCCATCGACCCGAACCATGTTCCAGAACGCCAGGCCCGGCGAACGCGCCATGAACCAGGTGGAGAGCAGCGCGGTTAAAACGCCCGCGAGACCAATCGTGCCCAGCGTCTTCTGGCTGTTCTCCTCGTCCATTGACGGATCGAGCACCATGATGACCATGCCGAAAATCGACAACACGATTTCCGGGAGGACTCGAATGTAGTCGGCAGCGACCGGCACGACCTGGGGATTCACTGTCCCACCGCCTGGCTATCGAGTTGTGAGGGAACGGGCGACTCGCCCGCTGCCCCATCGGAGTGCTGCGCCACCGGCACGGATGCGGCCTGCGTGATGGTCAGAGCGTTCTCCACCGCGGGATCAATGATGTTCAGCCAGAGTAGCGGAGCTACTCCCATCACCAGCGCGGCCACGGCCGTCGGCCACAGCGCCAACTGCTCGCGCGCAGAAACGTCGGGCAGGGAATTGTTCTCCGGGTGCGTCACCTTGCCGAAGAAGACTCGCTGGTACATCCACAGCAGGTAGCAGGCGCTCCAGATCACGCCGGTGGCGCCGATTACGCCATACCACGGATTCGCCTGAAACGCTCCGCTCAACACCAGAAACTCGCCAATGAAACCGTTCAGCAGCGGCAACCCCACCGAGGCAAGCGTCACGAACAGGAAGAAGGTCGCGTACTTTGGCATCGGGGTCGCAAGGCCACCCATGTCGGCGATTTCGTAGGTGTGCTTGCGCTCGTAGATGATTCCCGCCAGCATGAACAGCGCTCCGGTCGAGACACCGTGCGCCAGCATCACAAACATCGCTCCATTGATGCCGGCCTGCGTGAAGCTGAAAATGCCCAGCACCACGAATCCCAGGTGGCTCACGGAAGAGTAGGCGATCACCTTCTTCAAATTCGGCTGCACCATCGCTACCAGTGCGCCATACACGATACCGATCAGAGCCAGTGCACAAACCCAGGGAGCATTCTGCCGCGACTGTTCCGGGAATAGGCCAAGGTTGAAGCGCAGCATTCCGTATGTGCCCATCTTCAACAGGACGCCCGCCAGCAGAACCGATCCTGCAGTCGGAGCCTCCACGTGTGCATCGGGCAGCCATGTATGAAACGGGAACAGTGGCACTTTCACCGCGAAGGCAACGAAGAATCCAAGGAAGAGCCACGGCGCTGCGGAGGCGAATCCCGGCACCTGGCCCGCAAGAATCGCGCGCTGAATAGTGACGAAATCGAAGCTGCCTACTTTCGCATAAAGCCACAGAAGAGCCGCCAGCATGAAGACTGATGCGACCATCGTGTACAGGAAGAACTTGACCGCCGCGTATACCTTGCGACCGTGACCGTAAATTCCGATCAACAACGCCATCGGTATCAGCGTCGATTCCCAGAAGAAGTAGAACAGGAACAGGTCGAGCGAGGTGAACACGCCGATCAGCGCCGTCTCAAGCACGAGCAGCAGGATGAAGAATTCCTTCACGCGCTCGTGGATCGAGTTCCAGGAAATCAGCACGCACAGCGGCGTCAGGAACGTGGTTAACAGCACCAGCCACATCGAGATCCCGTCCACGCCCATGTGGTAGTGAATGTTCGGCGTCGAAATCCACTGCTTATCGATTTCGTATTGAAAGCCGGGCAGCATGCGGTGCGCGCGCGCTACTAGGTGCAGCGATGCTCCGAACGCGAACAAGGAGATGATGAGCGCGAAAATACGAATGTCGCGATCGCGCCGCGGAATGATGAGCAGCAGCAGCCCGCCAATCGCAGGCGTGAACGTCACCAGCGTCAGGATGATCGGATCGAGGAAGCTGGTGTTCATCGCACCCCCATCCAGATCATGTAGGCGATGACGACTGCCCCGCCGGCTGCAACCCATCCGGCATACGAGCGCAAGTTTCCGGACTGCATATGCCGCGCCGCGTCCGAGACGTGGCGTGCGCCATCGGCTGCGTCGTTGACCGCCGCGTCAATCACGCCCTGATCCACCCCATGCCACAGAATGCGAGTTGATCCATCCACCAGCGGCTTCACGAACAGGGTCGCGTAGATTTCATCGATGTAGTACTTGTGCACGACTGCCTGGTACAAGCCGCCCAGCATGTCGGCAATCTTCTGCGGAAGCTCGGGTCGCTTCAGGTACAGCAGATAGGCGAGATACCAACCCAGTGCCGCCGCGCCGAGCGAAATCGCCATCAGCACAAGCTCGGTGCCGTGGCTCAAGGCCTCGGTCGCAACCGTCGACGCGCCCTCCCCAAACACCGGCGAGAGGAAATGTTCGAAGCGCCCGCCAATTCCAACCCATCCACCGACGAACGAGAGCACGGCCAGAATCATGAGCGGCACCAGCATCAACATCGGACTCTCGTGTGGATCTCCGTGGCCGCCGTGGCCGTGAGCGTCCGCATGCCCATGCCCGGCACTGTCGCGTCCGCGGTAGTCACCCCAAAAAGTCATGAACCACAACCGGAACATGTAGAAGGAAGTGATAAACGCAGTGGTGACGCCGATGAACCAGTACGCGGGGTTGGCTTGGTAGGCGCGTGCGAGAATTTCATCCTTGCTGAAGAATCCGGCGAATGGCCAGATGCCGGCAATCGCGAGCGTCGCCACCGACATGGTGATGAACGTGATCGGGATGTACTGCCTCAGCCCGCCCATCTTGCGCATGTCCTGCTCGCCGCCGACGGCGTGAATCACTGAGCCCGCGCCCAGGAAGAGCAGTCCCTTGAAAAACGCATGCGTCATCAGGTGAAAGATGCCGGCCGAATACGCCGCGACGCCGCAGGCCATGAACATGTAACCGAGCTGCGACACGGTCGAGTATGCGAGCACTTTCTTGATGTCGGTCTGTGCGATGCCGATGGTCGCCGCGAACAACGCCGTGAGCGTTCCGATGATCGCGACGACTGTCAGTGCATTGGGCGCGCGATCGAAAATCACGTGCGACCGCGCCACCATATAGACGCCCGCGGTGACCATCGTCGCCGCATGGATCAGCGCCGAAACCGGAGTGGGACCTTCCATCGCGTCCGGCAGCCAAACATATAAAGGAATTTGTGCCGACTTGCCAGCCGCTCCCACCATTAACAGCAGCCCGATGGAGGTCAGCAATCCGAAGCCCGCCATCTCGCCCCGCAACTGCGAGACCGACGTGAACACCTGCCCGAAATTCAGCGATCCGAAATGCTTGATCAGCAGAAACAGCGCAATCAGGAATCCGAAATCGCCAATGCGATTGACGATGAACGCTTTCTTTCCGGCCGACGCCGCCGAGTCTTTCGTGAACCAGAATCCGATCAGCAGGTACGACGCCAGCCCCACGCCCTCCCACCCGATAAACATCTGCAGGTAGTTGCCCGCCAGCACCAGCGTGAGCATGAAGAACATGAACAGGTTCAGGTAGGCGAAGAAACGGTAGAAGCCGCCCTCCTCCCACATGTAGCCGACCGAATAAATGTGGATCAGGAAGCCGACGCCGGTTACGACCAGCAGCATCACCAGCGTGAGTTGGTCGAGATAGAACTCGAAGTCCGCAACGAACATGTGGGACCCACTGCCGGAGCGGATCCAGTGCGCCATGAACTCGGTGTACGGCAGTTCGAGCGAAGAAAAGCGCATGGCCACGTACAACGCCATCAGGAACGCCCCGCCCGCAAAGATCAGTGCAACGGCCGAGACTGCCTGGCGGGAGAACCGGCGTCCAAAGAATCCGTTGATCGCCGCGCCCAGCAAGGGCAACGCCGGAATCAACCACAGATGGAGAGAAGGCGTCATAGTTTCAGCAGGTTTACCTGGTCGATGTTCAAGGTCTCTCGCGTGCGGAACACGGCGATGATGATGGCCAGTCCCACGGCTGTCTCGGCCGCCGCCACGACCATCACGAAAAACACGAAAATCTGTCCGCTCAGGTGACCCCACTGCGCGGCGAAGGCGACGAACGACAGGTTTACGCCATTGAGCATCAGCTCAATCGACATGAAGATGGTGATGATGTTGCGCTTGATCAAGAATCCGATCACGCCGCACGCAAAAAGAACTCCGCTCAGAATCAGGTAATAGGAGATCGGGACCATCAGCCCTTCCTCCCCTCAGGCGCAGGAGGCGTCTCCGGCTTCGCAGCCAGAAACACCGCGCCCAGAATCGCGATCAGCACCAGGATCGACGTCACCTCGAATGGCAGCAGGAACTCGTGAAACAGGAGCCAGCCAATCGTCTTGGGATATCCGGGGAGGGCGCCCAAGCTGACGGCAGTGTCGCCCGAGTGCCGGATTAGCACCCACGCCACCAGCAATCCGCCAGCGAGCACACCGGGAACGCCCAACACCAGTGCCACCCGGCTGCCCTTGGTCGTTTCTTCCTCGCCCGCGTTCAGAAGCATGATGACGAACACGAACAACACCATGACCGCGCCGGCGTAAACGATGACCTGTACCGCCGCCACAAACTCCGCGCCCAGGAGCAAGTACTCGACCGCGAGCGAAGCCATCACTACCACCAGCGATAGCGCGCTGCCAATCGGATGCTTCTGCACGAGCAGGTTTACCGCTCCCGCCACGCAGATCGCGCCAAACACCAGAAATAGAATTAAGTGCAGCATCGTCGATTGTTCAATTCTGAAATCAAAAATCTGCAATCTGAAATCTTACGACCAAAGCGCTACCACCAATGCCGTCACCACCACATTCGCGATCGCCAGCGGAAACAAAAACTTCCAGCCGAAAGCCATGAGTTGGTCATACCGGAATCGCGGCAGCGTTCCGCGCACCCAGATATAGATGAAGAGAAATACAAAGACCTTTGCGACGAACCAGAACGTAGGCAGAATTACCTGTAGTAGGGGAGGCCCGAACACCGGCCCGCTCCATCCGCCCAGGAACAGCAGTGTGGCCAGGCACGCGACCGTAATCATGTTCGCGTACTCCGCCATGAAAAACATGGCAAATTTCATCGCGCTGTACTCGGTGTGATAGCCGGCCACCAATTCGGTCTCGGCTTCCGGCAGATCGAACGGAATACGATTCGTCTCCGCGTAGGCTGCCATCAGGTAAATGAAGAACGCGACGAACTGGCAGCCGTAGAAAATATTCCACTTGGGAATGAATCCCCAGAAGTGCCCGCTCTGCGACTCGACAATCTCCCGCAGGCTGAAGCTCCCGGAAACAATCAGCACGCCCACCAACGACAACCCAAGGCAAATTTCGTAGCTCACCATCTGCGCGCTCGCGCGCAATCCACCCAGCAGGGAATACTTGCTGTTCGACGACCACCCTGCCAGCGCCACGCCGTACACGCCCACCGACGTGATGCCCAAAATCACCAGCAAGCCGACGTTCAGGTCGGTGATCTGCAGAGGAATTGTGTAGCCCTTGACGACAATCGCCGTTCCGAACGGGATCACCGAAATTGAAGTCAGTGCACAGATCACTGCGATCATCGGCGCCGCGATGAACAACGGCTTGTATACGTGCGGAGGCGTCAGATCTTCTTTCACCAGAAACTTGATTCCATCGGCCAGTGGTTGCAACAATCCGAACGGCCCGACGCGCGAGGGTCCCCAACGATTCTGCATGTGGCCCACGACTTTGCGCTCAAGCCACACCGTGTACGCGACCGCCGTCAGCAATATGAAGATCACCAGCACGATCTTGATGACGGACGCGAGGACGAACACCTGGAGACTGGACAATGCTTTTCCTTGTTCGTGAGACCGTTAGAACGAACAACTTGGGACTGCGTTTGCGTGAACGGCCTAGTCCGCCGCGACTTCCGACGGCTCTGCCTGATGATTTTCGATGACCGAGTTGAGCGCCTTGGAATACCGGCCGAGCGTTCCTGAACTGAACAAATTGTCGTTTGCCGGCTGGATCAGTTCCGGCTTGTGCACTGCGCCCGGACCGCTGTTCGCCAATGTCGTGTGCTGATCGTTGCCCGACAGCAGGTTGATGCGCGAGACGTCGTATCCCGGCACCAGCCGCTGAATCTCGTCGAGAATCGCGGTGGGCTCGAACGGGCTCATCTTGGGCTCCAATCCGTGCGCTTCGAGCCATACCGCATGACGATCGGCTTCGCCCGACTGCGCTCCACGCGACTGGCCCATGTCGGTGGGCTCGCCCGCGCCGAAGGGCACAAGCTTGTGGACGTCGAATCCCATCGCGTCAGCGATGCGCACAATCATCTCGAAATCGCCCTTCGTGCCCGTAACTTCGCCGGCCTTCTTGACGACCTGCAGATCGCCGCACGTGTTCGTGCAGGTGCCTGACTTCTCGTAAGCGTTCGACGCCGGCAGAACGATGTCGGCCATGTACGCCGTCTCAGTCAGAAACATTTCCTGCACGACTACGAACGTGTTCGCGAATGCGAACGGGTCGACCGCCAGCCGCCCAACAGGATTTGCGCCGACTACGTACAGCGCTTTGAGCTTCCCCGCTTTAGCCGCTTCCATCATCTCGGGCAGCGTCATGCCGGCAGCGGAGGGGATTCCTCCCCATTCCTGGTGGAATTTCCCTTTATCGCTGACCCTCTGATAGCCGGGCAGCAAGTCAGGATAGAGGCCCATGTCGGCTGCGCCGCGCGAATTCGCATAGTCCGCGAGGCAGACGAACTTCGTGCCCGGGATCGCCGAGCCGAACTTCACCAGGGCAGCAATGTCGTTGCCGCGAATCTCCGAGCCAAAGATGATGATGAGATTCTGCTCGCCGCGCAGTTTGTCGCGGAGGGCAACCCATGACTCGCGGTTATTCTTTTCGCTCACGATTGCGTCGGCGACAGAATCGTCTCCCGCAAGGAAGGCCGCGACTTTTCCTTCCGTGCCCGCTGCAACCTGCGTGAATCCGGCTGCCTGGCGGCCTAACTTGATTGCCTGCGAATTGATCAGGTAGAGCCGCGAACGGTGCAGTCGCACGTTGTTGCGAATCTGCCAGGCCAGCAGCGGATGCTGCTCCGTCGGATTGTTCCCGATGACCAGCATCGCCGGCGCGTCGTAAACCTCGCGCATGGTGGCAGTCGCCTCGGGCTTGCCGCTCAGGGCCGCGGCGAAAGCAGGGAAGTCCGCCGTGCGATGGTGATCGATATTGTTGGTTTGCAAAACAACACGCGCGAACTTCGAGAGCAGGTAGTTTTCTTCGTTCGTCGTGCGGTTCGAGCCCACCACGCCGATGGCCTGGCCGCCATCGCGGTCGCGCACTTCCGCAAAGCGCTTGCCGATCAGTTCGAACGCTTCTTCCCAGGTCGAAGGAACAAGCTGCCCATGTCTGCGGATCAGAGGCTGCTTTACCCGCTCCGGGTTGTCGGCGAAGTCGAAGGCGTAGCGGCCCTTCATGCACAGAAAGTCGTTGTTGATGCCGCTCTTGTCGCGATTGTCGCCGCGAACAATTTCCATGCCAGTGTCGGAGCGGCGCACGCCCAGCGTTGTCTTGCAGCCATCGCCGCAATGCGTGCAGATGGTGCCGACATGCTTCATCTCCCAGGGCCGCGTCTTGTAGCGGTAAGCGCCTGACGTCAGCGCGCCGACCGGGCAGATGTCGATGCACATGCCGCACTCTTCGCATTCCAGATGATCTTCTTTATTGGGGGCGATGATCGACGAGACGCCGCGGTTCTGCACGCCCAGCGCCCACACGTCCATGCCCTCGCCGCACACGCGCACGCAGCGGTAGCACAGGATGCAGCGCGGCCGGTCGAAGAACACCACCGGCGACCACTGCTGCTCGTCCTTGTGATTCTTCGCCTCCATGTACTTCGATTCGGCGGCGCCGTAGGAGAACGTCATGTCCTGCAGTTCGCACTCGCCGCCCGCATCGCACACCGGGCAATCCAGCGGATGGTTCCCCAGCAACATCTCGACCATCGACTTGCGAGCCTGCCGAACTTCCTCGTTGTCGCTGATGACCACCATGCCTTCGGAGACAACGGTCGTGCAGGCGGTCTGCAGCTTGGGCATCTTCTCGATTTTCACGAGGCACATGCGGCACGCGCCCTGCAAAGACAAGTTCGGGTAGTAGCAGAACGAAGGCACCTCAATGCCCGCACTCTTGCAAGCTTCGATCAGCAGAGTCCCCGCCGGGGCCGTGATCTTCTTACCATCGACAGTTAAAGTGACATCGGGCATTTGGGAATTTGTAATTTACTTCGTTTGATTCTTTGCTGTGTGGCGCGATGCGGTGAAAATGGCGCTGAGTTCGTGTCCTTCTTTGATCAACGCCTGTAATTTCCTGTCAGGAACGAGTTGACAATCGATCAGCATTTCGCGCCAGAACAACGATTCGTCCGCTTCCTCAACCACAATTCCAATTTTCGAAATCCATTCCGCTTTCGATCGCGCTCGACAAGCTGCACGATAGTTTGCCGCTACTGCCGTGCCGGACCGCAAAAGTTGCTTGCCCAGAACTTGAGCGTCTGCTTTGTATGGCAACCAGCGGTACAGACGAACGATTCTGACTGCAAACGATTTCGTGCGGTCCCGTAAATCTTGTGGCGACGACATCAGGTTCCAAATTGCAAATTACCCGATTACCAAATTACAAATTCAATGTGCCAGCACCGGCAACTGCTCCACGGAGCCCTCGACCTCGAAGGGACACGGTCTTCCTTCCAAATGCTCTTCAAACTCGTCTCGGAATTTTTTCACGAACGCGATCGTCGGCATCGCCGCCGCGTCACCCAGCGGACAGAACGTTCTTCCCAGCATGTTCTCCGACAAGTACTGAATGTTGTCGATGTCCTTCTTCAACCCACCACCCGCATGGAACCGGGTTAGCGTTTTCTTCAGCCAGTCGGTTCCTTCGCGGCAGGGAATGCACCACCCGCAACTCTCATGCTGGTAGAACTTGATGGTGCGCAGCGCGAACTTCACGATGCAGTTCGTGTCGTCGAGCACCACCACGCCGCCGGAGCCCAGCATCGATCCCGCTTTCATCAGCGAATCGAAATCCATCGGGACATCGATCTCTTCGGGAAGCAGCACCGGCGTCGACGATCCACCTGGAACCACGGCTTTCAATTCGCGCCCGTTGGGAATGCCGCCGCCGACCTCATAAATCATCTTCTTCAGGTTGTAGCCCATGGGCAGTTCGTAGACGCCGGGCTTGGCGAGGTTGCCGCTCAGGCAGAACAGCCGCGTGCCGCCGTTTTTCGGCGTGCCGATCTTCGAGTACCAGTCCGCGCCACCGAGCATGATGTGCGGCACGCTGGCCAGCGTCTCCGCGTTGTTGATGACCGTCGGTCCGCCCCAGAGCCCAACTACAGCGGGGAAGGGCGGCCGGATGCGCGGAATGCCGCGCTTGCCTTCGAGCGACTCCATCAGCGCCGACTCTTCGCCGACTTCGTACGCGCCCGCGCCGCCGTGCCAATAGATGTCGAGATCTTTGCCGCTGCCGAAAATATTCTTGCCGAGGAAGCCGCGCGCGTATGCGTCGACAATCGCCTTCTGCATGATGACCGACAGGTAGCGATACTCGCCGCGGATGTAGATGTATCCCTTTTGCGAGCCGACGGCCAAGGCCGCGATCATCACGCCTTCGATGACGGCATGCGGATCGTGCTCGAAGATCAGCCGGTCTTTACAGGTGCCGGGCTCGCTCTCGTCGCCGTTGCACAGTACGTACTTCGGCTTGGCCGACTGCTTGGGTACGAACGACCACTTCATTCCGGTCGAGAACCCGGCGCCGCCGCGTCCGCGCAAGCCGGAATTCTTGACCTCGTTGATGATCGCGTCTGGCTCCATGGCAAGCGCCTTCTGCACGGCCTTGTAGCCGTCGAGCTCGAGATAGCGATCGATCGAAGTCGCCCCTTGGCCGAAGCGGCGGGAGACGACTTTTACTTCATCGGGATGGGAGACGAGAGTTGCCATTTTGTAACTTGGTAATTTGTAATTTGGTAATTTGAAACCTCTCAACCATCGGGGCATTTAAAGTTACAAATTACCCGATTACCAAATTACAAATTCTCCTACTTCTTCAATCCGTCAAGAACCTTGTCCAACTTTTCCACGGTGAGGTTCTCGTGAAAATCGTAGTTCACCTGCACCGCCGGGGCCCAGCTGCAGGCGCCGATGCATTCCACTTCTTCCAGGGTGAAAGTCCCATCGGGTGTTGTGCCTTTGTGGCCGATGCCTAGCTTCTTGCGGCAATGTGCGTAGAGTTCTTCGCCTCCACGGAGCATGCATGCGATGTTCGTGCAGACTTGCACGTTATATTTTCCCCGCGGCTTGGTGGTCAGCATCGAGTAGTAGCTGATCACGTTGCGCACGTCGAGTTCGGTCAGTTCGAGCCGGCCGGCGATTTCCTGGATCACTTCATCGCTCAGGAAGCCAACTTCATCCTGCGCATAAAGCAGCGTCGGGACGAGGACCGAGCGCTTGGTCGGATAATGCGTCAGCATGTCCGCGAAGCGCGTCTCGAATTCTTGCGAGAACTGCATGTTCAGTTGCTTTCGCCCCTCCGGGGCTTGCCTGCGTTTTATGGTCCTACCCAGGGCTTACGCCCTGGGCTAATGAATTCCGCCCCTTCGGGGCTCGTCCCGGAAACTGTTTCGGGGCGGGAGCCAATCAAGCTCCATCCAATGCAACAGTCATTCTTCGCGTCGCTCCCAGCGCACAGCTACTCGAGGAAACAAAGCCTTCAAATTACAAATTACCGGTTACTAAATTACAAATTTCCCAATTACTCAGTCTCTCTACCGATCAATCTCCCCGAGCACAATATCAATTGACCCGATCGCCGCCACCACATCTGCAATGAGCCGTCCTTCGCACATCTTCGGAATCGTCTGCAGGTTCGCCAGGCACGCGGCCCGCATGTGGACGCGATAGGGCTTCGCCGTCCCATCGCTCACGATGTAGTAGCCCATCTCGCCGCGCGGGGACTCGACCGCCTGGTAGACCTCGCCTGCCGGAACCGCAAAGCCCTCGGTAATGATCTTGAAGTGGTAGATCAGGGCTTCCATCTCGGTCTTCATCTTCTCGCGGTCAGGGAGCACGACCTTGGGCGCGTCGGCTTTGATCGGACCTTCGGGCATGCCATCGAGCGCCTGCCGCACGATGCCGATTGACTCACGCAGTTCGCGTACCCGGCAGATGTAGCGGTCGAACACATCGCCTTCCGTGCCCAGCGGGACCTGGAAGTTGAAGTTCTCGTAGCCCGAATACGGCATGTCGCGCCGCAAATCGAAATCTACGCCGCTCCCGCGCAACGTCGGCCCGCTTGCGCCCAACGCAAGTGCATCTTCGGCGCTGATCTTCGCCACACCCTTGGTCCGCATGCCCCAGATCGGATTCCCGGTCAGCAGGTTCTCGTACTCGTCCACCTTCGACGGAAAGCGCCCCGCAAAGTCGCGCACCTTCTCGAAGCATCCAAGGGGTGGCTCCAGAGCGATTCCGCCAATGCGGAAGTACGACGTCATCATGCGCTGCCCGCTCACCATCTCGAAAATGCGCAGGATGTCTTCGCGCTCGCGGAAGCAATACAGAAATACAGTCATCGCGCCGATATCCAGCGCATGCGTGCCCAGCCACACCAGGTGCGAATTGATGCGCGTCAGTTCGTTCATCAGCACGCGCAGCCATTGCGCCTTGGGAGGAATCTCCAGACCAAGCAGCTTCTCCACCGCCAGCGCGTAGCAGAGATTGTTGGTCATCGGGCAGAGGTAGTCGATGCGGTCGGTGAGCGGCACCACCTGCTGGTAGAACTTGGCCTCGCACGTCTTCTCGATGCCGGTGTGCAGGAAGCCGATGTCCGGCATGATCCGTACCACGGTCTCGCCGTCGATCTCGAGAATTACGCGCAACACGCCGTGCGTCGAGGGATGCTGCGGGCCCATGTTCAGGATCATGGTGCGATCCTGAAGAGGCTCGAGTACCGGCGTGGGATTCAGGTGCGACATTACCGGTAGCCCTCCACGGGATAGTCCTTGCGCAGCGGATGGCCTTCCCAGTCTTCCGGCATCAGCAGCCGCCGCAAATAAGGATGTCCGGTGAAGCGGATCCCGAACAGGTCGAACACTTCGCGCTCGAAATAATTCGCTCCCGGCCACACCGACGTGATGGACTCGACCACCGGGCTCGAACCGTCGAGGCAGACCTTCAAGCGCACGCGCTCTTTTTTCGGGATCGAAAGCAGGTGATAGATCACTTCGAAACGCGGCTCGTTCGGGTACCAGTCGACGCAGGTCACGTCCGACAAATAATTGAAGGGAAATTCCTGATGGTCGCGCAACAGCGCGCAAGCTTCGCGAATGTGGGCTCGGTCGACCGTGATCGATCATCTCGTCGCGATCGAATTTCACGGCCTGCACCGCCGGAGCGTGCCACGAGAGCAGTTTCTGCAGTGCCGGATGACCCTTAAGCTCTTCGATATTCGTGATGGCTGGAGCCAAACCCATCAGAGGTCACCTCGTCCCGACGTCACCTTGCCCCAGTCCAGCACGCCTTTTTTCCACACGTAAAAGAAGCCCACCAGCACGATCCCGATGTACACCAGCATTTCCCAGAAGCCGAACATCTTCAGATCGCGCAAAATGACCGCCCAGGGATACAGAAAGACGGCTTCTACGTCGAACAGAATGAAGAGCATGGCGACGAGGTAGAACTTCACCGAGAAGCGTTGGCGCGCATCGCCCACCGGATCCATGCCGCACTCGTAGGGCGACATCTTGGCCCGCGTCGGCCGGCGCTTGCCGAGCAGCCATGACAAGGTGACAATCGCGCTCGCCACGATTCCGGCCACAAGCATGTGCAGCAGGAGAGGCAGGTAGCGGGCGAAGTAATTGTCGGGCATAGGAGAGCTATATATAATTTCGCGCGAAGACTCGCTTAAACGTTCTAGATTAGAGTTCGCAGGGAGTAGTGTCAAGCGAGCGCGGCCGCTGCAACTCAGTGTTTTTACTGAGATGCAAGCATTTCGTGAATCACGAATCGAGATGGCATGATTTTTGGTTTTAATACCGATGTGAAGCAAGGAGACACCGTCTATCACGTGCAGAGCGAGGCGCGTGAAAACGAACTCATCCTGCAAACCCAGGTGTTCGTCCGCGGCCGCTGCATCGGAAAAAAGGCAACGTCGTATGCCGGGCAGATCGCGCGCGGAGATTTTTCGGACCAGCAGAAGGAAC
This sequence comes from uncultured Acidobacteriota bacterium, assembly GCA_963744055.1. Taxonomy (GTDB): domain Bacteria; phylum Acidobacteriota; class Terriglobia; order Terriglobales; family Acidobacteriaceae; genus Gp1-AA133. Next base: position 754,452 of record CAVUSL010000019.1, on the reverse strand, counting down.
AGATCCTGCGCGACCAACACCGGCAGGTGCTCGACGCAATCCGCGAAGGCCGGGTCGAGGAAATGTTCGATCGCAAAGATTCCGCGGAAACCTTGGCAGCGGTGAAGGAACTGGATCTGCAATGGGTGAATGCCGATTCGGTGCGCGGCGAGAACGGCGTGATCATGAACCTGCGAGTGACCGAGGGCGGATCGGCCGTGGAAGGCGCGCGCTTGACGTTTCGCTTTTCGCGTCCCGATGCGGCGCCGTTTTACACGCAGGTGGCCACAAATTCGGGTGGCTACGCCGAAATGAAAGTGGATTTCGAGGAGTCGGCGTTGCCGGATGCGTCGGTACTGGTGCAGGCGAGCTTCGGCGGACGGACGGCTACAAGGAAGTTTCGTTTGCGAAGGGTGGGATAGCGTTGTGGGCCTGGCGGACAAGAGTGTCCGCCCCACACGGTTCGCCAAGCGAGTTTGGTTTTGTATCAGGGCGCGGCTTCAGCCGCGCCGTAAGTTTCCTCTCCTTCTACCCCTTCAGGGGCTGGGTTTGCTTCGCTCTTTAAAGCGATTGGAGTGATCACTCCCGCTGCGGGTACGGTTCACGCATGCTATGAGCCCTGTATGACTCAGTAGCGGGTGAGTCGGCCTGCGCCGCATCAGATGTCCGCCCGCGCTCCCAAGGGGTGCACGCCCGCGATAAGGGTCCGCGCGGTTCTGCCTAGGACACGCGGAACGTCGCCATCTCTGGCCTAATTTTAGAATAGCAATTGGGGTGGGGTGATTGTGACACGGTGGCGAAGTTTATATTTTGCCTGGATTGATGGAGATGGATGTGATTTGTGACGTAGGTGGGGCTTGACAGGTGATCAGGGTCACAGGGGAGGAGGTGTTAGGTCTTGGGTGTTAGGTCACGGGTGACAGGTCACAGGATTTTGTAGCGCCGGCATCTTGCCGGCAGTCGCGAGGGCGTCCCACCCTCGCTGGCGGGCTCACGCCCGCTGCGCCCGCGTGCCGCCCCTGCCGGGGCTCCGCTCGGAAGGGCGCCTTACCCAGCGCTTGCGCGCTGGGCTATCCTAATGCCGCCGCCTCGCGGCTCGAGTGTTGTGCACGTGGGCTTTGACGGGAGATTTAAACCCGACTCCGAAGACCTAAGTTCGGGACCAGTGACCTGTCACCTGCGAGCTGTCGCCTGAGATCAGAGAGTTAAGACCTGACAGCTAAGACCTGACAGCAGAGCTGAGACCCGAGAGCTGAAAGCTGAGACCCTAAGACCTAAGACCCCAAGACCTAAGACCTGTCACCTGAGACCTGTGACCCGTGACCTGTCACTTGGCTTCCCGCACTTGCAACAAACCCCATCCGCTTGCGAAGATCAATTCACATGAAGGTCATTATCAACGGGGACGATCACCAGGTCGACGGTCCCATTACGCTGAGTGGACTTGTCGAACGCCTGGGCATGAAGGCGGACCGCGTCGCGGTCGAGCTCAATCTCGATATCGTGCCGCGGAGCCGTTGGATCGAGACCCAGCTAGCCGACGGAGATCGTCTGGAGATCGTACACTTTGTAGGGGGCGGCTCTCCCAGAGTCACTCGGGTAGGAGGTTGATCGTGAAACGCATTGCAGCTTTGCCGGTGGTCGCGGCCATCCTGATCGCATTCGCGTGGGCGCAGGGCCCAACGCAATTTCATGCGGGCTTCAATCTTTTCTCCAAACAGCAGGACATCCAGCTCGGGCAAGAAAACGCGGCGCAGGTTCGGAAGCAAATGAAGGTCATTCACGATGCGTTCCTTACGGAGTATGTGACCCGCGTCGGCAATCGCCTGGTCGGCTCGCGGGAAGCGCAGGAGAGCGGGTTTCCGTTCACATTCGAAGTGGTCGCCGATCCTTCCATCAATGCCTTCGCGTTGCCCGGCGGGCCGATGTTCATCAATACTGGATTGCTGAAGGCGGTGGACAACGAGGCGCAGCTGGCGGGCGTGATGGGGCACGAGATGTCGCATGTCATCCTGCGCCACGGGACGAACCAGGCGTCGAAAAGTAAGCTGATCGAGTTGCCCGCCGTGCTTGGCTCGCAGATGACTGGAGGCTCGCTGCTCGGACAGCTCACACAACTTGGAATCGGACTCGGGGCCAACAGCGTGCTGCTAAAGTTTTCCCGCTCGGCCGAGAGCCAGGCCGACCTGATGGGATCGCATCTGATGGCCGAGGCCGGTTACAACCCGATGGAGATGGCGCGCTTTTTTGAGAAGCTCAACGCCCAGGGCGGAGGCCGGTCGATCCAGTTCTTCTCCGACCATCCGAATCCTGACAACCGCGAGCACGCGATCGAGCAGGAAGTGCAGAGATTGCCGCAGCAGGACTACCGTTTTCAGACCGGGCAGTTCGAGCAGATGAAGCAACTCGTGGCGCGCATCAAGGAGCCGAAGCCGAAACCGGTGGCGCCGGCCGCGCCGCAAGATCAGCAGGGCCAGGAACAATCACAACCACAGCAGCCGCAGCAATGATGTCGTCACCGTTATTGTCATTCTGAGCGCAGCGAAGAACCTGTGCATTGAGGCGCTCGCCGCAAAGTGCAGAGGTCCTTCGCTACGCTCGGGATGACAAGACATTCGGGCAGCGCAACAAATCACCTTCCCGCCTTCACTCCTTCCGGCCATAGCTTCCTGAATATCCTTGATTACTCCCTGTGCAAGACTCTTTGTTGACAGCAAGCAAACTGGACCTAGAATGTTTTAAACATTTTTGTCTTCAATTGTTTGAAGGTGGAAAACAGAAATTGCAGACGCAATTCACATCCCGCGAGGTGGTGCAGTTGACGGGCATCAGCCCTCGGCAACTGCAGTGGTGGGATGAACGGGGAATTGTGGTGCCGGCGCGCGCAGGCCGCCGCCGCCTCTATTCCATGGAGGATCTCTCGGAGATTGCGGTGATCTGCGAGCTGCGCGAACGTGGTTTTTCACTGCAGCGCATGCGCAAGGTGGTCCGCTTTCTGCAAAACGAGTTCAACCAGCGCCTGGCAGAGACGGTCAGCGGCGCTTCCGACTATCACCTGCTGACCGATGGGAGAAGCCTGTACCTTGAAACTTCAGCGCAGCAAATTGTGGACATCCTCAAGAACGCTCGTCAACCGATGCTGGCGGTCTGCCTCAGCGATACCGTTCGGCGGGTTCGCGCCAACATCCAAGGTGGCAAAAAACGCAGTAATCCGGCGGGACGCGCCAGCCGTACGGACCGCCGCCACAAGAATGCGTCGTAGCGAAGCCTGAGCTGCGGGGGATAAGCCATGACTGGAGAACTTGACTTCCTGAACGAATGGATTCCGGAGCAAATGCTGCCGGGAACGCTGTTCGTGCTGGAAAATGCGGGCGAAGTCGGCGAGAAAGAGGATCCCTACTGGGCCGTGCTTTCCTGCCCCACGTGCGGAACGCTGGGCTTGGTGACGCGCAAGCAGGTGGCTGGCTTGCTGGCCGTGATTTGCGGATCGGACAAGTGCTCCGCGCAATTCTTTATTCACGATAGTGAGATCGTGCCGCGGAAGCCGATCTAAAGTGTGGGGTGGACACTCCTGTCGGCCAAACGAAGGGAAGTAGCTTGCCTGCCGCACTCGGCAGAGAACTAACGACCCGCCTGCACCTTCTCCAGCGGTACCGGCACCTGCTCGACAATTTCGATATCGAACCCTTCCAGAGCGGCCACGCGGCGCGGATGATTTGTAAGTAACCGGATCCGCCGCAGATTCAAGTCCGATAAAATCTGGGCTCCGATACCGATTTCTCTCTGTGTCTTGCGCTCGCTCTCGGGCAGCGTGGGAAGAGCGCGGTCGCGATGAAAACTCAGCACCGGGCGATCGCCGATCTTGTCGACGGAAAATCCCTTTGAGGTCTGGTGCAGGTAGATGATGGCGCCGCGGCCGGCTTCGGCAATCGCTCGCATCGAGCCTTCGATAGTGGCGCGGCAATCGCACGCGGTTGACCCGAACACATCCCCCATCACGCAGTGCGAGTGCATGCGCACCAGCACCGGGCCGGGAGCTTTCTCGATGTCGCCACGCACCAGCGCGATGTGCGACTCGCCGCCTTCGACCTCACTCTCGTAAGCGATGAGCCGGAACTCGCCGTGCCGCGTGCTGACCATGGCTTCTCCCACGCGATGCACATAACGCTCGTGCGCCATGCGGTAGCGGATCAGTTCAGCCACGGTCAGCATCTTCATGTTGTGGGTGCGGCAGAACTCGACGAGATCGGCGACGCGGGCCATGGTGCCGTCATCGCGCATGATCTCGCAGATGATGCCGGCGGGAATCAGACCGGCCAGGCGCGCCAGATCGACGGAAGCCTCGGTTTGTCCGGCGCGCACCAACACGCCACCTTTCTTGGCGCGTAGAGGGAAGACGTGTCCTGGACGCGCGAGGTCCGAGGGACGTGTGGCGGGATCAATGGCGACCTGTATCGTGCGTGCGCGGTCGTAAGCCGAGATGCCGGTGCTCACCCCGTCGCGGGCGTCGATCGCTTCGCAAAACGCCGTGCCGTAGTTTGAGGTATTTTCCGCGGTCATGGGCCCGATGCGCAGGTGCTCGAGACGCTCCTCGGTCATGGCCAGGCAGACCAGTCCGCGGCCGAATTTCGCCATGAAATTGATGGCCTCGGGAGTGACTTTCTCGGCGGCCAGCGTGAGGTCGCCTTCGTTCTCGCGGTCCTCGTCGTCGATGACCACGACCATGCGGCCGGCGCGGATGTCGTCGATCGCGCTGGGGACATCGGTGAATGGAGGCTGGGGACTCATTGTGACTGCGATTCTAACAAAGCGGCGCCCCTCAACTGGCCGGCTCGTGATGAACGAGTTCTGTCTCAGCGCCCCGGAACAACGCGCGCAGCGCCCGCACGACCCAGCGCACAAGCAAGACAATGACTATCACCAAGCACAGTGCAAGAGCTGCCGCGAGATAAGGATGACGGGTCGCGAACCAGGTCAGGAAGATTGCGAGTGCGTCTTCTCCCAAACTCAGGCCAATGTTGGAGAGAGGCTCGGGGGAAGGCGTCACCGCGGCGCGTACTGCGGTCTTGCCACCATGCGCGGCCAGCGCGATCAGGCCGCCGGCGAGCGTGGCGATCATCTGTTTTTCCGGCGAAAGCTGGGACGTAGCCCCATACGCCAGCAGCGCAGCCACGGGCACGCGGATGAAGGTGTGCAGCGCGTTCCAGACCAGATCGAAGGCCGGGATTTTGTCGGCAAAGAATTCGAGCAGGAACAGGCCAACGCTGGTCCCGATGACCCACCAGCTGGTAATGAGATGAAGGGCTGGTGGCAGGGGCAGGAGGCTGAAGTGCGCTAATAGGCCGAGCGTCGCCAGCGTGGCGTAGACGTTGAGCCCGGCAGCGAAGCTGATGGCGACCAGCGCTGCAGCGATTTCGTTGGGCGAAAGTTTGACAGCGTCCAGCATACGAGATTTTCAATGGAGGGACGACGCCCCGCCCGTCCGACGGGCGAGGATACCCGCCGCTCCATGGCGATCGAAACATGAACAGCATAGACCAGGCGTCAACAAAAAGGACCGCCATCACGGCGGCCCTGGTCTTCAATGTTTTGCAATTGGTTACAGCGTGGACTCGATTTCAAAGCCCCATGCTTCGAGCAATGGCTCGGGGATGTACTTGGAATTCTTGTTCCGGCGTGCCCACTCCCGCAAACGCGTTGACCGCAAGTACTGGTCGGGGGAGAGCTTATACTCGCGAACCACTTGCTCGAACTCGGTGATCGTGGGGGTGATCGGCCCAATTGGTTCCGGCTTGCCCCAGTTTGGGTTTCCGCGTCGCTTTGCCATGAAGAATCTATGACCTCGTAACGTTGGAATAATTTTGACTGCCTAAAACGTGTCTAACCCTTAGATTCACTAGCTGTTAGGTAAGATGCAAAACCAAAATCCGAAAGGACGACAAAAGGTGAGTTCCAGTTGACGGCAACCTATGGGATATTGGAGACACAAGAGTATAGGCCCGATTTCTTTGAAAGTCAACGAAATTCACGGCACGCGTCCCTTTTCAGGTTCTATTAACTGTTTATAAATCAGATGATTACATGGAATTCTGACGTGTTGACTATAGGAATTCCTCGTTCTGTGGTTTTTCATAGGTGCCGTCCGGCCCCCGCCTCATTACGCCCGTAACCCGAAGCGATCTACGTTTATTGACGACATAGTAATCGAACCTTACAGTGCCTTTTAGGAGGCAGTTTCGTGAGAGATATCTACGAGGTGCTCCGGAAGAAGCAGGCCGAACAGACCCAACTGGGCAAGCAGATTGAAGCCCTGCAAACCGCAGCCGAACAGCTGCGCAACGTAGCTCACCTCCTGAACGCGGAGGACGAAGAAGAGAAGGGTTCGCACCAGGGCTAAGGAGCCCGGGTGGTGAAATCGGCACGGAGTTTGGAGAGGGTGTTATGAGTCTGAAGTCCCTGGTGCTGTGCGCTGACGAGAAGATCGTCCGCGTGTTGCGTCGCGTGCTGAGCGATCTGGAAATCGGCATTGAGCATTGCACCGACCCGGACGGGGCCATCCACAAACTCACGCGCCAGAGATTTGAAGCTATCATCATTGATTGCACCGACCTGAAGACGGCCACTTCCGTTTTGAAGAGCGCGCGGTCGGCGCCCGCGAACAAGCGGGCCATCGCCGTTGCCATTATGGACGGACACACCGGCCTGCGTTCCGCGTTCGACATGGGAGCGCATTTCGTGCTGTACAAGCCGGTTTCGTCGGAACGGGCCAAGTCAAGTTTTCGCGCGGCGCGAGCCCTGATGAAGCGCGAGCGGCGGCGCAATTCCCGCGTAGCGATTCAGGTGCCGGTCGCCCTCAAGAACGATCGGACAGGCTTTATGCAAACCGTTCCCACTTCTGACCTCAGTGAAGGCGGGATGGCGGTGCAATTTCCCAGGCAGCAGAAGGATCCCGGCCCCTGGCAAGTGCACTTTACGTTGCCGGGCACGAAGACCGCGATCGAGGTGGTAGGGGAAGTGGCGTGGCAGAACCCGGGTGGGCACATCGGGATCCGGTTTACGAATCTCGAAGTCGACCTGTCGCACGAACTGCGGCAGTGGCTTAACCAGCAATCACCGGAGAGCGAAAAAGACGATCCGCCGGTGCGCTGCAAACTTACCGATCTGAGCCTGGGGGGATGCTATCTGGAAATTTCGTCGCCCTTTCCTCCACGCACACGGATTGTTCTGTCGATGAAGGCCAGTGGTCTTGAGCTGCGCGTGGAAGGCGTCGTGCGGGTGATGCACCCTGACGTTGGGATGGGTGTGGAATTTGCGCAGGCCACCACAGAACAGCACACCCACGTCGAAAAATTTATCCAGACCCTGATGAAAGCCGGCGACGTGCTGCCCGATCTGCTGGTGGAACCGGAAGGGCTGGAATCAGCGACCGCCGCCAAGCCAGCTCCCGCGAAACTGGCGGAGATCGACGACCCGCTGCTCGAACTCTTTCAAACCAAGTCAGGCCTTTCGGCGGAACTCTTTTTGAACGAATTACGCAAACAGCGCCGTACTCATCATTCGGATACAGCGGAAGAAACCATCCTGCCCGTCTAAGCGCCAACCTCACGTAAGAAACGTTTTAATACTCATTTTGCCACTTTATTCCAGGGCGTTCCGGGGATACAATGGCGGCCATCGATCCATCCCGAAGTTTTTCCGGAGGGCTGAAATGGGTGCGCGCAACTTGAAAGTATTTGTGGCGTTGAGTTTCTTCCTGCTCACAGTCGCGATCACGTGGGCCAGCATCACCGGCAGCATCTCCGGTGTGGTAACCGACGCAAGCGGCGCAGTGATCTCGGGCGCACAGGTGACGGCCACCAACACCGCAACCGGCGTGAAGACGGCCGTGACCACCGACGATAAGGGGTTCTACAGCCTGCCCGTTCTGCCGGTCGGCACCTATGACCTGGAGATCACGCAGGTCGGGTTTAAGACCTATCGCAAGACCGGGCTGGTGATCGACGCCAACTCGGCGTTGAAGGCCGACGCGAACCTCACCGTCGGTACGGCCAGCGAGAAGGTCGAAGTCACAACGGACACGGTGCATGTGGAGACCGAGAGCACGCAGATGGGCGAGGTCATCAGCGGCAAAACGATGACAGCGATTCCGCTGAACGGCCGGTCCTTCACCGACCTGCTGGCGCTACAGCCGGGTGTTTCTCCTTACACATCAAGAGACGGCCTCGGGACCGGCACGGCAGGCATCAACGATCGTCCGGTCGACGGCGACCAGAGTTCGGGCAGCCAATCTGTGAACGGGCAGCGAGAAGCCGCCAATGGTTTCATGGTGAACGGCTCCAACGTCGGCGAGGGTAAGACTAACGGCGCCGCCATCATTCCGAATCTGGACTCGATTGCGGAGTTTCGCATTATCACGAACAACTTTGACTCTGAGTACGGCAACTACAGCGGCGGCCAAATCAATGTTGTCACTAAATCCGGAGCTAACGGATTTCACGGGAGCGGATTCGAATTTCTCCGCAATACATCGCTCGACGCCGCCGACTACTTCGCGCAGAGCACGCCGGTATTTCGCCAGAATCAGTTTGGGGGCACTTTCGGGGGACCGCTGGTAAAAAACAAAACATTTTTCTTTATCGACTATCAGGGAACACGTCAGACGCGGGCGTCAACCGTGAACACACAGATGCCTTCGGTCGGCAATTTCGGCGGAGATTTTTCCGATTCCGGCCTTCTGTTCAAGAGCGGCGAAGATGATAACGGAAACCCGATCGCTTCAACGGTGAACGGCAATGAGTGGGCGGGCCTGCTGGGAAGTCGGCTCGGGTACGGCGTAAGCAACGGAGAGCCGTACTATTTCACCGCAGAGACGATCGACCCCAACACCAGCGCGGCCTACGGCGTCAACTGCACGGATCCGGCGCAGTGCGTTTTTCCGAACGCCCAGATTCCGACAGCAGCCTGGTCGAAGGTTGCCACGAACATGCTGAATCTTGGCCTTATCCCGCAGCCGAACTCGGCGGATAATTTCTTCGTGAATTCTGCCTATGCGCAGAAGCTGCGCGGCGACAAGGCCGGCATTCGAATCGATCAAAACACGCGTTTCGGAACGCTGTTTGGATACTACTTCGCCGATGATTACCTTCTGAACGCCCCGTATCCCAACGGCGGAGCTTCTGTGCCTGCCGACCCTGCAAATCCTGCTGCCAACTTTGCCTACAACGCGGTCACGGCCGGTCGCGCACAAATGATTAACCTCGGCCTCACCAAGAATTTTGGATCCTTCGCAGTAAACGAATTCCGCTTCAGTTACGTCAGGAACGCGTTGGTTCTTGGCACGCCGCAGGGTGGCGTCGGATCGAAGTACAGCCTGAGCAACCTGGGATTCACGACTCCCTGGGACCCGAACACCGGAGGGATCAGTCCGATCCAGCCCTCGCTGGAGGGCGTGCCCTACATCACGTTCACTAATTTCTCCATTGGCGTTCCCCAGGTCAGCACGCGCCAGTACAACAACTCATTTCAGGTGCTGGACAATTTCTCCCGGGCGATTGGGAGGCATTCGCTTCGTTTCGGAGGGCAGTTCCACTACGACCAGATCAACGAGAGAAATCTGGCCGCCGAGAATGGTCAGTATGGATTTTCCGGCAGCGAGACGGGAATTGATTTCGCAGATTTTCTCCTGGGCGCACCCGACAGCCTGACGCAGGCTAGCCCACAGCTGCTCGATTCCCGGAGCAAATACTACGCGCTATACGCGCAGGACAGCTGGCGAGTCACCTCAAACCTCGTGCTGAATTACGGCTTGCGCTGGGAAGCCAGCATGCCCTGGTACGACACGCAAAATAAGATCGAGACCATCATTCCCGGCAAGCAGTCCGTAAAATTTCCCGGTGCCCCGCCCGGCTATCTTGTCGCAGGGGATCCCGGCGTTCCTCGCACGCTGGCGCCGACACGGTGGCACAACTTCTCGCCGCGGTTGGGGCTGGTGTATTCGCCTAGCGCATCCTCGGGAATCCTAGGCAAACTTTTCGGCGGGCCGGGACGAACCAGCATTCGCGCCGGCGCCGGACTTTACTACACGTCGGTGGAAGATCTGGCGCAGTTCCTAGAAGTGGGCGATCCACCATACGGCCTCTACTACGGCAGCGCGGCCCCACCAATGCTGGAGGCTCCGTATATCACGCGCTCAACCCAGGCCAACGTGGGGCAGCGTTTTCCATTTCCATTTCCTCCGCTCAATGTTTCGCCGCAAAATCCGGACAGCACGTTTCCCTGGGCGCAAGTCGAACCTCTGTCGTACGATTTCTCTTTCGACAACAGAAACAAACTGCCGTACTCGGAACACTACGAGCTCTCGATACAACGCCAGGTCGGTTCGAATACAGTGGTCACTGCCAGCTACGTCGGCAATCAAGGGCATCGGCTCGTAACCTCAGTCGAGGCCAATCCAGCCAACCCGGCTGCATGCCTGGCTGTTATGAACAGCGCCCTCCCCGATGAGGCGACTTGTGGACAGTTCAGCGAGACCCCGCCATTTACAGTGACCGTGGTAAACGGACAGTCGATTGGAACGACCTTTCCCTGGCAGACCACAAACGGGCCGGTCGCCTCTGTGCGACCTCTCGGCCCTCTCTTCGACACGAACCCATGGGTTCAGACTACGGCCAACTCACGCTACCACTCGTTGCAGTTAAGCTTGAGCCACAACACCGGGTCGCTGACATACCTCGCCGGCTACACCTATAGCAAGTGTATGGACAATGCCTCGGGGCTGCAGGACTCCACTAACCCGTTTGATCCGCGTTTGAGCATTGCCTTGTGCAACTTCGACGTGACGCACAACTTCGTATTCAGTTACAACTGGATTCTGCCCTTCGATCGGTTGGTCACATCGGGCTGGAGCCGGAAGGCTTTGGAGGGATGGAGCCTGTCGGGAGTCACGAATTTCGCGTCCGGCCTCCCCATCACCCTCACCGAAGATGACGACAATTCACTGATTGGCGCCAACGCGATTCCGGTGGACGTGCCCAATTTCGCCGGCGGCAAGGTGCTGGCCGACACGAACCCGCGTCATCGGGGCCTCTACTTCAATACGTCACTCTTTGCCAACGAACAGCCAGGCCAGTTCGGGAACTCCCGGCGGCGCTTTTTCCACGGACCTGGGCTCAACAACTTCAATGTGGCCCTGTCGAAATCAACCAAAATCACTGAGTCCAAAGAACTCCAGCTGCGCTTGGAAGCCTTCAACGTTTTCAACCATGCACAATTCACGAATCCTACTGGAGAGATCAACTCCAGCCAGTTCGGACAGGTCACCAATGCTCGCGATCCGCGCATCCTGCAGATTGGAGCGAAGTTTCTGTTCTAGATTTCACTTCTGATTGTGAGCTGCGGACGACGGGCGGGGACGCCCGTCGCTCCATTGACGAGTATTGGTTAATCTTCAACGTCCCGTCCGGGAGGTTCCTTCGTGCGTTCGCTCCGAGCGCTCTTTCCCTTTCTTTTTCTTATTCTGATATCCGCAGTTTCACACGCCACCGACACGAAAGTGCTTACCAACCATTTGGGCTACGATCCTTCGGGGCCGAAGCATGCAGTCATTCTTGGCCACGAAAGCGCCGGCGCCTCCGGATGTGCCTTGAAGAATTTCGCTGATGACAAAGCTGTGATGACGATCCCAGCGAAGGCCGTCGGCCCTGTCAAGAAATGGCGGGACTGGTATTTCTGGACGCTCGACTTCGATTCGTTTGCGACGGAAGGGAAGTACTACCTCGATTGCCCGACGAAGGCGGGGTCGGCACGATCGTTTCCGTTTCAGATTCAGAAGATGATCCTGGAACGCAACACGATTTCAGACGCCATCAACTACTTCAAGGAAGAGCGCAGCGCGGGACGCATGGATGAGGCCGATCGTCATTTGTCGTTCGACGGAAAGGCCGGCACGCTCGACGCGCATGGCGGTTGGTGGGATGCTACTGGCGACTACGGCAAGCATCTGTCGCATCTTTCGTTCTCGACGTACTTCAATCCGCAACAGATTCCGCTGGTTGCGTACTCGCTGTTCAAGAGCTATGAACTCATGAATGCGCGGGCCGTGCCGTCGTTTGCGCGTTACAAGACGCGGGCGCTCGATGAAGCGATGTACGGCGCCGACTATCTGGTGCGCGTGAAGAATCCGCAGGGATCGTTTTACCGGTCGATCTCGAACGGGGGTGTGGACCAGAAGCCCGAAGAGCGGAAGGTGTCGGGCGAGATGAAGAAGTACGGCATTTTCCAGTCAAAGGACAAGGCGCCCACGGACATGGTGCAGCAGGCCAGCAATGATCGTGAGTATGAAGTGAGCTATCGATCGGGCGGAGGGATGGCGATTGCGGTGCTGGCCATGGCAAGCAGCTTTCCGTTATCCGGTGAGTTCAAGAATGCGGATTATCTCAGGGCGGCCGAGGACGGCTTCGCGTATCTGGAGAAGAACAATGCGCGCATGACTAACGATGGCAAAGACAATGTCGTGGACGACTATTGCGCGCTGGCTGCGGCGACCGAGTTGTACCGGGCCACCAGGAAAGCAGAGTACAAAGCGGCGGCGGATCGGCGGGCGGCGAGCCTTGTGGGGCGCCTGACGTCGAGCGGGGAGTTTCATGATTACTGGCGGGCTGATGACCATGATCGCCCGTTCTTTCACGCGTCCGATGCGGGATTGCCGGTGGTGAGCCTGCTGTACTACGCGGAGATTGCCGATCCGAAGACCAAGGGAGAAATTTTGGGGGCGGTGAAGAAGTCGCTGAACGCGCAGCTCGCGTGGAATGCGGAGGTGACGAATCCGTTCGATTACGCGCGCGAACTGGTGCAAGACAAAGACGGCCATCGCAAAACCAGTTTCTTCTTCCCGCACAACAGCGATGCGGCGCCCTGGTGGCAGGGAGAGAATGCGCGGCTGGCATCGCTCGCGACCGCCGCACAATTAGCGGCGAAGCAATTTCCGGACGATCCGGAATTCCAGAAGAAGCTGCGAACGTTTGCGCTGGATCAGATCAATTGGATTCTCGGTTTGAATCCGTTCGATTCATCGATGATGTACGGGGTGGGACGAAACAATCCGCAGTACATGTTTTTCGATTCGTGGGAGTTTACCAATTCACCGGGCGGAATTTCGAACGGAATCACCAGCGGGTTCAAGGATGAGGACGATATCGACTTCGATTTAAAGTACACCGAGACCGGGGCCGACAACGACTGGCGGTGGCAGGAGCAGTGGCTTCCGCATGCGTCGTGGTTCTTGCTGGCTGTGTCGGCGCAGGAAGAGGGGAAGCAGTAACCCTGAGAAAGGCTTCCCGCTGCCTATTTTCGAACCCGCGAGCTGCCAGGGGTTCTAATCAAGCCCGTGTTTTCTCTGTCAGTTCAGCAGTTGAATAGTTGACTTGAGTCGCCATATCACCGGTCGACCATGGGTCAATGAGTGTAATTGCCTGATTACGACAATTGACTACGGGGATAACAACTATCTCTGAAAATAGTTATTTGAGCTTTCCAGCCAGACCGTACAGGATGAAGAGGACAGCAAGCAGGACGGCGCTTGTGAAGGACTTCCGAAAGAGAAAGAGCCAGCGTTGCGGCTGGAGTACAGCCATGACGCACATCATGGCGAAAATCAGAACGATCACTGTGCGGATAGCCGCCCCGATTCGGATTCGCATGAAGACTGCCAGCCACTGTCCTCCGCCGTGCATTATAGGCGGCAGCTTTTCAGCGTCAATGAGTGTAATCGCCTGGTTTCGCCAATCGCGCGCACTTCACGCCTGTTTCCTAGATGCCTAGGTTGAGTTGCAGTCGAATGCGATTCTTGCGCGGAGCGCGGCTAGAAACGATCACGGTGCCAACTACCGACTCAAAACCGTTCTGGGTTGCTCTGAAGTCGTAACGGCCCGGCTTCGCATTCGTAATACTGAAGGCTCCATGCTCATCGGTCTTGGTCGTGAAGACATGTCCTGTGTCATCTCGAACCTCAAAAAAAGCTTCCGAAAGGGGGTGCTCGCCAAAAGTGAGGTTCCCGCTTATCTCACGAACCTCAAAGGGTTGTGGGATTACCTTGTTGTTGAGCGTGGGTTCTTCTTTGATGAAACCCTTGTATGGTCCCGAATCAAACCGCTGCTGAGAGAGCGCGCAGGTAGCAGTGAACACCACCAGCATAAGTGCAAAACTGAATCGCTTCATACCGATCCGCCGGGAGTTAAACGCATGAAGACATTCTACAATTCGTGCAGTTGGTGAAAAATCCCCATCTCTAACAATGTCGGCGGTGTCAAGAACGTTTTCAAGCACACTGCGGCCTGCACTCCGATTCGAGCGCCATTTCGCTCTAGTTGAGATTTGCCAGGCCAACCTTAGGCTCGCTTCTAATCGGTGCGGGTCAAGCACTCAGTCCGACCCAACCATCTCTTCGATCGCAACTTCGATCATGATTACTTCTTCGAACTCCCCAGTAAAGGGGAGCGGGATGCCCAATCATTACGGCGGTGATTTACTGCACACCATGGGGATTTCCGGGCTCTCCCGCGTGCGAACCGAGTTGCTGCATTTCGTTGTAGTTCCAGCCGCGCCGCCACATCCAGTACAACTCGACGGCCAGCTTGCGGGCCATCGCGACTTTCGCGATCTTGCGCCCGCGCCGCATGGCCAGGTGAAAGAACTGGCTGCGCCATCGCGCATCGCTGCGCACCGTGACCTGTGCCGCTTCCACCAGCAGGAAGCGCAACAATACGTTGCCCTGCTTGCTGATGTGGCCCAGCCGTCGCCGGTCTCCGCTCGACTCCTCCGCCGGAACCAACCCCACATAGCTGGCGATTTGTTTCGCGCAGGCAAAACGTTCCGGTGTTCCAATCACTAACTCGAAGGCCAGCGCGGTCAGCGGCCCCACTCCGGGATGCGTGCTCAGTTGCCGCGTCACGGGCCGGCGCTGCACGATCTGTTCCAGCTTTCCGTTCAGCTCATGGATCTTCGGCGTGAGCCGGTCGAGTAGGTCGAGCAGGTCTTGCCGGCGTCGACTCGCCCACGGGGCCAGCGACAAGGCTTGCAGTTCCGCCCGCCCCGCCGGACGCCACAACGCCTTCTTGCGCCGTAGCCCCTCGTTGAGCGCCACCACGTGCAACTGGTTCATGACCCGCGTGCGCATCTGCACCAGCCGGTGGCGATGCCACAGCAGTTGCCGCAGATCGCGATTCTCCGCATCCGGCACCCAGATCCGCGGGGCCTTCCATGAGAAGGCCGGTCGGAGTCAAGTCGATTCTTGTCTGGCTTCATTGAACAAGGTTTTTTCTTCCCGCCGAGGGCCGCTGTCGCCATGCTTCCATCCGCACTCTCGAGGAGCGAATCGTTTCGCTCGGTGCATGTTGGGCGTTCTCGGTTCAGCCGGTGCTGCCATCTGTTTGGCGCCCTGTGGTTCTGCTCTTGCAGAGTGGAACCTGGGCCAGGCCATTAACGCAGTCACCGGAACTCGGCTTTGGGCTTTTGTCTTTTCTCTTCCTGGAACGGTTTTGACTTTTGCTTTGCTCTTCTGTTTTAGGCGGCTGCGGCCACGGTCGTTCGGCTGCTATTGTGCAACGGTTCGTATACTTCGCCGCTCACCCACAGATGATGCAACAGCACGGCCAGCTTTCTGGCGGTGGCGACGATGGCCCGCTTCTTTCCGTTTCTTCCACCACGTTCCGCCAGTTTCAGTCCCCAACGCCTGAGATCACAGTCGATGCCGAACGGTCCCAGAATGTGCTGCGCTCCTTGCACTAACAACGTGCGCAGATAGGGATCGCCTTCCTTGCTGATGTGCAGCTGTGGTTCGCTCTGGCCAGAGTTCCTTCGTCCTGGTTGCAGTCCCAGATAGCAGCCCACGTCGCGGCTCTTGCGGAAACGATGCGGATCTTCCAGCGTCAGCAAGAACGTCAGTGCGATCAGCGTGCCCACACCCTTGATCTGCTTCAGCAGCGCCACCTGCGGATAACTCTGTTGCGCCAGATTCTCGATGCGCTCGTTATATTCCACGATGCGCCCGCTCAGCGACTCGATTGCGTTCAACAGCGGTTCCAGGGCGGCTTGCAGTTCTGGACTCAAGCTCTCGGCTTTCTCCGGATTCATGTTCCGCACGTTGCATCCACGCAAGCGTTCCCCGTAACTCTTCGCCAGCCCGCGAGCTGTGTTGACCAGCGCGGTGCGCGCTCGTACCAGCCCAGCGCGCGCCCGGATCAGCGTCAGATCGGCTTGCGCCTGCACGCTGCGATGCTTCACCGGATACAACAGTTCGGGATCGATCCGGGCCAACCGCGCCAGCGTCTGCGCATCCAGTTGATCGTCTTTCTTGCGGCTCTCCCCGATCAGCCGCACCTTGCGCGCATTGGCCACGATCACTTCATGTCCCAACTCGCTCAACAAGCGACTGATCCAGGGTGAATGCGTCCCGATTTCCAGTGCGATCCGACTGCGCGGTATGGCACCGAACACTTCGCGCAACGCTTTCGCATTCGTCCGCACGCGCTGCTCCAGTCGTATCTGGCCGTTCACTCATCGACGTGGCTTCCGGGGGAAACCCTGACTCTTTGTCGCTAAGCGGACAGGGACAGCTGGGAACGATTTTTAACTACTGCAGCTTCGCGTACTCGGCCTTGGCTTCTTTCAGGATGGGAAGGTCAGGATCGGCATCTTTCCAGAGCGCGAGGAAGTCCTGGTAGGCGGTGCGACTCTTCTGGGTGTCGCCCTGGAGTGCGTAAGCACGGCCCAGGCCTAAATGGGCGAGGGACATAAGTGGGTCGGCGGGGGCAATGTTGCGCAGGGCGAGAACCTTTTCAAACTCATGAGCTGCTTCCGTCCCCTGTTTGTTTTTTACGTATGCGAGTCCGCGAAGATACAGCACGGCGGTGCTGTTTCGATCGTAGGCGCTCGCCGGTTTCAATAGTTCGATGGCCTTAGCAGCGTCGCCGCTGTCGAGTGCGGCTGCGGCCAACGCCGGGGGGGCGTAGAGAGCTTGCACCAACACGTCGTCGGGGCGGCTTTTAGTGACTTCCGCTACCAGGTCGAGTGCCTTTTTGCGCTCTCCCGCGAAGGCTAGAATGCCGGCCACTTGCAGCTTCTGGTTGTAGTCCTGGAAAATCGCGAGAGAGGCATTGGCTGATTCAATCGCCTCCTTGCGATTCCCGGCGAGCGCCCGCACCGAGGCACGCTCTGAAATCGCTCCCGCCTCCGCGCTCTTGACCTGCACTCTTTGGCCGACTTGCCGTGCTTTTTCGTAAAACTCTTCGGCTTGATGAAGCTGCCCGTGCGCCGCTGCGATCTCGCCATGGCGAAAGTAGACGCTCCATTCGAGATCCGGTTGTACCTTGGCCAGAGTCTCTTCGCGCTCCATCCCGGCAAGATCTCCCTGGGCCAGAGCGATGCTGGCCAGAGTGTCATGGAGAGATAAGAAGTCGGGGTGCAGGCGCAGTCCTTCATTCGCAATGGCCTTCGCTTCTTCGACCCGGTTGAGCCCCATGTACCCGCCGGCCGAATTCAAGTAGCCGCGCGATTCATCCGGATCTAATTTGATCGCCGCCTTGGCGTTTTCCAGGGTCTTATCAAAATCACCTAGCTGCAGTGCAGTCGCTGACAGGTTGATGTACGGCGTCGGTTCCCGAGGGTAGGTCTGCTTATAGAGTTCGTAAGCGGCGTTGCCCCTTTCCAGTTGGCCGCTGTCGGCATAGTAGTGGGAAGTGATGTACAGCCGCTCGCGCTCGCTGGCGCGGTCCTTGAGTTCGAACGCCTTCTTGCGATTTTGTTCGGAGAGGTCCACCTGTCCGTAGTTGCTGTACACGGTGCCTAGCCGGGCGTAGGCCAGAGCGAAGTTGGGATCGAGGTCGATCGCCTGCTTGTAGAAAGGCATGGCCGCTAGATCATTGCCCGTGGCGTGTTTCTCGTCCCCCAGACTGAATGCTTTTAGCGCTTCGAGGGAAGAGGTGGTGGCTTCCTCGAGCGGCTTGTCGAAGCGCTTGATCGACGCGAGCGACTCGCCGAGTTTTTCGCGCAACTGGGTGGTGGCCTGGTCGAGCGCCTTCAGCACCTGCTCTTTACTGTCAGCGCGGGCCTGCGTTTCGGCGAGCGTGTCGCTGGAGGCGGCATTGACCGCATCGAGCGTTACCACGTACTGCGTACCCAGGTTGGCAATCGATCCGACGAGCAGAGCCTTCACGTTGGTGCGTTGTGCAATTTCACGCCCGATGGCAGCTGTAATTTGCTCGTCGGTGGGCTTGCCCATCAGGGTTAGGGTCTGCCTGGCTTTTTCTTCGGAAACCACGTTCAAGAAGGGTGACTGCTGGAGATCGACGGCCAGCGCCTTCTTGAGCGTCCCGTCAAAGACTCCGTCGCCGGTGGTGTTGACGAAATCCGCGAGGAGAATGGAGTCCTTCTCGGTGATGGCTTGCGCGCGAGAAGAACGGAAATAGAGTCCACCCGCGATGATCGCGAGAAGCACCGCACCCGCCGGTACGAGAATCTTCCAGAGCGGACGGCGCGGGACCTCCACCGGAACCGTTCCGCTGGGCTGAGCCGCGGGTACGCGGGCGGAACTGGTTCGAGCGAAAGGCGGCTGAGATCCAGAGCCTGATCCGGAAGCGGGTGCTGGTGTGACAGCCGAACCGGAAACAGGCGCGGACTCGGGGTCGCTCTGTGCGACAGCCCGCCCGGAATCAGAGTCCCGCTTCAGACGTTGCAAGTCGGCGCGCAGATCGCCGGCGTGCTGGTAGCGCAGGTTGCGATCTTTCTCGAGGGCCTTGTTGACGATGCGTTCGAGTTCAGGTGGAAGATCGGGATTGAGGCGAACGGGAGCAGCGGGAGCTTTGTGCAGGATGGAATCGAACAGAGCCGCGGAGGTCTCGCCGCGGAATGGAAGCGCGCCGGTTGCCATCTCGTAAAGCACGGCGCCGAAGGAGAACAGGTCGGTGCGGCCATCGATGTCCTTGCCTAAGGCCTGCTCGGGCGACATGTAAGCCACAGTGCCCAGCGCCATTCCCGGGCTGGTGAGGTGCTGCTGATCCACTCCGGCAGTGGCTTCTTCAAGGACGGTGTCGCTGCGGCCAGTCATGGGTGCGAGCTTGGCCAGTCCGAAGTCGAGGATTTTGGCGTGACCGCGCTTGGTGACGAAGATGTTGGCTGGCTTGATGTCGCGATGCACGATGCCTTCTGCATGCGCGGCGTCGAGCGCGTCGGCTATTTCGATGGCGAGCAGCAGGAGGGTTTCGGTCTCGATCGGGCGCCCGCCGATGCGGTGCTTGAGCGTCATGCCGTCGAGAAATTCCATGGCGATGAAGGGATGGCCTTCGTGTTCGCCGATGTCGTGGATGGTGCAGATGTTGGGATGATTCAGCGCAGAGGCGGCTTGCGCTTCACGTTGAAAGCGGGCGAGGGTCTGCGGATCGCGAGCGACGTCATCAGGCAGAAATTTGAGGGCGACAAAACGGTGCAGGCGAGTGTCCTCGGCCTTGTAGACCACACCCATGCCCCCGCCTCCGAGCTTTTCCACAACCCGGTAATGCGAGATGGTTTGGCCGATCATCGAGTCGCGACATGGTAGGCGGGATGCGAAAGCAAGTCAATGAGAGCGGGGTGAAGCGGCCCGCAAAAGGGCGGAGACGGCCCTTCGGATTGCTCACGGTGACATGTTTGAGCACTACGGCTGCGGCTTGTGCAGTGCTTGGGCGCGGTCGATGACCCACTTAGGAAATTCGGGGGCTCCCTGGGGAGGCTTGCCCATAGTGATTGCCCAGTGATCGAGCCATCCGGTGCCTTCTTCGCCGACGTAGGTGTCGGGTAGGCCGTAGGCCTGGTCGCTCAGCGCGTCTTCGAGTGTGATGAAGCGGTATCCGCGCTTGCGAAACACGTCGAGGAGTTCGCCGATGTGGTCGGCTTCGAGATTGTTGCCGTGCAGCAGGATGATCTGTTTGGGTTCATATCCCAGAATTTGCTTGGAGAGTTGTTCGTCATAGGCGAAGACGGAATCGCTGTAGGAGAGGTAACTCTTCACCAGGTCGTCTTGCAGCTTGGTGTCGCCGCGTTTTTTGGCGTCGTCGTAGACGGGGGCGTACATCCAATCCCAGGCGTCGAAGGTGACGGGAGCGATGTGGTATCCGCGCTGGGTGAGAAATTCTTCGGCCTTGCGGCGGGTCGCGAGGTCGCGGCCGGTATCGAGATAGGGATGCCGGAAATAGCGTAGCGTCATCTTGTGCTCGGCGAGCAGCAAGCGGGTGACGCTCTCGCCCTGAACAATGTCGTCTTCCCAGGCTTGCAGTCCCACTTTGTTTAGAGAAGAGTGGCTGTAGGTGTGGTTGCCGAGTTCGAATCCGTAGTCGACCCACAGGCGCAGGGCGCCGATGCGGGCGTCGGTCTCGCCCGTCTTGTAGATTTTCTTTTCGTTGACGAAGCCGACGGCCGGGACTTTCTGGTCGCGCAGCGTGGTCAGGAGCTTGGTGGTCATGCTGGTGATTTCATCGGCGGTCATGAAGTTCGCGGCGCCGGCCGGAAGGTCGTCGATAGTGATGGCGACCTGACGGTCGACCTTGGGCTGGGATTGGGCGGAGAACTCAGCGGTGAAGACAAGGAGGCAGAGCGCGATGAGGAGGAAATGGGCGCGTTTCATTCGGAATCCTTCATGGGTTCGTGGCTGATGTGATGGCCCACGCTAGCGCACAGAACGCGCGAACGAGGGGCGCCGCGGTTTCATAGGGCCTCAAGGCTGCTTCACTTTACCGCGTAAGACTGTAATCGATGCTTTCGGCAGCGTGAAGGTCGTGTTGCGGCTTGCATTCATTTGAGAACCGACTTCAGGACCATCCGGATCGGCGTGGCTGTTGATGCCGTCGGGTTTCCATACATATTGTTCTCTCCCGAAGGTTGTGACTGTTACCGGGCCCGAGAATGCTGCGCTCGCGGCTCCGAACGCAACACGCACCGCATGCGGTTCGTTTTCGTCGCGGTTCACGAGCATCAGCGACCAGTTCCCGTCGGGCCGGTGCACTGCGTAGGACGTCACGAGGTCATTGCCGTCAGGGTCTTTCACCCTTACGGACGAGGGGAACATCTGATGAACGCCGGAGCGGTGCTGCACCCACTCGCGGTTGATCAAGTGGGCGGCAAAATAGAGCGAGGTGTAGCCGGTGATGTTGTAGTCCTTGTCGGCGACGAAGTTCGACCAGGACGCGGGGCCGAGGCACGTGTCCTGCACTGTTTGCGGCTGGATGGGCGAGTGGTAGAACGCGGCGCCGCCACCCTCGAAGAATGAGCCGATGTTGTCGGCGAGCCATAGGCCGGCGAAGATCGTGCTCATGGGTCCGGTGAGGGACGCTGCCAGGTGGCTCTCGGTGACCATGAGGGGAACGTTGGCGGGCACCCCGTCCTCGCGCCAGACTTTCAGAATACCCTTCATCAGCTTGGGCTCCGCGTAGAGGTTCTTCCACGTGATGTTGCAGTGCTGTCCGTAGGGGTAGTGCTCGAACGAGACGAAGCTGAGGTCGTTGAGGTGGCCGTGCGACTTCAGGTACGCGACGAAGCGTCCCATCCAGGAAGTACGGCCCTGCGCATCGGGCCATACGTGGATGTCTTCGTTGACGCCTTCGAAGACCGGTCCGCCGAGCTTGAGTGCGGGATCAACTTGGTGAAGCGCGTCGGCCCACTGGATGTAGAGCGCGCCGTAGTCTTCGGGCATGGCGTGCTTGCCGTCGGGCTCTTCGCCCATTTCGATGTAGCCAATGGGGTAGCCGCGCTTCTCGATATAAGCGATCTGGGCGGCGGAGTCTTCCGGAGTTCCGTAGAGCATGGTCACGGGAATCATGGCGGGCAGATTGTTGGTGATGCCGCTGGTGAAGAAGAGATCAAATCCCGTGTGCTGGTAGTTGCCGGTGTTGTTGCCATCGGACTCGGAGTGCCAGGGATCGATGGAGGAGGAGCCGAAGACTGGAGCTGCGTCTCCCGTTGTTCCCGCGGATGCGTCGGTAAAGGCCCCGCCTGAATCGACGGTGCCCGCCTGCAGTGTGCGCATCGCGTAGCCGACGCAGTTGCGTACGTCTTGCGAGCCGTGCTCGTCGCAGGTGTTCGACGATTCCGTCATGAGCACGCGGACAAAACGGGTCGTCACGGGTTGGGGCGCGAGGGTCAGAGTAACCGCGCCACCGGAGTTGTTGGCGATTTTGCCGGAAGGAAACACCTTCCACTCGCCTTCGGGGCCCTGATCGAAATCGAGCGCGTCTTTGCCCACCCAGTACTCGACCTGGTAGACCTTCGCAAAAGGATTTTCCCAGGCAATACGGACAGCGGTCACTGGCTTGGGCGTGCGCAAATCGATGATCACCCATTGCGCGTGGAGCGCATCGCTTTCTTGCGTGAACTTGCTGGTGAGGTAGGGATTGCTCTTCCAGTAGGTGAGATTCGGTCCCTCCGCCGGACGGTCCCCGCTGGTAGAGAATCCGCGATGCGGCAGGGCGTAGGCGAGGATGTAGCGGGTCGGCTCTTTGAGTTCGGTGCTGCCGGTAAAGTAACCGCTCTTGTGCGCGGGATCGCTCCACGTGCCGTTCTCGGTCCAGTGCCAGGCGGCCATGCGGAGTTCAGTGTTGTTGCGGTAGGTGATCGGACCCCAACCAGCCGAGAGCGATTCCTGAAGAATGTGCGGTGAGTAGACGTGGTCTATGCCGGAATGCGACAGAACGTCAACGGAGCTGCCCAGGGCGCGGTCGGGATCAAATGAGTTCAGGATGTGCTGCGGGTTGGTGTCGACGCGAACGGTGGCGACGGATGCCTCCGGTTGCGAACTGGTCTGAGGTTTCTGCTGGGCGGCCGCCGATTGCCCGATCAGCAGACATGACAGGATAGCGAGGGCGACAACGATTTCGTCCACGGTCCGAGGCCTCTTACTGTATTTACAATTTGATGATAAAACGATTCAATACTGGAAAGACAGGGAAGTCAACCCGGAGCCAGGTTATGGTGCGCTCTCTTCTTTACGCGGTCGGTGTTGTCGTGGTGCTCTTCGCCTTGCCGGCTTTCTGCGATGAAGGTGGTCCTCCAACGCTCGCGATCGGTAGTGCCGCCCCAGATTTCTGCCTGCAGGGAATTGACGGCCAGAAGCATTGCCTGAAGGACTACGGGGCGAGCAAGGTGCTGGTGATCGCGTTTACCTGCAATCACTGTCCGACGGCGCAGTTGTACGAGAGCCGTATCAAGCAGTTGGCGGCGGACTACAAGGATCGTGGCGTGATGCTGATCGCTATCGAGCCGAACAATCCCAATGCCGTGCGGCTCGACGAAATGGGATATACCGACGTGGGCGACTCGTTCGACGACATGAAGACGCGCGCTGCGTACCGGAAGTTTAACTTCCCGTATCTCTACGATGGCGAAACGCAAAAAGTAGCGAGCGCGTACGGACCTTCGGCGACCCCCCATCTCTTCATTTTTGATAAGGACCGGAAACTCCGCTACGAAGGACGCGTCGATAACAATCCGCGGCAGCCGCTGGTGACGGTGAAGGATGCTCGGAATGCGATCGAGGCCGTACTCTCAGGCCAGGCTGTAAAAGTGGCGAAGACGCCGTCAGTCGGGTGCTCCACCAAATGGCTATATAAAGAAGAGGGCCGCAAAGAAGAGCTTGCCGAGATCGAGAGCAAGCCAGTGGACGTGAAGCCCGCGACCGCCGACGATCTGAAGGCGCTGCGCAAGAATTCGACGGGCAAGCTCGTGCTCGTCAACTTCTGGGCTACGTGGTGCGGGCCGTGCTTCAAGGAACTGCCTGATCTCGAAACGATGTACCGCATGTACGGGCATCGGGCGTTTGATCTGGTCACGGTCAGCATCAACTATCCGGACGAGCGCCCCGGTGTGCTGGCGGCTCTGCAGAAGGAACACGCGACCAGCCATAATCTGCTGCTGGGTTCGACAGACATCTATGCGCTGATGGGGGCTTTCGATTCGGAGTGGAATGCGGCCGTCCCGTACACGATGCTGATTCGTCCAGATGGGGAAGTGGTGTACAAGCACCAGGGGGAAATTAATCCGCTGGAGTTCGGCGATTGATCATTGCGAATCTCGCCGACGATGATTACATTGGGCATCAGGCTTATTGGAAGGCCGCACCGGACAACTGACAGGCGGAGATCTCATGAAGACGACACGCCGCACTTTCATCCAGACTGTTTCGTTCGCGGCCGCATCTGCGGCGTTTGCGCAGCCGCCCACTGCGCCGCGCCTGCCCATTGCGTTCTCAACGCTGGCCTGTCCTGCCTGGGACTTCACGAAGGTTCTGACCTTCGCCACGCAGAATGGATTTGCCGCCGTGGAACTTCGCGGGCTGCAGGGAAGCATGGACCTGCCTTCGCATTCGGTATTCGCGCCCGATCGCATCAAAGACACTCTGCAGCAGATCAAGTCGCACGACCTGAAAATCGCTTGCGTCAGCAGCTCCACGGAGGTGGGAGAGCCTGACACGGACAAGCGCACCAAAGGAATTGCCGACGCGCGACGCTTTATCGACCTGGCATCCAAATTGAACGCACCGTACATCCGCGTCTTCGGCAAGAGTTCGGATTCTGCTAACCCAGTGACGCCCGATGCTGAGCTGAAGAAGCGGGTGTCCGACGGTCTGCACGAACTGGGAGAGTATGCCGGAACGAAGAACGTCACGGTACTGATCGAGTCGCATGACGACTTCACGAAGGCGGCCGTGCTGCAGGAAGTCCTGACTGGCGCAGACTCCAAGCACGTCGGACTCTTGTGGGATGCGTTCCACACGTACTGCACTTCGAACGAGGGGCCGGAAGTCACGTTGAAGGCGCTTCGTCCGTTGATTCATCACACGCACCTGAAAGACGCAGTGGGAGAAGGTCCGGACCGCAAGTACGTTCTCACGGGCCGCGGCAACATTCCCGTGCGCAAGCAAGTCGAACTGCTGCGTGCTGCCGGATACCAGGGTTTCTACTGTTTTGAGTGGGAGAAGGTGTGGCATCCGGAGCTTGAGGATCCGGAGATTGCAGTCGCAGACTATGCGCGGGTGGTGCGCGGATATTTTGGCGATACGAAGGCGTAAGAACGCGACACGAACGAACCCGGTGCAGGAGCTCGCCACGAAAGTCCATCCATGAATGTACGTTCAGATCTTCCCATCATTTCTTCTTCATCGAAGCCGCAACGAGGCCTCACCCGGCGCGACGTGCTGCAGCGAGTTTTTGCGGGCATTGGTGCGACTCTGGCGGCGCCCCTGACTGCGGGAGCGCATCCGGTGATGCGCCACCTGGCTAGGCTTTCGTCACTGCCAGCTTCAGAAGGGGAAGAGAATTGGGCTCCGCAATTTCTAAACGCACAGCAGAATGAAATGCTCATTGCGATCTCCGACCGCATGTTGCCCGGCTCGGGCGCGGCGCGTGTGAATCGCGTGATCGATCTTCTGATGACAGTCGAGATCGATGAGAACCGCAAGTTGCTCACGGCTGCGCTGACGGCGATCGATGGGCGGGCGACGAGTCAATTTCACTCGGGAATCGCGAAGCTTTCGCCAAGCCAGATTGATGAAGTCCTTTCTTTTTGTGCCGAGCAGGAGCCGCCGCACGCCGAACATGATGACGATGCTCCGGGGTGGAAACTGAACGAGCGAACTCCACTTACGGGCTCGCCCAATCTTCGCGACCACTTCGAGAATCTCAAGGGTTGGATCGTTGCCACTTACTATTCGTCGGAAGCTGGGCTGCGCGAACTGGGATGGAACGACGACTTTTATTTCGAGGCCCCCGAAGAGTGCAAGCATGCGGACGGGCACCAGTAGTTGTGAGTTTCGTAGCGCCGCCGTCTCGGCGGCAGTCCGGAGGGCGTCCCGCCCGCCGCGACTTCCGGCAAGATGCCGGCGCTACGAAATTCAAGGGACTTGATTTGGAATGACCGATAGCAAGCAAACATTCGATATCATCGTGGTCGGCTCAGGGGCCTCCGGCGGCTGGGCCTGCAAGCGTCTCGCCGAGGCGGGACTAAAAGTCGCGCTGCTCGAAGCGGGGCGTCCGCAGTCAAACAGCAATTTCACCGAGCATAAGCCGCTGTTCGATCTGAAGTATCGCGACCTGGCGTCATCGATCATCAAGAAGACGCGGCCCATCCAGACGGGCTTCGACATCTGTACCGAGTACAACTACGACTGGTTCTGCAACGATCTCGACGAGCCCTACAGCACGCCGGACGACAAGCCCTTCCACTGGCTCGGCCGTTTACGCATGACGGGCGGACGCACCAACGTTTGGGGACGGGTGTCGCTGCGCTTCAGCGATTTCGATTTTCAGGCGGCGAGCCACGATGGCCACGGCGAGAACTGGCCGATCACCTATAAGGATATTGAGCCTTACTACGATCTGGTCGAGGAGTATGTCGGGATCTGCGGGCAGGCCGAGGGCCTGAGCCATCTTCCGGACAGCAAATTCCAGCCACCCATGCCGCTGACTTGCCAGGAGACTCAGCTGCGGAATCGGGCGAAGCAGAAACTTGGGTGGACGGTAACTCCGGCGCGCTCGGCCAATCTGACGCGTCCCCTGAAGGGACGCGCCGCCTGCCACTACTGTGGACCGTGCGAGCGCGGGTGTCAGTCGCGGTCGTACTTTAACTCGGCTTTTACTACCGTGGCGGATGCGGTGAAGTCGGGAAACTGCACGCTGATCTCGAACGCGATGGCCTACAAGGTCTTGATGGATCAGAACAGCAACAAGGCTCGCGGCGTTCTTTATGTGGATCGCAATACGAAGGAGCAGCACGAGGTCACCGCTCGCGCAGTGGTTCTGTGCGCGCAGGCACAGGAGTCGGTACGGATCCTGCTGAATTCCGAGACGCCGCAGCATCCGGGCGGCTTGGGAAATTCGAGCGGCGTGCTTGGGCACTACTTTACAGCGCACATCCGCAGCGCGGGAGGCAGCGGCGATATGCCGTCGTTTGATGCCAAACCCACGCTCGCCGGGCCGCATCGTCCAGTGGGATTTTATGTGCCGCGCTTCCGCAATCTTAAAGACGGTCCGCAATCGAAGGCCTTTGTGCGCGGCTACGGCTTCGAGGGTGACACGCAAATCGATTTCAACTGGACGGCTCCCGGCTTCGGCGAGGCTTACAAGAAATCGTTGCGCGAGCCGCAAACGCAGGTCAGCGTCACCGGATTCGGGGAAGTGCTTCCCCGCTGGGACAACTTCGTGGAGATCGATAAAAATAAGGTCGATGCCTTCGGCATCCCGGTGCTGCGCATTCACATGTCCAACGGACCGAACGAGACCGCCATGATCAAGGACATCGCGGCCAGCGCTGGCGAACTGCTGGAGTCGGGCGGCGCGAAGAACATTCACACCTATGCTGATCCTCCGCGCGGGCGCTGGGCCGTGCACGAAGCGGGCATCGCGCGCATGGGGAATGATCCGAAGAAATCCGTGCTCACGCAGTTCCAGCAAACGCATGACGTAAAAAACCTGTTCGTCATGGATGCTGCGGGGTTCCCGTCGAATCCCTGCCAGAACCCGACGCTCACAATCATGGCCTTGTGCGTCCGGTCGTGCGACTTCCTCATGGACGAAATGAAGAAGGGGAACGTTTAGCTGGATAAACACTCACCCGCAAATCGTGGCGTCGCGATTTCCACCGATGCGGGCTGTCAATTGCGTAACGACTCGCCTACAATTCCGTCCCAAGACTTCCTGTCATTCCAACTTCAGAGGGCCGTATTCCATGTCGGCAGGTACGACGGCGGACGATGTTCTTGCAAAACCGGGGAAGGCTGCAGGCCCGTGCGCCATGATTATTTTCGGCGCATCGGGCGATCTCACCATGCGCAAGCTCGTCCCGTCATTGTTCAACCTGGCCAAGGCAGGCCTGCTTCCGAAAGATTTCGTTGTGGTCGGAACGGCGCACGACGATCTCAACGAAGAGCAGTTTCGAGCACAGGTCACCCAGTTCCTCTCCGCCAGCGATCGACAGGGGGATACATGGAACTGGTTCTCGCAGCGCCTGCGCTATCACCGCGGATCCTTTAGTGACCCCGCCAACTTCACCTCGTTAGCCGGATTGCTCAAACAACTCGATACTGAGTTTCGAACGGGCGGAAACTATCTGTTTTATTTGGCAACCGCGCCCAAGTTCTTTGCGCCGATCGTGCAGCAGTTGGGAGCAGCCGGATTGGCCGCGGAAGAAGAAGGGAAGTGGCGCCGGGTGGTGATCGAGAAGCCTTTTGGCACCGACCTGGAGTCGGCAAAAGCGTTGAATGCGCAGATCAAGGAAGTGCTCAAGGAAAGCCAGATTTTCCGCATCGATCACTACCTGGGCAAAGAGACGGTGCAGAACATTATGGTGTTCCGGTTCGATAACGCGATCTTCGAACCTATCTGGAATCGCCGCTACATCGATCACGTTCAGATTACGAACGCTGAAACCGTCGGCGTCGAACAGCGCGGAGGCTACTTCGACAATGCGGGAACCTTGCGCGACATGGTGCCCAACCACGTGATGCAGTTGCTCAGCCTGATTGCCATGGAGGCGCCCATCTCGTTTCAGGCGGACGCGGTGCGCAACGAGCAGGCCAAGGTGCTGCACGCCATAAAGGCGCTGGATTCGGAGGACGTGCTCCAGAAAACGGTGCGCGGGCAATATGGCGAGGGCACAATCGAGAACCAGCGCGTGCCGGGATATCGCACCGAGGCGGGAGTGTCCCCAGAGTCGCGCACAGAGACGTTTGCGGCCTTGAAACTGAATATCGACAACTGGCGATGGGCAGGAGTTCCTTTCTACCTGCGGACCGGCAAGCGATTGGCCGAGCGGCACACCGAGATCACGATTCACTTCAAGACGACCCCGTTCGAGATCTTTCAGCACGGGCCCGTGCGCAAGCTGCACGCGAATCAGTTGGTAATCCAGATTCAGCCGACCGAGGCCATCTCGCTGAGTTTCGGCGCTAAGATTCCCGGACCCATCCTGCGCGTGGGGTCGGTGGATATGAGTTTCGAATATACGAAATATTTCAAGGCCGAGGCCTACACCGGGTATGAAGTTCTCATCTACGACTGCATGATCGGCGATGCGACCCTGTTCCAGCGAGCCGACATGGTGGAAGCGGGTTGGCGGGTGGTTGACCCGGTGCTCGATGTCTGGACGGTGCTGCCGCCGCGCAAATTTCCGAACTACGCCGCTGGCACCTGGGGGCCCAAGGAAGCCGACGATATGATGCTGCGCGACGAGCGTGAATGGAGGAAGATCGAAGCATGATTCTCGCAGGGGAAATTGGCGCAACCAAAACACGCCTTGCCGCATTCGAAAACGAAGGCAACCGCCTCAACACGGTAGTTGAGAAAACCTATCTCAGCCAGCAGGAGAGCAGCCTGCCGAACATCATTTCGAACTTCGTGAAGACGGAAGGCATCCCGGTGCACAGCGCGTGCTTCGGCGTGGCCGGGCCGGTGCGAGGCAAGACCTGCAAAATCTCAAACCTGACGTGGACGATTGACGCCGACGAACTGGCCGGCCTGCTCAAACTAAAGTCGGTCGGGCTGATCAACGATCTCGAAGCTTACGCTTACGGTATTGATGGGTTGGAATCGAAGGACTTCGTAACGTTGAGTGCGGGCCACGAGGACGCAACCGGCAACCGCGCTGTGATTTCTGCAAGAACCGGCTTGGGCGTGGCGGGCCTGTACTGGGACGGATTTCGACATCACCCGTTTGCCTGTGAAGGCGGACACAGCAGCTTCTCACCGGGCAACGAACTGGAGATCGAACTTCTACAGTACCTGCACAAGAAACACGGCCGCGTAAGCTGCGAGCGCGTGCTTTCGGGACCGGGTATCAAGAGCATCTACGAGTTTCTGCGCGACACAGGGAAGGAACAGGAACCCGATTGGCTGAAGGAGGAGATAGGGAAGGCTCCCGACGGGCCGGCTGCTGATCTCGCGACTGGCGCTGGAGAAAAAGGCCCCCATCTGCGAAAAGACGCTGGCGATCTTCGTGGGAGTATACGGCTCGCAGACTGGAGACTGCGCGCTGACATTCATGAGCACGGGCGGGATTTTTATTGGCGGCAGCATCGCGGCGAAGATTTTGCCTTTAATGCAGGCTCCGACCTTCATGCAGGCGTTTCTGGCGAAGGGTCGCATGCAAGGTCTGCTCAACGACATTCCGGTGAAGATTGTGCTGAACGACAATTCCGGCATGGTGGGAGCCGCGCGTTATACTCTGATCCAAAAAGCTTTTAAGAGCTAAGGGACAAGCTGGCACGAGTTTTTTTGCACTTGATCGTACAACTCCCCCTGCCGCGGAGACGTTCGATGCAAGCTGGCAACATTTGCGAAATAGATGGGAGTATTCACACATCGCTCGCGCAGTTTTCTATGCCATTACCTTGATCGCTCTGGCCGTTGCCATCGCAATGTAGAAGCATTCGGAATGACGGGGCCTAGACCGGCTCGCCGCCTTCAGGCAGAACGGTCCAAGACCTTCTTGTATTAAGCAAGATTCGGAGAATGGTGCGGGCGGAGGGAGTCGAACCCTCACGAGCCTTTTAAGCTCTGCGGATTTTCGTACCGACTACGGCTTGCGCCGCCCGGACTTGCTCCTTCTGCAAATTCTGGGTCCGGTTTGCGGTCTGGACTATCCCTTCACCATCTCCCGAAAAATCCAGGGCTTAGGTGCTGCCCGTCTAGTCTCTACACCTTCCCAGCTGAATTGCGCCGGGCTTGGCTCGGGATTGCCACCGGTCAAGTGGTTTCCCCGAATTTGGGCAGTTCTGCGTCGCTGGTTTCCCAACGAGCACTCAAGTTTTTCTCAAGTCCGCTGCGTCTGCCATTCCGCCACGCCCGCGCAGCTGCATGGTGCCCCTCTATGATAAGGCATAGCTCCTTTCAAGTCCCGTGCGGAGGGCACCAGGCTTGATGAGAAGAGGATACATTTCACAAACCGTGAACATCTGTAAATAAATTTGCCAGTGTTTAGGGTTTCCCGCCACAACGCCAGGCTGGGATTTAGTTTTACTAGCGGACATCATTGAGTTTCCCAGAGGCGTGCGTCACTTCGCGATGTCACCCTGTAGTGGCAACTTCCAATCTCTTGCAGACGCATGTCCGGCTTGAATCCAGCCGACTCGCGTTAGAAGCGATCCCGCAATTGCCGACCATGCCGCCCATCGACGCAGCGAGTACGACCTTCGCTGCCCGCCAAACAGACTTGCAACCCGCAGCAAAGCCGGAATGGGACCGGAGAGCGCTCCGCCCGCGCGCGTGACCCATCCGCTGTAGCCATATTTCAAGGGATCAAGATAGGAGCGCGAGCGGTTCTCAATGTGCAGCCCCTCCAAGCTCTCGAAGATAGCAGCGCCGAGTCCGAGGGCATGCAATGCACGGTTCTTGCGGTGTCCGATCAATTCGAGAATTCCTACCGCCGCGCCCAGCCCTGACGCCGCAAAGTGAAGCGGGAGTTCGCCCGCGTTGCGATTCCATACCGGAATTGTTGTGGCACCGATCAACACGCCGGTGTAGTTCGAAAATGGAAGGCCGAAGGCCAGAGATGCCGCCTGCCCCGCGTTTTCCAATACACGTAGCGGCAGAGACGGGCCGTAGCGGTCGCTCAGGAATCCGGCAAACGCCGCCGCCGCGGCGCTGCTGGAAAAACCTAGCAGCGTCCAAACGCCAACCGACATCGGACTCTGCGGCTTGAACACTCGCAGCATGGACAGGAAGCGTTCGGGTCGGCCTAAATCCGAGATGAGCAGGGCTGGCGAAATCACGGCTCCGGCGGCCGCAATCCAGCGCGCATGTCGAACCAATTCACGATCGGCGCCGGTGTAGTCAGCAATCGCGCCGATCACGGCGGCGGCCCCAGCGGCGCCGCCGGCAAAAAAGTAGAGCGGGATTTCCCAGGTCCACGGCGGCGGCTTGAGCAGTGGAATTCCGTAGTACCCGGTCTCGGGCGTAGCCTGCGGGAACGTCCCCTGGTGAGAACGCGCGGCGAGTACCTGCAACTGGCCTCGCTTTTCTGCTTCTCGCCGAATTTCATCCAGGCGTTGCTCCCGTTTGAAATCCAGGCTTTGGTCGGGACGGATTGGAACCGGATCTCTCATCGTGATTCTCTCGCGTCCAGTAAGAATGCCAGCAACGTTCCGCCAAGAAGCAATCCCGCCGCTACCGCCGAAGACGTCCACGCTTTCTTCAGATAGACAGTCGGCACTTCGGGAGCAGGCGGCAGGTTATAGCTGCGCGGATCTCCGCGTACGATGAACATGGCATGCGTTCCACCAACGCTGCTCTCGGCTGAATCGTACAAGCACGCGTCGGTCATTCCTTCAGCCTGTAATTGGTGAAGACGATCCTGTGCTTGCTGTCGCAGTTGCTCGATCTCACCGAACTTAATGGATTCCGTCGGGCAAGCCTTGGCGCAGGCGGGCTGCAATCCAACTTTTTGACGGTCGTAGCAGAACGTGCACTTGAACGCGCGACCATCCTTCTTATTGCGCTCGACGACGCCGAAAGGACAGGAGGTTACACAATATCCGCAGCCGTTACAAATATCAGGTTGAATAAAAACCCCGCCGAATTCAGTGCGCACGATGGAACCAGTCGGGCAAGCCTCCAGACACCCTGCTTGCTCGCAGTGCTTGCATACATCGGAAGAGAATGTCCACGAAGCCTGTTCCGGAGCATTCCCGCCCCGTCCGGGCACAGGAGCCTGTTCGACGAACTTCACGTGGCGCCACGTTGAGGCTCCGACTGCTCCTGTGTTGTCATAGGAGAATCCGCTCCAGTTGAGACCGTCCTCGCCCACGTCGTTCCATTCCTTGCAGGCAACTTCACAGGCTTTGCATCCGATGCACAAGGTAGAGTCGGTCAAGAAAGCTGTAACGCTCATGCGTTTTGCTCCAGGTATGCGTGGAACTCCTCTAACGCCTCTCGTCCGCGAGCGCGGCGTCCCGGAATCACGTTACAGAGAAGTGCCTTGGTCTCCATGATCCGCACATTTGGTTCTTCACTGATGGCGAGCAGGTCGTTGACGACATCCCCGGTTACTTGTCCGCGATAACCCCAGTGGTAAGGAAGCCCAACCTGATGAAGCGTCTGACCATCGATAAATAAGGGTCTCATTCGCGAAGTCACCAGCACACGGGCCTCTACCAATGCCCGGGCGGTGATGATCGTGGCCCAATCGCCATGCTTCAACTTGGTTTCCTCCGCGAGTTCTGGGGAGACTTCCACAAACAATTCCGGTTGGAGTTCATTCAGATGAGAAAGATGGCGCGTCATGCCGCCAGCAGTATGCTGTTCAGTGAGACGGTAAGTGCTGAGCACGTAAGGAAAACGGGCATCGTGCCAGGCGGCATAAGGATTGTCAGGCCTTTGCTTTCGATCGGCCGCGGGATTCGTTTGCTGTGTATATAGCGGATTCTTTACCAACGATTCCAGCGGTTCATAATGCGTGGGCAGAGGCCCATCCTTTAATCCCGTGGCGACGTATAGCCAGCCCACACCGTCGGGATGCAAAGTGAACGGTCTCGCACCGCCAAGCGCCTCCGTGCCGTGCCCTTCATGAATGTTCGCCGGACGATCGGGTGGCATCTCCTCTTCGTAATCCGGGTTATCGAGGCCGGTCCATCTCTTCATCTGTTCGTCCCACCAGACCAGCTTCTTGCGCTCACTCCAGGGTGCACCGTCGGGCCGTGCGGAAGCGCGGTTGTAAATGATTCGGCAATCATTCGGCCATGCAAAACCCCAGCCGTGGCCGAGCAGATCCTTGGGATTCCTTTCATTGGCTCGATTGTAGTTTTCCTCTGGAAACACTCCGCAGTAGATCCACGCTCCACATGCGGTAGAGCCGTCATTCTTCAGATCTTTGATGTGCTGAAGCTGCTTACGATCTGGTAGAGAGTAGCCGTTGATTTCCCTCAGCACCTCTTCGGCGACTGGCTCCTCACGCGGGCCTTCGGTAGAGTACTGCCAGGTCAAGGCTCGCAATCCGTCATTGCGAGGGCGAATGTCATTCCTCGCCTTCGCCTTTAGGCGGCGGCCCAGGTGATAAATAAACCATAGGTCGCTGCGCGCATCTCCAGGAGCGTCGACCGCTTTTTCGCGGAATTGCAGCAACCGCTGTGTGTTGGTGAACGTCCCGGCTTTCTCGGCCGTGCCTGCAGCCGGAAAAAGAAAAACCTCGGTTCCAATCGTTTCGGGGGAGAGTTCGCCCCGTTCGACTTCGGGCGACGCATACCAGAATGATGCAGTCTCGGTCTCGACCATATCCCGCACCACCAGCCACTTCAGCTTGGCAAGAGCCTTGCGTTCGAGACGTCCATTGGCGGCGCCCACCGCGGGATTCTGGCCGATCACAAACAGCCCTTCGAGTTTCCCATCCGCCATGTCAAGCCAATAGCCGAAGTGCGAGTGGTCACCTGTAACGCGGGGCAGCCAGTTGAAGCCCCAGTCATTTTCCTTGGTCGCAGCGTCGCCGTAATACGCCTTCATCAGGCTGATGAAATATTTGTCGAAACTTGCCCATAATCCAGTCCGCGAGCTGTGCTTGGCCAGATAGCCTTTCAAGTTATGGGAATCTGCTTCAAAGAACGGCATGGGGATATAGCCGGGAAGAATGTCGTATAACGTCGGGATATCGGTGGACCCCTGGATCGAAGCATGGCCACGAAGAGCTAGAATCCCGCCCCCCGGACGTCCAATATTTCCCAGTAGCAACTGCAGAATCGCTGCCGTGCGAATGATCTGCACGCCCTTCGAGTGCTGCGTCCAGCCAACTGCGTAGCAAATCGCCGCGGTCTTGTCTGTGCCTGATGCCGACGCAAAAGTGTCGGCAACTCTAAGGAACAAATCCTGCGGAACACCGCAGTAACGTTCGACCATTTCCGGGGTGTAGCGCGCAAAATGCCGCTTCAGGACCTGGAATACGCAGCGCGGATGCTGCAGTGTCGGGTCTGATTCAAACTTGCCGACATCCCCCGCTTCCCCACCGCGATCTTTGGCGTGGCCACCTCCAGCTTCGGAGTGGCCGGCCTCTTCGTCGGTCTGTTGGCGAGGCGAACCTTTGTAGAGCCAGGTTTCTGGGTCGTATTGTCGTTTTTCAGAATCCCATCCAGAAAAGAAGCCATGTAGATCTTCGGTGTCGCGGAAATCTTCGCGAAGAATTGTCGATGCATTCGTGTAATGCACCACGTAGTCTCGAAACTCTTTTTCGTTCTGGAGCACATAGTGAACAAGTGCTCCCAGGAAAATAATGTCGCTGCCCGCACGCAGGGGCACCCAGATGTCTGCCATCGCCGAAGTCCGCGTAAACCGCGGATCGACATGGATAACCTTTGCCCCTTTTTCCCGCGCCTCCACAACCCACTGGAACCCCACGGGATGGTTTTCTGCCATCGACGATCCCATGATCAGGATGGCGTCGGCGTTGCTCAGATCCTGCTGCGCCGTGGTCGCGCCACCGCGCCCGAACGATGTGCCCAGACCGGGCACGGTTGAGCTATGTCATATACGAGCCTGGTTGCTGATGCAGACCATTCCCAGTCCAGCGGTGAAAAGCTTCTTGATCAGGTAATTCTCTTCGTTGTCCAGCGTGGCCCCGCCGAGGTGGGCTATGGCAGTGGTCTGCATCAACGATGCGCCATCGCGAGTCTCCTGAAAAGTTCGTTCCCGCGTATCCCACACGCGTTCTGCGACCATCTGGGTGGCTTGGTCGAGGCTTATTTCCTGCCAGCTTTTCGAGTATGGCGCGCGATACTTAACCCTATCTAGGCGTCCCGGGTGAGTGTGCAGTTCGTAAGTGTCCGCACCCTTAGGACACAGACGCCCACGCGAAATCGGTGATTGCGGATCGCCTTCGATGGAGATCAGCTTGCCCTCTCTGTGATAAACCAACTGGCCGCAACCAACTCCACAATATGGACAAATCGAGCGCGCAACCTCCGCGCCATTGGTTTTTGGCTGAAGATTACGGGTGCGCTCACTCATCGCTTCCGGGCCAGTTCCCCTCGCACCAGTTTGAAGTTGTTGAATCAACGGCCATCGAGTGAGAAGGTTCTTGAGTCCCATGAGAGTCCTTAACATCAGCTAGGAATTCGGGTTCCTTGATTCGATTCTGGCCGTTCCACCTTTGCGAATCCATACCATACTCTAGGTATTTGGCATCGCGCATCAGGCTGGATTTGATCTCCCCGTCGCCGTCGCCGTTCAGCCATCGCACACGGAGAGCTTTCGGGACAGGCGTAAGTCACAATGAGCGCCATCGGACAAAGGACAAAACATATCCGCAAGGGACCCACGCGCAACCGCTGTTTCGCTCACAGCCCAGAAAGACCAACATCGAAACGAGAGTGAGCCCGGTCGATATTTCGCCGAAAGCTCAGTGACGAGTGAGGCGGCACGACCACGATGCGGGCGTAAGCCCGCAATCACCGGTTCTTCTTATAAGACTTCCCCAACGTCTCCGCCCGAAACACCCGCTCATCCACTCGATGCAACCGCCGCGCCACACGGCGGGAAAACAAATTGGTATGCGGAATCTCCAACAGGTAATACACAATGAACCACACCGGCTTCTCCGTCGTCATCCACTCCAGGGAATCAAACCGGGCCAAATTCACCGGCCGCGAAAACCGCCGCAACGTCCGCTCCCGCCGCAAATTGAAATAGATATTGAAATAACTTAACGCCAACTCGCGCAACGTACGGTACACCGGCTCCCGATACCGGCACCCGGTGTAATTAGACTTGGCCACCGCCCCCCACAATCCATCCACCTGATACACCGCGATCACATGATCCGTATCGTGCTCGGCCTCCAGATCAACAATCAACGGCGGAAACCCATTCGCCCGCAACGCCGCCGCCGCAAAAATCGCCCCCTCCAGGCAATGCGACGTATTCTCCGCCAGTACCTTCCGCGGAGACCAAGCCGTGTCCGCGAGGTGATACGGCATGGCATCGAGAAGCTTCTGAATTCCGTGTGGATCTTTCAGGCTGCGCAGTTTGCGCAACTCCTGAGGAGTAAAGCCGGGGTGGTCGCTTTTCATCGGATGGATTGAGTGTAGCGCAGCAACCGAAGCCCAACGATTAGCGGACAAGGTGCCGACCCGAAGGCCATCTCGCCTATAGAAGTTGGCGCGACGAACCGACGGTGCCCCACGTTCGCGCGCTCTGTGCGCTAACCTGGGCTCGCAAAGATGACCTGATCGAACCTCACTTTACGCTCGACATCCTTATATATTTCAATGTCATCCTGAGCGAAGTGAGGCGCCAGCCGAACGAAGTCGAAAGCCTGCCCTGAGCGTAGTCGAAGGGGACCCCTGCACCCGCATGCAGCACCACAGCAGTTTCAAGTTTTCTCTTGAAAAGATTTTCTCTGTGCCTCTCTGTCTCTGTGGTGAATAAGTCTACCGAAACACTTCCGCCAATTCCCCAGGCGTATCCACCATCACATCCGGCGGCGCTAACTCCAAAGTCTGCGGAGCAAATCCATAGGTCACTCCGCAAGTCCAAAGTCCGGCGTTCCGCCCAGTAAGCACATCATTCGACGAATCCCCCACGATCACCGTCTCCTTCGGCAAACACCCGGCCTCCTTGAGCAATGCCTGCGCCCCTAGCGGATCCGGTTTCTTCGTCGAAAAACTGTTTCCCCCATACACCTGCGAAAAGAACTCCCCAAGCCCCAGCGCCTCCACGATCGCCCGCGAGGGTCCGACGGGCTTATTCGAAAGCACAGCCATTTTCCGCGGAAGCTCGTTATCGCCACCTCGAATGGCCGCCAGCGCCCCATGAATCCCCGCGTAAACATGCGTGTGATCGAGTTTGTGCTCGCGATAGTACGCAAGAAAAAACTCCAGCGCCCGCTGCACTGATCCTTCGTCGTCCGGATCCCCCAACGCGCGCCGCACCAGCATCGGCGCCCCATCGCCCACATAGTTGGCGATCACATCCCCGGGCAACTCCGGGCGTCCGCAATGCCGCAACATAGCGTTGATGGAATGAATCAAGTCCAGCCGCGAATCAATCAGTGTGCCGTCCAGATCAAAAATCAGGAACTTGATCGAGCGGGGATCAAAATGTCGGTTGGTGCGGATCATGGGTTAAGTTCAAGAATAAATGATGGAAGGTCAGCGTTTAGCAATTGGCATTTAGCCGGCCATGGTTTGCTGGTCGCAACTGGCCAAATGCCAACTGGCCAAATGCCACAGTCCACAGTCCAGAGCTCAGAGCCCTAAGCCGACAGCCACCAGCTACCAGCCACAAGCCATCAGCCACCGCACCACCGACCAGTCGGTTACCCGCCACCCGCAATCCCGTATTCCAGATCTCCCCATCTGCATTTACAATGCACCAAGCATATCCCCCAGCCCGTAGGGTACTGAATGGCGACGACAAAAACTGACCCCAAGCTGCATGCCGCCGAAGACAAGAAGTCCAAAACCTATTCGGGCCTGAGCCGCCAGCAACTCATTGATGCTTATAGGACGATGTACACGTCCCGCCGGGTCGACGACCGCGAAATTCTGCTCAAACGCCAGCAGAAGATCTTTTTCCAGATCTCCGGCGCCGGCCACGAGGCCATCGGCATAGCGGCCGCCCTCTGCCTCAAGCCGGCATACGACTGGTTCTATCCTTATTATCGGGACCGCGCCCTGGTCCTCGCCCTGGGTGCCACTCCCTATGAAATGTTGCTCCAGGCCGTAGGCGCGGCCGACGATCCCAGTTCCGGCGGCCGTCAAATGCCCTCCCACTGGGCCTATAGCCGCCTGAACATCGTCACGCAGTCTTCGCCCACCGGCACCCAGATCCTGCAGGCCGTCGGTTGCGCCGAGGCGGGCATCTACCTGCGGAACCATCCCAATACAAGCAAGAAGGCGGAAGGCGACTACCGCCAGTTCAAAGACGTCACGTTCCGCGGCGACGAAGTCACCTACGTTTCCCTCGGCGATGGCACCACCAGCGAAGGGGAATTTTGGGAAGCCCTGAATACCGCCGCCAACAAGAAGCTGCCCATCGTGTTCGTGATCGAAGACAACGAGTACGCGATCTCGGTGCCCATCGAAGTCCAGACCGCAGGCGGAAACATCTCTCGCTTGGTCTCGGGCTTCCCCAATTTCCATTTCGAAGAAGTCGACGGCACCGATCCCGTCATCAGCTATGCGGCGATGAAACGCGCGGTCGACTACTGCCGTGCCGGCAAGGGACCCGCATTCGTGCACGCACACGTGATCCGTCCGTACTCGCACTCGCTCTCCGACGACGAGCGTCTCTATCGTCCGGACGTCGAGCGCCAGCGCGACGCGGCCCGCGATCCCATCACGCGCATGCAGATGTTCCTGATTCGCGAAGGCATCCTCGACGAAAACGGCATCAACAAGCTCGAAAAAGAAGTCGAAGACCAGATGCAGGTCGCGGTCGACCGCGCCCTCGAAGCCAAGTTCCCAACGCCCGATTCGATTACGGACTTTATCTATTCGCCGAACCTCGACCCGACCTCGGCCCAGTTCGACAGCCCGGCCGTCTTCGCGCAACCTGTCGAACAGCCCGCTGCTGCCGACGGCAAGAAGCCCCCGGCGCCTCTGCCGAAAACCATGGCCGAGTTGATCAACACGACGTTGCGCGACGAGATGAAGCGTGACGAGCGCATCGTCATCTTCGGCGAAGATGTGGCCGACTGCAGCCGCGAAGACTATCTTTCCAAAAAGCTCGTGAAAGGGAAGGGTGGCGTCTTCAAGCTGACCTCCGGCCTCCAGACAACGTTTGGCTCCGACCGCGTGTTCAACTCGCCCATCGCGGAAGCGAACATCGTGGGCCGCGCCACTGGCATGGCCACGCGTGGAATCAAGCCTGTGGTCGAGATCCAGTTCTTCGACTACATCTGGCCGGCGATGATGCAGTTGCGCGATGAACTCCCGGTCATTCGCTGGCGCTCGAACAACGCTTTCTCATCGCCGCTAGTGATTCGCGTAGCCATCGGCGGATACCTCACCGGCGGCGCACTCTACCACTCGCAGTGTGGCGAGAGCATTTTCACGCACATTCCCGGCCTGCGCGTGGTGTTTCCCTCGAATGCACTCGACGCAGCCGGCCTGCTTCGCACCGCTATCCGTTGCGACGATCCTGTGTTGTTCCTCGAGCACAAGCGTCTCTATCGCGAAACCTACGGCCGCTCGCACTACCCCGGCGCGGACTTCTCGATTCCATTCGGCAAAGCACGTATCGTACAACCCGGCACTGACCTCACCGTGATCACCTACGGCGCAGTCGTTCCGCGCGCACTGCAAGCCGCCCAGAAACTTGAACGCGAGCAGGGAGTGAAGGTCGAGTTGATCGACCTGCGCACCTTGAATCCGTTTGACTGGGACGCGATCGCCGAGTCTGTACAAAAAACTAATCGCGCGCTGGTGGCCTATGAAGATTCATTGAGCTGGGGCTATGGCGCCGAGATTGCCGCACGCATCGCCGACAAACTTTTCCCGCACCTCGACGCCCCGGTTCGCCGCGTAGCCGCTATGGACGTCTACGTGGCCTACCAGCCAATCCTCGAAGACGCAATTTTGCCGCAGGCCAATGATCTGTACCGCGGAATGAAGGAACTGGCCGAGTACTAAGGCCACTCGTTCTGAGGCCACTCGTACTAAGACCACTCCTTCCTCTGCCAATCAGACAATTTGTCATCCTGAGCGCAGCGAAGGACCCATGCACTTTCGAAGCGGCTTCGTACACATGGCCGATCCACTAACAATCGCTTATAGGTAAAGCCGCTGACCCCAGACGGATCCGCGGGCTCTTTGCAGTCGACGACGTCCAAACGCGCGGTTTTTTGCCTACCAGCGACATAAACGAAACGTCTCTTGACTGCATAGACAATTTGAACTTCGTTGCAACTGTTGCAAAACTTTTCCACTCCCGCTCCTTGTCCCCAGAAATGCGCAGCCTCCAAAACCAGCGCCCAGTGCGCCTTTTCACCAGAGTCATTTTCGCCACAAAGACAAAACTATGCTTGACAGGACTATCACACTAGTAGGACCATTCCCTCCGCCTTCCCCAAGGTCTATTCCCGGGGCCTTAATTTCACTTTGACGTTGGAGATGCTGGATGAGCAGATTGAAGAATGCGCGGACAAGTGTGTTGGTACCGATGGTCGGCATTGCAGCTCTGATGCTGACCGCTGCAGCAACGATCACATTCGTTCCCGCCGGGAACTCGCGAATCGATCGCGCCCGGACGGATGCTTTACTTGCCCCTAAGGGAGACTTCGACCAACCCAAGATCGGTGAACACAAAGTTGGCGAGAACGTAGAAGAGCGGATCGGCGCCAATGAAGTGCGTAATCCGGACTCGACACCCGACGTGCAGGCTTATCTGCTGCGCGCCTATCCCGAAAAAAATGTCCCCACGGATGCTTCGTTTGCGGCGCAAACCGGATGGGCCGCGCTCAATAGCGAATCCCATTCCGGCGGAAACTGGCACTTGATTGGTCCAAGCAAGGCCACCTTTCCCGGCGTGCTGAATGCACTGGGCGATGGCGCGCAAGTCGTGGTCGCAGGCCGCGTAACGGCGATGGCCATCGCGCCCTCTTGCTCCGAGCGCAATTGCACAATCTATGTCGCCGCCGCGGGTGGCGGGGTCTGGCGCACCAGAAATGCCTTGTCGGGACAGCCGAACTGGTCCTTCGTATCGGGCAGCTTCGGCACCAACGCTATGGGATCCCTGCTTATCGACTCAAGCGATTCGAGTGGTAACACCATCTATGCGGGGACGGGCGAACCCAATGCTTCTGCCGATTCCGAAGCTGGCGTTGGCGTCTATAAATCCACCAACGGTGGTGATAGCTGGACGCTGGTTCCGGGCAGCGACATGTTCTTCCAACGCTCGATCGGGCAGATGGCCATCGACAACGACGGCAACCTGCTGGTTCCCGTAGCCAGTGGCGTGCGTGGTGTCGACTCGACCGATGGCGGGCCGCTGTCCAGCGGATCCACCGATCATCCGCTGGTCACCCGAGGCCTCTATCGCCAAACCGGCAGCACGTTCACGCGTATCTTTACGGCGCCCGCTCCGACTCGCGGTTCCACCAACGTGAAGGTCGATCCGACGCATCCCGGATACATCTATGTAAATGCCTTCCAGCAAGGTATCTGGCGCTCCATTGACAACGGTGCTACGTTCGCCCAGATCTTCACCCCGCAAGATGCGACCGTCGCGCCCAGTGCGCTCGATCGCTCTGAATTCGCCATCACCACCCTCCAAAGTGGTGCGACCCGCATGTATGTGGGTGAAGGCCAAGGTGGTGGTGCCGGTCAACACTCGAATTTCTTCCGCAGCGACAACGCCGACACCGCGGCCACGTTCACTTCGCTGGGCGGAATTCAAGTGGATAACTACTGCGGCGGCCAGTGCTGGTATGACAACTTCGTGGTCACCCCGGCGCACCATCCGGATGTTGTCTATCTCATGGGCTCGTTCGACTATGGCTTGTTCGGCTTCAACAACGGACGCGCGGTGCTGCTCTCGACCGACGGCGGCAACACCTGGAGCGATTTAACTCAGGACAGCAAGCCCAACCATGCCAATGCCACTCACCCCGACCAGCACGCCATGGTCATCAACCCGAACAATCCCTACCAGTACTGGGAAGGCTCGGACGGTGGCGTCGTACGCACCGACGGGCGGTTCGGCAACGTCGCTTACAAGTGCGATCAGCGTGGCCTCACGGGGGCCGCGAATGCCTATTGCAAGAGCCTGCTCTGGCGTGTGCCGAGATCGCTCGGCAGCGTGAACAACGGTTTTTCAACGATGCAATTCCAGAGTCTCTCGGTCAGCCGGCAAAATCCGCTGACCAACCTGCAGGGCGGCACGCAGGACAACGGCACCTGGCAATTCAGCGGTTCGTCCGTGGTCTGGAATGGAGAGATGTACGGAGACGGTGGCCAGTCGGGATTCGGTCCAGCCAACGACCATCTCCGTTTCAACACCTTCACCGGTCAGGCGAACGACGTGAACTTCCAGAATGGCGATCCCACCAAGTGGGTCATTGGATCGGGGCCGATTATCACCAGCCCGGAGGGTTCCTACTTCTATCCGCCGGTTCTCGCAGATCCGAATCCAAAGAACTGGGGAACAATTTTCCAGGGCTCGTTCAGCGTCTGGCGCACCCAGGACTGGGCCGGCAACCAGGCGTTCTTGGAAGCGAATTGTCCCGAGTTCACGACCGCGGCGGCCACTCCCACTTGCGGTGACTTCGTAACAATTGGGCCTGCCGGACAGACCGACCTGGTGGACTCTGGCACTTACGGACCGCCGGTGTACGGGACGGATCGCATCGGCGGAGCCGTCTCGGTGATTCAGCGTTCCACTAACTCAAGAGATACAGGCACGCTGTGGGCTGCCACCGGCGCCGGACGCATCTTCCTTACGAAGAATGCGGACGACGCCGCGAGTTCGGTGACTTGGACGCGCGTCGACAATACCTCGGCAGTGTCGCCAAGTCGCTTCCCAAGCGGGATCTATGTCGATCCAAGGAACAAAAATCACGCGTGGGTTTCCTACTCGGGATACAACGTCAATACGCCAGCCACACCGGGCCACGTTTTCGAAGTGACCTGGAATGGCGCGGCAGCAACCTTCACCGACATAAGCTACAACTTGCCCGACTTCCCGATCACCAGCGTCGTGCTGGATGATGCGACCGGCGATCTGTATGCTTCGTCGGACTTCGGCGTCATGCGCCTGGGCCGTCATTCGACGACCTGGTCGGTCGCCGGAGGCGGACTGCCCATGGTCGAAGTGACCAAGCTGTCGATCGTGCCCAGCGAGCGCATACTCTACGCCTCGACCCACGGACGCAGCGCCTGGGTGCTGCGCCTGCCGGAAGGAGACTAATCCGCAGCAATCGTTCACGAACCAACTTGAGGGCCGTCCCCGCGACGGCCCTCTTCTTTTGCAACCCATGGGCCC
This sequence comes from uncultured Acidobacteriota bacterium, assembly GCA_963744055.1. Taxonomy (GTDB): domain Bacteria; phylum Acidobacteriota; class Terriglobia; order Terriglobales; family Acidobacteriaceae; genus Gp1-AA133. Next base: position 710,506 of record CAVUSL010000019.1, on the reverse strand, counting down.
ACCACGTGAGGTCACGATGCTGTCGACGGGCGGGTGGCCCGTGACAATGGACGGGTGGCTCACACAACGCGGGGCACCCGCGGTTTTCAAATCGCAGAGTTACGGTGCGGTCTTGAGGTCGAAGTCCAGGCTGTGGACACATCTGCATTCCGGCACGGGACACCGGAGCTCGCCTCCCTGGGAAAGATCACTCGTATCGTAGGCGACCACTCTGTGGGGATTGAATGGGTGTCCGCACTGCTTACAATTGCCGTCGGCATCTTCTAAGCTGGGCTTTTCTTGCTCGCTCATAGAGGTTGGGAGTTTACGTCAAACAGCAGGTCCTTCGCTGCGCTCAGGATGACAAGGCATTAAGAGTACGGGACATTGAGAGGGCAAGGCATTAACAGGACAAAGCATTAACAGGATGAGTCGCTCCCGACGAAAACCCCCGCCCAAGCGAAGCTTGGACGGGTCACCCTTTAGGGTAGAAGCGACAGTCAGGCCGGGTCATCCGCCCGTCGTACTACGTTTATGCGTTGACATTCCTCTGCGCTCTGGCTACGATTGCGCGAATTTTTTCCCGGGGCAGCTTTCGTCACTTCTCCCCGTGCCGAGGGCACCTGGATTCTCCACCGGCGTTCATCGTGCAGTTGCGGATGTCTTCGCGCATTTCAGGCCTGGGCTGTCTCTAACGATCTCTTCCCGGGACCTCTTCTTTGCGGACTTCGTCATTTCAGGGCCATTTACAGAGTGCATCCATAACGGCCTTCTCTGTCTGGTAGGCGAACTCTTGTGTGAAGGAGAACATCGCAATGGCACGTCCCATGCTGAAATGGATCTTTCTCTCCGGTCTCGCCCTGTGTATGAGCCTCGGTTCGTTGCAGGCGCAAACGCAGAAAAACATCGTAACCGTCGACCACATCGCCGCCGTTTCCGGCCTTCAGGCACACGCGCCCATGGCCATGCCGACATCCCGCCAGGGGAGTCGCGAAGCGCTTGCGATAGCCGCGGCATCTCCATTGGCGGGTTCCGCATCCCTCAACGCCGCACTCAATTTCGGCGGCCTGCGCTTCCCGGGCGATTTGCAAAATCACGGGGGGCCGATCGTCGGTTTCGCCCAAAACCACTCGGTTTTTATGAACCCGACAGCCGCGTGCGCGCCGAATTCGTGCTTTGGCGACCCCATTGGTTTCCTGAACGACCTGGGACACAGCCACTTCATTCACGTCACGGATCAGTACGTCAACACTCGCGCATCGAATCGGTATACGAACGGCACGAATTATGCCGTATCCGGCTACCCACCTTCGGCGGGCGCCGGCAGTCCGTTCACCGACCTGGATCTGGCGATCGTCGCCTACTCGCTGGCGTCGCAAACCAGCGGCTTCGGGTACAACCACATTTACCACTTGTTCCTGACGCCGGGGCAGGATGTCTGCTTCGATAGCACGTTCAGCGTGTGCTACTCGCCGGATAACTTCAACACCTGGTTCTTCTGCGCCTATCACGGCGCGGTGTCCGACAGTGCGGGCAACATCGCCCTCTACTCCGTGGAACCATTTCAAAACGTCTCGGGATGCAGCGCTCGGCCGGACGGCCCCAACGGACAAGTGGCGGATTCCACAAATAATGTGCTGTCGCACGAGGTGGTCGAAACCATCACCGACCCGCTCGGCGACGCCTGGTGGAATCAACTGAATAATGGGTTGTTTGGCCAGGAGATCGCGGACGAGTGCTCGTTCCTGTTGTTTACGCCCACCGATGTGTTTTTCGATCCCAGCGTGGTGCGTCTCAACCGCAAACTGTATGCCTTGCAACCCGAATACAGTAACTTGCTGCATGCGTGTAGTGCGAACGGCTTTTGAAGCATCGCCACGGCAGGGCCGAACAACTTTAGAGTGGCCCATTCAATCGCACGCACTTCGCGATTGAGTGGGGTTACGATGCTGTCGGTTCCTCCAGATGTCCTAAACAAAAAGCCCCGCTCATGCGAGCGGGGCTTCGGTGCTAACTGATAGCTGGCAGCTGCTTAGTTCTTCTTCTCCGAAGGCGGCGGCGTGCTCTTGTCGCCCTGATCCGCCGGCTTGTCGGCCGGGGCGTCGGTCTTTGTATCGGCCTTGGGCTGAATCGATACCAGCTCCACTTCAAAAACCAGCGTCGAACCTGGTGTGATGTCGGGACCAGCTTGCCGGTCGCCGTATGCCAGGTCGGGAGGAATGAACAGCTGCCAGGTCGATCCGGCGGGCATCAATTGCAGCGCTTCCGTCCAGCCCTTGATGACTCCGCCCACCGGGAACGTCGCCGGCTGGCCGCGCTTGTAGGAGCTGTCGAATTCTTTGCCGTCGATCAGCGTGCCTTTATAATTGCAGACGACCGTGTCGGCAGCCGTGGGCTTCGGGCCGGTACCTGCTTTTACGATCTTGTACTGCAAGCCGCTGGGCAAAGTGACTACGCCCTCTTTCGTCTTGTTGGCGGCCAGGAAGGCTTCGCCATCCTTTTTATTCTTGTCCGATTTTTCCTTGGTCACGACCGCTTGCTTGGCTTGGAGATCTTTGGTGAGGTCCTGCAAAGTGGCGTGAATCTCGTCATCGGTCATGGCAGACTTCGCGCCGGTCAGAGAATCTTTCAGAGCGCGCGTGAGGATCGTCGGATCCACGTCGATCGACGATGACTTCAACTTGCCGCCCAGGTCTGCGCCAATCGCGTAACTGACTTTTTCCTTCTTGGTATTCAGCGCGGGAGGAGCCGTAGCCGGCTTGGTTCCGGCCGTTTTCGGGGCGGCGCTGGTCGCAGGCTTCTTGGCCGCGGGCTTGGCTGCTGGGGCAGCGGTGGAGGCTTGTCCGTAACTGAGTAAAGTGCCGCCGGCGAGGAAGATCGCGAGCAGCAACGGCTTGGCGCGGTGTGTCTGAATTGTTGGCATCACCGCAACATTCTACTGTGCCACGCCCTTTCCGGATATAGCCCGATTGGGGACGGTCCCAAGAAGGTGACCTATATATGGAGGCTTTGATCCCAGCCGCCGCCAGATGCATAGGTCCTTCGCGGCGCTCAGGATGACAGAGCGATCACCCGCGAGTGAGGTAGTCGTATTGCGCGTCAGTCAACGGCACGACCGACAGCCTTCCCTGCCGCACGAGCGGCGAATCGGCAAACAGCTTTTGCGTCTTGATTTCGGCGAGGGTCTTCGGCGTCGCGATCGCTTTCCCTGATTTGATTTTCACTAGCGGCGTTTTGGGGTCAGACGCATCGAGCGAAATCACCTCGGCTGTTCCTACCGCGCTCTTGACGTCGCCCGTGTGATAGATGACCAGGCGGTCTCCGGATTTCAGCGCGCGCAGATTCTTTACGGCGACGGGATTCGTGACCCCGTCCCAGATCGTGGCCTTGTCGCGCAGCAGGTTCTCAAACGAATAGACCGACGGCTCTGTCTTCAAAAGGTAGTTCATGGCTCCTCAAGGAAAAAACTACTGCTGCGGAGTACTGGGCTTGCTGTCAGGCGCAGGAGCATCTTTCTTCTGCTCGGGATGCTCGTCGTAAATCGAATACTGTTTCACCGGACGCTTCAGGCGCACAGTAATTTCCTTCTCCGCCTCGCCGATCTCGTAGTCTTCGCCGAAAGTCTGGAAACCGGGCGCCAGCACCTGGACCCGCAACTTTCCGTACGGCACGCCTTCGAAGTGAGTCTTGCCGTCGTTGTCCGTTTTGAGCTCGAACCCGCCGCGCCCCTGCTTCCCCTTCGTATTCACGGGATGCAGCACTACGGCCGCGTTCCGGACCGGCTTGCCACTGTCGTCTTTCAGAATAATAAAACTCAACGCAGCCGTGGGCTCGCTCGCCCAAGCCGGTGCCGCGAGGCCCGCTGCAAGAAAGAAACCTGCCGTGAAGATCGCCGCGACCGCAACCCGAAAGAATCGATTCATCGTGCCGCCATTCTAAGCAGCCCGGCGAAAGCTGTCACTCCCGCATCAAGGGGAAGCCCTCGTAATAAGGAAAAGCCTCCCAGCCCCGACTTGACAAGCCGTCCCTCCACACCCTAAAATTAGCACTCGCAAGGGACGAGTGCTAACAACTCCCTGCCAGCTATCTAAACCACACAATTAACAGCACATAGATGAAAGGAGTCAGCGAATGGCTACGAAATTTACTCCCCTGCACGACCGAATCCTGGTCCGTCGGGTAGAAGAAGCCGATACCACCCGGGGTGGCATCATTATTCCCGATTCGGCAAAAGACAAGCCGCAGGAAGGCGAAATCATCGCCGTCGGGCGGGGCAAGAGCAACGATGAAGGCAAGGTGTTTCCTCTGGCGGTGAAAGACGGAGACCGCATCCTGTTCGGCAAGTATTCCGGCACCGAGATCAAGATTGATGGAGAGGACTTCATCATCATGCGGGAAGAGGAAGTGCTCGGCATTCTGTCGGGTGCGACTTCGGGTGCGAGCAAGAAGGAACTGGCCGGCTCGCGCAAATAGTTCTTGGCCGATGGTCGTTGGCTGATGGTTAGTGGCTTAACGACTTTGGCTAAACGTGGATCGGGCCGGGTGGGCGTCGCAGCTGAATTTCCTGAGACCTGACACCTGTGACCTGAGACCTAATTCTAGAGATCGAAACACTAAATTCAGGAGACAAAGCAATGGCAAAGCAGATTGTGCATGGCGAGGAGTCGCGACAGGCGATTCTGCGCGGCGTTAACTTACTTGCGGACGCCGTGAAAGTTACGCTCGGTCCCAAGGGACGGAACGTAGTCATCGAGAAGAAGTTCGGTTCGCCGACCATTACCAAGGACGGCGTCACCGTGGCGAAGGAAATCGAGTTGAAGGACGCGCTCGAGAACATGGGCGCACAGATGGTGCGCGAAGTCGCTTCCAAGACGTCGGACGTCGCGGGCGACGGCACCACCACCGCTACCGTTCTGGCGCAGGCGATTTATCGCGAAGGCGTCAAGACCGTGGCTGCCGGCGCGAACCCGATGGCGATGAAGCGCGGCATCGAGCGCGCCGTTTCGGTCATCTGCGGCAAGTTCGACAAGGAAGGCAACCGCGAGAAGGGCGAGCTCGACAAGTTCTCGAAGCCCGTCACCGGCGACATGATCGCGCAGGTGGGAACCATCTCGGCGAACAACGACGAGACCATCGGCAAGATCATTGCGGAAGCGATGAAGAAGGTCGGCAAGGACGGCGTCATCACCGTCGAAGAGTCGAAGACGCTCGAGACCCAGCTGGAAGTGGTCGAAGGCATGCAGTTCGACCGCGGCTACCTGTCGCCGTACTTCGTGACCGATCCGGAGCGGATGGAAGCGGCGCTCGAGAATGCTTACATCCTGATCCACGAAAAGAAGATCAGCTCGATGAAGGACCTGCTCCCGCTGCTCGAGCAGATCGCCAAGAGCGGCAAGCCGCTCATCATCATTGCTGAGGACGTGGAAGGCGAAGCGCTCGCCACCCTCGTCGTCAACAAACTGCGCGGTACTCTGCAGGTGTGCGCGGTGAAGGCGCCGGGCTTCGGCGATCGCCGCAAGGCCATGCTGCAGGACATCGCCATTCTGACGGGCGGCAAGGCCATCACCGAAGATCTCGGCATCAAGCTCGAGAACGTGCAGGTGGGCGACCTGGGCCAGGCCAAGAAGATCACCGTCGACAAGGACAACACCACCATCGTCGAGGGCAAGGGCAAGCATGCCGAGATCGAAGGCCGGGTGAAGGAAATCCGCGGCCAGGTGGACAAGACCACGTCGGACTACGATCGCGAGAAGCTGCAGGAGCGGCTGGCCAAGCTGGTGGGCGGCGTGGCCGTGATCAAGGTGGGCGCGGCGACCGAAACCGAGATGAAAGAGAAGAAGGCTCGGGTGGAAGACGCCATGCACGCGACGCGCGCGGCGGTGGAAGAAGGCATCGTCCCGGGCGGAGGCGTGGCGCTGGCGCGCTGCGTGCCGGCTCTGGAGAAGCTGAAGGTGGACGGCGACGAGCAGATCGGCGTGAACATCGTGAAGAAGGCGATTACCGAGCCGCTGCGCATGATCGCCGAGAATGCCGGCGAAGAAGGCGCGATTGTGCTGGGCAAGATCAACGACTCGAAGGACAACAATTTCGGGTACAACGCGCTGACCGGCGACTATGAAGATCTCGTGAAGGCGGGCGTGCTGGATCCGACGAAAGTGGTGCGGACGGCGCTGACCAACGCGGGCTCGATCGCGTCGCTGATGCTGACCACGGAAGCGCTGGTAGCCGAGATTCCGGAAGAGAAGAAAGCTCCGGCCGGCGGCGGCGGACACGGCGGCGGCATGGGAGATATGTACTAAGGTAGCTACATAGTGGCTGGTGGCTTATAGCAAAAAAGTCTCACTCGAAAGGGTGGGACTTTTTTTATTAGTGGGTTTGATGAGTATCAGCAGCATTGCAACCCCACTCAATCGCCAAGTGCGCGATTGAATGGGGCACCCTCAAGTTGTATGGGCCACCCGCCGTCGGCCAACAGCAGCCTCAGCAGCTTCGGACTGTCCCGCACGTGATGGACCAGCCGGGGCCAAAGATAACCCTAATTGATGGCTCCAAACATCCAGAATCAATACCCGACGTTACCGCCTACCGTTTGTTTTTCATAACCGTGGCTGAAGGCTCCAACCCGACCGACGAACAGAAGCAGCGTCAGCGGGCCTATTTACTGTCGGCGGGAAATCGCCGAAGAGGATCTCCAGATTGTTGCTGACGCTCTCACAACCTTCAAGGCAGGTTACGACGATTTAAGCAGGGAGTACAACGATATTGCTGACACTGCGGCAAAATACGACGCCCAGCCCGATGTGGCTGATGTTTTGCGAAGGCAAGCCGCTCTCGTGCAGTCAACCCGAGATTCTTTGAAAGCGGCTCTCAGTGCAGAGGCGGTACAGCGATTCGATGCACATGTCCAGCGGGAGAAAGCGAAAATGAGAGTGACGAAGGAGACGCAATGAAGCCGATCAAGAACTCTTCATTACTTCGCTCTTCCGTAGTATTATTTCTCTGTCTCGTTGGAACCGTATTTGGCCAACAGCCAAACTGCAACTGGATGACGCCTAACTATGGCGAATACACCAACTAGCAGCGCGGATGGAACCTACGTGTACACATCTGTGACGGTCAGCGGCTCAACGAATGGGACCTGCCCTTCGGGGTGTCCATGTTACGCGACCCACACGCCGCAAGCATACAATCACCTAGGTACGATTGGCGGTTGGACGTCCGGACCAGGTGCACCGCCAAACAACTATATCTCTTGGACAAATAACCAACAACTTGCAGCTGCCCGTGGTTCGCTAACTGATTGGATCTCTCAAGTGGATGTATCCTGTACCATCGTGGGAACATTCTTTTACCCACCTCCGGTTACCACTCCAGTCGCGCAGTACACACCCGTTCAGCACAATTATCCTAGAAACCCTCTGCCCCAGGCATGCCGTATATCCAATTTCTTTGACGCGCTACGAAATGCTAAATCTCACCATGCCGATGATGTCATTTTTGACAATGGCAGCGGCGGGGGCACTGTCCTACCGTTAGGCACTTCTGTCACCGCAATGGAAGCCGGAACGGTCGCTGCAGCCGTCTCAGGGAACGGGCCAGCTTCACTGCCCTATCCTCAGTGCTCGGGTGCGCCGGGTAACTATGTGAAAATTAAGGCAGACGGAGATACTTACTTCACCATTTACTTTCATGTGCATCCCAGCGTGTCACAAGGTCAGCATGTGAGTGCCGGACAGCTGATCGGGACGCTCGACAGCTCGGGATGTCAAACTCACCCACATCTTCACGTAGGGAAAAGATCCCTCGGGTAATCCGGTAAACATCACTATTCCCTGTGTCAATCCGCTACCGACTACAAAGTTCTCGGACGGCCTCGTGGACGATGACGTGCCAAGCAACATCTGACCGAGCAGAGGCTTCAATGGCACGGTGGAGGAGTAAAGTGAAGTTTGGACACTTAGCTCTAATGATAACCTGCGCCGCCAGCATCTGTGTGGCACAGGTTACGTCTATCAGGATTCCTTTGGCGGGCGATGTCGCTAAAGTAACCTTCGATTCGTCCAAGGTTTCGCCCGATGATGTGGGTCGCTGGATGCAGCTGTCTCCCAATGTGGGGAACTACAACGAGTATCTGATCCCAGAGAATCTAGACATGTGCTTCGCGGATGACGCTCGGTATCAGGGATGCGTAGCGGGACGAGCAGGAGAGGAATACCATGTCAACTTTCACAACGCACAACTGAATATAGAACGAATCCGTAGGCGAATAAGTGAGCTTGAGACAACCCGGTACCCTGCAGGGCTGTTCGAAATTGTTTCCTAGTGAGGAAAATCCAGTCGTTCGGCCTTTGGAGGGACGAGCAGATATTTTCCTTCTTAAAAACTGAAGACACGTCGGCCCTAGAAATACCGTTCGAAGAATTAGACCCTAAATCTATATGCGGTCCGGTTTTGAATTCCATTCGCAATGCAAAGAATCGGTCTGAGGCCTCACCTTGCGCGATTCGAGTGGTCCAACTGCATTACGGATGCTGAAATGAAACGCGTTGGCCCATATCCTCAGAAGGCATGGGAGGATTTCCTGGCTGCTAATTTAGTCAGCGAGCACGTAATTAGGGAAAAGATAGACGAGTAGCCCGATCTGTCATAGATTGAAGGTCTGCCACTGGCGCGACGCGGTGGGGTCTCCGACGGGGGCTCCCTTGACCTGTTCGCCCCGCTCCCTCATCCGCGCTCCTGCGTAAAAAGACTCCCCTCATTGGATTGACCCACCCTACCGTCAACTCCTCACATCGCCGATCTGGAACGGGGAGGGAGCATTTTGCCGTCTCCATATACCAACCCCTCATACGATTGAGACGCGCTTGTCGTTAAGATTGCCGACCCTCCGGGAGTGAGACGTGGGGATTCGGGAGATCGCTGGTTGCATCGCTACCCCACTCAATCGCAGCGCGATTGAATGGGGCACCCTCAGGCGTATCAATCACTTGGGTACTTTAGCCCGCTTCAGTCCGCACTCGAAAAGTGGTTTCTCCAAGTGACTTGTGCATATTTAGTCTAGCGCGCATACGGAGAACGATGTGTCGGAGGCGTGCAAGTTGGCGTAACGACTGTACTGGATGCTGCGCACCCAAAAACCGTATCCGGAGATCGTTGGCATCGAGAGCAGCCCGCGGGTGCCCCTGGTCGGCGCGAGCTAGACCGATGAATTGATTGGGCGCTCTAGCATCCCGCACGGGGCGGGATGTTCGCATAGCAGAATCATGGTCGAGGTTCGGGCCGTACCGATGGTTGGTGGAACGATCTTCCACCGAAAGTGATTCAGGGTGAGATTTCCAGAGTCCTGGTCCTCAACCTCTCTGGCGAACCAAGCGGTGCTGGGGCACCGCCCGGGAGAACTTTGCCTTGACAGCGCCTTCGCTCTTATCGAGGGGCACCCCGAGTTGTGTGGGCCACCCGCCCGCCCACGTGCTAAAGGTGAGCAGTCAGGGCAGTCTCGATGCCTACCAAATACGCTGGCGGATCGCCCGGGCTCTGGCCGGCGAATGGGTCCAACTCGGACGACAACGGGTACTGGTCTATTACTGCCGAACTCTGATTCGCGAACTGGATCTGCAGAGCCGATCCTCGATCCTGGTGCAACGCTGGCATCCTCGGTCAGAGGCGGATGACAATCTTGAAGATCTCAGTTCATAACCTCCGAGCCGGTCGAGCCAGCGCGGAGAGTGTAAAGGATGTCCCGGGACGTTTTGTAAAGGATGTCATGAGACTGGACACACAGAACGCGATTGAATGGGGCACCCCGAGTTGTGTGGGCCACCCGCCCCGCTCTGATCCAGGTACAACGTCTTGATCATCTACAACCCACCCGCCCGGGTCACTCCATTCGTCAATACTAGGTCAACGCGCCTTCGGCTCCGAGTTTTGCCAGCGATACGCGCGCCTCTTGCCGGACTTGCTCGAAATCACTACCCTTCAGTTCTTGAAGCTGTTTGATAGCGAGATCTCGCAGCGATTTGGCGCGTGTTGTCCTCGCAAGAGCTTCAAGGCCGTGCGGTACAGCAGCTCGCGCAGGGAGACGGGCTATTCTCGCAAGATCTGTAAGAGTGGCCAACGCTTCTTCATCGCCGTAGCGCTCGCCCAAAATTTCAGACGTTACGAAGGCCCCCATCCAATTCTGATAGTTATCGAAGTTCTTTCTGAGAACACCACGAAGTCCTTGACGCTGTTGCGCGGATAATTGTTCCCAGTTGTTATTCAAAAAGTAAAGCAGCTTCCAAGCGTTGTCGAGCCGAAGAAAGTCGCTATTCCCCTGAAGTTCGGAGATCCCATGGTAAAAGGCGTTCGGCCACTCATCTGCATTTAATACGGCAGTCTCCAGTTCTGTGAAAAGGGGGGTCAGCCCCTCACTGTCAGCAGAAGCCGTGCGGGAGCGTATGTCTTCAAGGATTAATTGCGGGTCGCGCATAGCATCAGTCATTGCCGCCCCTCAACAGAATGGTCACCAAAAATCACCTTCCAGTTCACAATAGTAGAAGGGGCCAAGCATACTCGACGACAACGTAGCCGCCGCCCACTAAAATCGTTCCCCAAGTCAAAGCCTTGACGGTTTGCTGCTGTTGTTCTGGAGTTACAACTGGCACGGGAATCAGAGGAGAAGGCGGTCCGTCTTTGCAACGGGCGGCATACGTTCCCTCTAGCGCGGCCAATAAAGCTTTATCCATGTTAATTAGCATCCTATGGCCAGCTCTGCTTAGGCCGGGGTTAGCCTTGTCGCCCGGACATGTTTCGGGCAACCCCTGCGGATCTTCGTCCAGCTGGCCTAGTCGCCTTTGTATATTGCGCCTGACGTTGTCGATCTTTTCTCGCAGACGGCGGCAAAACTGCGAGTCGCTGTCTAATCCGGTCGGGTCCGTTTGATTGAGAGGGTCATTTGTGACGTACGAGTAGAAGTTGATTCCACCGTGGAATCCTGTGGTGTCCTCACTTATGAACCTGCCAGCAGCGCGGTCGTAATACCTAGCCCGATAGTAGTATAGGCCCGTTTCCAAGTCAGCTTCCCGAGCGGTGTACCGGAACGCGTTGATCACCGTTCCAGTGGACGCTGTCAATTTGCCGAAGGAATCATAGGTGTAAGTGTTGGCAAGCGACCCGGTAAGGTCGCTCAGGGATGTGACAGAACCGAGTCCGTCCTCCTGATAATAATTGCTTACCCCGAAACGCAATTCAGAGAGCGGTTCGTCAACTGTCTCATCGTTATCGACATATTTGGCCACGATGTTTCCGGCATTGTCGGTCTCGTTCACAATGTCCGTGCCGTCATAGAGGTAGTTCATAGTTCCGAGCGGGCCAGACTTCTGGATGCGCCGTCCGAAGGGATCGTATTTGAACGTCGTTGTGCCCGTGCCCGGCACCACCGCTTGCACCAGGCGATTCTCGAAATCCCAGGTGTAACTCTTGCCGGCGGGTGGCCCACACAACTTTCGGGTGCCCCATTCAATCGCGGTCTGTGCGATTGAGTGGGGTTGCGATGCGGCTGACGCCTCCACATTTTCCTGTTCAGTCGTCACTGACTCCGCTCGACAATCCCACTAGCCTACGACCGTGCCCTCTCGCCTGAAACGCTACTATACCGGACGCGATCTTCATTTCATTACCTGCAGTTGTTATCGTCGTCGGCCGCTGCTGGGCACGGCGCGGCGGCGCGATCTGTTTCTGAAGATACTCGAACAGACGCGACAACGGTACCAGTTCGTGGTGGTGGGTTACGTGGTCATGCCTGAGCACTTTCATTTGCTGATCAGCGAACCGGAGAAAGGCGATCCATCGGTGGTGATGAAGGTGGTGAAGCAGAGGTTTTCGCGACAGGTGCGCAAGAAGCGGTGCGCGAGGCAAATGGCTTTATGGGAGGAAGACGGGCCGGAGCATGTCTGGCAGAAACGGTTTTATGATTTCAATGTATATAACGAGACTAAGCGGGCGGAGAAGTTGAGATATATCCATCGCAACCCGGTGAAGCGCGGACTGGTGAAGTCTCCAGAACAGTGGGCGTGGAGCAGTTGTCGGGCATATGCCTATGGCGAGAGCGGCGCGGTGCGGTGAACTTTCAGGAATGGGAGTTGAAGATCAAGACCAGGAAGCGAGAGACGTTTGGGAAGTCATCGGCTGCATCGTGCCGGATAGCCCACATAGCCGAGGATGCCCCATTCAATCGCGCAGTTTGCGATTGAATGGTGTAGGCAGACAGCCTGCGATGTTGGACTCTTCGATTGTCCGTTTGGGAGACGTCGGCAGCATCTTCACCCCACTCAATCGCACAGAACGCGATTGAATGGGGCACCCTCAATTTGTATAGGCCACCCGCCGGGGATTTTTGTCGGTGGTACTAGGTACCGAGAACTGAGAACTGGCGGGTGGTGTGGCCACCCACCACCGGTCCTGCTCATAGATACAGATGCTTTGTCATAGTGGTGCTATCGGAGACCACACCGGCAAGGAGGCGATTGAACTGACGGTACATAAAGAGTGAAATGAAATACTCAGATCCATCAGCCCCATTTCCAAACGTGATGTCCAAGGTTCCAGGATCACTTAGTGGGAACTTCTGAGGTTGAGGTATGTGCCACGTCAAACCGTCGTTCGGTCCGCCGACGAACCAGATTTCCAGCGACGGATGAGGTAATCCGAGTGTGATCGTGAGTTTTGCTTTCGGCGCGAAGGTTAGATCCGCACCGGGCGCTAATATCTCCGGCAACTCCCCGCTGAATACGGCCGGAAATGTTCCGCCTTTGATATTTAGACTGCTCTCACGAAAATCTAGAATGCCCCCATACACCAAGAAATCCTGATCGACGCTTCCTTGTGCATCTTTCCGCCTCAGGAACGTAGCCATTACCGTGTGTTTCCAAGGGATGTCTGGAGTTCGAACCCATTTAAGCAGTTCGTCGAAGTCAGCCGAAGTCAGAGTCATGACACCAACCTCCTAGTTAGATTTTCGGGTTAGCTTGGATGTGTTGGGCCTTAGAAGCCCCAAAGCAAGCCCCAATTGGTTGATAGTGGTGATCATGAGGAAAACGTATCAGTAGGCGCAAAATAAGGGGACAGACGGGACGTACCCAGTTCTGCGGAACCCGGTCGAAGAGAAAAAATACGTGAACGTCCCGTCTGTCCCTACATTTCCCTCGAGTTGTCTGGGCCACCCGCCACCCGCCCAACTGCCGCGCTTCCGACTTCGTTAACAAAGGTCCACGTCACGTCCCGTCGTGACCCCAGTCACCGCCATGGTGACAGCCACAGGATTAGTGTCAAGTTCGTAAATGCTCCCCCAAGGTTCTCAAAGAGAGCCTTCTTCCCCCGATGGGCCCCGCCGTTAGCTATTGGTTCCTGAGGATCGCCACTAAACATTCGCGATTCAGGGAAGGTGCGCCGTGCCGGTCTGCTCAGCAGTGCGTGCGTGAGCGAAGAAAGTGTGGGACATACCAACATCTTTAGGTCGACAAAAGGAGATTATGAAAACACTGTTAGTTATGCTGTTCGTAGCTGTAACCGGTCTACTAACTGGTGCAGGTGCGCAGGTCAGGGTGTACGTCCACGGAGCGCACGGTTACAAGTACGTAGCTGGAGTGGACCATGGCATCCCTAGTATGGATGGCGCAGGTCACGACCAGACCATGGAATTGGCGAAGACTTTCCTTAGCCGTTGCCCAAGTGTCAGGCCCACGACGAAAAAAGAGAACGCCGAGTTTGATGTCCAACTGAACTGGACTGAAAGGACAAGATTCTTCTTTGGCGGAAAGATTATCCACAAGCCGGATCAGATACTTGTCCAGAATAGGGACGGAGATATCATTTATTCGGGCGTAGCACGGTCAGTGGGCGGAAATGTCGAGGATGCCTGTAGCGCGATCAAAAATGCTTCGAAGGTAGCTCAGACATATCAACAAACAACGACTGGAGCAACAAACGGGATTACAACATTCCCGGCGCTTGGAATAATGGGTGCGCAAGACGAAGCAGGAGTTCGAGTCGTATCGCTAGCTTCGGGTGGTGCAGCCGAGTCGGTAAACGTGCACGTTGGTGACGTGATTGACTCGATCGAGGGGAAGTCAGTCCATACCATTATGGACCTTGCATCCGCACTTGGTTCAACAGCACGAGGAGCGAACATTCGAGTCGGGTATCACTTCGAGACTGCGGCGCATAGCTCCTACCAGAAAGAGGTAGTGATTATGGGCCAATAGCCATAAGTGCCCGTGATTAAGGTATTACCTGGGCGGGTGGCCCACACAAAGTTCGGGTGCCCCATTCAATCGCGCAGTTTGCCATTGATCAGGTAGGCAGACAGCCTGCGATGTTGGATTCTTCGATTGTTCGTTTGAGGAGGCGTCGGCGGCATCGTCACCCCACTCAATCGCACAGAACGCGTATTGAATGGGGCACCCTCAATTTGTATGGGCCACCCGCCCATCGTTGGTCAGAGTCGGGTCGCTTGTAACGTCAACGAAAGTGTCGTCGATAAAACGGCCGAGATTTGCGGAAAACGCATCATCGATAATCGCGCTTCCCGGCCCGCCCCACTGCCCGGGACCGCTAATCGGAAAATACCAGGCCGTGATGTTGAGTGGCGAAGATCCAACTGTCTGGTTGAATGAAGCGGGAGGCAGTACCTGCCCGTTAGAGCCGTCGGTGACACTCCAGAACAGGAGTTTTGCCGGGTGCCCCACGTTTCGCGCCTTTCGAAACGTGGGATTCCACGGCTCCAGCGCTCTGGGGCGTTCGGGGATGTGGCTGACTCCGGTCTGGCGTCCAACGAGCGCACGCGAATCGGGGTACGGAGCAGATGACGCAGGCTGCATCGTAGCCCCGTGTATATTGAAACCATGCGAAGCCTCGCACTTCTTCTTGTAGTAGTAACCCGCTTATGTGCTAGCGACACCACCATCTCCGAAGCAACTATAGCCAGGCTAAAACACTCGGTGATCCCTATTGTTTGTGGCTATCTTGATGAAACTCACCAATTTCATCTGGTGGCCGTCGCTGGCAGTGGCTTCTTCGTGGACCGATTGGGGCGGTTCATCACTGCACGTCACGTGTTGAATAACTGGGAAGAGATAAGCAGAAACAGGCATACTTGCAATCCTGCGGTTTATATTCCTCACGACGGATGGCAACACGCATTCACGAACACCTTCCGAGTCGAATCGTTTGACTTCACAAATTGCCAAGTGGACGAGACAATCGACTTAGTCCTATGTGAACTGAGAGAAAACCCTTTTACGAGCGCCCGCACCGTGACATCACAAGTCGAGCCCGTGAGCTTTAGCACTGACGAACAATCCGATGGCACACCCGTGGCATTCACAGGTTTTCCGCTGGAGAACACAGTTCCGATTACGTCAAAAGGAGACGTTGCCGGCAAAACGGGAATTGCAGGTACAGAATTGGACTTTGACTACATCATAGATAAAGCAGCTTGGCCAGGAGCGAGCGGAAGCCCTGTTTATCTCGCAGATGGCAGGGTTATTGGAATCGTTTTGAGGGGTGGTATCAACGCGGGATCGGGGCTTGCTTATGCAAGAAGTGCAACCGTGATACGCCGCTTCATTGACAAACATATTAGTTCGAAGAAGTGAATTCTGTATGACGCAGCGAAGAAAACGACGCTATAGCTCTTTTGCAACAGAGCTGGTTAAAAAGGCCCGTGAGGCGATACTCGCGGCTGTACAGATATTCAATAACCCCCGGGTCGAATTTAAGTCCGAGCTGTTCATCGTCACAACCGTTATCGGTTGGACCTACCTCCTACACGCCTATTACCGCAAAAAGGGCATCGAATACCGCCAATTCACGCAATCCAAAGCGAAACGACAGTTCATTCGAACTAAATTTAGAGCAATTCGGACCTGGAGTCTTGAGGAGTGCTTGAGCTGTGAAAAGTGCCCGCTTGACGATATCGTTAAAAAAAATCTCCTTTTCCTCATCGGAATACGACATGAGATTGAGCACCAAATGACTTCACGAGTAGATGAGCAGCTGAGCGCCAAGTTTCAAGCGGCTGCGCTCAATTTTAATACTGCGATAAAGAAACTTTTCGGCGAGAAGTACTCGTTAGATAGGGAGCATGCGTTCAGCATCCAATTCTCGGGTATTGACGAAGGAACCGCGAAGCAGCTCTTGGCCGAGCCCGATCTACCTCAGAACATAAGGTCGTTCGTCGTGCAATTCGAAAGCGACATGCCCCAAGAGGAATATGATGACCCACGGTTCTCCTACCGGGTAGCTTTTGTTCGCAAGACGAGCAACAGTAAGACGGCGGCTGACAAAGTTGTTCAATTTGTGGTGCCCGGAAGTGAGACGGCGGCACAGATAAACAAAGTCTTCCTCAAAGAAACCGAGAAAGTGAAGTATCGTCCTACCACGGTAGTCAAGCAGATGAGGGCGGAGGGATATACAAAATTTGGTATCAAACAGCACACCGACCTCTGGAAAGCCAAAGACGCCAAAAATTCCAGATTTCAATTTGGAGTGAAGGTTGAAGACGCCTGGTTCTGGTATGAAAGTTGGGTTACCGAGGTCCGAAAGCACTGTAAAGAAAACGAGAACGTGTACAGACCACCCGTGGTCGCCTTGTCCCCAACGGCGCAGACTGCGAGCTGATCTCTCCCATCGGATAAGTTAACGAGGGTGCCGAGCTTGCCCAAACCCCGTCAAGTCCTCTCCCGACCCACCCGAACATTCCCCTCCCATTTCGGAACCACCCTCGCCGCAAATTTCTCAATTAATGCTTGACCTCACACTCCATCATCCCGCAGCTGCTAGCTATAGGCTTACATATTAACTTATCTTATAGATGTATCTCCTTTATTCTCAAGATTTTCCCTGTAAGCCCTTTCATCTCAAAGATTTTGGCCTCCTTTCCCGCGCATCTCGTTCATTCTGTTAGACCGTGGGGGAGGGGGGTGGAGCTCTTATCATGTCGTACGACGTTCATATCCCTCGTTGCACTCATATCAAAACCAATGGCACCCAGTGCGGCTCCCCGGCTCTTCGTGGACGCCGCTTCTGTTTCTTTCACAAAAACTGGCAGGGCCAGCGCATTGCGCTGAACGTCCAGCCCGCCGCCCCGCTCAGCTTCACCATGCCCGTGCTCGAGGACGCCGACTCCGTCCAGGTCGCCCTCATGCAGGTCATGCGCCTCATCCTCGCCGGACAGCTCGATCCGAAAATTGCCGGACTCCTGCTCTACGCGCTGCAGACCGCCTCGATCAATCTGCGCCACATGAAGCTTGAGCCCTATAGCCACGAGAGCGTCGTCATCGATCCCCGCACCGTCGGCGACAACGGCTTGGACGAAAAGGCCTGGACCGAGGAAGAATTTGAAGAAGAGGAAGAAGACGAAGACGAAGAAGAAGCGAGAAGAAGAAGAGGAAGACGAAGACTCCGACGACGAAGGCTCTGACGAAGAAGACGACGAAGAAGAACCAGTCCGTGTGGCGCGGGCGCCCTCGCCCGCGTCTGCGCCGGGCAACCCAGCCCAAGCAGCGGAAGGCAGCCACGCCCGCGTCCCGACGACCGCCCTCCCCTGGCTTCAAACGCCAGCCCGGCGCCGACAAGAACGCTATCGTCGTCGACTTCGATGGAAACTCGCTGGCCCGTCACCTGCTGGAACAGTTCGACTTCGAACCGCGGCCCCCAAAGTAGGTGGCCCGGGTTCGCGTCCGTTCTTGGGACGCTAACCTGGGATTCACTGGCGGGCAGGCCAACGTTGGCATCCGTAACTTCGAGGGTGCCCCGTCCAAGCTCCGCTTGGGCGGGGATTTTCCTCACGGCTCTGAGGGTGCTGGAGATTGCGCAGGGTCCTTAACCAATGGCGAGAGCATGGTTTCGGAGGGAGTCTGTAGTCCGCGGAGACTTAAGTTTTCAGCACGCGCTGCGTGCAGCCCGGTTCGGTGCAGCCGTAGGTGATGCGGTTGTGCTGGCGGTCGAGGCTCAGGATGAACATGGGGCGGCCATGCATGTCGCAACGAGGCTGGTCGCGCGTGATCTCAGGTGCGATGTCGCGTTTGGGGTTGACGTAGCCGACGCGTTCGCCGAAGCAGCGCCCGCAGAATTTTTCGGTGCAGCGGAAATAATCGATGGAGTAGTCAGCGTTGTACGGGGCGATACAGGCTTCCATGGTGCGGAAATGCTTGTCACAGAGAGGGAGAATGTCCGTCCGCATGCCTGAGGGAGTTTAGCATTTGAGGCAGGTCACAGGTCACAGGTCACAGGTCACGGGTGACAGGTGACGGGTCTCAGGTGTTGGGTCTTGCGTGTTGCGGCGCGTCGCGTTGGTTGTTACGAGAATGCCTTTCTGAGTTCGCGGCGGAGGATTTTACCGGACGGCGTTCGGGGGACGGCGTCGACGAAGTGGATTTCGCGCGGTTGCTTGTAGTGGGTGAGGCGGTCGGCGACGAATCCGCAGAGCGACTTCTTCATTGCTTCGTCGGAGAGTTCAGCCTTCGCGGAGCACCACGAAGGCGCACGGGATTTCGCCGGCGTCGGCGTTGGGACGGGCGACTACTCCGCAATCGCGCACCGACGGGATGCTCCATCAGAACAGCTTCGACCTCGGCGGGGGCGACCGGGAAGCCCTTGTACTTGATCATTTCTTTGCGCCGGTCGAGGACGTAGAAAAAGTTGTCGTCATCGCGATTGACGATGTCGCCCGACCAATACCATCCGTCGCGCAACACAGCGGCGGTGGCCTGTGGTTCCTTCCAGTATCCCAGCATAAATTGTGGTCCGCGCATGACGAGTTCTCCGGGTTCGGAGGGCGCGACTTCGCGATCGTTTCCGTCGAGCACCCGGCATTCGGTTTGCGCCAGAGGCTGGCCGATCGACGTGGGCCGGTTCATCTGAGGGCGGAGCGACGTAGCCGACGATGCGTGACCGGAGAAGCTTCGGTCATGCCGTATCCCTGATTCACGATGATGCCAGTAAGTTCAGTAAAGCGGCGCGCGAGTTCCGGCGCGAGCGGCGCGGCTCCGGACTTGACCCAGGAGACGTGGTGGTTGGCAGGGAATTGTCCAGCCTCGGCGGCCTGGTTGAGCGCGTTGAGCGCGGGAGGGACGACCGGCATCATGGTCACGCGCTCGGAAGTGAGCAGGCCGAGAAGTTGTGGGACGTTGAAGCGCGGCATCAGGACTAGCGTCGCGCCCAGCGCGAGCATCGGGTTGAGGGCGACGTTGAGTCCGTAGATGTGATAGAGCGGCAGGAAGCAGAGCATGATGTCAGCCGGCGAGAGCTGCGTCGCGTTCGGCGCGAGCAGTTGGTAGACGTTGGCGATCAGGTTGTAGTGCGAGAGCATCACGCCCTTGGGCAGGCCGGTGGTGCCGCTGGAGTAGGGAAGGGCGGCGATGGTTTCTCGGGAAGATTGCGGTCGGGTCGGGAAGTTTGGCGGTGACCGGCTTCAGGAGATCGGAGAAGTTTCCGTCCCGGCGGCTGGCTGACGCGTGCTGTAGACGCGGCGCAGGTTTGGGAGTCCGGCCAGGTTGATGTTGCCGAGCGTGGCGCCGTCGGTGATCAGGATTGCGGCGCCGGAGTTCTCGAGCTGGTAGCGGACTTCGCGCTCGCGATACGTCGGATTGAGGAGTGTGGGAAATCCGCCAGCGAGCGTGATGGCGTGGTAGGAGGTGGCGAACTCCCAGGAGTTGGGGAGAAAGATGGCGACGACTTCTCCGGGCTTGAGGCCGGCAGCGATCAGGCCGCGCGCGAGCCGCTCGACCGTGTCGCCGTACTCGGCATAGGTGAAGCGGCGATTGATGGAGACGTCGAGCAGGGCGGTTTTGTTGGGGAATTTGCGGCAAGAGTCGAGGACGAGGTCGTGGAGGAAGAGGTTGTCGGGATCGGCGTAAAGCTGGGTGCGGAGCATGGGCCGGGGAGATTGTAGCGGAGGGCGGGTTGTGTGGCGAGTCTGGCGGCTTCAGAGGGGGGAAGACTCGGAAACGCAGAGGGCGCGAAGAAAAGCTGCTGAGGGGCTGCTGCTTCGGGCCAGCGACGCAAGGTCTCTCGACTTCGCTCGGCTGGCGCCTCACTGCGCTCAGATGACAGATTTAAAAGCTCAGCGTTTGCTTAGCTGGCTAGCTTACGCAGGAATTCCTGTTCGTCCATGCGGTACTTGAAGGCTTTGCGGCCGTCGATGAAGACGACGGGGACTTCATCGGTGAATTGGCGGCGGAGTTGTTCGTCGGTGTCGACGTCCACTTCCTGCCAGCGGAACAGGCCTCGGCGTTCGAGTTTGACCAGGCTTTCCTTGACGATCTCGCAGAGATGGCAGCCCTTGCGGGTGTAAACGAGGACTTGGCGAGCGTCGGTCATTGGCGGAGTTTAGCATTTTCGAGGCGAATTTCAATTGGTTCGCGTGTAAAGAACTCTATACATCGGACGGCGTAGTTCGGCGTTCGTGCTAAAAGGTTTTAGTTGGGGATTTCGTGTTGACTGAGTCAGTAAGTGAGTAATAGGCGGAAGGTAACTCTGAGCAAGTCCCATGGCCTCGCGACCTAGATACGTCGGATTCGCTTTGCTTGCGAATTGGTGACTTGCTCGCAAGGCTCGTGGGCTTACGCCCACTTCGCGGTGTGCCGCCCCTACGGGCCTCGTTTTGTTGACCGGTTTACCCAGGGCTTACGCCCTGGGCTAACTTATGCCGCCGCTTCGCGCCTTGAGCGTGGAATTCGGGTGGCCTCTCGACTCAGAGTCTGGTGGGTGGAGTTGGCGGGCGGCCTCTGGACCTAGATTCTGGCAGCGTGGCGGTCACCGGGCTTGCTCGTCTGGCTGTTCTTCTTCCATTCCTTACCTGATTCATTTTGTGTGAGCTTCTCGAGATCATGAGTGAACCCCGCGTTGCCGGTTGTTGTTGTCAGGCCAGTCGTACTCTTTGAAACGGTACAATTCTGATCCATGAAGAAGAATGGGGAGCTGCCTCTGCTTGGCAAGGCCGTGCTGGTCACGGGTGGCGCGAAGCGGTTAGGTCGGGCGTCGGCGATAGCGCTGGCTCGCGCGGGGGCCGATGTCGCCATCACATTCAACCGGTCGGCGCGCGAGGCACAGCATACGGTAATCGATCTCGCGAGTTGTGGAGTGCGGGCGTTTGCGTTGCAGTGCGATGTTACGAGTGAGAAGAGTGTGAAGGCTGCGGTTAGAGAAGCCGTGAAGGAGCTGGGCGGCATCGACATGCTGATCAACAACGCCGCGAATTATGAGACGGTGGAGTTCGAGAAGATCACCGTGGCGCAGTGGGATGCGATTTTTGCTTCCAACACGCGCGGGCCGTTTCTGGTGACACGCGAAGCGTTGAGGCATCTGCGGGAGCGGCGCGGGAAGGTGATCAACATGGGGTCGCTGGGCGGGATGGTGCCGTGGGCGACGCACGCGCACTATTGCTCGTCTAAGGCGGCGCTGCACATGTTGACGAGAGTGATGGCCAAGGCGCTCGCGCCTGAGATTGCCGTGAATGCCGTTGCCCCCGGCATGATTGATCTGGGGGAGAAAGCTGCTAAGGCTTTTATGCGGAAGATGGCGCGCGTAACTCCCATGAAGCGCAGCGGCAGCGCGGAAGAGGTCGCTGGCGCCGTGCGCTTCTTCGCCGAGGCTCCACACTTTATTACCGGGCAGATCCTGGCGGTGGACGGTGGCTTGGGCCTGGGGTGAAGCTGTTGTTCCACGGACGCAGATGCGAGCGTTTCGTCGGTGAGGGTCGGTTGGAAATTTCCTGATAGGTTTTTGGCACTGGTGGCTTGCCGGAAGCTCTGGCGCGCTAATTGCTGAGTCTGATGGCGTTGCTGTATCTTGCAGTGAATAACACGACCTATGCGTCTACGTTTCAGGTGGTTCTTCATTTCGGTTGCGCTGCTGGCTGGTGTCGCGAACATTGCCCGGGCGCAGCAGCTTCCGGAAGAGGGCGGCCGCGAAGTGCAGGTTTGGACCGGAGGCGGCCACACGGTTCCAGGTGGCACGAAGAATACGAGTGTGTGGAATCTTGGGTTGCGGTATGGATGGATACTCACGCGGCCGCACGGACCGGGATTCCTGAAGGGGCGGTTTGAATACGCGGTGGATGCGGTGCCGGTGTTTCTGGTCTTTCAGCCCGCGAACACAAGTTATGGAGCGGGATTCAATCCGATTGATCTGAAGTGGAATTTCGCGACCCGCAGTTCCGTTGTGCCTTACCTGGAGATTGATGGCGGGACATTGTTTACCAATCACGCCGTGCCCACCGGGACGAATGCCGTGAATTTTACGACCAGCGGGGTGTTTGGATTTCATTTCCTCGGCGAGCGGCACGCGTGGAGCATCGAAGCTCGGTACATGCATATTTCAAATGCAGGTTTGGCGACGCCGAATCCAGGGATCAATACCTTTCAAGTGCGGTTGGGGATTGGGAAGTTTTTGGCGAGGAAGTAAGGTTCGGGTCGCATGGCTCGCGCTTTTTGGGCGCTTACCCAGCGCTTACGCGCTGGGCTATCTTAAGCCGCCGCTTCGCGGCTGGTTTTGCTCTCATCAGCAGCGGTCGGGCTATCTCCATCGGTTCTGGATTGGCAGGGAAGCCAAATCGGATTCGGCAAGGAAGCCAACCTTCTCCAGCCAGTTTCACTGGCGCCACCTCAGCATTGCCCTAACGTGCTTCGCTTTTCTTTAGCCTTCGGCGGTGGTGGGGTCGATGCCGCTGCGGACTTGGGAAATTTTATTGGCGGGGAAGCCTCCCTGCCGCGCGTGCTCGCGGACCATCTCTTCATTTGGCGCGATATAGATGCAATAAATCTTGTCGTCGGTCACGTAGCTGTTGACCCACTGAATTTCAGAGCCGAGTTTGCGGAGCACACCGCAGGATGTTTGCGAGATCGCGGTGAGCTGATCGGGCGTCATTTTGCCCGCGCCGGGCACCTCGCGTTCGATAACGTACTTGGGCATTGAGAGCCTCCGAAATTGGGGTGAGTAAGGGTCTATGAAAGCTGAGGGTGGTGTCAAGGCGGGCTGGGTCGGGAGACTTTGTAATAGGGAAAGAGTAATTGGATAATTGAGGAAATCGGCGAAGGTCATGTACGAAGTCGAGAAAACACAAGGTCTCTCCACTTCGCTCGAGATGACAGGGATTAGAGTGGGGTGATCGGTTCTGCGCGGTCGCGCTTCCCATCTTTGATTTTTATCCTTTACGATGGAACTCCGCCTTACGATGGACTCCACGTTGCGATGAACGATACCGCGCCCAGACCGCTGGCTCGCCGCACGCCGCTGGTGCTGGCTGTGCTGATTCTGATTGCGATCGTGGGATTTGCCGTGGTTTCGCGGCTCGTCACGAGGCTGAAGGCGAACGAGAAGGGCATCGCGCGACACGCTTATCAGGCCGGACTCAGGGAGGTGAAGGCAGGGCGTCCGGAGCGTGCGCTGGACGACTTTCGCGCGGCGCTTGTTTATGACGGCGACAATCCTGAATATCAGCTGAACCTGGCCCGTGCGTTGCGGGAGACGGGCCGGCTCGACGAGTCGGAAGCCTACTTGCTCCACTTGTGGAATGCGGCGCCGCAGGACAGCACGATCAATCTTGCGCTGGCGCGGCTGGCGGGTCGGCGTGGATCGATTGATGATGCGATCCGGTACTACCACAACGCGATTTATGGGGCGTGGGCGAGCGATCCTGATCAGAATCGCCGCAAAACCCGTTTCGAATTAATTGATTTTCTTTTGCAGCAGAAGGCCTGGCAGCAGGCGCGGGCCGAGTTGCTTTCGCTCGCGCAGGTGATGCCTCCCGATCCTGCGCAACTTGCCAAGCTGGCGGAGACGTTTTCCGAAGCCCGCGCTTACGCGGATGCACTGGCCCAGTACGAATCGGCGTTGAAACTGAATAGCAAGGATCCTGGCGCGCTGGCCGGAGCGGGAGAAGCGGCCTTTCAGCTGGGGCGCTATCGCACGGCAGTGCGGTATCTGGAGGAGAGTGCGAAAGCGAATCCCGACGACGCACATACGCGAGAGCGTCTGTTAACTGCGTCACTGGTCTTGCAGACGGATCCTTTCTTGCGGCGCATTCCGGACGTGGAACGGAATCGCCGCATCACGAGCGCGTTTGCGCAGGCGGGCGAGCGTTTGCAGAGTTGTGCGGCGTCCAAAGGCATTGAGCTGAGTGCGGGTGGCAATGTGAATCAGTTGCCGCTGAGTACGGATTTGCCCTCGCTGTGGGCGCGATGGCAGGCGGCGCGTCCGGACATTCGCCGCATTGGCGCGCCCAGCAATGGCGATCTTCCGGACACTTTGATGGACTTGATTTTCGGGATCGAGCAGGAGACGGCCGCGGTGTGCGGCGAACCGGAAGGCGCGGATTTGGCACTGCTGCTGATCTCGCGCAACCGGGAGGCGGTGGACCGGTGAGCGGCGCCGCGGAAGTGACGCCCAACCTCGACACGAATCCTCCCGCTGTGGAACGCGGAACCGATTCGCTCGCCCGCCGCCTGGCGCGGCTTACCTTTCACACTGACTTCAAGGAAGAACGTTTCTTCCTGATCCTTTCCATCTTTATTGGAATTTTTTCCGGGCTCGCGGTGGTGTCGTTCCGCGTGGCGATCGACTGGTGCCGCATCGCACTCATGGGACCGCTGCCGCATCCTTCGGCACTGCGGATTATCGGGGCGCCGACTGCGGTCGGATTGTTGGTCGCGTTTCTCGTCATCCGATTCTTTCCGGCGATTCGGGGAAGTGGAGTCAACCAGACCAAGGCCGCGCTCTATATCTACAACGGATACATCCCCTTCAAAAACGCGATTGGAAAATTCATTTGCTCAGCGCTGGCCATTGGGTCGGGGCAGTCGCTGGGGCCGGAGGATCCTTCGCTGCAGATTGGGGCTTCGCTGGCATCTGCGCTAGGGCGGCGGCTGGAACTGTCGCGCGAGAATTTGCGCCTGCTGGCGCCGGTCGGAGCGGCGGCCGGGCTGGCAGCGGCATTCAATGCGCCGATCTCGGCGGTGCTGTTCGTGATCGAGGAAGTGATCGGGCGCTGGAGCGCGGGCATTTTGGGATCGGTGGTGCTGTCGGCAATCTCGAGCGTAGTGGTGATGCGCTGGTTCCTGGGTGCGGACGCGCTGTTCCGGATTCCAGTGACGGCGTTTACACGTCCGGCGGAACTGATTGCTTACGCGGGGCTCGGGATTGCGGGGGCGTTTGCGTCGGTGATCTTCTCGAAGGCGATCGGGTTTTTCCGGCCGCGGCTGCGTGCGTTGCCGCGTTGGACACAGTATCTTCAGCCCGCAGTGGCCGGATTGCTGATCGGACTGATCGGGTGGATTGGATTTCCGCAAGTGATGGGCGCAGGTTACGAGTTCATGGATCAGGCGATGCACGACCAGTTCACGTGGAAGATGCTGGCGGCGCTGGCCGGGCTGAAGATTCTGGCGACCACGCTGTCGTTCGTAAGCGGGGCGCCGGGCGGGATGTTCGCGCCGACCTTATTTGTGGGCGCAATGTTGGGCGGCGCGGTGGGCGGCATCGAGCGACACTTCTTTCCCCTGCTTTCGGTGTCGACGGGTACCTATGCACTGGTCGGGATGGGTGTGCTGTTTGCGGCGTTCCTGCGCGCGCCGATGACGTCGGTGTTCATGGTGCTGGAGACCAGCGGGAACTACTCGATCATTGTTCCGGTGATTGTGGCGAACACGGTGGCGTATGTGATTTCTCGGAGTCTGCAGCGGGTGTCGATTTTTGACGTGCTCACGCGGCAGGACGGATTGGTGCTGCCGTCGCTTGAGGAGCAGCGCGATGAGGAAATCCTGCGCGTTGAAGATGCGATGAAAGCGGTGCCGTCGATTGTGCTAGATGGCGCGGACTCGATTGAGCAGGTGGAGATTCGGACGCGTGAAGCTGAGGAGAAGACGTTTCTGGTGCGGCTGGCGCCCAGCGGATGGACAACTGTGTCGCGTGACCTGATTGAACGCACGATGAAGGAAGGAAAGGGAGAGTTGACGCTCGCTTCGGTATTGCCGGCGCAGAGGCTTCCGTATCTTTATCCAGACCTGGCGATGGATGCAGCGTTGCGGTGCGTGACGCAGTCGGATTTGATTCCGGTGGTGAATCGCGCGGATTTGCGGGAGTTGGAGGGCGTGGTGACGCGGGAGGATGTGTTGAGCCGGTATCAGGCCGATGCGGTGGCGGATTGAGGCGCTGCAGTTTTTCGCCCAACCCAGAGCTTTTAACCGCAAAGTTCGCAAAGAAGGGCCGCGAAGTACGCAAAGGAGCTGATAGTCAGCGTGGAAACTCCTGTTCGGGCCGGTGGCACCGCCAAGGTGCAGGGGGTCCTTCGACTTCGTTCGGCTGTCGCCTCACTTCGCTCAGGATGACAACTTGTTAATCGTGTCCCGACATTCATGTCCGGATCGAATGCCTTTCGTACGATATAGCTTTTCGCTACGGCCTCCGATCGGCGCTGAATTGTTTTGGGTCGAATAGGGCTGCATCCAGTTTTGGGTTGGCTTTGATATCGGAATATTCTTCGTTGAAGACGAGCTTACCTTGATTCCAGATTTCTACCCGCGCGGCGATCCAGGCTCCCGCCAGCGGCTGGTAGTTCACGAAGCGGATGTCGTCGGTTTCGGCGGGGTTGGCGCGCGCGGGTTCGAACAGGCGGACGAAGAGCAGGCGTTCTTTGTCGATCCAGAACTGCGGGGATTTCGTGTCGCCTTTTTCTGCACCGACCACGTAGACGGGGCGGCCTTCCCAAGTTTCTTCGTGGAATTTGCTGGTGTCGATCTTCTGGGACTGGATGATTTTGAGAGTCGTCTCCGCGGACTGCTTGTAGACGTCGAAGCCGAGCACGAGCAGCAGATTGACGAGCGGACGCGAGCGCGGGTCTTTGCCTTTCTCGAAGATGGTGGCGTTGCCGTCGACCATGAGATAGGCGTGGCCGTCGGCGGGCGGGCCGATATCGATGCGGAGCTTGCCGGGAAGCAGCGCGGCTTCGTACCAGGTTTCGACTTTGGTGGAGCCGTCGGGATTGTAGGTGGTGCTCTTCTGCGTGAAGGTCAGCGTGTCGTACCAGGTGGCGGAGTAGCGGTCGTGCATGGCGTGGACGAGGGCGTCGGAGGTGGTGATGTCGGCTGCGTGAACGAGGGGGTGCAGGAGGAAACCCGCAATCAGGGTAATGGCACAACACTCAAGGGCACGTTGCATTTCGATTCTCCGCGCGTGAGTTGTCTTTCCATTTTGCGCAGACAGTTTAGACGGGGCAGGAAGCTTTTAACCGTAAAGATCGCAGGGCAAGGGCACGACGACGCGAGGACAGCGAACCTTGAAAAATGCTGCTCTGCGATTGCGAATGCCACAAAACGCAGGGTCCCTCGACTGCGTTCGGCATTCGCCTCACTTCGCTCGGGATGACATGGATTTGCGGAAGGTGAATTGGTGTCACATTAGTTCGTGATAAGCACTCTTCTTTTCAATGCTTTACCCTCGAAATCGATGTTCCATTCAATGCACAATTCCGCCACTGGACCTCGATTTTGCGCGTTTTGTTGCCTTTCGGGGGCCAATAGTCCTGTGGGGTCAATAGGATAAATGGCGAAGTAGTGTCGGCCGGAACGGGTCTCCGGCGCTCCAAGGTTCAATCCAGGGAATTCCGACGCAGGCACGATGCTTGCGGCATTTCGGTCCTTGAAACCGGAAGAGCGCGGGCGAAAACCGAAACGGCTGGGACCAAAAGCTAGCGCCTAGTGCCCAAAGCCCAGAGCCTGGGTCAAGAGCCTAGAGCCTGCATTTCGAAAGCGAGAGCATGATGCATAAACCTGTGAAGTACGTGGAAAAGGCAGTCACCGTCGCCGCGACGGGAGTCTGGGCAATTTTTGAACGCCTGAACCGCATCAAGCCGAATCCGTCTCCCACGCCGAAGTGGTCCGATAAGCCGCTGCTCAAGTCTTACGAAAAGTCGAAGCCGCCGCTGGGCTGGCCGCGCACCACGGACTCGCTTTGTCCGAAGTGCGTGCCGGAAATTCGCCAGCAGATTCTGGATGGCGAGCTGCCCCACGAAATTTTGCTCAACGAAAAGGTTGGCGAGATCAAGGCCACCATCATTGAGCGCGACGGCAAGATCCTGATGGTGAAGGATTGCCCGAAGCACGGTCACTTCGAAGACGTTATGTCGATTGACCCCGATTTCTCGCAGCATCTTGAAGAAGTGTTCCCGGGCCGCGACATCAAGGCTCACAACGACGAGAAACTGCACAATCACGGATCCTCGACGGTGAAGTACGGCCGCGGATCGGTGCTGACAGTTGACCTTACGAATCGCTGCAACATGATGTGCGATCCCTGCTTCATGGACGCCAACCAGGTTGGCTTCGTTCATGAATTGACCTGGGAAGACATTAAGACCGTGCTCGACAACGCAGTAACGATCAAGCCGCGCCGCCAAATGTCGGTGCAGTTCTCGGGCGGCGAGCCAACTTTATCGCCTTACTTCCTGGATGCGGTGCGTTATGCGCGCAAGGTTGGCTACAACTCAGTGCAGGCCGCGACCAACGGCATTGAGTTCGCGAAAAGCCTCGAGTTCGCGCAGCAGGCTGTCGAAGCTGGATTGCGCTATGCGTATCTGCAGTTCGACGGCATCGGCAACGCTGCCAACTCGCATCGCGCGGTCGGCAATCTGTTTGATGTGAAGCTCAAGGCGATCGACAATTTGCACGCTGCCGGTTGCGAGATTGTTCCCGTCGTTACGATCGTGAACGGGATCAACAACGAGCAGGTCGGCAACATCATCAAGTTTGCGCTCGACAATCCCAAGAAGATCGGCTTCCTGTCATTCCAGCCGGTCAGCTTTACTGGACGCGATGAAGCTGTTACAGACGAACGACGCCAGGCCCAGCGCTATACGCTGAGCCACCTCGCGCACGACGTCAAGAATCAGACCGGCCTGGGCGAGCCTACGCGCGACTGGTTCCCGATCAGCTTTATGGGCACCTTCAGCGACTGGGCTGATGTCATGCACGCCAACGATGCCAACAACGACTGGGGCCAGCTCTCTTGCGGCTGCCACCCGAATTGCGGTACCGGTATGGCGGTGATGATCGACAAAGAAACGAAGGAAGCGGTGCCGGTTACTGCGTTCCTGAAGGGCGATCAGCTCGCGAAGGACATCGCCAAGGTGAACGATGCGGCGCGCAGCAAGTTCTGGAGCGGCATCGGCATGGCACTGTGCCTGATGAAAAACTACGATCCATTCCAGTCGCCGACGCACTTCAAGCTGATGGACCTGCTGCAGAAGTTCGACAAGAACTACAACGTGACGGGTAAGAACTACGGGAAGGTCGGCCCGGAGCGCACCATCGACGACGTTATGCAGCGTCGCAAGGATCGCTGGAACTTCCTGTTCATCGCCGGCATGTGGTTCCAGGACCTGTTCAATTACGACTTCCGGCGCACGGAGCAGTGCATTATCCCGTATGCCACGCAGGAAGGCGAAATTTCCTTCTGCGCTTACAACACGGGCGTGGGCTGGCGCAACATTATCGAGAAGATGCACATGACGGCCACCCTCACCAAATGGTACGAGGAGCACGGGCGGCATGAGATCTTTGCAGGCGGCAAGAAAGTGAAGCTCGAGAGCACCGATCACTCACTGGTGCTGCAGGATGAGATGGTGACCAAGGAAGTGCAGCACGATCTCGACAACCTGGGCATCGCGAAGACCGCGCGAGAAGAAAAGCTCCGGGCGCGCGATCAGAAGCAGAAAGAAGATCCCGCATACAACGCACGCATGGCGGCCATGTATCGCGAGGTCGTTCTTAAGGAGAAGACACCGACTTCAGAAGGCGGTTTCATCCCGCTGACCGCGCTAAAGAACAATGGTGGGATTGCCCCTGCGCCAGCAACGCCGGCGAAGCCGGAAGTTGGGGAATTGGTGTCGGGAGACTAGCAAGGCAGGTCACAGGTGGCAGTCAAGAAAGTTTGCAGTCAGGGAAGGGCCGCCGAGAGGCGGCCCGTTTTTTATGCGTTTCTGATCTCTACTGTAGCCCGGACTGTAGCGCCGGCATCCTGCGCCGGCAATCCTGAGGGCGTCCCGCCCTCACTCACGGGTCCACATGCCGAGTCGCGGGGCCTCCGACAGAATCATGAAGTCGAGCCTGGGCTTGGCCCTTCCCTTCAGGACACAAAGGTGGCCTCGATCGTATGGGGCGATAGCAGCAAGAAAACAGCTTAAAGTGGGATTGTTTTTAGAACAGCTGATGGCTGACGCCTATGCCTAGACCCAGGCTTTCGGAGCGAAGGTGCCTGAGGCTTTGCGCTTGTATTCTTTGTAGCCGCGCGGGGTCAGGCGGATTACGCCTCGAATTTCCTCTTCGACCAGGCCTTCATTGCGGAGTTCGGAGACGGTTTGGCGGGCGAAAGATGAGGCGACCGTGGGTGGTGGCAACTGCGTGAATTCGGTCGGGTCTTCTTCATAGCGCTCGGCCAGGCGATGAATCAGTTCGTCGGAAAATGTGTTCTCGATCATCAGCGTACCCATGCGAGTCATCCTATTTGGATATATCGGCTGGGGGTATGGCCCATCCGTGGTAAGTAGGACATTACTGAGGTTCATCAGGTGCGTGTCCGGTGGGACGGAGCAGGGTCGGTTACGAAGACAGCCCCTAAAGGGGCGCATCTGGAGGGGCTTTTACGGCGCGCCTGAAGGCGCGACCTGATACGAACCTGATACGAGCCCTTGTACGCCCCGCCTCCGCAGCCTAGATCCTGACACGCTATACTTCTGCAATACCCCGGACATCACTGCCGCGAGAGGAAGTCCATGCATTTTGCTCGTCCAGGAATTCTGATGCTCCTGATCGCCCTTGCCACCCTTGCCTTTGCCATGACGCTGCTGGCTGCCAGCAACGATGCTCCGCCTAGCTTGACTTATCCCAAAGCCAAGACGGTTGACCAGGTTGATGACTATCACGGGACCAAGGTGGCTGACCCGTATCGCGGGCTGGAAGACACCGATTCGGCCGATACGCGCGCTTGGATCGAGGAAGAGAACAAGGTTACGTTCCACTACCTGGAACAGATTCCTTACCGGCAGGCGATCCATGACCGCTTGAAGACGCTTTGGAACTACGAGCGCTACGGAGTTCCTGAGCAGCAGGGCGGGCGGTATTTCTACCAGCACAATACAGGACTGCAAAACCAGAGCGTGCTGCTGGTGGCCGATTCACTAACCGCGGAGCCGCGTTTGCTGCTCGATCCCAATACGCTTTCGGCGGATGGCACGGTTGCGCTGGTGGGGCACGCCCTAACCGATGACGGCAAGCTGCTGGCGTATGGAACTTCGGCCTCGGGCTCGGACTGGATGGAGTGGCGGGTTCGCGACGTGGACACCGGGAAGGATCTCACGGACCTGGTGAAGTGGGTCAAGTTTTCCGGCGCTTCGTGGACGAAGGATGGCAAGGGATTTTTCTACAGCCGGTACGACGAGCCCAAGCAGGGCACGATGCTGCGCGATGCCAACTACTTTCACAAGCTCTACTACCACAAGCTGGGCACGCCGCAGTCGGAAGACAAATTGATCTACGACCGCCCGGACAACAAGGAACTCGGGTTCGGCGGAGGCGTTACCGATGACGGGCACTACCTGGTGATCTCGGTGTGGCAAGGGACGTCGCCGAAGAACCGGCTGTATTACAAGGACCTGACCAAGCCGGACTCTGAAGTAATGAAGCTGCTGGATGATTTCGATGCCGAGTATCAGTTCCTCGACAACGATGGGCCAGTGTTCTGGATCAAGACGGATTCGGATGCTCCGCGTGGACGCGTGATTGCCATTGACACTCGCCATCCGGAACGCGCTGCCTGGAAGACGATCGTTCCGCAAGGGGCGGACAAACTCGATCATGCCAATGTCATCAATGACGAATTTGTTCTTTCATACCTGAAGGACGCGCAGACGGAAGTGCGCATTTACGACCTCGACGGCAAGTTGCAGCGGACGGTTGATTTGCCCGGAATTGGAACGGCGGAAGGCTTCGGGGGCAAGCGCAAGGACAAAGAGACGTTTTACGCTTTCACCAGCTTTATTTCACCGACCACGATTTATCGCTACGACCTCTCGGCCGGGAAGTCGTCTGTTTTCCGGCAGCCCAAGGTTGATTTCGATGCCGCCAAGTACGAGACCAAGCAGGTTTTCTATAAGAGCAAAGACGGGACGCGCGTGCCGATGTTCATCACGGCCAAGAAGGGTCTGAAGCTCGATGGACAGAATCCTGTGCTGCTCTACGCATACGGCGGCTTCAACATCTCGATGACACCAGCGTTTTCGGTGGGCACGGCCGTGTGGCTGGAGATGGGGGGGGTCTATGCGCAGCCGAACCTGCGCGGGGGCGGGGAATACGGCGAGGAGTGGCACCAAGCCGGAACCTTGTTACGAAAACAGAACGTGTTTGATGATTTCATCGCGGCTGGAGAATTTTTGATTGCAAACAAGTACACGTCACCGGCGAAGCTGGCTATTCGAGGGGGCAGCAACGGCGGGCTGCTAGTGGGAGCCTGCCTCACGCAACGCCCAGACCTGTTTGGAGCAACGTTGCCGGCGGTTGGCGTGATGGATATGCTCCGCTTCCATAAATTTACGATTGGCTGGGCGTGGACGTCGGATTACGGATCGTCAGATGATCCAGCGATGTTTAAAGCTCTGTACGCATATTCGCCCTTGCACAATCTGAAGCCGGGGACGAAGTATCCGGCGACCATGGTGACGACTGCGGATCATGATGACCGCGTGGTTCCGGGGCACAGCTTCAAATTTGCGGCGACGTTGCAGGCGGATCAGGCGGGTGCGGCGCCGGTGCTGATTCGCATCGAGACCAAGGCAGGGCATGGCGCGGGCAAGCCGATCTCCAAGACGATCGAAGAGACGGCGGATTCCTGGGCGTTTGTGGCGCGGAATTTGAATATGGATGTGCAGTTGAAGTAAGGCTGACAAGGACGATTTGTTATGTAGCGCCGGCGTCCCGCCGGCAGTCGCGAGGGCGTCCTCGCCCTCGCTCAACCTACAATCACCACGGCGGGCGGGACGCCCGCCGGACTGCCGGCAAGATGCCGGCGCTACGCTTTCTTTACTGTGGCGCTCACAAACGGTCCGCACCTTCGTCTCAGTTGCGTGCACGACCATCTTCTGGAGGTGACTGCATGCGCCTTACTTCTCGACTATGCATTGCTCTAACCGTATTGGGGTTGATTGCGTTTGCGCTGGCGCGTGATGCGAAGGAAACTCGCTTTCGTCTCGACAGCACGAAGGATTTGACCGCAGTCGGCGGCAAGGCCGAACCCGTTACCTATCGAGAGCGTAGGGCGGCGCACCTTGTGCCGTCGCCGGAAGCCGAGAACGGCGACGGCGACATGATGGCGATCCTCACTGGTCCTGATTTTAAGGATGGGACGATTGAAGTTGACGTTGCTGGGGCGCCGCGAAAAGGAGCGCCGGAAGACGCGCGCGGATTTATCGGCGTTGCTTTCCGCGTGCAGGAGAAGGGGCAAAAAGGCGAGTACTTCTATATACGCCCGACCAATGCCCGCTGCGACGATCAGTTGCGGCGCAACCATACGACGCAGTATGTGTCGGCGCCCGACTATCCCTGGCAGCGTCTGCGCAAGGAAAATCCGGGAGTGTATGAGTCTTACGTTGATATGGACACAGGGGCGTGGACGCATATGAAGGTCGTTGTCAATGGGACGAAGGCGCGATTGTATGTGAATGGCGCATCGCAGCCGGCGCTGGTCGTGAATGATCTGAAATTGGGGGAGGGCCACGGACAGATCGGGCTGTGGGCGCATGTGACGACCGATGCGTATTTCTCGAATTTGATCGTGAGGTAGAGGCACTCCAGAAAAATAAAAGATGATGGAGGGACGGGCGTTCCCGCCGTCCAGCGGGCGAGGACGCCCGCCGCTCCATTAAAAAAAGCCGCCTTTGGGGGCGGCTTTTGTCGTTCGGAAAAAATCGATTGGCCTAGAACGCGCGTCCTTGAGTAAGGTCCCAGCATCCCTTGCTGCCGGTGCCGTTGTCGGCGACGCAGATCTTTTCGTAGCTGAAGCCGATGGTCTCTGAAGGAACTTCGTCAGAGTGGTTGCCGCCGAGCTGGTAGCTGGAGATGATCACGTCTTGCAGGGTCACGGTGAAGGTATCGTCCTTCTGGACGTCCTGCTGGACGATGGTGACGGACTTGAAGACTTTGCCCGACACCGAGGCCGCAAACAGCAACGGCGTGCAGCCATCGGCGCGGCGGGTGACGTTGAGATCGCTCAGATTCGCCTTGCCAGAAACGCCCCCGCCGCCGGTATTGACTTGCGTGGGAGTCGTGACTCCGAAGCTCCAGGACAGCGCGGGGATGACTCCCTGGTTGTTGTTGCAGGTGAACCCGTCAACGGTGACGTTGATGGCGGAGCGGCCGTCGAGGTGCCCTCGTCCGTTCTGAGCCAGGGCAGCCGTTCCCCCTAGCAGCGTGAACACAAACAGCATCGAAATCTTCTTTAACATGCATTCTCTCCGGAAATGAATTTACGGGGAGCGTTGATCCCTGGCCATTCCGCGACATTCGCAGGAAGGGAAGCGGTTTTCTGAAGCTACTCGGGACACCCCGTGCGAGAGCGGTTGGACGGTGGGGATTGCAGTCCGGAACGCGTTCTCAACGGCCATGAGTGTCGCCGAGGAAGGTGGGGTGCGGCTAGTTACGGACGTCCAGACGGCGGGTGGTCCGCTTTCGTCTGCAAGGTACTGTGAGGAAGACGGATCCGGGGCTCGTCAAATCTTGTTCGGAAAATGGAACAAGACTGTGTGGTTTGTTCGTTTATGCCAATTGTCGGGAAGAATTCTGGGTACGGAGGAGACTGCCCCAGTGAATATCCGAACAATTCTGGCCGAACTCAAAGCAGAACGCAGCCGTCTAAACCGCGCCATTGCAGCACTGGAAAAACTTGCAACCGCCAATCAAAAGGCAAAGAAATCCCGCCGCGCTTCTGCGCTACGCCGGAGGGATGCGCTCTCATCCGAGCCCGGAGAGAAGCGCGGTCAATTGTTGACGTTTCGGAAACTGAGAAGGAGCACGCGCACGAGGGCATCGAAGGCCGAAGAGGCCTAGAGGGAGCGCAGATTTCTGGCCAACGTCTCCCAGCCGCGGGAGCCGTGACCGGCTGATTGTCTGTCGCCTTACTTGTCGCCTCGCGGTAAATGCGCCGAGGTGTGGGGCACCGGTAGGCGTATACTCTCTGCCCGACGGCAGCCGACCCGGGGAATGTTCCCTGATTCGCGCTGACCTCGATGTGTCCCTGACAACCAGACCTCAACACTCCCCAGGAGGCTTCTCATGTCACCTCGGCGCCACCTTCCCACGCTGCTTATTCTAGCGACCTTGCTGATCACGAGCACCGCTTGCGGGCGGCACGACAGCGACGAAAAATATTTCCTGGTCACCGCCAACGTGCAGTTGCCTTACTGGCAGGAGGCGAAGGCCGGATTCATGCAGGCTTCGGAGCAACTGAGAGTGCAGGCCAAGGTGGTGGGTCCGGATTCTTACGATCCTAAGGCCGAACTGGCGGCGTTCGATGATGCCGTGAAGAAGAAGCCGGCGGGAATTCTGATCAGCGTCGCCGATCCAGCCGTGCTGATGTACAGCATCAATAATGCAATTGCTGCGGGCATTCCGGTGATCACTATCGACGCGGATGCGCCAGTGAGTAAGCGGCTTTTTTTTGTCGGCACCAACAACTACCAGGCAGGGCTGCTGGGAGGGAAGCGATTGGCGGAAGAGCTGAAGGATAAGGGCAACGTGGTGTTTTTCACGATCCCGGAGCAGGCGAACTTAGCGGAGCGGCTGCGCGGCTATCGCGAAGCCCTGGGGCGTTTTCCTGACATTCACGTCGTGCGCGTGGTGGACATTGCCGGCGATCCGCGGGTCGCGTTCGACACAGCGACTGAGATCCTGGGCAAAGAGTCCGACAAGGTGAATGCGTTCGTGTGCCTCGAGGCTCAGGCTGGACGCGAAGTCGCGACCGTGCTGAACAACCGCAGCGTCAAGGATAAGGTTGTGATTGCAATGGACACAGATGCCGACACGCTCGACTGGATCGATAAAGGCGTGATTGCGGCCACGATCTCGCAGAAACCCTATACCATGAGCCTGGTGGGCCTGCATATGCTCGACGATCTGTACCACAACAAACTTTCCAAGCTCGATAGCGACTGGTCGAAAGACAGCTTCGCTCCCATCCCGGCGTTCGTCGATACCGGTACGGCGGTCATCGACAAGAGCAATATCAAGGCGTTCCGCGAAGCGAAAGAGGCAGCGACCAAAGCGGGCAAATAGCGGCGTCGGGCAGACTCTCCGCATGGTGGTATAGACTTTTCGGTCGCAGGACTGGCGCGAAAAGCGCGTCGGTCAAGGCTTTGCGCGGAGGGTATGAATGAAGAAGTCGAAGCATCTGGTAAAGCCATTTCGGATTGAGCACGGGAAAGACTTTCGCCTCAAGGATCATGATCCGGGGCACACGGCTGGAGTGCACAGCAAGACCGAAGCCGAAAAGTTGCTCAAGGACGGGATCGAGAAACTCGCCGATCTGCAGGACAAGCTCTACGCGCAGGACAGCTACGCACTGCTTCTGGTAATTCAGGCCATGGATGCCGCCGGGAAAGACGGCGTCATCAAGCACGTAATGTCGGGCATCAATCCGCAGGGCTGCCAGGTTTATTCCTTCAAAGCGCCTTCCGCCGAAGAACTCGATCACGACTACATGTGGCGGACGATGACGCGCATGCCGGAACGTGGGCGGATTGGAATTTTTAATCGTTCCTACTATGAGGAAGTGCTGGTGGTGCGTGTGCATCCTGAAATATTGGCCGCTGAACGCATTCCTCAGAAGCTGGTCAGTAAAGACATCTGGAAGGAGCGCTTCGAAGACATCAACAGCTTCGAGCGCTATCTTTCGCGAAACGGCGTGGTGGTCCGCAAGTTTTTTCTGAATGTCTCCAAGAAAGAGCAGAAGCGGCGTTTCCTGGCGCGGTTGGACGAGCCCGAGAAGAACTGGAAGTTCTCCGCGGCGGATATCAAAGAGCGGGCCTGCTGGGATGACTACATGGCAGCTTTTGAGGACATGATCCAGCACACGGCGACCCCGGAAGCGCCCTGGCACGTGATTCCGGCGGACAACAAATGGTTCAGCCGGATCGCCGTGGCCGAGGCGGTAATCGATACGCTCGAAAGCTTGAATCTCTCGTACCCGAAGGTCGACGATGCCAAGGCCAAAGAGCTTGCGGCCGCAAAGAAACTGCTTGAGCAAAAGAAGTAGTTGAGGAGTCGGCTCTGCGCTCCCCTCAGATTGGGCTGATTTGTGTCCCTGAGTCAGCAGGCTTGTTACATTCCCGCGTCTGCCACGCACTCGTCTCTTTTCGTCAGGCCGTACAACGAGTTAGGATACGCAGTTCAAAGACTTCCCTCGGAGAGCAAGCACCCATGGTGACCCGAAATCGTCTGTCGCAGTTTGCTGCATTCGTTCTTGTCTGCGCGTTTGTAGTTCTCCCTCTGACCGCGGTCGCACAGAAGAAATCACCCGAGACGAAAAGCACGGAACCGACTGCGGCCATCGCAGCGAAACCGGAGACGCCGGACACCACCGATCACGAAGACCCGCTGTTCAAGGGGATGAAGTATCGGCTCGTCGGCCCGTTCCGCGGCGGGCGCTCGTTGACGGCTTCCGGCATTCCGGGCGACCCCACGACCTACTACTTCGGCTCGACCGGAGGCGGGGTGTGGAAGTCGATTGATGGGGCCCTCACGTGGAAGCCGGTGTTCGACAAGGAAACTTCGCTCGGCATCGGCAGCCTGGCCGTTTCGGTTTCAAATCCCAATGTCGTGTACGTTGGCACCGGGGAGGCATGTCTGCGCGGCAATATCTCGCAGGGCGATGGTGTCTACAAAACTCTCGATGGCGGCAAGACCTGGAAGAATGTCGGTCTGCACGATTCACGGGCGATCGGGAAAGTCATCGTGAATCCTACAAATCCAGATATCGCTTTTGTCGCCGCGCTCGGACACCCTTACGGCCCAAACACCGAGCGCGGCATTTTTCGCACGATCGATGGCGGCAAGACGTGGGAGAAAGTTCTCTACAAGGACGAGAACACGGGCGCGGTCGACGTAGCGTTCGATCCGCATAATCCGAATATTCTGTTTGCCGCATTGTGGCAGGTGCGGCGCGTACCGTGGAACATGGCGAGCGGCGGCCCAGGTAGCGGTTTGTACCGGTCCAATGATGGCGGTACGACATGGAAGCGTCTCGAGGAGAAAGGCCTGCCCAAAGGGCCCTACGGAAGAATTGGCGTGTCGGTGGCAGCAAATTCCGATCGCGTCTTCGCGCTGATCGAGGCGGCGGAAGGCGGGCTTTATCGTTCCGATGACGGCGGCGACACGTGGCAACTTGTGAATGGCAACCACAGCCTGGTGCAGCGTCCCTGGTACTACATGCACGTAATTGCCGATCCGCAGAATCGCGACACGCTCTACATCATGGACGTGGACGCGTACCGCTCGACCGATGGCGGTCGCTCGTTCAACAAATTCAAACTGCCCCACGGCGACAACCACGGGCTGTGGATCGATCCGAGGAATACGAACCGCATGATCGCGTCGAATGACGGAGGCGTAACCGTCACGATCGATGGTGGCAAAACGTGGACGCGCCAGGACAACCAGCCGACCGCGCAGTTCTACCACGTGATCGCCGACAACCGCACCCCCTACTACGTCTATGGCGCGCAGCAGGACAACAGCACGGTCGCGATCGCAACGCGCAGCGACGACGGATTGATTGATCGCTCGGATTGGTATCCAGTGGGAGGCGGGGAAGCAGGCTACATCGCGCCTTATCCGCCAGAGCCAACGGTGGTGTATGCGGCCGACTACGAGGGCTTGATCACGCGTTACGACAAACGAACCGGTCAGCTTCGCAACATCACGAACCAGACTCATCTTACGGATGCGGGAGGCGCGGGCATTCTGGAGCATCGCTTCCAGTGGACTTCTCCAGTGATGATTTCGCCGAACGATCCCGAGACGCTGTATCACGCGGGCGAGAAGCTTTTTAAGACGACTGACGCAGGCGTTCATTGGGAAGCGATCAGTCCCGACCTTACGCGTAACGACAAATCGAAGCAGCAGCCTTCCGGCGGGTCGATCACCATCGACGACACAGGAACGGAATACTACGACACAATCTTCGCGGTGGCGGAATCAACGGCCACAAAGGGTGTGATCTGGGCGGGCACTGACGACGGCTTGGTGCAGTTGACGCAAGACGGCGGAAAGAACTGGACGAACGTGACACCCAAGGATCTGCCGGAATGGAGCCGCGTCAGCCAGATTGAGGCGTCGCCCTTTGATGCCGGGACCGCGTACGTAGCTGTGGATCGCCATCAGAATGACGATCTGCGTCCGTACATTTTCAAGACCACGGACTTCGGCAAGACTTGGACGAGCGGCGCGAAAGGCATTCCCGATACTTACTTTGTCAGAGCCGTACGCGAAGATCCTAAAAAGCGTGGTCTGCTTTACGCGGGCACCGAGAACGGGGTGTACGTTTCTTTCAATGGCGGCGGCGACTGGCGGCCGCTGCAACTGAACCTGCCGCGGGTTCCTGTCCACGACCTGATCGTGAAGAACGACGATCTGGTGGTGGCGACGCACGGGCGCGCGTTCTGGATACTGGATGACCTCAGCCCGGTGCGGCAGTTCGTGCCTGACGTGGCGAACCAGGCGCTGCATCTTTACACGCCTGCTCTAGCTTATCGAATTCACAATCCTGAGGATGCTCCGCATCATGCCGAATTGGTGGGAACGAATCCGCCGTCGGGCGCGATCATTGACTTCTACGTGAAGACCGCTCCGAAGGGTGTCAGCACGATCGAGATCCTGGACGCGCAGGGCAAGACGATCCGCAAGTACGCGAGCGACAAGACCGAGACTCCGGACGAGCCGCTCGATCCGGACGACAAGAAGCCGGAGAAGGAATTGAAAGTGGAAGCCGGCCTGAACCGGTTTGTCTGGGACCTGCACTACGAAAATGCAAATCGGGTGCCGGGATACTACTTATGGGAGTACAACTCTGGCGCGCGGGGGCCGCTGGCGCTGCCGGGAAAATACCAGGTGCGGTTGACTGCAGACGGACAGTCGCAGACGGTCCCCCTGGAACTGAAGCTGGACCCGCGAGTCCAGGTTTCGCAGGCAGACCTGGAGGGGCAGTTCAACCTGCTGATGGACATTCGCGAGCAGTTGAATCGCGTATACGCCGCTGCGAACCAGATTGAAGACGTGCGTGCGCAGACCGAGGGACTGAAACGGCGACTGCCTGATGACGACACCTCGCGTGCGGTGGCGACCTCCGCCGATGGCTTGGCGGCGAAACTGGTGTCGGCGCGCGAGCCGCTGGTGAATCTGAAGATCAGCGCCAACGAAGACTCCCTCGCCTACCGGCCGGGCGTGGACGGACAGCTGGCGTTTCTCTCGATCATCGTGGGCAGCGGTTGCGATTGCGGTCCAACCGAAGCGGCGCGCCAGCGGTTCGAAGAGTTGAAGAAGCAAACGGATGAGGCCATCGCGAAGTGGAATGAATTGCAGAGGAATGATGTCGCGGCATTTCAAAAACTGGCCGCGGATCGCGGCATGCAGCCGGTAGCGATTCCCGCGCCCAACAGCCGGGTCAGCTCGGGGGAGAACGAGCCTTAGTAACCCGACGAGAGTGCCTCCGCAAGGTATGTCTCGCGGCGCGCGAGGCCGCGACTTAGTGGCCTCTGTGCCATACGTATCGTGCTGCGACCTTTCGAGTTCTCAACTCGTGCAGCGTTGCAAGCCGCGACGGCTCCGCAGGCCTTGGGGAACTGGCTTTGCGAGCGTCGTTTGCCGCCAGCCTTCCTTCGCACGAATCACGTTGCTAGCCTGTACAAGCCTCCGGGGGCTAGGCAGGTCTTCGTGCCGCAACAGTACCTTCAAATGGATGTATCTCGAATGCCACCGTGTGCTAGTCATGAGCGATATAGCCGGATTGGCGCGTGTGCTGATGCCGCGCGGCGACTCAGGCCCCACCCGTGTGTTTGGGAATGCTAAAATTCTTATCAATCCCTGTTGAAAACAAGGCAGTTAGTTTTCGAATTCTTGCATCCAACATAGAACGGCGGAGCCTGGGGTAGGTCTCGATCCGCCGGTTTTTTCGCGAAGCCCCGCGATGTGGCCTGACCGGCAGTTATCGCGGATCACAAAAACCGTTCCTACGTGCGTTTTCTGGCATCGCAATTACTCTCGGATACTGGGGCGGACCGAGTTACTGCGGCAGGCGCGAAGTCTGTGCGCGAACGGACGAGTTTGTCAGCGACGACGTTGACGATCGTCGAGGTCGCAACTCCCACAGCTATTTGTTGAACGTTACGGGGTTGAACCACTGAAGGAGTGACGAGCATGAGATATCTCTGGGCGATCCTCATTCTGGGATTGCTACCGCTCAACGTTTTTGGACAGCAGGCTGTGGCCACTCCTCCGGCCAACTCGGCCGACTCCGCTCTCGAGCAGCATGTACGCGAGTTGGAAGAACGCATCATCGCACTCGAAGGCCAGGTGCGAATGTTGAAAGCCTCTGCCGCGCAGCCTGCCGCGGCTCAACCCACGGTCGCAGCGCAAGCTCCGGGGACGCAGGAGTCGGTGGCGCAAGCGGCTTCGGTTCCGCAGCCGGTTGCAACACCGGCCGCTCCCGCGACGCAGGCTGAAGCGATTGCCGCCGCCACACAGGGACCGAATCTTGGAGGTGCGGGAGGTTCGGCCGCCAAGGCGCTGAACCCGGATATCAGCGTGATCGGCGATTTCATAGGAGCGCTGGGCGGCAACTCGCAGCAAAACACCGTTTCGTTGCAGCCAATTCCCGCATTCCAGATGCACGAGTCCGAGATCGGATTGCAGTCCATCATCGACCCGTACGCGCGTGGAGATTTCTTCATCTCGTTTGGCGAAGAGGGCGTGAACCTGGAAGAGGGGTTCATCACGTTCACGGCGCTGCCCGGCAGCTTTGTGGCCAAGGTCGGCAAGATGCGGTCGGCTTTCGGCAAGGTCAACACGATGCATAACCACGTGCTGCCGTGGGTGGATCGCCCGCTGGTGACGAACAACCTGGTGGGTGGGGAAGACGGCATCGATGACGCGGGGTTCTCGGTGGAGCGCATCCTGCCTGCGCCCAAGGGCATCTTTCTG
Organism: uncultured Acidobacteriota bacterium; assembly: GCA_963744055.1. Taxonomy (GTDB): domain Bacteria; phylum Acidobacteriota; class Terriglobia; order Terriglobales; family Acidobacteriaceae; genus Gp1-AA133. Next base: position 668,261 of record CAVUSL010000019.1, on the reverse strand, counting down.
GAAGCTACCGGCCAACTGTTCCGCGGAGACTCGGGCGACGTGTTCCAGTCATCGCAGCGGAGCGACGTCAGCGCGGTGGCACACCTGCGCGGTTATCACGACCTGAATGAATCGACGAATCTGGATCTCGGGGTCTCATATGCGCGCGGGCACAACGATCTGGGCACGGACTTCCTGACGCACTTGTATGGGGTGGATGCGACCCTGCGCTGGAAGCCCCTGCGCCGTTCGATCTACCACTCGTTTGTGGGCCGCAGCGAGTTCATCTGGAGCGATCGGCAGCAGTTACCGGCATCGCAGAAGTCTTTCGGGTACTATGCCTCTGCCGACTACCAGCTGGCGCGGCGGTGGTTTGTGGGCGGACGCTTTGACCACTCAGACCGCAGCCGCAATGACTCTTTGACCGACAAGGGTGGATCGGTCACTCTGACCTACTGGCCAAGCGAATTCAGCCAGTTGCGCGGGCAGTATCGTTTTACGCACTATGCGAATAACATCGATGCCAATGAATTTTTCATGCAATTGATCTTTTCTCTGGGAGCGCATGGGGCGCACCCTTTCTAACCATGGAAGGACAGGAATGCTGAATCGCTACAAAACCTTGCTGTTGATTTTTTCTTTGGCGGCTCTGCTTTTGCCCAACTGGGCAGAAGCCAAGAAGTTGAATGTCATCACGGCCACCACCGACCTGGCTGCGCTGGCGCAGGAAGTCGGCGGCGACAAGATCCAGGTCGAGTCGATCGCGAAGGGCTATCAGGATCCGCACTTCGTCGAGGCCAAGCCGAGCTTTCTCTTGAAGCTGCGCCAGGCGGATTTGCTGATCGTGGTCGGACTGCAACTGGAGATTGGGTGGCTGCCTCCGCTCATCAACCAGAGCGGCAACGCGCGTATTCAGGTCGGCGCGGCTGGCTATCTGGACGCCTCGCAGTTTGCGGAGATTCTTGATATCCCGACTGGCACCGTCACCCGCGCGATGGGAGACGTCCATCCTCTGGGCAATCCGCACTACTGGCTTGACCCTGACAACGGCCGGCGTATCGCGAAGGGATTCGCGGGTAAGTTCGGCGAATTGGACCCGTCGAATTCGGCCTACTACCAGCAGCGCTTCCAGGACTTCGACAAGCGGCTGACTGCCGCGGAACAGAAGTGGGATGCGGACATGAAGCCCTATCGCGGGCGCAAGGTCGTGACGTATCACAATTCCTTTCCGAACTTCGCGAAGCATTTCGGGCTGAATGTGATCGGATACGTAGAGCCTCGACCGGGAATTCCGCCCACGCCGAGCCACACGATCGAGCTGATCGGGCTGATGAAGCGGGAGAACACCAAGCTGATCCTGGTGGAGCCCTATTTCGACCTGAAAACTCCGCAGGCCATTGCTCGCGAAACCGGGGGACAGGTCGTCCAATACCTGCCGTCGGTGGGCGGCGAAAAAGATGTGACGGACTACTTCAAATTATTTGATTACGATATCGGATTGCTTTCCAAGGCATTCCAAGCGACACAATAGGGGTTCGAGGAGACCGATGGAGATTCTTCCTTTTCTGATTTGGCCGTTTGTGGCCAGCCTGATTCTTACTGGCATACACGCGTACCTGGGAGTGCATGTAGTCGAGCGCGGCGTGATCTTTGTTGATCTGGCGCTGGCACAGATTGCCGCCCTGGGAGCGACTATCGCCATCCTGGTGGGCATGGATCCGCACGGGCGCGGCGCCTATTTTCTCAGCCTGGGCTTCACGTTCCTGGGCGCGGCGATCTTTGCGATGGCCCGCTCGCGGCGCGGGCATATTCCGCAAGAGGCTTTTATTGGAATCGCATACGCGGTCGCTTCGGCCGCCGCCATTCTCGCGATGAGCAAGGCCACCGGCGAGACCGAGCACCTCAAGGACATGCTGGTTGGGAACATCCTGGCGGTTTCCCGCGCCGAGGTCGCGAAGACGGCGGTCCTGTACGGAGTGGTGGGCTTATTTCATTACATCTTCCGCCATAAGTTTTTGCTGATTTCCACCAACACGGCCGAAGCGGAGCGCCAAGGTTTGAACGTCCGGCTGTGGGATTTTCTGTTCTACGCATCTTTTGGATTTGTTGTGACGTCGTCGGTGGCGATTGCCGGCGTTCTGTTGGTTTTCTGCTACCTCATCGTGCCATCAGTGGGAGCAATGCTGTTCGCGGACCGCGTCGGCCCAAGGCTGGCTATCGGATGGACGATGGGAACGCTGGTGTCCGCGCTCGGAGTGTATTTTTCGGTGAGCTTCGATACGCCGACCGGGGCGACCATCGTGTGCACGTTTGGGGCGGTCTTGATCTTGATGTTCCTCGTGCATTTGTTGTTCTTCCATGGGCAGAAGGCCCATGTGTTGGAGGGGGCGGCCTCGGCCGAAGGGGTGCGGGAACCGGCGTTGCCCGGTCGGCGGTAGGGCTCGCGGGCTGACGCCCGCAGCGCGTTGATGCCGCCCCTACGGGGCTTGCGTTCTCTCCTTGTTTTACCCAGGGCTTACGCCCTGGGCTATCCTGTTCCGCCGCTACGCGGCTCTTGTTGGGTTTCGTTGGGTTCGGGGTACACCTCCGACCGGATCGCTCGAGGGCTCTCCATGGGCTAGGCTCTTCTTGGGCTAGGCGCTCCCTGGCCTATCAGTCCCGGACCTGCCCCCCGACCGCACCTCTCTTCGCCGCCGGTGACCTCGTATTACTTCAGTGCTACTGGATAGCACTTTTGGTGCATTGCACCATTGGTGTCCCGTTGCTAAGTTGTGGGTGTACGAGGCTCCTCCCCTTCGGTATGAGGCCGCATGACCGTTTTTCGGGGGGATGCTATGCGAATGATGCATGTTTGTTACGCGGCGTTGGGATTTGCGGTGGCCCGCTGGATTTTTAAACGTCAGCCGGTGGTAGATCCCGTTTCGCGTTTCCGTACATCCGGTCTCCTGTAACACCCACTGAACGCTGAGGGCGCCCGGCCCGTTGTACGCCACTTCTGGCCGGCGCCCTCTTATTTCTTCCTGCCAAGGTTCTAGCACCTACGTTCGTTTTCTCCTGTCGCAGACTCGCTACAATTTGAATGTAAGTTTCGTGTGCCTGGTGGCCATCGACGCGCCTCCTCCCGTCATCGCTGCCCGGCCAGAGAACCGTATCCGAATGACCGAACCTGGGACCTTGGGCCAAGTAGCTTGTGGTGGGGCGCTCCGGCTTGGAAGCCGTCGAGCGACCGCCTGCCGCGTGTTGATCGCGGCCGCTTGTGGACTTTTGCTGGCGACAGCGGCATGGTGCCAGTCTGAAGATGCTCCCGTTTCTCTGGGCGACGTGGCCCGGTCTATTCGCAAGAAGAAAGAACAACCCGCACCGCCGAATCCAACTCCAGCACCCGCGCCTGCGCACACGATTATCGACAACGACAATCTGACCCAGGTTGTGGAAGAGGCGGAAAGCCATCACCTCGCGAATACCAGCATGACGTATTCGTTTGAAGGTGCGGCCAAGATGTTCCAGATTTCTTCACCTGATGTCACGTGCAGCCTATCCTTCAACGGGCGCATGAGCTCTTTGCTGATTCGTCCGGCGACTCCGATCGACGTACCCGAAGAGGAGGTGCGGAAGCTCGAAGGACCGGCGGCGATCAACGAAGAGGGATTGCAGGTTTCTGTCTTGAACGGAACGCGCTGGCGGATTGAAGAAATTACGGTGGGCGTAACCGTTGTACGACGCACGAATTCGCTGGCTGCGAATCGCGGGATGGCGAGACTCGTGCAGGCCGCTTCTGAGACCACGGTCTCCGCAGAGAAGAGTGCGGACGTCACTACGCTCTATCACCTGAAGGCTGAATCGTTGCCTTCGAGCACCACGGTATTCAAGGGACCGCTGACGGCGGCGCTCGGTCCTGACGAGGAGTGGCATTGGGCGATCGTGCAGGCGCGGGGAATTCCGCCGCGGCCGGAAGACTCGGCGCTCAATCAGCCGCTGGCGCCTTCCAGTAATGTGGTGATCCCGTAAGGCCCGTCGTTCACCAACAAAACGCAAGCCTGTCGAGGCAAATGAGTATCGAGACGCGGGAGCCTCGAGACGAAAACCGTAGCGCCGGCATCTTGCCGGCAGTCGCGAGGGCGTCCCGCCCTCGCTCACTTTGTCCTCGAAGCGGCGGGCGAGGACGCCCGCCGGACTGCCGGCGGGACGCCGGCGCTACAAAACCTGTGACCTGTCACCTTTGCCCGTGACCTGCCCTGTGACCTCCATCACCTGTCAAGCCCCACCCACGTCACAAATCGCATTGATCTCCATCAATCCACGCAAAATATAAACTTCGCCGCCGTGTCACAATCCCCCTACCCAAATTGCTATTCTAAAATTAGGCCAGAGATGGCGACGTTCCGCGTGTCCTAGGCAGAACCGCGCGGACCCTTATCGCGGGCGTGCACCCCTTGGGAGCGCGGGCGGACATCTGATGCGGCGCAGGCCGACTCACCGGCTACTGAGTCATACAGGGCTCACAGCATGTGTGAACCGTACCCGCAGCGGGAGTGATCACTCCAATCGCTTTTAAATTGGCGATGCATTAGAAACGAATTTAAGAATTCATCCATTACTGGAAGCAGGAGCACCGCAAAAATAATTTCATAGAAGCACCAACGACCAGGGCGAGATCAGAGAAATCAAACAACTCCTCTGCGTTCTCTGCGGTATTTCTCTGCGCCCTCTGCGTTTTAAGATTTTCAAAAGCTAGATTTGTGAAATCGCGCTCGCGTTTTGGTCCCGTGGCGAGGCGGCGCGCGATTTCACCCAAAGTGCGGTTTGGCGCGAAGTCTCGTCTCAGGCGCGCGGCACCATCGGAACCTCTTCCAGGCGACCACTCTTCAGGCTCCGCAGAGCGGCGTCGAGGATTTCCTGATTCTGCCAGCCTTCTTCGCCAGGGACCGGGAACGCGGCTTCCCCGCGAACGGCCGCCGCGAACATGTCCACCTGCCTGGCGTATGCGTATTGGTTCGAGATCGCTTCGCTCTCTACGACCACGCCGTTGCGCTTGAGGTTCACCTGGATCGGCCGATCGACCGTGAGACCATCGTCGGCCCTGAGGACACCGCTTTCCCCGACGAACTCCATCGGCGTTCGATACTCGGCGCGCGTCGAAACCAGTACAGCACCAAGTGTTCCCCGCGCAAATTCCAGATTCATTGCGGCTGCGGCTTCCACCTCTTTGGAGTCAGCGTCCCACATGCCGCGGGCGAACACACGAACGACTTCGTCTTGCAGGATGTAGCGGAGCGCGTCGATACAGTGCACGCCGACGTCGCCGATGGGGCCGCTGCCGGCAATCGTGGCGTCGTTCAGCCAGGTGCGTGCATGGTTCTTGCCGGGATAGGAGAACTCGGAGCGCGCAAAGATGGGGCGGCCGATCTGTCCGGCGGCGATCCGTTCTCGCAAACGGGCGGTGCTGTCTTCGAATCGGAAAACCTGGGCGACGCCGAGCGGAACCTTCGCGGCACGAGCGGCTTCGACCATCTGCTTGCATTCGCCGGCATTCATGCCCATCGGCTTTTCACACAAGACCGGCTTGCCCGCGGCAAGCGCCGTGAGTACGTCGGAGAGATGCAGGGAATTCGGGGTCGTGACCAGCACGGCGTCGACTTCGGGCGAGCGGCACAACTCGGCGGTGCTCGAGAAGACGTGGGGGATCTGGTACTCCTCCGAGGCCGTCTTGGCCTTGGCCATGTCACGGCGGGAAAGAGCAGTGACCTTGCAGCTGCGTGCCAGCTTGAAACCTGGCATCAGGCGGCGCACGGCGTGCAGACCGAATCCGACAATTCCGAAGCGGACCATAGAAGTGTGAGGTGACGCGGAGCCCTGAAAAACCGTGACCCGGAAAAACATGCGAGGGCAGGGACGCCCTCGCGACTGCCGGCAGGATGCCGGCGCTACCTATTTTGCTGCCATCGCTCCGACCAGCGACTGAAACACCTTGAAACCATCGATGCATCCGAGTTCGGGCTCGGCCGAGCGCTCGGGGTGCGGCATCATGCCGAGTACATTGCGGCCGGGACTGCAGATTCCCGCGATGTTGTCGAGCGACCCATTTGGATTTGCTTCGGGTGTGCTCTGGCCGTCAGGGGCCGAATAGCGGAACACGATGCGCTTGTCGCGCTGGAGCTCTGAAAGTGTCGCCTCATCGCAGAAGTAATTTCCTTCCATGTGGCCGATGGGGATCGTCAAGACCTCTCCCTCGCGGCACGCTTGCGTGAATATTGTGTCGGTGCTTTCGACGCGCACCTGGACCGGCTTGCAGATGTATTTCAGGCCAACGTTTCGCATGAGCGCCCCGGGCAACAACCCGGATTCGCAGAGGATCTGGAAGCCGTTGCAGATGCCCAGCACGATCCCACCGCCGTTGGCGAACTTTTTAACTGACTCCATGACGGGAGAGAACTTGGCGATCGCGCCGGTGCGCAGATAGTCGCCGAATGCAAAGCCTCCCGGCACGATGATGGCGTCGCAATTTTCCAGGTCGTGCGACTCGTGCCACAGGAAGGTTACGGGCTGCTTGGCAACTTGCTGAATTGTCCAGTAGGCATCGTGGTCGCAATTGGAACCGGGGAAAATAATTACGCCGAATTTCATGCCGAGGCCCCTGCGGGTGGAATGCTTCGAGTCTACCACGGCAAAAATTAAAGCCGCCCGGCTCTTGGGGGATGCGCCAGGCGGCCCGTACAACGCTGGTTACTGACCGAACTAATCGAGGCCCGGAGGTGGAGGCGGTGGCAGCGGTGGCATTTCATCCGGTCCTGCCGGCCGGCCCGGCCCTTCTGGCATGAGTTTCTGTTTGAAGAAGAACATGTGGTCGCCGGGCATGGCTTCGCCGCCGCGCATGGTTTTCAGCTGCCGCCATTGTTCAAGCGACAGCTGCTTGCGGAGATCGAGATTCATGGCGGTGAATTCGCGCTCCAGCTTGCCGCGGGCCGACAAGACTTGATCGACCTGCGAGTTGACTTGCGCTTCGTCGGGCTGATCGGCGTCGAGCATGGTCTGCAGCTTGAGGTCCTGCTTTTCCATGTCGGCACCGTAGTCGATGAGCTTCAGCTTGTGGTTATAGAAAACCTGGTTCAGCTGATTGACCTGCGCGTCGCTCAAGGCCAGTTTGGATACGACATCCGGGTTCCGCCACCACTTGCCCATCTCGCGTTTGAACATCACGTTATGAGGGCCTTTGCCGACATGCCGGGGCCCGGTCGTTACACCTCCAACCGCCGCGCCAGTTTCCTGTGCCCAGCATGCACCGGCCAGGGCGAGAGTGCTTAATGCGATTACGAATCTAGTTCTCATGAGAACGAGTCTCCTTGTTTTGTAACGCGGTATCGAGCGGCATAGTGCCGTCACTTTCATCCACCATCAAAGTCGCGGGTTCCAGCGCTCGAGGCGTGTCGTACTGAATGGCGCGCTCCACCTCGAGCAGCAGTTCGTGATCGGAATCGACCTGGGAAACAGGTGCTGCAGGCTGGATCGGATGGACGCGCGGGGCGCGACTCAGAATCGCGAAGGCCACCAGCAGTAAAAACATCACACTTGGGATCAGCGTCGTCATTAGCCGCGATTTTGACGCCGATTCGCGGCGAGCTGCGCGGATGCGCCCCGCCTGCAACTCCCAGAAGTCCTCGGGTCGTTTGGCGAATTCGCGATTGGCCTCAGCAAATTGGCGCAAAGCGACTTCGACCTGGTCCCGTTCTGTCTGGCATGGCTGGCATCCGGCAATGTGGTGCTCAGCCGCGAGGTCGAAGCCCACCAGCGCGCGTTCCACCAGCGGATCGTGTGTGTTGTTGTTGGAATTCATCGTGACTCCCTCAGCTTGCCGCGCACCGCCTGCACTGCGCGGAACAAATGCGTCTTCACACTGCCGACTTGCAAGTCCAGCGCACATGCGATCTCGCTCAACTCCATCTCTTCTACAAAACGCAGCAGAAACACCGCGCGCTGTTGCTGCGACAACTGGTTCGCCGCGTTCCATACTGCGCGCACATCTTCGCGCGCCAGCAGGTTCTGTTCCGGGGATGCGTCATCCGATGGCACCTGCTCGGCTAGGCCGTCCTCCCCGTCGTCGCCCAGTCCGAGCAACCGCTTCCAGAATCCTGCCTTCCGACTGCGGGCGTGGTCGCGGGCAAGGTTGGCCGCAATCCGCAGGAGCCAGGTTTCGAGGCTGGACTCTCCGCGAAAGGTCGAGCGGTTCAGGTAAGCACGCAGGAAGCATTCCTGGGTCAGGTTGTCGGCTTCCTCAGGATCGCGCAACATCATCAGCAGGAAGCGGTGCACCCGGCGTTGATGGCGGCGGACGATCGCATCGAACTCTTCCGCCGTGATATTTTGTGCCGCGGCGCCTAACGCGGTGCGCAGTGCTGTCTCCATGAATTAAGGTCCGGGTGCTACTAGTATGGACGAGAACGGCGTGCCGAAGGTTGACACGGCCACCTCGATTTCGCGAAATAGTTGCTGAGCATCTAACTACGATGACTTTTGCCGAGCATTTCCGGATTACTGGCCACGCGCTGAAGAACTGGGCAATCGCCCAATTGCAGGATTCAATCGCGGTGGCGCTGCTTTGGTGGGTAGGGCTGACGATTCTAAAGGTGCCATGGGCGCCGTTCTGGGCAGTCCTGGCGGCATTCCTGCAAATCGTGCCGCATATCGGTCCCGTCTTGAGCCTGCTCGGTCCAGTGCTGGCAGCGTGGATTCATTGGGGCAGCGCGGTGCACTCCCTTTACGTTCTCATCCTGTACGCTGGCATCGTGATCGTGGATGGATTTTTGCTGCAGCCCTACATCATGAAGCGTGCGGCGCGCGTGCCCATTTGGGCTTCGATCTTCACGCCCATTGTGTTGGGAGTTTTGATTCCGTTCTGGGGCGTGCTGATTTCCGCGCCTCTGCTGGCGGTGGTGTATGCCTATAAAGAGCGGCAGGCGAAAGCCGGACAGTCCAACTTGTCTTCACCCATGTAAGCGCAATGTTTTACAGTTGCTGGGCGTGTCTGCCGAATGCCACGCTGGGCGCGGCTTCCCGCCGATTGGCCGTAATCTACTGAAAACAAGCATGGAAAGTACGGTCGTAGGTTTTTTGGCGAGAACGCTGCCGCGTATGTCTTCGAAATTGGCCCGGATCAGGCGCGTTTTCTCCTGCTTTTCGTTGACGCGCCTCGTTCCGGCTCCTATACTCGCGCCGCCTTTGTTTAGGGGGAGCGTATGAAGATTTCCAGCTGGATTGCTTTTGCCGCAGTAGTGCTAAGTTTCTCAGTCGCGGACGCTCAGACGTCTTCGAACGTCTCGGTCTTCGCCACTGGATTTTCCAATCCGCGCGGCCTGAAGTGGGGCCCGGACGGCAACCTTTATGTAGCGGAAGGCGGGACGGGAGGGAAGACACCTCCGAGCAGCACATGCGAACAGGTGCCTCCTCCGGTCGGACCATACACCGGCGGCTTTAACGCGCGGATTTCGAAAGTGACGCCGGATGGCACGCGATCGACGCTGGTCGGCGGCTTGCCTTCGACCAGCGCCGCCATCGGTGATGTGGAAGGCGTGGCCGACGTCGCGTTCCTCGGCGATCAGATGTACGCCTTGCTCGCGGGTGCCGGTTGCTCGCACGGCCATCCCAATTTCCCGAACGCGATCCTGAAAGTGAATAGCGACGGAAGCTGGTCGCGAATTGCCAACCTGAGTGCCTATCAGAAGCTGCATCCGACCAAAGTCATAGAGCCGGATGACTTCGAGCCCGACGGGACCTGGTATTCGCTGATCGCTGCCGACGGAGTGCTCTACGCGGTCGAGCCAAATCATGGCGAGGTCGATTCCATCACGCCGAGCGGCGTCGTGACGCGACTGGTGGATGTTTCCGAGACGCAGGGCCACGTGGTGCCGACGAGTATCGCTCGCACGGCAAGCGGGTTCCTGGTCAGCAACCTCGACACGTTCCCGATCGTGCCGGGCAGCTCATCGCGATTCACCGTAAGCACGTTGGGGGGCATCACGAGAGTGGTCCCCGGCCTAACGACGGTAGTTGCAGTGGTAGTCAGCGGCGGCGACACTTACTTCCTGGAACTCAATGACGCTCCCGGCTTCCCGGGGCCGGGCAATGGGAAGGTCGTACGGTTGCGTTCGGGAACGCTGCTGACGATTGCGAGCGGGCTAACCGTACCCACGGGTATGACCATGGGACCGGACGGCAATCTCTATGTGTCGAACTTTGGAGCGGTGCCAGCCCCTGCCGGGGTCGGACAGATTGTGAAGATCACCGTACCGGGGCCGCTATAGAAATCGGGCCGGTGTCAGGTCTCAGGTGTCAGGTCTCAGGATAATCCTGGGACCTGACTTTTTCGTTCTGGGGCATCGACTGCAAAAGAGGCCCAGTCAGCGGTCCAGCCTTCCTTTAAGGCGCGAAAATCTCCCATGCTATAATTTGGGTTCGCCTGCTTCAGTTTCCGAGGCTATCCTGTGATTTCCTCCAAGGGCGAATCCTTCGTAATTCCAGTTCTTTAGAGACGAGGTATCCCTATGTCTGGCCATTCAAAGTGGGCCACAATCAAGCACAAAAAGGGCGCGCTCGACGCCAAGCGCGGCAAGATTTTCACGCGCCTGATTAAAGAAATCGGCATTGCGGCCAAGAACGGCGGCGGCGATCCAGATACGAATCCTCGCCTGCGCACCGCGATCCTTGCTGCCAAGGCTGAGAATATGCCCGCCGACAATATCAAACGCGCGATCCAGCGCGGTACCGGCGAACTCCCGGGCGCTACCTACGAAGAGTTCACACTCGAAGGGTACGGCCCGGGCGGCGTCGCGATCCTGGCTGAGATCAATACTGACAATCGCAACCGCACGGTAAGCGAAATCCGTCACTGCTTTGGGAAAAATAACGGCAACATGGCCGAAGCCGGCGCTGTTTCGTGGATGTTTCACAAGAAGGGCGACATCGTGATTCCGAAGGCCGCTGCCAAGGAAGATGACCTGATGGCCATTGTGCTCGAGGCGGGCGGGGAAGACCTGCGCGATGATGGCGATAACTGGGAAATCCTGACCGAGCCATCCGCTTACGAAGGTGTATTGGAAGCCGTGAAGAAGGCTGGCATCACGCCCAGCGCTTCCAGTGTGTCGATGATTCCACAAAACTACATCAAGCTCGAGGGCGCGGCGGCGGCACAGATGATCCGCTTGCTGGAAGCGTTGGAAGAGCAGGATGACGTGCAGAACGTGCACGCGAATTTTGACATCGATCAGAAACTGCTCGAAGAAGTCGCCGGTTAGTTTTCAGAAAACAGAACTTGAGAGCCGCCCAGGGCCGGGCGGCTTTTCTTTTTCTTCGCGAGGCTTACAGACATTCCTGTAGTTTTCAACACTCTCGTGGATAATTCTGTGGATAACGAGGAAAGTCATACCTCAAGTTGTTGTGCGACAGTAGGTTTAACATTCTGCACATTCAACGATGCTGGCACGTTTAGGGTAGAACCTCTCAGCCATCCGACGAATTTTTCGATTTCGAAGAAATGAAACTGCGATTGGACAAATTGCTGGTGGACCGCGGGCTGGTGCCCTCCCGGGAAAGGGCGCAGGCGCTGATTCTTGGTGGGAAAGTCCTGGTCAACGAGCAAAAGGTTGTGAAGGCGGGGGCGTCGGTTGAATCGGACGTCGCGGTGCGCTTACTCGGCGAGGATCTCAGGTACGTCGGCCGCGGTGGCCTGAAACTCGAGCGCGCGCTCGAGCACTGGCAGATTGATGTGCGAGGTCTGGTGGGCATGGACGTGGGCGCCTCGACAGGAGGGTTTACGGATTGCCTGTTGCAGCATGGTGCGGCGCAGGTTATCGCGATCGACACCGGCTATGGGCAACTCGACTTCCGGCTGCGCCAGGATCCGCGGGTACGGCTGGTGGAGAAAACCAATGCTCGGTACCTCACGCGGGAAGCGGTAGGAGAGTATGTGTCGCTGGCGGTGATGGACGTTTCTTTCATCTCGGCGACGTTAGTGTTGCCCGCGGTTGTGGGTGCTGCTTTTCCGCCTTCCGGTCAACGAGGGAATCTTTGCCGGTTGATCGTGCTGGTTAAACCTCAGTTCGAGGCTGGGCGTGGCGAAGTGGGGAAGGGCGGCATTGTGCGCGATGAGTTGGTGCAGAAGGCCGCGGTCGAGAAGGTGCGTCGGTGCGTGGTCGGATTGGGGGCACAGCAGACGGATGCGATTGAATCTCCGATTCTGGGTGGAGAAGGGAATCGGGAGTTTTTGCTGTATGCGCAGTTCTGAGATGGCGGTGGTCGGTCATCGCAAGTGGTGACACGTGGGACGAGGGCGAGGACGCCCTCGCGACTGCCGGCGAGACGCCGGCGCTACGTGTTAAGACCTGACACCTGACACCTGACACCTGGCACCTAACGCCCAACGCCTAACGCCCAACGCCTAACGCCCAACGCCTACGTTACAATGCTTCCTCCATCATGCCCACAGGCGCGACGAACCCTTCCGGCCGCAAGAAGTTTGTCGGCATCATCTCTAAGCCCGCTAAGCCAGAGCTTGCACAGATCCTTCCCAAATTGTTTTCGTGGTTCGAGGAGCACGAGTATCGGGTCGTCATTGATCGCGAAACGGCTGCCTACAGCGCTGGGCCGGAAACGATCGATCGCAAGCAGATGTCGACTCTGCCGCTCGACTTTGTGGTGGTGCTGGGCGGGGATGGCACGCTGCTTTCCACATCGCGAGCTGTGGCGCCGGCTGGCATTCCCGTGCTCGGCGTGAATCTCGGCTCTTTGGGCTTTCTGACCGAAGTGCCCCTGCCCGAGCTCTATCAGGCGCTCGATGACGTCGACCAGAAGCGTGCGACGGTGGAATCAAGATCGCTTGTGCATTGCGAACTGATGCGCGACGGCAAGTCCATTATGAGCTACTCGGCGCTCAACGACGTCATCGTGAACAAGAGCGCCCTGGCCCGCCTGAACACGTACGATCTCTTCATCGACCAGGCATTCGTCACGACCTACAAAGCCGATGGCCTGATCATCTCTACGCCTACGGGCTCGACTGCGTACTCGATGGCGGCGGGGGGCCCGATCCTGACCCCTTCGGTCGATGCGTTCGTAATCACGCCCGTTTCACCGCACTCGCTGACGCATCGGCCATTGGTGGTGCGGGACTCCGCGCAAATTGAAATCATTGTGAAGACCGGCGACGAAGAGGCTTACCTCAGCGTAGACGGCCAGGTCGGCATGCCGGTGCGAGATGAAGATAAAGTGATCTGCCGCAAAGCGGAGTACAAAGTACAGCTGCTGCGCATCCGCAGAGCGTTCTTCGAGGTGCTGCGGACGAAGTTGAAGTGGGGACAGAGGTAGAAGAGAGTTTCAAGTACCGAGTTTCGAGTTTCGGGTTTCAAGTTTCAGTCAAGTTTCTAGTTTCCAGTTTCCTACAGTCGCGGTCTTGCGAAGATTTCCATAACCACTATGAACACTAGTCGGCGCGGTGTCCTGTTTGTGCTTGCTGTTTTGATCTCATGCCTACCCGGTGCTTCGGCCCAAACCAAGCCCTCCGCCGATCTCATCATCACGCACGCAAGAATCTGGACGGTGGACTCCGATCATCCCGAAGCGCAAGCCGTTGCCGTGCTAGGCGACCGCATTGTGGGTGTCGGCACTGACGTGGAAGTTGCGGCCTGGCGCGGGCCGGCGACGAAGACGATCGATGCCGGCGGCAAACTCCTGCTGCCGGGCTTCAATGACTCGCACACACATTTCGTCAGCGGCGGCGCGCAACTCGACAACGTGCAGCTCAACGACGCCACCAGCGCCCAGGAATTTGTCCACCGAATCGGCGAACGGGCCAAGACGACACCGAAGGGATCGTGGATTCTGGGCGGCGATTGGGATGAGACCAAGTGGACACCGGCTGAGTTCCCGACAAAAGAGCTGATCGATGCGGTGACGGGCGACACGCCGGTGTTTGTGAGTCGGTACGATGGCCACATGGGGCTGGCGAACACAGTGGCGTTGCGCGCTGCAGGCATCACGGCGCAGACGCCTGATCCGCCCGGGGGCGCAATCGTTCGCGACGCGCAGGGAAATCCGACGGGCGCTCTCAAAGACGCGGCTCAGGACATGCTCTACAAGCATGTGCCGCCGCTTACGCACGATGAACGGCTGCATGCCGTAAAACGCGCTCTCGCGCATGCGGCCTCGCTGGGGGTGACGAGCGTCCAGCACATGAGCGCAGATTACGCCGACATTTCGGTATACGCCGAACTCCGCGAACGGGGGGAACTGACGACTCGCATTTACGCCGCGCCGCTGATCACTGAGTTCGAGGATCTGGCCAAGATTGGCGTACGCCGCGCGTTTGGTGACTCGTACTTGCGCATCGGCGCGGTCAAGGGCTTCGCGGATGGATCGCTCGGATCCCGCACGGCCTATTTCTTTGAACCGTTCAGCGACACTCCCAACAATCGGGGACTGCTCTCAGACGAGATGCAGCCGCCGGCTGCGATGCGCGACCGCATGCTCAAGGCCGATGCGGCCGGGCTTCAGCTTTGCACGCATGCGATCGGAGACCAGGCAATCTCGATCATCCTCGATTTCTATGGTGACATCGTGAAGGAGCATGGCTCTGCCGACCGTCGCTTCCGCATTGAACACGCGCAGCACATGGCTGCCAAGGACTTCGATCGGTTCGCACAACTGGGGGTGATCGCGTCGATGCAGCCCTATCACGCGATCGACGATGGCCGCTGGGCGGAGGGACGGATTGGGCACGATCGCGCCAGCCGCACCTACGCCTTCCGCACTTTTCTCGACCATCACGTGCGTTTGGCATTCGGCACTGACTGGGACGTAGCTCCCTTGAACCCGATGCTCGGGCTCTACGCCGCGGTTACGCGCGCCACGCTTGACGGGAAGAATCCCGGCGGCTGGTTTCCTGAGCAGAAGCTGACCGTCGCCGAAGCGGTCGAAGCCTACGCGATGGGATCAGCGTATGCGGAATTTCAGGACAAAGAGAAAGGATCGATCACGGTTGGCAAGCTGGCCGACATGGTGATTCTTAGCGACGATATCTTCAAGATTGATCCTGCGAAGATTCGCGATGTAAAGGTGCTGAAGACGTTTGTGGGCGGGAAAGTTATTTGGGATGCCGAGAGCGCCGGTGAGCGGAAGTAGAGCCCTCTTTCTACCAGGCAGAGAATCACCAGTGGAGCAGTCTGTCGGGATGTGACACTGGAAACTCGAAACTGGGAACTGCAGCCCTACTCTCCGCGCATCAAGTCTTTGGGCGTTTCCCGTCGGCGGATGACCTTCGCCGACTTTCCCTCGACCAGTACCTCTGCCGGATGCGGTCGCGTGTTGTAGTGCGACGCCAGGGCCAGTCCGTAAGCGCCGGTATCGAGAATAGCGAGCCAGTCACCTTCGTCGACGCGCGGCAATTCGCGGTCGCGCGCGAAGAAATCGCCGGTCTCGCAAACCGGTCCGACGATGTCGACGGCTTCCGTCGTGAAATCCTTGTGCAGTTCCACGGCTACGATTTCGTGGAAGGCGTTGTACAACGAAGGCCGAAGGAGATCGTTCATGCCGGCATCGGTGATCAGGAATTTCTTGTTGTGATTCGTCTTGCGATAGAGCACGGCGGTGACCAGCGCTCCTGCCGGGCCCACGATCGAGCGGCCGGGCTCCAGCAGCAAATGCAGATTCAAACCTCGCAGCGGCTTAAGCAGCGCTTCCGCATAGCGAGAAACGTACTCGAAAAACAATTCAGTGGTGGGTGGAGAAGAACGTTCGACCTTCGTAAGCTCCCGCCCATTCCCGCGATCGGCGACGCCTGGGCCCTTTCCCGATGGATCATAAGCGATGCCGAGGCCACCACCGGCATCTACGAAGTTGATCTCGTGACCATCGTCGCGTAGTTGCTCAATCAGATCGGCTATGCGTTCCATGGTGGCGGCGAAAGGATCCATGTCGGTGATCTGCGAGCCGATGTGTACGCTCACTCCAGCAACTTTCAGGTGACGTGTGCTGGAAGCTTTCGCATACAGCGTGCGAGCCTCTTCGATCGGCACACCGAACTTATGCTTGTGCAATCCGGTTGAAATGTAAGGATGCGTATTGGCGGGCACGTCGGGGTTCACGCGAAACGCAATGCGCGCCCGGGTGCGCATCTGGCCGGCACATTCCGCCAGCGTCCACATTTCGGATTCACTCTCGACGTTGAAGAGCAGGATGCCCGCTTTCAAGGCCAGGCGCATTTCCTCGCGCGTTTTCCCGACGCCAGAGAACACCACTTTCCGCGCGGCGTGTTTATCGACGCGCAGTACCCGTTCTAGTTCGCCGCCGGAAACGACGTCGAAGCCGCAATCCATTTCCGCCAGCAGGCGGAGGATCGACAAATTGGAATTCGCTTTTACCGAGTAGCAGATGGTGTGCGCGGCGCGGCGGAACGCGTGCTGGAAAATCCGCATGCGCTCGCGAATCGTGGAAGAGGAATAAATGTACAGCGGCGTGCCGAAACGCTCCGCCAATCGCGGCACAGGAATTTCTTCGCAGCAAAGCACGGCGCCCGCTTTCCGGCGAAGGAAGCCATGCCGCACTTCGCGGTAGGTGAACGCCGGTGGACGCGCTTCGAGAGTCGGGGCAGGGCGGCTCACTTGCGCTTCGCGGCACTCCCTTTGACCTTGATGGCCACTACGGTCTGATCGTCGAACACTTCTTCGCCGGCTGCGTGGTCGGCAACCGCCTGAAACAGGGAAGTCACCACGCATTCGGGCGACTGGTCGGGGCAGTTGGCGATGACGCGGTCAACACCGGAGCGTCCGAACATTTCGCCGGCGCGATTGCGCGCGTCAAGAATTCCGTCGCTGAAGAACACGAACATGTCGCCGGGCTTCGTTTTGAAGGACAGCTCTTCGTAGTCGGCGTCATCGAACAAGCCCGGTGGCAGGCCTGTCGCTTCGATGATTTCAATTTTTCCATCATGCACGTAAAGAGGGCGGGGCAAGCCGGAGTTGGCAATTTGCAGAGTGCGTCTCTCGTCGTCCCATACGGCGTACAGCAGGCAGATGTACTGGGCCTCGATGCGTCGCTCGCTCAGCGAGAAGTTCACCGCCGACAGCATCTCTGCCGGGGCTGGTTCGATGGGCGCATGCGAGCGCAGAATTCCACTGACCAAGGCGGCATAGATTGCGGCCGGGGCTCCCTTGCCGCTCACGTCGCCGACGATGATGCCCAGCCGCGACAGAGAGTAGTGCACGAAGTCGTACATGTCGCCGCCGATGGCACGCGCGGGAGCGAATCGTGCTGCTACGTCCAGATGCGCGACTTTTGGCATCGCCGGAGGCAACAGGCGGAACTGCAATTCGCGCGCGAGCGACAAGTCGCGTTCGAGGCGGCGCTCCTGGCGCGCGATCTGCTCATACAGGCGAGCGTTTTCGAGTGCAATCGCCACCTGCGCGGCCAGGGTGGTGATCGTGCGCTTGTGATCTTCGGAGAAAAATCCGCGGCGGGTATGTTCGAGATCGAGCACACCGATGACCTTGTCTTTGTAGATCAGCGGAACGGCCAGCTCCGACTTGGTCTCGGGGTTGGCCATCACGTAGCGCGGATCCTTGCTCACATCGGGCACGAGCACAGCGGCTTTTTCCGTCGCTGCCGCGCCGACGATTCCTTTGCCAAGTGGAATGTCGTGCTTGAGGTGGATGCTTTCCTGGAATCGCAATGAGAAGCGGTGCACCAGCCTCTCACCGCTTTCATCGACGAGCAGGATGCTGAACATCTGGTAATCGATGATGCGGTTGAGAAGCTCGGCAATGCGCTTCAGCAGTTCATCGACGTTCAGAATCGAGGTCAGTTCGCGCGCGATTTCGTTCAGCAGGAGTAAGGTGCGTGCCTGGCGGGTGGTGCGGGTGTAGAGCTGCGCGTTCTCGATTCCGACCGCCATGCGCGAGCCGATCAGCGTCAACAGGCGCTTATGTTCTTCGGTGAAGTAGCCCGGGACACGGCCTTCCAAGTCGATCACGCCGATGACGCGGTTCTTGACAATCAGAGGAATGGCGAGCTCCGAGCGCACGTTGGGGATGGCCTCGATGTAGTCGGGTTCCTTGGTGACGTCTTCTACGAGAACGGCCTGTCGAGTTTGGGCGGCTCGTCCAGTTACGCCTTGGCCAACTTTGATCCGGGCGCGGTCAGCGTACTCGCGGGGATAGCCGACCTGAAAGCGGAAGCGCAGCTCCTGCGTGCGTTCGTTCAGCAAAAGGATGGCGAAGATTTCGTAATCGATGACCTTGCGGACAAGTTCGGCGACCCGGCGGAGGGTCGTGTCGAGGTCGAGCGTGGTGTTGACCACATCGGCGACTTCAAGCAGCAGGGGATCGATCTTAACCTGCTGATCTGATTGGGTTGAGAGGGAATCCACCATAGATATGATAGCAGCCGGGAGGATGGGGGCTGTTGCGGGTTTGGACTCCTCAATTTCGGGCAGGGGATGCGTTTGGCGTAAGGGCAAATTAGCAGAGCGACATTGGGGCGGAGAATTCTTGCTCAAGCAAAAAGCAAACCTCAGCGACCGAAGCCGAGGAGAATTGCGCGGCGTTTTCGGCAGGACTCACGGAGATTCCTGAAACAAATCGCTGGGACCCAAAATCGCAAACCTCAGGTGCTGAAGCGCACACGCTTTCAGGGACTTAGCGGCACGAGTGAACTTGTGCCCTTCCCGGTCTTGCCAGCCGACGGAGTTTTTCCGCAGCCTCTGAACTCGTGCCCTTCCCCAAACCATCCGTCAGCCTAACTGAATCTGTGAACGGGCATGAGAGATGCATTAATCTCGTGGCACGATGCACACATCCGGCAGATTTCGGTAGCGTTCCGCGTAGTCCAAGCCATACCCCACTACGAATTCGTCCGGGATTTTGAAGCCTACGTAGTCGCCTTCGATCGGCATTTTGCGACGAGAGGGTTTGTCGAGCAGGGCAGCTATTTTTAGGGCCCTCGGCTTGTGGGCCAGAAGAAATTTCTTTAAGAACGTCAGCGTCAGTCCGGTATCGAGGATGTCTTCGACCAGGATTACATTCTTTCCTTCCATGGACTGGTCGACGTCTTTGGTCAGTTTTACTTCTCCGGTGGAATCCCAGCCATGCTGCAGTTCGTGGGCGGGCTCGGGGCGGTTGCCGTAACTGGAGACGCCGATGAAGTCGAAGGTCGAGTCGAGATTAACCTGGCGCGCGAGGTCGCTCAGGAATATTGCGGCGCCTTTCAGGACGCCGACGAAAATTACGGATTGTCCTGCGAAGTCGCGCGTAATTTCCGCGCCGAGCTCTTTGACTCTTGCATCAATTTGTTGGCGGGTGAGAAGGATTTTAAGGTGCGACACGGCACACATATTAAACAGAATTGCGGCGCGGGCGACAGAAAAATCGAAGAGCTGTCGTTGGTCGCTAGTCGCTGGTCGTTGGCAAAACCGAGAACTGCCGGGCGGACGCCTCCGCATTGGTAGTAAAATGCGCCGAGCCCGAAGTACACAGCGCTTCCTTTCAGTCGAACCATCGAACTGGCAGCATCCTATGTAAATAAACGACGACCAGCCACCAACCATGTTTTGCCAAAGACCGAGGACCGACGACCACCGACCATGAATTTAAAAGGTATCAAGCTCACCTGGCTCGGCCATGCGACGTTTCGCTTCGAAACGCCGGGCGGAAAAATCATCCTTATCGATCCGTGGGTCATGAACAATCCCATGTGCCCGGAGAAGGAAAAGGCGATCAAGAACCTGGATGCGATGCTGGTGACGCATGCGCACGGCGACCACATCGGCGACGCGGTGGAGATCGGCATGAAGCATCAGCCACCCGTGGTCGCTATCCCGGAGCTGGCGCGCTGGCTGGGCAAGAAGGGATTGAAGAACATGGTGGAAATGAACAAAGGCGGTACTGTGAAGGTCGCCGATGTTAAGGTGACCATGGTGCACGCCGACCATTCCTGCGGCATTCAGGATGGTGACCAGATTCTCTACGGCGGCGAGGCCGTGGGCTTCGTGATTGAATTTGCGAACGGCGTAAAGGTGTATCACGCGGGCGACACCAACGTGTTCGGCGACATGAAGATCATTCACGACCTCTATGCGCCCGAGATTGCGATGCTGCCGATCGGCGACCATTACACCATGTCTCCTCGCGAGGCGGCGTACGCTTGCAATCTGTTGCAGGCGAAGACCGTCATTCCGATGCACTTCGGCACGTTTCCAGTATTGACGGGCCGGCCTAGCGAGTTGCAGAAGCTGGTCTCGGATGTGGAAATCGTAGAGATGAAGCCCGGGGAAACGCGAAGCTAGGACATTGCAGATTTCAGATTTGTGATTTCACATTGCAAGGCGCGCCAGGCGAGGGATGGCGGGAGTCTTAAAATAATTTGGAATCTGCGATTTGAAATCCGAAATCTGAAATCTGAAGTCTTCAATCTGAATTTCACAGGAGTTCGCCTTGTCTACCGCTCCGAATACTGCTACCTGGCGTCATCACGGGTTCGTCACTCAAGCCGACGTTGATACCTATCTCTACTCGCTGCTGCCGCCGCGCGATGAGGTGCTCGCCGAGATGGAGGCCGAGGCTACCAAGAACAAGATTCCGATCGTCGGGCCAGTGGTTGCGACCTTCTTCCAGCAACTGGTTTGGATGACCGGAGCCAAGACGGTTTTTGAGATGGGATCGGCGATCGGCTATTCGACGATCTGGTGGGCGCGCGCGGTGGGCGAAGGCGGTCGCGTGCATTACACGGACAGCGACACCAAGAACGCCGATAAGGCGCGGCGCTATTTTCAGCGAGCCGGGGTCGCCGACCGGATCAAGATTCATATTGGCGACGCAATCGAGTTGCTTTCTGAGCAGAAGCAGGAATTCGATATCGTCTTCAACGACATCGACAAGGAAGACTATCCGCGCGTCCTGCGATTGGTTCCGCCGCGAGTGAAGAGGGGCGGGCTTTTTGTGACCGACAACGTGCTTTGGAGCGGGCGAGTGACGGAAAGCAAGCCGGCCGAGGCGAGCACCAAGGCGATCCAGGAGTTTAATCGCCAGCTCTACGCGTCGAAAGACTTTTCGACCACGATTATGCCGGTGCGGGATGGGGTGGCCGTTGCCGTGAGGGTTTAGCTGATAGCTGGTGGTCGTTGGCTGGTGGCTAGAGGGCAACTGAAGTTGTGCCCTTCCCAGAATCATCCGCTATCCGTTGCTAGATGGATTTCACTGGTAGCTGCAGCAGATCTTCTACTAGGCCCACTTCCTTCTGCAGGAAGGGTTCTGCGTAATCCACGCCACCGAGCATTCCGTAAAAGCGAGCCATTGTTTCGATGCGCGCGCGAATTTCTTTTTGGGCGGGGAAGAGGTCCTGGCCGGCTTCCTGGTCGGAGAACTGCGTTTTGTACGCCATGAGCGACTGGAAGCGCGCTTCGAACTGCTCGGTGATGTTGACCACAAACGTGGGGCGGATGTCGTAGTAGAGCGTGGCGTAGATGATCTTGAACGGGCGATGGGGAATGGTGCTCGCATCTTGAGAGCTTGCAGTACTTGAGGTGGCGGGCGGGACGCCCGCCACTACTGCCGCCGGGACGGCGGCGCTACAGTCCAACCGCTTCAGGCCTGACAGGAAGCACGCTTCGTATCCCAACGTTGATGCGGTGTAGTGATCCGGGTGACGGCCTTTCCAGTAGGGAAGAATTACTACGCGGGGGCGCTGCTCGCGCAGTACACGCGCTACTTTCAGTTTGTTCTCCCAGGTGTTTTCTACGCGGCCGTCGGGAATGTCTAGCGCTCCGCGCCAGGTGGTTTTCAGGATGCGTGCCGCCTCAGCCGCTTCGTGTTCGCGGTCCTCCGCCGATCCGCGCGTGCCCAGCTCGCCGCGCGTGAGGTCGAGAATGCCCGTACGGTAGCCCTGCTCGGCCATCTTGAGCAACGTGCCGCCGCAGGTCTGCTCCACGTCGTCGCGATGGGCGGCGATGGCCAGGATGTCGAGGGATGGATTGCCTGATGGAGAGGAGGCGGTTGGCGCGGGCATGGTCAGTCGAGGTTCCCCTGTTCGATCACGACGTTTTCGCGGACGATCAGCCGGTGCGCGGCCATTTCTCTTAAGGTGGGAAGAACGCGATTCACGTGCTCATCGGTGTCGACGAAAATGACAATCACGGGAAGCTTGCCGCCTGCATCCACGAGATGCGAAGCCTCCACTTTGTGGCGGCCAAGGAATCCGGCTGCCGCATGCAGGGCCGTGGCGGCATAGACACCTTCCTTGCGCAGGTAGTTCAGAACCTCGAGGTGCAGGGGCCGGCGATGCCACTGATCGCCTTCGTTGAGATACATGGTGACTTGCACCGCCATTGCGTCTGGCATTCTACAGTACCCGTGCCAACGCCATCCCTGACAGGACGGCCAGGCAGGCGAGGACGTTATTGGTCATGAAATTCATCGCCATCAACGACCAATGGCCCTGCTCGAAGAAAACAACTGTTTCGTAGGCGTAGCTAGAGAAGGTTGTGAAGCCGCCACAGAAGCCGACCGCGATCAGTAGGCGCCAGCGCGGGTCGACGATGGCGCGTTCCGTCGTCCAGGCCAGGAAGAAGCCCAGCACGAAACTTCCGATGACGTTGATGGCGAGCGTGCTGTAAGGGAAGACCGGGCCGAGCCAGCGGACCGTGGAGCGGCTCATCCAGTAACGCAGGTTGGCGCCCAGCACGGCGCCGAGAGATATGGCGAGGAAGTCGAGCACGATGGAGTCCTCCGGAACAAATGTTCTGGTAGGAGTTATCAGCCCGAAGGGCGGTTATGGCGAACTCCATCGCCTTGGGAAATTTGTATCACAAGCGGGACCTGGTGGGCTACACGCGGGGCTTGGCCAGCAAAAGTCGACGGGCGGGGACGCCCGTCGCTCCATCGATCAGGCCACGACTGTTGCCGATAATGAAAATAACAGAGGGAGAATCAAGGCATGTTATAGTTGCAACGCGATTGCAAGTAAAAAGTGCATTTGTAAAATTGTAAAAAGTCAGGGACATATGCCATTTCCACAGACCGAAGCTCCGGGGAGGTTGCAGGCTGAATTGATGTCGCGTGGGCTGCGTATGACGCGCCAGCGCCGCACCATTCTCAGCGTGGTTGAGACCGCCAAGCAACATCTCGATGCCAGCCAGATCTTGCGTAAGGCGCGCAAACTTGATCCTCAAATCGACCGGGTTACGGTCTACAGGACTCTGAACCTGCTTAAGAGACACGGACTGGTGGACGAACTGGATCTCATGCACTTGCAGGGAGAGAAGCATTACTACGAGCGCAGGCCGCAGCGCGACCACATCCACATGGCCTGCCTGCGCTGCGGGAAGATCACGGAGTTTGAAAGCGATTTGTTCGACCGCCTGAAAGGCCAGATCCAGCGGGACTGCCGGTTCCACATCGTAGTCAGCCGCCTGGAAGTCGGGGGATATTGCGGGGAGTGCCGAGCGGCGGCCGCCTGACGCTGTTGCATCTGGTTGCAAATATCCTGAAACAGAAAATGCAGGGAGAGGATTGACCCGAGGCAAACGTCTGCTAGGATCAGATGCGTCAGTAAATGCAACCGAGTTGCATTTAGATATTTCAAGGAAGCGCACTTGAAAAAAGCACTCGTCATCCTTTTCATTACTGCAGCTTTTTGTTCCGGTCGGGCTCAGGAGAGTCCGTATTTCGTTACTTACGATCATCACCTTGAGGAACCAGGCAATCTGGAACTCGAGGTCTACACCACGTCGGGCATCCCGCGATCCGGGCAGGTGGCGTACGTGGCTCCGTACATGGAAATCGAATACGGCGTTACTGGCCGCTGGACTGCGGAACTTTACCTTGAAGGGCAAGGTTCGGTGGGCGACAGCGCGGTGTTCACGGGGTGGCGGCTGGAAAACCGGTTCCGGCCGTTGAAGCGGGAACATTGGATCAATCCCGTTCTCTATCTGGAGTACGAACGGACTAACGAGGCGACCCGCATCCTGAAGGAAATTGTTGGGGGAGGACCGGACGTGACCGCGCCGAACTCTGACCTTCAGGCCACCAAGAATCACGAACTGGAAATGAAACTGATTCTTTCGGGTACGACCCATGACTGGAATATTGCGGGGAACTTCATCACGGAGAAAAACCTGTCGCAGAGCGAAGGCTTTGAATTTGGATACGCCTTCGGAGTAGCGCGGTCGCTGGCAAGTCTGGCGTCTGGAAATCCATGCCGTTTCTGCCGCGAGAACTTTATGGCCGGGATCGAAGTTTACGGTGGGTTGGGCACGACGGAAGAGGGCTTCAGTCCGCACAACACTGTTCACTACGTAGCGCCAGTGGTCTCATGGCAGGTCAGTGACAACGGTTCGTTGCGCTTCTCTCCCTCGTTTGCGCTTACGCACGAAGGCAGCCCGGTGCTGCTTCGGTTCGGCTACAGCTATGAGGTGCGGGGTTTCGGGAGTAAACTCGCGCAACTGTTTGGAGGCAGGCGTTGATACGGGCGTTCTGGTGGGCTGTGGCGGTATTCAGTGTGCTGACGACCTTACTGGTCGCACAGAACACTACGTACCATCAGGATCCCAACTGGCGCGCACCGGCGGATGCGGTGTCGCGGGCGAATCCGCTGGCCCGAAGGCCGGAAGCGGCTGCCGGCGGAGAGAAGCTCTTCAGGAGGAATTGCGTGGAGTGTCACGGAGAAGACGGCAGCGGCGTCGCCAAGAAAAATGCTGCGGACTTGCTGCTGCCGGAAGTTCAATCTGAGAGCGATGGAACACTTTTCTGGAAACTCACGAATGGAAATACCGATCGCGGTATGCCTTCGTTCAGCCGATTGCCGGAACTTCAGCGATGGCAACTGGTGCTCTACCTGCGTACGCTGCGCCCTGTGCAGAGTGGGACGCCCAAGGAGTCTTCGAAGTAGTTACAGGATCGGTGCTCGATGGCAATCGGCCCACCACGCCCAGGGAACTAGAATCCACATACTCAAGCCTCCCCAGGCCATTGACCGCTCGCTGGGAGGCGCGCCGGCGGCCAGGCTGGCTATCCACCCGAGAAACAGAAATACCAGCAAGGCCCATAATGCGTAGCGGCCAATGCGGTCGCGGGGGCGAGTGACGGAGAAATAGAGCCAGCCGCCGATCGCAAAGATCGCGACCTCGATAAGAGTTTCCAACACCCAGAAATTCCAGAGTCCCAATCCGACCTTGGGGCCACCCGGCCAGAGCGGGAGGTCGGGCCGGTGCACCAGGAAATCGAGCACCCAGTGGCTGATCACAGCGACGCCCATAACCAAGGCGGCGCGGACGCTTCTGCGCAACAGGTAGTATCCGCCTGCAACTATGAGCGACCAAAAGGCTGCCGTCAGCAGGCTATGCGTGATTGGGTAGTCGTAGAAATCGAACGGGGACATGCGGGTGATTCCGGGCGCGATTCGCACATGCTCCAATCCGAGCAGCAAGAGGATTGGCCAAAGGAGATCAAGAAATTGTGCGGCAAAGAACAAGGATCCGAGTGACGTACGCGGCGTCAGTTTCTTGGCCGCCAAAGCTACGCCGAAGTGCCCGATGAACATGCAGCTTACGTTAGCACGGTGCTCGCAGTTGGGCCGGCGGTACACAAACGAAAAAACGCCATCCCGGGGGATGGCGTTTGATTCAGTATTGGAGAGGGCCTAGTCAGCAGCCGCGTGGGCTGCAGCTTTTTGTGCAGTTTCTTCCGAGCCGATGCGCATACCGTAAAACGACCGGTACACGAATGTCACAGAGATGAGAAAGAACACGAGCGCCAGCCCGTGGGTGAGGGCCGTGCCTTTTTCAGCCAGGGAAACTGCCAGTTCCACTGCCAGGAGTCCGAAGAGAGTGGTGAACTTGATGACAGGGTTCAGAGCGACCGAGGACGTGTCCTTGAAAGGATCGCCGACCGTGTCGCCAATGACCGTCGCCGCGTGCAGTTCCGTACCTTTCTGCTTCATTTCAACTTCGACAATCTTCTTGGCGTTATCCCAGGCGCCGCCTGCGTTGGCCATGAAGATGGCTTGATAGAGGCCGAAGATCGCGATCGAAATCAGGTAGCCGATGAAGAAGAACGGCTCCACGAACGCGAACGCCAGCGTGCCAAAGAAGACGGCCAGGAAGATGTTGAACATGCCCTTCTGCGCGTACTTGGTGCAGATGGCGACGACGCGTTTGCTGTCGGCCACGGAAGCCTTCTCCACGCCCTCAAGCCGGATGTTGGCCTTGATGAATTCGACCGCGCGATATGCGCCGGTGGAAACGGCCTGGGTGGAAGCGCCGGTGAACCAATAAATCATGGCGCCGCCGGTGATCAGGCCGAGGACAAATGGAGCGTGCAGCAACGACAACTTGTTCACATCCGAGGTCAATCCGTTGGTGAGGGCCATGATGATCGAGAAGATCATGGTGGTAGCGCCCACGACCGCGGTGCCGATGAGGACTGGCTTGGCGGTAGCTTTGAATGTATTGCCCGCGCCGTCGTTCTCTTCCAGCATGTCCTTGGCGCGCGCGAAATTCACGTCGAATCCGAAATTCTTGCGGATGTCTTGCTCGACGTTGGGCACCTGTTCAATCAACGATAGTTCGTAAACGGACTGGGCATTGTCGGTAACGGGGCCGTAGGAGTCGACGGCGATGGTGACAGGTCCCATACCGAGAAATCCGAATGCCACCAGCCCGAAAGCAAAGACTGCCGGAGCCAGCATCAAGGCCACAGGGAACATGGTGCTGAAGTAGTACGCGACTGACATCAGCGAAACCATGGCGAGCCCAAGCCAGTACGCGGAGAAGTTGCCGGCCACGAATCCGGCGAGAATTCCCAGGGAAGCGCCGCCTTCCTGCGCCGATGTGACCACCTCGCGCACGTGGCGGGATTCGGTAGACGTGAAGACCTTTACGAGTTCCGGAATTACGGCACCGGCCAAGGTTCCGCAGGAGATGATGGAGGCCAGTTTCCACCAGAGCGTGGAGTCGCCGCCGAGGTCCGGGATAATCACCGCCGAGACGACATAGGTCAGGAGGATCGAGACGATCGAGGTGATCCACACCAGCGAGGTTAGGGGTGCCTCGAAGTTCATGCGGTCGACATTGGCATAGCGCGCTTTGGCGATGGCGCCATTGATGAAGTAGGCGGCCGCACTCGATACCAGCATCATGATGCGCATAACGAAGATCCAGACCAGCAGTTGTACCTGGATGGTCGGGCTCTTCACGGCGAGAAGAATGAAAGTGATCAGCGCAACGCCAGTGACGCCGTAGGTTTCGAAGCCGTCGGCCGACGGACCAACCGAATCGCCGGCGTTGTCGCCGGTGCAATCGGCGATGACGCCGGGATTCCGGGCGTCGTCTTCCTTAATCTTGAAGACGATCTTCATGAGGTCGGAGCCGATGTCGGCGATCTT
This sequence comes from uncultured Acidobacteriota bacterium, assembly GCA_963744055.1. GTDB lineage: Bacteria > Acidobacteriota > Terriglobia > Terriglobales > Acidobacteriaceae > Gp1-AA133. The sequence goes on along the minus strand of CAVUSL010000019.1, from coordinate 640,871 downwards.
CGTGAAAATGCCGCCCGCGATGCGCAATGCCGCGGCTCCCAGTGATTCACCGATTGCGAATCCGATGAAGCAGGGGCCGGCGTAATCGCCGGGAATAAAGAGCAGGATGAATAGCATGATCAGCAACTCAACGCTGATCAACATCATGCCGATACTCATGCCGGCTTCCAGAGGAATGTGAGAAATCGGATAGGGCTTGCCTTTCAGTCCGGCGAATGCCGTCCGCGAGTTCGCGAAGGTGTTGACGCGAATACCAAACCACGCCACGCCGTAGCTGCCCGCGATTCCTACCAGGCTGAACAGCAGGATGATGGGCAGAGTCACAGCGATCGATTTGCCGGGCACCGGGGAGAGCCATCCGAAATAGACCGCGATGATGACGGCAATGAAAGTCCAGAGAAGAAGGATGAATTTTCCCTGGGTGAAAAGGTAGGTCTTACAGGTCTCGTAGATCAGCTCCGAGATCTCGAGCATCGCTTTGTGCACAGGCAGGTTCTTCAGTTTGGTGTAGATGGCCAGTCCGAACAGCAGGCCGAAGACGCAGAACAGGAGGCCGATCATTAGAAGTTTGTGGCCGTCGATTCCGCCGACGAAGGTGACCTGCGAGAGGTCAGGAAGCTTGAGCGAAGCTTCGCCGCCGGCGTTTTCTCCGGACGTTTGTGCAAGAGCGGCGGTGCACGATAGGAAAAATGCCAAAACCCAGGTGGAAGTCTTGCCAATTCGGCAACCTACGGACGTAGCGGTAGCTATCCAGGTGCGCATCGAGGAGTCCTCCGAGATGAAGAGCGTCGCGGGATTAAAAGGTGTCTAGTGCCTCTTTCCCGGCAGGCGAAGATTCCGGGCGCCCTTTTTCGGCGACGGCATTCGCATGGCCGGGGTTCCGAACACGCTTCCACTGCAAGACATGAAATAGGAGTGCTGAGCTTGGCCGCGTCGGATTTCCGTTTGCTTCAGGCAGCATTCAGGAAGAGGTAAAAGGTCCCGAGGCAGCCCTTTGCGCAAACGGATTTTTATAGCATGCCCGCAGAAGCGGGTCAAACCCTCGAAAGGGGACCATACTGTCGTATTCATACTGCGGACGGGTCGGGATCGGGGGGAAGTTCCATGATCGGGACGAGGTCAACCGAAGGTAACGCGGCATGAGTATTCTCAGATGGCAACTGCTTTGGTATGATGAGGATGTTCGCAAACAACAAGACCGCGTTACGACACTCCTCAGTAGCTCAATGGCAGAGCATCCGGCTGTTAACCGGAGGGTTGTAGGTTCGAGTCCTACCTGAGGAGCCATTCTTTATTTCTTAGCATTCTCACCCAGTGTGGGCTCTCCTCGCTCCAACCTTCCGTTTGGGAAAAAACCAGATCCGCGTACAGATTTCTCCGTAGTCCCTTTTTGACGTTTTCGCGATATGACTTGCCTGAGTTTTTCGACAGGCACGGGAGCGCGAAACCATACGTTCGTATGGGGGATGTAACCCATCAGGGACCACGCCAAACCCGTGAAGAGCAAAAATTTACATAGTTAGAGCATTGAGGCCGAGAAAAGGCTTGGACAAGTGCCAAGGATGATTTATTTTCTCGGGCATCAGTTTTTTGGGGATCACGGGGCGCACGCACTGGAGTGGCCAGTTAGCTCAAATTCGGCAGGCGACGCGGCGTTTCAGGGTTCACGCCACGCTGCCCACCCAAGCCCAACGACACACTCTCTCCCCTTGAGCGATTCGGTACTCCGACCGCGCAGCCTCGAGGTCCCAGAGGGTTCCAGCCGTGAAATCACCTTTCTGTCTCCGGCTCCTGGTGGTGGTCTCTCTTGTTGTGTCGTGCGGAACTGTTTCCGCTTTCACGCCTCAGACCGCTGACGATTCTCACAGCTCTGCCCCGGTTGCCAAAAACGAAATGGTCGGGAATGTAACCGAGCTCGGCGTGCCCGGACCTCTGCGTTCCTTTCTGCGCATGGCGGGAATCAGCCAGAAGATTACGACGGTCGATGTTATGCCGCTGCTGGCCCGCAATATTTATATGCAGGGCTACGAGGGCGGGAACCGCCCTACAGAATTTCTTGTTCTTGTGAATCGCTATGTGCAGCAGGCCAGGGAACTAGCTACGCTCGCGTCCAATGGCGGTGTGATACGGGTTGCGAATTGCGAGGACGCCAAGCCACTGCTGAAGATTCTTGGCTACCGAGTGCGCGAAGAGTGCGGGAAGAACGATACGACGCTGGAGACAGCGGAACCGGAGCGCGCCTTCGTCACCATCGATTCAGGATTTCCGTTGGCTGCGCTGGAACAAACGCTGCAGGGTGGGAAGGCGTTTGAATATCCGTATCCGATGACGCGCGTGCCGATTTTCTTTTCGGAGTCGGAGTGGCTCTCGGCGGGAAACAAGAAAGACCAGCGTTACAGCAAGGATCTCATCGACACTCTGCTGCACGATCCCGAGATGGCGCGGCTGTACTGGGCGTTCTCGCGGCTGGATCCGGAGACGCGCGATGCGCTACAGCATACGGTAGGACTCAGGGAACTCCTGCCGGATGCGGCGGTTCTGGATTTCTACGGCAGTTATATCTGTCTCCGCTCCGGTCACGTGCTCGTGCCGGGGGGCGAAAGCGCGGTTCCGGCGTGGAAGAGCCTGGTGGGAGCGAATCCTGACTCGCCAAAGGAATTCGTGCGTGCGCTCCTCTCGAAAGATATGGGCTGGATGGCGGCTTACTTCGATGTGTTGTCGCGGACAAGCCGCACCCAGCAGGCACGCTTCACGGAAGGAAAGAGGCTGCGAACGTTCTACGACGCTTTGCGCGCGGCCGATCCGAATGCCAGCGCCACCAAGGGCGCGTTCCGTCCAGCGCCTGGGTTGCTGTTGCTGGTTACGCGGCAACAGTGGGATGCCGATGGCGAGCCGCATGTTCCCGGCGGCGTGGCGGTCTGGAAAGACATCCTTCGCCAGAAGAGCGACTCGAAGCTGGTTCGCGAATGGGGCAAGCGCGCCAATCGGCTGAGCACGCCCGAACAACTCCTGCAGGCGATGTTCGCTCTTACGCGTGCGACCACCGATAGTGGCCCGTTGCAGGCGTACCTGATGCTGAGTGAACTGGACATGCGGCGTTCCGAACAACACCGCTTGGCGCCCGAGACGGTGAAATTGCTGGCCCACAGATTCGAGTTGTTCAGCGACCAGTACCGGGTTTTTGCGGAGTTTCCCGAACTGACGGATGCCTCGATGGAAAGCTTTTTGGATGTCGCGAACAGCGTAGATCACATCGACAACACTGCGCTGCGCGGCAATGCATTGGGGACGCTGCAGGCCAACATGGGAATCTGGCAGATTCTGGCCCGCCAAGGCCAGATTCCGGCTGCACGTCTGAACGAATCGTGGCAGGGCGCGATCAAGCCCTTTGCCAAGATTCGTAATGAGGCGCAAGTGTATGAAGCGGGCTACGCGTCAATCGGCGAAGTGTTGCGCGCGGCGACGGGCAAACCGAGAACGTCTCAGAGTGAACTTATCGAACTGTTGGCCAGCCCGCGGCAGACCAATCCGGATGCCAAGAAAGCGCATGACGATGTCGCTAACGCGATGCGGACCGTGCTCGACAGCCAGCGCCTGGTATCGCTGGACGTGATTCAGGGGCTTGGCCAAGGACTGCAGGAAAAACTGCAAGGTAAACCAGTCGATCCATCGCTGCAGGCTTTCGCCGAGCAGCTTCGCGAATTCGAGATGCCCCGGCCGATATTCAAGGGCAGTGAGCGCAGTGAGTGGGCGGCCGGCATCTATAACAACAGCCACACCGATGCTGAAATGCGCGCGGACGTGGGGAAGGTCCTTTCGTCCAATGCGTCCCATGGACAAATTGAGGAAGCGCTCGGGCAACTCGCTTCCTTCCAGCGCGACACGCTCGTTGGTTTGAACTACGCGTACTATGCGCCGCCCGGGGCGCAAGCGCTTCAGAACAATCCGCTGCTCGTGCGCTCCCACGATTTCTCGGCCGAGACTGTAGGCGGCATCAAGGCCGTGTGGCAGTCTTCGCACTTGTTTGGCGAGGGTTCGCCCGCCGGGGGAGGGGCGCACCTGGTCGGATCATTAGCTGATCTTCCTTATGTACTGGCTGAGATTGAACAGGACTTCATCGTGCCAGAAAATGTGCAGGCTTTGATCTGGCGCGAGCTAGTGCCTGGACTGATGACGAGTGCTGTGTTGCCTCGCTGGTGGGGAATCGGAGGCAGCGAACTGCACGCCATCACCTTGTATCAGAAGTCCGGTGAGGAACTGCTCGCCTCGGCCGCCCAGAAACCAGAGTTACGCGAGAAGGTCATGGTGATTCTGGCGGACCGGATGACGCCCCAGCGGTCTGAGCGGGTGGAGCGGGAACTGCGCACTGGGCACGTGGACGAGGCCATGGCGCAGGTGACGCCAGCCGATACCTTGTACCTGGCAGCAGAATTCCGGCGGCGTTCTCCAGATGTAAAGGATGCATGGGGTGCGGCGGGCAAAGAACTGGACTCCCTCAGCCAGGACCATGCTGACGAAATTGATTGGTCGCGGCTGTCGCGCGATTTCGGAGTGCCGCATCCGACGCTCGCCCAGACGTACACTCGCGAGCTGTTGAACATGGCGCCGGTACCGGCATTCGCGGGGTATTCAAGCAGGTTGCTCGCCGAGTCATGGGATTCGGGCAACTTGTATTGGGCTCGGCTGGCGGACGAAACCGGGGCTTCTCCGGAAGCTCTAAACCGCCTGGTGCCGGATCTGACCCGGCGCATGGTGGAAAAAGTGTTCGCCACTGACTTTGAGGACTGGCCCGCGTTGGTGCGGGCTTTGCGTGAGACAGGCGACGAGTTTCGACACAACAAAGTTGCCGTGGTAAATGCGGGTGGAAATTCCTCCGCTCGCTGAGTCGCTGTTGGGGAAGTGGAGAGTTCCGATGATGCAAGATCAGGGAAAACGGGTCCAACGATTCAAACTGGCGGTGCGCGTGGCGTTACTGAGTGCAGCGCTCCTGCTGTTGCTGGCCGGTGCTGGCGATCGCATCGCTGCGCAGGACAGCCCTCACATTCACGTCGTCGTGAACATGGTGCAGCTGAACGTGGCCGTGACCGACAAGAATGGAAACTACATCACGGGCCTGCGACCTGAGAATTTCACGATCACGGAAGACGGAATCCCGGAAAAACTTGCGACCTTTGCCGAAGGCAATGGTCCTACGCGCGCGTTATTTGAGCTTGCGCAAGGCGACAAGCCGGGCAAGGGATCAGAGAGCGGAGATCCTCCGAGCCCGAACGAAGCGGCGGGCGGTCCCATCACACTGGACTCTCTGGTGGCGGGCGCCAACGTTTTTATTTTGTTTGATACGAGCAACTACATGTATCGCGGTTTTGTCTTTGCGCAAGACGCGATCGCAGATTTTGTCCGCTCGCTGGAAACGGCCGACAAGATTGCGCTGTATTCCTATAGTCGCGACCTCTCGCGTGTCGCCACGCTGACGCCCGATCGCGGTCAGGTTCTGCGCGCGGTTCGCACCACCGTGGCCGGTGACGAAGCGGCACTCTACAACACGCTGCTCTTAACTCTGCGTGATGCTTCGCAATACAAAGGCCGGAAAGTCGTGGTGGTGTTCTCGAACGGGCCTGACAATTCCAGCGTGATACCTCCGGAAGACGTGGCTGAGTTGGCGCAATCGGCAGGTATCTCGGTCTACATGATCAGTACGCAGCAGGCGAAGCTGGAGCCGGTCTCGACGGCTGTGTTTGAGCGCATGACGGCGGCCACCGGAGGCAAGGCGTACTTCGCCAAGAACTGGAAAGATGAGAAGCGGGCCTTCGCGTCGATTCGCGATGACCTTGCGCATCTCTATTCGCTGAGCTACTACCCTCGCGCGAATCCCAATCGCGGCTGGCGTGCGATCACGGTGCGCCTGGTGGGCGATGAAAACAAGAAGTACCACGTGAGAACCCGAACCGGTTACCGGCTCGCTCCCACGCGATTTGCGTCCGACACCGCGAGCGCCGAGTCCCGGCCGGAGGCAGCACCGCCCGCACAGCCGTAGGTTTTTTCGGTCCGACACACGGAAGTCCCTGCTCTTTCCGTATGTCCGAGCGCTGTTTCTGCGCGTTCAGGCTGTGCCGCCCCCATGCTATGCTCAGGGTCACTCCCTCAGGGCCTGGTAGGTCCATTCAGCATCGATCAGGAGATCAGAATGTTTCGTGCAGCAATCGTGCGTACTTTATGTTTGGGACTGCTTTGCGGAGCCGCATCGCTCGCCATCGCGCAGGATTTTTCGGCAGACGTCTACAACGTCACTGCCAAGGACGCTTCCAAGTCGGGCAAGGTGTATGTGAAAGGCGCAAAATTGCGCATCGATCGGGGAGAAACGAGTCCAGAAGAGTCGACTCCACTGGTGCTGGTGGACACCGAGAGCCATACGGCGACCATCATTGATGCGGCGAATCACGCTTACATGAAGGCCGAGGTCGGTCCCGAGCAGGGCCTTTCATTCTTCCGGTTGAAGGATCCGAACAACGCTTGCGCCGATTTCGAGAAGATGGCCAGCATGGGCGGTTGCAAGAAAGCAGGGAACGAGACGGTGGGTGGACGCCAGACGGTGAAATACGCCGGCAAGTCTGATGACGGAAAGCCGGTGGCGATGTGGGTTGACCCTGAAGTGAACTTCGTCGTGAAGTGGCAGACCAAGTCCGGGGAAATCGGCGACCTTAGAAACATCAAGGTTGCGTCTCAGGCCGACAATCTTTTCCAAGTGCCCTCTGGTTTTCATAATGCAGTGAAGGGAGCCGAGGGTGACGAAGGGAAAGAGGATACAAAGGGCGATGGCAATAAAGACGAGGCGCCAGCCACGAAAGAAGAGTCTCCGTCAACGCCTCAGTAAGCTGAGCAACCCAAAGAGCCCAGCGACTTACGGCGAGGTTACTTTTGCGTGGTAACTTCGCCGGAGTGGACGAAGCTATCAAAGGTGCGAGTGCTAAGCGGATGACGTTTAGCCTTGGAAACAGGCCATTTTGCTTGACAAGCCGGTCTGTGCATGGTGTAGTTTTGAAACCTCCCGCTAACCTTAAAAGTCTGGATTAGGCGGGCTCTAGAATTTAGAAACGAACCGCTCCCCCTGCGGTCGGTATAGAAAACTCCCCATCTTGAAGTGCAGGACGAGGACGCTGGGCCTTTGGGCGTCAGCATCTCTGGAGCTTTGCATCGATGGCAATGTTGCGCGGTTTGCCGAATCTTGCAGTCAAGACGCCTGTGGTACGGGAGTCGCGCACGCCGGCACACGTCTCTCCTTCACGTAGAGCCGATGCAATGCAAGCGTCCGGCACGCCCTCGGAACGCAGACCTTATCACCTGCTAGTTGCAGGTTTCGAAGCGCTGGACCTGGTGAACGTGGGCCTGGCCGTAACTAGCGCGGCCGGGCAGTTGCTGCTCGCTAATCGTACGGCCGAAGAGATTCTGAAACTACGCGACGGAATTGAACTCGGACCCACCGGCCTGGTTCGGACTTCGCTGAAATGCACGCCCAGTTTGAATTCATTGATGGATACCGTGATTAAAGCGGGCGGCGGCTCGCGGGACTCCGTGCTTCCGGTGCGGCGGCCCTCCGGAAAACGTCCCTTTACCGCGGTAGTGCGCGCGGTGGAAGGCGCGGTTACCGATTCCGATCCGTTATCCCCCGCGACCTTGCTTTTCATTCTCGATCCCGAATTCTCGGTCGAGACTGTCGAAGCAGAGTTGCGACAGCTTTATGGCCTCACCTCGACCGAGGCGAGCCTGGCCAACCTGTTGATGGAAGGCAAAGCGCTCGATGAATGTTGCAAGATCCTTGACATTCGGCGCTCCACGGCGCGCACCCACCTGCAGCATCTATTCGAAAAAGTCGGCGTCCAGCGGCAGAGCGAACTTGTTTCACTGCTTTTGAAGAGCATCGGCTTGGTAGGCTCCGCCGGTCGAGCCGCCACCCGCAACTCCCCCCGCAAAACCAACCTGTAACATTCGTTCGGAATTCCGTTCCCCGAAGAAGTCAAAAGAATGCGTGATGACCCACACCTGGGTCCCCCGCGAAGTGCAAATGATTACTCCTTAGATCCGGCCAGTGAGCATAAGCCATTGATTCTAATGATGCTAAATGATGTGCAAAGAGATTCAGGATCAGAAAAGACTCGTGCTAGAATAACTGCTCAAGTATCCTCCTCCCCCGAGACCGACGAGGAGCGATCCAATCGATGTTTCGTAAAACCTTTCTGCTTTCACTAGCCTTTTCACTCACATCCTTCTCGACTCTGCCCGCGGCGGCGCAAGCGAAGCTGACGGCTGCGCAGGTGGTGGAGAAAAACATTGCAGCTCGCGGTGGCGCCCAAGCGTGGCACGGCGTGCAGACCATGTCCTGGTCTGGAAAGCTGGACGCCGGCGCTGGGGATTCCGTAGCGCGCAGCCGCCGTTTCGCCCAGAATCAGGGCCACCTGAACCGCATGACTCACGAGAACGTGGCCGATGACAAGACAGACAATCAGGTCCAGTTGCCGTTCAAGCATGAAATGAAGCGGCCGAACAAATCGCGCACCGAAGTCGAATTTGCCGGCAAGACCGCGGTGCAGGTATTTGACGGATCCAACGGCTGGAAGGTTCGTCCCTTCCTGAATCGAAACGACGTTGAGCCTTTCTCTGCCGATGAGGCAAAAATGGAGAGCCAGGAGCCTGGCATTGGTGGCTATCTGGTGGACTATGCCGCAAAGGGTTCGAAGGTGGACCTTGACGGCATGGAGAAGGTCGAAGGGCGCGACGCCTATAAGGTGAAGGTCACCACGAAGGCGGGTAACGTCAAGTACGTGTGGGTCGACGCGCAGAACTTCCTGGACGTGAAGGTTTCCGGCGAGCCGCGCCGCATGGACGGCAAGATGCACAATGTCTATGTTTACCAGCGTGATTTCCGGGACGTGCAGGGCGTGAAAGTGCCTTTCGTTCTGGAGACCGCAGTCGACGGGTATCGTGAGACTCATAAGACGGTGCTGGAGACGGTGGCTGTGAATCCGAAGCTTGACGATGCGGTGTTCACCAAACCGCAGGCAAAGTAGTTGATTGATTGGACGAGGGCGCTCGCAGAGAGCGCCTTCGCCGAAACTGCAGGACAATGTGCAATCTTCGCGGCGGCGTCCATCCCGCTCCCCCCGACAGCACGCCCGTGGTGACCAAATTGCTCCCCTCATTTCCTGCTGGTTGATTGTGTTGTACATCTCAGACAAGGTTCGTGGCAGGGAGTAAGCTCTTCCTGTCGAGATCTCTGGTAGTTCGTAATTGCGGGGCAGAAATCATGAATAAGCCGGCTGTCGTCGGTTCCTTGGTCATTATCGCTGTGGGCGCCTTCATTGCAGGACGCTTTACAGGTAAATCCAGCTCGAACAATCAACCTACCGCCAAACGGATTCTTTACTACGTCGACCCTATGCACCCGGCGTACAAGTCCGACAAACCGGGGACGGCGCCGGATTGCGGCATGGCCCTGGAGCCGGTGTACGAGGGAGACAATCTCGCGGCTAAGGTTACGCTGCCAGCTGGCGCGGTTGCTATCACGCCTGAGCAGCAACAGTTGATCGGAGTGCGCGTCGAGAAAGTTGAAAAGAATTCGGGTTCGCGCGTGATTCGCACGACCGGCCGCGTGGCACCTGACGACAATCGCGTATTTCGCCTCATGGCCGGCACTGACGGATGGATTCGCGACCTGCAGGACAATCCTGCGGGGACTGTGGTGAAGAAAGATCAGATGCTCGCGACTTTCTTTAGCCGCGAGTTCCGCAATGCGGAGCAGGCTTACTTGGGATCACTCGCCAGCATTGACCGCGTGAAGGGAACGCGGGACGGAGATGATACGCGCCTCAGTGACTCGAGCGTTCGAGTGAATGAAGAGCAACTCCGCACGTTGGGGATGGGGGAGCCGCAGATTCGTGAACTGGCGAAAACCCGCCAGGTGACCGGCGACATCGCACTGGTTGCGCCGGTCGATGGAATCGTACTCGCGCGCTCGATCACGCCGCAGCAGCGCTTCGAGAAGGGAACGGAGTTCTACCGGATTGCGGACCTAAGCAAGGTTTGGATCTTTGCCGATGTTTTCAGCGACTCAACAGCGACCTTGAGGCCGGGATCGAAGGCGACGGTTCTGATTCGAGAACTGGGCAAAACAGTTACCGCCACCGTAAGTGACAGCCCGCCGCTGTTTGACGCGACTTCGCGCACTTTGAAACTACGACTCGAAACTGACAATCCGGGGATGTTTCTGCGCCCCGACATGTACGTCGATATCGAATTCCGCGCGCCCGCGCCGAACGGTATCTCCGTTCCGGCCGAAGCCATCCTCGACAGCGGCATGCAGAAGATTGTTTACCTGGAAACGAGCGATGGAGTATTCGAACCGCGACCGGTGGAACTTGGCGGGTCGTTTGGAAATCGCGTGACCGTGAAGCGCGGCCTGGCTGAAGGCGATCGCGTGGTCACTTCCGGCAATTTCCTGATCGACTCTGAGAGCCGCATGAAGCCGGACGCCCTGCGCAGCGTAAATGAAAAGCGGGACGCTTCCGGGCACGGCGCGCAGGTCAATCAAGCCAGCTTGACCGATCCTGTCTGCGGCATGTCCATTGATCGGGAGAAGGCCGTTGCCGGTGGACACAAGGAAGCCTTCCACGGGGAAACGTATTACTTCTGCTCCGATAAGTGTCACAAGCAATTCATGGAAGATCCTGCGAAGTACATTGATGATCGGTTGAGGAGCGCCGCAGATCCCGGAACGGGGCGCGCGAATGATTAACCGGCTCATCACCTTTTCGGTCAAGAACAAGTTTCTGATTTTTGCATTCGTGGCAGCGGCCTGCATCTGGGGCACGTGGTCCATGATGCACCTGCCGCTCGACGCTACTCCCGATCTGAGCGAGACCCAAGTCATCATTTTGTCCCGCTGGGACCGCAGTCCCGACATCATTGAAGACCAGGTCACGTATCCCATCATCAGCGCGATGACCGGGGCGCCGAAGGTCAAGACGGTTCGCGGCATTTCCGACTTTGGATTCTCCTACGTTTACGTTGTGTTCGAGGAAGGCACCGACATCTACTGGGCGCGTTCGCGCACGCTCGAGTACCTCTCGTCGGTAAACTCGCGGCTACCGCAGGGAGTGAAAACGGAGTTGGGACCGGACGCGACGGGTCTGGGATGGGTCTTTCAGTACGTGTTGAAGGATCAGTCGGGCAAGCACAGTCTTGCGGATCTGCGCTCTTATCAGGACTGGTATTTGAAGTACTATCTGAAGGCCGTGCCGGGCGTCGCGGAAGTCGCTTCCCTGGGCGGATTCACGCAGCAGTATCAGGTTAACGTCGATCCGAATCGCCTGCGTTCGTACGGCATTCCGATCTCGCGGGTAGCGGAGGCAGTGCGCAACGGCAATAGCGAGACCGGTGCACGTCTTTTAGAGTTTGGCGGTGCGGAGTACATGATTCGCGGGCGCGGATACGTCAAATCCCCGCAAGACATCGAAGACATTGTTTTGACGGACCAAGGTGGAACGCCGATTCGCATCAAAGATATCGGCGAAGTGGTCCTGGGCCCTGATATCCGGCGCGGCGCGGCCGACCTCGATGGTACGGGCGAGGTCGTGTCGGGGATCGTGATCATGCGCGAAGGCAGCAACGCGCTGGAAGTGATCGATCGCGTGAAGGCGCGTCTTAAAGAAATCGAGCCCGGAATGCCCTCCGGCGTGAAGGTTGTCCCCATCTACGACCGATCGGAACTCATCCGACGAGCCATCTCGAATGCGCGCTCCACGCTGATCGAGGTCGTGATCACGGTCGTCATCATCATCCTGATCTTCCTGTGGCATTTCCCGAGCGCAGTTATTCCGGTGGTGACCATCCCGGTAGCGATTTTGCTCACGTTCATCCCGATGCACTACGCGGGGGTGAGCATCAACATCATGTCACTTGCGGGACTGGCCATCGCCTGCGGCGAGTTGGTGGATGCGGCTATTGTTGTGGTTGAGCAAACCCACAAGAAGCTGGAGATCTACGAGCGCTCCGGGCAGCCCTTCAAGTACGAAGAAGTCATTCTCGAAGCGGTCAAAGAAGTTGCTGGACCCACGTTCTTCGCGCTACTGGTGATTGCCGTCGCGTTCCTGCCGGTGCTGGTGCTGGAAGGACAGGAAGGGAAGCTGTTCCGTCCGCTGGCCTACACCAAGAACTTTGCCATGTTGGTAGCGGCCGTACTGGCACTGACGCTCGATCCCGCGCTCCGCTTGCTGATGGTTCGCAAGCCACGTGCTTCTGGGGCTTGAGCAAAACTGGTGGCAGAAGTTCACAGGCGTTCTTCTCGGCGGCAAGATTCGTCCTGAGGAGAAACATCCGATTACCGGTCCGCTCATGCGCGTCTACGACCCGGTAGTGCGTTGGACGCTGCGCTGGAAGACGCAGGTGATTATTGGGGCCGTCGTGATCGTGCTGCTGACGGTTCCGCTCTTCTGGAAGATCGGGTCTGAGTTCATGCCGCCGCTCGAGGAAGGCTCGTTCCTCTACATGCCCACCACCATGCCGGGCATCTCGATCGCCGAGTCTCAGCGTCTGCTGCAGGTGACGGACGGCATCCTGAAGCGCTTCCCCGAAGTGGACCACGTGCTCGGCAAGACGGGCCGCGCGGAAAGCGCTACTGATCCTGCTCCGCTTTCGATGCTGGAGACCGTAATCGTCCTGAAACCGCACTCGCAGTGGCGGCGGACACATACCTGGTATTCGTCATGGGCACCGAACTGGATTCTGCCCGTGCTGCGCCACATCACAACCGACAACATTTCGGATGCGCAATTGGTTTCTGAGATGAACGAGGCGTTGAAAATCCCGGGCCTCTCGAACTCCTGGACAATGCCGATCCGGGGACGCATTGAGATGCTCACCACCGGGATCCGGACGCCCGTGGGGCTGAAGATTCAGGGCGCGGACGTTAAGCAGATTCAGGAAATCGGCCGGCAAGTCGAAGCCGTGTTGTCGGGCGTGCCCGGAACACGAAGCGTCTTCTCGGAGCGCACGGGCGACGGCTATTTCCTCGATGTCACGTGGGATCGCAAGGCGCTGGCGAGCAATGGCCTGTCGATTGATGACGCGCAGAATGCTTTGTCAACGGCCGTCGGCGGCGAAAACATCAGCACCACGATTGAGGGACGCGAACGATATCCGATCAATGTCCGCTACAAGCGCGACTTCCGTTCTGACATTGACGCTCTGGGACGAGTGCTGGTCACGGCGAACGGGGAGAAGCAGATCCCGCTGTCGGAACTCGCGACGATCCGCATGCTGAACGGCCCGGCGATGATTCGAAATGAAGACGGTCTGCTGACTGGATATGTCTACGTCGATCTGGCTGACCGCGCGCCGGGCGACTACGTTGAGCAAGGCCGACTGGAGTTGCAGAAGAAGCTGCAATTGCCCGCGGGTTATACAGTTCTTTGGAGCGGCCAGTATGAATCTTCGGAGCGCGTACGGCAGCGACTGATGTTGGTGGTCCCCGTGACCCTCGGGATCATCCTGTTCCTGCTTTATTTCAACACGCGCTCGATGGTGAAGACTTCGATCATCATTCTCGCGGTACCGTTCTCGGCCGTGGGTGCGTTGTGGTTAGTTTATCTGCTCGGCTACAACATGAGCATCGCGGTCTGGGTGGGCATTATCGCCTTGCTGGGGATCGACGCCGAGACGGGCGTGTTCATGCTGTTGTATCTCGATCTCGCCTACGAAAAGGCGAAGCGAGAACATACTCGTTTGACCCGTACGCAACTCTACGAGGCGATTGTTGAGGGGGCGGCCAAGCGGTTGCGTCCCAAGTTCATGACTTTCGCCACCATGAGCATCGGCCTGGTGCCTATCCTGTGGGCTACAGGAGCTGGGTCGGCGATCATGAAGCGCATTGCCGCGCCCATGGTCGGCGGAATCGTTACGTCGTTCCTTCTGGAGTTGCTGGTGTATCCGGCGATCTACGCGTTCTGGCGCCAGCGTGAGATTTATCCCGAGGCTGACAGCCAGTTGGCCGGCGGGTCCAGAGCAACTACTTCGTATCTGGAGTTGGGTACCATCACGAACCGGGACGTCGTTCCGGTTTCTTCTGGCGAGTAACGCGCGGTCGTCGCGTACACAATGCCCAGGTTAGCGTCCAAAGAACGGACGCGAACCTGGGGCACCAAGCGCTCCTGCGATGCCCGCAGTGCAATCCGCAAATTCCATTCACAAGCTGCAATAGTTACGGTCAAACATGGCATTGACACCGTGACGGTCGGCCCTTAGCATCCCCAAATCGGCGGCTGTCGTGCTTTGCGGCATGCTCGCCCGGGAGTTCGTTCAGCTATGAGCCTGCGAGATTTTCTTTCGAAACAGTTCATCGATGTTATTGAGTGGGTTGAGCCCGCGGACGGTGTTCTCGCGTACCGCTATCCGATGCAGGATCGCGAAATTCAGAACGGTGGCAAACTCACCGTGCGCGACTCGCAGATGGCGGTCTTCGTGAACGAAGGGCGCGTCGCCGATGTGTTTGGGCCTGGGCTTTACACGCTGGATACGCACACGCTGCCCATTCTGACCAACCTTATGAACTGGGACAAGGCATTCAAGTCCCCGTTCAAGTCGGACGTGTACTTTTTTATAACGCGCCTACAGACGAACCAGCACTGGGGCACGCAGAACCCGATCACGATTCGCGACAAGGAATTTGGCGCGATCCGCCTGCGTGCGTTTGGAATTTACACGTATCACCTCGCCGACCCCAAAGTTTTCTACACGAAGATCAGTGGAACGAGAGACGCGTACGGGGTTGGTGATCTCGAAGGCCAGCTGCGCAACACGATCGTTGGCCGTATCACTGACACGTTCGCCGGGAGCCAGGTTCCATTCCTCGACATGGCGGCGAACCAGGTCGCGCTATCGGAGAAAATCGCCGGCCAGTTGAAGCCCGCCTTCACCGATCTCGGCCTTGTGCTCGACGGTTTCGTGGTCGAGAATCTGTCGCTTCCCGACGAGCTGCAGAAGATTCTCGATCAACGCATCGGCATGAATATGGTTGGCGACATGGGCCGGTATACGCAGTACCAGGTGGCACAATCGATCCCCATTGCAGCGGGGAACGAAGGCGGCGGTGCCGCGGGAGTGGGCGCTGGTCTCGGGGCCGGCATGGCCATGGGGCAAGCCATGATGGACGCCATCAAGAAGGGAAGTGCTAGCGCCGGCAGCGAAGGTGGTGCCGCGGCTGCCGGGGGCGCGGTTGCCGCTGGGACGGAAGCCAAGTTCTGTCTGAACTGCGGCAAGTCGATCCCGAAAGTCAGCAAGTTCTGTCCTAATTGCGGTCAAGCTCAGCCGTAAGCGCGCATGAACGGAATCGAGTGGATCGTTGAAGCTCATGGTTGCTCGGCCGCATCTCTCGCCGACTTGTCTTTGCTGAGCGGCCTGTTCGAGAGAATCATTGCCGACCTCCACCTTCGGCCGGTAGGCGAGACCCAGTGGCATCAGTTTCCTCAGACTGGTGGGATCACCGGCCTGTGTCTGCTCGCGGAGTCCCACCTTGCTTGTCACACTTTCCCGGAGTTTGGATCGCTCTGCTTGAACCTCTTCTGTTGCGTTCCCCGTGCTGAATGGAATTTCGACGCTCGCTTGCGAGAGATTCTTGGCGCTACATCAGTGACCGTCCGAAGTGTGGTGCGCCCGTACAGTGAATCGATCCAACAGGCGGATCGTCCTCTGGACCTTACGACCCAACCTCCAACCAGGAGAGTTGTGGGATGACCCAACCGACGGCGACGTGCCCGAATTGTGGAGCGCAGGTGGTTTTTCGTTGGTCGAGCAGCGTGCAGACCGTCTGCGAATACTGCAAATCGATCCTGGTGCGGACTGATGTCGACCTGAAAAAGGTTGGCGAAGTGGCAGACCTGCCGCCCGATAGCTCTCCCATTCAGATCGGCACTGAGGGAAGCTACAACCACAAAGCATTTACAGCGATCGGGCGGATTATTTACGAATACGAGCAGGGCAACTGGAACGAGTGGCACCTCATGTTGAACGACGGTACCAGCGGATGGCTCTCGGATGCGCAGGACGAGTACGCGATCTCGTTTGCAGCGCTGGGCCGCAAGCTTCCCGACCAGTGCCGCGTGGGCGATCGCTTTGTGTGGGACAACGTGGGGTACGAGGTCACGACCATCACCAAAGCGCACTATCGCGGAGTGCAGGGCGAATTGCCTTTCCAGTACTGGGACAAGACCGATGTGATCTTCGCCGACCTGCGATCTCTTGCAGGGAATTTCGCCACCATCGACTACAGCGACGAAAAGCCAGCGCTGTACCTGGGAGAGATGGTCGAGTTTGATGCCTTAGGCCTTAAAAATCTGCGTGCGTTCGAGGGTTGGTCGTGAGCGCGGGCGGCCCGACCCCACCCGGCAAGCCGCAAACGCGTGCGTTGAACTGTCCAGGCTGCGGGGCGGCGCTTACGGTGCGTTCGTTCAACAACGCCGTCACCATTGTCTGCGACAGCTGCCATTCGATTCTCGACGCGAAAGATCCTAATCTCCAGATCCTGCAGCAATTCAAAGCTGCGACGGACAAAGACCGTCCGCTGATTCCTCTCGGCACGCGAGGCAAGATTCGGGGAACGGACTACGAAGTCATTGGATTCGAGCGGCGCACGATTCACGTGGAAGGCGTCGCGTACAGTTGGCACGAATACGTGCTGTTTAATCCATTCAAGGGCTTTCGCTACCTCACCGAATACGAGGGGCACTGGAACGATTGCAGCACGCTAAAAGCCTTGCCTGATGTTGTCTCGTTCTCTAGTCCTCCCAAAGTCAAGTATCTGGGGGAGACCTACAAGCACTTTCAAACGGCGCGGGCTAGTACATCGCTTGTTCTGGGGGAATTTCCATGGCAAGTGCGAGTCGGAGAATCGGTCGAGGTGACGGACTACGTTTCGCCTCCCCGAGTCCTTTCCAGTGAGCAGACCGGCAACGAAATCAACTGGTCGATGGGCGAGTACATGCTCGGGAAAGATGTCTGGAAGGCCTTTCGACTTCCTGGTTCTCCCCCGGAAGCGAAGGGTGTTTACGAAAACCAGCCGTCTCCCATGAGTGGAGAGGCCAAGAGCATCTGGCTTACGTTTGCCTTTTTTCTGCTGGCCCTGGTTGTGCTGATGATCGGCTTTGATCTGTCGGCCCAAAACAAAGAAGTGTTCACTGGCTACTACAAGTACGATTCGAACCAGCGCGGTGAAGCCTCGTTCGTGACGGACGACTTCGAGGTAAAGGGTCACACCTCGAACGTAGAGCTGAAGACTACTACTGATCTGAATAACCGTTGGATCTACCTCAACTACGCGCTGATCAACGAGACGACGGGCCAGGCCTTCGATTTCGGACGCGAGGTCAGTTTCTATCACGGCTACGATTCTGACGGTTCGTGGTCCGAGGGAAGCGCGAATGACACGGTTGCCGTTCCCAGCGTGCCGCCCGGGCGTTACTACCTGCGTGTGGAACCAGAAGGCGATCCCGGTTATGGGATGACCTATTACACGGTCACGGTCAAGCGCGATGTCCCCCAGTTCAGCTTCTATGCCATTGCACTGGGCGCGCTGTTGCTGCCGGCCATCCTGCTTTCCTGGAGGACGCTCAGTTTCGAGCACCTGCGTTGGGCGGAGAGTGATCATCCGATGATCACCTCATCCGGAGGCGACGAGTGATGCGAGTCTTGTACATCCTGTACGGGTCGGCGGTTCTAATGGGGCTCAGCATCGCGCAATACCAGGGCTGGAGCCTGGCCCGCGTCAACGAAGTCAAAAACATTCCACGCTCGGTGCGCGACAATCCTGGTTCCTATCGCTCGGTCTACAGCTCTTATCACCACTACACGGGAGGCAAATGAGATGAGCCCTACGCTGGTGAGTAGTGTCGTGAATGCGGTGGTCTTCGCATTTCTGGGAATCGCGGTCTTCACCGTGGCGTTTCTGGTGATGGACAAGCTGACTCCTTATCATTTGTGGAAAGAAATTGTGCAGGAGCACAATATGGCGCTGGCGATACTGGTGGGCGCCATGTCGATTGGCATCTGCATCATCATTGCGGCTGCGGTTCACTAAATCGTGGGCATCCTGCTCTTCATCACGGTATTGCTCATCGCGGCCTGCGGGCTGATCTATGAGCTGATCGCGGGCACGCTAGCCAGCTATTTGCTGGGCGATAGCGTCCTGCAGTTTTCGACGATTATTGGCTGCTATCTGTTTGCAATGGGGATTGGTAGTGCGCTCTCGCGGTACATCCATCGCGGGCTGGCCTACCGCTTCGTGTGGATCGAGTTGATGCTGGGAGTGATCGGCGGATTCTCGTCGGCGCTGCTTTTCCTGGCCTTCGCCTACACGCAGGGATTCCAGTTGCTCATGTACGCGCTCGTCGTGGTGATCGGTGTACTCGTCGGCCTTGAAATTCCCATCCTGATGCGCATGGTGCGCGAGCGCTATCACTTCCGCGACGTGGTGGCGCACGTGCTGACCTTCGACTACCTGGGAGCGCTGGGAGCGTCGCTCTTGTTCCCGATTCTGCTGGTACCCCGGTTGGGACTGGTGCGTTCCGCGATGCTGTTTGGGTTGATCAACGTTGGCGTTGCGCTTTGGAGCACGTTCTTGTTTGCCCGCCAGTTGCCTTCTACTCGAGTACTTCGCGCCCTGTGCTTGCTAGTGATCTGCGGACTTGGTATTGGATTGGCCCAGGCGGCGCGGATCACCGCTGCAGCGGAAGACAATATTTATGCCGACGAAATCATCTTTGCGCGCGACACGCGCTACCAGCACATTGTGCTGACCCGATTTAAGGACGACATCCGACTTTTTCTTAACAGCCATCTGCAATTCAGTTCCCGCGATGAATACCGCTATCACGAGGCGCTGATTCACCCGGGACTTTCGGCCGTGCCTGCTCCGCGCCGCGTGCTGGTGATGGGCGGCGGTGATGGCCTGGCGGTGCGTGAGATTCTCAAGTACCCGCAGGTAGAGAGTGTCACCCTCGTTGATCTTGATCCGGAGATGACGCGCTTGTTTTCGACCCACCCGATGCTGACGGGCCTGAACCAGAAGTCCTTCTTGTCGCCCAAGGTGCACGTCATTAATGCTGATGCATTCCCATGGGTGGATACGAGCGCAGACAGCTTCGACTTCATCGTGATCGATTTTCCCGATCCAACCAGCTACTCACTGGGCAAACTCTACACGACGGCTTTTTACAAGGCTGCTGCGCGGCACTTGAGTGCGCAAGGCCTGATGGTCGTGCAGAGCACCTCGCCGATGTTTGCGCGCGATTCGTATTGGTGCATCGTCGAGACCCTGAAGCAAGCCGGCCTCGAAACCTATCCCTATCACGTGTACGTCCCGTCGTTTGGGGAATGGGGCTTTGTGATTGCCTCGTCGCATGAATACTCACCGCCGACCCTGCTCCCAGCTGGGCTGCGCTTCGTGTCAGTAGACGGCCTTCCCGCGATGTTCCAATTTCCACCTGATATGTCGCCGATGCCGATGCCTCCGAATCGCTTGAACGATCAGGTGCTCGTGCGCGCTTACGATCAGGATTGGAAGGACATCAGCCATTGAAGTGCACGCGTAGAAAGTTTCTGCAAGCCGGTAGCGCCGCGCTTGTGGGACTTTCCGTGAAGGGGGATCGCCCGATTGCCGGCGGATTCGTCAACGACTCCTTTCAAGTTGGGCATCTGCTGCGCGATCGCGCATCGTTTCCGCCTCCTCGTAGAACCGAAAAACATCCTGTCGTCATTGTGGGCGGAGGTATCGCGGGCCTCAGCGCAGCGTGGCGGCTGAACAAGCGCGGATTCAAGGACTTCGTCCTGCTCGAGATGAACCAGCAGCCGGGCGGCAATTCGCGCTGGGGCGAGAACGAAGTCACGGCGTATCCCTGGGCGGCGCACTACGTCCCGGTTCCTGGGCCGAAAGCTACATACGTTCGCGAACTGTTTGAAGAGATCGGCGTGCTGAAGGATGGCGTATGGGACGAGCGAGCTCTGTGCTTTTCGCCACAAGAACGCTTGTTCTTATACGGCCGCTGGCAGGAGGGCATCGAACCCGCGATCGGTCTTAGCGACAAAGACCGGGAACAGTTCCGGCGGCTGGAAGATCAGATTCACCGCTTCCGGGCCTCAGGCGGCTTCACGATTCCGATGGAGCGCGGGCTCTCGCGTGAGCAGGCAGATCTTGATCGGACCCCATTCAGCGAGTGGCTGCGTGCGCAAGGCTTGGATTCACGAATTCTCACCTGGTACGCGAACTACTGCTGTCGCGACGACTACGGCGCATTGGCTACGGACACCTCAGCGTGGGCTGGGATCCACTACTTCGCATCGCGCGAGCCGGAAGATAAGGGTCCCTTGACGTGGCCGGAAGGGAATGGGTGGATCGTCCGCAGGTTGCTGGAGCGAGTTGGGTCATACGTGCGATCGGATCAGATGGTGCATCACATCGCAAAGAAGGGAAGCGGCTACAGCGTTCTGGTCGGCGACACTGAGCATCAGGCGGAGTTCGTAATTTTTGCGGCGCCCACGTTTCTGGCTCCGTATGCCGTTGAGAGTTTTCCGCCGCTTAGAGATTTTCAGTATTCGCCATGGCTGACAGCCAACCTCACGCTAGAGCGTTTACCCGCTACTTACGGAAGCGATCCGACCTGGGATAACGTTGTGATGAACTCGCCTACCTTAGGCTATGTGGATGCTATGCATCAGAGCGTGCGTAGCCACATTGATCGCACAGTGTGGACGTTTTATTGGGCTCTGGCCGAAGGCGCGCCGGCTGCAAATCGGCAGTTGCTCCTGGAGAAGGACTGGACATACTGGAAGGAGGCTATCCTACGCGATCTCGAGCGAGTGCACCCGGATATCCGAAGCTGTGTTTCGAGAGTCGATATTATGCGCTTCGGCCACGCCATGGCCCGGCCAGCGCCCGGCGCGATTTTTTCCGAAGAGCGGCGGAAGCTTGCCAATCTTGATGGCCGGTTAGTGTTCGCGAATTCTGACCTGAGCGGTTTTTCGATTTTCGAGGAAGCGCAATACCGGGGCGTCCGCGCGGCTGAAAAGGTCCTGCATCATCTAGGCGGCGGGGGTAGCTAATCGCGCAAAGCAAAGGCTATGATCGTCTGGCCGCGAACTCCAGTCCTGGCCTCAACCTTTTTTAAGAGTTCTCCCTCGAGGTCGTCGGGATCGACTTCCATTTCGCAGGCCGCAATCTCCTCATCGCTCGCGCCGTGATAGCAGAGCTCGCACACACCCAGCCCATCTTCCGATTGCACCGGAGGACCAAAACTCCGGCAGGTCAAGGGACGGGATTCGTAAAGGTCACACATCCCTGTCGACGGATCGAGCACTGGACAGATTTCATCATTGGCGAAGTCTGCGAAGCGCGCTTGGGACGCTTCGTCTTCCGCGAGGATGCCGGTGCGAGGGTTGCCCGGAAAGTCGCCGCGCAGCCGGGCCGCTGCGTCACGGGCTCTCTTGCGCACTACTGCGGCCCGCGCCGGATCTCGCTGCTCCAGTTCGGTGAGGCCACTCTTCAGCCGGGCCGCATCGAGCTGATTGATCGCGAAAACGCCAACGCAACACTGGGTGCATCCGGGACGACACACCAGCCATGAGCCGCTGCGGTGCGTGGCATCGGCCAGGGCGGCATCCATGATCTGAATTAGCTTTCGGTCGCCGGACGGTAA
Source organism: uncultured Acidobacteriota bacterium (assembly GCA_963744055.1). GTDB lineage: Bacteria > Acidobacteriota > Terriglobia > Terriglobales > Acidobacteriaceae > Gp1-AA133. The sequence continues at coordinate 619,140 of CAVUSL010000019.1, read as the reverse complement.
GGGCAGCTCCCGCATGATGAAAGGATAGCGCAGACAGAGGGGGCGGGTGACGTGGTGGCTAGTGACCGCCGCCTCCCGTAAGTTCGCGCACAATACTTCCGACGAACGCCTTCGCATCGCCAAAGAGCATCAGGTTGTTGTCGAGGTAGTACAGGGGATTATCGATTCCGGCGAAACCGGGACTCATGCCGCGCTTGATCACCATCACCGTGTGCGCCTTGTCGACATCGAGGATTGGCATCCCGTAGATCGGGCTGGTGGTGTCGGTGCGGGCGGCAGGATTGGTCACGTCGTTCGCGCCGATGACCAGCGCAACGTCCGTCTGCGGGAAGTCGCTGTTGATGTCTTCCATGTCCATGAGCCGGTCGTATGGAATGTCGGCTTCGGCGAGCAACACGTTCATGTGTCCCGGCATGCGACCCGCTACTGGGTGAATGGCGAACCTCACGTCCACTCCGCGCTTGGTGAGGGCGTCGTAGAGCTCGCGGACCTTGTGCTGCGCCTGCGCGACGGCCATTCCGTAGCCTGGGACAATGACGACTTTGTTGGCAGCTGACAGAATCGCCGCGGCCTCTTCAGCAGTGGCGCTCTTGACTGGCTTCGCCTCCTGTCCTGCAGCTGCCGCGGGCTGCACCTGGCCAAATGCACCGAACAGCACGTTGGTGAAGGAACGGTTCATTGCCTTGGACATGATGACCGAGAGAATGAGGCCGGAAGATCCATCCAGCGCGCCCGCCACGATCAGCAACTTGTTGTTGAGTACAAAGCCCATCGCGGCCGCAGACAATCCGGCATACGCATTCAAGAGCGAGATGACGGTGGGCATGTCAGCGCCGCCGATTGGGATGACCAGCAGCACTCCGAAGGCGAGTGCGATCAGCAGCATGAAGGGATAGAGCTGCTTCGCTTCCGGGTGCAGCACAAGGTAAACGGCCAGCACGACGGCAATCAGGAGCAGGAGAAAGTTTACGAGATTCTGGCCCTTGTAGGTTAAGGGCCGCTGCGGCAAGACTTCCTGCAGTTTGCCGGCGGCCATCAGGCTTCCCGTGAAGGTCAGCGATCCCAGGATGACCTCCATGGAAAGCACGGCCATCATGAAACGCGAGATGTCGGGAGTGCGCAGGTAGAACTCGGCGGTGCCGACCAGGGTCACGCAGAGTGCGCCGAAAGCATGGCTGAGCGCGGTCCGCTGGGGGACAGCCGTCATCTGCACGCGGCCGAGCGGGACGCCGATGATTGTCCCCAACACCAGTGCTATGGCGATCCATTGGTAGTCGACGATGCCGTGGTGCAGCAGCGTGCCGCCGATGGCCAGCAGCATGCCCAGTTCGCCGGCCCATACGCCATGACGCGCGGTGGTGGGCGAACTCATCCATTTGAGCGAGAGGATGAACAGGGCGCTCGCGACTAGATAAATGATCTCGATGATCAGCTGGTTGCCGGCGAATTCGCTCATGATTTCGCTGCCGGACGGCTGGACTTGAACATCTTGAGCATGCGGTCGGTGATCAGGAACCCGCCGACGACGTTGCTGGTGGCCGCCACGACCGCGATGGTGCCTAGCACCGCAGAGAGCGTGCTTTTGTGCTCGCCTACCAGAACGATCGCGCCGACCACGGCGATAGCGTCCAAGGCGTTCGTGAGTGACATAAGGGGCGTGTGCAGCAGCGGAGACACGCGGCGGATCACCTCGAAACCGATGAAACCCGCCAGCATGAAAATAAAAAGCCCATTAATCAGGATGGAACCACTCATCTATCCTCCCCGAAGTTCCTCAACTTTGTGTGACCGCAGCCGGCATACTGAAAAACTCCCTCACGCGCGCGTTCACAACCTCGCCGCCGCGGGTGGCGAGGGTCTCACGCACAATCTCATCGTCCATATTTAGCTGCAGTTTCTGTTCCTTGATGAGGTGAGTCAGGAACGACGTGATGTTGCGCGCGTACATCTGGCTCGCGTGGTAGGGCACGCCGCTGGCCACGTTTATCGCGCCGATGATGGTGACGCCGTGCTTCACAATCGTTTCGCCTGCTTTCGTCAGTTCGCAATTTCCGCCTCGCTCGGAGGCGAGATCGAAAATCACCGAACCTGGTGCCATCCCCTTCACCATTTCTTCCGTAACCAGCACGGGCGAGGTCTTGCCGGGGATCACGGCAGCGGTGATCACCACGTCGCTCTCTTTGACTACGCGCCCCAGGAGTTCACGCTGTTGCTTGTAAAAGGTCTCATCTTGTGCCCGCGCGTAACCGCGCGCGTCCTGGGCATCCTTGGCTTCGATCGGAAGTTCAACAAAGCGTCCACCGAGGCTCTGCACTTGTTCCTTGGCTGCCGGACGCAGATCGTACGCCGAAGTTACAGCTCCCAGCCTGCGGGAAGTCGCGATGGCCTGTAGTCCGGCGACTCCTGCGCCAATCACAAAAACGCGGGCTGGCGTGATGGTTCCTGCAGCCGTTGTCAGCATGGGAAAAATTCGGGGATGGCTGTCGGCTGCGATCAGAACAGCCTTGTATCCGCAGATCGTGCCCATAGAAGAAAGAGCATCCATGCTCTGGGCACGAGTGGTGCGTGGAATAAGCTCCACAGAGAATGACGTGACTCCCCGGGCGGCGATCTCCTCGATGACTTCGCGCGATCCAAACGGCCGGAGAAATCCGATCAATAGCTGATCGCGTTTCATCAGAGGCAAATCATCTTTCCCCGTGACGTCGTTGGAGCCATAGCAAAGAACTTGGATCACGATGTCCGCTTTCGCAAATAAGGCCGCCCGGTCATTGACAATGTGTGCGCCCTTTTCCGCGTACTGGCTGTCGGGATAGCCGGCCTGCATGCCGGCGTTGCTTTGGATCAAAACCTCAAAGCCAGCTTTCGTCAGGATGGGAACGACCATCGGAACCAGCGCAACGCGCCGCTCCCCCGGATACGTCTCTTTCGGAACGCCGATGATCACTGCGATGTCCTCCCCCGCGGAGCGCTGCGGCAAACGCACTATTGTATCGGGGATGGCGTAGTCGAGAAAGTAATCGCCTGAAGACGCCGAGGGAGGCATGGACTTATGCTGCAATTCTTCATCTAAGCCCCAAATTGAATGAACTTCCCGCGTGATCGCACACGGCGCTGCCTGGCAATTGAGGCCGCTTATCACTGAGAGTGGTGATTCTCATCACTGCTTTGGTGTGCCAAATGCAGCGATAAAGATGCTCGTTGACGGCCGCGTTCCGGCAACGGGCGCGGAATGATTGACGCAGAGTGAAGGATGTGCGGAGGGAGGATTGGAGCGCTGAACTCAAGGGGATTCGCGAAACCAGTTATTCCTTTATAGATTTAGCTTGTGGCAGACCGTTCATACCCCAGAAGAGTTACGCGCACAATTCTTCTCCGCAGGTTACCCGCCTTGGGATTCCCTCTGGTCAATAAGTCTCAGTACGGCGTGACGCAGGTCACCACCCGACCGTACAACGCGGCAGCCAACCAACACTCGGGCCCGTGCGCGGCGTGTACTCGCCCGTCGAGCCGGAGCGATCCGAGACTGAGGAAGGCTGCATGCCCAACCAGACTGGAACTCAGAAGCCCACCATCGAGCAGCATTTGAAAGCCTGCGGTGTTTCGCGCCGCAGTTTTCTCCAACTTTGCTCCGCCATCATGGTGACCGCTCCCATGGGAATGGCTCTTACGGAAAAGGCCGGCCTCCTGCAGGTTGCCGATGCGATTGGGAAAGCCAAGCGTCCTTCGGTGATCTGGCTGCACTTCCAGGACTGCACTGGCTGTACTGAAACGCTGCTTCGCACTTCGCGTCCCGACGTCGCGGACCTGATTCTGAACGTCATCTCTCTGGATTATCACGAGACCCTGATGGCCGCCTCGGGCGCGCAAGCGGAAGCGGCCCTGCGCAGCGCCATGGAAGATAATGCCGGAAAGTACATTCTGGTGGTCGAAGGTTCAATTCCCGCAAAGGACGACGGCGTCTACATGGAACTGGGTGGCCGTCCTGCGATTCAGGTGCTTCGTGAAGTCTCGGCCAAGGCCGCTGCCGTCATTGCCATGGGCTCCTGCGCTTCATGGGGCGGCATTCCTTCAGCGGACCCGAACCCGACGGGCGCGGTCGGCGTGGATGCCGTGGTCTCGGGCAAGCCGATTGTGAATTTGCCGGGCTGTCCGCCGAATCCCTACAACCTGCTCGCAGTCGTACTCGAGTACGTGACCATGGGCAAGTTGCCCGCGCTCGATGAGTACAGCCGTCCGAAGTTTGCCTACGACCGCGTCATTCATGAGAACTGTCCCCGTCGCGCCCACTTCGACGCCGGCCGTTTCGCCGGGGCTTTTGGCGATGAGGGTCACCGCAAAGGGTGGTGCCTCTACAAGCTCGGATGCAAAGGGCCTGTTACTCACGCAGCCTGTGCCAGCCGCCACTTCAATGAGATTCCCGGCGTATGGCCGATCGGAACTGGAACTCCCTGCGTGGGCTGCACGGAAAAAGGCGTGGTCTGGCAAATGGGAACGTTCGAAACTGTGCCGATCCACCTGGCCACTCCGCCCGATACATACCCTCCGGTGTACAGCACGGCGGGCAAGCTTGAAGTCGGGGCCGCCGCCCTTGTGGGCGTAATCACAGGTGCTGTGGGTAGCGCAGCCTGGGTCGCATCGCAGCGTTTCCAGAGCAGCGCAGAAGCTGGGGTCGCCCGCGTGGCAGCCGACATCGCGCATGCAGAAAAGTTGAAAGGCAAGCCGGCTGACAAGAAAGAGGACTGACGTGGCCATTACTCGTCGTGAACTCATCACGGGCGTCGCCAAAGCCAGCGTGCCGGCTGTCTTAGTGGTCACGGTCGGCAAAGAGGCTCTTAGGTCCGAGACCATCCCCGTGCCGAATGCCGCGGTCGGATTGCTCTACGACGCTACCATCTGCATCGGCTGCAAGGCTTGCGTATCCGCTTGCGCGGAAGCTAACAACACTCCGCCCGACACGCGCGGCGACGCGTTGCACCAGGCGCCCTCCGACCTGAACGACGTCACCCGCAACATCATCAAGCTCTACAAGCCGGAGAACGGCTCGGCGTTCTCGTTTGTGAAGCGGCAATGCATGCACTGCCTCGATCCGGCCTGTGCGGCCGGATGCCCGTTCCAGGCGCTACACAAAGATCCTGAAACTGGCGTGGTCACGTGGACGGCCGAAAAATGTATCGGCTGCCGCTACTGCACGATTACGTGTCCGTATCACATTCCGCGATTCCAGTGGGTGGGATTCAATCCTCGGGTTACGAAGTGCGAGCTTTGTAATCACCGGCTTGAAGCTGGTCTCAAACCGGGATGCACCCAGGTATGCCCGACCGGAGCGGTGATCTTCGGACCGCGTCCTGTGCTGATGCTCGAAGCCAAGCGCCGCATTCAGAACAATCCGAACCGTTACTACGAGAACCGCGTCTATGGGGAATTCGACAACGGCGGAACACAATCGCTCTATCTCTCTCGCGTGCCTTTTGCCAAGCTCGGGTTGCCGGAGATCGGGCCAGAATCCGTCCCCGCTAAAACTCTTCGTTGGCAGCGGCGCTTCTATCAATACTTCGCGCTGCCGGCCTTGCTGTATGCGGGCCTGGTGCAGGTCATCCGCAAGCGTCTCAAGGGACATGAGCACGAAGCGCACGAACTCGAGAAGAAGACCGGATTGAGGGCGCAACTATGAGCACCGTGGCAACAAGCATCGAGCGTGTCCCTGACAGTGATCGCTGGGAGCGAGCCGTTCCCGTGTATGGCTTCCCGCTTGTCAACGGATTCTTCCTCGGCCTTCTCGGACTCGTCATCATCGCGCTGGGCCTTACCGCGTATCGCGAACTCGCCGGCCTCGGCCCGGTCAGCGGCATGAACGATGCGTACGGCTGGGGAATCTGGAAGACGTTCAACGTAATGGTGCTCACCGCTCTCGGATCCGGCGCCTTCGCGGTGGGGATCGGCGCGTGGGTATTTCGCCGCAAACGTCTGCATGCCCTGATGCGCATGGCCCTGCTTACCAGCTTCCTGGCATATGCCTGCGGGCTGCTCTTACTGGGCATCGATGCCGGCCGCCCGTGGAACTTCTACTGGATCGTGTTCCCGTGGAAGTGGAATATGCACTCGCCGCTGGCGGAGGTCGCGATCTGCATGTCGATCTACGCCATGATCCCGCTGGCAATCGAGAACATCCCGCCGGTGCTGGAGCGGTTGTGGTATTTCGACTCTCGCCTGCGGCCCGGTGTGGAGCGCATCGAAAAGCGTTTGTATTCCGTTTTTCCTTACGTGATCGCAGCGGCGTATCTTCTTCCGGGCATGCACCAGTCTTCACTGGGCGCCTTGATGCTGCTTGCCGGCGAGCGCGTGCATCCGCTGTGGCAGTCGCCTTGGCTTCCGGTGCTGTATCTGGGAGCGGCGACTTTCATGTCGTTCGGATGCGTTGCGGGCACAACCATGCTGTGCTGCCTGGTGTGGAAGCGCGCCATGGACATGGATGTCCTGGACGAGGCCGCCCGCATCACCGCCTGGCTCATCTTTGGATGGATGGGCCTGCGCTTACTCGACATACTTGTCCGGGGAGCGCTGTTCACGGCATTTCACTTAGACCGTTTCGCCGGAGTCTTTTGGCTCGAAATGGCGCTCGTCGCCGCCGGCGGCTACCTGCTGCGCCAGTCGCTGCAGGATCACAATCGCCAGAAGATGTTCCTGGGTTACATCCTCAGTTCAGCGGGCGGCATGATTTATCGCTTCAGTCCGACCACGCTGGCATTTCGGCCCAATCCCGAAGCGCTGTATTTCCCGGTCACCATCGAGGTTCTGGTTTCACTTGGCTTCATCGCTCTGGGAATTGTGGGATTTCTGATCGCAGTAAAACGGCTGGCCATCCTGCCCGCTCCGCTCCACGAGTGGCATGACATGGCGAGCTACTTCCGGTTCCGCCGGCCGTACATCCGCTGGACCGGCTATTTCAAGTTTGGATATTTCGGCGACGACGAGCCCGCACAACAACAAAATCCTGATTGAACGGCAGGCACATGGCAAAGCGAATCACGATCGATCCCATCACCCGAATCGAAGGCCATCTCCGCGTTGATGTCGAGGTGGAAAACAACGCGGTCAGCAACGCATGGGCGTCGTGCACCATGTGGCGCGGCATCGAGAAGATCCTATGCGGTCGTGATCCGCGTGATGCGTGGTTGTTCACGCAGCGCTTCTGCGGGGTTTGCACCACGGTGCATGCCATGGCGAGCGTGCGTTCGGTAGAAGATGCTCTGAAGCTGGAAGTGCCGCTGAACGCCCAGTACATCAGGAATCTGATTCTCATCGCGCACGCCCTGCACGATCACATCGTGCACTTCTACCAGCTATCGGCGCTCGATTGGGTCGACGTCCTGCAGATTCCAAAAGCCGATCCGGCGGCTGCTTCCAAGCTGGCCGAGAGCCTGTCGCCCTGGACGCGCAACTCGCGCAACGAACTGAGAGCTGCTCAAGACAAGGTGAAGGCCGTGGCCGCCAGCGGCCAGCTGGGGATCTTTGCCAATGGGTATTGGGGACATCCGGCGATGCGGCTCTCGCCCGAGGTCAATCTGCTGGCGTTCTCGCACTATCTGCAAGCTCTGGAGTATCAGCGCAAGGCCTTGCAGGTCGTCGGCATCCTGGGCTCGAAGACGCCGCACGTGCAGACTCTTACGGTCGGTGGAGTTACAAATGCTATCGATCTCGATAGCCAATCAGCCCTCGGCATGGACAAGCTCGAGATGATTCGCACCCTGCTGGCGGAGGTCAACCAGTTTGTGCAGGAGGTTTACCTGGTTGATGTCTGCGCCGTTGCTGCAATGTATCCCGAGTGGTTCAAGATCGGTAGCGGCGTGAAGAACTACCTGGCCGTACCCGACCTGCCGCTCGATAGCCGTGGATCGGCTTACGATCTTCCCGGCGGCTACATCATGAACGGGAACGTCGCCGGCACGCATCCCTTCAAGACCGCTGCTGATCCCGAATTTCGCCAGGCCGTTACCGAGGATGTGACGCACTCCTACTACCAGGGAACCAAGCCTCTGCATCCGTGGAGCGGGGAAACCGAGCCCGAGTTCACTGGCTGGAACGGTGAGAAGAAATACTCTTGGGTGAAGTCGCCGCGCTTTCAGGGACACCCGATGCAGGTGGGACCGCTTTCCCAGGTCCTGGTCGGCTACGCGCAAGGCCATCCACTGACCAAGAAGTATGCTGAGCTCGCGCTGAACAAGGTCTCGGCGATTGCCGGCGTGCATGCCACTCCCGACATGCTGCACTCCACGCTCGGACGCCATGCTGCGCGCGCCATTCGCGCCGGGATGCTTTCGGAACTGGCTGATAAGCACTGGCAATTGCTCGTGAACAACATCGCCAAGGGCGACTACACGGTGCACAACGCGCCGGTTTTCGGTTCGAGTGAAGTGGAGGGCGTCGGCACGCACGAGGCGCCGCGCGGAACCCTGTCGCACTGGGTCGTGATCAAAGACCAGAAGATCAAGAACTACCAAGCCGTGGTCCCTTCTACCTGGAACGCGAGCCCGCGCGACAACAATGGAGCTTCGGGACCTTACGAGGCATCCTTGTTGCACAGCCCCATCGCTGATCCCGAGCGGCCGCTGGAAGTCCTGCGTACGATTCACTCGTTCGATCCCTGCATGGCATGCGCTTGCCACACCTTCGATCCTGAGGGCAAGCATATTGCCGAAGTGAAGGTCTTATGAAACGCATACTGATCGCCGGAATTGGCAACGTCCTGCTCGGGGATGATGGAGTAGGACCCTATGTGCTCCATCAGCTTGAGAATTCCTGCAGCTTCGATCCTGGAGTCACGCTGGAAGATCTCGGCACGCCGGCGCTCGACTTCATTGATCACATCGCAGGGCTCGATGCGCTCATCGTCATCGATTCCGTCGACAACGGAAAGATTCCCGGCACGATCACGTTTTATCGCAAAGACGATCTTGCCCGCTGCCGGTCCGCCATTCGCATGGACACGCATTCTCCGGCCATCACGTCGTCTCTGACTGCGGCGGAGATTTTCTACGGCGAATCGCCCGCGGAGATTCTCCTGATTGGAATCACTGCAGAGAACTATGATGCGGGCTGCGTTCTCAGCGACCCCGTGCAGATGTCAGTCGGACCCGCCGTCCAGGCAGTTCTGGACGAACTAAAGCGGCTCGGCGTGTCGGTGCAAAAAAAGTCGAATGCAGGCGTGCGTGCATGGTGGACCGAAGCTCAGCCGGCCTAAAACCACTCTTTGTACACCTGTGATGGCCGTCACTGCGGCGCCTTCCTTTCCAACCAATAATCCCGGTGTGTCCTCGGAGGATTGACGATGGCCAGGGAAGCTCTCACAGGTAGTTATACGGCGCCCATTCTGGTGCTGTCGCTCGGACAGTCAGGGCGTGGCGGTGAAGGTTTCGGTCCTGCGGTGCTCTCCGAGCTAGAACAGCGCTATCCCTATGCGGGCGGGTTCGTGCAGTTTGTGGATGGCGGGGCGGACGGCCTGGAACTCCTGCATCTGTTCACCGGGCGGCAAACCATTGTGGTCCTGGACGCAATTTCCGGCGGACAGGCACCTGGGGCCGTTGAAGTCCTGGAAGGCACTGAAGTCCTGCGTTATGCCAATGGGAACTCCGCCGCGACCCACCCCGGTGACGCCCACGAGTTGCTATCGACGGCCGCCTTTCTTGGGGAACTACCTGAGCATTTCTACATCGTCGGCCTGGAACGCGCGGATACCGTTGGTAGCGGCATCCCCGCAAAAGAACCGCGGCAGGAATTGCGGACTGCCATTGACCAGGCGCAACAGATCATCGACCGTTGGCTGATCGAGTTATCCGAACCAGTCACGGCTTAAAGGAACGCTTTATGTGTCTAGCGATCCCGGGCAAGATCCTCACCAAGGAAAACATCTGCGGCGTTGACGTCGGACAGGTCCAGTTCGGCGCGATTACGCGCCAAGTCGCCTTGGGATTCGTGCCCGAGGCTGAGGCTGGCGACTACGTCATGGTCCACGTTGGCTTCGCCATCAGCCGTATTGACGCCGAGGAGGCGCAGCGCACCTACGAGATTCTCGAGCAACTGGGCGCCGTGGATGAGGAATTGGGACCGGCCGACGTCGCTCCGCTGCTTTCCTGAAGCTCAGGCCCATCGAAACCCGCGCCAGCACCGGTCTGTCCCCTCCTGTTTGACGTGCGTCACTTGAGCGTGTGATTTACGTCACCGATGCCATGTTCACCCCGGGCTAAAGTCTTCGCAGCCCAACGATCAGGGCGCCATGAAATACCTCGACGAATACCGTGACGGACGGATCGCGCGTGCGCTCGCGGGCCAGATTGCTGACTGCTGCACCCGCCCGTGGGTGCTGATGGAGATCTGCGGCGGCCAGACCCACACCATCATGCGTTATGGCATCGACGACCTGCTGCCCAAGGGGCTTGAACTGGTGCACGGTCCCGGGTGTCCGGTCTGCGTCACGCCTCTCGAAACGATCGACCGGGCCATTGCCCTAGCCATGCGCCCTGATGTAACGCTGGTCTCTTATGGCGACATGCTGCGTGTTCCGGGCTCGTCGTCCGATCTGCTGCGCGCGAAAGCACATGGAGCCGATGTTCGCATTGCTTATTCGCCGGCCGAGGCTGTGAAGATTGCCGCGCGGGAGCCGGAACGCCAAGTTGTTTTCCTCGCGATTGGCTTCGAGACTACAGCGCCTGCAAATGCGATGGCGGCTTGGATGGCAAAGCGCCAAGGGCTGCGCAATCTTTCGCTGCTGGTATCGCACGTGCTTGTCCCACCTGCTATTCGTGCTTTGCTCGCGTCTCCCGAGAATCGTGTGCAGGGATTTATTGCGCCCGGGCACGTGTGCACAGTGATGGGTTGCAGCGAGTACGAGAGCTTAGTGCGCGAATTTCAGGTACCGATCGTCGTGGGAGGATTTGAGCCAGTCGACATCCTGCAGGCGGTGCTGATGCTCGTCAAGCAACTGGAGTCCGGTACTGCCGTGCTTGAGAACCAGTATGTGCGCTCCGTCAGCTACGAAGGGAACGAGCTTGCCCGGAAAGTGGTGGGCGAGGTCTTCGAAGTTGCAGATCAGAAGTGGCGCGGCATCGGAAACATTCCGCAGAGCGGTCTGCGCTTGCGCGAAGAGTATGCCGCGTTCGACGCGAATCTTGTTTTCGACCTCCAACTGATTACGCCCGACGAGCCTGCGGAGTGCATCAGCGCGCGCGTGCTGCAAGGACTGAGCAAGCCAACGGATTGTCCGGTATTTGGATTTCGCTGTACGCCTGACAATCCCTTGGGCGCTCCCATGGTGTCGTCGGAAGGGGCGTGCGCTGCGTACTACCGTTATCGCCGGCACGCACCCGCGGTGTAGCGAGGAAGGAACAAGCAATGGCCGAAGCCATCAAGTCGATCGCAACCCTGGCTTGTCCCTCCCCCCTGCCTGTGAAAGATACCGTGCTGCTCGGTCACGGTAGCGGCGGCACGCTGAGCGGAGATTTGATCCGCGATGTTTTTCTCGCTGCCTTCCACAATCCGGTTCTTGACCGCCTCGATGACCAGGCCATCGTGACCATCAATGGGTCGCGCCTCGCCTTCACCACCGATTCTTTCGTGGTGAAACCGTTGTTCTTCCCGGGCGGCGACATCGGTTCGCTCGCCGTGCATGGCACGATCAACGATCTAGCGATGGGAGGCGCCAGGCCCCTCTTCCTCAGTACTGCCTTCATTCTCGAGGAAGGTCTCTCCATCGATGTCTTGCGGAGAGTGGTGTTCTCGATGCGCGATGCGGCCGCGGCCGCTGGCGTGTCCATCGTCACCGGCGACACCAAGGTGGTTGAGAAGGGAAGTGGGGATCAGTTGTTCATCAATACCACCGGCATCGGCGTGGTTCCGGAGGGCGTAAACCTGTCTGCTAACCGAGCGCGCCCGGGGGATGTTGTTTTGTTGAGTGGCCCCATTGGAGACCACGGCATCGCGATCCTCGCACAACGAGCCGGACTCGAATTTGAATCGTGTATCTCAAGCGATAGCGCTGCGTTACATGGTCTTGTGTCAGACATGCTTGCCGTGTCGGGAGAAATCCGCTGCATGCGCGATCCGACGCGCGGCGGGATGTCCAGCTCTCTCAATGAGATAGCAGCATCATCCAAAGTTGGCGTTGAACTCATCGAGGATCGAATCCCGATTCGCGAAGAAGTCCGCGGCGCGTGCGAGATGCTGGGCCTCGATCCGCTTTACGTGGCGAACGAAGGGAAGCTGATCGCAATCGTCGCCCCTGAGAGAGCGGACGAATTGCTCACCGCGATGCGTAGCCATCCTCTAGGCCGCGAAGCCTGCATGATCGGCAAAGTCTGCGAGGGGCACCCCGGACTGGTGACGATGCGCACCGCGCTCGGCACGCACCGCATCGTCGACATGCTTTCCGGAGATCAACTCCCGAGGATTTGCTGAAATGCACGAGATGGGCATCGCCAACTCGATCCTGGAAGCGGTGGCCACGGAGGTTCACCGCCACCCGGGATCGCGAGTTTCGAAGGTTGGCGTGCGCATCGGCGAACTGGCGGCTATTGATGCTGACTCTCTGAGTTTCTGCTTCGACGCCCTTTCGCGTGACACCGATCTTGAAGGCTTGCAGCTGCAAATTGAAGTCTGTCCTCGCCGACACCGATGCGATTCATGCAGCGAGACATTCGAGGTCCACGACTACGAATTTGCCTGCCCGAAATGCAGCAGCACGCAGACAAAATTCGTCAGCGGAGACGAGTTGGACCTGGCGTACCTGGAGGTAGAAGAAAATGAGCCAAGTGCCCTTGCAGAAAAAAGTTCTTAGCGAGAACGATCGCGTGGCCGCATCTCTGCGCGAACGCTTTCAGCAGAATGGCGTGCTGTGCGTGAATTTGATCAGTTCCCCGGGGTCCGGGAAAACCACGCTTCTCGAGCGCACGCTTGAGATCCTGCCGCGTGATGCGCGCGTGGCGGTGCTCACCGGAGACATCCAGACCGAGAACGATGCCAACCGCCTGAAGCGTTTCGGATTTCCGGTGAAGCAGATCACCACCGGAGGCACCTGTCATCTTGACGCCCGCATGATCGAGAAGCATCTCGAAGACTGGGATCTCTCGAAGCTGGATATTCTGTTCGTCGAGAATGTGGGCAACCTGGTCTGTCCGTCGTCTTATGACCTCGGCGAAGCCGCGAAGATTGTGATTCTCAGCGTCACCGAAGGCGAGGACAAGCCGCTCAAGTATCCCTCGATCTTTTTCAAGTCTGAACTCCTGCTGCTCAGCAAAACGGATCTGCTTCCGCATGTGCCCTTCGACGCGGAACTCGCCGAGCAGAACGCGCGCCGCGTGCACCCTGGCATGGAGGTACTTCGAATTTCCTGCCTGACTCGTATCGGCATGGCAGCCTGGATTCGCTGGATTGAGCAAAAACGCGCCGCACAGTTCGAACCGAAAGTTCAGCCGGTGGCATAGGTGCATCGTGGAAGTCAGGCGCCAGATCGAAGTTGCCGGCATCGTGCAGGGCGTAGGCTTCCGGCCCTATATCTATCGCCTGGCGATCGAACAGCACCTTAGCGGGAATGTCTCGAACAACTCCTCCGGAGTGATCATCGAAGTGCAGGGCCCGCTAGAGGCCGTCGAGGAGTTCGTCCAGCGTCTCCCCCAAGAGGCTCCGCCTCTATCGCAAATTACAGAAGTGCGAGTCGTTGAACTTACCTGCAATGGGGACCGCGACTTCCGCATCGTGCCAAGCAAACGAGGAGAACCAGTGCGCACGCTGATATCTCCCGATGTGGCCATCTGCGACGATTGCCTGCATGAACTACTCAACCCCAAAGACCGCCGCCATCGTTATCCGTTCATCAACTGCACAAATTGCGGACCCCGCTTCACCATCGTGCGCGACATTCCGTATGACAGGCCCTACACGTCCATGGCGCAGTTCCGCATGTGTCCTGCGTGCCAGGCTGAGTACGACGACCCTCTGAATCGCCGTTTTCACGCACAACCTAATGCCTGCTGGGATTGTGGCCCGCACGTCGAACTTTGGGATCGCCAGGGACGCAACACATTCTCCAAGGATCCGATTGCCGAAGCAGCCGCGGGCCTGGCGGCCGGATTGGTCGTTGCCATCAAGGGTCTTGGGGGCTTCCACCTGGCGGTGGACGCGACCAACTCCGCCGCAGTTGCGCTGCTGCGCGAACGCAAGCGGCGTGTCGAAAAACCGTTGGCTATCATGGTGCCCTCCCTGGAAGCAGTTGGCGAATATTGTGAAGTGACTGCGGCGGCAGCCGAAGCGCTCCGTTCCACTCAGCGTCCGATTGTGCTGCTGCCGAAGCGACCCTCCTGCGAGATCGCCGAGAATGTGGCGCCACGCAATCGTGAACTGGGCGTCTTTCTGCCCTACACACCTCTGCATCATCTGCTTTTCGCTGAAGGCGGCTTCCGGGCGCTAGTGATGACCAGCGGCAATCTTAGCGAGGAGCCGATTGCCATTAACAATCGTGAGGCTGTCGACCGCTTGCAGGCGTTGGCAGACTGCTTCCTCGTCCACGACCGGCCCATTCTGCTGCGGTGCGACGATTCTGTGGTGCGCATCACCGGCGGTAAATCCCGACAACTTCGGCGCTCGCGCGGATTTGTTCCGGTGCCGGTTTTCCTGAAGAAGGAACTTCCCTCGATTCTTGCCGTGGGCGGAGAACTCAAGAACACCATCTGCCTGACCAAGGGCAAGCATGCTTTCCTCAGCCAGCACATTGGCGATCTTGAAAACCTCGAGAGCTACCGATTCTTCGAAGAGGCGGTGGAGCATCTGCAGCGAATCCTCGAAATCAAGCCAGAGGTTATCGCCTACGATCTCCACCCTGGATACTTCTCGACCAAGTGGGCTCGTTCCCGGAAGGGCGTTCGGCTCGTCGGTGTGCAGCATCATCACGCGCACGTCGCCAGCTGCATGGCGGAAAATCATCTCGAAGGTGAGGTCATCGGTATCGCGCTCGATGGAACTGGCTATGGCACCGACGGCCACATCTGGGGCGGGGAAGTGCTGATTGCGGGATATGAAGGCTTCCGCCGCGGCGCGCACTTCGATTACGTCCCCATGCCCGGCGGGGATCGGGCCATTCGCGAACCTTGGCGAATGGCGGTAGCGTATCTCCATCAGCACTTCGGGCGTGAATTTGCGAAGCTAAAACTCCCATGCGGCGCAGCTGTGGAACCGTCACAGATCGAATTGGTCGTGCGGATGATCGAACAGGATCTAAATTCTCCGAAGACGTCAAGCTGCGGGCGTCTTTTCGACGCCGTTGCCGCTCTGGTCGGAATTCGCTCCCGCGTGAACTACGAAGCGCAGGCCGCCATCGAGCTCGAGATGACGATCGCGCAGGACGGCGATGACACAGCCTATCCAATCGACCTTGTGGTCCAAAATGGGATCCGCGTTATGCACACCCGTCGTCTCTTCGAACAGATATTGGCCGACCTTGACAGCGAACTTCCAGTCGCAACCATCAGCCGGAGATTTCACAACACATTGATCGCAGTCTTCACGAGCCTCGCGGAGTCACTCCGCAGGGAGTCCTCGCTCGGGCGCGTGTGTCTGAGTGGCGGAACATTTCACAACGCCTACCTGCTGACGGGTTTGCAAAAACGACTCTCCGAGTCCGGATTCGAGGTCTTCGTTCAGAGCCAGGTGCCTGCCGGGGACGGTGGGCTCAGCCTCGGCCAGGCGATAATCGCCGCTCATCAATTAAAGGTGTAGTAAAAGTCGCGTGACCAGGATTCTCCGCAACCACACCCCGGTGTCCTTTTGTGTCATCCCTGCGTGACCACCGTCACATACCAATTTTTTTCCACGACCTAGTCTGAACTGTTCAGTCAGGCAATGCCGCAGTTGCTGTGCGGCGCGTGACAACCACCGTTCCTACGGAGCCACGGATGATCACGGATTTTTCGAAGCCGACGCCGCCCAGTCCCGACAAGCGGTGGCGTTTGGTGGATGCCACCATGCGCCGCCTCGGGCACCACTCGCACGGTCTGATCGAAGCCCTGCATACGGTTCAGGAAACTTTCGGCTTCCTTGACGAAGGTGCCTTGCGCTATGTCGCGATTTCCCTGCGTGTGCCGTTCAGCCGGGCCTTCGGCGTGGCGACTTTCTATCAGTTTTTCACGTTAAAGCCTGCCGGCGAGCATACCTGCGTAGTGTGCATGGGGACCGCTTGTTACATCAAGGGTGCCCCACAACTGCTTTCGGCGATGCAGCGCCATCTCGAAATCAAGCCCGGAGAAACCACCGCCGACGGCAAGGTTTCCCTGCTCACGGCCCGCTGTCTCGGTTCCTGCGGACTTGCGCCTGCCGTTGTCTACGACCACGAAGTGGCGGGCAAAGTCTCGCCCGCGGATCTGCGCGACCGCGTGAAGAAATGGACCCGCCATGACTCCTGAAGAACTCGAGCAAATTGCCGAGGAAGAACGCGCTGCGCAAGGGGATGTGCCTCACCGTATCAACGTGTGCGTGGCCGCTGGCTGTATCTCCTGCCAAAGCTCGTCCGTCAAGGAAGCCATCGATAAAGAAATTGCGAGCCGCGGTTGGGAAAAGAAGTGCAAGTCGAAGGGCGTCGGCTGCATGGGATTGTGCGCCGAAGGGCCGCTGGTCTCGACCGAAGCCGGGACGCTGTATCAGCACGTCGCTCCTGCCGACGCCGGAGAAATTCTGGACTCGCTGGAGGCTTCCCCAGTCGATCGCCTCATCTGCCGCACCGACGTTCCTTTTTTTCAGCGCCAGAAGAAGATCGTCCTTGAGAACTCCGGCGTCGTCGATCCCGAACGAGTGGAAGAGTACGTGGGCGCATCCGGTTACGGCGCGTTGATGAACGTACTGACGGAGATGGCGCCCTCCGATGTCGTCCAGGAAGTCGTCAAGAGCGGCCTGCGGGGACGAGGCGGAGCCGGCTATCCCACAGGTCTGAAGTGGAGCACCGTCGCGAAGGCCGCCGGGCAGCAGAAGTACGTCATCTGCAATGCCGACGAAGGCGATCCTGGGGCCTTCATGGATCGTAGCGTCCTCGAAAGCGACCCGCATCGCGTGCTGGAAGGCATGTTGATCGCCGCTTATGCCGTGGGCGCTTCCGAAGGGTACATCTACGTGCGCGCCGAATATCCTCTCGCCATCAAGCGTCTGCGCACCGCCATCCGCCAGGCCGAACGCATTGGCTTGCTCGGCTCCAACATCTGCGGGACGCGCTTCAGCTTCCGCATCGATCTACGCCTTGGCGCCGGTGCCTTTGTTTGTGGAGAAGAGACGGCCCTCATCGCTTCGGTGGAAGGCCGCCGCGGCACGCCTCGCCCGCGTCCCCCTTATCCAGCACAAGAAGGGCTCTTTGGCTGTCCTACCCTCATCAACAACGTCGAGACATATGCCAACATTGCTCCCATCATTCGCAGCGGAGGCGAGTGGTACTCGCAGATCGGAACCGAGAAGAGCAAAGGCACCAAGGTTTTCGCTCTCGCGGGCAGCGTGCTGAATACCGGCCTGGTCGAAGTGCCGATGGGCATCACACTGCGTGAGATCGTGTTCGACATCGGTGGCGGCATTCCAAACGGTCGTGCCTTCAAGGCGGTGCAGACTGGCGGTCCGTCGGGCGGATGCTTGCCCTCCCAGTTTCTCGACATGCCGGTCGATTACGAATCTCTCGCCAAGGCGGGGTCGATCATGGGCTCCGGCGGCATGATTGTGATGGACGAGTCTTCCTGCATGGTCGACGTCGCCAAGTACTTTATGGACTTCTGCATGACCGAGTCCTGTGGCAAGTGCGTACCCTGCCGCGTTGGCACCTACCAGATGAACGAACTTCTCGCCCGCATTACCGGGTGGACGGCGACTACGCAGGAAGTCACGCTGCTCGAGGAACTCTGCGACCTGCTGCGGAACACCAGCCTATGCGGGCTCGGCCAGTCCGCTCCCAATCCGGTGGTGAGCACGTTGCGCTACTTCGCCGATGAGTACAAGGCCCACGTGGAACAGAAAACCTGTCCCGCAGGAGTTTGCGGACACGAAGGGAAGGAAGCGTCATGAACTCGGGCACGAACATCAAGACGCTGAAAATTGACGGCAAGGACTTCAGCGCCCGCCAGGACGAAACGATTCTGGCCGTAGCCCGCCAGAACAAGATCTTCATTCCCACCCTGTGCGACCTGCGCGGCCTCTCGACCGTAGGCGCCTGCCGCCTCTGCCTGGTCGAAATCAAGGGGGCCAACAAACTTCTCCCGGCGTGCGTGACCCGCGTCGAAGAGGGCATGGAAGTCACGACCACCTCGGAGCGCCTGGACCGCTATCGACGCTCGATCCTGGAGCTTCTCTTCACGGAGCGCAACCACATCTGCTCGGTGTGCGTCTCCAATGGACATTGCGAACTGCAGACCCTGGCGCAGCGCTTGCAGATCACGCATGTGCACTTTCCCTATCGCTATCCCAAGGTGCAGGTGGATGGCTCGCATGACCGCTTCATCGTCGACCACAACCGTTGCATCCTGTGTACCCGCTGCGTGCGTGTTTGCGAGGAGATCGAAGGCGCACATACCTGGGACGTGATGGGTCGCGGCATTGACGCCAAGGTCATCACCGATCTCAACCAGCCTTGGGGCTCGTCAGAAACCTGCACTGGTTGTGGGAAGTGCGTGCACGTTTGCCCCACTGGTGCTTTATTCGAGAAGGGCAGGTCGGTCGCTGAGATGCTGAAGCGCCGCCAGTTCTTGCCCTACCTGACTCTCATGCGGGAGGAGCGCGAGTGAGCAAGATCCGCCTGGCAACGGTTTGGCTCGACGGTTGTTCGGGATGCCACATGTCGTTTCTTGACATGGATGACGCCCTGATTTCCCTCGCCGAGAAAATTGATCTGGTCTATAGCCCGCTGGTGGACGCCAAAATCTTCCCAGACGACGTCGACATCACACTGGTCGAAGGTGCGGTCAGTAGCGAAGAGGATCTTCATAAAATTCGCCACATCCGCCAGCGTACGAAAACCCTTGTCTCTCTTGGCGATTGCGCCGTAACTGCGAACGTTCCCTCCATGCGCAATCCTTTCGGAGTGAAAGCCATCTACGACCGGGCGTATCGCGAGAACACTACTCTGGATGCGGGCGTGCCCGACCAGGTCGTACCACCGCTCTTGCCGCGCGCCGTTCCCGTGCACGAAGTTGTGACGGTCGATCTGTTCGTGCCCGGTTGTCCTCCGCGTGCCGACGTCATCTTCTATTTCCTCAGCGAACTCCTGGAAGGACGTTTCCCGGAATTGAGCGCGAAAACGCGCTTTGGAGCGTAGTCACGTGCCAGATGCTGCCCACAAGACGATTCTGATCGACCCGGTGACCCGCATCGAAGGGCACGCCAAGATTACTCTCCATCTCGACGATCATGGCCGCGTCGAAGATGCCCGCTTTCACGTGACCCAGTTCCGCGGCTTCGAAAAGTTCTGCGAAGGCCGGCCTTTTTCCGAGATGCCTGCTTTGATGGCACGCATCTGCGGCATCTGCCCGGTCAGCCACCTGATGGCATCCGCCAAGGCATGCGACGCGTTGCTGGCGGTCCGCATCCCTCCCACCGCCGATAAACTGCGCCGCATCTTCGGGCTCGCCCAGGTCGTGCAGTCGCACGCCTTGAGCTTCTTTTATCTCTCCTCGCCCGACCTGTTGCTGGGCATGGACGCGGATCCCGCTCGCTCCAACATCTTCGGGGTGTATGAGAAGAAGCCCGAAGTTGCGCGCGATGGAATACGTCTGCGCCAGTTCGGGCAGCAGATCATCGAGCGTCTGGGCGGCAAGCGAATTCATCCGGCATGGGTTGTGCCTGGTGGAGTGAGCGAGCCTCTTACTGCATTGAACCGCGATGCCATCCTTTCCACCATTCCCGAAGCTCTCGCCATCGCCGAGCGCACGCTCGAGTGGTTCAAGGGCATTACCGAGGGCTTCCGGGAAGAAATCGCCAGTTTCGGCAATTTCCCCACGTTGTTCATGGGCATCGTGAAGAAGGACGGCGGTCTGACCTTCTACGATGGCGGCATTCGCATTGTGAATTCCGCAGGTGACGTGATTGCCAACGGACTCGATCCGGCCGAGTACCAGGAATACATCGGCGAGAAGAACGAATCGTGGACGTACTTGAAGTCGCCCTACTACATGCCCAAGGGTTACCCCGACGGCATCTACCGCGTCGGTCCGCTGGCTCGCATGAATGTCGCCGACCGCTGCGGCACGCCACGCGCCGACCAGGAACTCGCCGAATTCCACGAACTGCAGCGCACCGCCGTGCTCAGCAGTTTTCACTATCATCATGCCCGGCTCATTGAAATCCTTTATTGCGTCGAGCGCATGGAGCAGTTGCTCACCGATCCCGAGATTCTCTCCAAGCACGTGCGCGCGGTGGCTGGTCCGAACTGCGAAGAAGGTGTGGGCTGCTGCGAAGCGCCGCGCGGCACGCTGATGCACCACTACAAAATCGACGAGCAGGGACTGGTCCGTTGGGCGAACATGATCATTGCCACCGGGCATAACAATATGGCGATGAATCGTGGAATCCTGCAGGTTGCTAAGCATTTCGTGCGCGGCGAGAAGCTCACGCCGGGCATGCTTAACCGCGTCGAAGCGCTGATCCGCGCCTACGATCCCTGCCTCAGCTGCTCAACTCACGCCTTCGGCGAGATGCCGCTGGTAGCCGAGTTGTACAACTCCGCAGGCGAACTGCTCGACCAGGCTCGCAAGCCCGTGTAAAGGAGAGAACATGGCCCGCATTCTCGTGGTTGGCTACGGCAATCCGATGCGGTCCGACGATGGCCTCGGCTGGCAGATTGCGGTCGAACTGTTTCGCACGAACCGCTCGCCCGACGTCGAGGTTTTGCCTTGTCACCAGCTCACACCAGAACTGGCGCCTGCAGTGAGTCGGGCCGATACGGTGATTTTTGTTGATTGCGAACAGGGAGGCACTCCAGGAGTGATCTGCTGCCGGGAAGTCCGATCTGAGTCGACACCACTTTCCTTCACTCACCACCTTACCCCGGGAGCCCTGTTGGCGCTCAGTTCTGAATTATTTGGGGCGTGCCCTCGTGCCTGGCTGCTGTCGATTCAGGGGCAGGAATATTCTCCGGGTGACGGTTTTTCCCCAGCCGTTGCCGCCCACGTCTCCGATCTCAAAGCCAGGCTGCAGAGGTTGATTCAGCAGGGCCAAACTTCGGCTCCTGTGGCTTGCTAGTCGACCCGAAGGTCGATTTGCTCGGTTGTCGGCAGTCTCCCAAAGGCACCGGTCTGTGCAAACGGTGGAAATCTAATCTAATTCGCTGGAACCCGCGCCCCGCAAGGCATTGGGCGTAGCACCTTGGTGGGGGATAGAGTGGCACGGAAGTGCTATTTGCAGGCGCCCACCTTCGATTTATTTTTTTCGGCGAGCAGTTCTGGGGGAGGGCTGCCCGGGCGCCTGTGACTCGAAAGGGTCCGGGCGCTCGTTATTTCTGCGGATTTTCTGGCACCTTCTGTGCGTCAATAAGAAAGCGGCGCATAGAGCGCCGCTTCGTTCTTTCTTTGGGATTGCTTCAGTTCGCGCGGATGGTGAAATCAACCGTAACCTTGGCCTGCGTTTCGATGGGCACGCCATTCTGCAAGTACGGTTTGAATCGCCACTGCTTCACCGCTTCACGTGCCGCATCGGCAAGAATCGCGGGTCCACTCAGAATCTGCAGCGCCTGAATACTTCCATCCTTGTCGATATCCACCAGCAGGATGACCGCGCCCTGAACCTTCATCTGGCGCGCCAACAGCGGGTACGCCGGGCGCACGGGACGGGTCAGCGCCTGGCGAGTGTCGGTCGACATCTGAACGCTTTCGCCGGTCGTGGTCACCGGCGCAGAGTCCGGCACCGGGATCGGGGCATGCGGAGCTTGCGAAGCGATTTGTCCCGGGGCGCCGTTTTGGAGTTCGACCTTGACTGACGGGCTTCCCGGCCGCACCAGTTGATGCTGGTCCCCAGCCACTACTTCGACCCGCAATGGAGGCAGCACCGCACGCGATGCAGTGACGGCAGGTGCCGTTGGCGGCGCCGGCTCCGGCGCTCTGCTAGCTGGAGTTGGCGCGGCGTGCCTTTTCCTGGCTGCAGGGAGTGCGGTCGCCGGCGTCGGTACTGCGGGTGTGGTTGCCTGGCCTGTTCCTTCGGCCGCGGTGGGGCTAGAGTCGTCAATTACTTCTGAATCAGCAGCTTCCGGGGCAGGGAACCAGAAGTCCCGGTCTTTGATAAGCACCAGGCCCAAGGCCACCAAAAGCATGACCAGGGCAATCACCATGCGTCGCCGCTGGCGCTGGTCGTTCTCGACCAGTACTGGGGCCGGAGGGGCAATTTCCAGCCTGGGGGCAACCAACTGCTCCTGGATCGTTTCCTGTTGTTCGAGTTCCTCTAACATGCAGGCAGCCACCTTCCTGGCGCGCTGGGGAAGGGCTTCGCCGGATAGTATGCCCTGAAATCGCGCGCAATGCCACAAAAACTAAGTAGGCCCGGAATTCGCGGCGATCCCCAAAAAGCGTGGTTCCGGCGCTTTGTGAGCTGCGTCACAGCTACTGGTGCCAAATGTCACCGCACCCGGTTAGGGTCGGACGGACACTGATGTCGTGACGCTGGTCACATTGGTCTGGTAGTGGGCCAAGGCCACGGCGCGGAACGCTCTTATTCCCGGATTTCTCGGCGCTTTACATGGAGGACTTGTGCTCTCACCTTACGGGCTCGACATCATTGAAAGCTGCCTGACCTGCAAAATGCGGTCCGACCGTATCTTCTGCGACCTGCCCACAGCGTCCCTCCAGTCCTTCGAGGCCATCAAGTACGCGACTGCCTATCCCAAGGGCGCGGTGCTGTTCGTCGAAGGCCAGGCTCCCCGCGGAATTTTCGTCCTGTGCAAGGGACGCGTAAAGCTTTCGATCTGCGCCACTGATGGCAAGACCCTCATCCTGAAAATCGCGGAGCCGGGCGAAGTTCTCGGCCTGAGCGCCACCGTTTCAGGCAAGCCTTACGAATTGACCGCCGAAACGATCGATCCTTGCCAGGTGAATTTCGTGAAGCGCGAAGACTTCCTACGCTTCCTGAAAGACAACTCCGATGCGTGCTTCAAAGTTGCGGAGCAGCTCAGCGAAAAATACAACAACGCCTGCCACGAAGTTCGTTCGCTGGGCTTGTCCCATTCCGCTTCTGAAAAACTGGCCAAGCTTCTGATCGAGTGGAGTTCCAAAAATGGCGAAGCTGCCAAGCAGGAGCCTCGCCTGAAACTCGCTCTGACCCACGAAGAGATCGCGCAGATGATCGGCACATCGCGCGAAACCGTGACGCGTTTGTTCGCCGACCTCAAGAAACGTCAGATCGTTCAAGCCAAGGGATCCACGCTCATCATTCGCAATAAGGTCGCCTTGAAAGCGATGGCCACGAACAACTAGATCAGCTTCTCCACTCCCCCTGTGCGAAGGGTCACCCATACGGGTGACTGCAATCACTGTGATTTTCGCGCCCAAGCGATATCAACCACTTATGGAGAGCGCGATACAGCAAAACTGCCTCGAATGCGCCTTGCGTCCGGACCGGGTTTTTTGCGATCTGCCGACCAGTGTGCTGGCCGCGCTCGATCAAGTGAAATCCAAAATCGCTTGTCCGCGGAACACGATATTGTTCCGCGAGGGGCAGCCGGCTCGCGGAGTATTCGTTCTGTGCGAAGGGCGCGCCAAGCTCACGGTCTGTTCCGAATCAGGCCAGCGTCTGACGCTGCATGTGGCGGTTCCCGGCGAAGTCCTAGGCCTCAGCGCCGCCTTGTCCGGAACCAATCATGAAGTGACCGCTGAACTTTTGGACGATGCCCACGTGGCCATGGTGAAGCGCAAGGAACTTCTGAATTTTTTGCGCGAGCATCGCGAAGCATGCTTGCACGTGGTCGACCTGCTGAGCCAGGACTTGCATATCGCCTACGACAAGGTGCGGTCGGTCGGGCTGGGACGCACTCGCCGGCCTCGTGCCGTGAGCGCCTAGGAGAACGATTCGTCGCTACGTCCAGTGGCCAGCCGGAGCGCCCACGCAACGACTTATGAATATCTCTGTTTGCCCCCGCCTTTTCCTGTTGCCGTTGTTGGGCTTCGTATTCCTCTGCGGGCCCTCGTTCGCGCAGGGTACCTCATCTACTACCCCCGACCAGAATTCCAAGTACGCCGGGGTCGAGGTCTGTCAGGGATGTCATGAGGAGGTTTACAAATCCTTCGCCAAGTCTGCCCACGCGGAGACCCTGAAAAGCAAGAACCCGGCGACGCGCGGTTGCGAAGGTTGCCACGGCCCCGGGGCGGAACACGCGAGCGCTGGCGATACCGAACTTATCGAGCGTTACAGCGGTGTCCAGCCGGCAGTGATTCTGGCTCGCTGCGGACGCTGCCACGAATCAGAAATCAGCCAGGCCCACATCAACGCTCATCTCAGCTGCTTGACCTGCCACTCCGTCCACCACGCGTCGCAAGCCAAGCCTCTGCTCGTAAAGCCCTCGCAGGAACTCTGCCGCGGTTGCCATCACGCCAAATAAGCGTGCCCAGCCTCAAATGACGCGAACTCCTCCATGTGACGTGCGTCACCTCCGCCGGTGAGACGACTCACTGCCCCTTCGCCCATCGCCCGCCAACAATAGACCTGCTATTGCTTGGCGATTGGGGAGGAGGCAGCCGGAATGCCGACAGCTCAAATGGGTTTGCGCACACGCACAGCGCTGCGCGTCCTGCAATTTGGACTCCTAGGTCTGGTATTCACGGGCGCTGCCTTAGCGGCCGGCAAGAAAGTTGATCCCCCGAAGCCCACCAACGAGGAATGTCTGGCCTGCCACGGCGATCCCACCATGACCAAGGATGTTGCCGGAAAGCCGGTCAGCATCTCGGTGAATCCCGACGCTTTCAAGGCATCCATCCACGGCGGCATGTTGGCCTGCGTCGACTGCCACACCGACGTGAAGACTTCTCCGCACGAGAGCACGCCGGCCAAGATTTCCTGCGCCACCTGCCATGCCGATCAGCAGGCGGCTTATGAGCGCAGCTATCACGCTAAGGCCATCCAGTCCGGCGATGTGCAAGCGGCCACCTGCGTTTCCTGTCACGGAAGTCCGCATGAGCTGTTACCCGCAAGTGATCCGAAGTCGCGTGTCAGCCACGTGAACATCCCGGCGACTTGTGGATCCTGTCACGGACAAAAATATGTCATGGAGGCAAGCGGGCATAGCTCCCAGCCGTTTGCTTCCTACCTGCAAAGTGTGCATGGAAAAGCCGTGGCGGCAGGCTCGGAGAAGGCGGCGGTCTGTACCGACTGTCACGGCTCTCATGAAATTCTCGCTGCCACCGACGAACACTCCTCCATTTTTCGCTTCAATGTGCCCGCCACCTGCGCCAAGTGTCACGAGTCTGTGGAGCAGGAATTCATGCAGAGCATTCACGGCCAGGCGATCGCTCGTGGTAACGGCCAGGCGCCGGTGTGCACCGATTGCCACGGAATCCATTCCATCAAGGCGCATCTGGATCCGAATTCCTCGGTGAGCGCAGCGAACCTCACCAGCGTTACTTGCGCCCGTTGTCATGAGGGCGTGCGCCTGAACGAGGAATTCGGCGTGGAAGGCCGGCGTTCCACGACCTATCTGGCGAGCTATCATGGGCTAGCGTCAAAACTGGGCTCCCAGATTGTGGCCAACTGCGCGAGTTGCCATGGCGTGCACAACATCCTGCCTTCCAGCGACGCGCGCTCCACCATCAACCACGCCAATCTCGTGAGAACCTGCGGCCAGTGCCATCCAGGCGTGACAGAAAAATTCGCGCTCAGCAAGGTCCACGTCGACGCCCCCCTTTCGGCTGATACCGGGAGCGTGGCGGTACGCTGGATCCGCAAGCTCTATCTCGGCATGATTTTCGCCGTGATCGGCGCCATGCTGCTGCACAACCTGATCATCTGGAGACGCAAGGCGCTGCTGCGGCGCAAGCACGAACACTTGCTGGTCGAGCGCATGTCGCTCCACCAGCGCTGGCAGCATGTCATTCTCTTTACCAGCTTCATCACGCTGGTGATCACGGGCTTCGCGCTCAAGTTCCCCGACTCCTGGTTCGCAAATCTGTTAGGGATGAGCGAGAAAGTTCGCGGAATCACGCATCGTATCGCCGGCGTCCTGCTGATCGGGGTCGGCCTCTACCACATGTGCTATGTCGCGTTCCGCAAAGACGGACGCCGCTTGCTGCTCGATTTCCTACCCACACCCAAAGACGCCACCGACGCCATCGGCACCATGCTGTACTATCTGGGACTGCGTCGTGAGAAGCCTGAATTCCGCCGCTTCAACTATGCGGAGAAAGCCGAGTACTGGGCTCTGGTCTGGGGCCTGTTCGTCATGGCGGGCACCGGCATCATGCTTTGGGCGAAGGTGTCCGTAGGCCATCTGCTGGCTCGCTGGTGGCTCGATATCGCCACTGCCATTCACTTGTATGAAGCGATTCTGGCCACACTCGCGATCGTGGTGTGGCACTTCTACCAGGTCTTCTTCGATCCAGATGTCTATCCCATGAACTGGGCGTGGTGGGACGGCAAGATGTCGTACGAGCACTATCGCGAGGAACACGGTCTGGATTCCGAAGTTCTGCTCGCGGCTGCCCGCACCGAGGTCGCCGCGGAAGCGCAACTCGATCGCAAGGGTGCCCCAGGCGTGGAACCCAGCGATAGCTCTGTCGATGAAGTAGTGGAGACGCGCAAGTGATCCTGGAGGCAGTGTGCACAGGCTTTCTGGTCACGTAAGTCTGATCCGGAATATGGACCAGAGAGTCCAAATTAGAAGAGAACGGGTGGTGTTGCATGAGCGATGACAAGCCAGATGCAAATGCAGTGCCGGCCAGCGGATTTGCCCGGCTGCGCCAGTGGGTGCGCAACCCGATCTCTCTGATCGGACTCGCGCTCGCGGTCGTCGCCTTCGGCAATTTCCTCTTCCTGTTTTTTATCGATCTCACTTCCGATCACCCGAGCCCCTACGTCGGCATCCTGGCTTACATGATTGCCCCCGCGTTCCTGGTTGCCGGACTGGCCCTAGTGCCGCTCGGGGCGTGGTATGACCGCCGTAAACGGAGGTTGCAACCCGAAGGTGAGATCCGCTACCTGCGCCTGGATTTCAACGATCCCAGCCAGCGCGGCGCGCTGACTTTCGTGCTTACCTTCATCGTCGCCTTCATCGGACTCAGCGTAGTTGGGAGCTACAAAGCGTATGAGTTTACCGATTCCGTCCAGTTCTGCGGGCAGCTTTGCCACACGGTCATGGCGCCTGAATACACCGCTTATCAGTTGTCGCCGCACGCCCGCGTTGCTTGTGTGGATTGCCATGTCGGCGCAGGCGCCACCTGGTATGTGAAGTCCAAGTTATCGGGCGCGCGCCAGGTTTTTGCGACTGCGTTTAAAACGTATCCACGTCCCATCCCGACGCCCGTTCACAATTTGCGGCCTGCCGCACAGACCTGCGAGCAGTGCCACTGGCCGAAAAAGTTCTACGGAGCGCAGTTGAAAGTCTTTACCCACTATGCCAGCGACGAGAAGAACACGCCGCGACAGCTGCGCATGCTGATCAACGTCGGTGGCGGCGACCCGGCCATCGGCGCCGTGGAAGGCATTCACTGGCACATGAACATCGCCAACGAAATTACCTACGTTGCCACCGATGAAAGGCGCCAGACCATCCCGTACATTCACGTAAAGGACCTGCAAGGCCGCGAGACCGACTACTTTGCGAAGGATTCTCCGCTAACCAAGGAGCAGATCGCGAAGGCCGAAAAACATCGCATGGATTGCGTCGATTGCCATAACCGTCCGACGCACATCTACGTTCCCCCTGACCTATCCGTCGACAACTCCCTGCTCGCCAAGCGCCTGGACGTTTCTCTGCCTTTCCTGAAGCAGCAGGCGGTGACGGCTCTCACCGCCAACTACGACACCACCGATGCCGCCATGAAAGGCATTGCCAAGTCGATTGAAAGCTTCTACGAAACCAAGTATCCCGCGGTCGCCCATGACAAGCAGCTCGAGGTGCGCGCCGCGGTTGACGAGTTGCAAAAAATCTATCGCAATACGATCTTTCCTGAGATGAAAGTCAACTGGCAGACGCATCCCAATAACATCGGCCACTACTACTTCAACGGATGCTTCCGCTGCCATGACGGCCAGCACGTCAGTGCCGATGGCAAGGTAGTCACCAAGGATTGCCAGACTTGCCACAGCGTTCTGAGCCAGCAGGAAGGTGGGATCAGCACGGCAGCGGTGAAGAACGTGCCGTTCCAACACCCCATCGACCTTGGCGATATGACGCAGGTTAACTGCAGCGACTGCCATGCCAGTGGGGGAACGCAATAACCCCAATCGTGCCGGTCACTTGCGGGCGTGACGTACGTCACAACTCCTCGTGACAGCAGTCACGGCCCCTATGTTCATAGTTTTCTATCGTTACCTGCGAGGGTGGCAGCAGGTAACGCCACATGGGAGGGGTCGATGGAAGCGGCGAATGGCAACGGACACCACATCGAAAACAAGGCACGTCTGGTTTTCTGGGAAGTTACCAAGGGATGCAACCTGCGCTGCATCCATTGCCGCGCCACCGCCACGGAACTGAGTTCTCCCACCGACCTTGCCACCAAGGCCGCGCTCGGCATCATTGACCAGATCGCCGCGGCCGCGAATCCGATTCTCGTGCTCAGCGGAGGCGAGCCGCTGTACCGTTCGGATATTTTCCAACTTGCGCGATACGCCAGCGACAAAGGGCTTCGCGTCGCTCTGGCTACCAATGGCACGCTCGTGACCAAAGACGTTGCGCGCATGATCGTCGATTCTGGCGTACGTCGCGTTTCGATCAGTCTGGACGGCGCCGATGCTGCCACCCATGATGCCTTCCGCGGAATTCCCGGAGCGTTCGACGCTGCGGTCCATGGCCTTCGCAATTTGAAGTCGCTCGGCATGTCGGTGCAGATCAATATGACCATCGCGCGTCACAACGCGCATCAGCTGCCTGCCGTCCTCCAGTTGGCGCGCAAGCTAGGCGCCGATGCTCTGCATACCTTCCTGCTTGTACCCGTGGGTTGTGGCGTCGATATCGCAGCCGAACAGATGGTGGCGCCGGAAGAATACGAGCGCATGCTGAACTGGTTCTACGATCAATCGCTAACCGGCGGAATCGAACTCAAGGCCACTTGCGCTCCGCATTATTTCCGAGTGGCACGGCAACGTCGCGCTGCTGACCGGCGCGCGGCCGCGCAACTGACGAACATATCCACCGGCACGCCCGAGCCCTCTTCCCAACCCTCCTCCATTGGCCCAACCGACATGACGATGCCGGGGTCTACCGGAATGGCCATTAAGCCGCAAGGCATCGGCCACGCCGTCGGACATCCGGGAGGAAATCCCTCCGATCTGAACGCCATGACCAAGGGCTGCCTCGCGGGTACTGGCGTTTGTTTCATCTCGCATGAAGGCGAGGTCTACCCGTGCGGATATTTGCCGGTGATTGCGGGCGATCTCCGCAAGCAGACTTTCTCCGACATCTGGGATAACTCAGAGGTCTTCCACGAACTGCGCGACACCAACAACTTGAAAGGGAAGTGCGGCTGCTGCGAGTTCCGCAACGTTTGCATGGGATGCCGCGCGCGCGCTTATGCCGCCACTGGCGATTTCATGGACGAAGAACCGTTCTGCGTGTACGAGCCGCGTACCAAAAGTCTATGCGCCGAGAAGCCGGAAACCGTCGGTCCTCGCCGCTGAATCATATCCCGCCCCCAACGCTACAACGCCCGGTCTCACGCATTCGTGAGCCGGGCGTTGTTTTTGTGCCGCCGCGCGTTCAGGCCGTCTTCTTGACGGGTTCCCGAAACGCGAGCACTTTTCCGCGCTGTTCGAGCGGCACCCATTTCATCTTCTTGCGAAAACGATCGGGTATATAAAACTCGATCACCTTTGCCATAGCCATCCTCCGATCCAACATGCCGTCAGTCTCGGATTCTCTTCTGGTCCCCATGGCCGAGGCTGCCGGCGCTTACTTCGTTAGATGCATCAACCCGGAATCTCGTGACGAGTTGCGATGTCGCTTTCTCAACGCCTTAGCGTCAAGGAACCGTGACATCCGCGTGAAAAACTGTCTCAAATGCTGTAACTTTCCCCTGTGCGGCGAATCCCACCACAGCGAGTGTGTCGCGTCGCACTGTCAGGAGCTTGCTGAATGGACGAGCGCAAATTCAAAAAAATGAATCGCCGTGAGCTGCTGAAGCTCACGCCGCTGGTCGCGCTTGGCGCATTTGCGATTCCGAAACTGCGCGAGCCTTTGCTCAAAGAAGGTCTCGCCGTCAGCGACTGGGCATCCGGCAAACTGTTCCGGCCGGGCCACCTGGCGACGACTTTCAGCGACGTCTGAACTCACGCCCTTCGAAAAATTTCCGATCAACGGCTACGACGTCGACGATCCTGGCGTGATCTTCGAAAACTGGAGTCTCACCGTCAGTGGCGCCGTGCAGAAGCCCGGGGATTACAAACTCTCCGACATTCAGGCCCTCCCCAAGAAACGTCAAAACACGCGGCACATCTGTGTGGAAGGATGGGACGTCATTGGCCGCTTCGGCGGGACGCCGCTTTCAGAGTTCCTCAAATTCGTGGGCGCCGATCCTACCGCGCGCTTCATCACGGTCCAGTGCGCCGACGACTACTACGAGTCGCTCGATATGGCCACCGCCATGCACCCGCAAACCTTGCTGTGCTACGAAATGTACGACCAGCCCCTGACCCGAGAGCATGGCGCGCCGCTTCGTCTCAACGTGCCCACCAAGATCGGTTACAAGCAGGCCAAGTACCTCACTGATCTGAAGGTCGGTCACGTTCTGGAGAAAGTCGGTTATTGGGAAGACCAGGGCTACTCGTGGTTCTACGGACTCTGAGGTCTGAACATGCCAGCGGAAGTCATCGAAATCGAATCGCCAAAAACCGAGGAATCTCTCCAGGCCGTCTGCGAACATCCCTGGGTCGTGCGCTTCACCCACTGGCTGAATGCGATCGCCCTGTTCGTGATGGTCGGCAGCGGCTTCCAGATCTTCCGAGCCTTCCCCAGTTTTGGCGCAAAAATTCCGCAGAAGGATCTTTTGCACTGGCCGAAAGCCTTCGCCATCGGTGGCTGGCTGGGGGGCGCTCTTCAGTGGCACCTGACGTTCATGTGGATCTACATTGCCACCGGCGTCGTTTATCTCGCGTACCAGATCTCCTCCGGAAACTATCGCCAGGTTTTATTCTCGCGCCATGACGTGCGCGGAGTGTGGCCGATGGCGCGCCACTACTTTTTCTTCGGCCCCAAACCGCCCGCGACCGAGGCCTATAACCCGTTGCAGAAACTGGCTTACACCTCTGCCATCGGACTGGGCGTGTTGACCGTCCTCACCGGCATCGCCGTCTGGAAGCCCGTGCAGTTTTCCTGGCTCGCCTGGCTCATGGGAGGCTTTCATCTCGCGCGGGTCTGGCACTTCATCACCATGTGGACAATTCTCTTTTTCATACTTGGCCATCTCGTTATGGTCGTTCTCCACGGCTGGAATAACTTCGTTTCCATGCTCACCGGGTGGAAGGTCGACCCGGAATATCCGCCGCGCTAGCCGTCTTGTAGAGGACATGCAATGGCCAGTGCTCCCGAAGGAACGACTATCAGCGTGAAGCCGACCGACCCCGCGACCTTGCGCGAGCAGGATCTGCTGCGCCGGGTCCAGGCCGGGCAAAAAGAATATTTCCACGACCTCATCAAGCCCTACCAGCGCCGCGTCTACTCCGCCGCTCTTTCCATCTTGCGCAATGAGGCGGAAGCCGAAGACGCAGCGCAGGAAGCCTTTCTGAAAGCCCTGACCCACATCCAGCAGTTTCGTGCGGAAGCTCGCTTCAGCACGTGGCTCATTCAGATCGCCGTCAACGAGGCTCTCATGCGAAAACGCAAAGCGCACGCCGAAATCATGGAGCCCATCGGAGAACGCGAAGAAGAGGACGGCTCTTACACTCCGCGCGATTTCGCCGACTGGCGCGAGATTCCTTCCGAATCTCTGGAGCGCAAGGAAATTCGCAGCAAGCTGGCCGGTGCCGTCGCTGCCCTGGCTGAAAAGTATCGCCAGGTGTTCGTCCTGCGCGACGTGCAGCACATGACCATTGAAGAAACGGCGGAGGCCCTCGGCATCTCGCAGGCCTCTGTTAAAACTCGGCTCCTGCGAGCTCGTCTCATGTTGCGAGACATGCTCGCTCCGGGCCTGGGCAGCCCCTGGTTCGGCCGGTTGCCTTTCGAAAAAGGGAGCAAGCCATGGTAGTCAACTGCGAACATGTCTGGAAGGAGATCTCCAACTATCTCGATGGAGAGGTCAATGCAGAGTTACGGGTTGCGATGGAGGCTCACTTCGCGCAATGCAAGCACTGCACTGCTGTGCTCGATGGCACCCGCAACGTTGTCCAGTTATATGGAGACGATCGCCTGTTTGAACTGCCTGTCGGGTTCGGTCGCCGCCTGCAACGACGCCTTGCCGAGGAATCCGGCTCGTCCTGGTTTGCAGGTATGCACTCGTTCTGGATGCTGGCCGTTGCGGCCGTCGCTCTGATCGCAGGTGCAGTGGCGCTAGGTAACTCGAGCGTCTTCGCGCATCCCGATTCGCGCTCTCGCCTGGCGCAGCCTGCGTACAAAATCCCACCGGAGTTAAGAGTAGTGGTTTCCAGCGAAGGCAAGCTGTTTCACGTACCTAATTGCCGCTACCTGCACAACAAAGTTGGCGAAAGTCCCGAGACCATGACCGCAGCGCAAGCCATGCGCGAAGGGTATGCCCCTTGTCCGCGCTGCCTCCGGCAATATCTCAGTGCAACCATGGAGTGCCCGCTTCCCCCGATCAAGTCTGAAGTTTCCGCGCACCAGCCGGACGCACCCAATAGATTCGGGTCCGAACCTCACTCTCGGCATCAAACTTCATATCAGGGCATCGCATCGGCACTGCCGTCGCAACCCCGGAAGGCGCACTCCCTTTAAGGGGCTTCAGAGTTTTCTTAGGCAGTTTCTGCCGAAGCCGACGCACGCCTGCCGAACCCTACAAGAGACGCGGTATTGACGCTTTTGCAACGAATCAACTATCGTACGGCAAAGAACTTTACAAAGTCCGTCAGGCCACATAACCGCCTTTGCCCGTTGCCGACCTTTAACCGGTTCGGCCAGCAACCCGTCGAGGCAGATCGGGTTGCAAGATGTGTAAAATTCTCATCGCCGATGATTCGGCGCTTTTTCGTCGTTCCCTGCGATCGTGCCTGGAGCAAAACCCTAAATTGAGAGTGTGTGGCGAGGCGGAAGACGGCCGGGCCGCCGTCGACAAGTTCAAGGAACTCCAGCCCGACATTGTGATTCTCGACTGGCAAATGCCCGTCATGAATGGAATCGAGGCGGCGAGGCATATAGCGAGCATTGCGCCCCAAGCCACCGTGGCACTGCTTACCCTGCACAGCGGCCCTCAAATCGCCAGAAAAGCCGAGGCGGTAGGCATCCGACGTGTCTTTTCCAAGGCCGAACGCCTGGAGCAGTTGAGCGACTGGCTCACCGACGTCTGCAGTCAACATTAAGGCACGAGAGCGACGCACGGTGCCCTTTTCTGTCGAAGTTGTACGAGGAGGGAACTACTGCGCGCTATACGTCAACTCGAGCGCGCACTGTGGCCCGGCAGGTTACGCGGAATCCTTTTCCCATCGTTGCCTCTGCCGCAGCATCATTTCATAACACTCGCAGGAAACTTGCTGCAGTTTTTCCCGGTCGGTGATCGTCACGCTGCCCCGATTCTGGACAATGAATCCAGCCTTCTGCAAAATGCCTGCCGCAATTGTGACGCTCGCGCGTCGCGTGCCCAGCATCTGTGACAGCAACTCCTGCGTCAATGGTAACGAATTGGTGCCCAGACGATCGGAGCACATCAACAGCCAGCGTGCCAATCTCTGCTCGACCGCATGCAGCCGGTTGCAGGCAGCGAGTTGAGTTGTTTCCATGGCCATCATCTGCGAACACCGCTGCAATTGTTTCTCCAGGACTAGACACTCCCGCAGGAAACCGGACAACACCTCTGCTTCGATGCGCAATGCTGTGGCCTCGACTTGCACGACGGCGCGCGTGGAAGCGCTGCGGAACCCAGCCACTAAAGGGATCCCAACGAAGCCTTCCTTGCCGATCAGGCCCGCCTCGATGCTCTTTCCGTCGGAGAATACGGTAAGTATCGATACCATTCCTGTATTGCAGAAATAGGCCGACTTTAAGGTGTCTCCCACCTCGTGCAGCATCTGGCGACCTTTTAAGCGCACCAGTTCCAGCTTTGGAAACACGATGTCCCGCTCGGCTGGAGGCAGGCGCAGAAGTATCTGGTTGTGAATGTGATTCCCGTCGCTATCGGATTGGCGCAAACCACCGGCAGCACGCGTGTTTGGCACACGAGAAGGTTTTTCGGCCATGTTGGCTTCTAAAGGGAACGGCAACCGTCTTGATTTCGCAAAGGACCGTTGCTCAACGGAGGCAGCTCGGCCACATTGTTTGGAGAAACGATTGGAGACTACACGCTTGTCTGGCCTCACGTCTGTACGCTGTGCGTCTGATGATTGAATTTGAGCGTACGGTAAGCGGCACATCGATGATCCACTACGTAAAGTTCCGGAAAGAACTTTACCAGCTAAACAAAGGGCACTGAAGTGAATATGAATCGTGTCAGATGGGAGGCGGAAAAAAGCCTCACGTTTGTACGCTGGAGTGCTGAACCGCTAATTCGAAGAAGTTAATCTGCCGCTGAAAGGACGAACGGCAATGGCAGGGCATCGCGAGCAGGTGTGCGAACAGTGGAGGGAATTGGCACTGAGAATTCAGTACGAAACCGATCCCGTTAAAGTGATCGAGCTTGCTCAACAACTCATTACCAAGCTGGATGAAGAACAGTCCAGCCGGTTCCCGGAACGCAGCACGACGAACTAACAGGCCAATTCATCCCTGGAAATCTTTAAGCCATTCAAATTGCCTAAAGCCGTCACCGCGATCGAATCGGTTTTGAAAAAATCGTTCGCCATCTCATGCAGATCCTCGGCTGTAACCGCCTCGATCTTCTCGATCACTGCGTCCATTCCGTAGAACTTTTCGAAATACATATCCTGCCGCGCCAGGTTTGACATCCGCGATGTCGACGATTCCAATGAGAGCATCAGGCTGCCCTTCAGCTGATCCTTGGCACGCCGTACTTCTTCCGCCGGCAGCTTCCCCGACTTCAGCTTCTTGAATTCCGATACCACTGACTGCACCACTTTGGCCGCCGACTGCCGCGAAGTACCTGCGTACACCGAGAGGCATCCGGTGTCGAGATACGGATTCAGATCGCTGTAGATGGAGTAGGCCAGCCCCTGCCGCTCGCGAATATTCTGGAATAGCCGCGAACTCATTCCGCCTCCCAGCAGCGTATTCAGTACATATGAAGCGAACCGCTTCTCGTGCGCGATGGGATGCGACGGAACGCCCATGCAAATCTGCACTTGCTCGAGCGATTTCTTGGTACGCAGCGTGATGCGCGGAACGATTTTCGGCACCGAACGGTGGAAGCCGTTTTTCAATGGCTTCATGTGCTCGAAATGCTTGGTCACGAGTCCGACGAAGCGCTCATGCTTCAGATTGCCCGCCGCCGAAATGATGAAATTCCCGGGCGTAAAGCGCTTGCTGTAGAGATCCCGAACCGCCGGCTGCTCGAAGGCCTTTACCGTCTCCTTAGTGCCCAGGATCGGCTTGCCCAACGGATGATCCTTCCAGAAATTCTGCGTGAAGATCTCGTGCACGAGGTACTCCGGGCTGTCCTCGTCCATCTTGATCTCTTCGAGAATCACCCGGCGCTCGCGCGCGATGTCTTCCACCGCGAACACCGGATTCAGCACCAGGTCGGAAAGCACTTCGAAAGCGATCGGCAGATGCTCGTCCAGCACCTTGATGTTGAAGCACACGCATTCCTTCGCCGTGAAAGCGTCGAGGTTGCCGCCGATCGAATCCACTTGCCGCGCGATGGCCTCCGCCGAGCGGTGCTTGGTGCCTTTGAACACCATGTGCTCGATGAAATGCGACAGCCCATTTACCTGGGGGTCTTCATCGCGCGACCCGGCCTTGATCCAGATCCCGATCGAAATAGACCGGATGTGCTTCATCTCTTCCGAGATGACGGTCAGCCCGTTGGGAAGCACTTGCCGGTGAATGTTGCGCAGTTCAGCGACCATAAAAGTATCGTCCGCCAGTCCGGTCACGAACCGGGGCCCCGGCGGTTTCTCTATTTTCACACAGGCGGGGGATTCACTGCCGGGACGAAAATCCCCCCAAAAGAATCAACGTCTTGCAGAGCATCGTTCGCGAAAGGGACCTATCCTTGTCTCTAAAACGCTTAAGGGTTTTCATAAATGTCATCCTGAGCGCAGCGAAGGACCTCAGTACTTCCAGACTGACGCACAAGCAACGATTACGCGGTGTGCCAACTTCGTAGATGCTTTCCCGATTTGGCGTGCCCGTGAAATATTTCTAAAACATCTGTCACTTTCTACAGGTGTTCCACGTGGAACATTCCGCAAAATCGCCCCTTCTTCGCGCTCGGATACAATCAAGTCAACTAGCCAGCCCATGACCAGCTCCACTCAAAAAGTTTTGCTAGGTCTTGATCGAAAAGATCTCGACGCTCTGGTCGACGAACTCAACGAGCCGGCCTATCGCGCGCAGCAGATGTTCGAGGCGCTCTACCGGCAGCGGGTCGATTCTCTCGAACAGATCTCCACGCTACCCGCGAGCTTGCGAAGCGAACTGAGCGAACATGGGTTCACCATCGCCGCGCCGCGCATTGAAAGCAAATTCCAATCGGTGGATGGAACCGTGCGCTATCTCATCGCTTGCGATGATGGGCAGACGGTCGAGACGGTGTGGATGCCGGAAGGCGATGGCGGCGAGACCGGGGATGGCAGCGATGCCGGGGACGAGCCTTCGCGCCGGTGGGACCGCGCAACCATCTGCGTCTCGAGCCAGATCGGTTGCGCCGTCGACTGCCATTTCTGTCTGACCGCGTTGCTGGGCGTGAAGCGCAATCTCAGCACCGGCGAAATCGTGGGACAGGTTTGCGCCGTGCTGCGCGACCAAAGAGTCTCGCCTCCGGAAGATCGCATCAACCTGGTCTTCATGGGGATGGGCGAGCCCTTCCTTAATTTCGATAACTGCATGAAGGCCGTGCGACTGCTGGTCGAGGGTGTGGGCATTCCGGAATCGCGCATGACGTTGTCGACGGCCGGTATCGTGCCGCGCATTTATGACTTCGGCGCTGAGGTTGTGCGGCCCAAGCTGGCGATTTCTCTGAACGCTTCGAACGATGAGCTGCGCACGCAGCTCATGCCGATTAACAAGAAATGGAACCTCGCCGCGCTGCTGGAAGCCGCGCGGCAGTTTTCCGTTGCGGGCGCGTGAGCGGATGACGTTTGAGTACGTGTTGCTGGCCGACGTAAATGACTCCGCGCAGAACGCGCGCGAAGTGGTCGAACTGGTGCGCGGCGTTCGCGCCAAGGTCAATCTGATCGCCCTTAACCCTGGACCGGGCATTGCCTTCGGCACGCCCGCAACGGAACGAGTGCTGGCGTTTCAGAAGATTCTCGTGGGAGCGGGCCTGCCGGCGTTCATTCGACGTCCGCGCGGTCGGGATATCTATGCGGCGTGCGGGCAACTCAAGCGCACGCTGGAAATCCCTGCGAGCGAATCGCGGATGGTGCAGCTGGGCTAGTTGACTGTGGGGGGCGTCGGAAGCGGCGCTTCCGTAGGAGTTAGCAACCCCTTCGGTCGTCTCGGGCAGAGGGGCGATGGATTCGGTTCCTGCCACCGGCAGTTCGATGCAGATGGTCATGCCACCTTCCACGCGGTTCGTGCAGAGGATGCGGCCATGATGGTCCTGGATAATCCCGTAGCATGCGCTCAGTCCCAGGCCCGCGCCCTTGCCCAGCGAGCGAGTGGTGTAGAAGGGATCGAAGACGCGCTCCGGCTCGCGAGCGCCCGGCCCGTTGTCGGAAAGCTCCAGCATCACCGTGTCATTCTTCTGGCGCGTCCGCACTGAGAAAGATTCCGCCGCCAACTTCTTCGAGCGCCTGTTGCGAGTTGCTCGCAATATGCAGAACCACCTGCAGCAATTGGTTGGGATCACCGGAGACCTGCTTCAGATCATCCGCCAGATTGATTTGCACTTCAACACGTCGTGAGCTGAACTGTGGCTGGTTGTGCTTAAGAGCCGTGCGTACGACCGAGTTGAGATCGACCAGAACTTTTTCGCCCGGAACCTGCCGCGCAAAATTTAATAGGCCGGAGATCAAAACGCGCGTGCGCCGGACTTGTTGTGCGATCTTCGAGGCAAGGGAGCGCTGCTCCTCGGTGAGGGCGGCGGATGCCAGCAGCTCCGAATAGCCGAGCATGGCGGTCAGCGGATTGTTCAACTCGTGCGCGGCGCCGCCTACCAGCTGTCCCAGGGAAGCCAGTTTTTCCGATTGGATGAGCTGGGTCTGCAGCCGCTTCAGGTTGTTGAACGAGTCTTCCGAACTGCGCAGCAGGCGAATGAGTTCGCGATCAAGCAGATGCTGGCGCAGAAACACAATGCCGCCCATGATCATCATGGTGATGAGCGTGAGCACAAGCCGGAAATTGCGCACGCGCGGCGGAGCACTCGAATTGAAGACCGACCAGGCCGCGAGAATCGGCAACGACAGGATTACGATCATGCCGAGACGTGCGACCCACACACCGTGCCGGCCGCTTGCCGGAGTCTTCTCCTCCTGAGGACGGGTGTCCTGGCCGACGACGCCTACCACGCTGATCCATCCCATGGACGCGGCCAGTGGAAGATCGTAAAGGCTCCCTGTGAAATACAGGTTGCGCAGGATGGCCCAGTTGGCGACGTAAGAGCTGAGCGCATAGACCAGGCTTGCTCCAAACCAGTGCGCGTAAATCGTGCGCCAACCCTTGTGGCTGCGCAGACCGATGACGGCGAGCGCCACCAGGAAAACGAGCTTCTCGGTCAGGTAGAGCGCGTTCAGGCTGCGACCGTAAGCGACTTCGTCGCGTTGCGCGTATTGCCACGGAATGACGGCGAATGCGTAGAGGTACACCCACCAAGTGAACAAAAGAACGAAGTCGAGGTGGCCGAGCCGCGCCTCATGTTCGTTTTGCTGCGCTTGGGGTTGCAGCGCAAGCGCCGCCATCATCGGCACCAGGTGCAGGAAGATCACGATGTCGCCGACAAACGGCTGGGGCACTTCCTGGCGAAGGACGACTTCGATGTATGTCCACAGCAGCTGGTAGGTCAGCCAGAAGAAAATGCCGACCGTCATCAAGGTCCAGAACAAACGGGCGCGCCCATGATTCTTTCGGATGTTGGGAAGCAGGGCAGCGACTCCCGACAGGAGGAGGATGCACTGCGTGACATCGCTGAAAACATTCAGCGCGAATCCGGGTGCGATCAGCAGGGAAGCGCAGCCTTGGGCGAACACCAGGCAGGCGGCGGCCAGTATCCAGAGTTTGGAGCTTTCCGACACGAAGAGGTCCTTGGCCGTCATTCTAGACGGTGCACAAATGTTACGGAGGTTACTTAGGTAACACAGTGGGCGCGACAAGCCGCGAGCGGCGAGCTGCGAGCGTTGAGCTCGGATCAAGCCGAGGCCATATGCTGATCAGATTTGGAGGCCGGTGCTTCCACCCTCCGAAAATCGAGAAGACCGGGCAGCCACTCGTGTCACTTCGCGTTCTGTGCAGGGTCTTTTTTGTCCAGTGGCGGGCTGGCACCACGATGAACTTTGACTTGCTATCTGGGTGTTGAATCAATAATATCCGTGTTCATTCCACCTGAACCCTTTGGGGAGTTGTGAGCCGGGCACCGTTTTCTCCCAACACATATCGTCTGTTCTCCCGCTTACGGGCACCTATCGACATGGGCGAGGTCCGACGGGTCGAGCGCTGGCTTGCGTCTGCGCGCGTATTCCTGGCCATCTCTGCACTGGTAGCACTCTGGATGGATCCGGGAGAACTCGGCTATT
Organism: uncultured Acidobacteriota bacterium; assembly: GCA_963744055.1. Taxonomy (GTDB): domain Bacteria; phylum Acidobacteriota; class Terriglobia; order Terriglobales; family Acidobacteriaceae; genus Gp1-AA133. The sequence goes on along the minus strand of CAVUSL010000019.1, from coordinate 579,000 downwards.
CGCCTTGGGCCTATTGGATTCTGGGTGTGTACATCGTGCATGGCGTCGTGGTCATGCTGCTCTTGCGGTTCCGCAAGGAATCGACCTCGGCGTTCCGCATGCTGGTGCACGCCGGCGACGTTCTGTGGCCGGTGCTCATGGTGTTGTTTGCCACCAGCCAGGGCGGACCCTTCCTGCTCTTCTTCGTCTTCGTGCTGGCGGCGGCGGCCTACCGGTGGGGTCTGTGGGAGACGTTCGGCACGGCGCTGGCGACTGTGTTGCTCTTGTGGGTTGAGAGCTTGTTCATCAATCGGGGCGGGCTGGTGTGGCTTGACGGCGTACTGACCAGGCACGGCCTGCTGCCGTTGCGAGTCCAGAGCTGGCAATTCGAGCCGAAGCATTTGTTTATGCTTTCGGCGTATCTGCTGGTGATGGGACTTTTGCTGGGCTATCTGGCGGAGCAGCAGAAGCGGCTGCGCGCGGAACGCGCCATCATCACCAGAGTTTTGGGGCGGGCGCGGGTGGAAGCAGGTCTCACGGTCACGCTGCAGGAGATCCTCGCCGAATTGCTGACGATGTACGGTGCGCGCCGGGCGCTGATCGCCTCGCAGGAAACGAACAAGTATCGCGTGTTCGTAGGCGATGTGCAGGCCGTGAATTCAGGTCCTCCGCAATTGAGTTGGCTGGAGTCGTTGCCTACGGACCGCGAGGATTACTTGTACGAGGTCGAAGCCGACGCCTCCTTGATCATCCGCAAAGGCGAGACTTCGCAAGTCGTCTCGTTGGATCGCGATGGCGTCCGCCTGCGCAACTCGACGGACAAGCCGCCGGCTACGCTCGCGAAGACTTATCCGTTCGAATCGCTGATGGCGGTGTCATTCCTGTTCGGGCAGGAATGGTGGGGACGGATATTTCTTATCGACCCGATACTGGGCGGCGACCGCGAGGAAGAGCTGCGCTTTTTGCAGGAACTGGTGCGGCAGGTGGGGCCGGCGGTGTACAACGTCTATCTGCTGCGACGTCTCCGGCAGAGGGCGGGCGCGGTGGAACGCGCACGCGTCGCGCGCGAGCTGCACGACGGCGCGGTGCAGTCGCTGATCGCGATGGAGATGCAGGTGGACGTTGTGCGGCGACAGGCAGAGACCCAGTCCAGCCCGGTGGCTGCTGAGCTGGCGAGAATCCAGCACCTGTTACGCGAGGAAGTGCTCAAGCTGCGCGAACTGATGCAGCAGATGAAATCGCTGGAAGTGGATTCGTCGAATTTCGTCCGGTTCCTGGTCGACACGGTGGAGAGATTTCAGCGAGAGACGGGCATCGGCGCGCGCTTCGTGTCGCAGGTTGAGCAACCGCACATGCCCCCGAGAGTTTGCCGGGAGTTGGCCCGCATTGTTCAGGAGGGACTGGTCAATGTGCGCAAGCACTCGAAGGCGACTGAGAGCCTGGCGCGTTTTTCGGAGACCGCCACGCACTGGGTGCTGACCTTGGAAGACAACGGGAAGGGTTTCCCATTCACGGGGACGATTAAACCGGCGGAGTCCAAGGAGCTTGGCAAGGGTCCGACGGTGATCATGGAGAGGGTGCGTTTGATTGACGGGGAACTCACGATAGAATCGAACCCTGGCCGTGGGGCGCGGCTCGAAATCCAGGTACCTAAACACCGAGACGCCGAATATGGACATTAAGAGGTCGCAGCAGACTATACGTATCGTAATTGCCGACGATCACCCGATCTTCCGCGACGGGCTACGCCGCTTACTGGAAGCTGAGCCAGGGCTTAAGGTCATTGGAGAAGCCTCCGACGGAAGTGACGCCGTCAAACTGGCTCGCCAGCTGAAGCCGGACGTCATGTTGCTGGACCTGGCCATGCCGCGGCAGCCTGGACTGGAAGCCTTGCGCGACCTGAGCACGGGCGGCGCGAATGGCGTGAAGGTCATTCTGCTTACAGCAGCGGCCGAAAAACATCAGATTGTTGAAGCGTTGCAGTTGGGAGCGCGGGGAGTAGTTCTGAAGGACTCCGCGACGCAGTTGCTGCTCAAAAGCATTCACACCGTAATGGCGGGAGAGTACTGGGTGGGCAGGGAAGCGGTTTCGAATCTGGTGCAGTACCTGCGCATGCAGATGCAAGCCTCGAACGAGGAGTCGCGGCAGAAGAAATTCGGCCTCACGCCGCGCGAACTGGAGATTGTTTCGGCCGTTGTAGCCGGCTACTCCAACAAAGAAATCGCTGAATATTTCAAAATCAGCGAGGACACGGTCAAGCATCACTTGAGCAATATCTTCGACAAGCTAGGGGTCTCGACGCGGCTGGAACTGGCGTTATTTGCTGTAAATCAGGGGCTGCCGATAAAGGGCATTCCGTAATGGTTAGGCTAAGCCGTTGACGGACAGTGACATAGAGCGCATATAGCACAAAAGTGCTATATCCAGCCACTTCGGTGCCATTGGTTCTACTAGCGCGAAAAACTAGCATTATGGCAAGCTACGCTTAGGCAAAAGTTTGCGCTTTTGGGTCTGAGCGGTTCGACATTAAAAGTTCGGCCCGCAGGTGCGAGGGGGAGGAGCCCGTTATGAAGTTCTTCAAGCAGTTATGGTCAGACGAATCTGGACAGGACATCGCGGAGTACGCGGTGATGCTGGCTGTGATTCTGGTAATCGTTGTGGGCACGATCCGGTTGATCGGGTCGAACGCCAACACGGTGTTTTCTCAAGTCGGAAGCGCGATCCAGTAGATCCCCCGGATTCCGCTTTTACGCGATCCTTTCCCTGTGGGGTCGCGAGCACCCGTGCTTCGTTCTGGAGCGCGGGCATCCCCGGTTAATTGGATGAGTTGAGGTTTGCGTGTCCGTTATTTGGCGGCGGGTGCAGGAGCCGTCGAGGCCACTCTCTCCGCGCCTGAATTCGGGATCCGAGTCAGGTACGGAAAAACGGGCGTGACTTCGAAGGGCATCTTCTCGCGCGCGGATAGCAGCGCCACAGGCTTGGTCTTCGCAAGGCTCGCCTGATTGCTCCAGGGATCGACCTTGATGCGGCCGCCCAGCGGCAAGGCCGCGATCTGATCTTTCTTGCGTTCGTCCAATTGCGGCGCCGTGCTCAGCAGCGCCGACATGCGCAGCGTCTTGCCAGTCACCAGGCCGTCACCCAGGCGTGCTCGAATCAGGTTCTTCAAATCCGGAGCGCGATCCTGCAACGCCCGCAGGAAGAGTCCGGCGTTGCTCAGCTTGTCTTTGTAGGGCGAATTCGTAAGAAATTCCAAAGCTTTTTTGTCGGCCTCTTCTTCCTCAAGGCGGTTACGTTGGAAACCAATCGCCGAGAAGGTGTCTTCATCCGCGAAGAACAGGCGATCGTTAAAGGCGAACTTAGTATCCATCTGATGGCCGAGAGCAATGTGGCCGAGTTCGCGCGCCAGAACCATGGCGAGCGAGGCTTCGTCGGGAAGCACATCGAGCAGGCCGCGGCTGACGACGATAGTATGGCCGATGGTGAACGACTCCAAGGGAGCAGTCAGCAGCACCCGCGCGCGGATCTCGGGCTGGATATCGAGGTTGTTCGTGACGATGAGATTGTTGACGACGGTGGTCAGAACCTTATCGACATCGCCAGGAGGCGCGAGCAAGCCAATCTTCTGGAGTCGCTCCACGGCGTTTTCTTCGGCCTGGTGCTGCCACATGCGCTCGGCTTCGACCGGTGTTGCATCTTGTCCCGCCTCGCTCTGGTCTTTCACGGATTGCGGCGAGTCGATCTGGATGGAAGTGAACTCGTCCGTACGGCCGAGATTCTTGAGATCGTATCCCCACAAGCGGGTCTGCGCCTTGAAGTGGAGGTTCTGCGACATCCGGTATTTCAGATCTGACTCTTCGCTGTAGACGTATGCAGGGAGCCAGACGCCGGGGCGCATGTTCAGCCGCCAGCTATCGAAGTGCAGGTAGAGTGCCGTGCTGGCATGCGGCGAGTAAGTGCCGTTGAAGCGAACGATGTTGTAGTCCTGATCTTCGACCCAGATGCGGCCGAGGAAGCGGCCTTTGCCGGACTTATCCTTGGGCTGCACATCGATGACGAGGCAGCGCGTCTCGCCCAGGAACTCGCGGCGCACGAAGGTCAGGGTGTAGGCCTTTTTCTGGAAGTCGTCGTCAAGCATCACCATCTGGGCGAATCCCAGAGGCAGGAAGTGCATGGAATAAACGCTGGTGAGGCTGCTCAGCATGCGGCGACCGAAACCGGGGCGGCCAACGAAGCTGCGGTCGTCGGTGCCGTTGGTCATGTCGAGGCGGCCGAGGAAATAGTGATCTGAGGCGGGGATCGCGCCCATTTCCTTGTCGGGCTTCATGTTCTGGATATAAGTCTCGACGAGAGGATGCATGTGCCGCATCTGCGCGACAAAGAAGTGTTCGCGTTCGACGATACGGTCGATGACCTGGTCGAAAGAAGACGGAGCGGCCTGAGCGGTGGCGGCGGGTAACTGGGTGACAGTTGCGGGCGTCGTGGTGTCGGGATCCGATCCTTGCGAGATGGCGTTCTGTGCCGCCAGCCCGGAAACCAGAGCGAATACCGTGAAAAGAGGGAACCAGATCGCTTTCAGACTACGCATTCGACCCCTTCATAGCGAGCAGCTTCAGGCCAACTGGAAAATAATATGTAACACGGCCGTGGAATCCGAGGGCTGGCCATCCCGCAGAGCCGGCTTGAAATTGATTTGCTCAGCCGCGTGGACCGCAGATTCATCCAGACCGTGACCCAACCCGCGTACGACGCGCAGCACGCGAACTTTTCCGGAAGCTTCGAGAACCACTTCGAGAAGAACTTCGCCTTCGACGCGAGCTTTGCGAGCTTCATCGGTGTAAGCGGGAGTGGGTTTAGAAACAATTTCAGCAGGGGTGACGCGAGGAGCGGTCTCGGCCACTTTCGGACGGACAGTTTGCACGGCAGCAGCGTCAGCATCTCCGAAACCCGCTTGCCGGACGACTCCGTTGCCCCGTGACGTGTTGATCCGACCGCTGCCGTCTCCGGTAGCAACTCCATTTCCAAATCCTGTGCTGGCGACAACCCCGCGCGCGCCTTTCGCGCCACCGGTGCCGTTACCGTATCCGGGACCCGCCGGAAGATCGAAAGATCCGAGCTGCGCGATGGTGGCCGGCTTGCCGTTGCTGTTGGCCTGCGCAGGCACGCCGTTGGGATCGCCAAAGCCGCCCGTCTGCACCTTTTGCGGGGCCGCGGCCATGGTAGGCGTGGCGGAACTGCCGGTGGAGAACACGTTGGTCTGCACCAGGCGCTTGGGAATTGCAGGAGCGGCTGTCGGCAGGTTGGGCTTGGAAGCGGTCATCTGAACGTTCGGTGCCTGGGTTTCCTCTACGTTGACTTTGGGCTTGGGAGTCGGCGAAGGCAAGCGAAGGTTTTCTGGGATAGGTGTGTTGAGTTGCGCCACGGGTTCGGGCACTTTGAACTCACGAACCGGGGCCGGCTGATGATTCACGGGAGGCGGCGTAGTGACGAGCGCCATCTCGATGTAGTTGTGCTGCGGAGCAGGCAGGATTTGAGCGCGCAGGCCAACGATCCAGAGGATGAGAACGATGGCAGCTCCCTGGGTCACCATGCTGAAAGTGAATTCTCTCCATGGGGGCCTGCGATATGGGAGCAATGCGAACGGCGTCTTCAAAGGGTCGGAAGCCATAAGGGTCTCAGATGTCCGGCAACTCGGCAGAGCTGCCCTCCAACGAAATTCTCCTGCATTGCAGGCAGCCGATCCGATGGGGTGGTGAACCTGGAGACGGACCGGGACCCGCTAAGTGTACAACTCCGGAGCTCATTCATTGCAACCAGAAGGCCAATTCTTCCGGAAGATAAATGCTCTAACCGCTTACCTCAGCACGGTTTACCTGTGTAACGCGATTTATGCCCTTCCGTGCTTTTGGAAGGGGCAAAACTTTACAGCTTCTGGGTAGGTTTTCATGCCATCCAGCAATTGGGAGCAAAAATTCATACATTGCGCACCTGATCCGCTAACAGCGGACGATTTTGTCGCTTTGAATGCCCTTGGTGGCGTTGCGGGAGTCGACCACGAGCTGCGACTCCTGCACGATCTTGGCGTAGTCATAGTCAGAGTGGTCGGTGACGATCAGGACACAGTCGTACTGGCCCAGGTTGTCGAGCGATGAGCGCTTCATTTGCAGATCGTAGCGGCGGCCCTTGCCGATGGTGGGGAAGTACGGGTCGTTATAGCTGACTTGTGCGCCTTCCTTCTGCAGAAGCTCGATGATGGTAAGGGAAGGCGATTCGCGGAGGTCGTCGATGTCGCGCTTGTAGGCCACGCCAAGGACGAGCACGCGCGCGCCATTGAGAGACTTCTTGTGGCGATTAAGAGCGCCGACCACGGACGCGATCACGTGATACGGCATGCCGATGTTGATCTCGCCGGCCAGTTCGATGAAGCGAGTATGAAAGTCGAACTCCTTGGCCTTCCAGGAAAGGTAGAAGGGATCGACGGGGATGCAGTGTCCGCCGAGTCCGGGGCCGGGATAAAACGGCTGGAAGCCGAAGGGCTTGGTGGATGCGGCTTCGATGACTTCCCAGATGTCGAGTCCCATGCGCAGTGCTGAGCAGCTTGAGTTCATTGACCAGCGCGATGTTCACGCAGCGGTAAATGTTTTCGAGCAGCTTGGTCATCTCTGCAGCAGCGGGAGATGACACGCGGACGACGCGTGTGAAGATCTTTCCGTAGAGGGCAGCGGCGAGATCAGCGGCTTGCGGGTCAAGGCCTCCGACGACTTTCGGGATGTCGCGGCGCGCGACTGAGGTGTTGCCGGGATCCTCGCGCTCTGGTGAAAAGGCCACGAAGAAATCGGACTCGGCAGTTTGTCCGAGGCGAGCTGCTTTCAGGCCGGCCTTGTTTTCCTTCTCGAGAATCGGGACGAGGACTTCCTCGGTGGTGCCGGGGTAAGTCGTGCTTTCGAGAATGACCAACTGCCCGGCGCGCAAGTGGGGCGCGATCGCGTGTCCAGTGTTGGTGATGAAGCTGAGATCAGGCTCGTGATATTCGTTTAGGGGCGTGGGAACGCAGATGATGATCGCGTCCATCTCGGTGAGACGGGCGTAGTCCGACGTGGCGGTAAGGCCGCCGGATCGGGCCGCGGAAATTTCTTCCGGCGTGATGCGAAAAATGTAGGAGCCGCCGGCGTTGAGCGTGTCCACTTTGCGCTGGTCGATGTCGAAACCGGTGACGCGCAGTTTCTGCTCGGTGTAGAGCAGGGCCAAAGGAAGCCCGACGTAGCCGAGGCCGATGATGGCGACCTGGGCCTGGCGGTTTTCGATCCTGCTCTTGAGTTCGGTAGAAAGAGAAGATACAGTGCGCATCGTCATGATTTAGTGGGGAATCTTTCAGATTTTAACATGCTGAAAAAGGCTGCTCAGTGAGGGTTTAGGCTACAGGGTTCTGAGTCAGACTAAGTCGGCATGATTGAGTGGCTGTTACAGACGTGAGATTGAATCTTTTCGAAGGCGAGGCAGTTCGTTGAAATTTTCGCGCAGATTGCGTGTGGTCGTTTTGAGCCTCGCAATGCTCTGGCTGGCGGCGAGTTCGGCGACATTCCTGATTGCGGATAGCCCCGTAAAGTCCGACGTAATTCTCGTATTGGCAGGCGAGACCGAGCAGCGGCCGGCGCGCGCATTGGAACTGCTGCAGCAGGGATTCGCATCGCGAGTGGTTTTCGATGTTCCGGCGGATCCGAAGGTCTATGGCGTGACCTACGTGCAGCTGGCGGAGAAATGGGCACGAGAGCAACCGCAGGCGCCGGCGCTGTCGATCTGCCCGATCCACGGGCTATCGACCAAGGCCGAGTCAGTGGAGGCGGCGGAGTGTCTGCGGAAGTTAGGGGCGCGCTCGGTTCTGCTGGTGACCTCGGATTTCCACACCCGGCGCGCTCTGAGCATATTCCAGAAGGAAGATCCAGGCTGGATATTTAGCGTGGCGGCCGCTTACGACGACGCGCAGTTTGGCGCGCCGTGGTGGAAGCATCGACAATGGGCCAAGACGAATGTGGACGAGTGGCTGCGAATGTTCTGGTGGCAGGCCGTCGATCGGTGGACGAAGTAGCGGAAGTTGCAAGGTGTGCTGGCGGTCAGAGAGATTGACTCTCAACAAGTTACGGGCTAACATAGCGCACAAATTCCCGAGCTGGCAGTTGGAGAAGCAATGCGAACTTTGACGTTTCGCGGGATCCTGAGTTGGCTGCTGATCATGCTGATGGGTACGCCTTCGTTCGCGGCGGATTCTGCGGCGGCGATGCTGTACACGAACGGCACTGCGTGGATCAACGGCGGGACGATTCCCAAGTCATCGGCGATTTTTGCCGGCGACCTGGTGGAAACGAAGTCCGATTCGGTTGCCAACATCAAGTCCAGCGGTACCAGCGTGCTGGTGCTTTCCGACTCATTTATTCAGTACCAGGGCGGCGCCGTGAAGCTCGAACACGGCAGCATGAATGTCGCCACGTCCAAGGGAATGGCAGCCCAGATAGGCGGCCTCAAGGTTGTTCCGGCGGCGGCTTCGTGGACGGAATTTGAAGTTCACGATACCGACGGGGCAGTGCGCATCATCGCGCGCAAAGGCGATGTGAAGCTGATCGATGCCAACGGCACCACCGCCACTCTGGCGGAGGGACAGGAAACGACCCGCGACGAGACCAGCGAGAAGGGTAAGAAGAAAAAAGACCGGGGCGCGGGCGGCGCAGTGCCGGGAGCGACGGGTGGCATTCTAGATTCCCCGACAGCGATCGGCATTGGTATCGGCGTAGCGGGTGGGATTGCGGCTTGGTCGCTGCTGCACGACGACGAACCCGTCAGCCCGAAATGCCCGGGAAATAAATGCTAGAAAACTTTTTGTGAATTTATCTGCCCGTCGGCCTTGAACAACTCAGATATCGATGGGAGCGGGACTCGACTGCCCTTCGAACGCATCTGCCTCCAACACCTCGCGCATCTTCCGGACCAGCATCTCCGTTGAAAAAGGCTTATTGAGCAAAATTGCATCTTTCCCGATGCTCGCATTCTCAAGCACGGCGGCCTCGGTGTATCCGGACATAAAGATCACGTGGAAGTTGGGGCGCTTGCGACGCAGCTTCTCTACCAGCTCCGGCCCGCCCATACGCGGCATGACGATATCGGTCACGACGATGTCGATGTTGCCTTCGTACTGATCGGCGGCAACCAGAGCCTCCAGGCCATTGCCTGCAGGTAGCACGTGATAGCCGAGCCGCTTCAGGGTCTCGGCCGCGAGGGTGCGCAAAGGCGCTTCGTCCTCGGCGAGCAGGACCGTGCCGTGTCCTTTAGGGAGGACTTCGTCGGGCTGGCTCTGGGTGGCCGTGGCGGGTTTGTCGACCGCCGGAATGTATACCTTGAATGTGGTGCCCATGCCAATTTCACTGTAGACGGTGATGTGCCCGCGGCTCTGCTTCACGATGCCGTAGACGGTTGAGAGTCCGAGACCGGTGCCCTTGCCGGGTTCCTTCGTGGTGAAGAACGGCTCGAAGATCTGCGCGGCGGTCTCGCTGTTCATGCCGCAGCCATTGTCGGTGACAGCGAGCAACGCGTAGTCTCCAGGGGCCACTTCGTTGTGGGTGGCGGCGTAGGAGTCGTCGAGGCTGCAGAACTGCGTCTCGATGATGACCTTACCTCGGCCGGGGATCGCGTCACGGGCGTTCACGGCGAGGTTCATGATGACTTGTTCGATCTGACTAGGATCGGCTTTCACGCGCCCGATCTGCTCCGAGAGGCTGGTGAGCAGTTCGATATCCTCGCCGAGCAGCAAGCGAAGCATCTTCAACATGCCGCGCACGGTGTGGTTGAGATCGAGCACCTGCGGCTCAAGCACCTGCTTGCGGCTGAAGGCCAGCAACTGGCGAGTGAGCCCGCTGGCGCGATCGCCCGCACGCTTAATTTCTTCGATGTGAGGGCGCGTCTCTTCGTTCGCGGACTCAAGAACCAGGTCGCTGTAGCCCTTGATGATCATCACCAGGTTGTTGAAGTCGTGAGCGATGCCCCCCGCCAGCCTTCCGACCGCTTCAAGCCGGGCGGAGCGCAGCATACCTTCGCGCGAGAGCCGCAGGCTTTTCCGCATCTGCGCAAAGGCGCGCGTGAGTTCCGCGACTTCATCTTCCCCGTGAGCGGCGATTGGAAATTCGAAGTCGCCCTTTTCCATCTGGCGGCTGGCCTGAACGAGGTCTTCGAGAGGGCGCGTAATCTGACGCGACAAAGCGAAGCCGAACAGGGAGCCGGTAAGCACCGCCACCAGGCCCATGGTGAGCAGTGCGCGATTCAGGGAATCGAGAAAGCTGGTGGCCTGGTCGTAAGACTTCAGGCAGAAGAGACGCACCGGGTGGTCGCCCGAGAGGTCGATGGAACTGCCGAGATAACGTTCGCCACCCAGGTCGATCTCGTGAATTGAACCCGAGGAGAGCGGCACGCCGGCGAGCCACTTCTGGAAATCATTCCATAGCGTGGCGTCCAGCGAACTGAGCAACACCCGCCCCTCGCGCTCGAAGATAACGGGCCCGCTTTTCAGGCCGTCCGGACCGGCGATTCCTTGAGGCGTAACTTCGCGGCCAAGAGCAACTAGTCCAAGGGAACGGCTTTCCGTCCCGGATCCCGCCGTGATGGGGGCAAATGTCAGGTCGTACAAGTGGCCGTTGACGAACCACCAGTCATGCTTCTCGGAAGTGTGAAACAGCAGCATGCGCTGGCTGGACTTCGCTACCTTCTGCGACTTGGCGTGCAGGGCGAGGGTTGCGCCGGAGGGATCCTGCAAGATCAAAACATCGGCACCGCTATTTTCGAGAATCGATTCCGAGGCGTCCTGAATAGTAGGCCCATCGTGCACCGACATCATGGCCTTGAGGCCGGGCATGTTCGCAATCAGCGCTGCGCTCTGCTCGGTTTGCTGGCGGCGGGCTTCCTGAACTTTGGTGTAGACCGCCGCTTCCATTCGCAAAGCGGAGGCGAGATCTTCGGCAACGTGTGCGCGCATTCGTATCTGGACGAACGCCAGCACCGAGGCTGTCAGCAGAAATACTACCGCCAACATCGCCGCGAGCAGCTTTGTCCGCAGGTGTTCGAACGCTTTCGGGAACATGCGCAGAGAGAAGCTTAACGATCATTTTTTTTAAGTGCTAAACACTTTAGTAACCCCGCCAAACACGAGTAACATTGCGCTGAGTACTTTCGGGTTCGACAATTCTCTACTCATGTTTTCCACGCGTTATGCAAGAGGCACGAAGCATCCCGAGAGCCTGATAACGCTCGCCCGGGGGTGTGCAGGGGCGAGTTTTTGCTGCGTGCTCTTGCTTGCCTGTGCCGTTCGGTTGAACGCCCAGGACTCCGTGGTGCACGGTTCAGTGCGTGTGTTGCATCACGATGACAGTGCAGCGGAAAGCGGCGACGTCGTGGTCTGGCTGACGCCGTTGCAGGCTAGCCTGCCTGTGGGTCCGGGTCCGGCGGGGCGACTTCTACAAAAGGGCAAGAAGTTCATTCCCCACGTGCTCGCCATCACGCAAGGCACGGAAATCGAGTTTCCGAACCAGGACCTGTTCTTTCACAACGTGTTTTCGATCCACCAGGGAAAGACGTTCGATCTTGGGCTTTACGAGAGCGGAGCGATGCGGAAGGTGAAGTTCAGCCAGCCGGGAGTCTCCTATATTTTCTGCAATATTCATCCGCAAATGAGCGCGGTGGTGGTGGTGTTGAAGACCAAGTACTTTGCAGTTACGGATCCAGATGGGAGCTTCCAGATCAGCCATGTGCCGTCCGGACGTTACAAGGTCATAACGTGGTACGAACTGGCGACGGAAGGTGAATTGAAATCTGTTGAAAAAGAAGTCGAAGTGCTTCGTGGCGACAATGAGATCAGCCAGGTGATTCTGCATTCCTCCGACGCACCGCCCGAGCACATGAACAAAGAAGGCGAACTGTACTACTCGAGTTCGCCGAAGACGCGGTAAACCCCAGCCGAAAGTCGACCAGCCTTCTCGTAGCTTCGGTTACGGAGTTCCCTGGCAATCTGTGCGTGTATCTGGTCGCCGTAAGCGTCCACGGGACGCGTCTGAATGCGTTGAGCTGGAGTGAAAGTTCATGGGGAACTCGATTCACGAAAGGGAAAGGCACGCCCAAGTAGGAGCGTGCCTTCGATGAGATCGTGTTCTTAAGTTACTGCACCGTGCTCCACACCATGGATTCACGGGTCAGGTCATAGTCCCACCGTTGCAAGCCGTCGAGGATTTCAATCGAACCGAAGCCCATCTGCCGGGCGTTGTCAGCGACGCTGGAATTTACGAAAGAGTAGATATCGCTGTGGCGGGCGCTCGTCCATTCCACTTGCATCACGTCACGAGCATCGCCAGCCAGTTGGACACGCGCATCGACGCCGCGCTGTCGCAGTTGATTTTCGATGTCAGTGGCATAGGCGGAGCGAGAGTCCATCGAGGCCACCGCGCTGCTCATGAGCCAGGCATGGCTCTGCGACTGCGCCACCGACACAAGGGCGAGGGTGGCCAGGAGCAGGCAGCCGCCCAGGGTTGCGAGATTGTTTTTGGAAAGTTTCATAGGGTGAACCGAAGTTCAAACTATCGCGTTCCTTGTGCAACACCTAGATGACTGTGGTAACAAAGCGGCAGTTTTTACAAGCTGCGCGCCGGAGCCAATGAATTGTCGAGGCGGAACGTTAATCGCGACAAAAGTATCGCAAGGTCGAAGCAGAGTCAACGATAGGAAGTTCCGGAGGCAACATGTCAGTTTGGCGGGTGACAGTTGCTATGGACGGACGTCCAAACTCGGGATTTCGCTGATATGCGTCGTTTCTTGGAGGATGCAGATGCGCTTCTCTCAGATCTGCCTGGTGTTCTGCGTTACTGCGCTAGGGGGGACTCCGGCTCTATCTGCGCCTGCCGCTCGCCCGCCCTACGATGTGGGCCCGACCGGCTCGCCCCAGTTGTTCGCCGAGAATGTGGTCTCTACGGAAGACGACGAGGTGGGGGCTACGTTCAGCCCCGATGGCACGGAATTCTATTTCGCGAAGCAGGATCAATACACGAACTTCCCCCACCTGGGACTGATCTGCGTGACACGCTTTCGCGACGGAAAATGGTCCAAGCCGGAGGTGGTTCCGTTCTCTGGGCAGTACCTGGATGCAACGCCGCGCCTGTCGCCGGACGGCAAGGCCATGTATTTCTCGTCCAACCGGCCGGTGCCGGAGTCAAAGTTTCGTCCATGGCGCATTTGGGTGGTCGAGCGACAAGGGCAAGGTTGGGGGAGCCGAAGCCCTTGCCGCCCCCCGTGAACGCTCCAGAGCGTGCCTGGAACTTCGGCGCTTCGGTGACGAATGACGGAACCGTCTACTTCAGTTCGAGCCGGGCTGCCGATGGACATCTGCACATCTATCGCTCGCGACGCGTGGATGGAAAATATTCGGAGCCGGAGATGCTGGGCCCGGAAATCAATTCCGCCTTCTTCGAAACCGATCCGTACGTCTCACCGGACGAGCATCTGCTGGTGTTCGCGTCTGCCGGCGAGGGGCCGCCGGGCAACGGAGACCGCAAGGAGACCGTGATGGGAGGCGGAGTGCTTTATCCGCGGGGCGACCTTTATGTGAGTGTTGGCCAGCAGGGGAAGTGGGGTAGGGCGAAGCATCTGGAACACAGGATCAATTCTTTTGGAGATGAGAGCGCTCCCAGCCTTACTCCCGACGGCAAGTATCTTTTCTTCACGAGCGAACGGAGCCCGTTCACGATCCCGATGCGACCGAGAGTGAGCTACGCAAAGATGGAGGAAATGTTGCACTCTACGCTCAACGGACATGGGAACGTTTATTTCATCAGCGTGGACGTGCTTGAACTGGGCAAGGGAGGCCGGCCATGAGCTTAACGCTGTGGGTGAGGAACATCCTGCTGGCTGTTGTCTCCGGAATGGCCGCTTGCGCATACGCTGCGCCGAAGTCCGGATTCGCGGGGGAGATGATTGGCGAAGGCGTGGTCTCGACCCCGGATGACGAACTGGGCGGATCGATCACTGCTGACGGATCGACGCTCTATTTCGAGAAGAGCGTGCCTCCACACTATCTGTACATTATGTGCGAGTCGCACTGGCAGAACGGCAAGTGGAGTGCGCCGGCGGTGCTACCGTTCTCGGGCGAGTATCGGGACACGGATCCGGTGCTTGCACCGGATGGAAACGCGATGTTGTTTGCGTCAGACCGGCCGGTGGATGGAGTCGATCGGCATCACTTCTTCATCTGGGAGGTAAAAAAGACCGACAAGGGTTGGGGAGAACCGGAGTTTGTGCACAACCCGGTGAATGAGGGGTTCGACCAGGTGTTTGCTTCGCGCGCGAGCAACGGGAACATGTATTTCACTTCCAGTCGCAAGAGCGGGAAGTACGATGTGTTCCGGACGCGGTTGGTCGGCGGGAAATATCAGGAGGCCGAGGATCTCGGCCCAGACTTCAACGGGCCGACGACTTTTACATTCGAGGCATTTGTGGCGCCCGACGAAAGCTTCCTTCTAATGGGCGCGTTTGGGCGCGAAGATAGCCTGGGGAGTTCGGATCTTTACATCAGCTATAACGTCGATGGGAAGTGGACTAAACCGCAGAATTTGGGCCCGACCGTCAATACGCGCGCGCGCGACTATAGTCCGCGTATTTCAGGAGACGGTAAGTGGCTGCTGTTCACCAGTGAAACCGGAGTGACCACGGAGCCGCGCACCACGCCCATCACCAATGATGAGTTCGTGAAGGCTTCTCGCGGGTTGTACAACGGTCTGGGGAATTTGTATCGGGTGCCGCTGGCCGATGTACTGCGCGATACCAAGCCGTAGCGAGGCAGCTCGATCAGTCGGTTATGATGTAGTCCCGGGCGCAAGAATTGCGTTCGGGACTTATTTCTGTTTGTGAGGCTTCGTTTCCAGTGATCACAGTTGTGTCGGGCTTGCCGCGATCGGGCACCTCGTTAATGATGCAAATGCTGGTGGCGGGGGGCCTTCCTGCCCTTACCGATGGCTTGCGTTCCGCGGATGAAAATAATCCGAAAGGCTATTTTGAGTGGGAGCCTGCGAAAGCGTTGAAGCAGGAACCGGAGGCCATCGCTGCGGGCGAAGGCAAAGTGGTGAAAATCATTTCAGCGCTGCTAGCGCAACTGCCGCCCACGCATGAATATCGGATTGTGTTCATGATGCGTCCGCTGGAAGAAGTGGTGGCGTCGCAAAACCGCATGCTGGAGCGCATGGGGAAAGATGTTCCGCGCACGCCAACCGGCGCCGTGATCATGGCCTTCCAAAAGCATTTAAAAGAGGTAGACGGATGGCTCGCGAACAAGCCGTATCTGCGGGTCCTGCGCGTGAATCACGCCGACGTGGTGGCGCAGCCGCGCGAGGCGGCCAGGGGAATTGCGGAGTTCGCCGGCGCGCCCTTGTCGATCGACAAGATGGCGGCGCAAGTGGAGCGCTCGCTCTATCGCGAAAGAGCCGGTTCTGTGTCACCGGCTGCCTCCTAGAAATTCTTCTAAATCAACTCAACTGCTGGGAAGACTGTTCCGGGGAGGCGGGCGTAGTGTCTTCGGAATCGCGGGGATGCCGCGAGCGGGCGCGGCGCATTCGCTGGCGCGATTCCAAAGTGTAGGGAGACGCTGCAATCGCGCAGAGCACATAGAACCACGCGGCGTTTGCGGGAATCTGCAAATTGAAGTCGACGAAGCTGTGCACCAGAATCCCGGTGCAGCCGAGAAGACATGCTAAGGTCACAGCACTGCTGATGTCGTCGGGCCAGTCGCGCAGTTTTTTCAGTGCGCTGCGGTAGAAAGCCACCACAAACCAGAGCACTGCGGCGAAGCCGACTGCGCCGGTTTCCACGAGAAACTGCAGGTAGTCGTTGTGCGCGTCGTTGATGAAGAACGTAGTGTAGAAAGTGCGAAATTGCGGGTAGGCAACGGGAAAGGTGCCCAGTCCCCAGCCAAGAATGGGCCTATGGGCGAACATGCGGATGCCATCTTTGTCGATCGTCCAGCGTAACCCCCCGGCCAACTCCTGCTTGGTCTCAGTGCCGATCGTGCCCACGCGCCTGGTGAGTTCAACGCCGCCAATCCATAAGAGTAAGGCGATCATCACGACCGCGAAAACGCCAACGCCAACGGCCACCTTGGGGCCCTTCTGCATGCGGAGGAGGACGACGCCGAAAAAAATCATCTCGGCTACGAAGGAAATCATGCCACCCCGTGAGCCGGATAGAAAAATTGTTCCCGCCATCAAGGCGGCGCCGGCGGCGATCACCGTGCGCACGTGTCCCTGGGCGTAACGAGTGAGGCAGAAGATCAGCGGGATTGGGACCAGCATCTCCATTAGCCCAGCGTAGTTGTTATGGCTGACGTAAGGGCCGTAAATCCATCCACCCAAGCGAGGCGTGCGCAACCAGTAGAGTTTGCCGTTTGGCGACAGGCCTTGCAGCAGGGCGAAGCCGGCGAGCGCGACCCCGTAAACCGTGATGGCCACTGCCAGATTCTTTGCCTGGGAGCTTCTGCGCAGAGTCTGAATCGTGAGGAACGCCAACAATCCGTACGTCAGATAGAGCAGGGCCTGCGAGAAGGTGTCGTGGCGGTAGGCCGTCCACCCGAAAATGAGTTGAAGGATGACGACTGCGCCGAACAGTGCCATTGGCTTGAAAAGCGGGTTCTCTCGTATTCGCCAACCGTCATCGCCGGATTGCCTCCAAACCCACAGCGCGAATAGAAGAATCGTGCTCGCTTCCAGCAGGAAGACAGACCAGCTCTCGGTGGCGCCGAACGCCAAGGGAGCGAAGAAGAGAATGGCAAAGATTCCGGACAGCAACAGAGAGTCGGGCGAAATACTCTGGTTCGACGGAGCGCGGAGGTTCGGTGCCGAAGGTGCCAGGGTCGAGGCCATTACGAGTGGTCCTCGCTCAAGGATTTTTCGACAAGACGAAAGTCGTCGATCCACAACTTGCCGCGTATGGGGCTTCCGGCTGGGACGCGGGCGACACGCAAGACGAGCATTTTGGTGTCTGCTTCGGTCACGAAGGTGCCTGACACCTGTCGCCAGGACGAGCCGAACTTCAGGTCGTCGCTTTGGAACAGGACCTTGTTGGAGTAAATGTCCTGCAAAACGAAGTGGGGAGCGCCGGCGCCTTCGATCTCTCCATTCTTGTAATAGCCCGTAAAGTCGTAACTCGTATTTGGCTCGACCGAGACCAGCTGAAATATCCCCGCCTCGTCTACACCGGGACCGTCAAATCCGATCGCCAGTGAGCGATGCCCCGAGTGGAACTCGCTGGTGTCGAGAGTCAGAGAAACGTTGGACTGTTTGCGATATTGCCAGTCGAATCCCCCGTTGAGAACGTCGAGATGAAAATCGCCATTGACGATCAGATTGTTCGACGAGGGTAGGTAAGCATTCAAACCAAGCAGGGAAGTTGCCTGCCGCCACACGACACTCGCTTCGTCGGGTTGCTTCTGCAGCAACAGGTACCGGATGTATTCGAAAACCGGCTGCGTTCCGATGGGCTGGCGCAGACGGATCAGCGCATCCCATACCTTGGATGCGGCTTCGGTGTCCTTCTTGGCCGTCAGCAACTGAAGGAAGGAAAGGTAGGCGGCGGGAGTCGCCGGTAGTACATCGCGCAAGAGTACGTCGGCGTCGGGCTTAACACGCCAGCAGTATTGTAAGGCCAGGCTGCCCATGTTGGGGGTGCCTTCCATCACCACGTGAAACTCTCGCAACGCATCATCGATGCGGCCTTGCACAAGATAGAGGTTGGCAGCTTGCCAGGCGACGTCGGGTCCCGTGGGTTCGTAGTGGATGGCCTGCTCCACCGCATGCGCCTGACTGTCGGTGTCTTCCGTCATCTGGTAGGCGTCGGCCAGTTTCAGCCAGTACTTGGCATAGTGCGGATTGAGGCGGGTCGCGGCCTGATATTCGGAAATCGAACCCTGGTAGTTGCGCGCAAGATCGTAATAGAGGCCCAGTTGATTGTGGTAGTCGGCGTCCCCGGGGTCGAGTTTCATGGCGGCGTGCAGGCTGCGGGGATCGGGACTCGAGCCCAACCAGTCGCTCACGAAATGGAGAGTCACCGCTAGCAGGTAGATCGCCGATAGAGATAGCAATCCCCAGCGCAAGACGCGTCTTTTGGCAGGTGACCCTGGAACAATCTGCATGGACTTACGAAATGTTGCGACTCCGGATCGCGCGCGATTGTAGTGCGTCTTGCGCGCAGACGCTAGTCGCCCGCCGAGCGATCGGCGGCAGCCTCTTCCGGATCGCCATCTTCCCGGTAGTAGCTGTCGTGATATTTCCCCTGGTACTCGTAGTAGTAATAGTAATCGGGAGAGGTCAGGTCGACCGCATTGAGTAACACGCCGGTGATGCGCGCGTTCACTTGCATCAGGATGTCGCGCGAGCGGCGCAAGGCCTGCTTGGTGGTCTTGCTCGAACGGATGACGAGGATGATGGCATCGACGCGCTGCGACAGGACGACCGCGTCCGTAACCGACAGGGTTGGAGGCGTGTCGATGACGATGTGGTCGTAGTGCTCGCGCAGGTCCGCAAGCAGGTCGCGCATGTTGGAGGATGCCAGTAGTTCGGCTGGGTTCGGCGGCGGAGTTCCAGCCGGCAACACGAACAGATTCGAGAGAATCGGAGAGCGCGTGATGGCGTGTTCGAGCGTGATGCTGCCTGTAAGCACGTTGCTCAGTCCGCTGCGCGGCCCCATGCCGAGGGTCTTATGAACACTTGGGCGCCGTAGATCGGCGTCGATCAGCAGTACCCGGACGCCCTTCTGGGCCAGCACAATCGCGGTGTTGATGCTGGTCGTGGTCTTGCCTTCCTGCGGCCGGGCGCTGGTGATCATGATGATCTTCGGTGGCGTGCCGAGGTTCGACAGCAGAAGGGAAGTACGCAACGCGCGGTACGATTCGGCCATCTGCGATTGAGGCCGCGCCTGCGTGACCAGTTCCACCGCCTCGCGTGACGACGATAGCGTCAACAATTTCTTGCCGGTGGAGTCGATCCCGTTCTTCGAGCCCATCGGGATCATGCCCAGCGCTGGAAGTCCGGAAATCACCTGCGCCTGCTCGGTGGTGCGCACCGTGTTATCCATGTTTTCGAGCAGGAAGGCGAGCCCGATTCCCGACGTCAGGCCCAGCACCAAAGCGAAGGCCAGGTTGCGAGGAATGTTGGGCTCGGTCGGATAGGTCGGCGTGCGGGCGACATCGACCACGCGAATATTATTTGACTTCAGGCCGGCGGTGACACCGGCTTCTTTTAGTTTCTCCAAAAGGCCTTCGTACAGCTGGCGATTGACGTCGACGTCGCGCTTGAGCAGTTGGTATTCGATCGCACTCTCATTCAGCTTGTTGGCTTCCTGCTTCTGCTTTTCGAACTCCTCACGCAACATGATTTCCTGTTGCTGGGCGGCCAGAAATTGACCGCGCACGCGATCGGCGACTTTCTTGAGTTCCAGTTGAATCTGAGTGTCGATTTCCTTCAGCTGGTTATTGAGCTGTGCGACTTTCGGATAGGAAGGACCAAACTGGGTGCTCAACTCGGCGACCTGGATCCTTGTATCAGCCTCTTTGGCCCGGAGGCTTGCAATCAGTGGCGCGAGGCCGCCGGTACCGCCGGCTCCGCCCGTTTCCAAAGCTCCCGCCGTAGACGCCACGACATCGGGGTCTCCGGATTGCACCAGGCGATAGAGCGACTCCTTCTCCATACGAACGGCTTCGGCCGCGGTCAGTTCCTTGTTCAGTTCACCCAGCTTCTCGGTGATGATGTTCTGCTTTTCGTCGGCGCCGAGAATCTCATGCTCTTTCTGAAAACGGACCAGCTTTTCCTGCGACGTCTCCACTTTCATCTGCAGGTCAACCAGTTGCTTTGACAGCCAGTCGGAAGCTTGCATGGTGGACTCAAATTTCGTCTTGAAGTTCTGCTCAGTGTAAGTCTCCGCCAGTTTGTTGACGATGGCGGCGGCGAGTTGGGGATTAGTGCTGACGTAGCGGATCTCAACGATGCGTGTGTTCGGCTTTAGCGCTACTCGCAACCCGCCTTTAAAGCCACCCAGCAAGCCCGAGGTTCGCGCCGAATCAGCCTGCAACGGATCGGGGGCCAGATTGTCGACTGGGCCCGTCGATGGCTTGCCGCCGTACTCCGGAAGCTTGTCGAGGTTCAGGGCCTTGATCACTTGCAGGGCGAGCAGATCACTTTGCAGGATGGTGACCTCGGTATCCATGTCGGTGGGGTCGGAGTAGTCGCCCCCTCCGTTTTGAGAATCCTTGAAATTAACGAGGTTGGAGTCAGGCTTGTTGATGGCAATTCGCCCCACCGCTTCGTAGATAGGCGTCATTTTGAAGCTGGCGATTGCTACCAGGCCGAAGATGGTGACGAGGCATCCGATGACTGTCCACTTGCGCTTGATGAGAACGCGGAAATACTCACGCAGCGCCGACTCCTGTGAGGGGAGCCAGGGTTGCAGAGGCGGACCAAACTCAAAGGAACCGGCGGGCGGAACCTCGCGAATTGTTGAGGTCGTTCCCCTCACCAAGTGGCCTGAATCCATCGAGACTCCCTAATTGAAGAATCGCGCGAGATGCGTTGAGCGCGTGGGCTACACCCGGACGCCGATCATATTTTTCCAGGTAGTGATCGCATCGAGGGTTCGCTCGAGGCCACGCGGTCTTGTAGCGATTTGGGCCATTCTAGCATTGCTTCGCGGGCGCATTCGTTCTATTTTCAGGATGTTCCATAGTAGTTGAGGCATTACGGAAGCGGGCTAGCTCGTGAGCGCAGCGGCACCTTCGTCGAAGGCTTGCCATACCAGGTTGGGAAATTTTTGACTCACGGACAAGAATCCGGATCTGGGCACACTTCACCACTCGAAGGCGCAGACAAGGGGCGTGGCGGTCGATGCTAGCGCTATCTACGGGTTCGTATTGTTCAAGCCCTGGTAGATAAACATGCCGGCAAGGACGAGGAACATCAGGCCAGAGGCGGCACCCAGAATCTTCACGAAGGGATTGATCTGATTCACCTTCTTCATGAGTTCGGCCTGCTCCTGTTCCATGGCAGACTTGGTGTCATCCAGGAACAGTTGTTCGTCCTCTTGCATTGTGAGTGTACTGCGGTAGATCAGCAGGATTACCAGAACACCGGTGAGAACACCCCACACAGTAGCCATCCAGCCCATAGGAGACATATGCCACCTCGGCACTGAAATCGAGCCAGCCCCGCAGGTCCTGCTGTCAGGCGAACGGTATTAAATCCCCACAGTCAGCAATCGGGGAAGGGCCCATCGAGCGGCATTATAGCGCCGTTTGTCGGGTGGGAGGGAAGGGCTTTTTAGGAGGAAATTGTGGTTGCGCCCTTTTCGCGCATTTGGCATCTAAGTGGTTGAAGGGATTAGCAGAGGCGGCACTCCTCGGGCGGTCGAATTCCTGGGGTCTTCGCGCTTCGATGTTATAATCGCGAAAATCGCGTCAAGGAGAATGGAATGGCAACGACTACAACACCTGCGACCGGAACACCGACGACTGAAGTCAAGAAGGCGCCGATCGCGCTGACACCCAACGCTACGGCGAAGGTGAAAGAGATTATGGCGCAACAGAATCCGGCTCCTGCAGGGCTGCGTGTGGGTGTAGTGGGCGGCGGTTGCTCTGGATTCTCCTATTCGATGCAATTCGAAAACAGCGCCGGCATGATGGACAAGGTCTTCAACTTCGACGGACTGAAGGTGTTCGTGGATGCGACCTCGGTCATGTATCTGAACGGTTGCATAGTGGACTATGTGGAGACGCTGGAAGGCGCGGGCTTCAAGTTTGAGAATCCCAACGTGAAGAGCACCTGCGGTTGCGGATCGTCGTTTAGCGTGTAGGAACGGTTTCGAAAAAGATTACCAGCCTCGCCTTACGGGCGAGGCTTTTGTTTTGTCCTTCAAAAAGGGCAGTTCCCTGAATCGTTGTGCAATGATGACGAGCAATGGCTGCGTCGTCCGACGATGGTGGTGGGCTGTGTTGTTCTTCGTTGGGAAGGCGTATAAGATTCCCTCCGCTTCCTCAATCTGAGAATTGATCACCCTTACGCATGCGCGCTCCTGGTTGGGGTGGCGCCCGGCGAATCCCTTCATCGGAGATCTTATGAACACGAAGCTGTTGGTTACCACTCTTGCCATGCTGTTCGTTATTCCCCTATTCGGCGCCGACAAAGCCGAGAAAGAAAAGAAGGAAGTGGATCGGTTGAATGAGTCCGCAGTCGTGTTGAAAGAAATTCTCGGCATGCCCGAAGGCATCCCGAAGGATCTGCTCAACAAGGCGGTATGCGTGGTGGTGTATCCGTCGGTAAAGAAAGCAGCCTTCATCGTCGGCGGAAGCTATGGTCGCGGAGTCATCACCTGCCGGTCGGGAAAAGAATTCGGCGGGTCGTGGAGTGCCCCTGCAATGTTCGCGCTGGAGGGCGGCAGCTTCGGATTCCAGATCGGAGCCCAGGCCACCGACTTCGTACTCCTGATCATGAACGAGAGCGGCGCGAACTCTGTGATGACGAGCAAAGTAAAACTCGGCGCAGACGCCTCAGCCACTGCGGGACCGGTGGGAAGAAACGCGTCGGCGGAAACCGATGTGGTGTTGAAAGCCGAAATCCTTTCTTACTCGCGCGCCAAGGGATTGTTTGCCGGGATTTCGCTGGAGGGTTCCACGCTGCGTTCGGATGATGGCGGAAACAAATCGCTCTATGGCCGGGAGATCAGCGCCAAGGAGATTGTGCGGGAAGGGAAGGTGCCGGTTCCGGCCGCCGCACGACGTCTGTTGGCGATTCTGGCCAAGGCCTCGCCCAAGCACATCGAGAAGAAGTAGAAGCTGAGCGGCGTCGCGAGGCGCCGCTTTTCTTGCCGACGCAAAACGTGGTCCAGTTTGTTCTGTCTGTTCCCTCGCCTGCCTGGTTTGGTCCGGGCTCGTCTTCACCATCGCCTGCCACCACCGATATACTCAGTTTCCTGTTTTACTCCGGAGATGCCATGAAGTCGCGTTCCTACCTGTGTGTCAGTCTCGTCTTGTTTGCCGGTGCAATTGCCAGTTGGACTCAGGAACAGCACGAACCGCAACCGGATACCAGCGTTCCCACGCCTGCGGCGGTGCAGGCGCCGAAAAGGGCTTCGATCGCTCTGGTTTTGGAAGGCGGCGGAGCGCTAGGGCTGGCGCACGTCGGGGTCTTGAAGTGGTTTGAGGAACACCACATCCCGGTCGACTACGTCGCGGGGACGAGCATGGGCGGACTGGTGGGCGGATTGTATGCCACCGGCATGTCGGGCAGCGAAATTCAGGATTTCGTGCAGAACATCAACTGGAATCGTTCCTTCCGCAATGAACTTCCGTACCAGGCGCGCTCCTTTCGGCGCAAGGAAGATAAGCAGGAGTATCCCAACGATCTCGAATTCGGACTAAAAGGCGGGATCGCCTTTCCGAGCGGTTTCAACTCGGGGCACCAGGTGGGACTCATCCTCGACCGCATTGCACTGCCCTATTCGAACCTGAAAACTTTCGATGAATTGCCGACACCCTTCCGCTGTGTAGCGACCGACCTGGTGAGCGGGCAAGCCACCGTGTTTGGTCAAGGTTCGCTCTCTGAGGCGCTGCGGGCAACGATGTCTTTGCCGGCGATTTTCAGCCCTGTGCGGCTGGACGGCCATGTATACGTCGATGGCGGGATCGTAGAGAACCTTCCGGTGGATGTAGCCCGCAACATGGGTGCGCAAATCGTGATTGCCGTGCACCTGGAGGTGCCTCCGCTCAAACCGGACGAGAGCCTCTCCGCATTCGCAGTGCTGCAGCGTTCGGTGGGCGTGATCATCGGAGCCAACGAGCTGGCGAGTATCCAGAAGGCCGACATCCTGATTCCGGCGCACACGCAGAACTACAACATGACCGACTACCAGTTGTCGGAAAAACTGATCCAGGTCGGTTACGTCGGGGCACAGGAGCGGGCAGCGCTGCTTGAGAAACTTGCCCTGAATGATAGTGACTGGGCGCAGTACGTCGAACTGCGCAAAGGGCGGCGGCGGGCGGTGCCGGTGCCGCAATTCGTCGAGGTTACGGGAACGGCTCCCGTGATCGCGGAAGGAATTCAGAAAAGTCTTGCAGACAACATCGGAAAGCCGGTGGACTTCCAGCGTCTGGATGGCGATCTGACCGACGTCACCGGGCTGGGACGCTTCGGGCGCGCAGGCTTTCAATTGACGCGAAAGAACGGTCGGGATGGATTGCTGGTGCGCGCGGACGAGAAGGATTACGCGCCCCCGACAGTGAACCCGCTGTTTGTCATTGATGGTTCGGACTACACCGATGTGCGCTTTGCGCTGGGCGCACGCGTGACCTTCTTTGATATTGGCGGATTCGGATCAGAATTCCGCAACGATTTCATCGTCGGGTCGACTTACGGTGCGTCTTCGGAGTATTACCATCCTTTAAACTGGTTCAGTCATTTCTTTGCGGCGCCCAGACTATTTGCCACTTCGAAGCCTTTTGACCTCTATTTCAACGACAGCCGCATCTCGACCTTCCGTCAGCATGATGCGGGCGGAGGCTTGGACTTCGGCGTCGCCTTCAATCGATTCTCCGAGCTGCGCTTCGGCTATCAGATCGAGCACCTGTCCCTGACCCGAACCATCGGGATTCCCGGATTGCTGAGCAACGTGAGTGGACGGCAAGGCTTCTCGCGCGTGCGCTATGTTGCGGACCACACCGATGATCCGACGCTTCCGCGAAAGGGCTACCTCGTGCAATCGCGCTTGGAGTTTTATGACGCGAATCCCGACGCGACCGAGCATTTTCCGCTGGCTGAAGTACGCTTGGGATATTTTCATCCGATTCTGAAGACGAATTCGATTTTTCTGATTGGGTCCGGCGGTTCGACCATGGGTTACCGCAACACCGGGCTGCCTATGTTCGGTCTGGGTGGCCCGCAACGTCTGGCGGCATATGGGACCAACGAGTTGCTCACCAACCAGTACTTTTTGTTCCAGCCGGGATACATTCGGCGCCTGAAGGAGTTGTCTCCGCTCCTGGGAAACAATGTGTATTTGATCGCCAACTATGAAATCGGAAAGGCTTACGGCGCGGTGAATGCCACCGACTCGAAGTTGCCGAATGACTTTAATGCGGCGGTGCTGGTGCAGTCGTTCATCGGTCCGGTTGTGTTCGGAGGCAGCGTGGGCGATCGCGGTCACCACAAGTTCTACTTCCAGCTGGGAAAATACTTCTAGCGGGTGTGCGCTCGACGGGGAGCTAGTCGCGCCTCTATGATGGTGCGATCCCGTCATACATTACGAATTGAAGAGGTCTTATGTCTGAACCGAGTTACGACGAATTGAAAGCGCGCCTGCAGGAGTTGGAGAAGCAGGTGGAAACCAAGAAGCGCAGCGGCGCGATGGAGTTCCGCGTGTCGGAAAAGGGCGGAGTGAGTGTGTACGGGCTGGGACGGTTCCCCGTGACCCTGTACTACGAGCAATGGACGCGCCTGCTGGATGCGTCGGAAAATCTGCGCCAGTTCCTCGAAGAAAACAAAGACAAGCTGAAACTCAAGGGGCAGTAACATCGCCGAGGAACAGTATCTCTACCTCACGACGCGCGGCAGGAAGACTGGCTTGCCGCGGGAAATCGAAATCTGGTTTACGGAGCGCGATGGTTGCTTCTATGTCATCGCGGAATTCGATACGTCCCACTGGCTGCAGAACCTGCGATCCAATCCGGCGGTGCAAGTGCGCGTGGGCGAGAGAAAACTCAGTGCGCACGCACGCGTGCTGACCGCGGAAACTGACGCCAAGGTCCTCGGCGAGATTCGTGCATTTTCCAGCAGCAAGTATGGGTGGGGCGAAGGGACGGTCGTGGAGTTGCGACCCGATAAGCGCTGAAGGCTGTGTCTTGAGTCGTTGCTCTGGCTTGCTATCAATTCCAAAAAATAGGCCGCAGTCGATGACTGCGGCCATGTTATTTGTGACTTGATTGTTAGCGCAACCTCTACGGAACCGCTGCCGTCGAGATGCTGACTTGCGGGCCGACCAGGGCAATGGCAGTCCCAGGACCGGCGTTGACGATTGCACTCCCAGAGAAGGTGTGCGTAGTCCAGTTGGAAGAACCGGCAAGCCGAGTCGAGACGGTTGTGCCCGACGCGACGAATGTTCCGGCGGGTGTAGCCGCAACGGGGAGTCCGGAACTCAGTTGCATTTTCGTCTGCCAGGTTCCGTTCACGGGTCGATACGTCGCATAGCTTCCGGGACTGATTGTCACCTGGGTGAAGATCGCGACTGCGTTTCCGCTGCCATCCACGGCAACGCCGGTGAGTCCGCCGGCCTGACCCGCGAGAACGGGCAGACCCGCGGCAGCACTCCACGTTCCTGCCGAGCGCACTGAGTAGGAAACGCCCGAGCGCGTGCGCCATACTGCGACTGCCGTGCCATTGTTGCCGAGCCCGACAGTCACACCATTCTGGCGATATGCGGATGCGGCTACGGTCACTGGCGTTCCCCAAGTGCCGGTAAGGCTGCGACTGATGGCGACGACCGCACCGCTCAGGATGCCAGTGGCGCCCTCTAAGGCCACAGCCTCTCCGCCCGAATTCACGGCAAGTTTCGCCGATCCGTAACAGGTGGTGGCATTGGAAATGGGTTGCGCAGAGCCGAAGCCGCTCGCGGCACTGCCGATCTCTGCTTTGAGGGCGCAGGTCACGGTTGTGGGATTCGTGATCTCCTCCCAAATCAGAGTCGCCTGACTGTGGCTGTCAAAGCCGATTCCGGGCAGCCCGAAGCTGTTTACGTTGCCGTACACGTTATTCGAAATGGTGATGGGGCTGCCCCAATGTCCTCCACTGAAGAACGCGGCTTGGGCTTCGTTTGGTATGTAGGTGTTGGTTGTCCGAAAACTCCATACGGCAAGGACGTCGCCGTTGGGTGCAACCATGATGTTGCCCGTTCCGCCGCCGAAAGTGCCCAGAGATGTCAGGGTGACGGGAGTGCTCCACGAGCTTCCTGTTTTAACAGAAGCTTGCAGACCTCCGGATAGCGGCATGAAGAGAACCGCGGAAGTTGATCCATTGGTGGAAACGGCGATTCCGCCGCCGTTGGCGACGAATTGAGGTGCGCTCCAGGTTTGTGCGACTGCCGGAACAGCGGCAACGGCGGCGAGCGCGACCATTAAAACGCAAGTACGAAAACTAAACATTAGCTCCTCCTGAATGTGATCCACACAGCACGGGAAATTCGATATTGGATCGAGCAGGGAAAGCCCGATCAGTAACGCGGGTCAAGGGGGAAGAAAGTGGGGCCCACTTCCGCCGGCATCAAACCATTACAACAGAGGGGAGCGTTCCGGGCAGGAAGCTGTCGTCTATATTTGTTCGGCGCGGCTTTATTGCTGTGACGATATGCCCGTTCTTCATGCAGTTGTGCTAGTACGCTTGTATAGGGAAAACGATTTTGCCAGCGAGCGCCGCGACTGTATAACCTCAACGGGCGCAAGTCAAGTCTTCAAAAGTAAAAGTTTGTATCTGAAGATATGTTTGCTGCAGGACGGAATAGCCCCTGATGAGTGAAGACATACTAAGTCTTACGCCTCCACCGGCCGACCATCGCCTCCCGTATGGAACCGATCCCAACCAGTTCGGGGACTTGCGGATTCCGAAAACAAAGGGACCGTTCCCCGTCGTGATGAATATCCATGGCGGTTTCTGGCGCGCCAAGTACGGTCTAGAACATGCTGGGCACTTGTGTGCTGCGCTCACGAAAAAAGGAATCGCTACCTGGAATCTGGAATATCGGCGTGTGGGCAATGCGGGCGGAGGTTGGCCGGGGAGTTTTGAAGACGTTGCCAACGGATTTCGCTTCCTGCCGCAGATTGCAAAACAGTACAAACTGGATGTGGCGCGCGCGCTAGTGATGGGCCACTCCGCGGGCGGGCAACTTGCGCTTTGCCTGGCCGCGCACGAGCCTGCACTCACGCGGGCGGTGTCGCTGGCTGGAGTGGTTGATTTGCAGCGGGCTTTCGAACTTCATTTGAGTAACGACGCGGTCGTGGAATTTCTGGGTGGCAAGCCTTCGGAGGTCGCGGAGCATTACCAGGAGGCGGATCCAATGCAGGGGTCGATCAGCAAGGCGCGGCAAGCTTTAATTTATGGGACCAAAGACGATGTGGTGTCGCCTGACTTCAGCCGGAAATACGCTGAGCTAAAACGTGCCAAGGGCGAGAACGTAAGGGTCGTCGAGATCGCGAATGCGGATCATTACGATGTAATCGATCCGCGGTCGGACGCCTGGAAGCGGGTGGAGGGGGCGGTAAGTGAGTTGCTTGGTTGAGCGTCCCTCGCAAGTAACTTGTGCTGTTCTTTGCGTCCTTCGTGGGTTTTCTTGGCGTTCTTAGCGGTTAAAGATTTCCGCCCCGTCAACTCCCAGCGGGGGCGGGATTAGCCTCGCTTCAATCAATCACTTCTTCAGCAGCGCGAACTGCAAGTAGGTCATTTCCCCAATGTGCAAATGAAAATGGGTGGCGCAGCGCAGGAAGACGTTGAACCGGTTTTCGGCATCTTCTTCGCCGGCGGCCTGGTAAAACTTGTTCCAGTCGTCCTCGGCTTGAGAGCGGGCCGTTCGGGCGACCATGTCCACAGCGTCCGCTAGTTTCTTCAAAGCCTCTTTCTTCGAGGGCAGCGCTGTCTCAGTAAATTCGCGCGGGCGATCGCGAACGTAGCCGGACCGGTTGATTTCCGTGCCGAAGTAGTAATTGAGATTTCCGGTGAGATGAAGAACCAGGTGTCCGAAGCTGTTGCCGAACGAAAACGGCTTGCTCCAGAACTGCTCGTCGCTCAAAGGTTCGGCCAGTTCCTGCAACTTCTTCATCAGTTCTTCGAAGCGGGCGGCGAAACCCGACCCCACGATTTCATTCAGCATGGCAGGCCCTCACAGGGTTTATGCCGCGTTTCGCAGCACGAGTGCGGAGTTTTTTGATCCGAATGCGATGCAGTTGCAGACGGCATGCTCAATCACCGCTTTCCGTCCTGCAGCAGGCACATAGTCGAGGTCGCACTCGGGATCGGGCGTGTCGAGATTGATCGTCGGCGGAATTTGCGAGTGTTGCATTGCGACGATGGTGGCGGCGACTCCAGCGGCTCCACATGCTCCCTGCGGATGCCCGATCTGTGACTTCAGCGCCGACATGGGAACGTTGCGCGCGTGTTCTCCAAGGGCCAGCTTTAATGCCTGCGTTTCGATGCGGTCATTCAGTTGGGTGGAAGTGCCATGCAGATTCACGTAGTGCACGTCGGTGGGAGCGATGCCGGCCTGCTTCATCGCCAGCCCAATTGCCCGGGCCGGTTCCTCGCCGCACTCTTTGAGGCGCACACGATGGAATGCTTCACATGTGGACCCGTAGCCTGCGATCTCGGCAAGGATGTGAGCGCCGCGCGCACGCGCATGCTCATACTCTTCGAGTACAAACATCCACGCGCCTTCAGCCAGCACAAAGCCGTCGCGGTTGACGGAGAATGGCCGCGAACCCTTTTCCGGCGCCGCGTTCCATGAGTCCGTGAGAATCTTCATCAGAATGAATCCCTTCACGATGCCGAGCGCAATGGGGGCATCGGCTCCGCCCGTAAGAACGCGGTCAGCACGACCGCCCTGGATCAGGCGCATCGAGTAGCCAATAGCATCGGTCGAGGAAGTGCATCCCGTCGTGATGACCTGGCTTGGTCCGCGCAGTCCGAAGCGAATGCTCAGGTCGCTCGAGAAAGTTCCCATCACGCCGGTGGGCACGCAAAACAGGCTCATGCGCCGGTAGTCTTCACGGAAGAAGAGGCGATATTGTTCTTCGGTGAACTCTTGCGATCCACCGCCCGATCCGACAATCACGGCGAAACGCTGACGCTCGGCCAGAGGGAGGGTGGCAGTATCAACACCCGATTGATCTAATGCTTCGCTCGCGGCGGCGATAGCCAACGGTAGTACGCGGGACACGTGCTTACGCTCGCGCTTCTCTACCCACGCCAGTTCGTCGAAATCGGGCACCTCGCCGGCAATCTGCACTGGAATTTCGCTGGAATCGAAATGCGAAATCCGGCGCACACCGGACTTGCCGGCCAGAGCGCCCGCGCAGAAGGCGTCCCGTCCTACACCATTCGGACTGACCGCACCCATCCCTGTCACCACGACTCGTCGCAAATCCACCCCCACAAGTTTCGGCAGGACACTATACGTGAAAGATGCGCAATTGGGATGCTGCGATGGATGGGAAACGCGGATTCGACAAAAAGGTTGCAGGTTTTGGCTGATGATGCCTGAGAAAAGGCCACGCTGCATCCGCCACCGGGAAGGGCCGCTGCGATCGGGTCGCTGACCTCCCGTATAATCGTGTGTTTTCTTAATGGAGCCTGAATTGGCCTATAACGATCTTCGTGAGTGGATTGCTGCCCTTAACCGTGCCGGGGAGTTGCGAACGATTCGCACGGACGCAGACCCCATCCTCGAAATTGCGGAGATCGCCGACCGGGTGAGTAAGAGCTCACCTCAAAAATACGGAGCGGGAGGCCCAGCGCTTCTTTTCCAGAACATCAAAGGCCATCCGGGATCGCAATTACTCATCAACCAGTTTGGCTCGGAACGGCGCATGCGTCTGGCGCTCGAGGTCGACAGATTGGATGAGGTGGCCGATCGCATCCGCGCATTCATGGATGTGAAGTCGCCGCAGGGCTTCCTTGACAAAGTGAAGATGCTTCCCATGCTGGCGGAGATGGGAAAGTTCTTTCCGAAAACAGTTCCGACCGGCGCCTGCAAAGAAGTTATTCAGCGCGACAAGTTCTCCCTGCTCGATTTTCCGATTCTGCAATGCTGGCCCAAAGACGCCGGCCGCTTTATCACGCTGCCCTGCGTGATCACGCGCGATCCAAAAACCGGCAAGCGCAACGTCGGAATGTACCGCATGCAGGTTTACGACGAGCGCACCACCGGCATGCACTGGCAGCGCCAGAAGGTCGCCGCCGAACATTACCGCGAGGCACTGCGCGGAGCCGTGACTTCGCAGGCGGGCGGACCGTCGAAGTCGGCGAGCGTTGACATCATGGCGCGGTCGTCGGGCGGATCCGTGCTCGCTGACGGCGACCGTCCCTCGGGAAAAATGGACGTAGCGGTCGCCATCGGAACTGACCCGGCCCTCACGTTTTCAGCCATCGTCCCCGCGCCGCCGGACGTCGAGGAATTCATCATCGCGGGATTCCTCCGGCAAAAGCCCGTCGAACTGGTGAAGTGCGAGACCGTGGATCTCGAAGTCCCGGCAGATGCGGAGATCGTGCTCGAGGGCTATGTCAACCTCGACGAATTGCGTACCGAAGGGCCTTTCGGCGATCACACAGGCTTCTATTCACTCGAGGACTCGTACCCCGTCTTTCATGTCACATGCGTGACTCACCGTAAAGACCCAATCTATGCCACCACGATCGTAGGCAAGCCGCCCATGGAAGATGGCTGGATGGGGAAGGCAGTGGAGCGCATTTTCCTTCCGTTGATGAAACTGACGATCCCGGAGTTAGTGGATGTCAACCTTCCGCTGGAAGGCGTTTTTCATAACCTGATGATTGTTTCGATTCGGAAGTCTTATCCGGGGCAGGCCCGGAAGGTGATGAACGCCGTCTGGTCGCTGGGACAGGCAATGTTCACAAAGTGCATCCTGGTGGTGGATGAAGACGTCAACGTGCACGACATCGGTGAAGTCACGCTGAAGGTGCTCAATAACATTGATCCCGAACGCGATATCCAATTCACGCTCGGCCCGGTTGATTCGCTCGACCATGCTTCGCGTTTGCCGAACTACGGATCGAAGATGGGCGTGGATGCCACGCGCAAGTGGGCGAGCGAAGGTTTTGTCCGGCCCTGGCCCGACGAAATAACCATGGACGTGAAGACTAAGGCGCTCGTGGATTCCAAGTGGAAGGCGTTCGCCAAAGAACTTGGAATCGAGTAAACTGAGATCTCTGCTGAACAAGGTGAGTTAAGATGCGTATCATTACACCCTTCCCTAAGCCGTTCTCCTCGGCCCGCTGAGACTTCGTAGCGGAACGCTTCCTTCGCGTTCCGATTTCGACGAACGTTTCGCAACCTTTGAGTCGCCAAAACATCTTTTTTGAAGCAGCGCTTTCGGCGTTATGCCGTACGCGCAGAATTTGGCAGGATTTGCATGGACACCGCTACCACCGTTCCCAATCTCCCCCAGCAGGGATTGTGGCCATCAATTCGCGAAGCGCTGCGCGGGTCGCACCAGGACTACACCTCAGGGAATCTCAATCGCGCGATCCTGTTGCTGGCTATCCCGATGGTGCTCGAGATGGTTCTCGAGTCTTTGTTCGCTGTGGTGGACGTCTTTTTTGTGGGGCGATTGGGTGCTGATGCGGTGGCAACGGTTGGTTTGACGGAGTCATTGCTGAGCCTCATCTTCGCCGTGGCCATCGGGCTGAGCATGTCGACGACCGCCATGGTCGCCCGGCGCATTGGAGAAAAGGATCCCGAGGACGCGTCCGTGGCCGGGGTGCAGGCAATCGTTCTGGGGCTGAGCGTATCTCTGCTGGTGGGAGTGCCCTGCTTCATCTTCGCGCCGAAGCTATTGCAACTCATGGGTGCTTCGCCCGACATCGTCACCACAGGATCGGGGTACGCGCGCATCGCATTGGGCGGGTCGGGCGCGGTCCTGATGCTCTTCCTCAACAATGCCATCTTTCGCGGTGCGGGTGACGCCGCCATCGCGATGCGATTGTTGTGGGTGTCGAACGTCATCAATCTCGTGCTCGATCCTTGCCTCATTTTCGGATTGGGCCCGTTCCCACGAATGGGTGTGACGGGTGCCGCTCTAGCCACGTTTACAGGCCGCAGCATTGGAGTCCTCTACCAGTTC
This sequence comes from uncultured Acidobacteriota bacterium, assembly GCA_963744055.1. Lineage (GTDB taxonomy): Bacteria > Acidobacteriota > Terriglobia > Terriglobales > Acidobacteriaceae > Gp1-AA133. The sequence goes on along the minus strand of CAVUSL010000019.1, from coordinate 546,083 downwards.
TACCGATTGGGGAAAGGTACCGAGCGCTTGCCGAGCCTGCTTCGGCATCTGCGCGTGAACCTTGCGGTGCTTTGGCGATTGCTGCGCGTGTCGATCACTGGCATCTTGCAGTTTGCAATTGCGCACACTAGTTGGATCGGACTGGTGCGCATCGTGAGCACGTTCGGCGCGGCAGCATTGGCGGGATACACCATCGCCATCCGCATCATCATTTTTGTGATCCTGCCCTCTTGGGGCCTGAGCAATGCGGCCGCGACGCTGGTCGGCCAGAATCTCGGCGCCGGGAAACCAGATCGCGCTGAGAGTTCGGTCTGGCGAACCGGCTTCTACAACATGGTGTTTCTCGGAGCAGTCGGCGTCATCCTAATCGTGTTTGCGGAACCAGTCGTGCGACTGTTCACGCAGGATCCGGAGGTTGTCCCGCTGGCCGCTTCCTGCCTGCGAATCCTGAGTTACGGAAACATCGGTTACGCGTACGGCATGGTCATGCTGCAGTCTTTCAATGGCGCAGGCGATACGATCACGCCGACTTGGGTGAATCTTTTCGGGTTCTGGTTCCTGGAGATTCCGCTGGCCTACTGGCTCGCCATTCCCATGAACCTGCGATCCAAAGGAGTGTTCTTTTCTATCGTGATTGCAGAGGGTTGCATCGCTGCGGCTGGCATCTTGCTGTTTCGGCGCGGGCGCTGGAAGGAGCAAAAGATTTGACCGGAGCGGCACATTCTCCGGCTTGGCAATGGCGTGTGCCGGTCGGGTGAACACTGTATATCGTTGCGCTGGACTGCTCGGTATATATGGAGTGTTGGCAGGCTCGGGTACGAGAGGCTCTCCCGCTTGTGATCTCTCGATTCTGGTCAGGCACACGCCTGGCGACGGGTGCCTGGATAGTCGTTCTGAGCGAGAGGATGAATCTCCCGCGGAATCGATATGGGATTGCAAATACTCCTGGTGGACGATCAACCCTCCGTTCGCAACGGCATCCGGTCTCTTTTAAGTTCCAGGCCCGATTGGACGATCTGCGGAGAAGCTTCGGATGGGCTGGAGGGAATTGAGAAGGCCCGGGCGCTGCGTCCCGACATTGTGCTCATGGACGTCTCCATGCCGCGCATGAATGGCCTGGACGCGACCCGCATCCTGCGCAGGGAACTGCCTTCTTCCAAGATTGTCATCGTCAGCCAGAACGATCCCATGGTCGTGGGCATCCAGGCGCGAGAAGTAAATGCGTCGGCTCACGTTGCCAAGCAAGAGCTTTTCGGAACTTTGCTGCCCGTGCTCGATAAGCTTGTGGGCGGACCACGAGTCGAAACGGCCGGGGCTTCATTGTCGTCTCCTTCCTCGGTGACGATCCCAGACTGGCTCGCCCGAAGCGGCGAACTTGGATTGTTAATCGGCAGATATGACTGGTCAAAGACTCCGTTGGGTCCGATCAATGCCTGGCCGCAAAGTCTCAAGACATCCGTCAGCCTGATGCTGAGTTCGCAACATCCGATGTGGATCGGTTGGGGACCCCAGGCGCACTTCCTCTACAACGACGCCTACATCCAGGTGTTGGGTAGCGCGAAACATCCGTGGGCGCTGGGCAGGCCCGCAGCGGAAGTGTGGTCAGAGATCTGGGAAATCTGCGGACCCATGGCGGACAGGGTGTTTAAGGAGGGCGAGTCCTCTTTCGTCGACGACGTCCGCTTGTTCATGAACCGTGGCGACTTCTTCGAGGAAACGTACTATTCGTATTCGTACAGTCCGATTCACGATGAAGCAGGAAAAGTCGGTGGGCTGTTTTGCGTATCGACGGAAGTATCCCCGAAGGTCATCAACGCGCGACGCTTGCGTACGCTTTCGGAACTCTCAGCCAACGCTCTCGTGCAGAAGACCGCGGACGCTGCTTGCGCATGGGCGGCCGCAACCCTGGCGAAGAATTCAGATGACGTTCCGTTTGCATTGCTGTACCTGATGGAAGGCGGAGACAAGCATTTACGTCTGCAGCAGGCTTGCGGTTTGAATGCTGGGAGTGGGAGCCTCACGCCCAAGGTGGTCGATCTCGCGAGCGGCAGTGGCCGCCGTTCGCTGTGGCCGTTCGCCGACGTGATCAGGCGAGGCCGTTCGCGGCTCGTGCCCATAGCGCAGATCGAAGGCTTTCCGCTGGGAGCCGCCGACCAGCGCCTGTCGCAGGCGATCGTGCTGCCCATTACTTCTCGTGGAGAGGGTCTGCCCTTGGGTGTCCTCATTGCCGGAGTGAACCCGACACGCCGTGTGGACGCGGAGTATCAGACATTCTTCGACTTGCTGGTCGATCAGGTTGCAGCGGCGATCCAAAACGCCCGTGCCGCCGAGGAAGAAAAGCAGCGTCTCGATGCACTGTCCGAACTCGATCGCGCGAAAACGGCTTTCTTCAGTAACGTCAGCCACGAATTTCGCACGCCGCTCACGCTCATGCTGGGCCCGATTGAAGAACTGCTGGCCAAAGCTCATACGGATCTGTCGCCATCGGCCAAGAGCCAGCTGGAAATGGTCAATCGGAGCGGCAGCCGGTTGTTGCGCCTGGTGAACACTCTTCTGGACTTCTCGCGGCTTGAGGCGGGAAGAATGCAGGCCACGTATCAACCGACTGACCTTGCGTCATTCACTGCGGAACTCGCCAGTGTATTTCGCTCCGCAACTCAAAAAGCCGGGCTGGAACTGGAACTGAACTGCGCGAAGCTCGCCGACCCCGTTTACGTCGATCGCGCGATGTGGGAAAAGATCGTCCTGAACCTGGTGTCGAATGCCTTCAAGTTCACATTCGAAGGAAAGATCACGGTCGCCCTGACCGACGCCGGAGGCAACGTGGAACTCCGCGTCAGCGACACCGGCGTGGGCATCCCGCAGGCGGAACTGCCGCGAGTTTTCGAACGCTTCCATCGTATCGAGAACACGCGCAGTCGCACCCATGAGGGCAGCGGGATCGGACTCGCACTTGTGCAGGAACTGGTCAAGCTGCACGGGGGAACGATTCGGGTGGAAAGCGCCGTTGGCGAGGGCACCACGTTTGTCGTCAGCATCCCGCGTGGGACAGAACATTTGCCTCCCGACCGGATCACGGGGGCTCGGACAGAGGGTCAGAGCGTCCGGGGCACGGCAGCTTTTGTCGAGGAAGCGTTGCGCTGGCTGCCGGATGGATCGCAGAATTCGGCGCCCGTCGAGGTTGAGTGGAATGTCGCTCACGCGACGACGGGGATTTCCGTCTCGCGAAGCAGTGGGCGTCCCGTCGTCCTGGTGGTGGACGACAATGCCGATATGCGCCAATACCTGATCCAGATGCTCGCGGAGCGCTACGAGGTCCGCTCGGCCCCGGATGGCGAAGCCGCGCTGGCCGCGATTCGCAAGCAAGCTCCGGATATTGTGGTCACCGATGTCATGATGCCGCGACTGGACGGATTCGGCTTGATTCGCGAACTGCGCGCGGATCAGGATACCCGGACCATTCCGGTCATCGTGCTCTCGGCACGCGCCGGCGAAGAAGCCAGAGTCGAGGGCATCGAGCACGGAGCCGACGACTACCTGATCAAGCCCTTCAGTGCGCGAGAACTGCTGGCGCGCGTCCAGACTCATGTTGATATGGCGCGCATGCGGAATGAATCGGAAGAGGCGGTTTCGCAGAAGCAACAGCAATTGAATGTCGCGCTGGAAGCTTCCGATACGGGCACGTTCCGGTGGGACCCTCGCACGGGCGATTTTCTAGCACTGGACGAAAACTTTAAGCGACTGTTTGGATTTTCCTCGGAAGACAAGTTGCAACACTTCTCAGACGCCATGTCGCGGGTGCATCCGGAAGATCTTGCCGCGGTGAAGTCAGCCGTCGAAGCCTGTCAGCAGGGTGCCAGCTTCGACATGGAACATCGGGTCGTTTTAAGCGACGGAACCATCCGATGGCTGTATGGTCGGGCGCGAGCGTTGCACGACGAGCACAGGGACATGGAGTGCATGGTGGGAGCCTGCACCGACGTGACCCGGCGCAAGCAACTTGAGCTGGAGGCGCTCGCGGCGAATGCGAAATTCCGCGCTGTTTTTGATCAGACCACGGTGTTCTCGGGGGTATTGAGCATCGACGGCATCGTCATGGACGCGAATCGCCTGTGCCTCGATGCCTGTGGTTACAAAGCGGACGAGGTTCTGGGCAAGCCATTCTGGCTGGCAGGATGGTGGCGCGGCTCGCAGGAGGTCCAGGAAAAGATCCGAACAGCATGCCTGCAGGGTGCGCAGGGCACGCCCTCCCGCGCGGAACTGCCTTATCATTGGGCAGACGGAACGGAGCGCCTGGTTGAGTTCGAGTTGCACCCAATCCGCGACGAGAACGGGCGAGTCATCTTCCTCCATCCCACCGGCGTCGACACTACCGATTTAAAGCGGACACAGGAAAACTATCGCACGCTGGCCGACAACATTTCGCAGTTCGCGTGGATGGCCGACAGTTCCGGCTGGATATATTGGTTTAACCAGCGCTGGTTCGACTACACCGGTGCTACGCTCGATGCGATGCAGGGTTCGGGTTGGCAAAGCGTGCTGCATCCGGATCACGTACACCGCGTGCTGGAAAAGATCAAAGACTGCTTTGGAACTGGCCAGGTGTGGGAAGACACCTTCCCACTGCGTGGGAAAGACGGCGAGTATCGCTGGTTCCTTTCGCGCGCCGTTCCCATTAAGAATGCGCACGGCAAAATCACGCAGTGGTTCGGAACCAATACCGACATCACTGAACTCCGCAACACTCAGGATGCCTTGCGGAAAAGCAAGGAATTCACGGAAGAGCAGGTACGTACCCGTACCCGAGAATTGGAAGCCCGCAACGCAAAGGTGCTGCAGCAATCCGAACAATTGCGCGACTTGTCACACAAAATGCTGCAGATGCAGGACGACGAGCGCAGACACGTGGCGCGCGAGCTGCACGATAGCGCTGGGCAGATACTGGCAGCCCTGGGTATGAACCTGGCCCACGTAGCGCAGCTTGCCCGTGACAGTGCTCCCGAAGTGGTGAAGGGCCTCAACGAAACGCAGGCCTATGTGGATCAGTTAAGCAAAGAGATCCGCACGATGTCTTACCTGCTCCATCCTCCACTGCTAGACGAAAGCGGTTTGCCAGTTGCGCTGCGCTGGTATGCGGGAGGTCTAGCAGAACGCAGCGGAATGAAAATCTCGGTGAACATTCCGGAAAACCTTGGCAGATTCGGGCGTGACATGGAATTGATGATGTTCCGCCTGGTGCAGGAGTGCCTGACGAACATACACCGCCATTCCGGCAGCCAGACTGCGGATATCACCATGTGGTCCAACAGCCGCGAAGTGGGCCTGGATATTCGCGATCAGGGAAAGGGAATTCCGCCGGAACGGCTCGCCTCGATCCAGGCACAAGGCGGCGGCGTCGGCATCCGCGGGATGCGCGAACGGATCCACCCATTCCATGGCGTGATGGAAATCGAATCCAACGGCGGTGGCACCAGGATCTCGTTCCGTATTCCGATTCACAAGCCTGGGTCTTCCCCCAGTCAGACGGCCTCTGTGGCCGTGCAGGTGTCTGCCTGACGCGCTAAGTTTCTCGTCCCTCCCGTGCTCGTTGCGCTTTGCGCTTCCCGCCCTGTCTCTGGAAGAGATTTCAATTTATCCTCGTCGCTCACGCCGCAGACTGTGAGTGGCGTGATCCTGTGCCTCGCCGGCTTGACTCTGATCAGCCAACACTGATGTGGCATTCGGCGAGAAGACGCTTCACAACTGCAATTCCCAAACTTCCGAAATCAGATTGCCGCGGCCCCAGCTCTTGTGACGTTGCTGACCGGCCAGGCGAAAGCCCGCTTCTTTATACAGGTGGCGTGCAGCGCCCAATTCGCTCTGCGTCCACAGGATCATCTTCTTGTAGCCAGCCTCGCGTCCGAAACGCACACTTTCTCCGACCAGGCGGCGTCCGATGCCAAGCCCGCGTGCTACAGGCTCTACCAGAAGAAGCCGCAGCTTGCAGACGGTCTTCGATTTCTTCACAAGGAAGACTGTGCCCAGGATTTCGCCCTTCCTCTCAGCGATCCAGCAGCGCTCGCGTTTCGAATCGAAATGCTCTATGAAATCGGCGACGATGCGGGCCACCAGGACCTCAAAGCGCTCATCGTAACCGTATTCGCGCCAGTACAGGTCACCGTGCCGGTGTACGACCCAACCCATGTCACCTGGGCGATGGGTGCGCAGCGTGTATGTATCCGTCCGGACATCAGGCTGATTTGGGTTCAGCCGCGCTTCAATCACGTGCATGGCAGAGAGCAGCTGGTTCTGCTGCGCCGCGTTCAGTCGGCCCAGCATCGCGGATACCTGCCGATTAGAACGGCCTTCGAGCGGCCGAAACGTACTCTTCCCCCTGGGGGTAAGTATGAGGAAGCTCTGGCGTCCGTCTTCGCGTGATCGCTCACGCTTTAGAAGTCGCTGTCGTTCAAGTTTGCTCAGGGAACGGCTGAGGTACCCTGGGTCGAGTCCAAGTTCTTCAATCAGGTCTGACGCTGTCGAGTTCTGGTGATGAGCAATCTCGTACAGAATGCGTACCTCGGTGAGGGAAAACGGACTGCTCAGCATGTGATCTTGCAGCAGCCCGATTTGCTTCGTGTAGAAGCGGTTGAAGCGCCGGACATCGCGGACGGCTTGCCGGGTGACGGCTGTTCCAGACATCGAACTCCTCCCGAAATTCTCTCACTTTAAGTATCTTGCAATATAGTTGACAAAAGCAAGTATCGTCCGTTCTAGGTTGCTTGAGACTGATTTACCTGGGGCAGGACGTCGACTGCCACGGCGACGGGCCCGGCCACGCTGACTGTGCTACGCTGCCCTCATATGCACCGCAGAGCCTTCCTCCGAAACAGCGCAATCGGCGCCGCAATGTTGGCAGCTGGCGGATGGAGGGCTGAAGCTATTTCTACCCAGAAGAATTGGATGTGGGTCCCGCTTGCACCCGACCGCTCCGCGGATGAATGGAAACACCTGTTTGCCACTGCACGGGAAAATGGGATTCGAGCGATCCTGCCGGAAATCTACGACGGACGTAACGCGTACTTTCCAAGCAAGCACTTGCCCGTGAAGACCGATGTGCTAAGCGAAATTCTTCCGCTTGCCCGCAGTGCCGACCTGGAAGTACATGCCTGGATGTGGTCGATGCCGTGCATGGTGCCGGAGATCGTGCAAAAGCATCCCGACTGGTACAACGTGAACGCGAAAGGCGAGTCGGCCGTCGACAAGCCAGCCTACGTGGACTATTACAAGTTTCTCGACCCTGGCCGCCCGGAAGTGCGCGAGTGGGTGCAGGAAACTGTCAAGGAGTTGGCATCGACCCCCGAGTTGACGGGAGTGCATCTCGACTACATTCGGCATCCGGATGCAATTCTGCCGAAAGGCTTATGGTCGAAGTACAACATCGTGCAGGACAAGGTCTACCCCGCGTATGACTATGGGTACAGCGCGTACGAGCGCGATCAATTCAAGAAAAAGTCGGGTATCGATCCCGTCCGTATCGGCAATGGCGAAGTGAAGGATCAAGCCCTCGTCGACGCCTGGCTCAGGTTTCGCTGGGATATGGTCGTGGACCTGGTCAACGACTATCTCGTTCCGGTCGTACACGCGAAGAGCAAGATGATTACAGCTGCTGTTTTTCCTGGCCCCTCCCGCGCGCGCGAGATGGTGCGCCAGGACTGGGGACGCTTCCAACTCGATGCATTTCTGCCCATGCTCTATCACGTCTTCTACGAAGCCGGCCCGGAGTGGGTTCGCGACCAAACGAAGGAGGGAGTGGCCGCTGTTCATCAGCCGGTCTATAGCGGGATATTTATCCACAACATGAAGGTGGACGAAATGACCCGCACTATTCGGATGGCGCGCGAGGGTGGCGCCTCGGGAGTGTCATTGTTCTCCGCGGACAGAATGGATCCGGGCAAGTGGCAGGTCTTACGGAGCGCGTGAAACGCAACCGCGGCCGCCTTGAATGGACTGCTACAATTTCACCATCTCGGTGAAAGGAAAATAATCTTCATGATGCAGGCAGGCAGTCCGTTCCCGAAGTTTTCTCTTCCGAATCAGGACGGCAAGATCACCCAGCTCAGCGATTACGCGGGCCATTGGCTCGTCGTGTATTTCTATCCAAAAGATGACACACCCGGTTGCACCATCCAGGGAAAGGCGTTTTCCGCAAGTAAGTCCGACTTCGATGCGGCAGGCATCAAGATCGTCGGCATCAGCGCCGATGATGCCAGTTCGCATAAGAATTTTTGCACCAAGTTTGCATTCACCATCGACCTTCTGGCCGACACCGATTCTCAACTCATGAAGACACTCGGCCTTGGGCAGTCCGAATGGAAGGGAATGAAATTCTGGGAACGAACAACGTTCGTCGTAGATCCGAACGGCGTGATTCGGCAGGTGTACGAAAAAGTTAACCCCGAGGGCCACGACAAAGTTCTGCTGAATGATATTAAGATCCTAAGCGCCGCGGCTGCCTGATCGGCCGCGGCCCCGTAGGTGGCTTCCAGGTAAAACTCGGCAAGCCAACGGCCGAGCGGCGACATGCCCGCTCGGCTTGTTGGTGTCGCGCCCAATCCCTCGTTTTCTTTCCACGGCCGTGAAACGCTGATCAGCTCTCCGGCACTATCCATCGAATACTTCTCCCGACTGCTCATTGGAAGAGATTGCGTGCAGACAAGGAGATCGTCATGCCAACAGCCAGGGAGAGGACGCAAAAAGTTACAGCCACCCCAATTCGGGTGACGCTGCCCATCTCAGTGGCTTGCGATCTCGAAAAGTTTCAAACGGCCCTCGCGAATGTCGCAGCCATCGTGGCGGCCATGAATCTCGCTCGCGGCAAGAAAGCGAACTTGCCGCGCACACGCGAGTTTGTCATCGACCCGGCATCCCTCAAGGTAAAAGAAGCCGCGGCCGAACAATGAGGCCCCATGAATCTCCCTGAACTTGGAGTTGGACTGAACTGGTTCCCTGAACTTGACCTGGTGCTGAAAGCGAACAAAGAACTGGTCGACGTGCTGGAGGTGGAGCCCCAGTCCCTTTGGCGACGCGAAAAAGATGCGGAAGGTCTGGTGCTCGACCAGACCGCTCTGGCAGCCCTTGATCGATATCAACTACCGATGCTGGCGCATAGCGTAGCCCTTCCCGTCGGCGGTACACTGCCACCCCCCGAAGATGAAGTCGCACGGTTAGCAGGCGTATCCCGGAAACTGTCGTCTCCGTGGGTGAGCGAACATCTCAGTTTCAACCGTGTTGCGGACGAGTCTGGTGACTGGCAGTCGGGATTTCTATTGCCCCCTCGGCAGACTCTGTCAGGCGTCGAAGCCGCCGTTGCCTCGGTGCGCGCTCTGGCGGCTCGCCTGCCCGTCCCGCTTGCAATCGAAACCGGAGTCAACTATCTGCGCCCGCGCAGCGAGGAATTGCCGGATGGCGAGTTTGTGGCGCGGGTCGCAGACGAAGCCGACTGCGGCATCCTGCTGGATCTGCACAACGTCTGGACGAACGAACGCAATGGCAGGCAGGCTCTCGCTGACTATATAGACCAGATTCCGCTGGAGCGCGTGTGGGAGATCCATTTGGCGGGAGGTCACGGCCATCGCGGATTCTGGCTCGATGCTCATTCCGGTGCAGTGCCGCTCGACCTGATGGAACTTGCCACCCGCATCGTTCCTCGACTGCCCAACTTGAAAGCAATCATTTTCGAGTTGTTCCCGTCCTATTTTCCGAGAATCTCATTCTCGGAATTTCGTGCACAGCTCGAGACGTTGCACCGTCTGTGGGCGCGTCGAAACACGGCCTGCTCAATGAAGACCGCCAAACCGTGCAGAGTTCCCCCTGTTGATGCGCATCCCTCACCACTTGCATGGGAGCGCACGCTCGCCGAACTCACCGTGCACAAACCGTGCTCCTCGCCGTTAGCGGATGAAATGCGGAAGGATCCCGGCTTGGCCATTATTCGCGAAATGGTTGAGAAGTTTCGAGGATCGATGGTCGTCCGCACGCTGCGGCTCTCGTCGCGCCTGATCATGCTGGAGCGCGGTCCCGCTTATCTGGAGCAGTTGCTGGCGGAGTTCTGGAAGACTCATCCACCGCAGCCCTTCGCTCTGGATGAAGCCAGCGCGTTCGCGAGTTTTCTTCGAGAGCGCAAGCCTTACGTCCCGTTCTTGCCGGAGGTTCTGGCATACGACTGCGCGGTGCTGGCCGTCGCCCTGGATGGCGAAGAGCGACGAGTTCCGTTCGGCGCGGATCCGCTACCCTTGTTGCGCGCGCTGGGTGCAGGCAGGCGTCCCACCGAAGTCGCCAAAGGCACATATGAGATACGTCTTACGCCCGATCTGGTGGAGGCCGAAACGCGCGCTCTTTCAGTGATGGACGTAATTCACTAGCGCGCTCAGCGCAGATTTTCTACCAGCGTAATCTCGCTTTCATTCGCCTTGTTGACAGCGACGTGGCTGCCGTCCGCGCTGGCTCCCATCCAATGCGGCGAACTGGGCAGGCCAGTAATTCTTGGAGCTTTGGGTGTCGCAAAGATGTCGAGCTAAGCCAGCCCTGCGCTCGATTTCACGTCGCCGGTTGTCGCCCGTGGAAGCTTGTATTCAACAACTTCCATCTGATCGTTAAATTTTTAAATGCCGCTAAGTCGATATCGGACGGCTCGAGCCATATGCTAGATTCGAAGCCGATGCAGGTAGACGCACATTCGGTCGGAACCGCACCGTTCAGTCATGTCCCGGCGGTCTCGACCGCGAACCTTACGCGCCGTTTCGGAGACCTGGTCGCGGTCAACGACATGAATCTGCAGGTCGCTGCCGGGCAGTTTTTTGGTTTTCTCGGTCCCAACGGTGCGGGGAAGTCCACCACCATCAAAATGCTTACGGGACTTCTGGCTCCGACTTCGGGTCGCATTGAAATTCTCGGACTCGACTTCGCCGAACGCACCAGCGAAGTGAAGCGCCAGATCGGAGTCGTCCCGGAAGGACTCGCCTTGTTCGGCCGCCTGACCGGCGCCGAGTACCTGACCTTCGTCGGCCGGATGTACGGCCTCGACCGCGAGACAACTGCCAAGCGCTCTGCCGAACTCCTCGAGTTCATGCAATTGGCTAACGAGCCCCGCAAACTGGTCACCGACTATTCCCACGGCATGCAGAAAAAACTGGCTCTGGCGGCGGCCGTCATTCACGGTCCCAAAATTCTCTTTCTCGACGAACCCTTCGAAGGTGTGGACGCCATCGCCGCAGGAACGCTCAAGTCAATGTTGCAGCGCATGATCGCGCGCGGCGCCACTATTTTTCTGACGTCCCACGTTCTCGAAATCGTCGAGCGGCTTTGCAGTCACGTGGCCATCATCGATCGCGGCGCGCTGGTCGCGCAGGGTTCGCTGGAAGAATTGCGCGCGGGCGTCGAGTCCCAAGCGCTGGGCGCTGCCGAAGTTGGGCACGGTGGAAAGTTGACGCTGGAAGAAATCTTTCTGCACACGGTTGGCGGCGCGCGCTCGGCCGAGCAGGAGCTTTCTTGGCTGGCATAGCCGCATCGATCGAAGCTCGCGGGCAGTTGGCAGCAATTGCGAGCGTGCGCTGGCAGATTTTTCTTCATTCGCTGCGCTCGAAGCGTGGCGCCCTGGAACTCTTCTCCCGCACCGTGATCGGCGTAGTCATCACCGGTGGGGGACTGGGCGGCGCCATCCTGCTCGGCGGATTGGCCTGGTACTTTGTTTCACAAGGCAAGCCGGAAGGCCTCGCGCTGCTGCTGTGGCCCGTCTTTCTGTTCTGGCAGATGTTTCCCTTGATGGCAACCGCGCTCAGCGAATCTATCGATGCGACAAATCTTCTTCGCTTTCCCTTGAGCTACCCCACCTACGTCATGGTGCGGCTTGTGTATGGAGCGCTGGATCCGGCCACCGTCCTCGGCACATTCTGGCTCGTTGGGATCCTGCTCGGGATCGGTTGGGCCCGTCCCGGCCTGATGCCTTGGGCTTTCATCGTCCTGCTCGTGTTTGCTGCCGTCAACATGATGCTCACGCAGATGATCTTTGCCTGGGTCGAGCGCTGGCTGGGACAACGACGCACTCGGGAAATCTTTGCCGTGCTGTTTTTCCTGGCGATGATCAGCTTGCAACTTGTCGGACCGATGTTGAGTCGCTACGGCGATCGTTCGAATGCGGCCTTTCACTGGGCCGGACGCTTCGCAAATCCCATACAGACGGTCCTGCCGCCGGGCATTGCGGCGGGCGCATTGGCAAGCAAAGCGGCGTCGCACTCCGCGCTGGGTTTCGGATTGCTCGCTGCGCTCGTTCTTTATGCAGTCGTGATCTTGCGAATCCTGAGCGTTCGACTACACGCGCAATTTCGCGGCGAAAACCTGAGTGAAGTTGTTGGTCGCGGCCAGGCTGAGGTATCGCGTCCGGGCGTCCGCCTTGCCTGGAAAATTCCAGGTCTGTCGCAGGAAGTTACAGCGGTCGTCGAGAAAGAATTTCGTTATCTTTCGCGTAGCGGGCCAGTGCTGCTGACCTTTGTAACGCCCATCGTTATGCTCTTCGTATTCGGTCTGGGAGGCCGCTCGGGCAGCGGCGCTGGATTCCTGCAGAACTGGCCGGAACTGGGTCTGCCAGTGGGCGCGGCCTACGCGCTTTTGCTGCTGACCAATCTGATCTACAACAACTTCGGACCCGACGCTGGCGGTATCCAATTCTTTCTGGTCTCGCCCGCCAGCTTTCGAAGCGTGATGCTCGGCAAGAACGTCGCGCATATGGGCGTTTTGTCTCTGGAGCTAGTGTCCTTGTGGATCGGCGTGGGCTTGCTTTTCCGCCCGCCGACCGCAACCGCAGTGCTGATCACCCTGAGCGGCTTGCTGTTCGCGGCGCCGGTCAACCTGGCGGCTGGGAATTTGTTGTCATTCTATTCTCCAAAGAAAACCGAGTTCGGAACATTCGGGCGGCAGCGCGCTTCGCAGACCACGGTCCTCGCGAGCTTCGCGATCCAGGGTTTGGTGTTTGGAGTCGCAGCAATGGTCTTGCTGACGGCTCGCCACTATCAGCGTCAATGGATGGCGGTTGTGGCGTTCTTTACGTTGGCAGCGCTGGCGTTCGCCGTTTACTTCTTCGTTCTCACTCGCGTCGACCGTGTGGCGGGTCGTCGCCGCGAAGTGCTGACAACGGAATTGTGCAAATGAGCCTTCTTAGGAAAAGTGGTTTGGCGGATAGACTGACCGGGGCCTTGGCGCGGACGATGACGGATATCCTGACTTTCAGTATGGGTATCGACGCATGAAAGTGATCATTGCATTTGCGCTCGGCATTGGCCTGGCACTCTTGGTGGGCGGATTCCCGCTAGCCAGAAAATTTGCGACGAGATTATTCTGCGGCAACGAGGTGTACGTGGTGCTTACGAGGAACGGCCAAATGGAGGTCTACAAGAATCCGAACGACCCGTACGTTCACGAAGACAAACCGCTGCTGATGATCCCGTACGACATTCTCGGGTCGAAGGAGTACGCCACCTATTACAACATCTGTTGGTTTGACGCTGGCGTGCTAATGCGATGTGAACATAGCTTCCATCGCAAGCCGAGAATGCAATGCACTGCAACAAGGTCGACATTCCCGGATCCATGATCGGAAAAGTCCTGGAGAAACTGTAAATACACAACGCAACACTTGGATCCTGATCGTGGATTGTTCCTTCAGCACACCCCATAGCACTTTCGTGCCACCTGCCAAATAATCGCTTTACAAGTGACGCAACGCGGCGACTCGGAGGCCATTTGGCCCTGGCCACCCTTCCATGCCGGATGCGTTGCCATGATCGGAAGCCCGGTAAACGTCAGAAAACTCGCCACCTATCCGAAGGTAATCGAAGGTAAGTCCCAGTTTGGAACCGATGGAACATTACCTGCGAAGACTCCAGTAACGAGGGCAAAAAACCAAATCTGCCCTACGAAGAAAGGAAATTCAGATGTGGATGGACATTAGTCGCGGCATGGCCGTACTGAAAGCCGCATGGAGCTTTGATTCCGCGGAGAGCGCGGTCGAAACCACGCCGGTGGCCGAGATGGCCGGCAACGAGCTTACTGGAGAATTTCTGGCCGAAGCGCAGGCGTATCTGAATATGGGACGTCATCAGAGTGCAGCCATTTTGGCGGGTGATGCGTTGGAAGAAGCGTTGCGTCGTTTGTGCTCCGACAACAGTATGGAGCTGTCGACGGTAGATGAAATGATCTCGGAGCTCGCGCGCAAGGGCGTCTATGACAGCCTGGTCGAGCAGCAGCTTGCGGAGTGCACCACGCTCCATGAAAAAGCGATGACCGGCTTGTGGTCAGAAGTCTCCAAGCATGATGTGGAGTCGATGCTGCGCGACCTTCGCGCCTTCGTAGTGGATCACGCAGCGAGTAACTAGCGCGGTACTTCCCCCCGCTTCCCCCTTTTTCCCCCTAAAGTATTCGCGAAGAAAATCCTGCAGGAGCAGTGTCGGTCCAACTTTGCGTTCAGCGCAGCTCGAAAATCATCAGGAACGCCCACGCGGAAAAGAGCAGCACTCCGATGGCAAAGAACACGTGCAGTGCCATGGATGCAACGTCGAGCCGGGGCAGGCGTATTTCCATCTGATCGGTTTTCTTGCACAGGTCGTAGCTGTAGATCACGCCCGCGAGAATCGAAATCAGAAACGACAGCACTGCCAAAGCGGGCAGGATCAACCACGTCCGGGCAAAGGGTGGCAGCGTCTCTGCACCGGTCGCGTCTTTTCTAAACAGCAGCCCGAATACGCCAACAATGGCCGGCACCGCCGCACTCGAAAGCGTAAGCACGCCGCGTACGTGCTCCGAGAAAAACTTCAGTTTGTCGGAGGCCGCAATATTGTTGGTATCGGATCCGCGGGCAGCCTCATCCGCCATGGCTTACCGCCGTTCCTTAGAAGCGTTCGCCGCAGCACTTTGCTGCCAGTGACGCTTCTTGAGCTTGCTCAGGGTCAGCCAGATATTCTTCGCGGCATGCGTGGGTACGGACGCGCCGTGCACGTAGCGGTAGAGCGTGGCGTAGGGAATTCCTGTAAGGATCGCGAGCCGCCTCACCGAAACGCTTTTCTCTTCCATCGCCTTCTTCAATTGAGCGGGCTCCAGGCGGCGCAACACGCTCTCCACCTGCCGGGCTTCGTCCTGCGGAAGGCCCTGCTTCGCGGCCGAGGCCGGCATGGTCTCCATCTCGCGGCCCACGCGTGCGGATTCGCGCAAATTCACTTCCGCCGACAGCAAACGCGACTCCAGGTTCTCCACGTACTCGGTGAGCGCTACGAAGCGCTTCATCGGCAACTGCACAAACTTTCCGTCCACTAACCTCACATCCTTCTCGGTCAAATCGAATTTCATCGGTTCCTCACGGTTGAAACTTGGGCAGCCTGTACTTGAAGGGAAGATCCAGATCTTCCAGGTACACCAGCTGACCGTATTCGCGAATCGTGTAGCTCACAACGAACCCGCTTTTCAGAAGCTGCAGTCGGAGGACGGTCACCATCAGCCGAAGAGGCTCAGGCTCATCGCTCGCCTCCGGAGGCGACAGCAACTTGTACGCTGCCTTCGGCTCGGGGTGATACGGCGAACGGGCGATCGCTTCTTCAGCGGCCTTGATTTCATCGACCACCGTCGCATCGTCCATCCGCGCCAGTTCCTCAGCGTAGCGCGGTTGCCGGATCGTCCTGTACACGCTGCCATCCGCTGGCACGGATCCTCCTGCCGCGGGGCATCCCAGCCCCTAGCATGATCCATAAATGGATCACTGTCAATGAGTATGATTCAGTAGTGGATCACTATTGTAGCTGGTACACGCCGCCTCCGGATGCCCTATAAGAGCAACACAATCAGCACCTTGGAGTGGCCCTTCGTAGCCTTTCTCGGCGATCTTCGTGGTTCGAGCCTTTCCTGGCGACCGAAAAGCAGAACCTCAGGACGTGTTTAGTTCTTGCTCTGCGCCGCTTGCCCGCTTGCTTCGACCAGTTGCTTCACCGAAGGCACAATCATCAGCAGCAGATCGGCGCGCGGCGCTGCGGCAGCATCCAGAGCGCTGAGTTGCTGCGTTCTCCACACCTCTGGAGAGGGCGACCCTTTCTCAAGGTAGTCAAGCGCGAACAGACCAGCGAAGCTCACGCTGGAAAGATCCGCAGACAGCGGCGCCAGCTCTCCCATCAGAAAAGATCGGTCGAGCATGGCGTGTAATCTCGGATCGTTGTCGCGCCAGGCGGTTAGCTGTCCTCGAATCGCAGCTTCGGCAGCGCGATCCTTATAGCCGCTCGCAACGTAAGCTTGCACCGCGTCATGGAAGCGTCGCGCCTGGTCACTCTCCGGGCGCGCCGTGTCCACGAGCCGGTTCAACGGGGCGCGAAAGTCGAGCGGACCTTTCATGTTGTCCATGCGCGTGTAGTCCTTCACCGGTTCGACGACCTCAGCCAGCGTGCGCAAGGAACTCACGTCGGCCGATCCTGCGATGCGATCCAGTGCCGGCGTCAGGGAAGTCCGATGAGTCAGGCCGAGCATTTCGAGACGCTCGCTCACTCGTCCCAGCCGCTCGTACATCGAGGCCGGGTCCTGCACGCTCGCAGGTGACCACAGTCGCTCGGCAATCGCGGCATTGCGCGGCCAGATTCGCGAATCAATATTTTCGGGAGTGATGAACTCTGACCACATGCAGGACTCGCCGCCCAATATTCGCGCCGTTTCCTCTGCATTCAGCGAAGCGCCCTGGCCACTCAAAGGCTCGACCGCATAATGCCGCGAAGCGGGCCACATCAGATCGAGGTAGTAGCCGAAGGACAGCATCCCGCGATAGCCCTGCTTGGCGGCCGTTGCGAGAGATTCCTGTCCGCGCCAGGATTGCACTACCACGCTCTTCGGGAGGTCTGGATGCAAAACCTCATCCCAGCCCACCATGATCTTGTGATGCTTGGCGACGATCTTCTGCAGGCGTTGGTTAAAGTACGCCTGCAGATCCTGTTTGTTCTTCATGCCATGTTCGCGCATGAAGGCCTGAATCTTCGGATTGACCTCCCACTCCTTACCGGCAACTTCGTCTCCGCCGATATGGACGTACTCGTCGGGGAAGAGTCCGGCCATCTCTTCCAGAAACCTGTCGAGGAACTTGTAAGTCTCCTCGCGCGTTGGATCCATCTCCGCGTCGGGCGCGCCCGGTTCCATCTTGTAGGGTCCAGGTCCGCTGGCGAGTTCGGGATAGCCCACGTACATCGAGCGGCTGTGTCCGGGCATCTCAAATTCAGGCAGGATGCGCACCCCGCGATCGTGCGCGTACGCAATGAAGTCGCGAATTTCTTCCTGCGTGTAGTAACGCCCGTCGGAGCCTTCTCCCTGCAGTTTGGGAAACTTCTTGCTCTCGATGCGGAACCCCTCGCTGTCATACAGGTGCCAATGCAGCACGTTCAGCTTGACCGCCGCCATGCCGTCGATATTGCGCTTGAGGACATCGATGGGAATGAAGTGGCGGCCGACATCGATCAGCGTCCCTCGCCACACGAAGCGGGGCTGATCGTGAATCGTGACCGCGGGCACCGCAAAGCCGTTCGGCGTAATGGTCACGAGCTGGAGAAAGGTTTCGAGCCCATGCAGTACTCCCAGCGGATTCGGCGCGTTGAGCTTGGCGCCGGATTCCGTGACGACCAGTTCATAGGACTCGTCGTCCCCGACCTTCTGGACCTTCTGACTGCCGTGCTCGGTGTGAATGGTGAGGGTCGTGTGCGCAGCGCCCACGGGCTTCTGCAGAAGAATGGCGGTGCGCCGCGTGAATTGGTCTTTAAAGCGATCCACGGCCCGGTCCATCATCTCGTCATGCGTGCCAGACGTGGACACTGAGAATGTTCGATCGATGGGCAGTTGTCCTGATCCCATCTGCACCGAGGCCGGCATCGGCATCACGTGAATCTGCGGCTGTGACTGGGCAGTCGCCATGCAGCAGAATATTGCGATCGTCAGCAGGGAAGGGATGAAGGCGCAAAACCGGACAACGAATGTGGACATTGTTTCTCTCGACAAGTTGAATTTGACCAGCGAACAGCGCGATCGAGCCATGGTGTGGAACACGTGCAGTTTTGTATGAGCCGTAAGTTTGCCACAAGAGTGCGTTTCGTGCAGTGATCCGCGTGTCATCAGATCCGCTGCAATCGAAAGGGACAATTCTCGATGAAGGGTCTCGACCACGGGTAATCGGGCCCTGGATGAATTGGCAGAAACGCTCTAAGACAAAGGCGCTAAATGGGGCGGCGGACGGCCCGTTTGCCCCGTTGCCGGGCACCCCACGGTACTACGACTAATGTGTAATTCACAGGTACCTGGGGCTGCTACAATCGCGCACAAAGTAGGTTACGCAATGAACCTCCTCCCCAAGGTCGTCTGGATCTCTCTCCTGGTAGCGGGCTTCTTCCTCTCCCTAACCCCGGCAAGTACCGCGCAAAAGGCGCAAATTCGCCATGTTTCGGTCGTGAAGTCGGGTGATGGTCTGCAAATTGAAATCCAAACCAGCCAGCGGGTCATGCCGCTGACCCAGGTGGTCACCGACCCCGATCGCCTGATCATTGATTTTTCCGACGCGGTGCCCGGTCCGGAACTTCGGGCGCTCACCGTGAATAAGGGCCTGGTAAAGGGCGTGCGCATCGGCCGCGTAACCATCAATCCGCCCGTGACGCGGGTGGTCGTGGATCTGAAGGCGCCGCTGCCGTTCCAGCTCTTTCCGTCGAGCAAATCGGTCATCGTGAAACTTGGGGAGGGCAGCACGGTCGTCGCGGCGAACCCGTCGGCTGAGCCTGCCGTGACGCCAGAGGTTCCGCCCACACCTGTGCCCGAGCCCACTCTGTCAGTCCGGCCCGGGACCGCCGCGGCACCCACGGCTATCCGGCCGGTTTCTGTGAAGACGACTTCGGCTGCGCGTGTTCCAGCTCCCGCTCCTGAAGCCGTGGCGGGTATTACGGTCTCGCGCTGGCCCGTAGCTTCGGGCAACGCGCAAGTCAAGAAAGTTGCCGTGTTGAAGTCCGGCGACGCCACCGAGATTGAGATCGAAACCAGCCAGCGCATTGAGCCTGCAGTGCAGACCGTGACCGGGCCCGATCGCCTGGTCATCGACTTCCCGCAGGCATTGCCCGGCCCGCAGCTGCGAGCCATGGCTGTCAATCAGGGGGAAGTAAAGGGCGTACGGGTAAGCTTGCTGAGCGCGAAACCGCCCGTGACTCGCGTCGTGCTCGATTTGAAGTCTGCGCAGGTTTACCAGGTGTTCCCATCGGCCAAGTCGGTGATTGTGAAATTACCCACCTCCGCGGGAGGCACCTTGCCACCCTCGGCACAGAGTATTACGGCAGCCGGTGCCGCCACGCCTCCTCCGCCTGTCAAGAAAGTGGAGGTTACTCTTCAGGACGACAAGTTGAGACTGGTTTCGAACAAGGCTTCGCTGGCGGAAGTGTTGAACGAACTCCGTACGCAGCTGAACGCCGATATTGGCGTGCCGGTGGGCGCGGACCAGGAAATCGTCGCCGTCATGCTGGGGCCGGGGACGCAGCGCGAAGTGATTTCGAAATTGCTGGAAGGCTCGCGCTACAACTTCATCATCGTGGGCACGGACGCCGACGCCAATAAAGTCGAGCGCGTGATTCTAAGTCCCAAGTCTCCGGGAGGCGTGGTTTCCTCGGGCTCGGGTTCCGATGAAGAGGTCACTCCGGTGGCCCAGATGCAGGCGCCACCGCAGCGCAGCGTGGGCGTGCCGCCGCCACCGCCGCCTCCGGTCACCGAAGAAGAGCAGCCGCAAGGCGACTCGATGCCGCCCGACACGACGCCGCAGCCAGGCGATCCTCCTGCGCCTCCGAACTAGTCTGACTGATCTGAACGTTTGTAGCGCGGGCGCCCTCGCCCTCGCCGCGAACTCTGAATATTATTGATGGATCAAGCGGACCGGAATCGCCGAACTGGCGGATATCGGCGGAGCCGTAGCATTGCTTCCGCAGCCCGCCACATTGACCACAGTCACCTGGAATTCGCCAGCCTTGGGTCCGCCACCTGGGAACGATTGAACGATGAAGACCTGGAGAAATCCGATGATGTTCACTGCGGATGCACCGGGCTTAGCGATCCCGTCGTAAACGGGAATCGTAACCAGGGAATCGCTCGTGGTCACAAGATCGTTTGCCGACAGAACTGGTCCGGCCAGAGGGTGATTATTTCCGACCGAAATCTGCATGGGATAGCTGATGGGCATATTAAGGCTGTCCATCCCGTTGCCCGGCCTTTGATGGATCAGGCACTCGACCCCGTTCTGGGCTGGACCACCCGCACCCTCTGGATAAACGGTGCCGTCCACCGACAGCGTGTCAACGGCTGGTAAGGTCGCTGTAGTTCCGCACGAGATTGGAGTCGGATTGCAGCACGAGATATCGTTCTCGAAATTTGTGCCGCCTCCGCATGCAGCGGGGCAGGAGTTGGTTGCCGCCGGCAACTGAGCTGGGTAGTAGTACGCTGTTGGCCCTCCCCAAGTCCCAATCCCAACAGTTGGGTTGAGCTGAACGAGCGGCCCGCAGCCCGGACCTGCATTACAGTTTGAAACCAAATGGAACGTTTCGCCGATGATGCCTCCGGGCGCCGCGCCCGGATTACTGAGCGCCCCCGTGGCAGGGTCAAAGAAGGGCGCCCCTGTCCCTCCGCACCCTGCTCCAGCGTGGATCGGATCGCAGTTCGGAACGATGAACGGCTTCACGCAACGAGCAATCACCGGAATTCCCGCTCCCCCGCCCACCGAGGACGAGTTTGAAGGATTGAATCCTTCGGCGCTTGCCGTGGCACGCACGGTCAACGCTGCCCGGCTCCAGATCCGCGAAAAAAACGTAGGCAGGTTTGCGTTCTGTACTGTCACGCTCACCTGTGGATTGATTGCGAAACTTGCAGCACCAGAATTCGGAAACGTCACGGTCACATCAGCGGCCGTAATCGGGCGTCCGGCGATCACGCTCTGCCGTGCGACATCCTTCGCCGCCGTGATTGCGATCGTCTGCGCGGTGGCTTGCAGCGCCGCGTTGCCCGGATCGCCAGTCACGCCTGCATCCACTAGCATCTTGGCGGCCACCAGCGCCGCGGAGTCGGCGGCGCGTTGCGTCTCGCTACGCGCGGAATAGAGCGTTATCACGTCGATCGCCAGCGCAACGATGCCCAGCATGCTTAGCATGGCCAGGACAACCAGGATCATCGTCACTCCGCGTTCGCCGTGTTTTGGATGTCGGTTCGTTCCGCGTCGGATCATGGGCATCCTCACATCTGGTTCGCCATCATGGATGCAACTGAAATCTGGGTGGTACCAGGATAAATTGCCGTGGGCAGCATCACCGTGATGATGCGATTGAACTGCCACTGGTAGGGATAGAGCAGCGTCACCTGCGTGTTGATCATCTTGATCGAATTGCCGCCTGCGGTCAGAGTGCTGGTGAAAACGTACCCGCGATCTACAGACAGAACCAGGTTGCCGGCGCTTCCGCATGACGTCGTGAACGTCCACTTCCACGGAGTGGCTCCGCCTGCGGGGGCGGCGGCCGTGGTTCCTAGACCGCAGTCGGGCAGTTTGCTACTGAGCAAAGCGCTGGACACCATATCGCGAATCGCCAAGATCGACGTCGCGCCGGGGTTGGTCAGATCGGCCGTGGGCTGGCTAGCGCCCATCCGCGCCGCCTCGCGCGCAATGTTCGTAACTTTCTGCTTGATGTTGTAGGCGTTGCCAAAATCGAAGATGCCCACCACCATGACGAGCAGCAACGGCAGCGCCACGGCAAATTCGGCAATCTGCGAGCCAGTTGTCTCGCGGCAGATCAAGAGCGCTGCCCTTAGGATCAATTCGATTTTGCGGGTCAGCCGCATTACTGGTTCTCCACTCGCATCTGTGCCGTTGCCTTCATCTGCAAAGTGAAGGACTGGAATGGCAGGTTGAATCCGTAGGGATACTGGAACGCGACCGATGTTCCGCACTGCGCGGTGCCACCACTGCCCGAGATGTTCACGTTCTGCTGCACGCAAATCGCCGGGGTCGCAGCGGTACCTGCGGGATCGCACGCCACGCTGCTTCCGCACGCCACCGAACCGCAGGCGCACGCGGCCGGCGTCAAGACCTGAACACGCGCAGGATCAAGGTGCGAAGCCTGCAGGACCGGCGCCACCACGTTGGTTGCAATTTGATCGGCGGTCGGCACCTGATTGGTGCAGGTCGCACAACTCGAAGCCACCGCCGCGCGCGCGCCCTGCATGGCGGCCTGGGTGATCGTCCCGTAGATGTTGTAAGCTCGCCCGAAGAAGAAAATCCCGAGTAGCACTGTGAACAGCAGGGGCAGCACCACGGCGGTTTCGGCGATTTCCGCGCCCGCCGTCCCGATCAGAATTCGCTTTACCAGTTTCATGTTTGACTACACCGCACTGAATGCGCGCCGCACACCGAACAGCAACACCGTGAACGCCACGGCCACGCCGAATGGAATCTTCACGGCGTCAGGATTGTCGAGCGAAACCTCCGGTCCCGGCAGGTGAAGTGTCACGAAGGCTCGCAACATCCGCCCCATATTTCCGATCGCCTGCCGCAACCGACCCTTGTAGATGATGAGCACCAAAGCCATCACGCCGGCGACCAGCATCGATCCGATCAAAACCGCAACGAGTCGCGTTGGTCCGAGGCAGGCACCGATAGCGCCGATCAATTTCCAGTCGCCCGCGCCCAGCGCCTTGAGCACCACGAACGGCAGCAGAACTACCAATCCCAGCCCTGCGCCCAGCAGGGAAGACTTCGCTCCCGGCCAGCCAGCGGCCACCGCATTCACTGCAATTCCAGCGACCAGCCCGGGTACCGTCAGCCAGTTCGGGATCCGGCGATAGCGCCAATCCATCACGCCCGCCCAGGCGGCCAGAAATACGGCCAGGATCCACCCGCTTTGGAGCATCATGCCGAGCCTTGGGACGCCGGTTGTGATGAGTTCGGAAAATACGTCACGAGGCTCCTGAAGACCGGAAGCCGAGCCATGCTGCGAAAACGCCCGCCGATGGCCGGATTCTCACATAGGGGGATAGCCAAGTCAATGCGGAGGAAGGACAGGGGGTAACTGGCTTTTCAAGTCGGAACTAGTTTTGAACCCCAAAACAAATGTCATCCTGAGCGAAGCGAAGGACCTATGCACTTCTTGCAGACAGCCGGTGCATAGGTCCTTCGCTTCGCTCAGGATGACAAACTAAACAAATTGCTACTGCGATACCGCCTTCGGAGCGTTATGCTCGGCGATCACTTGTTTCGCGTGATCTTCCAGAGCCCGCGCCTGCGGAAGCAGGTCGAGCGCCTTGATGATCTGCGGATCGTTTTCCGCGCGAATCTTCAGGCCCTCATCCTGTCCAAACTGGTCAACGAAAACTTCGCTCTTGATGCTATAGCGGAGCCAGTCATTGTTCTCGACCAGATCCTGCTCGGTGTAGGGAATCTTCTCTTCATCGAGGAACTTCCGGAACTCCTGCATCAGCGCGTCGTCGACCGTGAGGGTCTTGGCGACCGTGTTCTTCACCACGTAGCGCTTCGCGAAATTGAAGAACGCGTAGTGCTGCAGCAGCGTGTCCTGGAAGTGGTTGCTCTTCACCGGAGGCACGTTGACGTCGGGCGTAATCCCGCCGCCGCCGTACACCGTGCGTCCGCCGTCGGTGAGCTTCACTTCCTTGTTGGCGCCGTTCGCGTCAGGATCCCGGTTGTAGTAGTAGTCGTAGAGAGAGATGTTCGAGTAGTCGCGCTGGATCAGGCGGCCGCTCGGCGTGTAGTAACGCGCGGTGGTCAGGGCCAGTCCGGTGTTCTCCGCGAGCGGATAAACGGTCTGCACCAGGCCTTTGCCGAAGGTGGTTTCGCCCACGATCAGACCGCGGTCGTGGTCCTGGATCGCGCCGGCAACGATTTCCGCCGCTGAAGCCGTGCCTTTGTTCACCAGCACGACCATCGGATATTCCTTGCCGCCGCTGCCGTGCATCGCGGTGTAGCGTTTCTCGGGTGAAGAGCGGCCGTGGTGCGAAACGATCAGTTGGCCCTTTTTCAGGAACTTGTCGGCGACGCCCACGCCTTCGCTGAGCAACCCG
This sequence comes from uncultured Acidobacteriota bacterium, assembly GCA_963744055.1. GTDB lineage: Bacteria > Acidobacteriota > Terriglobia > Terriglobales > Acidobacteriaceae > Gp1-AA133. The sequence goes on along the minus strand of CAVUSL010000019.1, from coordinate 521,963 downwards.
CCGGGATTCTGGCGCAGATCGAGCACCAGCCCCTTAAGATCTCCAAACTTATCGAGTGCGTCGGCCACTTCATGCTCGGTGGTTTCCTGGAAGCCGGTGATGTGCAGATATCCGATGCCGGGCTTGATCAGGAAGGCGAGATCGACGCTGTTGCGTGGAATCTCGTCACGCACCAGGCTGAATTCCATCGGCTTCTCGACCGCCTCCCGCAGGATCGTAATGTGAACCGTGGTTCCCTTGGGGCCCTTCAGCAAGTCGGCAACATCCGAGGTGCTCATGTTGTCGGTGGACTTGCCGTCGACGGCAATGATCACGTCGCCCGGGTGGATGCCAGCCTTATAAGCAGGCGTCCCGACAAACGGGAAGATCACGATGACCTTGTTGTTGCGCGGGCCGACCGTCATGCCGACGCCGTAATACTTGCCGCGCTGTTCTTCGCGCAACAGTGAGTACGACTTGGGATCAAAGAAATTCGAGTGCGGGTCAAGTGCATGCAGCATGCCCGGAATCGCGCCGTTATAGATGGCCTTGTCGGCGTTCACGGGTTCGGCGTAGTTGTCCTCGACAACCTGGTACACCTGCGTGAACTGCTTCAGGCTGTCCTTGACGTCGGAGTCGGCGCTGGGCGGCACCATCGGGCTGCGCTGCGCAAACAGCATGCCCAGACAACCGCAAGCGACCAGGATGACGGCCACTAGGAAAAGAGAACGACGGGAACTACCTGCCATCTTGAAAGTCCTTCATTTGGGGAGAAAACCCCGAAAATCCCGCACAATTTGCGCAGTATAGCACGCAACACCAGCAGCTTAGGTGACCGATTCACCCTCGTCACGTTACCAAAGCGACTATCCCACACCGTACCAGTTGAGATGAGAAAATCGCTCGCCGAGATGCGGGGAACATCAAGAAAAAAGAGGCACTAAGGCCAGTTTGGAACAACGGGTATTAGAGGCTTCAACGCCGGCTTCGGTGTTCTCAGGGGGAAACAAAGTGGGAGATCAGGTGGAAGGCGAACCTTCTAGCCTAATTCATTCCGGAAACGAGACTTAACGAGTCGATGCGTATCACATCACCCCGATGACGGACTGGGCGCGCCGGGGTCGGCCGCCATTGGCATGGTCGTGACGGGCGCCGTTTCCGGTCGGAATGGCCAGACGCGGCCCGGTATCTGGTGCGGCCCAATTACCTGTCCCACGTGACTGGCCAGGTGCGAGTCCAGAACCTCAAGCTCGAGTCTGGCATTTTGCATTTCTGCTGGGGTCAGGCCGTCCACTCGCACGTGCAACCATCCTTCGCGCGAGGATCCACCTTCGAGAGGATCTTCCCAGCGCAGTTCCGACATCTCTTCCTGTGCAGCCTGCAGGTACCGCACGCCCCAGGAATCGAGTTCGTCGCGCAAGCGGCCCAGCTTCCAGCTTCCCAGATCGCCATAGACGCGCTCGAGTAGAACGGGTGTTCCCCCTGGCTTGGTGAGGGTCAACCGTGTGCTGGTGATGCCCATGCGCTCATCGGTGTCGTTCACCAGCCAGCAGTGAACGAAAATTTCGAAATCGAGACCAGTCTGATGCGGGCCTGTGATCTCCTGAAATTTTCCGGCGCGATGCGGGCGGGCATGAACTTCCTTCAATAGAACAAGCAGATGGGTGTGAGAGTCGGGAGAAGTTTTGGGATCCCCCGATGCGCGCTTCGTGCCCAGCGCTCGCGAGGCAACCAGGAGAACGAGCCCGACGACCAGGCAAACGCACGCGAAAACCAAGCCGAACGCGCCGCCCAGCAGAAAGCCGAACAATGCGCCGCACGCCAACAAGACTAGTCCGAACCACTCAGGCTTTGACATCGCGACCCCAACGCGCGCAATCCAGAGCTGGCAGCATGTGCAGGAGTGGCTGCCGCTGTGTACTCAGGATTGTATGAAGAATCGGTGCGATTGCAGTGTTTTTCTTTTGATGTATTACCGGAATTTACAATCGGCGATCACGGGACCGTTACGGTCACGGTTGCTTGCGTGCGATCGTATTGGTTAGTTGCATACAAGGTGTAGGTGGTCGTCGCGTTTGGCTTTACGGTAACGCTCGAGCCACGCACCGCACCCGGCGCCGGGCCGACGATGATGTAGGTCGCGTTGTTGACGGACCAGGAAAGCGTGACGCTGCTGCCGGCTCCAGAACTCGTGCTGGCTGTGAAACTGGAGATGGAGGGCGCGGAACCCGTCGGCACGTTGGAGGCGGTGTAAATCGGGTTCATCTGTACGACTTCGAACGCGGTGGCCGGTACGGTCTTCAGCGAGTCGAGATCGCTGCCCCACCGGCTATCAGAGGCTCCCGTGACGTACAGCGAACTTCCGTTGTCGGCAAGAATCAGGCCGTACTTCTTCATGGCCGTCAGGATGGTCTGCATTTGCGTGCTGAATCCCGAAATGTCGTAGCTGGCTTTCAAGCGCAGCCGCATACCCATGGGAGGCGCGTTCACATCGCTTGTATTCGCGGCCCAGTGCGAGGCCGGTGGTATGAACGCGGCGCGCGTGTGCGGAAGCGTAAAGCGGAAAGCGTGCTTGATGTTGCCGGAGGCCGCTTCGTCGTAGCGAATCAGTCCAGGAAAGATCGGCAAGCCCGCGGCATCGGCCGAAGTCCAGGTGTAGGGCCGGGTTTCGTTGCCCAGCAGATCCCAGACCGCCGTGGAATCCGCGCTCCAGCTTCCGCCAGAACCCGGCGCTGCGTTGAATAACTCGTACAGAAAGCAATTCGCGTTATCGAGGACGAGCACGTGACGATCCCCCGTGCTGGACGCGCCGCCTTCGACTGGAGCATTCGCAGGAACGGGCATCGGACCGGGATCGCTATCACCTGCGTAGGCGCCCAGATGAATCGTGGCCAGTGCCTGGTTGCCGTCCACGATCACGTAAGGAATTCCGTAGGTCGGATCATTCCCGAAGTCGGGGTGCATGTGCGTGCTCGAGCCGACGTAGTTGCCGATGATGGAACTGGAATTCGCATCGACAGGCGCGGTTGAGATGTCGGTGTTCCAAAGGCTGCTTGCCGAAAACGGAACGAATCCGCCCAGGCTGGCGTTCTGGCCGAGTACCATCTGCTGGCAGGAAGTTGTTGAGCCGCCCGTGCCGCCCGATCCGCCGGTACCGCCTGAGCCTCCTGAGCCGGATCCGTTTCCGCCCCCTCCACCGGTGGAAGACATGCCGCCACTGCAGCCGACCAAGGGGATTACCGAGAAAACAACAACCAGCAGGGCAAGCTGACGCACAGACCGACCGGACTCGTTCGGCATACTTCTATTCTTTCGAAGAAAACTCTCGGTTGAAAGAGCTCGTATGGCTGACCCTCGTTCTTCGGAAGGTCAGCCACTAAGGTAATCGCGGAATCGCCAGCATCGACCACCCAAACGCCCGTCGCTCAATATTTGTACTGGTGGCCGCGCTTCAACAGGGGTTTCTCGAAATACCTGTACGAAAGGGAAGCAATCGCCAGCGTGAGCAGCATCCCGAGAATGCCGCCGCACAGCCAGGCCGCGACCGGGTACTGCGGCAGGTGCGCCTTCAAGGGATGGCGTATGGCATTCATCATCGCGACGTGAATCAGGTAGCTGCAGTAGGCGAGCGATCCGAACCACATCAGCGATTTATTCTCAAGGATGCGGGGCACGATGCCTTTGCCCGGCAGAATCGCGATCAGCAGAATGCAGGTGTAGAAGACGGCCAACCAGGAAAATCCCCAGGTCGTCATGGGCAGGGACAGCGCGTCATAGGCCTGCCATGTCATGTAGCACGTGCCTGCAAACAACAAGAACGTGATGGACCACAGAAACGTGCGATGCGCTTTCAGCCACTCCCAGAAGACAACATTGCGCACCAGCAACGCGGCCACAACGCCCAGGCTCAAGGCATCCGCGCGCGCGGGTGTCAACACGTAGCTAGCCAGTCCTGGAAACATCATGCTCGAGTGCAAGAGCACGCGCAGCCACGGCGCGCACACGATTACCATCAACAGCACGATCAGCAGATTCCGCGGACTCACCTTACGAATCACCAGGGGGATGGTCAGGTAGAACTGTTCTTCGATCGCCAGCGACCACGTGATGCCGATTCCGCTCGGACCGAACGTTCCCAGCAATGCCATCCAGAAATTCTGGATGAACAACGCATAGGCCCACCATGGAATCGGGAGTGGGGATGTGCGGGCGGCGCGCGCCGGCGAAAACTCCGCCAGCAAGTGCGGGAGCAGGGAAAGACCGATTACCACAAAATAAAGGGGAAGGATCCGGTAGACGCGGCGCAAGTAGAACGTCTGAAAATAGCGAGGCGACGGGCGCGCGTCGAGCAGAATGCCCCCAATCAGAAATCCGGAGAGCACAAAAAATAGATCCACGCCGCTCCAGGTCAATTGCCCGGCGGCCAGAAAGAGAAACGTTGCGGGCGAATGGGTTTCGATGCCTTGAACGGAACTCACGCCGAACACTGCGTGCCGTAGCAGCACCAGCAGGATCGCGACGCCGCGCAATCCATCGAGCGCGGGAATGCGCGCGGACCAGGTGGGGATGGTAGTCGGCTGCTGTGGGGAGGGTAAGTCGGCGGCCATCGGGTGGTCGCAAGGATACCGTGAAATGAGGGGGAGAAGTCCACGGAAAATGTATTACAGGTGATCCGGATCACATTGCTGCCAATCAGAGTCCGGCAGTATCATGTCTGGGTATGAATCTCGGCTTTCCAGAAATGGTGTTTCTTTTCCTGCTGGCCCTAATTATCTTCGGGCCCAAGAAGATGCCGGAAATCGGCCGGCAGATTGGCAAGGCTTTGAACGAGTTCAAGCGTGCCTCCAACGAATTCAAAGCGCAGATCGAGACCGAAATTGCCAACATCGAGCGGGAAACCAAGCCCGAGATTCTGCCTCCGAGCGAACCACCCGTGGGTTCGGTGGCAAGCGGGACGCTGATCGATGTTCCTCCCGTGGAGCATGTGCCCGCGCAGTTGACGACCAGCGAAGCCGGTAGCAAGGCTGCTCCCGATGCCTGAGACGCTCTCCGAGGCGCCCGAAACAGAAAAAGACCGCCTGCCAGCGATGGGATTTCTCGAGCACCTCGAGGAATTGCGCCGGCGCATCATCTATTCGCTCATCGCCATGGTGGTTGGCTTTTTCGCGTGCTGGGGCTACGCGGAGAAAATCTACGACTTCGTGCAGCAGCCCATCATGCTGGCGCTGCGCAAAAATGGTCTTGAGCAAAAACTCGTTTATTTGAACCCCACCGACGGGTTCAACCTGTATCTCAAGACCGCTTTCGTTGCGGGACTCTTTCTTACCTCGCCCTTTGTGCTCTACCAGGTGTGGGCTTTCATCGCTCCCGGCCTTTACCGGCGCGAGAAGAGATATGTTTTCCCCTTCGTGTTCCTCACCGTAATTCTGTTTTGCGGCGGCGGGGCCTTCGGCTACAAGGTCGTCTTCCCGGCCGCCCTCGATTTCCTGATCAGCTACTCCAAGCAATTTCAGCCCATGATCACCATCGGCGAGTACACCGACCTGTTCCTTGCCATCATCGTCGGCATGGGCGTGATTTTCGAGATGCCGATCCTCGTGTTCTTCCTGTCGTTGATGGGAATCGTGACGGCCGGCTGGATGTGGCGAAATCTGCGTTATTCGATTCTGGTGATCTTCATCATTGCGGCGATTTTGACGCCCACCACCGACATTTTGAACATGTGTCTTTTCGCAGCGCCGATGGTGGGGCTGTACGTTTTGTCCATCGGTATCGCGTGGTTAGTGCATCCCAAACAGCGTCGAGCTCGGCGCGAGCGGCAAGAAAAGGGTTGAGGCGCGTCGTGGAGAGTGAGGGAGCGATGACGATGCTGCTGGCGCTGGCCCTGTTGTGTTCCGTAGCGTGCAAGCCGGCGAAAACTGAAATGCAGTCTCCGCCCAGCGCGTCGATCCAGGAAACCAACAGTGCTCCCGCGCCAGCTCCGGCTCCCGTGCAAACAGCACCGGTCGGGCTGGCGCCGAAAATCAACGCCGCGCGCGCCATGCAATATACGAAAGAGGTGACGGCCTTTGGCGCGCGACCGATCGGCAGCGAGAATCACCGCAAGCTCGAGAACTACATCCTGTCGCACCTCAAGGGCGACGAGGTCGAGAGCGACAGCTTTACCGCGGACACCATCGAAGGTAAGTTTCCAGTTCGGAACATCATCGCAAAATTTCCAGGCACCAAAGACGGCATCATCTTGATCGCCGGGCACTACGACACGAACTATCCGCTGCGCAACACTAAGTACGTGGGCGCGAATGATGGGGGTTCGTCGACCGCGATTCTTCTGGAAATTGCTAACCAGATTCGCGGCAAGAAGCGCGACGGCTACAGCGTGTGGCTGCTATGGACCGACGCCGAAGAGGCCATGCGCACATGGTCCGACGCCGACAGCCTTTACGGCACGAAACATCTGGCCGAGCGCTGGCAGAAGGACGGCACGGCGAAGAAGATCAAAGCGTTTTTGCTGGCCGACATGATCGGCGACGCTGACCTTAACATCGAGCAAGAGACCTTTTCGACGCCCTGGCTCGAGGACCTCATTTACCAGGCCGCCACGCAATTGGGCTACCAGTCGCATTTCTTCGAACGCAAGATTCCGGTCGATGACGATCATCTTCCATTCCTGAAAATCGGCGTCCCCAGTGCCGACCTGATCGATCTGGACTACGGCTACGAGGACGTCTTCCACCACACGCCCCAAGACACCATGGACAAGCTGAGTCCGAAAAGCCTGCAGATCGTGGGCGACGTGATTTTGCAGACCGTCTGGATGCTGGACGCCAGGTAGGGAGCGAGCAACTGAAGATGGCCAGCAGCTGAGCCGCGAGCAGTGGGGCAGCGCCAGCAGCATCGTAAAAGCCCAGGCATTGCGACCGTAGCGCCGGCGTCCCGCCGGCAGTCCGGCGGGCGTCTCGCCCGCCGCCGCGGACTCCACGTTGAAGCGAGGGCGGAACGCCCTCGCGACTGCCGGCAAGATGCCGGCGCTACAAAACCAACACCCAAGACCTGACACCGAAGACCAAGAGCCCAGAGCCCAAGCCCAGAGCCCAGCCAAACCGAGAACCGAACCCTTCCGCCTTTCCGTTTTCCCGCATTTGATTTCTAATGACGGCTCCTATGAAAAACTTCCGGTTGCTTAGGGCTCTCTTCCCAGCCTGCCTGCTGTTCGCTGCGGCGCTCGCGAGCGCGCAGGCGAAGTCAGACGCAGACCTTCTTATCCAGGACGCGCTTAAGCCCTCGCCCATCGAGCACAACCTGCGCCGCCTCACCGATGAAATCGGTGGCCGAGTGCCCGGAACCCCGGCCATGGATCGCGCCGTTGCCTGGGGTATGGCCGCGTTCAAAGAAGCAGGTGCCGACCGCGTGCAGACCGAAGACTTCAAGCTTCCGCACTCGTGGGCTGAGGGCGCGACTGTTGTCACGGTCTCGACGACCGGAACCGCCACCGACACCAAACTCTCGTCCGTTCCAGCCGTAGAGTTCCGGCTGCGCGCGGTCTCGGTCGCGCTGGCCCCGGCGCTCACAGCCAAGCACGTTCCTGTCGTCGACGTGGGCAAAGGCACCGCTGCCGAGTTCAAGAAAGCGGGCGACGTTTCCGGGAAGTTGCTCCTCGTTCATTCCGACGTGCTCAAGAACTGGGATGACCTCTTCAACGAGTACATGGAGCCTCCGCCGATCATCGATGCGGCCGTAAAAGGCAAGGCTACGGCGATCGCGTTCATCGCTACTCGCGAGCACGACATCCTGTATCGCCACACTAACGCCTCGGCCGGCGAGATCGACAGACTGCCAATGATCGTCGTGGCTCGCGAAGATGGCGAACGGATCGGCAGGCTCCTCGGATCGGGTCACCCGGTGTGGGCCGATCTGGCGATCCCCAACAAGATCGGCGGTCCGATTACGGCGTCGAACGTCATCGCTGAACTGCGCGGAAGCGAAAAGCCCGATGAGTTCGTGATTCTGGGAGCGCATCTCGATTCATGGGAACTGGGCACAGGCGCACTCGACAACGGGTGCAACGCCGCCCTCGTGATTGACGCGCTACGCACGTTGAAAGCCTCAGGCCTTAGACCGAAACGCACGATCCGATTCATTCTGTTTTCTGGCGAAGAAGAGGGAATGATGGGCTCGCGCGCTTACGCGACTGCCCACCGCAATGAACTCGATAAGGCCGCGGGAGTCGCGGTCATTGACTCCGGCACCGGCAAGGTCACCGGCTTCTCGCTCGGTGGACGAAAAGACATGGTTGAGGCCCTGCAACCGATGGTCGTTCCCCTCAAGCAATTTGGCGTGGAAGAGTTGAAGACCGACGACGTGGAATGGGGCACGGACCACTATGACTTCCTGTTAGAGGGTGTGCCAACGCTGGTCGCCTGGCAGGTCGAAGCTAACTACCTCGAGAATTATCACGCCATTTCCGATACCTATGACAAGGTCGACATTCCGCAATTGAAAAAGCATGTGGCCGAGATGACGGTGGTCGTTTACGGAATCGCGAATGCCCGCGACCGGATCGGCCCGCGCCTCACGCGCCCGCAAATCGACAAGGTTCTGCGCGACACCCACTCCGACGAACAAATGAAGGCGCTTGGCATCTGGGCGGAATGGGAGAGCGGCAAGCGGGGAAGGGCCAAATAGAGCTTCGTGGCGTAGCGCCGGCGTCCCGCCCGCCGCCGGTGAACGCAGCAAGCCGAACGTTCCTCGCCCGTAACCAGCGAGCGCAAGATGCGCTCTCGACTGCCGGCACGATGCCGGCGCTACCAGAAACTTTCGGGGCTTACATTGCTACTCTTCTGGATTCTTTTTAACGTCTTCGTGCTGGTCATGCTGGCGCTTGATCTCGGCGTGTTCAACCGCCGTGTGCACACCGTCAGCTTCCGTGAAGCCCTTGGCTGGAGCGCGATGTGGATCGGCCTGGCGTCGGCTTTCGCCGTCCTGGTTTACTTCTGGCACGGGCGCACCGAGAGTCTCGAGTTTGCGACCGGATACGTTATCGAACTTTCCCTGAGCATCGACAATCTTTTTGTCTTTCTGGTGATCTTCCGATTCTTCCGCGTTCCCAGTGAATTGCAACACCGTGTTCTGTTCTGGGGGATCCTGGGGGCGCTGATCACGCGCGGAATTTTCATTCTGGCCGGCGTCAGCCTGATCCAGCGCTTTCACTGGCTCATCTACGTGTTCGGCGCGTTGTTGGTTTACAGCGGGATCAAGTTGTTGCGGCAAGGCGACGAGGAAGTCCATCCGGAACGCAATCCGCTGCTCAAGTTGTTTCGGAAATGGATACCGGTCACGGAGGACTATGAAGGCGAAAAGTTTTGGGTGCGCCGCCCGGGCCTCTATGCGACTCCGCTGGTCGTGGTTCTGCTGGTAGTCGAGACTACCGACATCGTCTTCGCCGTCGATTCCATTCCAGCGGTGCTGGCCATCACGCTGAACGCCTTCATCGTGTACACCTCAAACGTGTTCGCTATCCTGGGCCTGCGCTCGATGTATTTCGCCGTGGCCGGCATGATGGATCTGTTCGAGTACCTGCACTACGGGCTCTCGCTGGTGCTCATCCTGATTGGTGCGAAGATGCTGCTGTCGCATTACTTCACGGTGCCGACGCACGTGGCGCTGGGCACGGTGGCCGGAGTCATTGCGATTTCGGTGCTGGCGTCGTTAATCTGCCCGAGGAAAAAAACTGCGGTGTAGGGTTGCATAGCAGCGCGCAGGTGCATAGGTCCTTCGCTGCGCTCAGGATGACAACGCTGTGTAGAGGTGCGGCTTGCGGATTGCCGATGCTCTATGATGGAAGTTCGATGATTACGATCCCCATCGACGTGAAGCCCCGCTCCTATGCGGCGCTGATTGAAACCGGCTTGTTAACCAAGGCCGGCGGAATCCTGCGCGATCTTCTGCCGTGTGGAAGCCGATTGTTCGTTGTAACGGTCGCCCCTGTGGGGCGAAAGTGGGGAAAGAAGCTCATGGCGTCGCTGACCGGCGCCGGCTTCGACGCCAAGATTTTCGAAATGCCTGAGGGCGAACGGCATAAACGCCTGGCGACGGTGGAGGCGCTATCAGAGAAGCTGAGCGCACTGGGCGCCGATCGAAACGCGGTCGTGATTGCGTTCGGCGGCGGAGTGGCTGGCGATGTGGCCGGCTTTCTGGCCTCAATGTACATGCGCGGCGTGGAATTTGTGCAGATTCCGACCACTGTGCTCGCGCAAGTCGATGCATCAGTCGGCGGCAAGACTGGCGTCAACCTGAAAGCTGGGAAGAACTTGATCGGTGCTTTCTGGCAGCCGCGCATAGTGCTGATCGATCCCGAGGTGCTTTCATCGCTGCCCGAGCGCGAGTATCGGGCGGGACTCTACGAAGCGTTGAAGTGCGGCGTGATCGGCAATCCTGATCTATTTCGAGAATTCGAGCAGAACCGCGCGGCCATCGTAAAGCGCGATCCGGCGACGGTCGAGAAGTTGATCGCCGAGTCTGTCCGGTTGAAAGCGCACGTGGTCTCGGTGGACGAGAAAGAAAACGGGTTGCGCCGGGTGCTGAACTTCGGTCATACCATCGGGCACGCGCTGGAGGCCGAGACCAACTACCGCACCCTGCTGCATGGTGAAGCCGTGGCTTGGGGCATGATCGCCGCCGCCCGAGTTGCTGCCGGCATCGGCAAGCTTAGCGAGAATGATGCACTGCGCATCCGCTATGCCACGCGCGAAGTCGGCCGGTTGCCGAAGCTCGAGGTGCGGGGAAAGAGCATCCTGAAGCGCTTGCGGTCCGACAAGAAGACACGCAATGGGAAAGTGCACTTCGTTCTGCCTACCGAGATAGGGAAGGTGGAGATCGTGAACGACGTGCCGGGCGAAGTGGTGCTCGCCGCTGTGAAAGAGATTCAAGAGTTGTCGCGGGGGTGAGCGCGATCTTTTGGTAGCGCCGGCAGTCGCGAGGGCGTCCCGCCCTCGGCCGCGGCGAGCGAGACGCCCGGCGGGCTGCCCCGATACGGCGGCGCCACGAATGGCCTAGGCACCCAAGCTATTTTCGAATGACAGAACGGGATCAAACATCGGTGATCGGCGCCGCTCCTGAGGGCGCAACCGACCGCGCCTCGGCCGCGCAGGCCGTGCGCGAGATGTTTTCCGCCATCGCGCCCCGCTACGACCTGCTGAACCACGTTCTCTCCTTCAACATCGACCGCTGGTGGTGGTGGCGGACGGCACGGTCGTTCGCGGCTATCCTGCACCGGTCCGACGCGCTCGTGCTGGATTTGTGCTGTGGCACGGGCGACATGACGTTTGCGCTGAAGCGTCAAGCCGGGAGCGATGGTGCCCTGATCGCCGGCCTCGATTTCTCGCACGCCATGCTCGAGCGCGCGGTGCGCAAGTCGGACGGTCATTCGCCGCGCTGGATCGAGGCGGATGCGCTGAACTTGCCCTTCGCTGACGCCTCGCTCGATCTGGTCACTTCCGCATTCGGTTTCCGCAATCTTGCCGACTACGACGCTGGCCTGCGTGAGATCGTGCGCGTGCTGCGTCCGGGCGGTGAAATGGGAATTCTGGAATGCGCCACGCCCGATGGCGTCATCGGCAAGCTGTATAGCGTCTACTTTCATCGCGTGCTTCCGAAAGTAGGGACGGCCATCTCCGGGGTGAAGGGAGCCTATGCCTACCTGCCCGCATCGGTGGAGAGATTCCCTCGGCCAGATGAAATGATCGCGCGCATGCGCGCTGCGGGTTTCAGTAGAGCTTCGTGGACGCCTTACACGTTTGGAACTGCCGGGCTGTATCGAGGAGAGAAGTAGCCCACGGCGTTCGTCTTTGACGCAGAGAAAAGCAGGTCCTTCGCTTCGCTCAGGATGACAATTCTTAAATTCGATGACAATTTCTTAAATTGATGGGGTTGAATGTGACAGCACACGCCGTCAGCGGGCGACAAGCTTTTGGGCTTCGCCCACCGGCGCGGGCGCTTTGAACGAGTCGGCATAGGCGTCGACTACCGAGTAGCGGATCACCTTCTCGTAGTCATCCCCCAGAAATTTCTTCAATCGGTCGGTGTTCATGATGTATTGGCCGCTCATGTAAGGCACCGCCGCGGGCGGGACCGCTGAGATCCCCATCTTCCACAGAAATTCCAGGACCAGTCGCATCGCCCATTTTCCCGGGACGCGGATCAGTTTGCTACGGGCCATCTCGATGCAACGCCCGAACGTGAGGGACTCGCCGCGCCCGGCCACGTTGAGAATGGTCAAGCGGCGGGCTTCCGGTTCCCGCTTCAGCATCCAGGCAAGCAGCCGCGCCATGTCGTCCACGTGAACAAACTGGATCTGGTTGTCCAGAAAACGCTGGCCATAGGGCAACATGCAGGGAAGCCGCTTGCCGTCCTTGCGCATCTGTGCCGCGCGCTTACCCTTGCCGTTGGGCGATCCGCGGAATGCCCCGAGCATGTAGTTGTCGACGCTGGCCCCTGCGAAGATGTGCGGGCGCAAGATGTAAACGCTGCATCCCCGCAAAGAAGGCGCGCGTTGCTGCACGACCTCATCGCACTCCCGCTTGTGGATCGCGTACGGCAGGGTGTGCGCGTCGAATCCGAAATCTTCGGTGACCGGGCCCGGAACATCAGGACCATATACGGCCACGCTGCTCGGGAAAATAAACTGGCGAATGCCCGTGTCTTCGTTGCGATTGGCTTCCGTGATGGCTTCCATCACGCGCGCTGTGCCCGCCACGTTGATGTGCCACATGCGGTCCACGTCAAGCACGCCCGAGCGCTGCTGGTCGAGCACGAACGCAAGATGCACGACCGAGAAAGGCCGGGTTTCGCGAAACAGGTTATAGAGCGCGCGGCACGACTCCTCGACGCCCAGATCTATGCGCACAAAGCGGATCGGCAGGTCCGTCTTCGGCGGAGTTACGTCGATGCCGATCACCGAAAAATCGCCAAGCTGGGGCAGGAGGCGGAGCCCGAGATTTCCCGAGACGCCGGTGACGACTACAGTTGGCTTGCCGGAGTTCATTCCTTGGTTGGTGCTGATCGTAACACACGAATTCCTGTGAACTCTGTGATGCGAACCTCGCTAGTTCATGGAAACAAGTTGGACGCCAACGCCACGCAACAGAGATAATCACGGCATATGTCGGATTCGCCCATGCCGTATTCGTCCGCCTCCATGCGAGCAGAAAAACGCTCGGTGGCGGGCAATTCGGTTCTGGCGGCGATCGCCATCACTACCCTCAAGATCGTGGTCGGGTTCACCACGGGCAGCTTGGGCATTCTTTCCGAAGCGGCACACTCCGGTCTCGACCTGGTCGCCGCGATTATCACGTTCTTTTCTGTCAGTGTCTCCGATAAGCCTGCCGACGCCGACCATCAATACGGGCACGGGAAGATTGAAAACTTTTCGGCGTTCATTGAAACCGGCCTGTTGCTGCTGACCTGCGTCTGGATCATCTACGAAGCGATCGAACGTCTGTTTTTCAGAAGAGTCGAGATCGAGCCGTCCGTATGGGCGTTCGTGGTGATGCTGATCTCGATCGGCGTGGACGTGTGGCGCTCCCGCTTGCTTGGGCGCATCGCCCAGAAGTTCGACAGCCAGGCGTTGGAAGCCGATGCCCTGCATTTTTCTACCGACGTCTGGTCGAGCAGCGTCGTGATCCTCGGACTGCTGCTGGTTCTCGCAGGCCGCGCTTACCATATCGACTGGCTGCGGGACGCCGACCCGATCGCCGCGCTGGTAGTCGCCGGCATCGTCGTGCAAGTGAGTTGGAGGCTGGCGCGTAAGACCATAGACGCCTTGCTCGACGCCGCTCCCGCCGGGGTGCGCTCCAAGATCATCGATGCCATGCGCCGTGTCGATGGCGTACTCGAGGTCGACCGCGTTCGCATTCGGCGGGCGGGCAATCACTACTTCGCCGATGTTGCTGTGGGCCTGGCTCGAACGGTGACTTTTCAACACTCCGAAAGAGTCGCCGAGATGGTGAGGGCTGCAGTACGCAATGTGTTGCCCGACGCCGATGTGACCGTAAACTCCGTACCTCGCGCCGATCGGAAGGAAAATATCTTTGACCAGATCCGCGCGGTCGCGACCCGGCATAATTTGAATGTGCACGATGTCAGCGTGCAGGACTTGAAAGGTCACATCCTGGTGGAGCAGCACCTGGAACTCGACGAGCGACTCTCTTTGAAAGACGCGCACGATCGTGTGACGGCGCTCGAGGCCGAGATGCGCGAGGAAGTGCCGGATATTTCGTCGATTCTGACCCACATCGAAAGCGAGCCGGCGACCATTGAGCCCGGCGATGAAATCGTCCGCGACCCTGCGCTCGAACGCCGCCTGAAGGCGATTGCCGCCGAGTTTCCGGACGTGCTCGATATGCATGAGATCCAAATCAAGCGGGTGCGCGGGCGGCTTTACGTCTCGTGCCACTGCACTCTCCCGGATAATTTGCCGCTGTCGCGGGTACACGACATCCAGACTGATCTGGAGATCCGCTTCAAGCAGGACGCGCCCGAATTGTTCCGCGTGCTGATTCATCCCGAGCCCATGACGGACAACCGGAGATGAAGCCGAAAGACGTAGCGCCACCATCCCGGCGGCAGTCCGGCGGGCGTCTCGCCCGCCGCCAGCGAGCGCAAGATGCGCTCGCGACTGCCGGCGGGACGCCGGCGCTACAAAAACAGTGTGGAGATAAATTGAACGATTTATGACCGAAGCCAAAGCCGTATGGTTAGACAATCAACGCTTCGCGGCCGAATCAAGCAGCGGCCACGCCATCGTCTTGGACGGCGACAAGAAAACCGCCAACAGTCCCATGGAACTTGTACTCATCGGCCTATGCGGGTGCACGGGCTACGACGTGGCCAGCATCCTGCGCAAGAAGCGCGAGCCGTTCACCAGCCTCGAGGTTCGCGCCTCCGCGGAACGCGCCGCCGAGCCGCCGACGGTTTACACATCGATCAAACTGACGTACGTTGTTGGCGGCAGGGTCTCCCGCAAGTCGGTGGAAGACGCGGTCCGGCTGTCGAAAGAGAAGTACTGCTCGGTCTCGGCCATGCTTGAAAAAACGGCGAAAATCACATCAGAAATCGAACTGCTCGAACCGTAAGAAAACATTCGGACCGCGGAGGCGTGCGGCCGCATCTCTATCGTGGCGATGAAACCGAAGATCGTGCTGTTCACCCAACCCGATTGCCCGCCCTGCCAGGTGCTGAAAATGTTGCTCACCGAGAAGGGTGCGGCCTTCGAGGAACGCGACATCACCCGTGATCCGGACGCTGTTCGTGAGTTGACTGAGAAGTACAAGAGCCACTCCACCCCCACGCTGGTGATCGGCGACGAAGTATTGATCGGCTTCGATCCTGACCGCATCGACAAAATCCTTGACGAGTAAGACGCACCCGGTTCGCGGATACGTCTTCATCGCGTCCGCAGCTTTGCTTTGGGGAGTGGCCGCGACGCTGGGCAGAGCCGCGTTCACGGGCAGACTGCTGCCTTCCGGCCAGGCGCTGCAGCCCATCGATCCACTGATCCTCTCCCAGAGCCGCACAACGATTTCATTTCTCGTGCTGCTGCCGGTGCTTCTTTCGCGGCGTGGCTGGCGAGGTCTCAAGCTGCCTGCGTCGGACTTCGGCCGCACACTGGCGTTGGGAATCCTGGGCGTTGCGGCGTCGAATTATCTCTACTACCTCGCCATTCAAAAAACGAATGTGGCCACCGCCATCGTCCTTCAATATACCGCGCCTGTGTTGGTGTTGCTCTACATGGTGATTCGCGGCTTGCAGCGGGCGACGGCGCAGCGGGTGGCGGCGGTTGGGCTGGCAGTCCTCGGCAGTGCCCTAGCGATTGGAGTCGTCGGCGCGGGCGGGTTCCGCCTGAACCCGGTCGGCGTGATGGCCGCGCTGCTGGCGGCAGTGTCGTTCGCGTTCTATAACATCGCCGGCCACCGGTTGCTGGCGCGTTACGACCGCTGGATCGTGCTGCTGTACACAACTTTCAGTGCAGCCGCTTTCTGGATCTTCGTGAATCCTCCGTGGAAGGTGGTAGCAGCGCACTACTCCGGAACCCAGTGGGGCTTCCTGGCGGTCTTTGCCGTGGTCTCGATGCTCGCGCCCTTCTCTCTCTACTTCGCCGGATTGCAGTATCTCGAGCCAACGCGCGCCATTGTTGTCAGTTGTCTTGAGCCCGTTTTCTCGATAGTGCTGGCGGCGTTGTTGCTCGGAGAGGGGCTTCGTCCGGTGCAAGCATTGGGAATCGTAATCGTGCTCGCCGCGATCGTGATCGTGCAAATGCCGGAACGGGCCGGAGGAGAAGCTACCATCGTCGAGCCGATTGACTGAGTGGAGAGGGGCCGCGACCTGCTGGCCCGAGCAAGAAGGGGCGAGCACAACGAAATTGCGATGATGAGGAATCTCGAGAGCGCTCCACCACTTTGTCATCCTGAGCGGAGTGAGGCGTCAGCCGAACGGAGTAGAAGGACCCCGTGTCACTCACAGGCTCAAACCGGCTCGGGGAGTCTTCTATCACGCCACCGGATCCAACACCGCCCCGCCACCGCATTCGGCGTTTGAAATGCCGGCGCAATTCCATTGGTCTTTCCCGGTCGATTCGTCGAATCTCCTGGCTCGAAACTTCTACTGCCCCAAAGTTGCCATGAAAAATACTTTTGGGGTCGGTGACACTACCATCGGACACGGGGTCCTTCGACTGCGTTCGGCTGACGCCTCACTCCGCTCAGGATGACAATTGAAGGAAGGTTCTAGAGAGATCAAGGAACTAGTAAACGTCAGACACCATTACCGAAATGGGCCGCTCCAAACTCAGATCCACTCGCTTGCTCAAAGCGCGTAGCTCGTAGGTCGCAGTTCCATTACTCCAACACTTTCCCGCGCGTCTCGGGCAATTGCGTCGCGGTCAGCATCGAGAGAAAAAACGCAGCCGAGCACAAAAAGAACGCCCAGCTCAATCCTTTGGCCTGACCGACGCGTCCGATCACATACGGCGCGATCGAACTCAGGGTACGTGCTCCGTTGTAGGTGAAGCCGAGAGCACGGGCGCGTACGCGGGTTGGAAAGATTTCGCTGCCGATGATTCCTGAACCCGAGAAAAAGCCGGTACCAAAAAACGCTGTCAACATGCCGAGAATCAGAATCACCCAGGGCTGGCGCGCCATAGCATACAGGGGCACGAGAATCGCTGCGGTCAGTGTGTAGAGCAAGAACGACCGCCGCCGGCCGAGCCGATCAGCGATCCAGCCGAAACTCGCGTAGCCGGGAAACATTCCGAACAGATTCAGCGTGACGAGCAGCGTGGTCGTCCCGACGACTCCGAACCCGCGCCCCCCTTGGTTGACCGGCAGCGACAAATATGGCGGCAGCCACGTGAACAGGCCCCACCAGGCAAACATCCCGAAGAAGTTGGCGAACAACAGCGCCAGAGTGTAGCGCATATAGGGCGGCTGGAAGATCCCGATGAAGCTAGCGTGCTCACTCGCAGCCTGCTGGCTTGCTCCCTGTGTCGAATCCTTGGCCAGCCGTTGATGCTCCTGCCACATTTCCGATTCCGGCACGCTGCTTTGAATCCATAGCGTCACGATTGCCGGAAGGACCCCGACGAAGAACACCATGCGCCAGTTGGCATAGTGCAGGACGATTCCCGCCACTAGCGCAGCCAGCGCGTAGCCGATCGCCCACGAACTTTGCACGATCGAGATTGCCTTGGCCCGCAGTTCCGTGGGCCACGTTTCGGCAACGAGTGTCGCGCCGGTATTCCACTCTCCGCCCATGCCGAGCCCGAGTATGAAGCGGAAAATCGCCAGCATCAGGATCGAAGTCGACAGCCCCGATGCAAACGAGCAAAGCGAATAGGTCAGGATGCTCAGCATCAGTGCGCGCTTGCGCCCGATGCGATCGGCAAGGAAACCAAACATCACGCCGCCGATGCCCGAGGCCAACAGCGTAAGCGTTGCCAGAAAGCCCGACGTGGCCTTGCTCATCCCCAGGTCGACCATGATGTGGGCGAGCACCAGGGCGTAAAGCATCGCGTCGAACGCATCGAGCATCCAGCCGAGAGACGCAGCTAGGAGCGTTCGGCGCTGTGCGGGAGTTGTTTGGGAAAACGTCGCAGGCGTGGCGGACATTCGGGAGATTGTCAGGTTTGCGGGGGTAGGTGGCAAGGAGAAAAAAGCGGCGTTGCCACCGTTGACCCAGACAACTACTATCCGAAATTGCACTTGAAAACAGCGACCAGATGACGAATCACCATCGCGAGCCGACGAACGATCCACGCTGGAGTTGGGTGTTCATATCGGTGATGGGTTTTGCGGCTCTCTATTACGTTGTGCTCGTGGCCACACCTTACATGTCAGAGCGGCGACGGAGAATAGAACAAGGCTGGCCGCAAACCAGAGGAATTCCGATCGGGACGCGAGTCGTTCAAGAAGCAGCGACACGGAAGTTCCCTTACAGGGCATACGTCGGTGAATGCTCCGTAACGTACAGCGTCGCAGGGAAGCAGTACACAATCTGGACAGGCGCTGGGTATACGGATTCAGATCGTGTCGCTTTGGCTGGCAAGATGACAGAGTGCCCAATCACTCACTTCGTCGTGCGCTACAACCCAAAAGACCCGTCCGAGGCAGTAGCCAAGCGCTGGGACAGTCCGCTCTAACCTCTAAGTAACTTGTCGCATCTCGTTGCATCAACAAGGAAGAAATAAATGAATCCTCAAGAATTTTCGAAATGGCTAGCTACACTCTCTCTAACCGGACGAATCACGGCATTAACGCGGATTTACTTGAGATTGACCATCAATGCACGGGAGTTGTTCGCGCCAAACTGGACGGCAGGAAAAGAACAGCGAGTGTCAGAAATTCTTCACGGTTTGAATGAGATACATCACACGCTGGCGAATCAGTTCGCTGCCTATTTAAACGACGAACGTAAAGCTTAACCGGTTCAGACCTTCAGCCAAATGCTGCTCGAAATAGAGAGAAAATACAGTTTAGAAAATTTCCTTACCCCTGCCGTTGAATTCGCGCGAACTCAAAAGGCATTGATACCACTTACGGTGTATCCAGATGGCACGATTGCAGATGGTAGTTCGCGAATAGCCGTTCTCAAAGAACGCGGAGTCGACGTCGATAGTCTTCCTCGCATCGAACGAACGCCGGGTATTTGAAGCTTCGTTATTGCCTTCTATTTCGCCCCCTCCGGAACCAGCCCGCGGAACTTCATCATGGGCTCCACCGACGGGCTGGCCCCGCGCCACGCGTCGTACAGCTTTTCGAGGTCCTCGGTGTTCCCGCGAGACAGAATCATCTTGCGGAAGCGATCGCCGTTTGCGCGTGTTAAGCCTCCGTGCTCCTCGAACCACTGGAACGCATCGTGGTCGAGCATCTCCGCCCACAGGTAGGCGTAGTAGCCCGCGGAATAGCCACCGCCCCAGATGTGCGCGAAGTAGCTCGAACGATAGCGCGACGGCACGTAGCTGAGAGCGAGGTGCGTCTTTTCGAGGGCCTGTTTTTCAAATTCATCCGGGTTCTGTAGCGGAGTTCCCGGCGGAAGCGTGTGCCACTGCATGTCCAATTGCGCTGCCGCGACCACCTCGGTGAATGCGTACCCCTGGTTGAACTTGAGTGACTTCTTGATTTTCACCATGAGCTCCGGAGGCATGGCCTCGCCCGTCTGGTAATGCTTCGCGTAGTGATGAAAGACCGCCGGATACGTTGCCCAGTTCTCGTTGAACTGCGAGGGGAACTCAACGAAGTCGCGCGCCACCGAAGTTCCGGAAAGCGTTGGATACATCGTGTCGGCAAACATCCCATGCAGCGCGTGGCCGAACTCGTGGAACATCGTGCTTACGTCGCGGAAAGCAAGCAGGGCCGGTTGTCCCTCGACGGGCTTGGCAAAGTTCGCGACATTGATGACTACCGGCAGCGTGCCCTGCAGCTTCGACTGGTTGACGAGGTTGTCCATCCAGGCGCCGCCGTTTTTGTTGTCGCGCTTGAAGTAGTCGCAGTACCAGAGCGCCAGGGGCTTGCCGTCGGCATCGCTCACCTCGAACACGCGAACATCCGCCTGCCACACCGGGAGGTCTTTGCGCTCTTTGAAGGTGATGCCATACAGCTGGGTGGCGGCGTAGAACACACCGTTCTCGAGCACGTTGTTCAGTTCGAAGTAAGGCTTGATCTGCGCTTCGTCGAGATCGTACTTCGCCTTGCGGACCTGCTCGGAATAAAAGTCCCAGTCCCAGGGTTCGAGCTGGAAGCCGCCCTTCTGTTGGTCGATGAGCGCCTGGATATCGTGTGCCTCGCGCTTTGCCGCGGCAGTGGTGCCGGGCACTAGCGAGTCCATGAATTTAAGCGCGGCCGCCGGATTCTTGGCCATCTGGTCTTCAAGCTTCCAGCTGGCGTAATTCGGGAAGCCGAGAAGCTTAGCCTTCTGGGTACGCAGCTCGGCAAGCCGCGCCACCGTGTCGCGGGTGTCATTCGCCCCGCCATGTTCGGCGCGGTTCCAGGAATTCTCAAACAGCGTCTGCCGTGAAGCGCGCTGCTGTAGCACGGCGAGGTCGGGCTGCTGCGTGGTGTTCTGCAGCGGGATGACGTAGCCCTCGACCTTGCGTCCCTTGGCGGCTTCGGCGGCAGCGGCAATCTGTGCGTCGGTCAACCCTGCCAGCGCAGTCTTATCGGTGGTCACGAAGGCAGCGTCTTTGGTCGCGGCCAGAAGCTTGGTCGTGAAAGCCTGCGAAAGAGTGGATTCTTCTTCGTTCAGCTTCTTGAGTTGGGTCTTGTCGGCCTCTGACAAGTTGGCCCCGGAGTGCACGAATTTCCTGTAATACCAATCGACCAGGCGCAGCGATTCCGCATCGAGCTTCAGGGAAGTGCGCTGGTCATAAATGGCCTTCACGCGCTGGAACAGCTTCGCGTCCAGAAAAATCGCGTCGGAGTGTGCCGCCAGCTTGGGCGCTTCGATCTGCTGCACCTTCTGCAGCGTCGGATTCAGGTTCGCACCCGTCACTGCATTGAACGCCAGCATCGCGCGGTCGAAGAGCTGTCCGGTCTTCTCCATCGCGACGATCGTGTTCTCAAACGTCGGAGCGGCAGGATCGTTCGCGATCGCGTTGACCTCTTCGCGCTGCTTCGCCATGCCGGCTTCGATGGCCGGCTGATAGTCCGTGTCTTTGATCTTGTCGAACGGCGGCGCGTGAAAGGGAAGGGTGCTCTCCGCGTAAAACGGATTGCTCGGGCCGAAATCAGTTTCGGCGGCGTACACGGGCGTTTGCGTTGTTCCGATAGCCATAATTCCAGTAACGATTAGTGTAACAACTTGCGACAGCTTCTTTGTGGAAGGGCGCAGCGTTTTCTTACTCATAAGCTATATGTCTTACCTCGCAACTAGATATATGCGGATTGTAATGGAGCCGGTTGCCTCAAGCGACGGACATCGCTGTCGGTTGCGCCACGCTGCTACCGTTTTGGGAGAGCAGCCAGGTGGAAATACCGGCGAGCCTTGTGAACGTCCTTAGCGATCTGTTCGCGCAGTGCCTCCACCGAGGGAAACTTGATCTCGTCCCGCAGGCGCTCGAGAAAAAAGATCTCCACCTCGGTGTCGGCCTGCAATTCGATGGGATGGAAATTCAGCAGGTGGGTCTCGATGGCAAATGAATCCGCGCCGAAGGTGGGCCGGTTGCCGACGTTCGTGACCGACTCGAAACACTCCTTGCCCACGCGACTGTGCGTGATGTAGACACCATCCTGCGGCACTAGTTCCTCGTACCGGTTCAGGTTTATGGTCGGCACGGTGTATTTGCTGCCATAGCCGCGGCCGCGCCCGGGTGTCGAGAGAATCGCGAAAGGCCGCCCCAGCAGGTGCCGGGCGCGGCTCACGTGCCCATCGCGCAGAAGCTTCCGAATCTGGCTGCTCGAAACCGATTCGCCGCGCATCACCATCTCGTCGAACACTTTCACCACGAAGCCCATGTCGAGTCCGAACTCTTTCAGTGCTTGCACGTTGCCCGCTGCCTTGTGGCCAAAATGGAAGTTGTAGCCTTCGTGGACTTCGCAGGCATGCAGCGTGTCGCGCAGAATGCGCTCCGCAAATTCACGCGGCGTGAGCAGGGAAAGATCGCGGCTGAACGGCAGCAGCATCACCGCATCCAGACCTGTAGCTTCCAGCAAGTGCAGCTTTTCGGGAGTCGGCGTCAGCAGTTTGAAGCCCGAGTCCGGACGAAGGATCCGCGTCGGATGCGGCTCGAAGGTGATGGCGACGGACTTCGCGCTCTGCTGGCGTGCGCGCTGCACGATGTCCTTGAGCACATGCTGGTGCGCGCGGTGCACGCCGTCGAAATTGCCGACGCTCACTACCGTCGAGCCGAAGTTTGCCGGAACGTCTTCGAGTTGATGGAAGACTTGCATATGGAACGCGCGGACGGATCGCCCGGAACAAACTAGATTTCGAACTCCAGTTTCATGCCGTCATACGACAGGCGCACGTGCGGCGGCAAGGCTGCGTTGGTCTCTTCGTGCGGCAAGTCGTGACAAATGTGTGTGAAGAAGACGCGTTTGGCCTTCACCTGATCGCCGATGCGAATCGAATTCTCCACCGTGGAGTGCGTCGGATGCGGCTTGTGCCGCAAGCCGTCCAGGAACAGCACGTCCAGTCCTTCGAGCAGCGGCATGGATGATTCGGGAATCGTGCTGAAGTCGGTCAGGTACGCGGCATTGCCAATGCGGTATCCGAAAATCTCGGTGTCTCCATGCATGACGGGCACCGGCTGAATGCGAGTGCCGAACAATTCGAAAGGCCCGTCGATCGGCTTCAAATCCAGGCGCGCAAGCCCGCCGAACTTATAGTCTGCGTCAAAAATGTAGCTGAACATTTTGCGAAGGAAGTCGGCCGCCTCGGGGCGCGCATACAGCGGGATCTTGCCCTCGCGGTGATAGCTCAGCGGACGCAGGTCGTCGATGCCGAGAATGTGATCGGCATGGGCGTGCGTGTAGAGTACGGCGTCAATCCGCCGGATGCCTTCGCGGATGGCCTGCTCGCGGAAGTCGGGCGTGGTGTCGATCAGAAGAGTCTTGCCGCCGAATTCCAGCAATATCGAAGGCCGGGTGCGCCGGTCATGCGGATCGCTCGAATGGCACACGGCGCAATCGCAGCCAATGGTAGGCACTCCCATCGAAGTGCCGCTGCCCAGCACCGTCAACTTCGCCTTCATCGTGTCTTGCCGCCCGCGGCTGGGCTGGGAGCCTGCGGCGGACGCGCCAGCGCGTTCGTCACCTCAACATATGCCATGCGCAATTCGTAGAGACAGTTCTGCAGAAAATGCTCTTCGGTCGAGGTGAGGTTGCCCTTGGTCTTGGTTTGCAGCAGGCCCAGCGTGTCGATGGTCTGGCGCGCCCCAATCAGGTCGATGCGCGGTTGGGCGCCCTCTTCGGCCATCATGCCCATTTGCATCATCGCGCTCATGTAAAGCGACGCCATGAAGCGCTCGAACGTAATCTCAAATTCCTTGGCAGAATGGCCGCTCAGTTCAACCCGCGCGTCGAGGTCTTTCGAAGACTGCTTGTACGCATCATCGCTGGCTTTTTGTTCGGCCGCGCTGGGTGGCGGCGGAACCTTCGAGTCTCCCAGATCGGAGGGCGCCGCTTCCGGCGTAGCGACAGCCGTCGTCGCCGGGGGCGGGGCCGGCGTCTCCGCTTTTACTTCCTCTACGCGTTTTTCCTCGGGAAGGTCGGAACGCAAATCGCCGTCGGTCGTGAATAGCCTGCGATCGGTCACGGTGAAGCCGGTGTCTTGCTTTTCTTTAGCCATAGGGATTTCCTCTTTAATTCTTTAGCAAATCGCGAAAGGGAACTTCGGAGACGGTCGCGCGAGTTCCGGCGATGTCCAACTCTTTGCCCGGCCCCGCCAGTTCACGGCGCACATAACCGAGCGCCACCGACTGTCCGCCCGCTGGTCCGGGGATGAGCGCGGAACTGGTAATCTCCCCGACGTCCTTGCCTTGCCACTGAATCTTTGTGCCGACGGCCGGCGGTGCTCCGTCGATCTTGAAGCCCGTGAACTTGCGGTGAACGTTGCCGCGTGAGCGAATGCGCTCCACAATCTCCTGCCCCACGTAGCAGCCCTTGCTGAAATTCAACGCGTGCTGCTGCTCGGTTTCCTGTGGCAGATCGCGTTCCCGGATGTCTTTTCCATAGAGCGGGATGCCCAGGGCGACGCGGTAGAGTTCCAGCGCGTCTTGACCGATAAGTGTGGCTCCGGCGTTCTGTAGAGCCTCACGCAGTTTCGCAACCTGTTCCGGTGCGATCCAGATCTCAAACGATGGAAGGAGGTCATCTCCTCCGCGTACCACACTGATCGGAACGTCCTGCCATGTCAGATCTGCAACTTCAAGCGGCTTCATTGGCGAGAGTTGAATTCCGGCGGCTGCGAGCACGGCAACACTATTGGGCCCGGTCACGCCAATGGTCGCGAAACTCCCCGACACATCCGCTACCTCGACGTCGTCCATGATGATGTAGTGGTCGAAGGTGGCCAGAATCTTCGCCAACTGCGCGTGATCCGATTCCACCAGCAGGCTCTCGCCCCGATGAAAGGCGAGCAGGTCGCCCAGAATGTGGCCTTGGGGGTTCAACAAAAACGCGTAGAAACCGTGATTCTGCGCCAGGTCCCGTATGTTATTCGTCACCATGCCATTCAGCCAGCGTACCCGGTCGCTCCCCGTAAGCCGGATTTTCGAGCGCTGCGGCAGTTCGTAGACCCCGCAGGTTGACCGAAGCGCGGCAAATTCGTCTGTAACCTTGCCAAAGTGCCCGGGCCACTGTTTTTCGGCAGCAGCCGACGCGGGAACGTCGTTATGTGAGGTAGTCAGCGACATCAGCGTATCTCTTGATTATAGCGGACAGATGCAGCCAGGGCTTGTGGGCCACGAGGTCGTAAAACGTGTCAATTCTTGAGTTCAAGAAGCATTGTCATCCTGAGCGTAGCGAAGGACCTGTGCACTCCGCCTGCAATATCGATGCTGCTCGATCCAAATCCGGTGCAAGCAACAACAAACAGTGCCCTGCACAAAGAAGACGTTCAAATCACATTCCGTCGAGGACATCCCAATGAGATTTGTCAGAGCCACAACCCTCCTCCTGCTCGCTGCCACCACCGCTTTCGCCCAGTCCGACGCGCAAAAAGCGCTCGACCATTTCAAAGCAATGGAAGGCACGTGGGTGGGCAAGGGCGCGCACGGCGAGACCGCAGAAGTAACCTACCGTCCGATCGCGGGCGGCACCTCGGTGATGGCCGACATCAAGATGGACGATGAGGCCATGACCAGCTTGTACTACGTCGACGGCCAGAAACTGATGATGACGCACTTCTGTCCCAGCAACAATCAGCCGCGCATGCAGGCCGCCATCTCGCCCGATGGCAAGACTGTGACCTTTGATTTTCTCGACGCCACCAACCTGGCCTCTCCGCAAGCGGGACACATGCACAAAGCGGTCTACAGCTTCGCCGACGCGGACCACTACAGCGAAGATTGGACGTGGAGACACGAAGGCAAAGACGCGCATATGCAGTTTGAGATGCAGCGCAAGAAGTGAGAAGCCAACCTCAGCGGCTAAAGCCGCTTCTTCCACGACTGTACGGCCCGGCTGAAGCCGGGCCCTTCCCACAACTGCCTCACGCGAGAGTGAATTGAATACTTGCACGGTTACGGAAAAGGGCACATGTTCAGAGGTTGCGGAAAAACTCCACTTGGACGAGGTTTTGGGAAGGGCAGGACTTTTAGTCGTGCCGATAAGCCTTTGAAAATCTGTTCGCGCTTTAGCGCCTGGGGTGCGCTCTGCGCCTTCGAAAACTTCCGCAGCCCTAAAGCTCCTTCCGCCCCGGGGGTTGCCTGCAAGATCGAAGACACCGTCCGCGGTGGTGCATTTCGCTGATAATGGCAAACCCTCCCCTCAATTGATAAGCTGCCTTGCGTGACCAAGAAGATTGCAGTCGTGGCCGGAGACGGCATCGGGCAGGAAGTAATCCCGCGAGCCATCCAAGTCCTCGAAGCTTCGGGCGCGGACGTCGAAATCCAGCAATTCGACTGGGGAGCGACCCGCTACCTCACCGACGGCGTCAGCGTTCCGCCGGACGGCTTTGCCATGCTCGGTCGCGAGTTCGACGCAATCCTGGTTGGCGCCTTTGGCGATCCGCGTGTCCCCTGCAACATCCATGCCAAAGAAATCCTGCTTGGCATGCGCTTCCAGATGGACCTGTACGCGAACGTTCGCCCGGTCCGACTGATGGACGCCGCGCTCTGCCCCTTGAAAGGCGTGGAGCCCAAAGATGTCGACTTCGTTGTCATCCGCGAGAACACCGAAGGTGTTTACGGTGATCTGGGTGGTGTCTTCAAAAAGGGCACTGCCGACGAAGTCGCCGTGCAGGAAGACATCAACACGCGCAAGGGAGTGGAACGCATCATCCGCTACGCCTTCGACTATTGCGAGAAGCATCCTAAGCAGGACGGCAGCCGGCGCAGCCGCGTCCTCATGTGCGACAAATCAAACGCCATGACCCACGCTGGAGGTTTGTGGCAAAGAGTCTTCCGGGAAGTCGCGAGCGAATATCCGCCCATCAAGACTGAACACATGTACGTCGACGCGCTCTGCATGCAGATGGTGCGCGATCCGCGGCCGTTCGACGTGATCGTCACCAACAACATGTTCGGCGACATCATCACCGACCTGGCCGCCGGACTGCAGGGCGGACTCGGTATGGCCGCCAGCGGGAACATCCATCCCGGCAAGACTTCGATGTTCGAGCCGGTGCACGGCTCGGCGCCTCCCATCGCCGGGAAGAACGTGGCGAATCCCAGTGGAGCCATTCTGACGGCGGCCATGATGCTGCGGCATCTCGGGATGGAGAGCAACGCAATTAAGATCGAAGACGCCGTGCTGGCCGCCCTTCACGCGAAGAAGACCACGCAGGACGTGGGAGGCGCGCTCGGCACGAAAGAAGCCGGGCAGTGGATTGCCGAAAGGGTGGGACAACAATGATCCATTGCGGCCGAGTGCGGCTCCGACCAATGCGGATGAACATCCCTTCAAGGTTGTTGCGCTGCGCTGTCTGCACTTTCGTCTTGCTGGTCGTTCTCGGGCATGGATTCGCTCAAACCGCAGTGACCTCGAGCGGGTTGCGTGAGCAAGAGGCGGGACAGGCGCAAAATTCTCCTGCCGGATCACAGCCTCAGCGCCCCGAGTCTCCCGCTACGGAAAAGAGTGATCGCGACCAAACTGCCGCCGATCGGCCCGAGAAAAAAATATCGCCCAAGGAAGCCGAAGAACTGTTCCGCTCCGTCGACCAGATCCTGAAGTTTGTCAGCAAAGATACTTCACTGCAGATCAAGGAAGACGTGAAGCGCAAGCTGGTGAGCCGCGACGAAGTGGTCGCCTTCATCCGCAAGCACATGGACGAAGACGAAGATTCACAGCGTCTACGCCGCTCGGAATTGGTGCTGAAGAAATTCGGCCTCCTGCCGCGCGATTTCGATCTGCAAACTTTCCTTCTAGCGCTGCTGCGCGAGCAGGTCGCCGGTTATTACGATCCCAAAACCAAAACCGTGAATCTGCTCGACTGGATCGAGGCCGAGCAGCAGAAGCCCGTGCTGGCCCACGAGTTGACGCACGCGTTGCAGGACCAGTCTTTCGGTCTGGAGAAGTACATGAAGGCGGGCGACACCGATCTGGGCGCCAGCAAGAAGGAGCCTACTGTCGCCGACATCGAAAACGACGAAGCTACCACCGCGCACCAAGCCGTGGTCGAAGGCCAGGCAATGGTGGTGCTTATCGATTACGAACTCTCGCCCACGGGGCAGTCGGTCGTCGATTCGCCACAAATCGTCGAAGCGCTCAAAGCCGGCATGCTGGTCGGCACACCCGACTCGGTCGAGTTTCACAACGCGCCCCTCTACATCAAGGAGGCCCTGACCTTCCCGTATCGCTATGGCCTGGATTTTGAATCGGAGCTACTCACCAAGATCGGCAAGGAGAAGGCCTACGCGGGAGTTTTCAAGAATCCGCCTCGCTCGACGCGCGAGATCATGGAGCCCGGCGTCTATCTTTCGGGAGAAAAGCTTCCTCCCATGCCGCTGCTGGACTTCAAGAAAGATTTCAAGGCCTACGATAAGTTCGATGTGGGCGCGGTCGGCGAGTTTGACGCCGCGTTGTTAATCGATCAATACGCAGGTCCGGAAACTTCCAAGCGGCTCTATCCCCACTGGCGCGGCGGCTACTACTACGCCGTGCGGCCCAAGGGCGATGCCACAGCGCCGCTCGGACTGATGTATTTGTCGCGCTGGTCGACTCCGGAAAAGGCATCCGAATTCGCTAATGTGTACGCGAAGGGGTTGAAGAGCCGCTACACTCGCGCGCACGAAAGCGGCGACGAAGCCAAGTCCGACAAGCCTGCGCAAGTTATTGTCGAGACCCTGACCGGCAAGCATAGCTACCTCACGGAAGAAGGGCCGATCTTCATCGAAGCGAAAGGCGAAATGGTGCTGATCAGTGAGGGCCTCGATCAGGACACGACCGAGAAGGTCGAGCGCGAACTTTTTCCCGCGACGCTCGCCCATTGATGAGCCTGTTTCGGTAGAGTGGCGCGCCTGAAACTCATTCGCTGTGAGCTAAGTCATTGAAAACAGGTAGAGGGTCGATTGCAGGATCAAAAACGGGGTCCGGGCATCGCGCTGGATGCCCATTGCGAGCGTCCCTGAGGCCGCAGGGCGTACTCAAGAGGTGGGGTGGTGGTTCGGGGTCGTTCGAGCGCCCGCTGCCCGCCTGAGGGCTTCTACACGCAAAATATTATCCCCAAGCTAATAGGGGAATTTCGGACTGGTCGAAAATGGCTTCGGCCGCACGTTTCAATTTCGACCGGAATTTCCTCCTCGCTCCGTGGTGAAAGGTTTTGGCAATCAATTGCGCCGATGCGGATTCCTGCGCGGACTCTTCACGGGCACTGCCGTCTTTACTGCAAGGAAGCGCCGCACAGTCGCATCCACCGTAAACAGTTTTCCGTCGCGCTCCAGGGTCAATGCGCGAGACTGTCCAGGCGTGCCGCTAAGCAGGGACCACACCTGCCCAAGCGTTGCACCTGTAACCGGCGCGCCATCAACTCCAACCAGAACGTCTCCTGACTTCACATCAGGAACCGTGGACTTGCCGTCGATGCTGAGAACGGCCGACACGGTAAAGTGCCCATCGGCTCTCGGACGCAAGGTCAGCCCAACCACATCCATGTCGGGCGCTGCGTTGTGGCTTACGACATCGATGTATACGGTTTGATGCGCGTAGTCGATGCCGACGCGGCAGTTGCGGAAAGCTTCTCCGCCCAATAATCCGTTGATGTCGGCGCCCACGCCTTCGTTGAGTTTGGTGAGGGCAGAGGAAGGAAGGCTGGCAAGGGCAATTCCTGAGAGAGCGGCAGTCCCGACATGAAGGTCCGGGACGCGCAGCAGTTCTCGGTCCGTCTCGTCGGGCGCCCCCGTCAGATTGGCGGCCCCGACTGCACCTTTTAGATATGGCCACGTGTTATGAGCGGCGTGCCACTTCGCTAATCGCTCGCTGTCAAGGAAGCTGATCGGCGATCCGGTATCGAGAGCGAACCTCAGCTGCTCGTCCTGAACCTGGGCTGTGATGTCGACCAGTCCCGCTGGATTCACTCGGGCCTTGGTCGGGGTGCCTTGAAATTTGATGGAGCCTGGTGCGCCGATGGTGAATTGCCGGGTGGCGTAGTCGACGACGACATCGTAGTTCCGCAGGATCGCAGCCGGGAGAATGATCTCCGGGCTCATGCCGGCGACCATGACGTCCTTGGGAACTCCGGTGGGAGCGTGGGCTGTTTGCATTCTCTCCAGCGAAATCTTCATGCCGCCGATTTGGATCTCCGGCGGAAGCGCCGTCTCGCAAGTTTGCGCATCGCACTTGTTAGGCCCGAACAACTCGCCCACCCGCTGGCTCGCGGTCATCTCGGTGGCGGCCGTATCGACCAAGCCGCGCACGCGCTTGGTGTTTCCGTCGGGAAGGGGAAGATAAACGTCGATCACGATGCGATTATGGTCGAGCGTGATGGGAACCGTGACCGACTTGGTTTCCTGCGCAAAGGCCGCGGTCCACAGGAAGATTGCGGGAAGAATCGTCCGGACAAACTTCATGCGCTCGATTGTAGTCGAGGGTTTCGAGCTTTTAACCGCCAAGGACGCAAAGTCGGGCGCAAAGTTTGCAAAGCAAATCCATTGGGGATGGCTTTGCGGCCTTTGCGGATTTTCTTTGCGAACTTCGCGGTTAGAAGCTTTTGAACAGCACGACCCGGACAGGAGTTGTCCGGCCTACACGTGTGGGGCAGAGACTCTTGTCCGCCTACCGTTGGCATCGCTACAAACGTTGTGGGCTAATGCATCTCGCGCGCTTTTGTATAATCATGCGTTTGCTCCATGTTGGCGGAGTTCACTGGGAGGTCGTTTGGCGCAGGCGGAGATTGGGATCATCGGGGGCAGCGGGCTGTATTCGATGCCTGGGTTGAGTGATGTGCGCGAAGTGCGGCAGGAGACGCCGTTCGGCGAGCCCTCTGACCCGTATGTCCTCGGGACGCTCGAAGGGCGCAAAGTCGCATTCCTGGCCCGTCATGGTCGTGGCCACCGCATTCTCCCCACCGAACTGAACTTCCGCGCGAACATTTATGGCTTCAGGCAGCTGGGCGTGGAGCGCATCGTCTCTGTTTCTGCAGTCGGCTCTCTCAAGGAAGAACATAAGCCGCTCGATTTCGTGATCCCCGACCAGTTTTTTGACCGTACGCGCCACCGCGTCGACACTTTCTTCGGCAACGGCATCGTCGCGCATATCGCCTTTGCCGATCCCGTCTGCCAGCAGCTTTCATCCGTGGTGGAAGACGCCTGCAAGAAAGCCGGCGTCACCGGCAAGCGCGGCGGCACCTACCTCAACATGGAAGGGCCGCAGTTTTCCACCAAGGCCGAGTCGAACATTTACCGCAGCTGGGGCATGGATGTGATCGGCATGACCAACCTGCAGGAAGCCAAGCTCGCGCGCGAGGCCGAGATCTGTTACGTCACGGTCGCCATGGTGACGGATTACGACTGCTGGCATCCGCATCATGATTCGGTGACGGTCGATCAGATTGTGGCCGTGTTGGTGAAGAACGCGGAAAACGCAGCCAAAGTCGTGCGTGAAACTGTCGCCGCCATGCCTGCAGATCGCAGCTGCAAGTGCGGAGCCGCGCTGGCGCACGCGATCCTCACTGACCGCGACAAGATTCCCGCGGCCACGCGCAAGAACCTGAGCCTGATTCTGGACAAATATCTTTCCGTGGGGAAGTAACGTCACTCCTAACTCATGAGCATACTCGTCGTTGGTTCGGTCGCATTCGACAACATCGCCACGCCTTCCGGTCGCGTGGAAAACGTGCTGGGCGGCGCTGCTACGCACTTTGCGCTGGCTGCCAGCTTTTTCACGAAAGTGCGGGTCGTGGCCGTGGTAGGCGACGATTTCGCCCCTGAGCACGAAGACGTCCTGACGAAACGCGGCATCGACACACGTGGCATCGAGCGCGCGCCCGGCAAGACCTTCCGCTGGGGTGGCCACTACACCGACAACCTCAACGAGGCAAAAACCGACTTCACCGCGCTCAACGTGTTCGAAAAGTTCCAGCCCAAGATTCCCAAGGAATACGCCGACACCGACTTTCTGTTTCTGGCGAATATTCATCCATCGCTGCAGACGGCGGTGCGGCAGGAGATGAACGGCGTCCGGCTGACGGGCGGCGACACCATGAATTTCTGGATCAACGGCACGCCCCGCGAGCTGGCCGAGATGCTCGAGTTGGCCGATGTGCTGCTGATCAACGACACCGAAGCCAAGATGATCGCGAACGAGACCAACCTGCCGCGGGCCGCGCAGAAAGTCCTGTCGATGGGGCCGCGCGCTTTAGTCATCAAGCACGGCGAGTATGGCGCGACCATTTTCTTTCGCGAGGGCGCTTTCGGGATCGGCCATCACCCCTTCCGCGCTCCGGCCTTGCCTATCGAACAGGTGCAGGACCCCACGGGCGCGGGTGATTCATTTGCTGGCGGCTTCATGGGATACATCGCGTCGCAAGGTGAAGTGAACCGCGAAGTGCTCAAGCGGGCTCTGTTCTACGGTGGCGTGATGGGATCGTTCACCGTGGAGCGATTCGGCACCGAGCGTCTGCAGTCGCTCACCCGGGATGAGATCGAAGAACGTTTCCAGGTCTTCCGCGAACTGACACACCTCGAATGAATCCTCCAACGCAGCGCTGGGATCCGGAAACTAAATCGGTTGCGGCGATGGCTGCGTGCGTTTCGGTTGTCGCCTTCCTGATCACATACCGCAATGGCTCGGTTCTTCTTTACGGCGACGCCGTGGCGCACATCAACATCGCGCGCCGCGTGTTTGATTCGCAGACACCCGGCCTTCTGCAATTGGGCACGGTGTGGCTTCCGCTGCCCCATGTGCTCATGATGCCGCTGGTCGCGTCGAACTGGGCATGGCAGACCGGGGTCGGCGGCTCCCTGCCGTCGATGCTCGCGTACGTGTTCGGAGTCGTCGGCCTGTTTCGATTGGTGCGCGGGGCGGTGACAAATTCGAGTCGCCAGTCGTCCCACGCCAGCGCTGTTGCGATCTTTGCGGCTGCCGTCTACGGATTAAATCCCAATCTCCTATACCTGCAGTCCACCGCGATGACCGAGCCGCTGTACCTCGGGCTTTTCATCTGGGCGGTGGTGTACTTCGCGAAGTTCGTGCAGGAATTGAGGGCGAACGGCTGGACCAGTTCAGCGAAGTGGTCGCTTTGGAAATGCGGCGTGGTGCTCGCGGCTGCTTGTCTGACGCGTTACGACGGATGGTTCCTCGCTGCGGCCGTCGGCGCTTTGGTGCTCTCCATTGCGTGGCGCGCCGACGGGGGGCGTGCATGGCGGGCTATTAGCCTGTTCGTGTTGCTGGCATGTGCAGCGCCGGTACTCTGGCTCGCCTACAACGCGATCGTCTACGGGAACGCGCTCGAGTTTGCCAATGGACCCTATTCAGCGCAGGCCATCGAAAAAAGGACCGCGGTTCCAGGACTTCCGCCGCACCCCGGTACGCACAATCTTCTGGCGGCGGGACAGTACTTTCTGAAGTCGGCAGAGTTCAGCGTTGCGGAAGGGAACTGGCAGCGCATGTGGATTCTGCTCGGGCTCTTAAGCGCAGGGTTCATCGCGGTCGCCGACCGCCGCCTCGCGCCGCTCCTGCTGCTCCTGATTCCCATTCCGTTTTACATGCTATCGGTGGCGTATGGAGGCGTGCCGATCTTCACGCCGTCGTGGTGGCCTTTCTCCTACTACAACATTCGCTATGGAACTCAATTGCTGCCGGCGCTGGCGGTGTTTGTAGCACTCGCCGCTTTCTACTCTCTGTCGTTCATCAAGCAACCGGCGGGAAAATTGGTGGTCGCCTTGGCCGCCGTCGCCTTGGTGATCGCGAGTTACACGACCGTATGGCGCGCGCAGCCGGTGTGCTTTCGCGAGGCTTGGATCAATTCGCGTACGCGCCTTCAGTTAGAGAGTTCTCTTGCGGAACAACTGCAACGCCTGCCGGCCAACTCAACGCTGCTGATGTACCTGGGGGAGCACGTCGGTGCGCTGCAGAATGCGGGCATTCCGTTGAAGCGAACGATCAATGAAGGGAATCACCGCGTGTGGAGGCAGCCTTCGGATCCTGAAGGCTTGTGGGAGCAGGCGCTGCAAGATCCGGCGAAGTTTACAGACTACGTCGTGGCTTTCGAGGGCGATCCTGTGTGGCAGGCGATTGCGGGTCACGGAATGCAGGCGGTTGCGATCATTGCGGTGAACGGCCAGCGCAAGGCGACCATTTTTAGATCACGGAGAGTCCCAGCGTCGGCGCGCACAAAACCCGAACGGCTGGGGAGGCCCGCTGCCTGGACATTAGGGGTGTTGTAGGCCGTCAGCCATCCGACCGTTAAGCTACAATGGCCCGCCTATCCACGATCGCAAGGGTTTGATCAGCACTCGGGCGAATTCAATATTCGGGACAATTGGAGGGATGATGAAGCAACTACTGAATGTAGGTGTGTGCTGTCTGATGCTCTTGGCGGTGGGTGCCGCGCAAAGCGCGCAGCCAAAAGACGAACACCGCGGCGTGGCACAGGTTCTCGATGGCTCTGCCAGCAATATGGAACGCGAGTTTGTGTCGGCAGCTGAAGCCATGCCCGAGGACAAGTTTGGCTATGTCCCGACAAGCGGCGAATTCAAGGGAGTGCGCACGTTCGCGCAGCAGGTCAAACATGTGGCCGCGGTCAACTACATACTGGGCGCGTCCATTCTTCAGGAAAAGCCGCCAGCGGAAGTCGGCGGAGAATCAGGCCCGGAGTCGATTACCACGAAAGCCGACATATTGAAGTACCTGAAAGACTCGTTTGCGTACGCGCACAAGGCGATTGGGTCGGTAAATGACAAAAACTTTCTCGAACCTATCAAGTGGCCGTTCGGAGATCGTCCGTCAAGCCGCCTCGAATTGGCTGGCGTCGTTACGTCGCACGGCTTCGATCATTATGGGCAAATTGTCGTCTACCTCCGAAGCAATGGAATCGTCCCGCCTGCGAGCCGATGAGGCGGAGATGTCGCTGATCCGGTGGTAGAATCCACTCGCTTTTGCAACCTTGATAGCCATGCCTGAACTTCACAGCTCTCTGGGATCGATCGGCTCGCAAATGGGGACCGTCCTGTCGAGCACCGTCGTCCGGCTGGTAGTTGCAGCGATTCTTGGCGGGGCCATCGGGCTTGAGCGCCAGTTGCGCCACAAGCCCGCGGGATTGCGCACGAACCTGTTCATCTGCTTCGGCGCTGCCATGTTCACGGTGCTCTCCGACAAACTGGCGGGCAGCTTCGGCGGCGATCACACGCGGGTGGCCGCGCAAATCATTCCGGGCATCGGATTTATCGGCGCAGGATCGATCCTGCACGCGCGCGGCTCGGTGGTCGGACTGACCACGGCGGCGACGTTATTCGTAGTCGCTTCGGTCGGCATGGCTGCGGGCGGAGGACTTTACATCACAGCGGTGTTTGCGACGGTCATGATCCTGCTCGCACTGGCGGTCCTCGGAAAACTTGAGCGACGGTATGCGATGCACTCGACCTCGGTTACATATGAAGTCACGGGCGCCGGTGCTGAAGCAATCCTGGTGGAAGCGAACCGCATGCTAGACGAGGCCCACGCAACCATGCAGAACGTGCGGGTGGCGGGCCAACCGGGGCACGTGCGGGTGATGTTTACCGTAGACGGCCCGCCCGAAGACCAACAGCAAATCAACCTGCTGCTCCACCAGTCGAATGTGTTCTCTACGGTGGGATCACTGGCCGCGAATGAACACGAGTGATCCGCGAATGGACATCCCCTTCACCAAGGCCAGCGCGTGCGGGAATGATTTCCTGATCATTGATGGCACGCTTGTCCCCAATCGGCTCCACGAAGTCACCCGGCAAATCTGTGACCGTCACAACGGTGTAGGCGCAGATGGCGTCGAGTGGCTGTTCGCGGCCAGCGATGCGGACGTGGAAGCGCGCCTGGTAAATGCCGACGGCTCCGAGGCAGAGATCTCGGGCAACGGCACGCGCTGCGTCGCGGCCTACGTGTGCGCGGAAACGAAGCAGGAGTCGGTGACGATCCGGACCGGCGCAGGCGTGAAGAAATGTACGCTGGAGGCGCGCAGCGGAAATACATTGGAGTTCGAAGCGGCGATGGGCGTTCCGCGCGTGGATGCCGAGATGTCGATTGCAACCTCGTTCGGAGAGGTGCGAGGCATTCCAGTCTCGATGGGCAACCCGCACTTCGTGGTGTTTGTCGAGAAGTTCTGGACGGATTGGCAGGCGCGCGCCGCCGAAATGCAGCGCAATGCGATCTTCAAGCAAGGCATTAACATTGAGCTTGTTCATGTTCAGGACAAGTCGAATATCGATGTCAGCTTGTTCGAGCGCGGAGTCGGCGAGACGCAATCCTCCGGTACCGGATCAAGCGCGGCGGCGGTGGCTTCGATCGCGAGCGGGCGAGCGCAGTCGCCTGTCATCGTGCACGCTCCTGGCGGAGCGCAGACGGTTCGCTTCGAGCAAGAAGTCTTTCTGCGCGGCCCGGCAACTCTGATCTGTGAAGGACGATTCTTTGTGTAGGATGAGGCCTTGAGCAACCCCGCCCCACAAACTCCGCGCATCAAGCCGAAGGCACTGCACACGGGCGATACGGTTGGCATCGTAGCACCGGCGAGCAACATCAAGCGTGAACTCCTGGAGCAGGGCTGCGACGCGCTCCGTCAGCTTGGCTATAAGCCGTTCTACCTGGACTCCATCCTCGAACAGGATTTGTATTTTGCCGGCTCGCCGAAGCGACGCGCGCGTGAACTGGAAGAAATGTTCGCGCGCGACGAGGTGCGCGCTATCGTGTGCGCGCGCGGTGGCTACGGCGCGAATTACCTGCTGGGCGAACTCGATCCCGCGAAGGTCGCCGGGCATCCTAAAATCTTTGTGGGATACAGCGACATCACCACGCTGCTGACCTGCTTCTGCGACGCGGCTCGGTTCGTCACTTTCCACGGTCCGATGGTGACCAAGGATTTTGGCCACGCCGACGGCGTCGAGCTGGCCTCATGGCAGGCGGCGTTGACGGGGCTGGCGGGATGGGAAATTTCGTCGGGCGCGGACTCGGGCGCTCAAGGCTTAGTTGATGGTGAGGCTGAGGGTGTTCTCTACGGAGGCTGCCTGTCGATTCTGGTGGCATCGCTTGGCACGCCGCACGAGATCCGCACCAGCGGCACGATCCTGTTTCTCGAAGATGTGAATGCCAAGCCCTATCAAGTGGACCGCATGCTCATGCACCTCAAACTCGCGGGAAAGCTGGCGGGCGTGCAGGGCATCGTGTTCGGCGAAATGCTGGATTGCACGCAGACCAAAGACCAGCCCTACACTTTGCAGGAAGTCATCCTGCGCATCGTGGGCGATCTGGGCATCCCGATTGCTTATGGACTGCGCTCGGGCCACGTTACCCGGAAGAACATTACCCTTCCGTTTGGGGTGCGCGCGAGTCTGCGCGTGAAAGGCGGCGAGGTGACGCTTAAGATATTGGAAGCGGCAACGCAGCCTTGAGTGCGGAACGGGAGACGATGGCAGACCAGAAACACATTCATCTGATCGGCATCTGCGGGACGGCGATGGCGTCGCTGGCCGGCATGCTGAACGAACGCGGATTTCGAGTGACGGGTTCGGACGCGGCGGCCTATCCGCCAATGTCGGACTTTCTGGCGTCCTTGAAGATTCCGGTGGCGCAGCCCTTTGATGCGGTGAACCTGCAGCCACATCCCGATCTGGTGGTCGTGGGCAACGCAATCTCGCGCGGGAATCCGGAACTGGAGTACGTGCTCGACGAAAGAATTCCGTTCTGCTCTTTGCCGCAGATTCTGCACGACGAATTCCTGCGGGAGAAAGAAGTCATCGTGGTCGCTGGCACGCATGGCAAGACCACGACCACGTCGATGCTGTCGTGGATTTTTCATTCCGCGGGCAAGCAGCCGTCGTTTCTGATTGGCGGGATCGCTGAGAATTTCGGATCGAGCTTCGCGCTCGGCAGCGGAGAACATTTCATCCTGGAAGGCGACGAGTACGACACCGCGTTCTTCGACAAAGGGCCGAAATTCCTGCACTACTTTCCCGATGCCGTCGTGCTGACTTCCGTGGAATTCGATCATGCCGATATCTACAAGGATCTGGACGCGGTGGAGACATCGTTCAAGCGGCTGGTGAACCTGGTGCCGCGGCGCGGACGGATCGTTGCCTTCGATACGGGGGGCAGCGTTGAACGATGCATCGCTAAGGCCTTCTGCCCGGTAGAACGATACGGGTTGCAGGCGAACTCAGCATGGCAGATCGCCGACCTGCGCTTCGAGCCGACGCGAACTTCGTGGACGGTATTGCACGACGGCAAGCGCTGGGCAGACTTCGAATTTTCGCTCGCGGGTGAATACAACGTGTGCAACGCGACCGCTGCGGCTGCCATGGCTGCGGGATACGGCATTCGGGTTGATGACATTCAACATGCCCTGCGGACTTTCCGCAGCGTCAAGCGTCGCCTGGAAGTGAAGGCGCAGGTCAACGGGATCACCATCATCGACGATTTTGCTCACCATCCGACGGCCATTGCCGGAACCTTGACGGCGTTGCGGTCGCGCTTTCCGGGATCGCGACTGTGGGTGATCCTCGAGCCGCGCTCGAATACACTTCGCCGAAACGTATTCCAGCACGAACTCGCCAACAGCCTGGCCCTCGCCGATGAGGTCATCGTCGCCGGAGTCTTCAAGTCGGATTCGATTCCGCAGGCCGAGCGTCTCGACCTGATGGCGGTGGGTGCGGAGTTGCAGCAACACGGCAAACGCGCGCGCATTATTTCCGGCGCCGACGGGATCGTGCAGGTAATTGCACCGGAATTGCGCTCGGGCGACGTGGTTGCGATTCTCTCCAATGGCGGCTTTGAGGGCATCTATGAGAAACTTCCAGCCCGATTGAAATCGCTGGTCGGCAAGAATCCTCTGGAGGCGTCCGCCAAAGCATGAGCAAGAAGCCGGGGAGCTGGTGCGCGCTGGTTCTCCTGCTGTGGACGTGTGTTTCTGGCTCGAACCTTGCCGCGCAGAATCCCACTGAACTCCGTTACACCGTTTCGCTGGCGGGCAATCAGAATCATCTGGTGCGCGTGCAGATGGAGTTGCCTCCGGGCGCACCCACACGGCGCGTCGAACTTCCCGTCTGGAATGCGCTTTACCAGGTGCGCGACTTCGCGCAGTACATCACTTGGGTGCGGGCGAAAGGGAAATCGGGCGCGCTCGAGATTAAATCGCTCGACAAGTCGTCCTGGGAAGTCGACGGAACGCAAGACGGCGCGACTGTGGAATACGAAATCGCCGCCGGGCTGCCCGGGCCCTATGGCGCGCATCTCAGCGCGAGCCACGCGTTTTTCAATTTTGCGGAAATTCTGACGTATCTGCCCGATGCGCGTGACGCAAAAGCTCGCCTGAGGTTCGTGAATGTGCCTGCGGGGTGGAAATTCGCCACGGCGCTCGTCTCCGACGGAGATTCATTCACTGCCGAGAACTATGACCGCCTGGTGGACTCTCCTGTCGAGATCGGTACTTTCAAGGAAGCAGACTTCGACGAAGGCGGCGGCCACTATCGCGTGATCGTGGATGCCGATCCGGCAGACTACGACATGCAGAGGATCGTCGCGAACCTGCAGAAGATCGTGGCTGCCGCCACCGGCTGGATGAATGACCGGCCGTTCCAGACCTACCTCTTCCTCTATCACTTTCCACGAGGCCCCGGCGGCGGTGGCATGGAGCACGCGTACTGCACCGCGATCGACATCAATGCCCAAAGCGTGAAGGACAATCCGAACGCGGTGAACGGTGTGACGGCGCACGAATTCTTTCACCTCTGGAACGTGAAGCGCATCCGCCCGCAATCGCTCGAACCGATCGACTACACAAAGGAGAACTACACGCGTGCGTTGTGGTTCAGTGAAGGCGTCACCAGCACGGTCGAAAACATCATCCTGTTTCGCGCCGGACTGCTGGACGAAGCGGGCTTTCTTCGCAAGCTGGGGGAGCAGATCTCGGAGCTGGAATCTCGCCCGGCTCATCTCACCCAATCGGCGGAAGTCTCGAGTCTCGACGCCTGGCTGGAGAAGTATCCGTTCTATCGCGAGCCTGGGCGCAGCATTTCCTACTACAACAAGGGAGAACTGCTGGGCGAGATGCTGGACCTCGAAGTCCGCGAGGCAAGCCACGGCAAGGCCTCTTTGCGAGACGTGTTTCAGTGGATGAACAAGAACTACCCACAGCAGGGCAAGTTCTTTCCTGACTCGGATGGAGTGCGGAACACCGCCGAAGAAGTCTCGCACGCCCAGCTCGCTGAGTTCTTCGAAAAGTACGTGGCGGGTCTCGACGAAATTCCCTGGGACGATTTTCTGAAGACGGCCGGTCTGCACGCTGTCTCCCGGCGCAGCACGATCGCCGATACCGGCTTCATCTCCGTGCACAACTTCGATGCCGCGCCTTCCGTTATCCGCGTGCGGTCGGGCAGCGAAGCTGAGCGAGCCGGGCTGGCTACGGGCGACGATGTCCTCACCTTCAATGGCCATGCGGTCGCTGCCGACTTTGAGCGCCGGATCGGAGAACTGCGTCCCGGAGATCAGATCCGCCTGCGCATTCGCCGCCATGGCGTCGAACACGAAATCCAGTGGAAGGTCGGCTCGCAGGAGCAGGTTGAGTTTGATGTGAAGGATGTGGACAATGTGACCACTCAGCAGAAGGCTCGCCGCGCTGCCTGGCTGAGAGGAGAAGCGCAGCTCACGGGAGACTAGCGACTTTGATTCGCACCGTCCTGATGCTGACATTCTGGTCTCTCGCCTTGCCAGTGGCGGCGCTGACCGGATTTCCGTGGACCTTCCTCACGCGCGACATCGGTTTCCTGTATCGCATCAGCATGTGGGGCGCGTGGACCGGCGTGAAGCTGGCGGGCGTGAAGGTGCAGGCCAGCGGGCTCGAGAAGCTCGATTCCTCCCTCACCTACATCTTCATGTCGAACCACACCTCGAATCTCGATCCGCCCATCCTGTTGCCGCTGATTCCGCGGCGCACCTCGGTTATGGCGAAGAAGGAATTATTCAGCTACCCGATTCTCGGGGAGACCATGCGCATGGGTTCGCTGGTGCCGGTCGACCGCGGCAATCGCGACGCCGGCATCGCCGCTGTACATGCGGCGGCCGACGTAGTGCGCCAGGGCATCAACATGACGATCTATGTGGAGGGGAAGCGCTCGTTCGACGGCAAGCTGCTCCCGTTCAAGAAGGGCCCGTTTTACTTGGCGGCGGAGTGCGGTGTCCCGGTAGTGCCCGTTACCATCGTGGGCACGCATGAACTCATGCCGAAAAAGCGCTTCCAGATTTCTCCCGGAACGGTGAAAGTCATTTTTCATGATCCGATTCCACCCGCGGAATTCGGCGACCGCGATGGCCTGATGGAACGCGTTCGATCGGCTATCAATAGCGGGCTTCCCAGCGAATACCGGAGTTAACTCATGCCGTGGCTTCGGTTCCTGGTTGCGCTGCTTATGTGGGTTTGCGGAGCCGTCGCCGTGGTTTCTCCTCCCACCACGGCCTGGGATGCTGATTTCCGCAAGGAGCTGCGTCGCCGCTATGAAGGCAAGCTCCTGCTGTTGAGCATCCCCTCCAATTTTGACATCGTTCATTTTGACGGCAGCGGATCGCCGACGCGTCCTCCGGCGGGTGAGCCGTGGACCACGGCCGGATTGATACGGGCGGACAAAATCGACATGCAGAACGGGCAAGTGGTCATCGACGGGCGTCGCGAGATTGTCGCGCTCCTGGCGAATACGTCTTCGAGGAAACTCGTTCCCGTCACGACCGATCGGACCGTGCACGTCGGCATCGACTTGCCTCGCGAATCAACCGATCCTGCGGTGCGTCATGAATTTCTTGGTCACGTGATTTCCATCGAACAAGTCAGAAGCAAAATTGAAAACGCGTGGCACGCCGATGTTGACTTGACCCGTGGATCGGGAACCGGGAAGGCCTTTCCACCCGATGGGAAGTTGGGCACGCTTGCCGGTGATCGCTCCGTTTACGCTTGGGAAAGCGGTGTTGTCAGCAAGCCGAAAGCAATCTACAAGCCCGGCCCGCGTTACGCGGCGAATGCGCTCCTCAAGCAAATCTCCGGAACCATTCGCGTGCGCGTGATCGTCAACGAAAAGGGATTTCCCGAGATCATGGAGATCGTAGAACACCTGCGCGAAGGACTGGATGCTAACGCTTTGTCGGCGGTGTCGCAGTGGCGATTCGAACCGGGAGTACGGAACGGAGTCGCGGCCGCGAGCGTCGTGGTGGTGGAGCTGAAGTTCAATCTGGTGAAGAATCGCAGAGGGTGATGCGAGAAAGAGCCTTTAAACGCAGAGGGCGCAGAGAGAATCCGCAGAGAACGCAGAGGAATGACCGCCGGGGGGGCCCCGGAAGTTTCCGTGTTTAGCTATCGCGGTTTGAAGATTTTCTCTGCGCTCTCTGCGGCTGTTCTCAGCGCCCTCAGCGTTTCAAAGCTCTTCTTGCCTGTATCCTTCTAACTTACCGCGGTCCGCGGCGCAGGGCTTTCATCAACTCCGGCAAGCGATGAAAAACCGCCGAGCACCGCAGCCACAGTTTGTTATCGATGGCGGGATATCCGCTGACGACGGCCCCGGCCGGAACATCATTGGGGATGCCGGTTTGCGCGGTGGCGATGGCACCGTCGCCGATCTTGCAGTGTCCGGCGACGCCCACCTGACCGGCGAGGATGACATTCTTGCCGACGTCGGTTGAACCCGCCAGGCCCGCCTGCGCGCACAGCAAGGTGTTCTCACCCACGCGCGAGCCGTGGCCTACTTGTACAAGATTGTCGATTTTGGCGCCGCTCGCAATGTGAGTCTCGCCCACGCTGGCGCGGTCAATGCAGGCATTGGCCTGCACTTCGACGTTGTCTTCAAGCACCGCTGGACCCGATTGCATGATCTTGTGCCACTGGCCCTGGTCATCCTTTGCGAAGCCGAAGCCGTCGGCCCCGATGATCACGCCATTTTGCAGCACGACATTATTGCCAATCCGGCAGTGTTCGCGCACCACGGAATGCGCGTGCGCAAAGAAATGGTCGCCAATGCGCGCGCCCGGATAGATCACGACGTGCGCGAGCAGCGTCGCATTCTCGCCAATGGTGACGTCACGCTCCACGACTACATACGGTCCGATATGCGCCGTCGCACCAATCTTGGCTGTTGGATGAACCACGGCGGTCATGTGAACTCCGGGGGCATACGCTGGAGGCTGATAGAACAGTTCCACCGCGCGCGCAAACGCGAAGTAAGGATTCTTCGATCGCAACATAGCCGCCGGGATGGCAGGGAAGTTCTCAGACACGATAACTGCCGAGGCGCGTGTGGTGCGGGCGGC
Organism: uncultured Acidobacteriota bacterium; assembly: GCA_963744055.1. GTDB lineage: Bacteria > Acidobacteriota > Terriglobia > Terriglobales > Acidobacteriaceae > Gp1-AA133. The sequence goes on along the minus strand of CAVUSL010000019.1, from coordinate 478,869 downwards.
GGCGGCGTATTTCGGGTTCGAAACGAAAGTGACATGGCCGGCGGCAGCTTCTTCAATGCCGGCAACGCCGGTGATCTCAATTTCCGGCGAGCCATTGTCGATGGTGGCCTGCAATGCCTTGGCAAGTTTGGAGAGTTTCATAGAGATGTGCTCACACTACCCGCCTGTGACGGGCTGAGGACCTAAAACTACTGAATAATTTGATCGAAGCGTTAAACATACTGCCCGCAGCGGAAGATGACCCATGTGAGACGGACACTCCTGTCCGACAAAGCTGCTGCCGATTTTGGAATCTGTCGGACAAGAGTGTCCGACCCACAACGGCAGGGCTCACTCGCCGAACATCGGGACCTGCAGCTGATCTTCGGGTTGACGGCGTTTGCGGTGGGCGCCGCCGATCACGGCGAGCACCGTCAACGACTCGAGCGCACTGCGCGGAACGAAAATTCGCTGCGTGTTCGAGCGCAGGTCGGGTGGATTCAACAGGAAGCCATCCGGCGGTTGCTGCGAAAGGTCGTTCGGCATCATGCCTTCGACGATCTCGCTGTCTTTGAACTTCAGGCGCACCCACAGGCCCTCGGTGCGCGGACGGCTGGTGAACGTCTTGCGCAGCAGCGACTCGGAGTCGCCGAACTCGCGCACGAAGTACACGACTTTGATCTCTTTCAGGTCGATGCCCACCACATTGCCGGCGGTGTTCAGCAATTCCAGCTTGCCATCGCGCACGAAACTCGTCGGCGCGACGTAGCCGGAGACCGAGTCGCGGTCGATCTTGCGGACGATTACTTTCTTGTGGGTCGAGGGCATCGGCTATAGTCCGTGCGCGCCTGTTCACGCTCCGCACGAGGGGCTGGCCTTTGAATTCTCGCATTTTTTGTGAATTCACAGGCAGAATGCGCGTTGACAGTAGCCAAAATATTAACCTTGTGTTATTTTCTGTTGTTCGCTGCGGTCCGTCTCAGGGAATCTAAGTCCATTGTATAGAGTCACTTACATTGAGGTGGCACGACCCACCCGCACCCCGAATTGTGACCCTGTGGAAATCCTGTGCAAATCCACGGTCCGGCCGGTTGCAGCGCGGCTTTCATAGGAAGGCATGGCCGATTACATATACACGATGGAAACCCGGCTGACCCCGGACCAGCAAAAAGGGGTCAGCTTCGTGCAGGACGTTGCACGAGCGGCCGGAATGAATCTCTACCTGACCGGCGGCGCCGTGCGCGACATCATCAGCGGGTTCCCCATCCGCGATCTGGACTTCACCGTTCAAGGCAACCCTCTCAAGCTGCAGAAGGAACTGGAGCGTGCGGGCGCCTCGATCGGCGCGGCCGACGAGGACACCAAAACTCTGTTTCTGCAGCTGCCGGGAAATGTGCGCGCGGAAATCAGCATGGCGCGTACCGAGCGCTACGACAAGATTGGCAAGCCGCCGGTTGTAACTCCCGCAACCATCATCGAAGACCTCCGTCGGCGTGACTTCACGGCCAACGCCATGGCGCTGTCGCTGAATGAGGGATCGCGCGGGCTGCTGATGGACCCGTCAAACGGCGCGGCCGACATTGAAGCCAAGCTGATCCGCGTGCTGCACAACTACGCGTTCGTGGAAGATCCTTCGCGGCTGATCCGCGCTACCCGGTTCGCAGCGCGCTTCCACTGGCCGCTGGAAGAAAAGACGCAGGCACGTTTTGACTCCGCCCGCGAAAATAACTACATCGAGCACATCACCCATAAGGCGATCGGGCACGAGATCGAGCAGCTGGCGTACGAGGATGATCCGCTGCACATCGTGCGCGTGCTCGAAAAAGAGGGCTGGCTCAAGATATTGAGCGAGCACTGGACGACCGCAAAGGTCGACACCAACGGCCTGAGCCAGCTGATGAAGACGCGCCAGCAGATGAACGAGCTGGGCTACCAGCCGGATCCTGCGCCCGCGGTGATGTTCTTCCTGACCTCACGTCTCAGCGACAAGGAAATCGCGGACATGCGCAAGCTGATTCCGCGCAAAACGCTGGTGGAGTCGTGGAAGGATCTGGAAGACCACGCCAAGGATCTGTCGAAGAAACTGACTGGGAAAGAGTCGGCGACGCCCTCGCGTACATGGCAGGTGCTGTCGAGTGCGCGTCCCGAGATGATTTTGTTCCTTGCGGTTACGGCGCGGCACCAGGCGGTCCTGCAGAAGATCAAGAATTTCTTCACCAAGTGGCGCCAGGTGCAGCAGAAAATTCCGCTGCCCGAAATGACCGAGCTGCACATCACGCCGCAGTTGCCGCAGTATCCGAAGATCGCGCAGGATGTTTTCCTGTTACTGCTCGATGGCAAGTTGCGTTCGCGGACCGAGACATTGAAGTTCCTGAAGCCGCTGGCTCCGCCGCCACCACCGCCGCCACCGCCACCGCCGCCGAAGCGGGGACGTGCCGCGAAGGCTGCAGCTGCGGCGGCTGCAGTAACGGCTGCGGCTGAAGCAGCGAAGAAAGATGTCGGCAAGAAGAAGGGAAAGGGCGCGACTCCCCCAGCGGTTGCTCCGCCTCCGCCGGCCGCGAAGGCCGAGGCGAAAGGAAAACTTCCCGTTCCTCCGAAGCCGAGTCCGAGCAAAACGGCTGCGCCGAAGCCGGCACCAAAGGCCGCGACGAAGCCTGCGCCCAAAGCGGCGCCGAAGCCCAGCAAAGCGGCCAAGCCTGCGAAGAAGAAGCGCTAGTTTCTTTACAGTCCGATCGCGCAAACGGCGCTATAATCGGGGCATGCGGCGCTCTTTCCTCCTCTATGCGTTGCTCGTGATGTTGGTTGCTTCCGTCTGCTGGGCGCAGCGCGGCGGCGGGCGCATGGGTGGAGCGCACACGGGAGGCGGCTCTGCCTTTCATGGCGGCATGAGGAATTCCGGCGGCGCTCATTTTTCGGGCGCACACCATCCCGGATTTCACAATCCAGGCTTCGTTCATTCTCCGCATCACGGACCGATCATAGTGACGCACGGCCGCTTTGGCGGACATCGTTTCGCGCAGCGTGGTTTCTATCCTTACTACGGTTCGTACGGATATTACGGCGGCCCGCTCTGGGATTGGGACGACGCGGAATACGATGCACGCTTTAACAGCAACAACAACTACGACTACCAGACCGCCTCGGAGATCAACCGCTTGTCGAACGAAGTAGAGCAGCTGAGGGAAGAGCGTGACTACGCGCAGGCTCCGGCGCCGCCCGCACCGGCGCCCGTTCCTCAACCTACGGCGCAGGCGAAAGCGCAGGCAGACTTACCCGTGGTCGTGGTGTTCCTCGACAAGCACATTCAGGAAGTGAAGAACTACGCAGTTGCCAACGAAATGCTGGTTGTGCTCGACGGCGGCAAGCGGACGAAATTTCCGCTGGCCGATATCGACCTGGCCGCGACCATGAAGCTGAACGACGAACGCGGCGTGGATTTCCAGATTCCCAATCCCGTGCTGAATCGGTGACACGGACGCTGAACTGATCCGAGCAGTGCTGCTGTACAAATCACTCGTTCCCGCGATTCCTACCAGCCCAGCGAATCGGCAGAACTGAAAAAAGGGCGTCACCCGACTCATGTCGCAATTCGTTCATCTTCACCTGCACACGGACTACTCCATGCTCGACGGCGCTTGCGACGTCGAGAAGCTGGTGCACCGCGTAAAAGAGCTGGGCATGCCCGCGGTCGCCATGACCGATCATGGCAATATTTTTGGCGCCGTGCATTTCGTGAATGCCGCCAAGGCGGCGGGCGTTAAGCCGATCGTGGGCTGCGAACTTTACGTCTGCAAAAAAGGCGACCACAACATCGAGCGTACTCCGCCCGAAGGCGATACCTACAATCACCTGCTGGTGCTCGCCGAAAACGAAGAGGGCTACCGGAACTTGGCGAAGATCACGTCTGAGTCTTCGCTGCATGGCTTCTATTACAAGCCGCGTATCAGCAAGAAATTCCTCGCCGAGCATTCCAAGGGGCTTATCGGACTATCCGGTTGCCTGAAGGGAGAAGTCGCTGAGCGCCTGGTGGAAGGGAAGTACGACGCCGCCCGCGACGCGGCCTCAACCTACCGCGACATCTTTGGCGAGAAGAACTTCTACCTTGAGATCCAGGATCAGGGTCTGGAGATGGAGCACCGCATTCATGCGGGCCTGTTCCAGTTGGAGAAGGATCTCGGCCTGCCCATGGTGGCTACCAATGACAGCCACTACCTGTGCGAAGACGATGCCCACGCGCAGGACGTGATGGTCTGCATCCAGACCGGCAAGTCGATCCAGGACACGAACCGCATGAAGTTCGAGGGCAACCAGTTCTTTGTAAAGAGCTATGCCGAGATGGAGCGGGTATTCAAAGATGCGCCCGCGGTTCTGACGCGCACGCTCGACATTGCCGAGCGCTGCAACATGAAGCTGGAGAAAGTCAGCAGCCCGTTCCCGCACTTCGACGTGCCGCCCGGCTTTACGCTCGACAGCTACTTCGAGCACATCACCCGTGAAGGTTTCGCGCGGCGGTTTCCTCCTCTGCTCAATCTGGAACAGCAAGGCAAGCTGAAACACAGCATCGCCGACTACGAACAGCGGCTGGCGCGCGAACTCGCCATCATTCAGCAGATGAAGTTCTCCGGGTACTTCCTGATCGTGTGGGACTTCATCCGCTACGCGAAAGAACACGACATTCCGGTGGGGCCGGGGCGCGGGTCGGCCGCCGGTGCGCTGGTCGCGTACTCGCTGGGCATCACGGACATCGATCCGTTGCAGCACGAATTGCTGTTCGAGCGCTTCCTGAACCCGGAACGCATTTCGATGCCTGATATCGACATCGACTTCTGCATGAACCGGCGCGGGGAAGTCATCGACTACGTGACGCGCAAGTACGGCCGCGACAACGTAGCGCAGATCATTACGTTTGGCACGATGGCGGCCAAAGCCGCGATTAAAGACGTCGGTCGCGCCATGGACGTCCCCTACAGCGATGTCGACCGTATCGCCAAGATGGTTCCCGCCCAGCTCAACATCACGCTGGAAACCGCCATCGCCGAATCGCCACAGTTGAAAGAGGCTTACGAGAAAGATCCCCAGGTTCGTGAGCTGCTGGAGACCGCGAAGAAGCTAGAAGGCCTGGTGCGCAACGCGGGCGTCCATGCGGCAGGGGTGGTGATTTCGCCGCGGCCGCTCAACGAACTGGTGCCGCTTCACAGGACAAAGAACAACGAAATCGTCACCGCGTTCGATATGGTGGCAATCGAAAAGCTCGGCCTGTTGAAGATGGACTTTCTCGGGCTCACGACGCTTACCATCCTCGACGACACTATCAAGCTGATCGCTCAGACCCAAAACCTGAAGCTCGATCTGGCCGCCTTGCCGCTCAGCGACGACGAGACCTACCAGAAAGTCTTCTACAAGGGATTAACGTCGGGCGTATTCCAGTTTGAATCGCACGGCATGCGCGACGTCTTGCGGCGCTATCAGCCCAATTCGATCGAAGACCTGACCGCGCTGAACGCACTCTATCGGCCTGGCCCGATCCAGGGCGGCATGATCGACGACTTCATCGACCGCAAGCACGGGCGCAAGAAAATCGAGTACGAGCTGCCTGAGCTGAAGGAAGTCCTGGAAGAGACCCTGGGCGTGATCGTCTACCAGGAACAGGTCATGCAGATCGCGAACAAGCTGGCCGGCTACTCGCTCGGTGAAGCCGACCTGCTGCGCCGCGCCATGGGCAAGAAGAAGGCCGAAGAGATGGCGCAGCAGCGCGAGCGCTTTGTGCAAGGTGCGACCCAGCGCAGCTATCCGCCGAAGAAGATCGAGAAGATTTTCGACCTGATGGCGCAGTTCGCCGGATACGGGTTCAACAAGTCGCATTCGGCGGCCTATGCGCTGCTCGCCTACCAGACGGCCTATCTCAAGACGCACTACCCGGTGGAGTTCATGGCGGCACTGCTCACGTCGGTCACCGGGAGCACCGATGACGTCGTGAAGTACATCAACGAATGTCGCGAAATGGGGATCTCGGTCGAGCCGCCTGATATCAACGTCTCGGACGCCAACTTCACGCCGCATGGCAGTGCGATCCGCTTCGGCTTGGCCGCCGTGAAGAACGTCGGGCACAATGCCATCGAGTCGATCGTGGCCGGGCGCAAAAAGCTTGGCAAGTGTCGCGACATCTTTGAATTTGCCGAGAGCGTCGACCTACGCTTGCTGAACAAGCGCGTGCTCGAGTCTCTGATCAAAAGTGGCGCCATGGATTCGCTGGGCCGTCGTGCGCAGCTTATGGCCGTCATCGATCGTGCCATCGACCGCGCCCAGAAAGCGCTGCGTGATGCCGAGTCCGGCCAGCACGGATTGTTTGGCGTGTTTCAGCAGGACGAGACGCAATCCCCACACGAACAGCTCCCCAATGTTCCTGACTGGGACGAGCATCAACGACTTGCCTCCGAAAAAGAAATCCTTGGCTTCTTCATTACCGGCCACCCGCTCGAGAAATATCGCGACAAGCTCGAAGGGCTGAACGCGCTCGGCGTCGCAGAGATCGCCGCCATGAAGGCTTCCACCGGAAAAGACGAGACCATTACGACCGCCGGCATCATCTGCAACGTCCGCGTGGCGAAATCGAAGAAAGGCGACTTCTACGCGCAGACCACGCTGGAAGACACGTCGGGTTCGATCGACATGATCGTGTTTCCGGAAGCCTATCGCCGCCTCTCGGAAAAAGTGAAGCTCGAGGTTCCCGTGCTGGTGAAGGCCGGCGTGCGCGTGGAAGAAGGATCAAATCCAAAACTCACAGCTTCCGACATCATGCCCCTGGAGGACGCCAAAGTTCCGCTGCCCCGTTCGCTGCGCATTCGGATCCCGGTAGACGGCTGCAACGAAACAACGGTCGATGACTTGCATGTTTTGTTTCGCGAGCGCAAGGGTGAGGCGCGGGTATTGTTCGACGTGGAACGCGCGGGTGATTTCATGGTGGTCATGGAAGCGGAAGGCTATAATGTGCAACCGGACCGCAACTTCATTTCGCGGGTGGAAGAACTGTGTGGGCGCGGCAGCGTTCGCATCATCAACTGAGATCGATGGCGGATGAAAGTCCCAAGAGTCAGAAAAGCGAGCTCCGGAATGCCGTCGCCACCACCCGCCATGCCCGCCGATGGAGGGCAAGTGGTGTCGGGAGCAGAATTCCTGCTCTCCATGGTGGAGACGCACTGGTACTCGAGGAACGGGGACGCCCGAAAAATGGAAGTACGACTAAAAGCTGAGCAGGAGCTGGCCCGCATCGAGGAACAGATCGAGCATCTGCAGGGCGTTCCGGGGCAAAACGACGAGACCAAGCGGCAGATCGACCAATTGCACGAGCGCGTGGAGTCCCTGCGCCGGCAGATTCACTCCAGCTATGGCGCCTGGGAAAAGACAGAACTGGCGCGCCACCCGCAGCGTCCTTACACCCTCGATTACGTGGAGCGCATCTTCACCGACTGGAGCGAGATCCACGGCGACCGCGGCTTTGCCGACGATCCGGCCATCGTGGCCGGCATGGCGCGCTTCCACGGGGAAGAAGTCGTGGTCATCGGCCAGCAAAAAGCTCGCGACGCTAAGCAGCGAGTGTACCGCAATTTTGGCATGCCGCATCCCGAGGGCTATCGCAAAGCGCTGCGCGTGATGCACTTCGCGGAAAAGTTCGGTCGTCCCGTCTTCACCTTCGTCGATACGGATGGTGCTCATCCCGGGTTGGGCGCGGAAGAACGCGGGCAGGGAGAAGCGATTGCGCTCAACCTGCGCGAGATGGCGCGCCTGAAAGTTCCAGTGATTGCCACCGTGATTGGCGTCGGGGGAAGTGGTGGAGCTTTAGCGATCGCAGTCGCCGACCGCGTGCTGATGATGGAGAACGCGGTTTACTCGGTGATCTCGCCCGAGGGTTGCGCTTCGATCATGTGGCGCGACGCTTCGAAGAAGGCGCTGGCTGCCGAAGCGATGAAGATCACGGCACCGGACCTAAGCGAATTGGGTTGCATCGACGGCATCGTTCCCGAACCCGAAGGCGGAGCCCACTCCGACCACGAAGCTGCCGCTACGTTGCTTGACCAGAGCCTGCAGGGGCACTTCGAGGCTATCAAGAGGACGCCCATTCAGGAATTGGTCGTGTCACGATATAATAAGTTCCGCAACATGGCGCAATTTTTCCGCACAGAAGCCTAGAAGAGCTTTTAACCGCGAAGTTCGCAAAGGTTTCGCGAAGTTCGCAAAGAAGGCCAATTAGAACTTCTTTGCGGCCTTCGTGGGTTTTCTTTGCGCCCTTTGCGGTTAAATGCTTCTCGCCCTTGCCGTATAATGAAGGGTTTTCCCCCTCACGCTACACTCCGGCACTCGGGCGGTCCACAGGCTTGTTCGTGCCAAAGGAAGGATTGGGATGGCTACTACCGATGTGACGCTGCAGGACGCCAGCCGGCGACTGGAGCGCAAAGCGATCGTCAACGACATGAGCATTCAGGTCGCAACGGTCAACGGCTCCGGTTCGCAAAGCTCCAACACCGTGCTTCTGCGCAGCATTTTCCAGATGGGTGTGCCCGTGTCGGGCAAGAACTTGTTTCCGTCTAACATCGCCGGATTGCCCACCTGGTACACGATCCGCGCCAATAAGGACGGATACATCGCACGCAAGAAAGAAATCGATTTCGTGGTGGCGATGAATGCCGAGACCGCGCACGAAGATGTGATGTCGCTGGCGGCGGGTGCGTCCGTCCTCTATGACGAGCCGCTTAAGCTGAACGAACTGCGACAGGATCTGACGTTCTACGCTGTCCCCTACGACAAGCTGGTCGCGGCCGTGTGCCCGGAAGCCAAGCTGCGCAAGCTGGTGAAGAACATGATCTACGTCGGGGTCGTGGCGCAATTGCTCGACATCGACATGGGCGAGGTTGAGAAGGCCATCCGTAAGCAGTTTGCGAAGAAGGTGAAGGCCGCGAACCTGAACCTGGGCGCGGCGCAGGCGGGCTTCGACTATGCCAAGGCGAACCTGAAGAAGCAGGATCCTTTCCGCATCGCGCGCATGGATAAGACCGCGGGCAAGATCATCATCGACGGAAACTCGGCGGCGGCCCTGGGCTGCATGTTTGCGGGCGTGACGGTCGTGACCTGGTATCCGATTACGCCGTCGTCATCGCTGGTCGAGACACTCATCGACTACATGAAGGAGCATCGCATCGGTCCCGACGGCAAGGCCACGTTCGCGATCGTGCAGGCGGAAGATGAACTCGCTGCGATCGGCATGGTGCTGGGCGCAGGCTGGGCAGGTGCGCGCTCCATGACCGCGACCGCGGGGCCGGGCATTTCGCTTATGGCGGAATTTGCGGGTCTCGCGTATTACACCGAGATTCCGGGCGTGATCTGGGACATCCAGCGCGTGGGGCCGTCCACCGGCCTGCCCACGCGTACTTCGCAAGGTGACATCCTCTCCACCGCGTTCCTGAGCCACGGCGATACCAAGAACATTCTGCTGCTGCCGTGTTCGGTGGCCGAGTGCTTCGATATGGCGCAGGATGCATTTAACCTGGCGGAGCAGTTTCAGACGCTGGTGTTTGTCATGTCGGATCTCGATCTGGGCATGAACAACTGGATGTCCGATCCGTTCAAGTATCCGGAAACGCCGATCAATCGCGGCAAAGTGCTCAGCAAGGAAGACCTCGACAAGCTGGGCGGCTTCGCGCGCTACAAAGACGTAGATGGCGACGGCATCGGCTACCGTACGCTGCCCGGGACCGAGCATCCCGCGGCCGCCTACTTCGCGCGCGGAAGCGGCCACAACGAAAAGTCGCAGTACAGCGAGCGGCCCGACGACTTCGAACGCAACATGGAGCGCATCAACCGCAAGTTCGAAACGGCGCGCTCTTTTGTCCCACGTCCCGAAATCTTCTCGAAGGGCTCGAAGATCGGCATCATTGCTTACGGGACATCGCACTGGGCGCTGGTCGAAAGCCTCGACCAGCTACACAAGGAGTATCAGTTCGAAGCCGACTACCTCCGCCTGCGCGCCTATCCGTTCACCCGCGAGGTGCACGACTTCATAGAGAAGCACGACCGCGTATACGTGGTGGAGCAGAACCGCGACGCGCAGTTACTCAGCTTACTGAAACTCGATGTGCGGCCCGAACTAATCACGCGCTTGCGCAGCATCGCGCACATTCACGGACTGCCGCTCGACGCGCGCTCCGTCACCGACGAAATCATGACCATGGAGGGCAAGTAGCATGGCCACCACTCCCACCACCCCGGCACCGAAGACCAACCGCATCGGCCTGGCTGTGATTGACTACAAAGGCGGCAGGACCACGCTGTGCGCCGGCTGCGGGCACAACGCGATCTCGGAGCGCATCGTCGATGCGATGTACGAGATGGGCGTGCAGCCCGAGCGGGTCGCCAAGATGAGCGGCATCGGCTGCTCGTCGAAGAGTCCGGCCTACTTCATGAGCCGGTCGCACAGCTTCAACTCGGTCCACGGCCGCATGCCGTCGGTCGCCACCGGAGCAATCCTCGCGAACCGCAACCTGCTCACGCTGGGCGTCAGCGGCGACGGCGACTCGGCTTCGATCGGCATCGGCCAGTTCGTCCACTTGATGCGCCGCAATCTTCCGATGATCTACATCATCGAGGACAACGGCGTTTACGGCCTGACCAAGGGCCAGTTCTCGGCGACCGCCGACTTGGGCTCGAAGCTGAAAAGCGGCGTTATCAACGATCTTCCCGCCATCGATACTTGCGCCCTGGCGATCGAACTAGGCGCCACGTTTGTGGGGCGCTCGTTCTCCGGCGATAAGCGCCAGTTGCACTCGATGCTGAAGGCCGCGATTGCGCACAATGGAACCGTGATGCTCGACGTCATCTCACCCTGCGTGACCTTCAACGACCACGAAGGCTCGACCAAATCCTACAAGTACATGAAGGACCACGAGGAGCCGCTGCAGGAAATCAACTTCGTGCCCCATTTTGAAGAGATCGACGTGGAATACGATGCGGGCACCACGGTCGAAGTCACCATGCACGACGGCTCGCGTCTGCGTCTACACAAGCTCGAAGCGGAATATGACGCTACTGACCGTATTGAAGCCGTCCGGCGACTGATGGTGGCGCACGAGAAACAGGAAGTGTTGACCGGCGTGCTTTACGTCAATCCAAAGGCGCCGACCTTCATCGACATGCTGAACATGACCGAACAGCCGCTGGCCACGCTACCGGAGTCGGTGACTCGTCCAGGACGCCAAGTGCTGGAACAGTGCATGGAAGAACTGCGTTAGGGTATTTTGTAGCGCTGGCAGCCTGCCCTGAGCGAAGCCGAAGGGTCCCCGCCGGCAGTCGCGAGGGCATCTTGCCCTCGCCCCGGTGCAGAAGAATGAAGAATAAAGCCCTCCAAAATTCGGAGGGCTTTTTTTGTTGCAAAGAATGCCGATGCTTCAGGCTACGTCGTCGACCACCTCGGCCTCGCCGGAATGCTCCGGGTTCTCGCCAGGCTCGGGGAAGTCACTGTCCGCCGACTTCAGCATCGGATCCTGATCCCGATGGCCCAATTGGCCGTTCATCGAAGTGTTCCCCGTTTGCGTGCGCTCGTCCTGTTCAACGGCGCCTTTTTCGCGGTCCTGATCCTTTTCTTTGGGATGTTCCATGAATAAATGCTCCTGTATTTAGCAGGACGAGGTACCTGGTTCGTCCACATAGCGTAGCCTAACCTGAAACACTTCGTCGGGGAAAGGGTTTATTCTTTTCCGGCAGTATCTCAGGCCAGTTTGAAGGAGATTTACATGCGCAGTCTGGTAATCGCTACAGTGGCCCTGGCAACCCTGACCCCCAGCTTGTGGGCTCAGTCGAGCGCTCCACCGCAAACCCCGACGACCACCGCCCCGGGCCCTGCCGCGCCTGAAAAGAAATCCACGCAAGACAAGAGCGGGACGCACCATCACCACCACAAGCACCATCACAAAAAAGCAGCGACGCAATAGCCTATCGGCCTCAGGTCGACGACTCAAAATTCCCTACGCGCCTCCACTCAACAAGCTGGAGGCGCTTTGTCTTGAGAAGGCCGGAGCCGACAGCATGTCTTCGCACATTGGGAATCAGTGAACAGAAATCAGGACCGCAAAATTCACCCTTGACATTGATCGATAATCCACTACCATATGGTTGTGGATAAATTAGGTACAACGTTTGCCGCTTTGTCTGATCCAACCCGGCGGGCAATGATCGAACGACTCTCACATGGGCCTGCCTCTGTGCATGGATTGACAGAACCGTTTGCACTTTCGCAGCAGATGATTTCAAAACATATTGCCTACCTGGTGCGGGCGCGGATTGTGATCAAGACCAAGCGTGGACGAGAGAGTGTGTGCACGCTTAGGCCAGCGGCAATCAAGACAGTCAGCGACTGGGCGATCAGCTATCGCCGATTCTGGGAAGAGAGCTTCGACAAACTGGATGAAGTTGTAAAACAAATGAAGAAAGATGAGGTCAGAGATGACAAAAAACACGGTTAACGAGATCGAGCGGATGGTTGTCACAAGAGTTTTTGATGCCCCACGCGAATTGGTCTGGAAGGCGTGGACAGACCCGAAGTACGTGATGCAGTGGTGGGGGCCGAAGGGTTTTACTGCGCCGGTTTGCCAGATGGATTTTCGCGTTGGAGGAAAGTCTCTCTTCTGCATGAGAGCGCCGGATGGGCAGGAGTGCTGGAATGCGGTTGAATACCACGAGATTGTTCCGCACGAGAAGATCGTCTCCTCGATGTACTTCGCCGACTCGAAGGGAAACAAGGTTGAGCCCGCGCAATTAGGAATAGAACATGAGGCTATCGACGGTGCGTACGACGTGACCATCTTTGAGGATCTCGGGAACGGCCAGACGAAACTCACCTTCATTGGCAATGAACCCATGGAGAGCGCGAAAAACAGCGGTCAACTAGAGGGCTGGAACCAGATACTCGATAAAGTTGCTGCGGTTGTTACGAAGCTAGCGCGGACGAAGTAAGAAGTTGGAGTTTGGATGATTGTCATGCGCGAGACCTGAACGTAGAAAACCGAGGACAGACGGAACGTTTCCAAGTGTTTCGACGAATGGAAATCGGTGAACGTCCCGTCTGTCCCCGGTCCCGTCGTTGTCCCCGGTCCCGTCGTCCGGTTTCCACCGTCTCCGGTTTCCGTCCACCCGGCGAGTCGTTGTTCCAAAGCCCTGCAAGGCTTACGAATAAATCCCTGGCGCCTCGTGTCCAAGCTTCTGCACGTACTCCACGTATGACCCAGGATAAATAGTGGGATGGCGGTCTGTGCCGCTCTCACCGCCCAGTTCCAGCACACGTGAGCCGAGACCGCGAAGGAACATGCGGTCGTGCGACACGAAAATCATCGTGCCTTCAAAATCCTTGAGCGCGTCCACCAGCATTTCCTTGGTCGCAAGATCCAGGTGATTCGTCGGTTCGTCGAGCACCAGGAAGTTCGGCGGGTTGTAAAGCATGCGCGCTATTGCCAGCCGCGACTTTTCTCCGCCGGAGAGTGCGCGGATCTTCTTGTCCACGTCTTCGCCGGAGAACTGGAAGGCCCCCGCCAGGGTTCGCAGCGACCCGAGACCGTCGTGGGGAAAATCCTGTTGCAACTGTTCGACGACGGTGAGATCAGGACTGAGTACGTCCAGCGACTGTTGCGCGAAGTAACCCATATACAGGCTGGCGCCGAGCCGCACGCTTCCGGCATCCGGAGCACTCGCCCCGGCAATCATCTTAAGCAGCGTGGTCTTGCCCGCACCATTTCTTCCCATGACGGCCCAGCGTTCTCCGCGGCGGATGGTGAGATTGAACCCTTCATAAATCACACGCGGGCCGAAACTCTTATGCAGATTCTCAAGGACGGCCACCTGTTCGCCCGATCGCGGAGGGACGCGAAAATCAAACTTCACCACTTGGCGTTTCTTCGGCAGTTCGATCTTCTCGATCTTGTCCAGGGCCTTGATCCGGCTCTGCACCTGGGCCGCCTTGGCCGCGTGCGTCCTGAAACGATCAATGAAGCGCTGCTCTTTGGCGAGCATGGACTGCTGCCGGGCAAATGCTGCCTGCTGATTGCTCTCTCGCACCGCCCTTTCGCGCTCGTAGAAGTCGTAGTCACCCGAGTAGGTGATGATCTCGCCGCCATCGATCTCCGCGATCTTTGAGACCAGACGGTTCATGAACTCGCGGTCGTGCGAGGTCATGAGCAGCGCGCCAGGAAATGACTTGAGGAACTGTTCCAGCCAAATAATGGATTCGATGTCGAGATGGTTCGTGGGCTCGTCCATCAGCAACACATCCGGCATTCCGAGCAGGACCCGCGCCAGCGCAACCCGCATTTTCCATCCGCCCGAGAGAGCGCCCACGTCGCCGTCAATCTGATCATCTTTGAATCCCAGACCGTGGAGCACTTCACGGGCTTGCGACTCGAGCGCGTAACCGCCTAAATGCTCGTACTCCTCCTGAACGTGACCGAAGCGATCAAGGATGCGGTCCATGTCATCAGCCTTGTCAGGGTCGGACATTTCCCGCTGCAAGGCTTCGAGTTCGTGGTGCAGATCGCCGACGCGCCCGCTGCCTGCGATCGCTTCATCCAGGACCGAACGGCCCTGCATTTCCTCGACGTCCTGGCGAAAGTAGCCGATCGTCAACTTCTTGGGTACTGAGACCGCGCCCTCGTCGGGAGTTTCCTCGCCGACCACCATCCGGAATAGCGTTGTCTTGCCCGCCCCATTGGGACCGACCAGTCCGACTTTTTCGCCGGGATTCAACTGAAACGAAGCATCCACGAAGAGCAACTGCTTGCCATACTGCTTATTGATGTTTGAGAAAGAGATCATTTTGAAGGAGCAACTCGCGGCACCGTGCCTCTTCCAGTGTAGCGTGACGAGAGAATTGCCGGCCCTTGTCCGAGATTATGGATGGCATCGCGAAGAGAACCTCGGGGGCTCGGGGAGACGGAATGTTCACCGATTTCGTTGCCGAGAAACTGGGTCAGTCCCGTCTGTGCCCGGTTTTCCCTGTCCCCGGTTTTCCCACACTTCGAAGGGAAACAAGGTTGAGCCTGCGCAATTAGGAATAGAACATGAAGCTATAGACGGTGCGTACGACGTGACCATCTTTGAGGATCTCGGGAACGGCCAGACGAAACTCACCTTCATTGGCAATGAACCCATGGAGAGCGCGAAAAATAGCGGTCAAATGGAGGGCTGGAACCAGATACTCGATAAAGTTGCCGCAGTTGTTACGAAGCTAGCGCAGACGAAATAAGAAGTTGGAGTTGTGATGATTGTCATGCGCGAGATCTGAACGTAAAGCAACGCGGATCCGTTCCGGAAACCTAAGGGTGGGCGGGGCGGAGGCTTAAAAGACCGTGGACGGACGGGACGTTACACTTGTTTTCTGTTACTTTCTGAGGAAAATACTTGGGGTACGCCCCGTCTGTCCCCAGTTTTCCCCGATTCTCTTTCTTACTGGACCACCGTTTGCAAATCCATTGATCGTGGCGAATATCTGTGGCGCAACTCAGAGCAGTTTTTCCTGTCCTATTACTCGTCTTGACGTGTCAGTGCTTGGGCCCCCGAAACAACTTTCAGGAAGTGTGAGGAGAGATCTATGAAAAGGATCCTTTCTATATTTGTGTGCTGTCTGTTTGTTTTGCCCGTTATTGCCGTAGCACAGTCCGAGAGTGACGAGCAGCAGGTTCGAAAACTGGAGCAGAAATGGACGGAGTCTGCTGCCAAGAACGATCCATCGATGTTCGATAAGTATGGAGGCGGAGGATTCGATCGCCACCGATCAAAGCGGCGTCGTTACGAACCAGAACAGGATAAGAAGTCTCTAAGTTCAGGTGAAAGCAAAGTTGAATCACTCACGGCAAGCGAGGTGAGGGGTGAAAGTTTACGGCAATGCTGCTGTGGCCACCGGCCTCAACACGGTGAAAGGCACGTATAAGGGCCAATCGATGGAGCGGCCAATATCGCTTTACGAACACATGGATCAAGCGGAACGGCAAGTGGCAATGCGTGGCATCGCAAACCACGAAGGTACAGATGTGAAGCTCCACTATGTAGAGGGCACTGCGAGAGACTCCGAAATAAAAAGCCGGCCGAAGAAATTCGACGAAAAACTGGGACGAAAACTGGGGATAAATATTACGTTCACCAATTTCCATTCGTCGAAAGATTGGGGAACATTCCGCCTGTCCCCGCGTTTCCCCCCGAATCCCACATCTCCGCCAGTTTCCGACCAGCGCCTGCGACAATGGTGAACGTCCCGTCTTGTCCCCGCATTCCCGATCGGTTTTTAAGCCTTCGTCCCCGGTTTTCTAAGCCTTCCCACCCGCCCAAATTCTCGAACGCGGGTCCGGAGGTCGATGAGACAGTGATCATGATCCGATTTTGTCCGATATTTTCTGAAAAACGACTGCGTGTTGCTCCTTGCTCATTTCGCGTGGACCGTGCGGTCCATTTTCCAAGACATCCACGACTTTAATGACTTCCTGATACAACGGCTCGAACTTTGTGCATACCTCGGCAATATCAGCGTATCGAATGCCAGAGATGTTGAAACGATGCACGACTCTATTCCGATAGTCATACATCTCATACAGTCGCTTGTATAAATCGTCGGAAATCACCTTCTCTTTGAGCGCAAAGTCGTATATCTCTTTTTCTCGGTACGTCTTTTCGCCTTCATCTTGCCTGATCAATTCTTTGGGAATGTTGTAGGTGTAGTTGGGTGCTTTCTGGTACGGCTGTAAAGCAACGCAAGACGAAGCAGAGCATCGATTGTGGATACGTACAAACACAGGCCTTCAATCAAGGCCCCTTCCTTGTGTGCTTTCTGTAGAAGAAGCCGGAGGTCGGAATTGCATGGATCGAATCGTTCAGCGGGCCAGACGTCATAGATTGCTCCGGAGAAAAAGCAAATGTGTTTTGGGCGGGTGGCCCGCATCTCGCGGTCTTCGAGATGTGGGTCCCGGCCGGTCTCATGTGGCCTCGTTTTGTAGTAGGCCGAAGGTTGGGGTGGTAGGCCAGCCCACGTACTCGTAGGTCGTGTGTTGCACCGTCGGGCTCAAGCCGTTATTTGCGAGTCGTTCGTAGAAGGTCATATCGCCACGGGATGGAAGATTGACAAGGTAGGGACCGAACTGCACAGTCCACCCGAGGTGCCATGCTGGCTCAAGTACGCGCAAAACTCGTCGTATCGTGAGGGGGAAGTCCTCTTGTGCGTCAGCAACGAAGGTTAGCATACGTCGCTCATCGCACTCCCGGATCTGTGTTCGCACAATGTCCATCGCGGGGTCGAGAACAATCTTGTAGCCCTCCATCGCCACCAAGGCAAGATAGCCCGCGCGCAACCAGCTAATGCGCGCGCCAAGTTCCGAGTACCGTTCGTGCTCCACGGTCAGCGAGGTACCAGCGCGTCCGAGCCGCTGAAGTTCTTCGCTCGTTCCCGGTCTATTGAGATGCTTGGGGATCGTGAGCGAGTATGAGCCGTCCTTCGCGTGAAGCTGGCCATTCACAGTGATTCCGCCGATGGTCGCCTTGATGCGATGCGGCCGGTCGGGCCTGCCCGTCATTGCCAGGCGTACGTCCTCTTTGGTCTTTGCATCGGCGTCCAGCTTAGTTCCCGCCGTGTTGTTGCACTCCGTGCAGGTGAGGAGGAGTTCATGACCGCCGACGCTTTGCGGTGGCACGTGCTCCTTCGAAAGCCGACCATCGTCGAGCGCCTCGACTGTGAACGGCTCCCGGCAAATCGGGCACACGTACGTCGGCGCAGCGTATATACCCGGACACACCTGACTGTACGCTTTAGCGCCGAGATCAAACCAATCACGCTTCTTCACTTGTACTGACATCTCTAGGTTAATTATCGCAAAGAACAAATTGGCACATTGCAAGATGTGAAAAAATCAGCTAGGGCAGGGCGGGTGGCCAATACAACTCGAGGGGCACCCTCCATTGTGCGGGCCACCCGTCCACGGTATCCTCATTCACCCGGTGGAGGATCTATGCTCAGGTCTCTTGCTCGCGCCTTTACTTCGTTTGGGATCTCTCTGTTATTCCCACTGTTCATCCATGCGCAGGTTCTGCCATTTTCTGTGGGCACAGCCACTGCCGGTCCGGGCCAAAAATCAACGGGGTACTTGGAAGTGCCCGGGGGTGTCGACGCGGCTACCAATATTCCTGTCATCGTCATCAACGGACAAAAGCGCGGTCCTGTCCTAGCGCTGGTCTCTGGCGCCCACGGCACTGAATACACCTCAATCATCGCGTTGGAAAAACTCATCAACCTGCTGGATCCCTCTCAAATCGCCGGCACCGTGATCCTCGTTCCCCTCGTCAATATTCAGTCCTTCGAACAAAAAGTCCCTCATGTGAACCCCATCGATAACAAGAGCATGAACCGCTTCTACCCTGGGAAAGCCGATGGGACGCAAACGGAACGTGCGTCTTTTCTGATCACCAAACAAGTCGTCGATCGATGTGATTATCTAATCGACTACCACGGAGGCGATCTGGACGAGAGCCTTCGCCCTTACGCTTATTGGGCACCGACCGGCAAGGAGACGCAAGACCGCATATCCAAAGAGATGGTCCTCGCCTTTGGAATCGACCACATCATCATATGGCGCGACCGTCCCACCGATTTGGCCGCCACTCGCTACCTCGACAACACTTCAACTGTTCGCGGCAAACCTTCCATCGTCGTCGAAGCTGGCTATGCTGGCGTTGTCGAAGCGGATGACGTCGCTCTCCTCGTCGACGGAACACTAAACACCATGCGCGCTCTCAAAATGCTTTCCGGAGACCCGCGGCCCATCTCAAATCCGGTCTGGCTCGACAGAATCGTGGATGTCTTGTCCGACGGCCCTGGCATTTGGTACCCGCTGGTGAAGCGCGGTACCTATGTTCAAGAAGGCATGAAGCTGGGCTTTGTCACCGACTACTTCGGAAAGGTCATTTTTGAAGCCCGAGCTCCCGTCTCCGGTGTCATCTTGCACATCAATGCGGTCCCATCCCTCAAGAAAAACGACAACATTACAGACATCGCTGCCATTGCCGCGCACGCTCCCTAATCCGCTATTGGAAAATGTGGGGACAGAAGGAACGTTCCCCGACGTTTTCCTCAGTTGTCATGACGATTTCGTCTGCCCTATCCCGTCATGACATTGTGTTCCTGCAGGAACAGTTCACCCCCCCGCTGTCCCGCAGCGTTCCTCCCGCTTTTATTTGGGTACACTCAACTGGATACTCTCTAGAAAGACTACGAGATGCGAAAAGGGTTTACGAGAAAACCACAAGCGGACGAGCCCGCGACGCGAGTCAAGAACTACATCACGCCGAGCGGGCTCGAGCGCCTCAAAGATGAGCACCGGTTTCTGCTCACCAGGGAACGCCCGGCCGTGACGGAGGTGGTGGCGTGGGCTGCCAGCAACGGCGATCGCAGCGACAACGCCGACTATCGGTATGGCAAGCGGCGGCTGCGGCAGATCGATGGGCGGATTCGCTTTCTCACCAAGCGAATCGAAGCCGCGGAAGTGGTGGACCCGGAAGCTCCGAGAGCGGGGCAGGCGGCGACGAGGGCATTCTTCGGAGCGACCGTGCGCTATGCCAATGCCGCAGGAGTAGCGCGAGTGGTGAGCATCGTGGGCACCGACGAGATCGATCTCAACCGCAACCACATCAGTTGGGTGTCACCTCTGGGGCGCGCGTTGATGAAGTCGTCAGCGGGTGACAGCGTAGTCCTTCAATTGCCGGGCGGCACAGAATACCTGACCGTGCTGGAAGTGCGTTACGAGCGTATTTCTGTGGAACCGTTCCGTGAACCACCGGGATCCGAGGCCTCGGCAAAGGGACTCACTCGCCGACGCTAAATCCACTTGACGAAGAAACAGCGAGATTAGCTTCTCTGCAACGGGCTGCGGGGCCGCACTTCCTGGCGGGCGGGACCAATCTTCTCATTGGCTCTTGAACTAAGCACTGCCACGAAGTGCCGGGATGCGGAACTGGCAGACGCAGCGGATTCGACGTCCGCCCGTCCCCCTTGCTCGACAACAAACTGCTAAATGCCCGGCTTGCTGGCCGCACCCGTACTCAGCTTGCGCAACCGTTCCTTGGCCTGGATCGCTTCGTTCGTCTTGGGATAACGCTGGATCAGATGCCGCAGCTCCTGCACTCCGTCATCCTTCTGTCCCATCTCGATCAGCGCGAAGCCCTTCTTCAACTGCGCCGACGCTGCCTTGCTTCCGCTGGGGAAGTTCTGCAAAACCTGGTCGTAGTTGCCCACCGCTTCCTTGAAGTTGCCCGCCCGGAACTGCAACTCTGCCAGGTAAAAATACGAATTCCCCGCCAGATCGGTGTTGGGATAAAACTTGATGTAGTCGGAGAATTCCTGCGACGCGATATCGTTCTTGCCGCCGTTGTAGTCGCGCAGCGCGTTGGCATACAGCACGTCGGGCGGCGGAGCCTGCGCCTGGGCCTGAGCTTGCGCCTGCGTCGCCTGTTGCTGCGCGGCAATGCTCTGTTGCGATGATTGCATGTCCTCAAGCTGCTTGCTTACCTTGGCGAGGCGGACCTTGAGCTCATCCAGCGTGTCGTTCAACGATTGAATCTGGCCTGAAAGCTGGTCCACCTTGCCGGCGGAATCGCCTTGCTGCTTCTGCAGAGTCTGTTGAAGACCGTTGATGGCGGCCGTGGTCTTGTTCGCCGCGTCGGTGTTCTGCTCGACCAGATTCTTCATCACGCCCATGCGCTCGTCGAAGCTCGTCTTCATGGCCGTCATCTGTTCCTGCAGTTGCTGCACCTGCGTCTGCAGTTGGACCATGTCTTTGTTGACTGCGTGCGCTGGAACGGCGGGCACCGCGAGCGCCGCCGCGAGGGCCGCGATCCACAGATATCTCGAAAGTCTGGAAATGCTCATAAACCCTTCCTGTTTCATATTTACCAGTATCCCATAGGGCGACTGGACTCGTGCGCGGAAGCCGCCAGCCATCATTCTATGGAACACGCTAGCAAAGAAAATAACTCGAAAGTTTCTCCGGTCACTCTTCCGGCAACAAGAAAAAGGCGCGGGAACTGATGCCATGATCCGGCCAGCTTCCCGCGCGCGATCCGTTTCTTACTTGCTGTATGCGAAGTGCCCGCGGCGATTCTGCTGCCAGCAGGTTTCGTTCGACTCGGTGCAGAACGGCTTTTCCTTGCCGTAGCTGATGGTCTTGATCCGGCTGGCATTCACGCCCGCCGACGTCAAGGCATTGCGCACCGCATTCGCGCGCCGGTCGCCCAGCGCCAGGTTGTATTCGGTGGACCCGCGCTCGTCGCAGTGGCCCTCAATCGTGAACTGAATGTTCGAATGCTGATTGAGGAAGGTGGCGTCGCCCTGGATTGCCGACTGCTGGTCGGGACGAATGCCTTCCGAATCGTAATCGAAGTAGACGTCCTTGACGTTCTGCGCGAACATCTCCTCTTCTGTCAGAGTCGCCTGCGGCGGAGGCGGCGGAGGCGGTGCATTCACCGTCACTCGGGCCGTAGCCTCCTGGGTTCCCCCCGAGCCTTTCGCGACGAGGTGATAAGTCGTCGAATCGGCGGGCGTCACCTGCTGCGAACCATTCGGCTGCACGGCACCGATCCCGTCGATGCTGACATCGGTCGCGTTCGTCGTCTGCCAGGTCAGCGTGGTCGACATTCCTTTGTCTACGCTGTTCGGACTGGCTGAGATGGACGCGGTCGGTGCCGGCGGCGGCGGTGGTGGTGGCGGCGGCGGTAGCGGCTGCTTCTTCTTGCAGGCGCCCAAAAACATAATCGCGCCAAGGATGAATACCAGAGTAGTCCACTTCACGTTCCTAAGTTTCACGTTCTCCCTCCCTGCAAAGTCATGCGCACACGTCCGCGCACGGTATACCGGTTACGCGGGCCAACATTTCCGCCATAACCGGGGATGATAACAGTGGTAAGTGCATCTTCATGTTGACACTTTAGCCGCCTACTTCCAACTCCAATTTGGTTGGGAGTTCCGGCCGCTGAACGTTAACTGTTGCACTTTGGTCCCGTCGGCCAGCATCGTCCAGATCTGCTCGCTGCCCGAACGGCTTGATTGAAAGACAATATGACGCCCATCCGGGGACCAAGATGGGAAATCATTGCGCCCGCCATCGTGGGTCAGCTGCACCCACTGCTTGCTGGCGATGTCCATCAGGTAGATGTCGTTGGCTCCAGGAGCCCCAGGTCCATATTTGCGAAACCACGAGAAAGAAAGGAATTGGCCGTTAGGCGACCACGACGGCGACACCGCATATCCCTGGTCGGTGACGCGTTGCGCGTTCGTGCCGTCGGCCTCCATGGTGTAGATCTGCGGAAGACCGGTGCGTCCGCTGACGAATGCAATCTGTGCGCCCGTCTTGCGGTTGAAGGTCGGTCCCACATCGGGACCGCGATCACTGGTCAGTCGCCGGGGATTGGCTCCCGAAGGGTCCGACACGTAGATATTGGGCTCGCCCCCGCGTGACGAAGAGAATGCGAGCTTCGTGCCGTCAGGCGCCCAGCTGGGCGAGAGATTTGTTCCCCCGAAGCGCGCGAATGACACGCCGCGGTTCAACTCCAGCGAGTACATCATGATTTCCCAGCCGGTCTTGGTCAGGGAACTGAAGGCAAGCCGCGATCCGTCAGGCGAGATGCGCGGCGAAAGAGAAATTGTCCCTTGATGCGTGATCTGGTGCTGGTTCGAACCATCGTAGTCCATGGCCCAGATTTCCTTGTGCCCGCCACGATCGCTTACAAAATAGATCTTGCTCTCCGCAATGCCGGCAACGCCGCCGCCCAGGCGAAAGATGATTTCGTTGGCGAATTTGTGAGCGATGGCGCGCGCTGCATCTGCAGTGGCCGCGTCCGTGTACTGCTTGCCCAACACCTGGGGCGAGCTGACGTTCTTTACGTCATACAGCCACCCGTGCACGAGCAAGTTGTTGCCCGTCGCGCCGAAGTCGCCGAAGGCCAGCATCGAGGCATTCGGCGGCGGAGCGTTCCACTGCTCAAAGCGCACTTCATTCGGGCTGCCCGGAACTTCAGTCGGATAGAAGCTCTTCGAAACCATGTCGAAGATGCCGGCGTTGTCGAGATCGTTCCAGAGCGTGTCGTTAAACGTCTTGAGGAGCGCGGCAGTGTTCGGATCTTGCGTGCTGGGCTTGAAGTCCGCTGCCGCCAGCCGGATCTTGTCCACACCCAAACCGGTGCCGGTCCGCACCCAGTCTTGCGCGGAAGACATATCCGCCAGCAGAACGGCAAGCAGACACACGAGTGTGATTTTCGCGGCGAAGTTACGCAGGAGCAAACTGCAAAGAGGCATCGTGGAAATGGCAGCGCAGGATGAAGGATGAATCGTAGTCCGGTGACTTCGGGGCTTCAAGTGACGATAGTCCATGCTAGCGACTGACTCCTAAATGTCCAAAAGATAGATTTGAAATCGAGTGACGATCATTCCTGTGACGCTTAACGCTTGTAGTCGAACCAAAATTCCACCGACACCTTGCTGCCGGAATATTCGGCAGGCAGAGACCCAAACGAATCGACGCGTTGAACGGTCCGCAGCGCCGAGTTATCCAAAGAGGGAACCCCGCTGGACTGCTCGATTTGCACATTCGACGGCTGGCCTGACCGACTGATGTCGAACGTGACATAGACCCGATTGGCTTGCCGGATCGTCGGGTCAATTTCGTAACGCATCCAGTTTTCCGTGATGCGCCGCTGAATCCCCTGTACGTAGTAAGCGTAGCGCGAACCGAAGTCGCCGCCGCCTCCTTGTACGCCGAAACCGCCCTTGGCGCCGTTTGAGCTGAATGTTCCGTAAGGACCGCTGACTGGTCCGCCCTGCCCAAAAGGCACTTCATTGCTCGGTTCTTCGGCCTGCGGTTGTGGCTTGGCTTTGCTCGCACTCGTGACCGGCTTCGGCTTGACCTTCGTGCTCTTGTCGGGAATCGGGATCGCGTCGGGTTCTTCCGCCTTCTCGATGGGCTGTGACTTCGAAAGGCCTTTAGACTCGTTGGCGACGACGTTCTGTGTCGGAATCTGGCTGGCCGGCAAGGGAATGTTGCTGACGAGGGATACACCGATCGCATCCCCGCCTCCCCCAGCGCCCCACGTGGCCCCGTTCCTCGGAAGAAGCGCGCCCGATACAATCAGCAGTCCGGCAAATGCGAGATGCAGTCCGGCGGAAACCGCCAGCGGCCGGCTCAATCGTCCGTGTTCAAAAAATATTTCAGCGTCGGCTTGCATTCGAGTCCAGCGGTTGCGTCACGATGCTCACGTTGGTGATGCCCGCGCCCTTCACGGCGTCCATCACCGTTGCGAACGCGCCGAAGGGCACATCCTCGTCCGCGCGGATGAAGACCGACTGGTTCTGCGGGTCGCGGATTCTCTGCCGGAGGCGCGCCTTAATGTCGTTGATGTTGATGGGATCGTTGCCCAGGAACACGCGCTGCTGCTTGTTGATGCTGATCACCATCCGTTCCTCGGTGATCTCTTTCACAGTGCGCGTCTTCGGAACGCTCACTTCGATGCCCGACTGCAGCACCGGCGCCGTGACCATGAAAATGATCAGCAGCACCAGCACCACGTCGACCAGCGGCGTGACGTTGATATCGGAGATCGAAGTCTGCGTTCGACCGTTGGCGCCTGTGAAAGCCATCAGCGTCGAGCTCCAGCAGGGTCGGCTTGCACCGGCACCGATGCCCGCTCCACGGCATTCAGCATCTCGAGCGCGAAGTCATCGCCGCGTGAGGCGAACTCGCGGATCGAGCTGCCGATCAGGTTGTAGGCGATCACGGCGGGGATCGCGGCGGCCAGGCCGGCGGCGGTCGTGATCAGCGCTTCAGAAATGCCGGGCGCCACTGCCCGAAGCGTCGCTGCCCCGGCGGCGCCCAGTCCATGAAAGGCGTCGATGATGCCCCACACGGTTCCGAATAATCCGACGAAAGGCGTCACGGCGCCGGTAATCGCCAGCCATGGAACGTTGCGTTCCAGCCGCGTGAGTTCCTCGGAATTCGCGATCTGCATGGCGCGCTGCACGGGCAAAAGGCTGCGGCCGCCGCCCCGCTTGTACTCTTCGAAGCCCATTTCAAAGACGCCGACCAGCGGGCTGGGGCGGAACTGGTCCGCCACCGCGGCTACATCAGTCAGACGTTGCGCCTTGCGGAATGCGCGCACGAAACGTCCGCTCTGCACGCGCGCACGCCGAAGCAGGCTCCATTTGGAAAGAATGATGGCCCAGGAGAGCACGCTGAAAGCCAGCAGAAGAAGGAGGACAAACTTAGCGACGAATCCGGTCTGGCTCACCAGATCCAGAACTTCGCCGCCGACTGCGAAGGCTAACCAGTATGCATTCAGCATCTTGAATATGAAGACGCGCGAGGCGCCGCGTGACCTCCAGAATAGTTTGTGTCTGCGAAGCGGAGCGTCTGGTAATTATAGTCCCTGTGATGAGCAGCTTAACGACAGCAAGCCCGAGTTTTTCTGTCGAACCAAGGTGGGCAACGCGTGAACAAAGGTCACAGGCGACAGGTCACGGGTGACAGGAGAAGCACGATCCACCCGGCCAGGCCTTTTGCGCAGAAAGCTGGCGCAAGCGCGCCGAACCGTTTTTCCTCATCCCGTGACGTGAAAACTGATACCCAAGACCAAGATCTAAAGCCCAGCGCCCAGAGCCCAAAGCCTGCACTCGACCCAGTGCCTTTCCTGTGACCCGTCAACTGTAACCTGTGACCTGCTTCATGCTATTCTGCGCTCACCTCAGCACGCCCAGGATGCTCGGTGCTCGTCGAACTACGCCTCGAGAACTACGCGGTCATCGATAACATAGCGGTGGCCTTCGCCTCCGGACTCAACCTGTTGACCGGCGAGACCGGCGCCGGCAAATCCATCCTGATCGACGCGCTTACCCTGCTGCTGGGAGAAAAAGCTTCCACGGAAGTAATTCGCACAGGCGCCGATCGCGCCGTAATCTCCGCGGTGTTCGAAATTGAAAGCGCCGCGGCGAAGACGATCGCACGCATCCTCGAAGAAAACGGTCTGGATTCGGAAACCGACTCCGTCATCCTGCGTCGCGAGATCGCCCAGGGCGGCAAGGGACGCGTGTTTGTAAACAACCAGCCCGCCACGGTTGCCGTGCTTAAGCTCATTGGCCCCTCTCTCGCCACGGTGCACGCACAGAACGAAACCCTGGCCGCGTTTGACGGCCCGGCCCGCCTCGCCCTGCTTGACACCTACGCCTGCGCGCAGCTGACCTGCGTGCACGATGCATATGAAAAATGGGCCGGCATCCGCTCCCGCATCGAAGAACTCGAGCGCGACGAGAAAGACCGCCTTCGCCTGCTCGACCTTTGGACCTTTCAGAAACGCGAGATCGAAGACGCGAAGTTGCAGCCAGCCGAAGACGAGCGCCTCGAAAACGAAAAGCGCGTTCTGGCCAACGCCGAGAAGATCTACAACGCGGCCATGAACGCTTTCGACCTGCTGTACGAAGGCGATTCTTCGACCGCGTCGTCGCTGCGCTCGGCGCGCAAGCAGGTTGAAGAACTGGCCCGCTACGAGCCGAAATTTCAAGAGGCGCTGGCCGCACTCGAAACTGCACTCATCAGCGTGGAGGACGTCGGCGCGACATTGCGCGACTACGCCGGCGGCATTCATGCCTCTCCCGAACATCTCGCCGAAGTCGAGGACCGCCTAGCGGCCATCGACCGCCTGAAACGCAAGTACGGCGCCACGCTCGATGACGTGATTGCCTTTGGAGCGGAAGCAGCGCGCAAGCTCTCCGAGATGGAGAACAAGGACGAAGTCCTCCGCCAGTTGCGCAGCGAACTGGCCGCTGCTGCCCACGAATATCTGACTGCCGCGCGCGCTCTATCGAAGAAGCGCTACGAAGCCGCCCGTAAACTTGAGAAGCTGGTGGAAGCCTCCATCAACGATCTCGCCATGAAATCGAGCTTTCACATCGAAGTCACCGGCTCCGACGAAGAACAGAACTGGTCGGCCTCGGGCTTCGACCAGGTGGCGTACATGATCTCCACCAACCCCGGCGAGCCCCTGCGCCGCCTTGAGCACATTGCTTCGGGCGGAGAACTCTCGCGCGTCATGCTGGCCCTGAAGGCTAGCGTTGAAGCAACTGCCGTCTCCGGAGGCAAGAAGAAAGGTTCGGGCGTGCCGCGCACGCTGGTGTTCGACGAAATCGATACTGGCATCGGCGGCCGCGCCGCCGACTCCGTCGGCAAGAAACTCAAAGAACTCTCACGCACCAGCCAGGTGCTGTGCGTGACCCACCTTCCGCAGATCGCTACCTTTGCCGATCACCACTACCGCATCGAAAAGAAGGAATCCGCGGGACGCACGAAAACCACCGTCCGCAACATCACCGGCGACGAGCGCACCGAGGAAGTCGCGCGCATGCTGAGCGGAGCCAAGGTCACGGAAAGCTCGCTGAAGCATGCTGAGCAGATGATCAAAGCCAACGCCTAAGATTGGCTCGGTTCACGCCCAGATCGGTAACCGTCGCACGGTGTCGTTCATGTTGCCGAGTACCCGACAGGATATCTGGAATCTGCTCAGCCTCAGACGTTGGGTGAGAGCGAGATTCCCTAGAGGTTTGCTTCTCCTTTAAGGCAGGCCAACGCGTCGGAGAAGATCCTTGAAACGCTCATCCGAACGGTAACGGTCAAAAATCGGGTCGACGGCCAGGTATCCGATCCAAACAGCGTGATCTTCATATGCGATTTGCAGCCATTTGAATGTGTCCGCATTCTTATTTGCGGCTGCGTAGATCTGAGCCAAGCCGTAGGGGGAAACGTAACGCTTCTTCGAAATCGTCTCCAGTTCGTGCGCGATTCGGAGTGCGTCGCCTTTCCGTCCTGCAGCTGCAAGGGCTGCGGCGAGTTGCGCGGTATAGAGCGGGCTGTCGCCTGACAGATCCGCCGCTTTCTTCAGTTCGTTAATGGCTTCGTTGTGCAATCCGGCCTCAACATAGTCCTCTCCAAGTAGAAGGTGTGCGGCAGCGAAGTTCGGATCCAGTTCCACGGAATTTCGATTTCGATCGATAGCGCTGGAGTAGTCACGAGCCATGTAGTAGCGGAATCCCACCCACGTGCTGATCATGAGGTTCAGGGGGTCGAGCTCTAGTGCGCGCTTTGCTTCTGCAATTGCCTCACTATGGCGACTCCTGATGGAAAGGTAGTCTCCATAAAAGTGGTGCGCGTTCGCGTATTGGGGATCCAACTGCAGAGCCCGCCTGAACTCGGTTTCCGCGCCCGTCCAATCCCAACGATGGCTCATTGCAATGCCTAAGGACGCGTGGGCTTCGGCCGATTCTGGGTTGATCTCGAGCGCTTTGCGCGCCGCGGCATAAGCTTTCGGGAGTGCCTCGGCCGGTGACTTAAATCCGTGCCACGCCAATCCGCTGTTACAGTCTGCCAGTCCCGAGTACGCAGCAGCATAAGTGGGATCGTGGTCGATCGCCTGCTCGAAATATTGCTCCGCCTTCTGCATGCTCTCGCCGGTTCGCTTGTTCCAGTAATAGCGACCCTTCAAATACGCCTCGTATGCTTCCGGCCTTATTTGCCGCGGAGCAGCCAGACGCTTTTCCTGTTCATCGGTAAGAGCGATATGAATCTCGCTTGCGATGCTTTGCACGACCGAGTCCTGCACAGCTAGCAGATCTTTGAGTTCGCGGTCGTAACTCTCGGTCCAGAGATCCGTCTGATTTTGTGCTTGGATGAGTTGCACGGTGATGCGTACACGGTCCGACGAGCGACGAACGCTGCCTTGGACAAGATAATCCGCCTTCAGTTCTTTGCCGATCTCCTTCGCAGCCAGATTGCTACCCTTGTACTTTGCAACCGAACTGCGGGCTACTACGGTGAGTCGATCCCGATTCAACTTTCCGACCTGGGCGATCATTTCTTCAGTCAGTCCGTCACTGAAAAACTCCTGGTCGGGATCGCGACTCAGGTTCTCGAACGGCAGGACAGCGAGTACTATCTTGCCCTGGGAATGTGCGGGCGGGTTCGATGCTCGTCGCCAGTTCCGAACCACCAGGAATGACAGAAGGCACGCGGCCGAGAGTAAAGCCACAGCTCCAACAAATGGCCACCTGTAGGCCTTCCGACTTCCTGGTCCGTGAGCGGTTGCGGTATCCGTTGCCTTCTCCGCCGTACGCTCCTGATCCGGCCCCACTAAACGCAGTCTTCGGGCTTGCAACCAGTCATCGAGTTCCGACACGAAATCGCGGTCGCTGGCGGGGACAGCCGAGGCTGCTGGCTCGGAAGCTGCGATTGCCTCTTTGGGAGCAATGACCAGGGCGATGAAGCGATACCCCTGTCCGGTCACGGTCTGTATGAATCGCGGGGTCTCGGCGTCATCCTTCAGGACCTGCCGAAGCTTACGGATCGCGCCCCGGATACTGTTGTCAGTGTCCAGGAAAGCGCCCTCGCCCCAGACCCTGGAAACGATCTGATCCCGGGTAACAATCTCGTCTCGGTGTTCAAGCAGAAGGAGAAGGATCTCGAACGGGATGCGTTCCAGCTTCAGCGCATGACTGCCACGCCGCAGCCTTCGGGGATGCAGATCAAGCTCGAAGCCTTCGCCGAACCTGATCGGTTGCTCCAGTCCTGCTGGCTCGGAGGACATGACACACACCTTATAAGAGCGGAAAGATCTTACACCACACCCGCGACGCTGCTATAAGTGCAAACCCCACTTACATATAGAGCGACACAAAACTTAATGCTCCGACACGCTCTCCGATATAGACAACAACGCCAGCAGCAGCCAGCATGCCGAGCCACACTGACGGAAAGCCAGTGAGGAATCAGGAGGAGGCACGATGAAAAGGATGCATGGCGCGGCAAAGAAACGGGCTCTCGGACTTTGCTTGTCGATCGCGACTCTATTCGGGTCTGCGGTCGCGAAGGCCGACGTCGTACTGGACTGGAACGCGATCGCAGTAAACACAGCGGTTGCGAACAAACAGAACCCGTTCGTCCAGGCACGAACCGCAGCGATCGTTCAACTCGCGGTATTCGAATCAGTGAACGCGATCACGGGTGAGTTTCATCCTTATCTGGGGACGATCGTAGCACCCCCGGGTGCATCTCCTGACGCTGCCGCCATCCAGGCTGCCTATCGTGTGCTTAGCGCCTATTTTCCGGCCAGTGCCACGACCCTTGATGCAGAGCGTGCGAATTCGCTGGCGTCCATTCCGGACAGCCAAGCCAAGACTGACGGGATTGCAACGGGTGAAGCCGCAGCTTTGGCCATGATCGCTCTGCGTTCAAGCGATGGATCGTCGCCCCCGCAATTCAAGATACCCGGGCCGCCGGTTCCGGGAGAATGGCAGGCCACACCCAGCTGTCCGATCGTAAATGGAATCGCCGTCGGAATCGCGTTTCAATGGCAGAACGTAACTCCGTTCGGCATCCACCGTGCTAGTGAGTTTCTCCTTGGTCCGCCGCCAACGCTCGCGAGTCGCGCATACGCGAAAACCTACAATGAGGTGATGACGGTGGGCAGCATCGACAGTACAGAGCGACCACAAGATCGCGCTAATGTCGCGCTTTACTACGCGGCGTCCTCGCCAACTCAAGTATTTAATCAGGCCGTCCAGCAGGTTGCGCAGGAACAGTGGCATTCGCTAACCGAGAATGCGCAGTCTCTGGCCGTCATGAACATGGCGATTAATGACAGCCTGGTCGCGTCGTTCTTCAACAAGTATCACTACAATTTCTGGCGACCCGAAACAGCGATCCATGCCGGTAACACAGATGGCAATCCGAAAACCGATCCTGACCCCAGCTTTGTCCCCTTTGTCACGACTCCTTGTTTCCCCAGTTATCCGTCCAACCACGGCAGTGGGGCGAATGGCGCCGCCGAGATTCTGAAACGCATTTACGGTGAAGGTGGGCATTCCATCACGTTGTCAAATCCCGCCGTGCCCGACATTGTGCTGCAATACACGACCTTTAAGCAGATTACAGACGACATCTCCGACGCGCGTGTTTACGGGGGGATACATTTTCGAACGGATCAGGTCGCAGGCGAGCGCCTGGGAAAGGCTATCGGCAGGGCCGTTTACAAAAACAACTTACGGCGCATGCACGATGACGACTGAGCGCGGTTCGAGTGCGACTCGCCATTCGTGTGTTGCGGCCGCTGGTATGCGGCTGTGGTGCACGAATGGCGACCCGCGCGGCGCTCGTTACGGACAACACAGAGGTTTGCCCAGTCGCCGATCTACACCTTCGGGATTCTGAGCAGTAGCGGGGCCTGCTAAGCGTTGGGGTTTGGGCCAATAAGAAGGCCACCATCGATGCCGAGGTACTGGCCGGTGGTGAAGGAAGACTTGTCTGAGCAGAGCCAAAGTACGGCTTCGGCGACTTCCATCGGCTTCCCGAAACGCCCGAGGGGATGGAGCGAAAGCATGCGTTTGCTGACTGCCGGATCACCAAAGGCTCGTTCGGCCATCGGGGTCTCGATGACTGCGGGGCAAACGGCGTTCACGCGAATGCCGTGCGCCGCACATTCGATTGCCGCCGATTTAGATCGCTACGACGTGAAACGCGTCTGGTAGTTCGCCGTTCAACCGGCAATCTCCGCCATTCGCTGCTAATCCTTGCCCTTTCTACAGCTTACGTTGACCAAAGGGGTTCCATCGGGTAGTCTAGGATTAACTTTTCTGGGGAAAAGTGTACCCTTAAGACAAGGCCGGGGACGGCAAGGAACCCATTCGTGTCTACAACTGAAACCAAGACTTTGTTGCTTTTGAAGCCCCGTGGTTTTTGCGCCGGAGTAGTGCGCGCCATAGATATTGTCCGCATCGCCCTCGAGGCGTTCGGACCGCCGATCTATGTTCGCAAGGAAATCGTTCACAACCGGTTCGTGGTCGAAGAGCTCCAGCAAAAGGGTGCCATCTTCGTTGACAGCGTTGATGAAGTTCCTCAAGGGGAGCGCGTAATCTATAGCGCCCACGGAGTTTCGCCTGAAGTCCGGCGCGCCAGTGAGGAGCGCAAGCTGCGCGTGATTGATGCAACCTGCCCTCTCGTCACCAAGGTGCATGTCGAGGCCGTCAAGTTTGCCAAGGAAGGCTTCTCGCTGGTCCTGATCGGCCATCGCGATCACGATGAAGTCATTGGCACGCTAGGGGAAGCGCCAACCGTTACCCAAGTGGTTGGATCGCCTGCACAGGTCGAATCACTAACCGTCCCTGATCCCAACCGCGTGGCGTACCTTACGCAAACGACCCTCAGTCTCGACGAAACCAAGGACATCATCGCGGCGCTCAAAAAGAAATTTCCCAACATTCAGGGCCCGCATGCGCAGGACATCTGTTACGCGACTGAAAACCGGCAAGTGGCTGTAAAAGAAGTGGCTTCCGAGGCGGACCTGTTGCTGGTGGTCGGCTCGGAAAATAGCTCGAACTCCAACCGCCTGGTCGAGGTGGCGCGCAACCTCGGCACCAACGCGCATCTAATCGACAGCTATAAGAACATCCAGCCTGACTGGCTCGAAGGCGTGAAGACGATCTCGCTGACCGCGGGAGCGTCGGCGCCGGAATGCCTGGTCGAAGAAGTGGTCAAGTACCTGGCGACCAAGGGCTTCGACAACGTGCAGGAACTGGAAGTGATGCCTGAAAACGTGCGTTTTGGCCTGCCTCCCGAAATCGTAGAGGCCATCGCCAGCGCCCCCGCGAGTGTCAGCGCGGATTGATGGAGTCCAAATCTCGTATGGATGAACACTCCCCCCAGCTTTCCACCAAGTCAGCGCCTCAACTTCGTTTCGGCAAAATTGACGACCTGAGCAGCCGGGTGGCTGCGGCGACCGATGCCGCGCGCCGGTTGCTGTTCTCCGAGCAGCACGAAGACGGTTACTGGTGCGGCGAACTTGAGGCCGACGCTACGCTCGAAGCGGACTACCTGATTCTCCACACCATGTTGGGCACCGTAGACGAGCGGCGCTTCGCGCAGGCCGCGCGCTACATGCTCGAGCATCAGAACGAGGACGGCGGCTGGAGCATTTATCGGGGCGGGCCTTCCAACGTCAGCGTGTCGGTCAAGGTCTATTTCGGTTTGAAGCTGGCAGGTTTGCGTTCCGACCATCCAGCCCTGCAGCGGGCGCGCACGAAAATTCTCGAACTCGGCGGCGTCACCGAGGTCAATACGTTCACCAAGCTTTATCTCTGCTTCTTTGGGCAGTACGACTACGACGCCATCCCCGCGATCCCGCCCGAGATCGTGCTGTTTCCGAACTGGTTCTGGTTCAACATCTACGAGATTTCTTCCTGGTCGCGAGCCATGCTAGTGCCGCTCTCCATCTGCTATGCGAAGAAGCCCTTCAAAAAGCTTCCCGACGAGATGGGCATTGGAGAACTCTTTGTCGGTGGACGCGACAAGTCGCGCATGCACCTGCACTGGGCGAAAAAGCTGGTCTCCTGGCGCAATTTCTTTCTCGTGCTCGACCGAATGACGCATTGGGCCGAGCGCGTGCACATTCGCCCGCTGCGCTCGCTCGCGCTGAAACGCGCTGAGAAGTGGATGCTCGAGCGCTTCGAGATGAGCGATGGCCTGGCCGCGATTTTCCCTTCGATCATGAACTCGGTGATCGCCATGCGCTGCCTCGGGTATTCGGCGGACGACCCCCAGGTGATTCGCGCGCTCGACGAATTCGAAAAACTGGGCATCGAAGAGGGCGACACTTTCCGCATGCAGCCGTGCGTTTCTCCGGTGTGGGACACGGCTTACGCGTTGTTCGCGCTGGGCGAGGCGGGAGTTCCGGCCAGCGATCCCCGCATGGTCAAGTGCGCCGACTGGCTGCTGCAGAAGCAGGTCCGCACCGTGGGTGATTGGAAGGTGAAGAATCCCCAGGGTGAGCCGGGCGGCTGGTACTTTGAGTTCAACAACGAGTTTTATCCCGATGTCGACGACAGCGCGCAGGTTTGCCTCGGCCTGAGCCGGGTGGAACATCCGAATGGCCGCTACCAGCACGAGTCAGTGCAGCGCGCTATTGACTGGATCCTATCCATGCAGTGCCGTAACGGCGGCTGGGCATCGTTCGACAAGGACAATGACCGCATGGTGTTCCAGTACGTTCCGTTCGCCGACCACAACGCCATGCTCGATCCCGCGACGGTCGACATCACGGGTCGTATTCTCGAGATGCTCGCCACTTACGGCTACGACAAGAACCACAAAGCCGTGAAGAAGGCGATCGACTTCATCCGCAAGGAGCAGGAATCCGACGGCGCGTGGTTCGGCCGCTGGGGCGTGAACTACATTTACGGCACGATGCTGGTGCTGCGCGGGCTGGAGGCGGTGGGCGTCGATCATCACGAGCCTTACGTGCAGCAGGCCGCGGAGTGGCTGCGCATGGTGCAGAATCCCGACGGCGGCTGGGGCGAGAGCTGCGAGTCTTACGACGATGCCAACAAGAAAGGCATTGGCGAAAGCACTGCGTCGCAAACCGCCTGGGCCGTTCTCGGTCTGATGGCGGCCAACGACCTGCGCAGCGATTCGGTGGCGCGCGGTATCGCCTACTTGTTGCGCACGCAGCTGAAAGACGGTTCATGGGACGAGCCGCACTACACGGGAACCGGCTTTCCGCGCGTCTTCTACCTGAAGTACCACATGTACCGGCAATACTTCCCGCTGCTCGCACTGACGACGTACGCGAAAATGGTGGCGGGAGAGCCGGTCGGTTCCGTTCGCAACGGTCACTGAGAGAATTGCGGAAGCCAAGGCCGTCATCCGATCGACTGATGACGAGCGGAGTTTTGCGTTCAAAATGATTGACCATTGGAGTCCGAGGGCTGACGACTGGCGACTAGCGACGGGTGACTGTTCTTGAAGGCTTTCGTCACAGGCGCGACCGGATTTCTGGGTGCTCATGTCGCGCGGGTTTTGACAGAGCAGGGAGCCGAGCTGCGGTTGCTGGTTCGCTCTACCAGCGACCTGCGGAATGTCGAAGGCCTGAAGGCCGATCGTGTGACGGGTGATTTGCGTTCCGCTGCATCACTGGAGAAGGCAATCGCCGGATGCGACACGGTGTTTCACGTGGCCGCCGATTACCGGCTCTGGGTGCGGGATCCGGAGCAGATGTATCGCTCGAACGTCGAAGGCACGCGCGCTGTGCTGGAAGCGGCGCGCAAGAACGGCGTCCGGCGCGTGGTCTACACCTCGAGTGTGGCGACCATGGGGTTTAGCACGAACGGAACGGTCGCGGATGAGGATTCACCCGTGGCGATTGAAGACATGATCGGTCACTACAAGCGGTCGAAGTTTATGGCCGAGCAGATTGCCATAGAGGCGGGTGGCGCCGGCCAGCACGTGGTGATCGTGAATCCATCGACGCCGGTCGGCGAGATGGACATCAAGCCGACGCCATCGGGCCGCATCGTGGTGGATTTTTTGAAGAAGAAGTTTCCCGCGTATGTGGACACGGGATTGAACCTGGTCGATGCCACCGAATGCGCGCGCGGCCACGTGATGGCGCTGGAGAAGGGAAGAAGCGGCCAGCGTTACGTGCTGGGTGGCGAGAACCTGACGCTAAAGCAGATTCTTGACAAACTTGCCGCGATCACCGGGTTGCCGTCGCCGAAAGTGAAGGTGCCATACGTGATGGCGCTCGCTACCGGCGTGGTCGATGAAGTCTTTACCGGATGGATTCGCGGCCGCGAACCGCGTGCGACCATCGACGCGGTGCGCATGGGGAAGAAGAAGATGTTCGTCTCTTCGACGAAGGCGGAGCGCGAACTGGGTTGGGAGAGCGTGCCCGTCGACGACGCACTGCGCCGGGCAGTCTCATGGTTTCGGGCAAAGGGCTATGCCTGAGGTTGCCATCGTTGCGGCGCTCGAACGCGAAGTGGGGCCGCTGGTCCGCCACTGGCGCGTTGTTGAGCAGCGGCATGACGGCAGAGAGTTTCGCTTCTTCGAGTCGGGAAATGCAGTTGTCGTTTGCGGCGGAATGGGATTTGAAGCGGCGCGTCGGGCGACCGAAGCCATCATCGCGCTATATCGGCCGTCGGTGGTTCTGTCGGCAGGGTTCGCCGGAGCGCTCGACGGCAAGTTGCGAGTCGGTGATTTGCTCCAGCCGCGCTACGTGGTGGACGCAAGAGACGGAAGCCGCACCGACACGGGAACGGGCGATGGCATTCTGGTCAGTTCCCCGGCGGTAGCCGGCGTCGAGCAGAAGGCCAAGCTGGCGAAGTCCTATGGCGCGCAGGCGGTCGACATGGAAGCTGCAGCCGTAGCCAAAGGCGCGGAGGCGCGCGGCCTGCGCTTCGCTGCGGTCAAGGCGATCTCCGATGAAGTCGGATTCGCCATGCCGCCCATGGATCGCTTCATCGCAGCGGACGGCAGTTTTCGCGCGCGAAGCTTCGCGCTCTATGCGGCCAGCAGGCCATTCATTTGGCCAGACGTTCTGAGGCTCGCGCAGAACAGCGCCAAAGCGGCCCGGGCGTTGAGCGCGATGTTGCAAGCGCAGTACGCAGTAGCAGTGCAGGGAAAAGTCGTTGGATGAAGAGCCTTCCCCAATTCGCAGTCGTTGCGGCTGGCGTCACCGCCGTTGCCATCGTACTCGTGTGCGCAACCGCCGCGCAAAACGAAGCCACCTTCGCCTACGTCGAAAGCTTCCGCAAAGGCCCGACGCGCATCACCGAACAGTCCATGCAAGTGGATCTCGATGCACACAACGCGACCTGCGACATTCGCGTGAAAGATCAGAGTGGCAAGGATCGCTACACCTTCGCGTGTCTGCCACAGCACTCCGATGCAGCCGACCAACGCATCACGGGATGGCGGGTGAGACTCGCTGACCTGCATCACAAGATTTATCCCGACGTGCTGATCAGTTCGCCCGATCCCAGCGAGGACCACAGGCAAATCGGCTGGCTCGATCCGGGGAGGTTCGCTGCCATCGCGCTGAACACCGAGCGCGTCGTGAAGGTCGACAACTTTTACTGCGTGTTCCGGGTGACGGACTCGCACTTCATTGCTCCCGGCCAGCCGTATCTCGATCACCTCACCCTCGACATCCGATTCACCAATACAATGCCGCATAGCGAGATCCGCACCAAACAGGAGAAGGCGCCCTCGTAGTGTCGATCGCCGGACAAATCGCAGTGGAACAACGCCAGCAGGCCATTCCCTCGACCATGCTTGCCGCGGTGTATCACGGCAAAAACGACGTCCGAATGGAAACTGTGCCGGTTCCTTCGATCCGCAAGGGCGAACTCCTGGTGCGCGTGCACACTTGCGGCATCTGCGGCACCGATCTAAAGAAGATCTCGACCGGTTCCCATTCCGCACCGCGCATCTTCGGACACGAAACCTCTGGCGTAGTCGCCGCCGTCGGCGAGGGCGTCCCGAAGTATCAGCCCGGGGACCGAGTCATGGTGTTCCATCACATCCCCTGCCGGAGCTGTTACTACTGTCGCCACCACACTTTCGCGCAGTGCGAGACCTACAAGAAGGTCGGCTGTACGGCCGGCTTTGATCCGAGCGGAGGAGGATTTGCCGAATACGTCCGTGTGATGGACTGGATCGTTGAGCACGGAACCGTGCGCATTCCGGACGGTGTTTCGTTCGAGCAGGCTTGCTTCGTTGAGCCCGTGAACACCTGCATGAAAGGCGTAGTCAGCCTGCGTCTGGTACCGGACGAGACTGTGCTCGTCATCGGACAAGGCCCGATCGGTCTCATTTTGAGCGTGTTGGCGAGGCGGACCGGGGCAAGGGTAATTACTTCCGATTTGTATTCGCGGAGGCTTACAATATCTGAAAGCTTCGGTTTAGGCCTGACCATAGATGCCTCGCGCGCAGATGTGACCCAGCGCGTGCGCGAGTTAACGGAAGGCCGCGGCGCCGACGCCGTGATTCTGGCGGTGGGCGGCAACGGCCTGATCCGGCCTGCCATGGATGCGACGCGTCCAGGCGGCCGGGTGTTGCTGTTTGCTCAGACAGTGCACGGCGAAGCGGTGGTGGATCCGGCGGCCATCTGTGTAGACGAAAAGGCCTTGCTCGGGTCGTACAGCGCTTCGGTGGAGTTGCAGGAGGAATCGGTGCGCTTCGTAATGGGACAGGAAATGCAGTTGGAGCGTCTCATCAGCCACCGGTTTCCGTTATCCCGCGGGCTCGAAGCACTGGAACTGGCTGCCCATCCTCAACCGGACTCCATGAAAGTCGTGATTCAACCGGGCAGCGCTTGGGAAGGACACTTGAAGTGAACGGAAAAATGACAGCTGCCGTCCTGTACGGCAAGGAAGACATCAAGATCGAACAGGTGCCGATCCCGCGCGTTGGGGAAGGCGAAGTCCTGATCAAGGTGCAGGTCGCCCTGACCTGCGGGACCGATCTGAAAGTGTACCAGCGCGGCTACCACGCTCGCATGATTGTGCCGCCGGCCCTGTTCGGGCACGAGCTGGCCGGAGTGGTCGAAGAGGTTGGCCCGGGTGTCCGCGGCTTCAAAAAAGGCATGCGCGTGGTCGCGCTGAACTCCGCGCCGTGCGGCATGTGCTTCTTCTGTTCCAAGCACCAGGAAAATCTCTGCGAAGACTTGCTCTTCAATAACGGTGCTTACGCTGAATACATTCGCGTGCCCCGCCGCATTGTCGAGAGCAACATGCTCGCCATCCCGCAGGACGTTTCGTTCGAGGATGCGGCTATGACCGAGCCGCTGGCGTGTGTTCTCCGCGGGCTGCATGAGACGCGGGTTGAAATTGGAGATACCGTGGCCGTGATCGGCGGCGGTCCGATTGGCCTGATGTTCGTGCAGGTCGCGAAGGCCATCGGATGCAATGTAGTGGCCGTGGTGAAGCGCGACTCGCAGGTGACGCTCGCCAAGCGTAAGGGTGCGCACGAGGTCGTGCAGATCACGCAAGTGAAGGATCCCATCGAAGCCGTCCGCGAACTGACGCGAGAGAAGCGCGGTGCGGACGTGGTGGTGGAAGCGGTCGGCCGTCCCGAAGCATGGGAGTGGGCCGTACAGATGGTCCGCAAGGGCGGAACCGTGAATTTCTTTGGCGGATGCGCCAGCGGCAGCAAGGTGCAGCTTGATACCAACCGGCTGCATTATTCCGAAATCTCATTGAAGGCTACGTTCCATCACACCCCCGAAACGGTGCGCCGCGCGTTTGCGCTGATCGCGGAAAAGAAAGTCCGCGGCACCGATTACATTACCGGCGAAGCGCCGCTTTCGCGCCTGCATGACGTGCTGCGGCACATGCTCAACCGCAACGGCGACATCAAAACCGCCATCATTCCAGGACACTAAGCGCAGGAAGATCGACCGGGGTAAAGACTCGCTATGACTTTTATCGCCACCAGCGAATCCCGGCCTGTGCCCGCGTCTACCCCGCTGGCCGGCTGGAGCAAGCTTCCGCCCGAGTACGCCATTCCGGCGACCGCGCCGTCGCTCGCCGAAGCGCAGGCCTACTGCCAGCGCCTGGCGCGCTCGCACTACGAAAATTTCTCGGTGACAACCTGGTTTCTTCCCGAACGCCTGCGGCAGCATTTCTACAACGTCTATGCCTATTGCCGCATTTCGGACGACCTGGGCGATGAAGTCGGCGATCCAGCAGCCTCTTTGCTGCTGCTCGATCAGTGGCAGATTGAACTGGCTGCCTGCTACGCCGGGAAGCCGCGCCATCCCGTCTTCGTCGCGCTGGCCGATACCGTGCGCCAATTTGATATTCCGCAGCATGAGTTCTCTGACCTGCTGACTGCGTTCCGCCAGGATCAGACCATCACGCGCTACGAGACTTTCAACGACCTGCTCGGCTACTGCCTGAACTCCGCGAATCCTGTGGGACACCTGGTGCTCTACCTCTGCGGATATCGCGACGTCGAGCGGCAGAAGCTCTCCGACTTCACTTGTACGGCGTTGCAGCTCGCGAATTTCTGGCAGGACGTGACGGTCGACTACGCGAAGGGCCGCATCTATCTGCCGCTCGAGAGCTTGCGCAAGTACGGGGTGTCGGAAGATGATCTGGCGAACAACCGCAATACGCCGGCCTTCTGCGACGTGATGCGCTTTGAAGTGGAGCGGGCGCGCGACTGGTTCCGGCAAGGACAGCCTCTGGTCGACAAAGTAAACAAAGAGCTGGCCATCGACCTGGATCTCTTCAGCCGGGGAGGTCTAGAAATCCTGAACGCCATCGAGAAGCAGGGCTTCGCAGTGTTGGGCCGGCGGCCTTCCATCTCCAAGCCTCGCAAGCTCGCGCTGGTTGCACGCGCGGCACTGGGGAAGCTTTTATGAGCACCGCCGTGCAACAGGCCTCGGTGCCATTTTCTCCAACGTCGTCACAGCTGGCGATGGCGTACTCGGTGTGCAGCGGCATCGCGCGCACCAACGCGCGTAACTTCTATTACGCCTTCCTTGTGCTGCCGCATCCCAAGCGCAACGCGCTGTGCGCGATCTACGCCTACATGCGGCGATGCGACGATCTTTCCGACGACGCGAGCCTCCCACTGCATGAGCGGCGCGCCAAACTCGAGGCCTGGCTCGACGCTTTCCACCGCGCGCAGGCCGGCGAGCCTACCGACGACGCCATCTTGCTTGCGCTTACCGACACGCAACGCCGCTACCAGATCCCTGCAGAGCTGCTTGATCAGCTGGCTTTCGGCACGTTGATGGATGTTCCGGAAGGCGAGGAAGCGACGGAGCGGGTGGCCGGGGCAGAGCAGGAACTCGTCATCCAGTACCGCACCTTCAAGGATCTCTATCTCTACTGCTACCACGTCGCGTCGGTGGTCGGTCTGGTGTGCATCAAGATTTTTGGATACCGCGATCCTAACGCCGAGCATCTCGCTGAACGCTGCGGCATCGCTTTCCAGCTCACCAACATCATTCGCGACGTGAAGGAAGACGCGCAGATGGGCCGCGTCTATCTGCCGCTCGAAGATTTGCAACGTTTCGAGCTGACGCCCGAGGATCTAAAAAGCTCTCCCGACCGCGGACGCCTGCGCTCGCTGCTTACCATGGAAGCTGATCGTGCACGCGACTTCTACAAGTCCGGGTACGAGTTGGTTCCTTTGGTGAATGAAGACAGCCAGCCCGCCCTGTGGGTGCTGGTGACCATCTATCAGCGCTTGCTCGAGAAGATTGCGCAGAAGCAGTACGACGTGTACGCGGGCAAGATTCGACTCACCACTTTCGAAAAAGTCTCCGTCCTCGGGAAGGGATTCCTGAAGCGGTTGACGTGATGCCCACTCCCTGGACCCAACCTCCCAGCGTCGCCATCGTGGGCGGCGGCCTCGCCGGCCTCGCTGCAGCCTGCGCACTTTCTTCGGCGGGATTCCGCGTGAGCCTGTTTGAACGCCGGCCTTTTCTGGGCGGCCGCGCGTCTTCGTACGAGCATCCCGGCACCGGCGAGGTCATTGACAACTGCCAGCACGTGCTGCTCGGATGCTGCACCAACCTGATCGACTTCTACCAACGCACCGGTGTAGAAGGCAGCATTCGCTGGTTCGACCGTCTGACGTTTCTCGAGCCAGGCGGCCGCGCTTCGGAGATCGGGCCCTCGAACCTGCCGGCGCCGCTGCACACCACGCCCGCATTTCTCCGCGCCGACTGCCTCAGGTTCCCTGACAAAATAGCTATCGCGCGCGCCATGATGGCACTGGCGCCCATGACGCCACGCGACAACGGAGAGTCTTTCCTGACTTGGCTACACCGTCATGGTCAGACCGAGGGTGCCATCGAGCGCTTCTGGAAGCCGGTGCTGGTCAGCGCGCTCAATGAAGACGTGGACCGAGTTTCGGTGCCCTACGCCGCGCAAGTGATGCGCGAGTCGTTCCTCAAATCGGCTGCCGCCGGACGCATGGGAGTGCCCGCCGTTCCGCTGACCCAGTTGTACAACGCTGCCGGCGACTACATTCGGAGCACGCCAGGGAAGCGTCCAGTTCCGCGCCTCGGTGGAGTCGTTTCGCGCGGAACTGTCGCACGTGATGCTGAGTGTTGGGGGCAGGGACGAGAAGTTTGATTTCGCGGTGTTCGCCGTGCCGTTCGACGTGCTGGGGAAAATTCTGCCCAACTCCTCAGCGTCGGAGCCGCTGCGCAACGCGCTCGGCCGTTTCGAGACGTCGCCCATTACAGGCATTCATCTCTGGTTCGATCGCAACATTTCCGATCTCGAACATGCTGTGCTGCTCGACCGCACCATCCAGTGGATGTTCCACAAGTCGAAGCTGCAGAAGCGCGACAACAACGGGCACGGCAGCTATGTGGAACTGGTGGTCAGCGCTTCGAACTCGCTGGTTGAAAAATCAAAGCAGGAAATCGTCGACCTCGCGCTGAGTGAGTTCCGCGAATTCTTCCCCGCGGCCCGCGAAGCCAATCTCCTGAAGGCGACAGTCATCAAGGAAGTACACGCCACCTACTCCCCCCGTCCCGGCATCGAAGCCGACCGCCCTCGCCCCGAAACTGTGTGGCCGCGAGTGTTCCTGGCAGGCGATTGGACGGCCACCGGTTGGCCCGCAACCATGGAAGGCGCCGTCCGCAGCGGATACATCGCAGCACAGTCACTGGCGAAAGTGGCGGGATTACGCGACGCCAGATTTCTCGTGCCGGATCTGCCGGCACAGGGATTCATGAGGCTGTTCGGGTAAACGTCAGTCCGTCGGCTGTTAGTGATCTGACTCCGTTGCAGGCGGGTGCCTAGTTACAGCCATTACTCGCCATCCAACCAGCAATCCAGCCTCACAAACTGAGTTCACTGCACAGCACGAAATCACCAACAGCTCACTGCTCAACGCAGTCCTGCACGATTAGCTGTTCCCTCCAATTTCAAAACAAGCTAGATGGCAATGACTCGGCGGAAATCGGGCGTACGTTCCAAAGCATTGCCAGCCGGCTGGGTTCCAGAACGGGAAAATTTAACGGTGCTCCCGGGCGTGTCTGAGCAGTTTTGGACACTTTCCGCAGCCGGAGGGGTTGAAAATAAGTGATGGTGAGCTATGCGCGCAGCGGCTTATCCGACACTCCAAAAGCCAGCCTTGTAAGCACAGGCTGATCGGACGTCATATGAGTAGATCGAATTTCTCCCTCCCGTGTTTCCTTTTAAGTTTTCTATTGCTTGGCATTATCCCAGCCTTCGGGGCCGAACGGCTTTGCGATGTGTCTTTTGAAGATTGCCGAGCCCCTCTTATCAAGCTGATTCAGAACGAGACCGTGGGAATCGACGCCGCTTTCTGGTTCATGGACGACACCACCATTTCTGGTGCATTACTTAAGAAATTTCAGTCTGGTGTTCCCGTCCGCATCCTCATGGACCCGCGAGCCGAGGAGGGGCACCCTACGAATACGCAGATACTGAATCAATTGGCTTCGGCGGGTTTCCCCATGCGAAACCGCACCGCCGACGGAATTCTCCATTGGAAGATGATGCTGTTCTCGGGTCAGGGAACAGTGGAGTTCAGCGGCGCGAATTACACTCGGTCGGAATGCGTTCCCTACACCCCGTATGTGAACTACACCGACGAAGCGATTTACTACACTGATGATCCTACCTTGGTGAGCAGCTTCCGGACAAAATATGACGATTGGTGGACTGACACCACCAGTTATCAGAATTACGCCAACATCCACGCACCACTCCAGCGGCTGTATCCTACATATCCGATCAATCCCGAGTTGAACTTCCTGCCGTCCGCAACGTTGAGCCAGGACTATGGCACTCGAACTATGGCCGCCATGGCTGCGGAAAAAGTTAAGCTCGATATCGATATGTTCCGCATCACCAACGCACAAATTGCTGATGCAACGATCAAGGCTTTCAATCGCGGGATTCCCCTCCGCATGATTGTGGATTCTTCGGAGTATCGCAATCCCGCCCGCCCGTGGGATTCCTATAACGTCGACCGTATGTTTGCGGCGGGCGTCCCGCTCAAAATTACGG
The DNA here is from genome assembly GCA_963744055.1 of uncultured Acidobacteriota bacterium. Classification (GTDB taxonomy): domain Bacteria; phylum Acidobacteriota; class Terriglobia; order Terriglobales; family Acidobacteriaceae; genus Gp1-AA133. The sequence goes on along the minus strand of CAVUSL010000019.1, from coordinate 434,960 downwards.
CACACCTGGGCCAGAATCACGAAAAATCATTGATTCTCTATGGGCAGGCAATGACGATATGGGGATCGTCGAACTGGACGTGGCCTTCCTTCAATTACCAACAGGAACACAATTATTTCACCAAGAAGCCGTTGTTTTTTCACTGGTTTCAGAACCAGTTCGAGCGCCGCTGGAATTCCGACACGGAATATAAAGCGTTCGTTCCCATCGGGCCGGGCGGACCGAAAATCAAATCACCCGTCAGCGGCGCCCTTTCTCAGCCTTCGAGTGTCACTCTGACTTGGGAAGGCGGTCCGTGGGGTCAGCAGTATGACGTCTATTTCGGTACGACTGCGAATCCCCCGTTGGTGGCGCAAAACGTCGTCACCGGAGCACCCGAAGACCCCAACGGCCCGCTCACTTACGAAACATATAAAGTCTCAGGACTCGCCCCAGCCAAAGCGTATTACTGGAAGATAGTGACAAAAACCATGGCGAATCTGTCCGTCACGGGCGCCGTTTGGACATTCACTACCGGCGGGACCGCACCGCCCAGCGGAGGCGCAACGGTAACTGGCATCTCCCCGGCAACCGGTCCCAGCTCGGGGGCTACCGTGGTGACAATCACCGGCACTAATTTTTTAACCGGTGCAATTGTGAGCTTTGGTCAGTCCACCGCAAGTTCGATTAAGATCATCAACGGCACCACGATTACGGCGGCTGCGCCTCGGCATGTCGGTGGAACAGTAGGCATAACCGTGACCAATAAAGCCGGCGACGCAGGGACGCTCGCAGCCGCTTACGTGTATACATCTACCAGTCCTTCGACGGCTCCCAAATTAAACGTCATTCATCCAACTTCCGGTTCTCCGAGCGGCGGCGATGCGGTCATTATCTCGGGAAGCAATCTCGTAAAGGGGATGATCGTCACGATTGGGGGTGCCCCTGCAACCATCACCAGTTTCAATGCGGTTTCAATTCATGCGACCACGCCAAGTGGAACTGGCGTCGCCGATGTGGCGGTCACGACTCCCCAAGGGCTGAGCGCTGCTCTAAAAGGCGTCTTCACGTTTGCCGAGACGCCGGAGCAACCAAGCGTGACGTCCGTGGCGCCCGCCAGTGGTTCAGTAAACGGCGGCACAACGATCACTATTAGCGGCGATGACTTCCGTAAGGGCGCGGTAGTGCGGATAGGGGGTACGCTTTGTGCCACCATCATCGTGCTGAGCGAGAGCACGATCACTGCCACCACCCCGGCCCACCCGTTGGGGGCCGCCGACGTAGTGGTCACCAACCCCGACGGCCAGAGCAGTTCCGCCCGTACGTACACATACCAATAGCCAACTCAGCAGCCTGACAACGCACTCACAAAGTCCCCATTTTCCACGGGGACTTTGTCCTTCTATGGGATATTCCTCGGTTGTTGCGCAGCACGTCCGGTCGAACCGCATTACCAGAGCAAATCCGTGCAGGTCGTGCCCACACCATCACACAAATTGTGATCGGACGTGAGGGACTTTCCCTTCCGTTTACGCATATCTCAGTAGCGGGGCGAAACCGAAGGTATAGGACTGCCTGTCGGTACTAGATCTCCAGTTCCCAACCCGGAGGCCACTGAGGATGCCAAATCGGCTGTCATCTCATCAGTTAAGACAGAACGCGATGCTCCACGCGACGAGATTTGGACTCGTCGTTCTTGGTTTCGCTCTAATTTCACTGCGAAGCTGGGGGCAGTCGCCAGTTCAAATTCCGGTGCGGGGCGACCCGGCGTGGGACTTCAGCCCGCCAAACGATACAAGCCAGCCGGCCCCTTCTGGATACGAAGGGCACATCGACGGTTCCACCCAAACTGCCACCGGTAAGACGCCGGCAACCGCCGGCAAAAGAATCGTTTCGCATTTCATCCTGGGCAATCAAGTGCAAAACTGTCCAGACGCCGATGGGAAGGTCGAAGGGACCGGCGTATTCAATTTCTTCGTCGATTACACCAATGCGCAGGCCACCCAAACCGACACACTTCACATAGAACTGAACGTAAAGGCCAAGTACAAAGGTCAGGTGGGAGATAACGCATTGTTGGAGGGTCCAGTCAACGCGGAGATTGACTATAGCTACGCTTCGTCGGGCCGAACTCGCCAAAGCAACGGCGCGCTTACCAATACAGCACCAACCAATATCCAGCAGCACATCACAATGCCAATCATGGTTTCTCCCAAGGCAATGGCTCCGCCAGACCTCGGGACCTTTTCAGGGGGCGATCCCACCAAGGGTCATTATGCAGAAGCTGCCGGGACGGCAATGATGCTTTCCTATTGGGCCGGCGTCTACTATTCGATCGCGCAGATGAGGTGGTACGGAGGAGAGAGTCGACCTGGAGGTGGAGAAAAGCAAGGAATTTGCGTCGATGTCGCCTTCGACCCTCCCAGTAATACTGTGCAGCCGCCGCTCGGAACCGAAACGAAGGTTAAGGCGGTAGTGAAAACCAAGGCTGGGGAGAAAACGAAGGCGCACTACTTCGACGCGCATACCTACACAGAAATGGGAAGCAATTCAAACATAGGCTTTGTCTCCCCGTCGGGGGGCTATTCGGATGTGGGACCGCCGATGGAGTTTATCTACACTGCACCCAATCGAAAAATTAAAAATCCAGGCTTTGCCGTCGGCGCGACCTCCCGTGCCGGCACGGCCATTGGCGAGTGGCACACAGGTCTTGGCACCGGCTGGAGTGGGCAGATCAGTTGCACACAAACCCACTACGGGGATGCCGGTGGCAGTGAGTCTGGGAGTTGGTCCAATTTTGATGTAAGCCGGTACATAATTACCGTGAAAGACGGCGTCGGAACCGGCTCCGGGTTTCGCCAGGTCAAGAATATTGCGAGCGACCGGCGGCCAGTGGCCAACTACGCGGATCCCAGACACCCTAACTTTGTCGATGACGGCAGCCGGAGCATGGAAGGAACTGCCTCAGAGGAATCGAAGGCCTCAGTAAACGTCTCCATCAACAAAGCCAGCGGCACTTATTCCATCAGCGTGGGCACCACCCCAGGTCCGCCAACGGGCAAGCTGCACAGCTCAACCTGCATACCCAATCACGGCTGCACAGACTCCGATCAGCCGATGGGCGCAGGGGGTTGTTTTCCAGGAGCAATGGGTGGGAAGTTAACCGACACCAACCAATTGCATGGAGAGATGTACGACGCAAAAGACGGCATCGGCAACATGCATAACGGGAAATATGTTTACACCGTGAGATGGGATTTGGCACGATCCGGTTCTAACTGAGAGGACTCTATGCGGAGCAGAACACTTGCAGTCGTGATTCTTGTGCTCTCTTGCGGCTTGCATGCCGAGAACCTGGAGAAAGCTCAAAAAAAGGAATTGGAATCGCAGGCCAAGGCGGTTATCGCCGAAGCGAAGTCGCTTGAACACTCGGGCCAGCTTGCCGAGGCGCGCGATCAAATACGCCGAGTCGCAGGCCATGATCGAAATGAAAGATGCCTCCGAAGCCATCAAGCACCTGGACGAAGAAATCCACAAGCGCGTGAAAGATGCGTTGAGCGAATCGCGCAAACTCTACGAGGCGCGCAAGTACAAAGAAGCTGTCGCCGCCCTGGAAGAGAGCATGAAGCTGGGAAGCTTTGAATCGGTGCTTTCCTCAAACCTGGCGCTCTGCTACTACCAACTCGGGGATCGTAACAAGGCATTAGAAAATCTCGATAAGGCGATCACCGACACTCCTGACCCCAAGCAAAAAGTGAAATTGCAGGAGTTGCTTACGTTGCTGACCACCGGTGAGAACGGCACGGCCTCCAGCGAAGACGAAAAAAGAAAGATCGTCGAGTTTAATCGGCTCGCGCAAAGCGTGGGCTTCGAGGCTTCGCTGGAAGATGATCAGGGGGCCGAGGACGAGACTTCGTTCTCCAGCTCTGACCAAACCGCCCCACAATTAGTCTCCGAAAAGTTGACTGCAGGTGGCTCTCCCGCGCCCCGTGCCGGCCACTCGGCCGTGACCCACAGGTCCAGCATGTGCTCTGCGTTGGAGCAGATTACCGGCAGCGCTGCGGCCAGCGCGTCCGCGGCGTACGATCGTGCGAATTGCGCTGAGATCAATGGACGCCCGACGGAAGCGATCCGGCTCTTGCAGAAGTATCTGGAGCTTTCGCCGCAGGCGCTCGATGCCGATGCCGTCCGGGCAAGGATCGCGGAATTGCAGTCACTGGTAGCCCTTCCGGAACAGAAGGGAAAGGAGATTCGGCGGCTCTACAGCTCGGCGTACGGCTACCTGGCGGAACGGAAGTATGATCGCGCGCTGGCAGCGTTGAACAAAGCGAAAGAACTGGCCCCCGATTTCCCGCTCACTTACTGGAGGCTGGGACTGATCTATGAAGCGATGGGAGACCTGGCGCAGGCCCGCGACAACTTTTCTCATTACCGGCAACTGAGCACGGATGACGCTGCCAAGGCCGACACCGACCTGCACCTGACCACGCTGGACGAAAAGAAATCGAAGTACGACGAGGAAGTGGGAGATGCGGAGGACATTCTCTCCGATCTGTTCAACCGTGGAATGAATTTGAGTTTCAACCTGGACAACAACCGCAGTGCCATGCGCGTGCGTCGAGCGCGCGTCAAGAACAAGAAACAACAGAACGTGGAGCCTGGTGGGCGGTTTTGCAGTTCCTTATCCTTATGCGCAGCAGCAACTAGCCCGTGCAGCCGAGCACCTGCAAGTCGCTTTGGCGCTATTTCCCGTTGGGCGCGGAGGCCAACGAGCTCATGGGGCTGGTCTTTCTCCAGGCAAACGACGGCCGGGCCGCCGTCAAGAATTTCGACGCGGTTGCGAGCCAGGGATTGCCCGTGGGTTTCTATGCGGAAATGCGCGGACGCAAATCGGATGAGGCCGTAAAGGTCGAGTTGAGCCGTGATCGGGTACGTTTTATCTTCCTTTCTTCCTACGACAAGAAAGGCGCTCCGGCTCCGCCCAGCAAAGCGGCCGGGGAGGATGGGCTAGGCGATATGACTCTGGCCCCCGGGGACAAGCGCCAGGATTTCGATTCGTTTGACGTGAGCTTGAGCTGACATCAAGAAAGTCGAAACCCACAGCGGACTGCTGGGGATCAAGCTTGCCAAGCAGCAATTCGCGCTATCGCCAATTTATCTGCCGTCGTACACGCCGGTTCAAGGGCCGCAAGCACGGCGCTTCGCAAATAACTACACTCGCCTCTTCATTCGCTACCCGGGTTTGGAAGACTCCAAACTGGGCGCTGAAAACATGACCGGCGGCGAGAAGTTCAAGATGGGCGTCAATATCGCCAACGAGGGCCTGAACATTGCCACCAACTTGAACCCAATTGGTTCGATCCAGGCGACCATGAGCGCCATCTCGATTGCGCGAACCATTCATTCCGCGATGGCTTCGCTCAGCGTGAGTTTTGCCGCATGGGAGAGAACCGTGGACGACCAGCAACATCTTCTTTCCGGTCCATCGTTCAAGACGATCCCAACCGAGCCGGTACGCTTGGAGGCTTTTCGGCAATAGCCAGCTTTCGGGCTGGGCGCTGAGGCTAGGAGGTCGTAATTCGGACTCGTCGGCCCCCGATTAGCTGATGGCATTGCGAATTCGCCTGCCCTAATTCCTCTCTTAACACAATGTCATCTAACACAATGTCATCCTGAGCGTAGTGAGGCGCCAGCCGAACGCAGTCGAAGGACCCCGAGGTCGCCGGCCTGCTCCTCCGCCTGTAAGGGCATTTTCACGGTGCGCTGATTTTAGTCCGCTCCACTGCAAATGCTATTCCACGGCCATAAACGTCAGACACACCGGTGCGGGGACTTCGACTGTCTGCTTCGTGGAGGTCAACCGGCCGGTGCTGGGGGTGATCTGAAACACCACGATGTTGTTCGTTTCCTGATTGGCCACGAACAGGAACTTGCCGGTGGGGTCGATTTCGAAATTACGCGGAGTCTTGCCCTGGGTGGGGAAGTGATCCACCAGGCTGAGAGCGCCAGTCTTGTTGTCGATCGAGAACAGGGCGATCGTGTCGTGTCCGCGATTGGATGCGAATAGAAACTTGCCGCTGGGATGCACCTTGATTTCGGCGGTGTCGTTGCTTCCCGAGAAGTCCTTGGGAAGCGTGGATACCGTCTTGAGCTTGCGCAGCTCGCCCTTCCTGGCATCGTAAGCAAATGTAGTGATGCGTGGACTGTAGTTCATTCACCACGTACGCGAACCTGCCGTTGGGGTGAAAGGCAAGGTGGCGAGGCCCGGCTCCGGGATCGAGTTTCGCGTAGGGAGGATTGTTCGGGGTGAGCGTTCCTTTCTTGGCATCGAAGCGATAGACCAGTAGCTCATCCAGGCCAAGATCCACTGCAATGGCGAAACGATTGTCGGGCGTGGTCTCGATCCAGTGCGCGTGCGGACCTTCCTGGCGCTCGTGGTTGGCGCTCGACCCCACGTGTTGAATGAACGCTGAAGCGTTCGCCGATGTGGCCGTCGGGCTGCACCGGAAATACGGCCACGCTTCCTCCAGTGTAGTTGGCCACCAACGCGTACTTTCCCGTCTTGTCGAACGAGATATAGCAAGGGTCGGCTCCGCGCGAAGCGACCTCGTTCAGAAGTTGCAGTTTGCCGGTTGGGCCCGATCCTTTCTGCGGAATCGATGGCGAAGGCGCTAACCCCTCCGCTGCTGGCGTCTTTGTATTTTTGGATTTCATTTACTGCATACAAGAAGTGGCGACTCGGATCGATAGCGAGAAATGAAGGATTGACGGTCTCCGCCGCCAAGCCCAGCGGTGTCAGTTCCGAAGATGCCGAATCGAACCGGAAGGCATAGATGCCCTTGCTCGGCTGCTTCTCGGTGTAGGTACCCACAAAGAGAAGATATTTGCCTTTTGGGGCGTCATTGGCAGCGGTTAGGAAGACCAGAGAGAAGAGGAGGAACCACAGCAGCAGGCAGCGGCGGGAGATGGTCATGCTGTTTATCAAAGCGTATTCGGAGATTTAGCGCAAGCGACCGACCGGTCCCGCGCACGAGCGTCGGTATGAAGTGTTAGATCGCTACTGACAAAGCCCTAGTACAGAGGCTGGATTGCTGTAAGAAGCAAACCATGCGAATAACGCCATCATCTTTGATTCACCAATCGACGGGCATCCGCAATGCCTTGCGCCGATGGGAGGTAGAGATGTGGCAAAAAGTATCATTACCATTGTTGCCCTTGCCCTTGCTGCTGCTGTTTGTAGCGTACAAGCAATGGGACAAGCAGCGGCAGATTCACACCCTGATCTCAAGACTTCGTTCCTCGGGAGCTCTCTGACCTGTTCGTCATCGGACAAGCAACCGGAGCGGGTTACGGTCCCGCAATCGTTTGCGAAACGAGCAAGACTCAAGGCCCGGCTTCTGAATTTACTGCACCAGAGTCTCTATGACGATTCCAAAGGAATCGTGAATGTCACGCGAGAAAAAGAGATTGTGGATCTTGCGAAGAAGCTGAAGGACGAAAAGGGGGACTGAGGCATCATTCATCGAAACCAGGTCTGGGGCGGCTTAAGCAGAAACCTTATGTGCGAAGTAATACCGTTTCTCTTTGCCCCAGCTCAGAACTCGTGCCTGGTACAGCAGTCTTCGCTCCTGAGCTTCTGCCTGGTAGATCTTCTCCCAGTCGGCCATAGCGACCTTGCGGGTCCGGTCGGTGTGCCCGCGGCGCGCGAGGCGATCTTGCAGCACTCGCGCGTGATGCATGTACAACCGCTCGCACTCTTCGCGTTCGGCGCGGGGATCAAAGCGGTTTTGGGGCCGATAAATTGCCCAATCCATCAGGGACACTCGCTGAAAACCAGTGGGCTACGCTCGTTGCAGATTCCTGGGATTCACAAATGTTAGCTCAAAAAAGTGCGGTCGGGAAGGCGGATTACTTCAGGGTTTCAGGACCTTTTTCCTACGGAAGGCAATGCCGATCAAACCCGTAGCGACCAACGACAACGTCGCAGGCTCGGGCGCCTCGACAAAAGAGTTGGCGTAATAGAAGCCGTTGGAAAAGGAAAACGAAAGTGAGCCGCGCGAGCCGCCGCCCACGTTGATCGTCTGCCCAGTATCGAAGTTGAAGCCGGTAGCGAAGAAAGTGATGTCGACCAGTGCCCGGAAATCTCTGCCGTCGGTAGGCAGCTTAAAAGAAGTCATCGAGATTGTGCCGGGATAGAAAAAGAACTCCATCGGCGTGCCGTCGATCCACAAGATGGAGCTGTCGAGGAACAAGGCTCCATCCCCTCCGAACGTAGACCCCGTCGGGTAGCCGCTGATTCCGAAAAAGGAATAGTCAGTCCCACCGCTGAGGATTAGCCGATGACCGTTGTCGTGTGTGAAGTAGGCGAAATTGCTGCCGCTGCCGCTATTGGGGTCCAGGACAAGGTGATCTGCAAATGCCGTGGCGGACATGAGGAAAACAAAGAGGAGAGAGAGGGACAGAACGCGTCTCATGTGCACCTCGGGTTCGAAACCGAGGCGGATGCTACACCCAAGTTTGCCAACTTACCAGAGATTTATCACTGGAGCATCCCGCGATCGCTTGGCCACCTAACCTAGCAAGCGAGGCTACCCCATTTAGGGGGATCGGTCGATTTAGAACCAGGCCACCGCCACATCCACCTGCTCGAGCGCAATCGACTTCTCGCCCTGGAAGAACACACACCACACCGGGCCGCTGCGGTCGATGTCGCCCACCACCTGAAAACCTCCCGGGCATCCGTAGTTGATGCGCATGCCCGCCACCGGCGGCATCGCGCCCGTCATCAGCGTGCAGCGCTGGCCGTTTGCGAGTTCGAGCGCCCAGGGCAAGGTGTCGGCGCGGCTAATTTCTTTGCGCGGCTCGGTCGGCAGCGGCTGCGTCAGGGTTAGCAGCACCACGTTCGCGGTCCAGGGGCCTCCCACGGGGCAGGCGAGTTGTTTCTCGTCGCCGAGAATTCGCTGGTAGCACGGGTCGAGAATTCCGTTGCCTGACGAACATCGCCACGCGTCCGGCCGGCTCGCCGATGCGCCCGACGATGTGAAGCAACTGCCGTTCACTTTTTCCGTGACCGCCATGCCGATGCTCAAACCCGCAGGACCGAATGGAGTCAGTAGCTTGATATGCGTGCGGGTGGGAGCGGCCGGTTGTTCCGCGGCGCCCGCGCTTGGCCACATACCCATCGCAATGGCGAACATCAAACAGATTCGCAGCAAAGATTTCCACGACATACGCGCCTCCAATAAAAATGCGCATCCGGGAAGTTCCGGATGCGCATCTTCGAGATGCCGTGCGCGGCAGGGAACTGGACTACGCCGGCGCATGGTCGTTGCCTAGAGCTTCTGGAAAAAGTGCACGACTTTCCGCCCTCTTCTTCCGTGTAGTGCACTGCTACCTTATCGCCTTCCTTGGCCAGGTAGCGGGTGCCGAGCACCACGCCGTGATCCGTCTCGACCACGGCTGCCGAGCCCAGCTTGTAAGTTTCCTCAGCGCCACCTTCGGTCTTGACTGACACGGTTCGGGCGGCTCGATCGACATGCGTCACGGTGCCCTTTCCGACTTTCAGTGAATCTTTGCCGAAGTCATCAACCACCGTGGCAGTCTTGTCGACTCCCTTGCCGATGTAGCGCACCACTACCTTGGTTCCTTCTTTGCCTGCAAAGTAAGTATCGAGCGCGCCTCTCTTGGCGCCCTTCTCGGTCTCAATGCTGGTGCGGATCGCGGTGCGCTCGGTGAACTTGAAGACCTGCTCCGATCCGTCGGTGGCTTTGATGGCGATGGTCTTTCCGGCCTTGTCGACATGGGTGACGGCGCCCGCCACCGCGTGGACGACATCCTGCGCGAGCGCCGAACTTGCCAGGGCAACGGCACACATCAGAAGAAGTGCTTTTGAAATCGTCTTGCAACGAGTCATGATTCTCTCCAGGTTGGATTCGTAATAGTCTCTTTACTCTTTACTTACTTCAGGGCGATGAGCTGGTTGTCGACGCTGAACACTCCCGATACGCCGCTGGCCTGTGTGCCCGCGATCTGCTTGTCCATCGCGCTGTCGACCACACCATAGAGCGTCACGTGGCCGTTCTCGACCACAATGCGAATGGGTTTTTGGGGATCCATCTCGTAGCGGCGCAGTGTGGGCGCGCCGTAGATCGCCCGATACAGCTTGACGCGCAGTTCGTCATCGAACATCGAGGTGGGGGCTACTTCAATGTTGTCGACGATGTCCTTGACGCCCGGCGTGGTGGCGGCGATGCCAATCGCCGAATCCCTGCTGGGATAGTCGTGGACTGTTCCGCCGAGGGTGGCCACGCCGTCCTTCACGTCGAGTGTGATGGCGTTGAATGCGATGCCGTAGCCGACGCGGTCGTAGCGCAGGCGGTCGGTCAGGCTCTGGCGCAGCTGGTCGTCGGGTACGTTGCTCTGGATCTGAACGTGGTTGCGGATACCGTCCACGTTCTTCATCTTCTTGACCTTCTTTTCGAGGTTCTCGCGGTCGACATACAGGTTGACCGTGCCGTCGAGCGTGACGATCTGATCTTCGACCGCCGCCTTTACGCCCTGAAATTCTTTTTTGCCCTGAATGTATTTGTTCACGTCCTGCAGAATCTGCTGGTCGTACCTGGCGGCGGGCTTTTGCGGAGCCGCCGCGGCTGACATGAAGCTGGCACAAATGGCCACTAGGAGAACCGCTGTCGTTCGGCGCATCTCAATCCCCAACATTTCAAATTTGAAGTGACTTGCTGGAAGTACACTGGCCCAGAATAGAGCTACGAGAATAACGAAAATGTTTCGGCTTGGCTAGTTCGGAGCGCGCTAAAAAACACTTGAACCGCAAAGTACGCAAAGGAATCGCAAAGTTCGCGAAGACAAGCCACGAAGTCCGCAAAGAAAAGATTTTGCTTCGCGAACTTTGCGATTCCTTTGCGACCTTTGCGGTTAAATGCTTTCCTCGCGAACTCCGCGGCCGTCCTCTGCGCCCTCTGCGGTAAAAGCCTTTCTCCTACGCGGCGCCGAGTGACTCATCCCGCCAGAAACGCAACGCCGCATCCCACCAGTGCCGCCGCCATCCATCGCCGTCGATCCACCCTTTCATGCAGAAAAAACTTCGCAGCGGCCGCATTGCCAACAAATGTCAGCGAAGCCGAGGCCGGAGCCACCAGGCTCACGTCTCCCCAGGAGAGCGCGAACAACAGGCTGAAGAACGCCACAGCCATGGCCCCGATGCCCAGCAGGAAATGCGAATTCTGCAGAACGCGCCCGATAACCGCGAACAGCCCCGACCGTTTGCGCAGTTCATCTACATCGCCCACCTGCTTCATAGCGCGCGACAGCAGCACGTCGCCGGTGACCGAAGCGATCACGATCACGAGGATGGCGCCCCAGGTATAGGCGTGCCTCATCGCTTCTCCTGCATTGCAGCCAGTTCCGGTTCCGGCTCGGGTTGATGCGCGTGCGTGAGTTCCGGGCCGGATGCCACCGCGCTCACGCCCACCGCGATCAGAAAAATTCCCACCCAGCGCAGCATGGTGACTTGCTCGTGCAGCACGAACTTGGCAATCAAGGCGAGCAGCACGTAGCCGAGGGAAGTGGCGGGAAGAACGTAGGTGAGGTCAGCCCAGGAGAGAGCCGTCATGTAAGCAGCGAAGAACGCGAGCAGAAAAAGAATGCCGCCCACAATCCAGGGATCACGCAGGGCGGCTAGCAGGGTGTGCAGGCGGGATAGCGAAATCTCGCCCATATCTTTCATGCCGCGGGAAAGCATCGAGTCGCCGATGGAGGCGAACACCGAGACTCCCGCCAGCACCAGATATTTTCGAAACGTCACGGTTCAGCCTAAGCTTTGGCCGGTGCGGCTGCTGCGGGCGATTCCTGTTTCTCGCGCACCCACTTGTTGCGCATGGCGCGCGTCTTCAAAAAAGCCTTGGCTTCCTTGTAGAGACGCTTGCGGTCACCACTGTCGAACGCTGCCTTGCGCAGGATGCGGAACGCGGCTTTGGGGCGGAAATAGTACTCGTCATAGAAGCGATGCACCATTTCCATGATGTACTCAGCGGGCAGGTCTGGATACTGGATCTGCACCATCTGATGTCCGCCCTCGTCGACCATCTTAGTGTCGGCCGCCAGGAAGCCGTTCTGCACGACGTGGTCGTAGAGTTCTGTGCCCGGATAAGCGTGCGCCACAGACACCTGGATCGTTTCGACGTCGAGTTCCTTGGCAAAGTTGATGGTATTGCGAATGGTGTCGCGCGTTTCGCCGGGCAGTCCCAGGATAAAGTCGCCGTGGACGACCAAGCCGAGCTTGTGGCAATCCTTGGTGAACTGGCGCGCGCGTTCCACGGTCGCGCCTTTCTTTATGTTCTTGAGAATCTGCGGATCGCCCGACTCGTAGCCAACGATCAGCAGACGGCATCCGGCTTCCTTCATCGCTTTGAGCGTCTCGAAGTCGGTAGTCACGCGCGAGGTGCAGGACCAGGTCAGGCCCAGCGGCTTCAGCTTGGCGCAGAGTTCGACCGTGCGCACTTTCTGGATGTTGAAGGTGTCGTCGTCGAAGAAGAATTCCTTCACATCGGGCCAAAGGCGCTTGACTTCCGCCATCTCGGCGGCCACGTCGTCGGTGGAGCGCTTTCGCCACGGGTGACCACTCAGCGTCTGCGGCCACAAGCAGAACGTGCACTGCGCCGGACATCCGCGGGTCGTGTAGAGAGAAACGTAGGGGTGTAGCAGAAACGGAACGTTGTAGCGCGTGACATCCAGATCGCGCTTGTAGATTTTGGTGACGTGCGGGAGTCGATCCAGGTCCTCGATTTGCGGCCGGTCGGGAGTGTGCACGATCTGGCCGTCCTTCAAATACGAAATGCCCGCGATTTCTTCCAGCGGCTTGCCCTGCGCGTACTCCACCACGGTGTAGTCGAATTCCTTACGGGCGACGAAGTCGATGGACGGGCAATCGCGCATCGACTTTTCCGGTTGCACGGTGACGTGCGGCCCAACAAAACAGATCTTGATATCCGGATTCGCTTCTTTGATCGCCTTGGCAAGGCGCATGTCGCCCGGGAAGCCCGGCGTGCTGGTGAACAGCACCAGGAATTCGTAGTCCTTGGCGATCTGGATGGTTTCCTCACCCGAGATGTGGTGGGGCGGCGCATCGAGCAAGCGCGCTCCCTCCAGCAGTCCCGTCGGGTAGGCTAACCAAACCGGATACCAGTAAGACTCGATCTCGCGCGTGGCGGGCCAGCGGGATCCGGCCCCACCGTCGAAGTTCTCAAACGAAGGTGGATTCAAAAACAGTGTTTTCAAAGGCATATGTGTGGATAGTTAATACTAACATCCTCTCTCAGTGATACGGGTGCTTCCCTGGATTCGCCCCACGGCGTCGGCGCGCTCGCCGGAACCGGTCAGTGTTTCGTTAAGTGTAATTTTATCAACCGCCTAGGCGGCCCCCAAGGGGTTTCGGTCGAACGGTGATTGGATGCATTGAGAGGGGCAAAGGGATCGCCGATGTGGGGTGCAGTTTTTGCCTGAAATCCTTGAGAGTGCGGCAGTTGAGGCAAATCATTTACCGCAGAGGAACACTGAGGCTTTAGATTTCTCTGTGCTCCTCGGTGTCGCCTGTGTCTACAGAGTGTTGCGCGAAATGAAAATGAAATTCATATTCTTAAAGCTTATTTCGGCGATACGGAGCCCCAGGATCAACGATCGCAGCCCCGGATGACCTCAGGTGTCACCACGACACCGGAAACTCGCTGTAGGCCCTGCAAACACATCCAGCGTGCATTCTGGGATGTGGCCGTGGGGTGCTTTTGAGGATGCGTTAGCAGCTGGCACGTCGGATTTACCAATAGCAATTAGCTAACAGGCGGCTTTTCAGTAGCATGCGCCCTTATAAGCCTCCATTGATCCACTTTTCAAGTTCTCCAGTCGAGCGCAGCAGGCCGACCCGGGCGCGCTGCAGTTCGAAAGTCGCGTCTTGCACCGCGATGTAGCGTTCGCTGGCCTGCGCGCGCGCTTCGCCCAGGTCTTTGACGGTGGCCGTGCCTGCGTCGAGACGTGTTTGAGCCGAGTCGAGGTTGGACTGGGCGATTTCGTATTCCAGTTGCGCGACTTCTTGCGCCGCCTCCAGTTGCCGGACGGCGCGCTGCAGCTTCAGGGTTTGTTCCGAGACCTGATTCTTTGTGGCTTCGGCTTGGCGCCGAGCTTTCTCGGCCTCAGCATCGGCCGCGCGCGCATGTGCGCTCTGCGTTGCGTTGAAGATGGGGAAGCGGATCGCGACACCGACCGTGGCGTTATTGGCCTGGAAGGAATGCGGCTGGAAGAACTGGTCGTAATTGTTGAAGGTGGCGAGCAGGGCATACTGCGCCGCGAAATCCAACGAAGGCCACAAAGCTTTGTGTTCTCCTTTTGCACGCAAGTACTGAGCCCGCGCGTGTTCGACGGCCGATTGCACGGCAGGGCTGGTTTTCTCCACGGAAGTCTTCAGATTTTCATCTTGCTGTAAGACAGGGAACGCCGGCACCGAATCCTTAACGGTTTCAATCGTTGCGGCGGGTAGTCCGGTGAGTTTCGAGAGATGCTCGCGCAAAACGTCGGATGAGCCTTGGGCTTCTGCGACCCGGAGCGTTACTCGCGCGGTGGCCAGCCGCGCCTTCGTGCCCTCGAGCGGGCTGTCGACTCCTTCTTTTACCCGTTCGCCGATGGCGTCCTCAAACCGCTTGACTGCCGCCTGCTCCTGCTGAAAACGTGCGATCCGTTCTTCCCACTTGCCGAGCTCCGCGTAGCTCAACACCGTGTCTTGGATCACAGCATTGCGCTGATCCTTAGTTTGAGTGGTAGTGGCCTGCCACTCGGCGCGAGCCGATTTGAGGAACTCTCGCAACGCCGGGTTGAATACTGCCGACTGCGCTGTCGTGTTGAAGAGCGCGGGGGCAGAACCTTCCAGACTGAGCGGGTATCCCCATGACTTGCCGAGTCCCGAGCCGACGGTCACCTGTGGGATGTAGTTGTTGTGCAGCTCTCGATAGCTCTGAAGGGCGTGCTGCTCGTCGGCGGCCGCGATCCCCGTGGCCGTGGCGTGCGTGAGAGCCAGTTCAACCGCGCGCTTCAGGGAAAGCGGTTCGGCGGCGGCCTGGATCGCCGCCACAAGGCACAACCCTACACACAGCCCGCGCCAACGCAGGCCAACCCAATCGCGATGTTTCATTGCGCCACCTTTGGAAGAAAAGAATAGCAGGGGAAATAGGGCTCTGGGCTTTGGGCGTTAGGCTCTAGGAAAACGGTCAAGATTGGGCGATGTGCAAAATTCGTTCGGCCCAGAGCCGAGCGCCTAAAGCCTTCTTACCCTGCCCCTTATTGATTCAGGCGATTCAGCGCTTCGCGAGCACGTCCGAAGTCCTTGGCCATCGTCAAAGCGGCCTGGTATTCCTTTGCGGCGCCTTGCTTGTCGCCCTGTTTCTCGAGGATGTTGCCGAGCAGGTAATGAGCTTTGAATTGTGGCGCCTGCTCGACCGTGCTTGAAGACAGGTACCGGCGCACGAGTTGCGTAGCGAAAGGGAGGTCGCGGTTGGCGCGGAGCAGAGTAGAGGCCGCGTCGACCAGAACTTCCGGCTGATCCAGGGGAGCGGCCGCGGCCTTTTTCAGAGCGTCCTGCATTTCGTCGAGCCGGTTGTTCTTGCGATAGAAAAGCCCAAGGTTGAGCCAGGCGTTCGCGCCTCCCTGGCTGGTGTCGATGGCTGCGCGATATTCCTTTTCGGCTGCGGTCAGATCTTTGTTCTTTTCGGCGAGCCGGCCCTGAATCCAGTGCGCTTTGGCGGGGTTCAGCTTGGCGACTTGATCGGCTTGAGCGCGCGCTTTGTCCTGCCCACCGCCCACGATGCCCGGCGCTTCCAGATAGAACTCGGCGAGATCGGTGCGGGCCGGCACGCTAGCGGGATCGAGTTGCACGGCACGCTCAAACTCGTTGCGGACCTTCTTGGCAAGCCCGGCGGCAGTCAGGAAATTCGACGCGTCTGCCTTTTCGCCGTACGTGCGGCCGAGCCACAGGTGGTACTCGCCGTTATTGGGCTCGATCGACACGGCCTTCTCGCATTCCGAGATGGCGCTGTCCCACTTGCCAACCGCAAAGTAAGCGCGGCACAGCAGATTATGCGAGGCGGCATCATTCGGAGAGGAGCTGAGCTTGCCACTCAAAGTGGTGATAGCGTCGTCGACGCGCCCGGCCGCCAGCAGGTCGTTCGGAGAATCAGCGGCCGCGGCAATCGCCGGCAACACGAGCGCTGCCAGAGTAAATACTTTCCTAGCCCACTTCATGATCTACTGCACCACCTTCACGGGAATGCCGTCGCGCAGGGATTTGTTCACGGCCGTGGTATTGAGCGCGATCTGGCTTTTGTCGGTGAGCCCCTGGCTCACTTCGACCTGGGTGAGATTGGAGGTAGCCACGGCCACGTCCTGCTTGTGCAGCTTGTTGTCGACAATCTGGTAGACGTAAGGCTTGGAATCGTCGAGCCGCAAGGCTTCGCGCGGAATTACCAGTACGTTGTCGTGTTGCGCCATCACGATGGTGACGTTGACGTTGGTATTCGGCAGGAGCTTGAAGTCGTGGTTGTCGAGCTGACTGACCATCTCGCCCACGTTGCGCGTGCCGCGCAGTTTCACGGTTGAGGGAAGATTGGAGACGGTGCCATCCCAAATGCGCCCGGGCATTGCGTCCCAGGTCACCTCGGTCTTCTGTCCGGGAACGAGGCGGCCGATGTCGGGCTCGTCGACGTAAGCGCGCACCAGCACTTTCGAGAGATCTGCCACCTGCAGCAGCAGGTCGCCCGCCTGCACGTACGCGCCCTGCTTCACCGGCAGCACATAAACGACGCCGTCGAAGGGCGCGGTGATGTTCGATTTGTGAAGGATGTCTGCGGCGGCTTCGTAGGCGGCCTGCGCATCTGACTGCTGGGCGGTCACGTGCTCGACTTCGGGCTTCGAGTAGCGCTCTTTTTGTTTCTGCGTCAGCAGATCGAAGTCGGCCTGCGCGCGCTGCAGCGCGTTTTCAGCTTCTTTCACTTCGCCGGCGGAAGCGGCGCCTTTTTCCTGAAGACGTTTGAACGCGTCGAGATTGCGCTGCGCGGTGTCTCGGTCAGTGCGGGACTTGATGATCTGCGCTTGCAGGGTGAGGACTTCTTCCTGCGACCCGCCATGCTCGATATTCTGCACTCCGGCCTGAGCACCCTTCAGTTCGGCCTGTGCGTGCGCGGCCTGGCTGCGGACGCTGGCATCGTCGAGCTGAAGCAGGAGCTGACCCTTGCGGACGTGGTCACCTTCCTTCACAAGCAGGCGGCGCACGGTGGTGTTGGTGGGAGCGTGGGCCTCGAAATTCTGTGCGGGCTCGATTTTGCCGTTAGTCGAGATGACGCTGCGGATCGATCCGCGCTCGACCGTGGCGGCGCGCACAGGAATGATCTCGTCGCGCATGGAGGCGAACGACGCCAGCAGCACGACGGCGAGAATGGCGCCCACCGTGATCACGAACCAGCGGTGACGCACGTAAAAGCTCCGATCTTCCTTTGCGCCCAATGTCATGACAAGGGTTTTGCAAGCAACAATTTACCACCTGCCCCCGTTTCAGGGCAGAGCAATCCAACCTTGGTCGAATGATTCGTTTAGATGCACGAAGTCCGCGCCGGGCTAACCCAAGCTGTTTGATTTTGATGATGTTCGCCGCCCCGCCGTTACAATATCGTGCATGCCGAAACCGCCTCGTTACACACAGGAACACGCCGAAGCCGGACTTGATGCGAAATTTCCCGAAATTGAGACCTGGGCCAACCAGTTTCCAGGGTATGAGATCGTGATTGACGATCCGGAGTTTACGTCGGTGTGTCCAAAAACCGGGCTGCCCGATTTCGGTACGATCACGATTCGATATATGCCGAAGAAATCGTGTCTTGAATTGAAGTCGCTGAAGGAATATTTGCAGAGCTACCGTAGCCTGGGAATTTTTCAGGAAAACATCGTGAACCAGGTGCTCGCGGACGTGGTGAAGTGGGCGAAGCCGGCGTGGGCCGAGGTGAAGGGGGATTTCCGGCCGCGGGGTGGAATTTCGACGGTGGTGATTGCGCGGTGGCCGAGGAAAAGGTGACGGAATTGTACCGAGACTGCGTCATCTCGCCTTACCGTCCAGTCAAGGTAAGGCGTGACCCGGCGACATCTCAATCGTTTTGAAGAGTGCGGTACATTCGGCCCCATATGAGGGCGTGATCTCGAGCGCCCAAAGACTTTTTTCTTGCGCAGTTCTTAAGAGGTTTTGAGCCGTCCCGACGTCCACCTTTGTTTCTTGCGGCCAATAGACCTCCTCGATGTGAGTGATCGTCAATTTGCTTGGCTCAACGAGAGCGACATCGAGAATGATATTGCCAACAAAGACGTTCGATGTGCTTAGTCGTTCCACGTCCTTCAGTACAACAGTTGAACGTTCCCCATTCCTCGTTCGGAGGAAAAGGCGCACAACTTTCGGCTGCGAGATCCACAGCCCATCAAAGAACCCGTCATGAAAATCTGGAATAACAATCATGTGCTAGATTCTCTTATATCTGGACGATAGATGTTCGAGCCATCGGCGATTGAAGATTGTGCAGAACCTGGCAGGATCAGGTGTAGGCGGCGGTCCGCGGTTCAATTTTCTCAATTTCCGCCGCGTGCTCTTGTTTCACGAGGTTGATCTCGTAATTTGCCTGCAAGTTCAACCAGAACTGCTCGGTCGTGCCAAAGAAGCGAGCCAGACGCACCGCCGTATCTGCACTGATTCCACGCCGCTCCAGCACAATATCGTTCACGCGCGGCGCGGGCACACGCAGTCGCTTGGCGAGCGCGTAAGCCGACAAGCGCATCGGCTTGAGGAATTCTTCGCGCAAGACTTCACCGGGATGGACTTGCCAGTTCGGATTGCCTTTGCGAGACAAACTCATCGTCACTCCTAGTGATAGTCTGCGATTTCGACTTCGTAGGCGTCGTTCCCTCGCCATACGAAGCAGATCCGATACCGATCGTTGATGCGGATACTGTGTTGCCCGTTCCGGTCTCCGAGTAGTTTCTCCAGCCGATTGCCCGGAGGAACCCTCAAGTCTTCAAGTTTGGTGGCGGCATCCAGCATCGCCAGTTTCCGCCTGGTAACGCTCGCCGGCGCGCCGCCACTAATTTTGCCGGTTCTCCAGAATTCCGCCGTCCGCTTGTTGGCGAAAGTTCGGATCACGATCGTAAAATAACGTTAAACGTTAATAATGTCAATCGTTAATACCAAGCAGCACTGCGGTGTTCCGCGAAGCTTTTACGGCCCTTGCTTCCCACCCTTCGAAAAACGCGAAGGGTGGGGCAGCTAACGGTTAGGCGATTCGTGTTAAAAGATACAGCCCGGGCGCCATTCTCACCGGATCGATGCAGGTAGCTCTCTTCGCACCGGGCATGTTAGATTCCTCAGACCCGTGCCCGACAAAAAGCTCTACCCAAAAACTGCGCTGGCGCTGCTGACCGCGCTGAATCTGCTGAACTATATCGACCGCAATGTGCTCTATGCGGTGCAGGATATGGTCAAGGCGGAGTTTCATCGCAGCGACGCGGCCTTCGGATTTCTTACCAGCGTCTTCTTCATTTTTTACATGATTGCGGCGCCGTTCATGGGACCGCTGTCGGTGAAGTTCTCGCGCAAGGCGGTAATTATCGTCGGGGCCCTGATCTGGAGCGGGGCTACGCTACTGACCGCTGTCACACGAAATTTCGACGAACTGCTGTTGCGGCACACTCTGGTCGGCGTCGGCGAAGCTAGCTTTGTGATTCTCTCGCCGACGTTTGTGGCCGATATGTTTCCCGAAAGAATGCGCGGACGGGTGATGGGGATTTTCTATCTGGCGATTCCGGTCGGCAGTGCGCTGGGATATCTCATCGGCGGCGTGCTTGGGTCGAAATACGGTTGGCGGTTCCCCTTCTACGTGGGAGCGGCGCCCGGGGTACTGTTGGCATTTTTGCTGTTCTTCATACCAGAACCGCCGTTGGGGAATTTCGACGATGCGCAGCACAAAGCTCCCGAGCGCGACTCCTTGAAAGGCTTGTTCCGCAACCCGGCCTTCCTCACCGCCACCTTCGGCATGGCGATGATGACCTTCGCGCTGGGCGGCCTGCAGGTGTGGATGCCAACTTTTCTTCATCGGGTGCACAGCTACAGTTTGCGCGACGCCAGCATTCTGTTCGGAGCAAGCACCATTGTGTGCGGTCTCACGGCTTCGATTCTTGGCGGTTGGCTGTCTGATCGACTGTTGAAGCGAACCAAATCCGCGCACTACCTGGTGTCGGCGGTGAGCCTCGGCCTTGGGATCCCTGCCATGTGTCTCGCACTTTTTGCGAGCGGGAAGCTGATGATCGGGGGAATGTTCGCGGCGGAGTTCCTGCTGCTGCTCAATACAGGTCCCCTCAACGCCGCTGTGATCAACGCGGTGGGGCCGCATGTGCGCGCCATGGCTCTGGCGGTCAACATTTTTATCTTCCATCTGCTCGGTGACGTGCCGTCCGCGTACCTGATCGGCTACATGTCCGACAAGTATTCGCTGCAGTTGGCGTTCGTGGGACCGGTCATCGCCATCGCACTTTCCTCTGCCATACTGTTCTACGGGATGAGATACGCTCCGCCGGTCAGCACGGCGAGTTCGTCGCAGCCCGTAGGAGCCCACTAGGGATGCATTATGTGCTGTTGGTCGGTGGCTGGATCCTGGCCCTCGCGTGGTTTTCGCGCATTGTGGAAGCGGCGCTAGGCGTGCCCGGCATCGCCGATATTTCCAAACCGCAATGGGATCGCCGCCCTGCAGTTCGTCCGCGCGTCAGCATCATCGTTCCCGCCCGCAATGAGGAAGAAGACATTGAGCAGTGTCTGCGCGGGTTGCTCGCTCTCGACTACGACAACTACGAAGTGATCGCCGTGAACGATCGGTCGACCGATCGCACGGGCGAAATCATGGATCGCGTGGCGGCGAGTCTGGCAGCGCACGGCTGCCTGAAGATTGTTCATGTCAGCGAGCTTCCTTCGAGATGGCTCGGCAAGACGCATGCCATGTGGAGCGCCGGGTTGCAGGCGACGGGCGAGTGGCTTTTGTTTACCGACGCCGACGTGTTTTTCAAGCCTGACGTGCTACGGCGCGCGCTGAGTTACGCCGAGTCGGAGGAGGCCGATCATGTTGTCGTCTTCCCGCTCATCATCATGAAGCGTCCGGGCGAGAAGATGATGATTGCCTTTTTCCAGACGCTGTTTACGTTTGGGCATCGGCCCTGGCGCGTGGCTGATCCCGACACCGACGATCACATGGGTGTGGGCGCCTTCAACATGGTGCGGCGCACGGCGTATGAGACTGTCGGGACGTACAAGGCGCTGCGCATGGAAGTGCTCGACGATATGAAGCTAGGCAAGGTCATCAAGAAAGCCGGGCTGCGGCAGCGGAATGTTTTCGGGGAAGACTTGATTTCCGTTCGCTGGGCCAAGGGCGCGATGGGCGTGGTCGATAACCTGACCAAGAACTTCTTTGCCGTGCTGTCGTTTCAATGGTGGCGGACGGTGGCGTCGGCGTTCGCGTTGCTTTATCTAAACCTGTGGCCGTTTGTCGGCCTGTGGCTGGCGCACGGGTGGGTGCGGTTGCCGTACGCGATCGCGCTGGGGTCGATGTTTCTGATTTATCTCGGGATGTCGTTGCGGTCGTCGATCCCGCCGTATTATTTCTTGCTGCATCCGGTGAGCACGCTGTTGTTTGAGTACACGTTATTGCGCTCGATGTTTCTGACGCTGCGGAATGATGGCGTGACCTGGCGGGGGACGAAGTATCCGCTGGAAGAGTTGCGCAAGGGGATGGTTTAGAGGGCGAGGGCGAGACGCCCTCGCGACTGCCGGCGGGACGCCGGCGCTACGGTTGGGGCGGTTGCCGATGATTCCTTGACGGCACGGTCTTCGGGCTACGAGTTGTTGTATCAGGGCACGACTTTCAGGCGTGCCGAACAGTTTCTGGATTGAAGGCGGCTTCAGCCGCTGTGTCGGCGATCTTTACGGATCTTCGGCTCGAGGAGAAGATCTAGACAGCGGCTAAAGCCGTCGGATTTGCTTCGCCTTGGCGGCGCGGCTGAAGCCGCGCCCCGATACGAACCCGCAAGGCTCAAGTTCTACTCGAATGCGGTTGTCACCGCATACGTTTACGCGAAGATCAAAGGCGGCGGACAGGAGTGTCCGCCCCACACTGGATCAATCTGTTGACGACTCGGGCAGGCTTGGGTCTTGCAGGCTTACTGGAGGAGATCCCTTCTTTCTTGACGCGCTCTTGGCTTGCTTGGGATAGCGGAATGTTCCCGCGCTGTATTTGCCGTGACGTTCCACGTCGTAGTCTTTCGGCAAAGGCGGGATGTGGGCTGCGTCGCCGCGCAACTGGCTTGCTCGGCTCAGGATAATTTCGGCTCGGCCGTCGTAGCTTTTAATCTCGCCGTCGATTTCGATCTGGCGGCCTTCCAGGCGACGCACGTCGCCGATCTGCTTCAGATCGCTTGCGAAGACCACGACTGTGAAGGGGCAGGTGCGGAAGTCCTCGCAGAAGTCGAAGAAGTGCGTGCCGCGCTCACCCTGCTTCACGCGCACGACTTTGCCACTTACACACTTCGTTGCGCCGATGTGTTTGGCGGCGTCGTTAATTGGAATGCACGAGGAGGCGGTTGCCGGCAGGGAAGTTGCGAATGCGATCACCGCGAACAGCAGAATGAAACGGCCAGTCATGCGGAATGCTCGTTCTTAAATTGTAGAGAGCGAGGGGCGGTAAGGGAGGATCCGTTGCAAAGATTCGAGGCGTGCGTCCCCGAATCGGGAATCAGTTGTGGGGCGGACACTCCTGTCCGCCGCCGTTGACGTTGGCAGTTCAGGAGATTGGCTGGTCCCAAAGAGCCGGTTGGGGACGGCTGGTACCTGCAACCCTTTCAAGCGTTCCTCCAGAACGCCCTCATTCCTTGACCGCCACCCGGCGCTGAAGCGCCGGGTTACAGTCGAACGTCCCTCCGGGACGGGACGCTTGGACTGGGGGCAAAGTCAGCCCCGCGAACATCGGCTGAAGCCGCCTCTCCAGGCAATTCGTACGGCACGCCTGAAGGCGTGCCCTGATACGAAACCAGTACGAATCGATTCTTGGCGAGAACGGCTACTTGCTGAACGACTTTACGGCGGCCGCTTCGTCGTCTTTCACGTCGAACACGGTATAGAGCTTGGTGATCTGCAGCAGGTCGTGGACTTTCTTGGTGAGGTTGAGCAGCTTGAGTTCGCCGCCCTGGTTTTTCACGGTGGTGTAGGCGCTGACCAGCTCGCCGATGCCTGAGCTGTCGATGTAGTTGACGTCGCCCAGGTTGAGAAGGATCTTCTTGTTACCTTTGCCGAGCAGGTCGCGCACGGTATCGCGCAGGATCACGCTGCCCTCACCGAGGGTGATACGGCCGCTGCAATCCACGATGGTTACGCCATCGACCTGACGAGTGCTGGTCTTCATGCTCACTGGGAAGCCTCCTTGCCGTCCGCGGCAGTGCCTTGGACGTGCTTGATTAGTTTGATTTCGGTGCCCGACGTGGTGGGGTTGATTTCAACCTCGTCCATGAACGAGCGGATAAGAAAAATGCCTCGACCTGAAGTTTTTAACAGATTCTCCGGGGCCAGCGGGTCGGGAACTTTGGCCAGGTCCAGGCCTTTGCCCTGGTCGCGAATGGTGATGACCAGGTCGCTGGCGGTGGTCTCGAAGTCTACCGTGACCTTCTTACCGGGATCATAGGCATTGCCATGCAGTACGGCGTTTACTGCAGCTTCGCGCACGGCCATGGCGATTTTCATGACCTCTTCATCGCCGAACCCGGCCTCGGTGGCGATCTGGCTGGCCGCTTCTTCGGCGCTGTTGACAGTATCCAGCGTCGAATCGAGCGTGTAAGACACCCGTTGTGCGCTCATGGTGGCGGCTCAGCAAGACGACCTGAGGACCCGAACTCCTTTACCGGGCCGCCCTTGGATGCAGGAAAGAAGCGTCCGGTTTAACGAATCCGGTAGTTTGCCTTTAGTACCGGTAATTGTCAACGCAACGTGTGAATGCCCTTGCGTACGGAATGAACTGGAGGCTCGCGATTGCAGAAACGGTTTGGTACAAAAAATAACTGTGCGCCGCATCTGGATTTATAGCGCGCGGGTTGAGTATTCTCGCAAGGATGACTGCGCTCGCGCTCACGGAACTGTTAGGCGCGCCGGTCCGCGATGCCGCGGGCGTGGCTTGCGGACGCGTGCGCGAAGTGGCCTTGGCGCCGCAGGAAGACCGAATCCGGATCTCGCTGCTGATCGTGAAAACCAAGGCCGGGGACCGAGTTCTGCCCTTGCAGTCGGTGGCCACGATCAACGGCGGAGTGCGGGCATCGACGAACTCGGCGGACTGGGGCGTGGTCAACGGGACAGAGGGACTGTTCCTCTTGGAGCGCGATCTGCTGGATCAGCAGGTAATCGACGTGCATGGACGGAAGGTGGTGCGTGTTAATGATGTCGATCTGCAGCAGGAATCGATGGGGGCGCGCGCCGTTCTGAAAGTTTCGTCGGTGGATGTGGGCGCGCGGGGAGCCGTGCGGCGTCTGCTGAAGGGAGTGGTGCCTCTGGGCGCTCTTCATTTGCTTTTGAGTCAAATTCCGCCGCGCAGCATTCCCTGGGATTTCGTGGACCTGATCGAGACCGATCCAGCGCGGCGGGTGAAACTAAAGATTTCCCACGACCGCTTGGCCAAGCTCCATCCTGCCGATATTGCAGATATCGTGGAAAATCTGGCCCCGGACGAGCGCGAAGCGGTATTTGAGACTCTGGATGAGGAAGTCGCGGCCGGTGCGCTGGAAGAAGTTGAACCCAGGGTCCAGAAGGCGATTCTCGAGTCGCTCGACTCGGATCGCGCAGCCGGCATTGTTGAAGAAATGCAGCCGGACGCTGCCGCCGACCTGTTGGGTGACCTGCCGGAGGAAAAGACCGAACGCATTCTGGAGGAAATGGGGGAGGAGGAGGCGGAGGAAGTTTCCGGCCTGCTGGAGTTCAAGCACGATTCGGCCGCCGGGCGGATGACCACCGAGTTCATCTCCGTTCCCGTGAATGCCAGCGCGCACGATGCCGTGGAAGCTTTGCGGCATTATGAAGGCGGGGTGGAGACGGTGAGCACGATTTTCCTGGTCGATTCGCGGCATACGTTGTCGGGGATGGTGCCGTTATCGAAATTGGTCTTGGCGGCCCCCACTACGCCGCTGCTGTCGTTGACGCAGGAGCCGCTGATTTCGTGTCATGAGAATGCGTCGGATCAGGAAGTGACGGAGTTGTTCGATAAGTACAATTTGTTGACGTTGCCGGTGGTGGATGATCAGAAGAAGTTGACGGGCGTGATTACGTCGGATGATGTGATCAGTTTGTTGCGCGAGAAGTTGTAGGCTCGCGGGCTCCCGCCCGCATCGCCGAGATGCCGCCGCTCCGGGGCTCGCGTTTTGTCTCATCGATTTTCCCAGCGCTTACGCGCTGGGCTATTGAATGTCACCGCTCCGCGGCTTGGCGTGTCCGCGGCTTGATGTGTCCGGGGCTTGATGTGTTGGCGGCTTGCTGTGCTCTACGGCTTGATGGCGCGCGATGTGGCTGCGAGGGCAAGATGCCCTCGCGACTGCCGGCGAGACGCCGGCGCTACGGTGGTACTTCGAGGGCTTTCCCATTCCCGTTCAAAGGCGCAGACAAAGATGGCGAGGTTTTGCCAGAACTCAATCTTCTTTGTTCCTCAAACAAAAATTGATTTCGATCTATCCAGAATTGATGGTCCACGTTTATTCTGTCTGGTCGTTGCTTCCTTCTATGTTTGTGAAATGTGCCCATGAAGTTCCTGAGACGCTGGAAGACCCAGATCCTGCTGTTCCTTGCAGTAGTCGGTCCGGGGTTTATCACCGCGAACGTCGATAATGATGCCGGCGGCATCTGGACGTACTCGTCTGCGGGCGCTCAGTTTGGACACACACTCCTCTGGACGATGATCCCCATCACCCTGGCCCTGATCGTGGTCCAGGAAATGACGGCCCGGATGGGCGCCGTGACCGGCAAGGGCCTCAGCGACCTGATTCGCGAGGAATTCGGGCTGCGCATCACGTTCCTGATGATGATTGGAATTTTGATCACCAACTTCGGGAACGTAATCGCGGAATTTGCGGGCATTGCGGGAAGCCTGGAGCTGTTCGGCCTGTCTAAGTACATCACCGTACCGATCAGCTGCGTGATTGTCTGGCTGATCGTCGTGAAGGGACAGTACAAGACGGTCGAGAAAGTCTTCCTGACGGCTTCGTTTTTCTACATCACCTACATTGTGGCTGGATTCCTGGCAAAACCCGCATGGGGGGATGCGCTGCTGGCGACCGTCAAGCCTCCGCCGAGGGCGGCGTGGCTGCAGCAGGGTTATGTGTACATGGTCATCGGCCTGGTCGGAACGACGATCGCGCCCTGGATGCAGTTTTACCTCCAGTCGTCGGTGGTCGAGAAGGGCGTGACCCGGCGTCAGTACAAGGCATCGAAAATCGACGTGATCGCGGGCTGCATTTTCACCGATGTGGTGGCCTGGTTCATCATCGTTGCGTGCGCGGCGACACTGTACGCGCACGGTTATCGGAATGTGCAGGACGCGAAAGACGCGGCGCAGGCTTTGCGGCCGCTGGCCGGTGACTACGCTTACATACTGTTCGCGGCCGGCTTGTTCAACGCCTCGATTTTTGCCGCGTCGATTCTGCCGCTCTCCACAGCCTATACAGTTTGTGAAGGCCTGGGCTTTGAGTCCGGCGTGGGAAGGAAGTTCAGCGAGGCCCCGGTCTTCTACTGGCTCTACACGATACTGATCGTGGCCGGGGGAGCCGTGATTCTGGTGCCCAACCTGCCCCTGGTGAAGATCACGATCCTGTCGCAGGTGGTGAATGGCGTGGTCCTGCCGTTCGTGCTGATCTTTATGCTTTTGTTGATCAACAAGAAGGAACTGATGGGCGAATATGTGAATTCCGGGCTCTTCAACGTAATCGCCTGGGGGACGACCATTCTGGTCATTGGCCTGACTTTCGCCCTGATGTGGCAAAGCCTGCATGGTTCCGGCGGCGTTTTGTCATTGCTGGATATCGGTCGTAAAACCAGCGTAAACTGATGGAAAGCAATGTGGTGAAGGGGAAACCTTCTTCATTCCCGCCGCGTCTAATAGAAGGCGGTATTGTGTCCGTCAGGGAGACTCCCATGAAAAGATTGATAGGAACTGGGCTGGCAATCGTATTGGCTTTCGGCAGCATGGCGATGGCCGCCCCTGGGGACGATCCGCCAGCGCCGGACCCAAAAAACCTGAAGCACAATGGCGGCATCAACGATCTGGACGCGATTGGCAATCGCAATGTGGGTTGTGGACGCGGTATCGGAAACTGGTACAGCGTGGAAGGCCAGATCAACATGGGCCGCCAGTATGCTGACCAGGTAGATAACAGTTCCAAGCTGATTAAGGATCCGGTCATTACCGAGTACGTGAACCGCGTCGGTCAGAACCTGGTTCGCAACTCGGATTCGAAGGTTCCGTTCACCATCAAGGTGGTGGATGCGGACGTGATCAATGCGTTCGCTTTGCCGGGCGGGTTCTTCTACGTGAATAGCGGCCTGATTCTGGCGGCCGACAATGAAGCCGAACTGGCGGGCGTGATGGCGCACGAGATTGCGCACGTGGCCGCCTGCCACATCGCGCGGCAGAATACGCGCGGAACGCTGGCGCAACTGGCATCGATCCCGCTGATCTTCACGACTGGCGGCCTGGGGGGCCTGGCGGTGCAGGAAGCTGCCGGACTCGCGTTGCCGACCGCGATGCTGAAGTTCAGCCGCGGCTTCGAGGCGGAAGCTGACTACCTGGGTGTGGAGTACATGTACAAGAGCGGGTACGACCCGCAGGCATTTACAGCATTCTTCGAGAAGATTCAGGCACAGGAGAAGAAGAAGCCGGGAGCGCTGTCGAAAGCGTTTGAGTCGCATCCGCCGACGCCCGACCGCATTGAGAAGTCGCAGGAAGAAATTGAGAAACTGCTGCCGGCGCGGCCGAGTTACAAGGTCGATACTTCGGAGTTTCAGGAAGTGAAGAGCCGGCTGGCGAAGCTGGAGAACCGCCGGAAGCTGGATGACAAGAAGGACAGCTCTCCGGAGTTGCGGCGTGCTTCGGCGCCAGCAGATAGTGGGGACAGCGATGACGATCATCCGGTGCTGAAGCGGGATGGGTCGCAGAATTAGATTCTAGTGCTACTTGTTCGAGGGAGCGCGGCTTTTTGCCGCGCTTTTTCTTTTACCTGTGGTGGAAAAGTGTTGGCGTTTGTGGTGCTGCCGGTGGTGCAGGGGGTCCTTCGACTGCGTTCGGCTGGCGCCTCACTCCGCTCAGGATGACAGAGTTGGAAGGTGGCTGGGGAAGAGGGCCAAATATTTCTAATACGTTTCAGAGTTTGATCTTTCCGTTGGCCAGGTCGGCTACCAGTTTCAGGTCGGCTTCGAGGAAGTCGAGGGTGGGAAGGTCTTCGGGGTTGGCCCACTGCATGTCGCGGAAGATTCGGTTTTCCAGTTGGCCTTGGTATTCGCGGACTACGAAGAAGCCTAACTCGACAGAGTTGCCGCTTTTGTAGGTGTGGTGAATGCGGACTGCCTCTTCACCAATCGTCGCTCGAATTCCGAGTTCTTCTTCCAGTTCGCGTTCCAAGGCGGCGCGAGGCTGTTCGGCTTCTTCGATTTTTCCTCCCGGAAATTCCCACTTGAGCGGCATGGTCTGATGGCGCGTCCTCTGGCAGACCAGGATTTTACCGTCGTGGACGATCAGGGCCGCGACTACGCGTTTCATCATCGGGAGGACTCGACGGTCGCGGCTGCGACTCCGTTGGGATCGATACAACTAGTGAAGGTGAATGCGAAGGCGGCCAATCCCGCGGGACAGCGTATTTCCAGAACGTGCTGCCCGAAGCTGTGGTCACTGACCAGGGAGTACATGCGCGCCTGCTGGACGGCGATGTAACTTTCTTCGCCCCCGCTGCCTGTGCGAAAACGGGTGTCAGGAGTTTTCTGAGAGCGATCGAGGGGCTTGCCGTCCTGCAGGATGACGACCTCGCAGACGCCCCCGCGAGGCGCGGCCATCACGAGATTTACTCCGCCGGCCTCGTAGCGTAGCTTGATCGTGTGTACGCCATCCTCGGCTGCTTCAACATATTCTGCCGTTGCGGCCCAGCGGCCGCCTAGATAGAAGGCGTTTTCCTGCAAGTCTTCCGGGAGGCTGTACTCGGCGACGGAGTCTTCCTTGAAGCCACCGTCATTGCCGATGCGTCCGCGCGCATGCCCGAGGTAAAGCTCGGCGCTGGGGCGGAAGCAGACCGCGCCTTCGCGATCTTCGGCGCGGACTGGTTCCATCAATGGAGGGAAGGCGAGGGTGGAGTTCGCCTCGAGCAGCAACTCGCGGATGACCTCTTCCGTTTCGCGATAGGCACCTTCGCCGAAGTGGGCGCAGCGCAGGTAGCCATCCTTATCGAGGAGATACTTCGTCGGCCAGTATCGGTTGGCGAAGGCTTTCCAGATTTCGCGATCGTTGTCGACCACGATGGGATAAGTAAGTCCGAATTCGCGGACACCGCGTTCCACGTTCGACTCGTATTGCGCAAACGTGAACTCGGGGGTGTGGACGCCGATCACCGTGAGTCCCTTGCCCACGTAGCGCTCGTGCCATGCCTGAACGTAGGGCAGAGTGCGGATGCAGTTGACGCAGGTGTAGTCCCAGAAGTCGACCAGCACGACGCGGCCGCGTAGCTGGCGAAAACTCAGAGGAGGCGAATTAAACCACAGGCGCCCAATTTCGGGCGCGCGCACTTTACCTTTTTCAACTCTCATGCGGGGGAGCTTTCGAGTTTCTTACCAACCAGGGCCGCACAATACTCGACGAACTCACGATCTTGCCCCGAGAAGGCCGCCGGGAAGTGGCTGTCGATGTCGAGTTCGCCGGCGACTTTGCCTTTCCTAAAAACGGGCGCCACGATTTCAGATTTGGTCTCGAGCGAGCAGGCCAGGTAGCGCGGATCTTTCGCGACGTCGTCGACGATCACAGTCTTGCCAGTGGAAGCGGCGGCTCCGCAAATGCCCTGATGGAGAGGAATGCGCGTGTGCGGCGTCATGGCACCTTGAAACGGTCCGAGCACGAGCACCGGCGGGTGCGCGGCTTCATCGAGCATGTAAAAGCCGACCCAGTTGTACTTGAGCATCTGCTCGTGGAGCAGGGCGACCATCTTTGTCATGAGTTCATGCGCGGATTTCGCGTTGGTCGCCAGACGCGCAACTTCGTCGCGTACGGTATCAATGGTTGGAGAGGGCATGACGGTAATCTTAAACTACTGCTTTGCCGGAGATCGTGTCTCGCGCGATACGTCGGCAATGGCTCGCAATCCGTTCACTTGCGGAAAGGCTTCAGGATGAATGGCGGCTGCCAGCGCGCGCAATCCGTGGATGAGTGTGGGTGCGGGTGTGTTGAGTAATTCGTCGCGCAGGCAGTAGACGCGTCGGTTTCGGACTGCGGCGAGATCTGTCCACCCGCGGTCGCGAACTATTTTTTCGAGCGGGACGCGATCGCCCGCACCGCACCAGGCGGCCACGATCACGTCGGGCTTGGCTTCGAAGACAGATTCCGCCGACGTCTGCTTGCCGGGCGCGCCGATGAACTCGCCACCCGCGGTCCCGACCAGCTCAGATACCCAAGCTTGCGAGGCGATCAGGGGCTTGCCCCACTCTTCGCAAAATACCCGCAGGCGGGGGAGTGCGGACGTCTGCCTGCGAACCTCATCAATCGTGGCGGCCATCTGATCGCAGACCTGCTGTCCGCGATCGGGCACCCCGACAATGCCGGCGATGCAGGCGATATCGGTGTAAATGTCGGCTAAAGATTTTGGAGCGAAGCCGAGGAAACGCGCGCCCGTCTTCAGGATTTCGGTGACGGATGATTCACGGTAGGGAACGGCGGCGATAACGAGGTCGGGCTTCGCCGCCCGGATCTGCTCAGCGTCGGCGCTCCAGGAATCATCGACGATGATGCGTCCCGAGGCGGCCTCCGGGCAGACGTCCACGCAATAGCGGGTGCATGCGACCACGCGATCCAGTTGGCCGATCGCTTGCAGGATGACTGTGGCGCTGGGTTGCAGGCTGACGATCCGGCGGGGTGTGTGAAGCAGGGTCACAATGCCTGATCTTAAACGGTCGAGAGAGGGGTGGCGAGGCGGGCGCGGGACTTTGCATCCGACGGCTGGTTACAATGTGAACGAAATGTACTCCCCTCAGGTGCTCGACCACTTTCAGAATCCCCGCAATCCCGGCGTGGTTCCGGATGCCGATGTGCGGGTGGAAATCGAAAATCCCGCCTGTGGCGATGTGCTGGAACTTACTGCAAAAATAACTAATTTACGCATCGAAGAAATTCGCTTTCGCGCGAAGGGTTGCGTTGCGGCGATGGCGTGCGCGTCGGCACTGACGGAAATTATTTCCGGAATTCTGGTGACAGAGGCGCTGCAAGTGCAGCGCGAAGAAGTGTTGAAGAAGGTGGGCGGCCTGCCGGAGGCGTCGGGACACGCGGCTTACCTGGCGATGGACGCGCTGCACGCGTTGCTAAAGGTGGAATTGACGAGGAAGGTGTGAGGTCGAAACCGGGCCTTTAAAGTTCCTTATGCGAACAGCGGATGCGGCTTGAAGTTCGGCTGTAAACCCATCTGAAAGCGGAGCAAGTCCGCGGGATCGTAGGTGTTTTCTTCGCCGCACTCGTCACAGCGGATGGTGAGGTTAAAGTCCAGTTCCGGAGGGGGAGCGAACGCGTCGGTCTCGCCCAAGGGAATCTTGTGTCCGCTGAACATGTTCTGATGGCGATGGAATTTCTGGTTCTTGCAGATCACCACCCACCAATACGGCCCGTCCTCACCCCAACTGTTCCATGTGGCCATGAATCCGTCCCTCGTGTTTCCCCAGGTTCGAAGTGGCGGGAGATTGCGACGTGCTTGGGGGAAGATATGTCAGTCTCTTGGGAGGGTCAAGTAACCACACCGGAAGGGCAAGTGATTCTTACAATTTCATTACAACTGCCGTGAAGATTGATGACTTTCGTAGCTATTTTCGAACGGTGGTCGGGAAGTACAGGCCCCAGCCGCGCTCCTCGGCCAACTTTTCGAGGTCAGGATTCGGGTTAATCGCGTAAGGGTGATTGGACAGTTTGAGCATATCGACGTCCCAACGGGAGTTTCCGAAGGCGGCGTCCGGCTTCTTCTTGACTACGTCGAGAATCGCTTGCGGCTTGCCCGGGCCGCTGGGAATCCGGACCATGCGATCTGTAATCCGCATGTTTTCGATTTCGACGGAAGCCGCGAGTACGTGGTCCCGCGGGATGCCAAAGTGCCGCACACCAGCGCGGATGACCCAGTCGTTGGTTGACGAGACGGCCCACACGTCGCAGCCCTGCGCCATGAGTTGCCGGACCAGAAACCGCATCTCCGGGAAAATCTGTTCTACGAAATAAAGATCAAAGAATCTCGTAGCCGCGCGCTGCACGTCGGCTTCGATCATGCCGCGGTGCATGGTAACCATTTCGCCGCACATCACTTCTTCTGGAACTTTGCCGGCCTTGTACTCGGCGTAGCGAGCGGTCATGGCGCGGGCTACGTCATCCGGCACGAGTTTTTCTTCCAGCTCCCAGGCGAAGAAGCGCTCGCCGCCGTCGCCGCTCCAAAGCGTGCCGTCGCAGTCAAAGGCAGCGACGCGGGGTTCAAGACGCAAGATGGACTCGACAAAGGCCTGCGAGCGGTCCGTCACTGGAGTTGCGGTCAAGGATTCTCTCTTCGGGGATTTTTCGCGCGAACGGTCCCGGGCGGGCTCATTGCGCGAGACATGAATTGTAACGGATGCCGTCAGAGTCCGAAGACAAACGGCGTGCTGGCGTTCAGCGCGGCATATTCTTCCGGAGTATTGACGTTGATGGCGATGGCTGGATCCTCGACCGGCACGTATTCGATGTGCTCGACATACTGGTGCTCGAGGTCGCGGGCGGTCGCGGTGGCGGGCGCCTTCAGAAACACCTCCATCATTTCGCGGCCCAGAATGATGGGGTGTCCGTGCCGGCCGTGCGTTTCGGGGATCACCGCCCACTTCGAAGACTCGAGCGCCGAGGAGAAGGCCTGGCACAGGTGCGCGATCGTTTTCGGACCTACGGGAGGCCGGTCGACAAGAGTAACCATCGCCGCATCGCGCCCGTGGTTGAGAACTTCGTGCAAGCCGATCTGCAGGGAACTGAATTGGCCACGCTCGGGCTCTTGATTCTCCGCCAGCGACGCTCCTGCGGCGTACACGAAGGGCGCGATTCGCGACGCATTCTTGCCGCCCACCACGATCACCATCTCGCTGACGGCTCCCAGGGACTCAATCGCTGCTGAAAGGAATGTTCCGCGCGGGGGCTGGCCGGAGGGAACCGGGGGCCAGGAAAGCAGAGCTTTGTCGGTGCCCATGCGTGTGGACTCGCCCGCCGCCAGAATCACGCCGCACAGACTGGGAGCCCGGCTCATGACGCGAAGATAGCAGAAAGAAGTAGGGAAGTCAGTGAAGGCGCTAACTATTGGGCTTGTCGTCGCGGTGGGCGGGAACCACGTTCTCGGCATCAGCGGTGGTGCGGCCGGGGCGATGGAACCAGCTCATGTGGGGAAGCTCGCGTTCGGATTTCCGGCGGACGGCGATCAACTCGGCTGTGATCGAGACGGCGATTTCTTCCGGCGTAACCGCGCCGATATCGAGTCCGATGGGAGCATGCACGCGATCGAAGAGTTCGGGGCGCAAGCCTTCTTTCTGAAGCTCGCGGAAAATGGTGATGGTCTTGCGCTTCGATCCGATCATGCCGATGTACCGGGCCGGAGTCTGGACGGCCCAGCGCAGCACGCGCATGTCGTCGCGATGGCCGCGGGTAACGATGACGATGTAGGCGGCCTCCCTCGGATTGAGGTGAGACATCGCATGCTCGAAGTCTTCAGCGATTACCTCGCGGGCCTGCGGGAAGCGCTCGCGGTTGGCATAAGATTCGCGGTCATCGATGACGGTGATGTCGAAGCCGGCAGCCATAGCTGTCTTGTAAAGTGCTGTGGATACGTGGCCTGCGCCGAAAACATAAAGTAATGCTGGAGGCAGGATCGGTTCGATGAATACGTCGAGCGTTCCGCCGCATACCAAGCCGGTGTCGTACTTGGGATTCTGGTTGAGATCGAAAGTGAGAGTGCGAGGCTTTTCGGCTTCCATGACCTCGCGGGCTGCGCGCCATACGTCGGCCTCGACGCAGCCGCCGCCGATGGTTCCGAAGATCGAGCCGTCATCGCGCACTAACATCTTGGCGGTTTCAAATGACGGAATCGAGCCGCGCACGTTGACGATGGTAGCGACCGCGCCGTGCCGGCCAGACTGGCGGAGCTTAACAATCTCCTCGTAAATGTCCATGCCTGGATGATTATTCGGCTTGCGCGAGGGCAAGTCAAACACGACGTTGGCCGGCCGGAACCGGCGCTGGTGCGAGTGTGCTAGGTTCTTAGGTTCCGATTTGCAAATTGCTTCTGGAGAATTTCATGAAGGCGGCGGTCATTCACGAATTCGGCGGTCCCGAAGTACTTCGTTACGAGGACGTTCCCGACCCTAAGCTGCGCAAGGACCAGGTGCTGGTCAGGGTTAGAGCGTGCGCGCTGAATCACCTGGATCTGTGGGTACGCCAGAAGCTTCCGGGCGTGAAGTTGCCACACATTTTGGGAAGCGACGTCGCTGGAGAAATTGTCGAGGTCGGGGAATACATCACGGGTTTCCAGCCTGGCCAGCGCGTGTTGCTGGCGCCTATGCACTTCTGCAATCGATGTGAGCAATGCGTTTCGGGACGACAGAATCTGTGCCCAGAGTTCACGGTGCTGGGCAATGGTGTTGACGGCGGCAACTGCGAACTGATCGCTGTTCCGGCAGTGAATGTGATTCCGATTCCCGACAGCATGAGTTTCACGGATGCGGCGAGCGTGCCGCTGGTGTTCCTCACTGCGTTTCACATGCTGACGGGCAGGGCGGCGATCCGGCCGGGGCAAACCGTGCTGGTGCTGGGCGCGAATTCTGGCGTCGGGATTGCGGCGATCCAGTTGGCCAAGCTTTATCAGGCCACCGTGATTGCGACTGCGGGGGATGATCGCAAGGCGGAGCTGGCGAAAAAGCTCGGGGCTGACTACGTGGTGAATCACTACCAGCAGAAAATTGGCGATGAGGCGCGCAAGTTCACCGGGCGCGTCGGGGTGGATATCGTCGTGGAGCACGTGGGCGCGGCTACCTGGAATGAGAGTATGAAAGCGCTGCGGCCGGGAGGGACACTGGTGACATGCGGGGCGACCTCCGGGCCGGAAGCGAGCTTCGATCTGCGGTTTCTGTTTGCGCGTCACCTTGCGCTGCTCGGATCGTATATGGGGACGATGGGGGAACTGCACGAAGTGCTGCGGTTAATTTTCAGCGGGAAATTGAAACCGGTGGTGGATCGAATGTTCCCGCTGAGCGAAGTGCGCGCGGCGCACGAATATCTGGGGGAGAGCAAGATGTTTGGGAAGGTTGTGCTGGTGCCGTGATGCGTTTGAGTGAACTTTGCGAGGGCGGGACGCCCTCGCGACTGCCGGCGAGACGCCGGCGCTACAACTGCTAAGCTTACGGCTGCGAGTGTAAGAGCCCTTCCCGCGTTGTTTGGTAAAATACCTGCATGAGCGGCGAGTTGAATTTCGGGCCTTACGTCACCCTTGAAGATGGCAAGCGGGTCGTCAAAGACCTGACCTACGGCAATCCCACGCCGGAGGGTGTCGTTCTGACCACGTTGGATTCTGCGGTCAACTGGATGCGCAAGAATTCCATCTGGCCGATGACGTTCGGGCTGGCCTGCTGCGCGATTGAGATGATGTCCATGGGCGCGTCGCGTTTTGACATCGCCCGCTTTGGCGCGGAAGTGTTCCGGCCTTCGCCGCGTCAATCAGATCTGATCATCATTGCGGGGCGCGTCTCGAACAAGATGGCGCCCGTCATCCGGCAGCTCTGGGAGCAGATGCCGGAGCCGAAGTGGGTGATTTCGATGGGAGCGTGCGCGACGTCGGGCGGCGTGTTCAACAATTACGCGCTGGTGCAAAGCGTCAATCAGGTGATCCCAGTCGACGTCTATGTGCCCGGCTGCCCGCCGCGGCCCGAGCAGCTGATTTACGCCATCACGCTGTTGCAGGAAAAGATCCAGAAGTCGCGCGGCACGGTCCGCCAGGTGTTGAACCTTTCCTGATGGCCGGTCTCTCTACGGCAACTTGAACTGGATCGTAATCTGGTTGTGCATGGATACCGGTCTTCCATTGAGTTGGAACGGCTGGTAGTGCCACTGCTTCACGGCCAGCGCGGCTGCCTTGGCAAGCAGCGGCGGACCGCTCGTGACCGTCACTTCGTGCACGTTCCCGTCCTCTCCCACTAAAGCCTCGAGTTTGACAGCGCCCTCAATGTGCTGATTGCGTGCTTCTATGGGATAGGTGGGATCCACTTTGTGCGTGAGACGTCCGCCCGTTACTCCCTGAGAAACCGGGACCGCAACTAAGGGGAAGATTGGCGTTGGATTCGCTACCGCCTGTGGGACGGGCGCGGTGCTGTTCTTGAGGGCCTCGGCTGGATCGGGAGCGGCGAGGTCGGCTTCGGCGACGGTCGTGGGCTGACGTGACTCTTTCGCGATCGGTTCTATCGCGTTCTTAGCAGGATCTGAGCCCCGCTCGGTCACGGTTGAGCGCGAGGCGCGCTGCACAAGATCGTTTGCCACGACGTCGTGGCTGGTTTTGGGCGCGAGTGTGAGATTGATCGTGCTCGGGTTCTTCGCGGCGTTGCCCGAGGTAGTGGAATCCGTTTTCGACGCACCTGGCGTTGAAGCACTCGCTGCTATGACTGCAGGCAAGCTCTGCGTCGAGGCTGCATGCACAGGTTGACCGGAGCGCGTGCTACGCGAGCGGCTGATGGCCCACCCGGCGACGGCGAGCAGCAGCAGTAGCGCGGCGGCCGCGGCCAGGCGATAGGGCTGGCCTTCTTCGCCTCGCATGCGGGCAGGCAAAAACGTAAGCCAGTCGCGTCTGTTGGATTGCGCCAGGGAAGCGAGCGGCTTCCGTTCTACCGGTTCGGGTGCGGTTTCGAAGGGCCGGCTTGCCGGTGTTCCAGATTGCTCGCGTCCGGTGGCCGCGATCTTGGCGAGCGTTTTCAGCAGCGTGATGTGCGCATCGGAAAAAGCATTTGGCTTGTCGGAAAAAACTTCCAGAATGCCGATGACTCCCTGCGCGCCACGCAAAGGCACGGCCGCCAGCGAGCGGATATCCATTTCCTTGCACACTTCTGCATTCACTCGCGGATCGGTGAGGGAATCGTTGCAGCGCTGGGAGCGGCCGCTGCGCAGACACTCGCCCGAGATGCCGGCATCGACATCGAGCTTGGCGCCGAGCGGAGGCGCGGTGTCGCCCGAACGGGCGCGGCAAATCACCACGCCCTGGCTCCACAGAGCGAGGGCGGCTCCGGTTGCGTCCGTAAAATAGCGCGCTGCGTGGGTAGCTTCGGACAGAATACTGCTCAGGTCCATCCGTCCTGACGCCGCGTCTTCGCGTAGACGGTCGATGAGCAAGTAGTCGTCGGGTCCCTGGGTTCGTTCCAATGCAACCTTTGAATCGTTTTCAGGCCGAGAGGGAACTCCAGAATCCGGGGGACCTGGGGAGGTAGGCCTAACCCATGAATCTGCCATGCGCAAACTCCTAGCGAACGGCCAGAGTGGAATGTGGAATCATTTTGGAAAACTGCCGTCAGAAACTCTCTTTCGCGAATATCCGACAAATGTGGGGTGTTGTCAACGGAAGATCGCATGCTGGTCCGCGAAAAAGTGTTTTGCGCAAGGTTCTTGCGATGGCTCTCCTCACGATTTAGTTGAGCATGCACGCACTCGATGTTATTGAGATGGTACCCACAGTAACCTGGTTACTCGAAACCGGCGAGGCGCATAGTGCGGCGTGGTACAACCTCTGACATGGAAGCGTCTCGGACTTCGTCACGACCACCGACCATCATGGCACAGGCTCCGTGCCGCGCTGATCTAGCCGGCGGCACCATCGACTTGTGGCCACTCTACTTGTTTCACCCCGGCGCTCTGACTCTGAACTTCGCCGTGAATATCCTCACGACCTGTCGGATCACGCGGATGAAGGGAAGACGCATTCATCTGCGGTCGCTCGACACCAAGAAAGAAGAAATCTTCGCGAGCTTCGACGCGCTGCGGCGGGCCAACCGGTTTCGGCTGCCGCTGGCCGCGCGGTTGCTGCAGTTCTTCGCGCCCAAGGAAGGCCTGCTGATGGAGACCGATTCGGAGTCGCCGGCCGGCGCAGGAATTTCAGGGTCGTCGGCGCTGATGGTGGCGACGTCCGCGGCGCTGGCACGCTTTACCGATCGTCACCTGACGGCGGAGCAGATCCGCGTGATCGCGCAAAACATCGAAGCGCAGGTCATCAACGTGCCCACCGGATGCCAGGATTACTACCCGGCGCTTTACGGAGGCGTGAGCGCGATCCATCTGAATGCCGATGGAATTCATCGCGAGTCGGTGCCGGTGGCGCCGGAGGAAATCGAGTCGCGGTTCGTGCTGGCCTACACCGGAGCGCCGCGGCAATCCGGAATCAATAACTGGGAAGTGTTCAAGGCGCACATCAACGGCGACAAGCGCGTCTTTCGGAACTTCGAGCGGATCGCCGAGATCGCGCGCCAGATGTACCAGGGACTGTCGCGCGCGGATTGGGACGAAGTGGCACGCCTGCTGCGCGAGGAGTGGAAGCTGCGGCGAACGAACGCGCCGGGAATCACCACGCCGCTGATCGACAAGCTGATCGCGGTGGCGGGAAAGAACGGCGGGAAAGCCGCCAAGGTCTGCGGAGCCGGCGGCGGAGGTTGCGTTATTTTTCTGGTGGAGAAAGGCGCGGCCAGCCGGGTCGCCACGGCGATCGGAGATACCGGCGGCCGGGTGTTGCCGCTGCAGGTGGCGCGGGACGGGTTGCGGATGGTGGGGTAGGGAAAGCAGGCTTTTGGCACTGGGCTCTTGGTTCTTGGCCGCCTGTTCCACCCGAGATGCACGAGGTTCTTAAAGCCCAAAGCCGAGAGCCCAGCGCCTGATTTCCGGCCCTTCCTACGCGTTTTGCCGGGTATCGGTGTTGCAAAGGCGGTCTATAATAGGCGACAGATTGGCTTTTGGGGTGTTCCATGAAGTACCGTCGCCTGCCAGCCTTGTTGCTCACTTTTTTCGCGCTTGTTGCGGTGGCCGTCGCTGACGGCCAGGAGCCCGCCGCAAAGTCGCAGAACGGAAAGCCTCCCCGGATTTCAAAACAGACGCGTATGGACCTGGTTCGGCTGGTAAATGCTGAACTGGTCTATGTGCGCGCGCCCTTCCCGATGGGCAAGGACGGGTTAAAGCTGCGGAACGGAGTGGTGACACCCAGCGGAGCAGAGCTGGCGCAGAAGGTAGCCATGTGGGGCCCGGCGGCCAAGAACGGGGATGCCGTACGCATCACGAACGTGATCTTCAAAGACAACATGATCCACGTGGAGATCAACGGCGGACCCGTGAAGAAGACGAAGTGGTATCAGCGCATCAGCGTGGGCGGCGCGGGAGGCGAGACACCGGTGGCTCCGTCGGATTCGAATGCGAACGCGCGCGGGTCGTTTGTGGATGTCTATTTTGATCCCTACATTCCAGAAATGACCGGACAGGATTTCAAGAAGGTGCTGCGCCCCGTTCTTGATTTCGATTCGAAATCTACCGAAGAAGCCTATCTCGAGACGATTCCTCCCAAGGCCAAGGAAGCAATTGAGAATCACAAGGTGCTGGTCGGAATGAATCGCGAGATGGTGACGTATTCGAAAGGGCGTCCGCCAAAGAAAGTTCGCGAGCACGAAGAGGACGTCGAATACGAAGAATGGATTTATGGCGAGCCACCGCAGGACGTGGAGTTCGTCCGCTTCGTGGGCGACGAAGTGGTGAAGCTTGAGACCATGAAGGTCGACGGCACGAAGCTCGTGAAGGTCGATAAAGAAATCAACCTCGAGCCTGTTACCAAAATTGCCAAGGACGAAGACTCCGGCAAGCCGCCGAACGCGCCGACCCTGCGCCGCGCGGGCGAAGAGACCGACGACAGCCTGCCAGGAACGTCGAGGCAAGGGACTGCACCGCGCGATAATCGTCCGCAGAACGTGCCCGACCCGGGCACGACGTCGCCGCCGAACTTCCGCCCGTACCTGTCCCAAAACTTGGCTACTTCCGGCACGCGGCTTTAGACTGGAAGGGTGAAGATCGCCCTGGGCCAGATCAATCCCACGGTTGGGGACTTCTCCGGAAACGCGAACAAGATGATCGACTTTGCGCGCCGCGCGAAAGCGGCGGGCGCCGGTCTGATTCTGTTTCCGGAGCTAGCGGTGTGCGGCTACCCGCCGCGCGACCTGGTGGAGCGGCCGACGTTCGTCGCGAAAAACCGCGAGTCGGTTGAGCGGATCGCCGCCGAAACCCAGGGCATCAGCGTGATTTGCGGTCTGGTCACGCCGGCGCTGGCGGAGACCGGCAAGTCCGTGATGAATTCCGCCGTTCTTCTGCAGGACGGCAGGCAGGCCTTCCTCCAGTCAAAAATGCTGTTGCCCACCTACGACGTCTTTGATGAAATGCGGAACTTTGCTCCGTCGCGGCACCAGGAGTTGTTCGATTTCTGCGGCAATCGCATGGCGCTTACCATTTGCGAGGACGCGTGGAACGACAAGCATTTCTGGAACAAGCGCCTGTACGGGTTTGATCCGGTGGATGCGCTGGTCAAGGCGGGCGGGAATTTCGTGCTGAACATTTCGGCTTCGCCCTTCTGGCTGCGCAAGCGGGAATTGCGGCGCGACATGCTGGCCACCATCGCGCGCACCGACAAGGTTCCAGTCGTGATGGTCAATCAGGTCGGCGGCAATGACAGCCTCCTGTTCGACGGTTCCAGCCTTGTCCTAAACCGCGAAGGAAAAGTCATTGCGCAGGGGAAGTCGTTTGAGGAAGACATCGTCTACTTCGACTCGGTCACGCTCGAGGGCGAGATGCACGAGCAAGTCGAAGGTGACGATGCTAGTGCCTACTGGGCGCTGGTGCTCGGAACGCGCGACTACGTTCGCAAATGCGGCTTCGGGAAAGTGATTATTGGACTGAGCGGAGGAATTGACTCTGCGCTGACGGCGGCCATCGCCGCCGACGCGGTCGGAGCGGAGAACGTGATTGGCGTCGGCATGCCCGGACCGTATTCTTCTTCGGGATCGATTGAAGATGCGCGCGCGTTGGCCAAGAATCTCGGCATACGTTTTGAATTGTTGCCCATCGGTGACATTTGCAAGAGCGCGCAGACTACGCTGCACAATGTCTTTCGCGGCTTGCCCGAAGACGTCACGGAAGAAAACATCCAGGCGCGCTCTCGTGGCTTGTTGCTGATGGCGATGTCGAACAAGCTGAACGCCATCGTGCTCTCGACGGGCAACAAGAGCGAGATCGCCGTGGGGTACTGCACTTTGTACGGAGACATGGTGGGCGGCCTGGCGGTGATTTCCGATGTGCCCAAGACTATGGTGT
This sequence comes from uncultured Acidobacteriota bacterium, assembly GCA_963744055.1. GTDB lineage: Bacteria > Acidobacteriota > Terriglobia > Terriglobales > Acidobacteriaceae > Gp1-AA133. The sequence goes on along the minus strand of CAVUSL010000019.1, from coordinate 393,231 downwards.
ACCGCATCAGTCGCTACGTGAATTCGCTGCGCCCAGTGATCCCCGAAGCCACTTTGGACAAGCCGCCATCGGCGGAGTTGCGTCCGGATCAGAAGGACAGCGATACCCTGCCACCCTACGATGTGCTCGATGCGATTCTCGAAGACTACGTGGAGGAGTTGCATTCGGCGGAACAGATAGCGAAAGATCGCGGCTTCGACCTCGGCCTGGTTCGCCGCGTGCTGCGCATGGTGGATCGCGCGGAATACAAACGGCAGCAGGCCGCGCCCGGCATCAAGATTTCTGAAAAGGCTTTTGGATACGGCAGGCGTTTTCCGATCGCCGCAAAGTCGGAGGCCTGACGGCATCCTGTGTGCGGGATGCTCGCATCTCAACCCATTTGAAAGGAACTCATGCATCGTAGATCGCTACTGGTCGCCGTGGTTCTTCTTGCCGGAACGGCTGTGCTGGCCCAGGAGAAGGCAGCTAACCTGCCCTCGGAGGAAACCGTCAACGCATTTCTGCAGCAGACGTTTGGATACGATTCGACGGTCACGTGGAAGATTACCGCCATCAAGCCGTCAATCGCCGAGGGCCTTGCAGAAGTGAACGTCACGCTGACCAACGCGCAGGGGCAGAGCGGGACCACGTTGTACGTCACGCCGGATGGCAAGCACGCGCTGACGGGCGAGATCATGCCTTTCGGAGCTAAGCCGTATGCGCCCGCCAAGGAAGCACTGCTGAAGGGAATCAACGGCCCGGGGCGCGGTCCGGAGAAGTCGGCGGTGACGATTGTGGAGTTCAGCGATCTGCAATGCCCGCACTGCAAAGACGCGCAGCCCGTGATCGAGAAGTTGTTGGCGGAAGAGCCGAATGCCCGGTTCGTATTTCAGAACTATCCCCTGCCCATGCACAACTGGGCCGCAAAGGCTGCCTACTATGCCGATTGCGTGGGACGCAGCTCGAACGACGCGTTCTGGAAGTTTGTGCAGGGGACATTCGATCAGCAGACGAATCTGACGGAATCGAACGCGGATGAGAAGCTGACGGCGATCGCAGATGCTTCCGGCGTGAAGGGCGCGGATGTGGCAGTGTGCGCGGCCAAGCCGGACACCAAGAGCCGTGTGGACAAGTCGGTCGCGCTGGGAACGTCGGTTGGAGTTACGGGAACGCCGACGGTGTACGTGAACGGGCGCCGCATCGGAAACGTGGTGGGCGTACCTCCCGAAGTGTTGAAGGGGTTGGTGGAGTTCGCAGGGAAGCAGTAGTCCGGGCTAAGCCCAGGTTAGCGTCCAAAGGGCGGACGCGAACCTGGGGCACCAAGTGCTGGTAAAGAGACACAGAAAGCGCACCGCAGGCGCTAAAGCGCGCACACACTTTCAGGGATTTAGCGGCACGAGTGAACTCGTGCCCTTCCCAAGGCCGGCCCGAGCGGAGTTCTTCCGCAGCCTCTAAACTTGTGTTCTTACCGCTATTCGTGGGCTGATCGTTATTAGTGACGTCGATGGAGCGACGGGCGTCCCCGCCCGTCGTCTGCGGGACTAGGACGCCCGTGGTCTCCGCAATCAGGTGAGCACCTGCTTTTTACTTTACCCCGGTCATCCAGATCTCTGAGCTGCTTTGGCCTTCGGCCATGCTGATGATGTGCGGGGTGACGATGATCAACATCTCGCTCTCATCTTTTTCCGTTGTGTTGGCGGCGGCGGCGCGGCTGAGGACTGGGAGTTGCCCAATGCCTGGAACGCCGCTGAGGCTACGCTGCTCGGTGCTGGTGATTTCGCCTGCGACGACCGCTGCCTGTTCGTTTTTCACGTTGATGCTCCCCGTGTATTCGCGGTTCCCGATCACCGGTACTCCGTTGGTGCTGGCCCCCGTCAGCGATCTCACCTTTATTTCGAAATTCATGCTCACATCCGAATCGCCATGCACGGACGGCTTGACCTTGAGATTCAGGCCGATGTCTTCGTAGGTGAAAGAGGGAATCGGCGCGATGTAGGAGCCGTTGCCGATGGCCTGCGAAATCGCAGAAGTGTTGAAGATGGGGGCAAAGCTTGCATTGATGATCGGGATACGCGAGCCCAGGTTAACCGTGGCATCCTTGCCCTGCGCCGCGCGCACAGTCACATGCTCCAGTGACCGCAGAAGGCCTTCGTTGCGCGAGAGTTGCGCGCCCAGCGTGCCCAGCGAAACCCCGAATAGCGTAACGCCGCCACCGAACGTGGCCAGGGGTTGGCTGAGGATGGAAGCGGCGTTGCCGCCCAGGAGTTGACCGAGCAGCCCGGCCAGCGCGGAAGTATTGCCCTGGTTAATGCCGCCGCTGGCGATGAGCTGGTTGATTGCGTCCTGAATGCTCTGGCCGCCGGCGAGCGTCAGGCCCAGCGCGCCAATCGGAATGTTGAACAGGTTAAATTGATTGGGGATCTGCATTCCGAAGCTGTGCATGAGCGTCTTGCTGATCTCGAACACGTGCACGTCGAGCATGACTTCGGGATGCGAGGATCCCAAGCCTTCCATGAAGCGGGTGGCCGGATCGAGCACGTTGACGGGGGCGCGCACCGTGATCGTGCCTTTCTGCGTGTTTGAGCTGACGAACTTTATCTCAAACACCGTGCGCAGCACGTTCACGATGTCCTGCAGCTCTTGCTGGGTGCTGACGTCGGGAACGTAGAAGGTGCGCAGTCCCATGCGGTCATAGAGTCGCCGGTTTTCCGCGGAATCGGCCGCGACGATGATCTGCTTTTCCTGTAGCGGGGCCCAGAAGGTCTTCGTGACGGCTCCGGCCAGCTGCATGGCCTGATAGAAACCGACGTCGTCCACGTTGAACCGCACCTGGCGGCTGACTACGGAGTCGTCCATAGTCAGCGTGACACCGTAGGCGTTCGCCACTTGCGTCAGCAGTTGGCGGGAATCGCCACGGTAATGGAAGCTCTGCGCCAGGTCTTTCGGGATCACGCGGATTTCGTCGGACTGGTCGATCAGACGCGGACTGCTAGCCGGAGTCGTGCGCCGAACAGCATCGTTCAGGCGTTCCTGCGCGAAATCGTTGTGCGGATCAAAATGCAGGGCGTTGCGGAATTCGCCCAGGGCTTCGATCTCACGGCCGTCGGCCAGCGCGGTGTTGCCTCGTTTGAGGTGGTCGCTGACTACCATCTGACGAGCTAACTCGCGGAGCGTGGCGTACTGCAGATCCTGAGGAACCAGGTTGGCCGCGGTTTCGAATTCAAGGAAGGCATCTTCGAGCCGGTTCTGCTTCTGCAGCTTCATGCCGTGCTCGAAGGCCTTGTGCGCGTCCTGGCGGGCTTGTGGGCTGGTGATGCAGGCGGGCGCGCCCGGTACTCCGTTGGCGCACAGAGTGGTTGGTGGAGGAGTCGGCGGCTGGTCGGCTGCCCATGTGAGGGAAGCCACCAGGCACACCGCTACCAGGGATCGCCAACGCTGCATGGGCACGATTGTATCCGGGAAGAGAACGAACGAAACTGGGATTCTTGCAGGAGTAGCACTTTGGTGTGGGGGCAGGTCTTGGGTCTTGGATCTCAGGTCTTGGGTTACGTCACAGATCTGTTCTTCGATTCGAATGGTGTGTTCGAGCTGTGCACCTCCGCCGAATACCTAACGCCCAATACCTAACACCCGCCAACCCCAAACCTAACACCCGCCACTCGGTCTTTGGGATCTAGTCAGCTAATAGTTCCGCGCAGGTCATGACGGCGGCGTCGGGATTGTGGGCGGCCAGGTCCTCGACCTTAAAAATGCCGGTGCCAACAGCGATGATGCGGCCGCCAGCGCCCTGCGCGGCGCGGACGTCTTCGGGCGTGTCTCCGATGAAGCAGACCTTCGCTGCCGAGCCGAGACGCTTTGCGACCTCCTGCATTCCATTGCGGAAGACGTCGACCCGCAATTCACACTCGTCGGCGAAGCAGCCGAACTCGAAATAATCGGCAAGGCCCGCGGCCTTTAGCTTCAGCCATGCCACGGCTTCCAGGTTGCCGGAGCAAATACCGAGGAGCTTTCCGGAATCTTTCAGAAGGGTCACGAGGTCGCGGATGCCCGGCAGAACGTTAGGGCGAAACCGATCGGCTTTTTCGGTCGCATCACGGCGTACTACTTCGAGCGCCGCAGCCATTTTGGAGTCGATAGTCGCTGTGGGAACGTTGAGCCGCTCGAGTGCCGCGCGCAGAATTCCTGGATCGGTTTTGCCGTGATAGGGAATCCCGTCGATGGTGGTGTCGACGCCGTAGACGTCCAGCAGCGCACGGTGAATCGCATAACGATGCGTGCGGTCGGGCGAGAGCATCAGCGTGCCGTCGATGTCGAACAGATAGGCATCGGCCTCGCGCCAGCGAAAGCAGTCGCTCGCCGTGGCCGGCTTGTTCGAAGGCAGCTGCGTTGTTTCTTCCATGCCGCTGCTACGTCACCATCAGCCTTTCGATGCTGCGAGCGTGGCCGTTTGAGTCGTCGGCGTCAACCACCACGGCGCAGAGCCGCACGTCGCCGGAGGCGGCTTCAAAGCGAACCGGCATGTTGTTGAGAAACTTCGAGACGACGAGTTCTTTCTTGACGCCAATCACGCCGTCGAAGGGACCGGTCATGCCGACGTCGGTGATGTAGGCGGTGCCATTGGGCAGCACCCGTTCGTCGGCGGTGGGAACGTGCGTGTGGGTGCCTACGACGGCAGAGACGCGTCCGTCGAGATACCAGCCCAGCGAGATTTTTTCTGACGTCGCTTCGGCGTGCATGTCGACAAAGATGATCTTGGCTTCGACCTCTTTTAAGAGTTGATCAGCGGTCCGGAACGGATCCTCGTTTGATGCCATGAACACGCGCCCCTGCAGATTGATGACGGCATACGGGACCTTGCCTTTGCGGCCCACGTAGAGGCCGTGGCCGGGAAGATCGGGCGCGAAGTTTGCCGGACGTAGCAATCGGTGCGACGGGCTGTGCGCATTGCCGTCGGCCATCTTGAAGAAATCGACGATCTCGCGTTTGTCCCAGACATGGTTGCCAGTAGTGATGACGTCGATGCCGAGATCAAAGAGTTCTTCGGCTAGTTGCGGAGTGATGCCGAATCCCGCGGCGGAGTTTTCGCCGTTCGCAATGATGAGGTCGATGGAGTGGTCTTTTACCAGCGCCGGCAGCTTTTCCTTAACGATGGTTCGGCCCGGCCGCCCAAAGATGTCGCCGATGAAGAGTATTCGCAATGATGGCCCCAGAGATAACTTTCGAGGATAACACGCACCAAGTCGAGCTCCGGCGCGTCGCGTTACTCAGTTGGACGCGATTTGGGCGGTGCGCAAAAAATCGTAGTTGCCGGGCGGATTGAGCGACAGGTTGGTGACGCGCTGCGAGTGGACGAGCACGTTGTCGAGATACCAGAGATTGATTGAGGGCAGGTCTTCCGCCAGAATCCGCTGAAGCTGCGCGTAGAGCTGCTTGCGCTTTTCCTGATCGAGTTCAGACCGAGCCTGGTCGATGAGCGCATCGACTTTCGGATTGGAGTAGAAGCTGCGGTTGGCGCCGTTGGGCGTGAACTTGCTCGAGTGGAAAGCGTACTCGAAGATGTCGGGATCTTCGTTGCCGCCGATCCAGCGTAACGAATAGAACTGGAAGGCTCCGCGGCTCACGTCGGCGAAGAAAGTGCCGAACTCGTAGGTGCGCACGTCGAGCTGAATCTGCACCTGCCGCAATTGCTGCTGCAGGACGGCGACCATGAGACGCGTGTTCTCGTCGGTGGACGTCTTCATCATCATATGAAAGCGGACGCCGCCGGTCGCAGGGTAGCCGGCCGAGTCCAAAAGCTGTCGCGCGCGCTCGGGATCGTAGTTGTAGACGGGCACGTCGGCCGAGTACGCCCAACTCTGCGGCGGCAAGATGCTGGCGGCGGGTTGCGCAAATCCGCGCCACAGATACTCCAGCATGGGGCGGCGATCGATTGCATAAGCAAGCGCCTGACGGACGCGAACGTCTTTCAGAATCGGATCGCGATAGTTGAATCCCATGTACTGCAGTACGGTGCCGGGACCGCGCAGGATGGCGAGGCGCGGCTCGCGCTCGAGGGTCACGACCATATCGGGCGTGAGCGAGTTGATGGCGATGTCGGCGCTGCCCTTGCGCAGTTCTAGCGCGCGTGTGGTCATATCGGGTACGACGGCGAAGCGCACGCGATCAAGCCGAGCTTTCTCGCCCCAGTAGTTGTCGTTGCGTTCGAGAACGACTTCCTTGTCAGGCTCGGCGCTGACGAAGCGGAATGGTCCTGAGCCGATCGGATGGTCGCTCATCTCGCTCAGCGTTCCGTAGGGGACGATTCCGATGGCGCCGTCGGATAAATTCCAAAGCAGGGTGGCGAACGGCTGCTTCAGATGGAAAACGACCGTCAGTTCGTCGGGCGCGTCGATGTGGTCGACCAGTCGGTAGGCTGCCGACTTCGTGCTGCGAATTTTCCCCGCCAGCAGGGAATCGAACGTCCACTTCACGTCGCGCGAAGTGAGCGCAGTGCCGTTATGAAATCTGACGCCAGGATGCAGATGAAAAACGTAGGTAAGGGGGTCAGGGATTTCCCACTTATCGGCGAGACCGGGCTTCACGTTGAGGTGCTCGTCGCGCTCGAGCAGGTCGTCGAAGATAAGGTTATCGATGCGCTCGGACTGTCCGTCGAGGCCGACCCGAGGATCGAGGTTCGTGGGGCTGCTCTCGATGAGCATGATGAGCGTCTTGGAGTCCGGATGCGAGGAGCACGCAGCGGAAACCGCTATCGCGAGCATCAAGGCCGCTAGCTTGCGCTTCCGCCATGGCACCGCGCTACGCATGGGAAATCTTCCCGAGAATTGCGGGACGCCGTGCGCCGGTGGCAGAAGGGACATTGGAAGGCCGTCGATGCCAAGTCTCGTAGGCCAGCAGCGCGAAGGCGGCGGCTTCCTTGGCGGCAGCGGGCAAGCCGAACTCGTCCGAGAGGCGCAAGCTCAGACCAAGCGGCTTAACTTCATTGGCGAGCATGGCGAGCAGCGTGGAATTTTTCGCGCCGCCGCCGGAGACGACGAGTTCGCGGTAGCTTTTGTGGGTAGGCAGAACGAATTTACGGATGGCTGCGGCTATTGAACGCGCCGTAAGCGCCGTCGCCGTGGCGACGATGTCTGGTTTTGCAGCGCGTCCGCAGAGTTTGATGAAGGCCTGCGAGAATTCTCTGCCAAATTCTTCGCGGCCAGCAGTCTTGGGTGGTTTCTTCTGGAAGAATCGTTCGCGCAGCACGGGAGAGAGCACTTGTTCGAGGACCACGCCTGTGCTGCTTACCTGCCCATCACGGTCGAAAGGCTTTTGATACATGCGTTCCATGACGGAGTCAATCACCATGTTGCCCGGACCTGTATCGAACGCAGTCACCTGCTGCGCGCTGGCGTTCGCTGGAATGGCGCTGAGATTTGCAATGCCGCCGATGTTCTGCACGATGCGGCCGATGCGCAGATCTCGATACAGCATGTAGTCGAGATACGGAACCAACGGTGCTCCTTTGCCGCCGGCAGCCATGTCGGCCGGACGGAAGTCTGTGACCACCGGCACGGCGACGCGCGCAGCGATCACGGAGCCGTCCCCAGTCTGCCACGTGACGGCGATGTTCCGGCCGAGATAGCGCTGACGCTCTCCCTGATGAAAGAGCGTTTGCCCGTGACAGCCCACCAGTTCGATACGAATGCGGAACTTGCGTTGCGCAGCCAGGACGGCGTCGGCATACAACTCGGCGAGAAGGAAATTGAGGCGCGCGAGATCGGCGACGCTCGCCGCGGGCGCGTTCATAAACGACAAGACCGTTGCGCGTACGGCCTTGGGATAGGCGAACGAAGCATGTCCCAGCAGGCGGAATTGGCGGACGGAACTGTCCGCGGATTTCACCCGCGGCCTGATCCTCGGGCTGATGGGTTCCGAGATCCGCACCAACGCCACCTCGATGCCGTCGGCGGAGGTTCCGCTCATGATGCCAGCGACGATCAAGCCGTCTCCTGGTTGTGAATGGTGTCGAGGCGAACCTGCTCGTTGAATTCCCAAAGCCGGCGCGACAGTTTTTGCACGGTCTCGTTGGTTGGTGGCGGAGCCCATCGCGCCAGTTGCCGGTTCTTCTTCTTGAACGCAAGAACGCGCGCGATCGATTCGTGGGCGCGGCGCGCGAACGAGCGATCGGCCTCGGCCGTGCGAATCAATTCTTCGTACGCCCGGTTCACGAATTCTTCCTTGTGGCAGATCAGACCTAAATCTCCTCCAGCGCGAATGTGGCCGACCGCGGCCTGCTCGATTGGCGCCGCCGAAAGCACGCCACCCATCTCCAGATCGTCAGAGGCGATCAGGCCACGGTAGCCGATCTTTTTACGCAGGATGTCGGTGATCCACTTCTTCGAGAGCGACGCCGGAATCGTTTCCTTTGTGACAGAAGGGTAGGCAGCGTGGGAAACCATGACAAAGGGAAGCTGCGCGCGAAGCATCCGGTACGGCACCAGATCTTCCTCCCACAGTTTCTTCCACGACTTGTCGATTATGGGCAGATCGTGATGGCTGTCGAGCTTGCCCTCGCCCAGGCCCGGGAAGTGCTTGCCGTTGCCCAGCACGCCCGCAGAGCTGAGTCCGGCGAGAAATTCGCGAACATAGACGATGGTCTCTTTCGGCCTGTCGGACACCAGTCTCGAGTCCATGACGGTGCGCGACGCCTCGAACGCGAGGTCCAGCGCAGGGGCGAAATCGACGTTGAAGCCGAGGGCGCGGCAGTTCGAGCCGATGACGCGCCCGTGTTGCCGGAATAGCTTGCGGGCGCCGGACGCATACACTTCCGCCGCCGAAGGAGCCGGGCCGATCACTTTGCGCAGGCGGTCGACCTTGCCGCCTTCGAGGTCGACACATCGAAACAGCGGAGTCGAGACGTGGTGCTGACAGTCCTTGAGCAGTTTGTAAGTTTGCTCGGCACTGACAATGTTGCGCGCGAACAGAATCACGCCGGCCGGTTGCACGCGTTCGAGCAGGGAAGCGAGGCCCGGGGACATCTCGGTGCCGTCGAAGCCGATGATCAGCAGTTGGCCGATGGGCTCGCGAATCGGCGGCTCGACTTTGCGGCTGGACTGTTTGCGGCTTGCGATGGCGGTCTCCCGTATTGATAGCAGCTAGATTTGCGACTTCAATTCCGCGAGCAGATTCAAAGCCTCGAGCGGCGTCAGGCGATTCAGGTCCACCTCGCGGAGCTTTTCGAGCACGGGCTGCGAAATCGGCGTGAAGATGGTCAACTGCGCCGCTGGAGCCGGACGTGACTGGTCGTTGGCCAATTGTCCGCTCAGCTGACGCTCCGCGCTCTCGTGCTCGACAAGCACTTCACGGGCACGCTCGATCACTTCATTCGGGAGTCCGGCCAGTTTGGCGACCTCGATACCGTAGCTGCGATCCGCGGCGCCCGGCTCGACCTTCCTCAAAAACACAATCCCGCCCCCGGTCTCTTTCACCGAGACGTGATAGTTCTTCACGCCTGAAAGCTGCCCGGCCAACTCGGTCAGTTCAAAATAGTGAGTCGCGAATAAAGTTTTGGCGCGCGTGCGCGCGTGCAGATACTCGATAGCCGCCCAGGCGATGGCGAGGCCGTCATAGGTCGAGGTGCCGCGGCCCACTTCATCCAGCAGGACGAGGGATTTCGGGGTTGCGGTATGAAGAATCGCCGCTGTCTCCGTCATCTCGACCATGAAAGTCGAGCGGCCGCGCGCCAGATTGTCGCTGGCGCCGATGCGCGTGAAGACTCGATCGACCAGTCCCATGCGTACGGAGCGTGCTGGCACGAACGATCCCATCTGAGCCAGGATGACGATCAGCGCAGCCTGACGCAGATACGTCGATTTGCCGCCCATGTTCGGTCCGGTCAGCACCAGGATGGTGTGCGTGGTGAAGTTCAGGTAGAGATCGTTGGGAACGAAGCGCTCCCCGCCTGCCGCCGTTTCCTGCTCTTCAATAACCGGATGGCGGCCGCCGACAATCTCCAGGTCTCCGGAATCCTCGAGGGTGGGGCGGCAGTAATTGCGTTGCGCGGCAATGTGCCCGAGGCCGGAAAGAACATCGACCTCCGCGAGGGCCAGCGCCGTCTGGCGGATGCGCTTCGCTTCGGCGGCAATCGAGGAGCGAAGATCGGCGAAAAGCCGACGCTCGATCTCGACGATCTTTTCCTGCGCGTCGAGAATCTTGGCTTCGTATTCCTTGAGCTCTGGCGTGGTGAACCGCTCGGCATTGACGAGAGTCTGCTTGCGCTCGTAGTCGGCGGGAACCAGGTGCAGGTTGGGTTTCGAGACTTCGAGGTAGTAGCCGAAGATGGAATTGAACTTTACCTTCAGCGAACTGATCCCGGTGCGCTGGCGCTCGCGCTGCTCGATTTGCGCCAGGAATTGCTTGCTGTTGCGACTCAGGTCGCGGAGTTCGTCGAGTTCTTGGTCTACGTTTGCCGCGATGACGCCGCCATCGCTAAGGGAGATGGGAGGCTCGGCGATGATGGTCTTCTCGATACGCTCGCGCAGATCCGCTAACTCATCAACCGAACTGTGCAGAGCCAAGAGCCTAGCGCTCGAGAAATGTGACATCGCGACCCGCACGGCGGGGATGCGTCCAAGCGAAGAGGCGAGCGCCAGCACGTCGCGAGGATTGGCCGTCTCGAGGGTGACGCGGCTCAGCAATCGTTCCAGGTCGAGGATGCCTTCGAGCGCGCGCCGCAGTTCTTCACGCGCCATCAAGTTCGACACCTGCGCTCCGACGGCTTCCTGACGGGCTTCAATTTCGCCGCGATCAATCGAGGGCCGCAGCATCCAGGCACGCAGAAGGCGTTTGCCCATGGGCGTCACGGTGGCGTCGATGGCGCGGAATAAAGTGGTTCCTGCGTCGCTGCCGGCGAACAGCGGTTCGATCAACTCGAGGTTGCGGACGGTAACCGCATCGAGCACCAGGCAATTCTGGCGCTCGTAGAAGCCGATTCGGTCTACATGGTCGAGGGTGCCGCGTTGCGTTGATCGGACGTAATGCAGGATGGCTCCGGCGGCCGACGCTGCAGCGGGCTTCCCGGCCAGACCGAAGCCTTCAAGCGACAACACGCCGAAATGGTTTTCGAGTAGAGGAATGGCGTGGTCGGGGGCGAAAATCCAATCGTCCAGCGCGGTTTCGGCATAGCCCTGCTTGATCGATGGTCGCGCATCCGCAGTTTTCGGACGGGCGGCGGCTTCGCCGGAGGTGGTCGCGCTTTCAAACAAGGGAGCCGCCGAGGCGTACAGCAATTCTTTCGGGCGCAACTGCGACAATTCTTCTTGAATGCGTCGGGCCGCGTCGGTTCCTTGAAATTCGGTGGCGCGAAATTCTCCGGTCGACAGATCCAGCGCCGCGAAGCCAACCCGATCACCGACTTGAGCCAGGGCTCCGAGAAAGTTGTTTTCTTCCGAACTAAGAGAAGAGTCGGCCGAAGTGCCAGGCGTGACCACGCGCGTGACTTCGCGGCGTACAAGTTTCTTCGCGACCCGGGGATCTTCCACCTGTTCGCAGATCGCGACCTTGAATCCCTTGCGAATGAGCTTGGCGATATAGCCTTCGGCGGCGTGGTAGGGAACTCCGCACATCGGGACTGCAATGCCTTTTTCTTTATTGCGGGAGGTCAGCGTGATTTGCAGTTCGCGGGCGGCAACTACCGCGTCGTCAAAGAAAAGCTCGTAGAAATCGCCCAGCCGGAAGAAAAGCAGAGCGTTGGGATGCTCTTTCTTGATGGCGGCGTACTGCCGCATCAACGGCGTGGACGTCTCGGTCATGTCGTGCGAGTTCGTGCGCGGATTATAACAAAGCCTCTTCCGAGCTTCGTCACTGGAAAACGCAGTTGACGCGTGCGCGAAGCGGATGTTTTCCTTACGCCATGGAACTTCGCAAAGATCCGATTACGCGTTCCTGGGTTATCACCGGGGACGACGTGCCCGAACCAACACCACGGCCCACGGGCTGTCCGTTCTGTGCCGACTCCACCCAGCCCGTACAGGTGGTCGCCGCCCGCACTGAGTCCGAGGGCCGGCCGTGGTCCGCGCGCTCGGTGGTGCACCCCACACCGCTCTATCGGATCGAAGGCGACCCCTCGCGCCGCGCCGACGGCCTGTACGATCGCATGCGCTCGATCGGCGCTCATGAAGTGCTGGTGGAAAATGCTCGCCACGACCGCGATCTCTGGGATGCCAGCGATAGCGAGATCGAGCAATTCCTTCGGCTGGCGGCGCAGAGGATTTCCGATCTCAAGGGCGATGCCCGCATAAAGTACATCAGCATTTTTAAGAACTACGGGACGAATGCCGGCCAGGAGTTCGAGCATCCCAACGCGCAGTTGACAGCGACCACGTTTGTTCCGCGCCGGGTGCTGTACGAACTGCGCGCCGGCCGCGACTATTACAAGCAGAAAGAGCGCTGCGTGTTCTGCGACATTATTGGGCAGGAAGAGCGGCAGGGACAGCGCGTGGTGGAATTGCGCGGCGATTACATCGCGTTATGCCCGTACGCGCCGCGAGTTCCATACGAAACCTGGATCCTGCCGCGCGTGCACGAGTCGTCGTTTGAGCGGTCGGGTCTCTCAAAAACGGGCGGCATTCGCGATCTTGCCAGCCTGCTGCGCCGCACTCTGCAGCGCATTCGCACTATCACCAAGGAATTCCACATGGTGCTGCACACTTCGCCAAATACGCTGCACGGGTCAAGCAGTCTCGGCTATTGGAAAACCCTCGACGAGGACTACCACTGGCACTTCGAGATCCTTCCCATCCTCGGTTCGAAGGCGAAGTCGTACACCTTCAAAGAGGTCTATTACTCGCCCGTAACTTCAGAGACCGCAGTCAAGCGACTGCGCGACGCCAAGATCGATTCCTGATCGAGGCGAAAACGGTATTCCCCGGGCAAGTGATGCACCGATGCAAAGGTTCCGCAGCCCGAGGAATATCGGTGTGCTATGCTATAAAATCGATTTTGTTAAGAAGCCGAAGGGAAAGCATGAAAAAGCCTTCGTCGTACAGGAGCTCCGCCGGAAGACCGGTGGTCTGGATTCTGGCCGTGTTGTGCGCGTGGTCATACTCCTTTGCGCAGACCTCGTCCGACAACAAAAGCACGCAGCGTCCCTGGATGAACACCGGTCTCTCTCCCGATGAACGGGCGAGTCTGGTTATGAAGGAGATGACGCTTGACGAGAAGATCTCGCTGCTGCATGGCACCGGCATGGTCGGCCTCAGCCCGATGAGCCCGCTGTCTATTCATGCGAACGGCGGAGCTGGTTACGTCGTCGGCGTCCCCCGGCTCGGTATTCCTGATATCCAGATGTCGGATGCCGCCTATGGCGTACGGGCCAGCGGTGAGAACGGGCGCTACTCCACCGCGCTGCCTTCCGATGTGGCGGGCGCCGCGAGTTGGGATACGAAGGCGGCCTATGAGTATGGCGCTCTGATTGGGCGCGAGTTGCGGGCGCAGGGCTTCAGCATGTCGCTGGGCGGCGGTGTGAACCTGACGCGTGAGCCGCGCAACGGCCGCAACTTCGAGTACATGGGAGAAGACCCGGTTCTCGCGGGCACGATGGTGGGCCACGTCATGAAAGGCCTGCAAGCGCAGCACGTGATCGGAGACATCAAGCACTACGCCATGAACGATCAGGAGAGCGGGCGCAACGCCGTGAACGTGAACGTCGGCGAGCGCGCCATGCGCGAGACGGATCTGCTGGCCTTTGAGATCGGCCTCCGCACCGGAGATGTCTCGGCCGTGATGTGCGCGTACAACCGCGTCAACGGCGACTACTCTTGCGAGAACAAGCATCTTCTTACCGATGTTCTGAAAAAAGACTGGAAGTTCCCCGGCTTCGTCCTCTCCGACTGGCAGGGAACGCACAGCACGGAAAAAGCCTCTGCCGCCGGACTGGACCATGAGGAACCCGGCGAGATTTTCTATGGTGCCGCGTTCAAGAAAGCAGTCGAATCCGGGAAAATCTCAAAGGCGGAGCTTGACGATCACGTGCAGCGCATTCTGCGTTCGATGTTCGCCAGTGGCGTGGTCGACGATCCACCCCAGAAGAGCGTGGTCGATGTGCAGAACGGATTTGACGTCGCGCAGAAGATTGCGGAGCAAAGCATGGTGCTCCTGCGGAATGAAGGCAACCTCCTGCCGCTCGACGCGTCGAAGCTCAAGACGATCGCGGTGATCGGCGCACACGCCGATGTCGGCATGATTTCGGGCGGAGGATCCGCACAAGTCGATCCGCCGGTCGGCAATGCGATCCTGCCGCCTGGCAAAGGCCAGACTCGATGGCTGGAGCCAATGTGGTTCCCAACCGCGCCTCTGAAGGCGATTCGCGCCAAGGCTCCTCACGCCAACGTGCAGTACGACGCAGGCAGCGATCCGGCGAAGGCTGCGGCTTTGGCTCAGCAAGCTGACGTTGCCATTGTGTTTGCCTACTGCTGGGAAAGTGAAGGCATGGATCTCGAAAGCCTGACGCTGCCCGAGCATCAAGATGAACTGATCGCGAAAGTTGCTGCGGCCAATTCGCACACGGTCGTGGTGCTTGAGACGGGAGGTCCGGCGACCATGCCCTGGGCGCAGCAGGTCGGAGGAATCCTTGAGGCATGGTACGCGGGATCGCGCGGCGCCGATGCCGTTGCCAACGTGCTCTTTGGCGATGTAAGTCCGAGTGCCAAGCTTCCACAGACCTTCCCTTTGAAGGATGCTGACATTCCGCATCCGAACCTGGTCAAACCGCCCGAGGCTTCGACGACGAAGGATGGCGACCCCGATGCATGGAAGAAGATTGCGGCCGGTCTGCCACCCTTTCAGATTTCTTACGATGAGGGGTTGAAGGTCGGCTACAAGTGGTATGACGCCGAGAAGAAGCCGGTGCTGTTCCCGTTTGGCTTCGGCCTTTCCTACACAACCTATGCGTACTCGGATCTCAAGATCGATCCGGCTCAACCGATGCAAGTGACCTTTACGGTGAAGAACACCGGGTCGCGCGACGGTGCGGAGGTCGCGCAGGTCTACGCATCCTTGCCAGCGAGCGCTGGAGAGCCGCCCAAGCGCCTGGTGGCCTTTAGCAAAATCAACCTGGCCGCCGGTGAAAGCAAAGCCGTGAGCGTTGAGGTGCCAGCGCACTATCTCTCCATTTTCGATGAGAAGAAGAACGGCTGGCAGCTGGTGCCGGGCGAGTACACGATCATGGTTGGGGGATCGTCGCAGGATCTGCCGCTTCATCATTCCGCGACCCTGCCCTAGCGAGACGACGGCCCTGTTAAAGTAGGCAGGCTATGACCGTTCGCCGCATGAAGACGTACACCGGAGAGCAGGGGTATGTCTACCAGTATTACTTTGTCGGCAAGCGCCCTGCCGTTGAGTCCGGCACTCCCGCGACCGAGTACATCTTCGATGTCACTTCCGACCGAAAAGTGACCTACGCGGTCAGCGTTCTGGTCGAAGCTGCAGCTCTGAAAGCCTGGGCCGAAGCTCACGGGCGCACACCTACCGATGCCGAGGAATACGGTGCCGCCAAGATGCGGCTTTTCCGCGCATTCGACGAAATTGAGGACATGATGGCCTCCGGCCGCGAACTTCGCGTGGGTGTCGCCGAACTGGAAGAAGCCTTCGGGGCTCTCGGCGTCGAGTAAATCCGGCTGAACTGCCCTTCCGTATTCCGAGGTTGTAAGCCCTTGTGACGTAAGTCACAAGCACCTGTGATCTGCCCAACTGTCTTCTGCCCTGTGCGCAGGGCAGACTATAATCACGTTGGCCCGAAGAGTGGGGAATCGGCCTTCGGCTAAACTACGCTATGTCAATCTTTTGGCTTCGAGTTGCGCTGGGTCTGTACGGGGTGGGCCTGCTCTATGCCCTGGTTGCTCTGACCCGTACCAGCGATCTGCTTAACAAGGTCGCTTTGCACGCCGCCTACCTTGGCATGGTGTTTCACTTCGTTTCGCTGACCGAGGGCCTGTTCATCAGCGGGCACGTGACCCAGGCGATGGTGCACAACTCCGAGTCGCTGCTGGCCTTCCTGATCATGGCCGTGTTCATGATCACGTACCTCATCTACAAGACGACATCGCCGGGCATCATTGTGTTCCCGCTGGTGTTTCTGCTTACGTTCATGGCGGCGACGCGTCAGCAGCCTTTCATTACGATGTCGGGCACCTTAAGGACGAGCTGGTTGTTTGCGCACATCGGTCTCATCTTTATCGGCTACGCAGCGCTGGTTTTAAGTTTTTGCGCGAGCGTGCTCTACCTGATCCAGCAGCATTCTCTGAAGGCAAAACGCGCCACCGGGATTCTCGCTAGGCTGCCCGCCCTCGAAGATATCGACCAGATCGGCTACCGCTCACTGCTGATGGGCTTTCCGTTCATGACGCTCGGCCTGATCGCAGGCTCGGTGGTGGCGCAGAGCACATACGGTCGCATTGATTTCCAGGATCCCAAGATTTTGCTGTCGCTGTTGATGTGGGCGGTTTACCTGCTGATGGTGTACACGCGCTGGATTGCAGGCTGGCGCGGCCGCAAGGCAGCGGTCATGGCCAGCGTAGCGTTTGCTGCCGCCGTGGTGGCCTGGGCGGCCAACTACTTCAGCTCGATTCACAGGTTCGTAGCCTCATGAGATTCCAGCTCATCGGAGTGAACCACCATACGGCTCCCGTCGAGGTCCGCGAGCGGCTGGCGATCCCCGAATCTCGCCTTCCCGAGGCATGCAAGAAACTCACCGAGTTTCCTGGAATCGACGAAGGCATGATTTTGTCCACCTGCAACCGGGTGGAAATTCTTGCCAATACGAAAAACGGATCCGGCGCTGACCTGCGCGGATTTATTCAGAATTATTTCCAGCTCGATGGCTCGGAACTCGACAAGCACCTCTACGAGTATCACGAGCAGGAAGCCGTCCGGCACGTGTTTCGCGTGGCCTCGAGCCTGGATTCGATGGTCGTGGGCGAGCCGCAGATTCTCGGCCAGGTGAAAGAAGCGTACGCAACGGCTCGGGCCGTAGGCTCGATACGCGCCCAACTTGACCAGCTTGTGACCCGTGCCTTCGCCGTGGCCAAGCGCGTGCGCACCGAGACCGCGGTTGGCTCGTCGTCGGTTTCCATCGCATCGGTAGCCGTCGACCTGGCGAAGAAGATTTTCGGAAATCTGCATGGCAAGCATGTCTTCCTGGTAGGCGCGGGGAAGATGAGCGAGTTGGCGGCGCGGCACCTGATGGCGCACGGCTGCGCGTCAATTTTTGTCGCCAACCGCACCTACGACCGGGCCGTAAGCCTCGCGTACAAATTCAAGGGGCAGGCGATCCACTTCGAAGATCTGCACGACACCTGCGACCGTGCCGACATCGTGATCACGTCAACCGGCGCGCCGCACGCCATCTTCCGCCGCGAGCACGGCGAAGTATTCCTGAGCCGCCGCAAGAACCGTCCGATGTTCTTTATCGATATAGCGGTGCCGCGGGATGTGGACGCGGCGATGAATAAGCTCGACGGAATCTTCGTCTACGACATCGACGATCTTCAGCAAGCAGTTGCCAGCCATGTATCCGACCGCCGCAAGGAAGCCGAGCGCGCGGAGGCCATCGTCGCCACCGAAGTGGAACGCTTCCAAGCCCGGTTGCTGACGCTCGATGTGGTGCCCACCATTGTTTCGTTGCAGGATCATCTGGAGACGATCCGCCAGGCTGAGATCGACCGCGTGCGCGGCCGGCTGGGCCCGTTGAGTCCTGACCAGGAACTGGCGGTGGAAGCGCTGACTCGCGGCATCGTGAATAAGATCATGCACACGCCGATCAGCACGTTGAAGTCGGCGGCGCGCGATCCGGAAGCGACTACCGTCGTCGATCTGGTGCGGCGTCTCTTCAATCTGCAGGAGCGGCGCAGCGCGAAATCAGGTTCGGGAGAGAACGACTGATGGCACGACTGCGCATCGGTTCCCGCGGTTCGCAACTTGCGCTTTGGCAGGCACACCACATCTCTGATTTGCTGCGCGCACAGGGCCACGAAATCGAACTGGAAATCATCAAGACCACCGGCGACAAGATACTCGACGTCGCGCTGGCCAAGGTCGGCACCAAGGGAATGTTCACGAAGGAGATTGAAGAGGCGCTGGCCGATGGCCGCGTTGATCTCGCGGTGCATAGCCTGAAAGACCTGCCGACTGAACTCTCGCCCGGGTTCGAAATCGCGGCCATCACCAAGCGCGAAAATTCGCAGGATGTCTTCTGCTCGAGCAAGTTCGCAAGCATTGAGGCCTTACCGCGCAATGCCCGAGTGGGCACCAGCAGCTTGCGTCGACAGGCGCAGATCAAGGCGCTGCGCCCCGATCTCGAGATCATTCCTCTGCGGGGCAATGTTGATACGCGTCTGCGCAAGCTGGCTGAAGGCGAGTACGACGCGATCATTCTTGCGGCCGCAGGCTTGAACCGGCTCGGCAAGACCGAACTGGTGAAGCAGGTGATTCCGAAGGATGTGATGTGTCCCGCGGCCGGGCAGGGCGCGCTGGGAATCGAAATTCGTGCTGGCGATTCGGGCACGCTGAAGCAGCTTGCCTTCCTGGACGATGCAGCCGCCCGCGCCTCCACGACCTGCGAGCGAGCGCTGCTGAACAAGCTAGGCGGAGGCTGTCAGGTGCCGATCGGCGCCGCTGCCGAAATGCGGGATGGCCGCCTGCATCTCGACGCGATCGTAGCTAATCCCGACGGCTCAAAAATCCTGCGCGAGTCGCGCGACGGCGATGACCCTGAGAAACTGGGCAGTGAAGTGGGCGAGACGCTGTTGCAGCGCGGCGGTGATGCGATTCTCGAGGAAGTCTACGGAAGCGGCCTGGCGGTCCCCCAGCAACCGTGAGCCAATGGTCCCGAGACTTCAAAGAGCTCACGAACAGTTGGGACTAGCGACGGTAGTCTCAGCCCGTCGTTCGATTGGCCTGGTTCGCGGCGACCAGTACGGCCCATTGGGCATGCTTAAGCGACTCACCGGCATGCCTTCTGCAGAATTCCCCTGTGTTGCGCTGACCGTGTTCCCCTCTGTTGTCCTAGACGTCTCCTTCACCGTCGCCCCTGGCCATCTCGCGCCTTGCAAATCAAGAGCCCGAAGGGCGAAATTCATTGGCCCAGAGCGCAAGCCCTGGGTAGAGATTCCCCGATGACCAAGTCCCGGAGGGGCGACAGCAAATCAGGCAAGCCGCTGCACGGGGTCCGCGTGCTGGTCGGGCGTGCGCGCCACCAGGCTGGCGCACTCTCGGAGGAACTGCGCAAACTCGGTGCCGACGTCCTCGAAATTCCGTTCATTGAAATTCGCAAACCACGCTCTTTCCGACCGCTTGATGCCGCCTTGAAAAATCTTGCGTCCTACGACTGGCTGATCCTGACCAGCGTGAACGGCGTGGAAGCTATGTGGGGACGCTTCCAAAAACTACACCTGACGAAGAAAAGTCTGACTCACCTGCAGATTGCCGCCATCGGCCCGGCCACCCGGAAGGCCATTGATAAACGGGGCACGAGCGTGGATGTGGTTCCAGAGGAGTATGTGGCGGAATCGGTGGTGAAGAGCCTGCGTCACAAAGTGGAAGGGAAGCGTGTGCTCCTGGTTCGCGCAAAGGTGGCGCGCGACGTGATTCCGAATCAGCTTCGGAAAGCTGGCGCTAGCGTGGATGTGGTGGAAGCTTACGAAACCGTCGTGCCGAAATCCTCGCGCACGCGTTTGCGACGCGCCCTTAAGAGTTCAGGCCGCCGTCCTGATGTCATCACCTTCACCAGTTCATCGACGGTGAAGAACTTTGTCGCCCTACTAGGCTCGTCTGGAAAGCGAAAACGTCCCGCGTCTTTAGAAGGAACGACGCTGGCATCGATTGGGCCGGTCACGTCGGCTACTTTGCGCGAGTTTGGCCTTGGGGTGGATGCTGAAGCGAAGCAGTTCACGATCCCGGGATTGGTAAAAGCTATCGTCAGCAGCCGAAGATAGTTGCCTTGGGCGTTTCTTATCAGTCGAAACTTGCCGCATGGCTGAACTAAGATGCCGCGACGCTCTAGAAAAAACTGCCAGCCTCACCGGCATCTCAAACCGTGCAGGGGTCCTTCGACTGCGTTCGGCTGTCGCCTCACTTCGCTCAGGATGAAAAAGTGCAGGGGCGCCCTACGTTGTGAAGCGCGTGTAAGGCGTGGGCGTTGTGACAGCCAAACTTAGCGTCTTATATCGGCTTGATCTCGCAGCTACAATCCGCCGGCGGCACGTGCGCTTTCAGGAAGTCTGACACGCGCTTGAAGGCGTCGATCTGGTTGTCGACCCGCGAGAAGCCGTGGCCCTCGTTTTCATAGACCTTGTAGTCCACTACCCCGTTGCGCTTCTTGATGGCATCGACTACCTGCTGTGCTTCCGACTTCGGGCAACGCGGATCGTTTCCGCCGGCCAGCAAGAGCAGAGGCGCCTTGATCTGATCGACGAAAAAGATCGGCGACCGGTCTTTGTAGAGGTCTTTGTTCTTTTCGGGATCGCCCATCTGCGCCAGGTCAATTTCGCGGAGTACCGGGTCTTCATTCTCGATCTCGGTGAAGTAGTTTACGAACGGCACAATGGGCACTCCCGCCGCCCACAACTCCGGCGCTTTGGTTACGGCCATCATGCTCATGTAGCCGCCGTAGCTACCGCCCATCACAATCAGCTTCTTCGGATCGACATATCCCGACTGCTTGATCCAGTCGGCCGCGCTTAGCACGTCCTGCAGATCGCCGCCGCCCATGTCGAACAGGTTGGCCTGTTCGAATTCCTGGCCGTAGCCCGTGGAACCGCGATAATTCGGCGCAATCACGATGTAGCCCTGGTTGGCCATGTGTTGTACAAAACGGTTGAAGGCGTTGACGGTTTGCGAGGCCGGCCCGCCGTGTACAAACACGATGGCCGGGTGCTGGCCGTTGCGCGGCAGGTTATAGGGCATGTAGACAAATGCCGAGATGGTCCACTTGCCGTCTTTGCTCGGATAGTGCACCAGGAAAGGCTCGACCATGTCTTCGGCTCGCATACCTGCCACTAGCGAGTGGGTGACCTGGTGCGATTTTCCGGTGGCCATCGAGTGCACCCACAAATCGTTCGGCGCGGTTGGGCCGTTATGGTGGTAGAGCAAATGCGATCCGTCTTTGGTGAAGCTAGACGAACGTCCGGCGAGATCGTTCACGCCTCTGGGCAACGGTGGAGCAGTGGTTTTCCCGGTGACCAGATCATGGACATAGATATCCGTATTCCCGTCCACATTGGCGGTCCAGGTGATGTGCTTTCCGTCTGGAGTGAATCCGCCACCCCGGATTTCCCATTTGTCCTTGGTCAGCCATGTGACCTTCTTGCTGGCGACATCGATCCACGCTACGTTCTGATAGCCATTGTCGGCGTTGGAGGTGATCAACACCTTCTTACCGTCAGGGGAAATATCATCCGCGGTGTATAGGTGTTCGCCTTCATGCGGAGTCAAAACCGTGCTCTTGCCGGAGCTGGCTTCCGCGATGAGAACGTTCGAGTCCGTTCCCTTGGCCTGCGACTGTGTGTAGACGATCCACTTGCCGTCTTTCGACCAAATCGGTCGGCTATTCCGCTTGTCCTTCGGAGTTTCGCTGGTGATGTGTTGCACCTTGCGCATCACCATGTCGTAAACATCAATCTCGACGGCCGACGAAGTCTTGGGCTTTACGGTGTACGCGAGGTAGCGGCTGTCGGGTGACCACGTCGGTCCCATTTCCGCGATTTCGCGTGTGTTGGTCAGGTTGACGACCTGCCCGGTTTTTGGCGACACGATCGAGATGTCCCACTGCTCGTCGCCGTCGTAATCCGATTGATAGGCGATCCACTTGCCATCGGGCGACCATGCGGGCGACGTTTGCCGTTGATCGCTGACTGTGAGTTGCGTCGGCCAACCGCTCTCCGCCGCAACCAGCCACAGATTATTCTTGCCGCTGATGTTCGAGACGAAGACGATCTGCTTGCCGTCGGGTGACCAGTCGGCCGCGCCGACCTGCCTGGTCATGTAAAGCTTCTCGATGGAGAGGTTCTTCTCCACCTGCGCATTCGGCTTGCTGGCAATTTGCTTGGGATCGGTGACGACCTGTGGAGTAGGGAGCGTCTGGGAAACAGCAAGAATGCTAGTGATCATGAGGGTCGCAAATGCGTTCAACGCGCGCATGGAACTCCTTGCGAGAGAAATTCTAAAACTCAACGAAACTCACGAAAGTTTACAGGCCTAAAACGGTTGTCATCCCGAGCGCAGCGAAGGACCTCTCGTTTTAGCGGCTAAGCCTTCGCGCCCTTGTGTACCTCGACGGTCGTCCAGGTCTTGTCGTCCGCATGGCACAGCGGCTCGATCGGACAATCGGCGCACTTCGGCTTGCGCGCCACGCACAAATTCCGCCCGTGGTGGATGACTTGGTGGGAATACAAAATCCAGCGGTCGCTCGGAATGATCTTCATCAAATCCTGCTCGATCTTCTGCGGATCGTTGTTCTTCGTGAATTCCCAGCGGCGCGAAATGCGGTGAACGTGTGTATCGACTACGACGCCGATCGCTTTCTTGAACCACGATCCGAGCACCACGTTGGCGGTTTTTCGCGCGACTCCGGGCAGCGTGAGCAGTTGCTCCATTTCCTGCGGAACTTCGCCGCCGAAGTCGGCCACGATCTTCTTGGCGGCGCCCACCACGGATCGTGATTTGTTGCGGAAGAATCCGGTCGAGCGTACGTCGGGTTCGAGCTGTTCGGGATTCAGAGCAGCGAAAGCTTGGACGGTGGGATACTTCGCGAACAACCCGGGCGTAACGCGATTCACGTTTGCGTCAGTGGATTGCGCGGAGAGAATCGTCGCAACCAGCAGTTCCCATGCCGTCTTGTGATGCAAGGCACACACCACATCGGGATAAAGGGCGTCGAGGTGCTTGAGGATGGCACGCACACGCTCGGGTGCGACGGGGTTGTAACCCTTCGGAACGGAGCCCTTGGGTGTGGACTTTGTTTTGGCAGCAGCTTTCTTCGAGGGTTTTGGAGAGAGTCGTTTTGCAGCAGATCGGCCTCCCGATAGAACCTGGGCTGCTCGACCGCGCACAACGCGGGTTCCTTCCTGCCTTCCCGACTTTGCAGGTTGCCGCGGACTTATCCCTCGTGCCATCCATGCTCCTGGAAGGTAGATGTTAGCAAAAGCCTCAGGTGAACGTGCAGACTTGCAGGATCAGGCAAAAAGCAAAAAAGCGCTTAACCGCAAAGAACGCAAAGAAGGGCCGCGAAGTTCGCGAAGAAGGGCTGCGTGTTTTCTTTGCGACCTTAGCGCCCAACTTTGCGATCTTTGCGGTAAAAGCTCTTCGAATCTCTCCTCGTGCTGATTCCGGGACATGTCTGTTCGTTCCATTGACGGACGCATGGGTGGTAGATAATCTGAGAGCATCTCGCACAGATAGGACATCCAGTGGCCGTCAAATCCATTCAACTCGGGCAAGTGTGGCGTCAGGATACGAGCGGCCAGGATTACCTGGTCACCAAGGTATACAGTGAAGTGTTCTCGCAGTTCGCGGTTCTGCGCCCCGCAGAAGTTACCGCGCCCGATGCGCCCACTGTTAAAGTAAAAGTCGCCAAGTCGTCCAATGGAGCTTCGCTGCCAGGCTTCACCTTCACGCAGGAAGGCTCGTTCTAAAGATTCGTTCGAGAGGTTTCCGCTACACTAATGAAGTGATGGACCGACGGGCGTCCTCGCCCGTCGTTTTCGCACGTAAGCCAATCTGATTTCCCGTTCTTTCTTCATGACCGAACACATCCTAGCCGTTCTTTTCACGTTTATCCACGGAACGATCACCAGCACCGGCTACGCAGGTATCGTCTTGCTCATGGCGATCGAGTCGGCATGTATCCCGCTGCCCTCGGAGCTGATTATGCCGTTCGCGGGATACCTCGTTTACGAGGGCTCTATGAACTTGTGGTGGGTGGCGACGGCGGGCGCCATCGGATGCAACCTGGGATCGTTGGTCGCGTACGAGATCGGCCGCTATGGTGGCCGCCCTTTGGTGGAGCGCTACGGCCGCTGGATCCTGATGGGACGCCGCGAACTCGATTGGGCCGATCGCTTCTTCTCTCGCTGGGGACAGGCTGCCGTGCTGGTGGGACGCCTGCTTCCGGTGATCCGCACCTTCATCGCACTGCCGGCAGGCGTGGCGCGCATGCCTCGCGGAAAGTTTCACATCTACACGTTTCTCGGCTCGTGGCCCTGGTGTTTCGTGCTGGCCTACTTCGGAATGAAGCTGGGCGAGAACTGGCGGAGCCTGGGAAAATATTTTCATCAATTCGATGCCGCCATCGGGGTTGTCTTGGTCGCGGCCGTTGGTTGGTTTCTCTGGTCGCACTGGCAGGGTCGGATGCGGGAGAGCGAGTAAGTCAAAAGCTTAACTACAGAGGTCACAGAGGGCCCGGGGTTTCCTCTGTGCGACCCTGTGTCCCCTGTGGTAAAGAGTTTTCCCGCTCAGATTAGGGCACCTCGGGCGTCGCCAACAGTGATCCCACGATCTGCCAGCGGCCGTTTCGTCTGACCACCACATCCATGTACAGATAGCGCGCAGGAAACCGCTGTCCATTACTTTCAACTGTGTCGTCCTCCGAACCGTGCACGATGGCAAAGTCACCGAACATCCGAATGTGGCGTCCCGTCGACACAATCGACGGATATCTCACCGTGCTCGCGCGCAGATTTTCAAGCACCTGTTGCCGGGTGAAGGACTCCCCCGACGGATCATACTGCACGTAGTCGTTAGCGAAAATTTGTGCCAGGGCTTCGATGTCGGCGGCCATGAGCGCGCGGTCTCCGGCCTCGAACAACGCGTGAATCTGCTTCTCGTCTTTGTGTGTTTCGTCGGCCATTCGTTTTGACCCCGCCGCCGTCCTAGTGTACAAGCAGGAGATCTCAATCCCAGGAGGCACCCGTGTCCCGCGTCCTCGCCGCATTGATTCTCGCCGCCGTGCTCGCGCCGATTGCAGCGTCAGCACAGACTGCCTCAGCCTTCGCTGACAAGCCTTTCGTCGTTGAGTACTACTACAAAGCCAAGTGGGGATATGCCGAAGAATTCCTGAAGCTGTTCAAGAAGAACCACTACCCGCTGCTGAAGAAACAAGTCGAGATGGGGCGCATGGCGAAAGTATGGATGGACCAGCCACGCTATCACTCGACCGAAGACGGACGCTGGGACTACCGCGTCACGATCGTCTTCAAAAACGCTGCGGTCGCCAACGAGGCCTTCGACGAAGACGCACTCAAGAAACAAATCTTTCCTGACCAGGATGCCTACCAGCACGAGGAGCAGCGCCGCTTCGCAATTCTGGAGGCGCATTGGGACGTGCCCATCAAGACGGTGGAGTTGGAGAAGTAGCAATCGGGTGCGAAATTCAACGCTTGCGTTACGCATGATTCGCAAAGTGAGGGCGGGACGCCCTCACGACTGCCGGCAAGATGCCGGCGCTACGGTTAAGAGTAGAGCCGCTGTCTCGGCGGCATTCTAGCGAGCGTCTCGCCTGCGCTTGTAACTTTGGCTCACGCACTTCGATCCCAATAATTCGCGCATTAACCCTCCCCCGTGCCCGCTCAAGCTCGGAATATTGCCAAACACTGCCGTAGTGCGAGAACATATCCGTTTGCCTTACATCACTTAGCCAAATAAGGAAGTAGCCACATTATGGCGAAACGGTCGAAGTCCGCGAAGCCGCGAGTTGAAGTGAAGGAAGCAGTCAACGAAGCGCGCAGCCCGAAGAAAGCCTCCTACGGCAACCTTGAGGCGGCTAAAGGAAAACTGGGCGTCATGATCCCCGGCATGGGCGCCGTGGCCACGACGTTCGTGGCCGGCGTGGAAGCCATCCGCAAGGGCATCTCGAAGCCGATCGGGTCGGTCACGCAGATGGGCACCATCCGCCTGGGCAAGCGCACCGATGGCCGCTCGCCGAAGATCAAGGAATTCGTTCCCCTGGCCGGGCTCAACGACCTGGTCTTCACGGGCTGGGATATTTTCGAAGACAACATGTTCGACGCCGCCACCAACGCGGGCGTCCTCGACCGCTACCTGCTGGAGCAGATCAAGCCTTTCCTGCAAAAGATCACACCCCGCAAGGCAGTCTTCGATCACAACTACGTGAAGAAGATCGACGGACCGAACGTGAAGAAGGGCAAGAACAAGATGGACCTGGCCGAGCAGGTGCGCGATGACATTCGCCAGTTCCGCAAGTCGTCGGGCGCGTCGCGGCTGATTACCATCTGGTGTGGATCGACAGAAAGCTTTATCCAGCCCAGCGCGGTGCACCAATCGGTCAAGGCTCTTGAAAAGGCATTTCAGCAGAACGACGAGAACATTCCGCCTTCGATGATCTACGCTTACGCCTCGCTGATGGAGGGCGTGCCCTTCGCGAACGGAGCGCCCAACTTGACGGTTGATGTTCCTGCGCTGCACGATTTGTCCCGCGAGCACGAAGCGCCCATCTGCGGAAAGGATTTCAAGACCGGGCAGACTCTGATCAAAACCATCCTTGCTCCCGGATTCAAGGCTCGCATGCTGGGACTCGCAGGTTGGTTCTCGACCAACATCCTGGGCAACCGCGACGGGGAAGTGCTGGAAGATCCCGGCTCGTTCAAGACCAAGGAAGAGTCGAAGCTTTCGGTGCTGGAGCACATCCTGCAGCCTGAACTTTATCCCGATCTGTACGGTGACTTCACCCACAAAGTTCGCATTAACTATTACCCACCCCGCGGTGATAACAAAGAAGGTTGGGACAACATCGACATCTTCGGGTGGCTCGGCTATCCGATGCAGATCAAGGTCGATTTCCTGTGCCGCGATTCGATTTTGGCCGCACCCATTGTGCTCGATCTCGTCTTGTTCCTCGATCTGGCGCAGCGTACACCTGAGCTGAAAGGACTCGGCATCCAGGAGTGGTTGAGCTTCTACTTCAAGAGTCCGATGACGGCGCCCGGACTCTATCCCGAGCATGATCTGTTCATCCAGTTGATGAAACTGAAGAACACGTTGCGGCATTTGCGAGGTGAGGAATTGATCACCCACCTCGGGCTGGAATATTACGACTGAGGGTCGCGGGCTCATCCTGCATCGCGGAGTGCCGTCCCTGCCGGACTCGCATCTTTTGCCCGTCTGAACCCAGGGCTTGCGCCCTGGGCTTTCCTATGCCGCCGCTTTGCGACTCGCCCACGACGTGCCCATCTGCTTGCTCTAATTGCGTAGCGATCTCAAAGGGGTGGTTACTCAAGTTGCATTGACAGCCGACGAAGCCCATGGCTATGCTCACTTTTCCAGGAAGGAGCACGATGCAATTCTCCCGGTTAACCTTGATTTTTCTGGCGCTATCTTTAACGGTGAACGTGTGCGCGCAGGCGGCGCCTGCGTCGAAGAGTGAGGCTGCAAAGGCCGAATCCGCAGCCTCTAACCAAGCGGCCGCGAAGCCCTCAGGACCGGCCGCCGACGACGTCAAGGTGACGGACTCGACCTTTGAGTCGCCCTATTTCAAATTTACGTTCGATTTGCCCGCAGGCTGGAAAACGCTCGACGACGCGACGCGCAAGGCGGCCAACGATCTGGCGATGCGGGAAGACATGGATCGGGCCAGAGCCACGCCCGCGATTCCCAGGAAGGCCGCGGCCCAGAGCACGGAAAAGGCCTCTACGAATCCCAAGCCTCAACCACAGAGCAAACCGGTGGTTCCTGAACGTTACAGCCTGATGGCGGCCTCGCCCGAAGGTCTCGACTCTCTGGCCAGCCCGGTATTGCCCCGCATCAACATCTGGGCGCATCGTCGATTGCCGCCACTGGACAAGCCCCTGGACCAAGTACAACTACTCATGTCGGGAAAGCACAATGAAATTCTGGTTCGGCCGCAAGAGCTCATCGTCGCCGGACGGCAGTTCGCGAGGATCGAACTGATCAACCCAGCGGGAACTTACCAGGCACGCTATGTCACGACGGTTGGCGATTATCTGATTGGTTTCGATTTCCTTACCAAGTCGGAACGAGAGTTGGCTGAGTTCTCAAACTCGATCAAAAACGTCAAGTTCGAATAGGCACCGATTCAAGTTTCGGACCTCACGAGCTACGCTTCAGATCTGCGGTGGGCAGGAATCGCGGCGCCTTGCGCGCCTTGGTTGCCTGCTCAAATCCGTAGGCAATCTTCAACAGCGTCGGCTCGCTCCACGCTCGCCCGAAGAATGAGATCCCGACCGGGAGCCCGAACGTGTTGCCGGCAGTGATATTGATATTCGGATATCCGGCGACTGCCGCCGCGTTCGAGCTGCCTCCGCCAAAATGATCGCCCGTGATCAGATCGGTCACCCACGCCGGGCCCCCGGTGGGCGCGATCAGGGCGTCGAGCTTGTTTTTGTCCATCACGGCGTCAATGCCTTCGGCGCGCGTGAGCCGGTGATTCTTTTCGAGCGCGTCTATGTACTCGCGTGATGAGAGAGGCCCACGCTTCTCGGCGCGCAGGAAAATGTCCTGACCGAAATAGGGCATCTCTTTCCCGGCATTCTGATTGTTGAAATCAATCAGGTCTTTGAGAGTCTTCATCGGGGAGGCTGAGCCGCGGCGCGCCAGGTACTTCTCCATGTCGGCCTTCAACTCGTAGTCGAGCACGAGCGACTCGCTCTCATCGAACTTACCGAAGGTTTCGATGTCGGCGGGATCGACGATGGTTGCGCCTTCTCTCTTCATGATGTCGATGGCCTCGGACATGATGGCGTCCACAGCATCGCTGAATCCGAAATACTTGCGCCCGACGCCAATGCGCGCGCCTTGCAGACCCTTTGGGTCGAGGAAGGTCGTGTAGTCGGGGTGCGACTTGCCTTGGCTGTCATTGGTCGCAGCGTCTTCGGGATCGATCCCGGTGAGCGCCCCCAGCATGATGGCGGCATCGCGCAGAGTGCGGCACATGGGCCCAGCCGTGTCCTGGCTGTGAGAAATCGGGACGATGCCAGCGCGGCTCACCAGTCCGACGGTTGGCTTGATGCCGGCCAGGCCATTTGACGACGATGGGCAGACGATCGAGCCATCGGTCTCGGTGCCGATTCCTCCCGCAGCAAAGTTCGCGGAGACGCCCGCCCCCGTGCCCGAACTCGAGCCGCAAGGATTCCGGTCGAGCGCGTAGGGATTGCGCGTGAGCCCGCCGCGGCCGCTCCATCCGCTGGAAGAGTGGCTGGAACGAATGTTCGCCCACTCGCTGAGGTTGGTTTTTCCCAGGATTACGGCCCCGGCCTTGCGCAGTTGCGCGGCCACGAAAGAATCGCGGGGAGGCTTGGGGGCGCCGACCAGAGCCAGCGACCCAGCGGTCGTCATCATCTTGTCGGCGGTGTCGATGTTGTCTTTGATCAGGACTGGGATTCCATGAAGCGGGCCGCGCGCGCCTTTCTCCTTGCGTTCGCGATCAAGCGATTCCGCGATCTCCTGGGCGTCGGGATTGATTTCGATGACGCTGTTGACGGCCGGGCCGCTTTTATCGACGGCCTCGATGCGCGCCAGATACTTCTCGGTCAATGCGCGAGCGGTGTACTTTCCCGACTTCATCCCTTCCTGCAGATCATCGATGGTCACTTCTTCGAGTTCGAACAACGGGACATCAACCGGCGGTCGTGCGGGAAGAATCTCGCGCGCCGAACCCAACGCAGGGTAAATCGCCGTGGCCACCCCACCAACCAAGCTGCCCTTCAGAAAATTCCGTCGGGTCCCGCCCTGCGACGAACGATTGCGATTTGTTTTCAAGACACATCTCCTATCCTCGAGCATCACGTGTATTTCAAGCTTTTCTCCGTGCCCTCTGCGGATGTTCTCGCGAACTCTGCGTTTTAAGGTTTGTTCAGCGCAAGGCCGCGAGCAACACACTTTTCCAGCGTCCAGCATCGAGCGTCCAGCAAACGTTGGCCTTCCCACCTTTTGCAATCACGGCGGCCCATTCGGCGCGATTGCGATCATCCTCAGCAACGTTCAACCGATCGACCACGGTCATCCCCCGTGTCAGTTCGCTCTGAGTCTCGACGTCGAGGTAGTGCGAACTCCATGAAGTACCCACGGTGGGATCGAGCGCCAGGCACATCGCGATGGGGTCAGGCAGGGAAATGCCGTCTTCGCCGGTTTGCACTTTGTATGCCGCCCGAGCGTGGCTGTTGCACTCGATCGCGAACTGCGCCAGAGGCGTTTTCAACGCGTCGACTGCCGCGATATCACGATCGCTCAGCACCGACTCCCCACGCGACAGATGCCAGCCGATCAGTTCGACGGGCACTCCGCTGCGCACGACCATGCGCGCCGCTTCCGGATCGACCCAGATGTTGTATTCCGCTGCCGGCGTCACATTCCCTTCGCAGCAGGGTGCGCCACCCATGATGACGCAACGGCCGATCTTCCCGGCGATCGATGGCTTCCGCGCGAGGGCCAGAGCCAGGTTTGTAAGCGGCGCCAGCGTGACGATCGTCAGTCCCGGATGCGCTTCGCTCTCGGCAATGATGGCATCGGCCGCATGCCAGCGTTCCATGGATCTTTTGGGCGGCGGATACCCGTGCTCGCCCAGGCCGTCCGCGCCATGGAACCATGTTGCATTCTGATAAGGACGCAGCAAGGGCTTGTCGGCACCTGCATAGACGGGAACATCGCTTCCGCAAAGCTCGGCGACATACAGCGCGTTGCGGGTCGACTGTTCTACGGGCACGTTTCCCGCGACCGTGGTGATCGCAACCACCTCAACGTTAGGCGCGCGCAACGCCATGATCAGCGCAACGGCATCGTCGGAAGCGGTGTCGGTGTCGATCAGGAAGGGGCGCGGCACGCCGCGTATGATAGCAAACGGCAGAGTGCTATATTGTCACTCTTTGGAGGTGCTGTATGTCCCGCGTCGTGCGTTGCGGCCTGATCCAGGCAAAGACTCCACTGGACGGTAGACAGCCGTTGGCTGCCATCAAGAAGGCCATGATCGACAAGCACCTCAAGATGATCGAGCAGGCCGCGAAGAAGAAAGTACAAAATCCTCTGCCTGCAGGAACTTTTTTACGGACCGTACTTCTGCGCCGAGCAGAACCTGCGCTGGTACGAACTCACCGAGCGCGTGCCCGACGGCCCGACCACCAAGCTCATGCAGAAGATCGCCGCCAAGCATCGCATGGTGATCGTGGTGCCGGTCTATGAAGAGCAGATGCCCGGACTGTACTTCAACACCGCGGCCGTGATTGATGCGGATGGCAAGTATCTGGGGAAGTATCGCAAGCACCACATCCCGCACGTGCACCCGGGATTCTGGGAGAAGTTCTACTTCACGCCTGGCGATCTGGGCTACAGCGTGTTTGAGACCAAGTACGCGCGCGTCGGCGTCTACATCTGCTACGACCGGCATTTTCCGGAAGGCGCGCGCATTCTGGGATTGAACGGCGCGGAGATCGTGTTCAATCCATCGGCGACGGTGGCGGGACTGTCCGAATATCTGTGGGAACTCGAGCAGCCCGCGCACGCCGTGGCCAACGGATATTTCGTCGGCGCGATCAATCGCGTCGGCACCGAGAAGCCCTGGAACATCGGCGAGTTCTACGGCAAGAGTTACTTCTGCAATCCGCGCGGCAAGATCATCGCGCAAGCCAGCCGCGACAAAGACGAAGTGCGTCGTCGCCGATCTCGATCTCGACATGATCACGGAAGTCCGCCGCACCTGGCAGTTCTTTCGCGATCGGCGGCCGGAGACGTACGAGCCGCTGACTGCGCAGACGGGAAAAGCCGCAGCGGCAGACTGAGGAGGCCGGGCTCGCTTTTCATGCGTTGTCATCCTGAGCGCAGCGAAGGACCTGTGCACTTTTCGTATGCCGCAACGGGTGCAGAACTTACAAACGAGCCGTTTTTTCATCACATCCAACGATGACGAGCAGCCAACCTTCCGTGCACAGCACCATCGAATCTTGCCCTCTCTACAACCCAGACCTCGCCCCCACCACCCCGCCCAGCGCCACTGGGGCACCTACAACTACGCCGCGCTCTGGATATCGATGTCGGTCAATATCCTGACCTACATGCTGGCCGCCAGCCTGATCCAGGGCGGCATGAACTGGAAGCAGGCCGTGTTCACCGTGTTTCTGGGCAACACGATCGTCCTGATGCCCGATGCTGCTGAACTCGCATCCGGGCGCGCGTTACGGCGTGCCGTTCCCGGTGCTGGCCCGGGCGTCGTTCGGAGTGCTGGGCGCGAACGTCGCCGCCGTGCTGCGCGCGCTGGTGGCCTGCGGATGGTTCGGCATTCAGACCTGGATCGGCGGCGAAGCGATGAGCAGCCTGCTGACCATCCTGTTTCCCGGATGGGCGCACGTCGAGCACGGGACGGCCATCTGCTTCTTCGTATTCTGGCTGATCAACCTCGCCGTCATTCTGAAAGGCATCGAGTACATCCGCTTCCTGCAGGGCATCAGCGCGCCGATTCTGCTGGCCGTGGGATTGCTGCTGCTCGGCTGGGCATACAAGACCGCCGGCGGCTTCGGCCCGATGCTGTCGGCGCCATCGCGCTTCGCAACCTTCCCGGACTTCCTGAAGTTCCTGATTCCCGCCCTGAATGCAACCGTAGGCTTCTGGGCGACGGTATCGCTCAACATTCCCGACTTCACGCGCTTCGCGCGCAGCCAGCGCCAGCAGGTCATCGGACAGGCTCTCGCCCTGCCCACCACCATGACGCTCTACTCGCTGATCGGCATTCTGGTGACGTCGGCGACCGTCGTCATCTATGGCACAGCCATCTGGGATCCGGTGCAACTGCTCGCCCGCTTTCACTCGCCCGTCGCGGTCGTGATTTCGCTGGTCGCGATCCTGCTCGCGACGCTGAACGTGAACATCGGCGCGAACGTCGTCTCGCCCGCCAACGACTTCTCGAACCTCTGGCCGCGCAACATCAGCTTCCGCACTGGCGGCGTCATCACCTGCTTCATGGGCATCGCGCTGATGCCCTGGAAACTGCTGGCCAATTACAACACCTTCATCTTCGGATGGCTGGGTGGATACGCTGCCTTCCTCGGCCCGGTCGCGGGCATCATGATCTGCGATTACTTCGTGATCCGCCGGCGCGTGCTGCTGGTGGACGATCTTTACCTGCGCGGCGGCGTCTATGAATACCGGCACGGATTCAACTGGAATGCGCTGATTGCGCTTGGCAGTTGGGGCGGGAACCGCGCTGGTGGGATTGGTCGTGCCGTCGCTGCGAGTCGCTCTATGACTACTCGTGGTTCGTGGGATTTGCGGTGTCGTTCGTGGCGTACTACGGATTGATGAGGTTGCAGAGCGCACCAGGACTTGCGGAAGTGGAAGAGGCGTCCTAGGCGGCGTAAGCATCCAGTACGATGCCGCGCGACTGAAGGGCGCTGCCTGGTGAGAGCAGCGACAAGAGCAAGCCTGAAAGTGCAGCTTCGTGGCGTCAAATCGCATGCATATTAGCCGTCATCACTGCTTTTCGAGTCAGTCTGAAGGAGCAAGGCTATGCTCGTGACGTGACAGCTGGGTCGGGGCAATGAGTCGCTAGTGAACAGCTGCGGCCCTGATACCTGCGCCGTCTGGGAGATGTTGATGACTCTCTCGCCGGTTATCGCTTGTTCGACGATTCGTAGAAGGCGTCGATCGACCCTATTCGGACACCGCTTTAGCACGATGGCGGACAGCTGCGAACTCTTGTGCGGCTGGAACGATTCGAGACTCGCTGTAGGACTCTACGCCGTTCGACGCGTGCAGCGAAGGTACTGCAAGGGCGTACCTGGCATAGCGAATGCTCTGTTGCGTCCTGACGAGTACATTCGTTGGCTGAACTACGTCTGAGAGTCCCGGCAGCAGGACCCGAGTATGAGACCACAGCATCCTAAGAAATCGAGACAGCGAGATGTGCATAGAGCCGGACGTGGCTGTCATCCGCATCGGATCGCATCCTCAAACTGTCGCCCCATTGCAACGCCGGCAAAATCTCTTTCCTATACCCCTCCAGCGTGGCCTCTTCCTCCCCACACATCAGATAAACATTGAACTGCGTAACCCCCAACTTCGCCAGCCGCCGCAGCTTTTCGCGATGCGCCTCCGCCGGGCCAACCACGCAGAAGCGATCCACCACGTCATCGGAAACGAATTTCGAATTGCTGCTGTCGACTTCGCAATGCTGCTGGTAGTCGTATCCGCCGCGATTGCTGACATAGGACGTCAAGCGCCGGCGGCAATTCCTCGGGCTTGTAGCGCGATAGCAAGTCGACCACGTGATTCGACACCAGCGCGGGGAACCAGCGCACCTGCTTGCGCGCGTGTTCGAGATCGTCGCTGATCCAGACGGGAGCAGCGGCCATGATTTCAATTTTCTTGTAGTCGCGGCCTGCCGCCTCGGCGCCTTTCTTCACGAAGCCCAGACACCACTCGATCAGGTCGGGATCGGCGAATTGCAGGATGACTCCGTCGCCGATGCGTCCAGCCATGTCGAGGACCTTGGGGCCGTAGCCCGCGATCCACACCGGCGGAGGAACCTGCGCCCAGGTGAGTTTCGTCGGCTGGCCTTCGTACTCGACTTCCTTGCCTGACATCAGTTCGCGAAGCGTCTTCACCGCGCGTTCCAGATCGCCTGCGCCGACCGGTTTCTTTCCCAGTACGCGCCGCGAGCTGTCGCCGCGCCCGATGCCCAACTGCATGCGGCCGCCAGAAATCAGGTTCAAAGTCGCAAACAAGCTGGCCGTCACGGTGAGGTCGCGCACCGCGGGATTCGTCACGCAGGGGCCGAGCTTCATCCTCTTCGTGTTGGCCGCCATCAGCGTGAGCATGGGATACGGCTCGAGCCACAGCACGTGCGAGTCGAAAATCCATCCGTATTCAAAGCCGGCCTCTTCGGCCTGCCGCGTCAACGCGACAATCCGCTCCACCGTCATGTCAGGCTTGATCGTGATGCCGAACTTCATAAACTCCTCAATGAGTCAGTAGCGCCGCCGTCCGTCTCGCCCGCCTACGAGCGATGGCGAGACGCCCTCGCGACTGCCGGCAAGATGCAGGCGCTACAGTGAATCCGAGGCCCCCGAAGGTGGGGCAGTTTAACATACAATGCCGACTCGGCTTTTTATCGGGAGGACGTCTGCAATGGGCTTCGATACGCTCGTCGTCAACGGCCGCGTGGTCACCGCGACCGACACCTACCCCAGCGACATCGCCATCAGCGGCGGCAAGATCGAAGCCATCGGCAAGAATCTTTCGCGCGAGAACGCGAAGAAGGTGATCGACGCCAAAGGGAAGTACGTTCTGCCCGGCGGCATCGACGTGCACACGCACCTCGACATGCCGTTCGGCGGCACCACCAGCGCCGACGATTTCGAAACCGGCACGCGCGCCGGCTGCGTTCGGCGGCACCACCACGCTCATCGACTTCGCCATCCAGTACAAAGGCCAGACCCTGCGCACCGCCTTCGATACATGGATGCAGAAAGCCTCCGGCAAGGCCGTCAGCGACTACGCGTTTCACTGCATCATCACCGACCTCGGCTCGATGCGCAACTCGAAGAGATGAACGCCCTGGTGCGCGAAGGCGTCACCAGTTTCAAGCTGTTCATGGCCTATCCCGGCGTGTTCATGCTCGACGACGCGCAGCATCTTCAAAGCCTTCCGCGCCACCGCGAAGAACGGTGGCCTGGTCTGCATGCATGCGGAGAACGGCAATGCCATCGACGTGATCGTGCAGCAGGCGCTGGCGGAAGGGAAGAAGGCTCCGAAGTATCACGCGCTCACGCGGCCCACGACCGCCGAGGCCGAAGCCACCGGACGCGCCATCGCGCTTGCCGAGATGGCTGGAGCGCCGGTCTACATCGTTCACCTGAGCTGCAACGAGGCGCTCGAGAAAGTCCGCGAGGCCCGCGATCGCGGGCTGCCTGTCTACGCCGAGACCTGTCCGCAGTATCTCTACCTCTCGCTCGAAAACATGGACGCGCCCGGGCTTCGAAGGCGCCAAGTACGTCTTCACGCCGCCGCTGCGCGAGAAGTGGCATCAGGAGAAACTCTGGAACGGCCTCAAGCAGGATCACCTGCAAGTCGTCTCCACCGACCACTGCCCGTTCTGCTTCAAGGAACAGAAGGAACTCGGCAAAGACGACTTCACCAAGATTCCCAACGGCGGCCCGGGCATCGAGCACCGCATGAGCCTGATCTATTCCGGCGGCGTCGCCAAAGGACGCTTCAGCGTGAACCGCTTCGTCGAACTGGTCGCGACCACTCCGGCGAAGCTCTTCGGCCTCTATCCGCGCAAAGGCACGATCGCGATCGGGCAGCGATGCCGACCTCGTCATCTTCGACCCGAACCGCAAGCACACGATCAGCGCGAAAACGCATCACATGCGCGTGGACTACTCGATGTTCGAAGGGATCGAAGTCACCGGCATGCCCGACGCGGTTTTATCGCGCGGACAGATGATCGTGGAAGGAGATAAGTTCCTGGGGCGCGCCGGCGCCGGAGAGTTTGTGCGGCGCGCGACCTACACGCAGCAGTGAAAAGAATTGAGTAATTGGGGAATTGAGAAATTGAGCAATTGGCATTTGTAATTTGGCAATTTGTAAACGGAAATTTAACCCCCCAATTCCCCAAGTGGTGAGCTTTCACGCCGGGGGCTCTTGCTCTTAAATTACAAATTAGCCGATTACCAAATTTCAAATTCCTCGATCACTCAATTTCCCAATTTTCCAATGCTTCAATTCCTCTCCAACTCAATCGTGCATGTCCCATGCGAATCGTCCTGCGCATAGGCCGAGTAGCTTCCGCCTTTGGTGAAGTCCACGTTCCTGAACTCGCAGGTTGCGGCGAACCCTCCACTATTCAGATGAATGCCGGGTAGGCTTTCCCCGCGCGGACCTGTACCTTCCTGGTCCCACTTCAAAGCGTCGCCGTGAATCGTCATCTGAATAACACCTGACTGAGGATCATCCCCTCCACACTTGAATTCCGCCACTACGGCGCCGGATTTTGTGAAGTTGGCAGCCGTGCGCTCAGATGACGCTCCGCCATCAGCTTAAACATCGCGACCTGGTCGACGCCCTCGAGCAGGGCAGGCGCGATCGCCATGCTGGGCGGCATGCCCATGCCCGCTGGCATCGTCATGCCCGCAGGCAAGGTCACGCCCGGAGGCAAGGTCATCCCGGCGGGCATTTGCATGCCTTTGGGCAGAGCGGTGGCGTAGGGATTTTGTGCTTGCGGATTTTTTGCCGGGTGCCCAAACAGCGACTTTAACCCCCAGCTTACGAGTACGATCACAAGCAGCAATGCGCTTCCGAGTGTGGCGAACGTTCGGTTATTTGAACCCATGGGCAACTCCGCGTAGTT
The DNA here is from genome assembly GCA_963744055.1 of uncultured Acidobacteriota bacterium. GTDB lineage: Bacteria > Acidobacteriota > Terriglobia > Terriglobales > Acidobacteriaceae > Gp1-AA133. Next base: position 355,916 of record CAVUSL010000019.1, on the reverse strand, counting down.
GTGCTCAGGAGCCTGTTCGACGAGCGGGTGCTCGCAAATCAGGCGAGCGAAGGAAATGGAAGGGCGGAACTTCCCCAAGAGATCCCGCCCTCCAGCGAGCTACTTCTTCGTACTGACCTGTGTGAGCACAGTATTCGCCGTCTGCTGCAACAGCGGCGTCAGCACATCTTCACCGTCGGACTTTGCTTTGCCCTGCAGCGCGTTCTGCACGAGCGGCGCGCTCTGTCCCGTTTGGGTGAGCTGATACTGCACGGTGACGTCGTCCTTCTGCTTGATCTGGCCGTTGAACCCGGACAGTTGGCTCATGACCTGGTTCATGGCTTGCTGCTGTGCGGCCTGCGCTGCGGCCGACGCCGCTGCTGAAGCTGCGCTCGCCGCCATTGCACCGCCCATTCCGTGCGCCATGGCGCCCATCGGGGTCATGCTGGCCATAGTGCTGCCCATCTTCATGAACTTGCCGAAGCCGCCGCTCTGCGGATGTTTCACGGCCACGCTCGACATCAGTATGTAGTCGCACTGCTTTTGCTGTGCTTCCGCCTGCAACTGCATCGCGACCCGGGAATCGAGTGCAGCAATCTCGACCGCCGGGCCGTTCATCAGCAGGATCATCGCATTGCGAATTGGGGTGCTGTAGTCGGCTTGGGCATTACTGCCCTGGCCAACTTGCGCCTCCGGAGGCGCTACGCCAATGCGAATTTTTCCGGGCGCTTTCGGCCCGAGCGCCTGCGGAATGGCGATCGGCGCGCCGCTCGGCTGGTTGGCTCCGCCCGGATGCATCATCGCCGCCATGTTGCCCATGGCGCCGCCCCCCATTTGCGACATCATCTGCTGCGTCATCCCATTCGCGGCACCCTGCGAGGGATATCCTGCGCCCGGCTGGCCTTGCGGTGCGAAGCCCTGTCCCGCAGGTTGCTGGTTAGCGCCTTGCTGGGCAACGGCTGGCTGCATCTGCGGAATCCCTTGCAACTCCGCCAGGGAGTTCACCTGCTTGTAAGAAGCCGGCACATCGAACAGAGCCGCGTCGAGCGGCGCTTTGCTGACTTCGGTGACATTGATGTTCACCACCATCGTGCTGCCGTCGGGATTGTGCATGGTGACGTTCTGCACGAGGGGATATCCTGGCTTGCCGCTGCCGCTGTGATGCTCGACGACTGCGTCCTGGCATCCCTGGGACTGCCGGACGGGCGGCGCCATCGACGAGGCACAGCTGGCTACGTCCTTGCCAAGGTCCGCGTACCATCCGTCGACTTCGAATGTCTGGTCAACCTTTGAGCAGGCACCGTCAGAGGATTTCTCAGTCACCTTGGTTTTCAGATGACGTGCGTTCAAGCCGAAGATCTGTTTCCGCTCGCCGGTATCGGTGATGGTCGAAGTGACTTCCACGCGTCCGCCTTCCTTCTTTTCTTCCGGAACCGGCGCCCCGGTGACCATAGCGGCCGCGCGCGCGGCTGCGGCATCCTGGGGATCGTTGACGACCATATAGCTCTGCGTCTGGTCATTCAGGGTCACCGTGCGCTTCAGGTCGCACTGCCGCAGCGATACTGTCGCGCCCGCCGGAGTCTGGGTGACATCGCGCGTGCGCTGGCCCTTGATCGAGGTTTCACTGCTGGAAACCACATTACCGCCGACCGAAATGTTCTTCTTCAGATGCAGGTCTTCGGACTGTGCCGCCATCGCGGCCAGCAGCAGCGCGAGCATGCAGGAGAGCTGTCGCAACCACTTGCAATTCATAGAAACTCCTTCGGAATGGTTTGGGCTTGAGGAAAGCAGCTTCGATTGAGCCCCCCGGCCGACCTCCCCTCAAAGCAGGCCTGGCCGGGGAAACGACTGCTCTCCTGAGTGGTAATGCGAAAAGGGCTGCCGAATCTCCTCAGGAGCAGCTAATACTTTTCAAAAAAGAGACCAAATTCCTAAAGTGTTGCGATACCAGGGAGGGTCACCTGGCGTCTTCACCCATAAACCTCCTGCAAAAAAGCGCTTACAAATTGCGTAACCCACGTCTTTTCAGTTGATTGACACGCTGCCGAAAACAAGCTATGCTTCGCCCCACATCGCGCCACCCCCATGGCGCTCGGGGCGGCCTCCTTGCACGACTCCTCAGAACAAGTAACGCAACTTCTCGTGCGCTGGCGGGACGGGGATCGGAAAGCTCTCGATTCGCTGATGCCGATTGTTTACAGCGAATTGCGCGGTATGGCGCACCGCTACCTGCAGCGCGAGCGCTCTGATCACACTTTGCAAAGCACCGCTCTGGTTCACGAAGCGTACGTGCGCCTGATCGGGCAAAAGCTGCCCGAGTGGCAAAACCGGGCCCACTTCTTCGGGGTCGCGGCCCGTCTTATGCGGCAGATTCTGGTGGAGTACGCGCGGGGCCATCAAGCTGCCAAGAGGGGCGGAGGCGTCTGCAAGGTCACGCTCGACGAAGGCTCACTGATGGCACAGCAAGCCGATCTCGATGTTGTCGTCCTCGACGAAGCCTTGCAGAACTTAGCAAAGCTTGACGAACAACAGAGCCGCATCGTGGAACTGCGCTTCTTCGGCGGCCTGTCGATCGACGATACCTCGGAAGTCTTGGGGATCTCTCCCGCGACCGTATCCCGGGAGTGGTCTACCGCAAGAATCTGGCTGCACCGCGAAATTTCGCGTCGGGCGCCGGCATGAACTCCGAGCGATGGCAGCAGATTAAACTTGCGCTCGACAGCGTTCTGGCCCTGCAATCTGCGCAGCGTCCGCCCTATCTCGAAAAGCTCTCTACCACCGATCCCGAATTGCACCGCGAAGTGGAGTCTCTACTGCGTTCACACGGGCAGGCGGACAGCAGTTTTCTGCGCGATCCGGCTGTAGCCGTCCTGCCCGGTTTCCATGCGCCTCGCACAGCACGCACCGGCCGGCGTATCGGCGCCTACGATGTCCTTGAAGAAATCGGTCATGGCGGGATGGGCGAGGTCTACCGCGCGGTCCGCGCCGACGGCGAGTTCGACCGCGAGGTTGCCGTCAAGCTGGTGCGCAGCGGCTTTGACTCCCAATTCATTCTTGAGCGCTTTCGCCACGAACGGCAAATCCTGGCCGGCCTCGACCATCCCAACATCGCGCGCTTGCTCGATGGCGGTACCACGGACGATGGCATTCCATATCTCGTGATGGAACTGGTCGATGGCGTACCCATCGACCAATATTGCGAGACTCACGAACTCTCGATTGCTCAGCGTCTTGAACTTTTTCAGCCGGTCTGCGCGGCCGTTCACTACGCCCACCAGCACCTGGTCATTCATCGCGATCTCAAGCCCAGCAACATTTTAGTCACGCCGGAGGGCACACCCAAGCTGCTCGACTTCGGCATCGCGAAGATCCTGACTCCGACGAGCGGTTTGGAAACGACGTTGATGCACGCGCTCACCCCAGAATACGCAAGCCCCGAGCAGCTGCGCGGGCAGGCGGTATCGACGGCCAGCGATGTGTACTCCCTCGGCGTCGTCCTTTATCTGCTTCTGTCCGGGCAAGGGCCATACGCGGCGGATCCAACGAACGTGCCCGATCTAGCGCGGGCCATCTGCGAGCAGGAACCCAGGCGGCCGAGTACGGCGGCCGGCAAGAGTGGTGGGGAATCGCACAAACCGCCCGACAGCTCTGTTCAGAAATTGCAGCGGCGTCTCCGCGGTGACCTAGACAACATTGTTCTCAAGGCGATGCGCAAGGAACCGGAACGCCGTTACGCGTCTGCCGAACAGTTCGCTGAAGATATTCGCCGGCATCTACAAGGGTTGCCGGTGATTGCCCGGCAGGATTCCTGGTCCTACCGCACCGGGAAATTTATTCGCCGGCACACTGCCATCGTGGCGGCCACGGCGATTGTGATTTTGACTCTTGCTGTCGGCATGGCGATGACGCTGCACGAGAAACGCATCGCCGAGCGCCGCTTCAACGACGTCCGCAAGCTAGCCAATTCACTCATCTTCGAAATCGATAACTCGATCGCGGATATCCCAGGATCCACAGCCGCCCGTAGACTGCTGGTTGGCCGCGCGCTCGAGTACCTCGACAATCTGAGCAGGGAAGCGAAAGGCGACAAGTCGTTGCAGACCGAACTGGCCACGGCGTACGAAAAAGTAGGCGACGTTCTCGGCTATCCCTACGCACCCAACCTGGGGGACAGCGCGGGCGCGCTTGCGAGTTACCGGAAAGCTCTTCGGATTCGGGAGTCCTTGGCGGTTTCTTCTCCCAACGATACCAATCTGCAACGGCAACTCGCCGGAAGTGACTTCCGCATCGCCAACGCACTGGAGTCAACCGGCGACCTGCAAGGCGCGCTGACCGCTCTGCGCAAGACATTGCCGATTACCGAGAAGTTGGCCACCGGCACAGGCGATGCGGAATTGACCGACCATTTCGCCGGCAGCCATTACTTCATCGCCGTCCTGCTCTCCAAGACTGGCGATCCGGTGGGAGCACTCGAGAACTACCGGCAGGCGGCCGCCATCCGGCAACCCGCCCTGCAAAGCAATCCCTCCAACATAAACTTGCGCGCTCATCTCGCCGCTGACTACACCGGTATGGCCAACTGCTTGCGCTCGCTCGGGGATCCCGAACAGGCCGTCGCCATGCAAAACCAATCGATCGAAATTCTCCGTGAACTGGCGCACAACGAGCCCAATAGCGTTTCCCTCCGAGAGTATCTCGGCGAAGCCATCAACAAGCTGGCCGGTCTTCAACGAGGCCAGGCGGAGTTCGCAGATTCGTTGACTACGGAGCGCGAAGCCAAACAAATCTTTAGCTCGCTGCTCGCGGCCGACGCCAACAATTCCTTGGCCAAGAAAAATTTCGCCTTCGCCGACAATGGCATCGCCGATGCTCTGGTGCAATCCGGCCAGCCTGCGGCTGCGATTGAGGTGCTGCAGGAAGCGCTGGCGACTTTTCAGGCGCTCTCGCCCGCGACCGCCAGCAATCGTTACGTGCGCAGCGGATTCGCTTCCGCGAACTATCTCATGGGCAATGCCTATGCTTCGTTGGCCGCTTCGCGCCATCTTTCAGGCGCACAGGCTGCAGCAAAATGGCGGGAAGCCCGCTCCTGGTATGAGAAAAGCCTTGCCCTGTGGGTCGACAAGGAGAAGCGAGGCGAATTGGAGAGCGAAGAGCGCAGCGAACAACAGCAGGTCCTCACGCAAATCGCGCGTTGCGATGCTGAGCTGAAGGCGTTAGCGCCTCGCAACCTACCCTGACGTGACGCGGTGGCGTGGGTCGGACACTTGCCTTTGTGGGTCGGACACTCCTGTCCTACAAGCCAGTGCAATCTCGTGCGGGGACCCGACGCCCCCCCGGACCGAGTCATTGCAGGAGCCGCGTTCTCAGTGGTACTCTCGCAACAGCATCGGCGAGCGGGAGTAGTTCAGCGGTAGAACGCCAGCTTCCCAAGCTGGATGTCGCCGGTTCGATCCCGGTCTCCCGCTCCAGACTTTTCCTTTGATGTCCCAGCCCAGGACTTCCTCAGGTCCCCACAGTGTCGTAGACGGAAATCTGCTGAGAAAGAAAGAGGACGCCGAAGGCGTCCCCTGTGACCTGTGACCTTTCTTTACGCCGTTGCTTGCGAGTGCAGAAACGACGCGCTGCGCTCCGCCGACATGGCAATCCCTTGTGTGTCGAAAGAGGGACACATGTCGCTGGCTCCGGCCGTGAGCGCGGCCGTCCACATCTCTTCGTCCGCCACGCGGTGCGTGCAGACGATCGAGACGCCCGGATATTCGCTGTGCAGGCGCGCCACCTCCATGAGGCTGGTGGCTTCTACATCAAGCACCGCAACTTCCGCGCGGTAACGGGCAACGTCCACGCGCAATTCCTCCACGGAACTGGCGACGTGAACTGCATGGTAGTGATGGCTGAGGGTGGAAGCGAGAGCTTGCGCCAGTCGCGGATCGCGCTGGAACACGATGATAGTCAGGGCCTGCATACTACCCCCTGATTCAACCGTATCGTGACACGGTGGGAGAGGCTGCGTTCCGTGCGCTCCGTGCTGGAAGAACGCACTCGCCGCAGACATTAAAAACGCACAACCAGTTGAGCCCCACTTCCTCTATCTTTGCGAAGGAACCTTTTGGTTCTCAGGCTCGAAAGCAACCGGCTGAAGCTTGCCGTTCTGCTTTAAGAGGATTTCCACTTTGCCCTCGGCTTGCTCGAGTTCTTTGCGGCAGGTCGCGGAAAGCTGCATCCCTTCTTCAAACAAGGTCAGCGACTTCTCCAGCGGCGCATCGCCCTTCTCCAGTTCCTGGACAATCTTTTCCAGGCGCTGCAGACACTCCTCAAACTTTGCCAAAGGGAAACTCCTGACCCCATTCTAATGCAACTTCCCACAGCAAATGCTCGTAAATTTTGTTGTAAGCCTGGATGCGAGCGGTGTCTGGTAACCTGCTCAACGGACTTACTTCTATGACAATTCACAAAATCGTTTCGATGATCAACGTTGTGGCTGTTTTGCTGGGCTTCAGCATGTTTTCTGCCGCCCAGGCGTCAGTTCCCGCCACCGATACCGCGCACTCGGCGACGGGCCTGCCGTATCGCCCGAGCCTCGATGTGCGCGCGATGGACAAGACTATCGATCCCTGCGTCGATTTCTACGAGTACTCGTGCGGAGGTTGGAAGAAGGCGAATCCCATTCCGCCGGATCGCACTTCCTGGGGACGATATGGCCAGCTCTACGAAGACAACCTCGTGCTGTTGCGATCGATTCTGGAACGCGCGGCGGCCGCCAAGGATCGCGATGCGGTCGACCAGAAGATCGGCGACTTCTACGCGTCGTGCGTTGACGAAGCAGCGGTGAACCGCCGCGGCTTCACGCCCATCAAGCCACAACTCGACTCCATCGCCGCAATCAAATCCAAGGCCGACCTTGCAACCGTCGTGGCTCATCTGCAGTTCGAGGATCTCGGTGGTGAAATTCTGTTCGGCCCGGGCTCCTTCCAGGATCCCGACAACTCCGACCAGCAAATCGCCGCCCTCGATCAGGGTGGGCTCGGCCTTCCCGACCGCGATTACTACAGCAAGGACGATGCGAAGTCGAAAGAGAATCGGGAACGCTATGTCCAACACGTCCAGAAGATATTTGCCTTACTGGGCGACATGCCTGCGCAAGCAAAAGCAAATGCGGAGACCGTCATGCGCATCGAGATGGCGCTCGCGAAAGCATCGCAGACGCGCACGGAGCGGCGTGATCCCTACAAGATCGTGCACAAAATGTCGCCCGCTCAACAGGCCGCTCTCACTCCCAACTGGGATTGGACGGCATATTGGAAGGCCCTGAACCCGCCCCCGTTCCAGGTTGTGAACGTCCTGGCGCCCGATTTCATGAAGCAGTTGAACACGACGCTGGCTGCGGAATCCGTGGACAACTGGAAGAACTATCTGCGCTTCCACGTAGCGAACATTAATGCACCGTACTTGTCCGAGGAATTTTCGACGACCTATTTTGACTTCTATCAGAAGTATTTGCGCGGGGCGCAGGAGCAGGAACCTCGTTGGAAGCGCTGCGTCGAATTCACCGATCATAACCTGGGTGAAGCGCTGGGCCAGGCCTATGTCCGGGCCGTGTTCTCGCCAGAACTGAAGGCCTGCACACTGAAAATGGTGGAAGAGATCGAGAAAGCCATGGAGTTGCGCATCAGCCAACTCGACTGGATGAGCCCAGTCACTAAGCAGCAGGCACTAACCAAGTTGCACTCCATACACAACAAAATCGGCTACCCGGACAAATGGCGCGATTACAGTTCGGTCGACATCAAGCCCGATAACTGCGCTGCGAATGTACGTAACGCTACCGTCTTTGAGACGAAGCGCCAGCTCAACAAAATCGGGACACCGACCGATCGCGGAGAGTGGCAGATCACGCCGCCGACGGTTGACGCTTACTACAATCCTCAGGTCAACGACATCAATTTCCCGGCGGGCGTGCTGCAGCCTCCGCTCTATGACGCGAAGATGGACGACGCGCCCAACTACGGCGACACCGGCGGAACCATCGGCCATGAACTGACCCACGCGTTCGACGATGAAGGCAGCCAGTTCGATGCGAAGGGCAATCTCAAGAACTGGTGGACGCCTGACGATCAGAAGAAGTTCGAAGAACGCACCAAATGCGTGGACGACCAGTACTCAAGATATGTGGCGGTGGATGATCTTCACATTAACGGCAAACTAACGTTGGGCGAAAACGTTGCGGACCTGGGAGGAGAGATCCTGGCCTACATCGCTTGGAAAGACGTGACCAAGGATTCGAAGCTCGAAAACAAAGACGGCCTCACGCCGGAGCAGCGCTTCTTTGTGGGCTTCGCACAATGGGATTGCGCCAACGAACGGCCGGAACAGGTCCGGGAATGGGTCGTCACCAACCCGCACTCGACGGCGAAGTACCGCATTAACGGCGTGGTTGTGAACATGCCGGAGTTCGCTGGCGCTTTCTCGTGTAAGAAAGGCCAGCCCATGGTGGGGGCGAAGGTGTGCAAGGTGTGGTAGGGCAGGGCTAGTCGCTAATCTCTAGTCGTCAGTCGTTAGCAAATGCACGACTAATGGAGCGACGGGCGTCCCCGCCCGTCGAGGCGCAGAGTCTTAACTCGGATTCCGCTTGATCCAATTCAGGCCGAGTTATGCTCAGGTGATTTTCGGGATCCGGACAACCGGAAGTCGCAAGGTTGGTGAAGAAATCTGATAACAGTTTTTGTCGTCGCTGATGTCGGCTCGACGGGCGAGGACGCCCGTCGCTCCATCGTCTTTCTCGCTAGAGACTAGCGACCGGCGACTGACGACTAGCCCCCAACGCCTCCAGCACATCCACCGCCGCCGCATACTTCCCATTGGGGGCACTGATCTGTGCACCCTGTACGACCTCGCGCACGGCGATCAGCATCTCACGCGCAATGGCCACGCCTTCCTGGCGCGCCGTCTCTGGTGTGGACGCTTTGGCCATGCGCTCCACGATCGAATCGGGCACGGACACGCGCAGTTCATTCTTCATGAACTCGGCATTGCGCACGCTCACCAGCGGCCAGATGCCTGCCACTACCGGCACGCGGCAGTGCTCAATCCGCTTGAGGAACTTTTCCAGCAACGCCAGATCGAACACCGGCTGGGTCACCGCGTACTCTGCGCCGGCCTCGACTTTGTATTCGAAGCGCCGGATCTCTTCGTCGATGTTGGGTAGTCCGGGATTCGCCCCGACTCCAATCACGAATCCAGTCCCTGAGCCAATCGCATTGCCACCGATATCGAGGCCGCGATTCAAGTTGTGCACGATATTCACCAGGCCAATGGCATCGACGTCGAACACGGCCGTCGCGTCGGGATAGTTGCCCATCTTCGGCGGATCGCCGGTAATGCAGATCAGATTGCGGATGCCCGTGGCTGCTGCGCCCAGCAGGTCCGACTGAATCCCCAGCACGTTGCGGTCACGGCAGGTGTAGTGCAGGATGGCTTCGATTCCAACCTCGCGCTGCACAATCAGCGACAAGGCCTGGTTCGAGATGCGGGCCGACGCGCGGGGACTGTCGGGAATGTTGATGGCATCCACTCCCACGGACTTCAGAAAGCGCGCGCCCTCGACTTCCTTGTTAACGTCTGTGCCCTTGGGCGGAACAATCTCGACCATGGTCACAAATTCACCCGCCGCCAGTTTCTTGCCGAGACGGGAACGCTCCTCGAGCGGAGTGACGGTAGCCGCGGAAGGTACCGGATGTGGCGCCGACACCTGCACCCGTGCCGCGCGCGCTTCTCCCGCGCGCAAGGCTGACTTCATCGACCGAATGTGCTCAGGGGTCGTACCGCAACATCCGCCTACCAGTCGAACGCCCGCCGCGACGAACTTGCGCGCATAGCTGGCCATGTACTCCGGCGAGCACAGGTAGATATTTCGTCCTTCTACGGAACGCGGCATGCCGGCGTTCGGTTGCGCGGCCAGGGGCAGGGTAGTGACGGCGCGGACCCGCTCAATCGCGTCGAGCATCGCGACTGGCCCGATGCTGCAGTTGCAGCCGATCACATCGGCCCCCCAGTCTCCCAACTTCGCGGCAAAAGTCTCCGGATCGGAACCGTCAAGACAGTTGGAGTCTTCGTCCACCGTCACCGAGGCGACCACGGGCAGTTTCGGATTGACGTCGCGGGCCGCCAGCATCGCCTGGTGGAGTTCTTCGACGGTGCCGAACGTCTCCAGGATCAAAAGATCCACACCGCCATCGGCGAGCGCCTCAATCTGTTCTCGAAACGCTGCGCGCGCTTCTTCGAACGAAGTTTTGCCCAGCGGTTCGATTCGAATCCCCAGCGGGCCAACCGAACCGGCAACCCAGACATCGAAACTCTTGGCAGCCTCGCGCGCAAGACGCGCGCCGGCCAGGTTCACCTCACGCACTTTGTCCGCCAGGCTGTGTCGGCCGAGGCGGAAGCTGTTCGCTCCAAAAGTATTGGTTTCAATAATTTCAGCACCAGCCTGCAAGTAGCCCTGGTGCACGGAGTGGATCAGGTCAGGCTGTGACAAATTGAGTTCGTCGTACGACCGGTTGATGAAAATGCCGCTCGCGTACAGCAGGGTACCCATCGCTCCGTCGCACAAAACAGGAGACTTGCTCAGCCGGGAGAGGAAATCCGATGCCATCGTTCTTCGAGAATACAAGATGACTGCGGGTTTTGCATCTAAGGTGAGGCAGCGTTGAAACAACAGAGGCATGGCTGCCGAGTGCAGCCAAGGGCCTCTGCTATAATCCGGGGTTTCGCGTCCAAATCTTTCTCTATCATGCTCTTGGGAGTGGCCTGTTTGAAGAAAAGCGTCCTCGTTCTGGTGGTCTGCGCCCTGACCGGTTTGACCCTGTCGTGCGGTGGCTACAACGGTTCGTCGTCGTCCACAACTGGTGGAACTTCGGGACTGAAGTTCCGCGCCTTGGTATCGCAAGACGTGCAGTTGCCTCCCATCCTTCCGGCAGGCCTGATCATCATCGACGCCTCCAAAGATCGCCGCGCGCCCGTGCAGGCGATCGGTGGCGGCACCCTGTTCCCGGCCATGATGGTCGAGTCCAACGACCGGAAGCTGACCTTGGCCATCAACAGTGCCGGCAGTTCATTCGGCGTGATGGACAACGTGAAAGAGTCGATGAGCGTGAGCAACGTCGCGCTGCCTGGTGCGAGCGAGAGCGCGGTTATCGCCGTCGACAACACCAAGGCTTACTTCGCCGTGCCGACCGCTCCGGTACCCGGCGGCGGGACCGCAGGGGGCATATTCATCTCGAGCCTGAGTGCCGCAAACACCTCCGTCCTTCCCATTCCCGCGGCGCACTACCTCGCCCAAAGCGGCGATGGAAGCCGTTTGCTCGTCTTTAGTGACAACTCTGACTCGGTGACGGTGGTCTCGCCCTTTAATATTCAGCCCGGCCAGAAGAACGCAACCTGCAATCCGACTCCTCCCGATCCGGCCGTTTGCCAGGTAGTGTCCGGCTTCGACCGTCCGGTCGCGGGATTTTTCAGCAGCGACAATACGCAAGCGTGGATCCTGAACTGCGGCCCGGAGTGTGGAGGCGTGCAGGCCAGCGTGCAGACGCTTGATCTGCACGATCCCGCCAACCCGGTCGCAGGAGTGGCAACGCCCTTGCCCGGCGGAGCTACCGTCGCCTTCATCAAGGGACAGACGATGTATGTCGCGGGAAATCCGCCCACCGGATCGAACACCTGCACAGATGGGCCAACGACCGCGGCCACGACGTGCGGACGACTGACGATTGTTGATTTGACGTCGTTATCTGCGACGCCGGTGCAACCGGTGGCAGTCATTCCCGATGGCTACCACACCAAGATCGATATCAGCGGCGATGGCCAGTTATTCGTTGGCTCACGCACCTGTACCAACATTGTTCCCGTCAATGCTGGAGACGAGCAGCGCGGCTGCCTTGCCATCTACAACACGAACAACGGCAACCTCGTCATCCCGCCCGACAATGGCGATGTCACCGGCCTGCAGCCCGTTACAAACCGGACGGTGTTCTACGTGGTCGAGGGAGGCCAGTTCCGCATCTACGACACCACCACTGACAAGATCTACACATTGATGTCGATCGATATTCTCGGGAATGCGGTGGATGTGAAGTTGATAGATTTCTAGGGGCAGGTCTCAGGTCTCAGGTCTCAGGTCTCAGGTCTCAGGTCTCAGGTCTCAGGTCTCAGGTCTCAGGTCTCAGGTCTCAGGTCTCAGGTCTCAGGTCTCAGGTCTCAGGTCTCAGGTCTCAGGTCTCAGGTCTCAGGTCTCAGGTCTCAGGTCTCAGGTCTCAGGTCTCAGGTCTCAGGTCTCAGGTCTCAGGTGCGGATGCTAGTGGATCGGAGCTGGTTGTCTGAAGTGCTCAAGCATGCCGTTCAGCAATCGACCCACCTCGGATGAGCGATTGGTTAAGCTCGCCGCATCACTGTCCGCAATATATGCCAATGCTCGGGCAATCTCGATCTGAGTCTCGAGCTCCAAGAGCGAACCTCGTGCGTTCAGCAGAAATTGGCTTAATTCTTTTCGAGAGTACCGACCCTTGCCCTCGGCGATATTACTGGGGATCGACACCGCTGCGCGCCGCATCTGTGAGGTCAAGCCGTACGTTTCCTCGCGCGGAAACGATTTCGTAAAACGATCTACGTCCACTACCAGTTGCATGGTGCGCTGCCACACAATCAAATCCTTATGACTGCTGCTCATGGCATCGGGCTCCTAGCAAGAGCATAGGATTTGCCCTCTCGAATAGGGCGTGATGATCGTCACAACGATCGGTGTCACAAGCAGAGGGCGTTTCAAAAGAGGTTTGCCTGACACCTGAGACCTGACACCTAGCACCTATTTACCGACCTCCAACACCAACCGATGCCCCGCTGCCTTCTCCACCGCCTGCTTCGTAAACGGCAAAGAAAACGTCGTGCCTTCGTACCAGGCAGTCCACTGGTCCATGTAATAGGGGCTCAGGAAGTTCCCGCCCTGGCCGGTTACCGTGTTTAACGTGGATTGGTCGAGGTCGGCCAGGTCGGCGGTGTAGCGTTCGGAAGGCCCGAAGGTGCGGCCGACTTGCTTGATCGTCAGGCCTCCGCCGGATTGCTCGTGCAGGCCAGGACCTGTCCAGCGGCCAATCAGCGGCAGGCGATTCAGGACGGGATGTTCAATATCGATGGGAGCGAATGTCCCCCAGCGCCACTGGACCAGATCTTTCGGAGCCTCAGGTTGGTTGACAGCCGCATCCACGGCTGCGGCCAGCAACGCCTCATAGTTTGGATAGCCATTCGGAAGCCAGCGCGGAGGCTGCTTGGATAAGACGTTTTCCAGCCAGATCGACGAACTGAACCAGCGGTAGCTCTTCCAGCTAAAAATCTGCGATGCGGCATGGCTCGCATTGTCAGACGCCGGCTTCGGCGCGGGCCCTAGTTTCGGCTCGAGCAGCAGGCGGCGTAGTTCATACTGCGCGCGGTTCTCAATGGTGGCCGCGGAGGAATTGATCGAGAGCCGCCCGTCCCAGTCGCGCATCAGGTCGCGCGCCTGCTGCGCGCGGGGCGAGAGGTTCTTCACGTGATCGAGCGCATACACGAACCGTTCGGCACAGAAGCGATCGAACGCCGAATAGACGTCGGTCTGCAGCGAAAGCATGTCGGCCGCAGCGAACTTCCGTCCTGACTCAAGCACCTGGTAGATGCGATCGGTTCGCCACGGCGGATCCCATTCCGTGCTGATGCTGTACGGGTACTTGTCCGGAGAAATTCGCGAATTGGCGGTCGCCAGGATGCCCGAGGGCGGATCGTACACACTCGGCAGCTTGTCGAAGGGGATGTAACCCTTCCACTCATGCTGATCGTCGGCACCGCTGACGGGAAGACTGCCGTCATCTGCGGCGCGGATCGGAATGTGGCCGGTGGTGTGGTAGCCGATGTGGCCATCGACGTCGGCGTAGACGACGTTTTGTCCGGGCGCCGGCAATTGCGCAAACGCTTTCTGAAATTCGTCCCAGTTCTGCGCCGAGTTGACATCGAAAAAGGGATTATGAAGCGAATCGTAAAGCGTCCAGCGCAGCGCGATCTTGCGCGTCTCGCCCGGAATGAGGTCGGTGATAATCGGACCGTGGCGCGTTAGGACGACATCGAGCGTCACGTCGGCCTGGCCTTTCACGTGAATGACTTCCTTGCGATGCTCGAGCGGCTGCCAGCCTTTGGGCGTCTGGTAAGCGCCTTGCTCGTTGACGATTTCGACATACAAATCCTCGACGGTCGGTCCGACGTTGGTGAATCCCCAGGCAACGCGCTGGTTGTGGCCGACGATCACGAACGGAACGCCGGGCAGGGTGACGCCGATAACGTCGTAGTCGCCAGCATGCAGGTGCGCTTCGTACCAGAGATTGGGCATCTGGTGGCCGAGATGCATATCGTTCGAGAGCAGCGGCTTGCCGGTGACGGTGTGCTCGCCGGACACGACCCAGTTGTTCGATCCGGGGACGAGGTTGGCACGAAGTGGAGCTATGGTAGCGACGGGCGGCCTGCCCTGAGCCGGCCGAAGGGTCCTCGCCCGACAGATCTCCGAACTCCGCAATCGGGTGCGAGCCATGCAACGCGAGCAATCCCGCGACGTTGCTATCCGCGTCAGAATCCATCTCGTCGTCATCGTCGTCGTTTTGTTTGCGCGACGGCCGTTCTTGCATCGATGCGGCGACCATACCCGGTGGGCGGCCGATCGCGCCACGAAGTATTTACGAACAGGTCGTCGGTAAGTTCAGGACCAAGCCGAGCCAGGATTTTTTCCCGCACGAGAGCGCTCTGATACGTGCCGTGATTCAGGTCCTGGACCATGCGCGCGCCCATCAGGAGCGAGTCGTCGACCTGCCACGGTTTGGGCTCGTAGCCGATCAGTCGGAATTCAATGGGAAGGTGCTTGAGGTGAGACTTCAGAAACGCGTTCACGCCGCGTGCATAGGCTTCGAAATAGGGGCGGTCGCGCGGAGACAACGAGTCGGCAGCCTTGTGTGCCACATCACGCAAACCTAAGATGCGTTGCTCGCGGTCATGCTCGAGCAGGGAAGGTCCTAGCAACTCCGACATCTCTCCAGCGGCGAAGCGCCGCATGACGTCCATCTGCCACAGGCGGTCCTGGGCCGTGATGTATCCCTGCGCGAAGAAAAGATCCTCCAGCGTTGCAGCCTCGATGGCGGGAACTCCGTGCCCATCGCGGGTGACGTGTACGGGAGCCGTCAGGCCAGCGAGGTGTATGGTGCCGTCGAGTTGGGGCAGGGCGGAGTGCGCGACGTAGTACAGATAGCCGACCGCGCCCGCCAGCAGCAGGAGCAGCGCCAGAACGATTGTTCCGAAAATACGACGACGTCGTGGTCGGGCAGGTGCCGGCGTTTCCGTTGCAGCAGGAGTCCAGGTAGCCATGGGGTGCTAACGATTGTAGGGTGTGGCAGATCGATACCACAAACACGAAGGATCAGCGATCGCCATTATCGAATGTAGCCGTTCGCCAACTCCAAAACAATGATCAGGCCGATGACCAGCCCGACGCATCCCACAAGGCGTGCTTTGGTGAGTTGGCTGGGGAAGAGCCTCGGGCGCGTTCCCAGTGAGGCAAACTTCACGAAAGCGTTGGGCGAAATCAGCAGCCACAACCCTCCGCCCAAGAACCAGACCAGAGCAAGGAAGCTGACAAAGCGCTCGAAGCTCATACGGACGTAGAGTACCAGTCGCTAGGAACAGTCGCCAGTCTTCAGTCGTCAGTCGTCAGCAAATGCCGTCGATGTGAAGTTCCGGAATACGAACACGAATAGCCAGACGCGTCGCCTTTTCCTGATGACTGCCGATTGATTTGCTGGAGACTGACGACTGTTCTTTCGAGATGGGCCGATGGTATCCTGAGTTGGATACATAGAAAGAACGAGACCCGCGATTTGGCTGGCCCGTCAGCCAGCGCACTGAACCCCAGCCATGCTGCAGAAACGCATCGATGACCAGCCTTCCATCTCCGCCGAAATGGTGCGGGAGGCGCAGGGTATTCTTCACCAGCATCTGAAGAGCGTTGGCTTGAAGCAGACGGCGCAGCGTGACACGATTCTGCGCACGTTCCTGGAAACCCGCGAGCATCTGTCGACTGACGAGCTCTACCGGTTGGTGAAAAAGAAAGATGCGAGAATTGGATATACCACCGTCTACCGCACGTTGAAACTGCTGGCCGAATGCCGCCTGGCGAGCGAAGTGGCCTTTCACGATGGGATTGCCCGCTATGAGCACCAGTACAACCGGCGCAGCCACCATCACATGGTGTGCACCGGATGCGGCAGTTCGGTGGAATTCTTCTCGAACGAGGTCGACAAGCTGGAGCGCGACATCGGCCGCAAATATCACTACATGACCACACGGCACTCGTTCCAGATCTACGGCGTGTGCGAAGACTGCCGGAAGAAAAAGAATGGGGTGGGGCGGGTCGTATAGCAAAGACTGCAGTTGAAGGGCGCCCACGGGTCTGTGTCAGGTGGAGCAGGGTTGTATCAGGGCGCGCCTTTAGGCGCGCCGTAATGAGTAAGCGAGAAAATGCGTCTTCAGCCGGTGGATGCTGCTTACCTGGGTCGAAGACGGCGGCTAAAGCCGTTCGCATTGCCGATAATTTTTCGGCGTGCCTAAAGGCACGCTCTGATACGAATCGTATCGAGATCGATCTCTCGCTACGGATTTGCATGCTCGGATTTTCTTATGCCGATTTCCTGTGGATACTGCGGTGCCTCCATGCCGGATGTGGCCGACTTCTGTCCGGCGTGCGGCCGGCCCGTGAAAGAAGGGAACTTCTTCGCCCCTCAACCGTCGGTGCCTGGACAGCCGCCGATCGCTGAGCCGGTGCCTGCCGGACCGCCAGTCGATTGGAACGATCGCTGGGTGGGTGCCCTTGCGTATTTCACTTTCATTCCCGCTGTGGTGTTTCTGTTCGTGAAACAGTTCCAGCGTCGAAAATTCGTACGGTTTCATGCTTTCCAAAGCATTTTCTTCTGGGCGGTCGTGATCGTGATGGCATTGCTCGGCCTGCTCGCTTCCATGTTCGGCTGGTTGTTCATGTGGATGCTGGTCGGAACATTGGTCAGCCTGGCACTCTTCTTCACCTGGCTTCTGCTCTCGATCAAGGCCTTGCAGGGGGAATGGTTTGCGCTGCCGTGGGTAGGACCGTTCGCCGAAGAGCACGTCGAGCGCTAGTCCCGCGCTATTAACTTAAAGATACATTTCGCGCCAGGATGACTTATAGGCGCGCTGCGGGAAGCTGTCGACCCCAAACCACTACCCGACTCCCGAACGGCGCTCTACGGGCTCCCGAACGCGCGTAATAGGCATTGTGGAGATTGTCGCGGGCATGGTTCCAATCACTTAGAAGGCTTCTGTCTGCTTTCAACAACTTAGCTCTAAGTGAATCATTGTGAGACGGGCTACCGAGGCGCCCGCTAGTGGAACCCGGTTGGACCACCGGTGACAGTTGGTGGCTGGAAGGAGTTCGCGGCTCTTTTGAACGCGACACAACAATTTTGCCTCGACTCGCGACCCGCCTCTGGTGGACTCCGCGGAAATCCACAGCAGAACTTCTTGACAGCGCGTCGCTTCGGACTAAAATCGCGTCACTCTTTTTCTTCACAAGGGTCCAGAAGCGGCTTGGGGCGCGGCATCTGCTCGTTCAATTTAAAAAATCTTCCAGGAGAATTGCATGAATCTCGACACCGTCTCTCGAACGATTCAGCGGAGAGGAACACGAATCTTTGCGGCGCTCGTCGTACTCGCCGTACTGGTCGCTCCCATGTGGGGGCAGCGCGGCGACGATGGCCGCGGCTTCGATCACGTGTTCGTCATCATGATGGAGAACACCGGCTATGACACGCTGATCGGCAACTCCAACGCGCCGTTCATCAACTTCGCCGCGTCCACCACCGGGCTGGCCACCAGATACTACGGGGTGGCTCACCCCAGCCAGCCGAATTATGTGGCAGCGACGTCCGGCGGGCTCAACGGGGTGGTCGACGACAATGACATCACCATTGACGTGCCCAACATCGTCGACCAACTCGAACATCACCGCAAGACCTGGAAGGCGTACATGCAGTCGTACTCGCTGTGCGCGACGCCGCTCGATCATGCCTGCGGCAACCAGCTCTACGAGCGCAAGCACAATCCGTTTATCTCCTACGCCGATGTGCAGAACAACGCGGCGCGGGTGGCGAACATCGTGGACTTCAGCCAGTTTGCGACCGATCTCGCGAATAACACGGTTGCGGACTACGTGTGGATCAGTCCTGACCAGTGCAACGACATGCATGGTCGCGGCGCGACTCCAGACGATCCCTGCGACTTCTCGCAGGTTCCGGCGCTGATTCGAGCGGGAGATAACTTCCTGCTGAACACCGTCAACGCGATCATGACCTCGAAGGCGTGGCGCGGGAACTCGGTGATCTTCATCGTTTGGGATGAGAGTGATTTCACCGGTACCGGGCCGGACGGATTCGGCGACACCAGCGGCTGCTGCAATGCCAATCCCGGCGGCGGGCACGTGGTGGGGCTGGTGATTTCGAACCGGCTGCGCTTTGCGCGCATGTCCGATACAGCGTTCAATCACTACTCCATGCTGGCAACCATCCAGGATAGCTGGCATTTGGGATGCCTGGGCAATACATGCGACCGAAGGCATGTGAAGCCCATGCGAGCGCTGGCAGGGCCGCCGGGGTTGTAGGGCGGACTAAACAAGAGGCCACAGCTGATCGATGGAGCGGCGGGCGTCTCACCCGCCGGACGGGCGGGGACGCCCGTCTCTCCACCGGCTGTGGCCATCTTTCTTAAAGCTCTTACCCAATCATCAGGCAGCGACGTCGTAGCGATCCGCGTTCATCACTTTGGTCCAGGCTGCCACGAAGTCTTTCACGAATTTCTCCTTCGCGTCGGAGCTTCCGTAGACTTCTGCGAGCGCACGCAGTTGCGAGTGCGATCCGAAAATCAGGTCGACCCGAGTGGCGGTCCACTTCTTCTCGCCCGTCTTGCGGTCGCGTCCGTCGTACACGGTTCCGGAGCCATTGGATTCACTCGACGGCTTCCACTCCGTGCTCATGTCGAGCAGGTTGACGAAGAAGTCGTTGGTCAGCGTTTCGGGCTTGTTCGTGAACATGCCGTGCTTGGAGCTTCCGGCATTCGCTCCGAGAACTCGCAGGCCGCCGACGAGAACCGTCATCTCCGGCGCCGTCAGCCGCAGCAACTGCGCCCGATCGACCAACAGTTCCTCGGGTGCGAGGCGCTGCTTCCCGTTGAGATAGTTGCGGAAGCCATCCGCCTTTGGTTCGAGCGGTTCGAAGGCTTCGACGTCGGTCTGTTCCTGCGACGCGTCCATGCGACCCGGCGTGAACGGGATTTTCACGTCGTAGCCGGAGGCTTTGGCGGCTTTCTCAATTGCGGCATCACCGGCGAGAATGATCAGATCCGCAAGCGAAATCTTCTTGCCCTTGCTGCCGTTTTTCTGCGCGCTGTTGAATTCCTTCTGGATTCCTTCCATCGTCTGCAGAACTTTCGCGAGCTGAGGCGGCTGATTGACAGCCCAGTCCTTCTGAGGCGCGAGACGGACGCGCGCACCGTTCGCTCCGCCGCGCTTGTCCGAGCCGCGGAACGTCGAAGCCGACGCCCACGCCGCAGAAACGAGTTGGGAAACGCTCAGTCCCGACGCGAGGATCTTCGCCTTCAGAGCCGCTGCGTCCTGCTCAGACACCAGCGGATGGTCCACGGTGGGGATCGGATCCTGCCAGGGCAGAATTTCCTTCGGGACGAGCGGTCCGAGATAACGCGCGATTGGTCCCATGTCGCGGTGGGTCAGCTTGTACCAGGCGCGGGCGAAGGCGTCAGCAAATTGGTCCGGATGCTCCAGGAAGCGTCGCGAGATTTTTTCGTAGGCCGGGTCGAAGCGCAGAGAAAGATCCGTGGTCAGCATGGAAGGTGCGCGACGCTTTGACGGATCGTGCGGATCAGGCACCGTGCCATCGCCGGCGCCATTCTTCGGCCGCCATTGATTTGCACCAGCTGGGCTCTTGGTTAATTCCCAGTCGTAGTTGAAGAGATTCTCAAAATAATTGTTGCTCCACTTGGTCGGAGTTGTGGTCCAGATGACTTCGAGGCCGCTGGTGATCGCGTCGCCGGCTTTCCCCGAATTGAACTTGCTCTTCCAGCCGAAGCCTTGCTCTTCGAGGCTGGCTCCTTCAGGCTCGGGACCCACATTGTCGGCAGGGCCGGCGCCGTGAGTCTTGCCGAAGGTATGTCCACCAGCGATCAACGCGACGGTTTCTTCGTCGTTCATCGCCATACGGCGGAAGGTTTCGCGGATATCACGGGCCGCCGCGAGGGGATCGGGGTTGCCGTTCGGGCCTTCAGGATTCACGTAGATCAGGCCCATCTGCACGGCGCCGAGCGGGCTCAACAGATCACGATCGCCGCTGTAGCGATCGTCTGCCAGCCACTTGCCTTCAGGACCCCAGTAGACGTCAGTTTCCGGTTCCCAGGTATCGGCACGGCCACCACCGAAACCAAAAGTCTTGAAGCCCATGGATTCGAGGGCGACGTTGCCAGCGAGAACCATCAGGTCGGCCCAGGAAATCTTGCGGCCATATTTTTGTTTGATTGGCCAGAGCAGCCGCCGCGCCTTATCGAGGTTGACGTTGTCGGGCCAGCTATTGAGCGGGGCGAAACGCTGCTGTCCGGCGCCAGCGCCACCGCGGCCGTCACCGATGCGGTAGGTGCCGGCGCTGTGCCATGCCATTCGAATGAAGAGGCCGCCGTAGTGGCCGAAGTCAGCGGGCCACCACTCCTGCGAGTCGGTCATCAAGGCGTGGAGGTCTTTGACGACAGCGTTCAGATCGAGAGTCTTGAATTCCTTGGCGTAATCGAATTCCTCGCCCATCGGATCGGAGAGGGGAGAGTGCTGGTGGAGGACTTGCAGGTTCAATTGGTTCGGCCACCATTCGCGGTTGGTGTGGGCAGAGCCCGCGCCCGTAAACGGGCATTTGGATTCGACATTTTGTTGGGTTGCCTGGGTATGCGCATCGACAGTGCCTGTAGCTTTGTTTTCCATGTGCGTATCTTCCTTCGAATTAGTCAAAATAGCTGTGACGATCTAAAACCTCGGACTGACAGCGTGATCGTACGCCGGTTGTGTGTTATTCAAGGCCCCGCGAACGCGCTATCGGGACGCGTGACGTGGAGCACACTTTGTGCAAAGGCCGCGAAATATCAGTTCACATTCGCGCAGCACACGTCTTCCAAGCGAGCCGGAAGCCGGTTTGGGTACTTTGGACCACTCGATGTCCTCAACATTGCCGCAGCGGTCGCAGATGAAGTGGTGATGCCGCATGCCTTTGGCATCGAAGCGCGCGGCACGGCCCTCGACGGCGACTTCCCGCACCAAGCCTGCTTGCACCAGGTCACGGAGATTGTTGTAAGTTGTGGCTCTAGAGGAGCGCGGGTCGATCCGATTTACGGCCTCGAAGATCTCCGCAGCCGTGGGATGGCGGTGGCATTCCATCAGGAATGCCATCACGGCATAGCGCTGCGGCGTGCAGCGCAACCCGCAACCCTCCAGGGACTGTCTGATCGCCTCGGTTGGCATGAAATATTAGAATAAATCTAAGGTGATATTTTATCAAGGCCCCAGGCTTTCTATGCATCTGCGCTGTTTATAAAATCCCAAGTTCGGCGGACTCGTTGAATCCCATCCTAGCGCACAGAACGCGCTAGGATGGGGCAGCCGTCTCCTAATGTTCTTAATCTAGTGAACAGTCTTGACGCCGCAGATCGTGCCTACATACTGCCCGATCCAGAAGAAACCATCATTGGGGCCAGGTTCGATGGTGCTCGGCAGGACGACGCCCGGGCCGAACGGGCCCTGCAAGTTGAAGCGACCCCACGCATGCCGGAAGCGGCCGGTTCCGCGAGCGAAATAGCCGGTTTCGTTCACGTGAAACACACCCTGACCGCCGCCCGCATCGGTCTGGTGCTCGGTTACGAAATCCGTCATCAGTACGATCTTGTTGCCTTTTCCAAAATCAAAGGTGGCTTCTTCAGTGCCCAGCCAAGTGTCTCCCAGGTCGGTGAAGCCGGTATTGGGATCGGTTACGGTGGCGTGCATGACATCTCTCGCGACAGTGAAGTCTCCCACGCCGAACCAGGAGTCTCCGTTATGCCAGCCATAGATCGTCCCGCCGAACGGCACACATTGATCCTGCGCCAACGCGGCCGGCGCGATTAGAAGGAATCCGAATATCACGATGGTCAAGATTGCGAACAACGTTTTGCGCATCAGGTTTTTCTCCCTTCGACAATTCGGAAACGTAGTCTCGCCTTCAGGGAGGCGGTTATCCCGCGTGCTGGGAAACTTGTCTTCGGGGAGGCAAGATCTGCTTAATAGGACGCCAGCGTGAGTGTGGTTGTCAGTGAATTAGGTCACAGCGCAAGGTACAAGTTCCGTCGCCGATCACCGACTCTACCCGCAATCGCCAGAGATGTTGGAAACCGCGGGCACGCTCGCATTCCACTCAAGAAAGCGATTGTGCAAGGCAGGCGCGGGCTAATCGGGCAAGCCGACCCGTCCCGTGTCCGACGGCAAAAGTCCTCCTGCTTTGCCCGTCAGGCGGGCGTCGGTAATCCGATAATTCGTGTATTCGATGGTCAACGTAGCACGCCCTCCCAGCCGGATGGAACTGACGGACTCATTGCGGGCCGGGAGCCAAAACCCTTCGACCTTCTTGTACTGGTGATGAATTTCGCTTTTCTTCGTCCAGAACGATGGATTCTGGGCTGGTTCGGCGTCAATCCGGGTAACGGCGAAATCGACACCGTCTACCCATATCTTGCCGCGATAGACGTAAGTGCTTCGGGCTTTTGGGCTGACCTGCAACACGTACTGCCCACCCGTTGGTGAAGGCTCGTAGCCCACCAGTTCAAAGCTGTAATTCGCGCGGTTCAACAGGGTGCGCGCGCTCATGGCGGGTTGGGCGGCTTCTTTCTCGCTATCCAGCAGCTTCTTGAAGACGCGATCCTGAACCAGCTTCGATCCACTTTTCGAAACAATTGTGAACTCTTTGGAAGAAGGGCTGTCGTAAGTTGCCTCGACCGTCATGGCCGCTTCGCGATCGCCCGGGAATCCGTGGTAGACGAGGTGATACATCCGCGTGGACTCGGAGTGCAGTAGAGCCTGGGCGCGTTCCTGATTCATTCGGACAAGGTTATCGACGACCTGGTCTGCGGACAGAGGCACGCTACCAATCGACGATGGCAGTGCGCCCTGGGCGGCCATGTTCGGAGCAGCGCCCAGTCCCGCTAGAGTGACTATGGCGATCACGTTGCGAATTGTGCGGAGGACGGTCATGTCGAGAGGCTCTCAGTTTACCCCGGACCCACGTCGAAGGTGGACACTTGCCGAAAATCCTAGGCGGCCACCTGGTACTCGCTCTGCACCAGGCCGCTGGGGTAGTGCCGAGTGGCTACGTGTTTTAGGTGGATGTCGTGGGGCAGGGTGCCGAAGAGAGGAATCCCTTCTCCAATGAGCACGGGCACGCGCGTGATAACGAGGCGCCGGACGAGTCCCGCACGCAGGAAACGTTGAACGTGATCCCGCCGTCGACATAAAGATGATGAGCTCCGCTCGCCGCCAGTTTCGAAACGATTTCGGCCGGAGACCCGTCCATCTGTTCCACCACGCCACCCGCCTTGGATAGATCGACGGGCCGCTGCTCAACACCACGACGCGTTTGTTGCCGTAGGGCCAAGCCTCCATGGCCAGCACGGTCTCGAAGGTCTTGCGACCGATCACGATTGCGTCGACGGTGGCGATGAACTCGTCGTAGCCATGCGGTTCGCCGCCCCCGGGTGGAAGGAAGTCGAGAGCGCCGTCCGGACGGGCAATGAAGCCGTCGACGCTGGTGCCGACAAAGACGGAGACTGGCATGGTGAACTCCTTACTTGTGGTTATTTGAGGGCGAACGCATGGATTCGTGCACTATGATTTCGATCAAACTCACCGTGACCGATCACTCGCCACCGTCACAGCGCTGCTGCTTCGGACGCATGGAAGGAGGCTACCTTCCATGATTGCCCTTCCCGTAAATCGCCAATCGTCGGAGACTTCCTGGCCGTTCATCGTGCGCGTACGCTGCATGCGCCCGGTAACGACTGCGGTGTCGCCGTAGATTCGGATCCGGAGGTCGGATGTTCCGTAATGCGCAAACTTCATGCGTCCGGAATGAGCGAACTTGAGGGCGTCGGCTCGGGTCATGACTGGCATATGTGGGACGTCGATCTCGATGTCGTCGGCCCAGAGCGGTTCGAGGGCGTCGGGGTTGCCCTGTTCGTGAGCTTCGTTCCAAACCTTTTCGAGGCGCTGCAGTTCGTGGTTGTCAGATTCGGTCGAACGCTGGGGTGTCGCGGTCGCTGCTATGGCAAGGAGGATTAGGAGGACTGGAATTGCGCTGGAGATCGCAGCCTTCATGCGGTGTATCCCTTCCGGAAGATGTTTGTCGGATCTTGCACGATGCTTTGGGAAAATCCCAAGCTTCGATAGGTCCGTGGAATCCCACCCTAGCGCAAAGGCGCGCTAGGATGGGGCCCCGGCTGCCGTCGATTATCCCTCATATCTTGCGGGCGCTGAATGCTGTTACGCGCGTCTGCTCTGCTCCGACGCGCTATCCGGGTATATGACGCGGAGCGCTCCGGGACATCCGGACCTCGAAAGCTCCGTGAAAGGTCTTAGAAAGGTCCACTGGTACAGCCGTGCGCCCTTGTGTAAGCTAGGTCACCACTCAGACCCCATAAAATCTACAACGCCGTGAGAGCCGGACAGACGGCTTGAGGAGACGAGCATGACTTCTGTACTGATCACTGGAACGAGCAAGGGAATTGGCCTGGAGGCGGCGCTGGCATTCGGCCGTGCTGGACACAAAGTCCACGCCACCATGCGTAACCCGGCGCAAGCTCCGGAACTCGCGGAAAAGGTCGCGCGCGAGAAACTGCCGATCTTTGTCTCGACCATGGACGTGGACTCTGATGAATCGGTGAGTCAGGCCATCGCAGCGATCCACAAGGACCACGGTCCGATTGACGTACTCGTGAACAACGCTGGCATCGAACGGGCAGGGCTCGGTGGAAGAACTTTCCGCTGGCCGACTTCCGGGCGGTGATGGAGACCAACTATTTCGGTGCGATCCGTTGCATTCAGGCGCTGGCGCCTCACATGCGGAAGCGCCGAAGCGGCTGCATTATTAACGTGTCGTCGGTAGCCGGACGTATCTCCAGCGCGCCGCTTGCGCCGTACACCTCGTCGAAGTGGGCGCTGGAAGCGTTGAGTGAGGCGCTGGCCGGGGAAATGAAGACGTTCAATGTGCGGGTGGCCATTGTTGAGCCGGGCATTATTGATACGGCCATGGCACGACGCATCGGAGACTCGAGCGGTCGAGTCGCCCTACCGTCAGCGCGCGCGTTTCGCTTCTCTTTTTGCAGCCTCGCTCGAGCATCCCGCTC
This sequence comes from uncultured Acidobacteriota bacterium, assembly GCA_963744055.1. Taxonomy (GTDB): domain Bacteria; phylum Acidobacteriota; class Terriglobia; order Terriglobales; family Acidobacteriaceae; genus Gp1-AA133. Next base: position 330,389 of record CAVUSL010000019.1, on the reverse strand, counting down.
CACCTGTCACTGGTCGGGCAGAAGATTCTGGAAATCGCTGAGAGCGGAACCTGGCAATTGCGGCACCCGGTGGGACCCGACGCCGTACCCTTCCTCGAGTGGCGTCGCAAGATGAGCGACGAGGAGTGGGTCACCCTGAACGGGAGCGACGACGAAACCTGGTATCGTAGCCTGGAACGCGATTTCGGCCTGGATACGCGGCCGAAAGATTAGGTTGCTCGCTTCGGGCCAGACTCAATTCATCAATGCGCGCGTCTGCGCAGATTTCCACAATCCCAACTCTGAGAGGCCAGCGGAAACCTATCGCTTTGACTGAGGTCAGGGCAGGCTCCCTAGCGCAATGGACGCGGTACGATGCGGGTGCACCCGCTTTCAGAATGTAAGTTCAATGGTCCCGTGAAGCGCGCTTGGCGGACAGGAGCGTCCGCCCCACACATGCTAGAAGCCGGGCGGGCGCTGGTCGACGACACCAAAACTTTTTTCGAGCGCGATGCCGACCGTACCGATGGTGCCTTCATCAAATAGGCGGCCGACGAGCGTGACGCCGTGCGGGAACGCGGCGCGGCTTCTCAAAAGTCGCAACCGGGTTCTGCGGATCGGGAGCCCAGTCACTGCGAGCTTTTTTCACCTCGATAAATCCGGCGCGCAGCGTGAGCGACGGGTGCCCGGTGAAGTTGGTGATGGTGAGCATCTCATCGCGCAACGACGGGACCACAAGAAGATCCACCTGCGAAAACACCTCTCTCCATTTCCTGTGCAACTTTGCGGCGCATGCGGTCGGCCTGAACGAAATCGACGGCCGAGAGGAAGCGCGCTTCGCGAAAGACGTTCGGCCATGCGTCGGGAACCTGGGCCTTGAGCTGGTTCATTCCGCCGCTCAGAGTCAGTTCTTCGAAGGCGGCCGCGCCTTCGGCGAACAGGATCAGATTCATGCAGTCGTACGGCCAGTTCGGGATCTGCACTTCGACCGGCGTCATGCCCAGTTCCTTCACGTGCTCGACGGCGTCTTTATCGACCTGAGTCGCGGGATTCTGATCGAGCCACTGCGGGAAGTAGCCGACGCGCAGGCCTTTGATGGGCGCGGAGGCGTCGAAGTCGAGATGGCTTGGGACGCTGGCGAGGTCGCCGGGATCTGGTCCAGAAATCGTGTGCAGCACCAGCATGGCGTCTTCGACGTGGCGCGTCATGGGGCCGAGTTTGTCGAGCGTCCAGCACAACGTCATGGCTCCGGTGCGCGGAACACGGCCGTAGGTGGGGCGAAGTCCGGTCACTCCGCAACGCATGCTGGGGCCGATGATGCTGCCTCCGGTTTCGCTGCCGATAGAAAATCCGACCAGACCTGCGGCGGTGGCGGCGCCCGGGCCTGCGCTAGAGCCGCCCGAGCCCTCGGCGTCGGGAATCCACGGGTTCATGGTTTGTCCGCCGAACCAGATGTCGTTGAGGGCGAGTGCGCCCAGACTGAGCTTGGCGACAAGAACTGCCCCGGCGCGATGCAGTCGCTGAACTACTGCGGCGTCTTCGGTGGGAACCCGATCGCGGAAGGGCTCGGCGCCGTACGTGGTCGGAATGCCAGCAGTGTCGAGCAGGTCTTTGCCTCCCCAGGGAATTCCGTGGAGTGGGCCGCGGTAGTGGCCGGCGGCGATTTCGGCGTCGGCTTTCTTGGCTTGCTTGAGCGCCAGATCGCGAGTCAGCGTTATAACGCAGTGCAGCTTGAGATCGAACTGCTGGAGGCGATCGAGATAGATGTTGGTCAGGCGTTCGGAGGTGAGCCTGCGGTGCTCGATCCACTGCGAAAGCTGGGTGACGGAGGCGAAGGCGATGTCTTCGTCTTTTGCGGGAAGCGGGCCGGGATCGGGGTGGCTGCGGACGAATCTATCCTGGGTCGCGTGAATCTTGATGCCGGGCAGGACGGGGTCCCAGCGCGTGGCAGGCGCCAGAGTGGATTCGAGCGCGAGCTTGCGCGGGCCAGTGCGGCGTTCGTAGAGCGACGCCATGGTGCGACGCCAACTGGTGGCGGCCATTGATCGCTCGGCGTCCGTCAGTTGCACCTGCACGAGTTTCTCGGATTCCGCGAATGTCGTGGTCGAGACTTCAGGGCCGACTTCCGGTCCGGTACCAAAGGCGGGTGGCTCGCCCGGAGGGAGATTGCTCGCCGTCTGAGCCTGGCTGCGGAAAGTCGCGGCGGCCAGCAGTCCCATTGACGTGGTTTTCAGAAATCGCCTGCGCGATTTAGACATGAAGCCTCCAAGCGGAATTAGACGCGGCCATGGTCGTTGGGTTATGGCCGGGAGGTGAAGTTATCACGCTGGCGTTGAAGAACCTTAAAACGCAAAGGACACAGAGAACAGCCGCGGAGGTCGCAGAGAAGTGCTGGAAAGTATTCAAAGGGGCGCCAATGCTGTTGTTTGCGACCCTCGGGATTTCCTTGTGAGCCCTGCTGCTGGACAGTTCTTGATTTGCACGCGCGTGGTCATTCTCTGTGCTTGACAGAAGGGGACAGGGACGTAATCCTATACGCTTTTCGTACGGCGGATTTGCGCAGCGGGTTGCGGGCATTCCTTGGTGGATTCGGGAAGGAATCGAATTTGAAAGTTCGGGTTTTTTATCACGACAAGTGTTTTGACGGGGCTTCCTCGGCTGCGCTGTTCTCGCGCTTCTACCGGGAGCGGATTCGTAACGATGTGCAGTTCGAGTTCACCGGGTTGCTGCACCGGGCGGGCGCGCTCTTCAACGAGCGGGACTTCGACGGAGACGAAAACGCGATCGTCGACTTCAAGTATTCCAGTTCGCCCAAAATTACGTGGTGGTTCGATCATCACGAGAGCGCATTCCTGAGTCCGGAAGATGCTGCGCACTTTGAGCAGGACCAGGGGAATCGCAAGTTTTACGATCCAGACTTCAAGTCCTGCACCAGCTTTATCGCCATGGTGGCGGAGCAGCGCTTCGGATTTAATCCCGCGTCCGTCGCCGACCTGGTGCATTGGACCGACATCATCGACGGCGCGCTGTACGAAGACGCGAAGACCGCTGTCGAGATGAAAGCTCCGGCCATGAAGCTGACCATGGTGATCGAGTCGGCGCCTGATTCGAATTTCGTGCCGCAGTTGATTCCGCTGCTGGCTACCAAGTCCCTGGCGGAAATTCTGGAGGCGCCGTTTGTGGCTCCCCTGCTTCCGCCGCTTTTGAAGCGGCACGAGCTGTCGATGGGGATCTTGCAGGAACGCGCTGAGTGCAAGGATGCGACCATCTTCTTCGACGTCACCGACCAAGAGCTTGAGGGGTACAACAAATTCGTTCCTTATTATCTGCATCCAGAAAGTATTTATAGTGTTGGTTTAAGTAAAAGCAGCTTCCGGGTGAAGGTGTCGGTGGGATCGAATCCGTGGGCGCCGACCGAGCCGACCGTGAATCTGGCTCGCGTGTGTGAGCGCTATGGCGGCGGAGGTCACGCGCGCGTGGGCGCGATTTCGTTCGACGTGACCAAGCACGAGGAAGCCCGCAGGGCGGCGTTTGAGATTGTTGACGAGCTGCGGGCCAGCGTGCGGGGGATGGGGAAAGGGTGAGCTGCTGGAAATTCGCTCGCAGAATTCGGGCCCTGAACGTCTCGTAAGAAACCTTTTGACCCCGGTAGCATCGCCACCAGTCGCGGTGCTTCGACTGCGTTCGGCTACGCCTTCACTTCGCTCAGGATGACATTTTCAGAGATTGGCCGATATTTGTCTCCGGACCGCTCGCGCCTTTACTTCAAACCTGCTCTCCCAGAAACTTCTTCAGCGGTTCCCAGTAATTGATTTTCCACCCGATGGAGAGATGTTCGCCGGCGCCGGCTGGGAAGCCGGTGTGATCGAAGGCGAGCTTTGTGCCACTTCCCGCTTCACGGAGTTCGAATCTTGCGATCGAATATTCGCCTGGCTCCCAGGCTTTTTCGTGCCAAGCTTGGACAATGCGTTGGTTCGAGACAAGTTCGATGTGTCTGCCTGAAATGTAGCCGCCGAAAATCACGAATTTCCCGCCGGGCTCGCGGCTGATTTCCGCAGGACTCGTCGTGACATCGACCTGGGTCTTGGCCACGCTGAGCAAAATCACTTTCTGAAATTGCTCCGCGCTCAACAGGGTCTCGTAAATACGTTTCGGGCTGGACGAGAAACTGACCTCCTGGTGGATGGCCTCGGCACTGTGCGTCAGCCCGTTGTCGTTGGCGGCCGACGCCACTGCCGGCCGAACTGCGAAGACTCCGGCGGTCATGGTCGCTCCCTTGATCCAGTCGCGGCGATTGTGCGTGTTACCCATCTTCCTCAATGCGTCCATTCGTCCTCCGAAATTCCGCCCAAAACCTTTTTCGGCTTCTGCGGCGTCTGGCATCAGAACAGCGGAACAAAAGATGTTCAAGATAATATTGTCGCTCGCTACGACGTGGTATTGATTGATGGCAATTTGACTGTCTGTCTGGGAGCGATCCTTATGCCGTATCCGCCGAGTCATCGCAGGGAAGTGAAGACGAAGATCATTGACAGTGCGCGCCGCTTGTTCAATCGCCGCGGATTCGAGGACGTCTCAATTGCGGAGATCATGAAGGGCGCGGGCCTGACGCATGGCGGTTTCTACAAATATTTCAAGAGCAAGAGCGACCTGTACGCCGAGGTGATGGATTGCTTCTTCACGAATCCCGAGTGGAAGAATTGCTGGGAGGGCGTGCACGTGGACCTGTCGGCGACCGACGTCGGTGGGCAGGTGGTGAGCGCATATCTGTCGCGGCAGCATTACGAGGACGTCGAGAACTCGTGCCCGATGGTGGCGTTGCCTACGGACGTGGCGCGCAGCGGGGTGGTGGCCCGGCGCGCGTTCGAAACTGTATTCCGGGCGATGGTGAACGTGCTGGAGCGCAGCCTGCTGGACAAACGGCGGGACGGGCGCGCGACGGCTCAGGTTATCGCCGCGCTGAGTATTGGCGGGATGGTCGTGGCTCGTACGCTTGTGGATCGCGCACACGCTGATCAGTTGCGGGGCGCTTGTTTGGCAGCAGCTCTTGAACTCGGCGGATGGCATCAGAAAACGTCGTCCGTTCGCGGTCGTCTCCGGCATGCAGGGTCAGAGATACGCCTGGGTAGTTCGAAAACAACGCAGAGGGTTGAGAAAGTCTCTTAACGATGCTTCTTCGCGCGGTGAAATTGGGGCGGAGTGTGCCGGGCAAGGCTCTTGTCATCGAAGCCACGTTCGAGGTTCGCAAGGCTGAGATCCTGGCGATCGTCGGGCCGAGCGGGTCAGGGAAGTCTTCACTGCTGCGATTGCTGAACCGGCTGGATGAACCGACTGAGGGAAACGTGTTCTTGGAAGAAGTGGACTATCGCCAGATGGCTCCGCGCGAACTGCGGCGACGCGTGGGAATGGTTATGCAAAGGCCGTACCTGTTCGCGGGAACGGTGCTCGATAACCTGCGTTTCGGGCCGCGCCAGCGGGGAGAGGATCTAAGTCTGGCGGCAGCGGAAGAGTTGCTGGCAGGGGTTGGACTCTCCGGATTCGCTACGCGGAACGTCGCCAATCTTTCGGGCGGAGAAGCGCAGCGGGTTTCGTTTGCGCGCGCGTTGGCGAACTCTCCAGAAGTCTTGTTGCTGGATGAGCCTACCTCGGCGCTTGATGAAGAAGCTAAGCGTGACGTGGAGGCGGTGATTCAGCGCATCGGGCATGAGCAGGGAGTGGCATGTGTTCTGGTGACGCATGATGCGGCGCAGGCGGCGCGCCTGGCCGAGCGGGTGCTGGTTCTGGAAAGCGGTCGCGTCGTGCGTAGCGGCTTGGTCGCGGAGGTGCTTCGTGCTTAAGGCAATTTTTCACGGGCAATTGCAGTTGGGACTCGCGCAGGCTGCCGCAGCCGCGCTCGCCGCTCTGACTGTCGTCATTCTCGCCGGCCGCAGAGGCATTCATCTGGAAAAAGACCTGACCATCGCCATGGTGCGAGGTCTGGCGCAGATTGTTGCCGTCGGTTCGATTCTGCTGCTCTTGCTGAAGGCGCCTAGCTGGACCAGCATCTTTCTTCTGAGCGCGATGATTGTGGCTGCGGGAGCGACGTCGGCGAAGCGTGCGAAGGGAATGCCGCACGCCTTCGAGGTGTCGACCTGGGCGATCGCTTGCGGTGCCGGGTTGATGATTGCGATCATGACGTTGCTGGGCGTGATCGATACGCCCATCACCGTGCTGGTGCCGATCGGGAGCATGATGATCGCCAATGCGATGAACACCAACGGGCTGGCCTTGAATCGCTTCCGGTCCGACGTGCTGGCGCATGTCGGCGAAATTGAGACCGCGCTGGCGCTCGGCGCCGATGGAAAGACCAGCGTTGCGCCTTATGTGCAGGTATCGTTTGAGGCAAGCCTGATCCCGGCGATTGATTCGCTGCGATCGCTGGGGATCGTGTGGATTCCGGGATTGATGGCTGGCATGCTGTTGTCAGGCGCACGGCCGATTTATGCGGCGATCTATCAGTTTGTGCTGCTGGCGATGATTTTCGCTTCGTCAGGGCTGACGTCGCTCGTGAGCACCTTGCTGATCCGGTCGCGGGTCATGACCCCGGCGGATCAGTTGCTTCTGCGGCCCGGGCAGTGAGGGAAGAGTCGGGTCAGAGGGTCTCGCGCAAAGTCTTGGAGAACTGTTTAATGGTGCGCTCGTTGCGTTGATACCATCTCCAGTGGCCTTCTTTCTGGGCTTCGACGAGACCGGCCTTTTGCAGGATCGCCATGTGATGCGAGATGGTGGGTTGGGAAAGGTGGATACGCTCTTCGATATCGCAAGCGCACAGGCCGCCTTCCTTGCCAAGCGAACAGGCGTTCTTGATTTTGAGAGCCTGTAGAATCTTGCGGCGCGTCGGGTCGGCGATGGCGTGCAGCAGGCGCTGGAAGCCCTGGTCCTGGGTGGTCATGGATTAGGAATAGAACGGAAATTGATGGATGTCAATGTGGGAAGAAAAATCAATTTCAGATTGTAGATTGCAGATTTCAGATTGACGCACCGTGGGCGGCAATCGATGGACCGCCGGAAATAGCGGTAACCACGGATTGCGAGGAGTGCAGGTTGCTATTCGAAGGAAATGAGCGCAAGGTTCTCGAGCAGCAGATGAAAGCCGAGGGTCGGCTGCCGCCCGGCCAGTCGCTCACGTTGAAATGGCCGGTGCTGCACTATGGCTCTGTGCCGCGTTTCGATCCGGAGCGCTGGGACTTTCGCGTCTACGGAATGGTGGAGGCTCCCGTGCGCTGGACTTGGGCAGAGTTCAATAAGCTGTCCAAGGTGAAACGGCATTCCGACTTTCATTGCGTCACTCGCTGGAGCCGGTTCGACAACGACTGGGAAGGCGTCAGCTTTCGTGAAGTGCTGGCGCACGTGAAGCTGAAGGCGGGCGTCAGCCACGTGCTAGTGCATGCCGAGCAAGGATACACGGCCAATGTTCCTCTCGCTGATCTGGACCGTGACGAAGTGCTGTTTGCGACGCATCATGACGGTGAACCGCTCAGCGCGGATCATGGCTACCCGCTGCGGTTGATCGTTCCTCATTTGTATGCGTGGAAGTCGGTCAAGTGGATGAGAGGGATCGAGTTTCTCGATCACGACCAGGCCGGGTTCTGGGAGAGGAATGGGTATCACATGTATGGAGATCCGTTTAAGGAGCAGCGCTTCGATACGGATTAAATGCCTAGCGTGTGTACCCGATCATTTAGGTTTGTAGCTTTCGTACTCTCGTTGGAAATGTTCGGAGGAAGCGAATGGGTTTTTCCCGCCGTGATTTTCTGGCTACGACTGCCGTGGGTTCGCTCGCGCTGGGGTTGGAGGCACAGGGTCTCGAATCCGCGAAGAAGGCGCTGACCGTGCCCGACGCCACTCCGCAAGGTAAGGCTGCTCCTGGCAAACGTCCGATCATCGTGTGCGCCAACAACGGGCTCGCTTATCTCGATCGAGCTTTCGAGCATTTGAGCAAGGGCGGCGACACGCTCGATTCGGCGATCCTGGTGGTGACTGGCCCGGAGGATGATCCGCTGGATGACAGTGTCGGCTTGGGCGGTCTGCCGAACGAGGAAGGCGTGGTCGAACTCGATGCCTGTTGCATGCATGGGCCGACCAGGCGGGCCGGGTCGGTGGGCGGCGTGCGAAATATCAAGAATGTTTCCAAAGTATCGAAAGCGGTGATGGATCATACGGGACACGTGATGCTCGTCGGCGAGGGTGCCGAGCGGTTCGCGGTGGACATGGGCTTTCCACGAGAGAATCTACTGACGGAGCGTTCGCGCAGAGTCTGGATGCTGTGGAAGGAGTATCACTCAAGCGGCGACTGGTGGGGGCCGGGGCTGGCGGATCCGAAGTGGCAGGCGCCCGATTCGAAGGATTTTGAACGGAAGCCTCAGTCGGACTTGCTGCGGGACCACATCGAGCGATTGGTCGCGCGGGCCGAGGACTTGGGGATTGAGCCCGAGTTTCGCTTATGGGCAGCGCAACGAGTGCTGTTCCCGCCCACGGGGACGATTCATTGCTCCGTGCTCAACGAGAAGGGTGAGATGTCGGGCATCACCACCACCAGCGGTCTTGCCTTCAAGCTGCCTGGACGTTGCGGCGACTCTCCGGTGATCGGCGCGGGATGTTATACGGATCAGGACGTGGGTTCGGCGGGCGCGACCGGGAGCGGAGAAGAGAACATCAAGGTTGCGGGCGCGCATACGATTGTCGAAAACATGCGGCACGGCATGTCGCCGCAGGAAGCGGGCATGGACGCGCTGAAGCGCATCATGCGCAATTACAACGGAGACATGAGCCGGCTACGCTTTCTGGACATGACCTATTACATTTTGCGGAAGGACGGAGCCTACGCTGGCGTCTCGCTGTGGGAGGGCTACTCGGAGGGGAATCCTCACAAGATTGCAGTGCACGATGGATCGAAGCGTTCGGAGGAATGTGCTCATCTGCTAAAGGGATTTTCGCAGGAGTTCCCACCGTTCCCGAAGATCCCCGAGGAGTTGAAGAAAGATTCGGTGTATTTGAAGTAGTGGGGAGGGACGGGCGTCCAAGCCCATTCGCAAACTCGACCGTGAATGCTGCATGCGTCTGTGGCCAGAATTTACTGACATCTGTAGAGCCGTCAAGCCACCGCGGGGTCCTTCGACTGCGTTCGGCTGGTGCCTCTCTCCGCTCAGGATGACAGATTTATTCTTGAGCGCAGTTGCCCTCTTGCGTCCACGAAGCTCCTGACGACTAGATGAATCTTACTTTCACGTCCGCGCCCTTCTCCAGGTGAATGCTGTCGATGAAGCGGACCCTGCCGGTATTTAGAGTCATGATGACGGACGAGGTGCGGATGCCTTCGCCGAAGAAGCGGACGCCTTTCATGAGGGCTCCATCGGTGACGCCGGTGGCGGCGAAGATCATCTGCTTGCCGGGCGCCAGGTCCTGGGCCTCGTAAACCCGGTTCTTGTCGTTAATGCCCATCTTGGCGATGCGCTCTTCGAGTTCGGGCTTGTTGATTACCAATCGTCCGAGCATGTAGCCATTCAGGCAGCGGATGGCGGCGGCGGTGATCACACCCTCTGGGGCGCCGCCGGATCCCATCACGCAATGCACGCCGGTGCCGATGACTGCGGCCGCGATGCCGGCTGAGAGATCGCCGTCACCGATCAGCTTGATGCGCGCGCCGGCTTTGCGAATGTCAGCGATGAGTTTTTCGTGGCGGGGACGGTCGAGCACGATGACGACCAGGTCGTCGACACCGCGTTGCAGCCGGCGGGCGATGTTCTTGAGGTTCTCCGCGACAGGCGCGTCGAGATCGACCGCGTGTTTGCAGGAAGGGCCGACCACGATCTTTTCCATGTAGCAGTCGGGCGCGTTGAGCAGGCCGCCTTTTTCCGAGGCAGCTAGAACCGTGATCGCGCCGGGCGCACCTGTGGCGCAGAGGTTGGTGCCTTCGAGTGGATCGACGGCGATATCGACTTCGGGGACCTGGCGGCCGTCGGGGAATTCGGCCCCGACCTTTTCGCCGATGTAGAGCATGGGCGCTTCGTCGCGCTCCCCTTCGCCGATGACGATGTTGCCGCGCATGGGGACTGTGTCCATAGTCTGGCGCATGGCCTCGGTGGCGACCTGGTCGGCCAGCGGACGGTCTCCCGTGCCCATGGTGCGCGCCGATGCGATGGCGGCTTTTTCGACGACCCGCAGGAACTCGAGCGCGAGATCGCTTTCCAGATTGACGCCGAAGCTTTTGACCTTCGCTTCGGCACGGGTATCGATAGCCATGAATTGCCTCCCGAGTAGGAAACCGGGTTGAGACTATATCGCTTAGGGGTCAGGAGGGAAAGGAAGGGGCATCCGGCTGGGTATCAGCGACGGCAGTGAGGGGATTTTTGCTAGGCTGTTCGCCATGAGCATCGAACGCAAAGAACCCACCTACATCTTTACCGATAAGCAGGTCGGCGAAAAGAGCGAGATCGCACGGCGATTTCTGGAGACTCGCACTCGCCTGAATGTGAATGTCGACAAGGCCGATAACTTCCTCGTCAAGCGCTTCTACAACATCGATCACAACACCTACCTGGAAGGTGCGATTCCCGCGAAGTACAAGGAACTGATGGGGCTGGTTGTTTCCGCAGGACTGCGGTGCGATGACTGCATCAACTATCACATCATTCAATCGTATCGCTTGGGAGCGACGCGGCCGGAGCAGGAAGAGTCGCTCAATGTCGCACTGGTTGTCGGTGGGAGCATCGTGATTCCGCATCTGCGGCGGGCTTATGAGTTGCTGACCGAGTTATATGGGTGAGGGCCCGCGCAAAGCCTTAACCGATGGAGACCCTTGCGGTGATCTTGAGGCGCAAGAAAAACTTAAGAGACGGCCGGTTGGTGAATGCCACCCAGCTCAAAGAGCGCGCTAGCATGGGGCATCTTCGCCTTCTTCGCCGTTTGAATTTAACCAAATCGTTGTAGACTAGCGCGCCATGAAGCTGCCGCTGGGGCGCGTGCGTGGGTGGGTGGTCCTCGCTTGCGGACTAGCGTTTGCGGCCACTAGTGACAGAGCACAGAATCCTTCCGAACCCATCGCTACTCTGACTTCCCGCGCGGAACTCGTCTCCATCCCCGTCATCGTCACCGATAACTTCGGAGCTCACGTGCACGGCCTCAAGAGAGAGGACTTCACCGTATACGAAGAGGGTACCGAGCAGCCGGTTTCTGTGTTCGAAGAAGTTCAGCAGGGCAACATTACGCCTCTGCCGAGCGCGGTGACGGGAGACACGTTCAGCAATGTACGCGCCGACGATCCGGCGAACCGGCAACTCACCATGGTCCTGATCGACATGCTGAACACGCCCGTGCCCGACCAGGTCTATGCGAAGGATCAGGTCGTGAAGTATCTGACCGATCCGGCCAATGCCGGACATCCGGTATCTCTGCTCGCTCTGAATCGTACGGGAGTGAAGTTGATTCATCACTTCACGCGCGACACCCGAGAACTGACCAGGGCATTGAACAGCGTGCAGCGCAGTCAGACCCCGGTTACGGAAGACCCTTCGGAAGCGTTGCTGACAAATGGGACCGACAAGCTGTCGAAGATTTTGCAGAGCTTTGGGGAATTTCAGGTTGCCGGGGAGCAGGCGGCTCTTTCATTTGAGCGCAGGCAGGTTGTCACGCTGACTTTGCAATCCATGGAACAGGTGGCGCAGGCGTTCGCAGGATATCCCGGACGAAAAACTCTGGTCTGGGCCAGCGCCGGATTTCCTTTTGCGTTGAATGAAGAGACGATGGCGTTGAAGGAAGGCTTGGCGCCCGTCGATACGCCAGCCAATATGCAGCCCCTGTATGAGAAGACGTGGGCGGCATTGAATCGCGCACAGATCAGCGTCTACCCGGTTGACGTTCACGGCCTGGGAGACTTGCCCGGACCGGCGACAGCGCCTGTGAAGAAGCCGTTACCCGACCCCTTCACGCACGGGCAGTGGCTGCACGCCGAAACCAACGCTACGTTTGAGGCCTTCGCGAAGGCAACGGCGGGAAGGGCCTATCTCAATCAGAACGGCGTGGCGCGCGCCCTGCAGCAGGCGGTGGACGACAGTGCCAGTTACTACCTGTTGGGCTACTACCTGCACGGCGAAAACAAAAACGAAGGCTGGAGGAAACTGCGCGTCAACGTGCACCGCGATGGAGTGCACGTGCTGGCGCGGACTGGGTTCTTTCTGAAATTGCCGTCCACGAAGACTGAGGACAAGTCTCCGGACTCGATGCAGGCAGCACTGGATTCTCCACTGGAGTTCACGGCGATCCCCATAACAGCGAAATGGCAGGAGACGCAGGCCGCGGCGGAAGCAGGTAAGAAGAAAGCGATCTTCACACTGACAATGCCCGCCGGATTTGCGCAAGTTGACGAGCCGGATCGCAACCGTTTCGCCATCGACTTCTGGGCAACGGCGCGTACTGCCGCCGGGGTGCCGGCTGGTGACGTTGAGCAAACCATGGAGGGTCACTTCAAGCCGGAAACCTACGAGCGCTTTCGAAACAAGGGGACCGATTATCGCGGAGCACTCATCGTGGCGCCCGGCGAGTACACGGTGCGGTTCGTGGTGCGCGATCGCTTAAGTGGGAAGATTGGAACTGTGTCCGCGCCCTTGAAGGTAAATCCGTAACGGCTATCGCGGGTCGGTCTTCAACATCCCATAACACTCCAAATCCTGGAATTTTCCCCATTTGCAGATGTGGCTTCGCATCAGGCCTTCACGCAGCATGCCGATCTTCTGCAGAACGCGACCGGAAGCGACGTTGTGCGGAACGTACGAAGCGTAGATGCGATGAAGGCCAAGGGTTTCGAATCCGTATTGAATCATCGCGCGTGCGGCCTCGGTGGCATAGCCTTGTCCCCAGTGGGGGACGCCTAGCCAATAGCCGAGTTCGGCGTGCTGATGCGGCTCGTCCATGCGCAGCCCAATGCCTCCGCAAAGCTGGCCATCGGATGTGAGCGTGATGGCGAAGCGCGTCTCCGGGACGGTTTGCGCCGCGTACGCTTGGACGAAGGCTTTGGCGTCCTGCTCAGTGTAGGGATGAGGAATGCGCAGAGTGGTGGCGGCAACTTCACGAGCGCCCGCGAGGCGAACGAGGTCCGGGATGTCAGCCGCCGTATAGGAACGCAGTGTGAGGCGCTCGGTTTGAATAGGGTAGGAAGTCATAAGCCCTCGACGATGATAAAGCGTCAGGGCTTCATGTTCATGGCGATTCTTATGAGCGACTGCACCCCGTTCCAGGAGATTTGTACTCCGATGCAGAGCAGGACGAAGGCAATGATGCGCAGAATTCCGTGGGCGGTCTGGGGAGAAATTCGTTCGGTGATTTTTGGAGCGTAGGCATAACTCACAAATACGATCACGCTTAACACAACCACAGCAGCCAGGATGGCGAGGTGAGAGGTGATGTTGTTGTTCAGGTTTTTCACGGAGGCATGCGCGCTCAGCGTCAGCATAACCACGATGCAGCCCGGGTCGACAGTGACCGGGAAGGTCAGCGGATAGAAGACTTTTTCTTCGAGCGATCCGTATCCGGCCTCGGAGACAGCGGCCGCATTCGGGTTCGGCCGAGCCGCCTGCTGGTTCAGCAAACTCCAGCCCATCGAAGCCAGCACGAGTCCCCCCGCAACCTGTACGACGGGGAGTGAGATCCCAAAGAAGGTGAGCAGGGCTGTCCCCACCAATTCGACCACGAGGAAGAACAAGACTGTGCGAATCGCAACCTGTCGGGCGAGCTTGCGGTAGATCTCGTCGGGTGCCGCGCCGACCAATCCGAGGAAGACGAGCGCCGAGCCTAGAGGATTCACAACGGGCAAGAGCGCGCTGAAGGCGAGGCCGAAGAATTTCGCAAATTCCGAGAAGTCGCGCATGGAGCGCAACAGCATAGCAGGAGGGCGGGAGTTGGGTTTTGGGTGTTGGGTCTCGGGTCTCGGGTACGGCGCCTCGCAAGGCGAAGCAGAACTTTCGCCCAAAAAGACGAAACGCCCCGAACTCTAAAGAGTCCTGGGACGCTCGCCCAAACAGCCCTCCCCCAAGTGCTGCTCGAGGAGGAATGTAACTGGGGCGCCCAAAAGTTGGAATGGCACTAACGTGCTATCCTGAGAAAACCCCGACCGCCCGGTCGGATCAGGTTCGCGGTCCTTAACGAAAGCGGCTACTCCGGTATCTCAACTATTGACAGTCGTTGACAACCAGCACAATAATGCTCGGGCCAAAAATGCCGACCCTACAGGATGCGCGAAAACTGGCGTCTGACAGGCAGTTTGGCGAATCCCTCCCATCGATTTCAGTTCCATAACAGCAAGACAACCGGTATGTCTAACAGGAGTGTTATGAAACGAGTTGTGGTAGCGCTGAGCGTTCTCACGCTGGTAGTGGTCGCGTTTGGATTGATGATCGCGACGCAAAAGGCAGTCTCCCCCAATCCCCTTGCAAGGGGTTCGCAGGAATTCAACAACGATCGAAATCGATCGATCGACGAAGACTCAATGGAAGCCGCCGGTTCGAAGCAGGGAGGCGATGCGGATGCAGTCGAGAATCTGCCGCCGGCATTGCGCAGCCATCTGGAGAAGCTGATGCAGACCGTCCCGGGCGAAGGGCCCGCTGGATCCGCCGCCGATTGGCGGTTCATGGCAAGGGCATATCCGGCAACGGACATTTCGATCGACAAAATTGAAGGAGCTCGCGCTGCTCACGCGCAGCACTTGGCGAATTTTGCTGCCGCGTCTACCCAATCCGGGGCAGCTCTGAAGGGCGCAGCAGCGATAGCTTCCGCGACCTGGGTATCGGTCGGCCCGACGCGAGCGGTATATCCCCTGACACCGTATCGCGGGTTCTTCAATTACGTGCCCAACCAGTACGAAGCGGGAGGGCGCACTACTGCACTGGCGATTTCTCCGGTGTGCGTCCCCGGCAACTGCCGCCTCTGGGCAACCCCAGCCGGTGGTGGAGTCTGGAGAACCGACGATGCTCTGAAGCCGTACCCGACATGGAAGTACCTGTCGGCGTCGTTCGGCATTAACGCGGTGAGTTCGATTGCGCTTGATCCCAATGATCCCAATACAGTCTGGGTGGGAACAGGCGAAGCGAATGCTTCGGCGGACAGCGAGGCGGGCGTCGGGATTTACAAGTCGAGCGATGGCGGCGACACCTGGACAGGTCCCCTCGGCAAGCCGCATTTCAATGCGCGCGCGGTCGGCACAATTGCAATTGATCCAACCAATTCCAACACCATCTATGCGGGAAGTACCCGCGCAGTGCGCGGAGTGTCGTCAGTGCTGAGCGGCGGCGCAGTTTCGCTGGCGCCCGGTGCGCCCATCTTCGGACTCTGGAAGTCAGTTGATGGTGGCGCCAACTGGACGTTCCTTTTCAATGGTGCGGCAACGACGACGGGCTGCAAGAGTGCGACCCCGGTTGCCCGCAATCTGACACCGTGCTCACCGCGCGGCGTGCGCCGAGTGGTGCTGGATCCGTCGCATCCGAATATCGTGTATGCGTCGGCGTACGCCCGTGGCGTATGGCGGTCGAATGATGGAGGGACGACCTGGACTCAGATCTTCGCGCCCATCGCGGACGGTCCGTCGACCAGCTTCACGGAACGGGCCGAGATCGCGGTCACGCGACTGGCTGGGGGAAATACGCGGATGTACCTGACCATCGGCCAAGTGGGCGCACCACCGGCGCAGACCTACCGGGGCAACCTCGTGCAAAGCGGAACACCGGGTTTCGTGTTGCTGTCTAACTCGAGCCTGGCGAGCCCGGGATACGCGACCTACAACAGTTGCACCGGCCAATGCTGGTACGACAATTTCGTATATACACCGGCGGGCCATCCGGACGTGGTTTACGTCGGAGGTTCTTACTCGTACGGCGAAGCGGGCGCCGGCATCTCCAACAACCGGGCCGTGGTTCTCTCCACCGACGCCGGAAAAACATTCACGGACATGACCTACGATGCGACCGATGGTTTGCATCCGAACGGACTGCATCCCGATCAACACACGCTGGTAACGAATCCGAACAATCCCCTGCAGTTCTTCGAGGGGAACGATGGCGGAATCGTGCGGTCGAGTGGCACGCTGGCGGATGACTCCGCGCAATGCGCGGCACGCGGGGCTACGGGCGTCACGTTGACCCGGTGCCAGCAACTGCTCTCGGCGGTGCCGAGCGAACTGCACGGCATCAATCGCGGGCTGACCACGCTGCAGTTCCAAAGCCTGTCGGTGAGCCCGTTTGATTCGACCCTGCTGCAGGGCGGCACGCAGGACAACGGGACGTGGCAGTCGACTACCCTAGCCGGGATGTTCAAGAACACGATCTTCGGCGACGGTGGTCAGTCGGGATTTGACGTGGCCAATCCGGACTTCCGCTTCCATACTTACTACGCGCCGCAAGTGGATGTGAACTTCAAGGCTGGCGCAACAGCGGATTGGAACTGGATTGCAGATCCGATCGTAAATACGCCAAGCCAGTTCTACATTCCGATCATCAGCGACCCGGCAGTGAGCGGCACGATGTACGCCGGCACGAACACCGTTTATCGCACGAAGACTCATGGCATGGGAACGATGACACTGGCCCAGTTCCGTTACCAATGCAACGAGTTCTTTGGGCATTTCCAGGTGCAGTGCGGCGACTGGGTGGCGATCGGGGCGACTTCCTTAACGGATGCGAGCCTTGGCACTCGCGCGGGTGGCAATGTGGCGGCTGTGCGTCGCACGGCTTCTGACAGCTCCACGCTATGGGTAGCCACGACGACCGGGCGCGTGTTCATCTCGCAGAACGCCAACGCTGATCCGGAAGGCTCAGTGACTTTCACGCGGATCGACACAACTTCGGCGGCGGCTCCGAACCGATTCATCAGCGGGATCGCGATTGATCCTGCGAACGCAAACCATGCCTGGATCAGTTACAGCGGATACAGCGCGACCACTCCGACTACCCCTGGTCACGTATTCGAGGTGACATACGATCCGACGACGCAGACGGCGACGTTTGTGGATCGCAGCGCGAACTTGAAAGATCTTCCAGTCACGGATGTTGCATTTGATCCGGCGACCGGTGATCTGTATTCGTCGAGCGACTTTGGCGTGTACAAGTTCAAGGCGGGCGGGGCGCAGTGGGCACTGGCGGCCAAGGGAATGCCGAGTGTGGAAGTGGCCGGCCTGACGCTGGTCCCGGGTGCGCGCGTGCTGTACGCAGCGACTCACGGGCTGGGCGCGTGGTCATTAAAGTTGCCGTAACTTAGGGGAGACATAAATGAGCCCTGTCCTTCGCGAGAAGGTCAGGGCCTTTTTATTTGGTGCGAAGGGAGACGTGCTTGAGGCCGGCTTATGTTGAGGAGCGTATACAAAGAGAGCTTCCTGAAAATTCTATTCAGGCCGCAGGTGCCGCAGGGACACACAAGGTGCCGCCTCCCTCCGCTCGGGGATGACAGAGTTAAGAAGGGGTGCGTAGGCGAACACGAATTCCCAGGCTTAGTGCGTCATGCGGATGGCTTGCTTGCGCTCTTCAGCGGTCATTTGTCCCCAGACGCGTTCGGTATTTTGACGGAGGGCGGCGTTCTCGGGGTCGCCGCGCAAGGCCAGCGCGAAGAAGCGGTAAGCGGTGGGAAGGTCGCGTGAGAGGCAGTGGCCAGTGGCGTAGAGTGCGCCCATGGTGATCATGGCCTTGGGATTCGAATGGTCGGCGGCGGGTTTCACGTAGCGCAATCCTCGTTCACAGTTCTGCGGGAATCCCTGGCTTCCGTAGAGATAGTGCTCGCCAATGACGACCGGGTCGGTCGGTTTCGACGCAGGCTTCGGAGCAGGTTTCGCAACTGGCTTCGGCTTTGCCGGAGCAGGAGGCGGTGCTGCTGCCTCGGCCGCGGGTGCTGGGCTTCTGTCGGGAGTTTCTTCGGTAGTTGAGTCGTGGGTCGCGGGCGGCGCAGAAGCAGCCGCTGCGTTTGAATCAGGTGCGGGAGCAGAGGGGGATGCAGCCTCCGTTGGGCTTGTGGCCGAACTGGGTGGCGGAGTTGTTTCAGGGGCGGACGGATTTGCGGTTGGTGAAGGCTGAGACGCTGCGTCACCTGCAGGAACCGGGGGCTGAGGATTTGAACTCGCCGCGGGATTCGGTTGCTCGGCGTTCGCAGGAGGTTGAGCTGAAGAATCTGTCGGCGGAATTGGCTTCGGTTGCGAACTGGACGTGAGCGACTTCAGGTAAGGAAAGCCACCATTGCGCCAGCGGATCCATCCCAGGCCTACAACCAGCGCCAATGCAATGATGGTCAGGAGAACCAAACCAGTATTGGATTTGCGTTCTTCGTCATCCTCGAGAAGATAGTCCAGGTCGCGAGCCTTATCCGGGGGCGCGCCGAGATTGAACAAACCGCCGGTGTAAGCCGGCGCGGGACTAGGCGAGGCTGGTTCCCGTTCGACTTGGGTAGCGGGACTGTCTGGCCGGGTCTCGACCAGAGGGCGGCCGCACATTCCGCAGAAGCGGTGGTCGCCGGGATTTTCATTTCCGCAATAAGGGCAGCGCAAGTTTTCCTCAGAAACGGGCAGTAATTCCAAAACCGGCAAGCGCAACGCCTGCCGCTTCCCAACTCTTCTAGATTACGATAACGCGGGAAAGCGTTGTGCGGCCAGTGGTTTGGGGGATGCGCGCTGCTTTACACTTTTGTCGCTAACGTGTTACTCTCAATGGCGTTACAAAGAAAAATCGAAACTGAGAAGACAGGAGTGCACCAGGTTAAGTGCTAGCCAGAGAGCAAAAGAAATCCCTCATTGACGCCTATGCGACGCATGCCACGGACACCGGCAGCCCAGAAGTTCAGATCGCGCTGCTGAGCGAGCGCATCGGTCATCTGACGGAGCACTTCAAGACGCATAAAAAGGACCACGGCTCGCGCCGGGGACTGCTCATGCTCGTCAGCAAGCGACGTCGCCTGCTCGACTACTTGAAATCTTACGATTCAGAGCGCTATAAGGGCGTCATCACGAAACTCGGCATCCGCAAGTAACGTGTGCTGAACTCTGCCCGGGGACGTGGATCCCCGAGGCGCCTCGCCTACTTTTCCGCCGCCTGGGGGCCGCGGAACTGAGATCAAGGAATTCTTGGAAAGTGCGTTCCGGCCACGGCTGCAACTTTATTGGCATTGGCTTACCCTGCGCGCAACGTCCTGTTACGCGACCGTTGCCCTCCTGCCTAGAAGGAATGAATCATGAAACCAGAAGCTACAGAAATTAGTGTTCAACTCTCCGGCGGTAAAACCCTTAAATTTGAAACCGGCAAGATTGCCAAACAGGCCCATGGCGCGGCCGTTGTTCGCGTGGGCGACAACGTCGTGCTGGCCACGGCGACCTCCAACCCGGATCCGCGGGAAGGCATCGACTTTTTCCCGCTGACCGTCGACTACCGCGAGTACACCTATGCCGGCGGAAGAATTCCCGGCGGCTTCATCAAGCGCGAAGGACGTCCCAGTGAGCGCGAGATCCTGACGAGCCGCATGATTGATCGCCCGGTGCGGCCGTTGTTTGCGGAAGGCTTCAAGTGCGAGACGCAGGTGATTGCGTTCGTGCTGTCGGCGGACACGGAAAACGATCCCGACGTGGCGGCCATCAATGCGGCGTCAGCAGCCCTGACCATCTCCGATATTCCGTTCCTGGGTCCCATCGGCGCCGTGCGCGTGGGTTATGTGGATGGAAAATTCATCACCAATCCAACTTACTCCGAGATGCGCGACAGCCTCGTGAACATCATGGTGGTGGGTTCGGCGGATGCGATCGTGATGATCGAGTCGGGCGCGAAAGAAGTTCCCGAAGAGACGGTGGTCGAAGCCATCGAGTATGCGCACAGCGAGATCAAGAAGATCTGCTCGGCCATCAATGAACTGCGCAACAAAGTTGGCAAGCAGAAACGGACGGTAACGCCTCCGGAGTTCGATCAGAAGTACTTCGACGATCTCAAAAAGAAAGTCGGCGCCCGCCTGGTGGATGCCCTGGATACCGAGAAGCACCCTAAGGCAGAGAGCTACGCCCTCGTCAAAGAAATCAAAAAGGAACTGGAAGCGGCGCTTCCGGAAGATGACGAAGACGCGAAGAAGAAACTGAAGCAATACTACGAAGCTCTGCGGGAACGGATTTTCCGCGAGCAGGTCATTGAGCAGAAACGGCGCCCGGATGCGCGCGCATTTGATCAGATCCGAGACATCTGGATTGAGGTCGGAGTGCTGCCTCGCACGCACGGTTCGGCGATCTTCACGCGCGGCGAAACCCAGGCGCTAGTCACCACCACGCTGGGCACCAGCGATGACAAGCAGCGCCTGGAAGCGTTTGAAGGCGAAGCAAAGAAGCGCTTCATGTTGCACTATAACTTTCCTCCGTTTTCTGTTGGAGAAGTTCAGTTTCTGCGTGGCGCTGGACGGCGCGAGATCGGCCACGGCGCACTCGCGGAGCGAGCCATTTCGGCGGTGCTTCCGACGGAAGAGAAGTGGCCTTACGCCATGCGCGTGGTGTCGGACATCCTGGAGTCGAATGGGTCGTCGTCGATGGCCACGGTGTGCGGCGCGGCGTTGTCGCTGATGGATGCCGGCGTTCCGCTGGCGGCTCCCGTTGCTGGTGTGGCAATGGGGCTCGTGAAGGAAGGCGAGAAATACGCCATCCTGAGCGATATTGCGGGCGCGGAAGATCACTACGGCGACATGGACTTCAAGGTTGCCGGTACGCGCAAGGGAATCACGGCCCTGCAGATGGACATCAAGGTGGCCGGGATCACGCCGCAGATTATGCGTGAGGCGCTGGCTCAGGCACAACGCGGACGCATGCACATTCTAGGGAAGATGGAAGAAGTGCTAGGCGAGCATCGTGAGGCGGTTTCGGCATTTGCACCGCGCTTCTATACGTTGCAGATCCCAGTCGACAAGATTCGCGATCTGATCGGGCCGGGCGGAAAGATGATCCGGAGCATCATCGAGCAGACGGGTGTGAAGATCGATGTAGAGGACTCGGGTAAGGTCAACGTTTCGTCGAATGACCAGACGTCGGCGGCGAAGGCGCTCCAGATCATCGGAGACCTCACGGCGACGGCGGAAGTCGGCAAAACGTACCTGGGAACAGTCTCGCGGCTGGCGGATTTCGGTGCCTTCGTTGAGATCATTCCCGGAACGGATGGCTTGCTGCACATCAGCGAAGTCGCTGAGCACCGCATCAAAGATGTGCGCGACGAACTGAAAGAAGGCGACCAGGTGCTGGTGAAGGTGCTGGCAGTGGAAGGCAACCGCATCCGGCTCTCGCGCAAGGCGATTCTCAAGGAGCAGCGCGCGAAAATGGGCGGTGCTGCACCCGAGGCTGCGGTGGAAGACGCTCCGGTGCCGGCGGGCGCATCCATGACAATTGAGGGTGGTGCGGACTTTGAAGAGGGCGACGAGCCAAACTTCAACCGCGATGATGCGGCGCACAACACCGTCGCAGTGACCGAACCGCGAGGTGATCGCGGACCTCGTCCGGGTGGAGGCGGCGGCGGAGGAGGCCGGCGGCGCGGGGGCGGAGGCCGAAGCGGTGGAGGCGGTCGCGGGCACAACGGACGCGGCGGCGGTCACGGAGGCCGGCGGTAGTTAAGCCTCTGACGTCAGCGAATCAGACAACTTGATTTCAAAGCCGCGGCTGATCCCGCGGCTTTTTAATTGTGATTTTGTAGCGAAAGGTAAGGTTGTAACTGTAGTGCCAAGGGAACCTTACGTCTTTTTTACACTGCTGTCTGAGTAGATCGGCTCTAATCGCATGTCGGCATCCCCCGCCGATACGTCCACTCCGCTCCCAGAAGGGACGGAGCTATGAGCACAGGCAGCGAAGAATCTTTCAATCTCACGCGCATTTTGCAACGCTGGAAGTGGCCGCGGAAAGCCAAGCCTGCCTTCGACGACCGCGAGTACACAAACCTGCTGCGGTATACGTTGCAACTGGCAGCGGAAAGAGAGATCGCGGCGGATGTGCTTGCGGAGCTGTCGGCGCTGCTCGAAAGGAATGCGCCCTCCTCGTATGCCAACGAGCAGCAGGAGCGAGTGGAATCTGCGTTAGAACTATTGCAGAGACTATGATCGCAACGCCCGTAGTGCGATAATCCCATCCATTGTGCGGGGTCGTGGTTGCGACACTGCGGGGGTTCCTAGCTAGTCCGGGTCGTCCCCGAAGCGACCCTAACTTGCGGGCTGCCCAAAGCGCGGCCCTGACGCTTCAGCCCTTGGACAGCACGTGAGTAACTTGCTTCCGAAGTCCTCCCCCAGCCAAGCTTTAGTGACGTTTTGGTTGCGATCGCCGCGTCCGCACACGCCGGCGACCGAAAAGTAACCGCAGGATACTGAACCCGGACACGCATAGGGCATTCAGACGCAAGCGGGGATGTCTCACGGAGGTTGCCATGAAGTCCCACACAATTGCGCCGAAAGGGTGGAGGTTCACCCGCATCGGCTCAGGCTGGACCAAACGATTGCTTCCGCTGGCGCTCGCAGTTTTAGTGAGCCCAACTTGTCTACTGGCGCAGGACGTGGTGCCGGCGGCCGATGCTGACAAGCAGACGATCCAGATGCTGCTGCAGAGGATCGAAAAGCTCGAGGCGCGGGTATCGCAATTGGAAGGGACTCAGGGTGCGACGGCCAAGGCGCAGACCGTGAGCGCCAAGATCCAGGAAGTGCCGCGTCCATTGTCGGGACCGGCTGCGAGTCCCGCGGAGGAACCTGCCAATTCAACCACGGCGCAGGCGCACTCGTCGGACCCTGAGCAAGAGATGGAGCACCTTGAACCGGAACGCATGGACATGAGCAAGACACTGCTCCGGATCCGCGGCTTTGGCGACATCAACTATCGGGGCAGCAACCAGACGGGAAGCACGAACTCCTTTGCGCTGGGCCAGTTGAATCTGTTCGTCACGTCAGACATTTCAGAGCGATTCAAGTTTCTCAGCGAGATCGTTTTTGAATCAGGGCCCGACAACTTTTACAACGTTCCCGGCGGGAAGAAAAACGAGTTCGGCGTAGATGTTGAGCGGTATCTGGTGCAGTACTCCTACAACGACTACTTCAACCTCGCCGCCGGCCGCTATCACACAGCTATCGGCTTCTACAACACGGCGTACCACCACAGCACCTGGTTTCAGACAACTACGGGAAGACCTCTCTTGTTCGAATTCGAGGACAGCGGCGGGATCCTCCCGATCCACAACGTAGGGTTGTCGGCGTCAGGCCGCATACCTTCCGGGCCGCTGGGCTTGCACTATGTCGCCGAGATTGGCAATGGCCGGCAGTCGCGTTCGCCCCTGACAGAAGAGCCGGTGCAAAACGAAGTCGACGAAAACAATTTCAAGGCAGTGAACTTTGCGTTGTTCGCCCGTCCCGAATCGATTCGCGGCCTTCAGGTCGGGTTCTCCGGTTATCACGATAAGCTGATGCCGATAGGATTGCCGAGGATCGACGAGACCATCCTGGCGGCCCACGCGGTTTACATGGTGCCGAAATTCGAGTGGCTGAACGAAGTGGTGCTGGTGCGGCACGCACCGGAAGGCAGTTCGCAAGTATTCAATACTCCCGGCTTCTACTCACAGATCGCGAAGCGCTTCGGCTCATACCAGCCATACTTCCGCTACCAGTACATTAACGCATCGGATCGCGAACCGATCTTCCCGGATGTGGGACGAATGGAGGGACCGTCGCTCGGCCTGAGATACGATGCCAGCGAGTCGGTGGCGCTCAAGGTGCAGTATGACTACAACGTGGCGCGCCATCAACAGAACTACAGCGGATTGAATCTGCAACTGGGCTTTACGTTCTAGCGGACCAAGAATGCGCCGACTGCTGGGAATACTGACGATCGTGACGGCTGCGGTGCTGTTGCTGGAGGTGTCTCCAGGCAGGGCCGGAGGTGCGCCGCCTGCGCCTTCGGTGCCAGACGATACTCTTGCCATCATCGTGAACCAATCGAACACGATTGATGACTTGTCGCTGAAAGATCTCAGGACGGTGTTCCTGGGAGAGCGCAGTCACTGGCCGAACGGGCGGCGCATTACGCTGGTGATGATGGATCCGGGGCTCTCGGAAAGGAAAGCTGTCCTGCGCGATGTGTGCCACATGAACGAGACAGAATTCAGCCGACACTTCCTGCAAGGATTATTCACGGGCGAAGTATTCGTATCTCCCAAGACGCTTTCGACTTCGGTGGGCGTGAGGAAGTTTGTGTTCAACGTGCCGGGTGCGATTGGATATCTGCGCGCCTCAGATGTAGATGGTTCGGTGAAGGTGATTAAAGTGAACGGACATCGCCCGGATGAGTCCGATTACCCCTTGAGGATTGAGGTCCGAGCGTCAAAGTAGGCATGAGGAACGAAGTCCAAAACGCTGCGAGTATCGAAAAGAGCTTCTTCGCGCGCTCGTGGAGTTTAGCGGGAAGACTGGTGTCGCGCCACAGTTCCAGTCTTCTGCTCTTCATGGTGTTTTGCGTGGTCGTGGGGGTTGGCGTCTTCATGATGGGTGATCTGCATACCGCCACGGAACAGGTGCAACGGATGTACGCCGGCTCGGTCCAGGGTTTGCGCCGGATTGGTGAACTGCAGTATGAGGCCCAGGAGACTCGTCGGGCGACGTTGTACGCGTTGACCACGAACGACAGCAACCTGCAGGTGGAGTATGCCGACCAGTCCCGCGGAGCGGATCGTTTGGTGACCGAGGGAATTTCGCAGTACCTGGTGGAAGCGCGCTCTGCCAGCGAAGTAGAGCTCGGCAAACGGTTGCAGCGAGACTGGGCTGCGTATTTGCGTGTGCGCGACGAGGTGCTGGCGGAGATTCTGGAAGGCAGCATCAAGGAGGCAGTGGATCTCGATCTGACCGGCGGTGTGCCGTCATTCGATCGTGTCCGACAGGACCTGGAAGAAGTGAAGAGGCTTTACGATCAGCAGGCGTCGGAGCAGTTGACGGTGGTGGATACTTCGTCCCGGAAATCGGTGATCCGCCTGATGGGCGTGCTGTGTTTCACGCTGCTGTTTGCCAGCGCATCGGTGTGGGCCATCCAGCGCAGCAAGATGATGAGCGCGATGAAACTGGCGAAGATGCAGATGGACTTCGTCGCGTCGGTTTCGCACGAATTGCGTACGCCCTTGGCGGTCATCTGTGCGTCGGCGCAGAACATTGCCGACGGCGTCGTGGAAGAGAAAGAACAACTGGCGAAGTACGGGTCAGTGATTCGCCATCACAGCGGCCAGCTTACGGAACTGGTAAACCAGATTCTACTGTTTGCCTCGACCCATGAAGGACGAAACAGGTACGTGGTGCGAGCCCTGAAGGTGCCAGATATCGTGTCGGCGGTCCTGATGAATACGCGGGCGGTGGCAGACCAGGCGGGGTTCGTGGTGGAAGAGCATCTAGGAGCAGACCTTCCGTCGGTGAACGGAGATTTTTCCGCGGTGTGCCAGTGCCTACAAAACCTGGTGGTCAATGCCGTGAAGTACGGTGGAACCCATCGGCGCATCAGCATCCGGGCCTTCACGGGGCCACGCGATGGCGATCATGCCGAAGAGATGCGGATCAGCGTGCAGGATCATGGAATCGGCATCGACAGCTCGGAACTGCAGCAGATCTTTGAACCTTTTTATCGAAGTCCAGTAGTTTCCGCAGCGCAGATTCATGGCACGGGCTTGGGGCTGCCGCTGGCGAAGGGCATCGCGGAAGCGATGGGCGGCCGGATTACTGTTGTGAGCAAGGTGGGCGTTGGCAGCCGGTTTACTTTGCATCTCCCCTTGGCGAAGATTTTGGAAACAGAAACTATAGGAGCACAGAGAGTCGCACAGGTATGAAGGAAAACATTCTGTTGGTAGAAGATGAAGAAGCTTTGTGCATGGCTTTGAGTGATCGCATGCGCAAAGAGGGCTACGCCGTGGATTTTGTCACGGACGGGGAGAAGGGCTACGAGAAGGCGACCTCCCTACCGTTTGATCTGATTGTTCTCGACATTATGTTGCCCGGGCGCAGCGGGCTGGATTTGACCCGGGATATTCGGACGGCGGGCCTTGGAACGCCGATCCTCCTATTAACGGCGCGCAGCGAAACCGTGGACAAGATCATCGGATTGAAATTGGGCGCGGACGACTACGTAACCAAGCCCTTTGACATGCAGGAACTGATGGCGCGCATCGAGGCGCTGCTCAGGCGCGCACCCATCCGCACCGGACAAGTGGTGCGGCAGTTCGGCGCCATACGCATTGAGACCCGTGGCATGTCGGACCACCGCGACGTGAAAGTGACGCGCGGCGGCGCACCGATCTATCTTTCGGCAAGGGAATTCGAACTGCTTCGCTACTTCGTCGAACACGCGGGTACCGTTTTGTCTCGGGAAGAACTACTGCGGGCGGTGTGGGGCTACGAGGCTGGGACCTTCACCCGTACGGTAGACGTACACGTGGCCAGTCTGCGGCAGAAACTGGAAAAAGATCCGAAGCGGCCCGAGTTGATCGTGACCGTGCACAAATCGGGATATCGGTTCGTGGGCGGCGGGGATTTTTAAGGAAAGATTGGCCGTAGCAGAAGTTAGGTGGGCGACCTCAAGCCGTCATGCCTAACTTCTTCGAAATAGGCTGCGCTTATGGCGAGTTCTCGTGAAGGGTCGATCAGGCTTTTGCATCTGGCGGGAGTAGACGTATTTCTACACTGGTCCTGGTTCCTAGTGGCGATCTATGAAATCCAGATGGGGAATAAGCGGTATTCCTCAGTCGGCTGGAATATCGCAGAGTATCTTGCGCTATTCCTGATCGTGACCTTGCATGAGTTTGGTCACGCCCTGGCTTGCCGGCAGGTAGGAGGGACTGCCAACCAGATTGTGCTCTGGCCACTTGGCGGCACCGCGTACGTAGATCCTCCTCCCCGGCCGGGCGCAACCCTGTGGAGCATTGCTGCGGGACCGCTGGTCAATGTGGCGCTGCTGCCGCTCCTTTACGGCGCACTGCTATTCGGCCGATCGGCCGATTGGCCTTCGGCCGTGCCCGATTTGTATAGGCTCGTGCGGTCCGTTCTGTTTCTCGACGTCGTCCTGCTGGTGTTTAACATGCTGCCCATTTATCCATTGGACGGCGGGCAGATTCTCCGGTCACTTCTATGGTTCGTCATTGGGCGAGGCAGAAGTTTGCTGGTTGCCGCCAGTCTAGGCTTCGTGGGAGTGGCTGGGTTCATCGGCTTGGCGGTCTGGCGTCATTCGCTCTGGTACGCAGCCCTCGCTTTTTTCATGCTGATGAATTGCTGGAGCGGATTGCAGCACGCGCGTGCGCTGCTGCAACTGGCGAAACTGCCACGCCGGAGCGGATACGAATGTCCCAACTGCCGTACTGCTCCGCCCGTCGGAATCTTCTGGAAATGCAGCCACTGCGGTCAGGCCTTTGACACATTTCAGAGCGGGGCAAGTTGCCCGAACTGCCGGGCACAATATGGAGAGACGAAGTGTCTCGATTGTGGCAAGGCGTATCCGATGTATTCGTGGGCGAGCACAAGATTAGCGCCGACGAGTGTGTGACGATGCGGGACAGCCCGGTGAAGGCTGCCCCGCATCGTAATTTCGCAGTAGGCTACTTTACGCGCTCAGCCATTGTGACTGTCCAGCCGACCGGGTCCATAAAAGCGAATTCCCGCATGCCGTAGAACTGAGTCTTAAGGGGCATCACGATGCGCGCTCCGGATTTCTCCACGGCGCGCAACACTTCTTCGATCCCTTCACATTCCAGAAACAGGGTCATGGTTCCGCCTAATGGTTCCCTGGCAAGCGGCGGATAGTCGGCGGCCACGGCCTTCTGGTCGTTGAAGAAGATTTCGATGTCGCCCGCCGTGACTGAAGCGAACACGTACGGAGCAGCGTCCGGGACGGTGATGCTTTGTTTGAACCCGAGAACGTTTGTGTAGAAGTGAATGGCAGCTTGAACGTCGTGGACAACGAGATTGGGCGTAAGTTTCGTGTATTTCATGGTGTCTCCTCTTGGGCTGAGGTGGGCGCGGACGCGGAGTCGGCACACCTCACGTGTGCTCGCAACTCCTCCATCCACGTCCCATGCGAGGAGGAACGTAGGTAGGGTCCCTGATTGAACGACGGACAGCGGGCGGGACCCGCGAGGTACGCGCAAGAGTGTAGCACGAAAAAAACGAAGGGGATGGGGGGAAGACCGTCGCGGGCGTCGCAGCTCTGGATCGAAGCAGCTACGACGCGGGCCCGAACAACGGATTAGCTGGCCTTCGCCAACTCAACGGCCTTCAAACCACTGCAGGCCGGGCAAGCACCGGCGCCGGTGTACATGACCGGCACATCGAAGTGCGTGTTATAGGTGAAAGGTTGATCCTCGGACCAGCGCCACTCACATAGGGCGCACTGGTAAACGAGGGGGAGGTTGCAAATTCCGTTTGCCATACTGATATTCGATGCCGAAAGAGGAAGAAGGTGAAGTTACGGAAGTACAGGGATGGCCCCTGTCGCTCGGACATCAAGGGTTTCCGGTAGAGTCGTCAGTCGCTAGTCGCTCGTCGTCAGCCAGATCCCTTGTCGCCCAGGGGCCGAGCTATGGCAGAGGTGCTGCTAACGCTCGGTTTTACTGCTCAAACTTCTTCCCGTCCCGGGCTTCACGGTAGGCGTTCTCGATCATGCCCTTCGCGAACCTTCGGAATTTCTTGTCCAGATCTGGATCGTTGTGGGTGAATTGCGGGCGCAGGTCCTCGACGTTCACTTCCTTCTGTACTTCCTCCACAGTAACAAGGCCCTTCTGCACGGCCTGCGTGACCTGGCCGACGATTCGTTCGAGCAGGCTTAGTTCGAGATTGAGAGATGTTTTGTCGTGCTCCGCCGCGCCGTGGCCGGGAATGATCGTCACCGCGTCGAATTGAGCAAGAGTTTTAAGACTACGGGCATGCTGGCCTAAGGGAGGCGTGTAGTAAGGGACGGGGAAGGAAAGCACATCTCCCGTGGCCAGGATTTTTTCCTTTGGCAAATACATCACGGTGGTGCCGCCAGCGTCGCCTGTCATGCTGAAAAATTGAAACTCGCGGCCGCCGTGGTAAAGCACACATCTGTCTGAGTAAGTCAACGTGGGGTAGGTGCGATGGACGGTGAGCGCTTCGGCTACATATTCGCGATCGCGTTGCCGGAGCGCTTCGTCTTTGGCGCGCTGTTCGGGCGTCAAGGGCGCGCCGTCAGAGAGCTGATTGGTCGAAAATTCCTTGTCGAACTCCGCCTCATCTTTCTGCAGGTTTGACGTGTACATGGCCGGCCAGGCGTTTGCAATATTTAGCATGAAGCGGCGCGTCTCTTCGCTGGCGATGATTTCAAGTCCGGGAAACTCGGCGGCAAAGATTTCGTTGCCGGACCAGTGGTCGGGATGCCAGTGCGAGTTGACGACGTAACGCACGGGTTTCGGCGTGAGCTTCTTGATTTCCGCAAGAACCTGACGAGCGGAGGACGGGCGGCTGAAGGTGTCGAAAACCAGCACGTCAGTTTCGTTGATTATGACGACGGAGTTGCCGTTCGGTACATAGCCGTCGGCAGAGGTGATGAACTGATAAATCCCATCGGCGATTTGAACTTTGTCGATGGTCGCTTCACCGGCGGACCGACACGGAAGGGATAGGTTGACGAACAGGCAGAACAGCCAGAGTGGAGCGACGGCTCTGAGCACTAGCGCTTCTCCCAAGGTTGGATCCCGACTTTTCAAAAACTGACGAAATTTAGACTCCAGTGCCGATGATCCGATAGCAGGTGTCAACGTAATCAAAATCAAAGGGATAGTCATCCTTAGGGATAAGGCATGAGGGTAAAAAGTCGAGCTACGTACCGCATTCAGGGTATCCAGCGCGTGGGGTAGTGGGGAGTACGCTTTGACAACGGGTGCTCCGGCGGTGGCCGCGAAGCCGCTGTTACGTTGCGCCGAAGCAGAGTTCTCAGGAGGCGTATGCGACATTTTTCCTTAACTAACTTGCTGTCGAACTCCACAATCGTTGCGGGTCTGATTGCGGGATGCATGGCATTCAGCGCGGTGCCGCAGTTGCGGGCAGACGATAACGATTGCCAGCGCAGGATCGAGCGGGCGGACCACCGCCTGCACGAAGCGATCGAACACCACGGCCCGCAAAGCCGGCAGGCAGACCGGGCGCGTCACGACCTGCACGAGGCGCGCGAGCACTGCTGGAACAATGGGCATCGCTGGTGGGACGAACACGACAAAAAATGGCGGACCGAGCGAGACTGGGACGATCGCGACCATGATCGCGATGACCGCCGGTAGCTGATTGGACAGAGCCGCGCTCGAGGGGGCGCGGCTCCAAACTTGCCTTCTACTCTTCTTCCTTGCCCATCTGCATAGTCAGATAGCGTTCGTACCCCACTTCCTTGATCTGGTGCATTTGGGCCTCGAGCCAGTCCACGTGGTCTTCCTCGTCTTTGAGCAGGGTAACCAACAAGTCGCGGCTTCCATTGTCTTTCTCGTCGGTCGCAACTTGCACAGCCGCGTTGTATTGCTTGACGGCCGAGACCTCAAGCGCGAGGTCGCTCTCTAGCATTCCCTTCACGTTCCCGCCGACGTTCAGTTCGAGGGGTTGCATGGAGGGTGAGCCATCGAGAAAAAGGATGCGTTCGATCAGCACTTCGGCGTGCTTCATCTCGTCAATCGACTGCTTCTTGATGTAATCGGAAAGTTTCTTGTATCCCCAGTTTTCGCACATTTCGGCGTGAAGAAAATATTGATTAATCGCTGTCAGTTCTTCCTGCAGCGCGGAATTGAGTTCTTTCAGTACTTTTGCGTTTCCCTTCATAGAGCACAGAGTATTCCAGAGCAATCGGGCGTGCGCAATGCTTCTGAGACGGAGCGAAGATGCCGACGGGTCGTCAGGGTCGACTAGCGTGCCCGTTTTCCCAATGGCGGCTAGCTGGAGGCACCCTTGCGCTTTGGAAAGATTTCACCGATTCGACGAATTTCGGCGCCGATGCCTTTCAGCTTCTCCTCGATATGCTCGTACCCACGGTCGATGTGGTAGACGCGATCGATGATGGTTTCGCCGTCGGCAACCAGCGCGGCCAGTACCAGGGAGGCAGAAGCGCGCAAATCCGACGCGAGCACTGCAGCCGCACTGAGCGGCGTTTTACCTCGCACAATGGCCCGGCGTCCTTCAATCCGTATGTTCGCACCCATGCGGACCAGTTCCTGCGCATGCATGAAGCGATTCTCGAAAATATTCTCCGTGACGATGGAAGTTCCTTCGGCCTGGGTAGCGACGACCATGTATTGCGCTTGCATGTCGGTGGGGAAGCCGGGGTATTCCTCGGTGTTCACGTCCACGCTCTTGAGTGGATTGTCGCCCATCACGCGGATGGAGTCGGAAGTGTGCGTGATCTTTACGCCGGCCTCCTGAAGCTTTTGCAGCACGGCTACCAGGTGCGCCGGATCGCAGTGGGTAATATTCACGTCGCCGCCAGTAAGGGCTGCTGCCGTCAGGAAGGTTCCGGCTTCAATGCGATCAGGAATGATGCGGTGCTTGGCGCCCCGCAGTTTGCTGACCCCTTTGACGCGGATGGTGGAGGTGCCGCCTCCCTTGATATTCGCTCCCATTTTGTTCAGCAGATCGGCCAGATCAGCGACTTCGGGTTCGCAAGCGCAGTTCTGCATGATGGTTTCGCCTTCGGCGAGGGCGGCGGCCATGAGTAGGTCTTCGGTGCCGGTGACGGTGATCCTGTCGAAGACAATCTCAGCTCCGCGAAGGCGGTCTGCGGAGGCTTCGACATAGCCATGATCCTGGGCGATTTTGGCGCCCAGGCGCTCCAGACCCTTGATGTGCAGATCGATGGGCCGAGCGCCGATGGCACAGCCTCCTGGCAAAGAAACTCGGGCACGGCCGCAGCGGGCGACCAGCGGGCCTAATACCAGCGTCGACGCCCGCATGGTCTTGACGAGTTCATACGATGCTTCGGGCGAAGCGAGGCTGGCGGCCTGGATGGTGGTACGGTGCTGGGCCCGGCCGTATCCGAGTTCTACTTCGGCACCCATCGCGGAAAGCAGCTTGCGGGTGGTCTCGATGTCACGGACTTGGGGAATATTTTCGAGGACGACGGTTTCGTCGGTGAGGAGAGCGGCCGCCATGCAGGGAAGTGCCGCGTTCTTGGCACCGCTGATGCGGACTGTTCCCAGCAAGGGAGTGCCACCTCGGATTACCAGCTTGTCCATATCTTTCCAGGTCCCTAAAACGCTTGAACCGCAAAGTTCGCTAAGAATTCGCCAACGGCGCAAGAAAATCTCTGGCTCGGCGCGCCTCGGTGCCACAGATGTAATTTACAGGAGAGTCCGCTATGGACGTTTACTCTTTTGGGCTAGAGCGATGGCTTTGCGGACATGTCCCGCAGTAGCTTGCAGGGCGCGCGAAGCTTGTGCGCGAGGGACCTCCGCTTTCAGCATGACAAGGGCGAGGGGCACGTCATGTCCGGCCCCTTGCAGTGTTTTGTGCGCCTTCTCCCGATCAACATGCGCGGCACGCTGCAGGATGGTGATGCCGCGCTCGGACAGTTTGCTGTTCTTCAATCGCAGATTGACCATCAGGTTGCCGTACACGTAGCCCAAGCGTGTCATGGCTCCCGTGGTGATCATGTTCAATACCATCTTCTGGGCGGTGCCAGCTTTCATGCGACTGGATCCGGTCAGAACTTCCGGCCCGACATCGGTGACGATCGCGAAGTGAGCGGCACGTTCCAACTGAGACTTTGGATTGCACGTGACAGCGATGGTCTCGGCGCCCCGGCTGCGCGCGTACTCTACAGCGGCAATCGTGAAGGGCGTGCGACCACTGGCGGCAATGCCGATGACGACGTCTTTCTTGCTGGGCTTGCGCTTCACCATTTCCGCGCGGCCGAGTTTGCGCGAGTCTTCGCTGGCCTCGGCTTCGGCGCCGAGGGCTTTAGGTCCTCCGGCGATGATGAATTGCACCAGATCAGGCGAAGTCGCGAAGGTGGGAGGGATCTCGGAGGCGTCAAGGGCGCCCATGCGTCCGCTGGTGCCGGTGCCAACGTAGAGCAAGCGGCCGCCTTTGCGGAAGTGAGCGGCGACAAGGTCGATGGCGCGTGCGATTTGCGGAAGTGCGCGGTTTACGGCGGCGGCAACCTTTGCATCTTCAGCGTTGATAATGCGCGCAATTTCCAGCGCAGATTTCAGGTCAAGGTCGGTGGAGACTGGATTCGGGCTTTCGGTGGTCAGGTCTTGCAGCGAGCCGGGCTTCATGCGGTCCTAACATTGTACGGTAGATCGGGAAGGGAGTTACGGCGCGCCTGCCAGAACTTCCAACACGGCGTCGTGGAATTTCGGTCGCACTTGCTTGATGGCCTGATTCGCGCAGTCGGGCCAGGTGCGATTGGTCAGCAATGTTACGGAGAGTTTTCGCTCGGGATCGATCCAGAGCGAGGTGCCTGTGTATCCCAAGTGCCCATAGGACCGTGGGGAGAAGAAGCGGCCCGCTTGTGATGGGGAAGAAGGTGTGTCCCATCCCAGTGCGCGGGACGTGCCTTCGGGCGACGTTTCGCGTGTGGTGAACACGGAGATGGTGTCCGGGCGGAACAGGGGATGCACAGAATTTGGGCTAGCTTCGGGGTGCCGACGGGCGAGGACGCCCGTCGGTCCATCGTTGACACGGAGCATTGCCTGGGCGAAGATGGCGACATTCTGGGCTGTGGCGAAGAGTCCTGCGTGGCCGGCCACTCCTCCCATGACACTGGCATTCTCGTCCTGAACTTCCCCTTGGATAATGCGGTGGCGGAATGTCTGGTCGTCTGCAGTAGGCGGAATGCCGGGCCGCAACGCCGATGCGGGGTTGAAGGTAGTGTTTGCCATCCCGAGCGGGCCCAAGATCTCGCGCTGGCAAAAACGGTCCAACGATTCATCAGCTAGTCGCTCAAAAACAACGCCCAGCAGAATAAATCCGATGTCGCTGTACTCGGCATGCGACCCGGGATCGTTGGCAAGCGGGGTTGTGCAGGCGGCTTCGAGTAGTTGCTCGCGCGTGTGAGCTCGCAGGAACAGCTTTTCGTAGGCGGGCAAGCCCGAACTATGCGCCAGCAACATACGCAGGGTCACTTCGTCGCGCCGCGGGTCTTCACCCGAGAATTCGCCCACGATTGAAATCAGGGGAGTATCCAGATCAAGCAGGCCGCGTTCATACAAGATCATCGCCATGGTCGTGGTGGCGAGAACCTTGGTGACGGACGCAAGATCGAACAGCGTTGCTGTGGTCGGCTCGGGCTGTGCGGCTTCGTAGGTGAAGCGGCCGAAGCTGCGGAGGGCCACCAGTTTGCCGTGGTCAGTCACCGCGATGGAGGCCGCCGGGAAGGCGCGGGCTGCGATGGCATCTTCGAGAATGCGAAAGGCGGCGGCGAAGTGTTGGTCCTGGTTCTCGAAAGCAGCCACCGGAACGGGATTGGACGAGGGCAAATTCAGAAGAATGATCCGCGTTTGCGGTTATAGCAAAGAGCCACGGTCTGGTAAAGCGAAGGGACGGTGGCGGATATGGCACCTCCGGGTGGCGAGTTCCATTGAGGCCATCCCACGAGTTGTGTAGAGTCGAAGTATTGAATTCCATCAGGGTGGAGAAGTTTCGGGTGAACGCGAGCGCGCGGGTGTGCTTGTTGGCTGCCTGGAAGAACCGGGTTGCCGAGTTGTGCGATTTTTTCCGGCACGTACGCGCTGTACTCATGAATTCTGCGGCGTTATGGCCTCGCTGGGCTGCCGCAGCGGTTGTCATTGTGGGTATTCCTGTAGCTCCAGCTTTTGCAACCAGTCAGAAGCCGGTCACGTCGCTCGGGCGTCTGAGCGTGGTCGATTCGATCGTGCAGCGCGCCATCGACGAGCGCCAGATTCCCGGAGCCGTGGTGCTGGTCGGTCACGATGGGAAAGTTGTGTATCGAAAAGCTTTCGGCAGCCGTTCCCTCGAGCCACGCCGGGAATTGATGACGGTCGATACGATCTTCGATCTGGCTTCGTTGACCAAGGTCATCGCGACCACAACCTCAGTGATGCAACTGGTCGAGCGGGGCAAGGTACGGATCAGTGACACAGTGGTGAAATACTTGCCCGAGTTTGGGCAGAACGGCAAGGATGACATCACGGTCCGCCAGTTGTTGACGCACTACTCCGGGCTCGCGCCCGATCTCGACTTGCAAATCCCATGGGAAGGCAAGGACACGGCCTACAAGATGGCGTTTGCTGAAAAGCCCGACGCCCCAGCAGGCTCGAATTTCGTCTACAGCGACATCAACTTCATCGTGCTTGGGGCGCTGGTGGAGAAGGTCTCGGGCGAGAGCCTGGACCACTATGCCGCCGAACATGTCTTCGGCCCGCTGAAGATGGCGCACACCCGTTATCTTCCGCCGAAAGCCTGGCGTCCCAAGATCGCGCCTACACAATTTGACGATCACGATCACATGCTGCGCGGGGAAGTGCACGACCCGACCGCGCTTCGTATGGGTGGAGTGGCGGGACATGCAGGTCTGTTTTCGACCGCCGACGATCTGAGCAAGTTTGCACAGACATTGCTGAATGGGGGCAGCCCGATTCTTTCATCGCTAACCGTGGAAAAGATGAGTATCGCCGAGCAACCTCCAACCGCGACTGCGGTGCGGGGTTTCGGATGGGACATCGATACACCGTTCTCCACGAACCGGGGAGAACTGTTGCCGGTCGGATCATTCGGCCACACTGGCTTTACCGGGACATCGATCTGGATCGATCCTACGACTAAGAGCTACATCATCCTCTTGACCAACTCGGTACACCCGCGAGGAAAGGGAAATGCTATCGGCCTGCGAACTAAGGTCGCGACTGCCGTTGCGGCGGCATTGCCACTCACGGTCGAGGAGAAAGAGAAACTGCGCTGGGAAAGCGTTACCGGATACAGCGAAGCGCAGAGCGGCGGGCGCAGGCTTGCGGTGCGGAATGGCACCGTGAAGACCGGCATCGATGTTCTTGAGGATCATGGGTTCGATGCTCTTAAGTCGGGCGAAGGCAAGCGCAAGATCGGGTTGGTGACGAATCAGACCGGAGTTGATTCTGAAGGCCGCCGGACGATTGATGTGCTGGCGAGCGCGCAGGGAATTTCATTGGAGGCCATCTTCAGTCCGGAGCACGGAGTTACCGGCACGCTCGACACGACCGATGTCGGGAACTCGAAAGATGCCGTGACTGGTGTGTCCGTGTATAGCGTTTACGGAGCAACTGATGCTGCCCGTCGGCCGTCGATCGATGTTTTGAAGGGGCTGGATGCTGTGGTCTTCGACATTCAGGACGCGGGCGTTCGTTTCTACACGTACGAGACGACCCTGGGCTACTTTCTGGAAGCGGCAGCGAAAGCAGGTATCGAGATCATTGTGCTCGACCGGCCGAATCCGATTACAGGGTCGTTCGTGCAGGGGCCGGTTGCGGATCCGGGGCAGGAGCGCTTTACCAACTACTTCTCCGTTCCCGTGCGTCATGGCATGACGATGGGCGAGTTGGCGCAGATGTTCAATGCGGAGCGCAACATCGGCGCAAAACTCAAAGTGGTCTCCATGGATGGATGGATGCGCGGGGACTGGTACGACTCGACCGGGCTGACCTGGATTAATCCTTCGCCGAATTTGCGAAGTTTGCGCGAGGCCGAACTGTATCCGGGAGTGGCGCTGATCGAGGGAACGAATGTTTCAGTCGGACGTGGCACCGATACTCCGTTCGAGTGGATTGGGGCGCCGTGGATCAAGGCTCGGGAGTTGGCGGAATATTTGAACGGGAGGGCGCTGGCTGGGCTGCGATTCGTGCCTGTGAGCTTTACGCCGACGTCCAGCGTGCATTCGGGACAGCTGTGCCAGGGAGTGAACATTGTTTTGCTGGATCGAAATTCGCTAGACGCTCCTGAGTTGGGAGTGGAATTAGCCGCGGCGCTGCACAAGCTCTATCCCAAGGACTTCCAGATGGAGCGCATGGCGGATCTTTTAGTTAATCAGGCGTCGTTTGATGCGCTTGTAGCCGGGCAAGATCCACGCCGAATCGCCGAAGGGTGGCGAGAATCTTTGGAGAAGTTCGGCGAGATGCGGGCGAAGTATTTGCTGTATAAGTAGGGCCGGCGTGTCGTTCCCTGAAGGGGACTCTCGTTTTCCGGCCGCGTACCCGGCACTTACGTGCCGGGCTCACCTCTGACGTCGCTGCGCGACTTTTGCGTCGGGTTAACTTCGACGTCGGTGCGCGAGTCTTGGCCGGTCGCTCTCCTGCCACTCCGCAATACCCATTGGCCTATGGCCTCATGGTCTGAAATCCAAGGAACTTCCGCGGCGTGTCGGCGGACCGGGGTTTCGCTAGAATGGGGTCGGCAGATCACTCTTCAGGAGCGAAGGTTTGACGAACGGTACACCCAAAGGTCCAACCAATCCCTTTTACCGCTGTGCCGGCCCCAACTGCGGGACGCTCAAAGGCTCCAGCGACCGCTGGTGGTTGATGTGGACTTCGTTCGCCGACCTCAGTATCCCCGTCCTTTACCTCTGTCCCTGGGACGAAGAGATTGCGCAAAAGGAAGGTACGCTGCACGTCTGCGGCGAGCTGTGCGCCCAGAAGCTCCAGTCGCAGTTCATGGGGAACGTGCGCGAGAATTTGATGCGGCGGGGCGGTTAGCCAGCCCGCGCCAGCACACTATCGGTTAGAACCGTTCTTTGTTGGGAATCCCCTCCAGGTTCAGGGCCCTGTCCAGTCAACTCGGGAAACGCAGGTTGCATCCTAGGGAGCAGTTGCGGTGCCCCTTCGAAAAAATCGCGCGGGACTGTGCGAATTAGGGCTACCATGTCTGGCTCGGGAGATGACTTTATGCGTTGGATGACAGCTTCAATTGTGCCCGTGGTACTTGCGGTCGCTTCGTTTGGGCAGACGGCCGACAGCAAGCCCGCCGTAACCGCCGCGAGAGCTACGACCGTGGAAATCCCCGCCGGCACCAAGGTGGCGCTGCGCTTGAAGCAGGCCATCTCGACTAAAACCGCGCGCGAGGGCGACGCTGTTTATGCGGAGACTACGTTTCCCATTGCCATCGACGACCGGATTCTGATTCCCGTGGGAACATACGTGCAGGGCAAAATCAGCCACATCCAGCGGGGCGGGCGCGTGAAGGGTCGTGCCGAATTGCTGATTCACTTCACATCGCTGATCTACCCGAGCGGCTATACGGTGATGCTGCCGGGCGCTCTCGAGAATGTTCCGGGCGCAGAGCACGCCACCATGAAGGACTCGGAAGGCACCATCCGGCAGGATAGCGACACTGGCAAGAAGTTAGAGACAGTGGCCAAGACCGCTGGCACCGGGGCTGGCATCGGCGGGCTGGGAACTGGCACCTGGAAAGGAGCCGGTATCGGCGGCGGGATCGGTGCGGGCGTGGGGGCCGCGATTGGGATGCTCTCGCGTGGAGGCGATGTCCGGCTGGAGCCGGGCACCTCGGTGGAGATGGTGATTCAGCGCTCGGTGCCCCTGGACGGAAGCCGGCTGCCGCGGTCGTAGGGCAAGGTTCAAACGTGCCAAACATTTCTTGGCGTCAGCCCTACTCGAGGGCGCTAGATGTGGAGTAGACGCTTTGTATCTGGGCCCTGCTTCGTGTTCCGGGGGTGACCTGTGAAGCTCGCAACGCCCGCCCGCTTTGTAGTTCTTCTTCTCGTCTCTTGCAATATTGCGTTTTCGCAAACCAGCAGCGGCGCCACGTCTGGCCGGCTCACAATCGCCAACGGGACTGTATCGTCGGTCACAAGCTTCGATGCTCCTCGCCTTTTGCATGAGAGAACAGTTGCGGGCCAGCCGTACTCAGCAAATCGCGTAACCGAACACACCCAGACGCTTACCGACGGAACGCACATCGACCAGAAGCACGAAATCTTGCGGGAGTTCCGCGACTCTGAGGGGAGAACCCGCACCGAACGTAAATTCTACGGTTTAGCCGGTCCCGTGGGTACGAAAGATGAATTACCGAATCTCGTGCAAATCTTCGATCCGGTAGCGGGTTACTCTTACACGCTCGATCCGCACCGGCTCATCGCGCACCGCGTGGCTTTGTCCTCTCCGGCAAGCTACTTAAGACCGCTGCAACCGGGTAGCGGAACGATGCCTCCCCAGACTTCCAGCAAAGCAGTCGGCCAAAGAAGCTTTCTGCGGCACAGGATAGAGAAAGAAACCCTGGGAACAGAGATGATTGACGGAGTTCTTACAGAGGGGACTCGCATCACGGTGACGACCCCTACAGGTGTGGAAGGGAACGACCGTCCGCTGACGCGCACGTGCGAACATTGGCGATCAGAAGAGATGGATTTAACGCTATTGTCGAAGTGTTCGGATCCGCGTACCGGCAAAACCACCATGCGTCTGGACAATTTTAATCGCATTGAGCCGGATCCCCTGCTGTTTCAGGTCCCGTCAGATTATACGGTTGTGGACGATCATGGGCCGTTCGCAGTCGGATTTAAAACCCCCGAACAGCCATGATGATGAATTCTCTGGATGGTGTGATCACGCGGTTGCTCCTCTTCACGTTCCTAGTGTCTGGCATTGTGTATGCGCAGGAGCTGGAGGACGGCATCGGGATGGAGGGACACATGCGGAATGGGTCTCTGGTCTTCGAGACCGCCTTCGTCGACGGTCCGCGGTCAGGAGATCCCGTTATCGTCGGCCAGCCGTATTCCGCAGTTCAAGTTTCAGAGCATTCCGAGACCCTCGCGGATGGCACCAAAATTCACAGCAAGTGGGAAAGCGCACGTTTGTATCGGGACGCACAGGGAAGGACGCGGACGGAGCGCTTCACGTGGGCGGGAGCCCTGCCGGTCCACACGGTAGAGCCCGGACGTCGCATTGCTCGCATCTCGGACCCCGTAGCTGGGTATGTGTACGTGCTGGACTTAAGGAGGCACATTGCGCATCGCCTGAAGATTCTGACCAAAGCAGAGTTTGCCGAGCGGATTCGGAATGAGGAAATCGTGGAAGCGACTACGGAGATCCAACATGCCGCCCCAGATCCGAGATTGAGGCGGTCGTCGCCCAACCCCGAAGTAAAACAACAAGAGCTGGCCGAAAACTCGTTTGAAGGGGGCGGGGTAGCTGTCAGGCAAATGACAATCACCACCCCCAAGGGTCTTGCGGGCAACGACCAGCCGTTGGTCTTAGCTTGCGAGAATCAATACTCGGAAGAATTGAAGTTGACCATTCTCTCCAAATGCTCAGATCCGCGAGCAGGAGACAACATAACCCGCCTTGAAATCCTTGAGCGCACGGATCCCGACCCGGCACTCTTCCAAATGCCCACTGACTATAAGGTGGTCGACGAAGTGGATCAGTTCAGGATCGACCTCGGTATTGCCGACGATCCCAAGGAACGTTAACAAACCGTCCAAAATTGTCCTTTTGTAACGATCGCATTCTCCGACCTTATTTCAAATTGAACAACGCATTGACGTGCGCCGTTACCGTCACGGTCTGAGGAGAAAATTCCTCCGTCGGCGCAGGCGCTGCGGCCTCGGCCTTCATAGCCATGACACGCGGCATCGGCGCCATGGGACGGATGTTCTCAAACGTGTCAACCGATGCATAGGACAACTCCCCGAGAGTGCGACTAGCCGCCTTAGCCAGGGCTTCGGCCGAATCGTGGGCGCGGCGATATGCGTCGGCGACTGCTTTGCTTTTGGCATCGTCCATGTTGTCGAGCGTGTAGGTGATCGACTGGCTTTCACTCACCGCAGAATCAGCAAGCTGCTGTGTGATCGGTCCGATCTTCGCGAAATCCTTGAGCTTTAAGGTCACGCTCGTGCTGGCGCGATAACCCACGAGCTTGCGCTTCGCGGTTTTCCAGTCATACACGGGTTCGATCGAATAGGAATTGATCTGCGCGCTTTTCGGATCGATGCCGTTGTCGCGCATAATCTGGCGGACCTGCTCGGTTTGCTTGGAAGCCT
Organism: uncultured Acidobacteriota bacterium; assembly: GCA_963744055.1. GTDB lineage: Bacteria > Acidobacteriota > Terriglobia > Terriglobales > Acidobacteriaceae > Gp1-AA133. The sequence continues at coordinate 289,429 of CAVUSL010000019.1, read as the reverse complement.
GATCGTAAGCGGCTTTTGCGTTGTCAGCCTGGGCAGAAACATTGAATTGCACGATCGCGGTGTCGGGCGCGCTTTCAAACTTTCCATCTGCGCCCGTGAAGAGTGTATTAGGAGCAGCGTTGACCGAGGGAACTTGCGCGGTTAGCAGGGAAGCAGAAAGGACGAAGAACAATAGCAGCACTGTCTGTTTCATGGTGGCGTCTCCGTGAAATGAGTCGGAGAAAGTGTATATGGTCGGAGGCCTTCGAGTGCAAAGACACCGCATCGAGACGAAAGATCTTGATTTGCGGTTGGAAACTCGTTCAGTGCTTCGGCCGGGAGATACTGAGTGCTGATGCCGATATCAGAAACTGTCCTTCGGCCGGGTCTACGGGTTCAAGCAAGACATCCGCGGGATGCTTGTCGCGGACGTCGATAGTGGCGCGGAAGTAGTAGGTCTTGCCGGCTTCAGCGTTTAGGGTGGCGGCGGAGCCAAGTTTGGAGAGTTCAGGCAGACTGGACTGCCAATCGACACAGAGATGGTGCTCACCGGGGTCTATGGAGAACGAGAAATAACTCTGCCCGTGGTTGGCTCCTTGCCACTTCCCGTCTAGGCCAACCCTGGTAGTGGTAGCTCCGATGTGAAGAGTTCCGTCGTCTCGCTTCTCGTGTTCTACGACGTAAACGATTGCCTTACCTGCTTCAGGAGCAGTGATCGAGTGAGAACCCTTGTCGGCCTTGACGTCATACTCCACGCTCGCCAGCCCACAGCCAGCGGATGTTCTGGCGGGATTCTCATTTTGGGCGAAAGCCGCGGACGAAAGCGTGAGAATCACTAGAAGGCTTTTTAGCACCACGCACCTGCGCAGAAGGTCACGATACTGGTGAGCCCCATCGTGTGAGAGTACCTCCCGATACACCTCAGCGCCAGGGAATCTGCAGCGGATGATCGAGGCGTACCTCGAGCACCGTACCTTTTTCAAGGCGTAAATCGTGATCCGTGAGCAATCCGGCGATCGCTCCCACACCTGCCCCCGCGCCAGCGCCGATTCCGGCGCCCTTACCTCCGCCCTTCACAGCGCCGGCCGCCGCACCGATTCCAGCGCCCACCGCAACTGCTTCGATCTCATGCTGCTTGCTCATCCCCTTGCGCTGCAATTCGCCTTCCTCGCCCGGTTCCTTGACGGCATGATCACCCGGTACGCCTGTGATGGTCGCGATGAGCGGCATGGATCCGTGGCCGGTGTCGATCTCGTCGAAGCTAAGCATCATCCGAGCGTGTAGACCTTGCTCGATGGAACTCACGTGTCCCTTGATGGTCTTGCCCCGCGGGATCACGGCGCCATTGCCGGCGACCAGGTCCTCAGAGAGCTTGGCTTTGAAGTGCTTGCCCGGTTTCAAGTCGCGGGTGTCGAGCTTGTCGTTGAGGCGAACCAGGAAGCGCGTACCCTCGGGAATTGCGTTGGGAGGAGCTTGTGGAGCCACGGCCGGATCCTGCGCGAATAGCGGAGAAGCAATCAAGACAGCGAAAAGCGACCACAGCGTTCGGGACCGAAAGCTGGACATAGCGGACCTCAGTGAGAAAGAGTCGGGGATGGCTCAAGAATTTGGATGTGTGGAAGGCCGAAAGGGCTGCCTGGGAAGCGAGTCACAGGTGACAGGTCGCAGGAAAGGCAACAACTCGATAATGCGTGGCTACCGATTGCTTCCGCTACAGGCCGCCCTTGGCTCCACTCGCGTAGGAAGGGAAGTTGTGGATCTGTGCGTCGATCTGGCGGCGAAGATCAGCCCAGAGCTTGTCGGGAATTTCGTTGTAGATTTTTACGATTTCGGGATCGAATTGCCGTCCGGACCAATCCTGAATTTCTTTCTTTGCGGCGTTGAACGGGCGGGCCGGTCGGTAAGGTCGATCCGAAGTGATGGCATCGAGAGTGTCGGCGATCGAAAAGATACGCGCTCCCAGGGGAATCTGGTCGCCCTTTAAGCCGCGCGGATATCCAGAACCGTCGAACTTCTCCTGATGTGCGTAAACGATCTCGGATGCTTCCTGCAGGAATGGAATCTTCAGCAGCATCTTATAACCAAGGAAGGCGTGCTCTTTCATGATCGTGACTTCGTCAGCCGACAGAGCCCCAGGCTTTCGCAGGATCGCATCGGGAATGGCCATCTTGCCGATGTCATGCAGGAACGCTCCGCGCGCGATGACGTTGATCTGCTCTTTGGGAATCTGCATGGCGCGCGCGATTGCGATGGTGTAAGCCGTCACACGCTTCGAGTGTCCTTCGGTCTCCGCGTCGCGCAGGTCGAGAGCGTCGCCCAAAGCTTCCAGCGTAATGTCGTAAGACTTCTCCAACTCGCCCAGAGCTTGTCGCAATTGTTCCGTACGCTGCGCGACCAGGGCTTCCAGATTCGTCTGATACGCGCGGTTCTCCAGCTTCAAGCGCCGGTTTTCGAGAGCGCGCCGCACCGTGTTCAGAAGTTGCTCGCGTTCGAATGGCTTCAGGAGATAGTCGTAGGCGCCGTTGCGGATGGCGGTGAGAGCGACGGAAATGTCGTGCACCGCGGTAACCATCACAACCGGCATGTCGGGATAGCGTTCCTTGGTCTTTTCCAGCAGCCCAATTCCGTCCATACCGGCCATCATCAGGTCCGAAAGCATCAGCTCAAACTCCTCGCCGGAATCCAGCAAGGCGAGGGCTTCAAGGCCGGAAGCTGCTTGACGGCATTGATAGTTAGCGGAGGCGAGCATGGAAGACACAATTTCACGAATTGAGTCTTCGTCGTCGACGACTAGGATGCGTTCCGAGGGCATGATTCCGAGTTTGGAGTCTACTGCATAATACCCCACTTGCTATGTTCCGAAAGTAACCAAAGGGAGGCGGAAAACCGATTGGTAACGGGTCGGCGCGTGATATTTACAAAACGAGCGCTCACGCAAGCGAACTGCGATGATTCTTCCACTCAGTATGTTTTACGCGGCCGAAATGCTGGCCGTACCGAAGCTGTCGGCCCAGGAGTCGGCGGCGTTCATCATGCTGGCCGCCAGCATCCTGGTATTCCGCACGTTCCGCGAACGTTTCCTGCTGATCTGGATTCTCGGTTGGCTGGCGTACGGACTCTCTTTGTGGTTCGGCGTGGATTCGGCCGCCTTCACGACTTCTCCTGAATTGCAGGCTGTTTCGCAGGCCGCTTTCGTTCTCGCTATCAGTCTGTTTGCGGCTTCCATTCTCATCTACACGCGCGCCGAGAAATACATTTTCACGTTGTCGATGATCACCATTTCGGTCATGACTTTTTCGGTGGCTCGGGTCTTGTATTGGCCCGATGAAATTTTGGCGCGGGTGCCGCTGGAGATCGCGTATCGGATCTTGGCCATTTCGGCGGCCGTTCAATTATTGCGCTATCGCTGGGGACGCTTTGAGATTGGTCCCTGGTTGATGGGTTGTGGGCTGTTTTTCCTTCATCTCGACTGGCCGGGTGTGACCAGCAGCGTTCCGTCGGGCGTCTTCCTGATGACTGACTTGCTTCTCGGTTTGGGAATGTTGTTCATGGTGTTTGACGACTCGCGGGCGAGAACGCAACGCCTGGCGGTCATCAACAGCCTGACCGGCGCGATTGCGCGCACTCAACAGCATGGTCCGATGATGCAGTCCGCGCTCGACGAGTTCAAGAAAGTCATGGACGCCAAAGCCGCGTGGTTCCGCCCAGGGGAGACCGACCAAGCAGTTGCCATCACGAATTACGTTGGCCTTTCTTCCGAATTCCTGAAAGGCGCGAATCTGATTCACCTGGACGAAGCGGTCGAGAAGGCTCTCGCCGAACAGAAGCCGACTTTGGTGAAGGCCAGCGCCATGATGCCATCGGTGCAGGCGTACATGCAGGATGAAAAGCTGGATCATCTTGTGCTGGTGCCACTGCAGGGGAAAAAGGGTTCCGTCGGCACCATTGCTCTCGGTAAGGCTCACGCCTACACCTACTCGACTGGAGGAGATGGATTTTCTTCACGCCAGTGCCAGCCAGGTTGGCATCGCGGTTGAAAACCTCAAACTGCTCGAACAGGTTTTACGCTCGCAGCGTCAGTGGATGAACACGTTCGATTCGATCCAGGACGCAATCCTCGCGCACGACGCCGACTTCGTAATCACCAAGGCCAACGAAGCGCTGCTGCAGCACCTGGGATTGGCTCCCGCAGACGTCATGGGCAACACCTGCGATGACGCCCTGCCGCACGATTTTGCCAAGTGGACGAGCTGTCCGTACTGCTCGCGCGGTGACGTGGACTTTGTCGAGGGACCGGATCCCTGCTTCGGCGGCTATTCGATGGTTTCGACGTCGTCGTACTCCGAACAGGGCGGCAAGCAGAAGGGAACCATTCACGTCATCCGCGATACGACGGATAGTCGCAGCGCGGAAGAGCGCTACCGGCTGTTGTTCGACCAGGTGCAGCAGGGAGTTTTCGTTGCCACACCGGAAGGGAAGCTGCTCGACTGCAACGATGCCTTCGTGCAGATGCTCGGCTACGAAACGCGCGAAGAGCTGATGGCGCTGAACATCAACAAGGAATTGTATATTTCGCCCGATCAGCGCGAAGCGTTCCGCAAGGAAATCGACGCACACAACTATGTGCGCAATTTTGAAGTGACGCTGGTCCGCAAAGACGGCGCGCAGATGACCGTTTCGCAGAGCAGTTTTGCCACGCGAGATGGGTCCGGGCATATCGAGCGCTATCAGGGCTTTGTCCTCGACATGACGGAAAAGAAGCGCGTCGAAGATGAGATGCGCCGGCGTAATCGCGAATTGAACGCGCTGAACGCGATGGCCGTGATCGCCACGCAATCATTTGATCTCGATGAAATCCTCAACCTGACTCTGCGCCAGGTGATTTCGCTGTTCGGGGCGGAGACCGGCTCGATCTACCTTTCGGATTCGGATGAGACAACCTTCCGCCGGCGTGCGGGCTGGGGACAGCGCAGTGAGCAGCGGGCGCATTTTAACGTGGTCGAGATCACAAACGGATTCGGCGATCTGGTCATGCGGTCGCGCACCGAGGTGCTCACGGCTGAGTTCCTGCCGCACCTTCCACCGCTCGTGGCGGATTTCGTCAAAGCCGACGGTCCTGGGTCCTGGATCTGGGTACTTTTGTGGAGCAAGGACAATCCGATCGGCATCATGGGCATCAGCAGCCCGGAAGCGCGTATTTACAGCAGCAACGACGAGAACATGATGGTTGCGGTTGGCCGGCAGCTGGCAACTACGATCGAAAAAGTCCGGCTCTACGAAGAAACCTGCCGGGCCTACGAAGACCTGCGCAAGACGCAGGAACAACTACTGCAGAGCGAGAAGATGTCGGCCGTCGGACAACTGATCGCGGGGGTTGCGCACGAGCTGAACAACCCGCTGACGGCAATTCTCGGCTACGCTCAATTGCTCGAGAGCGAAGGCCTGAACGACCGTGCCTCCGACTTCGTCAGAAAATTGTTCAAGCAGGCGCAGCGGACGCATCGCGTTGTGCAGAATCTGCTTTCGTTCGCGCGTCAACGCACACCGCAAAAGCAGGAAGTCGATATCCGCAAGATTGTGGACGAGACGCTGGCTCTGCGCGAGTACGACCTGAAGGTCAACAATATCCTGCTGGAACGCGAGACCATGGTGGATGCGCCTTCAGTGACGGCAGATCCGCATCAGCTTGAACAAGTCTTCCTCAACATTATCAATAATGCAGTGGACGCGATCCTCGAGGGCGGCAAGGGCGGCAAATTGAAAGTTCGGATTCACGGTGCGGACGGGCAGGTGCGCGTCGAATTTCTCGACTCCGGAGTCGGCATCAAAGATGCCAACCGCATATTTGACCCCTTTTACACGACCAAAAGCGTGGGCAAGGGAACCGGGCTCGGCTTAAGCATCTGCTACGGAATCATCAAAGAGCACGGGGGTGACATCACTGCGCATAACCGCCCGGAGGGCGGCGCGTCGGTAGAGATCCGGTTACCGGCTTCGGGACACGTGATCGAGAGCGAGCCTGTGACCGCCACGACTCGGCGAGAGATGGCGATCGAGGGTCGTGTGCTTCTCCTGGAAGACGAAGAGGCGGTGCTGGAGTTCGAGCGCGATGTTCTGGTTGGTGCGGGAGCGCAGGTTGTGGCCCTGATGAATGTGGAAGAGGCCAAGAACCGGCTGCGGGCGGAGAGTTTTGACGCGGTCATCATGAATGGCAGGATGCCTGGGGGGTGGAGTGCGCAGGACGCTCATCGCTGGGTCGGAGTGGCTTGTCCTGGTCTTGAAAAGAAAATGATGTTTACATTCTCCAGCATCGCCGACCAGGACATCCGCACCTATCTGCAGGCAAACGGTATTGCATCGTTGGTGAAGCCCTTTGAGGTTGTCGACCTGATTTCGCAAGCGCGGCGGCTTTTGCAGCGGACGCAGGCAGCGGCAGCAAAATAGAGAAGCTTCGAGAAAGCGAAACCCACAGCGCAGGCTGTGGGCTTTTTCTTCTATTCCACTTGGTGAATTCCTTAGCTCTTGTCGGATGATTGGCGAAGTCCTGCTTTCTCCAATACGGCCTTGGAAAAGGACACGAAAAGATTCGTGGATTTGGGCGCTGGGCTCGACGCAAACAAATTCGTTCCCTTCGCCGTGCAGGCCAGAACCTCGCGATAGTTGTTGACATCGTAAGATGCGACGTTGGCCGCCGGGATGCCGTACGCACGCCCCTGGCCCCATGCATCGGGCGCAGCACCCAGGAAAATGAATGTCCAGGTGCCTTCGCTTTCCTTCTGGCCGATCAATGCTTTTACCGCGTCGAGCGTCCACTCCCGCGATGAGTTCTCCTCGCCGTCTGTCATGATCACGGTCACGACTTTGTCCACCTGTGGCGCATCGGCATCAATCTTGCGAACCGTTATACCAATTGCATCGTTAAGGGCCGTGTTTCCTCCGGGCTGGTACGACTTTGCGTCGAGCTTAGGGACCTGTGCCAGCGGGATCGCGACATGACGGTAGGCCACTTGCGTGTCAAACAGGGTTAAGGAAAACAGGTACTCAACCTTGTCTTCTTGCGCCAGGCCGTCAAGGTAGGCATTGAAGCCTTCGATCACATCCTTCAACTTGCTGGCCATCGAGCCCGACTTATCGAGAATCACGTTTACGAGAACGCGTTGCTTTGGATTTTGGTATTGCACTGGGCATCTCCTGTTTGGCGGCGGTCGCTGACGGGACATAGCATGTGAACACGCGGGACGTGAAACCAAGCGCGCCCGAAACGGTGTCGCTGGGGACCTTGCGGCCATTATAGATATCGGTCAGATACTGCTTCGAGATCCCGATCTCGGCTGCGAATTGCGTGTTGGTCTTCTCTCCCTGGATCTTCTTCATCAGATCGAGGAGTTCCTGAACGGTCAGTGCCGTGTACGCCATATCAGCGTACAAAGTACGCCGGAGTGGCGTACTTGTCAAGAATGACTGAAGCGAACGCGTGTGGGTTCCGGGGTTGCCTGTAGTCTGAGTACTTGTTTGTGGGATGGCGGATTTTCTTTTGCGCTGTCTTCAATCGGGCAGGTATCATTTTCAATAGATTGATTCGGGGGCCGGCTCTGCATTCGTTTTCATCCAAAGATTCGCATTCGCGACAATTGCGAGCCCTCCGGGCCGTTGCGTCGGTTGAATTCCTCAAAGGCTTGGTGGTGTTGCTCGCAGGATTCGGCGTTCTTTCGCTGGTGCACCGCGACGCCTGGGACGTAGCCGAGAACTTTCTGGAATGGCTGCACATCAGTCCCGACGGGCACTATGCGCAGGTCTTCCTCAATTTGGCGGACCAGGTCACCGACCGCAAGGTCTGGGCAGTAGCGATCGGTGCCCTGGCTTATTCGAGCTTGCGTTTTGCCGAGGCCTACGGACTATGGGGAGAGCGGCCTTGGGCGGAGTGGTTGGCATTAGTTTCGGGTGCGATTTACCTGCCATTCGAAATTTACGAACTCGCTAGAAGACCGGATTTCGTTCGTCTGGCGATCTTCCTTATCAATTTGGCAGTTGTCTTGTACATGGCATTCCTACGCGTGCAGGCCCGCGAACGCTCGTGTGTTCCGGCCCCGGCCGCCGACAGCGCAGACTGAACCCCTGTGCTGCTAACGCTAGAGGGTATCCAAGGGCCATGACCTGACGGATCCTGTCTGAAAGTGAGCAGTCGTTTTACGCTATTAGGCGTGCCCCTCACGGACGGAACTCGAACTCAGCTCCCGACCGCCGGTGGCGCCGTACGGCCCGTCCTCCCGCGGTCTTCAACGCCTCCTGCCTCAGGCGCTGTCGACCACTGGAGCGCTATTCTCTTCTACAGCCTGGGATTCGGGGCTACGGCAGTCGCTATCTTACTGTTCGCGGTTCTGCTGGTGGTTTCGCTTTACGGGCAGTTCGTGTGGACGTTTACACAGTGGGACGGCGCGAGCATTCGCCTGACCCCTTTCAAATCTCTGGCCTATTTGATCATTATCGGGACGTTCGTCGGCGGGATGTGTGTGGGTCTGTGGTGTTTCAGCGGAGCAGCCTGGCGTAACCAGAAGGCAACGGGCTCTTCGGCGCCCCGGCGCGGAACCCGATAGAAACCCCAGCAGAATTGATTTCCGAACCGATCAATCGACTCTCAAATTTTCTAAAAGGGACGCTTTAACACGTTGTTGCTGCTCGTGGCTGAGTTTGGCGCCATTGGCGGTGAGGTAGAAAACGTCAATAGCCATCTGGCCCTCGGTATCGATCAGCGCAATCTCGATGTTGCATCTTTGATGTGCCAGGCAGGACCCAATCGTGTGCAACAGACCGAGCCGGTCCTGGGCAATGACCTGCACGAGTGTGCTGCGCGCGGAACAGGTTTCGTCAAAATCGATCTTGGTATCCACCTTTACCTTCGCCGTTCCCGATTTTTCGGCGCGCAAGCGCTCTCGCAACATGCGATCGAGATCGATCTCTCCCAGTAGTACTCCAACAATGCTGCGCTTGAAGCGCTCCCACTCCTGCAAGTTCAGTTCGAGCGTGCGAAATCGGTCGGTGAAGTAGAACGTATCCACGACCGTCCCGGCCTGGTTCGAAAAAGCATTTGCCTTGACGATGTTCATGCCCCACGCGGCTAAGACACCCGCAACCGATGCGAACAGAAACGGGCGATCGCTAGTGACGAGAGTCAGTTCGAACCAGTGTCGACCGCGCTCCAGCAGAAGCTGAACGGGGTCCTTGCCGAGTCGGCCGGCAATCTCCACATGCGCTAGAACGTCAGTCGCCGAATATGCGGTCAGGTAGCGCTTGGGCAAACCCTCGAGGAATGTCTTGAGTTTCTTTCCGGCAGTAGGCACCAAGGCCCGGATTTGCGCCAGGTGATCGTCTTCACTGTCGGCGCGCAGACGTTCGTCGACGCTGTGGTTGAGGTAGTTAAACGCCGCGATGTAGAGCTGAAAAACATTTTCTGCCTTCCAAGGGGTCAGCGCGTCGGGATTTACGGCCTTGATGTCTGCATATGTGAGCAGGGTGAGCATCTTGAGGCGTTCCGGCGTCTCCATTTTTTCGGCGAAGATGCGCACCGTCTGAGGCTCGTAGATGTCGCGCCGCAGTGTGGTGGAGATTTCGAGGTGGTTGCCGATCAGGAAAAGAACCGTTTCGCGCTCGGCAGGGTCGAGATCAAGACGGTCCATGCAGCTTTCCGCCGCCAGCATGCTCGCGTCCACATGATTGACGTTGGGGGTTCCCTTGCCTACGTCATGCAGCAGCAGCGCGAGGTATAGCAACTCTGGGCGCTCAAGTTCACTGAACAATTCAGCATAGCGCTGGTCCCATTCGGCTTCCGACTGGCGCAGCCGGTGGAGGCTCTCGATCGCGACGAAGGAGTGCTCGTCGACCGTGAAGCGATGGTAGAAGTCGCGCACCACCAGGGCGTCGATCGCTTTGAGTTCAGGCAGAAGCAACGTAAGCAGCTTCAACGCGTGCATGGCGCGGAGAGCGTCAGCGGCGTAGGGTTGCGTGAGAATGTCGCCCAGGTAAAGCCAAAGTTCCGCGCCACGGGGTGGGGTAGCCGCCAGCGAAGGAAGCACCTGCTCGATACGATATTCCGTGGTCGTGCTCAGGCGCAGGCCGTGCGTCGCCACGAAATGAAACGTGCGCAAAAGCATTTCAGGATCGTGCAGGGCATTTGGCTGTTGCAAATAGATGAGCCCGTCGACAACCGAGAAGTCCGCGTTCGATAGCCGCGAACGCCAGTGCTGAAACTGGCGGTAGAGCGATGACCAGGCGGCAGGAATCTCCTCCAGCAACTGTTCGCACACCCGATATACTGAGCGCGCCTGACCGAAGTAAGTTCGCATCCAGCCTGCAGCGTCAGTGACTTCCGAATCGGGTGTTCCGATGCGATGGGCGGCGGCCTCATCCTGGGACTCCCACAGAAGAAGATTGTCGTCACGTCCCTGGCGCAGGTGAAGAAAGCAGCGCACCGACATCAGGAAGTCCAAAGCAGAATCGAGTTGCTTGCGGGTGGAAAGCGGAAACAGGGTGCCAGGCTCGGGCCAGTCACGCAGCTTATCCATCGCAGAGATCATGGCCAGCCAACAGGCCACGTTGTAATCTCGCAGACCTCCAGGTCCATCTTTCACGTTGGGCTCAAGATGGAAAACCGTGTTGCCGTACTTGGCGTGCCGCGAGCGGGTTACTTCCGCGAGACTCTGCACCAGCGATTGCGCCTCCCGCATGACCAGCTTGGGAATCACCTTGTCGCGCAGGCGGTTGGCCAGATCTCGATCGCCCAGCAAGTACCGGCAGTCGAGCAGCGAGACGGTGAATTCCACATTGGCGGGATCGAACCGGTCACATTCCGAAAGCGTGCGAGTAGTGGGACTCACTTTCATCCGCAAGTCCCAAAGTTCCTGCGAGAAACGCCGAATGGAATCGCGGTAAGTGGGCTCGGCGTCGCTGCTGGCGTGCAGGAAAAGGATGTCGATGTCGGAGTGCGGGAAGAGCCATCCCCGGCCGAATCCGCCAAGCGCCACCAACGCGAAGCCTGAGGGACCGTGCTCTTCCGGAGAAATGATCTCCTGCCATAGGCGCTGCAGAATGCCCTCGACCAGTCGTGTGCGTTGCTGCACGGCCGAGCGCCCGTCTCCCGTGCTCGCGAACGCTTGTTGAATCCTGGTCGATTCTTCCAAGTAAAGGTCCCGCAGTTCGCTGCTCAGTACGGCTGTCGACATACCCTGACTCATAGTCTCGAACTATCTTCCATGCGCCGCGCGGATCGGAGAATATTCCTCCGCGAATGATGGTGGAATACTCTAGAGTGCGCTGTCACCGCGTTCGTCATTACGAATCCGGATAGCTTCATCCACTTTGGTAAGAAAAATCTTGCCGTCACCGATCTTACCGCTGCGCGCGGCAGTGACGATGGCTTGCACCGCTTTCTCAACGATCGCGTCGGGAAGCACCGTCTCGAGCTTGATCTTGGGGATCAGGTCGACGGTGTATTCACGGCCGCGATAGAACTCCGTGTGTCCCTTTTGTCGGCCGTGGCCCCGGACTTCGAGGACAGTCATGCCCTCGACCCCAATTTCATGCAGCGCGTCTTTCACCGCTTCCAGCTTCGAGGTTTGAATGATGGCTTCGATTTTGATCATGAGCGTTGGGCAATCCTCCGTGTCGAGGCCTTGTCAGTACTGTAGGTCAAGCGGTGACCTCCCAGGAATAGCCTTCCTCGCCATGTTGGCTCAGGTCGAGGCCCTGCACTTCCTCATCTTCGGTAACGCGCAAGCCGATGGTTGCGTCGACTAGCTTAAGAATGAACAGCGTACCCGCGATCGCCAGAACCCAGGCGATGATGACTCCCACGGCCTGGTTGAGCAACTGCCGCGCATTGCCGTCGAGCAAGCCGGAGGGTAGTGGATTTCCCTGTCCATCCTTGAAAATAGGGTTGATAGCCGACGCGGCGAAGACTCCGGTCAGAAGAGCGCCCAGCGTTCCGCCGGCGCCGTGAACTCCAAAGGCATCGAGGCTGTCGTCATATCCGAAGCGCGCTTTCACTGAAACCACCATCAAGAAGCAGAACACTCCGGCCAGCAGTCCAATGGCGATGGCGGCCATAGGCCCAACGAAACCAGCGGCTGGCGTAATGGCGACCAGGCCAGCGACCGCACCCGAGATCGCGCCCAAGGCACTGGGCTTGCCGTTACGCATCCATTCAGCTCCGCTCCAGCCCAAGACCGCAGCGGCCGCGCCAAAATGAGTGGCGACAAATGCGCTGGTTGCGAGACTCCCGGCGCCTAGCGCGCTGCCCGCATTGAACCCAAACCAACCCACCCACAAAAGGCACGCCCCTATGAAACTAAGCACGACGCTGTGCGGCGTCATGGCTTCCTTAGGATAGCCAACTCGCTTTCCGAGATATAGAGCGCATACCAACGCCGAAACTCCGGAGGTGACATGCACCACGGTTCCTCCGGCGAAGTCGAGACAAGGAAACCTTCCTCCGAGCGACGCGTTGAGCAAACCGCCTTTGCCCCACACCATGTGCGCCATGGGACTGTAGACGATCAGCGACCATAGAATCATGAACGCGAGCATCGCGCTGAACTTCATGCGCTCGGCGAAAGCCCCAGTGATCAAGGCGGGCGTGATGATAGCGAACATCAACTGATAGACCATGAAGGTCTGCAGCGGGATGGTGGCGGCATAGTCGGCGTCCGGTTGCGCGCCGACTCCACGCAAAAACAGATGGTGGAGTCCACCAATGAAACTGTTTCCCGATCCAAACGCAAGGCTATAACTCACAAGTGCCCACAGAATCGTGATGACCGCCATCATGGCGAAGCTCTGCACCATCGTGGCGAGAACATTTTTCTTGCGGACCAGCCCGCCGTAGAAAAGCGCGAGTCCAGGGCCGGTCATCATGAGCACAAGGGCGGAACTGGTAAGCATCCAGGCGTTGTCGGCTGAACCCTTCGCGTCCGCGGTAGCCTGCTCTAGCTTGGCGATACGGACGGCGTCAACAGCACCAGAGGCTGTCGCACTCTGCGCAAGCGAGAGCGGAACTGCAAAGAGCAGAGCAAAGACGAACCCAAGCACCAACCCGTTTCGCATCAACCTTGACTCCGGGCAAGAAGATCAAGCACGCCCAAATCTACCCGGTGAGCGCGGACACCCGGAAATCGAAACTATTTATGGAGGCAATCAGGAATTGTTATGAGCGCGCGCGGGGCGGCTTCAGAGGTCTCCGGTTCCAGTTCTCTGGGATACCAGTCCGCGTTGTCCGGTATCACCCTGGTAACGAAATATCCGATTGACAGGAAGGGAGTTCTGCATGCATGATTATTCATCGAGATGAATAAGTATGCATTATGAGCAAAGCGACGAGACAGAAGATCATCATCGAACTCCTGCATAAGGGGCCCATCGAGAGCCAGGAGGAGTTGCAGGGGTATCTCGCCAAGCGCGGCTTTGACGTGGGACAGGCCACTCTGTCGCGCGACATTCGCGAGTTGGGCTTGGTGAAAACGTATGACGGCTACATGCAGGCCAGCGGGGTCGCAGTCGCCGAACCGGTGCTGCCATCGGTGTCGCGCCTGGTGCGCGAGTTCGTTGTGGAGGTACGGCTGGCGCAGAACCTCCTGGTCCTGAAGACTAGCGTGGGCAGCGCTCAACCGGTGGCGGCCGCCATGGATGCGGAGGATTGGCCAGAGGTAGTAGGGACACTTGGAGGAGACGACACGATCCTGGTTATTTCTCAGGACAACAAGACCGCGCAGCAGTTGGCGCGCAGGATTGAAGGAATGCTGGCCTGATGACGGCGAAGTTGAAAACTGCGGTCCTCGGCGCGACCGGGTATGCCGGCTATGAACTCACGCGGCTGCTGCTGCGCCACGAGCGCTTGCAGAAGCCCATGCTGCTGAAACGCGAGTCGGGCGGCGGAGGATCAGACTTGAGCGAGAGCTTTCCAGCCATGTCCGGAAACGGAGGCTATCCGCTGGAGCCGTTTTCGATTGAGAAGCTCAAGCAGGCTGGAGTCGATTTGTTGTTTCTGGCGACTCCGCACGAGCTTTCGCGCAGCCTGGTACCGGAAATTATTCGCGCAGGCATTCGCGTCATCGACCTGAGTGGCGCATGGAGGCTTCGTCGCCCTGAACATCGCAACGTGTATGGATTTGACGATGCCGACGTGAAGGCCGCACATGAGGCCGCGTCGCGAGCCGTATATGGGCTGCCGGAGTTGCATCCCTCGGAGATCGCGGATGCGGCGCTGGTGGCCAATCCGGGCTGCTACGCGACATCCGTGATTCTGGCTCTGGCGCCGCTGGTAGCCGCCGGCTTGATCGATCGCGAGCGGGGGATTATCTCAGATTCGAAGTCCGGAGTTTCCGGGGCGGGCAAGGACGCCACCGCGCGTACCCATTTCGTTTCGGTTGCCGACAACTTGTCGGCCTACGGAGTCTTCAAGCATCGGCACTTGGGCGAGATGGTCGAACAATTAAATTTGAATTCGGACGAGCTGACCTTTACTCCGCACTTGTTGCCGATTCCGCGCGGGATCCTGTCGACCATCTACGTGTACCTTTCACAGCCTTCCACCGCTGAGCAGATCGAGGCCTGCTACCGCGAGACTTACAAAGGACGGCTCTGGGTGCGCGTATTTTCATCGCCGCAGCTGCCTGAAATTCAGTATTCGCTGTATAGCAATCACTGTGATATCGGCTTCTGCCTGGCCGACGATGGGCGACGGTTGGTGATCGTTTCGTGTATCGATAACCTGCTGAAGGGCGCCGCCGGGCAGGCCGTGCAGAACATGAACGTGATGTACGGGTGGAATGAAGCGGAGGGATTGCAGTGAAAGTCGTCGTGAAGATTGGCGGAGCGGCTTTGGACGACTCGACGGTACTGCGCAAGTGTGCTCACGCGATCGTGGAGTTGGCCGGGGACGGACATCAGGTTGCCGTTATTCACGGAGGCGGCGGCGAATTGACCCGCACCATGCAGCGATTGGGCAAGAAGAGCGAATTCATCAACGGCCTGCGCGTGACCGACGCCGAGACTAGGGACATGGCTTTGATGGTTCTAGCCGGGATGGTTAACAAGAAGCTCGTCTCGGCGATTTGCGCAGCAGGGAAGCCTGCGATTGGGCTGTGCGGAGGAGATGGGGGAACGGTGCGGGCGCGCAAGAAGCAGAGTGACAACGGGAACGACCTCGGGTACGTCGGCGAAATTTGCGCAGTGGAGCCTCGCTGGATTGAAGCAATCTGGAGTCAGGGTGGAATTCCCGTCATTTCGAGCCTCGCCGTCGGCGCGATGGGCGAGTACTACAACGTGAACGCGGATCAAATGGCTGCGGCTTGCGCCGTTGGTTGCCATGCCAGTGCGTTGATCTTTCTGACCGATGTCGCGGGCGTGAAAGATGCGGACGGAGCCGTGATTCCGTGGCTCGGGCTGAATCAGATTTCTACATTGGTGGCGACCTCGGTCGTAAACGGAGGCATGCTGCCGAAACTCGAGGCTTGTCGGCACGCACTCAACAAGGGCGTGGGGCGCGTGCGGATCCTGCCCGCATCAGAAGCGGATGTTTTGCCGCAATTCTATTTTTCCAAACTGCAACTGGGGACTGAAGTGAGGGTGGCGTAAAGCAAGCGTGAGGACCAAAACACAAGGGAGAAAAAGAGGATGAGGGGTCAGGTTGTTGAAAGGACGCCAGCTGCGCCGGTGCCCGATGTCGGCAAACCCGCGATGCGGGATCTTGTGTCGACGCGCGATTTGAGTGCGAGCGAAGTGCGCTCGGTTCTGGACTTGGCTGCCGTGGTTAAGGTGCGGCCATCGGATTTTCGGCGCACGCTCGAAGGGAAGCAACTGGTGATGTTTTTCGAGAAGCCCTCGCTGCGTACTCGCTTGACGTTTGAGGCGGGCATGTCGAGCCTCGGCGGCACAGCATTCTTCATGGATCAGACGGGCGGCCGCATTGATGCCCGCGAGAGCCTGCATGATATCGCGCACAACGTGGAGCGCTGGGTGGACGTGATGGTTCTACGCACATTCGCGCACTCGACCGTGGAAGATATGGCGGCCCACGCATCGATTCCCGTCATCAACGCACTAAGCGACCTGGAACATCCCTGCCAGGCGCTGGCTGACTACTCGGTCCTGCAGGAGCGCTTCGGCAATTTGAAAAACGTCACGCTCGCCTATGTCGGCGATGGCAATAACGTCGCGCATTCCTTGTTGCTTACGGGTGCGCTACTGGGATCGCGGGTGCGGGTAGCTACTCCGCGGGGATATGAGCCGAATGCCGAGATCCTGAGTGCTGCGCAGGAAATTGCGCTGGAAACAGGCGCAAAACTCGAGATTTTCACCGATCCCAATCGAGCCGTTGCGTGGGCGGACGCCGTCTATACGGATGCGTGGGCAAGCATGGGCCAGGAGCACGAATCCGATACGCGCGTTCCGGTGTTTCAACCCTATCAGGTGAATGAGAAGTTGATGGCGAAAGCCGCATCGCACGCCGTGTTCATGCACTGTTTGCCGGCGCATCGTGGGCAAGAGGTCACCGACGAGGTCATGGACTCCTCACGATCGGTGATCTTTGACCAAGCGGAAGGCCGTTTGCATGTACAGAAAGCGATTCTGATGTTGTTGCTCTGGAGCGGTGCGAGCCGGTTTCCGGTAAGGAGTGCTCATGCGTAAGAAAATTGTGCTCGCGTATTCGGGTGGACTTGACACCTCGATCATCATTCCGTGGTTGAAAGAAAACTACGACAACGACGTGATCGCCATGGTCGGCGACGTCGGCCAAGGAGATGACGTTGAAGCCGTGGTAAAGAAGGCGTATGACACCGGCGCCAGCAAGGTACTGGTCGAGGATCTGCGCGAAGAATTTCTGACAGGATATGTGTTCCCAGCACTTAAGGCCGGCGCGGTCTACGAACATAAATATCTGCTCGGGACATCTCTGGCTCGGCCGGTGATCGCCAAGCACCAGGTGGAAGTGGCGCTGCGCGAAGGAGCAGATGCGGTCGCCCACGGATGCACCGGGAAAGGGAACGACCAGGTGCGCTTCGAATTGACGTACCAGGCGCTGGCGCCCGAACTGAAAGTCATTGCTCCCTGGCGCGAGTGGGACCTCAAGTCGCGCGAAGATTGTCTTGACTACGCCGAAGCACACGGTATCCCCGTTGCGCAGAGCCGGGAGAAGATCCACAGCCGCGACCGCAATCTCTGGCACATCAGCCACGAGGGTGGGGAACTGGAAGACGCGGGAAATGCGCCTTTCCCCAGCACTTGGCAGCTGACCAATTCTCCTCAGGAAGCTCCCGATCGCGAGGAACAAGTCGAGATCGGTCTCGAACATGGCGTGCCGGTTTCGGTTAACGGCCTGCAGATGGATCCCGTTTCGCTCGTCGAACTGCTGAACGAGATCGGCGGGCGAAACGCGATCGGACGAATTGACCTGGTGGAGAACCGGTTTGTTGGCATCAAGTCGCGGGGTTGTTACGAGACGCCGGGTGGCACGCTGCTGCTGACTGCGCATCGTGAACTAGAGGCCATGTGCCTCGACCGCGATCTGCTGCACTACAAGCAGCACGTCGGCTTGAAGTATGCAGAACTGGTCTACTTTGGGCTCTGGTTCACGCCCTTGCGCGAGGCTTTAGACGCCTTCGTGGAGAGTACGCAGAACAACTTGACCGGTACCGTGACTTTGTCGTTGTACAAAGGGAACGTCTCGGTGGTGAGTCGCAAGTCAGAATTTTCGCTCTACCGGACCGATCTGTCGTCGTTCACCATGGGCGACAGCTACGACCAGAAGGACGCTACCGGGTTCATCCGGATTCTTGGTTTGCCGTCTCGATCCCGTGCGCAACTCCGGCAGGAGGTGATGAAGTGAAGATGTGGTCCGGCCGCTTTCGGCAGCCGCTCGATCCGGAATTCGAACGGTGGCAGCGATCGTTTCCATTTGATCAATGCCTGCTTCCCTACGAACTGGAGGCGAGCCGAGCGCACGCGCATGCGCTCGAGCAGGCTGGGATTCTGTCGTCGCAGGAGCTATCCGACATCGAGCGCGGCCTGGTGGAAATTGGAAGAAAGGCGGAGTCTGTTCGGTCTTTTCTTGCCGACGATGAGGCGGAGGATGTTCACCACTTTGTCGAGAAGCAACTGGTCGTGTTGATCGGGGATACAGGTTACAAACTCCATAGCGGCCGAAGCAGGAATGAACAGATCGCCACCGATCTGCGTCTCTATGTGCGTGCATCGATCGACCAAATTCAAGGCCTGCTCGCTGATTGGCTTAGTGCATTCCTTGCGCGGGCTGAGAAGGCAGGCAACGCGGCGATGCCGGCGTATACCCACACTCAGCGGGCGGAGCCGGTGCTGGTTGCGCACTGGTTGTTGGCGTATATCGAAATGTTCTTGCGCGATTCAGAACGCCTAACCGATTGTCGCGTGCGGTTGAATCTGTGCCCACTAGGCTCGGGTGCGGTCGCAGGCGCCACGGTTGCTCTCGATCGCGGCGCAATTGCAGCCGATCTAGGCTTCGACGCTCCAACGGCGAACAGTCTCGACGCGACCAGCGATCGTGACTTTGCCCTTGAGTTTGTACAGGCGCTTGCGATCCTGGCGGTTCACTTGAGCCGTTGGGCGGAGGAGATGATCCTGTTTTCGACCCAGGAATACGGATTCGTGTCGTTGCCCGAACCATACTCAACGGGCAGCAGTGCGATGCCGCAAAAGAAGAATGCGGATCTTTTGGAACTTGCCAGAGCGAAAGCGGCGCGGGTGTTGGGAGCCTCCACTACTTTGCTGGCCACGATGAAGGGAATTCCACTCGCCTACAACAAAGACATGCAGGAGACCCAGGAACCGGTATTCGACTCTGCGCGCACCGTCACTTCTCTCCTGCCGCTACTTACGGGCTGGATGAAGCAAGTGGAGTTCGATTTCGATCGAATGCAACAAGCTGCGCAGTCGAGCTTCATGAATGCATGGGTTGCGGCGACGTATCTTGTGGAGAGGGGCGTGCCCTCGCGCCTGGCACACGAAGCTGTAGGAAATGCGGTGAAGTTGTCGATCGAGCGCGGCTGCGAACTGCAGGAGTTGCCGATTGCCGACCTGAAGTCGATTCACTCCGCGTTCGAAGAAAGTATCTATCAAGCTCTGACCCTCGATGCTGTTTTGAAGATCCACAACGTGGAAGGTGGAACTGCGCCTGAACAGGTCAAACGGGCGCTGCAGCGCGCCGAACACCGCATCTCACTCCTGCGAGGTGACGTTCATGCACACGCGTGAGGCCTTGCTGCGCGATGCAACCCAGATCCACGATCTGATCGCGAGCTATTCCGGCGATGGCACGCTCCTGCCCCGAACCCTCCCCGAGATCTGTGAGAACATCCGCGACTTCGTGGTGGTTGAGAACGAAGATCGAATCGTGGGCTGCGGCGCGTTGCATCTCTACGGGCCGCATCTCGCTGAAGTGCGCTCTATCGCAGTTGTTCCAGACGCGAAGGGGAACGGGGCGGGTCGTCGCCTGATCGACGCTTTGCTCAAGCAGGCTTCCCGACAGGAGGTCACCTGCGTGTGTTTGTTCACGCGCATCCCGCAGTTTTTCTCGCGCATGGGTTTTACGGTTGCCACGCGGGAAGAAATTCCTGACAAGCTCTACAAGGACTGCCATCGCTGTCCACGCCAGAACAATTGCGATGAAGTTGCCATGGTGCGTGGGGAGTTGCCGCAGTTTGCGATCCTTCAGCCGCCTGCATCCCAGTTCGTGAAACTGCAGTGGTAGAGCACAGCTGAAGACCTCGGAATACTCAAGCAGACACAATTAAAGCCGCCATGTTGAAGCAACGACTGGTTGCGTCCTGGCGGCTCTTGGGGAAGCGCCCGTTCGGGCACCCGAATGTTCAGTTCGGGCAGGCGCAGAATAGCATGAACCCCACGCGAAAAGAAACGTTGGCGACAGAAAGTTGCAACCATCTTGCTGCATCGTCGCATTTTGCGACGCACCCTATTTCAAAATAAAAGCGCCTCGCAACGGCGTGTTGTCTGAAGAGCCTCCCACCTTGATCACAAACTCTCCAGATGCGGCCGCCCAGTCCTTTTTGTCGACGTCGTAATAAGAGAATGCGCGACGATCCAGTGACAGCTGAACGTGGCGCGTTTCACCCGGCTTCAGCATCACCTTCGAGAAGCCTTTCAATTCTTTGACAGGCCTCGGAACGGGTGCGTGGGTGGCTCCAACATAAACTTCCGCGACTTCAGCGCCTTCAACCGAGCCCGAGTTCGTCACATCAAAGGCCACCAACACCGGACTCGATAGGTCTGCAGATTGCGGTGTGACGGAAAGATTGCTGTACTTGAAGGTTGTATAGGACAGTCCATAGCCGAATGGAAAAGCGGGCTTGGATTTGAATTTGTCGTGGTGGCGATATCCGACGAACACGCCCTCTGAATACTTCACTTTCTTGCTTTCGGGCGGATCGGCGTAGTAGGTGTGCGCCACCGCACTCTCGTCGAGATTTCGATCGAACGTCACTGGCAGCTTGCCGGACGGATTGACCTGACCGAACAGAATATCGGCCAGTGCATTTCCAGCTTCTTGCCCCGGATACCACGACTCGAGCAAGGCGGGTGTGTGATCGATCCACGAGGTCATATCGACCGCGCCACCGGATGTAATCACGACAACGGTTTTCTTATTCGCGGCGAGAGCCGCTGCGATCAGGGCATCCTGCGCGGGTGGCAGGGTGAAGGTGCGGTCTGATCCTTCGCTTTCACTCGTTCCATCGAAACCGACCGCCACCACGACGGCGTCCGCGCGGGACGCCAAAGCTTTGACTTCGGGCTTCACAACTGACGCGGGATCCACGATTCCGAAGCGCAGGTTGGGATCGCCGAATGTGCGCCGGAGTTCGATGAGGATTTTGTGCGGTCCGGCGGATAGTTCGATACGAGTGTGATTGACCAGCGCAGTCGCGCGCAGCCAGTTGTCGAGCACAAGCTTATCGTCGATGAAGACGTGGTAGGCACCGTCCTCGCCCGGACCCTGCGCGAAAACATCATACGTACCAGTTGCTTTGGCAACGTAGAAACCCGTCCACCGCGCCGAACGGAAACGCGACGGGATACTGTAGAACGATGGCCATTCGAAACCGAAGTTCAAGTGTTCATCGACCACGGTTTCCGCTGGGCTTCCGCTGAGATTGTCTGCCATAAATCGTTCGGAGGTCAGACCGGGTTTGCCACCTGAGACGGCGGTCGTAAGGCTGGTGGCATCAGCCATTTCCGAGGTGGTTGGAATTCCGGAAGAGTATGTGATCGTAACATCCTTGCGGGCGAAGTCTGCCAGTCCCTCGAGAAAACTGACGGTGTGAAATGGCACGACGGCCGCGCTCCCGCCACCTACTGGAGGAGTCGGATAAGCATCAGGGCCAAAAATGGCGATGGTTTTGATCAGCGACTTGTCGAAAGGCAAGACGCCTTCATTCTTGAGAAGCACCATGCTGGCGCGGGAAGTGTCCAGCGCGACCACCCGACCCTTAACGTTGTATGCCGGGATGGAGTGGTCAGTCTGGTCGCGGTCGAGCCAGCCGAACTGTACAGCTCGCCGGAGGATGCGGCGCACGTGCTCATCGATCGTGGCTTCCTTGACTTTCCCTGCTTTCACCGCCGGCAGCAAAGTTTCGCGGTTCATATGAGCGCCTGCGGGCATCTCGATATCGAGACCGCCATTCACGGCGGCAACACCGTCGTACGTAGAATCCCAATCCGACATGATCACGCCATCGAAGCCCCACTGTTTCTTGGCCACCTCATTGTTGAGATACCCGTTCTGCGACATGTGCTCGTCATTCGTAAGGTTGTACGAATCCATGATGGCGCAGACATGACCTTCTTTCACGGCGGCTTCGAAGGTGGGCAGATAGATCTCGCGCATGGTGCGCTCGTCAATCAGGGAATCGACATTGTGCCGATCGTATTCCTGATTGTTCCCTATGAAGTGCTTGATGGTGGCGCAGACGCCCCTTGACTGCAGTCCCTTCACGTAGGCGATAGCGGTGCGGCCTGCGAGGAATGGATCCTCGCCGAGGTATTCGAAATTGCGTGAGTCTCGCGGAGAGCGATAGATGTTAGCGCCCGGGCCGAGAAGAATATGAACACCCCGCGCGCGAGCATCGTCGCCCAGCACGGCTCCGGCCCGTTCCACCAGTTCAGGATCCCACGTGGCCGCCAGCGCGATTCCGCCCGCCAGCGTGGTGGCAGGCCCGTCGTTGCGAAGGCCGATCGGGCCATCTGACATTTTGATCGCTGGAATGCCGAGGCGAGGAATAGGGCGAATGTAGAAGTCCTGAAACCCGCCGATATAGTCGATCTTCTCTTCGAGCGTCATCTTTTGAAGGATCGATTCCACGCGCTTCTCGACTCCCGGTGAATCGGGCGCAGGGGCTTGTCCCACAACAAACCACGATAGGAGCAGAAAGCAGATAACCACATGAAATTTTTGCACGGCGACCTTTCTAGCATGAAGTCAGGAGCCTGATAGTCCGCGAGGCGATTGAGCGACGGCCATCCTACTCACTTCCAAATAAAAGTCGCAAGGGCACCAGCGGGCAGTGAATAGTGAAATGCGTTTCCCTTGTAACAAATACTGAAGGAATTCTGAACTGTCGCAGAGTTGAGAGCCAAAACAACAATCGAGCCGTCGGGATTCTGAAAGGCAACATCCTCAATACTTCCCGGGCCGAAGGTGTTGGAATCGATCCGATGGGCTCCAGGGACTACGAACTTCGAAATATGTCCGAGCATGTAATATTCCACGTTCAAACTTACGGCGGCAGGGGACACGCTGTCATCGATGGTCACCACGCCGCGACAGTTCGCGCAATTGCCATTCCTGGGCCCCGAGTCCTGATCCAGGGCAAGGTTCCAGAGGGAAATGCTGCGAGCCCAATTGCGAGTTGCGCCGATCAGCAGATGCTCGGCGTTCCACACCAAATCGTTCGCAAAAGTAGTGCTGGTGATGCCGGAGCACTCCGTGAACCAGATATCTTTTGCGGGAGCGTCGTTTTTAACGGTTGTTTGAGAACTGGGATCTCCGGCGTAGCAATGAAATGACGTTCCCGCAATCTGCGCCGCCGCGCTGCTCCCCAAGAGTGAAGCGGGATAGCTGGTGTTGTCCCAGTTGTGTTCATATCCGAGAATCTTCACGTCTGAAAAGTTCGCTTGCGCAAGAGCCGGGGACAGGAAGTCTGCGATGAAGCGAGCTTCGTCTTCTGGCGCAACATATGCAGTTGGATAGGCGGTGGTCGAATACAGCGGCTCGTTCTGCACGGATAGAGCGTAAATAGGAACGCCTGCTTGTTGATACGCCTGCACGAACTTCACAAAGTATTGCGATAGAGAAGAGAAATACTGAGGATTTATGTTGCCGCCATTCATCGTGCCATTGCTTTTCATCCACGCGGGCGGACTCCATGGAAGAGCGACTATTTTGATCGCAGGATTGATCGCCAACGCTGTCTGCAGCAGTGGGATGATGTAGGCACTGTCGTGAGCGACCGAGAAGTGGTTCAAAAGTAAATCCGTCTGACCGGCCGGCACATCGTCGTAGCTGTAGTTGCCGCTAGCAGAGAAATCGGTCGCGCCCATGGGTTGACGCAGGAAACTCAAGCCGATTCCATCCTTACGGCTGAACAGTTGTTGCATAAGCGAGGTCTGCTGCGTCGGATTGAGCTTGTTCCAGATCAGCCAGGAAGAAGAATCGCTGAAGGATGCGCCGAAGCCGTCGATCGTCTGATACTGCTTTCCTGAATCCACTGTGATGACAAGGCCAGAGGACGATGCACCCGCCACAAACGTGATTTGTGATTGCGCTTGGAGCAGCTTTGTTCGGTCGCCGATCGTTTGGAATACCTGAACAGTCGGCAGAAGCGATGCTATCGGCGAATTATCGTTTGACGAAGGACAACCCGACAGCGCAGCAAGTACTAAAGCGACGGCGGCGAGTCGGCTGATGTTGGCAAGAGATGAGTGGTACCCGTGGAGTTCGCGGACAGGTTGAGGCCGTTCTGCGCCGCGTCGCGTGGTCACGTTTCGGTCAACTCCAAACCAAGGTCGTAACGGAATCGGCTTCGAGATTGAGACTTGCGAGATTGTTGTCCAAGCGCAGGTTGACCGGACGCGCCGACCCCGGGTTTCCGAGAACAACGACGGTATCGCCGCCGGGATTCTGACAAGCAACGTGGCTGAGCGTGGAGCTAGTGCTGGTGGTTCCGACACGCTTGGCGCCGCGACGGATCGCTTTTGAAAAATGAGCCAATGCCCAATACTGGCCGCTGCGGGTGATCTCTTTCGTTTGCGAGTGAATCGTCACTAACCCACCGCAAGGAAACGGTCCGATGTTGGGCCGACCTTTTTCGTCCAGAGCAAGATTCCAGGCAGTGATCGAACCGCACCAGTTCTGCAGAGCTTCGCTGAAAGTCTTCGTCCACGAAACCCAGTCGGTAAGGTATGTCGGGCTAGTGTAGTCGGGGCCGCCCTCGGTCCAGTGCATGCTTACATCACTATGCGCAGCCTGCGCTTTCAACATCATGTCGGCCGTGCCTGCGTACCCATGCCAGGCGACTGAATTGCAATACTTCCGTACCTCAGGATCATCCAGCGAACAAATCACGCGACCCCAAAGGTTGTAGTTGTGGTCCAGCAGCCAGATTTTTGTGGGAAGGCCTGCTGCTTGCAGGGCCGGTCCAAGGTGCTTCGCAATGAATTCGATCTCGTACTCCTGTCCCCAAAGACACGCCGGCATGCGGCCGTCCTGATCGGTGTCGACTTCGTTCTGCGAGGTGACTGCTTGAATCTGTACGCCCTCGGCTGCATATCCCTGCAGAAACTTGACGAAGTACTGCGCGTATGCCGGAAAACTCTTCTTCCGCATGGAGCCACCCAGCATAGAGCCGTTTGCTTTCATCCAGCCTGGCGGACTCCATGGGGTAGAAAACAGAAACAGATCTGGGTTCACCTTTCGCGCTGCGCGCAAGGCCGGCAGCAGGTAAGGCTTGTCGTGATCGATGGAGAAGCGCTTCAGCTCCGGGTCTGGTTCGCCTTCATCGAAGCTATACATCTCGGTTGAGTAATCGCTCGCGCCCATGCAAGTGCGGCATACGTTCAGCCCAACCTCTGAAGGATGAAACAGCTCATGGAGGAGCTTCTCGCGATCGCGTTCTTTCAGTTGCTGGAACATGTAGCAGGAAGCGTCAGTGAATGCGGCGCCAAACCCCAGGATTTCCTGAAATTGCTGTTGAGGTTGAATTTCCACCACGTCACCTGAGGCCGGCGTATTGGCGCGCCCACTTCACGCGCATTGCTGCTTCGTGCTTGCGCTGTGCACTGGTGATCCAGATCGCGATGTCGCCGCGCGGAGGCCGAGTCTCTGTCGGTAGAGATGACGCGAGCGCGGGAAGTTGGGTGGTCGCCGCCAATCCAGCGGACAGTTTCAAGAAATCTCTGCGCGTGCCTGACGTAAAACTCTCCTTGCAAACTGCGAGTCGACGATCAGAATCTCACGCGTGTCAAGCGGTCATCGTGAACCTCGAAGCTCATCCTGCACTCGCGTTGACCACGACCGGTCCTGCGAATTCACTGCGACTGGCCGCAAACGAAACGCTGGCGACCGCATATAGTTCTGCGAGTCGTTCCCCGCCGCCTTTCGCCAGATTGTTGTTTCAGATACCCTTAGCGGTGCTAAGACCCACCTGCAACGCGGGATCTCGTCCATGTTGACGCGCGATTTCCACACACCCGGCAGACGTTCACGCGCAATCCATGTGCGTCGTGCCGCGAAGAAGGGTGTGCTGTATGTGATTTTTCTTGCCGCGACGGCACTTGCACAGTCCTCATCGCCAAAGTTGCCTACCCTCACACATGCGGAAGAGGTGCGTCGGCTTACTCCAGAAGAAGCGGCTAGGGGGTACCCCGTCAGAATCCGTGGCGTGATCACCATGGATGCTCCAGCACCGGACTTTTTCGTTCAAGACAAAACGGCGGGCATTTACGCAGAAGGAAGCGCATCCCCGCGCTATAGCCACGTTCTCGGCGAAGTTGTCGAGATCGAGGGCGTTACCGGACCGGGAAAGTTTGCGCCTGTGATTCGCGAACAGAAGTCGCGGGTTGTCGGACACGGCACGCTTCCTGAGACCCGCCTGTTTCCGTTTGCCGAGATATCCGCTGGCCAGCAAGACAGCCAATGGGTGCGGTTGCGCGGCATCGTGCGGGCTGCCTCTATTGACCGCGCATCGTGGCGCGAGGCAGCACTTGCCCTGCGGGTCGCGTCGGCGGGTGGTGAATTCGACGTGCGCGTTCCGGTTGCTCACGAGCAGGATTTTTCTTCCTGGATCGACAACGAAGTTCTGGTCGAGGGCGTGTGCGGCAGCCTTTACAACGTGAATCGCCAGCTTACGGGCATTCTGGTGTATGTGCCACGACTCAGTTTCATCAAGGTTGAGGCCGCAGCCAGAGAGGTGCCACTGTCGAGCTTGCTCCGATTCTCACCCGGGGAAGCGCCCCGCCACCGCGTTCGCGTTCGAGGAGTCGTGGAGTACCAGCAATTCGGCAACGCCCTGTTTTTGCAGGATCAGGGCAAGGGCCTTCGCGTACTGACGAAACAAATCACCCCGGTGGCAGCAGGCGACGTCGTCGATGTGCTGGGCTTCCCGGCGATGGGCGAGTCCGCGCCCATCCTCGAAGACGCCGTTTTCCACCGCGTCAGCCGCGCTGACGCGCCAAAGGCCGCGCCCCTTAACCTGGACCAGCCTTGGGAGCAATTCGACGGCGCTCTGGTAACCACGGATGCGCGCTTGCTGAATCGGACGGAGCAGCCTGACGGCCTGCGACTACTGTTGCAGCGGGGAGAATTGATTTTTGATGCCGCACTACCACCCGGCACGGCAGTTCAAGCCATGCAATCCATCCCGGTGAACAGCGAAGTCCGTGTGACCGGTGTGTGCCTGGTTCGAAGCGGTGGTCTCTGGCACATCCCGCAGTCTTTTCGAATGCTCCTGCGTTCTGAGCGGGACATCGTCGTTTTGCGCAAGCCTTCATGGTGGAACCTGCGGCACACGCTATGGCTGCTGGGGATCACCGCAGCGATCCTGTTGATCGCAGTTATCTGGACCTTCGTTCTCCGGCGGCGCATCCGTGAGCAGATGGAAGTGATTCGCCAGAAACTCCGAACCAGCGCGGTGCTCGAGGAAAGGAACCGCATCGCCCGCGAACTGCACGACACGCTGGAGCAGGAACTGGCCGGAATCACTTTACAACTCGACCTGGCAGTCGACAGTTTCCATGGCGCACCGCGTATCGCCGAGCAGGCGGTAGAGGCCGCGCGCAACATGAGCCGCCACAGCATGGTCGAAGCTCGGCGATCAGTATGGGATTTGCGTTGCCACCTGCTCGAGACAGGAGACTTGGTCTCGGCCCTTCGGCAGATCGTCGCGCCGCTCGCGCCCCGCGATGGCCGCATCGAGGTCAATGTGGAAGGCGAACAAGTTCGCCTGCCCAGCGCGATGGAGATGAATCTGTTACGCATTGGCCAAGAGGCCGTCGGCAACGCGGTAAAGCATGGCGGTGCGCGCACCGTCCGAGTCGAATTGCGTTACACGCAAGCGCTAGTCGGGTTGACTGTCACCGACGATGGCAAAGGTTTCGACGCGGCCCAACCATCACGCACCGGGCACTTTGGAGTTCTGGACATGCGCGAGCGCGCGCAGTCGATGGGCAGTGAATTGAAGATCGCCAGCGAACCGCAACTCGGCACCAGTATCTCCGTGGAAGTTCGCATCGATCCAGGAAGGGTTCTTGACGAGCACAAAGCCGATACGCATTCTCGTCGTTGACGATCACTTCATGGTGCGGATGGGCTTGAGCGCGTCGCTCAACGCCGAACCCGACATGGAAGTCGTCGCCGAAGTGGGCAACGGTCCAGCGGCGCTCGATGCTTACGACCAGCACCGTCCGAACCTGGTCCTCATGGATGTGCGCCTGCCCGGCATGAGCGGCGCCGAAGCGACAGCCGTGATCGTGCGCGCGTTCCCCGAGGCTCGCGTGCTGATGCTCTCGACCCATTCAGGCGAAGAGGAAGTCTACCGTGCCATGCAGGCTGGCGCGCGTGGTTACATCCTGAAAAGCGTCTTGCGGGAAGATCTGCTGCGCGCGATCCGCGATGTGCATGCCGGCAAGAGGCACATGGATTCCATCGTCGCTTCCCATCTGGCGGAACGCGTATCGCATAAATCTCTGACGGCCCGGGAACTGGAGGTTCTCCGCATGGTGGCCAAGGGCTGGGGCAACAAGGAAATCGCCGGCGCTCTGCACATTGCGGAAATCACTGTAAAGCTGCACGTCAGCCACGTTCTCGAGAAACTCAACGTGAAAGACCGCACCGAAGCGGCAACCGCAGCTGTGCAGCGCGGGATCATCTCACTCGATTGAGTGAAACGAATCCTCCGATACGGTTGTGGCGGCCCGTGATGGAATGGGAGGGTTTCTAAAAAAGTGGGACTCGCAGAGCGCACCGGCCGCTCAACACTTGATCGGGAGAAATGCCGGGCCTGTACCTATACGAAAGTATTAGAGGACCACTGAGCCTTTGCATAAGAGACACCGCCGCACATTCCTCATAGAATCTGCCGTTCGAGTGGACTAGTATTTTTACGTTATTGCCCAAAGAAACGGGCAGTGGTTCGAGCGTGGGGCTCGAAAGCAAACTTGAATCCGCCAGTGTGGGTGAGCCAGAACGAACTTTCAAGCAAGATCACAATCGAAGTTGGAGTCTTTTGGGGAGACGTGCCATGCGGAGTGCGTGCCGTTCGGGAATGAAGTTGTTCGTCGGATGCTTGCTTGTGATGCTGTCCGCTTTAGCGCTTGCCCAATCGGACCGCGGCACGATCGCCGGCTCGGTGTTGGACTCGACGGGCGCGGCGATCAAGGACGCAACAGTGACTTTGCGGGGCGTGTCCACGGGGAACGTCTATCAGACCAAAACGACGGGGGACGGAGTGTACCGCGTCGCTGATGTCCAGATCGGTCGATACGACGTTACGGCTAGCGCTGCAGGCTTCAAAAACGCCATTCAAACCGGTGTCCAAGTCCAGATCAGCACGACCACCGCCCTGAACATCACCATGCAGCCGGGAAGCGTGACCGAACAGGTTACAGTCCTTGCCGACGCGCCGACTCTTCAGACAGAGAGTTCCGACGTCGGCACGGTCGTTGGTGACCGCCAGATTCATGATTTACCCCTTTCGTTGGCTGCCACAGGACAGAGCTTTGTCCGCTCTCCGGAAGCGTTTATTTTCCTCACGCCAGGCGCGATTGGTCAGGGAACCGTTGGAGACGCCGGATCCTCAGGGGTCTTCGAAACCAAGCTTTCAGGAGGACAGAATTTCGGTTCGGAGATACTCCTGGATGGGGCAAGTGTGCAACGCTCCGACTCCGGGACGGCTTTCGATCAAACTGCGCCTTCCGTCGAGGCCCTGACTGAGTTCAAGGTGACGAGTGCGACGCCGACCGCACAATATGGCCACACATCTGGGGGCGTCGAGAGTTTTACGACCAAGTCAGGTACAAACTCTTTTCACGGAAGTGTGTTCGAGTTGTTCCACAACGAGGCCTTAAATGCGAACTCCTGGGTTAACAACTTCAACGGCGCACCCAAACCACGAGATCGCCAAAACGATTTCGGCGGTTCCCTGGGCGGGCCAGTCTGGATTCCGAAACTCTACAACGGTCGCGATAAGACTTTTTTCTTCTTCGCGTGGGAACAGTATCGCAATCGTCGAGGGCTGACCAATGGCGTTCAAACCTTACCGACAGACGCGGAACGCAACGGTGATTTTTCAGCACTGCTCGGGCCTGGGGTAGTGGACGGTCAGGGACATCCAGTCATCAATCCCTGCAATCAGCAACAAGTACTGCAGGGCCAGATTTTCGATCCTTCTACTACACAGGTCGTCAACGGACAGACGTGCAGGCTTCCATTTGCTGGTAACCAGATCACCAGCATTAGTCCAGTAGCGCAGAAGGTTCTAAGCTATCTGCCCGGGACGAATCGCCCCGGCGGGACGACGGCGAACGGCGCCGATGGCCTTACGCTGAACTTCCTCAATCCTGCTGGTTTGGATCATGTGGTCACTACGCAGACGAGTTTTCGCGTCGATGAGAACCTGACCCAGAAGAGCAAACTGTTCTTCAGCTATCACAGTCGGGAGCAGAACTATCTCAACGGGTCAAATGTCGACTTACCGGCGCCGCTAACCAATGGGAATTATTACAACTATTACTTCACGCACTATCTCCGATTCGGTTGGGACTATCTACTAAGCCCATCGGTACTCAATCACTTTACAGTTGGATTTAATCGCGTCTATACGGCGAACAAAGGCCTCAGTGTTGACGGGTCGGACTGGCCCAGCGTTCTGGGGATCAGCGGAGCCAGTGGCCCTACCTTTCCCCAGATGCGCTTCGACGGGGGCCAATACGGCATTGGTTACAGCAGCATTGGAGGCAACGCATTTAGCATCCAGGTGCCAAATGCTCTGGTTCTGGCTGACAGCTTCTCCTGGACACACGGCAAGCATGCCCTACAGTTCGGGTTCGACTGGCGCTCGTACCAGTACTCTCTCGCGAATACCGGGATCACCTCACCCAACTATGTCTTCAATGCGCGACAAACCGCCTTTAGCCCAGTAAGCCAAGCCCCCGACGCCAAGAACACGGGAGATCCGATTGCCAGCTTTATCCTTGGGCTTCCGGACGAGGAAGATTTGACCGTTACGTCTCACTTCTCCCGCTGGGCGCAGAACTATTTTGCAGGATTTGTGCAAGACGACTTTAAGGCCACACGAAAGCTCACGTTGAATCTCGGGCTGCGTTGGGATGTTGAGACGCCGCGGCATGAAGCGACCGGCGCTCAGTCCGTCCTCTCTTTAACCGCTCCCAACCCCTTGACTCCTGGCCAAGCGGGGGCTCTTGTCTACGGCAAGAGCGCGACCGGAGCCAATACTTACTTCAAGAATTTTGGCCCTCGAATTGGGTTTGCCTGGTCCCCTTACGACAACGGCAAGACCGTGATCCGCGGTGGCTACAGCATTTACTATGCTCCCCTGACATATTCCGATTTCGGTAGCAATCTGGCGAGCGGGACGACCGCGAACCCCTTCTTCCAGAATAACGACAACTTCACTCCAGTTTCGTCTTTTGATGCAGGCTTTCCGTCGTACACGCTGCCCAGCAATGCGCAGGACCCAACTCTAAACACATTTACCAACAATACGACCACATTTGTGGGCCCCAGTTATGGGCGCCCCGGAATGGTCCAGAACTGGCAACTGGAATACCAACACGAGTTGGCTCCCGACCTGATTTTGGCTGTCGGTTATATAGGGCAACACGGTACGCGTCTTCGATCGAACCTTGCCCAGGTGAACACTCCGAACCCGAAGTACAACAGTCTTGGTGGTGCACTTGGCTTTTTGGTTGATGGAAGCGACGGCAAAAACGGCCCTGCCATTTTGAACAACCTCGGGATCACAGTGCCGTCTTGGTTCGTGCCTGGATGGGGAGGTGCTGCGACGATCGGTCAACTGCTACGTCCGTTCCCCCAGTATGGAAGTATCACGACGAACTGTTGTCTTGAGAACCTCGGCCAGTCTACTTACAACGCACTGCAAACCAGTGTGCAGCGCCGGTTTCGAAACGGCTTGAACTTGTTGGCGTCCTATACCTACTCAAAGACAATTACGGATGCGGATTCCGCATTTTCGACGCTTTCTGGGTTCAACTCCAACGTGTTCGGCGCCCAGAATCCGTACAACCTCAGAGGGGAGAAGGCTGTTAGCTATCAGGACATCCCACACGCTTTCGTGGTCAGCTATCTATACGAGTTGCCCTTTGGTCGTGGAAAGAAGTTCGTGAATCATGGGGTAGCGAGCAAGATCGCAGGAGGTTGGCAGGTTAGCGGTATCCATCGCTACCAAATCGGATCGCCGGCCATCATCAATGAGTTTGCTAACTCCAATCCTTACAGTGGTGGAAATTATCGCCTCAGCTTGGTTCCCGGGCAGTCTGTATTTGGCGCACACCCGGTTCAATGGACTCCGGCTCTCAATCAAGGATGGGACAGCAGCTGCAAAGAGCAAGGTGGAGTATTTACCCCAAACAACCCGAGTGCGCCACATCCTGCGAATTGCAATGCTTTTGTGGATCCGAGTGCTGCATCACTCGCGGCGGGAGGGGGCTATGTCTTCGGCAATTTGCCTACCGCTGTTTCCTGGTGGCGAAGCCCTGGGTACAAGAACGAGGACTTTTCGATCATTAAACGAACCGACATTCGTGAGGGACAAAATGTCACTTTGAAGTTTGATCTGCTCAACGCGTTCAACCGACACACGTTCGGTGGAATTGATGGGTGGCCGGGCGATCAGTTT
This sequence comes from uncultured Acidobacteriota bacterium, assembly GCA_963744055.1. Classification (GTDB taxonomy): domain Bacteria; phylum Acidobacteriota; class Terriglobia; order Terriglobales; family Acidobacteriaceae; genus Gp1-AA133. The sequence goes on along the minus strand of CAVUSL010000019.1, from coordinate 256,985 downwards.
TTCGGCGTACCAGGCGGAAGTGGCCATAACGTAATTAACCACTGGCGGACTGTGCAGATTACCGCTCGCTACGAATTCTGAGTGGGTTGGATTTGTTTCAGAATGGCAAAAGGCCAGACTTGTTCTGGCCTTTTCCTTTTGAGAACATGAGGCCAGTTCAGATTTGCCCGATGTAGACTTCTATGGTGTTTAGAAACTCCGACTCGAGTCTCACTGAGAACTGCAAAAAAGCGTGGTCTGGCGGTGGTCGCTCGGCATCGCTGTTTATTGTAGTGATCGTATTCAGGCTCGCGTGCTTCGCCCAGGCCCCCGGTCTGGACGCTACCTTCGCTCAGGCCACTCAGGCCATGCAGGAAGGCAATCTTGACGCGGCCGCCGCGGGCTTTGCCACGGTCGTAAAGCAAGCCCCGACTTTTGCGGAAGCCCACTTCAATCTTGGACTTGTCCGTCAGGAACAGGGCCAGTACAACGACGCCATTGCCAGTTTTCGCAAGGCTCTCACCTTAAAGCCCCGGCTACATGGTGCGAACCTGTTTCTAGGGATCACGGAATTTCGCGTGAATAACCTTGATGCAGCGACTACCGCTATAAAGAGGGAGACGGTGGCCTATCCCAAAGACGCCAATGCCTGGATGTGGCTGGGCGTCGTCAATCTCGCGCAAGACCATGCCGCCGCCGCAGCTGAGGCCCTCGATAAGGCTGACAAGCTCAAGCCCGGCGATCCTGACATTCTCTACCACCGAGGTCGCGCCCACCTGCTCGTCTCGAAAGACAGCTACAACGAGATGTTCAAGGCCGATCCGAAGTCGTGGCGGGTGCATCGCGTGCTGGCCCAGGCCAATGCCGAGGCCGAGCGTCATGTTGACGCTATCGCCGAATACGAGGCTGCGATCAAGCTGGCCCCGACCCAGCCCGGCCTGCACGAAGAAGTCGGATCGGAGTATCGCAACGCCAACAAGATTCCCGAGGCCGAGCATGCCTTCCAGCGCGAGCTTGAGCTTGATCCCAACAACGTCCTTGCCCGGTACAAGCTCGGTGCCCTGGCCGTCGAGCAGGGCGATGGGGCCAAAGCCAAACAACTGATCGAGGAGTCGCTTCGCCAGAAGCCGGGACTCATCCACTCCGACTACAACCTGGGCCGCGCCGAGATGCTTCTGGGAAACGACGCCGTCGCTGCAACGCATTTTGAGCGCGCCACCCAGTCTGATTCCGATCCAGAAGTCGTCGAGCAAGCCTGGTATCAGCTCGGGACCGCATATCGGCGCCTGCATCGCGTCGAGGAAGCGCGCAACGCCATGCAAATTTTTCAGAAGCTGAAGGACCAGGAAGCGGAACGGTCGCAAAATCGGTTGAAGAAATACGAGGCCGAAGAGGGAACTGCAGCGACTCCCGCGGAGCCGACTGCGCCGAATCAATGATCCGTAGTGATCTTGGACTGAGAGGCGCGGTTTTGCAGCTCCTCGGTTCGATCGAATTCCGCTTGTGCCTTATTAAGAAGGTGCTTGTCTTTGTAGACGCGACCCAGCTGGTAGTGGGCAGTCGCATTTTCCGGCTCGAGGCTCGTCGCCTGGGTCAATTGCTCCTCGCTGTCGTCCAGGCGTCCCAGTTGTCGATACGCCATGCCCAGCTTGAGACGGCAGAACGCATTGCGCGGCGCCATGGCGACTGCCTTCTCGAGAGCCGCAACCCCTTCCTGCGCCTGTCCCTGCTCCAACAACAGGCTTCCAAGATTGGCGTAGGGTTGTTCGGATGCTTCCGCACCCTTCTCTTGCCATGAAATTGCCATGTGGTAGGCCTCGATTGCAGCATTCGTCTGTCCACTGGTTTCAAGGATCAGACCAATGTTGGTCTGGGCCTTCGTGTCCTGCGGATGGAGCTCCAAAACCTTCTCGAATGCTGTCTTAGCTTCGGGCAGCTGCGCCTTTGAGTAGTAAGCGCGCCCGAGGTAGTACCAGGCATCTTTATTCGTAGGCTGAAGCTCGACAGACTTCTTCAGCCACTTGATGGCATCGGTATAGTCGTCGAGCAAAACGTAATTGAGGCCAACCACTTTCAGGTCGTCGCTCGTCGGGCTCGAAATCGCGGCCGCGTGCGTGTAAGTATCGAGCGATTCTGCGGGCCGGTTTCTCCGATGGAGTACGAATCCCAAGAGGTACAGGGCATCGGCAGAATCGCGATGGCCGCGAATATAGGCGCGCAAGGCCATCTCCGCCCTGATGAATTCCTGCATATGCACTAGGGCGCGAGCCTGATAGAGCGGGGCATCAGTGGTGCCTGGGGAGGCCGCCTCGACATCCCCGAACAGGTTTACGGCTGACGCATAGTTTCCCGCCTTAAATTCCTTCAGCGCTTGGGCGTATGTGCCGCCAGGAGACGGCACAGGTGCAGCCGTCTGAGCCCGCGCGGCCATCGCCAGAAACAACAAGCCGGCGGCCATACCGCGGATCATTTTGACTCCGGTGCGACGGGTGGAGTTGGCGGCTCGTTTACCTCAAGTATCTGATCCGCGGCAACGTCCTTCAGCGTCTGCCGGATTCCACTGGGCCAGCGGATCTCGACCTTTTGCGCGACCTTTTCCTTCCCCAGTCCGAAGTGCACTCGCTTGTCACTCGATGACAGATAGCTGCTGGCAGTTGAAACGGTCGCGTATTGCGAGCCGGAAGCGCTCGTAAGGTCAACTTCGGCTCCGATGCCGTCCCGATTGCTGCGATGGCCGACAAGGTTCAGTAGGAGCCAGTGATTCGTAGCCCCCGACTGGTTGTGCAGAACATGGATTGGGCCGTCGTTCGTAGTCACGACGGCATCCAGTCGTCCGTCGTTATCAAGATCGCCAATCGCCAACCCGCGCGCGATCCACGGCTGGCGAAACACGCTCCCGGCCTGTTCCGAAATGTCGGTGAACCGACCGCCAGTATTTCGAGCCAGCAACATGGGTTCACGATAGCGAAGATTCGGATAAGTTTTCTCGATTGTATCCAGATCGTGCCCCTGCGCGATCAGCAGATCCTTCCAGCCGTCATTGTCGTAGTCAAATAAGCGCACGCCCCAACCGGAGTGAGAGACCGTCATTTGTCCAAGCCCCCCGGATGACGTCGCATAGGTGAACGAGCCATCTCCACTATTCTGGTACAGCGCGTAGCGCTGATTGGCGAGATCCGTGACAACGATGTCCGGCAGGCCGTCGTTGTTATAGTCGGCAAAATCCACGCCCATGCCCGCGTAGGTGCGGCCATCGATATCGACTGCCACCTGCGATGCCAGCGCAACCTCCTCGAACGTGCCGTCGCCCTTGTTGTGGTAGAGAAACTCGGCCATGGAGTCATTGGCCACAAACAGGTCGACGTGTCCGTCGCGGTCATAGTCAGCGAGTGCGATTCCCAAACCCTTTCCAGGTTTGGAAAGACCTATCTTCTGGCTAATCTCGGTAAACGTTCCATCCTTATTGTTGTGGTAGACAAGTGGTGAAACCGGTTTAAAGAAGTCCGGATGGCAGTACGCACGAAATCCTTCTTTGTGCTCTCCGCACCAGACGTCGTCAAAATCCCACTCGAGGTAGCGCAACACGATCAGATCGAGGAAGCCATCGTTGTCGAGATCCACCCATGCCGCACTCGTTGACCAGCCGCTGCCAGCCGTTCCTGCCTTCTGCGTTACATCTGTAAACGTCCCATCGCCATTGTTGTGATAGAGACGATTTCCGCCGTAAGCCGTGACGTAGAGATCTTCGAATCCGTCGTTATCGTAGTCGCCGACCGCAACACCCATGCCATATCCAACGCCTTGCAACCCCGCCTTTTCGGTGACGTCCTCAAACGTCCCATCCCGTTTCTGGTGGTAAAGCCGGTTCCAGTACTCGCGGCCGGCCTTGGCGGGAATGGTCTTCTTCGGAGTCGGATCGTCCAGCTGCGCTCCGTTGACCAGAAACAGATCGAGGCGTCCGTCGTTGTCGTAGTCAAAAAGACCGACGCCCGGGCCCATCGTTTCCAGCAAGTATTTCTTCGACGTATGCGACGATTTGTATTGGAAGGACACGCCGAGCTTCTCGGTGACGTCGACGAAAGCGTCGGATGGGCCAGAGTGCCCCTCTGCTGGGGAAGACTGGCTGCTGGCGAAGAGGGCGGAAGTGATCAAGCCCAGGCAGATCGATGCTCTAAGCCAGAACGATCCAGAAATGTGCCGCCAAGAGCCGACAGAGTCGATCGAGGATGTGTTCACTTCTCGGCCACGCCTCGCCCTTCGACGACCTTGAAAATGCGATCTACGCCCGGCACACGAATCTCTTCTTTCGCGCCGCTGGGCCATTGAATCTCGATCTTATCTACCTTTGTTGAGGCCCCAAGCCCAAAATGCAACCGCGGATCTGAACTTGACGCGTAGCTCCCGCCGCTGAAGACGTCTCCCCGCTGCCGTATTCCCCCTGCAGTCACGAACGCCTTCGCTCCCACCGCATCGCGGGGACTCTTGGCGCCACCCACCAATTGCAGTTCCAGCCAATGATTCGAGTTCTTCACCACGTTGCGAAGAAGGACGGGCGTCCCGTCCATCACATTCATCACCACATCGATTTTGCCATCGTTGAAGAGGTCTCCAAAGGCCGCTCCCCGCGCAGGAACCACCACGGCCAGCCCGCTTCCGGTCGCCGGCGGGACTTCTTCAAACTTCGTGCTCTTCACATTGCGAAACAACAGTGGCCGTTGCGCCCAAGTCGTTCCCCAATCCTGCTTATCGACTCCCGGATACACGTGCCCATTCGCTACACAAATGTCGAGAAGCCCATCATTGTCGTAGTCGAGAAAGCCCGTCCCCCAGCCGAGAAACGGAACGGTGACGTTGGCTAAGCCGGCCGCATAGCTGACGTCAGAAAAACTGGCTTCGCCATCATTGCGGTAGAGCGTGTTGTAATCGTCGGAGAAATTCGTGATGTGAAAATCGACTTTACCGTCCCCGTTGTAATCACCAACCGCGATGCCCATCGCCGCTTGCTCGCGGCCTTCATCGCTCAAGGCAAAGCCAGACAAGTAGCTGATGTCTTCGAAAGTGCCGTCGTGCTTGTTGCGGTAGAGGTACTTGGGAACGGAATCGTTCGCCACCAGAAGATCGATCCAGCCGTCGTCATCCACATCCACGAAGACCGATGCCAGTCCGTAGTATCCGCGCGGATCCGCAACGCCCGCCTTGACGCTGACGTCTGTGAAAGTTCCGTTGCCGTTGTTGTGAAACAGGTGATCGCCTTCACCGGGTAGACCGCGCGGACCGCACATCACATTGATGCCCCGAAACTGGCAGAATCCAGGAGGCAACCCGCCTTTGCCAGCAATCGCTGGATTCGCCGGATCAAACTTCACGTAGCCCGGGACGAAAAGGTCCAACAGGCCATCGTGGTCGTAGTCGCCCCAAGTGGCTCCCGTTGACCATCCACCGAATGCGACCCCAGCTTTCTCTGCTACGTCAGTAAAAGTGCCGTCGTGGTTATTGTGATAGAGCCGATTTTTCCCGTAGTTCGATACGTACAAATCAGGCCAGCCATCGTTATCGAAATCTCCCACCACCGCGCCAAATCCCCATCGCTCGTTGGCAACGCCCGCTTTGTCGGTGACGTCAGTAAACGTGCCGTCATGATTATTGTGCAGCAGCATTGCCTTGGGCGCGGCTTCTTTTCCGGCCAGCGCGGGGAAGGTCGATCCGTTCACGAGGTAAATGTCGAGCCAGCCGTCCTGGTCATAGTCGAGCAGTGCGACTCCCGACCCAGGTGTTTCAAGGATGCTAGTCTTTTCCGGCGAGCCTGATTTGTGATGGAAACGATCCAGTCCGGCTGCGTGCGTGATGTCTGTAAAGATGACCGGCGCTCCGTCCACAAATCCGCCTGCCGTGATGGGGCGGGATTGCGCATCCTTCACCGCCGCCCGTGGAGCGCCCGTGCTCATTCCGCTCTGCTGTTGGCTTGGAGGAACCTCAGCCTGCCCATGGACGAACGCGGTCAACGTTGTAGCGATTGCTAACGCGCCAATTAAAATACCTCCGGGCTGTCTGGGGCTCCCAGCTCGGAAATTAAATGTGCCAAAGAATTCGGAGGCCAAGGACACGCAGGCAAATTTTCTCACACGGGGAGAGTGCCTTCAATCGCACGGATAATTTGTCGCCGCTTCCTTTACCTAATTGGGTGCGCTCGCGCCTGGTCGTTGCACCTCGCGCATTCACGCGACTACAATCTCTGAACAGAGACGCCAGCAAACACCTTGGAGCGGACGAAACTGCGACGAGGAAGTCGAGTCGCGATCAGTTAAAGTAATAGATGCAGTGAATGGTTGTAACATATTGTAGTTTGGCCCCGTAGCTCAGATGGATAGAGCGTCGGTTTCCTAAACCGCAGGTCGGCGGTTCGACTCCGCCCGGGGCCTCCACTTTTCACAAAAATAGGAAAGGCGCCGACCGGTCGCGGCCAGCGCCCGCCTTGCTCTCAGTTAGCTACTAACTAAAACGAGTAGATCAAATCGAACTGCAGCCGGTTGAGGTACGGTTCGACTTGTCCCGCCTTCACGCCGGCTGCCAAGGCCGAGTTCAGCAGGTTGCTGTTGAGTGTGCGGCCGTGCCACCAGGTAAAGCCCGCAACTGTGTTTGCCTTGATCTTCCAGAGGGCATAGATCCGGTGCTGCAGGATGTTCGTCGGCGAGCGCTGGTCGCTCTCGTTAAACGAAGCAATCACCGAGTCCTGCTCCTGTCGCACCCACGCGTATCCGAACTGCACGTCGCCCTTGTTTTTCTGTTGACCCAAACTGGCGTCGATCAGGTACGCGTGCGACTGCTTGCCCAGATTGGTGTTGACCCCCGGCTTGCTCGTAGTGCACGTCACGATCAAGGTTACAGGATCCTGCGTGCAACCGCTGCGCGCGGTAGTGTCGAACGGGTGGTCCGCCGCGTTCAGGTTGTTCTCGTATTCCAGAATTATGTTGATGGGGAAGCGGGCCGACGGAGTTTTGATCTGGTTGTTGAGAATGAAATCGGCGTACAGGAAGTTGGAGAGGAAGTGCCATACCGGTGCGTTCGGCTTGCTGAGGTCAACCCAGGTCGAGTTGGTCATGCCGTTGGGAGCAAACACGCAACCGTTGGACCCGGGTACGTTTACGGGCACAGTCGGTAGACCGTTGCCGGCGCCCGTTACCGACGGATTCGCGCATCCAGGACCCTCACCCGGCACCGGGATCGGACCAGTATTTCCGGTAGCGGGCGTCGTCGTGGGATTACCGTTCAATCCGGCATTGTTCGCAGCCACTGCGAAGGCGCTCGAATTCAGGATTGCGTCCTGATAGCGCCAGTTCTGCAGCAGGAAAGAAGGCGTAGTCGTCAACAGCCCAAGTTTCAATCTTGCCGAAACCTGTCCGCCGACTACGAACGAATCGTGGCCTTTGTACAGGCCGCCTGTTCCAGATACTTCGTTGAAGAGCAACTGCATTGCCTGGAAAGTGACATTTTGCACACCAGGAACCTTATGAAGGTCGAACGAGAACTTTTCGTCGAAACCTTCGGGGTTCAGGTCGGGATCGAAAGTCACCGACGTGCGCTGCCATGGATAAGCAAACTTGCCGCCCGTCACCGACAACCAACGATGCGCTACTGGGTTGTAAGTGATATATCCGCGATCCAGCGCGATTGTTTTGCGGTCAAAGTTGTTGGTCAACGATTCGTTGGTGGTCGTCGGATCGCCCAGCGAACCGGTCGCCAACGCGATGCCGCCGACGAAATCGTCATTCAGCTTGCCATCAAAGCCAAAGCGCACGCGAATGCGAGCCCGGTTGCGATCGGCAACTCCTTTTTGAAAGAAGTCTTCGGCGCGAACCCGGACGTCACCTGTCCAGCGGAAGCGCCCCAGCGACCCTTCAATAAGTGAAACTCGCTTCTGCTCGTCCTGGGCAGTGAGCAGCTGATTCTGGACCGTCGTCTTCACGTCGGTCAGATCGGAATTCAGCTTGGCGACCGAATCCTTATCGGCGCTTGCGCTGGCCGCGGCAGCGGCTTTCTGTCCGGCGTCGGTGGCCGCGGTCTCCGCCTGCTGGGCCGCTTGTTGTGCGGCCTGTACCGCCTGGTCGCGCTGCGTCAGTGACTGCTGGAGTTGCTGGATCTGCTGCTGTTGCGCTGCCAGTGCATCTTTCAAGGCCTGCACATCGGCTGCGGTGACTGCGGGTTCAGCAGGTTTGGATGGCGCTTTCTTCGTCTTGGGACGCGGTGTCGTCTGCGCAGCGAGGCTAGCCATCAGCAGAGGCACAACTATCCACGCGAATGAAGATTTCATCTTTCCCTATCTCCCTGTTTTGACTGTGAGTGGTTGACATAAAAAAGCACACTAGCCTTGCCAACTAGCGGCCTTGGAACAACTGATTCTTTTCTTGCTTTTAACTTTTTGAATCCAGTTGGTTTTATGCGTGGAGTGTTACAGGAGAGTTACAGACTGGTGAATTTCTGATGAAACACCGGAGAGTGGACTGTCAAAAGATTGGTTGCGTCCTGATCGGCCTGCATGCTCGAACTAGCGCTGTCGCTTAGCTTTCTGAACAGCTCGCTCGACTTTGGTCAGATCGTCGGCCGAGTTCTTCTCCACATTGTCGATCGACGATAGCCGTACCCAGTGGCTCATCATCGTGCCTTTTTCCGATACCAATACCACGCTCAGAGCTGCCCGGTCATGTTCCTCTCCAGTGTCAACCCCAGCAACATCGAGGGCGTAAGTAGCCGCGCGCAAGTCTTCGACGGGACAGAAAGTTCTCGATTTCTTGATCGCGTCCTGCATTCCGGCAACATAGATCTTGGAAGCCGAGTCCTTCTCGCCAAAGTCGCTTTGGAGAAATATCGTGCTGATTCCGGGATGGGCATTCAGGTTGGGACAGGCTGCCGCCCCGGCGTGTGGAGCGCCCAGTAAGGTGATCGAAATAGCGAGTCCGAAAAACGCGTTGCGCATGACTGTGCCTCGATGGTGGACGCGGAGTGACCCCTGTGGCCTGCCAAATTGCACTATCGATTGTATCGAATCACTGGCATATTCGAGACTCACGGCCACGATGTCACCGGCGGCAGGGGTAGCAATGACGTATCATCATGGCAAGGCATGCGCGTCCTCTTCGAAATCTTTGGACAGACCCTCAGCACTCTCTGGGCCCATAAACTCCGCTCTTTCCTGACCATGTTCGGCATTGCCTGGGGCGTATTCTCTCTCTTGCTGCTGGTGGGGCTTGGAGAAGGATTTCGTTCCGGAAATCGCAAACAGTTTGACTCTCTGGGCGAGAACGTGATGTTTGTTTGGGGTGGCCGCGCTCCGATGGTCAGTGGCAGCTTCACTGGACTGCGCCAGTACTACCTAACCTACAAGGACTATCAGGACGTCCTGGCCGACTGTCGCAGCGTCAAGGCTGCGGTACCCGTGATCTCCCGCCAGGACTTGCGCTCGGTTAGCGATTTCTTCCAGAGCAGCGGACAGCTGTTGGGGGTACCGCCCGCATTCAACCAGATCCGCTATGTTCCCATTCGTGACGGCCGCTGGCTGAACGATCTGGACGACACGCAAAAGCGCCACGTCATCGTGCTCGGCGATGAGGCGCGCCGCATTCTGTTTCCAGGTCGCCCCGCAGTCGGCAGCACGATCACCATCAACAGCATCCGCTTTGAAGTGATCGGAACGCTGTTGCCCATCGGCCATGGCGACAACAACACGCTCAATCTCCGCATGTTCGTGCCCTTCCAGACCATGCAGCAGGATTTTCCGCCGAAGATCGATGTCAAGAACTCGATCTCCTTCATCAATTACCAGCCGCGAACGCGCGACCTGCATGAGACCGCGCGATTGGAGGTCCACAATGTGATTGGGCGGAATCATGGATTTGATTCCACGAATCCCGATGCTTTCGATGAATGGGACACGATCCGCACGTCCGACAACGTCGGCAAGATTTTTGATGCGATGAATGCATTTCTGGGAAGCGTTGGCCTGGTGACGCTAACGCTGGGCGCCATCGGAATTATCAATATCATGCTGGTCGCGGTGGCCGACCGCACCCGCGAGATCGGGTTAAGGAAGGCCATTGGCGCGACCAACGGCAGCATCATGTTCCAATTCTTTGTGGAGGGCGCATTCCTTACGCTCTTAAGCGGCGGGATTGGCATGGCCATTGCCGCCGGCGTGATGGCTGCCTTGGGGACTTTGCCATCGCCTCCAGGTTTCGATCCTCCCAAGCTAGTACCATCGACCGCCGTGCTCGCCATCGTCGCGCTCACACTCGCTGGCGTCGCCGCCGGACTCTATCCCGCGCGGCGTGCTGCCATGCTGCAACCGGTGGAGGCGCTCCGCAAGGAATAGCATGCACCGGGACCTGCTCCAACAAGCTTTCGGCGCCATGCGCCACGATCTCCGCAAGACACTCCTCACCATGCTGGGGATGGCGTGGGGCATTGCCACGGTCGTGTTGTTGCTCGCTTACGGGGAAGGCTTCGGTCGCGCGATCAACAACATTTTCCAGAGCTTCGGAGCCAAAGCAGTTGGCATATTTCCGGGGCGCACCACGCTCGAGGCCGGCGGCAACAAGGCAGGGGTCGAGATTCGTTTCACGGATGACGACATCGTTTTGCTACAAAACGTTGTCCCGCTGATTCGCCACATCTCCCGCGGTTCGGATAAGCAATCCACCGTCGTCAACAACGCACGCACCTACACTCTTCCCGTGTCGGGCGTTGATCCTCCGGCCGGCGCCATCTGGAACCTCGACATCGATCAGGGCCGCTTCCTAAACGATGAAGACAACCTGGCCCACCGACGCGTCGCCGTGCTGGGCTTCGATGCCAAGAACAAGCTGTTCTCGGGGATGGATCCCTACGGGAAAGACATTCGCATCGACGGGGTCAGTTTTCAGGTGGTGGGCGTCGCCGCGGCCCGCATGCAGGAAGGCGACAACGACATCAACCGCCAGATCTACATTCCGTTCAGCGTGATGAATGCGCTGCAGGATACCCATTACCTGGGCGGGATCTGGCTGGACTACGAAGGACTCGACCACGACAAAGTGACTCAGACCATCCGCACATCGCTTGGCATGGCACACCATTTCAAACCCGATGATCTGCGCGCCATTCACGTTTTCGACGCTCAAAAGCAACTCGCCCAGTTCAACATCATCACGATGGGCCTGAAGATCTTGTTGGCCTTCATCGGAACCATCACGCTTGGCATCGGCGGCATCGGCCTGATGAACATCATGCTAGTCTCGGTCACGCAACGCACGCGCGAGATCGGAATGGAGAAGGCGCTCGGCGCGCGCAAGCGGGACATCCTGTTTCAGTTCCTGGCAGAAGCGATGGTGATCACCGCAGTCGGCGGTATTCTGGGGATCCTGATTTCCTACCTCATCTCGTTTTCGGTGGGATCACTGACGCTCTACAGCGCCATCGCGCAGCACGCCGACGCCGGGGATATCCGGCTGATCGTCGCCCCCAAGATTCTGCTGATCGCCGTGAGCATCCTTGCGGTAGTGGGTGTGATCAGCGCGATGTTCCCGGCGGTGCGGGCCGCGAACCTTGATCCCATTGAGGCCCTGCGTTACGAGTAGTTCCCGTCAGGCGGCGTCTTCCGGGACGGGCGTTGGAATCGCGGGCTCACCCGGCACGCCGAGGCGCTTGCGCGCGTTGAACATGGGGCCGCGGGCCGGCTCATTCGGGGCAAAAGCAGAAAAACCGAATGGCCCCTGCATGTCGTCATAGATGGCTTCCATCCCGCCGCGCATGAAGTATGTTTCGTGCCAGAAACCCACGCCGCCGGAATCCTTCAAAAAATCTTTCCACCAATCCTGATGCGGCAGGGAACGCGACCAGCTTTCGAGCGACGTGAAATCTCTCCAGTACTGGCGCATGCCAACGTGCAGGGGGTAGACGGAGTAAAAAAGGCTTTCGTGCAGCAGGAGACCGTCGGGCTTGGCAGAAGCAGCCCCACCGATCTTCGGGCCTAAGGTGAATACGGTCTTCAGCCCACGGAGAGTGCGAACCTTCATCCCCAGATAAATCACCACCAGGTCCGGAAACCGCGAGAGATCTACCGTGCTCCGTTGAACTGCCATGCTCGACACCTCTCAGGATTTGGGTGAGCCGCTTTCAAGGCCGCCAGCGCTCAGGCAGAATTTGTCGAGTCTCTGACCGGGCGAACGCATCTCATTATGAACAGCTTGCACCGAAGTTGGATGAAAGCCGGGGTGCTTTTGGCTTCACTTTCTTGCGTTTTTGTGGATCTGGCAATCGCGGTAATGCTGTTACTCAGTTGGTGTCCTTGGACCTTCGTGACTCTCGAGAAATAAGAGGTTTCCGGTCGATTCCCGTATAATAAGTAGAAATCTCCATGCCAAAGTATTCGATTGTGGTTCCCCTGCATAACGAGCAGGAAAATGTCACGGACCTGTACGATCGCCTGAAGGCGGTTATGGAGGCAAACGGCGAGACTTTTGAGATCGTGCTCGTCGACGATGGCTCCACGGATGCGACCTTCGGACTTCTGCGCGAGATCGCAGCCGTCGACAGTCGCGTCACGGTGGTCAAGCTGCGCCGCAACTTCGGCCAGACCGCAGGCCTCGCAGCCGGGTTCGATCACGCCCGCGGCGAGTACATCATCGCCATGGACGGCGATTTGCAGCATGATCCCTCCGATATTCCAATGTTCCTGGAAAAAATCGGCGAAGGCTACGACATCGTCAGCGGCTGGCGCAAGCAACGCATCGACAACCTGTGGCTGCGCCGGATCCCATCGCGCATCGCAAACTGGATGATGGCGAAACTGAGCGGCGTCGACATTCACGACTTCGGCACCACCTTCAAAGCTTACCGGCGGGAGATCCTCGAGCAGGTTCCTCTTTACGGTGAACTGCACCGGTTCATTCCGGCGCTGGCGTCTTGGCATGGCGCCTCGATCATTGAAGTCCCCATTCGCAATGTGAACCGTGAACGGGGCGCTTCACACTATGGTATTTCGCGGACGTTCCGTGTTTTCTTCGACCTCATCACCATCCGCTTCCTGCTGCGCTACCTGTCGCGCCCGCTGCACTTCTTCGGCACGGTGGGCATGGTCAGCATCCTGACTGGATTCTCCTTTGCTGGATGGCTGGGAGTGCAGAAAGTCTTCCATGACTCGCATCTGTTGGTGGAGCATGGTCCGTTGATGATCTTTGCGGCAGTGTTGTTCCTCGCCGGATTGAATATGCTAGCGGTCGGGTTGCTAGGTGAGATGCAAGTCCGGCACTACCACGAGCCGACGCGCCGAGCACCCTACTCCGTGGATCGCGTTCTCCGCGCCCAGAGCGAAGAGCACACGGTCTCGGAATAAGGACTAAGCCGGCTGTCACACATCACAAAGCCCTGTGACCGCCTCCGCCGACGTCCGCCCGCTCTAGCGTCATAATCTCCCTGCCGGCCAAGCCAGCCGTTCGAGAGGGTATAATGCCTCCGTTTGCAACCATGGAAAATGCCACCCAACACCAGCTCCGCCTCGCCAGCCGCATGTCGCGGCTCGGAACCGAAACCGCCTTCGAAGTACTGAATAAAGCGCGTGCCCTCGAGCGCCAGGGCAAGGACATCGTGCACCTCGAGATCGGCGAGCCCGACTTCGACACCCCCGCAAACGTTGTGGAAGCCGGTATCGGCGCCCTGCGCAAAGGCTGGACGCACTACGGGCCCTCGGCGGGACTTCCGGAGTTGCGCCAGGAGATCGCAAGCTACGTGGCCAAGACCCGTGGCGTGCCCGTGACCAGCGATGAGGTCGTGGTGGTCCCCGGTGGCAAGCCCATCATCTTTTTCACGATCCTTTCGCTGATCGACGCCGGCGATGAAGTCATCTATCCGAACCCCGGTTTTCCGATCTACGAGTCCATGATCGACTACGTGGGGGGCCGGCCGATCCCCATCCAGTTGCGCGAAGACCGCGATTTCGGGCTCGACGTCAACGAACTCGCATCTCTGATCAACGACAAGACCCGGCTGATCATTCTCAACTCGCCACAGAATCCGACCGGCGGCGTCCTGAGCAAGAACGACATTCATGCCATCGCCGCCGCCATCGGCGACCGCAACGTGATGATCTTGTCGGATGAGATCTACAGTCGCCTGATTTTCGAGGGCGAGCATTTCTCCATCATGTCGATCCCAGGTTTCAAAGACCGGACGATCCTGCTCGATGGTTTCTCGAAGACGTACGCGATGACCGGGTGGCGCATGGGATACGGAGTGATGCGGCCGGATCTGGCCGCGCACATAACGCGCCTGATGACGAATTCGAACTCCTGTACCGCCAGCTTCACGCAAATTGCGGGCATCGAAGCCCTGCGCGGAGATCAGTCCTCGGTCGACCGCATGCGCGACGAGTTCAAGAACCGTCGCGACGCGTTCGTCGCCGGTCTCAACAAGATCAAGGGTTTCTCCTGCCGCATGCCTAAGGGCGCGTTCTACACCTTTCCGAACATCACGAAAACCGGCTGGCCTTCCAAGAAACTCGCCACCGCTATTCTGGAAGACGCCGGCGTGGCTTGCCTTTCAGGCACCGCCTTTGGCGACTTCGGCGAAGGATACCTGCGTTTCAGCGTTGCCAACTCCCTCGAGAATCTGAACAAGGCGCTCGACCGGATTGGCAGCTGGACCGCGAAGAATCTTTAAGGCAGCTGTTGGCCATTAGCTCTTAGCCAGACTCGGAGTACTTACCGAGGGGCGCAAGAGCCAGAATGCTGAGTTGTGCGTGGCACGACGACTTCTCTTAGGCGGATGAGCTAAGAGCTAAAAGCTATGAGCTCGCCAATCCGTCACTCCGCCCTGTGATGCCTCTCACTGTCGCACGAAACATTCCCGCTTAAGCTCGGTTCGCGTGCCCAAAAAGCGCAGGGCCCGCTACGCCTGCGCCAGCCAAGGAGCTTCCCATGGCCCTCAAGAACTCTGTCACGGGCGAAGTCCGCCGATCCTACACAGTCACCGAGCTCGAAGACGCCGCCCGACTGATGCGCGGATATGACCTGGTCGCCCTGAATGCCGCCGGAAGCGGACATGCGGGAGGAACGCTCTCGATCATGGACATCACGGCCGCCCTCTACCTGAGAGTGGCAAACCATGATCCGCAAAACCCGGACTGGGCAGATCGCGATCGCGTCATCTGGTCCACAGGGCACAAGGCGCCGAGCCTGTACCTCGGGCTTGCGTTCGCAGGATTCGGCCCGATTGAAGACGTCGTGCTGTTGCGCAAGCTCGGATCGCCGTACCAGGGTCATCCGCACTGGCTGAAACTCAAGGGTGTCGAGGCCTCAACCGGTTCGCTGGGGCAGGGGCTCAGCATTGCCGTGGGCATCGCACTGGCGGGCAAGCTGAACGGGAAAACTTACAAGACTTTCTGCATTATGGGCGACGGCGAGCAGCAGGAAGGGCAGGTCTGGGAAGCGGCCATGGCGGCGAGCCACCACGGACTCGATAACCTCGTCGCAATCGTTGACTGCAACCGCCTGCAGATCGACGGGCCGGTAGCCGAGGTAATGAACGTCGAGCCGTTGGAAGACAAGTACCGTAGCTTTGGGTGGGATGTTCGCCGCATCGACGGCCACAATATGCAACAAGTGGTCGAAGCGCTCGAGGCCGCCAGGGAACACCAAGGGAAACCGCTCGTGCTGCTCGCCGACACCGTGAAGGGCAAAGGCGTCACTTTCATGGAGAACGTGGCGGGATGGCACGGCAAGACTCCGAGCAGCGACGAACTGAAAAAGGCACTCGATGAGCTCGGTGTCGCGCATCGCATTCCGGTCGAGGCGTTGCTTGAGAAAGCTCGAAACTACCAGGGCGCAATCGACCGCAAGTTGCACCAAAAAATGCCTGCGTTCAATCACGACTACTGGTGGAACCGGGCCCTGAACATGAAAGTAAAAATGGAGCCAACCCGCAAGGGTTTCGGACAAGCCCTTGCCGAGCACGGAGGCGACGAACGCGTCGTCTGCCTGGGACTCGACATCTCGGGCTCCATCACCATCAGCGACTTCTATGCAGGAAAGCCGGAACGAAAGAATCGCTGGTTGAGCATGGGTATTGCCGAGCAATCGGCAACCTCCGTCGCGGCCGGACTCGCGCGGGAAGGGAAGCTCCCGGTGTTCGGCACGTACGCTACGTTCGCCGCAGCAAGAAACCTGGATCAGATCCGCACTTCGATCTGCTATGGCGAATTCAACGTGATGATCGCGGGGGCGCACGGAGGCGTTTCGGTAGGCCCCGACGGGGCAACCCACCAGGCGCTCGAGGATCTATTCGCGATGTGCGGCCTCCCGAACATGGCGGTCGTGGTTCCCTGCGACTCCGTCGAAACACGCAAGGCGACCAGCCACCTGCTGCTGGAACACAAAGGCCCGAAATATCTGCGCTTCGCGCGGGAAGCCACGCCAGTCGTCACCGATGACAAGACGCCATTCGTGTTTGGCAAAGCAAATGTGATCCGCCTGCGTCAGCCCGGTGACAGCTTCCTCAACGCCTTCGAAACCATCCTCGAAAGCAAGTACGAAGACGAGGGCGAAGACCTCACGATCATCGCCTGTGGCCCAATGGTCCCGGAAGCGATGCGCGCCGCCTGGATCCTGAAGCGCGAGTTCGGTTACGAAACTCGCGTGCTGAACATGCATACTCTGAAGCCGATCGACGAGATGGCCGTCATCTGGGCAGCGAAGCAGACAGGCATAATCCTCACGGCCGAAGAACACCAGATCGGCGCACTCGCCTGGCGCGTGAGCAATGTCATCACCAGCAGTCCGGTGCTTTATGGTGAACCAATAATTACCGGCGCGATCGGCGTTAAAGACCGGTTCGGCGACTCCGGGGCTCCCTGGGAACTGATCAAGGAGTTTGAGGTTAGCGCAGAGCACATTGCTCACAAAGCGGTGGAGCTGGTCGATATCAAAAAGAACCATCGGTTGCCCGTGGACGATCGTTTGCTGTCAGGCAGCCACCGTTCTTAGCGGTGTGTCAAAATCGAATACCTCTCCATGCAGGCTGTGCGGATCGCTGCAGGCACCTCCTGTTGTCTCAGCGACGCCACTCTTTGGGGTACACTGTCTCTTCTTTGTCCGCAAGCAGTCGCGGCTTCTGAACGACACCCCCGAGAGAACGAATGACCAAGCCATTGCGTGTGTTTGCCACCTGCGACATCGGTGAATCAATCAATCTTTTGCGTGAACGTGGATACGACGTCGAGGTCTACGGAAAGCCCCAAGCACCCCCTAAGAGCCTGATCGTCGAAAAGCTGAAGTCGGGTATCGACGGCCTGATCACCACCCTTCGCGACCAGGTGGATGCGGAACTCTTCGAAGCGGGCAAAAGCAAGTTGCAGGTTGTTGCCCAGTACGCCGTCGGCTTTGACAACATCAATCGGGCGGACGCGAATCGCTACCGCATTCCGTTTACCAACACTGCAGATGTTCTTACCGAAGCGACTGCCGAGTTCGCTTTCTTCATGATGGGTTCGCTCGCGCGCAAGTTGTGGAGTGCCGAACATCTCACCCGCGAGAACAAGTGGGGATTCTGGCATCCCTATCTTCCATTTCTCGGCGACGAAGTCACTGGCAAGACAGTCGCCATCATCGGCACCGGACGGATCGGTCTGGCCATGATCAAAAAGTGCGCCGGCTTCGACATGAACATCCTCTGCTACGACCCGGCGTACCAGAATCACGAATACATCAAGGGCATACAGGAAACGAACGATCTAAGGTATGCGCGGGGGATCTGTCGCGAAAAGACCTGGATCAAGTATGTGTCGCTGGAGCAGGCTCTGGCGGGCGCTGATTTCGTGAGTGTGCACGTCCCTTTGCTGCGCGAAGGCGAGAGCCCGACGCCCACCTTCCATCTTTTCAACGAGCCAACATTCCGCAAGATGAAGCCGACGGCCTACCTGGTGAATACTTCGCGCGGGCCGGTCATCGATGAGGCGGCCCTGGCCAAAGCTCTCCGGGAGAATTGGATTGCGGGTGCGGCCCTCGACGTCTATGAACGCGAACCTTTGCCAGCGGATTCGCCGCTGCGCGACCCCGCAATCGAGGATCGCTGTCGCCTTCTGCCGCACTTTGCCAGCGCTGGCAGAATCACGCGCCTGTCCACTGATCCCGACAAGGGCATGGCAGGAAGATGTGTGCA
The DNA here is from genome assembly GCA_963744055.1 of uncultured Acidobacteriota bacterium. GTDB lineage: Bacteria > Acidobacteriota > Terriglobia > Terriglobales > Acidobacteriaceae > Gp1-AA133. Next base: position 238,826 of record CAVUSL010000019.1, on the reverse strand, counting down.
AGGGCTGATCGATGTTCTGGAAGGGAACTATGGTGGCGACGTAACCAAGATGCCGTACGTTGTTAACAAAGAGGCATTTTCGAAATAGCCTGAATCGTTCTACTGGCGTTGAGCACCACTGCATGTTCTCCAAACGCACGGACTGGAACCTTACGCCCAATCGTTTCTCGCTAGCACAGGCGGAACTGCGTGCTGCCGGAACCGACATACTCGACCTGAGCATTTCCAATCCAACGCGGGCCGGCTTCCAACTTGACCAGGATGCAATTCTTCAGTCGCTAGCGCGTCCGGGAGCGCTCGATTATGATCCCCAGCCCAAGGGACTGTTGAGCGCCCGCCAGGCAGTTGCTCGGTACTACAAAGACGCACATGGGATTTACGACGTAGATCCCGAATCACTGATTCTGACGACCAGCACCAGTGAAGGGTACTCCTACGTCTTCCGCTTGCTCTGCAATCCCGACGATGAAATCCTTGTTCCGAAACCGAGCTACCCACTGTTCGAGTTCCTTGCCGACCTGCAGGACGTGAAGCTCACTCCGTATCCGTTGATTTACGACGACGGCTGGCAGATCGATTTCCCGTCTCTCTACAAGGCAGTGAACCACCGCACGCGGGCCGTCGTGGTGGTGCACCCCAACAATCCGACGGGATCGTATGCCTCTACCGCTGAAACCGAAGCGCTGAATCGCTTCTGCGCTGAGTACAACCTCGCCTTAATCGTGGACGAAGTCTTCATCGACTACGCGATTGATGGGGCACCTCGCGATTCTTTCGTGTCGAACAACGCTGTGCTGACTTTCACCTTGAGCGGCATTTCGAAGGTCTCGGGCCTGCCCCAGATGAAGATCGCTTGGCTGGCGGCAAACGGCCCACCAGACGCGACCCGCGAGTCGCTGGCGAGGCTGGAAGTGGTCGCCGACACGTATCTGTCGATGAACGCTCCGCTGCAGTTGGGCATGCCGGTGCTGCTCGACCAGCGCAAAAACCTTCAGCCTCTGCTGCTCGATCGCATTCGCTACGATCTTCAAGAACTCGACCACCAACTCGCTCGGCAAAAGACGGGCGAGCGCCTGCGCGTGGATGGCGGCTGGTACGCCATACTAAGGGTGCCGGCACTGCAGTCTGACGAGGATCTCGCCATCGATCTACTACGCAAGGTAGCGGTGCTGGTGCACCCGGGACACTTCTACGATTTTCCAAAAGACGGATATCTCGTACTCAGCCTGATCACACCAACCGACGTCTTCCGTGAGGGAGTCAAGCGCGTGCTCAGCGTGCTGAACGAGTAGAACTTTTCGTTCTGCTTTCCAGCCTCCAGAAATTGACGTGCGCACTTTGCGTTCGGTAGAGTGGCTGCCACTCACCCTGACCCCGTCGCGAACCTCGGCCGTCAATCGAATTTCCGGAGGATCTTCAGATGTTGCGCAAGCAGTCCACACTTCTTTCCAGCACCTTCCTGCTTCTACTAAGCCTGCTCTCTGTCGGTTGCGGAGATAGCTCTTCTTCTGGCGGCACCCTGACTGGAATCGATATCGCGCCCATTAGTCCTTCCATACCTGTCGGCGGGACGGTGCAATTTACTGCCACCGGGCATTTTTCCAATGGCCCGGATCAGAACATCACCGCTCAGTCCAACTGGTCATCAAGTAACAAGGCTGCGGCCACAATTCAGCAATTTGGGACAAGTCCCGGCCTGGCGTCGGGCGTGGCAGCCGGACAAACGACTATCACCGCCTCCTTCGCGCAAGGGTCCAGCTCAGTCCAGGGCAGCACCAACCTCACGGTCACCAGCACGGTAGTGGTGAACCCGCTGAACCGGGGCGACGGCACGGTTGTGCTTCATGGTGTCGGTGCGGTTCTCGTCGACGGTCGCAGAGTTCCCGTGTCGGGTTCCGCTCCACTAAAGCTTGTTGCTGGCCCGCACACATTCCACAGTCTAGATGGACGGAAAGCTCTCGCAATCGACGTTAGAGGAGGGGAAGTGGCGAACATTCAGATCGCGGACCTGACGCTGGCCCGACGATAAAACCCATCGCTTGATAACAGTTCAAAGCCTGGCCCGTATTACATGTCTTGTAGAAACGGATTGCTCTCGCGTTCCTCACCGATAGTAGTGGCCGGCCCGTGGCCGGGAATCACGATGGTCTCGTCGGGCAACACCAGCACCTGGTCGTGAAGCGAGCGCAGGATCTTCTCGTACGAGCCACCGGGAAGATCCGTGCGTCCGATGCTTCCCGCAAACAGAGTGTCTCCGGCAATCAACTTCTTTTCGACAGGGAAGTACAGGCAAACGCTGCCCTCGGTGTGACCCGGCGTGTGGATTACGTGCCCCTGAAGTGACCCAGCTTTGACGGTGTCTGACTGCCCGATGCTGTTGTCGATCTCGACTTTGCCCGGGGTTGGCATGCCGATCCATGCCGCTTGTACGTCGAGCATCTTCAGCAGCGCATAGTCATTCTGATTCAGGAGAATGGGCGCGCCCGTGGCCGCACGTAACTTCGCCGCGCCACCCACATGGTCGATGTGCGCGTGAGTGATTACGATCTGCTTCACCTGAAGGTTGTGCTTTTTGATCAGGCCGAGAATCTGGTCGATGTTGTCGCCCGGGTCGATGACGATTGCTTCGCGAGTCGACTCGTCGCCAATCACGGAGCAATTGCACTGTAGAGGCCCAACGGGAAGGATCTCGTGAATCATGCACACATTCTAGTAGAGGATCCAGTTTCCCACGCTCGCGCCAACAACAAAAAAGCCCTCCGCGCTGGAGGGCTTCGATCACTGACTTCTGGGTCAGATTACTTCGTCGGATTGGGCTGCGATGCCGGCGTCGAGGGCGGCTGTGCAGGATTCGCCGGCTGTGTGTTCGTCGTGCTCGGCTTTACGCCCGACAGCACGGATCCCGAAGAGGGCGTAACTCCGCTGCGCCGCACGGCAAAAATCGACAGCGTGATTGACGTCACCATGAAGAGCACCGCGGAGTAGGTGGTGGCCTTGGAAAGTGCTGTGGCCGCGCCGCGTGGTCCGAATGCCGTCTGGCTGCCCATGCCTCCGAACGCCGCCGCGATGTCGCCGCTCTTGCCGCTCTGCAGCAGCACGACAATGATCAGAAAAAAGCACACCAGAATGTGAATTGCGTAAATCAAGCCAATCAGATAACCCATGTGATAACCGTCCAGCCGGCTGCACCGGCCCTTCCTATCTCAAATGGAATGAATACGTTGGTGCGGAAGGGGGGATTTGAACCCCCACGCCTTTCGGCGCCACCCCCTCAAGATGGTGTGTCTGCCAGTTCCACCACTTCCGCAGGAGAGCAAGCAAGATTATAGCAAACGCATTAAATACAGGCCGGGACGAAGCCTGAAAGCTCCAGACGCGGGTCGGGACGAGGGGCTGTCCCTCAGAACGTCTCAGGACTTGAGATCCCCTACGACCTCTGCGGCATTTCTCTGCGTCCTCTGCGTTTTAAGGTCTTCTTCGTTTCCCGGCAATTCCGATCGATCTTGCGCGCCTTAATACTTAACGATCGCCGCAAACGACTTGGGATCCAGGCTGGCGCCCCCGACCAGCGCTCCATCAATTTCGCTCTCGCTCATCAAGGCCTTCGCGTTCTCCGGCTTCACCGACCCGCCGTACAGGATCCGGAGATTGTTCGCGAACTCTTCCCCGAACGCCTTAGCCGCTTCGGTCCGGATCAGAGTATGCGCATCGGCCGCCATCTGTGGAGTCGCCGTCTTTCCGGTCCCAATCGCCCACACTGGTTCATAGGCAACGATCAGCTTGGCGGCCTTCTTGCCCGAGATCGCATGGAAAGCGCGCAGACACTGCCGGCGCAGCACGTCTTCGGTCAACCCGGCTTCGCGCTCTTCCAGCACCTCACCCACACAAACAATCGGCGTCAATCCATTCTCCAGCGCGGCCTTCAGCTTGAGATTGACGACGTCATCCGTCTCTCCGAAATACTGCCGCCGCTCCGAATGCCCGATGATTACGTGCGTGACGCCCACCGCCTGGAGCATCGCGCAGCAGATTTCGCCCGTGTACGCACCTTCCTTCTCCCAATGCATGTCCTGGGCGCCGATCGCTACGTTCGAGCTTTTCGCCGCTTCGACAGAAGTAGGAATGGCCAGAAATGGCGGGCAGACCACGATCTCATCGCGGTCGTGTCCGGCGACCATGGGCAGGAAGTCGCGAAAAAAGTCGCGGGCTTGATCGGGCGTCTTGTACATCTTCCAGTTGGCAGCAATGACTTTTTTTCTCACGGAGTGTGCCTCTCAACGTTAGTCGGTGTTAGGGAACCAGATTTGTGCAGCTTTTCAAAAGCATGCACGTAGGCGTTTAAAGTTGCTCCATCAAAGAGAATGAATCGGACTTGTGTAAGTTGGGTTGCAGAATCGAGCCCTTGCGCGGTCGCGGCCACAGCGATTTCCGCCGCTTCATGAACGGGATATCCATAGGCGCCAGTGGAAACAGAAGGGAAGGCAAGCGACCGAATTCCATGATCGTCCGCGAGGCGAATCGACTCACGATAACAACTGGCTAGCGTTTGTGCCTGCGGGTTCGAGCCATGGCGGTAAACCGGCCCGACAGTATGGATCACGTATTTCGCCGGCAGCTTTCCACCAGTCGTTAGCACGGCCCTGCCGGCAGGAAGTTGCCCGATCTCGGCAGCAATCTTGGAGCACTCTTTCAGGATCGATGGACCGCCTGCGCGATGAATGGCGCCATCCACTCCACCTCCGCCCAGCAGCGAAGAGTTCGCGGCGTTCACGATGGCTTCCGTGGTTTCTTTCGTGATGTCGGCGGGTCCGTGAAAGTCGAGGATCTTTCCCCGGGCAAACGATACCCGAAGAGCAAAGTCAGGCACGCGATTGTCCTTCGCTACTTCTTGTCGGTGAGAGCTTCCACGCCCGGCAACGTTTTGCCTTCCAGGAACTCGAGAGATGCTCCGCCACCGGTCGAGATGTGCGTGATCTTGTCCGCGACCCCGGCGGCTCGCACCGCCGACACGGAATCGCCCCCGCCCACAATCGACAACGCTCCTGGGTTGTCCGCGACGGCCCGCGCAATCTTGAAAGTTCCCTTGGCGAACGGCGCCATCTCGAACACGCCCATCGGTCCGTTCCATAGAATCGTGCGTGCTCGTGCAATCTCCTCTTCGAACATCTCAATGGTTTTCGGACCAATGTCCAAAGCCATCAGATTGGCGGGAATCGGCTGCCCTTGATCAATCTTGGTGATGTGAGCATTCGCGTCCACCTTGTCGGCCGCGACGTGGTCCACCGGAAGCAGCAGTTTCAACTTGCGTGTCTTGGCTTCCTGCAAAAGTTGTTTCGCCAGTTCGAGCTTGTCTTCTTCCACCAGCGATTTGCCGACCTGCTCGCCCAGTGCTTTCAGGAACGTGTACGCCATGCCTCCACCGATGACGAGCGAGTCCACCTTGTCCAGCAGGTGCCTGATCACCGGAATCTTGTCGCTCACCTTGGCGCCGCCGAGAATCGCCACAAACGGCTCCTCTGGATGGTGCAACGCGCGGCCCAGATATTCGAGTTCCTTCTGCATCAAGCAGCCCGGCGGCCGACTTCTGCATGTACTTGGTCATGCCGACGGTCGACGCATGCGCGCGATGCGCTGTTCCGAACGCGTCGTTTACGTAGAAGTCCGCCAGCCGCGCCAGTTGTTTGGAAAATTGCTCGTCGTTGGCTTCCTCTTCCGCGTGGAAGCGGAGATTCTCCAGCAACAGCGTCTGCCCCTTCTCCAGCTTGCCGGCCACTTCTTCGGCCTCGGCGCCGACGCAATCGGGACAGAATCCTACGTTCTCGCCGCGCGCCAGTTCCTTATCGAGCAGCATGCGCAACCGCTCGGCGACCGGCTTCAGGCTCAAACGCGGGTTCGGCTTGCCCTTCGGCCGGCCCAGATGGGAAGCGAGAATCAGGCGCGCTCCGTGGCGCAGCGCATACTCAATCGTGGGCAGCGTTTCGCGAATGCGAGTGTCGTCCATCACCCGGCCGTCTTCCAACGGCACGTTGAAGTCAACGCGCATAAAGACCCGACGATCATTCAATGGCAGGTCACGAATCGAAAGCTTCGACATGGCTGGTCCTTCGTAGAACGTCGCGCCGGCACCCTGCCGGTTGTCATGCAAGGGGGAGGTCATCACTTTTCCAGGATGACGCGCCTCCACCAGCGTGAAGGCGCGTCCGGGTTATTACAGGCCCTTGGAGCCCATGTAGTTGATCAGGTCGCGTACGCGGCAGGAATATCCCCACTCGTTGTCGTACCAGGAGATTACTTTCACGCAATTTCCGGCCACGACCAGGGTCATCTTGGCGTCTACGATCGAGGAGAAGGGATTGCCCTTGAAATCCGCGGACACGAGTTCCTCTTCTTCATACGCCAGGTAACCTTTGAGTGATCCGCTCTCGCTCGCCTTTTTCAGGGCCGCGTTGACTTCTTCTTTCGTGGTTTGCTTCTCGACCAGTGCCACCAGGTCGACCACCGAAACGTTGGGCGTCGGCACTCGCATCGCGAACCCATCGAGTTTACCGGCCAGCTCAGGAATCACCAGCTTCAGCGCCTTGGCAGCGCCGGTAGATGTCGGAATCATCGACAAGGCAGCGGCCCGGGCCCTTCGCAGGTCTTTGTGCGGGAAGTCCAGAATCACCTGGTCGTTGGTATAGGAGTGAATGGTCGTCATGGTCCCGCTGACGATCTTGAAATTGTCGTGCAGAACTTTCGCGATCGGCGCCAGGCAGTTGGTCGTGCACGATGCGTTCGATATGATGTGGTGTTTCGAGGCGTCGTACTTGTCGTGATTCACGCCCAGCACCAGCGTGATGTCTTCATTCTTCGCAGGCGCAGAGATAATGACTTTCTTCACAGGGCCACGCAGATGCTTCTTGGCGTCGTTGGCATCCGTGAAGCGTCCGGTCGATTCAATTACAACCTGCGCGCCCACTGATTCCCAGGGCAGCTTCGCCGGGTCTTTCTCGGCAAACACTTTGATGGTCTTGCCGTCGATTGAAATGCTATCGGCGCCAGCGGTGATTTTGTGGGGCAGGTTTCCCAGGATTGAGTCGTACTTCAGCAGGTGGGCCAGCGTCTTCGGATCGGTCAGGTCGTTAACGGCGACGAATTCGAGGTTGGAGTCATTCAGCGCGGTGCGCAGCACGTTGCGCCCGATACGTCCGAAGCCGTTAATGCCTACTTTAATTGCCATGTTGCCTCCGTAGATTTATGAAGACACTTCCCGGCTGTCGCCGGATGCCTCTAGTAAACTCTTGATGGTATCAGGCGAAGCGAGCCAGCGTAAACGATGGACCGCACACTCCACTTGTGACCGGTTGAACGAAAATCATGTGCCGTGTGACGAAGATCACAGCGTAATTTCGAGATAAATGTTCTTTCTGCTCCACAATGCGCTGATGCGCGTAATCCAATATTTCGCTCGAATCGCGCTACGCGCTGGTCCCCATTCTTCCGCCGTCAGAATGCGTGCCCGTCCCGCAAATTCCGGACCAGTAACCTTGCCGCGTATTGTGCACGGCGCGAGGCGCACTTCCGGATTGTTGCGAACCCGCTTGGTCTTCCACGAGTCGCTGCGCGTCATCACATAGATCTTGCCGCCGTCTTCAGCGAACCACACCGGTGTCGGTACAGCCGAGCCGTTCTTTCGAAACGTGGTCAGGCTCGCATACTTCTGATTCTGAAATGCTGCTGGGATCTCGCTGGCCATCCGTCTATGTTAACTCCAGTAACGCTGCACTTCTCGATCCGTACTCTTTATCCTGGCTGACCCCGAACACGAGGAACCGTTAGACAATCCGCTGCACGCAGTGGCGAAGAAGCCGCGAGACGGGCTCGTTCTCCACAACTCCGCCCCAGCCTTGTGAATTGCCTGTGGCGCCGTCCGTGTGTTACAAGCCCTACATGCGTAAATGGATGAGCGACCGTCTTAAGCGTCGCAAAAAGCCCAAAGAGTCGAAGCCCAGCGAACCGGCGCAAGCTCCTCTGCAGCCCGCATACTTCGACGCAGAAGCCGCTCCCGCCGAACCCGTCCAAGCAACGGAACCCGAACAGAGCGATGAGTCAGGCCTCATTGAAGTTCCCGAACCCGAACAGGCCGCCGTAGCTGAAGACGCCGCCCCCGTGGAAGCGCGCCAGGGAAGTCAGCAACGCCCCCGTCGCCGGCGCACCCGTGGCGGAAGAGGACGTAAACCCGGTTCCCGCGCGAGTTCTCAGCCAGCGCCTGCGACGCCAAGTGTCCCGGAGTCGGCCGCTGCAGCGACACCGATTGCAATTCCAGTCGCGCCGCCGCGGCCGCCCAAAGGAACCGTGGTCCTTGCGATCGGTCTTCCCGGTTCTGGCAAGAGCTCCTGGTTCAAGCGCAACAACATCACTCCACTCTCCAGCGACATGGTGCGCCTCCTTTTGTTTGACGACCCCCAGGAACAACGCTTCCAGGACCTGGTCTTCTCGAATCTCCGGTCCATGCTGAAAGCGCGTCTGATTGCGCGCCGCCCCATGAACTACGTAGACGCCACGAACCTCACGCCCCACGAGCGTAGCAACTGGATCAAGCTGGCCAAGGACTATGGTTACGAAGTGCAGGCCGTCTTTTTCGAAGTTCCACTGGAAGTCTGCCTCGAGCGCAACCGCCGCAGGGACCGCGTGGTCGACGAAGAGATCATGCGGCGCATGGCAGCCAAGTTGAAGCCGCCAACGTTCGAGGAGGGTTTTTCAAAAGTAACCGTGGTTCGCGTAAAGAAGAAAGAGGCGGAAGCGTAGCTCAATCAATCTAGCCGTCGATTTTTGTAGCGCCGGCGCCCCGCCGGCAGTCCGGAGGGCGTCCCGCCCGCCGATGATGGGGATAAGAAGAACTTTCAGAACGAGGAAGCGCCGCCCGAATCCGAGCGGCGCTTCTTGTTTCTTGCAGACTAGTTAGCGATGGCCACCGTGGCCGCCGCCCGAAGAGGAACGTCCGCCACCACCGCTGTTGCCACTTCCGCCACGCGACGCAGACGCTCCGCCCCCGCCACCGTGATAGGACGGCGCTCCACTTCCACCACCATGGTAGGAAGGTGCTCCGCCTCCGCGATACGATCCGCCACCACTATTCGACGGCGCAGAGCGATAAGAAGGTGAGCCACCACCGTACGACGGGGTGGATCTATACGACGGTGAACCTCCACCATAAGAAGGCGCCGAGCGATATGACGGCGATCCGCCACCGTAAGGCGAGCCCCCACGATTGACCGATCCCGATCCGCCATAGGACGGACCCGAATTCCGGTAAGACGGCGATGCGCTATACCGCGGAGTGTTGCTCCGGCTTGGCGAGTTGTTTCCGCCTCGATACGACGGGGAGGAATTGGATCCCCGATATTCTGGCGAGGAACTCGCTCCACGATTCGACGCCCATCCACCGTTGCCGGTCGAGCGTTCCGACTGGCTCGCCGGCCTTACCGGCCCGGTCGGCCGCGGAACTGCGGTGTTCGGACGGTTTCCATACGAGCCCGTGCCCGGCCTTGAATCGCCACGAGTCGTCATTCCCGGCTGACTTTGGCGAGCCCCACTACCGAAATTCGCTGGTGGCCGTGGCACTGAGCGTTCCGCAGGACTCGGTGAGAATCCACCTCGAGACTGCGGTCCATTCGATGCCGGTCCACGCGATTCCGGCGTGTGCGACGGCTGCATTCCACCTATCGGCGGACGCGGCACGTTGCGAGCGATCTGCGGATTGTTTTCCCGGCCACCCTGCGAGTTCATCACCGGCCGCTGAGGACTATTGGAGCGTCCAACTTCTGCGCCATTCATCCCCGGCCGCCGCACATTATTCTCTGCTGGCCGAGCGTTCTCCGCTGGCCGAGCCACAGTTCCGCGCAGAGCGGGCGAGGGAACTCGACCCGACGCGCTCTCCGGCCCATGCGGAATCATTCGCGACGGCGTCAGTGGCTCGTTCCTGCCGGCGAAGGGCTTCTGTCCGCCAACGGCAGTCCCGCCACGATTGAAACTCGCTGGCGGAGTCATGCGCGCTACCACCGGCCGCATTCCGCCTCGGGCCGGAGGTGCCGCCGCACGTTGCCCTGCGTGCACGCCGAGCATCGCATTGCGGGTCGGCGTCACACCAACTCTACCCATCGGGGCACCCGCGAAATCCCGCGCCGACATGCGCACTGCGGTTCCGCGAACGGCCATTCCGTTTTGCAGCGTGCGGACTGGAGCTGTAGTGATTCCGCCCGGTGCCCGCATGTTTGCATAGTGAAAGTTTCCGTTTCCAAAACGGTTCGGTGGATGTCCCCAATAGTTGTTGACGTTTACGATCCGCGTGTTGCTGATGTTCACGCCACGGAAGTAGTTATATCCGCCGTGATACCAGGGATAGAACGGCTCGCCCCAGCCCAGCGCGCACCAACCCAGACCGCCGCCTGCACCGAAGCCAAAGTTCACGCCCCAGCCCGGGCCGCCAAACCACGCGACCAATGCCGGTGCGTATACCGGTCGAGCGTAGATCGGACCCGGCGCCCATCCCCAATTTCCGCCCGTGTACACCCAGCGGCCATAGTGGAACGGAGCATAGCCCCAGGGCGCATCGTCCACCCACGTCCAGCCCCACGGCTCAACCCAGATCCAGTGTCCAGCCTGGTAAGGGGCCCAACCGGGCGCAACCACGGGAACCCACACGTGGCCATACATCGGTTCTTCGCGCCACACGCCGTAGTCATCGAGGTCTTCGTAGCCAACGGTTCCCTGGGCTACGTAACGGGCCGAGAGGGAACTGTCTTCGCGCTTGTCGCGCACTGCGCACCAGTCGTCGAACCCGTCATAGGCGGGCGCTTCCGCAACCGAATGCGTCATCGAAGTTCCGTCCGTGAATCTGACTTGCTGGTTTGACTTGATGCGTACTGCCGGCCCTTGGCCCGTGGCGTCCCCTTCGCCTTTGCGCACAGTGATAACGCTCGCGTCGCCATTGGGATCGACATCCACGCGATACACACCGGACTTCTGAATCGTGAACGCCATGTTCGGCGTGTCGATCTCGTAGATTTCGCCGCCAAATAAGTGTCGGACATGCACGTCGAGGGTGCCCTGATGCAATTCCACTTGCACCGCGTTGTCGCTGACGTTGGTCAGGGTCAGGCTGGTCTCATCGCCCATGCGCATGACGCCCGTGCCTATGTTCAGTTCCGCGCGCGATTCCTTATCCGTCCAGACGTTGTCAGCAATGGTCAACGGACGGTTCAAACTCCCCGCCACCCAATCCTCGGTGCCGCGCGGCTGAATCGAAACCGATCCCGACATGTACTGCAAACGCGCCGCCCGTCCCGGGGGATCGTTCTGATCCGATTGTGCAGGCTGGCTCGCCTGCTGATCCTGTACGGGAGCCTGATCTTGCGCCTGGCCCTGATCAGGGTAGGGCTCCTCGTCCTGCGCCAATGCCGAAATCGCCGTCAAAGACAGCGTCAGAAACATCGCTAGCATCACGCGCTTTAAACTTTTCATAACCTGCTCTCCTTGCCCGCTCAACCTCACCAGCTGAGCCCCAGAAATTCTCATCGGGGGCGACGGCACGGGGGCGTTAGCTACTTCTGCCGCCAAACATAGAAACCCGGCGGAAGGTCGTAAGTTGCGGTACAGGCAAGGTTTGGCAGGATGCGGAAGGCCGGCGGAGGGTTGCCAGGTTAGCCTGGGAAGACAGGCAGGCAGCATCCGTCGTAACTACTTTAGATGCTTGAGCATATCTTTGAAGTCTGAGGTATCGGATGACCGTAGTGCTTCGTAGATGACCATTTCCGTCGAAGAGATCACGGCACCCGCCGAGCGCATGCGCTCTAGTCCGACCTTCCAGTTCCACTCCGTCCGCGAACTCACGGCGTCGGACGCAACGTGTACCAGGTATCCCTCACGCAGGGCTGCCAGCGCCGTCTGCGCAACGCAGATGTGGCTTTCCATCCCGCACAGGATCACCGTATTCCGGTTACCGGGCAGCCGCTTCAGGGTCGAGCAAAATACATCGCTTCCAAAGCACGAGAAAATTTGCTTTTCAATGGCCTGCGTTTCGGGCAGCAGGGAAGCTACGTCCGGCACAGTGTTCCCGAGCCCTTTAGAATATTGGGTCGTGAGCAGCGTGGGCATCTTCAGAATGCCGGCCAGGCGGATCAAGAGTTGGGAGTTCCGCACCAACTGCTCCTTCTGAAAAATCGGCGGCAGCAGTTTCTCCTGGATATCGATAACCACCAGCGCGCATTGGGAAGGGTCCAGCGGACGACGCGCAATTTCCGCATAGTCCGTCGCGGGCGGATTCAAACTGCTAGTCATCGCCATAATCGTGCCTCCGGCAGGATACTCAGGAATTCTAGAACAGCGCGAGCCACGTGCCCGAAACAATATGCCTTTCGTAGCGCCGGCGTCCCGCCGGCAGTCGCGAGAGCCTGCCCTGAGCTTGTCGAAGGGGCGTCCTCGCCCTCGCATTAAAACTCTCCTCGCACAACCAAATCAAGAAGGCCATCTTCTCGCGCCTTTCGCTCGTTGTATCCCGGTAACCGCCCACACTTCCGTCCCGCTTCGGTCCTGGGTTACACTATTTCCAGCCCCGTCGTTCAACGGTAGGACATCTGCCTCTGGAGCAGAGTATTGGGGTTCGAATCCCTACGGGGCTGCCATCTTCACCTGCTGTGCCAATTCCCATCTTTACTTTCCTTTACGCATTTTTTGTTCACCGGCCATCTCGGCGCACGTTAGAATCATCGATTCGATCTACAGCCTGGTTCTCAACCTGCGCGGCATGTCCGCGCTAAAGGGGAATAGCTTCTTTTCGTTTTCATCGATGAAGAAAACCTGCGTTGCTGTCGTCCTCCTTCTGCTTTCTGCCTCTGCCCTCGCTCAGGATCGTCCCAAGTGGGAGATCTTCGGCGGCTACCAGTACACCTACTCCGATTACGGAATCATCCAGGACGTGGGCACCGCGATCGCCAACGTCTATAACCAGTCCGTGAGCCTCGACCACACCCTCCCCATGACGGGAGGCGTCTTCAGCATCCAGAAGAACGTTGGCAAACGTTGGGCGGCCGTTCTCGACATCGGCGGGATGCAGGGCAAGAAGGACGCTGATCTCTCGCAGTATTTTCAGTTGCTGGGTTACATTCCGGCGGGCACGACGCAGCTCTCCAACTTTCGCTCGACCGTCTACACCATCACCGCCGGGCCCCAGTTCAATCTGCTGAAGATCCATGGCGCGCAGGTCTTCGTGCGCGGCCTGGGCGGTGCTTCCCGCAACGCCCTGGGCATGGATGACACCACCCGCAAGGCGCTCAACTTCCTGGTCCCGAAATTCAAAACCACAACCACCGATCCAGCAGTGCTGGCGGGAGCGGGTGTGCAGTATCGCGTCTACCATCACATCTTCGTGCGCGGAACTGCGGACTACGTCCACCCCTTCTCAACCAGTTCGCAGAACTATCTCCGCGTGACCGGAGGCATCGGGCTCGAGAGGCTTGGCAATCTTTTCTAACCGGCCACCTTGGAGTGAGAGGTCCGCGCCCGCAACATCATGTGCGCTCGATGGAATCTGCCCGTGCTAACCTTTCCCTTCCTCAAATGGACATTTCGACTATGACGAAGATTGACCCCGGCGACCTCCTCATCCGGAGATCGGGCATTCACGGATGCGGCTGCTACACGACAGTCAACATCCCGGAAGGGACGCACATCGTGGAGTACACCGGCGGCCGCCTCTCCAAGGATCAGGCCGACGAACTCTACAACGAGCGCCCAGACACTTACCTGTTCTGCATCGGCGAAGGGGACTACGTCATTGACGGCGATTCGGTCGCTGCCTTCATCAATCACTGCTGCGACTCCAACTGCGAGACCGACGAATTCGGCGAGCACATCTGGATCATCGCCACGCGCGACATCGCACCAGGGGAAGAGTTGACCTACGACTACAACCTCTACGACGGCGATGACGACGACGAAGCCATCTGCCACTGTGGCGCCAAGGAATGTCGCGGAAGCATGTACGGGGAAGAAGAACTGGAGCGCCGAGCCAAGGAGAAGGCTAAAGCGGCAATGAAGTCAGAGGCCTAACCACAGAGGACTCGGAAAAACACAGAGGAGCTTACACTCTGTTTGGGACCGAGCCGCGGAGCGGCGACATAAGATAGCCCAGCGCGTAAGCGCTGCGTAAGCTCACGCAAATGACGCGAGCCCCGCAGGAGCGGCACCTAGCGCGAAGTGGGCGTGAGTCCACGAGCCGGATTCCTTCGTGTTCCTCTGTGCCCGCTGTGGTTAAAGCTCTTGACTCTATCCCCTAGCCATTACATGCTGCAGGCTCTTGACGGCTCGCATGTACTGGGCGCGCTCGAACGCGCTAGGATCCGGGCAGCGCAGCTGGCTCATGCTGCCCTGCATCTGTTTCACCGATTCGTATTCGTGCTGCTCCATCCAGTCGACAATGCCACGCTCCATGTGCCGCAGCTGATTGATGCCGTTACGCAGTAAAGACGAGCACAGCATCGTGACATTCGCCCCGACCATCAGCATCTTGATTGCGTCCTGCGGATCGTGTACCCCTCCGGTTGCAGCCAGGCTGGCTTTCAATTTTCCATAGAGAATCCCGATCCACGTCAGTGGCAGGCGCAACGCCTGCGGAGTACTGAGCAACACATTGGGCCGAATCTCCAGTTCCTCAAGATCGATATCGGGCTGATAGAAGCGGTTGAATAGCACGAGACCGTCGGCTCCGGCATCATCTAGCCGTTTCGCGACATTCGCGACATTCGTGAAGAACGGGCTGATCTTGATCGCGACTGGAATCGAGATCGCCGACTTCACCGCCCACACGATATCAACGTACGTCTGTTCAATCTCAGCGGCCTTGAGTTCCGGATCGGTCGGAATGTAGTAGATGTTGCACTCCAGCGCATCCGCTCCCGCCTGCTCGATTTCCTGAGCAAATTTCGTCCAGCCGCCAACGGTCGCCCCATTCAGGCTCGCGATGATCGGAATATCCACCGCTTCCTTGGCTTTGCGGATGTGTTCAAGATAGCCTTCGGGACCCAGCCGGAATTCGCTAGGCTGCGGAAAGTATGTCAGCGACTCGGCAAAGCTCTCCGTCCCCGCCGACAAGTGATGATCGAGTTCCAATGACTCCTGCCGCAGCTGCTCTTCGAACAGGGAATACAGCACTACAGCGGACGCCCCGGCGTCCTCGAGTCGCCGGATGCTGGAGATCTCCTGCGACAAGGGGGAAGCCGAAGGCACGAGCGGAGTGCGCAGGGTGAGTCCGAGGTAACGAGTCGTCAAATCGATCATGGGTTCTCCTAAAAGCGCTGCCTTCTCTTAAGCAGTCGTACCGTCAGTCCGCCGCCGTGGGTTCGGGTGCCGTCTTGCGCTGCGCGAGGTATTCATACAGCCGGAACCGTGCCTCCACGTCGCGCTGGGCTTCAGCCCAGAGTCTCTTGGCATCTTCGGGCTTGCTCTTGGTAAGCATCTTGAAGCGCGTTTCCATGAGCATGAAGTCCTGCAGCTTGCGGGTCGGCGTCCGCGAATCCAGTTGCAGAGGATTCTCGCCTGCAGCCGCGCGGTCCGGATGGTAGCGGTAGAGCAGCCACTGCCCACTCTCCACCGCGGCTTTCTGGTTCGACATGCCGGTCGTCATATCGATGCCATGAGCGATGCAGTGCGAATAAGCGATGATGATGCTCGGTCCGTTATAAGCTTCAGCTTCCAAGAACGCTTTCAGGGTGTGTTCATCCTTGGCGCCCATCGCAACACTCGCGACATATACCGTCCCGTAGCTCATCGCGATGAGCCCGAGGTCCTTCTTTGGGCCGGGCTTGCCTCCGGCGGCGAACTTCGCAACCGCCGCGCGCGGAGTCGACTTCGACGCCTGCCCGCCTGTGTTCGAATACACTTCGGTATCGAGCACCAGTAGGTTGACGTTCTTGCCGCTGGCGATCACGTGATCCAGCCCGCCGTAGCCGATGTCATATGCCCATCCGTCGCCGCCCACAATCCACACGCTCTTCTTCACCAGCAGGTCGGCGAGGGCGAGCAGTTGTTTAGCCTCTGGAGAAGTCTTGCCCTGCAGGCGCTCTTTGAGAAGGCTGACACGCTGCCGCTGCTCATAAATGTCGGCTTCGTCTTTCTGTGGCGCCGCCAGGATGGCGGCCGCCAGTTCGTCCCCAATCTGAGTGCCCAGTTGCAGCACCAGTTCGCGCGCAAATTCGGTTTGCTTGTCGATCGAGAGCCGGAATCCCAGTCCGAATTCCGCGTTGTCTTCAAACAGGGAATTGGCCCACGCCGGCCCCCGGCCTTCTGCGTTCTTCGCCCAGGGCGTGGTCGGCAGGTTGCCGCCATAGATCGACGAGCAGCCAGTGGCGTTCGCGATCAGCGCGCGATCGCCGAACAGCTGCGATAGCAGTTTTAGGTAAGGAGTCTCGCCGCAGCCCGAACATGCGCCCGAGAACTCGAACAGGGGCTCCTGCACCTGCTGTTGTCGAATCGTGGTCGGCTTGATCTTGCGGCGATCGAGTTCCGGAATCTCCAGGAAGAAGTCCCAGTTCTCGCGCTCCGGCACGCGCAGCGGAGGTTGTGGCGCCATATTGAGCGCCTTCAGGCGCGTCTCGGTCTTATTCTTAGCCGGGCAAATCTCCACGCAGATTCCGCATCCGGTGCAGTCCTCAGGAGCCACCTGGATGCTGTATTTCATTCCGGCCCACTCCTTGTCGCGAACTTCCGTTGACTTGAACGTAGCCGGAGCTTTCTGCAATTCAGCGGAGTCGTACACCTTGATCCGAATCACCGCGTGGGGACAAACCATCGCGCATTTGCCGCATTGAATGCAGGTCTTGGTATCCCACACAGGAATCTCGAGAGCGAGGTTGCGCTTCTCCCACTTCGCAGTGCCGGTCGGGAAGGTGCCGTCGCAGGGGAACGCGCTCACCGGTAATTCGTCACCGTGGCCCTCGTAGATTGCGCCCAGCACGTCGCGCTCGAACTTCGGCGCGCCCGCGGAGAATGGAGGCGGCATCTCGATGGGGCTGGTGGTCTTTTCCGGAACCTTCACCTCGAACAGGTGCGCCAGCGTCTCATCCACGGCCTTCATGTTCTTCTGAACGACTTCTTCGCCCTTTTTCCCATACGTGTGGCGGATCGATTCGCGAATGGCCTCAATCGCTTCATCGCGCGGCAAAACCTTCGAAATCGCGAAGAAGCAGACCTGCAGGATCGTGTTCATGCGGCTGCCCATGCCGGTGTCGCGGGCGACCTGGTAGGCGTCGATCACAAACAGCTTTGCTTTTTTCGCGATCAGTTGTTCCTGCACGACGCGCGGCAGGTGCTCCCACACCTCGTCTTTGCCGAACGGGCTATTGACCAGGAACGTCCCGCCCGGCAC
Organism: uncultured Acidobacteriota bacterium; assembly: GCA_963744055.1. Classification (GTDB taxonomy): domain Bacteria; phylum Acidobacteriota; class Terriglobia; order Terriglobales; family Acidobacteriaceae; genus Gp1-AA133. The sequence goes on along the minus strand of CAVUSL010000019.1, from coordinate 221,425 downwards.
CAGAGCGCTCAACATGTCGTAGCGCTCGAGGAATATCCACTGATGGCAGGCGATAAAGTTGGACTTCGAAACCAGGTATGTCGAATGAATCGGCTTCGGGCCGAAGCGCAGGTGCGAAACCGTCATCGCGCCCGACTTCTTCGAGTCGTACACGAAGTATCCCTGCGCGTAGTTGTCGGTGTTCTCGCCGATGATCTTGATGGAATTCTTGTTGGCTCCCACCGTGCCGTCCGCGCCTAACCCGTAGAACATGGCGCGTACTACCGAATCCGGTTCAGTCGAAAAATCCGGGTCGTAATCGAGACTGGTGTGGTTCAGGTCGTCATGAATGCCGACCGTGAAATGCTCTTTCGGCTTCGCGAGTGTCAGATTGTCGTACACCGCCTTGACCATCGCCGGAGTGAATTCCTTGGACGAAAGTCCGTAACGCCCGCCGATAACAACCGGCCACAATTTCACCGAACCATAACCCTGCCTCTGGCCTTCCTGGATCGCGTTCACCACGTCGAGGTACAGCGGCTCGCCGCCCGCCCCCGCTTCCTTGGTGCGATCAAGGACAGCAACTGAACGCACCGTGATCGGCAGCGACTCGTACAGATGCTTCACCGAGAACGGCCGGTACAGGTGTACCTTCACCAGTCCGACTTTCTCTCCGCGCGCCACCAGAGCCTCTACGGCTTCCTCGGCCGCTTCTGCGCCGGAGCCCATCATCACGATCACTCGCTCGGCATCGGGCACGCCGACGTAGTCAAACAGCTTGTACTTTCGTCCCACAACTTCGGCGAACTTGTCCATCGCCGCCTGCACCTTGTCGGGGCAGACATCGTAAAAGGCGTTCGCGCTCTCGCGCATTTGGAAGAAGACATCGGGATTCTGTGCCGTGCCGCGCAGCACCGGATGGTCGGGCGACAGGGCGCGCTGGCGATGCTCGAACACACGATCCATGCTGATCAGCGCCCGCAAGTCGTCATCATTGAGCATCTCGATCTTGTTGACTTCGTGCGACGTGCGGAACCCGTCAAAGAAATGCAGAAAGGGAATCCGCGTTTCGAGCGAAGCCGCGTGGGCGATCAGCGAGAGGTCCATCGCTTCCTGCACCGAGTTGGAGCAGAGCATGGCCCATCCCGTCGCCCGGCAGAACATGACATCACTGTGATCGCCAAAGATCGACAGCGCATGCGTGGCCAACGTGCGCGCCGTCACGTGAAACGTCGCCGGTGTCAATTCGCCAGCAATCTTGTTCATGTTCGGTATCATCAGTAGCAGGCCTTGCGAGGCCGTGAACGTGGTCGCCAGCGCGCCGGTCTGCAGCGCCCCGTGCACCGCTCCTGCCGCCCCCCCTTCGCTTTGCATTTCGGCCACGTAGGGCACGGTGCCCCAAATGTTGGGAATCCCTTCCGAAGACCACTGGTCGGCCCACTCCCCCATGTTCGACGAAGGAGTGATCGGATAGATCGCGATGACCTCGTTCAGGCGATACGCGACGTGGGCCACTGCCTCATTCGCGTCCATGGTCTTGAATTTGCGCTTCATAGGATCCCTTCGCCTCATCGTGCGGGGCTGCCTGTATCGGAACTGACCCCGGAGCGGGTAAGCCGAAGCCACCCGTTGTCTACAGCATGAAGGTCGGAGGGCGGCGGCGTCGTGTACGTGCGTCACAGAAGCTTGTGACATGCATCACACGGGGCTCGACAACAAATAAATGGAGAGACGTGCTGCCTGCCCTGAGCTTGACGAAGGGTCTCCGCCCAAAGCACCGGAATTCGCTTCGCTCCCTGTAAATGCAATCGCCTCGCGATAGGATGTTTCTTTCGAGTCATGACGCCATCGGCACATCCCGTTCTGCTGTACGACGGCGTCTGCGGACTCTGCAACCGGCTCGTGCAGTTCACGCTCCGCCATGATCAGCGAGACACGTTCCGTTTCGCCTCGCTCCAGGGGCTCACTGCGGCCCGGATACTCGAAAGACACGGACAATCACCTGCTGACCTAGATACGTTCTACGTCGTGACAGATTGTGGCCAACCAGAAGAGCACTTGCTGGCGCGCTCGGACGCGGCGCTTTACGTGCTCCGGGAATTGGGCGGTGGCTGGAGCGTTGTCGCGATGTTCGGTCGCCTCCTCCCAAAATTCCTGCGCGACGCCGCTTACAATCTCGTCGCCCGCAACCGGTATCGCGTCTTCGGCAAGTTCGACGCCTGTCCACTGCCGGATCCCAAGGACCGCCACAAGTTCCTGGACTGAAAGAGGCGCTGGCGCTCAACGAGACTTTTCGGCCTCCACCCAAGTAGAATTTCGCGGACGAACCGGCACGCACGGCACGAGGCGCTCATGGCAGACAAGGCAACCCTCCCCAATGATTCCATCGATTCCGTTCTTCACGAAGACCGCAAGTTCGAGTGTCCTCCGGCGTTTGCCGAAAAAGCCCACGTCAAGACGCTCGAGGAGTATGAGCACCTCTATAAAGAATCGGTCGAACAACCGGAAAAGTACTGGGGACGCATTGCCGAAGAGTTGCACTGGTTCAAGCGCTGGGATCGCGTGCTCGAGTGGAACGCGCCCTGGGCCAAGTGGTTCTCCGGCGGGCAGATCAATCTGTCGTACAACTGCCTCGACCGCCACGTAAAGACTTGGCGCAAGAACAAAGCCGCGCTGATCTGGGAAAGCGAGCCGGGCGAAGTTCGCACTTACACCTACCAGCAACTCTGGAAGGAAGTGCAGAAGTTCGCCAACGCCCTGAAAGACCTCGGCGTGAAGAAGGGCGATCGCGTTGCCATTTATATGGGCATGACGCCTGAGCTGCCCATCGCCATGCTCGCCTGCGCGCGCATCGGAGCGCCGCACTCAATCGTCTTCGGCGGATTCGCCTCGCACGCGCTGGTCGATCGCATCCACGACTCGCAAGCCGTCGCCGTCATCACCCAAGACGGATCCTACCGTCGCGGCGCCGAAGTGAAGCTGTTTCCTGCAGTCGAAGAAGCTCTCAAGTCCTGTCCGAGCGTAAAACATGTCGTCGTCTACAAGCGCACCGGCACGCCGATCAATCTGCAGGAAGGCCGAGACCATTGGTGGCATGAATTGATGGCGAAGGCCTCCGACGAATGTCCCGCTGAGCCTCTCGATGCCGAGCACCCGCTGTACATCCTGTACACATCAGGCACAACGGGAAAGCCAAAAGGGGTTGTTCATACCACCGGCGGATATTCCGTAGGAACTTACCTGACCACGAAGCTGGTCTTCGATCTGAAAGAGGACGACACCTACTGGTGCACTGCCGACATCGGCTGGGTCACCGGCCACAGCTACATCGTCTACGGACCGCTGCAGAATGGCGCAACCAGCCTGATGTATGAAGGCGCGCCCAACTTTCCAGAGCCTGATCGCTTCTGGTCCATCATCGACCGTCACCAGGTGACCGTCTTCTACACCGCTCCCACCGCGATCCGCACATTCATCAAATGGGGCGACGAGTGGCCGAACAAGCACAAGATGCACAGCCTGCGCCTGCTCGGCACCGTTGGCGAGCCGATCAATCCCGAAGCCTGGATGTGGTACCGCGAGGTCATTGGCCATAACCGCTGCCCGATCGTCGATACCTGGTGGCAAACGGAAACCGGCCACATCATGATTGCGCCGATTCCTGGCGCGATCGCCACCAAGCCCGGGTCCGCCACTCGACCCATGCCCGGCGTGGTACCTGAAATCGTTAGCATGGACGGCAAGCCCGTTCCCGATGGTTCCGGCGGTTTCTTGATCATCAGCAAGCCCTGGCCTGGGATGCTGCGCACCATCTACGGCGATCCTGACCGCTACGTGCGCCAATACTGGTCGCAGATTCCCGGCGTCTACTTCACGGGTGACGGCGCCCGCAAAGATAAAGACGGTTATTTCTGGATCATGGGCCGCGTCGACGACGTCTTGAACGTCAGCGGCCACCGCTTGAGCACGATGGAAGTAGAAAGTGCACTGGTCTCGCACGAAGCGGTCGCGGAAGCGGCCGTGGTTGGTCGGCCCGACGAACTGAAGGGCCAGGCGATCTCCGCTTTCGTCACCCTTGAGAAGGGTCGCGAGCCCACCCCGGAACTGAAAGAGGAATTGCGCAAGTGGGTGGCGAAAGAAATCGGCGCCCTAGCGAAACCTGACGACATCCGATTTACCGACATGCTTCCGAAAACTCGCAGCGGTAAAATCATGCGCCGTCTATTGCGCGAACTAGCCACCAGCGGAGACGTTAAAGGAGACACGACCACGCTAGAAGATTTCGGCGTGATCGCCAAGCTAAAAGAGAGTGACGAGGCCTAGTGTGGCAAAGCTCGACGCGGCGAAAGTTATCGGACGCTCTGAAATGCCTGGGTGCCCCATCCTAACGGCGCGTTCTTTGCGACGTTAGGGTGGGATTCCACTGCTGCCGAGTTCGAGGGCGTTGAAACGCCGCCATGTGGACGAACTATTTCTTCGCCTTCACCCGATCGGCAATCTGATCGAACTTTGCTTTCGACAAAATCCTCCGGCTCAACAGATCATTCGGCGAATCGTAAGGACGACCATCGATGATCCGGTCGGCATCCGCGGCGCCGATTCCCGGCAACGCAACCAGATCCTCCTTCGACGCCGAATTCAGGTCGAGCGGCTTGTCGCGGCTCCAGCCTTCTTTAATGCCAGCCGCCACGGCCTTGGCATCGCGCTTGGCCGCGGCCGTAGCCTCGGCAGTGCGCTCTTTCAAATCTTGCGAGTTACGCGGCTGCATGCACGCCGCGCCTGCTGCGAGCAACAAGACCACAGCCCCTAGAGAGAAGCGATTCAAGGCGAATTGGGATGGGTTTTTCACCGGAGTTGGATGATCGGGCTCGATCGGGGGGTTGGTCGCGGTAAGCCCGAACTCTGAATCCTGCACGGGGCCAATCTAAAATCGGAAATCAAAAAATCTGCAATCCCTAAACTCCGCCCTGCATAACGCCAGTCCCATGGGGAGCATCATGCGGTCCGGAGGCCGATTCCAGAGTCACCGCAAACGTCTTCGCCTCTACCCCGGCCGGCAATCCAGGCGGATTGACCACGGTCGCGTTCCCGCGAGCATCCGGCTTGAATAATCCTGCAGGAATCGGCGCCGCTCCAGGCGGAATGAGCCAGAGCTCGTAGATCTTGTCGGGCGGCAGCTGCGGCAGATTATTCGCCACGAACACCAGACCGCTCCTGTTCTTGAGATACAAAGCCTTCCCCTGCGGCTGCGGCGGACCCTTGGCGGCTACCAGCGTGACCGCTTGCGTGTCAGACGCGGTCAACGTATTCATCACCCGCTGTGCGTTGGCCACCTCAATCGTCTGTTGACTCGTAAGCTGGGCCAGTTTGTTAACCGACTCCCGCAGCCCGAAATTCTCCCGGCGCAGCTGCACTACCACAACAAACATGAGCGCCGCCGCCGCCCATCCAAGCGCAGCCGCCCAGTTGAAGCGGGAACGCGCCGGCACCTGCTTCGGCTCACGAGGCTCCTTCGCAACCGCGTCCAGCAGTCGCTGCCGCGCGCGTTGCGGAGGCTTCGGCCCAGTCGTCGCCGTGGCCATCAATGCCATGTCTCCGCGCAGCTGATCCAACTCCAGCCGGCAGGCGGAGCAAGTGTCGAGGTGCTTCTCGAGCGCGGCTCGCTCCTCGCCCTGTAGCGCGCCCAGCGCGTGCAGAGCCAGATCTTCGGCGAATTGTTCGTGCGCGCTCATGCTTCGAATGCCTTGCGCAGGGCGATCAATCCTGCGCGGATTCTTGTCTTGATCGTGCCCAGCGGTTCGCCCGTCTTCGAAGCGATCTCCGTGTGCGTCATGCCTTGGTAATAGGCCATCTCCAGCGCCGAGCGTTGCGCGGCGGGCATCCCGCTTAACACTCCGCGAACTTTCTGCGCTACCCGCGACCGGTCGGCCTCTCCCGCCATATCAGGCACAACCGACAGCACAACATCCTCGGGATCAGTCTCCGGACGCCGCTTGCGCAGCGCGTCAATCGCGCGATTTCGCGTGATCACCGCCAGCCACGCTCCCAGATTCCCCCGGCTCGCATCGAATGCGCTTGGATTTCGCCACAACTGCATAAACACTTCTTGTTGGATGTCCTCCGCCGCGCCCGTGTCTCCCAACACGCGTAGTGCCACCGCGTACACCACCGGAGAGTAATGGTCGTACAGCGATGCCATCGCGCTTGCATCGCCCGCGCGAATAGCCGACACCAGTGCCAGGTCGGGCGAAACGACATTGGCATCGGTGCTGGACACGCTCCTCTTCCTTTCTAAGTACGTCGCATGAACGCCCGGCGGATTGCCCGGCGCGCCCTTGATTTGGTAATCGGAAGTCCGTAACCTCCCGAGAAGCAAGTAGTTATACCAGAAGCCCTCGCACCCAGGCAGCCTCCGCCCATACACACGGTTCGATGCAAACGGGTCGCGTCCGTTTCCGTCTGTTCATGACCTTTCCGGCGGTTGTAACATCTTTGGCACGTTGGGGGAGATGTCTATGAAACCACTCGGGGTCCTAGTCTGCGCGCTTGCCTTGCTTTCGGTTTCCGCGTGGTGCGACGAGCAACATCACCACCAGTTGAGTGAAAACGAAGTCGGCTCGGTGCATTTCGCGACGTCCTGCGCAAAGGCCGTCGAGCAGGACTTCAACCGCGCCGTCGCGCAGCTGCACTCCTTCCAGTACGAGGGCACGCGCCTTGCCTTTGAGGAAATCAGCAGCAAGGATGCCACATGCGCCATGGCCCAATGGGGCGTCGCCATGTCGCACTATCACGGTCTGTGGGACAACGGCGACCTCGCCGCCGGACGCGTTGCCCAGAAGAAAGCTGCCGACCTCGCCACCACAAACTCTAAGACCACCGCCCGGGAGAAGGCCTACATCGACGCGCTCAGTGAAATCTACCGCGAGGACGGAAAGGATTCATACGCGCACTCCGCTGCCTTTGAGCGGAAGATGGGCGCGGTGCAGGCCGCCTATCCGGAAGACACGGAAGCCGCCATCTTTCACGCTCTGTCCCTCGACATCACGGCCTCGAAGACTGATAAAACTTTTGCCAACCAGCGCAAGTGCGGCGAGATCCTTGAGCCCATCTTCAACAAGCTTCCCAATCACCCAGGCGTCGCGCACTACCTCATCCATTGCTACGACAACCCGGCCTTAGCGCAGCAGGGACTGAAGGCTGCGCGAGCCTACGCCAAAATTGCTCCGGCTTCGCCGCATGCCAATCACATGCCATCCCACATCTTTACGCGCGTGGGTTCGTGGGAAGAATCCGTCCAGTCCAACAAGCGCTCCGAAGCTCTGGCCGCGGCGGCCGAGCCAACCTCAAAAAATGGCGAAGCTCGCGACCAGCGCCTGCACGCTATGGATTACATGGAGTACGCCTACCTACAGAGCGGCCGCGTTACGGATGCCCAGACTGTCCTGGCGAACATGAATGCTTTATCACCGGTTGGCGGATTGACCCTCACGGGCGACTATGCGCTGGCCGCCATTCCTGCCCGCTACACCATAGAACTCGGCAAGTGGGAAGAAGCCAGCCAACTCGCCGTACGCGAGAATGCCGTTCCCTGGGCCCAGGCCATTACCTGGACAGCCATTGGCGTGGGCGCTGCCCGGGCAGGGGACGCTTCGCGCGCAGCGGAAGCCAAACACTCTCTCGAGCAGCTGCACGACCAGACCGCGAAGATCCACAACGACTACTGGGCCAAACAGGTCCAGGTGCAGATCGGCGAGGTGGATGCCTGGATGGCACAGCAGAGCGGCGACCCCGCCAAAGCTCTCACCGGCATGACCGCCGCCGCCGACCTTGAAGAAAGCATGGACAAGCACGCCGTCACGCCCGGTGCAGTTGCCCCGGCGCGCGAGATGCTGGGCCAGTTGCTGCTGGAACAAAAACATCCGCAGGAGGCGTTGGAAGCATTTCAGGCCGTCCTGCAAGTCGCTCCGAAACGTTTCAACGCTCTCTACGGTGCCGCCACCGCCGCCGATGCCGCAGGCAAAGCACAAGACTCTACCCGGTATTTCAAGGAATTAATCGCAGCGTCAGTTGGCAACGAGCGGCCCGAGCTTGCACGAGCCCGCATGAAGTCCGTGAGCAGAACTCCCAGGGGCCTGAGCCAACGCGCCTCGCGGCCGCCCCACTAGCGGCCAGGTTTTGCTGACCCAGTGACCGGCGCCTGGTTGGGGCTTCCCCTTGGCCTGTGCGGGATTTCTGGCGTTGCTAGTCGTTGTTTATTGGTAGAGCGAGACTGCTTGGCCCAAGGATAAAGCAAAAAGAATTTCAGCCAGAACGCGATACCCGCGTCCCTCGATTGTCAGGGGCGCGGGTATGGGGGAAGGGCTAAATAATACGCGAATGGTAGCAAGGCAAACCTTAAGCCTGACTTAAAAATCATTCTCTGAAACTGAAGATGTTCAGATTGCGCTTCGCGCGCGCCGCGCTGCCGATCTCTCGGACTGTTAGGAAGAGACAACGCGCTACAGCTTCCACGCCCAGTTAGATACTTGTGACGCGTAGGGACTCCGTGAAATCCGGTATTTCAACATGGGTATCCTGTACGACAAAACTCTCTCCCATAGGAGCAAAATTACCGTTCGGCGACGCGCCAAAATAATCGCGGATCAATCACTTGGCGATTTGGACCGACTCTTGCTATTGGAGAACAGCAGAATAGTCGTACTTGGGAGGCGTCATGACTCAAGAGAGAGGAAAGTGGCGCGAAATTTGCGAAGCAATGGTAAGGGAACTCGACCCTGCAAAAATGTCTGAATTGGCTGCTCAACTGGTGGCAGCATTGGACGAGCAGAACACCGGCACCGCCCCGTCCGCGAAACTGATTCCGGCTGGATCGCCTAGCGCCCAGTCAACAACGGATCGCCCGTTACGCTGAGTGGATCAACTTGCGGAGTATTTCAGGATGACGCCGCGCTTTAGCTGGCCCTTTGTTTTTCCTGAACCGGCGTGCGGTTTACGGTCAGCAGTTGCTCGAGCTCGGCAGCGAACATGCTGACTCTTTGCGGATCTCTTTCAGAGTCGATCAGCGCAACCAATTCGCGGATGCGGGTTTCGTCGCCCATACGTACAGGAAAATATATCAGGGCCTAGGCGATTGTCTGTACGCTCAAATACCAAGGTAGTGCTTTTCCATTGCAGCCGGCAAAGACGCCAGACTTGTATCAGGAGTTCCCAAGGCTGCGGTACTCAACATCGAAGCAGTCCCCGTCAAAGGCACGACCATACTCGCCTCGGAGCGTCTGCTGCCGGGCCAGATTCCGGAAGATCCCAATGCCGGCCGCCAGCACGCATCGCGTCTCATCAAAGGAAGCACCTCCCAAAGGTGACAGTAATTTCCTCAATCAGCGCCGGCCTCGGGGAAGAAATTCAACGGATCCGCGTTCCTCGGGTCCAGGTAGCACTGTCCCACTGCATTGAACCTGAGCTAAAGTTCCTGAACTGAGGCAGTCGCGTAGCCACTGCCTTATTTTGGAATGTTAGCCTCGCCAAACTATTAAAGAAAACTGTTAACCCAGAAGCATCCTTCCGTCGCCACCTCGCTATCCAGAAGCGCCCTGCCTGCATCTAATGCCGAAAGACATCCCAAGGAGGAAGTTGTCGTGTCCAGAAAATTCATCGCAGTCTTGTCTTTCTTAGCCCTGTCATGTGCTCTGTCTTCTGTTGCAGTGGCCCAGGTCCCCAAAGGGAACCTCTTCGTCGGATACTCCTACGGTAGCGCCGACCTCAACCACAACAATCGTTCGAACCTGAACGGATGGGAAGGCTCTCTGGAAGGAAAATTCCTGCCTTGGGTGGGCATCGTTGCCGACTTCAACGGCCTCTACGGCACCAACAATTTCCCGAGCAGCACGCAGATCTTCAACGTCGATGCCCGCGAGCACAACTTCCTGTTCGGACCGCGCGTCTCCGTTTCAGTAGGAAAAATTCGCCCCTTCGCGCACGCCCTGTTCGGAGCGGGCCACGTCAGTGTCAGCACCACCGGCTACTCCGCCTCCGACACGTCGTTCGCCGAAGCCCTCGGCGGCGGCCTCGATTACAAACTGGTGCCGTTAATTTCCTGGCGTTTCCAGGGCGACTACCTGCAAACGCGTTTCTTCGGCAACACCCAGAACAACGGCCGCTTCTCCACAGGAATTGTCCTGAACTTCTAGGATCGCAACTAAATCAGCAACCCGAGCCGGTCTTCTAGGGACCGGCTCGATGTGGGTCGGACACTCCTGTCCGACCCACCCACATGATGTCGATTCATCCCTGACGTCTTGTCATCCTGAGCGAAGTGAGGCGCCAGCCGAACGCAGTCGAAGGACCTGCTGTTCCTATGAATTGCCTCCGGCTCCAACACCACTTCTCCACTCCGGCCAAAAGCTCACGACGCAGTAAACTGGAAACTCGAAACCAGAAACTCGCACCCGTGCTCTTCCACTCCGATCTCGACGTTCTCCTCCGCCGTATGGTCGAAACGCAACTACGTCAGCGCGGCATCTACAACGATCGCGTGCTGGCCGCAATGACCCGCGTCCCGCGCCACGAATTCGTAGACCAGCGTTACGCGGCCCAGGCCTACGACGACAATCCTCTCCCCATCGGCGAAGACCAGACGATCTCGCAGCCCTACATCGTAGCCCTGATGCTGGAACTGCTCGACCCAACCCGCGATCAAATCATTCTCGAAATCGGCACCGGCTCCGGCTATCAAACCGCACTGCTGGCTGAACTCTCCCGGCACGTCTACACAATTGAGCGCCATCCAGCTCTCGCCGCCGCAGCACAAGCAACGCTGGAACGCTTGGGCTACACCAACATTACGATGGAAGTAGGCGACGGCAGCGCCGGCCTGCTCGCCCACGCACCCTACGACGGCATCACGGTAGCCGCCGCCGCTCCCAGCCTGCCGCGGGAGCTCTTCGATCAATTGAAAGAGGGTGGCCGCATGGTCATCCCAATTGGTCCGCCGGAAGCTCAGGATCTGCAGCTAGTGAGAAAGCTGGAAGGGAAGCCTGTCATCTCCAACCGGACAGGCTGCCGCTTCGTACCACTGATAGGAAGGCATGGCTACCAGGCTTGAGCCGCTAAGTGTGGGCCGGCACTCCTGTCCGCCGCCGTTGAAGGTGAGCGATGAGGTCAGACGTTTTTTTGACGATCTTTTGCTAGACACCGAAGCCCAAACGCCGTGACCTGTCACCTGTCACCTGTTCACCTCTGTTAAACTTTCCACGTGCCCCTGGTCCGCAACCTGCGCGTCACGCTCGAAATGATCAAGTGGGAGCACTCCATCTTCGCACTCCCATTCGCCCTCTGTGGCGCGATGCTGGCCGCCGGTGGTTTCCCCACGCTGCGCCAGCTGCTCTGGATCATCATCGCGATGATTTCCGCGCGCTCCGCCGCCATGGCGTTCAACCGCGTGGCCGACGCTTCCATCGACGCGGCCAACCCCCGCACCAGCACGCGAGCTCTTCCTGCCGGAACACTGAGCCCCGCGTTCGTCAGCGCGTTCGTGGTAGTCTCCTGCGCGATTTTTGTCCTCGCGGCGTCGCAACTGAACCGCTTGGCGTTCGAGCTTTCGCCAGTCGCACTCGCGGTGGTCCTGCTGTATTCGTATACCAAGCGCTTCACGCGCTGGTCGCATCTGGTCTTGGGATTCGCCCTGGGCATCGCGCCCGCCGCTGCCTGGATCGCCGTGCGCGGCTCGCTCGATCCGCGCATCCTGCTTCTGACCGCCGCCGTCACATTCTGGGTAGGTGGCTTCGACGTCTTGTACGCATGTCAGGACTATGACTTCGATCGCCAGTCCGGCCTCCATTCGATCCCACGTTACGTAGGCATCAGAGGCGCGCTCGCGATCGCCCGGACATTCCACGTCATCATGCTGCTTCTGTTGATCGCACTGGTCGGAGCCTTCGGACTGGGCAAGCTGGCGATGGGTGGAGTCCTAGCCGTGGCCATCTTGCTGACCTATGAGCACACCCTGGTCTCGCCCCGCGATCTCTCGAAACTCAACGCCGCCTTCTTCACCATGAACGGAGTGATCTCTGTAGTCTTCTTCGCCTTCGTAGCCGCCGACCTCCTCTTGCATCGCTAAGCAGCAATCAAAACCTTAAACCGCAAAGCGCGCAAAGAGACGCCGCGAAGTTCGCAAAAGAAAGATCCCAAGGCGCAAAGAATCCTCTGAAAGCCCATGAAGTTCTTAAGCGACCTTAGCGGATTTTCTTGGCGTCCTTAGCGGTTAAAAGCCTTCCTCTGCGCCCTCTGCGGCAGTTCTCTGCGTTCTCTGCGTTTGAAGATTTAGCTCCCCGGAATACACCGAGGTAACTGGCACCCGACCCAGTCTCGTAGTATTTTCCCTCCGAAATGACATCGGAACGCAAACCCCGAGTCTGGCTGGCAAGTCTGGCTTGCGGATTCGCTTCTGCCATCGTGTTAGTCGGAGTTTCTAGAGCCGGTCTTTACTGGTTCCCGCCGTTGTGGCCAGGACTGATCCTTGCCGTTGCCTTCAAAGCCTGGGCAGGACAGAGCGCCGGCTCAGAAGTCCTGATCGTCGCGGGCAACGCCGCCTTCTACACCTGGATCTTCTCGCGCATCGTCCAAGCCGAAATCACCGCCCGCGGCCATCTCAGCCGCTACTTTCTCCGCTAAGCTTCGAACGGTCCGTTCTAACCGCCAAAACAGCTTTGAACGGTCAGACCACCTGCCGCCTCGGCCTGCTCTAACCGCCAAAACCAAGTTTGAGGGTTCAATCTAGTGCCAGCGAGTCCTCCCTGCCATTAACTGACCAAATGCCAACGACTAAATGCCAACTGCCGATTTCGTTTATCATCAAATCAGCATGCACCCGTTCCAAACCGACGACGCGCGCCTCAACCCCATCAAGGGAAAAGTGCTTGCCGGTCAGCGCCTCAACGAGCAAGACGCCCTGGCGCTCTACCGCACCGGCGACATCCTCGCCGTGGGCTGGCTCGCCAACCACGTGCGCGAGCGCATGCACGGCGACAAGGCGTATTTCAACGTCAACCGTCACATCAATCCGACCAACGTCTGCGTGGCCGCGTGCCGCCTCTGCGCTTTCGGCCGCAAGAAGGACGCGCCCGGCGCTTACACCATGGCGCTCGAAGAAGCGTTCGAGACCGCGGCCTCCGGATACACCGAAGCCGTTACCGAGTTTCACATTGTCGGCGGTTTGCATCCTGATCTGCCGTTCCAATATTTCTTAGACCTGTGCTCGGGGCTGAAGCAGCGCTTCCCGCAAGTCCACCTCAAGGCATTCACGATGGTCGAGGTCGCATATCTCGCGAAACGCGCGAAGCTCTCGATTCGTGAAACGCTCGAACAATTAAAGGCTTCTGGCGTCGACTCACTACCGGGCGGCGGCGCGGAAATTTTTGCGGACCGCATTCGGCACATCATCTGCGATCACAAAATTGACGGCGACCAGTGGCTCGACACCGCGCGCACCGCGCATCAGATCGGTCTGAAGTCGAACGCGACCATGCTCTACGGCCACGTCGAGAACGACGAAGACCGCGTTGACCACTTGCTCAGACTGCGCGAGTTACAGGACGAAACCCACGGCTTCCAGACGTTCATCCCGCTGGCGTTCCATCCCGACAACACGCCGCTCGAGCACTTGCCCAAAACCACCGGCATGCTCGACATCAAGCAGATCGCGGTCAGCCGTCTGGTGCTCGACAACTTCCCGCACATCAAGGCCTACTGGCAGATGATGACGCCGAAGATCGCGCAGATCGCGCTGCGCTTCGGCGCCGACGACATCGACGGTACTGTGATCGAAGAGAAGATCTATCACGACGCGGGCGCCACCACGCCGCAAGGCATGCGGCGCAAAGATCTGGTCCGCCTGATCACCGAAGCGGGCAGGGAACCGGTCGAGCGCGACACGATGTACCGCGAAGTGACGCGTACGGAAACGTCAGTGACAGTGGCTGTCTAGGTCACAGGTCACGGGTGACAGGTCACAGGAATACGCGGGGTTCCACGGAATACTCCGCCAGCAAATTCACATGACCCTTATCGGCATCATCGCGCTGATCGTACTGGTCATCGCCGGGGTCATGGTCCTGCGCGTAAAAAGCGATCCTCGGGAAAAGGAATCGGTCCGCGCATTTCTTTCCGAAGACAAGGAAAAACCGGAAACTCCCGCTCCACCCACGAACGCGAGCTAAATACCCCGCTGCTCAGAATTTTTCAAGCCGAGTTCGAAAATTTCTACTTGTCGCTTCTCAGACCCAAGACGAAACAGCTCTTCCTGGTAAGGTTGAATCCCTTGCCCTGCAGCAGCTTCCGCATTACACTTCGCGTAATCGATGCAGCCTGTGGCCCCCAGGCATTCGGAGGCTTCTGTGAAACGCGCCGCTTCCTTCGTTCTGCTCACCATCTACGCTCTCATCACATTCGGCTGCGGAAACAGCAACTCCAATAGCATGCTGAACAATCCCGCGTCTGTGCAGGTGCGCGTTGTGCAGGGTGGCGTGAACAGCAGCAGCGTCGACGTGCTGGTGAACGGAGCAAAGGCACAAATCCCTAAGAGCCCCTTGATGACGCCACTATATTTTGCGGTGAGGGGATCGACCATCCACGTCGAAGAAGTGCCCGCAGGAACAACCGGTCCCGCGATTCTTGATGCGACCTGTCCGGTGACGGCAAGCAGCTTTAACACAGTAATGACTGTTGGAGACGAGGCGAAGGGCACACTCGCCGCCCTCGCTTTCGTCGACGACCACACCGCGCCACCGACTGGTCAGATCAAGCTGCGCATTGTGAATGGGGCAAGCACGATCGGCCCGGTCGATCTTTATGTGAACAACGTCGGAGAGGTCTTCCCGTCTGCCCCGACCGTGGCGGGCCTGACATTCAAAAGCTCGACCGCGTATCTGCCGCTGAGCGCATCGAATTATCAGATTTGCATGATGCCGGCTGGCACCTCGCCTAGCTTTGCATTGATCGGAATAGGAACGCCGAATTGCTCTTTGAATCTCACGGTAGACATCGGCGGCGGGTACCGGAACTTCACGTTCGCGATCTTCGATCCACCACCGCCCCCGACCGGCGGCAGCCCGGGTCAATTTGTCGTAGGCATCCCGTTTACTGTGCTGATGGATCTTCACCAATAGCCAACAGAAGAAAAGCAATCAGAATTCCAACACAGCAGCACTGTGCCTTTCCAATTGGGCGAGGGCGAGACGCCCCTTCGACAAGCTCAGGGCAGGCTCTCGCGACTGCCGGCGGGACGCCGGCGCTACCAACCGGTCACCTGTGACCTGTCACCTGTGACCTGCCCTCGCGCAAGTGCATACGTCACACAATTCTCGCAACCATCGGTTCGCAAATTTCTCTCAAAACGGGTGCTTGCGTTCCTGCCTGCGGGTGTAGAATCCGGCTTGTAAGGGTACTGATAGCTTCACCGGATCTGTTCCCGGCATCCGAGGCTCTCATGAACGTTCATATCGGATACAAAGTCCGCAAAACTCCCGACATCGAAAAAGAAGTGCACACGCAGGTCGAAAAACTGCGCAAGCGCCTGCAGGCGTTCCGTCCCGAACTCATACATCTAAAAGGACTCATCGAGGAGAATTCGCCGCGCGAAGGCATCGTCGTGTCTTTAAACCTGCGCCTGCCTACGGGCCAGATGGCCGTGCACGCGAACGCGCCCTCACCCTCGTCTGCCGTAAAGATCGCATTCGACGATCTGCTGCAGCAAATTACCAGGCACAAGGATCTGCTGCGCTCCACGCACAAATTTCCGCGCTGGCGTCGTGGTACGGAAACTCGGCCCGAGCGCCAGGTTCCGTTTGAGCAAACCCTGGCGTCCGTGCAGGCACCCGTGGTTTCCGGTGACGACATCCGCACCTACGTCAACGTGAATCTCGCTCGGCTGGAGCGTTTCGTAGAACGCGAACTCTATTTCCGCGAAACCTCCGAACAGATCGAAGGCGATACCATCTCGACCGCGGAAGTCGTGGACGAAGCCATCGCCCGTGCTCTCGGCGACGGCGGCGAAAAACCCGAACGTCTGGCACTCGAGCCTTGGCTCTACCGGCTTGCCATGCGCGCCATCGACGAGATGAGCGCCGGCGCCGGTCAGCACAACGGCAACGTGCATCTCGAGGATTCGGCCCGCAAGCGCAACGTGCGCGCCAGCGACGAAGCCGAACTCCAGTTCCATCAACCCGATGAAGCGATTCTCGGAGCGACCGTGATCGCCGATCGCCGGGTCGAGACGCCTGAGCAAATCGCTTCTTCCGATGAGATGCTGCGCCTGGTCGAAATCGCCCTGCGCGGCACGGACCGCAGTGCCCGTGAAGCTTTCATCCTGCAAGCCGTTGAAGGCTTCACCGACGACGAAATTGCCGTCATAACCGACCGCAAGGCCGACGATGTGCGCGCCTCGGTGAAGGCCGCCTGCGACCACCTGCGCAAATCTCCGATGTTCGCCGCTCCGTCCAAGCAGACCCCGATCGCACGATCTAATACCGCGTAACTGATTTCCCGGCAATTAGGAGAATTCGTGATGATGACCCGCGAGGACATCCGTGAACTAGCCGCATTTCAGGCCGATTCCGATGGTTGTGCTCTGAGCTTTTACTTTCAACCGCGTACTCCGCAAAACAAGTCTCACAAAGAAGAAGCAATCCTCGCCAAGGATCTCGTTCGCCAGGCCCTGCGCGAAAGCGAGAAGCAGGGCAAGAACGGAGGTGCGCGCGCCGACCTCGACCGCATCCTGGAAATGGCCGGCAACTTGCATGGCAACCAGGCTCGTGCGAAGGCAGTGTTTGCTTCCAGCGCGAAGAAGATCTGGCGCGAATTCGATCTCCCGCCGCAGTTGGCAGGCACGCAACTGTTCGTCAACCGCCGCTTCCACCTGAAACCGCTGGCCGCCCTGTTGGGTGCGCAGCCGAACCTGTGCGTGCTACTAGTGGACCGCCAGCGCGGGCGCTTCTTCGACTTGCGACTCGACGAACTGAAAGAGCGCGGTGAACTTTTCCGCACTCTGCCACGCAGCCGCACCGACGGCTACGGCGGATACAACGCGGGCCATGTCGAGCGTCGCGCGGCCAACGAATTCATGCAGCACTACAAACTGGTCGCCGATCGGCTGAAAGAAGAACTCGAGCGTGGCATGTGGGAGCGCCTGGTGGTCGCCTGCCACGACACCAACTGGTCCGAATTCGAATCGCACCTGCACCCCTATGTGCGCCAGCGCCTGCTGGGACATTTTCCCGGCGACATCGCCTCCGTGACGAACGACGAGATCCGCGAGAACGCCAACCGGCTCCTGCACGAAGATCAAGACCGCCGACGTGACACGCTGCTGCGCGAAGCCATGAGCATGGCGAAAGGAAACAGCCGCGGCGTCACGGGTCTACGCCGAGTCCTGCGCTCGCTGGAACTAGGAGAAGTTCAAACTCTTTTCCTGGGCGAGCAGTACAGCGCGCGCGGAGTCGAATGTGAAAACTGCGGACACATCGACTCGCACATGGTCCCGTACTGCGCTGTCTGCGGACGAGCCACGCGCGAATTGGAAGACATCTGCGAGGCGCTGATTCCGCAAGCGATTCGCCGCGACATCGAGTTGTTCTATGTGAAGGGCGACCAGGAATTCGATCGGGTGGGCAACATCGCCGCGCTGTTGCGCTTCCGCGCCGACCAGGCAAAAACGCCGATCGCAGTCTCCGCCTAAGCAGTCCATAGTTCCCGGAGGGTGCCCCGTCCAAGCTCCGCTTGGGCGGGGTTTTTCTTTCGACGGAGTGACGGGCGTCTCGCCGGTCTGCTCGCTACCCAAGTTCGTGCTGGGCGGATACGATTGGAAGGTGAGGAGCTTACCTTGTATAAGTCAAGAGTAATCTTGATTTATCAAGAAGGTAAGCGTGAGCTCGATATGGTCAACGAGGCGAACTTATGCCCAAGCCCAAAACTAAAAAATTCACTCCTGAAATCGATGCCAAGCTGTACAACGAGTTTGTCAGCGTAGCGCACAAGAATGGTCAGAGCCAGCGCCATGTGCTGGAGCAGGCACTCGCTTTTTATCTGCGGAACGTGGTTCCGTCGCAACATCTCGTGCGCTCAGAAGTCATGGATGCATTTCAAGAATCGGTCGCGCGCAATCGCGATCTGCTGGAACGGCTCGCCAAGTAGATGCGCGAGTTCCTTACGATCGCGGAAATCTATCGGATGCAGCACCAGTTGATCCAAATGTTCGGCGGTATCCACGGCGTTCGCGATCAAGCTGCAGTTGAGGCCGCGGCCTTCAGTCCACAAACCGGCTACTACCAATCCATTAAGGAAGAAGCCGCCGCATTGATGGAATCCTGTGCTCTCAATCATGGATTTCTGGATGGCAACAAACGAATCTCCTTCACGGCCGCCGACGTCTTTCTGCGCCGCAATGGGTTTTACATCGATGTAGGGGCCGAAGAAGGCCACGCTTTCATCGAGGGTTCAATTGGACGGCAGACGTTTCGGTTCCCGCAGATTGTGGAGTGGATTCGCGCGCACCTGAAGACTCGTAGCTGAGTTACTGAAGTCGCACCGAACAATCCGACCTTGCAGTCGTTTTGCCGTGCATGGCTTGGCCTTCCAGTCTCCCTAGCAGAGTGAATCGCTTCTAGCCATTGGGTTTTGTGCCTGGGGGCGCTCAACTTAGCCAAGCGCAAAACCAAAACATCGCGTACAATAGAACTATCCGAGCCTGATCCACTAAGGAACCCATGCAAAACACCAAGTTTGTCGTGAGATTGAACCGCGGCGGTGTGCGCGGGCCCCAATATGTGCAGCGCATCGACCGCGCCGCCATTCAGACGACGTCCAACCGCAAGCTGGCTCTTGCCATGGGAAGATTCACTGCCGAGGACGTGATCAAGTCCATGCAGAATTCCCGCTGCAATCCTGAACTCGTGTCGGTCGCCGTCCGCAGCTAACCGGCCAGCGTTTCGTAATTCAGAAAGACACATCCCGGGATGGCTGAACCGCCATCTCGACAGTCGATGGGTGGCTGAGGGCACGCCCTGGCCAGCCGTAACCTGTTTGTGCGCGCGGAGCCCTTCGGCTTTTCCATGCCCGATCCGGACGATCCCCCCTGCCAGCCAGCACCGACGTAACCACGCCTCGCCTGCAGAATCCGGCTACAATCCCCAGTTATGGAACTCAAACGACTCGTCCAGCAATGCGTGTATCGCATCGAGCCGAAGCCCGAGGGTGGGTTCATTGCCCGCGCGTCCGATCCCAACGTGCCCGCGCTTGAAGCGGCTACGCGGGAAGAGTTGCAGCAGCAGATTCAGGCCAAGCTGGTGGCGGCGCTCGGTGAAACGTTTCCGGGATTCCAGTTGGCGCTGCAAAGCAAGCAGGTCAATGTCGCCATGCATGTGGACCGCAAACCCGGCGGCGGGTTCACCGTTCATTCCGACAATCCCGGAACGCCCGGCTTCAATCCGGCCGCGCAGGAGAAGTTCGATCACTACGCTGAGGAGTTGCTCGGCTTTGTCGACAAGCATTTTCCGCACTTGTCGGAGCAGATCGCATCGCAAGTGACTGGACGCGAAGTCCAGGTGTTCACCTCGACAACCGTGAGCAACCCGGGAAAGCAGAGTTCGGTGTTGTCGCCGATGTTTCTGCCCACTCAGCCAATGAACTCGACCGACGTCAGAGGACAGCAGGCTCCCTCCATGACACCCATGGGGAACACCGACCTCGATCCGTCGCTCTTGAGCAACGCGCCCATCACGCCTCAGGCAACGAAGGTCAACCCGATCGTGCGGTTTCTTTTGACGTTGCTGATCATCGCGGCTGTGATGTATTTCTTCTTCTATCGCCGCTGAAGTTCCGGACAACGTTCGGACAACCCGGGCCGCCTACTGACGATCAAGAAAATCCAGAATCTCGTGCTGCAGTCGGCGGTGGTTCTTCTCCAGAATCATCAGGTGCCCGCTATCCGGCAGTTGAACGTACGTTTTGTCGTGCGTACTCAACTGCTCGAAGAACGGAAGAAGGTCGGCATCGTTGGCCACGAAGTCTTTCTCTCCAAAAATAATCAGAGTAGGAACGACGATGCGCTTGGGGTCGAGGATCGGCAGCTTCGCGTATTCCGAGAAGATGTTGGGGCGCTGCCGGTCGTTCTGCATGCCGATTCTCACGCTTTCGTCGACCACGTCCTGCTCGAATTGACCCGGAACAAAGCCGTCGCGGAAATCGGCTTCCGTGGTGGGGCGATTGCGAGGCAGTGGCTGCCCGCCATTCTGGATCCGCTTGCGATTCATGGCGCGAAATTCTTCGCTGCCCTTCCAGAAGCCTGCGTGCAAGATTAGCCGCGCCACCCGTTCCGGATGCTCCATCGCGTACAAGCCGGCCCTCTGCGTCCCCGCGGAACAGCCGAATAGATCAACCTTGCTGACCTCCCTGAGCTTGGTAATGTATTCGACTCCTGCGCTGATGTCGGCTGCGGCTGACTTGGCATCGATCCAATCGTCCGTCTTGTCGGAGTGCCCGTAACCGTGGATGTCGATGGCCCACACGTCGTAGTCATGTTGGGCGAGAAAGTCCATCAATGAGTAGTCGCGAATCTGCACGTCGTAAAGCGAGCGTCCGGAGCGCGTGCCGCCGTGGACGAGCAGCACGACCTTCTCTGTCCGCGCAAAGGATCCGACTTGGCCCTGCAAATATTTTTCCCAGAGATAGATTCGAATCCCATCGCGTGTGACGTAGTGTTCCTCTCCTCGAACCGCTTCCTTAGGCACGTCGGTCGCGGTTGCCAAGACGTTGAGCGCGATTGCGACTGACGCGATAGCCGACAGAGTACGGGCCCGCAATCTCAGATGCGGTGTGCATTCCAAGTGAGCACCCTCCCCGAAAACAGTTGGGATTATGGCCTCGGGATGAATTGACGGCAACCATTTTGTGGTAGCCTGAGCGCTGTTTTGGCGGACCACGATCAGTCGGGCCAGCCAGCCGCGCGTCTGCTGCGTTTCGGCCCTTTCGAACTCGACACCCGCGCCGGCGAACTGCGCAAACGGGGCAGCAGCTTGCCGATCAAGGGACAGCCTCTCCAGGTACTCGAGATTCTGCTGCGGCATGCTGGCGACATTGTGACGCGCGAAGAACTCCGCGCGCGGCTTTGGACTTCCGATACCTTCGTCGATTTCGAACACAGCCTGCATAACGCGATTGCACGCCTGCGTGACACGCTGGGAGACTCGGCTAGCGCGCCGCGCTTCATCCAGACACTGCCGCGGCGAGGCTACCGGTTCATCATGGCGGTCGATGCGATTGAGGGCGAGAAGCGGGGCGCTTCCTCTTCGAGCCTGAACGCGCAGCCTCGAGGACCTGAAATTCGCGCACTCGCCGTGTTGCCGCTGGCTGATCTTTCGGGCGATCCGGCACAGGGCTACTTTGCCGACGGCATGACGGAAGCGCTCATTACCAGCCTCGCCAAGATCGGCAAGCTGCGCGTGATCTCGCGCACCTCTGTCATGGCATACAAATCGACTCGGAAGTCGCTCCCGAGAATCGCGCGCGAGTTGAATGTCGATGCGGTGCTCGAAGGCTCCGTGTTGCGCTCCGGCGAGCGGATTCGCATCACGGCACAATTGATCCATGCGCATAGCGATCAGCATCTGTGGGCAGAGAGTTATGAGCGGAATCTGCGTGACATACTCGCGGTGCAAGGCGACATAGCGCGTGAAGTCGCCAATCAGGTCCGCATCATGCTCACGCCAGAGGAGCGGGCGCGGCTGGAGGGCGCTCGCCCGGTCGATCCGCAGGCGCACGACCTTTTGCTGAAGGCGCGCTTCCAGCGGAACCAGCGAACCGAGGCGAACGTGCGGAAGGCGCTGACCTATTTTCAGAGTGCAATTGAGATCGATGCGAAGTGGGCGGAAGGCCACGTCGGCATTGCCGATTGCTACAACATCCTCGCTTACTATAACGGCCTGGCGCCCAAGGAGGCGTATTCGAAGTCGCAGAAGGCGGCGCGGAAAGCGCTTGAACTGGACCCGACGCTGGGCGAGGCGCATGCCGCAATCGGCGTCGTGAAGCGTGACTATGCGTGGGACTGGGCCGGAGCCGAGCAGCATTTTCAGCAGGCGATCGAATTGAATCCTGGATGCGTGGATGCGTACCACTGGCGCGGAACGATGCTGGGAATGCTCGGACGTCACCGGGAAGCGCTGGACGAAAAGATGAAGGCGCTGGCGCTGGATCCGTTCTCGGCGGTGTACCGCACCGACGTTGGGCGAGTGTATTACTTTGTGCGAGAGTACGATTCGGCGATTGAAAACTACCAGGCTGCGCTGGAAGTCGATCCAAGTTTCTTTTTCACGCACACATTACTTGCGCAGGCGTATCTGCAGAAGGGAATGTTCAAGCCGGCATTGGCGGCGCTGGATGCGGCTGTGCGTCTGACCGGGGAAAGCGCATTTGTTTTGGCCCGCTTGGCTTATGGACAGGCGGTTGCGGGCGCCAGCACGAAAGCGCGCGACCTGGTCAAGCGGCTGCAAGCGATCTCGAAGCGAAAGTATGTTTCGCCCTACGATCATGCGCTGGTTCATGCGGGACTCGGACAAGAAGAAGAGACGCTCACATGGCTCGATCGGGCATTGGAGGAGAAATCGATCTGGCTTGGGTATTTGAATGTGGAACCTGCTTTTGATGAGCTGCGCGAGAAGCCACGGTTCAAGAGCTTGCTCAAACGCATCGGGCTTGGATGGGGTACCGGCAAGACGGGGGGCCGCAAGATGAGTCTGTGAGGCGCGCAGGACGCGCGAAAGTGGATCACCGTCGACTGTTTCTAAGCTGCGTCCTCTTTTGTTTCCCTTGGGGCCGGGCGATCTGTGTTGCGGGTTGGCTCTGAGTTTTCTGGAGGCGGCACATTTTTGACAGATTCATCTGGCTGCGCCTGTTTCGGCCGCGCTTTCGCTTCTGCCACTGGGTGGCGCGGCTCAGCGTTCTTGGGTTCCGATGAATCGGGCCTGGGCTCTTCCCCGGCATCGAATGAATTGTCGTCCTCGGATCGATTCGTTTTTGTGGCTTGCGCCAGTTCGGCTTGAATCTCTTCCGAAGCATCCCCTGATTTGGCAGCCGGTTGAGCGCTCGCGGGCTCAGGGGTTGCTGCCGCCTTAGCGGTCTCGGGCGCGGCCTTCGGTTTATCCTTCGGTTCTTCGACGTTCTTCAGAGCAGAGGAGAGCAAGCTCATCATGCGCAGCCGCGCCGCCCGCCTGCGAACGTTGCTCGCGTTTCCGGCCTGCTCGAGATAGGCCGCGAGATCCTTGTCGGTAGCAAGTCCCTTGTCTTTGAGAAACTGCAAGGTGGCCCCAGCTTTGGTCTCCAAGTCTTCCAGCGACGAAAGCATTTCATCGAGCAACTGCTCCACTGCGGCCCTGTCCATCGTGGTCCTCCTGGCGGGTTCGAGCCTTGGATGCAGACGAGCAGCGTGGTGGTGGTTACAAATTGAAGGATCGAGCGGGAAGGGAATGGGGTGGTGAATAGAACCCGGAGGATCGGACCTGCGGGATTCAATCACCAGAAAACATCGGCTGATGATCCGGGTACCTTCTTAACGCAGATGCGGGATGTTAGTTCTAGCCGGTCGTGATCACCTCTTGACGACGAAACCTGAGGACTGACGGGACGTTTAACCAGTTTTTTCGGGCTCAGAACGTAAGGAAGTTGGAGTACGTCCCGTCATCCCAACCCTTCCCCGTTGCCAGTAACATCTCGACATCCAGACTATTGCAGCTTCGCGTATTCGGCTTTGGCTTGCTTGAGGATGGGGATGTCGGCGTCGGCGTCTTTCCAGAGGGTGAGGAAGTCTTTGTAGCCCGCGCGCGCCCGCTCGCGGGCGGCGTTGCCTTCGGCACCTTGCCCCTCTAGCTGAAAAGTCTTCGCCTGCAAAGCGTTCGCGCGCGCTACGCCCAGATGAGCCAAGGCTCCAGTCCAGCAGTTCCAGACCATACCGCTGTGGTCCAGAATCTTCTGGAACTCGGCGCCGGCCGCGCTGCCCTGTCCGGCTGCTAGATACGCCTCGCCGCGAACGTAAGTCGGATAGAGACAGGAAATGTTAGGGACGAACTGGATAAGCCCGAATTCCACGGGAACCGCCGCTTCAAGGTTGCTGACAGCCACATCCGGTCTCATCCGTTTCAGCGCCAGTTGTGCCCGAATGGCAGGAAGCCACAAAGATTGCATTTGTGTATTCCGCGAGAAACGATGATTGAGTTCCTGTGACAGCGCTTCAGTTCGTTCCGCATCTCCCGCCAAAGCATAAGCGAGAGCGGCTTCTGCTTGCGCTTCGTAACTGTTGGGAGCAAGCTTCAGGCCCTTGGCTGCCGCACGCTTCGCTTCCGGGAAGTTTCCGAAAGCCGCTTCGCGCTGGGCAGCAATCTCCTGCCACACGGCTCCGGTCTCCTTGCTATCGGCATGAATCGCGGAAGCCACAGACTGCTCCGTCAGTTCCCGGGCCCGGCGCAGGTGACCGGCGTACGCCTCCGTATCGGAGGCGAGCGAAATTCCGATGTTCTCTTCGCGCTTCCCCGTGAACCACTGTTGTTGTGCTGCCATGGCGGACGAATCTGCCTGCAAGAATCCAAGCTCGTAAATAGCGTTGTGAAATACAAAACTGTCCGTCTTCCGCGCCTGCGCCTGCTGGATGATCTGGCGAGCTTCGTCGAAGCGCTGCAAGGCGAGCAGACTATTGGCAAGGTCGACGTCGAGACCGACATCAGCATTATCGAGACCGCGACTCTGTCTAAATGCCGCCGCGGCTTTTTCATACTGTCCACGCAGCAGGTCGATTACACCTTCGCCACGTATCTTGTATTCCCGTGGATAGCTCCCGACCGCCTCTTGAAAAGCCTGCGCAGCTTTGTCCAATTCTCCGGTCATACCGTAATACGCGTTGGTTATGGCCAATCGCTCCCGCTCGCTGGTACGATCGCGCAACTGAAATGCCTTGGTGATGTATTCGTTCGCACGCCCTTCTTGACCCAAATTGAAATAATCCACTGCCACTGCCCAATATCCCATGGCGAAGTTTGGATCGATCGCGATGGCTCGTTGATGGTAAAGCAGGGCGCTTTCGACGTCTCCTTGAGGAACCTTGTTGCCCAAGCTATATGCCCTCAGGGCATCGAGCGAGGCTGTGGTGGCTTCAGCTAACGGGGCATCGAACTTCTGTACAGTAGCGAGCGACTCGCCCAGTTCGGCACGCAGCTTGGATGTCGCTTCGCCCAGGGCATCCAGCACCTTCTCCTTGGTGGAGGCCGTCACCTGCTCTTGCGCAAGCGTTGCCCCACTTTGGCAATTCACCGCTTTCAATGCCAAAACGTACTGGCTGCCCAGACTTGCGATAGACCCGGCAATATACGCCTGGCTGCCAGTTCGCTGGCAAAGCTCGCGGGAAACGTCGGGTGTGAGCTTGGTATCTACCGGCTTTTCCATCAGCTTGAGGGTTTTATTGACATTGCTATCGGAGGAAACGTTCAGGAAGGGCGATTGGTTGAGGGAGACATTCAGCGCGGTTTTGAGCGTCTCATCGAATACCGGGTCGCCAGTGCTGTTGGCAAAGTCAGAGAGTACGACGGTATCTTTATCTGTGAGAAGAGGTGGTCGGGAGCGCAAATGGTAAAAAGTCCCGGCGATGAACGCGATGAGAATGCCGGCCGCAAATAATGCTCTAGAGAGCGCAGTTTTGCGTGTTGGGTTCGGCTCCTTGGACGGGATCAGGACAGGAAGGTGGACCTCCGTCGGTATGGCAGGCGCGAGGTTTTCGACCTGAGCGCGAAACCGATATCCTTTTCGAGGGACGGTCTCGATGTAACGCGCCCGCCCATTCCGGGCATCGCCCAGTGCTTGCCGCAATTTATTGACTGCCGTACTCAGGTTTTTGTCGAATTCAACATAGACCCCGTCGCTCCAGAGAGCTTTTCTTAACTCGTCGCGTCCGACAATCTCTCCACGCCTCTCAATTAGGACCCGCAGCACAGTAAGCGGTTGGTTCTGAACGTTGACCAGCCGTCCGTTCCTTCTCAATTCGCCCAAATCGAAGTCGGCTTCAAATTCGCCAAAGCGAACAATATTGCGGAGGAGATTGAAGTTCCCGGTTGCCATGAGAACAGGTTCGGCGCACCTAGTTGCTGGAATGTAATGCTGAGCCTTACAGATGGGGGGTGTCGAAACTGTACTTTTGTGCCAGTCGGAAAGTCAAGGGAAATCGCTGATAAACAAGGAACTTAGGGAAGAGGGCTTAATCGGAAAGTAATTTAGCACACGTCGGATTGCCGTTTCGAAGCAACGCACGCAAAATTTGCGGCGTTGCTTAAGAAGCGCATTAGCTTCAACGTCAGGTTGTTGCAGTCGAACTTGCAAATTCATGGAGTGAAGAGAATGGTCCTCTCAAGTTTTCGAATGATGCAGCAACCGGCTTATTTTAGAACCAGCTTGCGGACGCATGTCGCCATTTTGTGCGCGATGGCTACATTCATGCTGGCCTTGCCCGCCAACCAGGCTCACGCACAGACGGCAACGGATGCTGCCAAGGCTGCTCCGAGCAGCCATGTTCGCGTGTACAAATTTCAATCGAAGCCCGCGGTGGGCAAGAAGGCCTTAGGCGTCCTCCCACCTCCGCCGAGCGCTCCAGCAGGCGCTCACCTCACCTACTACGGTGGCCGGGTGGTGTCAGGAATGAAGGTCGTCATTGTCTTGTGGGGATCGGGGAGCTATGAGTCACATATAACATCTACAGGAACGCCTTCAATGGCGAGCTTTTACGATCAGATCCTGAGTCAGAGCAATTTTACGAGCTGGCTCGACTCGGAATACAACACCGTGGATCCCAGTGGTACGAAGACGGACCAGCATATCGGATTGGGTGCTTTCCAAAACCTGTACACGATCACGCCAAGCGTCAGCGGAAGCACCGTGGATGACAGCCAGATCCAGGCAGAGATCGAGAGCCAGATCCTTGCCGGGCAC
The DNA here is from genome assembly GCA_963744055.1 of uncultured Acidobacteriota bacterium. Classification (GTDB taxonomy): domain Bacteria; phylum Acidobacteriota; class Terriglobia; order Terriglobales; family Acidobacteriaceae; genus Gp1-AA133. The sequence continues at coordinate 194,440 of CAVUSL010000019.1, read as the reverse complement.
TTGCCTGCGCCGGAGCTCGATACCGCGGGCAACCCTATCACCTATTATGCGATTTACTTTCCGCCAGGAAAAACCATAACGCAGGGCGGTAGCTCGAGTTGTGCTGCGGGAGGCTTCTGTTCCTATCATGGAACGAGGTCCGCCAGCGGCAGCTTGTCGGAGATCTATTACGGGGTACATCCGGACCTGCAAGCGGGCAGCGGCTGTTTCAACCAGTGCGGCAATGCCTCTTCGATCTTCGGGAACTACACGGCAATCGCGAGCAAAGAGTTGACGGATACGATCACCGACGCCGAAGTGGGATTGGCCACCGTTATCGGCCCCCCGCTGGCTTGGTTCGACAACACTAACGGGGAGATCGGCGACCTCTGCGCTGCGCAGCAGACTACTTTTGACGCCTGCGACGGGGAAACCTACGTGGTACAACAGGAATTTTCTAACGCGGCCGCGAACTGTATTGCCCCGGCAACAAGGAGCTGCAGCACCGGTACGAATGATTTTTCGATCAACGCGAGCCCGTTATCGGTTTCAGTGACAGCCGGGAACGCCACCAGCAGCACGATTTCTACGGCAATTGTCGCGGGAAGAGCGGAAACGGTTAGCTTGAGTATTTCGGGCGCGCCCAGCGGAGTGACCGCTACCCTAACTCCAGCGTCGGTGAGCTCCGGCGGTTCGTCAACCTTGAGCATCAGCACGACGAGCTCGGCTCCAGCGGGAAGCTATACCCTGACGGTCACTGGCACGGCGACGAGCGGGACGCATACGACAGCAGTTGCGCTTACGATTGCCTCTGCCTCAGGTGATTTCAGCATCAGCGCTTCGCCGGCAAGCCTCAGCATTCTGCAAACCACGGCCAGTACGAGCACGATCTCGACCGCGGTTACCGCCGGTACAGCGGGCACCGTAGCGCTCAGTGTCTCTGGCGTGCCCAGTGGCGCGACGGCGTCGCTCAACCCAACCTCGGTGACCGCAGGCGGCAGCTCCACCTTGACCGTCAATGCCGGTACTGCTACGCCAGGGAACTACACGATTACAGTGACGGGAACCGCGGGCTCCAGCTCGCACTCCACATCCGTAGGCGTGATAATCACGGCAACCGATTTCACCATCAGTGCTTCGCCCTCAAGCCTCAGCCTTGCGCCAGGCACGAGTGGCACGAGCACGATCTCGACCTTTGTAGTCGACACTCCGGGCATCATCAACCTCACCGTCTCCGGCGCGCCCAGTGGTGCCACAGTATCCCTCAGCTCTGCCAAAGTGCTCGCAGGCACCGGCTCCACGTTGACGGTTGATGCGGGCACAGCTACGCCCGGCAACTACACGATTACAGTGACGGGAACCGAGGGCTCCAACACGCACGCAACATCCGTGGCCCTTACCATAACCGGAACAGATTTCACCGTCAGCGCTTCGCCGGGCAGCCTCAGCCTTGCGCAAGGCACGAGCGGCACAAGCGCGATCTCGACCACGGTGGTCGGCACTGCGGGCACGGTGAACCTCAGCGTCTCCGGTGTACCCACTGGCGCAACGGTATCGCTCAATCCGACCTCGCTGACCGCAGGCGGCAGCTCGACTTTGAGCGTGAGCGCGGGCACGGCGACGCCCGGGGCGTACACGCTCCTCGTGACGGGCATCGAGGGCTCGATGACGCACGCGACTTCGGTGTCCCTAACGGTGACTCAGCCACCGAGCGATTTTTCGATCGCGGCCAATCCAAGCGGCGTCAGCATCCAGCAAGGCGCCTCCGGCTCCAGCTCCATCTCGACGGCGGTAACCTCGGGGAGCGCGCAGACGGTCAGTCTGACCGTTTCAGGGATCCCGAGTGGGGCGTCCGCGTCGCTCAACCCAACGTCAGTCACAGCCGGTGGCAGCTCGGCGCTTACGGTGAGTGCGGGCACGGCGACGCCCGGGGTGTACACGATCCTCGTGACGGGCGTCGAGGGCTCGACGACGCACGCGACTTCGGTGACCCTGACGGTTACCGGCCAGCAGGTAAGCGTTAGCGTTACCCCAGCCAGCATAGATTTCGGCGTGGTGAGGCAGTTCAGTCTTTTGTCCCGGAACGTGACCGTGAAGAACATCGGTACCGGCGCCTTGTCGATCTCTAAGGTCTCGGTGACTCCGGGCGTCGGAACCGACCTCAATGCCTTCACGTCGGTCAGCCTCTGCGGATCCACGCTCGCCCCGGGGAAGAGTTGCACGATCGTCGTCGTGTTCTTTGGAGATCATGTTGGTACGCTGTCCGCGACCCTCTACGTCAGAGATAACGCTGCCGGAAGCCCGCAGGCGGTTACTCTTGCCGGCACCGTCACTAAGAGGTGAGGGCAATGACAGAACGGACAGGTAAAGAATTCGTTGATGGACGGTGACGAGACGGAATCTGCTCCTGCTCAACTCCTGAGACTTGCTCACGCAGGAGAGCTGCGTCGATTAACGATGGCAGTTTCAGATCGCACTATCTCCTACCCCGGGCCAAAATTGACTTGCTCGTTGACAAGCCCTAACATGGCCGCCACATGATTGGGCTCACCATTTCTCATTACCGCATTACGGAAAAATTGGGTGGTGGTGGGATGGGCGTGGTTTACCAGGCCGAAGACCAACGGCTTGGACGGCGGGTGGCGCTCAAATTCCTTCCTGAAGATCTGGCGCAGGATCCGCAGGCTCGCGAGCGCTTTCAGCGCGAAGCGCGGGCGGCCTCGGCGCTAAATCATCCCAATATCTGCACCATCTACGACATCGGGGAACATGAGAACCGGCTCTTTATCGTGATGGAGTGCCTGGAAGGCACAACCCTGAAGCACCGCATCGAGGGAAGACCTATCGGGCTCGAGCAGATGCTCGAGGCTGGGGTGCAGGTCGCGGATGCGCTCGAGGTGGCACACGCCGCCGGCATCGTGCACCGCGATCTGAAGCCCGCCAATTTATTTCTCACCAAGCGCGGGCAGGCCAAGATTCTGGATTTCGGATTGGCGAAGCTGGCCGGTGCACCCAGCCCGGTTCCTGAGACGGCCGCCGGATCGATGCCGACCGTCGCAGTCGATCAGGATCACTTGACCAGTCCGGGCAGCACTGTGGGCACTGTCTCCTACATGTCGCCGGAGCAGGCGCGAGGCGAGGAACTGGATGCGCGCACCGATCTTTTCTCGTTCGGAGCTGTCCTCTACGAGATGGCTACCGGCAAGCAGCCATTCACGGGGAATACTTCCGCGATCATCTTCGACGCCATCCTGAACAAGCCGCCGACAGCGCCCGTGCGCATCAATCCGGAACTGCCCGCCCAACTCGAAGGCGTCATCAACAAGTGCCTGGAGAAAGATCGGACTCTGCGGTATCAGACGGCTTCGGACCTGCGCGCTGACCTGCAACGACTGAAGCGCGACACGCAGTCGGCCAAAATTGCGGCGGTCTCGGGCAGTACCGTAGCGGCGGTGGCTGCGGCGCCAGCGGCGTCGAGCAGTTGGGTGAAGTGGGCCGCTGTCGCCGCGGTGGTCGCGCTTGCTGCGGTACTGGGAGTTGGTTACTCGGCCGGATGGTTCAAGACGGCGCAGCCTTACTCTCAGGCCGAACTGAAGCCGCAGCAACTGACGGCGAACTCGTCCGACGATCCGGTTGCCGTGAGTTCCATATCTCCCGACGGAAAATATCTTCTTTATGCCGATCTGGAAGGCCTGCACCTGCGGCTGATGTCTACCGGCGAGACGCAGTCGCTGCCGATTCCCGATGAATTCTGTTTCAGGTGAGCACGCATCGAATGGTCCCAGGATGGGACCAAATTGCTGGTCGGCGGCCCGGTTGCGCAGGAGAAGCAGGGCATCTGGATCATTTCGGTGATTGGCGCGACTTTGAAGAAGTTGCGCGATGATGCCAACGACGCGTCGCTCTCGTCCGACGGTACACAGATCGTCTTCCGTGATGCGATCACGCGTGATATCTGGATCATGGGCGTCGATGGTGGACAGGCCCGCGTCCTCATCAAACCCGAAGCCGGCTTTCACTTGTTCTGGCCCGCCTGGTTTCCTAATGGACAGCGCATCGCTTACATCAAATACCGCGTGACCAACGGTCTCGCCAACTTTGAGTTGGAAAGCCGCGACCTCAAGGGAGCGGATCCCCAGGTACTGGTTTCCAACCCGCGCATCACCGACGTTCTTTTTGCGGGGCCGGAACGGCTGGTGTATGGCGTGCGCGAAGCGCCTCCGAACCAGTACGACTCGAACCTCTGGGAACTGCGCTTCGATCAGAAGACGGGCAAGCCGCAAGGAACATCGCGCCGCCTGACGGATTGGACGGGATTCTTCTTTGGCAACCCGCAACTCACCTCCGACGGAAAGCGCCTGGTGTTCTTCAATGGACGGCAGCAGAGCGACGTCTACATAGGTGAGTTGTCGGGCGGCGGCAAGCAGTTGAAAATCCCACAGCGCCTCACCCTGGATGATCGTGTGGACTGGCCGGGCGGCTGGTCCGCCGACGGTAAGACGGTGTTTCTCTATTCCGATCGTAACGGGCACTTCGACATCTACAAGCAGGGAACTGGCGAGCGCACCGCGCAACCGCTCGTGACCGGGACGGAAGAGAAGTGGGCGCCTCAACTCAGCCCTGATGGCAAGTGGGTTGTCTACCTGCAAGGCCAGAGGGTGGTGGAGGGATCGGCCATTGCGGCTCCCAAGCTGATGCGTGCCCCGCTGACGGGTGGGCCGTCCGAGCCGGTGATGGATGTTACCGGCACTCCCGGAATTCTGATGGGAGGCGACCCGACGTTCAGCACGGGCGGCTTCCCGAGCTTCCGCTGTCCGTTGCACGGCAGCACCTGCGTTCTCGCCGAGTCCGACGAAAGCGAAGTCAAGTTCACAACCTTCGATCCTGCGCAAGGCCGCAAGGATGAATTGCTGAAGCTGCCGGCTGACCCGGATTTCACTTCGTGGGATCTATCGCGTGACGGGAACCGCCTTGCGATTGCAACCTTCGACCACAAGGCCAGCGACGTGAAAGTCGTCACGCTCGCGAACAAAGCGATCACGAAGTTCTCAGCAATGCCTTGGACACAACTGGCTGCCGTTGCCTGGGCCGCCGATGGCAAAAGCCTCTTCCTCGCCAGCTACTCCTCGCGCGGAACGACGATCGTCACCATGAATCCCGGCGGCAAACCGAGTCCGCTGTTCAAGCAGCCCAGTTGGGATATCTTCTCGCTGATGCCATCGCCCGATGGACGCTACCTGGCGTTCGGCCCGCTCACCGGCAACGCGAACGCCTGGACGATTGCGAATTTCCCGAGCAAGTGAACTTTCGCTGGCAAACGCGATTTAATCGTCCAGGGCGGTCGGCGAGTTTAGTTCAGAGGTTTGTGTCGCCCACTCAGAAGAACTCTCCCATATCAGGAGCGGTGCTGGATGAGCCTGGCAGGGTTGTAATCCTCAAACCCTCCAGCATCAGCCGCAATGTGCTTTGGTGCTGGTAAAGCGTGGTGGATTGAAAACCTTGCTTTGCTTTTGAACTGACGATGACCGCGGCCACGTGGCCTCCTCCATGGGCCGAATCGCTGCCCGCCGCCTCGTCGAACACGATAATCAACAGACCGTCGTTCTGAAATGTTGCATTCGAGATCAGTGGACCGATATTTGTCTGCAGCCACAGATCCGCAAGCGACAATGGGCCGTCGTGTGCGTCGTCTACAAGATTCGGCACGACAAATGAAAAATTCGGGAGTGTGTTGTTCGCCAGGTCTGATTTGAATTGCGAAAAAGTAGTCAGGTTCTGCATCTGCGTGCTGCTGTTCACCACGTCCGCGAAGTAGGAAAGCGGATCGTGCCGCCTGGCATACAGAACGGGATCTCCTCTGCTCTCGGCATAGGACTTCCAGGTCTTGCCTGCCGCCAGCAACTCGTGAACGATGTTGTCAGCGCCCACCGTTCCTGTGAACCAATCATCGCTGATGATGAACTGGCCGGTCGTGAGCATGAAGTAGTTACCAATCGACGGATGCGTGTTCGCGAAATACTGGGTGGCCAATCCGTACTGCGTGGCGAGGCTATTCAGATACGGCATGTCGGCGCTGCCGATGACCTGCGAGTAGCTGCTGTTTTCTTCGACGACCAGCACCACGTGTCCGAATTGTGGAACCGCCCCGGTGGGCACTGGCGGAGTTGGTCTGGATGAACCCGCCGAAGATGCGCCGCAACCGAACGAGCCTAGAAGAAGCAACAAGCCGCTGATGAACAGGGAGGCGCAGTACCAGCGAGAGCAATCCAACCGGGCCATGATGGTGTGGCATTGCGAACAACGCCGGATGTACGATGCGGTCGCGAAACATAACAGTTGTCTAAAGGAACCCGGCAGGCCTAGCCGATTGCGCCGGTTTTGAGCGTTGCCACAAATGTGAGATTCTGTCGCGGCAGGGAATCGCCCGTGATTTCGTTCCGGAGGGCCTTGATGATTCGAATCCTACTTTCCGGCTCACTGATGGTAGGCGTGATGATGTGTGGCATCGCCTCAGCGCAGAACAAAGACGCCAAAGACGACAGCAAGGAAGCCAAAATTGCGCGGGCGATGGCGGCGGGCCCGCCGGAGATCGCGAAAGATGCGCGCATTGTCGATCAGGACGAGCACGGTACGGAGACTGTGCTGCGCGAAGGCAACAACGGATTCACTTGTTTTCCCGGCCATCCGGGTGCGGTAGGCGACGATGCGCAATGCATGAACGCGGCTGCGCTCCGCTGGCAGCGCGACTTTCTTGCACTCAAGCCGAAGCCCACCAATACCGAGCCCGGCATCGTCTACATGCTGTCGGGCGCAACCGACTGGAGCGCAAGCGATCCCAATGCAACTACGGGCAACCCTATCAAGGAGCCGCCGCATTGGATGATCATGTGGCCATTCGATCCCAAGAGCTCGGGCTTTGGCACTGAGCCAAAACAGACCGGCTCGTGGATCATGTACGCGGGGACGCCGTGGGCCCATCTGATGATCAACCAGAAGCCTTAGCCTGCGGGTCTGGGCGAGCAAACGGCGCTACTGCCCAGTCCCCGAGAGAGTCACCACCTGCGGGCTGGTCACTGCTGAGTCGGTAAACGTAAGGGTCCCAGTCACTAGTCCGGTCGCCGTGGGCAAGAAGGTTACACCGACTGTGCAATTCGCTCCGGCGCCGATGCTCGCGCCACAGGTGTTGCTCGCCACGGTGAATCCCGTACTCGCGCTAACGGCTGTAATCGTAAGAGCGGTGCTCAGGTGATTGGTCAAGGTCACGGTGCGCGCGGAACTCGTTATCCCCACCCTAACCGTTGAGAAATTGATGGAGTTGGAGGAAAGAGTCACCGGGGCGCTGCCGGTTCCCGACAGACTCACCGTTTGAGGACTGGCAATGGCGCTATCGTTGAACGTCAATGTTCCCGTAGCCGAGCCCACGGCCGTCGGTGAGAAGGTCACGCCCACCGTGCAACTTGCACCTGCCGCGATGCTCGCGGCGCAAGTGTTGCTGGCTACAACGAAGGGAGCGCTCGCCACGATGCCGAGGTTGCTAAGCGTGATTGCCTGTTTATTGGTCAATGTCACGGTTTTGGCAGCACTGGTATTGCCCGCGACTGTGGTGCTGAAGCTCAGACTTGTTACCGAAAGAGTCACCGGAGCGCTGCCGGTTCCCGACAGACTCACCGTTTGAGGGCTGGTAATGGCGCTATCGCTGAACGTCAACGTTCCCGTAGCTGAGCCGACGGCCGTCGGCGAGAAGGTCACGCCCACCGTGCAACTCTTCCCTGCGATTAGACTCGTGCCACAAGGGTTGCTGGCTACGGCGAACGGGGCGCTCGCCGCGATGCCGATGTTGCCTAGCGTGATTGCCTGATTATTGGTCAATGTCACGGTTTTGGCAGCACTAGTATTGCCCGCGACTGTGGTGCTGAAGCTCAGACTCGTTGCCGAAAAGGTCACCGGGGCGATGCCGGTTCCCGACAGACTCACGGTTTGAGGACTGGCAATGGCGCTATCGTTGAACGTCAAGGTTCCCGTAGCTGAGCCCACGGTTGCTGGTGAGAAGGTCACGCCCACCGTGCAACTCGCGCCTGCGGCGACGCTCGTGCCGCAAGTGTTGCTGGTCACGGCGAACGGTCCACTTACCCCGCTCACCGTGACACTACTAACCGCCAGCGCGGTGTTCAGGCGATTGTTTAGTGTAATCGTGCGTGTGGAACTGGTCGCCTCGACAACATTGCCGAAGCTTAAGCTGGTCGGCGAAAACGTGACCGGCGCACTGCCGGTCCCGGAAAGCGTGACGGTCTGGGTTCCAGCATTGTCGGTAATCTTAACGTTACCGGAAGCGGTTGCAACCGCGACCGGCGTGAACGATACCTGGACGGTGCACGACGCGTTGGGCGCCATCGGGCCGCTGCAATTGTTGGTTTGGCTAAATGGCCCTGTGGCGACTACGTTCGTAACCTGCAGCACTCCCGTTCCGCTGCTGCGCACAGTGATGCTTTTCGCGGTGCTTGTTGTCCCGGCGACCTGCGCCGCGAAGGAAAGCGACGTTGGCGTGATCGAAGCGCCGGGCGCAGTGCCCGTGCCAGTAAGTATCACCACTTGCGAAGAACCCAGGTTGTAGGAATCGTCGGTGATGTTCAGCGATCCGGTTACCCGACCGGCGGCAGACGGGGTAAACGAAACAGAAACGGTGCAACTTGTGGCAGCGATCAGGACCGAAGGGCAATTATTGGTCTGAGAGAATACTCCGGATGTGGCGATACTCAAGCCGTTGACCGGGCTACCTCCGAAGTTCGTGACGGTGATCGATTGGGGGGAACTGGTAGTGTTGACATTCTGAGAAAAAGTCAGCGAAGACGGGCTGAAACTGATTGCCGGAGGACGGGGCGCTGGCACGGGAACCGGCGTCGCGCTGAAGACGTAGTAGGGGCCGAAAGCGTTCGTCAGCCCGCTTCCGGAAGTGACAGCCTGCATCATGTTATCTACGATTTGCGCGCCTCCGCCCCCGACCAGCACCATGCCTCCCAAATCGACTGCGATGCTGTGAGGAGTTGCGCCACTACCCAAAGAAATCTTGGTCCAATTGGCGCCTGACATGTCATCGATGCGAATGACAGAGGCGGTAGGAATGCTGGCGTCAGCAACGTAAATCTTGCCGGCGGTATCCACGGCAACCCCAACGGGACTCGCGAACGAAAAGATGGAACCGCCGATGACAGGCGACTGCGTCAATGTGGTCCAACCATTTCCATTCAGATCGTCCATGCGAACGATGCGCTTGTTGCCGGTATCGGAAACATAAATCGAGCCGAAGGTGTCGAACGCCACCGCCGTCGAATACTGCGCGAACTGACCGACGCCGGATCCGAGGCCTGTGGTAGCGACGGTCCAGTTGGTGCCGTTCATATCGTCGATGCGGACCAGGCGGGAGTTGCCGCTATCCATCACGTAGATTTTGCCCGCGGCATCGACACTGATGGCATTGGGATTGTTGAATTGCCCATCGCCGCTTCCGTACGCGCCAAATGTGGTCCAGTTTGTGCCCTGGAAATCGTCGATGCGAACGACGCGGGAGTTGTAGGTGTCAGCGACATAAATACGGCCGGAAGAATCTACCGCGATGCCATAAGCGCCATTAAACTGCCCCACGCCGCTGCCTTGCGTACCGTACGTCGTCAGGTTCGTGCCGTCCAAATCGTCGGAGCGCACCAGATAGCCGGTATTCGAAAAATACAGCGGCGTGTACGCCGAGTTAAATGCGGTGGACCCGTTGCCAAGCTGGGTGGGAGTTGGAGAAACCTGGGTGGTTTTGCCATTAATGGCCTGCGGGACGCCATTCAGAGCCAAAGTGCCGCGAAACGAACCCTGGAATGTGTAGAAACAGGTCACGTTGGTCCCGCTACCGGCACAACTTTCCACCAGGGAACTGCTCGTGAAGGTGGCGTTGATTGCCATACTGTGGTCCGTAGATTGAAACGTGAGAGTGGAACCGCTGATGCTCAGGGCGCCCGGGGGATTGGTCACCGTACTCCCAGTGTTGGTAAATCCACCCTGGTCCAAGTACGGCGGGTATGCTACCGGCGCATATACCCCCAACGTTACCGCCAAGGTGTGGGTGAGTTGCGTGCTAGTTCCGCTGATCGCGAGGGCGTATGTTCCCAGGGATGTAGTGGGGCTTGTCGTAACATTCAGCGTACTGCTGCCCGCACCACCGGCAATCGTATCCTGGCTGAACGAGGCGCTGGCGTCAGCCGGCAAGCCGCTGACGCTCAAAGCAACATCATCGGTAAAACCGGCCACCGGCGCAGACGTCACGATGTAGTTCGTGGAATTGCCTTGGATAACATTCTGCGCAGCTGGTACTACGGAGAACGCGAAACCAGCCGGCGCGACCACCAGGGTTACCGTTGCGGAGATTGTAAGGCTCGGGCTGATACTGGTTCCGGTGATCGTGATTGGATAGTTGCCGAACTGCGAATTCGAGCCGGTCGTGATGTTCAGCGTGCTACTCCCAGATCCCACAATCGAGGGAGGACTGAACGTGGCGCTCGCCTCCGCGGGAAGTCCGCTTGCGCTCAGACTGACGGTACCGGTAAAACCCGCCAACGGGGCTACTGTCACGTTGTAACTAACTGCGCCACCCTGAACTACGCTGAGCGAAGAAGGCGAGGCCGACACAAGGAAGTCCCCGGACGGGTTGACATAAGAGAGAGCGCACATTCCGCCCTGCGCATTCACCCAGTTCTGCTGAACCAGGTAATCTCGCGCGGCGAGAGTCATGTTGAAAATGGAGCCATTGGTCTCGGTGTGAGTTGTCCCGAACGTCCAGGCGCACTTGTCGGCATTTTCCTCGCCACTGCTGTCGTACCACGCGTTCAGATCGGGATCCGTGGCCGTCTCCTCCAATTCGTGCGCGATCACGGAAACCATGGCATCCGCCCCCGGATCGCCGTTCGGGCTACTGCCGGTCTGCACGGCGCATTTCGAGAGAGATGGACCAGAAGCATTTCCCACAAACGAGTATTTGATGTCCCAGTTACCTCCCCCACTCGGGAAACTGCCGTGGTTGTGCCATCCGCAATATGAAGTGAGAAACCCGGAAGTCTCGTTGATCCCCGGAGCGGTCAGCACAAAGTAGACGCCATTGGTATCCGGCGTACCACCGAACTGGGCCAATCCAGTTGCGACGATATTCGCGATATCGTTGTCCGTCAGCGATGCGCTGTTTCCGGCTACTGTGGTTTGTCCCGCAAGCGTCACGGAGTTAGGAACAGCGCCGGTCGTGTCGCCGTACGTAGTGTTGATGTTGAAGTAGCTGGAACCGCCTTCGTTGCTAACGAAGTCGGTGAGGATCGGAGGGCCGGTTGGATCGAGCCCGTTCCAATCACCGTACCAGATGTAATAAACGTTGACCGTGTGCAGCACCGGCCCGTTGTGATAATTGATGCCGTTGCCAGTGACCACGGCATCCGTGGAGGCCTTCGGGGGAGTTCCGCGAATTCGATCGCCGCGACCGTTGGGGCGTACGTCCTTGTTCTGAGCCCCGCTACCGTGACCTGCGTAGGCCGTCGTAAACAAAACGCCACAAGCCAGCAGACTGGCGGCAAAGAGAGAAAACTGGATGCGCATGACCCCGCTCCCGTTGATACATCACTGTCTCAGTACAAGGTTCTGTCGTCCGTACAAAGGGCTGGCAACCAACTACCGCTCACTCCCTCATTAGCCTCTCTTTGTGTTCAACCGGAACGGCGATTCCCGTAGTTACGTTGATTGGCGTACTGTGCGAGCGGAATCCAAGACGCGAACCAACGGAGCCTGATGGGCTCGTCGAACGATTAGGTTGTCTTGGTTTCGAAAGCGCCGCAAAAGCAGCAGCGGTTTTTCGCGAGGACCGCGAAAGGCGCGAAATCAGAAATTCAGGTCGTACAAATGCAGACTGCAAGCTGCCTAAGTAAGAGCCCATGGGGGTGAACTCTCCTTCTTGCTTGCGAATGATTGTGCTTAAACGGAAATTCCAAAAATGATGGGCCGACTCAGTCGGATTTTGGAATCTGCACGGAGGTAACGGTAACCTCGGCTGAGTGTCGGCAGCATACACCGGTGAGAATAGTAGTCAACGAAAAAATAAATCTATAAGTCCATTTCTTATTTCTTAGTCACACCTGGGCAATTGCGGCAGCAAATTGAAACGTTTGAACGCCGATCTACGCCGCGCCGATCGTTGTGACGCACCCCGACGTTTTGGCGGATGCCGCGTTTTCTTAAGTAGATGTCCAGTCGTCCGACCGGGCACGCACTTCCGTACCGCAGCCTGGCCGGCAATCCCATGTTAGAGTTCGTCGCGACTCCCCAGAAAATGAGGTCAGTATGTTTTTCCTCTTCGGAGTACGCACGAAGACCACGCCCATTCGGCAGATTCAGTATCCCTGCTCGAAGTGCTCGCGGCCGACCATGTTCACCGCGATGGAATCGAAACGGTGGTTCACTCTGTTTTTCATTCCGGTGATTCCACTGGGCGGTAGTCATCTGATTCGGTGCAACCTGTGCGGGTTGACGTTGAAGTGCTCTCCTGAACTGAAAGCGCAGATCGAAGCGAAGGCGATCGCGGCGGGTGCGTAGTTGCCTTTCTCTCTTGGCCGGCAGAGCATGCAAGAGCCTTGAGGCGGAATATCCCCGGCAATTCGGAAGCCCACGTTAGCGCCAAGAAACGCGCGAACGTGGGGCACCGTCGATTTTCAATCACTTGCGGAAAGTATCAATAAGTTATAGAGATTGTCTTGGATTTGCGGCAGATGGAAACCCTCCGAAAGAGGGTCCGCGCATGTCCTACGATGGCCATTCCTGGTGTTCTGGAGCCCCTGGCGGCGTTTTCAGGGCCCGGGTGGACCTCCTGGGTCATCCGGCCTCCCGGCACGAGCCTAGAACTTATCCTCGGTCAACATTAGCTAAAAGTAATACAAAATAACTAGAGCCGGACGTTCCACCCCGCCTGTTGTCAGTTGGAAGACTGACCCCCCTTAACGTTTCAGGATCGGGTTGTAGCCGTCGCTCACCAGCTTCGCCTTGGTGGCTTCCGCGTCTTTCAAATCGCCGAAGGGTCCGACCTGCACGTGAAATAGTTTGTCGGGAGTCGTGCTGGCCGTGAAGGCGGCGTATTGCTTTTTCTTCAGCGCATCGACCAGGGCTTGCGCGTCGTCTTGCTTGCTGACGGCGGCGACTTGCACGAAGTAGCCGGGGCCGGAGGTGGCGGTCATGGGATCGGGCGGACCGGATTTCGCGGCATCGTTGTCGGGGGACTTGGAAGCGTCAGACTTCGTATCGGCTTTGGCAGAGTCGTCTTTGGGAGCGTCGGCGGAGGGCGCACTCGCGTCCTTGTTCTGCACGGCTTTGTAGAACGTCATGTCGCCGGAGTTCTGAGTCTGCGCGCCTCCGGACTTCATCGCCGAAGGACGCAGGGCGGGACCGTTCGTGGTTTGCGCCGCGTCGCTCGAGGCCATCGGGCGCACCGAGCCACGGCCCAGCGAAAAGCCTAGGCCGAAAAACAGGCCGCACAGCGCGACCAGGCCGAAGAAGAGTGCCAGCATCTTGCCGGTGCCCAGTGTGATTTCCGTATCCTGTGAACCCATTTGTGTCTCCAGAGGGTGTTAGCCCGTCACAAACCGAAAAGTTGCGGCTATCCGGCTTTTGCCGGAGTCACCTCGCCGTCGCCCTTGCCCAGCATTTTCTGTAGGCCCGAGAAGAAATCGACTGGGACGGGGAAGATCACCGTAGTGTTTTTCTCGACGCCGATCTCGGTCAGGGTCTGCAGGTAGCGCAACTGCACGCTGACCGGTTCGGTAGCGAGCAGCTTTGCGGCATCGACCAAGCGTTGCGCGGCGGAGAACTCGCCTTCCGCGTGAATGATCTTGGAGCGCTTCTCGCGTTCCGCTTCGGCCTGCTTGGCCATGGCGCGGAGCATCGATTCCGGCATGTCGACCTGCTTGACTTCGACGTTGGTGACTTTTACGCCCCAGGGAGAGGTGTGCGTGTCGAGAATGCTCTGCAGGCGCAGGTTGATCTTCTCGCGATGCGAGAGCAGTTCGTCGAGTTCCTGCTCGCCGAGAACAGAGCGCAGCGTGGTCTGCGCGAACTGCGACGTCTGGTAGACGTAGTTCGAAACTTCGACCACAGCTTTATTGGGATCGATCACGCGCAGGAAGATCACCGCGTTCACCTTCAGCGTGACGTTGTCGCGGGTGATGATGTCCTGCGGAGGAACTTCCAAGGCTTCCTGTCGCAGGGAAACGCGGACGATGCGGTCGATGGGCGCGAAGACCAGGATGACGCCCGGGCCCTTGGCTTGCGACAGCAGATGCCCGAGGCGGAAGATCACGCCTCGTTCGTATTCCGCCAGAATCTTGATGGAGCTGAGGATGTAGATGACGAGGACGAGCACGAGAATACTTGTCAACGAAAGCATAGCGGCGCCTCCCGGCGCGGTTCAGTTGTAGACGGTGTCTAAGGCGGATTGTATCGCAGTTAGCGGAGCTGTCTGTGATCGACAGACACGCTTGGGTGTTGTCGGGATAGGTGCGGGGAGGGGGCTTGGGCTCTGGGCTTTTGGCTCTGGGCTTTAGGATTTGGTGCCTGCGCAACGCGGGCAGAAAAGCTTTTGACCGCAAAGTACGCTAAGAGAGCGCGAAGGTCGCGAAGAGGAGCTTTGCGGTTCGAAGATGCGCTTCATTACAGAACTGCCCTTGCGACTTGGTTTTCACTTACAGAGGGCACCGGACTCACTTCCAGTTGCAGGCCTTCGACTCGGCGTACGACGACTTTCGCTCCGATTGGGACGGGTGCGGAGGAAATCGCGTTCCAGATTTCGCCGTGCACGAAGACTTTGCCTTCGGGAACCAGCGGGCTCTGCGCGATGCCGATCTCGCCGATCATACCTTGCACTCCACTGACGGCCTTGTTGCGGCGGGCGCGGAAGGCGATCGTCATCAAAAACGCCGTGATGAGGCCGAGCGGAATGCTGATCGCCAGCGCCGTCAGCAGGTGCACGCGCATTTCAGGGATCGGGGCGTCGACCAGCAAAAGTCCGCCGAGCGTGAGCAGCACGATGCCGCCGGTGGTCAGCACGCCATGGCTAGCAAATTTCGCTTCGGCCACGAACAGGGCGAAGGCCACGGCAATCGCAACCAGCGCCGCGAAGCGCACCGGCAGCAGGTTCAGGGCAAAGGCCGCGAGCAGAATGAAAACCACGCCCACCGTGCCCGGGACGACCGCGCCCGGGTGGTTGAACTCTACGTAGAGCGAAAGCAGTCCCACGGCGAGCAGCAGGAAGGCGACGTTCGGATCCATCAGGCGATCGAGGATCTTCTGCTTTAGCGTCATCTCGAACAGACGTACCGTCGAGCCGGACAGATGCAGGGTGACGGTTTTCCCGTCGAAGCGCTTGATGGGCTTGGCTTCGATCTGTCGGAAGAGATCGTCTTCGTTGGAGGCGACGTAGTCGATCAACTTTTGGGAGAGTGCTTCCTGCTCGGCGAAGGACTTGGACTGGCGTACGGCGCTTTCGGCGACCTCGACATTGCGGCCTCGGCGCGAGGCGACCGAGCGCATGAAGGCAGCCAGATCATTTTCGATCTTCTGCTTCATGATGTCATCCATTTTGGCGCCGCCGATGGTGACGGGGTGGGCGGCGCCGGTATTCGTGCCGGGCGCCATGGCCGCGATGTCGGCGGATTCCAGGATGAAGAATCCGGCGGATGCGGCCCGTGAACCGCTGGGCGTGACGTATACGATGACGGGAACCGAGGAGTCCACGATCTTTTCGATGATCTCGCGGGTGGAGTCGACCAGTCCGCCAGGTGTGTTGATCTCGATAAGGAGAGCGTCGGCGTGCGAGTTCTTCGCTTCTGTCAGGGCGCGGCCGATGAATTCGTCGGTGACGGGCTGGATGGTGTCGTTGATAACGATCTTCAGGACTGCGGTGGAGGGCGCAACTGCGAAGGTCGGAACCGCAAGAATTGCCAGCGCGATCACAGCGCAGACTCCGGGGAACTTCCCGGCTTTCGTGAAGACCCATCCTAAACTTTCGCACAGGACGCGAAAGTTTAGGATGGGGCACCCACTTCTGTTTTTTCCATGCGATGTTGTCATCAGTTGGTCACCGGCGGGGCTTTCTCCGCCAGCTTGGCGGCTACGGCGCGTTTGAGAGTCTGCGCCGAGGAGTTGGCGGGATCGAGTTTCAACGCGCGGTCGATGGTCAGAGCGGCAGCGTCGGCTTTATTGTCGCGCAAATCTAGGCGCGCGAGTAGGAGAAGAGGATCGATGGAAATCCGGATGCCCAGTGCTTTTTCCGCCTCGGCGCGCGCGCCCGCGATGTCGTTGGCGGCCTCGAGTGCGCGGGCCAGACCGGCGTGAGCTACGGCGCTGGACGCATCCAGAGCCACGGCTTCTTCGAATTGTTTCTGAGCCTCGGCCACGAATCCCTCCGCGAGCAGTTCCTGGCCGCGGCCTACATGGAAGACGGCGTGAGTGGCGGGATCGGTTTTGGCAAGGCGATCTTCCGCCGCCGCCTGAATGCCGAGATACAACTGTCGAAATGTGTTCTCGTCGTAGTTGGTCTTGATGCGTTCGGAAGGTGGCCGGGAGGAACGCGAGCTGTCGGGAAGCGCGTCGAGGAAGGCGCGAGCCTCCGTATCGGTCGGACTCAGCGCGAGGCATTGCTTCAACTGCTCGGCGGCTTCGCTGCGCGCGTCGGTTTGAGAGAGCACTACGGCGAGATTGAAACGGTAATCGGCGTCGTTGGAATCGGCTTGTGCGGCCTTCTGAAAATACTCAGCCGCTTCTTTTTGCTTGCCGAGATGGCTGGCAACTGCGCCCATATTGCTGTAGACCTCGGGCAATGGCAGGCGCAGGGCGACGAAGTTCAGCGCGCTTTCGGCGCGCGAGAAATCTCCTACGTAGTAAGCCGCGACCCCCAGATAGAAGTTCGCTTCGCCGGCGCCCGGGTCGGTGGAAGGAACATGGCTCAGCGCGGAGATCGTCTCATCGTACTGGCGCTCGTCGAAATACGCGCGGCCCAAGCGAAGCCAGGCTTCGTTGTACGACGGATTCAAGCGAACGGCTTCGCGGAAGTGAGGAATTCGTTCTGCATTCGTTCCGGTGGTGATGCCGCGAACGTAGTTTTCAAACGCATCCAGTCGCACCGGGGGCGTGCTGTTGATGAAGCTTTGCCGGTCAACGGGAACGCTGGGCTCGATGGCGTGCAATAAATCCCAAGCGAGCGCCGTTTGTATGTTGATCAGGTCGATAAGACCGCCTGACTCGGCAACTTCCGGAAGCAGCTTGCGATGCTGTACGTCGAGCGGCTGCGCGGTCGCGGTGAAGGAGCGTCCGTCGAAGGTGTAGCGGCCGAGGATCACGTAGTCGACGTCCATAGCCTCGACCAGGCGATAGACGGTGGCGCGCGAGGGCTGAACGTCGGCAGGGATGCCGGCGCGATCGTAGGCCCGCATGCGGTCTTCGCGCGTCAGGGGAAAAATGTTCGGGGACGCCAGGCGCTGGCTGAGAAAGGCTGGGAAGGCTTCGCTGATCCACTGCAGGCCAGGAGCGCCCGAGGCGTTGGCAAACGGGATGACGATGATCGTGTCGGTAGAGTAAGCCTGGCTCTGCGCGAGCGCGCAGCAGGCGGTTCCGGCCAGTAGCGCGGAACAGTAGACGAAGAGACGTAGGGTCCGCACAACCTTTGATTATAGCTAGGGGTGCAAGTTGGCCGGGGAAAGGGGCATCGCATTCCACAGAGGGCGAAGACCGAAGGATGGTTGCTCTGCTGTCGCTGCGGTTCTCGAATGGGCACCCTTGCTGTTCAGTTTTTGGCTACTGGTTGAGCGGGTTCAGAGCCTGGCAAGCGGCCGTACCGGCCACTACCGCGCCCGTCGGGTCCGCACGCACAACTGCGTCTTCGTAAGAGCAGAAGCTACGAGTGCCGGTCTTACCAATCGAGATCGGGTTGCCCTGGACGTAGTAGCCTCCGCCCGCACCTGCGCCCACGAACAGGTAGCCGCTCTTGCCGCTGCCCGCCGGGTTGCCGTTGTTGGCCAGAACGCTATCGATCAAGCAGGCGCTGGTAGTCGCGGGCACGCAAACCGCACCGATTGGGCCGCCCAGATCCTTGAGCAGGGCCGCGTAGCCGGTGGTCGGGTAGGTGGACTGATAGGTGATCTGAGCCGTGTTCACGGTGCGAATGGAGCTGGCGGCAGAAGCCTCGTTGGCCGCCATGCGGGCGCGCAGCAGATTCGGAATGGCGATGGAAGCAATAATCAAGATGATCGCGACCACAATCAACAACTCGATCAGCGAAAATCCCTTCTGTTTCTGCATATGCTGACTCCTCAAGAACATGAACCTCTATTGCTCGGATCATTGGGCATCCACCGACTAGCCAGCAACCCACACGCCAGACCGTGCTGGAAGTGGTTACGAAATCTGGATTGAGAGAAACGTTCAGAATGGACTGACTTAGTTCAGAGAACCTGAACGAGGGGAGAACAGCTAAACCAATGATAAAGCTACCCTGATCTTCTACTCGCGTCAACGGCGATCCCCAGGATGGGCGGTGCGAGAGACAGCAGCACATTGCCACTGAGCCCGAGTCAATTGACAAAACCAGGCGCGAGGTAGTGCAACAATCTGCACTTGTCGCGGCAAGGTCACCCGGCTCGGGCGGTGGGAAACTTGTCGTCCCGAGCCTCGTTTTCCGCCGGTTGCATTCCCGACCAGCCGGGCAGCGTGCTTTTCCCCGTGATCAGGCGCGCGCTGCGTTCATAGGTGGCGTATGACCAGAACCACTGGATGAATACCAGCAGGCGGTTGCGGAATCCGATGAGGAAGAAGATGTGGATGAACAGCCACGACAGCCAGGCGATGAATCCGGAAATGTGAATCTTGCCGAACTGAGCGATGGCGGCGTTGCGGCCGATGGTGGCGAGCGTGCCCTTGTCCCAGTAGTCGAAGGGCTCGCGGGCCTTCCCGGAGAGGTCGCGCCGGATTGTCTTTGCGACGTACTTGCCTTCCTGGATGGCTGCGGGAGCTAGGCCGGGGACGGGCTGGCCATTCTTCTGCTTTATGGATGCCAGGTCGCCGATGACGAAAACTTCTGGGTGGCCGGGGATGCTGAGGTCAGGTTGGACGAGCACGCGTCCGGCGCGATCGCACGGAGCGCCCAGCTTCTTACCCAAGGGCGAGGCGGCGACTCCCGCGGCCCACAGAACTACGGGTGCGACGATGCGTATCCCGCCGACGTGCACCACGCCGGGTTCGATTAAGGTGACCAACGCGTTGGTGCGGACGTCGACGCCGAGGTGGCGCAGTTGCTCTTCGGCGCTGCGCGACAAGTCTTCGGCGTAAGCGGGCAGAATGCGCGGGCCGCCTTCGAGCAGGACGATGTGGGCGCGCGAGGGATCAATGGAGCGGAATTCATGCGCCAGTACGTGACGTGCGATCTCCGCCAGGATTCCGGCGAGTTCGACGCCGGTGGGGCCTCCGCCCACGACCACGAAGTGCAGAGGCTCGTCGCCGGCGCCGGAAAGAGCCCGCCGTTCGGCCAGTTCAAATGCCAGCAGGACGCGTCGGCGGATTTCGAGAGCGTCTTCGATGGTCTTGAGGCCCGGAGCGAAGGGCTCCCAGTCATCGTGACCGAAGTAGGCGTGCGTAGCGCCCGCGGCGACCACCAGGTAGTCGTAGGGAAGTTCTTGCTCCGCTGTCTTTACGATGCGGCGAGCGAGGTCGAAGTCTTCGACTTCCTCGAGCAAGGTGACGACGTTGGGGTCGCCTCGGAAAACAGCGCGGATCGGAGCGGCGATTTCGCCCGGAGAGAGGCCTCCTGTAGCGACCTGGTAGAGCAGTGGCTGGAAGGTGTGGTGATTCCTGCGGTCGACGATGGTGACCTCGACCGGGGCACTGGCAAGGGAGCGACCGACATACAGGCCGCCAAAGCCGCCGCCCACGATCACGACGCGAGATGTTTTCTTGCTGGGCATGAACACCTACTTATAAGATTGCGGGAATGCCCGTCAGGTCGAAAAGTTTTACATCAAATACGGCCATTGCGCCAGTTGCGCCTGATGCGGGCTTTACGGTAGCTACGTCGACGGCGGATGTCCGGCAAGGCACAGTCTGGGCGGAAATCTTGCTGGTGCTGGGCTTGCTGGAACTGGTCTTCTGGACGCCACGCAGTCCGCTACATACGGCGTTGATCGTTGCGCTGATTGGCAGCGTGTTGTGGTTTGGATTACGCGGCCGCAGTGGCGAGAAGTTGGGATTCCGCTGGTCTTCTCGCCGGGGAACAATTTTGATGCTTGCGGTTGGATGCGCCGTGGCGTCGGCGATCCCGCTGGTGGCGGTGGCGAGCGGGCATCTGGTTCCGGCGAATCCGAAGTGGCCGAAGCTGAATAATCTGTGGCCGTACGTGATTTGGGCGGTCGGGCAGCAGTTTTTGCTGCAGTCGTATTTCTATTTGCGGTTCGAGCAATTGTTTGGGGGACGCGCAGCGGTGCTGGTCAGCTCGGTGCTGTTTGCGTTGCTGCATCTGCCGAATCTGCCGTTGACGGCGCTTACTTTGGTCGGTGGGTTGTTCTTTACGGAGATGTTTCGAACGTATCGCAGCCTGTATCCTTTGGCAATCGCGCATGCCCTGATGGGGATCGCGATTGCTTACAGTTTTCCTGACAGCCTGATGCACCATATGCGTGTGGGATTGTCGTACTGGCGGTTTTAGCGGGATCTGACTTGGTATCAACGCGCGAACGCAAGGTCCCTCGACTGCGCAGAATTGCCAAGGCAATTCTGCTCCGCTCGGGATGACAAAAATGGGGCGAGGGCGAGACGCCCCTTCGGCAAGCTCAGGGCAAGCTCTCGCGACTGCCGGCGGGACGCCGGCGCTACTTAAAGGCCTTCTTGCATAACGTCGAAGAGAAGCCGGCGCGAGGTGTTGAAGCGGCTGAGGCGTCGCCAGCAAGTGCGGCTGCGCCTTCGCAAGCGTCGTGGCTACGCTTTTGTTTTCCCTCCGTTAGCGATCTGGTATTCGTGCTGCTCCTCGTGGCGCTGACTACGGGCGCGCTGGCGAAGGGCTTGCTTGGCGATGCCGGGATTGGCTGGCATATCCGAACCGGCGAGCTGATTAGTAGAACGCACGAAGTTCCGCGCGTCGATCCCTTTTCTTCTGTCATGCAAGGGAAGGCCTGGTTTGCCTGGGAGTGGCTCTACGACTACGTCGTGGGCACTCTGCATGCTTGGGCTGGGCTGAATGGCGTGGTGCTGCTCACGGGCTTCATGATCGCGCTGACGTTTGCGTTGGTGTTTCGCCGGATGATGGCGCGGGGCGCGCAGCTTCCCGTTGCGATCGTGATGTTGTTGCTGGCGCTGGCGGCGTCGACCATCCATTTTCTGGCGCGTCCGCACGTGGTGAGTTGGCTGCTCGCTGTCATTTGGTTCGACGTGCTCGAGCGGTTCGAGGCGGAGGGGAACTGGCGGCGGCTGGCGTGGCTGCCGGCGACCATCCTCGCGTGGGTGAATCTGCACGGCGGATTTTTGATGGGCTTCGCGCTGTTGGGGATTTATTTCGTGGGCAGCGCGGTGCTCGGCTGGAGCGCCCGCAACGTCGCGGAGAAGGCGGCTGCTCATACCCGGGCGAAAGCGATTGCGATCACTGGAGTCGTTTGTGCTTTGTTCACGCTCGCAAATCCTTACGGATATCAGCTGCACGTCCACATCTACCGGTACTTGAGCGACCGGTTCCTGATGGATCACATCGACGAATTTCTTTCGCCGAATTTTCACGGCCTGCAGCAGAAGTGTTTCGCGGTGCTGGTGCTGCTCGCGGTCGTCGCCCTGGCCGGGGCGCGGAAGAAGATCACGGTCAGCCAACTGCTGGTGGTTGCGTTTGCGATTTACAGCGGAATGTACGCGTCGCGGAATATTCCGATCTCGTCGATTCTGCTGGGGCTGATCGTGGCTCCACAGCTTTCGGTCGCTTTGAGGGAGATGGCGGGAAGCCGGGAAGTCTCGGATAGCTTGCGGCGGGGTTTGGCGCGATTCGATCTGTTCAGCGGGCGCATGGCAGCGTTTGATGCGGGGATGGCTGGGAGGCTGTGGCCTGCGATCGCGATTGCGGTTCTCTGCTGGGCCTGCGCGCATCACGGGATGTTTGGGCCTTCGCGCCTCATGGAGGCGCGCTTCGATGACCAACGATTTCCCGTGAAGGCGGCGGATTATCTTGCGGCAGGGGACGCGGGTCATGGCGACGGAGCAGTGCGGCGCGGTGCCGAGAACGCGATCTTTTGTCCTGACCGGTGGGGTGGGTATCTGATTTATCGCCTGTATCCCGAGCAGTTGGTTGCGGTGGATGACCGGCACGATCTTTACGGAACGGAATTCTTAAAGCGTTACTTGAAGATCGTGCATGGCGATCCCGGCTGGCGAGAGACGCTCCTGGAGAGCCGCGGAGGATGGGCGCTGGTGCCGGCGGAGTCTACGTTAGCCGGATTGTTGGCGGCTGAGACGACATGGAGCGTTGCTTACCGGGATGATGTGGCTGTCTTGTTTCGCAGGATTAAGTGAGGGAGTGGAGTGTCTGAACAGGGGGCCTGACTCGCAGCCTCGTGCTTTGTGTAATTGCCATGTCATGGGGCTGGACCCATTTTGATCTCGAGCCTATGGCTTGGCGCTGAGCATTTCCGGTCGCGGATCATCTTGCGGCACATCGATCCGTATCCTCCACTAGGAGCACGGTGAATTGGGCTTAGCCATCTTAAGTCTCAACTTCGGCGCCAAACAAACGGAAACCCATGAGTGACCAGGAGTGCCGTCGATGGCGCTCCCGGTCCGTCCGGAACGCGTCCTGAATCACGTTAGGGATCTTCAGCTGACTCCGAGCAGCTTTTGATTTAGCAGAGCCAGGTCCGCTCCCATGTCTTTTCCATCCGAGGCGGCACCGTGATACGCGCTGGAAGAGAGCAATTGGTAATTTCCGCCATTCCCACCGTTGTAACTGACAAATTGCACTGGCGTCGCACTGCTCGGAAAACTATTCCCTGCGGGCCAGGAAGAAGGCGGCCAATTGCTGGAACAGGCAATAATCGCATTATCAGTGACTGCGTAGGAATTAAAGCAAGCCCCAAAAGTAGTCAACGGCACCTCGTAATGAGCGCAGTTACTCGATCCTCCCGTTGACCATACTGGATATTGACCCGAATTCACGAGGCTGTTCTCGAATGTGAAGCTCTGCATCTGCCGGGCGCTAGAGCTCCCGACGTAGAACAGACTCTTGTCGGGGAAAGCAGTAATGTGATTCATGGAAATCTTTTTGAGTATCGGACCTGGGTTATCTTGAGAGATCTGAGCCAGAACACCCGCTCCCAGATAGGTGGTCGAATTGATGTCATCCACAGTCACGTCGTGGATGCTGTAGCGCTCTCCATCGAACGCTACCGCACTACCCGAGCGTACGTTGGCGATTTGAAATCCCGCTCCCACATGGCTGATCCTGTTGTATCGCACCGTCACGTCCGTGACTTGGCATTTCGCACACGTGCCCGACTGGTTCTTGGGAGTGAGAAGGATGCTGTACCCCGCCTGCGAAAATCCACCCCACGTGTATTGCGCGATGTTGGCTTCGAATAAAATCCGCTGTCCATTCTTCAATTCAAAGTGATTTTTCACCTGGAAGGGGTAACCGCCCTTGCCACCAACGTACCCAGCCTGCCCTTTTTGCCAGATTCGCGGCTTATACAAGTGATTCCTGCGAATCTCGATGTCTGTGGGACTCCGCGTTCCTCCACCACCGCCAAACAAAATATTTTCCCCGGAAGCTTCCAGGTAATTGTTGACGATTTTGTAAGGCCCCATGGCCAGATTTCCCATGCCGCCAGCAATAGCTTGCGAGTCGCCGCACATTGCGGTCACGGTAGTGCAGTGAAAATCCGAAAAATACGAGTCGATTATTGCCACGTAAGTGCTGCCACCGAGGTCGATCCCTCGCCTCGTGTCATATTGCGCGACGCCATGCATCCAGACCCGGTCGAAGATGATGTGGTGGGCCGGCCCTCCATTTTGCAGCCACGCTAGATTAACGATGCTGCTAGTGTTGGTTGGCCGGGTGATTTCCAGTCCTATCAGTCGGTAGTGATTGGCACCCACGGCAAACAGCAAGGGTCCGGAACTGCCACTCGCACCGCTGCCAATGATTTTTGCCATTACCTTCGCGGGAGAAGAGCAGTTGTACGCCGGGCGCGAGGGCAATGACCTTATTCCCGCGTAGCAAGGAGAGATGCGCGTCTGTTCCGGAGGTAGCTGCGAAGGTAAATTGTTAGTTCGAAGGACAATCCAGTGGCTGTCGTCGCAGCTCTTCGCCGGAAATGTGAAGAGTCCGGTAAAAGTCGCTCCCGCCTGCAACTCAATCGTGTCCCCGCAGCTTGCGTTGTTCAAAGCGCCTTGCAGCGACTCTCCCGCATTTAGAATCGTCACTCTACCCGGAGCGGGGGTGTTGATCAGTGCGGTATTCATGTACACGCGTGGCAATTCCGCGGGCCCGTCATACGTCGAGGCCGCTGAGTGCGGGATGCACGATAGAGTAAAAATTAACGCCGAGGCTGCCTGACAACAACGAACTGAGAAGATGCGACCACGAACCACGGAGAAAAAAGAAAGCACTGTGCCCCCTGACAGATTTGGGTTGCCCGAATCGACGTGCCGGCCGGGCTGGGGAAACTTAAGACACAATAAGTTTCGGTAACACATCACTCTGGGGCAGGAACCCTTGGAACACCCAAGTACATGGGGGCGAGAATGGTTTTGCTAGTCATGCCTTAAGGAATGCTGGACGGATTGTTGGCGACATCGCGATTGCAGCAATTGAGCGTCAGCCGGGCAGGGTACGTAATTCTCAGATGGGTCGCTGCAAATATCTTCCGCGACCTTCCGGTGTTGCGGCCTTCGCGAGCGAGGGCGCCCGGGCTACATGGACATGAGCACTAGCGGGTATCGATATTGAAGCCTAGCATCACGCTGACTTCTACTGGATCGTTGCCGCGCAGGGCTGGGGTGAATTTCCAGGTGGAGACGCTGGCCACTACTTTTGCTACCGGGGCGCCGGGGTCTGAGAAGACGGGATGGAAGTCGTGGAGATGGCCGGACTGATTCATCTTGCCTTCGATCATGATGCGCGCGCCTTTGAGTTGAACAGGCATGGTGGCCTGCAAAACCTCCGGCGTGGTGAGATCTTCGGTGTAGGCGTGGTCGGCCGTGAGCGGGTCGGAGAACTGCATCGAGACCGTTCCGAATCCGTTGATGGTGAAGGATGTCGAGTAGACCATTCCGGGCAGGTGGCCGTAAAGGTTGAAGGCTCCGCCGGAACGCGATGTGCCCTTTGTGGTTACGCGAAGCGCGGGGCGTCCGGTGGCGGTTGGAGACCTGCCGGGGACGGTCGGATCGCCAGCCGTCGTCCCGAAACTGGGCAGGTTGATAATGGCTGCTGTGTTGCCTCCGCTTATGCTGACGCCCGGAGCCGGCGGAGCGCCCGTCGTGCCGTTGCCTGCGCCGCCTGGGCCCGGGTAAGGCGAAATTCCTCCGTGGGAGTTCGGGTCGGAGCCGCGTCCGGTGCCGGCTTTGGCGGCGCCTGATCCTTCAGCGGTCAGGCCGCTGCCCGGGCCCGTGCCGCGCCCGATGCCAGCGCCGTCGCCGGAACCGCCCAGTCCGCTCTTGGCAGTGCCGGTAGGCGACATCGCGATGGAGCCCGGAGTGTTGCCGCTCGGAACACCCTTCGCCGAACCAGGCTCGCTCGAGACCACCACACCTTTTCCGCCGCCATTGCCGCCGGCTGCGGACGCGGGTGGCGCAAGAACGGATCCAGCTTCGTTCAGGCCGCCCATGCCTGCTCCACGATTACCGCTGCCGCGACGCGTGAGGGCGTCGCCGCCATTGAGGTTCGGTGGAGGAGGCACGACGTCGGCCGATCCCAGGCTTGAGCCCGAAGGTCCTCGTCCCGCGCCGCGTCCTGAACTGTCGGAGGACATCGAGGGTGGAGGCGGTATGACGCTGCCCGATCCGAGGCTTGCGCCCGACGGCCCGCGCCCCGCGCCGTGTCCCGAGTTGTCGGAGGACATCGACGGCGGAGGCGGCACGATGTTGTCGGCGGTAGAGAACTGTTCCGAAGCCCCCGGGCAGTGGAATTGCGTCCGCGGCCGCCGCCGTTCATGGAGGTGCCGCCGCTCACGCTCGGCGGAGGAGGCACGACCTGATTGGCTGCCGTCATGCCGAGCATGGCGCGCTTGTCTGGGGAGCGTCCGCCAACTTCGACTGGAGGCGGCACGACTTTCGGATCGCCCAGGCTCGAGCCCGAGACGGTGCGGTCGTTCGTGACTTGCGAGGGCGGAGGTGCGATCACGGCGGGCGCCGGCATGTTGAGCTTCGCCGATTGAGTTCCTTCGCGCATGGGCGCGCTGACTGGAGGCGGAACGATGATGGTGTTCGAAGCCGCAGGACCGCGCAATGGCGGCGGATCGCGCGGCACGTCACTCGGGGACGGCTGCACGATCGGCGTCGTCATCGAGACCACCGAGCGCGACTGATCCCGCTGAACTTCGCTGGGCGCGGGCGCAATGATGGTGGCCGCCGACATCCCCATGATCCGGCGCGTGCGCTCGGCAGCGGCGCTGGCCGGCGGCGCGACAACATTGGAATTCAGCCGAGGGATCGAGCGGTCGAGTTCGCGAATCACTTCCGGAGGCGGTGCGACGATCGCGTTCTTCGACAGCGAAGGCATCGGTGTTGCGGCCTTCAATCCTTCGGCAGGAGGCGGCCCGGGATTAGTGCCTACCGCAAGCAGATTTGCTACCGGCGCGAGCGAAATCGGGAGCTTGACGTTGGGCGCGTCGACGACCTTCTCGGTGCGCGAGTTGCCGCGCGCCACTTTGATGGCCTGGCTCTCGTGGTGGGCCTGCTGGCCGCCGGCCGTGCCGGAGCGTCCGGCCTGCAGCTCCGCCGTAATCTTCCACCTGCGGCAGTTCGTTGCCCTGGTAGTAAATGACTTCGTGTTTGGGCGGCGTGACCGTGCGAAACACGGGCATGTCGCGCATCTTGCCGGGCAGCCAGATCGCCAGTGCGAGCAGGATGGCTTCGGCTCCCCATGAGACCAGCAGTCCGCGAAGGGGGAACAGGCCGGTCTGGGCCTCGCCCGCCAGAGCAGCTTCGGAGCGGGCGAAGGCCGGACCGAGCGAGGTCCAGAACTCTTCCCAGCGCGAAGTCCACTGGACCAGTAATTGGGGGCCTTCAATCATGCAGGCTGGTGCTCTCCGGCGTGGTGCGGATCAATTTCAAGCTGATCTCCAATTGTAGTGCCAGTGGGGCGAACCGTATTTTCCGGAAGTTCTAGCACGGATGCGGCCCGCATGCGGATGGGGGCAAAACGCCACGGCCGCAGTCCATATTCTAGATGGAGAACCACATTGTCTTCAGTCAGGTAGACGACATCGATGGGAATCCGCATGCCCACGGTGTGCACCCCCCGACAGGGAACGATCCAGAGGCCTTGGCCTTGCGGGAAAGTCGAGGCTGTTTGGCCGATCAGGCCGATGAAGCGTGTCCAGTGGGTCTGGGCGAGCATGAGACGGGTGGCAAGGTACTGGCGGCGCGTGCGGTTGAACGCATAGCCGGTTGCTGCAGACATCGAGACTCCCCACTTCAGATTGCAGACTTCGGTGCTACCCGGCGAAATCTTCACCACAGAACGACAGAGAAAATCAAGAAAGCGTTTCTCTGTGTCTCTTGGCTCTGTGGTTCAAAACGCATTGCCGCTTATGCGGTCAGGGTGCGGTACAGCGAAATGATTGCCGGGCCGAGCGTCACGATGATGATGGATGGCAGCACGAATACCACCAGGGGAGGAACCATCTTGATTGTGGTCTTGGCAGCTTGTTCTTCGGCGCGTTGACGGCGCTCGGTGCGCAGCGAGTCAGAATGCACGCGCAATGCCTGCGCAATGCTGGTGCCGAAGCGATCGGTCTGCACGAGCGTGGTGACGAGCGCCTTGATGTCGTCGACGCCAGTGCGGTTATAAAGGTTGCGAAGCGCTTCGGCGCGCGGCTTTCCAGCTCGCAACTCGAGGTTCATCAGGTAGAACTCGTCGGCCAGCTCGGGATGAGCGTGGCGGAGGTCTTCGCCCACGCGCATCATGGCTTGATCGAGGGACAGCCCGGCCTCGACGCAGATAACGGTGAGGTCAAGCGCGTCGGGCATACCCAGGCGAATGCGCAGCTGGCGCTCGTTTATCTTCCGCTTCAGGAAGAAGCGCGGAATGAAAAATCCCAGAGCGGTGACGCCCAATAGCAATGGCGGCGATTTGAACCCGCTGATCACCACCACGGAGACGAATCCCACGGCAGCGAAGAGCACGCGCATGCCCTGGTAGACGGTCATGTGGCGCTGTTCGCGATAGCCGGCCTGAATCATCCAGGCGCGGGTGCGGTTGGTGTCGTCGGCCGAAAGCGGAAGGGCTTTGCTGAACGGATCAAGGGCCTGTTCGATGCGTTCCTTCATCGCGGGCTTTTCCTGCACCTGCGGGCGGTTCCAACTGAGCGAACGCAATCGGGACCCGATGATCGACGAAGGGGCGTAGGCGGCAGCGCCGAAGGCGAAGACGGCCAGCGCGATGGTCACGAAAATCAGAATTGCCAGGGTTAACGCCATAGTGTCAGACCTGAATCCGAATGATCTTGCGAATTACGAAATAGCCCATCGTCTGCAGGACGATGCCGATGACCAGCATGGCGTGCCCGATGGGGTCGGTGAACAAGGGCCTGATGAACAATGGGTTCATGAAATACATGCCCATCACGATGATGGGCGGCATGCCCATGAGCAGCAGCATGGTGAGGCGGCCTTGCGCGGTGTAGACGCGCACCTGGCGCAGGATCTTGAAGCGCTCGCGGATCACGTAAGAGAGGTTGTCGAGAATTTCGGCGAGGTTGCCGCCCGTCTCGCGCTGCAGCATCACGGCGGTGACGAAGAATTTCACGTCGACCAGGGGCACGCGGTCGACTAGGTTGCTGAGGGCTTCGCGCACGGGCAGACCGAATTTCTGTTCCTCGAACAGTTTGCGGAACTCGGTGGCCACGGGTTCGGAAACTTCGTCGGAAATCATTTCCAGCGCGGTGGTGAAGGCGTGTCCGGCACGCACGGCGCGGGCCAGCGTGTCGATGGCCTGGGGGAAGAGTTCTTCGAATTCGTTGAAGCGCTTGGTGCGCTGGTAATTCGCGTAGGCGTAGGGCAGGAAGCATCCCAGGAGGAATCCGATCCAGGAGAACAACAGAACCTTGTTGGCGGCGAAGTAGACAATGAAGGCCACTACGAATCCGGAGACGCCGCAGAGCAGGATGAAATTTCCGGCGCGGGTCTTGATGTCGGCCTGGGAAAGCATTTTCTGAAGGGCCGAAACGCGATCGGAGCGGCGCAGCAGGGTATCGAACGCCGGGATCTCGCTGAGCATCTCATCGCGCAACAGGGCGATATCTTCGAGCGGCTTGGCTTCTCCGCCTTCGCCGGTGGCGGCGAGGCGGTCACGGAGCACGCGGGCCTGCGACTTACGCTCGTCCAGCAGCGAGAACACGACGAACGCACCCAGCGTGACGACGACGAAGATGAGGACTGCGATCAGTGGAGCCATGGAGTGAACCTCGGTTTAAACGTATCGATCACGGGTCCTTTCCTCAAAAAAAGCCAACCTCAGCGGCTGAAGCCGCGACATCTTGAGACTTGACGGCACGACTGAAGTCGTGCCCTTCCCAACATCTGCACAAGCGAAGTTTTTCGCAGGCTGTGAAGTCGTGCTTTTCCCATCGTCTGCCGAAGCGAAGTCTTTCCGTCGCCTCTGAAGTCGTGCCCTTCCCAATGCTGCCCGATTTCCGCGGCTTGTGAAGTCGTGCCTTCCCAATCGAGAATGCATCAAAATCCTGCCCCCACAATGGACCTTTTCCTAACCGGCAATGCATCTGTTTCCAACCGCAATGAAGGACAGTGCCGCTTAAACCTCCACACGCGATTCGAACAAACCCGGGCGCAAACGGCAGCCGGCGGTTGCCAAGCGCTCGGCAAATTTCGGGCGGATTCCGGTCGCGCGGAACACGCCGCGCACTTTGCCGCTCTCGTCGATGCCGAGGCGGTCGAACAGAAAGATGTCCTGCATAGAGATAATCTCGGCTTCCATGCCGGTGATTTCGGAAATGCTGATGATCTTGCGGGTGCCGTCGGACAGGCGGGCGACCTGGACCACCGCGTGAACGGCGGAAGAAATCTGGTGGCGAACGGCGCGCTCGGGAATGTTCAGATTGGCCATCGAAACCATGTTCTCGATACGGGCGAGCGCATCTCGATGTGAGTTAGCGTGGACCGTGGTCAGCGAGCCTTCGTGGCCGGTGTTCATGGCCTGCAACATGTCGAAGGCTTCCTCGCCGCGCACCTCGCCCACCACGATGCGGTCGGGGCGCATACGGAGGCTGTTGATGACGAGTTGGCGCTGGCGGATCGCGCCTTTGCCTTCGATGTTGGGCGGGCGGGTTTCGAGGCGGACCACGTGCTCCTGCTTCATCTGTAATTCCGCGGCGTCTTCGATGGTGACCACGCGCTCGTTGTTCGGGATGTATCCGGAAAGAACGTTGAGGACGGTGGTTTTACCGGCGCCGGTTCCGCCCGAGATCAGCAGGTTCAGGCGGCCTTTCACCATTGCCGAAAGCAACTCGAGCATGGGCTCAGTGAGGCTCTTGTTCTCGATCATCTGGCGGGCGGTGATCGGGTCGCGTCCGAAACGGCGGATGGAGAGGCAGGCTCCGTCGATGGCGAGCGGCGGGATGATGGCGTTGACGCGGGATCCGTCGGCCAGGCGGGCGTCGACCATGGGCGACGATTCGTCGATGCGGCGGCCGACACGCGACACGATGCGGTCGATGATCTGCATCAGGTGGCCGTTGTCCTTGAACGACAGCCCGGTCGGTTCCAGTTTGCCGCCACGCTCGATGTAGACCTTGTCGAAGCGGTTGACGAGGATATCGGAGATGCTCGGGTCCTTGAGGAGTGGCTCGAGCGGGCCGAGACCGAAGATTTCGTCGCGAATCTCCTGGGCCAGCCGTTCCCGTTCGGCGAAGCTGAGAGGTACGGCCTCGCTGTTGACCGAGCTGCGGATGAGGATAAGGACTTCCTCGCGCGCGGTGTCGCTGTTGGTGCGGCCGAGCTTTTCGAGATCGAGGCGGTCGAGAATCTTGCGATGGAGGTCGGCCTTTACCTGTTGGTATTCGGCCCGCTCGAATTGCTGCAAATTTGGCATGCGAATTCCTAAACCGTTTTAAATAGCGACCAGGCGGAGCGTTTCACGTCGTCGTCATCTTTGGTTAACGCCGTGGCCAGCCCGCTGAAGGAGCGCGCGATCTCGGTGTGATTCTGCTGCATCAGCGGAATGCCGCGATCGATGGCGCTCGACACTGCGAAGTATTGATTGGGTACGCGCCAGAGCAGGGTCGCCCCCGAAGCCGTCTCGGCATCGCTTTCGTGGAAGCCGGGAATCTTGCGGAAACGGTTCAGCACGAGCTTCACGCGCTCGCGCCCGGCGTTCTCTCCCAGGAACTGGACGACGCGGGAAGCGCTCCAGAGCGACGCAACATCAGCATGTGCCACAAGCAAGACAGCTTCTGACAGATTTCCGACCAGCCGGGTCGCGCTGTCGAGACGCGAAGAATTGTCGACCACCACGTAGCGGAAATGGCCCGCCATCAAATCAAAAAGGCGCGCATATTCCGCGCTGCTGGGTTCATTGACCGTGGGCGTATTGGCTCCCGCCAGCAGTTGCAGGCCCCCGGAATGTTTCGTCATGAAGCTTTCCAGCAGGGAACTGTCCATGCGGTGCAGGTTGCGAATCGCGTCGGCAACCGTGAACGGCGCTTTCAGGTTCAGATGCAAGAGCGCATGCCCTAGGGGTGCGAGATCCACCAGCGCGACATTGCCATAAGCTGCCTGAAGAGCCAGGGCGAGATTCACAGCGACGGTGGTGGCACCGCTGCCGCCCTTGGCGTTCACGACCGTGAAGGTCTTGGCGCGCGGGCCTTCCCGCTTCACCTTGCGTTGCGTCGACGAAAGGCGGATGAAAGCTTCCAGCAGGTCCGTGGTCGTGGTGGGCCGCTCGATGAACTCTTTGGCTCCAGCGCGCATGGCGCTCACGATGACCTGGGGCTGCGTCATGCTGCCGATAGCGAACACAGCGGTTTCTGCCAATTCGTGACGCAGAAGTTCGATCGCGTGCAACGCAGCCGAAGTGTTGTTGACGGGCACATCGACCAGGATGACGTCGGGATTCAGACCGCGAATTCGCGGGATCAGGGGATCGTTCCCGCCGACTGGATAGGTAGGGGCGGAATGTGTGGTGCGGGCCACACTGGTGCCGTCGACGAGCACCTGCAGCACGGCACGCTGCTCACTGTCACTCGCGACGATGACTACCGAAAGCTCTGGCATGACACGAAACTACTTTCCGTCCGGCTTCTTCCCATCGAATTTGTTGTTATCGAGGAAAGGCTCCGGCGTAGTCGGGCCAGCGGGCGGCTTCATGCTGGGACCGATCTTGCGCACGGTGCAGAGCACCATGAGTTCGCCTTTGCTCTTTTGGAAGCTTTTGCTCTTGAACAGATTGCCGAGGATGGGAATGTCACCCAGGCCAGGAATCTTGTTCATGATGCTGGTGACGCGATTGTCCATCAGGCCGGCGATGACGAAGCTCTGGCCATCCTGCAATTCGAATTCGGTGTCGGCACGGCGCGTGCTGAGCGCCGGGATCAGAAAGCCGGAAATCTGGAGCGCGTTGGTGAAGTCGAGTGTGCTGACTTCCGGAACTACCTTCAGGTGAATGAGGCCGCTGGGCATGATCACCGGAGTGAACTTCAGCTTCACACCGAATTCCTTGAATTGAATGGTGACCGCGGTGAAGCCCTGGCTGGGTTGCACGATGGGGAATGGGAATTCTCCGCCGGCGAGAAAGCTGGCTTCCTTGCCGTTGACGGCGATGAGGTTGGGCTCGGCCAGAATCTGCAGGAGATTCCTGGCTTGCAGCGCCTTGATCACAACCCCGAGATTCAGGTCGGTTCGGGTGACGAACAGGTTCAGGAAATCGGTGATGGTGGTCGTAGGCGGAGTCGCGGTCGTAGTCGTGGTCGAGGTGGTGCCATTGGTAGTGGTGGTAGTTGCCGTGTTGTGTATGCTCACCGAGCCGAACTGTCCGGTTTGGCTGGTAGCGATCGTGTTGCCCAGCCCTGGAGCGAAGATGTTGACGCCGAGTTGCGTCAGTGCGGTGCGGTCGACTTCGGCGAATTTCACTTCCAGCAGAACTTCCTGCGCGCCCTTGGGACCGAAGGTCAGTACGTTGACGACGTTCTTCGAATAAGCTTCGGCGATCTTGCCGGCACGCTGGGCGACGGTCTCGTCGGACACATGCCCGGAGAGCACGATGGCGGAGCGCGACGGGGTGACGGTGATCTGCTCGTCCGGGAAGACGTTTTTCTCTTCTTCGGCGGCGGCGGTCACGTCCACGTCGACCCGCAAGTCGAAACTGCGCGAGCGCTCGAGCTCGTCCCAGATGAGCAGGGAAACCTCACCCGCGGAGCGGCCGTGGACGAGAACCTGTGTCGGCGTCACAACGTCGATGTCAGCGACGGCGGGATCGGTGACGGAGACGCGCTTGAGGCGTTCGCTGGTGTTGATGAGCAGAGATTTGCCGACCATAACACGCAGCGGGGCGGCGCCGGTGGCTTCGTTCGGGCCGGGCAGAGAGGCCTGCGACGGATGCTCAACCTGGGGGGGCATCTGCTGATCGGGTTGTTGTTGCGCAGGCGGCGGGGCGGTTGCGGCCGGATCCTGCTGGCGAGCGTTGGCCCATCCCATGGAAGAGAGCAGGAGAGCCGTGGCAAGAGCACCACCAATCGACGAAGCCGGCATCATCGTGCGATACCTCGGGGATCCGGAATAACGTAAAGATTGTGTCGCGAGAGAGAAATCCATTTCCTAGTGGGCGCCTTGATCTGGAAACTTGGTTTCATCGACTTTGTTGCCGCGAATCACCTGGACCTTGTAACCCGTGGATGGTGGGGGAGTGTCGGCCTTAGGCGCCTTGACGACTTTCGGTCGAGGCGCGGGAGGGGGCGCGGTCGGTATGCCACGGTAGAGGCCGCCGACTTTGGTCCCAGAAAGTTCTTCTTTCTTCGTATCGATCGGATTGCGGAGTGCGAGTTGGATGTGTCCCTGCGAACTGGCCAGCGTCAGTCGTTGGGCATCGTCGGGCGAAACCAGCAACGTGATCACCGGCGTGGACTGAGGTTCGCCGGCGGCGTTGCGTTCGAGCTTTTGGCCGGCGGCGATCACGGCTACGTTCTCGAGGACGGTGGTGGTCTGCTGCTCGTTGGCGCCCCCGGGGTTGCCGGTGAGCAGAACGTCGACGCGCGTGCCGGGAACCACGAAGCCAGCGACGGCGACTACTTCATTCACGCGCACGGAAACGGCGCGCATGCCGGGCGGGATCAAGGAGGGTAGTCCGGAGCCGGCGTTTTCAGCGGCTAGCTTGCTGGGCAGAATGAACTCGCCCTTTTGGACGGGAAGGATCACGCCCCGGCCCAGCACTTGCGACTTCACCTTGTAGAAGTTGGGCGGAAGAACCGAGGCGGGGACTTTGACCTGGCGAATGTCGCCATCCTGCAATTTGGAACCAACTTGCAGATCGTTGGCGGCGACGATCACGTCGGCACCGGGTTCATTGTTGCCTGTGGTCTTCGCGAGCATGTTCTTGTAGATCACGAAGCTGACGAAGGCTCCGAGCGCCAAGGCTAGGACTCCAATGAAAAGGAGTCGTGAACGGTTCATGCCTACTCCTCAAAACCAGCCAAAAATTGCAAAGTGCGACGTCAAGCCGCACGGTCGAAATTAAAGCGCGAAATTTCTCGTACGGGCCCAGGGCCGATGTGACGTTAGAAATCGTGCATGCCAGAGCCAGCGGGAAACGCGGGACCGGCAGCGCACGTCACTGAATGGAACTGGCGACCTGCGAGAAGACGGTATTCGCGTTCGATCCGATCAGCCGGACGGTTCCCACCACGATGACTAGAATGACGGCCAGCATGACTGCGTATTCCGCGATGTCCTGTCCTTGCTCGTCGCCCAGTAACCTGCGAATGGTTTCGTTCATTCTCATTTCCTCCTGTGACCCACAGGCGCAAATCGAGTACGAAATTTGCGCATGCTGGCGGACGATATCCGGAATGCTCCTAATACCGGAACGAGTTCCTTTTTCAATCGAATCAAGGATTTGAGGAGCCCGGCGGGCCCGCGCGCCGTCCGGTCGCGACTATCATACCGCGAGCGGTGCCGATGGGAAGCTAATTTCTTGATTCTGGGGGGCTGTCGGGGCCGGTTATTAGTACATGGGGTTCGCGGTTACCCGATTTCTGGGAGAGAGTCAGGCCGGCCTTCGCGCCAAGGCGGCGAAAAGGCCGGTTGGCCCTCGGTCCGAGTCTGTGTCGTAGCCTTCGTCTTGCGGTCGATAATGTTCAAAATCCGGCGAGTACGTCCACGGAGCAGAGCAGGCTGATAGATGACCAAATTTTGCAGGTAGCGGCAGTTTCCGCAGCCTCTGGGTCGCTGTATTCAGTAAGTTTGGAAGGGGTGGAGTTCGGGTGGGGAATTGTCGGCTTCGAGGAGCCAGACATCCCTATCCTTAAAGTATTGGATGAGGGGCTGCAGGTTCTGGCCCGGGATATCGCGAGCCCATACGATCTTGGCGTGGTCGATGTCGGCGGCGTTGTAGACCCATTCGTGATGGACATTGTGATTCGCGGCGTAGTGAACGATCACCAGGTGCTGGCCTGGAAGGGAATCAAGCTTTTGGACAAGCAGAGCTCTGCCGGCAGCCCATCCGACCGGCGGGTGCCGGGCGGCCTGTCCCGCCTGAATGACGATCCAGTCGATTGCGAGCAGAACTACCAGACGAGTGAGAAAGATGCCGACCGGCTTGCCTTTGATTTGAGCCTGGCGGAGATGACGAAGTGCCTGCACGAGCAGAACGAAAAGTGTCGCGGCCATGGGCGCGGCGTAGTGGGGCTGGAACCAGACGATCGAAAGCAGGCCGGCTGCGGACGCGACGAATAGGCAGAGAGGAAGGCGCATGCGTTTGTCGCTCACTAACCGGGCGATCATGATGAAGGGGACAGTGAGAATAGGGCCGAGAAAGACGAGCCACCAGATCCAGATGGCTTCGGAGGTACGTTCGGTCCAACCGGACCAAGTGAGTGGGTAGTGCGCCCGCTGCCAGGTGTTGAAGAAAAAATCAAATTGAGGATTGTCGTAGCGTAGCGGCGATGGAACCTGTCGCCAGGCGAACACCGGGTAGTTGAAATATTGTCGGTGATAGGCGACGTAGGGGAACAGGGTGGGGCTTCCAGTGACGCGGGCGTTGTAGTAGGCAAGAAAGATGAAGCCGATAGCGAGCACCGGCGTCATGGGCAGTGCGACTCGGCGAAAAAAGTCCCCAACGGTTTGCCGTTTCAATTGCGAAAGCAAGAGAGCGATTGCAATCGGGATGCAGAAGATCAGCCCTTCGACCGGCCGGCTGTAGGCCAGGATCATCGCACCTGTGCTCATCACGATGGCATCGCGGATGCGAGCGAAATAAATAACCCGCGGGTAAGCGCCTAGCACAAGAGCAGCGCCAACGGCGGCGATCGAGCCGTTGTAGTAGCTATCGACCCAGTAGGTGAACGAACCGAGGCGCACGATGACGAGCACTCCGCCAAGCAACGCCCAGGGCGGAGGAACCCAGCCTTGAAGCATCCACGTCATTGCCATGACCATCGCCGCCATGCTGAGCAGCACGCCAATCCAAGGATGACCGAGCAATTGCCCGAGCGCCATTGCCGCACCGTTCGCGGGCGGATATTTTGAGGCGTAGGTGGGGTGCTGCAGAACGTGGAAGGTGTCGAAGAATATCCACATAGGGTGCGGCGGATTGGTCAGGCGGCCATGCGCGAATGTGTCGGCCGCGAGCAGGTAGCTGAACTCGTCGTGAACGGCGGGCACGGGAATGGGCAAGACCGGCAGCAGCGCGAGACGAATGAGGATCGCTGCGATTCCCAGACTCGCGATCGTGACCATTTTCCGGCGGGAGAAGCGAGTGAGCGCGCGTTCGAGAGGACGCAGCCAGCGCTCGCCGGCGCGGGGCGCAAACCATCCGAGCGCGAGGAGCGCGAGTAGAACCAATCCGAATACGTAAGTCACCACGTCTCCTGTCGCTTTGATAAACTCCGGGGCGAACTCAAACTTTGTTTTCCAGCTGAATGGACTTCTGTTTTAGCAGAAATCGGCACTTTGCCTGCGTCCTATTCAGCGAAGACCCCAAGGAGTACCGGTGGGCGCAACATCTCGTGTAGAAGGCAAGGATCCTGCGAACGCACGACCCGAACCGGAAACCCTGGAGCTGACGGTCGTGATGCCATGCCTGAACGAGGCCGAGACATTGGAGACCTGCATTCGGCGCGCACAGCAGGCGCTTGCCGATGCCAACATCGCGGGCGAAGTCCTGATCGCCGACAACGGCAGCACCGACGGTTCGATCGAGATCGCCGAGCGATTAGGCGCGCGGGTAATCCGCGTGACCGCGAAGGGTTACGGGAATGCGCTCATGGGCGGCATTGCGGCCGCGGCCGGCAAGTACGTGGTCATGGGCGATGCGGATGCAAGCTACGACTTCGCGCACATTCCGCGCTTTCTCGGCCCGCTGCGCGAAGGCGCGGACCTCGTGATGGGTAACCGCTTTCGCGGCGGGATTAAAAAGGGAGCGATGCCGCCCACGCACCAGTACTTTGGCAATCCGGCGCTGACCTGGCTGGGCAGGTTGTTCTTCCGCAATCGCGCGGTGGGAGACTTTTATTGCGGTCTGCGCGGATTCCGAAAAGACGCGTACCAACGCATGGGCCTGCGCACGACCGGAATGGAGTTTGCCACCGAGATGGTGGTGAAGGCGACGCTGCTGAATTTGCGGATTGCCGAAGTGCCGACCACGCTGTCACCTGACGGGCGCAGCCGGCCGCCGCATCTGCGAACCTGGCGCGATGGCTGGCGCACCCTGCGTTTCTTCCTGCTCTATAGCCCGCGCTGGCTGTTCCTGTATCCGGGCATCGCGCTCGTGGTCTTGGGGACACTTCTTGGCGCCTGGTTGCTGCCCACGCCGCGCACGGTGGGCGACGTTACGTTCGACGTGCACACGCTGCTGTACGCGGCGGCATTTGTGCTGCTGGGATTTCAGAGCATCTGTTTCGCGGTCTTCACGAAACTGTTCGCGGTGTCGGAAGGGCTGCATCCGCCCGATCCGACGCTCGACAGATTGTTCCGGTACATCACGCTGGAAGTGGGGCTGGGAGTGGGCGCGGTGTTGATGGTGGGAGGCTTGTGCGCGTCCCTCATGGCGGTGGTCGGTTGGGGGCTGAAGCACTTCGGGCCGCTGGACTATTCGCACACCATGCGCATCGTGATTCTGGCGGTGACGCTGCTGACGCTGGGCGCGCAGACCGTGTTCACGAGTTTCTTCCTGAGCGTGCTGGGAATGCCGCGGCGATGAGTGATCCCGCCGAATTCGACCGGTTTGCCGAGAACTATGACGAATGTCTGAACGACGCATTGGCCGCGAGCGGCGAAACGAAGGAATTTTTTGCCCGCGCCCGGGTGGAGTGGCTGGCAAAGTCGTTGAAGGACGTCGGACAATCGGTGCGCAGTGTCCTTGATTATGGCTGCGGCACTGGAGACACGGCGTTGCTGCTGCGCGAGTTGCTGGGAAGCGAGACGGTGGTGGGTTTGGATGTCTCGACACTTTCCTTGCAGCGGGCGCAGGCGCAGCACGGCAGTCATGCGCGGTTTCTGACATTTGCGGAGTATTCGCCCGATGGATCGATTGATGTTGTTTACTGCAACGGCGTCTTCCACCATATCCCGGTCGCGGAGCGCGCCGATGCGATCCGGTACATCGGCAGATGTTTGCGGCCCGGTGGCATCTTCGGGCTCTGGGAAAATAATCCGTGGAATCCTGGGACGCAGTACGTGATGCAGCGGTGCGAGTTCGATCACGATGCGGTGAAGATCAAGCCGCCGGAAGCGGCGAGACTTCTGCGCGCGGGGAGATTCGAAGTGCTGCGGACGGATTTTCGATTTTTCTTTCCGCGCGCGCTGAAAGTGTTGCGGCCGGTTGAGGCGCTGCTGACGAAGTTTCCGCTGGGCGGGCAGTATCAGGTGTTGGCGCGCAAGCCACTAGCCTGACTACACGCGTTATTTCAAATTTGGTAAAGCCCCAGCCGACGTTCGGCCACCCGATACCTCTTTCCAGTAGAGAACAAGCCACACTACGGGAATCCACGTGAGCCACACAATCTGATGCCCGACCACCCATCCTATCCCGATGGCATTCAGAAGGAGGTAGGTCACCGCCGAAGGCTCCCAGCGCGCTCCGACCTTCCCGAGCGCTGCGGCGGCTGAGAAGATCGCAGGAATGAGGATTACTTGATCGGTGAACCACGCGTAGGTTGTTGAGACGAGTGAGACCAAGACAAGCACCGGCATCCCGGTCTTCCAGTCCCACAACAAGCGACGAGATTTCCAGTACCAGCAGAACCAGGCGAGGGCCAAGAATGCGGGCACGAATTGTGTCCAGGCGATTCCCGTCACCTGTCGGAAAATTGTAGCGATGGTCGATGTCTCATAAAAGCCCACTCGGTGGGCGCGGATCACTGCGGAGTATTCCGCGAAAATTTCTGGTCGCACCGCTAGTACGGAAAGGGTTGTCGCAACAGTCGTGCCTACGAAAGCGAACAGGGGTTTCCAGCGATTCTCACGCAGCGCAAGCAGAAGCAATGCAGGCCAGATCAGAAATGCCAATTGCGGCTTGAAAGCCGCGAAGAAAAGAAACGCGCCACCAAGGAAGGGACGCTTCTCCTGATACCGCAGAAATCCGCACAGTCCGAGCAAAACGAGAGGCGTAGTCTGACCTAGCAGGAAGGTCACCCACATCGGAGTAAAACCGGCCAGCAAGACTAGTGCCAGCACGAAGCTGGGGAGTTCGGAATAAACGTCC
Organism: uncultured Acidobacteriota bacterium; assembly: GCA_963744055.1. Taxonomy (GTDB): domain Bacteria; phylum Acidobacteriota; class Terriglobia; order Terriglobales; family Acidobacteriaceae; genus Gp1-AA133. Next base: position 154,296 of record CAVUSL010000019.1, on the reverse strand, counting down.
CGGAGCCACATCGCTGAGACGAGGAATATACCTGCAAGTACCAACAACCAAACAACCTGAGCCACGGCCAGCGACAGGAATCCAAGAGGAAATAGAACAGTTAAAGCCCATGGCGGATTTAAAATCACATACTCGCGACCGGGCATGCGAATGTAAGGGTTGTGGCCGCTGACGAACTGCTGCGCAGCGTACCAGTAAAAGGTGAAGTCGTTGACGGGCTTCATCGAAGTCCCAGCGCCTCCGGTCCGAGTATTTCATAAGCGCGACGGAGAACTTGGCAGAGACGCCAATGGGTGTGGTGATCCCTTGCGGGCAGCCAAGATGTTCGTGAGGTAACATTATGCCCCGATTCCGACAGGGAACTGAGACAGTTGCTGAGAAATCCAAAACTTGGGTTGGTGCTTGCGCTGGTTTGCGCCGCGGGCATGTGGTTTTACGTGAGCCGCATTCTCGTGCCCTATCAACGTGCCGATGCAGTTGCCCACGGGCGGCCGCGCGGAAATTTGTCGGATCTCTATCCGCGCTGGCTGGGAGCGCGCGAGTTGTTGCTGCATGGACGGAATCCTTACAGCCGCGAGATCACGCGTGAAATTCAGGCCGGATACTATGGCCGTGAACTGGACGCGAAGCGTCCGGGCGATCCGAAAGATCAACAGGGATTCGCGTATCCCGTGTATGTGGCGTTCCTGCTGGCGCCGATGATTGGTCTCCCGTTTGCTGCGGTGAGTGTCATTTTTCAATGGCTCCTGGTAATTGTGACCGCCGCTAGTGTGCCACTGTGGTTTCGCGCCTTGGGCTGGCGTGCGCAGCCGATTCTCGTGGCTAGCGTCATTGCCCTGACATTCGGGAGTTTCCCCGTCCTGCAGGCGCTCAAGCTTCAGCAACTGACACTGATCGTTGCAGGGGTGATCTCGGCGGCCATGGCGTTGCTAGTGAGCGGGCATCTGTTCTCGGCCGGCGTATTGTTGGCGATTGCTTCGATCAAGCCGCAACTGGTTGTGCCCATCACAGCGTGTCTACTGCTGTGGGCAATGAGCGACTGGCGGCGGCGACAGCGATTCGTGTGGGGATTGGGGCTTACCTTCGCGTGCTTATTCGGTGGCGGGGAGATCCTGCTGCCGGGATGGTTCGGTGAATTTCTATCGGCCGCGCACGACTATCAAAAGTACGCCGGCAGCATGTCGATGCTGGACGTGTTGCTCACGATGAGGTGGGGGCGGATTCTGACGGTGATCCTGGTTGCGGGTGTGGCCGGTGTCGGTTGGCGGCTGCGCAAGGAGCGGGCCGGATCGCGGATATTTTCTTTGTTGGGGGCGCTGGTGCTGGCCGTCACGGTGATCATCATTCCGATGTTCGCGCCCTACAACTACATCCTGGTGCTGCCGTCGCTGCTGCTGTTGGGCGAGAACTGGTCGCGGCTCTGGGAGCGTGATATGTACGCGCGTGCAGGGTGCGTGCTGACGGCTGCAGTGGTGGCATGGCCTTGGGTGGCGGCGATCGGATTGAATGTTGCGTCGATTTTTCTTTCTCCCGAGACAGTGCAGCAGTATTGGTGGCTTCCGCTTTACACCAGCGCGAAGATTCCGTTGCCGATCGTGTGCCTGATTCCCCTGAGCATTCTGATGATTTGGACCTGGCAGGAGAGCAAGGTTCCGGTGCTTGAGCCTGAGCAGCCCACAGGAATGGTGGCCTGAAGTCAGATTGGTTGTCGGGCATGCTGCAATGTGCCAGCTAGCTTGCATTGAAAGGGTCGCAAGCGGTAGGCTTCTCAGGCAATTTTGGCGATTCGAGGGTGGGGAGGCAGGAATGACATTAAAGATGGATACGCTGCTGGCAGATGGCGTGACGATCGTAGCCTGCTCCGGACGGATTGTGTTCGGGGAGGAAGCCAGCGGCCTGCGCGAGAGTCTCAAGAAACTGCTGGAGACGACCAAGCGCATCGTGCTGAACCTGAGTGGCGTTAGCTACATCGATAGCGGAGGACTGGGCACACTGGTGGGAGTGTATTCGTCGGCGCGGGCGCAGGGCGCGGACATCAAGCTGACTGGTCTCGGGCAAAGGTTGCGCGACGTGCTGGCCATCACCAAACTGGCGACAGTGTTTGAAGTGTATGACACCGAGCAGGAGGCGATTGCGGCGTTCAAGGGAAGCCGCTCCTGAGCCGGTGATCGATTTTCAGCAGTGACTTGCGCTGCGGCCGCTCCCCGGGCCGGATGGTTCGCGGTTGAAAGGCGGATTCAGCCCCTTTCCGCTGGGCCTCATTCCTGTCATTATCTTTACTCAAGAAGAGAGCGGCGAACTTCGCCTTATGGCGTTTCAACCCATTTCCGGCATCACGTCGGACCCCGGCTCCGGGGTATTTCCCTCGCTGATCTACGTTCAGGGCAACGAGCAGCGCTCGATCGTCATGAACCGGACGCCGTTTTCCGTGGGGCGCAAAGTCGATAAGGATCTCGTCATTCCCGATCCGCGCGTGTCGCGGGACCATGCTCTCATTGTGGCTGAGAACGGGGACTTTTTTGTTGTCGACCAGGGCAGCAAGCACGGAACGTACGTAAACGGGGAGCGCGTACAGCGGCAGCGGTTGCAACGTAATGATCGCGTGGAATTCGGCGTGCGCGACGTGGCGTATGTGATCTTCAGCCCGCAACACGCGGCCTCGAATACGGCGCGCGAGTTCCTCAGCCAAATTTCCGGGATTCAGATCTCCACCGACACGACGGACCTCGAGAAACTGACGCTATTTCTGGAGGCGGCGCGCAAGTTGAACACGGTGGGGGTGCTGGACGAGATCCTGGTCACGCTGGTGGACACGACGCTGAAGCTCACGCGCGCGGAGCGGGGATATGTTTTCCTCAAGGATGAGGAAGGGAACTTACGCCTGGCCGCAGGACGGAATTCCAAAGGCGAAGCGCTGCTGGACGACAAGACGATCTCGCACTCGATTTTGGACGAGGCGATGAAGTCGAATTCTGAATTCCTGTTTACCGACACCAGCCAGTCCCTTGATCTGGCTGTGCGGCAGAGCATCGTGGCCTACGATCTGCGAACCGTGATCTGCCTGCCGCTGCGCAAGCCACAGGTGCAGACCTTTCGGGACGCGAACAATCCCGCCGAGGCCGAGGTGATGGGTGCGCTGTATCTCGATTCGCGCTTTGCTTCGCGCGATATCTCGAGCGTGAGCCATGACATTCTGCGCGTAATTGCTACGGACACGGCGTCGCTGATCGAAAATGCACGCCTGGTGCAGGCAGAGGAGGCCTCGCGCCGGTATCAGCAGGAGCTTTCGATTGCTGCGTCGATTCAGCAAAGACTCATGGCGGTTACGATTCCGGAAGTGCCGTTTGCCAAGATGCGGGGCCGGAATCTTTCCTGCAAAGAGATTGGTGGGGATTTCTTCGACGTCGTGCACACGGAAGACGGGCTGGCGGTGGTGCTTGCGGACGTCAGCGGCAAGGGAGTGTCGGCGGCTGTGCTGGCTTCGACGTTGCAGGGAATGGTGTACGCCCACCTGATTGCGCGCATGAAGTTGACCGACATCATGGCGTCGGTCAACCGCTTCTTCACGCAAAAGCACCTGGGCGAGAAATACGCGACGGTCATCATCACCCGTATTCGGAAGGATGGGGAACTGGAGTATGTGAATTGCGGACATGTTCCGCCGCTCCTGGTTTCGCAGGGCTCCGTTATTCGCCCGCAGCATGGGAATCTGCCGGTGGGTCTTCTGGCGGATGCGACCTATGAAGGGGATTGCGTGCAGATGAAACCAGGGGATCGGTTCATCCTGGTGACCGATGGTGTGACTGAAGCAGAGAATGCCGCCGGAGAGTTTTACGACAACGAGCGGCTGGAGGAAATTGCCGCGAAGAGTCCCACGCTGGAAGATATTTTTGCGTCGGTGTCTACATTTTGTGCGGGCGCGCCGCTCGGCGATGACTGCACGGTGGTGGAGTTGGAGTACACGGGGTAGGAGTGGAGCGACGGGCGTCCTCGCCCGTCGGGCGCGCGCAGCGCGCTACTCCATTGGCCACACCCGTTTCGTTTTCTTTTACTCGATAGCGATTACAGAACAGCGTGGCTTCGCCATGCCGACGGGCGGGGACGCCCGTCGCTCCATCGTCTCAATCTGCGCGTGTTCCAGCCTTCACTCCGTCACCACCGTATAGTTCACGCCTTCCCAGCGATTTTCCTGATCCCAAAGGAACGTGAAGACGATCTCGTGAGATACGGGAATCTTGTCGGTGGGTAAATCTACTACGTGCACGCCCAGGCCGGTGTCGCGGGTGTGCGTGTCGAGAGACGTCTTCCAGTTGTCCATGCTCCAGTGAATGTTCGCGGACGACAGCAGCGCGATGCGGAGCGTTTTGCCGCATGGCATGGTGCGTGCCTTGTTGTTGAAGATCCAGAAAAAATATCGGCAATGGCGCTTTTCGACGATGTAGCGTTGCACGGTCTGCGGGGGTTGATCGAATACGCGGCCGTCGCGCATCGACCTCCGCAGCTTGATGTACTCGGAATGCGCCCACACCAGCGGACACGCGGAGCCAGTGGGCTTTCCGCGGAAGAGTTCGAGTTCGGGAATGTCGGGAGCGTCCCAGACCTGTTCAGGGATCAGGCGGCTGGCGCCGGCGGTCGAGGCTTCCATCACTCGCAACAGCGCATCAGCGATTTCGGGGCGACCCGCGCAAATCTCGTAGTGGGCACGCTCCCCGGCGAGCAGTGGCCAGGGGCGGCCGACGCCGGTGCCATCGAATGGGCTGCCATCGTCATGCTCGCCGTAGCCGTCGCCGTTGTAACGGTACCAGCAGGGTCCTTGCGGAAGCTTGGCGCGGAGCAGCGCGTCGACCACTTTGATGGTGTTGAGAATGCGCGGATCGTCGTGCGCGCGCAGTCCGAAACGCACAAGAGCCAGCGAGTCAGGACTGATGACGGCGCTGGCGCGCACGGAACTTTGGTCTGGAGGACGATTCTTGATGGGCACAAAGCCCTGCAGCGGCGAGGCTGCGCCGTCGGAGTCGGGCGCGATACGGACGTAGTAGCCTTCCACACCCACCTGCCGGGCAAGATCGCCGTCGATCGTGTAAGTCCAGCGCTCGATGTTGTCGTTCCAGGTGTCGGCGGTGTCGCGAAGATATTCTGCTGGAACTTTTTCGCCGAGCAGGTCGGCAACGTCAGCGGCAGCAAGAAGTGCTGCGATCTCAACCGAGAGTGTGAACGGAGAATAGCCGCCGTCTTCCTCCCAGCGATCCTGTTGCGTGACAGGGCCATTGCGCACGATGAAGCTGGCGGCGTTGCGCACCATGGGCCACCAGCGGCGAAGATCGCCCAACAAGTCGCCGTCTTCTCGGCGCAGCAAATCGAGTAGCAGGATGGGGAAGGCGGTTTCATCCATCTGGATGCCGCCCCAATAAGGACGGCCGTCGAGCCAGAGGTTCTGCGCCCAGTGCCCGTCGGCTTCCTGGGTCGATTCGAGGTAGCGCAGCACTCGCAGCGCGTCGACGGTGGCTTTGCCCGCGACCAGCGCACCGGCTGTCTCAACCAGATCACGGGGCCACACCAGGTGATAGCCGCCAAGATCTTCATCCCCCTTGTTGAAGCCCCAGGGTATGGAAAGGCTGGCGATGATGCCGCCCACAAAGTCCTTGGATTCGTGCGTGCGCAGCACAGCCATGCTGGTGCGGTAGAGATCAAGATCCCGTTTAGGTTGGTCCAGCGGAAGAATGCTATCGTGCCAGTTGCGCCACTGGCGCACGAAGCGTTCGCGAATCTCATCGGTATCCTCGAGCAGGGAAGACAAGACTTGCTGTCCCGCTTCCCAGCAGTTGCGACCGAATCCGAGGGCAAGAACGAACTCACCATTGCAGGCGGCGAGATCAACTTCTCCGGTAAGCGCTAGGTTTCCGTTTTCGGCCCGATCGTAATTCCAGGCGAGCCGGAAATGTTCCGAGAGGTCCTGCCAGCCGTCGGAGTATCCGACAAAGCCGACGGACCGCGCCAGCCAGGGATGCGAACAAGCGAAGCCCAGTGTGACGTGGTCGCGGCGGGCGAAGAGCATGGAATGACCCTTGTAGTCGCCCGTCCAGCCAGTATTGCCAAAGCCCCAATTCGCGATGTGCGGAGCGAGCAGCGCGTAGCAACGATAGTCGGCTAGTTTGCCCTGTCGCGGCTCGAACTTGATGCGCTGGATAACGACGTTGCGGTGGGGGTCGCTAAAGATTTCTTTGCGGATCCGGTAGCGCCCGTCGAGGCTGGTGTTGGTGACTTCGTAGGCAGGGATGCCCGGCTCGATGGGGGCATTTTCAAAAGTGCAGTGGCGCTTCTCTTCAGAGAAGTAACTGTGGCCGTCGGTGATGACCAGGCCGAGATCGCGCGTGCATGCCTGATCAACCCGGGGGAAGTAGACCTCGTTCAGGATTCCGTGACTGAATGTGTACCAGACGCGCGAATGTGGATTGAGTGCGGTGCCGATACCGGACTTGGCACTCGAAGTCCAGCGCGGCGAGATTCCGGGCCACCCCGGTGCAAACCGATCATGCGAGTCGGGCAAGTTCAGCGAGCTCCGCACAGGAGTTTGCCAGACGCCTCGACGGGCGCGCGATAAAACACCCTGTGTTTCACGAGAAATTCACCAATTTGTAACAGTACTGTAACACCGCGTGGATAGAACCAAGGGGAAACTCACCCACAGGAGGACGATCGAGTGATGCGTCGAATCGCGGTGCTTGTACTCTGCTCAGCTCTGGCGGTCCCCGCTCTGGCCCAAACGACATTGAACGGAGCCGGTGCCACGTTTCCTTATCCGATGTATTCCAAGTGGTTCAACGAATATCACAACGCGCATCCGGATATTCAGATCAACTACCAGTCGATCGGCAGCGGTGGCGGAATCCGCCAGGTGCTGGCCGGTACGGTGGATTTTGGCGCAAGCGATGGCCCCATGACCGACGAGCAGCTGTCGCAATCAAAAGTAAAGATCCTGCATGTGCCCACTGTGCTGGGCGCGGTCGTGCCCGCCTACAACGTGCCCGGCGTCACTGAGGAAGTAAAGTTCACTCCGGAAGTTCTGGCTGGAATTTTTCTGGGCAAGATTACGAACTGGAATGACAAAGCCATCGCCGCGGCGAATCAGGGCCTCAAATTTCCCGATCAGCCGATCATTGTTGTGCACCGCTCCGACGGCAGCGGAACCACTTACATTTTTACCGATTACCTTTCGAAGATCAGCTCGGAATGGTCCGGCGGACCCGGGAAGGGAACGTCGATTAAGTGGCCGGTCGGTCTGGGCGGCAAGGGCAATGAAGGTGTGGCCGGAGTCGTGCGACAGATGCAGGGGGCGATTGGCTACGTTGAGTTGATTTACGCCGTGCAGAACAAGATTCCGTACGGCAGCGTGAAGAATGCGTCGGGAGCGTTCGTGAAGGCCTCGCTGGAAAGCGTTACGGCGGCAGCTGGATCGGTGAAAACGATGCCCGCGGACTTCCGCGTCTCGATCACCAACGCGCCCGGTAAGGATGCATACCCGATCTCGAGCTTCACGTGGCTGCTGATTCCGTCACAGTCGAAGGACGCCGCGCGGGGCAAAATTATCGCCGACTTCCTGAACTGGATGGTCGATGACGGCCAGAAGATGACGGCGGCGCTTACCTACGCGCCGCTGCCCACCAATGTCGCTGAGAAGGTGAAGGCGGAAATCAAACAAGTACGCTAAACACTCGCTGCTTTCACAAGCTTGAGGAGAGGACCGGACCCGCGTGACGGGTCCGGTCCTTTTTGGGCTGCAAAAGTCTGCAGTCGCAAACGCCTGATACTCTTCCGGTCTCACAAATCCTCGCTGAAATGACGATAGATAGGAAGCGAGTCCGATGGATGGACTTGGCAAGCGGAGTGCTGATAGTCTACTAATGTAATAGACATACATGCTTATGCTGAGGCCTGGCCGCCAGCGCTGCACCCTGAAATTGCTTCTCTGAGGACGACGATGAAAATGAAAGCCGTAGTTGCATGGACGATGATTTCCTTCCTGAGCGTGCCCGGACTTGCGCAAAGCGCAGCCAGGCCCCGGTCCAAGCGTACCCCGCCAAAAGCAGCCGAGCCCCGGGTAACGGCCGCCGATGTGCAGGCATTGAAAGACGCCCTCGCCGCCCAACAACAGCAAATTCAGCAATTGCAGCAGACGCTGGCGCAACGAGAACCGGCCGTGCAGGCGGCGCAGCAGACCGCTGATCAGGCACGGATGGCAGCCAGCGACGCGCAGCTAAAAGTGGCGGCCGCCCAAGCCGCGAGCGCCGACAAGGACGCGGTCGCCAAGCTCAGTTCAGATCTGACGGATGTGAAGACCACCGTTCAGAATGAACTCGTCAACGTGCAGGATGAGCAGAAGCGCGTCTCGTTGCTGGAAGGCACACTCGGGCGCTTCCGTTGGGCGGGGGACGTTCGGGTTCGTGGCGAGAGTTTCATACAGCAGGGAGTCGCCGACCGCAACCGGGTGCGGGTGCGCGTGCGCTTCGGCTTCGACGGCAGGCTCAATGAAGACTTCTACGGAGCGGTCGCCCTGGCGACTGGTTCGCTGGGAGATCCGACCACCACCAACGAAACGTTCACCAACAATTTCGATCGCAAGACCATGGGCTTGGATCGCGCCTACATCACGTACAACCCGGTCGCCAATCGCTGGCTGTCATTAACGGCGGGCAAGTTCGCGTATCAATGGCAGCGCACGTCGGTGACCGGCGATCCTGACTTGAATCCGGAAGGCTTCAGCGAGAAGCTCTCTTTCGATACTCATCGGGTGCCGGGCGTGCAGAACGTCACATTCCAGTCGATGCAGTTACTCTACAACGAGGCCTCGGGAACGGGCGGTGTGTACAAGGGGCACGACTCATTCGCGGTGGGCGGGCAGGTCTCTGCGCGGCTGAGTGTGGGGCCATGGTCGGCGACACCTTCGTTCCTGCTCCAAAACTGGCGCTATCAGGATGCCATCTTGAACTCCAGTGCATTCGCCGTGCAGGCCACGACGGCCGGGCTAAACGGAAATCCTACGACCACGCTGCCCGGAGGAAATACCGGGCCGATCCCGGTGCCCGGTGAAGGTCCGGGGTGCTCGAATCCGGCGGTGACGGGAGCGGGAGGAAGCCTGCCAACCGTTCCGATCAATGTACCGGGCGCGAACGGTTGCGTAGCCGCGGCTAACGGCATGACCAACTCCACGTGGGTCGACTTGAGCAAGCCGAACGCGCCGGTGTGGCACTTCCTATCCAACTTCCTGTACGCCGATTTCATTCTGAACAACCAGATCAAGACGCCGGCGGCGAAGTTTCCCATCAACCTGATCCTGGAATATGAGAATAACCTCAATGCGTCGGACCATCCGTTCGACAATTCCGCGCGGAGCGGTTGCACACAGGATCCGGTCACGCTGGTGGTGACCTGCACGACCAGCCGGCCGGCAGTAAACACCAGTCTGGGCAAGCAATCGCATGTCTACTTGATTGATGCCAGCGTGGGACAACAGAAAAACCGGGGCGACCTGCAATTCGGTTATGCGTGGCTGCGGCAGGAACAGGACGCGGTGATCGCAACGTTTGCGGAAAGCGATCAGCGGGCGCCCACCAACATCCTGCAGCATCGGATTTACGCGCTGTGGAAGATACGGCAGAACACGGTGGCGGGATTCACGTGGTGGCACGGGCGGACGCTCAACAGCAACCTTTTGAACGCTACTCTGCCGGCAGGAGTAAAGCCGGGACAAGTTGAACCCTGGTTGAACCGGCTGCAGTTTGATCTGATTTACACCTTCTAGACGCGTTCGGGGACCCGCTCATTTGCAGAGGTTGCGATTTGGGTAGGTCCTGCCGTTTGCGGAGTCGGGATCGCACTCTAACCTGCGTACCCGCTCGCTTCGGTAGGGGGAAGAGAGGAGGAAATAGTCGCTAAGATCCGAAATCGTAGGCCTCAGGCGCTCAAGAGCGCGCCCAAGCTTAGGGGCTTAGCGGCACAACTGAAGTTGTGCCCTTCCCAAAACCTCCTCGAAGCGAAGTTTTTTCGTAGCCTCTAAACTCGTGCCCTACCCGTTCTTGCCTGCCAGCGGGCTTTTTCGGCAGCCTCGACAGTCGTGCCTTTCGAAACTGGTTCGAACCAGAGTTTTCCGCGAGCTCATCTCACGAGCGTTTCTTGCTGTGCAAAAGCGCGAACTGCAGCGGCTGTTTTATACTGAAGGTTCGAGATGCTGCGCCGAACCGCGATTTCGTGCTTTCTCCTGCTGGCAGCGCTTTCTGCCGCCTATGGCGTGCAGCGGGAATACGTCTCCGGGAGGATTCTCGAAATCCGCCAACTGGAGCGCGACCGGGTTCAGCTGTACGTTGTGAATACGGCTATCATGACGGAAGAACCCTACTACACGCTGGCAGTCGATCTGCATGGCACGCGCTACGAGGGTGAGTTTCTGCCGCGCAACTCGCACGAGATGCTCCCGAGTTTCTGGAAAGCGGAACAGGACATCGCGCTGCGCCTCGACAAGCACTTCATGTACGTGAAACGTGAGGACGGATCGGAAGTGAAGTTCCTTGTCCTCAATAAATCTCCCTTGCACGCGGAACGAAATTCTCACTAGCCATGGCGCGCACCGTACTCGACAGCCCCACGAACTTCATCAACCGGGAGCTGTCGTGGCTCGCCTTCGACCGGCGCGTCCTGGAAGAAGCTTCGGATCAGAACAATCCCTTGCTCGAGCGGCTGAAGTTTCTATCGATCTCGGCGAGCAATCTCGACGAGTTCTTCGAAGTGCGCGTGGCTTCGCTCGTGCAGCAGATTGAAGACGGATACAACGAAGGCGCGGCGGACGGGTTGACACTGATCGAAGAGCGGGACCGCATCAGCCGCGAGACGCACGATTTCGTCGATGAGCAATACGACTGCTGGAACGGGCACTTGCGGCCGCGCCTGGCCGAGCACGGGATTCGCGTTCTGGGTTTGCATGAGCTGGATTCCGCGGCCAAATCGTTTGTCGAGGAATACTGCGAGCGTGAACTTGATCCGCTGCTGACGCCGGTTACGGTCGATCCCGCGCATCCCTTTCCGCGAGTCATCAACAAGGCATTGTGCGTGGCGTTCCTGTTGCGGCGGCGCCGGCGTTCGGCGATGACTTACACGGGTGTGGTGACCGTGCCACGGGCTTTGCCGCGCCTGATCCGGCTGCCCTCGGAAGATACGGTCGATTTTATTTTCCTGGCAGACTTGGTCGCATTTCATGCCGCGCGCATGTATCACGGGTATGACATCGTGTCGTCGGCAGCGTTTCGCGTGACGCGCAACAGCAATCTGTATTTAGCTGAGGAAGAGGCGCGCAGTTTGCTCGAATCGGTGCGCGCGGAACTCCACAACCGGCGCAAGGGCGATGCCGTGCGGATGGAGATCGAAGCCGATGCCGATCCGGAGATCATCGAGCGCCTGCGCGGCGTGTTCGAACTGGATCCGTGGCAGGTGTTTTCGGTGAACGGGCCGGTCAATCTGTCGCGGCTGTTCAACGTTTACGAGCAGACCAAACACCCCGAGCTGAAGTTTAAGACTTTCGTCCCGCGCGAGCTGCGGCTTACCGCGAAATCGCAGGACTTGTTCGAAGAACTCAGGCGGCATGATGTTCTGCTGCATCATCCCTTCGATTCGTACGATGCGGTGATTTCGTTTATCGAATCGGCGTCGGAAGACGATCGCGTGCTTTCCATCAAGCAGACGTTGTACCGGACCAACGAGCACTCCCTGATTGTTCCAGCTTTGATCGCGGCCGCGGCGAAGAAGGAAGTTACAGCGGTGGTCGAGTTGAAGGCGCGCTTCGACGAGGCGTCGAATATCCGCTGGGCGCGCGATCTGGAAGACGCAGGCGTGCAAGTTTTCCACGGCCTGGTCGGGCTGAAGACGCACTGTAAGCTCTCGCTGCTGGCGCGGCGCGACCCGGATGGCGTGACCCGGCGCTACGCGCACATTGGCACGGGAAACTACAACGCGACCACGGCGCGCATTTACACCGACCTGAGCCTGCTTACGGCCGACCCAAGCGTAACCGGAGCGGTGCATGATGTGTTCAGCTTTCTCACGGCGTACGCCGAGACTCCCAGCTACGAGCCGCTGCTGGTGGCCCCGCTGGATCTTGCCGAGAAGCTGATGGAACTGATTGCGCGCGAGGCGGAGCATGCGCGGCTAGGCCGGCCGGCACGCATTATCGCCAAAATGAATGCGCTGCTGGACAAGAAAGTGATCCTGGCCCTGTACCAGGCGTCGCAGGCCGGAGTCGAGATCGATCTGCTGGTGCGCGGGATCTGCGCGCTGCGACCGGGTGTGCGGGGGGTCAGCGACCGCATCAAGGTGCGCAGTATTGTGGGGCGATTCCTCGAGCACAGCCGCATCTACTACTTCTCCAACGGCGGCGAGGAAGAGGTCTACATCGGGAGCGCCGACTGGATGCCACGCAATCTGTACGAACGTGTCGAGGTGCTGACACCGCTGAAGGATCCCATGGCGGTGGAGCGCGTACGGCAGGAAATTCTGGAAGGCTACCTGGCCGACAACGTGAAGACGCGCATCTTGGCGAAAGATGGCTCTTACCATCGCGTGTGGCAGACGCCAGGCAAGCGCGGGGTTAGAGCGCCTTCCGGAGCGTCCGCCTTTAACTCCCAGGAGTTCTTCATCGCGCTGGCGGAAGGAAAACAGCCTTTGCAGGCAATTCCCGCAAGCCCGTCGCGCGCGCGGCGCAGAAGAACAGTTGGAAAGGATCTTTAAAACTGAATGATTGTCTATTTCCTGCGGCACGCAAACGCCGGCGAGCGGATGGCATCGCCGAAGAAGGACGAGAAGCGAGGTCTCGATAAGGAAGGCATCGAGCAGTGCGGCTATGTAGGCCGCGCGTTGGCTGCGCTCGACGTGCAGGTGGATGCCATCATTTCGAGTCCACTGAAACGTTCAACCCAGACCGCGTCGCTGGTAGGGAACGAGATGGAATTCGAGGGCAAGCTGCAGATCGAACCAGCACTGCGCCCGCAGGGAACGTTCGCCGACTTCCGCAAGCTTCTGGATAAATATGCGCGGCATGAAGCCATCATGGTGGTTGGGCACAATCCGAACCTGAGTGAGTTCCTCGGCCGGATCGTCAGTCCGACTGGATGCGAAGCGGCGGTGGAGTTGAGAAAGGGGGCGGTCGCCAAAGTCGAACTTCGTCGCAGCGCGGGATCGCTTTCGTGGTGTCTGACGCCGAAAGTTCTGCGCTCTCTCTATGCTGCCGCCGCTGAAAGCTCTCGCCCAAAAAGTTCCCGGAAGTAGTCCCGATCTTTTTCGATCGCCCAAAGCTCCAGATCCAATCCCACTCTGCGTTTGGACAGCAGTGTCATCTTCACCGCGCCATTGCGAATCGTTACCCGCGCCTTTTGCACAGAACGGCTGCGTCCCAGATTCATGGAGCGCGCGAGCCGCAGCAGCATAGACGCTTTCGTAATGTGCTCCTGATCGAGCGGTTGCAGTCCCTTGAGATTGCCGTCAGTCGGGGTGGGACGCGACTTTCCAAGGTAGCGCGCGATGGCGGCGATGATGCGGCGCTGTTCCGGTGTATACCCGAGAATCTCGGAATTGGAAATGATGTAGTGTGCGTGCCGGTGGCGTCCGTTGCGGTTCACGTAGTCGCCGACTTCGTAGAGCATGGCGGCTGCGGAGAGCCACTCGCGGTATTCGGGGGGAAGATGATGCAGCGATTTCAGGGCAGAGAATAACTCCATCGCCGAGTCGCGCACCTGCAGGGCGTGTCCCATGTCGACACGGTAATGATGTACGGCCTGCTGCAGAGAATCCCAGCGTTCGGACTCGATCTGGCGCCCGGAGCGCGTGCTGCGATCGTATTCGGCGGCCATTTGTGCGAGCAGGCCATCGCGCAGACCTAGCGGGGAGTAGCGGAAGGAACGGAGCTGGCAGCGCTCCACAAGCTCGCGGTACACCATCGCGCCGGCGACAATGATTTCGGCCCGTCGCGGACCGATCCCTACGATTTTTTTGCGCTCCTCAAGGGGAAGGCGGCTGATGAGCTTTGCGATGCGCTTCATCTCTACCCGGGTGACGAACGGGGTGCGGCTCTTTCCAGAAGAGCGAATCAAGTGACTGGCGGCGGCCGCCAGTGCGGCTGCGGTTCCCGAAGTCGCAATGGCTGCGTTGACCCGCGATGCGACAATTTTTGCCGAAACTCGTCCGACTTCCCGTGCAATGAAACTCCGCATGCGTTGCAGTTCGCCCTTGCGCGGCGGATCGTGGCTGAGGAATTCGTTCGTCAATCGGACCGCGCCGAGCGGCAGGCTCACTGTGTCATGGATGTGTCCGCGCCGAGAAACGGTGAGTTCGCAGCTGCCGCCGCCGAGATCAATCATCAGCACGGTCGAGGTGCTGATCCGTAAATTCGCGACTAATCCCAGATGAATGAGGCGACCCTCTTCGAGGCCGGAGATGATGTCCACCGCCCATCCCGTCGCGGATCGCACCCATTCCAGGAAGGCTTGCGAGTTGCGCGCGTCGCGCAGGGCGCTGGTAGCGACCACGCGGACGGAATCCGTTCCAAGGCGCTGCGCGCTGCGATGAAAGCGACGGAGAACCTTGACGGTCTCCGCCATGGACTCAGGCGACAGGAAATTTGAGCGGAACACGCCTTCGCCCAGCCGCGTGACTTCGCGGTCTTCGTGAATGGCGTGGAGTTTGCGGCCGCGCAGGCGGGCGATCTTGAGGCGAACCGAGTTCGAACCGATATCAACCGCGGCGAAAACGGGCATGGGGTTTAGTTGCGGTCCATGATTCTAACGGATCGACAGTTTTCGGGACATCTGCTGTCGAACCGATCTTTGCGCGGTCGACAAAGCCCGAAAAGTCGCCAAGTTGCCAAGTTGCAGATGGAAAAGCACTTTTAACACTCCTGTAACACGTTTCTGTTAGCGTGCAGCCATGGCGAATCACGCCCTGTTTCGCCCCCAGACCGCGGGGCCTCGGCCAGTGGCTGGAACTCACGCGAAGACGCGCAAGAACCCGCTGCTGAACTCCTCCGACGGAGTGCTAGCCGACCGCGTCTTCAGTTGGGCAATTCTGGGTTGTGCGCTAGTCGTATTGTTGATCCTGGCGCTGATCGTGTGGCAACTGGTCAGCCGGTCGCAGCTCTCCTGGCATGCTTTCGGATGGAAGTTTTTCTGGGGACAGGATTGGGACCCGGTCAACGATCAGTACGGCGCTTTGCCATTCGTCTACGGGACGCTAGTTTCCTCGCTGCTGTCGCTGATCATCGCCGTGCCGCTTGCTGTGGGTGTCGGAGTGTTCACGACCGAGATGTGCCCGAAGTGGCTGCGTGGGCCGCTCTCGTTCACGACCGAGCTACTGGCTGCGATTCCAAGCGTGATTTACGGACTTTGGGCGATCTTCGTGCTCGTGCCTATCCTGCGAAACTACGTCGAACCATTTCTTGCGAAAACGCTGGGCTGGACCGGATTCTTCGAAGGCGCGCCTTATGGGATCGGAATGCTGGGTGCCGGAATCATCCTGGCGATCATGATTATCCCGATCATCTCGTCGATCACGCGCGAGGTGTTGCAGGTGGTGCCGCAGCATCAGCGCGAAGCGGTGCTTGCTTTGGGAGCGACTCGGTGGGAGATGATTCGCATTGGCGTGCTGCGCAACGCGCGCGCCGGCATTGTGGGCGGAGTGATTCTCGGTCTGGGCCGCGCGCTGGGAGAAACCATGGCGGTCACGATGGTGATCGGCAACCGCCCGGAGATTGCGAAGTCGTTGTTTGCTCCCGGATACACCATGGCCAGCGTGCTGGCCAACGAATTCAGCGAAGCCGCTGGGAATCTTTACCTCTCCGCACTGATCGAGATCGGACTGGCCCTGTTCCTGGTGACCATCATCGTCAACGCCCTGGCCCGGTTCATGGTCTGGAGCGTGACGCGCGGCCAGCCTGCGAGGGCTCGTGCCTGATACCCGCGCGTCGACTCCTAAACTCGAGATCAGTTTGTGGCGAAGATTCACCGATGCGATGGCGACGGTCTTTGCAGTGTCGACTGTCATTATTGTGCTGACGCCGCTGGTGGCGATCTTCGGTTACCTGGTTTATAAGGGAGTTGGGTCAGTGAACTGGGCGTTCCTTACGCAGACGCCGAAGCCGCCCGGAGAATTGGGCGGCGGCATGGCTAACGCCATCGCCGGATCCGTGCTGATTCTCTCCATTGGAAGTCTGATGGGCGTGCCTCTGGGAATCGGAGCGGGCATCTATCTCGCGGAGTTTGGACGGAATCGCTTCGGCGATCTCGTGCGGTTTGTCTCCGACGTGTTGAACGGCGTGCCTTCCATCGTGATCGGCATCGTGGCCTACGCGCTCGTGGTGTTGCGGCAGAAACACTTCTCCGCGCTCGCCGGCGGGGTTGCGTTGGCCATCATGATGGTTCCGACCATCACGCGCACCACGGAAGAAATGCTGCTGCTGGTGCCCAACGTGCTGCGCGAAGCAGCCTACGGATTGGGCGTCCCGCGCTGGCGAACGACGCTCTCGATTACGCTGCGCACTGCGACTTCAGGCATCATCACTGGGGTCATGCTGGCGTTCGCGCGCGTGGCCGGGGAAACTGCTCCGCTGCTGTTCACGGCGTTCGGTAATCAGTTCTGGAACTGGAGGCTTGATCAGCCGACTGCCGCTCTGCCGTTGCAGATTTTCACGTATGCAATTTCTCCTTACGACGACTGGCACCGGCAAGCGTGGGCCGGCGCGCTGGTGTTGATCATTCTCATCGTGTCAGCGGTGGCGGCGGTGCGTTTCGTTGTGCGGCGTGGAACCCTCGGAGGAGTGGCCTAAAGCATGGGAGTCGGAATCCAGGTCGAGAAACTGAATGCCTGGTACGGAAAGACCCAGGCATTGCACGATATCAACCTGAACGTGGAAGCCAATCACGCGACGGCCTTGATTGGACCATCAGGCTGCGGCAAGTCGACCTTCATCCGCTGCTTGAATCGCATGCACGAGACCAGCCCCGAGGCGCGCGTCGAAGGCAAGGTGAAGATCGGTGAGTACGACGCCTACGAAGGCACCTCGGCGACGAAACTGCGTCGCCGCATCGGCATGGTGTTCCAGAAGCCGAATCCATTCCCCACGATGTCGATTTACGAAAACGTTGCAGCTGGGCTTAAGCTTAACGGCTATCGCGACAAGAAGCATCTCGACGACGTGGTCGAGAAGTCGCTTGTGTCGTCCGCTTTGTGGGAAGAAGTGAAAGACTTCATACACAAGAAATCCGGGGCCAGCCTTTCCGGCGGACAACAGCAGCGGCTGTGCATTGCGCGCGCGCTGGCGGTTGAACCGGAAGTGTTGCTGATGGATGAGCCCTGCTCGGCGCTCGATCCCATCTCGACCGGCAAGATCGAGGAACTCATTTTCGAGTTGAAAGCACAGTACACTATCGTGATCGTGACGCACAACATGCAGCAAGCGGCGCGCGTGGCCGAATACACGGGATTCTTTCTTCTGGGGAGAATGATCGAGTACGACAAGACGGAGAAGATTTTCACGAATCCCACGGACAAGCGCACCGAAGACTACATCACAGGCAGGTTTGGATAATGCGTAGCCGATTTCAGCAGGGCCTCGACGAATTGCGCCAGAAGCTGCTTCGGATGGGAGGACTCGCCGAACAGGCGGTGGATCGTGCCTGCCAAGCTTATCTGGACCGCGACCTCACGCGCTGCCAGATGGTGCTCGAAGGCGAGACCCAGATCAACATCTCCGAGCGCGAGATCGACGAACTGGCGTTCGACATGCTCGCGATGCAGCAGCCGATGGCGGTGGATCTCCGCTTCATTCTGGCCGTCACCAAGATCAATGCAGACTTGGAGCGCGTGGGCGATCAGGCCGTCAATATTGCCGAGCGCGTGATGGATATGGTCGCGCTGCCGGCGGTTGATCTTCCGGTGGATATCGGCCGGATGTCGGCGGCCGTGAGCGCGATGGTGCGCCGGTCGCTGGAATCATTTATCGAAGCCAAGGCAGAACTGGCACAGGCCGTGCTTGAGATGGATAACGTGGTAGACCGCATGCGCGATGAAGCATTCATCGTGCTGGTGAAGACCATGAACGAGCGTCCGGAAACGACCCGGCAGGCGCTGGATGCGTTGCTGGTGGCGCGGAACCTGGAGCGCGTGGCCGATCACGCGACCAATATTGCCGAGGATGTGATCTTCTGGGTGCGGGGGGCCGACGTCCGGCATAACGCTCCGCAGGAGCCCAACGGGCAGGAGCAGGCGGCGCAACGGGCCGCCAGCGAAACCCACTGAAGGTTCACCGGATTGCAAACCTATGAGCCGGTCAGAGATACTGACCGGCTTTCTGTTTTCTGCGGAGGAAACCGTGCGTAAGGCAATCGTATGGGTGGTGAGCTTGTTGCTGTTCGGAACTGCATCCTTCCTGGGCCAGGAGAAGTCGGCGAAGCCGGCAGTTAATTTGCCGAACGGCAAGACTCTCGCAACCGACACGGGCCGGATCTCGCCCCTCAACAGTTTTCCGGCGACAATCGCGCTCAGCCCCGATGGACATTACGCGGCGATGGTGCACGCGGGGTACGGAACGCAGGATAGCCGCGGGCGCCAGTCGATCTCTGTCGCGAATCTCACCAGCGGGGAAGTGAAGGACTTTCCGGACGATCGGCTGGCCGAAGAATCTCACCAGAGTTATTTCGTTGGACTTGCCTTCAGCGGAGACGGCCAGCATCTGTACGCGTCGTTGGGATCGATTACCGATCCGACCGGCGCCAAAGCTGGGGACACCGGGAATGCGATTGCCGTCTACTCCTTTCAGCAGGGCAAGGTCACGCCGGAACGACTTATCAAGCTCGAACCCACGAAGCTCGCACCTGGAAAATACGTGGCGGGAGGAATATTCCAAGGCACCGCGGGTATGGCGATCTCATATCCGGCAGGATTGGCCGTGGTGCCGAGCGGCAAGAGTGAGCAGTTGCTCGTCGCAAACAACTATTCCGACAGCGCGATTCTGATCGATGCAGCGAGCGGGCAGATTGTTCATCAATTTGACCTGAGCTCGAACCGGTTGATTCCATCCGATTATCCCTACACGGTCGTAGTGGCACGCGATGGCCGGCGGGCGTGGTGCAGCCTCTGGAATGCCTCTGAAGTCGCGGAGTTGGATCTTGCAAGCGGGCAAGTGGTCCGGCGGATTTCACTGGCGAAACCCGAGTCGGAGATCGCACCGGGGTCGCATCCCACTGCGCTGCTGTTGAGTGCCGACGAGAAGATGTTGTATGTGACGCTCTCGAACGCCGATCGCGTGGCTGGGATCTCGACCGCCGAGGGCAAGCCCACACGGTGGTTTTCCACACGGCTTAGTGGCCAAGCATACGGCGGCACTTCTCCGGTCGCGCTCACGTTTTCGCGGGATGGCAAGCAGTTGCTGGTAGCGACGGCCATGCTGAATGGCGTTGCTGTTTTCAGCCTGGACGATAAGGCGGGAACGGTCGACGCGCCTCAAAGCGCCGCAGGCTTTATCCCCACGGATTGGTACCCGACGGCGCTCGCGACGCACGGCGACGATTTGTGGATTGCGACCGCGAAGGGGCACAGCACCGGTCCGAACAATGGACAGAATGTGATCCCGACCGGACGGAGGAAGCGCGAGCATCCCTACATCGCAACGTTGCTTTACGGGTCATTGGGCCGGGTGAATCTAGCGGTCGCGAGCAAGAAGTTGCCGGAGTTTACGAAGCAGGTGGAAGAAGGAAACCGGCTGCACGCGGACGCGGGGACGTTCAAGTTCGCCGGCGGCAACGTCAATCCCATCAAGCATGTGATTTACATCATCAAGGAGAATCGTACTTACGATCAGATTTTCGGCGACCTGAAAGAAGCAAACGGCGACACGTCGCTGACCATGTACGGGAAAGAGATCACGCCCAACGAGCACAAACTGGCGCGGCAGTTTGGAATCTTCGACAACTTCTACGACAGCGGGGAAGTTTCCGGCAACGGGCACGACTGGTCGACGGCCGCGATTACCAGCGACTACAACGAGGCGACTTGGCAGATTACCTATCGCGGGGGCGAGCGCACCTATGACTTCAGCGGATCGGTGGCGGAGGAGTATCCCGTGGACAGGGGCATTCCGAATGTTGATTCGCCGCAGACAGGGTATCTATGGGTGAATGCTGCGAGCCATGGCATCTCGTACAGGGACTATGGCGAATTTATCGAAGCCGATTTCTGCCCGCTGAAATCTCCCGACGCGACACCGAAGGAAGGGAATCCAGAGCCACAGGGCGAGGCGTGTGAGCATGACGCCATCCGGCAGGGCGAGCCGTTGCCCGCGACGCTGGGCGATCCGAAAGGCAGTGCGAGTCCCTTCCCGTGGCCGGTGCCGCTTAGCAAGAAGACGATCGCCACGATGAAAGAGCTCAAGGGTCACACGGACCTGGCCTATCCGCCATTCAATGTGGATTATCCCGACCAGTTGCGGGCCGATGAGTTTCTGAGCGAATTCCAGAATTTTGTGCAGGCGCGCAAAGACGGCAAGGGCGAGCAGCTGCCGAACCTGGTGATTATGCATTTGCCAAACGACCATACGGGCGGTACACGCGCGGGCAGGGCGACGCCGTCGGCCTCGGTCGCCGACAACGATCTGGCGGTGGGGAGGATTGTTGAGGCCGTCTCACACAGTGCGTACTGGGATGATACGGCCATCTTTGTGCTCGAAGACGACGCGCAGGATGGCGTGGACCATGTCGATGCGCACCGGTCGGTGGTGCTGGTGATTAGCAAATACGCGCCGGTTGCAAGCGATCATCCGTGGGTCGAGCATGGGTTCTTCACGACAGCCAGCGTCGTACATAGCATGGAGGAACTTCTCGGCCTGCCTCCGATGAACGTGAACGACGGTTATGCACCCTTAATGGTTAGTTCATTTTCGGGTGCCGGGAATCAAGCGCCATTTCAGGTGGACACTTCGAACCGCGACAACGGGCTTATCTACAAAGTAAATCCAGCGGCAGCGAAAGGGGCGAAAGCCTCGTCGCGCATGGATTTCACAAGACCGGATGCGGTGGATACCCGGGTGCTGAATGCGATTCTGTGGCGCGAGCGTAAGGGAAGCGTGAAAATGCCGGCGGCGAAGCACACGGTGTTTCCTGCCGGAGCGCGTGATGATGACGATTAAGGATGTAGTGCGGTGAGAATCTCGGATGCCGAAGGTCTTGGGATGCGAGGGCGAGGACGGCCCTGCACAAGCTCAGGGCAAGCTCTCGCGACTGCCGGCGGGACCCTCGACAGGCTCAGGGCACGCTGCCGGCGCTACGGGTTCCGGGCAGATGAAGTCCGGATTTACAGCGCAATGAAGCTTGCAGAACAAAGTTTGCGACTGCGATCGGCCGTTGCGGTCGCAATGATCCTGACTACGCTCGTCGCCTTCGCCAATGTTGACCCGAACAAGGGTCGGGTTACCACGAATCCCAGCAGCGGGAATCGTTACTCGCTCGAGCAGGAAGTGGAGTACGGGCGGCAGGCGATTCCGGAAATCGAAAAAGAGTTGCCGCTGCTGCCGGTTGATCATCCGGTGTCGAAGTACATCAACGCGCTCGGGAACCGGCTGGCCGCGAAGGCGCCCGGATACAAGTTTCCCTATACATTCCGCGTTGTGAATCAGAAGGAGATCAATGCGTTCGCTCTGCCCGGGGGTCCGATCTAGGTAAACACGGGGACGATTGCCGCGGCCAGCGAAGCCGAGTTGGCTGGTGTGATGGGTCATGAGCTGTCGCACGTCGTCATGCGGCACTCGACACGGCAAGCTTCGCGGCAGAGCAAGGCGGCCATCCCGCTGGCGATTCTTAGTGGCGTGCTCGGCGCCAGCGTCGGCGGATGGGCCGGGTCGCTTGCGCAGATGGGCATTCGATCGGTGCCGGCTCGGTATTCACGAAATACTCGCGCGACGCTGAAACGGAAGCCGATATGGTCGGAGCGCAGATCATCTACGACACCGGATTTGACCCGCACGCCATGGTGACCTTCTTTCAGAAATTGAAAGAGCAGCAGGGTAGCGGAGGAGAGCCGAGTTTCCTGGCATCGCACCCGGACCCGGGCAATCGCGCTCGTGACGTTGCGAATGTACTTTCACGTTTCCCGGCCAAGAAGTTTCAGCAGAAAGACAGCGCCGAATTTTTGGCGGCCAAGAACGCGCTGTCCACGATGACGCCGGGCAAAGTGGAGTCTCCGAAAGACTTCGCGCCTGGGGTCGCGCTGTGACGTTTGTCGACGAAAGAACTCTCGGTCGAGAACCTCAAGCCGTACGAGCACGGTGCATTTCGCATTTCGTACCCGGTGAATTGGGAGATCGTAGGGGAGAAGAATTCATCGCTCACCATGTATCCGAAAGGCGGGGCGGATCGCGAAACCGTGGCTTACGGGAGCATTGTCAGTGCCTTCACGCCCGACAGCGGAGCGAAAGAGCTGGGCGAGGCGACTCGCCAGCTGATCAGTTCGATTCGCGACACGAACCCTGCCCTTCGGCAGACCGGCAATCCGAAGGATCTCACCGTAGGGGGCCGGGCAGCCAAGAGTGTGGAACTGCTGGGGAATTCCGCGATCCGGAAGAAAGGGGAGGCGGTGCCGGAGCGTATCCGGCTGGTTGCAGTGCAGGCAAAAGGGGCTCTCATCCTGTATCTGGTGTTCGTCGCTCCCGACGCCGATTTTGACCGGATGCGGCCGGCTTTTGACCTGATTTTACGTAGTTTTGCACCGCGATAGGCCGGAGGCTGCGGCCGTCTATGGGTTTTTGCAGAGTTTTGCCCTCGATTTTGTCGCCGAATTCTTACTTGCTTAAGAATTGTTTCCAGATAACCCCTCTTGCCCTTTCGGCGTCCAAGTCATAAGAATCGTTAGGAGTTCCACATCTACCCGGGCGTATAATTTTCGCAAGTGGGGCCCGGGTCTAGGGCAGGAGTTTTTATGAAGTTTCGCCTCTCTGCAGGTGCAATTGTTCTCTCGGCACTGTTGCTGGCTTGTTCCGCAGTGGCGCAGCAGGATTCAAAAGACGCGAAAGATCAGCAAACACCCTCTGCCCAGCAGACCGCTCCGGATCAGAAGCCCGAAACTCCGGCGGATCAGCAAAGCCCTTCGCCCAAACCTACGCTGAGGAGGAATCCGTCGGACTCGCCTGCCCAGACGACATCGGATCCGCAGGCGAAGCCCGCGCCAGACGCGGATTCCAAGGATGACGCAAAGAAGGACGACGCCTCCAAAGCCGAGGACGAGAGTAAGAAGGATCCCCCGAAAGTGGTGGTGCAACCGGACGACAGCAAAGTCAAGCACGACGGTAGCAAGAACGACGTAAACGCGATCGGCAATCGCAAGGTTGGCGGACGCGGATTGGGCGACTGGTATTCGCTCGAAGGCGAGATCCGCATGGGCAAGCAGTACGCCCAGGAAGTGGAAGCCACGTCGAAGCTGATTCGTGATCCCGTGATCACCGAATACGTGAACCGCATCGGGCAAAATCTGGTTCGCAATTCCGACGCGCAGGTTCCGTTCACGATCAAGGTTGTGGATTCCGACGAAGTAAATGCCTTTGCCCTGCCGGGCGGGTTCTTTTATGTGAATACGGGATTGATCCTGGCGGCCGATGAGGAATCCGAACTTGCCGGCGTGATGGCGCACGAGATCGCGCATGTCGCGGCACGCCACAGCACGCGCCAGATGACTCGAGCGCAGTGGATGAACATCGGGACAATTCCGCTGATCTTCGTAGGTGGCGGCATTGGCTATGCAGTGCGTTCGGCGGCCGGTCTCGGCATACCAATGGGATTTCTTGCGTTCTCCCGCAGCTTTGAATCAGAGGCTGATTATCTGGGACTGCAGTACATGTACAAGGCGGGATATGACCCCAATGCGTACGTAGCTTTTTTTGAAAAGCTCCAGGCGCGTGAAAAGAAGAAGGCGGGCACGCTGGCGAAGGCGTTTTCAACGCATCCGCAGACTCCGGACCGCATCACGAAGTCACAGGAAGAAATCTCGCGCATTCTGCCGGCGCGCCAGCAATACATCGTGACGACCTCGGAATTCTCGGATGTGAAGTCGCGGCTGGCGAGCCTGGAAAACCGCCGCAAGATGGTGGATGACAAGGGCGGCAACAAGCCGAGCCTGCGTCGGGCCTCAACCACCGACAAGTCGAGCGACAAGAAAGAAGGCGACAAAGGTGGGGATGATGATCGTCCAACCCTGCACCGTCGCGACGACTAGGGCGGTTGCGCAAAAAGTGGCTGAAGATCTGGGGAACTTTCCTGGGGCGCTAAAGCGCGAATAGATTTTCAACGACTTAACGGCACGACTGAAGTTGTGCCCTTCCCAAAATCTCGGCAAAGAGGAATTTTTTCCTAACATCTAACGCAGGAGACCTCTCCTGTACCTCTGCATCAATATCGGAGCCGCCGACTTGAGGGCCGCGCGCTCGAACCCGAATCAGACACGAAAAACCGGCAGCTTGCGCTGCCGGTTTTGCTGTGCACGGAAATAAATAGTTCGCGAGTGCGCCGATCAGGCGGCTTCCTTGGTCGCGAACGACCGCACCGCGCTTGTTTGTCGCTGCGTGCTATACACGACTCGCATTTCCTGCCAGTCGTAGCCAAATTCCTTGCCGCAATCCAGACAAACCACGTACGTCCCCGTGAGGGCAGCGGCTTTGTTGCGCCGCACACCCGCTTTCACGGTGATTGGAAAACTGTAGCGCTGGTGCCAGCAACCGAAAAGCGCATCGAAAACTTTCCCCATTGCGAAACCTCCCCAGAACCACAAGTGGTCAGTAGTGCAATGCGACAGCCAACTCCAGACATCTACTTAGATTCGGATACCCGAGAAAAGGTTCGACTTGCCGCACAAGATCCTCTGTCCGAAGGCCGGACAAATGAAAACTTCTGCATACAATTGACCTTTATTTTTGCAGGGGGAGGTGGGGATGTGCTGCTAGAAGCTCTCCTGGGCCTTTTTCTTTTGCTGGCACTTCGACATGATTGCTGAGCGCAGTCGCGTTCGCAGATCGTCGGGAAGCTCGTAAAGCTCGGAGTCGCGATAAATCTCAATGGTCTTTTTGGTGGTATCGCATACTACGTAGCAGTTGTGGCACCAAGCCAGGTGATCTTCGAGTTCGGACTTGGTCCGATCATCGAGGGCGCCGTCTAAATAGTTCGTCAGCTCTTGCAGGAACTCAGAGCATTTCACTTTTGGCCATCTCCGCTCTCACGTTTCTTGAAGTAGCGGCTGAGCCGCTCCCGCAGTTGCAGGCGCGCCCGCAACAGTCTTGATTTCACCGCAGGAATGCTGAGACCCAAAGCCTCGGCGGTTTCCTCGGTGGAAAGTCCTTCTACGTCTCTCAAGACGAATACCGTCCGGAAACTTGGCGGCAAGCCCTGGATAGTGCGCGTCAAGATATCTTTCAACTCTGCTTGCTTGTAGAGTTGCTCGGGATTTGGACTCCAGTCCGCGATCTCGCGGGGAACCGAATCCTCTTCTGTCTTGACGTCCTCGTCCAGCGACACCGTACGCTCAGGCCGACGGCGCCGCAATTTCATCAGCGCTTCGTTGACCGCGATGCGAACCAGCCAGGTGTAAAACTTCGACTGACCCTGGAACTGTTCCAGATTGCTATACGCCTTCAGGAACGCGTCCTGGACTACGTCTTCGGCATCTTCCCGGTTCTGCGTGATGTGCTGGGCGATACGAAAAACGTTGCGATCGTATCGCTTCACCAGCTCTTCAAACGCAGAGACATCGCCCTTTTTGGCCGCCTGGACCAGCGCCAGTTCGTCGCTAACGGGCTCACCTATGTTTGGTTGGATGGCGCTCATTCTTGGTCCGATGCAGTATTTTGCGAGGCTTTCGCGGATCGCGAAGTTGTTATTCTACTTGGTAACCAAGGTTTCTGACGAGCGCTTTTGCCATATCCGGTATGGTGCGCTTTACGATAAATTTCTTGGGTAGGGCCGGATGCACGGGGGAACACGTCCTAAAGGCACCGGAAGGCATGGCGCAAGTACCGTATAATCAAGGGTTAGCTGGGGAATTCGCCAGCGCTTTTCCAGAGAGTTACCGAGAATTCATGACAGGCACGAACGAAATCGGGCAGATCGTCGAGCGTGTGGTCACGCAGGTTCTGCAAGGGCACCTTCCGCAGATCCGTGAGGAATTGGTGCGCCGAGTTCTCGAAGAACTGCCGCAAGGCGCAGCCGAAGTAAGCGCGCATGATGGCGCGGGCACCGGGCCCGCAGATCTGCTGCGCGGCGTGGCCACGATTCATGCGGGCAACACGCAGAAGGAGATTTTGCGCGCGCTGCTTGACAGCGTTGCGCAACATGCGGGGCGGACGGCGCTGTTCGTAATTAAGGGCGGCGCGGCAACCGGATGGCAGGGACGCGGCTTCGAAGATAATGACGGCGTGAAAGACTTCGCTCTGGATGCGACGCGTGGACTGCCGGAACGGGTGCTGCAGGAAAAGGCCCCTTTCAGCGGACAGGTGCTCGACATGGATCCGCGGTTTATCGACCGCTTCGGCGGTCCGGCGGACGATCACATCGTAATGCTTCCGCTGCTTTTGAAAGACAAGGTGGCCGCGATCTTGTATGCAGACTGCGGTCTCGACAAGGATCGGCTGGATACGGCGTCGGTCGAATTGCTGGTGGTTTCGACCAGTGCGTGGCTCGAATTGGTCTCGCTGCGCAAGCAGGCCCCGCGCGAAGCCGCTCCCTATGCGGATAGCGCACCGGCAGCGGCGGCGATGCAGGCATCGACCAATTTCAATGATCCCTTTGCTGGCCATGAGCCTCGACATACTGCTTCCGCTTCCGCAGCCTATGAAGCGCCGGTCGCGGAACCTGCGCAAGCGGAAGTGGTTTCGGCGGCAGCTGCGGCGGCGGGAGTCGATCCGGGTGGATCCGTCGGACATGCGGCACTGGCTTTGAGCGACGAAGACGCCGACGTGCATCGCAAGGCCCAGCGTTTTGCGCGCCTGCTGGTGGACGAGATTAAGCTCTACAACCAGGCGAAGGTTGCAGAAGGCCGCAAGAACAAGGATTTGTACGACCGGTTGAAAGAAGACATAGACAAAAGCCGCGCTACCTTCAAGAAGCGGTATGGAAATACGGTGGCGGCCAACGTCGACTATCTGCAGGCCGAGATCGTTCGCAGCCTGGCAGAAGACGATATTTCAGTGATGGGACCCAATTTCCGGCGGTAGATTAAGCGTGTTGTCCTCCCGAAAACTCATTGTGTTCGTTGCTGCAGGGATCACCAGCGGATCTCTGTGGCTTTCGCCGCTGGCGCTCGGAAAGCAATCCGACAACGCGGCTGCTCCCGCTACGCGTAAGAGTTCGTCGAAAGCATCGAGCTCGTCTGGGAAAACACCGAAATCAAAACCGAAGTCTGCTGCGAAAACTCCTGCGGTCCGAAAGCGCAAACGGCGCATGTCACCCCGCGTGCAGCGCATCCGCCAGGCTTTTGTGGCGTCGGCGAGTCTGCGGCCGATGGCGCAGCAACTGCTTCAGGAGAGGACTCCTCAGGCCTACGCAGGGGTGATGTCCTATGCCCAGCGTCACTCGAAGGAAGATGCTGGAGCCCTGGCTTGGTTGGCGATCGGATACGCGCACATTCTCGATCACGACTACGCGAAGGCAATCGATCCGCTGAACCATGCGCGTCCGCGCGCCGGCGATCTGGGCGACTACGTCGCGTACTACCTCGGCAGCTCCTATCTGCAAACCGGACACACGGCTGAGGCCGTGGCAACGTTGGCTGACTTTAGCCAGAAATATCCGGATTCGTTGCTGACCAAAGACGCTCATGTGGTCTACGCGGGCGCGCTTCTGGCTGACAATCGTGCCGCGGAGGCAGCCGCGCTGCTCGAAAAAGACCGGGTTCCAGCCCGAGCGGACGTTGAACTTGGTTTGGGGCGCGCCTATGCGGCGATGGGGGAGTCGGCAAAAGCCGTAGCCGCGCTGCGAAACGTGTACTACAAAATGCCCACGAGTCCGGAGGCCGATACCGCCAGCACGGAGCTGAAAAAGTTGGGTGGTTCGATCCAGCCGCTTTTGCTGGCCGAACGGCGCACACGTGCCGACCTCTTTGCCAAGGGCAAGCGCTATAGCGACGCTGCGACTGAATATCGTGATTTGCTGGATGAAGTGAGTCCGGAGGAGCGTCCCGGCTTGCAGCTGGCGCTGGCCTCGGCCCTGCAAAAAAGCGGCCGCAGCAAAGATGCCAAGCAGGTTTTGAGTTCGACCCCCGACAGCACTCCCGACCTTGCAGCGCAGAAGCTTTACCTGCTCGGCGAAGTGGCCCGCGCGGCTAACGAGGACGACGAATTTTTGCGGTTACAGGGGCAGCTGCGGCAAAACGCGCCCACCAGTCAGTGGCTGGAGCAGTCGTTGCTGGCGGCGGGGAACGTCTACCTGCTGCGGCGGGACTACGATCGCGCCATCGATGCTTACCGCGAAATGCAGCAGCGCTTCCCGAACGGAGCGCGCGCCTCTTATGCCCACTGGAAGGTCGCGTGGCTGAGTCTGCGCCAGGGGCGGAACGATGAGGCCAAGCAGGAGTTCGATCAGCAGGTTGCGCTTTATCCGAATTCTGGCGAAGTGCCGGCGGCGCTTTATTGGCGTGCACGGCTCGCCGAAGAAGACAACGAGCCCAACAAAGCTCGTGCGTATTATCAGAAACTCTCTGACCGTTTCCGCAATTTCTATTACGCCGAGCTGGCGCGGCAGCGTTTGAAGGTACTGAAGCCCTCTACCGAGCTGGCGCAATATGCATTGCTCGATCGCGTTCCGCCGCTCGATCTGACCAACAAGTTCACGACGAGCGATCCGCCGGCGGAAGATTTGCATGTGCAGAAAGCGCGGCTCCTGGAAAACGGCGGCCTGGTGGACTTCGCCGTCCGCGAAATTCAAGCGGCGCCGCCCAGCGATGATGGCAACTGGGTGCTGGCCGAGACCGCGCGTCTCTACCAGGACAGCGGACGCTTCGATCGCGCTATCGAAGTCATGAAGCGCGGCGTGCCCAACTACTTCGCTGTGGACGTTCCGGAGCTGCCGCGAACCTACTGGGAGGCGCTGTTCCCGAAAGCCTACTGGGGCGACCTCAAACGCTTCTCGAGCGAGAATGAACTCGATCCGTACCTGGTTGCGTCTTTAATTCGGCAGGAGTCGGAATTCAATCCGAACGCCATTTCCCGGGCCAACGCCGTCGGGCTAATGCAGTTGCTGCCGGTGACGGGCAAGAAAGTCGCGAAAGAAGTGAAGATGCATCACTTCAGTCCGAGTCAGCTCTACACGCCCACGGTGAACCTGCAGTTAGGCACGCGGTACTTCAAGAGCATGGTCGACAAGTTCGGATCATTCGAGTACGCGCTCGCGGCTTACAATGCGGGATCTGATCGAGTCGAAGACTGGCTGGCGGCAGGGAAGTACCGCGACGCGCAGGAGTTCGTCGAATCCATCCCCTTCACCGAGACGCGCGAATACGTGCAGGCCATCATGCGCAATGCGAATGTTTATAAGCAGCTGTACGGGACGCCATAAAAGCAGGTGTGAGGTCTCAGGTCTTAGGTGTCAGGAAGAGCACAGACTCGAAAGCGCGGAGTCCAGCGTATGGACTTTCCCGCTTCTGCTGACACTAGGGCTCGCTCGGTTTTTCCTGAGACCTGACACCTGAGACCTGAGACCTTTCTTTCGTGAACAAAATCTCGTACACCAACAACCCTGCCCCCACCACAATCGCGCTGTCGGCTACGTTGAACGCCGGCCACTGGTAGGACTTCACGTAGAACAGCAAAAAATCCGTGACGTGGCCTGCCGTCAGCCGGTCCCAGAGGTTGCCGATTGCGCCTCCCAGAATCAGCGAGAGGCCCACGCCTGTGGTCGAGAGCGTGTGACTGTTTTTCCAGAGCAGGGTTGAGACAACGAGCAGCGCAACCACCGAGAAGAGCACCAGCGTGCCGACCGTCCATGGGGATGATGAATCGGCAAACAGGCCGAAGGCGGCGCCCCGGTTCTCCAGGTGGGTCAGGCGGAAGAAGCCAGGGATGATCTGGATGCCATCATGCAGGGGAATTTTACGTTCCACCGCCAGCTTGGCCAGGCGGTCGAGCACCACCACGAACGCGGCAATCAGAAGATGAAATTTGCGCATGGCGTGCGTGTATGGCCGCTGGCCTACTGGTTTTCCTCAAGTTCTTTGAGAACGGCGCTGCACCGCTCGCAAACACTCGGATAATTTTTATCTTCCCCGACATGCACCGAGTAGTTCCAGCAGCGGTCGCATTTCTGCCCGTCTGCTTTGCTGACCGACACCGTTACTGGGCCGGTGCCGTTGCCGGATTTCTGCTCGAGCGTGACTGCTGACACAATGAAGACGTAGCGAAGCTGGTCGCGATATCTCGCGAGCACGGAATACACCGGTTCCGACGCGGCAACCTTCACTTGTGCTTCAACCGCCTTGCCGATCTGCTTGGCGTTACGTGCGGACTCCAATTCTTTGAGCACCTGCTCGCGGACGGAACGCAGCGTCGACCAATCCTCGAGTTGCTTGGGATCGTCCACGACGTCGGGGCTGCCAAAGATTTCCTCTCCTGTCGGAAACAGCGCCATGTGCACGCTTGAAGGGCGGTCCGCTACGGCCGGAAGATATCCCCACACTTCCTCGCAGGTGAAGCTCATAATCGGCGCGAGCAGGCGCACCATGGCTTCCAGGATCCGCCAGATGGTGGTTTGCGCTGCCCGGCGAGCCTGCGAATTGGGTGCCGACGTGTACAGCCGATCTTTCAGCACGTCGAAATAAAACGCGCTCATCTCGACCGCGCAGAAATTCAGAACGCGCTGGTAAATTCTGTGGAAAGCGAATTCGTCGTACCACCTCATGACGTCCGCGACCAGCGCGGCTGCCTGGCGCAACATGTACTGATCAAGCGCCTGGAGCTTCTCAAACGGTAGAGCATCGCGCGAAGGATCGAAGTCGTATAGATTTCCGAGGCTATTCTTGAACAGATTGTTCCGGATGGTGCGGTAGTTTTCCGCGACGCTCTGCATCAGGCGTTCGGAGCCAACCACGTCTTCACGGAAGTCAACGGACGCGACCCATAGTCGTACGATTTCGGCGCCCATGCGATTCGAGATGTCGACTGGATCGACATCGTTACCGCGCGACTTCGACATTGCCTGGCCATTTTCGTCGAGCGTCCAGCCCTCGGTTGCCACCACCTTGTATGGTGCGTGGTTTTCGGTACCGATCGTGCAGAGCAGGGAAGAATGGAACCATCCACGGTGCTGGTCGCCGCCCTCGAGATAAAGATCCGATGTCGGCGGGTAAAGCGGTTCTGCTGCGCGCAACGCGAGGTAGCTGGAGCCCGACTCGAACCACACGTCGAGAATGTCCATTTCCTTTTTGAACAGAGTTGCCTGGCAATGCTCGCACTTCGCGCCCTTTGGGATCAAAGCGTCGGCTTCCGGCGTGTACCACGCGTCGGCTCCGGCGCGCGCGAACAGGTTCTCAACCTCGCGATTGACGGCGGGATTCATCATCGGTTTGCCGCACTTCTCACATAAGAAGACGGCGATGGGTACACCCCAGATGCGCTGGCGCGAGACGCACCAATCCGGGCGTGTCGCGATCATGTTCGAGATGCGGCCCTCGCCCCAGGCGGGATCCCACTTTACCTTGGCGATTTCCTCGAGGGCGCGCGAGCGCAGGGTGCCGCCCGCCATTTGCGTTTCCATCGAGATGAACCACTGTTCGGTCGCGCGGAAGATGATTGGGTTGTGGCATCGCCAACAGTGCGGGTAGGAGTGCTCGATGTTCTCGGTGTGCAGCAGCACTCCGCGTGCTTTCAACAGCTCGACAATAGAAGCGTTCGCGTCGAAGACTCGCTTGCCCTCATATTCCGGCAGACCGTCATGAAGGACTCCGGCTTCGTCCACGCGTGAGGTGGCGTCCAGTCCGTATTTCAAGCCGGTGACGAAGTCGTCCGCGCCGTGCGAGGGTGCGGTGTGCACCACGCCTGTGCCGGTATCCATGGTGACGTACTCGGCGAGAACGCCAAGAACGTCGCGATCCAGAAACGGATGGCGGAAGTTGACGCGCTCCATTTTTCGTCCCGCAAAGCGGGCGATTTCCGCGGCTCCGGCTAGATTGCACTTTGCGATCACATCCTCAGCCAGCTTCGCGCCGACAATGTAGACCTCGCTGCCGGACTCGAGCGCTACGTATTCTTCGTCGGGATGGAAAGCGACTGCCATGGAGGCGGGCAGCGTCCAGGGGGTGGTGGTCCAGATGATGGTAAAAACTTTCTTGCCGCGCAGGGCAGCGTCGATGGCAGAGGGATCGTCCGCCATCGCATATTTCACCCACACGGTTGGACTGGTGTGGTTTTCGTACTCGACCTCAGCTTCGGCGAGCGCGGTTTTGTCGAAGATGCACCAGTAAACCGAGCGCAGGCCCTTGTAGACGAAGCCGTGTTCAAGGAACGAGTAGAACGTGCGGAGCACGACCGACTCGTACTCGGGCGTCATGGTCGAGTACGGATTATCCCATCGGCCGAAGACGCCGATGCGCTTGAACTGCTCGCGCTGCAAATCAAGGAATTTTTGCGCATACTTCCGGCACTCCAGGCGCACTTCTGCTGGATCCATCTGGAGCTTCTTTTTGCCGAGTTGCTTGTCGACCTTGATCTCGATCGGCAGACCATGGCAGTCCCATCCTGGGACGTAGGGCGCGTCGAATCCTGCCATGCTCTTGGACTTGACGATGAAATCCTTCAGACACTTGTTCAAGGCGTGGCCCAGGTGCAGGGCGCCGTTCGCGTAGGGCGGCCCATCGTGCAGAACATAGGCCGGCAGACCTTTGCGGGCTCCCTGGACGCGCTCGTAAATTCCCGTCTCTTCCCAGCGAGCCAGGATTTTCGGCTCATTTTGCGGCAGATTGGCCTTCATGGGGAAGTTGGTCTTGGGAAGATTGACGGTCGTTTTCAGATCGAGCGGCACGCTTTAAATGTCTCCTAAATGGTTGATTTTCATTATAGGGAGGGAGGCTAAGGACGTCCATTCTGAGAGCTGAGGCGAGTACTTAGGTCGTGTGTCGAAGGGGACTCCGAAATGTACTGTCGAGAAATTAGAAAAAAAGTGTACAATTTTCACCGAATCGAAAGTCCGTCGCATCTAATCGTCTGAAAGTAATGGGGAACATGTTGCCACGGAGAGGCACTGCGATTGCTGAATAAGCGCAGTGCGGCAGGCAACTTGGCAGCACAGGCCGACATCAGGTAGAGAAGCAGCCGTCTACCCAGCCAGCGCGAGACAAATAGAGAAACCGTTTCTCAGTATGGCACCAGACAATCAGAATTTCGAAAAACGCGAGCCAGAACTGGATTTACTCCTGCCCAAGGGCACGCTCGATGTGCCACTGTGGAAATCACTGTTTGCCGGCATCGATGCCGCGCTGTTTCCCAAAAAGCTCCCACCGCTGGTATTGACCTCGAAGCCGGAAGCGCAGGGCGAGCTTTGGGGCGAGCGGCTGACGCGTCCGTGGTGGCAGTCGGTGTTCAGCAATATGCGGGACGTAATCTTCCCGCCGAAGTTGCCGCCGCTGCAGCTGACTTCGACGCCGGTTGAGGGCGAAAACGCGCTCGACGATGAGTTGGCGCTGCCTTGGTATCGGTCGGTGTTCTCGAACATACAGGACGCACTATTCCCCAAGAAGCTTCCGCCGCTCGTACTGACTTCAAAGCCGGTTGCCGTACGTGACATTTGGGGCTTCTACGATTACAAGAAAAACGGCGCCCTCGCTTCGACCGCGTTCCACGTGGTGGCGGTTGCGTTACTGATTGGCGGAACCCTGATGGTGCGCAACAAGGTGACGACAGCCAAAGCGACTGGCCCGGTTATGCCGCTTCTTTCGGACTCGGATATTCCGGCTTTGCCTCCTTCGAAGACGCAGGTAGGCGGCGGTGGCGGCGGCGGGGATCGTGACAAGCTGGCGGCAACCAAAGGCAGACTGCCGAAGCTGTCGATGCAGCAGATCACACCTCCCATGGTTGTGGTGCGCAATGACAATCCGAAGCTAGCCGTTGAGCCGACCGTGGTTGTGCCTCCGCAAATCAAGCTGGCAATGAACAGCATGCCGAACTTGGGCGATCCAATGGCGGCGATTCCGAACGGACCGCTCTCCAACGGAACCGGATCGGGCGGCGGCATCGGTTCAGGATCGGGTGGTGGCGTTGGTTCGGGTGAAGGACCGGGCGTTGGTCCCGGTCGCGGCGGCGGCATTGGGGGAGGCGTCTTCCACGTCGGTGGCGGGGTTTCTGCTCCCAAGCCCGTCTTCTCGCCGGATCCGGAATACTCGGAAGAAGCGCGCAAGGCGAAGTATCAGGGAACAGTGGTTCTTGGACTGGTGGTTGGACCGGATGGACGACCGCGAGACATGAAAGTTCTGCGGAGTCTTGGCCTCGGTTTGGACGAGAAAGCCATTGAAGCCGTGAAGAACTGGCGCTTTGACCCGGCAGTGAAAGACAACAAGCCGGTTGCTGTGTACATCAGCGTGGAAGTGGATTTCCGGTTGTACTAGAGCATCTCCGAAGGGTTGCAAAAGGACCGCTTTCGAGCGGTCCTTTTGCTTTTGGGAGAAACGCTTCAACACAGAGGACACAGAGAAGCACGAAGGAAGGCAGTAATCCCAATAGGCCCGAGTCTCGTTTCGGCAGCGCAAAGCGCTTACTCTTTCAGGTCGACGTGTACGACGCCGTTTACGGGGTGGCCTAGAAAACTGGGTCCGAGGCGGCCGAACTTCTCGACCGAGTCGGTGGCGAAGAACTTGAGGTGCGGATGTCGTTCAGGCGGGACGGCGGTTCCGAGTTCCCGTAGCTTTTGTGCGACGGCGTGCGCGGTCGAGTGCGCTGAATCGACGACTTTCACGCTGGCTGGCGCCACCCGTCGCAGTAGCGGTTTGATCAGCGGATAGTGCGTGCAGCCCAACACCAGCACATCGGCATCGTGAAAGCCGTCGCCGAAAGCATCTTTCAAATAGATCTGCGCGACCTGCTCGGTGACCGGATGCTCTACCCATCCTTCTTCGACCAGCGGGACGAGCAACGGGCACGCCTTCTCGCGCGCCGTGACCCCACGCTGCTCCAGCGCCTTTAGATACGCATGACTGCTGACGGTGGCATCGGTGCCGATCACGACCACGCGCCGCGTCCTGGTTTCCGACGAAGCTTGTGCGGCGCCAGGTTCAACCACGCCGATGACTGGAACCGTCGCCGCCGTCGTGATCTGGCCGAGCGCCAGTGCTGTCGCTGTGTTGCAGGCGATCACCAGCAGGCTTGCTCCCTGCGCTTCAAGAAAATGCGTGGCCTCGACCGCGTACTTCGCAACCGTCTCTGCCGATTTCGATCCGTAGGGTAGTCGAGCCGTGTCGCCGAAGTACAGGTAATCGGCACCGGGGATGAGCGCCACCAGTTCTTTGAGGACGGTGAGTCCTCCGAAGCCGGAATCGAAGACTCCGATGGTTGTTCTGGGTGGTGGCGAGGACATCGTCAACTCATCATAAAGCAACTTGCCACGATGCCCTACTCGGTCTGGAAAAGATTGAAACGCTTGTTAGGGGATGCAGCATCTGACACTCCTGAAAGTCACGACGAGGTCTCCGCATGGGACGCAACATCGCTTACTGGGCCACAACCGGTATATTGTGCGCGTTATCGTTGTTCGCCGCTTATTCGTACCTGTCGGGTGGTCCGCAGGCGGTTGAGGGGTTTGCGCACGTCGGCTACCCGCAGCAGTTGCGAGTTCTTCTCGGCATCGCGAAGCCTTTGGGAGCCATTGCGCTCCTGGTCCCGGGATGGCCGCGCTTGAAGGAGTGGTCTTATGCAGGCTTTACATTTGCATGGATCGCCGCGTCAGTTGCCCACTATCTGGCCAACCAGAAGGTTGAGGCCTTCATGCCAGTGATATTGCTGGTGCTGCTGGCGATATCGTATGTAACCCGTCCGCCTGACCGGCAGTGGCTGCCAAACCCTGCGCGTCCCTGAGCGGTTCCTGGGATAGAATCAGCCGTCATCCACCGACGGAGATTATATGCGTCCTATTCTGCTGAGCATATTTCTTGCGCTCTGCTGCTGCACTCACGCCGCGGCTCAGTTTGACGACATTCTCAAGAAAGCCAGCGACGCTCTGTCGCACAGCAACACCGCCGGTCTCAGCGATGACAAGATCATTGCCGGACTGAAGCAGGCGTTGCAGGTCAGCACGGGCAAGGCCGTGGCCCTGACCGGCCGGCCCGATGGTTTCCTGAAGAATCAAGCGATCAAGATCCTGCTGCCGCCTAAGCTCGAGTCGGTTGGGCGCGGGATGCGCATGCTGGGTATGGGTGCGAAAGTCGACGATTTGGAGGTCGGCATGAATCGCGCCGCCGAACAAGCCACGCCCCTGGCCAAACAGATTTTTCTCACAGCCTTGCGGAAAATGACATTCGACGATGCCCGCCAGGTCTTGACGGGTGGCGACACCGCGGCCACAGACTACTTCAAGCGTTCCAGTTCGGCCGATCTGACTACTGCTTTCTCGCCGATCGTTCACCGCGCCATGGTGCGGGTTGGCGTCGTTCAGCAGTACGATCAGGTCGTCAACAGCGCGCCCGGTGGGAAGCTGCTTGCCGGCCAATTCGATCTCGACAAGTATGTTGTGGGCAAAACACTGGATGGCCTTTTCCTGACGTTGGGCGAGGAAGAGAAGAAGATTCGCAAAGATCCCGCAGCTCAGACCACAGCGCTACTTAAGGAAGTTTTCGGTAGGAGATAGCGCGAGAGTTCGCCGCTCTCCGTAGAGAATCCAAAACGGAAACTACCGCCCCGCCTTCACGCTGGCCTGATCGGAGAGGCCAGCCATTTCTTCGACAATTCTGCCTCCGCAGCACGGCCCGGGTGGAATCGGTGCTCCATGCGGGCACGTCTTTGGATGTCCGAGGAATGTGCAGATCTTGTCGGTGGCTCCCGGTGACAGGATGTGCTCGAACTTGCAAGCCTGCTGCTCGATTTCCGACTCGCTGTCCATGGCGAGACTATCGGTGAACAGGCGCTCGGCCAGCCGGTGACGGCGAATGATGCTTCCGGCGCGGCTACGACCTCGCGGCGTCAGGGCAACCACGGCGCTGCCGTCGCTCACAAACATTCCGTCGGGACGCATGGCATCGTGACAGGGATTTACGAATGGCTTGTGAGCGTGCGATTCGGGGGGATGCGGAGTCGTGGTCAGTAGCCCGAGTTCAGTCATCTTCTCGACTGCAATGCTGACCGGCAGCGCGCCGTGCACGTCCATGTGTTCGAGTTCGGCGACCTCGCCGTGCTCTTCGATCACCCAGAGTTCCTCGAGGATCTCGTCGAACTGCTCCTCGTCGGCCATGGCGAAGACTTCCTGCGCCGCGATCTTGCCGTGGTGCAGTTCGATGCGGCGGTCGGCGAGGCGCGCAACCACCGGATCGTGCGTGACCATCACGATGGTGCGCCCCTGCTGATGGAATTCACGCAACAGACGCAGAACGATTTCTTCATTCTGTGCGTCGAGGTTGCCGGTCGGTTCGTCCGCAAGGATGATCTTCGGGTCGTTGATGAGCGCGCGCGCGATGCAAACACGTTGCTGCTCGCCGCCTGACAGCTGCGAGGGCACGTGATGGCAGCGGTCTTTCAGGCCCACGCGCTCCAGGGCATCGAGTGCTTCTTTCTCGTCGGTCATGCTATGGAAGTACTGCGCAAGCATGACGTTCTCAAGCGCGGTCAGATACGGGATGAGATGAAATTGCTGAAAGACAAACCCGATTTTTTCCGCGCGCACGCGATTCAAATCGGCTGCGGAAATGTTGGCCACATCCTGTCCATCGAGCCAGATCTCGCCGGTGCTGGGGCGATCAAGGCAGCCGATCAGATTCACCAACGTCGACTTGCCGGAGCCGGAGGGGCCCATGATCGAGACCCACTCTCCCGGATCGACGGTCAAGGAAAAGTCATCGAGGGCGCGAATGCTGCCGCCATTTTCTTCTGCCTTGGCCGGATACAGGCGGCTGACTTGCTTGAGCTTGATCACCCTTACTCTCCCTTCAAGATGATAGCGGGTTGCACACGTCGCAGCAGCGCCATGGGAACAATGGCTGACAGCAGCGCTACCGCCACACTCCCCACCAGCACCACCGGGAACACGCTAAAGCGCGGTACGACCGCCGCATTGAAATTTGCACGCCCGATCCAGGCAGCGATACCAATACCGATGATAAATCCGAGGGCTGCCCCGACTGCACCAAGCGATGCAGCCTCAGCGGCGAAAAAGCCGCTAATCAAACTTTCGGAAGCGCCCAGCGCCTTCATGATGGCGAAGTCCTTGCGCCGATCGAAGACCCAGCCGGTGAGCGTTGCCAGCACGCAGAGCGCGGCCGTCAGAACAATCAGGATCGCCGCGGCGTAGAGCGTGGCACGCGTTTTGCCTAGTACCCGCGCCTCACCCTCCACAATTTGTCGTACAGGACGCACTTCCGCGACAGGAAGCGCTTCCGCCAGGCGTCCCACAATGCCATTAATTTCTTCGGTGGTCCCGTTGACGGCGATTTCGATGGTCGTCGTCTGCACACCGCTCCAGGCAAGAAATTCAGACATGGGAAGATAGACGCGGCTGTCTTCGGCCGCCCCGGTTTGCAGGGTGCCGGCGGGGTTCAAGTGAATCGTGTGACCCTGAAAACTGAGATCGAAAGGCTTGCCGTCTGGAGAAACGACCGGCAGCGCGCGCATGCCGACGAGGGCTTCACCCGCACCTGTAGGCCATGCACTCACCGACCACCAGCGATTGAGTTTCTGCACTCGTTCGAAATCGGTGCCGACGACGACCACGGATTGTCCAGCCAAGGTGCGCGCGACCACGTATGCGAAAGGTACCGCGATGCCGCGGCCGGCCAGCGTGGTTTCAATCTTCTGGAAAGCATCCGGGGGCAGGGAAATGCCGTCCTTGCCGACCACGACAATGTTCGCGCCGTAGCTGCGAAATTCCTTGCGAAGCTTGGCCTGCACGTCGACGTACAGATTCATCATGGCGGTTGCCACTGCGGCCGCTACAACCATGGCCAGCAGCGCTGACGCCGCCCGGCCGCGGCGGAGGACGGCGGCGCGCACCAGCATGCGCAGAAACATCGATGTGTGCGGGGCTTTGGCACGACGTTCGGCGAGGCTTGGGGTCGGACTACTCATGCGTCGCCTCGCAGCGCGAAGACGGGATCGAACTTCACGGCGCGCCGGATCGCTGCCGCGCTTCCGGCAAAGGTCACAACCACGGCTATCGCCATGATGATGGGAAACAGCACCGGCTCGATGGTTATTTGGGAGTCGAAGATGGAACGGCCGATCCGGTGCGCCAGCCATGAGCCAGCAAAGAAGCCGGTAACTCCGCCCATGAGCGCGAGCAAGGTGCTCTCGGCGAAGAACAGCGCTGCGACCGCAACATTGCCTGCGCCCAGAGCCTTCATGAGTCCAACTTCGCGTCGCCGTTCGAAAATGGCCGTAGCCATGGCCGCCGACACGGCCAGAGCGGATGCAAACAATGCGGCCAGCGTGATCAGCAACATCAGGCCCTTGATGCGCGCGAGCACTGTACCTTCGTTCTGCGCCACCTGACGGATCTGCTCCGCGTGTGAATGCGGAATCGCCTCCTGCAACTGGTAAGCGATCGACTGCACGTAAGGCGAGCAATACCAGCGGTCCCAGAGCTCGCCGCTCATCGTCTTAGGATCGCGCCGGGCGAGAGCATCTTCCGGCTTCGTGAGAGCACTCACATAGACGCGGCGTACTGCGTCAGGCTTACCCAGCAGTTGTTGTGCGACAGGAAGGGGCGCGACGATCTGGCCGTCCTCGGCGCCGCCGGTGGAAAGCACCCCAGCGATGTGGTGACTCTGACCGGCTATCTCGATCGAATTCCCATTATGTAGTTGCAACTTTTGCGACAGCTGCTCGCCAACCAGCACGTCGCTCGAATCGTCGGCCGGCCACGCGCCATTGATTTTCCACCACGGATGGGTGTTCCTCACGCCGGTGGTGAACTGGTCCTTGCCGAAAGTGAGATGCTTCGCGAAGTAGGTCCCGACCAGCGTTACGTCCTGGGAATGAGGGGCACCCACCGCCACGTTCACGGGCAGCATGGGCGAGAAGCCCAGGATGTTGTGCCGCCAGAATGTTCCCTTGATTTTCGGCAGGTCGGCTTCGCTCAGGAAGTTTCCATCGCTGGGCGGCTTCAAATTCACGCCACCGATCTCCACATCGATCGTGTCTTCCTGGGGAGTGACCAGAAGGTTGGCGCCGTAGCTGCGCAGCTCACGATTGATCTTGTCGCCAATGTCGGTGGCGACGGCAATCATTGCGGTAGCGACGGCCACGCCAAGCGTGATGGCGACCCCGGCCAGCAGCTTGCGGCGCTTCTGCCGGCGAAAACTTTCGTAGAGGAGCCGGGCAAACATGATCTATTTCTGGAAGAACCGGGTTTGCGCCGCGACGTCGGCTTCCTTGATGACTATGGCGTCCGCGGTGGTTTCGGCTTTCAGCGGGATGGGATTGCAACCGCCCGGCATGCCCACCGACTGCGGATTAATGGGCGCGGCGCAGTTCTTGCACACGACGCCGGTGGTTCCCTTATAAAAGCCGACTGACCCGCAAATTTCGCAGGCATCGAGCACAGTCGCGATCTTACCGTCGGGCTTCAGGTAAAGCCAGAAGCGCACGTCCACGCCGTTCTCGTTTGCACGGTAGAAATGGATGTCGCCGTCCGAAACTTCTTTTAAGGGAATGGAAACTTCTCCATTCAGGAATGCGACCTCCGTCGTCTTCTGGGGACCACTTATGCTCTTGGCGTAGATGAACTCGGCCGTCACCAGCATGATGAACAGGAATGAACTGACGTAGACCGAGCCCATCCACAGGCGCTCGCGGCGCGCTGTCCACTGGGCTTTGCGGCGCTCAGCAGATGTGGTCGCCTCCGGGACCGGCTGACGCGACTTCACTTCGAATAGCACCATCAGGGCGGCCAGCGCGAAAATCGTGATGAAGAAGAAAACGTCGTTCCGGACAATCGGACCGATGAGTGCCATCTCCTGCTTTGAGGAGGGAAGTACGCCATTTTCCGAAAGCTCGTGCAGTCCGCTGATCACCAACTGCGCGGCGACGAACCAGAGAATCACCGTGGTGACCTTAAAGAACTTCTGCAGGTTGATACGGACGCTGCCCTTGACGAACATCACGCCGAAGGTCACGGCAGCCAGCACCCCGAGCAGGGTGCCGAGGAAGGTCATCAGTTCGGTCGAGTTCAGCGTCACTCCTGCGAGGGTGAGAACGGTTTCGACGCCTTCGCGCAGAATCATCAGGAACACGAAAAGGAATACGCCGATGCGCGATCCGCCACTGGTCAGGGACTGAAGTTTGCCTTCGATCTCGCCCTTCATCTTCTTGCCAGTTCGCATCATGAAGATGATCATGGTGATGACGAAGAAAGCAGCGGCCAGCATCACCCAGCCTTCCACGATGTCCTGGTTCAGGCTCATGCGCGAAACCACAATGGCCACGGCGATGCTGCCGACAAAGGCAGCCGCCATTCCCGCGTAGACCGAGCGACGCAGGTCTGCCCGCCCAATCTTGGCCAGATAGGCCAGCGTGATGCCGATGATCAGGGCGGCTTCGACGCCCTCGCGCAATGTAACTATGAAGGCCTGGAGCATGAATTCGGACCTAGGTGATTTTGAAAATGAATTTCAATTTCAACTTTATTAGGATAGCGTGCGCGCCGCCGGGGCGTCAACGCGTGAGATCACGCGCGGATGTGACGTGGGTCACGCGAAAGTCCCTGCTGCACCGACTTACAGACGCCGGATAAACTGTTGCGCCTGTTCAAGTTCGGGGAAGAGCTTCTCTTCCGCATGGAAAGGCGCGGAGTGCACGCAGCGCCGGCTGCCGTTGAGCTTCACGGGGTGCCGCAGATGGAGCATCTCGTGGTAGACGATGTACTCCACTGCGTAACGGGGAACCTTGGGATGGTCGAAGATCCGGCTGACGATGATCGCGTTGTGCGCCGGATCGTAGTGTCCCAGCAGATTGCGAGCGCGACGTTGGCTCCAACTCATCTTCGGCCTGGCCTGCATGCCGCCGAAGAAACGCAGGTTCAGGCTCTCAAAGATCGAGTCCAGATCGTAAAAAGAGCCACGTGCGGAACCCAGCCGTTTCCGTCCGCGGAGCTGACGTATCAGATGAGCTTTCGTACGTACTGCACTGCTAAGAATGTATTTCCGGTAACGGG
Organism: uncultured Acidobacteriota bacterium; assembly: GCA_963744055.1. GTDB lineage: Bacteria > Acidobacteriota > Terriglobia > Terriglobales > Acidobacteriaceae > Gp1-AA133. The sequence goes on along the minus strand of CAVUSL010000019.1, from coordinate 111,910 downwards.
CGGAATGCGACGGCTCAATCGGCTTCCCGATACATTTTGGAGATCAGGATATGAGCGATCGCCCGGAGGACCGGTTCGGGAGCACCCTCCAGCAGATCCGACAGTCTCACCAGCAGCCGGCCTTCCCGCAGCCGGATTGTGTTATTCACGTTGGCAAAAGGGAAGAAGCGTACTGACATCGGAGGCGGCGGAGTAGTGGGCCGCAATTCGCGAAAGGTGTCCAGAAAGATTGTGACAATGCTGTCGCGCACCCTGAAGGTAGGGTAGCACGATCCATGGTGGATTCAGGGCGCCACGTTCAAGTTCGAAACAGTCGTCGGATGTTCGTCGCGCAGGAAGCTCAGGACTTCGTTTTCTTTTTCCGCTTCCAAATCTCTTCTTCATCGGCTTGCAGTTTGCGATGATCGCTGGCGCTGTTGTCCACGGTCTCGAGTGCGTCCGACAGGATGAACTGATATTGGGTGACGTCCTCTTTGGAAGCGCTGGCGTCGTCCTTCAATGCGCGAAGCTTCGCCTGGAACTCGGTGTCCCCTTCAATGACAAATCGCATGGCCTTGCGCAGGTCCACCTTGCGGCCTTCGAAGTTGTCAAGATTGTCGTTCAGTTCGTTGTAGACGGATAGAAAATCCTCGAGCATCTGGTGCGTCTGTGCGGGACGATCTTTGACTTTAGGATCCGCGCGCATCTGTTCCAGCTTGACCAGTCGGGCCCGTGCGAACTGCACGTACAGCTTCATGCGAGGCTCGGGTTCCACGGCCGAATCGCGAAGCAGGTCTATTTCTTCCTGTGTAAGGGGGTCTGACCGGCGTTGTGCGCGCGCTGGCGCTAACGCCATCCACACTACGAACACTAGACTGAAAACAATGCGCACCTTCATTTTGCATTCTTTCCAAACATGCGGTTGAGCAGATCGGAATCGATCTTGTCGAGGCGCTCCACGGCTTCCTGCACGGTGGCCTGATCATCGAAAGGCAGGCTGCGCTTAATGCCGGTGAGGCGGTGAGCCATACGGTGCACCGCGATTTCCACATTCTTCAGCTTTTTGCCTGATTGCTCGGCCGCTTTTTGCGCCTGCTCGGAGTAGGAGATGACCTCGTGAATCGCCTGTACCGCTTCTTCCGACTTTCCGGCGCTATACAACTTGTCGGCGTTTTCCACCTGACGTTCTGCCACTTGCGCGCTAAGCGTTGCGCGATCCTCGGGCTTGGCGGTCTGCAGCCGGGACTTCAGCTGTTCGAGCGTGAGTTCCTTCGAAAACCCATAGCCGAGGGCGACCACGGCGGTGATGGTCAGAAGGGTGCCCCAAATGCGCATGCGTTCGTTCACTTTTTGGGCTCGATCGTGATCAAGCGGTGTCGAGCCTGCCACTCCTGATCAGGATACTTCCCGTTGGCTACTTGCAGGAAGAGGTGGTAATTCGCCGCCGCCTGATGGTAGTCGCGCAGATGGTCGTAAGCGGTGGCGCGCAGAAAATATCCTACGGGAACTTCCGGTAGATACTTGGCCCTCACATCGAGCGCTTTGATGGCGAGTGCGTAATCCTGGGTTTCATTGGCGGCGAAGGCAAGATCGCCGTAGGCGGCGCCCCAATCCGGCTTGAGCTTTACTGTGGTCATGAATTCCTGAACCGCCTCCGGGAATTTCTTCTGCTTCATCAAAGATTGGCCCAGCTTCTGGTGGAGTTCCGCGTTCTCAGCATGTGCGGTGAGCAATGAGCGGTACACTGCCTCGGCCTCGGCGAACTTGCCAGTCTCCACAAAGACGTCAGCCAGATCACTCTGCGCGCCTGCATCGTTGGGGGCGATCTTTAGCCCGGCTTGCAGTTCGACTGCCGCCTCGTCATATTTCTGGTCGGCCGCTAAGACGCGTCCCAGCTGAATGTGCGGCTGCGCCTCCGAGGGACGCTGCGCGACGACCTTCCTCAGATAGTCTTCCGCCTCGGGATAGCGCTTGCCGCGCATATAGACGTTCGCAAGACCAACGAGTGCGTCTTGCGACGACGGGTCCAAGGTGAGCGCCTGCTTGTACTGCTCTTCAGCATCTGCGAACTTGTTGGCGTTCTCCAGCAGGAATCCGGCAGAGAGTCTTGGCTCGGGATCCTTGGGCTGAAGGGCCGCCGCCTGACGAAATGCCTCAATCGCCGCATCCGGATCCCTCGCTTCCAAAACATGTCCGAGCCCCAACCATGCGCGCGCGTGACCTTCGTCTGGATGACTTTGGGGCTTCAATTTCGTGGCCGCCTGCAAGAAGTCTTGTGCGCCGGGCTGCTTGTTCTTCGCGAGACTCAACCCAAGGTTGAGATTCGACTCGAAAACGTCCGGCTTCGCCGCGACTGACTGGCGGTAAGCTGCGATGGATTCCTCTATCCTGCCCAGCGCGTTGTATACGAATCCCAGGTCAAACCAGGCCTGATAGTTCGAGGGCTGCGCCGCCGCGACTTTCTTCAGGAGAGGTTCCGCGGAAGCGTAATCCTTCTTCTCGATGGCCGCCTCAGCCTGCGACAATTCAGGAGGCTGCGATGGATCCTGCTCGATCACCCGATGGTGACGGATAGTTTTGCTGCTGGAGACTTGTGCGAACAGGGAAGTGGTGACGGCTAGTAACAAGCCGCCGAGCAAGCGTCGCAGCTGCTTATTTGTGTCCATTGGAACCGGACGTTCCATTTCCATTGAGGAGCGGAGCCAAATACTTCCCCGTGTAAGAGTTGGGCAGCTTGGCAATGGCTTCAGGAGTACCAGCGCCCACCACGTAGCCTCCCCGATCCCCGCCCTCAGGCCCAAGGTCAATGACCCAGTCGGCCGTCTTGATAACTTCGAGGTTGTGCTCAATGACGATGATGGAGCCCCCTGCGTCAATTAGACGGCGGAAAGCGGAAAGAAGTTTGCTGACGTCGTCGAAATGCAGGCCGGTCGTTGGCTCGTCGAAGATGTAGAGGAACCGCCGCTTTCGCTGAACGCTGCTCCCATGGGCCGACTGGTCGACCAATTTCGCGGCCGGTCGGCTGGAGGTGCGCCGCCAATTTCATGCGCTGTGCTTCGCCGCCCGAAAGCGTCGTGGCCGACTGCCCCAGCCGCAAATATCCAAGGCCGACCTCTTCGAGAACGCGCAGCTTCTCTGTGATCTTGGGGATCTCTGCAAAGAACTTCAGCGCTTCCTTCACGGTCAGGTTCAGGACTTCGTGGATGTTCTTGCCCCTGTAACGAACGTCCAGCACCTGGGGCTTGTAGCGCGTGCCCTTGCACTCCTCGCAGACCAGTTCCACGTCGGCCAGGAACTGCATCTCCACCGTGACCGTGCCGTCTCCCTGGCATGTCTCACATCGGCCGCCCGGGAATGTTGAACGAGAAATGTCCCGCACCGAATCCGCGCTTCTGCGCCTCGGGCAGGGAAGCGAACAGGTCGCGGATCGCGTCGAAGGCCTTGATGTAGGTCACCGGATTCGATCGCGGCGTGCGACCGATCGGCGACTGATCCACCAGCACCACTTCGTCGAGATAGTCTTCACCTTCGATGCTGTCCCAGAATGCCGCTCGGTGGCGGTGCACCGTTGGTCTGCTTCTTGGCGGCGATCAACGCCTGATAGAGCACGTCGTGCAGCAAGCTCGACTTGCCGGACCCCGAAACGCCCGTGATCGCCACGATCATGCCCAGCGGAATATTCAGGTCGATGCTCTTCAGATTGTGTGCGCGGGCTCCGCGGATTTTGAGCTGCTGCACGCCCGGTTTCCGGCGATTACTGGGCAACTGAATGCGCAGATCTTCAGACAAGTACCGGCCCGTCAGAGAGGCAGGATTCTTGCGAATCTCGTTGAACGTACCGGTCGCAATCACCTTGCCGCCATTTTCTCCGGCACCCGGACCGAGATCGAGGATGCGATCGGACGACCGCATGATGTCGGGATCGTGCTCCACCACGAGGATCGTGTTTCCCAGGTCGCGCAGGTCGTGCAGGATCTTGATCAGCCGGTGCGTGTCGCGGGTATGCAAGCCGATCGACGGCTCATCGAGGACGTAGAGTGTCCCGACCAGCCGCGAGCCCAGCGACGTCGCGAGCTGAATGCGTTGCGCCTCGCCGCCTGAGAGCGTTGAGGCCAGACGATCCAGAGTCAGATATTCCAGTCCGACATCATTCAAAAACCGCAGTCGCTCCTGGATCTCGACCAGTAGCTTGTCGGCGATGGCCGCTTCCTGTGGGCGGAGATCGAGCGACTGAAAGAAGTCCGCCGCCTGCTCGACCGTCATGCTGCAAACCTGGCAGATATTCCGGCCGTTGATCTTCACCTGCTGCGCTTCCGGCCGCAGGCGGGCGCCCCCGCAGGTGGTGCACACGGAATATCCACGGTAGCGGCTCAGGAATACGCGCACGTGCAGCTTGTACTTTTTGCGCTCCAGATGATTGAAGAACCCACGCACTCCGGGAAATTTTGCTTCGCCGTCGACAATCAACTGCTGGTGCTCGGCGTCCAATTCGTTCCATGGCACATCTAGCGGAATCTTGACTTGCCTGGCGAAGCGTTTCAGTTCCGTGAACAACGGACGATACTTCGGCTTGGTCCAGGGTTCGATCGCGCCTTCATTCAGCGATTTGGATTTGTCCGGAATGACCAGGTCGAGATCGAAGTCGATGGTATTTCCGAAGCCCTGGCAGCGCGGACATGCTCCATAGGGGTTGTTGAACGAGAACAGGATCGGCTCCGGCTCTTCGTATCGGATCAGGTCCTGCTTGCACTCGAAGCGCTGGCTGTAGCGAAGTCTCTGGACCGTCTCTCCCTCGCGCGGCGCCGACTCGAAGATCACTTCGCCGGATTCCCGATAGGAGGTCTCGATGGCGTCCACGATCCGGGGCCGGGCATCCGCCGCAACTACCAGGCGATCGGCGAGCACGAACACGGGCGCGCCGAAATTGAATGTCGAGCAGCGACTCCGGCGTGGAGAACTCGAAAATCTGTCCATCCTGATAGAGACGGTTGAAGCCTCGAGTGCGCAGATCGAGCAACCGGCTCTTTAACAAATCGCTCGGCAGCCGCGATGCATCCGGTGCTGGCTTTCTTGCGACGTCCGGCTTTTTTCTCTGGCTCCACCGGGCGGCCGCTGCTCGATTGAACTGGGAAGAACACCTGCAGCCGGGTCTCTTCTTCCAGCGTGAGGATCGCATCGGCGACTTCGTCTACCGAGTCTTTCTTGACTTCCTGTCCACACTTCAGGCAGAAGGTGCGGCCGACGCGCGCGAACAGCAGTCGCAGGTAGTCGTAGATTTCGGTAGCGGTCGCCACCGTTGAGCGGGGATTGCGGGTCGAGTTCTTTTGCCGGATGGCCACCGCGGGCGCGATGCCATCGATCTGATCGGCATCGGGTTTCTCGATCCGCTCCAGAAATTGCCGTGCGTAGGCCGACAGAGACTCAACGTAGCGCCGCTGACCTTCCGCATAGATCGTGTCGAACGCAAGCGAGGATTTCCCCGAACCCGACACGCCCGTCACCACCGTCAGCGCGTTGTGATCGATGGTGAAATCGATGTTTTTGAGGTTATGGACGCGCGCGCCGCGGACTACGATGTTCTCTGTGGACATCTGCTAAAGGGACCGCCGCAAGCCAGGCCGACACCAGGCTGAAACCTTCTGACGGCTCCACAGAACGGGTCGGCGGGCTTACGGAATCCCTCTATTATACGGCACGCGGAACAGAGGGCTCGGTCAGGCGTTCATCGATGCGGAGTTCCGCAGGACGACGGCTCACAGACATAGGGAAAGAGTGACGGCGCGGGGAGAAAATGAGTGCAAGCATTGCCCCAAGCCAACCCCGGCCATCATAAACGTAACGGCGGTGCGCGGATCATATCGCGTTTGCATGGCAGCTCCTGTGTCGTGGAAGTGAAAGCGGCGCGCCAACGATAGTTGCGCCGGCGCGCCGCGGGTCATCAACTGCCCTGAGCGGTTGTGTTAGGAGATGACCTGAATGCTATCCACGTGGATCACGTTGGTCGACGAATCCAGAGTGCCAGTGACCTTCACCTGCTTGCCTTCGTAGTCCTTCACCTTGCTCTCGTCGTCAACCTTGTAGCTGACGTTCGACGAGCCATCCTTCAGCATCATCGCGCCCTTTTCCTTCACGATTGTTCCCGTGAATTCCTTGGCGGTCTGCGCCGAAGTTGGCGAGGCCTGCGCGTCATTCTGCGCCGGCTGCGACTGCGTGGGCTGAGCCTGCGGATCGTTCTGCGCCGGTTTTGCTTCCTGCGCGCACAGAGAACCCATGCCGGCTACACCCAAGGTCAAGGCTAATACGGATCCACGGATAAAGTAGTTCTTCATGAAAATCCTCCTGGAAGAAAAATTTCACCACCTGTTTGCCCTGGTGAAGTGCAAGCAGCATGCCAAAAGGCAAGCACTCGCGCGATTGCGAGTTGCAAAATGAGAAAGTGCTTTGATTCTCGTGGCCAGAGGCTGACGATCGTGAAATTTCAACTGCGTCGCATGCAAAACTTTCGCGACAGCGTTTTCCACAGCAACGACAATCCGGCGCGACGTTGCGCAAAAGCTACACACACGTAGATCGCTTGCGCCGCTTCTACTGTGAATCAGGTATCGAACTGTTTGGCAATCATGATGCAACCACCTCTACGCACACCATCCCTAGCGCACGGCACCATGCCGCTCGCGTGAGTGCGCCAACATGCGAGGAGGCTTCGAGTGGATTTGCAAATAGGCAGGGCCGCGGCTTACGGAATTTTTCCGATTGGCGCGCGCCTCGATCAAATTGTGAGTTCGCTCAATGCAGCGGGATTCGAAACCAGCAGCATCTGCGTGTTTCTTCCTCCCTCTCACGCCGTAGCCGGGGAAGTGCGTAGCGTCAAATCTTCCTCCGGCGAATTGACCGGGGACCACGGCTACGAGCGAGTGATTGCCTGGCTTGCGACTCTGGGCGGTGTTGTCATTCCCGAGGTTGGGTTTTTCGTTGGCGCACGCGGGTATCTGCACGCGATTGCGTGCGGTATCTGTCAAACCGGAGACAGACGTGCAGGTGCGCTCGCCCAGCTAGGAATTCCTGCGGATGCTGCGGAGCGCTATGAAGCTCGCACCCGCGAAGACGCGAGTCTGGTGTTCGTCAGTTGCGATGGATGGGCCCAGTCGGAATGGGCGCGTGAGATCTTGCGTTTGTTGCGCGCTGAAGAAGTCTGTGTTCTGAGCGAGAACGATGTACCGGAGTGCGATCCTCCGCTCATGCCTTCCAACGCGATGGTATTACGGCAGCCCTAGGACTATTGGCGTTCCTGGTCACGGCGGCGGCCGTAACGGAATGCCAGGCCGACGCCCAGGCTCATGAAACTGAGCGGTGGGATGAGTAACACAAGGACGCCTCGGCTGATGGCTCGCTGACCATCTTTCGTGGCGCCGGTGGCATTGGCATAACACATCGCGCACCCTTGCCCAAACGCTGGCATGGCCGACATCGCAAGCCAAAGCACGGCGATGAAAGAAAGCTTCTTCATTTCACTCCCAAATCAACCACCCGGTGCGCGTCGCGGAAGAAGAAAATCCACATCAGTGCGAAGCAAGCCATAACCGAGATTGTGAGCAGCCAGCGCATGGCAGGAAGCTCGGACTTCAGGTGCATGAAGTACATCGTGATCAACCCGGCCTTGATGACCGAGAGGACCAACAGGACCATGAGCATCTGCACGGGCTGAAGTACTTGCTTGTAGGCGAGAACCACTTCGACTGCCGTGAGCAGCAGCAAAGCGCCCCACACCCAGAAGTATGTCGCTTTGGTCTCTCCGTGTGCCACTGTCATGTCATGCATCGTATGCGCTCTCCGATTAGATCTTGGTCGACATCAGGTAGACCAGCGGGAAGATGAACATCCACACCAGATCGACGAAGTGCCAGTAGAGGCCAGAGACCTCAACGTCATTGGCATCGTAATCTTTGGGTTTGAGGAACAGCACGATGGCCGAGATGATCGCTCCCACCAGCAGAACATGCACGCCGGTATGAAAGACGCTGCTGGCCGGAGTTATCAGCCAGCCCACCAGCCACAACGCGAGCAATATCGGCAGGAATTTCTTGCGCAGAGCGATCACGCCCAGGTAGATCACGCCGATGGTGACGTGCAACATGTGCATGCCCGTTAACGTAAAGAATGTTCCGCCGAACAAGGGAACGGCCGACCAGGGATTGCCCGAGGGCGTCATGTTCTCGCCAATGAGCTTGGTCCACTCCATCGCGTGCAAAACGGTGAACGCAGCTCCGAAGAACATGGTTGCAAGCAGCCAATTGCGGGTCCACGGCTTGTCGCGGCGATTCGCGGCCATGACCGCCAGCACCATGGTGAGAGAACTCGACAGCAGGCACGCCGTCATCACGGTGGCGTTGGCAATGCTCTCTTTGTGGAAAGGCGTAGGCCAGTCCGGATTCGAAATGCGCCCGTAGCTGTAGGCGAACAGCAGCGCGCCGAACGTCAGTGAATCGGATGCGAGAAACAGCCACATCCCGATCTTTTTCGAATAGGTGCCGAACAGGGAGGGCTCGAACTCGCCCTGCGTGTCGTGAACCACGTGTTGCACCGTTGCCATCGTCAGCCTTCTCCTTGCAGAGCTATCGAACCAGCATCAGTAGGACGACAATATAAATCCACAACAAAGCCATGAAGTGCCAGTACCAGGCTGTCACATCGACAACGATGCGCTGCGCCTCGACCGGCTTGTGCATCAGCCACGACGAAACTGCGGCATACATCAGAGCGATGATTCCACCTGCCAGGTGAATCGCGTGCGTTGCGAAGAGCAAGTACGTGAACGAACTGCTCGGGCTCGTATACACGAAGAAGCTCATGTGCACGCAGGGTCTCCCATAACAACAACTGGCCGGCAAGAAATCCCAGTCCGAGTATTACCGTGCTTCCCAGCCACGGGAAGCCGCGTTCATCGCCCAACGACACTCCGGGAATCGACTTGACCGGGGCGAGTGCGGCTCGCCGAGTAATTGCGCGCCGCGCCATCTCCATCGTCGCGCTGCTCAACAGCAGGATGAACGTGTTCACCAGCAGTAGCGTGTAGGGCAGGCGAATCGTGGTCCAATCGCGCGAATACGTATTCGTCTGCTGGTCGAAGGAGGGAAGTCCTTTGCGCACCAGCAGTGCGCTGGTGAAGCCCACGAACAACATCAGGACTGCGGTCAACCCCAGGACCAATCCAAGCCGCGCCCTTCTTAACCGCTCGCCGTAGTTAAACGCGCCATTGCTGGCGCCGCCATCGTTCCCGTCGCCACCGCCGCCATAGGACGGAGGACTCCCGCCGCCCGCGTCGCGGGATCGAGGGTCCTTGATTGCAAGATTCGGAGCCAAGGTCGACATACCCGTTTTCTGGTGCTAGTGCGATGCTCCAATCGCCGGATCGGTTTGCATCACAAAATCGCGCGCCGCTCCCGGAACCCCGTACTCGTAAGGTCCGTTATGAACGACCGGAGTATGTCCGCCGAAATTGTCGTGCGGCGGCGGCGTGGCCGTGGTCCATTCCAGGGTCGTCGCATCCCACGGATTGTCCGATGCCTTCGCTCCCTTGAACATGCTCCAGAACAGGTTGAAGACGAAGATCAGCTGCGCCCCGATCGTGATGAACGCCGCGTATGTCATGAACCTTTGCACCGGAATCAGCGGGTGCAGGTACGCCACTTCGGTGAGTTGCGAGTAGCGCCGCGGATGTCCTGCCATGCCCGAGATAGTGCATCGGCATGAAGATCGCATACGTGCCGATGAACGTGATCCAGAAGTGCAGCTTGCCCATCGGCTCGTTCATCATCCGGCCGAACATCTTCGGGAACCAGTAGTAGGTCGCCGCGAATATTCCGAAGATTGCCGCCACGCCCATGATCAGGTGGAAGTGGCCCACCACGAAGTACGTGTCGTGCAGCGGAATATCGAGCGTCGGCTGCGCGAGGAATGGTCCGCTCAATCCGCCCGAGACAAAGAGCGACACGAAACCGATGGCGAACAGCATCGGCGTGAAGAAGCGGACGCGGCTCTTATAGATCGTCCCCAGCCAGTTGAACGTTTTGATAGCCGACGGTACGCCGATCGCCATGGTGAGCAGCGAGAAGGCGAATGCCGAGTACGGGCTCATCCCGCTCATGAACATGTGATGGCCCCAGACCATGAAGCCCAGGAACCCGATGGCCAGCATGGCATACACCATGGCGCGATAGCCGAAGATCGGCTTGCGCGCGAAGGTCGAAAGAATCTGCGACGCCACCCCCATGCCCGGCAGAATCGCGATGTACACCTCGGGATGGCCGAAGAACCAGAACAGGTGCTGCCACAGGAGCGGCGAGCCACCTTTGTGGCCCAACAACTGGCCATTGACCACGATGACGGGAAGAAAGAAGCTGGTGCCCAGATTGCGGTCCATCAGCAGCAGGATTCCTGCCGACAGCAGAACGCCGAACGCCAGCAGTCCGAGGATGGCCGTAATGAACCACGACCACACGGTCAGCGGCATGCGCATCAGCGTCATGCCCTTGGCGCGGAGATCAAGTGTCGTGGTGATGAAGTTCAAAGCGCCCATCAAGGACGCGGCGCAGAAGATCGCGATGCTCGTGATCCACAAATCCGCCCCGAGTCCTTCGCCGGGCCCGGTGGACTGCACGGCGCTTAGCGGTGGATAGCCCGTCCATCCATGCAGCGGTGCTCCGCCGGCAACGAAGAACGATGCCAGCATGACGACGAACGCCACGAACGTCGTCCAGAACGACAGCATGTTCAGGACAGGGAACGCCATGTCAGGCGCGCCAATTTGAATGGGCAGGAAGTAGTTGCCGAATCCGCCCTGCGGCGCCGTGGTCAGCACGAAGAACACCATGATGGTGCCGTGCATGGTCAGCAGGCTGAGATACGCTTCCGGCTGAATGTGGCCGATGAGGGGCAAATTCGCATCGGGCCAGATCAAGTGAATGCGCATGAATAAAGACAAAATCATGCCCACCCACACCGCCGTCAGCGCGAGGAAAAAATACTGGATACCGATCACCTTGTGATCGAGGCTGAAGATGTACTTCCGGATGAAGCCTTGCGGGGCCGCGTGCGCGTGGACGATTTCCGAGGTTGCCATTATTGTTTCTCCGCCTCCCGCGCTGCGAGCCACTTGTCAAAGTCTTCCTGGCTGACGACCTTCAACATGCCATGCATCTTGTAGTGTCCCAGCCCGCACAATTCCGCGCAGGCAATCTCGTAGTCGCCTGTTTGCGTAGGAGTGAAGTGCATGTGAATGGCAAGTCCGGGAACCGCGTCTTGCTTGAAGCGCATGTTCGGAACGAAGAAGCTGTGGATCACATCTACCGCGCGCAGTGTCAAATCGACCTGCCGGTTTACGGGCAGCATCATTGTTCCGGTTACGACGTCATCCTTGGCCGCGGGATCATTGGTGTCGAGCCCAATCGCAGCCTCACTGCCTGACGAGGGGTCCATCAGCTTGGGACTCGTCATCCCAAACTTTCCATCGGCCCCGGCGTAGCGGAAGTACCAGGCGAACTGCATGCCGGTGACCTCGACGGGGATAGCGGAAGCATTGGCCGGCTCAAACCGTTCCGCCGCCCAGATCTTGCTGCCCATCAGGTTCATCCCGACAAAGAGAACGGCAGTCAGCACCGTCCACACGACTTCCATCGTGGTGTTGCCGTGGGAGTAATCCGCCGGCGGAGAAGATTTCCGCTCCCGGTACATCCACACGAACAGTCCGAGCGAGCATTGCGCCAGCACGAACACGATGCCCATCACGATGTAGGTAAAGGTGAACTGATGATCGATGCCCGCAGCCGCCGCCGACGCGCCCGCTGGCAACCACCAGGGATGCCAGATAAAGAAGTAAGTGCTGACGAAGGTGATCAACCAGATAACTGCCAGTAGAGCGAGGCCCATCTACCACGACCTCCAGGGGTCGATTTTCCGCACACCGCAGCGCAAAAAAATCAAAATACTGCGGATGGCCGGGAAGTTTATCACAGCGGGATGTGACAAACGCAAGAGTGAACTCAGGTGCGCCAGCGTACCAGCAATCGACAAAAATCTAGGGGATCTGGAACTCTTCCTGTCACCCGTGACCTGTCGCCTGTGACTTGCTCTTCCAAGCTAAAATCATCCATCTATGTCAACAAAACCCCGCGGCCGTGGTCACGACACCCGCTACGTACGGATGCAACGGAACCACTGTTTCGGATGCGGCAAAAATAATCCCGACGGCATGCGCTTGAAATTTACCTACGACGAAGAACGCGACTGCTTCGTCTGCCGCTTCCGCCTAGGCAAGCGCTTCACCGGACCTCCGGGACACTGTCACGGCGGCATCATCGCGACCATCCTCGACGAAGCCATGGGCAAAGTGAACAAGTTGCGCCACGTGATCGCGCTCACCTCTGAAATCACGGTGAACTATCTGAAGCCCGTGCCGCTCAACAAGCCGCTGCGCGTGGAGTCGCGCGAAGTAAAAGTGCAGGGCCGCAAGCACATCAACATGGCTGAGATTCTGAATCAGAAGGGCGAGCCGCTCGCGCGCAGCAAGGGACTCTTCATTGCGATCGACCCGAAGAAAATGTTTGCGAAGTTCGTGGAGAAGTGAGGACGCGCCCCGAAACCCTTTGAATCATCCCGGTGTCAATGTGCCGGGAGCTTGATGATGCTATGCCCAGAAAAGGATTAATAGTCCTTCTCGTGATTGCTAGTTCGATTCTCGGAAGCACGCAAACTCCGCATCTCTTGAAGGACCGAATCGCGAAGGCTGACCCACGCAAGTATCAGGCTGTACCGGACGGAAGGGATTGGAAAAATCCGTACCTCGTCGTTCGACGGGACGGCATTGAGATTGTTGGCATCACCGAAGCTGGACGGGGCATTCCCTTTGCAGCAGTTCTGGCAAAGTTGGAGAATTTACCGGACACAGCTTGGCCGTACGGACTAGTTGTTGCTCTTCAGGACAACAGTCTCCGCTCCGAAGGAGACGATTCCAAGATCAAAGCAAATCGTAAGGCCATCGTGAGAATGCTTACCAAAATCGGTGTCACCGTGGACCCCTGGCCTTCTTGAGTTGGTATGGCCAAAGAAAGCCCTGTGCATTGTCACTTGAACGTCCTCGCTAATTCCTCCACCCCTCTCCGCAATTCCTTCGGAGCCACCGCCGCGAATCCCAGAATCAAGCCTTCGCGGCGCGGCCGTCCCGAAGCGTAACGGCTGAGCGGCACAACCTCGACATCTCTTGCGGCAGCCAGGTCGGCTGTCTTCTCGGCCGAAAGCCCGCGCCTCAGCCAGCCCACCGTCTGGAGCCCGGCCTCCACGCCCGAGATTTCGAGGGCCCCGCCAAGCCTTTCTTTGGCGCTCTCCAGCAACACCTGCAGCCGCTCAGCATAGATCTCGCGCATTCTCCGGATATGCCGCGCGAAGTGGCCTTCCGTGATGAAGTCGCACAGAACCGCCTGCTCCAGTAGAGGAGGATGGTGCGTGCTCACCGACTCCGCCGCCGCAAAAACATCCACCATTTCTTCGGGCACCACCAGGTATCCGAGCCGCAGGGCAGGGAAGAGCACCGCGCTGAAACTGCCCGCGAAGATCACGACGCCCGACCGATCCAATCCCTGCATCGCCGGGACGGGACGGCCCACATAGCGATACTCGCTGTCGTAGTCGTCTTCGAAAATCAGCACGCCCGAATGCCGCGCCCACTCCAGCAGAGCGAGCCGACGCCGCAGGCTCATGGTTACTCCAAGAGGGAACTGATGCCCAGGTGTAACGTAGACTAGCCGCGGCGCGCGCCACCGCTTTTTGCCAATCTCCAACGAGAGACCCTCTGAGTCGACGGGCACTCGACGAATTTGCGCTCCGAGCGCACGAAACACGACTCCCGCCCCGGGATATCCCGGCTCTTCCATCCACACCGACTCGCCTGGATTCAGCAGAATGCGTGCGGTGCGATCCAGCGCTTCTTGCGCGCCCGACAGGATCAACACTTGTTCGGCGGTACACGTCACTCCACGGGAGCTGTTCAGATACGCCGCCACCGCCTCGCGCAGCGGACGGTATCCGAGCGCCTCTCCCCCGGCTAATAGATTCGCCGACACGCGCCGCAGGCGTCGCGCCGCCACCTGTGCCCACAGGTCCGTAGGAAACAAATCGAGGGCCGGCTGATTCGGGCGAAACGCGCGCATCGGACGAACCGCCGTCCCCCGAAAGGGCTGCAACCGCCGCGCATACGCGGAGAGAACAATGCGCCGGTGCGGCAGCCGCTTTTCCGCCTTAGGGCCGCGCACGTCCAGCAAGTGCTCGGGCAGCACCTGGCTTACATAGGTCCCCGAACCCGAACGCCCGTCGACGTATCCCTCCGACTTCAGTTGTTCAAACGCAGTGACAATGGTTGATCGCGCAAGTCGGTAGGCTGCAGCCAGGTCGCGCGTAGCCGGCAGTCGGGAGCCAGGCCGCAACCGCCCATCGAGAATCGCCGTGCGTAGTTCGCCGTACAGCCAGCGATATAAGTTCCCGCGAGCCGGTGGGGCGGGCAAGCTTAGCGGGAAAGCTGTGATTTCGCGCGGCATATAAGTGGTATGGAAAGAATACAGTAAATGGACGGCCCAACAATACCAATCTTGCGATAGCCTCTTACAAGGTAGCAACGGATCGATGGGCTTAAATTAACGCTCACTGGGCGCCAGGGCGATTTCACCGCGTGCAACTCGGCCAAGCGAACGCGCTGAGCCCCACACAATCCGAGCAATCCTGGGAAGGGCGCGAGTTCACTCGTGCCACAACGATCGGATTTAAAGCAGCGCTTTAGCGCCTGAGATGAGCTTTACCTCGCGCCACATTTCGTGAAGAAAGGTTAACTCCCATGGCAGACAGCAACGGATCCCGCAACGGACATTCCACCAGCCTTCGCCTTAAAACCGGCCTCGCCGAGATGCTCAAGGGCGGCGTCATCATGGACGTCACCGACGCCAAGCAGGCCGAAATCGCCGAGCGCGCCGGGGCCGTCGCGGTCATGGCCCTCGAACGCGTTCCGGCGCAAATCCGTGCCGAGGGCGGCGTGGCCCGCATGGCTTCGCCCAAAAAGATTCGCGAGATCATGGCTACCGTGTCGATCCCGGTCATGGCGAAATGCCGTATCGGCCACTTCGCCGAGGCGCAGATTCTCGAAGAACTCGGCGTCGACTACATCGACGAATCCGAAGTTCTAACTCCGGCCGACGAAGCCCATCACGTCGACAAGCACGCCTTCAAGGTTCCCTTTGTCTGCGGCGCCCGCAACCTGGGTGAAGCTCTCCGCCGCATCGCCGAAGGCGCGGCCATGATTCGCACCAAGGGAGAAGCCGGCACGGGCGACGTCGTCCACGCCGTCAAGCACATCCGCCAGATCGTGCAGGAGATGAAGATCCTCACGGTGCTCGGCGAGGAAGAGCTCTACGCCAAAGCCAAGGAGCATGGCGCGCCGTACGAATTGATCCGTATGGTAGCCAAGGAAGGGAAGCTGCCCGTACCGAACTTTTCCGCAGGTGGCATCGCAACTCCCGCCGACGCATCGCTCGTCATGCAACTGGGCGCGGAGGCCGTGTTCGTCGGCTCCGGCATCTTCATGAAGAACTCAACCGAGTTCGCCGACCCGGTCGAAGCCGAGAAGCGCGCCAAGGCCATCGTCAAAGCCGCCACCCATTATCAAGACCCCAAAGTGTTACTTGAAGTCAGTGAAGACCTGGTGGGCGCCATGAAAGGCCTGGCAATCTCGGGGCTTGACGAAGCGCACATGCTGCAAACGCGCGGTTGGTAGCTGGAACAAGCTCTCAGCCTTCAGCTCTCAGCTTTCAGTCCAAGCGATGAGGGGACCCTTGATAGCTGATGGCTGAAAGCTGAGAGTTTTTTTATGAAGATTGGTGTTCTAGCCATTCAGGGCGATTTCGACGCCCACAAGAAGCGCCTCGAACAACTCGGCGCCGACGTCGTCCTGGTGCGCAAGCCCGAGCAGTTCGATCAGATAGACGGCCTCGTCATTCCCGGCGGCGAGTCGGGAGCGTTCCTGAAAATCCTCGGCGAAGAGGGCTTCGCCAAGCTCAGGGAATTCGTGCGCGTGAAACCGACGTTTGGCACCTGCGCGGGTGCCATCATGCTGGCGAAGGAAGTCACCAACCCCGATCAGCCGGGCTTGGGTGCGCTCGATATCCGAATCCGCCGCAACGCCTACGGCCGCCAGCTCGACAGCTCGATTCGCACTGGCAGGCTGGGCGAATCTCCGCTGGAAATGGTCTTCATCCGAGCTCCAAGAATTGAGCGCATGGGGTCGGGGGTGGAAGTGATCGCGACCGAGGGCAACGATCCGGTGGTCGTGCGGGAAGGGAAGACAATGGCCGCCACGTTCCACCCGGAACTCAGCGATGATCGCCGCGTTCACCAGAAATTTCTCGAAGTCGTACGGGACTGTTGCAATGGGTAAGAATCAGGCCACCTGCTGCCCTGTGGTCGATGGGCGAGGCGCCCGTCGCTCCACTGATTCTTACTCGTGTAGCGAGGGCTGCCGGTTACGATTCCGCCAATCCGCTAAATTCTGGAACTTTGAAACTCTGAAACATTGAAACTTGAGTTCACAGCTTCCCCGGCGTTCCGCTCCAATCCTCCGGATTCACATCCGCAATCGACTGCGAGAACGTCCACACGTAGCCGTTGAAGTCTTCCGCGGAATACTGCCGCTCCCCGTACGGATAGTCCTTCGGTGGCCGCACGATGATTGCGCCATGTTGCTTCGCATGCTCATGGTGCGTGTCGACATCCTCTACGCGCACCATCACCGACGTGCGGCTCTTCGCATCCCCGTGTTGTTCGATCACGACCATGGCGCCATCGCCAATATTCAATTGTGCCCGATGATTTCCTATCATGATGCGAACGTTGAAGCCGAACGCGTCGCACAACCACGCCGCCGCGCCCTGCACGTCGGGGTAGGGAAGTTCCGGAATCACGGTGCTGCGTGGCATCGAACGGTTCGTGATCATCGAAAATCTCCTGCCGGATCAATTCAGTCTATAGCCGTGCGAAACCTTCAGCTCCTCGCGACCTTAGCGGTCTTTCTTGGCGACCTTTGCGGTTAAGAGCTTTCGCCGGCGAGACCCCAAAATTTCCCCTTGACACCCAATTCATGTAACCGTACAGTTACACATTATGCGGAACCACTTGGTTACGTATTCTCCGGAAGCGACTTTCAGCGCGCTGGCCGATCCCACCCGCCGGGCGGTGCTCGACCTGCTCCGCAAGGGCCGACAGCCCGCGGGCCAGATTGCCCAGGCATTTCCGATCTCCCGGCCCGCCATTTCGAAGCACCTGCGCCTGCTGCGGCGAGCGCACCTGGTCAACGAGCATCGGGAGGGACGCAACCGCTTTTATCACCTCAACCCCGAACCTCTGCGCGCCGTGGATTCATGGCTGGAGCAATATCGCAGCTTCTGGTCCACGAGCCTGGTGAACCTGAAGGCTTTCGTGGAATCGGAGTACGCGAAAGAGGCGGAAGCGGAATCGACACGAAAGCCGCAACGCCCTCCGGATAGCACGACCAAACGAAAGAGCCGAAAGGTGGAATAGAACTCAGCGGGCCCTGATCCGGCCCGCACGATCTCAATTTAAAGGAGTGATCCACAAATGAATCACCTACGTAGCATCGCCGCCCTGCTTGCGCTGTTAGCCATCCCGGCCTTTGCTCAGTCTGATGCCAAGGCCACCTTCGACCACCTCAAAGCCCTCAACGGGACCTGGGAAGGGAAGGCCAACAGCGAGCGCCCAGTGAAAGTCGTTTTTCGCCCGACCTCCGGCGGGTCAGCCCTGCTCAGCGAAATCCTCGGCGACGAGGACATGGTCACGATGTTCCACCTGGACAACAACCGAGTTCTGATGACGCACTATTGCGGCGCCGGCAATCAGCCCCGCATGCAGGCCAGCGCGTCGCCCGACGGCAAGACCATCACCTTCAGCTTCATCGATGGCACCAACATGGCTAGTCCGAAATCCGGCCACATGGATCATCTCGTCATAACCATGCCCGACGCCGACCACCACACCGAGGACTGGACATTCGTTCAGGAAGACGGCAAGCAAATGAAGGAGCACTTCGAACTTGCCCGCGTTAAAGCGGCGATGTAATCCGGTCCAACACTAGTCAGCATCAAGGAGATATCTCATGGCTTCGACTGTCATCACACCGAATCAGGACGCGCTGGTCAGTGAAATCCACATCGCCGCGTCCGCGGAAAGAATCTTTCAGGCCCTCATCGACCCCAAGCAGGTTATGCAGTGGTGGAACAGTCCCGACTGTCAGATTGAGTCATTCTCTTTCAATCCGCGCAAAGGCGGCCGCTGGACCTATGACACCCAGAAGACGAAGCTAAACATTAACGGCACCAGCCAGTTCCACTGCGACGGCGAAGTTCTCGAATACGATCCGCCGCGAGTTCTCGCATACTCGTGGATCGCCAACTGGCACGAGCAGCCTACACGATGTACGGTCGTGCGCTGGGAACTTGCCGATAGCAAGGGCGGAACGCTCGTGCGTGTCACGCATAGCGGTCTCGCCGAACTGCCCGTGTCGCGCAAAGATTACGCCGGCGGCTGGCCGGGTGTGCTTCGCGAAGTCAAGAAGTTTGTCGAGCAATAGAAGGGATTTCTATGGCAACCGTTGCAATCACTCCCGATCACGACGTTATCGAAGCGGAGATCTTCGTAGCAGCGCCTCCGGAACGCGTCTTCCAGGCGGTCACAGATCCGGCCCAAATGCCGCGCTGGTGGGGACAAGCCGGCATGTACCGCATCACGGAATGCAAGGCCGACCTGCGTCCGGGCGGCAAGTGGTCGAGCGTGGGCGTTGGAGCGGACGGAACCACCTTCCGCGTTGACGGTGAATACCTTGAGATCGATCCGCCGCGCCTGCTCGTCTACACCTGGACACCCAGCTTCAGCCAGGTCGCTGGCACAGTCGTGTGCTGGGAACTCGAGCCGCGTCCGGTGCACAACCTCCAGACGCGTGGCCCGCAGAAGGCTGGTCTCGGGACTGCCGTCAAAATTCGTCACACCGGTTTCGCCGGCAACGAGGCGGCTGCCAAGGATCACGGCGAAGGCTGGAAGCGCGTGCTGGCCTGGATGCAGGCCTTCGCGGAACGCGGCGAGACAGTCGGCTCACGGAAAGTAGGACCGTAGCACCGGCGCCCCGCGGCAGTCCGGCGGACGTCCTCACCCGCCGCATGGTCGCTGTCCGACGGTAGAACCTCGATGGAAGTTTGCGGGTTCGGGGCCCCTACTTCACGCCCTTCTCCGGATCCCACGACCCTTGCTCCTTGCGCACGAACACGATCTGCCCGATGTGATAAGCATTGTGCGTCCCAATGTGAGCGATGTCGTCGTACCAGGCTGCCAGCTTCTTGTCGTCGGCCGCCTCGACTGCTTTCTCCCACTCCGTCATCACTTCGTCCAATTGCTTCACAATCGTGGACCACTGCTGCGCGTCGAACTTGTCGAAGGTCTCTTCGTTGTTCCCACTGAACTTTGAAGGCTCGTCCCCTTTGAACTTCGTCAACTCGCGCTGATTCCAGAACACCAGGTGATACGCGAGCTGTCCCGCCGAGTGATTTCCCTTGCCATCTTTCCAGCTCGCCTGTTCCGGGGTAAGCCCGGCGACCGCGGTGTTGGCATCCACGAACCAGTCTTTCTTGTTGTGCGTGGTGCGCAACTGCTCCAGCAATAGGCCTTTCAGCGTCCAAGGTCTCTCCGGAGCCTTCTGCATCTGCGCTGCGGCATTCAACGATACAGTCAACACGATCAGAGCAATAAATCCCTTCATGAGTCTCCTTTTTCAAAAAGTACGAGTAAAGTAGCGCCCGCATCTCGGCGGGGCGTGCGGCTACCGAGACAAAACAATCCTTAGACGCACGCGCGATGTAGTAGGAAGCAAGCTGGAAGCCCAGCATCACACGGTGGAGCACCGATTCCCGTGCCCGACCCCTGCGTTATACTTACCTCAGGATGGCCGCCAGCCCCGACAAGAGGTTTTACCTCGAGACCTTCGGATGCCAGATGAACGTCCATGACTCCGAAAAGGTCATCGGCACGCTCATTTCCGAGGGCTACCGACAGGTGGAAACCGTCGAAGAGGCCGACCTCGTCCTCTACAATACCTGCTCCATCCGCGATAAGGCGGAGCAGAAAGTCTTCCACCGCCTCGCCGACTACAAGAAATATCAGAAACAAGGCAAGGTTTTCGGCGTGCTGGGCTGCGTCGCGCAGCAGGAAGGCGAGAAAATTTTCGAGCGCGCCCCGTACGTCTCGATGGTCTGCGGCTCCGCGTCGTACCGCAATCTCCCGCAGATGCTGGTGCAGATCGAAGCAGGGAACCGCCACGTTACCGGCCTCGACGACCGCCAGACCGACGAGTGCTTCGAAACCGAGTTCACCTCGCGCACCAACCCGCACCGGGGATACATCACCATCATCGAAGGCTGCGACAAGTTCTGTGCCTACTGCGTCGTGCCTTTCACGCGCGGCAAGGAGCGCAGCCGAACTTCCGATTCTGTGCTCGCCGAGGCCCGCCAGATGGCCGATCTCGGCTACTCCGAGATTCAGTTGCTCGGCCAGAACGTCAATTCCTATAAAGATCCGGCAGGGAAGAAATCCTTCGCCGAATTGCTTGCCGTCGTCGGCGAAGTCCCGGGCATCCGCCGCGTGCGGTTCACCACGTCGCACCCGCGCGACTTCGGCCGTGACATTGTCGACGCAATCGACGCCGTCCCGACGCTTTGCGACCACGTGCACTTGCCGGTGCAGAGCGGTTCCACGCGCGTGCTCGACGCCATGCAGCGCCTCTACACGCGCGAGCAGTATCTTGAGCGGATCGCGTGGGTGAAGGCCGCGAAGCGTGAAATCAGCCTCACTACAGACATCATCGTCGGCTTTCCGGGCGAAACCGAAGAAGACTTTCAGCAAACGCTCAGCCTGCTCGATACTGTTGAATTCGACGGGGTGTTTTCCTTCAAATACTCACCCCGTCCCAACACTCCGTCGCTGCATTTGGAAGACGCGATCCCAGACGAAGAGAAATCTCGGCGCCTTGCAATCCTCATGACTCGCCAGCAAGAAATCCAGAAGCGGCGTAACGAAAGACATGTAGGCCAGAGAGTTGAAGTAATGGTTGAGGGCAAGAACGAAGCGCGCCAGCAATGGATTGGCCGCACTTCGCAAAACAAAACCGCCAATTTCGTGACCAACAACCACGCGCATCCAAGCATCGGAACCTACGTACCGGTGCTGATTACCGGCAGGTTTCCCAACAGTCTGCTTGGAGAAATGGTGATATAAGGAGGCGTCGGGAGAACACGATGCCCACCTGCGACATTCAAGCGCGGGGGCCGAACGAGCGCGAAGTTGGGAAGCGAGCACGGAAGGGACGGGCCCGACTTCAGTCGAGCCATAAGCAGAGCGAATAGAGGCGGCTTTAGCCGCTGAGGTTCGAAAGACCCAGGGGTTTCACGATGGAAGTAGAAATGAAAATTCGTGGGCTCATGATGGACCCGGTCACCAACATGCCCATCGTGATTCTCAAGGACATCGGCAGCGACACCGTTCTACCCATCTGGGTCGGCGTCTACGAAGCCAACGCCATCGCGCTCGAGATCGAGAAAGTCACCACCCCCCGGCCCATGACGCACGACCTCATCAAGAACGTCCTGGTTGGCCTGGAATCGCAGGTCCGCAAAGTCGTCGTCACCGAGTTGCGCGACGACACGTTTTTCGCCGTCATCTGGGTAGAGCGCGACGGCCGCATCATCAGCATCGATTCGCGCCCCTCTGACGCCCTCGCCCTCGCCCTGCGCGTCGATTGCCCCATCTTTGTCGAAGACGATGTCCTGAAATCCTCAAAAGTAGCGGCCAGCAACTCCGAGCGGCTCACGCCGGAAGACCTCCGCAAAATGCTCGAGGACCTGAACGACGAGGACCTCGGGCGCTACAAAATGTAAGAAATTGAAAAATTGGGTAATTTGTAATTTCAAACCTTCGGGACGACCGGCTTTCCAATTACTCACTTACAAAATTACCGAATTTCACAATGTCCCCAGACCTCGCCCACCAACTCCAGCAGATCTACCTGGCCGGTTTCGAATTCCAGACCTTCTATCGTTTCCCGAAGTGTGTGGGCGTTGCTCGTGATGGCTGCATCGCCATGCTGGTACCTGGCGCCGACGGCTTTCAGATTCTAGGGACTCCCGGCTGGCGTATGGGCGAGGCAATCGGCGTGCTGGTCGAAAAGGACGGGCAGCAAGTTTTCCAGAACAAGCAGGAAATCGTTGAGGCCACTTCAGAACGCTTGGAATTGCTTACAAAATTCAAAAGCGACTTGAAGTACTTGCTTGCAAGGCAGTGAATGCGCGGCAGGTTTTCATATCAGAAACGTTTCCCACCCGACAGTTGCTGCCGGCCACGTCCGCTTTTTTGAACAACCCTCTTCCGGCTCTCTCCATCCAACCCCGGACGCATTGACCCGCGTCCGCCACGACAGGGAAGCACTGCCACTCGCCACAATTCAAAGATTGGACTCAATACCTCTTCGACATGGACTCGTCCCAGCGGGCGGCAGAAAATCCTCCTCGGCGGTTCCGGTTCGACCGCATTTTTTCGCGTGGCCGGGATACCGCGACCGTGAGCGAATGTCTACCTTCGTTTTTTGTAGTTGGCCCCCCTCGAACCGGTACCAGTTGGCTCTATGAGATGCTGCGCGGGCAAGTGATCCTGCCCCGTACCACCAAAGAAACCCACTTTTTCGATACCCACTTTCACCGCGGATTGAATTGGTATCGTGCGCACTATCCGCGAAAAATCGACGATCTCCGCATGGGCGAGGTCGCTCCGACTTACTTTGCATCGCCCGAGGCTCGCCAGCGGATCGCGCAGCTTATTCCCGCCGCTCGCGTCGTCTGCATCTTCCGCGATCCCGTCGAACGAATACTCTCTCTCTACCGGCTCAAGCGAGCCTATGGCCTGATTCCGTGGAGCTTCGAGCAGGCTATTGTGGAAGATCCCGAACTCATGGACAGCAGTCGATATAGTGCCCACTTCCGAGGGTGGCAAAATGCCTTGGGCCCCCACCAGGTGCTGGCGATGATCTACGACGATCTCCTGCACGACCCCCAGTGCTTTATGGATCGCCTGGTCGACTTTATAGGTGCTCCACGCTTCGCTTTGACACCGGTGCAGAATCGCTGGGTGCACAGTTCCGAAAGCCTGACTCATCCACGGAACTACGCTCGCACCAGGAATGCGACGCGGGTGGCGGATTGGCTCAAAGCGCAAAGATTCGACCGGTTGGTGGCCGTCATCCGGAACTCGCCCCTGCGCCAGTTTTTTCTCAGCGGAGGCCGCCCGTTTGCTGACCCGCCTTCTGAATTCGCGGCTCGGCTCTACGAATTGTTCCGGCCGGAAGTAGAGGAACTGGAAGCAATCTTGAAACGCGACCTCGCGGCATGGAAATCCACGGCTGCGGCCGATGTTGCGTGAGCTTTAAAAGAAGAAGAAGTATGCTAAATTAAATCGCCGACCTGAATCGCTACCGACAGTATTTACATAATACCTGTTATCGGACATTCCCACTGATACCGGCTTGGCTGCGCGCAGGAGAACAAAACGCCCGACGATGATGCGTCCACAGTGCGTGAAACCGTTCGCAACTACATCGAGGGCTATTACTCGTCCTGGACATCTCAGGAAACATGGCGTCCGCCAAGCTCGTAGCCTCACACTGGGTCGACTACTTGACCCTTTCCAAGTCTGATGGAGAGTGGAAAATTCTCTCCGTCGTTCAGCGCATCGACGACTGAACCGGAAGAAGCAGAATTTCCAACTGCGTGCGGCGCCGACATCTCTTGTCGGTAGTCGACGGAGGGCATCTTGGCCGCGTGTAACCTATTGAAACAAATCTGTCCGATTCTTGCGACGGCTCCCCGAGATCACAACCGGCTGTGACGTGCATCACGGCGCATCTGTGAGCCAGCACCGAAGATGACGCCCGGTGGCTTTTCTTATTCCTTAGGTGAAAGCGGGGACATTTAAGATGAACACGATTGAGCGCAGCGCCGCGGCCATTCTTCTCGGCCTGCTTTGCATCGCGAACCTTGCCCAAGCCGGTGAACTGAAAGGTAAGGTCTCGGCGACTGGATTGAAGTCTGCGGAAAACATTGCGGTCTACATCGATACAATTGCGGGCAAGAAATTCGACCATCCCGCAGCACACGCGGCGGTTGACCAGCGCAACATGCTTTTCGTCCCGCGCACCCTGGTTGTCCTGCGTGGAACCACTGTGGATTTTCTGAACGGGGATACCGTCGCGCACAATGTGTTTTGGCCATCAATCAGTGGCAATAAGGCGCTTCGGCACAACATGACGATCGTGTCGCCCACTCAAAAAAAGTCCTTCGAATTCGATGACGTGGGGACCGCGCAGTTGCTGTGTAATCTTCACCCAGATATGATCGGCTACATCGTGGTGGTTCCCACACCCTACTTCGCCCTGACCGGTCCTGACGGGTCTTTCTCGATCAAGGATGTTCCGGCTGGCACCTACACTCTGAAAACTTGGAGCGAAGACGGCAAGCCCACTACCCAGTCCATCACCGTGGGGGATGGCACTACCAGCGTCGACCTAGCCGTAAAGAAGTAGCAAGCACGTGAAGCTATGACAAAGCATTGCCTGCATCTGATGATCGTGGTGATGATTTTCGCCGGGCCCGCCGCTTCCCTTCACGCTCAAGCTGCCGGCCCGGAAGACGTTGCGGTAACGGCTGTCTCTGGCGAGAGTTGGATTCGCCACCTGCATACGACCTTCAACGAAACTCGCATGGGCCGAACCTGGAACCTGGGACCGGCACCGGCGAGCGCAACCAACCAAGCCGCTACCACGCAGCTGAAATTGTCCCCCGGCTACACTGCGCACCCGGTGACACTCCACGGCTCAGATTTGTTTCGCTTGAATTGTCGAGGCTGCCACGGGGAGCGTGGCCTGGGCGCTCCACCGGAAATCAATTCCATCACCGGCCCCGTGGCGGCAACTTCACCCGCTACTACCATGGAGCGCATGAAAAAAGCTGGTCGCGACATGAGCCCGTCGGACGCTAACGCGATCGCCAAGGATTCCAAGGCTCTCTTGCGGCAACGACTCCACATCGGTGGACAGCACATGCCGCCACCCACCTTGAGCGAAGCGGAGATTCGCTGCCTGGTTCCCTACCTCGAACAACTTTCGGAAGTCCGCAGCACAGGGAACCTACAACTCACCGTTAAAGAATCGGCCTACCGGGTTGGCGAGCACATCGTCAAATCCACCTGCCACGTTTGTCACAATGCAGTTGGTCCGAACCCCAGCCCTTCGGAGATGCTGGAAGGCGCAATTCCCCCGCTCTCGACTCTTACCAGCCGGGTGACTCTTTCCGAGTTTGTCCGAAAAGTCACCATGGGCGCCCCGATCATCGAAGGCGCCCCGCCCACGCCGTACCGAGGCAGAATGCCGGTCTATCCCTACCTGACTCAGGACGAAGCCGCAGCGGCCTATGAGTACCTGACACTCTATCCCCCGCAGCCCTAGATCCTTCGATGGTCGGGATATGAAGGCCGCTCTGCTCAAGCGGAATTCTTCGGATGTGCGCGCCTGGAAGAGAGACATGGCCTTTTGAATCGCTCTTCTGGTGTTTTGGTCCTACGCTCGATGGCGCATCTTTGAGCGTACGGTTCCCGCGAAACTCGTCTTCCCGAAGAAACGGGCTTATACTCTTGGGTCATTGGGGCCGGCGGGAATCCTTCTGCCGTGAATGATCAACATGCCGGGATCGGACGACCAGACGGGCTTGCCCGCAGGTAGTCAGTTCGATGTCTTCTGCGAGACTTGCTGGCGTATCTGGAACACCTCCGTGCCCGAACCCTACCGGGACTCGGCCGACTTCGATGCACGGAATCGTTTAACCTGTCCGCTGTGCAGCGGGAATCACTGCCGCACTGCCCGTCCAGCCGACGTAACTGTAAAGCCCAGAGGCGGCGATCGCATCTGAGACTCACCTCCATTCTCAATCGTTGTTCATCCCGAGCGAAGTGAGGCGTCAGCCGAACGCAGTCGAACGACCCCGCGTTGACCAGTAGTACAACAGGCTGAACACCTTTCCCACGATGCACTAGCCCCTTCCGCTATATAACACTTGCCATTGTTCCTGCGCCTACGCCGGGAAGAATATCTATACTTGTCCAAACTGCTATATAGGTCTATACTTCGCCCGCCTCAGAACTTGGATCGGGAGGTCCATTATGTTTACTCCTCGTCTCGCTACTCGTCTCGCTCTTTTTCTCATGCTGGGCGCACTTTTCTTTACCGTGTGCCTACCTTCGCTCGCCGAAGACGACGGCCGCAAAGTGGTCGGCGGGTACTTCGAGGAATGGAGCATCTATTTCGCGAACTTTAATATCGCCAACTTGCAGGCTAACGGCGTCGCCGACCGTCTCACCCATCTGAACTATGCTTTCGGCGGCGTGAACAGCACGGGATGTTTCATCGCCGACTCCTGGGCTGATTTCCAGACTCCGTATCTTCCGACCATTACCGGGCCTTACACCGGCCCGCTGTTTGGCAATTTCGCCGCGCTCCAGCAACTTAAGCAGCTGCATCCCAATCTGAAGGTTTTGATCTCGCTGCTTGGTGCGGACGGCTTTTCAGCCGCCGCCGCCACTGCCGCGAGCCGACAGGCGTTCGTTTCTTCCTGCATCGACCTCTTCATTAGCGGCAACGTGGCGCCGGGCATCTCCGCGGCAGGCGTCTTCGATGGCATCGATATCGACTGGGAATTTCCCACCGCCGCCGACAAGACCAACGCCACGCTTCTAATGCGTGAGTTCCGTAGACAACTCGACGCTCTGGGACGAACCAATCATCAGCACTACCTTCTGACCATGTTCGGGCCCGCGGGCGAACAGAACTTCTCCAACATCGAACTAGCCAAGATCGGACGCACCCTCGACTTCTACAACGTGCAGGGCTACGACTTTCACGGAACCTGGGAAACGTCCACCAACCACGCCTCCCCGCTCTTCGACAGCGCGCAGGATCCGGCACGCGCCGACAACTTTTACCTCGATTACACGGTGAACGGATTCCTGAAAGCAGGCGTGCCCGCGCGTAAAATCGTGCTTGGAATCCCGCTCTACGGTCGCGGCTGGACCGGCGTCCCGAACATCAACCACGGTCTATATCAGACGTCGACCGCCCCGGCACCCTTCGATCCCGCCGACTACCTGCAGACGCCCGGCGTTGAAACCTACCTCTCGCTCTCCACCGCGGCCAGCAATGGCTACAAGACCTATTTTGACCGCAAGCGAATCGCCGTCTGGCTCTACAACGACGCGACCCAAACTTTCTGGAGTTACGACAACCCGAAGACGGTCCAACTGAAGACCATCTACATCAACCGCGGCGGTTTCGGTGGCGCTTTCGTCTGGGCAGTAAAAGACGACGACGCTAACGCCACCCTCATTAAGACCATGGCAACCGGCCTGCACCACCACGATTAGTTGAGGCTATGCAGATTGAAACCCGTCCTCAGGAGGCAGGACTGGAATCGGCAGGAATATTAAAGTACTACTTGAAGTCTGACGGATCACGCCGGAGGAAGTGCTTCGAGCCGAAACGGTGGGGGATGCGACCTCGAACGAAAGACATGAATTTCACTCACGCCAAAACCCAACCGTGCCACAACACGCTCTAGCGTCTGGGGTTTGCTTTCGAGCGCTTGTCAAGCCTGCAGCTTCGGTTCCTATCAGGGCGCGTGTTTTCAGCCGCGCCGTTACGTCGCGCCAACCTGGCCCCCTTCAGGGGGCCTCAACCCGCGGCCGGGACCGCAGGCTCCAACGCCAACACAATCTTCGGATGGAACAACGTCCCGGCAACGCGGGTTGCAACAGCGATCAAGTCCGCCTGCCCGTAGAAAACCTTCACCTGCTTCGCGCGCGAAAATTCCGGCAGGTTCACGGCGCGCCCGCTGCGAATGTATGCCGCGATCTCATCCGTCGCGGTCACCGATGGCATGTCGGGCATGAGCTTGCGAGGATGCACGCAAATGTCGTCGCCTTTCCCTGCCGCCCAGGCGACTTCCACCTGCTCCAGAGTGTTTGCCTCCGCGATCGAGAACTCCGCGACCCGGGTACGCCGTAACAACTCGAGATGCGCACCACAGCCCAGTGCGTTCCCTAGCTCGTACGCCACTGAACGCATGTACGTCCCGGAAGCGACGCGCGCGCAAAAGTCAGCGCGCTCGTTCTCGTACGATGTGATTTCGAATTCGTGGATCTCGACTTGCACGGCTGGCAGCGAGACTTCTTTCTTCTTGCGCGCCAGCTTATAGGCCGGCACGCCGTGGATCTTTTTCGCTGAAAACGGCGGGGGGGTCTGGTCGATAGTTCCTTGAAAACGCTTCGCGGCCTCGCGCACCTGTTCCAAGGATGCAGTCACGGACTGAATAGGGCCGAGCGCGTCCCCCTCGGAATCATAGGTGTCGGTGGCGAAACCGAACCGAATCGTTCCCTCGTAGCTCTTCTCCGAGTTGGTATAGAACTGCGCCAGCCGGGTGAGATTGCCGAACACCAGCGGCAGCACTCCTGTCGCCAAGGGATCGAGCGTGCCAAGATGGCCTACCGAGCGTTGCGCAATGATGCGGCGCACGCAGTTGACCACGTCGTGCGAGGTCAACCCTGCCGGTTTATCGATGATGAGCACGCCGTTCATGAGAAAATTCTCGGCTACTACTTTACCTGATCCTTTATGTTTCCTCTCCGCGACGACCAGCCCGTCTTCAGCACCCCGTTCGTTACGTACTTCCTGATCGGCATCAACCTGCTGATTTACTTTTTCGAGTGGCAGGTCGGCATGCAAAGCCGTGGCCAACTCAACGCGTTGCTCACGCAGTTCGGCGTCGTGCCGCGCCTGGAAATCGGACTGCTCACGGGAACCCCAGTCTTCAGTCCGGCAGCCGCGCTGCTGCCCATCTTTACCTCGATGTTTCTGCACGGCTCACTGTTGCACGTGCTTGGCAACATGTGGATGCTCTGGATCTTCGGCGACAATATCGAAGACTACCTCGGGCACTTCGCGTACCTGGTTTTCTATCTGCTCAGCGGGGTGGCCGCGAGCCTGACGCACATCATGTTCAACGCCAGTTCGCGCATGCCGAGCATCGGCGCAAGCGGCGCCATCGCCGGAGTGATGGGCGCATACTTCATTCTCTATCCCAAGGCGCGCGTGCTGATCTGGTTTCCTCCGATTTTTATTTTCCCGATCCCTGCGTGGCTCATGCTGGGTTATTGGGGTGTGAGCCAGTTCCTCAGCGGCGCGGCCACCGCCATCGCCGAAACCTCGCAGACCACTGGAGGCATTGCTTTCTGGGCGCACGTCGGAGGGTTTGTGGTTGGCATTCTTCTGATCAAGTTGTTTCCGCAGAGGCGCGGGCGGTATCGGTACGGGACGTGGTGAAAATGTGGTCGACGGTCCACGTGGAACACTGTCTGTTGAAAGTGTCATTGGATATGAATTTATTTTGCGGGCGTTCCGATTTGGGAACGGTCATTCTGAAGAACAAGAGCTTTGAAACGCTGAGGGCGCGGAGACAGCCGTAGAGGATATGAACGTTCTCTACGAACGGTGGTTATATTCGGCTTTCACAGTGCGCCAGCCGTTGGCGTGATGGTTAATTGCTCAACGGTGCTGTTTTCCGGCAGGGCCAGCGCGGCGACGAGGGCATGCGCGATGGTTTGGGGTGACATCATTTTCTTGCGCGGGGCCTTGGGCCAGAGCGTGTTCCAGATGTCGGTATCAGTGGCGCCCGGTAGAAGAGCAACCACGCGGATATAACTTTCACGCAACTCCTCGCGCAGCGTGTCAGTGAATCCGAGCGCTCCGTGCTTCGACGCGTTGTAGGCCGAACTGCCGGCAAAAACCTGCGTGGCCGCGATCGAAAGATTGTTCACGATCGTTCCGCCGCGGCGCATCAGGGGAAGCATTTCGCGCGTGACCAAGAACGTGCCGGTGAGATTGGTGTCGATGACCGACTTCCACACGTGATAGGGCAATTTGGCGACCGGCAGATTCGCATGCGCGACTCCGGCGTTGTTAATCAGGATGTCAATGCGGCGAAACTGCTTCTTGATTGCGGCGGCCAAAGCACGAACCGAGTGTGGGTCGCGGATATCACAGATCTTCGGCAGGACGCGGATTTTGTTTTTGGAGAGCTTTGTGGCCGCCTTCTCGAGCGCCGGCATGGTGCGTCCGGCGAGGACGAGATCGCAGCCTTCGGAGGCTAGGGCTTGCGCGATAGCCAGGCCGATGCCCCGGTTGGCACCGGTGATTACTGCTACTTTGCCTGGCAAACGTTTTTTTGTCGCTTTGGGCATGGGTTGGTGAGTTCAGGACTGTGCTTCGCATGCGGCGGATTGCGGACGCCGGGAGTGCACAGGTCCTTCGCTTCGCTCAGGATGACAATCCGTCTGACGGACGTTGACCGTAACTACACACAACAACTGCACGCCATCATTACACGCCATTGGCACGGTTGCGGATCAACGACAGGAACTCGCTGCGCGTTTCTTCTTCATTGCGAAAGCACCCAAGCATCGATGAAGTGACTGCCGCGGAATGCTGTTTTTCTACGCCGCGCATCATCATGCACAGGTGGCGCGCTTCGATGACGACGCCGACGCCTTGCGGTTCGATGACTTTCTGAATCGTTTCCGCGATTTGCGTGGTCAGACGCTCCTGAATTTGCAGACGGCGCGAGAAAAGTTCGATGAGCCGCGGAATTTTGCTCAGGCCGATGACCTTGCCGTTCGGGATGTAGGCGACGTGCACCTTGCCGAAGAACGGGAGCATGTGGTGCTCACAGAGGCTGAACATCTCGATGTCTTTGACGATGACCATTTCGTCGTAGGTGACCGTAAACAGTGCGCCTTTGAGCAGGGCTTCGGGGTCTTCGCGGTATCCCTTGGTGAGGAAGTCGTAGGCCTTGTGAACGCGTTCGGGCGTGCGCACGAGTCCTTCGCGCGACGGGTCTTCGCCGAGGCGAACGATCATTTCGCGGACGAGGTCTTCGTAGCTGGCAGTGGTGATGGTCGGTGATTCGGTGGTCTTCATGGTTGCCTTTGCCGGAGGTGTTGATGTCGCCCCTCCGGGGCTTGCGATTGCGTTTGCTGCTACCCAGCGCTTACGCGCTGGGCTAATGAATTTCGCCGCCGCTGGCGGCTTGGCCTGCACTGTTAGAACGCGCCTGAAAGGCGCTCTCTACGAATTCGGCAAAAGAGCGCTGTAGCCGCTGCAACGCACATTGCTAATCCCGGAGTTCTTTGCCTCCTGCGTAGGCGAAGGAGTTCATCATGGTTTCTTCCATGCGCACCTTTTCTAGATGTGCGTGGTGAAATCCCTGCTGCAATATTTCGTAGATGCGGATGCAGAGGTTTTCCGTGGTCGGCACCTCCGTCTGGAATTCGGATAGGGTGTTCAGGTTCTGGTGGCCGAAGCGCTCAAGGACTTCGTTGTGTACAAAGCCATCGAGGTCGACCAGGTTGCAGACCATTCCGGTGGCCGGGTCGACCTTGCCGCTGACTGTGACTTCCAAGTGATAGTTGTGTCCGTGGCCGTGCGGGTTGTTGCACTTGCCGTAGGTTTCCTGGTTCCAGTCATCGGGCATGGCGTCGCTGTGCAGGCGATGCGACGCCGAGAACAGATACCGGCGAGTGAGGTGAGCCTTCACGCGGCTTCTCCGTAAAAGTCGACGAACAGGTCGGGCGTTTCGTAGACGCGCACGCGATGCAGTTGCGCGGACTTAAGCTTGGGCGCAAGGCGTTGCCAGACCGCGATGGCGATATTTTCGGTGGTCGGAATCTGGTGAAGGAATTCCGGAACTTCCTTGTTGAGGAAGCGGTGATCCATCGCGTCGAGCACCTCGCGATTCATGATGTCTTTGAGTTGTTTGAGGTCGACGACGAAGCCGGATTGCGGATCGACCTTGCCCTTCACGGTGACTTCGAGCGTGTAGTTGTGGCCATGGCCGTTCGGGTTATTGCACTTGCCGAAGGTGGCGCGGTTCTGCTCGGGCGTGAACGCCGGATTGTGATAGTAGTGCGAGGCTGCGAATTCGGCTTTACGCGTAAGGTAGACCATGATTCTCCATCACGAAACCGGTTTGATGCCGGGTGTGCCCGGATAGGTTCTTCCCTTCCACGCTACCGTGCCGCGCGCATGGCGTAGTTTAGAGCGCAACAGCAGGTAGGAAAATACGGGCAGACCAAAAACTGCGAGTACATTTGAACTCCACGAAAAGTGTGCAGTCGCGATTCTCATGAGGGTCAGGACCAGCGGGATGAAGAAAATCACGGCGTGCCGCCAGTCGCCGCTCTCGATAATGGCAATTGCGATCACCAGACACACGATGACGAACAGGAATTCCAGCAGGCGCAGGAGGGCCAGTGGCAATGCATTTGGAAAAAGCAAAATCAGATTCTTGGTCCAGCCCTCGCGCATCTGGCGAAAGCCACGGTACATGCGTGTGCGAACTGCGTCGCCGCCGTAGCGGAAGCGAATGCGCAGCGATGCGTCGCGAACTGCGCGGGCGAGCGCGACGTCTTCGAGCAATGATCGTGCGACGGCCGCATGGCCGCCGACTGCGTCATAAGCCGAGCGGGAGATCAGCAAGTACTGCCCATTGGCAGCGGCGAGATTCTTGGAAAAATCGCTGATCTGCGACGGAGGATACTTTCTAGCCAGTTCAGCGAAGATGACGGGCATCACCGCGCGTTCCCAGAAGCCACGAACCTCCTGTTCGGGCGAATAGGACAACAAGTCCACATGATTGGATTCAGCTTCGGCAACGGCTCGGGCCAGCGAGTCCGGTTTGTGGACGGTGTCGGCGTCAGTGAAGAGCAGCCACCTCCCTTTCGCCTCACGCGCTCCGGCGACGACGGCGTTGTTTTTTCCGGTCCAGCCTGCCGGAAGAGGCCCAGGTTCGATCACGCGCACGCCGGGGATAGAAGTGGCGATCTGGCGGGTACGGTCGGTCGAGCAGTCATCGACGACGATGATTTCGAATGGAATGCCGGCCTGGGCGACCAGGGATCCGAGGCAAGCGGGCAGCGAGGCTTCCTCGTTCCGGGCGGGAACGATGACGGAAACTTGCGGGTCCAAGGCTGGTACTGGCGGCACCATAGGGCGAATCTATTATTATAGCTAGGTGCGACGTATCCTCTTTCCGATCACCCTGTTTTGCCTGGTGCTGTTCTCCGGCTGCTACGGTGGCACGCGCCCGCCGAGAATCGGCAAGGCCGCCCCGGACTTTGTGGTTCAGGACGCCGAACGCCGGGTCACGCTGAGCCAGTTCAAGGGACAAGTGGTAGTGTTGAATTTCTGGGCGAGCTGGTGCCCGCCCTGCGTTGCCGAAACGCCATCGCTGGTGCGCATGCAACAGAAGTTGAAGGACAAGGGCGTGGTCGTGGTGGCGATCAGTGCGGATGAGGATGACGGCGCCTACCATCGATTCATCAATAAGTACGGAATGGACTTTGTGACCGTGCGCGAT
Organism: uncultured Acidobacteriota bacterium; assembly: GCA_963744055.1. Classification (GTDB taxonomy): domain Bacteria; phylum Acidobacteriota; class Terriglobia; order Terriglobales; family Acidobacteriaceae; genus Gp1-AA133. The sequence goes on along the minus strand of CAVUSL010000019.1, from coordinate 78,281 downwards.
CCAACCGCGAAGATCCAGCACATGTACGGAACTATCCAGATTCCGGAGACCTACATCATCGACCGAGACGGCGTCTTGCGGCGAAAGTTCGCCAACGCGTTTGATTGGAGCACGCCTGAAGTCACGGATTTCCTCAGCAAGCTGTAGTTCACCGCAATGACTCCAGACATAGTCGACTACGCCGGTTTCGTCGTGATCGGCATCGCCGCTCGCACCAGCAACGCCAGGGAGATGAGTGGAGACGGGGTTATTGGGAAGCAGTGGGGACGCTTCGTGCAGGAAAATCTTCTGGCGCAAATCCCAAACAAACTAGATTCCGCGATCCTAGCGGTTTACACGGACTATGCCAGCGATCAGGACGGCGAGTACACGTTCGTGATTGGGGCGCGGGTGCGGGCTGGGTCAGAGGCGCCAGCTGGCGTGGTTGCGAAGAGCGTTCCGGCGGGGCGCTATGCGGTGTTTGTTTCGGAGCACGGGCCGGTTGGAGAAGTCGTGATGAAGACTTGGCTGCGGGTCTGGGCGGCAGGGATCGATCGGGCTTATCGGGCGGATTATGAAGTTTACGATGAGCGGTCCGGAGATCCTGGGAATGCGGTGGTTGAGGTGCGGGTTGGGGTTCGCTAAAAGCGCGAAGGGATCTCTCACAAGTTTGGTTAAGAGGAGAGCTCACCTCAGCGGCTGAAGCCGAGCGTTTTTCTTAATGCTGTCGGCACGGCTCAAGCCGTGCCCTTCCCTTTTGATCTTCTATCCCGCCATTTTTTCCGTTGTTCCTTCTTACGTGGTGAAAAAGGTGATTGGCCTGTGGTCCTACCAGCAGACGCGGGGTCCTTCGACTTCGTTCGGCTGGCGCCTCACTGCGCTCAGGATGACAGAGCGTGAAAGATGACTGAGACTGGCGCGGCGTTTACAGTTTCACTCTACGCAGGCGTAGTGAGTTTGTGATTACTGAAACTGAGCTGAAGCTCATGGCAGCTGCGGCCAGAATCGGGCTTAGACGAATTCCGAAGACCGGGTAGAGGACTCCCGCCGCGAGTGGGACGCCCAGCGAGTTGTAGACGAACGCGAAGAAAAGATTCTGGCGGATGTTTCGCATCGTGGCCTGACTTAGTTTACGAGCGCGCACGATGCCTGGCAGCTCGCCTTTCAGTAGAGTGACGCTTCCACTTTCGATGGCAACGTCGGTGCCGGTACCCATCGCGATACCGACGTCGGCTTGGGCCAGGGCCGGGGCGTCGTTGATACCGTCGCCCGCCATGGCAACCACTCTTCCCTCCCCTTGCAGTCGGCGCACGATTTCTGATTTCTGGCCGGGAAGAACTTCCGCTTCAAATTCCGAAATGCCGAGTTTGGCAGCGACGTTTTCCGCCGTATGCCGGTTGTCGCCTGTGAGCATCACGACTCTGATGCCTTGCGATTTGAGATCGCGAATAGCCTGCAGGCTGGATTCCTTGATGGCATCGGCAACGACGATCCATCCCGCGAACCGCCCGTCGATGACGACGTAGATCTCCGCTTCGCCTGCGCCGAGATAACGATCGGGCACGTCGGGGATCATAACCTGCAACTTTTCCATCAACTGGCGATTGCCAGCGGCGACCAACTTGCCTTCGACAGTTCCTTCGGCGCCCAATCCGGAATGACTCTGAAAGTTGCTGACAAGGGCGAGCGGCAGTTCTTTGTCGGCGGCCTCGGCGAGGATGGCTGCGGCGAGTGGATGCTCACTGCCGCGCTCGAGGCTAGCCACGATACGCAGGAGTTCTTTGCGTTCGAGACCGATGGGGACCACCGAGGTGACACTAGGCTTGCCTTCGGTCAGGGTCCCGGTTTTGTCGACGACTAACGTGTCGATTTTCTCCAGGCGCTCGAGGGCTTCGGCATTGCGGATCAGGATGCCAGAGGAGGCGCCGCGCCCGGTGCCGACCATGATGGCCATGGGAGTTGCGAGTCCAAGCGCGCAGGGGCAGGCGATGATGAGCACGGCAACGGCATTGACGAGCGCGTGCGCGAGACGCGGCTGAGGCCCGACCAAAGCCCAGACGATGAAAGTGAGTACGGCGACCGCGATTACGGCCGGAACGAACCATGCCGCGACTTTGTCGGCGAGGCGCTGGATCGGGGCGCGGCTACGTTGCGCCTGGCCGACCAACTGGACAATCTGCGCGAGCATAGTTTCGCTGCCCACACGCGTGGCGCGCATGGTGAAGGATCCCGTCCCGTTGACGGTGGCGCCTATGACTTTCGCGCCGGCTGACTTCGCGACGGGGATCGATTCGCCGGTGATCATTGATTCGTCTACCGAGCTTGTGCCGTCGAGGACATCGCCATCGACAGGAACTCCTTCCCCGGGACGGACGCGCAAGCGATCGCCAGGCTTGATGGCTTCGAGAGGCACATCTTTTTCTGCGCCGTCAGTAGTGATGAGCCGGGCGGACTTCGGACTGAGATCGAGCAGGGCACGAATGGCTGCGCTGGTGCGGCTGCGGGCGCGAAGTTCGAGGACTTGTCCTAGCAGAACCAGGGTTGTGATGGCGGCCGCGGCTTCGAAGTAGATATCAGGCTGACCGTTCATGCCGCGGAATGCAGGCGGAAAGATCTGCGGGAAGATGGTCGCGATGAGGCTGTAGAAGTAGGCAACGCCTGTGCCCATCGCGATCAAAGTGAACATGTTGGTAGAGCGATTTACGATGGAGGCCCAGCCGCGCTGAAAGAATGGCCAGCCTCCCCAGAGGACAACAGGCGTGGCGAGCGCGAGTTCCATCCAGGGCAGCCATCCGGCGGGCAGCGCGTGTTGCAGAGGCATGCCGGGCAGCATGTCCGCCATGGCGACGACGAGCAGGGGCGCAGTCAGGACGAGGCTGACCCAGAAGCGACGGCTCATGTTGCGCAGTTCGGGATTCTCGTCTGCGCGCGCCGTGACAGTGCGCGGTTCGAGCGTCATGCCGCAGATCGGGCAACTGCCAGGCTCGGAGCGGATGATCTCCGGATGCATCGGGCAGGTATATTCAATTTTGGATATAGGGGCGAGGGTCTCGGGTTCGAGTGCCATCCCGCAGCTGGGACAAGGGACGGGAGCCTTTTCGCGAACTTCGGGACACATCGGGCAGACGTAGTAGCGAGCGTCGGCCGGCTGTGCTACAGGCGACGTGGGCTGTGATTGGGGCGGTGCTGGGCGCGCGGCACCGAGTTGCACAAGATTCGCGGAAGGTTTGGGATTGAGGTAGCGATCGGGGTCTCCGCGGAATTTTTCGAGGCATCCAGCGCAACAGAAAAAGTACGTCTTGCCTGCTTGGTCGAGGTAGTGGCGGGTGGTCGCGGGATCAACGTCCATGCCGCAGACCGGGTCTTTTTGTTTTGCGGAGGAGGGCGTGGCGGCGTTTGAAGCTCCGATGCTGACCAGAGGAGAGCGGTGGGTGGTCTTGCCGGTGTATTGCTCCGGATCCTGCTTGAATTTCGCGCTGCAATGCTTGCTGCAGAAATAGTACGTCTTTCCCTGGTGCTTAATGTGGATTGCGGCCGCCGAAGGGTTGACGGTCATGCCACAAACGGGATCGAGGTCGGTCGCGGTCGTTGTATGCACTTGGTCGGACATCTTCAATTCTTCGCAGGCTCCTAAGGCGGCGCCGGTCAGGATGACGTTATCTGATGACCATACACCTCCCGCCGCCGGGACGGCCAGACAGCGAAAGGACTTCCCTGCTCCGGGAAAAAGGACAGCTCATTGGATTGCGCGAACGCCGGTTGCGATTGATGTATCTTGGTGGCGGAGGAAAACCGCGAAATGACCTATATGGACGTCGCTTACCGCTACGGTTCGACTCCGGGAGAGCGGGAGATGCGGGCGATCGATGGGATGCGCGAGGTATATGGCATCCGGAAAGTGGATTTCCAGGAGAAAGACAAAACGGTCCGCGTGGAGTACGACGCGTCGCGCTTGAATGAGGGGGCCGTGGCTAAGTTGTTGCGGCAGGCAGGGATTGATGTTCGGGAGAGGCTCGCTCTAGCTTAAGTGTTGGGGGGAGGGCTTGGAGGGCAGCCGGAATCGCGAATGCGGAACGCGAATCGAGTCACTGGAAATGCAAAGGGGCGCTCAAGAAAACCTCTGGCCGAAGTTATTCTCTAGAGCGCCCCGTTGCGCGCCACTTCGTCTGGCATTTCCTATTGCAGCTTCCCTACCAGACTGTAAATCGCTGAAATGAAAGAGTTGGCGGGTCCAGCGACCCGGTAGGAATTTCTACCTAGCAAGAAAGATTTACCCCCGAGGCGGAGTTGTAAACGGCCAAGCGAACAAAACGAGCGCGGCTGTGGATTTCCTAACGGCAGTGCGACGGGCTGAAGGGCGTGTGCTCCTTCATTCAAATGCAAGCGATTTCGTGCGACATCCAGTGGAGCGGATCGATTCATGAGACGAGGCTTCTTGTGCAGTCGGGTGGTGGGCGCTACATCATTATTTGTGTTGATAGCGTGCTTCTCGTCGGCCGACGAGTGGAGGGCGCGCCATGACCTCGTATCGCACACGGGCGTCTTGAATCTGCCGGAACCTCCGTCGCCAGAGGAAGTATTTTTTCCGGGGCCTGCGAGTCCGGCGGGGCAGCCGGGATGGCTGGAAGGACTGAAGGCCTGGCGCAACGAGCGGCATACCCTCCTCCGATACAGTTCCGCACAGTACGAACGTGCCGACCTGGCGTGGACCCAGCACATTTTTTCTCAGGTACAGCTGCTGATCTGGGACCGACGGCTGTACGACCTGGAGAAAGGCGAGTACACGGTCGATCGCTTTCTGGCGAATACGGAGAGTCGGATCGGCTCGGTTGACGCCGTGCTGATCTGGCACGTGTATCCCAATCTCGGGGCGGATGATCGAAACCAATTCGACCTGCTGCGGGACTTGCCCGGAGGTCTCGCGGGACTGCGTGGCATGGTCGAACAATTTCACCAGCATCACGTGAAAGTGTTCTTCCCTTTCCTGGCCTGGGATACGGGAACTCGGGAAGAAGGCGCGGCTCCCGAAACCACGATGGCGCAGTTGCTTAAAGAGATTGGCGCCGACGGAATCAATTTCGACACGCTGGAAAGCGTGCCGCCACAATTCCGGCAGGCATCCGATTCGATTGGTCACCCGCTGGCGCTCGAGCCACAATTTCAGCCGCGCGACGAATCGCTGGCGTGGACCAACCTCAGCTGGAACGACTGGGTGACTTGGGAAGGAAAGGCGTATCCGTTTGTTCCGATGGTCAGCAGAACCAAGTGGTTGGAGTCACGCCACACGGTGAACATCACCGACCGCTTCACGCGCGAAAAGACCGACAGCCTGCAGCACGCATTCTTTAACGGGCAGGGGTATGCATCGCTCGAAAACTTGTGGGGATTCTGGTATGGAAACACGGCTCGTGACTCGGAGACTATCCTGCGCATCACGCAGATCGAGCGTGCGACTGCCGCGTTTCTGTTGAGCCCCGACTGGGAACCGCACACTGCGATGCTACAAGCGGGCGTCTTCGCAAGCCGGTTTCCGAACGCCGGTGCAACTCTATGGACGGTCGTGAACCGCAACGAATACAGCGTTCGCGGCTCGCAGGTCGCAGTGCCACATAAGAATGGAGCGCATTACTACGACTTGTGGCATGGAGTGGAATTGAAGCCTGCGATCGCCGGAGACAGAGCTAAGTTGAGCTTCGACATCGAAGGGCTGGGCTACGGCGCGGTTCTCGCGACTCAAGACCAGCCTGCATGGCTCCCCAATCTGCTCGTGTTGATGGCGGAGAGCTCGCGGCGTCCGCTGGCGAGTTTTTCGAAAGAATGGAAGGCGGTGCCGCAGACGCTCGTGGAAATCCCTGCGACCAAGCCATCAGCAAGCGTGCCTGTAGGAATGGTCCGCATCCCGGAAGGAGATTTTGATTTTCAGGTGAGCGGAATTGAAGTGGAGGGCGGCAACGATCCCGGCGTCGATGTGCAGTATCCGTGGGAAGCAGAAGCCCGGCGCTTTCACCGACACCTCGTTCACATGCGTGCGTTTTATCTGGACCGGACGCCGGTGACGAACGCCGAGTTCAATAAATTTCTGGATGCAACGCACTATCGCCCGAAGGACGACCATAATTTTCTGCGCACCTGGAAGAACGGCGCGTATCCCGAAGGCTGGGACAACAAGCCCGTGACCTGGGTATCGATTGAAGATGCGCGCGCCTTTGCCGCGTGGGCCGACAAACGCCTGCCGCACGAGTGGGAGTGGCAGTACGCGGCCCAGTCCACCGACCAGCGTCTGTATCCGTGGGGTAACGACTGGAGCGCAGACGCGCTGCCGCCAGTCGACTCCGGACCGTCGCAGCATGCACTGTCGGATGTAGGCGCCTTCGTGAAAAGCGCGAGCCCGTTCGGCGTGATGGACCTGGAAGGCAGCGTCTCGCAGTGGACCGACGAATACCGCGATCCGTATACGCGCGCGGCCATCGTGCGCGGGGGAGCGGCGTACCATCCGCTCGGCTCGATCTGGTATTTCCCGCAAACCTACCGGCTGAACGAGCACCAGAAATATCTGCTGATGTCGCCGGGCCGCGACCGGGCGGGCACGATCGGCTTCCGGTGCGCGGTGGACGCGCCCTGAAATTTGCGCGAGGGACGAGGCAGCGAGCCCGAGGCCATGTTAAAATTTAGGCCTCGCCTCGTTAGGAAGCGCCCTTAGCTCAGCTGGATAGAGCGTCTGGCTACGAACCAGAAGGTCGGGAGTTCGAATCTCTCAGGGCGCACCATATTCCAACCACCCCGGACTGGCGTCTTTTGAAATCAGGTGCCCTCGATGCCGCCAGCGGTTTTTACGGAACTTTGGCAAATGACTCGAACGCGCCTCGGACAGGAAAAAATATGCTGAAGTGAGTTCAGTGGCACTCCGACCCCGGTCAATGGGTGAATCGCAATTTTTCGCCAAGAACCGTACTACGCTGCTCCAAGCCCCGAGCTTTCATTGACTTGCCTCCATGCCCGGCATAAGATTTGCCCACTCCATGATCGACCAGACCGTCTCGCACTACCGGGTGATCGAAAAGCTGGGCGGTGGCGGGATGGGCGTCGTCTACAAGGCCGAGGATTTAAGGCTCGGCCGGTTTGTTGCCCTCAAATTTCTGCCGGACGATGTAGCCAAAGACACTCAGGCTTTGTCCCGTTTCCAACGCGAGGCGAAGGCCGCTTCCTCACTGAACCATCCGAACATTTGTACGATCTACGAAATTGACGAGGCTGACGGGCGGACCTTCATCGCCATGGAACTGCTCGAAGGTCAAACCTTGCGTCACCGGATCGCCGGCAAGCCGGTGGAAATTGAAACTGTAATCGACCTTTCCATCCAGATTGCCGATGCCCTAGATGCTGCACACTCGAAGGGGATCGTTCACCGTGACATTAAACCAGCGAACATCTTCGTTACGCAGCGAGATCAGGGGAAGATTCTCGATTTCGGTCTGGCCAAGGTCACTTCCACGCCGGACAGCGCTGCCCTGAGCGCGCCGACTATTGAGTCCGCAGAACACTTGACGAGTCCCGGCAGTGCGCTGGGCACGGTCGCCTATATGTCGCCGGAGCAGGTACAAGGGAAGGAACTCGACGCACGCACGGATTTGTTCTCGTTCGGTGTTGTGCTGTACGAGATGTGCGCGGGTGTGCTCCCCTTTCGCGGTGAAACCTCCGCGTTGATCTTCAACGCCATTTTGGAACGTACGCCGGTTGCTCCGGTGCGATTGAATCCCGATGTGCCCGGCGAACTGGAGCGCATCATCAACAAGTGCCTGGAGAAAGATCGCGATCTGCGCTACCAGAGTGCGAGCGAACTGCGCGCGGACTTGAAGCGTCTTAAGCGGGACACGGAGTCCGGAAAAGTGATTACCGGAAGCGGCGTCCAAATTCCCGCGCAAGCCCCTGTTGCTCCCGGGCGGCTACGACGTCTCCCCATGGCCGGCATCATTACGGCGTTGGCGCTAGTGATCCTAGCCGTCGCGGCTTTCTTCCTTCGGAGTCCGCTTCCAGCGCCGACAATAGTTGGAACGGCAAAGCTTACGTCCGACGGGATTCCCAAAGGTGGCTTGATTACCGATGGCAGCAGGCTGTACTTTACCGAGTTTTCCGGCGATCACTTCATCGTTTCGCATGTATCGATAGCGGGTGGCGAGAATGCAGCCATTCCAACTCCAGTAGCAGGCCCCCTCGTCCTGGACGTAGCGCGCGATTCCTCGCAACTTCTTGTGTGCGAGTCTCATTTCGCTCAATTGGACAGTCCTTTTTGGCTACAACCGCTGCCGGCAGGCTCGCCCCGAAAAATGGAGACTACAGGGCACGATGCCACATGGCTACCCACCGGCGAGTTGCTGTTTGCCAAAGGTTCAGACGTGTTTCATGCCGATCATGATGGCGGAAATGCCCGCAAGATAATCACCGCTGAAGGTATTGTGGGTGGCATAAGGCTTTCCCCGGACGGGTCACGCCTGCACTATACGGTTTCGCTAATTACCGTAGGTGCGTCTTCTTTGTGGGAAGCCCGCGCCGATGGGACTAATCCGCATCCGTTGTTGCCCCCTGACTGGAACAACCCTCCGCAGGAGTGTTGCGGCAATTGGACATCCGACGGACGGTACTTCGTATTCCAGAGTACCCGTAACGGACTCTCCAGCCTTTGGGTGCTACCCGATCAGAACCCGTTCCCGCGCAGGGTCAGCCGCGAGCCCATGCAATTAACCACGGGACCGCTGAACTTCGGCTTTCCCCTCCCCAGTCGAGATGGCAAGAAGCTGTTCGCACAGGGCTGGCAACCCCGCGCGGAAATGGTGCGTTACGACGCCAAGTCGGGCGCGTTCCTGCCCTTCTTACCCAATAGCGACGCAGCCCAGGTCGACTTCTCGCGCGACGGCGAGTTCGCGGCCTATGTCCGGTTCCCCGATGCGACCCTGTGGCGAAGCAAACTCGACGGAAGCGACAGGATTCAACTGACCTATCCTCCACTGCATGTGACCGTGCCTCATTGGTCGCCGGATGGCAAGCAAATCGCCTTCAGCGGAGCCAAACCGGGTGACCCCAACAGGATTTATGTGATTCCCGCTGAAGGCGGTAGCCCGGAACAGATTTCGTCTGGGAAAAGCGATCTCGATCCTACTTGGTCTAAAGATGGAGGCGCGTTGATGTACGGCGTACTCCCATTCCCGGGTGACACCGAGCCCGCCAAGATCATGTTGCTGGATCTGAAGACTCGCGCCGTGACCCAGGTCGCGGGCTCAGATGGAATTTGTTGCCCACGCTGGTCTCCGGATGGCCGGTGGGTAATCGCTCTCAGCGCCGACAACCAGAAATTACTTCTCTTAGATATGTCCACCCAAAAGTGGCGCCAGTTGGCGGACAAGATAGGAACCCTCGGCTACATGACCTGGTCGTGGGACAGCAAATATATTGGCTTCGACACATCGTTCACGGTCGATCCCGCATTTTTTCGCGTGTCTCCCGCCGATGGACAAATAGCGCGAGTTGTAAGCCTGAACAATATCCGCAGGTTTTTCCCGCAATGGGGGGAATGGAGCGGATTGGCGCCAGACGGTTCGCCCCTAGTCGTCCGCGACATCAGCACTCAGGAGATCTACGCGCTGGATTGGAAGTTACCGTAGAATCTTCCCCAACCTTCTTCAGACCGCCTATCTTCCTATCCTGCGAAACTCGAGCCTTGTGAAAAAATTGCTAACTCTCGAGAACACGATTACGCAAATTATCCTCCGCACGATGACCAAGTATGCAACGGAGGAAACGCGCGCGCTCAATGCGGCCGGAATGTCTTGCCCGTTTCAAGCAGGGTCTTCAATCGTGACAGAATGCGCGGCCAGCCGTCGGAACAAAACGCGTAGGCGGGATCCGCTGCATCCCACTGATCGTGGCGGATCGTGAGTTTGGTGGCTTCTGTCTCGGGCTCAAGTTCGGCAGTCACTCGGGATTTGAAGGAACTTTGCCCGAGTTGAAAAGTGTACTGCAGCAATTTGGGGGGTTCCGACTGCAGGATCTCGCCCTTCACCAAGGTTGCGGGCTTGCCATCGGCTCCTGGCCCGATCCACTTTATCGAGCCGCCGGGTTTCAGGTCGGCCACGAAGTCAGCGCCCGCAAAGATGATGCGATTCGATTCCGGTGAGAACAGGCCCTCCCAAAGCTTTTCAGGCTTCACCGCCATGTAGAAAACGAATGTTAGAAGTGCGCTCATCGTCCGCTCCACAGAATGCTTCGTAGACGAACTATTGTAGACAGGATTGCTTCAGAAATGTCCGGCGCTTGGGAGCAATCGCTACGATAGAATCTCCGGGGCTGGCCTCAAGGGAGATCAATGAGTCTAGCAATCAGCGCCAAACGCAAGGTCTTCGCGCGACTCTCGATTGCCGGGGGCAATACCGTGCAGATCGCTGGAATCGTGGTTGCGTATTTCGCCTTGACGGCCTCCCGGTCGGCAAACTCGCCTGCCCTGGCCGTCGCAAGCATGATTCTTGCATGGGTTCTTTTTTACTTCTGTTCGCACGCGATTGCGCACTGGCTCGTCGGGCGATTGGTAGGCATTCGTTTTCAGTTTTATACGGTGGGTGGAACTGGCAATCCTGAAGGCTGGCCGTGGGGAGTTCGCTGGGTATTTGAGCATCTCCCTTTTTTCGGTGTGCAGACTGACAGGGTCTCGATGGAGAGCGTCAGTCCCGGCGCCAGAGCCTTGATGTGGTCTGCAGGCGTGACCGCCTCGGCCATCATTCCGACGTTAGCAGCATTGTGCGCATGGCGCTCGGCTGTTTCCTGGAGCGGGTGGTTTTTCTTGTTTGCTTCCGCCTGGGCAGTAGGAACATTGGCGAGCAACTGGACGAGTCGTTCGGGGGATTACTTCAAAGCTCGGCGCGCCCTCGGGCATTCTTGAACCCGCTAATAAAACCTCTCTACCCTCCCGCCGTGCTCGCCCCTCACAAGTGTTCAACGGCTCCGGACCGGCGTGTAAAACAATTGTTAAATCCCGCGATGCGTCCCTTCCCCGCGGTACGACGCGTTTTGGCGCATGCGCGTGTGATGCTGATGAATGCTGTTGAAAAGAATGTTGTGATTTTAAACACTCATTACTGATTGACTGTTCCGCTGGACCTCTGACACATGTTGCCCTGAACTTCCGACATCTGGTCGTACACCCGACGCTCGCATGAATATGAGGAGGCACCTCCCCTGCGACTGTCGAATTGAAAGACGAACGAACTGACAGCCAGGGTGGTCAATTCCAATTCTCCCGCCGCGCGCACGCGAGTCGCGGCTTGGAAGGGGACAACCGATGGATCTCAGCTCGCGTTGGGATCGTTTTGCAGGCCTCTTTATCCTGCTGCTTGCCACCGTTATGATGGCGGGCTGCCTCGCTCTTCAGGGTAGTAAATCAACTTCGAGCGGTACGGTTTCCGTGGCCAGCGTTAGTCTCGATCTCGGCACAGCCGTGGTGGGAGGCAGCGCGCAAGCGACGGACACACTCACCAATGGTTCGTCGGACACGGTGACGATTGCCAGTGTCGCCTCGTCAAATTCCTCTTTTCAACTGCTGACGCCCGCACCGCCTTTCACGCTGGCGCCGGGGCAGTCGGCCAGCCTGGCCATTGCATTTGCACCTAGGTCTGCCGGGAAGCCGACGGGCAAGATTTCGGTCGGCATGAGCAGCGGGGGAGCGATCGATATTGCTGTCTCGGGAAATGCCGTGACTGCGGGCACGCTGGCGGCAAGTCCGGGATCGCTGACCTTCGGAAACGTGGGAGTCGGGCAAAGCCAGGCCAAGGCTGTCACCCTGAGCAACAGCGGAGGCACGAGCGTGACCGTCTCGCAAGCCTCGGTCAGCAGCGGAGCGTTTGCGATAAGCGGGCTGACCTTGCCGGTGACGATTGATGCGGGTCAGAGTGCCGCATTCAACGTGGTGTTTGCGCCTAAGTCGGCGGGAGCGGTTAACGGCAGCGTAACGATCAATGGCGTTTCTTCCCTTTCTGTAAAGTCCAAGAAGAGCACTCCGAAGGCGAACGACACTGCGCCGGCGACCGTCGCTTTCACGGTTTCAGGTGACGGAATCACTCCGGGGCAACTGACGGCAGCGCCTTCCACCGTGTCGTTCGGCAATGTGACGACTGGAACCACGCAGAACCAGACTGTGACCCTGACCAACTCGGGCGGTACGAGCGCGAGCATCTCGCAAGCCAACGTGACCGGCGCGGGGTTGAGCATTAGCGGACTGACTTTGCCGCTGTCATTGGGAGCCGGGCAGAGCGCGTCGTTTCAACTGAGTTTTTCGCCTACGTCGGCCGGGACCGTGAGTGGCGGCCTTACGATCACATCGACTGCCACCAATGCAAATCTGAGCATGGCCGTGACCGGAACGGGCGTGGCGCCGGGCGCGCTCGCGCTGAATCCGGGTAGCGTTGGCTTCGGCAGCGTCACGGTCGGCAGCAGTCAGAGCCAGCCTGTAAGCATCACCAATTCGGGCGGAAGCTCTGTGACTATCACCAAGGCCGCTGCTGCGGGCGCAGGATTCTCGATCAGCGGACTGGCTACGCCTTTGACGTTGACGCCCGGGCAGAGTTCCAGCTTTACAGTGGGATTCGCGCCGCAAGCGGCCGGAAGCACTAGCGGAAGTGTCGCGTTCACGAGCAATGTCGCGACTGTCAGCCTCGGGCTTACGGGAACGGGACAGGCGGCTGGGAACGCTTGGCGCCAATCCTGTCAGCGTTGCTTTTGGAAGCGTGCAGGTGGGAAATAATCAGGCACAGACCATCACGCTCACCAACAGCGGGAGTTCGAGCGTGACGATCTCACAAGCCGCGGCGAGCGGAACAGGTTTCAGCTTGAGCGGGATTTCAACTCCGCTCACGCTGGGGGCGGGGTCGAGCACAACATTCACCGCAACCTTCAATCCCAGCGCAGCGGGAGCTGTCACTGGGAATATTTCGATCACGAGCACCGCGTCGAATCCATCGCTGAGCGTGGGACTGTCAGGGACGGGTGTTACGGCGGCTACGCTGGCCGCAAGTCCGACCAGCATAGGATTTGGCAGCGTGCAGGTGGGCAACACACAATCGCAAACCGAGCGGCTAACCAACTCGGGTGGATCCGTCTTGCACATTGCCACGGCCACCGTCACGGGAGCCGGCTTCGCTACCAGCGGCTTGAGCGTGCCCACGACTTTGAACGCGGGCCAGAGTCTGACATTCAACGTGACGTTTACGCCAGCGAGCGGCGGCGCGACGAATGGCAGCCTGACGCTGACTGCGGATGGCGCGGTGCCCAACCTGAGCGTAGCTTTATCGGGAACAGGCGCAACACCGGGGCAACTGTCAGTGAGCCCGGCGACAGCAAACTTCGGCAGCGTGACGGTCGGCGCGAATCAAAAACAGTCAGGATCGCTGACGGCGAGCGGAGCCAGCGTTACGGTCTCGGCGGTCAACTCGAGCGATCCGGAATTCACTTTGACCGGATTGTCGTTGCCAGTCACCCTCGCCGCTGGACAAAGCGCGCCCTTCACGTGGGCGTTCACACCCCAGGCTAGTGGCGCGGCCTCGGCAACGATTACATTCACGAGCAACGCTACCAATCCGCCCGTGACAGCGGCATTGACGGGAACCGGGACCGCGGCTCCGCAACACACGGTAAGCTTGTCGTGGGCAGCGAGCACGTCGACCGTGACGGGCTACAACGTGTATCGGGGAACGCAGTCGGGTGGCCCCTATGCCGTCTTGAACAGCGCGGCGGATGCCTCCACGAGCTATACGGATAGCACAGTGCAGGCGGGGCAGACCTACTACTACGTAGTGACAGCGGTCGACGGCAGTGGGAACGAGAGCGTGAACTCGAACCAGGCGCAGGCGGTAGTGCCGACGCCGTAGATCCAGTCGCTGGTAGCTAGCAACGGCGATTACGTCGTCGGTTCGTCGGTCGTCGGCAAGACCTGGCTGGCCGCTTGCACTGAAGTGCTTGCTATCGCCGGTTGCTTCAGTGTCTGGGGCCGGCCAGAGCTACCTCGTGCAGTCTTTCTTCGCTGCTCGCCTTTGACTTTCGACCACCGCGGTGCTGGCGGAATTTCGTCTGCAGTTGGTCCAGATACACGTAGTAGACGGGCGTGATGTAGAGGGTGACAACTTGGGAAAAGAGCAAGCCTCCTACTACCGCAAGGCCTAAGCCCCGCCGCGATTCGGCACCGGCTCCGAAGCCGATCGCAATCGGTAGCGTCCCCATCAGTGCGGCCATGGTGGTCATCATGATGGGACGGAATCGGACCAGCGCGCCCTGATAGATGGATTCCTCGGGGCTCTTGCCTTCCGTGCGCTCCGCTTCCAGCGCAAAGTCGATCATCATGATGGCGTTCTTTTTGACGATGCCGATCAACATGATGATTCCGACGAACGAATAAAGATTCAGCTCCTGGTGAAACAGAGTCAAAGTCAGCAGCGCCCCCACGCCGGCGGAAGGGAGACCTGAAAGAATAGTGAGGGGATGGATGAAGCTTTCATACAGAATTCCAAGAATGATGTAGATCACCAGAATGGCGGCCAGCAGCAAGAGACCCATGCCGGTAAATGAATTCTGGAAAGCTTGCGCGGTCCCCTGAAACGTGCCTTGAATATCTCCGGGCAGCACCCGGTTCGCTTCACGCTCCACCAGTTTGGTGGCATCTCCCAGAGCGATTCCGGGTTTCAGGTTGAAGCTGATGGTTGCTGCCGGCAACTGGCCCAAGTGATTCACCGTCAGCGGACCTACGGAAGGAAGCAGCTTCGCGACCGTATCGAGCGGGACCAGTTTTCCGGCGTTGGAGCGGACGTATAAGAGCGACAGCTTGTCAGGATTGTTCTGAAACTCCGGCAGCAATTCAATAATGACGTAGTACTCATTGTTGGGCGTGTAGATTGTACTGATCTGACGCGTTCCGTAGGCGGAATAGAGGGCGTCGGAAACCTGCAGCGGAGTCAGTCCCAAGGCATACGCGCGGTCGTGGTCGACTTCGACGGTGAGTTGCGGATTCTTCACCTGCAGATCGCTGGTGACGTCCTGCAATTGCGGAAGGACGCGGAGGGCGCTCTCGAGCTTCGGCGCATCCTGATACAGCTGTGTCGTGTCGGGAGATTGCAGCGTGTACTGGTACTGGGACTTGGTGAGGGAGCCACCAATGCGGATGGTCGGCGGAATCTGCATGAACACATTCAGACCAGGGATTTGCGATACCTTGGGGCGAAGCTCCTGAATTACCTCCATGGCGCTCATCTGCTTGACGCGATCCTTCTTGTCTTTCAGACGGAAAAACATTCGCCCCTGGTTCGTAGGGCTTCCCATCGAGGACATGATGTTCAGGACGTTGGGGTCAGAGCGCACGACATCAGCCACTTCCTGCTGGAGCTCCATCATGTCCTGGAAAGCAATTCCCTGCTGGGCTTCTGTGAACGCAAATACCAATCCCTGATCTTCGTCCGGGATGAAGCCGGTCCTCGCGATTGAGAAGAGATAGAACGTCAGGCCGATGACCACGAACGACACCATCAGGGTGGCAAACTTGTGGCGCAGAACGGCTTTCAGGCTGCGGTCGTAGCCATGCAACCAGCCATCGAAGACGCGTTCGCTGAAGTTAAAGAGGCGTCCGTGGCCGGAGCGCTCCTGGTGACGCAGGAAGCGGCTGCACAGCATAGGAGTCAAGGTGAGAGAAACGAAACCGGAAACCAGGATGGCGGCGCCGATGGTAACCGCGAACTCGTGCAGCAGGCGGCCGACGATCCCCCCCATGAAGAGCAACGGAATGAAAACGGCGGCCAGCGACAACGTCATGGAGAGAATGGTGAAGCCAATTTCGCTGGCGCCATCCATGGCGGCTTCCATTGGCTTCTTGCCCATTTCCATGTGGCGGACGATGTTTTCCAGCATGACGATGGCATCGTCGACCACGAATCCGACCGACAGCGTGAGGGCCATCAACGAGAGGTTGTCGAGACTGTAGCCCAGCAGGTACATCACCGAGAACGTCCCGATGATGGACATGGGCAAGGCCAGCGAGGGGATGATGGTCGCGGAGAGGTTGCGCAGAAAGACGAAGATCACCATGATGACCAGGGCAATGGTCAGCAATAAAGTGAACTTCACATCGTTCACGGAAGCGCGAATCGAGACAGAGCGGTCGTACAGAGTGTCGATGCGGACGGCCGCCGGAATGTGATCTTCCAGTCGGGGCAACAACTTTTTGATGCTATCGACAACCGCAACCGTGTTGGTGCCGGGCTGCTTTTGAATCGCGAGCACGATCGCGCGCACACCGTTAAACCAGCTCGCGGTCTTGTCGTTCTGAACGCTGTCGATGACGCGGCCGAGTTCATTCAAGCGAACCGGCGATCCGTTGCGGTACGCAATCACCATGGGACCGAATTGCAGTGCGTTGGCGCGCTGTCCGTTGGAAAGAATCGTGAACGTGTGATTCTGTCCGTAAAGCGTGCCGGTGGGGAGATTGGTGTTGCCCGATTGCAGCGCCGCAGTGACTTCGTTGATGCCGATCTGCCGGGAGGCGAGCGCACTGGGATCGAGTTGCGCGCGCATGGCGTACTTCTGCGCTCCATAGACCTGCACCTGGGCCACACCGTTGACCATGGAGATGTTCTGGGCAATGGTGGTCTCGGCAGCTTCGTCCACATCCGAGAGCCTCATGGTGGGCGAACTGAGCGCCAAGTAAATGATGGGGGAATCGGCAGGATTGACTTTCTGAAAGGTTGGCGGAGTCGGCATTTCCGGAGGCAGTTGTCCCCCGGCGGCGGTGATGGCGGCCTGCACATCGAGTGCGGCGCCGTCGAGGCTGCGGCTGAGGTTGAACTGGATGGTGATGTTGGTCTGGCCGAGAGAACTGGTGGACGTCATCGAATCGATGCCAGCGATGGTGGAGAATTGTTTCTCCAAAGGCGTTGCAACCGAAGAAGCCATCGTGTCGGGGCTCGCGCCCGGGAGCGAAGCACTCACCAGGATGGTTGGAAAATCCACGTTGGGCAGATCGCTGACGGGCAGCAGACGATAGGCGAAGATGCCGAAAATCAAAATCGCCGCCATGACCAGGGTCGTCATGATGGGTCGCTTGATGAAGAGTTCAGACAGACTCACAGTCCGCCTCCGGCAGGATTCCGTGCAGCGGCCGTATCTGTTTGATCTGCGGGCAAGATGCGCTGCACCATGACCTTCGCATTCGGAGCTACACGCAACTGACCGGTTACAACAACCTGTTCGCCGGGCTTCAGTCCGTCAGCAATCAGGGTAAGATTCTGAAACACCCCAGAAGTCTTTATGGGGCGGGACTCGGCCGTGCTGTCGGCGCTGACCACGTAGACGTATTCGCCCTGTTGCCCCGTTTGAATCGCTTTGGTAGGAACGAGCACGGCGTTCTTTTGGGTCGAGAGCTCCAACGCAACATCAACAAACTCTCCGGGCCACAGGCGTCGATCGTGGTTCTCAAAGGTAGCCTTGAGCTTGAACATGCCGGTGGTCATATCCACGCCGTTGTCAATAAACGTCAACCGCCCATCCACCGGGCGGTTCCCTTCCCCTTTGGGATAAGCCCGAGCTTTGAGTTGGCCGGCGGCGTAACGCTGTCGCACGCGCGAAAGATTGGCCTCGGGCACGGAAAAAGTGACGTAGATCGGAGTGACCTGGTTCAGTTGGACCAGATAGGGCGTGTCGTTGGCCTTGACTAGGTTGCCGAGATTGATCATTAACGATCCGGCGCGGGCGTTGATAGGAGCAAGGATGTTGGTGTACTGCAGTTGCACACGAGCCGCATCGATGGCCGCCTTGTCGGCGTCGACCGCAGCCGCATCCGCCTTCGACTGAGCGAGCAACTGGCCGGCCTGCTCATGCGAGACAATGCCTTCTTTTTCTAGCGAGGCGTAACGTTCTGCCTGCATTCGCGAATTCTCGGACTGCGCCTGATCACGTTTCATCTGGCCGGTGGCTTTTTCCAGGTCCGCCTGAAAGGGTCGCTCATCCAGTTGGAAGAGGCGCTGCCCCTGGTGGACGTCGTCACCTTCCTTAAAGAAGATGTGGTCGATCTGACCGTTGACCTGAGACCTGATCAGTACGGTTTGATAGGCTTCCACGTTGCCGATGGCCTGAATTTGGACGGGAACGTCCCGCTGCTCAACCCGGGCCACCACCACCGGTGCAGGCGGATGCGCGGCAGCAGCCCCGGCGGGCTGAGACGATCCGCTTTTCTCGCAACCAGATAAAAGGAAAACAGCGGTCAAAGGAAGGAATAAGAGCACCCGGCGCGCGCGCTCGGTAACTTGCTTCATGAGGCTAGACTCCCGCAAGGGCGGAAAACACTCACACCTATTCTATATATGGACGGACGGAACTGATATTGGTCAGTAGTGTCTCTCACTATAAGTTGGGGCGGCTCGAGGGCTCGAGATTCATCGGCGGCGGTCTGCACCGTCCCTACGTGCGATAGGCAGGTAGCTATGGGCAAGGCGACTATGCCACCGGCTTGCACTTCAACACTTCGTCGATGGTCACCACATCCACGAGCCCGGAACAACCGTAAATAGCCGGTAGAATCTGATCCGCCGAATGGAGGCGTCGCAGCTGAGCGACTATTTCTGTTCCTGCCCTGTAGGCCGGCAGATACATGCGCCCGAGCAGCGGGTGTCTGCCCCAGGCACCGGAAAGCTTGTCAGCGCGTTCGTCGGTGACCAGAAAATCCCGGCGAAGCGTCGCAGCGACTTGATCGCGCTGCACTCCCTGCCCCCAAGTGAGGTACGACGACTGGTTCTTGGCATCATCCTGCAAGAGCGCAAGCAGGACTCCAATCTGCAAATCTGCGTCGGGGAGTTGCTCGACTTCCGTGACCCCATGCGCAATGAGAATGGCATTGTTGGCGATGCCCTCGAATAGCGTGGCGGCGCGAGTATTCATCGTCAGTACTGTCGCCTCAAAACCCGCTTGGCCGTGGACCCAAAGATCCTGCAGGTAAGCGAACGTAGTCACATGCCCGGGCACAACCTCGTGGCTGACCAGTTGCTCGAATTCAGGGACAGACATCCGCAGCGAGGCATTGATCTCGTAGGTAGCCTCGTATTCTGGCGTACCATCTCGCTTTCGCGCTCTACCGATATAGTTCATGGAACCCGAGAACCAGGCGTCTTTGATAGGCAGGAATTCTATGTTCGCTCGGGGCACGCTGCGCAGTTGCTCGGGAAGATAGGGCAACAGATTTGCCTCGGTGAGGCGATTAAACTCAGCGATGACTGCTGCGCCGAGAGCACGAACCGACGCCATCGGAACCAATCGGGCTTGACGCCAAGCGTCAACGGCTCCCAACAGGCCGCCGACACCTACGGTGGAGTAGCCGGCACGGCCTAGCAGTTCCGCAACACGCTCGCGCTTCCCTTCCGGCTTAGACGGCTCCGGCGACCGACCGGTCGAGGCTTCCACACAACGCTCGTATGGAACCGGATCACCCTTTCCTAAGACCTCCATCGCCAGATCCCACATCGTTTCCAGGGAAAGCGATAGGCCAAGGAGATATCGGCCGCGAGGTCCGGCGACCTTCTGCGCCTCTTTGCGAATACCCGCGATCGCTCCGGGGATGTCGATGCGGCGCAGGTAGTTCTCGACTGCTTCATGGTTGAGATCCTTGCCCGTCACGCCGCCGCTTTCACGCAACACTGCGGCGGCAGGATCGTTGTACGCGATCGGGAGCGGCTCATCGGAAAACCACGAGTCCGCGATGAACCGTCCTGTGCCCGACGGACACATGACGTCACCGCCCCAAAGGGTATCGACGCCCAGAACTGCTTCCGCGACGAATCGACCGACCTGATCCATAGGGTCTCCTTTATTCAACCTGCAAGGAAGTCTTCCTCACCGAGCTAAACCAAACATACAGACAGAGGCCAACAAACAGGAGCGCAGAAACGGATTGCGACACCGGTTCATTGGAATAGAAAGGCGTTTTGATCAGGTCTTCGCGATAGCCCGGTATCAACCGCAAAGCTGCACCCAGTACGCCGCCCAGCGCACCGCCTGCCATCAGCCCAGATGCGATGATGACGCCGCGTTCCCGAATCGTCCTGCCTCGTTCGCCGCCAGTTTTCTCGGATCGCTTGTTCAACCAATGTGACAGAAATCCGCCGACCAAGGCTGGGGTGTTCAGTTCGAGAGGTAGATACATTCCGAGGGCGAAGATGAGCGAAGGCTGGCCGAGCATCTCCATGATCAAGGCAATCATGCTGCCGACACCGAATAGCAGATACGCAATGGGTTGGTGGCTCATGAAGCCTTCCACCAATGCCTTCATGATCGACGCTTGCGGTGAAGCGAGGACAGGTCGCAGGTCGCCAGGCAGGGCTTCGCCGAACTGGAAGGTGCGGGCCAGCATCACGATCGTGAATCCTACGGCGACCGCTGCTGCAATCACGCCCAGGAATTTCACTTTCTCCTGAGCAGAAGGAGTGGAACCAAGCCAGTACCCAGTCTTGAGGTCGGTGATCGCCTGCCCCGATACCGACAGTGCTGTGCACACCATTGCTGCAATCACCATCACGAAGAACATGCCGCTGGTGCTGGAAACTCCGAACCTGAGCAACACGGCACAGGAAATGATGATGGTCAGCATCGTCATTCCGGAAACCGGGTTGCGGGCCGTGGTTGCGATGGCGTTGGCCGCGACCGATGTGAAGAAAAAAGAAAAGACCAGCGTAAGTGTCAGGCCGATTCCGACGACGCTCCAGGATACCGGCAAACTGCCCAACAGCATCGCCACGCCGATCGCGCCGATCACAACTCCTAGAAAGATGGCCATCATCGAAATGTCGCGATCTGTGCGTTCTTCTGCAATGGTCTGCTTCTGCCAGAAAACGCGTAGCGCAATACGGAACGAACTGCCCACGATCCGCAACGACCTGACGATCCCGAATATCCCCGCGGTCGCGATGGCGCCCACGCCGATAAAACGCACGTAGCTTCGATATATCTGCACGGCCGTCATGGCCGAGATGGGCATTGTGGCCGGATAGACCGCACTGTCGAGATGACTGCCGATGAACCAGATCAACGGCACCAACACGAAATTCGAAAGGACGCCGCCCGCGCACAGGATCATCGAACTGCGCAGGCCCATCACGTAGCCCAGGCCCAAAATAAAGCCGATGGCATCGAAGCTGAACGCCATCCGCGCACGGTCCGAGAGAGTGCGAACGACGGGCACGAAGCGAAAGTCGACGAATTCCTTCCAAACTTGAAACGTCGTGACGAACAAATCGTAAACGCCAGCGATGGCCGTGGCCTGCAGCAGCAGCTTGGCTTGCGATCCGCCCTTCTCGCCGGTGACGAGAACTTCGGCGATGGCCGTGGCCTCCGGGTATGGAAGCTTGCCGTGCATGTCGCGCACGAAATAGCGCCGCAATGGAATCAGGAAGAGAACGCCCAAACAGCCGCCAGCCAAACAAATGAAAATCGTCTGTACCGGATGCGGATCCAGTTTCAGGATGTACAGCGCAGGGATCGTGAAAACCGCTCCCGCAACCACCGGACCAGCGACTCCGCCGATGCCGGTGATAATGACATTTTCCAGCAATGTCGAGCGGCGTCGGTAGAGACGGGCCAAGCCAATCGCCAGAATCGAAATTGGGATGGCGGATTCCATTACTTGCCCGACTTTCAGCCCCGAATAAGCGGCCGCGATCGTGAAGATGATGCAAAGGAGGATGCCCCAGCCAACGGAGCGTCCCGTGAGCTCCGGCAACTTCACGTTAGAGGCCACAATCGGCGGGTACGACTGTCCCGGCTTTAGTGGCTCATACGCGCTTTCGGGGAGAGATTTGGTTTCGAGTTCGGGCATGGGAGAATAAGCCTCCTAACCGGGCATGCGATAAGTGGTGATCGATGCGCGGATGGCGTTGACCGCACGATTGACACGGACAAAACAGCCAGCGGAAAGCACACCATTTATTGCGTAGACGTCGCAAGGACAGAGATCACACTAGTTAGGCGGATCGGATGTCGCGAGCGAGGGCGAGCTGGCTTGCAGGTTGGAGAGCTAAAGTAGCTGGCTCGGTCAGAGGCACAGCACGAGTGGAGAGCTTCTCACTGAAAACAACGGACTTCTGGGCTTCGTTTCGTAATTTTGCCTACCGCTTGTATTAGCCGGAGTTTTATCATTCGAAATTCTCGGGCTGTTGTGCGATATCTGTATGCACTTAGGGAGACGGGATGACGGCCTGGACCTGGTTCGAGTAGGCGCTTTCCGTCCCGCTCGTGTCGATAGCAGTCACCACGTAGTAATACGTTTGTCCCGACTGAACGGATCCATCGACGAAGGTCGTGCCCCCGTTCGCGGATACCACGGCGGCGTAGGGCCCACCCGAAACACCCGCCCGGTACACGTTGTAGCCTTGCACGTTCGAGCTAGAACTCGCACCCCACGAAAGATCAACGCTGTGCTGCATCGGCGCCACTCCACTTCCACTCAAGGTCTGCATTGCAGGGGAATTCGTGGCGCTGCTCACGAAAGAAATACTGGCGGATGCGCTGCCTGAACTCTGTGGTAAGAAAGTCACGGTGAAAGGGACCGACTGACCGGCTGCGAGTGTAGCGGGAAGCGCGATTCCACCGAGCAGGAACTCGCCGCTAGTGCTGGTACCTGAGGAAATCGTAACCGACGAACCAGTCGCGCTCAGGGCGCCCGATAGAGACGCTTTCGACCCGGTGCTGACGTTGCCGAAATTAAAGTTTGCGGGCGACAGTGTCAATTGCCCCGGAGCGCTCTCGCTCCCTGACAGTGCGATGTTCAGCTGCGGGTTAGAAGCGTCAGAGAGAATCGAGAGCTTCCCTGTAATCGACCCTGCAACGTTAGGCGTGAAGACCACCCCGAATGTAACGCTATTACCGGCTCCCAAAGTCGACGGCAGAAACAAGTTGTTGGCCGCAAACATCGCGTTGGACAAACTTGCTTGTGAGATGGTGACGCTAGTTGTGCCAGTGTTGGTCAAAGTCTCATTCAAGGTCTGTGAGGCGCCTGGCAGAAGGTTGCCAAAACTTAAAGTTGTTGGGGACGCTGAAATCTGACCCGCCGCGGAGATCCCCGAACCGGATAAGCCCACGGTTGCGCTCGTAGTTGTTGCGTACCCCCACCGGCGACGGCGTTTCCACATTTGCGTCGAGGCGTTGACCTGAACAGAGCCGCTGTCGATACCGACGGCGGGCGGAGTGAAGGTGACGTTTAGACGCACGCTTTGCCCAGGAGAGAGGGTGAACGGACAGGTGAGTCCGCTAACGGCATAGCCAGTTCCGTTTGCACTTACGTTGGACACGCTAAGGTTTGCGCTCCCGGTATTTGTAATACTCACCGCTTGAGTGAGACTACTCCCGAGAAGCACGTTGCCGAAGCCCAACGCGGTTGGGGCCGCGACGATCTGCTGCGAGTGTGCTTGTAATGGAAGAAGAACCAGAAAAACCGAAACAAAAAGGAAAGGAGCCCAGGGCCTAACCAAGCCGAAGCTGGTCACAGATCACACCTATGCATGTGCGCCGAAACGCACAGCGGGGGAATGGTCGTGCTCTTTCAGTCCCCGCTGGGCCAGCCGAGATGCCAAGCTTAGGGGCTGGCGTGATTCTCACCGGGCTGGCAGGTGTTGACCAGATCACGTTGGGACAGTCTCAGAAGGGCATGGGGACATTGAATCGCTTGTTCGATTTTCCGAATTCGACAAGTTACCGCGGACGACAATCTGCTTCGCTTGGGAACAATTCGGGGCATCGAGACGTGATTGGAGCACTCTGGGTCCACGAAGAGGACGATGCCCGCAATCATGGCGTCGCATCCTTCGGACTGCCCAGACCCTACCTCCGTGCTCGCGGGCTTTGCCCGGCTTGCGTACTAATAGGAAGGTGGGTGCTCGCGGGCTTGCGCGGAAAACCCACGCTACTTATGCTGAATGGACTCCAAGTACTCGGTTACATTTTCTAGCCGCACATTACCTAAATCCTGATCAAACTCAATCTCGTGAAAAGTCGGTCCCCAAATTGGCATCTCTTTCGAGCCATGTGCTGGCAGAAGATCATCCGTGCCAAACGTGATAACGGATCGCACATGAACAGCAGGAAATGCACCATGATTTCGTAGCGAAAGTCTCGTCAGGTCAGGAACCTCTTGTTTCAACGCTTTGGACACCAGACCATGACCTCGACCATCGAGTCCGTGGCAAGCGGAACAGTAATTTCCAAAGATGCTGGCTCCCTCCATTGGACGAACTGGGGACTGGGTTTGGCTTCCAATTTGTGCCAAGGCAGAGACGACCACTGAAACCAGCAAGGCTAGTGCCAGCATCGGCCCTCGTTGTTGCACTGTGACCTCCGGCGAAGAAGCAATTGGTCAGAATGCGACTCGGGAACACACTATGCCGCCAAGATGCCGTGGTCGGTGACTGGAGTTACACACCTGTGTGATGTTATCTGGGACTTTGACTTGGCTTGGCAGAGAAGCGAACAAACCGTGTGGCGCAGCGACAGTTATCACGTGGGCGCTACGCAGCGGCGGACCCGCATTGCGATAGGCCCTCGATCGTTGCGGTGTATTCATGCGATTGCATTGACCAGAAAAGCGCGGCACCTTGGCATATCTGGTGCTGCAGAGCATTCTCAACCAAAAACTCTAGTCCGATTGCGAACTCTGTCAATGGCCGACAAAATGTCCGTCGCTCCCTCGAGAAGCAAGCCTGAATTGAGCCAATGATTGTTCTCCGTAACGCGCATCGCATTTCTTCGCTTGGATATTCTCGGGAAAACGCCTGTTTGCAAGATTCTAGAATTAGATTCATCCAGAAAAGCAAGAATGCTGACACGTTTTTGTTCGCTGATAGGTGGTTGGACGATCCAGCGGGGGTTCCGCCCGCAACCGGAATAGCATTTTACGAGGCGGAACCGCTTTCTCTAGGGGCCGGTTCCAGGTGGCGTCACATTGGGAACCATCAAGTTAGATACTGCCGCTGAATAATCGTCGCCTTTGTGCAAAAGCGTGTGTTGACTCGACCCCTGGTAAACCGACAGAAGGCCATTCCTGAAGGCCAAAGGGGCTTCGCGCTCGATCACATTGGTCACGGCGGGGGCGCAATCCCAGCAGATGACGTAATCATAATCGTCCGACACACCCCGGTAATCCAGCGTGCCGCCGCCCAAAAACTTTGAAGTGTAACTTCTAGAGAAAGTCGCGTGCAGGAGATTGCCGCCCGTCCGCACGATCGGATCTGCGAAAACGTAAGGGTTAGCACCGCCCCTGTAAACATTGTAGAGATCCTCGACGCCGTTAAAGGGGTATATGTAATCGTTCCCGCCGAAGCGCACATCTTCAATTATCGGGAGGATTTTGCTTCCAAATTTCACGGATGGCATCCCGGACAAGAAAACTCGATACGACGCCTGGACAGCAAGCAACTGGTGCAAATTGAGTGCCGCGCTGAAAACCAGGAAAAGACCAGCCGCTAGGGCGGCAGCACGGAGCCGCTTGGGGCTCCAGCGTAGTGCGCCCACAGTAGTGATGATGGCGAAGGGCAAGGTTCTAGACCCGATAATGAAGTCCGCGCCCACCTGGTAAGGCATTACCAGGCCGATTGTAATCAACACCGCTGCGAGGGCCAACAGGCGTCCGTGGAAGATTCTATTGTGGATGGCATCCCGGACCGCAACAGCTCCAAGCAGAAGCAATAGGAAGACGAGGATATAGGAGGAGCTCCGCGAAAAGGAAAACACGTTGTACGCGACGTATGCTTTAATTTGCCCCAGTGGTGAGTGAAATTGTGGAGTCGCTCGGATCTTCGTCAATGAGAAGTAAGCCATTAGAAGCGACGCCGGCAGGACCGAGAGCACGCTGATCCATGAGACGCTCCATTTTTTGGGATCAATGGAGAGAAAGAAAACCGAGAAGCAGCCTACGGCGGCGCCGATTGGGTGAAAGCCGTACAGCACAAGCAAAGTCAAAGCGAGAACAAGAGATCTCAGACGGCTGGGAGGACGTCCGATCGTGATGCCTAGTACAAGCGGGTATATGGCAAATGTGACGATGAACGGCATAAAACCGGAAAACACGTAGAAGGTATGTAACAAGGGAAAGAGCAGGATCGCCACGAAGGCGGGCTGGCGCAGCCAAGTAAGGTAGAAATGCGCACATATCCAGAGGGCCGCGGCGAAGGCCAGATAGTAGAGCTTCACTGCCAGCAGCGGTTCCGACAATTTAAGCAAAGCAGCCAGACCCAAATCGCCGAGAACGGCCGGAAGAGGACGCCAGACGATGGTAAAGTATCGGCTGTATCCGAGCAGCGGATCGGAATAGTCCGCCAGCACACGCGCGACCATCAAGTGCTTGCCAACGTCGGTGCCAGCTGGGATCGCTGGCATGAGAAACGGGAGAACCGAAATTACAAAGCACAGCGCGAGGATTACGCGCGCTAATGGTCCAGAGGTGACTTCAGAATTGCGCTGTTCGAGGGGAGAGTCGGACGCTACCAAGACTTTCATCGAAAGGTACTCCCGTCCAGGGGCATGAGTTCAGACCAGTGCAATGATTCCGGAACAATGTTGGCTTCCGGACGCGAGTAATCTTCGTGGCGCCAAACCAACAAAGGCACGGGACAGAGGAACCGAACGTGATCATTATAGGTTCTGCCTATCACCCGGGCTTCCGGCAGATTGCCTATGTGAACACCGACACGGGCGAATTTCACGAGCAATGCCTGGAACACAACGAAGAGGCCAATCACTTCTACCAAGACCTCAAAACGAGTGCATCAGGGTGCGCGTCGGCATGGAAACCAGCAAACATGCCCGCTGGTTCGAGCATTTGGTCGCCGAGTTGCAGTTTTGAGTTGTGGACTGGCGACGGTGCCTCGATCTGCACCAAGCGGTTCCGGAAACAGAAGACCGACGGGGCTCCTCACCATCGTCGGCTTGCGAAACCGGTAACATCGCTCTAACATGTCGGCTGAACCGTGCGTCCCGGGATCGGAGCTGCAACAATGCTGCACTGATTATCCCAGCCCAGTTCCTTTTAGGATACAAGTCTTGCTACATCAGCGGGTTATTAGCACCCTTGAGTTGTGCCGATCGGCTCTGCAGCAGGCGGAGTTTGTGCCCATGCACGAAATGTTGCAAGGCTTGAATGCTTTCGCGATTTTGAGAGAAGTAGGCGATGACGCCTCGAGCCGCACTACTTTGCTCACACTACCAAGTTCGGCTGGATCGGATGAAAAATCGGTTTCTCCCAGAACTCTTTCCCGATACCTTTTGCTTCGCTCGGCAGAAACTGCTTTGCCGCTCATTGCACCTTTACCTGTGAGCGATGCCGTAAAGTCGTTGATTTATCGGGAATTCGAATTTTTCGCCACTCCAGGGCGTGGATTTGAACCTTTATTTGACCCGACTAAGTATTCTTTCTCTGCAATGGCGAAGATCGCCACCCTGAGGCGATTCCCCGCGGGACAGCTTGATTGGGAGGTGAGCGGCCTGCCCCGCTCGTGGTTGTTGAAGGTTCCGAGGAAAAGAGTTCCTGGGCTGCTTAGTTTTGTGCTGATGGAAATGAAAGGGTTCTCGCCAGCCTTGTTCACCCATGTGGCGCGCCATCGTCCTGGCCGTCTGGTATTCCTGGAGAAAGAGATTAAGAGGTCTTACTACCGAGTCATAAGGTCCATGGAGCTCCAGCCAGCCGTAAAGGGGATTTTGTCCTCCTCCTGGTTCTATTCACCGGAAATTGGTCGCGTAAGTCCACACCTCGATTGGATGCCTCGATTTTTCGAGGAAAATGGTGGATGGGCGTCAACTATGGGAACTGCACCCCACAATTCTGGGGTGTTTTCGCGCAGCCCCGAGAGAATGCAGAGCTTCAAAAACAAGGAATTTGCGCCCAAGCTAGGGTTGGTACTATGGCCCCGCCGTGCGGCGTTGGATTGGGTACGTCGACACGAGGAATTTAGTTCATGAGTGGGCGGCCAAACCGAGAGGGCAAGTACTCAGAGTGGAAAGCTTTTCAGGTCATTGAGAGTCCTCTTTCCTCGACATTCGAACTTCTCAGCGCGGTAAAAACGCTTACAGCCCACATGGAAAGCTCTGTGCTTGAGAGACTAGCCATACTCCTTGTGGCGAGAGTGCGTCCAGAACTCCTCCTTGAGATTCTGAGTTCGGCGATGTTGGGGAATCCAGCCGCTCTATACCTCAAGATGAAGGTTCTCCAGACCGCCGGACAACCCCAAGCCGCCGACGCGGCGGCGGAAATCGTCAGCCGTAGCTCCATCGAAGACCCCATTGCCTTGTTGGAGGCGGCCCAGATTCTTATGGCGGAGGAACAGTACGACCTCGCGGCGCAGGCGTTGCGGAGTGCTCTATATCTGAAACCGGCATACGTTTTCTTTTCTCGTTCAGAGAAACTGATCCGTGATGTTTGGAATGTAAGGCCTCCGCTCTTGCGGAAATTGAAAATCGCTGTTCTTGGTTCCAGCACGACGACTTTCCTGATTTT
This sequence comes from uncultured Acidobacteriota bacterium, assembly GCA_963744055.1. GTDB lineage: Bacteria > Acidobacteriota > Terriglobia > Terriglobales > Acidobacteriaceae > Gp1-AA133. The sequence continues at coordinate 49,762 of CAVUSL010000019.1, read as the reverse complement.
CGTCCTCCGTGCTCTATGCTTTCGCGATGGGATCGACGCGGAGTTCTACCAGGGACTTTACGGTGCGGTGCAGCAAGAAATTTTGGATGGTTCGAGTGGGCTGTACAAGTTCCAACCGAATTTGGTTATTGTCATGCCATCGTGGCGGGAGGCTTTCAACTTCGAACTGATCGACAATGATGAGAATCTAACTATCGATAGAATGCTTGAGCAGTACACATCCCTTTGGGCGGCCTTGTCGGCACGCTGTTCTTGCCACATCATTCAACACGACTTCGAGCTTCCGATGCAAGACCCCATCGGCTTACCCTCCACTGCGGGACGGGGCGGACGGACACGGCTCGCCAGGCTATTGAATCTCGCCATGAGCAACCGGGCTCCGAGCTATGTTTCGGTCTTAGACACAGACGAGGTGGTGCGGCGCGCCGGATCGCAGTGGCACAATCCCTTGTTGTGGTACACAGCGCAACAACACCCTGCACCCGCCGCCCTTCCAGAATTAGCCGAAGCACAAATGGCTCACCTCCGTTCCGTAGTTGGATTAACTCGTAAGGTTCTGATTTGCGACTTGGACAATACCTTATGGGGCGGAGTCATTGGCGAGGATGGATTGGCGGGCATCAAGCTGGGTCCGGGGAGCCCGGTCGGGGAAGCACATGCCGATCTTCAAGGTTATTTGCTGGATTTGCGTCGTCGTGGAATCTTGCTGGCGGTCTGTTCAAAGAACAACGAAGAGGATGCCAAGCTTCCGTTTCTGCAACATCCGTACTCCCGTCTTCACTTGGAAGACTTTTCTGCTTTTGTCGCCAACTGGGATGACAAGACAAGCAACATTCGGAACATCGCAGCTCAACTATGTCTGAGCACTGATAGCTTTGTGTTCCTAGACGACAGTCCAGTAGAGCGCGCCTGGGTACGGTCACAGTTACCGGAAGTTGCCGTCATCGATACCGGAGCTTCGGTTTTCGGATATTTGGAGGCGCTTGATCGAGGACGCCATTTTTACACGCTGCAAGCTTCGCAGGAGGATGTTGCTAGAGCGGACCGATATCGGACCCAGGCAGCTGCTACAGCCTTGCGCCAAAGTAGCGAATCAGCCGAAGCATTCCTGCAGTCACTGCAGATGACGGCGATAACAACGCGCATCACTCCCGACAATATCTCCCGGGTTACGCAACTCCTGAACAAGACAAATCAGTTTAATTTGACTACGCGCCGTTACACGCAGTCCCAAGTGGAAGCCATCTGCAGCGACAAAACGACTTTTACTCGCGTTTTCCAATTATCTGACCGATTTGGCGATCACGGCATCGTGGGAGTGATGGTTTGCAAGCAAGTTGAACGCGGCACGTGGGAGATCGATAGCTGGTTGGTCAGTTGTCGCGTCCTGGGCCGACAATTGGAGCGCTTCATGCTGAACCGCGTGCTGCAAGCTGCGGCTGAGGCGGGTATTGAGAGGATCGTTGGTGTATACCGCCCCACCGCCAAGAACTCCCAGGTCGCTGATTTGTATCCTCGCCTGGGATTCGCCGAGACCGACAGCAATTCCGAAGCGACGCGGTATATCCTCTCCGCCCGCGATGCGAACACTCATCCCTGTTTTATTGAGGAGTGTGGCACAGCAGAGGTGAAATCTTAGGGGAACGTGGCCGAACCTACAAATCCGAAAAGGCGTTGCGCTCTTGTAGCAATCTGAGAAGATCGCCAACAGTATCGCAACCAGTAAAGGCATCCAGGAAACTGGCGTCGGGTTCGATTTGGAGATCAGATTCGATCAATGCCAAAAGCTGGACGTCGGCCACAGACGACCATCCTGCGTGCGTGTCCCGCGTGTCGGTTTCCCGAAGTTCCTCGGGCTTACAATGAACCAGATCGGCGAGAATTGTTTTGAATCTGTCCGACGTCATGCTTAGAACCTTAAGGTCTCAGGATCAACTAAGTGTCAAATTGATAGAAGTGGGCCATTGCGCAAGCGACATCGAGTGGCTGCGCCGACTGAGTAGCTTCCCATGTTGGATATCGCAAGCGATCTGGAAACCTCATGAGATCCGGAACGGCATACGGTTGATGTCGCGAGGCACGAGGAGGCGGCCTTGTTCATAGGACATTCTCGTACATTTGCTTCAACACATGGGAGCCCGCGCGCTTCCTCGTCGGAGATCACCCCTTTTGTGCTCGGAAACAGTGGATGCAGTTCAATCTCGCAACGACGTTGATCAGACTCAGACTGTCTTAGCCACAATCTCACCGTGCAGCCCGAGGGATAAGCGCTCCAACTTGAGATATTAGCGCTCCGACTCCCACCAGCCAGCTTTCGAAACCCGTGTCCGACAAGTTCGAGGTATCAATCAGACGAGGGATTAGCATGGGATCGGTCTTCGCTGAGCAAAGTCCAAGGTCACATGTCGTTGCGGACACAACGCCGCTTTCCTGAAGCCACTTCACTGATTCTCGATTGTACTTACCGCTTGGATAGCAGAAATCCTTGGGTTCCGATCCCGTCATTTCCGTGATGAAGTGACGATTCGCTTGGAGATTATCAATGAACGCTCCGCGCGCGGCCGGACTCGTATGGTGATGCATGTGCATCTGCACCGACACTCCATCGCAGGCGAGTTCGTGGACTTCTTCTGGCCTCAGCAACTGACAAATCCGGCTGCAGCATAGTGCATCGAAGTCAATCCCGAGCAGTTGCGCTAACTTTGTCGAGAGCTCGTTCTTGCAATGAGCATCCATTTTCTCGGCATCCGCAAAAGACACTAACCTTTGGAATGCCTCTTCGCGACCCGACTTGTCCATGAGGTTGAATATGACATTCTCCTCAAATATCTCGCGAGCATTCAAGCTTGAACTGTCTGCCCCTCTCCACAACATGTACGGCCAAATTTCTCGAGGTACAGGGTAAGGATGCTCTACATAGTAGGTTGTGAGGTATAGCGTCACGGGGTAGCCAAATTCCTTAAGTATAGGCCAAACGATTTTGTAGAAATCGTATGTGCCGTCGTCGAAGGTAAGAACGACGGCTCGATCCGGCAGTCTGCCTTCGGCGGTGAGACGAAGGCCTTCCTTTAAACTTAATACTGTACAGCTCGCTCGCTTGAGCGCCTCCATTCGGCGCCGAAATACTTCAGCACTAATGAAAAGGGAAGGGTCCCAACGATGTTCATCTTGCAACGAAACACCGTGATAACCCAACACAAGCAGGCGGGAATTCCGGAGGCGACTGGATGAGGCGACCTTGAACAAGCCGCATGACTTTCCAGCGCCTAAACATGCCTGTTTGAGGGTTCGCAGCACTGATTCGCCTCCACAAACGAGACACCGGATGCCTTGTCACTGATAACCCTGGAGTTACCCAAACAGGCGGCGGACGGACAGTACCATTTTTGGCGAGACTCTGTAAAGCCGGCGATGGAGGACATGCCCAGGAGAAGATTTAGCGCGGCATATCTTAAAGATCGTCTGATGCCGCAATCTATTTGACCCGAATGTAATTGTCTGAATCCCTAAATCGTAGCCAGTGAAGGGGTTCTGATACGAATGGTTTGACCCCAGTTCACCCTTCTCAAACCAGTCTACACACAAAGAAAAACATGTAGGACTGCCTTATTGTGAATTTTTGTCTTCTCGAAATTCTGGGGAGCTCGTTCCTCGGGTCGTCGATGCGCTTTACGAGGCACGACCCGGATTTCCGGGCCGCTCAAACTAGCGTTTGGCTGGGCTTTGCGCGCCCATTATCGTCAATTCTCAGAACCTACTGCCGTAGCGCCCGTTGCAAATTGCTGAACGCGACACCCACCTGATAGACCGATCTAGCTCGTAGCGCCGCCGTTCAGTGGTGCATCATGTTTTTGGGATACGGTAACAGGTCCCAAATCCTCCAGAATGCTTGCATCTCCTCTGGCAAGCCGAGGGATACCCGGATATAAGTATTCATTGGAGGAAAGTGACGTCCAATCACGATATTGTGCTTGCGAAACTGCTCAATGATTTCATCAGACTCATGAAACGTATTCATCATCACGAAATTAGTGTGTGAGTCAATCGGTTTCAACCCGCGCGTCATTGCCTGGTTGAAAAATTCTTGCCGATCATTTGTATTATGCTCGATAAAAGTGCTCACTCCCCCAGAATCATCCAAAGCGGCGAAGGCAGCTAGGGTGGCAATTGCATTGATATTGTCTTCGGTGCCGAATTTCTTCATTCGCTCAAGAACGGTCGGCGATCCGACCGCGTATCCCAGACGCAACCCGGCTAGTCCATAGACTTTCGAGAACGTGCGCGCGACGATCACCTTGTCGTCGTGCACCGGATGGTCTATGAACGAAGCGTACATCGCCGAACTTCCTGCATAGTGATGGTAGGCTTCGTCGACAATAACCACGGTTGAGGCTGGCACTTTGGCGATGAAAGCTTCCAGATCCTTCCTCGGTGTCAGCGAGGCGGTGGGATTGTTGGGGTTGCAGATGTACACGAGAGTAGTTGATGGCGTCACCGTAGCCAGTATTCGCTCCAGGTCATGGGCGAAGGAGGCAGTCAGTGCAACTTTCACCACTTGGGAATCGACGGTACGAGCATAGTGCTCAATGGCCTCGAATGTGGGCGAAGCCTGAATCAACTGCTTACCTTGGCCTAAGAAGGCGCATGCAGCCATGCGCAGGATTTCGGTAGATCCACACCCCAGCAGAACGCGATCGGCCGCAATCTTGTGGTAAGCGGCAATGCGTTCCTTCAACTCGCGGTATCGCAACCGCGGATAACGATTCGAACCGCCGATCGCAGACCTGATCACTTCCGTCACTTTGGGTGACGGGCCATAGGCATTCTCGTTGCTGTATAGAAGAATCGGGGCATTTTCTTCAGCAACCAGAGAGCTCGGGCCCTCTTTCAAGGGGAAGACTTTTGAGGACCAGGGCAAAGCGACGCTTGCAAAGCCCGCACTGAAACAGAGAAATTCCCTTCGCGAAGTAGCCATCAATGCTCCCCTTAAAACCGGTTTCCCGAGATCAGGATCGGAGACGAAAGCCGGAAACACACTTTGGTTGAGGAATGAAAAGAGCCTGCCTGAGCTTGCTCTGGATCAAATGCCTCGCGGTTGGCTTTATTCGTTATCACTCTCGCAAGGCCTCCACTCCGTCACGCCTATCCTGCTTACTGTTCAATACTGAACAGCTTTTACAGGATAAAACATCGACAATCCCTCGCATGATTGGATCATTTGCAGACCCTCCCCTCGAAGTCTAGCTCGGAGAATACAACTTGAAACTTGCAAGTGGCGCCAGCGACAGATCCCTGCGCGTTCTCGTGGATGATTCCAACCTGACCCACGCCAAACTACTCTTCATGCGGCACTGCGCTTCGTCTTCGTTGTCTCTTCCTCCTTGTGTCCGTTACTTTCTCTGTATAACTGTTTTGGTCGCTTTTGCTTCGGGTCAAGCCAATGTGCAGGGGCGGTGGACCACGTTGCCGAACACGATTCCTATCAATCCTGTCCATGCGACGCTTCTGGCGAACGGAAAGATTTTGATCGTTGCCGGATCGGGCAACTGCACTCCTTCCCTGAGCGGCTGTCCGTCCGGGCCGCCCTACGGTCCGTCGAATGGGTCGGGCGCACTGCTTCTTGATCCTGTGACCGGGCAAACGATCCGGCAATTCACCCTCTCGTGGGACATGTTCTGCAATGGCATGGTCATGCTCCAGGATGGACGGGTACTGATTGACGGCGGCACTATCCAGTACGACCCCTTCTACGGAGCCGCTAACGCTTCCATCTTCGATCCCGTCACCAACACGTTCACCGACACACAGCCCACACTTCATGGCCGATGGTACCCAACATTGTTGACTCTCGGGGATGGCAGGGTCATGACTTTCTCCGGCGTTCTGGAGACAGGAGGGACAAATAAGGCGGTCGAGTTTTACACAATTGGATCCGGTTGGGCCCCGCCTTTCGACGCATCCTGGACACCTGACCTGTATCCTCGCTTACACCTTCTGTCTGATGGAAAAGTGTTTTATTCCGGCGCGCAAACCAAATCCAAATTGTTTGACCCATCGACGAAAATTTGGAACACAAACTTCGCTACCACCAACTACGGTGGACTTCGCACCTACGGCAGTTCTATTCTGCTCCCGTTGTCTCCGGCTGATAACTACGATTCCAAAGTGCTGATCATGGGTGGTGGTAATCCGTCCACTAACACAACCGAAATAATCGATCTCGGTTCGGCCACTCCAAGCTGGCAGTATGGTCCTGCGATGAGCCAACCGCGCATCGAAATGAATGCGGTTCTTCTGCCCAACCGGAAGGTTCTCGCACTTGGCGGCTCGTTGTTCGACGAAGAAAGTAGTACGGCGAGCTTCAATGCTGACCTTTTTGATCCTGCCACGAACACCTTTTCGTCGGCAGGTGTGTATGCGTACGCCCGCCTCTATCACTCGGTAGCCTTGTTGCTGCCCGATGCCACCGTGTGGTCAGCGGGTGGAAATCCTTCGCGCAGCCACTACGTCCCCCAGCAGGAAATCTACCAACCCGCATACCTGTTCAACCCTGACGGTTCCGCGGCGACCAGGCCCTCAATCACAGGCGCGCCCAGTTCGATTTCGTACAACGCACCCGTTCACGGTTCAAACTCCGGAAGCTGCCAGCATTTCCCAGGTCGCCTTGGTGCGAAATGGGAATGTGACGCACGCCTTCGGGATGGATCAACGTCTCGTTGAACTGTCGTTTACGGCGGGTAATGGAAGCGTCACGGTTACTGCTCCGCCCAACGGCAACGTAGCGCCTCCCGGATATTACATGCTCTTCCTGTTGAACAAGTCCGGCGTTCCTTCGATCGCACGTTTCTTCAACTCCTGGGTCCACCGACTTTCAGCGTCTCATCTCCCGCCTCGGTCAGCGTTTCCCAAGGCAATCAGGGAAGCGCCACTATCACAACAACCGTGAGTGGGGGCTTTAACAGTTCTATCAGCCTTTCAGTTTCTGGCGCACCTTCCGGCACGACAGCGACGTTGAACCCGGCCACAATTGCCGCCGCCGGTGCGGGCACCTCCACAATGAATATCGCGGTGGGGTCGGAGACGCCTGTTGGTTCCTATCCGCTTACCATAACCCTCCGAGGTGGAGGTATTCAGCAGACCGCAACTGTGAACCTGGTTGTAGGTCACGCAGCCGTCGTGCCCCCCGTCTTTTCTCCGATAGGTGGCAGATATACCTCGGCACAAACGGTCACGATTACGGATGCTACTGCTGGCGCCCGGATTTATTACACAATCAACGGCACGACGCCTACCACGGCATCTCCGTTGTACGCCGGTCCAATCACGGTAGCTTCAACAGAGACGCTGAAGGCGTTGGGAGTAGCGAGTGGGTACAGCAACAGCAGTGTTTCCACAGCAACCTTCACGATAGCTGCCGCGGTCCCGGTGTTTTCACCGAAACCAGCTATTTTTACCTCGACACAGTCGGTGACGATCTCCGACGCAACCGCGGGAGCCGCGATTTATTACACAATCAACGGCACCACACCAACCACGTCGTCCACCCTTTATATTGGGCCCATCTCCGTCTCCTCTACGGAAACGATCAAAGCCATTGCAGCGTCCCCAGGCTACAGCAATAGCGGAGTTGCCAGCGGACTCTACACCATTGCCGCAGTCGCGCCGGTCTTCTCACCCAAGGCAGGGACCTATACCTCTCCGCAGTCCGTATCCCTGACGGACACAACACCGGGAGCATCGATCTACTACACTACCGACGGCACCAAACCAACCACTTCGTCCACGATGTATACGGGACCGATCACGATCGCGACAACGCAGAGCGTGAAGGCGATTGCGGTCGCGACTGGCTACGGAATTAGCACCGTGGCCTCGGCCGCGTATATCATCGCGGTTCCGACACCGATCTTCTCGCCCAAGGGCGGTACCTACACCTCCGCGCAGTCCGTAGCTATGACCGACTCGATGTCCAGAGCCGCCATCTACTACACTACCAATGGTTCAACGCCTACAACATCTTCCAAGCTGTACACCGGCCCGGTCATCGTCTCATCGAACCAGACGATCAAGGCAATCGCAGTCGCGAGTGGCTACGGCAACAGTGTTGTAACCGCCGCGACCTACGCAATCCCCGCTCCGTGAATGGTCATAGAACTCGAGGAACTTCCAGCCGAAAGCAAAAGATGCCTGGCGCGACGCATCGCAATCCAGGCAGAGGTCTGGCGCTCTTGGAGCATAAAATGTGGGCAATCCGGCTTCGTCGCTTCCCTTCCCGTCAACAACAAACTGCGACTTGTTGCGGATTTTCCGCGACTAGGCCCTGCACGACGTCACGAGAACTCTCTCTGCGAGATCGGGCTGCTGTCACTTCCCAAGGTAGTGCCAACCCAAGTTTCCAATAGCAAACGCCAATATCTTCCACGATGATCGACTGCAGGGCGCCGTCTGGCATAAGGTCGCTGGTCAACTGGTCCGTGAACTCGGCGAATTGCTCTTCCTGCTCCTCGGATTCGAACACCAAACCGTCCGCCAGGAGCCCGTGTTTTATGGAACTGGCGCTCGAGGCCTTTTTTCCAGTTTCGGTTCTTGGCCCAGTCGAATTGTGAGAGTTCTCACGATTTGCGTCGAGCATTTTCTGTGTAACTGTCCGGCGAATCTTCACGTGCGACAGATCTTCGAGATCAAGCTGACAAAGCACGGGCAGTCGGAATTCGAGAAGTGCGCGAGCCCCGTGAGACGGGTTGGTCATTGACTGTGATCGAGGAGCAGATGGCTCCCCTGTGGGCCGAATTGGCACTCCCACATTTCTAGCGCTCGTCTCGTTCGGAACTGACTGTGCCACGGGAATCGTGGGTGGAAGTCGTGAGTTCGAATAATGGACGCTAGAGGCTCAAGCATCCGAAGCAGAACCCAGCGGCTTTAGTGGCGAAACACCTAGAGTGCACAGTCAGACATGTATCGAACTATCGAGAACCTCACATCGTTCCGACTTGGTTGCTACGAACCGACGCTTCATAGAGTGCTTTGCGTGCAATCAATCCGAAGCCTTTCGAACTGGCTGACGTCTGTAAGGAGCGGAACTCTCTTTGGGCCTGCGCCCCATGGTTTGTTTTGGTCGCAAGTTCGGCTAAAGCAAGTTCGGTGGCAAACGCGAGGCCGGCAAATCCGTAACGTTGTGCTTCGCGGTTCACTCCTCTCAACACCGGACCTGCCGCCTCGGGGTGTCCGGATTCCAGAAGGACTCGGCCCGAAACCAATTCGAACTGTAAACGAAGAAATCGATTCTGGCTCTTGTTTCCGACCGGTTGAGCTGCTTCCATTTCTTTTTGAGCTTCGCCTTGCTTACCCTGGATGAGTAGCGCGTCGATCAATACAATGCTGGCACTGAGTTCGTCGTCCGGTTGTTGCTCCTGATGAAATTCTTGTTGACTCGAACGGGCCGACGTCTCGGCGTCGGAATTGTGACCTTCTTCAATCGCAAGTCTAGCTAATGAGACACGGCTTTCAGCCGCCGTCTGTTTTTCTCCGGCCTGATTCCTAAGCGCAAAAGCTTCTTCGTATCGCGTCCGCGCCAAGGCCAGATCACCCCGATCCAACGCTACATCCCCCATGCCGCTGAGGACATAGGCGGTTGCATTCTTGTCTTCAATTTTCCGGGCAATAACTTCCGCCTGCCGGTACGCTGTATCGGCTTTGTCGAGCTCTCCATTTTGTCTCCAGATATCTCCCAAGCTGTCTAGATTAAGGACTACGCCTTCCTTGTCATCGACAGCTTGATACTCTGGAATGGACTCCTGCAACAGTTTCTTCGCTTCCATCAGATCGCCTTGAGAAAGACGATTGTCAGCGAAGTCACTGAGCGCGGTCGCAACGCCGTCTCTGTTGCCAACCTGCCTGAATTTTTTCACTGCTTGCTGGAACATCTCTGCAGATTGTGTGAGATCACCTCTATAAAAGTAGAGTGCCGCGAGATCGGTTCGCATCATGGCTTCGCCGTTGGGATCCTTGGCGGCAAGGGCTCCTTGAAGGGCATTTCGGCAGATTTCAATCGCTTCTGTCGTTGCACCTATTGCGGGTTCTTGCTGACAGAGAATGCCGTACGTTCGACCAACAATGACCGGTGATCCTTGTGCCGTCGCTTTTTCGATCGCGAGGTTCGCGGCAGCGCGGGCTTTGGTGAAGTCTCTATTGATCCATGCGGAAGCCTCGGTCATATCAATTCGCGCGTCGTCGCCCAGAGGAGGTGGGAGTCGCCGCAAAACTGCTAACGTTTGCAGTGAGTCCGCGGGGCTGAGATGCATTTGCGCGGAAGCGAACAAGAGGCCATAGTCCAGATTGTCGGGGAAAAGCCGGAAGAGAGAACGGTAGGTCTCAACTGCTTTCGGCCATTCTTGGACAGTCCTTTGATATTGGCCTTCGACCAGAAAGTGCTGTTCTTGGGAAAGATGATTTGAAAGTTCCAGCGCCCGTTGTGCCTCTGCGCGAGCTTTGGCGTCATACCCGGTGTGCCACCATACGTCCGATAGGGCTGCATGGGCGAGCGGGAAATCCGGATCCGCAGCAATCGCTCCGTTCAGTAAATCGCGAGCGCCGAAAAAGTCGAATGCCCACAACCTGGCTCGTCCCTCGGCGTAGAGGCGGGCTGCCTTTTCATTAGACGGAAGCGCTGCTCGTGTGGCAATTTCGGTCCCCTCGGACGGTGCAGCCACACCGAGACTTCGCCGTAGTCTTCCACCCAAATCCGAGGCCAGGTTGAAGAGGTCGTTCTCCTCGCCCGATACAGACTCTTCCGCAATGATGTCCCCGTCAGCAGTGTCTTGGACTCGCACATCAAGCCGAATCCTCCGTTTGGGGTCACTTGGAAGCATCATGTATGAGCCCAGGATGACCACATCGGCGCCCGGGTTGGTCCGCAAACGTTGCAAGGTCGATTTGCTAAGGGAATCTTCGCCACTAAGCGGTAGTTCACTCTTGGCCCGCGCCACATCCTCACCCGGGACCAGGCGGAGCTCTCCGCCTGCGGCCAGTTCCGTATTCAACATTTCACAGAAGGCGGAGGAGAGCCAGTTGTCCTCCGTCCGGCCAGGCAAATTGCGGAAACCGAGCACCGCTACCGAACGACGCACGTGTATTCGCGGAATTGAGGTCCCGGCCTGGGCGGTGGGAAGCTGAGATCCATGCCGCGGGCGGACAACATAGAACACCGTGCAAACCAAAACCAATACTAGAGTGCCGATGATCAGCCAGTGCTTTGCCGCGTACAGATTGAGTTTGAATGCCGATACAGTTGGAGCCGCAGGAACTGGGGTGGGGGAATTTGCTACATGTGCAGTCTCGACCCTAACGGGCGCGATGAACCGGTAGCCGCGCCGAGGAATCGTTTCGATGAATCTGGGATTGCTCGCATCATCCCCAAGAGCTTCTCGGACCTTGAGTACCGCCACTACCAAGCTCTTGTCGAATTCAACGAAGGTATTTTGCGGCCAAAGTCGATTCCGAATCTCTTCCCGCGAAACAATCTGCCCCGCGCGTTCCACGAGCAAAAGCAATAGCCGGAATGGCTGCTCCTGCAAGCGCACTCGCACCGCATTGCGCGTCAGAGTGCCTTTGGCCGGGTCAAGCAGGTAGAGTCCAAAACTGTAGCTGATCTCCGGGGCGGCAGAATTGTCTGTAGAAGAGGCCTTCATACGCCAGGCGAGAGTTTTGAGCGACGAGTTTAGCACGAAAACGAGCGAAAGCGAGTTAATCGGCGTTCGTAAGCCTACAGAAAACAAAGAATTAACCGTTAACACACAGTTTGCCCACAGTTGGTTTGCTAATTCTTCCAGTCGGAAGCAAATTCCCGTTCGTAGTGGCCATCGACCGAATTGAATCCCGATGAGGTTGAGAAATGAGCGCTTGCCAAGCTTGCGGAGCGGCTTTAGCCGAGGACACTCGCTTTTGTCAGTCTTGTGGGTCAGCAACAGAACTCAGGACTGATGTCTCTTTGGCGGGAATCGAGAGTTCGCCTGCAGTCGGTGCCATGCCTTCCCCCGGAGAGGCTGGATCGAAGACGATGGATACGAATGTCGTGGGAGCGCTCGCCTACTTCGCAGGCTTCGTGACGGGAATCGTGTTTCTTGTCCTGGATCCGTACAAGTCGAACTCATTTGTTCGCTTCCATGCTTTCCAGTCGATTTTCTTCAATGTCGCATGGTTCGCCTTTTGGATTATCTGGATGATTCTCTCGGCTGTGCTAACCCCTTTGACAGCCGGAATCTTTGGCTTACTTGCTGTGCCGTTGATGTTGATTTTCACGGTCGTCGGCTTCGGAATCTGGATCTTCCTGATGTATCAGGCATACCAGCAAAAACTTTTCAGGTTACCGGTCGTGGGTAAATTCGCCGCGGAGCATGCGGGCGTAAGGCTGTAGTGTCCGGTCCCATTTCGCAAGTGTAAAGAAGGGAGAAACTTGACTCACTTTTTCAAACTGACGGCGCTGTTGTTCCTATTTTCGCCCATTGTCTTAGGACAGTCGCCGGGTAAGACCCGCGCCTACTACATTGCGGCCGATGAGGTCGACTGGGACTACGCTCCCGGCGGCGTAAACAAAATGATGGGAATGAAGTTCGAGGGATACTCGACAGTCTTTACCGAACGAGGGCCACACCGGATTGGAACGGTATACCGCAAGGCCATTTACCGTGAGTACACGGATGAAACCTTCGCTCATCTCAAAGCGCGCTCTCCTGAGTGGGAGCATGCCGGCATCCTCGGACCAGTCCTTCGCGCCGAAGTGGGAGACACAATTCGCATTCTTTTCAAGAACAACGCCAGCCGACCCTACAGCATGCACCCCCACGGTGTGTTCTACGACAAAGACTCGGAGGGCGCCCCTTACGACGATGGCACGTCGGGCAAAGACAAGGAAGATGACGCCGTCCCGCCGGGAAAGACGCACGTCTACACCTGGCAAGTGCCCGAGCGGGCAGGGCCCGGGCCGAACGATCCGAGTTCCGTCGTGTGGCTTTACCACTCACACACAAACGAGTTGAAAGACGTAGAGAGCGGACTGGTAGGGGCCATGATTATCACTCGCCGAGGCATGGCCGCCGAAGATGGAAAACCGAAAGATGTCGATCGGGAGTTTGTCTGTTTGTATCTACTCTTCGACGAAAACGTGAGTTGGTATATCGACCATAACATTCAGACCTTCACCAGCGATCCCAAGGGAGTGAAGAAATTGGATTTCGCTCCCGTAGATAACGAAGGCAATTTCTCGGGTCTTGGTTCCGGATTCACCGTGGCTAACGCCAAGTTCGCGATAAATGGCTACATCTACGGAACCGGCCCGATGATGACCATGAAAAAAGGCGAACGCGTCCGCTGGTATCTGGTCGCACTTGGCGAACAGTTCAGCGTTCATACTCCGCACTGGCACGGCAACGTCGTATTGCACGACGGCAAGCGCACCGACGTAGTCCCTCTCATGCAGGCGCAAATGGAAACCGTGGACATGGTTCCCGACAATCCGGGGATCTGGATGTTCCATTGCCACATTGACGACCACATGGATGCGGGAATGGCCACGTTGTACAAAGTCGAACCCTAGAGCGAGGTCACCATGAGAACGATCGTGAAGCAACGTGTCTTTGCGGTGGTGCAAAGTTCAGGGGCGAACCCGCCTGAATTGTCTGATGCCATCTGGGGATGTCCGATAACGCATACGCCAACTGCGACGCTCAGGCTTGAGATGGCATGGCTGTACAGGCCGAAACAATGCGGAATCCGAAATCTGCGCCAGCGCAAGACAATTGCCGGCTTGCCATCTGGTAGTGGTCCTACTGGCGGTCGCCGGAATGTTTGTAGCCACCGCTAATCTTTCCGGACTGCTGGTGCAAAGAATTCAGCACTTACAGCGGTACAACGAACCTCGAGCGCAGTACTCCGATGTCTGGAACTGGCAAAGACAGAGGTAATGCGCTAACGCATCCATCAATATCGCTGAAGTGAGTACACGTGAATCTCTCGACGCGTCTGAACCACTTGCTCAAGAGCCAACAAGGAGAATCAGAATGATCCGAAATCGTCTGTGCGCTCTTGCTCTTTCTGTACCGCTCGTCACAATTTGCCTGACAGCATCGGCTGATGGGACAGATTCTTGCCAGCCGGTCTTTGATGCCTTGATGAAGGTCGCAACAACTCCGAGTCACAGTTACACAACCAGTACCGGCGTTAACGGTGGCACGCCGACCGAAGCCGAGACGATATTCGCCAACGGACAGAAGTACATTCGGGCGCGCGGAAAATGGCTGCGCATTCCCGTGACCTCACAGGACGTTGTTGAGCAGGAGAAGGAAAAACAACAGCACGGCACATCAACCTGCCAATTCCTTCGCAACGAGTCAGTGAACGGCGATCCCGCCATGCTGTTTTCCGTGCACCGCGAATATGAAGAGGTCAAAGAAGACGGAAAGATGTGGGTGTCCAGAGGCACCGGATTACTTCTGCGCGTCGAAGAGGACGTGGATAACAGAGGCAACAACGTAAAGGATCACCGCTCAACGCGCTTCGAATACGGGAACGTTCGAGTCCCCGATGTGATCCCGGCCCGTGGATCAACATCGTCTAAGAAATTCAACAGGAGAACAGATCATGGCGAAGTTCTGTGTGAAGTGTGGAGTGCCACTCGGCGCAGGACCTTTCTGCGTGAAGTGCGGGGCGCATATACGAAACGTGGTGGAATCCGCCGCAACCTCAGTCACCGCCGCCATCGACGCAAACGCCGTCGTCCAAAACCGCTCCCTGCCCAGCGCAGCAATCGGGAATGGGTTTACCTGGCTGGAATCAAAGCCTTTAAGCGTGCGGGCCGGGCGTCGGGAGGAACTAAATGGATAGGGTTGGAAAACTCATGCTTGCGATGTCTGCGGTCTTATGTCTGACATCAATAACCGCGATGGCACAGCAGATCAAGAACGCGCCATCTATCATTGACGTACACCTGCACGCACTCCATGCCGACTCCTTTGGCACTCCGACACCACCGGTGTGTACTGGGGACAGAGATCTAGCCTTCGTACCGATTGACCCAAAGAATGGATATAACCTGCTCAGCACGGAAGCGTGCTCTGCGCCCATGCAGGCGCCGCAGAGTGATGACCAATTACAGCGCGATACCTTCCATCAGCTGGAAAAATACAACATCGCAGCGGTGACCAGCGGCTCACCGGAATTGGTGAGCAAATGGCGCGAGATCTCCCCAAACCGGATCATCCCCGGCCTTGCGTTCAATCTTGAGGGCGCACCGAGTGTGGAGACGTTACGGCAGCTCTTTAAGGCTGGCAAATTCACAGTCTTGGGCGAGGCCCTGACGCAATATGAAGGTGTTGCTCCCGATGATCCGGTCTGGGAGCCGTATTTCGCTCTGTGCGAAGAACTGGATATACCCGTGGGCATCCACGTGGGACTGGGCCCACCCGGCGCTTCTTACTTCAGCTCACCCAAATATCGCGCGCGAATCAGCAACCCTTTGTTGTTGGAGGACGTGCTCGTCCGCCATCCAAAGCTGCGCCTCTATGTAATGCATGCTGGATGGCCCATGAGCGATCAGATGGTTGCTCTTCTTTATGCGCACCCCCAGGTATATGTGGACGTGGCCGTGATTGATTGGGCCATTCCACGCAAAGAATTCCATCAGTACCTGCGCCGCCTCGTAGAAGCTGGATTTGGCAAGAGGATTATGTTCGGCTCCGACCAGATGGTCTGGCCGGGAGCAATTGACATCGCGATCGAAGGAATTCGTTCAGCAGACTTTCTCTCAGAAGAACAGAAACGAGACATCTTTTACAACAACGCAGCCCGCTTCCTGCGATGGGGTGTGGGCAAACAGTAGTCATGGGCAAATTGGATCAGTGGGTTAGCCATTGCCAAGGGCATATGCGACAAGCTCACGGAAACGCATCATGATGCGAACCAATGCAACACCTCTTTTGGAACTACCTACTATGCGCCGACAATCAGAGGGACGCTTTTTTCTATGGTCGGCGGTATTAGTCGTACTTCTCGTTTTTGTCGGTTTTTCGCGAACCTACTATCTCCACACGTTCTTCAACATGCCGGATCTTTCCACATTTCTGCATGTTCATGGTGCGGTGATGACGGGGTGGATTGTTCTGTTTGCAGTTCAGACTTTCGCTCGTTTCCTCTAATCACACGCGCATCCACAGGGCTCTCGGCGCATTCGGAGCCGGTTATGCCGTACTGGTCGTGTCGATGGGGTGTACGGCAACCGTGCTCTCATCGCGCCGCGAAGTGCGAGCCCATTCGGAATTCGTTTCCAGCTTTCTAACCGTGCTTGCGCTCGAACTCACGCAGATGCTTCTGTTCGCATCCCTGGTTGCAGCCGGCGTCTGGATGAGAAATCGAGCCGGCTACCACAAACGCTTAATGCTTTTGGCTACATTTTGCATACTTCCGAATCCCATCGTCCGCCTGTTCATTTGGGCGGGATTTGGAAGCAACATCGTGATTCTGACTCTGTGGGCCTTATTGGTTACCGCAGTGGTATTGCTTGATTCGATGAGGAACCGCAGATTGCATCCGGCGTTCGGGTTCGGTGCCACGATCATCATTGTGTTTCTATATATCGCTTACTTCGAAAGTCTTACACCAGCTCTGGCAACATTTTGCCGCGAACGTGGTCGGCTAGACACGTCGAGGACTGGCGATCCAGCTCGCGAATCGAGCAAGAGTATCACGTAAGAAGCACTTCTCGTACACGACAGGGAGTCAACATGAAGAAATGTTTCTCTGATTTCACTCGGTCTTCTGAGTTATTTGCGCAATGTCTACAGTAGGGGCAAACGCACAGTCACTAACATCTGCCCCGCAGCCATCCGCTGAAATTGTGGGACTCACCAAAGCTCTGGAGGGAGAGTGGTCTCTCAATGTGAAGTTTGAGCCTAACTCTGCGGCGCCCAATGGCCTGGTCAACACCGGAGAAGAAACCTGGCGACCGGGGCCAGGAGGATTCACGTTGTTGGAAGAGGAGCACCTGCGCACGCCTGAAGGTGATCTCTCTCTTCTCGGGATCGTCTGGTGGAATACCGCGAATAAAAGTTTCCACGGGATGGAATGTCAAAACTTGCTGCCGTACACATGTGATGTCAAGGGTGCGCAGAATGACATAACGATGAACTGGGATGGCAAACAGTTCGTCATCGATGAAGTCGAAACATCCACGTCTGGAAAGAAATCAATTTGGCACGAGGTCTGGTCAGACATCACTCCCACGTCATTTGTTCAGACTGGGGAATATGGAGACCCAGGCGGACCCAGGAAGCGGTTGTTCACGATTCACGCCACCAGAGTCGCGACAGCGCGCAGCGAGAACGACGTTCATGCGGCCAGCTCCGGGGACCACCCCGCATCGAGTGCCGCAGATCCTGCGCCGGAACTGCAGAGTCTCGAAAAAGTCGCTCGCCGGTAACTGGACCACATCTTATGACTTTGCGCCCGGTGGCATGTCTCCAAACGGAGGCACCGGCACGGGCGAAGAAAACTGGCGAACCGGGCCCGGTGGATACGTTTTGATGGAGGAAGAGCATGTACGTGGGCCCGCGGGGGAGATGTTTCTTATCGCACTGCACTGGTGGGACAAGACCACGAAAAGCCTCCGCGGAATGCTCTGCAACAATTCCGGTCCGGCAGCTTGCGATTTCAATACCTACTCCAATAGTTCTCTGAACTGGGATGGAAAACAACTAACCATCGACATGGGTTTCCCCCAGAACGGAAGGAAAATGACTTGGCACGAAGTATGGTCGGGCATCACTGCGACTTCCTTCACGCAAGTTGGCGAGATGGGTGAGGTGGGTGGCCCGCTCAAGAGGGCCGTCACAATTCACGGCACTAAGCTCGCTCCTGAGGCTACCTCAAAAAGGAAAGTTCAATGATCCATTTTGCCCGCTGGAAACCAGGTCTGCTTGCTGTTTGCTGTCGCTACTGTCGTGGCTGCAGTATGGACAAGAGCGATGGCGATTGATCAATCGGCGATCGCCAAAACCATCAAGGCGGCCGTCGCTCAAGTCGTCGCGGGGATCAACGCTCACGATCCGATCAAAACAACTGCGTATGACGCGCCGGATATTGTCTCTATGGAATGTGGTAACCCTTCAACTGTGGGGATCGAAGCCGACAGAGAGGGCTTCAGGCTGGGCTTTCAGCATGACCCGCTTTGGAAAGTCAGTCTCATCGACGAGGCGGTCGATGTTGCAGGTGGGGGAGACTTGGCTGTCTACCGTGGCACCTATAACGAAGACAACGGTCTCGATGGTGTGTTCATGACCCATAGAACAAACTTCCTTGCGGAGTTCAAACGTCAGAGCGATGGGTCTTGGAGGATGGTATGGTACAGCGTTTCCAATATGGAACGATCGCATCCGAAGTAGTTGTCGGATTCGGGTAATGATCTAGGCGAGGAACGAACGCTATGGGGATCGCAATACTAACTTTCTGACTGTGCCTGCCCTCGTTATTAAGCGTGGGAGGTGCCACTGGCAAATCTCAAACTCGCCCGGAGCTATATGAAGGGACCCTCATGAAGCGCAGAGACCTACTCGCAACTGGCGCAGGATTGACGCTCACCTGGTTTCCTTTCCGTCTTGCATCTTCGCTGCAAGCTTCGGACGAAAGGAATCACGCCTCGGATCGAGGGACCGTGCGACATCCCGTGCTCGTTCGCTCTGGTTTCACACGTAAACCCAACGGCGCCGATGAGCGCGCACCCTCGCCGTCAGGGATGTTCGACACCGAGGTTGTCCGCTCCTCCGACTCTGAGGGGCGCCTTGCGATCTTTGTCTTTCCACCAGCAGACCGTCATCCCTATCGGGGCGCCCCGCTTCACGTGCATCACGAACAGGATGAATGGATCTATGTCATGACGGGTGAATTCGTCGCCGAAGTTGGCGGCGAGCGCATGCGTCTGAAGCCTGGCGATTCTTTGCTGATGCCGATGAAAGTCCCGCACCGCTGGAGTGTAGCGCAGGACTCTCATTGTGGCGCAGTTCATCTCTACACACCGGCCGGATTAATGGAGACAGAATGGTCGCCGGCTGCACAAAGCGAAGATCCGAAGAATCAGGAAGCACGCAAAGCGGAGTTCGAAAGGCATGGATTGACACTTCTTGGAGCGCCACTCAGCAAAGAAGAGATCGATCGAACCCTCTGACGGTGTAGGCGACATCACGATCGGACTCAACCATTGACTTCGAAGACAATTGCGATTAGAGATGCGGGTGACGGAGCATCAAGTTTAAGAACGCCGACATGCGGAGAGCGAATCGATTCCACAGGGCACGGCAACTTCTCGTCACAGCCTGTCTTTCCCGTCAACGACCATTCGATCGTTTTCCTAGATGCGCGAGCTAAGCGGAGGAGCACAGCCACACCGATCTCGCTACTTCCCTGCTCGTGAAACCTATCCCTGACTGACTCCGGATTCACCCGCAAACTCTCCGAAATGGAGTCTCGTTTCATTGTTCTAACAAAAATGCTCGCGCCGCATCGCTCTCGAAACCGAAGATGCGGCCTCGGTCCCTGCCCCTGGTTCTCGCAGAATGTGGCAGGGAGTACGGCACGCGAAGGTTGCCGCTGGGTACTCTGACCTTCAGCGACAGGCGGCTGAGTTCAAATCGGGTTTACCGGACATGTGCTTGGGGTCTGTCGGCTGGCCGCAATCGAAAGTGCCGGCCAAGGCGACCACTGTCGCCCCAGACGGATTCTGTGTGGTCTCTGATCTGTTGTGGCGAGAACCAGAATTGCTTGATTTCGCGGCGGCTGTGTAGTTTGGCTTGATCGTTGTAGTGCGGCGACGAGGGTCCTCCGACTCGCCGTAGGGGAGCAGACTCCAGATTTCCTTTGGCTCGCCTTCCATAACGATCATCAGGTGGCCCCATCCGTCGTTGTCGAAAATCTGTCCGTTGCTTTGCTCCGGCCCATCGTCGGGATCCAGAACGTCATAAAGGCCGGTGCCGTCCATTGGAAACGTGCCGCCGCGAATCGTGACATTTACCTGGCCCCAGGGAACCTCGGTCCTTCCGAAGAGTTTCTCGATTCGGTCTAGCGCTGTCTCCAGGCTCGGCGAGCACGGTACTGTTCCAGCCAGGAATCGATCTTGATGTTCCTGCGGTCATAGCTCGTGAAAACCTGTGAAATCCACTCCGGATGCTCCTGCTGAATGCTAGACAGCCCAATTCTGAATCTTCAGCCCCCGCACCCGGCGGAATTCCCTTTCATTGTTTGTTACCAACGTCAGCCCTGCCGCGATTGCATGCGCAGCGATCCACAGATCGTTGTTTCCAATCATCTCGCCCTTCGATTCCAACTGCGCCCGAATCGTTCCGTACGCTTCGGCGGCCGTCTCCGGCAAGGACATGGCAGGCAGGAAATGGACGAGTTCACGCAGGCGTGCAAGCGCCGCCACCCGTTGCTCGCTCTTTGCCGCCCCATAGAGTAGCTCTCCGTAGGTGATGACCGAGAGCACGGCTTCTCCCGGACGGAGCTTCCGGAATCGGCGCAAAACTTCTTCCGGCCTCCTCTGCCGGATGTAAATACAGATGTTGGTGTCCAACATATAGCGAGGCTCCATCACAGCCCCTTGCGTTTCTGCGGGTGATCCTTCTCGCGTCCGGCGATGACCAGATCCTCCGGCAAGCTCGCCAGCAGGTCAAACGCCCGAACCATGGTTCCGTTCTTCTCCCGCCAGCACGATTTCATCCCCTCGCCGAAAGATTTCGACCTCCTTGCTTTTCAATCGAAATTGCTTTGGCAGCCGTACAGCCTGACTGTTTCCGGACCGGAAGACTCGTGCCGTGCCCATGCCAACCTCCACAATGTATATACGTAAAGTATACACATAGTTCCCCTGCGTCTTCAAGAGTTGGAGAGTGCCACCGCTGCTGGGCCGTCCCTTCCGGGAAGCGCCTCTCACCCACGAGATCGTGTTGATCGCCCGGCAACTCCCGCTGCCACAACGCGATCCCGCAGATCGGTTTCTGGCTGCCACCGCTCAACTCCTGGATCTCACGCTGGTCACGGCGGACGACAATCTGCTCCGTTTAGGTACAATCCGGACGATGAAGAACTGTCGCAGGACGCTCGGTCCGTGAAGCAATCGCACCTGTTGGCCCGCGGATCGGATCGCGAGAGCCTGCCACGAAACGTAACGCACTCAGCGACCCAGAAACCCAGTGAGCGATGCATTGTGACGTCATCCGGTTAAGGAGATGGCATCCTGTGTACGCAGCCCGTCCTTATCTCGAAAACCGAACACAAAGCGCTGCCAGCGCTGCCGTGACTCTTGCCGTGAGTGCTGGACGAGCCCGGCACGAGGCCAACCCGATTTATCTCTGTCTCCTACTTTCACCTCCCGGGATGCTATTTCTTCGAGCAAGATGATTGACAGCAGGCGGAACGGGGCCGTTCTCTATGCACTTTGCTGGCTCAAAAAGACTGCCGCAGCGTCGTGGCCGGGGCTGAATTGAAACGCGTTCAACCGGCAACTCGAATTGGAATGCATGGATGTCGTCGAACTGGTTGACGATTCGACAATGTTAGCGGTGCCGAGTTCCATTGGTTGCAGCGAGTGGGCACCGCGGAAAAACACTCCGCGAGCACCAGGCCTTCCATTACGTCGCCGCGCCGCAGAATCCCTTCCGCGTCCACACGATGATTGAGCACTTCATTCCGGTGGAATTGCGAGCCGTCCAACATACGATAAAGCTGCTGCCCTGAATTCGCGACTGCGGGATCATCGAGGACGTAGGCGTTGAATTCCCACTCGGGACTCGACAGCTCGAATCCCTGAATAACTGTCTTGGGGGCCAACCCAACCATGCGGGCGTGGATCACGAAAACAGAGGCCCCTGTCCAGGTGCGCACACAGCTCGCGGCCGAAGAATGGGTCACTCGCATCCAGTCGCAGTCGACGCCGAAAGTAGCTAGGTCGGCACCCGCAGCCCGCATTCGCTCTACGGCCCTTCCGTACAGCGACTGCTGCGCACTCGTCAGCGCCCATCTATTCCTCGGCATAGCTTCGGTCTCCACTTCAAAAAACATGCACGACCTGCACGCCCTACATAAGCTGTCGATTTCCGGGCTCGCAGTCGGGGCAGCCGGGAAAACTATCTGGCTACGTCGTCACACCAAATCGGCGCTTCAAATCGTGAACTCCGCCGGCTGAGCCTGCCGTGTCAATTCGACCAGCATGCCACTAGCAGCCCGGGATCGGGGGGGGCAGGTTCAGACCGAGAGAGGAGGTTCCCGACTTCTACGGTGTTGTATTCCCTGATCTCACCATTCGAATTGAGCACTGCGTGCGTCACGAATTCGGTAAGTTTTTTCACAGGAACTCGCGGTTCTTGTTTTCGTGCAGGGAAGGCCAGCAACGTTACAATGATCGCGAAGTCCGGCAGTGTTCCCGAGCTGGCGCGGATCTCTTCATCTTGGGCGGATAGGAGTGGGATGACCCCGGCGGTGAGGGTCGGATCGCCCACGACTGATGCAGCCAGGGCGCGAGCCAGCCCTCTCATTCCGGCGGTGAACCCCGGGGCATCAAACCTTGATGCTTGAACCGCCTGAAAGTTCTGGAGGCGATATCGTAGGAGCTGGGGCTGGATTTCCTGCTGCAGAGCCGCTCTTCTTCGCGTGCATCGAAGAAGACTGCGTTCTTCCTCCTTGCCGGGTACAGAGAGACCCGGAGGACACCTCTCGCAGCTCCGAGTCAAGGTCATCCTCGGCGCAGTACAAAGCCCTGACAGAATGGAGATCGAGAAACCTGCCGGATCTTGAGACGTGTGCACCGCTGCTGCCTCCCGCTCGAAGGTATCCGCCGAGTTGGCGAGCGACGTTGGACTGTTCTATCAGAATCGTCGGGCGCAGGTACATAGGTAGATCGAGAAAGGCCCCGGGTGTGAGCTCCGTCAGCAGCACACCACGGCGACAAAGGCACCTGAGGAGCCTCGGAGAAAACAGTGGGCGTCCGCCCAGGATGGTGCCGTCACCACCAAGGTGGGCAGCGCCGCCAAGAGTTCCGGGAAGCACGAGCTCAACCCCCAGTAGGGGATCGGCCGCAGCTCACGATCGGGAAGGCCGGTGTATTTGCTTGCCGCGTCGAGGATTTCTCGAAGAGTTCCCCGGTTTCTTGAACCACAATCGGCTGCACCCCAGGAAACCGAACCGCCTCCAGGACGGTGGGCCCGAGCGACATCGGTTCGTAGATCACGTTGCCGGATTCAAATCGTTCAGCCACGCGTTGCTGGTCCTGCCGCCAGATGAGCAGTTTGGATTCGCTGTTGACGCGCACGAGCTCTAGCATGGTGCCGTCGGCTAGACACTCAGCGGTCGTCGGCGTTGCTGGATTGGATACGGAACTCCCGGGGCGGACATTCTGGCGGTCTGGTCCCATCTTCCCTTCTTCCCGGGCGTCGGTGGATCAGGGCACAGAGACACCTGACCGCGACACCATCAAAGTTGAGTTGGGATAACGCTGAAGCCCAGTCCGAAGAAGATGTTGCCAAAACTGAGGAAGACTTAACCAAGCCGAGTGCGTCTTGGCGATTGAGTTGAGTCTACCACGGCTGTCAACTGAGAAACCGCCCCAGCTACGAAGATATCTGCTTAACACAAGCTGAGCTGCAGCGCTCATCGAACCGGTCTCTTCCCGTCAACAACCATTCGATTGTTTTCCCCGATGCGCGTGCTAGGCAGGAGCACAGCCGCACCGATCTCGCTGCTTCCCAGCTCGTATTGAAAGCTGTCCCTGACTCAATTCGAGTGCACGAGCGGACTCCGCAGAATGGAGTCGTGGGCGAAATCGAACAGATCTTCGAGATTATGAATACAGGTGTGGGATTCGGTTTGGTCGACCTTGAAGATCGTGATTGAAGTGAAATGGCGCGCAAATTCCCACGTGGGATCAACCAGACATAAGCAGGCGGCGTCACTCCATCCAATTGGGTCTACAACAGTTGGTCGAGCCTCGACATGTTCCAGCGCGCACGCGGCGTATTGAGACCGATGTCAGCGGTGATCCAGGCTCTGTGGGAGCGCGACGATCGCAGCCTCATGATTCTCTCAACAACGTCCCCTTGGACGCAGTGGCAATACAGAGCGAGTTGACGCGGATTTCCACAACCCGAGCGAAGCACGGCACATCTGATCCGCCTGCGCGTCACCGCTTCCTGGTGATCCGCATCGCTGCGGTCTCCGCTCTCGTCGTGCAAACATGTGAAAACGTCTTGCGCTGAACGTACTGTTCCCAGCCCAATTATTGCGGGAACACCCACGTCCCCGGGTTTGCTCATGGGTCACGCAATCTCGCCACCGATTCGTAAATATAAGAAATACTCTGTTGTGTTCAAGCAGGAAGAGCCCTGTGAAGGTGCATTCATCTTGCTCCACGGCAAGGTTGCCCTTTCGACGGGAGGCAGTGTCGGCCACGCATTTCCGATCGCCTACCACGGAGAAGGAGCCATCCTGGGTCTTGCGGAGACTCTCAGTGGGGTTGCCTACCAAACGACTGCGGTTGCTGCCACAAACATCACCGTGCAATTCCTTTCGCGCGCCGATGTTGTGAATATGACCAAGGACGATTCGGGCAAGGGGCTGCAGGTTGTGTCGACGTTGATCGCAGACCTGGAAAATCTGCAGCAGAAGAAGATCAAGCTCTTAGCCGTTTATCAACCCAAACCAAAGAAGCAATGGGTCGGTCGACGCCGCCGGGCAGACGTCCGCTACCGTCGTTCGCCCTTCCCGACATTCCAATCCGATCTTGTACGGTCCGCCCGCGCCCCCCTGGCTGGTTTGAGGTCACATAACGATCGCCGAAAGCGCTCGACTAGGCTATTCTGTTCGCGCCACGAGACCTCCTGCAAGGGCCTTGCCACGTTACTGCGCCGTCGTTTACCGGATAATCGTAGACATACCGTGACCCGCAATCCATTCAGCATGTTCCGTGAGCCAGCAACCCAGCGTAGGCCAGACCCACGTCCTGACGGTGCGGAGCCTTACCTGGGGACGTTTCGATTCCCGTGAGTTCAGGCTCTGCAATGTCGGCAGCGTGCCAAGGATCGGAGGATGCACTCCCGGATGTAGCCGATGTCGTTCTTCTCGCGCCGTTCGAAGACCGCAATTCCGGCTTTATAGCGCCCTCCCTGGTCCCAAAGCAGACCGGCTTCGTAATTCCATGCCGTTTCCGGCTGCAAGTTCGGGTCCCCCAGAGTCGTCGGATCGTGGTAGTAGAGGTCGGTATAGGTAGGCAGACGAAAAGCACGGCTGGCGCTCGCCTTCAGCTTCCACCCCGCTTTCAGCCAGACACCCGCTGCAACAGTGGGAATGAACGCAGCATGAGTTGCGCTGAGCACCTCTTCCCGAGCGCCCAGCGAGAACGAGTATCTCTTCCATGCGCGCATGTCGAAATCCCCATAAATCGCTACGCGGCTGCGGCCATGGTTCGCCCAGATTATTGCTGCTTATCGATCCGTGGAATCCCTCACCGCCATAGAACAACGTCGCATCCTTTCCCAACCGCTGCTTCAGCCGAAGCGCAGTCTGCCAGGCCTGGTCAATGTGGTTGTTTTCGTAGACCGAGGGGTTGTCACGGAGCAGGATGAATTCGTCTGTATGTCGGCGATATCCGAAGTCGAATTCAGCCTTGCCACCCAAGTCTTGCTTGGCTCCAGCGAACCAAGACTTCGTACGTTCCCAAGAATTGAAGTTCCCGTAGAACTGGTCGGCCCGAAGGGCTTGTCTCCAAAGGCGAGCATGACAACGGTCCGACCGAGCGACGTGTCGAGACTGCTGTTGGAAAAAGCGGTGAAGCTGCGGTAATCACGGTCCGGACGAAACCCGCTGGAGAAGTCCCGGGCGATGCTCAGACTTCCCCTCACTTTTTCGTCCCGTAGGTCAATGACGTCGTTTGCTGATTAGTCCCGAAGCTGCCCACCGCAGCCCCGGCGCGAAGTTCCGAATACTTAGGCGACCCAGTGATGAAGTTGATGGAGCCGGCCACTGCGTCTGAACCGTAGAACGCGGATCCCGCTCCGCGCAAAATCTCAATCCGTTCGATCGCTTGGGTGGGCAGTGCCAGGTCGAGATTGTGATGACCGGTTTGCACGTCATTCATCCGCAGGCCATTTAACAACACTAGCGTCTGGCCGAAGGAAGAGCCGCGCATGGCCAAGTCCACCTGCACCCCACCGGGCGCGCGTTGCCGCAAATCGAGCGAGGGGTCTTGCTCTAGGAAGTCCAGCCAGTGCGGGTATAACAGGCGGTTGTCCCGGACCTCAATTACAGAGACCGACCGGTCGATGCTGTCCACGGGTACCGGCGTGGATGTACCGGTGACCGCGACGAATTCTCGGCGCGGCGCATCTTTGATCATCGTCCGGGCAATCGACGGCTGTTCCCTTCTCAAGTGCACCGCCCCCCGAACACTCTGCCGTCTGAGCCATCGCAACGACGGACGTGAGCAGACACAGAAACGCAAGCAGACCGCAAGTCCGCAAGTTCCGCCGGTTGCTGCCGGGTCCTCCGCGTGTGGCTGAAAGATTCTGAGGATTTCGTTCTGGCCAAAGCATGTGAGCGGCCCTTCGCGCTTAAGCCACAAGACCGAGTTCCGGCTCCGCCGCGTCACAATGGCCTTTGACCGCCGCGTGTCGGATTTTTGCTATCTGGAACGCACCAGCACTTGCGAGGCGGCGACAAGGCGCAGGGCTGCCTTGTTTTGAATCACCAGGGCTTCGCCGCTCCCCTGCACGATCTGTCGTTCCCTCAAGTTTGCAAACAAGCGTGTAACCGTCTCGCGCGAGGTCCCGATCCTCTGTGCGATCTCTTCGTGGGTCAGTGACAGTTTTGTGTGCGGCTCCTGCTTGGAAGCTTCGCCGTTCTTGGAACTCCATTCCAACAGCAGCCTGGCCAACTTCTCCCCTGCGGAATGCGACAATCCCCGTGAGCGCATTTCGCGACAGGTGTGGTTGTACTTTTCGCTAAGCTGCTCCGCCACCTTGAAACACGCCTCGGTCTGATTCTTCAAGAAGCGAAGAAAATCCTCACGCTTGACAAAGCTCACCTGGCAGGGATCAAGCGTTTCGGCTGTCAGTTCGTACGGTTTACCCGAAACTGTGGCGCTGAGCCCCAGCACCTCCCCGAGACCGGCGATCTGGAGAATGAGTGCTTTGCCATCGGTGCCGCTCATGGAGAGCTTTACCCGCCCCTTGCACACCACGAAAATGCCCCGCGGCGGCTGCCCTTCTAAAAACAGAGTTGCCCTTTTGGGATAGGCGGTTGTGTACTTGATGTTGTCGAAAGCCTGTAGGGCTGAATCCGGCAGGTCGCAAAAAAGGCGCTCCACTCGCATCCTGCAGGTGAGACAACTTTCCATGATGCCCAATCCATACGGTGAGAGCACGAGCCACCCCCTGTGATTCCATTACCCGGCCAACCCGACCCCCGCTTTCGGCCGTACGAACCAGAGTGCCGTGACAGACATCACGCAGCCAGTGTCTGCTCGCTAGGAACCCTTAGATGTGACTTTCGGCACACCACTTTGTGACGATCTCCTCGGAACCTTTGCTCCCGTGATTTGAATTCAAAACAGACGTGCAGATCACGGCGAGGCATCTCCCAGACGAAAGGGATAAGTTGCTTCGCTGCTCGCCTGCTCGTATCTTGAAAGCTGTCCCTGACTGACTCCGGGTTCACGCGCAAACTCCGCGAAATGGAGTCTCGCATCATTGTTCCAATAAAAATGCTCGCCCAGCATCGCTCTCGAAACCGAAAATGCGGCCTCGGTCCTGCCCTTGTTTCTCGGAGTGCGGCACGCGAAGGGTTGCCGCTGGGATACTCTGACCTTCAGCGACAGGCGGCTGAGTTCAAATCGGGTTTACCCGGACACGTGCTTGGGGCCTGCCGGCTGGCCGCAATCGAAAGTGCCGGCCGAGGCGACCACCGTCGCCCCAGACGGATTCTGTGTGGTCTCTGATTTGTTGTGGCGAGAACCAGAACCGCTTGATTTCGCGACGGCTGTGCAGTTTCGTTTGATCATTGTAGTGCGGCGACGACGGGTCTTCCGACTCGCCGTAGGGGAGCAGGCTCCAGATTTCCTTTGGCTCGCCTTCCATCACGATCATCAGGTGGCCCCATCCGTCGTTGTCGAAAATCTGTCCGTTGCTTTGCTCCGGCCCGTCATCGGGATGCAGAACGTCAAAAAGGCCGGTGCCGTCCATTGGAAACGTGCCGCCGCGAATCGTGACATTTACCTGGCCCCAGGGAACCTCGGTCTTTCCGAAGAGTTTCTGGATTCGGTCTAGCGCTGCCTCCAGGGCACGACGAGCACGGTACTGCTCAAGCCAGGAATCGATCTTGATGTTCCTGCGGTCATAGCTCGTGAACCTGTGAAATCTCCCAGACGAGTAGAGATCCTCATAGGCCTTCCCCCAGAAATACAGGTAAGTGAACGCGACCGAGGTCGCCGACGAGCGGCGGTCCCAGGTGTGCAGCTGCTCAAGAGCACGGGAAACGCGAGGATCCGGCTGCGAGTGCCAGAACGAAAACAGCGGAGTGTACGCGCGGTCGAGTAACGGCACGATAACGTCGGCGGACTGGACGTAGGTATCCAGGGCGAGTGACTTCATGTCATCGAGCGAGAATTTCGTGTCGCTGGCCAAGACTTGAAACACTCGTTCTCCCCTCATATTCAGGGCTTCTTCTCCAGCGTCGGCGCGAGGAGTCGCTTGCAGGTAGTAGGGAGCGGGATCAAGTGGCCGCAGGCCCGAATGTTTCGTGGCAAGCCACGGTGGATTGTTACAGTTTTGCAGGAATCCGGTAGGCGGATTCAGGAGTTGCGGATTGTCGGTGAAAGGGAGATAGGGCCCCCAATCCGTTGCCTTTATCCAACCAGGCACGGGTTTGGTCCAGTCGTAACCGCCCGACCGACGCGCGACGACCGCGTTGTGTACCCAGAATATATTTTTGTCATCTGAGAAGAGAAAATTCCAGCGGGGAATAAGCTGGCGACCCAGGGCGGCTTGGAACTCAGAAAGGTTCCGAGCCTTCATCAGGAGATATAGCCCCGTCGAATAGTTCACCCCGTCTGCATTCGGCAGCTTGATGGAATACGCGGTATTTGTTTTTCGATCGAATTTTACAATTGGGCCGTGACGCGTGTAGTACATCGGAAGGCTTATTGTTTCCATCCCTGTTGCCGTTTTTACATTGAAATCTTCGTTGGCGACGCGAATGGGTTCCCACTTCCCTTCAAACAAATATTGCATCTCGCCATTTGGATTGATTTTCTCGATATAGACGTCGGAAATGTTGGGGGTATTCCAGGTGGCGGACCACGTGATTCGATCGTTGAAGCCGTCCAGAAAAAACGGGCTACCAAACCAACTGATTCCGCCAACGTCGAGTTTGCCGGGAACGATCAAGTGAGCTTCATAATTCTGAAAGCGATTGTCCCAGGGCATGTGGGTGTGCTCGACATGGATAATGCGACCATTCGTGGATCGAGCGGGAGAGATTGCCCACTGGTTGGATCCAAAGTTAGGAAACTTGTAGGTTTTCGGCTCGATCTTTTGTAGCGCATCGTGAACGCTGTAGAAGCGCAGGTAATTGCTGCGTTGCAGCGCTTCGATGTCTTCCGGCGTAATGGAGTCGATCCAATCTAGGAATCTGCGAGCGGTGCTCCGAGATGTATTGATTTACACCGCGGGCGAAGGCGGATAGAACCAGATACGTGTTCGGATCGATGCTGTCTCTGTTCTCCACAACAGCTCGCTTTGCATGCAGCAACCGCTGCAGATAATCACCACCCCAGCGGTAATCATGACTCGAGAATTGCATCAGCTCGCCAAGGGCCGACCTCCCGAGGACTTCCGCACGGCGTCCTTGGGCATCCCGGTATTGAAGCATCATGCGCTCGAGGTGGTCCTGCGCCTGGGCATATCCGTACCCGAAAAACGCGGCCTGCTCGGTTTCACCGACGATGTGGGGAACGCCGAAGTTGTCGCGGTAGATGGTCACCGATCGAGCAAGTGGGTCAGCGGACCAAGCCAACGGAACTACGCAGAAAAAGACGAGGATCAATCGCGGGAGGAGTCGTGCCACTTCGAGGTCCTTACTATAGTTTCATCTTCTCATGTACAACGCATTTTTGCCGGAGATTTTGGGATTCGCGATGATTCAGGCCATCGTTACGGGACCAGAGGAGGACAAGCTGGCTGACGAGCAGAGATGAAATCACTCTCACCGAGTTTTCAACTGCGGGTGCAAAGATCAACTTCAGATTCAGGCCTTGGGTCATTTCATTCTGCGCGCACTCCCGAAAGTACATTGGAACCCAGCAAGAGTGCTGCGATGTGGCGCATCGTTACGATGCCTGTACTGCCGCTCACCTCGTTATCATTGCGATCATCGATCGCTAATTCCTAATGCGCAGCAAAAGCGAGCGAGCACCGGAACCGCACTCGACGTCTGGGTGTCTGAAATCTCATTCGGAGATAGCATTGTTCTTCGTGCCGTTCATTCATGGCCCCATGCTGTCGGTTTCTAAGGTAGATAAAAGTAGATTGCTGCCCAAATGAAGGAATCCTAATAACCGCGGAGTTATGAGCTCTTACTGGTCCCATCCGACAGGCACCTTGCCTCAAATCCTGACCATCGCTACAATGCAATCGTGAAGGACCGGACTGAATTCGAAATGAGCGGGAATGCATTCATTATCAAGTATCCGAGTGCATCGCTACTATGGTCGAGCCCGGATGCTTTGTCGGGGATTTTCGTCCCTTCCTTATAGGTGAGGCCGTCGAGTGACTTGACTAAATGCTTGCATGACCGAGAGATCAGCAGTTTTCGATTACCCTGCGCATTGCAAAGCATGGCATTGACGTTGTTTATACGGTCAACAACCTTATGTATCGTTGCACGATATACTGGCCACCCTGCTTCCTCGATGATTGTAAAGTCAGTCTGCCCCACCGGCGCACTTGTCCTCCTTGCTACGCCGCTGGGGTCAGGGTGTACCACTCCGTGGCGTCCTCTATATCTTCGGTTGATTTCGTTCATCATTTCCTGAGTGTTTGAATTGAATAGTACAATTTCGTCGATCACCTGGCATTGATCTCCTGCACGTTGGGCGATCACTGCTGTCATTGGAGAAATATTGAAATCCATTCCGATCATAAGAGGCGCACCCTGAAGTGGCGAGAGATCAGCCACGTTCTTATCCAAATCGAATGCATGGTAGACTCGCGCTGCGCAGTCTTCAAAAGACGCATCGAACTCTTGGGCGTACATCCTCTGGTCCATTTCACACCGCGCTGCTGCCAGTTCGTCTGCAGCCACGTATCCTCCTTCCGCTGTGCGGAATCGAAAGACAGCCCAATCGTCATTCGACGCAGCCATCGCATAGAGATCATAGAAATGATTACGGCCCCTCGGAGTACCAATGAACATGGCACTGCCCCTTCGGTCTGCAAGCATTGGCCGAACCACGGCTGACCAGGTCCCGGGATTCATCTGCGCGTACTCATCCAATACGATGCAATTCAATCCAACGCCGCGCAGCGAATCAGGACAATCAGCACCGTGCAATTGGATAATGGATCCGTTGGGAAGTTCGATCAGCAATTCCTCCTCGCTGATACGCCGCCGAGCTTCAGCGGGAATTTGCCGCTTCAGCAAATCCCAAGCTATTCGTTTTGTCTGCGTGTAAGTAGGACCAACGTAGTAGCACATGCGATTGGGCCCGCTAGCGGCGTTAATAATCAGCCACCACAACGCTAGCCACGTCTTGCCCCAGCGACGCCCCGCGACAACAATTGTGAAACGCTTTCCGGCCCTAAGGACGCTCGCCTGACGGGGTCGAAGTTTGTGGGTTAGATTCACCTCTTGTGGTGCCATCCGAACGCTCCAAAACTGTGGTGACGTTGACGATCTGTGGCTCTTGCGTAGTCGCTTCAACCGCCTTTGGTTTGGCGTAGGCAAATGGCACAAGGAAACAATGAATCCGAATCCGGAGCTCCTTGGGGTTCCTTGGGTTTTGGGCCTCAGTCACAAGACTTGCGAGAGGGTCGTAACCGAATTTGCCGAACATTTCCCGGACCTCTCGTGTGGCTCGGTTGGGCGTGCCCTTTTGTCGGCCGCCTGTTTTTGGAAGACCTGGAGGTCTTCCGCTTCTACCAGCTCCCGAGGTACTCATAGGTCCACCCCACTCTCTAGAAGTGAAGGTCGGTGAGCGACACCGGATCCGGTCTTGTCTAAGGTTGATGTGCTACAGAATGGACAGCCCGTCGAAGGCGGACGCGGACAGCTTAGAGCCGGCCGGTTCCAGACCGGCATGCCAAAGCCAAAGGAAAGAAACTGGTTTTCGTCTTCGAGGAGGGGCGAGAGACTGCCGAGAGCAGACATACGGCCTCCGTTCGCAAATACGATCCGGTGGCCCTATGCTTCGGCGTCCCGCCTCGACATCGGGGTTGACCAAATCCGACCCAAGACCACTTGGGCGAACTTGGCAGCTGGCGCCTTGCGTCAAGAATCACTCACCGTCCCGGCGAGTAAGCCTTCAGGCAACTCTCAGCAACGTATCCCGCGATACTGGACGCTGGGTGTATGTTACATGATCCGTTGCCAGGTCTGCTAAACCAAAAACTTCTTGTTGGCACAGGAACCTCAGTGGTTACTGGCTCGTGCGACCCCTGCTAGCCGCGTGTACGACGCTACCGACTCAGATGGGAACGAAATCAGGTTTCGGACGAGCGCCCGGCGTTTGCGATGAACATGGCAAGGCTCGAGTTTGAGCAAAGCCAAAAGACAATCAATTTCATTGGAAGCGTGGGCAGCCATGCGCTCGATTGTACGGCAGGTTACGGGTTACTAGCGTCGAGACCAGCGGGATATGGCGCTGCCATCTGCGAGGCGGGAGAACCTTGTGAAGCGACAGTTGATCCACGTGGGAGCGTCCGGCCTGAGCCACATTCTGCACAACTGGCCGGGAGTGGGCACCCCGCGGGAGTTGAGAAACCGTGCGGGGCGAGCATTGTGGGTCGCCCTCGCAGTTTGCGAAGTCGCGCGCTCTCGTTCGGTGGTACTGGTTCCGCCGTCCGTGGAGATCAACAGGCTGACAGAGGATAACGAATACATTAGAACCCGTCACCGATATTGGTGATCGGCCGCACCGCGCCAAGCACCCGAGCAAAGGAGAATAGGGGTTGTCCTCCTCCCTCGCAGCTTTCTTACCATCGGTTGAATGGCCAGTGGGAATTCACCGTGTGCAGTAGTGCTAATTGAAGAGACGGTGGCATATGAAAAAACAGAAAAAGTCCGTTCACACTCCCTTCACTGGATTACAGGATCGGCCGAAGACCGGCAAACCTCAGCGGGTTAGTCTGAGGCTGTTCGACCCCGTCACTGGAAAACCCAGGACGATTGCTTTAGACACGTGGGCGAGGACTCTCGAAGTTCGCATGGGAATAAAGGCTGTCGACTCTCGTCGGTCTGTCGTCGATAGTGTCAACTACGCTTGGGTCTCGAAACAGCCCGGTTCAGGAAGGAGCAAGAAGAAAAAAGCGTCGAGGCGGTGATCGGCTCCGCAAGGTTGGAGGGAATTTTGGTAACGAGTCGGAAACACCGCCGCCGGTGATCTTTTAAACCGGTGGCCCGACGCGCGCACAGTCTGTGAGCCGTCCATACCGAAACTCCAAACTTCTTCGCGAGGATTCTAAGCGGAACGTTGCGCTGCACTCGCTTGTGTGAGCTCACGGCTTTTTGCAACTGACAGCTTACCCAAAAGAGGGTACCCGCTGCCTGCTGGAGTGGAAGACTACTTCGACTCGGTATCCGGGAGAACCCAGGGACTGCTCATGCTTGATCCTCAGCTGGTCTGCTACAGTTGGGTCACCGGCATCGCCGATGTCGCCCAGGTCAGCTGGCTGCGGGGAGTCGCAAGAGAAAAAGCCTGAGATCCAACGCAGTGGTGGACGCTCAAAATACTGAGGCGTCTGTGCCAAAGGAAACCGGCAAGAGACTAGTTCCCGCAGATTAGCCCAATTCGTGACTGTTGGGCCGGGCTTTCGCCTCGCCCGCCTCAATCCGGTTTGGCTTGGCTCTCCTTATTGGAGATGTCGAAGTCTGTCCAGAAAAGCTTAGTTCAAGCGTGCGTACCCCCCAGTTCCCTGTACATATCAGCATTTTGGGCTTTGTCCAGTCAGCAGCCAGTCGACCGATTTGCCGAACGCTCGGCTGATTCCTAGCAGCACTGCTGCACCTGCTTCCTTTTCCCCTCTCTCTAGTGATGAAAGATAGCCCTGCGTCACACCAATTCGCCCCGCGAACTCAGATTGGGTCATATCGAAGCCCCGGAGTTCACGGATCCTGCGCCCTACCGAGCGCCAATCGATCTCGCTACGGGCCGCTCGTTTTCTTGTTGACCCTTTCATTTCGAGAGAGATAAAATATCTCTATAGCAATTCAGCAAATTGTTTTTACGCAAGGAGACCCCCTATGAATAAAGAACTAGATAATTTCGCACGGGAAATGAAGTCCGCAAAGTCACTATTCGATGACTTGCCAAAATCTGCTCTTCCGGGAGGCATCGATGAACAAAAATGAACAGCTTGTCCGACGCAATAGAAGGCTCGCAAAACGGCGCTGGGGACCTGCGGCCTCGAGAACCGCGCTTGAGACACTCCGAGGCTACTCGGAGCAGTTTCACTTTTCTGTGGAAACTGGTGATCTTCTCCTTCTGGACAACGGCTGGTACGTGACCAATGCGGGCCTGACTCGCCTAGCGCGTCGGAACCGGTGCGCTGGCATTAACGTTAAGCCTGTTCAGGCATTTTGCGATCCGACCGCACAGCGCTGGGCATTTGAAGCCACGGTCTACAAGTCCCGAGCCTGCCGTGGCTTTGTCGGCTACGGCGACGCCGACCCCTCAAACGTCTCCCCCCTGGTTCATGGTGCCGAGATGCGGGTTGCCGAAACACGTGCTGTGAACCGTGCACTTCGCAAAGCGTACGGCATCGGTATCTGCTCAATCGAAGAAATTTGGTCCTCACCGCACCATCGGACACTGCCCGAGTATCCGAGAAGCTACCTCCAAAATCCGCAAATGGAAATGGCTATGGCGGTCCCAAGGTCCGCGACCGCCTCTGCCAGATCATTCGCCAACATAAGCTTGATCCCGAGTTGGTCAAGTCCTACGCCACCGACTTCTGCGGGGTCAAAACTCTTCGCGAGGCGACGCGCGAACAGGTCGAAAACTTCGTCCAGCAACTCGCCGACTGGGCCGAAAAGGACCGCAATGCCCTGCTCTGCCAGCTCAACAGCTACCTTC
This sequence comes from uncultured Acidobacteriota bacterium, assembly GCA_963744055.1. Classification (GTDB taxonomy): domain Bacteria; phylum Acidobacteriota; class Terriglobia; order Terriglobales; family Acidobacteriaceae; genus Gp1-AA133. The sequence continues at coordinate 14,394 of CAVUSL010000019.1, read as the reverse complement.
CCCGCGGAGAGAACAAGGAAGGTGCCGCGTGAGACGTCGAATCCAAGGATTGAGCGAGACGACCCAGGCCGTGACCCCTGCTGTGCCCGACGGCGTGTTCCTCGTCCGCGTCGACCGCGCTCAGTATCGCTGGCATCCAGCGAAACCTTTCTACATCCTGCGCCTCTCCGTCCTTGAACCGCATGAACTCGCCGGACGGGTGATTTCCGGGCGGGTCTACTGCACCGTAAAAGCCATGTGGAAGCTCGGCTGGTTCCTCCGCGACTTCCTTTACGACCCGGACTTGCTCGGGCGCGAGGAGGTCGATGAAAAGGCACTCTCCGGACTGCGCGGTGTGGTGAAGATCAGCCATTCAACCGTCAACGGCACTTCCCTGCTCAACTTCGACGGGTTCGCTCCGGCGAGTCAATGGTCGGAATTGTCCTCGGGTTCCCACTTGAAAAACACCGGATCCGAGGTGGCGTGATGGTCTACAGCTATACCCAGATCAGCCAGTACCTCAGCTGCCCGCGCCGCTACCGGTATCGCTATCTGGACGGCTGGAAAGAAAAAGACACCCGGGCAGCGATGCTGTTCGGGCGCGCTTTCGAGCAGGCACTGTCCGCCTACTTCCAGCGAGACGACCCAGGCGTGGTCCTGTTTCGCGAATGGGCTGCCCACAAGGACAGCAACCTCGAGTATTCGAACGGAACGACGTGGGATCGCATGCTGCGGCAGGGCGTCCAGCTGCTAGAGCGCTTTGCGCAGGACGACCGCGTCCGGGTACTCCAGCCCAAGAAGAATCTACAGATCAAGTTCACGCGGTCTCTGCTGAAGGGAAATGACTTCGTCGCCTACGTTGACGCGATCGGACACCTCGATGGTGCCCCTTGCCTACTGGAGTGGAAGACCACTTCCAGTCGGTATCCGGAGGAGCCGCAAGGGCTGGTGATGCTGGATCCCCAGCTTGTCTGCTACAGCTGGATTACGGGCATCTCCGATGTGGCTCAGGTCGTGTTTGTTCGCAAGCGAGTGGTCGAGATCCAGTACTTCCGCACCACCATCACCGAAGAGCAGCGCGAGGAATTCGGCATTCTGGTCGACGACACCATCCGGCGGATCGAATCGGCCCGGTTCCTACCGCACAGCGGCGTCCGGTTTCCGCAGAATCCTTGTACCAGTTGCCCCTATGTCGGTTTGTGTTTGGGACAACAACAACTGGTCGACGCCACTTTGGTACGCCGTTCGGGAGACAACCTTGGTTGGCTTGACGAACTTGATTTCTAGGAATCCGCCCATGTCGCCGAAGCTGAACAAGAAGCGAGCTTTGTTCGTGCTGACGAAGATCGACGAGATTCTGGCTTGGGAACAGCGGAGCGAGACGGAGCGAGACACCCGGTTCGTGGAGCTAGGAAGGTATTTGTGTGAGGTACGGGCGGGGCAGTACTGGAGGCTGGAGAATCTGAAATCGTTTGACGAGTTCCTGGAACGGCGTTTCCCGGAATCGAGAAGGAAGGCGTACTACCTGATGTCAATACACGAGCACCTGCCGCCGCAGGCGAGGAAAGACCTGAAGGAAGTAGGCTGGACGAAGGGGTTAGAGCTGGCGAAGGTGGCGCGGGCGGAGGGTCAGGAGTTCGATTGTGCAACCTGGTTGCACAAGGCTCGAGAGATGCCAAAGGAAGAGTTCAAGCGGGAAGTAGAGAAGGAGCTAACGGGACGGGACTCAGAACCGCACGAGATCATCTACTTCAAGCTTTACAAGAGCCAGATCCCGGTCATCGAGAAGGCGCTGGAAACCGCAGGCCTGATGCTGGGGACTGACAAATCACGCGGCTACTGTCTGGAGATGATCTGTGCGGACTTTCTAGCGGGGGCGAACCTCGACGGCGGAGATCCGGAGGTCCTGCTCATGTCGATGGAGAAATATTTCAAATTCCTTCCCGAAGACCAGAAGGGCGCCTTTACGGAGCGACTAGGACTGAAGGCTTCGTGAAAACGTTGCGTGGCAGAGCGTCTCGGCTGCGACTAGAACCACATGCCTACAGGAAACTTTGTCAGCAGGTACTCCGACGGGATGGCTGGCGATGTCAGGTCTGCGGTCGTCGGCAGAATCTCGAAGTTCATCATAAGGAGCTTCGGTCACACCTGGGATCAGATACCGAAGAAAATCTGATCACATTGTGTAATTCCTGTCATTCAGCAATACACGGTTCATAGCAAAGACGAATCACCCATCTGCTATCGCCCCCGCAGTGCTATCGAGCCATCGCCGTTCTCGCCTTCGTAGCGTTCGGCCAGAGGAACAGAAAATACTCGGAGCCTGCCCCGGTGGTTCAATGACTATTCTCGGCATGGACGGTGGACTCCTGGGTCTGCCGTCTGGAACGCCCAGTACGCCCTCGAGCATGACTTGCAAGAACTCCACTGTTCCTCTTACTTTAGTGCTTGTTTCGCCCACGAAATGAATTTCAACAAGGTCCGGCGCATAACGCCGAAAGAAGCACACGGCGTCGGCATTCACTACGATTGCCTTGTCGCCCTCATCGGTTAACTGTACAAGTTTCATATCATCCTCCGTTGCGCGAGCGCACTCAACTTTGCCGTACGTGGCGTTGTGCTCTGCGGAAACCATCTGGAATCTCAGCAACGAACCAGATTAGATGAATCGATGCCGCGTGTGGCGTTACGAGTATCAACAACCAATTGTGCCTCGCGAACAATACGGACGTAATCGTAGTCGGAATGGTCCGTGACGATAAGTACGCAATCGTAGTCTCGGATCGTCTCCAATGAAGCCGAGCGCATGTTCAGATCGTACTTGCGTCCTTTCCCAACCGTCGGGAAGTAGGGATCGTTATAGTCCACTTCAGCCCCGCGAGTCTTGAGCAACTCGATGATGGTCAACGACGGTGATTCTCGCAAGTCATCGATGTCTTTCTTATACGCGACGCCCAGGACGAGGACACGTGAGCCGTTCAGAGCTTTTCTCTGACGGCTCAGGGCAGAGGCGACGGAGTCAACGACGTGATAAGGCATGGACATGTTGATTTCGCCCGCCAATTCGATGAAGCGGGTCTGAAAATCCCACTCTTTTGCCTTCCACGAAAGGTAGAAGGGGTCAACCGGGATGCAGTGGCCGCCGAGGCCCGGTCCGGGATAAAACGGCTGAAACCCGAATGGCTTGGTGGACGCTGCTGCGATTACCTCCCAAATGTCAATGCCCATACGCAGGCAAAGGAGCTTGAGTTCGTTGACCATGGCGATGTTCACGCAGCGGTAGATGTTTTCCAGGAGCTTTGTCATCTCCGCGACCGCAGGGCTGGAGACTGGGACGGTCCGGTGAAAGATGGAGCCGTATAAGGCGCATGCCAATTCCGTAGCGGCTGGGCTCACTCCCCCGACTACCTTAGGAATGTCCATCCGCGCAACTGTATTGTTGCCGGGATCCTCGCGTTCCGGCGAAAAGGCGACGTAAAAGAATTGCTCTCGGTGATCCCCTCGCGCTCGACTTTGAGCCCAGATCGATTGTTCTTCTCCAAAATCGGAATGACAACCTCCTCTGTAGTGCCGGGGTATGTCGTGCTCTCGAGCACGACAAGCTGCCCTGCCCGTAGGTGGGGGGCGATGCTCTCTACGGTTGACACGATGTAAGACATGTCGGGCTCGTGGTGATCGTTCAGGGGCGTGGGCACGCAAATGATGATGGCGTCCATCCGGTCGATTTCGGAGTAGTCACTGGTCGCACGAAAACCACGATCGGTCGCCACCTGAATATCGGTTGGAAGAATTCGATAAATATAGGAGCCGCCCTCGGACAGAATTCGAACTTTGTTGGCGTCGATATCGAAGCCGGTTACAGGAAATCGCTGCTCGTTGAACAGCAGCGTCAACGGAAGGCCGACGTAACCGAGACCGATAATTCCGACACGAGCGTTTCGGTCGGCGATTTTTAGCAAGCAACTCACAATGACTGACAGGAAGAGCGGTGATTGTGGCCATGAAATTTCCTCCAGATGGCTCAGTATTACTAGCGAGCGTGGCTCAATTCCGGCACCGGCTAGGATTTACGTCTAGTGGGGTGATCTCACAGTGAAGCAAGTGTGAAGCATACGTCTCTCTCGCTGAACAAGGTGCCACGACTTAGAGTGAAGAAGGCGGAACGGTTACAGAGAGACAGAGTTGGACCGACATCGTAGCTGCAGAATAAGCCGCTTGTAGGTCTACTGCTACTAGCGGAGATTAGTGCTGTCGACGAGAGGTCGCTTGCCTGCTTGGGTTCGTACCTCGGCCTGTGTGAAAGCAGACGGAACGTGCTTCGGTTCGTACACAAACCTCGCGTCGTTGCAATTGAACGCCTCTTTGAGTTGATAATTCGTGCGGATGGTTTGACGTAAGTCGTCCGGCCATCGTCCTCCATCGTTTTCTTCTTGGTCCAACTTGCGATCAATCACGATCGACGTGAATTCACTGGAGGCGATCAGCCGCCGCATCTCCCCGTCCGCAAAACCTGCATTTGTTACCAGCCACCGGTACGCAAACGGATCCGAAACGTATACTGGCTTGCCGGCAAGAACGAGCGCTCCACGTTGTCGGCCAAGATGCGATCTCCCAAATCTTCACGTATGGCCGCATAGGCTTGCCGACACTCAGTTAACTCTTCGATCGGCTTCCTTGGTCTCAGAGGCGTGTTAGCCATTGTGATTACGATGAGAGTCGAGAGCACGAGTGCCAATCCCAAATCGCTGGCAGAATTCCGCCGCATCCAGTCGTAAGCGACAGCGGCGCTAATACAAGTGGCGAACATCAACTGCAGCATGTGATTTTGCGACGCACCAACCTTCCCAAGCGAAAGGGATGTTCCAGCGACAAGAAGCCAATATATAGCGATCAAACTGAATTGCTTTTCCCGAATGCCCTTCCAGACGACGACAGCGCTCAATAAGAGCAGTAAAGCGTAGTTTCGGAGAAGTCCTTGAGCTAAACTGGCAAGTTGCGAAATGGAATATGGGCTATGCTGCGTTTTGAAGAGATGGTAGCCCATATATCCCGCAGTCACGTGTTGCCCGTAGAAAAGCCCGCCCAACAGCGCCCCGGCGAAACAGACTCCGAAGAGCAGACTCTTCTTCTTCTCTTGCCGCATCCAAAGGTACAAACAGCACGCTGCCGGAGCCGCTACCAGTGTATACAGCCCCCCTGCCGCAACCACGAAGAAAGGAAGCGACCAGAAGCGATGTCTAGGAAAGTAGACAAAGACGACCAAACCCGCCATGGTCAGAGCGATCCCAATGAAGTCATACCTAAGGATCCCGAGCCATGCTTGCACAGCAGCTACCCTGAGGGGCATCAATCCAAAGGCCAGAGCCAGTTTCCACCGGCCTGTCCATCTGCGAATCAAGAGCACTGCGAGCAGGGAGGCTATGATCGCCGCCGACATTGCGAGAATGCGAGGATAAAAGAAACTCAGTCCCTTGTGTGCAATTACAAGACCTACGAGCTTATATATGAACGGAGGGTACGGATCAAATTTGTAGGGCAAGTCTTGGAGCGGCTGATAGAGCGCCTGCCCCTGAGCCGACCGCAAAGAGCTGTCTAGGATTGTTCCTTCCGCATAATCCATCTGGAACGGCGACTGGATGCGGATCAATGTCCGAGCCACGGTGAACAGCCCACAGACGATGACCGTAATCAGCAACAGCGTCTCGAGATATCTAAGGAGTCGAGCAATTCCGCTCCCGACAGACGCCGCTGGTTCCGAAGGCAAGCCAACACCAGTTTGTTGAGTCAAGTGCATGTACGAATTACTTAACAGGCTGAGCTACGCTGCCACAAGCAGGATAACCGCTCTCTGAAAGAGGGTTTCCCCCTCGTGTGACTTGCTTCGTGGTTTGCTCGATCACAGAGGTCGAACCATTGTCACTCGGCGCTGCGCCGACCCCCGAAGGCTCTGAGACTCTATTCCACGGCACCATTTCCCGAACCAGGGCGGCGACGTCGCAGAGGGGCCTGAACCCGCCATGTAACAGGACAACTGAGCTCAGATACAGCGCAGTCAGCACTGAGGAAACGGCGACGATTCTGATGCCGGCTCCCATCGCTCCCTGAGCGTCGGCTAAGAAGGGAGTCTGCCGAATGACCAGCGCCGTTAAGGAACCTGCTATCAGCGAGGCAATAATGTATTTCCAAACGGCGGATAAAATTGGTCGAACGCTCAACCCGATTGGTCTTCCCGCGTACCACATCGCAGGGATCGTCAGAATCCAGAACGAAGCCGTCCAGGCGACTGCAATTCCTACCGGCCCCCATGGCAATCCAGCGATAAACAAAAGGAGGGTTACCAAGAACTCGATAATTCCCCATCGGAACCACCGGTCCGCTCTCCCGATCGAAAGGTGAATCCAAGTGTGGGTATAGTACAAAATCATGATGCCGATTCCGGGCCCAAAGAACATGAAAATGCGTCCGGCTGGCTCCCATCCGGGCCCAAGCAACAGCCGAATCAAATCCTTGCCAACCAGAGTGAGATCGGCGGCTAACCCCATGCCCACAAAAGCCATGACCGTCATCGCACTAAGAAGATACCTCCGGTACTGTGCTGAGTCTCGATTCACACGGCTCAAGGCCGACACCGCAACAACCGTGATCGACCCCACCAGCTGCGATGCCGAAAGTGCAAACAAGTCGTACGCCTTCTTATAAAATCCGAGCGATTGGGCGCTGAAGCGCCATCCCACAAGGAGGTTGTCGGTGTTGCGGGCGAAATAACCGACGCTGAAGCGCCCGTAAATGTGGATTGCGAACAACACAGCCGAACGAGTTCCGGCGACACGCCGAGGCAGGCCGGGCACCCAACGGCACAAGCACCACGCACCAATAGTGGTGCTTAGCGAGAGTGTAATGGCGCCCGCAATCAGCGCCCAATATCCATACCCAGCCCTTCCGACCAGGATCGCCACGACCACGGACAAAACGCGGGCAACAATGTCATTGGCGGAAACTCGGGAAAACCGCATGCCTCGCTTGAGGAGAGCCAAGTGGAGAACTGAGGTGCTAGTCAAGAAAATGGTGGGCGAGATGCCGACAGTTACAAGCTGCACGTGGGCGTCATGGTAGAACTGCGCCAGCAACCTGCCCGTGGCCGCAAATCCGAGCGTGAGCAATAGCCCCGCACTCACGTTGATCCAGAATAATGTGCTTGCTAGAGCATCATCGATATCTTCTCGCTGGACAACTGCTTCGGTAAGCCCATTTAGCCCAAAGTTCGACAAGAGCAAACTAAAGGTCGTAACCATGGTCACTAACCCGAAGTCTCTCGGAGCGAGCAGCCGGGCCAGAACCGCAGTGGCAACCACTTGGATCGCCAACCCCATACCGCCCGAGAGAACTGTGATGCCGGCCCCCCGGACAGCGAGTTGACGCACCTCGTTTGGAGGCCGGAACGCGTCACTTGCTCGAAATAGCTTCAGTCTTCCTCCTCGTGCACATTGAGCACTAAGCTTGTTGTCGGATCGTTTCTCATAGCCAGCCACCTTACAGTTGTGATCACTGTCAGGGTGGAAAGGGAGGATGCAGCAGAGGACCGAATGCCCACAGTCCCTTCATGAGGCAGCCTTGTGGAGCGTAGAGGCTTGAGAATGTTGGTCATGGCGGATTCAGTGTTGAGCTGTGTTGCTGTGGACCGGGTCGGAGGGTAGTCCCCTGTAAAGATCAAACCAATGGTGGACGGAATGTTCGCGCAATTATCACGGCCCCAAGTTGTACGTGAGCGTTCGCTGTCGAATCCGACGGAGAGCCGGGAGATCCTCGCCGCTTGGCGTATAAAGCTGCTTCGTTCCCCGCACCGAAGGTCGACTCGCTCTACAGCAATCTATCAGCGGCTGCGAACAAAACCGTGAAGTACAAAGTTTGCGTCTTGGTAATACCCTGCGACCTGGCCTAGGTCATTAATGTCCCTAGGGAACGTGCCTCCACTACCCCCACTGAGAATGTCGAAGGTCTCGATGTTGCCGTTTCGCTTCCGCAGGAACCCGTGGTATATGCCATCCCCAGTCGCGTAAAAGCCTGTGATTTGGCCTTTCAGGTTAATGGCACTCGCTTGCGTACTAATTGATCCGGGTGGATCGAATGTGATGATCCTGCCGTTCCGTTCCCGCAGAAAACCGTGGATAACACCATTCGTGTCTCGGTAGTAGCCTGCAATCTGGCCCAAAAGGTTGATGCTTTGGGGGGTTGCACCGGTTGAATTGGGCGGGTCAAACCGGATGATGGTGCCATTCGGTTTACGCAAAAAGCCGCGAAAGCCGCTCGCGTCACGGTAATACCCAGTGATCTGTCCTAAGAGGTTGATGGCTTCCGGAACCGTAACCGGGATGACGTTATCCGACTGAGGCAGTACCTCGAATCCAGTGACGGTGCCATCCGGCTGCCGAAGAAAGCCGTCACAAAAGGCTCCAGGGGCGTACGATCCCGTGATCTGCCCGAGCGCATTGATAGCAGTGGCCACGGTACCATCGACAGGGCAATCTAACCGAGGTGCCGGCTCTGTCTCTGCGGACAGCGTTGAAGCCGAACTGGGCCGCCCATCGAATATGACGATAGTGCCGTCGGTCTGCCGCAGGAAGCCTCGGGTGATGGGTGGATGCGGAAAATACCCCGTGATCTGGCCGGCCGGGTTGATGTCCGCGGCGAAGGCACCAAAAGTAAAGCCCCCTAGTGCGACATCGAATGTGGCAAATGTACCGTTTCGCTGTCGTAGAAAGCCATGGGGCCCGTTCGCATCATGGTAATACCCGGTAATCTGGCCGAAGACGTTCATTGCTTGGGGAACTGTGGCGGTTGAATTAGGCGGATCGAACGTGCTGATCTGAGCATAACCTGTCGCACCGAGACACAGAAGTACACACAGCGTCGCGATTCCTCCTCGGAGGAATGATGAGAATTTCATAGGGACTCCTTGCGACCGAATGTTTCGATTCGATGATAGAAAGAGGTCATTGCCATTGCGGATCCGAGATACAACATTTCCAAGGGTCGTAACCAGGATCCATGAGTTCCAACCTTCCTTCTGCAGCCTAGTGGGCTGTCTAGAACGTGATCTCCAGGAAGAAGGCGCGCCCTGACAGTTCGTTCCGCCACGGATCAGCGGTTCACGAGAACGTCAGGACATTAGGACCGAGGTCGACTTCGCGGCTCGAGCCCCGCGTCGGTTATGGGCGAGATGGTCCACGAGATCCAGGTAAACTCCTTTTTTTACGCCCCAAACGTTCTGGCCTACAAATTTTGCTGCACTGGCCCGTAGCGAATCGCATTTGACAGGATCTCGAACCAATTCCAGTACTTTGGCAGCGAGATCATCCACGTTTCCTGGGTCGAAGAACTGCACGATCTGATCATTAAAATAATGCTGATCTATGCGGGTCCTGGACACAACAACGGGGGTGCCCATTGCCATGAATTCCATAACTTTTGTGCTGAACGCCTCATTCCCGAATGAATCGCTCCGTTTTGGGACGATGCCCAGATCGACCGTGGCCATCGTCTCCGCCACCTGTTCGATTGGAATGAACCCCCTCAAGGCTACCCGGTCCTCAAGCCGCCGCTGCCGGATTATGGTCTTGAGTTTTTCGCGGTCCGGCCCGTCTCCTATGATAAGGAGCTTGAGATGAGGAACCTTGTCGCGCAACAGTGCGACAGCATCGATCGCTAGGTCCAGCCCCTGATGCCGGTTGAGTGTGCCCGGGTAGCACATCACGAAGTCGCCTTTATCTGGAAGTGTGCGCGGACGGGGCGAGAAGATCGACGAATCCGGATAGTTGATGATCGCGGTGCATTTCTCAGAACGCACCGAGCGGCTGATAATCTTCGTGTGCCACAGGTCGTTGGAGATAATGACGTGGTTAGAGTACGCGGCGGACACCGCTTCGACGAGAACCAACAAGCGGAAGGTAAGTGAGTGTTCACTGACTCCGAATTTGCTGGCATAGAATTCCGGGACGATGTCATGGATGTCGAGAATCACCTTCGCGCCCATCAATCGTGGGACAATGGTGGCGAAGACCTCAAAGTCGGGTACCGAGTGAACGTGGATAATGTCATAGGGTGCTTTTAGATGGGTCACAGCAAGCATCCACGCCGACCGTAGAAAGAACATCAACAGCTTAATCAGATAACTGAAGGGCCCACTCTCATCGATCACCCGATTCTGGATGCGATAGACGTGCACACCCCGGATCACCTCGAATGCCTGCTGTCCTTCCCGCCGCAAAGCGACCGCGTCTACCTGATCCCCACGCTTGACGAGCGCCTCGGCATACCTTCGCACACGGTTGTCGGCCTCGTAGAACGTGTACGCTACCATGCAAGCCTTCATAAATTTATCTTTCGGTCTTCTCGATTCGTTGGATTCTCACCCGTGGAGTGCAAGGACAGTGGCAAGGCCTGAACCATGACTTTTCGGCGGCGATACCGTATTCCGAGAAGGACCAGTCCGGCACCGACGACGCCCATCCACCAGTTTTGCTCCAGGCAAAATTCCACGGAATCCCAATCATGACGGTAGTAGCTTCGCGTGAACGCATTGCCCCACGAGGATCGGGAAAGCCGCAGATCGCGGAAGTCAGAAACCGATCTCAGGGCGTAAGCGTAGATGTTGGTCTTGCGAACATCCTCTCGGGAGAGGTCGAGATCATTTCGGTACGTGACGCGCAGTTTCCGAACCTGACGGCCGGGAATGCTGATGCTCAGAGTTGACACGCCCGCCGCCGGCTCAAAACTTGTCGGCGCACCGTCGACTGTCAGCTCACTGTCTCCCAGCGAGGGATCAGTATCTCGCTGAATGTAGAAGACTGTTTCCGAATCCGTGGGATTCTGGAGATCCATTTCGCTGGATAGCATCCACACGTCGAAGCCACCATCATCACGTCGGCGAAGAAGGTGGGAGTGGCGCGCAATTTCCCCGAGCCCGGTCCACAGGGTGTTCGGCTGGACGCGGTTAACAAGGTCTGCGAGTCGGTTGAACGAGCCGACACCTTTGTCGAAAAGATTCTCATGCCCGTAAAACAACAGTGGGTTGCCAAGAAAAGCCTGAATGGCGATCTCCGACCTCGGAATATCTCCCCCTGCAGGGTAGCGAGACAGGCTAAGCAGACCCGCATAAGCGACTGAAAAAGGCCGAAGCAAGAATGCGGGATTCGTTGGGAATGGCTTATCAGCCGGAACGATCGAAAAATTCGCAGTGCCGAGAAATCCGTAAGTTCTTAGCACAGCAAATGTGGGTTGGGGCGCTACCGCGTGGGGAAAGACCATGAATCGGTCATAGGAAATCCCCGTGAGAGAACTGAATCTCTCCATCCTGGCTACACCTTGTTTGATATCGGCAATTTGCTCTCGCAGTGGGTTGACCGCATAATCACCGAATTCCCTGTGAGCGTGATTGTTACCGTGCACGCAAACGGAGAATCGTTCCGGATGCCCACGAAACAGGGCGACAAGATCAGGTTCGCTGCGATCGAAGTTCCAAGGGATGAATGCGACGGTTGTGTGAAAGTTGTGCGTCTGCATTTCCGGCAGCAGAGCGGCATAGTCGAGATGACCATACGGCTGCGTAAGCCAAGCATCATCGATCGTCAGATTTGCGTAATGTCCATCTAGATGCCCACCCATGATTTCCAACCGCACTAGATAAGAACAAAACATAAGGAGCCAGCGAGGAAAAGGCGCGCGGCAGACCGTCGCTCTTACCCACCCATGAAGTGTCGAAGGCCCGCATCTCGGGGACAAAGAAAATCTCAGCGGCGCCCGATCGAGCCCTTAGCAGCACGGGCGCGCTGACGCCAGCATCTCCGTGCAGTGTGAGAACAGAGTCGATTTCGAGAACACGGTTGAACTCGAGGATGCATACGGGACGTCGCAACTGCAGGAAGTTCGAGACCGGCAAGGGTGCCCGTCAAAGCTCCAGCGTTGGAGATTTCGAGCATCTTCGGCTCAAGGCTTCGCTTCGGCGTGACGCACCTCTGAATTGCCCCACGCGACCAATCACTCAGTGCGTCGGCACTGTCGCTTCCTGAGATGCCAAACACCAACATCGGTAGCGAACTTCCGTCAGGCCTCTGTAGAGCCGCACGAAAGCGTTTTCGATCGAGTTGTGAGAGAACGTCCGGCGTGATCAGAACCGCTAGCGTGTGGAAATTCCTCACCTGTGACAGGATTCGCTCGGACGCCCCCTCCACGCCCGTATCCAAAGTTCGGAGATTGAGGCCGTAAAAATCTGTCAACTCGCGGATTGCGGCTTCATCTGCCAGATGCGGACGTTGTCCCCGGATTAAAACGACGTCAGCCCCGAAACCAGCGATCGGCGCCGTCGCTAGAAAAAGCGTGCATGCGATTGCGAACAGCAAGCCGCGCGATTGCTGTGTGCCTCGTGCTAGACACCTGCCTATGGCACGCAGCGATGCGGCAATCGATTTAGCCTTCGTGTGCAATGATGTTTTCACGGATCTTTACTGGTACGACTCGATGAATGCGTTTCGCTTTCTCAACAAAAGTTGGATGGGGAAGTAGTACTATGACTGTTGATTTTCGCAACAGGTGCTCGCGCGCTGTCTTAAACTCCTGATAAAAACTGCCTCTCGCGAGCGACAAATCTGGGCTTCGTTGAACCGTTGCCCTATCGTACCGTGGGCGCCACGACTGCCAGTGGCAAACGTCGATCGCGGTCATGAACCTCTGGGACCTTGTTGAGTGATTTTGTGCCGCCGATAATGGCGGCAAAGATCAAAGACCGAAAGGACACCATGAGAATCAAAGTATTGATTGCCTTCCCCCTCATACTCCTGTTTTTGTCAGGCTCTCTCAATGCCCAAAACTGGAGTGGCATCCTGGATCCCTCCCGCGCGATCGACTGGGGCCAGGCCGGAGTGGTTGGTGGGATTCCCTCTGCAACTTGGACGCAATGTGGTTCCACCATCGCTGCCGGTGGCTCGGCAGCAACGATTCAGGCCGCCATCAACGCCTGCGGGAACAATCAATATGTACTGCTGGGAGCTGGTACCTTTAACCTTTCGACCGGTCTGATGATGAAGTCCGGTACTGTTCTACGAGGCGCGGGCGCGGACCAAACCTCCGTGACCTTTACTGGAACGACAAGTTGTTTAGGGATTTCCACGGACATCTGCTTCCAGACCAGCGGGGCACTCTGGACTGGCTCGGCCAACGTGTTGCCGGGAGGGAGCAATGCGGCTACCTGGAGCGGCAGCTATAGCCAGCGGTCCACCCAAATCACACTTGCCAGCGTAGGTTCGTCGGGGTTATCCGTCGGCCAGTACATCTTTTTAGATCAGGCTAACGATACCAGCGACCCCGGAACTCTTTACATTTGTGACAATTCCTGCTCTGCTCAAGGGGGATCTCCAGGCCGTGTGATTAACGGCATAAATCATAGTCAGATTCAGGCAGTTAAAATCACCGGAATCAATGGATCGACCTACACGGTTACCCCAGGACTTTATGCGCCAAACTGGAGTGGGGCGAAAACGCCCGGCGCGTGGTGGTCACCGAACATCCAAAGGGCGGGTTTGGAAAATCTATCCATCACGCATAGTTCAGGAACTTCTTCTGGCGGAGGAATCATTCTGGGCGATGCTTTTAACTGTTGGATTAAGGGCGTTAAGTCCGTATCGAACGGAAGTTACCGTAATCACATCTGGCTGTTTCAATCAGGCCATAACACTGTTCAGGATAGTTACTTTTACGGGGCGCCTGGCGCGTCCCTGAGCTATGGAGTTGAAGCACGTCTCTCGACCGATGACCTCATTATCAATAACATCTTTCACCACGTGACCACTCCGCTGATGTCCGGCTCCTCGACGGGAGAAGTGTGGGGTTATAACTTCTCGATCAATGATTACTACTACCAAACACAGTATCTCATGCCTGCAGCATTCGCCCACGATGCCGGTACTCTTTATAATCTGTTCGAAGGAAACAATGGGGCGGCCTATCGCGCCGACATTATCCACGGCGGTAGCGGAATGAACACCTTATTCCGCAACCGCTACACTGGCTCGGAATCGGGCAAGACTAGCGAAGTGAATGCAATCATCGTTGAGTCCTATAACCGCTACTTGAATTTTGTGGGAAATGTGCTAGGCACCAGCGGCCAACACACCACCTACGAAGTACATAGTTCCACGAGTGAGAACATCTACAGTAGTGGGTACATTTACACGTTCACGTTGGACAATTCCAATGGCACGGCTGTCCCATACGACCCGCTCATTTACAATACGGTGATGCGGTGGGGCAATTATGACACAGTGAACAATGCAGTGCGTTGGGTGAGCGCGGAAGTCCCAAGTGGAATCACTCCCTACGCCAACGCAGTTCCAGCAGCCCAAACACTGCCTGCGTCCTTCTTGG
>CAVUSL010000018.1:0-14049 GCA_963744055.1 uncultured Acidobacteriota bacterium | reverse complement strand
TTGATGCCGTCCTTCACCATGTTCGGAGTGCCCCATTCAGAGGTGATCATGGTGTCGTTTCCCAGGTGCCACCAGAAGTCGTAAGCCAGGCTCTGCGGACCGCGATCCTTCTCCCACTGTCCCTTCAGCTCAAAGGTGTTTGCATCCATCAGGAAGATGCCGCCGGGGCCGTCGCCGGTGGCCGAACCGAGCGCGCTGCCATAGATGCCGTCGGGGCCGCAATGAATGGTGTGAGGCGAGGTGTAGCCCGTCTTCTTGATGAACTCTTCGGGCTCGATGATCTTCACGATCTTGGGATGGTTGGGGTCCGGTTTCGTATCCAGGATGTGAATCCGGGACGAGCCGATGCCCGGCACCACCAGGTAGCGGCGCTCCATATGCGGATGCGGAGCCTGCGGGCACAGGCACGCGCTGCACGCGTTCCAACCGAAGTGATGCAATTCGTTATCGTCATTGGGAAAATCCACCTGGCCGACGAACTGGCCGTAGGAGGGGGAACGCGGGTCAACGTTGATGACACCCATGGCGTCCCGCTTCCCATTCTTGCCGACGTTGAGCAGAGCGACATAAGCGATGCGTTCCGGCGCAGCCTGCATCGCCATGCCGGGTGAGGGATAAAAGGTTGGATCTGGCATCAGGGACATATCGGTATTCTCCTTTGGCAAGTCAGGCGAAGGTTTTGCCCCGGCAGATGTTTTACGCAGTGCGGCGCAGACTGCCGCCAAGGATGGACTTCAGAGAACTGCGGAAAACCGGGGATGACAACGCCTGCCAGGAACCGCGATCCTGCCGCTAGGCAAAGATACAGGCGCGGCGCCTGCATATCGTAAGCATAACTCGTTTCCCCATCGCTCGGCCACCGCTCGCCTACGGAGCACTGTGACCGCCACACTTCAGCACGCCCAGGTAGGCGCTCCACGGACCGACCGCGCCACTATACCGGTGGGCCATCACGCGCGAGAGTTGATGCACATGAGTGAGGTCGTGCACCGCCCAGGTCGCCAGAAGTTCCGACAGCGTTACCGCGCCCAGCGCTGGATGCCGTCCTCGCCGAGCCAAGTCTCCCAGCTGCAAATTCAATGCTTGCAGCGCAGCCAGGTTTTCACTGCGCAGGCGGGTGAATTCGTCCAGGAGTTGCTCGAGCGATTTTTCCTGACTCTCTCTCGACTGCGCGAAGCGGTCAAAAGGATCAAATGGCCGCGCTTCGCCGTTCTCCAGAATGATTCGCGCCCGCGGCATCCAGTCAGTGCGCTCCCCGCAGATCAGGTGGCCCATAATGTCGAACGCGCTCCAGGTATCTTTTCCTTCGTCGCAGCGCAGCCAGGCGTCGGGCAGCCCGCGCAGCAGGGCATTGAGGGTTGCGGGAGTACGGCTGAGAATCGCGATCGTCTCGGCCAGGTTGAATTCAGTCAGGTTTGCCATGCTTACGCTTAGTTGAAACTAGAAACTGAGAACCGAGAACTGGGTTTCATAATCAGTTCTCAGTTTTCGGTTCTCAGTTCTCAGAGCGGCGCTTGCCAGGGCTGGTAATTCTAGGCGGCTTTCGGCTTCGCTACTCTGCGAGCTTCGATTCCATCCAGCGCTTTCCATAAGGCCTTTGCTGAGTTCTCGGCCGCTGCAAGGGCGGGCTCGGCCGCTTGCGGATCCTGTTCCAGGCGCCGGGCCAGTTGCTGCCGCCAGATCTGTGAGTGGTAGACATCGGCGGTGCTGTGCAGGTCGAAATATCCGCAAGTCTTTTCGTCGGCGCCGTACATTTTCCGAAGTCCGCGAGCTTTCTCAACGGCCACGCGCGGGACCTGCGATTCGTACGCATAGAACGCCGCCAGGGCCTCTTCCGGCGTGCCCTCGCTGGCGACGTCGTGGAAGAAAGCCATCAAATTGGTGATCTCAGACACGGGCTTGTATCCGCGCTGGTCGCGGCTCGCTCCCATACCTTCTGCAAAGTCCAGCCACAGCTCCGCGTGCTCTCGATTGTCACCGGTCGCATCGCCGCAACCCTTTTCGTCGGCCAAATTGGCGAGCACGGCACGGCGCAACTCGCTCTCGTCGAGGCGCATGCTGAGTTCTGCAAGATAGGTGGGGAACGCGTTTACATGGAGGAAGTAATCCCGGGCATAGTCGCGAAGGTCGTCGCGCGACAACTCGCCCGCGCTCCAAGCCTTGTAGAAGGGGTGGCAAAGCAGATCGAACGGTGCAATCCGCGCATCCAGCTGCTGCAAGAATTCCTGGGTTGTCATATTAGGCCTCACTTTCTGGTGTGTTTACCAATATACGGAGGGTCCGGCCCGGCTCGCAACCCGCAGCGCTACCGGGGAGCGGTGCACTTTGCCGAGCCCCCAATTCTTGGTGAACTTTCAGACAGCAGGCAGAGCGCTACGAACCCATGTGACGGCCGTCACAGAACTTTGGGTGACGCTTCAATACTCTGAATCGGAGGCCCGGTGAGAAACTGCTTCCACAAAATTGCGGCCCGTGGCCTGGGATTACTAACCAGCTGCGTCCTGTTGTTGTTTGCAAGACTCGCGGCCGCTGCCCAACCTGAAATACTGGGTATGTCTCCCAACACCGGCCCCGAAGGCACTCGGGTACAGATCATCGGCCAGAATCTGCAGAACGCTTCCGCAGTACTGTTCGGGAAGACCCAGGCATTCTTTAGTCCTGTCTCACCGGAAAGACTCATTGCTATTGTGCCCCACAGAGTCTCGACGGCTATCATCACCGTGATTACGCCGCAGGGACAGAGCAGCGGCACATCGCCGTTCGTCGTCTCGAACGATCCACGCATTCCGGAAGAGGTGAGCTACAAGGCTGGATATGTGAACCCGATCCCCCGGCCCGTTGGCTTCGAATCGGCGCGGCTGTGGGGTATTGCGATTGCGGACACGCGGGAGCCCGGCACCGCATCGGCGCAGGTAGAAGTGGCGTCGACCAGGCTATCGTGCCGGGTCGACGGCAGAGAGGTTGTCCTCAATGATGACGGCGGCCGGGTGCGCGGAGGACTTTACCGGCGCCAGCCGTGGTTTGGCACGGACGCGCACGATCCCATGCCGCTGGCCTTTGATTCCATATCGCACGCAGCGGTGCTGCGCGTGGGACAGCGCGCCGATCGCGTATGGCATTTCTGGAGCCCCTCCCCGCGCGCCGCGCTCCCGCCGGGCAAACTCGAAGGCTGCACCGTTCGAGCCCGGGTCAGGATTTCTGCCGGCGCCTTGTTGCAGATGGGGATGGACTATTGGCTCTCCCCAACCATCTCGTATGGCTCTGGCGGGAATAATCACGAAGCTGGCGCCAGCAATTGGTATTTCTCCTCTCCGCTGTGGCAGGAAGTCTCGTTCACCGATGTCGGCGGCCCACAATTCTAGCGTGAATATGGAGGCCGGGCGTCCCCGCCCGGCTGGACGGGCGGGACGCCCGTCCTCCATCACACCTTGTTAGAATGAAACTTGGCCATGCCGCAATTCACCGAGCAGTTTGATGTGGTCGTCATTGGCGCCGGACACGCCGGGTGCGAAGCCGCTATGGCTTCCGCCCGCATGGGACTGAAGACCGCCCTCTACACGCTCAACGTCGACCTGATCGCGCAAATGTCCTGCAATCCGGCCGTAGGCGGTATTGCCAAAGGACACCTGGTACGCGAGGTGGACGCCCTGGGCGGCATCATGGGCGAAATTACGGACGCAGTCGGCATCCAGTTCCGGTTGCTGAATACTTCGCGCGGGCCGGCGGTATGGTCTCCCCGAGCCCAGTGCGACAAGCAGGCTTACCGCCTGAAGATGCGTGAAGTGCTGGAGTCGCAGTCGAACCTCAAGATTAAGCAGGCAGAAGTTGCGGAATTGATAGTGGAACAGTCGTCGGTCATCGGTCGTCAGTCGTCAGCCAACTGCGCCGGCATCGACGTCTTTGCTGACGACCGACGACTGACGACTGACGACGACGAGCGCAAGCGAGTCACCGGAATCCGCCTCCGTGACGGACGCACCGTCGGCGCCGCCGCCGTCATTATCACGACCGGTACATTTCTCAACGGCCTGATCCACTGCGGCGAACAACAGTATCCTGCGGGACGCTCCGGAGAACCGGCTGCCGTGCTGCTGGGGGAAGCGCTGAAGCAACTCGGCTTGCGGGGTTGCCGGCTTAAGACGGGGACGCCGCCGCGGCTTGACGGCCGCACCATCGACTGGTCTCAGTTTCAAGTGCAACCCGGCGACGCCGATCCAACGCCTTTCAGCTTTCGCACCCGGCGAGTGGCGCATCACGATTCGCAAGTGCCGTGCTACATCGCGTGGACGACGCCGGAGACGCATCGCATTATCCGCGAGAATGTTCATCGTTCGCCGATGTACAGCGGGCAAATTCATTCTGTCGGGCCGCGTTATTGTCCGTCGATTGAAGACAAGATCGTCAAGTTTCCCGACAAGATTACGCACCAGCTCTTTCTCGAGCCCGAGGGCCTGAACACGCACGAGATTTATGTCAACGGCATGAGCACGTCGCTGCCGGTGGAAGTGCAGATGGAGATCCTGAAGTCGATTCCCGGTCTTGAGAACGCAGACATGCTGCGGCCTGGATACGCCATCGAATACGATGCCATCGACCCGACGGAGTTGGAGCGTACGCTTGAAACCAAGAAAATTGCCGGCCTGTTCCTGGGCGGCCAGATCAACGGCACCAGCGGCTATGAAGAGGCCGCGTGCCAGGGCTTGATGGCCGGCATCAATGCAGCGCTGCAAGTCAAAAACGAAGCGCCGCTGATTCTCGATCGCACCGAAGCCTACACTGCGATCCTGATCGATGACCTGATTTCGAAAGGCACAAACGAGCCATACCGCATGTTCACCTCGCGCGCCGAGTTCCGTCTGCACTTGCGGATCGACAATGCCGACCGGCGCCTTACGCCGCACGGCCGCCGCGTCGGCCTGATTTCCGATGCCGCCTGGGCTGATTTCGAGGCCAAGCAGCAGCGCCACCAATCGATGAAGGATCTGCTCGATCGCACCCGGGTGACCCCAGCCATGCTAGAGCAAATACCCGAGGCAACCACAGACCGTGTGGGACCGGGTCTCCGACCCGATCAGGCCGAGCAAAGCTCGGCTGAGCAAGCCGCGGAGCAACATGATTTCATCTCTGCCGTCGGCCAGAGCCTAGCCCAATTGCTCAAGCGCCCGGAAATTACAATCGAACGCCTGGTCTCCGTTGCTACGCGAACTCAGCCCCGGAATTTTTCGACGAAGAAATCCGGCCAGCTCCGCGCGAATCCGTGGCCGGTCTTTCTTCCGCAATCCGCAACGAGCTCAAGTCGGTCGAAACCGAAATCAAGTACGCCGGCTACCTTCTGCAACAGGAGCGCGCCATCGAGCGCCTCAAGAAAGCCGAGCAGCGAGCCATCCCCCAGTGGTTCGACTATGGATCGGTCAGCGGGCTTTCCCGCGAGATACAGGAGACGCTGATCAAGATTCGTCCTCGCACCCTGGGGCATGCTTCCCGCATTCCGGGAGTCACTCCGGCCGCGGTTTCGCTGGTGCATGTATTCATAGAGATTCAAGCGAAGCGGCGCGAACAAGCCGCGGTGATCTAGGGATGACGACCCTGGCTGCGAACCTCACCTGCTATACCCGGATGGAAAGCCCGGTTGGACCGCTGCTGCTGGTCGCCGATGACGGTGGCTTGCGGCGCATTGACTTTGTAAATGGACGGAATCCGGGGGGACCTGATCCGCAGTGGCGTGACGATGCAGAGCCTCTTCGCGAAACTGTCCGCCAGCTCCGTGCCTATTTTGCCGGAGAACTGGAAAGCTTCGATCTCGCGCTGGCGCCTCAGGGCACGACATTTCAGCTCGCGGTATGGAATCGATTATGCGATATCCCTTTCGGAGAAACGATTTCCTACGGGGACCTGGCTCGTCGCATTGGCAACCCGAACGCCTCGCGCGCCGTCGGCCTGGCCAACGGCGCCAATCCAATTCCGATTGTGATCCCTTGTCATCGCGTGATTGGCAGCAATGGAAAACTCACGGGTTACGGCGGCGGTTTGCCTATCAAGGAGAAGCTGCTGGCACTGGAGCGCCGCCAGTTGCGGTTGCTGTGAGACTTCGTAAATCGGTTACCATGGAGTGCAGGCAATCATCCAAAATAAGCATCTAAGATAAATATGAATAACCACTGCGTGTTCGCTCTCGCTTTCCTGCTGGTTGCTTCCCTGGCTTCGGCCCAGGCCGTCGACCCCGCGCTGCGTCCGCCCAAGGGCGCGCAGGTTGCGCTGGTGGTATTTGAAGACTTGCAGTGTCCCGACTGCCGCCGCGCTGCTCCCCTGGTGGCGGAGGCGGGCCGCACTTACAAGATTCCAGTGGTGCGCCACGACTTTCCGCTGCCCATGCACAACTGGTCATTCGATGCGGCCATCATGGCCCGCTACTTCGATACCCAGTCGAAACAGCTGGGCAATGATTTTCGTGACTACATTTTCCAGCATCAGCCGGAGATCACGCCTCCGACATTGCGCGGCTTCGCGGAGAAATTCGCTACTGAACACAAAGTGGACTTGCCCTTCGTTCTTGATCCGCAAGGCAAGCTGGCGGCGGCGATCAACGAGGACAAAAATGCCGGCCAGCGGGTCGGCATCAATCACACGCCGACGATTTATGTGGTCAGCAACAAGACGCAGGGCAAGCCTTTCGTCGAGGTCGTGGACCGCACCCAGCTTTTTCAGTTGATTGATGCGATGAAGAACGAGTAGGAAAAAGCGGCCACGGATTTACACGGATCAACGCGGATAACCCCTCGGATTTTAAATCCGTGGAAATCGGCGTTAATCCGTGGCCTCGAATTTGTTTTCACCCGACCTGCCAGACCGTATCCAGCACAGTTCCATCCACCCACTTGACCACCGCCACCGGGCGGTCTCCCAACTTCGGCCGCGTCGGCTTCCCGCAGATGCGCTCGACTTCCGCCTTGATGTCCTGGATCGGCCGGACCGGCAAGCTCGAATCTTTTACTGCATCAAGCAGATCCTGACGCCGCGGATTGATAGCAATACCGCGCTCGGTGACCACCACGTCAATCAACTCTCCGGGCCCGGTCAGTGTCGTCACCTCGTCCACGATGACCGGAATGCGATCACGGAAAGAGGGAACGGCAAGAATTGTGCAACCCGCTTCCAGGCAATTCTGCCAGCCGCCAATGCCGTGCAGAAGGCGGCCATCGGAGTGCGTCACCACGTTGCCATTAAAGTTCACATCCACTTCTGTCGCGCCCAAAACCACCGCATCCACCAGGGAAGCGAATGAACCCTTGCCGTGATAGTTGTAGGACGTGAACGGCGATGTGGCCACGTGCCGCGGATCGCTGCCGATAGACTTCACCGCGTCCAGGTCAAAAGTCTGGCCATCGAGAATGTAGTCAGTCAGGCCTTCCTGCAGCATCTCGACCAGGTAGCGAGTCGAGCCGCCTCGAACGAAGCGCGCTTTCACGCCATCTTCTTTCATCATGCGTCGCAAATAATCCACGAACGCCAGAGCGATGCCGCCTGCGCCGGCCTGGAAAGAAAATCCGTTGCGCATGATCCCCGCATCGCGCAGGAAGCGGGCCACGTACTCTGCCACCTTCAAACGGTCGGGCGAGCGCGTGATCTGCGTCGTTCCCGAAACAATCTTCGCGGGATCGCCGATGGAATCAACTTCCACGACGTAATCAACGTTGTTGCCCTGAATCTGCCACGGAATACAGGGGAAGGGAACCAGGTTGTCGGTGACAACGATGACGTTGTCGGCGTAAGTGGAGTCGGCCAGCGCGAAGCCAAGCGACCCACAGGCCGACTTGCCATGCGAGCCATCGGCGTTGCCGAAGGCATCGGCTGTGGGCGCGGCAGTCACCGCGATGTCAATGTGTACTTCGCCATCCTGGATGGCTTGCCAGCGCCCACCGTGCGAACGCAGAACGCCCAGGCCGCGCATCTTGCCCTGGGTGCAGTAGTCGCCCAGGGGCCCGTTCATCGAGCCTTCGATGTGATGAATCACGCCCGATTGCATCAGTTCGATCGCCGCTTTTTGTGAGGGAAAGGACGCGCTGGGAAACCATAGCAAGTCCTTGACCCCAATTTTTGCCGCGGCCTCCAGCATCAGGAGCGCCACACGGTCGCCATCCCGCAGATGATGATGGTTCGAGATCACCATGCCATCGCGCAGTCCGCACTTGCGCAAGGCAGCCTCAAGATCCGGGAGGCGTTTGTCGCCGTTCTCGGGATAGTCTTTGCTCGAGCGCACCGCAGGAGCAGCCTTACGGCCGCGCGGCGAATACTTGGCCACGCCCAGGTAGGGAATCTGAGGCTTGCCATTGACCATGGCCGGAACCATGCGCCCCGCGGCATTCTGCGCCAGTTCGGATTTATCCGTCATTCCGCTCCCTGAACCGATAACCACGAAGGACACTAAGTATCACGAAGGAATTCCTTTGTGTCCTTCGTGTCCTTGGTGGTTAAAGCTTTTTGCCGGCCGCACCACTAAGCTTTCCCCATTCGCTTCGCCAACTCCACCAACTTCTGCGCCCGCTGCACTACCGGGGGATCGATCATTTTCGATCCCAGGCTGACCACGCCCAACCCGCGCTGCTGTGCTTCCTCAAACGCAGCCACAATCTTCAACGCCTTTTCGATCTCAGCCGGCGATGGCGCGAACGCCTCATGAACCACCGGAATTTGTGCCGGATGAAGACAGCCCATGCCTTCAAACCCGAGAGCGCGGGAGTTTTCTGCCCAGCGCCGCAAGCCGTCCATGTCGCCAACATCGCCAAAGACGGAATCAATGGCCTGCACTCCCGTTGCCCTCGATGCATTGACCAGGCGCGAGCGTGCGTACAGCGACTCGCGGCCTTCCGCTGTCTTGGCCACGCCCAGGTCGGCGGTGTAATCCTCCAGTCCGATGGTGAGTGCGACCACGTTTTTGCTGGCTTGCGCGATGGCGGAGGCATTCTCGACCCCGAGTGCGGATTCGAGAATCGGCATCATCCAGATGGGGCGTGTGATGCCGTAGCGTCCCTTGAGCTCGGCGATCATGCGATCGGTTTCCGCGACTTGCTCGGGGAGTTCGGTCTTGGGCAGCAACACCAAATCCGGCGATTCCGGAACAATCTCCGCCAGATCCTCCAGGCCCAGGGGCAACTGGTTGATGCGCACCATGCGCTCGCATTTTCCGAAATCCACAGCGCGCAGCGTGTTGCGGACAAGAATACGCGCCGCATCTTTCTCCCCGTGATGAACAGAATCCTCCAGATCGAGGATGATGGCGTCGGGCCCGTGCAGCGCGGCGTTGATAAAGTATTTGGGCTCGGAGCCGGGAAGGTACAGCCGCGAACGGCGCAAGCGATCTCGCGGCGATGGCTCCGGAAGCGCGGCCTTTTCCGGCGACGCTTTGCGTCCGACGCCGAGTCCGGCGCGTCGTGCCGCAGCCTCGATCCGCGCCGCAATCACGAACGGCAGAGCACCCTCATCTCGCAGTTCGACGCGCGCATGCTTGATGCCGAGAATATCGAACACCTGCCGCGCCTGCGCCAGTATGGACTCGCCATAGTAGGGCGCGACCCGGGACTGCATCGTGATCTCGATGCCGCCGCTGTCGCGCGCCTCGATGGCCACGTGCAGATCGGAACGCACGTCACGGCCACAGTATCCGGCCTCGCCCGAGCCCGCCGTTTTTTCTTCCACTGACCTCGTCATGAATTCCCGCTTTACTTCACTCAATTGTCATCCTGATCGCGCCGCTCAACTAACTCCCCACTGTCATCCTGAGCGCGCGGCTTTTTGCGCGCGAAGGACCCGGTGAGCCCCCGCGCGTTCGAGTCGCGAAGCGACACGAACAAATAAGCGCGAGGCGAACATCCTTACCGGAGCTTCTCCAGAATCGCATCGCCCATCTGCACAGTGCTCGCCGCGCCGTGCCCAATCGATTTCGCGCCACCGGGAATTCGCATCATGTCGTAGGTCCGCACTTTGCCTTCTTTTACGACATCGGCGATCGCCGTGCGGATGCGATCAGCTCTCGCGCCTTCGCCAACGTGATCGAGCATCATCGCGGCGGAGAGAATCATCGCGATGGGATTCACAATCGGAGGATTCAGCTCTGCATATTTGGGCGCCGAACCATGCGTCGGCTCAAATACTGCAACTTCGTCTCCGATGTTTCCGGAAGCCGCAAACCCCAAACCGCCTACCAGTCCAGCGAAGGCGTCGGACAGGATATCGCCAAAGAGGTTGGAGGCGACGATTACGTTGTACTCTTCCGGATTCTTGTTCAACCACATCAATTGCGCGTCGATATTGGTCGACCAGAGCGCGATCCCGGGATAACCCTTAGCCACTTCCTTGGCGGTTTCTTCCATCATTCCGGAAGTCTCGCGGACCACGTTCGGTTTTTCGCAGATCGTGACGCCCTTGAAGCCGCGCTTCTTGGCATACTCAAACGCGGCTGTGACAATGCGCCGTGCCGCCGCGCGCGTGATGATGCGCACACTCACGGCGAGGTCGGGACCGGGCACGCTATTAAACGCTTTGAAGCGAGGATGCGTATTCAGCGCAGCGCGGACGTTCTCCGGAGGGTTGGTCCACTCCACGCCCACGTACATGCCTTCGGTTCCCTGGCGGAACACCGTGGTGTCAATCTTGGGCTCATCGAATCCGCCGTCGGTGCGTTTGCGAATGTAGTTCAGCGGATTGCCGGTGAAGCCGATGCAGGGCCGCATGCAGATGTCGAGATTGAACTTCTGCCGCATGGTCACGATCGGGCTGTAATAGACGAGCCCCTTGCCTCGCAACTCCGGTTTCAGCTCGGCCTGGGCTTCCTTGTTGGGCTTCGAAGTGATGGCGCCGAACAGACCGAGCTTGTGCTTCTTGAGCAGGTCAATGGTGCGATCCGGAAGCGCGTTGCCTTCATTGCACCAGATGTCCCATCCGATGTCGGCATGGATGTATTCGGCGTCGAAGCCGACGGCCTTCAGGACTCGCAACGCCTCGGGCAGAACCTGGTTGCCGATGCCGTCGCCGGGCATGGTCACTACGGTGTGCTTAGCCATTCGTGCAATTTCTCCTCTTGTCATCCTGAGCGCAGTGTTGTGTTTCGCTTGCGAAACGCAATGCGGAGTCGAAGGCCCCTACTCTCTAAACAACTGCGGTTTAGCTTTGAGGGGCTAGCGGGCGAGGGCGCCCGCCCCACACTAAAAACGGTCCTAAACCAACCCCAGCCTTTTCGCCACCAGATTCTCTACGCCTTGCGCGATCACCAGGGACTGAGGCACGCTGCCGAGCGCCGGGAATGCAAACTTCTCGCCACGCCAGGTGATCATGCCCGAAGTGAAATCAATGGCAATCTCTTCGCCAGGGATGATCGTCTTTTCTTTCGCCCCTATCTCCTTTACGAACTGCTGGCGCAGCTTTTTCACCAGTTCCGGAACTTCAACGCAGAGAAAGCCGTTGTTGTACGCGTTGCGCAGATACGTTTGTGAGAAGCTCGCCGCAATCACCAGCGGAATTCCTTTCGCCTTCAGACAGGTGACCGCCTGCTCGCGGCTTGATCCCGTACCGAAATTGAAACCGCTCACCACCACATCGCCCGCATGCGTGCGCGCGGCAAGTTGTGGATCGTAATTCTCCATGACTACTTTTGCCATGGTTTCCGGCGTGACGTCGTCGCGGTAAGTGTAGTCCTTCCCATAAATCGCGTCGGTGTTGACGTTGTCCTGCGGCAAAAATACCAGGCGCCCCTTCACTCGCTCGGGAAAGCCGGGAAGGATTTCTACTCTTTCTGCGGCGGCGCCAGTAGGAAATTCTTTATATTCACGCGCTGGAGTACGGTCCGCCATCTTGTAATGGCCGCGGATGTATCCGGCAACCGCCGAGGCAGCGACAACCTCAGGGCTGGCGAGATAACATTTTGCGTCACGCGATCCCATCCGGCCCTTGAAGTTACGGTTGGTGGCTGAGATTCCGACCTCGCCCGGCTCCAGCAGTCCGACTCCGAGTCCGATGCAGGGCCCGCAGCCCGCCGGCAGAGGATTCGCGCCGGCATCGAGCAGCGTCTGCCAGATGCCGCGCCGCTCGGCTTCTTCCTGCACCCATTTGCTGGCCGCGCCCAGATACAGCTTCACCCCAGGCGCAACTTTCTTGCCGCGCAGAACGGTGGCTGCGGCCGCCAGGTCCTCAACTCGCGAATTCACGCAGGAGAGCAGATAGGCCTTCTGGATCGGAATCTTCTGCTTCTCGATCTCGGCCAGCGACGCCATGATCTGAACCGTGTCCGGTCCGGAAACATGAGGCGTGACCTGTGACAAATCGAGCACGATGCGGGCGGCGTAAACCGCGTCGACATCGGGCTGTGGAGGATTCTCAGTCCAGTTCGTAATGTCGCGATCGGCGAAGCGCTCGATGCCCTGCAAGGCCAGGCGCTGCTTTACCCCTTGCAGATACTTGATCGTGATCTCGTCCACCGGAAACCATCCGACCAGTGGACCCCATTCGGTGGACATGTTGGAGATCGAAAAGCGCGCGTCCATGGAAAGGCTGGCGACGCCCGGTCCGCTGAATTCGACGGCTGCGTTCAGGACTTCGTCATGGTTGTAGAGTCCGCAGAGTGTGATGATGACGTCCTTGCCGGTTGCGCCTGCGGGCAACGAGCCTTCGAGGACAACCTGGATGGAGCGCGGAATCTGCCACCAGAAATCGCCGGTCGCCCAGGCTGCGGCAGCGTCGGTGCGCACGATCGGCGTGCCGACTGCTCCCAACGCGCCGTACATATTCGAGTGCGAGTCGGAGGCGACGACAAACGAGCCCGGAAGAACGTATCCGCGCTCGACCATGATCTGGTGGCCGATGCCAGAGCCTGCGGGGTAGAAATCTACGCCATGATGTTTGGCGAAGCCCTCGATGGCCTGGTACTTCTGCAGGTTCGAATCTTCCTTGTTCTGGATGTCGTGATCGAGAGCGAACACCAGCTGTTTGGGATTTTCAATCTTCTTTGCGCCGATAGTTTGAAACTTCTTAATCACCGCCGAGGTGTTGTCGTGCGTCATCACCCGGTGCGGGCGAATGGCCACAAAGTCTCCCGTGCGCAGCGGACGCTTCGGTCCCTCGGCAAGATGCGCCTGCGCGATTTTTTCAACGATGGTCTGACCCATTAAAAGCGCTCCTGGTCATACGGGACCGGGTCGGAGCCTGCCCAGCGTGAAGTCGAGACCCGGTCAGGTCGAGTACGGTTCTTTCGCCCCTTCAGGGCTCCTTACGTCTTGGCTTGTACAGCCGGGGCTCACGCCCCGGGCTACATTCTTTCGCCGCTACGCGGTGCCGAGTTCGCCGCCGCACGCGGCTGCGGCGTTGGCTGCCGCTAAAACTGCTTTTCAAACTCCGCGAACTCGCGTTCCAACTTCCACTGTACTCGGGCCCGGTCGTTGCCATCGAGAAATCTCTGGCATCCGGGAGAGACGCGAGCAGCTTCGCGAGGATCACCGGCACATGCAGTAACTGGATGAAACGTCTGTGCGTCAGACCATAACCCGGTTCCTGCCAGGAAGCTGTGTTCCAGGCTCTGTCGCGCCATCCGTTTCAGATCCGTGTAATTCAGATGATAACTCTCGGCGGCGCGAACATATTCATGTGTCATATCGGATCGCGACACGCCTTGGTCATCGGTTGCCAGCGCCACGGGCACGCCGTAACGCAAATATACCGGCAGGGGATGTTCTCCACCGCGCACTCCTAGGATCAGGTCGTTCGAGGTCAGGCAGATCTCGGCCAGCACCCTGCGCCGTGCCATCTCGTGTAAAAGACCCACTGCATCATGTTCGTTCATTACGCTCACCCCGTGTCCGATGCGCTCGGCATGGCCTTTCTCGATGGATTCGCGAACGTGGAAGCTCAAACCTTCGGGCGGGACCAGCCCCATGGCCAGCTCCCCGGCGTGCAGGCTGATATGCACCCTGGGATAGAGTGCGTGCAGGTAGTCGAGCATCTTCATCTGCAGATCGAAATCGCGCATGGGCACGTACCAGTCTTCGGGCATGACCAGGTTCAATC
>CAVUSL010000017.1:0-436337 GCA_963744055.1 uncultured Acidobacteriota bacterium | reverse complement strand
GGCGGTAGCGATGGATATTCCGGTAAACTAAACAGGAGGCCGAATGAAATCAAGGCGGCCCTGGAAACGTTTTTCATGTTTGACTCCTTGCCCCAAACGAAGTTTGCTTCTGAGATTGGCTCTTTGCCCGGTTCGCGAGTTCGATTGCCAACCCTCCACGTTTCTAGCCGACTACGTGCGCGGCAAAATCCTGCCAGAGTGGCGTAAGACTGCCGAAGAACGCCAAATACAGAAAAGTGACGGTGATTGTGGCACCGAACCCGAACGCCCGGTGCAACCTACGGTTCCTCATCGAATCGAGCAAAACGACAGCGGCCACCAATGAGGCCCAAAAACACGGATCACGAGGTTGCTGCCAATCCCGCCCAGATGAACAGGCGGACGATGGGATTTGGAAGGATGCAAAGGGTAGCCAAAAGCATTAAGCGTTTGTGGCTGCCGGGTCGATTTCTCAGCCAGATGCCGGATGCAACAAGGGGTGCGAACAGAAGCATCTGCGTGAGTTCGAGCGCAAGCACGGTTAGAAAGCTTGAGACGAACTGCGAATGCGCCAGTACTTCGCGTCTTGCCGCGAGCACTGTTGCTGTGCACCCCATGACTACAACAAGAGCAGCGTATCCCGCTGCAAATGTCCCCAGCGTACTCGGTGAATGCGGGTGTGATCCGAAGCCACGAGAAATGTCTGTACCGCGAACAGAACGATCCAGCCCGTCATCACCGCCCCATGCACGTGCAGAAACATTGATAGGCTGGGTGTTTTAAATAGTGAATGCAGGTAGTAAGTTCGCGAGAAGCCAACGAACACGAGAATTACAATTGATACCCGCACCCAAGCAAAAAAGCGCCGGTCGGACTGTCCGCGGACAGCTGGGATTTCGGAAAGAAGTATCGCCTCTGTTCTCATCAGGATTCGCTTCTGCGAGGTTGTCGCGTATTCGCTCGGAATGGCATTACCGATCCAATTCGCCTATGACTACTGGTTGCTCGCGTTCCATCGCAGGAAGCGGGCTGCGTTGCTGTAAAAGATGTCTCGTTTCTGTTCTTCCGAGAGAAAGTCTGCGGAACGAATCGCGTCGATCGCGATGTCAATTGCGCCCGGCCAGACCATCTGGTCCGAGCCGAACATGATCCTCTTACAAAAACCAGCCTCTACGAGGCGGCGTAGAATACCGATGGAACTCTTTGCGCGGAATGGCCCAATCAATCACGGCAACGTCCACGTATACCTGTGGATGCGCATAAAGAAGAGCGACCATCTGATCGCTCATGGGCCAACCCGCGTGCATCACGTAGAGGCGCAGTTTTGGATGGCGCACCAGCACATCCTCCAACAACAAGGGATTGCTGATTCGAGCGCGATATTTGGGTGAGCTGAAGTAAGAAGCGCCGGGTGGGCCCAGTCCCACGTGGATGCCCACGGGAATATCCAATTCTTCGCACAGAGCGAAATACGGCTCCCAGACCGGATCATCGGGAGAAACACCTTCATATTGCGTCAGGGCCTCGCCCAAGACCGCGAACTTGCCGGCCTTATAGAGCTGCCGTAACGTCTCCACACTCGGTGCGCCCTCAAGATTGAACGCAAGGCCCGGGATGATCCGGTTTGGGGAGATCTCGCGCCATTTGCTCACCAATTCCGGTGAGCCGCTGGTCACCGCTGCGATGTTGTATTTTTCCAGCCGATGGAAGGTATCGCGCTGTAATTGGTCATCACTCTGCGGCGCCTGCATGGGCGCAGAGCACGCTTCCGTGCTGAGCAGGTTATATCCATTCTTTGGGTCAATCGGTACGAAGGCTAGATCTTTGTCCCCAGTACACACCGGTGGTGTCGGAGTGCCAAAGGAGTCGGCATGGAGTGCGTGCAGGTGTACGTCAATGATAGATGGCGCGTTCTTGATCTGCTGTGCCATTGCGGTTGTTGATGCCAGACATAAGACTGCAGACATCGCAAGCATGAGTTTTCCAACCCTATCCATTTAGTTCCTCCCGACGCCCGGCCCGCACGCTTAAAGGCTTTGATTCCAGCCAGGTAAACCCATTCCCGATTGCTGCGCTGGGCAAGGGAGCGGTTTTGGACGACGGCGTTTGCGT
The DNA here is from genome assembly GCA_963744055.1 of uncultured Acidobacteriota bacterium. Taxonomy (GTDB): domain Bacteria; phylum Acidobacteriota; class Terriglobia; order Terriglobales; family Acidobacteriaceae; genus Gp1-AA133. The sequence continues at coordinate 434,246 of CAVUSL010000017.1, read as the reverse complement.
CAATGGCGGCGGTGACTGAGGTTGGGCGGATTCCACCACGTTTCGTATATGCGCCCCGCACTTCACGCAGAAAGGTCCTGCGCCGAGCGGCGCTCCACACTTCACACAGAACTTCGCCATGATCTGTTCTCCTGTTGAATTTCTTTAGACGATGTTGATCCGCGTGCGGAGATCACATCGGGGATCGAACGTTCCCGTACTCGAAGCGCGTTGAGCGGTGATCCTTTACGTTGTTGCCTCGGTTACCTACGTCCTCTTCGACGCGCAGAAGTAATCCGGTGCCTCTGGACACCCACATCTTTCCGTCTTCTTTGACCTCTTCATATTCGCGGTGCACGGAAAACAGCATCGCGGGATCGCCGTTCACCGACTCGTTGCGAAGGAATTGGCAGGTTGATGTGCCCTGCTGTTGTTTTTCCTTCTCCTGCTCAACCACGTCCTGTGAGGTCACGGGAATGCGCATCCATTTTCCGCGCGCCCGAATGTACTTCTGTCCGTTGGCGAATATCGTCTCGGCTTCGGTCGGCGTGCCACCGTTAACGCCGGTACTGGTTGTGTAACTGTGACTCGGAGTTGTTGCGACCTTCATCAAGGCATCAAAGACCGGCTGGCAAGAATCTGTCCCATCAGCCGATGCTGTCAGGCAAATAGTGACGAGCGGTACAGAAAGAGCAAGAGCGCACAGACGATTTCGGATCATTCTGATTCTCCTTGTTGGCTCTTGAGCAAGTGGTTCAGACGTGTCGAGAGATTCACGTGTACTCACTTCAGCGATATTCATGGATGCGTTAGCGCACTACCTCCGTCTCTGCCAGTTCCAGACATCGGAGTACTGGGCTCGAGGTTCGTTGTAGCGCTGTAACTGTTGAATTCTCTGTATCAGCAGTCCGGAGAGATAGTTGATGGCCGCAAACGTTCCGGCGGCTGCCAGGAGGACTGCAGCTAAAAGGGCCAGACGGAAGATGGCAGTCGTCTTCCTCCTGCGCAGATTGCGGCTTCCGTGTCGTTTCGGACTGTCCGGCCAGGCTACCGCAAGCCTAAGCGTCGCAATTGGCGTATGCGTTATCGGACATCCCCAGAGGGCATCAGACAATTCAGGCGTGTTCTCCCCTGAACTTTGCATCACTACAAAGACACGTTGCTTCACGATTGTTGTCATGGCGACCTCGCTCTAGGGTTCGACCTTGTACAACGTGGCCATTCCCGCATCCATGTGGTCGTCAATGTGGCAATGGAACATCCAGATGCCCGGGTTGTCGGGCACCATGTCCACGGTTTCCATTTGCGCCTGCATGAGTGGGACTACGTCGGTGCGTTTGCCGTCGTGCAATACGACGTTGCCATGCCAGTGCGGAGAGTGGACGCTGAACTGTTCACCAAGTGCAACCAGATACCAGCGGACGCGTTCGCCTTTTTTCATGCTCATCATCGGACCTGTTCCGTAGATGTAGCCATTTATCGCGAACTTGGCGTTAGCCACGGTGAATCCGGAACCAAGACCCGAGAAATTGCCTTCGTTATCTACGGGGGCGAAATCCAATTTCTTCACTCCCTTGGGATCGCTGGTAAAGGTCTGAATGTTATGGTCGATATACCAACTCACGTTTTCGTCGAAGAGTAGGTACAAACAGACAAACTCCCGATCGACATCATTCGGTTTTCCATCTTCGTCGGCCATGCCGCGACGGGTGATAATCATGGCCCCTACCAGTCCGCTCTCTACGTCTTTCAACTCGTTTGTGTGTGAGTGGTAAAGCCAAACGACGGAACTGGGATCGTTCGGCCCGGGACCCGCACGTTCAGGCACTTGCCAGGTATAAACATGTGTTCTGCCGGGCGGGACGGCGTCATCTTCCTTGTCTTTGCCCGTCGTACCATCGTTGTAAGGGGCACCCTCCGAGTCTTTGTCATAGAACACGCCGTGGGGGTGCATGCTGTAGGGCCGGCTGGCGTTGTTCTTGAAAAGAATGCGTATTGTGTCTCCTACTTCGGCGCGAAGGATTGGCCCAAGGATGCCGGCGTGCTCCCACTCAGGCAGGCGGGTTTTAAGATGAGTGAAGGTTTCATCCGTGTACTCGCGGTAGATAGCCTTGCGGTAGACGGTTCCGATCCGGTGCGGCCCTCGTTCGGTAAAAACCGTCGAGTATCCCTCGAACTTCATGCCCATCATCTTGTTAACGCCGCCGGGAGCGTAGTCCCAATCAACTTCGTCAGCGGCGATGTAGTAGGTGCGAGTCTTGCCAGAAGGCTGCGCGAAGGCAATAGGCGCCAACAGGACAAACAGTGCCACCAGTTTGAAACGATGAGTCATTTTCTTCCCCTTTACCCTGCGAGACATGACCGCGTCATAGCCTTACGCCCGCATGTTCCGCGGCGAATTTACCCACGATCGGCAGCTTGAAGAGTTGTTGCTGATAAGCCTGGTACATCAGGAAGATCCAGATTCCAAATCCCGCGAGGGTGGAAAGCAGCATCAGCGGCAGAGCAATCAAGCCGAAGATTCCGGCCGTCAAAGGTGTTAGCACCGCCGAGAGAATCATCCAGATAATCCAAAAGGCGATCCAGGCGACATTGAAGAAAATTGACTGGAAAGCGTGAAAGCGAACGAAGGAGTTCGACTTATACGGATCCAGCACAAGAAAAATAATTCCCGTGATGAAACCAGCGAGGTAGGTGAGCGCTGCCACGAGATTCGTATCCATCGTTCTCGATCCCTTCTCCCCGGATGGAGAAATGACCGCGACCCCAGCCGGACTCTCGATTGCAGAGACAGAGACATCTGTCCTGAGCCCTGTCGGTGACCCACAGGACTGGCAGAAGCGGGTGTCAGCGGCTAAAGCAGCACCGCAAGATTGGCAAGCGCTCATCTCTCCCTCCTCAGAATTGAATTTGGTGGATGGGCCGCAATGACGGGACTTTGCTTCCAAGGAGAGAAATTGGCAAACCAACTGAAGGCAAATTTCGGTTTAACTGTTAAACCTTTGTTTTCTGTTGCGTTACAAGCATTGATTAACTCGTTTTCGCCCGTTCTCGTGCTAAACTCGACGCTCAAAACGTCGCCTGGCGTATGAAGGCCTCTGCTACAGACAATTCTCCCGCCCCGGAAACAAGCTACAGTTTTGGACTTTACGTGCTTGACCCGGGCGATGGCACACTGACGCGCGACTCGGCGCGCGTGCGCGTGCAAGAACAACCTTTCCAGCTATTGCTTCTACTTGTGGAATGCGCCGGACAGATTGTTTCGCGGGAAGAGATTCGAAACCGACTTTGGCCCCAAAATACCTTTGTCGAATTCGATAAGAGCCTGGGGGTTGCGGTTCTTAAGGTTCGGGAAGCTCTTGGGGATGATGCCAGTAATCCAAGATTCATCGAGACCATCCCTCGGCGAGGCTATCGGTTCATCGCGCCTGTTAAGGTCGAGACTCCGCACGCGGCGGGATCTCCCGTTTCAACTCCTGTGGAACCGACTGTATCCGCGTCCCAACCCAGTCTGCACGCGACAAAGCACGGGTTGATTATCGCCGCCCTCGTCTTGTTGCTGGTTGGCATGGCGTTTTATCTTCTCCACGCGAGGTATGGAGCACCGCGCTCTACAGCCCAGGCCGGAACGTCAATCCCTCGAATACACGTGCGTCGTTCGGTAGCGGTGCTCGGTTTCCGCAATTTGCCTGGCCGGACGGAGGACAACTGGCTCTCCTCCGCCTTCTGTGAAATGTTGAATACGGAACTGGCCGCAGGCGGAGAGCTCCGCCTGGTCCCGGGTGAGGATGTGGCGCGGGCCAAGAGTGAACTACCGCTTAGTGGCGAAGATTCCCTTAGCAAATCGACCTTGCAACGTTTGCGGACCAACCCGGGCGCCGATGTGGTCATCCTGGGCTCATACATGATGCTTCCAAGTGACCCCAAACGGAGGATTCGGCTTGATGTGCGAGTCCAAGACACTGCGGACGGGGACATCATTGCGGAAGAGTCTGTATCCGGCGAGGAGAACGACCTCTTCAACCTGGCCTCGGATTTGGGTGGAAGACTACGGCGAAGTCTCGGTGTGGCTGCACCGTCCGAGGGGACCGAAATTGCCACACGAGCAGCGCTTCCGTCTAATGAAAAGGCAGCCCGCCTCTACGCCGAGGGACGAGCCAGGTTGTGGGCATTCGACTTTTTCGGCGCTCGCGATTTACTGAACGGAGCGATTGCTGCGGATCCGGATTTCCCGCTCGCCCATGCAGCCCTATCGGACGTATGGTGGCACACCGGGTATGACGCCAAAGCTCGCGCAGAGGCACAACGGGCGCTGGAACTTTCAAATCATCTTTCCCAAGAACAGCACTTTCTGGTCGAAGGCCAATATCAAAGGACTGTCCAAGAATGGCCCAAAGCGGTTGAGACCTATCGTTCGCTGTTTCGCCTTTTCCCTGACAATCTGGACTATGGGCTATTATTCGCCTCGGCGCAAATGCATCTCAGCGCAACGGATTCACTACAGACGCTGGCAGCTCTGCGGCACCTTCCACCGCCTCTGGGTGACGACGCGCGAATTGACATGACAGAGGCTTCCGCCTGGATCAACAGAGACTTCACCAAAGCACGCGCCGCCGCGAATCTAGCGATCGAAAAGGCGACTGCACAAGGATCACCGGTGATTGTCGGTCGTACGTACGGCATTCTTTGTCAGCAAGAGCCCTCCATAGACGCGTCCACAGAAGCTATCGAGATCTGCCGAAATGCCCTTGAAGGCTCAATTACCGCGAAAGACCCGAACGGCGAAGCCATGATGCGCACAGATCTCGCGGCTCTCTACTATTTACGGGGGGACCTGACACAATCTGCAGAAATGCTCCAGCAGGCAGTCAAGATATTCAAGCAGGTTGGTAACCGGGATGGCGTCGCCACCGCGCTCAGCAATTTTGCTGACGCTCGTCTTTCTCAAGGCGATTTGATGGAAGCGAAGAAACTGTTGCAGGAGTCCATTCCGGAGTATCAAGCTGTCGATGACAAGGAAGGCGTGGTCCTTAACCTTGACAGCCTGGGGGACGTCTGGAGACAGAGTGGCGAGCTCGACAAAGCGGAGGCAGCGTACCAGCAGACGGAAGCGATTGCGCGGAAAATGGAAGACAAGAATGCAATCGCATATGTACTAAGCGGAATGGGAGATCTCGCTTTGGATCGGGGTGATCTGAGTTTGGCAGGGAAGCGATACGGAGAAGCTCTTGCGCTCAGGAGTGGAGCCGGGGAAAAACAGACTGCAGCCGAAAGCCGTGTCTCGTTGGCGAAGCTAGCCATTGAGGAGGGACACGATTCTGAAGCCGAGACTTCGACGCGATCGAGTAAAGCACAATTTCATGAGGAGCAACAGGCTGATGACGAACTCAATGCCAGCATTGTGCTAATCGATGCGTTGCTCGCGCAAGGCAAACAAGGTGAAGCTCGAAAAGAAATGGAAGCAGCTCAACGGCTCGGAAAAGATAGCCAGAACCGCTTCCTCCGTTTGCAATTCGAATTGGCCTCAGCCCGCGTCGTTCTGAGGTCTGAACGGCCGGAAGCGGCAGGTCCTTTGTTAAATAGCGTAAACCGTGACGCACGACGTTACAGATTTGCCAGCCTGGAGTTTGAGACCGAGCTCGCTCTAGCTGAACTTGCAAACAAAACGAAGCATGGTGCGCAGGCCCAAAGCGAGCTGCAGGCCCTGCAGAAATCAGCCAGTTCCAAAGGCTTTGGATTGATTGCGCGCAAAGCGCTCCAAGAAAGTTTAGCTCCGTAAGCCAATTGGCGGGACAAGATCCCCATCACGCGGTAGCCAGACGAAGCGCCCACCACTGCTTCTTGTTCAGCACTCTCAACTGCGCAAACTGGAAGTGGTCGGAAAATCGGGGCAAGACAGGCTGGCGAAATTGCCGCGCATTCTCTCAGCGCGTTCATTCGTTTCTCGAATCCTTGTACTCTCATCTGTTGGGTGCTCGATCTTCACTCTCGTTTCAAGTCCAACGTCTTCTCGAGCCGCTGCAGCCGTTCCTCCAGGGGACCTTGCTGTAGCGCGCCCAGAAGGGATGCTCGCCAGATATCCCACCGCGTCTGCAACTCGAGTATCGAGCTGGCCGCGCCGGGCTTGATTGATGGATTCCCCAAGTAGCACCGAAACGTCATGCGAGTTGCGCAGCGGATTGTCCGGCGCCTCCAATGGCAGAATCGTGACCCCTCGACTTCTGTTGATTCCGCCTGATCCCCTAGCCCTGCGACCCGCTGCCGCCTTTGCTGGATCGTGAAACACGCACAAGGCATTGCCGGACTGCGCGTCTGCCCCACATCGCTGTCCGTCCCTCTTTCGGAATTCGCACTTTCTATTCATCTACTTCCAGTCCCCTACCTTCAGTGGTCCAATTTGATTAACTGTAGTTGACCGTGACATCAGCTCCCAGGTTTCTCACCAGATCGAGCCTCTTCCTAGAACTTGCGAGGGCGATCACCTTTTTCACCCCCATGGCTTTTGCCAATTGGACAAGCAACAATCCAACGCCTCCCGCCGAAGCCTGAATAAGAACGGTTTCATGGGGTTGAGGTCTCGCTGCGAACGTCAGGAGCGTGTATGCAGAGAGTCCCTGAATCGTAATGCTGCTGGCTTGCTCGAAAGAAATCGCATTGGGAATCAGGATAACTGAACTGGCATCTGCGGTAGCGTACTCTGCATACCCACCTCTCGATACCAGGCTGGTGACGCAGTCGCCGATCTTCACGCTTGCCACACGGGGGCCCAGTTCACTCACAACTCTCGCGGCTTCAAATCCCAAGACCGTTGGCAAAGGCCGCGGGCGCAGGATATCGGCCGCGCGTCATTTCCAGTTCAGCAAAGTTGCCCCGGCCGCATTCACCTCGATCAGAACCTCATTCTCGCCCGGACGAGGCCTTTCCAACTCAACCACCTTGAGGCTGGCAGACCCTCGATACCGTCCAATTGGATCGCTTTCATCTTCTTACCGCTCCCTTTTCCTCTGACAACGTCACCCCAGCAGCTACTCCGTAGTGTCAGCCCGCACGGACTTGCGTTCAGAATCCCTCACACCGGACAAAGTCCGAGTTCGTTTCTCGGGGGCGTAGCTGACAAACTGCCCGGCGAGATGCGGGGAGCCAGAGATAGTTTCGAACCGGCGTAACGTTTTTGTGGACACCGGAATCTGATGGCCATTGAGATCGGAGCACTTGATGAAGGACAAGGTCGTACTTGTAACCGGAGCCAACGGTGGCCTGGGAGCATATGTGACACGGGCGTTTCTAAATGGGGGTGCAACGGTCATCGGCACATCCAGGAAGATCCAGCTGTCCGATTTCAACAACCCCAACTTCACGGCTCTAGCCGCAGAGATTTCCAGCCTAGCGGGCGCCAGAAAGCTGACTGATCAGGTCGTGGCGGCTTTTGGAAAACTCGATGTATTGGTCCACACAGTCGGCTGTTTCTCTGGTGGCCAATCGATAGCCGACACCGACGACGCAACCTTCCAGCGCATGTTCGATCTCAATCTAAATTGCTTGTTTCACATTCTGCGAGCGGTGGTTCCCCCGCTGTGAAACACCGGCAACGGTCGCATCGTTGGTATTGGAAGCCGAGCCGCTATGGAACCTGGGGCAGGTGTGGGAGCTTATAGCGCTTCGAAAGCGGCCATGGTTTCGCTGATCAGAACTGTGGCTGTCGAAAACAAAGACGCCGGACTGACCGCGAACGTAATCCTCCCCGGAACAATGGATACCCCGGCGAACCGCAAAGCGATTCCGAACGCAGATGTCAGCAAGTGGGGGTCCAGCCTTCCTCAGTCGCGGAGTTGGTCGTCTGGCTCGCCAGCGAGCCCGGTAGAGACATCAATGGATCAGTGATCCCGGTCTACGGTAAAGATGCTTGAAACCCTCGCCAAGACGATCGTTTATACGATGGCGGTATACGCGGGCCTTGGACTGGTGTTTGCGGTGCCTTTTGTGTTTTTGGGAGTGGAGCGCCTGGATTCCGAAGCCCGGGGATCGGGTATTGGGTTTCGGTTGCTGATCCTGCCTGGCGTCGCTGCGTTCTGGCCGATGTTCCTTTACCGCTTGATGCGAGGGATCATTGAGCCTCCGGCCGAAAAGAACCCACACCGCTTATTGAGCAAGCCATGATTCAGCCACTCAGAGTCGGCCATCGCAGAGTATTTGTCGGGCTGGCGGTAGTGCTGCCTGCGATCCTATTGATCGGGCTTGGGGCGCGGACTTCGCGGCCAGACCAGGGCGTGCTCATTGCAGACGTGCCGGCTGCCGCGACTGTCGTGAGAGAGTCGAGCGACTTGTGGCAGAAACACACCATTCCCTAACGCATCGGTTTGACTGTGTTTTCGTGGCAATAGTATCTCGCCCCCACAGCGAATTCGTTTCGAGTTACGAGAGCGCTTCTTCTGAATGGCAAAAAAGCAACTTCTGCTCTTCGGGGAGAGAAATGTTCTTGCCTTACAAGTTTCATCTCTTCGGTTCAAAAACAGGGACTTTGAGGCCCTGTAGACCCACCCGTAGCGATGCAAGTGAGCATTCTGGCGAGGTTCTGCGTGATATGGGCGGCAGAACGAACAGAAGTATGGCGGCAAGCTCGATTGTCGTGGCTCCATGAAGCTAGGCTGAGGGTAGCGATTGGGTTATCTATTACGCGTCTTCAGGTAGCCTTAAGGTTCGATCTCGTGTTATGCCGAGCAATTCTCGTCGGCCATCTCTCAATGCCGTCAACGTCCCCACGACGGCGGCGGCTTTTCCATGAACTCAGCTGAGAGGAAATCGGGCAATGACGGGTGAAGAAACAGAACGCTGGAAACAGCTTTGCGAACAGGCGGCCAACGAGCAAGACACTGGAAAATTGATGGAATTGGTGTCCGAAATCAACCGACTGCTGGACTTGAAGCAGCAAAAGCTCAAGCCGCTCGGTCCCACGCCATCCAAGAAGTAAAACGCTCTCGTTATGCAATTCACTGCTCCGTGACAATGCGGAGAAGCTTTCACCCCGGTGGTGTCCCATTTTTTAAGCGGTAGACAACCAGAACGGCAGTCCTCCTGGAAACACCGATCTGCCGGTTTCGAGACCAACTCGTCGCCTCCTGACGACGCGCTCCACTGCGTCGGGGATTTCTTCGGGACCGAGTTCTTTGATCCGAAATAAATCTGGCCGAAGGTGAATGAAGGGATCTAGGTCGGCCAGCAAAGTGAACTATCATGATCACTGGCGTCGCAGACGCCACTCCGAGTCTTGCGTGGCCCATAATGTCGATAGCTGCTGGGACTGCTTAGGAAGGGTCTTGGACGATCCTGAATAAATACAGCACGATTGCGAGAACCAGGAAAACGTGGATGAAGCCGCCGATCGTGTGGCGAGTTAACAGACCTAAAATCCAAAGTGCCAAAAGCGAGACGATTGCAATTTTTTGCACGATGGTCTCCGCGGTTTTCTTGTTGCAACTCTAAACACGCGGACATTAAGCAACCCTGAATGGTCTTAAGTTCAGCGCAGCGCGGCCTCTAAGTACGCCGACGAACAGAGGTATGAACTCCAGTAAGAAACTGCTTCCGATGGGCAAACGCCATCAATTTTTGTTCTGAATGTCAGGTGTGGGTTTTGATACAACTCGAGCGAGAGATAGATTGAGCGCAAGAAATGCTATGCAAGCTGGGGTGTCTCGATTCCTGAGTGAGAGGTACAGGTTCGATGGCTGGCACAACCCGGACTTGTCGGGCGCAACCGACTAGAGATAAGGGTCGGAACGAGACTGCTTTTTCGCCCACCCCAAAGTTAGGGGCGATTGCGTTGAGTCCCTCCTTTGGCGACATTACTGCCATCCGTGACCGACCGACCGAGCCCCGGCAGGCTTGGCGTCATCTCTTTAGCGACTGCTTCCAATGAATCGGGATTCAATCCCAATTGCTCAAGAATGGTGGGCGCAATTTGGACTGTGCTCACTCGCGACTTGATTTCACGGCGCTGGAAACCGGGGAAAGATACGAGCAACGCAACATGAGTGTCCTCGTCGGTAAAGCCTCCGTGCTCTTCGATAAAGCCATCGTCCGGTTCCACGTAGATCACACCTAGATTCGGCTGTATCACAACATCGGGCATTCGAGAATCAATTGCAGGATCAGCAAACATCAATTTGAGAGATTCTCCGGAAAAGATTTGCTGGATCCCGGCTTCAGTCTGCTGGTTTCGAATGGCTTTCACCACGTCAGCCGTTTTTTTGTGATCCTTCAACCAGAGCATGGCAATACTTCCGTCCTGCTCTGCACTGAGCAGCAAACCTGGTTCAATGCCGTTCACAATTGTTGGGATTAACTTAAGGTCGGCAGCGTGGAATTTAAGTGGGTCGATCGGGACGTCGCCGTGTTTCGCCGTGACGATGATGAGGGTTGAGTCAAGCAGATGCTTTTCCTGCAATCTCACAACAATTTTCCCTAACGATTGATCAGTATGATCCAGCGCATTTGATAAGCCAGCGCTTGGTGTCCCGTCTCCATCCAGGTATCCGAAGCCTTTCACTTTTTGTGCCATGCTAATGGCTTGGAAATTCATGCCGAACATTTCGGGTACACCCACCGATCGCGTACCGGTATGGTCTTTCCCGTCGATCTGGTTGAGGATCGCTTCGACTTTCGTATCGTCGTACGCTTCCGTCTTCGGAACGCTCCGAGCCTTGGTAGTCATGCGGATCTCGGGCGTGAAAAGGTCATCCACGCCTTTTCCAGACGGTCCATTCAAGAACTCGTATGCTGGATGCTTATCCGCCCAGGCCGTGCGCCCTCCTGCCTGCTTGATGACCTCAAAGATGTTGTTCACGCGCACATAGTCATGCGGATAAACCGGGGTGCAATTCTTTGCTGGATTCAGAGGCAGTTTCTCAGGATTGATTCCGCCGCCGTCGGGCGCGTTTGGTTCAATGTCGATGGAACTGTCGTAGACCACCGCAGTCCCGACCGATGTGCATTTGGATCCGGGAGGTGACAAGCTGCGATCGTAGCTGTTTTCAAAGATCACGCCCGTGGAAAGGGGAGAACCTCCGGTGAACATGGCAAGCAGCCCTGGCCACGAGTTGGAGGGCAGAGACGTGTGAGCATTCGTGTACGTGATGCCGTGCTGACTGAGTTGTGCGAGGCTGGAATTGGGCCTGGCCTTCACATAGTTGGCCAGATCAAGGGCATGCATTCCGTCGAGGCTTAGCAACAAGACTCGTTTTACGCGGGGAGCGGTTGGTCTCTCTGCCGGACGTGCTTGACCTGTTGCTAGGGTGGTGACCATGCCGACCATTGTCAGCAACAACGTCAGGGCTGCGGCTCTTGGTCGTGACTTCATAAAAGCGGATCATCAACGAATATCTTCTTTCTTGTGGTTTTCACCGCAAGTGCGCACGTCGCTCAAGTCATTCGAAAGCTCAGAACGAGAAGCGCGTCGAGAATTGAAAACTCCGTGATCCAAATTTCGGCGCGATCGCACCGGGTGTCCCGAAGTCCAGGTTCGGGGTCGCGTTCCAGAACTGGTTCGTAGCGTTATTCGGATCGGGGGCGGGATCGTCCAGTGTGTACTGAACGTTGTCGACGACGTTCTGCTGGAAGTTCGGGTGATTGAAAATGTCAAATGCTTCGGCGCGGAATCCTAACTGGTAGCGCTCTCCCAGGTGAAAAACGCGGGAAATGCTGAAATCGACATCCTTGAAAGTCGGACCGCGGAAGGAATTGAACTTCTCCCCTGGGACAATTGAGAAATTGACTTCCGGGTTGTCGAAAACCGCCGTATAGGGGCGGCCGCTTGCCAATGTAAGGATGCCGCTGAATTCGAAGTTCTTCAGTCCGCGAAACTGTGGCGACCATACGCCAGTCGTCACAAAGCGGTGAGTCTGGTCCAGTTGCGAAGGTCCGCGCTGCGAGTTCTGATCGAACTGATTGAAGTATCCGGTCCCTTGGTCCGTTGTGCTCGAGAGCGTGTAGGCCACCGAAGTAAGGAACTGGCGCGAGTGGTGACGCAGCGAGATTAGCAAGCCGTTGTAAATGGACAAGCCGGAATTGTCGATGGCATTGATTGTGCCGAAGTTGGGATCGACGAATCCGTCGACCGCGCCGAAGTCAGGAGTGGTAAAGGTCTTTCCATTGGGCAGAGTGACAGTTGCGGTGGCGAAGGCGTCGGGCGAGAACAGTGGTTGCTGGTCAGGAGGAACCAGGTTGAGGTCGAATCCGAAATTTCCGTTGGCCTGACGGGTGACACCGTTCGAGTTTCCCAAAAGACGAAGTCCGTGGCTGTAGACGTACCCGACACTGAGCGCGGTTTGGCTGCCGAACTGGTGTTCCACCGCTACGTTGGCCTGCTCGACATACGGACTGCGGAAATTCGGAGAGAAGACGACAATCGATGGCATGTCGCCTGCGCCGCTGGGAAACGAGGTGAGGCTGTTTGGGTAAGTGACCGGAGGATTTGAGTTGCCAAACTTCGGTCCGACAACCACCAGGAACGGTCGAGTCACGCCGTTTGAGGCGAAGGCTTCGGAAACGTCGAGCAAGTCTTCCTGAATATAGAAGAGGCCGAAGGAGCCGCGAACAACGGTGCCTCCTTTGCGGTCGAGCGCGTAGGCGAATCCCAACCGGGGCGATACATTGTTCTTGCTGTAAGGAATGTGGCAAGTGGCAGCAAACGCGGGATTGCATTGCTTGGGCTGTGGCAGGACCTGCAGGTCGTAACGCAGTCCGTAATTGAGGGTCAGGCGCGGCGTGGCGCGGAACTGGTCCTGGGCAAAAAAGGAATACGTGGGCGAAGTTTGGACGATGGTCGACTGCCCGAACGATTGCAGGTAGAGTTCGAAATTTCCGCTGGGCACATCAGTGAGGCTGGCAAACCGGTACTCACCTTTGGGTCCATACGTAAAGGAATCTGCGTTGTGGCTGATGTTAATGTCCACGCCGGCCTTCAAGTTGTGGTTCCCGATAATCTTGGTGAAGGTGTCGGTGAATTCGTAACGGCGGTCGGTGTTAGCAAGTTGAAAGCGGTTCCCGCCGAACACAAACCCAGTATCCGGATTTTGAATGGTGACAGCCGGAGATGTCGGCGGAGTCGCCGGAAGATCGAAGTGATAGTCACTGCCGTAGTGGAAACGGAATTCGTTGATCGCAGTAGAGTTGAAAGAAGTTTGCAGCGATGCCTGGAAGAAATGACTGGTGGCGCCATCGGTCAGGGAGAGGCCATCTCCCGTTGAGGTGGGCGTATTGAAATATCCGTGAGGACTGCGGAAACGCTGGTAATTGTAGCTGACACTGAAGGTGTTCTTGTCGTTGATGACGCCGTTGATCTTTCCAAACGCGACGTTCTGGTTGAAGCTGCGCGGAAAAGAACCAGCCGCTGCCTGAACCTGAGCCGCCAGGTCGGGATTGTTGGCAAAGAAATCAGGAGGCAGACCGTCAACGGCAGGTCCGTCATTCACGGTCAACGGCTCGTTCCTTATCTGCGTTTCATAGTTCCCGAGATAGAAAAGACGATCGTGGACAAGTGGTCCACCAACAGTGCCACCAAGCTGCTGCCGGCGATTGTGTGGCTTGGCAATCCCTTGCTGCTCGTTGATCTTATCGTTGGCACTGGTCGAGGAGTCGAGGATGTAGTAGTAAGCGTCGCCGTGAACCTGGTTGGTGCCGCTTTTGGTGACGGTGTTCACCAGGCCGCCTCCGGCCTGGCCGAACTCGGCTTCGAATCCGGTGCTGGTGACCTGGAATTCGCGGATGACGTCTTCGCTGAACTGAAAGGGAATCGTGCGCCCGATCTGCTGCGCAAAGAAGGCGTTATTGTTGTTTCCCCCATCCACCGTGTAGTTGTTGAAGTTTCCCGCGACTCCGTTAAAACTGATCATCCCGAAGTCGCCGTCTGTGGTGGCTCCAGGAGTGAGCAGCGCAAAGTCGGTAAAGTTGCGCCCGTTTAAAGGCAGAGATTCGATGCTCTGTTGACCCACGACGGTGCCAAGAGATGACTCCGCGGTATCGACCAAAGGTGTAGTGGCTGTCACCGTGATGGTTGCGTCGATCCTGCCGACGGCGAGTTGCGGGTGAATGATCGCGCGGGTGCCCACCGTTACAGTGATGTCCTTCAAGACAAGTTTGTTGAATCCAATCTTTTGAATGGTGACCTCATAAGTGCCGGGCTCAAGATAAAGAACAGTGAAATCGCCCTCGCTGCCCGACGTCATGGTGGTTGAAATGCCCGTGTTCTGATTGCGCACCGCGATGTCTGCGCCGGACACGGCGGCTCCAGAAGAATCGGTCACCGTTCCTTCAAGCCGGCCCGTGGCTGAGGCAGACTGCGAATGAAGGGTCGTCGGCGCCAGCATCACAATCAGGGCGAGAAGAAGTGGCAAACTATTAAACAAAGCCGGAAGGCAGGGTCGGGGGTTGAACTGGGCCATGGGGTCTCCATTCTGGGTGCCGCGAATCATAGAGCAGACTTCCTGAAGCCAACCTGAAATTGCACCGTTCAGTCTTCGAGCGTTGGCAGAGTCTTTAGCACCTCGCTCGCCCTGGGACGGTTGAGAACTGGATCGTCCTTGCGAATTTTTCCATCTCTGAACACCAGCACGCGCTTGGCGAATTGTGCGATATCGTGCTCGTGAGTAACGAGAACGATGGTCAGGCCGATATCGTTCAGGCTTTGGAAGATTTCCATGATCTCGACTGAGGTACGGCTGTCGAGATTGCCGGTAGGCTCGTCTGCTAAGAGGATGGAAGGACGATTGACCAGCGCCCGTGCAATGGCCACCCGCTGCTGTTGTCCGCCGGACATCTGAGAAGGAAAATGGTGGGCTCGTTCGGCCAGACCAACCATCGTCAATGCGTCGGTCGCACGCTTTCGACGTTCCGACTTGTCGATCTTCGCGTACAGTGTCGGCAACTCCGTGTTTTCAAGAGCCGTCGTTCGAGCAAGCAAGTTGAAGCCCTGAAAGACAAATCCAATCTTTTCGTTCCGAATCAATGCCAGAGCCTTCTTGTCGTGCCCGGATACATCGCTCCCCTCAAGCAGATATCTTCCGGAGCTGAGACGGTCCAAGCAGCCGAGGATGTTCATGAATGTAGACTTGCCGCTGCCGCTTGCGCCCATGATGGCCACAAATTCTCCACGCTGAATCTCAAGGCTGACACCGCGCAGAGCGTGTACTCGCGTCTCCCCAAGATCGTAGTATTTGTGCGCGTCTTCGACCCGGAGAACAGCGCTTGCCGGCGAGTCGCTCCGACCGGGCCCGACTTGGCTGACAATGGGTAGTGTGTCCATGACGAGTTTCAAGCTGCGGCCGCTAACGCCCGAGGCCGCCGAGAGTTTGAGGCTTAGGCGCTACGGATCGAATAATCACCTCGTCCGACTCCTTGAGGTCCCCTTTAAGAACTGCGCTGACTTCCGTGTACGCGTGGTCGGTGATTCCAAGAGAAACCTTAACCGGTTCCATCGTTTTGTCCGGCATTCAGCTTCCACACCACAGCCGTCTCCGCTTTGGGTGCGCGTGCGGTGTTTTGAGCGCTGGTACCGGTCGCTGTGCTGGTCTCCGGAATAGCAGAATCAGCGGGGCTGGGCTCCTTGATTCCTTCGATCCCATGACTCTTGTAGAGCGCCAAGACCTGCTCGGCCGCCAACGGGGGCTTGTAGCGCAGGGCGGTGTTGGGCAGTTTCAACGCGTTCTGCACGGTGGCCACGGGAATCGTCACGTATGCCGTCATCCCGGGAAATAGTTTCAACTCGGGGTTGGCAAACTCGATGATGGTGTCGTAGGTGACCACGCTCTGCACGGTCGTCGGGTTCATCCGGATCTGGCTGACGACGCCGCTAAACGTTTGCTTGGGGAGAGCGTCCACCTTGAAGGTCACCGGTGTGCCGACCTTAATGTTGTCCACGTCCGACTCGTCCGTCTTGGCGTAGACCCACATCTTGGTAAGGTCTTGTGCGATTGTGAAAATGGTGGGCGCCTGCAGGGATGCGGCCACGGTTTGGCCGACGTCGACATTTCGCGCAACTACTGTACCGTCGATGGGAGAGCGAATCACGGTGTAGTCAAGATTGGTCTGCGCGACCTCAACTGCCGCTTGTTTTTGGCTGATTTGCGCATCGGCTTGCGCGATTGCTGCTTGCGCGGCATCTGCTGATGCGTTGGCGCCGTCATAGTTCGATTTGGCAAGATCCAGTTGCTGCCGGCTGACCACTCCATCTTTATTCAACCCGACTGCACGGTCGTAGTCGGCTTTCGTCTGCACCAGCGCGGCTTTTGCCTTTTCGAGATTGGCTCGAGCTGCTTCACGGTTCGCCTCTGCGTTTTTCAGGTCAGCAGTCGTCTGCAGCAAGGCTCCCTTGAACAAAGCAGGATCAATGAGGGCTACGACGTCGCCCTTATGCACACGGGAATTGAAGTCGGCATTGAGTTTTGCAATCGTTCCCGAAACTTGCGATCCCACTTGGACGGTGATCACCGAATTGATAGTGCCGGTTGCTTCCACCACGTCATGAATGTCACCGCGCAAAACCTTCGCAGTAAAGTGATGCACTTGGCCATCCTGGTTCAGACGGAGGGCAAGGAATAGCCCGCTCACGACCACCACACCCGCCAGGATGAGCCATTTGCGTTTTGTCATTTATGTCCGATTCCAGATCTCAGCCAACATAGGCATTCACTCGTAGCGCAAGGCTTCGATGGGATCAAGTCGAGACGCCTTTCGAGCCGGATAGTATCCAAAAAACACGCCCACAGCGACGGAGAACATCGCGGCTACCGCAACCGACATCAGGGACATCTCGATCGGCCAACCTAGTGTCTGCCCTACCAGATAGGATCCGAAGATCCCAAAGAGCACACCAGCCGCGCCCCCGACCAGGCTGAGCATGATCGATTCTCCAAGAAATTGAAGCTGGATGGCCGCTTCTGTTGCTCCCACCGCAACCCGCACTCCGATCTCACGCGTACGCTCGGTTACCGAAACCAGCATCACGTTCATGATGCCAATTCCTCCGACAAGCAAGGAAACGGACGCGATGGCGATAAGCAGGATCGTCAGAGTCTTGCTGGCGTCGAGCTGCGCCTGAATGATGTCCTCCGGATTTCGAATGTTGAAGTCATCCTCTTCCTCGGGCCGAAGATGGTGACGATCGCGTAACACGGCGGTTGCTTCCTGTCCCGCCATTTTGACGACGTCCTGTGAAACGGCGGAGCACAAGATATCGTCCAGCCACGTAATGCCCTTGAGTTTCTTTTGCGCCGTCGTGTAGGGCAAGAGAATCGTGTCGTCCTGATCTTGACCGGAGAGAGAAAGGCCTTTGGGGTGAAGAACAGCCACCACTTTGCAAGGCAGGCTGTTCACGCGGATTACTTTTCCAACGGGACTCTCAACACCAAACAGTTGCTCGCGTACGGTTCGTCCGATCGCGCAAACATCCGCCGCCCGATCTACGTCATCCTGTGAAAACGCGGCTCCTTCATCCACGTACCAGCGTTTGATGTCGAAGTATTCTGGCGAAACGCCTCGATAAGAGGTGTGCCAGTTCTGGTTGCCATAGATGACCTGAACTGGATCGTCCACATTTGGCGAAACGCTCTTCAAGAGCGAGACCTGGTTCTTGATCGCGATGGCGTCGGCCATAACCAGGGTTTTGGTGTCATGCGTACCCGTGCGAACGCCGTTGACCGCTCGCCCACCCGCTTCGATCCAAACGAAGTTGTCTCCAAGATTGTTCAGTTGTTGCTGGACTCGCGCCTGTCCTGCTCTGCCGATGGCCACGACGCAGATTACGGCCGCAATCCCGATCGTGATTCCGAGCACAGTCAGAACGCTCCGCATCTTGTTCCTCAACAACGCGACTAAAGCGGATCGAAAGAGCGCTCCGTAGTTCACGATTGACTGAATCTCCTCGAGTTTCGGTAAGCCAGATCGCCCAAAGCTTACTTCTGAAGCTGTCTCCAGTCCGGGCTCGACTTCATGGTGAGAGTACAGGAAGTCTAAGCGCGGCGTATTAAGAGTGGGTAAAGCAAAGATGAAATTTCGTTCAGAGAACCAACGTGACACTCAGCTTAGGCTCACGATCATTCTGGTAGCATCAGGCGCCTCATTTGCGAGCTGCGCTCGGCGTTTAGTCTCCAATCGCAATGAGGATAATCCGCGACTACAGGAAAGGAACTGGTGGCACCCTCGCCGATGTCTGAGGTTGGCACGCTCGACCTGAACCGTGCGTCGGACGCGAAAAGCAAGGCTGCGCTCCGTGGTGCGGGTTTCCAGTGGAAATTTCCTGGAAATGTACGACTTCATGGTCTTCGGCTATTACGCCTCGGCGATTGGCTCGACTTTCTTCCCGAGCAACGTCCCTTTCGTCTCGTTGATCTTGTCGCTGATGACTTTCGGTGCGGGCTTCCTGATGCGGCCTCTGGGAGCGATCGTCCTGGGAGCGTACACCGATGTTCATGGGCGCCGAAAAGGTTTGATTCTGACCTTGGCATTGATGTCGTTCGGTATCGTCACCATCGCATGCACGCCGGGATACGCGACGATCGGGCTGTGGGCGCCGGTCCTGGTTCTGTCTGGGACGACTGGTGCAGGGATTCTCCGCAGGAATGGAATTGGGCGGAGTGTCAGTGTACTTGTCCGAAATTGCCACTCCAGGACACAAAGGGTTTTATGTGAGTTGGCAATCAGCAAGCCAACAGGTGGCCGTCATGTTCGCCGCTCTCGTCGGAGTTGCTCTCACTCTAATAATTCCCGCACCAAAAATGACGACTTGGGGATGGCGAGTTCCGCTTCTTCTGGGCTGCGCCATTATTCCCTTGCTTTTCGCGCTCAGGCGTTCTCTTCCTGAAACCGACGACTTTAAAACTCGCCAGCACAAACCGAGTGTCGCAGAAGTCTTCCGCTCGCTCTGCGCAAATTGGAACATCGTTCTTATCGGAATGATGATGGTGACGATGACGACGGTGTCCTTTTACATGATCACCGCCTACACTCCGACCTTCGCCAACTCAGTTCTTCATCTGGCTGCGATGGATGGCCTCATCGTAACGCTGTGCGTCGGAGCCTCGAATCTGTTTTGGCTTCCTGTGATGGGCTCTCTCTCCGACCGTGTGGGACGGCGGCCACTACTTCTTGCCTGCACCATGCTGATGTTGGTGACTGCCTATCCCGTGATGTTGTGGCTCGTTCGCAGCCCTTCCTTTTCTCGACTGCTGGTCGTGGAACTCTGGCTCTCTTTCCTGTTCGGCAGCTACAACGGCGCGATGGTCGTCTCCCTGACGGAGATCATGCCGATCAGTGTGCGCACATCCGGCTTCGCCCTGGCGTACAGCCTCGCAACCGCCGTGTTCGGCGGATTTACGCCGGCGCTCAGTACTTATTTGATTCACATCACTGGCAATCGAGCAGTTCCTGGATTGTGGCTCTCCGTCGCGAGCGCCTGTGGATTGGCCGGCGCTCTGCTGGCGAAACTTGATATCGATTCCGATCGTTCAAGTCAGAATCACGCCGCCCTTTAAGTCGCAGCACGCGCCATCGAGATATTCCGCAGAAGCCAAATTGATGTTAAGGCGCGACACATAGGTCTGAACGCACTCGCCGCCTCGCACTGAGGACGATGATCAACAATGCGCGCGAAGTTTAATGAACGAAAATTCATGGATCTCTCAATTCATGAATGGAAATTAATGTGTTTTGAATTGTTAACGCTGAGTTAAGCTCTGTCCGCTCACAGGGGGCGTCTCACATGATTAGTGCCTCGAATCTGAAAACAATTGCTGCAAGTTTTCTGATGTTAACACTCATTGTCTGCACAACTCACGTCACCCTTGAAGCCCAAGTAACGGGCGCAACGATTTCAGGCACAGTGGTAGACACGACCGGCCGACTCATTGCCAACGCTCGCATCGTGGTCACGAACACTGCCACCAGTATCAGCCGCAGCGTCACCACAAACGCAGATGGCTTCTACACGATGCCCAACTTGCTGGCTGGCAGCTACGAGGTAACCTTCAGCGCTGCCGGATTCAAGACGGATGTGAGGAAAGGTATCGCGCTCACGCGTTGGACAAGCGGCGACCCTGGATTTGACCATGCAGGTCGGCGCAGCGATTGAGACCGTTCTAGTGCAGACAGAACCTCCCGATGTGCAACTCACCACGTCAGACATCGGCGCCGTGGTCAATGCGACTACTGTTCGTGAGCTCCCGCTGAATGGACGCAGTTGGACTGATCTGGCGGCACTCCAGCCGGGTGTCGATACGATTCATACCCAGCCCGATTTCTCAGCGGGCACCGATCGTGGCAATCGCGGATTCGGGCAACAGTTAACGATCTCGGGCGCTCGCCCGCAGCAGAACAACTATCGCCTGGACGGCGTGAGCGTGAACGACTATGCAAACGGATCGCCAGGCAGCGTTCTCGGCGGCAGCCTGGGTGTAGATGCCATTCAGGAATTTTCCGTTCTAACCAGCAACTACTCCGCGGAGTATGGCAAGACTTCCGGAGGCGTCGTCAATGCCATCACCCGCTCCGGCACGAACCAGATCCACGGCAGCGCCTATGAGTTCCTGCGAAACAGCGCTCTGGACGCCAGAAATTTCTTCGACGCGGGCAAAATTCCTCCATTCAAACGCAACCAGTTTGGCGGATCGCTGGGCGGGCCAATTTTCAAGAGCAAAACATTCTTCTTCGCGGATTACGAAGGGATTCGGCAGTCGAAGGGGATAACCTCGAAAACGTTTGTGCCGTCTGACAATGCGAGAAATGGCCTGCTGTGTTCGGATCCGACAAACACCCCAAATCCATGCACCACCACCCAGATTACGGTCGATCCCAGTGCCGCGGCCTACCTGACTTTCTACCACCTGCCAAACGGCGGCATTCTGGACAACAGTGCCGGTGACATCGGCATCTACAACTTCGCTGGGCAACAGATCGTAAACGAAAATTTCTTCACGACCCGAATCGACCACACTTTCTCCGAACACGATACGCTGTTCGGCACATACTTGTTTGATCGGACGCCGTATTCGTCTCCCGACGGCACGAACAATGTTTTGTATCTTGACGAAAACCTCCAGGCAGATCCTGGCGATGGAGGAGACTCATAGCTTCAGCTCCGAGCCTTGTGAATTCCGTACGCCTCGGGTGGAACCACGAAGCCGTTAACAATAATCAAAACTCCACCGCGATCAATCCAGACGCCACCAAAACCGAGCTGGGTTCATTCCCCGGCAGGGCGGCAGCACAGGTTCTGGTCTCGGGGCTCACAGACTTTACGGGAGGAGTGGGAGGCAGTCCGACCTACTACTACCACTGGAACACGGGTCAACTTTACGACGACGCCTTTTTAGCCACGGGCAAGCACGCCATTCGTTTTGGCGTTGCCGTGGAACGGCTTATGCTAAACCAGGTTGCCGACACCGACCCAAACGGAATCTGGAATTTCGGGTCGCTGAGTGATTTTCTCCAAAACAATCCAAGCAAGTTTCAAGGAGGAATTCACAGTACTCTCTCGCCGCGCAATCTGCGGCAGACGATCTTTGGCGCTTATCTGCAGGACGACTGGCGCGTGCGCTCAAACCTCACGCTCAATCTGGGACTGCGCTATGAAATGTCGACGGTGCCCACAGAAACCAGCGGCAAACTGGCAAACTTGCGCAATCTCACAGATGCGGCGCCGCACCTCGGCAATCCCTTTTTCAATAACCCGACCTTGAGAAACTTCGAACCGCGCGTCGGGTTCGCTTGGGACCCCTTCAGCAATGGCAAAACAGCAATTCGTGGTGGAATCGGCATGTTCGACGTTTTGCCGCTCCTTTACCAGTTCATACTGCTGACCAACCAGGCGTCACCTTTTTTCCAGTACACGGTGATAAAGGATCCGTTTGGATTCTGTGGGTGCTCGGCTCCCTTCTTCTCGTTGGGCGGAAACAGTAGTTTCCCGGCCAACCGGTTGCGCACGACCTATGTTGAACCGAATCCCAAGCGCAACTATGTCATGCAGTGGAACCTGAATGTCCAGCAGCAGTTGACGCCCGACCCTGGCGGCGATGGTCGCCTACGTAGGATCGCGCGGTATCCACCAACCGTTCCGCGTGGACGACGCCAATCTCGCCCTTCCGACTCTAGACCCCGTCCGGCTATGTCTGGCCGGTTGATGCGCCATCCTCAATGACAATTTCGGCTCCATTCGCGGAATGTTTTACGACGGACATTCCTATTTCAACGCTCTGGAAACGCAGCTGGCAAAGCGCATGAGCCATGGCTTCCAAGTGCAGGGCACGTTCACTTGGGGCAAGAGTATGGATACCAGTTCAGCGACGGTGGCAGGAGACTCGTTCGGCAACTCGATTTCAAGTCTGCACTGGTTTGACCCCAGACTGAGCCGTGCTCTCTCCGACTTCAACGTCGGTAGAACGCTCGTGATCAACGGGACATGGGAGCTTCCGAAACCCAAATCCGAATCGTGGGTAGCGCAGCATGCATTGGGCGGATGGGAACTGGGCCTTATCTTCACTGCGAGCGACGGGGTACCAGTCACACCCACGTGGGGAACGGGAGATGATCCGGCCCTCACGCAAAGCGGCGACGATTGGGCGTTTCCCAATCGCCTGGGTGGGTCCGGGATGCAACACGCTTACCAACCCTGGAAATCCCAACAACTACATTAAGACGAACTGCTTCGCCGTACCGACCGCGCCGACCAAGCTTTCTATAATCAGTACTGCACGAAGGACCAACCGTTTCCATCGTGCTTCAACCTGCGCGGCAACGCCGGACGCAACATTATTAATGGTCCGGGTGTGACGGAAATGGACTTTTCGGTGTTCAAGAACAACTACATCAAGAGCATTTCGGAAAGATTCAACCTCCAATTTCGCGCAGAAGCCTTCAACATCCTGAATCACACGAACTTTGCGCCGCCCGCAACGCCCACCAATACCGACATCTTCGATTCGTCGGGACAACTGCTGTCAACTGCTGGGCAGTTGACGAGAACGACCACTACAGCCCGCGAAATTCAATTCGCGATCAAGGTGATCTTCTAGTCAGGCACAAGGCCCCATACGTGAAAGTGGATAAGAACGAACCATCCAAATACTCAGCCTGAGACTGGCCTGGCAGCCAGTCTCACGCGTCGTACTTGGCTGCAGCACGCGGCTTGGATTACCGCTGCTGCCGCGTTTCCTCAGTTGGCGAGCCGGCCGCAGCAAATGACGTCAGCCCGGTCATGGAAAAGCTCAGTTCCTTCATGGCCGAAGCCCGTAACCGTGCGCTTCCCGAAAATGTCGTGCTGGAAACCAAGCACCACATCCTCGATACCATCGCCGCGATGGTTTCTGGATCCGAACTGCCTCCCGGACGCATGGCGATCCAATTCGCTCGCGCTTACGGCGGCGAACAAATTGCGACAGTAGTCGCCTCGGACATCATGTGTGGGCCAATCGAAGCCGCATTTGCCAATGGTGAACTCGCTCACTCCGACGAAACCGACGACGATTTCACCACCGGAGGAGCGCATCCTGGCTGCGCGGTCGTGCCGGCCGCGCTGGCGATGGGTGAGCAGTTTGGCGTCAGCGGGACGCATTTTCTGCGAGCCGTGGCGCTGGGGTACGACATTGCCCTGCGTGCTATGAAGACCGTCGGTCCAGGGATGAAGGAAACCCACAACCTGGTGGGAACCATGGGCGCGACGGCCGCGGCGGGATGCGTCGCGAGCCTCAATGCACAACAGATGCGATGGCTGCTTGATTATGCCGCGCAACAGGCGGGCGCAGGCATTGGCGCTTGGCGACGGGATACCGAGCACATCGAAAAGGCCTTCCTGTTCGGTGCCATGGGAGCTCGAAACGGAGTCAACGCTGCTCTGGTGGTCCACTCGGGCTGGACTGGCGTCAACGACGTTTTGTCTGGACCCAACAATTTTGTGGAGTCGTATAACCCGAAAGCCGACCCGGCAGGGATGATCGCGCAACTGGGCGAGCTCTATGGGGTAGTGGTCACAACCCTTAAGAAATGGACAACCGGGGGACCTATCCAGGCGCCGCTTGACGCGCTGGAAAATCTGCGCAAGCGCCATCCTTTTGAGGCGAACCAGGTTCGGAAGGTGGTGGTTCGCGCCGCGACCAGCGCAGCCTACACCGTCAACAACCGCGATATGCCAGATATTTGCCTGCAGCACCTGGTCGCGGTCATGCTCATCGACAAAACGGTTTCTTTCCGAGCCGCGCACGATAAAGCTCGCATGCAAGACCCGGCCGTGCTCCGTGAGCGCGAGAAAGTCCAACTCGTTCCCGATGAAGAACTCGAGAAGCTGATACCGGTCCGGGTCGCCATCGTGGAACTTACTCTTGCTGATGGGACGCAGCTCAGCGAGCGTGTCGAACACGTACGCGGAACTCCCGAGAACCCGATGTCGCGTGATGAAGTGGTCGCCAAGGCGCGCGAGCTGATGTCTCCTGTGTTGGGCGACAAAGTGTGCGCAAAGCTAGTCGAGCGCGTACTTCAGCTCGACGATGTGAAGGACGTTCGCGAGCTCCGACCCTTGCTGCGCGCCCCTGATCATTCGAAACTGTTTCATCATTCGCGGGAGGAATCCGCGATATTTGATGTTTAGGTCCGCACGACGCAATCGAAATTGCAATTACTGATCGAGGGTTCGTAAGCAATGCCATGGATAGAAAGAAGGGCTCTCTCACTGTGCTTTTTGGCTGCCGCTTGCGCCCTGGCCAGTCCCGCAGGTGGACAGACAGCCGCGCTTCAGGCAACGGTAGCAACAGCGAACCCTGCGGCCAGCGCGCCTGCTCCTGCGACTACGGCGGACGAACTTGACTTTGAGTTCTTTAAAACGAAAGTCGAACCCATTTTTCTGAAAGAGCGTTCGGGGCACGCCCCCTGTTACGGATGCCACGTTCTCGAGACTCGAGAGTTTCATCTCGAGCCCCTTTCCACTGGGAGTAAGAATTGGACAGACGATCAATCCCGAAAGAACTTCGAAAGTGTTCTCAATCAAGTGACGGTTGGCGACCCCGTGGCAAGCCGGCTTCTGAAGCATCCACTCGCGCCAGAAGCAGGAGGAGATGCATTTCATTCCGGGGGACGACAGTTCGAATCTCAGAACGACTCCGACTGGCAGATAATCGCGGCATGGGTGCGCGGCTCGAGCAAGCAGGCTCCCTCTTCTCCCCAGCCTGATGCGACCACGCTTGTGTACGTCACGAACAGCGCAAGCGACTCCATCGATGTCATTGACCCTCGTACGAATCAGGTTGTGCAAGTCATCCATGGAATTACGCTGCCGCACGGCATCGCCTTTTCACCTGATGGGACACGCCTCTACATCAGCAACGAGTCAGAGAGCGTCCTCGACATTGTGGATCGAAAGAGCGGCGACATCCTCGACAGGGTTCCGCTCAGTGGACGTCCGAACAACATCGGCATCACGAAAGACGGGTCCCGCGTGCTGGTTGGGATTCGCACAGAAGCAGGCGTGGTCGACGTAATTGATACAGCGTCGCGCAAACGGACAAAAAGCATTCCCGTCAACGGCAGCGTGCACAACGTGTTTGTGACCCCGGACGGCAAGTTTGCAGTAAGCGGTTCGATCGAGAGTAAAGCCGCAACCGTGATTGACCTCCAAACCGAAAAGGTTGCATGGGAGATTAAGTTCGACCGTCCAGTTCGGCCCATGGCATTCGAAAGCAGATGCTGACGGTTCGACGCGCCGCATCTTCGTTCAGCTATCAGGGTTCAATGGCTTTGCAGTAGTGGATTTCGCGAAACATGAGGAAGTCGCCAGAATCAAGCTGCCGGATGAGCCCGCTGGATTTGGCATCGCTGAGGGAAGAAGGGGAACTCCCTCTCACGGAATCGGCATCGCTCCCGACGGCAAATCGCTTTGGGTGAACAGCACCATCGCCAATGCCGTTTTCAAATACTCGCTGCCCGATCTCAAGGTGATCGGGTACGCGAAACTGCCCGAGGTGCACGGCTCCGGACGTGCTCCGATCGGAGCCGTGCCTGAATGGATCACATTTACGCCGGATAGCAAGTTCATCTACATCTCGGACTCAGGAGCGCGCTTGGTGTCGGTTATCGATACCGCGACTCTGAAGGAAGTCGCCACAGTGCCGGTTGGCGAAGTTCCGAAGCGGATAAGCACGCTGGTACTTCGTTAAGTATCCGCGATGGCTGCAGACCGTGTGACTATGCCCGATAGCGTCGTAAGCGCGCCACCACAACCCGCGTCGTCCTCCTCTGCCGACTCCGAAGTCGCCACGAGAGCCAGGCATAGAATCGCGAAGCGGCTTCTTCCCTTTCTATTCCTGCTTTACGTCATTGCATTCATCGACCGCATGAACGTTGGCGCTGCGGCACTGCAAATGCCGCGGGATCTGGGCTTCAGCGAAGGCGTGATCGGTTTTGGTGCGGGCATTTTCTTTCTTGGCTACTTCTTGCTGGAAATTCCCGGGGCACTGATTGTGGAGCGCTGGGGCGCACGCCGTTGGATCGCCCGCATCATGATTACCTGGGGCATGATCACGGTCTTGATGGCCTTCATTCACACCGAGCGCCAATTCTATCTGGTGCGCTTTTTTGTGGGAGCCGCCGAGGCCGGTTTTTTCCCGGGCGTCATTGTGTATCTGACCCATTGGTTCCGCTATCAGGATCGGGCCAAGGCGGTTGCCTGTCTTTTATGCGGCCAATCCGATTTCATACATCATCGGATCTCCGCTGGCCGGTCTGCTGCTCGGGATCTCATGGCTTGGACTGAGGGGCTGGCGCTGGCTGTTCATCATTGAGGGAATTCCCGCTGTCTTTTTCGGAATCATTACCATTTTTTACCTCACGGATTGGCCGGAAAAAGCACGATGGCTTCCCGCCGATGAGCGATCCTGGATTACTGCCGAATTGCAGCGGGAGAAGGAGGCCAAAAAAAGCGTTCGCTCGTACAGCATTTTGGAAGCCCTTCGTCACCGCGATGTAATTCTGCTGACCCTTTGCTACTTCTGCGCCATGACGGGGAGCTACGGCATAGCGTTCTGGCTGCCTACGATTCTCAAACATCTATCGGGGAGAAGCGATCTGCAAGTGACGCTGCTCGCCGCGTTGCCTTACGTAGCAGCACTCATCACGCAACAACTGAATGGATGGCATTCCGACCGAACTTGCGAGCGCAGATGGCATTCAGCGTGCCCGTTTTCGTCTGTGGCATCGCTCTCGCATTCGCGGTGATCTTTCGTACCAATCCTGACCGTATCGATTCTTTTGTTTGTCGTGGCTGGCGGAGCTTTCTACGGGTTCCAGCCGTGCTTCTGGGCGGTACCGACTCTTTTCCTGAGTGAGTCCGCGGCCGCTGCCTCGATTGGATTGATCAACGCAGTCGGGAATCTCGGAGGGTTTGTAGGCCCGCTGGTGATGGGCTACCTGGCGGGTCGTACGCATTCTTTTGCCGCTGGCTTGCTATATCTGGTGGCCAGCCTCTTCGTGTCAGGCTTGCTGATGCTGGCGGTTGGAGCAAAACGGTTCCTTCGAATCACGACGAGGCAGCCCTGGCGCAATTGATCGCAGGAATTGTTTTTAATCTTGGCTTAATGCCTATTTCATGTGCATCACGCTTAATGACGTTTGCATCTATCGTTGTTTCTTTGCATTGCATTCTCGGTAATCAAATCTGGAGGTCAAGGTGAAAAGATCGTTTGCGTCGTTGGTCATGGCAGCGTTTCTCACGTTTGCGATTGGGGCAGTATCGCAGGACAAATCGCCCCTCGCTCTCTCGGGTTCCATTCCGTTACCGGAACTTCACGATGGAGATTTCGACCACTTTGTGGTCGACGTGGCGGGCAACCGTCTGTTCGCCACCGCGGAGGAGAATTCGAAGGTCCTCGTCTTTGATCTCAAGACGAACAAGTTGGTCCACTCCATTGACGACCTGAAGGCGCCGCACTCCATGCTCTATCGTGCCGACACGAAGAAACTGTTCGTGGTGGATGGAGACCTGGGAGAAGTCAAGATCTACGATGCCGACTCTTACAAGCCATCCGGCAGCATCAAGCTGAAAGAGGGCGCCGATGCCAGTTCCTATGATCCGAAGACGAAGTATCTGTACGTTGTGAATGGTGGAAAAGACGCCCACATCCCCAACGCCTACATCAGCGTTGTTGATACGGATGCGGCGAAGGTCGTGGGCGAGATTAAGGTCGACTCGAACGATGTGGAGGGCATGGCCATCGAAAAATCCGGCCCTCGGATGTTCGTTGATATTCGCGGCAACAACACGGTGCAAGTATACGATCGCGATAAACGCACTCTGCTCGCGACCTGGCCGCTGGGAGACGCAAAGAAGCCAACCGCGATCGCACTTGATGAAGGTAATCACCGGTTATTCGTCGGCACCCGCGATCCCGGGAAGCTGGTTGTTTTGGATACCGAATCCGGAAAAGTCGTCAGCAGCTTACCCGGTGCGGCGATGGTGGATGACATGACGTACGATGCCGCCAGCAAGCGCATCTATTTCGCGGGAACTCTCTTTATCGATGTGTTCCAGCAGCGCGACGCCGATCACTACGATCAGGTAGGCCACGTACCCACGGCATTCCGCGCCAAGACGGCGATTCTGGTGCCCGAACTGAACCGCTACTACCTGGCCGTTCCTCACCACGAAAAGCAAATCGCCGAAGTACGCGTTTATACAGTGACGCAGTAGATTCGAGGGAATATGAGGCGGTGGATTCTCTGTCTTGCAGCACTGTCATTGGGATGCCCTACGTCCTGCCAGAGCCAACCGGAGGCTCCTGAGAGGACGCCGTTGCTGCTGGTTCAGGAGATTCCACTGCCTCATGTAGAAGGCAGGATCGACCATTTCACGTTCGATGCGAAGCGCAAACGAGTCATCGGGGCCGCGCTTGGCAACAACACCGTGGAGGTCGTAGACACATTTGCTGGTCGCGACATTCACAGCATTCCCGGCGCCGCGAACCCGCAGGGTGTGGCCTTTGCAGGCGAACTCAACAAACTCTTTGTCGCAAACGGCGCGGATGGAAAGCTACGAATTTACGATGGTGAATCTTTCACACTTCTGAAGACCGTCACCATCGGCAGAAGATGCTGACAACGTCCGTTACGATCCGAAGGAAAAGAGAGTCTACGTCGCCTATGGCGGAGACGACGTTGGCGGAATAGCCGTTCTCGATGCCGTAAGCGGCGTTCGCCTCGAGGATGCCGCCAAACTGGATGCCCACCCGGAATCATTTCAGATTGCCAGTTCAAAGCCAGTGATCTACGCCAACATCGCGACCAAAGCGAAAGTCGTAAAGATCGACAGGACAACTCACCAAGTAACCGAGTGGCCGCTGAAAACAGGCAAGGCCAATTACCCGATGGCGCTGGATGAAGCCGATCATCGTCTCTTCGTGGTAACCCGAAGGCCGGCACAACTCGTGATTCTCGACACCGATAGCGGCTCCATGATTGCCAGCGTGCCTTGTGTGCATGACTCCGATGATGTGTATTACGACACCGGCCGTAAGCGGATTTACGCACCCGGCGGCGAAGGATTCGTAAGCGTCATCCAGCAAGTTGACCCTGATCATTACCAGCCGCTCGCGAAAGTTCCGACCACGGTGGGAGCACGTACCGGCCTGTGGTACGAGAAGCGCGATCGCCTGTACTTAGCAGTGCCGGCTACCGCCAAGCAAGGTGCTGCGCTGTGGGTGTACTCGCCGGAAGATTGAGCAGACAAATGTTCAGGTCGTTTTTCCGTCTTCTAGCCGTCGTATCATGCCTGCCTCTGTGCGCGAGCCTGGGGCACTCCCAGGATGGCAAAAAGCAACCTCTGAAGCTTGTCCAGACGATCACTCTCCCCAATGTAAAGGGCCGCCTCGATCACATGGAGGTCGACGTACAGGGCCAGCGCCTGTTCGTAGCCGGACTCGAGAATGGCACATTTGAAGTGGTTGACTTGAAATCCGCGAAGTGGCTGCGGAGCCTGCCAGGATTCAAGAAACCACAAGGTGTCTTGTTTGTCCCAGAATTTAACAAGGTATTTCTGGCAAGCGGCGACGACGGAATGGTCAGAATACTTCGAGGTGACACGCTCCAGCCCGTCGCTTCTATCCAGCTCGAGCCCGGACCAAACCGCATCGTCTACGATCCGAACTCCAAGCTTGTCTATGTTGGCTATGGCGGCAAAGACGCAGGAAAGAGCTATGGGGAAGTTGGCATCATTGACGCGAAGACCGACAAACACATCGGCGACATCAAGGTCACCGCCCACCCCTCAGAGCTTATATTGAATAAATCGGGCACCACTCTCTTCGTATTTATTTCGGCAGCGAACCAGTTGCAGGTGGTGGATACGAGCAAACACGAGGCAGTTTTCACGTGGCAGATCACTAGCCAGCGCCCAGGAGATGCTGCATTTGACGAATCTACGTCGCGCTTGTTCATCGGCACTCGCAACCCTGCGGAACTGATTGTCATGGATTCGAAATCCGGTAAAGAAGTTGCGCACCTCCCCACTGCCGAGGGCCAGGATGGTGTTTATTTCGACGCTGTCCGCAAGCGCATCTATGTTTCTGGAGGAAGAGAGTTGCCGAGCGGCTTTGTGTACGTCTACCAGCAGAAAGACGCAGACCGTTACGAGCACGTCGGAAGGATTCCAACACGCGGTGGCGCAGGAACATCTTTCTGGTCACCGGAACTCAATCGCTATTACGTTGCGGCGCCCGCGAACGATAAGCAAGACGCAGCCATCCTGGTCTACGCTCCCGTCGACTGATGGCTGCGCGCCGTCATCACGCTACGGTTGCAACCGCTGACACCTCAGCCGCGATAGCTTCTCCCATATCCTGCGTTCGGGCCTTGCCGCCGACATCCGGCGTCAGAGGATCGCGTCGTGCGAGTACACGGAAGATCGCCTGTTCGACTGCGTGCGCTGCTTGTTTTTCGCCCAGATGTTCCAGCATCATTGCGCCCGACCATATCTGCGCTACCGGGTTGGCTATTCCTTTGCCCGCAATGTCTGGAGCTGAGCCATGGACCGGCTCAAACATGGAAGGAAACTCCCGCTCCGGGATTCAAGATTAGCCGACGGAGCAAGCCCCATCGATCCGACTACGGCGGCGCCCAGATCCGACAAGATATCCCCGAACAAATTGGATCCCACCACGACGTCGAAGCGGTCGGGATGACTCACGAAATGGGCGCTCAGGATATCAATGTGATACTGGTCCGACTTCACTTCTGGGATAAGATTTTGCAACCGCAGCGAAGCGCTCGTCCCAGAAGGGCATGGTAAAGACGATGCCGTTTGATTTGGTCGCCGATGTGACATGCTTCTTCCGGGTCTGGGCGAGTTCAAACGCATATTTAATGATCCGGTCGCAGCCTTGCCGAGTGAACACTGTTTCCTGAATCGCCATCTCCAGATCGGTATTGCGGTGCAAGCGCCCACCGACCTCAGAATATTCGCCTTCGTTATTCTCCCGCACGATGCAGAAATCGATCTCTCCAGCTCGACGGTTCGCCAGCGGAGTCTTGATTCCCTCCAGCAAGCGCACTGGCCGCAGGTTGACATACTGTTTAAACGCGCGGCGAATCGGGATCAGCAGGCCCCACAAAGACACGTGATCCGGCACCCCTGGGTACCCAACCGCTCCCAGAAAAATTGCGTCGAAAGGACGTAGTTGTTGAAGAGCATCTTCAGGCATCATCCGACCGGTGCTCAGGTAGGTCTCACAGCTCCAATCGAAGTTTGTCCAAGAAAAAGACAGGTCAAACCGCCGCGCAGCCGCTTCGAGCACCCGAATTCCTTCGGGGACAACTTCACGGCCAATCCCATCCCCTTCGATGACCGCAATCTTGTAGCTCTTCAAATTTTCCTCGCTATCCCATAACGACGTTTGGTCGGAACTCTTACTTGCTTAGTAGTGCCGTCAAGGCGCGGACATCAGAAACGTCTTCAAGCTTGCGAACTAGATCGACTACACGAGATGCTTTATCGGCGGGCCATTCCGCGAAAGCAGCACAGCCCTGAAACTTTTCGGCCACCTCGTCATAGCTCATCGGGTTGGTGGGACTTCCTTTGCCGAAGTCTGCGCGGCCTGTAATCGTTCGGCCATCCTTCATCGTAATCTTGAGGATCGTAGTCATCTTGTCGAAGCCGGCTTTTTCGGCTTCAGGGATCGGCATAGAACCGGACTCTTCCTATCATCTCCTGAACATCCTGCCGGTTTACCACCGCGTCAGTGAATTTCGTCAGGTCAGCTTTGCCGTCCAGAAGAATAATGGCCATGCAGAACTCCATGCTGAACTTCGCCTGCAGGCCGTTGGTCGGCCGATGGTGAATCAGGGTGTTCGGCATATTGCGGCTGGTGCCCACCTCAAGCCGCTGCCACATCGGTGGCACGGATCGAGTTGGCGCGAACCAGCCGCAACAGCTCGGTCATTCCAGGGTGCGTCAGGGAGCCACTGGGGAAGGGCTTTATAGAGACTCCCGGATTCTGGAACGTCCAAGGTTTGCCCAGGCGATCAACGATTGCGTTCGGATCATATCCGCCGCCATATGCGTGAAAGAAGCCGCGCTGAGCTTCCAGGATCTGCTCTGCGCCAGTCCATCCGAGCGCAGCAAAATCGGCTGCTACCACACCACTTTCCGTTGCATGACCAGCCTGGAAAGGCTTCATCATCGTGCCGAAGTTTTCGCGCAAACCCGCGGAGTGGCTAGCTGCAATCGCCAGAGCACGAACGGTCTTCTCGACATCGAAGCCTTTCAGGCGTGCGCAAGCGGAAGCTGCCCCCAAAAACGCCGCACGTTCCGGTGGAGTGAAATCCGTCCTGATAGTGACGCGGCGAGATCGCCTCTGCGATCTTGCATTCCACTTCCACGCCCAGTTGATAGGCTAGAAGCAATTCCTTGCCGCTCTTTCCATGCAGTTCCGCCGTGGCCAGCGCGGCGGGAAGCACGCATACGGTTGGGTGAACCAGCAAACCATAGACTCGATCCTTGCCCACTGCGAGCTGGGTATCATCGAAGTCGTCAACGTGGATTGCCACGCCGTTGGCAAAGGCTGCAAAGCGCGGGGGTAACTTGCCTGCGGACCCTAAGACACTGACGCCGCCAGGCTGAAATCCGAACGACTTCACGTACTGCTCGATCAAGCCCGCCGTCTCCGCCTTGGAGCCGCTGAGGGCAAGGCCAAGCCCGTCCAGAATCGACTTCTTGCCTAGCTCCTGTGCCTCGGCAGGGACATCCGAATACTTGGTGTTCACAACAAAGTCCGCTACGCTCGCGGTGAGCTTTTGAACCTGGGGAAACGGAGGCTCTGGGCAAGCTTGAGACGCCGCGTCGCTTGCGGTAGCCAGTCTCCGAGCTTCCCAGGACCCCGAATGTGGCTCCTGCCGCGGTGACCGTTCTCAGGAAGTCGCGTCTTGGAATCTCACGATTCATCTGGCTCACTTCAGCTCGTTCTTGAATACCTGACCGCCCTTCATGACGAACTTGACTCGCTCAAGTTCCGTGATATCGGCAGTCGGATCGCCCGTCACCGCAATCATGTCGGCGAACTTGCCCGGCTCAAGTGATCCTATGCGATCCTCCCATCCCATCAGCGTCGCAGCCCCCATCGTTGCCGCGCGAATCGTTTGTACTGGAGTCATCCCGAATTTCACCATGTACCCAAATTCCTTAGTTTGGCTGCCATGTGGAAACGGGCCAACGCCGGAACCAAACGCAATCTTGACGCCTGCTGCCACCGCCTTAGGAAACGTGCGCTCGGAAACCTCCGCCACACTGTGTCCACCAAACCTCTTCTCGTCGTGTTCGCGGTCTAGCTGATAGTGATACAGGGTGCCTAGCAGATAAATGCCTTTCTCGACCATCATTTTTATATCGCTGTCCTCAAGAAGCACGCCGTGCTCGATGGAGTCGACGCCGGCATTCAGGCAATTGCGTAGACCTTCTCCGCCGAAGGCGTGGCAGGAGACCTTATGGCCTTTTCTGTGAGCCTCGTCCACGATGGCCGCCACTTCTTCGGCGGTAAAGGTGGGAGGAATCACCATTTTGCCGTCTTTGGAAAAATGAAATTGGTAAGTAGCATACAACTTGATCCAGTCCGTCCCGTGCGCGATCTGCTCCCGCACGGCTTCTCGAGCCGCCGATGGTGAGTCCGCCACTTGCAAAGCCATCGGCACCGGCACCTCGGCGGAGTAACCGTTCATCAGAAAGCCGCCGGTACTTTGTATTCCACGCGTCGACACCTGCATCCTTGGTCCCTGTACGATTCCGCGGTCAATAGCATTGCGCAAGTCCACATCGCTGTACATTGCGCCCAGCGTCTTAAGATCGCGGAGAGTCGTGAAGCCCACCATCAGATCCTTGTTGGCATTGGCCAAGGCGGTCAGCGTGCGGTACTGGTAGGAGTCACGCAGGATTTGCGCTTCCAGATCCGGGCCGTTCCCGAATACGTGCGTATGTGCGTCGATCAAGCCAGGTAGTACAGTGTCCTGGCTCAGATCGATGACTTCAGCGCCCGCAGGAATTTTTACTCGATCGGCCGGTCCCAC
Organism: uncultured Acidobacteriota bacterium; assembly: GCA_963744055.1. Taxonomy (GTDB): domain Bacteria; phylum Acidobacteriota; class Terriglobia; order Terriglobales; family Acidobacteriaceae; genus Gp1-AA133. Next base: position 399,695 of record CAVUSL010000017.1, on the reverse strand, counting down.
CTCGACGATCTTGTCGCCTTTGATTATTACAACCTGGTTGGTCGCGAGTTTCTCAGCTTTGGGGTCAAAAAGCCGGCCAGCACGGACCGCAATCCAATGGTCCGGCGCCGGCGTTTGAGAATACGCAAGGCTGCAAGCGAGTAGTACGGCAACGAGATATCGACTAGTCATGGCGGGACACTGATGCTGGTCGGGCAACATTAAGGTGCCATGAAGTGCAAATGAAACTTCGTTCAGACTGAATCGGCCCCGCGCAGGTCAAGGCTTCTGAACGCTTTTTCATGCTCGCTTCGCGTGACGATTCATCCAGAAACGGCAATATACTATCCTGCGGGAAAACCTATGCGCATTCTGCTCGTCGAAGACGAAACCAAGGTATCCAGCTTCGTCGCACGTGGACTCACGGCAGAGCGATTTGCGGTCGACGTTGCAGCGGACGGCCAGTCCGGACTCGAGTTGGCAACCACCTACGCGTACGATCTGATTATTCTCGATCTGATGCTGCCCAAGTTGGACGGCACGCAGGTCCTTCGTCGCGTTCGAAGTCAGAACTCGACTGTCCCTGTTCTGATTCTGACAGCTCGCGACGCCGTCGCTGACAAAGTCGGAAATTTTGAAGCGGGCGCGGACGACTACCTGACCAAGCCGTTTGCCTTCGCGGAGTTGCTGGTTCGCGTCAAGGCGCTGTTACGTCGCGGACCGGTGAGTCGCAGCAGCGTCGTGCGCGTGGGCGATCTGGAACTTGATCGACTTTCGCAACAGGTGAGGCGTGCGGGCAAGCGGGTCGAACTGACCTCCAAGGAATATTCGTTGCTCGAATACCTGATGTCGAATGCCGGCAGGGTGCTGTCGCGAACGATGATTATCGAACATGTATGGGATCAAAGCTTCGACGGCATCACCAACATCGTGGACGTCTATGTACGACACTTGCGCAACAAAGTCGATGATCCCTACGAGCACAAACTGATTCGCACCGTCCGCGGGGTTGGCTACACGATCAGTAACGGAGCGCAATCTTGAACACCCGTTCGCTTCGCTTTCGCATCACAGCCTGGTACGCAGCATTGCTCGCGGGCGCACTGCTGATTTTCGGTGTATCGGTTTATCTTGGGTTGGAGCGCTACCTTTACTGGAATCTGCAAAGAACACTTACCGCGGAATCTCGAACCATTGGAACTCAGCTGCTTTCCCAGCACCCCTTCAAACGCGCGAACTGGCTCGAAACTGAAATCGAAGAGGCTTACGCGCCCTGAGATAAACAGTCACTTCATCCGCGTCATCCAGAAGGGTGCCGGGATTGTGTACGTTTCTGGCCCGCCCAAAGATGCGTCGTTCGATCCAGCCCGGGTTCCTTTGCCCAATACGGATCAGGAAAACTCGCGCAAGATCCGCATGGAGGGAACGCATCTGCTGATCGAGGGAAACGAATTCACAACCCCGGACGGTACCCGGTTCACTGTAGAGAGCGGCGCGCCCTATCGGCAGATTGAGTTGGTGCTGCACGGGCTGCTGCTGACCTTCGCGCTCTACATGCCTTTCATTATTTTCGTAGCTGTTGGAAGCGGCTACTGGCTGATGAGGCGATCCTTGCAGCCAGTCGATGAGATCACCCGGAGAGCAGAGGGAATTACCTCCACCAATCTGAGCGAGCGGCTGCCCGTGATCGAAACCGGAGATGAACTGCAAAGACTGTCTGTGTCGCTGAATCGTATGATCGAGCGACTGGACGACGCATTCCAGCACATCAATCGCTTCTCGGCTGACGCCTCTCACGAACTCCGAACGCCCTTGACGATTCTCCAACTGGAACTCGAGGGCATCGCGCAGGGCACCTTCAGTCCCGCGACTCACCGACCAGATTGGCAGCGCTCTCGAAGAGACCCATCGTATGTCGCACATCGTGGAAAGCCTGCTGGCGATTTCGCGCCTGGATGCAGGCGAAGCCAAGATGCAGAAGACTCGCCTGGACCTTGGTCAGGTGGCGGCTGCGACAACTGAACAAATGAGATTGCTGGCGGAAGAGAAATCAATTCGGCTGACCAGCGCGGTCGACAGTGAGATCTATGTCGAGGGAGATCGCTCCCACCTCCAACAAGTGGTTGTGAATCTGGTTGCCAACGCCATCAAATACACGCACGAAGGCGGCGAGGTCGAGATGCGCGTTCTCCGCAGGGCGAATGCTGCGGTGCTGGAGGTAGTAGACAACGGCGCCGGAATCCCCGACTACGCCTTGCCCCACGTCTTCGAACGCTTTTACCGCGCCGACAAGGCGCGCTCGCGCGAATCGGGTGGGGCCGGATTGGGCCTGGCCATTGTGAAGGCAATTTGCACTGCACATGGCGCCGAATTGCATGTTTCCAGTAAAGAAGGGAAGGGCAGCACCTTCATGATTGAGCTGCCTCTAGCGGACGTACTCGAGAACGATGAAGCTCGATCGGCGATTCGCAAGCTCTAAGAGAAGTCGCCGACGAAGGGCGCTATGAAAAACTTTATTCTCGGCTTGGTGGTCGGAGTTGCTCTCGTTCTGGTCGTCGTTGTTGGCTACTTCTCGTCCGGCAAAGCGCCCGTCGCGACGGATGCCCCTCCCATGCTGATGGAAAAGTACTTGGCCAAGAAGGCTCTGCACGCAACGCTGGATCATGAGATGCCAAAGACAGTGCCCATCAAGGCTGACGAGGCCGCTTATCTGGCGGGCGCCAAACTGTACAAAGAACATTGCGCCGTTTGTCATGGACTGCCCGCGCAGCCAGCAACGGCGATCGCCCGTGGCATGTTCCCCAAGCCCCCCGAACTTATGCAGGGTAAGGGCGTCACAGATGACGAACCCGGCGAGACTTATTGGAAGGTTGTCCATGGAATCCGGTTGACGGGAATGCCCGGTTTTCGAGATTCCTTGAACGACACTCAATCGTGGCAGGTCAGCCTCCTGCTTGCAAATGCGGACAAGTTGCCGGATTCCGCCAAAGCGCTGCTGGCGAGTCCAACCCAGGCCGCCGCCCTCCCCTGAACGGCGGTCTTTCTCGGACAAGGGAACGCTGTCGGTTTTCACTCTGAACGCAATTTCACCTTTCTTTAAGAGCAACTTAATGTGCGTCCGGTAACTCTGGTGTGCAGCCGATTACCGCGAGCATGTTTAATCTCAGAAACCTCCACAAACACAATTGGACAACCGTGGCCTTGGCTGCCGCGAGCGTACCGGCGTTCCTCTTCCTGACAATCGGAGGTGCCCATGCTCAGGCCGGTTCCCCCGCGACCACCATCCAGTTGTCTTCTGCACCGGAAAGTCCCCAGTCCGCTGCATCTGCGGCGCAGCCGCAACCCATAACCTTCTCTGATGCTTTGCAGAGAGCTCGAGCGAATAGCCCCGAAACGCAGGCGGCGTTCACAGCTCTTGGCCTTGCTCATGAAGACCTCGTGCAAAGCCGGGCCGCACTGCTTCCAAACGCCAGCTACAACATGGCAGCGATCTACACTGATCCCACGTCACGGGGCAGCAAAGACCAGATTTTCATCGCCAACAACGGAGTTCACGAGTACATCGCACAAGGCAATCTTCATCAGAACCTTTCGCTGCAGACTTTTGCGGACTACGGCCGCGCCGCTGCCGCCCAGGCGGTTGCACGCGCGAAATCTGAAATCGCCTTGCGAGGACTGGCGGTCACCGTTGCACGCGCCTTCTATGGCTTCCTGGCCGCTCAGCATAAATACGAAACAGCACAGCGAGCCAGTGAGGAAGCGCAGCGATTTCTTGGAATCAGCCAGAAACTCGAGCAAGGCGGCGAAGTGGCGCACTCTGATGTGATCAAGGCCACACTGCAGGCTCAACAACAACAACGCGACCTTCGAGAAGCTGAGTTGGGCCGAAACAGCAGTCGTCTGGATCTTGCCGTCCTGCTGTTTAAGGACTTCAATGAAAACTTCACGGTTGCCGACGACCTAGCAAACCTTGAGCCTCTAGCCTCACTAGAAGAGGTCACTGCCGCAGGCACGCGAAACAATCCCGATCTCCGTGCCGCGCAAGCCGCGCTACGCCAGGCCAGTCGCGAAGTCACCGGCGCCTGGGGCGGAGTTCTGCCCTCCATCTCACTCGACTACTGGTACGGAATCGATGCCAGTCGATTCGCCACCAGGGTCGACGGTATCAGCACCTTGGGAAACGCAGCTGCCGCGACGTTGCAAGTTCCTCTGTGGTCTTGGGGAGCGAACTTCAGCAAGGTAAAGCAGGCGAACCTGCAGAAAAGGCAAGCGACGATCGAACTGAGTGCCGCGCAACGCACGCTACTGGCAAACCTCCACGCGTTCTATGAGGAAGCACAAGCCGCGCACGCCGAACTGGATCTGCTCAGCCAATCGCTGCAACTGGCGACCGAGAGCCTGCGGCTGATCAACCTTCGCTACCAGGGTGGCGAGTCTACCGTGCTGGAAGTGGTGGACGCGCAGAATACGCTGACACAAGCCAGCAATGCCTACAACGATGGGCTGGTGCGATTTCATGTCGCGACCGCCAACATTCAGACTCTGACTGGAAAGTTCTGACGCTGATGATCAACCACACACTTTCGTCGCTCGCACAAATGTCTATCGACAGCAGCTTTTGCCGCCGCGGCCGTCGGCGATGTGCACTTCTAATTGTTTTGGCGATCGCGATCGCTTTTTCGTTTGTAGCGTGCTCCAAAGAAAAAGAAGAGGAAGCGGCCGTTCCAGTGAAGGCCGTCACCGTTCAGAAGACGGCGATCCAGCGAGTGATCGCGGCTGACGCCGTGCTGTTTCCTTTGCAGCAGGCCGCCCTGGTTCCCAAGATCAGCGCGCCGATTAAAACGTTTTACGTAAATCGGGGCGCAAAGGTGCACAAGGGACAACTCCTGGCCGTCCTCGAAAATCGGGACTTGGCGGCGTCTCAGGAAGAAAACAAGGGCGCTTTTGAACAAGCGGAGGCGGCCTATGTCACCGGAACCTCAGCCAGTTTGCCCGAAGAACTGCAAAAGGCTACTGGCGATGCTCAGTCCGCGAAAGAACAACTCGACGCCGCGCAGAAACTCTACGACAGTCGACTCGAGTTGTTCAAACAAGGCGCATTGCCTCGCAAGGACCTCGACCAGGCTGCCGTCGGGCTTGCTCAGGCGAAGCCTCAGTATGAACTTGCGAAACGGCACGTCGACTCTCTCGATGCTGTTGTCAAACATCAGGAACTCAAGGGACTGCAAGGCCAACTTTCTTCGGCAAAGGGCAAGTTCGAGGGCGCTCAGGCACAGCTCAGCTACTCAGAGATTCGCAGTCCCATTGACGGCGTGGTCACTGATCGACCACTCTACCCAGGAGAAATGGCCGCCTCTGGCGCGCCGCTGATGACGGTCATGGATATTTCCCGCGTGACTGCGCGGGCTCATATTCCGCAAGGCGATGCAGCGTTGCTCAAGGTAGGAGACAGCGCCAACATCGCCGTACCTGAACTCGAGCAACCGGTCGAGGGCAAGGTGATTCTGGTAAGCCCGGCGTTGGATCCAAACAGCACAACCGTCGAGGTGTGGGTCCAAGCCAAAAATCCTAAACAAGTGATGAAGCCGGGTTCGAGCGTTCGGCTGTCCATGATCTCAGAGGCTATTCCTGAGGCCTTGGTGGTGCCGGCTTCCGCGGTCCTGACTGGAGCCGATGGCGCTACAACCGTAATGGTGGTTGGCGATGACCAACACGCACATCAACAGGCAATCAAAGCCGGAATACGTCAAGACGACAAACTCCAGATCACAGACGGGCTGAAAGAAGGCCAGCGCGTTGTGACCGACGGGGCCTATGGTCTGCCCGACAAGGCGAAGGTTTCTGTCGAAGCGCCGGCAGAACCCGAGAAAGAGGGCGATAAGCCCACCGCAGGGAAAGAGTCCGACTCGAAAGACGATGAAAAACCTTAAACCAGCAAACGACAGCGGGAAGTCTCCGTACTGGTTCCAGCGTCACGCGCGATCGGTCATTTTCCTGATCATCACGCTCGCCTTGGTGGGCTGTTACCTCGCCTTCACCGTCCCGGTCGATGTGTTTCCTGCCACGAACTTTCCCCGAGTTCTGATCGGCGTGGATAACGGTGTGATGCCGATCGACCAGATGATGGTCACGATCACGCGTCCTCTAGAAGAAGCTGTCAACAGCGTGCCCGGACTTCAGAATGTGCGCTCGATTACGAGCCGGGGATCGGCTGAAATCGATCTGTTTTTCGATTGGAACGTTGACATGTTCCAGACGCTGCAATACGTGAATGCGGCGATATCACGCGTACAAAGCGAGCTTCCATCCACCGCGAAAGTCACTGCCGACCGCCTGACCTTTGCCAGTTTTCCGATCATGGGCTACAGCTTCAGCGCAGACAACCTGGACCAAACCAAGCTTTGGGAAATGGTCACGTACGAAATCAAGCCTCGCTTGAACCGCCTGGACGGCGTTTCTACAGTGCTGATCCAGGGCGGGCAAGAACCTGAGTTCCACATAGTCCCCGACCCCGCGAAACTGTTGGTGGCTGGCGTGACGGTGAACGACATCCTGGAGTCGGTACGACGGACCAACCTCATCGATTCTCCTGGACTGCTGGAAGAACATCACCAACTTGTTCTGGGGCTCATTAACGGGCAGGTACGCACACCGGAACAAATTGCCGCCGTTGTGGTCAAGACCACGCAGGCGGGAATTCCCGTGCGTATAGGCGATGTTGCGACCGTCATGCCCGCGGTCAAACCTGTCTACACGGTCGTTACGGCAAATGGAAAACCGTCGTTGCTTATCAACATCAACCGTCAGCCCAACAGCAACACCGTCCAGGTCGCAAATGAGGTCCATACCGAAATTGACAAGATTCGCCAGACGTTACCCAAGGGCATCAGCATTCAGCCTTTTTACGACCAGTCGCTGATTGTGAATCAGTCCATCAGCAGCGTTCGAGATGCCATCCTGCTCGGGCTGATCCTCGCTTCCATCATTCTGGTTGTTTTCCTGCGAGATTGGGGCACCTCGATCGTGGCGGGACTGGTAATTCCAGTCACGGTTTCTGTCACGTTCATTGCCTTAAAAGTGCTGGGACAAAGTTTCAATCTGATGACGCTGGGGGGGCTGGCTGCAGCCGTCGGTTTGGTCATCGATGATGCGATCGTTGTTGTTGAGAATATTGTGCTGCATCGCGATGCCGGACAGGGCCGCTTGCAAGCCATCCAAAGTGCGTTGCGTGAAATCACCAAACCCCTGATTGGTTCGACCATCACGCCAGTTGTTGTCTTCCTCCCGCTGATCTCGATCACTGGCGTGACGGGCACGTTCTTTCGAGCGCTGGCCATCACGATGGCGGTGTCGCTGTTCACCTCCTTGATCCTTGCTCTTACCTGGACGCCAACTCTGAGCCAGTTCTTTATACGTAAGAAGCAGACCAATGAAGACATTTCGGCATCGCCCGAAGGTGATGAAGACGAAGACATCAAGCGTCTTCTGGCTGCAGAAGATGCCTCGGTGAGCGGCTTCTTTCTTAAGGGCGTGAACTTTCATGAGAAATGGCTGCGGCGCGCACTCCAGCATCCGAGAAAGCTTGCTTTTCTGAGCCTCATCTTGGTCGCTCTCTCGTATGGGTGCTATCACTTCTTGGGTTCGGATTTGCTCCCCGAAATGGATGAAGGATCATTCGTTCTGGACTACATCATGCCGGCGGGCAGTTCGCTCGCGGAAACCAACCGCGCCATTTCGCATGTAGAAGACATTCTGCGCGAGACGCCCGAAGTCGAAGGCACGTCTCGGCGCACCGGCATGCAATTGGGGCTTGCGGCCGTCACCGAGGCCAACACCGGTGACATTTCGGTAAAGCTCAAGGACAAGCGCAAGCGAGGAGTCGACGAGGTGATTGAGGAACTCCGTGGAAAGATCAAGGCAGAGGAACCTGCTCTGGACGTGGAGTTCGTGCAGAAGCTACAGGACATGATCGGCGATCTGACCAGCGCGCCAGAACCCGTTCAGATAAAGCTCTATGCCCAAGATCCCTCCGTGCTCGCCGATTGGGCTCCGAAAGTGGCCGATTCAATTTCCAAGATCAAAGGTGTCGTGGACGTCCTCAACGGCATCGACAACACTATCAGCGGTCCCGCCGTTACGTTCCAGATCAACCCGAGCGTCGCAGCCCGCGCGGGATTCACGCCAGAAGAGGTTGCTCTCGATGCTGCCGCTATGATCGAGGGAGAACCTGCGCCCTCGCCCATAATCAACAACGACCGAGCCTACACCTTGCGGGTGCGTTTCCCAGCTAGAAGCCGGGCGTCTATCGACGCTATGCGAAATTCTCTTCTTACAAGCAGCACCGGCCATACTGCAACGCTTGGCGCATTGGCTGAGGTCGTTTCGGTTCCGGGTCAAACGGAAATTCGGCGCGAAAACCTGCAGCGTCAGGTTGCGATTACCGCCCGCCTTGAGGGTACGGATCTTGGTACGGGGATTTCCGAAGTTCAAAAGGAAATTGCAAAACTGCACCTGCCGGCGGCGGTCCGAGTCGAGTATGGCGGAACCTATCACGAGCAACAGAAATCCTTCCGCGATTTGGTTTTCGTCATGGTTCTTGCGATTGTGCTGGTCTTCGGTGTGCTGCTTTTTGAGTTCGGCTCTTTCGCAGCACCTCTCGCGATTTTGGCCTCCGCTCTCCTCTCCACATCCGGTGTTTTTATTGCATTGCTCATCACTCAAACCACCTTCAACATTTCCTCGTTCATGGGAATGATCATGGTGATTGGAATCGTGGCAAAGAACGGGATTTTGTTGCTCGATGCCGATCAGAAGTTTCGCGATCTAGGATTCTCCGCTGAAGACGCTATACTTCAAGCCAGTCGACGACGACTGAGGCCCATTGTGATGACGGCCCTGGCGACCTTGGCAGGAATGTTGCCGCTATCTTTTGCCATAGGCGCCGGGTCGCAGATGCTACAGCCGCTCGCGATCGCGGTGATCGGAGGAGTTGTGATTTCCATGGTTCTTTCACTCATCATCACGCCGGCTGTGCACTTCTTCGTAAGCCGCGACGTCTCGGAGAACACAATTGAATCAAAGCCGGTAGCGGCCTAAGCCCCCTCCGATAGCCTTGCAAATCGCCACACCGTTTCCTGCTCGCCCTTTCCATTGGCAAAAACCGAGATAAGAAGTCATATCCGGCAGTACGCCTGCGGCGTCGCTGCATTATTGGGTGAAACTAGCAACAAAGACGATTATGCAGGAAAGACCCGCGTTCTCCTTACCCCCGGAAAGTGATACCAGTGATACCGTTCTCATGGTCAATGGAGGTCGTTGGCAGTCGCCGCAGGCAACAGGCCCGAAGTTAAAAATGGCTTGAAGGCCGTATAAACACAGGCTATTATCGCTATGTCTAGTCTTCGCCGAGACCTGCAGGAAATGGCGGAAATCGAATCCCACTCTCTCCGCCATACTTATTCTGAAGGACTTAAAGCAGCAAAATCGGCGGCTACGTTTTCGGCTACAGTTTCGCTGATCTTCCCTGCCAAGTCGGTATTAGCCAGAAGAAAGGCTTTTACCGATGAAGCACATCAAGGTCAGCCTGTACGTGCGTGAGCACGGCACACGGCGATAAAAACCAGTCAAGCGCAACAAACCCTATCCAGCCGATACCACTTACGTCCTGCGTTACGGTTCGACTTGGGAAACACTAGCCGTAGACAACCGATCCGACGCCACGGCGAAGCGCATCGAGCATGAGCTTGAACTGCTTCGTGGGTGCCGACCTATTGCCAAGCCGAAGGCGGAGACGATCAGCGTCAAGATGCTACTACTCAATCCATTTTGCGCTTTCCTCAGTTTGCGCGAAGTGTGTTTTTCGCATCTCTACGATCCTATTGACAAGTTTGTTGCCAAGGAATTCGGTGCGATCTTCGGCAATGTGGCACAAGCGAGCACGATCACCGAGGCAGACGCAAGAAATCAGTATGCAAACTACATGACAGTGATCGACCAAATCCTGTGGCATCTCGGAAGCGATGTGGCGGTTGAAGAATGTCTTACGAAGAAAGTCAGGAAGAAGCCGACACGGAAGAAGAAATCCACGACAACCCAACAGCAATTATGAAATCGGTAGCCCTAGCCGCACCTGCATGGACTACCACAGCCTCCACTGCGTCTTCCAACCTCACCTATCTTCTTTCCCTGTTGTCCTGCGGCTGCGTCCTGCCTTGACTCGCGCCTCTCGTGTCCTGCCGTCAACCCCTCCTTTGTCCCACAGGGTCGAGCGGCACTTCTTCGACGGGCAGTTCGGCGGGTTCTCTGTTTCCGGTATCCACCGATGCCCGCAAACGTCGCAAACAGCGACCCGCATCGTTTTCCACGCCATCCCGCCATTATATCGTAATATGCCCTAAGGACATAATACTGTTGATATCTGGCGGCAAGTATCTAGATAATATGTCCTATGGACAGAATGCAATCGAGTCGCTCAAAAGCAGCCATTTATGTCCGCGTTCGCACCGCCGACCAACACGTCGAGTCACAGCTTTACGATCTGCGTGAGCTTGCTGCGCAGCGTGGCTTGGAGGTCCTTCAGGAGTATCGAGACGACGGAATCTCAGGGAAAAGAGCGAGACGTCCGGGGCTGGATGCCCTCATCGCTGATGCACGGCATAAGAAGTTCTCTGGGGTGCTCGTTGCTGCGTTCGACCGAGTCGCGAGAAGCGTCAAGCACTTTCTCCAAGTCATGGACGAGTTCGACAATCTCGGCATCGTTTTCGTCTCCCGGCGAGAGAACGTGGATACTAGCGGTCCAATGGGACGGCTTTTGGAGAGTCCGCGTATCTGCCGTTCGGCCTGCGCTGCGGATCGTTCGTCTGCACAGCAACTGACGTCTGCTGGGCCTCGATGGGCGCCGCCGGACGAACGCCCCTCACATCTTCTATATAGGCCCGCAGGACTTCCGCCACGCTCCAGGCTTGTGCCACGCAACCACACGGCCGGTGAGGTGCGTCGCCATCGAAGATCTCCGAGATGTGTCCCAGCCCAGCATCTGCGAGGTGCGCCTTCAGTGGAGCCAGCCACTCCGCAGCTTGGAGTCGCGCGGCGTCACTGTCTCCATTTACCTGGATATATGCGGTAAGGAACGGGCCCATCAGCCATGGCCACACCGTTCCCTGGTGATAAGCACCGTCTCGCTCCCATGGGCCACCTGTGTATCGGCCGCGATACTGCGGATCGGTGGGCGCCAGACTGCGCAGACCATACGGAGTCAGCAGATGTTCTTGGACTTTTTCGACTACCCTCTTCGCGCGTTCGGGCGACAACATGCTGTGTGTCAAGCTCACGGCAAGAATCTGGTTCGGTCGGATCGAGGCGTCCGGCGGCGCGCCATTGGTGACGTCATACAGGCAGCCGGTGTTCTCGTTCCAGAAGAGGCGATTGAAACTCCGACTCGCGACTGTTGCCATGTTTCGGTAACGCTTCTGGCACACTTCGTCGCCGAATCTATTTGCCAGGTCTGCCATGATGCATAGAGCGTTGTACCAGAGCGCCTGGATTTCGACGGGCTTGCCGCGGCGTGGCGTCACGACCCAATCGCCGACTTTGGCGTCCATCCACGTGAGCTGAACACCCTGCTCACCCGAAGGGAGCAGACCACTGGGATCCACCTTGATTCCGTAGCGAGTGCCACGTACGTGCCAGGAGATGATGTCGGTGAAAACGGGATAAAGCTCGTTCCGGACAAAGGCCAGATCTGCGGTGTAAGCAAGATAGGCACGAGCGGCTTCAAAGAACCAGAGCGTCGCGTCGACCGTGTTGTATTCAGGCAACTCGCCGGCGTCGGGAAATCGGTTGGGCAACATGCCCTGGTCCACGTGCCGCGCGAAGGTGCGCAGGATGCTCCGCGCGACTTCGTGCTTGCCAGTCGGCAAGGTAAGACCGGGAAGGGCGATCATGGTGTCGCGTCCCCAATCGCTGAACCAGTGATAACCGGCGATGACCGTTTTCTGGTTGCCGCGCGAAACGATGTACTGGTCTGCGGCATTCGTCAGGTCCCGGGCAAACGAGTCGTCGATTGGCGACGACGCAGTCATGCTCCTGCGGCGTTTGATTTCGACTTCCCGAAGTTCATTGGTTTGCACGACAGCGCGCTGTTCGGTTGAGGCAATCATTAACGCTGGGCGGCGAGGCAGCAGGTCGAATTGCAACACGAACGGGTTGAAAAGGTCCTCTGCGTAGTCAAGCCCGCGCTCGCGCTCCGCGTCATACTCAAAGTTCCGATACCAATCGCCAGTTTTCAGCAGTTCGACGGCGTTATGCGCCAACTGCAGCGAGGGTAATCCCTGATAAGGACTAATGGTGGCCAACCCAGGACTCTGCTCCACGGTAGAGTTGATCGCCCCATTTTCGTGAGTCGTACTGTGATAGTCGCGGAAGGCGATCAGAGGCCTGATTTCAAGGCGGAGATTCTTGATGTGCTCCGGGTGATTGTTCTTGTTCAGTTCATACTGCACCACCGTGCTGTTCTCGCCGTGAATCATAAACACGGTCTTCTCGATCTCAATTCCTTCGATTTCGTAGGTGAAGATCGGGAACGGGTCAAGGCGGAACTGCTTAAGATACCGAAACCCCTGCGGGTGAATGACGCCGGGATAACGGTTGGCGGAGAGATCAAAAGGCTGGCTTTCGATAAAGAGTGTCTCTTCCAGCTTGGAAAGCATCACGACCCGGCCTACCGGCGGCTTCGTGGCGGCGATCAGCAGACCGTGATAGCGCCGCGTATTCAAGCCAACAATTGTCGACGAAGCAAAACCGCCTAGCCCATTAGTCTCAAGCCACTCGCGGCGGAGAGCAGCGTCCAGGTTGCCACAGGTTTGTTTATCGAACTGAATCATGAATCGCCGTCTCCTTGCATTGTCTCTTCCCTCGGTAAGACGCAGTTCAGTCGCGGAAGTGACAAAAAGATAAGGGCATGCCTTGGCATGCCCTGACTGTAATCGAGTGCTTTAGTCCTAGGCCACTTCGCAATATACCTTGATGGCCCCGTTCGGTGACGTGAGTTTCTGGAACAGTTCGCTGTAGTTCTCCAGGCCTTTGACCGGATCGGTAAGAAGTTTGCTGAGCCAGCCGGGATATTCCGCTTCAGCCTGCGCCATGTCGCGCACGCCCATCTCGAAGTACTCCCGATTGGCGTTCACGGTTCCGACCATCACTTTGTTGCCGAGAACAAATTCGAGATTGATCCGGTCTGCAGGGATCTGGATCATTTTGTCGCCACCTGTGACGCTGGCGAGTACCAGCACACCGTTCTTGCCAAGAGCCTGCATACTGTCGAAAACCACACCAGAGTTGCCAGTTCCTTCGAAGATGAGGTCGAACGGGCCGTATTCCTTGGCCGCATCGGTGATGGCCACATCCTTTGTAGAAAAGTATCTCGCACCGAGTTCTTCGATCAGATTTGAATTCAGATACGGCTTGTCGGTTCGGCCGAACGTCGTGACGTCCAGCCCCTTGAGGCGCAGAACGAGCGTCGCCAGCAGTCCGATGGTGCCAGCTCCCATGACCGCAGCCTTCCGCGGACGCCACACTTTAAGCCGGCGTTGAATCTCATATGCCTGATGGATGCCTTTCTCGACGACAGTCGTAGGCTCCAACAGGACGCCGACGTGCTTGAGGCCCTTGGGCACCTTCACGATGAACTCAACGTCATCGACGTAGTATTCCGTCAGATATCCATGGCGCAGGTTGATGCCCCGCTCGTAGTAGGTGTCATCCGTCGTCATGTCATTGGTGCCGATCAGGTCATAAATGCTCTTGCCCGGACGCCGCACGGTGGCAACGACATAATCACCGGGCTTTAGTTCGGTGACATTCGGTCCGACCGCTTCCACCTGGCCAAATCCCTCGTGGCCGATCACCAGAAAGTCATATCCCGGAGGCGCCGCGCCGTATTCCGCAGCATTGATCTCCTTGTCAGTGCCATCCACTCCAACCCGGAGGACCTTAACAAGCACCCCACGCCCATCCGAAATTTGATCCAGCGAAGGCTTTGGCAAGTCGGCTACGTGAACGCTATTAGGCTTTCCCGGAAATACACTAATCGCTTTCATTTCCATTTCTCCTCATGAAATTCAGTCCGCGGCGACCTCAGCCAGCGCTGATTCGGCCTTCCTGCGTTCGCGGGACTCTCCGCTCTGTTGCATCAACTTGGTGACAATACCGGTCCATCCGGTTTGGTGGCTCGCGCCGACTCCCGCCCCGGAGTCGCCGTGGAAATATTCGTGAAACAGGACCAAGTCGCGCCAGTGTGGGTCGGTCTGGAACTTTTCGAGATTTCCAAAAACCGGTCGGCGGCCGCCCTCATCCTGAAGGAATATGTTTGTCATGCGGCGCGACAATTCTCCTGCCACTTCCCAAAGGGTCATCGTTTTTCCTGAGCCGGTCGGGAACTCAACCCTGAAGTTGTCGCCGAGGTAGTGGTGGAACTTCTGCAGTGACTCGACCAGAAGGTAGTTCACCGGGAACCAAATGGGGCCGCGCCAATTGGAGTTGCCGCCGAATAGCCCGGTAGACGACTCGCCCGGTTCGTAGTCGACGCGGTGTTCCATATCGTTCGCCGTGAGCTTGTAAGGATTGTCACGGTGAAATTGTGACAAGGCGCGAATGCCGTACGGCGAAAGAAACTCGCTCTCGTCCAACATGAACTTCAGGATGTTTCGGAGTTGATCGGCGTCGGCGATTGACAATAGTCTCCGCTCGCCGACGCCTTCGGTGCGCATGCAGGCCAAGTTCTTGGTGAGATCAGGCCGGTTGTCGATGAACCACTCCATGCGTCGTTTGAAATCTGGCAGCTTATCGAGAACATCCGATTCCAGCGTTTCCACCGCGAATAGTGGAATCAGCCCTACCATGGAGCGGATCTTCATGGGGAACTGCTTGCCGTCGGGCAGTTTCAGCACGTCGTAGAAGAAGCCATCTTCTTCGTTCCACAGCCCCATGCTGTCGTGGCCGCGGTGGCTCATCGCGTTGGCGATGTAGATGAAGTGTTCCCAGAACTTGCTGGCCACGTCTTCGTAACACGGTTCTTCTTTCGCCAACTCCAGTGCGATGGCCAGCAGATTGAGCGTGTACATCGCCATCCAACTTGTGCCGTCTGATTGCTCGATATAACCACCGGTAGGCAGTGGGGCGCTGCGATCGAACACGCCGATGTTGTCCAGGCCCAAGAACCCGCCCTGGAAGATGTTCATCCCTTCCGCGTCCTTGCGGTTCACCCACCAGGTGAAGTTCAGCATCAGCTTGTGGAAGACGCGCTGCAGGAATGCGCGATCGCCTTTTCCCTTGCGCTTCTTGTCGATTTTGTAAACGCGCCACGCGGCCCATGCATGCACCGGAGGATTGACGTCACCAAACGCCCATTCATAGGCGGGAATCTGTCCGTTCGGGTGCATATACCATTCGCGAAGCATAAGCGTGAGCTGCTCTTTCGCGAAGTCGGAATCGACGAGCGCGAGAGGGATGCAGTGAAATGCCAGATCCCAGGCCGCATACCACGGATATTCCCACTTGTCGGGCATGGAGATCACGTCCGCGTTATACAAGTGAGTCCATTCGTGATTGCGACCTTTCTTGCGCTCTGAGGGTGGAGGAGGATTGCCGGGATCGCCTTGTAGCCAGTCCTTGATCACATAGTGATAGAACTGCTTAGACCACAACATGCCTGCAAAACCCTGACGCATGACGTTTTTCGCGTCCGACGAAAGATCCTGCGGAATTACTGTCGCGTAAAACTCGTCAGCTTCCTGTTGGCGGAGAGCGAAAGTCTTATCGAAGCTGGCAAATGCGCCTTTGCCTTTGAAGTCAGAGTCGGCCAGTCGCAAGCGCACGACAACGGTCTCCCCCGCACCAACCGTGAGCGTGTAGTGGGCTGCGGCTTTGGTGCCGGTATGTTCCGGATTAACCGCGTCCGCATCGCCGTGCACGACATAGTCGTTAATTCCGTCTTTGACATAGGGCGTGCGGTTCGGGCCGCCAAACAAGCGGCGGACGTTGGTCTCGTTCTCGGTGAAGAGCAGTTCCGGAGAACCTTCGCAGTGCAGCCAGCGGTTGCCCGGCCGATCATGATTCAGCTCGATCACCGGATTCGGTGCCGTTCGTGACTGGTGCAGTTCGGCCCGCCGCTCGCGCCCTCCCCATGACCATGTATTGCGGAACCATACCGTCGGCAGCAGGCGAAGATTGGCCACCTCCAGCCCGCGGTTCGCGACCGCGATCTTAATCAGGATGTCTTCGGTATCGGCCTTAGCATATTCGACAGAAACATCGAAATAGCGATCGTCGTTGAACACCCCCGTGTCCAGCAGTTCGAACTCCGGCTGGTCCTTTCCACGTCGCCGGTTCTCTTCCACCAGTTGACCATAGGGAAATTCCGCCTGGGGATACTTGTAGAGATACTTCATGTACGAGTGCGTTGGAGTCGAGTCAAGATAGAAGTAGTACTCCTTGACGTCTTCGCCGTGATTGCCCTCGTTGCCCGTTAAGCCGAAAATCCGCTCTTTCAGGATGGGGTCGCGTTCGTTCCATAGGGCCAGGGCAAAACAAATGTTCTGCTTCCGGTCGCTGATACCGGCCAGACCGTCTTCGTTCCAGCGGTACGCTCGAGATCGGGCCTGGTCATGGGAGAGGTATTCCCAAGCGCTGCCATAAGGGCTGTAGTCCTCTCGCACTGTGCCCCAAGCGCGCTCGCTGAGATAGGGCCCCCAGCGTTTCCAGTGCTTCCGGCGCACGCCGGATTCCGACAGTCGGATCTCTTCCTGCGTCATTAGAACTCTCCGCTTCCATCGCAAATCAGCCTGACCAAACAAGCAAACTCATCTGCGAGCTGCAAATCACCACGCCCGGCGCTGAGCCCGGTATCGTTCACCGGATCGTCGATGCTTGGATCAGGGACCAATAATCTGGAGGACTTATCGCAGACAAAATCCAAGTGCCAATCGATGGTCGATAATGCAGATTGGACGTTGCTTTCGCTCACAATTCCTCCTACTTCTCTTCTATTTCGATAGCGTGGCCGTCGGGGTCGCGTACCAAGAGAGCTTTCTTGAATCCCAACTGTCCGGTTTGATTCACAACTACACCAGAAGACACAAAGTTCACCCTGCTGTTACGTAGTTGACTAGCTGCGTTGTCGGCGCCTCGGCTTACCAGAACTGTCTGTCGGTGAACGACGTCATTTGCCTGCTCGTCCGAAGGAAAAGCTCGGCCATTGCGGGGTGCGAGATACTCCAGCAACTCAATTCCTGGTCCGCTTGCCCCGCGCAACGCGGTGATGCGCAAATGGGCTCCGAACACATTGTTCAGATGCTCCTGCTCGGTCCCGTAGTTCTCGCTCTCTCCGGCGACGTGCATGCCCAGCAGGTCGCGGTAAAACTTAACGCTGGCGTCGGTGTCCCACACGACGATCGCGGTATGGTCAATACCCAGAAAGAGTTGGTCCGTGGGGCGGTGCCACTTCTTCAGGCCCTTGTCCGGAGGAAACTGCAGCACCTCAACCGGATGCCCGTCCGGATCTTTGAAGTAGAAGGCCGAGATGCCCGCTGCGTTCTTGTTCCAGTCCGGAAGCCGCTGGGGCCCTGAAGAAGCATGTTCAACCTTGTTCTCGCGCAACCGGGCATAGGCCTTATCCATGTCGCTGACGATGACCGCAATGTGCTGGAACCAGCGATCGTTGCTTCGCGAGTCAACCGGGATCGGACGCCCTTTTGGCGCCAAATATTCCGTGAGTTCGATAAATTCGTCGCCCAGCTTCATTCGTACCACGCGCATCCGCAATCCGAACACACCTTCCAGATGCTCGTAACTCTCACCGGCGACTTCGGTGTCCGACACCTTTTCGAACGCGAGGACCTTGGAATAGAAATCCACCGCCCGATCCATGTCTGAGACCGTGATTCCGATTGCGTCTACGCCCTCAACCTGAGCGGGCCGCTGTTGGGCCAGAGCGTGCTGGGTGAAGAGCTGGGGAACAGCCAGAACCAGCGACAATACCCAGACTGCCAACCCACTCTGGTGAAGGGGATTTGGTTGAAAGAGTAGCTTCATGGCTCGATTAATTGCTCACTGCAAGTTCGGGGTCGTGCTGCCGATTCTGTTCGTAGGTCGTCTCAGACACTCCCATCCGTTTCATCAAGTGGTCGCCCACTCGAAGTGCGTTGGCCATGATGGTGAGCGCCGGATTGACGGCCGAGCTAGAAGGGAAGAAGCTCCCGTCCACAACGTAAAGGTTGTCGACGTCATGGGCCTTGCAGTTCGCATCCAGGACTGAGGTCTTAGGATCGTGCCCAGAGCGAATCGTTCCGTTCTGGTGGGCGACACCGGCAAGTGGAATCCGCTGCCCGACGTACAGGTTCCGCCCGAACAGCCCTTGATGACACTCTTGGCCGTGGATCGGGCAGTTCGTCTGCTTCATGGCCTGCTTCAATTTGCCCTGCAGCCTTTCGTGTGCCTCCAGATTGTTGGGCGTGTAGGTGAGAACAATCTTGCCGTCACGGCCGAGGGTGACGCGGTTGTTCGGATCGGGAAGATCCTCGGACGTCAGCCAGAAGTCCAGCGAGTGTTTCGCCATCAGCTCCAGCGTGAAATTCGGAGCGATAGCCGGCGCCCCTGCCTTTAGAGTGATGGCGTCCAGTTTGCCGACGAACGAAATGTGCCCCATGGGGTACTCGAAGTCTTTCGATCCGAAGTAGAAGTCATTGACGGCCAGCGTTTTTTGAAAAATCGTAGGGTTGGGACATTTTGAGATGGCCATCATCACCGAATTGGTGTGTCCCATGTAGTGACGACCCACGATGTCGGAACTGTTGGCAAGTCCGCGTGGATGCTTGTCATTGGCGGAGCGCAAGAGCAACGCGGCCGAGTTGATCGCACCACACGAGACAACAACCACGTCCGCAGAATAGGTCTCCACGCTCCCGTTGCGCTCCACAATCACACTCTTCACTTCACGGCCTGACGAGTCTGTTTCCAACCGCTTCACCAGCGAGTTTGTCAGAAGGGTAACGTTGGAGTGTTTGATTGCCTCATCAACGCACATCACTTGCGCGTCGGACTTGGCGCCCACCAGGCAGGAGAATCCATCGCAGGTATTGCAGCGGATACAGCGGCTCTTGTGTGGATTCTTCTCGTCGAGCATGACGCCGACTGGCACATGAAAGGGCTTCAGTCCCGAACGGGCGAAGTCATCGGACAGCTGCTGAATCCGCGGCTCATGGCTGACGGCGGGCCAGGGATAGGGGGAACTGGCCGCAGGTTCGGTCGGATCTTCTCCGCGGTTTCCATGCACCTGATAGAGATTCTCAGCCTGCGTGTAGTACGGTTCCAGGTCGTCGTAGCTAATGGGCCAAGCCGGAGAGATACCACCGTGGTGGCGCAGTTCGCCGAAATCTTCTTTGCGCAGGCGGAACAGAGCGGCACCGTAGAACTTGGTGTTGCCGCCCACGTAGTAGTTGGTGTGGGGATGCAGTTCCTTGCCATCTTTGTCGAGCCAGGATTCTTTGGTGTTGTAGTGGGCGTCCACGTTCACGAGCTGTGGATCCCAATTCGCTTTCTCGCGGGGAACGTAGTCGCCACGCTCAAGAATCAGGATCCGTTTTCCAGACGGTGCGAGATGATAGGCGAGCGTCCCGCCACCTGCGCCCGTGCCGATGATAATTACGTCGTAGCGATTGTCGGTCATGATGCGAATCCTCCATTGGCTCCACAGAAAATGCAGCGCTTGTCATTGTCATGGTGAAGCTTGCAGCACTTTACGGACTGCCGGCCTTTACGCCAGAGATAAAATTCGGCGGCGAAGAGCATGCCGAGCGGGGGCGCCGTCAAATAGATCCAAAGTCCGTCCCAAATCATTGCGGGAACGGCAGAGCCCACGGAACGTGCCGGGTTCATACTCATCCCTGAAAACGGCGCTTCGAGGGTAATGTAGGTGGCGACCAGAAGGCCGGCGAACAGTCCCGTGTAGGCGGAGAGGCGATGGTGATTCGAGAAGTGCAGCACGGCCGACATCATCCCGGTGGCAATAATGAATTCGGCGAGCAGCGCCACGCCTGCTCCGTTCATGCCGGGAGTCGTGACGACGTAGCGCACCGCCGGATCTGAGACCTGACGCCCGAAAACCTGCGCCACAAGATAAACCCCGAGTATGGCGCCAGAAAATTGCGCGACTATATAGAAGAGTGCGTCCCAGGGCTTGACCTTGCCCAAACGAAAGAATGTGAGGGTCACTGACGGATTGATGTGTGCCCCTGATTGCTTACCCCAGGGCGAATAAATGATGGTGATCGCGGTCAGCCCCATCGACATCCCCATCAACAAACGCCGCAAGAAGCCTGATCCGATCGCTTGATGAACCGGGGACTGCGGAAACTCATAGAGCGCGCCAAACAGACACGCCGAGACCATGAACGCACCGAGCAGGGCAGCTTCCATAAGATATTCCGGCCAATGTGCCTTCAATGAAGCCAACGCGCCCAGTTTGGGCGGTCGAGACATTTCGACTCGCGTCGGTGTCTCGCTGATCGCCAGCTTCGGCGTTTGCGTCAACAGGTTGTGCTCGGTGCGGTTCATGGAATCTGGCCGTGTGATTCCGAGCCTGAAGGGAAGTGACAACGGGCGTGAAGTTTTGATGAACTCAGCTGAGTGACAGAAGGCGTTCACGGAGTCGCTGGCTGAAGCCTGCGGGCAATAACAAAATGCTCTCGTCGCCCAATAGCCGCACCGTCGTGTTGAGGTCACTATGAAGCGCACGGCAACCATCACATGTCTCAAGGTGATCGCTTATCTCCAACTTGAGTCGAAGAGGTAGATCTTCCTCTATGTAACCGCACAACTCCCTTCGGACTTTGAAGCACGTCAGCGCAGTGATGGTTGGCGTGGGAAGCAAGAAACGCACCAACCCATCAGATGAACGAGTTGCTGAAAGGTGACGTCTCAGGATTAGAAAGACTCTCGCCTCAAACCGCTGAAACCTTCGCATCACTTCTGAATCCCACTGCCACGTGAGCAGAACGAGACGGCACCATGAGCTCAATCAAGGGGTTCGCGAATCGTTAACGATTCATCGCCTCGCGCGCTGACTCACGAAATCAATCTTCATGCACGAGGAAAAGAAATGAACAGGAGTCAAGCAATGAAGTTTCTACTCCGCGCACTGTTGGCGACGACCATGTTCCTCGCCGTCTCTGCAGTCGCGCAAGACGCACACACCTCCGGCCAATTCCAGGGTCCAAAAGCCAATAAGGGCCACGTGACCCACAGCACGCGCGATGGCCAGAGCGTGCTTACTCTCTCGGACGACTTCGTCGTGCCCGACACTCCGGATCCGCATTGGCAGGTCGTGGACTCCGACGGTCAGGTTTATCTGCTCGACAAGCTTAAGAAGAAGGCCCTGATCGGCGACAAGTATCAGAAGGAGATCGTGCTTCCCGGCTACGTGAAGAACGTTTCCAAAGTCATCATCTGGTGCGCGTGGGCGGAGGCCAATCTGGGCGAAGCCAGCTTTAGCTCACCCGTGAAGTAACTCAACCGAAGGGCGCAAGCGGCTCGAACCCGGCGCCGCGCTCTTCCCAACAACTTCAAACGAAGAGGCAAATGAGATGAATTGTCACAAGAGATTGGCCCAATATGTCGGCCTTACGGTCGCACTGCTAGCGGTGGCAAACAGCCAGACCGCCGACAAGAAAACCCTTACCCTGCAGGGCGCGGAGCAGGTGATTGCCGCGGCCAAGAATGAGGCGATGAAACTTCGCGCACCTGGCGGTGTCATCGCCGTTGTGGACGACGGCGGCAACCTGATGGCTCTCGAACGTCTCGACGGAACATTCTCCGCCGGCGCCAACATTTCGATTGGCAAAGCAAAGACAGCTGTGATGTTCAAGAAGCCGACACGTTTCTTCGAAGAACTGATCAACTCCAACGGCAAGGGTCGCACGGTGATGACAGCCTTGGAGAACTTTACACCTCTCATCGGGGGAATTCCGATCATGGTCGACAACCAGATTGTCGGTGGGGTCGGGGTGAGCGGCGCCGCCAGTGCTGACCAGGACGAGCAGCTGGCGATTGCCGGGTCGAAGGCATTCGAATCGACGACGAACGCAGGCAACGATCCAGCGCCAGCGGTGTCCTACTGGGGCAAAAGCAAGGTTGACGAAGCTTTCTCTAAGGGAGCGGTGCTATTCGACGGTAGCGATGGACGTAACTACATGATCCACGCCAGTCGTCGCGAAAAACCGGGCCAGGCCGAGATTCACACCAAGGATGCCGATGTGATTTACGTGCTGCAGGGGTCGGCCTCCTTCGTCACGGGCGGCGAAGCCATTGACGCCAAGACCACTGCCCCTGACGAACTTCGCGGGAGCAGCATCCGCAACGGCGAGACAAGGGAAATCGCCAAGGGCGACGTTGTCATCGTGCCGCATGGGGTTCCGCACCAGTTCCTCACCGTGACCGATCCGTTTCTCTATTACGTCGTGAAAGTTCGCTAAGCGAGACACCAGTGAAAAACCAATTAAAGAACGATCGGTGGCTGAACACGATTGCTGCACTTGTGACGGGGATCCTGGCGCTCGGAGTCCTTCAGGCGGTGGGGCAGTCAATCCAGGACCCACCATTTGGGCGCCCGGATGCCGTGGTGGACCTGGCTTCGCGCGAAGGCGTGGACCTCGTCAGAGGTCAATGGCGCTATCACGATGTGAAGATCGTAGATGCCGATTCCCGAAGCGTAGGGCCAGACTTGAAACCGAGCGGCGCTCAAAGCAAGACCTACGACTACGAGCCGCACGCGGGAGTTGCCGACTTCGACGACTCTCAGTGGGAGGCCATCGACGCCCCGACCCTGGATCAGCGCCGTTCTACCGCAAAAGTCTGTTTCAACTGGTACAGAATCAACGTCACGATCCCGGAGAGAGTCGGCGGCTTTAGCACGGCTGGTTCCACGGTCGCGTTCGAGATCGTGATCGACGACTATGCCGAAGTCTGGGTGAACGGCAAGATGCCTCGAGTGTTGGGTCAGGCAGGCGGACCGGTAATCAAAGGATTCAACGCGCCCAATCGTGTGATCCTCACCAGAAATGCGCAGCCCGGCCAGCGCATTCAGCTGGCGGTCTTTGGTATTAACGGCCCAATCTCCTACAGCCCACAGAATTTCATCTGGATTAAGTCAGCTACCCTCGACTTCTACAAATCGCCGAAGGCTGCCATCAGTGAGACGGCAGCACAGATCACCCGAAAGGATCCTGCACTCGATGAAATCGTTCCGCAGGATGCAAAGATCGAAAAGCTGGCGGGCGGATTTCTCTTCACTGAAGGGCCAATCTGGGTGCCACGCACGGAAGACACCGATGGCTATTTGCTGTTTAGCGACCCCAACAACAACTTGATCTACCGCTGGACGCAGGATGGCCAACTCTCCATCTTCATGACGAAGTCCGGCTACCGTGGCATGGACATCGGCGAATACGGCCAGCCCGGCTCCAACGGCCTCACGCTCGATCAGCAGCGCCGCCTTACCATCAACCAGCACGGTAACCACCGCGTGGTCCGCATGGAGAAGAACGGACAGCTTACGGTGTTGGCCGACCACTACGAAGGCAAACGGCTCAACAGCCCTAACGATCTCGTCTACAAATCGGATGGTGCCCTCTATTTCACCGATCCGCCGTTCGGACTCCCGAAGTTCTTCGACGATCCACGCAAGGAGCTTCCCTACAGCGGGGTCTTCCGCGTATCGCCAGACGGCAAAAACATCCAACTGCTGACAAAAGAACTCAGCGGCCCGAACGGTCTAGCATTCTCGCCCGACGAGAAGTTCTTCTACGTCGACAACTGGGACGAGAAGAAAAAGATCATCATGCGCTACGAGGTGAATCCGGACGGAACGCTGTCGAACGGCAGAGTCTTCTTCGATATGACGTCCGCAGAAGGTGAAGACGCTCTCGACGGCATGAAGGTCGATCAGAAGGGCAACCTCTACGTCTCAGGTCCCGGCGGTTTGTGGATCATCTCTCCGAAAGGAAAACACCTGGGAACGATTGCCGGTCCCGAGCATCCGCATAACTTCGCCTGGGGCGATGACGATGGCAAGACGCTCTATCTGTGCGCGAAAACCGGACTCTATCGAATCCGCCTGAATATTCCGGGGATTCGCCCCTAGACCGGTGTCAGGGTTGAGTGGCCGCGGGAGCCTCTTGAGAGACGCCCGCACCCTCGCCTTCGCCTAGAGCGGCTTTGATCTTTGCGTTGTGGAAGTCGGGCACCGTGCCCAGTCCGAAAGCGACGGTGTTGGCAAACTGTGCGAAGCCAACGATCACGATGGCCTCGAGAATCTGTTGTTCGGTAAAGCCGTAGGTTCGCAATGTCTCGATGTCGTTCGCCGTGGTCTTGGACGGCTGCTTGTTGAACTTGGCGCAAAAGTTCAGCAGCGCCTTGTCGGCCATCGGAATCTTGGCATGGACATGATCAATCGCAATCTGCTCCGGGTCCGGCCCTTCGATCTTGAGCATCCGAACCATCTCGCAGTGCGCGGTCACGCAATAGGTGCTCAAGTTCGCCGCCGACGCGACCAGGAAGATGTACTCTTTCTGCCTCCGTGCAAGGCCGCCGTCCTTCAGCAAAATGGTCCCCATGAGCGCAACCTGAGCTTCAATCAGATCGGGCCGGGAAGTCTGGGCAACGTAGAAATTGGGCAAAAAGCCCAGTTGTTCCCGCATCGCAGCGAAAGCGGGAAAGTCTTTTTCGTCGAACGGGAGATTTCGCAGGTAAGCCACGTTTCACCCCAAGCGAAACAGTGACCGGATTATAGAGCAATGACCCAAAAAACGTGTCTCGAGCTGTTGCGTTTGGTCGAAGTGGAAAGACTCTGCCGATTCTGAAGGCGGCGACTGGATAGCGGCTTCTGAGATAACCTGAATGGCACTGTCTATGCCTGGGGCGCCAATAAACAAGAATTTGGCCGAAGTAGAGCGCGAGCTGGTGAGCGTCTACGGCTTCGTTCCGGAATTGTTTCGGGCTCAAGGGGCCGAGCCGCACCTCATTTCAGCCGAAGCCCGCCTGCTCGCCGCAATTTTGCTTGCCGAGGGCAGACTAACGCGGCGACAGAAGGAAGTGCTGCTCTCCGCCGTAGCGAGTGCTCGAGGCAATGAATATTGCTGGGCACTGCATGCTCAAGCCATTCCACCTGACGACCCAGAGTCGCGCTCGCTCCTCGATTTCGCTGCACAGCTGGCCAGCTACGGTCTCTGCTTTTCTGCCAGGGATATTGAAGCTTTAATGCGCGCCGGATTCCATGAACAGGCAATTCTGGAAGCTGTCGCCACGACAGCCCTGGGCCAGATGCTGTGTGTTCTGGCGACGGCCATCCAACCCTCCAGCGATCCCGAGTGTCCGCGTTCAGAGGCTCCCCACATCGAAATGCCATCTCCTCCAGACAGCTGGGAGCCGCCTGCCGGACCTTACTTGAAATCGCAGCCGCCGCCAGACTTCGAGCCCTTTGCGCATCTTGCGCGATCAACTCGGCTTTATCCCCAAAGTGTTCCGGGCACAGATGCTCCTCCCTGCTCTCGTCACTGCTGAGGTCGGTTTTCTTAACCAGATTGTGCTTTCGGAGGAGCCGCTCAGCCGCGTCCAGAAGGAAATGGTGATGCTCGCCGTTTCAGCCTCGAACCTGAACACCTACGGTGTCGCCTTACAGCGCCAGATACTCGATGGGCTAGGCGTCGCCTTCGAGGAGTCGGACGCGATCGTAAACGACCTTCGCTCAGCGTCGATCCCCCGCGCCGATAGGGCGCTGCTCGCGGAAGTGAGCAAGTTGAATAGCACTCGCCATCGCGCTGAGGCTTGTTTCCAGGCCAACACCGTCGAAAGCCATGGATTCACCAAACCACAAATTGCCGAAGCCATCGCCGTCGCCGCTTTTGCCAATTTTCTCAATACTTTGCAGTTTGGCCTTGGTGTAACCCCTGACTTTCCACCCGCCCGAATTTTCACTCCAAAAGATTTGTATCCCTCAACGACGGAAGCCCGTCCTACTTCAGACGAAATTCGCACTCCCGACCCGGACGCCGACCTTGTCAAACAAGTCCAGGACGGCAACGCGGATGTTTTCGAAGAACTGGTCAGGCGTCATTCGGGTCGCGTCTTTGGAACCGTAGCCGGAATAGTAGGGGACCTCGACGACGCGCGAGATGCTACGCAGGATGTGTTCCTGAAGGCGTTTGAGAACATCGCGCGGTTTGAAGGGCGGGCGAAGTTTTCCACTTGGCTCATCAGCATCGCGATTAACACGGGAACTGAGATGCTGCGGCATCGTAAACACACCGAGCCTCTGGGAGCCGTCGAGGAAGATGAAGACTTTCGACCGCGGCAGGTTCAGCAGTGGGCCGACGACCCCGAACAGATCTGCACTGCCGCGCAACGGAACGAGTTGGTGCGCGACGGAGTTTTGCGATTACCGGAAAAATATCGGGTAGCGCTGATCTTGCGCGACATAAGCCAGTTATCGAGTGAAGAAGCGGCCGCAGCGCTTGATATCGGCGTGCCGGCGCTCAAGGCGCGCGTGCTGCGCGGAAGATTGATGCTGCGCGAGAGGCTTGCCCCTCACTTTGCGCGCGACCGGGAAGGGAACGATGCTTAGCTGCGCCGAATTCCTTGCCGAATTTGGGGAGTATCTGGACGAGTCAGCCGACCAGCAATTGCGAGCGCGTCTCGAAGAACATCTGCATGAGTGCAAGACCTGCCAGGTTATTCTGGACAGCACTCGCAAGACCATCCAGTTTGTGACCGAAAACGATTCGTTTACCCTGCCCGGCAACGCCGTCGACCCCATCGTCAACCAGGTGATGGCTCGCATCCGCACCAAGAATAACCAAATGTCTGCTCAAGCCGCGGCCGAAGTCACCCAGGCCGTCATCATGGGCGCCGCACAGGGAATCATCTTGTATGACACCGAACTGCGCTACCAGCTCTTCAATCCGTTCATGGAGCGGATGACTGGCAAGAGTGCGGATGAAGTTCTGGGCCGCGTCGCGGCGGAAGTCTTCCCGAGACTACGAACCAGCGGCATTGAAGATGCTTTGAAGAGAGCGCTGGCGGGCGAGACCGTCGAGGTTCGCGACTTCCTGGTGTCGAAGCATGCGGCGGGTGAGCGGGACGTGTGGGAGTCCGGCGTTTTCGCACCGCATCGTGCGGTGGACGGCACGATCATCGGCGTTGTGGGATTGGTGCGTGATGTCACCGATCGGCACCTTGAAGAAGAGCGTTTCAAGTCAATTGTGATCGGTACCGCATCGGCCACCGGGAAAGATTTCTTCCCGACGCTGGTACGCCACATGGCCTCGGCGCTTGGGACGCGATACGCGTTTATCACGGATTGCGCCGACCAGAAGCGTGCAAAGGTTCTGGCAGTCTGGACCGGAGATAGCTTTGGCGACCTGTTCGAATTTGATATCGCCGATACTCCGTGTATGAAGGTGCTGAACGGCGAAGTCTGTCATTACAAAGATGACCTGCAGGCTCTCTTCCCGCTCGACACCGGACTGGTGGATTGGGGAGCGCGGAGCTATCTCGGCGTCCCGATGCTGGATAGCGAAAGTCGCGTCATCGGCCACATCGCCATCCTTGACGATAAGCCGATGGAGCGCGATCCCCACGCCATCGACCTGGTCAAAATCTTCGCCGCGAGAGCTGCCGCTGAACTGAAGCGGCAAAAGGCCGAGGCGGATTTGCACGCGGCCTTGGTCCGCGTCCAGAAACTTGAGCAGAAGAATCGCACCCTGCTCGATATTACGAACACGATCATTACCAGTTTACGGCGCGAAGATCTTCTCTCGTCAATTTGTAAAGTCTTGCAGGAAGTCACGACCTTTGATTGTGCGGGTCTTGCCATCTACGACCCGGAAGTACGGGATTTGCGCATTTTTGCGCTGGAGGGTGCCTTTCGTCCTGAGGACTTGTCGATTGGACAGTTGATCGATTGCGAAGGCCGACAATCGGGTCACCGCTGGGACTTCACCCAACCGGTTCTACGAAACAATCTGGAGGTCGAGCGGCAGTACACGGTGGAGCAGGGACTCTACGCGGCAGGCATCATGGCCCATTGCGCTGTTCCTCTCATAGTGCGCGGAAACACGATTGGAGTTATGGGCTTTGGCAGCCGGACGCTGGGTGCATATAAGCACGACGACCTGCTCTTTTTTCAGGAAGTAGCCAACCAGATCGCAATGTCAGTCGCGAACATGCAGGCCTATGAAGAGATAGCTACCCTCAAGGCGCGCCTGCAGGAAGAGAACGTCTACCTGCAGGAGGAAATCAGCAAAGAGCACAATTTCGAGGAGATTGTCGGCAACAGCCGCGTCCTCTTGGACGTGCTGCGCAACGTCGAAACCGTGGCACCCACCGACTCGACCGTCCTGATTATGGGCGAGACCGGTTGTGGCAAAGAGCTGATTGCCCGCGCCATCCATAGCAACAGCAAACGAAAACATCGCCCGCTGGTGAAGCTAAACTGTGGAGCGATTCCAACCGGCCTGGTCGAGAGCGAGCTATTCGGCCATATGAAAGGCGCGTTCACGGGAGCGCTAGAGCGTCGCGTGGGTCGCTTCGAACTGGCGGACGGCGGCACCCTGTTCCTCGACGAGATCAGCGAGCTACCCCTGGACACGCAGGTCAAGTTATTGCGGGTTTTGCAGGAGCATGAGTTTGAACCGCTCGGCAGCAGCAAGACAATGCGCGTCAACGTTCGCATTATTGCGGCCAGCAATCGCGACTTGGACAAAGCCATCCAGGAAGGTCGGTTCCGTGCCGATTTGTACTACCGATTGAACGTTCTGCCGATGATCCTGCCGCCCCTGCGCCAACGACGGTCCGACATTCCGCTGCTCACCTCTTTCTTTGTCGAGCGCTACTCCCGGCAACTGGGCAAGCAAATTACCGGCGTGGCGCAGGACACGATGGATGTTCTTAGCCGGTACGACTGGCCCGGAAATATCCGGGAGTTGCAGAACGTAATCGAACGGGCAGTAGTGCTCTCGCGAGGATCGGTCCTGCGGCTGGGCCGAGATCTACTTCCGTTGTCCGCCGACGCGGCGATCGACGACGATATCGTGACCACATCCGGCCAGCCTGCGAATGGCGAACCGCATTCGCTGGAGCAAGTCGAGAAGCAACACATTCTCGAGGTTCTGACCAGGACCAAGTGGGTTATTGAAGGTGCCAATGGTGCGGCCAGAGTCCTTGACCTGCACCCGAACACCCTTCGAAGCCGGATGAAGAAGTTGGGTATCGATCGAAATTCGATGAAGGTCTCACCTTCCTCCCAATCCTCCTAGCAGTCTGCGGAAAAACTCCCCGTCGGGCAGGTTTTGGGAAGGGCACAACTTCAGTTGTGCCGTTAAAATCGTTGAAAATGTGTCCGCGCTTTAGCGCTGAGGTTCGCTTTCTGTGTCTCCAGAGACTTTTCCCCCATCCTCCTAGACCGTTTTCCCAATAGATTCGAAGCGCTCTTCTCAAAGCTGCCAATGTCCTGCTGCGAACCCGGCTCCCCTCCCCACGAAATTTCGTGGCCACGAAACCCTGGAGTCGCCAAACCACGAACCATCGTGACGTTCGGCGTCCGGGTTCCCCATTCTGTATTGCCAACCCGCTGCAATTCATGCAGTTAGGTTTCGCAGCTCCCACACTGTGATTGGCACAGCGAGTGCTTTAGTCAGGGCGTCTTTTGGAGGAACACAAGCGGTGCTCAAGATTTCAGTGACGAGTCAGTCGAGCGATGCAACCAGTTTTCAGTTGGAAGGCAAGCTTGTGGGCCCCTGGGTCGAGGAACTTCGGCACCTGAGCGATGCGGCTTTGGCCAGCAGCAAAGCGGTGAGCCTCGATCTCGAGAAAGTCTGGTTTGTGGATTCGCAGGGCATCGCCCTGCTCAGAGACTTGGCGAAGCAGAAGGTCGCTCAGCTCAATTGTTCCCAATTCATCAGTCAGCAGGTGAAGGAGAGAACCTATGACGAGCGCATTGGCTGAAAGCATGATTTTGTTCAGCAGCCCGACGGTCCAAAACGATACGCAGACAAGCCTGCCGGTGCAGGGGAATGCGTTCGAGCAGTCTCTCATTCGACGGGTGCAGGCCGGTGACACGGAAGCGTTCTACGAATTGGTCCGGCCCTACGAGCGCGCAGTGTTTCTCGCCGCCGTCGGAATCCTCAAAAATGAAGCTGACGCCGAAGAGGTTGCGCAAGAGGCGGTGTTAAAGGCTTTTAGGGCTCTGGGGAGATTCCGTCAGGAGGCCAAGTTCAGCACATGGCTCATCCAAATCGCGATCAATGAAGCGAAGATGAAGCTGCGCAAGGATCGGCGGCACTTATACGAATCGATTGAGCAAGGACAGGAAAACGAGGAAGGCGACTACATCCCAAAAGATTTCGCGGATTGGCGAGAAATTCCTTCACAAACTTTGGAACGACAAGAGCTTCGTGACGCGTTGATCGCAACTCTGGCGTCTCTCCCCGAGAAATACCGCACGATACTGATTTTGCGAGATGTGAACCATCTGAGTATCACAGAAACCGCCCAGATCCTTGGCCTTTCAGAAGCGAACGTCAAGACTAGACTCTCGCGAGCCCGCCTGCAAATGCGCGACGGTTTGGCGAACGATTTCGAAGGTTTGCTGAAGCGAGACGACTGTTGAAAACATCTCGATTGGTCTCATCGATACTTGGGAGGGACGAGCCAATTCGCCTTGTCATCTTGTGTTCGTCTGACCTTTCAAGATTCGGAGGGTCGCAATTATCGTGTTCCACACACGCCAGAGAATCCCAATGCTCGAAATGCGTTGGTGGCACTCAAGCGCCGACGTGAGGCTGTTGACAATGGCAAACAGAAAGAGTGGCTCGATGTAGTCCACCAGAAAGAGGGTACCGACTTGTTTGTGGCCAGTTTTTCAGTCTTTGAGGGCAAGGGTGGCGACAGATACAGCGCATGTGTCTGGTCCAACGGCGTGCGGACGCTTTGCTGCCGAAAACGACCGCATCCTCTTCATGGAAGAGGCTTTCTCTCTCCGCCAGTTATCACGTTCTCAGAGGGACCGCGACTCCTTGCTGATCGCGTGTAATTCCTAGCTCAAAGGCGGTTCGACAGCGGGAAGCGGGTCCGAGGCGGCGTATGCCGAATTCACTTTTGGGTCAACGAGCGACCAGCGATGCTTCAGGACGAAGACTCCATTCCATGGCGACTTGCCCGTACCGTAATAGTCAGAGGGGATGACTTCGAAGCGCGCTGCATTGTCGATCTTATCTACTTCAGACTGCCCGATATCCATCCACACACGCAGTACATATTCTCCAGGAACTAATGTCAGGCTGGGAATCTCGCACTCGATAACCTGAGGTCCGGTAACCTGGTCATGCCCGCGGACAGGTTCAAAAGAGGTATGCGCAGTGAAGACTCTCTGGCCAAGAAGGTTGTCGAATCCCAAACCGATATCAAAGCTGGAAGTCGGGGCTGGCAGGATAAAGTGCACGCGAATCGTGAGCGGCGCTCCGATACGCACACCCGCTTTGAGTGACTTGCCGCCTTCTGGACAGAACTGCAACTGGCGCAGCAGCGGACGACGTTGGGCCCATCGGCCGGGCGCCTGACTCAGGTCAACAAAGTTGCCGGACGTGCCAGTGTCACCGTCGCCCATGGCTGTATGCATGTAGTAGTGAACCGCGTCTTTGGCAGTCCCTGAAAATGCCAACTGGCCCTGCGTGAGCACGATGCCGCGCTTGCACAGATGTTCGATCGCAGAAATATTGTGGGAGACAAAAAGTATGGTACGGCCGCTGCGGCTGACGTCGTTCATTTTGCCCAGGCATTTTTTTTGGAAGGCCATATCGCCCACGGCCAGTACTTCGTCGACGACTAAAATTTCCGGATTCAAATGAGCCGCTACTGAGAATGCCAGCCGGATATACATCCCGCTGGAGTAGC
Organism: uncultured Acidobacteriota bacterium; assembly: GCA_963744055.1. GTDB lineage: Bacteria > Acidobacteriota > Terriglobia > Terriglobales > Acidobacteriaceae > Gp1-AA133. Next base: position 367,721 of record CAVUSL010000017.1, on the reverse strand, counting down.
GCTTTACGGGTGTGTCCAGGAATCGTTCGATTTCTGAAAAAGCTACGATCTCATCGAATTTTGAAAGTATTTCTGCGCGAGACATACCGAGGATCGCGCCATTCAAGAAGATGTTTTCCCGCCCCGTAAGTTCAGGATGGAACCCGGTGCCAACCTCGAGCAGGCTGGCCAGGCGGCCGCGCACTTTGATATAACCGTCGGTCGGATCAGTAATGCGAGAAATGATTTTTAAAAGCGTACTCTTGCCGGCGCCATTGCGGCCGATAATGCCGACCACTTCGCCTTCGGTGATGTCAAAATTTATATCGCGTAACGCCCAGAAAGACTGATCGCCGCCCGAATTCTCGCTCTTGGAAAAGGCTCGCAGTGGACGTTTCAGTGTTTTGACGAGAAACTCCCGAAAGGTCTCGTTCCGGGCCTTCATGCCTCCGATCCGATATTGCTTCGACAGATTCCGGACTTCAATCACGTTTGACATTTAAATTACGTCCGCAAAGAGACGCTCGATCCGCCGGAAAAGCATCAGTCCAACCAGAAAACAAATCATGCACACCAGCAGCGATGTCAGAACAAGAGGCCAATAAACGGGACTTCCGAGCAGGCAGTAGCGAAATCCCAATACCATGCCCGCCATGGGGTTCAGTCCAAACAGTGCTTGCCAGCGTGAAGGAATGTAGCGCACGGGATAAATGACTGGCGTGACGAACAGTCCCATCTGGATGAGGAATGGCACTACATACTTGATGTCACGGAACAGAACGTTCAAGGCGGAGAACGCAAATCCGATCCCTGAGGCAGCCATGAGCGTGCCCATAACAAATATGGGGAGCAGCAGAACCTTGGCGGAAAGCGGCCAGCGGTAGTAAATCATCATGCAGCCGAGAACTAGTAGGCTCAGGGCCAGATCCAGCAGAAACGCTCCTACCGTTCCTAAGGGAATGAAAATGCGCGGGAAATAAACGCGCGAAACTAATTGCTGGCTCGCGATCAGGCTATTGCTCGAGTTGGAGACAGAGTTGGAGAAGAAGGTCCAGGGCGCCAACCCGGCGAATGCAAACAGGGCATAGGGAGGCCCGTCGCTGTGGACACCTGCCCAACGATTAAAGACCAGTACGAAAATCAGCGTGCCCAGCAATGGCTGGAGCACGCTCCACAGTCCCCCTAACAGGGTTTGACGGTACCGAATCTTGATGTCCCGCCAAACCAGAAATGCGAGAAGCTCCCGGTAGAGGAAGGCCTCTCGGAAGTCAATGGGCTGCCATCCTTTACGCGGTTTTATTATTAATTCTGTCGTCGCCATAGTGGGTAAGAGGCCGGACCATCAAAACTGTATATGGTGATCAAATCAAGGGCGTAAACAATGGGGGGAACCCTCTATTGTAATATTGTATCTTACGTGGAATCGTCCAAAGGCACGGCAAACCAGTTACTTCGGAGAGTTTCCCCCCTGCAAAATGGTGCATCGGAAGACGGAGTTCTCCACCGGCAACATCCCCCGGGTCAGAGGGGGAGCCGTGTGTAATGCTTGATTCAGCGAAGAGGAGCAAGTCGACTACGGGCTTGGTGCGGCTGGGCGAGAGGCAGAACTTTGGCGAGGGTTCGAGAATCGCCGAACGCAGATCCTGCCGTGCTGATGATGATTGTCATCTACGCGACGGCTTGAGGTGTCAGAGGAGACGGAGTTCTCAACGCATTGGTAGAGAGCTTCTGCAGGGCGAAGCGGGAGCATATCTGGGAAGTATCACTGCGCAGAAGCGATCCAACCATTCCGAAGGTCGAGGTTAGTCTAGTCCACTATGCAGCTGGACGTTATTGTGCCCACATACAATCGGCACTCTTTGCTGGAGCGTGCTCTTCAGAGTCTTCTCGCGGCTGATGTGCCCGAGGGGCTCGAGGTGAAGATCACTGTCGTCGACAATAATTCCAGAGACCAAACCTCATCGGTCGTTGAGTCCTTCAAACCCAAATTTGAGGGACAATTAAATTACATTTTCGAACCAAATCCGGGAAAATCGCATGCGCTAAACACTGGGATTACAGCCACTTCCGGTAAATTGATCGGAATGATCGACGATGATGAGGAAATTGACCGTTCCTGGTTCGTGCGGATTAATGAAATTTTCGCCGACGATGAACTGGATTTTATAGGTGGTCCTTACGTGCCGCGTTGGGGCGCGCCTCCGCCCGCGTGGCTGCCTAGCCGATATTCCGGCGTGATTGGGGCCTTCAACTTAGGGCCGGAACGGCGCCCGTACGGCGCGGACACCACCTTGCCAGGCGGAAACGTAGTAATCAGGCGGTCCACGCTTGAAAAGTTGATGCCATACTCCACGGTTTTGGGACCACGCGGTGATACCTACCTGGCTGACGAAGACAGTGATATGTATTTGCGGCTGATCGACTCAGGTGCGAAGGGGTTGTACCTGCCGGATCTGGTGGTTTATCACTATATCCATCCGAAAAGGCTTACCAAGCGGTATTACCGCCACTGGTGCCTTCGCCGCGGGATCTCATCCGGGATTCTCGACCGGCAGCACCGCAAACCTGTGCCTTATTTTCTGGGTGTTCCGCGATACCTGTTTGGCGAAGCTGCTCGTGCCACTTTGCAGGTTCTCAAACCCCCCGTGAAGGACAATGAGGATCCGTCAGAGAGGTTCTCCAGCGAACTTTGTTTTTGGGCGCTGGCCGGATTTTTTTACGGCAAACATTTCTATCGAGTCGCGCAAGATTCGAAACAATAGATCGCGAGATTTATGGTCGATCACCTATTTGTCCGCCGCTGGTTTTTGCGAGTTTCGAAAGTGAAAGAATTCGCGCCAACGACTGCCGGCGAAGCCTGCGAAGAACCTCATACGGACTTCGTATCCGAAGGCCCTATCCCGCTGGCCGATTAGCTGGTTAACCATCCATCGCACGGCGTCGCTCCCAGCTCGCCGATAGAGATGCGCAGGGACGCCCAAAATCTTGCCTAGCCTGGAGCGCTCCAGCAGGTCGGAGCGCAAGATGGCATGAAAGCGACCGTGTCCGGTGTGCCATTCGCGATGATAAGTTTTCAGCAAGCGGTCGGCTTGGACGTCAGCCGTAACCGTCACATCGGGTAGATAGATTCCTCTGCGGCCAGCCTGCCACAGTCGCAACAGCAGTTCGTGATCTTCCAACGAGCCCACGCCGTTCTTGACCCGCTGAAAGTCGGCGCGGAACAGGCCCACCCGGTCGAAGGCCGTTTTGCGGAAAGCGCAGTTTGCTCCGATTAATGAAATCGGACGGCTCGCATCAACATGAAACGGCTGATCGCCATAGTCCAGCAGCGCGAGAGGCGTCCAGTGCGCCCGAGTCAGCCATGCGGGCGGTGTTTCATCCCAATGAGGCAAGACCTTGCCGCCCAAGAAGTCCACACTCGGCTCTGCAGTGAAGCCTGCTTTGATGCGGGACACCCAGTTGCCGGCGACACGCACATCATCGTCGGTGAAAGCGATAATTTTCGCTCGCGCAGCGGCAATCCCCGCATTGCGCGCATATGACAATCCCTGTTTCGGTTCAAAAATGTAGCGGAATCTTCCTGGGCCTGCCTCTATGAAGCTTTGCGTGATGGCCCGTGTCTCATCCGTTGAGTTGTTGTCTATGACGAGGATCTCGTACGAGACGTCCGCGGTTTCCTGGTGTTGCAGGGACTCCAGTGCCTGGATGAGAAGATTGCAGCGATTGTAGGTGCAGATGACAACGGATACATCAGGAGCAGTTCCATGCTCTGTGGCCGAGCTTGCTGGATTGGGATCCCTATTTTCTTCGTCTTGTTTTGACGGGGTCATCAGTAGAAGTTCCTTGATCACAAAAGTGCCGAGCGGTTATCGTACCAAGTCTCATTTGCCCGGTTGCGGTCTAGACTTCACCGACCAGGCATGAAATTTTGGAGTCAAGGTCAGTCGTCACAGACGCTTTCGGTTTGTTCTGGCAATTTTAGTTCTGCAAAGCTGGCATTTTTGAAGTCTGATTTTTCAGCGCCTGGCTAGCACGATAGCGTCGATTCGCGGTGCCGAACTAAATCTCCGGGGCGCTTGCCGAGCCAGTTGCGTCTTTCGCGGGCGGCTGTGATAGACTTTTCGGCCATCCGTAACTTTCTGTTTCGCACGCAGGCCTTGGTGTGAGAAGTCAGCCTCTTGGAGGCCTGTTACAGGGGCCTTGCAGTGCTTTCGTCATCTGTTTGAGCAGCAAAGTTCAGCACCTGCTTTCCATCGCAAAGACCGTCGTGGCCGCGGCGGCCGGAATCGACCGGCAGGTTCATCGTTGCCAAATCGTCTGACGGCGAACACTCATAGCGCGCTCATTCTTCGTCCCGAACTACTGTGACTGCGGATCATGGTATGACCCTCGCCGATCGAGGCGAGCGCATGTACCTTCGTGATCTCGACCATTCGCAGGAATTAGTCGGAAACTATGGCACGACAAGTACTTAAGCATAAAAGTGCTTTTTGACGCCTTCGTGGGGAACACGTTGGAAAGTCAAGCCAATCTCTGTTGGAGGCCCGAAAGATGGTACTTTCCCCCAAATTCATGTCGTACGCGTTCGCGCTGTTGCTGAGCTTCGCAATGATGACGACCGCCCATGCGAGCAACACCAACATCGTTTTATATGCCTCGAAAGCGACGGTACGCGCTGGAACCTGGGCCGTCAAAGCAGATGCAACCGCGGCAGGTGGGTTTCTGATTGAGAATCCGAATGCCAATGCCGCCAAGGTCACAACCCCTCTGGCGAGCCCGAAAAACTATTTTGAAATTAAGTTTCCCGCTTATGCCGGTCAGCCTTACCACATGTGGATTCGGTCCAGGTCGACCAGCAACAGCGTCGTCAACGATTCCGTTTACGTGCAGTTTTCCGATAGCGTAACCGACACGGGAACGTCCATTGATCGCATTGGAACCACCTCAGCGGAAGCGGTTGTCCTGCAAGCGTGCACAGGAGCTGTGGAGGCGGGATGGGGTTGGTCGGATAATGGTTGGTGCGGCGCGGGCAAGGCGATTTACTTCCAAAGCACGGGCACTCATACGATTCGAGTCCAGGTCAGGGAAGATGGGCTTTCAATCGACCAGATCGTGCTTTCTCCGCTGGCCTATATGACGGCGGCGCCGGGAAAGCCGGCGAATGATTCGACCATTTTGGCCGCAGTTGTGCCGGTGCTCTCGGCTGCGCAGGTGAGCATTCAGGCGAGCTCCAGCAGTGGCGCAGCGCCGCTGGCAGTCAATTTCACTCCCCAGGTCACCTTGCCCAGCGGTTCCGTCACGTCGTACGCGTGGAACTTCGGGGACGGGCAAACCTCGACGGCGCAATTGCCGTCTCACGTCTATCAAGCTGCGGGGAATTACACCGCTAAACTCAGCATTACCGATAGCGTGGGAATTCCAGCGACTGCCTCGACCGTGGTCGCGGTGACTGCGACCGCCAGCAGCACGAATCTACGCGTGGTGCAGGCCAATATTTCATACGGCGGGCACGGCACGGATAACGTCCTTGATCTGAACCGGACCACGAGTTGGCTGGTCAAAATGAATCCTGACGTTGCCTCGCTGAGTGAAGCCATCGGCGGCTACAACGATCCGGCACTGATCACTGCTCTCATGAAGCAGAAAACTGGCCTAACGTGGTACAGCGCGTACGTTCCGAAGTTCGCGGGCTGCCCGGAAGGCGTGATGGTTCTTTCGAAGTGGCCTATTGTTAGCTCGAAGCAGCTTTTCATGAGCTATCAAATGCCCGTGGTTGAGGCGACGTTGAAAGTGAATGGAAAATTGATCAGCTTCTTCGCCACGCATTTCCAATGGCCGGCCGGAGCGAGCGGGCAACGGCAAGTAGAGGCGAAACAACTCGTCAATTTCGCAGCCACCTTCCCAGAGCCGAGAATTATCGCGGGCGACTTCAATGCCCAGGTAGGCACGCCGGAAATCGACACTCTTCTCCAGGGGTATTACGGAGGATGGGACAAGGCGGTGGGTGCGGGTTCGGCGACGGCCTATGCTGACAACCCCGTCAGTGCGGATACACGGACCCGGCGAAGCCGGATTGACCACGTCTTGTATTCCAAGAATGCAACCGGCGTTTCAGTCACGGGCGCAGGTGTTCCGGACCAGAGAGCTGCCGGTACTGCGGCACATGTGACCGTCAAAATTGGCACACTCGACGATAAAGGTGTCAGACCGTCGGATCACAACTTTACCTGGGTAGCATTCCACCTAAACTAAAACCGACACATAGAAGCATAAAGCCCCCGTTTGAAACGGGGGCTTTGTGCTTTCCTTCTAAAACCAAGACTCACTGGTAGGTATACGTGCCAGGAGAACTACTCTGATTGTCGGGGTTCGTTACCACGACACTAACCGGTCCAGGCTGTGTAGCCGATGGAGCGGTGGCGTAGATATAGCCGCCGGTCGTGGTCTGAACCGTAGCCTGCGAACTCCCTACAAAGACCTTGGCTCCGAAGACGAAGTTCGAGCCGCTGATGGTAATGCTGTCGCCACCAGCAACGCTTCCCGCATTTGGACTGACGCTGCTGATACTCGGGGGTGGCGCAGCGCTATAGCTGAAGCCGCCGGTCACTGTGGCGGTTTGGCCGTCCATGTTCTTGACCACGACGTCGGTTGCCCCCAGCGCGTGGGCTGGTGTTACTGCCGTGATCGTATTGCTGTCCAGGACGATGATCGTGTTGCAGAGCACGCCCCCGACGGTAACGACTGCGCCGCTGTAGAAGCCTTCTCCTTTAACCATGAAGGGGGTGCCGCCGTTGATCGAACCGCTGTTCGGCATGACGGATTCCACGCTGGGCGGTTCGGGAGCGTCGGCGAAGGTGAAGACACCGGGGAGAGTCGCGCTCAGGCCTGTCTTGGGATTGGTGACGACCACGTCGGCTTTGCCATTTCCGGCTGGAGTCGTTGCATGGATCGAAACCGTATTGCTGCTGGTGACGGTTGCAGGGTTGCCGCCGATGGTGACGGTCATCCCAGCCACAAGATTGCTGCCAGTGATAATCACTGCGTCCCCGCCGCTCGGAGAACCATGATTCGGGTGAATGACATTCAATCTTGGTGCAGTCGAAGGGGGCGTTGAGGTGTACACGTACGCGGATGCAAGGGTTCCCGCATCGCCCGCTTTATTCGTAACCGTTACAGCCACCGTCCCGGCAACATGCGGAGGCGCGATCGCAGTGATCGTGTTGGCGTCCACAATCTTAATGCTACTGGCAGTCGACTGACCGAAGGTGACATTTGCACCGGTCAAGAAGTTTGTGCCGGTGATAGTCACCGGGGTTGCCCCTGAATTAGGACCAGTCGCAGGAGAAATTCCCGTTACCGTTGCGCCTCCACCGGTCGGAGCCGTCCCGCCGGTGGTAAACGACCAGACCGGACCGACGACACTCAGGTTCGCCATGGTCTTTGTGGCAATCTTCCAGTAATAGAGCGTGCCCGGCGTGAGACCGGAGACTTTGTAGGTTTCGTAAGTAGGCGGACCGGTGGGGTCTTCGGGTGCGCCGGTGACGACATTTTGCGCCACGAGCGGCGGATTTTTAGCTGTGCCAAAGTAAATGTCGTACTGCTGCCCCCACGGGCCTCCCTGCCAAGAGAGGGTCACACTGGTCGGAACGTTGGTAGCGCCGGTGACTGGCGCGTTGATCTTGGGCGCGCCCGGTCCGGCGGGGATGAATGCTTTGTATTCCGTATTCGAATCCCACCGACGCTCGAACTGATTTTGAAACCACTGAAAAAATAGTGGCTTCTTGGTGAAGTAATCGTGTTCCTGCTGATAATTGAACGACGGCCATGTCCAATTGGATGATCCCCAGATCGTCATGTTCTGCCCGTAAAGGATCAGGGACTTCTCGTGGTTCTGGCCGGTATGTGCAGTGATCTTCAGAGGAATACCTGCCATGAACATGCGGTCGATGTTGTAAGAGTCCCACGGTCGGGCAGGATTGCGATATTCCGAAGAATCCACAATAAAGCGGATCGGCACGCCTCGATTGAATGCCCTAATCGCCGCATCCGCAATTGGTTGGTTGGTGATGCGAAACATGTCGATGTCGAGCTTTACCTTTTCCGAAGCCATGGCGGCCATGGTTTTAGTGCCGTAGTCCTGGCTCAAGATTGTCGATGGCAGGAAGTCCAACTCTGAATTGATCGGATACGTTGCATAGGTCCGCTGCAGAGGACCATTGATGTTGGCGTAGTTCAGATAATCGGTGGTATCCGTCCACCAATCATCGTATTTTGTTCGGAAGCTGTTCACCACCGCGGGATCGTCGGAATAGTAAATCGCCTCGTCGGTGTAGTTCACGTAGGGCGTGTACGGACGCATCTCCGATGCGGTGAAGTTTGCGCCGCTGAATTCCACAGTTCCCTGACCAGAGAACAGCATCATTTTCCAATGCAGAATTCCATCGGCAGTGCGGTTCCGCATGGGTATACCTGCAGAAGCAAGTTGCGCCAATACTTGTGCATTCGTGGGGTGCCCATCCTCGGCCCGCGGATCCATGAGAATACGGACGGGAACGTGCTGCTGAAATTTCTTGATTAATGCGCTAGAAAGCGTGGCGTCGTCCATGAACCAGAAAGCGGCATCGATTCCCACGGTCTCGTTTTGAATAAGTTTGAGCAGTGGAGCGCGACAATCCTCGAAAGAGACATCGCAGAGCCGTTCGGTTCCGAAGGCTGGGTTGATGCCTAGGAACAGAAAACCTAAAAGGGCACAGAAGAAGAAATGCAGCTTGCTCATATTCACTTCCGATCAGCGTAGACTTTCGTAAAAACACATGGCTGACTCGAGCCGGGAGAATGCGGGGAGGTGCCTAGCTCTATTATCAGTCGAAACCGAGATCAGGATTGCACGTTCGTTTCCAGGGCCATGGCTGCGCGTTCCAATCCGGCCCTACTGGGCGCAGGGAACTTCGAGAGCTTAGATGCGTCGCGTGAGGCCCTTGTTGCAGACAGAATTAACTGCATTTGAATCTGCAAGCTAGACGCTTGTGTAGAGAGTGTTCCACAATCAACCTAGCACTATCGTGCTACGGGGATCGTTGTAGTTTGTTCACTCCCACCAACGTACTAGTGACTCCAAAGCCCTGACCGTTTCACCTCCCCAAGAGGCGAAACAGCGAATCGGTCGGATTCGCACAGGTGCGAATGACCACGAAGTTGCACCAAAGTGGAAAAATTTAGGGAGTGGCCGGATTAAGCTCCATCAGTTCATATAGCTCTTGTGCGGCGCGTGTCGTGGCTGTTCCGGGCTTATAGAACAATTCCTCGGAGACTATGACGCGCGTGGTCGCCAGAATCCCCGGATTCGCCAAACCAGTTTCAACCGCGCGCATAATTTCAGCGACACTCCGAACGGTGGTTGAAGCGTCTGCCATCAGAGCGACATAGTCCGGAGGGATATTCGTTCGGGCAATCAATTCTGGCATTTCTATTCGAATCAGCGGCCTGTTAAGAAGCAGATATTCAAAAGCAGCGGAGCTGTGATCGCTGATCATAAGATCCGCCGCAGCTAAGTAGGGTGCGATGCTGCCGCGTTTTGCGAGGTGCCCACGAGCTGTTTGCAAGGCTGGGCTGAGGCGCGCAATCCAGTCGATCCCACCGGAATTGCGCACGTCACCGACATCAAGCGAGTTATCGTGAAGTTTCACGATCAAGTTGACACCGGTGTTGGCCAAAGCGGTGACGAGATCCTCGCCCAGCGCATTGAGCGACGAGTAAGGAGTCCAGGTGGGAGCGTAAAGCACAGTCGGCAGAGACGGGTCCAAGCCCAAAGTGTTAAGGATGGCGTCCCGATTGAGAGACCCATCGACCAAGCGATCTACCTTAGGCATACCGACCAGGCGCGCCGCCGGACTGTCCAGTTCGATTGCTCCCGAGGTAACAAAGTTATTCATACGCTTGCGGTTGATGAAGAAAAAACGATCCCACTCTCGCATTGAACGTTGGGGGCGATCGTAACGTTCAGCGTATTTTCCGGCGACACCGTGGAAGAATTGAACTCGCCGAGTACCGCGGGGTAGAGCCGCCCAGATGTAGTCTGCAGCCAAATACGCGTCGAATTTCATCCATTTGGTTTGCGCAGCGGAAATCGCATGGATGCTTTCGTCGGTATCCGCAAAGATGTGCTGCATTTCGTTGGGATGAGTGGTGGACGTGAAATAAAACTTGATGCGGCTATCGGAGCGCAGGCGTTTGTACACTGGCTCGATCATGGCGTATTCCATGGGCAGCGCGCAGTTAATCAGTACGCGGCGACGTTGTGGACTCCATGTACGCTGCCAACCGGTGTCGAGAGTGCGCGCCCAATGTAAAGCACGGTTGAGAATCATGATGCGGTATTCAACCGGGCGCGTTCTGCAGGGGGAATCACTTCAGCCCGCCTTCGTCACGTGGAATGATCGAGCAAGGCGTTGCATCAGGACTGGCTACAATTTGCGGAAAAATTTCCTCTTGAGCACGCCGGTAGTCCTGCGGGAAATCAATTTCAGTCCACGGAAAACCGCGCGTGCCAACCACATGCAGAGGGCGTTGCCTGGCAAACTCCAAAAAAGCGCGAGGAGCCCAACTGCGCAAAACGCCATTCTCAATCAGCGGAGCCATCTGCTGCTGGAGAAGCTTGGCTCCGCTCCGCCCGAACTTCACGATGCCGACGTTTTCGCCGTCTGCCTCAGCGGGATCCATGTCTTTGGATATGTCGATGACTCGTCCGCCACGGACTTTGACCTTCATCTCTTCATCGCCGTATTCGGTTTCCTCGCGATAGGAAACCAGTAGAGCATCTTCACGCCGCGCGGTAAGCAAGTCCCAAAGGAGTTGGGGATGGAACAGCACGTCCGAATTGATGACTACAAACCCGTCCGAAAAGCGCTCTCGCGCCAACCACAGTGAATAAAGACTGTTGGTTTTCTCGAAGATTGGATTTTCGATGTATTCGATCCCGGACCCGCAGGTCCGTCGAACTCGTTCTGCTTCGAAGCCAACAACTACGCTGATTTCGTTGATTCCGCACTTCCTCAGTGAGTCGCATTGCAGTTCAACGAGGGTGGAAGGTCCGAATTTTAAAAGGCACTTGACCGTTTCTCCGGATTGATCTAAGCGCGAACCTTTACCGGCCGCGAGTATGATTGCTTTCATCGCCCCCCTTGAGGATTGCCCTGCCGGTTCTCGTCTGAGCTGGCCGTTTCGCGATTCAAATGCATTGGAGCATCCTTCACGATGCCCAATGGCGTGTGCCGATCCTTCCAGCGTTGGCGCCATACTCCAAGGAAAAAACAAAGCCACAGTTCGTGATCGAAACTTGCTGCTTCGCGACCAGCGAGCTTGGACCTCACCATACCAGCCGCGGACCGCAGCGCTGCTCGATACAGATAGCGCGGCACTCCCATGATATGGGGAACTTTCGAAAAGTCGAGAGTGGTTTCCTCGGGTGCGAGCATATCAACCGGGGATTGCTGGTAGAGCATGGCCCGGCTGATTCCGTTCCAGTAGAACCAGCGGCGAAAATAGCGTTTGTTCAGACGCTCACAGGGAATTACGTGATGGACGATCATCTCCGGAATGTACATGCCTTTCAATCCCGCACTGCGCGCACGCAAAAGCCACTCGCGAACCTCTTGCCCAAGCAAAGTGCCGGCCTTGCGCCCGATTCGCGTGTCCCATAGACCAACGAGCTCAAAAGTTTCTCGTTTGAACGCCAGGTTTACGCCCAAGGGCGCGTAGCGGCTGCCAAACTCGACTGGCTTCGAACCGTGATCTTGCAGAGCGATAACCGACCAGTGACGTCCGCCTTGATTGGCGAGCCAATTCGGTCTTTCACAACCCCATATAGGTAGTACTTTGCCCCCCACAAAGTCGCAGGCTTCGCGATCGAGGCCAGCAGCTGCCTGCTCCAGCCAATCAGGCTCGACTCGAACGTCATCATCGGTGGTCGCAATGATTTGACCCGTGGCATTTGTGATTCCAGCGTTGAGTGCCGCACTCCGCCCCGCTTCGGGTTCGAACAAATAATGCAGCGGGACCGGAAAATCTTTTGCGGCATGCAAGACCGTTTGCCGAGTGGTATCGGTGGAGTTGTTATCCACAGTGATCACTTCCCAAGGCCCGGAAACCCTAAGTTTGGCAATGCTGAAGAGCGTGTCGCGGAGTTCGTGAGCCCGATTGTAGGTAGGTATTACGACCGAAAATCGCATTTCTGAACTCTCGCTTTTCCTTTCAGTTGGGTAAGCAATTTTAACGCCTTTGCAGGCAATCTAACTTGGCTGTGAAAAGATGCAGAGAGTTGCATTTTGTTCTGTTTGGTGAGGCCGAACGGCACCCGCAGGCTTCGTCCGATTACAGAGCAGGCGGTAGAAACGACGGAAATTTACCTCGGTATGCTCTTGTTCGCAGCTTTGGATGCTTTCATTGCGCCTCTGGGACGGATGTCGCCTAAACCTAGCCTCACCTTGCGGCGCCTGTTCTTGACGAGATCAACGCAAAATTTGACACCGAGCAAGAATGCTATAACCAGCACGATCGCAATTGGTGCTGTCGAGATCATCTAATGCTGCCGCCGTCATCATTAATTATACGGCTGCATTATACGGCTGCCGATTAGAGCGCGGGCCCGCAATCCGGTGACTCCAGTCACAGCGCTTGCCGTGGCGAAAGACTATAGTCAGGAAAAGAGATGGGTCTTCATGTTGGAAACGCCTCCCCTCCCCGCTGTTCAGAAACTTCCGGCAGAAGACTTGCGCACGGCCGTTGCCGGTTGGCTGCCTAAGGGCGGTACGCGCACCGACAAAATCGCTGCGATCGAAAGCGCCCTAGGGAGCGTGATGGGGCGATCCTTACGCGACGCTATGGCAGCGTGGATCGTCGACGGTATTGTGCCCGTAAGCCGGTTGGTGCCGGAAGCATATGTGAAGTGGCGTCCACCGGTGCGGGACGCCATGATGTTCGTGGTCGCTCGACTGTCGGCTGCGCGCCTAGCGCCCAAACTCCTGGAACAATTCGAACTGCCCGAGAATACACCTGCCGAGATGCGACTGCTTCGGCTGATTGCGAAAGTACCAGGGTTGCAAAAGCTCGGTCAGGTGATCGCGCGGAATCAGAATCTCCGGCCGGCTCTGCGCAACGCGCTGGCCCGCCTGGAAAACGGAATCCGCGATGTGAAGCCTGCAGAAATCCGGTCCATCATCGAGCAGGACCTGGGACCGCGGCTCAAAACATTTGCGATTAGAGTTGCGCCGGTCATACTCTCAGAGGCGAGTGTCAGCGCGGTCGTTCGCTTCACCTGGCGCGACCCTGCGAGCGGGCGTCGCGAGCGTGGCGTTTTCAAAGTCCTGAAGCCGCACATTCCCGAATATTTCGCGGAAGACATGGAGTACCTGCAGGGACTGGCAGAGTATTTCGGGGATTGCCATCACACCTACGGATTTCCTTCTCACCTGATTCCCGACACTTTCAAAAAGGTACGAAGGCTGCTGCGGCACGAAGTCAACTTCAAGCGGGAACAGAAAACCCTGCGCGAAGCCTTCAACTTGTATCGCAATGTGAAAGGAGTTCGAGTACCGGGACTCATTCAACCCTTGTGCTCGCACCGAATCACCGCGCTCACGGAAGAACAAGGAATCAAAGTGACGAGTGCGGCCGCCCGGTTGTCGCCGGCGCGCCGCCGCAGAATTGCGGAGCAGCTCATCGAGGCGCTGGTGGCCTTGCCGTTGCTCTCAGCCGAAACGGACGTCATCTTTCATGGCGATCCGCATGCTGGGAATCTTCTTTATAACAATCGCACGGGCGAACTTATCTTGATCGATTGGGCCTTGCGCGAGCGGTTGAGCCGGGAGCAGCGCCGGCACCTGGCGCTACTGTTTGGGATGGTCGGCCTGCGGGATCCGGTAGGGGCGTGCAACGAAATTCTGGCGCTCAGCCAGCACCAGATTTGCCTCACCTCGCAGCGTGGGAGGATGATCTCCGACGCGGTCAAAAGATTTATCGACGATCTTCCGGTGGCGCACATGCCGAACATGGTGGATGTCATGCGGCTTCTGGAATCACTCGCGATGAAAGACGTGAGATTCCCGGCATCGCTCATCATGCTCTCCAAAGTCTTGTTTACACTGGAAGGAATTCTGCGCGATATCAGCGGGCCGGACGGGGGCAGCAGCCTGGCGATTGTCGGGCAACTCGCTCAGCATTGGCGTAAAGACCGCCGAGCCTTCCGTTCGCCATTGCAGGCCAAGGATTGGGTGGCCTTACAGTGCAGCGCACTGCTATATACCACCCGGCTGTGGATGCGCTGCGAGCAGAGTATTGTAGACCGCCTGTTGCCAGCGGGTTCGGTCCCGCCGAGCGCCTTTGCCTGAGCGGTTTGCTAACGAAACCTTATCGGCTAATTACTAGGAACGAGCGTCAGCTGTATCGTCCCAGGCAGTGGCGTCCACGGGTAGGATGAAACTCATTGCCCTCTCGGCCAGTGCGGTGATGGTCAGGCTCGGGTTGACACCGAGATTGGCGGCGACCACTGAGCCATCGCAGATGTACATGTTCTTGTAGCCGAACACGCGATGGCGGCCGTCGACGACTCCGTTGGTGGAAGAATCGGCAATCACGCAACCGCCAATGCAGTGAGCGGTGCCGGGGATATCGAACAGGATTTCTGGAAGCATGCTCATCGGGAACCCGCCCGTGAGGTGGGCGAATTTTTCAGCGAACTCGTTGGCTCTCGGAATGTAGGTGGGGACCTTGTCGCCCCAGCTGACGAGAAACTTGCGGAAGGGCCAGAACCAGGGGCGCTGCCAGCGCATTTCGATCTGGTTGTCGAGCGCCTGCATACAGAGCAGGATGACGAACTCCCGGGCCCATCCCCAGGGTTGCAGTACGCGTATGGTCTTGAGCGGATGCCGCAAGAAAGATTTAAGGATGTTTGCCAGCCAGAGGAAAATGCGATTCGGCCCGGGCCGGCCGTTAGTGAGGATGGTGGTCAACACGCCCATGGCGTCGGATCCGCCCGGGTAACGAACGGCTTCAATGTGAGTATGCTCGTCGATGTAGACTCCGGAGCCGATCGCAATCCCTAGCGACAAGTCCTCGTGATAGCCGGGCATGCGAGCACCGATCAGCGATTCGGAATTGGTGCGCACATGCTTGCCAAGCTGCAGGCTGATGGCCGGCAAAGACTGCTTTTCCTTCAGGCGAAACAGCAACTCCATCGTGCCGAGTGAGGATGCGGCGAACACGATTCCGCGGCAAGTGAACTTCCGCGAATGGCTTCCGATCCACGCGGTGGATTTCACAGTGGAGACTTCATAACCGGCGGCGCCGTCGCTCATCCCAGACAAAGGGTGCACGTCGATCACCTGTGTTTCCGGATAAATCGACGCTCCGTGCTTTTCGGCCAGGTACAGGTAGCCGAGGTCCAGAGTGTTCTTCGCGCCGTAACGGCAACCCATCATGCAGCCGCCACAACCTAGACACGTAGATCGCGCGGGGCCTTCTCCTCCAAAAAATGGATCCGGAACGGTTTGGTTGCCCGGTTCGCCTGCGGCCGGTTGAAAGATCCCAACCTTGGTGCAGTAAAAAGTGTTGCCGGCCCCCGTTGCGGTGGCCACTTGCTTGAGAAGATGATCGGCGGGACCGAGGATGCTGTTCTCGGTGGCACCCAACATGCGAGAAGCGGTCGCGTAGTATTCGGGCATCTCTGCTTTCCAGTTGGCCAAGCCGGTCCATGATCCCGTGTCCCACACTTTCTCAGGCGGGGTAAGCAGCGTGCATGCATAGGTGATGGACCCACCGCCCACGGCGCAACCATGGAAGATGGTCGCGTGCCGGAAGAATCGCATGTTGAAGAAGCCTCGCAAGCCGAGCTTGGGACGCCAGAACCAGCGATGGATTGACCAACTGCTATGTGGCAGGGACTCGGGCGTCCAGCGCCGGCCCATTTCCATCACGCCGACTCGGTAGCCCTTGTCGACCAGGCGATGAGTTGCGACGCTTCCGCCGAAGCCAGAGCCGATTACAATAAAGTCGAAATCGAATTTGTTCTGCGACAGCATACGGGCCCCATGAACCTGTCACCGTGGACAGGTCGAGTTTCGTTCCCGCTTCGCACGCCGAGATCGAAGGCCTGCGCCGTGTGGAACTGAGTTTCAGGAAGCGCCAGATGGATGGGACTACCTGCGCTCGAGTCCGTTGCCACGGTCCTTACGACGCCATCAGCTGATCGCCACCATCCCTGGAAAACACGGCCGTCAACATATCCAATGCGAAGAGGACTCCAGCCATAGAGATCGGGAGTTTTTGCCATCGGCGTGACCGTGACGCTTCGAGTATCCAGACGCAAACCTTGTTGCAGGGCTTTTAACGCGCTTTCTTTCGAACTCCACAGCAGGGTGGTGATCTCGGGCTTCTCCGCCGAGGGCGTGCGCGCTACCCACGACTGCTCTTCTACCGTGAAGTAGTCTGCGACGAAATCGGGACTGCGCGGTTCGACGACTTCCAGGTCGCATCCCAGGACTACTCCGGTGTCTGACACGGCGCACATAGCAGTGCCTGCCCGATGGCTAAGAGAAATCGCCAAGGGCGTTCCGAGACCTGCGATGATTGCTTCCGGCGCGCCGGAAGAGGTGGCGCGAATTTCGATCATCGCGAGCACTCGTGGGTAGGCAGGCCAGCCAAGGTAGGCGGAGACAGCACGCTTTGCGGTCCATCGCCCGAGTCGCCAATCGGCGCGGCGTTTAGCAAAACGCAATTTCGTCAAGCGGACAACTTCGTTCGGGCATAGCCAGTTGTCGTCCGCGGGCACGTCTTTGTCGGTCTGTTCCAACCAGTAAACGCGCATCTAATAACCTCGTTCCCTAGGCGACCCTTTCTTCCGCTTTCGCAAAGATCAATTCCTCTTCTTTAGCGATGCCGCGCCTCACCGCGTCGATGAGATAGGGGCGCAATTCTGCGGGCGGAAGAATCCGATCAAGCGCGCCCACCTCGAGCGCCCGTTGCACGCTGTGAACGCGGTCAAATTCGGCTGCCATCTCTCCTACTTTTTCCGAGTGGACGATCTTAAAAAGTTCTTCCCAGCGTGTTCGCAAGCGGGCTCGCTCAGCACCTTCGGCCTTGGCGATTGCCTGGGTGAGGGCTAGCAGGCGCGGATCTTTCTTGGCGCGGGCTTCGACTTCGCCTGCGAAAACCACAGCCGCGGCAGGTGCCCCGCCGATCACGGAGGCATAAGTGCCCTCCAGGGCGGCGACTTCGATTTGCTCATTCAGAGCGCGCGAGAACACCACATATGCGCCTCCGTGATAACGAGAAATCACGCAAAAAACGATGGGTCCCTTGAAGTTCACCACCGCCCGGCCGATCTCAGCGCCATATTCGAGTTGCAGCCGGCGCATCGACTCGGGAGAGCCGTCAAATCCTGACAAGTTGGCCAGGACGACTAGCGGACGATTGTTGCTGGCGGCATTGATAGCGCGCGCGACCTTCTTGGAGGATTGCGGGAACAGGGTTCCCGCGGTCCACTGGTCTGGCCCGTCTGCAGGGACGAAGCCAAAGCGCGGTACCGGTCGGGATTCAATGCCGATGAGACAAACCGGATAGCCGCCGAGGTGCGCATCCCAGACGACGGTGGTTTCGGCTGCCCGCATGCCCGCCCAGCGTTCCAGCGGAGCATGGTCCTGGTCAGCGACCGCCATCATTACCTTGCGAATGTCGAATGGCTTCTTTCTGCCGGGATTCGTTTCGTCGGACAGAATATCGCCGATCTTCGCGAAGTTGTTTTCCCCGTCCGGGCCATGCGGATACAGGCGAACGTCACGGTTGATCGGATCGGTGGTGGCGGCCTGACGTGGGAATCGCTCGCCCGGAACAATGTATGTGTGGTCATAGTGCCGTAGCAGAATGTGGCAGGCCTCGTCGATGTCATGAGCCCAATACTGGGCCTGGCCATTGATACCCATGATGCGGTCGTAGCCGCCAATGCCCTGGTTGTCTTCCGCGGATACGCTGCCGGAGTAATCCAGGGCACGCTTGCCGGTTAGCACCATGGCCGCTTTCGGCGTCATGACCAGGATGCCGCGAGTGTGCATGAGCATGGTGGCTTCCGCATTCCAGTAGGGTTGCGCTCCGACGTTGATGCCGTTCACGATCAGGTTCACTTCGCATCCCGCCTGGGTGAATGTGATCAGGCGACGCAAGACGCGTGCGATCCAGTCCATGTTTTCCACGCCGCTTTGCATGGAGATCTTGGCGCCGGCGGAGACCGGAAACCACTCGAGCGGAATACCTTTCTTTTCAGCCAAATCTAAAGCGGCCAGGATGCGGCGGCATTCGGGTTCGGCGATGGCGCCCAGATCTTTGCTTGGATCTCCTAGCAACAGAACGCGTGTCATTCCTTGAGGGTATTTGTCAGTGAAGTTGCGAATCACGCCGACAATGATGTTGGCCTTGTTGTTGCCGTAAGGACGAATGATCGGGACTAGGCGATTGTCCGCGTCCAGATCGTGCTCCACGAAATCGCCCGGAGGAAACTCCGCCCTCGTTTCGGTCGGAGCCGGCGTGAGCATCCGGATGATTTCGTAGGGATAAATCAGACCACGCTGGCGCATGCGCACAACTTTCTGGTCGTATTCCGCCAGTGGTTTGATGGGTTGCAGTTTGTCAGCCGGGCGGAAAGTAATGAGCATTCCTGTCTGCCCCGGAGTGGAGATGCGCACTACCATGTCGCGCAACTCTCCAGTGGCTGGATTCGGAATGCGCGCGCGGACAACGACTTGCTCCAGGCCCAAGTCCTCGGTCGAAGGCGCGAGGCGTTGAACGATGTCGTGCAATTCATCGCGTCCTAAACTCAGTGGCTGCCAGACGTACAGAAAAACTCGATTCCAGTGCAGTCTCTCCTGGGGTCGCCGGCGTGATTGAAACAGACGCATACCAGCGAGCGCTTCGGCAAGCATACGTTCCAGGTGCGGCAACCCCACAATCTGTCCAGCTTCGTTCCGGACAGGGGTGACGTCACGAACCTCGGCACACGCGAAGAGGCGCTCATCTTTCGGGTTGTCACGAGCCACAGCATGCAAGAGGTAGACATCTTCCACGGATGGCAAGCGCTGAATATTGAAATTGCTGAGACGCCAGAGTTGGAGGCGTTTGCCCATCATGGGATGGAGTCCGCGGTAAAACTTCTCTTCCTTGTAGCCGTCGGGACTAGGGCGGTAAGTGAAGTGAAGCATCCGACTGGAACCTTCGCCGCTCCCCGGACCTGCAAGTACCAGGACGACACGACGGATCACGCGTGGGAAGTGCGTCTTGTTCAGAATTCCTTGAATCTCCTCCTGTTTGCTCTCGATATCTTCCATGGCATCGCTGTGCCATGTATAGAAATCCAGGACGATGTCATGGTTGGCCGGCACTTCTGCGGCCAGCGTGGACATTTCACTTACAGCTTCGGCCAGTGTGGAATATTCCGCGTAGGTGGCGAAGATGTGGATCTGTTTTCCATCGTGCTCATACTCGACCGAGGCGTAGCTGCGGCCATCCAAATCGAAGGAGCGCAATCCCGTCAGCGATCGGATTCGATAGTATCGCCAGGTGATTGCCTCTAACATCAGCTTCCTCAACTCCGGGCCTGCAGAGGGGAAGTGACCCGATAGACGAGTGACCAAGGGTTGCGGGCAATCTACTAAGGAGCGCAGCCGTTCATGCCTATCGGGTGGGTTAGGATGCGTGGACAGGTAAGCCAACTGGTCGTCCACCTGGCTGTAGACATGCCTTCTCGCTCGTTCAAAGAGCGGCTGGTCAAAATAGCGATATCGCACTTCGCGCGCCAGGTCGCTCAGCGCCGCAAAGTTTCCGTTCGTGATGGAGATCATGCGATCCAGAAGTGTGCGGAAGGAGTCGTCGGTATGCGAGGCCAACGAATCAACACCTCTGAGCCGTCGCTCAAGAATTCCCAGGACAGATGCGATTTGCTGCTCTACCCGCTGGTGAGATTTACAGATCCAGAGCAGGCTCTCTTCCAGCTGGGGCGTGCGATCCAAGTTCTGCACCCCGTAGTGGGCGACAGCTCGCTTCAGGGAACTAACGAATGCCGGCGGCAGACTTTCACCGCCAGTGTCGAGCATCCGCAGATATGCGAAGAAGTAGGCTTCCGCACTGGGTTCCTCGCCGGAGGCTCGATGGTTCACCTCGGGATCGCGCTGGAACAATGAAAATATGTCAGTGTAGATGCTGAGTATCTCCTCTTCTGCTTGCCGGATTTCGTCGCTATCCACAGGGCAGGTCTGACCCCACTTGGAAAGGAGCTCGGTGCTGCTTTTCGGGTCGACATCAAAGCCGAGCATGAGCTGGCGAAGCTCGTCGAGGCTCTGGCGGCAGAGCTCATGCATTTCTACGATGTCGTCCGCGCCCTTGGAGTCGCGAAACTCCACTTGATCGTCCGTTGATGCCGCGCAATCACCGCAGTCGGGTTCAAGCTGCACGAGCGGGGCGCCTGTTTCCACTTGCACGTTTGGCATCGTGAGGATCTGGCGCACCCTGCCGGAAAAGGGAGCAACAACCTGCATTTCCATTTTCATGGCCTCAAGCACGGCCAGCCGCTCGCCACGAGAAACCCTATCTCCAGCCTGGACGGCGATGGATACCACCACGGCGGGAGAAGGCGAGTGGACGATGCCACCATCATCGCGTTCAACGCGGTGCGAGATGCCATTGACCTCAATCCGGTAGCTCCGTCCCTCCGCAATGGAGACTACGTGGAATCGCTTTCCAAACGCTGTCAGCCAATACTCAAACTCGCCCAAACGATCCACTACAACGTCGATGAGTGCCCCGCCGACCCGCACGCGGTAGCGTCCGGGGCCCAGGCAATATGTCTTGGTGGGATACAAATTTCCTCGATAGCGCAAGGCGACGGAGCGTCCAATGTCGCTTCGAACTTGCGGGCGCCCACGCGCCGCGGATGCATAAAACTGCGCTCGCTCGACCGCCCCTTCAGCGCTGTAGGCTTCGATGGCCGCCTGAACCAGAGCCACATCCGCGTGCTGACGCGAGAGGTGATTTCCGTTCACTGCCAGCCCGTCGAGCCACCCGGTATGAACTTCCCCCGCCTGCAACTCTGGGCTGCTGAGGAGATGCAACAGAAACGACTTGTTGGTGGTGCCACCCTGGATGACGACGATGCTTTCCTGCAGCGCTCGATGAAGTCTGGACAACGCCTCTTTCCGGGTCTGGCCGTAAGCAATGATCTTTGCAATCATTGAGTCGAAGTCGGGCGCAATGGAATCTCCTTCACCCACGCCGGTGTCGATGCGCACGCCCGGCCCCGTCTGTATCCTGAATCGTTGAATGATTCCCGGCGACGGGGCAAACCCGTTGTCGGGATCTTCCGCGTTCAGGCGAACTTCTATGGCGTGCCCATTGCTGCGCGGTGGATCTCCTTCAAGGCGGCCGCCTCTTGCCACATGGATTTGGAGCTTGACCAGATCAATCCCGGTCGTGCACTCCGTGACCGGATGTTCGACCTGCAGGCGGGTGTTCATTTCCATGAACCAGAAATCGCCTGCCGACGGATCGAACAGGAACTCTACAGTGCCAGCATTTTGATATCCCGCCGCCTTGCTTAGGCGCACAGCCGCCGCACGCAAATTCTGATCCTCTGACGCAGAGAGTACGGGCGACGGGGCCTCTTCGAGAATCTTCTGGTGACGCCGCTGAATGGTGCAGTCGCGAACACCAACAGCCCAAGTCGTACCGAAGTGATCGGCGATGACCTGAACTTCGACGTGATGTGACCCGGTTACTTGTTGTTCCAGGAAGATGGTGGGATCCCCGAAAGCCTTGAAAGCTTCAGACCGTGCCGCGTCAAACGCTCTGGGCAGTTCATCCGGCGAATGTACTACTCGAATGCCCCGGCCGCCGCCGCCGGCAGTAGCCTTTATGAGAATGGGATACTTCAAGCGGGCTGCTTGCTGAACGGCTTCCGGAAGGGCCTCGACCGATCCACCGCTCCAGGGAACGACTGGAATGTGCGCTAACTCGGCCAGACGCTTCGAGGCAATCTTGTCGCCCACACGGCGCATCGTTTCGGCAGAAGGACCGATGAAGACAATCTCCATGTCTTCACATAGTTCCGCAAAGGCAGCGTGTTCAGCGACAAATCCCCATCCAACCCAAACTGCTTCCGCGCGCGCCGACGTCAACGCCCGAGCCAGACTTTCATAGTCCACGTAACGGCTTTTGAATTGCCCGGTGTTCAGGTCCAGAGCCTGCGCGGAACCGAGGCACACCGTCTCATCGGCTTCGCGGACGAACATGGCATTGCGGTCGGGATCGGTGAAGAGTGCGATCGTGCGAAGAGCCGTGCCATGTTCGTGGTTATACTCGCGAACTGCGCGAATGAAACGCATGGCGGCTTCGCCTCGATTGACGATCGCTACGCGCTGAAATTCCAGGTTCATAACGTCTCCGATCGACGGATCATCAGATCACTCATGTTCACGATCAGGCCGCGACGGGTACCGTGCGCAGCATTGTTTGCAGCAATTTCGCGTGATCTGGGTTGATTGCATTTGGCATCGCGATGGTGCGGTATCCGGCGAGGCAAGCGTATCGATTGCCTTTGGCGTCGACCACCTCAGCATCGAAGGTGCCTCCCGGCCCGGGCGTAACCAGTGCGTACAGCCTGGTATCAAGCGACTCGGCCACCGGCCATGACGAGACGATATCCAAGTGCTGCGGTAAACCCATGCGAGCCAGCGTTCCCATTTCCCAAAGCCCTGCGGTCTGAAAGCACAGCTCGATGAGGCGCGGAGCCATGACGAGTGGCGAATTCGGGTGGTGATTTTCTGGTAGATTCTGCGCGAGGAGACCGATCATACGCTTGCCGTCCCACCACGCCTTTTCGATGACCTGGTAAGCGGAGCCGTGGAAGTAGAGTCGATAAACATTGGCCGCTTCGATGACGGGTTCGATTTGCACGCCAGGGGTCGAGACAATGGTTAATGCGGACGCATGCTTCGAGAGTCGTACGCGCGCCGTGAAATGCGTCGTGATCTGCGGCTCCGATTGATTCGGGAGTGCCCGCCGACCGATCAGCCGGCAATCGGCGATCATTTCGTGGGCTTGGGCATGCAGGGTGGTTTCGACAGTTACCGTCCGCTTCTCATGGCGATAAAACTTGAAGGGGGCCAGGAAGTTCACATCCTCGATGGATTTGACATGCCATCCAGGAAGGACGCTCATAGCCGCTTCCGCGAAGGCTTCGATACCCATGACGCCCGGCAGCACTGGGGTGCCGTCGATCTGATGATCGTGCAAGAAGGGTTGCGTTTTCGGGTCGAGTGTCGTCTCGATGGTGAGACCGTTATAGATGCCCATGTTCGCGACCTTGCCGATCATCGGCCCCGACAGCGGCGCGCCAGTTTTATCGGGGAACGCGATCGAACTGTCGATGCCACCAGCCTCATCCCACTCTTTCAGAAGCACACCAAGACGCTGTCCGATCACGACCTCCCCGCGAGTCCCTCCTGCAGTCAGTTCACGACGGATCAAGGGGACACCGGCTTCGGGCGGCAGCATGTCGATGCCGGCCAGCTCCATGATTTTGGGAATGGAGCCGCGGGTGGCCATGCCGATTCCGCCCCACGCAGTCCAATCAATGACAATGGCGCGCGTGTCAGGCCGAGTCGTTCGGAAACTCGAGGTGATCTTGCAGAGCAGGTCGTTGGCGGAGCTGTAGTCAGTTTGTCCGGGATTGCCGAAACGCCCGGCGATCGAACTGAAGGCCACAGTCGCGCCCAGTGGCATGTCGCCGATGGCGTGCAGCAGGTTGAAGAAGCCGTCGCATTTGACGTCGAATACCAGGTCAAACTCGCGGGGATCTTTGTCGGCAAGGGACCGGCTGCGATCGAGACCGGCGGCGTGCAAGAGAACATCAATCCGGCCGCTACGCTTGCGCACCTGTTCGATCACATCTCCCACGGCTTTTTCGTCGGTGAGATTCGCGCTGAAGTAGTGTGGCGTGCCGCCGGCTGCGTGCACCGCGTCAATGGCGCTCTGCGCCGCATGGGCACGCTCGAGAGCTGAGAGTTCTTTTTCCACGAGCGCCGGAGTGGCCCGCTCACCGCGCGCCTGGATGCGCGCGAACAAGTCCCGCTTCAACCCTTCTTTGTCGGAAACGAAACGCTTCAGGTCGGGATTGTTCGGATCAGGCTGGGGCACGACATCAAGCAGGTAGAAGGTCCCGCCGGAGGCGGCGGCCAGGTCGGCAGTGATGGCCGAGACAATGCTTCCGGCAGCGCCGGTAATCAGAAAGACTGTGTTCTGATCCAGCGACAGTGCTGGTTTGCCGTCGGCGGCAGGTTGCTCCTCCAGTCCGATCGTCCAGCGCAGGTCATCCTTGTAGCCGATCTCGATGGCTCCGGGATCATGCAGAGTTTCCTCCAGCAGAAGTTGCGCGACGTCCGTGGGACTGCTCCCGAGTTCAAAGTCGACGGCCTTGACGGTAGTCTCTGGACGTTCGCGCTTGTACGTTTTCGTGAACCCAGTAACCGCGCCACCCAGTGGAGCGACTGCTCCGGCGTCGTCATAGCCGTGTTGCCCACCCAAACGCGTTGCTGAAATAAGAAACGTTCCGGGCTTCGAGATTGGCTCGTAGAGAGTGCGCATGCAGGTGTAGAGCAATTTCAAACGTAGGCGGACGGCCTCGCGCCAGGTGGCCAGGTCCATGCCGCGCAAGCCCCCTTCCGGATCGAGTGCCGGAAGCCAATAAACTCCGTCGATGGAGCCCGCGGCCAGGAATGCTTTGAGGCGATTGATGAGTGCGTCGGGCTGGAGGGAATCCTCAATTCGGAGCACCTCTACGCCCTTTGCCTGAAGGAGATGAGTCACGGCATCGGCCACTCCGTTCTTATCTGGCATGACGACCACGCGCTGGCCTTCGCACAGTGCGACTCCCGTTGGTTTGCAGATAGAGAGTGGTGGGCGCAAGACTGGAATTGGCACGCGGCGCGGAATCCGATTGGCAGCATCTAGGCTCGCGACATTAGAACGTGGCTTCGGCACGAGTGTGGGTGAGGCGACTGTCGCAGTGGACGCGACGGGTTTCTTAGCCACTTGCTGCTCTTGGGCCGCTGGGAGTCTTGGCGAATTTGACCGGTCCTGGGCGAACTGGATCACATGTGCCAGGGTTGGAAAATCGCGCAGCTTCATATTCTCGTCGCGTGGAATGCTGTATGCGGCACGAATGGCGACGAACATCTCTGCCTGCTTGACCGTGTCGATGCCGAGGTCGGCCTCGAGATCAAGATCGAGATCCAACATCTCCTTGGGATAGCCGGTCTTCTCGGCGACGATCTCCAGCACCTTCTCTTTGATGGAGGCCTTGTCAGCTGCGGGCGCGGATGTTACAGGCTGAGTCGGTTCGGATGGTGTGCTGGCAACAGGAGCGGATGGCGAACTCAACGCCAGGTCGGGGCGCTTCTCGAAGACGAATCGGATTACGTGCGCCAAGGTGGGGTACTCGCGCAGTTTGCGGTTCTCATCGCGCGGGATCTGATAAATCTCGCGAATGGCGGCAAACATCTCCGCCTGTTTCACGGTATCGACACCGAGATCGGCCTCAAGATCGAGATCGAGGTCCAGCATGTCCTTGGGGTAGCCCGTCTTTTCGACAACCAAAGCCAAAATGCGTTCTCTCACGGCGCCGCCTGAGTTCACGCTGGAGGATACTTCTGCAGGAATGTTGGATTGGGCAGTCTCTTTACTGATTGGGGTTATGTCGGTCGGTGCGGACGGCGTGGCAACGGCCAGGTCCGGACGCTTTTCGAATACAAACCGGATTACATGCGCTAGCGTGGGGTAGTCGCGCAGCTTCCGGTTCTCGTCGCGTGGGATGTGATAAATCTCGCGAATGGCGGCGAACATCTCCGCCTGTTTCACGGTGTCAACGCCCAGGTCGGCCTCTAGATCGAGATCGAGGTCCAGCATATCTTTGGGATAGCCGGTCTTTTCGACCACCAGCGCGAGGACTCGTTCCTTCACTTCGTCGCCGCTTTTTAGGGGTGCAACGGATGCTTCCGTTTTCTTCGCCGCCGCCGCTTCTGCAGGCGTTGGCGCAGCCTGTGGAGTAGTGGCCAAGTCTGGACGCTTCTCATACACGAAGTGAATTACATGCGCCAGCGTGGGGTAGTCGCGCAGCTTGCGGTTCTCATCGCGAGGGATGTTGTAGGCCTCGCGGATGCTGGCAAAGACTTCCGCCTGTTTCACGGTGTCGACGCCTAGATCGGCTTCCAGATCAAGATCGAGATCGAGCATGTCGACCGGGTAGCCAGTTTTTTCGGCGACGAGCGCCAGCACCTTGTCCTTTACCGGTTCGGTCTTAGGAGACCCCGGCCGCGATGGAAGGAAGGTGGGCGCTGGATTTTTTGGTACTGCGATAGTCGTGCTTACTGGTACAAGCACCGGCTTCGAATCGGCGACCGGTGTGGGCTTCGGTTGCGGATGAGGAGGCATGACCGCTACGGGTTTGGCCTCCTGCGTTCCTACCGTTGTTTGCGTGGTTCGTGCTGGCTCTTCCACGCGCAGGGTGCGATGAACCACTTCAAGTTTCGCAGCCTGACGGTCCGCGACCCTGCTCAGCCATGCGTTAAAGGTAGCGGTGTCGGCAATGCGGTACGCGTATCCAAGCTCATTCGGGCTGGGACGAACTCCGTCTTTGCTCTTCACCCAACGCAGCAGCAGCATGCTGATCTGCGAACCGAAGCCGGCTCCCAAATGCAGAGCGAATTCGACCGGATAGATTCCACCTTTCGAGAGGTTCAATGATCCGAGTTCCGGATCGACTTCCTTGAAGTTAGCGACGGGAGGAACGCAGCCGGTTTCAAGGGCTTTCACGGCTACCACATCTTCGATGCCCGTGCCCATGGCGTGCCCGGTGAGGCCCTTGGTGTTGGCGATCACGATTTGATCGGCGACGTCGCCGAAGACGTGGCGCAAGGCGTGGATTTCGGCGGAGGCACTCCCGCCGCGAGCGGGCGTGTAGGTTTCATGCGAGACGAAAACGGTCCGTGGGGCGATCTGACGCCGGGAGATACCGCTGTGCGTCTCAGCTGCACTGACCAGCCGCTCCATGACCTGGCCGATGTGCTGGACATCGAGACGAGTTCCGTGGAACGCGCTGTTGCCGGTGACGGTGGCCAGTACTTCGCAGATGGGACGAATGCCACGTTCGCGCGCAGCGGATTCGCTCTCGACTACGAGTGCGGCGGCCCCCATGCCGATGATCAGGCCATGTCGCCGGCGGTCAAATGGAGTGGCGGCGTCCGCGACGACTTCGTCGGTGGCGGCTGCTCCACTGGCCAGGAAGCCCGCGCCCATCCAATCCAGAAGATGGTCGGAGGTTACATCGTCGGCGGAGATGACAATGACCCGACTGCAGCGTCCGGCCTTGATCCAGTCTTCTGCGAGTGACACCGCTTGCGTGGTCGTCGCACAGGCAGAGTTGATTTGAGTATTGGGTCCGCGAGCGCCGATAAGTTCGGCAAACTGCGAATGTCCCATGGACAGCGTTCGAAGCAGGAAGCGCCTTTCGAATACGTAAGGTTGCTTGTCGATAGCCGCGCGCAAGTCTGCGATCCGGACATCGATTTCCTGCGACAACGCGGTGTGACCGTTGTCCGACGTCACTTGCGTTCGTAGGCTCTCGAGCGCCGACAACTGATCCCGGCGGGCGTGATCCGAGTAGTAGCGGTCCATCTCGTCCGCGAAAGAGTCCAGCCCCGGAAAGGCTGAGGCAAAAATCACACCTGTGTTGTCGCGCAGAGCGTCGGGTAGCCCCCATCGGTCGGGGAGTTGCGTGCCCTTGCTGGTCGTCTTGTAACGCTGGATAAGTGGAATGCCGGCATCACGCAGCGCGTCCAGGCCGGCCGCAATGGCTAGCTGGGTATCGCGATCGAGCGCGGCCAGACGGTCCGCGGAAACTCCGAATTCCTTTTCCAGGTCGAAGGCGCCGCCGCGACCTGCCAGCTTGATAACGTCGGCTACATCGCTAAGGGTCTCGAATCTGGGATCACCGTTCTCACTCTTGACTAAGCGGGTAATGTGCTTGTCAAGCATGGCCTCACGAAAGCGTTTGGGGATCGGTTCGATAAACTGATCGCCGCCGCAGGATGCGGGCGATGTTGGAATCGTCGAAGATGCGTTCAGTCCCAGGCAGGCCGAGAGCCGCACCGGTGATGACCACCGGCGCTTCCGAAGACAGAGGAGAGCCTGGTAGGTGAGAATTCCAGTTGCTCTCCAGAAATTCTGCGAATAGTTGGCCGAGTTCCTGAAAGTGATTGCCATCAACTGGCTGTGTAGGAACGGAGTTGTTCGCTTGAAAAGAGGCGATTGGAGTCGGCTCGTGGACTTGCGCGGGGGAAGCCGCGGGCTCGGACACTGAGGAGGTCTCGTAGACAGCGTCCGACGTCCCGCGACCCAACCCCGTCGCATACAGGCAGCACAACGCTTGGTTAAACGCAGCAATGTCGCCAACCTTGGGGTGGTTCGAGAAGATCGCGACAATATCGCCATTTGCGCCGAGGACGTCCTCGGCAAATCCTTGCAACGCCTTCTTTGGCCCGACCTCGACAAACACCCGAGCGCCCGCCGCGTACAGCGTGCGCAGTCCCTTGATGAACTGGACGGGGGCAGCGACCTGCTGCGCAAGGATGTCGAGCATCTGAGGAACGACGTCGGGCCCGGTGGGATAGAACTCACCGTTGGTATTGGCCACCACGGGTAGCAGTGGGGACTGCAGGTGCAGCCGCGCCAGCACGCTCCGAAGCGGTTCGCTGGCGGGAGCGACAATGGAAGTATGAAAAGCGTGGCTCACCGGTAGCGAGGCCACGTCATAGCCAGCTTTCAGAAGAGCGGCCATCGCTTGCTCAACCGCTGGGCTGGCGCCGCCGATGACCGACTGATGCTCACTGTTGATGTTGGCGATGACCACATAACCATTCACCGTTTTCAGGATGCGCTCGATCTCCTCGAGCGGGGCAAACACGGCTGCCATTCGACCCTTGTCTGCTGGGGAGAAGCGGGTCATTTCGCGTCCACGCGCGCTGACAGCTTCGAGTGCATCCGCGAAGGGCAGGCCGCCAGCGGCGATCAGTGCTCCGTATTCGCCCAGGCTGTGGCCCATCGTGAAGTCGGGCTCGATGCCATAAGCCTTAAGCAATCGCGTCAGAGCGAGGTCGGCGGTGAGGACGGCGGGCTGCGTGATGGCCGTCTGACGCAGGTCTTCTTCGACCTTGGCGACGGCTTCTGGGTTGCCGCCGTTTGCAAACACAAAGTCGCTGAGCGGCTTGCCCAGCAGGGGCGTCATGATGCGATCTGCTTCCGCAAACGTCTCGGACACGATTGGCTCTGAGTCGCGCAGCGGTCGCAGCATGTTTACGTACTGTGAGCCCTGACCCGGATAGAGAAACGCAACCTTCGGCGCTGGACCCTGTCCACGGAAAATCCCTTGCGCGCGCAGTGCTTTCCATATGGCCGGTTGAGTGGCGGCGAGAGCCTTCAGCGCGGCGGCCGATTTGCTGGCCAGTTCTGCGGCATCGACATAGTCGATCCCGACGCGGTAAGAGGCGTGAAGGTCCGCGGCGGTGGGGGCCGACGGAACAGGTGCGCGACCTTCTTTGGCTTCCTTTTCGATAGTGCGCAGACGATCCGCCAGTTGCGCTTCACTATTGGCACCGACCACGAGTGCACCTCGCAACGGAGTCTTGCAGGCAGGCCCGGCAATGGGACTGCGGGAAATTTCGCTGCTATTCATGACCGTCTCTGCTTTCTGTGGGTTCTCGCTCACCGTTACGGAACGCTTGCCATTTCCATTGAGCCGATGGGGAATGTATTCCTCGATCACGGCATGGAAGTTCGTACCACCGAAGCCGAATGCACTCAGTCCGGCCCGCCGCACGGCGTTGGCGGGGATGTCCCACGGGCGGAGTTCGGTGTTCACATAGAGAGGAGAATGGGCGAAGTCGATGTCTGGGTTGGGGCGCTCGCAGTGCACGCTCGGCGGAAGCACTTTATCGCGGAGAGCCAGCACGGTCTTCAGTAACCCTGCCGCCCCAGCCGCACCCTTGAGATGGCCAAAATTCGACTTCACGGAGCCGAGCGCGACAGAGTGAGCAGGAAGATGGAAACTGTTCAGCGCATCGGCCATGCTCTGCACTTCCACGACGTCTCCGACGCGCGTCGATGTGCCATGACCTTCGATGTAGGTGACAGTTTCTGGCGAGAGGCCCGCATTTTTCCACGCGCGCTCGATGGCGAATTTCTGGCCCGCCGGATTGGGGGCGGTGATGCCCTTGCCCTTCCCATCGCTGGACCCACCCATGCCGCGCAGCACGGCGTAGATCTTGTCGCCGTCCCGCTCGGCATCGGCAAGCCGCCGCAGCAGGAATATCGCTGCGCCTTCGCCCATGACGAACCCGTCCGCGCCTTCTGCATAAGGACGAGTGCCGGTGGCCGACAGTGCTCCGATCTTGCAGAATTTGACGAAGGTCGATACACCCATATTGCGATCGATGCCGCCGGTGACTACGAAGTCATAGTGATTCTGGATCAGGCCTTCCGAAGCTGAGCTGATCGCCGCCATTGCGGATGCGCATGCTGCATCACAGACGTAGTTGGGGCCATGGAAGTTGAAGATGTTGGCAATCCGCCCAGCAATGCAGTTGGCAAGCTCGCCGGGCATGCTGTCTTCGGTGATTTCCGGGAGATGCTTGCTCATTCGGTCATGCAATTCGCGAACGATTTCGTCGCGCGCGGTTGCAGGAAGTTTGGCAAAGCTGGCACTCTTCATCAGTTCCCGGGCGTACTCGGGAAAGTAGGCCCGCAGGACGGTGAAGTAATGTCTCTCTCCACCCATGGCATTGCCGAGGATGACCGCCGTGCGATCCAGATCGAGGGAGCGGTTGGGATAGCCATAGTCTTCCAGGGCTTCGCGTGTGCAAGCGATGGCCCACTTCTGCGATCCATCCATCGCATCGACCACTCGTGGTGGAATGGGTAGCCGCCACTTGATCGGATCCCAGGTGAAGTCACGCACCCACCCGCCAATCTTGGAATACGTCTTGTCAGGGGCGCGGGGGTCAGCGTCGAAGTAAAGATCCGGATCCCAGCGATCGGATTTAACTTCGCTAATGCTGTACCGTCCGGCCTTGATGTTTTCCCAGAAGGTAGTGACGTTCGGTGCGTCGGGCAGGAGGGCTCCTACGCCGACGATCGCGATCGCTCGAGAGGAAGTGCTTTCCATGATGACGCCTCGTAACAGGTATGAAGAATGAACGAAGGCTGGCCCGCGATCACGCAGCCCTGGGTAAGATCGTGCGTTAAACTATGCCGCCTGCTCCGTGCGCTTGGCGGCTCGCCCGTACAACACGTCTGCTACATAGTCCATGTCTGCAATCAGTCCGGCTTGTGCCTGGTGAATTGCCGGCAGTCCTAGATTCTTTTCAAAGGCCGGAAGGTCGGGGATGCTGACTCCATCGGCTCCCACGACCCAGCGCAAGCCCTCCTCACCGACCTTCGTGGTGGCCTCTCTAGCGAAAACTCGGCTTAGAGCGGCCAGTGCTGTTGCGTCAAAGCGTCGATTCGCCTTCTCGTTTAGTTTGTTTTCGGCTAACAATGCCGCGCGGCGCGCCAGGCTGGCGGCACATTCCGCGTAGGCGATCCACTCTCCAACGCGCAGAAGGATGTGCTGGTGCCGAGTGAGACGTGCGATGCGAGCTCTCTCCATCAGTTCCGCCAAGGCGTGTAAAGCGAGCGCAGCGATGTCTGCCCCTACGTCCGGATGGGAAGTGTGCAGCGTCTCGAGCTTCTTTGCTTGCTCGTGGTAATGCTTCCCACGCGTCTTCAAGTGAAGCTGCCAGCGATCGCGAGCGATGGTCATCTCCATGATTTCGGAGGTGCCTTCGTAAATGGTGGTGATGCGGACATCGCGCTTGATCTTTTCCACTATGTACTCGTGCGTGTAGCCGTAGCCGCCCAGTGCCTGGATGCTGGCATCGGCCGCGAGATTGCCTGCTTCGGTCGCCATATATTTCGCGATCGCGCCTTCGGTGTTCAGGCTGCCTTCACCGGAGTCGATACGCTCGGCGGTCTCTTCGATGTAGGTGCGCGCAGCCTCCAGTCGCGCCACGTTCGGCACGATCAGCTTGTGGGTGTATCCCTGTTTCTCGGAGAGGGGAGCGCCCGCCTGAATGCGCTTGGTCGAGTACGGGATGGCCCGATCGAGCGCCGCCCATCCGGCGCCAAGCCCGAAAGCGGCGACCATCAAACGCGTGTATCCGAATACGGCCTGGGCTTGAATCAATCCTTGACCTTCCACGCCGCCCAGCAAACGGTCCGCGTCGACGTAGACGTTGTCGAGCGCCAGCGCCGCAGTATTGCTGAGGCGAATGCCATGCTTGTCTTCCGGTTTGTCGTGCGTGAAGCCCTTGGCGCCGCTCTCGACGACGAACCAACTTGGCCCGCTGGGAGTGCTCGCCAGAATCGTGTAGGCGCCCGCGATGCCGCCGTTGCTAATCCATTGCTTGTTGCCGGTGATCTTGTAACCCACGACGTGTCCGTCTTTGCTCACGGGTTCCGCGATCGTGCGAAGGGCTCCGAGATCACTCCCTGCTTCCGGTTCGGTCGCGCCGTAGGCGAAGAGCAATCCTTCTTCCGCGATGCGCGTCAGCCAGAGCTTTTTTTGCTCGGGCGTGGCGCCAACTGTGATCGGATCACTACCTAGGAATGTGGCCAGCACAGCAGTGGCAACGCCCAGGTCGATGCGCGCCATTTCTTCGCACACGCAGTACACATCGAAAGTGCCGCCGCCCATGCCGCCGAATTCCTCGGGAATGAAGAGCAGTTGAATGCCCAGCTTGTCGGGGCTGCACATGTGGTGCACGATTTCGAGCGGGCACTCGTCGCGCGCGTCCAGATCGATCAATACTTCATCGGGCAGGCGCTTCTTGGCGAACTCGCGCAGGGATTTCAGGCTCAGCTTCAGAGTTTTGTTTGTGATCATTGCCGGGGCCTCATTTTGTAGTAACGCTTTGCATTTCTCGGATTTTGTTGGTTAGTTCAGGCAGGAATTCCAGAATGTCGTCAACGATGCCCACGTCGGCCACCTGGAAGATCGGGGCTTTCGGATTTTTATTGATCGCGACGATGAACGGATTTCCCTTGATACCGGCCAGATGCTGGAACGCTCCACTGATGCCGCATGCCAGGTAAACCTTGGGCTTGACGGTCTTGCCGGATGAGCCGACCTGGCGCGACTTCTCCAGCCACTTGGCATCGACGACCGGCCTCGAGCAACTCACCGCCGCGCCCAGGACATCGGCCAGTTCTTGCGCGATGCCGACATTGTTTTTGTCCTGAATGCCGCGGCCGATCGAGATCAGCACATTGTGCTTGGTGATGTCGACATCCCCTGCCTCTGCGACGAGGGTTTGCAGATAGCGCCGGCCGCTTGTCAAAACACCGAGCTCTGCGGATTTGTCGACTACGGACCCAGCTACAGGGGCGACCTCAACAGGCTTGAACGCGCCCGGACGCACAGTGACCACCGCGCCTGAGGAAAGATCACAACTTACGTGAGCGCTGACCTGTCCGCCGAACTCCTGGCGTACGGTTTTAAGACTTCCACCTTCCGCGCCGTCAATTTGCAAGACGTCCGAAACGAAAGCGGCATTCAGCTTGATGGAAAGGCCAGGGGCAAGATCGATTCCGAAATGGTCATGCGGAACGAGCACCATGCTGTTCGGAAGCAGCACCTTGACCAGGGCTTTCCGAATCAATTCCGCGTTGGGGTAGGCTAAGCTCTCCTGTGAGAGTTTCCAGACCTCCACATGAGAAGAACGCAGTGACTCGCAGACCAGATCGAGTTCCGGGCCAAAACCAGTAACAATGGCCGTCGGGGGTCTCGTGGCGTCGATCTTCCTTGCAGCGGCCAGCAGTTCTGCCGCAGAGTCATCGGCGACGCCGCCTCGGTGAACGATGTAGCTGAAGATTCGAGGCATCATTTCAACCCTCCTTTGGCTGCAACCAGTTCAACCAGTCTGTCGATGTTTTCTTCTCGGCTGCCTGAGAGCATCTCGGCACTCTTGCCAACAGTGGGCACGAAGTACTCGACCCGCTTCACTCTCGCTCCCGCGTCCCCAACGACGCTTGCATCCACGCCCAGGTCAGAAGCGCCGTAGGTTGGAATGGTCACCGACGCGACCGCGCGAATGCCGCGCATCCCGACGTACCGCGGCTCGTTGATGCCGGTCTGAATCGAGAGCACGCAGGGCAGATCGATCTCGCTGATTTCCTTGTTCCCGCCTTCGATCTCGCGGCTGATCTTCAGCTTCTTGCCGTCTATTACCTCGATGGAGTTGACCAGCGAGGCGAAGGGGTAATCGAGCATGGCAGCCAGCATTCCGCCAACCTGCGCGGCGCCGTCATCAGCTTGCACTCCCGTCAGGATGAGGTCGTAGCTTCCTTTGGCGACGAAACCCTTCAGGATTGAGGCAATGCCGCGTCCATCGGATCCGGGGAAGATGGGATCGGAAAGCAATATGCCGTGACTTGCTCCCATAGCCATTTCGCGGCGGAGGATTTCTTCGTCGTCCTCGCCACCCACCGTAACCACGGTGACGCTTCCACCGGTGCGGTTGACGATCTGAAGAGCCTCCTCGACTGCATAGTTGTCCGGTTCGTTCACCGAATAGACCAACTCATCGCGCTCGATATCGTTGCCGGCGGAGTTGAGCGTGATCTCGTTTTCAGAAGTGTCGGGTACTCGTCGCGCACAGACTAGAATTTCCACGTTCAACCTCCAAAGCGCTGGTTGTTGTTGCAGCTCTTGAAATGGGACGCATCATTTGCCGGTCCACCAACTCCGTGAGGTCGATGGCCGTCATCTTTCCTTCGAGGCCTGCGACCTTGATGGCGTCTTCCATGTTGACCATGCAAAAAGGACAGGCGGTGACGATGACGCTGGCCCCCGCTTCAGCGGCCATCTGGACGCGCTTCACACCCATGCGCTGCTCTTCTTTGGGTTCGTAGAACAGCATCAGACCGCCGCCACCGCAGCAGAACGAACGGTCATGCGAGCGTTGCATCTCTACCCGGTTGAGGCCGGGGATCGCGTCGAGCACTTGGCGCGGTGCGTCATAAACTTGATTGTGACGGCCGAGATAGCAAGGATCGTGGTAGGTGTACACGTCGCTGGCCTTGTTCACCGGGTGAAATTGGATTTCTCCGGTTGCAACTTCTCGGGCCAACACCTGGCTGATGTGCTCGACTGGGGGCACATCTTCATAGTCGTGTTTCAGGGCGTTGAAGGCATGCGGGTCAGACGTCACGATCTTCTTCACGCCCGACGCCCTGATGGCGTCCAAGTTGTGATCCCGCAGATCCGTGAAGAGTGTTTCTTCGCCGAACCGGCGAACCTCGTGTCCGCTGTCCTTCTCGGCAGGGCCCAGGATCCCGAAGTTCTCGTGAAGGTTGTCGAGGATTCTCGCCGTGGAGCGTGCGATCGACTGCATGCGGTCGTCGTAGGACGTGATGCTGTCCACAAAGTACAGAGTGCTCGCGCCATTCTTATCGAGCGTTCGCACTCGGCAGGTTTGCTGGAAGTCCTTAGCGTTCGCCCAGTCCGCTCTCTTTTTCTCGAGCTTGCCGTAAGGATTGCCACGGCTCTCGAGGGCTTTCAGTGGTTTCTGCAAAGATTGCGGAACGTTGCCATCGTCAATCATGCCCCGCCGCAGGTCGACGATTTTGTCGATGTACTCAACAAGGAGTGGACACTCTTGCTCGCAAGCGCCGCAGGTGGTGCAAGACCAGATCTCATCCTCGGAATAAATGCCGCCGATCAGGGGCGTGCCATTGCCTGCCTTGCCGAACAGGGGATAGTGCCGGAAGGCGTAATCCCGCGCCTTGATGCTGAGGAACCGTGGTGAGAGCGGTCGCCCCACGGCATTGGCCGGACAGTTGTCAGAGCAGCGTCCGCAATCGGCGCAGGAATAGAAGTCGAGCATGTGCTTCCAGGTGAAGTCTTCGAACGTCTTCACTCCGAACGACTTCACCTGGTCAAGATGCTCGTCGCTGACGCCGTAGCGCACCGGCTTCAATCTGCCCCGATCCAGCTTTGCGAAATAGACGTTGAAGAGCGAGGTCTCTACGTGGAACTGAATACCGAACGGGCGATAGCAGAGTAAGAAATAGAACGTGATTTCGTGGACGAGATACGCGCCGAAGCAAACCTTGCCGAGCGCGCCTACAGAAACGGAAGCAAGTGCTGCCTGCAACATCCAGGGCAGCGAGAGGATTGCGAGTTCCTCTGTGTGCCCAGCTCTAACTTGCCCAGCAGCCACCACTGCCGAAAAAAGGCCGTCGGCTGCCATCAGAAGGGCAATTAACCCGAGGAGGAAGATCGCATCCGCGGTGTGCGCTTTGCCGTATCTTGCTGGCACCGTGTAACGTGCGGGTCGGAAGGCCAATCGGCGAGTGATGGCGACCAACATGCACAGGAAAACTATGGTGGCGGCGTAGTCCGTGATGACACCGTACGTGTGGGCGGCTGTTTCCGTAAGACTCAGCGCTCGGACACTGCCAGAAACGCCGACCAGCAGGGTGGAGAAAGAACGGATGACCAGGAGGATGAACCCTATAAAGATGAGAATGTGAAGGACACCGGCAGTCCGGTAGCGCGGGTGTTTCCACTGTCCGAACCAGTACTTCGCCACATTGCCGAGCCGGGCCAGTGGGCGGTCGAAACGAGGGTCCGATTGCGCTCGAAGTAGAGGAATTAAGCGGCGCCAAACGATGTAGCCAAAGCAGACGATGCCCGCGAAGTGAATGACCAGGAAGAGCCCATACCCGGACTCCAGCCACGAGCTCATCTGCGATGCTGCCTGTCCGCTTTCCATGTCGGTCCACCTGGTCTGTCTGTACTGTTCCTACGCGGTCTCCTGCAAGACGAGCGGTTTCTCTTTCGCAACGGGATGCTTCCTGGCGGGTGATTTATTCGCCGGCTGCACGCGCGGAAGCGGAATGGATGGATGTGCCGTTCCGTTGGCACGCGTCGCATCTGCGGAGACAACGCCGGGAACGGCTACTGGTTTGTTCTTGGTGCGGGGCGCGCGGTGCGACACTT
Source organism: uncultured Acidobacteriota bacterium (assembly GCA_963744055.1). GTDB lineage: Bacteria > Acidobacteriota > Terriglobia > Terriglobales > Acidobacteriaceae > Gp1-AA133. Next base: position 330,559 of record CAVUSL010000017.1, on the reverse strand, counting down.
TCTTTTGCCCGCGATTGAGCCGAGCAGCCTCGCGCAGCTCTTCGAAGCTCGATCTCAGAAACTTCTCAAGACGCGCCAGGTCGGGCACTGCATGCGCGTCTCCACTGAACCCGAAATAGATCATGCCGTCGTAGCTGAGAATGGCGCAGTTCATGGCCAGCTCGCCGCCAATCGGCACGTAGGGATACCAGTGCGTCATCTTGTGCCCAAGCAAGTACAGCGGGTTTTGCGGGCCGGGTACATTAGTGCAGACCATGTTGAAGGGAGTGATGGGAAGTTGGCTGATCATCGGGCCGGCAAAGGATTGCATCACTCCCGGCAGAATGCCGATCATCCCGCCTGCCAGCCCAACCAACTCGGCGGCATGAGATCGCTTCAGAAATTCGGTTCTTCGATGGACCGCGGCGAGCAGCGCTCTTGGATTGCGGATGTCGAGAGGAATGGTGACCGGAACGAGGGAGATGCGGTTCCCAAGTTCGGCGGCGGTGCCGTTCCCCCGCAGATTGACTGGGACCATGATGCGTAGCAACCGTCCCCTGATCTGGTCACCATGGAGCTCCGCATAACGTCGGACGGCCGCAGTCACGAGTGCCAACAGGACATCATTAATGCTGGCGTCGCATGCATGGCGGATGGTTTTTACGTCGGACAGCGGAATCTCTGTGCACGCGAACTTTTGCGGCCCGCGATAAAGTACGTTGAAACATAAGCGCTGCGTGGGAGCTGTGATTTCGGGCAGCAGTTGCGCGAACTCCTCGTTCGCGGAACTGCCTCCACTTGCTAGAGTGCGCTGGGCCATACCCAGAACATCGCCCCACGCTGAGAGAATGCGCTCCGTGAAATCGGCGCAGGAACTAGCCAAGCCATCCATTACGGCAGTCATGGGATCGCGTGGACGCGGGATGCGAAAACGTGTCTTGCTCTTGGGAATGGGTGCAGGCGTTGGAGATGCGTCCATCAGAGCGCTCATGATGCCGACTCCAGCGATCCCGTCGGCGAGGCAGTGATGCATGCGGGCAATCAGTCCGGTCCGGTCGCCTTTCAAATTGCGCACCAGGGTCAGGTCCCACAGCGGGCGCTGCCGGTCCATGACCTTGCCTAGCAGTTTCCCCGTGAGAACTTTCAACTCTGCGATCGAACCGTGTTTGAGAGCCACCTCGCGTACGTGCGTGCGAATGTCGAAGTCAGGGTCATATTCCCAGGTCGGCAACCCGGCGTTCAGTGGAGGAGGCACCACGCGCATCAGATATCGGGGAATCAGCGGAAGACGCGACTCGACAAACCGTACATATTCATCGAACTCGATGTCGCCGTCGAACAGGCTGACGCAGGCCACGTTCAGTGGCATTCCGCTGCGCTCCAAATTCAGGAAGACGGTGTCTCCCCAGGAAAGACGCTCTCCGCCCAAATGGTTCCTCATCGCTGTCTCCCCTCCTTGTCGCTCAGCATGCCAACGCTCTCAGGTCAGGAAGCTGAACCGATCGACTAATTTCACCAACTTAAGCACCTTGTAGATTTCAACGTTCACACCACGCAGGCCGATCTTGACGGTTTTGTCGTCCGCGATCCGGGCCAGTTCTTCCATCGCGACCAGAGTCCTTGGATCGATCCGCGATACCGCAGAGAAATCCAATACAGTTTCGACAGGCGCGCCATCCAACTTGGCGCCTGCCGCCTGCAAGTCACTCGCAACGTGTTCTGCATCGATCTTGAGAAAGGCAGAAATTTTTGACATGGTTGCACCATCCGTCATCGTGTCTGTGCCTGAAGCACAGCGGGAGTTTTGCCGAGGGCGCGTCCTTCATAGGCCCGCCAGAACAATTCGACCAGTTCACTCACCAGTGGCATGCGGGGGTTAGAACGCCATGAAGGATCGTCAAACGCGATCTTCGACAACTCGGGCATGGCGGCTTCGAATTCCTCTTTCGCGATTCCAAATTCGGCAATCGAACGGGGAATTGCCAACTGGTCGAGCAGTTGCTCGGTAGCGGTTACAAGTCTCTTCACCTTCTCCTCAACGGTGTTGCCGCCCAGACCTAGCAGATCAGCGATGGTCGCGTATTTCTTGTGGGCCACGTAACCCTTCTGGTTGGGTGACGGCATGAATTTGCTGGGCACGGACGCGTTGTAAGCCATGACGTGCGGCAACATGAGCGCGTTGGCACGCCCGTGGCTGACTCCAAAGCGCGCTCCGAATGCATGGGCCAATGCGTGATTGACACCTACCGCAGCGTTCGAAAATGCAATCGCTGCAATGCACGCCGCGTTGTGCATCATGCTGCGGGCCTCTTCGTCGTGCGGGTGCACATAGGAAATCGGCAGGTACTTAAAGACCAGCCGAATCGCCTGCATAGCGCTGGAGTCTGTGTAGGGCGAGGCGTAAATCGAGACAGCAGCTTCGAGCGCATGCGTCAGGCAGTCGATGCCGGTATCCGCTGTAAGTCCCTTTGGCATCGACATCACAAACTGCGGGTCCACGATCGCGATATCCGGTGTGAGCGAATAGTCCGCAAGCGTCACCTTCCGACCCCGCGTCTTGTCGGTAAGGACCGCGAAAGGCGTGACCTCGCTGCCGGTTCCGCTGGTCGTCGAAATAGCAATCAACCGCGCCCGGTGAACTTTCTCGGTCGGATATTCGACCACGCGTTTGCGGATATCCATGAAGGGCGCAGCCAGTTCCTCAAGGTCGGCGTCCGGCGATTCGTACTTCAACTTCATGATCTTGGCGGCATCGATCACGGATCCGCCACCCAGCGCGATAATCTGATCCGCCTTGTAGAAATTGAGTGTCTCCACGCCCTGCAGAATGGTCTTGACCTCAGGTTCAGCGTCAGGAATGACCGACACATGAACGAGGGTCTGCGGAGGCAGATGGCGGCGGACTACGTCCACATGTCCCATCTGCTCCATGGCGGGATTGGTGATGATGATGGTGGAGGACGATGCGACCTGGCGCAGATTCTCCACCGCGTTCAGATTGAAGTAGATCTGGTTGGGGACACGGAACCACATATGAGCCTGCGTCCTTCGAGCCACTCGCTTGATGTTGAGGTAGTGATAGATATTGACGTTGTCGGTAGTGGAGTTGCCGCCGCCCGTCCCGCATCCGAACGAGAAGGTCGGCACCATGTCGTTGTAGACGCCCCCAAAGGCTCCGATCGATCCCGGTGAATTCACGATGATTCGCCCGGCATTGATTACGTCACTGAACTGGCGGATCACTTCCTCGTTGCGTGAGAAAACGACTGCCGTATGGCCGAGCCCTCCGGCATGATTCACGTCCACGCACACCTTGAGGGCTTCGTCGACCGATTTCGCCCGGTAGACCGAGAGAACGGGGAACAGCTTTTCCACCGACAGGGGATGTTCTCGACCGACACCGAGAATGGGCGCAATCAGCATCTTGGTGTCGGGCTTGACTGAGATTCCGACCATGCGGGCGATGTCGGTAGCTTTCTGGCCGACCGCCCTCGGTTGCATGAAGCCGGTCGCAGGATCGATCACCATGCGCTCCAGGATCTTGGTCTCTTTGTCGTTGCAGATGTGCGCGCCAAGATCCGCGAACTTTTTCAGTACGAGGTCATAGATCTCGTTATCGATCACCACTGTTTGCTCAGAGGCGCAAATCGTTCCGTTGTCGAAAGTCTTGGAAGTGAGGATGTCGACGACCGCCATGTTCAGGTCGGCAGTTCTTTCGAGGTAGACCGGAGTGTTGCCCGCACCGACGCCCAAGGCGGGCTTGCCAGAACTGTACGCAGCCTTCACTACACCCGGGCCTCCAGTAGCATCGATTAGGCCGATATCTTTGTGGTGCATCAGGTATGCGTTGTCTTCGAGGTCGTGCTTTTCCAGGCACGTGAAGACGCCTTCCGGGGCGCCATGCTTCACAGCCGTCTCGTACATGATCCGTACGGCTTCATGACAGCAAGTCCACGCATTCGGATGTGGACTGAAGATCACGGCGTTCCGTGTTTTGATCGCCATGATGCATTTGAAGAGAACGGTCGACGTCGGGTTCGTGATCGGAGTAAGCGAGAGGATGACGCCGATTGGCTCCGCGACTTCCATCAGGCCGCGTTCCGGAAACTCCCGGATGACGCCCACCGTACGTTTGTCTTTTACGTAGTTGAAGACAAACTCGGTGGCCACCATGTTCTTGAGGGCCTTGTCCTCCATAACGCCGAGCCTGGTTTCCTCCACTGCCAGACGAGCCAGGTGCTGTGCCTGCTCCAACCCGGCCACGACCATGGGCTTGACGATCCGGTCTACATCCTGTTGTGTGTACTGGGTGAAAACGGCAGCGGCGTTTCTGGCTTTAGAGATGAGATCGTCCAGGTAGGCGGTTCGCTCGGTGCTCAGCCCTTCGCTGATAGACGGCACCCGAACCAACTGCTGCACTGCGTCGCTAATTTGCATAGCCGCCCCCTTTTTTAGGTGGGGCGGGAACGTTCGTCGTTCAGGAAGCGTGTCCTCCCTGGACTCTCAGCCCTCTTCACTACGCGCAGGATGGATGCTTCGATCTGCGTTAAATGCGAATTGCCTGGCTCTGTTATGCGTAATCGATCGGATGTGTCTCCAGCCAGTGTTCATCGCGCACCCTGCCGATATTCCTCCAGGCGCCGTTGGCTGCGCACGCGGTCAGTTCGCGGCTTTGCCAAGCAATGCCTATACCAAGTCCGATTGCACCACCAAGAAAACCAAACGCAAGCGTCCTTTTCGCGGACTTGGGTTGGTTTCCTGCAAAACTTCCCAGCGCGCCGAGGATGGCTCCGACAGCAGCGAGGGTTGATGCACTTCGAACTGTGTTGCCAAGAAAGGGAGTGAGGGGTCTACCATCGAGAAATGCTTCGCGACCGGAACGTGCTCCCGCCAGCCCAGAATTCAGAACCTTGCGACCGTACTCAACCTCGGACTGTGACCACTCTTGGAGATTCATAGAACTTTCTCCTGTCCTGGTTGATCTGGGAACCTTGAACAACTTAAACATCAGGGCTGGCTCACGTCCGTGGCATGGGTCACCAATGAACGTGACATGGGGGCTAGAACAGACGCGCTAGATCACGATGCGAGACGCTTGAGCAGTGGAAACCGACGGACGGGCCCCGGGTCGACCCCTCGTCGCGCAGCCCATCCGGGCTGTGTCCGGGACCCGTCCTGACGACGCGGACCTGGCGCTCGCCGGTCGCGACGAGCGCGCAGCCTTTTTGGGGGACAAGGCTGGCCGCATCGAACATGTCTGGCGATCTTGCCATCTAGGCCAAAACGTACTTGCCGGCTTCGATCACCCGTTGTGCAACGAGTTGTGCGAGTGCGATGCTATTGAACAGTTCGTATTTGGACAAGCGCCGCAAGATTGCCATGTGAGTACGCAGCAAGTCGCCTTCGCTAGCCGCGGCCAGCACGATCTTTGCAGCACTTTCCACTCGGTCCATGGCGCTCATCAGGTAAACGCGCGTCATGGCGATGGGCAGCGTTGCGGCCGTCTCGCCGAGACGCGCCACCATTTTGCCGACGCGCAAAACGGCGGATTCCATGGCATAAGTTTCAATCGTCATGTTGGCGATGGCGCCCATGACTTCCTGCTCGTCCTGCAGCGCCTGCATGTATTTCTGGGTGGCAACTCCGGCCGCAAACAGCCCAATCTTTTTCGCGCTCGCCACCAATTTTCGTTCTGCGGCTAGAGGACCCTCCACGCCATTGCTCTGTGGCCCTGACAGTACCTCGTCCATGAGCTTCTTGATCGCCGGCATCAGCGGCAGGTGCCCTGACATCGCCCGCTTCAGTAAAAAGCCGGTGATGACCAGGCGATTGACTTCATTCGTTCCTTCGAAAATACGGTTGATACGCGAATCGCGGTAGTTCCGTTCGGCCGGATACTCCTGCACGAATCCGTAGCCGCCGTAAATCTGGACCATTTCATCAACTACGTAGTCCAGAAATTCCGATCCCCATACCTTGAGGATCGAGCACTCGACCGCGTATTCGTCAATCACCTTGCGCACTTGTGTCATGTCCGCTTGTGCGTGCCCCAACTTGGCGAGCGCCGCATCCATCTGGCCGACGGTGCGATATGCCATGGCTTCGCCGACGAAAATCCCGACGGCCATGGTGGCCAGTTTTTGTCGAACGAGTCCGAAGTCGGCGATCACTTTGCCGAATGCCTTACGCTGCTTGGCATAAGCAATGGCGCTCTCGATGCAGTTCCGCGCCGCACCCACCGAGCCTGCACCCAGCTTGAAGCGGCCGACATTCAGCACATTAAAAGCGATCGTGTGCCCCTTGCCGATCTCGCCCAGGACATTCTCCACCGGTACCCGACAGTCATTGAGGATGAGGGGGCAGGTGGAGGAACCGCGAATCCCCATCTTGTGCTCTTCGGCGCCGACCGAAAAGCCGGGGAACGTACGCTCCACGATAAAAGCGGTGAATTTATCACCGTCCACCTTGGCGAATACGATGAACAGGTCGGCGAAGCCCGCATTCGTGATCCACATCTTTTCGCCGTTCAGAACATAGTACTTGCCGTCAGAAGAAAGTTGGGCCCGCGCGCGACAGTGCAGCGCATCCGATCCCGATGAGGACTCGGAAAGGGCGTAAGCGCCGACGATCTCGCCGCTGGCCAGCCCGGGGAGATATTTCTCCTTTTGTTTCTCAGTCCCGAAATAGATGATGGGCAGCGTCCCGATGCAGGTGTGTGCGCCCCAGGTAGCACTGAAGCCCCCGTATTTCGCAAGCCGATCGGCAATCAGAGCGCTCGTGACCTTGTCCAGTTCCATGCCGCCGTACTGCTCGGGAACATCGGCGCCGCTCAACCCAAGTTCGCCTGCCTTCCGGACCAGTTCGCGCAGCAGAGGAAAATCCTTCTGCTCCAGCTTTTCGATGTTGGGGACGATTTCCTTGTTTGCAAATTCTTCCGCAGTTTGCGCGATTAACAGGTGCTGTTCGCTGAAATCTTCGGGGGTAAACACTTCGGCAGGAGTGCGTTCCTCTATCAGGAAGCTGCCGCCGGCAATATTGATCTTAGGCAGTGCGGTGATCGTGGCCATAGATCGCTCCTCTCAGACCAGGTGGAAGAATCGGTTGGCTGCGCGCGGCTACGAAACCGCGGTTTTCTGGGTTGTCCAGTATCGCTGTCGCAGCTCTCGCTTCAGGAGTTTGCCCGTACCTGTTTTGGGCAGGCTCTCCAAGAACTCGATGGTGTGTGGACATTTATAGTGCGCCAGATGCGAGCGGCAGAACTGGATCAGTTCCGCGACGCTTGTTTGAGCTCCCAGCTTCAAAACCACCAGCGCTTTAGGCGCCTCGCCCCACTTCTCATCAGGAACCGGAATCACGACTGCCTCGTACACGGCCGGGTGAGCCAGCAGAATCCTTTCCACTTCCAGGGACGAGATGTTTTCGCCTCCGCTGATGATGATGTCCTTCTTGCGATCCACGATGCGGAGGTAGTTGCTGTCATCTACGGTTGCGATGTCGCCGGTATGAAACCAACCACCTGCCATTGCTGTGCGCGTAGCTTCGGACTGGCGCCAGTAGCCATCCATGACGACGTCGCCTCGCACAGTAATCTCGCCCATGGTTGTGGCGTCGTGCGGCACTTCATTTCCATCCGAGTCGACTACCCGAAGCTCCACTCCTGGAATCGCGAATCCGGTCATAGCCTGACGGAGATAGCGTTGCTCGCTGTCCCATTCCGAATCCGGTTTCGGGGCTGATTTCGCCACAGTCGGCGAAGTTTCGGTTAGTCCGTAGCCGGAAATGCACGCGCATCCGAGGACTTGCTCAACTTCCCTGACCAACGTCGGTGATGACGCTGCGCCCCCGATGGTGATCAACTGCAGACTGCTCAAGTCGAACTTCTGGCGCTCCGCGGAATGAAGCAATGCCGTGGCCATCGTGGGCACCATGGCACAAGCGGTAACGCGCTCCCGCTCGATCAGGCGAAACACCTCCGTCGGATTGAAGTGATGAAGCATGACGTGGGTGCCACCAACTACCGTAATCGTGTGCGCCGTACCCCATCCATTGGCATGAAAGAGCGGGATCGTATGCAACAACACTGAGCGGCACGACATGTCATCCAAGGTAAGCGGGGACGTCTGGCCGGCGGCGATGACTGACAACGCATGCAGGTAGACGTTGCGATGCGTGAGCATCACGCCCTTGGGACGGTCACTGCTGCCGCTGGTATAGAAAAGCTCGGCAACGGAGTCTTCGTCGATCTCTGTGAAGTCGCGCTCGTACGGAGCAGTCTCTTCCAGCAGATCGTCGTAGTTACAGGCCTTCAACCAGCTAGTTTGAGGTTGGCCATCCAGGAGAATGAACGACTCGATGGACGGGACAAAAGCTCGGAGTGACTCGACTAGAGGTAAGAATGCGGGTTCGATGAAAAGGAAACGGGCCTGTGCGTCGTCCAGAACGAACGCAAGTTCCTCTGGCCCCAGCCGGACGTTGAGTGGCAACAGGATGCAGCCGGCTTCGAGTACTCCGTAATACGCTTCCAGCAAACGGTGACAATTGGCACTAAGGAAAGCGATCCGGTCGCCGGGTTGTGCGCCAGAGGCAATGAGCACCCCCGCCAATCGCGCCGAGCGTTCTGCCAGTTGTTCGTAGGTGAAACGCTGGTCGCCGCAGACGACTCCGACCTTGTTGGAAAATTGTTCGCGGGCGTAGCGCAGGAATCGAACGGGAGTCAGGGGGATTTTCATACTCGCCTCGCTCTTGGTGAGAGGTTGACTTACCCAAGTCGCATCAAAGGGATGCGGCGAATACGTAGGCATTCGGCAAGGTTCGCCGGTGAGTTAAAGAGGTCACCCCGGAGATCGACAGCTTGCAACCGTCTGGCGTTCCGGCACGACGAGGTTTCCATTTCGATATGGCCCGCGGCGGGCGCGGGCCATATCCCCTCAGGATGGCAGCCTAGTCGTCCGGAGCCTTACGATCAGGCGACCGCAGCCGCCATCTTTTTCGCACGAGTGCTGTGCTTTCCTGGATGGCGCGGCTTGGGCGCTCGCTTATGTTCGCCCGCCGGTTTGACCATTACGTCCATCAGAGCGCGTTGCGCGTCGACATAGCTCTTGACGCCTTCCCGGGTCAGATCTGCCAACGGAACGAACGGGAAAGGTTTCAGCAACTCGAGAGCCTTGCCGGCGGTCTTTACGTTGGTATTCATTTGTTGCCCCGCCAGGTCTACCAGCTTCTTCTGGGCATCGATGAACGACTCGGTAGCCTCGCGCGCCAGCGCTGACAACTCGGTCTTCTTCATTTTTTTGCCGCCGTTGGTATGCTTCTGGCCGGTAGCGTGCGCGGTTTCTTCCGCAATTACATCCATGAAATGTTTCTGTGCTTCAACAAATTTCTCCATGCCTGCACGAGCCAACTCCACCAGTTCTTCGCTTTGGTAGGGTTTCCCGGCCTTGGCCGCCGCGAGCCATGTATGCGTCTGCTTGCCGGCGATCTTCAGAAATTCCTGCTGCATTTCGACAAATGTATCAACGCTTCTACGTACCAGCTCTGAAACCGCCTGGGCCGCCGGCCAGTCGCCGATTCTTTCTTTGACGCCGGTCATCAGGATCTCATTCTGCTTCTGTCCCAGATCAAGCAGTACTTTTTGGCCTTCGATAAAATTTGTTACCCCGTCTCCGGCTACTTCGCCCAGGATGGCGGCGGGAGAATGATGCGGGTCTGACAGCTGTTGCCGTACCGACTGCATAACGCTGGCATTCTGGCGCATTGCCAAGTCGAGCAGGATCCGCTGCGTGGCAAAGAAACTCTGCACGCCTTGTTGCGCCCAACCAGTTAACAGTGATACGAAGGATGACTCATGAGGATGAGTTCGGGAAGACTCTGGTCTTTCGGCTGCCCGCATATGACACCTCCAACTTCCTGAGAATTGCTGCACTGCAGCATCAATTGAACTGTACGAACCTGTGGGGAATATGTCAATATCGTTTCGTAATTGTTGCAGAGCAGCATCTGCCCGGCAGGGCCAAAATGGAACCAGCAGTTGTGATCAAGAAATACGGGAATCGGCGACTGTACGACACGGCCGCCAGCCGCTACGTGAATCTCGATGAGATTGCAGGGTTTGTTCGCGAAGGGAAGGACGTTCAGGTGCTAGACGCGAAGACTGGCAAAGATCTGACCCGCGTCACTCTTACGCAGATCATTACAGAAGACGCCAAGGAAAAACCGACGGGCCTGCCGCTCGAGTTGCTTCGACAATTGATCGTCGCATCCGACGAGGTTCGGCAGGAGTTTGTGATGTGGTATCTGAAATCTGCCTTCGAAGCCTATCAGAAGGTGCAGGACGCTTTTCAAAGCCGTTTGGGCGATGTGCAATCGGCGATTGTCTCCCCGGTCGAAATGCTCAATAGTTTTCTTGGAAAAACATTACCCGCTGGGCGCCAGGGATCAAATGCCAAAGCAGAGGTCGATAAATTGCGAAAGCGAGTGGCCGAATTGGAGTCGCGGCTCGGGAAACGCGTCCGGCAAGGAAGGAAAAAAAGCGCGCGCACCTGAGGATATGCACATCCAACCGATTGTGTTCGCCGAAGTCAGATACAGCGGCGACGCTTGTCTGGGAATGTAGTATGGAGCAGGGCAGAATCGCAGGGTATAATCCGCAACGGAACCGGTGCTCCGCGAACGATTGCGGGCACACATCTGAACCAGGGACGGTTGGGATCAAACTTGCTGAAGCACACAAAGGCCACCACACGACCGAAGGTCCAGGGACGCAGGCGAACTCCAAAAGCTCACTTGGAAGGCAGTCTTTCACCTTGGACAGAGGCACTGTTTGCGGCCGAGATTCTCCTGCTACACGCCACGCCCGTTTATTACGGATTAGGAGTGCCGCACGGGGATGCCTCCGGCGTCGTGATCATTCCTGGGTTTCTTGGGACTGACCTCTATCTGATGGAACTCCACGGCTGGCTCGGACGGATCGGTTACCAGCCATATTTCTCGGGCATCGGAGTGAATGCCGACTGTCCCAACCTGCTCATCCAGCGGCATCTGAATGAGACGATCGATCGGGCCCGGGCGCAGACCGGGCGAAAGATTCACCTCATCGGCCATAGCCTGGGCGGGGTGATTGCCCGGTCGGTGGCGCATCAGCGGCCAAAAGATATCGCGTCGGTGATCACGCTGGCAGCGCCCTTCCGCGGGACCGTAACCAGCAAGACCGTCCTGCAGGCTGCGGACGCTGTCCGGTTGCGAATTCTGCAGGAGCACGGGCGCGGAGTGCTGCCCGATTGCTATACCGGTCGCTGCACCTGCAATTTCATCAATTCCCTCAGCCGCGATATTCCCGACTCCGTGATGGAAACCGCGATTTACACGCGCCACGACGGAATTGTCGACTGGCGCTACTGCATGACTCGAAATGAAGAGAGTGATTTTGAGGTTCCGGGCACGCACATCGGGATGGCGTTCAACGCGTCAGCGTATGCGATCGTGGCAGACCGCCTGGCGATAGCTAGCGCGACCGAATAGCTCCGCCAGCTTTTTCCAGAACTGCATTCGAATCGGTTTCCAGGATTACGAGGGCGCCGCCTCGTTTTTGCAGGCGGACATACGCTTTCGCCAGGCTGTTGTTGACCACGTCGAAAGTTCCAGAGCAATCGGTCTTTAAATAGGGCAAGACATGAATGCCCGGGCCCGCCCCGTCGATCGTGGCTTCCAACTCGAGGCCGTCGTCGGCAGAGCACTGGAAACGCCAGCCGAACGATTCAGGCCCATCTTGCATGTCGCGCAAATTCCGAAACACATGCTGAACGCCCTCGTGCCAAATCACTGCTTTGCGAAAGACCAGACCCAGCGGCATTTCATAAACCAGGGCTTCCAATGTGCTCGCCGAAGCGCCAGGTCGCAGAAAATGCGCGTGCGTCCAAGTCCAGAATTTGCGATGACGATATCCGCAATTGTGTCCTTGTACGCCGAAGCCGAGAGGGGTTCCCACAAAGCTTCTACCGTCAAGCGCGATCTCGCCGGAAAAGGTCGCATCAGAGTGCGGCGTTCGCGAAAAGCCGATCCAGCCCTTTGAACTGAGCGTCGTGTGGAATGTCGAACTGTAATGCAGATCCCAGGAAACAGTATGACCATCCACGTGCAAAGATCCCTGGCAGGAAGCGTCGTCGATTACGTTGTCTGCAATCTGAAAGTGAAAAGGGCTGCTCGCTTTCGCGCTTAGGTGCAGGCCTTGTAACGGGAATCCTTGAATGAAGCTTTGCGGTTTGCCCTGCGATGGAAACCAGGTGGCCCACACCTGCACGGGCATGCCTTTGGGATCTCCCGGGCAACCTGCTCGCGCCGGATTCATCAGCAAATAGCGAAACCACCAAGCGCCACTGCCATCCGCCAGTCCGAGACGCAGGAACCATGCTTCGTAGCGACGACGGGTGGAATGCGTGGAAAAAGCTTCGTTGAGAGTCTTCACGAGGACGACAGATGAATCTCTGCTTCGTAAAAATCATACTGCCTAAAGGGGAAAGCGAGGCATGGAAAGTCCAAAAGGCGAAAGATGTCGGATCGTTTCTTGAGTTCCGTTTTGGGAAACGGCGAGAACCACTGGTCAATTTAGCGACGACGCGAGCGCGAGCCGGCGTTACGCTCTGCGTATGAGCAGGGATCATACTTACGGAGTTGTGATAGCGGTGATTGTCTTGGCCGCGATCTATGCACTCCAACCGGGTCTGCGCCATTTTGTGTGGCCTGCGATTGCCTGGAGCATTTTCATCATGTCGGCGATCGTCGCCGTAGCCGTCGTCTGCAACATTCTGGTCGTTCTGTATCACATGTTTTTCGGATACATTCCAGAAGAAGAGCGGCTTTTCAAGCAAGCCAGTACCGACATGCAAAAGAAAATGCCGACCTTCGAACCGAAGGTTCACGCGGACAAGCCCGGAAGAGTAGCCTAGGTCGCTGTTGAAAAAGACAACGATTGCCGTCATCGGAAATCCTGATAGCATCCAGCGCTAATTTCAATGGGGCCGGCGCCCCTTCGCGATTGACCAGACGTGCCTGATCCTCTAAAGTACATCTCACTTTCAGTAGAAGCTGCTCTTCGCTGATATGAATTCATCGGCACCCAACGCGAACCGGATCGGAAGGGAGGCGCGACTGCGTCTACTCGCCCTTAGCGTGGCCATTCTTGGCCTGGTGCTTGCACCCCTAGGATTCAGCGGATGATGTAGCCGACCAACTCAAGACTTTCCAAAGAGGCCATTATCCGAAACCGGGTAATGGCCCTTTTTGCGTTTCAGGGCAGATTCTTCAATCAGTTACAAGTGACCATTCAGGGAGGACGGCTTGTCAGACCGCGAGCGGGTAACAATCTTTGACACGACTTTGCGAGATGGGGAACAATCCCCGGGCTGCAGCATGACGGCGGACGAGAAGGTTCGCATGGCACACCAGCTCGACCGGCTAGGCGTGGACGCAATCGAAGCCGGTTTCCCCATTTCTTCGGATGGCGACTTCCGTGCGGTGCAGGCGCTGACTCAATCCGTTCGCCGGCCGGTGATAGCTGCACTGGCTCGATGCCGCCGCGAGGACATCGAGCGTGCTTGGCAGGCGCTTGAACATGCAGCCCGTCCGCGTATTCACACTTTTCTTGCCACCTCTGACATTCACCTCCAGCACAAGTTGAGAATCTCGCGCCGGGAATGCCTGGAGCAGGCTCGCGACGCTGTGCGCTTCGCCAAGTCGTTCTGCGAGGATGTGGAGTTCTCTCCCGAAGACGCAACGCGATCGGACGTCAATTTCCTGTGCGACGTGCTGGAAGCTGTCGTCGAGGCTGGCGCAACCACCGTCAACATTCCGGATACAGTGGGCTACACCGTCCCTTCTGAGTTCGCGGAATTGATCACGAGAATTCTTCAGCAAGTCCGGGGGATAGGCCGGGTCGTAATCTCGGCCCACTGTCACGACGACCTCGGGTTGGCCGTCGCGAATTCACTGGCGGCAGTGAGTGCGGGTGCGCGCCAGGTAGAATGCACCGTCAATGGCATCGGGGAGCGCGCAGGGAACACTTCGTTGGAAGAATTCGTGATGGCGGTCCGGGTGCGCGCCGATCGTTACTCGTTTCGAGATCGGGGTTGTCAGCCAGCAGATCTATCCGACCAGTCAACTATTGAGTGAAATCACGGGCGCAAGCGTGCAAGCCAACAAAGCGGTCGTTGGACGGAACGCTTTCGCCCACGAGGCGGGGATCCATCAGGATGGCATGATCAAGAACGCTTTGACGTACGAGATTATGACACCCGAGTCGGTAGGTGCGCCCGGGACCAGTCTGGTGTTGGGCAAGCACTCTGGCCGCCATGCCCTGAGTCTGCGCTGCGAGCAACTAGGATTTCATCTGGACCGGCGGGAACTGGATGGAGTGTACCGGCAATTCCTCGTTCTTGCGGACCGTGACAAAACGATCGCGGACCACGACATTCTAGAACTCATCGAGAAAGGAAGGCAGAAGAAGGAGCCGGACGCTTCCGCTGCGGCACCGCATGTCTCCAGCGAATCACTCGCCAGTCAGTTTCCGCTCTCCTACCTCGCCAAGGGAGGATCTTTGCATGTTAATCGGGTCACTTCCGCTCTTATGCGTGAGCATGACGGAGAGCAGCAGGAAGACTATCTGTGGGGCGTGTAACTGGGTTTTCGTAGCAAACCGGTTTTGGCGAAGAGCGAAAAAAGGAGGCAGGCTACGATGAGCCTACCTCCGAGTGAGAGGGAAATGCATCTTCTCTGGCTTAGTCTCCCGACGGTAAAAGCGACTCCTCCGGCGGCATGATTTCCGAGATCAATGATGGGCACTCGCCCAGGATCGGCTGACAACCTGCATCCGGTCCATGTTTGGGTCGTACCTGCGTTCTGATGTCGGTGAACTGGGCCTGCTCCGTTGAACCTTCCAGGGCGGTCGTGGAAGAGAGGCCGCCAGCAATCACTTGCGTGAGCGCGTCGAAGTATCCCGTGCCCACGAAGCGCTGGTGCTTCACCGCCTGGTAGCCGTACTCGGCCTCGCGCGCGAATTCCTTTTCCTGCAGGCGCGAGTAGGCGGTCATCCCGGCATCCTTGTAGCCGCGCGCCAACTCGAACATGCTCAGGTTGAGCGCATGGAAGCCGGCCAGGGTCACGAACTGGAACTTGTATCCCATCTTCGCTATCTCAGGCTGGAATTTGGCGATGGTGGCCTGATCGAGCTTCTTCTTCCAGTTGAAGGAAGGCGAGCAGTTGTAGGCCAGCAGTTTGCCGGGATACTGCGCGTGGATCGCGTCCGCGAACCGGCGGGCCTCCTCGAGGTTCGGTTCCGAGGTCTCGCACCAGATCAGGTCGGCAAAGGGCGCGTACGCCAGGCCGCGCGCGATGGCCGAATCCAGGCCGCCGCGAATACGGAAAAAGCCTTCGGAGGTCCGCTCCCCGGTAAGAAATTCGCGATCGCGCGGATCGATGTCGCTGGTCAGCAAGTGAGCGCTGTCGGCATCGGTACGCGCCATGATCAGCGTCGGCACGCCCATCACATCGGCCGCGAGACGAGCCGCCACCAGCTTCTGGATGGCTTCCGAAGTCGGCACCAGAACCTTTCCGCCGAGATGGCCGCACTTCTTCGCGGAGGAAAGTTGATCCTCGAAGTGCACGCAAGCGGCGCCCGCCTCGATCATAGCTTTCATGAGTTCGAACGCATTCAAAGTGCCGCCAAATCCCGCTTCCGCGTCGGCGACGATGGGAGCGAACCAGTAGGTGGAGTTCTTGCCATCCATATGGTGGACCTGGTCGGCTCGCATCAGCGAGTTGTTGATTTTGCGGACTACGTGCGGAACGCTGTCGGCAGGGTAAAGACTCTGGTCGGGATACATCTGACCAGCGCCGTTGGCGTCGGCTGCGACCTGCCAGCCGCTGAGGTAAATGGCCTTCAGTCCGGCTTGCACCTGCTGGACCGCCTGGTTGCCGGTCAGAGCGCCAAGCGCGGCCACGTACGATTCATGATGGAGAAGCGACCAGAGGCGTTCCGCGCCAAGCCGCGCCAAAGTGTGTTCGACGTGGATCGAGCCCCTCAGCTTCAGCACGTCGGTGCCATTGTAGGGGCGCTGTACGCCGTTCCAACGCGTTTCGGTTTGCCATTGTTTTTCAAGTTCAGATGCGTTTAACGCAGACATGTTGCAGTTGCCTCCTGGGCTCAGATCCCAGGGTGAGTAGACGACTTCCGCGATGCCGGAACAACCTCGCTAGTCCGTCTCGGGCAACTCGTCCGATTTTACCTAG
This sequence comes from uncultured Acidobacteriota bacterium, assembly GCA_963744055.1. Taxonomy (GTDB): domain Bacteria; phylum Acidobacteriota; class Terriglobia; order Terriglobales; family Acidobacteriaceae; genus Gp1-AA133. The sequence continues at coordinate 314,302 of CAVUSL010000017.1, read as the reverse complement.
GGCCTGAGTTCAGCTGGCGAGTGGCGTTTACGATAGCTTCATGACGACTGCCGCATTACCCTCAGTGGAAGTGGAATCCCTGATTCTGAACTCCGAAGCCCGTTCGTTCCTCACCGATTTGGCGCGTCAGTTTGAGAAACGCCGCCAGGAACTTCTCGCGCGCCGCCACGTTCGCCAGCAGGAAATCGATGCTGGCAAGTTACCGGATTTTCTTGCTGACACTTCGGCTATTCGGGAAGCCGACTGGACCGTGGCGCCGATTCCGAAAGACCTGATCGATCGCCGCGTAGAAATCACCGGGCCGGTCGATCGCAAGATGATCATCAACGCGCTGAATTCCGGCTCGAACGTCTTCATGGCCGATTTTGAAGATTCCAACTCTCCGACCTGGCAAAACAACCTCGAAGGACAGGCAAATTTGCGGGATGCCGTTCGCAGAACCATCAGTTACGTCAGTCCTGAAGGAAAACGCTACGAACTGAATACACAAGTCGCCACCCTACTGGTTCGTCCGCGTGGATGGCACCTAGACGAAAGACATTTTCAGGTCGACGGGAAATCCATTTCCGGCTCCCTTTTCGATTTTGGCCTGTACTTTTTTCACAACGCGGAAGAACTATTGCGCCGGGGCACGGGCCCATATTTCTACTTGCCAAAGATGGAGAGCCATCTGGAGGCGCGGCTTTGGAATGATGTCTTTCATTTTGCGCAGGACCGGCTTGGCATACCTCGAGGCACGATCCGTGCCACCGTGCTAATCGAGACGATTCTGGCGACTTTCGAAATGGACGAGATTCTCTACGAATTGCGGGACCACTCCGCAGGCCTCAACTGCGGTAGATGGGACTACATCTTCAGCTTCATAAAGAAATTCCGGAACCGTCCCGACTTCGTTTTGCCCGATCGTTCTACCCTTACGATGGAGAAGCACTTCCTGAAGTCTTACGTTGAGCTGTTGATCCGTACCTGTCACCGCCGCGGCATTCATGCGATGGGCGGAATGGCCGCGCAGATCCCGATCAAGAACGATCCGGCCGCGAACGATCAGGCGATCGAAAAGGTCCGGCAAGATAAGCTACGCGAGGTCCGCGCCGGCCACGATGGAACCTGGGTGGCCCACCCCGGCCTGGTGCCGATTGCGAAAGAAGTGTTCGACGCCCATATGAAAGAGCCGAACCAGATCAGACGCCAACTGGGAGATCTAAGGATCACCTCTAGAGATCTGCTCGCGGTCACTGAAGGCAAAATCACCGAGCAAGGCTTGAAGTGGAACATCGACGTCGGCCTCCAATACCTTGAGTCCTGGCTGCGAGGAAGCGGTTGTGTTCCTATCTACAACCTGATGGAAGATGCGGCCACCGCCGAGATTTCTCGCGCCCAGGTATGGCAATGGGTGAAGCACGGCGCCCGGTTGAGCGACGATGGGCGGACAATTACGCAGGAAATGGTGCGCAGTTTCATTTCGGAACTGAAAAAGAAGAGCAAGGCGCCGCGCATCGATGAGGCCGCTGCCATCTTCGATCGCATGATGACGGACGCCGATTTCGCAGAATTCCTGACGCTGGTCGCTTATGATTACATCGACTGAGATGTGTCGCACCGTCCATTCGGACCATGAGCCACGAGTCTCGTGAAATCACTGACGAGTTTCTTGCCCAGCTGAAGGAAGACCTGGTGTGCCGGCGCGTTGGCCGTGGAATGGTCTCTTTGCAGGACCATCAGGAGATTTTCACTTCATTCGACCCAGAGCAAAAGAACGCCGCCCGCTTCGCGGGATACCTCGCTCAATGGGTCGATATCGGATTTCAGCGTCCCGCGCTCGTTAAGGAGTTCGTCTCCCGCTTTAGCAAGTCCATACGTTCCCGGTTGCCTCTGCAGGAATATCTCTACCTGCGCCTCGCGGAAGGCATGATCGCGATGGCGGCAGAGGCTACAGAGGACGCATTCCGCCACCTGGATTTCGTGCTGGGCCTCGAAGAGCAAATCGACGACAAAGAACTGCTGTCGATTGCCAATTTCTGGAAGGGCCGTTGCCTGCGCATGAAGGGCGAGTACGATCCGGCTCTGGCCTTCGCTATCAAAGGAAGGGAACTGGCTACAGAACTTGGGCATGAGCCGATGGCAGCCGTCATGCGCGTGCTGGAGAGCTGGCTTTTCTTTCAGAAAGGAAATACCCGGGAAGCTTTGCAGATCCTGCAGGAAGCCGAGCCTGTACTAAAGAAGACAGACGACTACCTGACGATAGGGAACATTCATTCCTCCTACGGCCGGATCGCCCGTCGGCAGGGTCGCTACCAGCACGCGATTGAACACTTCACCGCTGCTATCACGCAATACCGGCAACGGGATCCGCGACATCGCAACGTAGCACGTACGCTGACGAATCTCGCTTCCTCCAAGCGACTTATCGCACTCCAACTGGTACGTAAAATCGATGCTGACGCGGCCCGTCGCCGGAAGGCTGCCAAGCGAGGCCGCGCCCGCGAAGACGGGGCCAAGCTTCAGAACCGCGGCCGGTTGGAACAATTGCGAAGTGAGGCTCTGGCTGAACTCAAAGAGGCTGCGGAAATTTATGAGGAGTACCGCAATCACCACGGACTGGGCAGCGTGCACCTGAACTACGGCTATCTTCATTTGGACAATGGTGATCTTGAAGATGCGGATGCGGAAGCCCAAACTGCATATCGCCTGGGAGAGGAAAAGTGCGATCACATTCTGATGGCGCGCGCGCGGTTGCTCGACTGCATGATCGAGAATGCTCGCGTGGAAGAGGAGATCGGCGAACAGGCCGACCCCGACGGCCACGCGCGCCAGGCGCAGGATTGTGCGCAGGAAGCCATCGAACTTGCACGCCAAACCCAGAATCGCCGATTGCTCGCAGACTCTTACATCTGGCAGGGCCTTACCTTTTGCAATCGCTTTTTCGACGATCCCGACTCGGCTCGCCACTCCTATGATCAGGCCATCGCGCAATCGAAAGGCAATCAGGTTGATGGCACCTGGGAAGACCTCGAAACGCTGAAGGCTCGAGTGTTACGCGCGGGTCGCGTGAACCCGCTGCTGCGCGCCTGGTCGCAGGGGTCTTTGGGTGACAAGACGTTTCAGCAAATCACCGAGGAGTTCGCTGAATTGATTATTCCCAAAGTTTGGGAGCGGGAAGGGCGCAAGGTTTCGCGGGTGGCGACGCGCCTGTCGATGTCGCCGAAGAAAATCCGCAGAATTCTGGGTCGGGTACGGCGCCGGAAGTGAGATGCAATTAGGGAGCCGCGAGAGACTTTGTAAATCGACCGGTTTACATCATCTCGCATCTCGCCCACGGATGGGAGCCAGTTCCGTCATGAATTCAGGACGGCGGATGAACTGTTTATTGGCGATGGATTTCTTCCGATTTTGCGCATTGCACGAGTACGGAATCCTTAATCGAGCGGCGGCGATGGAAGTTTAGAAGCCGCACAGCTAGAGGGTAAGTGACTTCCTGTCCGCGGCCCACCAGCAGCATGCCGGCCGTGGTCCGAATCTCTTCCTGCAGAATCATGCCAGTCGCCAGATCCTCAATCCGAACCGTGCGATATTCCATGTTCGCGGTATCCGTCGGAAGCGTGGAGAGGGACTGCACGGCGTGTTGATCCAGACTCGTATGCTGGCTCAGCGCTTGGAGGGCGTGGGCATAGTCAAGGCCACGCATGGTCAGGTCATCAAAGGCTATCGCAACCCGCAAGATACCGACACCCTCGCGAATATTTTCAGGCATCTGACAGTCGCCGTTGGTGCTGTCGGGTCGCTGGTGAGCAACGATCCAGGCAATGCCTTCCAGACGCGGTATGTTGGCTAAGAGTCTTCCAGCGAACTCAGGGTGCTGATCGAAGGCCTTCTGGTCAACGTCGTTGAGGGTCTGGCCCTGATGGGCCGCTTCCACGACTTCCGACACTAGCGTAACCGAACCGATTTGGGACAACATGGCCGCGACTTCGAATTGCCACTCCGGTTCGAGGTGTCGCGCATGGGTCATATGTTTCACGTAACGCCGAATTCGCAGAGCGCGGCTGAAGGCCGGCGGATTAGCGATACAGAGGATATCCGTGAGCATTTTGATGCTGCCCATCAGGGTGTTTTCCAGCAGTTCTTTTTCCGCCAGTACAAGCCGATATTGAACCAGGCAAGTCGTGATCACTTTCTTCAGGAGGTCTATCTCGCAGGGTTTGGTCAAAAAACGAAAGATGGCTCCGTCGTTTACCGCGACGATGGCGGTGTCTAGATCGGCGTTCCCGGTAAGCATCACACGCACAGTATTGGCCGAAATCTTGTGAACCCTCGACAACAGCTGAGCGCCGTCCATGCCGGGCATGCGCATGTCTGACACCACGACCGCGTAGGGGCCTGAGCCTGACAGGCGGGCGAGCGCTTCGGACCCGCTGGCGGCTATATCAATCTCGAACTCCTTATGGAGAGAGCGCTTGTAGCCGTTTAGTACCTCAGGTTCATCATCAACAAATAGGATCTTCTCGTTCACAGGTAACCTCCTCCTTCGTTGGTGGCTGGACCGAAGGCGCGTGCATTTCACGCCAACATGTTTCCTGGTCCGCCAGTCCTAGACTCGCCAGGTAGGCGGAATCCAGTTGAACATCGCGGTTAATGGTGAATTCATTCCCCTCGCTGGCGATCGCATCGCTCGCATGCACCGCCGTCAGGGCGGAGAACTTCACATCGGCCGCGCCGGAAGGATGGTGATGAAATGCCACGGCACGAATCAGCGGTGCTGAGAGCCCCCAGATGCTCAGAAGGTAGGCTCCGACTTCCGCATGCGTGCAACCCCAGCGGCTGATTTCGCAGGAAAGTACGGCGGCACTGTCTTCGGCCCGCCCCAGCAGGGACAGGTAGTCGATGGGCATTTCAGCGAGAAGCACAGCTTTGCCGATGTCGTGGAGTAGTCCGGCAGCGAAGCATTCCTCTTCAAGTTCTTTCGAGGCGTGTAGGGACTGTGCGATTCGTCGTGCCAGGCTGGCCACAGTGATGCTGTGCTCCCAAACGAGTTTGAGGTTTTCCGCAATCTCGGGGTTCCCGTCAAATCGCGAGAACAGATGCACCGACAGGACGAGGGTCCGGACGGTCTCGGTCCCGATCAGCGAGATCGCTCGTGACAGGTTGGCAACGTGCCCCTGGGCGCCAATGAAGGCTGAATTAGCCAACTGGAGAATCTTGGCTGCCATACCAACGTCGCGAGCGACGATCTTTTGCACGCGCAGAACCGAACAATCCTCAGATTGCAGTTCGGCCGTGAGTTCTCCATACAAAGCGGGAAGGCTGGGCAGAGAGCGCAACTTCGAGACCGTACCCTGCAGCAAATCGTTGGACAACAGATCGTGCATGGCAAAAGCTTGAGCCAAACGATTCTTCAGTTCGACCGGATCGCATGGTTTCGAAAGAAACTGGTGAGCCGGTGCTACCGAGCGCAGTACAGCATCTTTGCTCGCCTGTCCGGAAAGTACAAACCTCACCATGCTGGGATAGCGTCGCTTTACGACCTCCAGCAACTCAGCCCCGTCCATGGAAAGCATACGCATATCGGTGATGATGGCGTCGAAGCGGGAGTCTTCCATGGCTCGCAGCGCGTCGGCCGCGCTCTTCTCAAAACTCATTTCCCATTCCGCCGACATGCCATGCAGGGAGCGACGCAATCCATCCAGTACCATCGCTTCGTCGTCCACGAACAGTAGTCGCTTCACCATGATCGCTATGCTCTCAATCGACCGGGTTGACCGGTAAATGGACAAAGAACGTTGTGCCGCGCCCCACCTCAGTCTCGAACCAGATTCGGCCGCCTAGTTTCTTGACCACTACGTTGTGGGCTAGAGCCAATCCCTGACCCGTGCCTTTCCCAACCTCTTTGGTGGTAAAGAATGGCTCGAAGATCCTCATCTGGATATTGTCGGGAATGCCGCCTCCGGTATCGGAGACGGATATTTCGGCGTAGTCCCCTCGCAAACGAGTGGAAACGGTGATCTGGCCCTTCTCGGTTTCCTTGACTTTGTCCTTGATGGCATGCGCGGCGTTGACCAGGAGATTCAGTATTACCTGATTGATTTCGCCCGGAAAACACAGGACCAGAGGAAGGTTGGCATCGAGGTCTTTGCTTACTTCCGCAACATATTTCCACTCGTTCCGGGCGACAGTGATGGTTGACTCGATCGAACGGTTGAGATCTGTCATGGTCTTCTCGCCCGAGTCGGGGTGGGAGAATTCCTTCATGGCACGAACGATTTTGGACACTCTCCTTACGCCATCCAGCCCGGCATCAATCGCACGGGGAACCTCAGTCGCAAGAAATTCGAGGTCACACTCGCGTTCGGCTGCGGTTATGGTTGGGGACGTTTCCGCCGCCGACTTCTGATCTTGTAGGATTGCATCGCGATAAAGGCTGATAAGACGCCATGCCGCCTCCCATGACTCCTTGAGGAAGGCAAGATTGTCCATGACGAACTGCGTGGGTGTGTTGATTTCATGCGCGATGCCCGCCGCTAACTGTCCAATGGCTTCGAGTTTCTGGGCCTGGCGAAGCTGTCCCTCCAACACGCGCCGTTCCGTGACATCTTCCTTGATGGCCAGATAGTGGGTGATTTGGCCTGCCTGGTCGGTAACGGGCGTGATCGTGGCCGACTCCCAGAAGAATTCCCCGTTTTTTTTGCGATTGCGAAAGTCGCCTCTCCACTCCCTGCCTTGCGAGATGGTGGACCACAGATCTTTGTAGAATTCAGCCGGACTGTAACCCGAGTTCAAAATCTTCGGATTCTTGCCCATTACTTCGTCGGTCGAGTAGCCGGAAGAATCAATGAATTTCCGATTCACGTAACTGATCTTCCCGGCGGGGTCGGTAATCACGACGGAGACGGAGCTCTGCTCGACAGCGAGCGAGAGCTGTTGCAGCATTTCCTCTCTAGACTTGTTTTCGGTAATGTCCCGGAACACCCAAATTCGTCCGTAGTATTTGCCGCCTTCCCCGACGACCGGGGAAGTAAAGCGATCGAGGATCGTGCCATTCTTGAATTCGATGATGTCTCGCCCGCGCATCTCCGGATGCGCATAGAGATACTGGACCTTTTGCAGGAAGGCATCGCTGTCTTTGACCATGGCGATGGCATGTTCCAGCATCGACTGATCCAGTCGCGTGCCGTGCAAGGATTCCGGAACCTCGAACAAGTCGAGCATTCTCTGGTTGGCGAGCAGGACCTGGCCATCCCCACCTACTACCAGGATGCCGTCCATCGTGGAATTCACCAGAGCTTCCAGAAATGCGGTCTTGCTCTGCAGGTTTGCTTCGGCGGCCTTGCGATCACTGATATCGTTGAAAACTCCATCGGTGTAGAAAGTGCCGTTCTCTCCGTGGGTGGAAACCGCGCGATCGTGAATCCAGATCCAATTCCCATTCTTCGCGGCGATCCGATACTCTTCGTCGAAGATCTTCTTTTCGCGAAACAGGGCGCCATAAGCGTTCTGGACGCGCTCTCTGTCCTCAGGATGAATCCGCGAATGCAAAAAGCCAGGGCGAGCGGCGTAAATCTCATGATTGGAGTAGCCCAGGAGTCTCTCGACCCGCGGACTGATGTAGGAATAGCTTCCCTGGCGATCCGCCGTCCAGGTCACGTCGGGCAGGCCAGTCAGGATGCGCTGGAATTTTCGCTCGCGCTCGACCAATAACTCCTGCGCTTCGTGGAACGAGGTGACGTCTTGCGCGACCCCGGCGAACATGCTGACCTTTCCATTCGGATCGCGCACCGGAGTGACGTGATCCTTGATCCACCGAATTCGCCCGTTGGTGTGTTGAAGCTTGTATTCGCACAAAACTTCCCGGCCATTTTCAAGGTCTGCGTGGCGGGCGGCTAAAATGCCCTCGTGAGCGGATATCACGGCGTCAGACCAGAGCGTGGGTTTGCTGTGAAGCTCGCGGCGGCGGCGGCCCGTGAATACCTCGCAGGCCGGGCTCACATAGGCAAATCGCGTCGCCGTACGGTCCAGCAGATAAAACATGTAATCGAGGTTGTTGCCGATTTGGCGGAGCAGTTCTCCGCCTGCGCGGCCGGATTCGACAGCATCATCGCGGCCGGCTGAGACACCACCGAAAATTACGAGGTTTCCCGTCGCCTGGTCTGTGAGTTTAAAAGGGTACGACCGGCATCCGGCAGCGAAGACCGTCCCGTCTTTCCGTAGAAAGGTCCGAGTCGGAATTTGCCGAGAGTCTTCCGAGCACAGATCTGAAAGTGAAATGGAAGGGACTGAGGAAGCGGGATCGATTAGATCGAGAAAATGCCTGCCAGGTGTTCCGCCCCGTCCATCGCCGAAGACCAGGCAGAATGCGTCGTTGCCGAATACAATTTGCCCGTGATTATCCAGCAAGCACACCAATTGCTCGATCGACTCAAATTGCCCCTGAAGTTCGAATCCGGGCGCTTGACTGGTTCCTAAGCGAGGTGTCGGCATATATGCGTTGCCTATCAAGACCAGATCGGCAGATTTCCTTCCGCAGAGAGTCCGAGCGCATTACGAAAGGAGGATCGGGAGAACGGCCCAATCCCTACACAACGGGGTTACAAGAAGGTGCAACGAGGTCAAAACCGGCGGGTGCTCTGCCCTCCAGGGCCGCCAGCTGAAAAGTCAGTTCGCGCTAGCCGGACCTATTTGGAGCCGTCGTTCAGGCACTGCTCCTAAAGGGTCGGAGCCTTTCAGCCGATCCTAAAGAAAGACGACTCCGAAGGTGGGTCGAACTTGGCGAACCAACTGCCAGGCCAGGGGAGGCTGATCGGCCTGCGGTCGTGCCAGGGTTCGTAGGTAGGATCAACGCAGTTTCTCGAGTCGGGTTTTGACCTCAGCCCATCCGGCTTCGCAGGCGCGGCAACGCGGGCAATCCGCAGGATGCAGTCTGAGCAGGGCTAACAGTCGACAGATCCAGTGCTTCACGCACTCATATCACACCCGTATGCGCGGCAAATATGTGACCTGAGCTACAAGGTGGACGGACGCGAATCACTGCGAACCAGTGAAAGTAGTTTCAACGAATAGGGTGACTCGCCAACCTTGGCGTTAACGAAGTGTCAGGCTGTCTTCAGCAGGCTAGCGTGTTCAGCGGAACGCTTCTCTTCCCGGCGGAGGCTAAGTTCAGAGATCAAGTGCAGAACGTGACCGTTTTCGGATAAATGAGAATTTGCGGAATCGTAGGGAGTTCCGTGGACCCAGCGATCAACCGGATTGCGTTTGCCAAAATTCGGGTCGAATGCCGCGCAAAACCTGCAATCGCGGCCGGTTGACTGTTCACTGCGTTGTGTCTTGCGATGATAAAAGTCCATAAACAGTCCTCGCCTGAAATTTTCTAGGTACGAACGCGCACAGTATACCCTCCGGCAGTAAAGCCGCCAATCCGCGATTCACAGCAATCTAAGCCGCCCTAGGGTCTTTACACTACGCTTGCATGAGGGTAACTGCAGCTTTCGATAACCGCGGCCCAATAGGTCCAGTGTAGGCTGCAATTTCGTTCGCGACCGGAAGGAGATAATTTTTGGTCAGGTCCACCGTTTCAGATGCGACCTGCACGTGTTGCAACACTCCACTTCGAACATGAATTTGGGAAGCTCTTGTGATCCTCTACGCCGCAGTTTGAGCTTCCGGCGAATCTGGGCATCGGGAATTCAGGCCGCTCGCTCCAGTTCTGCGCGTGGCCACGCGCCCAGATTCGCACCCGCCTCATACGTGCTCTGAAGAAACTCCAGAAGAGCTTGTTCCGGATTCGCGGACTGGCGAACATCATCGTACATCAACAGAAATTCTCCCAGAGGTGAATAGAACGCTTTCGCTGGACGCACTGCGGCGGTCTTGAAGCCGTCTGGCTCCGGCGCCGCATACGCATAGAAGGCTGCGCCCTTTACTTCTCCTCCGCCTGGCCAGAAACCGGCGCTGATCACCTCATGGGAGTAGGCTTCGCGCGTGATCGGATCAGCCCCCGGACGTTCGGGAGCCCGGCGACCCGAGAATCTCGTAGACGCCAAGTCGAAGCTTCCCCAGAAAAAGTGGACTGGACTGTGCTTGCCGATAAAACCCGATCGGAATTTCTTTAGGACTCCATCCACCAGCACGAGAATCTTCCAGAAACGTTCCACATAGATTCGGTCGTATGAAGCGTGCTGTTCATCGCGATCGAAACGAACTGGATCCGGAATTTCCACCGGCATCGGCCAGATCCTGATTTCGATTCCAAGAGAGCGCAGTGCAGACATAAACTCCGCATAAAATGTCGCCACCGATTGTGGACGAAGCGGCATGGACTTGGTCTTCCCGTCGCTGACCATAATCGTCAACTGATGCTCCGCGAAATCGAACTGCACCTCAAAGGTTCGCTCAGCGTAGGGAATGGCTGAACTAGTCAGCCCGCACGAGTTCACATACAGCGGAACCTGCCACCAATGATTGACGTGCGGAGCGAGCGCAAGGCGAACTTTGCCGACGATCTGCGTCCACATGTGCAAGGTCGCGTATGTGTCCTTCCACGACTCGAACGGGAGCTCAGGCCATGAGTTTTCAGGCATGTGTCACCTCAAATCGAATGCAGTCATGGTAAACGCTTTTAAAAAACGAGGCTCACTGGACGAAAACGGCTCAATTTGCCCAATGCAGCCCCAAACTGACACCCCAATTGCAAAATTCCCGCCTTGGGGTATTCTCTTTCCCTTGTGTTTTTGCGATGATATGCGGCACTCAATCTTTGCGCGGAGACCCTCATGCGCCCCGTTCTAGTATGTGCGGTTCTGTTGAGTGGTTCGCTCCTTTTCCCGTTGACCTCCATCGCTCAGTCCTCTGACAACTCACAAGGCGAGAGTGCTATCTGCGCTTTTGAAGACGGCAAGCAGCTTACCGCACGCTATACTCCCATCCCGACTCCACACACCGACGGCCCAGCCGTTGGCAAGGTACTCACTCCGGGTGGATCGGCGATGACATTCTTCACCGAGACCGATCTCGTTCTCGGCCAGTCCACCATCCCGACGGGAGGCTACACGATGTATCTCATCCCGGCCAACAAGAAGGAGTGGACGCTCATTGTGAGTAAGAACACCTCCGTGGACGCGAAGTACGACGAAAAGTCAGATCTTGCCCGTGGACTGATGGAAACGGGACAACTCACCTCTCCAGCCGAAAAAATGTCGGTTTATTTCGGACACACAGGACCGAAGAAATGCGAAATTAACATCGACTTCGGGAAGACACGCGGGTGGGTTACGTTTATGGAGAAATAAATCAAATCATTGTGAATGCAGGCCGAGCCAACAGGCTCGGCTTTTCCTTTTGTGCTCAGTTCCCGAGCACTGCCAGCCGCTCTCGCAATTCAAAGAGCGCGGAGCGTCGCGGCCGCGGCATGGGTGTCATCCCCATCCGATCCTTCCACAACACGCTGTTCAAGAGTGCGGCGTCGGAGGCGTCCGGGTGTGAGAAATCCAGACGGCTCGATGCCTCGGAATCCTTCGTATTCACCTGATAGATGAGCTTGTTCTCGAGATTCCGACGATCGGCGTCGAAGGCCGGTTGCTCTCCTGACCCGGACAGCGGATTCCCCATGAACGCCGCCCGGTCGTCATTGTTGTTCATCGCCGGAAGGCCCAGCAAGGTTTCCATCGTGCGAACCATGTTGACGGTGGTGTAAAAGGTCGAATCGACAACGGGCGCCGGCTTGCCGCCTTCCATCCGTCGTGGAGCATATTTGCTGATGACGAACGCCGTGCTGCGATGAGCGTCCACGTGATCCGGGCCGTCCTGCGCATCGTCTTCGATCACAAAAATAGCGGTGTCATTCCAATAGTCGCTGTGCGATACGGCTTCCACTACGCGCCCCACCGCAAGGTCGTTATCGGCGACCGACGCGGCTGGCGTCGGGTAGCCCTTCTTCACGCCGCCGGTGTGGTCGTCCGGAAGATAGAGCAAGATGAATTGCGGCATCGTATCCTGACCTTGCTTGCGTGACGCGTCGAACTCGTCGAACTCATTCAGGAACTCGTCGGCTCGCAATTGGTCTGGGTACGTTGTTTCGAAGTCGGGAAACTGCGGATCGAAATGCTCGCGAAGTTCCGGTTTTGTGGGGACGGTACCCGCAAACATTGGGACTGGCCACGGGAACGGACTGGCAGAGCCGTGGGGAGCTCCGACGTTCCGCGGCAGCTTTTCGCCCGCATAGACGAAGCTCTTCGGACAAGGGTCACCTTCGGGATGCGGCGGTCCTTCAGTGGGAAGATTCGTGCCTGGTTTTCCATTGCACCACTTCGTCGTGATGAATTCGCCATAGACGCGGTAAGTGAGATTGTTCTTGGCCAGATTCGTCCACAGATACCCGGTCGCAGGCTCGTTCACATCGGGATTGCCGTCTTCGAGCGGAATCTCATTCAGCACTTCGCCCTGAAAATCATAAGTGCGCTCGTGGCCGCGGTAGCCGATCGGCCAAACCTTTTCTGTGTAGTCGGTGACGGTGGCGGCTGTCGACCACATATGCCCATCTCCTGAGACGTCTCCGCTGTCGTAGAAATTGTCGAGCACGCCGAACTGAAGGGCGAGCTTATGTTCGTTCGGCGTGATGCCTTCGCCGTACATGGTCAGTGTGGGATCGCCGTTGCCCGCCCCCAGGTCACCCAGGATCTGGTCATACGTGCGGTTTTCCTTTAGTACATAGATCACGTGCTTGATCGCCGGCAGTTTCTGCACGGGTGCTTGGCCGGAATTCATCTCGATTCGGTTGCTGGCCAGCACTTGTTCGGTGTAGGTCGCGAGTTCGGCGTCGAGCGTCTGCAGGCGCACGCGCGCCAGTGACCCGTGAATCATGGGCACGAGGTACGGATATTCCGGAACGCCATCGGTCATCTTCAAGGGCTTGGTGATCGGTCCCGTGCTTTTGCTTTTCGCCGAAGCAATCAGCAGGTCGTTGCCGACCACTGTGAGGGCTGTCGGGAAGACCTGAGTGGGGATGAATCCAAGAGGAGCGTGGGAACTTTGAGGGGATGAACTTCGATTCTCTGGCCGGTTGGCGCTCACGTCAAATACAGCGACCGAGTCCGAAATTGCATTGGCCACGAACAGGCGCGATCCATCGGCATTGAATGCCAGAGCGTTGGGTCCGCTTCCGCCAACTTTTTGACCAGGCAGTTTTGTCGAGAGATGATCGACGACTGTTCCGCTTGCGCGGTCAATAACAGCGACCTCATCCGCATTCGCTAACGCAACGCAAAGCAGTCGCTCATCCGGAGACAGCAGCATCGCGGTGGGATGCGTCCCGGGCGCGACCGGGGAATCCGGCAAGGACAAAGAAATCATCCGACGCACCGCCCCGGTTGCCAGATCCAGTTCTGCAATGCGCGACGCGTTCCAGAGCGAAACAAATCCTGATGCGCCGTCCCGAGTGACCACCACACCGAAGGGTAGGGAAGAGGGGAGCCGAGGCCAGATCGAGAGATCGAAACGCGTTCGCACGTGGCCGTCTTTGTCGAGCAGAACAGCTTCGTCCGACAGATCGTTCGCCACCAGCAGGGCATCGCCGTCTTTGCCCGGTACCACGGCCAGGCCGGCAGGGAAGGTGACATTCTTCATATCGCTTCGCTGAAGTCGCTTCCCGTGCGGAGCCAGTCGCGGCGGCATCTTCACGAAATTGCTGCCCGTGATTCTTCCGTTTTCGAAGTTGTAAACCAGAATTCCGTTTCCAACATCGCCCTTCTTTTCGCCCAATGGGTCAGTGAGCGAGCCGACGGATGCGTAAATATGCCGCCCATCACTCGAAAATGCCATCCCATGAAAAAAAGTCTGCGCAGCACCGCTCGCCATCAAAGACTCGGGGAAGTCCGTAAGGCGGTTGCTGGCGACGTCGAGGATTGCGATGGATTGCTTCTGCTCAGAGGTGTAGGAACCGTACCCGTCGTTCAACACCGCAACATAACGTTTGTCAGGACTGACCGCCAGCACCGTCGGCAGATTATTAGTCTCCTGAGGATGTCCCGGGACGTCCATGAGCACCTGGCCACTGGGAAGGTTTCGGGCGGGCGAAGGCTTAACCAAATAGATGAAAACGAGGCTGGCCATCGGGATACCCAGGAGAGCAATCCAGGTCAGTTTCCTCATTGGCGAGAACCTTGATATGAACGAGCGGCCATGAGCGAACATAATAACGCGAAGCCTTACAAAGAAATTCTCGCCGAGACGATGGCACATCGATCTCCGCGACGCAAAGGAATCGCTAAGAGAAAGGGCCTTTACTCATCATGAAACTGCCCATCTACCAGGTCGATGCTTTTACCAATCGCGTGTTCTCGGGAAATCCGGCGGCCATCTGTCCGCTTGAGCAATGGCTCGACGACGCCACCATGCTTGCGATCGCAGCCGAGAACAACGTCTCGGAAACAGCTTTCTGCGTGCACGAAGGATCGGACTATGCGTTGCGCTGGTTCACGCCAAAAGCCGAGGTCCAACTGTGCGGTCATGCCACGCTCGCGACCGGATTCATTGTCTTCCACTATCTCCAGCCGGGAACGACGTCCGTGATGTTCCACACCTGCAGTGGTCCGCTGGGTGTCAAGCAGGAAGGCGAGTTCCTCGCCATGGATCTGCCCGCGATTCCCGCCAGACCTTGTTCCAATCCTCCCGCCTCCCTGCTCGCGGGACTGACACCCACTCCGCGAGTGGTGCTCGAATCTGGCCAGACAGGCGAAGGGAACTATTTCGTCGTCTACGACACCGAGCAGGAAGTTTGTGACGCCACGCCCGACTTGCCGCAACTTGAGAAACTGCATCCCGCTGGTGTGTGCATTACGGCCCGCGGGAAAGAATCTGATTTTGTCTCGCGCTACTTCGTTCCAAGCTATGGCATACCCGAAGATCCCGTGACCGGTTCCACCCACTCCACCCTCGGTCCCTACTGGTCCGAGCGCCTGGCGAAAAAGATTCTTGCTGCACGACAGATTTCTTCGCGTGGCGGAACCCTGTTGGTCGAACCTCGAGGCGAGCGGGTGATACTGCGAGGTAAGGCTGCTTTATACATGGTCGGAGAAATCTGGATCTAGAGACGCTGTACACGTAAAGCGCTGCAGGCAAAGAAGATATTCCACTATACTCTCCAGGGGACTGATTCCATTCGATGAATGCTCCTTCTCCGAGAAAAGCGTTAAAAGCCTGAGCCTTTTGTCTAATCAGGGCATCTTACGGAGAGCGTTTTGGCGGGGTCGATTCCGCGCAAGGAGGCTATCCGGAAATGCCTGTAGCCCAGAGACAGGTTGAGCTTCGTCACGAACTCCTTGATCGACTTTCCGCAGCGCGCGCCAATACCGATGCGCTGTTCTCGATCGTCAAGCCGGAAGCGCTATACGACCGCCCTATTCCAGAAAGACATCGCATCGTGTTCTATATCGGACACCTGGAGGCCTTCGATTGGAATCTTCTCCGCGAACGCGCGCTGAGTCTTGGGTCGTTTCATCCGGAATTTGATCGACTGTTCGCGTTCGGGATTGATCCAGTCGGTGGCGGTTTGCCCACCGATCAGCCGGGCGACTGGCCGACCATGGATCTGGTCCGCGCATACGTGGACGAAGCTCGCCAGACGCTCGACGAAGCGCTGGAAGATCAACTCGCCGACGATCATCCCGGTAAGGAAAACCTCACGTTGCTGTTACAGGTGGCGATCGAGCATCGCCTGATGCACGCCGAGACGCTGGCCTACATGCTGCATCAGTTGCCCATCGACCGAAAGGTCAGGCCCAGCGGAATTCCGGAGGCCGTGACGGCACCCGTGAAGCCGTTTATGGCGCGAATTCCGGCCGGCCAAACGACCCTGGGACTAAGCCGTAAAGATCCGAACGCGTTCGGTTGGGACAACGAATTCGAAGCGCACACGGTGGATGTTCCCGCGTTTTCGATTGACCGCTACAAAGTGACAAATGGCGAGTTCCTGGAATTTATGAAGGCCGCGGGATATGAGAAGCCCGACTTCTGGTCGAGGAGCGATTGGGAGTGGAGGAACTCCGCCAATATCACTCACCCGGGGTTCTGGATAAAACGCGACGACGAGTGGCATCTGCGCACTATGTTCAGTGAAATTCCGCTTCCCCTGGATTGGCCGGTCTATGTGAGCCAGGCGGAGGCCTCTGCCTTTGCTCGGCGCGCAGGGAAGTCTTTGCCAACGGAAACTCAATGGCAACGGGCTGCATATGGCACGCCTGAAGGGGACGAGCGTGCGTATCCCTGGGGCGGCGAGGCCCCGTCGGCGAAGCATGGCAATTTCGATTTCGAGCGTTGGGATCCGACTTCAGTAGCCGCGCATCCAGAAAGTGCGAATGCATTCGGAGTTGCCGACCTCTTAGGCAACGGATGGGAGTGGACCTCCACCCCCTTCGGCCCATTCGCAGGCTTCGAGCCTTTCCCGTTCTATCGCGGTTATTCCGCCGATTTTTTCGATAACAAGCACTTCGTCATGAAAGGCGGTTCGCCGCGCACGGCCGTCTGTATGCTGCGTCGTTCATTCCGGAACTGGTTTCAATCTCATTACCCATACGTTTACGCGGGTTTTCGCTGCGTGAGCCACTGAGCCAGCTGGCACATAAAAGGGAGCCAAGCATGCTGACACACGCACTTCCGGCCCAACCTGTTCTCGAGTTCGCCACCGACGTTCGGGCCGGACTCACCAAGCCACAGAAGGAACTTCTCTCGAAGTATCTCTACGACGACGTTGGTTCCGCTCTGTTCGAAGTGATCAGCGTTCTGCCCGAGTACGGACTGACACGGGCTGATGAGCGCGTGCTGCAACGAAATGCATACGACATGGTCGAGCGCCTGCCCCTCCCGACAACGGTCGCTGAACTGGGCAGCGGGAGCGGCAAGAAGACGCGCTGGCTCTTGAAGGCTTTGGCGCGCCGTCAGCACACCGCGTACTGCCCCATCGAAATCTCGCCCACCGCTTTAGCCATGTGCAAGCGGGAGCTTGGGGACATCGATTCCATCAGCATCGTGGGCTTCGAGCGTGAATATTTAGACGGGCTCGCTGAGGTCGCAGCCCGCCGCAAGGGCAATCAGCACCTGATGGTGCTATTTCTCGGCAGTACGATCGGCAACTTCGATCGCCCCGCGGGCATGCAGTTCCTAAGAGATATCCGCGCAACGCTGCTGCCGGGAGACTCGCTTCTCCTGGGCACTGATCTGCTGAAGCCGATCCCGCAATTGCTCGAAGCCTATGACGATCCGCTGGGAGTCACCGCCGCCTTCAACAAGAATCTCCTGGCGCGCATTAATCACGATCTGGGCGCCGACTTCCATCTAGAACAGTTCCAGCACGTCGCAAAATTCAATTCCAAAGCGCGCAGCGTCGAGATGCACCTCATGTCAAAGCGCGCTCAGACCGTCACTATTCCTGCTGCAGGTTTCTCTGTGCGCTTCGTGGAAGGGGAAACCATCTGGACCGAGAGCAGCCACAAATACTCGAAGGAAGAGATTTGCGGGATGGCTGCCGATACAGGTTTCCGATGCGATGCCCAGTGGGTGGATCGCGAGTGGCCGTTTGCGGAAAGTTTGTTGATCGCCCTATAGGGCGGGCTGACGCACCGAGATTTCTTGCTGCACGTTTGTGCCAGCGAGCGGCAGTTCGACGCGAAAGATCGAACCCGCCCCCGGCGTGCTTTCCACAATGATCTTGCCGTGATGTTGCTCGACGATCCATTGCGCAATCGCGAGGCCCAGTCCGGCTCCTCCCATCTCTCGGCTGCGCTCTTTGTTGACCCGGTAGAATCGCTCGAAAATCCGCTTCAGTTCGTGATCCCCAATGCCCACGCCATTGTCCTGCACGCTGATCACAGCGCGCCCTTCGACTTCCTCCGCCGACAGACTGATTGCTGCTCTCGCGGCCGGCGTGTACTTGAAGGCGTTGTCGAGGAGAATATCGACGACGCGCCGCAGGGCCGCGGCATCGCCGATCACGCGAAGCTCGGCATTCATGAGCCTCTCGTTGAATTGCATTCCGCGGACATTGGCCACCTGCCGCCATCCGCGGGCAACTTCCTGCAGCGCATTGCGAAAGTTGATGGGTTCGACGTGCAAGGTTTGCCGGCCCGAATCCACGCGCGCTAATACAAGCAGTTCCTCAAGGAGTGCTGCCGTGCGCTCTGCTTCAAGCAGGATTCGTCGGAGGACCTCGCGGTATTCAGCTTCGCCGCGAGGTCGGCGCAGGACCGATTCCGCCTCTTCGCGAATCGCTGCCACCGGTGTCCGCAATTCGTCGGAAGCATCCGCGCTGAAGTTTGTGACCCGTTGGAACGAAGTCTCCAGCCGCGCCAGCATATCGTTCACTGTGTCGGAAAGGCGTTGCAGTTCGTCGCCACTATTAGGTGAACGCAAACGTTGATGAAGAGCGTGTCCAGTGATTTCGCGCGCGGTACGGGTTACGGCTTCGACAGGCGCGAGCGCCCTCCGGCTGATCGCGTAACAGAGGAATGCTCCCCCCATCGACAGGGAAGGAACGAGCAGCAGGAGATCCCCCTTGAATTGTTGGAGGGCGGCTGCGCTTTCGTGAACTCCGACGCCGGCAAGCGCATCGCGAAGCAGGTACCAGATCCCGACTCCGAATATCGCTTGCGCCACTGCGAACACAACGAAGCACCAGAAAGCAAGGCGCAGGCGGATGGAGAGCTTCATTGCGGGTCTCTCCGAAAAGCTCGTAGAACGCAGTCGGAATTGCGCCCGGCTTCAACAGAGTCGATTTTGCCCGTAAGAAGCCCCAAAACACACACCTCGTAGTTCCACATCGTGGGGGAGGCGGAAGTTTGATGCCACTTCGGTTCGAATACTAACCTGGCGTCCTGCGAAGGCTACAAGTACCGGGGGCGCCATGGGCAACGCCAGGGGAGAGCGTGCCGTCTAACGACTGAGTCCAGCATCGCCGACCAGGTCCGACACCAGCGGTCCCGGCGGCGATGGAATAGAATATCCCGTTCCTGTTTTCAATCCAAACCAGATTTAGGCCCGGCCCCGAGGTGGATGGGAGTGCCCGGCGCAAAGGAGCTCGAAACGGTGTTGACCAGAGCAAGTCTGCTGATTGTGGCACTAACCGGCGGCATGATGCTGAGCGCCTGCAGCGGCAGTAGCAAGCGCCAAACAGCCTTCGTGACCACTCCGTTCAACAAGGGGGTAACTGCCTTCCGAGTCAACACCAACACCGGCAGCCTTAGCCAGATCCTGGGCTCTCCCTACCAAACGGGGGTTTCGCCCACCGCAATCCGGGTGCATCCCACGGGCAAGTTCGCATATGTTTCGAACGCCGGCGAGAACACGATTTCCCTCTACACCATCGGCAGCACAGGAGCTTTGACCGAGGTGACCCCGCGCACTGTGACCGGGGACCAGCCCTCGGACCTTCTGATGGACCCTTCGGGACAGTTCCTTTTCTGCGTGAATAGCGCAGGCAACTCGGTTTCGTCGTTCACGATTGACGGGAAGTCAGGGGCGCTTTCTCCGGTCGGAACGCCGGTCCAAACGGCTGGATTTACTCCGCTTCGCGGAGCAATAGCGCCCTCCGGTAAGTTCTTTTACGTCGTAAACTCCGCCAGCGCTACGATCTCGGGCTTCGCGGTGGATGGCTCAGGCGCACTAACCCCCGTACCCAACTCGCCGAACCGGGTCGGCAATGGTCCAAACTGGATTGCCATAGACCCTAAAGAAAAGTTTTTGTACGTGGCCAATCTGCAGGATGGCACCTTCTCGGGATTCATGATTGACGGCGCCAGCGGAGCTCTGCAGGCCATCGGAGGATCGCCGTTCGGTGTGTCGGCGACGACTTCTACCATTATTCCGTTAAGTTCTCTTGTCGTGGACGCGTCCGGGAAGTACCTCTACATCACCGCCCTGAATTCTGGGAACAACGTCTATGGATTTGCGATCGACGGCACTAGTGGGGTCCCGACGGCTCCGGTGACGGGATCGCCTGTGCCCGCGGGCAGTGCCGCAGCGTTTATCGCCAACGATACCAGTGGACAACTCATCTTCGTCGGCAATCAGACGTCGAACAGCTTGTCTGGATTCAAGATTGATGCGGCCACCGGCGTCTTGACGCTGATCTCAACCACCACGACGGGATCGGCCCCGACCTCGATCGTCTTTGTGAAGTGAGAAGCTAGCGGACGCCCTGTAGTGTAGTTTCCGCCGGCAGGAACTCGGCGGTGGCTTCGCTGTCGAGCAGAATGAATACGTGGTCGTTGGGAATCTCGGCGGGGCTGCCGTTCACGTCCAGGATCACGGAATCTGCTGTGATAGCGGCCAGGCTGCAATGCCGGAGGATGCGCACCTTCTTCTCCCGCTCGGCCGTTTCAATCAGTTGGCGATTGCGCTCCGGCCCGCGCTGGAACTGGTCCCCGCGATAGCTGAGCGTGACCCGGTTGCGGGCTGCGTGGCTTAGCGCGATTGCCGCATGAATCGCTGAGTCCCCACCCCCAACGATTAGAATGTCACTGTCGGAGTACTTACCCGCGTCATCCAGTTTATAGACCACCTTGGGCAATTCTTCTCCGGGAACGCCCAGACGCGATTCCGCCGTCACTTCTGGTGCGGGCGCGATTTTCACGATCACCGGCGCCGGCTTGGCCACAGCCTTCTCCGCGGCAGCTTGCTTGGCTTCGTCGCTCGCGTCTTTCGTCATATCGCGCGCGCCAAAGCCTACACCAATCTTTTTCAAGAAGTCGTTGGGCGGCGTGCCACCGGCAAAAATCCAGACAAAGTCGTTGGGAATCTCTCGCTGCTCCCCCGCAACCTCCATCAGCACCGACTGCTCCTTGAATTCGATGGGATTCGAGTTGAAGAGGACTTCGACTTTGCCGGACTTCATGCAATCGGCCACGCGCAGTGCGTTGCGCTCTTTGATACGGCTGAATTGCGGTTGCCGATACGACAGTGTCACCTTATTGCCGACCTGGTGCGCCAGTCCCATTGCGGCTTCTACTGCGCTGTCGCCGCCGCCTATCACCAGAATCCTTTTGTTCACGTAATGATCGGCTTCGATCAGGCGATACATCACCTTGGACAGATCTTCGCCCTTCACTCCGAGCTTGCGCGGAGTGCCAGTGCGCCCCAGCGCGAGAATGACGGCGTGGGAACGATACGTCGAGTCCTGCGTGCTGACGGTGAAGATGTTGTCCTCGCCACGCTTGATGTCTTCGACTTTCTGTCCGGTACGCACTTTAAAGTCGGCGCGGTGAAGCACCTTGTCCCAGAACGCCAGCAGGTTCTCCTTGGAGAGTTCGGTCTTCTTGAACTTGCCGTACATGGGGAACTCGACCGGGCTGGTCATGACCAGCTTCTGGCGAGGATACTTGGCGACCGTCCCGCCGATCTCATCACGCTCGAGAGTAAGGTACTTGAGCTTGTGCTGGATGGCGCGCAGCGAGGCAGCGATGCCGGCAGGTCCCGCGCCGATGATGAGGATGTCATGGACATCAGGCATCGTGCGTGCCGTTCCACGTGCCGTAAAGCGATTCAAAATCGTATCGACGCATTCGCGTCCCTGGTTCACAGCGTTTTTGATCAAGGCTAAGCCGCCCAGTTCGCCAACGATGAACAAGTTGGGAACCGTGGTCTCGTACTCTCCTGAGAGCGTCGGCATATCGGCGCCCATGCTAGGGCTCGCCATCACCATGGTGATCGCGCCTACCGGGCAGGCATCAGCGCACAGTCCGTGTCCAATGCACTTGTAGCCGTTTACGATGACTGCCTTGCCCCCCAGCATGGCGAGAACATCGCCTTCCGGGCACACCGTTGTGCAGGTGGCGCAGCCGATGCAATAGGCGTTGTCGATGTGCGGGTGCTGGGCCTTGGGACCCTCGGAAAACAGCTTTCCCTTCTCCGCGGCAGCCCGGGCTTGGGCGTCCCGCTTCTTCAGACCCTTGAAGTAGTTTCTAAGGAAGAAAACAGTAAGGGCCGCTGCGACGATGAAGGCTATCAGTGTGTCCATGCCACTCGACCAACTCTACCACCGGTAGCCCATCATCAGGACCGCTCCTATGTGGACCATGGCCAGGAGCGCAAACGTGTAGCTAAACGGCTTGTGAACGACGTGCCACAGGTGAAATACCTGTTCAGAACGCTTAAGGAAAAGAATGCGCTTGGTCAGCGCCGCATCTTCACGCGCGGCTGCAACCGCGCGTTCAACATCACGGTTCCCCGTGCTCAGAAAACCTCCCAGCGTCTTGACCTTGTCGCCGAAATCGAGCGCGTGGCGGCGCAATCTGGCCACGCGAAATCCCCGGGCGATATCCAGCGCGAACATGTATCCCAAGGCGGAAACCATCGAGAGCTGCCGCACGCGCTCCGGACTCGGCAGGGTCAGCAAGGCACGCAGATCGCGCTCAGATACCAACTGCTGCTCGGTCAACTGCCCCAGCAATTTCTGATGAAAGTCTTGCAGTTCCTTCTGCGTCATTTCCGCGGCCTTCAGGTTCCGCGGGATCTGCCCGTAGAGGTACCGGCCGATGATGCCGCTCACCGAGACGGCAAACATGATCCAGAACGCCATGCCGGCAAAGCCGCTGAACTTGAACGACGAGTGGAAGGCGATCACGAATGGCGCCGCGATCCCCAGGATCACGTGATAGTCCAGCCAGTGACGGGAGTTGCCCTTCTTCATCAACCACGACCAGTGCTTGCGCAGCGGGTAGAGGAAGATAATCAGGAACATGAAAACGCCGAGCCATCCCAGCTTGATGCCGATGATGCCGCTGGGCTTCAGCGAGGCAAACTTCGGCGAGAAGGGACGTTCGTCCGCCCCCAGGGTATAAAAGTCGAACCCGTAAACCGTCAGCGCAAGAATCAGGGTCGCAAAAAGGATATATCCGGCTGCCACTCGAGAGCGATGGCCGCGTTCACGATCGCGAACGGGCGCCACCGCAGTGGCAACAGAGGCATTTGCACTCATTTAGCAGCAACTTTCTCTTCCGTACTCACAGAAAATTGTTTGTAGTCCGTGAAGTTATGAGTATTGCGCCAATGCTGGCGCGGAGTCTCTACTTCTACACTCGCCTGAGCGGGAAACCAGTAAACATCCTTCGCACCTTTGAAGGGAACCGGTTGAAACTGAACCTCGGAGCGCATCGACTTCAAGCCGATGTCTTCCATGCTGTTAGCTAGGCCTGCATCAATTTTACCAATAACCCCGGTCGCCGGGTCGATCCAGGCTACCCCCGCCAGATCCAGCGGATATTCGCGGCCCCGCAGCGACAGGGCAGCCGGCGAGCGCATCCCGGAGATGTGCTTGAACTGCACCTTATGAAACGTGTGCCCGGCAATCTGGTCTTCCCCCAAATCCGTAAACTCAAAGCCCGAGGAATAGTAGGGATGGAATACCAGGAATAAAGTCGCGAATCCATTGCTGACCAGCATGGAGACGCCCTTCTTCTGATCCTTTTTCTGCTCGTGCACCGCCAGGCGCGACTCGTCCAGGCTGATTTCGCCGCCCGCGTTCGTAAGAATTACCAGGTAGTCGTAGGTCGATTCTTCCTTGAGTTCGACCTTGCCGTCGGCCTTGAACTTTTCCTGGGTGACGTGCTCGGTGCACTTAACGTCTGAGAACTTCTCGACAAACTTGGCAACATGGTCGTTTGCCCGACCAATCATCTCTTGAAGAGACTCCGTCTGGGCCGTACAAAACGGGGCGATAGCGCACAGCAGAATGCCAGTGATCAGGGGTTTCACACCTAGGGCCTTGCAAGCAGCTTGCCACTTCATTCGGCTTTGGCCCTCCGAGAGTCGAATCGGTAGCCGATGCTGAAGAGCCACTGGTCATAACTCTGGGTCAGACCGCGATTTGACGTGAAGCCGCCCTGCATGAAGTAGTGCGCGCCCACATTCATTTCGATGTTGCTGGTCACGAATTTCGCATTCGTATTGCTCGAAAGCGGCGACACAAAATTCTGCCGTCCACCAAGCAATTCCAGCCGGAAATTGTCGCCCAGGCTGCGCGAAAGGGAGACTGACGAGTAGCTTCCGTTTCCAAAGGAGCTATTAAAACGGGCGTAGTGGCCGTCGGCCCGGATGTGTACCCATGGCAACCGATCGAAAGTCAGGCCGTAGAGTTCGTTCAAGGAATTGCTGGCATCGCCCGAGCGATTGCTCTTGCCCAGGTTGGTGTATACCCACACGGACTTGAGCACCCCAAGCCGCACTCCGCCGCTGAAGCCCTGAAACAGGTACTTATCGAGCAGGGTGGTCCCGACCAAGGTCGGGTCGAAGGTCGGTAAGTCTCTTAAATACGTGTAATTACCATCGAATTCAATGCGCTCGTGGGGCTGGTAACGCACGGTCAGGAAGTTTCGCGCGATTCCGGCCCCCGGGGAGCCTCCGGCGGTGTATCCGACGGGGCTATCCGCCTGCAGTGAGTCGTAAATCGCCACATAACGCTTGTAGTAAATACCGTTCTCGAAGAAGACGAAAGGCCGGTCGATCTTCCACTTGAGCGTGCTCAGAGCCATGCCCGACGTGCTGGTGTAGCGGAAGCTGTCGTAGCTGCCGCCCTCGAAATTCACGAAAACTCCGCCGATGCGGCGGTCGGGACTGTAACTCCACGAAGTCGGATCGGGAGTCGATCCCCCGAAAACGCCCAGCGTCGCCGAGTGACCCAGACGACGACCAAAGTATCCGCCGTCAAGGGTGTCGAGGCTCGTCGCCCACGGCAGGTACATACGGCCGAAGCCCGCCACCCAAGGCGAGTTCGGATTGTCGTACGTCATGCTCAGATGATAGGTGCGGTTGATCAGGTCCTGCAGCGTGGAATTGCCGGAGTAGTTGTTCGCGGTCAGGCGTCCGCGCCAGTAGCCGCTGGCGTTCCAGTAGGTGCCACCGATACGCGTCATGTCCAGGCGAGCGACCAGTCCGAGATCGGTATTTGATCCGCCGCTCGAGCCATGAAATGCAGTGCCCATGTAGTCAATGCCGATTCGTCCCCGGGCTCGGTTCACTGATGGCATGGGCGGACGCGGCACTTGGACACGCGCTTCTTCATCGAGCGTGTCGCTTTCAGTGAACGAAATCACGGTGGGATATTTGCGGGTCGCGCTCAGCGTGCTTTGGTTCACCAAGGCTTGCTCATCATGAGAAGACAGGTAAGCCAGATCGCCAGCCTTGAGGTCGCGCTTCGGCGTGCGCACATCCGATACAGCCGAGGTTTCTGCGACGGAAGTGACTTCCAGTTCCGCCACCACGTCGTCGGGATTGCCATCAGCAGCGGCGATCACTGAACCCGTGGGCGTGTCGCGGACCACCAGCTTCATTCCTTCTGCGAGACCAGCGCTCCGGCCTCCGTCGATGTACGCCGTGCCGGCGGCCACATACTTCACTTTGAAAGCAGTGCGGAAGTCAGGGTGCGTGGCACGCAGTGCCAGTGCTGCCGGAATGTCCGGCTCGCCAGCCTTGCCAATAATCAGGTTCTGGTCTGCCGCCGTGATCAAGGGCACTTCCTGCCCCTTCTGCGCGATCGCATCCGGCTCAGGCGCGACGGCATCGATCTCCTCGATGGCAAGCTCGGCCTTCTCGCCGGGCGCAAGACCCAATGGGTTCGAAACCGAGGCTCCCTGGATCACTGGGGTGGGCGGAGCAGGCGGGGCGGCCTGGGTTGCGTCGGGTGCGGCGGCAACCGTCGTGTTCTGCGCAGTGGTAGCTGGTGCCGTCTCAGACTTCGGGGTTTCCGACGGCATCGCTGCTGCGGTGGTCTGCGACGCAGACGTTGGCTTAGCGTCAGACGCTGATGCCGGAGCCGCAGCTTGCGCGGAGGTTGCTTTTGCGTCATTCGAAGCTTGCGTGGAAGTCGTCGTTACCTTGGCGGTGCCATCGCCAGCAGAAGCAGGCGCGGATTGTCCCACCGGATTCGCCGCAGTTGCCACCACGGGTTCGGCAGGGGACACCGTGGCCGACAATACCTTGGCGGTGATATTGGGCGAGCCCGCGGAACTGGGAATCGTGCTCGTTGCTGCTGCACTCGAGGGCGCTGGGGCTACTTTCGCGCCGGCTTCGGTGGGTGCCGCAGCCTTCTCTACATCGGGTACTGCTGCACCGGGCGCCTCGACCTTCGCGGTTGCTGAACTTGGAGACTGCACAGGCGCGACGCTGACGCTCATCGAACTCGGAGCTGCGCCGGATGCCGGAGCAGGCGAGGTCGGAACTGTCTTCACCGCAAACTCTGAGTTCGGTTTTGTAGTGGCAGGGACAGCGCTGACGGTTGCGGTCTGCGCCGTCGGCACGCTACCGGCTCCCGGCGTCCCCATGCCTGGGAAGACCGTGCCTTGCTGCAGGCTGCCAAGTTTTGGGCGCGCCGCGGACGGTGTTGCCGATGCGTTCGCAGTGGTTTGCGTAGGCGCCGCCTGCTTTTCCGGAAAATTAATCGGCGGAAACTTGGGCGGAACTGGAATCGGGGCCTGCGCGGTGGTTGTGGTATCGGTGGCAGGCGGTTGGGGCTTGCGGCGGAAGACGCCGATCAGCGGCGCACTGGCAGCGGGCGCGGGTCCCACGTGCCGGACGACGACCTCCGCGTTCTCGGAGGGCTGTACGCGCAGCGTAATGCTCTTCCCGTCGCTGCTGAGGGTGTAAGGGTGCGCGCTATCAAGGTCGACCACCACGCGCGTAACCGGAGGGTTCGCGCTGTTCAGCCCCAGGCGCACGGCGCGCACGCCGTTGGAGTCGAGCGGAAAATGCTTTTGCTTAGCGTCGGAAATTGTGCCCGGCAGAACCAGCACCAGGCGGTCCGGATTGATCGCAGTTTCGACGGTCGGCTTAACCGTTCCCGTCAGGACAACCTGAATGGTGACGTCGGAGCCGTCGCGCTTTACCTGGAGTTGTTCAATCTCAGCCGCGCCGCCTGCTGTGTTCTGCGCAGCGCCCAGCGAGCCCATTAGCAGGAGCACAGAGAGTAGCCGCGTACGGTTCATCAGACCTCATAACTCACGGGCATCTTCACCCGTAGGGGGAAAGTTATATTTACTGAATACTGCTGAACCGGACACTTCCGGCCCTTACCAACATCCCTTGCACGGTTCTAGCCACCGTTGCCGTTTTTGTGACATTGGTAACAATTCACGCTGTTGTAGACATACCCACCCACGTTGGGGTGATGGAAGTTCGCAGCGTTGTTGTTGCCGTGGCAACCAGTGCACTGAAACACGCTGTAGTCGCTGGAATTCGTGTGGCAAGTCGCGCAGACCCCGTTCGCGTTGCCATGATTCGTCGGGAAATAAGTGTGATTGAACGTCGCACCCGTCCACGCCGTCGTGGTGTGGCAGGTGGCGCAGGTGGTCGGGAACCCGGCGGACGCGTGGTTCGGATTGGTAGTGCCGTTGTAATCGGTCTGGTGGCAACCCACGCAGGCCGTCGGCAGCGTCGTGTAATTGTTGTTCACGTGGCAACTGGCGCAAGCGACGGTCGTGTGCGCGCCGGTCAGCGGGAACGTCGTGGTGTTGTGATTGAACGTCGCGCTGGTCCAGTTCGTCGTGCTGTGGCAGACATCGCAGGTTGTCGGGAAACCCACCGTTGAGTGCACTGGATTATTGGTGTTGTTGTAATCCGCCTGGTGGCACGACACACAGGTTGTATTCGCGCTGGTCAGGCCGTAGTTGCCGTTCGTGTGGCAACTGGCGCAGGCGACAGTCGTGTGCGCTCCGGTCAGAGTAAAGCCCGTGGTGGAGTGGTCAAACGTCCCGTTGCCCCAGTTCGTGGTGGTGTGGCACTGGTCGCAAGTCTGAGGGAATCCCGCTTGCACGTGATTCGGAGCAGTTGTGCCCTGGAAATCCTTCAGGTGGCACTGCACGCAGGCGCCGCTGGTCAGGTTGTACGCATTGTTCACGTGGCAACTGGCACAGGCGACGGTCGTATGAGCACCGGTCAGGGTGAATCCAGTAGTCGAGTGATCGAAAGTCGCCGATGTCCAGTTCGTGGTGCTGTGGCACTGCTGGCAGGTCTGGGCGAATCCGGCAGCCGCGTGCGGCGGATTGTTCGTCGTCTGGAAATCGTTCAGGTGGCAGCTGACGCAGGTCGTGTTTGCCGCGGTCAGGTTGTAATTGCCATTCACGTGGCATGACGTGCAAGCCACGGTGGTATGTGCTCCCGTCAGCGGGAACCCGGTCGTCGCGTGATCGAACGTGGCGCCACCCCAGGTCGTGGTGGTATGGCACTGCTGGCAAGTCTGCGGGAAGTTTGACTGCACGTGATTCGGGTTGGTTGTTCCCTGGAAGTCAGCCAGGTGGCAACTCGCGCAAGGCGTATTCGCCGACGTCAGGTTGTAGTTGCCGTTCACGTGACACTGTACGCACTGCAGGGCAACGTGCGCCCCGGTCAGTGGGAATCCGGTGGTCGAGTGGTCGAACGTCGCATTGCCCCAGGTCGTCGTGGTATGGCATTGCTGGCAAGTTTGCGGGAAGTTCGACTGCACGTGATTCGGATTGGTCGTGCCCTGAAAATCTTTTAAGTGGCAGCTGACGCAAGTCGTATTTGCGCTGGTCAGATTGTAATTGCCATTCACGTGGCAGCTGGCGCAGGCGACGGTCGTGTGCGCGCCGGTCAGCGGGAATCCGGTGGTCGAGTGATCAAAGGTCGCGCTCGTCCAGTTGGTCGTGCTGTGACACTGCTGGCAAGTCTGCGGGAAGCCCGAGGTCACGTGGTTCGGATTGGTCGTGCCCTGGAAATCTTTTAAGTGGCAGCTAACGCAAGTGGAATTCGCCGCCGTCAGGTTGTAATTGTTGTTCACGTGGCAACTGGCGCAGGCAACGGTTGTGTGCGCCCCGGTCAGCGGGAATCCAGTCGTCGAGTGATCGAAGGTGGCGCTGGTCCAGGTCGTGGTGCTGTGGCACTGCTGGCAGGTCTGCGGGAATCCGGACGTCACGTGATTCGGATTCGTCGTGCCCTGGAAGTCTGTCAGGTGGCAGCTGACGCAGGTCGTATTGGCGCTGGTGAGATTGTAATTTCCGTTGATGTGGCACTGTGCGCATTGGACAGACGTATGCGCTCCGGTCAACGGGAAGCCAGTCGTCGAGTGATCAAAATTGGCACTCATCCACGTGGTCGTGCTGTGGCATTGCTGGCAGGTCTGCGGGAAGCCCGACGTGACGTGATTCGGTTGCGTCGTGCCCTGGAAATCCTTCAAGTGACAACTGACGCAAGTCGTGTTCGCGTTAGTGAGGTTGTAGTTGTTATTGACGTGGCACTGTGCGCATTGCACGGATGTGTGCGCCCCGGTCAGCGGGAACCCGGTGGTGGAGTGATCAAAGGTGGCGCTGGTCCACGTGGTCGTGCTGTGGCACTGCTGGCAAGTCTGCGGGAATCCGGAACTGACGTGGTTTGGATTCGTGGTGCCCTGGAAATCCTTCAGATGGCAGCTGACGCAGGCCGTATTTGCACTGGTCAGGTTGTAATTGCCATTTACGTGGCACTGCGCGCACTGCACGCTGGTGTGCGCGCCCGTGAGCGGGAATCCGGTCGTCGCATGGTCGAAATTCGCGCCCATCCATGTCGTCGTGGTGTGGCACTGCTGGCAGGTCTGCGCGAAGCCCGACTGCACGTGGTTCGGATTGGTGGCGCCCTGGAAATCTTTCAGGTGGCAGCTGACGCATGCCGTATTTGCGCTGGTCAGGTTGTAATTGCCATTGACGTGGCACTGGGCGCATTGCACGGATGTGTGCGCCCCGGTCAGCGGGAACCCGGTGGTGGAGTGATCAAAGGTGGCGCTGGTCCAGGTGGTCGTGCTGTGGCACTGCTGGCAAGTCTGCGGGAATCCGGAACTGACGTGGTTCGGATTCGTGGTGCCCTGGAAATCTTTCAGGTGGCAGCTGACGCATGCCGTATTTGCGCTGGTCAGGTTGTAATTGCCATTTACGTGGCACTGCGCGCACTGCACGCTGGTGTGCGCTCCGGTCAGCGGGAATCCGGTGGTCGCATGATCGAAGTTCGCGCCTGTCCAAGTAGTTGTGTTGTGGCACTGCGTACAGGTCTGCGAAAAACCGGACTGCACGTGATTTGGACTGGTCGCGCCCTGGAAGTCCTTCAGATGGCAACTGACGCACGTCGTATTCGCAGTCGTCAGGGTGTAATTGCCGTTCACGTGGCACTGCGCGCACTGTACCGTCGCGTGCGCCCCGGTCAGCGGGAACCCGGTGGTCGAGTGATCAAAGGTCGCGCCCGTCCACGTGGTTGTGTTGTGGCACTGCGTACAGGTCTGCGGGAATGCGGACTGCACGTGGTTCGGATTTGTAGTTCCCTGGAAATCCTTCAGATGGCAACTGACGCAGGTCGTATTCGCGGTGGTCAGGTTGTAGTTGCCATTCACGTGGCATTGCGCGCACTGCACCGTCGCGTGCGCCCCGCTCAGCGGGAAGCCCGTCGTCGAGTGATCAAAGGTCGCGTTATTCCACGACGTCGTGGTGTGGCACTGCTGGCACCCGGTCGGGAAGCCTGACTGCACGTGATTCGGATTTGTTGTCCCGTTGAAATCCTTAATGTGGCAAGAAGCGCAATCCGTGGCTGTTCCCACGAACTGGCCGTTGATGTGGCACTGCGTGCATGCCACGGTCGCGTGTGCTCCCTGCAGCGGGAACTTTGTAAACGTAGTGTGATCGAAAGTCGTTGGATCCCAGGCACTCGCGTTATGGCACCTGTCGCAAGTCGTCGGGAAGCCGGCCTGCGCGTGCGGCGGATTGTTGGTCTTGTTGAAGTCCGCCAGATGGCATCCGACGCAGGCGGTTGCCGCGTTCCTAAATTTCCCGCCCGCGTGGCAGGCGTTGCAATCCAGCGCAGCGTGCGCTCCGACCAGCGCGAATCCCGTGAACTTCAGGTGATCGAACTTCGCGCCCATCCAGTTGTCCACGGTGTGGCACTGTGTGCACGTGCGCCGGGTCAATTCTCAGCGCAACGTGGATCGATGCCCGCGGACCTGGTGTTAATGAAGTCCCTCTGGTGGCACGAGTAGCACGCGGTCGAAAGTCCCTGGAACTGTCCCACCGCAGCGCCCTTGTGGCACGAGTCGCAATCCACCGTCGCGTGCGCGCCTGTCAGCGGGAACCGGTTCATGTGCTGGTTGATCTGCTGGACGGAAACGTTCCAGCCGCGCACCGTGTGGCACTGCTCGCAGTTCGCGCCCATCTGCGCCTTGTGAATGTCCGCGTGGCACTGGCTGCACTGCGTTCCGACGTTCGTGAAGACAGGCTTGGTGTGGCACTGCGTGCATGAAACGCCTTCGTGCATTCCGCGCAACGGATACTTTGTGGTGTTGTGATCGAACTCAGGAACCGCGCGAATCGGCTTCCATCCGCTCAGCGTGTGGCAGTTCTGGCAAGGAATGCTGAGGCTTCCGTGAGGACTCCGCGTATTCGCGGACGACTGCGATTGCGCCGCCGGCATACCGCCGGGAAGCGTTGCGAAGACGACCGCCAAATAAAGTAGGATTGTCGATCCCAAGGTAGCCCCAACTCCACACGAAAGGATTTCGACGAACGAGACGGAACTTCAACTAGTGTCAGTAAAGTTATGAGAAAGAACAGCAATCAAACGTCCAGCAAGCTTAGTCAGGTGAGAAATGTTGTGGAAGGTTACACAAGTACATGGATTATTGGACTCATTTCGTAACTACGCAGCGGGGTGGGACTTGCGGGAAGGGAGGGTTTGAAATCTTGTAAAAAATGTAAGTTCTGCCTCTTGCTGTGGTGTTTTTTCACGACTGAAATCGAACAGTAAATAGTCCGTCCAAAAAATTGGACGCAAAATTGCTAGTCGTGTACGAAATCTAACTCTTTTTGAGCGGCTTGATTTCCGGCCCATGGCAATCGGCGCAGGCCTTCGCCGTCGGCAAATAGAAGAGGACCTTCTTCCCATCGACATCTTTGAAGAGTTTGTGGCAGCCGGCACACGCGACGTTGCGGTGCTCGCCTTCTAAAGCGAAGCTGGTTCGCTTGTCGTGATCGAATGACGACGGCTTCCACTTGGTCGCATTGTGGCAGTCCCCGCACTGCGTCACTTTGTTCGCGAAGAACTTCGTAAATTGCCTGGCGTGCACGTCTTCGTGGCATTCCTCGCACTTTTGTGGCGCTTTTTTGAAATCGACATTGATCAGCTTGGTCTCAAGATTCGGAGGCTTATGGCAATCGATGCACGCGACCGCGCGATGCGCGCCCTGGAGCGGGAACGTCGTCGTGCTGTGGTCGAACCCGTCCAGTTCCTTCCATGATTTGGTGGAATGGCAAGCTTCGCAGCCCATCGCCTTGCCATCCTTGCCGATCTTCTCCATGCGTTCACGGAACTGGCCCTTGTGCACGTCTTCGTGGCAACCCGTGCAGGTGAGGTTGTCGAAATGATAAGGAACCTTTGACTTTGGCTCGTTCTTGTCGGCGAGCTTGTGGCAGTCGGAGCAGGGCACGGCGACGTGGCCGCCGGTCAGCTCGAACTTCGTCTTCTTATGCTGCGCGAGCGTGAAGGTCGACGGGCTATAGCCCTTCAGCGTGTGGCACTGATCGCACTGGTTCAGGTAGGGCTTCGCCGCGAACTGGCCATTGTGCTCGTCTTTGTGGCAATCGGTGCATCGCTTGAAGTTCGCGATCTTGAAGACCGTCTCTTTGCCTTTCGGAGTGTGACATTGCTCGCACTTCAATTTGGCGTGGCCGTCGATCAACGGGTAGTTGGTCTTGGCGTGCGCCGAGACGTCGAATAGCGACGGCTTCCAACCCTCCACGTTGTGACAGCTCGAACACTCGATGCCGTCCGGCTGATGTTTCGCAAATTGTCCGTTGTGCTCGTCTTTATGGCAGTCGGTGCATTTGGCGAACGCGAGTTCCTTCTTGAAGTCCCCATTCGCGTGGCAGCGCCCGCAATCCACGGTGGCATGCTTGCCCAGCAACGGATACTTGGTCTTCGAGTGATCGAAGGTGCTGTTCAGGTTGCTGCTGTTAACGCGTTTCCATCCGCTCGTGTTGTGACACGACTGGCAGGTCTTGTCCTTGAAACTGCCCTTGTGCGGATCAGCGTGACAGTCATCGCACTTGCCGAACGGCAGGCCCTTGTAACGCGGAGCGCCAGCGGAGTCTGGCGTGTGGCACTTCTCGCATTTCACCTGCTGGTGCAGCCCGGTCAACGGGTAGCGAGTCTTGGAGTGATCGAATTTCCCGGACGTATCTTTCCAGTCCACAAAATTGTGGCACGTGATGCAATTCGGCCCCAGCCGTCCTTCGTGGAAGTCCTTGTGGCAGGCCGTGCAGGTTTGCGGAATCCCTAGAAAAGACTTGCTCAGATCCTTGACCTTGATGTTCGCTCGCTCGGCAGCGGGAATTTTTTCGGGCAGATGGCATTTGTTGCACTCGAGCCCCGCGTGCTTGCCTTCGAGAAGATAGCCGGTCTCCTTGTGGTCGAATTTTTTCGGATCCCACTTGATCAGCGGAAAATTCGGTCCGTTGTGATCGGAATGGCAGCGCACGCAATCCTGGCTGGAGCCGGCGGGAATGTGGTACGACGCGTGGAGGCCACGCTTGGCGGCTATGCGCGCGCCGATGTCCGAATGGCATCCAATGCAGCGGAACTCCGGCTTGCCCCCGCCGATCTTGTGGCAATCGGTGCAGTGCATAGCGCCGTCAAGGAACTGGTGCTGCTTGGCGAGCGGGCCGGGCGAAATCTGCGCGTGCCCTTGCACAGTTAATGCGCCAAGGAAAAGTGCGCCGATGAAATACAGAAGCAGCCGTGACGACCACGCCTGAGCGCAGCGCTGGAACCAACGGCTCGGTTGTTTCTGAATTCGCAAATCGCCCAAAGCGAGTTCCGTCCCGAAGTCTTACGGTTGGATTCTATCCCGTCTACCAGGCCCTTATTGTTTGATCCGAAAGTCTATCAAGGTAGGCCGATTTCGCAACAGTCCCCGGAAGGGCACGCGCAAATCCGTGCGCTTCGAGCGTATCTGCTCACCACTGGATGTGATGTTCGTCACACCCACGCCTGTGATTTTCGTCACCTGGAAACGGTGCTAGATCACAGCGAACGAATTCGTCTCTACGTAGCATGGTGAGGGAGGGCAATCAGCCCATGTCGACCGCCTGGACGTCGCGCTATGCGCAG
The DNA here is from genome assembly GCA_963744055.1 of uncultured Acidobacteriota bacterium. Lineage (GTDB taxonomy): Bacteria > Acidobacteriota > Terriglobia > Terriglobales > Acidobacteriaceae > Gp1-AA133. Next base: position 280,204 of record CAVUSL010000017.1, on the reverse strand, counting down.
CGCACAAAGGGACTCAAAAGCTCTGCAATCCGCGAGCTGCTTAAGTTCACGCAGCGCCCCGAAGTGATTTCTTTTGCCGGTGGCTTGCCTGCGCCGGAAGTCTTTCCGGCCGAGCGCTTCCAGGAAGCCTGCCAAAAAGTCCTCCAAGAGAAACCACACCTCGCCCTTCAGTACGGTGCCACCGAAGGCTACGAACCGCTGCGCGAAATGGTCGCGCGCCACATCGCGCGCTACGGCATTAAAGCGAAATCGGAAAACGTCCTCATTACTTCCGGATCACAGCAAGCCCTCGATCTGATCGGCAAGCTGCTCATCAATCCCGGCGATCGTGTGCTGGTTGAAGCGCCGACTTATCTGGGTGCGTTGCAGGCCTTCAATGTTTATGGCGCCGATTACGTCAGCGTGCCCAGTGACGACGATGGCTTGCGTTCCGATTTGCTGGAAGATCCTTTGCGCTCCGGGCCGAAGTTCATGTATGTGCTGCCGAATTTTCAGAACCCGGGGGGCACCACGCTTTCGGAAGGTCGACGGCACGAACTGGTTCTGCTGGCGGATAAATACGGAATCCCGATTGTTGAAGACGATCCCTACGGCCAGTTGCGCTATGAGGGCGAGCATCTCACGCCGTTAGTCGTGCTCGATCGCGAGAACCTGCGCCGCGATCGAAGGCTACTCGATCGGCAACGTACTCTACCTGAGCACGTTCTCGAAAACGCTCGCTCCCGGATTGCGCCTGGGATGGATCGTTGCCCCTCCGGATGTCATCGCAAAGCTGGTTCAGCTGAAGCAGGGCGCCGACCTGCACACTTCAACGTTCGTGCAGATGGTCGCCTACGAAGTGGCGCGCGATAATTTCCTCGACGAGCACGTGAAAATAATCCGCAGCGTATACCGCGAGCGTCGCGATGTCATGCTCGATGCCCTTGCCCGCTACTTCCCGCTGGAAGTCACGTGGACCAAGCCGAAGGGCGGCCTCTTCCTGTGGGTGACGCTGCCCGGCCGACGCCGATGCCGATAAGCTCTTGGAAGCCGCGTTGCGGGAGAACGTCGCCTTCGTTCCGGGAGATTGCTTCTACGCGCGCAATGGGCACCGCGATGACGGCCGGAGGCACCTGCGCCTGAATTTTTCAGCCGCCGCACCCGACCAGATCCGCGAGGGGATTCGCCGTCTCAGCATTGCCGTGAAAGAACAACTCGCGCATCTGCAACCCGCGTCAGCCGGCAGGTGAGAGACGCGGCAGGCAAGGAGGCTGCGGTGAGAACAGACCACTCATTGTAATCCTGAGCAGCGAAGGACCCATGCATTTCGGCGCAACGCATCGGTAGCCTCGAAGTGGCCACAAAGAGGCAAGGGTGCCAACGGGAAGGGCACAACTTCATTGGTGCCGCCGAGAAAGATTTGAGAGCGGGCGCTTCAGCGCCTGAGGTTTGCCTCTCACCAGGGAAAACTAGTTCTTCCCGAACGGCTGCTCGAGCGACGGACTCTGTGGCGTGAACAACTCCGCCCCGCTCTCCGTGATATGCATGTCATCCTCGAGCCGAACGCCAAACTCGCCGCGAATATAAACGCCGGGCTCATCGCTGAACGTCATGCCGGGAGCCAACTTCGTCGTATTTCCGCGGACGAGATACGGCCACTCGTGCCCGTCCATGCCAATACCGTGTCCCACGCGATGCGTAAAGAACTTGTAGTCCGGACCGTAGCCCGCATCCGTGATGACTTTCCGTGCCGCCGCGTCGACCGAGCCGCACTCCACGCCAGGCCGCGCCGCGGCCAGCGCAGCCGACTGCGCCCGATGCACCACATCGAAAACCTTCTTCACTTTGTCGGGCGCCGTACCCAGCACAAACATCCGCGTAATGTCTGACTGGTAGCCTTCAACCTTGCATCCGCCATCGATCAAAATCGGCATTCCCTCGCGAATGACCTGCGGCTGGGTCGAACCGTGCGGAAAGGCAGAGAACTCACCCACCTCCACCAAAGCTTCGCCCGAAAAGCCGAGCTTCTCATGCGCAGCCTCGATCCATCGGCCAACATCAATTTGCGTCATCCCATCGTGCAATCCGCGATAGACCGCCTCATAGGCCGTGAGCGTGACCTGATTCGCCAACCGCATCAGATCGAGTTCTGGGGCGCTCTTGATCATGCGGCACCCCGCGCTGACCGGAGTCGCACTGACCAGTTTGGCCTGCGGCGCGGCTTTCTCAATTCCCTCGCGAAAAACGAAGCGGACGGTTTCTTCAACTCCAATCTTCCCGGTCAGGATGTTGCGATCCTTCAACCCTTGCGCGACGCGTTGGTACGGACTCTCATCCTCCTGCCAGATGCGGAGGTCGACCTGCGCCCCCTCCGGCGCCTGCGCAATCTGCTCACGCGCTCGCCCTTCTTCAAACGCTGGGCACACATAGAACGCCGTCCCCTTAGCGGGCAGCACCATCGCGAACAGTCGCTCCCCGCCCCACCATCGGATCCCGGTGAAATAGGTCAGCGACGTTCCCTCCATAAGGAGGATGCCGTCGAGATCGTTAGCCTCCATCAACGACCGGGCTTTCTCCTGGCGGGCTAATCGTTCTTCCAGACGGATGGGCCGCGCCTGATCCTTCATCGGCTTCAAGGCGGCGATCGATGGAGGCAAAGCCAGAGTCTGTTCCTCTGCCGCCGGAAGTGATCCGTGTGCCATGCCCATGCCAAGCATGGCCGAACCAGTCTGCAGGAAAGTTCGACGCGTTGGGATCATCGGGTGCGCATTATAGAAGGTTCCGCCGGCGCTGAAGCTTTTCCACAGATGGAAATGCCCGCGAAAGCCCGTCTGACAAGTCTTTTGACATTTTTGTAACACGTTTTTAACTTCGCTCTAACCCTCCCGTAACCTCCCGCGCGTATCAACGATGGGCCTAGTTGATGGGTGCGCCTGAATCACGCTGCGCCCACCGAGGACAAACGGAGGAAATGTGCGCAAAGTTCTGTTCGTGCTTCTGGTGTCTGCTCTTCTTGCAACGTCTCTCGCTGCTCAGCGGCGTACTGCCGGTGCAGACGTAAAACACGTTCTCCTGATCAGCGTCGACGGCCTGCACGCCCTCGATGTTTCGCGATTTGTAGAGAGCCATCCTCATTCGGCACTGGCCGAACTCACGCATCAGGGCGTGACATATACCAACGCCCGCACGCCCGCCAACTCTGATTCATTCCCTGGCCTGTTGGCGCTGGTCACGGGCGGCTCGCCGATCTCGCACGGCATGTTTTATGACGTCAGCTATGACCGGGGCCTGTTCGCCCCAACCAACACCACCTGCTCCGGCACACCGGGCAACACGATTGTTTACGACGAGACCATCGACGTGTACAACTCCGCCGGCGTGTCGCAGGATGTCATCGATCCCACCCAGTTGCCGCGGGGCTTTGACGCGCACGGAAAATGCGGGCCGGTATTTCCCCACAACGCGATTCGCAGCAACACCATTTTTGAAGTCGTCAAGGCTCACGGTGGCGTGACGGCGTGGGCTGACAAGCATCCCGCCTACGACCTAGTGAACGGGCCTTCCGGCAAAGGCGTGGACGATTTGTATACCCCCGAAATCACCAATGCGCCGGGCTTCGACAACACCATCAGCGTGGTGTGCACGGCCCAAAACGATTTCCTGAAAGTGCAAGGCATTCTCAACCAGATAAAGGGCCTGCGACATGATGGAACGCCTGGCCTGGGTGTTCCCACCGTGTTCGGAATGAATTTCCAGGCGGTGAGCGTTGGGCAAAAACTTTCCAAGGACAATACGGGTGGCGGTTGCACCACCGACACCGATCCGAAGATCAAGGGCCAAACGGGTGGATATCTGGATGGCTCAGGCACGCCAACCGCGGTGCTGGCTTATGGACTGCAGAAAACCGACGACGCGCTAGCCGCGATGATCCAGGCTCTCAAAGATCAGCACCTGTATGAATCCACGCTGATAGTGGTGACCGCCAAGCATGGCCAATCGCCGATCAATCCCGCGAAGGTAAATAAGCCCGGACACTTTGCGGACCTGGTCGCGGCCTTGCCTGACGCCACAACCGACCCGGGTGGAATCGCCATCGCGAACGCTGCAGCCTGCGCGACCGGGCCGTGCGGCTTCGTCATGGATGACGACGTCGCGCTGATCTGGTTGCAGGACCCGAACCAGACGAAGGCCGTCGCCCGCTACCTGAACGCGAACGCCGGTGCGCTCTTCATCGATGAAGTGATGGCCGGAGACGAGCTGAGGTTAAAGTTCAACAGCCCGCTGGGCGACAGCCGCGTGCCCGACGTCATCGTGCAGCCGCAGTATGGGACGATCTACACCGGCTCAACCAAGAAGAATGCAGAGCACGGTGGCTTCAGCTTCGGCGATACGAATGTGGGGCTGATCGTTTCCAATCCGAGCATGCCGGCGCGGGTCGTGAAGACGCCGGTGGCCACTTCGCAGGTCGCGACCACCATCTTGCAGAGCCTGGGTATCGATCCCTCGGGCCTGAAGGCGGTGCGACTCGAGCACACTCCTGTGTTGCCGGGGCTGCCGCAATAGAATTGCTGGTAAGGAATACTGGCGAGAGGGCCGTCTCCGGACGGCCCTTTATGTTCCTTTCTTCGGCGATCACCGGCCTTCGGCTGTCACCCTCTGCACGAAAGTACTATCCCCCTCACTGGACCTGTCGCATCTCTGCCCCTGTCCGATTTCCACGTAGATTATTAAGGTCCGACGAAAAAATACTTCGGGGTGAACCCGTGCAAAGACTTCTGTCCGCAGCCACGCTGATTCTTGCCGCCAGCTCGATTGCGGCCGCGCAAGCGCAAACGTCACCGCAGGCCACCATCTCGCACACGACGAAGGCGATGCACTACCGTCCGCAGGGCGGAAGCGTGAAGGTTGAATTTCAGAGCTCTTCCCGCATGCCGTCGGCGGCGGGTGAGGCGAAAGTTGAGGGCAAGAAGACCAACGTCGAGATCGACGCAAAGTTTCAGGGCCTCGAAGATTCCAGCAAGTTTGGCCTGGAATATCTGACCTATGTCCTGTGGGCGATTTCTCCCCAGGGCCGCCCGGTCAATCTCGGTGAGCTCGCGCTCGATCACGGACGCGGGCACATCAAGACATTCACCGACATGCAGACCTTCGGCATGATCGTGACGGCCGAGCCGTATGCGGCCGTCTCGCAGCCGGGCAACACTGTCATTCTCGAGAACGTGGTGGTTGCCGCCGGAGAAGACATCACTGCGAAATACGAACTGCTGGGCAGCGGGACCTACTCGTCCGTCAACACCCACATCCAGGACGCGATCTTCGGAATCGATCCCAACACGCCGCGCGAGTTGTTTGAAGCCCGCAACGCCGTGCGCATTGCGCATCTCGTGTCCGCCGATAGGTACGCGCCTACGATTATCGCGAAAGCGGATGAACAACTCCGTCAGGCCGAAACCGCCTACCGTGGCAAGCAGGACAAGCGCACCATCGAAGCCGCCGCCCGCGAAGCTGCGCAGACCGCGGAAGAATCCCGCGTGATGGCCGTGAAGCAGAAGGCCGAAGAAGAAGCGCAGGCGCAAGCAGCCGCGGATAAGAAAGCTGCCGACGATCGCGCCGCAAAGGCCCGTGCTGATGCCGAAGCGCAAGCTCGCGCTCGCGCCGAAGCTGATACAGCCCGCGCACAAGCCGAGAAGGCCAAGGCCGAAGCGATGCAGGCTGCGCAGGAGGCCGCGCGCCAGAAGCAGGAAGCCGAGCAGGCAAAAGCCGAAGCAGTCGCGCAACAGCAAGCGCTCGCCGCCGAGGCCGACAAGGCTCGCCAGGCAGCGGCGCAATCGGAACAGGCTCGCCAGCAGGCAGAAAAAGAGAAGCAGGACCTGCGCGCCCGCTTACTGCAGCAACTCAATACAGTGCTTGCTACCCGCGACTCCGCCCGCGGCCTGATCGCAAACATGTCTGACGTTCTGTTCAAGAGCGGCAGTTCCGAACTCCTGGCGGGAGCGCGCGAGCGGCTAGCGAAAGTTTCCGGAATCGTGCTCGCCTACCCAACCCTCAAGCTCTCCGTCGAAGGACACACTGACAGCATCGGCTCCGACGACTACAACCAGCAGCTGTCGGAAAAGCGCGCCGCCTCTGTTCGTGAATATCTGGTGCAGCAAGGCATTGCTTCCGCCTCCATCGTCGCCACCGGATTCGGCAAGACCTCGCCCGTCGCCACCAACGACACGTCCGAAGGACGCCAGCAGAATCGTCGCGTGGAACTCGTGCTGTCAGGCGATGCCATCGGCGATTTGAATGCCGGCACCAGCAATCCCAGCGAGACCGCATCGCGACAGTAACCTTCGCGTCACGCTAAAATTGCGCGGTGGAAGCCGGTTTTCAGTGCGCGGGTTGCGGTGAATGGAATGAGACTTCGGTGGACGAGTCCGCCGGCCGCAACCAGAGCTACATCGAAGATTGCCAGATCTGCTGCCGTCCCAATGTCCTGCAGATCTCGTACGCCACCGACCTCGAGGGCTTCCTGATCAGGGCCGTATTGGAATGATTGTGGAACATTTCCAGGGAGACGGTGCCTGACAACACCGCTCGCCCACCTCAGTGACCACGCGCTATAGTTAGCCATCGCGGTTCGAACAAATCTCAGGCAAGCGCCACAACAAGGAGCCACCGATGTCGACTTACCACCCGCCCACCGGAAGAATGGTCTCTCACAATATGGTGACGACGCAGTTTGAACTCGATGGCTACCGGGTGAGTCGAACGCTTGGCGTCGTGCGCGGCATCGTGGTTCGTTCGCGCTCCATCTTCGGCACAATTGGCGCTGGCCTGCAAACCCTGGTCGGCGGCAACATCACCCTGCTCACGAATCTGTGCGAGAAAACGCGCTCTGAGGCTTTCGATCTCATGCTGCAGCACGCGGCGGAACTGGGCGGCAACGCCGTGGTCGGCGCTCGCTACGACGCCACCGAGATCATGCAGGGCGTCACCGAAGTCCTAGCGTACGGGACCGCGGTCTACGTCGAGCCCATCAAGTAAAATCACTCATCGCTGCGAGCCTTGGCCAAGTGCGCACAATGCGGACGGAATCTCCCTGCCTTCTCCTTCCGGAAGATCTGCGACTGGTGCGTCCGGCACGAAGCGGCGCAGCGCGGAGAGGAACCTGAAGATGCCGTCCAGCACGTGATGCCCGTGCCCTGGGTGTCAGGGATAACCACGTCTTCACTCGTCACCCAAGTCTTGCTGGTCATTAACCTCGTGGTTTTCGCCGCCATGGCGCTCGAAGGCGCCGCCATGAATCCTAACTCCCGGCAACTGATCGAGTGGGGCGCCAACTTCGGTCCCTACACCATGGGAGGCCAGCCGTGGCGGCTGCTGACCTCCATGTTCCTCCACATCGGCCTGCTTCACATTCTTCTCAACATGTGGTTCTTGTGGAATCTCGGCGAATGGTGCGAGTCGCTGTATGGGCACTGGACGTTCGCCGCTGTTTATTTGATTTCCGGCATCGGAGGCAGCGTGGCCAGCGTGTGGTGGCGACCGGTCAGCGTCAGTGCTGGAGCTTCGGGCGCCATCTTTGGAATTGTCGGCGCGCTGGTCGCATCGCACTACCTAGGCGAGTTTTCTGCTCCGCTTTTCGCCGTGCGCGCCAGACTGCGCAACATGCTCTTCTTCGCCGGGTACGGCCTTATCATGGGAACTTTTTCGGGCCGCACCGACAATGCCGCCCACATCGGCGGCCTGGTTACGGGACTCGCATTCGGAGCGTTGATCGCCCGCGTCGCGCCGGAGCCCAATCTTCTCCGACGCCTCTCCATCATCCTGTTCGTGGGATTGATCATCTTCGGCGCGGGCGCAGGCCTATACCGATCGCGCAGCTACCTGATCCACGTGCAGCGCGGCGCAGAGCTGATCGAGGACAACAAGATTGATCAGGCCATCACCGAGCTGCAGACCGCAATCCGTCAGCATCCCAACTATGCTCCTGCGCACTACGCCCTCGCGCACGCCTTCTTCGATACGAAGCAGTACCAGAGCGCCGAGACAGAGCTCAAACGTGTGCTCGAACTCGCGCCGGACCAGAACGGAGCCCGCTACGAATTGGGAATGACCTACTTCAACCTGCACCGCATTCCCGAAGCGAAGGACGTTTTCAACAAGCTGGTACAGAACGATCGGAGCGACGGCTACGCGCACCTGGGACTCGGTATGGTGCTCGCCGCCGAAGACAATCATCCCGCCGCCGTAGAAGAGTTCAAGCTGGCCGCACAACTCGAGCCCGATCTCGATTCCGTCTATTACCGCATGGGCTTGTCCGAGGCGCGAGAGAAAAACTACGAGGCCGCCATCGCCGCATTTCATTCGCAGCAGCAGAAACAAGGAGACGACGTCGACACCGAAACCGCGCTCGCCGAAATCTACCGCGCCAAAGGAATGAATCGCGAAGCCGACGAGGCACAGAGCAAGGCCGAAAAGTTGAAGCCTTCCAGGAAGTGACACTCCGCCCCGCTGCACGTTAGTTTTAGTGCATCTGGTTCACTTCTCGGCGAGCAATTGCGGCAACACCTTTTGCCGATACCGAAATGTGCCGGCAATCTGCCTCGCCAGCACGAACTTGAGTGCCGCCGCGCCGATCACGCCAAAGCCCACCTGGCATTCAATCCTGTCGCTCACAATCGTTCCCGCCACTCCGTTGCGCGTCTCCGCTTGCAGTTCATGACGATGCCGCCATATGCGAAACGGCCCCTTCACCTGGGTGTCAGCGAAATGGTGATTCCATTCGAACTCGGTGATCCGCGCAATCCACGTCGCCCGCACGCCAAGGAAGGGAACGACGCGAAAAGAGGTCACGATCTCTGAGCCAGTCCCGGCAAGCTTTCGCGTCTCCATGGAAGTTTCTTCCCTCGGCGGAACAAGTCGAAGCGCAGCGATTCGCGTTCCAGTCGACGGCGGCATAATGCAGGGCAGATTTTCGGGGTTCGCGAAGAAGAGAAACACGCGTTCCACTGGAAACGGCACCCAGTCAGAAAACTGAAATCGCTCGATTCGCTCGGATTGCACCAGAGTGTGCTTTTTATCCACAGATATTTCTGAAAAGCAAGAGAGTTAGCAGGCGAAGAAAGGGGGAAAGAATCTCTACTTTAAACCCAACCTATTGTGGTCATCAAAGCCGTTAGCCACAAAGTCTGGCGCTTTTCCAAATCGCCTACTCTGACGACCCTACACCTTGAACTTTCTTATTGACAACAAACCATTTAGGCGTAGGATGTGGGCAAAAGTGGTACAAAGTGGTCAAGGCAGTAGAGGTCGTGGGCAGCGGTGATTTCTTTTGAGGCGCCAGTGGAATTTAAGACTGACACCCTGAAAAACAGCCCGAACGAACCGGAAATGACCATTTTGCACGCCGCTTTTACCTCCTCCCCCGTTGCAGTAGTGGCAACTGTCAGCAGTACCGGACGCCCTCGCAGGCGCAAGCAATCACATGTTTCGCGGCAATCACCCAACTCGCGTCGACGACAAAGGACGTCTCAAAGTCCCCGCCGAGTTCAAGCGGGTGATCGACGAGAAGTACGGAACGCAATTCTATATCACAAGTTTAGACGGCAGGGTTGCTCAGATATATCCCTTCGAGGAATGGGAGCGGATCGAGCAGAAGCTGGCCAGCCTCTCCACTTTCAATCCCACGAAGAAGAAGTTCCTGGCGCGGGTGAATTACTGGGGGCAGCAGGTCGAGATGGACGGCCAGGGCCGGTTGCTGATTCCGCAGTTGCTGCGCGAGAAAGCGGTCATCAAGGGCGAAGTCGCAGTGCTTGGCAACCTGACTTATTTGGAAGTGCGCAACCTGCAGGCGTTGCAGACGGAGATCGAGACCGAACAGTTCACCACGGACGATGAGAAGACGCTCGACGAACTGGGCATCTAGTGGACGAGGGTTTTGGAACAAATACCCCCGAGCGGGGGCATGGTGGAAAGCGTGGCCATGTACCGGTTCTTTTAAAAGAAGCGATCGATTTTCTAGCCATCCGGCAGGGTGGGACGTATATCGACGCCACGGTGGGCCTGGGCGGGCACAGTTACGAAATCGCAAAACGCCTCGGCGCACAGGGTCGTTTGATTGCGGTCGATAAGGATCCCGCAGCGCTGGAAGCGGCACACGTAAGACTGCAGCCGCCGCCCGAGTTGTCTGGGGATTGGCCGCAGGTCGAGTTTATCCACGGATCGTTTGCGGATGAAGCCAACGACCAACGACCAACAGCCAACGACGGGTTGATTGCCGACTTAGGCGTCAGCAGCCTGCAGCTCGACAACGCCGGGCGCGGATTCAGTTTTCAGGCGGAAGGGCCCTTGGACATGCGTATGAATACGCAGTCCGGCCAGACCGCCGAACAAGTGGTAAATCAGGTCGACGAGGTCACACTCGCCAATCTGATTTACGAATTCGGTGAGGAAAGGAGGTCGCGGAGAATCGCCAGAGCCATTGTCCGGTCGCGGCCGATACAGACTACCGCGCAACTTGCGGAAATCGTTTCAGCCGCGGCCCGGCCAATGAACCAAGCAGAACGGCGCATTCATCCAGCGACACGGACCTTTCAAGCTCTCCGAATCTTCGTAAACCGCGAACTAGACGACCTGCGGGTGCTGATGGAATCAGCCCCGCGGCTGCTGAAACCGGGAGGCAGGCTGGTGATCATCAGTTTCCACTCGCTGGAAGACCGCATAGTGAAAGATGCACTCCGCGAAGGAGCGAAGCGAGGTCACTACCGCCTGTTGACGAAAAAGCCGGTGACGGCGAGTGAAGAAGAGATCGATCGCAATCCGCGGTCACGCAGCGCGAAGCTGCGAGCCGCCGAAAGAATTTAGTAGCGCCGGCGTCCCGCCGGCAGTCGCGAGGGCGTCTCGCCCTCGACCAGGCCGAGGGCAGCCAAGGTTTTGCTCCGGAGAACCGGCCGGAGCGCCCAGCGCGACCGCTCATTGCGCTGGGGGGATTGTGGGTGAAGTAGCCCGGCACGTACAGGGAAGGCGTGCCGGGGCAAGGTTTCAAGAAAGTTCTGCCGATCTCTCACGATTGACGAAAGAGAGAAATCTCCGGGCAGGACAGGAGTCAGGCCATGTATACAGGAACACTGATCAGCGAATTGATGGCAGTGGTGGAGCGCACGGAAGCTCGTGTCTACAACAACGAACGCGAGAGCGAACTGGAGCGGTGGTACGCCAGCCAGCATTCGCACGCAGTCGTAGACGCCGAACTTCTCGGGGTGGCCTAGATGGCGACCGCTACGGCGCACTTCACGGCGGCTTCCGGCCAGCGTCCGTCCTTCTGGATCGGCACGCCGGAAATCTACTTCAATAAGGTCATCGACAATTCACGCCTGGTAAAGGTCGAAGACCCGCGCCGCAGCCGCGAGATGCGCCAGTTCGGCGTTGCGCTAGCCTGCCTGTTCCTGTTGGTCATGACTTACGCCTGGCAACATTTCAAGGCGATCGAGTACGGCTACCAGATCGAATCAATGAAGATTCAGCGCGATGGCATGGTCGAGATGAACCGTGAGCTTCATCTCGAAGACGCATCCCTGCGCAACCCGGAGCGGATCGACGCCATGGCCCGCAAACTGGGCCTGCAGTCTCCGCAAGCGGGACAGGTGATGCACCTCGACGGTTCATCGGATGCAGGCGTGCCCGTCATGGCGAGCATGACTCCGATCGCAGTAGTCTCGGCAAGATAACAAACGCCGGATTAGCACGGAAGGATGTCTTTGCCCTTCCCCAGGCAATCTCTATTTGGCGGCCTCCGAACATCGGGGAGCCGCCATGTTTGTCTAAGTTGGCAGTTAGCGCTTGGCATTTTTAGGTTGCGGAAAAAATCCTGCCGCCGACAAGAAGGGGAAGAGCACGAGTCCAGAGACTGCGGAAAGATTCGGCGGCTGGGGAGGACGGGAACAGCACGCTTTCAGAGGTTGCGGAAATACTCCGGCCGGCGAGAAATAGAAGAGCATGAGTTCAGAAGTTGAGCAAAGACTCCGGCGGCCCAAGGGCACGAGTTCACAGATTACGGAAAGACTCCGACCGGCAAGAAAGGGAAGGGCACGAGTTCACTCGTGCCACTAAGTCACCGAAGCTGAGTGCGCTTCAGCGCCTGAGGTTTGCGATTTTTATGTTAAAAACTTTTTCGCCACCTCATTAGGCCGCCGTTTTCGTAGTGCAATTGCGAAGGCCCGGCGATGACGGCCGAATGCTAATTGCGAAGTGCCAAATGCTCGCTAAAACGTACGAAGGACGTGTCAGTTGACAGCCAGCAAGTCCACGACCCGGAATCATCGCCTGTACGCGCTAGGCGGATTTCTGTTGTTCTGGTGCGCGCTCATCTGCCTTCGCCTGGTTTACCTGCAGATTTTCCGCTACGGAGACTTCCAGCAGCGCGCTGAAAGACAGCAGCAACGCGCAGTGAACGTTTCCGCCAAGCGCGGCGTCATCTTCGACCGCAGAGCTAACGAGCTTGCGATGTCGATCCTGGTGGACTCCGCCTTCGCTGTCCCCAGTGAAGTTCCCGACCTGCCCAACGCCATCGCACTCATCACCCGTATCAGCGGCGGCGATTCGCGCATGGTGTTGGCCGACTGCCGCGCGCACAAGACGTTTTGCTGGGTGGCGCGCAAGGCGAACGCCGATGTCATCGACCGCATCCGCGCCCTCAACCTGCAGGGCATCCACTTCCAGAAAGAGTCGAAGCGTTTTTATCCAAAGCGCGAGCTTTCTGCCCAGGTGCTCGGCTATGTCGGTACCGACGATGAAGGCCTGAGCGGAATCGAGCGCGAATACGACGAGCAATTGCGCGGGCAGCCCGGCCGCATGCAGATCTCCGTCGATGCCCGCAAGAAATGGTTCGCGCGCATCGAGAAGGAGCCCGAATCCGGCGACAACATTGTCCTGACCATCGACGAGAAGATTCAGTACATCGTCGAGCGCGAACTCGAGCAAGCGATGAAAGACACGCAGGCGCTGGCCGGTACCGTCATCGTAGAGAATCCGCACACGGGTGAAATCCTCGCCTTGGCCAACCGGCCGAATTTCAATCCCAACATCAAGAAGGAGATCAAGAACGAAGCGCTGAAGAATCGCGCCGTGAGCGACATTTACGAGCCGGGATCCACATTCAAGCTGGTCACCATCGCCGGTGCGCTGGAGGAGAAACTCACCCAGCCTGACGAGCTTTTCGATTGCCAGATGGGATCGATCGTCATCAACGGCATGCGCATCCGAGACAGCAAGAAGCACGGCATTCTGTCCGTGACTGACGTTCTGGCGCAATCGAGCGATGTGGGCTCGGTGAAGATCGCGCTGCGCCTGGGCGAAGACCGATTCTACAAATACATTCGCGCCTTCGGTTTTGGCCAGCAGACCGGAATCGAATTGCCTGGAGAGACCCGCGGCATGACGAAACCAGTCAATCGCTGGTCGAAGGTGTCCATCGGTGCGATCTCCATTGGCCAGGAGATCGGCGTCTCGGCCGTTCAGCTCGCCGCCATGGTTTCGACATTTGCGAACGATGGAATCTGGGTTGCGCCACGCATCGTCGCGACCACTACGACGCCCCGAGACACTTTGCAGACTGTCGTCTTTCATCCGCAACAGGAACGCCGAGTCATCTCCTCTCTGACTGCCGCCAAAATGCGGCAGATGATGCAACGCGTGGTCCTGTCTCCCCATGGAACGGGACGAAGAGCCATTCTGGAGGGCTACACCTCGGCGGGGAAGACTGGCACCGGCCAGAAGGTGGACCCGAGCACCGGCGTCTATTCGCGCACCAAGTATGTCGCCTCGTTCGCGGGCTTCGCGCCCGTCAACAATCCCGCCGTGACGGTCGCCGTCATCCTCGACTCTCCAGCGGGGCTGCACCAGGGCGGACAAGTTTCGGCACCCGTGTTTCAGCGCATCGCGCAGCAAGTGCTCGAGTACATGCACGTGCCGCACGATCTCGCATTGCCGCCCAGCCGACAGGTATGGTTGGCACAGAACAGGGTAAAGGATTCCGATCTTGACGAAGGCTCGCCCGACCGTCTTGGATCCCCGTTGGAAGTGGCCGACAGCGCTCCTGATACCACTCCGCTGCCCCCACAGCCGAAACCAACCGCCGCGCAAGCCGCGGTTGTGCCAGCCGCCTTGCGTGTGAAAGAGCCCGTACCAGGCCAGCCTGCCGTCGCAACTGCGGCACAAGCCGCCACTCCCGCGCCCGAACCGACGAACGGCACGGTGGTCCTCGACGTGGAGCAGGGCGGCATCGAAGTGCCCTCCTTTATCGGCAAAAGTCTTCGTGGTGCCATCGAGGCGGCGCAGTATAGCGGCCTCGAACTGAATCCCGTGGGCAGCGGCATCGCGCGCGAGCAAACTCCAGCGGCGGGAAGTCACGTAACGGCCGGTTCAAGAGTGCTGGTGAAATTCGGCCGCTGATTCAGGCAGCATGTCGTTCTTCCGTAACCAGTTTTGGCGCAGTCTTTTAACTGCGCAAGTGTTTTCCCACCTCTAACATGCACTAGAATCACCGCAATGACCTTTGAGCAGATTCTCCAGGGGGCAGAGGTTCTCTCCCAGAGCGGCGAGGCAAGCATTACGGGCGTTGCGTACGACTCGCGCCACGTGAAGCCCGGATACGTGTTTGTCGCGATGAAAGGGGAAACCAGCGACGGAAATCAGTTTATTGATCGGGCGCTTGCTGCTGGGGCCGTCGCGGTCGTCACCGATTCTGCAGTGGAAAAGGCGCCATCCGGAATCGCGTGGGCGGAGGTTCCGCACGGTCGTCGCGCACTGGCGCGTCTGAGCTCGAATTTCTACAAGAAACCAGCCGAACGCCTCGCGATCACTGGCATCACTGGCACGAATGGGAAGAGTACCAGTGCATTTCTGCTCGAATCGATTCTGAGCGTGGCCGGTCGCAAAAGCCTGCTGATCGGCACGATTGAATATCACGTGGCGGGAAAGATCCTGCCCGCACCGCACACTACGCCCGAATCGCTTGAACTCAACCAGATGCTGGCGGATGGCGTCTGCCAGGGCGCGACCGAGGTCGTGATGGAGGTCTCGTCGCACGCTCTTGCGCAGCAGCGCGTGTTTGCCGTCCCATTCGACGTCGCCGTCTTCACCAATCTCACCCGCGATCACCTCGACTACCATCGCACGATGGAAGAGTATTTCAACGCAAAGCGCATCCTTTTCGAGGGCTGTGGGACCGAGCCGCCGCGCGCGGCCGTGATCAACACTGACGACGAATACGGCGCAAAGCTCGTCAAAATCAGTAAGAACGCTGGCTCGAAAGTATTCACATATGGTTGGGGCGCCGGGGATTTTCGCGTCCAGAAGGTCGAAATCTCTTCCCGCGGAACGCGCTTCGACATTATCACTCCCGATGGAGCGCTGGCCCTCTATTCGCCGATGCTCGGGAAAGTGAACGTCTACAACATCCTCGACGCAGCGGCCGCGGCCTATGCACGATCGTGCCCTCTCGAGATCATTGCCGCAGGCATTGCCGCTCTCCAGCGTGTTCCGGGACGCTTCGAGCGCGTCGATTGCGGCCAGCCCTTCACCGTCGTCGTCGACTACGCGCACACGGATGACGCCCTGCGCAATCTCACATCGCTGGCCCGCGAGTTCGTGACGCAGGCCGGGCAAAAAGGCCGTGTCCTGACCGTCTTCGGCTGCGGCGGAGATCGCGATCGCGCCAAGCGCCCTCTCATGGGCGAGGCCGCCGGCAAGGGCAGCGACTTCGCTGTCCTGACCTCCGACAACCCGCGCAGTGAGGATCCACTCGCGATCATCAACGACGCGGTGGTCGGCCTCCAGCGATCGGGTGTGAAATATGCGATGGAACCGGATCGTCGCGCCGCCATAAGCCTCGCTATCAGCGAAGCGCGCCCGGGCGACATCGTCCTGATTGCCGGCAAGGGCCATGAGAAAGTGCAGGTCACTCGCACTGGCTCCGCTCCTTTCGACGACGTCGAAGTCGCGCGCGAAGTCCTTGGCAAATGCGGCTATGAATGCCGCACAGCGACCGCCGGCGCGGGGCGAAAGACATGAAGCTTCCCCTGGCACGGATCGAAGAATTCCTTAACGCTACCGGGGAATGCGAACTGAAAGAGGTGGCCACCGGCTACTCGATCGACTCGCGCACTGTTCAGCCCGGCGAACTCTTCTTCGCCGTCAGAGGCGAGCGTCTCGACGGGCACGACTACGTGCAGCAGGCGCTGGATCGCGGTGCCGTCTCCGCAGTCGTTCGTAAGGATCAACTGGCCCGCTTCTCGGTGAAGACTTGCCTGCTCGCAGTCGACGACACCCTCGTCGCCTTGCAGAGGCTGGCCACTGCTGTCCGGCGGCTTTGGGGAAAGCCAGTCGTGGGAGTGACAGGTTCGGCCGGCAAGACGACCACCAAGGAGGCCATCGCGCACGTACTCGGTAGCCGCTTCCACGTGCTCAAGTCGGAAGGAAACTTCAACAATCATTTCGGTCTGCCCCTCATGCTGCTCAAGTTGCAGCCGGAGCATGAGGTCGCGGTCATCGAGATGGGGATGTCACATGCGGGCGAAATCACTGCGCTCGCGAAAATCGCGCTACCCGAGATCGGAGTAGTCACCGTCGTGGCTCCGGTGCACCTGGAGTATTTTGAGTCGGTAGCGGCCATCGCGCGCGCGAAATACGAACTCATCGAATCGCTTCCGCATGGGGGCGCTGCTATCCTCAACGCCGACGACGAATACGTCTCGCAATTCGGCCGTGATTTCAAAGGGAAGGTCACGCTCTACGGCCAGCACCCTTCCGCCGACGTGCGCGCGGAGAACATCGAGTCCCGCGGCGCCGAGGGATCGAGCTTCGATGTTGTGGTAAACGGCGTCCGCGAACGCGTCCTATTGCCGCTGGTCGGCGTCCACAACATCTCCAATGCACTCGCCGCGATCGCGGTGGCGCTCGACCGGGGCATCAGCCTGGCGGAAGCCGCCGCGGCGTTAGCCACCCTCAAAGCGGCCGACAAGCGCGGACAGGTCGTCCAAGTGGGTAACATCCGCGTGATCAACGATTGCTACAATTCGAATCCAAAAGCGCTCGACGCCATGGTTGACGCGCTGACGGCCATGCCCGCCCAGCGCCGCATCGTTGTCGCAGGAGAAATGCTGGAACTTGGACCTGCGGGTCCGGAAATGCACGCGGCCGCCGGACGCCATATCGCGGGGACGAATGCCGACGTCGTGCTAGGTGTTCGGGGACTGGCGCAGAACCTAGTGGAAGCAGCGAGAGCCGCCGGCAAACGCGCTGAATTCGTATCGAGCGCGGACGAAGCCGGCGAATGGCTCGCGCGCGAGACTCGCGATGGCGACGTGGTTTTGCTTAAGGCATCGCGTGGAGTGAAACTGGAAAAGGCCCTGGAGAAGTGGAAGGAAATTAGCGGCTAGCGAACCACGGTTTCGCTGACGACCGACGACTGACGACCGACGACTTGCTCTTGGAGGACGATTGCTTTACTGGCTGCTGTTCGTCAAGCTCTACCACTACTTTCCGCCTTTCCGCATCTTTCGCTATCTCACCTTCCGCACCGCGTTCGCCAGCCTGACCGCGCTGTTCACTGGACTCATCGTTGGCCCGATGGTGATCAACCGCCTGCGCGAATTCCAGATCGGTCAGTACATCCGGGAAGAAGGCCCGAAAGCTCATCAGAAGAAAGCAGGCACCCCTACCATGGGAGGCCTGCTGATCGCCATTGCCATCGTCGTGCCCACGCTGCTCTGGGCAGATCTTAGCAATCCGTTCGTCTGGCTGGCTATCGGCTCGACTTGTGCCTTCGCCGCCATCGGTTTCGCCGACGACTATATAAAGGTGGTGCAGCGCCGCAATCTCGGTCTGACCGCGCGCGCCAAGCTAGGGCTGCAGGTTGTCACCAGCCTGGCCATCGCGGTTGCGCTCATCTTCATGCAGGCCCGCGGCCTGTACTCCACCAAGCTGATCGTGCCGTTTATCAAGCAATTCCGTCCCGACCTCGTCATCGAACGCTGGGTGCATAACCCGCACCTGTGGCCGCTGGCGTTCATTCCGTTCGTGGTTTTCGTGTGCATCGTGATTGTCGGCTCGAGCAACGCCGTCAACCTGACCGACGGCCTCGACGGCCTCGCCATCGGCTGCACGGTAATCGCGGCCGGAGCCCTGACCGTGCTTACGTACGTCAGCGGCCACGCGACCTTCGCCTCTTATCTGGAGTTGCAGCGAATGCCGCAGGTCGGTGAACTCACGATCTTCTGCGGAGCGATGGTCGGCTCGGCCATCGGATTCCTCTGGTACAACGCGCACCCGGCGGAAGTTTTCATGGGGGACGTAGGATCGCTCGCCCTGGGCGGCGCCATCGGCACGGTCGCCGTCATGATCAAGCAGGAACTGCTGCTGCCCTTCATCGGCGGCGTGTTCGTGATCGAAGCGCTCTCAGTGATTCTGCAGGTAGCTTCCTACAAGCTGCGCAAGAAAAGGATCTTCAAGATGGCTCCCATCCATCACCATTTCGAACTGATGGGCTGGTCAGAGTCGAAGGTCATCGTGCGCTTCTGGATCGCATCGCTGGTATTCGCCTTGTTTGCGCTGACGACGTTGAAGTTGCGTTAAACAAATCCATTTACCACAGAGTCACCGAGGAACAGAGAAAAGCTAAAATTGGTTTCCAAAACGCGGAGAGACGCGAAAGTAGCTTCCCGAAACTCCGGTCATCACTGAATCAACAAAAAAGCCCAAGATTTTCCCTGTGTCTCTGGACTCTGTGGTGAAAACGTTCCTAAGCTTATCCGAGTAGACTCTGTGGTAAAACTTGACCTGCGTGGATCTTCAAGGCAAGCGCGTTCTGGTAGTCGGCCTGGGCAAGTCGGGCGTGGCCTCGGCCCTGTTCCTGAAGGATCGCGGAGCCCGCGTCACTGTCTCCGACACCAAGTCGCCCGACCAACTTCGTGATGAAATCCCAATCCTCCTCGACCATGGCATTACGGTGGAAACCGGTGGCCACGGCGAGCGCACCTTCCGTGGACAGGACTTGATCGTTGTCAGCCCGGGTGTTCCCGTGGACGCCCCACCGCTGGTGCAGGCGCGCGCAGCCGGGGAGCCGGTGATTGGCGAAATCGAACTCGCCGCCCAGAATCTGCCCGGGCCCATCGTCGCCATTACCGGATCGAACGGAAAGACCACCACCACCACTCTCGCGGGCGAGATTCTTGCCGCCGGCGGTCTGCCGGTCGCCGTAGGCGGCAACATCGGAACGCCAGCCATCTCGCTGGTCGCAGCGGCCCAGCCGGAGACAGTCATTGTTCTCGAAGTTTCCAGTTTTCAACTCGAAACTATCCAGACGTTCCGCCCGAAAGTCGCGGTCATTCTGAACATCACGCCCGATCACCTCGACCGTCATCGTACGTTCCAGACCTACGTCAATGCGAAGGCGCGCATCTTCGAAAACCAGCAATCGGATGACTTCGCCGTCCTGAACGAAGAAGACCCAACCTGCCGTACGCTGCGCGATCGAACGCGGGCCGAGGTGTTCTGGTTCAGCCGCAGGCAGGAAGTGCAAAACGGTGCCTGGGTTCGGGACGGCAAGATCCTGTTCCGCGATAGCAGCGGCCAGCAGGAAATCATGCTGGTCAGCGAGATCCCGCTCAAAGGCGCGCACAACGTCGAAAACGTGCTTGCCGCAGCCTGCGCGGGCGCCCTCATGGGCTGCAACCCGGCCAAAATTCGCAAGGCCATTCAGCAATTCAAGGCCGTCGAGCACCGCCTCGAATACGTAGCCACCATCAAGGGAGTCGAATACTTCAACGATTCCAAAGCGACGAATGTCGACGCGACCATCAAGGCGCTTGAGTCGTTCCCGAAGAACATCCATCTGATTCTGGGCGGCAAAGACAAAGGCAGCGATTACACCGTGCTCAACGACCTGCTGCGCGAGCGCGTGAAGCGCGTCTACACCATCGGAGCCGCCGCCGAAAAAATCGAATCACAGCTTAAGGGCGCGGCCGAAATCGTCCATGCCGAGACCCTAGACAACGCCATCCGCCGCGCGGCCGCCGTTGCACAGCCCGGCGACATCGTCCTGCTCGCCCCGGCCTGCGCCAGCTTCGACCAGTTCCAGAGCTACAATCACCGCGGCCGAGTCTTCAAAGAGGTAGTCCACAGCCTGGAATTACAGCACGCGAAAGCGTAAACGAACTTCGACCGTAGCGCCGCCGTCCCGGCGGCAGTCCGGCGGGCGTCCCGCCCGCCGCTACGAGGGCAGGATGCCCTCGCGACTGCCGGCAAGATGCCGGCGCTACGGTCTTGTGCTCGCAAGGGTCACGGTAACCGGGATCTTGCCGTGCCGCAGCCGCCAAAGCGGCGTTACCGTGTATCCCTTCTAACTTCACCACCACATCTCGCCCCGGAACCAAAAGAGTCAGCGCTTCCGATCAATTCTCCGTCCGAAAAACACTGCGCCCGTCGTGTTGCCGTGTTGAAATAGCCCTTCATGGCCAAGCGCGTCAGCGTCGATCGATGGCTCTTCACGGTCACCATGCTGCTCGTCTTCGTGGGCCTGGTGATGGTGTTCAGCGCCTCCGCTGTCATGGCCAAAGAGCGGTTCGCCTCACCCTACACATTCGTTCTCAAGCAGTTGTTCTGGGCTGTCGCTGGCATTCTCGCGATGCTGGTCGCGATGAAGATTGACTACCGCCGTTATAAGCACCCGGGAGTTGTCTTTTCGCTGCTGGCGATCACGACCTTGCTCCTGCTCGGCGTGTTTCTGCTCGATCGCACGCACCACACGCATCGCTGGATCCGTTTTAGCGGCCTCTCGTTTGAGCCCTCGGAACTCGCCAAACCCGCACTGATCCTGTTCCTGGCGTTCTTTCTGGAGGGCCGCACAAAAAGCATCGAGGATTGGAAGAACACGCTCCTTCCAGCGATCGTTCCCACGCTGGTCTTTTTATTGCTGATCGTGGCGCAGCCCGACCTGGGCACGGCCATCGCCTGCGCCGGTATCACGGCGGCGATTCTGTTCGTGGCGGGGATGCAGTTGCGCTATTTCGGCTACGCGTTTGCGGCATCCTTGCTGCCGCTATACTTCCTTTTGTTCCACGTGAGCTGGCGGCGGGACCGCATGTTGGCCTTCTGGAACCCCTATGCTGATCCTCGCGGCACGGGCTTCCACATCATTCAATCGCTAATCGCCGTGAGCACGGGCGGCTTGACTGGCCTTGGCCTCATGGAAGGCAAACAAAAGCTCTTCTACCTTCCAGAGCCTCACACCGACTTCATCTTTGCCGTAACCGCCGAAGAATTGGGACTGGTAGGCGCACTGTTCGTCGTCGTGCTTTTCGCAATTTTCCTATGGCGTGGCACGCGTACCGCGCTGCGGACGAACGATCTGTTCGGACGATTTCTGGCCGTCGGCATCACCAGCATGATCATCCTGCAGGCCTTCATCAACATCAGCGTCGTGCTCGGCCTGATGCCGACCAAAGGGATTCCGCTGCCGTTTGTATCGTACGGAGGCTCGTCGCTGTTCGTGATGCTCGGCTGCGTGGGCGTCCTGCTGAATATTTCGAAACAAGCAGAATGAGCCCAGAGCCCAGAGCCCAGAGCCCGGAGCCAAGAGGCTCAATGTCCAAGCTCGAATCAAATCTGTTTGCCCGAAGCTCACGACTCGCACAAAGTTAAAATGACCTCATGCGCGTAGTCCTCGCTGGCGGCGGGACCGGTGGACACGTCATCCCCGCGCTCGCCATTGCCCAACAACTCAAGAAAGCGTACTCGGCCGAGTTGCTCTTCATCGGAACGCCTCGCGGCATGGAGAACCGCCTCGTACCGGCCGCGGGATTCGAACTCCGCCTCGTCCAAGTCGGCGCGCTCAAGAATGTCAGTCTCGCCACTCGCCTGAAGACTTCATTCGATCTCCCGCGTGCGATTTGGAACTCCCGCCGCATGCTTGCCGAGTTCCAACCCGACGTCGTGATTGGCGTTGGCGGATACGCTTCCGGCCCGGCCATGGCAGCGGCCATCATGCGCGGCGTGCCCACCATTGCCTTTGAGCCGAACGTTGTGCCCGGCTTCGCCAACCGCATGATAGCCCGCTGGGTTTCCGCCGCCGCCGTGCACTTCGAAGAAACTTGCAAATACTTTCCAAACTGCCACGTCACTGGTGTACCCGTGCGACCAGCGTTCTTTCAGATTCATCCGAAAGTTCCCGGTAGCCAGCCAACGTTGTTGGTCTTTGGCGGCAGCCAGGGCGCTCGCGCCATCAACGACGCCATGATCGAATCGCTGCCCGGCCTCCGGCAGCGCACGCCCGCGCTCCACATCGTTCATCAGACCGGCGAGCGCGATTTCGACCGCGTCGCCGCTGCCTACGCGCAATCAAACATCTCCGGCGAAGTCCACAAGTTCATCGATGACATGCCCGCCATGTTCGCCCGCGCCGACCTCCTCGTATGCCGTTCAGGCGCAAGCACGGTTGGCGAAATCACTGCGGCCGGCAAGCCTGCTATTTTCGTCCCTTTCCCACGCGCCGCCGACGATCACCAGAACGTCAACGCCCGCGCTCTCGAACGCGCAGGCGCAGCCGTGGTCGTCGAAGAATCGAATCTGGAAGCAGCCTATCTGGTCGAAACGATCGCAGCCCTGATCGACGACAACCACCGCTTGCAAAGCATGTCAGCCGCCGCCAGGTCGCTGGCCCATCCAAAAGCAGTAGAAGAAATTGCCGCCATAGTCGAAGAACTGATCGATGCTCGCATCAGAATCTGATCGAACCTCAACCTGACTGTCTCCGGCTCTATAAATTTGCTGAGCGAAGTGAGGCGAAAGCCGAACGCAGTCGAAGGGCCCGGCGTGCACTGCGATCGGCAACCGCTCATGCAATTTCTTCTCGATGAAGCCCTCAAGCGCCAAAAATGCTTTATGCTGACCGAAGCTCTAAACTAATCCAACGCTTGCTAAAGGCTAGCAGCCAGTAGCTAGCAGCTGATTTCCCATGTTCGCCAAAATCCAGCGCATCCATTTCGTAGGCATCGGCGGCATCGGCATGAGCGGCATTGCCGAGATACTGTTGAACCTCGGCTACAAGATCTCAGGCTCCGACCTGAAGAGTTCTGCAGTCACGCAGCGCCTGGCCACGCTCGGCGCCATCATTTTTGAAGGACACACGGCCGAGCACGTCTCCGGCGCCGAAGTCGTTGTTACAAGTTCCGCCATCTCCCCTGACAATCCCGAAGTTGCCGAGGCTCGCAAGCAACACATCCCCGTCATCCAGCGTGCGGAGATGCTCGCCGAACTCATGCGCCTGAAGTACGGGATCGCCATCGGTGGCATGCACGGCAAGACCACAACCACGTCGATGGTCGCGGCGGTGCTCGCGGCGGGCGGACTCGACCCCACCGTCGTTGTGGGAGGCCGCGTCGACGCCATGGGCTCGAACGCCCGCCTTGGCAAATCGCAATACCTGGTCGCGGAAGCCGACGAAAGCGACCGCTCGTTCCTGAAGCTCTCGCCCATCCTCTCGATCGTCACCAACATCGATCGCGAGCACATGGACTGCTATCGCAACATGCGCGATGTTCGCCAGACCTTCCTCGAGTTCATGGACCGGGTCCCGTTCTACGGCATGATCGTCGCCTGTAACGACGACCCGATCCTGCGCAAGCTGCTGCCCCAGGTGCAGCGCCGCGTCGTCACTTACGGCACCCGCCGCGGATCAGACTTCCTCATCCGTCCGGGCGCGATCGAGCAGCAACCCGGCGAGCATCGTCCGCTAAGCCACTTTAAAGTCAGCTACCGTGCCAAGCCCTTGGCCGACTTCGTTCTTCATGTCCCCGGCACGCACAACATCCTGAACGCCACAGCGGCCATTGCGACCGGCATCGGCCTCGACATTCCGGTCGAAACGATTCGGGGCGCGCTCGAAACCTTCCGCGGCGTCGATCGCCGCTTCCAGCTTAAGGGCAAGATCGCCGACATCAGCGTCATCGACGACTACGGCCACCATCCTACCGAAATCCGCGCGACCCTGGCCGCCGCCAAGCAATGTGGTTTCCGCCGAATCCACGTCATCTTTCAACCGCACCGCTACACCCGCACCAAGGAACTCATGGAAGAGTTCACCACCGCGTTTCATGACGCCGACACTCTCCGTATTCTCGACATCTACGCCGCCAGCGAGCCGCCCATAGAGGGCATCACGGGCGAAGCGCTCGCCGCCCGCATCCAGGAAGTCTCGGGCCAGAATGTGCGCTATGGAACGTCCTTCGCCGAAGTCGCCGAGGCAGTCTTGTCGGAAGCCGAGGCGGGCGACATGATCCTGACCTTGGGTGCGGGGAGCGTCTCGCAACTCGGGCCAGTGATTCTTGAGAGACTGCAGGTCAGGCAAGGCTGTCGGAGCGCCCTAACTAGCTGAAACAATTATCGTTAGATCGGCACCGCAACGCAGGTCTCAAAGCGAGATCCACTCCCGATCCAACCCTGTTTCTTCCGAAACTTTTCTCGAATCTTTCGCGTATCACTGCCTAACAAAGTCTCGAGCCCTTCGTCTAAGAAAACAGCACAGATCAGGAGTGGCGTTATGCGAACGGATAAAGCTTGGTACTGGCTGGCGGCAGGGGTTCTGGCCCTCGGATTAAACGGAGCGTATCAGGACGGCCAACTGGGCTGGGCGCATGTTCTGGCCGATCGCGCTGCGGGTGCCGTCGAGCGTGTCAGCCTGCGGGGGGAACACTTCCTGACTATGGCGCAGGTCATGCTGGGCCGCGAGCCACGCGCGTTCGGACGCACCGAAGCCGCCATCGAGAGAATCCAGAACCGCATCGTGTGCGACCGCGTCGCCCGGGCGCAGCGTCAGATGGCCATGGTCCAAGTGCGCGAGCAACTGTCCCAGGCAAGAGTTCAGCAGAAAATGGCGATGGTGCAGATGAAGATGAATCGGGTGCGCATGATGACCACCGAGCGCGCCAGCCAGTTCGGCGACTGCGAAGGATTCTCCAAGGTCGTAGTCAATGTGCCGGACCTCCCAAAGATCGACCTGTCGAATCTTCCCGACATCGAGGTTCCTGACTTCCCCGAAGTAAATGTCGTAGTCGACACGAGTTCGAAAGAGCCCATCTAACTCGCGACGCGCATTCCGACCGGCGAATTTTCGTTCGATTTTTCCACCACAACCGATGGCACAGGATTTTTCTGAACACCTGCCGGCTGCGTTTTAAAAATCAGTCCATCGAACCAAGATTTTGTCTATCTCAATCCGCGAAAAGCCGTTATAGTTAATTCCGCTCAGCGATTTTTCTCGACAACTACCTGATGTGATGGCGCGGAAATCGAGCCCCACCATCTTGCAGGAAGAGTTGTATCCTCCGCCGGGAGAGCCGGAGCGCGGGCTGGACGACGCGCGCTTGGTGGATCTCGATGTGGAGGAAGAATCGCCTTTCCTGCGCGGGCAAAAGCGTGTCCCCGCCCGGCGCGGTCCTCTTCCGAAAAAGACTTTGCATCTGCTTGGCTGGTCGGCGCTTGCCTTGGTTTTGGCGTGCGTGGCCGGAGTTCTAGGTACCGAACTCTACCAGTACGGCGAGCGCAACTGGCGCTTCCGCATTGAGTCGAGCGACGACATCGACGTGCTCGGCACGCACAATGTTCCGCGCGCCCAGATCATGGAAGTCATGGGCGGCGACATCGGCCGCAACGTTTTCTTCATCCCCCTTTCCGAGCGCAAGACGCAACTCGAAAAAATTCCCTGGGTTGAATCGGCCAGCGTAATGCGCTTCGTGCCGAATCGCCTGCAAATTGAAATCCGCGAGCGCACGCCCATCGCCTTCGCGCGCGTTGGATCGCGTATCGCACTGATCGATGCGGGCGGCACGCTGATGGAATTGCCGACCGGCAACAAGCAGAAATTTTCTTTCCCGGTCATCCTGGGCATGAATGCGGGCGAGCCGCTCTCCACGCGCTCCGCGCGCATGAAGATTTACAACCAACTGCTGCGCGAACTCGACTCCGACGGCGCGCACTACTCGCAGGAACTCAGCGAAGTCGACATCTCCGACCAGGACGACGTGAAAGTGCTCGCCAACGATCCGGGCGGCGCGGTGCTCGTGCACCTCGGGTCGGGAGACTTCCTGAGCCGCTACAAAATTTACGTGTCGCACGTGCAGGGCGTGGCGGCAGCAGTTCGACAAGCTCGAATCCGTCGACCTGCGCTACGAGCACCAGATCATCGTGAACCCTGACAACCAGCGTATGGCGAAGGCTCCGGCCATCACGCCCGCAGTTGCGAAGGCCGCGATGGCCGCTGGAGTAAAGAATGCCGCGCTGATTCACGTCATTCCGCCGAAGAAGGCGTCCGTGCCAGAACAGGGCTCGGTGAAGATCAACAAAGCGCAGTGGGAGAAAGTTTCGTATGGTCCGCCGGTGGCGAAGCCGGCGACGGCTCCCGCGAAGCCCGCGTCCAACAAAGTCGTTCACCACAAGGCGAAACCGAAGGCGCATGCGAAGAGGACGCCGGCGAAGGCCTCAGCGAAACCAGCCGCCAAGTCCGCGACAGCAGAGCCGTCAGGAAAGCCGGCCGCCAAAGCGCAAACCAAGCCAGCGGCCAGCGCTGCGCGAGCTGTTCCCGCGAAGAAGAAGCCGAGTGCAGCTGTCGCAAAAAATCACGATCAACAGGACCACCCATAGGCATGCCGAACCAGCAAGGGAGTTTCATCAACGTAATCGATGTGGGTAGCTCAAAGACCTGTGCTCTCGTGGCCGAGATCACGGAAAACGGTCTGCGCTACCGCGGTCATGGAGTCGCTGAGTCGCGCGGTTCACGCAAGGGCGTGATTGTTGACCTGGAGAAAGCAGTTTCTTCGATTCAGAAGGCCGTTGAAGGCGCCGAAGACACGGCGGGTGCGCCGGTCGAGCATGCGCTGGTGGGTGTGGCCGGTTCTCACGTGCGCGGATTGAACACGCACGGGGGCGTCACCTTCGGTACACGTCCTCGCGAAATTGCACGCGACGAAATTCGCCAGGCGGTCGATAAAGCGCGCGCGCTCCAGTTGCCCGCCGACCGCGAGATCCTGCACCTGCTGCCCCAGGAATTCATTCTAGACGAGCAGCCCGGCGTGCACGATCCGCTCGGCATGATGGCCGCGCGCCTCGAAGTGCGCGTGCACATGGTCACCTCGGCGGCGAGCGCCACGCAAAACGTCGTGACCGCCGTGAATCGCGCCGGCGTGCACGTGGACGACACGATCTTCGAGCCGCTGGCCTGTGCCGACGCCGTGCTGCGCTCCGATGAACGCGATCTGGGCGTCTGCCTCGCCGACGTGGGCGCTGGTTCCACCGAACTCGCAATCTTCTGCCAGGGCGCCGTTGCCTACACAGGCGTTCTTCCCATTGGCGGGGATCATTTCACCAGCGATCTTTCCGTAGGGATGTGCACCCCCGTCAACGAAGCTGAGAAGCTGAAGAAGCTCTACGGCAACACCATCGTCACGCTCATCCCAGAAGGCAATGAAGTAGAAGTGCCGTCGGTGGGCGACCGCCCCTCGCGACTCCTTCCGCAAAGATTGCTGGGCGAAATTCTCGAGCCGCGCGCCCGCGAACTGTGCGAGATGCTGCGCGAGGCCATGCGCCAGAGTGGAATGTTCGAGGCGTGCATCGCAGGTGTGGTTTTAAGCGGCGGCGGATCCAGATTACCGGGCTTGCTCGAAATTGCCGAGTCGGTACTGCGCAAGTCGGTCCGCCTGTCGTGGCCAGTACCGCTCGCCAAGATGCCCGTACAGTTGGCTGAGCCCGAGTACGCGACTCTGCTGGGCTTGGTTTATTACGGACACCGCGCGCGGGTGGCACGCGGCTATCAGGACGATCGCTGGAGTTCCAAAATCAAGGCTATGTTCGCCAAAAAGGGAGCGTAGCCGTTAACGGACCGGGAAGGCCGACCCGGTCAAAATCGCTGCTTCGATGCACAGGAAACAAAAATCTTCAACGGTGGTGGATATGAAAAGAGACGATACCGACATCCGCATCAGCTTTAACGAAGACACGCGCAACGATGCCAAGATCAAAGTGATCGGCGTAGGTGGCGGAGGCGGCAATGCCGTCAACCGCATGATCGACGCGGGTATGGAAGGCATTGAGTTCGTCGTGGCAAACACTGACCTGCAGGCGTTGCGCATGTCGCGTGCGCCCGTGAAGATTCAGCTCGGCGTGAAACTTACCAACGGGTTGGGTGCTGGCGCCAATCCCGAAGTCGGCCGCAAGGCCGCTCTCGAAGATTCCGACAAGATCATTGAAGCGCTCGAAGGCGCCGACATGGTTTTTGTCACCACGGGCCTGGGCGGCGGAACCGGTACCGGCGCCGCTCCGATCATCGCTTCGCTCGCGAGCGAAATGGGCGCGCTCACCGTTGCGGTCGTCACCAAGCCATTCGCGTTTGAGGGCAAGCGGCGCATGGCGCAGTCCGAGCGCGGCATCAACGAGCTGATGGAGTCGGTCGACACCACCATCGTCATTCCGAATGAAAAGCTGTTGGCGGTGGCCGAGAATGCGGGCTTCTTCGAATCCTTCCGCGTCGCCGACGACATTCTTCGCCAGGGCGTGCAGGGCATCTCCGACATCATCACGATCCCCGGCATCATCAACCGTGACTTCGCCGACGTGAAAGCCATCATGGCGGCGATGGGCTACGCCGTCATGGGCACAGCCACGGCCAGCGGCGACCACCGGGCTACTGATGCGGCGCAGAAGGCGATCGCCTCCCCGCTGCTCGAAGCCGGCGCAATTGACGGCGCGCGCGGCATCCTGATCAACATCACCGGCTCGAATTCGCTCAAGCTGGCTGAGGTGCAGCAGGCCTGTACGATCATCCAGAGCGCCGCGCACGAGGATGCCAACATCATCTTCGGCGCTGTTCTCGACGAGAAGATGAAAGACAGCGTGAAGATCACGGTGATCGCCACCGGCTTCCGCGAAGTCCCGGCCATGCGCAGCCGGCAACAGGAAGTCCACAACTCCTTTGCCAGCACGCACAACAACATCGACTTCGAACCCGAGCCGGCGCCCTTCGAGCCCGACCCAGCCCCGGAGCGCATCATGCGGGAAGAGTCCGTTCCAGCGGAGTCGCCCGCGGGATTGCAACAGGTCTCTCCCGAGGTCGCCTCACTCGACGCGTTGCGTTCAGCGATGGTCTCGAACTTCGAGCAGAACGATCTCGACGTTCCGGCCTTCCTGCGCAAGCGCGGCGACGTGATGTAGAGAAAGTATTGGTTCGCAGACGGCTGGGGCCCAAGGCTCCAGCCTTTTTGTTTTTTAGAACTGCTTCTTAATCAAGAAAAACCGAGAGGCCCCCGAGGCGATTGGCGGTATGGGGTTCGGCTGCGCACCTCGGTGCCGTCTGGGCTCACAATTTTGGCTTTCTGTATTAACTAAAAGATAAATTAAGCAATTAGAGACCTTCAGGCGCATCCGAAGGCGAGCTCCCAACCTTCCGGGTCCCCTCCGCCCTCGATCGTTGGCCTACGGGCCTACAAATGCCGCTAGCAGCTATCCTGGGAAGTGTCCGGGCGCCTTTTTCGGACTGCAGTAATGCGAATCCGATAGTATTTTTATATTATCTATAAGCTATGTAACTGAAAACAATGGCCGCTCACCACGCTCCGACCGTGAAGGCCCTAGCGTCTTGAAATTGTATTGGAAATCCGACTCGAGGAATCGAGGTGAATGAGTGCAGAGCTTGGGCTTGTAGTGACCTTCAGTGCGCGGATGGTTCTTTGCGAGGGGAGCTCTTGCCGGGAATCTTAAAACGCAGAGATCGCAAAGAAAAGCCGCGGAGGGCGCAGAGAAGATTTCTGATCTGTAAAGACTGCGAGAACGCGGAGGCTAAGAGGCGCCTGACCCGGAGACTCAGACCTGAGACCTAAGACTTGACACCTGACACCCGTGACCTGCTCTACAGTTGCTTTGCGGAAGCTCCTGCCGCCAGTTCCCGCAAGACGGTGAAGAATCCTGAGGCTGCGTCGGGATCGGCCATCGCGTCCAGGTCCACGGTGGCAGAGAAGTTGGGTGAGTCCTGCCGGAAGTGAACTTTCAGGAAATTGTGTTCGCGGGAGGCCATCAGCGCATTTACGACGGGCGTCAGTTCCTGGGTCCATTGTGCGCGTGTGGTCAGCACAACCGGACCGGGGCGAGAAATCTCCCAGGCGCGGCCGTCGTCGTTTTTGCGGCCGTTGCTGTGACCGCACCAGCGGTGATTCATGACTTCGAGCCGGAAGGCGGGCGGGCAGTCGAGGTCGGCTTCGAAAGTGAGGGTCTCTTTCTGCTTGCGCCAGTGGCTCAGAAACCATTGCACCGGCAAGGGGCGTGGACGCAATTCCAAAGTGAGGCGGGCATTTTCGAACCAGCGGGAAGGAAACTGGAAACGGGCCTGCAGGCGGGAACTGCCTGACCAGCGGCTCTCGACGACCTTGCCGCGTCCACGGCAGGCGATCTGGACCCAGCGGAGGGCGGCCGCACCCCGGCGCCGGTTATAGCGCGCGAAGGCGTAGTACCAGATGCCCAGGGAGACAATGGCACCTAACACGTCGATCAGTAACAGGCGCCCCACAAAGGACCTCGTTTACTGAGATGGTACGTCCGATAGATGAGTGAAGACAAGTCAGTTGTCTGAAATTTTTTTCGCCTTTCTTTTCATCGCGCATGGGGAAAATCGGGACGAAAGAACGTGCGACTCCGGCGACGCTCAGCGCCCCACATCCCGCGGGCGCTACACTTAGCAGCGCATGAGCCAGGCTTTCACCATCCGGGAATTCCGCAAGAGCGACTTTGGGCGCCTGTGGGAAATCGACCAGAAGTGCTTTCCAGCCGGGATCTCATATTCACAGCCGGAATTGTTGTTTTACATGCGGCGGCCGCGCGCCTTCACATTGGTGGCTGAAGTTGCGTGCCACGAGAAAGGTCTCGAGAGCGAATCGGATGCAATCGGCTTCGTTGTCGCGGAGGCTGGTCGGGCGGGACACATCATTACCATTGACGTGCTCCACGAATTCCGGCGCAGCGGACTAGGCTCGCAGCTGATGGCAGCCGCCGAACAGCGCTTGCAGCGCGAAGGCTGCCAATCTGTCATCCTTGAAACCGCTGTGGACAACGCGTCGGCGCTCGCGTTCTACAAACGCCGTCAATATTTTCTGGTGAAGACAATTCCCCAGTACTACGCCACGGGCGTGGACGCGCTGGTCCTAAAAAAGGATTTGCTATCGGAAGCGCAGGACAGATAAGGTCTTGCGTTGCAGACTCATCTCTTCATGAAAATTGCCATCCAGGGCGAAACGGGAGCGTTCAGCCACGAGGCCGCAATCCGCATGGTGCCGCGCTGCACGGTTGTGCCGTGTGCGCTCTCGGCGGAAGTGTTTGACCGGGTCGAGCGCGGATCGGTGGATGGAGCCGTGATCCCGATTGAGAATACCCTGGCCGGTTCGGTGGCCGAGCATTTCGATCTGCTGCTGAGCCGCAACGTCTTTATCCAAAGCGAGTTTCCGTTGCGCATCGTGCACAACCTGATTGCTGCGCCAGGAATGAAGCTGCGTGATGTGCGGCAGGTGTTCTCGCATCCCGTGGCGCTCGACCAGTGCCGCGACTTCTTCCGCAAGCACCGGAACATCGAGCCGGTGGCGTTTTATGACACTGCCGGAAGCGTAAAGCACGTCATCGAGAAGAAAATGACGAGCGCGGCCGGGATCGCCGCCAAGGAAGCGGCACGGGTTTACCGCGGAACGATCCTCAAGGCCGGGATCGAGGACAACAAGCAAAACTACACGCGCTTCTTTCACATTCTGAAGAAGAAGCGGGTGCGACCGGGAGCGAACAAAACTTCACTGGCATTCAGCGTGAAGAACATCCCGGGTGCGTTGTTCAAGGCGCTTAGCGTGTTTGCATTGCGCGACATCAGCCTGAGCAAGATTGAGTCGCGTCCGGTGAAGGGCCGGCCATGGGAGTATGTTTTCTACGTCGACATCCTGCGCGGCGATGATGAGCCCGCGCAAAATGCGCTGCGCCATCTGGGCGAAGTCGCGGACTTGGTGAAGGTTCTGGGCATTTATCCAGCGGCCAAATGAAGGAAGCAACCCTCCGCGCGCCGGAGGGTATCGGAAGGCTGGAGGTTCGCATGAGCGATCCGAGCACGAGCAGCCGTCGCGATTTTATCCTGCGGTCCAGCGCAATCGGCGCAAGTCTTTCCGTACCAACCGTTGTCTTCAGTGAGCAGAAGCCGGAGAAGGAAGCGGAAAAGGTCTCTCCGCCCGAAGACTTGATGCGCGAGCACGGTGTCCTGAACCGGATTCTTCTGATCTATGACGAACACATCCGGCGCCTGGACGCGAAGCAGGACTTCGATCCGGCGGTGCTGGCGTCCGCGGCGGGCATCATCCGGCATTTCGTCGAGGAGTATCACGAGAAACTGGAAGAAGATTATCTTTTCCCTCGCTTCCGTAAAGCCAAGAAGCACGTGGACTTGGTGGACACGCTGCTTTCCCAGCATCAGGCCGGGCGGCACGTCACCGCGCAGATCGAGCAACTTGCGGTAGCTTCATCGCTGAAAGATGAAGCCAAGAAACCGCAACTGGCGGAAAGCCTGCGGGCGTTCAACCGCATGTACCGGCCGCATGAGGCGCGCGAGGATACGGTGCTGTTTCCGGCGTTCCGTGAACTCGTCTCGGAACACGAATTCGACGCTCTGGGAGAGGAGTTCGAGAAGAAAGAAGACCAGTTGTTCGGAGACGAGGGCTTTTTCAAAGTCGTAGGACAGGTCGCGGAGCTTGAAAAGAAGCTGGGAATCTTCGATTTAAGCCAGTTCACCCCGAAATAGGCCCCCGTCGATTCTCTTTGGTGACGGGAGTAGGGATCAGGAGGCAACGTCTACCCCGGTAACCTGTACCATTGGTAGAGTGCAAAGGGTTGAGGAAGTGGTTTAGACTGCAACGATCTACGGAGACAGCTCCGGTCGGCCTGCATCTTTTCAAGCTTGAGAATCATCAAAAGTTGAGCGAGTTACACTCAAGGAGAAAAATGGCACAGCAGCCACGTCCCGAAAGTACGAAAAAACCGAAGGAAGAGCAGGAAGAGCGTTCCCTGCCGGTGCTGCCGGTTCGGGATACAGTTCTATTCCCGCACGCTGTTCTGCCTCTCACGGTCGGGCGTGAGAGTTCAGTGCAACTGATCAATTCACTGGGTGAGGACAAGACCATTGTGGTGGTCGCGCAGCGCGAAGCGCGCGTGGATTCTCCCCAGCCCACCGATCTTTATAACGTCGGCACTTTGGCCGTCGTGCACAAAGTCGTAAAAATGCCCAACCAGAGCCTGTTTGTATTTGCCGAGGGCCTGGAGCGCGTGAAGTTAGAAGAATTTTCTCAGCTGACACCGTTCATGCGGGCCAGCTTTAGTTCGGTCCCGGAGGTGGTTCCACCCAAAACGGCCGAGATTGAAGCGCTGCAGCGCAACGTGCTGACGCTGTTCCAGCAGATCGTGGCCGGATCGCCGACCCTGTCGGATGAGCTTTCGACGGTCGCAATGAATATTGAGGAGCCGGGACGGCTGGTGGATTTCATCGCCTCGTCGCTACCGTCACTCTCGACTTCGGACAAGCAGGAGACGCTGGAAACGACTGACGTCAATGTGCGGCTGGAAAAAATCAACCAGCACCTGGCGAAGGAACTCGAAGTCCAGCAACTGCGCAACAAGATCCAGTCGGAAGTGCAGGACAAAGTCCAGCAGACGCAGCGCGAGTACTACCTGCGCGAGCAGATGAAGGCCATCCAGAAAGAACTGGGTGAGCAGGATGAAGGCCAGCGCGACGTTGATGATCTGAAGACGAAGATTGAAGCGGCTGGCATGCCCGACGATGTAAAGAAAGAAGCCCTGAAGGAACTGGGCCGGCTTTCGCGCATGTCGCCGATGGCGGCTGACTACGGGGTGACTCGAAACTACATTGAGTGGTTGGCGGTCCTGCCGTGGCAAAAAGCTTCGGGCGGAGAAGTAGATATCCCGAAGGCTAAGGAGATTCTGGATGCGGATCACTACGACCTGAAAAAGGTGAAGGACCGCATTCTGGATTACCTCTCGGTGCGGCGCCTGAAGCCGAATATGAAGGGGCCGATCTTGTGCTTCGTGGGACCTCCGGGCGTGGGCAAGACTTCGCTTGGGAAGTCGATTGCGCGGGCGCTGGGACGCAAGTTCGTCCGGATTTCTCTGGGCGGCGTGCACGACGAGGCTGAGATCCGCGGTCACCGGCGTACCTATATCGGTGCATTGCCTGGACAGATTATCCAGGGTATTCGCCGGGCCGAGACTCGCGATCCCGTCTTCATGCTCGACGAAATCGACAAGGTGGGGCGTGATTTCCGTGGAGATCCGGGATCGGCGCTGCTAGAGGCGCTCGATCCGGAGCAGAACTCGACTTTCCGGGACAACTACCTCGACGTGCCATTCGACTTGTCGAAGGTCTTATTCATCACGACCGCGAACATGCTCGATCCGATTGCGGAGCCGTTGCGCGACCGCATGGAGATCATCGAACTGCAGGGTTATACGGAGGAAGAGAAAGTCCACATCGCGTTCCAGTACCTTGTTCCGCGGCAGGAAGAAGAGAACGGCGTGACGGCCGAACAGATCGAATTTCCGGAAGAGTCGGTGCGCCATGTGATCCGTCACTACACGCGGGAAGCTGGAGTCCGTAACCTGGAACGCACGATCGGCACGATCTGCCGAAAGCAGGCGCGCCGGCTGGCGGAAGGGAAAACCGAGAAGCTGATCGTCACTCCGCAGATCATTCAGGAGTTCCTGGGCGGCATCAAGATTCGTACCGAAGGCGAAATTGCCGAGCGTACGAAGCGGGCTGGCGTGACGGTAGGCTTAGCTTGGACGCCAACCGGTGGCGACGTGCTGTTCGTGGAAGCGAACACGATGAAGGGCAAGGGCGGCTTCACCATGACCGGACAGATCGGGCAGGTGATGCAGGAGTCGATGCAGGCTGCCCTGACCTGGGTGCGCTCGAATGCGACGCGGCTGGGGATCCAGGAGAGTTTCTTCTCGGATCACGATATTCACATGCACGTTCCCGCGGGAGCGATTCCGAAGGACGGGCCATCGGCTGGCGTGACCATGGCAACCACCCTGGTCTCCCTGCTCTCGGATCGTCCGGTGCGACCATACCTGGCCATGACTGGCGAGATCACCCTCAGCGGCAACGTGCTGCCGATCGGGGGCGTCAAGGAGAAGGTGTTGGCCGCGAAACGTGCCGGCGTGCGCGATGTGATTCTGCCGGCCGACAATAAGACGAACGTGGAAGAAGACTTGACTCCGGAACAACTCGAAAATCTGAACGTGCATTACGTGAAGAGCATCGATGAGGTGCTGGAGATCGCGCTGCCTTCGAATCCTGTGCAGGAAAAAGAGGACGCGGAGGAGCGCGAGAAGGTGCTGAGGGAACCAGTCGCTAGTCGCTAGTCGTCAGTCGTCAGCGATTTGATGCGAAACTTTATCGCGATCGGCGCTGAGAATTAAGTGCCAACCTTTTTAGGGTTGGCATTTTTTTTAACCACAAGGACACAAGGGGGCACAGAGGAGAACCAGGCAAGTATTTCTCTGTGTTCCTCCGTGTCCTCTGTGGTTGCTGGGTTTTACCGGCTTTCGGCTTGCGGATACACTAGGGGCGATGCGGGTGCGGGTTCTATTTTTCGGGGTTCTTAAGGATCTCGTTGGGAGTGCTGGCGAGTCTCTTGAGTTGCACGACGGGGCGACGGTCGCCGACGTCTTGGCGCATTACGAGTCACGCGTTCCGCGGATTCGGGACCTCCTGCCTACCGTCGCGCTCTCAGTGAATCAGCACTATTCCGGGCCGGGCGCGCTGTTCGGGTGATAACGACGAGGTGGCGCTGCTTCCGCCGGTGAGTGGCGGATCCAGGCGAGCCTCGATCGTGCGCGAGCGAATCGATACAGCCGGAGTTCTTGAGAGAATCAAAGGTCCCGAAGACGGGGCGGCCATCGTTTTCGAGGGGATCGTTCGGGATAATACGCGGGGGCGCAAGACGCTTCATCTCGATTACGAAGCGTATGAGGAGATGGCCCTCGGGCAAATGGAAGATTTGGCCGGCGAGGCCATTGCCCAGTTCAAGGTGAGAGACGTTGCGATTGTGCACCGGATGGGAAGGCTCGAGATCGGGGAAACCAGCGTGCTGATCGTAGTGGCGTCGGCGCATCGGGGCCCGGCTTATGAGGCCAGCCGCTGGCTGATCGACACCCTGAAGCGCAAGGTGCCGATCTGGAAGAAGGAACACTTCGTCGATGGCGCGGTATGGGCGGATGGAGAGCCGTTTCCGGAGGACATTCCGCGAGCCCAAGGCAGCCCCAGCGGGCAGGCTGCATCTAAATGATTCGATTGCCGATGAATAGGCCCGCCCTGTGGTGTCTGCTGCTGGTTTGCGCTTGCCGCCTTGGTGCAGCGCAAGAAGAACCCTCCACCACGCTTAAAGTCGACGTGCGGCTGGTGAACGTGTTTGTGACCGTCACCGACGCGAAGGGCGCACCTATCTCCCACCTGACCAAAGACGATTTCAAGCTCAGCGAGGACGGGATCGAGCAGAAGATCTCTGTCTTCGACAAGGAGTCGGCGCTGCCGCTTTCGATCATTTTGGCCGTGGACACGAGCCTGAGCACGAAGAAGGATTTGCCTCTGGAATTGGCTTCGGCGCGGCGCTTCGCGCACTCGATTCTTCGGCCGGTGGATGGATTGTCGGTTTTCCAGTTCAGCGAAATTGTGGATGAGATTGTGCCCTTCACGCCCGATTTACGGACCATTGATCGCGGCATCGATCGGATTCATGTTGGATCGGCCACAGCGCTTTACGATGCGCTCTATCTCGGCTCGCGCGCGCTTGAAAAACGGAAGGGCCGCAAGGTGATGGTGGTGATCACCGACGGGGGCGATACCGTTAGCAAGACGGACTACCGCGAGGCGGTGCGCGCGGCGCAGGAGGCTGAGGCGATCGTGTACAGCCTGATCGTGGTTCCGGTGGAGGCGAGTGCGGGTCGCGATACCGGAGGGGAGCACGCGCTGATTCAGCTTTCCGAAGATACCGGTGGAAAGTATTACTACGCGAGTTCGCTCGCGCAACTCGACAGCGCGTTTCATCAGATCGGCGACGAACTCCGCACCCAGTATCTGCTGGCGTACTATCCATCGCGGCGGTTTTCGAATTCGGAGTTTAGGAGGCTGCAGGTGAGTGTCAGCGGCAGCCCCGAGTCAACGGATTACAAAGTCCGGCATCGGACCGGGTATTACAGCTCGCGGTCGGATTTCTGAGAACCTGCGCCTCTTTGGTCAGCCACGAAATCTTTCTTCCGAAATCTTAAAACGCAGAGGGCGCGGAGAAATGCCGCAGAGGACGCAGAGAGAAGCCGGTGGATCGCAGCAGAGAGAAGCCCGTGGATCGCAAAGGTCGCTAAGGTACGGGTTCACAACTTCCACAGAGAACACAGACACTCTCCGCTGTGATCTCGTCCCCCTGAAACATATCTTCGTTGGGTGGTCTCGTTGCAGTGGTCCTCTCAGGTAGCTACTGGGTTGCTGGTACTTCGGTTTTCGGGATTTCCTGCCTTCAGTTTTTCGTTCTTCCAATTCTCATCGTGCAGAGTAGTTCTCGACTTCTGTTTCGCGGAGTGCGCTTCCGGATTGCGGAGTGCGACTGCGCGACAACAATTTGTCATGAGTGTTGATGGCGACTGTAAACACCAATGAGCAGATCGTATTGACATCGCTCGATGTTATGGCGTGCGTCGTGCACAGGTCATGTTCCGGTATGTCTGTGCTGGGGCGAGTGCAGTACCGATTTGCGTAGACAGCGGTACTGCACAGACGCGTTCACCGTTCGCGTGTCCTCCCAAGACTGACACAACAAAAACTTGAGGAGATTGTATGAGTCAATCTTTCCTGCTCACCCTCAGGCAAGCGCGGCCGTTTCTCGCTTGCTTACTCATGCTGGCATTTGTCGTCGCGTACATGCCAGCGCAAACCACAATTGCCACCGGCAGTATCCAGGGGACTGTGACGGATCCTGCCGGTGCGGTGGTCGTGAATGCCAAGGTCATCATCACGAGCCTCGACACCAACCAGGTGCGCGAGACCACCACCAGTTCTTCGGGAAACTTCACCTCGGGATCACTGTTGCCGGGCGAATATCGGGTCCGAATACAGGCGGCCGGCTTCAGCGATGTGGAAAGCCGGGTCACGGTGCAGGTATCAACCACCACCGCGGCCAACATCCAGATGTCGCTGCATGGGAATGCCGAAGTCGTGGAAGTGCGCGGCGGCGGTGCTTCGCAAGTGAACACAGAACAGGCGACGGTTCAGGGAGTCTTGAATGCCGACCAGATCGAAACACTGCCCATCAACGGGCGTAACTTTCTGGACCTCGCGCAGCTTGAGCCGGGCGTACAAGTGCAGGACGGCGCGAATTTCGATCCGACCAAGGGCGGCTTCTCGGGAATTTCAGTCGGCGGGCGGCAAGGCCGTACGACCCGCATTGAGGTCGATGGACTGGATGTTACCGACGAGAACGTGGGAACGACTCTCTCCAATTATTCCGCGAGTTCGATTCAGGAATTCAGCATTCAGCAGTCGACGCTCGATCTGGCCTCGGAGCTGACGTCTTCGGGCGCAGTGAACGTGGTCACGCGAACGGGCACGAATGCCTGGCACGGAGAAGGTTTCTATCTTTTCCGCGACAAGTCGCTGGCTGCAAATTTCACGGGCGGTCAGGATTCTCCTTATCAGCGCAACCACTTTGGCGGGCGCTTTGGCGGTCCCATCGTGAAAGACAAATTGTTTTTCTTTCTGGATGCGGAGCGCATTCACCAGGCGCTCGGTGTTCCAGTGTCGTTTGGAGCGCCCTTCGACAGTTTGCAGGGAGCAGTGAACGAGCCCTTCAAGGAGCGGTTGCTGTTTGGGCGACTCGATTGGCAGGTGACACCATCGGCGCGCGCCTTTTACCGGATCAACTACGACGAACTGGCGGTGACGACGAACGGCTTGCCGGATTTCTCCGTCTTCAAAAACCGGAACAAGACTCCGGCGCAGGCGGCCGGCATTGATTTCAACACTGGATCATGGAATCACAGCATACGGTATGGATACACAAAGTTCGTGAACGGCATTGCAGACGCGGTGGAGGGATCGGGAATCTTCGATCCACTGCCGGGTGCGCAAGTGCGTATCGGGCAACTGCGTGCCGGACCGAACCCCAATGCGCCACAGGGGACGCTGCAATCGAACAATCAGCTGAAATACGACGGTAGCCGCGGTTGGGGGTCGCATCTATTCCGCTTCGGATTCGGCTACAACCGGATTCTGGCGGGTGGATTCGCGAACTTCTACGGAACTGGACCGCGGCTGCGCAGCACGACGAGCGCTGCTGATCAAGCGTTTGCAGCGGGCGGACCCTTTCCGGGTGGAGCATCGAATCCGCTCAACTATCCGCTGGAACGCATCACGTTGGGCAACGGACAGGGATTCTCCTCCGACATTCCGACGTTCGGCTTGCCGGCGGGTGGATTCATAGACAACCGCATCCAGTGGTTTGTCGGCGACACCTGGAAGGTGAAACCGAATTTCACGCTGTCGATGGGATTGCGCTATCTGCGCGACACGGGGCGGACGATGAGTGACATCGCGCCGATTCCGTGCTCGGCGCTGGTGGCGAGCCACTTCGATCCGGTGCCGGATTGCCCGGCGAGCGGACACCTATTGGATTTGTTCGGCGCGCATTTCGGCGACCGAGTACGACAGGACAACAACAACTTCGCGCCGCAGATCGGCATCGCGTGGGATCCGATGAAGAATGGCAAGACCGTGATCCGCGCCGGCATGGGCATGTTCTACGAGAACCAGATCTTCAACAACGTGCTGTTCTCGCGGCCGGGTTACCTGCAGAAAGGCTTGTTTAACCACGTGGCGGACGACGTTGCCACTGGCGAAGGTTGCCAGAGCGGAGTCGTGACATTCCCGAGTGGGCCGGTCACGGTGATTCCTTCCACGGGCGTGTCGATTGCGAGCCTGTGCGGCCAGCCGATCGGATCGGTGGGCGACCAGGTGATGGCGCTCTCGAAGGATTACCAGGCGGCGGTGGCGGAGGCGGGTGCGTCAGCAAACCCGAACTTCGTCGGAAATACGCTGGTCGGGCCGGGGCTGCTTTATCCCAACTACCGCACACCGTTCTCGTACCAGATGAACATTGGTATGCAGCGCGAGCTTCGTCCGGGAATGCTGTTCTCGGCGGATTATTTGAGGAACATCAACCTGCACTCCCTGGTGGCAGTCGACAGCAACCAGGTGGGCAATGTGAAGTTCTTCAACAAAGCGGCCGCGCTGAATGCGATCGACCAAACCAACCAAGCTTTCAATTGCCCCGTCGGCACAGGCGGAATTAATTGCGCAATCGCAGCTGGGGCAACCATGAGCGACTTTGGCGGCTTCGGGCTGGGTGATGCGACGCACGTGTTCGGGGGGCCTTCGAATGCCTTTGGTCTCGATCCGGGTCACGGCGCTGCCTTTCCGGGCATCAACGCTTTGGTGGGCGGGAACGTTGCGTTCATGCCGGCGGGACGTTCGGTGTACAACGCACTGCAACTCTCGCTGCGCGACAATATCAACAGCCCGACGCGATTCACCAAGAGCGTGAGCTTCCAGGTTTCGTATTCGCTCTCGCGCTACCTGAATGCCATCGGCGGCGATCAGGATTTCATCACTGCCGTCGGAATCGACAACGAGAACCCGAACAAGTACCTGGGGCCGGCGTCGTTCGATCGGACGCATCAGCTTGGTTTCGGCGTGACCTTCCAGGTGACGCACGGGCCGCTGGTGAGCATGATCGGACACTTCAACTCTCCGCTGCCATCGAACATGTTTGCGCCTTCGCAGAACAGGCCGGATGAAATTTTCCATACCGACCTGAATGGCGATGGCACAACGGCGGATCCGATCACCAAGCGCGTGGGCGCGTATGGGCGCGACGTGCAGCCCAACCAACTGGTGTCGTTCCTGCACAACTTCAACGCCAACGTGGCCGGTAAGGTTACGCCGGCCGGTCAGGTGCTCATCGATCAAGGTGTGATGACACAGGATCAGTTGGTCGCATTGGGCGGTGTCATCGATTCGATTGATACGTCCGGCTTCGATGCGGGCGGCAAACCCGTTAACAACGGCTGGCTGAAAGTATTCGATCTGAAGCTGGCGTATCCGTTCAAAATCAAGGATCGCTTCACGATCGAGCCTTCGGCGGCGGTATACAACCTGTTCAACTTCTCCAACTTTGATACGAACCCGTTCGTGATCCTGGGCTCCGCGGCTGGTATTGCCGGCATTCTCGACGGCAGCGCTGGGTCAATTAACGGGACGTTCAAAGGCGATCCGCGTAACGGAGAGCGGGCATTCCAGTCCTCGAGTTCGTTCGGACTGGGGTCGCCGCGGCAGATTGAATTCGGGTTGCGGGTGGTGTTCTAGTCGTCAGTCGTCGGTTACTAGCCGCCAGCGAGGCTCTCGAGGTTGAGGACCTTTGCTGGCGGCTGACTTTTGTTCCCCACACTCCCACTTCGTTTTGTCTCCCTCTTTATTCTTATGGAAAGCCGTATTTCGTAGACTCGGAAATCTCCGCAAAAGTGCGTGCCACGTTCGTTTCTTGTTTCGTTATCCCAGGATAAGTCTCTTGTTCTGTCCTCTAGACATTGACACGCGTCAATGGACCAATCCGTGCATAAGAGCCACTGACAGCCGAGGAATTTTCGGGCGCTTACAGAAACTGTTGAGCTGGGGTGAGTGAAGCTTCCGTGTCCGCCGGCTAGGGAATCCAACAGATTGTGGATGACGTGAGTGGCAAACCTTTGCGGGAGGGCGACTGTACACACGTGTGTCCACACCAAAGGAGAGGTCGCATGAGGCAGCCAAGAAGTGAGGCCATCGGACCCAGACTGTTTGTCTTGATGGTGGTCTCTGTGCTTTTCGTAGCGTTCCTCCATGTGCGCGTGGGCGCAGGAGACTACCGGTGGCCTGCAGGGAACAGTAAAAGATCCGACAAGCGCAGTGGTGTCGAACGCGGATGTGGAACTGACGGGATCAGTCGCTGGTCGGTTCCAAGAAATTGCAGACGGATTCGAGCGGTTATTATCGCTTCGCGAATCTTCCGCCGGGAACTTACTCGCTGCGAGTGACTGCTCCTGGGTTCACGTTGTTGAAGCGCGATGGCATCGTGATCGCGGTTGGACATCTGCCGACGCTCGATCTGCAATTGCAGGTTGGCTCGACCGGGACAGTTGTCGAAGTCACGGGTGAAGCGCCGCTGATCGACACGACCAGTTCGCACACCGTCACGAACATTACCCCTGATGTGGTGGCGGAAGTTCCGCACGGAATTTCCTACCAATCGGTGATTCAATTCGCGCCTTCGGCGCGCAACGAACCCCTGATGGGAAATAACGCTCTCGCGGGCACGGGCGCCGGTTCGTTTTCGCGGCCGGGAATTGGCGGCGGCTCGCCGGGTAGCACGTCGAACGGCAACGGTTTCGGTTTCCAGGTTGCGGGCGGCGCGGACAGCGAGAACCGTTATCTGGTCGAAGGTCAGGACACAGCCAACGTGATCGGTGGCTACTCGCACACCGACGTTCCGTTTGAGTTCGTGAACCAGGTGGAAGTGAAGACTTCCGGCATCGAAGCGGAACATGGCGGCGCCATGGGCGGCGTGGTCAATGTGATCCTGAAGCGGGGCAGCAATAACTGGCATGGAACGGCGGGGGCGCAGTACTCCGCCAATGCCATGAACGCGAACCAGAACAGCCCGTTCCTCTACTACGATCCCACCGACAATGGCAATTCAGCGATTGGACAGGACCCGCGGGCTCTGACCTATCAGCAACATGCAGATCGTTATCGCTACGTTCAGCCGTATTTCACGATTGGCGGCCCGATTCTTCATGACCGTCTCTGGATCCATTT
Source organism: uncultured Acidobacteriota bacterium (assembly GCA_963744055.1). GTDB lineage: Bacteria > Acidobacteriota > Terriglobia > Terriglobales > Acidobacteriaceae > Gp1-AA133. Next base: position 237,210 of record CAVUSL010000017.1, on the reverse strand, counting down.
GGGCGTGGACCCCAAATACACATCGGTCGGCCGAGCGGTCAATTTCGGGTCGGCTAACAACAACGCAGGCGTGCAGGTTTTTAATCAGGATCAGCAAACCTACTTCACCACAGCACGCGTGGACGCGACCGTCACGCAGAAGCTGCGCGTGTTCGCCTCGTGGCTCTACCAGTTGCAGCGAGAGAGCGGCGCCGTGCTGCCGGTCGGCGATTCGACCACCGGCATGCTGAATCCGACTTCGACCTCTCCACTCTCGCTGTTCCAGCACGGGTACGGCTACGTAGCTCCCAACCAGACCCTGAATCTGGGAGCGGACTATGCTCTGACGCCGAAGCTGGTTCTTACGACGCGCTTTGGATATTTCTTCGAGAACTATCACGACTTCGGATATCCAACTGCCGGCTCGCTGTTCTCATGGCTGACGTCGGGAATCGTGCCCGGAAACCCACCGGTGCCGCAACTGGACAACAACGGCAAGCCGCTCGCCGCAGTCTTTGCAGCAGATTGCCGGCTTTTTCTCCACCGGCAACGATCAGACCTACACTCTGCGTAACGCCAACAAGCATCACCAGTTTGATACCGACGTCGCTTGGTTTAAGGGTGGTCTGCTGGGAACCCACAACTTCAAGTTCGGCTACCAGCTCAACCATGTGTTCAACGATATTTTCCAGCACTGGAACGCTCCGGACGTGCAGTTGTATGTCGGCCAGAACTTCTTTTCGCCCGGCGGGGACACTGGCAAGCACAACTGCGAGGCGTTGGCGGCGGCGCAGCTGCCATCGGTCTACAAGGGTTGCACCGGCCAGTTCGGCTTTCTCAACGTGCAGGATCTGGGCTCGTTCGGGAAGGCGTCCAGTTACAACCACAGCTTCTATGCTCAAGATGCGTGGACGATCGGACGAGGTCTGACCATCAACGTGGGCTTGCGTGTAGAGAAGGAGTCTCTGCCGAGCGAGACGACGGCAGGAGGTTTCCCATCGAAGCCGATTAACTTCGGATGGCGGGACAAGATCGCGCCGCGCCTCGGGGCCGCGTGGGATGTTTTCAAAGACGGCAGGCTGAAGATGTTTGGCAGCTACGGCGTATACAACGACCTGATGAAGCTGAACCTGGCGATTAGTTCGTTCGGCGGCCAATACTGGCAGAACTGCTTCTATGCGCTCGATACGTCTGATCTCGCCAGTATCAACGTTCAGTTTGGGGCGGGGCAGCGCTACTGCACGGGAGACAGCACGGGCGGTGCCAACTTTGCGAATGGCGTGGTGCCGGCGGGGTTGACCTTCCTGGAAAACCAGAACTTCCGCGGAACGGAAGGCGTAATGAACGGCCTGAAACCGTATCGCCAGCACGAGTCCGTATTCGGTGCTGACTATGCGATCACCAAAACTCTCGCGTTTGAAGCTCGCTGGGACCGCCGTCGTCTGGACAAAGCGATTGAGGACTCTGCCATTTTCGACTCCACGGGCAGCGAGACTTTCCTGATCGTGAACCCGGGGTTCGGTCCGAATGCTGTCAATCTGGCGGATTCCTGCACCAACCTTACAACGTCACCATTGGGCTGCCCGCCTAACATCAAAGCGGCGCGCAGTTACGATGGCCTGGAGTTCCGCCTGACCAAAGCAACCAGCAAGAACTGGTTCGGGATGTTCTCCTACACCTACAGCAAGCTGCGCGGCAACTACTCCGGCCTGACCAGCACCGATCTGGCAGACGGAGGCGGCGGCCGCAATGCTCCCAACAACAGTCGGGCTTTCGATGAGTCCTTCTTCCAGTATGACGCCAACGGCCGATCCTCCAGCGGACCGCTGGGTACGGATCGTCCGCACGCGTTTAAGGGATACACGTACTATCGCATCCCGTGGAAAGGCGGACGGACCTCAACGAACGTAGGATGGTTCCAGACTCTGTATAGCGGGACGCCGATGGGGACCTACATTGATGTGGGCAATTCGTTCTCGCAACCTCCATTCTCTGGCGGCTTCCCGGTCTTCCCAGAAGATCGCGGCAAGTTCGCCAAGATCAGCCTGGTGCCGGATAGTTCGGGAGTGCTGGTGCCAACTGTGACCAGTTTCTGCAGCTGCCGGACTCCGTGGTACATACAGTCAGACGCCAGCTTCAAGCAGGAGATCAAGGTCAACAAGAACAATGAAGCACAGGTGCTGACGTTTGAGGCGAATGTTCTGAACCTGTTCAACCGTCAATCTGCAACGGGCTTTTACTCGCAGCTGGACTCTGCATACAACCAGAGCTTTCTCAATCCGGGCGGGACGTTCTCGTACTCGGCCTTCGAGCATCCCTACGATTGGAAGGGTCTGTTGTCAAACAACACCGGGCTGACCGGTACTGGCGCCGGGGTTCCGATTATCGGCAACAGCCAGTATGGCAAGCCGTTCATCTTCCAGACGCCGCGCAGCATGCGTCTGGCGGTGCGGTTTACCTTCTAGGTATGGGAAGTTTTGAGGGGACCGGGCACCCGGTCCCTTTTTTATTTGAGAACAGGTGGCTGGCGGCATCCTCGAAAATCAAAGTGGAATACAGCGGTGGACCCATCTCTTCGACTCCACTCAGGGCGGGCTTTTGCGCACAGAACGCGCAAAGATGCGGCACCCCGCTTCTTTTTAAGGAAAGGAAGCCCCGGGCACAGCGCCTAAAGGCGCACGCAGAAGATACGTTACGGCGCGCCTGAAGGCGCGCCCTGATACGAACCTGTTTTCTCTCGCACCCTGATCGGAACGTCCTTCCTCTTGCGCCCTGATCAGAACGCCCTTCCACTCATGCCCTGATCGGAATGTCTTCCACTTGCACCTTGAACCTTTTCCTCTCGTGTCTTGATTTGGAGGGGGCGTGTTTGCCTCTGCGGGGGCTTTGCCGCCCTTTCCGGCAGATTCCTTCCTTGTTTAGTAAGATAGTCAATTCAACTTTGTAAAGCGGAAGCAACCATTCCTGCGGGGAGCGATTCCATGTGGCAGTACCCGCATGTCCAGGAGTGGGAAGGAGAGACCGTTTGTTGAAATTGCGCGCTTCGTGCGGCCGTGGGAAAGGCCGCAACTCCCTGGTAATTCTCTTTTTAAGTGTTTTTGTCGCGCTGCTGGGTGGCCTCTCCGGCTTGGCGCAGGAAGACCTTCCCAAGGGTTCGATTGAGGGCACGATCATCGATGCGGCCGGAGCACCCGTGGCCGGGGCGACGGTCTATCTGAATTCCCACTCGGCGGAAGTCCCGCTCACTCTGACCACTGACAAAGACGGCAAGTATTCCACGGGCGCGTTGAATGCCGGCGTGTATACCGTGCAGGTCGAACTGCGCAACTACAACGCGAACCGTTTCTTCGTGACAGTGCGCGATGGCAAGACTTCGAATGGCGACCGCAAGCTTATTCCCGTTGAGCCGGGGACGCCGACGCTGCAGGGGAATGTGAATCCCGAGGAGATCGCGAAACTGCCTATCAATGGACGCGACGTTTTGAACACCGCACAGTTTCAGCCCGGAGTTTTGATCCAGGATGGTCGGTCTTTGGATGCGACGAAGACAGGAACATTCGCCGCTTCGATCCACAAGTTTAGCGGGGCGGACACCCTCTACACGCTGGATGGGATCGACCTCAGCGACGAAAACAAAGGCGGGGCCACGCAGAATGTCGCGTTGAGTTCGGTGGACGAGATGCTGGTCAACCGCGCCATGCTGAATGTTTCCGTGGGGCCAACCTCGGCGGGCGAAGTGAATATGAGGACGGGCTCGGGAAGCGCTGGCCTGCACGGGGAAGCGTTCGGATTGTTTCGCGACCAGAGCATCGCGTTCGCGAAAGCCCCGGGAGGGCAGGACCTGCCGTTTCGGCGCACGGATTTCGGCGGCAAACTGGGAGGTACGCTGATCCAGGACAAGGCCTTCTTCTTTCTGGATGTGGAGCACGTGACGCAGGATGCGCATCGTGCAGTTGTGTTTCCGGTGCCGTTCCAGGCACAGACCGGTTCGTTCTCGTCGCCTTTCCGTAATACCTCCGCTTCCGGAAAACTCGACTGGTCGCCCTCGAGCACCACCCACGCCTTCTACCGCTTTGCCTACAACTGGAACAAGTCGGTGGATAACTTTGGCGACGGGTATTCCATCTATCAGAACCACAACAACGCGCCCTCGCACGCTCTCGGCCTCGATTTGACGCGCGGACCGTATATGCACAGTGTTCGGTTCGGATACTCGCGGTATCACAACTCGTTGCAGGACGCGGCTGGCCAACTGGGAACGGGCGGAATCTTCGGGCTTCCGGTGAGTGTGCGATTCACCGATCTGGCGGGCGGGGCAGTGCAGTTCGGTGCGAGCCAGTTCGCTCCGCAGGAAACCTTTCAGCAGAACACGGAAGCGCGTTATGACGGGACGCGACGGGCTGGAGACCACACGTTCCGTTTTGGCGCGAGCATCAACCGGATCAATATCGGCGGTTATGCGAACGCGTACGGACTCGCCCCCCAGTTGTCGACTGCGCTAGTGGGAGGGACGGATGCGAACCCGCTGGACTATCCGTTGTTGCTGGCGACGCTGAGCAACGGGCAAGCCTTCGCGACGGAGAAGTCTGGGTTTGGACTTCCACGCGGCGGGCAGATCGACAACCGGTTGCAGGGATACGTCGGGGACTCATACAAGATGTATCCGAACCTGACCATCACGCTGGGCGTGCACTACGTGCGCGATACGGGACGGGTGGATAGCGACTTGGCGAGGATTCCGTGCTCGGCGGCGAATCCGGGAATTCCTTCGAATGTGCTGCCGTGTTCTGGTTCGAGCCTGCTCGATCAATTTTCGGATCTGGCGGGAAGCGGGCTGGGAAGGCGCGTGATCCAGCCGAATTACAACTTCGCGCCGCAAATCGGATTTGCGTGGGATCCATTCCACAACGGCCGGACGGTGTTCCGCGCCGGAGCGGGCGTGTTCTACGACAATTCTTTGTTCAGCAACATGCGTCTGGATCGCGCGGCACGGCTGAGCCAAGGATTGTATGCGGCAACGAACGTGCTGGGATGTGCTGCCGGAGCGGCGGCCGGCACCGTGGGCGTGTACTTTCCGACGCCGGGCAGCTTGCCGACGCGAGTCACGTCGATCAATGGGCACGACCTGGCTACGGAAGTGTGCGGCACTCCGGTGGGAACGGCGGCTACGGACGTAGCTGCCCTGCAGACGGCGTACCAGACGGCGGTGGTAGCGGCGGGAGCAACCGGCAATCCGAATTTTATCGGGAACACGCTGGCGCTCAGTATGCCGGTTAACGGTCTGGCGGCGTTTGATCCCAACTTCCGCACGCCCCGTTCGTACCAGATCAGTCTCGGTCTCGAGCACCAGCTGTGGAGCGGCGGCCTGTTCACGGTGGACTATGTGCGCAATATGAGCCAGCGCTTCGGGCTGATCGTCGACAAAAACCATGTGGGCGATTGGCGGTATCTGTATAACAACGCCGCTGGAATTCCGACTGCCGCGCTGAACGCGATTACGAATACGATCGCGCAAAGGGCTCCGAACTGCCTGGTGCAGCCGCTGGCGCCGGGCGCCATCGTGCAGAATGCGGTTAGTTGTTATATCTCAGCAGTGCCGACGGCGAACATCAATGACTTTGCAGTGAATGGTCTGGACTCGGGCGTCGCGTTCATGGGCGGGCTGCCCGCTTCGGTGGGCGTGCAGGTTCCGGTGACCACTCCGCAGACCGATCCCAGGGATTTTGGCGCGGCGTTTCAGGGACGGAATTCGCTGGTCGGGCAGGGCGAATTTCAATCGTCGATCGGGCAGGCGGTTTACAACGGCCTGCAGCTCTCGTTGCGGCAGAATATTGTGCACCAGTGGTTCTTCTTTCGCGGCGGCAATTTCAACCTGGGGTATACGTTCTCGAAGTTTGTAACGAATGGCGGCGACAATCCTGGGCAAAGTTCGCTGGCTTACGACTTCCAGAATCCGGAGCGTTATAAGGGGCCGTCGCCGCTGGATCGCCGGCACCAGGTGTCGATCGGCTGGACGCTCGACACGCTGTGGGGACCGAAGCTGTCGTTCATCGGCAAGTATGCGACTCCGGCACCGACGGTCGCGTCGATGCTGGTGACGTCGGGGAATCCGGCCGCGACGCCGGGGGAGATCTTCCGCACGGATTTCATCGGAGACGGGACGCCGGGAAATCTGTTTCCATTCAAAGCGCCGGGGAATTTTGACGCGCTGTCGGCAAGCGACCTGGCGCGCCAGATCAAGACCTACAACCAGACGCAGGCAGGAGCGTTGACGGCGGCGGGCCAGGCTCTGGTCGGGGCGGGACTGTTCACCTCGGCGCAATTAACGACGCTGCGCGGAACAACACCGTTCATCATCGTGCCGCCTGCGGGGCAGTTCAGCAATCCCGGATTCAAGACGCTGGATGCGGCGATCAGTTGGCCGCTGCGAGTGGGAGAACGTTTTAGCATCGAGCCGAGCGCGCGGTTTTATAACGTGCTGAATTTTGCGAATTTCCAGCCGGTGTCAGGGCAGCTGGCGTCTTATTTCCCGGGACCGGGGCAGCCGGTGACGGCGGGCGCGGGATCGGCAAACGGCACGCCTTCGGGCTCGGCGCGCGATGTGTTGCGGATCGGAGGCGGTTCCGGCGTCTATGGTTACGGGACGCCCCGGCAATTGGAGTTTGGGGTCAAGGTTACGTTTTAGGGGCACGACTCTGGGTTTTGTCACTGGCGACCGAAGTGATTCTGTGAAGGCGCTGGGTCGTTTAGCATCTACCCAGCGCTGGAGCGCTGGGCTAATGAATGTCGCCGCGCGGCGGCTTGCGAACATCGACTGTTAGTTGCCGGATCACCAGTGGTTGCCAGCTGCCGATCACAAGCGACCGGAACTTTTCTCAGCGGGACCACTGGCAGGGCCCTGTTCTTCTGATCGGAAGTTAGAAGACGAAGCCCGGTGCGATGTCTCGCGTGTAAAATACCTGCATGCCTTTCAATCCGAGTTCCCCCGGCGGCGCCCGACGTGGCGGCAAGACTCCGCCACCAGATGAGACGTTCGAAGAAAGTGCTTACCTGAAACTTCTGGGCGAAAAGCAGAAGCCGGTCAGCATCAAGCTGAACGACGGGGAAGTGGTGCGTGGTTGGATCGAGTATTACGACAGGAATATGGTGCGTCTGACCCGCGAAGGCGCGCCCAACCTGTTCATCTTCAAGCACGACATTATGTACATCGCGGAAGATTCCGCGAAGCGGAAGTAGCCTGCCACACTGTTGCCCGCGAAGACGGGCGGTGCTCCTGCAAAGCGGCAGTTGCTCGTTTCATTCAGAAAATCAACTTGCATTCCATGCCCACCGATCAGAAGAACAATTTCGAGTTCGTGCCGCAGATGTCGGCGATTGCGCGAGAAGCGGGCACGCTGCTCATGGATTTTTTTCGCCGGCGCGTGAAGATTGAGTACAAGGGCGATGCCGACCTGGTTACGGAAGCGGACCGGACATCGGAGAAGCTGATTCTGGAGCGCATCCGGAAGCAGTGGCCGTCGCATGATGTGATCGGGGAAGAAGGCGCGCGGGTGGAGTCCGGAGGCGATTACCTTTGGTATGTTGATCCGCTGGACGGGACCACGAATTTTGCGCATAGCTTCCCAGTATTTTGCGTGTCGCTGGGGCTGGCGTTTCAGGGGAAAAGAAAAGCGGCGGTGGTGTATGACCCGACGCGCGATGAGTTGTTTGCCGCCGAGCGCGGAAAGGGGGCTGTGCTTAACGGTGAGACGATCGAAGTTTCGAAGACGCCGAAGTTGCAGCAGAGCCTGGTGGCGACTGGATTTCCGAGCCACAAGCGGCACAAAAATCCGAATATTTACTTCTATCACCAGCTCACGTTGCGTAGTCACGGAGTGCGCCGGGCCGGGTCGGCGGCGCTCGATCTGGCGTATGTGGCGGCGGGGCGGCTGGATGGATTTTGGGAATTTAATTTGAATGCGTGGGACACGGCGGCTGGAATTTTGGTGGTGGAAGAAGCAGGTGGGATGGTGTCGGGATTCCGCGGGGAAGCGTTGCAGATCACGGATCGCGATGTGGTGGCGAGCAATGCGTTGATTCATCCGGAACTGCTGCATGAGTTTGGCGAGATTTTTGGCGGGCGCGGATTGGAAGCGTTGCCGGATCCGCGAGAGTATCGAAAGTAGTTCAAAGCTCACCTCGGGCGCTGAAGCGCTCCCTTAGCGTTATGTTTGGCACGAGTGAACTCGTGCCCTTCCCATTCGTTGCTTCCATTTGTGGCTTCCCATGCCTGATTCCAGGCATGGCTCGTATTCAGCGTGTGGTCGTGCCCTTATCTGGTTAGGAGTAAAATAGTGAAAAGGGGTTTTGGCTTGCGGTTTCGCGGGCGAGGGCGCCCGCGCTACACCGGCAAGTTGCGTTTTTCCATTTCCGCAGGACTTCGAAGGGCTTCCGAGTGACTCAGCCATTAATCGAGCGTGAAATTTCCAAGCGGCCAGATAAGATGCGGTTGTCGGGGCGGATTCTGTTTCTGACTGAAGATCCGGAATTGATCCGGCGGCAACTTGCTGGAGAAGACCTGGCTTGGGACACGAAGAATCCTGCCAACAATCCCAAGCTGCGCGATGACATCTCGACCGACGAGATCACGCCTGCGCATTACTGCTTCTACTTCGACCAGACGCTGGGCGAAATTCCGTATCTTGGGCTCAAGTGCGGGAGCGTTCTTCCCATTGGACGCAGTGATGTGAAGAAGGGCGGCTTTGTCTGCTCTGTGAGCGGCAAGCGGCGCGGCAAGGGATCGAGCCGCGAGCAGTCGCCTTATGCGGAGATGGCGGCCGGGATCCAGGTCGTGATCGCCGAGAACATCGAGCGTATTTACAAACAAAATTGCCAGAATTTGGGGCTGCTGACCTCGACGAACTTCTCACTGATCGACAAGATTCGCGCCGGAGAAGAAATCTCGCTAAGCGAATTCACCGCCGGCGAGGATGACATCACGCGCCAGGTCATCGAGTATGGCGGGCTCTTTCCTTTCAATGTGGCTCGCATGCAGAAGAAGGTATTTCTGCCGCCGATCGAGACCAGGAAGCGGCCGATGACGCTGGCCGAGAAGATCTTTGCGAAGCACATGATCACTCCTGATGGCACCGTCGGGGTCGAGGCCGTGAAGCCCGGCGATACGGGTTTTACGCGAGTGGATCTGCGCTTCAGCCATGAATATGTCACGCCCATGGCGGCCATCTTTTATGAGCATTATGTAGGCAAGGGCGTGCCAGTGAACGATGCTGGAAGTATCCGGTTCTTCCGCGATCACCTGACGTTCCTGGATGAAGTGATTTCGGAAGAGAAGAAAAAGATTGGTTTGCTGGATCTGGCGACACAGCTGAAGCTGAAGCAGGAAGACTTCGCGAAGGTGCAGGGAATCAAGTTGCACGGCGAATTGAAAGATCGCAAAGGATCGGAAGGAATTTGCCACTCTGTGATGCTCGAGTCCTACGCGCTGCCCGGGCAGGTGAATGTCGGGTCGGACTCGCATACGCCGCATGTGGGCGCGATCGGGTGCGTGGCGTTCGGTATCGGCACGACCGACGTATTCAACAGCTGGATTACGAAAGACGTGCGGGTAAAGGTGCCGGAATCGGTGAAGATCATCATTCGCGGAGCGAAGCAGCCGAACGTCACGGCGAAAGATTTCATTCTCAAGATACTCAGCCTGGATTACGTGCGCAGCGGGAAAGCGCTGGCCAAGGTGATGGAGTACGCGGGCGAAGCGGTCGAAGCCCTGAGCGTGGACGAGCGCGCAACCATGACCAACATGGCCGCAGAGATCGGCGGGTTCACCGGGATTGTCGCTCCCGACGACAAGGTCGTCGAATTTCTCGTGGACCGACGCGGTATGAGCCGACGGGATGCTATGGAGATGATTCGAGGTCTGGCGAGCGATCGCGACGCGGAATACGCGCAGGTGATCGAACTCGACGCTGCCGAGATTGCGCCCATGGTGGCGACGCCGGGGGATCCGGGGAATGGAAAATTCATTCGCGAGCTGCACACGCCGGTGCCGGTCGAGCTGGCTTACGGAGGAACCTGCACGGCTGGCAAGAATGAAGACATGGATATGTACGCTGAGGTTCTTGCAGATGCGCTGAAGCAGGGCAAACGGGTGGCGGACTCGGTCGAGTTCTACATCCAGTTCGGATCGCAGGAGACACGCGAATACTGTATTGGCAAGGGCTACCTCGATATCTTCCAGAAAGCCGGGGCGCACGTGATCGAGCCGAGTTGTGGGGCGTGCATCAACGCGGGGCCGGGCGTTTCGACGCGGCCCGATCAGGTGGTCATCAGCGCGCAGAACCGGAATTTTCCCGGACGCAGCGGTCCGGGACAGATGTATCTGGCTTCGCCCCTTACCGTGGCGGCGAGTGCGGTGGCGGGATACATCGTGGAGTACCAGCCGAGCAAGGAGAGAGAACTGGCCGGCAGCCGCGGATGAGGCGTCTCCGGTAAATGCCGGAGGGCACGCCTGAGTAGGTTTTCGAACGGAAAAACGTTCGCGGTTTGCTGTACCGGGGGCGTGATTCTTGCTAAAATCTGGGGTTCTTTTAGAGACCCGCAAAGTTTCAGGAGATAGACATACCATGACCTACGTGATCGCAGAACCCTGCATCGGGACGAAGGATACGGCTTGCGTGGACGCGTGCCCGGTGGATTGCATCCACCCGAAGAAGGACGAACCGGCGCACGCGACGGAAGAGTTGCTTTACATCGATCCGGTCGAGTGCATCGATTGCGGTGCCTGCGTGCCGGTGTGCCCGGTGTCGGCGATTTTCGCGCTCGACGATCTGCCGGAGAAATGGGCGGCGTTTACTGAGCGGAACGCGAAGTATTACGGGAGATAGCTGTCAGCTTTCAGCCGTCAGCTCTCAGCCTAACCCCTAAGACAGGATTTAAGGGCGCATGGTCCATTTATGGATATGTGCCTTTTGCTTTGAGGTCGCAAAATGCGACCTCAACATGTCGGGAAAAATCCCAAGTGGGACAGAGCAGTGGAATCCCACCTTTGCGCACCGAACGCGCAAAGATGGGGCAGCCGGCCCTGGAGTAGAGCCTAGAGCGCAAAGCCCAAGCCCCACAACCCTAGGCTCACAGCTCAAGGCTTAAAGCCGGATTCCCCGCGACGTTCCTGCCTGCTATCCATTACAATCAAACATTAACCTGCTGGGCTCCCATGGCACTGAAGGAGTCGGAAGCCGTCGTCCTGCGGACGTACCCGCTGCGCGAGGCCGACCTGCTGGTCACCTTTTTTACGCGGAATGAGGGCAAAGTGCGCGGCGTGGCGCGCGCGGCCAAGAAGTCCCGCAAGCGATTTGGCGGGGCTCTCGAGCCCCTGACGTTTGTCCGGGCATTCTACGAAGACCGTGAACGACAGGAACTGGCGCGATTGGACGCGCTGGAGGTGCTGGAGTCTCCGCTGGCCAGCGAGGTCAGTTATCCGCGGGCGGTGGCCCTGGCGCACATCGCGGAATTGCTGGACGAGTTGTTGCCCGACCGCGAAGCCAACGACGCGGTATTCCGGCTGACGTTGTCGGTGTTGAGCCGGTTGCGTGGGCCTCAGATCTGGATGCCGGTCACGTACTTCGAGTTGTGGATGACGCGGCTGGTGGGTTTTTTGCCCGATCTTTCCGAGTGCGTGGTGTGCGGAAGGACGCTGAATGGCAGCCGGGCTTACTTCCACGCGTTGGCCGACGGGTTGATGTGCGTGGACGACAAGCGGCTGGCTTCGTCGGAGATTTCGAGCGAGTCGCGGGCGCTGGCCGGGCAGATGTTCCGTGCTCCGGTCGAGAGCTTTACCGGGACCGAGTGGCCGAAGTCGAAGGCTTCTGACCTGCGCAAATGCCTGCTGCAGATTCTCGAGCGGCATATAGAGAAGAAGCTGGTGACCGGCGGGATGCTGGAGAAGATCTAGAGCGACGAGCTTTGAGCTATGAGCAGCCGAGTTTTGTGATTGCTCGAAGCTGGTGTCTCGAAGCTTGCAGCCGAAATGCATGGGTCCTTCGCTGCGCTCAGGATGACATTCAGTGGTGGCGATGACAGTCGGAATAGTGATGGTGATGACAGTCGGAATTTAGATGGCAACTTCCAAATCCAATCCGCTGACGTTTCAGGAACTCATCCTGAAGCTGCAGACTTTCTGGGCGCAGCGTGGGTGCGTGCTGCAGCAGCCTTATGACGTGGAAGTCGGAGCGGGGACGATGGCGCCGGAAACTTTTCTGCGCGTGCTCGGGCCGCTGGCGTTTAAGGTTGCGTATTTGCAGCCATCGCGGCGTCCGGCCGACGGGCGCTATGGCGAGAATCCCAACCGGCTGTTCAAGCACACGCAGCTGCAGGTGATTCTGAAGCCCCCGCCGAACGATGTGCAGGAGGTTTATCTCGAGTCGCTGAAGGCAATCGGGATCGATCTGCGCCAGCACGACATCAAGTTCGAAGAAGACAACTGGGAGTCGCCCACGTTGGGCGCGTGGGGCATCGGGTGGCAGGTGATGCTGGATGGGCTGGAGATCACGCAGTTCACCTACTTCCAGCAGTGTGGCGGTGTGGACCTGCTGCCAATTTCTGCCGAATTGACGTATGGGCTGGAGCGTATTGCGGCGTTTCTGCAGGATGTCGATTCGATTTATGACATCGTGTGGGCGCGCGATCCGGAGACCGGGGATTCGACGACTTATGGCGATGTGCGGCTGGCGGATGAATTGCAGTTTTCGGTCTACAACTTCGAGATGGCGGATGTGGAGAAGACCTGGAAGCATTTTGAGTTGTACGAGTCCGAATGCCGTACGCTGCTGGATCGCTACACGGAACTGAGCAAGTCGAAGGCGGCCCCAGTTGAGAAAAAGCGGTTTCCTTTGCTGGGGGCTTACGATCTGTGCCTGAAGTGCTCGCATCTTTTCAACATTCTCGATGCGCGCGGGGCTATTTCTGTGACGGAGCGCGTGGGCGTGATTGCGCGCGTGCGGGCACTGGCTGTCGGGATCGCCAAAGCTTATCTCCAGCAGCAGTCGAGTGAGGCCGCGCAGCCTTCGGAGGAAGAACCTGTGGTTCTCGAGGCGAAAGCCCCGAAGGCTGAGCGGGGGAAGAAAGAACCAGCAACTGTGGGGTAGTCAGCCGGGCCGCGGGCGGGGACGCCCGCAGCGACTGCCGGCGGGACGCCGGCGCTACAAACAGGTTGTGACGGTGCTCACATTCAGAAGCCGCGGAACTTGGGAAGATAGATAGATTGATCGATGCCTGACTTTCTGCTTGAGATCGGCTGTGAAGAAATTCCTGCAAGGATGATCGATGCGGGCTCGCAAGAGCTGCGCGAGCGCGTCGCAAAAATGCTGGAGCGCGAACGGCTCGTGCCCACGGGAGCTGTGACCGGCTTCGATACTCCGCGCCGGCTGGCGGTTCTGGCCGCGGGCATTCCCGCATCGCAACCCGATCTTACTGAGCAAGTCACCGGGCCTTCCCTGGCGGTGGCCTATAAAGATGGACAACCGACTCCGGCAGCGCACGCTTTCGCGAAGAAAGCGGGCGTGGACGTTTCGCAGCTCGAGAAGGCCAGCACACCCAAAGGCGAATATCTTTCCGCCAAGGTCACCAAGAAGGGCCGTGCGGCCGGCGAAATTCTGGCGGCGTTGCTGCCGAAAGAGATTTCGTCGATCTACTGGCCGAAGAATATGTACTGGCGCAAGGCGAATGAGCGCTTCGTGCGCCCGGTGCGCTGGATGGTTGCCCTGCTTGATGGCGAGGTCATTCCGCTGGAATTTGACGGCATTCAGGCGGGGAATAGTTCGCGCGGGCATCGGATTCTTGCCGACAATGCGGTGAGGATTCCGAAAGCCGGGAATGCGTATGTGGAGGCACTGGCCTCAGCCAAGGTGCTCAACCGCGCCGAGCGCGAAAAGGAGATCCGCAAGTCGTTGGATGCGGCGACGCGCAAAGTCGCGGGCGCCCGCTGGCGCGAAGACAAAACGCTCCTGGATACAGTAGTCAATCTCACCGAATTTCCTAGCGCGATTCTGGGCAACTTTGATCCGCAATTTCTGGAATTGCCCGAAGAAGTGCTGGTCACCGTAATGCGCGATCACCAGAAGTATTTTGCTGTGGAAGATGCGAACGGCAAGCTCGCGCCGCATTTTCTGGCGGTGCTGAATACGGACGGAGACTGCGACGGCACCATTCAGCACGGAAACGAGCGCGTGCTGCGAGCCCGTTTCAACGACGCGCGTTTTTTCTGGCGGACCGACCAGAAGCAATCTCTGCGCGATCGGCTGGAGCTACTGAAGCACGTGACGTTTCAGAAAGATCTGGGCAGCTACTACGACAAGACCATCCGCACACAACGGCTTGCCAGTTGGGTTTCGGAGACTCTGAAGCAGGCGGGCGTAGCGTTGCGGCCGGGCGTGATTCACAAAGCGGCCTGCCTGGCGAAAACCGATCTCACCACAGAGCTAGTCAAGGAATTTACGGAACTGCAAGGCATCGTCGGCGGCTTGTATGCACGGGTGCAGGTGCTTGACGAAGGTCTGAGCGGGGACGCTCGCCAGTGCGTCTCGACCGCCATCTACGACCACTACAAGCCCGAGTCGATGGACGATTCGGTGCCGCGAACCGTGGAGGGCGCGGTACTTTCGATCGCGGACAAGGCCGACAGCATTGCGGGAATGTTTGCCTTGGGACTGGTGCCCAGCGGATCGAAAGATCCGTTCGGGCTGCGGCGGCAGGCGAACGGAATTGTGAAGACGATCGCCGAGCACAACTTGTCGTTGAAGCTGAGCGCTCTGATGGAAGACGCGAAGGTCCGGTATCGCGACTCGGAGGCCGAAAAGAGGTTCGCCAAGGACTTCAAGTTCGACGACGCCGTGCGTGGCTTCTTCCGCGAGCGCCTGGAGTTCTATTTGCGCGACGTGCGCGGTTTTGCGTACGACGTCGTGAATGCAGTGCTGGCGGCAGATGCAGATGATGTGGTCGATACCCTGGCGCGGGCGGAGGCGGTCTCGACAGTGCGGACGTCTTCCGACTTCGAAGCGATCTCGACTTCGTTCAAGCGCACGAAAAACATCCTGCGGCAGGCGAGCGAGGCGGGCAGGGAAGTGGCGCCCCAGGTAAATGCGGCATTGCTCCAGGAAGAGGCCGAGAAAGCTCTGGCCGCGCAGCTTCCTGAGGCTGCGAAGAAAGTCGAAGCGCTGCGCGCGGAACGCAATTACGAAAAAGCTCTGCTGGAAATCGGAAAGTTGCGGCCCGCCCTTGATCACTTCTTCGACAAGGTGATGGTCATGGCCGAAGATGTGAAAGTTCGCGCCAACCGGCTCGCACTGCTGCAGACGCTTCTGAAAGAGTTCTCGACGATTGCTGACTTCTCCGAAATCGTCACCGAAGGCAAAGAATCCTCGAAACAGTAAAGGACGCAATCATGGCTACTACAACTCTCCCCGAGACCGAAGTTGAAATCAAAACCAGCCCGAAAAACGAAGTGAAATACGTGTACTTCTTCGGCGGCGGCAAGGCCGACGGCAACGGCAAGATGAAGGATGTGCTGGGCGGCAAAGGCGCCGGCTTGGCCGAAATGACGAATGCCGGGCTGCCCGTGCCTCCGGGATTCACGATTCAGACCGAAGCCTGTCGTGAGTACATGAAGCACAACGCGGTCTCGAAGGAAGTGGACCGCCAGATGGAAGAGGCGCTCAAGCATCTGGAGCAATTACAGGGACAACAACTCGGCAAGGGTGCGAACCCGCTGCTGGTGAGTGTGCGCTCGGGAGCGAAGTTCTCCATGCCTGGGATGATGGACACGATCCTGAATCTTGGACTGAACGACGAGAGCGTGGAAGCCTTGGCGAAACGGGCTGACGCGCGCTTTGCCTACGACTCGTATCGCCGGTTGATCCAGATGTTCGGCAACGTCGTGCTCGAGGTTGAGAAGTCGGCATTTGAAGAAGTTTTCGACGAGAAGAAAAAGCAGAAGAAGGCGAAGCTCGATACCGATCTCGATGCCAAGGCCTTGAGGGAAGTGATTGCGGAGTACAAGAAAGTCGTCAAGAAGCACGCCAAGCGCGACTTCCCACAAGATGCGCATGAGCAGCTGGTGATGGCGAGAGACGCAGTGTTTCGTTCCTGGCAGAACGCCCGGGCGAAGCACTATCGCCGCATCAACAATATCGACGACATGCTCGGCACAGCTGTGAACGTGCAGGCCATGGTGTTCGGAAATCTGGGCGAGACCAGCGGCACGGGCGTAGGCTTCACGCGCAATCCCGCGATCGGAACGAAAGAGTTCTACGGCGAGTTCCTTTTGAATGCGCAGGGCGAAGACGTGGTGTCGGGCGTGCGCACGCCGGTTCACATTCTCGAACTCGAGAAGATCATGCCCGAGGTCTACAACCAGCTGCGCGACATCACGACGCGGTTGGAGAAACATTACAAGGACATGCAGGATTTCGAGTTCACCATCCAGGACGGTAAGCTCTACATGCTGCAGACCCGCAACGGCAAGCGTACGGGGTTGGCCGCGGTGAGAGTGGCGTTGCAGATGGTGGAGGAAGGGCTCATCACGAAGGAAGAAGCTATCTTCCGAGTCGAGCCGAACCAGTTGTATGACTTCCTGGTTCCACGTTTGGATGAGAAAGGCGTGAAGATCGAAGTGCTTGCCAAAGGGCTGCCCGCTTCTCCGGGAGCTGCAGTCGGCCAGATCGTTTTCACAGCCGATGAAGCGGTGGAGAAAGCCGGCCTTGGCAAGAAGGCGTCGGTGATTCTGGTGCGCGGCGAGACCACGCCGGAAGACATTCACGGCATGGAAGTCGCATCGGGGATTCTGACGTCGCGCGGCGGTATGACGAGTCACGCGGCTGTTGTTACGCGAGGAATGGGCAAGTGCTGCGTGGCCGGAGCGGGCGATATCGAGGTAAACGAAAAGGCGCGTGAGATGCGCGTCAAGGGACAAGTGTTCAAGGCCGGGGACTGGATCTCGCTGGACGGAACGACGGGGCGCGTGATCAAGGGTCAGTTGAACACTCTTCCGCCGTCGCCGGACGACAAGGAACTGCAGACCTTCATGAAGTGGGCCGACCCGTTCCGCAAACTGAAGGTTCGGGCGAACGCGGATATTCCGCGCGACGCAATCCAGGCGCGGACGTTTGGTGCCGAGGGAATCGGGCTGTGCCGTACCGAGCACATGTTCTTTGCGGAAGACCGCATTCCGCACATGCAGGCCATGATTCTCGCCAACAACGAGAAGGATCGCCGGATTGCGCTCAAGAAGCTCCTGCCCATGCAGCGCGCTGATTTCGCGGGTGTATTCAAGGCGATGGACGGGTATGCGGTGACGATCCGCACGCTCGATCCGCCACTGCACGAATTCCTGCCGCGGCGCGAAGACCTGATGGTCGACATCGCCGTGCTGCCTTACGCCGACGCGAAGCACAAGAAAGAGCTGATCGGGAAATACAAGCGTTTCGGCGCCAAGGGTGCGGCTGATCTGAAGAAAGTCATACCAAATCTGCTGCGTCGGGTGGAAGAGCTGCACGAATTCAACCCAATGCTCGGACATCGTGGATGCCGTCTAGGAATCACGTACCCGGAAATCACGGAAATGCAGGCGCGCGCGATCTTCGAAGCGGCGGTGGCCGTGTCGAAGCAGGGCGTGAAGGTGTTTCCGGAAGTGATGATTCCGCTTACGGCGACTTTGAAAGAAATGGCCAACCAGGCGGCAATTGTGCGCCGGGTGGCTGACGAAGTGTTCAAAGAGAAAGAGCACAAGGTCGACTATCTCGTGGGCACGATGATCGAATTGCCGCGCGCGGCCCTGGTGGCGGATGAGATCGCGAAGGAAGCGGAGTTCTTCTCATTCGGCACGAATGACCTGACGCAGACCACGTTCGGTTTCTCACGCGATGACGTCAACAAGATCCTGCCGACGTACTTGGAAGAAGGCATCCTGAAGCAGGATCCGTTTGCGGCGCTGGACCAGGAAGGCGTGGGCCAGTTGGTGAAAATGGCGACCGAGCGCGGGCGCAAGACGCGGCCGAATTTGAAAGTGGGAATCTGCGGCGAGCACGGCGGCGAACCGTCGTCGGTGGAGTTTTGCCACCGTGTAGGGTTGAACTATGTTTCGTGTTCTCCGTTCCGCGTGCTGACGGCGCGACTGGCCGCGGCACAGGCGGCCGCGGCGGATGCGCTCAAAGTCGAGGGTGGACGAACCAAGTAAACAAACCTTGTGGTCAGAAGTTCGCGGCAGAATCTGGTGGAGCGACGAGTTCTTGCCCTGACGGGCGAGGACGCCCGTCGCTCCATCGATTTTTATTGGACTTTTTGCAGGCGGGCGATGAGCTTTTGCGCGAGGTTGTCTTCTGAATCGGACCAGAGCAGCCGTCCGTTAGCGTGCGCGTTCTTCTCCACCTTGTTTGTGAAATCGATCAGCTTGTGAACGTTCGCGCGCACGCGTTCTTCTGTGTCTGCGTCGAGTTCGACCTGTTCCTGAAGGAAGGCACTATCAAGTCCGAAGTCGATTTCGATGTGGCCGGTCGTCTCGGCAGTCCCCTCGTCAAACTCGGCACCCTGGGCGATGAAGCGCACATGATTTGGCGCGAGAGCCCATTGCCGGCCGGCGGAATCGGGCGTCCACAAGTCCCAATCCGCGTCGAAGACGTAGGCGTAGTCCTCGTGTAGGAGATCGGACGCGACGTCAACCGCAATCTCAGCCGAGACTCCCGGAGTGAAGCGGCGTTCGAGAATGGTCGGCTCATTCCAGGAGACGGGTTGAACTGACACGTAGCTGACTCCGGAACGAGCCACCGAAAAAGGGAACTGCCGCAACACGGACAAGACGTGCAGCATCATGTCCTGCTCGCTGAAGCTGGGAAACCACAAACTCAGATGAAGGGGATCAGCCACCCGACGCTCCATTCCGATGAGGGATGGCTTATTGTAAATCCTGCTGATGGGGGATGCAGAGTGCCTGCACTTTGACATCTCGAAGAGTCGCTTGTTACCATCAATAGTTCCTAAGCAAGCCCGCCTCACGCTTATCTCGTCCCCGTCGTCTAGCCCGGCCTAGGACATCGCCCTTTCACGGCGGTAACACGGGTTCAAATCCCGTCGGGGACGCCAACCACCAATTCCTGCCCGTCATTTCCTCCATCGTATTTTCGCCAAGGTATTCGGTCTGGTAGAGAGCGATCTGATGCCGAGGAACGAGAGCCATTTCTGGGGTCGCTTCGATCGACAACTATCCCTTGCAATTGAACGAAAGGGCTGGCAAGGTAAGCTCACTCCCTCTTGCTACAACCTGGCAGCGCTTCGGATATTTTCGGAGTTCGGTATGCGCGGAGGAACGCTTTGAATTGGTTTCGCTTCCACAGAACTCAATCGCGCGGGAGGGCCCTGCCGGTCACGCCTAAAAGATTCCTGTCATGGCCATGGGCGGCTGCACTATGCGGAATCGCAATTTTGCTGGTTGCCATTGCGGCATTGCAGTACCGCTGGAATGCACAAATCCGGCAAGCCACGGAAGTTCGAATGGGTGCCGATCTCGAGTCGGCGATGATGAACTGGCACCTCGATCTGTACGGGGAATTTTCAGCGATCTGCGTTGCTTTGCAGATCGGCCCGGATTCCGGCGCTCGGGATACCCGCGATGACTATTTAAGGCGTTACGAAGAATGGGTTCGTGCGGCCAGCGATCCTGATTCGGTTGAGAATCTCTATACCAATCGCGATCTGATCAAGGATGTTTACATTTGGGAAACCAGCCAAGGCGCGAGCCATCAGTTGCTGCGTTTCGACGCGGACCAAGGTCAGATCGAGAACTCACCCATACCCCAACAATTGCAATCGTTGCTGGAGCACTTGCAACAAAATTCTTCAAGCTTGCGCGCGGCCTTGCGTGCCTGGCGTTCAGACGATGAGGCGGTCAAGACTGAGAGTACGGGACTTCAGCCCGCACAGAAGTTGCGCAGTACAGCAATCACAGGCTGGCAATTTGACGAAGAGATTCCTGCGATCGTCCACCCCATCTTCCACGACGCACACCCGACCGTCAGCCGGGGCAGTGCGCCTACCCGATTGGATCCGGTTGATTGGGTCGTGGTCGTCCTGAATCTGGAGACAGTTCGGGAGAGAATTCTTCCCGGCTTAACCCAACGATATTTCACGGGTTCGGCAGGACTCGAATACAAAGTGGCGGTGGTCGCGGCAGGCAAGACCCCGCGCCTGCTCTATTCCTCGGATCCCGGATTTGGCGTGGCAGACGTCAACAACTCCGATTCGGTGATGAACATTTTTGGTCCGCCACCCGAAAGCACTGAAGGAAGTTTCTGGCAAACGGTAAAGAACAGCCGTTCGGTGCGAGGCGAGCAGTGGCGCAGTTTCTCGGGGCCTGTGTGGTTCCCGGTCATCGAGGGTACGCGCGCGGAAGGGCCGTGGTTGTTGGTTCTGCAACACCGGACTGGACCACTGGAAGCCACGATCACGAAAGTCTGGCGCAGCAATCTGATTATCGGCGGAGTCATCTTGCTGCTGCTCGCGGCCAGCACGGTGCTGGTGGTTCTTGCCAGTCAGCAAGCACAGAATCTTGCAAGTCTGCAGATGGATTTCGTCACGTCGGTATCCCACGAACTACGTACTCCACTGGCAGCGATTCTGTCCGCGGGCCAGAACATGACGGACGGGTTCGTGCCGAATCTGGCGTTGTACGGGACGCTGATTACATCGCAGTCGCGCCAACTGATGGACTTGGTCGATCAGATACTGTTGTTTGCTTCAGTGCGCGCAGGGAAACTCGCTTATTCCCTGCAGCCAGTTCAATTGGTGGGAGTTTTTGAAGACGTTCGGAAGAACCTCGCCGCCGTGTCGGAGCAGGCAGGATTTACTTTGGATTTTCGGCTGCCCAACCCGGCTGTTTGGGTTTTGGGAGATCCGAAGGCAATTGCGCGCTGCCTGCAAAACCTCATTGGCAATGCGATGAAATACAGTGGCAAGAGTCGATGGATTGGAGTGTCTGCAGGCGATAGCCGCGATCGCGAGGTGAGAATCAGTGTGCAAGACCGGGGGGTCGGGATCCATCCCGCGGAACTGAGCCACGTCTTCAAGCCTTTTTATCGGAGCCCGGAAGTTGTGGCCGCTCAGATCAACGGCACGGGATTGGGATTGTCGGTGGCGAAGCACATTGCTGAATCGATGGGAGGCAGAATCTCGGTTACCAGTGAAGTTGGCGTGGGCAGTACTTTCACGTTACATTTGCCAAGTACCAAAGAATCGCATCTAAGCGAAGATGAGACCGTGTTGGGAGCGATGAAGTCCGTATGAACGAGAATATTCTGCTGGTCGAAGATCAAGACGCCCTGCGAACCACTCTGAGCGACCGTTTACGGGGCGAGGGATACGTAGTCGATACCGCCAGGGACGGCCAGGAAGGGCTGGAGAAAGTGACTTCGTCGCCCTTTGATCTGCTCATCCTGGACGTAATGCTCCCGTATAGAAGCGGATTTGATCTTTGTCGAGACATCCGGCAGGCAGGCTTGGCGACGCCGATCCTGTTTCTTACTGCGCGGAACGAGATTGTCGACAAAGTGGTTGGTTTCAAACTCGGCGGTGATGACTACCTGACTAAGCCGTTCGAGTCAGCTGAACTGATTGTCCGGATTGAGGCGCTTTTGCGGCGTGCGCCGGTGCAAACGGGGCGCGGCGTGCATCAGGTGGGGAATTTGCGCGTGGATTTCGCGCGCAAGGAAGTGATTCGCGAAGGCAAGCCGATCCACTTGTCAGGCCGTGAATTCCAGCTTCTTCGCTACTTCATGGAACGAGCCGGGAAGACGATTTCCAGGGCAGAATTACTGCGCGCCGTGTGGGGATACGACGCCAGCGCGTACACGCGAACCGTGGATGTCCACGTATTCAGTCTTCGACAAAAGCTTGAGGAAGAACCCAGCCGTCCCGAGCTGATCACCACCGTCGCGGGTGTCGGTTACAAGTTTGCGGGAGCGCGAGAAGCATAGAAACACGACGCGCAAACCGGTAAATCTGTTTTCTTTCTTACAGCTTTCTCACCGCCGATAGGAAATTCCTCATTCGCTCGGGCTGGCTCTGACGTATCCACTCGGGATGATTGTCAACCAGGTCGCAAATCTGACGCATAAACTCTTCCAGTTGCGGCGTGACAATCGCGGTCTTCTGCGGACGGTCGATGCTTTCTTGTTCCTCGATCGCTGGATGGAGATCAACCGGCCGCACGCTTCCCAGACTTGTAGCGCTCATTCTTCACCTCTGCGCAGAGGTTACTGATTTCGTGTGTTAAAGGAGTTAAATCAGCGTAAATACACTTCCGCTTGGTCTAGCAGCCAGCCGGAGCCTGCGCATTAACGACTGCGGTGTGCTGAAACCCGCGCCAAACCCTGCGCGTTAAGACATGTTAAAAATTTAAAATGGCAGTAAATTGCGGGCTCCCTCTCTTGACTCCGTACGCGTGTAAACATAAGCTCCGCGTGGTTGGATCGCCACGCGAGCAAAGTGCGGTCCGACAAGGTCTGTTCAAACTCCTCCAAGCATCCAGCCTCGTCTGAGTCAGGCCCTGTACGGTTCCTGAAATGTGCGAGGAAGCCTTTCCCCCAGGCGAGCGTGAACGCCCGTCTCTCGTTGAAGTGTGCCTTGTCGGGCATAGCTCGATGGCACATAAGTTCAGCGCAGACATGAGCAAGAGCTAGCTCGTAACGACATCCTCCCCCAGGAGTCGCGTTCCCCCAATTTCTGTTCCGGGTCGACTGTCTCGACGCATGTATGCGCGTCGGGTCACCGAAAAGTACTCCTCAACGCCGGCACTTAGTGTTCGGCAGGTAGGAAGGAGGCTGTACAGCCATGAGAAAGCCGTACCAGGTTTGGTTGCCAATTTTTCTGATGTGTCTCGCGACACTGACTGCGCACGCGCAGTCGTTTCGAGTGCAGTGCCCGACATCGACGGGGCTGCACCCCACGGCCACGACAGTGGAGCCCGCGTATGCAGGCCCCGGCGGAGTCAATGGCGCGATCAAGTGCCAGCAGATTTCCGGCGGCGATGGATACGCCACCATGGCCGACGGAACGCAGACGTACCTGTTCTCGTTTGGTCCGCTCTCGGGAGTTTCGGACATCGCCAATGGGTTGTCGACCGGCGGAACGCAGTTCGCGCCCGCGTTTAACACTCCCTACGATCCCGGCAGCGCGCCCAATGGCGCGGTTGGCTTGATGCCCGACGCCGAAGCGGGCGGCGCTCTCACCGGCCACGTTGATCCACGCCCAATCATGGACCTCGCCGTCATGAACGGCAACATTCCGGCGCCCCTGATGTCGATCGACGAGGACGACGAGTTCTTCCTCACGCTCACGAACGTGGGCATGATCATGCGGCCCGACTTGTTCGAGCAACACACTGTGCACTTCCACGGCTACCCGAATGCGTCGTCCTTCTACGATGGCGTTCCGGACGCATCGGTGGCGATCAACATCGGCGGGAGCTTTACGTACTACTACCTGGCGCCGGATGCGGGAACTTATTTCTTTCATTGTCACATCACGCCGCCGGAACACTTGCAGATGGGCATGGTGGGTCAGCTCTACGTGCGTCCGCGACAGGACCGAGTTTCGGGCAATCTCTACAGCGCTCTACTGAGCCAGCAGGGTGATCCGCGCACGGCGTGTTATCCGCTGAACGACAGCGCTCACACGAATCCCGACATTCTCTGTTCCAGCCCTCTCCCAACGACACACAGCGCAACCCGACAGAGCAACAAGAGCGGCCATCCCACGCTCTACGCCTACAACGACGGCGATGGTTCCACCGCATACGACGTCGAATACCCGATTCAGATCCACGGTTTCGATCCGAATTTCCACTTCGTGGGCATGACGTTCAACCCCGAAGGGTTCGTTGACATGAAGGACAAGTACTTCCTGTTAAACGGACGCAGCTATCCCGACACCGTGCGCACCACGCAGTGGGTGGACCCGAGCGCCATCGCGCCGAACACCGCCTCTCCCTACGTTGGCCAGCCAACCGTCTCGACGGCGATGTACACGCAATCGGCAGACGGCGTGGCGCGTCCTTCCCAGCCTCTGAACGCCGTGATCAACATTCCCGTTGGCGGGAAGGCGCTGCTTCGTATTTCCGATCTCGATGTTTCGGAATACCAGACTCTGGCTTCGCTAGGAATTCCGATGCACGTGATTGCCCTAAATGCACGCCTGCTGCGTGACATGGCGGGTGCGGATACCTCCTACTACAGCAACTCGATCACGCTGGGGGGCGGCGAATCACTCGACGTCATTCTCGACGCGAGTGACAGTGCGAAGTACCCAGCTGGCAGCACTTACTTCCTCTACACCCCGAATCTCGATCACCTGTCGAACGATGCCGAGAATTTTGGCGGATTGATGACGGAGGTGCACATCTGCGCCACGGTTGATCCAGTAACACATCACGGCACGGGGACGAATTGCCAATAGGAGAGCAGCCATGAATTTCATGAACAACAAGAAAGCAATCTCAATGACCCGACTGCTTCCCGCTCTGACGGTAGGACTGCTCCTCCTCTTGACTGTCTCGGCTTACGCAGCCGCACCTGGAATCACTGGTCCCAGTTTCGATCTGACAGCGCAGCCGTCGTTTATCACGCAGCCTGATGGATCGATGGTTTATTCCTGGGGCTACGGTTGCAACACGGCGCCTGCGGGCTTCAATCCTCCCGCCGCCAAGATGCCCGGTGCCACTTGCCCGACGATGCAGGTGCCGGGCCCGACCCTGGTGATCACCGAAGGCCAAACGGTATCGGTGACATTGCACAATGCACTGCCGGCTGCCGCCGGAAACACTTCGATTCTGTTTCCCGGATTTCAAGTGACCACCAGTGGCGGAGCGCAAGGCCTGCTGACCCAGGAGGCAGTGAATGGAGGCACGGTGACCTATACGTTCACCGCTTCTTCACCGGGAACCCGCCCTTATTACAGCGGAACGCAGGGCGATTTGCAGGTGGAGATGGGCATGTACGGTGCGGTCATCGTTCTGCCCAGTTCGTCGAATCCGAACTTTCCAAGTTGCCCGAATGCCAATTTGGCGGCAGAAGGCGCCAACACAGAGAACGACTATCGGTTGAGCGCCAACGGCGCCGCGTATGACCTTGCGGGCAGCTGCTATGACCGCGAGTACCTGTTCCAGTTCTCTGAGATTGATCCCAAGATTCACCGTCAGGCAGAAGAGCAAGCAGCGAAGACGTGTCCTGCGGGCGTAACGAGCGGGTGCATGGACGTCGTCACTGAGCCGTACCACCCGGCGTACTTCATGATCAACGGCCGGTCGATGCCAGACGACATGGACGGAAACTATGCCGTTCAGTATCCGCACCAGCCCTACAACGGTAATCCGCACATGCACCCAGGCGAATTGGTACTGCTTCGGATCATCGGACAAGGCCGCTGGCAGCATCCGTTCCACGAGCACGGAAATCACGTGCGCGTGCTGGCGCGGGACGGCCACCTGATCGTGAGCCCGAATGATGCGACCAAACCAGGCGGTCCGCTGCTGTTCACGACAACAACAACGCCTGGTCAATCCATTGATGGAATCTTCTATTGGACCGGCAAAGGTCTGAACTGGGACGTCTACGGTCATAACGCCGCGAACAATCCGCCGTGCATTCCGGATGCAAATGGCTATTACACGTCGAATGCCGGGGCGCCGAACTACTACGAGTGGTGCCCGGATCACATGAGGGCCCTCGAAAAGAACCCCTTCGGCGATGTAGGCAGCGGTGGTCCGGTTACACTCCCCGACCCAACGATTCTCGCCGATGGTCCGTGGTATGGCGGCAGTCCGTATCTGGGACCGGACGCAACCAGCCGCGCGGTTGCTTCTACTCCAATTCCTCCCTCAGGAACCGTGGGCAACGATCCGGGCTCCGAAGCGGGCTTCGCCTTCATGTGGCACTCGCACAACGAGCGCGAGATCACTACCAACAACATCTTTCCGGGCGGAATGATGATGATGATGCTCGTCGATCCGCGGGCCTTCGTTATCAACGAGTCGAATTAATTACCGAGGAGACAAGCGATGCAATCCAACTATCTCAAGACAAGTGTGAAGACAGCAGTACTGGCGATTGCCAGTCTCCTCCTCTTGGCGAATCTTTGTTCTGCACAATCGGTCAGCTTGTCGGCGCAGCGCACGACTTTGACTCTCCCCGATGGCCAGGTCGTTCCCATGTGGGGCTTGTTCTGCAGTTCTGCCACCGCTCCAGTCAATGCGAGCTGCACCTCGCTTAAGACGGACGCGTCGGGAGCGTTCCTGGCGCAGAGCGGAACCTCGTGGCAGCCGCCCATGATTACGGTGACGAGCGGCACGAACCTGACGATTACGCTGGCGAACGGACTTCCGGTGCCGACTTCGCTAATGATCGTCGGCCAGTTGGGTGGGGGCCTGGGGAATGGCGGCACCACGGACCCGGCCTCGAATTTTCCGCACAGCACGCAGACGGCGCAGTGGCCGATCGCGGGCTCGAATCCACCGGCGGCCGGCGACCCGACATTTACACCGCCGAATCAGGGTCCGCGCATTCGTTCGTTCGGCACGGAGGTGGCATCCGGAAATTCCGGGACGGCGCTTCCTGCATGGAACAACTTGAAGCCAGGCACGTACCTGATCGAGTCTGGCACGCATCCTTCGATCCAGGGTCCGATGGGACTATACGGCGTGCTGCGCGTGATCGATGCAAGCGCTACCAACGCTGCATATCCGAACGTCAAGTACGACGTCGATGTGTCAGTGTTACTCAGCGAGATTGACCTCGTTCAAAATCAGGCGGTCGAGTTGTTTGAAGAGGCGGTTGCCGGATGCGCGTCCGTAAGCGGACCGTGCAGCGGGACGATCGGCTCCACGGCTGAGACCACTCTATGGGTTGGTGGCCCGTCGGGTTGTGGCGCCGCTCATACCTGCTATCCCCCGGCGGTGAACTACGATCCTCGCTACTACATGATCAACGGTGTGTCGTTCGACAAGAGCAACGTTGGCGCATCGTCGTATTCGGTGCTGAGTGCAGCGACTACTGGCAATGTTCTGTTACGCCTGGTGAATGCGGGTCTGCGCATGCACGTGCCGTCGGTCGTCGGCCTGGACTTGTCACTGGTTGCGGAAGATGGCAACCCGCTTCCCGGAAACGCACGCCAACAGAACGAGGTTTTCCTTCCCGCCGGCAAGACGTATGACGTCATCGTGAAACCGGCGGCCAATGCGGCGACGCTGCCCACAACGTTCAAGGATGCTGCCTACGCGATCTTCGATCGGCAACTGAGCCTTTCGACGAACAACCAGCGAGACGGCGGCATGTTGGCTTACCTCAGAGTAGGAAACGGTGCGCTGCCGACAGGTGCCACGCCCGCCGTTCAAAACGATACCTATTCGCTGGTTCCCGGAAAAACACTCGCGGTATCCGATCCAGCGAAGGGCGTAGTCGCGAATGACACGGCCGTATATGGCGTGACAGTGATGGCGGCTCCAACATCCGGGACGCTGACTCTCAGCGCCAACGGCACTTTCACCTACGTGCCAAACTCCGGTACAACCACTGACAGCTTCACTTACTGTGCGAATGGAACCGTCAGCGGTGCAACATGCTCCAGTGGTTTGATCGCGACTGTCCAGATTTCACCCGCAGCAATTGAAGGAGCGGGAGGCATCACGGTCAACCCCGACGCTTACGCGAGCAACATCGCCACCAAGATTGAAGTGAAGGGGCCGGGCGTTCTCGCCAACGACTCAGACGGCGCAGGCTATCCCCTGACGGTCGATACCACATCGATTGCTCCGACCGGAAGCAACGCTTCGGCGCTGCACGTCGTGGCTGGAACAGATGGGTCCTTTACAGCGACGGCTACGTCTCCCGGGACTTACACCTTCACGTACAAGGCGAAGAACTCGCAGGGAACCGTGAGCGCGTCGGCAGCAACAGTCACGTTGACTTTCCCGCCCCCCACGAATCTGGTCGTTAAGATTCAGGACGCGCGCTCCCCGCATGGCGTGATCTCCGACTATCGCTGGATCATTGAAGAAGACCGTACCTTCCGAATTGATCCGACGACCCAGGTCAATAGTGGGACCAACGTTCCGAGCCTGGGCACAAACTTCCACACCAGCTACATGCCAGTAGTGGCGTCGGGCTGCGTGGGAACCACGGCGTGCGAGTCCGGACAAACGGTCCTTGATCCAAACACCGGCACGCACACCGGGGCAGTCTGCGACGTGGGCAACGGCGTTTGCCGTACTGACGCGACGCAGCAGATCGCACTCGACCCCAGCCATGTACATCTCGATCCGACGAAGGCGTACTACCTATCGATCCTTCCTGGGGATGCCGCTGATCCGTTCAACGCAGGTTTCACGGGAGATCCCTCGACCTGCGGAACGGATCCGGATGCAGTTTGCGGACACGACATGGGTGGTGCGCCCATCGCACCGGGACAAACCTCGGTGACCGTAAATCTGGAGCCAACGCCGAAACAGACATCGCAGATCGCGGTGTTCGTGTTCGAAGATGACTGGCCGCTGAACGGCGAAAACGACGCCGGCGGCGGCGTTGACGTACTTGCTACCAATGAACCTGGTCTGGGCGGCTTCGCCATTACGTTGAACGACCAGGCAGGCGGATTCGGTGATTCCACCGGCCAGCCAACTTACGACATGTTCAACATGCCGTTGTCGAACAGCCTCGCGGGACGTATCGATCCGGTCACTGGCAACGATGCATGTCCGATCACCAAGTCCAAGGACGGCTTGGTCGGAATGATCGTGACTTGTCCGAAGTACGAATCGAACGGCACGACGCTTTCTCCTCTCGCGGGACAGGCGCTCATCGTCAACCTGTACCCGGGGCTGTACGAGGTGATTGCTACGCCCGGAGCGGATCGGATCGCGCGTGGGGAAGAGTGGCTCCAAACCAATACGCTTGACGGCACGAAGCCGCACGAGGCGTTCATCAAGTCAGGAGAACCGGCGTACTTCCAGGAGTTTGGCCCGGCCGGCTTCCACGTAATGATTGGTTTCGCCAGTCCGGCAATCATCAAGTCTCGCAAGCATGGCGTGAACGCTGGTTGCGTGTCGCCTTGCAGCACCGCCAATTCGATCACTGGCAAGGTAACCACGGTGCGCATCAGTCGCTCGCCCGATGAGCGCCTGTACAGCAGCGGCTCTTACGACGCCAACAGCTATACCCAGTGCTACGTGAGCCTGGGAGATCCGGATGCGGAAGACTTCGACTTCACGACTTGTGATTCCGAAGGCAACTTTCACTTCAGCAATGTTCCGGATGGATCGTGGCGCATAACGGTCTTCGATCAGTGGAACGACCTGCTGGTGGATGGTCTCTCGTTCCCCGTGGCCGTAGTCGGAGGAAAAGCTTTCGACATGGGAGATGTCCCGATGCAGCAGTGGCGCACCAACCTGGCCACCCGCACATTCCTAGACGTCGGCTCAGGTCCAGGGAGTGCAGGGTATCACGATGGCGTGTCGAACGTGGACGGATCGGGCAATCCCGTGGAACCGGGCTTGCCTCTGGTTCCGACCAACGTCCGATTCCGTGACGGTAGCTACTCGAACTTCAACAATACCGACCTGAACGGGTTCGCAGGCTTCAATGAAATCTTCCCGTTCTTCAACTGGCTCGTGCTGGAAGCTGATACGACTCGTTACAAGCAGACTGGTGTGCACGCGGTGTATGACGCGGGTGGACCGGCCGATGGCACAGCGGGTGGTGGGACTTCGGGTATCGCTTCACATCTTGCGAATACGCTGGAAACCAACCACCTTCCACAAAACCTGCGTTTCCCGGGCGCGGTCTATTGCGACAACGCCGACTGCAACGGCTTCTCGGTCGCGAACGGTCCGGGCAGCAGCGCGGCTTCCCCTTCAACCGGCCGCATTGATCCCCCGTGGGTGACGAGCGAAGCGTGGCAAGGATTCATCGGCAACTACGAGTTCATTGAATTCGGCAAGGCTCCATTTGCTGAGCATGAGAACGGCGGCATCAAAGGACACGTCATTTACGCTTCGACGCGTCCCTTTGATGATCCGGCTCTCTTGTTACAACTGAGCTGGGAACCGATGGTCCCGAATGTGAGGATCAACCTCTACCAGAAGGGCACAGCTCCGGACGGAACCGGCAGCCTGAAGCTGGTGGACTACACCTACACCAGCAGCTGGGACGATTGGGCGCAGGGCTTCCGTGCAGACGGGCTTCCGAACATGAACTGCCCGGGACAGGATGCCACCAGCCCGTTCTTCTTCACGCTGGCTGGAGGCACGCAGTGGCTCAACCCCACGGTTGCGCTCCCGAACAACGGCCAATTCAAGTGCTATGACGGTATGCACTCCTTCAACCAGGTGCAGCCTGCTCCTTATGACGGCATGTACCAGTTCCCGAGCGTGATCGGCCGCAATGCCCAGACGGGCAAGCCGACGGGAACCAATTGCACGATCTGCGTTCCGGATCCCGACTCTGCTGATCCTTATTATGGCGGCCTGCCGATGTTGCCAGCAGGGAAGTACGTAGTCGAAGTGGTTGTCCCTCCGAACTACGAACTGGTTAAAGAAGAAGACAAGAACATCCTCATCGGCGACAACTACATAGCGCCCGCTGTGCAGCAGTTTGGCGGATTAGGCAGCATCTTCATCCTGCCTGACCAGGCGGCCGTTGGCGGCGCCTACAACCCCAACAATCCCCAGAACTCGACGACTGATCTTGGCGTGCAACCGCGGCGAGAGGGTGATACGGGCAGCGTCGAGCAGTTCTGGCCTTGCGTCGGCCAGGCGCGCGTGGTTCCCGATTTCATCAGCCTGTTCCCGGGATCGAGCGAAGTTTCGCCGTTCGCGGGAGCCACGCGTAATCTTTGCGATCGCAAAGAAGTGACGCTCGAAGACCAGATGTCGGTGCTGGCGAAGTTCTATGTCTTCAGCTCGACTCACGTTTCGGCTCACTACACCGGCATCATCACGGATGACTTCGCATCTGAGTTCGATCCGTTTGCGCCGGCGTTCGGTGAAAAATTCTCCGTGCCGAATCTCCCTGTCTCTTACAAGGACTTCAACGGCGTGGAGATCTCTCGGACCTACAGCGATCAGTGGGGCTTCTTTGATGGCCTCACCTACTCGACCTGGGAAGTGAACCCGCCCAACCCGACGGGCTACGCGCCGCAGGTGATGGTGACGTGCATGAACGATCCGGGTCCGATTCCGGGTCCGAATGGCACCATGATCACGGATCCCCTTTATAACCCCAGCTACAGCCAGTTCTGCTACGAGTGGTCGTTTATGCCCGGGCAGACTGCGTACATGGATACTCCGGTCATCCCGACAGCTGGCTTCGCAGAAGGCTACGATCCGGTGGATTGCGCTTACCCGGATGCGACGCCGGCGGTTGCCAGCGTGATCGGCGATTCGAACGGCGGCGGTGCTGGACCGTGGGTTAGCGCGGCTGGCCACACGCTCACAATCAATGCTTTGGCTCCGACTGGCACGGCCGGCATGCAGGTTCCGAACAATTCATACTCGGGCCCGCAAGCTACAACGGCGCCATTCAACCAGAAATTCGTTACGCGCCACTACGGCTTCGGGACACGTTGTACCGGTCCCACTGCCGGAAACGCAGCCTGCAATACGGTGTCGAAAGTCACGATCGCTGGAGTTTCCGCGACCATCACGTCTTGGAGCGACAGCCAGATCAAGATCAGCGTGCCGAGCTTCAGTTCGTCGCAGTCGACCTGCACTATTCCCCAACGGACGACTCCGTCGAGCCTGGGCAACTCGGCGCGTTGCGGACAGCTGGTCATCACCGCGGGCAACGGCAAGAAATCGATTGACGCGGTTACGGTTACGGTCGCGGGCAAGCCTCCGAAGTACATCAACGGAGAAAATGCTGCGAACAACGCCGTTCAAGCTGCAATCGACAGCGCGGATCCTGGGGACCTCATCATCCTGGGCCCGGGCACCTACTACGAAGTGGTTCTGATGTGGAAGCCCGTTCGCCTGCAAGGCGTCGGCGCGGCCTCCGTCACTATCAACGCGAACGCTCATCCGTCAGGGAAGATGGACCCTTGGAGAAAGCAAGCGGTCTGTTTGTTCGGTCTGGCGCAGAATGGCCAGCCCATCACGAACCAGAATCCTGACGGAAGTTGCCCGGCCAGCATGCGTCTGCAAGTCGATCGCATTCCGCTGGAAGGCATAGTCGGTTGGGATACCACGCTGAATGGCAACCTGGCTGAACTTCTGCAGGAGCCCACGCTGTTGGGAGCCTACGAAGGCGCAGGCATCACGGTCCTCGGCAAGGGTGTGCGGTATCCCTCTGGCTCCGATGCGTTCGGAACCGGTGCGGAAGCGGCCTTCCCAGACGGGACAGTTGCGTTGCAGAACAACACGCGCGATTGCCGTGACTTCCCAGCGAACTTCCTCTGCAACCCGTCGCGTATCGACGGCATTACCATCACGAACAGCTCTCAAGGCGGTGGCGGCATCTTCGCGCACGGCTGGAACCACTATCTAGAGGTTTCCAACAACCGTGTCTTTGCGAATGCTGGAACCATCTCCGGCGGCATCACGATCGGCCTGGGCGAGTTCCCGGAGCCGATCATCACCGGCACGGCTGATTTCGCAGATACCAATAATCCTCCACGTGCGGTTCCGCGTGGAACTCCGGATGGCACGCAGCTTCCATACTTGCTGCAGACCAACACGAACGTGCACAACAATTCGATCACCCAGAACGCCTCCCTTGGTGACGAGTTGTTCTCGGCGACCCCGGCCGGCGGCGGTGGCGTGACGTTCTGCACCGGCTCGGACTACTACCACTTCAACAACAACTGGGTGTGCGGCAACCTGAGCACGGGTGACGGCGGTGGCGTGGTTCACCTCGGTCTCAGCTACAACGGCGACATCTCGCACAACGCGGTCATCTTTAACCAGAGCTTCAACCCGACGATTCCCACCAACGGCGGCGGAATTCTGGTGATGGGCGCGGCTCCCGACGGTGTGACAATCGTGAACGGCGTTGCTGTCGAATGCGGCACTACGACCGACATCGATTGCCCGCCAGCGCTAAGCGACGGGGTTGGCCCTGGGCTGAACATCGACGCCAACCTGATCCAGGGCAACAGCGCCGAGAGCGGCAGCGGCGGCGGATTGCGCCTGCAGGCTGTCAACGGTGCTGAGGTGTCGCGCTTCCCGAACAGTCCCAACAACTGGTACAGCGTCAACGTTACCAACAACATTATCGCCAACAACGTAGCGGGCTGGGATGGTGGTGGCGTTTCGCTGCAGGATTCGCTGAACACTAACTTCATCAACAATACAGTCGCGTCCAATGACACAACCGCATCTTCGGGCGTGCTGTTCAACACGCTTGGCGCTCCGCAGGCCAGTATTCCGCCTTCGGGGGATCCATTGTGCAATGCTGGTTGTACAGCGTCGACCTATCAACCGGCGGGCTTCGTGGCAATCCGAAACACGTCGAATCTGACAGCTTCGTTGCCTGCAAGCATCACGTGCCCGGCGGGTCACTTCGCCGGCAGCAATGCGACCAACGCAGAGTGCCGCCTGGTGTCGTACCCGTTGTTGAAGAACAACATGTTCTGGCAGAACCGCTACTTCAACATCACTGTGGGCGACTTCGGTGGAGGCTTGACGAACCAGCAGCACCTGGTCACGTTACGGCCAGTGCTGAACCAGGCGTCGACCGGTCAGTGCCAGACGGCTGGAGCGAATGGTGGCGCCGGCGTCCAGTACTGGGACATCGGCGTCCGTGGCGACACGGGCCCGCTGGATCACAGCTCTGGTCTCACACTCAAACCGCTGAACTCCATTCTCACCACGCTGAATGGTGGGTACAGCGGAAACGGAAACCTCGCCCCGGGCGCTCCGGGCGTCGTTCGCCAGTACTGCAACGGCTCGCGAGTTCCGCCTGAGAACGGTGGCTTCGGATTCCAGGTTCCCCCAGGGGTCTCCGACGCCACTCTACCTAGCCCCGTGTTCAACCTGACGCCAGCCGCCACGGTGGACGAAGGCAACAACTGGATCAACCTGAGTTACGGTCCGCTGACGCTGAGCGATTTGTCGGGCGCCACGTTGGGGAACTACTCGCTCACGTCGACTTCGGCGGCTATCGATAAAGCCGATGATTCGGTCGCTCCGAATCACGACTACTTCGGTAACCCGAGGCCGCAAGGCTCCGAGCCGGATATCGGTGCGGTCGAGTTCGTGAAGGCCGAGGCCGCCGATCTGGATGTCGATCCTTCGTCTCTCGCATTCGGAGGCGTCGCGATCAACACGACTAGTGCCACGCAATTCGTGACGGTCAGCAGCACAGGAAGCGCGTCGCTGACCGGTATCAGCGCATCGTTCAGCGGTCCATTCGCGCGAGCGACTGGCTTGGGCCTGAGCCAGAATTGCGGCAGTACGTTGGCCGTCGGCTCTACCTGCCGGATCTACGTGACGTTCCATCCGACCGCATCGGGATCGTTCACCGGCACGATGACGGTGAACTCGAATGATGCCAGCCCGGATGCGGCAGCGGACCGCGTCGTCAGCTTGACCGGTTCCGGAAGCAAGCTGTCGAGATCACCCGGAAGCCTGACTTTCCTGACGGTGGGTTCGGGCTTCAGCGCGGTGCAGAACGTTACGCTGACGAACGTTGGCCCGGCGGGATCCGGCTCCACTGGTGCGATTACGGCAAGCATCACGGGCACAACCAACGGCGTCACGTTCCAGATCGCCAGCAACAACTGCCCGGCAGGCGGTTTGGCACCGGGTGCGAGTTGCCGGATCGGCGTACGGTTCCGCGGACCGTCACCCCTCACCATGGGGACGGCCACACTCAACATCACCGACACGGAACCATCCACGGTGACAGTGGGTTTGACCGGACTCAGGTTGTTTTGAGAGTCGCGGAAAGGCCGCCCGCTTTTTGCGGGCGGCTTTTTTTGCCTTGTGATCGGGTCTTCAGCCCACGAAATCAAGCCACAAGCTTGCACTTGTAGCTTGCCGGGTCATTTTTGAGCAGTGGTTGGAATCGGTTGAAGGGGAAGATGAGGAGTCTTCGTCGTCGCTGGCGAAGTATTTATCGCAGTTTTCTTGCATCGCCCGCCGAAATGAAAAATAATGGCGCACCACCTGCGGATCCTTGTTTCTAACCGCTGTCGGGTAGGAGCCTTTCTACGGATGAGACCAGTTCGAATTGGTTCACGCTGCTCACTTGCTCTTCAGTTTATTTTATGTGCTGCTTCCATCTGGAACCCGCGAGCGGCCTGGGCGCAAGCGGCGGTGCCGTCGGCGGCTGTTGAAGTCATCACTCAACATGATGTCCCAATGACGACTCGCGACGGCGTGGTGCTGTACGCCGATATCTACCGTCCCAAGTCTGCGGACAAGCTACCTGTCATTTTGATGCGGACGCCTTATGACAAGAGCGTGAACTGGGCGGTTGGGCCTACATACAGGATGGTGCAGCGCGGGTACGTGGTGATTATTCAGGACGTTCGCGGCCGCTACACCTCTGAAGGCGAGTGGTATCCGTTTCGACATGAGCAAGCCGACGGATTCGATACGGTTGAATGGGCCGCCACGCTGCCTTACTCCAATGGCAAGGTCGGCATGATCGGGGCGTCATACGTAGGCGCGACCCAAATGCAGGCCGCCATCGCGCAACCGCCTCATCTGGTTGCGATTGCGCCCGACGTTACAGGTAGCAACTATCGCGAGAATTGGACGTACCAGGGAGGCGCTTTCGAACAGTGGTTCAACCAGAACTGGACATCGCAGCTTGCGCAGAACACGCTGGAACGCTTGATTCATCAGAATACGAATGCTCTGGTTGGTGTTCCTACTGTGCCGCTGGCAAATTATCCGGTTTTCAACTTCGGGCAACTGCCGGCCGACGACAAATTGACAGCCGCA
Source organism: uncultured Acidobacteriota bacterium (assembly GCA_963744055.1). Classification (GTDB taxonomy): domain Bacteria; phylum Acidobacteriota; class Terriglobia; order Terriglobales; family Acidobacteriaceae; genus Gp1-AA133. The sequence goes on along the minus strand of CAVUSL010000017.1, from coordinate 201,263 downwards.
ATCGCGCCCTATTACCTGGACTGGTTGGCCCATCCCGACTACGACGCCTACTGGAAGCAGTGGTCGATCGAAGAGAATTTCTCGAAGATCACTGTTCCGATGCTGCAGGTTGGAGGCTGGTATGACATTTTCAGTGCCGGCACTCTTCGCAACTACATAGGTGCGAAGGCGCATGGCGCCACCGAAAAGGCGCGCACGCAGCAGCATTTGCTCATGCAGATCGGGGGGCATGCGGGCTTCGGGCGTCGCATTGGAGACGTGGACTTTGGCGTGCACGCACTCGAGAATCCGTACATCGAGGTTATCCTGGATTGGTACGACTTTCAGTGCAAAGGCATTCAGAATGAATTCGCGACTGACAAGCCCGTGAAGCTGTTCCTCATGGGCGCGAATGAGTATCGGCAGCACGATGACTGGCCACCTCCACAAGTGAAATACACGAAATATTTTCTGCATTCCTCTGGTAAAGCGAATTCTCTCCGCGGAGATGGAACGCTCAACATTACGGCTCCGAAGTCAGAAGCTGCGGATGGTTACGCCTACGATCCCGGCAATCCAGCGCCGACTGTCGGGGGACCGCTGTGCTGCGATATGGAGCACATGGAGCCCGGGCCTCGCGACCAGCGTTCGGTGGAAAACCGCGATGATGTGCTCGTCTACTCAACTGGTCCGCTGTCGAATGATCTGGAGGTCACAGGACCGGTTACCGCAGAACTGTTCGTGAAATCGTCGGCAGTGGATACCGATTTCACTGCGAAACTCGTGGATGTAGCCCCCGATGGATTCGCGACGAATTTAACGGAGGGCATCCTGCGCATGCGCTATCGCGATTCGCAGGAGTATGCGACGATGATGAATCCGGGCCAGGTTTACAAGATTTCTTTGGATCTTTGGGGAACAAGCAATCTATTTCTACATGGCCACTCGCTTCGTTTAGAGATATCGAGCAGCAATTACCCGCGTTTTGACCGGAATTTCAACACCGGCGCGGACATCAAATTTGCTCGCAACTTCGTGGCGGCGCACAATACGATTCTGCACGACGAGCAACATCCATCCGTGCTCGTGCTTCCGGTCATTCCATAAAAATAAAGGGTTGCTGAAATACGCCGCCGAGGTGGCTACGGGGCGGCGTGACCGATGGCTGGTTTCGACGGCAGGTTCACGCGGATGCCGACTCGGAATAACGCCGGGGGGCCAAGATTGACAGTTGGTGTTCGAGCGGTCTCGTATCGTTGATTGAGGAAATTCTCCGCTGCAAAGAAGAACTCTACACGCTCGCGAATGGCACGTCCAACCTGGAAGTCGGTGGTGTAGAAGCGGTGCAGAACGAATTGGTTTTGGTCGTCGTCGTACTGTTGCCCGACGAATCGTCCAGAGACTGATAGGGACCAGCGCGAAAAGCCGGTATAGAAAAGTCCCCACGTGAGCCCATGGCGCGGTACCTGCGGCACGTCCCGTCCAACGAGGTCGATTCCTCCCGGATTGCCGGGATATTGGAGCACGGTGGTCCCGGTAAATGTGTAGCCCGCGTACGCCTGCAGTTCGGAATTCAGGCGGAGTACGCCGTCAAGTTCCAAGCCGCGCGAGCGAGTTCTTCCCAGATTCTGCCGTTGACGGGTAGTCAGTATCGGAGTCGAGGACAAAGTCACATTGGTGATCGGGTCAATGACGTCACTCCAGAAATAGGTTCCACGGAGATGCAGACGCTGATCCAAGAGGGCGATCCGAGTTCCGGCCTCAGCACCTGTCAGACGTTCTGCGGAGAGCGATGGATTGTTGAGGGTGGACACGTTGCCGACTCGAAACGTGCGGTAAAGTTCGTTCAGCGTGGGCGCCCGGAACGCGCGATAGATCGAAGCCGTCACTGCCAAACGATCGCCGAGCGAGCGAAGCACGGAAAGACGCGGACTCAGGGCGAGGTCGGATACTGGAGGATATTGAGTCACAGTAGGCGAACTGGAATTTGGAATCGTGAGAACGCTTCCACGGTAGTTTTTATAATGGTCGACCCGTGCGCCGAGGACGACGTTCCAGCTACCACGGTGAAAAATATCCTCGCCAAACCACCCGATCCGCCATTGTCGTCCACCGCTGTCGCGGGCCTGGTTGGGCCCAGAGAACAATGCTTCATTACTGAAGCCTATGACCTGGCTGAAGTCGACGCCCGCGACCAGAGTGTTGCTGGCGTTCAAACTGTGAATCCACTGCGCCGTTGCGCCGACGACCTGCTCAGGTACATGTTGCAGGTCGACAAGAGCTTCGCTGTCTCGGTCAGGTGCGATGGACGAGAATATCTGGTTGTAGGAACCAGCATCCCCAAAGACGCGCAGCATGAGAGAGTCGGTCGTGCCTAATTGAGTGTCGAAGGCCAGCATTCCTTCCCCGATCCGCGTGCTGTTGGTTTGGAGTTGGGTTCCGTTATCGCGGGACTCCGTGAAGAAGTTGCCTCGCCCGAAGATTCTTCCGTGCGATCCGACGGAGTGACCGACGGTTGCGTAAAGGGAAGCATCTTGTGAGTTCGCTGCAGTATCGACGCCGCCGCGAGCCGATGACGGGACCAGCACGAATCCGTCGGTGTGAAACAGTTCGGTTGCAACGGAATAGTCCCACTGTCGCCAACGGGTCCCGGCCCAGAGCGATAGTTCAGCAGACCGCTCGTTTCCATAAGAGGCCTCGAGAGATAACGCCGGGTCCTGTGGAGTTCGCGTGATGAGTTGAACCACTCCTCCAAGCGCAGAACTTCCATAGAGATTTGAACCGCCACCTCGCATGACTTCGATAGATTCCACGGCGGTTCTAGGAATGCGATTCCAGTACACCCAGCCACCGAAGGGGTCAGTGAGAGGAATGGCATCCGCAAGCACCGATGCTCGACTGGCGCCGCTTCCTCCCACGCCCCGCAGAGAGACTCCCTGGGTAGTTGGATTGGCGGTGCGGCTTGTCGAGCGCCTCAGCAACGAAAATCCGGGAACTTGGCGTAGCGCGTCGTCCACGCGGAGCGCGGGTGTACCGTCAAGAGTGATATGCGAGAGGAAGACGGAACTGCCCGGCGTTTCAGGCAGGCGGATGGGACTTCGCGATGCTGAGACGATCACTTGTTCCGATGCGACTGACGGACGCAATGTTACCTGCAACCGATCCGATGGATCGCGTGCAGGGTCGATGGTTTTCAGTTGGGGAAGAAATCCTCGCGCACTGATGGTGAGGGTCGCAACGTTCTCGTCGACGGTGGAAAAAGAGAACTGGCCAGTGTCGTCTGTTTGAGTCGACTTTCGACTGCCGTGCTGAGTGAGGATTACGTCGGCGCCAACGATCACCTCGCCGCCTATGTCACGAACAGTTCCCTTGACCGTTCGAGTCTGCGCGGCAGAGCAGGCCATGCAGGCGAAAAAAATGAAGCAGACCAGATCGCGCGCTCGAATGTATGCGATGGTACTAAGTAATGTACGAAATCGAAACGATGACTTGGCCAAGAGGACAGCTTCCTTAGCAGAGAACATAGTCGGCGAGCAAGGCGGGGCTCCGGAAATGCCCGTGGTTGTTGAGTTTTGACGACTTAGGGTCAGCGCGCCGGACTAAGAGCATTTTCGACAAGAGCGGTCACCTTCGGGTCCTTCATGTTTGTTCAAAAAGTATATCGATTTTCCGAGCTCCGACTATCTCCTCACCCTTAGTTGTGCCACGAAAACGCGCGTTGTACACTTACTATCAGTCGCGTTGGTTGTCGTTTTCCAGTGGAACTTGCCACTTCAGCATTGCCACATTTCCTGGCGTTGTCTCGTTCCTGGGGATTGATCGGAAAAGAGCAGAGCGTCCCGTTTTTTCTGATCTTGATTTCCCGGGTCGTCAGGGATCTCGTCTTACCCTTCCCGTTCTTTGTTAGAAATTCCTTGATATCGAATGGAGGAGTTTGTCGACCATGGATACATTCATTAATGACGGCCAAGCCGCTCTCGAGCCCTTGAGTTCGGTGATCGGAAATCGAGGTTTTGCACAAGGGATTCTTGCTTCCCTCCCCCGCGCTGAACTCGCCTTGTTGCGCCCGAAACTTGAGTTCCACCGACTGATGGCGCGTCAAATATTGCACGAATCCGACGAGGTTATCCAGCACGTCTACTTTATCGAGAACGGGCTCTTGTCGGTTCTAAATGTGCAGATCTCCGGAAAGAATGTCGAAGTGGCGGCAATTGGGGGTGGTGGATATGCCGGGCTGCCGGTCATCGATGGTTTGGCGATCAGTCCTCACCGTATCCAATCGCAGGCCGACGGCACAGCGCAACGCATCGATGCGACCAGTCTCCAAGAAATGCTGCCACGGTGTCCGCAGCTGAATCTGGCATTGCATCGCTACGCGCAGCGGCTCATGGTGCAGTCGATGCAGCTTGCGGCCTGCAATGCCCTGCATGAGGTGGAACAGCGGCTGGCACGATGGCTGTTGATGGGTCGTGAATTGCTTAGCTCGATGGACCTTCCAGTCACGCAAGATGTTCTTGGACAGTTGCTGGGCACGCGTAGATCTAGCGTGACCGTGGCTGCAGGCATGCTGCAAAAAGCCGGTATCATCTCCTGTGCGCGAGGAAGAATCACGATCATGGACCTCGGAAGACTAGAGAGCGGGGCGTGTGAATGCTTTGTCCTCATGAAGCAGCGGCTAGGAAACTGGGGCATAGAGTCTCAGGCAGCGGCCTGACAACCGAAGTTAGAAGCTCGAAAATGGCCGCATCTCCCCAGGGTGAACTGCGAGGCGCCCTGGCTACTCGACGCAGTCGTCCGCCGAGAGTTTCGCGGGCTTCAGCCGAGGTGTCAACAGGTGAATGATTCCGACCGCTACCAGGTAAGACGAGCCCGCGATCAGGAAGGGTATCCGATAGCTGCCGCTTCGTTGGAGAATATATCCGACCAGCTTGGCTACGAACATGCCGCCGAGGGCGCCCGCCATACCGCCGATGCCTACCACCGAGGCCACTGCTTGAGCCGGAAAGAGGTCAGAGGTCATCGTGAAAAGGTTGGCGGAGAATCCCTGATGGCCCGCGGCAGCCATTCCGATCAGTATTACAGCAGCCCATAGATTCTCGAGCGTTGCACGCGAAGACGATGGGAATCACGATCAGGGCACAGATCAACATCGCAAGCTTTCTGGCGAAGTTGACGCTGGTGCCACGATGAATGAGAGTTGAAGAGATCCACCCGCCACCGATGCTGCCCACGTCAGAAATCAGATAAATGGTGATCAGGGGCAGTCCGATTTGTGCTAATGCCAATCCGTGCTTGCGCTGAAGAAAATCAGGGACCCAGAACAGATAAAACCACCAGATGGGATCCAGCATGAATTTGCCGATCACGAATGCCCACGTTTGACGGAGGGGAAGAAGCTGACTCCAGCGAATCGCTGGGAGTGGTTCTTGACGATCGCTGCGAATGTAAGCAAGCTCTTCTTGCGAGACGCGAGATTCTTCCTCGGGCTTGCCATAGAAAATCAGCCACAGCATTAGCCACACAATTCCGAGGGCTCCAGTTCCCACGAATGCCCAGCGCCATCCCCAGCGTAAAGTAATCCACGGGACCAGCAGTGGAGTGGCCATGGCTCCGGCGCTGGTTCCAGCGTTGAAGATGCCGGTAGCAAGGGCCCGCTCTTTTTTCGGAAACCAGTTGGCCACCACTTTGATGCTGGCAGGGAAAACTCCTGCCTCCCAAAAGCCAAGGGCAGACCTCGCAATCAAGAAACTGGTGAGAGAAGCACATCCCGCGTGAGCTATCGCAGCCAAACTCCAGAAAATCATGGCGAGGGCATAGCCCAGTTTTGCGCCCAGGCGATCGACGAGCCACCCCACAGCGAGCATGCCAAGGGCATAGGCGCCCTGGAAGGCAGTCACCAGATTGGCGTATTGAATTTCATTCCATCCCAGATCATGTTGCAGAGTAGTCTTGAGAACGCCGAGGACCTGGCGGTCCATGTAGTTTTTGGTCACTCCCAGCAAGAGGAGAGCGCAGATCACCCAGCGGTAGTTTCCCCACAAGGAGTGGTGATTTGGAGCGATCCGTCGATCGGTGGCGGGAATGCTAATCTGAGCCTCCGCCGGTAAAGCTTCGGGCGGCGCGATAAATCCGCTCGATCAAGGCAATGCTCTTGCGCCCTTCGCGTGCGTCACATGCCGGTGTTCCGTTGTGTTCTATGGCATGAATGAAGTCCTCGAGGATTGCCTTGTGTCCTCGAACGTCGTTCACCACGTGGGAGGCTGCGCCCTCGTCTTTTATTGAATGGTGCGGCGTGTTTTCTATCGAGGTGCGAAGATTGGAGGCAGCGATGCGATCGTCTTCCAGTATCACAGTTCCTTCTGATCCGGTTATCTCAACGCGCCGCGGGTAGCCGGGGTAGGCCGCGGTGGTTGCAAGCAGCGTAGAGAGAGGACCGCTGGCAAACTCCAGGATTGCTATTGCGGTATCTTCGACTTCGATTGCATGTTGGACGGTTCGAACGGTGGCCTGGACATTTGATACGTCTCCGAAAAGCCACAGGAGCAGATCCACGGTGTGGACACCTTGATTCATGAGTGCCCCGCCGCCATCGAGGGCAAAAGTGCCTCGCCATCGTGAGTTGCTGTAATACTCAGGAGGCCGGTACCACTTTACGCGGGCGTCGACCAGAGTGATCTTCCCTAAATGACCATCGCAAATTGACTGCTTGAGTTGGCGGATTTCGGGCTTCAGGCGGTCCTGAAAAATCACGCCGACTTGCTTGCCGGATATCTCGGCAGCTTCAATTAATACGTCGGCTTGCGTCGTGCTGATGTCCATTGGCTTTTCGGTGAGCACGTGAAGGCCGCGACGAACCGCTTCGATACCCTGGGAAGCGTGTGCGCCTGACGGGCTTCCGAGTATCACCATGTCCATGGGGCGGTGAGATAAAAACTCATCCAGGTTCAGAAAGGGCTTTCCCCCGTACTGGCGGCTCAGGTGCTCGACCTTCGTGGCATTGGTTCCGTAGATGGCCGCGATCTCTACGCCCGCGATCTGTGTGGCAGCGCGGGCGTGTGTCTCGGAGATGTTTCCTCCGCCGATCAAGCCGATCCGAATGGTCATTCATCTTCCTAAGCGGGGATTTGACGCCTGTTGATCCTGAGAAAAGGTTCTCGAAAGACGCAACTGGGCATCAGATTTTTGGTTCCCAGCCTTTTTCGTATTCTCTGCTCCACAGCTTCATTGCCGTCGGATCTTCCTGGATGTGGGCGTCACTGCGGTTTAATTGAAGCTCTCGATTGACTTCCCATGCGATGTTCGACAAATGCAGCATTGTGACGCTGATGTTCCCATCTGAAATGGGAGCGTTGAGCTTTTCTTGCTGACGAACGGCGGCGATGAAATTGGCGAAGTGGGCGTCGGTCATCGAATCGCGACCGACCAAGTCGGCCGACGATGTTTTGCCTGCGGCCTTGAATTCGTTGATTTTCTTTCCGGCGAGATCGTAAATCTCATAACCGTCGCGATCGACCAGGACTGTGCCGGTCGTTCCGATGATGGTGGAGCCCCGGTCGCGATCGTAGTACTTCATCCCCTGACAACTTTTTCCTTCCCATGCGATGAGACCGCTATCGTATTCAAAGCTGGTCACGAGGGTATCGTAAAACTGCCAATCGTCCTTGAAGTGATATCGTCCTCCGGCGGAGGTGACTCGATTCGGATAGTCAACGCCCAGCGCCCAGCGGCACACGTCGACCTCGTGAGTTCCGTTGTTCAGCGACTCGCCCGTGCCGTACGTACGAAACCAATGCCAATTGTAGGGATGAATATTGTCGGTGTACGGACGACGCGGTGCTGGCCCTTGCCAGAGATCCCAGTCCAATCGTGCCGGCACCGGAACTCCCTTGCCGTATCCGATTGATTTGCGGGTATTGATGTACCAGGCTTTCGCGAAGTACGGCTGGCCGATGATGCCTTCGCGGATCTTTCGAACGATCTCGATGGTGTGGGGAGACGAGCGCTGCTGCGTACCGAGCTGAACGAGCTTCCCATGTTTTCGCTGCGCTTCGACCAGCATTTCTCCTTCGGCGGGATTGTGACTGCAAGGCTTTTCGAGGTAGACATGCTTACCGGCCTGTAGCCCGGCAATCGCCATCGGTGTGTGCCAGTGGTCGGGAGTCGCGATTGTGATGGCATCGACGTCGTGGGAGTCTAGAACTTTACGAAAATCTTTTTCTGCGATGGACGACTCGCCCATCTCCCGCTTTGTGGTTCCCGCGAATTTGTGAAGTATGTCATTGTCCACATCGCAAACGTGAGAGATTCGCGCGGAACTCTTGTTCGCTTTAATGCTGGCCAGATGAGCATATCCGCGGCTATTCAACCCGATGACTGCGAAATTCAATTTGTCGTTCGATCCAAGAATGCGGGCATAGCTTTTTGCGGTGGGTGCGAGCGCTAAGCCTGCTGCGCCGACTGCTGCCGCATCGAGAAATTCGCGTCGAGTCGTCATTCGCTTTTCCCTTCTCGCCGATTGACCGATTGGAGCTTAGGTCAGCAGTGTATGCCGGCCGCGGACAGGGCTGTGCGTAGTCCGTCCATGCTTACCCGGGTTGAGGTTTCGGGCGTCCCTGCTCCTCGCCAGTGGGTTTCGAGGCTCAGCCCACAGTGAAAGCCGTCTCGCTTGAGGGCCTGCAACTGCCCAGGCCAGTCGACGATGCCCGAGCCGACCGGAGCCCAGTCGTAACCATGATCTGGCTTGCGTACGACATCTTTGCAGTGGCAATGACCGATGCGCTCTTTAGGCAGCAGGGAATACCCCGCCGAATACGCGGTGCCGTCAAGGGCAGCGGCGTTCCCCGGATCCCAATTCAACATGAAGTTTTTGTCAGGGATTGCGCGCAGGAGGGCGGCCGATTCTGCACCGGTAGCCGTGTTACATGACATTTCATTCTCAAGGACGAGAATGAGGTTGTCTTTGGCGCACCGCTCGGCGGCTTGCTGCAATTTGACGTTGATGGCAGCACGATAGGGTTTGGGATCATCGAGCCGCCAGTAGTCGAAACATCGGATTCTGTCGGTTCGGAAAGTCTTGGCCAGTGAAATACAGTGCTCGAGGAGCTTGTCTTGCGCATTGGCATCGAAATTGGCGTGAAACTGGTCGCGAGTCTCGCTCTTCGGCGATCGAGGGGCGCCCGGCCAGTCTGTTTTGAACAGGGGACTGGCGATGTCGGTGACTTGCAGCTTGTGCCCTTCCAGAATCTTGCGAGCCTCATCGATTTGTTTTGAAGTGAGTTCCGTGATGTTCTTGTCCCACATGGAACGCAGCTCGATCCAGCGAAGCTTGAAGTCGTTGGCAGTAATCCGACATGCTTTCTCGAAATCCTGAGTGATCTCGTCATTGATCACGGCTAGCCGGAACGGGCAGTTTGTCGGGTCTTCGGTTTGTGGATTCAAAAACGCATCCTCAGATTTCGCGAGTAATGAAGGCATGGCGGTGTGGATTCCAAGGACTCCGAGACCCGCCAGCAGACTGCGCCGCGTATACTCCATGCAATCCATCCTCCGTCTTTTGCTCTCCTATTTGACCTCTATCATCCACATTTTCGGGATCGCAGTCATGTCTGAGACCCATGCGGCTCGAGAATCGACGTCGCGTCCGTGAAACCTGAGAGGCGTGTATCCTGATAAATCATTTGGCTCTGAAGTTTGCTCTAAGAACGATAGTTTGAACAATGTTGATTCATCCAGATCGGCTGTTTCCGTCTGAGCGGAGCGCGCGCGAAGTTGCCCGCATCTTGTACGAGCACGTGCGTCATTTGCCTATTGTGAGTCCACACGGACATACGAAAGCCGAGTGGTTCGCTCTGAATCAACCCTTTCCCGACCCGGCGCAACTCCTGGTGCAACCCGATCACTACATTTGCCGGATGTTGTACAGCCAAGGTGTCTCGCTCGAAGAACTGGAGATTGGTGTTCGCAATGGACGAAATCCGCGCAAAGTGTGGCGGATTTTTGGCGCGAACTATCACCTATTTCGTGGCACTCCGACTCGAATCTGGCTGGACCAGACATTTGAGGAAGTCTTCGGCCTGAGTGAACCGCTGGGAGAGGCGACCGCCGATCTTTATTTCGACACGATCTCCGCCAAGCTCCAGTCGCCAGAGTTTCTTCCACGCACTCTTTATGAGCGGTTCAACATAGAGGTGTTGGCCACGACCGACTCTCCGCTCGATTCGCTCGAACATCATAGAGCCATTGGAGACTCGGAGTGGAAAGGGCGCGTTGTACCAACGTTGCGGCCGGATCCCGTGGTCGATCCTGATCATCCGGGTTTTCTGAAGAACCTCGACACTCTGGCCGACAAGAGCGGAGAAGGCGCAGGTTCGTGGAAGGGCTACCTTGCGGCGTTAAAGACGATTCGGGAGCGCTTTCAGCACCTGGGCGGCACGGCGACGGACCACGGGCACCCAACGGCGGCGACCGCCGATTTGTCTGAGTTCGAAGCAACTGCGCTTTACGCGAGAATCAGAAATGGGGAAGCCGATGCGTCCCAGAGAGAGCTATTTCGAGCGCAAATGCTGACGGAGATGGCACGAATGAGTTTGGAAGACGGCTTGGTCATGCAAATTCATCCCGGCAGCGCGCGCAATCACAACCACCCGCTCTACGAGCTCTACGGTCCGGACTTGGGGGCGGATATCCCGACGCCAACGAATTATGTGGAAGGATTGCGCCCACTGCTCAACCGGTTCGGCAACGAGAAGAGACTCACCATCATTCTTTTTACACTGGACGAATCCACGTACAGCCGGGAACTTGCTCCTTTGGCGGGGCACTATCCGTGTCTCCGGCTTGGGCCACCATGGTGGTTTCATGACAGCCCCGAAGGCATGATGCGGTACCGTCGAAGCGTGACGGAGACTGCAGGTTTTTACAATACGGTTGGATTCAACGACGATACGCGGGCGTTTTTCTCCATTCCCGCGAGGCACGACGTTGCGCGCCGCATGGATGCCTCGTATCTCGCTAGACTTGTTGTGGAGCATCAGCTTGGGGAGGATGAGGCCATGCAGATTGCTGGCGAACTCGCGTACTCGCTGGTGAAGGAAGCGTACCGGTTTTAAGGGGAGTTGTAAGCAGCGGACTTTATCGCATGAGTGTTTACTGCAGCACCGGCGGCCCGGAAATTGATTTGTCGCCACAGCAACTGCGAGATCTGCTCTTGCAGAGCCTGGCCAAGCTGGGAGATCGGAATTCGGTGCTTGCTGTGCCGCCCGATTACAGTCGTGTCCACTCGCGCGCGGGCGATCTGACGAGATTTGCGTGGGAGTACTACGGCGACCGATTGCGGGCCGTGTTGCCGGCACTCGGTACGCATAGGGCAATGCAGGCCGACCAGATCAGCAGAATGTTTGGTGCCGTTCCGACTAATCTTTTTCGAGTCCACAACTGGAGAGCCGACGTTGAAACACTGGGAGAAGTGCCTGCCGAGTTTGTGCGCGAGCAGTCTGAGGGCAAACTCAGCTATTCGTGGCCTGTGCAAGTTAATCGCCTGGTGGTGCACGGTGGATTCGATTTAATCCTTTCCATCGGCCAAGTCGTGCCTCACGAGGTGATCGGCATGGCCAACTACAACAAAAACATTTTGGTTGGGACAGGCGGCCCCGACGGGATCAATCGCAGTCATTATCTTGGTGCCGTGTACGGGATGGAGCGCATCATGGGGAGGGCGGACAACCCGGTTCGTAATGTGCTGAACTATGCTGCAGAACACTTTCTGAGCCACCTCCCGATTGTCTACGTCTTGACAGTGATTGGCCGTAAGTCGGACGGAGGTCTCGCTGTCCGCGGGCTTTATATCGGCGACGATGCGAAATGCTTTTATCAGGCCGCCGCCGTGAGTGCTACGGTGAATTTCGAAAGAGTCGACAAACCGATACAAAAGGCGGTCGTCTATCTCGACGAGCGCGAGTTTCACAGCACCTGGCTTGGGAATAAGGCAATCTACCGGACGCGCATGGCTCTGGCTGACGGTGCGGAGTTAATCATCCTGGCTCCAGGAGTGAAGTCATTCGGCGAAGATAACGTCATCGATGCGCTGATTCGGAAATATGGATACCGCGGCACTCCGGCAGCGCTTGCGGCGGTTGATGCGAATGGCGATCTCGCGAGCAATCTGGGCGCTGCGGCACATCTCATACACGGTTCATCGGAGGAACGATTCGCCATCCGGTGGTGTCCCGGACATCTCAGCCAAGCTGAAATCGAGGGTGTTGGATATCAGTATGGCGAATTGCCGGCGATGCTGGAGCACTATAACCCGCGCGATCTTCGAGACGGCAACAACTGCATTTCGGGCGAGCAGGTGTTTTATGTTTCGAACCCGGGACTCGGGCTTTGGGCGCACGAGAGCAGACTCAGCTGAAGGCAAGCTCGCGAAACGTACGATCTACTCGGAGCACTTTGTGCGAGACTTGCTGCGAAAGCAGCGACGCCGGAACGCTAGCTGATTCTAATCGATTAGCATAGCGGACTGTTTTGTGAGGAGATGGCCTGCATGGCAGGTTAAATGCTGAAACGGGTTGACAATGTGACAATCAGATTTATAAGTTTCGATAGCGTAGCCTAATCGTTTAGATTATGTGGAAGACCCTTCATGACAAACCGGCCACAGGGGAGCGCTTTCTTTTTGCTTCCGCTCCTGATAGTTGGGGAGTGCTCGACTATCCCGGCCCCTCTTGGGAGCAATCCTATGAACAGATGCTCGACGAGATGGTGAGTGCGGGTTATCGCGGTACTGAGTTGGGGCCTTACGGCTTTTCCCTACCGACCCAGAGATCCTTAAACCACAGCTGGCCAAGCGCGAGCTTAGCTTGCTCGGCTCCTTCGTGCCCGTGAAGATGGCTGATCTCGATCACTCCTCAGTACTCGAACGGATCAAAAAGGTGGGCAAGCTGCTGTCATCACTGAACGCTCCTTTCCTTGTGATGGCCGACGACCAAACGGATGGCAGAAATCGTTTTTCGGGAAGGGTCTATGACGAAGGTTGTCCGACGCTGAGCGCCCCGCAGTGGAAGAATGTCGGAGGCTTGGTTGCAGATGCGGAAAAGGTGGCGAACGACTTCGGGCTGGACATCGTTTTTCATCCGCATGTAGCTACCTACATCGAGACGCCCGAGGAGTGCGAAAACTTTTTCGATGCTACCGCGCACACCAACATTGGACTTTGTCTCGATACGGGCCATTGCCTGTATGGGCAGGGAGACCCGGTTAAGGAAGGTCGCAAGTATCACGAGAAAATTGCGCTTCATTCACATAAAAGATTGTGATGCACGAATTTTGCAACAGGCGCGCCAGAACAAGTGGACGTTCGAAGAAGGCATCGAGCATAAAGTCTTTACAGTGATCGGTGGCGGAGACATCGATTTCCCGGCGTTCTTCCGTGCGCTGGTGGACATTGGCTGCGCGGGTTGGTCAGTGGTGGAGCAGGATGTGAAGTTCGGTGATCCGCCGATTTCACCAGCGCGCAGCATCGCAGACAGCCTCAGATACTTGCGGCGAGTCGTGGATGAGCTTGGGGTTGCTGCTACGTAGGCTGATGAACACGATTAGTCGTCGCGTGAGGATGCATGCCTAAATTGCGAGTCGGGGTCCTCGGCGTTGGAGAGATGGGGCTGCGACATGCCGAAAATCTCCGGCATCGGGTCTCCAATGCGCCAGGGGCTTTTCGCACAGAATGGCTTTTCCTGCAGCTGCCGCTGCCTTTACCGCGGTTGCATGAACCTTGTCAGGAGCGGCAATGACGACTGCGTCCAGCTTTGCGCTGTCACTGGAAGCCGCGCATTGCGAGGTTAATCATCGAGCGGCCAACCGCGACCGAGGACGAACTCGCCTGGGAACTGGTTCGTGAAATATCCGTAAAAGCTGCGTCTTTGCTCCATCCAATTTTTGAGAGAGAAGGTGGACGGAACGGGAGGTTGTCGATTCAGACTGATCCCCGTTTATTTCGGGATAGGAACGCCATCGTGCGGCAAGCCATTGAGTTCAGTAAACTCGCGCCAAATATGATTGTTAAGATACCGGTCACCCGAGCTGGAATTCCTGCGAGCGAAGAGGCGACCTATCAAGGCGTGAGTATTAACGCAACCGTATGCTTTACGCTTCCCCAAAGCATCGCAGTAGCAGAAGCTGTCGAGAGAGGACTCGCGAGACGCGAACGAGAAGGCAAAGAAATCTCCTCGATGGGACCTGTCTGCACAATCATGGTTGGTAGGCTGGATGATTGGCTGAAGGTCGTGATGGAGAAGAGTAATATCGCCATCGATCCGGGGTATCTGGAATGGGCCGGAGTCGCGGTATTTAAGAAGACGTATCGACTCTTTCAGGAGCGAGGCTATCGGCTGCGTTTACTTTCCGCAGCTTTCCGGAATCACATGCACTGGAGTGAGTTTATTGGCGGCGATGTGGTCATCTCGCCGCCTTATTCGTGGCAAGTTCGGTTTAACAGTTGCGATGTTGAGGTGCGGCCGCGGATCGATAAGCCGGTTGCCGAGGTTGTGACCGAGGAATTGATTCGCAAATTTCCTGATTTTCGATGCGCGTACACTCTAGACGGCCTGGGGGTGGATGAGTTTGACTCGTTCGGGCCAACTCGCAGGACGCTCCGACAGTTCATCACTGCGTGCCAGGATCTCGACGGGTTGGTTCGCGACTTCCTTCTTCCGGATCCTGATGCGGCATAGTCGAGGAACCCTTGGCTTTGAGCTTCACTGCACTCCTGTTATGGTGATGTCGACCAAGTATGGCTCGTCCTAAGAAGCACACTCCAGGGTCCCCGCCCAAAGCAGCCAGCATCTCAGATGTCGCGCGGGAGTCTGGCGTATCGATTTTCACGGTATCGGCTGTTGTAAATAATAAGAGCCACGTTAGCAAGAATCTGCGGGAGCGCGTCGAGAATGCAATCCGCAAGCTCAATTATCGTCCCAATCTCATAGCGCGAAGCCTCATTAAACAGAAGACGCAAACGATCGGTATGATCGTGCCTGACATTGCGAATCCATTCTTCCCGATGGTGGTTCGCGGGGCGGAAGACGCTGCGCTAAAACAAGGCTACAACCTTCTGCTTTGCAACAGTGACGACAGCCTGGCGAAGGAGGAGAGCGCGATCGAGTTGTTGTTATCGAAGCGGGTTGACGGAATTCTGCTAACCAAAGCTGCGGGCGATCTTCGGCCAGAACTGCAGCAAATGATTAAAGAAGTGAACATCCCATTCGTTTTGGTAATGGGAACCTATCCGCAACTGACGAAAGATGCGGTGATCACAGACGACTATCAGGGAGCATATGAAGCCGTTTGTCATCTTGCGCGAGCTGGGCGACGCCGCATTGGCCTGATAAGCGGTCCGCTTAAGATCAGCAACGCCAAGGAGCGGTGGCGGGGTTTCCGCGATGCTCTCGAGGTGAATCACCTTGCTTGCGATCCGGAATTGGTCGCAGAAGGCGACTATCGCATTGAATCAGGCTTCCGCGCTGGACATGCTCTGCTTTCCCACCGTCCCGATGGAATCTATGTTGCAAATCACCTGATGACGATCGGACTGCTAAAAGCGGTAGATGAAATGGGACTGAAGTGTCCTGAAGATTTTGGATTAGTAAGCTTTGATGACTATCCATGGCTTAGCGTTTTCCGCCCTCGACTAACGACGGTAGAACTGCCTAAGCATCAGCTGGGAAGTGAAGCCACAGCGCTACTGATCCAAAGAATTTCGGGCGATCATGGCAAACCCGTTCTAAAGAAACTTTCTCCTGAACTTCGCATTCGTGAATCCTGCGGGTTTGCACAATTTGTTATTCGCAATCAGCAGTCGCCGGCGCCTGGGGGCGAAGTACCGGATGCTGTGCGTACCTCGTAGCAGAGTTGGAAGTTTTGTAGCGCGGCAAGCCGAACATCGGGCCATACCCTTGCGGTGGTATTCTGATCATCAATCCCAAGACACAAGAGATCGTTCGCAGCGGTCAATACTGGGCTCTGGCACATTTCTCCCGTGCCATTCAGCGAGGTGCCCGGCGGGTTGACACACAAAGCATCGCCCCGAATCTCATGCATATCGCCTTCGAGAATCCCAGTGGCGATCGAGTGCTCGTTCTTACGAATCTCGGGCCTGCGCGAAATGTAGTTGTCAACCACTGCCTGACCACCACATCTGTTTCGATGGCAGAAAATTCAATCTCAACACTGGTCTGGCGGTAGAGTGCTAGTGCACAGAAATATGCCGGAACCAGAAGGCGAAACTGAACCACCCCGGACGGAGAGAATGAAGCTTCCATCATGGATCATGCTGTCAACAGGAGTAAAGCGGCACAGTGTCTTTTTTCGCAGGCGGTCGATTAGCTTTCTGCTTCTGCTGATTTCCACGGCCTTGGCTGGGCAACAAAAGGAAGCAGCGGGTGATCCGCTGAAGGATACCGCAGGCAAACTTCAGTCCCTGACGCGGGTGGCGCTCACCAATTGCCGATGGCATTCCGACGTCGCACATGCGGAGGACGTGAGCCTGGATGATGCCGGTTGGAAGCCCATTGAACTCGGAGCAAACTTCGAGAGTGGCGTTCAGGACATTCGCTGCACCTTCAAAGTTCCACAGACGGTCAACGGCTACGACATACGAGGGGCCGCGCTAAGAGCTGCTTTTGAATTGCAGGGCGACGGCATGACGATGCTGTCGGTGTATTCGAATAGCGCCAGCGTCTATCGCGGGAACTCGGATGTTCTGGAGCCAATTCTTCTTACGAACGATGCCCAAGCTGGACAACGCTTTCTGATCGCGATACGGCTGGAAGTCGGCGATCAGCCGAGGAAACTGAGCCGGAGTGAGATCCTTGTGGAGGCGGCGCAAAACCGTCCAGACCCGGAAGCGTTGCGCATTGAGTTGCTCTCCCTGCAGCCGATTCTGAAAGCGTATCCCGATCCTAAACGAGAGCAAACACTTCAGGCCGCTGTAGCCTCCGTCGATTTTGCGAAGCTTGCGAGTGGCGACCAAACTGGTTTCGACGCTGGACTAAAGAATGCGCAAGCCAAGCTGCTGGAACTGAATCCCTGGATCAAGCAATTCCGAATCAGAGCGGTTGGAAATTCTCACATCGATATGGCCTGGCTTTGGCCTTGGACGGAAACGGTCGAGGTTGTCCGCAACACTTTCCGAAGCGCTCTCGACATGATGCAGGAATATCCCGGCTTTGTGTTCAGCGCCTCGTCGGCTCGTGCTTATGAATGGATGGAAGAGAAATATCCCGCCATGTTTGACGAGATCAGGCAGCGTGTGAAGGAGGGGCGTTGGGAAATTGTTGGTGGAATGTGGGTGGAACCCGACCTCAACATGCCGGGAGGCGAATCGCTCACCCGGCAAATCCTGATTGGGAAGCAATACTTCAAGAACAAGTTTGGCGTGGATGTGAGGATCGGTTGGAATCCCGACTCATTCGGGTACAACTGGCAACTTCCCCAGATCTATACGAAGTGTGGCATCGACTACTTCGTAACGCAGAAGCTGTTGTGGGCCCATGAATTCACGACCTTTCCGTACAAGCTGTTTTGGTGGCAGTCACCCGATGGCAGCAAGATGCTCACCTACTTTCCGCACGACTACGGAAGCATGATGGAGCCCGTAGCGATGGCGGATGATGTCGCGACTCGGATGCCTTCCATTTACCACGAAAGCCTGAAAGATCCGGTCATGATGTATTTGTATGGCGTTGGAGATCACGGTGGTGGCCCAACGCGCACGATGCTGGATCAAGCCAGCAAGTTGATGTCGCCGGACGTTGTGTTTCCGAAAGTGGAATTCAGTACCGCGGCAGCTTTCTTTGCTGATATTCAAAAGCAAGACGATCTAAAGATTCCCACGTGGGATGGCGAACTGTATTTTCAATATCACCGCGGAGTTTTCACGACCCAGTCAGAGACAAAGAAGCAAATTCGCCATACCGAAGAAACTCTGCTCGATGCCGAGAAGTACGCCTCGCTGGCCGGCCTCTTTGGGGTGCCCTATCCGCGTGAGCAATTCACGGAAGCCTGGAAGGGACTGCTCTTTGACCAGTTCCACGACATCATGCCCGGATCGGGCATTGCAGTTAACTACCTCGATGCGAAACGAGATCTCGAAGGGGTGGCCCGAGTCGGCGACGAAATCATGCGCCGATCGCAGGAAGAAATCGTTGCCCGGATCAACACGCAGCAATTGGGAACGCCAATTGTCGTTTTCAACTCCCTCTCATGGCCACGAAAGGAAATTGTCGAGTCGGAAGTCCAGTTGCCGACACTTGTGGGTGATCTTGAAGTTGCAGATTCGACCGGCAAAGTTGTTCCCTCCCATGTTCTGAGCGACGATAAGGCGACTCGTCGTGTGCGTTTCCTGTTCCAGGCTAGCGTTCCAGCAACGGGTTACTCCACGTTTCACCTTCGTCCCGCGAAGGCGCCTACGCAATTGCCCTCAGGGTTAAAGGCCAGTACTGAGGCTTTGGAGAATGAATGGATTCGCCTCAGAATTGACGCCAAGACCGGCTGCATCGTGAGCCTATTCGACAAGCGCGGTGGCCAGGAGACGCTGGCCCCAGCCGAAACCGACACTGGTGGTCCCAAGCAATTGGCTTGCGGCAATCTTCTTCAGGCGTTCGTCGACAAGCCGAAGGAATACGACGCCTGGAACATCGACGCCGAGTTTGAAAAGCAATTCTGGAACATCGACCAGGCCGACGAAGTGAAGTTAATCGAGTCCAGTCCGCTGCGCGCTATCGTGCGCGTCAAACATCATTTCCAGAACTCATCCTTTATTCAGGACATCACTCTTTACCGCGACGCGCAGCGTGTAGACGTGAAGACACAGGTGGATTGGAACGAGAAGCACATCCTCTTGAAGGTCGCGTTCCCCGTCAGCGTGCATGGCCGGGTGGCAACCTACGAAATCCCATTTGGTTCCATCGAGCGGCCAACCACCCGTAATACGCCCGAAGAACAAGCTCAATTCGAGGTCCCCGCTCAACACTGGGCTGACCTGTCGGACGCAAAACACGGGCTCAGTGTTTTGAACGACAGCAAATATGGATACGACACGAAGGGGAATGTCCTGCGATTGTCCTTGCTGCGTTCTCCTACATGGCCGGATCCGCATGCTGACGAAGGCCATCATGAATTCACGTATTCGCTATGCCCACACGCTGGAACATGGCGAGACGCTGGCACGGTTCGACGTGGATACGAACTGAATTACAAGATCGGAGTGATGGCAGCTCAGAATCACAGTGGTGACCTGCCGCCAGTGCATAGTTTCGTGGGTGTGAACGCCGATAATGTCGTCCTGACCGCCGTCAAAGGCGCGGAAGAGAACGATGAAGTCGTCTTGAGATTTTACGAATGGGCGGGAAAAGAAACGGACGTAAAGCTCGAGTTGCCGCCGGGAGTGCAGTCTGCCCGTGAGACTAATCTGGTGGAGGAGTCCAACGGCAATCTAGCTGTTACCCGCGACACAATCAGCGTGCACACGAGACCGTACGAAATAAAGACGGTAGCCGTAAAGTTTGCCAAGCCGTAGTCAGCAAGGCCTCACTTGAGATCCTTCTTCCAATCGATTCGATGGATGGCGGTCGGGGCACTACTGTGCACTGAACCCTCCCTCCTATGCAGCGAGGTCCACAAAGACCGCATGGTGGTCCTTATTAGTCTGGACGGATTTCCCGCATACGCCCTCGACGATCCAAGGTTGCCCATTCCAACCATTCGAAAACTCGCACGAGAAGGTGCGAGTGCGACTTCGATGCAACCGATCAATCCGACCGTAACGTGGCCAAACCATACCGCACTCGTGACCGGCGTAGATGCATCGGAGCACGACGTGCTTTTTAATGGCTTGCTGGTCCGCAATCCCGCCGGCACTCAACCGTCGGTTGAACCTTGGCGCGATAAAGAGACTCTAGTTCATGCCACCACTGTGTACGACGTGGCTTATCGAGCCGGCTTGACTACCGCACAAGTGGAGTGGGTTGCCATCTATGGAGCCAAGACGATTACGTGGAAATTTCCAGAGCTGCCGGATCCCGATGGGCCCGTCGAATTGACCATGATTGCCGATGGTACGGTAACCGCAGGCCAACTGCGGAAGTTCGAAGACAGCAGCCAAGCCTGGCAAGACGAGATCTGGACCGATGCAGCGGTCAGAATCCTCAAACAACACAAACCTAACCTTCTGCTCCTTCACTTGCTCACTGGTGACGACACGAACCATGAATACGGTCCCATGAGCCATGCCAGTTTCACGGCTATGGCGTTGCTTGATGCCTACGTCAAGCGCATAGTCGACACGCTGCAAGAAGAAGGTCTGACGCGCCGAGCCACCGTAATCGTCGTCTCTGACCACGGTTTTCGCAACATTAAACATAAGCTCCACCCCAATGTGTTGCTGAGACAGAGCGGCCTGATTGCTGGTCAACTAAAGCACGCGTTCGGAGATGCGTGGGTAGCCTCCACAGGCGGAACCGCGATGGTGTACGTAAGCGACCCGACCAAAAAGGAAGAGCTGATCCCGAAGCTGAAGATCATACTCGCCAATCGAGAGGGCATCGATCGAGTGTACGGGCCGGATTCGTTCGCAGAACTGGGACTGCCGCTCGCTAGTGCCAGCGATCAGGCACCAGATCTCGTGTTGTCTGCGCTCCCTGACTATTCGTTTGGCAACGAAGTGGAAGGGAACTACGTTACGGCAATCGATGAAGGGGGAACCCACGGCTACCTGAACACTGATCCAAAAATGCAAGCGATCTTCGTGGCCTGGGGCGCAGGAATAGCTTCCGGTGTACGTTTGGATAAGATTTCGAATCTCGATGTTGCTCCCACGATCGCCGCGATTCTGGGAATCGACATGAAAACGGCAAAGGGTCATGCGCTGAAGGAAATTTTAAGCCGAACATCCACGAATGGCGGCGCGAACTGAAATTAAAGCATCTGCGTGATCTCGGTATTCTTTCTTGCCCTGTATTTTCTTGTCCTGCGTTTGACATTCTGAGCCGGGGCATTGTCCGATTCAAACGGTCCATACGGCCGTTCCCTCCATGACGACCACTCGCTAGCGGATGACATAGAATACGTCGGCTGCTTCGAGGAATCTGACATGGTGCTGACCTTCACACTTCCGGTGGTTTCCGAAAAATTGGTTCACCTAGCACCTGTCGATTACGCCATCATTGCGACCTACTTCGTGCTGGTATTGGGCATCGGATTTTATCTGAAGCGGTTCGCTGCCACTGGGGAAGACTTCTTCCTGGCGGGTCGGGAAATGACAGCCTGGGTCGCTGGGCTCGCATTTGTCTCTGCCAATCTTGGATCGCTTGAGCTTCTGGGATGGGCCGGAAACGCGTATCAATACGGCATTCTCGCGGCCCACTGGTATTGGATTGGAGCCATACCGGCGATGGTTTTCCTGGGCCTCGTGATGATGCCCTTTTATTACATCTCTAAAACTCACTCAGTTCCCGGTTATCTTCAACTGCGTTACGGGCCGGAGGCAAGCGCCTTAAGCGCCGTTACGTTTGCCGTCATGACAGTCTTGATGTCGGGTGTGAATATGTATGCCATGGCGGTCGTGATGCAGGTAGTTTTGGGTTGGAACCTGCACTTCAGCCTGATTACGTCGTCAATCACCGTTGGAATTTACGTTGCCGCAGGCGGGCTATTTTCCGCGATCTTCAATGAAGTCCTGCAATTCTTCCTGATCTGGTTCGGTGCGCTCCTAATACCTATTCTTGGCCTGATCGAAACCGGAGGCTGGAGCGGGATGATTGCTCGGATCCACAGGAACTTTCCCAACCAGGACTTCACGCATCTGTGGGCGCCCATGCATTCTTTTTCGTCGAATCCAATGGGAATTCACTGGACGGGTATTGTTTTCGGTCTCGGCGCCGTACAGGCGATGGGCTACTGGACAACCGATTTCCTCGTGGTGCAACGCGTGCTTTCAGCCAAAGATGTACGCTCGGCGAAGATGGCCCCAATTATTGGAGCGTTCTTCAAGATGGCCGTTCCGCTCATCGTGATTGTTCCCGGACTACTTGGCCGGGCCGTGTTGCCGATGCATTTGGTCCCCGGAAGCGAGGCGGGACCCGGTGTCTATAAATATGATGACGTGCTGCCCCTGATGCTGGCCCGATATTGTGGGCCCGGGCTTCTTGGCCTTGGGATTACTGCGCTCGTTGCCGGTTTTATGGCGGGCATGGCAGGCAACGTCAGCGCCTTCGCGACGGTGTGGACCTACGATTTATATCGTCCTTTTTTGCGCAAGGACGCTCCAGATCGTCACTACGTTTCAGTGGGTCGCTGGTGCACGATCGTTGGACTCTTAGTCAGCATCGGCACGGCATATTTCGTCATGCACTCGGCCAGCATGATGGATTACGTGCAAGCGCTCTTCGGATTCTTCATCGCACCGTTGTTTGGAACCGTACTGCTCGGCATGCTTTGGAAGCGCGTTACAAGAGCCGCTGGTTTTTGGGGACTTCTCGCGGGCGTGCTGTCGTCAGTGGGAATGTTCACCCTGATGAAACTTGATGAGCGTTGGGTGAGATTTTTCGCATTGTCGCCAATGGCAAAGGGACTGGCGCAAGCAATGTATCAGGCCCTCTGGTCTTGTATCACGTGCGTCGCGGTCACGCTTCTGGTAACGTTGGTGACGAAACCCAAGCCCGACGAGGAATTGGAGGGGTTGGTTTATTCGCTGACTAACATTGCCCAGGAAGAACGGGTGAACTGGCTTCATCGTCCGGCACTATGGGGTGCAGTTGCGTTGACAATGTTTTTGGTGCTGCAGATTATTTTTTGGTGAGCCGATGAGTGACAAACGTCAGATCATTCCAGTTTGGTTTTTTGTGGGGGTATTGCTCCTGACAGATGGACTGCTGATTCTCGCGAGCGGTCTGGCGGAATGGTCACATCCGCCCACGACTGTGGGAGTGGAGTTGCACGCTCCCGTATGGTGGGGCGCTCTATTGATGGCGCTCGGCGGTATCTATAGCGTCGTATTTTTCCCGAAGAACAAACGTATCGCTCACCCTTGATCATCCTGCAGGAGCTAGACGTGAAACATCATCGTTCAAGAAATTTCTTGTTTGCTTTAATAGTTGCGTTGACGGCGTGCGCTGACGCAGGGGCGGCAATGAAGAAGGAGTTGTTTGGAAAAACAACGGATGGGCGGGAGGTCAACCTCTATACCCTCGACAATGGCAAAGGGATGCAAGTCGCCATTTCGAATTTCGGAGGAGCCGTAGTTGCCCTCAAGGTGGCTGATCGAACCGGAAAATTCGACGACATTGTTCTGGGTTACGCAGACCTGCAAGGCTACGTTACCGATAAAGCCTCGCTCGGGGCGCTGATCGGGCGGTATGCCAATCGTATCGCCCATGGCAAGTTTGCCCTTCACGGGATAACGTACTCTCTTCCCATAAATAACGGTGAGAACACGTTACATGGCGGGCCGGAAGGGTTCAGCAAGCGCGTGTGGGACGCGAAAGATGTTTCCTCCAACGGACTACCGGCCTTGCAACTGACCTATCTGAGCGTGGATGGCGAGCAGGGCTTTCCCGGAAATCTGGCCGTGAAGGTTGTCTACTCACTCACAGGTCAGAACGAATTGGTGATCCATTATTCAGCGACCACTGATAAGGAAACGGTTATCAACCTTACGAATCACTCTTACTTCAACCTGTCTGGGCAAGGGGCAGGCGACATTCTGGGCCATCAGTTAATGATCCGCGGCAGCCGCATCACGGCGGTAGACTCATCACTGATTCCAACGGGGGAATTGCGGCCGGTGAAGGGCACGCCTTTTGACTTCAGGCAAAGTACGGCAATCGGTGCCCGAATTAATGGTGATGACGCTCAGCTGAAACTCGGCAGAGGGTACGACCACAACTGGGTTCTTGATTCTTTGGCTAACGTCGATCCCGTCTTGGCCGCGGAGGCTTACGATCCAACCAGTGGCCGAGTATTGCAGGTGCTCACGACTGAGCCTGGAATTCAGTTTTACACCGGCAATTTCCTGGATGGCACGATCCACGGGAAGGACGGAAAAGTGTACAACCAGCGGTATGGGTTCTGCCTCGAAACGCAGCACTTCCCGGATTCGCCAAATCATCCTGCGTTTCCCTCTACGGTGCTCAAGCCCGGGCAAACGTTTAACTCAACGACGATTTTCCGATTTTCGACACGCTAGTTTCGCAGTTGGCAATCAGTGCGTAACTCGCTCAGTTCCGTCACCTTGCTTTCATCTTTTTTCGACTCTTGGCGGGAGGAGTGCGCCTTGATCGCCTCAGCATGAGGCGCTTCGCGCATTCGGAGTTCAGCCTTTCGGGAGCGACTGAGGCCCTCCCTGCGCGATTGATGAAGTAGCTGAGCATCCGAAGCCCTGAGGCCGGTCCTTTGGGCGAAGCCTTTTGGGGAGCGGAGGACACGTGCAATCGTGGCAGGATCTTTTGTGAAAAGGCCCCGAGGCGGATGCGTCGAGTCCGTCTTGACTCGCGAAACCCAACGCTTAACTGACCGGCCCGAAACCCCTTGCTTTCGAGTGTGAGTTTGCTGTCATTTCTAAGGCTCCCCTAGGAGGTAGATTGGGAAGCCATGTCCTTTCACGCAATCGACTGCCTTCGGTAGAAACCGAGAAAAATGACTTTGTCGACGAGGTTTTTCACGCATTCCTACAGGCTAATCCGTATCGACTTGGATAACCCCTCTGGTAGGCTTCCGGTAGATAAAAGGAAGATTGAAGTGCTACGGCTCAAGTTTGGAAGTGACGGCGGCACCCTTCAGGTTTTGAAGAACACAACTCACAAATCCGAGGTCCAAGAGTGCCCGTGAAAATCTTGGTTGCTGATGACCACCCGGTGGTGCGCCAGGGAATTTGTTCCCTTCTGAAGTCGCAGCCCGGGTGGGAAATTGCCGGCGAGGCTCTAGATGGCCGGCAAGCGGTTCAGCTGACAAAAGAATTACGCCCCGATATCGTAATCCTGGATCTCGCGATGCCGACTCTCAACGGCCTGGACGCTACTCGCCAAATTCTCGATGAAAATCCGGATCAAAAAGTACTGATCTTGACGATGAGCGATTCTGAACAACTGATCAGAGAGGTGCTTGGAGCCGGAGCTCGGGGATTCGTTCTCAAATCAGACGCTGCGAAAGATTTAATCTCGGCTGTGCAGGCCTTGGAACGTCATCGCACATTTTTCACTTCAAGAGTGCAGGACATTTTAGACAGTTACTTCGCGCCCTCGAGTCTGGCGACGCTGCCAACACTCACGAATCGGGAAAGAGAAGTGCTTCAACTCATCGCCGAGGGCAAAACCACAAAGGAGGTGGCGGTGATTCTTGGTTGCAGCGTGAAGACAGCAGAAACCCATCGCAGCAATTTCATGCGCAAGCTTCACTTGCATTCAGTGAGTGAAGTTGTCTTGTACGCGATTCGCAACCAGATTATCCGGGTCGATCAGTTGGCCACGTAGTATAAGCTTTCTCGTCGTGACACTTCTTGGAAAAAACACCCCGCGCCGGTGAGTTGGGTTTGGGCCCGGCACGGGGTATGGGTCGTCTCGCTACCTTCACCATAGGATATCGGTGCGCTATTCGCAATACGGCAGACCGCTGAGAGCAAACAGCTCAGTCCGCTCCGCAAAATCACTATTTGGATTTCCAAAGACCCAAGACAGAGCCGGTTGGATCTTGAATAAAGCTGAACCAGCCCATGCCCGGCACTTCAGTTATATCTTTCATCACCTTTCCACCTAATTCCTGAGCCTTTTGCGTGGTCGCGCGGATATCGTCAACCTCGACATAAGCCAGCCAACCCGTTGGGCCGCCGGGGATTTGTTTCATAATTCCCCCTCCGGTTCCCCTGCCGACTTCGATCATGGTGTACGGGCCTGAAGGAACAGCTGGATTGGGAACAGGCTGTAGTTTCCACTGGAAAAGATGCGAGTAAAAGGCTTTCGCTTTTTCGGGTTCAGGCGTATTGAGTTCCACGTGCACGAATGGATTGGCCAAGGTATCTCCTTGAATGAGACAGGACGTCTGCAAATAAGGGATGACGCCGAGGGTTGGACGGTTGGAATTTATGCGACGCGATGCACGCTGCGATTTACCTTCAAAGGCGGCTTCAAACCCAGAGGTGCGTCGCTAGTACGCTGTCGGTCCGCTTCCGCCCAGAGATCGAGAGCATTCTTTACGTGAGCGAGGAGCTTTTGCTTAAGTTCAGGGTTATTTTCCGCAAGCGCTGCGCGGTAGAGGTCGCCAAAATGGTCAAATCGACGCACGTTCATATCGTTCTCGCTGTGTTGTCAACGCATCCCGGTAAGGAACAATATTTGCTTTTATACACTTTTCCCCGCACGACTCAACAATCGGGTGATAACTGTAGCTTGTGCCATTTGTGCTTGCCACGCGAACATGAAAACGGTGATCGCCTTCCGTTAGAGGCGAGGCGACGTGCTACAACAGGCATCGTGGGTTGTTTTCGGCTCAAGGGGTCTTGACGAAGTGTGCGATTGCAGACATGACAGATCTAAATATCTTTGACGCAGTTGTCATTGGTGCAGGCGCTGCTGGCCTCACCACAGCAGTTGAATTGGGGAAAGCAGGCCTGTCAGTACTTATCCTTGAGGCCCGCGAGCGTTTGGGCGGGAGGATACTCACAATTCCCAGTGTTGAGCACGGATTCCCAATAGAACTGGGGGCGGAATTCATTCACGGAATCGTGCCGCAAGTCTGGAACCTTCTTTCGGAACAGGCGCAGATTCTGGAAGTTGAAGGGGATGTCTGGTGCGCGGATGGTCGACTGCTCCCTTGCGACTTCACCGACGACGTGAATCGCGTGCTTGATCGCATGGACGACGGTGCTCCCGACCAATCGTTTGCCGACTTTCTGCAGTGCTGCTGTCGGGAAGACGCGTCTGTGGACGAGCGAGCGAAGGAGAGAGCGCTGCGTTACGTGGTGGGTTTCAACGCAGCCGATCCGGAGCAAGTGGGCGTTCATTGGCTGGCGAAGGGATTGAGAGAAGAACAGGAGGTCAGGGGGAACCGGTCGTTCCGAGCAAGGAATGGCTATGCGGATTTGATCAAAATTCTCCAGTCTCATTTAGCGGCGACTCACGTCATCGTGAAGACCAATGTCACGGTCACCGCGATCAAGTGGCGGCAGAATATGGTGACGGTGTCGACGGTGGGATCCGAGGGCAAGAACTCGTATCAAGCGAAGAAAGTAGTCCTCACCGTGCCCCTATCCATCCTGAAGATAGAGTCAGGGAAGGAAGGTGCGATTGAATTTGATCCGCCACTGCCGCTGGAGAAAAGGGAAGCGGTTAAGAAACTCGAGATGGGAAAGGTCATCCGCCTGGTGTTGCGATTTCGAGAACGTTTCTGGGATTCGATCATTCCTCCGGGCGCTCCGGAACGCACCTTGGCTAACATGAGTTTTCTTCTTGCAGAAGATAAGTATTTTCCCACTTGGTGGACCACGCTTCCATTCCGGGAACCACAGATTACCGGGTGGGCGCCTTTCCGATGTGCTGAACGGCTGTCGGGGAAGGACAACGCATTCGTTACCCAGTGTGGTCTGCAGTCCCTCAGCCGGATACTGCATGTACGCTTATCCGATGTCGAACGGCTTCTTGAAGGAGCCCACTTTCATGATTGGCAACAGGACCCGTTCTCTCGCGGTGCCTATAGCTATGGGAGAGTGGGCGCCGATGGAACTCAGGAAAAGCTAGCGAAACCGCTAATGGCCACTCTGTATTTTGCCGGCGAAGCGACCGCCTCACCCGGGAGCAATGGTACTGTCCACGGAGCCATTGCGAGTGGTCACCGCGTAGCCGCCGAAATGTTGATGCCTTAATTCAATTCATAAAACGGCTGCTGATTGTAAGCGCTGCCTCCGCGAATCGCTATTTGCCGCTTTGCTGCCCGCCCTCCTGCTGCGGTAGTAACGTTCGCCGCTCCTTCCTCGTCAAAGCCAGCCCTGCATTTTTCACGACATCCTTCGTGAGCTGTCAAAGCCTTGTTTTCCGTTCCGTGGGTATCGATCAACAGGTATCGATCAAGGGGGCACATGCTGGAAAGACCGCGGCGATGACAAGGAAGATACCAGCAATCACCGGAGCAGTCCCAAGCGGTTACAGCAGCCATAACGGTAAACACTTACACAAATACATATCAGGCCGGCCTAAGCCCGTACAGGGCGTTACGGACCGCTCTGAGGTGTGGCATCTATGGGCAATGCTGAACGGAAATCTTAAGTTCACAGGCGAGGGCTATTCATGCGCCTGGCCGAGGCAATAAGGTCTTTTCTGAATGGTGGAATAATTTTACAGCGCGATTGCACGCAGTTCACCGACCGACCGCCGAAGGTGTGCCCTTGCAATATGGGACCTACGGCGAGTGTTGGCAAGAAAAAGGAGGGAACCACCATCCTCCCAGAACTGCTTCGTGAATAACAAATGCACTAGTAACCATTACTGGCGATTAGAAGAGCTTCCTCTACGGGAACGTCCGTATTGAAGCAAGGCAGCGAGAGTGTTAATCAAGTTGTAACGTCTTGTAACGCCAGAAGTAATTTCGGAGCCTACATGCCCATCAGGATTTTGATTGCCGATGACGATCCGGCGATCCGAGGGTTGTTCCGCCGCTTACTCGAAGCCCAGCCTGGGTGGCAGGTTTGCGCCGAAGCCGTCAATGGGGTTGACGCCGTCGAGCAGGTTGCTCGCAACACTCCCGATCTGGCCATCCTGGATTTGGGAATGCCTCAAAAAAACGGTATCGAAGCGGCCCGAGCTATCTCGCACTTAAATCCGAAACTTCCTCTGCTTCTGATCAGCGTTCAGGAGATGTCCGACCAACTCGTCGAAGCGGCAATTGAAGTCGGGTTCAAGGGAGCGATTACCAAAAGCAGAGGTCGGGAGATCGTCAAAGGCGTGGACGCAATCCTTCACAACCGCTTCTTTTTCCAAAGGGAAGATTGGGACAGGAAGATCTAATTCTGCTTCCTGCCGAAGTTTCACGCGGCGAAAGACAAACGACCTGAGGACCGTTCTCTTAGTACTGGCTTGATTTCAAAATTTAACTCCACGTCGGCTGTGCCCCCAAGAAGGTCATGAAGCAGGAGCAGGGCCTCGCTGCCGCAAGCGGCGCAATGTCCGTTGAGGCCTTCACTGATCACTTCACAGTTGGCGCACAACACGGCTTTCTTCAGCCGGACAATGTCTGTGTGAAGCCAGGGTTGAGCAATCATGGTCCTTGACCTCGCCGTAACTTAATTCTGTTCCACCCTGATCGCATTTCAATTGCCAAAGGGTGGGTTGGGGAAACGATTCATCCTAAAGGTATTTGATCGGGAATCTAGCTCCCCAAGTCTGCTCTAGCTGAAAAAAATTGCAATCGATGCATTTGTGTAAATCGAAAGCGGCTTACAAGAACAACCCGATAGAGTAAACACCACAACTCTTCCAAAATCCTAAAAGCCTAGGAGACCGTGTACGGTACATTGCGGATCTGGCGAATCTCCGGCTAGCTATCTGTCAAACAGGGGGGCGGTCGAAGATTGTGAAATGCTAAGTGGCGCGATCATTTTTAACAAACCGTCTCAACAGTGATTATTGATATGTCAGCTACCGCATCGCTCTCATATCTGGAGGGGCGTGTTTATACGCGGGCAAGCGACACGTGCTAATCTCGGGTTGTTCAGATCGCGCGGCGCGCTTCCTTTTTCAACTTTCGTTTGCTGAAGGAGCAGCAGGTGGAGAAGCCAGTTTCGCAGCCAGATAGATTCGAATGGCAGACTATCGTTCAACAAGCAGTCGCAGAGTCGGATACCGAGAAACTGCGAGCCAAGATTGCTCAGGCCGAGTCCCTAATTTTCGTGAGGCTTCAGGCCATTGGCCAAGACGGCACTCAGAGTGAGGAACGAAATGCTCTGCACAACGCCTCGAATACATTGCTGACCCTGAAGAGTGAAGTCTTAAAGTTTCCCGACTGGAGGCCCTGAAGTTTATTCATGCCGTCTTCAGCAGCTCGCGGGCTTTGCTGATCAGAGTCTGCATGTTTTCCGCCTTCGAAAACACCGCCGTGACCCCCGCTCCCCTGGCCTCCCTTTCCAATACTCGGTCAGTGTGCAGCGAACACAAAATCACTGGCACGTTGGGCATGATCTGGTGAAGGATTCGCGCGGCCTCTAACCCATTCATTACAGGCATCGACACGTCCAATACGATGAGGTCGGGGCTGAGCGTTTTAGCCTTTTCGACTCCGTCGCGCCCGTCGACTCCCTCGCCACAGACGATCCAGTCCCGGTCAAACTCGAGGATGTTGCGTAAGATTTTGCGGATGGCGGGGTTATCATCGACGACCATGATCCTTTTCGCCACGATCCAATCATCCTCAACTGGCAGATACGATGTGTGCAATCAGGTGGAGGCTGTAACGCAGGTTGCAGTCAAATTCTTCCGCAGAATGTTTCTTGAAGAAAGGTGGCGATTAACCCACAGTTGTTTCACTAATCGGATGCAAAGCGCACCAGGCCTTGAGGAGCCTCAGGGTATTACTGTATTGAACAAGGGTTTCCCTGCCCCTATCTTCGGAAATGCTCCGGTTCTTCAAATTCTATTTTTTGTATCCGCGAGGGGCTTTAGCATCCTCCGCGTCGGGACAACAGGTTCTCAGGAGAGGTCATGACCGAAAAAGCGAGCACGACTCGACCAGGCACGGTTCAGAGAATCATCAAACCCCCTTATTCGGGACAACCAGAAAAGGCCGAGATTGCCGTGCAAGGAGCAGATGATCTTTACAAAGAGATTCGTATCGAAAATGCGCTAGTCGACAAGAATGGGGAAGAAGTCAGCCTCAAGAAGGGTGCCCACGTTGAGGTAAAGATCGAGGCAGATCCCAAGGAAACTGTGCCAAAACAATGAATGGACCGGCAGATCCATTAGCAAGAATTGTTAATGGGCGACCTCCGTTTGAGGCACAACAACTAATGCAGGTTCGCTTTCTTGCTGGTTTTCTGCATTTGGCGGCGCGTGGACAGCAGCCACCGACTGATCTTGAGTGCCGCGCGTCGCTCCTAAAGTTGCTGGGATCTCTTGAAAACGCAGTGGCCGGATGACGGGAATGGGTTTGGGAGTTTGCATTTCCGAGCGAGCGAGCAGTGAAGACGAACACTCTCGCTGCGAGGCTTCCGCCAATGGGGATGTAGTGTGCGTTGATTGCGCCCAACTGGTCGCGCTCCAAAACATCGCGACGACAATCGTAGGACCAAGGATCGACATACGCATAATTGCCTTCGAATGCACGATGACTGTCGTTCATTTTCGGTCGTCAATTGCAGGTATGTCCATACAGAGTGTCTGGTAGCCGCTTCGACAGACAAGCTGACGTGCGGGCAGGTGAGAATGTGTTTTTAGCGGCTCTAGTCTCCAACCTTGTTTGTTGGATTTGAAAGCAAGGCCACTGGGAAGTTTTCGAGGAGTTTCTCCAGTTCAACCTCGCCTGTTTCGGTCACGCTGGTCTCTTCACCATTAAAAGTGTTGATCCACCGCCTTGGGGCCTCCTTGGGTAGCAACACGGTCGTATCTTTCCATCCTCGAGCTGCCAATGCACCTGAATCCCGGCCTCCAAGACGAACTGTGAATCGTGGAGCAATTACGACCGCCCAATCTCCCCGGTATCTGCGGCCGAATGCTATGGCAGAATCGCGATGTGTACCCCTCACCTCCATGGGTACGTACGCACCCTTCAGAAGCAGGGGTCCGTTTTCTTGTCTGAATCGCAAACCACGTTGGCTCACGCACATCTTGATGTGGCCAGTTCGCCAGCAACGTAGCAGGTCAGGCAGCGAGTTGACTTGGCGGCTTTGAGAGGCGAGTAGTTTTTCCAGATTCTTGAAGTCCACGGCTTGACGGTTGTCAGGGTCGACCAGGCGCAAATCCCACAATTCCGAACCCTGATAAAAATCCGCCACGCCGGGTGACGCGAGCTTAACCACAAGTTGCGAAAGACTGTTGAGCGCACCGTGATACGCAACCCTGTCCACAATGCGCCGCAGGTCGAGCAAGAATCTGCTATTTGGCGGGTCCCGGAGAATGTTTTCGATGAAGTCCACCAGAGCTTTCTCGTGTTCGAGGTTGGGAACCGTCCAGCGGGTATGGACCATTGCCTCGCGCACCGCCTTGACCATAAAGTCTTGAATGCGCCGCGTGTAGCAGACGCCCGCTGGCTCGTCGACTGGCCACGACCCGATCAGCGTCTGGTAAAGAAGCGTTTCCTCGTTGCGTTCTGGGACGCGAACACCGTTTACTTCATGGCACTTCGATTCGTTCCACTGACTCCAGGTGTTCAAGCAGCGTTTCCATTCGTTCGGTAGCTCTGAGAGCACGCTGATCCTGGTGCGCACATCCTCGGCTCGTTTAGCATCATGCGTCATCGTCGCGTTCATTCCGAAAGGCCATTTTTGATGCCGCTTCTGCGAAAATGAATGAAATCCTGCAACAGAAACATCGGCGCTCTGAGGGGAAGAGCCAACTTCATTCAGTGACACTAGCCGGTTGTACACATAGAGTGCGGAATCTTCCACGCCCTTGGCAGTAATGGGACCGGTGAACTGCTGCCAAGCCATCACGAATGCGAGCCGCGACTCCCGCTGCTCCGGAAGCAAATGTGATCTGGGCAGTAGGAGCAGTACTTCACGCAAGAACGCGAAGCAGGCTGGATCAATTTTCACGCTTCTTCGTTGTGCTTCGCGAAGTGCCTTCTCGATGGGTAGCCGATCCTGAGCTTTGACCTCAAAGCTACGGATGTAAGACCTGTAGTGCGGGAGGCAGGCGGTGACTTCTACGAGAGCACGGGTAAGCTCCTGGCGAGGAAGTTCCCGCGCGTACCGATCCTGGGCCGCTAGAATACTGAGATAGCGGCCTAGAGTCCGCATCTCAACCGCTAGCAGGCTATCCATCACCTGCTTCTTTTTTCGGTATGCCAGATCCGAAAAGTTGATTCTTTCATTGATGAATTCTGCGTAGATGTTCTCAAGCTCTGGCAGGTTGTCTGCTTCAACAAACAGGCCGTTTACCGCGTTCAGAAAGTCGTAGCCTGTTGTTCCGTGCACTGGCCATTCGCTCGGCAGCCCTTCGTCCTCGGACAGAATCTTTTCGACAACAATATAAAGATGTCTGCCACGGGAACCTGCTTCAGGATGCGCTCGCTCCTGCAATCGTCTGAGATAGCCGAGGGGATCACGCAGACCGTCGATGTGGTCAACCCGCAGACCATTGACCATGCCCTTGCTGGCTAGTCGCAATGCGATGGCATGAACAGCTTCGAAGGTTATGGGATCTTCGACACGTAAGCCTACGAGGTCGCTGATCGTAAAGAAGCGACGATAGTTAATCTCCTGGTTTGCGGTTTGCCAGAATGCGAGCACGTACGCCTGGTCCGACAAGAGTTGGTCTAACAGGAGAAAGGACGCAGGAACACGTTTCCTACCGTTAAACAGGCGAACGTTTCCGTCGAGAAAACGCCGTACTTCAGCCGAGGTGGTGTAGAGCTGCCAAAGTCGCTCCTTCACCGTCTCGCGGTGCTGACGTCGTTCGCCGGCTGCCTCGGTCGGTGTGCCCCCAGGTGAGGGGATCTGCCGTATGGCGGCCTGAATTCCTTCGAATTCCTGCCAACTAGCAGCTTCGACGCCCGTGATTCTTGCAAGTCGGTCGTGGCGATAGCTGAGCAGCCGATTGTAGGAGCGCGTGGCGATGGGCAACGTGAAGTCGAAGTAGTGCAGAAAGAATCCTTCACGCGCGTAGGTCAGCCGCAACTCTCGTTCTTCGAGCGCCTGGGCGTAGGTCTTTCCCAGAATTGGGAGCAATACGCGGTTTTCAAGAGCGCGACTCGGAGGATGCCAGTCAACATCAAAGTGTGAAGCGAAAGCCGAGCGCGGGCCGTCCTCCAGTACATCCATCCACCAGGGATTTTCACTGCTTGCTGCCATGTGATTCGGAACGATATCCAAAATCAATCCCATCCCATGGCTTTGCAGTTCCGCCACCAGGGCGTCGAATTCCTCGTCGGTTCCCAACTCAGGATTGAGATGAGAGGGATCAGCCACATCGTATCCGTGCGAGCTGCCGCGTCGAGCTTGCAGAAGGGGCGACGCGTACACATCGGTAATTCCGAGTTCGTGCAAATAAGGTACGAGGGCCTTTGCATCATTGAATCGAAATTGTTGGCTGAACTGCAGCCGATAGGTTGAAACGGGAATTCTGGGCTCACTCATGGTTTTCGTCGCAGACGCCAACCGAACAGGCGTCTTGCCCCTGGTGCGCGGCCCTTCTTCCTTCGAACACGCAAAAGCTATTTGGACGGAATGTCAGATTCAGTTCCGAGTTCTGCGAGATTTTGATTGGTAGGTTGCTGCCAGGGCCTGCCCACTTGGTGTCAGCCGAATCGAAAATCTTGTTCCAAGACCCAGCGGGCAAGGGAAAAGAGGAGGTTGCTGGCTGCTCGCCGAAGTTGAAGACCGTGATTGCCTCTTGTTCTTTGCCGGACCGGAGCATAATCAGGCACGTCCCCGCGACTGAGCATTCGACACCTGGCACGGCTAAGCTTTGAAATGCCGAGTGGCTCTTACGCAAGCGCAGGAGTGCTTTGTAAAAGTCCAAAAGGATCGCGTGATTACCCTTGGTCAAGAGGGAGTGGTTCAACTTTGACCTTAGAAATGTCGAATGACTCTGCGGGTCGGGCACTTCTTGATTCCCGTGGAAGCCAGCAAACTCTGCACTGCGACCGTTGCGAACGGCTTCACCTAACTTAAGCTCGGAATGGTCGGTGAAGTAGAGGAATGGCGCCGTTTCACCGTACTCCTCTCCCATGAACAGCAATGGAATGAAGGGCGAGAGCAACACAGTTCCAGCGGAGAGTTTTTGCGCTTCGAATCCAAGCAACTGGCTGTTTCGTTCTCCCCAGCCTCGATTTCCGACCTGATCGTGGTTTTGAGAAAAGACGATCAACTGCGAATGCTTCAAATTGGTGGGTGAAGCACCGTGACGTTGTTTGCGGAATGCGGAGTATTGCCCTGAATAAACGTAGCCCTGCTGAAATGCGCTCTGCAGATCCGTCAGAGATCCGAAATCGCAGTAGTACCCTGTTCGTTCCCCCGTTTGAAGGGCATGGAGAGCATGGTGGAAATCGTCATTCCACTGGGCGTGCAGCCCGTATCCGCCGTCCTTAAGTTCTCTGACATACGCCGGGTCGTTGAGATCAGATTCGGCGATCAAGTAAACGCATCGTCCGGAACGATGAGCAAGATCTGTAACGGCCCCGCTTAACAGCGACAAAAATGGTCTTGCATTGCGATCAAAAATGCCGTGGATCGCATCCAGGCGCAGAGCGTCAACATGCAAATCTTCCAACCAATAGAGTGCATTCTCCAGAAAATATCGAACCACATCGTCGCTCTGGGGGCCATCGAAGTTGATCGCTTGGCCCCAAGGTGTCTTGTATCGATCCGTGAAGTACGGCCCGAAGTCGCCCAGGAAATTCCCTTCCGGACCAAGGTGGTTGTACACGACGTCAAGCACAACTGCGAGACCTTCGCGGTGACAAGCATTAATGACCCGCTGCAGGCCGCGTGGCCCCCCGTAGCTGTTCTGAACAGCGAAGGGAAAAACTCCGTCGTACCCCCAATTTCTCGTACCAGAGAACTGCGCCACGGGCATGATCTCAACCGCGGTAATGCCCAGAGCCTTCAGGTAGACAATTCGTTCGCACAGTTCGTCGAAAGTGCCGGACGGCGTATAAACACCCGTGTGAAGTTCAAACAGAACGTAGTTCTTCAATTCGATTCCGCGCCAGCCATGGTCGTCCCAGGAAAAAGCCGAAGTATCGACAATGCACGACGGACCAAAGACGCCTTCGGGCTGAAAACGGGACGCAGGGTCTCCGCGCTGAGTTTTGTTGTCAAGTCGGAGGAAGTAGAGTGAATCGCGCCCGATATCACGGGCACGGCCGCCGAAGTATCCCTGACCAATTGGATCAAGTTTGAACGACCGATCCTCGCGCACCAACTGCACGTCAACCTCCTTGGCGAAGGGGGCCCAGATCGTGAAGTCACAGGATCCATTCCGCCATATCGCACCCAGCGGGCAGCGAGGCCTGCCTGATAGGTCTGTGGAAACGACGATTTGATCTTTAATCTGAGATTGGACCGCAGCCACAGTCAGCTACCCCTCCGCTTGATTTTGGGGTTCGCTGTGAATGCCAAAATTCACAGGGACAGTGCTTCCTTGTTTGACGGCGCGAGATCTGAATGACATACGCGAATGGGAAGGCTCATTCATCAGAATGGTTAGGGCAGATATTAGGCATCCAGTCAAAACCGTAGTGGACTTCAAACAAGCATGTATAAAACCGTCTGCGGACTCGTTGCATCCCACTGCTTTACCGAAACTTATAGCGGTTCGTACCGACCAGGAGAGCAATATGGCGATTGAAGCCTCTCGTCGAGCGGCTACCCCGTTTGAATTCAAATCTGCAGCGCACCTTCTTTTTATTGAAAAAGAGCGGGCGTGCAACATCGGCGAACTTGCCCGCGCATTGCGCGCTTGTCCCGAAGAATCGATCTTTCAGCACACATTTCGCACGCTGGAAGAACATCACTTCATCAAAGAAGGCTTCTCGAATGACTTCGCACATTGGGCTTATGTTGAACTGGGTGAGGTCGGACTCGGAGAGAGGCTGGCGAGCCTCGACGTACGCGAGTTTACCTCGCTCGCGACCCTGCGTTCGCGTCTTATAGAGATCGTAGAGGAGTATGGCGAACAAAATCCGAAATCGCAGCAGCGCGACGCGGGAGCTCCGTTTTATTTCTGTTCGTCCAGAACAATCGTCCTACCTCCGCAGCGCCAGGCTGCGACCCTGCCGGAGTTTATTGATGGCCTCCGAGTCATAAGCCTTCATTCGATTCACTACCATTTCATTGAAGCCAGACTGCGACGCAAGCTGGAGTCTAACGATTTCTCGATATGGTTGAGTCGCGACCTAGGAGTTGCGAAAGAAGCCAATCTCCTCGATCAGATTGATATCTACACATCAACCCTTGAAGGCGTGCGACGAAAAATTATACAAATCTTGCAGAGCGCGGTGCAGCAAGATAAGTCACAAAAATCGTAAATAAGGAGGGGATCGAATGCCCGACCCGAATCATTTGGTATCAGCGCAGCCATCAGGAGCAGAAACCGTTACCGAGGCGCCGACGCAGTCCCCGATCCCTGCGACACCAGCACGTCGCAAACCCAAGATCTCCGATACGCCGCCTCTATCTCCGCCGGCGCCAAAACTTGCTGACTACGAGCCAATTATCGGCAAGTCGCAACTGGATGAACTACGTTTTGTATCGCAGCCTCTGCAAGGCAAGCGCGTGAAGATGGTGAACTCCACTGCCGTGGGTGGTGGAGTTGCGGAAATGCTCAACCGCTTGGTGCCGCTTTTGGACGAGCTCGGAGTAAAAACGGGGTGGGAGGTCATTACTGGCGGTAATGATTTTTTTGAAGTAACGAAAGGATTTCATAACGCATTGCACGGTGCCGCGTTCACATTGACCCAGCAGGCCCGTGATGTGTTCATGTCGCATACCGAGCAGAATCAGCAACGAATGAGATTCGAGGAGGATTTCGTAGTGATACACGATCCGCAGCCCGCGGGTTTGATCGGATCAAACAGCGAAGGCCCATCGAAGTGGGTCTGGCGATGCCATATTGACTTGTCGCACCCAAACGAAGACGTTTGGAATTTTCTGCAGCCGATGGTAGAGCGTTATGATGCCGCGGTCTTTTCATCCCCGGCATTCGCCCGTCAACTCGCCATTCCGCAAGCTCTCTTCTATCCCTGCATCGATCCGTTGTCCGAAAAAAATAAGGAATTGGATGACAGCTACGTGCAAACGGTTTGCGATAACTTCGGCGTCGATCGCTCGCGCCCGATCGTGACGCAGATTTCGCGCTTTGATCGGCTAAAGGATCCACTGGGGGTAATTCAGGCGTACAAAATGGCTAAAAAATACGTCGACTTCCAATTGGTACTCGCGGGTGGAGGTGCTTCGGACGATCCCGAGGGGGCGGTAGTCCTGAAGGAAGTTCAAGATGCGGCAGATGAGGATCCCGATGTCATCATTCTTGAACTTCCGCCGTGGTCCGCGCTTGAGATTAACGCTCTCCAGCGTGCATCAACAATTGTGATTCAGAAATCGCTCAAAGAGGGCTTTGGGCTCACCGTTACCGAGGCCCTCTGGAAATCCAAGCCCACGATCGCCAGTGCAGTAGGCGGAATTCCGACCCAAATCATAGATAAGCATACCGGAGTGCTGGTTCATTCCATTGAAGGCTGCGCTTACCAGATCCGCTACCTCCTAACCCATCCCGAATTCGGCGCACAGCTTGGGAGAAATGGCCGTGAGCACGTGAGAGAAAATTTCCTGATGACTACAAATGCCCGTCGATGGGTGTTGCTGTTTCGCATCTTGTCGGGTTTGAATTAACCTTGGTGGAAAGAGCTAGGTCGTACTGGAAGCACGGCAGGCGCCGACGGGCTGGCAGTTCTGAAATATGCCGTTCGGATCGTACGCTGCTTGACGGGGTGACACCCTAACTGGGCCGGCTGGCCTTCATAGATCAACCAAAGTCCAGGCGTGCCCGCCTTAGCGAAATCAAAGTAGTATCGCCTACGGGGATTTCTACAGTGCTTGCTCGATGGCTCATGGCGGCACCAATGACTACAGTGTAATGCGAAAACTAAAGGAGTCTGTTGTGAAATCGACGCTGGTTTGCGTTCTGGACATTGCTGGAACCGCCGGTCTTGTGTTTGATTGCGGGTGCCATGCCTGAACCTTCGTCGATAGATGAGAATCTCTAGAATGTAATATTACGAGTGGGACTCCCATGATTCGAAAACTAGCGTCGGGCGGCTACCGCCTCTATTCACGCAAAAAGGATCCGAAAACGGGCAAACGCCGAAATCTCGGAACCTTTCGAACAAGGGATGCCGCCCAAAAGCAGGAGCGCGCGGTGCAATACTTTAAGCGATCTTAACTGGTCCTGATTGTATGGTCCGGTGTTTAGTGGAATCGCTGTTTATTATGCGCAACTGGCGGAAAGGCCATGAAAGAAAGCACCGCAACCCCAAAGCCCGAAACTCCCGTAATT
Organism: uncultured Acidobacteriota bacterium; assembly: GCA_963744055.1. Taxonomy (GTDB): domain Bacteria; phylum Acidobacteriota; class Terriglobia; order Terriglobales; family Acidobacteriaceae; genus Gp1-AA133. The sequence continues at coordinate 162,048 of CAVUSL010000017.1, read as the reverse complement.
GCGACTTCATCTAAGCCGCGCCGTTTACCTCGCGGACAAGCCATCCTTTTCAAGGAAGTTCTGCTGCTTCTGGAGTCACTGCGGTGCCGTTACGCGGTTGCGGGAGCGTTTGCTCTTCGCCAACATACCGGAATATGCCGCTACACAAAGGACCTTGATATCTTTTTGACGACCGAGATGGCGTCAGAAGTATTGCCTGCCTTTAGGGAAAATGGTTTCAGGTACGAAGTCTGCGATCCGTTCTGGCTCGCGAAGGTACATCGAGACGGCTACTTTGTCGATTTTATTACGGGGATGAGTAATGGCGTCATCGTAGTTGACGACGATTGGATCACGCGTGCCTATACAACCGAGATCTGCGGTGTGTCATCCCGAGTTCTGGCTCCAGAGGAAACGTTGGCGTCGAAACTATTCGTGTCTCGGCGAGAACGTTTCGATGGTGCCGATATCGCCCATATCATTTTTGCATCACGAGGAAAACTGGATTGGCCACGGATCCTTCAACTTGCAGGCGCACATTGGGAACTCGTGCTTTGGTCCCTACTTCTATTCAAATATATTTATCCAGCCCACGGCAGTTACGTGCCACTGTCACTGTGGGATGATCTGATGGGGCGTTTGGCCGCTGACCTGCGACGTCCAGATTCGACTGAGAGATTTCGAGGCTCGTTGATCGATGATGCAATGTTTGCAATTGATGTCGAAGAATGGGGCATGGACAATCTCGTACTCGAGCAACGCGCGCGACGCTCAAAGATCAATCCGAGCACAAGCCGGCGCTCACATTCCAAAGTGCGCATGATTCGATGAATGAAAATTGCGGCCACAGCTGATCTACACTTCTCGCCCGCCAATCAGGCAGCCCTGCGCGATGAGTTGAGCCACGTTCGCGACCAGGCCGACGTACTGGTCCTGGCTGGAGACCTCACGAACTACGGTCAGCCATCGGAAATGGAGCCCCTCGTCAACGCTCTCGTCCGCCTGCGAATTCCTACGATTGCAGTGCTTGGGAACCATGACTACGAGAGTGGTCAGGAACAAGAGCTAATGAAGATGATGTCGGCGGCTGGGATTAAGGTGCTGGACGGCAGTGCTTACGAACGCGACGGTGTTGGGTTTGCTGGAACAAAGGGTTTTGTCGGGGGTTTTGGCCGCGGGGTCCTGACCGCTTTTGGAGAGCCTGAAATAAAGGCTTTCGTGCATGCATCGATCGAAGAGTCATTGAAACTAGAACGCGGACTATCGCAGTTGCGCACGCCCAAGCGAGTGGTCGTCTTACATTACTCTCCGATCGCGGCCACCGTGCAAGGGGAGAACCCTGAGATCTTGGCGTTCATGGGAACCTCTCGCCTGGCGGAAGTGATTGATCGTCACGGCGCGGATCTGGTCGTGCATGGCCATGCTCACCACGGAACACTGGAGGGTCAGACCTTGGCTGGCGTTCCCGTGCGAAACGTAGCTATTACTCTCCTTCAGACGAGGCAGCCTGTCGCTGCTTTCCGGGTCTTCGAGGTCTGAGAGATTGTTTCCGACCAAAAACAGAATGCGGAGCGACTTGATCGCTCCGCACCATCATCCCGAAAAACCCCTCTAGCGTTGGACCTGGATCTCGTTCACTACCTGCTGGACATTCGGAGTATTCTTGGCCAGTTCCTGGGCCGCTTGCCGTCGCTCAGAACTCTTTACAGAACCCTTCAACGTCAACACCCCGTTCTTGGCATCGTAGCGAATATGTTCTTTGTCCAGCCCCTTGGAAATGAGAACAGCTTTGTAGTTACTTTCGATCCCGTCATCGACATTCGACTCGATTTTGCGCGCATCGCGTTCGTTGCCTACCGGCTCAATGCTTATTTCGTTCGCAATGATTCTGGGGCCTGCGTTGGCTTGAGCAACACTGGCAGCGCGGTTCTTTGCATCTTCGGTGTGCAAGGTGCCACCGAGCGTGATGGTGTTCTTCGCATCATCTTCGCTTACAGTAACGTCTTTTAGATCAGCTTGTTCGAGCGCGGCTTTGACGTTCGCTTTGTAATCTGTGCTTGCCCGGTTGGTCGATGTGCAAGCCACGCCAACGGAAATTGCTGCAACCAGCGCCAGAAGTGCGATATTGCGCTTGCAGTTAAGAACTCCAGTTTCAAAAATCATGTACGCCCCCTTTTGGCCGATCCGGAACAGTTCAACTCACATACGCATCCGAACCTGTCCGATAGATGGTAGAGTTGGCCAAAGCTAGGGTCGATCAGTCAAACACTCTAGTTTTCGGCGCTGGGTACCCCCGGTCACACTTACAGGAATGCCGGTAGGGAAGAGGGTAGCCGTATGCAGGGTCGATTGGCCTTGCGAAGTATGACCCTCCGTCCTTCGAATCGATGGACACGGACGCAAGAGTTCCTGGAAACCTTACGCTGGTGTTTTCACAGACGAAATTTGAGAATCCAGCAGGTTGAGTTTGGGGTCTTGTCCGATCGCCGCGAAGATTTCCGACATGATGCGCTCGTCAATTTCTGCGGACTTTTCCGCCACGACGGGATACCGAACACTCACTTCGGTTGCCGAGGTCGAGAAACGAGCGTGTGCCCTGGCTTTCAATTCGGCGCTGGGGATGGATGTGACGCTGAGTTCCATTTGTCTGCGCTGCCCTTCAAGAAAGCCCTTGTAGTCGCTAAATGCCCGATCGATCGCCAGCTGCAGGCGCTCGCGGATCTGCCGGTAATCACTATCGGAACTGAACCGCAAGGTCACTTCGCGCCACGCAAAATTCGTTCCAGGTATCTGTTTAAAGAGTCCGCCGGTTGCCTGGAAGACCACCGAGTTCGAGAACGCCACGATTCGTCCGGTCGGTTCCGAGTCCGCGACTCCCCCACTCAATTCCATGAGATGAAATCGCACCAGCCCAATGTCCACAACTTCGCCGGTTACCGATCCTACCTGTACGCGATCCCCGATTCGGATTCCATATTTGCCGATCAGGAAGAAGTAGCCCACAATCGAGACGATGACGTTTTGAAGGGCCACCGCCACTCCGGCGGTGATTAGTCCGGCGAACGTAGCCACTGCTCCCAGTTCAGTCACAAAAGCGAAAAGGAGCACGATGCCGACACCGCACCACAGGATGATCTTGCGCATCAGCATGAACTGATAGCGCCTTCTTGTGTCATGGACGTACCGGAAAATCGCTCGCCGCCAGAACTCCCCAATCAGGAAAACTGCTCCCAGTGCAATCGCTAATCCGAAGATTCTTAGCAGTAGTCCTTTGAGACGTTCCTTAAATTCACTTACAACCTCTGCCTGCCAGTTCGTTACGCTTCTCTTGTACAGATCAAAAACGATTGCTTGCTTTCCCAAAGACGAAAGCAAACCTGAAACCTGCTTGAACTCGACCGTAAGTTTGTCGAGTGCTTCTTTCTCTTGTGCGAGGGCGCTTTGATCGCTGGTGTCCGCTTGCTTCGTCAGCTGATCTCCAGCTTGTATGAGTTGCTTGAGATGGGCGACAAGTGGTGCCCGCAGTTGATTCGAGGTTTGCTGCAGATCGCCGGTCGCGCGCAAACTGCTGGATAGCAGGCTGCGCTTTCCGGATAACCGAAAGAGATCTGCTGCGAGGGCCCACATGCCGGTGGGGGCCGTTCGCGGGCTCGCGTCACCCGCTTTGCTAGCGGGCAGCACTTCTGCAGGTATCACAGTCTCGTTGGCATTGGCACCGCTGAGCGCAGTCGGTACCGCGTGTGCAAGTTCATCAATCTGCGCGCGTAGGCTGGTGCCTCCCCCCTTGGACGCCCCACCCGCAAATTCCAACAGGCTATGAAGTGCTTGCTGACGCGCTTGGAAAAGTCCTAGCTCACTCTGTATTTCTTCGATTTGTGTCTGGAGTTGCTGCTTTTTGCTGGGTGGAGTCCTCGCGAACTTGTCCTTTAGCCCTTGCAACTCCTCTTGTGTCTGCTGTACCAGGGTATCGGCATTCGCCGCTGTCCGGCTCAGACTCTCGTATCTTGATCCCATGTCGCTAGGGTTTGGCGCCGGTCCTTTCGCGAGTTGTTGCTCCTCTTGTCTCGCAAAATCGAATGCCAACTTCACGACTTGGTCTGCCATGCGGCGGTTGTCGGCGGAGAAGCCCAGATCACTTGGTTCGGTCGCGATTCTCTGTTCCTGTTGCGTCTGCCGATACCAGTCAATTGTTTCACCAAGGAATTGAACAATTTGAGCCGAGGTGGGTTGGCTCGGCGGTGAGGATTGCGCGTTGTCTTGTCCAAAAATCTGGAAGGGAATCAGCAGACACAGAGCTACAGCAAGCCGCAGCAGCGATCGAGAAATGGCCATTACTTGGTGGGAAACGCAGCGCCGAAGGACACTTGGATGCGGGGTCACATCAAATACACTATCGCCTCGAAAGATTGCGATCAACTCGCATTCCTTCAGTAGAGCTTAAAGCTGACTTCGACGCTGATCTGCACTGCGACCGCGCGGCCGTCTTTCGTTGCGGGATCGAAGCGCCATTGTTTGACGGCCTCGATTGCCTTTTGGTCCAACCCCATTCCAAGACCGCGCTGAACGCGAATGTCTCGCGGCTTGCCGTCCGCTCCGACAATCATCGAAAGCACACAGGTGCCTTCATGTTTTGCCCGACGGGCTTCCTCCGTGTATTGAGGATCCGGCGTATCGATCGGTTTCGGAGCCAGTACGCCTCCGCCCACACGAAAAACACCACCCCCGATTCCGCCTCCGCGGCCTTCACCGATTCCGGGACCGGTACCCTTTCCCACACCTCCGCCCGAGCCTGATCCGATGCCACCTCCACTACCTGTTCCATTCGAGAATGCGGGGCTGGGCATGGCAGGGGCCGCGGGATCACCTAGATGAGGTGCAGTCGCCGATGCGATGGCAACCTTTGGCGGCGCCACAACGCTGGGTTCGACCGCAAGCTTCGGATGTTCGTTGCGAACCACAAGCGCCGGCGGAGTAATCTGTTGCATGCTTAGTTTCGGCAATCGTCCTTGAGGCGCTTGGATTTTGCTTCGATCACCCCCACCCCCTCCGCCGCCGGCTTCCTGGTGTGCAGGTGGCAGCATGTAGACATCCTTGGAAGGAGCGATCAGCGTTACGTGCTCGAGGGGTGGCTTTGAAGTTTGAACATGTTTGTCGAGTGAAGGTAGCGTCAAAACAGCCGAGATGAGGATGACGTGGAGCAGAAATGACACATAGCCACTGCGCTTCCGGGAGGCTTTTAAACCCCAAGACCCGCCCGGGATCCCCGCGCCAAAGGACGGCCCGCGTGGTACTGGCCGCCGTACTGGAGTTGGAAAAGATTTGACGGGGACCTGGAGATAATCATAGCGCCTTGTCAACTGCTCCATCGAAGTAGCCTCTTTGGGAGTGTAGGAAAGATCAGCTAAATGCTGGATAGAGTACAAACTGTAGACCCGGCTTCCAGTGTCGGTAAGGTATTGGCTGGAGAAGAGGATTAACTACCAGATACCTTTGTCATTGCCTGTCAGGCGGAAAGATACAAAGGCCGCAGTCGCGAGAATCGGGAGGAGAATTAAGCGCGCCACCGCTCGAATATTTCGGCGACGCCCATTTTCGGCGAGTTGCAACATGTACAGGTCTGCGGCCTCGGGCATCAGGGGCACGCGAACGAATTTGCGATCGACATACGTGCGGTCGGAATCGAATCTGGTTGCCGCGATGACCAGAGGTGGCAGGTTGACAGGTCCTCCGCCAAAACGCACGCCATGCTCGCAGACGATCGTCAGCAGAGTAGCTACCCCCGGCCAGACGGAACTCTCTGACGCCAGAGCTTTTAATCTCTCGAAGTCTATGGCGTTGCGCGTCATCGCGCCAAAAATATTCACGATATCCGTAAGACGAATGTAGTAATGGCGATACATTCGCTGAAGGGTAGCAATGATGATCCTGTCTTCCTGGATAGGAACGGGTAGGGAATAGTCCCCGAAACGCTCTTCAATTCGCCTCGCCAACACTCCCTCGGCAAGTTTCTCCTGCTCACCCGTTTGTCCAAGGCAACCGATGTGGACCTCCACTAACTCACCGAGGCCGGGGACCGTGAAGTTAAACTTATGTGCCAGGCGATCTCCCCAGCTCTGGGGCTGACGAACGGCGCCGAAGTCCTCTTCGAGCACGCCACATATTTCATGATCTTCGCCGGATGCCAGCAGATCTACGTCGCTTCCCGTGTCTGGCCAATGATCAAGCGTCTTCATAGCTAATACTGGATAACCGCGCTTTTGAAACGAACGCATAATTTCGTCCAACACGACAAGCAAGCTTTGTGAGCGCCTACGTTCCACCTGCAGCCTCGACCTCAACACCTCGGATGCCTCCTGACCAACCCCAACAAAGTGAGGTTCCAGGATGTCGAGCGAGCGACGCAGCACCCTCTGGCTCGTCGCCCGTTCCAACAAGGTTTCGAGGGCATGGATAGGGAGATGACGGACCTGCTCCAAGGTATCTTCGAATTTCTCGCGATTGCCGCCCGCTTGTGACGCCAGGAGAGTCGTGCCCAGCATCTCAAGCGTTTGCAGGTTCTCGGAATCATTTTTTGGCATGTATGCTTTTGTCCTCGGCTGTCGATGGAGAACCATCGCAACGAGCGAGACCCTTCTCGATGGCTGTGCCTTCTTCGTAGTCGTTCCATGTTGCAATCATCACAAAGGGCATGGGGTGATCGCCGTCATTGTTCTCCGCGAATACGCGAAGCGTGTCTTGTAGCGTCTTGCCGCAGCGCTGGTCGATGCGGCGATTGAGGCTCCAGGATGCCTTTGAGTCGTCGAACCCGGGCCAGACTGTGCCCACCGCAATTTGGTCTGGCCGCTTGGCGCGCATCTTCTTGTAGAAACTTTGCAGATATTCTTCTCCCCATTCGCTTCCGTCAGTTGTCCATCCTTTGGGCCCGGGGTGCACCCATGCGTATTGGCCGTCGAATGCGGACGAATACTGGGGCGGGGGATTGTCCTTGTAGAGAAGCAGGGGAGGGGACTCCCATCGACTTGCCATCTGGCGAACCTGATTCCAATCCGTATTCCCGCGCTTGGGAAAAATGAAGATTACTGGGCGGCCTTTGTATAGAAGGTAGGCGTCACGCCCAGGCGCCTGTGGACCAATATATTTCGAGTATGCCGTTGATAAGGCATCCAGAGCATCTTCTGTTGCGTGGCCGTCGTCCTCTTCGGTCTCGTCATACATCAACGCTACGTGAAAGTGCTCTTGGCTCGCCATCTGCTGGATCAGGGCGTAGCTGCGATCGAGAAAGGGGTGTCGCGCGCCATACCAGTCGATGGCGAACGCGTAAATGCCAAGACCTTTGGCCTCTTGGATCTGCTTGCGAATAACTGTGGGATCGTTGCTGTTGTAGCCGACCTGGATATGATCAGCGTCACCGAACCACGGCTGAAATGCAGCGATTACCTTGGGTTTCTGATCACCAAGAGATAGGTCCCGAAAGGTGAGATCGTGCGCTCGGCGGTCGCACGAGTTCGGAGCGACAACAACCGCGATCAGCAGTGAAAATAAAGTGTGTTGATAGAGTCTCATCGGTCATTGTTGATGAATGCATAGCGCTCTTTAGAAAGAGACGATGCTGCCGCCATCAGAAGGCGTTCTCCCCCACGGATTGGAGATACCTTACGTACCATCGGTCGCTGCCTGGAGTCATCAGCACCAGATATTTTTGGGTCGATATGGAAGTCGAAATGAGTTTGTCGCCATCAAACACTCGAACTTCCAATTGAGCCTGATCTTCGAGTTGCATTTCCCCACCGTCGAGGGAATAGAAGACCGCTTTAACTTTGTGTCCACGATCGGAGTACTGGGTTCGGAGGCGGGAAGTCTTTTGATCAGCGATACGCAAGGCTAAGCGACGTTTTGCCTCGCCGGCAAAGTAGTCGTCCAGCAGATCGACGCGATTTGAATCCAGGCTCATCGCGAGATCCTGCCAGGCTTGTGCATAGTCGTGCGCCACCGCTGCGCCTGTACGTTGCTCGATGGATCTCGGCGCCAGCGAATCTGCTGAAAGCGTAACTCTGGGTAATGCGGGTGCCGCGAAAACGCCCAGCGTTTGGCAGAGAATTACGAAACTGAGGCTGACGAACATCAGCAAGAGCGAGCCTAGACGATGAGGCCCAGGAATCACTATCGTCCTCCCCAAGAAATTTCGTTTCCCACAACCACGCCACACGCAACAGAAATCCGAGCAGGGCCAGAAACGGAGAACTGGGCTATCGCGCGGTCTTTCTTGATCGGCGTATCGACAGTGCTTTTGCCGATGCTGTCGATTTTTGTAAACGAAACGATGGTCCCGTCAGGAAGAGGGTTACCTTTACAATCGCGAATGGGATCGGTTTGTAGAGTGATCGTTGAACCTACTGGAACTGCAGTCATCCGCAATCCGCAGGCTTCGGATGCAACTTGCTGGATTACCCGTGGCTCAGTGGTGTCATCGAGTTGCGCAGTTACCTCAAGCGTTCCTTGGCTCGGGCGCGAATCCATCTGAAACGAAGCGATTCCGAGAACCGTGCGCACACTCTTGTCCGTTGGCTTTTCACCGGCGGGGGAGATGCGAAATGTCATCTCTGCCGGTGCAAGAATCATGTTGCCGTATTGGTCAAACGCTATGGCAGTCGCGTTCACTGCATCGCGAGTCGAGACCGGAACTCGGGAAGGGTGCAGCAAGAAACCAAGGCGTTTGGCAGGAGCGGGCTGCACTTCTAGACTCTTGGTTGCGCAATTCCCTCCAGCACACACCACGATCTGATAGATTCCCGACGACGAGACATCGTCGCCCGAAATCGGAGCGTCTTTGCCAAACTCGATTTCGCGCTTCACGGCGCGGCTCGGCCCCAGGAGGTAAAGCATACCTTTGCCTTGGCCCCCCACTGAGACCGCAAATGAGCTACCGGCGGACACGGCGGCTGGGGTGCGCACGAGAGGTTCTTGCGCACTCGATAATGTACATAGCGCTGCAAGGAACAGGCCGTAAGAACCACTTTTGAGAAAGCGCAGGGGCATCATGCGCTCGGGGCCGTGTAGTGATTCACCGCAACGTGGTAGTCATGCATGCGGCCGGCGACATCGGCGGGAATGTCCACTGCGAAGGGAACCGGACCCTGCGGTTGCAGTGCCTGGTCAACATAGCCGTCCGACACCCAAATCGCCTTGCCGCTTGCATCGTAGAAGACTGCCAAAACCTGGGCGATGTTCACGATTTGGCCGCTCTGATTTACAAGTGAGCCTTTTAAAATCGTTCTGCCCAGAGCATCTTTGCTGACGGACTGATTCTCGATAGAGATCACTGGGTCTGCGCTGGCCGGGATGAGCAACGGGTGGGCGTCGATCCTCACACTCTTCACCTGGCTCAGTCGGGCGCCAGGGAAGTCAATTCTGTAGGGCGAGACTTGTTTGGGCAACAAGCTGTGGGAAATCGCATCAAAACTGTCTTGCTGTGCAAGCACGGAACCATCTGGCTTGAGAAGGGAGGCGCTGATATTGAGGTAGGCCGGAACCGTATCTTCGTTTTCTACTTCTCCCACGATCACAACGCTGTCGGGACGTTCAACAGCATTCATCGAAAGGATTCGGACCTGTGGAGAATCAACCGTGGCCGTCCCCCAATCGTCGGATCTTCTGCCAACTACATCCCAGCGTAAATAGTTAACCGGAAGAACGCGCAGCGGAACCTTCGCAAAATTTTGTTTTGGCCAGACCACCTTCCAGGCGTCACCATTGCGCACAACCTGAAGATCTCGTACCTCCGCCAGCGAACCGACAGCGCTGGACCAGTTCAAACGCACCCGAAGCATCGCTTGGTCTGCACTTGCATGCACCGGCCAGATATCGAAGCTCTGGAGACTGGAATAGGTCCGCAAGCTTCCGTCGGCGCCGGCAATCTCGCGAACGAAATCTGCCTGCTGCAAGTCATTGGAGTGGTCGAGCCGGCGATAGGCTTGATCCCAATTTCGTGCTTGAATGCTCGCCATGAGCCCTCGAACAGCCTCATCGGGTGTGCGCCCACTTCGTTCAGCTCGAATTTTCAAGCCGCCAGCTTGTAACCACCCGACCGCCAACAGTGCAGCAGTGACAACGACGATCAATAGTGCAAGCCCACGCTTCACGAGTGCACCTCATCGGCGTAACTGCGTTCCCCGGTAAACGAGGGCATCGCTACGACGCGCGCCTGCTTGAACGCTTTCTCGGGCAACAGTAAAGCGAAGAGAATAGCGAGAATGCTGCTACCGATCGGCAGCGTTCCCCACAACAAACCTTCCCAAGGAGCCGGCATCGTATCGGAAGAGATCTTCCGGGCGGGAGGTACATCGTCTTTTGACCACGCTGTGATGGCGCCGGAGTCGTACGTTTCTACTTGTCGCCATCCGGCGAAGACGAGAAGCGGATTGTAGTAAGGGTCGTGTACAAAAATGAACTTCAATCCATAGCGGTTTGCATGCTGCAACATCTCTCGCAGAGAATCCATGCCTGCAGCGCCGAAGAATTTCGCGCTTGTGAGCTGGGCGGAGCCGTATCGTGTCATTTCTGGCAAGAGTCGAGCCGAGTTGTATTCACCGTCGACGCTGGTCGCGGTTGAGTACGTTGCGACCTTAGACATTGAGTTGCCAAATCCCAATGTCAAATAGCGGTATTGGTCGTGACCGTCGCGGTTGAGAAAATTCACGACTGCATCTACGTTCAAGCCACCGCTCGTGTGGAAGGGGCTCCAGTTAAGCCACCCCAGCGCCAGGGACATGGTAAAGACCGCTGCCGCAGCAAGTGCGAAGGCGCCCACATCGCGGAATCGCTCGAGCATGTCTTCCGCCAGAGATCCCACAATCGGCAAAGCCAGCAACGTCGCCCAAAGTGTGAAGCGCTCAAACGTCAGAATTTCGAACGCTCTGCCGAAAAGCAGTCGTGGAACAGGGGTCGTGCCACCCAAGCCCAACAGAAATGCGATCCAGAACGCGATCAATAAGATCCTGAGTCGTGGCACCGCTGCACCCTTGATGACAATGAAGGGAAGAGCGAGGATCATTGCTCCATAGGGAACCACGAAGTAGTTCACACCGTGGATCAAGTTCACCAAGTAGTTCAATCGACTGCCGTGCGGGATCGGCAACTGTTCAATCGGATGCCGAATGATCGCGATCCAGTAAGGAAGAAGAACAATTCCGACGCCAACAATCGTCAGGACAACAAACACCAATCCTCGTCCCAGAACCGCGGAACCACTTTTCTCCTCAGACCGTGCATCGGACCAGGCAAGCCACAGCACTGGAGCCGCAAACAGCACCGATCCAAACAGGAGCGTGACGTGGTGGGCGGAGGCAGCCGCCAGTCCAAGCACAAGCCCTTTCAGCAACGCTCTCCACGAGCCTAACCGTGACCACTCATAAAAATAGGGAAGAGCCAGTAAATAGAGCGGAGCCGACAGTGTTGTAGGCAGTTGGCCCGCTGAATAAACGAGAAAGGAAACCGTTCCTGCAAAGACGGAGAGGAGTGCGGCTATACTTGCGGCTCGATCGTCTACCCAAAGCCTGGCAAAACGCCACGTGCCGACTGCAATCAGGATCACCGCAACCAACTGCACCAACATGAACGCCTCGGTGAGACCGACAACGTGCGAAAGCAGTGCGATCCACTGGTGAGTTAGCGGCGGATAAGTCGTTTGGGAGAATCCCGCGAACCACTTCTCATTCCACGGATTAAACCAGTGCTGCGCGTAGTGGGAGCCGAAAAAGATGTGCAGGTTGCAGTCATAGGAAGTCGTGGCGGGAAGCTCCATCAGAAGCAGCGGTCCGTGGATCACGATCGCAACGAGCACAATCATTGACAACGGGATCGGCCGCTGCAAGTAGCTTCTGTTCGAAGTCAACGCCTAGGACTCCTTGGAGTTCTCTAAAAACCGATTCTTGGATTCGGGAGCATATCCGTAGGGTTGGATCAAAAACCTCTGAGGCGTTGATAGATCTCCGTGATTCGCCTGATGTCCGGTCCAACCGCCGCCGACAGTCACGGCATCAGAGAGAGGCTGGATGCCAACTTCAGGAGGTTGCGGACCCGGGCCTTGTCCTACTTGCTTCACAAGTCGCGGAAATATGTGTGTCTCGCACTGCTCCTGCTGATCGGGGGCGCCACTGCACTATGGGCGCAGACGTTCGAGGTTGGTTCTCCGGACAATGCCCAACCCAATCGCCCCCATCAGAAATCACAGCCGCATCAACCATCGTCCGATTCGGGAATGGGGTGGGGATCGAGTATTGAAGTAGCGCGAGAAGCACGCGCAGCGCGCGAAGCCTTGCAGCGTAATGAAAATCGTTCGGCGGCTGCTCACGCCGCACGGGCTGCTAAGGCCGCGCCGCAGAATCCCGATCTTTGGTTCCTATATGCGTACGCGGCGCGACTGGCCGGAGATTACCAAGCTTCGGCTGATGCTTACGCGCGAGGCTTGCAAACACGCCCCTCGTCGATCGAGGGTCTTTCAGGTCTGGCGCAAACTTACGCGAGGATGGGTCGCTCAACAGAGGCAGAGGAAATGCTCAAGCGAGTTCTTGCGGCGAACCCGTCGAGCGACGCGGACTTGCGGCTGGCTGGCGAGTTAACTCTTAACAACGATCCCAAGCTCGCTTTGACATACCTGAGTCGGGCGGATTCCATCCACCCCTCCGCCAGAACCGAACTCTTGATGGCGCGTGCTTACCAGAGAGCCGGAGACCCGGAAAAAGCTAAGGAACTGCTTGAACGTGCCCGCAATCGTGCGCCACGTGATCCAGAGGTCGTGCGATCGGTAGCCGCCTATTACCGAGACACGGGTCAGTATGACTTGGCGATCAGTACCCTGAAAACTTTACCGTCTGAAGCACCTTCCTATTTGTCGGAGTTGGGCTACACGTATGAACTGGCAGGCAGGCGCGTCGAAGCTGCCGATGTATTCTTAAAAGCAGCGAACGCGGCGCCCAATGAAATCGAACTGCAATTGACCGCTGCGCAAGCCCAGATAAACGCCAAGCGCACGAGTCGTGCCGAACCATTGCTGCAGAGGGTTGAAGCCTCGGCGCCGAGCCATTATCGTCTTCACGCAATCCGCGGCGCGATTGCCCGTAGCGCCCACAAAAACGCCGTCGCGGTTCGCGAATACCAGACGGCAGTAGGTTCACTGCCCTCGTCGGTTCCCGAAGGTGTGTTATATCCAATCGCACTGCGACTGGAACTTGCGCAGTTGTATCGCGATGCCGGTCGGACCGAAGAATCAGACAGCCAAGTGGAGACTGCCCGATCAGCGCTCACCCAGTTGGATATTCAGGGCCAGGAAAGGCCGGAATTTCTTCGATTGAAAGCGGCGAGTGCCATCGATTCCGGTGACTATAAGGAAGCGGAAGCTGATTTCCGCGAAGCGCTGCAACTGCAGCCCTCGAACGTAAATGTCCTACTGAACTATGGCAATCTTCTGCGAACCACAAAGCGGGGTGCAGATGCCTCGAAAATGTATTTGAAGGTGCTGGAAGTCGACTCGCAGAATGCTCCAGCTCTCGAGTCCTTGGGCTATCTGGCGCGTGAATCGGGCGATCCAAAAGCGGCGGCCGAATACTTCAACAAGTTGGAGACCGTGGATCCGAACGATTATGTCGCGTACCTCGCGATGGGTGACTTGGCCACCGAAACGCGGGACTTCCCGACGGCGCAGGCCAACTATGAACACGCCTACAGCTTATCCAAGGACAATCCCCTGATCATTGCGCGGGCAGTGAACGCAGCACTCGAGGATCATCAAATTCCTATAGCCAAGCGCTGGCTCGATCGCACAAGCGCGGCGCAGAATACCAATCCGGAAGTAATGCGTGAGCATGAACGGTATCTCACGATCACTGGGAATTATCAAGAGTCGGCAAAACTCGGATACGGGGTGATTCAGAAATTGCCGCGTGATCCGGAAGCTCCTGTCTATCTTGCGTACGACCTGCTCTTCATGAATCGCTTTGACGAAGCGATGGAGATTGTCCATCGCTTCGAGCCCGTACTTCCTAAAGACAAGGACCTGCCGCTGATTGCAGGATATGTGTATGGCCACAACGGTCAGAAGCAAGAAGCCGTCAGGGCATTCACGCGCGCCCTTCAGAACGATCCCAACATGGCAACCGGCTATATGAACCGCGGCTATGTGTGGAATGACATGCGAATGGCGACCAATGCGGAACAAGATTTTCGTATAGCGCTGTCTTTACACCCTGACTACGGTGAAGCGCATTTGGGAATGGCATATTCACTGTTGCAATTGCGTCGACCGCAAGCGGCCCTCAAGGAAGCCGATGCGGCTGAAAAGTCACTCGGAGAGTCGGGCACGATTCATCTAGCTAGAGCGGAAGCTTATCGTCAGAGATCGATGTTTGAAAAGGCGGAGAACGAATATCAGCATGCGCTCAAAACGCAGACCGGTGATGCCAACATCTACATGGCACTCGCTGACACGCAAGCTCGGCTACGCGAATATCAGGCATCCATCGATTCTTTGCAAAAAGCACTCTCGATCTCTCCTAACAATCACCTGGCGAGTGCTCAAATCGCAACGTCGTACGCAAAGCTCGGCAATACTCCCAGCGCGCTTCAGGCAGTCGCTAAGGCTGAGAGCAGCGGAGGCGACTCCGACTACCGCACGCTGCTTGCAACCGCGGGCGCGCTGCAAATTTTGGGGGAGCGCGACCAGGCGATGGAGCGCTATTCGCGTGCGCTGGAGCTCTCAAATGCGGATCGCCTGCACGTCAGGCTGGCCTTGGGTCGGTTTTTCGCACAACAGCACAAGGCTGCAGACGCTCAACAGCAGATTTCTCTGGGATTCGCGGAAGCTCGCGTGTCCGAACCAGGCATCGTTACGGCGGAGGATTATCTGGAGGCTGCCGACATCTTGATGTCGATCAACCAATTCCCGCTGGCGCAGCAGTTGTTCGCCCGCGCACAGTCCTTGGGGGCCGACGATGTTACGGTCGCGGTGGGGATCGCGAACGCGTCTCTGGCGATGGGCAATACCAGTGATGCCGAGGCCGCACTCGCCAGCGTCCAGTCGACTGGCGATATCGAAGCCAAGCAAAACTATGCGTACCTGGTTGCTCGCGGGAACGTATACCGGCAGCACGGAGATAGCTATCACGCGCTCTCGGCTTTCGCCCAGGCAAACGAAATTGATCCCGAAGATCCGGCTGCTCGCAATGCGGAGTTTGAGCTGTCGGAGGACGAGGGTCGGCAAATCACCCAGAGTGTCGGAGTAGGTTCTCAATTTCATGTAGCGCCAATCTTCGAAGACGCGAATATTTATCAGCTCGATGCTCGGCTTCGTGGCTTCCAGAATGGAGGCCTTTTGCTACCTCCTCCGCGCCATTCCGTCGAAACATTCGCAGACGCGCGGTATCACCTGCACATCGGCAATCTTCCAACGATCAGTGGTTTTGTAGGAGAGCGCAATGCAAACGGAACTACTTCGATTCCGAGTCAGCTTTTGATTCAGAAACGGAACACACTCGATACCGTCTTCAACTTCGGAGTGACGCCGGTGTTGCGGCTGGGGAATCTGAGGTTCAATGTGACACCGGGACTTCAGTTCACGCTGCGGAGAGACACGCTCGACCCAGTCGACATGAACCAGAATTTGTTCCGGCAGTTCCTGTATGTCTCAAGCAGTCCGATCGGGAATTGGCTTTCGTTTTCAGGCAACGTCATTCGCGAAGCAGGGCCGTTCACGCAACAGACCCTGCATTCGAGGGATTTTTCTGGAACCGTGGAATTCCGGCTGGGCCGGCCTTGGGGAAAAACAGCATTTCTTACGGGCTACACAGGGCGCGATTTGCTTTTCCGTCCAGCTATCCACGAATACTTCGCAACCAGCACATACGCTGGAGTGGAGCGGCGATTCGGGGAACGCGTAAGGGTCACGGCGATCGGTGAGTATCTGCGAGCTTGGAGAGTGGAGGGTACAGAATTTGCGATCGCCCAAACCCTTCGTCCGAACTTCGCGGTGGATGCCAAAATAAACAAGCACTGGTCGATCAATGCGGGCGGCTTGTGGTCACGAGGGGAAGGCTTTCATTCGTACGATAGCGTCGACAGCCGATTCCTCGTGTCATATGTCCACGAGACTCGCGCCAGGCGCACCGACGGTGTGCAAAGCGCCTCGGTGGCTTACCCGATGCGGTTTTCATTCGGCCTTCAGCAGCAGACTTTTTATGACTTTCCAGGGCACAGCCATACTTCTATCGTTCCGGTAGTTTCTTTCACGTTGTTCTAAGAACGCTCCGCAGGACACTGCAAAGCTGCACGCGAGAGCATCTAACCGGTATCGAGATAAGCGCGCCCGATGGAACAAGCCGCCAACACAACGATCAGCAACCTGGTTCCCCCTCCTGAACCGGATCGAAGCACGCTTAGAAGCCGCATGCTGCGCGGCAGCGCTATTCTCCTGTTCAGCACGGGACTCGTTAGCGCAACGAATTTGCTCTACAACATCGCGATTGCGCGAGGGTTGGGGGCGGCTGGTTTCGGTCATGCGACCGCGATTTATACCTTGCTGATGTTGCTCTCAGCAGTGACGCTGGCATACCAGCTTGTGTGTTCAAAACTTGTGGCCAAGTCTCCGGACTTGGAAGGCAAGGCCGCGATCTACAAAGACCTTCTTCGGCGATCTTGGCAAACAGGCCTTCTCTTGGGCGCTCTCATCGCGATTGGGAGTCAAGGAATCGCTGCTTACTTACACCTCCCATCGGCACGCGACATCGTTCTCTTGGGCTTTGGAACTGCAATCTATGTGCCGTTGGGAGTCAGGCGAGGAATGGTTCTGGGGCTGTATGACTTCACCCGTCTTGCGGTCAACTTCGTTATTGAAGCGATCGTCAAGATTGTCGGTGCAGTGGTTTTGCTCCACTACGGTTTCGGTGTCAGTGGAGTGATTGCCGCTGTCGTGGGATCCATCGCGGTGGCATATCTGGCCGCGGTCCCGGGAGTTTCCCTCAATACCACTGCCAATCAGCAGGGACGCGCCTCTTTCCGCGAAGGAATGCAGGCGATTGTGTTCTTTTGTGGTCAGGTTATCATCAGCAATCTCGATATCCTCTTCGTCAAGCACTATTTTGTCGCTGATGTTGCGGGACAATATGCTGCAGTCGCTCTGGTGGGGCGAGTCGTTTACATGTTCTCGTGGTCGGTCATCAGCAGCATGTTCCCGGTCTCAGCAGCATCCACGAAACGCACATCAAGTCGTACCGTTCTAAAAACTGCTCTGTGGGTGGTCGCCAGCATGACAGCCATGTTCACGCTAGCGGCGTGGCTTGCTCCTACGTCCCTTTGGCGCGCCGTCTTGGGGGCCAACTTCCTGAATGCGAGCCGGATACCTTTCTCGTCGCTGTTGGCCTCGTACAGTGCAATGACCAGCATCTATTCGCTCGCCGTAGTGCTCTTGGCTTACGAAATGTCCCGAAAGATTGCCAATGCCACATGGGTCCAACTCGCTTTTAGTGCTCTTCTCCCGGCTGGTATCGCCCTGTTCCATGATTCCTTGCAGCAAGTCATCCTGGTTCAGTTACTTCTCATGCTCGGCCTGTTGCTAGCCGTGAGTCTGCCATTCATTCCGGAGATCGTTTCTGAAGAAACTGATTCCTTCTTTGCAGGAGCGCTTCCTGCATTCTCGAAAGTACGCCGAGTCTACGAACCGGAGGTGATCGCCGAATTTTTGAGGGCTGAGTTCTACCAACCTGAATTCGATCGCTATCGTAGAGAGTTCGGCAGCTTGGTAGCCGATGCGGACCTGAAGGATGGGCGTCAGAATGCCATTCGGAAAGCCCTTCTTTTTCGACGTCGAGGACGCTTGTGGCGCGAATTACCTGAGGACACTCAATGGTGGGAAATCCAACTTCAGCCGGCGGATTTGCCTAGGGTGCGGGCATTTCCACGAAAGCAGTGGCGCAGATTTGCTGAAGGTGACTTCTACCTAACGCGGATGGTCGCGCGCATCAGAACAACGGTGGAGTCGCGCGAGCGCGATTGGTTCTCAGAGAAGGTTCGATCGGTGGCCGCCGATCTGCAAGATAACCGCGTGCCCAATGCAGTTCTGCTCATCGGCGTGGACGAGCGCAGTCCTCTGACAATCATTGAGGGCAACCATCGCATGGCTGCGGCGATGTTGGTCACGCCGGAAACCGTCAGCCAGCAGTTTCGATTCTACTGCGGCCTCTCGCCGCGGATGACGCAATGCTGCTGGTACCAGACCGATGTCCGCAGCTTGACGCGCTACGCAGGCAATATCCTGCGCTATCTCTTCCATGACAGGGATTTCTTTATCGAGCGACAATTGCGGGACAAGGTCGCCGAAAATACGGCGGACTAAACCCACCGCCTCGTGGTTCATTGGTGCGCGGAAGAAACCGGTTCGATACTTCTTGCTTCGTAAGCTTTTCCGTCAAACTCAGCATGCACAAGCACGTCCGTCCCCTGTTTGAGCTGGAGCCTCTCACTAGCTGGCAGGGAGTGCAGGCCGATTTCAAACGTGTTTTCTCCGGACTGTTCGTAAAGGGTAAGATGCGAATCGCGAAGGTCAATAACCGCGATTCGCCCCATGAATACGACAGAACTGCCGGGTCTGGCCATTACCTCGATCTTCTCTGCCACGCTGGGGCCATCCGACACTCCCTGAAAACCGATTCGGACAAGTGATCCGCCGACCAGTTCTGACGGTTTCACCACTTGGTTTCCAGCACGGATTTCAGTTTGAGTAGTCAGACGCAGACTCAGCGGCTGCTCGGAGATGATGTCGCGAACCTTCAGGAGTTGGCGGCTGGAATCGTAACTCAGGACCTGGCCTTTGGTTTCTCCCAGGATTGAACCGGCGTTTTCGATATGCAAGGTCCTGGCGAAAATTCTTCCTTCCTTTTGGATTGAATCCACGTAAATTCGGGTTCCGGCACGCACATCGCGCAATTCCGCAGGCGCAGCGCCGCGCATTACACGCGTGCGAACATCGAAGTCAATCGTAAAATCGCCGCCGCCGAATGCCCTTAAGACGAGCCTGTCGCGGATAGGATCAACTTTTCGTACGGTACCGCCGATCAGGCTTGCGGGACCCTTCAAAACAGGCCCAGGTCCCACATCAGGAATTTCCGAGCGCTCGGACGACACGACCTCGATGCTCCTGCTGTCAGCGGCAATGGATGTTTGAGCCATGGCGGTTGCACCATATACCGCCAACGCGGCTAGGGACACACTAAGTTTCACACGCATTCGTGCTTCGGATGCAGACATCAGTGCCGGGGGTTGGTCCGAAAAGGCCAACTTTCCAACCAAACGGCTGCCTGCCTGAAAGCATCCAATGTCCGGTCATTTATGGATTTTTCTAAAACAACGAATTGGCTGCTCCGGCTTGGGTTCATTGCGTTGCTGGTGGGAGCATCATGCCCCGTAAGCGCGGGGGACCTCAAGATCAGCTTGCCAAAGCGCAGCCGCCTGACACCTGTTCAGCAACTGAATCGAGAAGGGGTGAACGATGCCAAGAAAGGGCATCTTGGGAAAGCGAAAGAGAAATTTGTCAAAGCCTATCTGCTGGACCCGAATGATCCGTTCACACTGAATAACCTGGGCTACGTGGCCGAACTGGAAGGCGATGTTGACCGAGCCTTGCGCTACTACCAGCTGGCAGCTGACGTACAAACCGAGGCCGTGATCGATGAAGCGACGGCTTCGGGGTTAAAGGGGCAGCCGGTGGTCGCCGCATTCCACTCTTCCAAGGCGTCCGCGTATCAAACCAACAAGGCAAACTTCCAGGCAATGGCGTTGATCGAAAAAGGGCGAATTTTTGAGGCGGAACTGGTGTTGAAACGTGCCGTCCAATCGGACCCTCAAAATCCATTCCTTTTGGACAGTCTTGGCTACGTCATGGAAGCGGAAGGCGATTTGAAAGCAGCCTTTCAATACTACACCGCAGCTGAGGGCCTCCATTCGGATGAGCGTGTGCTTTTAACTCCTGTAAAGAAATGGCGCGGGAAACCGATCAGTGAAGTCGCCGCGCGAAGCGCAAGCGCCGTTCGAGATGCTCTGGCGAAAGGCGAGGACACAGATACTCGCGTCTCACGATTGAATCTTCAGGGAGTGTCAGCGCTGAATCACGCCGACGCCGCTGATGCGCAGAAGTACTTCAGGGACGCGTACCGGCTCGATCCCTCAAATTCTTTCACGCTTAACAATATCGGCTACATCGATGAGCTGGTTGGTGATCGGGAAAGCGCACAGATGTATTACGACGCTGCCCGCACAGCTCAACAATCAAATGAGCGTGTGACGTATTCGACTCGCTCCGATGCTGAAGGGCGAAGGATTGGCTCACTTGCGCAAACCAACGAAGGCGATGTGGATGCAACATTAAAGGCGATTCAGCAAAGGAAGAGACAAGCAAGGCAGCCAATTCGATTAGTGGTCCGCGGCGGGAATGCGATCCAGCCAGTAGGCGTATCTAAGCCGCAGACTCCGATCAGCGTTCCAACTCCCGCACTCCCGCCGGCGAAATTGCCAGAGCGCGATGTTGAACCCAAAAGCACAGAGCCTCAGGCTGATCGACCGGGCTTGCCCTCTGCGCAGCCTTCGTCATCTCAACCTGCACCGCAGCGGCAAACGCCCTCCCCACAGGCGGATCAGTGAAGCACCGGTCCGCGCTGCAAGCTCTGCTCGTTGTCACGAAGACCGAATCAAGGAGCCATATCTTGAGCAATCATCATTTGTTTGTGAAAGTGTCTACTCTGGCTATCGTCGGACTTTTCGTCTCGTGGATGGTTGGATGCCAGGGGTTGGCAAAGGCACCGGCCGGGGGAACGACCACCGGAAATAGCCTGGACACGTCGGTAAACCACATCATTTTCCTCGCACAGGAAAATCGTTCTTTCGATCACTACTTCGGGGCCATGCGGCAGTATTGGGCTGACTTTGGTTATGCTGACCAAGCCTTCGATGGTCTTCCGCAGTTTCCCGCGTCGTCTCCGTCCGGCCCTGCGCCGACAAATCCGGGGTGCGATCCGGCCTTCGCATTCCCGGGCGGCGACTGCACGATCGATGCTCAAAGTCCCACCATTACCTCATACCATCTAAAGACGCAGTGCGTAGAAAATCCCAGTCCCTCATGGAACGAGAGTCATGTTGATCTGAGCTTCAGCGATCCCACTACTGCGCCTTCAGGCAGTAACTCGGCATCGTTTTTGAACGGATTTGTTTACACAGCGGCGCACGATGCACGAACTATTCAGCCTCCCTTCAACGATGTCACCGGCCAGAGAAGCATGGGCTACTACGATGGCAGCGATCTGAACTATTACTACTTCATGGCCTCAAACTTCGCGACTTCGGACAGTTGGTTCTCGCCGGTCATGACTCGTACCCCCCCTAACCGGATGTACCTGATTGCGGGAACGTCGCAAGGTCATGCCTATGAACTGAGGGCCAACAGCACGCTGCTTACGGCTCCAATCATCTTTCAGCGCTTACAAGAGAAGGGAATTACCTGGAAAATATACGTCCATCCCGGCGCGAACGGCTGTTCCACAGCGGCGTGTCTTTATCAGTTGAGTTACATTCAAAACTTCACCTACGGACAAACCATCCTGAGCCAGTTTCCTCAAAATATCGTTCCGGACTCACAGTTCATCAGTGACGCGCAGAATGGAACTCTTCCTCAAGTGGCCATGATCGAGCCTCCATCAGAAGTGGGACTTGACGAGCATCCGGCCGACTACGACGCCAATCCACCATGCTGCAGCGTGCAAGCGGGAGCCAACTACGTTTCATCTCTCGTTGGCGCGCTTATGAATGGTCCGTCATGGAAGGACTCGATCTTCGTGCTGACGTTTGATGAGTTTGGCGGCTTCTACGACCACGTGTCACCGAAGCCTGCAGTCAGTCCCGACGGCATCAAACCAAATGACCTGCTACCTGGGGATGTTTGCACTTCAGTGGCCGGTCCGACTTGCGACTTCACCTTCACCGGATACCGCATCCCGATGATCGTATTTTCTCCCTTCACGAGAAAGCACTATGTCTCGCATACAAATGCCGACAACACTGCGATCCTTAGGCTAATTGAAAAACGATTCAGCATAGATCCCTTGACGAACAGGGATGCGGCCCAAATGGATATGACGGAATTCTTTGACTTCGTCAATCCTCCTTGGGTGACGCCGCCGTCGCCGCCAGCTCAGAATATGAGTGGCCCGTGCTATCTGGATTCACTTCCTTGATGGTGGGCACAACGAGGTAAACACAGCCAAGGGAGCCAAGCAGGAGCGCGAACTGGCTATGTTAGCGGTTCGCGTCTTTATTTGCCTTTAGACTTAAATCCTTCTCAATTTGCCTTAGCATCCAACGCCTTTTGGGCATACCGTTGCGGGCACGACGCAGGCGCGAGTAGCTCTTGAGCATACGAACGCGCTGGTGCATGTCGAACGAGCGAGTGTATTCGCGGATGATTTGCGGCATGCTCATCTGTAGAGCTGCAGTGAAATTGGCCACTGCCATCACCTGGAGCCGGTCGGGACTGTTAAACATGCCGATGAGTTGCTCCGCCATGCTGTCAACGCTATTAGCCGAAAAGAATTCCATGGAGACTTGTTCTTGCTGCGCCAGTTCTACGAAGTCTTCGATGTCCGGCGCCAAGATAGGAAGCCCGTATTGACAGGCAAGGTGCGCGACTCCACTTGATCCTGCTGACGATGTGTATGGCAGCACCGTTAGGCTCGTCGTGCGAAACAAATCCGCCAATTCGTTTTCTGGGACGTAGCCTAAGAAACGTATCCGCTGATTGTGTCGGACATCTCGCGCAACGCTGTTAACGTAACCTGGCGTTTTTGGATGGTCACCCCCTGCTATCACCAACTCTGACGGTGGTAATTGTGGCAGCACTCGTTCGTAAGCGGCTACCAGCGCTTCAAGCCGCTTGTACGTACCCCACTTGCCGAACGCAAGGATTCGGTGAACTGGATTGCCTCTTAAAGCAAAGTTTGGGGGCTCTGGCCGACTGGCGAAGATCCCGTGGTGTCGGATGTTTACTCGGCCGCGCTGATACTTCTCGCGGAGCGTCTTATGATACGCCGGGAGCAAAACCGAAACAGAGTTCGCAGAAAGCAGAAAATGCGTCGCCAGGCGCCCGGCCAGTGTATATAGCACCGGCGATTTCACACCAGCGTCAGAAAGATTTACTGTTTCGAACAACTGGTGCAGCGTGACGTGTGTGTAGCAAGAGCATAGCCGTGTCAGAGCAGGCGTGGTAAGTCCGAGGAAAGCCGGGAGAGGTTTACCCCCAAAACTGGCAAAGCCCAGGTTGTACCAGACGACGTCTGGTTTCAGGCGACTAATTGTGCGAATCAAAGAGAGGGGATTTCCGAGACGATTAAACCCCCAGCATCGGATTACGGAAAATCCGGGAACTTCTTCTCCAAGTTCCGGCAAATCATCCCCAAGGACGGTCAACTCCAAACCCGGGTGCTGCCGGAGTTGCTCAGCGATGTGGAACCCGTACTCGTTTAAACCGTGCCTGCTCGGAGGGAAGGCCGTGACCAAGGCTATTTTCATTGAGGACTCGGTTTCAGGATCAGGTCCCGAGACAACTTGCCGAGCAATTGCAGGAAGTGAAGTGCGACGGCGGTGCCCGCCTTGCTTTTGCCAGCATGTCGTAGCCCGAACTGAAAGGGGATTTCTTGTGCAGATCGAATTCGCCCACGCACCAGAACTTCCAACAGAAGCTTGAAACCCTTGCTCTCGAATTCAAGTCCCTCAATCGCATCTCTGCGAACGATAAAAAAGCCGGACATCGGGTCCTTGACGCGAATTCCCTTTCGTTGAAAAGGAAGTGTCGCCAAAGTACTCATACGCGAGATGGCGACACGAATTGGATTCCATCCTTTGACGCCGTCCTTGGCGGCATAGCGACTCGCGATGGCAATGTCGTAGCCGTCTGCCATGGCTCCAAGCAAGCCAGGAAGCAGACTAGGCGGATGTTGAAGATCGGCGTCGATCACCCCGAGCAAGTTTGCGTCAGTATGGACCCATCCATGGATCACAGCGCCAGCCAGTCCCTTTTCTTCTTTTCTCGACAGGAGTCTCACGTGAGCGTCTCGCCGCGAGTAGTTGAGGACGATGTCGGGAGTTTCATCCGCGCTGTTATCGTCCACGACGATAATTTCGTACGGAAAGCGGAGTGGCCGTAGGCTGTCGCTCACTTCGTTCAGAAGGCGCTCGATATTTCCCGCTTCATTCAGTGTCGGTACTACCAATGCAAGCTTGTCGGTTGTGTAACTGCTCATTGTTGAATGACTCCCACATCTAAGTACGCTTAGGATGATGATAACCGTCGCTTAAGTTGTTCTGTCTTTGAAGGCTCCAAACATGCTGAGAGAAACTACGGTGAACTACTGAGCCATTGATTCCGGGGATTGATTGAAGCTGTTCGCGGCCGTTCGAGCGGATGTATCCATGGCCCGTTCGAGAATCCGATGGTGGACTTCGTCGATTGAACCTGGAGAAATGACCTGCAACCGAGGTACAAAACTTTTCAACGCCAAGAAATCGTGGCGATACTCATGAAGGAAAGGAAGTGGATATTCCGGCTTGCGTCGAAAGGCGTCCTCCGGCCTCGCATCCAGCACGAATGCAACATCCGGAGACGGAGCGAACGCAAAGACTGCCTGGATGTATTTTCGGGCGAGCCAATTGCGAGACTTGATGTGTACCAGTTGATCGTAACTCCACCGGTCGAGAATGATGAAGTCGGCTCCCGATCGGATCAAGCGCGCCACGATAACTCGAAGATGGAGAGCATCGAGCAGATAAAACGCTGATCGGATGAACGTCAGATACCAGGTGCGAACGTTCTTGTCGCTTCGTAGGAGTGGAGTCTCTATGGACTTTTTATTGTTGGCTAGCACTCGCAAACTCACCCCAGCACGAAATCGCGAGAGGATTGCAACATCGTCCCAGAGCGTAACCCGGGCCACCTTCCAGCCGTTGGAGCAAAGAAAATCCCGCAATGCAGCGATTTGCGTGCTTTTGCCGGCGCCGTCGATGCCAGAGAAAGCGATCAGTTGTCCCGCCTGCGTCGAATTCATCAATTCACGATAGGTCTACGGCGCGCCTGGTGGTTTTGAAGGACTGCCTTTGGACAACGCAAAAGCGGACCCAACCGCAACACACGCTCCCGCGACCAACCCAACCTTTATCAACAGTGAACGATGCTGGCGTTGTTTGGCCGGAGCGATAGCGGCGCCCACCGTTCGTGAAGCGGGTGCACCCCTCACAGTTGGAGCCTTTGCGCCAGCTGCCCCCGAAGGCACCGAACTAGGATTTTGCGGTTGTATTGAGGAGCTCTCTGCGCTCTGCTCATCTGGCTGCGCAGGCGTTGGAGCATCCGGTAGTTCACCAGTAATCGCCGGGGTTGAAGGATCCGTGTTCGTTGCACCCCTGCCGGGCGCAGTCGTCGTGCGTGTTTCATGGGGAGAGGCCTGTGGCGTCGTCTGAGATGTTTCTGAGGATTGTTGGCCTACGGGGAGAGGCTCAGCAGAGACCACAAGCGTGGTCGACAACAGGAAAACCAACAACAGATTGGGAAAGCAGCCAAGTCTCGTTGTCATTTTCAGTTTGGTCCTTTGCGTCGTTCTATGCTGCAGCTTGGGTTGTCCCCATGTCCGACGGTGGCATCATCACAGACAGCGGGCGGTCGCTCATCGCTTCCGACACAGACGGGAACAGGTCGAGCACAGATGTAAGCTGCGTCAGTTCCAAAATCACCGCTGCCTCGGGGCTTGCGGCCACGGATACTCGTCCGTCCGCGTGCTCCACTTCTTCCACGCATTCGAGTAGAAGGTCGATCGTGTCCGCCTTCATCCCATCGCACGAAGTGAGATCGACAATCAGACGAGGCCTGTAGGATTGCCCCGCGAGTTCCTTGACTTCGTCCAGGAAAAGCCCGCGGTGCAATTTGCTCTGCCGCTCGGGGAGATGCTTTACGATTGTGGGCCCTTTGCCTGTCATAGACGGTTCCCTCGATTGTTATCAGTTCTTCTTGCTGACAGGGCAACCACACCGAGATCCACAGTCACGTTACGATCCAAGTGCTCAAAGCGCGTCCCGTCCACGACGGCGTTGCGAACGTGCAATCCGGGTGCAATATAAGTGTTAGGCAGAATGCTCGCGCAGTCGAGCGAAGTACCCAGATCGATCTCGCAGTTTTCTTCCACGGATGTGTAACCGCTGACGGTAACACCGGCGTTCAGACGGGAATTGGCACCGATATAGCAGGGTCCCTCAAACTTTACTGAAGGATGAACGATCGCTGTTGGATCAATCCACACGTGGTCGGATGTCGGCGAGCCAGATGGGCGGATGTCACAGCGGCCCTCGAGCGCATCTTGCACTAACTTGCGATACGCGAGGGTCGAAGACAAACGCGTGACATATCCCATGAAGTCGTAGCGGGAGGGACGCGGTTTCTCACCAATCGTTGGTGGCAGTTCCCTTAACACCGCACGACGATCGAGGAGGCTGATGCCTAGCGGACCCTCCGGGTCGAACACCCGAGTGATCGTGTGCCCCCCGGCGTGGTGAAACTGAACAAGATCCGTCAGATCCACTTCAGCATATGAGCCCATGACAATTACCAGGATCTGGTCGATGCCTTCTTTTGCCCAATCCACCATCTTCTGAACTCGGTCCGGCACCGATACGCCGCGATCGACCACCGAGACCATATTCACCTGCAGACTACGTACTCGGTCCACCCAGCGCTCCAATACCGTCTTGCCAACGATCGGCCATGCGGAACACCAAGAACTGGAGTCTTCATTCCCGACGGCACGTAATGTTTGACCCTGCGTAACGACTAATGCCCCCAATTCCACGGACTCCCCCATTTAAGCGCTTGATCTGGCCGAGCCGTCATAAGGCTGGTCCAAAATAAAATTCAAGCTCAAATCGCCAGCTGCTACGGTTTTTGAATAGTGCCCTGCTGAGGCAGTCGGCTGTTCCTTCAGAGACTTGCGCATTTGCCTGGTGAAATAACGCCGCGAAACAAGACACTCGCGAATCCTTTGCTTAGCCTTGTGCAACTGTGACTTTGAGTTCCCAACCGAGCAGCGAAGAATCTTTGCGATTTCGCGATGGCCATATCCACCAATTTCATGCAGCTCAAAAATCTTGCGATATCCTGAGGGAAGTGCCTCGAGCGCACGTGTCAAGGCAATGCGATCTAAGGAAAAATGTAGGCGATCATCTCGCCGCCCGATTTCCCGACGACTACCTTCGCGTTCCGTCGAGGCGTCTTCAAGTGTTACCTTCGGAACAGGCTGACGGCGGAAGTGCATGAGAGCTGTATTTACCGCGATCCTGTGAAGCCAAGTGGAGAGCGCGGATTCTCCCCGGAAAGTCGAAAGCTTTCGAAATGCTTGAATGAAGGCTTCCTGGGTGAGATCGTCGGCATCCGCGGGATTATTCGTCATTCGGAGACAGACTGCGTACACCCGGCTCCGGTGCAATTGAAAAATTGCTGAACAGGCATCCGCCTCTCCACTCAATGCGCGGTGTACGAGTGAAAATTCGGTATCGCGCTTGATTGCTGTCTGTCGATCCGAGGATTTGCTATCAACGGTTTTCACTTCTGACTTCTCCGTGAAGGTAACGTACTGCCTGCCTGGCATGAGCAGGTATCAGGCTGGCGCCGTATTCACGTAGACGCTTTCATGTAAGTGGTTTACGTCAAAGAATCGCAACAGAGGAATACAAATGAAGAGGGTGAAAGCTACAGCACTTTCCCGATGGTGAGAAATTTTCCGGGGTCTAGTATCGCGCGTGGTGAACCTCAATTGACCCTTCCAGAGACCTTTCCTTTACGGGCGCGGGCTGCTCACCTCATTGGTCGACGGCTCGCGTCTCCCGCCCTTCCTTGGATCTAGAGATTCCACGAGAGTTGGCATGTCTTCCAAAGGTTTTACAACCTTCGTGTACGTCGTTTGTGCGGCCTGACCTTGAGCTTTTCCTGAATCCCCGCCTAGAATCGCGAAAATCATAAAAGACCGCAACCGTTTGCTCGCCTTCGCTCCGCTCAAGCAAAGACAGCCTGCGTTGTAGATTCGCTTCGCCCAAGAAGCTGACAGAGGTTTGTTCCGATGAAGATGACCGCGATTCTCTTGGTTCTGGGGATGGCCTTCCCAGCGCTCGCACAAGTTTCTGTGACCGCTCCTGCCAACAACAGTCAGGTTGCTACCGCCGTGCAATTCGTTGCGACAGCTCGCGCTGCCTGCGCAAAAGGCGTAGCGGCGATGGGAATTTATACAGCTCCTAATGTTCTCGCTTACGTCGTCAATGGCTCTTCGCTCAACACCGTACTCACTCTGGCTCCGGGCACGTACCAGACGGTTGTGCAAGAGTGGGACAACTGCGGTGGCGTCAGCAGGGCGAACGTGTCCATCAGCGTAAAAGGGAATGCCGCTGAGGTTCAGGTAACTGCTCCCTCCAACAATGCCACCGTTGCGACGCAGGTCCAGTACACCGCGACCGCCAGTACATCATGCGCAAATGGTGTATCGGCGATGGGGATCTACACTGCGCCCGGAGTACTCGCACATGTCGTGGCGGGCGCTAGCCTGAACAAAGTTCTTAGCTTGAGCCCGGGCACCTATCAAACAATGGTTCAGGAGTGGGACAACTGCGGCGGTTCCGCAGCTACTCCGGTCACAATCAAAGTCGCCGGGTCTACCTCGGGAGGCAATGTGCAGGTGTCTGCTCCGGCAAACAACGCGACGGTTGCTTCAACCGTGCAATACGTTGCGTCGGCGACTTCATCATGCGGAGCCGGCGTAGCCGCGATGGGGATCTATACGGCGCCCGGCGTACTTGCCTATAAAGCAAATGGGAACAAACTGAACACAATTCTTACCCTGAACCCAGGCACGTACAGCACGGTTGTTCAGGAGTGGGATAATTGCGGGGGCTCTTCGACTACGCCCGTTGTGATTTACGTCGGTGGCGGCGGGCCAACTGGCAAGTCCGGCCAGTTTTCCAATCTTCAACAAATGTCCGGGTGGACTGGGTATGCTCTCCTTCCGCCTCTCTACAATATTTGCGATTCCTGCCGTCCAGGCGGCCCTCAAACGACGTGGTCCATGACGCAAGGGGTTTCCTCTCCCTCGCTTTCAGGAAAAGCATCTCGCATGGACATCGGCGGCCAGACTGTTTACTCCGATGGATTGTGGAACAACCATCTAGTCGGCGACTTCTCGTCCCGGGGACTGCCCGACAATGACCGTTCCATCGTTCCGACGGTTCACAACTTCACCTACGACGTTTACTTCTACCTCGACGACGTCAGCGTATCGCAGGCGTTGGAATTCGATATCAATCAGTTCGTGGGCGGAAAATCTTTCATCTGGGGACACGAATGCCGAATAGCCGGTGGACACGAATGGGACATCTGGGATAATCCCGGACAGAAGTGGCATGCAACCGGCATTCCGTGCAATCCGGTTAGCAATGCGTGGAACCACTTGGTCTTGCAGGCGCAAAGAACCTCCGACAATCACCTGCTATTCAAATCCATCACGCTCAACGGACAGACTGCAACCCTGAACTACTACGAGAATCCCACTCCGACAAATTGGTACGGCATCACGATCAACTACCAGCAGGACGGCAACTATAAGCAACAGCCGTACTCAGTTTGGCTCGATAAGCTAACGTTTACGTATTGGTAACGATCGCCGTTGTTTTTCGATAGCGAAACGAAGGCGGAGAGTTTTGGGAGGGAAGTGGAATCAGCCGCAAAAATGAGCTTTTAACCAACCAAGAAATGTAAATAAATAGGCCATTTACCTTAGGACGAAGTGAGCGGCCTAGGTGGTTTGCCCGATGTCCCTCCGTAATCTACGGTATTAACAAAATATCAACTACTGTCCTTCCTGCAGGACCCACTCCCTTCAAGGACGTAGTTGATGAAGCGCTTCCTTGTGTTGTTGCCGCTCGTCGTGTCTTTCGTGGGCTGCGGCATGAATTCCGTGAATCCGGCCGCGCCTGATCTTCAGCCTATAGCGAAGTCAACCGCAGTAAAGACCTACGACATGCTCGCGTGGATGACCATGCAATCCACGCTGAGCAGCGGGCATCACATGGCGGGGACAGCAAACCCCCTATACACAAGCCGCTCAGCGAATCGTCTCTATTGGACCAAGACTGCTGCGGGTTTTCCTTGGGACATCCAACTCATTGACAGCAAATACGTTTATCTTTGGGTGACCGAGCTTGACTGGCAGAACCCTCGCACCTTCAAAGTGTTTCACAGCTCGAAGCTGGGGAAATACAACTTACCTCTTGTGCCGAGACTGGCGACTGGAGGCTATCCGGGGTCGAGCGTAAGGATCAGCGACTCCTCATACGAGATTCACAGTGATTGCAACACCTTCACGACAAAGAATCTGGGCCATGTCATTAACGAGGTTTGGGGTCCATACAAAGAAAGTCTCGGCGGACAACTTCCCAGCAACCTTGAAACTCTTGTGATTAGCTACCGCTACAGCTGCGACGCCAACTACTCGAACTGTGCAAACAAAGAGGAATTTCATGTCGCCAAGCCTTACGGTTTGGTGAAGTGGCAACATCAGAGCCTCGCGTCCGACGGTACCTACAAGTCTCCCGATAACGTCACTTATTTCAATAGGATCGTGTCGGGACAAACGTCGCCAGTTACTTCCTGCTTTTAGAGTATCTCCAGATCCGCAACTGTTCTGTACTGCCAAGGAACGGCCGAGCGACCGTTCCTCCTTATTTGTAGGCTATTTACTGTAGGTCCGCCTCTTGCTCTCGGGTCCGGCACAACCTTGATGAGCGTCAGTTCCATCCACTGTTGGGGAAGGAACTCGATGATGAACCCAGAATTCACCGAAGCACAACTCAAACACCCGTCGGAGCACAACAGGGCAAGAGCCCTGAGGGTTGCCGGGACCCTTCTTGCGATTTCTTGCATCCTCCTCCCCGGCAGAGGGTTGGCTCAGATCCAAGAGATGCAGCAGCCTGCATCGAGCGCCAATCCCGCTGCAACCGCTACTGCGCCGCTAGCCTCCGTTCCGACACCGGCCGAGTCCTCTCCGGCGATTGCTCCTTCTGCTCAACCCAATGAAACCCCTGAAAGCGGAAACACATCAGTCCAGGGGGATGCCGGCCAGTTTGTGTTTCGCAAGCAGGTCGAGGAAGTAGTTCTTCACGCGACTGTGGTCGACCAGCAGAACAACCTCGTGCCCGATCTCGGGCGCAGTGGTTTCCAGGTTTACGAAGACGGAAAACTTCAGCAGATCACGTCATTTCACCAAGAACACGTCCCGGTCGCGCTTGGGATCCTGATTGACAATTCGGGGTCGATGCTGCCTAAGCGTGCGGCTGTGAATCAGGCGGCATTGAACTTGATTCATTCCACCAATCCCCAGGACGAGATCTTTGTGGTGAATTTTGGAGAGGAATACTATCTCGACCAGGATTTCACAAACGATGAGGCTAAACTGAAGACCGCACTGGAGCACATCGAAACTCGCGGCAGCACGGCTTTGTACGATGCAGTCGTTGCATCCGCATCACATATGAAACAGGAAACAAACTTGCCGAAGCGCGCCCTCTTGGTCGTGACGGATGGTGGTGACAATGCAAGTCAGGAGACACTGGAAGAAGCAGTTCAGGAGCTGCAGCAAAAAGATAGCCCCGTTGTGTATGTCATCGCCTTGACCAACCCGACGAAACGCGTAACGCCAGCCGCGCGCGCACTTGAAACCTTGAGTCTAAAGACAGGGGGAACGGCCTATTTCCCAGCTGATGTGCAGGAGGTTGACTCGATCACGCGAGAAATCGCGTCTGCAATCCGAAACCAATATGTAATTGGATACAAATCGTCGAGCACATCGAAGGGCCACACCTTCCACGGTATCGAGGTTCAGGCATACGATCCCGGCCGCCGAAAATTGCGGGTGCAAACAAGAAACGGCTACTACAGCGACTCGAAGGGCGGTACCTCATAGGAAGTTCGCAACCATTTGTCGCATGGAGCAGCCGAAAAAACTCCTTTTGGAAATCAGCTAGCCCGTGGCATGGGCTTGTCGGTCTTCATAAAATCCGCACCGGCTTCGCCCGCGGAGGCCACGTCTTGCGCACCCGTGCGTTCCAGCACGTCTTTGGCTTTTCTCGTCCAGTCGGAATTGTCGCTATGCACTGATAGCAGGATTCCCCCACTTTTGATTCGCCCCTCGTACCGCTTCGCTTCGTACTCGGGAATGCCGAGACCGATTAGAGCGCCAGTTATTCCACCTACCGCGCCTCCCACACCCACTCCCGCTAAAGCTGCCATAATTGGGCCTGCAGCGATGAATGGACCAATGCCAGGAATCGCGAGCGCCCCTATGCCCGCCAGCCAGCCCAGCGTGCCCCCTATTACGGCTCCTGTGCCTGCACCCGCCGAAGCACCTTCCGGTGCTTTGGTGCCCTTTTCGTGGGCAAAGTCTTTCGTTCCGACATTTTCAGGAAACAACACAGAAATATCAGTGCTGCGAAAACCCGCCGCTCGAAGAGCGTCGACCGCGCTTTCGACACTGGCGTAAGCAGGATAAATTCCGAAAACCGCCGTGTTTTTCCCCGCCATTTGCCTCTCCTTAAAGAAGTTCCAATTCGATTCCAGTTGACGCTATAGCACAGGAGCGAAACGGAGAATCGAGTCTTCGCTGTAAATCGGATCGACGCCGAACCAGCAGTCCTTTAGGTCTGCTCGATCCAAACGATTTTGTGAACTCTCGAAAGAATTGTTAGACCAGTAGAATTCTTTGAGCTACGCAGATCCACCCTTTTAATGAAAGGAGTTATTGGAGTTAGAGTGCCCCCGAACACCGATTCCGTACAGCAAATACTGTAGAGCGCATCGCTTTTATACGTGTTAGATGTTTGTCGAGGCTCACCTTTCCCTCGACGCGATAGGGAGTCCTGACCTCCCCCTCGTATGAACTTTGGCATATTCATCCATTTTCGAAATTTTGACCCTGTTGAGCGTACTGAGTAGGCGGACATGAAGAGAAATACCCAAAGCTTAGCCGCGGCAACCGCAGAAGCTGAACCCAGCCCCAATTCCAACCCCAACACAAACAACAACGGAGCCTCAGCTGCGGGTGATGGCCCGAGCCTTGCCGTGATTCTTTCTTGCCTACAGACCATGCGGGATGGCGATTTCTCGGTACGTCTGCCCGGTTCGTGGACAGGGCTGGAAGGCAAGATCGCCGACACTTTCAACGAGATCGTGGCTGTGAATGAGCAAATGGCGCAGGAATTGAAACGCGTCGGCAAGGCAGTTGGAAAAGAAGGGAGAACCCGAGAACGTACCCGCTTCCATGAGTCACGAGGTGCCTGGGGCGAAATTGAAGTTTCGGTCAACACCCTTGTTGAAGATTTGCTTCGTCCCACAGCAGAAGTCACTCGTGCAATCGCCGCAGTCGCGCAGGGCAACCTGACGCAAACGGTACGCCTCGATGTGGATGGACGTCCACTAGAGGGCGAGTTCCTGCGTTCGGCCAACATCGTCAACACGATGATTCAGCAGCTTGGGATTTTTACCGCAGAGGTAACCCGCGTTGCCAGGGAAGTGGGTACCGACGGAAAGTTGGGTGGACAGGCCCAGGTGCCCGGAGTTGCCGGAACCTGGAAAGATCTGACCGATTCCGTCAATCTGATGGCCAATAATCTGACTGGCCAGGTCCGTAATATTGCCGAAGTTGCGACAGCCGTGGCCAGTGGGGACCTCTCGCGCAAGATCACCGTCGACGTTCGCGGCGAAATCTTGCAGTTGAAGGAAGCCATCAACACGATGGTGGATCAGTTGCGGTCGTTTGCGTCTGAAGTGACGCGCGTTGCCCGCGAGGTCGGCACAGACGGCAAACTGGGTGGTCAAGCTGTTGTTCCGGGCGTGGCTGGAACCTGGAAAGATCTCACCGACTCGGTCAACGCGATGGCCGGTAACCTAACCGCGCAAGTGCGGAACATCGCGGAAGTGACTACCGCTGTGGCCCGCGGTGACCTCTCGCGCAAGATCACGGTCGACGTGAAAGGTGAAATTCTTGAGCTGAAGAACACCATCAACACCATGGTCGACCAGCTTAACGCGTTTGCTGGGGAAGTGACGCGCGTCGCTCGCGAAGTAGGTACTGAAGGAAAGCTCGGAGGTCAGGCGCAGGTCCCGGGGGTCGCCGGAACGTGGAAAGATCTCACCGACAACGTGAACTTGATGGCCAGCAACCTTACGGGCCAAGTGCGAAATATTGCTGACGTTGCAACAGCAATTGCTAGTGGCGACCTTTCTAAGAAAATCACGGTCGATGTGCGCGGCGAAATTCTCCAATTGAAAGAAACGCTGAACACAATGGTCGACCAGCTCAATCGTTTCGCTGGTGAAGTGACTCGCGTTGCTCGAGAGGTTGGAACGGAAGGGCGTCTCGGAGGCCAGGCTAACGTGCCTGGGGTCGCCGGCACCTGGAAGGATCTGACGGATTCCGTGAATTCTATGGCCGGCAACCTGACCGGTCAGGTGCGAAACATAGCGGAAGTGACGACAGCTGTCGCCCGCGGTGACTTGTCGCGCAAAATCACGGTCGACGTGAAGGGCGAAATTCTTGAGTTGAAGAACACCATCAACACGATGGTCGATCAGCTAAACGGCTTTGCTGGTGAAGTAACCCGCGTTGCCCGCGAAGTCGGTACCGAAGGAAAACTGGGCGGCCAGGCCCAGGTGCCAGGTGTAGCGGGCACATGGAAGGACTTGACTGACAACGTGAATCTCATGGCCAGCAACTTGACTGGCCAGGTGCGAAACATTGCAGAGGTTGCAACAGCCGTGGCTCGCGGCGATTTGTCCCGCAAGATCACGGTCGATGTGAAGGGCGAAATCCTGGAACTGAAAGACACCATCAATACGATGGTTGATCAGTTGCGTTCGTTCGCTTCGGAAGTCACGCGCGTGGCTCGCGAAGTTGGTACTGATGGGCGTCTGGGCGGACAAGCACAGGTGCCCGGTGTGGCCGGAACATGGAAAGATCTGACTGATTCCGTCAACTCGATGGCCAGCAACCTCACAGCGCAAGTTCGTAACATCGCCGAGGTCACCACCGCCGTTGCTCGCGGCGATCTGTCTCGCAAAATTACGGTCGACGTAAAAGGCGAAATTCTCGAACTGAAAAACACAATCAACACCATGGTGGATCAGTTGAACGCGTTCGCAGGTGAAGTAACGCGTGTGGCCCGCGAGGTCGGAACCGAAGGAAAGCTCGGAGGTCAGGCACAAGTACCGGGGGTCGGTGGAACGTGGAAAGATTTGACGGACTCGGTCAATTCGATGGCCGGAAACTTGACGGCTCAGGTACGTAATATTGCAGAGGTGACCACCGCTGTGGCTCGCGGTGATTTGTCTCGCAAGATCACGGTCGACGTGAAAGGTGAAATTCTCGAGCTCAAGAACACCATCAACACGATGGTAGACCAGTTGAATGCATTTGCCGGTGAAGTCACGCGTGTCGCGCGTGAGGTTGGCACGGAAGGGAAACTTGGCGGCCAGGCTGAAGTCCCGGGAGTGGCTGGCACCTGGAAAGATCTCACGGACAATGTGAACTTCATGGCCAGCAATCTTACTGGTCAGGTTCGAAATATTGCCGAAGTCGCAACCGCGATTGCGACCGGCGATCTCTCGAAGAAAATTACGGTCGATGTACGCGGAGAGATCCTGCAACTGAAAGAGACGCTCAACACGATGGTTGAACAGTTGCGTTCCTTCGCCGCCGAAGTGACGCGTGTAGCTCGCGAAGTCGGTACCGAAGGTCGGCTTGGAGGACAGGCAAACGTTCCGGGCGTCGCCGGCACTTGGAAGGACCTAACCGATTCCGTAAATGCCATGGCGAGAAACCTGACTGCTCAGGTCCGTAACATCGCCGAGGTTACCACCGCCGTGGCGCGTGGCGATCTGTCGCGCAAGATTACGGTCGATGTGAAAGGCGAAATTCTCGAGCTGAAGAACACCATCAACACGATGGTCGATCAGTTAAACGCCTTTGCTGCCGAAGTAACGCGTGTCGCACGCGAAGTGGGTACGGAGGGCAAGCTAGGTGGACAAGCGCAGGTCCCTGGTGTCGCCGGTACCTGGAAAGATCTGACGGACAACGTCAACGTCATGGCTGCCAATCTAACCGAGCAGGTGCGCGGCATTGTGAAAGTCGTCACCGCTGTAGCTAACGGAGAACTCACGCAAAAACTGACCGTAAACGCGAAGGGCGAAGTGGCCGCTCTCGCAGAAACCATCAACAACATGACGGGAACGTTGGCCACATTCGCAGATCAGGTCACAACGGTTGCGCGCGAAGTGGGTGTCGAAGGACGTCTCGGCGGACAAGCTAACGTTCCCGGCGCAGCGGGCACGTGGAAGGATCTGACAGGCAACGTGAACCTGCTGGCAGACAACCTTACCAACCAGGTGCGCGCGATTGCTGAGGTTGCGACTGCTGTTACGAAGGGCGATTTGACTCGGTCGATTCAGGTGGAAGCTCGTGGCGAAGTTGCGGAACTGAAGGACAACATCAACACCATGATCGACAACCTTCGCCTCACGACCGATCGAAACACGGAGCAGGATTGGCTGAAAACGAATCTTGCGCGCTTCACCGGCATGTTGCAGGGACAACGCGACCTGACTACCGTCGGCCGCAGGCTGCTCTCCGAGTTGGTGCCACTAGTGAATGCTCAGCAGGGAATGATCTATCAAGTGGAGAACGAAGAGAGCATGTTGCTTCTCGCGGCCTTTGCCGGAGATGGTGAAGATGGCCATTTGCGCCGCCTCAAAACTGGCGAAGGGCTGGTTGGACAATGTGCTACGGAAAAGCGTCGCATCGTTATTGCTGATCTGCCTCCTCAGACTGTTCCCATCCGATCGAGCTTGTTCGAGGCTGTTCCTCGAAACGTAGTCGTTCTTCCGGTTCTTTTCGAAAACCACGTCAAGGCCGTGATCGAACTTGCGTCCTTGAGTTTCTTCACCGCCTCGCACCTCGCGTTCCTGGAGCAGCTGACTTCAAGCATCGGCATCGTGCTCAACAGTATCGAAGCCACGATGCAGACGGAAGGTTTGCTCAAGCAGTCGCAGCAGCTGGCAGCAGAACTTCAGACACAGCAGAAAGAACTCCAGCAGACCAACGAGCAGCTTGCGCTTAAGGCGCAGCAGCTCGCCGAACAAAACGTGGAAGTCGAACGAAAGAATCGGGAAATCGAACAAGCGCGTCGCGCCCTCGAAGAGAAGGCCAAGGAGTTGGCGCTTACTTCGAAATACAAATCCGAATTTCTTGCGAACATGTCTCACGAGTTGCGCACGCCCCTGAATAGCATCCTGGTGTTGGGCCAGCAACTGGCGGACAATCCCGACGGCAATCTCACCCCCAAGCAAGTGGAGTTCTCTCGAACAATCCATGGTGCCGGAACCGATCTACTGAACCTCATCAGCGATATCCTCGATCTTTCAAAGATCGAGTCCGGAACAGTTTCTGTTGAAGCCGACGAAGTTTTCTTCGCGGGCATGCTCGATACGGTTGCCCGTCCCTTCCGTCATGAGGCCGAAAACCGGCATCTCTCATTCGAGGTCGTTAGTGATCATCACCTCGGTCGCAGTTTGGTGACTGACTCGAAACGACTGCAACAGGTGCTCAAGAACCTCTTGTCCAATGCCTTCAAATTTACGGAGCACGGCGGAGTTCAGCTCTCTGTTTCGTTGGCGAAAACAGGCTGGAGCGAGGACCACCCAGTGCTCGCGAAAGCCGCTTCAGTGGTTGCTTTCGAAGTGAGCGATACCGGAATCGGTATCCCGACTGAAAAGCAGAGAATCATCTTCGAGGCGTTTCAGCAGGCGGACGCCGGCACCAGCCGCAAATACGGTGGAACAGGACTGGGGTTGGCCATCAGCCGCGAGCTGGCCAGCTTGTTGGGCGGAGAAATCCAGCTGCGGAGCATACTCGGGCAGGGAAGTACCTTCACACTGTACTTGCCGCAGACGTATGCTGGCCCGTCTTCGGGCGTTCCGGCGAAAGATCGAAAAGCTCCAGCCTCCGCATCCCCTCTGCAGTT
Source organism: uncultured Acidobacteriota bacterium (assembly GCA_963744055.1). Classification (GTDB taxonomy): domain Bacteria; phylum Acidobacteriota; class Terriglobia; order Terriglobales; family Acidobacteriaceae; genus Gp1-AA133. Next base: position 123,894 of record CAVUSL010000017.1, on the reverse strand, counting down.
GGCTGCAGTGAACGTCAACGAACGGACGCTTGAATCGATTGCAGACGACAGAGCGGATGTGCAGGACGACGATGCGGTGTTATTGATTGTCGAGGATGATCCGCACTATGCTCGCCTGCTTTGCGATCTTGCGCATGACAAGGGCTTCAAAGTGTTGGTCGCCAATCATGGCATGGAAGCTCTTGCCTTGGCGCGCGAGTATCACCCCACTGCCGTCTCTCTCGATGTCTTTTTGCCAGACATGCTTGGTTGGACCGTATTGAATCATCTGAAGCAAGATCCAACCACTCGCCATATCCCCGTGCAAATGCTTACACTCGACGAAGATCGGCAGCAGGGACTGGCTCGCGGTGCTTTCTCTTTCATTACGAAGCCCACCACGCCGGAAGGCATTACGGAAGCGCTGGGGAAGATCAAGGAGTATTCCAGCCCGCGCCGCAAGCGACTATTGGTAGTTGAGGACAATGATGCTGAGCAGTTGACCATTCAAACGCTGCTGGGACATGATGACGTCGATATTTCGGTCGCGGCGACAGGAAAAGATGCCCTCGAGGCTCTGCATAGGCAAACCTACGATTGCATGGTGCTCGATCTCCGCTTGCCCGACATGTCAGGCTTCGAGATTCTTGAATGTATCCGTGACACCACGTCCCTCTCGGAGCTGCCGGTAGTCGTCTTCACGGGTAAAGAGCTTTCTCCCGAGGAAGACACCAGGCTGCACACGCTGGCCCGTAGCGTCGTGGTCAAAGGCGTCGAATCGCCGGAACGATTGTTGGATGAAACCGCCCTGTTCCTGCACCGAGTTATCGGAAATCTGCCGGCCGAGAAGCAGACGATGCTCGATCGCTTGCATCGGTCTGATGAAGCCCTGGTGGGAAGAAAAGTTCTGATCGTCGACGACGATGTGCGCAACATCTTCGCGCTGAGCAGCGTTCTCGAGCGTCGCGGAATGACTGTCTTGAGCGCTGGCACCGGCCGCGAAGCGATAAGCACCCTGGAGTCCACTCCAGACGTCGCGATTGTTCTGATGGACATCATGATGCCAGAAATGGATGGCTACGAGACGATGCAGGTCATCCGCGAAAATGCGGCTTTCCGACGGCTTCCGATTGTAGCCCTGACTGCCAAGGCTATGAAAGGCGATCGCGAGAAATGTCTCGAGGCCGGCGCCTCCGAGTATCTTGCGAAGCCCGTGAATACCGATCAGCTACTCTCCGCGCTTCGGATGTGGCTTCACAGGTAAGATCGCGGTGGCGCTAGATGTTCGATGGAGGTTCAATGAGCACGAAAGATAGGGTGAACATCCTTATGGTGGATGATCAACCCGCCAAGCTGCTGAGCTATGAAGCCATCCTCGGTGAGCTTGATGAAAATCTGGTGAAGGCGACGTCGGGTAGGGAGGCACTCGAGTATCTCCTGAAAATGGACGTGGCCGTCGTGCTCATGGACGTGAGTATGCCGGAAATTGATGGCTTCGAACTGGCCAGCATGATCCGTCAGCATCCGAGGTTTCACCGGACGGCCATCATTTTTGTTTCTGCAGTGCATCTCACCGATCTTGACCGCCTAAAGGGCTATGAAAGAGGTGCGGTCGACTACATCTCCGTTCCTGTGATTCCCGAATTGCTGAGGGCCAAGGTCAGTGTGTTCGCGGAGTTGCACCGCAAGGCGCAGCAGTTGTGGAAGCTCAATCGTGAACTGGAACAACGGGTGACGGATCGTACCCAAGAACTGGAGCACAAAGCCGAAGCTTTGGAATTGCTGAACAGCCAGTTGAATCGAAAGAACGAGCAGTTGGACGCGATTCTGCAGACCGCGCCTGACATCATCTTCAGCAGTCAGGGTGACGGATTTCGGGATTACATCAGTGACCGGTTCTTTGAATACACCGGTTCCAATTCCGAAGCTGCGAATGGACATGGATGGATCGACTTCATCTATCCCGAGGATCGAGAACAGACCATCGAGCGATGGGCAATGTGCACCAAGTCCGGAGATAATTATGAAGCGGAATACCGTATTCGGGGAAAATCAGGCGAACACCGCTGGTTCCGGGCGCGGGCCATCCCAATTCGCGATCACAATGGTGGCATCGTACGCTGGTACGGTACCTGCTCGGACATTCACGACAGCAAACTACTCGAGCAATCCATTCGTGAGAATGCAGCGACTCTGGAGAAGCTGGTAGAAGAGCGTACCGAGGCTTTGCGCCAGCTTTCCAGCCGTCTTATGCGCATGCAGGATGAGGAGCGGCGCAGGATTGCTCGCGAACTTCACGATAGCCTGGGTCAGGATCTTGCTGCGGCCAAAATGACAGTGGATGGCATATTGCACCAGCAAGGCGGAGACTCGAAAGATCAGTCTGCGTTAGAAGCGAGCAAGAGTATCGATCGTGCTTTGCAACAGGTGCGTACCATGTCACACCTTCTGCATCCCCCATTGCTGGATGAAGTCGGGCTGGTTTCGGCACTGCGGTGGTATTTGGAAGGGATGACGAAGCGTAGCGGCATTGAAACTACTCTTGACGTCCGTCCGTCGTCTTTCCCCCGTCTCGCCCCTCGTTTTGAGACCGCCATCTTCCGTATTATTCAGGAAGCTCTGACCAATGTCTTTCGCCATTCCCAGGCCTCGCACAGTTCTGTGACGCTGGTTCGCAATGCTGAGAACGTTGCAGTGGAAATACGGGACAACGGCAAGGGCCTTGACGAAGACACTATGAAATTCCGCCCCGGCAATGTCGGAGTAGGGATCGGGGGGATGCGTCAACGTGTCGAAGAATTTGGGGGGGCCCTGAAATTGTCGAACGCAAGCCCAGGAACTATCGTAGAGGTCATCATTCCTGTGGCGGAACAGTCACGCGACCGAGAGCTGGCTACCGCCTAATTTTTCAACGTTGTATGCTGTTCGTACTCGATTTCGGTGGTTATCGTGACGACTCACCGCCAATCCGACGTATTTGGGAGAAGCAGGGCGATGCCGGTTAGAATTCTAATTGCCGATGATCACGAGATCTTCCGTCGAGGCCTTCGTTCTCTTCTAGAATCTCACGCCGAGTGGGAGGTCTGTGGTGAAGCGACGGACGGCCAGGATGCCGTCGAGCGAGTGCGGGAGCTCAATCCCGATGTGGTCGTTCTGGACATCACCATGCCCCGGCTAAATGGTTTGGAGGCGGCCCAAGTCATTAGGACTGAGGCGCCTCAGTCGAAGATGGTAATTCTGAGCCAACATGAACCGTCCCTCATGAGACAGGCTGCGCTGGGCGCCGGAGCGAATGCTTACGTCACCAAGTCCGAGGTTTCACGCGAACTCATGATGGCGATCGAAACGATGATAGCCCCCGGCAGCTGAGGTTTGCTGCCGAGAGCTCATAGTCAGAGTTAATTCGGGTTAGGCTGCCGTTCTTGTCTTTTTGGGTTTACCCGTACTTCGCGGTTCGACTGCGCGCGGTTCGCGTCCTTCTCCCTCCATCGCACTTTGGTTCACGGTTTCTGACAATTCCGTAAGCTTTTCGTCCGCCTTCTTTTCTTCTTCAAGCGTTTCTTTCAGTAGCCCGAGGTCTTCTGAACGGTCAAGCAATTGCGCGTACGCACAGACCGCTCCGTAGGCCGCCATCTCGTAGTGCTCAACTCTTTGCGCAGCGGAAATCATCGCCGCATCGAGAACTGAGCCCTCGTATTCATCGATCGTTTCACCGCCTTCTTCTACGATGCCTTCCATTCCCACGCATTTCTTTCCCTTCGCAGTCTCACCCAGACTTTCGAAGATCTGTTCAAGTCTAGTAACGTGATTCTTGGTTTCCTCGAGATGGCTGGTGAAAGCATCACTGAGATCCTGTGATTCCGCATTCTTTGCCATCTTGGGCAATGCCTTTACGAGCTGTTGTTCTGCACTATATAGATCGCGTAGTTCATTCAGATAGAGCGTTTGCAGTGTTTCGCGCGCCATGTTCACTCCCACTTTAGTTTGATTGAGTCCAGACTTCCCGAAAACAACACAGAACGGTCGAAGTCTTTACCCTAAAGCACGATCGAGGTTTCAAGAGGAGAAGTAAATCCGGGGCAGACCTTAGCCTGAAAAAGTAGACGCTATAGGGTCAAAGCAAATCCTGCTCGAGAACTCTCACGTGTAGGTTTTCGACGTTGTTGAGGACCTCTACAGCGATTCGCTTACCATGACGCGTAAGCAGCAAGTCGGCTCTGCTATTGCCCACTGCCAGACCTTCTATGCGAAGCCAAGTTGCAGATTTTGGAAGCCTCGGCTTGTGGAACCGGATCTCTCGCTGACCGCAGTCGATAGATAGACCTAGCGTCGCCTTCAGCAGCATGAAAGCCGCACCCGCAGACCACGCTTGCGGCGAACAGGCCACTGGATATAGCGTAGGTCCCTCCCCCGAACGCCGGTGTAATCCGCACAGAAGCTCGGGGAGGCGGTTCATCTCGAAGTAGGCGCTCGCCTCAAACAGCGCATCAAAAAGACCGGCTGCTTCCTGAGTCATTCCGTATTGAGCCAGTCCAGCCGCAAAGATCGCCGTATCGTGAGGCCAAACTGACCCGTTGTGATAGGAGATCGGGTTGTAGCGCTTCTCGCTGGAACTCACGGTACGTACACCCCAACCCGAGAAGGACTCATCGCTCAACAACGTTGCTGCTACTCGACTGGCGTGATCTGCATCCGCGATTCGTGTGTAAAGACAGTGTCCCGCGTTCGAAGTGCGTACTTTGCATGGCTGCTTGTGGCGGTCGAGCGCGAGCGCATACGTATGCAGCTCATCACACCAGAACTTCGCCTCGAAGTTGTTCTTTAGAGCGAATGCCTGAGAATGGAGCAGGTCAGCTCGACTGTGGTCGCCGAAAGCCTCCGCCAGTAACGCCGCCGCCATTTTTGCGCCATAAACATACGCCTGTACTTCGCACAACGCGATTGGGGCTTCCGCCAGGGTTCCGTCCGCACGAAAGACCGAATCATTCGAATCTTTCCAGCCCTGCTGCACCAGTCCTTTATCCGATCGTCGACGGTATTCTACGAACCCATCTCCGTCCTGATCTCCGTATATATCGATCCATGAGAGTGCCAACTCGATGTGCGGCCATAGAGCATGGATGAAGTCGAGGTCTTCCGTGCGCCGATAGAACTCACCTGCCAGCATCACGAATAGAGGAGTTGAATCGACGCTGCCATAGTAACGCCGGAAGGGAATCTCCCCCAACGCGGCCATTTCCCCATGACGAGTTTCGTGCACGATCTTTCCCGGCTCTGCTTCGGCTTCCGAATCCACATCTTGTGCCTGAGTAGTCGCCAGGTATTGCAGCACTCCGCGCGCGATACGTGGGTTGAACCATAAGCACTCCAGAGCCGTAATGATTCCATCTCTTCCGAAAACCGTGCTGAACCAGGGGACGCCCGCATAAGGGTAGTCCGACTCTGGGTTGCCCACCGTCATCATGTGGACATCAGCGAAAGAACGATCGAGCCAGTTGTCTAACTCCGGGTTGGATGTCCGGATAGCGCAGACTTCGTTCTGCGCAACCGTCAGGTCTTGGGAAACGGCTGCCAGTGCCCGGTCGAACGTCTCTACGGTATTGAACTTGGCTTCTTCGCATTGCACGGTAAATTGAAATTTGACGGTCTCGCGTGGTTGAAGTTCTTTGTTGAAGACAATGTGAGATGAGGAGATCTCATCTGGAACCGGGGAGCAACAGACGACGGTACGCCGAATCACGTCATCCAGGCCACGATAGCGCATCTGAACCCGATCTGACTCAACGACATCAGTCAATCGTTCGCCTCGCCGTGCGCGCTTCACCCCGCGTACCTCAAATACATCTGCGAAGTCTGCTCCAAACTCGATGCGGAGCGGAAGCTGAACAGCTGTCGATCCGTAGTTGGTTAAGCGCAGTTGTTCGTAGCAGACGCCTTCCCATAACAATCTGGAACGGACCAGATGAACGGACCCGCGTTTCAACACCACGTGGTCCTCATCAAAAATATCGAGGTTTGTCAGATCGGCAGAAAACAATGCGTTATCCGCCCGGACACCCGAACTCAGGAAAAGCGGGGGAATCTCTCCTAAGGACAAAGTCAGGCGGGAAAGATAGCGCGTCCCTTTGTAAAAGATTCCGTGCTCCCCAAGGCCCGACGCCCGGATGTTTCCATACCGGTCGAAGACGGCAAACATCTGCCCATACTTTAGGACTCGAATTCGCTCTTCGACCGGAGGCCATCCGGTAGTGACATAGAAATCTGTCTTTACGCTTACATCAAGCAATGGGAACTCCACTCGTCTCGGGAACTGTCTCTCCCTCTTGCCGTACCAGGGATTGGTACATGCGCAGATATTGCGAGCACATGACATCCGACGTAAACCGTTCGTCGAAGCGGCGTCGACAGCGCGCGCGGTCGACGCTTGGCAAATCCATCACGGCCTTACTCGCGGAATCTACATCCGACGCCAGCAATCCAGTGACGCCATCCTCCAGTACTTCAGCGACTGAACCCTGGGAGTACGCAATCACCGGCGTCCCGCAAGCCATTGCTTCGATCATCACAATCCCGAAAGGCTCTGGCCATCGAATGGGAAACAGCAACGCTGCTGCTCCGCCCAGGAGTTCATTCTTCTCGGGAAAGCCAATTTCGCCCAGAAACTCGATGTCCGACTGTTGGATTAGCGGTTTTATCTGTTGTTCGAAGTACTCGAGGTCGGCATTGTCGATCTTGGCGCCGATCTTCAGTGGCATCCCGGCCTTTCTTGCGATCGCGATCGCCTCGTCCAAGCCTTTTTCTGGGGAGGTTCGTCCAAGAAAAGCCAAATACCCCTTCGATGTGGAACTGAACTCGTATTGATTCTCGGGAAGTCCGTGATACGCAGTTCCTTGCCAGTTCAACCACGGCAAGGGCGCGCGCTGGGCATTGGAGATCGACGAAACTGGCATCTCTTTAAATTCCTGGTAGAGAGGAAGAAGGTCCGGAATGTCCAGACGACCGTGCAGTGTCGTCAACGTTGTCCAGCCCATCATTCGGGTTAGCGGAAAATGAATGTAGTCAATGTGAAAGTGAATCAAATCAAACTCGTTTTGATGGGCCACGACTGCCTCAAGCATTCTGACGTGATGAGCCAGTTGGTCGATGCAGTTCGTATCCAGCCGTAAAGCTTTCGGACTGATTGGGATGAGGTTCGCGTTCGTGAGGGAGTCTCCACTGGCGAACAACGTAACTTCATGTCCGTGTCGAACCAACTCCTCGGTTAGGTAAGAGACGATCCTTTCTGTTCCCCCGTACAGTTTCGGCGGGACACACTCATACAGTGGCGCCACTTGCGCGATTCGCATAAGAACAACTCCCTGGATTAAGCACCTTCGACGAAGAAGGTGCGACTTCTTCACCAGCAACTTCTGGATCGAAGTTATTCCGCGAGATCATGCTCTTGCATCCGGTTCATGCTGTAAGCCCGAGCATCGAGGAACTGATTCCCGCAAAGCATGGGCAGGGGCGAATCGTTAGCGAAGGTGCCGCTGACGTTGTTACGGATATCATGCCGCCAGCAGAAGATTTTGAGAAGGTCGCGGCGAGCACGCGTGCTGGCATGCGTTGCAGGTACTTTCCAGGCAGATCGGGCACACAATTTCATGTGCACCACATATCGCAACAAAACATGAGGAGCAACGCGTAGTCGCGGGGTGACCACAGATCTGTGGCTCTTGCGAGATCTGACAACAAAGCGTCATTGAGCGAAGCTGTACGGACGCGCAGCCCTCGAATGTGGAGTCTCTACAGTAAAGGCGGTCAAGCGTACGCTGCCATCGGGCAAAGTCCGTAGTCAAGTTCGCGAAATCTACATTAGCTCTGAAATCCTCTAAAGCTTCCACCCCTTATCTTTTACTCGATGCTGCGTATGGAGGTTTAAAAGGCTTGTTTCTATAACAGGCAGAGAGGCGGAGGAATTTATGAGCATTTGGACTTTGCTTTTTGTAGTGTTGCTAGTGGCGTGGATAGGCGGGTTCACCGTTTTTCACGTGGCCGGAGGGCTGATCCATCTGTTACTTGTGTTTGCAGTGATTTCTCTCATCCTGCACTTTGTGCTGGGGGCGAGAACGGCCTGAGGGACATCAGTTCGGGTAATTGGCTCGTGAGGGTTGGAAACACGCTGATCTGCGGTCTATTCCAGCCCTCCGCGAGCCGCCGCCTTACGCCACCTTGAGATCCAGCGTCTTCGCCAATGAGGACATGTGCTGGATCCAAGCTTTCGCGTCCTGATCTCCTAGTTCGGCTTCTTTCTGAATCGCGCTGAACGTTCCGTCCAGCTTCTGAGCACAGAGGTTCTGAACCTGCCATAAGTTCACAGGAAAGGGCAGACTGCGAGCCAGTCGCACTGATTCCTCGAGGCGTTGCAGGGCTGCCAATTCGCCTGGATTCGCCCAAAAAACCCGAGCCCGTTCCTCCGCTTGCCGACGCATCACAAATTCCAGTGTGGACGTATCTAGAGGGACCTGCATCTCCCGCGCCTCTTGAAGTAGGCTTTCCACGCGTTCGCTGACGACGTTTTCGCTGCCCAAAAGATTCCGCAGACGTCTGTTCAAAGAGTATTCTGCGAGCGTGCGAAACAGTTTTGGTTGTTCCACATGCAGATCAGCCAGAAACCGCATCAGTGGAGCTTCTTGCTCGTATTGATGCATTAGGCTGGCCTCGGCTTCCGCAAGGTCTGCCCCCAGGATAATGTCGAGAATCTTGCGCTGATCATCCCGAAACAATGATTTCAGCGAGTAGATGTTCGTATCGAAGCTATGCTGTAGGAGGTTCAAAACCTCCGGCGCGTCGGCTCGCGCGAATGCAGAATTCAGTTTATCGCTGACTGCCTCGAATTCTTCATCGCTACAACTCTCCCGAACTCCACCGCTCACGTTATGGTCACCGAGATGGAGAACTCCGAAGGCCAGGATTGCCGATTCCAGAGTGATGCGGGAAGTGAACCGCGCGCGCCCCGTAACCAATTTCATCTTGCCGGCCTCGGCTCTACGGTAGCGCGTTCTCTCCGCCTTGTAGCTATAGATATCGGCTTGGTCGCCATATTCTTCGAACACGGAGCGGATCGCGTAGTGGGCCGCAAGTCGTCGGATATCGAGCACCGCGGGCTTCACCAATTTCTCATAAATGTGAGCACCATCCCTGTGCTCAGCGAGGTTGCTCTTGGCTTCGGCCAGCCGGGTCAGAAACTCGTTTTCCAACGTGGCATCGCCGAAGAGCTCGATCGCCAGTTGTAGAGCGCGGCCCGCGTAGTGAACAACCTGCACTGTCTCAATGCCCGATAATTCATCGAAGAACCATCCACAGCTCGTGTACATCAACATGGCGTGCCGCTGCAGCTCGAGTAACTTCAAGGCTGTGACTTTGTCGTCCTCGGAAAGTTCGCGAGCCTGGTGTACCGTTAGGTAGCGATCAACATTCTCGCGATCGCGGTTCAACACCACGTCAATGTACGCATCTCTTGCAGCCCACGGATCCCTCAGCAGCAATCGGCCTCTCTCTTCAAACAGGGAAGCTAAGCGATCTCGCAACCAATCAAGCGCGGCTCGCAGTGGCCGTCTCCACTCCTGATTCCAATCTGAATGCCCCCCGGAATTACACCCACAATTTGAACGCCACCGCTCGATCCCGTGAACGCAACTCCATGAGCTGTTTTCAAAGATCTCCACTTCGTGAGTGGGAGGATGCTGTTCCAGAAATTCGGCGTAGTTCGAAAGCCGAGCCAAGTTTGCGCTTTCCAGATGATCCAGCGCATAGGAAAGGGCCATCTCGCCGAAGTGGTGATGGTGGCCGTAGCTTTCGCCATCCGTCGCGATATTGACTAGCTGAGGCCAGTCCCTCGTGTCCGAAAACCCGCTTGCCAGACGCTCTGCAAAATGCTGACCGTTGTCGAGAAGATGCTCGAAAGCCACCGCTTTCGAAATCGGGCCGTCATAGAAATACGCGGCGATCGGTCGGCGAGACGGAAGCTTGAGTTGGTATGCTCGGGTCGGATCGATGCGCTCGCCGTGGATGTCTTTCCAGGATCGCGAGCCTAACTTGCGGACGCGGCTCGCCTGGCGGGGGGCCAGGATCGTGAATTTTATCCCGAACTCTGCCAGAAGTTCCAGAGTTTCCAGATCGACCGCCGTCTCGGGCAGCCACATTCCCTCCGGCTTGCGTCCAAATCGATGCTCGAAATCACGAATGCCCCACGCAACCTGCGTCCGCCTGTCCCTCCGGTTAGCCAGCGGCATGATCATGTGGTTGTAGCATTGCGCAATCGCGGATCCGTGACCTGAAAACTTGTCTTGGCTCGTGTGATCAGCCTCCAGGATTGAGCGGTACACTTCGGGCGCTTTCTCTTGTAGCCACGACAAGAGGGTCGGTCCGAAATTGAAGCTGATTTTGGAATAGTTGTTGACAATACTCGCAATGCGCCCTTGATCGTCCATGATCCGCGACGCCGCATTGGGAGCGTAGCACTCCGCCGTAATGCGCTCGTTCCAGTCGTGGTACGGATAGGCCGATTCTTGCAGTTCCACGTACTCGAGGGAGGGGTTTTCCCGCGGCGGCTGGTAGAAGTGGCCGTGGATGCACACGTATCGCATTGGGGAGGATGACATGATTAGCCTGCTTCGAAAATGCAACCGGGTAAACCTGACTAGCCGGAGCGATTCAACAGGAAGCCAGCTCTCTTAAACATCCGGTGAACTAGGGACTAGCCTTTGGGGCCTAGTGTACGGAACGACCCAAAAAACGTGGGGAACTTGGTATCCCGGGCTACAGTGAAGACCCTATTGTTGCATGCCGCGATTAACGAGACCATGCTGTTTCTTCCTGTCGCAGGTTGGACTGCACGAAGATACAGAAAATTCAGACGCGAAGTGTAATTACACCTTGAGTTTTTTTTCTCGGCTTCGGGATCGATGGCGCATGTTAGGCGAAGCCGAAGGCCCCGTGCGGGGAACGTTCGTAATCGACTGGCTTTGCAGCCGTCATATTTTCTGAGCGAGAGGGGGAGGAGTCATGAGAGCCGCGAAAGTTCTGATTGCAGACGATCACGAGGTGGTACGCCATGGGATTCGAGTAATGGTTCAGGGCTGCCAGAATCTTGAGGTGTGCGGAGAAGCTTGTGATGGTCGTCAAGCCGTGCAACTGGCTGCGAAACTCCGCCCCGACATCGTGATTATCGACATCGGTATGCCTCAACTCAACGGATTGGACGCCACCAAGCAAATCGTTCACATGGACCCCAACGTTAAGGTCCTGATATTGACGATGCATGAATCGGAACAGATTGTGCGCGAAGTCCTGGCTGCTGGCGCGAGAGGCTATCTGTTGAAATCGGACGCCGGTCGTGACCTCATTTCCGCGATCGAAGCACTCGTCAGTCGAAAAACGTTCTTTACTTCCAAAGTTGCTGAGATCGTTCTCGAAACATACCTCAAAGGTGGCCCGGAGCAGCCTGCTTCCAAAGACGTGCTGACTTCTCGTGAGCGCGAGGTCGTTCAACTACTTGCCGAAGGTAAGAGCACGAAAGAAGTCGCGGTCGCACTGGGTCTGAGCGTCAAGACTGCAGAAACTCACCGATCTAATCTCATGCGGAAACTCGACGTACATTCGGTGAGCCAGTTGGTCCTTTATGCCGTCCGCAACAACATCGTGCAGGTCGTAGCCCCCCCATCCGAACACCTGTAAGGGGACAGCCCTATAGGGTATTCCTGAACTGTCCTCCCCCCGAGACTCTCCACGTTTCAAAAGCGTGGAGAGTCCAGCCTATCTGAGTGCAACCCTATCCGCGTCCGTCCGAATCTGATCCGCGAACTACTTCGCCCAGAAAGGACGGAATCCATGGACCAACGTACCGAAGTTGTATTCATCGCGATTGCCTTTGCGCTTTTGGCGGGCATCATGACTTGGCTTTTCTTCCGGTACCGCCGAAGCAAGGAACTGCGCGAGCGTTTCGGTCCCGAGTACGACCGCGTGGTCCGAAAGGAAGGCAACGTAAAACGGGGCGAGGGTGTGCTTGCGTTTCGCGAGAAGAAACGCGAAGGTTTGCACATCCAGCCTCTTTCCTCCGCAAGCCGCTTGGAATTTTCGGATCGCTGGAATGCGGTGCAGGCGCAGTTCGTCGATGATCCAGGAGGATCCGTCGCCAAGGCCGATAGCTTGGTGAATCAATTGATGGAAGCGCGTGGTTATCCCATGGCAGATTTCGAGGATCGCGCCGACATCATTTCGGTGGACCATCCCCAGGTTGTCGAGAACTATCGAGCCGCCCAGTCGATAGCCTTGAGCCGAACCCGCGGACAAACCACTACTGAGGCCTTGCGCAAGGCAATGGTCCACTATCGCTCTTTGTTCGATGAGTTGCTTCATGACACCTACGTAGAAAGGAAGGAGGCACGCGCATGACTCTGCCTTTAAGAAAGGTCGATGACACCGAAGAACTAACCACTGCCGATTTGGCACACTCTGCCAATCGATCTGAGGAGACAGCCGAGGAAGTTGAAAATAGCGACGAGGTTGAGAACAGTCCGGCCAGGATCCCGGTCCGTTCGGAGCGCCCTGTCGCGGATATTTCTGAAAGACAGGCGAAGGGGCCAGCTCCAACGGACGCTACACCGTTGTTTCCCGAGGATCAGCTTCGAGAGTTACAGTCAAAATGGAACGATATACAAACCGGGTTCGTCGACGAGCCCCGCAGCGCCGTTCAACACGCAGACTCGCTGGTGGCCTCTACCATGCAGCAACTCGCCGAAGCCTTTGCGCGGGAACGCTCGAAACTTGAGCAGCAATGGAGCCGGGGGGACAGTGTGTCCACCGAGGACCTACGCGTATCGTTCCAGCGCTACCGTTCTTTCTTCCGAAGGATTCTTTCCTTGTAGCATCCGGACTCGAGAACGCGAAGTATAGGGAGGGCGGAGCGCTCTCCCTGATTTTTTGCCATCAGGCGGCTTGGTCTGAGTGCAAATCTTCAGCTTTGGATTTGATATCCATGTCCTTCGATTTGATTTCGAGTCGCTCATGGTGGATGTCCAGGTGAACGTGGGCGAATCCTGCCATGTAAACGTTCGATATCCACACCAACGCGAAGAGAGATACCAAGTATCCGCGCCAGTCGGGATAAAGAAGTCGAAAGTGAGTGATCAGCAGGAATATCGCGGCAACGTAGTGGCTGAAACAATATTCGCAGGTAAAGAGGTAAAAAAACTTCCGTCGCCAGATTCTCGACGACCTCTGGCTCTGATCCTTGCAGTAATCACGTGGTTCTCGGAATACTTCCTCGTGAGTGACGGTCCATGCGATGCAGGCAACCGGGATCGCCAGAATCAGGAGCCACAGCAGTTGTGTGGTTAACGGGTCCAAAGCTCAGCGTCAAACCGTCTTATATCGTGGCGTGTTTTATGGGCTTACTTTTTCGCGTCGCCTTTAGACCGAAGGCTGACGTTCTTAACTGACCCGGATTTCGCCACGCCCGAGCGTTCTGTCTTGATTGGCTTGATGCATTCAGCAAATCGGTCGTTTTCGAACTCTTTGCCTTGCGGCCACCAGATGGAATATCCCACCGGGCATTTAACATCCGGAAATGGCTGAAATGTCCGTATGGGCGGAATCGATACGTAGCCGTGAAGCACGGCGAGCAGAATCATCGTGTGCATCTGATCCTCGCGTGAATGGTCATCGCCATCAACGCTACCTGCCGTAGGCCGCCAGACCCATACAGGGATGCCTGTAACGTCCGAATAGGGTTGCAGGAGTCCCATCTAAGGTATTGTCCTCCCCCAACTGCCCTATAAGAAACAATAGGTCCCCACAAACCTCCCTTGATATACCGCATCTGAAATTCTGTGTCGGCTGTCAAATTGTTTGAGCTATGGAGGAGAGAAAACTATGGCGGTGGAATCCAAAAAATGCGCGCATCTGCCCTGCGTGTGTATGGCGCCTGCTGGAGAGAAGTACTGCAGTCAGTTTTGCAAGGAGGCAGGAGCAGCAGAAACAGAAATCGCCTGCGACTGCGGCCATCCGGCTTGTGAAAAATAGCGCGCCTGCAATCCTTGCGCGTCCCGCGCAAGAGATTTTTTACATTGATATACGACGTCTACCCGAGTCGCGCTGCCGTGCTTTTCGCATAGCTTGTCCGTTACGACGGCGCTCGCGAAGCCGCAAGGAGGTTGTTCATGTCGACGATTCTTGTTGTGCTCCTGGTCCTTCTGTTGATTGGCGCACTCCCAACGTGGCCGTACAGCAGGAGCTGGGGGTACTACCCGAGCGGTGGTTTGGGTCTGATCGTGCTCATTCTTCTCGTGCTCGCACTGACCGGAAGAGTGTGAGGTAAGTTTCCAGAACCTCAAAGGGGCCATAAGAGTGGCCCCTTTTTGTCGTCTACCGCGGATTCCCTATCTTATTTTTTCGTGATAACCGGCAATTTTCCTTTCTACCAGAATTTCGGTTGCTTCTACATCGCACAAAACAGAAGCTTTTGGATGACGGCCCGATTCTTGCTTACTTTTGACGTGTTCGGAGGACGTTATGTTCAACATCCATATCGAGGTAGTTGGTGACGTCGCTGTCGTGCAATGTGAAGGTCGGATTGTCCACAGTGAAGCTGCTTACCACCTGCGTGACGCAATTCTGTCTCAGCGAAACGCCAGGGTTGTCGTTGTTGAACTATCGGATGTAGATATCATCGAGGGCGGCGGTTTGGGCATGCTGGCTTTTCTTCAGCGTTGGGCGCACGACCATAATGTCAAATTGAAGCTATTCAATCCCACCAGTTCGGTCCAACATCGCCTTGAACATACGTGGATGCCGTCACTCGATGTCGCCACCGCAGATGAACTGATCGCGCTCTTAGATCGGGCTGATCAGATCTCACTCCCCAGCTGACTTGGGATTTCGATATCCCGAACTTACGGGGTAGTCGTCGCGCATATCGAGGCTGTACCGGATTTGCAGAAAGCGCTACTGAAACTATTCTCGACCTTCGACAGTAACCGGGTATGGAGATTTTTATGAGAAACAGCAAGGTTTTTTCCGGAATGTTTTTAGCTGGCGCGCTCAGCCTGGCGGCTTTTGCAGTCGCGCAGAGCTCGAGTCCTGCGGGTAGCGCGGGTACGCAAAGTTCGACCCCAAATTCCAGCAGCCCTTCGACTTCCAGCAGTCCGTCAACCGGGACGCAGAACGCGCCAAGTCAAACGACCCCGTCGCAAACATCTCCCTCGACTCAGCCCGGAACGACTACATCACCTTCCGGTAGCTCAACTCAGAGCAGTCCTGCGACGGGAACAACGAACACACCGAGTACGCAGAGTCCGAGCAGCTTGCCGCCCTGTTCTGCTGTGAACAATGGTTCTGGATCGGTACCCGGAATGACTCCCAATCCATCGAATTCACAGAACACGCCTGGAACGCCCAGTAAGCCCCCGAGCACATTGCCCGGCACCACAGCTCCAGGTAGCACCACGCCTTGCATGGCAGCAGACGGCACTGTTCAAAACCAGGGTGCTTCAACTGGAACCCAGGGGCCGAGTGGAAATACTTCGAACCCCGGAACCGCGACACCAAACCCCGGCACTGCAACCCCCACGCCCGGAACGGCGACGCCCACTCCAGGAACCGCAACACCAAATCCGAGCACGGCAACGCCGAGCACAACTCCCAAAACTCCGAGCACGCAGCCGACCCCGGGTACCGGCACCACTGCCCCAACGTCCCCCAACTCGCCGAGCAATGGCATGCCGCCTACGCCGGGTTCCACGACAAGTCCTGGAAATACGAAGCCGCCGAGTCCAACGCCCCAGTCTTCTTTAACGTAAGCGCATTTACCGTAAACAAATCTGAACCAAGCTCTCCTACAGCCCTCACGTCGGACGGTCTTTTTCATAGGGACCATCTGGCGTGAGGGCCCTGCCATCTCTCCCGCCAGCATGTGAGGCCCTACCAGCAATTCATTCCCGCGCTACGATTAGTTCCCGATTTCGTTTGTGGCCAAACGGCCCATATTTGTTAACAGGGGGCTGACTATGCCGGAAAAAGAAACTCTGGAACGCGCTCAAGAAGACGCTCGCGAAGGGAAAGCTCCAAGCACACAAGCGGGCGAGTTTGTCCGCGAGGAAATTCACCACGTGCGCGAAGGAAAGCACGGAGCGAAATCGACTAAGCAAGCCATCGCCATCGGTCTGTCTAAAGCCAGACGTGCGGGCGTGAAACTTCAAGCGCCGAAAGAAGGTACAACCTCCGGGAAAACCAGACAGCAAGCCGTCAGAGAAAGCAGAAGTGCCAAGAGAAGCCGGAAGCCGTCGCGAAAGCGTTCCGCGGCGACCGAGGCGGCACTCAAAAGAGAGGGACATTCAGCAGCGTCGAAGAAGGCTCTCTCCGCGCAGGCCCGCGGTGCTTCCAGTCGTCGAAGCGCATCGGCTCGCCATCAGTCTGCGATGAAGGCCGCTAGCACGAGAAGAAAAGAGGGCCGCATGGCAGCGTCTCAAAAGTCGACTCGAGCAAGGCGCGCTGCTTAGTTCTCGCAACCCATCAATTTGGTCATCCCAGAAGGCCGGGCCGCTTGAGGTCGGCCTCCTTTTGGTTTTCGCCAGCAGTACCGTCGAACGGTCCGGCGACTAAGAAGCCCAACACTCTGGCCCCCGCTTTTCAAACTCACATCGACTTTCCAGTTGGACCGCCCGTCAGTAATGACAATTTGCGTTAATTCGCGTAT
Organism: uncultured Acidobacteriota bacterium; assembly: GCA_963744055.1. Classification (GTDB taxonomy): domain Bacteria; phylum Acidobacteriota; class Terriglobia; order Terriglobales; family Acidobacteriaceae; genus Gp1-AA133. The sequence continues at coordinate 107,180 of CAVUSL010000017.1, read as the reverse complement.
CCCCTGCAGAATCAGGCGTGTAAAACTTTGTAAAGCTGCACAATTTCTCGATCCCTACTTTAAACTAGGAGCGTCTTATTGATCAGGGACAGCGCGCATGCGCCACGGTTCGTCGTCTTCCGTGACCCGCAAGATGTGATGTTTTCGAGAGCGCATTTGGGGCTCGCCATTCTTGTCGGCCTGGTTATCAGAAAGAAATTATGCGATCAACCTTGCGTTATCATCCGCCTACGTCCCGTCTCCTCGTTCTCATCGCGATTGTCGCTACGTTGACCTTTACTTCTTGCGGAAACACCAATAGCAAGTCTGCCCAAGCGAGTGTCACTCCACCGTCCATTCCAGTCGCCGTCGCTCCGGCAGAACAGCGAGACTTTCCCGTTTACTTGTCCGGTCTGGGAAGCGTGCAGGCTTCGAATACGGTGAGCTTGAAGAGTCGTGTGGATGGGCAGATCGTTCAGATTGCATTCAAAGAAGGTCAATTCGTTAAACAGGGCGAACTGCTGCTGGTCATCGATCCTCGTCCTTATCAGGTTGCGCTAGAGCAAGCGGAAGCTGCCCTTGCTCGCGATCAGGCACAGTTGAAGAATGCGCAACTCGATTACGAGCGCTATCAAGGCTTATTCAAAGAAGGTGTCATCTCCCAGCAGCAATATGACGCGCAGAGAGCTCTGGTCGGACAGCTCGACGGCACGATCAAAGCAGATCAAGCAGCCATCGATAACGCAAAGTTGCAGCTTGTATACAGTCGAGTGACCGCGCCAGTCAGCGGACGGATCGGGCTCCGCCTCGTGGACATCGGAAACATGGTCCACGCTTCTGACACGAATCCTCTTCTGGTTGTCACGCAACTTCAGCCCATCGCTGTCGTATTCACGTTGCCAGAAGACGCATTACCCAATGTAACCAAGCACATGAAAAGTGGCACCCTGGAGGTCGACGCCTACAGCCGGGATGACACCACCAAGCTGGCTACTGGCAAGCTTCTTACCATTGATAATCAAATCGATCAGACCACAGGAACGGGAAAGCTCAAAGCAATGTTCGACAACACCGACGCCGCGCTGTTTCCGAATCAGTTCGTGAATGCGCGCCTGCTGCTGGAAACGAAGAAAGGAGCGACCGTGATTCCCGCTGCAGCCATTCAGCGCGGGCCGCAGGGCAGCACCTTCGCTTATGTCGTCAAGCCCGACAAAACTGTCGAAGTGCGTAACTTGAAAGTCGCGTTGACCCAGGGAAATCTAAGTGTCATCGCCTCTGGCATCGCACCTGGCGAGCAGGTCGTCACAGACGGTCAGGACAAACTGCAAGGCGGCAGCCGCGTTGAGCCCCACGTTCCGAACTCTCCTCCCACAGGCAACAACGCGTCGCCGTCAGGAACCGCAGGACAATGAGTCCTTCCCGCCTATTCATCCTACGGCCTGTTGCCACGACGCTGTTGATGATCGCCATCCTGCTGGTAGGAATCGTCGCCTACACGCAACTTCCCGTGTCGGCTCTGCCGGAAGTCGACTATCCCACCATTCAAGTCGTGACTTTTTATCCCGGCGCAGATCCGGAAGTAATGGCTTCCTCCGTCACGGCTCCGCTCGAACGCCAGTTTGGTCAAGTTCCTGGCCTGAGCCAAATGACGTCGACCAGTTCGTTCGGCAGTTCACTCATCATTCTGCAGTTCAACCTCGACCAGAACATCGATGTCGCCGAGCAACAGGTGCAGGCCGCGATCAATGCAGGCACAACCTACCTCCCGAAGGATCTGCCCAATCCCCCGATTTATAGCAAGGTCAATCCCGCCGACGCGCCGATATTGACACTTGCTCTGACCTCCGACACGTTGCCCCTGACGAAAGTAGAGGACCTCGCCGACACTACCCTCGCGCAGAAGATCTCGCAACTCCCAGATGTGGGATTAGTCTCGATCAGCGGTGGGCAGAAGCCCGCCGTGCGAATTCAGGCGAACCCGACGGCGCTTGCCTCTTACGGGCTGAGCCTCGAAGACCTGCGGACAGTTCTTGGACAAGCGAATGTTGACCAGGCAAAGGGGGTGCTCGACGGGCAACGCCAAGCCTACACAATAAATGCAAACGACCAGCTCTTCAGCAGCGACGAATACCGCAACGTCATCATCGCGACCAAGAACGGCGCGCCCGTACGCCTATCGGACGTCGCGAATGTCATCGACGGTGCCGAAAATGCCCGCCAAGCCGCGTGGATGAATTTGACTCCCGCCGTCATCGTCAACATTCAGCGCCAGCCCGGCGCCAATATCATCAGCGTTGCGGACCGGATTAAAAAACTATTGCCGCGGCTGCAGTCATCTCTGCCCTCATCTGTAAAACTCACTATCCTGACCGACCGAACCCAGACGATTCGCGCCTCGGTCCACGACGTACAGTTCGAGATGCTGCTCACCATTGCCCTTGTAATCATGGTGATCTTTCTTTTCCTGCGAAACTTGTCTGCCACCATCATTCCTAGCGTTGCGGTCCCGCTTTCGCTGGTCGGCACTTTCGGAGTGATGTATCTCCTCGGCTACAGCCTTAACAATCTCACTCTCATGGCGCTCACGATCTCGACTGGCTTTGTCGTGGACGACGCCATCGTCATGATCGAAAACATCGATCGCTATCTCGAAAAGGGTGAAACACCGCTCAACGCGGCCCTCAAGGGCGCCGGGCAAATTGGATTTACCATCGTCTCTTTGACGGTGTCGCTGATCGCGGTTCTGATTCCACTGCTATTCATGGGTGATGTCGTAGGCCGCCTTTTCCGCGAATTTGCTATCACCCTGGCCGTCACCATCCTGGTATCTGCTGTCGTTTCGCTCACGTTAACGCCGATGATGTGCGCGAAGTTGCTCAAGTCCAAGGCATCTTCAAAACATGGACGCTTCTACGAGATCTCCGAGCGTGCTTATCAGCGGGTTATCGAACGTTACGGCTCGACGTTGCAATGGGTCCTGAAACATCAAACCGCCACGCTCATCGTCACGTTCGGCACGCTTGTGTTCACAATCTTCCTTTTCATTGTCGTCCCCAAAGGCTTCTTTCCTGTTCAGGACACGGGCGTGATTCTCGGCATCTCCGACGCGCCCCAGACGGTGTCTTTCACCGCAATGGCCCAGCGGCAACAGGCTCTGACCCAAGTGATTCTCAAAGACCCTGCGGTCGATAGCCTCTCATCCTTCATTGGCATCGATGGGGTGAATACGACGCCAAATAGCGGCCGGATACAGATCAATCTCAAGCCGCGAAGTCAGCGCAAAGACACCGCTTCAGAAATCATCCGCCGCCTTCAGTCGGATCTTGCCAAGGTAGAAGGCGTCACGCTCTACATGCAGCCGATCCAGGACCTGACCGTCGAAGATCGTGTCAGCCGCACGCAATTCCAGTACTCGCTCGAGTCCGCCGATGCGAACGATCTCAATCTCTGGGTTCCGCGGCTGATGGACAAATTGCGCGCCCTTCCTGAATTGCGCGACGTCGCCAACGATCAGCTCACCAGCGGGTTGAAGGCCGACCTCGTCATCGATCGCGACACCGCCTCACGACTAGGGATTTTGCCGCAGGCGATTGACGACACCTTGTACGACGCCTTTGGCCAGAGGCAGGTCTCGACCATTTTTACGCAGTTGAACCAGTACCACGTCGTTCTTGAGGCCGATCCCAGCTTCCAGCAGAGCCCGGACTCTCTCAAGAACATTTACGTGCACTCTTCCACCGGGGCGCAGGTCCCGTTATCGGCCTTTACTCGTTTCTCTTCAACCAACGCCCTATTGGCTATCAATCACCAGGGCCAGTTTCCCGTCGTTACCATCTCTTTTAACCTGGCGCCGCGCATCTCCCTTGGCGAGGCCACGAAGGCAATCAATCAGGCCGAACACGACATAAATCTTCCAGCCAGCATTCACACTAGTTTCCAGGGAACCGCGGCCGCATTCCAGAACTCTCTCTCGTCGGAGCCCTATCTGATTCTCGCCGCGCTGGTGACCGTCTATATTGTGCTCGGTGTTCTGTATGAAAGTTACATCCACCCGATCACGATTCTCTCCACGCTTCCTTCCGCCGGGGTCGGCGCGATTCTCGCGCTGATTCTTACCCGCAACGACTTTAACGTCATCGCCTTGATCGGCATCATTCTCCTGATTGGCATCGTCAAGAAAAACGCCATCATGATGATCGACTTCGCGCTCGAAGCGGAGCGGGGAGAAGGGAAGCCACCCGAGGAAGCGATATATCAGGCGTGTCTGTTGCGTTTTCGTCCCATCATGATGACGACCATGGCGGCCTTGCTCGGCGGCTTGCCGTTGGCGCTGACCTCAGGCACCGGCTCGGAACTTCGCAATCCGCTTGGCATCTCGATCGTCGGCGGATTGATCCTTAGCCAGTTGCTGACTCTGTACACGACTCCAGTGGTTTATCTGGCGTTTGATCGCCTGGCGCGTCGCTTGTCGCGCTACAAGATCGGCAATCCGATCGAAGGAGCGGCCACCGCCGATTAGTCATGAACATCTCGGCTCCATTTATTCGGCGACCGATCGGCACTTCGCTCCTCACGATTGCCTTGCTCCTGTCCGGAGCGCTGGCTTTTCGCTTCCTTCCTGTAGCGCCCCTTCCGCAAGTGGAGTTTCCTGTCATCTCTGTCGGTGCGGGATTGCCCGGTGCCAGTCCCGAGACTATGGCATCGTCAGTCGCCACGCCGCTCGAACGTCAGTTCGGAAGAATCTCAGGCGTGAACCAGATGACCTCCACGAGCCAACTCGGCTCGACCAGCATCGTTCTGCAATTCGATCTGAGCCGAAACATCGACGCGGCGGCCCGTGACGTACAAGCCGCCATCAACGCGGCTCGCGGCCAGCTCCCCGCCAACCTTCCCAGCAATCCCAATTACCGGAAAGTCAATCCAGCAGACGCGCCCATCCTGATTCTCTCGATGACCTCCGACACCGTGAGGCTGCCGGAGATTTACGATTCGGCCAATTCCATCCTCGCGCAGAAGCTCGCGCAGGTTTCTGGGGTGGGTCAGGTCTTTGTCGGGGGCGGCGCCAACCCCGCGGTTCGCGCTGAACTCAACCCGATGCTTTTGAATAAGCTCGGGGTTAGTACGCAGCAGGTGGCCACCGCACTTTCTGCCGCCAATGCCAACAAGCCGAAGGGCGAATTCACGGGCGCAGTGAATGCGTGGACGATCGACGCCAACGATCAGCTCTTCAAAGCGGAGAAGTATCGCGAACTGATTGTCTCTTCAAAGCAAAACGGCGTCATCCGCCTCGGTGACGTCGCTGACGTCCAGGACTCAGTCGAAGACCTCCGCAACGCCGGCAGTTCGAACGGCAGGCGCGCCGTCTTGCTGGTCATCTTTCGGCAGCCGGGCGCGAACATCATTTCTACCGTCGACAATGTCCGCGAACTGCTTCCTCAATTGCAGTCATCCATCTCCCCAGCCATCAAGCTCGACGTTGTGATGGATAGAACCTTGACGGTGCGTGCGTCGGTGCGCGACATCGAGCTAACCCTGATCATCTCCGTCATTCTTGTCGTGCTGGTGGTTTTCGTTTTTCTCCGCAATGTCCGTTCCACCATTATTCCCAGCATCGCCGTCCCGTTGTCGTTGGTGGGGACGTTCGGTGTCATGTACCTCCTTGGGTACAGTCTCGATAACCTCTCGCTAATGGCGTTGGCGATTTCTACCGGATTTGTGGTCGACGACGCCATCGTCGTCCTCGAAAACATAAACCGCCATCTGGAGGAAGGCGTACAGCCAGTTCCCGCCGCATTTCAGGGCGCTAAGGAAATCGGCTTCACGGTTCTTTCCATGAGCACTTCGCTAGTGGCCGTATTTATTCCGATTCTCTTGATGGGGGGCATCGTCGGCCGTCTATTTCGCGAATTCGCCGTCACCTTAAGCGCGGCAATCGGAGTTTCTCTCGTGGTCTCGCTGACCACTACTCCGATGATGTGCGCGAAATTGTTGCGTCCGCTCAAAGACGAAGCTCACGGCCGCTTGTATCGCGCCAGCGAAAAAGCTTTCGATTCACTGCGCAACTTCTATGCACACGGTCTCCGATGGGTGCTGCGTTACCAGTTCCTGATGTTGCTCGTCACCATCGGGACCGCAGCCCTGAGCGTTTACCTGTACATCGTCGTTCCAAAAGGTTTCTTTCCGCAGCAAGACACTGGCCGTCTCGGCGGTTCGATTCAGGCGGAGCAGGATATTTCATTTCAGGCAATCCGCCAGAAGATGAACGACTACGTAACCATAATCATGAAGGATCCCGCTGTGACTACGGTGACCGCTTTCGTCGGCGGCGGAGGCACCGCCAACACCGGACGGATGTTCATCATGTTGAGGCCGCTGGAAGAGCGCAAAGTAAGCGCGGACCAGGTCATCAGCCGGTTGCGCGGCAAATTGGCACACGTCCCGGGAGCGACGCTGTATCTGCAATCAGCGCAGGATCTGCAAATTGGCGGCCGCATGGGCAACGCCCAGTATCAATACACGCTGCAATCCGAAAGTCTGGACGACTTAAATCAGTGGGCTCCCAAGGTGCTCGCAAAGCTACGCCAGCTTCGCCAGTTGAAAGATGTCAACACCGACCAGCAGAACCGCGGTCTGGAAGCCAAGGTCGTGATCGATCGCGACACCGCCGCCCGGCTCGGCATTCAGCCCAACGCAATCGATGCCGCACTCTATCAGGCTTTTGGGCAAAGCCAGGTTTCCACCATCTACCAGCAGCTCAACCAATATCACGTGGTCATGGAGGTCGATCCGCGTTACCAGCAGACGCCCGATGCCTTGCAGAGCATCTACGTTCCTTCCAAGGCAGGAACGATGGTTCCACTCTCATCGTTCAGCCACTTCGAGCCTTCCAACACACCGCTCGCCGTAAATCATCAGGCTCAATTTCCGTCTGTGACGCTTTCGTTTAACCTTGCCGAGGGCGTTTCTTTGGGCGATGCAACCCAGTTGATCGAAAGCACTAATCGGGAACTGAATCTACCGACCTCCATTCATGCAAGTTTCCAGGGAACAGCCGCCGCGTTTCAAAGCTCCCTCTCCAGTGAACCAATTCTGATTCTCGCCGCCTTGGCAGCCGTCTACATCGTCCTGGGAATTCTTTACGAAAGTTATATTCACCCAATCACCATTCTTTCTACATTGCCTTCCGCGGGCGTGGGCGCCCTCCTCGCTCTCTTGCTGACGCATAACGACCTGAACGTGATCGCGCTGATAGGAGTCTTATTGCTGATCGGGATCGTGAAGAAGAATGCGATCATGATGATCGACTTCGCGCTGGAAGCGGAGCGGAAAGACAAGAAGTCCCCCGAAGAAGCGATTTACCAGGCTTGCATCATGCGGTTTCGTCCCATCATGATGACCACCGCTGCGGCTTTGCTTGCCGGATTGCCTCTCGCGGTCGGCCGGGGAACCGGTTCTGAGCTGCATCGTCCTTTGGGTATCACGATCGTTGGCGGCCTGATCGTGAGCCAGATGCTCACCCTCTACACGACGCCTGTCGTCTATCTCTACATGGATCGCATGCGGTTGCGTTTTAGAGGAATGGCTGGAAAGTCCAAGGCTGACGCGCAGTGGCAGCCAACCTAGCGACCTCGCAATAAAATCGCCTCCAGCGGAGCGGAGAGCGTTCAGGCCTACCTCTGCGCCTTCAGTGGTGGGGCGGCCCCACATTGTCTGGCATTTCCCCGGTTAGGGATTTCACAAATTCCAGCAGATCAGCGCGCACCCGCCCACTCAGAAAGTCGAGCACTCGGATACCAGGCTTAGTACATAGCGATGGTCGTCACGAACGAAGGCGGTCGCTCCTAGATATGTCCCCCGGTCAGAATTGTCTGGCCTTTCAGCCAGCTGGACGTACGCCACGCGAAACTCCAGAAGATTTTACAAATAATTTGCAATTGGTAAAAAGGCGATGTAGTATGCGCGCCAATCGATGGGGTCGGGTCGGAAGATTTTAGCTGAAAATCGTCTTAGAGCAGTTCGGTACGACACGAACTATGCACTTCCTCTCGATACTTTCTGGTACTACTCTGCGACTTCAACCACTTCTAACTTCGCTGGGGTCACTCAAGGCGGGTGCGCTCCGACAGGAGATTGGTATGCAACTTTGTAATGCGGGCAGTAGGAAAAACTATGTCTCTAGGTCGATGTTGAAATCCACGCTGGCTCTGGTTGTGCTTGGTTTGTCGTACCTCGCCATCGGGGGTCAGCCCAGCTATGCCATTCCCGCCTTCGCCCGAAAGTACGGCTTACCTTGCTCGGCCTGTCACATCGGTTGGCCAATCCTCAATGTCTTCGGCCAGCAATTTCGGGATAACGGATACCAGTTGGGCAATGAGAAAGACTCCCCGATCTATCAGAATCCGTCCTACTGGCCAATTACGTTCCGCGTGACTCCGCAGTGGCATCTGGAGAGTCAAACTAAGGTCCAAATCGACGACCCGAGTGGCCTCACTCCGGGTACCGAGCAAACAGTCACCACGCACGGGTTCGACCTCTCCGGCCTGGATATCTGGACCGCCGGGACCCTCTACAAGAACATCTCATTTTCAGTCCTGCCTTCGATGGGAGAGGGCGACGCCTTCCACTTTGAGAACGCGTGGGTTCGCTTTGACAACCTCTTGAGTTCTCCCTGGTTGAACGTCAAAGTAGGCAAATTCGAACTGGATACGCTGCTCTCCGAAAAGCGCTTCCTGACCCTCTCTGGAGTCGGAGGCGCGTGGTTCAACTATCACTTCCTGCCGCCCATGCAGATCCCATACGCCACCGATAACAGCTTCGGCGGGATCGGCGACAACCAGATAGGCCTCGAGATCTCTGGGCACAACAAGAACAGCTATGCCCGTTATTCCGTCGCCCTCCTGAGTAGCGTAGACGGCAATCCGGGCCTCACCAGTGGCGGACAGGGAAATACAGCCCGAACCTACGACACCTTCATCAACCTCAATGAGGGGTTCCAGGTCTCCGGCCTCGGCGTTCAGAGAGTTGGGGTCTTCGGCTACTTCGGACAATCGCCGACCTACTTCCTCACCAGTGGCGGAACTCCGGTGGAAGCCAAGGGGAACAGGAGCTTTTCGAGGGTGGGCGCCTACGGATGGTGGTTCCTCAAAGACCTCGACATCGAGACGCTCTACATGCACGGACAGGACAATGTTTATCTAGGCAACGGCATCGCCGCCAATGATCCCGGGTCCCTTCCCACTGGCGCTGCTGGTCCCACCTGGAACGGTGGTTTCGTCGAAGCTCACTACACCTACAATCCGCAATTGATTTTTACGGGTCGCTACGAACTAGTGCACATGTCTCGGCAGGCAAACGCAACGCTCGCAGCATTTCCAAACCTGGGCAACGTGGATTCCTTTACCATCGGCTATCGCTGGTATCCGATCATGTTGAGCCGCGCCGGGCTAGCCTTCCACAACGAATACTCCCAGGCCAAGACCGGGAACACCTCGTTCCTTACGCAAGGCGACCAGACCATTCGTAGCGTCATGATTGGTTTTGACTTTGACTACTAGGTTAAGCTAAGTCCCATGGGGATGTTTGTCTTGCAGTGGGCGCAGGGACGTATTGCGCGGGCATGGAGTTCGGACGCAAAAACCGCATGCATCTGGGTCCCATGCCTGCTTGTTCTCTTTCTAAGTATGGGCAGTTTCTGCCGTACTCGTGACACCGGGGCCGCCAGTTTCTCAATCGATCTCGATAAGCCTTTCAACGAAGTACTCGCCATCGTCGATGAAGTTGCCCGCAGCGGCTCCATTAAAGGGACGTTCGAATATCGTGGTGACGAGCAGTTGGGGAATGCTCAATTTGCCGAGAAGTCCTCGCTGTTTCCTGCGTGGACCGAGCCCGGAAAAGTTTTCTACAAAATCCGCACCAAGGCGCTGTCGCCCTCTCATTTTCTGAACAGCAATGACGTCGGTACCGTAGCGGTTCGTTACGTCGTGCAGGAGCGTGGACCAAATTCGACCCGGCTATTTATCGATGCGGTCTACATCGAAAACGCACGTCATCACGGCCACCCTTCTGACGGATATGTGGAAACTTGCGAATTCGGCGAAATCGGAAAGCTCCTCAAAGACCGCGAGCAACTTCAGAAGCTGGCTGCTTCCGGGCAACTGATTTCTCCCGGGCAGGAAAGCACATCCCTTTCCCAGGAGCGCCAGGAGGAGATCAAAGCCGAAGCTCAGAAAAACGTCAGGCCCGACAGCGGCAAGCCGAGAGAATCTAAGCCAAAGAACGCCAAGAACAGAGACGCAAATCCCACGGCACTACCGAAAGTCGCTGAAGTAGACTCAGCCAGACTCGGTGACTTGCAGCGCGCGATCGCTGAACAAAAGTCGGCGCTAGCCGCCGACCACGCCGCTCTCGATAAGTTAGAAGCTCAGACGCGTCAGATGCGCTCATCCGAGTTCGTGCGCGTTAAGTCTGATCGCGCGGAGCTCAAAGTACTCCCGTACTCTCACGCTCGGGTAGTCGAAGCGCTCAAGAAGGGACAGGAAGTCACCGTGCTCGCGAAAAGCACGTATTGGTATCAAGTGCGTTCCGAAGATGGGCAGGAAGGTTGGATCTCTCACACTCTCCTCGAGGTGCGGCCATGAAGAGTCGGGCCGTCGCACTGGTCTTTTGGAGTGCCATTCTATGTGGCTGTCTGTGGGCGCAAACGGACGACTCTCCCGCCGTCGAACGAACCTACCGGTTCTCCCTTGATGCCGTCCAGAAGGCTTTGCAGCGCATCGGCGGGTTCGGGGGAGGGAAGTTGCCTGTCCTCGACGGTTTTGTGACGGCTACTGACCTCGATCGCTTCGATCATCCCTACTTCCAATATCGCGTCCATCTCAAGCCTGTCGACGCCAACAACACTCTGGTGAGCGTTGAGGCGAAGATCAGCGCGCTAACCGCGAATCAGGATCCGTCCCATCCCGAATATCAGGCGCTTCCCTCCAATGGAAGGCTGGAAGCTGATCTTCACGATCGGCTACAGCAAGCGCTTAGCGGACCATCAGGATCTCCGATCGGCGCTCCCAAGAACAAAGACGGCTCGCCATCCAGATCGCAATCCGAAGAAATTGCGTTGGCTACACCCGCTCCCGCGGAAACGACAGCCCAGGCGCAGCTCGACGCAATTCTCGCCGAACGACAATCGGTTCGCGAGAAGACGGCGTCGCTTCAAACGCAACTCGATCAGCTGGTAGCTTCCGGCCATGCCCCCGCCAACGCTGCCAAAATAGGCTCCGTGAAACACTCTGGCGTCGGCGTCATGTCACGGCAGAACTTCGGTGGTCCCGTGCTTTTCCGAGCACAAGCCGAAGACGAATTCGAGATTGTCGAGCTGATGTCCGGCTGGGCTCAAGTTCGGCTAGGTCCCGATTCCACCGGATACATTCAGGCCGATGAACTGAATCTGCCCTCTGGAATCCAGGAAAAGCCGGCCGATACTCAGGCCGCGAAGTCGACCGCTCAATCCGCACCTGCACAGCCCGATCTTGGCTTTTCCGTGAGCCGCGAAGACGTAACGGTTTTTTCTGGCGACTGGGCACGCCTGAAAGGGAAGAAGGTTCTTTTCGTTTACGCCCAGCCTCGGGGTCTGCTTTCGGATATGGGGAACGAAGACGCCAAGCTCGGATACGCCAAGCGCATCTTCGAGAGCCGTTACCGCTCCGTCGCGCAGTCAAAAACCGACGTAGAGGGCGTGGTCGTGGTGTTCCTCGGTGCTCGCGGTGGTGTGGCCGCTGCTACGTTAACCGACATTCGGCAGTGGCTCGAAGGAGGCTTGCCGGAGGCGGCTTTTGTGAACCGCTGCTCCCTCGATCCCCCGACAGAGTTTCGCAGCATGCGCTTGAATTAGGAATGTACTGGTCCGGAATTTGTAAACGATTTGTAAACTAGTTGTAAAAAACAGTTTGCATTTTGATTGCGCCAGAGGTAGTATCGGCCACCGTTTTTGGGGTTAGCCGTTCGTATTGCTTTGGCATCGAGCTGGGTGATCTCAACTTCACCATCGTTTCCTTGGGGCAAGAAGACTTGATCTTCGTGGGTGAGCGAAAGCTCGCTGCGGGCGGACAAATTCGCAGGATACTTCCTGCTTCACTTTTTCAAAATGGGTGAACCCCTATGCACACAACCTACAGGCGGTTGTTGACGCATCTGGCCCTCATGCTGTTTTCACTGTTCTCATTCGCTCAGGAAGCGCACGTCGGCCGTTTAGCCGGTCACGCCTCCAGCGGGAAAAAGCTTTACCGTCGTTTTTGCGTCGGGTGTCACGGCCCCTTGGGAGACGGTAATGGCGACAATGCTCAGTGGATCGATCCCAAGCCGCGCGATTTCACGGCGGCTACATTCAAATGCAGATCCACTCCAACCGGCACCTTACCTACCGACGAAGACCTTTACAACTCGGTCGGCCGCGGTTTCACGAATTCCAACATGCCTCATTGGGATGCGTTGACGGACCAGAATCGCATCGACCTGGTCGCTTACATCAAGACTTTCTCGCCCCGCTGGCAGTCTGAAAAAGCCGGTGATCCCATCAAGGTTCCACCCGAGCCCGCCATCACGATGCAGAGCATCTCGCACGGAGCCGAACTGTTCCAGAAGATGGAATGCTGGAAGTGTCACGGTCAGCAGGGCAGAGGCGACGGCCCTTCTGCCGCGACGCTCACCGACAGCAAAGACAATCCGATCCGCCCCTACAACTTCGCCGCTGGTGCCGATGACTCCCGCTTCAAATGCGGAAGCACCAACCAGGATGTCTACCGGATATTCATGACGGGTGTGGATGGAACGCCTATGCCCTCGTTTGCGGATGTGATTCAGCCCAACGACGCATGGGATCTTGTGCATTACCTGCGTACCCTTCAAACTCATCGTCACAGCAAAGAGAATGACGTTCTGAAAGCATCGGGCGGGAAGATTCCTTCCAAGGCGCCCGATCAACCGGCACAACCCGAGAACAAGGGTTCAGGAAATTAGAGGCTGTCGATTTTGAGGAGGAGAACCGGATGTTTAAGACGCGGTGGTTCGCAGCGCTTTTAACGCTTGTTGTCAGTCCTGGTCTGCTCTTCGGCGCCGCCACGATAAGCGGCAAAGTAACTTACACGGGTACGCCTGCCAAGGCGAAAACCATTGACATGTCGAAGGAGCCCAGTTGCGCCAAGCAGCATGCGGCTCCGATTACCACCGAAGGTGTCGTCACCGGTCCCAACAATTCTCTGGCTAACGTGGTCGTATACATCTCCGCGGGCGCGCCCGACGAATCGAGCGCTCCTTCGCAAGCCGTAACCTTCACGCAAAAAGGCTGCCAGTACATTCCCCACGTGATTGCCTTGCGTACCGGCCAGGAAATGAAAGTGGTCAATGAGGATCAGACTTCGCACAACATTCATCCCATGGCAAAACTAAACCGGGAATGGAACAAATCGCAGCCGCCCGGAACTCCTCCGCTCACCGAAAAGTTCGACAAGGAAGAATTCATTCCGGTGAAGTGCAACGTGCATCCCTGGATGCACGGTTACTTCGCCGTGTTGAAGACATCGCATTACACCCTCTCCGGAGAGGATGGCAGTTTCAAATTACCTGACCTCCCGGCAGGGAAGTACACGATCACGGCATGGCAGGAAGACTACGGCACGCAGACTCAGGACGTGACCATCTCAGGTAACGAAACCAAGACAATGGACTTCACCTTCAAAGCGAAGCCCTACTAAGAGAAGAAGTCCGATTCACATCGGATGGTCGGAATCCCCCGCTGGCCATCCTTCCCGCACTCCCCCGGAGTTGGCCCGGGCAACGCGAGGCACCATGGGCAAGGTTTTTGCTGTCATCCTGGTCGTGATTGCATTGGCTTCTGCCGTTCCCATCATTACGCATCACTGGTTCGGCACGGCCATAGAACTTAGGCCCCCAGAAGACATATCGACTCACGGCCACGCAATCGATGAGCAGCTCTCTGAAACGATGGTCGAGGCTGGCCTCTCTTTTCTGGCCGCCCAATTCGTGCTGGCTTTCTTTGTCTGGAGGTTTTCGAACCGCTCGGCAAACGCGGAGATCAAAACCTTTCCCGGCGGCGCGAAGTGGCTGGTGATTGCGGCGCTGGCTCTCGTTGGCACTGAGATGCTGGCCCTGGGAGTCCTCGGACAGCGAGCCTGGGCCACCGTTTATTTCACTCCAGCCAGGCCAGACGCTCTCCAAGTGCAAGCCCAAGCCGGCCAGTTTGCATTCTATTTTCGCTATCCCGGCGCGGACGGCAAGTTCGGTGATCTTCATCCCGACAAGATCGACGAAGGCAACTCCAACTTCTTCGGACTCGATCCCGCCAACGATGTGGACTCTCGTGACGACATCGTGACCGGAGAACTAGCCATCCCGGCCAATCGCGAAATTCACCTGCTTATGCACGCGAAGGATGTCGGACACTCCTTCTATGTGCGTGAACTTCGCATTCAACAGGATTTCGTCCCCGGCCTCGATCTCTCGGTTCACTTCACCGCTACCAAGGTTGGCAAATACGAGATCGTTTGCACCCAGTTGTGTGGCCTCGGTCACTACAACATGAAAGCTTATTTAAACGTTTTGTCGCAGGAAGATTTTGACAGCTGGCTGAAGCAGAAAGCGTCGGAACAATAGCCGGGTCCCTCCGACGAATGCGTCGGTGGCAACTCTCCCAAGGTGAGCAAATGTCAGTGGCATCGGTCCAGCACGCTCAGCATCACGCTCCGCCTCAAAGCTTCATTCGGAAACACGTCTTCAGTCTTGACCACAAAGTCATCGGCAAGCAGTACTACGCTCTCGCACTCGTTGCCGTGCTGATCGGCATGGTCCTGTCGTGGCTGATGCGTATTCACCTGGTCTGGCCCAACGCTCCCATTCCGGGTTTGCAGTTGCTCTCAAAGTCCGGCGCTCCGGGGGGCATCATGACGCCGGAGTACTACTTGTCCCTGCTCACCATGCACGGGACGCTGATGGTCTTCTTCGTTCTTACCAACGCTCCGTTCGCTGCCTTCGGAAATTACTTTCTGCCGATTCAAATCGGCGCCGAAGACATGGCCTTCCCCCGCTTTAACATGATGTCTTTCTGGACCACATTCGTGGCCTTTTGCATTCTGGTCGCGGCTTTCTTCGTGCCCGATGGGCCGCCGCTTGCCGGTTGGACTTCCTATGCTCCTCTGAGCGCTGTTGGCCCCGACGCCGGCCCCGGCGAAGGTTTGGGTCAAACGCTCTGGGGACTTTCCATTTTTGTCTTTTGCATTGCTTCTCTTCTTGGGTCGCTCAACTTCATCGCAACCACTCTCGATCTGCGCACCAAAGGGATGACTCTGGCTCGGATGCCGCTGTGCACCTGGGCGTGGTTCATCACCTCGTGCATCAGTCTGCTCGCTTTTGCAGTCCTCCTCCCCGCGTGCCTGCTCCTTATCCTCGATCGCGTAGCAGGCACGAGCTTTTTCGTCCCCGGCGGCCTCGTCATCAGCGATCGCCTTCAACCTCACTCCGGCGGATCGCCCTTGCTCTGGCAACATCTGTTCTGGTTCTTCGGGCATCCCGAGGTCTATATCGCGATCTTGCCGTCGATAGGAATCGTTTCCCATATCCTCATCAACAGCATGCGGCGCCCGCTGCTGAGCTCGCGCGTCGTCATCTACTGCATGATGGCCATTGGGTTCCTCAGCTACATGGTCTGGGGACACCACATGTTTGTCAGCGGAATGAATCCTTTTTCTTCGCTGATGTTCTCCTTCCCAACTCTGGTCATCACGATTCCCGCCACGATCATGACTCTGATCTGGCTGGGCAGCCTCTACGGCTCGCGGTTGCGGATCACCTCGGCGTCTCTGTTCGCGCTTGGCTTCATCTCCATGTTCGTAAGCGGCGGCGTGAGCGGATTTTTCCTGGCTCAGCCCTCCATCGACATCTATCTCCACGCCACTTATTTCGTGGTCGGGCACTTCCACATGGTCATGGGGGTCGCTTCGCTGTTCGGCGTTTTGGCCGGAACCTATTTCTGGTATCCCAAGATGACCGGTCGCATGATGAACGAGTCCCTGGGGCGAATCCACTTCTGGTTCACGTTCGTCGGTGCGTACTGCATCTTCATGCCCTTTCACTACCTGGGACTCGCCGGTAACGTTCGCCGCTATTCGGCGTTCGTCGATGATTACCTTCTTCCGTTGATCCCGGTGCATCGGTTCATCACGATCGCCGCGCTGGTGACTGGCGCAGCACAGCTCATCTTCCTGTACAACCTGATTCACAGTCGGTTTCGCGGACCTGCGGCCCCTCCCAATCCTTGGGAGTGCACATCCCTCGAGTGGACGATGCCTTCGCCGCCCCCATTCGACAATTTTGGCGGCAAACATCCGGTCGTCTATCACGACCCCTACCAGTACGGTGTGAAGAGCTCTACGGGTGACTTCCTGATGCAGGATTCCCCAGAAGAAGCACAAGCATGACGATTCTGATCAGCATGAGAGCGGGAACGCGAAACCCATGGCAACGACAGTTCAACCGCCTGAAACCGAACAGCACCATGAGCCGGCGGACCACGGCTCTTCCGGAAGTGGTGGCATGAGCACAATGGGCCCGTCCCGAGATCTGCGCCTGCTTGACGGATTCTCACCCGAGCCGTCGCGCACCGGCATCTGGGTTGGACTTGCGGCCATCAGCATGTCCTTCGCCGCGTTCACGAGTGCGCTCATTGTCCGCCAGTCTACGGCGAACGACTGGCACCCGCTGGCTCTTCCATCCATCGTTTTCGTAAACACAGCCATTCTTCTCGCGAGCAGTGTCACCCTCGAAGTCACGCGGCGACGCGTTGCCGACTTCGCGCGCGGCAAAGCCACTGACCGCTCCGTGGCGCAGTTCTGGTTGGGCAGTACGCTGGCGCTCGGGTTGCTATTTGTCTTCGGCCAGTATCTAGCCTGGAGGCAATTGCGCGCGGAAGGCTTGTACCTCGCCTCCAACCCGAACAGTTCCTTCTTTTATGTTCTGACCGCCATGCACGCCGTGCATGTACTCGGTGGACTGGCTGGTCTCTCTCGCGTCTTTTACTTGCTCCGCCAACCGGCCTTTGCACTTCGCCGCAGCACGATGGATGCAACTTCCTACTACTGGCACTTCATGGGGGTGCTATGGCTGTACGTCTTGATAGTGATGTGGATCAAGCTGTAGCAAGCTCTACCGGAGGCGTTGTGAGCGAAGCCAATTTGCCCCTCGGGTCGCACGCGGGATTCATGGAAGCTTCTCCGTTTTCGATCCCGTCCAAGAAGTTAGTCATGTGGCTGTTCATCATTTCCGATGCAGTCACCTTCGCCGCCATTCTGTTTGCCTACGGGTACCTCAGGAATGCCAGTCCCAATTGGCCCCAGCCTTTCAAGTTCTCCCCTAGCATCGTCAACGTCATCCTGATGACCTTCATCCTCGTCACCAGCAGCCTGACCATGTTGATTGCCACTCGAGCGGCGAGGTCGGCGGACAAAGCTCGAGCCCTTCGCTGGACCTTCGTAACTGTTGTCGGTGGTGTTCTTTTCGCCCTGCTTCACATCCGCGAATGGTTCGGACTCATCAAGGAAGGCGTCAACCTCTTCCAGAATCCGTGGGGCTCGCCCATGTTCGGCGCCACCTTCTTCGCGATTACCGGTCTTCACCTGACCCACGTGCTGGGCGGAGTCATCGCCCTTACCGTGGTTGCGCTGGGCTACAGGCGCGGCCGCTACAACGCTGACGATATCGAAATCTGGTCCTTATACTGGCACTTCGTGGACCTGGTATGGATGTTCGTCGTGCCCATGGTCTATCTGTTGAACGTAGCTCGATAAATTCACTTCTGCGAGAGAAACTGATGAGCGCGCCCGCCAACACGAGCGACAATTTGAAAGCAGACATCATCGTCTACTTTGTCATCCTTGCCCTCTTCGGTGTGCAGGTGGCCCTCGCCTATCAAAATGCGCATCCGGCCCAATTGCTCGCGCGCATGTTGGCGGTAGCCCTCATTCAGGCGGCTCTTGCGGTCATGTACTTCATGCATCTCCGTAGTGAGCAGCGTAACTTGCGCCTTGCCCTGATCCCTGCCACCATCTTCGTGATGTTGATGATGAACATGATCTGGTCTGACAGCTTTCGCCTGCTCCACATGAGGCCTTTGTTCAAGTGACATCCGCAAACCCCATCTCCGCATGGTCGTGGCTCGCTGGTCCAGTTCGAGCGGTTCGGCTCTTTCTGACAGCGGCCGCTGTCCTTTGCCTGAACACGCTTGTCCACGCCCAGAGCTGCGCGCTCTGCTACACGCAGGCAGCCTCCTCGGGTTCCCGCATCATTCACGGTTTGCGTAGTGGAATTATCGTCTTGATCATTCCGCCTGCTCTCATGTCCATCGGAATCACAGCCCTCGCTTATCGCAAGCGAAATCAATTCCACGAGCCAACGAAAGGCTCGCGCTCCAGCGGTTGGTAGCACGGAACAGGTTTCTGTCGCCCGGTTGCCCGGAAGCTCGGCTCAAACCTGCAATGTCCAAACTTCCTAACACTTCTCGCGTAACGCAACTTTTCCACCACCAATCCGCCATCGCCTTTAACGAACAAAAAGGCTAGAATGTTGCCCGTTACTCGGCGCTTCGGAGGATCATGTGATGGGTTTCCGCACTCGCTTTACGGAGAGAACCGCGCAGGGATTTCTGCTAGTCATACTCGTTTCCGGACTCAGCGCGCAGATCAGCGACACACGCCCGCAAGTCGGCGTGCCCGAAGACTGGACTCATCATCGCATTCGATTCAGCAGCGCCAAACTCCGTGAACATCCGGAACTCGCCGCGGCCGAGCCAAGAGCTGCGATGCAGTTGTATCGCCAGGCTTTCAGGCAAGCGCGCGCCGCCATGGGACTGGTTCCCGCCGTTCAGACCGACGCAACCACGTCTAGCCCGCATCGCGACTGGAGCGTCACCCTTGGCTCGGGTCGCCTTCAGCCCGGTGCCTATCCGGCCAAGTGGCAGGCCGATCCAACGGCTGCTCCGAGTTGTACGGCTGACTTTGTCATTTACGGACTCAACGTCGCAGGTGTGACGGGCGGACAGCCATCGATCGTAGGTCTCAATAGGCTCTATACCGACGGAGCAACTCCGCTCTGCCCCTTATTGCAGCCAAATTTCTTGTTCTCCTACAACACCACTACCTTCGCCAGTGGCAGGATCTTGACTTCTCCGGTCCTCTCGCTGGACGGGAAAAGGGTTGCCTTTATCGAGACCAGCACCGTGGCGGGTGCACGTACGTCGAGCGTGCACGTTCTCAACATCCCCACCAGCGGCTCGCAGGTCACCGCCACTCCTGCATCCAATCCGCCGGCCGGCGCTTTGGCGAGCCTTTCGATTGCTGCAGCCTCCAACACGCGATCTTCTCCGTGGGTCGACTATAAGAGTGACACTCTGTATGTTGGCCTCGACAACGGGCGTCTGTATAAAGTGACCGGAATCTTCAAGGGCACTCCAGCTCTTGCCGGCGCTCCCTGGCCGATTCTGATCGCGAACAACCAGATCCTGAGCAGTCCCGTGCTCGATTCCAACACCGGCAACCTGTTTATTGGCTCTGCGAACGGTCGGGTAGTGGCTCTGAACGTCAATTCCCCAACTCCCACGACGATTCAAGTGGGAAAGGTAGGCGGCACCAACCCCGCCATCTTCGATTCCCCCATGTTTGACGCAACCGGCGGAACGATCTTTGCGATCACGTCGAACGACAATGTCATCCCCGGCGCGTCCGTCACGCAAATCGATGCCACGACTTTCGGAATCGTCACGCGCGTCCCGATTGGGCTGGGCAGTTCAGCAGGTACCACCGTCAACCTCTTCGACGGCGATTTTGATGACGCCTACTTCAACATTCCGTCCACCGGCCACTTGCTCGTCTGCGGGACAGGCGCTGCCGACACTACTCCCTATCGTTATCTCCTGAATTTCAATGGCAGCGGAGTGCTGCAGCCCGGCTCATCGGTTCAGTTGAGCACGGATGCGGCGTCTCGCTGCGGCCCGGTGACCGAATTCCTCAACTCGAATATTGCCGGCGGCACGGACTTCTTCTTCTGGGGCGTGACCCGCAGTTGTCCGGGATTCGGTGTCACCGGTTGTGTGATGTCGCTAGCTAACGAGACCACGCTGTCATCCACGAAAATTAACGGCGGCACGAGCGGCATTATCATTGACAACAATTACGTTACTCAGACAGGTGGCTCCAGTGTCTACTTCTCGTCCCAGGCGAATCCGAATACCGCGTTCAGGCTCACGCAACAGGGACTTCAGTAAAAACCTCCCTGCTCAGTCACACAATTGCCGCATTCGTTCGCACCTTCAGCGAGCGAATGCGGCAGACATTCTCTCAAGCCCAAACTTCTAAACCGCTACTCGGCGCTAACTTTCCATCCATCGTCGCCGCGCACGAACGCCATGAACGCCTTCGTGGGTTCGCCGTGATAGAACTTCACGCTATATTTGTCGATCAAAGTCCCGCGATCCCAAGTATTGAACCCCTTCACCAGGGACCCTGAGGCATCCAGCATCTCACCCATTTTGTTCGGCGCCCATCCCCACGCAAACTCGGCTGTGGCGCGGCCCATCCCGGTCATCTTCACGGTCGGCGTCCCGACCAGCGTTCTCACTGCCACCGGCACTACATAGGAAGTTGTCGCGTCTTTCGAATCCTTGGTCTGCGTAACCCCCGGAATTTCCGCGAACAGCTTGGCTCCTGCCGCCGTCATCGTGATCGGAGTGATCCGGCCTTTGGCCTTTCCGATCGTGATTAGGCCCGCTTTCTCCAACAGTCTATAGTGGGCATCGTTCGGCCGGTCCTGCACACTCGCGATGACCGGGCCCACCTTGAACTGAAATGTGATGGGGCCGTCCTGCTTTAGCGACGACGCGATCAGACTGCTCGCTTCCGCCGCGGGAAGCACTTTGCGATTCTGCACCACGTAGTATCCAGCCACGCCCACGAAAGCCATGATCATGGCAATGATCAGCAACAGCGGAACCACCGAAGATTGGCGTTGTTCCATTTCCACTTCTTGTTCGAACATAGGGATAATCCCCCTTGTGAGAGTGGCCAAGGTCACCCTTGCCTGACAAAATTCTCCGGCACTAACTCATAGATTGATGTGACTTAGCTCACTGCCCCGTGGGGCGCGCATCACACGGGGTTCTTTTCATCGCCTCTTGGGGTATGTAAGCGAGCAGATGGCCGAAGGCTGGCCTGAAGCAAGATGTTGTTGCGAGGTTACCGGCCTCAGAGTTGTTTACGCGCTCAGTGTTTGCGCTGCCAACGCCCGCCGGCGTTTTGCCTGTGCCGGCCTCTGGTCTCTCACCAAATCCGCTAGCGTCGTTACCTGGAAGCGGCTCTCCATCTGCTTTCGCAGGCTCTTCCATTGGGAATGCAGCGGGCACGGATCATGGTCGTCGCACTTGTCCAATCCAAGCACGCACCGCCCCATTTGATCCCCGCCTCGTCCGGCCGCCAGCACCTCTGAAACCCGGATGTTCCTCGCGGGCCGAGCCAGTTCGTAGCCTCCCCGTACGCCCTTGAAAGATCGCACCAGCTTTTCTTCACTTAGCTTTCTTAAGATCTTCCATAAGAAGGGCATGGGAATTTCGAGCTTGGTCGCCATTTCTCTCGCGCCCACGAGCTTTCCCGACGGTTGCGCGGCCAAATAGGTGAGAGCCTGCACGGCGTATCCGGAAGTTCGTGAGAACATGGCGTGCCTCCGCCTGCCACCCAGTATTTGTGCGCTGGTGGGGCCTTCGCAAGGACCCCGCGCCGACAATTCGTCAGGCGCTCCCAATTCGGAACCTGTTGCTGAAAACTTGATTCAAGCTGCAACTCTTTGCATTCCCCACTAGGTGTCACGCTGCTGGAATCCCGTATCTTATTGAATAAAAATAACCTTGCAGGCCTTCTGGGGCTGGCATTCCGATTGCCCCATTCATCCCCAAATCGGCGTAGACTGTTCGCCACTTTCGTACGCATTCTGGGGAGGAAAATGACTCCGCGCAAGCTCTGGCCTCTGTTGTGGACACTCATTGTCCCAACCGTCGTAATGGCATCCAACGCACGCCCGAGCCTCCACACTGCGTCTTTCGAGCCCCTCGCCGTTCACGAGCGCCAGCTTTGGCGCGCTCCCATCCACGACTCCGAATTCGCGGACGTACCTCACACCACAGCCCGTTCCCGCTGCGAGCAAACCCATCCGCCCGAGGCGCTCACTACGCCGAATCCCGTTATGCGGCGCAGTGATCCTTCGACCAAAGTGAAGGTGAGCTTTATCGTCGGAGCCGACGGCCGCGTGCATAGCCCGTTCATTCTCGAGAGTGCCGGAACCATGGAGGATCAGGCGATCCTCGAAACCGTGCGCAGTTGGCGGTATCGCCCGGCCATGTGTAACGGAGTTCCTACCGAGACCGAAGGCCGCATCCAGTTTTCGAGCCGCTAGTCCCGTCATTCATCTAAAATGGCCTGCAGGACTGGATCGTGGACCCCAAGAAACCACCCGCCGGACAACCAGGCCTTCCCAAGAAGCCCGAAGGCGAACTCGGCCTGAACTCCACCGTCGACGAGTTCTTCACGCGCCTGCAATCCGACATGCGGCATCCATCCCCTAGTCAGGAATCCATCGCCGCCGCTATGCAGACGATGCAACGTCTCGCCGCCGAAGCCTCGGGAAATCCAGCCGCGGAGTCGGCCTTTCCTCTAGCCGGCGCACCCGTGTGCGAGACCTGTGGACATCCAAACCGTCCCGGCAATCAGTTCTGCGGAATGTGTGGTCTGCCCCTCGTGCTCTCGGCCCCGACCGATCCTGCGCCCGGAAGTTTTCCAGGCCCTCACCAAACGCCGTCCAACACCCTGCCCGGCGGGCACCACCACTATCATCACCACTATCACCATCACTACTTCACGCCCGGTCAGGACGTCCCCGGGGTGATGGGTGCCTCTGCTCCTTCGGCCGCGACGCCCAACCTGTCCCGTCCCAAGGCTCCCGGTGGCGCCACCATGAATCGCGTGGAGACTGCGGTGCGCAAAATCATCCAGGACTGGGTGTTTGCCTGCAACTCCAAGCAACTCGATGATCTGGTCAGCATCTACAGCTCCGACGCGCTAGTGCTTCGGCCAAATCATCCAGCAGTTCGTGGCACCGCCGCAATCCGCGAGTTCTTCTTCGCGGCTCTGGATTCCGGCGTGGGAGACGTGGAAATTGATCCGATTCGCCTGGACGTAATCGGTGACGTGGCCTACGAAGCAGGACGCTTCAAGATGCTGGTGCCGCTTGCCGTCGGCAAGCGCCGCGAGGAACGAGGAAAGTATCTGGCCCTGCTTTCCCGTCAGGCGAACGGCGAATGGAGAATAGTAAGCGACTGCTGGTCGAGCGACCTGAGCCTTCCCAAGCCGGCGGAATCCGACCCGAAATCCGCCATTCCAGCCCCGAAGCCTGGCATGAAGTTGGATCCTCGCAAAGCTTGAATTCCGTTGAGCAACAATCTCGAACGACTTGACACTGACCTAAAGCCAGATCACGTCCGCCATGTGATCTCCTTTGCGACCCTTGCGTGTTCCCTATGCGACCTTTGCGGTTAAAGCTTTATTGCTGCCTTACCCCAAGTTTCTGCAACTCGCTCCGCAGTTGGTCTGCTCCGTGCATTTCCACAGTATGCATCCCCAATCTTTTCGCGACTTCAAGATTCAGCGCGCGATCATCAATAAAGCAACACTGCTCGGGGGCCTGTTGAGTAACTTCGAGCGCCAGCTTGTAAATCGCTTCCTCCGGTTTGCGCAGCCCCACGTAGCACGAACTCACAAACACTCGAAAAATCGATCGCAAGCCGAACTTCTCGATGCGATACGCGTTCAGTTCCCGCGACTCATTGTTGATGATGCCCATTAAGTACTTGCCGGAATCCGCCAATTCTTTTGCAAACGCGAGCGCACCCTCGTCAGGGATCGAGAGCGAATACATGTAGTCTTTAAATTCGTCCCGCGGGAAGGTCCGCACACGGTAGAACACGGTGCGGTCGAGATATTCGTCCAGGCTGATTTTTCCTCGCTCAAACGACGAGACCACCAACTCGTGCCGCTCCGCGAACTCCGCTTGCTCCAGCCCGAATTTGTCGATCGCCTGCTGCCTCTGTGTGTGGTCCCAGGCATTGCTGAGCAGCACGCCGCCTACGTCCCAGAACAATGCCTTGATTTCCGGCAAGCTTCCTCCTCGATCAGCACATCACTCCATGAAATTTTAAGAACGGCGATTAATGCCGGTACACGGTGGTGTTCGCGTGATAGTTGCGCCAGTCAAACCAATAGTCTTTGATCGCCGGCAATTCCTGCAGACACTTTCCCGTGGCAGGCCCCGACTCCGCGCAGCCCTTGAAGTTCCATTCGCCCGATCCTTCAGAGTCGATCAGAGCGAATTCCTTGCTGTCGCTCTTACGGAACAGTTCGATGTCGTTGCCGTCAATGCGGCTGACGAATGCCCGCACCGACTTTCCATCCGGCCCGGCGACTACCAGGATCGGATTGCCCCCGAGTCGATCCTGGATCGGGCTCTGCTTCACGATCGTGTCGACCGGATACGCCCTCGCGTCTCCGCCTATCTCCAGACCAACCACCACGTCGCGCGACTTCAGCGCTGTACCCGGAAAACTCACCGGAACCGGCAGCTTCAAAACCTCGTCTTCCCACTTGCTCTCGTATTTCTTCTGATCGCGCGCCACGGCCGCCAGCACCTGTCCACCGGGGGACTCTTTCTTCCACAACCCGAAGCTCAACTCATCAAAGGGCGCCAATTCGAGCGATTCGCCCTTCAGCTTGCCAAAGATGGCTTTGCCGCTGATCTGCTGCCACCACGTTCCGGTCTCGCGGTCCCGCATCAGAAAATTCTGATTGTTGATGCCTGCCAGGTAAAAGTGCAGCACCCGCCCGCCCACACTTCGCTTCCACACCAGACCGGTGTGACAGAGCGTTCAATACGTCGCCGCGATGGGCACTCCGCCCACCACATCATTAACGATGTGGTGGTACGCCATCTCTCGAACAGGGTAAGCCCGTTCGTCTCCATTGATGGTCACCGTCAAAACCATCTCGCTGGCGTCCAGTTTGGCATCGTCCGCTTTTTCGAATCCCGGCTGCCGAACGGGATGAAACATCCACTCGAAATAATTCATGCGCGACATGACCGCCGCACCGGACACCAACACCACCCCCAGCGACATGGCAGTCCGTTGCGGTCGACCCGCCGACTTCCAGCACCACACCGCCAGCCCAAATACTGCGCAAGCCGCCAGGATGGTTCCTAGGGGCGCCAGTTGACGGAACAACAGCGCCAGCTGCAACGCTCTTGGAGATTGGTATCGAAAAGGCCGAATGATCAAAGCAGGAACAACAAAGAGACTGCTTCCTAAAACCACCAACGTCCCCAAAACGACCCAAAAAGATTTTTGCCGTGCACTGAACATGTCCATCTTCCCCAGAAACTTATGTCCTGACTGACAGCTGAGAGCTGACAGCTGAGAGCCAAAGACCAACGATCAATTTTCCCATTCTACATAAAGCAAAAACCCCAACCCTGCAGTGCAGGGTTGGGGTCAGGTTGGTGAAGTTGAGTTGTGTCTACTGTGGTGTGAAGTTCTGGTGATAGCTCAAGTTGTCCACGTCCTGGAACATCGGCGTCGCCGGTGGCAGGTTCTGTGGCTGCAAGAACAACTGATCGAACTGGTAAGCGCGCGTTGGCGGGTTGTACACCGTTGTGCAGCACTTGAACACACCGGTAGCGTACTGCGAGCTGTACAAGCTCACCAGCGATCCCTCGTAGTTCAAGGTGCCGCCCCAGCTTTCGAGGTAGCGCAGGAAGTTATGCATACCGCCATCCGTACCCATGTCCTGTCCGCCCCACACGGGCTGTGGAAACGCAAGCGTCTTGCCGGCTGCAATAGCCATGCGATACCAGGTGGTGTTGCCCGCTCGTCCGCCCAGGTTGTTCGGATTCTTCAGACTGACGGAATCGCTCCATTGGTTCGAGAGCAAAGTAACCGCATCTGCAATGATCGAGGCGGCCGCGTGCGGATCGCCATACCCTGCGCCCGTGCTGGCGTTGTAATCACCCTGCACGTACACCGGGTTCTCCGAAGCAACTGTGAAGCCGCCCGGGGGGGTCGGATTATCCAGCCGCGTTGGCAAGTTACCCAACGTGCCATCCACCAGTTTCAGCACGTGCCGAGCGCCTGTCACGCGGTTGGCTCTCCCAATCGTCGCGCAGTTTACGGGCTGATAAGGGTTCCGAGGATTGGTGAGTGTAAAGTCCAACCCGAATCCATCGCCCACGTCATTCGCTCCCCACGCATCAAGAATCAGGTTCTGGTTCACGTCCTCCGGAGAACTGGCAGCCGGTGCTTCCAGTCCGCCATCCGGAGCACCCGCGGCCGATCCGGAGTTGATCACATCTTCAAACCCGTACTCGCCCGTAGTTACCTGCGGCGCCGTGTTCGGGCTCGGCACCATTCCGCGGCGATCCGAGAAGTACAGCACATACCCGTTCTGCTGCACGAAATCCACCTGCGCACCGCTTCCGGCAATCACTCCCGCTCCGTTCGCCGCTGGGCGGCCCAGCCATCTCCGCAGGTTGCCCACGTCGATTTCAACCGCATTCATGATTCCGTTGATGTTGCAATTGGCCGCCGTGGCCAGGTTGGTGTCGCGAGCATGTCCTTCGCGATCGTCATAAAAATTGATGGGATAATAGTTGTACGCCAGCTTTTCCGAAGCGACCGTCAGCATGCCGTCCGTGCCGTTGTGCGTTCCGTCGCCGTTGCGATCCGCCAATTCTTGAAGAATCAGAATCGCGTTCGGATGCACCGGATTTGCTCCTGCACTGGCGGGTGGTTCGAAGTCGCGTGCGAAGCCAAACCCTAACCACTCCGTCGTGACGCCGATCCAGTTACCCGCTGCGTTCTTGTACTCCACGCGCAACCAGGTATGGTGCTGAACTCCGGCCACGTTCGTTTTATCTGCGAACAGCGGCCAAGTGGTTGTTCCTCCCGGATCGCGTACGTTCTTGATCCAGTTGGCATCCTTCGTTGTGTCTGCCTGCGCGAATGGGTAAATCGTTCCCCCGACGTTGTAGCCGCCCGCAACGGGAAACGTTCCCAGATTCTGTGCGTTCAGGTCAATATCCTGCCCGTCAAGTGCAGCGAGGCTTCTCTCCGGGTGCAGGTCGGCGACTGTATCCGCCAGCAGCACCCGAATCTGAGCCTTCGTATACAAGCGGGATGAACTCAGCGTGGTTCCAAGTGCTTCATTCAGGATCGGCTTGCGAATAATCTGGATCGGCTGCACGCCCTGACCGACAAAAGGCAGCGTCAGCTTGCGCACGCCCGTCACCGAGTTTGAAACAAATCCGTTGTACGTCGAAGTAGATGTCGTAACCCAGCCGCCCGTCTGTCCGCCGCTCGGAGGGATGCCGCCGCTCCAGCTCGCCGGATCTTTTGAAGTCGAAGCCAGGCAGTGCGTTGCCGGCTGGCTCACGTCGCACCCACCGCTAGCGTTCGGGATATAAATCGTGCCCGTGTATCCGGAGGACGTAAGGTGGTTATTCTCCAGGCGATCCGTGATGATCTGGTTGAATGCCGTTGCCTTGTCGAAAAGCGCTAACGTCGAACCACTGGCCAGATACAAGCTTCCGTTGGTGTGGACGCGGCCCTTAAACGTAAAGGCTGGACCGGCGAAGTAATCGATGTCGCCGTCCGCGAAAATGCCGAATTGAAAAACCGGAATCAGTGCCACTTCCACGCTGCGCGTGATGTTCGCCGACGCACCCGAAACCGGCTGCGTCGCATTCACCGTCAACGTGTACGGCACAATCAGCGCCTTCAGTCCGTAGTTGTTTCCGGAACTGATCGTGCTCCAGTTGCTCACCGGGTTGCCGTTCGCGTCCGGCGTCCACGTAATCGACTCCGCATAGTTCATGTTGCCCATGGCCGTGGGCGGGAAGTTGGTGAGATTCGTGATGTTCGCGGGAATCGGCGCCTGCGACGACTGATACAGCGTCGCCAGATCGGCCGTCAGCTTCTCCATGCCCGACTCGGCGGAGTAGTACGCGACGTTATAGTTGACGTCATTTCCGCCAATGTGGGCCTCGCTGTTGACCATGTACATCAGGCCGACCGCGATCCCCGACATCAACAGCAGCATCAACAACGCTGCAATCAGTGTGAAGCCTTTTGAACGAAGTTGCGACTTCTTCCCCATGTTCTTTTTCTCCTGCCCCACAGCCCTCACTGATACCGGTTCTTAAAGCTCATGTTGCGTGCACTGACCGACGTGGCCAGCTGCATGCTCTGGATCTTCTGCCCATCCTGGCTCAGACTCTGCGCCCGGACGGCGATGTTCACCTTGCGGATCTGATTCGGCGTCACACCCGCGATCGATAGCGGGTCGCGCTGTTCGGTGTTGTTCAAGCCTGTCGTGTCGTTGAACAGGTCGTACGACACGGTCATTCCGATAATGTCATCCGCCACCGGCACGGGCGTCAGCCCGTTGACCTGCCGCATCAGGCGAGGTGCTTGTCCGGCCGCTGGCAACTGGATGAAGTACGAAACCACAAACAGCCGGGTCGCCGTGCAGTTGCTCTGCCCCGGCGGCGGTGCCACGACGCGGTTGGCGATGTATCCCAGGTTCCCGATGATCGGGTCGCCGCCCGAGTTGTTGAAGTTCAGCGGATCCGTATTCGCAAAAGTGACTACCGTGGGGGTCACGGTCGTGACCTCAGCCACGATGGTCGCGATGTTGCCGCCCGTCACCATCACCAGGTCGCCGACCTGCAGCCCGACGCCCGCCGCGTTTATCGCCGGCAAGGCCGGAACTGGCGCCGGTACTGGCGGGGTCAGCGTAATCGTCGTTCCCGAACTGACCACGCAGGTGTACTGGTTCAGCGGAAAGGCATAGTCCAGATACGCAACGGTAAGCCCGTCTGCTGATCCTCCCGTCGCCGGTACTAGGGCACCATTCTGCACACCATTGTTCGGTCCCGGGATTAGCCCGTACATGTAGTTCCCGTTGGGATAAAGGTGCGTGGGCATATAGCAGGTGCCACCCTGGTCGCAGGCATACTTCGAAGTGCCGGCCACGCCGCCCGTCGGCAACTGAATCCCTCCGGGCGGCAGTCCTGCGCCCGCCATGCTGATGTCCTTGGTGATCAGGTTGATCGCCGCGCGCGAACTCTGTTGCAGTTCGGCGCGTTGTGCC
Source organism: uncultured Acidobacteriota bacterium (assembly GCA_963744055.1). GTDB lineage: Bacteria > Acidobacteriota > Terriglobia > Terriglobales > Acidobacteriaceae > Gp1-AA133. Next base: position 77,910 of record CAVUSL010000017.1, on the reverse strand, counting down.
ACCAGCACACTGGCGTCGACTCCGCTCTTGAACAGCTTTACCGACGCGCCCAGAATGATCAGTCCGATGAAGAACGAGACCATCAGTTCAACCAGCGTGAAACCCTTTTGCCGTCTGTTTTCTCGAGTCGTCATCGTGATCCTCAGCGGAACGCCGAAAGCAGCGCGTTCACCGTGTAAGTGCGTGGTTGTGCATTCCCGGGCCGCGTGTACTGCACCGTGACCGTCACCTGTTTCAGGTTCGGATTGATGGTGCCGTCCGGGTTCAGCCAGTTCGTGATCTGAATTCGGCGCTGAAAGTTTCCCATCACCATGTAGGTGTCATCGGGCGTGCCCAGCATTCCATCCGGACCGGGCAGCTTGATGCACTCCACGCCTCCCGGATTGATCGTCCCCGGGCAACCGGTCAGCGCCGGATTGAACGGGACATCGTCCCCCGTTCCCGCCAGTCCATCCGGCCCCGTGTCCCACAACGGATTGAAGCCCTGCACAAAAACTCCGCCTGGAGTGTTCGCGATCTGCGCGAATGTGATCTGCTGCGTGTCGCGCGCCGTGAAGATGTTCTCCAGCATTTCCTGCGCCTTCTGCTTGGCGATCTGGTCTTCCTGCACGGTTTGCGTGGCCGCGACCGCATATCCGAACACCGCCACCATCGACAGCAATCCCACCATCAGGATCACCGCCGCAAACAACACTTCGACCAGCGAGAAACCTGCCTCGCCCGACCGCTTTCCCGTTGCGGACTTCTTGTAGATGATCTTCATCATTTTTGAACCCACGTTGCTGCTCCGCCCTGGTTTACCAGTTGCCAGCCCCGCAACCGCCCCGTCGCGCCGTACACCGTGATGGCGCGCGAGCTATAGAGATCGGCGTTTCTGCCCATGTAGATCACGCCGCTGTTCAAGTTCCCGACCAGGTCCTGCACCGACCCATCCGGCATGAACACGACGTAGTTGAGCCCGCCCAACCCGATGCCCTGGCCAAAGTCAATCGCGCGCGCCGCGGTTCCGAACGCGTCGGGCGTCGCCCCTCCCGGCACGCCCGCCACCACCTGGAACGAAACATCCGGCGGCAACGTCTCTGTGTACAACACCACTGGCGCCGGAGACACCGGCAACGCAAAATCCCAACGCGAAATCTGGATGGTCTGCGGCGCCGTAAACGTGAGGATGTAGCGCTTGCGCTCGTCGATCGCTCTCTGCCGGTACTGCCGCATCCACATGAAACTCTCATTCACCGCGGCATTCGCGTGGGCTTGCTTCAATGTCGGTTGCAGCGTGATGAAGCTGATAGACGCCGCGATCAGCGTGATCGCCACCACCACCATGGTCTCGAGCAGAGAAAATCCGCGAGTCTTGTGCGACACGGTTCCGTCTTTTCTGGGGGAGTTGCGAGTGCCGTTCTTCCGCGAAGTCATTTCTCTCTCCACTGCCGATCTCTCAGCGCCATTCAGGGTCGGAAACGACGTTCTCAATCCAATGTGAAAAGCCGCGCCCCGCACCTCAAGTGCGGCAGGGGCGTCGCCACTTCACTTCATCGTAGGGACACCCCCCAACAGCGTCAAAGTACTGACGTACTGTAAGTTCGGTGGTCTTCAGTAACGTAATGGACGCCCTGTTACTCACGTGACCGTCCGTCCTCGCGCCCCTCAACTGCTTCTGGCCACGACGCCTTGCTGGAACTCCCATCTCCTGAACCCGTTGCCGGTGCCGGCTCTTTCCACGCAGTCTCCACCACCCATTCGCCACGGTCCCGTTCGTTACGTATCAATGCGCCTTTCCCCGATTACCCGAGTAACTTGTCCCAGCGCCGCCGTAACTTTTACGATGCGTAGGTATGTCGCTCAAGAGCCTTGTCGTGTGTGCGGACGATGCCAGCACCCAGGTGCTCCGTCACATCCTGGAAACACTCGGGCTCACCGTCGACCATTGCTCCAGCGCTTCCGATGCTCACGCAAAGCTGTCCGACACTCACTACGATTCCGTTGTTCTTGATTGCGAAAACGAAGCTGAGGCTCTCGACACGCTACGTCAGATCCGTTCCTCCGCGCTCAACACCGGCACCCTGGTGGTCGCCGTCGCGGGCAAGGAAAACAACGTACGACAGATGTTTGCGCTCGGCATCAACTTCGTCCTCTACAAGCCCATCTCTGAAGATCGGGCCTGGAGCAGTCTGCGCGCCGCGCGCTCTCTCATGCAGCGCGAACGCCGCCGCAATCCGCGCGTTAATGTGCACGCCCATGCCTCGCTCGACTATTCAAACGTCGAGAAAGTGCCGGCCACCCTGCTCGATCTCAGCGAGGAAGGCACGGCCGTTCAGAGTGAGAAGAAACTTCCGCCCGACTGCCGTGTTTATTTTGAATTCGCCTTGCCGGGACATACTTCGCTGGTGCGTCTCGCCGGGGAAGTGGTCTGGCAGGATTTCACCGGTCGCGTCGGCATGCGCTTCATAAACGTGCCAACATCGTCCCGAAAGGTTCTCCGCAACTGGCTAACGACCAACGCCCCAGCCACCGTCGCGGCCGCACCCCAGGTGCCGCGTCAGGAAACGATTATCAAGACTGCGCTGCCCACCCCGCCCGAATCCGGCGTGGCTCGTTTGCGCAACGCTCCCGGAAATCGCCGCACCCAGTCCCGGCACGCGTGCCGTCTTGGCGCTGACGTATTCCGCATGGGCGCCCCGGTTCCACACCGCTGCAGCGTTTCTGACATCAGCTCAGGTGGTTGCTACGTGGAAATGCCAACGCCTTTCCCCAATGGCACGCATGTCGAAATCGTCGTGCGCACCCAGGACCTCAAGCTGCGCGTCCAAGGCGTGGTTCAGTCCGTGCACCCGGGATTCGGAATGGGAGTCAAGCTGGTCCTGAAGACTGCCGAACATCACGATCACTTGCAAACACTCATCCGCTTGCTCGAACAATCCGGCGAAACCTCCGAAGTCAACTCTCCGCAAGACCCCTGGACCCGCTAAGCAATCCCGAAACTTTTCATTACGCGAATTGTCATATGCGAATGTCATCCTGAGCGCAGCGAAGGACCTCTGCACTCTGTGTGCGGCGCCTCGGATTTGCTATCAGCGAAAGCCCAGCGACCTCGGCCAGCCCAAAAAAGGGAAGGGCACGGCTTCAGCCGTGCCAATCAGCCCATGAGGTTTGCTTCCAAAACTCGAGAGAGCTTCCCGCCTTCACCCCCGCGCCACCGCCGCCAACTCTCCACGAAAATATTCCAATGACATCCGAAGCCCGTTCTCCAGATCAATCTTCGGCTCCCACCCCAACAACTGCTTCGCCTTCGAAATATCCGGACGCCGCTGCTTCGGATCATCCTGCGGCAGCGCTTCATGCTTCAACCCGCTCTTCGATCCGGTCACGGCCAGCACCCGTTGTGCGCACTCCAGAATCGTGAACTCCGTGGGGTTTCCAATATTGACAGGCCCATGCTCCGTGGACTTCGATAACCGGAGAATCCCTTCCACCTCATCACTCACGTAGCAGAAGCTTCGCGTCTGGCTGCCATCGCCGTAAATCGTGAGCCCTTCACCTCGCATCGCCTGCCGCATGAAGTTCGGAATCACGCGTCCGTCGTTCACCTGCATGCGCGGCCCGTAGGTATTAAAGATACGCACGATGTGCGTATTCACCTTGTGATACCGCAGGTACGCCATGGTCGTCGCTTCCGCAAACCGCTTCGCTTCGTCATACACCGACCGCGGCCCCACCGGATTCACGTGTCCCCAATAAGTTTCCTTCTGCGGATGCTCCAGTGGATCCCCATAGCACTCGGAAGTCGAAGCCAGCAAGAAGCCGGCCGAATATTTCCGCGCCACCTCGAGCGAGTTGAACGTCCCGTACGACCCAACCTTTAACGTCTCGATCCCGTGCTCGCCATAATCCACCGGGCTCGCCGGGCTGGCAAAATGAAACACGTATTCCACCGCGCCGCAGTCAAACGGCTCAGAAACATCCACCTTCACAAATTCAAAGCGGGAGTCATTGCGCAGGTGTTCGATGTTCGCCATGCGCCCGGTCAGAAGATTGTCCGCGGCCACGACGTCGTATCCATCGCCCAGCAAAAGATCGCACAGATGCGACCCCACGAAGCCGGCACCGCCTGTCACCAGGGCGCGTCGCTTATTCATATTTCTTGTGATCACCGGGTGAGCGCTCCCCGGACTGTGTCGGAGACCCTTCCGGCAAGGCCGGAGCCCTGCCCACGCTGTAGTAACTCAACCCGTGCGCAGCCATCGTTTCCGGGTCGTATAGATTCCGTCCGTCAATCACGATCGGATAACGCAGCCTCCGGGCAATCTGCCGCAGATCGAGCGATGCGAACTCCTCCCACTCGGTGAGAATCAGCAACGCATCAGCCCCCGTAGCCGCATCGTACGCGTTAGTCACAAACTCCACGTTCGACGACAGCACTTCCCGCGCCCGCTCCATTGCCGCCGGATCGTACGCCGCCACGCTGCACCCTTCCTGCACCAGCGACTGAATCAGCAGCACCGCCGGAGATTCCCGGATGTCGTCAGTCCCGCCCTTGAAGGCCAGCCCCAGAACTCCCAGACGCTTGCCACGTAGCGTCCACAATGCCTTGCGCACTTTGCGCAGAAAGCGCTGCCTCTGCTCCTCATTGATGCGCATCACTTCATCCAGCAGCCGGAAATCATAGCCGCACTCCCGCGCCACCGATCGGAACGCCATCAGGTCTTTCGGAAAACACGACCCACCGTAGCCAATGCCCGGATTCAGGAAGCGTGGCCCAATGCGCGAATCCGTTCCAATCCCCTTCACCACCTGCTGCACATTTGCGCCCACCGATTCGCAAATCGACGCGACTGCATTGATGAACGAAATCTTCATCGCCAGAAACGCATTCGATGCATGTTTGATCAACTCTGCGCTCTTCGTGCTTGTGACAATCAGCGGCGGTGGAGTCTGCGCCCGATCAGGCCCGGGAATCGCATCCGGACGCGTGTAGTACGAGCCGTCGCTCAATGGCGCGTAGATTTCCCGCAACACAGCCGCGCACCGCTCCGAATCCGCACCCACCACAATCCGGTCAGGAAACAGGAAATCCGTCACCGCGGTCCCTTCCCGCAAGAATTCCGGATTCGACGCCACATCGAACGATTCCGCCGGCGCTCCATTCCGCAGGATGATCTTTCGTACCCACTCACTCGTGTACACCGGTACCGTGCTCTTCTCGACGACGATCTTGTACCCGTCAATCCCGCCGGAAATCTCGCGTGCCACCGACTCCACATACGACAGGTCCGCATCGCCACTATCGGTGGGCGGCGTCCCCACCGCCACAAAAATCGCGTCGCTGACCTTCACCGCCGCGTGCAGGTCATCGGAGAACTGCAATTTGTGTCCACGATGGCGTTGCAACAATTCAGGCAGGAATTTTTCGTGAATCGGCACCTGGCCGTTCCTCAGCGCAGCCAGCTTTTGCTGGTCGTTGTCCACCAGGATGACGTCGTGCCCCATATCGGCGAAGCAGGCTCCCGCAACCAATCCCACATAGCCCGAGCCTACGACTGCAATTCGCATGCACCGCTCCAGTCCAAAACGCTTCCGGATCAGCTTCCGCGGCGCAAAAAGTGATGCGCAAAGAGTGATTCCGGCCTCTTCGCATTTCGGACGAATTCTTAATTTAGCAGGTTTTTCCGCCGCCGAATCCAGCCATTGCACCCGCGCCACAAGCCTGGAGGACAAATCGGGAAATGAAGGGTACAGAAGATCCGCAACCGCTAACCTATCCCCGGTTCTTCTTAGCGACCTTTGCGGTTAACAGCTCTTGCTGAAAATCTTAGACTGAGATCGCGGAGAAGCAGTGCCTTTTCCCGCCCAGCCATCACGCAAATCAGTGATCGCAGTCACCGTATAGCCGACGCGCTCGTCCGAGAATCCGGACTATAAGGAGGATCCCATGCCGGTCCTCATGATCGCCCTATTCGCACTAGCCTGCTTCGGCCTGATCGGAATCCTGCTGGCTGCCGCAGTGGTCTTCGAGCCGAAAAAATCCGCAACCCCTAACAAGCCAACGGTCCGAAAAGCAGCGTAGGTCGTTAACAGTCACATCCGCGCAGGCGGGTAGAAGAGTACAAACCGAGGGTGCCCCATCTTTGCGCGGTCTGTGTGCAAAGGTGGGATTCCACAACTGCCGAAATCTAAGGATTTTGCTGACGACTGACGACTGAAGACTGAAGGCTGACGACGGAAGGCCGACCTAGCCCACAAAACTCCTCCCCTTACTCTCCCGCCCAAGTGCCACCACGATCCCCAGCAAAACAATATTCAGGATCTCAAACGCCGCCAGCGCCCACGCATACCCGAACCGATCCCGCAAAGCGAACTCGATCGTATTCGTCGGCGCCGCAATCAATATCCCCAACTGGTACGCGAACCCGGGCATCAGTCCCCGGGCCGCATCCGGAACCAGTTCATTCAAGTGCGCAGGAATAATCCCCCACGCCCCCTGCACACCCAGTTGCATGAAGCATGCCCCCACCACCAGCACGCCCAGCGATCTTCCGAAAGCCCAAGCCGGAATCGACAGCATCGCCAACGCCAACGCCAGCAGCATCGCGCGCCTGCGCCCAAAATGTTCCGAGAAATATCCGTAGGTGCACGCGCCGATGACCGCCGCAACGTTGTACAGAATCGCCACGTAAGAAACTGTCGGCAACGAGAATCCATGCACCTCCTTCAGAAAGTGCGGATACAGATCCTGCGTGCCATGCGACAGAAACATCATCAGCGTCATCAGCACCACAAGATAAGAAAAGATCTTCCAATGCCCGCCGGCCGTGCGCAGAATCGCTCCCACCGTCGGCGCCCGATGCTGCTTCCACGCCTCTGTCTCCTTCACGCGAAATCGGATGTAGAACGCCAGCAATGCTGGAATTCCGCCCACCCAGAACATCGCGCGCCATCCCCATAGCGGCAGCACCACTCGCGCCGCCACCGCCGCCAGCAAATATCCGATCGAATATCCACTCTGCACTACGCCCGACAGCACGCCGCGCCACCGCACCGGCACGCTCTCCATCGCCAGCGACGCGCCCACGCCCCACTCGCCGCCCATTCCAATTCCGAAGATCGCGCGCAGCACAAAGAACACCGTGTAGTTCGGCGCAAACCCGCAAGCCAGTTCCATCACAGAAAAGAACACGACGTTCGCCATCAACGGCCCGCGCCGCCCGTAACGATCCGCAAGCACGCCGAACAGCAACGCCCCCAGCGGACGCATTGCCAAAGTCGCAGTAATCGTCAGGATGATCTTCGAAGCCGGCACATGAAACTGCACCGCCAGCGTGTCCACCAGAAACACCAGCACGAAGAAATCAAAGGCATCCAGCGTCCACCCCAGAAAACTGGCAGTCACCGCATGCACCTGATCCGACCGCGAAAGCGACCTATCGAGTACCGCCTCGTCCGATCTCATAAATGTCGATCAGATTGTCATGCCCAACTCAAAATGTCATCCTGAGCGCAGCGAAGGACCCATGTATTCTTCGGCGCTTGCATGAACCACGGGTGCCCCACCCTCACGGTGCGTTCTTTGCGCCGTTAGGGTGGGATTCCACGGCCGCATCGATCTTGGGATTTGGGACCGAAGACCGAAGACCGAGACCGACGACCATCCCCACTCACAAGTCCATCGCGGTCCCCGCGCCTATCCCCCTGAATCCGCCCCACTTGCCCTTTACAATTCCCTCAAAACCCTTGCCTCGTATAGATTTACCCGTTGACAACCGACCCGTTTGAGGCGAAACTTCGTACAGTATTAGACCGAATTCGTGAGTAGTTCCCCCGGAGCTCACACAGGTTTCAAGAGACCCCATGTCGTGCCCGGATCCCTACCGTCCGTATAATCCATTCGAGGACGCGACCCCCGACGCCGAACTCAAGCTTCAGAACGCGCTTCCGTCTGACGCGGAAATTCGCGGACTGACCAGCGCCCTGGCCGCCAGCGGCGGTGGCTCCGCTTCCGAGGATTTGGCTTTGGACCTGGTGCTCAATCAGATTGTTGAGCAGGCCTGCCTGGCCACCGGCGCGACCGGCGCCGCGATCGCACTCACGCGCAACGGCGAGATGGTCTGCCGCGCAACCACCGGCCGCACCGCTCCCGATCTCGGCGTTCGTCTCGACAACGCCGGCTTCTCCGCCGAATGCCTCCGCATCGGAACTCTGCAGCGCTGCGACGATACCGAAACTGACCCGCGCGTCGATTCCGCGGCGTGCCGCCTGCTCGGAGTCCGCTCCATCCTCGTCGTTCCTCTCTGGTATTGGGGAGAGTTCGTAGGCATCTTCGAAATTTTCTCGCCGCGGCCGAACGCCTTCGGCGAGCGCGATGAGCAGACCCTGCAAGCTCTCGCGTATCGCATCGTGCGTCACACGAAGACCGCTGGCGGACAAATCACGGGCTTCGCCGCCAAGCCCGAAGAATTCGCCGATGCGACCGCGCCCGCTGCCGTGACAAAGCCCGAGCCCAAGCGCGTGGAACCAATGCCGCCGCCTCCGCCCGAGTTCGAACTCGAGTCGGAACATGAGGAATTGCGCGAGCGTTCGCACACTCCCGTCTACGAATTCAAGTCCAACCCATCCAAGATTTCCGGCTCATCGGATCGCGCCACTACCTGGCTCGCCGTCTGCGCCGGAGTGATCGCCTGCCTCATCATCGGACTGATGGCATGGCGTGTCGGCGGAACGCGCAGCTCCGCGCAAAAATCCGCACAGGATGCCGAATCTCCTCAGGCGCAGGAACTCGATCTAGGCCCGGTGACGGCATCAGCAGCACCCGCCTCTCCCCAGGAGTCCAAGCCCGCGCACGCGCAGGCTGCCAAGTCGCAATCGGAAGCCGCAGCCTCTGATGTTGTGATCTCCGCAGCCAGCAAGTCCGTGAGCAAGACAGCCGGCGCGCAACCAAATGGGCAGGACACGGGAGGCCTCGCGATCTACGACGAAAAAGGGAAACTGATCTACGGCAAGCCCGTTCATCCCGAGGAGCCTGCCACTCCCGCGAAAGCTCCGGCCAAACCGCGAGCCGCTGCCACACCAGCGCCGCGCGGCGAGCTTCCTTCGTCTGCGAAGTCTTCTTCGACCAGCGCCGCGTCTAGTATGAAGTCAGCGTCCCAGATCACGCGCCTGCCCGTCGATCCCATGACCGACGGCTACGTGCGTCTCAAGCCCGATACGGCCGAGAGCCTGCTCGACCAGCGCGTCGAACCGGAATATCCCGAAGCCGCGCGGCGCGCCCACATTCAAGGATCGGTGGTCCTCGAAACCCTGATCAACGCCAACGGCCGTGTCCAGCAAGTCTCCGCCGTAAGCGGCAACCCCGACCTGGCCGACGCCGCCATCGCCGCCGTCCGCCAATGGCGCTACAAACCCTTCACCGTTGACGGCAAAAAAGTCCCCATCCGCACCCAAGTCAACGTAACCTTCATGCAAGCCCAGTAGTTATTCCCCAAAACGGACCAAGGACCGCCCAGGTGCCCCACCTTCGCGCGTTCTGTGCGCTAAGGTGGGATTCCACACATGCGAAGTGCTTCGGATTTTTGAGAGAACGAAAAAATTTGAAAATAACGAAGGGTCTGGATCGAACCTCTCCGACGACCGACGACCGACGACCGACGACCGACGACCGACGACCGCGCTAGCGACTAGCCATACGCCAGCTCCTTAGCCCGCTGCGCCGCCTTCACCACCGCTTTAATAAGAGTCACGCGCAGCTTCCCCTCTTCCAATTCCATGATCCCATCAATCGTGCACCCCGCCGGAGTGGTCACCGCATCCTTCAACAGCGCCGGATGATCCCCGGTCTCAAGCACCACGGCCGCCGCCCCCAACGCAGTCTGCGCCGCCAAAAGCGTCGCCACATCGCGCGGCAACCCGACCTTCACCCCCGCCTCCGCGAGCGACTCAAGAATGATGTAGATATACGCGGGCCCGCTCGCCGACAAACCCGTCACCGCATCCATGTGCTTCTCATCCACCACCACCGTGCGTCCAACGACATTGAACAATTCGCAGGCAATCTCCAGATCCTCTGCACCCGCATGATTCCCTTTACACAGCGCGGTCATCCCCTGCCCAACCAGGCACGGAGTATTCGGCATCGCCCGCACCACGGGCACCTTCCCGCCCAGCGCGCTCTCAATGCTGCTCGTTGGCACCGACGCCGCCACCGAAATCACCAGCTGTTCCGCCCGTATACTCTTTCGAATTTCTTCCAGCACACCCTGCACCACCTGCGGCTTCAGGCACACCAGCACGATGTCTGCTTTTTTCACCGCGGCAACATTGTTCGTCCCCACGGGAATCCCCAGCTTTCTTGATAGCGCACTCGCGCGTTCACCATGCTGCACCGTCACCGTAGTCAGCTTCGGCGAAAGCAGCTTCTTCTCCAGAAAAGCCTTCACCAAGATCCCGCCCATCTTCCCCGCTCCCAAAACAGCCACGCGCTTGTTGGTCAAGTTCAAACCCATCCGACCTCCCATAACCGTTCACGCTTTCCGTCGTGCCCCACTCTCTAAGTTGTCGTCCTGAGCGAAGCGAAGGACCTATGCACTCCCAAGTGTCTTCACGCACCGAGGGTGCACCATCCTAGCGCGTTCTGTGCGCTAGGGTGGGATTCCCCAGACGTCAAGCACTTAGGATTTCCAACGGGTCGCCACAATCACTCAACCGCACCACTCTATCAGCTTCGAAGAGAACTGCTCGCCCGAGGGAATAGCTAGCGACTAGCGACCAGCGACTTAAGACTAGAAAACATCTCCACCACCGCCTGCCCAATCGCAATCGAAGCCGTGGCCGCCGGAGACGGCACGTTATAAAGATGCAGCATGTTCTTGGTCTGCGTGAATTGAAAATCGTCCACCAGCGCCCCCGATCGGTGGATCGCCTGCGCCCGCACTCCCGACCCGCCCGGCACCAGATCCTCCGCCCTCACGTCCGGCACCAACTTCTGCAGCCCTGCCACAAACGCCGCCTTGCTTACCGACCGCGCAGCTTCATCTTTTCCCATGCGCCAGTGCTTTGCCCCCACTCGCCAGAAGCCCGGAAACATCAGCGACTCCACCGTGTCCCGCAAGCTGAAATCTCCGCTGCGATATCCTTCGCGCTTGAAAGCAAAAATTGCATTCGGACCGGCATCGACACTGCCGTGCACCCTCCGCGTGAAATGCACCCCCAGAAAAGGGAACCGCGGATCCGGCACCGGATAAATCAGCGCCCGCACCAACTCGGCCCGCTCCGGCAGCAGGTCGTAGTACTCCCCGCGAAACGGAACAATCTGCACCTCGGGATGCTCGCCCGCCATCCGCGCAACTCGATCGCTAAACAACCCCGCGCAATTGATCACCGCCCGCGCCGCCATCGCGCCGCCCGAAGTCTCGATCACGGTCTCGCTCTCGCCCGTTCGGATCCCGACCACCTTGGTCGAAGTCCGCACCTCGCCGCCTTGCGCTCCAATCAGTTCGGCATACTTCGCGCACACGATCGCATAGTCAGTAACTCCGGTCCCCGGAACCAGCAGCGCCGCCACGCCGCTAGCGTGCGGCTCGAACTCGCGGATCTCCTCCGGAGTAAGCATCCGCAGCCCGGCCACTCCATTCGCCCGGCCGCGCTCCATCAGATCCTGCAACCGAGGCATCTGCGCCGCCGAGGTCGCGACAATCACCTTCCCGCAAACCGCAAACGGCACGCCGTGCTCGCGGCAAAACTCCACCATCGCCGCAGCGCCCGTAACGCACAACTTCGCCTTCAGCGATCCAGGTTTGTAGTAAACGCCGGAGTGAATCACGCCGCTGTTGTGCCCGCTCTGGTGCGCCCCGACGCGCGCTTCTTTCTCAAGCACCACCAGTCGCAGGCGAGGAAACCTGCGCGTGATCTCCAGCCCCACCCCCAGCCCAACAATCCCGCCGCCAATCACTGCAACATCAAAGCTCTCGCTCATGAGTCAAGGAACACCTTTCGCCCCATCCAGCTAAGCCTATGGTCCAACTTTTCGCAAGGGCATCGCTCACAACCCCGAAATCACTCCAACTCAATTCGTGAGCCTTGAAACACGCAACTCGCCACGACGCGTACCGCCCACCTGCGCAGAGAATTGCTACCTTTGCGTCCTTGGCGGCTTTTCTTAGCGATCTTTGCGGTTAAAAGCTTTCCTCCGTGCCCTCTAAGATTTTCCGCAGCGAAAGCCACAACACCAGACATCTAACAGTGCCTGAAGGAGCGACAACATGAAGATCACCGAACTCTTACTCGCCGAACTCGATCGCGAAGCGGAGGGCATCCGTAAAACCCTCGAGCGTGTCCCTGAAGGAAAGAACGACTGGAAGCCCCACGAAAAATCCATGCCGCTAGGCGCACTGGCCACGCTTGTCGCCAACATCCCCGCATGGCTCGACATGGTCGTCAACATGGACGAGCTCGACATCAACCCGCCCGGCGGCCCCAAATTCCGCCCGCCCGACTGGAAGACGCGCCAGGACCTCATCCAGCAATTCGAAGCCTCGTTAAAAAAAGGCCGCGAAGTCCTCCAGAAAACCACCGACGACCATCTCTTCAACACAAAATGGAAGCTGCTTTCGGGCGGCAAGCTGATGAGCGAGCAGCAGCGCTACGTAGCCATCCGCGATGGAGTCCTGAACCACATGGCCCACCACCGCGGCCAGCTAACCGTCTACCTGCGCCTGAACCACGAAAAAGTCCCAGCCCTCTACGGCCCCTCCGCCGACGAAGGCAAAGGCTGATCAGAGCGAGCCTCGCCGGAGAGGGCTTTTGAACGAACTCGATGCCAGTGCCCTTCCGGACGATCTACTCCTTGAAAATGTCATCCTGAGCGCAGCGAAGGACCTATGCAATTCTCAGGGTCGGCACGAGCGGCGGGTGCCCCATCCTAGCGCGCTTTTTGCGCTAGGGTGGGATTCCACACCTGTTCGCATCCAGGGATTTTTTTTCGAACACGGGCTGGAAGAAGCAAAAACCTCTAACGACTTAGAAATTCCGGTTGACACCCAACCGAAGCGCACCGACGCTCCCCTGACGACTGACGCCGGCCCTACTGCACCACCAACACGGCCGTAGTAGTCGACACCACGCTCCCGGCCGTCGCCGTAATTGTCACGTTGTATGTCCCGGCCGGTGTGGGCGCTTTCAAAGTCACCGTCGCCGCCCCCGACTTCGTCACATCCGCCTGCGATACCGCCGTTACCATCACAGGATTATTCGGGCTCGGCACGACCGCAGGTGCCGTATACAGGCCGTCCGCGCCGACCATGCCCGCGCTCGCGTTTCCACCTGTTACGCCGTTCACCTGCCACGTCACCGCAGTATTCGCTGTTCCGCTTACCGACGCAGAGAACTGCTGCTGTTGCGTCGGGAATAAGTTCGGCGTGCGCGGGCTCACGCTCACCGCAATTGCCGGAGGGGGACCTCCCCCTCCCGAGTTTCCGCTGCTTCCTCCGCAAGATGTCAACACCAGCGTCGACGCACACAACACGGCAATCGCCGTCCCGACGGCCTTGCGCGAAGAAGATCTCCGCGCCAGCCCGCCAACCATCATTCCCATCACCGACGCCCACAGGAACAGCGGCGTCCACGGCTTCCGGTTCTCCGCGCTCGGACGAATAGCCGCACTTCCCAACCCGGCCGTGCTGATCGTGAGCGTCACGTTCTGCGGCCCGCTCGCACCGCTGGCAATCGGGGACGAAGAACAAGTCGCCCCCACCGGAAGCCCGCTGCAAGAAAAATTCACGGCGTTCGGGAATGTCGTCGCACCCACCGGCGTGATGACCAGACTGTAAGCAGCGTTCTGCCCGGCCCTCAGACTTTGCTGCCCCGTGCTGTTGGTGACCGTCAGCGTGAACAGCGAATTGAAAACGACCGGCGCCGTGTGCGCGACGTGGGCCCCATCTGTTCCGGAACCATTCAGGCTGAAGTTGTACGTCTGCGCCAGCGTACTCTTCGCAGTGACGGTGAAAGATGCCCCCGCCACGGTCGGCGTCACCGATGCCGGCGACACCGTGCAAGTCGGCGGCGCGCCCGCGCCACACGTCAGATTCACCGCGCTTCCATAGCCATTCACCGCTTTCAGCGTGCCGCTGAACGTTGCCGCCTGATTCGCCGTAGCTGATTGCGGTGAGTTGCTGATCGCCAGCGTGTAGTCCGCGGCAGGCGCAGTGACCGTTAAACTAATACTTCGCGTTTTGGCCGCGGGTGCACCCGGCGTGTTTGCTGAAATCGTGATGGGCGTAGTCGCCAGTGGCGTCGAAACTGTCGTCGAAAACGTCAACGTCACCGTGGCTGGCAACGCCGACACCGCCGCCGACGGCGAGAAACTGCACGTCACGCCGGCTGGCATCCCGCTCGCCGGACACGCCAGCGTCACCGTGCCCGAAAACGCGCCCGCCCCGCTCACCACGAACGCGACTCCCTGCGACGTGCTCCCCTGCTGCACTGAGACGCTAGCCGGCGCCGGCGCTCCCAGAGCAAAATCCACCACGTGCAGCGTGACCGCCGCATCATGCGTAGTGGTCGATGCATCCGTGCCCACCGCGTGCACGTTGAACAGATAGTCCTGTGCCGCGCCTCCGAGCCGTAACAATGAAAGCCGCCCCCGCTCCAGTTGGCGTCACACTTGCCGGATTCGCCGAGCACGTCCCCGGCGCCGCCGTCGTCCCCGCCGCGCAACTCAATGCCACCGCGCTCGCGTATCCGTTCGCCGCAGTCAACTTTCCATTGAACGCGGCGTTTTGCGAAACAAACACAGTTTGCGTCGAATTCGTAATCGTGATGGAGTAGTCGGGAGTAGTCGATCCCAGCAGGTCGTACTGCCATATGCCCCGCCCGTACGTCGAAGCGCGCAACAGTTTCTTGCCGCCGCTGTTGAACAGCCGCAGCGCGGTCACCGGAACGTTCGGCAGAAATCCCGAATTGCCCGCCGCCGCCACCGGACCAACTTCCGCCCAGTTCGCCGCCGCAGTCGGGCTGGCGAACACGCCCACATCAGTCCCCACGTAAACGGTGGCCGTTTGCGCGTCCACCACCAGCGCATCCGCCGGAGCATCCGGCAGGTTTGTCGAGAACGCTGCCCAACTCACCCCGGCATTCGTCGTCTTGAAAACGTGGCCAACGTGAAATCCCATCACCGCCGCGTACGCCGTCTGCCCCGTCGCGTCCGAAGTATCGATCGCGATCGCCGACACCGGGAACTGCCCCGGATTGATCGTGCCGGTGCGGTCCGCCATCAACGTCCCGCCCGCGTTCGTCGTCACAAACACGCGCCCACCCGTCGGCGTCGTCGCTCCTCCAAATCCATCGGTCCCGGCATAAATCACTTTCGAGAAACCGCTCGCATCCTTCGGACCCCCAGCCGCCAGCGACCGCACCAGCCGGACTTCGCCTCCCGTGCACGTTCCGCCCGATCCGCCCACGCCCGTCTCGAAGTTGTTGCTCAACGCCGTGTACGTTCCGCCCGCACTCGTCGCCGGACCGCCGCGCCACACGCGACATGTGCCGATGATCAACTGCGACGCAGCTTGCGGATCGAGCATGTACGGAAAATAAAACGCGCCGTCGTCATTCCCAACCTGCCCCGCCGATACGACTTCCTGGAACGTAGTGTTCCCGCACCCGATTCCCAGCCCGCAATAATTAATGCCGAGCGGAGCATTCGGCGGAATGTCCGGATTCGCCGTGAACCAGTCCGTCCCCTTCGCGGGGCTGATCGCGTTGTAGCCGCCATCGCCCCCGAGCACATTGATCCAACTCGAACTGGTTGTTCCAGTCGAAGTCGCCGGCGACCCGTTGTCCTGCGTGCCCCCCAGCAACGTGTTCGCGTCCGTCGGGTGCATCGAGAACGACACGAACTGCGTCATCGATCCGAGCGTCCCATTCAAGTCGTCGAACTGGTTGTGTCCGCCGCAGGTTCCGGTCAACAACCCCGTATATCCGTCCAGTGCGCGGTACACGCCGCCATCGTTCGCAAAGTACATCACTTCTTTGCCGCCGGCGATGATTCCTGCCAGGTGATGCTGGTCCGGATGCACGTTCGCAATCGACAGGCATCCATACACATGCGTCAGGTTCACGAAGCCGCAACTGGGCGACCCGGGCGTCGTGATGCGGCACTTGAAGACATTAATCGCTCCGGCATACAGATCAGTCGCCGATCCGTTGGGCAGCGCCGCCAGTTCCAGGTTGTAGGTGCCTTGTTGCACACCGCATCCGAAGCTGTCGCCGCAGTTTGTGATGCCGTCGTCCGCGATTTGAGTCCATGCGCTCGTTGCGCCGTTCAAGGTCTGCCACACGCCGCCGTCCGCCTCGTTGCCCGCCGAGTCCAGCGCGACCACCCACGTGTACATCTCGTTGCGTCCCGGCACCACCGCAAACTCCGCGCGATAGATCGGGCACACCGGATTCGTTGCGCTCGTCGCAGGACAACTCGCCGCCGTGAGTCCCGCTCCCGGCTGGTTCGCATCGGCCAGTCGCGTCCAGTTGATTCCATCCGCCGACGAATAAATTCCGTGATAGCGCAACGCCGCAAAGAATCTTCCTAGCGCTCGCGTTGTACACCACCGACGTCACCGATCCCGGCGACACGGTAGAACTGCCGTCTTTCACCGAGGCGTAGTGCCAAGTCACGCCCGCGTCCTGCGAGTAGTAAATTCCGCGATTCACAGTGACCGGGCTCTCGAGTCCCAACACGAATCCCTGGGTCGCTGCCGCGGTTGCGGCCACCACCAGCTGCGGATTGGTTGTGCTGAACGCGATCTTGCTGAAGCCCAGCCCCGCGAACGAATGCGCGCCGCCCGCGTCCTGCGTGATCGCCGTCCAGCTCGCGCCGCCATCGGCCGAGCGCAAGATGCCGAGACCGTAGTACGAATCGCCAGAACTGTTCGGCTCGCCGGTTCCCACCAGGATTACGCTCTTGGTCGTGTCGGTATTGGCCGAGGGCTGAATTGCGATCGAGCCCACTGCGAGCGTCGACTCGTAGTCAAGCACCGGCGTCCAAACCACGCTCGTCGCGCTCGCGCTCAACGCTCCGGCATTGTTCGAACGCCACACTCCGCCGTGCGCTCCGCCGAGGTACACCGTGTTGCCGGTCGCGTCCGCCGGATCGATCGCAACCGCCGTCGCTCTTCCCGAAACTGATCCGTAGTTCTGTCCGGTGCCTGCATCCGAAGCCAGCGGCGCTGGCCCAAGCGGCACCCATCCGAAACTGCTGACGTGCGGAATCGCCGTCACGGCGCGCGCGGCGAACAACTGCCGCAACTGCATTTTCTGTTGGAAGGCGCGGAAGCGAAGAGCCGCCGGGACTTCTCCTGTAGACACGGTGCGCCCGCGCATGAACCAGGCCTCGCGCGCTTTCGGATTGTCCTGATCGCGTTCTTGTACCGGTTCGAATTCGGATTTCATCTTCGATCCCTGCCCGAACGCACAGGTTGCGGAGAGTAGGAGCGCGAAGATCCAGCACGCGCGCGCGCTGCGCCACGAAGGTCTCATGAAGTTCGCCATGCCTTGAATGTGTTGTCAGCCCCGGGTCGTGCGAGCGTATTCAACAACTTAATCGAACACTTCCTCTCCAAACTAGTTACCAACGACACACAAAACCACGCGGAAGTGCATCCAGCCGCGCGATGTCCTCGAGCCGAATGTCCGTCGGCCAGCCTCATTCCAGCACGATGCCTCGGTGCGTCTTTGTAGCGGTCGTCACCTGTGTCCAACTATTTTTCCAAAAAGGGAACGGACAGCAAAAGCTCGTAACCGCCAAGCGCGCAAAGAAAATCCGCAAAAGTCGCCAGGAGGGTCGGAACTCCTTAGCGTCCTTTGCGGCGTCTCTTAGAGACCTTCGCGGTCAAAAGCCTTTCGCGCGGTATCGCCAAATTTCTCTATATATCCAGAATATCAATTTGGAGGGGGTAATTGTGACAACCTGACAACACTTATATATGCTTCCTCCTCAGACGTTTACGCAAAATCCACCCTTGCCGCCCTCTTGACAAGAAATCCCGCTGATCGCCAAAACCCGAAAAATGTAGAATCACACTCCTGCACCCGAACCCCATGGCCAGCAACCCCCAGCCAGCGGAAACCGCGCCCACGTCGGCAGAGCCCGTCCCATACACGCCGGCGCTCAACGCCCGCTTCCGCAAGACGCATGCCCCCGAAACCGAGTTCACGCTCGACGTCGATTTCTCCGCCCCCGCCGGTTTCAACATCGTCTTCGGATCCTCGGGCGCGGGAAAGACCACGCTGCTCGACTGCATCGCCGGGCTCTCCATTCCCGACACCGGCTCCATCCGTATCGGCACGCGGGTTCTGTTCGACGCGCACTCGGCAACCAACGTCCCGGTCCGCGATCGCAAAGTCGGATACGTATTCCAGGACCTCGCTCTCTTTCCGCACCTTACGGTCGAGCGCAACGTCGGCTACGGCCTGCAGCATCTCGATCGCGACGACCGCGAGCAGCGCATCAGCGCGATCCTCGACGCGCTGCGCATTCGCGAGTTGCGCCTGCGACGTCCGCGCGAAGTCTCAGGCGGCGAGCGCCAACGCGTGGCTCTGGCCCGCTCGCTGGTGACCGACCCGTGCATCCTGCTGCTCGACGAACCTCTTGCCGCGCTCGACTCCCCGACCAAAGGACTGATTCTCGATGACCTGCGCCGCTGGAACGAAGCGCACCGCATCCCGATCCTCTACGTCACGCACAGCCGCGAAGAAGTCTTCGCGCTGGGCGAGCGCGTGCTCGTGCTCGACCGCGGCCGCGTGCTCGCGCAAGGTACACCCCACGACGTGATGAGCGCGCCGCGCCAGGAAACCATCGCGCAACTCGCCGGCTTCGAAAATATTTTCGAGGCCGTGGTCAGCGCGGCACACGAAGATCGCGGCACCATGACCTGCCACCTCGTAGGCAGCAAAGTCGAACTCGAGACTCCGCTGGTGCGCACCGGCGAGGGCTCCAAGATGCGCATCGGCATCCGCGCCGGCGACATCCTGCTGGCGACGCAATGTCCTCAAGGGTTGAGCGCGCGCAATGTTCTGAAGGGAAAGATCGTATCCCTGATTCGCCGCGACGTCCTGATGGTGGCCCGCGTCGAGGTGGGGGTCGAGATGGAAGTGCACCTGACGTTAGCCGCCCGCGACGCGCTCGCCCTGGGCGCCGGCCGCGAAGTCTGGCTGGTGCTGAAGACGCACTCCTGCCATCTGATGTCAGCTTGACGAAAAAGTTGGATGCTCAGTTCTAGACACTCCCCGAATCCGGGGACCCCTGAAATGGCTGCCCCACCCTTCGCGTTTTTCGAAGGGTGGGAGGCACAGGCCTCCGGATCGGATCGACTCGATGTTCTTGAAGTTCGCGGCTCGTAGTTTCCTTACCGGGCCGACGAATTCAAAGATTTCAGGTACGCCACGACGGCTTGGGCGTCCTCTCGACTCATGCGGAACTGCGGCATGGGAGGCCGCGGGCGTGTTCCATCACGCCAGATTCCGGTGGTGAGAAGAGTGACCATCTGTTCGTCGGTACCAGGAGGAGTGCCCGCAAGCCGGGGCGCCTCGGTGGGCCAGTTGCCGGTTGGTTTTGCAGGCAGCAGCCAAAGCGGCGCACCTTGCAGCGCGTGCTCGCCGTCGGCTGCGCTCTGGCCATTGTGCGGCGTGTGGCACTGGCCACAAACGGCAACGCTTTCGACGATGTACTTTCCCCGCGCAACCGAGTCGTGCTGTCCCGTCGTCTGCGCGCCCTGGTCGTTCTGCGTCCAACTGCTAGCGCTCCCTGCCGCGAGCAATAACGACATGGAAACTACGCTGATGACCTTCACGATTCCACTCCTTGCGTGAGGCTGCAAACTCTCCACTTAGAGTAGAACTCGCAGATGCCGCAGAAATCAGTAACCCAGCGTAGGAAATCCAAATGAATGCTGTACGGCGGAGTCCGAGCGCCCGGCGTGACAGTGGTAGAGGTTGAGGTCCCTGCCCCTATTCAAAATGGCTGCCCCACCCTTCGCGGTTTTCGAAGGGTCGGATGCATAGGCCTGAGAATCGGATTGGAACAATGCCTTCGGGTTAGCTCATTGTCGGTCCGCGCAGCAAAACGCTGAAGGGGAAACTCATCTTTGTCCGCAGCGCCGAGTCTCTCCAGATAACCGCTGCCCCACCCTTCGCGATTTTCGAAGGGTGGGAGGCACAGGCCTGAGGGTCGGATCGGCACGATGTCTTCAGCAGTGAACTCACCATAAGTTCATTCGTCACAAGCAGGAGAGCTGAGTTGGCGGCATCCTGTCGGCATGCCCGCACGCCTGCACCGCTATTACGGATCCGACTACCTGCACTTCATCACGACCAGCTCTTACCAGCGCTTCCCCTGGCTCGATAGCGCGGCCAATCGCGACCTGTTCCTATACACGCTTGAGCAAGTCCGCCGCCGATATCGTTTCGTGGCCGTGGGTTATGTGGTGATGCCGGAGCATGTCCACTTACTGGTGAGCGAACCGGAGCGCGGCAATCCCTCGATCGTGATGCAGGTGCTGAAACAGAACTTCGCAAGGAAGTTGCTGCGGGAGCTCCGTGCCCCACTCTCTTCGCAACCGGGACCGCGCTGGGAGACGGCGATTGTCGAAGGTCACATGTGGCAGCGGCGCTTTTACGACTTTGTGGTGAGTACCTGGCACAAGCGCGTGGAGAAGTTGCGCTACATGCACCGGAATCCTGTGGAACGAGGTCTGGTGCTCGAGCCCGATCAGTGGCGATGGAGCAGTTACCGAGACTACGCCCACGGACAATGCGGACCGGTCCTGGTCAACGAGCAGAAACCAGCGGAACTCCAAGTCCGCGTGGCCGGGTAGGCTTGAGGTCCGTGCCTCCCACCCTTCGAAAATCGCGAAGGGTGGGGCAGCCAATTCTTTTGGTATTTGGCTGGTCTATGTATATGCCTTGTCCTCAACCGATCGCGTCGGGCCAGTAATACATCAGCTTTCAAGAGTAATCTTGTCAGCCAAGTCCGGACGCCCTAGCTTGGCGTATGCCCGGATTCGCGCGCTTCGGACGCCCCAGCAAAATCCTTGCTGTTCTCGTCTGGACTGTGTTAGTGAGCATCGCGAGCTGGGTAGCAGGGTACACCTATCTCGTGAGGGTCGCGGGATACCCTTCCGCTGGATTTTTTACGCTAAAGATGATATTCGGTTTGATCGCCGTCTCTTTCACAATCCTCGTGGCTTTCAGGCTACGGGGCTTTTTCAAATGAGCATCGCAAAGAATCGCGAATAGACTCACTCACCGGCATGACCCGAAATCTTTCACGTTAGTTTCCAGCGCTCCCTCTCAAAAAATGGCTGCCCCACCCTTCGCGATTTTCGAAGGATGGGAGGCACAGGCCTCAGCATCGGATCGGCGCGATGCCTTCGGTAGTGAACGCAACGCAAGTTCACTCGTTGCAGGCAAAGAGGCTCGAGATGGCCGCATCCTGCCTGTCCGCTTGCACCGCTACTACGGCGCTTCCCTTGGCTGGATCGCGCGTGTAACCGGGATCTGTTTCTGCAAATACTCGAGCAAGCCCGCCGCCGATATCGCTTCGTGGTCGTGGGTTATGTGGCCATGTCTGAGCACGTTTACTTGCTCTTTAGCGAACCGGGGCGCAGCAATCCTCGATCGTGATGCAGGTGCTGAAACAGGGTTTCGCGCGGAAGATATTGCGGAGCTACGTGCCCCAAGTCCGCGTGGCCGGGTAGGCTTGAGGTCCGTGCCTCCCACCCTTCGAAAATCGCGAAGGGTGGGGCAGCCATCTTTTTGTTACTTCTCCGCCACTTCAACCGAATCCCCTGTCTCGTGTTCCGCAATTTGAAAGCGTAGAAAGTCGTGGATAGACGCCAGCGCGATCGGGTCTGCGGATTGGATCCGCACTCTTCCGCCCGCGGGCAACTCCTCGTAGGCGTAGTGGATCGACGACTTCATCAGCTTCATCGTGGTTACGCCGGGCGGAACGGTGTCGTGGGTGAACATTGGCGCCGAGAAGTCGCCATCGCCAAACATCTTCGCGATGTGCGAAAGATGGGAGCGGATCGCCTCGGTATTTGACTTGTCGTTCGGGTCGTTGGCAGTGACTTCGATGGCGCCGCCGTCGGAAACCAGGTGGAAGTGATGCGTGGTCTTGTCGTGAGGAAAGCCCATGGCCTGGTCGCCGTGGCTTTCCATAGTGGCGTGGTGAGACTGCTGTGGCCATGTGCTGGGCGTGCATGGGACAGTCCTTCATCGAATCAGGCGGCTTTGTCTTTTGCGCGGAAGTCGGTAAGCCGAACAGCAACAGCACAAGGCCGAGCGTGACAGAGTTCATGACCGTGTTCTCCTCTTGAGGTTGGTTTTCGTGGCTTTCGCATTTGGCCGATCGACCAGTGAGTGAAGCAGCCCGGCCTGGCTGCCCGGCGGCGTCTGCATCAGCCTCTGCCGCCAGTCGCGCACGAGTTCGCGCAAGTAGTTTTCGGTGCGCTGGAGTTCATGAATCTGCTCGCTCACCACGCGCAGCTTCTCCTCGGTAAGGCCAAGCACGCGCTTGCACGGAACGCCGCCGCGTTCGCGAGTGCGCAGGATCTCCGACAGTTCTTTCAGGGAGAACCCTAGCTGGAGAGCTCGCTGCGTCAGCTGGACAGTCTCCACGGCTGAGGCATGGAATATCCGGTAGCCGCCCCTGGTTCGCTGCGACGTTGGAAGAATTCCCAGCCGTTCGTAGTGGCGCAGCGTGTCGGCACTGACGCCGGTCAAGCGGGCAAGTTCTCCCGAAAGCAGGAAATTGGGGCTCACCGAGTCAGTATGAACCCTGGAACCCATTCCAGAGTCAAGGAGTATTTGGGAAATGGAAAGTCGGCTATACCCAGTCAGTCACTGCAAACCAGCGTCCAGCACCCGTTCTACTTCAATCACGGCCACCCACTGCCCCGCGATCTTTTCCGTGAAGACCACGCGGCCGCCCAGGAGTTGGGCGGCGACTGCCGGAGGCAGGTCGCGGTGAAATCCAAAGAAGCGCGATTTCATGTTGTCCCAGGTGCGCCAGCGCTCAAGTAGTGGACGCGTCGGTTCGTACTTGGTCGAGAAGACCAGCGCCACGTCGAAGCGGGAACGCTGTTCGGCGGCGCCTGCGACTTCGTCGAGGCTGAAGTCTTCGATCCTGACCACTTGCAGCGGATGCTTCACGTAACCGAGGTACGGCTGGGTGATCTCGCCGGAGGCGGGCCAAGCCGTGAGTACGCGAGCGTTGGGATAGCGCTGCTCCAGGAACGACGCAGCGTCTTCATGCATAACCACAAAGTCGCGATAGGCCAGGTTGTCTTCCGGCGAGAATCCGTACGGCGGATTGAAGAAGAGCGCTAGCACGAACGCGAGGCAGGTCAGGCCGACCAGCCAGAGCCATCCTCGAAAGCGACGCCACAAGGTTGATACAGCGATGAGGATCACCAGCGGGATCACGGTCAGCATGTAGCGCGCCAGCACCGCGCCGCCCACGACCGCCATCGCCGCGATGAAGGCGAGGATAAGAACGGCGAACGTCAGTTGCACTGGGATATCGATGCGGCGGCGTTCCGCCGGGCCGTCGCGCAGGGGAGGCCTCGTCATCGCCCACATCACCATGAGCGTGAGCACCCACAGATGCATGTATCCGAACGACTGCCATACGCGCATCCCCAGCGCCAGCAGGATGCGCACTCCGCTCATGGTGGCTTGCACGTTGTAGCGGAAGAATTCCGGGTTGCCGAAGATGTATCCCGTGCGCGCGTAGTGGTAGGCGTACCAGAGCGTGAGGACAACGACGGGAGCCAGCAAAGATCCGCAGCGGCCTAACCATGCGGAGTGTTCTATGCCCTTGGTCGAAGTTGTCGGTTGCCAACCCCCTGGTCGGACAGGAGTGTCCGACCCACATGGACTTGAATTATGACGGGCGGATGAGCTGCCAGTGCGTTCGTCCGAGGTGGGGACTCCTTCGAGCGATGCTGTCGGCGCCGCATCGGTGAACTCCTTCCAGCGACGGAATGGAGGCAAGATCAAAAAAATCTCCCACCCCAGCAGAGCCAGCGGCGCGAGCACCGCCGTTTCTTTCGCAAGCACGGCAAGCGAGAACCATACGGCGGTAGCACACCAGCGTTTTCCGAGGTACCCCTCGAGCGCCCACAACGTAAGGCCGGCGGCGGCCAGATCCACGTGCGCCATGGTGCTCTGCGCAAAGAACACGGGATAGAGTGCGGTGCAGGCGGTGGCCGCAAGGGCGATCTGCAAATTCGCTACCTGCCGCCCCAGTCGATACACGCCCAGCAGGCTGAAAGCCGCAACCGCCAGCATCGCAGTGCGCGTCACCAGTTGCGAGAAGCCGAAGACCTTCCAGCACGCAGCGAGATAAGCCATCACTAGCGGAGGGTGCGCGTTCGAAGGCGTCGAGTGCGGGATGAGGCTTCCTGTCAGAAGCAGATCGCGCGCGGCGGGAATGTAGTATCCGGCCTCGTCCCAGAAATAAGGCAGCCGCAACAGCGGGAGATGCAGAAGCAGAATCGCCACGAAGATGAGGGCGAACACTGCGAGCGGAGATGGGGAGGAGCGGTTCACAGGGACGGGGTCACAGGTGACAGGTCACAGGTCGCAGGAAGAACGGCTAACGCTGAAGTCAACGAACGGGTTTCAGGCGTCTGGCCTAAGCTTTGGGGTGTCGAGGCAGGCTCCTCTTTGTTGAGCCCCGTGTCCTGTGCGCTTGGGTTCATTCTCGTGAAAACACGGAATAACGCGAGCAGAAATTTACGCTTTATCTTCGACTCAGAAAGCTGGAGCCTTCGTTGTGACCTGTGACCTGTGACCTGTGACCTGTGACCTGCCTCTAATGCACTGGCCCGTGCCCCATCATGCGCGGGTCGAGTTTGATTTCTCCGAAGGCGTTTTCGTATCCGGTGACGTTTTGTTGCAGGACGCCCAGCAGCGCCTTGGCCTGCTGCGGGCTCAGATAGATTCCCTGGAAATTCTGGATCTCGACCTGGGCCTCGCTCTGCTGGGTCAGAGTGCCGAAGACGAGGAAAAAGTCCCAAACGTTGACGCGGATCTGGACGCTGTTGGCATAGGTTTCGCGGTAGTCGGGGGTGTTGGTGAGCTTGACGTTGGGCTGAGTGGGGTTCGCCATAAGGATGCCAGTGTAGCGGGTTTCCGGTTGAGGAAGGAAGAGAGTGCAGCGGAAGAGGGACCGTGCTTGACCCACACCATCCTGGTCCTTTTGGACACAGCCGCCGTGTACCTGTGGAAGCGGGGCCTCGTACTGCGGTGCTCTTGTGGGCTTAATAAGATAGGGATGAAATGCAGATAGCAGCCGAAGATCCAGGCCGCGGCGTTTCCGCTCAGGCGCTGCGCACGCGGGCCGGATCGATCGATCCCCAAGTCGGAGGTTATCCCCATGTTTTTCGAGAAACTCACCGCGTGGACTCTGGTTGTTGTCTACTACACCATCACCTGCGGCGCGATTGTTCTGGGATTAAAAGGCGCGCTGTAAGCATTTGAGAATCTGATCGTCGAGCCCGATCCCGCGCGCAACGCGGCGCACAGACGCGTTTTGCGGCGCGAGAGGGCTCGATGGTTGTCCAGCCCTCATCTTTCCCGGACAATCGATTGCCCAGCGCCGGACCACCCCTGAAGGGGTTCCCGATTTGTGCCGGTGACGGCGTCGCTGAAGCGACGCCCTGATACGAACCACCGAACCACTCGCGTTGCATTGGGATATTCCCACGGCACGATTACCAACGGCTGGGCTGCCGAGATCGCGCTGCCGCATCACGGCAGAAGGAAGAGCCTCCCCAAGCATTCAAGTGTTGGCCGTGCTGAAGTTTCCGTTGCTCGAGCCTGCTCCGAACGGCCAACGTCAACAAGATCCCAATTCGTCCGCTCTCCGCTATGCACCAGCGAATCAGGCGCTTTTCCGCACTTGAGTCGCATTGGTGTACTCCGACATCGAAAAAAGGAAAAGGAGTGTTCGATGAACTGGCAGGTGGAGCAACTGGAGGGGGAATTGACGAATTGGCCGGGAGTCACGGCGCACTCCCACCGTTTCGCCGGTCGGGAATTTCGTTTTGGCGATGCCGAGATTGGGCACGTGCACGTCGGGGGAGTGGTCGACATTTCATTTACGCGGGCAATGCGCGATGCGCTGCTGGCGCAGGGTTTGGCGGAGGAGCATCGCTGGGTGCCAGACTCGGGCTGGACGACGTTCCACATCCGGAGTAAAGATCAGTTGCAGCATGCGATCCGGCTGATGCGCTTGTCGTATGCGCGCTACGCGATCAAGAAATCCGAACAGCCGCAGAAGACGTTTGAAGACGAAAGCACGAGGCTTGCTCTGCGGGAGCCGTTCCTGTCGTGGCTGCGGAAGTTCGTCCCAAGGGCTGTGGAGGACGAAGGAAGCCTCCTGCGGTCGAAAATGCCAGCGCCCAGGGCAGCGCAACTGTCCCAGAACGCGGGCCGGGAGGCCGGCAAGTGACCAGCTACCTCTGCGTCACGTGCGGGACACAATATCCGCCGGCCGAAAAAGCTCCCGCGCATTGCCCGATCTGCGAGGACGAGCGCCAGTACGTCGGGTTGAATGGGCAGGAATGGATTTCGCTCGACGAGTTGCGCAAGGCGCATCGCAATGTGCTGTTCGAGGAAGGCGAAAGGCTGTGGGGAATTCATACGCAGCCGAAATTTGCCATCGGGCAAAGGGCCTTGCTGCTCCAGACCGCGGAGGGCGGCTTTTTGTGGGACTGCGTGAGCCTGATCGACGATGAGACCGTGAAACTGGTGAAGAAGCGCGGTGGAATTCGTGGGATGGCGGTCTCGCACCCGCACTATTACACCAGCATGGTCGAATGGAGCCGGGCGTTCGGCGGCATTCCGATCTACTTGCATGAAGCCGATCGGCAGTGGGTGCAGCGTCCCGCCCGGGCGATTGAGTTTTGGAGCGGCGAGACGAAGAAGATTAGCGACGACCTTACGCTGATTCGCGTGGGTGGGCACTTCGACGGGTTCCAGGTGCTGCACTGGGCGTCGGGCGAGCAGGGAAGCGGCGTGCTGATGACCGGCGACATGCCGCAGGTTTGTCCGGACCGCCGCTATGTCAGTTTCATGTACAGCTATCCGAACTTTGTGCCCGTAAGTGCGGCAACGGTGCGCGATATCGTGCACCGGCTCGGGCCGTATGCCTTCACAAAGCTGCATGGCGCGTGGCCTAAGTTCGCGGTGGTGGGCGATCCGAGAGAAGTTTTGCGGCGATCGGCCGAGCGGTATCTACGGGCGTTAGGAGAAACGGGATTGTGATGACGAGGGCTTCGGTACGGACCGGGCGAAATCACGCCCGCGCTGGTTTCCTTGCCAGTTACTAAGTGCGCTCCGCATAAGAAACGAGTGATGCAGACGACCTGCAGCGATAGAAACCTTGGTACAAAATCCGCCTGCTAAGTGACGGAGATCACAACGTCCCCTGCGCAATCGCGCGACTATAGTGACTATGTCGTGGCGAATCAATCCCGGGCCCAAGGCGTAGTGTGAGCAGACCTCATGCAGGAGATTGATGTGCGCGCTGCCGAGCTAGTCTTGTGGCCGTTTCTGGAAGAAGCGCCTTTTGCTTCTGCGATGTTTGACTTAGGGATGCGCTACCTTCACGCGAGTCGAGGCTGGCGCAAGGATTACAACCTGGGCGATCGCGAACTACGCGGCTTCTCTCACTACGAAGTGTTCCCTGAAATTCCCGAACGATGGAAGGACCTGCACCGGCGAGCCCTGGCCGGGGAATTCCTGAAAAGCGAGGAAGACTGTTTTGAACGCGCCGACGGTAGCGTGCAGTGGCTGCGCTGGCAGATTCGTCCCTGGTACGGATCTGACAGGACCATCGGCGGTATTGTCATTTCCACGGAAGACATCACCGAACGCAAACGGGTGGAAGAGCAACTGAGGCGCAGCGAGCAGCGCTTCCGTTCCCTGGTGGAAGCCACGGCCGACGTCGTGTGGACCGGCAGGTTGGTGGACGGTGAAGTCCACGTTCCGGCATGGACCAAATTGACTGGTCAAACGCAAGAGGAGTCGCGCCGAGATTGGACAAGCGCTGTTCATCCCGAAGACCGTGCCGACGTCACCGTGGCGTGGTCGCGATTCATTCAGGAGGGCGGCGTATATCAAGGAACCTATCGGCTGCGTCGACATGACGGGGAATATCGTTGGTTCGCCATAAGTGGAGTCTCAATTCACGAGAAAGATGGAAGTGTTGGGGAATGGATTGGCACCTTCAACGATGTGACCGAGCGCAAGAACATAGAGGAAGAACTGCGAATCGCGAAAGACAAACTGACGGAGGAGAAGATCTACTTAGAACACGACATTGTCGATCGTGGCGGATTCGGCGCGATCATCGGCTGGGAGAGCGGTTTAAAAAGTGTGATTGAAAGAGTTCAACTGGTCGCGCCCACGGATTCGACGGTGCTGCTGCTAGGGGAAACGGGCACCGGTAAAGAACTGATCGCGCGGGCCATCCACCAGCAGAGCCGGCGCGCGGATAAGCCCTTTATCAAGCTGAACTGTGCCGCCATTCCTTCCGGACTCCTGGAAAGCGAGCTGTTCGGCTCGGAAAAAGGAGCGTTCACGGGATCGGTCAGCCAAAGGGTGGGGCGCATCGAACTCGCGGACCAGGGCACTTTGTTCCTCGACGAGATCGGCGAGATCGCTCCCTCGCTGCAACCCAAACTGCTGCGCGTCCTGCAGGAGCAGGAATTCGAGCGCTTGGGCGGAAATCGCACGATCCGGGTGAATTTCCGGCTGATCGCGGCCAGCAACCGCGATCTTCGGGCGGCGGCGCAAGCCAATCAATTTCGTGCTGACCTGTATTACCGGCTGGCGATTTTTCCCATCGAGATGCCGGCCTTGCGGCACAGAAAAAGTGATATTCCGAAATTAGTGCACCATCTGGTCGCGGAAGTTGCCCGGCGCGCGGGGAAGACCGTCACGAGCGTTCCCAAAAAGACCATGGACGCGTTGATGAACTGGCACTGGCCGGGAAATGTGCGCGAGCTGGAAAATTTTCTGGAACGTTCCGTCATCCTGACCAACGGCACCGTGTTAGCCGCGCCCATCTCGGAGCTGGTGCAACCCGCGGCCGCCGCCGAAAAAAACGACGAGACCAGCCTGATCTCCATCGACCGCCAGCACATCCTGAGGGCTCTAACGGATTCAGATGGGCGAATCAGCGGACCGCGCGGGGCAGCGGCCCGACTGGGCCTCAAGCGAACCACGCTGCAATCCAAGTTGAAAAAGCTGGGGATCCGGTAGGGTCGAACAGAGCTCAGAACCCACGCGAAATCGAGAATCGCTGCAGATGTTTGGTGCGAAAGGGGGGACTCGAACCCCCATGGGTTTCCCCGCCAGATCCTAAGTCTGGTGCGTCTGCCAATTCCGCCACTTTCGCACGGGGTTCGCTGAACACGCGGATCCAGCGATTCCTAGAAAGTATACCTTGCGGTACGCGCGCGGAGGCTGTGCTATTGGATCGTGGGCAGCGGTGCGATGCCGCTGGGTTCGACCGCGTCGGGATGGGCGATCGGGATGTTCGCCAAGATTCGCGTGCCTTTCGGGCCGGACTCTACGTTGAGGCTGCCCTCGAATTGCCGAAGCCGCTCGCGCATTCCCAGAATGCCGACTCCCGAACCTTTCGACTGGATCTCCGCCAGACGTTCCGTCGACATGCCCTTGCCATGGTCTTGGACTTCGACGTCAACTGCGTCCGCGTTGCGCGCGATCCGGATGATGGCCGTCTTGCTTCCGGAGTGGCGGTGGATGTTGGTCAGGCATTCCTGCACCAGGCGGAACACGATGAGTTCCATGTCGCGGTGCAATCGCCCGAATTTGTCGGACATGTCGAGCGTGATTTCCAGGCCGCTGCGCTCGCTCAGGCCCTGCACGTACCAGCTGAGAGCTGAGTACAAGCCGCTCTCATCGAGCAGTGGCGGGTGTAACAAGTAAGAAGCGGTGCGGATCTCGCGATGGAGTTGCTGCACAGTTTCCTGGATGACCTCGGCGTCGCCTGCGAGTTCAGGAGCTTTGCGTCCGGCCTTCTGCGCGAGTTGCGCGAGATTCATGCCCAGCACGGTCAGAGTCTGGCCGGCGCTGTCGTGCAGTTCGCGCGCAATGTGGCGCCGCTCTTCGTCTTGGGCCTGCAGCACGCGCCGCGAGAGGTCGCGCAACTGTTCAGCCTGCCGCAGGACGTCCGCGGTGCGTTCCTCAAGCTGCAGGGTGCGTGTGCGAACTTCCTGTTCGAGCGTCTCGGCGAGTTGGCGATGACTCTCCTCGGCGTGTTTCAGGTTCGTGATGTCGAGTGTGACGCCATCGAAGCGCCGGGGATTTCCCGCTTCGTCATAGAAGGTGCGGCCCATGGCGCGAATCCATTTTTCGCGGCCATCGGGAGCGACGGTGCGGTACTCGATGTCGTAGGGCAGATCGTTTTCATTGCTGCGCGCGATGGCCTGGCGGGTGGGCTCGCGGTCATCGGGATGCAGCTGTTCATAGAAAGTGTTAATCGTGACTTCGGCCTCGGGCGGAAGCCAGAAGTGTTCTTTGACACGGTTGTCCCAACTCAACTTGTCGAACGGGAGATCGCAGAACCAGAAGCCGACCTCGGTTGCGTTGGCAACCAGATCAAAGCGTTCTTTCTGCTGGCGAAGAGTTTCCTCGGCCTGCTTGCGCTCGGTGATATCGCGAGCGACGGCGAGTTGCGCGACGCTGCCATCGGGTCCGAGCAGCGGGGCGGCGTGCGTTTCCATGTGGCGGCGTTTACCTTCGAGTCCGATGATGTCGAATTCGAGTGAACCGCGCATGCCTCGGCAGACGCTCTCGTTGAAGGCGCGGAACTGGTCGCGATGCTCGGGCGCGACGAGACCATAGACGCTCTTGCCCAGCACGGCCTCGGGCGATCGCGCTCCTATCATGCGCAAGCCTGAGGTGTTCATGTGCAGGAGGGTGCCGTCGAGCGCAACCAGCTTGACGCATTCCGGCGTAGTTTCGACGATGGCGCGGAAGCGCTCTTCGCTGGCGCGCACGTCCTGCTCATTGCGCTTCTGGCGGCTGATGTCGCGGGCCACAATGGATGCGCCCACCACCTGGTCGGCGGAATCGCGCAGCGGAGAAATCGCTGCTGACACGTCGAGTGGCAAACCGTCTTTACGCAGACGGACTGTCTGAAAGTGGTCGACGCGCTCGCCGCGCCGCACGCGATCGAGGAAATCAAGATGCTCCTCGCGGCGTTCGGCCGGAACGATGAGTTCGATATTGCGGCCCACTGCCTGCTCGGCGGTGTATCCCAAGATGCGTTCCGCGCCCTTGTTCCAGGTGAGGATGACGCCGTCAAGATTCTGGCTGATGATCGCGTCGTCGGACGAGGAGACAATGGCGGCCAGCATTTCGGCGTCGCGCCGGAGTTGGCGTTCCATGTCGGCAGCTTCCCCACGCACTTTGGCGATGGCGAGATGCGAATTCACGCGGGCCAGCAATTCGCGTGCGGAAAACGGCTTGACCAGATAATCGTCAGCCCCTGAAGCCAAGCCCTCGATGCGCGATTCTTCTCCGGCGCGCGCCGACAGCAGGATCAAGGGAACATGCTTCAAAGATTGCTCGGCGCGAACCGCTTGTAGAAGGGCAAAGCCATCCATGCGGGCCATCATGACGTCGGACAGAATCAGGTCGGGCCGTCGCTGGCGCGCACGCGTGAAAGCTTGTTGCCCGTCGGCCACGGTCTCGATCTCGTACCGGTCGCTCAACAGACGGCGAACGTAGGCGCGCATGTCGGCGTTGTCTTCCGCAAGCAGGATGAAGGCGCGCTTGGCTTCAGCCTGCTGCAATGCCGGAGGAAGCATTTCAGATGAAGTCAGCAAGGACTCGACCGGGAATTCCGCAGCCCTCTGGTCGTCCGAAACCCAGCGCAACGCTTCTTGCACGTAGACATCGCCGCGCAGCGCAGGTCGAAGCCGACGTGCGTTCAGCGCCGATGCGCTCGGCGGGCAAGTGATCTTTGCCGCAGGGGATCGTGACCGTGAATTTGCTGCCGCGGCCGGGTTCGCTTTCAGCGCAAACGCCGCCGCCGTGAAGCCTTGCAAGTTCCTGCACCAGGGCCAATCCGATGCCGCTGCCTTCAAACGTCCTCCCTTGCGCATTTTTAACGCGGTAGAAGCGTTCAAACAGGTGGGGAACGTCTTGCTCGGGAATTCCCGTGCCGGTGTCGCGAACCGAGAGTTCGACCGAGCCATCTACGGCGTGCAGGGTGACTTCGATTTCCCCTTCGAAGGTGAATTTGAACGCGTTGGAGAGAAGGTTGAAGACAATCTTCTCCCACATTTCGCGGTCGACGTAGACGGGATCGGCGATCGGAGCGCAGTCGATGGTGAGGCGCAACCCGGCGCGCTCGATAGCCGAGCGGAAGACGCTGGCCAACTCCGCCGTGAAGGTTGCGATATCAGTTGGCTCGTAACAGGACTGGATGCGTCCGGCCTCGATGCGCGAAAAGTCGAGGAGGGAATTGACCAGCTTGAGCAGGCGCAGGGAGTTTCTGTGCGCGAGTTCAATGCGCTCGCGATTCGCAGCGGACAGATTCTCGGGTTGAGCCATCACGTCTTCGAGCGGCCCCATCATGAGGGTGAGGGGCGTGCGGAATTCGTGGCTGATGTTGGCGAAGAATTGGGTTTTCAGCTCGTCGAGCTTCGCGAGTTCTTCCCCCTGGCGGCCGATTTCGCGCTCGTGCGCTTTCTTCTCGGTGATGTCGCGGCCATCGGCGGTGATG
Organism: uncultured Acidobacteriota bacterium; assembly: GCA_963744055.1. Lineage (GTDB taxonomy): Bacteria > Acidobacteriota > Terriglobia > Terriglobales > Acidobacteriaceae > Gp1-AA133. Next base: position 45,104 of record CAVUSL010000017.1, on the reverse strand, counting down.
AACACGACGTTGCCGAACTCGTCTTTGACGGGCATCAGCGAGGCGTCAATGACGATGGTTTCCTTACTGCTGGCGCGCCCGTAGATCTCGGTGTCCCAGCGAACGAACTCGCCTTCTGCGGCGCGGCGAATCGAGTCGCGCAGGGTGGCGTTGATTTCATCGGAGACCTGCCACCAGAAAGTTGTCCAGAAGGGCTTGCCTTCGACGTCGGCCAGCTTGATGCCGACCGCGTCAAGGGCGACCTGGTTGATTTCCAGCACGGTTCCCTTGGCGTCGAGCAGGCCGACAAACTGGACCATGGAGTCCAGCGTGATACGGGCGATCTTCTGGCGATACCGGTCGCGGGTGTCGTTGGCCAGGAGCTGGGTGCCGCGAACATTCGCGAACCTCAGCGCGCGATTGGGCCCGGCGGCAGGCTTTACAGCTCCATTTTTCGTGATGCGGTCCACCGCTGGCACGAGCTCTTGTGAGATGCGCGACTTGGGGACAAAACCGCGTGCCCCAACCTTGCGGGCCGCCTTTTCCATCTGGGCAGGATCGTTCTGGCTGACGATCAGGATATTAGCGTCGGGCGCATGCTCGCGGATGCGACGCGAAGCCTCGAGGCCGTTCATCTCAGGCATGGAAACATCCATAAGGATGAGGTCGGGGCGCAGCTCCCGCGCCTTCGTCACTGCTTCACGCCCGTCGACGGCCTCGCCGCATACGCGCCAATCGGGGCGGTCCTCGATCAGCGATCGCAGGTTGCGGCGAAACAATTCGTGATCGTCGGCGATAAGGATTTTGATCGCAGCCATGTCGGTTAAGCGTTGCTATCCAATTCCGAGGTTGTGAGTAAAGGCTTCTGATTTAAAGCGGGCTTACAGATATGCGCGTTGAAAAAGTGTCGAGCCTACCAACACGGCTGCTCTGCAACGACGACACAGAATGCTATAGCGCATCGTTTCTGAAGAATACAGTTTTTCATGTAGCGCGGGGGTCTTTTGCCCTTCTGTGTAAAACACTTTGAATAGAAATGTGACGACCAGGTTGTGCCGGAAGTCCGCTATCGGCGCGTCGCGGCGGAGCGCGAGGCTGGTTCGACCGGATTGCCGGAACCTTCTTTCACCGTCTGGACAATATCGACCTTTGAATTTTCGAACTGTTCAAAACGTCCACTGGGCCAGCGCACCTGAATCCAGTCCACCTTGTTCGCCGTGCCCAGGCCAAAGTGAACGCGCATGTCGCTATGGGAGGCGTAGCTGGCGCCGCTGCGGACCTCGTCGACCAGCACGCGCGCACCTGCCTTAACAGACACCTGTGCCCCGATGCCATCGTGATTGGACTTGGTGCCGACCGTGCGGATGGCAATCCAGTGGTTGGGTGAGCGCACCTGGTTCACCAGCAGGCTGGGATGGTCGTTCATATTGCTGACCACGGCTGATAGCCGGCCATCGTTCCAAAGATCCCCAATCGCGAGCCCCCGGCCAGCATGCATCGCCGTGATGCCGGAACCGGCGTCAGCGGAGATGTCGGCGAATGTGCCGTTGCCGTTGTTGTGATAAAGGATGCGCGGTTCGGGGTAGGTGCTGCCGAGGTGCTGCTTGTCGACTTCGGGATAGACGTGGCCGTTGACGACCAGAATGTCGGGCCAGCCATCGTTGTCGAAGTCGAAGAACGCGGCGCCCCAGCCGAGATATTGCGTGTGCAGGCCGAGGCCCACGGCGAAAGTGACGTCGTCGAAGGTGCCATTTCCATTGTTGCGGTAGAGCGTGGAGGTGTCGTCGGAAAAATTCGTTTTGAAGATGTCGAGGTAGCCGTCGCCGTTGAAGTCGCCGATGGTGACGCCCATTCCGGCCTGCTCTCGACCGTCCTCGTTGTAGGCTGCTCCCGCGGTGACGGCGACGTCGGTGAAGGTTCCGTCGTGGTTGTTGCGGAAGAGGATGCTCGCGGTGCTGTCGCAGGCAATATAGATGTCGGGCCAGCCGTCGTTGTCGAAATCGAAGGTGGCGACGCCGAGCGAATAGTGGCCGGGTGTTTGATCGATGTGCGCCTTGACGGAGACATCAGCGAATTTCCCGTCGCCCAGATTGTGGTAGAGGATGTTTTTCGCGGGGGGCAATCCGCGAGGACCACACATCACGGGGACGCCTTTCCAGACGCAGGAGGCGCGCGCGCCCGGCGCAGGAGCGGTCGCCAGGTCGAAGTCTACGTAGTTGGCGACTACGAGATCGAGCAGGCCGTCGCGATCGTAATCAATGAACGCGCATCCCGTTCCCCATGCTTTGCCGGTGCCGGCCGTGCCGGACTTCTGGGCGACCTCGGTGAACACTCCTTGATTGTTGTGGTAGAGGCGGTTCTTCCCGTAGTAGGTGAGGTAGATGTCTTCCCATCCGTCGTTGTCGTAGTCGCCGACGCACGCGCCTTGCCCCCATCCGGAAGGTCCGGACAGGCCGGCAGGCGTGGTGACGTCGGTGAAGGTGCCGTCATGATTGTTGCGATAGAGGTGGTTGGTGGCGGCCTTGTCCTGCGGACGGCCTTCGAGCGTGGTGCCATTCACCAGGAAGATGTCGGGCCAGCCATCGTTGTCATAATCAAAGATGGCGACGCCGGTGCCGGTGGTTTCGATGATGTACTTCTTGGAGTCGCGTCCTCCAAAGATGTTCGACATGGTGAGGCCGGATTTTTCGGCGACGTCGAGAAATTGCGCAAGCGGGGCGGCGGGCTTGGCGGGAGGTTGTTGTTGCGGGGACACGACGCCGCTCAGACTTAGCAGAAGCAGCAAAGTAGCGGCGAACGGTCGAAGATTCGCGCGGGTTCCGGACTTTGAGCCGAATGGCATGCTCTCACTGGGATACTAGGATGCGCGCGGGCGGGTCAAGGCGCCGGCGCGGCGAGCGAAGAGATCGTGCGGCTTTAGAATACAGGGAACGAACAGATGCTCCTTCATCGTCTTCATTCTTTTTTGCGGCGCGCGGGCACGGTAGCTGGCCTGACGGCGGCGACGTTGCTGTGTGCTGGTTTCGCGCAGCAGAAGACGTCGTCGACCGCGGACGAGAACTATCAGAAGGGAATGGCTGACCTGAAGAAGGGGGACGTGCCGGGAGCCCGCGCTGCGTTCGAACAGGCGGTGAAACTGGCGCCCGACAGCGCCGAGGCGCATAACTCCCTCGGTTATGTTTTGCTCACGCAGGGGCAGGTGGATGACGCGGCGGCGCAGTTGAAGACGGCGGTTCAACTCGATCCCAAGCTTTTGCTGGCGCACGTGAACCTGGCGAATGCTTTGATCCGGCAGCGGGATCTCGCGGCCGCGGAAACTGAAGCGCGCGAGGCCGCGCGGCTCGATTCAAAGAGCGCGGAAGCGCATCGAACGCTGGGGCGCGTCCTGAGTTTTCAGGGGAAGACGGCGGAGGCGACCGCCGAACTGGCGCAATCTGTCGAACTGGACCCGAAGCGCGCCGACCTGCACGACGAGTATGGATCTCTGCTGGTGCAGGGGCAGCAGAACGAGAAGGCTGCCGATGAATTTGCGGAGGCGGTACGCCTATCTCCGCAGTTTGGGCAGGCGAAGCTGCATCTTGGAGTAGTTCGCTGGCAGCAGAAGCGATTCGACGAAGCGCAGAAAATGCTGGAGAGCGCGGCGCAGCTTTTGCCGAACTCCCCGCAGGCGCACTTTTACCTGGGAAGAGTTCTGGAGCAGCGTGGAGCGCGAGAGCAGGCCGCGCGCGAATTTCAGACAGCGGTGTCGCTGAATCCTGACTTCGCCGAAGCGCAGACGCAGCTTGGCTCCATGCTGCAGCGGCAGAATGATGTGGAGGGAGCGCTGCGTGCGTTCCGGCGAGCGGTGGAGCTTCAACCTGACAATCCGGATGCGCACAACAATCTTGGCCTCGCGATGGTGCAGGGTGGCCAGGCCGCGCAATCCGTGGCGGAGTTTCAGGCTGCGCTGCGCCTGCGCCCTGACGATTCGGGATACCGCGCGAATCTCGGAACGGCGTACCTGCAGCAAGCCGACTTCGAATCGGCAATCACACAATTTCAGACGGCACTCAAGAGCACGCCCGCCGACCCTACGCTTCACTACGACCTGGGTCTCGCGCTCAAACTAAAAGATCAGCTACCGGAAGCGTTGGCGGAACTTCGCAAGGCCGAGGAACTGGATCCGTCTCAGCCTGACGTTCACTACACGCTGGGCGTGACCCTGTGGCAGCAGGGCACGTTCGATGATTCGGTGAAGGAATTGCGGGCGGCGATCTCGGCGCGCAGCGACTACGCCGAAGCTTATTACACGCTGGGAACCGTGCTGAAGCAGCAGGGAAAATTGCTGGAGGCGGCGGACGCTTTGCGGGAAGCCATCCGGCTGCAACCGGATTTCGCCGGCGCCCACACCACGCTTGCCTCGGTGTTGCGTGCGCAGGGGGACAACGAAGCAGCAGCGGCTGAGGCGCGCGCCGGAGCACAGATCGGGCAACAGAAAACCGGGTTGCAGGCGGCCACGCTCGCCACCAGTTCCGGACGGAGACTGCTGGACGCGGGTGACGTGGACGGCGCTATCGCGCAGTTCCGTTCGGCGATCAACTCCAGCCCGAACTATGCGCAAGCACATTTTCAGCTGGCGATTGCGCTCAAGAGAAAAGGGGACAAGGACGAGTCAGCCAAGGAATTCCGCAGGGCGGCGGAACTCGATCCGCAACTCTCGCCACCGGCTTCTTAGCTTACTTCTCGTCTTGGTGGCGCGAGGCAACGATATCGGATTCGACCGGAACGCCGCGGGCGACTTTCACACGCAACACGACCTCGAACGGCTTCACTTCGGAATTCGCTCCGGCGCCCAGGCGCGCGAGCAAGTGGTTCAGCGAGTCCTCGTGGCAAACGTATTCGACCGCAGCTTGCGTGCCGATGGTCGAGGCACCCGCCAGGATCAGGACGGAGTTTGAGGGGTCGAGACCCCTCGAAAGAGAGATGACAGCGTAGTCCTCCGTGAGCGGCGCGTTCGAAGGACTTCCAATAAAGTTGGGTGGCTCGCCAGGGCGCGGCTGCAGGTTGACGACCGCCAGATCGCCTTTGCGCGCTCCCGAGGTAAGCCGTTGAAACGCGAACTGTTGGCTCATGGGAATGTCGCGGAGCGAGAGGTTCTCGGCTGGCGAGCCCACAAAGATAAGGTCATTATTCTTGGCGTCGTCGAGCGAGAACAGGCTTCCGCGTTTCACTCGCACTTCCTGTCCGAAAAGATGAAACACGCGATCGAGTTCATGCACCGCCAGCACTTCGCCTACTCCGGTGTAGTGGTCGAGGATCAACGCATGCGAATCCGCCGCGGGATTGCGATAGCGCATGCCGGTCTCGGGCCGGCCCACGAAGGCGGCGTTGCTGAAGACCACCCAAGGCTCCGAGGGACCAGAGACAAAGCCCTTCCAGAACGTCTGATAGGCGACATTGATGGACTGCTTCGCGGAAACCGCGTCGGTGCGGAGGTGGTTCTGCCACTTCACTACCAGCGCCGCAACTGCCGCGGCCAGCAGAATCGATAAGGCGAGCACACCGGCTGCCCAGTTCAGCAAAATTCTTTGGCGCTGGCGTGCGGGTTGCGCTTGCTCTACAGCAACCGGAGTGGAACTCGCGGCGGTTGATCGGGGATGGAACGTGAGCGTGTAGCTGCCCTTGGGTAATTCGACGACCATTGGATCGCCCTGACCTTCGGACGAATAATACTCGGCAAGTTTCAGGCGTAGCCGGCCGGCCTGCACACGAATGGCGGAGTCGATGTGGGGATCAAAGTCTGCTGGACGACCAAACACCTCCGTAGCAATTTGATACTCCTTGATCGGCAATCCAGGATTCTGGAGACTGTGTTGGGCGAGGTAACGAAGTAACCGGCAGAGCGATTCTGACCCGTGAAGGACGCGGCTACCCGCCAATCGGTCAATTGCGGCGGCAAATTGCGCGCGATCGAGACCCGATACTGTCACGCCCATGTAACAAGCGTAACAATGCAGCCATCCATGTGCAACAGCGGCCACTTTGGGCCTGTAACCGTATCAGACCTGTCGAAACTTTGATTCCGACGAGGAGACGTCCAATGTAATCGGCTCCAAAATTCTCTAACCGAATGTTCTTGTGTGGGGGCATCCGGGAGAACGGTTTTAATCTCGGTAGAGTTGCGAATCGCATGCTTAGTGGGGACGCGATGAGCAATCAACACTCAGTCGCTGTTTCTAGAATTGGAAGAAAGATTCTGCTTTTCATAGTTCGGCGAAGCTGCAATTCCCAAATGTCATAGATGTATAGATTGACGTTGGGTCAAAACTTACCAATCCCCGTGAACTGCTGAAAAATCGAGCTACCTGTGAGGTAGGTCACAGCAGTGTGAAAGTGTGAATAGTATTTTTCTACTAGCGAGAATGGCAACAGCGGGGTATTTTAGATTTCCACCACAAGTTCTCTCTAACAAGTAAGCCCAAATCGGGCAAGGTCTGTGTTCAACGGTTGTCCACGCGGAGGAGTTCGATGAAGACGAAGTTCTGGATGGGAATGGCAGTGATGCTGGTGAGCGTGAGCATGCTCATGCCGACCGCTGCATTTGCGCAGGCGGTTTACGGAAGCATCCTGGGAACGGTGACGGATCCGCAGGGCGCGGCGGTCGCCGGGGCGAAAGTAACAGTAACGAACCAACGCAAGGGCGGCGAAGACACAGCCACCACGAACGCAGACGGAAACTATTCGGTGACACACCTTGTGCCGGATCTGTACACGGTGAAGGTCGAGAACGCCGGATTCAAGATCAGCGAGCAGAAAGACGTCATCGTGCAAGCTGACGCCGGTGCGCGCGTGGACCTTCAATTCCAAGTGGGCGGCACGACTGAGACGGTCGAAGTAACGGCCGAAGCTCCGCAACTGAAGACAGACCGCGCTGACGTCGCGGTCACTTTCAATGAACGAGCGGTTGTAGAAGTCCCAATCCTCAATCGCAACTTTACGGAATTGCAATTGATGGCCCCCGGCTCGCAGAAGATTGTTGGCTGGAGCCACGCCGCCACTGAGAACCCGCAGCAGGGATATCAGATCTTCAGTCAGGGCCAGCACTTCAGCGGGACAGGATTCGAACTCGACGGAACAGACAATCAAGATCCCGATTCTCGGCATCATCGTGGTGAACCCAAATCTCGACGGAGTCACAGAAGCCAAAGTGGCCCTCGCGAACTACGACGCCGAATTTGGCAAAGCCGTGGCCAGCTTGGTGACAGCGCAGACCAAGTCAGGCAGCAATAGCGTACACGGGACCGGCTTTTTTTATCGCCGTTCTGATTGGACGCAGGCCCGCGATCCATTCTCACAAAGCGCGCCGGATAAGGTGACCGGACGCCTCTTGCCTCCGTCCCGTTGGGCTCAGTTCGGCGGCACAATCGGCGGGGCGATCATCAAAGACAAATTGTTCTTCTTTGGCGATTACCAAGGAACTCGGCAGAGCAATGGTGTGAGCGGACTGTTCACGGTCCCGACGCATACAGCTCTTACGTCTTGTGATCCCACCATCAATACAGATCCGAATGGGTTCTGCGATCTCAGCGAATACCTGACGACCGCTGCGGGCGTATCCGGAGGCGGGCAAGTTTACGATCCGCTGACCGGTAACCTGCAAACCGGGTCCGGACGAACTGCATTTGCGAACAACCAGATTCCAATTAGCAGGATTTCAGGCCCGGCAGCAAAAATTCTCGCATTGTTCCCTGATCCAGGCGTTGGAGCTCCAGTCCAGAATAACTTTGTGGGGGCTGGATCGGGTCCCTTCAAGTCAAATGGCTTCGATACTCGTATCGACTACAGTGCAAGCCAGACCTTGAACTTCTTTGGACGCTTCAGCCTTTCCTACTACACGATCTCAGGTACAGGTCTGTTGGGTCCCTTGGGCGGTCCCGGCAACGGAGGAACCAGTGATGCTCCCGGGCTCTCCGGAAGCTCGAAGACTCACAACTACAGCTTGGCGACTGGGTTTAACAAAACCGTCACGAACAACTGGCTGACCGACTTCCGCTTCGGATACTTCAAGTACAACCCGACCACCAGCAAGCCTGACGGTGGCACTCCGATGACCGACTTCGGAATTCCGGGGGCGAACACCGATGACCCGAAGACCGCGGGCCTGGGTTCTTTCCAATTGGGTAAGGCCCCTCTGAGCGGTTTTAATGGTGCTCCTAATCAAGGTGGCAATGGATTGGTGGTCTCCAGCTTCGGCGACGGTTTGGGTGTAGCGCGTTGCAATTGTCCCCTGACCGAAAGCGAGCAGCAATTCCAGTTCGTGAACAACTGGACGCATGTGAAAGGGAACCATCAGATCAAGTTTGGCGCCGACATCCGGTACGCGATGAACTTGCGAATTCCCAGCGATAACAATCGAACCGGCGAGTACAATTTCAGCCCCGAAGGAACCTCGAACGGCGGCAATGGAGGTCTGGACCTCGCGACGTTCCTGCTTGGCGATGTGACCTCGTTTGCCCGCTACGTCAATAATCCGAACATCGCAGGCGCCAACAACGCTGCTGAAAGACAAAAGCGCTGGTTCTTCTACGGTCAGGACACTTGGCGGGCTACCTCCAAGCTGACCATCAACTATGGCTTGCGCTGGGAGATCTATTTCCCTGAAACCGTAAACGGAAAAGCCCACGGTGGTTTCGCTAACATCGAGGACAACGGCGGCACAGGCGGCATCCGTGTCGCAGGTGTTGGCGGTTACAGTTTAAGCGGAAGCGTCAAAAATAATCTGAAAGCGTTCGCTCCTCGCCTTGGTATCGCATACCAAGCGACGCCAAAGACTGTCGTTCGCATGGGCTACGGGCGCAGCTATGACATCGGTGTGTTCGGATCGAACTTTGGACACACGGTCACGCAAAACCTGCCGGTTCTGTTGAAGCAGAACTACGATGCCAGCACGTTCACGGACGCGACGGGTGCCGAACCCAAATTGCACGGCTGCGACGCCTTGTTCCGCCAATCTGGTTCAACTTTTCAGTCTTACGGACGGACCGAACGCCAGCCCAGACATCGATCCGGCAGGGCCCACGACCTTCCCGGCGATTCCGGCCAACGGAAATATCCAACTGATCTCACAATATTCCGGCACCCACATCCGTCCCGTCCGACAGGCTTTGCCCACGGTGGACGCGTGGAACATCACGGTTCAGCGCCAATTGAGCAACACGATGTCGCTCGAAGTCGCATACGTTGGCAGCAAGGGAACGCACGGATTTGTTGGCAATGGGCCAAACTACGACATCAACCCGGCAAGGGTAGGCGACGGAACCACAGTCACGAAGGCCTTCATTATTGGTCCGAATGGCAAACCAGACCCCAACAATCCCTGCCCCCTAGGTGCAACCCCAAATCCGACCTCGACGACTCCAGGAGTGTGCGGTGCGGCGTCGGCGTCATTCAACGCCTTCGTTTCGCAGAATCAACGCCGGCCACTCTACCCGCGAATCCCGTTTTCTTTGAGCAACTACTACGGGAACGATGCGGCCAGCACCTACAACGCTTTGGAGGTAAAAGTCGACAAACGCTTCGCGAACGGATTGCAGTTCCTGTCCCATTACACGTTCTCGAAGGCGTTCGGCTACCCCCAGGACAACTATTACGCCGTAAGCCATCAGTATTCCTGGGGACGCGTCGACTTCAATCGCGACCAGGTGTTCGTCTTCAGCCCGATTTACGAACTGCCTTTCGGCCGCGGAAAGAAGTACAAGGGCGATGCCAGCAGATTCATGGACTACCTTATTGGGGGCTGGCAGATCAGCAATACCACGAATTGGAGCAGCGGTCTGCCGTGGACGCCAAGCATCGGCGAGTGCGGTTCCATCAGCGACACTGGGCCATGCCGCCCGAACTCGACCAGCAAAAAGCTCAGCACCAGTGTCGGTTCGCTTGACCCGGTGAACCACACTCGGACGTTCTTCACCCCGGTAGCCTCACTTGCTATCGACCCGAATTCGGTACCGGTTGGTACCGATACCTGTACACTGCAGCGCCCGGGGGCTGGCCCGTTTAGTCTTCCCAACTGCGGCTCCATCGGCGATGTTGGACGCAATACCTACAATGGGCCTAGGGGCTTCTATTCCGACTTGTCGGTGAGCAAGTCTTTCGCAATGACCGAGCGGGTGAAGGCGAAGTTCCTCATGAACGCCTTCAATATCTTCAATCACCCGGTGTATGCGTTCAGCCAAAACAACGGTGCAAACGGTTGCATTGATTGTCAGGGCGGCAACAACGGAAAAATCACTGGGTTGGAGGGCGGAACCCACATGCGTGAACTAGAGTTTGCCCTGCGCTTCGAGTTCTAAAAACTGCAAGGCTTGTATAGAGGGAGCCCAATCGGGCTCCCTTTTTTTCATTGCTGGGACGGACCTTGGAGAGAGCGGCATTTACTTTCACGGACGGTGAAGAGCACGCCCGCTGTGTTCTAATTTCCGTCCAGAGGTCCGCGAAGATTGTGAACATCCCTGCTCTTATCCTCGGTCTCTTCCTTGCCCTTTCGCTATCGGCGCAGCAGGGTTCAACCCCTTCCCAGGATGCCTCGCCGTTGCCTTCTGCGCCCTCGCAGGCTGCGGATTCGGTGTTTGCTGGGGCTCGGAAGCTGGTGCAGCAGGGGAAGAGCTCTGAGGCCATTGCTGAGCTGCAGCGGCTTGGGGTCGAGAATCCGAATCTGCTCGGGCTGGCCCATGAGCTGGGCATCACGTACTACAAGGCCGGGGACTATCTGAAGGCGATCGACGCGTTCAAAAAGGCGACGCAGGAAGATCCCGCGGACAAGGAAGCGCTGCAGTTGCTCGGGTTGTCAAACTACCTGGCGGGGCGGCCGGCGGACGCGATTCCGCTGCTCGAGAAGGTGCAGGGATGGTATCCGCGGGCCAATGTGGATGCGTCGTACATTCTGGGTGTTTGCTATATCCAGACCAAGGATTATCCGAAGGCGCGGGTGGCGTTTGCGCGCATGTTTGACGTGCCTGCGGATTCGGCGGCGGCGTACCTGTTCACGGCGCGGATGCTGTTGCGGCAGGAATTCGATCCGATTGCCGAGGAGTATGCGCGCAAGGCGATTGAGCTCGACCCGAAGTTGCCGCTGGCACATTTCTTTCTAGGCGAGTTGCACCTGTACAAATCAAGGATCCCGGAGGCGATTGCCGATTTCGAGGCAGAGTTGAAATTGAATCCGGGACACGCGAAACGTACTACAAACTGGCGGACGCTTATTCGCGGGTGCAGAAGTTCGACGAAGCGGAGCGTTTGTTGCAGCGGTCGATCTGGCTCGATTCGACGTCGACTGGCGCTTATATTCTGCTGGGCAAGGTGCTCGAGAAAAAAGGCGAGGCGGAATTGGCGGCGCGGGCTTTGCAGCACGCGCTGAGCGTCGATCCGAATAATTCCGTGGCGCATCATTTGTTGGGGCAGGCGTATCAGGACATGGGGAAGACCGCGGATGCGGAGCGGGAGCGGAAGCTTGCGCAGGAGTTGCAGGATGCGCCGGGGAAGCCGGAGTAGAAGCCGGGTGTTAGGTCGTTGGCGTTTGGGTGTTAGGTGTTGGGTCTTAGGCGTTAGGTGTCGGGTGCTTCAGCGTCGTAGGCCTTGCGCTCTTGAGCCTCGGAGAGGCGGCATCCTCGAGCAGCGGGCGTACGATCTGCGCTGGGGCTCTCGCCCGCTGCGCGCGGATTTCGCCCCTCCCGGGGCTTGCGATGTTGATGGGTTACCCAAGGCTGACGCCCTGGGCTATTCAATTTCGCCGTCCGCGGCTGGACCTTCCGTTCGTCGATCAGCGGTTAACCAACCTTTACTTCTCACTGACTCTTTGCGGGAGTGCGTCTGCTCGTTCGCCAGGCGCGTCACCATCTCTGCCGGCAATTTGTGCAGCAGGACCAGGAAGGCGGCGTTGGTCCAGCCGAAGCCGACTACGTTGATCTGGTAGCCGGTGGCCACCTTGGCTTCGGACGAGCGCGTGACCACGTTGTATTTCTCGCGGATGGTGCCGTCGTGGCGGAAGTTTTCGCGCGATGTTCGATAGAAACTCGTAGGACGTGCGATCGGCATCCTCATTGAAGCCGTACTTCCGCAAGCCCTCGATCGCGATCAGTTGGGTGGGCGCCCAGCCGTACGGCAGATCCCACTGCACGCCCGCGTCGACGTCGCTCATGGCCAGGCCGCCTGGATGCTCGAATATCCGCAAGTTCTTGCGCAGGGCCTCGGCCTGCTCTTTGGTCGCGATGCCCGCCCACAATGGATAGAACGTCGTGATGTAGTGGTAGGTGGAGCGCGCCGAGGTATCGAGGTTGTAGTCGAAGTACATGCCTTTCTGCGCGTCCCACAGAAGCTTCTGCACACGCTCCGCGCGTTGCGCGGCACGGTCGGCCCAGCGCTTTGCGTCCTCGCGGCGGCCGAGAATTCTCGGCGATCTGCTCGAGATCTTTTTCCGTTTTGTAGAGCAGGCTGTTCAGGCAGACCGGGCGCGAAGTGATGCGTGCCCGCGCCGTACGGCCCGAAGCGAAACGATATGTCGAAGCCGGACTCGCGCATGGCGCGGTCGCCTTTGTAGTAGTCGGCGGTGAGGAAGATGTCGCGCGATGGATCGCAATCGGCCTTCGCCATGGTGCGCTGCGCGTTGCAGACCTGCACGGAGTAGCGCGCGCCGAGATACGCGCCGCGGCCTTGCGCTGGTCTTCGGGACTCTGCGCGTCCTGCGGCTCGTCGACCTCGGTGATGTAGTTGCGGCCCTGCGCGTTGAGCAGGAAGTATCCGGCAACGCGGCGATAGGCGTCGGTCTCGTCCTTCAGGCTTTCCGGGGCGGGTCCGTTGCCGAAATCGAAATAGCGCGAGAGGCCGGTGTCGCCCGCGAGATGCGGGTCGCGGTTCCACATCTCGTAGTCTTTGCTCGCCCACTTGTAGCCCTGTTCGAGGAGTTCGCGATCGTCTTTGCCGGCGGCCTTCTCGGCTTCGTAGACCGACAGGATCATCGACGTCAGAAACGGCGGCTGCGAGCGCGTCAGGAAGTAGGTGCGGTTGGCATTCAGCACCGTGCCGTAGTGCTCGATCTCGAAGAAGAAGTTCTCGATGATGCCGCGCGCCAGATCGAGTCGCTTGTCTTCGACCAGTCCGCGCACGATGAAGTAGCGTGTCCCAGCCATACATCTCGTTGAAGCGGCCGCCCGGGACGACGTACTTGTTCGGCAGATAGAGAAGGCCGGGCGGCGTGATGTTGGTGGAGACTTGTCCCGGGCCCGTGATGGCTGCGGGCAGGTGCTCGACCTTGATGTGGCAGCGCTCCTGCATTTCGCGGACCGAGTCGGGTGTCGACAAGCCTGCGGGCAAGATAGAGGATCGACTCTTCGGCCAGCTTGGGATCGACCACGGTGTTGCAGTCGGTCATGGATCGGGTGAGCGTGTCCCAGCCGGTGGCGATGTACTTGAGGATCGGGTCGAGGGCCGGGTTCGAGGCTGGCTGAGGATCGCGGGCGAAGGCCGGGGTGAGGCACAGGAGAAGGAGTGCAGCCAAGACTGTGTGCGCAGGCTTCGAGGCCCGCGGGCGCTTTGGAAGATCGATTTTCATAAGGGGGAAAGGATAGATCACGAGAGATGGAAACGAAAGGGAATGTGGAGTGATCAGATCGATTTTCGGCGGGAGGGAGTTCGTGTGGTCTCCTCGGGCATGCTAAGCGCAAGACTTAGAGCACGTGCGGACGCTCACGCCAGTGGCAACGCCAACAGCCGCGGGCGAGGGCGCCCACGCTCACACAGACAAAGTCAAAGGCGGCGGACAGGAGTGTCCGCCCCACACGGGAGTGGCGTGCAAGAGATCACATCCGCACTACTGAACTTCTGCGATCAGGACTCCTAGCGGCGGTAGAGAGACTTCCGTTCCGTTGCTGGCTGCGCCTTGCGTTGAGACCAGGCTCTTCAGCTTCGCCGTGCTGTCCGGTAACTTGAACGTCGGCTTCTGCGGCGATGTCGACATGTTGAGCGCTACCAGCACGGATTTTCCTTTGTAGGTGCGCAGGTACGAGATCACGTTGGGGTCGTCTTCGTTCAGGGCGGTGTAGTTGCCTTCGAGCAGTGCCGGGTTCGTGTGGCGCAGCGCCAGCACTTTTCTGTAGAACTCCAGAACGGAATTCGGATCTTTCGATTCGGTGGCGACGTTGTGCGTCTTGTAGCTCGGCGGGAACGGGCAGCCACGGATCGTGCGTGCTGAATCCGGCGTTCGCTGCTGTCGTTCCACTGCATGGGAGTGCGTTCGCCGTCGCGGCCGATTTCTTTCGGCCAGCCGGTGCGGCCGATCGGGATCTTTCACGTCTTCCTTGCGCTTGGGATCGTTGTTCTCCATCCCGATCTCTTCGCCGTAATACATGATCGGCGTGCCGCGCAGCGTCAGATAGAAGCGCGGCCATCAGCTTGGCGATGTCGTCATTGTGCTTGCCGTCGCCGTAGCGGTTGTAGGAACGGACGATGTCGTGATTGCTGATGACAAAGACGGGCCAGCCGCCGGACGGAGTCGACGGCCGCGATCTGGCGGCGGAATTCGGCGCGGATCGAGCTTGTTGACGCGTCGTGAACATGAAGTCCATCGGCATCTGCAGTTCGTTGTCTCTGCCGCCGTAGTACTGCTTGAGCTCGTCGATGTCCTTGGTCCAGGTCTCGCCGATCAGCACGGCATTCGATTCGTCGGCCACTTTGCGCAGTTTCTGCAGAACGTCGTGGACCTCGGGCAATTTTGCGTTGTATTTGTGCTCCGTGTTCGGATCGCCGTACTTGGTTGGTGCCAGGAAGAACCGGGATTGTCGCGGAGGTCGGGATCTTCGAACAGCGTGTCGACGGCATCGAGCCGGAAGCCGGCGACGCCGCGCTTGTACCACCAGCGCGTCACATCGAACATGGCTTTCTCGACCGCGGGATTGCGCCAGTTCAGGTCGGGCTGCTCGGCGTAGAAGTAGTGGTAGTAGTACTGGTTGGTCGTCGGGATCGAACTTCCATGCCGAGCCGCCGAAGTCGGAGATCCAGTTGTTGGGCGGCTGGTTGCCGGGCCTTTGCCGTCGCGCCAGATATACCAGTCGCGATGCGCGATTCGTCTTCGACGACTTCGAATCGATAAACCACGGGTGCTGGTCGGAGGTGTGGTTGATGACGAAGTCCAGAATGATGCGGACGCCATGCTTCTTGCCTTCGGCGACCATGTGATCGAAGTCGGCGAGCGTGCCGTACATGGGATCGATGTTCTCGTAGTCGGAGACGTCGTAGCCGAAGTCGACCTGCGGCGAGGGATAGCAGGGCGTGATCCAGATGGCGTCGACGCCGAGATCGTGCAGGTAGCTCATCTTCGAAGTGATGCCCTTGAGATCGCCGATGCCGTCATTGTTGCTGTCGGCGAAACTGCGCGGATAGATCTCGTAGAACACGGCGTGCTGCCACCACTCGTGGCCCTCGGCGTCGACCGACTTCTTCTGCGCCGCTGCCCAAGGGGACGCCACGGTTGCGATCAGGATCAGGATTGCCGTGACTGAAATTTTCCGCATGCTGTTTTTCCCTCGCGATTAATGCTTCGTGTTGAGAATCGATTGCGGCGACCATCGCCGTCTTATTTGTCAGTTGGCCTTGGTGTGATCGGTGGCAGCCTTGGCCGTGAAATGAAAAATGATTTTGGCGCGCGCGTACTCATCCGCGTCGCCGGCAGGCATGTGGAGATGCACCTGTCCGCGTCCGGCCGCGCCTTTCGTCCAGTCCGCGCCTTCTACCTGGCTCAGTTGCCCGGCACTCCACACGCCGAGATCGTAGACCATGCTCTTGGCTCCGGCGACATCGAGTTCGAGCCGGTCGTGGTTGGTGCTCCAGGTTTCGGAAAGAACGCGCAGGCCGCGGCTCTTCGTGCCTAAGGCGGGAAGCGAAGTTGCGATGCTCACGCCGAAATCGTTCAGGACCGTGATGTGAAGTTTGTTCGATCCCTTCGCCAAGGGAAATTTGACATTCAGGTGCTGGTCGGCCGGACTCTTGGTCACCCGATTCGCGATCAGGTGTCCATTCATCTCGACCTGAATGACTTCGGCACCAAGTGCAAGCGAAGGAGAGAATTCCAGCGAGCAATCGCCCGTGCCACTGCGGTCGGCGTCGAGACTGATCGCCTCTTCGGTGCGATGGTAGCGGAGGTCCACCACGCAGGATCCAACGTGGACGTTCTTCACCGCGAAGGTGGGCCAGTCCGCTGGGACGTGCGGCGCAAAAGTCAGCACATGAGTATTGGCGTCGCTCGAAAGGCCGAACATTCCCCGCAGCAGCGGGCTGATCACCATCGCCGCCGACCAGATCTGGTGCGGAGAACTCGTCGAGAGTGGCTGATACTGGTCGCCAGATAAAACTTCTGTGACATGGCCGAGCGAGCCATCGAGCGCGAGCAGGGCATTGGCACGCAGATTTCCGTACGCGGGCAGGTCGCGATGATATTGATACTCGCCGACCGAAGCCCATCCGGTGAACAGCGGCCACACCGAGCCGTAGTGATAGCCGCCGCCGCTGTAGCGGGAAGCCGTGGATGCGATGATGCGCATGCCCCAGTCGGCCTGATGCTCGGGCGCGGCCAGTTCGCTGATCATGGGCTGTGCCTGTTCCTCGCGCAGCAGGCCAAACCACATGGGAACGGTGGCGAGCACGCTGGGTTCGTCGACCGGCTTGCCCGATTGGTCCAGCGCGAAGGCGTAGCGCTTCTTGTCGGCCAGCCAGAAGATCTTGTTGATCAGCTTCTCGAGATCCTCGGATTCCTGCGTCAGCTTGGGTTCTTCCTCTTGCTTGCCGATCAGGTGAGCGATGTTCGCGAGGCTGTGCAGCGCGGCGGCCCCGACTGCGCTCTGGTAGAGCTCGCCCCGTACGGGCAGCAGCGGGCCGCCTTCCACCCATCCGTGACCGATGCCGAAGTTCTGCGGCAGGCCTTGCGGATCGTATGTCGAATGCAGAAACTGATAAGCCTTCCACAGGCTGTCCCACTTGGTGCGTACGAACTCGAGGTCCCCGCTTTCGTTCGCGTAGTCGTTCATCGCAATGATGTAGAGCGGAGTGGCGTCGGCCGAAGCGTATGCGTAGGGATATCCCTTGAACCAATCGACCAGGCTTGCGGTTTGCGCGATCTCGTGGGGAATTTTTCCGTCGTCGCGCTGGAACTTGGTGAGGAACTCGAGCGCAGTGCGGGTGGTGGAGAAATCTCCTTCCGCATCGAGCGCGAGGGCGGTCCACATGGAATCGCGGCCGAAGAACCAGGCGAAGCCCGGCCGCTGGCTCGTGCCCGATGTGCGATAGCCCGCGATCATGCCGGTGCCGAGAAACGGATTGTTGACGAAGCCTTGCAGCACGCTGATGCGCGACCAGTCGTAGGCCTGCTGGAGTTGCGCGTCCGGCAATTCGACGCTCACGGTGCGCGCCAGGTAGGAGCGGTAGTAGGCGGCCGCCTCGCCGAGCAGTTGCGCGTAGTCTGTCGATCAGTTGCTGATACGTCTTCTGCGCTTCGGCTGCGCCATGGACGGAAGCCGAGAGAATGACTATGCGACTGTCGGACTTGCGGCTGGTCACGCCCAGATCGAAGGAGTCTTCGTTCGAAGAGGAGTAGTTGTCCTGATATTCGAGATGTTCGTTGGTGGCAGTGGGAGAGCCGACCAAGGCAGCGTACTTCTTTTGTTCCTCGCCGAAAGTGAAGGCGTGCAGGGTCGCGTCCCAATTGGCGTAGGTTGCGCCCAGCGCGGCGGGCCACTCCAACTGGAAGTCGCGGTCGAAGGCCACGCGGATATTCAGCGGATTCTCGGTGGTAATCTCGAAGGTGATCACCGCGCCCGGTTCCTGCACTGGAACAAAGAACGTTTCTCTCACAGTGAATGTGTCGCCGGCATAAAGAATGGAGGAGGATTCTGGGCGTGTTGTCACAGTTCGAGCCAATGATTCCGCCGGTAGAATTCTTCCGCCGACCTCAAACTGCACGTGAAAGTTCCGAAACAGCTTTAGCGGATAGACCCAGGCTTCCATTTTTCCGGATTCGTCGCCGAAAAGTCCGGCGCGCGTGCCGACGGCGGTAAGAAATTCCCAGGGACGATCGGTGCGTGAAAGTTCGAGCGAGCGCTCTTGAGCAGACGCGACAGCCGCGCAAAGAAACAGAGCGACTGCTAAGAACTTCTTCAGGCTGGAACGGGCGTAGTGAAAGCGAGGGTGCTGGGACAATGGCATCGTGTGCGAACTGCTATCGCATGCAACCCATAACGGGGGGCGCGCCCACCCAACTTGCCAACGGCGCAGCCTTCTCAATAAAGTAAGATCGAATTCTAGCACTCGCTTGTCCAGGAAGGTACCAGCGTTTTGCGCCCCTCCCGACGTTCGTTTCTGCGCTCCCTGAGCCGTTCTGTGCTGGTCCTGCCGCTGGAGGGCGTGCTGCAGATGGCCTGGCCGCGGAACTCCTGGGCGCAAACCACGGAGAGTAAGCCTGTCGAAAAATCTGCTGACCTTGGGCTGAGCTTCATCAACGTTGCCAAAGAGTCGGGGCTTAATGCGAAGACCATCTTCGGCGGCGAGCACAAGAACAAATATCTACTCGAAACCACCGGCTGCGGAGTCGCCTTCTACGACTACGACAACGACGGCTGGCTCGATATTTTCCTGGTGAACGGCTCACGCCTCGAAGGATTTCCCAAGGGCGAGGAGCCGACCTCGCACCTGTTCAAGAACAATCGCGACGGAACGTTCACCGACGTGACCGCGAAGGCCGGAGTCGCGCGTTCGGGTTGGGGGCAGGGCGTCTGCATCGGCGACTACGACAACGACGGATACGAAGACCTGTTCGTCTCCTACTTCGGCAAGAACGTGCTCTTCCACAACAACGGCGACGGCACATTTACCGATGTCAGCGAAAAGGCCGGAGTCGCGGGCAACGGCAAGCGCTGGAACACGGGCTGCGCGTTCGTCGACTACGACCGTGACGGCAAGCTCGATCTCTTCGTCGCGAACTACATCGATATGGATCTGGCGACCGCACCGGTGCCGGAGTCGGGTCCGTGCCTGTACAAGGCAGTGATGGTCGCGTGCGGTCCTCCCGGATTGAAGGGCGGGAAAAACATCCTTTATCACAACAACGGGGACGGCACGTTCAAGGATGTCTCCGAAGCCGCCGGAATTTTTTCTGCAAACGGAACCTACGGATTGGGCGTACTCACCGCTGACTTCGACAACGACGGATGGCCCGATATCTACGTCGCCAACGATTCCACCGCCAGCGCGCTTTATCAGAATAAGAAGGACGGAAAGTTCGTCGACATCGCCCTCGAGTCGGGGTGCGCGTTGAGCCCTGATGGCAAGCCGCAGGCCGGGATGGGCGTTTCGGCGGCGGACTACGACCTCGACGGCAATCTCGACATCGTCAAGACGAACTTCGCCGGCGACACGCCGTCGCTCTATCACAACCAGGGCGGCGCCAACTTTGAGGACACAACATTCACCGCGGGACTGGGCCTGCATACGCAGTACCTCGGCTGGGGATGCGGCTTCTTCGATATGGATAACGACGGCTGGGCCGACATCCTTATTTGCAACGGACACGTATATCCAGAAGTCGAGCAACTGAAGACCGAAGCTGGATACGCGCAGAGGAAATTGCTTTACCGCAATTTGCGCAATGGCCGGTTCGAAGACGTATCGCTGAATGCGGGCGCAGGAATTTCAGAACCGGTCGCGTCGCGAGGATGCGCCTTCGGCGACTTCGACAACGATGGCGATCTCGACGTCGTGGTCAACACCGTAAACGGGTATCCCCAGCTTCTGCGTTGTGATCTGCGGACGGGCAACAATTGGATCAAGGTGCGCACCATCGGAACGAAGTCCAATCGCAGCGGCATTGGAGCGCGGTTGAAATGCGTCACGAAAGTGGCGGGAGAAGCCAAGCCGCACGAACAGATCGACGAAGTGCGCAGCGGCGGGGGCTATTTCTCGCAGAACGATCTGCGCGTGCACTTCGGTCTCGGCAAGGCCGACAAAGTGGATCTCCTCGAGATCCGCTGGCCCAGCGGACAAATCGACACCCTAAAAGATGTGAAGCCTAACCAGGTCGTATACGTGAAAGAAGGATCCGGAATTGTTCGCACCATGCCCTTTGGGGCCTCCCCCAAATCCGTGCGCTGACGAACTGACGGCAGCCACCGCCTAGCCCACTCAAAACACAGCACTTCTCATCCACCGCAATCTCCCTAAGGTTCTTGATCAGCGTTCTACAGAATCTACCGGAGACGATCCGCGACACAGCAGGCGTACGTTCATGCAAGACGACCAGAAATCAGTAGATGCTTGCGCGCCCTTTGATTTTTATGTTTGTGATCACCAGGAGGCAGTGCCAATGAATTGGGATCAGGCAAAAGGACAGTGGACGCAGATCAAGGGCTCTGTCCGCAAGCAGTGGGGCAAGCTCACCGATGACGATCTTGACGTCATCGGTGGTGAGCGCGAAAAGCTGGTAGGCAAAATCCAGGAGCGATACGGAATCGCCAAGGAAGAAGCCGAGAAGCAGATCGCCGGCTGGAATCCGCCGACGGGAGCAGAAGTTTCGCAGGCAGAACGCGAAAAAGAACTCAGGCGCAAGGCCGGCTAAGCAGGTTTTCAGCATCGTGGGCCAAGCAGTCAATTTAAAAATTCAAAACCAAAAAGTACTCGGAGGAAATACCGTATGAAGACGTTGTTAGTCGTATCACTCGCTTTCATTCTGGCGCTGCCGGTGATTGCCCTAGCGCAAGATCCCGCAGCTCCCGCCGGCAGTCAGTCTTCGCAGCAGCCCGGTGCCAGCCAGACCGGCGCCAGCCAAGGTAATGACACGATGGGTCAGCCCTCCAGCAAGGGCGGCAACGTAAAGGGCACAGTCAGCCAGGACGGCAAGACCCTGGTGGGCGATGACGGCAAGAGCTGGACGATCGCCAACCCCGACGCCGTGAAGGGCCACGAAGGCCACCACGTCGAGCTGAAGGGCAGCGCGGATGCCAGCACCAACCAGATCCAGGTCAGCTCTGTGAAGATGCTCAAGGGCGACAAGGGCTCGATGAAGAAAGACAGCTCGCAGCCACAGTAAACAATCCTCAATCCTGATGCCTGAAGGCCAGCGTAGAAGCTGGCCTTCTTTTTTACGCGCTGGCACCCGGTCTTCATTTGTAGCGCCGGCGTCCCGCCGGCAGTCGCGAGGGCATCTTGCCCTCGCCGCGGTGCATGATGAGCAAGAATCTCAACCCCCGCCCTTGAATATTCGCTGCGAACCAAACCTCAAAGTCGGCTAGCATTCCGACGGGAGACTCGTCGCGCTTGCACATCAGCGAAAAGTTCGACGCCATCGTTTTAGGAGCAGGCGCCGCCGGCCTGATGTGCGCGATCGAGGCCGGCAAGCGCGGCCGTCGAGTGCTCGTGCTGGAGCGCGCCGATCGCGTGGGGAAAAAGATACTGATCTCGGGCGGCGGCCGCTGCAACTTCACCAACCTGCATTGCCAGCCGGAGAACTTTCTGTCGTCGAATCCACATTTCTGCAAATCAGCTCTGGCGCGCTACACCCCGGCCGACTTCATCACGCTGGTGGAGAAGCACGGCATTCGCTATCACGAGAAACATAAGGGCCAATTGTTCTGCGACGGCTCGGCACGTGAGATCGTTTCGATGCTCGAGGAGGAGTGCCGTCGTGCTGGAGTGCGCATCGTGGTTGGCGCGTCGGTGCGGGAGATTCGGCAGGATGCAGACTTCGTGATTCTGGCAGGCGAACACGAATTCCATGCAGGTGCGTTGGTGGTTGCGACGGGCGGATTGTCGATTCCCAAAATCGGCGCGACTGCATTCGGCTACGAATTGGCGCGGCAGTTCGGAATTCGCGTGAAGCCTTGCCGCCCCGCACTGGTGCCCCTGCTATTTCATGCCGCAGACCGCAAAGCATATGGCGAACTGGCAGGCGTCTCGACGGAGGTCCGCGTTTCATGCGACTCGCAGGAGTTCACGGAGAAGATGTTGTTTACGCACCGCGGGCTTAGCGGTCCGGCGATCCTGCAGATTTCGTCGTACTGGCAAGAAGGGCACGCGATCGTGGTCGATCTCGCACCCGCGCAAGACTGGATCACTGCGTTGTCGAGCGTCAAGCGTCCAGACGCGATCTGTCCGTCGGCGAAACAAGCCCTGCGCGTTCTGCTGCCGCAGCGGTTGGCGGATCGCTGGCTCGAGACGCATCCACCGAAAGACTGGACGAATCATTCGCTGGCGGAACTCGAGCGCAGTTCGCATCGGTGGTCGATTGCGCCTGCCGGCACCGAAGGCTACGAGAAGGCGGAAGTCACCGCCGGCGGCGTGGACACGGATGAATTGTCGGCCAAGACCATGGAATGCCGGCGCGTTCCGGGTCTTTACTTTGTCGGAGAGGTGGTCGACGTGACCGGCCACCTGGGCGGATTCAATTTTCAATGGGCCTGGGCCTCGGGATTCTGCGCCGGGCAGGCAGTTTGAGTCCACATACGATATCCCGTCGACCCTCACGCAAGCCACATAAAATGAAGCTTTCCAGCGGTTTGTTATGTCTAACCACATGGTGAAGTCGCCTCAAAGGTTTGCCGAGCGGACGCCACACAAAGCTGGGCGCGGAAGCGCCACGAAGCCGCCTTTGACGGCGGAGCGGTTGAGGGCCGTGGCTCCCATCGTGTTCGACCTGATGCGGCCGCGCAAGAAGCTGCTGGCCCTTGGCTTCCTGTTGATGGCGATTAACCGTGTGTCCGGGCTCGTCCTCCCTTATTCCACGCGTTACCTCATCGACAGCGTCATTGCCAAGCACCATGTCGCATTGCTGAAGCCCATCGTGCTCGCCGTGTTGGGCGCGACCGTGATTCAGGGCATTACGTCGTTCTCGCTGACCCAGCTTCTGTCGAAGGCGGCGCAGCGGCTCATCACCGAACTGCGCGAGAAAGTGCAGCGGCACATTTCGCGCCTGCCGGTTTCTTTCTACGACGCAAATAAAACGGGCAACCTGGTTTCGCGCATCATGAGCGACGTCGAAGGCGTGCGCAACCTGCTGGGCACAGGATTAGTCGAGCTGGCGGGCGGACTTCTCACCTCAATTATCGCGTTGGTGGTGTTGTTCCGGATCAGCGCGCTCATGACGGCACTGGCTTTCGGCGCACTGGCGTGCTTCGCGATCGCGCTCAACAAGGCGTTCAGCACGATTCGCCCGATCTTCCGCGAGCGCGGCAAGATCAACGCGGAAGTCACGGGCCGCCTTGCCGAATCGTTAGGCGGCGTGCGCGTGATTAAGGGGTACCACGCTGAAGAGCGCGAAGAAGCTGTGTTCGCCGGCGGCGTGCGGCGGTTACTCGAAAACGTAATGCGCACCCTGACCGCGACTTCTCTGATGAGCCTGTCGGCCAGTGTGCTGATGGGCGTGGTCGGCGCGGTGATTATGTACGTCGGCGCACACCAGATTCTCGCGGGCACCCTCACAGTTGGGCAATTCTTCACCTACACCTTGTTCATGGGATTTCTGGTGGCGCCAATCATTCAGATGGTCGCCATCGGCACGCAGATCACTGAGGCCTTCGCTGGACTTGAGCGCACGCAGGAAATTCTGCGCGAACGGCAGGAAGATCAGGATCCGAAACGCACCGTGACTCTCACAGACATCGTTGGTAGCGTGGAGTTCGAAGACGTCAGCTTCAGCTACGACGGCAGCCGGGTCGTGCTGCACGACGTGTCGTTCCTGGCGGAACCGGGCACGGTGACGGCGCTGGTGGGTTCTTCAGGTTCAGGTAAGTCGACGACCATCGGATTGATCTCGGCGTTCCACGTGCCGACCGAAGGCAGAGTGACCATTGATGGAATCGACCTGAGCACGGTGCGGCTCGATTCCTACCGCACGCGCCTCGGTGTTGTTCTGCAGGAATCGTTCCTGTTCGATGGAACGATCCGCGACAACGTCTCATTTTCCCGCCCCGATGCGACGGAAGAAGAAATCATGCGCGCCTGCCGGATTGCACGGGTCGACGAATTTGCAGAAAGCTTCGAAGAGAAGTACGACACGATTGTCGGCGAGCGCGGCGTGAAGCTCTCCGGCGGGCAGCGCCAGCGCATATCGATTGCGCGGGCGATTCTGGCCGAGCCGCGCATCTTGATTCTCGACGAAGCAACTTCAAGCCTCGATTCAGAATCGGAACAAATGATCCAGCACGGGCTTTCGTATCTGATGCAGGGCCGCACGACATTCGTAATCGCCCACCGGCTCTCGACCATCCGGCGGGCCGACCAGATTCTGGTGATGGAGCAGGGGCGCATCGTGGAGCGCGGCACGCACGAAGAACTCTACGACTTGCGCGGCCGCTACTATGATCTCTACACCAAGCAACACGGCCTCGAAACGAATCTTTTTCTCGCGCCGGGAGAAGGCGACACGATTGAGGAGAACGGCAATGGCGCGACGGGAAACAAGGAACCCTCGGACCCGGACGCCATTCGCGTGATCCGCGGCGAGGTGAGATGAAGCACGACGATCGCCAGAAGTTAGCAGCCAGAAGCCAGTAGCCAGACCAGAATGAATTCCAACCCGTATCCAGAATCTTCTTCCACAAGCTCCGCCATCCGCACCGAGAATGTGTGCCGCCACTATGTGATGGGCGAGAGCCTGATCCGCGCCGTCGATGGAATCTCTCTGCGCGTGCCCGCGGGAGAGTTTGTGGCGTTGCTGGGGACTTCGGGATCGGGCAAGTCGTCGTTGCTGAACCTGATCGCCGGGCTCGACCGGCCCACCTCGGGCGCCGTGATCGTGGCCGGAAAAGATCTTGCCGTGCTGTCGCGCGCGGAACTCGCACAGCATCGGCTGCATTCCGTGGGGATGGTTTTTCAGTCCTTCAATTTGATTCCGAGGATGACCGTGATCGAGAACGTGGAGCTTCCGTTGCGCTTCGCCGAAGTCGACCGCAGCCACCGCGATTCGCTGGCGCGTGAAGCCCTGGAGCGAGTCGGCCTGGGTAAACGCCTCGATCATCGCCCGACCGAACTCTCAGGCGGTGAGCAGCAGCGCACGGCGCTGGCACGCGCCCTTATCAACCGGCCGAAGCTTTTGCTGGCCGATGAGCCGACTGGCAATCTCGACAGCCGGACGGGCATCGAGATCATGAACTTGATTCGCGAGTTCAACGAGTCGCTCGGCATGACCGTGGTAATGGTCACGCACGAGCGCACGCTGGCGGAACGGTATGCCAAGAGGCTGATTTTTCTTGCCGACGGCAAACTGGTCGACGATCAGGTGAACGGCGCCCTGGCAACTGCTCCTGCGCAGGGAGGCCGGGTGTGAAAGTTTACGATCTCGCCGAACTGGCCGTGCGCAATCTGCGCGAGTCGATCCTGAGGAATTCGTTGACCACGGTCGGAATCTCCGTCGGCGTCGCGTCGCTGGTCGCGATGTTGTCTCTGGGAATCGGATTGCAACAGCTGGCCACGCGAAGACTGGTGAAGTCCGGTCTGTTCGACACCGTGGTGGTCACCTCCCGCCGCGACCTGCGCAACTTCAACCGCAGCGACGACGATAACAACGCCCCCTCTCCGGCTGAGAGCCCGGCTCTTGACGAACCCGCGCGCGTCAAGATCGCGCAAATGGCGAACGTCGTGGAAGCATATCCCGATCTGCGTTTCATCACGTCGTTCACCTTCGACAGCAAGCCGCACCTCACCATGGTGGCCGGCATTCCGGCCTCTTACAAAACCAATGACGCATTCGAGGGCATGCAGGGCGGCTTCTTTTCTTCCGACATGGCACCCGAAGTCATCCTGCAGAAATCGTTTGCGGCTGAGTTGCTGGGAAAGACAGCGAAGCCCGGCTCGGACGAGATATCGCTTGCCGAAATCGCGAAGCCGCTTCTCGGCAAAGAAATGACGATGCGCTACTCGGAGCGCGTCGACGCCTCGGGCTCGGCGACCGACGGTGCGGCGGGCGACAGTTCGACCTACTCGATCCGGTCGCACGAACTGCAGTTGAAGATTGTCGGCGTAACCGATCTCGATCCCGACAGCATGCGTGGTGCGGCGCGGGCGCGAGTGCTACTGCCGCTCAATCTGATGGCAAGCCTGCACGCCATTCAGCCGACCGCGTTGCGCGACACGACGCAGGCGGCCAGCCGCGTTCCCACCTACTCGACGGTCAGCGTGCGCGTGAAGAATCCCACGCAGATCCAAGCCGTGGAAGACGCGATCAAGAAGATGGGCTTCAATACCTTCTCGATGCTCGACGCCACGCGCAGCCTGCGAAAGTTCTTTGCGATCGTCGATGTCTTCCTGGGCGTTTTTGGAAGCCTCGCGTTGGCCGTGGCTTCGATCGGAATTGTGAACACGCTGGTGATGGCGATTCTCGAGCGCCGCCGCGAAATCGGGATTATGAAGGCCATCGGGGCCAGCGACGTCGATGTGAAGAAGCTGTTTTTCGCCGAAGCCGGCGTAATGGGGTTGTTCGGCGGAGCGTTGGGGGTGGCCCTGGGCTGGACGATCGGGCGCGTCATCAACGTGGGCACGAACATCTATCTCAAGCAGCAGAGCATGGCGCCCGAGCAGATCTGGTTCGTGCCGTGGTGGCTGGTTGGCGTTGCCATCGGATTCTCCATCGTTGTCAGCCTGCTTTCCGGCCTCTATCCCGCTTCCCGCGCCGCCCGGCTCGACCCGGTGCAGGCGCTGCGTTACGAGTAAATTGAAGATGCGTTGGTTCCTCGGATTCGTCGCACTCGCCGTTACTTTCTTTTCACCGCTCGCCCGTGCGCAGGGCCACGTCGATTGCAGCGCACTGCAAAGCCACATTCTCAAGCGCAATGTGCACTACTGCGTGCAGGTTCCCGGGAGCTATGAGCAGAAAGATGCATCCGGACAACCGCGGCGATTTCCGGTCCTTTATTACTTGCATGGCCTGGGCGATAACGAGCAGTCGTTCTCGCGCAGCGGAGGCTGGACGCTGATTGAAGATCTGCGCGCCCAGGGCAAGATCGGCGATTTCCTGATTGTCGCGCCCGAAGGGTACGCGAGCTTCTACATCAACTCGGCCGATGGCAGCGAGCGCTACAGCGATTTCTTCCTGCGCGAGTTCATTCCTTACATCGAGAAAAAATACCGCGTGCTGCCGGGACGCGAAGCCCGCGGCATTACGGGTATTTCGATGGGCGGTTACGGCGCGCTGCGATTCGCGTTTGCCTATCCCGAATTATTCTCGGCGGTCAGCGCGCAGAGCGCCGCCCTGATTCTTGAGACTCCGGAACACTTGAACGCTCTGGCGCAGGAGCGCTCTCAGGATGCCCGGGACGCGTTCGCTCCGCTCATCGGAGATCCGATCAACGTGGCGCATTGGAGGGCAAACGATCCCTTCATGCTGGCCCGCAAGAACAAGGCCGCGCTCAAGAACACTGCGATTTACTTCAACTGCGGGCAGAGCGACGATTTTGGATTCGAGAAGGGCGCCGCCGTGCTTGATAAGCAACTAACGTCGGAAGGAATCGCGCACGAGTACCGGCCATACCCAGGCGGCCACAACATGAACTACTTTCTTTCGCACCTGGGCGAGGTCATCGAGTTTCACTCCAAGGCGTTTGCGGGGTCAGTGAGCGCGACGCGCTAAGTCGTAGCGCCGGCATCTTGCCGGCAGTCGCGAGGGCGTCTCGCCCTCGCACCGCGGCGGGCGCCACAATGCTTCCAAAAAATCCATCCGGCGCATCGAAATTCTGCGTTGTACTTTCCACTGCCACCCCAGCTAACAATGTCAGATGGCACATCAGCGCTACGCACCGGACCACGATGCCTGTGGTGTCGGCTTTGTGACCCGGCTGGGCGCCGCCCCATCGCACGAAATGGTGGAGCGCGCGCTCACCGCATTGTTGCGGCTGGCGCATCGCGGCGGGGTCGACGCCGACGGGCGCAGCGGCGACGGGGCCGGACTGTTGATGGCCATTCCCGACCGCTTCATGCGCGAGGCCGCGCGCGCTGCTCATATCCTTCTTCCAGAAGAATACGGGCTCGGCATGGCGTTCCTACCGCCGGATCACTTGTCGAGCACGAGGACAGCGATCGAGAAGCTGGCCAGGAAGAACGGCCTTAAATTTCTGGGATGGCGCGTGGTGCCCACCGATCCTACGATCATCGGCCCCAGGGCGCAGGCAACGCTGCCCGTGATCCGCCAGTGCTTTTTCGCGCCAGGTCGCGCCACTGAAGATTTCGAAAGCGCCCTGTTTCGTCTTCGCAAACAAGTCGAAGCACAAGCGCCGCAGGGAACATATTTCTGCTCTCTTTCTTCCCGGACCGTGGTTTACAAAGGTCTGCTGACTCCCGATCAGCTTCCGGCTTTTTACCTCGATCTGGCCGATCCCGGCTTTGAGACTTCGTTTGCCGTCTTTCACCAGCGGTACTCGACGAACACCCAGCCCAGTTGGGCGATGGCACAACCATTCCGGTTCGTGGCTCACAACGGCGAGATCAACACCATCAGTGCGAATCGTCGCTGGCTGCACGCCAAGGAACGCCTGCTGCAGGAGGCGCTTCAGCTGCCCGCCGACGTCCGTGTGCTCGAAGAGAGCGTCAGCGATTCCGCCAGCTTCGACAACGGGCTCGAACTCCTGCTGCGCGCAAAACTACACTCCTGCCGCCGGAATGCTGGCCATGGTTCCGCCTGCGTGGGAGACCAATCCTCAGATCACGCCTGACTTGCGCCGCTTCCTCGAAGCGCATGCGCCGTTGCAGGAGCCGTGGGACGGTCCGGCGGCAATGGTATTCACGGACGGACGCACCGTGGGCGCGAAGCTTGATCGCAACGGATTGCGCCCGCTACGCTACACGCTGACATCCAGCGGATTGTTGGTGGTCGGTTCGGAAGTCGGCATCGCCGATCTGCACGGCGAGCACATCGCGGAACGGCAGCGCCTGGGCCCGGGCGACACTTTGATCTGCGAACCCGCCACTGGAGACCTGACCCGTCCTGCGGAGATCGGCAGCCGCCAGGAATTCCGCGAAGCGCGGGCGGCATCCCAACTTATTCACGTGGTTCCGACGGAAAAGCTGGCGCCCGCGTCCACGCCCGATGCTCAGCGCGTCATGGGAGCCTTGGGTTGGACCGAGGACCAGTACAAGTTGCTGTTTCAACCACTCGTCCTCGAGGGGCAAGAAGCCGTGTGGAGCATGGGCGACGATGCTCCGCCCGCTTTTCTGTCTCGCTTGCCCCGGCCGCTCTGGGACTACTGCAAGCAGCGCTTCGCGCAGGTAACAAATCCGCCCATCGATCCACTGCGCGAGACGCACGTGATGTCGCTGCGGATTTTTCTGGGTGAGACCGGAGTGTTGAATTCACCACTGCTCGATGCCGGGCAGATGAAGCTGCTGGAAAGCGAGTATGACGTTCGCCGCGTTAGCGTTGCGTTTCCGGTATCGGACGGTATCGAGGGCGCGAAGGCGGTTCTCGAGCGCCTGCGCGCCGAGTTGTTGGGCAGCCACCACGACAAACCAGTGCTGATCCTTCTGACGGATCGTGGCGTCGACGCCGAACACGCAGCGATTCCCGCACTGCTCGCGCTGGCCGTGGCCCACAAATCTTTGGTAGATGCTGGAGCGTGGGACATCCCGCTGATCGTCGAGTCCGGACAAGTGCTCGACACGCACCACGTGGCGTCTGCTCGTCGCCGCGGGGGCGAGCGGAGTTTTCCCCTACCTCGCGCTGGAGCAGGCGGTCGCCCTGCGTCCCGATGGCGTTGCCCGCTATCGCTTCGCTCTGGAAAAGGGCCTGCGCAAGGTGATGGCGCGCATGGGCGTCTCGACCATGGCCAGCTATCGCAACAGCCAGCTGTTCGAAGTCATCGGGCTCGATCCGGCGCTGTGCGCAGAAGTCTTCGAAGACGCCGGATGCGTTCTGGGCGGCAAGACGCTCGACGGACTGCTGGAAGATTGCCTGATCCGCCATCAGGCGGCATTTGCGCCCGACAGCAAGCCCTTGCAGGACACCGGTCTCTATCGTTTCCGCCAGCAGGGCGAACGGCACGCGACTTCGCCCGAAATCGTGCGGCGCCTGCATCGCTACATCAAGTCGCCGACCGACGAGAATTTCAAGTTGTACAGCGACCTCGCCGCCGAACGGGAGCCGGTGGCGATCCGCGATCTGCTGAAGGTGCGCGAGGCTGCGCCGATTCCAGTGGACGAAGTCGAGACCGAGACATCCCTGCTTAGCCGTTTCAGCACGCAGGCCATGTCGCTGGGCGCGATCTCTCCGGAGACGCACAGCACGCTCGCCGTCGCGATGAATCGCCTCGGCGGACGCAGCAACACGGGCGAAGGCGGGGAAGACCCTGCGGTCTACGCGCAGAAGGGCGAAGCCAACAATCGCGTGAAGCAGGTGGCCTCCGGCCGGTTCGGCGTCACGACCGATTACCTGGTTCACGCCGACGAACTCGAGATCAAGATTGCGCAAGGCGCCAAGCCCGGCGAAGGCGGACAACTTCCGGCCAGCAAGGTGACGGCGTACATCGCGCGGCTGCGGCACGCCGTGCCCGGCATGATGCTGATCTCGCCGCCGCCGCACCATGACATCTACAGCATCGAGGATCTGGCGCAGCTGATCTACGACCTGCGCGCCGTGAATCCTCATGCCCGCATCGGCGTGAAGCTCGTTTCCAGCGCGGGCGTCGGCATCATCGCGACCGGCGTCGCGAAGGCGGGCGCGGACGTCATCACGATTGCAGGGCACGACGGCGGCACCGGCGCTTCGCCGATCACTTCCATCAAGAACACCGGCCTTCCGTGGGAAGTGGGCTTGCGCGACGCGCATAGCGCGCTGGTGCGCACCGGCCTGCGCAGCCGCGTCCGGCTTCGCGTGGACGGCGGCTTCAAGTTCGCCACTGACGTGATCATCGGCGCGCTGCTCGGCGCCGAGGAGTTTGGCTTCGGCACCGCCGCGCTGCTCGGCCATCGGATGCGTCATGGCCCGGCAATGCCATCTGAACACGTGCCCGGTCGGCATCGCGACGCAGGACGAAAAGCTGCGCGCGCGCTTTACCGGCAATCCCGAGATGGTGGAGAGCTACTTCCGCGCGCTCGCCGGAGAAGTTCGCGAGTTGCTCGCCAAGATGGGCGCCTCCTCGATCGATGAGATCGTTGGCGCCGCCGATCGCCTGGAAGCGCGCTCCGAAGAATTCCGGCCGATGCTCGAAGGATTGCTGACGCCCGCAGTCGGACCCGCTCAACCCGCCAGCCCGCGGGAGCCTGACAG
This sequence comes from uncultured Acidobacteriota bacterium, assembly GCA_963744055.1. Classification (GTDB taxonomy): domain Bacteria; phylum Acidobacteriota; class Terriglobia; order Terriglobales; family Acidobacteriaceae; genus Gp1-AA133. The sequence goes on along the minus strand of CAVUSL010000017.1, from coordinate 13,867 downwards.
CGGCCTGCACGTCGAGTTGTCGGCCCTTGCCGGCGAGCTCGATACCTTGAGCACGCGGGGCCATAGCTTCCGCATCACCAACTCCGACCGCGCGATCGGCGCGCATTTGAGTGGAGAAGTGTTGCGGCGCCGCAACGGAGCCGATATCGCGGGCGTCATCGCGAGTGAGTTCACGGGCACGGCAGGGCAGAGCTTCGGAGCGTTCCTCATTCCGGGCGTGAAATTCCGCTTGCTGGGCGAAGCCAACGACTACGTCGGAAAAGGCCTGAGCGGTGGCACGCTCGCCATCACCGCCGGGGACGAAGCCTCCCTGCGCGGCGATGTGCTGGTCGGAAACACGGTGCTCTACGGAGCAACATCCGGCGAACTCTACGTGGCCGGCCGCGCCGGAGAGCGCTTCGCGGTGCGCAACAGCGGCGCGCTGGCGGTGGTCGAGGGCGTTGGCCAGCATGGTTGCGAGTACATGACGGCCGGCGTCGTGGCAATTCTCGGCCCAGCCGGAATGAACCTGGGCGCGGGCATGACGGGCGGCGTTGCCTATGCATTGCGAGACTCGCTCGCGGGTCACGGCTACAACGCGCACTCTGTCCAGGTGCGGCCCCTTGAGGTACGGGAAGAACTCTGGCTCCGCATGCTTCTGCGACGGCACCTTCGGCACACGGGATCGCCTCGCGCGCTGCAACTGCTGCGCTCCGATAATCCGCTGCCTCTGTTGCGAGTCGAGCCGCTGCGGCCGCCGTGCTCGATCACGGAAACGTGGAACGCCGCGCTCGCTCAACTGCGGCGGCAGGAGATCGCGTCCTTTGAGCCGATGGAAGCAGTGCCACCCAAGGAGCCGGTGCTGATGTGAGTTGATCTCACATCGTAAGCCCGGTCGCATCACGAGAACGATTAGGCTGGGGGATGAGCCCGAGGGAAGGGCTCGGCTTCAGCCGGGCCATCCAGAACACGTACATAGGCGGCTTCAGCCGCTGAGGTTGGCTGTTGACATCGGCACAATGCCTCTGACGAAACCATCAAACTCTCTTTCGAAAAATAGCCATCCTGGAATTCCACGCGTCATCTCCACCCATCCATCTCCTATATAATCGCGCTCAATCCATGGATTTCGATCAGCTCACAACGTTTCTCGAAGTTGCCAAACTAGGAAGCTTTTCGCGCGCCGGCCAGAAAGTCTTTCGCTCGCAATCGGCCGTGAGCGCGCAGATCCGGCAACTCGAGCAGGACTACGGCGACCGCCTCCTCGACCGCTCCGGCAAAGACGTCACGCTGACTCCCGCGGGCCGCGTGCTCTTCGCCTATGCCGAACGTCTCCTGCAGTTGCGCGACGAATCGCTGCTCGCCGTCGCCGATCACGGCGCCAACCCGCGCGGCACCATCGTGATCGGCGCCAACGAAGCCACCTGCCTCTACGTTCTTGCCGGATGTCTTCGCGAAATACTGCAGCCTGTATCCCGACGTGCAGATGAGCATCTACCGCAACTTCAGCTACAAGATTCTCGAGAAGCTGGAGAACGGGACCATCGACGTCGGCATCGTGACGCTGCCGGTTAAGTCCGCCAGCGTGAAGACGCATGCTATTTACCGCGACCAGTTGATGTGGATGGCGAATCCGCAGAGTGCGCTGGCCAAACTGGATTCCGTCTCGCTGGCCGAAATCGCCAAGCATCCGATCCTGCTGCCCAAGACCGGATACACCCGCCGCCTCATGGACAAGCTGCTGCGTCCCTACAAAGCGCAGCTGCAAGTCCCGATGGAATTGCCCAGCGTCGGCATGATCAAGAGCTTCGTCGCCGCCGGACTGGGCGTGTCGCTCATCAGCGCCAGCTTCGCCCGCGACCAGGTGCTAGCCGGCCGCGTGAAGCTGATCGCGCCCAAGGAAAAAGAACTCTGGCGCGAACTGGCCATCGCCTACCGCCGCGATCGCACGCTGACGCGCGCCACCAGCACCTTCATCGCAACCGTTCGCCAACTGGCGGCCGCCTCGAAGTAGCGAAGTAGTTAGTGATCCTCTCTGCGAACTCCGCGGCAGTTCTCTGCGGCCTCTGCGTTCAAAAGCTTTTTGTTTAGGATTTTCTCCGCCCAATCTCATTTTGTGATCCGCCTCATCGGAATTTCTCGTTTCCCATCCAAGTCCAGATTCCTTAAGGTGGCATCAGTGATTTCAGGTGGGTGAGAGTGTCCCTTTCATGAGGTGTGAATGGGACCAGCCCTCTGGATCCTGGGTGAGAGTTTGTTGGGCCGTTCGCGGCCACAGCAGAATTTCGCTGAATCCCCTCAGGAGGTGGACGATGACTGATCTGGAACGCAATCTAAGCAAAGTTCTCGAGGAGCACCGTCATGAAAGCGGTCTCCACATCATAGGCGGGCAGCAGCGGCTGATTGATCGGCTGGTCGAATTCTTCGAGACCGGCGTGTGGCAAGGCCGCGACGCGAAAAGCTCGCGCGAACTGGATAACTAGGCTCAAGAGACAGATGACCTTCACAACACCCATGACGGATATCGTAAAGCCGGCCACAGCGGCCAAGGCTAAGCGAATTACACCGTCTACTGGTGGAGGTCACCTGCTGAGCTAATCCAAAAGTTCAAACCAGGTACAGACCCACCGCCAGAAGCAAAAGCCGGTGGGTTTTGTTTTTGCCCCAGGAACACGAGGAGAGCAGTCATGAGCGAAGTATCGGGAGAGCAATCGGGACAGGCCGCGGCACCGCTCGCGCAGTCGGTCGTCATGAAGTTCGGCGGAACGTCGCTGGCGGATGCCGCCGCCATCCGGCGCGCGATTCGCATCGTGAAGCAGCGCCTCGCGCACAACCCGGTAGTCGTGGCCAGCGCCCTTGCGGATGTCACCGACCAACTGCTGGCGGCCGGGCAAGCGGCTGCCAAGGGGCAGTCGGCGTCAGCGGCAGCCTCGCTCCAATACCTGCAGCGACGTCACGAACAGGTCGCGCTCGATGCGGCAGGTTCGGAGGCTTTCGAGCCGCTTCAACCACAGCTTGCCTCGGAGTTCGAACAACTCCATCGTTTGCTGCCGGCGATCTCCACTTTCGGCGAGCTAACCCGCCAATTGCAGGATCAGTTCATCGGGGCCGGTGAATGCCTCTCCAGCCGGATTGTGCAGGCCGCATTCCTGCAAGCCGGCGTTGACGCCGTATGGCTCGATGCCCGCGAGTGCATCGTCACCGACGCCGCTCACACCCAGGCCACGCCCTTGTGGGACGAAACCAACCAGCGCGTGCGCGATGCGGTCGCGCCTCTGCTTGCGCAATCGCGAGTACCGGTGATCGGCGGATTCATCGGCTCGACCAGCGACGGCATCCCGACCACGCTCGGGCGCGGCGGTTCCGACTTCACCGCCTCCATCGTGGGCGCGGCCCTGCTTTCCTCGCGGATCGAAATCTGGACCGACGTCGACGGCATCCTCACCACCGACCCCAAGCTATGTCCGGAAGCGCGCCGCGTTCCGACCATGAGTTTCGAAGAGGCTGCGGATCTCGCCTACTTCGGTGCCAAAGTTCTGCACCCGGCCTCCATCGCCCCGGCCATGCGCAAGAACATTCCGGTCGCCGTGTTGAATTCGCGACATCCGGAAGGGAAGGGAACGGAGATCGTGGCCCATCCCGGCGACGAGTGCGTGATGAAGGCCATCACCGCCAAGAAAGGCGTGACCGTGGTCGACGTCCAGGCGGTGCGCTGGCTCGCGCCCGAACTGCTTCGAGAAATCTTCGAAGTCTTCGAGCGCCACCAGTACAGCCTCGACTTGCTCTCGGCCTCGCGCGGAAGCCTGTCGCTGCTGGTGAACTCGACCGAGGCGCTTCCGGCTATCGCCGAGGAACTGAAAGGTCTGGCGAACGTGCGCTGGGCGAGCCGCAAGGCCCTCATCAGCCTGGTGGGAGAGAAAGTCCGCCGTCAGCCCGAGATCGCCGGCCAGGTTTTCCGTGCCCTTTCCGACGTCGACATGCGCATGATCTGCCAGGGCGCGTCAGAGCGGAACATCTGCTTTCTCGTGGACGAGTCCCAGGCCGAAGATCTGGTGCGACGACTGCACCGGCTTTTCTTCCAGTCGCGCTTCGACCGCTATTCTGCGAGCGTCGGCGCGTCGTTGATGTGCCAGGCCGCCGATTGATCAACGAGAAACAAGCCCGGAGTGCTCTCTCAGATCGATCGGGATAGAAGAGAGCAGTCAAAAGTGCACCCCTACCGATTCGGCCACCAATGAAAAAAGCCCCGTCGTTTGACGGGGCTCGATCTGTCTTGAGACTTCACTTTTTCGGTTCGAGGATAATCTCGCGCGCGAGGCGGCTGCCAATGATGTCCCGATAGGAAGACCGGTCCACGTAGCCGGCCTCGATCTTCGGCGCCCCTCCAAAGAGTTCCTGGCCGAGCTGCTCCCCTTTGTCCGCGTTGGCTTCCATGGTCGCAAGGTCTTTGTATTCGGTCATAAGGATCACGTTACAATCGGTCGGGTTGTGCGCTTCTGTCCTTATCGCTTTGTAACTGACCACGTATCCCGCTTTTTGCATGGCATCCTGCTCTTTCTTCCAGTCGCCCGCCAGATAACGGGAATACCGGTCTTCCATACCAGCCTTGACGTGTATGCATTGCATTTGCCATACAGATCCATCGTGGTACGGCTTCGACTGTGCCAGCAAAGGCAAAGCAAATGACAGCAGGCATACTACGGCAAGCGCTGAGGCGATTCTTCTCATCTTTGTCTCTCTCTCTTCAATGGATTCGGGGCTGATAAGCCGAAAGGGCGTGGTTTAGAGTGAGCAGATCATATGCGAACCGCCCACACGTCAAAGGATGTTGCCACGTTCGAGGATTTCGAACTGTTCACTATTGACCATCTTCAAAAGAGGCGCAAGTCTAGATGAGCTGAAAGGGCACGATAAAGGTCTGGACAAAAGATCGCGCGGGATCCTCGTTCCAACTACAAGCCCAACAGCGAGCCCACCCCCCCAGTTCACGCATCGGCCAGCAGGTGGGCTCTCTAGTGGCCCCGAAGTCAGGCTGCCGCGGGCTCTGCCGCACTCGTCTTCGACTTAAGTGCTTCCGAGAGCTTTTTCGAAACGACCTCGACGGTTACCCTCGTGCAACAAACCACTAACCCTACTGCCGACACGGACACCAGCACCGATGAGCGCGGAAGACCCATACGTCCAGAGTGTCACCTTAAAAACACTCACGGGAAGAAAACCTGAGCCGCCTTCCGCTGGCGACTAAGAAACAATTGAACCCGCAAACTGACGTAGTCAGATGGAAGGTGATTACACTCACGACAGGATCGTGAGGCTATTTGTTCCGAACGATCTTGCGGCAGTCGTCACAGAGATTGCCAGGGAATTGCTGCCACGTTCGGGTATCGAACCGCACACTCGACAGGCCCACCCCTCCGCTCGGCAAAGGTTAGCCCATGCCTCATCCTTTTTGCGTTCGGAGCCGTCAGTGCTCATGACGTGCCAAAGTATAGCCCCGCAGGGTTCATTTTGCGGATGTGCGCGGCTCGGCCCCCTGAGACTTCCTCCGCTGTGCCGCTCTCCACTTCGCCCAACGCGCTTTCTGACCTGCTGCGATTTGCCCCCGTGCTGAAGCGGACATCCGTTGCAACTGCGCATTGACGGACGCGGGGGCGACGCGGTTAGTCGAGACTGTTCTCAGCAATCGGAGTGACACCCGTCACCCAACCATAGCCCCGACATCACAGCTTTTCGCGAGAGTACATAGCTCTAATAGAAATCGCCTACATCGGCGCTCGTGAAGCCGTGTGTGCCACGAGAGCAAACGTTGGACGAAAGGATGATGCCTGGTTCAGCCTAGGAGTGCAACGTCTGGACCAGTTCCATCGCCAGTAAGCGATGAACGAGAAGATCCTGCTCGTTGAAGACGAACAAGCACTGGGGATGATCCTGAGCGAGCGTCTTCGCAACGAGGGTTACCAGGTCGAGATCGTATCCAAGGGCACGTGTCCATTTCCGCGGGCGAGCGACCGGTCATTTCACCTCATCATCCTGGATACGACTGTGTCAGGCCCCAGCCGCATCGAGATCTGTCGAGACATCCGGGAAGCTGGAATGACAAATCCCGTTCTCGTGCTGATCTCGCGTGGCCAAACTGCCCAGACGGTGCTTGCCCTTAACCTGGGTGCAGATGACTGCGTTCAGGAGCCATTGGAGCTCTCGGAAGTTGCGGCCCGCATCGAAGGGCTTTTACGACGAATGCCTCTTCGACGAACGACGGTAGATCTTTATTGTTTTGGCGCAATCTGCATTGACATCCCCAACTGGAGGGTTACCCGGGACAGCAAACCCGTGTTTCTTCTTCGACGGGAATTTGAGCTTTTGCGCTATTTCGTTCGACACGCCCATGTTCCTCTGACCCGTGACGAATTGCTGCATAATGTGTGGAGGTACAAGGTCGGCAGATTCACGCGTACGGTTGATGTGCATGTGGCTCAATTGCGCGGGAAGTTGGAAAAGGATCCCAAACGGCCGGAGCTGATCCTCACGGTGCCAGGAATTGGATATCAGTTTGGTGGGTAACTAAGTTCTCCAGATTCCATTCTGCCCCAAACACGCCGCGAGACAACTCCCCCATCTGTCCACTGACCTACATATCCCGATTGAACTCAAAACCCCCTGCCGAGCCTGCCCTTGGGGTCGATTGAGTGTGATCGCCTTCCATGAGAAGGCCGGCCAGTCCGCGGGCCGTGTTGACGAGCGCCGTACGTGCTCGCCCCAGGCCTACGCGAGCCCGGATCATCGCCAGATCCGCTTGCCCCTGCCGGCTGCGATGCTTCACTGGACTCTACTCTCGCTTCTGAACTCTGGTGCTCAGAGAATGGGGACGTCTGGCTTGCAGAAAATGACGGCCCAATTCCCGCCGATGTATGGGAACGAATCCAGCGTGAGTGGGGACAAAGTAAAAAGTAGCGGCCCCGTGCGCCTTTGGTTCGAACGTACTACTCGGGGATACCCTCCAAACCATCCTCTGACCAGTCGTCCGGCGGCAGTAAAATCCCCCAAATGTTCTGTGACTGATCCAAAGCGACACCACAGAACCGAGGCTGGTCATGATCGACAAAGACCACCGTGGCCCTCGCGCATTTACTCGTCAGCACGACCCGAACATCGACAGTCATGCCAACTCGCAGTGGGATGGCAGTCGAAATAAACGCGCCGTGAAGATTGACGACCTCAGTCTCGCCCTCACAGTTCAGGTGTTCGGCAACGCCCTGAGCCTCAATTGCAACCTTCAGGCGAACTCGCGTGCTTCTTCGGCGGTCACTAGCTAGGTCAGAGGCCATGTTGCACCTGCCTATGCTTCGTTGGTGAGGAAAAAACAAAACGCCCAGAACTCTTTCGAGTCATGGGACGCTCTGTTGAGCAGCCCTCCCCCGAGTACTGCTCATCAACAGACTAGGTGCTCCCACAGAAGTGGTAAATGGCACCGCCGTGCGAATTCTTCACCACCATGGGGCCATTTCTCCCGAAACGGAGTGGCCACATGATTGGTCGGCTGGCTGCGAAAGTCAGAGCGATAGAGGTTCTCTCCGAATCGTTGTCGTTAACGCATCGTCGCCAGCCCACGCCTGCGCTGCACGAGTCAGTCCGCACTTGGGGATCACGAACCCGAATCACGCAGCAGAGATCGGACGGGCTACCGAAACTCACATTTCATGATCATCCGTGGGCGGGATGGGTTCCCATAGGCAGGCGGGACTTTCCGAACCGGAGAAGCCTTAACTACAAACCAAACCCTGCGCTACCGTCGCCCCAATTGTTCGGCGGCAGAGACACACCCCAAATATTCTCAGGTTTCTCCAGCTCGATTCCGCAGTGTCGCGGTTGGTCTGGATCGACATACACGACCTCGGCCGTAGCGCGCTTGTCGGTGAGACGGACGTGAATCAGGATTTTCATCCCTACGCGCAGTGCTACGGCTGTCAGAATCAAAGCACCATGGAGGTTGACGACGAATGTCTCGGCTTCGCACGCTAGAGGTTCGGTCAGACCACGCGCCTCGATCTCAACCTTCAAACGAACCCGAGTGCTTCTTCGTGATTCATGAGCAACTGGCTCGGAGGTCATACGCCACCCGCCTACGCCTCGTTGATGACGGGGCTTGCGTTAGTGACAAGGTCACACGGCTGCCAGACCCGTTTACACGCTCTTCCGATTCTTCAAAATCAACATGACGACTGCCGAAGCTAGTAGTCTCGGGTGCTCTGCGAGTGCGTCCGCAGCGCAACGCTGGCACAGGCAGACGTGTTCAGCCGTTGTCGGAAACTGATCAATCACAATTGCCGATCTTTCCTTACCGCACTCCCACATACGAGTGGAATGTCCTCTTCTGGACGATGTACGCGAACCAAAGCCATGGCAGCCACTATGCTATGGAGTGCCTCGGGGATTTACGGTGATCCACGTCACGCAATGCAGACTGTTCCGCACCGCTTCCCAGTAGCGGAAGCCTTTTCTCAACTCAAAGTTTCTGTGACGGCGGTCACAGACGGTTCCCTAGGACTAGCCCTATCTTTCCTTTAATTTAATGGGGGGTGGCCGATGGAGAAACCATCAGTAATAAGGGCCGTGTACAAGCTTTCTGTCGCGGGTGAGCGAGCTGGGTTCAGCGTCGAACAGATGATCCAGATGCTAAAAGCCGGGATCACTGTGGAGACCCTCCTCCACCTGATCGAGTGGCGTCTTGGGGCGGCAGACCCTAGGCCAGCCCATTCGTCCCTCTGGATCATGTAGTTGTGAAGTCTTCAGAGTTCAAGGATTGGCTCCCGACGACTTTGGCTTCACCGCGACCGGTGTGCGGGATCGAGCCAAAGGCAACTACCGGACTTCGATGTGCTTGACAAGCCGTGGAGCGGGCAGGACAATCGGGCGTTTCGCCGGGTCACCAGCCACTCCTCCCCCTGAGGCCCCGACCCAAAGGAGATGGTTATGACTTCCCTAATGGCCCCACTCTGGTCGAACGAAGATGGTCAAGACATCGCTGAATACGCCGTGATGCTGGCTGTGATCCTCGTCATCGTTGTGGGCACGATCCGACTCGTTGGTTCCAACGCCAACACTGTCTTTTCGCAGGCGGCTAGTTCGATTCAATAATTCAGACGAGACACAGTGGTCGAGTGGAGAGAAATCGTAAGCATTAGCTCTTTGGAGTTTTATGTCGCGCTTGATCTGGCTGTTATTGATGGCGTTGTGCGGTTGGTTTGCAGGCAAGAGTGTCGGCGGAATGGGAATGGGCACTGTTGCTGACCTTTTACTTGGTATCACCGGAGCACTGACGGTACGGTTTTTCCTAGATACTGTGCGAGTCACTGTGCAAGATGCCGACGCGCTTTTACTTTCGGCCTGCGGAGCAGCGACATTGCCTTGCTTCGTCAGATTTCTGGCGAAACGCCATGATAGACGCGCCTCACGCCGAAAATCGCGAACTCCCTGAGTTGCTGAAACTCCAATCGCCAATCTACGATTTGCCCCACCAACGGATTGCACAGGACCTATGGCGCCTCAGGCTTCGACTCCCTTGAGTATGCGTACCATTGGCTCAAGCATCTAGCGATCTACGAAAAGCATTCGAGGGCAGCTTTTGAAAAGCAATGCGCCGTGTCCCAAAAATTGGTGATTTCTGAACGGGTCAGTTGCAAGCCGAGCTATACTCTGCACGTCGTGAACACCGACGACTCCGAACGCAAAAAAGATGAGGCATGGGCTAACCTTTGCCGAGCAGAGGGGTGGGCCTGTCGAGCGTGCGGTTCGATACCCGAACGTGGTCAGCGATTTCCCGATAATCTCTGTGACGACTGCCGCAAGATCGTTCGGAACGAGTAGCTATTCGGTCTTTCGCTTTTTTGCGGAATCTCTCTCCTGACATTTGTGTCTATCGAACTGCTCTTGCAGATTCGCCTGTGCGTCGGCGGTCCTTGTCAGAGCACTCATGGGAACCTTGAACTCCCGAGTGCAGCTCGTGCAAACTCCGACTGCCGGAGTGGTACTCAGCCATTTAAGAATCTTAAGACTGCGTTTTGGCATCGTCATCTCTTTGGAAACAGCTCTACGAGCGGGTTTCTTTTGCGGATCGGTGATTTTAAGGCTGAAGCTCGCATGCGCCAAGTTCATCCCGTCAGTGGGTGCACTCGGAAGCATCTGCACCGTAACCTTGAAGGCATTTTCTGAGGCGGAGTATCGCAAGATCGTCGGATCGCGCTCTGAGCAGTTGCCGACTGGCCGCGATAATCCCAATGAACGGCTTTCAACTCGGGAGAACACTGACTTCCTTATTTGGGAAAGGACGTGACAACAGGCTTCGATTCCACGAGTCTTTGCAGCAACTCCGCCTCTATCATTAATAGCAGGAGGAACGCCCCATGTCTCCTCCTCCCCGAGTTTTGTTGTGCATTGACGACCGCCCCCACCTATTGCAGTTCCGTAAGACCCTTTTTGGAAAACACGGTTACGTCGTCGTTACTGCGAACAGTGCAGCCGCAGGAATAACGAAACTGGAGAACTGTTCGATTGACGCCGTCCTTCTGGAGTACAAATCTGAAGGTATAGACGCGGAAGCTGTAGCGTTCCAGATCAAACAACGGTTCCCCAACCAACCAGTAGTTCTTTTGTCGGCCTACACTGAGATGCCCGAGCGGGTTCTATGGTTGGTAGACGAATACGTGATGAAGAGCGACACCATCGAGAGACTGGTGCAGACTATCGAAAGAGCTATACGTGCCAGAGAAGAAGGCCGCAAGACGTGCCGTGGACGTGTTATTGCATTCAATGCCAAGAGCGAATCAAAAGGTGAGTGACCTGATCACAGTGAGCACTGTCACTGACACGTCACGTCGGAAACGGTAGCATTCCACCGTCTAAAAAATCGCCCAAGTCAATGAGTGAAACGGGGACGTTACTTCAGTTGTCATGGGGAGTTGCTTCGGGGCATGTTTGGGACAGAATGGAATCGTGGAGAAGTAATTATCCAAATTGATATCCAATTCCTGGCACCGTGAGAATCAGCTCCGGCCGTTTGAAATCCCTTTCCAATTTCCGGCGCAATTTGGCCACATGCACATCAACCGTACTCAACCTGCCGGCCTCGTACCCCCACACCTCACGCAGTATTTCCTCGCGGGTGAGAGGAATACCGGCGTGTAGCACTAGATAACGCAAAAGCTCGAACTCCCGCCGCAGAAGAAACACGGGTTTGCCTTCCCGCGTCACCTTCCAGCCGGGGATGTCGATGCTGATTGCGCCAAAACGATGAACATCCACCGTCCTTCGAAGAGGCATCCGTCGCAAGAGCCCTTCAATGAAACCGGGGGCAATTGGTGTAGTGATGATGTTTCAACAGTCACGTGGTCTATCGTGTGAGGTCCTTCACTTAAATCTGTGATCCACATCACAGGGCCGTGTGCTTCGTCGCGCGATGATCGTGCTGCAATCGGGTGAGGGTATGGTCGAAGAGAATCACATTCTTATCGGAGCCATTAGGAAGTTGGCGCTTGCCAGCGAGCAGTCCGGGTTCAGTGTCGAGGAAATCATTGAACTGCTCAAAACAGGTGTGAGTGTAGAGACCCTACTCGATCTCATATGTTGCGCGGATCAAAAAATTGATTCGCCGCAATTGGAGGAAGTAAAACATGGCCACACAATTCTGCCAGATATGCAAGCAAGCCCATCCTGGTCGAGTCTGCGATTACGATGACAAAGGTGAATGCGCCGAAACAGTAGACGTTGATGAGTCAAAGGAATCAGGCGGTGAGGGATTACCAGACGAGGAACATGACAATTTCAGAACGAACCCCTGACAACGCCGGCTACGCCGCAGAACCCGCTCATTTCTTGTCATCAAAAGCTTAGACTTCCGTGGGCAATAAGTGTTGCGATATTCAACACGTGGTCGTCTGAGGGAGCGTCTCCACGGCCGGCAGATCGGTAGTGAACAAATGGGGGAGTGCAAATGTTTGCAGGTGAATAATCTCCGTTTACTTTTGGCGGCCCGATGATACACTCCGCGCCGGCCAACTGGCCCAGGGAGGCTCCGTTTATGCATCGCAGTTTGATAACGAAGATTGTGGCATTAGCCGTTGTTTCCATTTGCCTGCTCGGTGCCTCTGCCAACGCCGCGTGTGGAGATGCAAACAGATTGGGTGCAATTCTGAGTCGACAGTCGTGGCAGGACTCCGATGTATTCCAGTCTGGTTCACTCTTGAGGATTGACGGCGCTGAAAACGACCCGATCGTAGGCATGTGGCATGTAACGCTCACCGCACAGGGCAATGAGATCGGTCCACCGGATGGTACGCCTTTAGACAACGCTTTAGTCACTTGGCATAGCGATGGAACGGAGCTTATGAATTCCGCACGACCTGCGCAGGATGGGGACTTCTGCATGGGTGTTTGGAAAAGGATGGGAAAGGGCACATACAAGCTGAATCATTTTGCTTGGTTTGCCAACGACACTGCCAACGCTCCCTCTGGTATCGGAAATCCGACCGGGCCGACTCGCATCTTCGAAGCGATCACCTTGAGCCCCGACAAGAAGCACTACACGGGGACGTTCACGCTTGATGCTTACGATACCGCCGGAAACCAGGTCGCGCACGTTGTCGGTGTGATCGCAGGGACACGTATCACCCTGCATACGACAGTACCCGATTTGCTGTGAAGAACAGCAGTTCAGTTTTCAAGGCTTCGCACGATCTGAGGGTCGCAGCTCAGAGGGACGACGCACTTTGCGGGGCCCGATAAGAGCCAGGCATTCCGCAGAACAAGATCACTGTAGAAAACAAGCGATTTCTCTAAGAACCCCTTCCGGTCACAAGGAAGGGGTTCTTGGTGCAATGGGGATGTTATGACGGTTATCAGCTTGAGCGCGGATTGCGGTAGTCGAACTTCAGATGAGGCCCCGACGGACTCTCATAAGGAAATCCTCGGCTTCCGCACGGGCCTTCTCCATGATTCTCGGATTATGGGGGTGTTCCATTTCCACTTCGTGAAGTACCAGTTCCACAGCGACCTTTGGTGTGTAGCCTCGCTTTATGAGCAGCCGAGCTCGGTCTGCGAAAGAGTTGGTATTCTGTATCGTCTCTTGTTTGGCAGCTGCAACTGTTGTATCAGCCTCGTATTGGTCTCCGCGAGTGTTCTCCCCCGTAAGGCGCTTGTAAGGACTTAACTCAGGGCGATTTCTCACTTCGGACTGGATGTCCGTCCGCTGGTCGGGGCTCAAGGCAGTGAACTGAAAACCGTATTGTGTTCCCAAGCGGCTGGCAATCTTCGCTGGAATGCGGAGACTGCGTAAGGGAGCCAGGGGAACGTCAAGCGTCACATGTTCCCCGACCATCAGATCGCGTGCAACAAAGGCACTCAGGCCACCCTCACTTATATCTCTGGTCCATCCCTCCATCGCAACATTCTCTGACGCTCGCTGGACGGATATTCGGATTCGCTTCTCAAAGGCATAGCGCGGCGTAATCCGATTTACTGACCCCTCTTGTTGGTTGGGCGAACCTGATCCCATGTTTGAGACCACTCTGGCACACGACTACGAACGGGACACCAGGGAACACTTTTCGGGACAGTTGTCTTTAATGTGCGTTTACATTCGGGTATGGAGAAGCGCACAAATCGCTTGTACTGCGCCCATAGGCCATTACCCAATTATTCATTCCGAGCTATCTTGCGGCAGTCATCACAGAGGTTGTCTGGGAATTTCTTCCCACGTTCAGGTACCGCGCCGCAAATTCGGCAAACCCATCCACTCTCGCGGACAGATGTTCGCCCATGCTCTGTCCTTATCACCCTCGGCGTCCATAGGACCCGCTCAGCCCCAAGGTTCCGAATACGGCATAGTTTAGCCCAG
>CAVUSL010000016.1:0-4640 GCA_963744055.1 uncultured Acidobacteriota bacterium | reverse complement strand
CTCCGGCCAGCGAGAGTGGCTCTTCCGCGCAGCCATCCCGGGCCGCTGTTGGCGAACGCCACGATCTCTCCCAGCATGATCTTTCCCACGACGAGGCCGCTGGTGGGCACACCCTCCGCAAGCACGTCGGACGCAGCGACGCCGAACTTCACGAACGACTCGAGCGCGAGCGCAACATCTCCGCCGCCTCGACTTGGAATGACCGCGATAGCGCCGAGAGTGCCGTGGGCTCCGCCATCGCGCAGCAAAGCAACAGGATCTCCCGCTGGCTCGAACACGCCAGCCATCCCAACCTCGTCCTCGATTACGATGGCGACTCCGCCCATCCCTTCGGACGCACACTGCGCCGCGGCGAGGACCGCGTGCAACCCTGCGCCCACGCAGTGATCGTGTTGAAATGGGATGGAGGAAATAGTTACCACGTGCTGACCGCCTATCCGGAGTGCCGCTCATGAGCGCCGATCATCCCGCAAAAAAGACTCCTCCCGGCACGGCCGATTTTCCCGCCCTGCGCAGTTTTCTGCGTGGCTACTTTCACCAGGACATGCAAGATGAGTACGACACGCCCGAAGAGGCCGTCCGCGAGTTTTGCGCCGATGCCAGCGCGGACGAACGGGCCGCCGTGGCTGGAGATTGGTCGCGTTTCCTCGAACACGTCAAAGGCCAGCCGCTTGAACAAGTAAATCGGACTTTCACTCGCGACTTGGGAAGTTCCTATGCGGTGTCCGATGAAGATTTGCAGCGAATTTCCGAGGTATTCGCACAAGCCGCCAGGAAGCCGAAGCATTAGCGGAAACTTTGCCGCATCGACTTCCCCGTCCCCGACTCACGCCATGGCCATACAAAGGAACTTGCTCCATGCGCTCGATTGTGCGAAATAGACCTATGCACACCTACACCCGCCGGGGCCTTATCCTGCTCCTGCTTCTGCTTCTGGCGTCTGCCGCCCTCACCGCGCAGGAAAAAGAGAAATCGGACGCTGCCACCATCCGTGCCCTCGAAATGAAGTGGACCGAATCCTACAAGCAGCACAACATTGACATCTTGTCGTCTCTGTTAGCCGAAGAGTTCGTCATCACCATCGAAGACGGCAGCATCTACAGCAAGGCAGGCTACATCAGCCACAGCGCCGACTCCAAGGTTCGCGTGCAGGTGGCTGAATTGTCGGATCTCAAGGTCCGCCTGCATGGCGACACCGCGATCGTGACTGGCGCCTACCACGAGAAAGGCGAGTCCGGCGGCAAGCCATACGAATACCACGACCGCCTCACTGACGTATGGATGAAAAGCGGAGGCAAGTGGCAGGTCGTGGCCTCTCACTACAGCGTTCCTTACAAGCAGTGAACATAGTCGCAGCCGCGATGAAAAAAGACGCTTACAAAAGCAAAAGCCCTTCCGCCCAACGAGCCTTTGCGGAAGGGCCTCTACCGGAAGACCGGGTTTACTGTTTGTCGTAGACGGAAGTACTGGTCACCTTCTTGCCGGCTGGAGTAGTTCCGCTCACTGTGAGCGTCCGACTCTTTCCATCCGCGGCGACCACAAGTTTGCCGCTCATGGTAACTTTTCCGTCCTTCTTTACGGTGAGTTCATAGGTGTGTTCGTCAATCATCTTGAGGGCCCGGGTATCTGAATTCGGATCCCCGGTTGTCGGATAGTCTTTCCCGTCATACTTGCCGGTCCACTCACTATGGACAGGCTTCCCTTGTCCATCGACGCCATCCACCGTAGCTTTTATGTCGTCGCCGACGGCCTCATAGACCACTGTTTGATTCTTGGGCAAGCCCGCTTCGATCTTCGATTTGGCCTCGTTGAGTTTCCACGTCCCCAGATTTGGATCGGCGGCGAAGCAAAGACTTACACTTACCAACAGGGTGATGAACAGCAAAACGGTAGTTCTCAATTTCATGTTGCCTCCAG
Source organism: uncultured Acidobacteriota bacterium (assembly GCA_963744055.1). Classification (GTDB taxonomy): domain Bacteria; phylum Acidobacteriota; class Terriglobia; order Terriglobales; family Acidobacteriaceae; genus Gp1-AA133. The sequence continues at coordinate 2,723 of CAVUSL010000016.1, read as the reverse complement.
GTTGTGAAACGGATGCTAGCTAGAACGCTAGAACGGGTGAGCAGCTAGAGAGGGATACATACTAGTGTTGTTATTGTTTTTCCGCAACCCGCCATGGTGCGGATCAACCAACGGAAATCGCGAGAAAGGAAGAATGTGATACGGATCATCGGGGGACGATCTACTCCCGCCCTACCCCTAACGCGTCCGCCACGCGATTGATGTAGTTAAACCAGGACGCAATCAGCGTGATCTGCAAAATCCCCTGATCATCAAAGCCAACTCCCCGCAGTCTCTCGATATCGTCCTTCCAAACCTTGGTCGCGTCTTTGGTCAGCTTGATCACATAATCGAGCATTACCCGGTCTTGCGGCGAGATAGGCGCCGTCGTGTAATCCTTTTCCAGCGCCTCGACCAACTCTTTATCCAACGTGACTCTGCGCAGAAACTCTGCGTGCGACTCGATTCAATACACGCACCGGTTGGTCACAGAGACCATGGTCGCGATCATCTCGTGCTGCCGCCGCTCCAGTGGCAGCTCCGGCGACATGAGCGATCCAAACGTTGCGAAGGCGTGATACAGCGCCTCGGGTATCAGCGTGTGCGATCCCACAATCGACGAGGCACCCGACGGGTCCGGATGAACGGGCTCGGCGTACTCCTTCGGATAAAAGCCCTTCTCACCCTCAATCGCCTTACGCAGTTTCTCATCGGCCTCCGCCAATGAAACAGTTCGAATCCATGTCATGGTGTCCCCAGCCTCTCGCTATGGCTTTTCCCACAATCGCGCATTCGGAAAATACACTTTTGGTCTTCTTTGCCAAATAGCACATACATACTAGATGAGCACAAACGCCGTCTCTCGAAGCACATGGGTATTGACACAGCTCATTATTAGAATCACAATGTGGTACTAATCATGCTTGGCGAGTTTGAATATCTCATGCTGACCGTCGCGGCGCGTTTGGGCGAGGGCGCTTATGGCGCGGCCATGCGACAAGAAATCCAAAATGCCACCGGACGTCCTTGTTCGATCGGAGCGCTTTATACGACCCTCGATCGCCTGGAAGCCAAGGGCTTCATCAAGACTTACATGGGGGATCCTACTGCGGAACGAGGGGGGCGAGCCAAGCGTATCGTTCGCATCACTCCCAAGGGCGTTCACGCAGCGAGCGAATTTTACGCCGCGGTAAAACGCGTGAGCCAAGGAGTTTCGTGGGAAGCGAATCAAATCGCGAATTGAATTGCGAATCAGCGATCCGCCAAACCTGCTGGTGGCTGACGGACGTGTTGTCCCAACTGCTGGAACCCGGCGAGCGCGAGGTAGTGTTCGGCGACTTCGCGGAGACCCGCGAGACAGCCTTTCACGCTTTGCGCGAGATGACCGGACTGGTTGTCCGGCGGCAAGCGTCTGTCTGGACCGACTGGCGGCCTTGGCTAATTCTTGCGGGCGTGATTGCCCCGCTTGCGATGCTGATCTCGATCGTTTCGCGAAGCACCGCGTACGGCTCTGCCATCTACCTTTGGCTGTACATAAATAACTCGGACTGGGAACTACTTAAGAATCCCGGATTCTGGCGTCTGCTAGCTGAAACCGTCGTATCCCTTTTCATCTGGTTCGGCACCTTGGTCTGCAGTTCCTGGACGATCGGTTTTGTGATCGGGTCCGTATCTCGCGGCATGAGTCGCATCAACGGGGCCCTGCTGTGCCTGATGCTGCTGCTTGGAGAACTCCTCGGCGCTCCGCTTTACGTTGCTTACTGTGAGCAGTACGTGCACCGCGTCTACGGTGTTCCGGCGCTACCCGATTACAATGCGGCCGTTTTTGACGTGGCGTTTTATCGCGCAATGTTCCCACTCCTCGTGCAGGCCCTCCTGGTTGCAATTCCCGCTTTGCGCGGAATGCGGCAAGGCCTCGGCGCGACGGCGCTGCGGCCGCAATTGCGCAAGGTCCTATGGGTTGCCGCCTTAACCACTCTCGCTGCGATGGTGATCCAGGATCGAGGATTCTGGCTTCTCGTAGGACGACACATCGTGAGCGACGGCTACATGCTACGAGACGGCTGGCTGGGATGGGGAATGCGGGTCCTGCAATTTGTCGTGTACTGGCCAGCGGTATACCTAGCCGCAAGCGCAATCATCCGGCGCCCCCAGCACCGCACCATGGCTTCCGCGTAGCTTCATCGGAGGAGAACACATGCCCACGCGCTCAATCCTAACTAGTCTGTTGAGAACTTCAGCCCTCCTCGCTCTGGTCACGCTGGCAACGGCGGCTGACGATTCAGCCGTCCGAGCCGATTTGCAACCCGTAACCCAGCGCAAACCCGCACCTGACTTCGCATTGAAAGACGGTGCCGGCAAAACGGTAAGTCTGAAGGACTACCGCGGCAAGGTGGTTCTGCTCGATTTTTGGGCTACCTGGTGCCATGGATGCCAGCAGGAGATCCCATGGTTTTCAGACTTCGCGCGCAAATACGGCGCCCAAGGCCTTAACGTTGTAGGAATTTCCCTCGATGAGGAGGGTTGGAAAGTCGTGACGCCCTTCGTTAAGACCGCAAAGGTGCCGTATCAGATCATTCTCGGGGACGATGCGACCGCCAAGAAATACGGTATCGGGAACATGCCCGACACCTTTCTGATCGATCGCGACGGACGCATCGCCGCTACCTATTCCGGCTTGGTAGATAAAGAGAACGTCGAAACCAACCTTCGAACCATGCTCTCGCTACCCTGATCGGCACCCA
>CAVUSL010000015.1:0-98222 GCA_963744055.1 uncultured Acidobacteriota bacterium | reverse complement strand
AAAGAAAGTAGGCGTTCTAGGTTGCGGCCTCATGGGTTCCGGCATCGCGCAGGTTGCGGCGATGGCTGGGTTTGACGTTACGGTGCTTGAAGTCGAACAGAAGTATCTTGACAAGGGCTTTGCCGGGATCGAGAAGTCGCTTGCGAAGTTTGCCGAGCGTCCGGTAGAGAAGGGCGGCATCACCGCGCAGCAGAAAGACGCGATCCGCGCGCGGCTCAAGGGCACGACTTCGAAGCAGGATCTGGCCGACTGCGACATCGTGATCGAGGCCATCATAGAAAACGTCGAAGAGAAGAAGAAGATGTACGCATCGCTCGATCCGATCGTGAAGAAGGACGCGATCTTCGCTTCGAACACTTCGTCGATTTCTGTGACCGAGTTGCTGACGTCGGTGAAGCGGCCGGAGCGGTTTATCGGGCTGCACTTCTTCAATCCCGTGCCGCTGATGAAGCTGGTCGAGGTGGTGAAGACCATTGCCACGGCTCCCGACGTGTACGACGCGGCCTACGAATTCGGCAAAAAGCTGGGCAAAGTTCCGGTGCGGACTTCCGACAAAACCGGCTTCATCGTGAACCGGCTGCTGGTGCCTTACATGCTGGACGCGATTCGTGCGTACGAAGAAGGTGTCGGATCGATCGAAGATATCGACAATGCCATGAAACTGGGCTGCGGGTATCCCATGGGCCCGTTTACGCTGCTCGACTTTGTCGGCCTCGATACCACCTACTACATCACGCACGTGATGTACGACGAATTCAAGGAGCGACGCTTCGCGTCGCCGCCGCTGCTGAAGCGGCTGGTGATGGCTGGATGGTACGGGCGAAAGTCTGGGCGGGGATTTTATGATTATGCGGACCCGGCGAATCCGGTGGCCGGGAAGTTTTGATCAGTCATTGCTGACGAACGGGCCGCCGAACACCCACCACGGAGGCGCTAAGGCGCGGAGCTTTACAGAATTGTCATCCTGAGCGTAGCGAAGGACCTGTGGAGTCCTCGGCGGAAATGCATAGGTTCTTCGCTTCGCTCAGAATGACAACGCTAATTTTGCGAAATTAATTTTATGAACTACGAAAACATTCTTTTCGAGAAGAAAGACTCAATCGCCTACGTCACCGTCAACCGGCCCAAGGTGCTCAACGCGCTCAACATGGCGACCATGGAGGAGCTTCGCGCCGCCTTTACCGATATTCAGAACGACGTCGCCATCCGCGTCGCCATCCTGACTGGTTCGGGCGAGAAGGCGTTCATCGCTGGCGCCGACATTGGTGAGTTGTCGAAGCACGATGCCGTCTCGGGTAAGGAATACACCCATCGCGGGCAGTCGGTGCTTGACTTGATCGAGAGCCTCGGCAAGCCGGTGATTGCCTGCATCAACGGCTTCGCGCTGGGCGGAGGATGCGAGATTGCCATGGCCTGCACGATGCGCTTCGCGAGTTCGAATGCGAAGCTGGGCCAGCCCGAAGTGAAGCTCGGCATCATCCCTGGATATGGCGGCACGCAGCGGCTGCCCCGCTTGGTTGGCCGAGGTATCGCGATGCAACTGGTGCTAACCGGGGAAATGATTTCGGCCGAGGAAGCGCATCGGATCGGATTGGTGAATGAAGTCGTGGCTCCCGCCGAATTGATCCCGCGGGCAGAAGCCATCGCGCAGAAAATCATCGCTTACGCTCCGCTCGCGATTCAATACGCGATGGAAGCGGTCAACCATGGGCTCGATTTGCCGCTGGCCGAGGGCCTGTATCTGGAAGCGACGCTGTTCGGCGTATGCTGCGCAACCGAAGATAAGAAAGAGGGGACGACCGCGTTCCTTGAGAAGCGTGCGGCGGCTTTCAAAGGGAAGTAAAAGCGATTCACTGCAGAGTCACAGAGACACAGAGAAACGCAGCAGGTCTTTTGTGCGAGGCAAAGCAAGCAGGTCCTTCGCTGCGCTCAGGATGACAAAGTTGGTAGGGTTTTCTCTGTGACCCTTTGTCTCTGGTGAAAACGAGCTCGATCTATGCTGAAGTCGCTCCATATCGGACGTTACGTCACCAAGCCGGAAGACTTGCGCGCGCTTACGGACTTTCTCGAGGCGATCGGCTTCCAGCGTTTTGCAGAGACGGAGAAACGGTCCGCCGTGTTCTCGGCTCCGGTCGGACTGTTGAGCGTGAATGCGCTGCCGTCGGAGTATCCGAAAGAAGTGCTCGATCACTTGAAAGACATCAACCGGCTCATCGTGCTCGAGGTGAGCAATCCCGACGATGTGTTTGCGATCGCGCAGAGGCAGCGGCTGAAAGTCCTGATGGATAGGGCTTCTCCGAAAACTGGCGAGCGCAGTTTTTCGCTCGCGCTGCCTGGCGAAATTATCGTTACCGTGCACGGGTTGCCGGAGGAACTTCCGGCCGGACGGGCCGGGGACCTGAATGCCGCCGGCAAGCGCTTTGCCATCGTAGTAAGCCGATTCAATGCATTCATCACGGAGCGTTTGTTGCAGGGCGCGCTCGATGGACTGCGGCGCACCGGGGCGCAAAGGGAAGACATCGAGATTACGCGCGTGCCGGGCAGCTTCGAGATTCCTTCTGCCGCGCGCATGCTTGCCGAGAGCGGGAAGTACGACGCCATCATCTGCCTGGGCTGTCTGCTGCGCGGCGACACGGCGCACTATGACGTGATCGTGAACGAGTGCGCGCGCGGGATTGGGCAATCGGCGCAGGAAACGGGCGTGCCGCATGCTTTTGGCGTCCTGACCTGCGACACGCTCGAGCAGGCCATCGATCGCGCCGGATTGAAGATGGGCAACAAGGGACTCGAGGCGGCACTGACGGCGGTGGAGATGGCGGGGTTGAAGGCAGTCATCAGTCGGCAGTCATCAGTCGCTAGAAAAAACGTCGTTGGTCGTCGGTCGTCGGTCGTTGGCGAGAGCCCTCGTCCTCGAACTTCAAAAGGATCCAAGAAAAACAAACGCGGTAAGTGAGCCCTTCACGAAAAACTGCAATCTCTCGGGCACTCCCTTCCTGTAAACTGACCTTCAACTTTTCACAATTGCTGCGATCTTCAATGGAACCGCTGACGACCGACGACTAGCGACTGACGACTGCTCTATGGGAACCCGACGAAAATCTCGCGAACTATGCCTGCAAATGCTGTTTCAGGCGGACATGGGCAAGCAGGTGCCGGATGCTGTCCGGAAGACTTTCTGGGCCGAGCGTAAAGAAGTTGGGGACGATGTGCGCGGCTTTGCCGACGATCTGTTTCGCACGGCGACCGACCGCACCATGGACATCGACAAACTGATCGAAGGCCACGCCGAGCATTGGCGCATGGAACGCATGGCGGCCGTGGATCGGAACATCCTGCGCAGCGCGGTGGCAGAATTTCTGGGTTATCCGGATACTCCGCGCGCGGTCGTGATCAACGAAGCCATCGAGATCGCGCGGAAGTTTTCGAGCCCCGAGTCGGTGCAGTTCATCAACGGCGTGCTCGACAGCGTAGGGCGCGATCTGGAAAAGGCGCGGCCGTAAGTCGATTCGTGCCCCTTACGTGGCCCTAAAGAGCAAACCTCTGGGGCTAAAGCCCGCACGCCTCAGGCTCATCTGGCACGGCTGAAGCCGTGCCCTTCCCAACGATGTGTCCCGAATTTCTCGACTGATACTGGGTTTTCGACAGCCGATTATGGCTGCACGGCCACCAAGTCCGGATTGCAGGTTTGCGGGATGTTGCTGCATAGGCTTGATTTGTTGCTGTTGTTGGCGGTCGAGAATGTGATCTGCTGGAGGTCGCCTCCCGAAACCGTGCTCACCACGTGGACCGAGCCGTCGTTGGCGCCGACGTAGAGCAACGTGCCATCGGGCGTGAGGCTGGCATCGAGCGGCACGGGATTTCCGGTGAGCGGGATGGCGGAGACGGCGTTCACTCCCAGATCAACCACGAACACGCTTCCCAGATCGCTGGCGAGAATGTAGGCGCGAGAGTAATCCGGCGCGATCAAAAGCTTCAGAGGCGTGAAACTGCCTTGCCCGAGGTTGACGAACGTAGCGCCGGTTGGAGTGGCCGTGAAAGGGCAGGTGGTCGATTGATCTGTTGGAGACGTCGCCGGATGCGGTGCTTGCACCTGCACATCGAAGATATCGATGCGCGACGATTCCACGCCGATGGCGCGAACTCCGTCGGCGACGGCTCGGAACAGTGTCGGATGGCCTCCCGAAAATGCGGCCGCTGGTCCGTATGTCGTATCGCACGCGTTGCGCATGCTGACGCCGTTCGGGCCCGCGACATAAACCAACGCGCCGTTGACATAGGAAGCGGCGGCAGCCTGAGATGCCAACCCGAGGAACGGCAGGTTGTCTACCGTCTTCATGGCCTGGGACGGGGAATACACGTACATGGTGCTACATGACCCTTGGGGTGCTGTTGTGCACAATGCTGGCGCGAGCAGAAACGCCTTCAACCCATCGGGTGAGAAGTCGGCTGCGGTAACTCCCGTCAGCAGCAATGGCACGATGGTCGGGCTGGTAGAGCCTAGAAGACCACTAACGATGTACACCTGGTTGGGTACGGATTTTGTGTCGGAGACGACGACCTTATCGCCATCGACCGAGACGGCCAGCACCTTGCCGGGAACGTTGGTGAACTGGGAGACGGTGCCCGCTGCGGTGGAAGATCCCGCGGTGAACACGATGAGTCCGGCTGAGCTGCCGAGAAACGCCTTCAGGGCTCCGGCTTTCCCCGCACTCGTCGTCCCAGCGAGAGGGGAGAAGATGAACGAGTTGGGAGAACTCGGCAAGGTGGTGCTCAGGCCTGGAGCATTAGTCTTGATATCGATCGGAATCAGAAAAGGCTGGCACCCGGTGATGGGGCCAGTGGGGCCGCTATCACACTGAGTCGTCGTGACGTAGACCGTGCCTGTGCCGGCAGGCGTGCCTGTGATGAGTCCAACGACCGGGTTGCCGACGTAGTTGCCGAGCGCCGGCGTGGTGGAGGAGTACACGGGTTGAAGCGGCTGCACTCCCACGTTGCAAGAGGGTGGCAGGCATTCCGCGGTGATGCTGACTCCGCCCGTAGCCTTGGTCGTGACCGAGGCCGTGCTGCTCGCCGCACCCGTCCCGGGAGACACGGTGGCATTGGCGCCGGATGACGAAAAATAGGTGATCGTGGGAACGGGATTCTTGAGTTGGTTTCCCAGGCGGTCGGTGACTGTAGCTGTGAGCGTGACGCCCGTGGTGTTATTCGCGACCGCGAATGTTGTGTTGGTCGCGGCATTGCCCACCTGCAGGTTCACCGATTGCACCAGGCAGGTTTCGAAAGGAACTGGCTGGCTAGAGACCCCAGCAATGCTAGCGAAGATCTGAGTAATTCCCGGAGCCGCCGCCGTAAAACGCGCCTGCGTGATCTGCTTGCCGTTGTTGTTGTTCAGGGCAGGGTCGGAAGTGCTGAGCTTGGCGACTGCGTTATTGGTCTGCGAAAAAGTAAACGACCCGACCGTGTTACTGATGTCGATTTTTGTTCCGCCCGTCACGCGGAAGGCTTGCGCCTGAAAGTCGAGAAAATTCTGGATTCCGGGGGCCTGAGCTAATGTGATGCAGTCCGGCTGCGGAATGGGTGGATTGATCTCGGAAACCGTGATCATATCCACGTGCTCGTGAACATAGACCGTCACCGGGGCGCTGGTCACGCCGTTCGCGCTGGCCGTGACTTGCGTGACTCCGGCTCCTTGCGGCGCGCAAATTCGGGCGAAGGTATCCCATTTCCCGGCGCAGGCCAGACCTCCGGCCGAGGGCACGAAGCTTAAAACGCTAGGATTGCTGGAAGTGAAAACGACTGGAGTGGTCACTGATGGCGTTAGCCGCGCCGAAAACAATAAGGTGCCACCCAAATCGAGGCTGCCGGTGGTTGGGGTCAGGTCGATTGCAGTGGGAGTCGGCGTTACTGAGGTTCCGACGGGATTACTGCTTCCGCAGCCATTGAAGCTGGCAAAACAAATGGTTATGAAAAAAGCCGTAAAAATCCGAGAGACAAACCGACGCATGCATCCTCCCCGCCGGGGCGAGTCGCGAGCCTTCCGGCGAGTCCACGTATCTGCTGGAAAACCATCAGTGTAGAGGTGAGCCCGTTTTTGAGCAAGGGCTCCCCGTCGTTCCTGCGCCTGCTTTCAGATGCGAGCTATGGTGTTGACGATGTTTGCCGGCACTTGTTATATTTAAAAGGTTCCGCGAGTTAATTCTGGCTTGCCTGGAAGCGGTGGGTTCACACGCCGCGCGTTTTTTTGTGCGCGGTGCCTCCGAAGAGCGGCTGAGTTTTGGAAACAACATGCTCTCGTATCTGATGATCTGAGAGCTTCCTCGCTGAAATGCTTTGCGATCACTTCTCGCCCGTCGAGAAGCTATGCGAAGCAAGGTTGACGAAACGGAGCACCTCCGAAGTTGGGCTTGGTGCCACCGTCGTCGGCATTAGTCTGATTGGGAAACCACAATCTTCTTTCCGGTGACTTTGTGCCCGGCGAGAAATATGACTGGCGCAGGTTTGCCGGTCAGACCCGGAAACGGGGAACAGCAGATGCATGGCAAGTGTGTGCGTGCTCCGGAGGAGTGCGCCTGACATAAGCCTGCTGAAGGAGCGGCAAAGAGTGCCTACGTTTAATCAATTGGTGCGTTCCGGTCGGAAGAAGCCCCGTTACAAGACGGCGAGCCCGGCATTGCAGTCCTGCCCGCAGAAGCGCGGCGTCTGCACCCGCGTGTACACGCAAACGCCCAAGAAGCCGAACTCGGCGCTGCGCAAGGTCGCGCGCGTGCGGCTTACGAACGGAATCGAAGTCACGACGTACATTCCTGGCATCGGCCACAACCTGCAGGAGCACTCCATCGTGCTCATCCGCGGGGGACGCGTGAAGGATTTGCCGGGCGTGCGCTATCACGTGGTGCGCGGGACGCTGGATGCGGTGGGCGTCGCGGGCCGCAACCAGGGACGCTCGAAGTATGGAGCGAAGCGGCCGAAGAAAGCGTAAGAGCGGCTGATGGCTGATAGTCGTTGGTCGTTGGCAAAACCGAGAGTTTGCAGAGATTGAAAGGCGACGCGAAGCCGCCGCACTGGTAAGCCTCAAGCTTAAGAGCTACCAGCTATGAGCTAGGAGCTGAAGTTACATGCCTCGTAAAGGACATATCGCGAAGCGCGGGGTTGCCGTTGATCCGGTGTATCAGTCGGATCTGGTGACCAAGTTTGTGAACTCGATGATGTGGCAGGGCAAGAAGTCGACGGCCCAGGGCATCTTCTATGAAGCGCTCACGCAGCTGCAGGCCAAGGGCGGTGATGAAGCTTTGAAGCTGTTCAAGAAGGCAGTCGAGAACGCCAAGCCGCTGCTCGAGGTGAAGACCCGTCGCGTAGGCGGCGCGAACTACCAGGTGCCCGTCGAAGTGAATGCCGACCGGCGCACGTCGCTCGCAATTCGCTGGCTGATCACGTATGCGCGCGGTCGCGGCGAAAAAGGCATGACCGAGAAATTGACCAACGAATTGCTCGACGCGGCGAATGGTCGCGGTGCGGCAATCAAGAAGAAGGAAGATGTTCACCGCATGGCGGAAGCTAATAAGGCGTTCGCGCACTATCGCTGGTAGCGACGCGATGCGTCGCTGCTCCTGGCTTCTGGCCAATAGCTAGTAGCCAGAGGCTAGAAGCGAAATTCAGAGCCCCAGAAAGAAGAGTTGAGAATACCGTGGCCCGCACAGTCCCATTAGAGCGTTGCAGGAATATCGGCATCATGGCGCACATCGATGCCGGCAAGACCACTACGACGGAGCGCATCCTGTTCTATACGGGCAGGACGCACCGCATCGGAGAGGTCCACGAAGGCACGGCCACGATGGACTGGATGGAGCAGGAGCAGGAGCGCGGCATCACGATTACGTCCGCGGCGACCACCTGCACCTGGCGCGACATTCGCATCAACATTATTGATACGCCTGGCCACGTCGATTTCACGGCGGAGGTGGAGCGATCATTGCGCGTGCTCGACGGCGCCGTCGCGGTATTTGACGCCGTGCACGGCGTACAGCCGCAGTCGGAGAAAGTATGGCGGCAGGCCGATAAATACGGCGTACCTCGAATTTGCTTCATTAACAAGATCGACAAGATGGGTGCTGATTTCGAGCATGCCATCGACACCATCCGCAAGCGCCTCAACGCCAAGCCCGTCGCGATCCAGATTCCCATCGGACAGGAAGACAAGTTTCGAGGCGTGATCGACCTGATCAACATGAAGGCGATCGTCTGGAACGATGAGACCATGGGCGCGGAATACGTCACTGAAGCGATTCCAGCAGAGCTGCAGAAGAAGGCGGAAGCGTTCCATACGCAGCTGGTCGAAACAGTTGCCGAGAACGACGACGACATCCTCCACAAGTTTCTGGAAGGCGAAGAGATCAGCGGCGAAGAACTGCGGAAGTCGCTGCGCAAGTCAACCATCGCGCTGAAGCTTTTTCCGGTCGTGCTGGGCACGGCGTTCAAGAACAAGGGCGTCCAGCCGCTTCTCGACGCAGTTGTTGACTTCCTGCCATCGCCGCTGGATACGGCTGAGACGCAGGGCATCAATCCGGAAAACGGCGAACACATCACGCGCAAGGCTAACGACAAAGAGCCGTTTTCGGCCCTGGCGTTCAAGATCATGGCCGATCCGTTTGTCGGCCAGTTGACGTTTATCCGCGTTTACTCTGGGCAGTTGAAGTCGGGCGAGTCGGTTCTGATCTCGCGCACTCAGAAGACCGAGCGCATCGGGCGCTTGCTCAAAATGCATGCCAACAAGCGCGAAGACATCCAGGAAATTCTGGCGGGCGACATCTGCGCCGTGGTTGGACTGAAGAACGCCTCGACAGGCGACACGATTTGCGACGAGCGGCATCCGATTACGCTTGAGTCGATCACCTTCGCGGTGCCGGTAATTTCCGTCGCGGTTGAACCCAAGACCAAGGCCGATCAGGAAAAGATGGGCATGGCACTGGGCCGCCTGGCACAGGAAGATCCGACGTTCAAAGTTCACACCGATCCTGATAGCGCGCAGACCATCATCAGCGGCATGGGCGAGTTGCATCTGGAAATCATCGTCGACCGCATGATGCGCGAGTACAAAGTCGAAGCCAACGTTGGCAAGCCGCAGGTGGCGTATCGCGAGACCATCCGTAGGCCGTCGGAAGCGGAAGGCAAATACATCCGGCAGACGGGCGGCCGCGGGCAGTACGGTCACGCGAAGATTCGCCTCGAGCCGAACGAGCCGGGCAAAGGCTACGAGTTCATCAACGATATCGTGGGCGGCACGGTTCCGAAGGAATACATAAAGCCGATCGATCAGGGCATTCGCGAAGCGATGGAAGGCGGCGTTCTGGCCGGCTATCCCATGGTCGATGTGAAGGCGACGCTGTATGACGGCAGCTATCACGACGTCGATTCGAACGAAATGGCATTCAAGATCGCCGGATCGATGGCCTTCAAGGAAGCTGCACGCAAGGCGAGCCCGGTGATTCTCGAGCCGGTGATGGCGGTGGAAGTCGTGACGCCGGAAGATTTTGCGGGAACGATCATGGGCGACCTGAGTTCGCGCCGCGGACGAATCGAAGGCATGGAGCATCGCGCCGGTTCGCAGGTGATCAAGTCGATCGTGCCGCTGTCGGAGATGTTCGGCTACGCGACCCATATGCGTTCTTCGACACAGGGCCGCGCCGAGTACTCGATGCACTTCGCGCGCTATGAAGAGGCTCCGCGCTCGGTCGCGGAGGAAATCATTGCGAAGGTGCAGGGAACCGCGAAGTAAGTTGGTGTGCCTGGGGAAGAAATGCACAGGTCCTTCGGCGTAAAGAATGCGCCTCAGGATGACAAGGATTTTGAGCTAAAAGCGACAAGCCAGGAGCTAAGAGCTGAGATATGGCGAAGGAAAAATTTGAGCGTAATAAGCCGCACTGCAACGTAGGGACGATTGGTCACATTGACCACGGCAAGACGACGTTGACGGCGGCCATCACGAAGGTGTTGCAGAAGCACAACCCGAAGATCGTGTTCCGCTCGTTCGACTCGATCGACAACGCGCCGGAAGAGAAGGCACGCGGCATCACGATCGCCACCGCGCACGTGGAGTACGAAACCGCGAACCGGCACTACGCGCACGTCGACTGCCCGGGCCACGCGGACTACATCAAGAACATGATCACGGGCGCGGCGCAGATGGATGGCGCGATCTTAGTTGTTGCGGCGACGGATGGACCGATGCCGCAGACGCGCGAGCACGTGCTCCTGGCTCGCCAGGTCGGTGTGCCTTACATCGTGGTGGCACTGAACAAGTGCGATGCGGTGGATGATCCCGAGCTGCTTGACCTGGTCGAACTCGAAGTGCGTGAACTGCTGAAGACTTATCAGTTCCCGGGCGACGACGTGCCGGTGGTCCGGCTGTCGGCTCTGGGCGCGCTGAACGGGGAAGCGAAGTGGGAGAAGCAGATTGACGCGCTGATGGAAGCAGTCGACAAGAGCGTGCCGCAGCCGGCGCGCGAACTGGACAAGCCGTTCCTGATGCCGATCGAAGATATTTTCTCGATCTCGGGCCGCGGAACAGTGGTCACGGGCCGAATTGAGCGCGGCAAGGTGAAGGTGGGCGAGGAAGTGGAAATTGTCGGCTTCCGCGACACGCGCAAGACGGTGGTGACGGGCGTGGAAATGTTCAAGAAGCAGCTGGACGAAGGCATGGCGGGCGACAACGCCGGCTTGCTCTTGCGCGGTATTGGCAAGGATGACGTGGAGCGCGGGATGGTGCTGGCCAAGCCGGGATCGATCACGCCGCACACGAAGTTCAAGGCCGAGGTTTACATCCTGACGAAGGAAGAGGGTGGAAGACATACGCCTTTCTTCAAGGGATACCGTCCGCAGTTTTACTTGCGCACGACGGACGTGACGGGCGTGGCGGAGTTGCCGGCGGGCACGGAGATGGTGATGCCTGGGGACAACGTGAGCCTGGTGATTGAGCTGATCACGCCGGTCGCGATGGAGAAGGGTTTGCGGTTCGCGATTCGTGAAGGCGGCCACACGGTGGGCGCGGGCACGATTGCGGAGATTGTGCAGTAGGCAGTCGTCAGTCTTCGGTCGTCAGTCGTCGGCAAAACCTTCGAGCTTTGGTGGTCAGACAGGGCTTCGGTTGCTAGAGGCTAAGAGCTAGCAGCTAACAGCTAAATTAAGCGGCCTGCAGCTTGCCGCCAGTTCTTTCCTCCCGGACAGCCGGGAGGAGTGAGAGAGTGAAAACGTGATTGGAAAAGAGAGAATTCGCATCCGGCTGAAAGCGTACGACTATCGCATCCTGGACCAGTCCACGGGTGAGATCGTCGAAACCGCTCGGCGTACTGGCGCGCAGATCGCGGGCCCGATTCCATTGCCCACGATGAAGAACAAGTATTGCGTGCTGCGTTCGCCCCACGTGGACAAGAAATCGCGCGAGGCGTTCGAGATCCGGACGCACAAGCGCCTGCTCGACATCCTCGAGCCCACCCAGCAGACGGTGGATGCTTTGATGAAGCTCGATCTGCCCGCGGGTGTGGATGTGGAGATCAAGGCGTTCGGGAAAGAGCATAAATAGGTCGCTAGGTTTTCGGCTCTGGGCTCTGGGGTTCTAACCCGCAAGCCCGATAGGGCGACAGGTATTAGCCCAGGGCGTAAGCCCTGGGTAGGAGCGGAAAAACGAAATCGAGTCCCGTAGGGACGACACAATGAGCGAGGGCGTCAGCCCGAAGCTCCCCAGCCAATAGCGATTCGCCATGCTGGGAATGGAGAAGGAAATGGCAAAGGTATCGGGGATTCTCGGAAAGAAAGTCGGCATGACGCAGTTGTTCGACTCGAAGGGCGAAGTTCGCCCGGCGACCGTGCTGCAGGCCGGTCCGTGCGTGATTACGCAGCACAAGACCGCGACCCGCGACGGCTACGAGTCGGCGCAGATTGGGTTGGTCGAGTTCGTGAAAGAGAAGCGACTCACCAAGCCGATGCGCGGCCATTTTGGCAAAAACAATCTCCCGCCAATGAAGTTCCTCCGAGAAGTTCCCGTCGAAGTCGACGAAGCTCCCGCAGAAAACGCACCCACGAATGGCCTGAAGGTTGGCCAGCGCGTGCTGGTTGATATCTTCGAAGGCGACCGTTTCGTCGATATCGTCGGCATCTCGAAGGGCCGTGGTTTCGCGGGCGTTGTGCGGCGGCATCATTTCGCGGGTGGGCCGAAGTCGCACGGCTCGATGTTTCAGATCACTGGCTCGATCGGCTCTTCGGCGTTCCCTTCGCGCGTGTTCAAAGGCATGCGCATGTCGGGACACATGGGCGATGAACGCGTCACGGTTCGCAACCTGCGCATTCTGGGCGTGGACAAGGAAGAAAATCTGCTGGTGGTGGAAGGCAGCGTGCCGGGCGCCAACGGTGGTTACCTGGTCATCACGCGTGCGAAGAAGCCACCGCGAGAGCGGCGTGGATTCGCGGGTTCGGCTACGGTCGATCCGTTGAAGGCAGCGAAGCGCGCGGCGAAGAAGGGGTAAGGCAGTCGCTAGTCGTCAGTCGCTCGTCTTTAGCGCCGAGGGAAGTGCATAGGTCCTTCGCTTCGCTCAGGATGACAACGCTGTCGGATGGGCGAGCGAGAGATTGCTAGAAGCTAGTGGCCAGAAGCAAGTAGCAGCAGTTGAGAGATAAACATGGCAACCATTGATATCTATAACCTGGAAGGCGCCAAGGTCGGCACGCTGGATCTTGCCGATGAGGTTTTTGGCGCGGTGAACGAAGATCTGCTGTGGGAAGCGGTGAAACACTACCGCGCGTCCCAGAGGTCGGGCACGCATGCGACCAAGAACCGCAAGCTGGTGTCAGGCTCCGGCAAGAAGCTTTGGAAACAGAAGGGCACGGGCCGCGCGCGTATCGGATCGATTCGATCGCCCCTGTGGCGGCACGGCGGAACGGTGCACGGACCGCAGCCGCGCTCCTACGACTACACCTTCCCCAAGAAGAAACTGATGGGCGCGTTGCGTTCGGCATTGGCTTCGAAGCTGGCAGATGGGAAGTTGACGGTCGTGAACACGTTCGAATTGAAGGAAGTCAAAACCAAGGCCTTCCGCGAAGCACTCGACAAGTTGAAGATCGAGAAGACAGTTTTGCTGGTGGAAGTTCCGCGGCACGGCAATCGCAACCTCGAACTGAGCGCGCGCAATATCGCGGGAACCGAACTGATCGAGAGCAACTCCGTTCACCCGTATCACCTGCTGCGCTACGAACATGTGATCTTCACGCAGCCCGCGATTGAGAAGCTGCAAGTGTCGCTGACTAAATCGTCGTCGAAACGCGAGCACAAGCCGAAGTCGGGTGAAGGCGAGAAGAAGACGGCCCGGATTCCGCGAAAGCGCACGCGGCATGAAAAAGCGGCGGAGGTGGCGTAATGAAATCGGCCTATGAAATTCTTCGCCGTCCGGTGATCACGGAGAAAGGCCTGGCGATCAAGGAAAACGAGAACACGCTCGTGTTCCAGGTGGCCAAGCAGGCGACCAAGACCGAGATCAAGGAAGCCGTGCAGACCATCTTCAAGGTGAAAGTGGATTCGGTGCGCACGGCGAACTACCCGGGAAAAGAGCGGCGCCGCGGACGTTTCGCGGGCTATCGTCCCGATTGGAAGAAAGCGTACGTGCGGTTGAAGGCCGGCGAAAAGATGCCGGAGTACGCACAGAATCTGTAGGGCAGCGATCAGCTGTCAGCCGTCAGCTTTCAGTGAAAGCGGCGGCTGGTAGAGAAACTGACTGAGCGCTGAAGGCTGAAAGCTGAGAGCGATTATGCCAATCAAGACATACAGACCGACGACGCAGACGTTGCGCTACCGGACGACGCTGGTCAACGACGACATCACGACCAACAAGCCGCACAAGCCGCTGGTCGAGCCCAAGGTGAAGACGGGCGGGCGGCGGAATTCGGGCGACACCACCAGCCGGTTTCGCGGGGGTGGGAACAAGCGCAAGCTGCGCCTGATCGACTTCAAACGCGATAAGACCGGAATTCCGGCGACCGTGATTTCGATCGAGTACGATCCCAACCGTTCTGCGCGCATTGCGCTGCTGAGCTACGCGGACGGCGAGAAGCGCTACATCGTGCAACCCGACGGGTTGAAGATGGGACAAAAGATCATCAGCGGTCCGGACGCGGACATTCTGGTAGGCAACGCGCTGCCGCTGCGCAACATTCCGCCAGGCACGACGGTGCACAACGTCGAACTGCGTCCCGGAAAAGGCGCGCAGATGGTGCGCTCGGCGGGTGGGTCGGCGCAACTGGTCGCGAAGGAAGGCGACTACGCGCTGATCAAGCTGCCTTCGGGCGAAACCCGCAAGGTGTTGCAGGATTGCATGGCGACGATCGGGCAGGTCGGCAACACCGATCATGAGAACGTCACCATCGGCAAAGCTGGACGCATGCGGTGGCTGGGACGACGTCCGCATAACCGCGGCGTGTCGATGAACCCGGTCGATCATCCACACGGCGGCGGCGAAGGCAAGACGTCAGGCGGACGGCACCCGGTGACCCCGTGGGGCCAACCGACGCGTGGTTACAAGACGCGCAACAACAAGCGTACGGATGCATTCATCGTCGGGCGCCGGAAGAAATCGTAGCGAGTGGTCAGTGGCCGATGGCCAGTGGCCAGCACAACGCTCCAGCCTGAAGGCTGAGAGCTGAAAGCTGAGAGCTGAATTTATGGCACGTTCAACCAAGAAGGGCCCGTTCATCGACAGCCACCTGCAGGTCAAGGTGGAAGGGATGAACTCGCGCAGCGAGAAGAAGGTGCTGCGCACCTGGTCGCGGCGTTCGACCATCATCCCCGAGATGGTGGGTCACACGATCGCGGTGCACAACGGCAAAAAGTTTATCCCGGTGTATATCACCGAGAACATGGTGGGCCACAAGCTGGGTGAGTTCAGCTTCACGCGCACCTTCAAGGGTCACTCCATGAAGGCGGCGACGGAAGCGGCAGCTCGTCCGGCGGGTGTACCCGGCGGACCGGGAGCTCCGACTCCGGCAGCGCCGGCGGCGCCAAAGGCGTAAAGGAGACACGCACACATGGAATTTCGAGCTGAAGCCCGTTACATGCGCGTCTCGCCGCAAAAGGCACGCCTGGTGCTGGACCTCATCAAGGGCATGAAGGTGGAAGACGCCCGCAACACTTTGCTGTTCACAAAGAAGCGCGTGGCTTCGACGGTTGGCAAGCTTTTGCAGTCGGCGATCGACAACGCGAACTTCCTGAGCACCGAGAAGAATCTCGATGTCGATCTGGACCAGCTATACGTGAAGAATGCCGTGGCCAGCGATGGCCCGCGCATGAAGCGGATCCGGCCGGCGCCGATGGGACGCGCGTTCCGTTACGTGCGGCGCATCTCGCACTTGCAAATCGTGCTGGCGGAGCGTAATCGCAACGGCCAGTCGGTAGCGACGGTGGTAGGCGAAGAAGAAAAATCGGCGGCGCCGAAAGCAAAGGCCAAGAGCAAGGCGAAGGCGCCCGCTAAGAAAGCCGCAGGCAAGAAGAAGAAAGCGGCGGCGAAGTAAAGTTTTCGCTCCGGAAACCCGGAGCAGATAAGAGGAACGATGGGTCAAAAAGTCCATCCCTATGGTTTCCGGCTGGGCTACACCAAGCCGTGGAAGTCGCGCTGGTTTGTCGAGCGGGATTACGACAAGCTGCTGCTTGAAGATGTGAAGCTCAAAGCCGAACTGAAAGACAAGCTGAAGTCGGCGGGCATCAGTGCGGTCGAGATCGAGCGTCCGGGCAACAAGATCCGGATCATCATCAAGACGGCGCGGCCGGGCATCATCATCGGGCGCAAGGGCGCGGAGATCGACAAGCTGAAGGGCGAGTTGCAGAAGCGCACGTCCCGGGAAGTCTTCATCGATATCCAGGAAGTGCACAAGCCTGAGCTTGATGCCCAACTGGTGTCGGAGTCGATTGCGCTGCAGCTCGAAAAGCGAGTGGGCTTCCGCCGCGCTATGCGCAAGTCTGTGGACTCGGCGTTGCGTTTCGGCTGCAAGGGGATCAAGGTTCGCGTGAGCGGCCGTCTGAACGGCAACGAAATCGCCCGTTCGGAGTGGTACCTGCAGGGCCGCCTTCCTCTGCACACACTGCGCGCCGATATAGAGTACGGCTTCTCGGAAGCGCGTACGACGTATGGCGTCATCGGCGTGAAGGTGTGGATTTATAAGGGTGAAATCCTCACAGCGAAAAAGCGTGAGGTGACGCAGAACGCGGTGCCCAGCGGAGCGTTTTAACGAAGCTTCGAGCTTCGAGCAAAAAAGCTGAAGACTGAGAGCTACTTATGTTGATGCCAAAGAAAGTGAAGTACCGCAAGCAGCAGCGCGGCCGCATGACCGGTAAAGCCTGGCGCGGCAGCCAGTTGGCTTTCGGAGATTTCGGGTTGAAGGTGCTGGAGCCGGGCTGGATCACCGACCGGCAGATCGAAGCGAGCCGCGTGGCCATGACTCGTTTCGTGAAGCGTGGCGGCAAGATCTGGATCCGTTTATTTCCGGATAAGCCGGTCACCAAAAAGCCGGCCGAAACCCGTATGGGCAAGGGCAAGGGTGCGCCGGATCACTGGGTGGCCGTGGTGCGGCCAGGGAAGATCCTGTTCGAGATGGAAGGCGTGAGCGTTACCGATGCCGCCGAAGCGATGCGGCTGGCGTCGCACAAACTGCCTTTGCGCACGACCATGGTGAAGCGCGAAACCGCGCACTGAGAAACGAGAAAACGAGAAGCAACCATGAAAGCCGACAAGATTCGCAATCAGACCGACGCGGAACTGCACGATCAGGAGCGGCAGCTCTCTGACCAGCTGTTCAAGCTGAAGTTCCAGCTCAACATGGGCCAGACCGAGAGCCTGAAAAAGATTCGCGGCCTGCGCAAGGACATCGCCCGGGTGAAGACCATCGTGGGTGAGCGGTCGCGCGGCGCACAGGCGACAACGGAGAAGAAGTAATGGCGGAAACTACACAGAAAGCTGCGGGACGGCGCAAGGAAGTCGTGGGCGAAGTCGTCTCCAACAAGATGAGCAAGACCATCGTGGTCGCGGTGACGCGGAAGAAGTCGCACCCGCTCTATGGCCGCGTCATCTCCACCGACAAGAAGTTCTACGCGCACGATGAGAAGAACGAAGCGCACGTCGGCGACGTGGTGCGGCTGGAAGAAACCCGCCCGCTCTCGAAGCTGAAGCGGTGGCGCTTGAAAGAAATCGTACGCAAGACGACGCTGGTGCCGGAAGTAGCGCCGGTGGCCGGAATCAACGACGCCCAGTAGCGGCATTGGACAGGGAGATTGAGCTATGGCCGTGATGATGAGAACGATGCTCGAGGTGGCCGATAACTCCGGCGCCCGCAAGCTGCAGGTGATCCTGCCGCTGGGCGGATCGACGGGTCTGCGCGCCGGTCTGGGCGACGTGATCACCGCCAGCGTAAAGGAAGCCTCGCCTGACGGACAGGTACAAAAGGGCAAAGTTGTGAAGGCCGTCATTGTGCGGACGCGGAAAGAGCATCGCCGTCGCGACGGAACCTACATCCGCTTCGATCAGAATGCGGCCGTACTGATCAACGAAACAGGCGAACCCGTGGGCACGCGCGTGTTTGGGCCAGTCGCTCGCGAGCTGCGCGAAAAGAAGTTTTTGAAGATTGTTTCGCTGGCGCCGGAAGTGTTGTAAGAGCAGTTTCTAGTTTCAAAGTTTCAAGTAACGTCGCAGCCTCGAGCGCGAAGAGATTAAGGGTTTGACGATATGCCAAAAGTAGTGAGTACAGCACATATTCGAGTCGATATCCGGCGCAATGACACGGTCAAGGTCATCACCGGGCGGGACAAGGGCAAGCAGGGTCGAGTTCTCCGTGTGTTTCCGGCGGACTCCAAGGTTCTGGTCGAGCACGTGATGATGGTGAAAAAGCACGTGCGCCCGAATCCGCAGCGCAACGTGCAGGGCGGCATCGCCGAACAGGAAAGCCGCATTGCCATTTCGAACGTGCAGTTAGTGTGCCCGACCTGCGGGCCGGTGCGCATCGGACACGAAGTTCGCGGCGACAAGAAGGTTCGCGTCTGCAAGAAGTGCGGGACGACGCTGGATAAATAGTCGTCAGTCGCTAGTCGTCAGTCGTTAGCAAAGGCTCACGAACCGGACAGATTGCTCAAAGCTCGTAGCGCAGGGCTCGAAGCTCTCCCGAAACCGTGAGAGAGGGTATTAAGAGACATGGCAAAAGATAAAGAGAAAAAGGGCGGAAAATCCGAGAAGCAGGAATCGCGGGTCGCGGCAGTCGCGCGGCATAGCGCGAAAGAGCGTCCCCGGTTGCGCTCGCGGTTCGAGAAGGAAATCGCTCCGGCCCTGATGAAGGAACTGGACTTGAAGAACTCCATGGCGGTTCCGCGATTGAACAAGATCGTCGTGAACATGGGCGTGGGCGAAGCGACGCAGAATGCAAAGATCCTCGACCCGGCGGTGAATGAACTGGGCCAGATCACCGGACAGAAGCCAGTGGTCACGCGCGCGAAGAAGTCGATTGCGGCCTTCAAGGTGCGCGAGAACATGCCCATCGGGGCCATGGTCACGCTGCGCGGCGACCGCATGTACGAGTTCCTCGACCGGTTGGTGAGCGTGGTGCTGCCCCGTGTGCGCGACTTCCGCGGCGTGTCGACCAAATCGTTTGACGGGCGCGGCAATTACACGATCGGCCTGCACGACCAGTTGATCTTCCCGGAGATTGACTACGCGAAGGTCGACAAGATGAAGGGTATGAACGTCACGATCGTGACGACGGCCGGCACGGATGACCAGGCACGCTCTCTGCTGAAGCATCTGGGAATGCCGTTCCGGGCGCAATAAGGTTCAGAGTTTCAGGTTTCGAGTTTGGAGAAAAAGGATTGCATGTCAACGACAGCAAAACGAGTTAAGGACGCTAGGGAAAACGCAAAGCCACGAATGAAGTCGGCTGACGAGGCACGGAAGAAGAAGGTCTTCTCGACGCGCCGCCACAACCGCTGCAAGATTTGCGGACGCCCGCGCGCTTACCTGCGCAAGTTCGGCCTGTGCCGTCTTTGTTTCCGCGGGCTGGCGCTCAAGGGAGAGATTCCTGGAGTTTCGAAGTCGTCCTGGTAAGGCAGTCGTCAGTCGCTAGTCGCAAGTCGTCAGCCATGCAATTCTTGGCGAACGAACGAGGACCAGGGGCTCAACGACAGAGATCAGAAGTGAGCCGCTGCAGGTTCTCCGCAAGGGGCGGAGCGAACGGGTGGCAGAGGAGAAGCAGACGATGAGGTTGACCGATCCGGTCGCAGACATGCTGGCGCGAATTCGCAACGCGATCAACGCGCGGCACCAGAAAGTGGATATTCCAGCCTCGAAGCTGAAGCTGGAGATTGCCCGCATCCTGAAGGAAGAGGGTTACGTCTCGAACTTCAAGGCCACCGAGGAAGAGGGCCACAAGGTCATTCGCGTGTACCTGAAGTACGGCTCCAACAACGAAGCGGCGATCTCGAATGTCGAGCGCGTGTCGCGCCCGGGCTGTCGTGTCTACGTACGGCGCACCGAGATTCCTCGCGTGCTGGGTGGTCTCGGCATCAACATTCTCACGACGCCCAAGGGCGTTATGACCGGCCGCCAGGCGCGCAAGCAGGGCCTGGGTGGCGAGTTGCTCTGCCAAGTGTGGTAGAGCGGCTGCTGGCTACTCGCCTCTGGCTACTAGCGAGCGCCAAAAAATCAGGGATTCGGTGCTAGCTAGAAGCTAGCAGCCAGAAGCTAAGAGCAGAACTTTATGTCACGAATTGGAAAAAAGCCGATCGAAGTCCCCAAGGGCGTAACGATCAAGATGGAAGGCAACACCGTTGCCATCCAGGGGCCCAAGGGCAAGCTGGAGACAGCGCTTCCCGAGGGCATCAAGATGGAGCAAAAGGACGGGCACCTGCTCGCGGTCCGCGAGAACGATTCGCAGGCTGCAGTGCATGGACTGGCTCGCGCCCTGGTGAACAATGCCGTCGAAGGCGTCACCAAGGGATGGACCAAGGACCTGGAGATCGTGGGCATTGGCTACCGCGCCGAGATGAAGGGCAAGGGCATGGTGGTGTTCACGCTGGGCTACTCGCACCCGATCGAGTATCCGCTGCCCACCGGCATCGACGTAGCCGTCGATCCGAAGCAGACCAAGCTGACCGTGAGCGGTATTGATCGCCAGAAGGTCGGACAGGTCTCGGCAGAGATGCGCGCGTTGCGTCCGCCGGATCCGTACAAGAACAAGGGCGTGCGCTACGTTGGCGAACGTCTGAAGAAGAAGGTTGGCAAGACGGGAGCGAAATAGCTGTTGGCTGGTAGTCGTTGGCTGGTGGCAAAGACGACTTGCCGGTGCCGACAGCGGGAAAATCTAGCCAGTGCGATAGTGCTCTTGGGTTTTGGCCATAAGCTAGCGACCATCAGCCATTAGCAGGCAACGACTGGTACCCGGTACAGAAACCCGGGATGAGGATGAAGAGAACATGTTAAGCAGACCAGGAAAGAATGCGACCCGGCAGCGGGTGCATGACCGGATCCGCAAGAAGATGCAAGGCACGGCGGAGCGTCCGCGGCTGAACGTGTACCGTTCGCTGAACCACATTTACGTGCAGGTGATTGACGATCTGCATGGCAAGACGCTGGTCTCGGCGAGCAGCGCCGAGGGCGAAGGCCAGAAGACCGGCGGCAACGTGGCTGCGGCGAAGGATGTCGGCAAGGCGATCGCCGAGCGCGCCAAGGCGAAGGGCATCACCAAGGTGGTGTTCGATCGCGGTGGGTATATCTATCACGGCCGCGTGAAAGCGCTGGCCGATGCCGCTCGTGAGGGCGGATTGCAGTTCTAAGAATCTGTAATTTGGTAATCGGTAATTTGTAATTTGAAGGCAGTAAGAAGTTGCACGTTGCAATTACAAATCACAAATTGCAAATTACAAATCGATTTGAGGGTTGAATGCCAAGTGTAATCAAGAAGCTCGATGCAGGTCACTATCAGCTGAAAGATCAGGTTGTGGCCATCAACCGCGTCACCAAAGTCGTGAAGGGCGGCAAGAATCTGTCGTTCGCGGCGCTGGTCGTGGTCGGCGATCCCAGCGCAGCCGTGGTGGGCTACGGTTCTGGCAAGGCGAAGGAAGTTCCGCAGGCGATTCGCAAGGGGATCGAGTCAGCGAAGAAGAACCTCGTGAAGGTGAATCTGACGCAGACCACGATTCCACACCTTGTCCTTGGCCGCTTCGGCTCCGGACACGTGCTGCTGAAGCCGGCTCCTGAAGGAACGGGCGTGATCGCAGGCGGCGCTGTGCGCGCGGTGATGACTTCGGCGGGCGTGCAGAACGTGCTGACCAAATCGATCGGCACGACGAATCCGCATAATGTGATCAAGGCAACGTTCGACGCGCTGAAGAAACTCAAGAGCAAGGAAGCCGTGGCGGCGCTGCGCGGCAAGAACGCGAACGAACTTTAAAAAGAGCTTTCAGCCATCAGCTCTCAGCTTTCAGTGAGAGCATTCGTGCGATGGACAGGAGAGCCAAGAACTGAGAGCTGACAGCTGACAGCTGACAGCTTTTTTGAGGAAATCTGATGGCTGGCAAAACGACATCGAAGGCGAGTTCGGGGAAACTGCACATCAAGTGGGTGCGGTCGGCGATTTGTTCTCCGGTTAAGCACAAACGGGTGGTCAAGGGACTCGGCTTCACACGCTTGAATCAGGTGATTGAGCGCCCCGACACGGCAGCGATCCGCGGCATGGTGAAGAAAGTGCCGCACCTGGTGGAGATAATAGAAGGGTAAGTTTCAAAGTTTCAGGTTTCAAAGTTTCAAAGACAAAAAGCGGACCGTCGCAAGAATTGCATTTCGTCGTTGAAACTCTGAAACTTTGAAACTTGGGCAGTACAGCGAGCAGAACTTATGAATTTATCCAACATACGAGCACCGAAGAAGTCGTCGGAGAAGCGCAAGCGCGTTGGGCGCGGCATGGGGTCGGGTATGGGAAAGACCTCGACGCGCGGCCACAAAGGACAGCGTTCGCGCAGCGGTTCGCGCATGATCCGCGGCTTTGAAGGCGGCCAGATGCCGCTGCACCGCCGCATGCCCAAGCGCGGCTTCACCAACATTTTCCGCAAGGAATACTCGATCGTGAATCTGGAAGCACTGGCCGCGCTGGGCGAGACCACCATCAATCCCGACGTGCTGCGCAAGGCCGGAGTCATCAAGACCAAGCATCCGGTGAAGATTCTCGGCGATGGTGAGTTGAAGACGGCGCTCACCGTGCAGGCCCACAAGTTCTCCAAGTCGGCGCAGGAAAAGATCACCAAGGCCGGCGGCAAGTTCGAGGTCTTGCAGTAATGTTCGAGAAACTGGCCAACGTATTTCGCATCCCCGATCTGCGTAAGCGCATTCTGTTCACGCTGGCCATGCTGGCGGTGTACCGGCTGGGCGGCCATATTCCGACCCCGGGCATCAACGCCGACAAACTCGCGCAATTCTTCGAACAGAACCGGGGCAGCTTCCTGGGATTCGTTGACCTGTTCTCGGGCGGCCAGTTGCGCCGGCTGACGATCTTTGCCCTCGGCATCATGCCGTACATCACGGCGTCGATTATTCTGCAATTGCTGACGGTGGTTTACGAGCCGCTGGCCAAACTGCAGAAGGAAGGCGAACTCGGGCGCAAAAAGATCACGCAGTGGACGCGCTATCTGACCGTTATTCTCAGCGCGCTCCAGTCGTTCGGTATCGCCATCAGTCTCACCAAGGGCAGCCAGGACTTCGTGCTGACGCCGGGTCCGCGCTTCGTCATGATGACGATGCTGACGCTCACCACGGGCAGTGCGTTCATCATGTGGCTGGGCGAGCAGATCACCGAACGCGGCGTGGGCAACGGCATGTCGTTGCTGATTTTCGCTGGCATCGTGGTGGGCTTGCCGCGTGGCGTGGCTGACCTGTACGACAAGGTCAAGACCAACGCCTGGGGCGCTTTCACTCCGGTCGCGATCGCCATGCTATTGGGGGTCATGATCGTGGTGGTGGCGTTCATCGTGTATGTCGAACGAAGCGAACGTCGAATTCCTGTGCAGTACGCCAAGCGTGTCGTAGGCCGCAAGGTGATGGGCGGACAGTCCACCCACCTGCCGTTGCGCGTGAACGCGGGCGGTGTTATGCCGGTGATCTTCGCGTCGTCGATTTTGACGCTGCCGCAAACCGTCGGTTACGGACTGAAAGACAACCGCTACTTCGGCGCTTTGATTCGCAACCTGGGCTGGGGCGAGCCGCTCTACACGCTCCTTTACGCGGTCGGAATCATCTTCTTTGCCTACTTCTACGTGTCGATTGTCTTCAACCCCAGTGAGGTTGCCGACAACATGCGGAAGTATGGCGGGTTCATTCCGGGCATTCGGCCGGGCAAGCGCACCGCCGACTACATCAACGAGGTGCTCACGCACATCACGCTGGTGGGCGCGCTCTACCTGATCATCATCTCGTTCATCCCGGAATGGATGATCACAGGTATTCACTTGAACAGCCTGCCGTGGTGGCTGGGGGGCACGTTCTTCGACAAGCTTCCCGTCTGGATGACTCACGGATTGGGCGTTAACTTCTACTTCGGTGGAACATCGCTGCTGATCGTCGTCGGCGTCGCGATGGACACGGTAACGCAGATCGAGGCCCAACTCATCATGCGCCACTATGATGGGTTCACGCCGCGCAGTGGGCGCATCAAGGGCCGCCGTTGGTAGCGGTTCGCTGCGCAGGCGGGCTCAGGTTTGCAGGGCTCGCGCAAGAATAGGACCCGGGCCGCGTTGCCCGGCAACAGAAATCGAGGGAGGTGGCCACCTCGATGGCCCAGGAAACCTCGCGCACCATTGGACCCGTCATCCTGCTGGGCCCGCCGGGAGCTGGCAAAGGCACTCAGGGCAAGCGGATCGAGCAGCACTATAAAATTCCGCAGATCTCCACCGGGGACATTCTGCGGCAGAACGTGAAAACCGGAACCCGGCTGGGTCGCGCTGCCCAGGAAGTCATGGAGCGCGGACAGCTGGTACCCGACGAACTGGTTTGCCCCATGGTGGCCGACCGGCTTCGTGAGATCGATTGCGAGCGCGGATTTATTCTGGATGGTTTCCCGCGAACGGCGGCGCAGGCAGGCTGGCTGGATGCCTTCCTGGAGAATGAGTTCTTTGACAAGTCAAGTGGCTGCAACAGGTTGCCGATTGTGATCCGGCTGGATGTCAACTATAATGAATTGTTGCGCCGGCTGAGCGGGCGTCGTTCTTGTCCTACCTGTGGCCGCACCTATAACGTTCACCTCCAACCTCCCAAGGTAGATGAGCTTTGTGACGTTGATGGGACAAAGCTTGTCATCCGCGCGGATGACCGCGAGGAAGTGATTCGGGAGCGGCTGAACGAGTTTGACGTGCAGACGCGTCCCGTGGCGGACTACTACCAGGCCAAGGGCCGGCTGATGACGGTCAACGGCGATTTGCCCATGGACCAGGTGACATCGCAGATTTTCTGCATTATCGATAACCAGGTCTAGATGGCGATCGTTTGCAAATCTCCGGCGGAGATCGAGAAGATGCGGCAGAGCGGCCGCGTCGTACGGCAAGTGCTCGATCACCTGCGTACCCTGGTGGTGCCGGGCGCGACCACGATGGATCTGGAGCGCGCGGCCGAGCAGAAGATGAAGGACCTGGGCGCGAAGCCGGCCTTCAAGGGTTATTACGATTATCCGTGCGTGCTGTGTACCTCGATCAATGAAGAGATTGTGCACGGCATTCCGTCCGAGAAGCGCAAGCTGAACGCGGGCGATATTGTTTCGGTCGATTGCGGAGTGGTGCTCGACGGATATTACGGAGACGCAGCCATAACGGTGCCGGTGGGCGACGAGATTTCATCGGAGTTGCAGAAGTTGCTGAAGATCACCGAAGAGTCGCTGTATCGCGGGATCGAAAAAGCGCTCATCGGGAATTCGGTCAGCGACATTGGGAGCGCGGTGCAGACGCACGTCGAGGCTGCTGGTTTCAGCGTGGTGCGCGAATTCGTAGGCCACGGGATTGGAACCAAACTGCACGAGGAACCGCAGGTTCCGAATTACCGCTCGGGCGGGCCGAACCCGCGATTGCGGGAAGGCATGGTACTCGCGATCGAGCCGATGGTGAATTTCGGCAAGCCGGAAACGCGGGTCCTGGGCGACAAATGGACAGCGGTTACCGCGGACGGCAGTTACAGCGCGCATTTTGAGCACTGCGTTGCGGTGACAAAAGACGGGCCGGTGATTTTGACGCAGTAGAGAAGCTTTCATCTGTCAGCTCTCAGCTTTCAGTGAGAAACGCCGAGCTGAGGCTGATGGCAAAACTGAGAGCTGACAGCTGATGGCTGAAAGCTCCGTAGGGAGTGCATGAGCAAAGAAGACGCGATTGAAGTAATGGCGGTGGTGATTGAACCCCTGCCGAACGCGATGTTTAAAGTGGAACTGGAAAACAAGCACCAGGTGCTGGCCCATGTGTCCGGCAAGATGCGCAAGAATTTCATTCGCATTCTGCCCGGCGACAAGGTCGCGGTTGAGCTTTCGCCCTACGACCTGAATCGCGGCCGCATCGTGTACCGCTACAAATAGGATTTTTGCTGAAGGCTGAGAGCTGACGGCTGAAAGCTGGGTTTATGAAGGTACGAGCATCGGTAAAGAAAATTTGCGACAAGTGCAAGGTCATCCACCGCAAGGGTGTGGTGCGGGTGATCTGCGAGAACTCGAAACACAAACAGCGCCAGGGATAAAGTAGCTGGCGGCGGATAGCTGATGGCTGGTAGCAAGCTTCGAATCTTGCCAGAAGCCAACAGTTAGAAGCCAGAAGCGGCATCACCGGCGAGGCAGAAGGGATTAGTCAACATGGCACGTATTGCAGGCGTCGATCTTCCGCGGAACAAGCACGCGAAAGTCGCGCTCACTTACATCTACGGCATCGGCGATCCGCGCTCGGCGAAGATTCTCGAGCAGGCCAAGGTCGATCCGAACAAGAAAGTCCAGGATCTGAGCGAAGACGAAGTCAATCGTATCCGCCAGGTCATTGAAGCGGAAGGCATGGTGGAAGGCGATCTGCGCAAGGAAGTTTCGATGAACATCAAGCGGCTCATCGAAATCGGTTCCTACCGCGGATACCGTCACCGCCGCAACCTGCCGGTCCGCGGACAGCGCACGCATACCAACGCGCGCACCCGCAAAGGCCCGCGCAAAGGAACGGTCGCGAACAAGAAGAAGGCCGCGGCGAAAACGTAAAGAACAGTTCTCAGTTCTCGGTTCCCAGTTCTCAGCGAGAGCCGAACCGAGACAACTGAGAACCGAGAACTGAGAACTCAGACATGGCAAAACCAGCAGCAGCGGGCGGCGCAGCCGCACCAGAGAAAAAAGGCAAGAAGAAGACGTTCAAGAAGAAAGAGCGCAAGCACGTCCCGCATGGACTGGTGCATGTGCAGGCGTCTTTCAACAATACGATCGTGACCATCACCGACATGGCGGGCAATGTGATCTCGTGGAAGAGTTCGGGATCGCTCGGCTTCCGGGGATCGCGCAAGGGCACGCCCTTCGCCGCGCAGCAGGCCGCTTCGAACGCCGCCAACATGGCGCGCGATCATGGCGTGCGCTCAGTCGATGTACGCGTCAGTGGTCCGGGATCCGGCCGCGAGTCAGCCATTCGCGCACTCGCCGCGTCAGGCATTGAAGTCCGGTCGATTAAGGACTTCACGCCGATTCCGCACAACGGCTGCCGGCCGCCGAAAAGACGCAGGGTGTAGCACTACTGCCGCACGATCAATGATTTGCTGACAGCTGACGACTGAAAGCTGACAGCTGTTCCACCGTCCGGGACGAAGGGTGAAGCCAAACCTGTAAACCGGTCATCTAAAGGAGAAGAAACTTGGCACGTTATACCGATGCAGTTTGCCGCCTATGCCGTCGTGAAGGCATAAAGCTATTCCTCAAGGGCACGAAGTGTTTCACCGACAAGTGCCCGATCGAAAAGCGTAACTTCGCTCCCGGACAACACGGGAAAGACCGCAAAGCCAAAATCGTTGGCTACGGTCTCCAACTGCGTGAAAAACAGAAAGCCAAGCGCATGTATTTCACGCAGGAAAAGCAGTTCCGAAATTACTTCGAGAAGGCGTTCCGCACCAAGGGCGTGACGGGCGAGATCTTGCTGCAGCAACTCGAGCGGCGGCTGGATAACGTCGTCTATCGCCTGGGTTTTGCGATGTCGCGACGCCAGGCTCGCCAACTCGTCCGCCACGGGCACATCGCCGTCAACGGGCGTAAAGTGAACATCCCTTCGTTCGAAGTCGTAGCGGGGCAGGAAATCACGATTCGTGAAGGCAGCAAGAAGCTGCCCATGCTGGAATTCGCCAAGGATTTTGCCAGCCACCAGAACGCGCCAACGTGGCTCGAGATCGATCGCGACAATTACAAGGGTCGCGTTCTTTCACTGCCGAAGCGCGAAGAAATTCAGCTGCCGGTCAATGAGCAGCTGATCGTCGAGTTGTACAGCAAGTAGTCGCTAGTCGCCAGTCTTCAATCGCTAGGCAATTCTTTGCTGGCGACTGATGACTAGAAACTGACGACTGGTCCATTTCGTGCCAGATCCGCCTTTGTGGGCACTTGACCTGAACCTGGACCTGTTCAGGGAGCCGGCAATGAGCCAAATGGCCGAAGGAGAAACACATGCTTTGGAAAGGTTTTCAAAAACCGAAACGTCTTGCCACTGACACCACCTCGCTCACCGACAAGTACGGAATGTTCTGGGCACAGCCCTTTGAGCGCGGTTTCGGCACCACCATCGGCAATGCTCTGCGGCGCGTGCTGCTGAGTTCGATCGAGGGAGCCGCCGTGACCGCCGTCAAGATCGAAGGCGTGCTGCATGAGTTCCAGTCGATCCCGGGCGTAGTGGAAGACGCGACCGACATCATCCTCAACCTGAAGCAGATTCCCTTCAAGCTTGCGGGCGATGCGCCGAAGGCGATCTACCTGCGTGCGGACGCGCCGGGCGTCGTGACCTCCGGCATGGTCGAGGCGGATGGGGACGTCGAAGTACTGGACAAGGACGTCTACATTGCGACGGTCAGCGAAGGCGGCAAGCTCGATATGGAAATGCGCCTGAAGCGCGGCCGCGGCTATGTTGCTGCCGACAAGAACTTCGACGAGGATCTCGGTATCGGGTTCATTCCAATCGATTCCGTGCATTCGCCGGTTCGCAAGTGCAACTACACCGTGGAAGCTGCCCGTCTCGGACAGATCACCGACTATGACAAGCTGACTCTCGAAGTATGGACCAACGGGTCCATTACTCCGGCGGATGCGCTCGGCCTGGCGGCGAAGCTGGTGAAGGATCACATGAACATCTTCATCAACTTCGAGGAAGAGATCGAGACCGCGGCCTCATCCGATGATCGCAAGCCTGAGATCAAGAACGAGAACCTGAACCGCTCCGTGGAAGAGCTCGAGCTGAGCGTGCGCAGCTACAACTGCCTGAAGAACGCGAATATCCAGACCATCGGCGAACTCGTGCAGAAGACCGAAGCCGAGATGCTGAAGACGAAGAATTTCGGCCGCAAGTCGCTGAACGAGATCAAGGAGATTCTCAACTCGATGGGATTGAGCCTGGGCATGAAGATCGACGAGCACGGCAACGCCGTACCCGGACCGACTTCCAACCAGGTGCTGCCGGCGTCGGCTTACGGCGCGGACGACGAACTGTAAGAACTGCCAGTTTCAAGTTTCGGGTTTCGAGTGTCGAAAGCTTGCGAAGATCGCTGCTTGCGAAACCACCCGAAACTTGAAACCTGAAACTCGAAACTTTTAGAGGTTTTGCCATGCGTCACAAAGTAGCTGGATGGAAACTCGGACGGAACACGGCGCACCGGCGCTCTTTGCTCCGCAACCTGGTCACTTCGCTCATCGTGGAAGAGCGCATTGAGACGACGATCCCCAAGGCGAAGGCCATGCGTCCGCACGTCGAGAAAATGATCACGCTCGGCAAGCGCGGCGATCTGGCGGCGCGCCGTCTGGCGGGGGCTTACCTGATGACGAAGGAGTCGGTCACCAAGCTGTTCGACACGATCGCTCCCCGTTTCGGCGACCGCAATGGCGGGTACCTGCGCATCGTGCGCACGACCTGGCAGAAGGGCGATGGCGCCGAGAAGGCTTTCGTCGAACTGCTCGGCAGTGAAAAAGTGCTCGACGAAAAGCGGGAGAAGCGCGCCGAAGCGCGCGCCAAGCGCGTCGCGGAAGCCAAGAAAGCGATGGAGGAAGCCGACGCACAGGCTCAAGCGCAGAACGAAGCCCAGGCTGCCAGCGAGCCCGAGAAAAAGGACGAAGAGAAGTAGGTCGATTTTACGATCACCTAGGACGCACCCATTCATGGGTGCGTTTTTCTTTTCCGAAAAATCCAAAGGCTTTGATTAAGGCTCCCGGTAGTACATGTACTCCGGAATCTAACGAGGGTAACTTGTTGCTTCGGCAATCCCTTCCTAAACTCTAAGGCACAGTCTATGGAGTTCACCAAGAATCAGATGTATATCGCGGTCGGCGCCGGCATGTTGCTGGTGCTGATTTTCCTTGGCTACCTCGCCTGGTTAAATAACCAGCCGCCCGTGCTGGCCAAGTCCGAGGACCGCGATTCACTCACGGGCATTCCAAATTCCATTCGACTGAATCCGCTGCGCGACCACTCTTCTGAAAAAGCTGCAGCTGTATTCATGCGCTCGTTAAAAGACGGGAAATGCCGCGAGGAACTCTCCGACTGGGAACACGACTATCGCAAGAAGTATGCGAAGTTCATCTGCGATTCCGAGGACAAGCATCCTCTGATCGGATGGCAGTTGGTCGACTGGGAAGATCAGCCGCCCTTGCGCATTCTGCACTACCAGGGCAAGCGCCTGAATGCGCCCGGCGACAGTACCGCCTACAGCGGGTTGCTTTCCGTCACGCTCGAGAGGAAATCCGGCCAGTGGGACGTCACCAAGTACGACGCTCTGTACTAGTCTCCAGTTCTCAGTCGTTGGTCTTCAGCTTAGGTCATACCTCTTCGTGATAGAACTTCTGCATGGCAGATCGTCGCCATGAGCCAGACACGCCGCGCAATCTCTACGCTTTCGGTCTCACTTCGTTTTTCAATGACACGGCCAGCGAAATGGCCTACTGGGTGCTGCCGGCGTTCCTGGCTTCCATCGGCGCCGGGCCCGCGCAACTGGGCCTGATCGAGGGCATTGCCGAAAGCGTTGCCTCGCTCGCCAAGCTGTTCTCCGGGTATCTCGCAGACCGCTGGTCGCGCCGCAAACCTCTGGTAGTCGCCGGTTATATCGTGGCGAATGCTGCGAAGCCCTTGCTGGCCCTGGTGAATTTCTGGTGGCAGGTGCTGGCCATCCGATTCGTCGATCGCTTTGCGAAAGGAGCGCGTGGCACGGCGCGCGACGTGATGGTCGCGGAGTCGGTGAGTGGCGACCGGATCGGTTCTGCCTACGGCTTGATCCAAGCCATGGATTCTGCCGGCGCGATCGCTGGTCCGTTGCTCGCGCTCTGGATCCTCGAGCGTGGTGGAGGCATGCGGTCAGTATTCTGGATGGCTGCGCTTCCTGGCGGTTTGTGTGTCGTAGTCGCACTGTTCGGAATCCGAGAAACGGTTCGCGGCGTCGTTCGAAAAGACGTTCCGAGCACCCCCGAGATGCGGGAGGAGCACCGGGACATTTGTTCGAGCGCTGCGGTCGCTCCAGCCCCGACATCGGTTCCGGCGTATGCGCGACTGTCTCGCAGGTTCTATTACGTTCTGTTCGTCGTGACCCTGTTCTCTCTTGGAAACTCGAGCGATATGTTCCTGGTTTTGCGCGCGGAAAGTGTCGGCATTCCAGTTGCGCTCGCTCCCTTGCTGGGCCTGGTCTTCAACGTGACTTATACGCTGGCAGCTTGGCCGGCTGGACGTCTCAGCGATCGAGTGTCTCGGCGTACGGTTGCCGCCCTTGGGTATCTCGTGTTCGGATTGACCTACTTCGCATTTGGGGTAGGAGCATCCGTCAGCCTTATCTGGACTGCTATGGCTCTCTACGGGCTGTTCTACGCTCTCACGGCCCCAGTACTGAAAGCTCTGGTGGTCGAGACGTCGGCTCCTGAGATGCGTGGCAGAGCGCTAGGAGTCTACTTCTCTGCGACCAGCATTGCGACCTTGCTTGCGAGCCTGATCACGGGCGAACTGTGGAAGGTGTATGGTCCCCGATTGCCGTTCTTCATTTCCTCGGGCACGGCTGTCTTATGTGCAGTGCTTCTGCTTCTGGCACGGGGCCTGAAAACGTCCGCCGAACTGCGGGCAAGCTAGTCCGTCGCCGGTGTAGAGCTTCGACGGGAGGTCGGTTCGGGATAGTTTGCTTCAGGTATGTCGTTCCCCTGTTTGTCGGGAGTGGCGTTTCTCCCTCGCCGCAACCAAAGGAAGACGATAATTTGGATGAAGAGGGCGGCACTGCTGTCAAGCACGACATCCCGGATCGTTCCGGTGCGCGATGGCAGAAACGTCTGATGCCATTCGTCAAGGCTCGCCACTAGCGCGGTCATCGTGAACGCAATGCCCGCCCATACGATGGACCACCGTGGATTTCCGGTGACTGAGATCGTCGCCTTCCACGCACGATAAAACAGCAGGCTGAGCACCGCATACCCGATGACGTGCCCAGTCTTGCGCAGAATGAAGTGCCAGGTGAGAAAGCGGACGGGATCGAGGCCCAGCAGAAAATGGAGTAGGGGATAGAGAATCCTGCTGGTTTGCGCCGAAGAAAGCGCATTGGTGGACTCAAACGCGATGAGTCCAAGCCAAAGCAGTGCAGCCAGCCAGGGCTTCCAGATCGCCGGACCCGGTGAGACATCCGTGCTCAAAGCGCAGCGACCAGAACACCGTGGCCGGCACGCAGCTTACTCGATCGCATAATTCGGCGCTTCGCGGGTGATGATGACATCATGAACATGGCTCTCGCGCAGACCCGCGCCGCTGATGCGTACGAAGCGCGTCTTTTGTTGTAATTCCGGAATCGTTGCGCACCCGCAATAGCCCATTCCGGATTTCAACCCACCCACCATCTGGTGCACGATCATCGCGACCGAACCACGATATGGCACTCGTCCTTCGATACCTTCCGGCACCAGCTTGGCGAGCCGGTTGCCGTCCCGGTCGTTTACGCCGGGGATGGCGGTGGACGCTTCGTCGGCGTTTTGAAAATAGCGTTCGCTCGAGCCTTGCGCCATCGCGCCCAGCGAGCCCATGCCGCGATACGACTTGAACGTACGGCCTTGGTACAGGATCAATTCGCCCGGGCTCTCGTCGGTTCCCGCGAACAGTGATCCGATCATGACCGCGCCGGCGCCGGCCGCCAATGCCTTCGTTATGTCGCCGGAGTACTTGATGCCGCCATCGGCAATGATTGGGACGTGCGAGTCTTTGGTGGCGCGCGCCGCCTCGGCGATGGCCGTGATCTGCGGGACGCCCGCGCCGGTCACCACGCGAGTCGTGCAGATAGACCCAGGCCCAATCCCCACTTTGATTCCGTCAGCGCCGGCTTTGGCGAGTTCGCATGCGCCGTCGAAGGTCGCCACGTTTCCGGCGAGCAGATCAATCTCAGGAAGCTTGGCTTTAACCGCTTTGATCGCTTCCAGGACGCGCGTTGAGTGCCCGTGGGCACTGTCGATGGCGACTACATCCACCTTCGCCTTGGCCAGTTCCTCGGCGCGCTCCAGAAAATCTCCCGTGGCCCCCAGCGCCGCGCCTACCCGCAAACGCCCCTGCGAATCCTTGGCCGCATTCGGGTACTTCAGCTTCTTCTGAATGTCTTTTACGGTGATCAGGCCCTTCAGGTTGTACTTGTCATCGACGACCAGAAGCTTTTCGACGCGATGCTCGTGCAGAATTTTTTCCGCATCTTCCAGCGTGGTGCCGACCGGCACCGTGATCAGATGATCCTTTGTCATCACGTTGCGGATGGGAACATCGAAACGCGTTTCGAAGCGCAGGTCTCGGTTTGTAAGAATGCCGACAAGCCGGCCATCCTTCTGCGTGATCGGCACGCCCGAGATTTTGTACTTCCGCATGACCTCGAGCGCGTCCGACACCTTGGCGTCGGGCGACATGGTCACTGGATCGACGATCATCCCGCTTTCCGAACGCTTCACTTTGTCGACTTCGTTGGCCTGCTGCTCGATGGTGAGATTGCGGTGAATGATCCCGAGACCGCCCTGCTGTGCGATTGCGATCGCCATGTGTGATTCGGTCACCGTGTCCATGGCGGCGCTGACAATCGGAATGTTGAGCTGGATGTTGCGGGTCAGTTGGGTCTGTGTGTTGGCCAGCGCGGGAACAATGTCGGAGCGCGAGGGCAGGAGCAGGACATCGTCGAAGGTGAGCGCTTCAGGAACGGGAAAATGAATCATATTTGAATTCCGCGATCAGGGTATCTGCCTATTCTAGGGAGAACGAGCGCGGAGTGGCAAATGCGGGGTAGCAATGCGGGGAACTGCCTCCAGTGAAATGCGATTTTTGCGGTATTTCTGCTGCCTGACAAACTCTTGATGATTCGACCGCCCCAACAACTATTGCCATCGTTGTCCCGCGAAGAAGTGAAATGGTCAGCGCGCCTTCAGTTGCGGCCCTCCTCCGGCACTTACGGGAGTACCTTGCGGGTTAATGGGTGAAGCGAAACGGTGCTCGGGATTCTTGCGGTGACTCCCTAGAATGAACAAGTCGAGGGGAAGGCAATTTCAGATGGGTGAAGCCGTTACGGTTCGTGCAGCACATGAAAGCTCGAAAGCCGAACCTCGGCGAAAGCCTTATCACAAGCCGGATTTCCGGTTTGAGCGGGCCTTCGAGACCATGGCGTTGGCCTGCGGGAAAATCAGCCCATCGCAACCCCAGTGCAGGTTCAATCGAAAGTCGTCGTGAGAGAGAACCTTTCTGCGACTGGGGCGCTCTTTCCCGCTGGATTTACGCAGCTGGTAACTCCAGTAACCTTCTAGTACCGAGCAGTGAACGGTATGATGACAGCCATAATTTCCCTTCCGAAAGCGCCGCGTCGGCCGCCACGCATCGGACGTCGCAACTCCCCATGTTCGGCAGGCAGCGGAAAGTCCGGATTTCATCAGGCAGGAGATTGGCTAGCGTGAAAAAAAAGATCCTGGTGGCATGCGCGGTGGTATTGAGCGGACTGACTTTGGTAGCCGCCCAGGAGAACGGGCACATTCCCGTCAGCATGGTTGAAGACTGGAGCAGTCGCCACGTGATCTTCGCTGAGGACGTTGCCCGCGAAAATCGCGGCGCGGTGCTGGCTGATCCTCGTTTCTGGCACCAATACTTGCGCCGCCATGCCACGCGGCCGCTGCCGGTATTCGACGGGGACCGCGAGCGCGAACGTGACAGGGATGGTGACGATGACCGGGAGCATGACCGGGACGATCACCACCGAAAACACAAGCAGGCGCTGAGCCATCGCGATTGGAGTTTTTCCCTCGGCGGCGGAAGTGGAGGGAGAATCTCGGGCCCGGCAAAGTTTGTGTTTGATGTGACAGCGGCCCCCAGTTGTACGACGGACTTCGTGGTTACCGGCATTGCGGCGAACGGGAGCGGAACGCAGGCCAACATCATCGGGCTGAATCGCCTTTATACCAATCCGGGCGGAACGGGCTTTTGCGCGGGAACAGGACCGCTCGTTATGTTCGCCTACAACGTGGGTGGCGGCCAGGTCCCTAGTTTGGTCGCGCTGTCACTCAATGGGCAAAAGGTAGCTTTCAGCGAAAACAACGTCGCCGCAGGCACATCCAATTTTCACGTGCTGAAATTCGCCACGGGAGTTGGTAACGGCACCTCGGCGACTGCTCCGGTTGCTCCCGGAACCGGGAACACTGCAGTCGACACAAAAATATCCCTCGCGGGTGGATCCACCACTGGGCCGTTCGTCGACTATGCACATGATGTTGCCTACGTGACGACCAACGGTACGTCCAGCGTCGTGCACAAGTTTTCGGGTGTGTTTAACGGTACGCTTTCCGAAGTCACGACGGGTGGTTGGCCAGCCACCATTCCCGGAAATCCCGGCGTTTCGACTCCGGTGTACGACAACGTCTCGCGGCACGTTTTCGCCACCGATGGCACTGGGCACATCGACTACATCGACGATTCAGTCTCCCCTGCAGTCGTTCACTCGGGAAGCTTTTCCTTCGCGGGTACGGGAATTACCGCCGCACCCTTGGTCGTGGATTCGAGCCGGCAAAAGGTGTACGCGTTCGCAGGCAATCCCAACGGAACCAATGCGGTGGTGGCGCAAGCCGATACTAGCCTAACGGCTGCCAGTAAAGTTGTCGTGAACATCGGCACCGGTAGCGCGAATGCGGTTCTGGAAGGCGACTTCAACAACGCCTACTACTCCGGTGCAGCTTTCGGAACGGCCTTCTTGTATGTCGCGGGAAACGATTCCTCCGGTACGCAGCGTGCGGCTCTTTACAACATCGGATTTGCCGACGCCACATTCAAGCTGAATGCGACTACCGCCAACGGACCACTTGCGCTATCGGTAGGAAACACAACCGGTGTGTTGGCATCTCCCTTGACCGAGTTCTTCAACTCCCGCCTGGCGAAGGATTTCATGTTTGTGGGGATTAGCGCCGCGTGCCAGGCTCAGGGTGGCAGTGGATGCATCCGGTCCATGGACATCACCAGCGGATTCCCCACAGCAGCCAACGTGAACAACGTGATATTCAACGCATCCGGGGGAACGGGCACCATCACTGTCGACAACAACAATGTCGCCGCAGAAGCCTCGAGTGTGTATTACACCTCTCAAAGCGGAAACGATATCGTCAAAGCTACGCAAGCCGCTTTACAGTAAGCGGCTTGGCAATCGTGGCGTGCTGATCGAAACGCGCGATCCAGAACCTCTTTGACGCCCCGCCCGGTTCCGACTACCATTCCCATGCCTTTGGACGCGTGTCCTGAGGCAAAGCCATGATTGGCCGGACCATCTCGCATTATCAAATCGTCGAGAAGTTGGGTGGCGGTGGTATGGGGGTGGTCTACAAGGCCGAAGACACCCGTCTCCACCGTTTCGTCGCTCTCAAATTCCTACCTGAAGAGGTTTCCAAGGATTCGCAGGCGCTGGCACGCTTCCAGCGTGAGGCGCAGGCAGCTTCGGCGCTGAACCATCCGAACATCTGCACCATCTACGACATCGGGAACGAAGAGGGCCAGGCCTTCATCGCCATGGAGTTCCTGGATGGCGTGACGCTGAAGCATCGCATCGGTGGCCGCCCGCTCGATCTCGAAACATTGCTGTCCCTCGCCATCGACATTGCCGACGCTCTGGACGCAGCGCACTCGGCGGGCATCGTGCATCGTGACATCAAGCCCGCAAATATTTTCGTGACCAAGCGCGGGCACGCAAAAGTATTGGACTTCGGATTGGCGAAATTGGAGTCAGGCGCGCGGGCGCAACAGGACGACACCATGACGGGAGGCGTGGAGCCCCATCTTACGAGCCCGGGCACGGCCGTCGGTACCGTCGCCTACATGTCGCCTGAGCAGGCCAAAGGCAAGGAACTGGATGCGCGCAGCGATCTGTTTTCCTTCGGCGCCGTGCTGTACGAGATGGCGACGGGCCGCTTGCCGTTTGCAGGCGAGACGACGGCACTGATCTTCGATGGAATTCTGAATCATGAAGCGCCCTCGGCAACCGACATCAATCCGGCAATGCCTGCGAAGCTGGAAGAAATTATCCGCACCGCGCTTGAGAAAGACCGCGACCTGCGCTACCAGGGCGCAAATGAAATGCGCGCCGAGTTAAAGCGGCTTAAGCGCGACACCAGTTCCGGAAAAGTGCGCGCGACGACTAGCCCTACCGGAGGTGTTGCGGCAACACAGTTGGGAAGCTCGTCTTCCGCCTCTGCACAAATCGCATTGCCACCGAAAAGCGGTGGGGTATCAAAGGCCGTTTGGGCTGGGCTGGCAATGTTGGTTGTGGCAGCTGCGGCGTTCGGCATCTACAAGTTCGCCTCTCGCCCAAAGAGCACCACTTTCAACCTGCAGACCATGCAGATCACGCCACTCACAGAAAATGGGAAAGCTGCGAACCTGGCGATTTCTCCAGATGGCCGCTACGTCGCCTGGATTGTTCGAGAAGGCGAGAAGCAGAGCTTGTGGGTTCGGCAAGTGGCGACCGGGACGGACGTACAGGTATTGGCGCCCGAGGCTGCGCCGATAAGCGGGTTAAGCTTTTCGCCTGACGGGAACTACTTGTACTTCGTCCGCTCGGATAAGAGCACCTTTAACTTTTCTTACCTGTACAGGATGGCGTCGTTGGGAGGCGCCGCAACCCAGTTGATTCGAGACGTGGATATGGGCGTAGCTTTCTCTCCTGATGGGAAGGAGATTGCTTACCTGCGCGGCACGCCGGAAAAAGACATTTGGGATTTGCTGATCGCTTCGGCTGATGGTAGCGGCGAGCGGCGAGTCGTTTCGCTGCGCGCTGTGATCAGCGCGAATTTTGCAGCGTCGCCGGCATGGTCGCCTGACGGCAAAAACATCGCCGTGCCGCTGTGGGCGATCGATGGCGGTCAGCGCGCCGTGCTGGAACTGGTTTCCGTTGCCGACGGGAAGTCGCGCAGCCTCTACACTCCCGAGGCCGGTTCCTTTATTGGCCCGCCCGTGTGGTTGCCGGACGGAGGCGGCCTCCTGCTGGCTGTGCGTGCCGCGACAGCAAGCGCACGCGGCCAGATAGTGTATGTGAGTTATCCCAACGGAGAGGTTCGACGCTTTACCAATGATCCCACCGACTATTCCACCTGCTGCCTCGGGTTGACCCACGACGGCAAGACCCTGGCAGTGATGCAAAACCGCCCGACCGCTGACTTGTGGGTCGCGAACGCCGGTTCTCTGGACAGCGGTCAACAGATCAGTTCGGGAGAGACGCACACGTTTGTCGATTGGACAGCCGATGGAAAGCTTCTGACGAGCAGCTCCGACGGTCACGTTCTCACGCTGGTTCCGGGCAGTTCGCCCGTGCACCTCACGCTGCAGCCGATCGCTGCGTCTCTGCCGGTTGCTTGTGGCGACGGCCGCTCCCTTGTATATGTGTCGCGTTCAGGAACGGCGACGGATCTGTGGCGAGTGGACGCCGATGGCGCCAACCCCTTCCAGATCACGAAGACAGGTACCGCGCAGCCGTCTCCTTCGGGACTTGCCTGTTCTCCCGACGGCAAGTGGATTGCTTTCGTCGCACCAAACCCGGGCGGAGGTGGAGGCGGAGCCGCGTGGAGAGTCCCCATCGATGGTGGCGAGATCATCAAACTCATCGATAACCTCGATCGCCCACGAGTTGCTATTTCTCCGGACGGAAAGATGATCGCCGTCCACTTGTGGGGGAAGACTCCAAACAGCCCTTCGATTCTCGCCGCTGTGCCCGCCGATGGTGCCGCACCGCTGTTTCGCTTCGATGCGCCTGCTGCTTTATTTGGACCTCGCTGGTCGCCCGACAGCAAGTCTTTTCATTACGTGCTCGCACGCGATGGGGTGGGCAATCTCTGGGAGCAGCCGCTCGCTGGAGGCCCTCCCAAACAACTCACCCACTTTAAGACTGACCTGATTCTCGATTTTGCGTGGTCGCATGACGGGAAACAACTCGCCCTCAGTCGTGGGAACGCCAACAGCAACGTCGTCCTGATCTCGAACTTCCAATAGTTTCAGCCGCAACCCATTTCTTCATGAGAGCATCTCTAATCAGGAGTCTTGAGCGCCAAGAAACCACGGAATTCCTTCGCGCAACCGGGTTCCGTCGTTTGTCTTTTACGCCTGACGAGCGTATATTCAGGTATTGGAAACTGTTGTGTAGTACCGGCATTTGGCGAAGCACACCAGTGGGCGCAAGCCCACTTTTTAGTTTCTGCCGGGCCTCTGTGGGCGCGATGCTGGTAACTCGTTGAATTCATGGCATTTGAAGAAGACCGCGTGCGGGCGATTGCCGAGCGCGTGGCGGCCACCAGTGGGTTGGAAGTGGTCGAGATCGAACTGCGCGGAGGGGGCAAGAGCCGGATGCTCCGGGTCTTCCTCGATAAGCCCGCCGGCGTGACGCACGAAGACTGTGCGCTGTTCAGCCGGGAGTTCGGCACGATCCTCGATGTCGAGGACGTGGTGCCGGGCGGAACTTACGTGCTGGAGGTTTCTTCGCCGGGTCTGGATCGCAGGTTGAATCGTGCGGCCGATTACGAGCGATTCGCAGGCAGCAGGGTGAAGTTGATGACGCGGCAGCCGGTGAACGGCAACCGCCATTTTGAAGGGCGTCTCGAGAGTTTTCGCGACGGCAGGCTGACGCTGGATTTGAGCGAGGCGCGGAAGAAGAAGCGTCCCGCGCCCGACGCTTCGCAGAAAGTTGAAATCGAACTGGCGAACGTTGAGAAAGCAAATTTGGTGCCAGAGATTTAGGAAGAAAAGTTTCAAGGTTTCAAAGTTCTAAGTGGTGGGTGGGGTCGCCCAGAGTCAAAATGTGTCTGACGTCGAAACCTCAAACTTTGAAACTTGCAGCACGACAGTTACGTTGAATCGGAATCTTCTTTATGGCAAGTGAGCTCTATAACACGATCGACGCGCTGAGTCGGGAAAAAGGGATTGATCCGCAAATTGTGGTCAGTGCGGTGGAAGACGCGATTGTGGTCGCGACCCGCAAGTACTACAAGACCCAGGAAAACCTGCGCGCGGAACTGGACAAGGATACGGGCAAGATTCGCGCGTTCGCAGTCAAGACCGTGGTCGAGACTCCGGAGCAAATCGAAGATCCAACTCTGCAGGTGACGTTAGAAGACGCTCGCAAAGTCGACCCGAAAGTCGAGGTTGGCGGCGAATTGCAGATTCCGAAAGTGACTGAAGGAATTCTGGGACGCATCGCGGCGCAGTTGGCCAAGCAGGTGATTTTCCAGAAAGTCCGCGAAGCCGAGCGCGACACTGTTTACAACGAGTACATTTCGCGCGTGGGCGAGATCGTGAACGCGACCGTGAAGCGGGTCGAAGGTCCGGATGTGATTTTCGACATCGGCAAAGCGGAATCGCGAATGCCTCGCAAGGAGCAGTCGCGGCTCGAATCGTTTGCGATCGGCGAGCGCGTTCGCGTGGTGATCGTGCGCGTGGAGAAAGCGTCGAAGGGACCGCAGGTTGTGGTCTCGCGCGCAGCGCCGGAACTCGTGCAGAACCTGTTCCAGACGGAAGTCCCTGAGATTTATGACGGAACGGTTGTGATCCGCGCCATCGCCCGTGAAGCCGGGGAACGTACCAAGATCGCGGTCATGTCGAAAGATAAGGACGTGGACGCGGTGGGCGCGTGCGTGGGCATGAAGGGCATGCGAGTGCAGTCGATCATCCGCGAACTGCGTGGCGAGAAGATCGACATCATCGAATACCACGAGGATCCGGTCACGTTTGCGGAGAAGGCTCTGCAGCCTGCCAAGGTCAGCCGAGTGACGGTGGTGGACGCGATGGAGAAGCATCTCGAAGTCGTGGTCGACGACACGCAGTTGTCGCTGGCTATCGGCAAGAAGGGGCAGAACGTCCGTCTGGCCGCGAAACTCCTTGGCTGGAAGATCGACATCAAGAGCGAGGAAGAGAAGCGCCAGGAAGTCGAGCAGCAGATGTCGGCGCTGACCTCGCAGACCGCCACCCCGCTGGATAGCGTTCCGGGCCTGGGTGAAGGCCTGATCGAGAAGCTGGGTGCGGCTGGGATCGCAACCGTCGAAGCGTTGGCCGACATGACACCGGA
The DNA here is from genome assembly GCA_963744055.1 of uncultured Acidobacteriota bacterium. Lineage (GTDB taxonomy): Bacteria > Acidobacteriota > Terriglobia > Terriglobales > Acidobacteriaceae > Gp1-AA133. The sequence continues at coordinate 57,429 of CAVUSL010000015.1, read as the reverse complement.
GCAGTTGGAAGCTATCGAGGGCATTGGTCCTAAAACGGTGGAAAAAATCAGCCTGGCGGTGAATAATTATTTCGCCACCTTGGAAGGTGGAGAAGGCGCGGTCGCGCTAGTCGAAGGCGAGACTGAGGAAGTGCCTTCGGAAGAAGCGGTGAGCGAAGCCGCAGCGGAAGAAGCGCCCGTCGAAGGCGAAATTCAGGATGTTGCCGCGGCGGCCGACGAGAGCGAAGCGAGCGCAGAAGAAGCGGCTGCGCAGACCGAGGGCGGAGAGAAAGACGTCTCTGCCGAACCAAAAGAATGATCAGGGTTTTCTGCGCCCGTCGCTTCGGCGGCGGAGCGGTGTGCAACGCTGACTCCGTGAGGATGCTATGAAGACTTAGGGAGCGGTGGCGGGGCCAAGAAAGGGCGGATGAGTAAGATTCGAATTAACGATCTGGCCAGGGAACTGGAAGTCAAGAGCAAGGCAATTCTTGATGTCCTGGTCGCAGTCGGAGTTACAGAGAAGAAGACGCACTCGAGTTCTGTCGAGGACTTCGAAGCGGAAAAGGTGCGCGCTCATTTCCGCGCCGCCGCCGAAGCGCAAGCCGCGCCCTCCCGGTCGCGTGCCGGTCGCGAAGCTGACGAAATCAAAACCAAGATTGATCTCTCGCACATTTCCAAGCCTGGAGATGTGCTAAAGCTGATCACCAAGCAGCAGCAAGGTGGGACAACACCGACGCCACCCGCAGCTCCGCCAGCGCGTCCGCCTCAAGTCGAGGTTAAGGCCGCAACACCGCCCGCGCCGCCGGCCATACCGCCTGCAGCCGCGAAGCCTGCCGCGCCACCGCCACCTGCACCGCGTTTCATTACGCCGCAGAGCGTGGCTCGCCCGGTGGCAAGGGTTCCAGTAGCTCCGGCAACGCCACCTGCTCCGCCGGCGGCTAGACCGCCTGCACCGGTAGCAGCGAGTCCAGCTGCAAGCGCTCCGCCGCGTCCGGTTGCGCCGCCTCCGGTTGCACCGCCCAGCGCTCCGACCGAAATCATCGCACAGCCCGCTGCGCCGCCCGCCGCAACGGTTGCGCCGCCCAGCGCGCCAGTAGCCAGCAAGCCGGCCGCGCCCACGACTCCGCCGCCGCGCATGATTGTCCCGCAGACTGGACCGCGGCCAGTTTACAAGGCGCCTCCGCCAAAGCCTGTTCAGCCGGGCGTACCGATCGCTTCGCGTCCCATACCTGGCCGTCCTGTGCCTGGCCAGCCGATTTTTCAGCGTCCGCGTCCGCAAGTACCCGGCGGCCCGCGTCCGGCGCTACGTCCGGGCGAACGTCGCCCAATGCATCCCACCCGCTCCTCCCCCACGGGCGCGCGTCCGCTGGGTGTGGGTCCGGGAGCGCCTCTGGGCGCCCCTCCAGGGCCATCCCGTCCAGGCAGCCGTCCGGGTGGTCCGTCACGTCGTCCCGGACAACGCTACGTTCCGCGCGGGGTGAAGGAAGGCCCAATGAAGGGCTACGTTCCGCCGCCGCGCATGTCGCTCTCGAACGAGCCGCAGCCCATCACGCGGAACATCACCATTACGGAAGGCATCAGCGTGAAGGATCTCGCGGAGAAGCTCGACATCCGTGCCAAGGATCTGATCGCACGCCTGTTGTCTCGCGGCGTGTTCGCGACCATCAACCAGTCGCTCGACGCCGAGCTCGCCAGCGAGATGGCGCGCTTCTTCGGCGCTGACACGAACGTGATCACCTTCGAAGAGCAGGCGCAAAAGGAAATCGCCGACGCTGCCGCGACCGGGGAAGAAGGCGGTGCCGAAGCTGTGCCGCGTCCGCCTGTGGTCACGATCATGGGCCACGTCGACCACGGCAAGACGACCTTGCTCGACTCGATCCGCTCCACTTCTGTAGCGGAGGGTGAGGCCGGCGGAATCACGCAACACATCGGCGCTTACAAGGTTCGTGTTCAGGATACTGAATCTCCGGCCTATGGGCGCGAGATCGTGTTCCTCGACACGCCGGGCCACGAGGCGTTCACGCGCATGCGCGCACGTGGTGCGAAGTCCACCGACATCGTGGTTCTCGTAGTCGCAGCTGACGACGGGGTGATGCCGCAGACGCTCGAAGCCATCGATCACGCGCACGCCGCGGAAGTTCCGATCATCGTCGCCGTCAACAAGATCGACAAACCGGATGCCATGCCCGATCGCGTGAAGAAGCAACTCGCGGATCGCGGGCTTATGCCCGAAGACTGGGGCGGCACCACGGTTTTTGTTGACGTCTCGGCCAAGAAAAAGACCAACCTCAATCTGCTGATGGAAATGATCTGCCTGGTAGCCGACTTGCAGGAACTCCGTGCCAATCCTGCGCGCTCGGCCAGCGGCGTTGTTCTGGAAGCGAAGCTCGATCGCGGACGCGGTCCTGTAGCCACCGTCCTCGTACAGGACGGCACTCTGCACACCAGCGACAATTTCGTCGTAGGCAACGTGTACGGGAAAATCCGCGCCATGTTCGATGATCGCGGGGCGCAGTTGCAGGAAGCTCCGCCTTCCACGCCAGTGGAGATTCTTGGTATGGAAGCCTTGCCGCAGGCGGGCGATCAGTTCGTAGTAGTGGCGGACCGCGACAAAGCACGTGGCATTTCTGAGTATCGCGAGCAGAAGGCTCGTGAAGCTCAGCTGGCCAAGAGTTCGCGCGTCTCGCTCGAAGGCCTAGCCGAACAGCTCAAGACCGCGGGCACGAAGGAACTTAACATCATTCTCAAGGGCGACGTGGGCGGCTCGATCGAAGTGCTGTCCGACTTGCTCGCGAAGCTCTCGAACGACAAGGTGCGGTTGAAGGTTCTGCGCGCCGGGGTGGGAGCCATTACCGAATCCGACGTGCTGCTGGCTTCGGCGTCGAACGCCATCATTATCGGCTTCAACGTGCGGCCGGAGCGCAAGGCGCAGGAATTGGCCGACCAGGATAAGGTCGACATTCGCCTGCACTCGATCATTTACGAACTGCAGGACGAGATCAAACGCGCCATGACCGGGCTGCTCGAGCCGACCATCAAGGAAACCTATCAGGGACGGGCAGACGTCAAAGACACGTTCCGGATTCCGAAGGTCGGCACGATTGCGGGATGCCAGGTCAGCGATGGCCTTATCAAGCGCGACTCGGAAGTTCGCTTGCTGCGCGACAACGTGGTGATCTTCAAAGGCAAGATCGGCTCGCTGAAGCGCTTCAAGGATGATGCCAGCGAAGTGCGCAATGGCATGGAATGCGGCATCTCGATCGCCAACTATTCGGATATCAAGGTTGGCGATGTGATCGAAGCATTCGTTACCGAACGCATTGCCGCGGAAGTGATAGCGTAGCTGTTGGCGAGTGGTCGTTAGTCGTTGGCGAGTCTGGTTTTGCCAACGACCAACAGCTACCAGCCAACGACCATGATCGCTTTTCTCACGCTCGAGCTCAGCATCGAAGCCGCGCAGTCGCTGAAAGACAAGCGCCAGGTGGTCCGCAGTCTGAAAGATCGGCTGCGTTCTCAATTCAACGTGGCGGTTGCGGAACTCGACGCCAGTGGGCTTTGGAACCGGGCGACCCTGGGGGTAGTCAGCGTGTCCGATTCGCGCGACTATCTCGACGGTCTGATGAAGAACGTAGAACGCTCAGCGACGCGCATCGCTAATAACGGCGGCGCGGACCTGACCGATTCGTTCGTGGAATTTTTGTAATGCGGACATTCCGCTGCCCCTGTCATCCCTCCCCGGGCAGCGCAACTTCTGATATTCTCATCCGTTTTACTTGGGAGTGATTCGTTGGAACGGCGCGGCCAGAAATATCACCGGGAGCGGCTCAGCGAGGCTCTGCGCGAGGAGATCGAAACGATTCTCGAAGGAGAACTCGGCGATCCCCGCATTGGCCTGGCTAACGTGAGTGAAGTATTGCTTGCTCCCGACTCACGCTCCGCGCGTGTGATGGTGGTGGTGCAAGGAGACGAAGCTGCGGCGGCCGACACAATGGAAGGCTTGCAGGCGGCCTCGGGCTTTGTTCGTCGCGAACTCGTGGAGCGGTTGCACTTGCGCCGTGCGCCCGAGTTGATTTTCATTCACGACCGGTCGCAGGAATACGTATCGAGGATTGACGAACTGTTGGGCCGTTCCAAGAACAAGAAGAAGTCCGGCCCGGCGCGTGCCCGTCAAGCGTAGACCCTATGTTGAGGGAAGTCCTGGAGAGCATTCGGAGTCGGAATCGCTTTGTGCTGACTTCGCACGCGCGTCCCGACGGCGACGCCATCGGCTCGGCCCTCGCCTGCTGCGAGATTCTCCGGTGCATGGGCAAGGATGCCGATGTTGTCCTGCATGATCCCGTTCCCCGCATCTACCAGCCCTTGCCGTTCGCTGAGCGAGTCGTGCAAGCCGATCGTGTCAACGGCAACTACGACGCCGCAATCATTCTCGAATGCGACAGCGTCCAACGTACCCGCCTCGAAGGTCTGGAGAATCGGTTTCTCATCAGCATTGATCATCACGTGAGCGGCCGGCCGTTCGCGCATGTGAACTGGATCGACCCCGAAGCTACGGCTACCGCGGAACTGGTTTTTCGCCTGGCCCGTGAAGCCCAAGTAAAAATCACGCCTGACATTGCAACTTGTCTCTACACCGCGCTCATGACTGACACCGGGTCCTTCATGTTTCGGGGCACCAACGAGCATACGTTCACCCTGGCGCGGGAACTGGTGCTGGCTGGAGCGGATCCGGCACACTGCGCCCGCAATATTTACTTCGCGCATTCCACCGCCAAGATGCGGCTGTTGGGCGCCGCCTTATCGAACCTTCACCGCGAGGGCCCTCTTGCCTGGATCTGGATTACGCGCGAGCAGATGGAACGTAGCCAGGCCAAAGAAGAAGACTGCGAAGGCCTGGTGAACTACGCACTCTCGATCGGGGACGTGGAAGTCGCAGTGTTCTTCCGCGAGATGGCAGATGGGCGCTACCGCGTGAGTCTGCGGAGCAAAGGCGCGCTGAATGTAGCCCAGATCGCTGAGGGCTTTGGCGGTGGTGGACACGAATGCGCCAGCGGCTGCTCGATGGACGGTCCACTCTCCATCGCCGTTGCCCGCATCCTGGAGAAGATTCGCCGGTAGAGCCGGCGCCCTTCGCCCTCGGCGCAGCACTAGAGAGTTCCAGTTTCCCGGTAAAATAGCCCCTATGGAAATTTCGATATGGCGACAGTCTGCGTCCTTTCTGGGCGCGATGTTGATCCTGATGGCGTATGCCGGCCATCAGATGGGCTGGATGAATCCGCGCCGGGCCGCCTACAACATTCTCAACGCCATCGGTTCGGCGATCCTTGGGTACATCGCCTTCCATCCCTTTCAAGTCGGGTTCGTCGTCCTCGAAGTTACATGGACGCTCATCAGCATTTACGCTCTGTTTCGTCAGCAGGCGCAATCGTGACGGCTAACGGCTCGCGTGCTTTGTTGAACGAGCGCGCTGCTGACGATATCGTTCCCCCCCAGTCTGCAGTGCTCAGACTTGCAGGCATCGGGATTTGCCGATGAGGCTGCGCGCCCGCGAGTGGCTGCTGCTCATCGGATTCTGCGTCTTTTTGTTTTTCAATGGGCTTGGCCAATTTGGCCTGGTTGGCGCGGACGAGCCGCGCTATGCGCAGGTAGCACGCGAGATGCTCGCGCGTCATGACTGGATCACGCCTACGTTGAATGGAACGGCATGGCTGGAGAAGCCACCGTTGTATTACTGGGAGGCCAGGATCACATTCGCCATTTTCGGTGTCCGCGATTGGGCCGCTCGCGTTCCCTCTGCGCTGGACGCGTCGCTTGTCGTGCTGGCGGTTTATCTCTTTCTGAGAAAATTGCGCCCTGGATTTCATCTGGATGGCGCTCTGATGACGGCTTCGGCCGCGGGTCTGGTTGGATTTGCGCATTCTGCCTCGACCGACATGCCTTTGGCCGCCATGTTCTCGCTGGCGATGCTGTGCTGGTATGCCTGGTGGGAAACCGCGAAGCAGAAGCTGCTTTACGGTTTCTATCTTTTCCTGGCCCTGGCGGTCCTGGCGAAAGGCCCGATTGGTATGCTTCTCGCCGGAGCTGTCATCGTTCTGTTTGCGTTGGCCGCCGGCAAGACGCAGCTGATCCTGAAGACATTATGGTTGCCGGGAGTTTTTGTATTTTTGGTGGTGGCTGCGCCGTGGTACGTCGCGGTACAACTGCGCAATCCCGAATTCTTCCGTGTATTTATTCTCGAGCACAATCTCGCTCGCTTTGGTAGTGATCTCTACCATCACACGCAGCCCTTCTGGTTCTACCTTCCGGTAGTGGCTCTCGCACTAGTACCGTGGGTCGCGTTTGTCGTGGCCGCGATGATCGAGGTAATCCGAGTCTGGTGGGCTGAGCGCATGGATTTGTTCGAGACCGGCGACGCGCTCAATGTGTTCCTAATCTTGTGGCTCGTCGTGCCCATCGTGTTCTTCTCGCTGTCGCGATCGAAGCTTCCGGGATACATCCTGCCGGCAATCCCGGCGGCTGCTTTGCTGGTTGCGGAATACGTACGTCGGCACGCCGATGAAGAGCGCCTCCCGTTGTGGCTGATGATGGCACATGCACTGATTGCTGCGGCATCGCTCGTTCCAGCGGTGGCCATCGGATACATCGTGATCCAACACCGACTGCCGTGGTCAACCCTGACGGTCGTGTCCGGCACAATCGCGTTGATCATCGCCATCGGCATCACTGTGACACTCACTGGCAAACTGGGTTTGCGTGCGCTTTATTTCGTTACGCTCATCCCGGTGGTTTTGACTGTGGCGGCGTTGCTCAGGATCGGCGCGCCGGCCGTGGATGACACGCTCTCCGCAAGACCAGTCGCACAGCAACTGGCAAGCATGGAACTCAAGCTCCTGCCCGTGGCGGTGCTTGGTGTCGCCCGCGAAACCGAGTACGGCCTGACGTTCTATCGGAATCAACCCATCAACCGCTACGAACTTAAGCAAGTACCAACAGATCAGCACTTGCTGCTCATCCCGCAAGGAGCGCGCGCTGCGATTCCGCAGTTCGTCGGAGGCCGCCGGGTTTCTTATCTGGGAGACTATCCTCCGCAACATCTTGAATTTTATTGGGTGGCAGGGGCAAAGACGGACTCTAATGCTAATCCGATGAAACCGATGTATTGATCGCTGCATGAAATGCGATCCCAGAACCCGAACCAGTTTCGCCAACCACTCCGGCGTTCCCCCGTTTGCCTCACACAGTTTGAAGCACTAGACTGCTTGGTTCACGCCCTCACGATGCTCGGTCGGGCCAGGGCGCGCTTCTCGGAGTCCCTTGGAGATTCTCGACCTCAGGCACTTTTCTTCCGTCGATCTGCGCCCCCTGCTGGACGATGAAACCCAGGTGTGGTCGCGTCTGCTTTCGTGGGATTACACCAGTTCTTCTGACATGATCCTGCGCTACGTTGATGCCAAGATCTTGCCTGGATACGCCGCGGTCGAGCGCGGCCGGATTTTGGGATATGCCTTCTTCGTGTACGAGGGGAGCAAGGGCGTCATCGGCGATCTCTTTGTCACCGACGGCGAGCGCTTGCCTGAATCTCGCGAAGTCGAAGGACGTTTGCTTACTCATGTGATTGAGACGCTGCAGCAGTCGCCCGGGGTCCACCGCGTGGAAGCCCAACTCTTGGTGCATGATGCCGGGGTGCTCGCCCGGCCATTTTTGGAGCAGGGATTTCGCCGCCAGCCGCGCCTGTTCATGGCCATGCCGCTGAGCCGGCCATCGCAGCCGGCGCCCTCGATTTTTCCGGACTTCGAGATTCGTCCCTGGCTCGACAGCGATTACCAGTCCGCCGCTGCGGTCATCACCGCGGCCTATCGCGGCCATGTGGACGCTGAAATTAACGATCAGTACCGCACATTGAGCGGGTCGCTGCGCTTCCTAAACAATATCGTCCGCTTCCCGGGATGCGGTCAGTTCGATCCCGAGGCGTCGTTCGTGGTGAACCACAAGGTGACTCGCCACATTGCCGGACTGATCCTGTGCTCACGCGTGCGTCACGATGTGGGACACGTTACCCAGGTCTGCATTCTGCCCGAGTACCGCTCGCGAGGAGTGGGAGAAGCGCTGCTGGCCTGCACGGCAAACGCGCTGCGCAAGCGAAAATTCTCACTGCTGTCGCTGACGGTGACGGAAGCGAACACGCGGGCAGTGGATCTATATCGTCGTTTGGGATTCGATCTGCGACGCGTATTTGATGCTTTCGTGTGGGAAGAGAAGTAGAGCGGTCGCTAGTCGCCAGTTATTAGTCTTCAGCTCAGCGCTATCGGCTATCAGCCATCAGCTATTTCGACTAACGACTAGCGCCGGATCAGCCACATCGCCCAGCCTGCCACCAGCACTCCGCCGGTAAACATCGCGAAGCAGTAGAGACCGTAGCGGATCATCTCCCGAGGCGTGTTGCGCTGGGTGATGCCGAACACCACCGAAGCAAACATCGCAAACAGGATTGCGCTGCTGAAATGCGAGAGCTGGATCGTCATGGTTTCTTCCCGATGGCGATGTGATACGCGTCAGCCACAGCGATGAAGTTCAGCAGGCCTGCGACAATCAGAAACTTTGTGCCGTAGTCCGCGGTGGCGTGCGCGATGGCGCCATGCCCCCAATCGAGCGCGCGGGTCAGGATGTACAGCCCGCCTCCGCCCAGATTACCCACGAAGCCCAGCATGTCGAGAATGTCGCCGCCGTTCGGCTTGTAGACGCGCCCCTGCATTGCCAGGCCAAGGAGGAACATGGCGACGATCGATGCCATCAGCAGTCCTCCGCGGATCCAGCGCTTCTGGATCAGGTGTCCGGCCCCAGGAACGAGCCATGCGATGGCGGGTGCCGCTACTGTCATGAGGGTCATCGGGGTCGGTTCAACCAGCGGTTCCGATGGCTTAGGTTTCGCAGTCGTGGAATTTGCCATTCAGATGATCACGATCTCGCGTTGGATTTTGCCTGTCACTTCAGCATGGTTTGACCGCACCAGTACGTTCACCTCGCTGCGCACGCCGAAGTCCGGCAGATAAATTCCCGGTTCGATCGAGAAGCAGGAATTCGCAAGGATCTGCCGTTCGTCGTGAATTTCCAGGTCGTCCATGTTGGCGCCGTTCGCGTGCACGTCAGTGCCGATGGAGTGTCCGGTGCGGTGAATGAAGTAGTCTCCGTAGCCCGATTTCTGGATGTGGTCGCGCGTCGCCCGATCCACCTGCCATCCGGCGATATGTTGACCGGCGGCGATCGCGTCCAGCACTGTCTTCACGCCAACGTCGCGAGCGTCGCGGACGATCTGAAAAATCTCGCGCTGCTTGTCAGACGGTGCCTTGCCAATATATCCGGTCCAAGTGATGTCGTAGTAGACCGCACCCGGAGTGTTTTTCTTCGCCCAGACATCCAGCAGAACGAAATCACCTTCGCGAATCGGAGCAGAGCCTTCGGCGTGTGGCTCGTAATGAGGATTGCCGCTGTTGGCATTAACCGCCACCACGGGAGGATCGTCGGTGACCAGATTCTCGCGCTGGAACGCTTCCATGAACCACTGCTGCATCGCATGCTCGGTCGTTCCTCCATTGCGGACACGTCGGCCGATCTCCGGAAAAGCCGCGGCTGTGATGCTGTCGACCGCGTCGCGCGCCGCGAAGTGTGTTTGAATCTGCTCTTCGGTCCAGGTCGACTCGAATTGCGCGATCAGGTCGGCCGCACTGACCACCGTCTTTCCCATGCTGCGGACCAGTTCGATCGTCCCGGCATCAACCAGCGACACCGTGAATACCAGGTTATTAGGCGAATACTGCATGGCGATGGTCTCGTGGTCGCCGAGGAAGGTCTTGAGTTGCGCGAACAACTCCTGCCATCCGGAGTACACGCTCTTGGCGCCAGGCAGGGAATCGAGGTGTCCGGCCTCGATCTTGTGAACCAGTTTCGTCGGCTCTCCCTGCGCCGGAATCAGGTAAAACCAACGGCGCGTGACCATCAGCGAAGAAGGCAGGCCGAGCACGCGATAAGCGATTGGGTCGCGATGATGATGATCGTAAAACAACCACGCATCGATATTGCGCTCGCGCAGGGCAGATTGAATGGCCGGCAGGTTCATGGGCAAACCTCTATTGTAAACAAGGGTACGTTTTTGCGCGAATAGCTCGGAATTCGGCGTTGGCGACTACGCCGCAAGGATCTTCCGCCGTTCGGCAACCGGCAAGGTCTCGCACGCGGTACGCAGGGCGAGACGTGGAGCTCGGCCGCGGATCTTGCGTAAATAGGGCATCGCCGCCTTACGGTTGTGCTTGACGGTCTCGCGCAGTAGCCAGCCGAGCCCCTTCTGCACCATATCGTCAGCATCATCGAGCAGGATATTCGAGAGTCGTATGATCTCGGACAGAAACAACTTCCGGCGCGTGCCCTGAATCAGCGCCACACAAGCCGCGCGCCGACGCCAACGGTTGCGCGACCGCGCCCACACAAAAACACGCTTGGCCCGTGAAGTCTTGCTGACCATCATGGGTGCGATCAGGTAGTGCACTAGTCCATCGTGATCCGCCCAGTTGCTGATCCGGTCGAGCCACGATTCGAACATACGAAACTCGGCATCGCCAAAGTCGACGACGATCTTCTCGAGGAGGAACACGGCAAAGACTTTTTCCTCGAGAATCCTGCCCTGGAAGAGCTGATCGGCGACCCTTGTCAGAAATTGAACATCCTGTTCCCGGATGATCGTGCGGCGGAAGCGCACAGCGACCTTGCGCATCTCCGCCGTATGCCATCCGCGGGATTTAATTTCTTCTTTAAAGAACCACTGCACCCCTTCCGCATGCGGCGCAGAGCCTCCGTCCTTCAGAACGCGGCGGATATGCGCTGCAATGTATGCGGGAATGATTTTGCGTTTGCCCATGCAGGCTTACCCAAGGCGGAGCAGGATAACTCATCACGCCAGGGTTTTGCAGTGATTTTCCGGGCGATCAGACCGCTAGGGTGTCGCAGGGGGATCCGCAGGGTGGCGCGCAAGCTTTCAGGTATGTGAGTTCGCGGGCACATTGCTCTTTGTCATCACGAATATGTCATAGATCCACAACAAGGCTGCGGTAGCCACCCCGACAGCCGTGATAGCCCACCAGACACGCTCCGGCCGGTGCTGAACTTCGCCGTAGTGGTGCAGCAGCCATCCAGCAAAACGCCCGCCAACCAGTGAGCCAATGCCGATCGGCAGGAAGGCGAAGCCCATGTACGTACCCTGCTGCCCCGCCGGAGCCAGGCGGGAAATGTACTCGTAGTATCGCGGCTGTTGAGTGATCTCTCCCAGGGCCACAATCACCAGGGCTACGACAGCAGTCCAGACTGCGGGATGTGCGCCGAAGATAATCCAAGCTACGCCGGTGATCAGCGTTCCCAGTGTGATCGCTCCCAACGAGGAGATGCGGCGCGTGAGCGCGTTCACCGCAACGGTGAGGGTGATAACGATTATCGGGTCGGCAATCAGAATCATTTCCGTGTTGGCTTTTGGATCAACGTAGTCGTGAATAAAGATCGGCAGGCTGAGATACTGCTGCCAGAAGACGATCCAATAGCCGGAGAAGATCGCGAGAAACAGCACGAATCGCCAGTTGCCAAGAACCGTCAGCAGGTTTCGGCCTACCTGCCCGAGGGAGGTGGTCTGCTGTTCGCCGTCGACACGGCGCGGCTCCTTGAAAAAGATCAACACGCCAATGAACATCAGAAACACACTGAGGGCAGCGAGGCGAAAGACGTTCTCCACTCGCATGCGGGAATGGATCCAGCCCGCCAAGAACGGTCCGAGAAAACTCCCGATATTCACGAGCGTGTAGTAAATCGAATACCCAATGGAGCGGACGCTTTCCTTCGAGGCGCGCGCTGTCGTCCCCACCACGCTGGGCTTAACCAACGCAACGCCCAGCGCGGGCAGAAACAACACGACGCCCACGAGCCAGCCCAGTGGAACGAGCCGTCGCAAAGGTTCGAGCCAGGGTGCGGCGATTGACCCAACCAGGAAATACGAGCAGGTCAGAATGAAGTAGGCGAGCGAGAGCGCACGCCGGAACCCGATGCGATCCGCCAGCGCGCCGCCGACGATCGCCATCACCCACACAGCGCCGCCGAAGAGTCCGCTCAGACTGGCTGCCTGGTCGGTCGGGAACTGCAACGCCTCGTGCAGGTAGCGCGCCAGCGCGGCAAAGACTGCGTAATAGGAAAGCCGTTCGAAGATCTCACTGATATTGGCGACCCAGAAGGGCTGCTCGAAGCCAGAGCGAATTTCCTGCAATCGTTCGGAAAGAGTCAAGAAGGCTCCTGAGACGCCGGTGTGGCGCGGACACTCTTATCCGCGTTCTTAACGGCTCAATCGATCTCGAACCTGTTGCGCGGTCAGGCCAGTGATGCGAATGACTTTGCTTCGGCTGCTTTGGCCGGCAGCAATAGTAACGGAGGCGCGCGGCACCTTCAAAAGAATTGCAAAGAATTCCATGCAGGCCTCGTTGGCCTTGCCATCGATTGGCGGCGCCGTAAGCGAGATCTTCAAAGCATCGCCCAACTCGCCCGTGATGGCATTCTTCCGGGCACGCGGGTGTATTTTGACCGCGAAGGTTGTGCCCAGCGCGCTTTCATGGACTGGAATCATGGGGATGGAAAGCCGTTAACCGCGAAGAACGCAAAGGCGGCGCAAAGCACGCAAAGAAAGTCGATCAAGAAGAAGTACTCAATCTACAAAAATTATGGTGATCATTTGCCTCATGCTTTTCTTTGCGGGCTTCGCGTACTATTTGCGTCCTTCGCGGTTAAATGCTTTCCTGAGGTTCTCCTAAGACTTGGCCCTTTCCCCAAAAATCGCACTTCCTACCCGCACGCAGGTCGATCCCTCTTCAATGGCGACCTCGAAATCATGCGACATGCCAATCGAGAGCTCGTCCATGCTGACGCGAGACAGGCCCCGCCCCGCGATTTCATCGCGCAGTTCGCGCAGCTTCCGGAAATACGGCCGCGCTCCTTGAGGATCTTCGGTATAGGGTGGCACTGTCATCAGGCCGCAGAATTCGAGGTTTGCAAGCTGCGGAGCCTCGGCGAAGAGTCGATCCAGTTCCGCTGAGTCAGGAGCGATCCCGCTCTTGGCCGCCTCGCCGCCGACATTCACCTCGATCAGCACACGAAGCGTCTTGCCCGCGGCCCGAGCAGCGTCATTCAGTTTTTCCGCAAGCTTGAGCGAATCGACGGAGTCCACCGCATGAAATAAATCCGCCGCCTTCGCAGCCTTGTTGCTCTGGAGGTGGCCGATCAGATGCCACCGGGCATCACGCAATTCGCGCAACGCGTCGGCTTTGCCCGCAAATTCCTGTACCCGATTCTCACCGAAAACTCGAATCCCGGCATCGTACGCCTCGCGGATCGATTCCGGCGGAAACGTCTTGCTGACTCCCATCAGCATGATCGCATCGGGATCGCGTCCGGCGCTGGATGCCGCCAAACGAATCCGCTCACGAACCCGCGCGACATTTTCGGCTATGGACATGAGTGCGATTCGAGAAGTTCCCTATGTACAACGGACAAAAAAGCGCGGGCGAGGGCGCCCGCGCTACACAGGTTAACCCAATGCTTACATGATGGCGGTCGGCGGCGCCGGCTCATCCGGACTGCCCGCGTTGGCTAGCGGCAGCCGCACCATCACGAACGCAATGATGACCAGGACGATGAATCCGGAATACGTCGCGGGCTGCGCAAAGATCACAGGCAGCGGCTTATTGAAAAAATAGAATGCCGCCACAACCAGCCCCAGGATTGCTTCTCCAGCGATCATGCCTGAAGCAGTCAGCACTCCGGCATTTTCCACGCGAGCCTTCTGCGCATCGTTGAAGCCGCGCTTGTCGCGCATCCGGTCGGTGATCCAGCGGATGACGCCACCCAGGAAGATGGCGAAGGTCGTTTCCAGCGGCAGGTACATGCCCACGGCGAAGAGCATAACGCTCTTCACTTCCAGCATGATCATGGCAAGGCCCATCAGAACGCCCGCTCCAACCAGCGGCCACGGCATGTTGTGCCCAACAATGCCTTGAGCAAGAGACGCCATCAAGCCCGCCTGTGGCGCGGAGAGTTGCGGATCGCCAAAGCCGATTCCACCGCGATTGATGTTTCCCTGATGCAGCACCAGCAACGGGAAATACAAAGCAAGGCTGGCTACTAGAATGCCCAGGAAATCTCCCAGCTGCATCTTGGCCGGAGTGCCTCCGAGAATGTGACCGACTTTCAGGTCTTGCAACATTTCGCCCGCGACTGCCGACGATACGCAAACCACAGCCGCGACACCCAGTACAGCCGCCACACCGCTCATGCCCGACACGCCAATCGCTACCATCAGCAAAGCGGCGATGATCAGCGTGCAGAGCGTCAATCCCGACACTGGATTGTTGGACGAACCAATCATGCCAACCAGGTTGCCCGATACGGCTGCGAAGAAGAAGCCGACTACGATCATGACTATCGCGGCCGTGATCGCCCCGCTTAACGTGCCTGAAAAGTGAAAATACAACACGATCATGCAGAGAAACGCCGCGCCCAGTCCTCCGAATACCACCTTGCCATTCAGGTCGCGCTCGGTGCGGTTGGTCGCTGCGTGAACGGCCGCCGACTTCTTCAAGTCAGAAACTGCGCGCTTCATACCGATCGCGAGGCTCTTGCGCATGCGGAACAGCGTCCATGCCGCGCCCACCATCATGCCGCCAACGGCGACCGGGCGGACGATGTTGTACCAGACAGCTCCGGCCAGATTGCCTTCCGTGCCGGGAGCCATCGTGGCCTGCAAAGTCGGCCCAAGGAAGTAGATGATCAGTGGGACCAGCAATCCCCAAGCGACCACGCCTCCCGCGAAGTTCAACGCTGCCAGTCGCGGTCCGATGATGTAGCCCACACCAAGATACGCAGGGCTGATCGCAGGCGCCTGGAATGTCGTCACGCCACCCACGCTCACTACCGGCGCTGCAGCGGTTCTTCCCAGCTTCAGCGCGCTGCTTCCGATCTGTCCGATGTGTATGACGAAAGCTTTGCTGGCATTGAATAACTGAAATGAGCCCAGCAGGTAGATCAATCCGCCCAAGCCCATATTGGCGAAGAGCAACTTCGCTGCTCCTGCGCCCTGCTGTCCGGCCTTGTGAATTTCCGACGCGGCCACGGACTCGGGAAAGGGAAGTTCGGGATCTTCCACCATGACCCGTCGAAGCAGGGTCACGAACAAAATGCCGAGCGATCCGCCCACCGCCATCAACGCAACTGATTTCCAGTAGGCGTCGTGAAATCCAAACGAACTCCATGCGCCAGAAATCAGGAATGCAGGAATCGTGAAGACTGCACCCGCCGCCACCGATTCGCCGATCGAACCCACGGTTCGGGCAATGTTCTCTTCGAGCAGGGAGCCTTTCATCAAACGCAAAAGAGCCATGCCGATGACGGCCGCCGGATACGTCGCAGCGATGGTCATGCCGGCTCGTAAGCCAAGGTAAGCATTGGCCGCTCCGAGGATTACCGTTAGAAACAGCCCGATCAGCACGGCCCGGAACGTGAACTCCTTCATCTCCATGTTCTCGGGAACGTAAGGGCGGTAGCGTTTTTCAGGAGGCGCGGCGGTTTGAGTGCTCATGAAGATCCTCGCAAGTGATTCGTGGGACGCGATATATCCAGCAATTGCCTGCGACCGCGCACGTTAGCACGCTGTGGCAGACCATTACAAGTACGCCCGTCAGGCATCCAAGCCGGGCCGGTCACACATCTGACTGTCCACCCGTTCAATCTTTTCAGCAAAACTTTCTGAGCCAAAAGGGGTTAGAATCAATTCAGTCGGTAGGGTTATCAGAGTTTCCCCGGTCGCGAGCCCCAGAGGAACTACTTCGATGTGCGCGTTTTCCGGCTCCCGTTTTTGGGCCCCTCTTCTCAAGGAATTTCGTTGCCGAAAGTGCGGCAGCAGCGAGGGCTACGCCTCACGCCCGCGCAATTGGGTCGAGAGATTTGTCTTGCCCGCCATCGGTTTACGCCTTGCCCGCTGTGGAGACTGCTATGAGCGTTCGTGGCGCCGGGCGTCGATGCTGCTGCTCCCTCGGAAAGAACCTATGAACTTTGACCCAGAAGCTATGGTTGCTTCTGCGCGCGCAGCTGATAGCGGGGAAGCCCACAAGGAAACGCCCGTCCGTCCGGAAGATCACCAGCGCATTGCATGAGGCTATTCAAGGCCGCTATACTGAAAGGGATTTCATCCAGGGCGCGCACCGCTCCCGCCATCCCCGGATGACCAGGAGGTCGTCTTCAGCAGTAGCTGGGACCGAACTCGGGCTATGCAGGCCACGGCTGCACGGAACAGGCCTGCTGTCATGTCGTGGGCAGCGGAAGCCGCCGAAAGCCTCTTCGCTACCTTGTTTCCCGCCGATTGCCGCATCTGCGGCGGACCTCTGATCCGGATTTCCCGCCTACCCGTGTGCGCAGAATGTTTGGAATCCATCCAGCCGATCGCGGGCGGCCTGTGCTCAGTTTGTGGGGAGCGCATCGTTTCCGGGTACGCACTTGATAGTGTCGAGGATATCCGCTGCGGCATCTGCCGCCGGATCGATCCGCCTTTCGCGAAGGCTGCGGCATATGGCAGCTACGAAAGTGGATTACGCGATCTGATCCACATGCTGAAGTACCAGCAGGTTCGACCGGCCGCAAATGTGCTGGGTCGCATGCTGGCCGAGGTGATCGTTGAACTTCAGGCAGGCTGGTATCCGGCGCCGGTTCTGGTGGTTCCCGTACCGCTGTTTTCCGCGAAGCTGCGTCAGCGAGGATTCAACCAGGCGGAAATGATCGCTCGCATGGCACTCAAAGTAAGTCCTGAGCGGGAAAAGTATTCGGTTGCGGCCGATGTGCTAGAGCGCTCGCGCGATACCCAATCGCAAATTGGGCTGACCCGCCACCAGCGGCGCGAGAACTTGCGCGGCGCGTTCCGCGTTAGGGATCGCGAAAGAGTCGCTGGACGAGAAATCTTGCTGGTCGATGACGTATTCACGACGGGGACGACCGCCTCGGAATGTGCGCGAGTGTTGCGGCGCGCCGGGGCTGCGCGCGTTTGGGTTGCGACCGTGGCGCGTACCTTGAAAGCGGAAGTGCAAGCCGTTCACTTCGAGCCTCAGGAAGATGAATCGCTGAGTATGGCTGCGCACGGATAGTATTTTGGATTGATGTTATGTCAGGAAAGATCGACAACTCGATGCGGGGCATGATTGGCAGATCGGCGGCCGGTGTGCTCACGGTGGCGACCGGGACCTACAACAATATTCAGGCGCTGCACGCGCCCGTGCTCGTGCTGAACGCGTCGTATGAGCCGATCAACGTGTGCGCCGCGCGTCGCGCGATTGTGCTGGTGTTGAAGGGCGTCGCCATGGCCGAGGAGGAGAACGGCCACTTCCTGCACGCGGCTCGGGTGGCCATGCGGGTCCCGTCGGTGATTCGCCTGCTGGAGTACCGCCGCATCCCGCACCAGACGCGCGCGTTGTCGCGCAAAAACATCCTGCTGCGCGACCGCAATACCTGCCAGTACTGCGCGGTTGCGCTCGCCTCCGGAGAACTCACGCTCGATCACGTCGTTCCGCGCTCGCGCGGAGGATCGTCTACCTGGGAAAACCTGGTGGCCTGCTGCCATCCCTGCAACCGCCGCAAGGGCAACCAGACGCCCATCGAAGCCAGCATGAAACTCGCGCGCGAGCCCCGCGCCTTCAACCTCCACACCAGCCGCCACATCATGCGCCTGATGGGACGGTCGGATGACAAGTGGAGAAAGTATCTCTTTTACTAGTTTCGAGTTTCACGTTTCGAGTTTCCAGTTGCTCGAAACTGGAAACCTGAAACGCGAGACTATTTCTGTGGCTGCTGTTGCTGTTGCGCAGTGTCCGGCTGTTTTTGCTCACCCGGCGGCAGTTCCTTGCCCTCATACGTGATGCGCGTCTTCGCACCGAAACGCTTGTAGTTCTGATACTTCACGATCTCCCGGATGTGAACGTCTCCCAAGCCGCCCGAAAAATGGAGAGTGTCATCTGCTTTCGTGTACACCGGAAACCAGTATTTGCCGTCGATCCGCTGTCTCCAGGTGGTAAAGCTTGGGAACAAGTTTTCATTCCCTTTCTTCTTGCGGATATCGGGGACCGTCTTGCCATACGTCTTGACGACTTGGAAGTCGGTGTCATCCACCCAGATGCGGCCCTGAAAGTATCGTTTCTTCCCGACAATTTCCTTGGGCGCAATGTCAAAAACGTAGCAGTGCAGTTCGTCTTCCTGCTGCGTCCCGATGTAGAGAATGTTGTATTCGCCAATCTCGTCACTGGTTAAGACGAAAGGAAGGCGGTTCTCGATGTCATCGACATCTTCCTGCGTCATTCCGATGCGGGTCAGACTCGCCTGCGGAGCGAAGACCACGTTCTTTAATTTGTGGCCCTGGTCGTTGAAGGTGATGTCGAACACCTGGTGATACTCGCCATCGACCGTGTCTCCATCCAGGGTCTGAACTTTTACGTCCTGGCGATAGGTGTACAGATCACGCGCTTCCTTGAATTCTTTCTCCTTGGTGGAGAAACGCTTGATGATCTCTTCGGGGGTGATGCCTTTAGGCTCAGACTTGTCGAGCGGACCCTCGTCGGCGGCTGCCAGGAGCGTCAGCAGCAAGATGGAAAACGAAATAAGGCCAAACCCGCGGAGCAAATGTTTCATGAGTTCAGTGTAGAAGAAATTGCGTCCGGAAAGTGGGCGAACTGCCGCCTTCCCACCCCCGAGCCCTCTCCGCTCAGGGAGCCCGGAGGGTAAGGAAGACTGCAGTTTCTGCCTGTTTTCTTAGACGACAACAGGGGCTCAGGGGTTGCGCGGACCGCACAGCTTTTAGCTCTTAGCCGTTAGCTTCTAGCTTGAATCCACGAGGCCCTACCGTCGCATTCCCAGGGACACATTGGCGTAGGCACGTCACAATGTCGGATACGAATCAGACAGTTGCGGTCGAGGGATTGAGCTAACGGCTAATGGCTAAGAGCCAACAGCTGTTTCGCCATCACTGTCTCAAACGCCCGCACTGTTCTACACTACTCCGTTTGTTCGCGGAGGAACGTATGCGCCGTGTACTCATCCTGCTCTTTACAGTGTTTTCCGTAGTCCCTCTCTTCTCGCAAGCCAAGCACCCTTTCACCTTCGAAGACATGATGTCGCTCAAGCGCGTGGGAGAGCCCGTGCCCTCGCCCGATGGCAAGTGGGTGCTGTTCAGCGCCGTCGATGTTGACTTGGCCACGAACAAAAAAACTCCGCACATCTGGATCGTGCCCTTGAACAATGTAGGGACGGGCGCCCCGACCGTCCAAGCCGAGAACCATGTAGGGACGGGCGCCTCGCCCGTCCAGGCCGAGCAAAGCTCGGCAGGTTCTCCGTCGGCGTCGGCTGAGCGCGTCCTTATCCCCGATCAAGACGGCGACCGACCGCGCTGGGCTCCTGATGGCAAACGCTTCGCGTTTATCTCGACGAAAGAAGGCGGATCGCAAATATGGATCGCCGACTTCGACAGCGCCGCGGGAAGCGTCACAGGCGTACACAAGCTGACCGCGCTTGCGACCGAAGCCAGCGGAGAGCTCTGGTCGCCCGACGGCAAGAACATCCTTTTCACTTCCGACGTCTATCCAGAATGCGATGGTGCGCCGGGCCCTGAGCAGGAATGTAATGCCAAGAAACTCGAGGAGCACGAGAAGTCCAAGGTCAAAGCTCTGATCTTCGACCACCTTCTGTATCGTCATTGGAATGCGTACAAGGAAGGCAAGCGCAGCCACATTTTTGTAGTGCCCGATGTCCTCGCCTCAGCGCGCTCCGGCGAGCCCGGATCCGGAATTGCGCCGCCTCCGCCGCGTGACCTGACGCCCGGCGACTACGATGCACCAGTGTTTTCCCTCGGTGGACAGGACAACTACGCCTTCTCCCCCGACGGGCAGGAAGTCTGCTACGCCTCGAACCACGACAAGGTCGAAGCCACATCGACCAACAACGATCTATGGCTTGTTCCAGTGACTGGTGGCACGGCGAAGAACATCACCGCCGACAATCCCGCCAGCGATTCGACGCCGCTGTATTCGCCCGATGGAAAATACATCGCCTACCGCGCGCAGCAGCGGCCGGGATACGAGAGTGATCGGTTTCGGCTGATGCTGTATGACCGGAAGACCGGCGAGAAGAAAGAATCTAACGGAGGATTTCGATCGCTGGATTGGCACAATGGCATGGCTCCCCTCTTCCAAAGCTATTTATTTCAGTTCGGAGGAAAGTGGCGATATTCCGCTGTTCAGAGTCGGTCTCGAATCCGATGTGACTCGCGTGATGCAAGGGAGCTACGACGACTTCGCGTTTGCCTCGGACCGGACGACGCTTCTCCTCACACAGATGTCAGTCAGGTTTCCAAACAAAATTGTCGGTGTGAATGTAAGTGGTGTTGAAGACCTTTCACTAAAGATGTTAGCCAAGCGTCCCAAGAACGCAGTTGGTGGGGTTGGGGCCATAACCGATGTGTTGCCGGGACGGCTTGCAGACCCGAACGATCAGCTGTTCTCCCAAATCGCCATGTCCCCCCTCGAAACCTTCTGGTTCCCGGGCGCGAACGGCGACAAAGTCCAGGGCTTCCTCGTCAAGCCCCCCGACTTCGACGCCAACAAGAAATATCCCGTGAAGTTCCTCATCCACGGCGGCCCGCAGGGTGCCTGGGGAGACGACTGGTCCTACCGCTGGAATCCGGAACTGTTCGCTGCCAGCGGATACGTGGTCATCATGATCAACTTCCACGGCTCGACCGGCTACGGGCAGAAGTTCATCGACGCGATCAACGGCGACTGGGGCGGCGCGCCTTACGAAGACTTGATGAAAGGCCTCGACTACGCCGAGAAGACATATCCGTTTATCGACAAAGACCGCGAATGCGCGATGGGCGCGAGCTACGGCGGATACGCGACCAACTGGATTCTCGGGCACACGACGCGCTTCAAGTGCATCGTGACGCACGATGGCATGTTCAACTCGACCTCGGCCTGGGGCACGACTGAAGAACTCTGGTTCAACGAATGGGAGTTCAAGGGCACGCCCTACACGAACCGCGCCATGTACGACAAGTGGTCGCCGCACATGTACGCCACCAATTTCAAGACACCGACGCTGGTCGTGCACGGCCAGCTCGACTACCGCCTCGACGTGAGCGAAGGCTTCCAGCTGTTCACAACGCTCCAGCGTCAGAACATTCCATCGAAGATGCTCTACTTCCCCGACGAAGGCCACTGGGTACTGAAGCCGCAAAACAGCCAGCTCTGGTACAAGACGGTCAACGAATGGGTGGATCAGTGGACGAAGAAGTGATTAGTGTGGCGCGGACACTCCTGTCCGCGTTGCGCGCGTAGAAAGTTGACGAAAAGAGGAGCGACACGATAAGTCCGCGGCAGCCCTCAGCGGCTAAAGCCGCTTATTTCCGGCCTAGTGCGGCACGACTGAAGTCGTGCCCTTCCCCTCTGCCGAATATTTGCGGTGTCAGCCCAAGACCCTATTCGGCACTCGGCTACCTGTTCGGCTAGACGTGCGCGACTTCAGGAAGGAAGGGCACGAGTTTACTCGTGCCTCACCAGCGTGGGAGAGGACGCGGCTTCAGCCGCTGGGGGCCACGCATCCAGCCTATATCCTGGGAACTCCGAACAAAAACGATAGTCCGCGGGCTTCCCCACTTCCGGCCCATGCGGCACGACTGAAATAGTGCCCTTCTCTGTGCTTACGACTATCTAAGAGATCAGCGGCAGTGGGAAGAGTACTAGTTTGAACCTGCGGAAAAGTCCACCGGCGGGCAAGAACGGGAAGGGCACGAGTTTACTCGTGCCGCACCAGCGTGGGAGAAGACGCGGCTTCAGCCGCTGGGGGCCACGCATCCAGCCTGTATCCTGGGAACGCAGAGCAAAAACGATAGTCCGCTGGCTTATTGACCAAGTGCTGCTCGACTGGATTTCTGTGAATGTAGTTGCGGTGATGAATAAAATCCTCAGCATCTCGAATACGATGATCGGTGAATCCGCGCTGCCAAACCTCGCCTCTTCGAAATGCAATACCAAACGCGTGAGAATATCCACCCTTGATCAACTGCAAAGCACGCTCCAGCGTCAGACTTGGCGCAGGCGTGATCAGTAAGTGCACATGCTCCGGCATCAGGACGAAGGCATGCAGCCGGAAGCGTCCTTCGCGTTTGTAGCCATAGAGAGTTTTCAGAAATAGACGGACATAGGCTTCCACGACG
Source organism: uncultured Acidobacteriota bacterium (assembly GCA_963744055.1). Lineage (GTDB taxonomy): Bacteria > Acidobacteriota > Terriglobia > Terriglobales > Acidobacteriaceae > Gp1-AA133. Next base: position 35,135 of record CAVUSL010000015.1, on the reverse strand, counting down.
AAGAGCCCTCTGCGCTGCCAGGTGGAGAATGTTACGAAGTAAGTCCCGCGTGGCGAGAACTCACGAATCGGTTTCAAAACAAGACCTCAGCGGCTAAAGCCGCTTTTTCCCCGACGTAACGGCACGACTAAAGAGGCTGCGGAAAAAGTCTCTGAATTCACAGTAAGCGCACCTCAGGCGCTGAAGCGCTCACACACTTTCAGTGATTTAGCGGCACGAGTGAACTCGTGCCCTTCCCAGAACCTGCCTGAAGCAGAGTTTTTCCGCAGCGACTAAAGTCGTGCCCTTCCCTTCTGAGCCCATTTCATGTTGCATGTTCGTGCCGGGTTCCTCCCGGACCCTCCTGCGCGCCATTCCGGTGCTCGCCCCAGTCGCGGGCGCAAGGGCCGGAATGACCGACAGCTCATAGTGCAACGGCGTTGCCGTCCCGGCCGTTGCCATGATTTCTATGTCTAGCGGGCGCGCCAGTCCGCCCATCGATGGCGCCAATGAGGCCATGCCGTTTGCATCGCTCACCGGTGTCGTCTGCGACGATCCCAGCAGCACTTTCATGGGATGCTGTCCGACGCCACTGTCACCGGCGCCCTCCACGGTGGAGGGTGAACTCGGCAGAAACATCATGCTCTGAAATGTCACGCGCGCCCCCATCACGGTATTCGGTGGAGTGGCGGAATTAGTGACGCGGACCCCGACTGGTTGAAAGGCATCACCAACCCGAACGGCCTGCAGTCCGCCTGACACCGGTTGCAACTTCAGCACTGACGGTGCCACCTGCACGATGTAGAACGTCTGGCAGGGGTTGTTGCCGGGTGCCAGGCACACCGTGCCCTGCACGTCGGCCGCGAAATTCGATACGTGCACACTCGAGCGCGCATAGCCTTCCCCATCAGTGATCGTGCTAGCCGGGTTCACGCTGCCGGAGCCAATGCCAATCGCCCACTTCAGTGTCTGACCACTGAGCGCCACTCCATTCGTCAGCAGGCGAGCGGTGAAGGGCACATCGACGGTTGCTCCTTGTGCCACCCACACTTTCGGCACCAGCAACGCCAGGTCTTTCGCCGACGATGTCCCACTCACCGCCGACTGCACCATTTTCGCCGGAGAGTATGAAGCCGGCGCCAACGCTGCCGAGATATTTGCAGCGCCCACGGCTCCTACGGTGACGCGGGTTTCCGCCTGTCCGCTTTCGTCGGTGTAGGCATAGCAAGTCGAAGCGCCGTTACATGCGGTAAGGCCTGCGCCGTTCGTCACGCTCCACTGAACGGTCGCGCCGGGCACGGGCGTGATTCCATCCGAAGAAGCCACCACTACGCGAATCGGAGTCGGAGCGGTCATTCCCACGGGCGTGGGTGAGTTGCCGCCTTGCGCTAAATGGATCACGTCATTCGGGCCTGCGCCCAGCGTGAGCGCTGCGGTCATGGTTGTCGAACTGCCCGTGGCCGGATCGGTGATGCTCACATCGCGCGCCCCGTCCGGAAGCGCGGGCGCGAGCGCAAGAATCTGGTTTGCGGAGACCGAGAGCGGCGTAACAACCGTGTTGCCCACCTTGAGCCGCATCCCCGGTTGAAATCCTGTTCCTTGGATAACGAACGGTGCGTTCCCGCTGATGCTGGTCCGGCTAGGTGTGACGGCGTCACCATACAGCACGCGTGCGCGATAGTGAAAATCTGGTCGCCCATCGCCGCGCACATCGGCCACGCCAATACGAAACTGCGTGGAGCTCAGAACTTGGGCGTTGAGCTGTGTGACGCCCGCAGCCGCCGTGTTGAATGGTGAGAAGGTATAGGCCGGGGGTGGCGTCCCTTCGGGTGCAGCCAGGGACCACATGCCGATCACGGGTTGCGCTTTCTGGATGGTGCTCTGCCCATTTTCATCGAGTGCGGTGATCTCCACTGTCATCGTGCGGTTCGCCTGCGCGCTCAGTGTGAAGTAATCGGTGCTTCCGTAGGTGTTCAGGCTCCCCATCCAAATCCCCGTCTTCGGGAGGCCGCGCGGCGATGCAAAACTCCCCGAGCTTTCGCCGTTTCCGCTGTCGACCGCGCTGCCGGCCATGAGGATGTCCTGCTGAAGATCCAATCCAGGAGTTAGCGTCACAATGACGGGCTGCATCGTCCCAGATGGTTGCACCTGGCTCGGCGCGTATGGACCAACGCGCTGTGAGAGGTTTGGATCAAGGGCTTCTACCGAGATCTGATACGTAGCGCTCATGCCATCCGGGATTTCGAGTCCCGCCAGGTCAAAGAATCCCTCGAGACTCGCGTCGTTCGAGCCGAAACGGTCGTACTGCTGTCCGATGGCATCTGTAAATCCGGTGATCGGATTTCCCGCATTGCCCGAAAACAAGAAACCTGAAACTGTTGATGCTGCGTATGCACCCAACGGCTGATGTGCGTCGGGATCGACCCTGCGCGCGACTACGTTGACTCCCTGCATGGGCTGTGCCGGATTTCCGTTGGCATCCGTGAAATACACGATGCCGCGCATGCGTCCGGTGCTTTCAGCGAAGACTTGTTTGCCTGGGCATCGGGGAAGATTGTCTTCGGTCACGGGGTAAAGTCGCGAGAGCGCCGCCCGGTCGTCCATCTTGGGCTGATCGGCATTGGGATAGCAGACTGAAATCGGCACACAACTTGGTATATCTTGCGCATGCATTACGGGCACACCCGCCCGGTCGTCGGCGGTTGGCGGCGGTGAATTCGTGATGGCGTTTAGATTGAGTTGCGACCATCCCAGTCCGAATACCTGCCCGAGCACGCGCACCAGGCGATATTTCAGGTCAGGCAGGCTGGCAGCGGCCTTCGCGCATTTGCCGTCAAGGATCACGAGAGCATGAGCGAAATGTCCGTCGACGGTGAAAGCGTCGGCGCCTCCGAAGGCTGCGTTGGTGAAGCAGTCGGCACTGGCTCCGGAGCCAATCAAGGCGTCCGTGACCGCGCCGTCGGTGTCGTAGACCACTGCCACAGGCGTGGCGATGGCGGTCGGCTGGATGTCGGCGGGCATCGTGATGGTGCGATCGGCGTTCAGAATGACGTTCACGCCGCTGACGTCCTCCGCCAACTGCCCTCCCCGAGTCGCCGTGACGGCGGCGGTGGAAATTGACGTCCAGCGCGAGAAGGCATCGGCTACGAACGCGTCGGCGCTCGCTCCCGCCAGGATCGGGCTGAGGCTGCCCTGATCCGTGAAGTAGTTGATCGCTCCACCGGGCCAGGTGATCGGCTGCCCGGCCAACCCGGTGTTGAAATAGCTCACTCCCGCAACATACTCAGGCCCGCCGGCTCGCGCGAACTCGACCAGCGCAATGAGCAGAAGAATCACAGCCCCGATTGCGCAGACCGTGTACCAGGAGGACTTGCCGCGGCTTACTCGCTTCTCGCGCGAGTTTTCGTTGTCAGCTTCAGGATTCGCCGTCGCTTTATCTGCGCGCGAATGGAAATGAATCAGGTGCGCCATAACTTCATTCCTCCTGCATACGCCGTACAGCACGCGTGAATTCCCAGACCGGAATAGGTCGGTGGATGTCGAAGCGCACAGGCTTCGGCAGCACCCGAATGGCTTGTTGTTGCCCGGGAGAAAGCACGACGCGGCCATCTCGGTCGACTGCAAACTGCCCAAGGCGTCCGCCGACCGGGCTGGTCAGGCCGAGCGCACTGGGCGCGTACAGAAAAAGCATCAACCGCTGGCCGATCCGGTAGCGGGATCCAGCCGTCCACAAGCCTGCCCACTCGCGGAAACTCAGGACTTGGCCGTCCCGCACTCCGCGGACCCCGTGCTCGACCGCGCACGTGATTTGCACACTGGCCAGATCATTTGAAGAGGCGACGCGCACGGGTTCTACCTTGAGGATCGTGCCGGCAAAAATCGTGCCCGCCCGCTTCGTGATTGCGCCGAGGTCGACAGGCACCATGCGGACGGGAATCGCCGTTCGCGTTTGTGCAGACGTGGTAATGGAACTCAGCAAGACGAAGACAAGCAGACACCTGGGGAAGGTCCAATGCATATGCACCTGCCATGGAGTTCGTGTGCTGCTCGGAAGGAAAAGCAGAGCGGGAAAGCAAAAGCCTAAGCGTATTCGATGACGGCAACCGTGTCGGCTGTCACATAGAAAGGTGACACGTGGATCATCTATCTGGGGATGCTGAGCTACTTTCCTTGCACGTGGCGATACGCAGACAAATGTGCGCCGGTCAGAAGCAACAGTCCCGATAAGAAAGCCCAGAACATCAGGGTCACCGAAAGCGAAAAGGGACCGTACACTTCCGCAAAATTCAACCAGGGCAGCGCGAGGATGTAAGCGTATTTCAGTGCCTCAAAGAGCAGTCCCATGACCAGGGCAGTGGGAAGCACTGAGCGGACTGGCACCCTTCCATTCGGGAGCGCCCAGTACACCAGGAAAAAGATCGCAATGCTTGCCGCGATGGCGAACACTTTCATCAGCAGGAATCCCACCATGCGCACGAAGAACGTCCCATGGCCGCGCAACAGGAATTCCATCAGCGCGACATTCCCGGCCGTCATGCCGATCGAGATCATGGCCAGCACGCCGCACCAGAACGCCAGCCCTAACGAGATCACCTGGTTCCCCAGGTACGACCGGTTCTCCTCGAACCCCCAGATCCGGTTCAACGCGACTTCGAGAGGCAGGAAGATTCCGCTGGAGGTGACGAGTAGGATCACCAGTGACGCCACCTGCGCGGGATGTCGAGCGCTCGCCATCGCATTCAAGTTGCGGATGACGAAGTCCTGCCCGGCAGGGATGTACTCCCGCAGCATCTGCAGCACGACCTCGTACATGCTAGGCGACCGGAATACCCTCCGGATCAGCGTCATCAGCAAAACAACGAAAGGGAAGAACGACAAAATCGCGTTGGCGGCCACGGAGAATGCGAAGGTATGCACTTCCGTACGCATCAGGTAGCGGATGGTGGAAAGCACGAGGCTCAGCGTGGAGGATGGCCGGGGCGAACGAACCTGTACGGACTCGGCGGGCGCGGGAACCGTGGCTGTTGTGGGGCTGGACACCAGGAAGTCTGATCGTATCAAAGGCGCTCGCAGGCATCGCCTTCCGGAAGGACTAAGACCTGCGCTGACCGCAAGTCACGTCTGAACTGTACGGTGCATAGCCAAGCTCCTGAGTCTAAGCGAGTTGCTTCAATTTCTTTCCTTGCCAAGAACAGGCGACCTGAATATTATTCGGGGCGCACTGCCGGAACAGGGCAGGCAAATCGGCCAATTGGGTTGACGTTTCTGTGTTAGGTAGTCGAAATTTCGCGCTGGCGATCGCGAGCTCTCGAACCGATGCAGCAGCTTGTCTGCTGTTATCGAGTTCGCGAGTTTTTTTCGTCTGCTGAGAATTTCAACTGTCGGCGGTAACGCGACCTTGTCTCTTCTCATTGCTTGAGGGGGGCCGTCGGGAATTTTCCGAAGGCTTCATACGGGGCGGTGTGGAGAGATGAATTCTTCGCGATTAGGCGAAAGGAGTTTCTCTGTGAGAGAGAAGGGAACTGTAAAGTGGTTTAACGGAGCCAAGGGTTATGGATTTATCCAGCGCTCCACTGGCGAGGACGTGTTCGTCCATTTCTCCGCAATCCAAGAGAACGGATATCGCACGCTGAATGAAGGTGAAACCGTAGAGTTCGATTTGCTGAAAGGCCCCAAAGGCTTCCAGGCGGCGAACGTTACTCGTCTCTAACCTGCTCCTGCAAATTCCCCACCCTCCCGGCTTCCCCCGGGAGGGTTTTCCTTTGGTCGCAGCACTCCAACATTCACCGCTATTAGGGAACAAATTGAAATCGCGCGAATGATTTCCGACTGATTGCTCGAAGGCGTCCCTTTGAAGCACCAGAGATTGGGGACCGCCCGGTAATCACGAGCACTGCAATAAGCTAGCTAAGAAATTCTGAAAGGGCGAGACGAGACGTGGGGCACACCAAGCTAGTGATGCAGAATTGCGAAGTAAAATTCCGCGCAATCGCCAGAAAAGCAGAGGTAAAGAAGCAACCGCATAGTGACCGCCTTGGCAAACAAGATGTGCGGGCGATCGCGCTCCGGCACCCCGCTTTCTATGGATTCGGTGGCGGTTGTAGGAGTTCGCAGTGCTCGACACACTTCACGGTCTCGATCTCGACTTCGGCTTTCTTGTGGCCGGAGAAATTGATGTCGGGCAGGACCAGGAGGGTCTGCGGGCCGTTCGCCACGTTGAAGGTGCAGTTGAAGCCGAGTTTCTGCACACCGCGTTCCTTGCATTCGGTTCCGTCGAGGGCGTCAGTTAGCGAGATTGTGCGGTCGTAGAACTGATTCGCGAGGTGCGAAGGAAGAATGGCGACCGTGAGCGGAATGGAAGACTTAATCTTCAGGCTCAGTTCCTGGCCGTCGTGGTCGGGAGTCATCAGGCTATAGACTTTGGGCGCCTGCGTGACGTCGTATTTTTCATTCACGATCCGCCGCCAGTGGAACTCCGGCAGAATGCAATTGTCCACGCAATTCCACGCGTAGTACTGGATGTGGAGGTCGTTGGGCGAAATAAATTGACGGACACCAGGTCCGAGGATGGCGCCGATGGTCGAGATGACAGGCTTTTCCGGCTTGCGCTCATCGTGAAAGGTGAGGATCATCGGGCGCTCGGAAGGCAGATGACATTCGTAAGTCGTGCTGACTACGTGCTCCTGGACGCAGATGAAACTGAAGTTCCCGGGAGCGTCGGGGTGCTGCATTGCATGGTTCCACTCATCGGCCCAGGCCATGGCAACGGTCACGGGATAGCGGGCTTCGATCCGGATGTGCATGTTGCCGCCCCCGGCAGCCGGATGGTACACCCGACCGGCGTTGAGGCTTGCCGGCTCCATAGGGATAGTTTCGCTGTTGGCGGGAGTCCAATCGAAGACGCGATTGTCCTGACCGAATGTGACTGCGACGCAGGTGCTGAGCAGCGCGAAGACTATACAGAGGTTTCGCATATCACAAGTATTGGTGGGGTGGGGGGCAGGACCTAAGCTAATTCGTAAGCGCGGGTTACGGAGGTACCTGAGTGAAATGATGGTTCTGCACTAGGGCTCACTGCGACTGCCTTGGCAGTGGCTGTGCTTTCTTTTTCAAGAAGCGATCGGCGTAAACGATGCAAGAACTTCCAAACGCCATTTTCCTTCCTAATTGCTTGGGGCTGGGTGTGCGGCGTTCGCTGTAGTGTTCGGGTTGACGGGTGCTCCGGAGCGGGAAAGCGCAGGAAAAGATGGCGTCACTTCCAGCGGCATCTTATAGCGCGCCGACGTGATGGCCAGCGGCATGGTCTTGATCAATTCCACATGGTCATCCCAGGCATTGAGCTTGACGCGGCCGCCCAAAGGCAGGGCTGCAATCTGGTCCAGTTTGTCGGGATCGAGAGCCGGAGCAGAGTTCATCAACGCCACCATGCGATTCATGCCCCCTTTACGGTCGGCGAAGCCAGTGCCCAGGTGTGGAGTCAGGAGCGCGGACAGCGCCGGGCTCCGCGCCGCCAACTCGCGCAGGAACAGTCCTGGCGTACTCAACTTCTGGGCGTACGGTGAATTCTGCAGCAGCTCGATAGCCTTCTCGTCGGCTGCAGTTTCCTCCTCGGGATCGTGGCGGAAGCCCAGGTTCTGGTAGCTGGATTCATCCGAGAACAACATGCGATCGGAGAAGGCGTACTTGCCGCCCATGTTGTGACCCAGGATGATGTGGGCCAGTTCGCGCGAAAGCACCATGGCCAGGCTGGCTTCGTCAGGGAGCACCTCAATAAGGCCGCGGCTTACCACGATGGTGTTGCCCGCGCTGAACGTCTCGAGGGGCAAAGTCAGCATCACACGGGCGTGTACCGGGCCCGGTAATTCAATCTTGTTGGTGATCAGCAAATTGTTAACAACGGTCTCCAGCACCTTGTCCACTTCGCCCTGGGGAGCAAGCAGGCCAGCATTCTGTAGCCGCTCGATCACGTTGTCTCCTGCCTGCTGCTGCCATCGCCACTGCGCTTGCAGCGGAGAAGCATCCTGCGTCGCCAGACTTTCGTCCTTCACCGTGGAGTCCACCGTCAGCTGCGTCAATTCGCTGCTCTGGGCGTCCTCTTTGAGGTCATAACCCCAGAGACGCGTCTGAGCCTTGAATGTAATGTTGTCCTTCACGTGGTTGCTGAAATCTCCCTCCTCGCTGTAGACGTAGGCCGGTACCCAGTAGCCCGGGATCAGGTTCAAGCGCCAGCTATCCATGTGGAAGAAGTAAGCGTTGCGGGGGCGCGGCTCATAAAAGCCATTCAGTCGAACAATGTTGTAATTCTGGTCTTCTACCCAGATTCGTCCACGGAAGCGGCCTTTACCGGTGCCTTGTTTAGGGGACAAATCGAAGACGATACAGCGGACATCACCGAGGAACTCGCGGCGCACGTACTTGAAATCGTAAGTTTGGCGATTGAAGTCGTCGCGGTCCGCGTAGATCATCCATGAGAAACCCAACGGTTTGTATTCGAACCTAAACAACCTGGTAAAGCCGCCCAACAGGTGGCTCTCAAAGCTGGTGCCTTCGGAAAGATAGTCACGGCGATCTATGCGCTCGCCCAGATCCATGCGACCGAGAAAGTAATGGTCTTGCACCGGTGCCGGACCAACTTTCGGGTCGAACTTCAGATTTTGCAGATACGTCTCAACCAGCGGAGTGCGCGTCTTCAGCATGTCCATCAGGGCGTGTTCCCGCCCGATCGCGCGGTCCACCACTTCGTCCATCGTGGACGATACCGCGATGCTGGCGGATGGTACTACCCACTGTGGCGAAGCATTCGCCGATGGGGGCTCGATTTGCCGGCGCGAGAAAGTTGGGCCAGGTGCGGTCGATTCTGGCCTCTGCTCCGTTACCGGGGATGAAGACGAGTTTGCCGACTGCTGGGCGCTCGCGCCCAATGTGAGTAGCAATGAAACGGTAATTACCCAGTACCATGTACGCATAAAGCAACCGGGGGTTCGTTCTTCCTTCGTCGAGCACTTCGAAAAGCAGCGGTTCAGTGGCGGTCGTGCTCGTGGTCGTGGCGACGCGCCTCCTGCTAGGAGCGTCCGCCTCGTTGGGCTCTACGGTTGCTGAACACGGTAGGAAAAAATAAGTTTCGCCGAACCCCCAATTCGCACAACAATCAAAGATTCAGGGGTTTGCAGGGGTGGTTACTTCTCTTGCTTCTTAACGGGCGCACTGGCCAGCTCGTTTCAGGGGTGAAATTCGCCAGCACCCAACTTCCTCGAGGGAGGTTGGCTTGATTTACTGCACTTCCAGCGAAACCAGATCCCCATCTCCCGCGCTACCGGCCTTGTAGTTCACGGCCACTTTTCGATTTCTCCACTCGCACGAGAACTGATCTTCCCCGATCACCAGCAGCGCCTTGTAGTTCCCCGTGTGCAGCTTGATTGATCGCGTACCGGTGTTCACCATCACCGTTGCCGCCGGAGCCTTTGAGCAGTCCACGCTGGTGAGGATCCCTTTGCTGAACACGGTCGGGCGCTTATCCGGAACTGTCGGATCGGGAGCCTGCGCGCGTTTTTGCGCCTCCTGCTCCAATTCATCGAAGGGCGACGCCTGTGCGCTGCGCTTGGGTGCGCTGGGAGAAACTCCGTACTTGCGGAACGTAGGCAACTCCTCGAGTTCATGCTTCGCTGCAGCGGCGATCTGCGGATTGTTGCTTGATTTCAGCCGCTCGAATGTTTCCTCAGCGGCGGTCCATTTCTTTGAAGCTTCCTGAACCTTCCCCATATTCAACGCATACTGCTCGTTGCGCGGGCTGAGTACGATCGCCTGCTTCATCGCTTCCAGCGCCGAAGCGGCTCCGCCGCCCTCGATACGTGCCATTGCCAGCATGTTAAAGGCTTCAGCAAAGTCCGGATACCAATCGATTGTCGCCTTCAGGTCGATCATCATATTCGCGAGCCCGGACGTCTCTTCGTGATTCGTTTGCGCTGTACGGTACTTCAGCAGCGCCAGGTAATACCGGTTCCAGACGTCGTGCGGATCTAGTGCCGCGGCATTGCCCAACTCCTCCGCTACTTCCGTGAATTCCTTTTTGTCGAGATGTACCCATGCGAGCGCGCGATGTGCCACCTCGTTGTCGATGAGCTGGCCATTCTTGTCAGCCAGCTTCAGGATCCGGTCGATCTCGCGGAGTCCCTGCTCGCGCCGCTCTGGAATGCGTACCATCACCTCGGCAAGCTGGGCATCGGCATCCGTTTCCGTGACCGGTTTGAAGTTGATGGCGATATCGTCCGGCCCGAGGGGAACCGCAGTGCGGTAGATTCCCGCGGCAGTCGTGGTCGCGCCGGGTTGCCGCGCCGCGTCCTGATTCTGAAAAAGCTGCGTAAGAGAATGGAAGTAGTCTTTAACGGTCTTGTCCAGCTGAGTGGGCGTCATGCCATACGCCTGCTGGATCGCTTCTTCGACTGGCATATGTTGAAGCTGCACCAGGCCGAAATAAGTACCCGTCTCGCTGAGCTTGTCTTTGTTGAGCAGGTAGTGCATCGTCATCCACGACTGCGCGTAGAACAACGTGCGATGCGTCCCCTCCTGATATTTCGACGTATCGTGCTTCATCGTGAACAGATCCGGAAGCGACAGCCATACCCAAGAACTCAGCAGCTCGGTCAAAGACTTCGGGGGAGTACGCGTCTCAGTCTGGTTGCCCAGCAGGTCTGCGGAGTAAGCCGACGCCAGTTCCGGATCGCTCCCCATTTCCACCGTTTTGTTATCAAGCTTGATCGACGAGAAGTACTCCGCAAAGCCTTCGTCGAACCATCCCTGGGTCGGCGGATAGTTGTAATTCAGCATCAGGTGGGCGAAGTCGTGGGCGACCGCCCGCCAGGGTTCCTCCTCGAACATGTTCAGCACGATGAACTGGTGATCTTCGCCAGGCAGAAAAAAACCGGGTACGGTGAGCGGCTGGCCATTGTGCAGGGGCGCCATCTGGAAAAAGCGCTTGTCGTCCTTGAGCGCAAAGATCGTAAGCGGCACGGGCATGACGACCTTCTTGCGAGCCAGCAGCTCGGCAAACACCGCACGCATCTGCTCAAAGCGCAACACGACCTCGCGCCCCTTTTTATCGCCCGCGTCGGTGACCACGGTGAAATGCGCGGAACGATACTCCTGCCACTGCGGCTCGGCCGCGTGCAGAGAGGTGGAACAAACAGTCAGAAAGAGAAGGGAAGCGCCAAGAACTCGAAAGTGCGAAAGACGAGACACGGTGCGACGCAAAGGCATCGAGATGCAGAAATGCTACCACGCCCGCGGGTCCGGTGCCCCAGGTTCGCGCCCGTTCTGTGGGCGCTAACCTGGGTTCACCACCACCGCGTGCACCATGCCGGTTCGAGCCACCGTGGATGCCCACGTTAGCGCATAGAACGCGCGAACCTGGGGCACCTTGCTCTTCAAGAAGTGCAATGCCAGATGACGAAAGGCCACCCTCGCTCGGACTAGTCCTTCGGCCACTATTACGAGGTGGCTTCCTTCGCTAAACTCGTGGAACCGAGTGTCGATCGCGGGGGAGGACTAGTTTCCGATGAACCTGATGCAATGGTCCAGCCAGCACGGCATCCTGACCGTGCTGATTGCTTACATCCCCCTGATCGCGACTGTCGTCACCACCATCCTGAGCCTGGTGCTCGCGCGGGCGACGTTACGGTATGCGGCAGCCAGCGACAAGAGCCTCGCCCTGGCCCGTGAAGAGTTCGAGCGCGAGTGGTCTCCCGAATTACACATCAAGCTCGAGCGCGTTTCTCCGCACGATACAAGGCTCGTAATCACGAACCTCGCCAAGATTTCTGTTCTGCTGCAGATGGTGCAACTGCGCAAGCTCGCGCTGGGGGTGCCTTCCTCGCGGTACTTCCTGAACGAGCCGCTGGTTGGGGGCACGACCTGGATTGACGAACTCGGCAAGCGCTTCTTTGACTGCACGGGCGACGACTACGCCGGCACGGTGGCCGTCTCCATCACGTTTTATGTCTCGGGACGCCTGTTCCGGACGGACTGGTTCCGCTTCCGCGCCGAGGTGGTCGACGGGCGCATCGGGAAGATTCACCCCGTGAGCATCGCCGCCCGCCGAGTACGCGTACTGGAAACACGCAATACCAACGGAAAGCGGCGGCGCGAACTGGTGATGGATGTGGTGGGGTCGGCTGCGAAGGACACAGAAGTTTAGAAAGCTCGGTGCAACACGTTTTTCTCCGGCATCCTCCGGCCGGTTCACACGTCAAAGCAGCTGCAACTACCAGAAAAATCTTAACCGCAAAGGTCGCGGAGAAAATCCGCGAAGCTCGCAAAGCAGAATTAGTCTCTTAGCGAACCTGGCGGATTTTCTTTGCGTGGTTTGCGGTTATAAGCTCTTTCGCCTGGGAGCTACTACGGCACCACGGCCTTCACCGCAGCGGTCTTCGTGCTTTCATGTCCCGAATTGTCGACGGCAGTCGCAGAGTAGTAGTACGTCGTGCTGTTGGCCACGGTCGAATCGCTGTACAAAGTCGAGCCAACGAGGCCGGGGTTGAGCTTCTTCCAGGTGGCTGCGTCCGGACTGCGATACACGTTGTACCCGACGACGCCCGCCGTGGTCGAAGGCTTCCACGAGAGGTCCACGACGTGATTGGCTCCGGCCTGGATCACGACCTTGTATGCCACCTGCGAGACGCTTCCGCCGCAGCCCGTGGCCTTCACCGCGAAAGAATAGGTCGCCGCGGTCGTGGGCGTGCCGCTAAGCGTCAGTGACGTCGTTGTGCTCGACGGCTTCGCGGTGACTCCCGTCGGAAGAGAGCCCGAGGCGATCGCCCACTTATACGGAGTGCATCCTTTACTGGCCGTGATCACGGCAGAGTACGCGGTCTTCACGGTACCGTTGGGCACGCTGGTCGTACTGATTGTGATGGTTGATGCGACGCACGGACACACGAGCGCCAGCAAGAGAGGGCCGAGGAACCTGGGATTCATGTCCCATGCTGGCTTGGAGCGGGCCCACCGAACAGGTTGCAGAGGTTTCAAGACTTCTGAGTTTTTGTGATCGATAGCGCACCCCAAAAAAATATTTAGTTCCGTTCCTCAGGCTTTGCACCGCTCAGCGTGGGGAATGCGACCGACTTCGCGTGATGTTTCCCAGGCACTGCTGTCGATCGCGTGCCCTTGGTAAGCTATCCGCGTCATGAAAAGCTTCGAAGCCCTTACGGAACGAGAAGTTCTTGCACTAGCCATTTCTCTCGAAGAGGAAGACGAGCGCGTCTATGCCGACTTCGCCGAAGGCCTCCGCGAGTCGTTTCCTGCGTCCGCTGCTGTGTGTGAGGGCATGCGGCAGGAAGAATCCGGACACCGCCGTCGGTTGATCGAGTTGTACAAGGAAAAATTCGGCGAGCACATTCCCCTCATCCGTCGGCAAGACGTGCGTGGGTTCGTGCAGCGCAAGCCGGTGTGGCTCGTGCGTCCGCTGGGCCTCGAAACAGTTCGCCGGCAGGCCAGCGCCATTGAACTCGAGACGCGTGGTTTCTATGAGAAAGCCGCGGCGCGCACGCAGGACGCCAGCATTCGGCAATTGCTCGACGACCTGGCCAACGAAGAACGCCATCACGAACAACGCGCCGACGCGCTCGAAAAAGAAAAGCTCACCGCGGGAACGAAAGCCGAGGAAGACGAAGCGAATCGCCGGTTGTTCGTTCTGCAGATCGTCCAACCCGGTTTAGCGGGATTGATGGACGGCTCGGTCTCCACGCTCGCGCCGGTGTTTGCCGCCGCTCTGGCCACCCGCAATAGTTGGGACGCATTCGTGGTCGGCCTGGCGGCCTCGATCGGTGCCGGTATCAGTATGGGCCTCGCTGAGGCCCTTTCAGATGACGGCAGCCTGACAGGCCGAGGTCATCCCTGGATTCGCGGCCTGGTCTGTGGCGCAATGACAGCGCTCGGCGGCGTGGGCCACACGCTGCCGTTCCTGATTAAGGATTTCCGTTACGCGATGGCGCTGGCGATCGCCGTGGTGCTGATCGAACTAGGCGTGATCACCTGGATCCGCCACCGTTACATGGACACGCCCATTCCCTCGGCAGCCTTGCAGGTTGGGTTGGGCGGAGCGCTGGTGTTCATCACTGGAATTTTGATCGGTAGTTCTTGAAGACAACGATCTTGCACCACAGAGAAACGCCGGAGGGCGCCGAGAAAGGCAATTGAAGTTAAAAGTGTGAACTGCAGGCCCCTAGGAAAGCTCCCCGGAACGGGAATGCGGAGGAAATAGCGTGCTACCATCCGGCTGTGCCCGTCTCTGATACGAGTGCCGAAGCTCAAGCGATTCAAGAGCGTATTCAGTCCGCCATGTCGGGTGAGCAGCGGCTCTTGCTGGCCTGGGATATGAGCTTGTTCGCGAGAGAACTGGCTCGAGCCTGTATCCGGCAAGAGCATCCCGAGTGGACCGAGGCTCAGGTTCGTCGGGAACTGCTGCGCCTGGCGTTCCTCCCGTCTGCGCTTCCCGCCGGTCTGCCATGACCGCGGGAGATGTCTTTCGAAGACTTACCTCCGCTCTCGACAGAGCCGGCATTCCATACATGTTGTCAGGATCGTTCGCCAGTGCATTTTACGGGGCAACCCGTTCAACGCAAGACATCGACCTCGTAATCGATGCCACTACCGCGCAATTGGAATTGCTCATCCAGCAGTTGCCGCCGGAGCATTACTACGTCGATTTGTCAGCCGCGCTGGAAGCCCACCGGAGAAAATCTCTGTTCAACGTGATTGATCTCGCGACCGGGTGGAAGATTGATTTAATTATTCGAAAGGAACGAGCGTTTAGTGAGGAGGAATTCGGGCGTCGGCGGCAGATCGACTTGCAGGGAATTCCGGTTTTTGTTGCGAGTCCCGAAGATGTGGTGCTCTCGAAGCTTGAATGGGCGCGGGTGTCACAATCACAAAGGCAAATCGAAGATGCTGCTGGAGTCCTCCGCTCGCGATGGGAATCGCTAGACCGCGAGTATTTGAACAAGTGGATTCAGGATTTGCATCTCTCCGTGGAATGGAGTTCCGCTTTGGAGAAGGCGAAACTTTCGAAGTGATACAAGAAAGGGCACGCGCAGGCGTGCCCTTTCTTGCTGACGACTAGAGACTGACGACTAGCGACTGCGCTACGGCGCCTCGATCAACTCCATCTTCCCATCCCGCATCCGATGCAGCACCATTACCTTTCCCTTCGGATCACGGAACACGAACACGTCGCGATCGCGGAAGTGGCATTCCTTGATCGCTTCTTCGAGTGTCATCGGGCGCAGTGCGACCGCTTCCGAGGAATGCGTAAGGTGCACCTCGGTCGTCTTCGCGACTGCCGGGATATTTGTGAACGACTACGGGCACAGCCGTGGTTTCAGTGAGACCGACCGCCGTCTGCGCCTCGCCGCCATCGGGTTTGGCTTCGCCATTCCACTTCTTGTGTGACTTGCGCTTCTTCGAAATGATCCGGGTTTTATATTTGACCGCTTGTTTCGCAATATGATCGAGCGCCTCGCTGACGGCCATCTTCATGTCGGTGGCTTGGGCCAATCCGACGATCGGGCCGTTGCGCGGGCTGATGGTGATTTCTGCTTTATGACGATGTTTCTCGACGGCCAGGATTACTTTGGCTTCGAACTTGTCGCCTAGGATTTTGCGGATTTTTGCGAGGCCGGTTTCTACTTCTTTGCGGATGGCGGGTGTAATTTCGTACTGCCTGCCGGTGTATTCCACGTTCATTGAGCGCCCTCCTGGGATTCTTAACTCCACGATCTGGGCTCAAACAACCGGTGCTGCAAGTACTGCGCGGTTCAGCGGCTAAAGCCGACTTCTACGGCTCGGCTGAAGCCGAGCCCTGATACGAACCATTCACAACCGAACCGCATTCGAAATTCGGACAACGTCGAACCGCTACTTCTTCACTCTGCGCTGGTGGGTACTCGGGATGCGCATGTCCTCCCGGTATTTCGCAACCGTGCGGCGCGTGACCTGGATACCCTGCGACTGAAGGATGCGGGTGATCTGCTCGTCGGTCAACGGCCGGGCTGGGTCCTCTTCTTCGATGAGCTTCTTCACGCGGCGCTTCAGGATCAGCAACGACGTGTTGCCTCCCTCGGGACCTTGCACGCTCTCAGAGAAGAAGTACCGCAATTCGAATACGCCTTGTGGAGTGTGGGCATATTTATTCGCCACCGCGCGGCTAACGGTAGACGGATGGACGCCGATTTCTTCGGCCACCTCCTTGATCATCATCGGTTTCAGCTGGTCGATGCCCTTTTCAAGGAAATCCTGCTGGCGCGCCACGATTGAATAACAGACCTTCATAATGGTCTGCTTGCGCTGCTCGATGTTTTTAATAAGCTGGATGGCGCTCTTGTAGCGCTCCTTGACGTAGTTGCGCGTGTCCTTGTCGTTTGTCTCTTTGGTCAGAAGGCGTTTGTACGACGGATTCAGGCGCAGCTGAGGCACGTCGTCATCGTTCATCAGGCAGAGCCACTCATCGCCGTGCTTGATGAAGGCGACGTCGGGCTCGATCAGGCGCGTGGTGGCCTTGTTGTATTGCTGACCGGGGCGCGGATCGAGCGTCTTGATGAATTCGAGCGCGGGCGGGATGGCTTCAATCGGCCGGCCGAGCGCTTTGGCAATTTCTTTGTGCTGCTTCATCTGCACGGCGCGCAGATGTTGGTCCACGATGCCCATGGCGTCGGCCAGCACTTGCGCGGTGCCATTGCCGTTCTTCTGCTGAAGATGCTGCTGCTGGATGTAGCGCAGTTGGTACAGAAGGCACTCGCGCAGGTCGCGGCAGGCAACGCCTGGCGGATCGAGCTGCCGAACAATCTCCAACGCTTCGTGTAACTCGCTGAGTACAAATGTCGGCTTGTAGATGGCTCGCGGCGCTGGAGCAGGGGCAGGAGCCGCTGGCAGGGGGACCTCTTGTGCAGGGGCAACAGCCGTCGCTGCAGATATTCCGCTTAGCTCTGAATTCCCGTTCGAGGAACCATCCCAGCTGGCCGAGAACTCCTCTACGGTCTCGTCCGCTTCGGCCTCGAGTGGGGCGCCAATGCCAAGCGCCTCGACTTCCTTCAACAGATTCTCTTGCACGGCGGCGTCGACTTCGGGTGCCGAAGGAGCCGCAACTCCCATCAGCTCATCGTCGGTCGCAATGAGATAACCATCTTCGTTCAGATTGCCGATAATCAACTCGGCCGCTTCCCGCACTCCACGGCTCACTGACAGGGCACCCAACTGCCACATGAGGTGATCGGTCAGGTTGGTGGGCTTAGAGAGGAAATTCTCGAAAGACGGCCGCTCGATGTCTTCCATCTCACTCTGGCTGCGATAGCCGGGATCGAGATACTCCTGGAAGAAAGAGCCGAAATCAATTTCGTCGAACGGATCTTTCTTTTCTTCCGCGGGGACAGGCGCTTCCTCAACGGTTGAGGCGGCTGTGACGCGGTCGCGCTCTTCTTCGCGGCGGCCGACGTCGTCGATCAACGGAACAGAATCTTCCAGTTCTTCGAGAACCGGATTCTCCACCATTTCCGCATTGATCATGTCCTTGAGCTCGATCTTGTTGAGCGCAAGGACCGAAACCATCTGCACCAGGCCCGGAGTCAGGATCTGCCGCTGCGACAGCTTGACGTTCAATTTGTGCTGCAGCATTACCATGCGATCAGTTCCAGCTCCTAACCCTGTGTTTACTCCGTAACTTGCCGATGGAACTTAGGCCAGCTTCCATCGTGGACTGAGTCATGCGCAACTCAATGCCCCAAGGCTCAGTATCAAAGCAAATCTCTATTAGGGCTACGTTACAGCCGTAATGTTTTCCACTCCCGTCAGCCCGAAACAAACTTGACTTTGTAGCGCCGGCGTCCCGCCGGCAGTCGCGAGGGCATCTTGCCCTCGCACTCTTGGTCCAACCAGACAAGGGCGCTACACCAGCGAAAAACTCTCGCCCAGATACACCTTGCGAACTTCCGGATCGCTCCCCAGCGCCTCCGGCGTCCCCGCACGAAAAATGCGCCCCTCGTTGATGATGTAGGCGCGATCCGTCACGGACAAGGTCTCGCGGACGTTATGGTCCGTGATAAGAATTCCGATGCCACTAGCCTTCAGGTCGGAAATAATCTTTTGCAAGTCGAGTACTGCGATGGGGTCGATTCCCGAAAAAGGCTCGTCCAGCAGAATGAATGTCGGATTGATGCACAGGCAGCGGGCAATCTCGACCCTGCGGCGCTCGCCGCCCGACAGGGCGTACCCACGGTTCTGCCGGATGTGATCCAGTCCCAGTTGCTCGATCAGCTTTTCCATCTTCTCCCGGCGCTCGTGCCAGGCGATCGGCTGGGCCTCCAGTACGGCGAGGATGTTCTCCTCGACCGTCAGCTTTCGAAATACGGAGGGTTCTTGCGGAAGGTAGCTGATCCCAAATTGCCGGGCCCGCAGGTACATCGGGACCTCGGTGATGTCTTCGTCGTCGTATAGAACGCGACCCGTATCCGGAGGCACCAGACCGACGATGGCATAAAAAGATGTGGTCTTGCCGGCCCCGTTAGGACCAAGTAATCCAACAACTTCGCCTTGGTCGACGCGCAGGCTCACGCCTTTCACAACCCGGCGGCCGCGATAAGTTTTTCCGATTTCGTCCGTGGCCAGTGAGTGCATTTATCGTGCCACTCGCGTTTGAGTAACGGTGGGTGAACTATCCTTGCCTTCCACGAGCACCCTATCATTGCGTCTAAAGAAAGTCAACGAATCACCCCTGATTTTGCCCCGTTCGGCATCAAAAATGCTAGGAGTTCCGCCGCTTAAGACGAACTTGTCGTCCGCCACGGTGTAGGTCAGTAGATCTCCGGTCGCTTTTCTTCCCGGTTCTTGAACTACGACGTTCCCCTGAGCCAACAGCCGGTCGAGTTGTCCCTGACCTTTCAGGCTTTGAGTCGGAGCATTCTGGCTTCGCGGGGAGAGATATGCGTCGACATGATCGGCAGTCACGGTGACATCGGCTCCCCGGGTCGTTACGCCCCCCTCGAACTGGGCTCGACGCTCGTCGTCGGTGTAGGTCAGGCGCGTCGAGGTGATGGTGATGGGCGTGACCTTGCCGTTCTTGTCGAGTTGTACGAGGGCTGTCGAAACGGGCCGGCCGTTCCCCCGCGCGACGATCGAGCGCCGGTCGCGATCGAAGTCGATGTTCGCTGCCTCCACCACATTCGCGTCCTGCCATAGGCGGACGTCCCCGGTGTAAGTCGCCATCGCCGAGTCGCGATGCGCGGTCATGGTGCGCGCCGTCACGTGAATCGGAGACGCTCCCGCAAGCAGCGCCCCATTCGGCCGCTCCCGCAAATCGCTGTACGTCGTCTTGACATGGCCTTCGGCAATTGCGTCGCCGGTGGTGCGATTCATCCGAAGGGTGTCGGCGGTTGTGGCCAGGCCCTTGTCGGTGATGCGCGGCGAGCCGGTGAGTACGAGCGTCTGCTCGAGCGGGCTGTAGCGAGCCTGATCGGCGCGCGCCTGCCGTGCCCCATCGGAGTAAGTGAAGTTGCCTTGCTGCACGATGCTCTCTATGCCGCCGGCCACGCGGAACTTCGCATCGATCTGCTGGCTCGCACTGCTGCGCTCCGCTTGGCCTGCCGTCGTAGTGACAACCTTGGCATCAGGCGCGCCGTGGATGCTGCTCAACCGGCCAGTCGCGTCAAATTTGGCCTGAAAATCTCCGGCTGTGATGACCGTCGACGGCTCGTTCACCGCCTTCGGCAGGATTGCGACCCGTCCGCCTCCCGAAGTCTCGGCGCGCTCCAGTCGCTTGCCGCTGGCGAGGTGAAAGTCCATCGCCGGCGCGCTGACTTCCACCTGCTGCATGCTTTCACGGGTGTCGCGGGCGACCGGCGCGCGTGAGTCCGCGTTCTGCTGCGTGGTCTCCGTAAGCTTGACGTTTCCCTCCGCTCGAACTTTGCTGACCTGATTTTTGCCGGAAAAGGTCAACTGAATGCGTCCGGCATTGATGCGGCTGGGACGCTCGCCGCCCTCTTCAATCTGGACATCTCCCTGCAAGAGCGCGCGCGAAATTCCGTCTTGCGCCTGGTTCACGGCAAATTCCGCCTGTCGGGCGCGGGCATCCACGGCGGAGTCTCCCGTGATGTGCGCCTGCACCTCGTCGCTCGCGACCACGTGATCCACCGTGTTGTCGTCTCGCAAATAAAGAACGGCCCGCCGAGCCTGCATCTGTTGCGGCCCCTGCTTGAGTCGAGGCTCCTCGAGCACAACTTGCCGAGGCTCTTTGCTGATTACGCCACGTGCGGCTTGCAGAGTCCCGCTGCGTGACCCCGAGAGCGCAAGGTCCACGCGCGAGTCGAGCGTCAGGACGTTATCTTTTGCGGTGTAATGGACGCCCGTCGCCGATCCCGTCGCCTGCGCCATGCGCAACTCCACCTTCGCGGGAGTGAAAGCGTTACCGGTCTTCTGATTGAACACCAGATCGCGGGTAACAAGGTGAATCGGGTTCTTCATCCCTTCGGGCTTCGACTGATCAGGTTTCAAAATGCCTTCGGGATTCGCCTCGAGATCAATCCGCACTTCGCCCTTGGCAGTCACGTTCCCGGTTTGCGGATCGTAGGCGAAGTCATCGCCGTAGATCTGGTCATAGCGGCTGGCGTCGCGCCCATAAAGAGTGATGGTGACGTGATGCAGTTCGGCCCGGCCCCCGGTCTTGAACTGCACGGCCTTGCTGGCCTGCACGGTGAACAGCGTACGCCCTTGGTCGGACTTGGAAACTTTGAAGCCCTCCGCCGTCTGCTGAATGTCAAGATTCATCTTGGCGGGAATCTGCTTGAAAACGGCGCGTGCCTGTCGGCGCCGGTGAATGTAGGCCCCGGCCACGACCAGGCACAGCAAGGCCGCAGCCAGCACCAACCAGCGCCGAAGTCGGGGGATTTGCTGCGGCATTGTGTTCAGTGTACTTGATGCGCGCAGAGGTTCCGGGGCTTCCTGAGCGAAGGTCGAGAAGTGATCTCCGAGCCTCGAGCACAACTTTCGGATAGCTGATGATTTCAATTCCCCATAGGATCATTCCTGAAAGCGCAGGAAACACGATCGTGTGGCGCGGACACTCTTGTCCGCGTATACCCTCGGCGAAAAGGCGAAGCTCGTTTCCCAAAGCGTTTTCGCTGCGAAAATGACATTGCGGGAGTAAGGCCGTAATTCGCTTCCGCCGCTCCTGTCAGAGAAAAGACAGGAAAATTTCAGTCATCCCAAAGGACGCGATGGTCGTCTGAGATATTGAATAGCAGCGTGGCGATCTTGCCCGGCTGCCGGGCAGAACTCGAAACCCGAAAGGTTGGAACCAGTCCTCTATGCGTAAGGATTTTCAGCCGGCCCTCGAAGCAGCGCTGCGTCAGGCTCTTACATACTTCCGGACCGTCGACGACCGTCCCGTGGGCACAAGACTCAAAGGAACTGTCTGTTCGTTGATTATTGCTTCGTTGCAGTGGCTGTGATCTGGATCTTGCCCTCGGTATACCAGCCGTCCTCATCGCGGCCCGCGATCGCCAGCCGGATCGCGGGTTTGTTCGTGCGCGGATCGAGCATCGCCACGCGAAAGTCGTACGTTCCTTCCGACAGGTTGCCCGGAACGATCAGGTCGTCATCGAACACCGCATCGCCGGGCAGCCACTTCCGCACGTCCAAGGGGATGGTAATCACCGCGCTCTGATTCGCTGACCGCAGCTGCACCGCGAGTGGATAGTTGATATACGCCGGAGCCACGCCCGCGTTCAACCACCACATATGGACCATCATCTTCGATCCGGCTGCGACGCTCTTCGGATACTCCAGCCGCCGCAGCAGGAAGCGGTATCCCATCTTCTTCTCGAAGTCGACAAAGGTCGGCTTCCAGTCGTCGGGAATCGGAGACGACTTCAAATTCACCGACGTTACGTGCCAGCGCAGTGCCTGATCAAGGATGTAGTTCAAATCAAAGTGGTCGCGCTTCCACTCCGACACCGTGCCGCACACTTCCAGCGAGACCGGCCGTTTCTCCCACACGTCCTGAACGCCGGACCGTACCACCTGCTGCGGATAAACGTCGAGCATCTCGGGCTCGAAGTACGGGTTGTCGGACTTCACGCGCAAATCCCCCAGACAGTCCAGCCGCCAGCCCGCCCCGCGGCTCGTTCCGTAGGAGAGCGCCTGAGGCTCGTCAAAGTTCATCAGCAGCGTGGTGGAAGGGAAGGCGTCGAACCAGATGTCGATGAGTGCCCGCTGATACGGAAACGACGGCATGTAGGGACTCCAGCCTTCGCCCCAGTAGCCGACCGAAGAGATGTCGACGCTGTCGAGATAGGGATTGCCGTTGTAACGCTTGCCCGCCTCGGCCACAAGTTCTCCCCAGTACTTAAGAAAAAGCGGATCGGAAAAATCTGGCTGCCAGATGTCGCCGTCTTTGTCGGTCGGCTGGTTGGCGCGCTTCGCACCCGACTTCTGGTACCACTCCGGTAGCGGATCCTTGTTCGAATACGGCATGAGCCGGATGGCCAGTGTTTGCCCATGCGCCTTGGCCTCGGCGAGCGCGAGGTCGAGAATTTCCCAGCGATATTTTCCGTGCTCGGGTTCGAGCGCCGTCCAGTACCAGCGCAGATAGGCAATCGTCGTGTCGGGAAAGTCAGGCTTGGTCGTCGCCGGCGGCAATTTCTCGACCGGCCCAAGTTCCGACCACTCCAGCGGAGGATTGGTAGCCTGCCCGTTGAAGCGGTTGAAGGTGGTGAAGCCCCTGTTCGGATTGAGCAGAACATCATCGATGGGCTTGGGACGCACCAGGACAGTGTTGCGCTGCGCGAACAGTGACCCACTGAAGCAAGCAATCACCAGCAACCGTCGGACGAGTTTCATAGAACTCCTTGTGGGGCGGACACTCCTGCCCGCCGACTGCTAACACCATCCACGCTCGGCGGGAATACGGAAAGAGAAAGATAACAAAAATTTAAGAAAGAATCCGAAAGAGGTCGAGCAGGAACACAACTCAGCTTCTAAAGAGCGTTTAACCGCGAAGGACGCGAAGAAAAGTCGCCAAGGACGCAAAGAAAATCTGTCCAATGATGAGTCCAAGAGCAGCTTGCGAAAGCATGGTCTTCGCAGGCTTTGCGCCCTTTGCGGGTTCTCTTAGCGTGCTTCGCGGTTAAGAGCTTCTCCTCCGCGATCTCTGCGGCAGTTCTCCGCGACCTCTGCGTTTTAAGACTTTGCTCCGACTCGAAAGTCCCTCAAAGCCAGTTCCAGGCCGCCATACTCAGGATGATCGTTGTGTCCAACGCAGAACGCGATATCGAGCGTGTCGCCCGCCAGCAACTTGGCTGCCTGCAGACGCTCTGCCATGTGCCAGCCCATCGCATCGAAGGCAATGTTGCGCCGCCAATTGGAGTTGCCGCTGCTTGATTTCATAGTGGCGGCCCGGCCGATCGCTGCTGAATCAGGATGGCATCGAGGGGTTGCCGCCACTGCCGCTGCAACGAGGGCCTCAGTGTCTTTCTCTCGAACCAATGCGGCCGCCAGCCTCAACTTCACATGCTTGTCCTTGAGAATTTTCGGCGGAGCCATCATGCGAACGGCCCGCGCCGTGAACACAGGTTCGGGATTTCCTTGTCCGAACGGCTCCAGTTGTTCAAGCGCTCGGAACAAATCCGGCGTCACCTGCTCTAAATCGAGTTCCGCGTCTACGTCCAGCACGGGCTCAAAGTCAGCCGGTGTCAGCCGCTCTCGTGCGTACCGATCCAGATGCGCCCGCAACTCGGGCACACGATCCGAGGGAAGCGAAAATCCGACCGCATGGGAATGCCCGCCATAGCGCGTGAAAAGCTCGCGGCACGACTCCAGTGCGTCCAGCAAATGAAACGCACGAATCGACCGCCCCGACCCATGCGCCTCGCCGCTGTCGTGCGACAACACCAGCGCAGGACGTCCATACCGCTCCACCACACGCGTGGCCGTGATGCCGATCACCCCGCGATGCCAGCCGTCGCCATCAATCACCACGCAATATGCGTCGCGTAAGCCGGGCTCATGCTCGACTCGTTGCTCGATGGCCTGCAGAATTCGGCGCTCTTCTTCCTGGCGCTCGCCATTGAGTTGGTCAAGCCGCCCGGCGATCTCGCGGGCACGCACCGGATCTTTCACGCTGAATAGTTCGATCACATCGCGGGCCACATCCATGCGCCCCGCCGCGTTCAGCCGAGGAGCGATGCGGAAAGCAATCTCCCCCGACGTCGGCGGCCGGGTCGACGGAATTTGTGCCATCTCCAGCAGCGCTTTCAATCCGGGATTAACAGTACGCCGCAGCGCGTCGAGCCCGAGTTTAGTGAAGACGCGATTCTCACCGATGAGCGGCACGGCATCGGCGATGGTCGCGATCGCCACCACCTTCATGAACGACATCAGCAATCGCGACAGGTCTTTTCCCGCGAGCCGTTTCTCCATCAACGCCTGGGCCAGCTTGAATGCTACGCCCGCGCCGCACAGCGCCTTGCACGGGTATTCACAACCGGGCTGATTCGGATTCACTACCGCGAGCGCCTTGGGCACGCCTTCGCTTCCCGGCAAATGATGATCGGTGACGATGAGATCGACCCCGAGCCGCTCGGCAGTTTCGGCGGCCGCGAATGCCCGAATCCCCGTGTCGACGCTGATGATCAGCCGAATCCCTGAGGCTGCCGCGCGCTCGATCACGTCGTCTTTCATGCCGTAACCTTCGCGGATGCGGTGTGGCACGTGGAAGTCGGCAGTGCCCCCGCACAACTCGATGGCCGTTTTCAGAATGACGATGGCCGTGGTCCCATCCACGTCGTAGTCGCCGTAAATGAGGATGCCTTCCTTGCGCTCGATGGCAGCATCCAGGCGCTCGATGGCGGCTTTCATTCCGGCCATCAGGTAGGGAGAATGCAGATCTGAGAGTTGCGGCCTGAGATATCGCTGTGCCGACGCTGCGTCCCCAATCCCCCTCATGTGCAGCAGCCGCGCCAGAGTGGAGACAAAGCGGCCGTCGCCGTTCAGCCGCAAAGCCGGGGAAGAGCGCACTTCTTCCGCTAGAGCGTCGATCTGCTTCTGCTGTACGGATTTAGCGATCCACTGCATTCAATAGAGCTTCTTATGACTCTGGCTGGAAAAATGTAGAGACAGGGTGCCCCATCTTTGCGTGTTCTGTGCGCAAACGTGGGATTCCACGGACCCCTCGGGCTTGGTCCTTCCCATCGTCCAATATCGGATCATTGACTCATGGCTTCGCGGGCGAGGGCGCCAGCGCTACACACTTCAATCCTCTTCATCCGGCCCCGGCTCATCGATCGGAATCCCGCCGAAGTCATCCGACATCTCGATCAGCCGCTGATACCGTTCGTACCACTCCGTGCTGGTCTCGTAGATAAAGATGCTGCCCTGGAACGGCCAGCCCAGCTGTACGAATCCGGTCTTGCCGGTGTAGGTTCGCAGCCAGCGTGCATCTTCTATGTCTTCGTCGTTGGTGTATTCCGCATTAGTCAGCCGCTGGATCAATTCTTCCAGTTCGTCCCGCTTGAGTGTCCACGAATCCATGATGAGAAACGGCGCGCCTGACGATTTGGCCAACTCCACGAAATCCTTCCACCCGTCGGCGTTCTCGCCCGACTTCCACATGACGCACTGCACCTCTTCGTAGTCCACATAGCCGTGGAAACGGCGCAGGCCGTGGCCTTCGATGAAGGCGATCATGTCGTCTTTCAGACCGGAAAGATCGTCGCTAGCAGAAGTCATTCGTAGGCTCTTTAAGTGGGCATTGTAAGCCTTTTTGGGCGGAGGGAATAGTTAGAGAGCCGTGGGGAACTGGGCTCCGGGAACTGGGCTCTAGGCTCTTGGAATTTATTCCATGTCCGCATCAGAAATCACTGTCGGTGCCCAGAGCCGAAAGCCCAAAGCCGAGAGCCCATCTTTCCGTGTGCTAAACTATCCGTTTCACAAAAGACCCCCGAACGACACAATGCTTTTTTCCAAAGAATATGTGGGCTACTTGGCCCGCGAACTCACAAAAAAGCTGATCGCCGGTGAGCTCATTGAAACCAGCAATGTGCCCGCCGTGACCGAGCGCGTCCACGCGTCCCTGCTCGAGGAGATGTCGCTCGAAGACCGCATCAACGACGAAGTGCGCGTGATCCTGGAAGCGTACTCCGACGAAATGCGCCGCAGCGGCGCCAACTACCAGGAAATGTTCCGCAAAGTGAAAAGCGAACTGGTGCGGAAGTACAAAGCGGTGTTATGAGAGGGAAGACTGGTGTCACCACTGGGACACAGAGTCACAGAGAAAACTAAAATAAATGATACTGAGTCCTCTGTGACTCTATGGTGAAAAAGACTGCGAAGGAATTGCATTGCGACTGAGCCGCGACAAAGTTAACAAACTGGCCCACGTGGTCACCGACGCGCTGGCGGAAACCTCGGAAGCGGACTTCGTCGAAGACCGCAATACCATCCGTCTGCAGGTGCGCAAGATCCTCGAAGACTTGCTCATGCAGGAAGCGCGCATCGATCAGTCCGCCCGCCAGAAGATCGAAAGCCAGAAGCGCACCATCCTCGAAGGCAGCCAGGAATGGGACATCCTGTACCGCAAGTACTACAACGAGGAAGTGAAGAAGCTGGGAATCTAAAAGCAGCCGTCAGTCGCTATTCATCAGTCGTCAGCAAACTCCTGGTTCGTAAACACGCCGCCTCCGTCCTCACCAAGAATCTCTCTGCATACTCCGCGGCGTTTCTCCGCGTCCTTTGCGTTTTAAGATTTTGGGTAAGCTTAACCGCAGGGGCGCCAAGGAAACCCCTCCGCTGCCGCCAAGCGCGCAACTGCTCCAAAAAGCTTAGGATTGGGAAAGGCACGGCTTCAGCCGCTCCGATAGACTCGCAAACGACCCGAGCTTTAGCCCCTGAGCTTTGCTGCTGCTCGCGGGATCTCGCACTGCATGCCTTCGATCACCGACATCACGGATCTGGTCAAGCGCGCCGCGCACGATGCCGGATTCGATCTCGCTGGCATCGCCCCGGTCCGCGACTTCAAGGAGCTCAACTACTTCCCCGAATGGATCAACGCTGGCTATGCGGGCGAGATGAAGTACCTGGAAGCCCGCGATGACGCGGGCCGCCTCAAGCGCTGTTCGCTCCGCATCGCCGCTCCCTGGGCGAGAAGCGTGATCGTGTGCGCAATCAACTACAACACGGTGCAGCCCTATTCCACCCAAGTCAACGATCCTCAGCGCGGATGGATCTCCCGCTACGCCTGGGGCCGCGACGATTACCACGATGCTGTCCTCAAGAAGCTGCGTGCAGTCGAGAAGAAACTTACTGAAGTTTGGAATGCAACCCGCACAACCCTCTCGCCCCAATCGACCCATAGCGACGATTCACCGTTTCGCACCTGGTGCTACGTCGATACCGGTCCCATCGTCGAACGCGTCTACGCGAAGTACGCCGGCGTCGGATGGATCGGCAAGAACACCTGCGTGCTGAACCAGAAACTCGGTTCGTGGCTCTTTCTCGGCGTCATCCTGACCTCTCTCGAACTCATGCCCGACCTTCCCGCGCCCGACCGCTGCGGCACCTGCACGCGTTGTCTCGATGCCTGCCCGACCGATGCCTTCCTCGCGCCCTACCAACTCGACGCCAACAAATGCATTTCCTATCTCACCATCGAAAAACGCGGAGCCATTCCGAACGAACTGCGCGAAGGCATGGGACGACACATCTTCGGCTGCGATATCTGTCAAGACGTCTGCCCATGGAACCGCAAGGCCCCAGCAAGCACGGCTCCAGAATTTCAGCCGCGCGAAGGCCTGGTAAATCCCGCCCTCGAATGGCTGGCCGAAATCAATGCCGAAGAGTTTCGAGAGAGATTCCGCGGCTCCCCGGTGCGGCGCGCAAAGCGGAATGGACTGCGGCGCAACGCCCTCATTGCGATGGGCAATAGCGGCAATCGGAGCTTTGTTCCAACACTCGACCGATTGCGCCATGATGAAGACCCGGTGATTGCCGAGAGCGCCGAGTGGGCAATCCGGCAGCTCGCCAAGAATAGTTAAATCCTCGGCGGTTGCCTTCGCCCGCTGACGCACGCACAAACTGCGCGCTTAGGACCCCACCTTAGGGAATAGCCTTCATGTTAAGCCGCGCTCGCTACTGACTATTCCGTAACCGCAAAACCTCATCCGCTGATTTCACATCTCAGGCGCGGTATCAGAAAGCGTGAGGGTTGTCATGAAGGCGCGTGTTGTTTCTGTTTTGCTGGTCGGAACCGCAGCTCTGTTAATGCTGACTGCATCCTGCGGCGACTCCAATATGAAGGCCGGGAGCCCGGGGTCGCCCACGACTCCAGGATCGAGCCCTCCGCCGCCCGGATCGCCCAGCAGCGGCGGATTCGCCGCTGGGATCGGAGGCGCCGGACAGAACAGCGCCGCTCACTTCCTTATTGCTGCGCAGGTACCGGGGTCGATTCCATTTCCAACTGTGATCGGTTCGAACGGAGCGCTTGCCGCTGCGAAGGCGACTACGAATCCTGTGGGCGAGACGAATCCCATGGCCATCGTGGGCGCGATTGATCCCAGCGGCTCGTTCCTTTATCAGGCCGACTGGCCCGGCCTCACCGCATTCAGAATTGATCGTCAGACCGGGAACGCGACTGAACTACCGAACTCCCCATATGAAAGTTCGCAGCAATTCGTTGGGGTGGCGGTCGATCAGCTGGGCAAGTTTGTCTACGCTTACGCCGGCACTCAAATATTTGCTTTCAGCATCCAGACCGGATCCGGAGAACTATCCGCAATTGCGGGATCGCCCTTCACCGCTGCAGATTCCGGCCAGCAGTTCGCAACCGCCAGCGCCCGCATGGCCGTTTCGCAGGATGACAAGTTTCTCTTCGTCGGCACAGCCTCCGGAATTTTTGGGTACTCAATCGATGCCAGCACTGGCGCATTGACCATGGTGCAAGGCTCTCCTTTTGGAGCGAGTGCGGGACAGGCCTTCGCGATCGCGGCTCCCTCCTCGGGATATCTCTACGAGGCTGCGGCTGGCGGCAACACGCCGCTTCTCGGATACGAAATCGACTCCACCAGCGGCGCGCTCACAGAAATTTCCGGCTCGCCTTTCGGCTCGAACTGCAGCACGAGCAACCTCACTTCCCCTGCGAGTGGCAAATTCCTGTTCGCCCCGAACTGCGGAATGTATTCCATCGACTCATCCACGGGGGCCCTGACCTCGCTTTTCTCCGATCCGCTGGCTCCATTTGACAATTGGGCCGTTTTCGATCCGGCTTCCCAGTTCGTGTGGATACTGACCTCGTCACCTTCCTCATGTTTCCATTGCGACCGAGGGGTGGAAACTTTCCAGGTGGACGCAGCGACTGGAAAAATGACCGATGTCCCGAATTCATTTTTCTTCATCACGAACACCGAAGTGGGAGACGTCCAGTCGCTGGCCCTCACGCACTGAGGGACCGTCGAAATGTGGCTGGGACGCAATGTAGCGCCGGCGTCCCGCCGGCAGTCGCGAGGGCGTCCGCGCCCTCGGCTTTCGCGGCCAATCCGCGCAAGTGGTCGAATCACGTTCAGCGTTGTTGCAACCCGGAAGGCGAACTCTAAGCCAATCTCCGCGCATGACTTGCCCGCGACCGCGACTTTTCTTCGGCCTGGCGGGTTTCAATCTTCCAACGACGGAGGTGGCAAATGTTAAAGAAAAGTTTCCTTGCGGTGTTTGGACTATGGCTGTGCTGGCGTTCGCGACTCCCGAAAAGGCACATGCCGGAGTGGTCATCGGAGTCACGATTGGCGGGCCGGTCTACGCGCGCCCCGTCTATCCGTATCCCTACGCGTACGTCGCGCCCGTGCCGCGGCCTGTGTATGTCTACCGACCTTATGTGTATCCGCGGCCGATCGTTCTACCGCCGCGATTACGGTCGCCCCTACTGGCGTCATGAGCGCTTCGAACGCCACGAGTACCGGGAACACCGTGATCGTGATCGCTATCGCCGGTAAGAAATTGCCAGGCGACAAATTGGAATTTGCGGGCGGCCCACTGAGCCGCCCGTTTTCTCTTTGGAGCGAAGGCAGCCTTGCCCTGAGCCCAGGTGGAAGGGTCCCCGCCCGTCGGCCTTTGCCTGCCGGCAAGAACCCGATGCTACCGTCTAGGCACTCAACCGGCCCCGGCGACTCTGCTACCATCCGAGTTGAATGGCAGCGAAGGTCCATGCCAAGCCCAAGCCCCCGGCGAAAAAAAAGCGCCGCAAGTCTGCCGTTCGCGAAGATCGTCCCCGTCCCGAACTCGTCATCATCACCGGCCTCAGCGGGTCGGGCAAAGCGTCCGCGCTCAAGGCCTTCGAAGATCTCGGTTACTACTGCGTCGACAACCTGCCCGTTGACCTGATCCCGCGCTTCGCCGAACTGGCGGTGCAATCGCTGGAAACCCGCCGTACAGCCCTGGTGGTCGACGTCCGCGAGGGATCAAAGCTCGAGAAGCTGCCGGCCATCGTGAAGTCCGTGCGCCGCATGATTCCCACGATGGTGATCTATCTCGAAGCCACCGACGCTTCGTTGATTCGCCGCTTCAGCGAGACGCGTCGCCCGCATCCGTTCGGCGCTGACTCACCCGTGCGCTCATCCCTGGGAGCCGAACGCCGGCGTCTCAAGCCGATTCGTGCCATCGCCGACTGGGTGGTCGACACGACGAAGTTCAATGTCCACGAACTGCGGGCGCACCTGACGGAGCGCTTCCAGAAGAAGTCCAGCGACAAGAACATCATGGTCTCCTGCGTAAGCTTCGGCTTCAAGCACGGAGTGCCCGAAGACGCCGATCTGGTCTTCGATGTTCGCTTTCTGCCGAACCCGCATTTTGTGCCCGAATTCCGCCCGCTGACCGGACGCGATCCCCGCGTCGCGAAGTACATCCGCTCGTTCCCCCAGACGCAGGAATTCATCAACCGAATCTCAGAGTTGCTGGTCTATCTTCTGCCGCACTATGTGCGCGAAGGCAAGAGCTACCTGACCATCAGCTTCGGCTGCACCGGAGGCCAACACCGCTCGGTCATGATCGCCGAAGACGTGGGCAAGCATCTGCGCAAGGCGGGATATCGGGTGAAGGTCCTGCACCGGGATAGCTAGAACCGTCGTTAGGTGTCAGTCGTGAGTCGTCAGTCTCTAGCTGCTAGCACCTCTCACGGTTGTCATCCTGAGCGCAGTGAGGCGACAGCCGAACGCAGTCGAGGACCTCTGCACTACCTGCGCCGCCACAGACCTGAACGGGCATTTCTATCCGGAAGCGTGATCTTTTGATCTCAGCGCAAGCCTGCTCATCGAGACAGTCTCGGGCAACTTAACAGCGAATGCCCCCACTCCCGCATACTGCCCCAAATCTGCCATTTCCAGTAAAATTCCCTCTTGCACCCATTTCATGGCATCCTGACGCCCACCCGGCTCAACTCGAGCCCGGCACCTCGTCTTCGGAACGGTGTATGCGGCAACTGAACCGGCTCCTGCGGTACGCGGTGCCTTACTGGTGGCAGGTGCTGTTGTCGGTCGTGCTCATGGCGGCCGTCGGGCTTCTCGACGCCTTCCGCCTGCTTCTCATCGGCCCGATTCTCGATCGCGTGCTGAACCCTGGCATCCCACGCATGAGATGAAACTGCTTCCGATCCCGGGAACTCATCAGTCCGATTCACCTCGAGCAGTTCGTTCCGTCGTTGTTTCAGAATCCCGTGGGCCATCGTTGCCTTTGCTCTCATCTGCCTCGACCCTGATCAAGGGAATTTTCGACTACGCCGGAACTTATCTGGTCAGCTACGCCGGGTTCGGCATGATCACCGACCTGCGCGACGACATGTACAACGCGATC
This sequence comes from uncultured Acidobacteriota bacterium, assembly GCA_963744055.1. Lineage (GTDB taxonomy): Bacteria > Acidobacteriota > Terriglobia > Terriglobales > Acidobacteriaceae > Gp1-AA133. The sequence continues at coordinate 3,293 of CAVUSL010000015.1, read as the reverse complement.
CTGCGGCGGTCGGCGGCGTTTTTTCAGAAGCACACCACCGGCACGTTGCTCTCGACGCTCATCAACGACCTGGAGCGCGTGCAGTTCTCGATGTCGAGCGTGCTGGGAGAATTCCTGCAGCAGTTTTTCACCCTGATCTTCACGGTGGCGGCGGTCGTACTGCTGGGCGGCAAGCTGGCTTGGGTGCTGTTGTTGTTCCTGCCCGCGATTATTTTCTCGTCGACCAAGATCGGCGGCCGCGTTCGCCACACCACTCGTCGCGGCCAGGATAAGCTCGCCGAAATTCAGAACATCCTGCACGAAACCATCACCGGCAACCGCATCGTGAAGGCCTTTGGCATGGAGACCTGGGAAGTCGCCCGGTTCCGCAACGCCGCCAAGCGCCTGCTGCGCGCGAACCTGCGTTCCGTGGCGGCGGCCGCGTTGAGTTCTCCGCTGATGGACACGTTTGGCGCGATTGCGATCGCCCTGCTGCTGCTTCTCGGACGCAACGAGATTCGTCACGGCTCCTTTACGCCCGGAACCTATCTCGCCTTCATCGCGCTGGTTTTTAAGCTCTACGACCCGATCCGCAAGTTTGCGCTTTTCAATAACAGCTTTCAGCAGGCGGTCGGGCGCCTCGTCTGAGATTTTCAAGTTCACCGACAGCGAAGACGACGTCCGCGAAAAGCCAGGCGCCAAGCCGCTGCCCGCGTTCTCGAAGAGACATCGTGTTCGAAGGCGCGACCTTCTCCTACGGAAGCGAGGGCGACGGCAATCGCGACATTCTGCGCGCAATCGACCTGGAAGTGAAAGCCGGGGAAGTACTCGCCATCGTCGGTTCCAGCGGCGCCGGCAAGAGTACGCTGGTTCATCTGATCCCGCGGTTTCTTCGACCTGACCGCGGGCCGGCTCCTGATTGACGGGCATGATGTGCGCGACGTGACCATCGCGTCGCTTGCGTGCGCAGATCGGCATCGTGACCCAGGAAACGGTGCTCTTCAACGACACCGTGCGCAACAACATCGCCTACGGACAACCGCACGTCGCAAGGCAAGAGTCGAAACCGCCGCCCGAGCCGCGCTTGCCCACGACTTCATTGTCGACATGCCCAACGGCTACGAAACCGTTATCGGGGAGCGCGGACTGCGCCTGTCGGGCGGAGAGCGTCAGCGCATCGCCATCGCGCGCGCCATCCTGAAGGACGCGCCCATCCTCATTCTGGACGAAGCGACCTCGGCACTCGACAGCGAGTCGGAGGCCCTGGTGCAATCCGCGCTGCAGAACCTGGTCGGCTGGACGAACGGTGTTCGTGATCGCGCACCGGTTGTCGACGGTTCGTCGCGCCGATCGCATCGTCGTCCTGGAAAACGGCACCATCAGTGATACGGGCGCGCACGAAGACCTCATGAAAAAATTGGGACGTACCGGCGTCTGTACGATTTGCAGTTTTTGCAGGTCGATCAACCGAAAGTGGTGATCTAGATTGCTGAGGATTGCAGCGCCGCCTGATCCCTGCGGCGGGGCTTGCTGGGCGTTCGGTCGCCCGCCGCTGGTCGCCGGGCGGGACGCCCTCGCGACTGCCGACGGATGCCGGCGCTACAGTGGTCGAGCACTGAAGCCAGCACCAGCACCGAGTAACTGAGTACCATCCACGAGAACCTGAGAACTGCTCTTATGCCTCTGCGCTCCATGACCGGCTTCGCGCAAGTGAAAGGACAGATCAACGGCAAGCTGAACTTCACCTTGTCGCTGAAGTCCGTCAATCACCGCTTCCTCGATCTGCATTTCCGCATGCCTTCCGAGAGCGACGGGCCTCGAGATGAAGCTGCGCCGCCTGCTCAAAGAGAAGGTTGCGCGCGGCCACCTCGAACTCACGCTCAGCCTCGATCGCGGCAGCAGTGAAGGCTTTGCGCTGAATCGCGAAATGGTGGGCGGCTACATCAAGGCGTTCCGCGCGGGAGCCGCGGAATTCGGCCTGGCCGCCGAGCCCGACCTCAACGTCATTCTGCGCATGCCGGGCGCCATGGATGCGTCCACGGGCGCCGCGGAAGGTGAACTGGAAGCCGCCGTTCTTCCGCAGATCGAAGAGGCGCTGGCCCAGCTGAATCACATGCGTGAGGAGGAGGGCCGGGGCATTGAGCGCGAACTGCGCGAGCGCATGGAGCACATTCAGAAGGCCAGCTCCGGCGTCGAGCGCCACCGCAGCGCCATCCTGCCAGACTTACGTCGAGAAACTGCGCGCGCGCATGCAGGAACTTATCGGCGCGCAGGTCGATCCCGAACGCCTGCTGCAGGAAGCCGCCTTGCTGGTCGATCGCAGCGACATTCAGGAAGAACTCGTCCGTCTGCAAACCCACATCCAGCACTTTCTCGGCCTGCTCGACGAAAAGGGCGAAGATCGGCAAGAAGCTCGACTTCCTGCTGCAGGAGATGAATCGCGAGGCCAACACCCTGCTCTCGAAGACCTCGGGACTGGCCGGCGAGGCGCTGAAGATCACCGAGATGGGCCTCATCATGAAATCGGAGATCGAGAAGTCGCGCGAGCAGGTACAGAACGTCGAATGACGACCGTCTTACATCATCTCGGCGCCCTCCGGCTCCGGAAAGTCGACCCTCGTCAACGAACTTCGCTCGCAGGTGGTGGGACTGAAGTTTTCCATCTCCTACACCACGCGCGCGCCCCGCGGCAGCGAACAGAATGGCCGCGAGTACTTCTTCGTTTCGCGCGCGGACTTCGAAGCCATGATTCGCGAAGACGACTTCCTCGAGTATGCCGACGTGTACGGCAACTACTACGGGACGGCGCGGCGTTTTCTGCGCGAGGCCGAGCAGGAGGGGACCGACTTGCTGCTCGACATCGATGTGCAGGGCGCGGCGCAGATCAAGAGCAAGATCCCGCAGGCGTGCAGCATTTTCGTGTTGCCGCCCGATCGGCACACACTGGAGTGGCGGCTCCGCAATCGCGGTTCCGATTCGGACCAGGTGATCTGCCGCCGGTTGGCCACGGCCCGTCGGGAGATTGAGAATTACGATAAGTACGACTATATTTTAGTGAACGACCGCCTGGAACCGTCCGTCAGCCAATTGAAAGCCATCGTGCTTTCCGAGCGGCTGCGGCACTCGGGTCGCCCTTTGACCGTTGAGGACGAAGCCCAGGTTGCCGTTGCGGAAGGATGCCGCCTGAAAAACATTCAGGCGCGAATCAATCCCATCCTCGAATCGTTCCGCAACGACAAAGGCAAGTGCTAGGCGGCGGGAGAATAGTTATGAAGTTGATCGAAGGCTTCGACAGCAACTATCGCTACATCCTC
>CAVUSL010000014.1:0-19326 GCA_963744055.1 uncultured Acidobacteriota bacterium | reverse complement strand
CGTCCCCGTCATTCCAAGCCTCGCGGAGCCCAGGAGCACTCAGATCCCACTCTCGGCGGATTTCGCTCCTCTCGTTCCCGTTATTTGTCTCGGATCGTATGTGGTGGGCCGAGGTAAGGAAATTCAGCGAGAAGATCGTTGTGCGGACCGACTTTATCTCCGGTGACCTTTCCGTTGGTGAGAATGCCAAGGAAGATGTCGGAAACGTCGTCGTTCGGCGCGCGACCGTTGTCCGGGAAGCGCGCGGGTCGTTTGGGGTCGTAGTGCAAAATATCGGGCAACAGTTTTGCTGCCGCCTGTTTTGCTGCTTCGGGTGTGTAGCCACCCGTGTGTCCCAGGGAGTGGGCGAAGACAGGGACGAAGCGCGCGTCATCCGCTGGCTCCGCGGCGAGGTAGGCATCGTTGTGGTCGCCGGAAAAAAAGGGAGTCTGGTTCGGGCGGGCGCCGCGATCCGCCTGTATCCAGCCGCCCCCGCGATCCGCGGGAATCAGTGTGCGGGCCCATATGCCAATGGCTTTCGGCCCAAGCTGCGAGTTAGGCACTTCGAGCACGATGCTGCAAATATCCTTGTCGGCAAAGAAATCGCCAGTGGTGAACTGGAAATTGTTGAGCACGCCAAGTACATCGAAGAAAAAGGATCGCTGCGCCAACCGGCAAAGAACCGGTGGTCACCCGCCTGGGTAGCACGTGCCTCGCGCCCGGTTGAAACCGGCACCGCCTCGGCAATACCCGCCCCGCCCCGTTTCGGCCTGGGCTCCCTGAGACCGCCGCCGAGTCGCGCTCTGTTTGCCATCTTCTTGCAACGACAATCGCACTTGGTAAGTGATATTGGCGACAGCATCGCCGTCGGTATCGATCCTGAGTTCGTAACGAGCCTCGGGCGCGAAAGGCTCGGAAGTGGTGGGCGCCTGCGGTTGAAGGCTAACGGACGGATGAAAATTCATGATGAAGATCGACTTGGCCGGGTCTCCGGGCTTGGGGAAGGCAAAGAGATCGGTCAAGTCGAGTCGCGCGTCGCCGCGCGGAAATCCGATGTTGGGACCAGAGTAATGGTGTGACATTCCTTATCTCTCCTTGTTGTTCTCATTGATCTCCGCGGAGACTTTTTCCATGTTCATTCTTGTTCTCCGTTTGTCACGCCACGAGGCGAGTTCATCGCCGAGCTGTGCGCACATCTGTGAGTGTCTACACCCTGACTCAAGCTGCGACGTCCTGAAGGGATCCGCGCAGCGATCTGAAGCCCGCGCGCAGGTCTCCCGTAAGAAGCTGCGGCTGTTCAAACGCGGCAAAGTGCCCGCCTTTGTCGTGCTTGTTGTAATAGATGAGCTTGGGATAGGCCCGCTCTGCCCAACTGCGCGGGCAGAGATCGATTTCGTCGGGAAAGGCGCTTACCGCAACTGGGACGGAAACGCCTTTGACGTTGAAATACCCGAACTTGTTCTCCCAATAGAGACGGGCTCCGGAAAGCGCGGTGTTGGTCAGCCATGCCATCGTGATGTTGTCGAGAACGTCGTCTCGTGTGAGTCCCGCGGATTCTCCCGCGAAGACGCGTGCGATCAGCGCGTAGCTCCACGCATCGTGGTCTAGAAAATAGGCGGCCAGGCCGACTGGGGAATCCGCAAGTCCGTACAACGTCTGCGGGCGCAATCCCATCTGGTAGCCGTAGGCGACGCCCTTGCTGTAGACGAATTGCAGCCGCTCGAATGCAAGTTTCTCTTCGGGTGAAAGGCCGTCCAGCATGGGCGCGCCGGTCGCAGCCGCCTTGTCGACCTCCGCGGGCACCGCGCCCGGCATGTTGGTGTGAATGCCGAGCAACTCCGGAGCCGCATGCACTCCCATCAAATCTACGATGACGGCGCCCCAGTCGCCGCCCTGCGCCACGAATTTCGTGTACCCGAGGCGCTTCATCAGCGTGACCCAGGCGCGCGCGATGTGCTCGGGGCCCCAACCCGTAGTTGTTGGTCTTCCTGAGTATCCGTAGCCGGGCATCGACGGGATCACTACATCGAAGGCGTCTAACGCACTGCCCCCATGAGCCGTCGGATTGGTGAGCGGATCGATGATCTTCATCTGCTCGATGATCGAGCCTGGCCAGCCGTGCGTGACAATGAGCGGCAACGCGTTTTCATGTTTCGAACGAACGTGAATGAAATGAATGTCCAGCCCATCGATCTCGGTGATGAATTGGGGCAGGGCATTGAGTTTTGCTTCGATCTTGCGCCAGTCGTACTCGGTCGCCCAATAGCGAGCGAGCGCTTGAGTGGTCGCGAGCTGCACGCCTTGGGTTGCATCTGTAACCGTTTCCCGTTCCGGCCATCGTGTGTTGTTGATGCGCCGGCGCAATTCGGTGAGTTCCGCTTCCGGAACATTAATTTTTTGAAATGGACGGATCGAATTGTTGTCGGATGTCTGGCTATTGTCCTGATGTGTGGAGACTGTTTGGGTCATGCGGCCCTCCTCAGCGTACGATTTTGTTACCTATATATCCGGTCGAGCCCTGTTTCGTATTTGGCGGCGACGGACTCCAGCCTGGCGAACATAAACAACTGTTTAAATCCGCATTCCCATCCCACCCGAACGTTATCCGTACACCTGATCGGTGCTCTGTCCGACTTCGATGATGTAGCCGTCAGGATCGCGGATGTAGCACCGAATCTCTCCATACTTGGGGATTGGCTTCGGTGACGAATTCGGCTCCGCGACTTTTCCATAGCTTGTAACAGGCTTGAATATCCGCCACGCGCAAATTCATAAAGCTGTTGATGTGATTCGGGTCGGGGACGCTGAGCGTCACCGTCGGCTTATCTGGAGTTGGGCCGCCTCCAACGTTCAGAATCATCCAGATGTTCTCAAGCTGAAGGTACCCAGGCGCGTTGCCGTCCCCCAGGCTCAGAATGCGAGCGCCGAAGACCTTTTCGTAGTAGCGGGCCGAGCGCTCGATGTCGGCGACGGTGAGAAACTGCGCGATGCTGATCCCCTGCTTCGGGGGCATTTCATAGCTCTTCTGTTCGATTCGTACGGTATTCATGGATGACTCCAATTTCGACGCAGGTGCCGATTGCAAATACGATGCCCACGAGTCCGGTTTCCGCCGGATGTGCTCACCATTGCTTCGATCCGCGGCAGGTTCATTAAGCCAGAAGCGCGACGACGAGTCTATTGGACGAACGTATCGATCAATACCGGGGTATCGGTAGGAGATTTAGGCGCAGGATGCCATGAGGCACATCGAGTGGCACACGCTCGGGCAAGACGGGATTTGACCCGCTGGGTTCGACGCTTTTTCGCCGGACAGGTGGTACATGGTTTCGCGCAGCGCAGAGTTTCTCTAAATGACGATTTTCGAGTCTGGAGTTGTCAGCGCGATGGGTCCCGGTTTAGGGCTACGGGTTGGTACCTGTCGCCGCCGCTTCCCGAGAACCGTGCTCCATTTCGAAGCTGAGGAAGGCGTAGAACTCCAGCCATGCTTCTTCCATGTCCGGGGTGAAGCGATCGCCCAGAGTGTGTTGGAACATCCAGATTAACGCCGAACCAATCGGAGCGTACTGGTCGATCTCGACACCATACCCTTTGTGGCGCGCGCCTAGTTCGCGCATTTCCCTGCAGAGTTCGTCGGGATGCTCCAGGTGAGTGATCACCCATGCGAGCATGTCCGAGAACTTCTTGGCTTGCAGCCCCACCTCTCGCTTGAACATTGGCCGAACTTCCGGCGCGAGCTCGAATAGACGCCTGTAGAACTCATTGACCGGGGCAAGATCTTCCCTGGGCAGCAGCGCAACGCTTTCCCGCAAATGGCGGATCATGATCGAGTCCATGTTGATCTATCGCTAAATTGCTAATGGATGCTCTCGCTACCTACGTTTCCGATATGCAGGGCCGCGGAGAGGTCCCTGCGAACTTCCTCGGCCAACCGCTCTTGAGTCACGAAGATGTCGTTCATGGTGGCTTGGTAGACGTTGGAAAACTGCGCTGAGCCATCGGCGATCAGTTGCATCAGATGGACAGTCAGTCTGATCTCGGCGCCAGCCCGTCGCACGCTGGCCTCCAGTAGATAGCGCGGCTTGGGCCCTTCTTTTTGTTCGAGCCAAGCAGCAACGGATTCAGTAATCACCCGTAGTCGAGGGACCTGAGCGAGCTTGTGGACCACCTCCTCGGTCAGTCCATCGCAAAAATCCTGATCGCCCGGATCCGGACTGAGGCAGCGGAAGGGCGGCACCAGTATGGACAGATCGGAGGCCACGTGCACGGGTGCACCATCGACCGGAATGAACAGGGGAACGTATCGGCCCTTGGGGATATCGATGCGTACGCGCTCGGGCGGCGTGACCTCGTAGTATTCACGCAAGCGAGCGCGTAACCTGGCCGCTTCCACCCGCACAATAGGATCTATGCGGGGGTCGTAGTCCCAGCGGCGGTCGTAAACAGCTACTCCGATATCGAATTCCTTGATGGGTGTTTCAGGGGACTGCAGCGCCGCATCCACCACGAACCGCAAAAATCGGGACTGTCGTTCCGCTTTACGAAACAGCGGCGAACTCAAGGCCTGATCCAGGTGGTGGTTGACGATGGCACTATTCAGCAACAAGCGTAGGTCCCCAATTTCGCCCCAATTTCGCGCGACCCGCTATTGGCTGGGATTATATCAATTTCCCTTTAAATCCCGTGCAATGCGAGCTGCCAGGTCTCCGGTGCTTCCTGCGTTCCGACGGGGACGGGCTGAATTCAAGGTTACGTACCGTAACATACGCTGCCGTTACTTCCAGAGGCCCTACCTCCCGGATACTCTCAGACCACCAACGGCATACCGAAAATGACTTGCACTGCTATCTCACTGAGAATCATCGAGAAGGAGTACGCGATGGAAGACCAGCTTAGTCGCCTAGTGAATGCGCTCCCGAATTATGATCTGGACGGCGAATTTGATACTCGATTCGATTCAAACGTTCTGTGTGAAGGTGAAACCGTCACCGAGACGAAGGATCGCTGCACTCCAGAAATCTCAACTCCCACCGCTTCTCTTGAGTCGATCCTGTGCACGGAAGAGTTACGGCGTAGGCCATCGCGTGCGCCCGAGTACGAAAAGGAAAACCGCGCTCTCGGCGAGTTGGCAGGCGCCCTGGCCGACTCACCGAGCACAATCTTTCAGACACTGGCAGACACGATCAGGGATATTACCCAGTGTGACTCCGCTGGCCTTAGCCTCCTAACGAAAGATGGCAGGAGGCCGGATGTTGACGGCCAAAGGTTTTATTGGCCAGCCATTTGCGGAATGTGGAATCCCCATGTCGGAGGTGGAACACCTCGTAATTTTGGCCCTTGTGGAGACGTGCTCGATCAAAATCGTACGCTGTTGTTCACCCATTTCGAGAGGCGCTACCCTTATTTAATGCCAGTCAGTCCGGCGGCCGAAGAGTGCCTGCTGGTTCCGTTTTACGTCGCTGGCAAGGCGGTTGGAACCATATGGGGAATCATGCACAGCGACCGCCGCAAATTTGACGCGGAGGATGAGCGGGTCATGGCCTCTCTGGGGAAATTTGCTTCCTCGGCGTATCAGGCATGGATGCACATAGATGAGCTCAAAATCCAGGTCGCCGAGCGCGAGAAGGCGGAGGCGGAAGTCCGTCAACTGGCGAGTGGGTTGGAAGCCAAGATCCGGCGCCTGGTCGAGGCCAATGTGGTCGGGATTGTCATGTTTACCCTCGATGGTGGGATCATCGGCGCCAACGATGGATTTCTCCAGATGCTGCAATACGACCGCGACGATCTCGCCTCCGGTCGATTGCGCTGGACTGATCTGACACCCGCCGAATGGCGCGACCGCGACGGGCACCGAATCGCTGAGCTAAGGGCGACTGGCATCCTTCAGCCATTCGAGAAAGAGTACATCCGGAAAGATGGCAGCCGCGTACCGGTCCTCCTCGGGGGCGCCCTCTTCGAAGGAAGTGGAAACGAAGGGGTGGCTTTCATTCTCGATTTAACCGAACAGAAACGAACCGAGCGAGCTTTGCGACGCAGCGAGGCCTTCCTCGCGGAAGGCCAACGTCTCGGTCAAACAGGCAGCTTCTCCTGGCGCGTGGCGACAGACGAAATCACGTGGTCAGAGCAGCTCTATCGCATCTACGAGTTCGAGGTCGGCGTGCCCGTGACGCTCGGACTGATCCGCACTCGAGTCCACCCGGAAGATGCCACCTTGTACGAAAAAATGGTCGAAGAGGTACGTGACGGCGGAGGTGGCAAGGATTTTGAATGGCAGTACCGGTTGGTGATGCCGGACCACTCGATCAAGTACCTGCACGCGGTCGCTCGCCCGACAAGGGACCACGATGGTCAGCTGGAGTACATCGCCGCGATTCAGGATGTGACGGCGCGGCGCCTGTCGGAAGAGGCGCGTGACAAGGCCAGGACGGAACTTGCACACGTTGCCAGGGTGATGAGCCTGGGAACGCTGGCGGCATCAATCGCTCACGAAATCAACCAGCCGTTGTCGGGCATCGTCACCAATGCCGGCACCTGTCAGCGGATGCTGGCCGATGCGCCTCCCAATGTTGACGGTGCTCTCGAAACGGCGCGGCGAACGATTCGTGATGCCAACCGCGCTTCTGAGGTGATCACGCGGTTGCGTGCCCTCTTCGCCAGGGAGGAGACTACGACGGAATCGGTGGACCTGAATGAGGCCACGCGAGAAGTGATTGCTCTGTCCTTGAGTGGCCTTCAGAGAAACGAAGTGGTTGTGCGGGCCGAACTGGCGGAGAACCTCCCGCACGTCATGGGCGATCGCATCCAGCTTCAGCAGGTTGTGCTGAACTTGCTTCGGAATGGTTCAGAAGCAATGAGCAAAGTCGATGACCGTCCTAGACTCTTGGTCATCACAACCGATCGAGATCAGGGAGATCGAGTGCGCCTTAGCGTGAAAGATGTGGGAATCGGTTTCGAACCTCAAGTTGCGGACAGGCTTTTTGAAAGCTTCTATACAACGAAAAATGATGGCATGGGAATGGGATTGTCGGTTAGTAAGTCCATTATCGAGAGTCATCATGGCCGCATGTGGGCGGCAGGAAACGACGGTCCGGGTGCAACTTTTTCATTTGCAATTCCGTGCGGGCAGGAGGTGGATTTGTCGAGCAACCTGACTAACCCCGCTCCTTGGATCCCTTCCGAAAGGGCTGCAGCATGATCTCAGCGGAAGGGCGATACCAAAGTACAATGGACGCCCCGCAGAGAGAAGCCCATTCTTCTGGCATGCGCGCCATCGGACGTCTGGTTGTGTCAATCGTTGATGACGATGAATCTGTGCGCGAGTCGCTACCCGACCTGCTGCGAGAGTTCGGGTTTGCAGCACGGGCATTCTCGTCAGCGGCAGAGTTTCTCTCATCCAGTTGCGTCGATGAGACCAGCTGTCTCATCCTCGACATCGCTATGCCTGGCATGAGTGGACCGGAACTTTACCAGGAGCTAAAGCGTCGCGAACGAGACATCCCGATCATATTCATCACGGGTCAGAGAGATGAGACGATTCGTGCCCGGGTGCTCAAGCAGGGAGCAGCGGGGTTTCTGCTCAAACCATTCAGTGACGCAGATCTGCTTGCGGCCATCAAAACGGCACTGCCAGATGCCTGAAGGTTCCACGATTAATCCCCAGGGGGACACAATGAACTCGGCACGTACAACCAATTATCAAACGCATGAGTTGCCAATGTCGACCGCCATCCCCATCGTGTTCATTGTTGACGATGATATTTCCGTGCGCGAGTCTCTGGAGCTGTTGGTACGGAATGAGAACTGGAAGCCGGAGACATTCGTATCGGCACAAGAATTTGTCGTCCACCCAAGAAAACTTGTCCCCAGCTGTCTTGTCCTGGACCTTTCACTTCCAGGACTGAACGGTCTTGAACTGCAGAAGCAGCTCGCCGTAGAACACATCGATATGCCGATCATCTTCATCACCGGTCATGGCGATGTGCCTAAGTCGGTGCAAGCCATGAAAGCAGGTGCTGTCGAATTCCTAACCAAGCCGCTGGATTACGACGTATTGGTGGATGCCATCCGAAACGCTCTCGACCGAAGCCGTCTCTCCCTTACTCAAGAAGCAGCGATGCGGCAACTTCGAGACAGTTATGCCTCACTCACTCCCCGAGAACAGCAGGTGATGGCGTTAGTTGTCTCTGGACTGCTGAATAAACAAGTTGGCGCCGAACTCGGCATCAGTGAAATTACGGTCAAAGCGCATCGAGGGCAGGTGATGCAGAAGATGAAAGCAAATTCCCTCGCTGACCTGGTGAAGATGGCTGCAAAGCTCGGACCCGCGAGTCCGGCATTTCGCGTGGCTTGACGGGCACGTTCAACCTTGAGGGGTTAATAACGAACGCCGTGAGCGCGATAATCGAATCGGCTAGGATTCGCAACAGTGGAAGACTGGGTGCGTAAATCCACGCCAGTTAGTGCAGCAATGATTCCCAATTGGCGGGAACTCTCCCTGCCGGTCCAGGCGCTGGTTGATTTTCTGGATGCGAACGCGGCGGAAGCAGCCCCTCGCCCTTGATCATCCCCTGCTTCTCATAATCATAAAACCAATTCTCACCCGGCTCGAAGCTGGCAATGATCGGATGCCCGGTTGCAGCCGCATGCTTGGACGCATGCTGGCTCGGAGAACTGTCGCAGCAACCGATGTGCCCACATTCGGCACATCTGCGGAGATGAAACCACCAACCTTTCGGTGACGCCAGGCATTCGAAGCACCCATCGCCACTGGGCGTGGAAGCGGGGTTGATTCCGCGCCGACCTTTCTTCATTTGCGATTTTCCCTTCCTATCCCGCAATTCGCAAAACAGCGTTCGCTAAATAATGCTAAGCGACGCCTCACATGGCGACTCCCTTTGCGAAGGACACACGACGTCGTTCACCTAGTGCGAATCAACGTTTCTGGTACGGGTGGAAGATGTAGTCCTTCGCCTTCACTGGGGTATGGCACGCGTATCCGCAGTCTGCGGGGCTCTTGGCATCGGCGCTGAACGTGTTCGATGTTGCGTCGTAGTTGAACACCGCGTATCCCCATCCACCGCTTTTCGCAAATCTCTTGCTGTCCTTCTCCATGACGAAAGCCTGCTGAAAGACGTCCGGCACATCCACGGCGAAAGGCGCTTCCGTGCTCTTCTTCGGCTTCCACTGCAGCTTCGCGACCATGGAACCATCCGGAAAAGGCTGACCGTTGCCCGGAACGCCGGTCTCGAACGCTTTGATCATTACAGGATTGGCGACGATTACCTTGAGAATTTCTTCGGGAAGCTCGGCTTCAGTGCGCGCGGAAGAAACCACAGACCAGTCCTCGTACCCCCTGAAGTCGGAGAACGCGATTCCGCCCGGCGATGTCAGCGAGTACTTGTCCTTGTCCTGACCTTGCGCGAAAAGAATGACCGCGCCGCCCAGAATGGCAAGCAGTGTGATGGCTGCAACGATGCTAAAAGCCGCGATATGCCTTGCGGTGCTGCGACTGTTTATCTTTGGTTTTTCATGTGCTCGCGCCAAAGATCCCGCCTCAAGTTCAGTCATGGTGTGCTCTCCCGACCAACGTGTGTCTCGAACAGTCGCAATTAAGCCACCCGCGAGGGAACAAAACAATTGGACGAAGGTATCGCCTTTCCCTTCCAGTCACCTATGCAGAACGAAGTTTCCACCGCTTGATCGATTTTCAGTGCTGGCTGCGCGTAGAAAAGCCATGTGCCTCAGACGTGAAAGTAGTGCAATCGATACGAAAGTATGGGCGATACCATAGTCCAATTGCGCCGCCCATTTTGTTCTGGCCTAATCGCCGTCGAGGAGAATCCCATGGCAACTGTAAGCGCACCGACGAACCTCGCACAGATACCTACGAAGACGAACGCACCCACGAAAGCGCAACAGATTCGCCTGACCCGCCCGTCGCCCGCCTATTGGCGTGTCACGATCGACAACCCGCCACTCAACGTCATGGGCCCGCAAATGGTCCGTGACTTCCAGGAAGTCATCAGCGCTCTCGAAGCCGACGAGCAGGTCAGGGTTGTGGTCTTCGACAGCGCGGTCGACGACTACTTCCTGAATCACTCCGATTTCACGGCCAAGCTTGAGGACCTCACTTCCATGCCGGCCGGCCCTACCGGCTTGCCGCCCTGGCCGGACTTTCTCGTACGTCTCACGCGCCTGCCAGTCGCCTCCATCGCCCTCATTCGCGGCCGCGCGACCGGCAACGGCAGCGAGATCACGCTCGCCTGCGACATGAGTTTCGGCAGCCGCGAAAAAGCCATCATTTCGCAATGGGAGGTCGGTGTCGGAATGGTGGCCGGCGGAGGCCCCATGGCCCGTCTGCCCCACCTCATCGGCCGCAACCGCGCCCTCGAGGTGCTGTTGAGTTCCGAAGACATCAGAGCAGAGCAAGCCGAAGCCTACGGCTACATCAATCGCGCCCTGCCCGACGCCGATCTCGACGCATTCGTAGAAGCGCTCGCGACCCGCATCTCCAAGTTCGACAAATGGGCGATCGGCCAGACCAAGCGCCTCGTCAATACCAGCCTGTCGCCGGATGTCGAACTCGGCGCCGGATGGGACGCCTGCATCGCTTCGCTCGGTCGACCCTCCGCCCAGAATGGAATCAAAGCCCTCATGGCGCAAGGCTTCCACAAGCCAGGCGACGCCGAAAATCGGCTGGGATACTACTTGGGACAGATCGCGCGCTAGGCCGGCGCCGAAATCCGCGACAAAAAGTCGGCGCAACCACTCATCGAGTGCATATCATGCGGAGCTTGCGACCACAGGCTGCACATTATTGGCAATTGCCGTTAGTGCTGGGAAGTGAGGCGCGATTGCAGGGCAGATACATAGGTATAGCCAATACCATCGTCTGATTGTTCCTTCCTCGCCCTTCTGTTTTGATAGCGGCGTGCTGCAGATTCAATCGGAATCTGCAGCACGCTACGATTGTGAAGATGACCTTCTAACCTTTAGGAGAAAAATGCATGTCAAGCGACAAAACAGCAATCGCCATTGACGCAAGAGCCGCATCGTCGAATCCTCTTGATGTCATCCCAGACCAAATACCATTCGATGTGCCCTACGGGCTGCCGATATCACTAGAGCGAGCCCAGGCGGTTATTCTTGCCGCTGTGGCAGAAGCCAAGAAACGGAATTGGAAGATGAACGTCGCGGTGGTCGATTCGGGTGGCAACTTGGTTGCCTTCCAACGGATGGACAGCGCGATGCTTGCCTCCATTCGGATTGCGGAGCATAAGGCGCAAGCTGGTGCGACCTTCCGGCGCCCGACCAAAGTTTTCGAGGACGGGATCAACCTTATGCATCTCAACTATCTGCTCGCATTCGATGGAGTTATTGCGTCTCGAGGAGGTATTCCACTGATCGACCAGGGGGTGATTATCGGCGCAATCGGTGTTTCGGGAGGCACCGATTCCCAGGATGAGGTCGTCAGCAAGGCTGGCGCGGCAGTAATCAACCAACTCCCGGCGAAGAACAACTGATCCAGATGCCGGGCCGCGTTGGAGGATTTCATGAAGGTAATCGTCGCGTGCATCCTCATTGCCGCCGTCTAGCGCGAATCAATAGTGCATGACAAGGCTTCCACTTAATCTGTCTTTCAAATTTCCAGGAGAGATCAAATGCCTAACCCCAAATCCGCGGTGGTCGAAGACGAGATTTCCCGCGATCGTCTCGCCGAGTTGTTGAATGACGACCTTGCTCGCGAGTATCAAGCGA
Source organism: uncultured Acidobacteriota bacterium (assembly GCA_963744055.1). Lineage (GTDB taxonomy): Bacteria > Acidobacteriota > Terriglobia > Terriglobales > Acidobacteriaceae > Gp1-AA133. The sequence continues at coordinate 7,590 of CAVUSL010000014.1, read as the reverse complement.
TCATCGGCTACGTAGTCTATTCACAGGTTCTGAGCGGTGCCCAATACATGGACATTGCCAACCAGCTCGAGATCCACGCCAAGCAGGAACTCGACCATGCTCTGATCATCTCGCGCCAGATCGATTACCTCGGGAAAATGCCGGCGGTTGTTCCTAAGCCGGTGCGGACCTCGGAAGATCCGAAGGAAATGCTGCGCTTCGATCTCGAGAATGAAAACGATACCATTCGCAATTACCGCGATCGAATCCGGCAGTGCGAAACTCTAGGAGAATTCGCGATGGCCGAGCAGATTCGACAGATCCTCGTGCAGGAGCAGGACCATCAAATCGATCTGGCTACTGCCCTCGGCGAAAGGGTTCCGGATCTTAGCAGTGGTCCCCAGGGACGCGCCGTGGGTACCAGCCGCTAGCGACCTTTGCGACCCTAGTCTTTGCCTTGCCGGCAGTCGGAAATTGCGACGACGTGTTCTACGATCAGACCCGCAAGCGGATTTATGCTATTGGCGGCGAGGGTGGTATTTCGGTGTTTGAACAACGGGACCCAGATCACTACAAGGAGTTCGCAAGGATTTCTGCCGTTAAAGGAGCGCAAACAGGCTTCTTCTCTGCTGAACTTGATCGCTTGTTCTTGGCGGTGCGTCGTCAGGGCGCACAGGCTGCTCAGGTCCGCGTATTCGCAGCAGCTCAGTAGGCATTCATCAGTAATAAGTTGGCGGGAGCGACGGGACTCGAACCCGCGGCCTCCTGCGTGACAGGCAGGCGTTCTAACCAGCTGAACTACGCCCCCGCTTTGAAACTTCAACTCCTTTATCTATTACTGTTTCTTCCCTGCTGTGCCCGTGCATTCCCAAAACTTTCCAAAAGTGCCGTGACAGGGCAGTGGTCAGCAATACGGGACATCAGCCTGGATTGTACGCACAGTGCGATCGTCAAAAGCTCCCTGGGACGGAAGGCTCCCGCCTCCTGCGGTATCGCCAAACGGCAGGATTTCACGTTATTCGTCAGACAGAGGTGGAATTTTCAACTTTAGGGGTATCCGAATTCCAGCTTTTGGGGGTTGCTTGAGCGCAACTCACTGATTTTCCAAGCGCCCGACTTTCATGTTTTGCGCACGCCCACATTATCATCAAGGGCCTTCCCGCGAGGGAAGGCCTTTTTACTTTTGATGTAGGGAAGAAAAAAAACCACCCGCCAGGAAAGGCAGGCGGGTGGGCGTCGTGTACCACTCATGTTCCTTAACTACGGCACCAGGTATCCGGCGATCGTGCAACTCATCCCTTGCGGCGGGTTCAAATTCGGTAGCGACGCCCGGAAGAATACGCCAATGTCTACGCTGCCACCGGTGGGGGCGGCGCCGTAGGCACGGACCTGATTCGTAACCGCCCATATGTCAACGCCGGAAGAATTCAGCGTTTGTCTGGACATGGCTACGGGAAAGTAGTAACCGATCGCGCTTGTGGGCGCAGCTCCGTAGGGAATGTTCGGAATGATCAAATCGGCCTGCGCGGGCCCCTGTCCACCTGCGACCTCAGCCGTACAAGCGACAGTCTCGATCACAATCTGGCGCCCAGCAGGAATCGTGAAAATTGTGCACGAGGCTTGGCCGCTGCCAGAATCGTAATTCTGCGTATCGCAGGAAGCGCTGAAACTGTTGCGAGCGGGCCGGTCAGCGTCCACATAAAGGGGAGCGGTAGGCGTGGTGTTGAGATTCACCGTTGGTGTTCCGCTCAACTGCACGGCCGGCAGGCTGTTGACGTTGACGGTCGGGGTGCCGATGTTGGCATTCACAGTCCCGGTTACCGCCAATGGCGTGTTAGTCACGTTCACGGGTATGGACGGGGTGGGCGGTGCCGCGGCGATCGGCACCAGGCTTGGACTGGCACCAACCGTGCCCGTCGTGATGACTACGGCGACTGCGGCCAGAAACAGCAGGCCGAACGCGATCGAAAGACTCTTCTTCAGCGGATACATAGTTTTTTCCTCCGTCAAGTTTTTGTGACGACTGCACCGGCTGCGCGATGGGGAGCGCCCATCGAACTCTCCGCGGACACTTCAGCGGTGCTCGCCTTGCGTTCTCCGCAAAGCGCACGACCGACGTCATCTTTCAGAGGGGAAGTCTTTTCAGGTCCGCTTATCTACTAATGCGAAAAGCGCGGCGGTTTTCCCTCACCCCCAGGACAAAAAGCGTATGATCCTCCCGCCGTTCAACTTTGCTTGGGGAGAGAAGCAAATATGAAGAGAGTGTTCGGATTCTTGACGCTATTGATGGTTCTAGCTCCGGCCGTGTTTGCGCAGGAGCATTACACCGAAGGTCCGGTCTGGCGGATCCAGTTGATCCGCGTGAAGCCCACCAAGATGGACGCCTATCTGACCAGCCTGCGCCAGTCGACCAAAGCGTTCATCGAAGAACAGAAGAAGCAGGGGATGATCACCGATTACAAGGTGTTCCTGAAACAAACCAAGAACGGCCCGGAAGACTGGGACATCTGCATCGCGATCCAGTACAAGAACTGGGCAGCGCTCGACGGAGCAGCTGCCAAGGGCGAAGCCATCCGCGACAAAGTTCTCGGCGGCAAGGCGCAAATGCAGGACCTGAATGACAAGCGGGCTGAGATCCGGGAGATCATCAGCTCAGAGTTGCTGCAGGAGGTCGTGTTGAAATAAAGCGTTCGAGGGTGCCCCGCTCAAGCTCCGCTTGGGCGGGGGGGGCCGAGAGGATGGCCAAAAAATAATGGGCGCCTTGCGGCGCCCCAAAATACTTCTCCTGGACAAAAACTTTACTGCGGGCTGGTTTTATCTTCGACCTTTTTTGCGCCCTCATCAGTCTTCTGCGCAGCTTTGTGTGTTCCCTTCTTTACCTTATGTCCGGCCTTCTTGGCAGTCTTCTTGGTGGCGTGGCCGGTATCTTTCGCGGCTTGCTTCGTTTCGTGACCCGCATCTTTCATATCCTGCTTAGCGCTGTCTTGAGCGAACGAAACTCCAAACAGCAGCACAAGCGACAGCCCGATCCATGCGATGAAACGTTTCACTGTGATCTCCTGAATTTGAACTGGGATGGACGAGGCTGAGTGTAGGGAAGCGCGCACAAACACAATATCGGGTGAACACCGTATAAACGCACCGTCAATCAGCACTGTGAGGCGTACGCGAACCCATTCGCAGCATGAAGCATGGCCGAGGAACCAAGCCTACGCTCCCATCACTTTCAATTCGGAACTCACGGTCAAGTTGGCTTCGGTCGCCTTCTGCACGTCCTCTGCTGTCAGGCCGGGAGCGATTTCCGTCAACAACAACCCCGTAGGCGTGACCTCGATGCAAGCCATCTCTGTGACGATCGTATTCACGACACCGACGCCGGTAAGGGGCAGCGTACACTTCTTCAGAATCTTCGGCTGACCCTCACGGGTAGTGTGTTCCATCGCGATAACAACGCGCTTCGCCCCCGCCACCAGGTCCATCGCGCCGCCCATGCCCTTCACCATCTTTCCCGGGATCATCCAATTTGCAAGATTGCCGTGTTCGTCGACTTCCATCGCCCCCAGCACGCTCAGGTCAATGTGTCCGCCGCGAATCATCCCGAAAGAATCAGCGCTTGAAAAATACGCCGTGCCTGGAAGTTCGCTCACGGTTTCCTTGCCGGCATTGATGAGGTCGGCGTCTTCCTGTCCTTCGATAGGGAAGGGACCGATACCGAGCATGCCGTTCTCGCTTTGCAGGACAACATGCATGCCGGGCGGCACGCAGTTCGCCACCAGAGTAGGAAGGCCGATCCCGAGATTCACATAGAAACCATCGCGCAGTTCGCGTGCAATGCGCTTCACAATGCGATCGCGCTTTTCCGTATCTTTCGGAGGCTTGGCGCTTATTTGCGTCTGTTTATCACTAGTTGGCATGTCTTTTTAAAAGCAGGTACAGGTTGCTCCGCGGTTTCGTAGCGCCGGCGTCTCGCCGGCAGTCCGGCAGGCGTCCCGCCTGCCGTATATGGGAATCGCACCGCTTGTTTGAGGCGGTTCGCACACCGGCAGATGATCGACGACTGGCCCTTAGACTTTCCTAACCGTCCGCCGCTCAATCCGTTTCTCATACATCGCACCCTGGAAGATGCGATTTACAAATACGCTGGGCGTGTGCACCGTGTCCGGATCGAGTTCTCCGACGTCTACTAGGTGCTCGACTTCCGCGATGGTCACCTTGGCTGCGGTCGCCATCATCGGATTGAAATTTCTCGCGGTCTTCCGATAAACCAGGTTCCCCCAGCGATCACCCTTCCAGGCTTTGACGAATGCGAAATCCGCCTTCAGCGCGCGCTCCATCACGTAAGTGCGTCCATCGAACTCGCGAGTCTCTTTCCCCTCTGCAACGAGAGTGCCGACTCCGGTGGGTGTGAAGAATGCCGGGATGCCCGCGCCGGCTGCTCGAATGCGCTCCGAAAACGTTCCCTGCGGCACGAGATCAAGCTGCACCGTCCCCTTCAACACCATTTCTTCCAAGAGCTTGTTCTCGCCGACGTAGGTTCCGATGTGCCGCCGGATCTGCCCATTGGATAGCAGCATCCCAACACCGAATCCATCGACGCCCGCATTGTTGCTGATGGTCGTCAGATTCTTGACGCCCTTGTGCGCGAGCGCGCGGATCAAGTTCTCGGGCATGCCGCACAGACCGAACCCACCCACCATGACTGTGGCGCCGTCGAAGACGTCTTGAATGGCATCCTCGGCGCTGGCAACGACTTTATTCATGTCAGGAAGATTGTAGAGGAAAATCAACCACGGAGGCACCGAGGCACGGAGAAAACATGCTGGTTTACGATCTCTGGCTCTTACTCAGGTGAAGTTGTGGCGAAGCCCAAAGTGTGGCTGAACTGGGAAATGATCAAGCCTTGCCTTTCTCAGTGCCTCCGTGTCTCCGTGGTGGACTTGGGCTCGGCGGCTTTTCCTTCCTCAATTGATGAGCCCGCTCGAATTCAGCCGCAAGTTCCCGGGAGTCAAGGTTCTCCCTAATGTGCGCCAATCGCTGCTCAAGCTTGAGCAGCGCATCGCCAATGTTCTTCTTGTTGGTGATCGCAATGTCGCGCCACATGGAATACGGACTCGACGAGATGCGCGTCATCTCGCGCAACGCGCGCCCGCCCGCCTCCAGCAGCGGAGCGGGCCCGAATTCATCCACCAGCGAGGCCGCGAGCGCGGTCGCAATCATCTGCGGTAGATGGCTGATCCACGCGCAAAGCTGATCGTGTTCCTGTGCCGGCAGGTTTGCAATCCGCGCGCCGATTTTTTCTACCCATTCCAGGAACTCGCCACTCAGCCCGCCATAGATATCCTGTCCCGGGAACGGGGCGACAAACCATGCTGCACCCTGAAATAAATCTGCATCGGCAAACTCCACGCCCGACTGCTCTTTCCCAGCCATCGGATGGCCCGCAAGAAATCTCTGTGCGACAGCCTTTCCGAAAACTCTCTGCGCGCGGTTGGCAACTTCAGCCTTCGTGCTGCCAACGTCTGTCAGCAAAGTCTTCGCGGGCAGCGCCGGCCCCAGTCGCTCGATCAGATCAATGATGCTCACCACCGGCGTGGCTAGCACGATAATCGCGCTACCGCGAATCGCGTCGGCCGGATTGGTCGCACCGACATCGATGGCCCCGATTTCCTGCGCCCGCTCCAGCACCGGTGCCCGATCGCATCCAATAATGCGCCCGGCATACTTCCGCTTCTTCAGCGCCAGCGCCAGCGACCCGCCGATCAGTCCCGTCCCGATAATTGTGATCTGTCGAATGGACAAGAGAATCGAGTGATTTGGTAGTGAAAATTAACTAACTGGGTACTTGCAACGAGCCGTGAAGAGGCGCGATCGTTCTTCTGTGACCTGTGACCTGTGACCTGTGACCTGTGACCTGTGACCTACTACCGCACGCTCCTCCCGACCGCCGGAGCAATCAATCGCAGTTCCCTCATCAAGCTAACAAACTGCGCCGGAAACAACGACTGCGCACCATCGGAAAGAGCTTTATCCGGATTGCTGTGGACCTCAATCAGCAACGCATCAGCTCCGGCCGCCACCGAGGCCCGCGCCATCGGAGGCACCTTGTCCCGCCGTCCCGTGCCGTGCGAAGGATCAGCCGTCATCGGCAAGTGCGACAGCTTGTGCACAATTGGTATCGCCGAGATGTCCATCGTATTGCGCGTATAAGTCTCGAAAGTCCGAATCCCGCGCTCGCACAGGATCACTTCGTAGTTGCCGCCCGACATGATGTATTCGGCGGAGAGCAGCAGTTCCTCGATGGTTGCCGCGATGCCGCGCTTTAACAGCACCGCCTTGCGGACCTTGCCCAATTCCCGCAGCAAATTGAAATTCTGCATGTTGCGCGCGCCGACCTGGAAAATGTCGACATAGGGCAACATCAACGGAATCTGCGAGATCTCCATGACTTCGCTGATCACCAGCAAACCGTGTTTGTCGCCAGCCTCGCGTAGAATTTTTAGCCCGTCCTCTCCCATCCCCTGGAACGAATACGGTGACGATCGCGGCTTGAACGCGCCCCCGCGCAGAACGCGGGCACCCGCGTCAGCGACCTGTTGCGCAACCAGAAAAATCTGTTCGCGCGATTCCACGGAGCACGGCCCGGCCATCACGATCACTTCCTTGCCGCCGATCTCCACCCCGTTCGGCAGCTTTACGATTGTGCCTTCGGGCCGAAACGATCGCCCCGCCAACTTGTAGGGTGAAGAGATCCGGTGTACCTCCTGCACACCGGGGAGCACTTCAAAGATGGCGATATCCACTTCCGGCCGAGCGCCGACCGCGCCGAGCACTGTCTGGCGCGCGCCGGTGGACCGGTGAACCTCAAAGCCCAGCGTTACCAGATGATCGATCACCGCCTGGATCTGGTCTTCCGTCGCAGAATCCTGCATTGCAACAATCATAAAAAGCAGCTCTTGGCTGTTAGCTCCTGGCTTCTGGCGATACTTGGAACCCGGGGAAACTCACTTCTCTTTTTCGCTTTCCTGTTCCACGATCTCGTCCTTCTGAACATTGCGCATCACGTCCATGATGCGCTCATAAATCTGGATCAGATGACGATGCTGCAGCGGTCCGCGATTCGTTTCCTGCACCTGCGCCAGCACGATGCGCTCGCGATCCGGCTCGTAAATCGGCATCTCCGCTTGCCGCTTGAGGCGTCCGATCTCCTGCGCAGCCTGCGCGCGCCGGTTCAAAATCTCCACCAGTTGCTGATCGATCTCGTCGATTTTCTTACGCCAGTCCGCGATATCCATTCGGTCGTCAGTCACCAGTCGTCAGTCATCGGCAAATCTGTGCGCACGCTGCCGAATATTCCCACCGCCAAAGCTTTTTCGGCATAAGGCCAAGGTGCTAGCAGCTAAACTAGCTACCAGCTACCAGCTCCCTCACAAATTCTGCCACACTCGACGCTTCTTTCCCGCGATTCCGTTCAATCACCTCAACAATCGCGCTGCCGACCACGGCTCCATCCGCATACTTTCCCACCGCCGCAAACTGTTCAGCGGTCGATATTCCGAAGCCAACTGCAATCGGAAGCTTCGTGTGTTTCCGCAAGCGTCGAACCAGAGACTG
>CAVUSL010000013.1:0-10754 GCA_963744055.1 uncultured Acidobacteriota bacterium | reverse complement strand
TAAGGGTGCCCCATTCTAGTCGCGCTCTTTGCGACTAGAGTGGGGTCTTTGACCTTGAACTTCCATGAGCAGACTCTAGCCCCGAGTGTCCGCCACCCGCCCGACGTGAGCCTATGTCACTTGCTCTTCAGCCCGTCCCTCCAAGCCATGACTTCGAGTTCGACCCGGACTGCGTCCTGGACAGCAATTACGGGGCGTGCTTCCATTTGAAATGCCGGGAGCATCGAGCAAAACTTGTGGACCGCCAGCGGATCGTCGCAGTCCACCAACAAATGCCCACCCCAGTCCCCCACCCGCACCACAAAGAACTCGATCTTAAAATTGGCCGGCGCCTTCCACTGCCCAAACACCTCAAGGATTCGCGTCTGCGCATTCTCGTACTCCGCAGGCGACCCTTGCGGCCGTTCGTTCCAGCTGATCACGTATTTCATCTCATCTCCTTGTATGTAGGAAAATGTTCTGAGCGATCAGAACCGCTAGAGTATAAGGCTGAGGATTGAGGGGTGCCCCATTTCTCGCGTCCTTTGCGAGAAGTGGGGCCCGCCCATCACATAGGACCTGAACGTCTGGATAGGTCATAGGTCACAGACCGCAGATCCACCTCTGTCCTAGGATGTCTGCCGTGCCCAGAAATCTCAAGCGATATTACGGCGCCGGAGACCCACACTTCATCACCTGCAGTTGTTATCACCGCCAGCCGTGGCTGGGCTCGGCCTGCCGCCGCGATCTGTTTCTCCCATTCTGGAAGAAGTTCGCCAGCGCTATGCTTTCGTCGTTCTCGGATACGTGGTCATGCCCGAGCACTTTCATCTGAGGGTGCCCCATCCTAATTTCGCGTCTTCTGCGAAATTAGGGTGGGGATTTTGAACTCTCGATGAACCAACCCACTCTTCAAGATGGTCGTGCCTGTGGATGATTGTGAGTTTGCCACTACTATCCCTGACCTCTTGCTGCACTGTTTCATAGCTAACCAGCGTCAACCCAAAGGAATCATGCCAGTACTGTTTCGACATAGCGCTTGCGTTCGCGACAATCGCAAAATGCTCCCGTTCGGCACCATGGAAAGTACTCGAAATTTGATCTTTGATCATTAGAAAGTCGGGATCTCGCAGTCCGAAGCCGACATAAATTATTGGCCTCGATAAGAAAAAATGGGTCATCGTTTGGATCACACTATTCGACGCGTATTGCAGTTTTCTGTAGTCTTCGCGAGAAAGTACCACCGTGGCAGCGTGCTCTGCTCGCCCGTGAGGCGTAAATATAAACCGTGACGACCCATGCTTAAGTATGCTGGCCTGTTCGATAATCTGATCGTTGTTGACAGGCATTAGGACCAAGCCATCGTGCCATTTCTGAAAAGCATCGTCTATCAACCTGTCATAGTTGGTTGTTATGAAAGCGTTAGGTCCAAGTTTGACAATAAGTTCGTGGATTTCGCGAGGCACCGGGTGAGGTTCGATAAAAGTGGTGTCTAAAAACTGACGCAAATCTGCATGGCGCATTTTCGAAGAACAAATACTTGCTGCCATCAACAGGTCCCCGGAATTTATGACACTTTGAATCTCCTCTCCTTCGCCCCGCGGAAGGCCATGCTCCTCCAAAAATTGCAGCATCTGCTGAAGCAGTTGTTGCCAGCTCGGCAAGCCGGACCATGCGGATACTCCAGAACCGATAAAGAGTACGCACTCCTTTTGTCGCAATGCTCGTAGGAGACTCTTCGGGAAGGTATGCACGCCGCTCCTGATGTCGTTCTCAAAATTAAAAGGGCCACGGCACGCCGTGGCCCCCTCACAGTCCGAACAACTTCTACTACTCCACTTTAGTTTCTACTACTCCACTTTCGTGCCACAACCTTCATCACGAGCACCCGCTGGTACTCCCGCAACTCCCGCACCGATAGCAGCTTCCATTGCGCGTCATGATGGATCCGCAGAAGCTGCAGGTGGGGGCGTCGCCCAAGTCGATGAGTCCGGCGAGAGCGTCGGCGGCGTGGACGGAACCGGGCGTCGGACCTCGGACTTCGGACCTCTGGTCGCCGACCACGGAGCCGGTCACATCGTCTGCGCCTGACGGCTGAGGTCCGGCGCCGGGCGTCCTCAGTCTCAGGTTTTCGAACAGCATGCCCTGCTGGCCGGTCAGGAAGCGCAACTGCAGCCAGCGGAAGATGTAGTCCATGATCGACTTGGCATAGCCGATGTCGGCGTTGCCGGTCCAGCCGCTGGGTTCGAAGCGGGTGTGGGCGAACTTTTCGCAGAACAGTTTCAGCGGCACGCCGTGTTGCAGGGCGATGGAGACGGCCAGAGCGAAGCTGTCCATCAGGCCGCTGACCGTGGAGCCTTCCTTGGCCATGGTGATGAAGAGCTCGCCCGGTTCACCATTGGGATAAAGCCCGACGGTGATGTAGCCCTCGTGGTCGCCCACCTTGAATTTGTGAGTGATGGAGGCGCGCTCTTCCTGCAGCTTGTTGCGGTGGGCGCGTGGCGGAGCGTTGAGATTGTCTTCTTCCTGCGGCACGGGCGAGACGCCCGTCGCTCCATCTCCTTTTTTACTGAGCGCAGTCGCGGTCCCGGATGCGCTCAGCGGTTGCGACTTCTTGCATCCATCACGGTAAACGGCCACAGCCTTCAACCCCAGTTTCCAGGCCTGGAGGTAGGCTTCCATGATGTCTTCCACGGAAGCGTTCTCCGGCAGGTTTACCGTTTTAGAGATGGCGCCGGAAATAAAAGGTTGCGCCGCCGCCATCATTTTCAGATGGCCCATGTAATGGATCGACCGCGTCCCCTTGGCCGGCTTGAACGAGCAGTCAAACACCGCCAGATGCTCGTCCTTGATATCGGGCGCGCCTTCGATGGTTCCGGTCGCGTCAATGTAGGAGACAATCTTGTCGGTTGCGTCGTGATCGTAGCCCAGCTTGAACAGCGCGGTGGGGACCGTGTTGTTCACGATCTTGATCATCCCCCCGCCCACTAGCTTCTTGTACTTGACCAGAGCGAGATCCGGCTCGATGCCGGTAGTATCGCAATCCATCATGAAGCCAATTGTTCCTGTTGGAGCTAGAACAGTTACCTGGGAATTGCGGTAGCCGTGTCTTTCTCCACTGGCGAGGGCTTCGTCCCAGCAGGCTTTGCTGGACTCGTAAAGTACCGTTGGGACGTTGGTCTTGTTGATGTTGTTTACTGACGCCCGGTGCATCCGGATTACGTCGAGGAACGGTTCGCGGTTGATGTACCAGCCGGGGCAGGCTCCGCCGGGCATGGCTGCGGAGCTTTGCTCGGCCTGACCGGGTCGGAGACCCGGTCCCACGTGGGCATTGCCCACATCGGCGCCGAGGTTGGTTTCGGCCAGGCCTTTTTGTGTCGGCTCTGTGGCGGGCACCAAGGCCGGGCAGGATGCGGCGATGCGCGAAGACTGCAGGTAGGCCTCGCCGCACATGATTGCCGTCACGCAGGCGGCGTAGTCGCGTCCGGCGTCAGAGTCGTAGGGAAGTCCCGCGGCCATCAGCAAAGCGCCGAGATTCGCGTAGCCCAGACCCAGCGGGCGGTAGTCGTGGGAGTTCTTGGCGATCATCTCCGTCGGGTAGCCGGCGTTATCGACCAGAATTTCCTGCGCGGTAATGAGCACATCGACGGCGTGGCGATAGGCTTCCACGTCGAAGGTGCCGTTCGGGGCGAACTTCAGCAGGTTCAGGCTGGCCAGGTTGCAGGCCGAATCATCCAGGAACATGTATTCCGAGCAGGGGTTGCTGGCATTGATGCGAGCGGTGTTCTTCGAGGTGTGCCAGCGATTGATGGTGGTGTCGTACTGCATGCCGGGATCGCCGCAACGCCAGGTGGCGTCGGAAATCCTGAAAAGCAGATCTTTGGCTTTGAAGTTCTCCATGGGGCGGCCGTCTCTGACCGCGCGCGTGGTGAAGCCGTTGTCGCGGAGAACCGAGTACATGAAGTCATCGGTGACGCGGACGGAGTTGTTGGCGTTCTGGAAGAAGATGGACGAGTAGGCGTCCGAGTCGGGTGACGAGCCGTCATATCCCGAGGCGATCAGAGCGTGCGCTTTCGCTTCTTCTTTCGACTTGCACTCGATGAAGTCGACGATATCCGGATGATCGATGTTGAGAATGACCATCTTCGCGGCGCGGCGAGTCTTGCCGCCGGACTTGATGACGCCGGCAAAGGCGTCGAAACCCTTCATGAAGCTGAGCGGGCCGCTGGCGGTGCCGCCACCACTCAAGCCCTCCGTCGAGGAACGCAAAGAAGACAGATTCGTGCCGGTGCCGGATCCCCACTTGAAGAGCATGCCTTCGGTCTTGGCCAGGGTAAGAATGGAATCGAGCGAGTCCTTCACCGAGTTGATGAAGCAGGCCGAGCACTGCGGCGTGCTGTAGCCGGTGACGCCGAATTCCACACGCGCTGTTGCCGGATTCCAGTGCCAGTTCTGCGCGTCTGAGTTGGGCTCGATGCGATCGCAGCCCACGTTAAACCAGACCGGCGAGTTGAAGGCGGCGTACTGGCGAAGAAGAATGTGCGCCAGCTCATCGTGGAAAGTGGCGCCGTCTTCCGGCGTCCTGAAATAGCCTTGCGACAAACCCCAGTCGCGGATGGTCTCAGCTACGCGGCTTACCAGCGCGCGCACTCCGCTCTCGCGGTCCGGCGTTCCCAGGGTTCCGTGCAGGTATTTGCTGGCCACGATATTCGTGGCGGTCACCGACCAATCTTTGGGGACTTCGACGTCCTTCTGCTCGAAGATCACGTTGCCTTTGGCGTCCGTAATCTGAGCGGTGCGCTTCTCCCATTCGATTTCGTCGTAGGGAGAGACGCCGGTCCTGGTAAAAAAGCGGCGGAAGCTGAGGCCCGGGGCTTTCTTGCTGGGGGTGGCAGGGTTTACCGGGGTTACGCCGGGAACAGCGCTGGTCTCGGCAGCTGTGGGGGCTCCTTTATCTTTTACCTCAGCCATTTCGTCTCTTCTCTCCTGTGAATTCTGTCGCCTGCGGCTCTCGATTTCCAGTCTCCAGTATCTCTAAAAATCCAATGCTGGATTTCTCTAAATCCTGGTCTCGTTCCATTAGGGGACTCTCGTTTGGTCGATCGGAGAAAACCGATTTCTGAAACCCAGTCTCCAGTTCTCTGTTCTCAGTCGGAATATCAGCCTCGAAGAAAGGGATTGCCAGCCCTCTTTTCGAGGCATTTTCCACAGCTTGACTTGTCAACTGTCGTCGCTCCCTCGGGAGGAGTTAACGAACACAAACTACGAGGGAGCGGCCACCGCACTATCAGCCCGTCCAAAGGACGGGTCCCGCCATCCACAGGAGAGCACCGGATCACCTCGAATACGGTGTCAGCCTGTGTTTTCTTGCACTTGCCCCGCATCGCCACGCCTTCATTCTGGATGCGTCCAAAGCACTATGGGATGCAAACAGTACAACCGTATGTTGGGGCTGTCAAGGGGATATCCCCATATATTGTATCCCAGTCTTAACAAGTGGGATGCTGGCCCCGACCCCCGGTTTCTCCACAAAAAGCCTTCCTGGGGAATCATTCCTGGCTGCTGAAGACCGCCAAGAATGACAAACGGAAGAATCCGGAGTGGCACGATTGCAACCCGTGCCACCCGAATCTGCCAAGGTTCCGATTTTGTGGCCGGAGCTTTTCACGCCGGCATCTCGGCACGAGCCGAGCTCCGACGCTTCAGATCCGAAATCGAAAAGTCGCGCCTCGTTAGCGAGGGCCACTTGTCGACGACGGAACCCATGGGTACATAGACATCCTCGAAAATCTCGCGCGGCGCGATTCTTTGCGTCCCGTCGGAGGACTCAACCAGATAGTCGCCTCTTTGACCGCGATGTTCGCGCCCGAGCGCATCCCGGAACTCTAGTGGTCCGGTGAGTTGCCTGGCTCGGATTAGAAATCGTGTTCGATAGACCTGCCATTCGCTGTCTGCTTTCCTCACTTTGCCACCCTCGGGGGGAGGGGAAGGTTAATGGAGTTCGGTTGTCTTGCTGAAAATTAGTTTGCTGGCTGGATTTCCTGTCGAGGGTGAAAACGAATTTACGCGCGATCAGCGATGCGGTCAATCACAAAACTTTGGTGCAACTCTCGAATCGCGCAAAGTGGATTGCTGTCAACGCGCAGAAGCGAAAAATATTAGAAAATGCGCTGCCCCCAAGTGACACGAACAGCCCTCGCCGAAAATTTTCCACAAGCTGAGCACAGGAAATACAGAAATGAACCTGGAGTCAGGCGTCTTGTCCGCTACGATCGTAGTTGGCAAATTTCGTGTCGCACAACCATCCTCTTCATTGAAGCCGTGGCCTCGAAGGCGGTAGAGTGACTGGCATGGCTAATGATCGGGAAAAAGAAGCGGCGGCGCGCGCCAGTCTGAAGTTCGTGCGCGATGGCGATATCGTAGGCTTGGGAACGGGATCGACAGCCGCTTACGCGGTTCGTTTTCTGGGTGAGCGGGTGCAGGCTGGACTGAAGATTCGCGGTATACCGACCTCGATTCATACCCAGGAACTCGCGGCAACCCTGGGGATTCCGCTGACTACGCTCGATGAATTCCAGGAAATCGATGTCACCATCGACGGTGCGGATGAGGTCGATCCCGAGCTGCGGCTGATCAAGGGCGGAGGTGGAGCACTCCTGCGCGAAAAGATCGTGGCGTCAGCTACCCGGAAAGAGGTGATTATCGCCGACTCCAGCAAACAGGTTCCGGTGCTGGGAAAGTTTCCAGTCCCAGTCGAGATAATCAAGTTCGCAGAAACCCTGGTGGCGAAGAAGATTGCTGCATTGGGTGCTGTGATCAAGGTACGCAGGGATTAGAGGGGAAACCGTTTTATCACCGACGAGGGCAATCACATTCTCGACTGCAAGTTCGGACAGATTCCCGATCCGCCCGCCCTGGCCCGCGAACTGGAAAGCATGCCCGGGGTGGTGGAGCACGGTTTGTTTATCGGGATGGCCGCGGTGGTGTTGATCGGCAAGGGTGATCAGGTGATTGAGCTACGTCGTGAAAAATCGTGACTATGGGAGTTGGACGAGTGCGGCGTGTTTTAAAAATCAGTTGTCAGTTGCCAGCACTGAGTTCCCAGTTGTAACGATAACCGACTCAACTACCCCGCAATCTCTTGCAACGCTGTCAGCAGACGAGAGACCTCTTCGGCGGTGTTGTAGTGCACCAGGCCGATGCGCAGAAAACCACCGCCGTGCTCGACGTCAAGCTGCTCGGTGAGATTCAGGGCATAGTAGTTTCCATCCCAGGTGAAGAAGCCGCGCTCGCCTAACTTCGTCGCCAGTTCGAGCGGCGTGTGGCCTTCGATGCGGACGGCGAACGTCGCGACAGCGATCTCGAAACGCCGCGGATCGCTTATGCCGTACAGCTTCAGCCCGGGGATCGCGAGCAGGCCGGAGATCATCTGTCTCCGTCATGCGCCGCTCGTGCCGGTGAATCGCTTCGTAGGGCGGCCAGAATCGCATCGCGGCGATGGGGCTGAGTGCGGGGTTCGCTCGCCTGCCCAGACGCTTCCCAGTAATCCACACAGGCGGTGATTCCGGCGATGCATTCGTGGTTCAGAGTTCCCCATTCCCAGCACTGGGGAATATCGTCGGTGTTGGCGCCGGACTTTGTATGGCCGCAGACGCGTCAGGTGCTCACGCTTGCCGTAGAGAACGCCCATGTGTGGTCCGAAGAACTTGTAGTCGAGCAGACCAGAAAATCGCAGTCGAGAGCGCGCACGTCAATCGGGCCGTGGGGCGCGTAGTGGACGGCATCGATGTAGGCTAAGCGCCCTGCTTGCCGCGCCAGGCGCACAATTTCGTCGACGTCATTGATCGTGCCCACGGCGTTGGAAGCGTAGCCGACCGCCACCACTCGGGTCCGAGTACTGATCTTTTGTGCCAGGTCAGCCATGTCGAGCGTGCAGTCGGCTTCATTGACGTCCACGAAGCGAATCGTTACACCGCGTTCCTCGAGCGCGCGCCAGGGCGAAACGTTGGCGTCGTGATCGAGATGAGTGAGCACGATTTCGTCCCCCGGACCGAGTTCGCGGCCGAGCGAGCGGCTGATGGCGAAGGTCAGCGAGGTCATGTTGGGGCCGAAAACTATTTCATCCTGGCCGCAGCCGAGGAAGTCCGCCATGGCAGCCCGAGCTTGCGAAATGACGACGTCGGTGCGGCGGCTGGTCGCATAGGCGCCACAGGTGTTGGCGTTCGAAGTTTTCAGATAGTCACTGATGGCATCGATGACGCGTTGCGGGACCTGAGTGCCGCCGGGGCCATCGAGGAAAACAGCCGGCTGACCGTCGACGGTCTGAGTGAGTGAAGGAAACTGGGAACGAATCCAGGCAAGGTCGAGGGCGGTAGTTTCGGTCTGTGCGGTCAGCATGGAGTTATGGGGTTCCTTGGAATGGATTGGTAGCGCCGGCGTCCCTTCGACTACGCTCAGGGCAGGCCTGCCGGCTGTCGCGAGGGCATCCTGCCCTCGCTTGTTCTCGGCGCCTCATCACCACATCATGATCAGCCCATCATGGTCGTATGCTCGGGCTGGATCTTGTAAATCACGCGCACTTCCGACGGTTGGCGATACGGGTACTTGTCCACTCCTAAATATTTCTTGGCCAGCTTGTCAATGTGAGCGTCGGCGCCTTGTTCGGTAATTTCGACGACGCGGCCGCGGATTTCGAGGTAGCGGTAGGGATTGTCGGGATCGACAATGGCCAGAGCCACGCGGGGATCACGGCGGACGTTGCGGTCTTTCTGGCGGCCTTTGGCGGAATTGAAGATCACGTGATCGCCTTCCAGATCGCACCACACCGGCGTCACCTGGGGACGGCCATCGGGCATCAGTGTGCCCAGACTGGCGAACGCGCGCTTGCTGAACAGATCACGATACTTGTCGGGGATAGCCGAGGACATGCGTACCTCCTGGGGAATGAAACCAGCTTGAGGGATTATAGACGGGGGGCGCCCGCAACGGGCAACCCGGGTTGCATCGTGGGAACTGGCGCAATTGCATCTGCACAAAACTCCAGTAAACTAATAGACTTTAATCAGACAGGAGCACTTTTCACCGCTTTCCCAATTTTTCCATGAACACATGTTTTCCATGAAGACACGCCGGATATCGCAAATCCTGATTGCATCTTTGCTGCTCCTTGGTATGGGGCGCCAGACTCTGGCTGCGCAAACGAGTGCCGCACAAGCGCGGCCTACGGTCGTTTTCATGACCGATTTTGGCGTAATCGACGATTCGGTTGCCCTGTGCAAGGGCGTGATGTACTCAATTGCCCCCGAGTTGCGGATTGTGGACCTTACGCACGAGGTCACGCCGTTTTCCATTCTCGATGGCGCGCGTTTTCTTGAAGGCGCGAGTCCCTACTTCCCGGCGGGCACAGTGTTCGTCGTGGTGATTGATCCGGGGGTTGGGAGCACACGCAAAGCCATCGTGGCGAAATCGAAGCGAGGCCAGTATTTTGTGCTGCCGGATAACGGGCTGATGACCCTGGTGCAGGACCGCGATGGAATTGAAGCGGCGAGGGAGATTACGAATCGGGGGTGGATGATCGGCGCGGCGTTGTCGTCCACGTTCCATGGGCGCGACATTTTCTCACCCGTCGGCGCACACCTTGCGCACGGTAAGGACTGGACACAAGTGGGGCCGGAGTTGGCAGTGAACCAGTTAATCCGGCTGGATCTTGCGGCATCCCGGCTCGATGAGCGCGGGCTCAGCGGCGAAGTCATCGCCACCGATGGACCATTCGGCAACCTGGTGACCAATATCAGCGGCGAAGATTTTCTCAAGCTCGATTACGGACCCGGCCAGAACGTCCACTTGACCATCGGCGCGGCGGAGATGAATGTTCCCTTCGTCCGAACTTTCAGCGATGTGCCGTTGAAGAAGCCGCTGCTGTACATCGACTCGCGGGACCGCGTGGGCCTGGCGGTGAACCAGGGTAGTTTTGCGGCGACTTATGCGATCACGCCTCCGGTCCGTATTTTATCTCACGCCCCAAGAGGTAGACCGAATCTTGAGCGAGGTTTCGGACATCTCTAGCGCATCCCGTTCGGTGCACTCTAGCCGGTCTACGAAGCTCGGGTTCTCTGTAGCGCCGCCCTTCCCGGCGACTGTCGTGGGGAGTCCCGCCCCCACCGCGATGGCAGGACGCGAGACGCCGGCGCTACAAGTAGGAGCAACGCTATTTATGAGCAGACATCAGGCACGTTTCGCCGACACTCCCGCAACATTTGCGTCGTTGATCGCTTTATTGGTGCTGCTGCTCATGCCGTGCGTTCTTCTTGCGCAGAGCTATCGCGGATCGATTCGCGGGCACGTGGTGGATCCCAGCGGCAACGTGATGGCAGGGGCCAAGGTCACGGCCAGGAACAACGCCACCGGCATCAGCCGAGAAACTCTTACCCGCGTCGACGGTGGTTACGTGCTGGCGGAATTGCCCGCGGGCCGGTACGTGGTGATGGCGCAGGCCGCCAATTTGAATCCCGTGGCGCAGAACGTGACGGTAAGTGTCGGCCTTGATACCACAGCGGACTTCGACCTGACGCAGGTGGAACGAAGACAGGAACAGATCACGGTTACAGAAGAGACTCCGCTGGTGGACAGCACGCGTGATGTGCTGGGTGAGGTTGTGAGCCAGCAACTGGTGACTGATTTGCCGCTGAATGGCCGCGATTTCGGCAAGCTTGTTGCTCTGGTGCCGGGCGCGACCGTCGAACCCTCGGGCGTGGCCGCGATCCAAAGCGGCTTTG
>CAVUSL010000012.1:0-12838 GCA_963744055.1 uncultured Acidobacteriota bacterium | reverse complement strand
AACGACGACGTTTTAACCATTGTGAACGGTCGTCAGTCCTGTTGAGAATGGCAAACTTTGCGAGTAGCCGTATCCGCCCAGAATCAATTCCAAGTGCTGAGATCACTTCCTGCAAGCCAAACCCCCGTTACCTATCCCTAATGTCCTGATCTGGATTACTTCCGGTTGACCGACCAACCGGCCGGAGCCCGGAAACAACCCGTTATGAAGTGTCCTGTGCCCCGGAATTTGCGTCGAGGCGCCGGTGGTCAAGCTGGTCAGATCTGGGTCATGCCGCCATCGATGACCAGTTCGATGCCGGTGATGTAGCTACTTTCGTCAGAAGCGAGAAACGACACCACTTTGGCAATTTCGTCCAAGGTTCCGGTGCGGCCGAGGGGTATATTGCCCACGACGCTGTCTGCGTACTGCTTGACTTGTTCTTCCGTCATCCCCAGCGAATTGCGATAGCCCGGCGAGGGAATTACGCCAGGACTAACAGCGTTCACGCGGATTTTGCGGTCTTTAAGATCCGAGGTGAAGGTACGCGCGAAAGAACGCACGGCGGCTTTGGATGCGCTGTAGACACTCATCGCGGGCGCTCCAGTACTGGCAACGATCGACGCATTCAGAATGACAGAGCTTCCATCCTTAAGGAGCGGAAGCGCCTTTTGCACGGTGAATAGTAGACCCTTGACGTTCGCGTTGAAAGTGTTGTCGAAGTGCTCTTCGGTGATTGCTGCGAGCGGGGCGAATTGTCCGGTGCCGGCGTTGGCGAATAGAATGTCGATGTGCCCCTTCTGCTGCTTCACAGTGGCATACAAACGATCGAGATCCGCAAGGTTTGAGACGTCGCCCTGCACTGCAGTAATACTCTTACCGATCTGCTTCACTGCCGCGTCGAGTTCGCCCTGACGGCGGCCCGTGATAAAGACGTACGCGCCCTCCGCCACGAAGCGTTGTGCCGTAGCAAGACCGATCCCGCTATTGCCTCCGGTGATGACTGCTACTTTTCCTTCCAGCTTACTCATGAGCTTTCTCCTGTTTGATTTCCTATTTCTCGTTGCCTACTTCCGTACCGCCTAGTACAGATGTCACGGGCGACTGAATAGATGCAATATTTGTACCGATAGGTATGGAAGAGGCATCATAGAGAGGTATGGAACGGAACAGATCCCCAAAACGAACGGGACGTCCCCGCTCCTTCGATATCGACCGAGCGTTGGACCGCGCGCTGCTGGTGTTCTGGCGAAAGGGATATGAGGGCGCGTCTCTGTCGGACCTGACCAAAGCTGTGGGCGTCAATCGTCCGAGTCTGTATGCCGCCTTTGGCGACAAAGAAGCGCTGTTCCGCAAGGCACTCGACCGTTACTTGAAGGGGCCGGCGGCCTACACCCAAAAGGCATTGAGGGAGCCGACCGCCCGCGCAGTCGTGGAACGATTGTTGTTGGGTGCGGCCGAATTGAACACAGCCCGACGCAATCCGGGTGGGTGCCTCATGGTGCAAGGTGCGCTTGCCTGTGGCGAGGCGGCCGATTCCATCCGGCAGGAACTGACCACCTGCCGCGTCGCCGGTGAAGCTGCGATGCGCCGGCGTTTCGAGCGTGCAAAATCAGAAGGTGACCTACCGGCCAATGTGAACCCTGCTGATCTTGCTCGCTACATCGCGACGGTCATCTATGGAATGGCGGTTGAGGCAGCGGGCGGCGCAAGCCGAAGTGAATTACAGCGCGTAGTCGGGATGGCGCTGCGAACGTTGCCGATGTGAGACAGCCCGTGGTTCACTTTTATCGGAAGCGACACCCACTGACGCGTGTCTGAATCGAGACCGGGCCCAGCCGAGAAGACGCAACTCGATAGGCCGGATGACTTCCGGTTTGCCGACAATCCAGACAGGAGCCGGCGAATCGTTACTTTCTCAATGGTGTCAATCTTGGCGGCGCCTGCGACGGTCACGTCCTGCCCTCCATTCTAAATAGGGAATGGACCATGCCCACTAGCCAGCAAGTCCTCGCCACTGCGTTGCAAAGTCTTCGATTAGTCCCTCGCGTCACTGAGGGGATTTTCAATGGGCGGGGCTAGAGTTCTCACCGAGTTGGACGACTTGGCCGGAAGTACGAGCAGGGCGGAAGGAAAGACCTCTGCATAACAGACACCGCCGATTGGTACCTCGATTCCGGGAATCGGCAGTCGAAATTTGTTTGCGCTTCTGCCTCGCGCTCAAGTAGAATTTCCCGTTCCTCGAGTAACAGGAAAGCTGTACCCGACGATTGCTTGATGACGACCGCTGATCCGCGTCGCCACTTCGTATCCGCTGCGGCTATTTGCTTGATTGTGTTGATGGGCCTGCTCGCCGGCGGCGCTGCGCGGCACGAATCAGTGGCCTTCGATGAAGTTGCTCATATCGGCGCTGGTGTCAGCTATCTGCAGAAACTCGATCTGCGGATGAACGAAGAACATCCTCCACTGCCCAAGCTGATCGCCGCTTTGCCTTTGGTTGTACATGGTGTGCACGCCGACTACTCGCACATTTCATGGACCGCCAGCCAGAAATTTCTGCCCGATGGATACGTCGGCCAATGGGTCTTCGGACATTGGCTGATCACGCGCTGGAACGATCCCTTTACCATCCTCCTGTGGACGCGAATCCCCATGCTGCTCCTGACTCTCGCCCTTGGCTGGCTCATCTTTGTCTTCGGGCGTCAGCTCGGCGGAGACTGGGGAGGCCTTCTCTCGCTTACGGTTTTCGTTAGCAGCCCGCTCTTTCTGACATTCGGACCGCTGGTCATCACCGACGCGTCGATCGCCCTGTTCTCGCTCGGAACACTCTGGTCCTTTGCGCGCATGTGGCAAGAGCCGAGTCGCAAACGCATCATGTTCTTCGGACTCTGGCTCGGTTGCGCTCTGCTCTCGAAGTTTTCCGCTGGTGCGCTGTTCTTTGTGTTCATTGCATTCGCGATGAGCACGCGGTGGCGACCTGTCCCACATCAGCCTCGGACAAAGCCGGAAGCTCTCGCGTGGCGACGCATGCGCTCTCGCGCCACATGGAAGGGAATCGCACTTGCCGCCGCGCTCGTCTACATCGTTTACTTTGTGTTTTCGTGGAACCAATCCCACGACGTTCTTTATCTCCTGGGCAAGTCTTCCCTGATGACGCCGTTCAAGCGCCTGCTAATGCCGCCCTGGCTTTACGTGCGCGGCATGGCGGTCATCGCTTTTAGCTTCGTGCGCCCGATGTTTATCCTCGGCCACGGTTATCCGCACGGAAAGTGGTTTTACTTCCCGGTGCTCCTCGCGCTGAAGCTGACTCTCGGATCAATTGTGATCGCTGCGACGGCACTGCTACTGGCTGTGGCGCGTCATTGGAACGCGCAACTCGAATCGGCCATACCCGCGGGCCGGACCGTGCATTGGCGCGTCCTCTGGATTGCCGTGATGGTTTTTCTCGGCATCCACATGTTCTCAATGTTTGACGTCAGCCTGCGGCACCTGAGTGTTCCGCACGTGCTTTTTTTCCTTATGCTGGCCCCGTTGCCCCGCATGATCTCCCAGTTGCGGTCCCGGAAGCGCTGGATCGCCATGGCAGTTACCGCGATCGTTACGGTCGCGGCCGCCTCGTCGCTCTACACCGCCGTGCACACCTATCCCTACTACATGCCCTACTTCAACTCGTTTGCGACCGGGCGCCCTACGTACTACCTGGCGAGTGATTCGAACGTCGACTGGAATCAGGCGCTGCCTGACGTGAAGGCGTTCCTCGAACAGCAGGGACAGCACCGCGTCAGCATCGACACGTACGCGTTCAGCGACCCTGCGGCTTTCGTCCCTAACGCCGAGATGTGGGATTGTCAGAAACCGACCGCGGTCGACGATGGCCAGTGGGTCGTTGTGTCGTCGAACATGGTTCTCGACGTTCACAACTGCGAATGGCTCCTGCGGTATCCGCATGTCGCAATCGCCGCCGGCAGCATGTACGCTTTCCGTCTGCCTGCACCGATTCCGAGTGCGGGTGAACCCGGCGGGCCTCCCGTCGAATCGCAGTGCCGCCAATGGTTCCGAGCACCCGTAGACGTGCGCGTCTACGCGCTCGACCTCATTCGACATCCCGAGACAATGCCCGCAGCTATGGCTGAAATGACAAAACAAATGACTTCCGGCAATTCTTGGTCAAAAAAGTAGGGTCGTTAGTTCACGGAGTGTTAATTCCCGGAACTGAGGAATTCGGAACTCAATCTTCCTCATGACCCAGCATCCGAGAGGAGATCCGCTTTCCATTTGCCGTCCCCCCCGAGAATTGTGCCCTCCGTTATTCTGTCTGGTTCACGGGCAATCCGGAAGTTGAGGTGGCACCAGCATCGTGGGTGAAACCGACTAACATTCCAATAGCCGACCACGGCTTGGATCAGCAAAAGATCTGGTTACGAGTACGGCTGGGTGGGCCAGTTGTTTGCATGATCTCATGCACCAGAGGAAACAGGAATGAAAGGACGTGAAACTGTCGACGGGCCAAGTTGTAAACTATCCAGCTGTGGTTAAAGTAACTCTCCCATGAAGACCTGCAGGAGGACTGCACCAGAATGCTCTCGCGATGCGGAGTGCTTTGTTTCGTCCTGGCAGTTTCAAATCTATCTGCAAAACCAGTCGCCCAAGTTGAGCTTGGGCGCCTACCGACGGGTGCCAGGGTGACCTTCGTACGCTCGCCAGCAGACGAGTGGGGGATCGAAATCAGCGGCGGAGCAGGCCTTAGGATTTCGCAGTCCCAACCCGCGAGGCTGGAAGTCTTTCGCAAGGAAGACAACATTCATCAAGTTGCCGCCGGATATAAAACGGCCCGGAAATCAGAGGCAGGAATCGATGCCTTGGCGGAAATTAAGTATGACAACGTGCTCTTTCGCGTGCAGGACCACTGGACTTTGAGTGGAGCTGTGCTTGCGGTGCATAGGAAAGTGGACGTCGTCGGCAACGCAGCGGGCGGTTTCGACTCAGCAATCACCCTTCAGGCTGCGCCTTCGGTCGGATGGTCTGACGTTAGCTACATGGCTCCGGGCGCTCTGTATGGCGACGCAACCTACAACGGTGACGGTTCCCCCGGCGGGACTTTGAACTATGCAGCCCACCATTTCTTCATGAGAGAGGACATTCTCCCCGCCCCCCTATTCGCACTTTCGTTCCATGACGGGACTTCGGTGGCGATTCTCGATCCATCGCCTCGTGGCGACTCTACGTTCGAGGAGACCAAACTCACGCAGGCTGTGATGACCGATGCCCGCTTTCAGTTCGGCGCTTTGGGAGCGTGGCAGCGGGATAACAGCCCGATCGAGTTCGGCTTCTGGTTTCCCGGCACGATCAACGGCGCTTACATGGGCGGTCCGCCTGACGCCAAGGAAAGGACCGTGCGGCGCTATCACCCCATCGCTGAGGGCGTAACTCACGCTTACGAGGTGAACTTTCGTTTCGGCAAAGACGAATCGTTCCGCAACATGACACGCAACGCGTGGCGCTGGGCGTGGGGCACGTTGAAGCCGCCCGTGTATTACATCGACGTAGAGCAGATGCGCCGAGTCTTGACCGACCATCTGGAGTTGCAGGCTGCCACCATTGATGGACGCACCGCCATACCCTTTGTTATGTCCACCGTTACCGACAAACTTCAGTGGAATTGGACGATGGCGGCAATGGGCTTCGTCGGCAAGAACATCGAGTGCGCGGATCAGCTATTGCGTGAAGGTGATCGCGACCACACGGAACGCGGGCAGAAGATGCGCCAAACCGGGCTGGCCGTAATCGCATCTATGATCAATGCGCTCCAGACTGTTCCGCTTCAGGCCACAGGGTACGACCTCGCGACGGGCAAGCCGCACGATCACATCTGGCTTGCGCCGTGGCTGCGCAACGCTACCGAGGACATGCGAGTTTTGGTGCGGGCATATCGCCGCGAGCGCGCGCTGGGACGCGAGCATCCGGAGTGGTTCAACTGGGTGAAGTCGTACGTGGACTGGCTCATTCAGCAGCAGCGCGAGGACGGCTCTTTCCCTAGACGTTGGAAGGCAGGGAGCAACGAAGTCGCGGAACCCACAGGAACCACCAGCTACGCTCCCGTGCCTCTGCTCGTGATGATGAGCGAAGAGACCGGAGATCCGAAGTACAAGCAATCCGCAGTTCGCGCCGCCGAGTATATTTGGGCAAACTGGGGAACCAACGGACTTTATGTCGGAGGAGCGAGCGACAATCCCAACAACACCGACAAAGAAGCCGGCATGCTCAGCATGGAGGCATTTCTCAGCCTTTACGATTCGACTAAAGAGGCGAGGTGGTTGGAGCGCGCCGAGGCCGCTGCCGACTTCGCCGAAAGCTGGATATGGATTTGGAATCTCCCTATGCCGTTCGATGCCGATGATGCGCAGCTCTACTATAAGAAGGGTGTACCAACTGTGGGCATACAAGGCATAACCGCGCGGGTCGCAGGCAGCGCCGATGAATATCTGGACTGGGCGGTGCCCTCGTACGCAAAGCTATACAAGCTCACTAAGGATGAACATTATCTCGACGTGGCGCGAGTTCTGTTACACGACACAAAATCCATGGTGGCGCTGCCGGGCCGGCAATATGACATGAAAGGTATCGGATGGCAGCAGGAAGGCTGGCGCATCGGCCCGGGCGGACCAGGCCGTGGTGTTGGAGGACATCGTTTTTGGCTGCCGTGGATAACCTCGAACCATCTTTACGGGATCAACGGTCTGGAAGAGTACGATCCGGTGTTGTTCAAGAAACTATCTGCTAAGCCTGCCGACACAAGGCAAACGGCGAGGTAGTCCTCAGAGGCTTTTTGATGAATCGCAGAGATTTCTTATACTCCAGCGCAGCTCTTGCTCTCGCCTCGTCCACGCGCCTTCGCCCCGATTCTCCACCCCAGCATCACTTCCCCGAAAAGTTGTTGCGGCGGACTTCCTACATCGAAGAACTTCCTGTGCCCGAGTATCGCAACGCTCCGCAAAGCGCTTACGAGGCTTTCCGCGATGTGAAATTTGGAGTCCGCATTCACTGGGGCATCTACTCCATATGGCACCGTGGCAGGGAGTCGTGGCCTTTTCTGGACATGTCCTTCGACGACCGCCAGCAATATAACCAGCTGTACAAAACCTGGAACCCAAGCGGCTTCGACGCCGACACATGGATGAATCTGTTCCAGGAAAGCGGCATGAAGATGTTCGCCTTCACCAGCAAACATCACGAAGGCTTTTCCATGTTCGACACCAAGACTCGCGTGCGTCGGCGAGCCAACTGGACTGCTCCCGGCGGACCGGCCATTGAATCCTGCGACCTCGCCTACAGCATCATGGAAACGCCCTTCCGCCGCGACGTGGTGAAGGAGCTATGCGATGCCGCCCACATGCACGGCATCAAGATTGACCTTTACTTCTCGCATCCCGATTGGTATGACGCGGACTTCCGTCCTTATGTCTATCATCCGCTACAGGTGCCGTCTTCCTTGCAGCTCACCAGCGCGCAAGAAGTGGACGAGGCCCAAAAGCTGTTGGGCAATCACTGGGTGACCGTGCCCGATCCCGCGCCGGCGCAAGCCGCGCGCATGATGGCTCGCCATCGCGCGCAACTCGTCGAACTGCTCACCAATTACGGCACCATAGACATGGTTTGTCTGGACATGTGGCTCGGCCGCTCGCTCTGGCCAGAGTTGCGCAAGACCATCCTGCAACTTCGGCGACTTCAACCCAACGTCATGTTCCGCGACCGCGGCATTGGCAACTATGGCGACTACTACACGCCGGAACGCGTGGTTCCGGGAGATAAGCAGACCGCCGATGCGCCGTGGTTTGTCATCTATCCACTGGGAACAGATTTCTCTTACGAAGCAGACGCAGCCAAACACAAGGGGACCGAATGGATTGTTCACAATCTGGTGGACTCGGTAGCTAAAGGTGGAGGCTTCATGGTTGGAGTCGGCCCGAGCGCCGCGGGTGAGTTTCATCCCGAAGCCCAGCGCCAACTGCGCGCTGCCGGCGATTGGCTCAAGATTAATGGCGAAGGAATCTACGGCACGCGCCCGCGCGACGGCACGCTTTGGTCAGAAGGGGAACTGATTCGCTATACACGTAGTAAAGATCGCCGTTGGGTCTATGCTTTCAGCCTGCAATGGCCCGGGAAGGAATTGTTACTCACAAGCGTGATTCCCCGCTCCGGCTCTGAGATCCACTTGCTCGGCTACGGTGAACCGTCGCGTTGGAACTACGACGGGAGCCGCGGCTTAACGATTTCTCTTCCTGACAACCTGCAGGATGCAAACCATCAGCCCGGCCGATATGCCTGGACTTTCAAAATCGAAACGGAAAATGGCTGAGGAAAAATGGCGCAGTGCCAGAAGATCGGACGGCTCTAACGTATGTTCGGGTACGTTGCCGTCTTACACAGTATTGCAACGGGTCAACAGGACGTCGCGGTCACGCCCACCCTTGCCCTGGCGAACATGAATGACCATGCGTTCACTGTCGATATCGCCGACCTTGAGGTGGCATAGTTCAGCGCGTCGCAGGCCGGTCGCATACAGCAGCATCAGCATGGTGCGATGCGTGAGGTTCTGCGCGGAAGCAATGAGCCGCGCCACTTCCTCCTGACTCAGTACTGTGGGCAGCCGCCTCTGACGCTTGGGAAACGGAATGTGATCGGGAAGATACGGCCGTCGGAGTGTCTTGACGAAGAGAAAACGCAGAGCAGCGCTACGACCTTCGATTGTTCCTGGCGAGAGCTTGCAGTCGCGAAACAGGTGAACCTGGTACTCGCGAATATGTTCCGGGCCGAGGCGATCGGGCGAACGGTGGAAGTACCTCGCGAAGTCCTCCACCGCATGGATATAAGCACGGACAGTGTTCTGAGCGTAGTTGCGACGCTGCAGCTCGTCCAGCATCAGCTTCCTGAGTCGGGTCACAGTAACCTCCTTGTGACCCAAAACCTTACACGGGCAACAATGCTAGCGACGACCACGCAGTAGCGTCCGCCGCGCTAGCGGCTTAGTTCAAACGCGCTTGTGTCCACGAATGGAAAAGTTCCCGGTTGGTCCAAACCGGGGACTGTCCGGTTGTTGACGTAACGTCGCTGACTACGCTCCAGTAATAAAAGACAAGAACTTTTCGAGTGTTTCCGCCTGCTCTGCCTTCTCGGCCAACTCAATCAGCCATTCCCGGAAATCACTCACGTCACGCACTCCCGCACCGGTCGAGAGGCGCGCTTCCGATACCTGTGCCGCAATCGCCCGAAGCAATTGAGCGGAGTTCTTCATGGTAATCCCACAGACTTTGTCGCGTCCTTATACCGCACTCCTCGCCAGCCCTTAGGAAACTTCGAGCTACAGGAATGTTGCAAAATGAGCAGATTTGAAGCGGTATCGCTCCGCAAGATATCGTGCGGTTTTTTTTCGATGACTTCGAGCCGAGGTGCGTTGTTCGCGTTCAGGCATCAAACAAATGATTACAGTCATCGAAAAAAGCGATTAGTGGAGTCCCAACTGACTAACTCACAAGACTTGATGATGAGTCGAGCGAGTGCTTCCTGTAGAAATTTCCCGCCTTGCTTCTTGGCATCGGATCCCGCGAGCAGGAACGCCTCGCAAATTTGGGCAACGCTGTGGTCCTCGCGGTTCGCTATTCCTTCGACCTCGTGCGGATGAGCAATGCCAAGCCGGGCATGAACGATTCGGCGGGAAATCATAGCCAATAAGGATCGGTTGCAATCGAGTGTTCTGCAGATCGTGGACAGGGAAAAACCCCCTGGCTGAGGTGGCCTAGTTGAGTGATCCGGGGGACGAAGCAATCCAAAGTATCGCAAGCGCAGGGACTGGCTCGACCGCGAGGATGATCTCCGATTCAGGTTGTAAGGCGCTCGCAGCCACGGCGAAGGCGCGGGAGGCGTTGTGTGCGGCCATGTGTTTCAGCATGTCCGTCGCCGCCTGCCCGGCAGCGACAAGAAACCTAGTAACCTGAAGGGAAGTGGGCCAAGAATCATTCTGGAAAAATTCACCGTTTGCCTCATGACGGATGGTTGAAGCCTTCCAGGAACAACGGAGAACAATAATGCATCTCGATCCCGGACCCAGTTCTTTGCTGTTGCTGGCAATGCTTCCCGTGCTCTCTTTGGCCGCTGGGGAACGAGCAGAGAGTGACCCGCCTGCTTCGTCCTCCCGTCCGGCGAGCCGAAGCGTGTCTCTGGAATCCCGGTGGGTATGGTCCGCCATTCTTTCGGTATCATTGTGCGAGTCTGGCAGTACGGCCTGAACCGCTCTCTCTGGGTAGACGAAGCCTGTCTGGCGCTGAACCTCATTCACCGGCAGTACGCGGAACTGCTGCGTCCACTGGACTATCATCAGGGAGCGCCGCTCGGCTTTCTGTTCGTGGAAAGACTGCTGATTGACATTTGGGGTCCCAGCGAGTACACGCTGCGCTTCTTTCCCCTGCTGGCCGGCATCGCTTCCCTTGTTCATGTTCTACGGCGTGGCCAGGCGAGTGGTCTCTCGTGCCGCGCTCGCCGTCGCCACGGGACTGTTCGCCATCGCTCCTCCGCTGATCTACTATTCTTCCGAGCTCAAGCAGTATTCCTGCGATGTTGCGGTCGCACTCCTGCTTTATCTGGTCGCATTGTCGGCACCTGCCGCGACCTGGAGTTACCTGCGCATCGCGGGCCTGGGACTGATCGGCGCTGTGGTCATCTGGTTCTCGCACCCTTCCGTATTTGTTCTGGCAAGTATCGCGACCGTTTTCAGCGTTGTGCTGGTTGCGGAACGCAACTGGAAACAGCTGGCCCGCTTCGCGGCCGCGTATGTCCTGGCGCTGGCCAGCATGGCGGTTGTTTACTTCGTATCGCTGCGAAATCTCGTGGCCGACAATTACCTGCTGAAGTACTGGACCGACAACTTCATGCCGCTTCCCCCGAAGTCGGTCACGGACCTCAAATGGTTTTATGACAGCTTCTTCGAATTCTTCAGAAGCCCGGTGGGCTTCTCGTTTGCCGGCCTGGCGGCGCTGGCGTTCCTGGTGGGCGGGCACCATCTATATGCACGCGCCCGCGATCGCGCAAAGTTCTGGCTGCTGCTTCTGCCCTGGGTGTTCGCCCTGCTGGCCTCCAGTTTGCACCGCTATCCGTTTGGGGGAAGGCTGGCGTTGTTCCTGGTTCCGTCAGCCATCATGCTGATCGCCGAGGGCGCGGATCGGGTTCGGCTGGCGACGCAACGCGACGCGTGGGTGGTTGGATATCTGCTGATCGGACTTCTGTTTATCGATCCCGCGGTGTATCTTCTCCATCACTTCGCCAAGCCGCACGTGCTGGTGACGTCGCCCGGAATCATGCTTCCCGAAGAGATCAAGCCTGCCTTGTCCTACGTCCGGGCGCATGAACGTCCGACCGACGTGATCTACATGTTTCGCGATGCCCTTCCGGCCTACGAGTACTACAGTGACATCGAACACATTCACGACAACAATTTACTGCCGGGCACCGCCGAAGGCAGCGATTCCAAAGACTACACCGAGGATCTCGATCGCCTGCGCGGGCGCCAGGTCTGGGTCATCTTCTCTCACGTGAACGGCGTGCAAAGCGACGCTCCCAAGTACACCCGGTTTTATCTGGATACCATGGGCAAACGGCTGGACACGTTCTCCAGTCCGGGCGCCGTGGCCTACTTGTATGATCTCTCCGTACCTGAGCCTGTAAAAGCGCCGCCGGCCTCCTCGACGGCGCCCAAGCCGCAGAGTCGAACCAAGTAAGGCGGGAGGAGACAGGCAAGACAGCGGGGGTGGGCGTTTTCACCCGGCTTGTGGGAAATTTCGCCGGATCGGTAACGATAAACGAAGAATCCCTATCGGGACTGCCCCGAAGCAGAAATACCGGGATGCACCGGTCTGTGGTCGGGGCAGTTTCGATAGGGTCGTTTGAAGTGAGCCGCTGGCGTTTGCGGCGGATGCGGTGAGCTATGGGAATTGAATCGACTTTGATTTGCAAGTCATTGTAGAAAGAGGAGTTGCGCGATGAGGCAGTTATTGATGTTCATCGATGTGCTGCTGGTTTCGCCACTCATATCTACGTCATCGTAGCGCTTGACGGTGAGTTCTTCATCGCTCCATCGGCGCTTCAGACTATACACGCGGTAGCGTCCGCCGCGCCAGCGGCTTAGTTCAAACGTTCTTCTGTCCACGAATGAAGAAGTTCCGGCTTGGTCTTCAAACCGGGAACTATCCGGTTGTTGACGTAACGTCGCCACTAAGTTGTGATTTTACTTTTGCCCGTTCATCCGACGCCGCCAAGCTAGATCCGCGATCGGGTTTACCGGTAGCCTGGGTGCTCCCGGAAGGTTCATCGTGTGCAAGTCGCCGAAGGAGAATCCTTGGCCTGCTCCCATCCCTCGCAGCGGTTGGATCGGCTGAATCGGTTGCAAGGGCCGAATTGGCTGGATCGGTTGGATCGGTTGAATTGGTTTGATTGGCCGAAAACCTTGCACGCGTTTACGTATTGGGCCTCCGCCCATGTATTCCTCCCTGTTGCTGGTTTGCCCGACCGCATCGACCGGTGACCTGTTGGGTCATGCGATCAGCTCTGTTTCCTAGATACCACCGCCATGCACCTCTGTTTTAGATGTCGGAAGTACATGCGTTGTGTTCTAGGCCCGTGGACCCAGCACCAAGCGACACCACACAGTCAGGACGATTACGAGCAGGAGGTCTTTCCTTCGGCAGTGTTCTTTGTTCGAGCGATAACGACTCTTCAATCAGGTAAACCGCAGCTTCGAAGCGCAGAAATGTCCCGGTGGGACCGATTTCATCTCCGGCGCGCACGCCGCGACGTGCGCCCGAAGGTGCAC
>CAVUSL010000011.1:0-16627 GCA_963744055.1 uncultured Acidobacteriota bacterium | reverse complement strand
TTTCTCTGTCTATCTGGTCCGGTTGTTTCTCTGGCTGGATGCCCCACTCATCCGCGTATTTTGGGGATGAATGGGTCTCTTCGCTACACAATCGTATCGATCTATGTCTCGGGAGCGGCAAAACCCCCACATCGCAAAGTGCGCGATGTGGGGGGAACCCGGCTTTCGTTAGAATCTGACTGAGAGCGACATCCTAGTCAAGTGTGTCAGTTTCGCTCTACTCTGATCGGTCACTCGAAAGCTGCACCACTGATACGGGTATCGAGAACCCACACATCACAAAGAGCGCGATGTGTGGGGCGCTCGGCAAAGAAGAAACAGGCCACTGGAGGGCAAATGCGTGACGATCTGGAAAAACGGTTTGATGAGGTGTTGGCGGACGTGACTGCCGGCTCTAACGTCCATGACTTCGAGTTGAGGCGGACCGTTGCTGCGCTCGGAAAAGCCGTCTTGCGCCTGGATAGGTCAAGCTCTCGTCTATGGATGATCAACCTTGCTCTTACGGTAGTGATTCTGGGCGTCACTATCATCCAAGTCTGTCTCACGATGAGAGGCCATTGAGATGAAGAGTGGGATCTGCAAAATGTGCTTGCTCAAAAAGGATTTGGTTTCGAGCCATTTGATCCCCGCGTCTTTGTATGACTATCTTCGTCATGGAAACGCGACTCCTATCAGGGTCGGCGATGGAGTCATATTCCCGACCGACAGGGAAACACAAGACTATCTTCTGTGCCTAGACTGCGAAGACATTCTCAATAAGGGTGGCGAGTCGTGGGTGAATTCAAAGCTTTGTACGGTTGAAAGGAAATTTCCGCTCTACGACTTTGTGGCAAGCGGACCGGTCGCGGCGGAAGATCCGGATGGAGCTCTCTATTTCGCTGCTCAAAATCCCCTTATTGACGTTCACAAGCTGGTTCATTTTGGACTGGGGATCTTCTGGAAGGCGGCCGTACATTCTTGGAAGGGAAATACGACGGAGCCGATGATCGAATTGGGGCCGTACTGCGAGCCGGTGCGGACTTGGCTCAAAGGTGAATCGGACTTCCCGAAATGGATGTTTCTTTGGGTTACACTTTCGCGGCCGCACAGGGTTCAACTGACGCTTAATGTTCCCGTGCCGACCGCGCGCACAGGTTGGAAGACATTTCATACACATATGCTTGGACTCACATTCATGTTAAATGTCGGTAAGGGATCCGCTTGAAACGAGGGAGTCATGTTTTAGAGACAACCCCGATCATCCGATTCTCGTTTTTCCAGAGGGCGTGACCGCAATACTGGAGAAAAGGCACATGGAGCAGTATTGGGAATCTCGTAAAACTCACGCGTATTTCAAGAGATATGGGGGCAGTCCTGGGAATAAAAGTCCGGCCTGAAATTAACGTCACCACAAAGGTATTAGCGGGTGGTCCATGTCTCCCGCGATAAGTGCGATCGGTGCGCCCCATTTCTCGTGCTCTTTGCGAGAAGTGGGGTATTTGTGAGGCGGGCACCACGACCGCCGGCGCCCGCACCTCTGATGTCAGTCGCGTATCCGTCCCCACGTCTCGAAAACCACGAGACGTGGGCACCCCCGTTTCTTCTCAGCACACACTAGAACCCTAGGTCACCTGTGCCTACGGCTGGTTACCTGGGCCACCCGCCCCGAAAGGTGGATGTATCCGCTCATGCTGCGCCTTCCTCTCTCGCCGCGCTGTTCCGGGCTTCGATGGCCTTGACGGAGTTTTCAAACGCCTTTTCCAAAACGCTCTTGCCGATGGTCCCGACCACGAAGCCGAGCAGCCGTCCCTTGAGGTTCTTGCCGTCGCGTACGACGACCACGTCAATGTCGGTCGTGCCGTTGGGCCGACGCGTGAAGGTGTAGGTGTGGCCCGACGCGCCTCCCCACGTGTTGGAGTCGGTCGTCGTGAGGACGACGTGGTTGGGATCGGACCAGTCGTAGTGCAGGCGTTCCCAGATGCCGCCCGAGCCTTCCGTGACGTCGGCCTCCGAGCGGCCCCGACTGATGCACCTTGAGGTACTCGTCGGCGCTGTTGCCAAAGAGCTTCGAGCGGCCAGGCCCGAAGTCGGTGAGCCCGGCGACGTACTGCTCGGGCGTCAGAGGTGGTTGTCTGGTGGAGGTGGATCGTGGACATGCGTGCTCCTTTCGCTAGGCAGCGACGAACTGCTGCCCGCCGTCGATGTCGTAGGTCGCGCCGGTGAGGGCCGTGTTGGTCATGATGTGTACGGCGAGCGCGGCGACGTCGGCCGGTCCGACGACGCGCCGGATGGGAAGCGTGGCGCGAAGCTGATTGCGGCGGTTCTCGAGCTCATCGCCGAGGAGCGATGCCGACAACGGCGTGTCGACGAAGCCGGCGGCGATGAGGTTGACGCGGACGGGCGCGAGCTCGAGCGCCAGGCTGGCGGTGAGGGCGGGGAGCGCGGCGGTGACCGTCGACGCGATCCCGAGTCCGATGCCGGGGCGGCGGCCGCCGGTGCCGCCCATGAACAGCAGCGTGCCTCCCGGTCTCACCTTGTTGGCGGCGTGGCGGGCGACCTGGAGCGTCAGCAAGAGGTGCTCGTCGAGGGCGCGGCGCACCTGCTCGAGGTCCATGTCGAGGAGGCGCCCGTAGTGCGGCCGGCCAGCGGTCACCATCACGTGGTCGATCGGGGCCGGCAGGTCACGGAAGAACCGCTCGAGGGCAGCCGGATCCGTGGCGTCGAAGGCCGCGGTGCTCAGCGCGTCGACCTCGCTCGCGGCGTGCTGGAGGCGCTCGGGATTCCGGCCGGTGAGGATCACCTTGGCCCCCTCGGCGCGTGCTCGTCGGGCCGTTTCGAGCCCGATGCCGGCGCTGCCGCCGATCACGACGACGGTTTGCCCGAGCAGTTCCGGTTCGCGCTGGACGGGAGAGGCGATGGTTGCGGTGTTCATGATTTCCTCCGATCAGCAGTCAAAAATTACTTTTTATGGCGTGACGCTCGATACTTCCTCAAAGCTGAAGTTCTTGTCCACCTTTTCATGAGGCTTGCCGTCCACCTCCACATACGGGTAAACGAAGTAATTCAGCGCCGCGCCATCCTGCTTCGGCGAGAGCGTAATATCCCGGCCGGTAGAGAACTGCACGCGATTCGAGTCAACGCTGCCAAAGAAGTAATCTTCCTTCTGCTTCGCCTTCCACGCCTCCGAAATGTCAACCGGAACCCATCCCGTTTTGCTTCCATAAAACTCGGCCCAGCAGTGATACCCAGAGATGTCTCCCTTGTGCTGGTCCTCAGGCAACGGGAAGCCGATGTCGAAACGCGCGGGGATCCCGTCCGCCCTCAGCAAGCCGATGAACGGAGAATGGAAGTCCGTGCAATTGCCATGCTTCGAATCGCAAGCCCAGACCGCATCTCCGCGTCCCCAGCCAGAGCCCGTCTTGTCGTAGCGCATGTTTGTAAAAAAGTAGTCATAAGCGGCCTTCGCCTTGGCGATCGTGCCGGTCTTAGAGCCGGTTACTTCAACCGCGAGTGTCTTGATCTTTCCATCCGTAGGAATGAGGCTGTCCGGCGCGATCAAGCGATTCATCGACGCGGATACGATGCCCGGTTTCTGATCTTTGCTCTCGAGTTGCGCGTAATCGCCGCGTGAATACTCCCGGCGCGTCACCTCGTATTCCAGACTGAACGCGGCATTCCCCTCACTGACATTTTGCATCTCCGCGAACATCATCCGGTTGCCGTACTCGCCTTCGCGCGTCATTTGCGTCTTAACCGGGCCCTTAACGCCCACAACGCGGACAGTTTGATGCTGGTCGCTCTGCGGCACAGGAGCCCACACCCGTACCCGCTTCGCTCCCGACGGGATATCCTTCACCGTAAAGTTGTAAGTGAAACGAAACGTGCGAGATGGCAAGCTGAACTTTTGCTCGCTCGACTTGGCTTGCGAAGTGATTTGTGCGGTCAAGGGTGAAGCTGCCGCTCCAACGAAGAGCAGTAGCAACGACGAGAGGATGCGCAGCCTCATTGAAACACTCCTGGCAATTGGACGGTTGATTGTGAAAGGTGAAACGAACTTGGAGCAAACGCAGGCGCGGCACGCGGAAACCAAAATTGATGAGGCCGTGAAGAGGCGTGCACCGGCGACATAGAACAAAAGTCTATCAGCAACCGACACAACCTGTCAGGGTTGAACGAGCCGTAATCCGTCCCGGCTCGACAACCTATGCGTCCGCAGAAAAAATTTGATTGATCTGCCACTTCTGATCTGGTGTAGCATCCACTAACTGCGGAGGTTCATCATGGCAACCAGCGCAACCCCACTCCGGAACGAAGCACCTGGCCACGTCTACGAATCGCCCGCCGCCAACGGCCTTGCGATCGTGCGGTTAACCATCGGTGCCATGTTCGTCTGGGTGTTCTTCGAAAATTTGGGCAAGGGACTCTACACGCCTTCGGGTTACGCCGGCCTCATCAACTACTACATCAAGCAAAGTCATTCGCCCGCCCTCTGGAAGTCCGTCATGGGCCTGGCCGCAAGCCACGCTGCCATGGCCGCTCCAATGCAAGCGCTCACCGAAATATCTCTCGGTATCCTTCTCCTCATCGGCCTGCTCACGCGCCCCGCGGCGGCGGTGGCGTTCTTGTATCTTTCAAGCCTTTGGGTTTCCGAGTGGGGCACAGCCTGGATTTGGGAACTACTGGTACCTGTCCTTGCCTCCCTCGCGCTCGCGATAGGTCGTGCCGGCCGAACCTGGGGAATAGACGCATATCTCGCGCAGCGGCGACCCTCCTCTCCGTGGTGGTGATCGGAGCCATCATCCAGTGCGTGTGTCCGTCATCATTCCTACCCGCAACGAGGTGTCCGCCATCTCCCACGTGCTTGCCGACCTCTCGCCGGATCTCGTCACGGAGGTCGTGGTTGTCGACAGCAACTCAATCGACGGTACGCCTGAGATCGCCGAAAAGATGGGAGCACGCGTCATCCGCGAAAGTCGCCGCGGATATGGCCGTGCTTGTCTCACCGGCCTCGACGCCGCTAATGCCCCTGACATCGTCGTCTTCCTCGATGGTGACTACAGCGATCGGCCGTCTGAACTCCCGCTTCTTCTCGCTCCCATCATTGAAGGTCGCGCCGATATCACCCTCGGTTCGCGTCTCGGAGCGCAACGCATCCCGGGCGCTCTGCCATGGCATTCTGTATTCGGTAATTGGCTTGCCGCCGGCTTGATCAGGTTGTTATATGGAGTGCAAATCACCGATCTCGGCCCGTTCCGCGCTGCTCGCGCCGATGTTCTGCGCGAACTGACGCTCGAAGAGGCCACCTACGGCTGGGCCGTTGAAATGATCTTGAAAGGCGCTCTCCGGGGATTCCGAATCATCGAGGTCCCCGTCAGTTATCACCCACGCATTGGAAAATCTAAAATTAGCGGCACGGTAAAGGGCACGATTGGAGCCGCGTGGTTCATTTTTAGCTCTCATCGCACGTTATTATTTTCGGAGTCGAAGAGCTGGGACACGACGGCCAGCGTAGAAGCCCCGTAATAGCTGTAGCTCTCCGAGGTGCCCCCTTCCCCCATTACTTGCGGTACGAAGGGATTGCTGACCTGAGCATCTTCACGACTTCTCGAAGAACGGGTGCGATGTAGTATTTAGCGAGTTACTACGAGGCATCGCTGCCAATGGACAACAAAGACCCCTTTTTCGGTCGCCGCATTGCGCGTCTCGTCGCGTTTGGCGGAGCAATTTGCGGTTTGCTTTTGCTGTCTCTATCAGTTTGGAATTTAGCGGCGGCATACTGGCAGCACAAACGCAATCCTGTCCCCGGAAGTTTCTACGCCGTCGACGGACAGCAAATGCACATGGAGTGCTCGGGGACAGGTTCACCGACAGTGATCCTGGAAGCTGCCGCCAGCGCTCCCTGGTCCGAGTGGCGAAAAGTGCAGCCGCAACTGTCTCAGCAAACGCGAGTTTGCTCATATGATCGCGCGGGACACGGTTGGAGCGAGCCGCGCAAAGGTCCACGAGACGCAGAAACGATTGTCCAAGAGTTACATTCGTTGCTCGACCAAGCTGGAGTCAGGCCGCCTCTCGTATTGGTGGGGCATTCCGCCGGAGGCCTTTATGTTCGTGAATACGCGCGCGAGTTTCCAACCGAAGTCGTTGGCGTCGCCTTGATCGAATCCAGTTCGCCGCGACAAATCGACGAACTCCCCGGATTTCGTGACGCGTATGACGAGGACAAGCGGGAAGCAAAATGGGGACTGTGGAAGGATAGACTACGCGTTTGGTCTGGGTGGGAGCGTTTGCTCGGCCATTGTCGCGTGCCCGCCAAAGACTTTCCGGGTTGGGCGGCTCAGTACGATGCAATGGCGTGCCGACCGGGCTACGTGGATACCGACGAATGCGAATTAGACTATTTCGAGCTGTCTTCGAAGCAAGCTGAGCGGCTAACGGGTTTTGGCAGCAAGCCTCTCCTTATAGTCACGCGCGACCCCAACAAACGAAACGGGATGTCACCTCGGGGGATCGCCCAAATTCCGATATGGGAGAGAGAACAAGAAGAGTCCAAATCCCTTTCTCCTCTAAGCTGGCGCGTAATTGCACGGAATTCAGGGCACATGGTTCCGCTGGACAGGCCCGACTCAATCTTCACAGAAATGAGCTATCTGATCGTCTATTTACGTGGCGGCTCGCCACCACCTTTTGGCACGACATCGATAAAGTAGTGGACACGGGCAGTACGAATTGGTCTGCCCGGCGGGTGGCCCACTCAAGCCCGCTTTTGGACTTGAGTGGGGCAAGTCGACGGCCGGACAGAGTATTCCTGCCGCGCTTTCGTGCCGTCCGTCCTGACTCGATCTCAGCCCGTTCGATGCAGACGTTCAACACAAGGTCCCTCCACTCCGCAGATCATCGTCTTCGCGATGATCTGCTCCGGTCGGGATGACAGAGTTGGGAAGAGCCGAACATCCCCACTCAAGCCAAAACCGGGCTTGAGTGGGCCACCCGTCAGCCGTCGTATATTATTGGCCCAATAATCCATGAAGTCTTCAACGGAGATGGCGGTGCGGTTCGTCAGGCAGCGACCGTGTGCTGGTAATCATGGCGAAAGCACCACGGCACGGCATGGTCAAAACCCGTCTAACCCCCGGCCTTTCTCCTGAGGCTGTTACTGCTTTCTATTGCTGTCTACTGGACGACACGCTGACGCTGGCGCGGTCATTGGGCGATGTGGAGGTTGCCATCATGTGCCCGGACTCGGACGTAAACGAGTTGGTGCAATTGGCAGGCAACCAAGCGAGAGTAATTGCGCAGAAAGGTGAAGGTCTTGCCGCAGGCCTCACTTCGGTGTTTGCGTACTTCGCGGAAGGTCATCAACGACGCACCATTGCCTTCAACAGCGACAGCCCACACCTGCCGCGTTCTGTTCTCGAAGACGCATTCGAAACGCTGGCCGCACAGGACCTAGTCGTTGGACCAACGCACGACGGAGGCTACTATCTCGTCGGGGCAAAGGCTTCTCATCCGACGCTTTTCGCAGGCGACGGAATGGGCACCAGTAGCGCGCTGGAGAGACTTTTATCGCGCGCACGAGCTCTCGATCTTTCCGTAGGTTTCGCAGCTCCTTTTTACGATATCGATGTAGTGGACGACCTGACTCGCTTGGCAGCGGAGTTGCGGCTCGCTCCGGCAAGGGCGCCACGTACGGCGGCGTGGCTTAAAGAGTGGGAGCTCGTGGCGGGGCATTCTAGGACAGGCGCTCGGACGGGCAAGGGAGAATTGTAATAGTAAAAGTGAAGACCACCCCCGCGTGGAGAGTGTACATACTCGGCGCCACGTTGTGCGCGGCGCTGACGATCTGCTCGCGCAACCTCGGCGATCGAGGTGGACCGTACTTCATGGCCTCTTTGACGCTTGCGGGCATCGTTTACCTCCTGGCGATCCGTGAGTTTTTCGCTACGCCAAAGTTTTCCCGGCGAGTTGTCGTCATTGGGCTCGTCCTGGCTGCAGTGTGGCACATTGAATTTCTTCGGGTGCCCGCGGGCGCCGATGATGATATTCATCGATACGTTTGGGATGGCCGCCTGCAGAGGCTCGGCTACAACCCTTATGTTGTCGTTCCCAGCGATCCTGCCGTTAAGGGGCTGCACACCGCGGAAACCCGCAATTTGAACAACCCGGATCTACCGAGCCCATATCCAGCAGGAGCGCAGCTTTTTTTCCGTGCTGTAACCGCGATTCACGAATCTACATTTGCGATGAAAGTAGCATTCGTGATTTGCGAGTTTGCTATTGTTCTTGTTTTGCTTGATGTCTTGCGTTGTACAGGGCGGCAACCGCACATGGTTCTGGCGTTCGCCTGGAACCCATTGTTGGCCATTGAGGTGGCAGGAAGCGGTCACGTTGACATTGTTGGCGCGTTATTGTTGGTGGTGTCCGGCGCTGCGCTAGTACGCCGATGGCGGGCGACCGCGGCCGTCGGACTTGGGCTGGCTATAGCAGTGAAATTCCTGCCGGTCGTACTCTTGCCCCTCTACTGGAAGCGGGTTCGCATTCGCGACGCTGCACTGGCGGCAGCCGTCGTCGGACTCCTGTACGTGCCATTTCTTGATCGTTCATTTTTCAACCATGGCCGCATTCCGATCGGCTCGCTGGGCACGTATGTGCAGAATTTCCGCTTTAATGGTCCCGTGTTCGCGGCACTCGCTCGCGTGGTGCCTCCGCAGTTGCTGGTTGGGCTGGCTGTGCTCGTCGGATTTGTGACTGCAACCTGGCTGAGAGGAAGAAGCGCAGCGCCTGAGTTGTCTCCGGACCTATTTACCTGGCCCCAATTTGGTTGGCCCATGGCAGCATGTCTTTTGTGTGCACCCGTGGTATTCCCATGGTATCTTCTCTGGCTGCTGCCATTTCTGACGTCGGCCTCGACGCTCCTGATTACTATCTGGACTGTGAGCATTATCCCCGTATACGTCCAGTGGCACTTGCGCGCACTTGGGCGTCCGTGGGGGGCGCTTCCTGGCTGGGTCATGCTGCTGGAATACGGATGCGTGGCAATCGCTGCCGCAATTATCGCTTTGCGCCGGATCCCACAGTCGTCCGCGCCCCAATGCTCAACGGAGTAGGTAGCGTGAAGGACAGTGCGCCGAACAGCATTACTGTATCCGGGGGTCTTACACCGTCATCCTACACAACATCCGTTCAATTCACCGGAGGAGCGAACTCTATGACAAATATCCGCCGTTTAACCATAATGGGTCTTCTGCTTTGCGGAGTGCTGGTCGTTGCTCCAAAGTCCTGGGCGCAGCAGCGCGCGCCAATTCTCGATCAAGTCGCCAAGACCTACGGAATCGATTCGTGGGACAAAGTTGAGGCCATCCGCTACACCTGGAACGGAGAAATTACCGGACTCTTCAAAGCCGCTCACAAGTGGGAGTGGGAGCCGAAGACCAACAAGGTTACTTTTGAAGGCGTGGGCAAAGACGGCAAGCCGGTCAAGGTTTCATACGTACGGACCGACCCCAGCACCCAAACCGACGCCGTGAAGAACGAGGTCGACCCGAGCTTCATCAACGATAACTATTGGACGCTGTTCCCCTTCCACGCCTATTGGG
Organism: uncultured Acidobacteriota bacterium; assembly: GCA_963744055.1. Taxonomy (GTDB): domain Bacteria; phylum Acidobacteriota; class Terriglobia; order Terriglobales; family Acidobacteriaceae; genus Gp1-AA133. The sequence continues at coordinate 7,055 of CAVUSL010000011.1, read as the reverse complement.
ACAAGGCCGCCAGCGCGATTGATCAGGGCAAATTTAACCTGCCAGTGGGCCCCGGCACAGCCGAACTGCTCCCCATAAAGTATCCCGCGGATGGCGGTTACACGCCCGGCGACACCTGGGATCTCTACGTCGGTAAAGACAACCGCGTCGTGTACTTTGTGTACATCCGCGGCGGGGCCAAGCCGCCGAGCCGCGTCCTCGCAACGTGGGCAGGCTACAAAAAGGCAGGTCCAATTCTGTTCTCAACCGAGCATCGCGGCTTCGCCGATGGCAAGCCCCTGCACATCTTTATCTCTGATGTTTCAGTCAAGCTGACGGGTTCGGATAAGTGGGTGGACGCGCAATAGATATCAAGAGGGCTCGCTCGCAAGACTCTAAAAACGGCTGCGTCACCGTGGATGGAGGCATTATGGCCAAAGGTTACTGGATTGTGTTTTATCGGAACGTTTCAAATCCCGCCGCAGTCGCTCAGTACGCGAAGCCGGCTGAAGCCGCCATCCTCGCTGCGGGTGGACGTTTTCTTACCCGCGGCACAGCCTTTAAGGTGTTTGAAGCAGGGATAAAAGACCGGTCTATCGTGATCGAATTTGACAGTGCCGCCAAGGCACTCGAGGCTTACCAGAGCCCCGCGTATCAGTCGGCTTTGAAACTCCTCGAGGGTGCCGTTGAGCGGGATGTACGTATCTTAGAAGGCGTTTCCTGAAGTGGAGGCGATCTCTTCTCGCTGAGCACTACCTGGCGATCACTACGGTAGTGCAGGAACTGCTCAGCTTGGGCAAGTCGCGGGAGCTGGCCATGCGGACCTCGAGTCGTGGGCGCTCGCCGCGAATGATCGGACAATAAGAGTCAGGCTGTAGTAGTGCGCCTTGCAAGCGCCGCCGTCCGGCACATCCGCCGTGGCACGAGTCGCGGAACTCGCAAGGCTGGCACGCGTGAGGAAGTGTGCGGGCCTGGTCGAAGGGGGCCGAGTCTAGAATGTCGAGCCCCATCGTGATCAAGTCTGAAAGCGGCTCTCCTGATCCCGGCCAATAGACGCAGGGTTGTGTCGTGGCTCTTGGTGTCACGCGTACAGTGCTCACGCCACAGCCGCCTCGGAGCGGTGGGAGCCCCGCCATTGCGCGAACCAGCGGCTCGCCAATTGCGATTACGTCGGTCTGCTCAAAGAGGCGCCGGAACCCCTCCCAGTACTCTTCGTAGCTCAGGGCATAGACGTCCGATCGAACGGCTTGATAGACATTTACTCGCAAAGGAGCGTCAAACTGTTTGGCTACTAGCGCCACATCCGCTAAACGCAAGTAGTTCGACTTCATCATGACGGCGATGATGGTTAGAGGAATATGCAGCCTGAGACACCGTGCTGCCTGCTGGTGGATCAGTGCCCAATTGCCCTGCCCGCGCTGTGCATCCTGTTCGGCTTGCGTGGCGTAATCGAGAGAGAACTCGATGTCATGGAAGGCACAGAGTTCATCGTCTTCCAGAACGGCAACACTGTGACCGTTGGAAGTGATGGTGAGCTTGACCGGTTTGGTTCGCAGGTAGGCCAGTATTGCCTTGAAGTCGGGATGCATGCCGTTCTCGCCGGTGCCGAGATTCACCGACCGCACAGGCAAGCGTTCCATGACTGCCTTCACTTGATCCAGGGAGAGACGATCCGCGCGAGTCGGATCGCGGTAGCAGAAAGCGCAGGCGAGATTACACTCATTGGTAAGGCCAAGCCCGAGCGCAATACCGTCGTCCGGTGTCATTCTCCTGGTCATGTGGGATCCGGACGATGAAGACTGGGCTATGACGTTATTCATGCACCGTCCTTCATGACTGGGCTTACTGTGATTGGATCTGCGCGATGTGCAATGCAGTGCGTGTACCGGGCGACTGCGGCAAACTCCGGTCGCCTGCCCAGCTTGCGCTCCAGCTCAAAAATCCGCTCGTACTCGTCATCTCTTAAAACGCTTGGCGGCAGGTAGTCCGACACGACCCGGACGCCCCGCTCTGCAGTTACGGCGAGTGACGATTCGAGCAGCATGGCTTGCAGGCTCTCGGCCGTAAATAGCCGCACGCTTCCTCCGTACAGGGACTCATGTCCCCACTCAGCGGTGAGATTATGCTCGGCCGCGGCCAGGTCGCCGTCTTGTATTGCGGCCTTTAACACCTCACCTGCCTGGTTACGCACCAATACCGAGATGATGCTGGATGGATCGCGCAAGGCGCGAGCCGCACTGCGCAACACAGCACATGGGTCGTCGACATATTCCAGGATATTGTGGCAAAGAATTACATCAAACGATCCGGCGGGGAACAAGTTTGCGAATTGCGCGGCATCGCCGTGTTTCAGCGCAATTCTCTCCGTAACTCCTGCTTCCCGCGCGGCACGCATCGCGAAATCCAGCATTGGCACAGACGCATCCAGCAACGTGACGTGAAGACCAAGGCGCGCCAGCCGCACCGCCGTGGCGCCGGTGCCGCACCCAATATCCAGAGCGTGCAAAAAGCTGGTGGCCTGAGGCAGAAAGTCCTGCAAGTTGGCAAAAGCGAGATCGAGGCGCAGTCGGCCCTCGGGCGTCTCTAGGTACGCGGCGTACTTTGCTGCGCCGGTCCGGAACCGTTCGAAGTCGTCATTGGCGGTCATTTCCTTCATGCGCTCAGGCGAAGTCGCCCCGTTCCACGCCATTCAAACTTGTCTGCCACCAAACACTAGTTATGATTCATCACGGTTTCCACCAGATCACTCAATTGTTGCGCCGTGAACTGGTTACCCTCGAGGTTCGCGGCCAGATTTCCGCGTCGATCGATGATGACTGTATGCAGTGAATGGATCATCAAGCCTTCGTCTGTCCAGGCCTCCACTCCAAACCTGCCGCACAACTGCTTGACGTCGGGCAGCGGCCCGGTGAGAAAGTGCCAGCTTCGAGCATCGGCCTTCCATGTTTTGGCAGCCTCCGCCAGAATTTCGGGCTGATCGTGTACTGGATCGAAACTAACTGACAGCAGTACCAAATCGCGTCCCATACGATCAGCAAAATGCTTTTGCAGGTTGGCGAAGTTATTGGAGAGGCGAAAACAGAACTGTGGCAAAGCACAGCGAGTGTAAATAAAGTTGACGGCCACAACCTTGCCTGCAAACTGGCGCAGAGTGATCGCCTGCCGGTTCTGGTCGACCAACTTGAAATCCGGCACCGAGTCCCCGATCGACAGGGCCTTGCTTGCGGATGTGCCGGGCGCAACCAGCCCTTGCAGGTTTTTCAACTGATGGGCCGTAAACGGGTCCTGCTCCGCACTTTCGAAGTTCCGAATGCGAATATGTTCGGCATACGCAGAATCCGGACCTGCCACCAGCGTAAAGTCGACCATCAGACCGGGTCGCAGGCCCATCAAGACTTTGGCATCATGCACAGAAAACGGCATCACCATGGCGTCCATGTAACCGGGAATTGTCTGGCAGGAAATAGCCAGAGTCTGGTGAGTCAAGTCGACGTCGACAACCAGACCGGTTGCGGAATACCGCTGCTCGGCCTGCCTATCACTCGCCACGAGCAGAGTTGGCGTGACTACCAGCCACACAATCAGCAATGCCGCAAAGCTTCTCATTGTTGTTTTTGTCCCAGTTGTTGTCCCACGCCAGTCTCAGCGTCCCGCTTCGCTCCTCCCAGCCGGAAGGACTTCCGATCGAGCCTAGTGTAATCTTTGGCCAACTCCTTGATCTCGATGAACTGGTTTTTGCCCACGTTCAGGAAAGTCTGGCGCGTGTTGCTGGCTGGCCACCAGACTTCCAGGTTGGCGATTCGTGCGGATTTGCCCAACCCGATATGCTGTTCGAGCGGCGATGCACCAAAAGAACCACCACTGCTTACAGTGCGGTAAATTGAGCGCGTCCCACGGCCTTCACTTTCCACCGTCACCGTAATTCGCGCACCGATGGCCGCCCGGTTTGTCTTCACGCCGACCAGGTGGACATTGATCCAGTCATTACCGTTCCCGCTGCCGGGATTTTCGAAGAAGCGGAATGCGTGACTGTCGCCCGGCGTGGCACCTCCGACAACAGTCAGAATGTCCTCGTCACCATCGCGATCCATATCTGCGAAGGCAACGCCGTGTCCTTTATGCAGTTCACCGGTGCCGGCGGACTCGGTAACATCAACGAACGATTTCCCTTCCCGGTTTCGAAGCAGAACGCTGGGGACCACGGCGGTGTATGGGGAGGCCCCGGAACCCAGGTAAATATCGAGGAAACCGTCATTGTCTATATCCCCGAAATTAGACCCCATGGGCATGAAGATGCGATCGAGGCCGACTTCCTTGGACACATCCTTGAAAGTTCCGTTGCGCTGGTTCTTGTACAGCTTCAGGTTTTCAGCGTTCGTCGGAAGCCCGAGATAGCTACGCATGACTTCGTCGCTCGAACCCGCGTAGCTGCTTACAAACAGGTCGGGCCAGCCGTCATTGTCGTAGTCGAAAAACCATGCCGGGAAGCTGGCCCACGGATCCTGCACACCAGCGAGGCCGCCGACCTCGGTGAATGTTCGGTCGTGATTATTGTGGTACAGAAAGTTATTGCCGTTGTAGTTGGAAAGATAAAAGTCCACGTACCCGTCGTTGTCATAGTCGCCGGCAACTACGGCCTTGGTGAAGGCTGTCCGGTCCACTCCCGCGGAATGAGCGATGTCCTCAAAAGTCCCGTCACCCTTGTTCCGGAAAAGCTGGGCCGGACCACTCTCGCTGCCTATGAATAGATCGACGAAGCCATCGTTATCAAAGTCCGCCCACGCTCCGGCCTGGGTCGCGTTGGCCGTGGCGGCGAGACCGCTCTCGCGGGTGACGTCGGTGAACGTTCCGTCGCAATGACCTTGTAACAGCGACATACGCTGGGGAAATTCCCATCCGCCGCGCAGCACCAGAATGTCCAGGCAGCCGTCATTGTTGTAATCGGCCTGGATCAGGTTTAGTCCGCCGAGCTGATCGGCGAGTCCGGATTTCACGGATTGGTCCGTAAATGTTCCGTCTCCGTTATTGCGGAAATAGTGCATGGGCTCGCAAACTCCCACGCTCGACGTGACCACGTCCAGCAAACCGTTGTTTTCGAAATCATCCACGATGATTCCGCCCGCCATGGAAAACGTATTCAAGCGCAGCAGGGGCGCGACATCCACAAACCGGCCTACGTCTTCTTTGGATTCAAAAGCCGCAGTCGGAATCAGATATTTCGCCGGAACCCCAGCGGGATAGCTTCCCAAAGTCAGATAGGCCATATTCAAGAGCCATTTCACTTCCAGATCGTCCGGCTTCTGCTCAAGATACTTCAGGAAATATTCGATCGCTTTTTGGGAATCCGCAGTGTCTTGATATTTAAAGCTGGCGCGTGGGGGAAAAATGCATCGGTCGCCAGGATTGCGATAGGCATCATTCTCCATTTCAGACTTGTGCAAGTAAGCGATTCCCAGCGCCTCCAGAAACTTGGGGATTGCCGTTGGGACGGCATCGGTTGCAATCTGATAGGCGGCCTGCCATTGCTCGATCGCCTTATCCATGTGCCCTTGATACGCCTCGAGTTGTGCCAGCGAATGATGCTCTCCCAGCACATCGTAAGGATGCAGTTCCGCATCGGCAGCAGCGAGTCGTTTTCCCAACTGCTCCGTGGCTACGGAGAGCGATTGTTTCCTCGCCTCGCAGATGGCACGCAAATCCTGTTGCCAGCCGTCGGGTTTGGGCAGAGCGCTGAAGACGGCATCCGCATCGTTGAGGCCGCCCACATTGAGGGCGAAGCGTACACTCCCCCGGGCGGCTGTGGAAAGGCTCGGACGCGAGCTTTGGCCGTTCGCCGCGTCCGATGAGGACAGCACCTTGAGGATGGCATAGCCTTCGGAACTCTTGACTACGCTGGTGATTTGCCCGGGGCCAATTTTTCTTAATGCGTCCCGCAACTCCGCCCGCAGGGTTGCCGGATCCAATCTTCCCATGTAACCGCCGGTGGCCGCGCTTGGGTCAATGGATTGCTGCTTTGCCAACGTCGCGAAATCCGCTCCGTTCCTGAGCTCTTGCAGAATCCGGTCCGCTTGGGTTGAAGATTCCACCACGATAATTTGTATATTGATTTCGCCGGATTTGTCTCCCTGCCAGGCCGCGGCGATCTGTGAGAGCAACAGCGCACAAAGAAAGGCTGCCACCGGTCGCGACCGGAATTTCCGCAAACACAGCATTGCAATGTCAGATATCTTGTTTACTTCCACTTGCCTTGACCCTCGACAATCGTGATGTAACGATCGATGGGCAAATCAGTGAAGTGTTCTCTCGCGCCGCTGGGCTGCGGCCAAGTCACTTCCAGCCAGTCGATTTTGGGTCTTTTTCCAATACCCAGCACCATGCGGGGATCGTGTGAGGAAAGATAGCTTCCGCCGCCAACCTTCACACGAGTCCGTTTCAGATCTGTGGCCTGATAGGTAACGTGGGCGCCGATTCCATCGGGATTCGATTTCTTTCCTACGAGATTCACGCCGAGCCAGTGATTCTGAGATCCGACCTGGTTGCGCAACAGCAGAGGGGCTGCATCGTTCACGGAAACCAGGACGTCCAGCGCGCCATCGTTATCAAAGTCGCCGATAGCCATGCCCCGCGCGGAAACATTCCTGGCAAATACGGGGCCGCTTTGCGCACTTACGTTCTGGAATTCTTTGCCGTTGTTGTGAAAAAGCATCAGAGGCTCACGATAGGTCACGCCGGGGTGCAGGATTTCGATCAGATCATCCGGATTTCCGTTCGCCAGGAACAGATCGAGGTTGCCATCGTTGTCATAGTCAAAGAACTTCAATCCCCAGCCGCTCATCAGTTTTGTGGCTTTTGCGATTCCAGTGGGCAGGGCCATATCGTCGAAGGTTTCGTCGCGATTGTTCTGATAGATCGAATACATTTCGCCGTCGATATTGGCGACGAACAGGTCCATCCATCCGTCTTCGTTGAAATCGGCAGCGTCCACTCCCATGCCCGAGCGAGCCCGGCCTTCGGCGCTGTAGGCGACGCCGGCCTGGTCCGCAATCTGATCAAAACGTCCATCGCCTCGATTGACG
>CAVUSL010000010.1:0-177315 GCA_963744055.1 uncultured Acidobacteriota bacterium | reverse complement strand
CAGTCCATGATTCCAATGCTCGGTCCGGAACTTTAATGCAAGTGCCAGTCGCGTACCCATTACGACATGCCGGCAGGATATCCATGTAGAACTCATTGGCATATTCAACGCGAACACAACGATTCTTAAGCGATGTCATTGGCCGATAAACACCGTGGTTATTGAGGAACGTATAGAGTTCCCTGGATTAGCCGCATAGGATCGACTCGGTCATGGGCGATCGAAAGCTCCAAGACGAAATCCAAGTCGTGTGGCCCTACAACTGGTTTAACCGTAGTGCCAAGAGCCATTGAACCTTGCGGATAAATCTTTGGACCGAGCAGCCGGAAAGGACTTGCTTCGCTTTCGAGCACCTCGCCCAAAGTCTCGTATCGCTGCACGGCTTGATCGTGCCGGGTATCGGAAAGTTGTATGTCCTCGCAGATCTCGAAAAGCAAATCATCCAGCGAAGTTGTGAAATCGCGGGTTGAGAAAGAACAACGGCGCTACAGCCATCTGCGACTCTCCTTGGGATTGCTACGCGCTGGCGGGAGTACGGCTGGAGCCTAGGACAGTCGACGCTACGACGTCAGTGGTCGCGAAATCCGATTCTTAAAGTTGTGTCCCCATCGGCTAAAGCCGTCAAGGGTTGTTTTCTGTTGCGACATGGCGTGGCCATGCGCTTCCGCAAATCCGCTACCTTCTGCGCGGGACCAGATAATTCGTGTTCTCGGCACAGAGGTCGAATCAGAGCCATCCGATCTGCCGAACCGCCGCCCTAATGGGTAGTCTTCGAGCCGCGTTTGTACCTAAATTCGTTCCCCGATTCGGATGTGGGCGGAATTCTCTCGCCACGCTCGATCACAGTGCGGCGACCGTCCTCCACCTTGCCTCCACGAGGTCCGACCTCGACCAATTCACCCGAATCGGGAGCAATCTCGCCCTGCGTTTGTACGTTGCCATTTTTCTTGTCCTCCTTACCTCAGTCTGGTACACCGTGGCGCAGTTCTTGAATTTATATTCATTGTTTTCAGCGTCTTACTCAATTTCACGTTTTAGGGTCTAGACTTTCACCTTTTCGACCCCAACTTTCATCAATTGTGCAAACCCACAGATAAGGATCACCAGCCTAAGGCCTCTTCAGCTGCACCCACTGGTTGATCCGCACGACATGCAGCGGTAGCACGACCCGTTGCGCGTCATGATGGCGCCGCAGTAGTGGCAGCTGGGAGCATCGCCCATCTCGACGATGGCGGAGAGTGCGTCGGCGGCGTGAACGGAGCCAGGGCGCGGCTCGGGATTCCGGCCACCCGTTTCTGCTGACCCGTGCAGATCTCCCACGCTCTCGGCCGAGGGGGCCGTGTGCGGCGCCCCACCCGCCTTCAGGCGCAGATTCTCGAACAGCATCTGCTGTTGGCCGGTCAGGAAGCGCAGTTGCAGCCAGCGGAAGATGTAATCCATGATCGATTTGGCGAAGCCGATTTCCGGATTGTTCGTCCAGCCGCTGGGCTCGAAGCGCGTGTGCGCAAACTTCTCGCAGAACAGCTTCAGCGGAACGCCATGCTGCAACGCAATCGACACGGCGAGAGCGAAGCTGTCCATCAAGCCACTTACGGTCGAGCCTTCCTTCGCCATGGTGATGAAGAGCTCGCCTGGCTCGCCATCGGGATAGAGGCCGACGGTGATGTAGCCTTCGTGCCCGCCCACGTTGAACTTGTGAGTGATCGAGGCGCGCTCTTCCTGGAGCTTGTGCCGGACGGCTCTGGGAGGCGCGTTGAGATTTTCTTCTTCCTGAGTGGCAACGGCTCGGGCGGCGTCTTCCTTCTTTGACAGCGCGGTCGCAGACCCTGCGGCCGACAACGGTTGCGACTGCTTGCATCCGTCCCGATAGACAGCCACCGCTTTCAGGCCAAGCTTCCAGGCCTGGAGGTAGGCTTCCATAATGTCTTCCACGGAAGCATTGTTCGGGAGGTTGACAGTCTTCGAGATGGCGCCCGAGATGAACGGCTGGGTCGCAGCCATCATGCGCAGGTGGCCCATGTAGGCGATGGACCGGGTGCCCTTGGAAGGCTTGAAGGAGCAATCAAAGACGGCAAGGTGATCGTCTTTCACATGCGGCGCGCCTTCGATGGTGCCGGTGGCGTCAATGTAGCTGACGATGGCATCCGCCTGCTCGTGGGTGTAGCCGAGCTTGAAGAGCGCGGTGGGCACGGTATTGTTGACGATCTTGATCATGCCGCCGCCGACTAGCTTCTTATACTTCACCAGCGCCAGGTCGGGCTCGATGCCGGTGGTGTCGCAATCCATCATGAAGCCGATGGTGCCGGTTGGCGCGAGCACCGTAACCTGGCTGTTTCGATAGCCGTGTTTCTCGCCGTGCGCGAGGGCTTCGTCCCAGCACTGCTTGCTGGCTTCGTAGACGGGGCTCGGAACATTCGCCTTGTTGATGTTGTTGACGGACGCGCGGTGCATGCGGATAACGTCGAGGAACGGCTCGCGGTTGATGTACCAGCCGGGGCAAGCAGCGCCGGGCATCACGTTCGAGCCCAGATTGGTTTCCGAGAGATTCTTCTTCGTTGGCTCGGTGGCCGGGGCCAGCGGTTCGCAGAGTTCGGCGATGCGCGACGATTGCAGATAGGCTTCCCCGCACATGATCGCGGTGACGCAGGCAGCATAGTCGCGGCCGCCGTCAGAGTCATAGGGTAGGCCAGCGGCCATCAGCAGCGCGCCAAGGTTCGCGTAGCCGAGACCCAGCGGACGATAGTCGTGTGAGTTCTTGCCGATCATCTCGGTCGGATAACCGGCGTTGTCGACCAGGATTTCCTGCGCAGTAATTAGCACGTCGACTGCATGGCGATAGGCCTCCACGTCAAACGTGCCGTTGGGAGCGAACTTCAGCAGGTTGAGGCTCGAGAGGTTGCAGGCCGAGTCATCGAGGAACATGTACTCGCTGCAGGGATTGCTGGCATTGATGCGAGCCGTGTTCTTCGAGGTGTGCCACCGGTTGATGGTCGTATCGAACTGCATGCCGGGATCGCCGCACTGCCAAGTCGCTTCGCTGACCTTGTGAAGCAGATCCTTGGCCTTAAATGTATTGACAACGGAGCCGTCGCGGATCGACTTGGTGGAGAAGTCCGTATCGCGAATCACGGCGTACATGAAGTCATCCGTCACGCGCACGGAGTTATTTGCGTTCTGGAAGAAGATCGAGCTGTAGGCTTCCGAGTCGGGAGACGAGCCGTCGTATCCGGCCTGCACCAGCGACCACGCCTTTGCTTCTTCTTTCGCCTTGCAGTCGATAAAGTCAACGATGTCAGGATGGTCGATGTTCAGGATAACCATCTTCGCAGCGCGACGGGTCTTGCCGCCAGACTTGATAACTCCGGCGAATGCGTCGAAGCCCTTCATGAAGCTCAGGGGACCACTGGCTGTTCCGCCGCCGCTAAGCCCTTCGGTGGAAGAACGCAACGGAGAGAGATTTGTTCCCGTGCCGCTTCCCCACTTGAAGAGCATGCCTTCGGTCTTGGCGAGCGTGAGGATCGAGTCGAGCGAGTCTTTGACAGAGTTGATGAAGCACGCCGAGCACTGCGGAGTTTTGTATCCTGTGACCGAGAATTCAACGCGGCCCAGCTCGTGGTTCCAGTGCCAGTTTTGCGCGTCGGATTTGGGCTCGATACGGTCGCAGCCCACGTTGAACCACACCGGCGAATTAAAGGCAGCGTACTGGCGCAGAAGTATGTGAGCGAGCTCGTCGTGGAAGACGGTGGCATCTTCTTCGCCTCGGAAATAGCCGTCCGCCTTACCCCAGTCGCGGATCGTTTCCGCAACCCGCTGCACAAGCTGGCGCACGCCGGTCTCGCGCTCGGCTGTACCGATCGTGCCATGCAGATATTTCGACGCCACGATGTTGGTGGCGGTCATCGACCAGTCTTTCGGGACCTCGACGTCTTTCTGCTCGAAAATCACGTTGCCCTGGGCATCGGTGATCTGAGCAAGGCGGAGTTCCCATTCGATCTCGTCATAGGGAGAGACGCCGGGCTTCGTGAAGAGGCGCCGGAACTGCAGGCCGGGGGCCTTCTTTTTGCTGGGGACGGCTGGGGCCGCAACGGCTTCGGAGCTCTTCGTTTTCTCTGTCACTTCGGGCATTTCTCTCTCCTACTATTAGATTCTTTTTACGAATAATCGATCCTGGGGCTTCCGGGCAAAAGCCGCTCCCTAGCGGCCAGAACTACTGGATCGGAGCCGGGTTGCCAGTCTTCCTTAAGACTAGAAACCGGCCGGCAATGCGGGAGGACCGCTATCGGTCGCTGACATGCTTGGAGTGGGTGGCTCCGGGACCACACCAGTTCCCTCGGAAAGCTCCTGAACGATCCCTGTGGCGGTTTCAGCCGAATTGGCAAGCCACTGATTCAAGGCTGCGCACGCTGACTTGCGGTGAACCGGATCTGCCACGGTCACAAATCGCACAAAACAGCTTCCCGACGAAAGACGCGCCTGCAATGGATTCCCGGGAGCGAAGCTTCGACTGACGGCAACGCACAGATCCTCAGTCTCACTAATTTGAAAAACTGCCAAAATGCGCTTTCCGCCGGTTGCCGCCGTCTCGCCGGGAGCGACCATTTCTTCGGCCAATGTGTAGATGCCCGCAGCGCTGGGCACCAGCAGCAAACTGAAGCTGGATTCGCAGCGAAACCAGCGCGACCAAACCAGGCGGCGGTGGTCCAGGGAAACGTCAAAGCCGTAACGAGCCATCGAGTCGTCGACCAGACGCGTGATCTCTTCCATGTTCGGGCTCCACAAAACCGGGAATTGGGGTCTAAGGTCTCGAACCTGTCGGTTGGAGAGTTTGGAGGGTCGCTTGGCGGCAGAGCAACTCAAGCAGAGACACCAATGCTGTACCCCCTCTATCGAAAGCAATGGCCGGCAATCCGTCTGTGACAGATAAACAATCCCGACCGAGTTCCATGTTTCGGAAAACTAACCGGAACAACGAACGACTAAATTTTCAAGCTGTGCGTTCCCCCAGGGGATGTCCGGTACCGACCGAACGAGGGAACGGCCACCGCACAACTCATCCGCCACCAGGCGGATGCCGGATCAATGAGACTCCTGCAATTCCAGCCAGAACGAATGCAGAGCCTCTGTTAGGAGGGGCGTCTCCGGTCACCTCGGCCATGAGAGCACCCCTAGTTTTCCTGACTTGCCGCCGCTGTGCGGGAGCAAGTTTTCATGGCTTATGGGAGTGCAACAGTACGCCCGTATGTTGGGGCTGTCAAGAGGGTAGCACTACCTATTGTACCCCAAGGGATTAACCGTATCGGTGCACCTCATTTCCACAGCTTTGAACCGCCGCCTTTGTCGAGATCGAAGGTCCTTTAAGGAGAATGCCTTAGAGATCGTCTCCACTTATGACGCGGCCGATCTTTCGGCACTTCTTGATCGAGCTGCCTTGTGGCCTCGCATTGAGGGCGTTGGCAGGCATTGGGGTGCGGGTGTTTTCAGTTCTCTGCCCAGCAGTTGATCTTTCCCTCCAAAGGTGGCGATCAGGTCAGCTGGCAGCAAACTGGCGAGTTCCACCGCGAGCGGCCACGGATCTGCGGGGCGATCGAGCGGAACATAGATGTCCTCGAAAATCTCTCGCGGGGCAATGCGGCGCGATCCATCGGAGGAGAGCACCAGATAGTCCCCAGGGCCGCCGGAGTGCTCTCGTCCGAGACAGTCGACGAAGGTGAGCGGATGGTCGAGTTGCCTGGCGCGAATCAGAAAGCGAGTGCGATACGTCGTCCAATCGTTCAGCATGGCCTTCGTTGTCATCCTTCGGGGGAGGAGGATGGTGGGAATCTCCGATTTCGAATGGCAGAAATTTACCGGGACAAATGGTTTGCGCTTGCTCGAACCGTCGAACCACGAGATCAGTCACCGGCTGGGCGTGAGGTCACTCGCGTGGGCTTGCTGATTTTGTAAAAGGTGTCGCGAATCTACTCGCGTGCGGCTGGAGGGTCAATTCCATATGTTTGGTGCAGTGTAAGAAAACGCACGCGAGGATTTTGTGCAATCCGAGGCATCAAGCGACACTTTCAATAAAGCTAGCGAAGGCGCATGACTGTGCATTATTGAAGGGGGTGGAGTAGGTACCGACAAAATCTGATACACTCGCGCGCCGGATTTCCACAGCAGGAGCACAGGAAATGCAGAAAGACAGTGGTCGGTCGTCAGTCGCTAGTCCCCAACGCAGATCTCATGATGCGATGTTTTACCGCCTCCTGACTCGATTGTTTGCGATGTCGTGCACTTTCGGTCTTCTCTCGGGAATGCCATGTCTCGTCTCGGCGCAGAGTCCAACGGACAAAACTGTCTACGTTCGATGCGGGAGTTTGATCGACGGAAAGACTGGGGAATCTCGTCCAAACGTTACTCTGGTGGTCAAGAACGACCGTATCGCGGAAGTGAAAAGCGGCGATGCCCCAGGGAATCCTGCGAGCGTGATCGACTTGTCGCGCGAAACTTGTCTTCCCGGATTGATCGATACCCATACGCATGTGCTCTTGCAAGGCGATGTCACAGCGGCCGACTACGACGAACAACTGCTGAAGCAGTCCACCGAGTACCGCGCAATCCTCGCTACCGTGAACGTACGGCGTGCGCTCGAATACGGCTTCACGACGATTCGCGATGTCGAAACCGAAGGTGCGGGCTACGCCGACGTTGACGTGAAGAAGGCGATTAACAACGGCGTTATTCCTGGACCGCGTATGCAGGTGGCAACGCGTGCCATGGATGTGACGGGTGCGTATCCACTGCTTGGCTATGCGCCGAATGTTCCGGTGCCGCACGGCGTGCAGGTCGTTGACGGTGCGGATGAGGCCCGCAAAGCAGTGCGCGAACAGATCTCGCACGGAGCCGACTGGATCAAGGTCTATAGCGATCGGGGTTACAAGGTTCGCGAAGATGGAGTGCTGGACGACATCCCGACGTTCACACCCGAAGAGCTCAAGGCGATTGTGGACGAGGCACACCGGGAACGGCACAAGGTGGCGTCGCATGCGATTGGATTGCACGGAGTGCACAACTCCGTTGAAGCAGGCGTTGACACGATCGAACACGGAGACTACATCGCAGATGAAGATCTGAAAACCATGGTGGCCCATGGCACGTACTACGTGAACACGATCTACGTGGGTGCTTACGTTGCCGAAGGGCGAGCTGCGGCGGGCTCACCCGTCTGGGTGAAGATGCTTTCCATTCACGAAGACACTTTCCGCAGGGCCATGAAGGCGGGCGTGAAGATTGCGTTCGGCACCGATGCGGGAGGCTTCCCCTGGACAGACAATCCCGCGAAGGAATTCGCTTACATGGTGAAGTGGGGAATGACGCCGGGGCAGGCGATCCGGTCGGCCACATCCACGGCTGCTGAACTTCTCGGGTGGTCCGATCAGGTGGGAAGCGTGGAACCCGGCAGGTATGCGGATATCGTTGCGGTCGCCGGCGATCCGCTCAAGGACATCACACTGCTCGAGCATGTGGACTTCGTGATGAAGAACGGCGCGATCATCAAAAAGCCGTAGTCTGGGCGGCTTGTTTAGATCTCGCCGGGCTCCGCCGGGTCGGGTTCCCTCACTGGAACGTCAGGATTCTCGGGGTCGTCTGGTGGTGGCTCCTTCACCGGAGGCGGCATCGGTTCCGCGGGCGTGCGTAAAGAGTAGTGATTATCCATCGTCAGGAAATCCTTGCACTCAACATTTTGATCCGCCAGCGTTCAACTCACTGGCTGCACTTGGATGCTTCCGACCAATCGCGAGGGGAATTTCTTTTCGCGGTGCTCGCAGGGTAAAAAAGATGCCGGCGCAGTTCGCACCGGCTCTCCCGACTACATACGGGTCATCGTGAATTTACCGCTTCCACTACAGCCTGAACTTCCCGCGAGAATCCAGGTACCGGAGATGGTACCGCCACTGACCGTACCAGTGAGCGTAAGCGTGTTGCCGCCCGGCGATCCTGATAGAACGCTCATTCCAAATTGCCCGGAAACGTTGCCGCTGAAATCCCCGGTGAGCGCAAACGTGCCGCTTTCGGTGTCTCCGGAAACGAAGCATGGCGAGTTGGTTGAAAAATGGAAACTGTTGACGGTTAATGTGCCGCTTGAGCCAGTCGCCACCAGCGCTGTGGTGAACCCGAACGCCTGACCTCCGCTGCCGTCTGTCAGTGTGGCTGTCCAGTTTCCGTTGATGTTGCCGGAACTCTTGGCACTCCCGCATCCCACAAGAATCAGGCCCACTCCGAGCAAAAGGGCTACTGCGAGTTTTCTCATTGATGAAAAGACTCCTTGGTTTAGTTGAGTTGTGTGGGATGGGCGTTAAGAGAGATGCGGATTTCGCCGCTCGGGCTGTAAGGGAAACCTCTTAGGTTGGGTGCCTGCGGGGACGGGATTTTCGACCCGCTTTCCTCTCAGCAAGATAGGAGCACAGGCATGCCGTGAGGGCGCTAGAGGAAATTCGTTTCTGAATGTTACTTACCCGACTTCAGCTTTTTGAGCGTTTCCTCGTAAGTTGGCACGTCAGATTTTGCATTCGGCGGGACGCTGGCCAGTGCAGTCTCCCAATTCTTGATCGCGTTGTTTCGATCGCCCGTCGCCGTGTAGCCCTCCGCCAAGCCGAGATAAGTCCAAAACTTCTCTTCGGGATGCAGCCGCGCATTGGCCTGGAAAAGTTCGAGGGCGCGATCCTTTCTGCCCGCGCCGAGCAAAGACTCCGCATAAAAATGCATGGGCATTACATCGGTCTCTGGCAGATGAAGCGCGCGATCGATCACCGCGTCCGCCTCGGCCTCCCGGCCCATCGCGTGCAACACGGCCGCTTTAGTGGTGAGAGTGGACGTGTCTTCGCGTCCGCGAGCTGGGCCTTTGAAGGGCTCGTTGATCGCTTTGTCAGCCCATATCAGCGCTTCGTCCAGATTCACTTTGTGGCTGGCGCAGAACTGCGCCGCGATTCTCCAATTCTGATATCTAAAACCGGGCCAGCCTTGTAATTCCTTTCGCATTTGTGCCACATAGAGATCATTGACGTTGGGCACTTCGATCTTGAAAGGGATCCGCTTGTTTTCCCACTGCAGAAAAGCCACGCTCGAATTAGGACGCCGTTCGTCGAATCCGTAGGTCAAGAACTCAGTGTAGGGAGCGGATAGAGGAGTGACCGGCACCCGCAACGCGTCGTCTTTGGGATCGTACTGATAGCTTCCCCAGCCGGTGGAGTTGTTGGAGAAAATCCACGTCCACGGACCATCTTTTTCGAGTTCGAGAAACAAACCGTACGTTCCGGCCTTGAGGTCTTTTCCTCCGACCTTCACATCGTGCGACACAGTAAGGGTGGTCGTTTCGTTGGCGCCAGCCCGCCAAGGCGTCGCGCGGGAAGGGCCCAGGCCCTCATCGAAGAATCCGTATTTCACCAGCTCACCCCAGATGTGGCCGGTGCGGTCGGCACCCGTGCCTCCATGCACGTTGGGGCTGTGATAGTCGATCGTGACCTTGACCAGTCCGATCCACTGCGAGACCTCCGCCCGCTCATTTGCTCCGTTGGGAGGAAGCGAGAGTTCGGAGAGGATTTGGGCAGAGGCCGTCGGCAGCGACGCAAATAGACTTAAGCAGACGAGTGTGGTGCAACCGAGACCTCTCATTTGAACTCCCTCGCAGCAGGCATATGCGACTTGGACGTGCGGGCGGGGATGAGGTCACTAGAAGAAAAAGAAAAAGCCCCGGCCGCTGGCCGGGGCTCTTCGCGGACAGCAGTGTCCGCATTACACGTTTAGCGACTTGCTAGCGCTGGTTCTTTGGCGCCCTTAAACGCCTGGTAGCGTTTGTTAATCTCGTCCCAGTTCACGACGCTCCACCACGCCTGCAAATATTCTGGCCGGCGGTTGTTGTATTTCAGGTAGTAAGCGTGCTCCCACACGTCGTTGCCGAAAATCGGATGTAACCCTTGACTGATCGGATTGTCCTGATTCGGCGTGCTGAGGATTTGCACCTCGCCCTTCGCGTTGCCCGCCAGCCATACCCAGCCGCTGCCAAATTGCTTCACACCGGCGTCGTTGAACTTAGTCTGGAAATCCTTGAAGTGACCGAAGGTTTTGGAGATTGCTTCAGCGATCGGGCCGGTTGGTTCGCCGCCGCCTTTGGGCTTCATGATCTGCCAGAACATAGTGTGATTCACATGTCCACCGGCGTTGTTGCGAACGGCACCCCGGATCTCTTCCGGCACGGCGTTCAGATCGCGAATCAGGTCTTCGGCACTCTTCGATTGCAGGTTCGAATATTTCTCAAGTGCAGCATTAAGGTTCTTCACGTAAGCCGCGTGATGCATATCGTGATGCAGGTGCATCGTCTTCTCATCAATCGCAGGCTCCAGGGCCGTGTAGTCATACGGCAAAGGGGGTAGTTCATGCGCCATGATTTTTTTCCTCCACAGGTTCAAAGATGACGGGAAATAGAACGGGGATTCAGTCAGGACATTATATATGTCCGGACGATTCACCAGCGACTCGAGCACCTCTCTACCTTCCGGCCTCAACTTCCAGCTTGTCGCCGGGCTTCAGATGGACCTCGCCTCCCTTTACGAGAGCCATGAATAGGATGCTGGCGCCGAGGGCGACAAATCGCGCTTTGCCTCCTCCGATCGCGCCATCGACACTGTCATCGGCGATCTTGGCAATCACCGGCGTTGTTCCCAGAAGAACCACCTGCTGCTTACGGCCTGCACGAATCACGCCTTCGGGATCGCTGTTCACCACATGCACGGGGTCATAGAAACGTAACAGCACGGAACCACGACGCAGGAAGCGCCGAGCGGGTCTCGTGATGAGCGTGCCCGCGTAAACCTTGCCGGCACTATCAGCCGCGCGAAACTCGCTTCCACTTGGCATCTTTGAACTGACGGGAGTGAGCAATGTCAATGGCTGAGCAAGAGAGGCAGTGCTTAGCAGCACTAGGAGCGCCAGTATCTGGATCATCGTCCACATGAAAGGGAGCAAAAGTGTACTACCGTTGACTCGGGCGCGAAAAGGCCTGCTGTTCTACTTCGAGGATTTTTCGCTCATCGTGGCGGCGTAACGTAGACGGGATTCGCAAAAATCCAAAGCGTCCACCGGCGCCATCCGGTCAGACCGGGCTGTCGCAGGTAAGCTTCAGTTCGATAGCGGCCCGGGCCCTCGATCGGCAAATCAAGCGACTGGGCTTCCTGCTTCGCGATCTCATGCCCGTCGTGAATGACGCGAATAAGCACGGGACCGGCCGTCTTTGGAACCCTGATGTGGAGCTGGGCGCCCGCATTCCATACGATCGTGTTGCCCGGTCCCGCAGCAGAGTTAGCCGCGGTCACGATTTGGGTGAAGCCGTCCGCCGACGCGAGCGCGTCAATCGCACAGAAGGAGCTGCCGGCTTGAATCGCAGAGAGTATCGCATCGGCTCCGGCGTGATCAGGATTGAGTCCAGGCTGATCCGGCAAAAGCACATGTTGGCGGGCCAGGCTGAAGACCGACTTGTAGCTCGGGAAGCGCGCAATGCTCCAGTGGTCAACCAGCACATTGGCGTGCGCATCGGATCCACAGATGCCGGCCACCGGACGCTGCGCAGTCAACTCGTCCCACTTCGCGAGGTTCTCTTCCGGAGTGCGCGCAAGGCGAAGCAAAGCAAGCCGCGAGTTCACGGGATAAAGCAGCGCGGCCACTGCAATACCGAACACAGTATTCCTGCGCCACACCGCGTCATCGTTGAAGATCTCGATGCCGTCATAGTCGGTGGCTCCCCAATCCGACCAGCGGTCCCGCAACCCAAAAGGATGCGCGATAAAATTCACCGCTCCACTGCGGCGCGAGGAAGCCATGAGACTGCGCGTATTGAATCCTGCTCCGCGATGCCAGCGGCTGTCCGAAGTTCCCAGGGCAAGATAGTGCCCGGCAGCGGTGCTGACTTCCTCGCCATCAATCACGGCAAAGTCGGGCGGGTCAGCTGCCGCCACCTCTGCATCCGAAAGCGTCAGATTGTGGTCGGTGATAGCGACGAAAGACAAGTCCGCGTCCTTCGCGGCCTCAATCACGTGCGGCAGATCGCCGCTGCCGCACGAAGCATTGGTGTGGACATGAATGACGCCGATTCGCTCGCCACGCGCGGGATTCCCGGCAAGACTCGGCAGGCGCGTAAGAAATCCATCCAGCACGACCACCAGCACGAAGAGGGCAAATAGAATCGTTGCGCTCAGGAGCACCCGGCGTAGCGTCTTCCTTTTTGGGACAGGGTTAGGATAGGCTTCGGCGTCAATTGGGGAAGCCGAAGTCTGGTTTGCAGTCGGTAAGCCTTGCAGCGTAGAACTCAAATTGTGGCGAGTGTGACGTTGCATACGAGCCCTGTCAAGGGAAAAGCAATTCTGCCGCGGGACGAACGGAGCCTGGAATGAAAGCGTGCCTCTTTGTTCTTTGCTGGATCGTGGTCGCAGGTGCAACTGCGCAGATCGCGCCCGACCCTTCGTTGCTGGCCGAGATCGAGAAAATCAAGGCGGTCGATAACCACACCCACATTGGCAAGGTGGTGGGCGAAGGCGAGTCCGACCGAGATTTTGATGCATTGCCCTGCGACATCATCGAAGGTGGCGCCGAGACGCTCGCAGCACGGGCGGACTATCCGCAATTTATCGAAGCCTGGCAGGCTTTGTACGGGTATAAGTACGCTGACCGCACTCGGGAACATGTCAAAGAATTGATCGCCGCCCGCGAGAAGGTCATGCGCGAGCAAGGCGACAACTTTCCTGACTGGGTCCTAGACCGATTGAACATCGAGTATCTCTTCGCCAATCGTATCGCGATGGGCCGCGGCCTTGGCGCTCCCCGTTTTCGCTGGGTGCCATTCGATGACGCACTGATGGTCCCACTCGCTCCTGATGCGCTGGCCGACAATCCCGACAAGAAAGTCTTTTACGGCCAGGAGGCCAAGCTGCTGAAGACCTATTTGACGGAGGCACAGCTCGGCGCACTTCCTGATTCGTTGGATGAATATGTCGCGAAGCTGATTATCCCCACACTCGAAGCACAGAAGAAAGCTGGAGCACCAGCTATCAAATTTGAGGCCGCATACCTGCGTCCGTTGAACTTTGGTCCACAGATTAATGCGGACGAAGAAGAGGAAGCGCGAAAGATCTATTCGAAGTATGTACCGGGTGGCGCACCATCGCGTGCGGACGCTCTTCGCTTGCAGAATTTCCTGTTCCGGACCATTGCCCGCGAAGCCGGAAGGATCGGGCTGGCGGTACACATACACACCGGACAAGGCTGCGGAAATTACTTTGATCTTGCGGGAGCGCGTCCCACCGAACTGGAATCGATCCTGGATGATCCTTCCCTTCGATCAACAACGTTTGTATTGCTGCACGGTGGGGCTGGGCCCTACACACATGAGGTTGCCGTCCTATTGTCGAAGCCGAACGTATACGCGGACTTCTCGGAACAGGATGCCTTGATTCCGCCACGAGCGTTGAGTACCGTTCTGCGTGAATGGCTGGAGTGGTATCCAGAGAAAGTCTTGTATGGAACGGATCTCGCGCCAGGCGCGCCGGAGCAGGACTGGGACGTGATCGGCTATTCCACGAACCTCACGGCACGGCAAGCCCTCGCCATCGCACTCACCGGGATGCTGAACGACGGCGAAATCACACGCACCCGCGCTTTGGAACTCGCGCGTATGGTGCTGCGTGAAAACGCGATGAAGCTATACGGACTTAAGTAACGAAAACTGAGAGTCTTTTTGCTAGAGGGCTCGCTGGCGACCTTCGGGATCTCGGAGGCGCGTGGCTCCACGGTATCCGCGCGGCGAATTATTCCCATCTGAACCACGCACCAAATCGAAACTGCTGCGTCCTTGCTTTTCTTCCCTGCCGCGCTCCTGCTTGCTCCTGCGGAACACCGCCTGCTCACACACTGCGTTGCGAAAGCATGCGCGTGAGAAAGGTCTAATCCAGGAGTGTTACATGAGCAAGCGCAGTCGGACGGCACTAGCCATTGTCGGTGGTATTGTAATCGGTCTCTGGATGTCGATGGGCTCGGCAACAGCCTCCGGCCCCGAGTCTGGGCTCAGCCGTGAATTCAAACCGGCGCCTGCAGCGCCCAGCCCGGTTGAGTACGCCGGAGTGGAAGCCTGCAAGACATGCCACGAAGACATCTACAACAACTTCGACTCAACTGCACATTTCAAGACCACCAAGGGCGACGGGCACGGGTGCGAGTCGTGCCACGGTCCCGCTGCGCAACACATTGCCGGGGGCGGCGATGTCAGCAAGATCATTCGCTTCGACAAGCTGACGCGCTCAGAGGCAAACGCACGCTGTCTGAATTGCCACGCGCAAAAGCACGAGCAGCGCCGGTTTGCGACTTCCGCCCATGCGAACAACGACGTCGGATGCCTCGATTGCCACTCGCCGCACCATGCCGCGCAACCTGAAGCGCTCCTCATAAAGCAACAGTCTGAGCTGTGCTTCGGCTGCCACACGGCAGCGAAGGCTGAATTTGCCAAGCCCTATCACCACCGGGTCGAGGAAGGCCTGGTGCAATGCAGCGATTGCCACAACGTTCATGGCAGCAACGCTCTTCGCCAGGTGCGGACCAGCGTAAACGGCGACGAAGCGTGCGTGAAATGCCACGCCGACAAGCGGGGTCCGTTCGTGTACGAACACGTGCCGGTAAGAACCGAGGGCTGCACCAGCTGCCACACGCCACACGGATCGACCAATGCCCGCTTCCTTCGCGTGAGCCAGGTAAATCTGCAGTGTTTGCAGTGCCACACGTACCCGGTACAGGGTCCGATCGGCCCGGCTCACAACGAAGCGGCCAAGTACCAGGCCTGCACGATGTGCCACACGAGTATTCACGGCTCCAATGCCAGCAACGTTTTCTTCCGGTAACGAAAGGTCGATGCCATGAAATTTCATTTCTCTCGAATTTGCATGATTCTTCTGATCTTGTTCACCCTCGCGAACGTGGCTATCGCGCAGCAGAAGAACTAAAGAAGGAAGGGGACGGGGAGCGGTGCCCGGTGCGACCGCTGGCACGGCCACCTCTTTCCTGCCAACCATCTTCGGATGGATTGGAGAGTGCGGGCTATCGCATTCACCAGTCGATTGAACTCGGGTACCGCGTGTCAGACACGACTGGCAGCGATGCGATGTACGAAACGCTTGTCGACTTGCATGGGGGCTCGCGCATCCTCGAACAGAGCCTATCGATGCAATCGGTCGAGCACCAGGGCGTGCTCTTCGATAATCTCTTCGTGCATAGTTTCGGATGGGGAGGAGACGCGGATAACGGCCTGCGCGTTCGGATCGATAAGAACCACTGGTTCGATTTTCGGGGTAATTTTCGCCGCGACCAGAATCACTTCGATTACAACTTGCTCGCCAATCCGCTGAATCCCTCGACCTCGAACCCAAGTGTTCCAGCGCCGTTCTCACCGCACAGCTTTGCGACAACCCGCCGGATGACCGACGTAGACTTGGTGATTCTGCCCAACGCATTGATCAGCTTCCGGCTGGGATATTCGCACAACAACATGACCGGTGATTCTTTCAGCAGCGTGCACGAGGGAACGGATGCGCTGCTGTACCAGCCGTGGAATACAACCGTAAATTCCTATCGTTTGGGCGCCGATCTGCGGTTCATCCCGCACACCGTTGTGAGCTACGATCAACTGCTCGACTACTACAAGGGCGATAACTACTGGACGCTGGCCCCATTCGCGTCTGCCTTGCTTCCGGGAGGCGGTAGCGTTGAACTGGGCCTGCCCTTCGACACGGCGCGAAACGTTCCTTGTGCGCCGCCGGCGGGTCAAGGCCTGATTGCCGCCGACGGAACACTCAACAATCTCGCTTGCGGCGGCTATTTTGCTTACCACCGTAACGATAAAGTCCGTACTTCAACACCTACTGAGCGGCTTAGCCTGTACGGAAGTTATTTCGGCCGACTGGACGTCGCGGCTGCGTATGCGTATAGCTCGGCTGACATGAATGCACCGTTAGATGAGTTGTTCAATGGCTTGTTGTCGCGTACTCGCACTCGCCAGTTCACAGTGACCGGGCCGGCGAAAGCAACCCGTATTTCCAACTTAGCCGATCTAAGCACCAGCCTGCGAATCACGCGCCGGCTGAAGCTGGTAGATACTTTCCGCTTCTGGGCATTCCGTACGCCGCAGAGCTTTACTTCTACGGAGACAGACTGGATCATTCCGGGATCCGGCGCGTGCGCACCGCCTGCCTGTTCTTTGCTCGTTCCCTTGAGCGGAACAAGCCAAAAAGTCACGATCACGACTGACGTTCACTCCTTCAACCAAGACTGGAAACGGAATGAAGTGGCTCTGGTGTGGGACGCTTCAAAGCGCTTTGGAGGACGGATCGGCTTCCGGTACGGAACGCGAGTTTTCGATCACATTCTGGACTTTGCCACGAACGATGAAGATCGTCTCGAAGTGCACGAGTTCGCGCCGGTCTTGGGGCTCTGGTTGAAGCCCCGTCCTAACTGGCGATTTAATTTCGACGCGGAACGCACCCAAAACGATCAAACTCTGATTCGCATCGGGACACGCAAGGAAGATCGCTATCGTCTGCAAGGAAACTACAGTCCGAAATCATGGGCTCTGGTAGGCGGTTCCGTGAATCTGTGGGAAGGCAAAAACGGCGATGCGCTCACCGACTACCGTGGCCACAATCGCAACTACGGTGTGACCACTACGATTCTTCCCAAGGGCCGCGTCGGCTTTGACTTCGCCTACAACTATAACGACTACCTGCAGAACGCACTCATCTGCTTCAACGATTCTGATGTCACTCTGACAGTCGTGACCGGAGCCGGAAACTGTAATGCAGGTGCGTACAAGGATGCGGCGAACCCGTTGCTCACCGATGGCACTTATTCCAATAAAACGCATTACGGCATGGGACTGTTGACGTTTAAACCAGCGACTCGCTTGACCACCCAAGCCGGCTACAGCATCACGAACGTGGGCGGAGCGACACCGCACTTCAACCAACTCCAACCCTTCGGTTCGCTGCAATATAACTACCATCAACCGCTGGCCAAGCTGACGGTCGACCTCGGCCATAACCTGGAGGCCAAGGCTGGATGGAACTACTACCAGTACGGGGAGAAGTCTTTCGTGGGACCGACTGATCCGCGTTACTTCCACGCCAATAACGCGACGTTCGGCCTGCGCTGGGCCTTCTAGCCCGCCAGGTGCGAAAGTGCTCAACCTAGTTCGCGGGGGCCATTCGATTTCGTGCAATAGCTTCCGCGAGTTTGGTATTTACGGTCCGCGGCGATGTGCGCTTCGTCGCAACACAGTCCTGCACCCCGAAAGCGACCGGTCCTCAAAACCAGCCCAGACCTAGAGGTACATGACCTTTCTGCAATTGAGCGTGTTGGCAGTTTCGGGGAGAATCTGTAGAGATTTGGCGCAATTGCCGCCGGAGAATGCCGTGCTCGCTCGAACTGGACTCGTCGTCGCCCTGCTGATGGCGGGCGGAGCTACGCTGGCGCAAGCGAAGGATGTCGCCCTGATCGCGAATAAGGGAAGCGCCGTGACGTCGGTGACCATGCCCGACCTGGTCAAGCTGTGCAAGGCGCAAACGCCGCACTGGCCCGACGGCAAGGCCGTCACCTTGATTGTCCGGGATCCTTCCTCCGCTGAAATGCGAATGATTCTCGAGAAAGTTTATGGAATGTCGTCGCAGGCTGTGAACGATCTCATCGCCTCCGCCAACCACGGTAAGGGCACTCACCCTATGATTGTGGTGGTAACTTCTGACGACGATCTGGTGCACAAAGTCGCCGGCACCCCGGGAGCAGTTGGCTTGGTCGATGTGTACGCCATCAACAGCTCTGTGGACGTGATGAAAATTGGCGGCAAACTGCCCTTCGAGCCTGGTTATCCCTTGCACGGCAACTGATCCATTCCATGCCCAGCAGCGCGCCCAAGACGAAGAAGACGGCACCTTACACGCGTCGCTATCCTCGCCATCCGATGGATGTGCGGATGAATGTCCAGGTGTTCCGGCAAGGTGAAGTCAACTATTTCTGGGGACGCTCAACCGAACTTGGCCTGGATGGAATTGGCGGGACGCTTACCGGTGAGCTCAATCCTGGCGAAGTCGTCTCCATGGAGTTTCCGTTGCCCTTGAGTCCGTATCCTGTAAAACTGCGCGCGATTGTGCGCTACAAGATTGGACTGCATTACGGATTTGAATTTCTGACTCCGACCCCTCAGCAAAGGCAATCACTCGATCGCGTGTGTCAGATGCTCGCGGCCGAGTCCGGGCAGTAGTACCCCACACTCACTGGCTACGATTTACTAAATGCCCTGCATCGTGCCCTGCAATCAACGATCTCACCAAAATTACCTCGGTAACTTTTGGGCGCTCCCGCCTGCGCCTAACATTTGTACGAGATTGATCATGGGGAGCCCCTTTTATGGGTGACGACGTCACCCAAACTACCCAGCCCGCGGGATTCGTGCGCGCCAAGTATCTCAAAGAGGCGTTGCGCCGCGGGGCTCCGCCTATCCTGAGCACTCCCGAAGATTGCCTCATCCAGGAATGGGCGCCGGCGTGGGACGGCGGCGACCCGGTTGTGCAAAAGGCATATCTCGATCAACTGGTGGAGTGCGCCCCAGAAGCCATTACCATTCTCGATCCTTCGCATCGCGTAATGCGAATCAACTCTGAGTTCACGCGTATGTTCGGGTTCACAACGGCAGAAGTGCTGGGCAAGACCCTGGCCGAACTCGTCGTACCCACGGAGCGGATCGCAGAGAGTGACTGGATCGAAGAGGCAGTCGAAAACGGTCAAAAGGTTGCGCTCGAGACCAAGCGCCGGCGAAAAGACGGCACGCTGCTAGATGTTTCTGTTTCCTGTGCACCGGTGCGCGTCGGAGAAAAGCAAGTTGGCATTTGCGCTCTGTACCGCGACATCGAAGAACACAAGCGCGCGCAAGTTCTGAGTTCTGCACTTTATCGAATCGCCGAGCGCACTAGGTCCGCTTCTCACCTGCAGGGCTTCTACGCCTCCATTCATAACATTGTGGGTGAATTGATGAACGCGCGGAACTTCTACGTTGCCCTGTACGACTCCGCCACGCAGATGTTGACTTTTCCACATTTTGTGGATGAACAGGACTCCGCACCAGCTTCCCGGCGTCTCGGTCGCGGCCTCACCGAGTATGTCCTTCGCACTGGGGAAGCCCTGTTGGCGACCCCTGAAGTATTCGAAGAATTGAAGTCCCGCGGTGAAGTCGAGTTGCTCGGGTCTCCTTCCGTCGACTGGATGGGTGTGCCTTTGCGTGCGGGCAACCAGACTTTCGGAGTTCTCGTTGTCCAGAGCTATCACGAGGATGTGCGTTTCGGCGAACGCGACAAGGAAATCCTGACATTCGTCTCTCAACAGTTGGCCAGCGCGATCGACCACAAGCGTCATGAAGAAGCGTTGCGGCACTCTGAAGCGCGGTATCGCTCTCTCGTACAAAGCGCGGTATACGGCATCTATCGAGCCAGCATCGATGGCAGATTCCTGGACGTGAATCCTGCACTGATCCATATGCTGGGCTACGATTCAGCAGAAGACGTTGTAAGACTTGATCCGCAGCAGGACGTTTTTCTCGAGCCCTCGGCCCATTGCCACCTAATGCAGGAGTTCCAGCGCACAGGCAAACTCGACAGCGCCGAAGTGCGCTGGAAGAAGAAGGACGGGACGGCAATTACTGTCCGGCTCAGCGGACGCTCAGCCGATGCCGTGGACGACCGCGATGCCACTCTCGAAATTATTGCCGAGGATGTCACCGAACGGCGGGCCCTCGAAGACCAATTCCGCCAGGCGCAAAAAATGGAAGCCGTCGGACGGTTAGCCGGCGGTGTAGCGCACGACTTCAATAATCTTCTGATGGTTGTAAGCGGCTACACCGAGGTGTTGCTCGAAGATCTCAAAGAGAGCGATCCGCTCCTGCCAAAAGTTCAGGCAATCCAGCAAGCCGCCGATCGTGCGACCACTCTGACCAGGCAACTGCTCGCTTTCAGCCGCAAGCAACTGCTCGAACTCAAGGTGGTGGACGTCAACGCCATCGTTGCCGACATGGAACGCTTGCTCCGGCCGCTGATCGGCGAGAACATCGATCTCACCACCAAACTTTCGCCGAACCTTGGCCACACGCGCGCAGACGCAGGGCAACTCGAACAGGTGATCATGAATTTGGTGGTGAATGCGAAAGACGCCATGCCCACGGGTGGCAGGATCGTGATCCAGACTTCTGAAGAAGAACTGGACGCAGTGCGGCGCGAGCATTCTCTGATTCAGCCCGGTTCTTACATCCTGCTCTCGGTCTCCGACACCGGCGCTGGCATGGACAAAGAAACCCAGTCCCGTATCTTCGAGCCGTTTTTCACGACCAAGGAAAAAGGAAAAGGCACTGGCCTGGGATTGTCGACGGTATATGGAATCGTGAAGCAAAGCGGCGGCTACATCTTCGCGCACAGCGAATCCGGTTCCGGTACCAGCTTCCGCATTTATCTTCCGAAAGTATTGGATCCGACGGGGCAACCAGGAGTCGTCAAGCAGCCGCAAGTCGCTACCGGCGGATCTGAAACCGTTTTGCTGGTTGAGGATGAGGAGTCGGTGCGAGAGTTGGTGCGGGAGACGTTGAAGAGCAAAGGGTACTCGGTGATGGAAGCGCCCGACGGCATCCAAGGCATGAAGGTTGCCGAAACCTTCGATGGAAAGATCGACATTCTCATCACCGACGTTGCCATGCCCGGCATGAGTGGACATGAACTGGCGAAACGTATCGCGGCTTCGCGGCCTGGTATCAAGATCCTCTTCCTGTCAGGGTATACAGAGGATGCGATCCTCCATGAAGGAGTGCTCGACCCGGGCACCGCATTCTTACAGAAGCCTTTCACTTTGCAGGCGCTCGCGCGCAAAGTTCGGCAAGTACTCCACGGGGAACAAGAGTAGTCGGCAAACAGATCAGCGCTTCCGCTCGTCCGAACTCGCCGACTGGACATTCGAAAGCAAACGATATAAAAAGAAAGCCGCTCATTCGAACGCGTGTCGCACAAGCTTCGGATTCGCGGAGAACGTTTGCTAAACGAAGAACGTCGTAGAGCCATTCTGGACATACTGAAGCGCGAAGGGCGCGTGCTGGTACTCGACCTGGCCCGGCGTTTCGAAACCTCACAGGTTACGATTCGCAAGGACCTCGAGGGCCTGCACGGCCACGGTCTAATCCATCGCACGCACGGTGGCGCCCTGCCTGCCCGTGAAGGCGCGCTGGAAGATCCAACCCTGCGCGAGAAAGAGAAGCTTCACCATCAGGAGAAGTTGCGTATCGCAGCCGCAGCTGCACGGATGGTGCAAGAAGGCCAGGTCGTGATTCTCGATTCAGGCACGACCACCACGGCCATCGCTCGCGCTCTCCGAGGTTTCCGAAACCTGACGATCGTGACCAATGCGGTCAACATCGCCGCGGAACTCTCGGGCACGGCGGTTGAAGTGATTCTTACCGGCGGCACCCTTCGCAAAAATTCATTTTCCCTGGTGGGACCCATCGCGGAAGAAACGCTTCACCGCTTGAATGCAGACCTGTTGTTTTTGGGAGTCGACGGCTTCGACGTGCACTACGGATTAAGTACGCCCAACCTGCTGGAAGCCAAGGTCAACCGCGTCATGGTCGAAGTGGCGAAGCGAAAGGTGGCGGTTTGCGATTCGAGCAAATTCGGGAGAAGAAGTCTTTCGCTCATAGCTCCGACCTCGACACTGGACGAGGTCTTGACAGACCGCCGAGCGCCGAAAGCCGACACGCGCGCGCTCAAGAAAGCGGGGATCGAAGTCACCCTGGTCTAGGCACGCCACTGTTTCATATCTCGAATGGAAAAAATCTTTCATGCCACGTTTTGATGTCACGCTCGCCGGTGAACTTAATCTTGATCTCATCCTCTACGGTTTGCCTCTGGAACTTCCCCCGGAGCGTGAGTTGCTAGCGGAAAACATGATGCTCACGCTCGGCAGTTCGACGGCGATCGTCGCGCACAATCTGGCCGCACTCGGATGCAAAGTCGGGTTCATCTCGCGCATCGGCACCGACGCGCTAGGACAGATCGCCCTGGAGCGTTTAAGTCAGGGACGCGTCGATGTATCGAAAGTTCGACGAGCCGAAGGAATCAAGCAAACTGGACTCACTGTCATTTTGCAACGGGAGAAAGAGCGCAACATCCTGACCTATCCGGGGACGATCTTCGATCTCTCCCTCGACGACTTGGACTTTGACTACCTGACTGATTCGGGGCATTTTCACCTCTCGTCTTTTTATCTGCAGCGGGGACTTCGTCCCCACGTTGGTGAGCTTTTCCGCAGACTGAAAGCCGAAGGCCTCACCATCTCACTCGACACCAACGACGACCCCGATGATCAATGGGAGGGCGGCCTCGAGGACGTGCTACGTTACGTCGACGTGTTTCTACCGAATGCCCGCGAAGCGCAGAGAATCACCAGAACCGGCGACCTTGAAGGAGCCGTCTCTCAACTTGCAAAGTTGGTCCCGTTGGTCGTGGTGAAGCAGGGAGAACAAGGAGCCATCGCACAACGAGGGCCTGAGCGTTTTCGAAGCTCTCCAGTGAAAGTCGATTTCGTTGATCCAGTGGGAGCGGGAGACAGCTTCGACGCAGGATTTTTGTCACAGTACGTCCGCGGCGCCGATCTGCCGGCCTGCCTCACGGCCGGAAATATGGCAGGCGCGTTCTCCACTACCATGCCCGGAGGCACCGAGGCGTTTCGTGATCGGAAAAAACAAGATGAATTTTGGAATAAGACATCTGTGAAGTAACCTGACCCGCACGGTAACCATTACCCCACATGCTCATCATGGTTCCCTGCCAGCGCAACCTTTCGAGCTAACTTCCACTCTATATAAAATGAGTCGAGGGCGTGGCTGTATCGTCCCAACATCCCCTACGCGCAACTTTCACCCGATCGTCGGGTTACATTCGAATACTTCGATTTCATGAAGTGGAGGCGTCGTCGTGACCATCCCTAGTGGTGCCCCAGAGTCTTCTTCTGCAGTCTTGCCTTTTCGATATCCAACCAAATTCCTATTGCTGCCAGCACTGGCTCTGTTGGTGTTCGCGATCGGATGCGGGTCCAACGGTTCTTCAGCCACGGGTCCTTATAGCAATTCCAGCCTGAAAGGGTCTTACGTCGTCCGCCTGTCTGGCAATGATTCGTTTATAGACGTTAACAATAATCTACAGAGCGAACAATACACCGAGACCCTTGTAATGACCGCCGATGGCTCCGGAAATCTCACGGGCGTGGAAGACTTCAACTCGAGTCTGCCCGCTTCCGGTTTCACTCCCGGCACCGCGTTCACCGGCAATTACCAGGTCGGCAAAGACGGCAACGGAGCGATGCAGATCAACTTCTCTGCTCCCGCAAGCGGGCAAATCAATCTCTCGATAACACAGGTGAGCACTTCGAAGTTCTACGTGGTAGAGGCTGATGCGTTCTCAAACTTCAGCGCGAATGCGTCCGGAGTTGGTGTGAAGCAGAATAGTGGGGCCATCGGCACGGCCCCAACCGGAACATTCGTCACCCGAGTGCACCAGATCGTTCCGAACGCCGTCTCGTCCGCGACCGTGGGCGCACTCACTTCGACCAATGGCACGACTGTAACCGGCACGATCGACGTGCTGGATAACGACACCTTCTTCCCTCAGTTGAGCCTGACCTCCGGGACTTTTACGGCTCCCGATTCCAACGGCCGAGGAACACTGGTCTATACCGACAGTACTTCATTCACGAGCGCCTACCAGTACTACATCATTGACGCAGATACCTTCTGGCTGATGGATTCCGACTCGAGTCTGGGAACTGGCACCGCCGAGAAGCAGGCAACTGGAAATCTGGCACTGGCGGGCAACTACGCGTTCGGCAGCAGCGGTGAAACTGACAATATGATTGGCACAACTCGCAGCCAAGTGCGCAGCGTGGGTGTGTTTACGGCCAGTGCGGGAGCGATTAATGGAGGTGCGCTCGATTCTGTTCAGGACGGCTCATCCGCATTGGATCAGCAGTTTGCCGGGACCTTCACCCAGAACGGCGGTCGCGTGGACGCGACTATCACTCCGACTGGCGGCTCGCCCCTTCAGGAAATCATCTGGATGGTGAGTCCGTCGCGAGCGTTCTTCCTGTTTGCGGCGACGAACAAGGTCGAGGACGGTACCATCGACATGCAGCAGCAGAATACGTTCGCCACCAGCGACTTGAACAGTCAATTCGCATATGCGCTGGTGATGGATGGGTTTAGCACCAGCAGTTTGCTCACGCGAGTCGGCACGCTCTTCGCCGACGGCAACGGCAATCTCGCCCTTAACGAAGAAGCGAATTCTTTCGTGCCGGGCAGCCTGCCGGCTCTGATCAACGATCCCGGAACCTTACCAGGTACGTACCAGGTTCGCTCCGACGGCCGCGTTACTGCGGCGATCAGCACCGTTTCCAGCAACCTGATTCTTTACATGGTTGCACCGGGACAGGCGTACATCTTGCAGAACGATCCGAATGTGGAAATCTCGGGACAGATCGGCTTGCAAACATTCCCGTGAGACAGGACAGACGTTTTGGAAGACTTAGGCCAGGCAGTTTGCCTGGCCTATTTGTTAGTAAAAGGGCAGCCCGCCGATCTAAGGCTTGACCTCAAGAAGCAAGTGATCCTTGAAATTAACGGCAAGCTTCGGCACAGCCCCGTTTGCACTCTGCACCGCACCCAGATCCTTCCCGTCGACGTAGTCAGTTACGTGAAAGTTCCCTGGCTTCAAACCTCGCAGTTCGACTTGTCCCTGCCAGGCACGGCCCTGCGGTGCAAAGAAGGCGTAGTACATCTTTCCATCTTTCTCGATGGCATACGCCTCGGGCGAATCGTAACCATACGTGTAGAGGTCCAGGAACGTGCCCTTCGATAGCATTTTGTCGTTATAGAGCGCGATCCATTTCTTCCAGACTTCATCCTTGTGCGAATTCAAATTCACTGGCGCGAAGTGCGGGCCCATCTCCGGCCACACAAACTTGGTTCCGACCACTGCCCCGGTCCCAACGGTCGAGGCAAAATCCTCGCCGTGTTCACGCCAGTGCTCTCCCGTGCGATCCATCACCGAGAGTTCAACATGGTCCCCATAGACGGCTGACTCGGGTCCTAACAATGCCTTGTACATCTTGACGCGGCGGCGAACCTGCACCGCACCCACCGGATCGGCAGTCACCGCCTGGTCCATGTAAGGCAGCCAGGCTAGAGATGGCGGCGTTCCGCACGGACAGCTTTGCGTCACGCTATTCGGCTTGATGGAGCGCGTGGTTTGGAAAATTGTCTTGTAAACGTCGGCGACCGCATTCACCGAATCCTGCGGCGACTTATGATGATGCGCCGGGTTGTAGCACATGGGCACCGAGTAAATGTTGTCGAGCTTTGAGCCGTCGTATCCCCAGTCGCGAATAAATTTCTCGGTGAGTTGCTTGTAGTACGCCTGCACTTCGGGAACGGCAGGACACAACGCCGCCAGATTACGGGTCATGCGGCCGTGCTTGCCGTTCTTGTCGAGAATCAACCAATCCGGATGATCCTTCACAACCTTCGAGACGATGTATTTGTGCGACTCCCACTTGCCCTCGCCATCCTCCGCCCCGAGCGGCAGCCACCACAATTGCACCAGTTCGCCTTCCTTGTGGAAGGCATCCGTCATCTTCTTGATGGAGTCGCCTGGAAAAGTATCGCTACGCGGGTTCCAATCGCCGTACGTGTCGAACCAGCGATCATCGAGCGTGGCCCATTTGATACCCATCTCTTTGAGCTTCGGAATCGTTCCTTCCATCATGGCCGGAGTCACATTGAATTCATATCCCCATCCGCACCAACTCACGTTGTACGCTTCGCTGGAAGGCTTGGGCAGGTTCCAACCTTCTTTCTGCAAAACGCCGGACCACATGCGCAGCGGCTCATAGAAATCTCCGCC
This sequence comes from uncultured Acidobacteriota bacterium, assembly GCA_963744055.1. Classification (GTDB taxonomy): domain Bacteria; phylum Acidobacteriota; class Terriglobia; order Terriglobales; family Acidobacteriaceae; genus Gp1-AA133. The sequence continues at coordinate 151,276 of CAVUSL010000010.1, read as the reverse complement.
GTACACGGCCACAAAGCTCCGTGGAGTAGAAAACGATTCTCCCGGCTTAAGCGTGGTCTTCGCGGGAATATCGAGGCTGGCCTCGACGTGCGAGTCACCGGCGACCTTGACGGGAAGGGATAGCGTGAGCGGAAGCGTCTCTACGTGTCCGATCGCCTCTCCGACGTTCGCTGTCCAGAATGCGACGACAGGGATTCCGCCGCCATAGCCTCCTTTAACCGCTTCTCCGAAGAGATTGGGCTGCGTCGAGGTGCGCGTCATTTTGAAAACATCATCTTTGCCCCAATCGTAGCTCGAACCCTGGAACGACCACATTTCCCAAGGTTGGGCTTTCGGATCAGCGAGGCTCGCCGTGAATCGATGACGCTGCTCCACAGCGCGATCGACCATGAAATCCGAATTGCCCGTGTTCTTGTACTCGACGGTCGAGAGCAAGAGGTTGGGAAAATCGTCGTACGCTTCCAACGTCAGCGTCCGCTGAATGTTGGCGTCGCCCGGTCCGAGCCGATGGGCGGGAATCTCGATGTGCTTGCCACGCCCCAGCTTCCCAATCGACTCGAGCACCTTCGCCTGATCGAAGTCGAGCACGAAATGGACTTCCTTGCCGTCCTGCACGAGGTAGTCGCTTTCGTTGGGCGCGCCCGCCTTCGGCTCATCGAGCGTCAAGCGCTTCCCATCCCGCAGCAGGTAGCTCTGGATGTAGCCCGTGGGAGCTACTTCAAACATCGCCGCAGTGGTGGTAAGTACCAGAGGGCCGCCCGGGTTCACTTCCACCTTGATTACCGAAGGCTGCGAGGGTGTCCCCTTCGCCTCAGGCTTGAGTTCTGAACGGGTGCAACCGCAACTAAGAGTGAAAATGACGGCGACAAATAACGATGCGCAAGTACGAAGAGACGGCGAGTTCACTGAGCCCCCTTGGTAGTTTTCGCGGCCGAAGCCGGACGGAATTGGCTAAAGAGTTTTTCGGCGTTCTTATGGTAGATCTTCTCAAGTACTGCATCGGGCAACGCGAGTCCGCTGATCTCAAACCGTCCCTGTCCCGGCGCTCCCCAGTAGTCGAAGTACTCGTCAGCAGTTTCAAGAAAGCGGAAATTATTGCGGTACATCTCTTCCGTTACTCCATTGTCGGTCCCAAACATCACCCGATCCTGATATTTCATAAACAGGTCTCGAGTGCGCCGCGGTTGCCGCCCAAGTTCAGCTTCGCGCGCTCCAAACTCCACCATCACATTGGGATACTTGTCGAGCATCGACTGCACCCAGTTCAGATTCTCGGGCCATCCCATGTGCAGCGAGACGAACGTAGTCTTGGGATGTTTAGCGAAAACTCGGTTGCGCGCCTCCATCAGCGACTCGAGACTCGGATAGTCGCGCCCATAAAAACTCCAGTCCGGATGGCTGATGAGTTCCTCGTACCGCTCATTGGTAGCGTCGATCGGATGAAAAAAGGCTTCGGGATCTCCCGTATGAATAAATACTGGAATCCCCAAACGGCCGCATTCTTCCCAGACCGGGTCGAGCCGTGCATCGTCAACCGCGATCAGCTTTCCAGACTTGTCACGCACACCCAGACCGAGGTCTTTCAGCAATTTCAATCCGCGCGCCCCGCGCGAAACCGCGTCCCTGATTTGCGCGACCGTCTCTTCACCAAAGTTCGGATCGTCGATCTTGCTCCAGTCGATCTGTGTGAACACCATGAAGCGGCCCGGATAGGGCTTCACCATCTCATCGATCACGGCCTGCAGTTTGTCACCCCACAGACCCGTGAGGATCACAATGGTCTTGACGTTGGTGTTGTTCATGACTTCGATCACGCGCTGCGGCGGCATGTGGTCGTCGATGCCAGCCGCATCGTTGACATGGTTGTGTACGTCAATCACGTAGAAGCGCGCTTTCTGAACTTCGTGTTGGCTAGCATGCAACATCGACACCGGCTTGAAATCTCGCAGCAGGAGGGTTTTCTTCTCGTCGGCATTCGGGTCGGACTTGTAGCCAATCTGATCTTGGGGCGCGCTTTGCGCCATCGCGAATGCCGCCGAAACCGTAAGAACCAAAATCCATGCCGCGATCGCTCTCATCAAAAAACCTCGTCAACTTAAGTTACGATTACTTTCTATTGCTTTCGAAGTGGGCACAAAACTACAGGTTTCGGCCTGCGGCCGAGAGTTCGGCTGCCGCGTCTCCAGCAGCCACCCGGGCACAGGTCGGCGCTCCAAGTATCGATGTTCTCTATACGCATGGGCCTGCCGCGCGCCAGATGTCCCAGTTCGATACTGGATCAATTTGCTGCTTGACAATTGCCTCAGAACGAAAGTAAAAGTAAGCGTTCGTAACTATACAGCATACCGTCGCGTATGCCTCCGAAAAAATTTGGGAGGGTCCCATGCCTCGTCCCCTGAGAAGTCTGTTCTCTCACGTTTGGGTAGTTGGACTGATGCTTACCGCTTCTATGGCCTTCGGCCAAGCCAGCTATACCGCGCAGGTCCGCGGCGTCGTCACCGATCAGACGGGAGCCGTCGTCCAAAACGCGCAAGTGACGATTACCAATGACGGCACAGGAATCGCCAGCACGACACATACGGACGACCACGGCCTTTATACGTTCACCGGCCTGCGTCCAGCGGTCTATACCATCAAGTGTGAGGGAAAGGGCTTTCAAAGCGCGGAGCGCAAGCAGGTTGTGCTGCAGGTGGATCAGCAAACCAGTATCGACTTCGCCCTGAAACCGCCCGGCGTGCTCGCGACTATCGAAGTCACTACCTCGGCGCCTCAACTCGACACCGAAAGCGCCGCCATCGGCACAGACATCACCAACGAATATGTGCGCGACATACCTCTCTACAACCGCAGCATCTTCGGCTTGGCGTTTCTCGCAGGCGGCGTGACCGAAACCTCGGGCTCCGGCATCAACGACAACTATCCGTCGGGCACGAATTTCGTGTCCAACGGCCAGCGCAACGCGACCGCGCAAATCACGCTCGATGGTAGTCCCATCAGCGCACCCGAGCAGGGTGAAGGCGGCAACTCGAACGTCTATTACCAGCCTTCGGTTGAAATCGTTCAGGAATTTAAGGTTCAGAACAACAGTTTCTCCGCCGAGTTCGGCAACAACGGCGGCACCGTCGTCAACATCGTGCTAAAGCAGGGCACCAACCAGTTCCACGGCAGCGGCTGGTGGTACGGGCAACGATCGGCCTTCGACTCGCGCGACTACTTCAATAGCGGACCAAAGCCCGATCACGTCCGCGATCAATACGGCTTCGCCATCGGTGGCCCGATCGTGAAGAACCGTACTTTTTTCTTCTTTGATATCGAAAAAGTCCGCCAGCAGGATCCCGTCAACATCGAGGGCGTCGTGCCCACCGATATGGAGCGCGGCGGGGATTTCTCGCAGAGTCCCGCAAATCTACCGGATCCCACCGTCCCCGGCAGCGATATCGCAGGCATTTACGATCCTTGCGCCGGCAATACGGATCCGAACTTCGTGTGTCCACGCACGCAGTTCTCCGACGGTGGCGTCCTCAACAAAATTCCCGCCGGCAAGATCGATCCGATCGGCCAGAACATCATCAACCTCTACCCGCATGCCAACGTGTCCGGCGCTGCATTTCCCAACCCGAATTTCCGCACAGTGACCCTCGATACGCGTCCGCAGTGGCAATTCGATGTCAAGCTCGATCACCAGATCTCGGACAAGCACAAGATCAGCGGCCGCTATAGCCGGAATCATAGTCGCGAGAGTGTGCCCACGATTTTGGGGGACGGGGACTTCGGCCCTTCCGGCGACGGAGTTCTTTTCACCACCAACGCGCAGAACGGTAGCGCGGAGTACAACTGGGCAATCAAGCCCACGGCGTTGTGGACCAGTCGCATCAGCATTGATCGCGTACACGCTCCCGGCCAGAGCAATCACTTCCCGACACTGTCAGACGTGGGCTTGCCGTCCATTCTGAATCAGAACGGACTCGATCGAATGCCTGTTATCAATGTGGGGGACGGGTTTCTCTCCATGTTCAACCAATGCTGCGTAGACACCGCCTTCGCGCACACCTTGATCAGCTACTCCTCAGGGCTGCAGTGGGTAAGAGGACCACACTCCATCAAGTTTGGCGGCGAACAGCGGGTCTTCTACAACAACTTCCGGCAACCGGACAATCCTACCGGCGCTTTCAATTTCATCCGCGACGTCACCACGCAGGACCCGAACGGCGGCCTAGGAGCCTTCAATCAGGGTAATCCGTTTGCCACCATGCTGGTCGGCTATTCCGCGAATGACGATCCTGCGTCGGGCACTTCCTCCACGGTGCACATCGTGCCCGCGGTGGCGGACAAGTCGGTCGAGACCGCCTTCTACGTACAGGATGACTGGAAAATCACTCCGAAACTGACCGTCAATGTTGGCCTGCGCTACGAATGGAGCACGCCCTACACCGAACGGACTAACCAACTCCAGTTCAGCGACTTCACCGGAAGCACAGGATTCAGCATTCCGGTGGATCGTAATCAGGATCACCGACCCTAACCTTCCCCCGCTCGACTTTGGACAGATTGGCAACATCATCGGCACGACCGTTTTTGCGACCTCCGGACATCGCAACGCCCGCACCGATCGCAATAACTTTGCTCCCCGCCTGGGCTTTGCGTTATCAACTCACCCCGAATACCGTGCTCCGCGCTGGCGCCGGGGTCTTCTACGGCGCGAGCGTCGCGACCAACTTCCAATATGCCGGTCCATCCTTCTCCAAATTCGACCCCATCCGCTTCACACCGGATAACTTCGTGACGCAGTATGCGACGCTCGCCAACCCCTTCCCGGCTGGCGTTGCGCCTCCGCAAGGCCGAACCTACGGGAAACTGGCCAACTGGGGGTTCAGCAACGACAGCGACCTCGACACCGGAGTCGCCCGCGGCGGCGAGATCTACCAGTGGAACTTGGGCGTGCAGCACCTGTTTCCCGGCCAGATCGTGATCGCCGCAGACTATTCGGCAAACCGCAGCACACACCTGCCCTGGGCCGGCGCTTCGGTGAGTACTCGCGAGAGAAATTTCCTGCCATCAAGTATCCGTGACTCGCTCGTGAACACAATGAATCCAACGCATGACCCGGGCTCAAGCGCCGTAGGCGACTATCTCGGCACTCTGGTGGACAACCCGTTTCAATGTTTCTTCACAACCGTAGCGTCTCCAGCCTCTTACTGTCCGGCCGCGCCCATCTTCAATGCGGCGGATGTGGTCGATTCTCAGTATGTAAACGACCAGATTCCGCAAGCCAACCTGCTGCGCCCCTACCCCCAGTTTGACGGTGGTTTCTGCCGGCCTGCCCCGATTCATCGCCACCTCCTGGTACAACTCGCTGCAGATTCGCTTCCAGAAGCGCGCCAGCCACTACATCAGCTTCGAAGGCAACTACACGCTTGTCCAAAGCGACGGATGACTCCGCGGCAGGACGCAATGCGTGGATTGGCAACCTGCAATACGACAATCCACAACTTCTCGACAATCTGAAGGCCGAGCACGGCATCAGCGCCAACGATGCCACCCACCGACTCACTGCCGCCTTCATCCTTGACCTTCCGATAGGACGGGGAAGATGGATCGGGAATGGCATGAACAGCATTTTCGACGCAATCGTCGGCGGCTGGTCGCTTGACAGCTTCGTCACGTTTCAATCTGGACAGCCGATTGCGATCTTCAATTCCGAGTCCCGGATCACCGATGGCAATCAGCGGCCCAACGTCGTCTGCCCACAATTAACCACTGGCATTAGCATCCGCGAAGCTGCACGCACCGGACAGCCGTACCTCAATCAGGCATGCTTCGCCGATCCCGGCGACAACATTCCCGGTAACGCGCCTCGCCACTTCTCCAATCTGCGCGGCGAGGGGGTCAACAACTTCGACATGTCTTTTACCAAGGAGTTCAAGATTCGCGAGCGTGCACAGCTTCAAGTCCGTGCAGAAATGTTCAACGTTGCTAATCACCAGCGCTTCCAGTTTCCAGATGTGGGATCGGACGACGGCAGCTTCGGGCTCGTGAAGCCAGACCACCAATAACTACCGCCGCATGCAGTTCGGCGCACGGCTGCAGTTCTGAGCGGAGCATGAAAAGAACGAATCGCTTCTTCCCCACCTTGATGGCTGCCAGCTTGCTCCTGCTGGCAGCCGTTGCTCTTTCGCAATCTATTCCTTCCGACCAGAACTGGACCAACTACGTCCGCATCGGCGCCTACGGACTCGGCCGAGAGAGCGTCGACGAAGATCGTCGCCGACGCCACGGCCAGCAAAGGTCTTCGGCATCGAAGTCGACAACGACATCCCGGGCCGTTACGAGAGCTTCCTCGATCCCACCGAAAAGCTGAAGGCCATTCGCGCCGTTGCCGAGAAGGCGCACCGGGCAGGCAACTACGCCTTCGTCTACATCGCGGGCACGGAGTGCATCACGGCGCACGCCGACCAGACGCCGCACACCCTGGCCAAGGATCATCCCGACTGGCTGCAGCGCAAGATCACCGGAGAATCCGCGGTCTTCGGCGGCGGCACCGCGTTCTGGATCCAGAAAGGGCGACGAAGACGTCTGGATCAGCCCCTACGCGACCCGAGTGGCGCAAGATCTACATGGAGCGCGTGCGCCAGATCGCCGCCACCGGCATCGACGGCATCTACATCGACATTCCCTACTGGATGACCCACTTCGATGGCTGGGAAGACAGTTGGGCCAGCTTCGACGATTACACCGTCGCCAGCTTTCAAAAAGCAGACCGGCCTCGACGCGCGCCACGACGTGAAGCTCGGCGACTTCTCCGACCCGAACTTCCGCAAGTGGGTCGACTTCCGCATCGAGACCATCACCGACTTCCTGCAAGAGATCGACAAGATCCGCCAAGTCGGTGAATCCGAACATCAAGACCATTCCCGAGATCTATCCCGGAATCGAGGAAGAAGCGACGCGGGTCGGCGCCGACGTGTACAGCTTGTATCCGGTTGTCGACGCGATCGCGCACGAATACGAATTCGGCAATGGCGGGCACATGGCGTCCGAACGCACGCCGCTCGACTGGTTCCGCTACCAGGTGGGCATGCACTACCTTCCGCGCCTTCGCCCAAGGCAAGGCCACGTGGATTCTCAACTACTCGTGGGATGGCGACAAGAAGGTCGCTGCGCGCGATGCCATGCCGAATCTGGCCATGTCGCAAATCATGGATGGCGCGAATTTCTGGGATGCCCCCGGCCATTCGATGGCGGGCTCGAATGATGCTCCCTACGCGCAAAAAGATCTTTGCCTGGATCGCTGAGCACCAGGCCACGTTTTACCGCCCTCGCAGCCCCATCAAGCCGGTGGGCGTCTACTTCTCCCCTAAGACGAGAGACTATGGGGCCAAGGACTTCATCGCGTCTTATCGCGGATGCCTGATTCTTCTGATGCAGACGCATCGCGAATTTCAGATCGTCACCCCGCGCACGCTTTCGGAATTTCGTGGCGAGACGCTCGTGCTCCCCGACGTTCGTGAATTGAGCGACGTTGAGAAGACAGCTTTGAAAACTCTGGCCGCCGCGGGAACGCGCATTGTGGTCACCGGCCAGAACGTTTCTCAACTACCCGCCGGGCCGAACGTCATCACGATGCCCGACTGTCCCTGCCGCGCTTACGAAAACTCTCTGGATGCGAATCTCGAGAACGCAGAGCCGGCAAAGGCGAAAGATTTCCTGACCAGCCTGCGGGGCCAAGGTGAAATCGAGATCAATGCGTCCGCTCTCGTGGCCACTTCGATCGCTATGGTAGATGGTAAGCCACACATCTTCTTCGCGAACTTCAGCGGCCTGCGCGGGGGCGAGAATCCGTTCCCCACTCCTCAGAAAAATGTCACCCTGCGTCTGAGAACCCAGGCGAAAGTACGCTTCCTACCATTCTTGGGAAACGTGGAGGAAGTTCGCGGCACGCGTGAAGGAGATGTGTTCGTATACCACTTGCCGGAATTGCAACGGGGCGGAGTCGCTTGGGTGGAGAAGTAAATTCATGTGACAGCTCACAGGTCTCAGGGTACCGAAGTCGCCGCAGCCCAACGCGCGTTTTCCTGTCACCCGTGACCTGACACCTGTGACCTGCTCTCATCCCACCTGCCAGACGGTATCCAGCACCGTGCCATCCACCCACTTCACGACGGCGACGGGCCGATCGCCCAGTTTCGGCTTGCTTGGCTTGCCACCGCAAATCTGCTCAACTTCGGCCTTGATATCCTGAATCGGCCGGACCGGCAGTTTCGATCCTTTTACCGCATCGAGCAAGTCGCTACGCAGAGGATTGATTGCGATTCCGCGCTCGGTGACGACCACATCGATCATCTCGCCGGGCCCAGCTAACGTTGTCACTTCATCGACGATCACTGGGATACGATCGCGGAAGGAAGGCACTGCGAGAATGCTGCACCCGGAAAACAGGCAATTCTGCCATCCCCCGATCCCGTGGAGCAGTCGCCCGTCCGAATGCGTGACAACATTGGCGTTGAAGTGGACATCGACCTCAGTCGCACCCAGAACCACCGCGTCCACCATCGAGGCGAAGTTACCCTTGCCGTGATAGTTATAGGACGTAAATGGCGACGTGGCCACGTGCCTCGGATCGCTCGCCATGGACTTCACACCATCCAGATCAAACGTCTGCCCATCCAGGATGTAGTCGGTCAGCCCTTCCTGCAGCAACTCTACTAAGTATTTCGTCGATCCTCCGCGCACGAAGCGCGCCTTGACGCCATCCTCTTTCATCATGCGGCGCAGGTAGTCGACGAATGCCAGCGCGATTCCGCCTGCGCCGGCCTGAAACGAGAAGCCATTCTTCATAATCCCCGCTTCTCGGAGGAAGCGCGCCACGAATTCCGCGATGCGCAAGCGGTCGGGCGAACGTGTGATCTGAGTCGTGCCCGAAACAATCTTCGCCGGATCACCGATCGAGTCCACTTCGACGACATAGTCGACATTGTTGCCCTGAATCTGCCAAGGCACGCAGGGAAATGGCACCAGATTGTCGCTGACCACGATCACGTGATCTGCATACATCGAATCGGCCAGCGCAAATCCGAGGGAGCCGCATGCAGACTTGCCGTGCGATCCGTCTGCATTGCCAAATGCATCGGCGGTCGGTGCAGCGATAACCGCCACGTCAATGTGTACTTCTCCATCCTGAATCGCCTGCCAGCGGCCGCCATGCGAGCGCAATACACCCATCCCGCGCATCTTGCCCTGCGTACAGTAGTCGCCGAGCGGCCCGTTCATCGATCCCTCGATGTGATGGATCACTCCTTTTTCCATCAATTCGATCGCCGATTTCTGCGACGGGAAAGATGCACTCGGAAACCAGAGCAAGTCTTTCACGCCGATTTTGGCCGCCGCTTCCAGCATCATCAGCGCAACCCGGTCGCCGTCACGCAGGTGGTGATGATTCGAAACCACCATCCCATCCCGCAGACCGCACTTTCGAAGCGCAGTCTCGAGATCCGGCAACCTTTTGTCGCCGTTTTCCGGATAGTCTTTGCTGGAACGAACCGCGGGAGCCTGCTTGCGTCCGCGTGGCTGATACTTCCCCACGCCCAGGTAGGGAATCTGGGGCCTGCCGTTCACCATGGTCGGCACGCGGCGCTGCGCGGCATTGTGGGCGAGTTCGACGCGTTCAGTCATGAGTCCCGCTTCACCACCGAGTCACAGAGAAATCACAAAACATCAATCACGCGCAGACTCCCGACATACCATCTGCATCGCCTAACAATGGATGCCCCATCCAAGCTCCGCTGGGTGGGGGTGTGGCTTGCTGACGACTAGCGACTGGCGACTGACTCTATCCCCATCGCCTTGGCCCGAGCCATCAGTTTCAGAGCGCGCTGTACAACCGGTGGGTCGATCATTTTCGAACCCAAACTCACTACCACCAAGCCCCGCTGCTGAGCTTCTTCAAACGCTCCGACGATCTTCTCCGCTTTTTCAATCTCCGCTGCTGATGGCGCAAAGGCGGCATGAATCACCGCGATTTGCCCAGGATGAATGCAGCCCATCCCTTCAAAACCAAGCGAACGCGCGTTCTCTCCCCAGCGCTTGAGACCCTCGATGTCACCGACGTCACCGTAAACCGAGTCGATCGCCTGCACGCCCGCGGCCCGTGCAGCGTTGACCAGGCGCGTTCTCGCGTAGAGAGATTCTTTCCCCTCCGCCGTCTTCACCACGCCAAGGTCGGCCGTATAGTCCTCCAGCCCGATTGTCAGCGCCACTACATTCTCACTGGCCGATGCAATGGCCGCAGCGTTCTCAATTCCCTGCCCGGATTCAAGAATCGGCATGATCCAGATCGGCCGGTTGATCTGATACCGGACTTTCAACTCGCCGATCATATTGTCTACTTGTGTGACCTGCCCCGGGTGCTCGACCTTCGGGATCAAAATCAGATCGGGAGCTTCAGGAATTATCTCGGCGAGATCTTCAAGCCCCAGCGGAAGCTGATTGATGCGAACCATGCGCTCGCAATCCCCAAAGCTCACTGCCCGCAGCGTGTTGCGCGTAAGTATTCGCGCGGCATCTTTCTCCGAAGGATGGACCGAGTCTTCAAGGTCGAGGATGATCGCATCCGGACCATGCAGGCGGGCATTGATCGCATACTTGGGTTCTGTGCCGGGAAGGTAAAGACGCGAACGGCGCAGACGATCCTTGGGGGACGGGGCGGAGAGCGTTACCTTCTCCGGGAGTGCCTTGTTGGCGTTCGCTAAACCCGCGCGGCGGACGGCGGTCTCGATGCGCGCCGCGATTACATACGGCAGCGCTCCTTCGTCGTGAATCGAGACCTTCGCATTGTGGACGCCAAGACTTTCGAGAACCTGCCGAGCCTGTGCCAGGATCGCCTCGCCATAGTAAGGAGCGACTCGCGACTCGAGGCCCAGCTCAATTCCGCCTCCATCGCGCGGCTCGACGGCTACGTGGAGGTCCGAGCGGACATCCTTCCCGGTATGGCCAGCCTCAGCAGAATGGGGTGTCGTTGTCGGAGTCATGAAGCTTTATAAAAATGCTGTCACCCTACGCGTCGTAAAGACGCTTTCGTCGTGGACGTCGCCGCGCCAGCTAGCCTCGCCGTCCTTCTTCGGGAAATCTCATCGTACGGCATTTCCCCGGTGAAAACGCCGTGCCCTTCGTGGTTCCTAGAGCTTGGCCAGAATTGCGTCGGTCATCTGCCCGGTGGATGCCGCTCCCAGGCTGATCGACTTCGCACCACCCGGAATGCGCATCATGTCGTAGGTGCGAACTTTGCCTTCCTTCACCACTGCCGCCACAGCGTTTCGGATGCGCTCCGCTTTGTCATTCTCGCCCACGTGCTCCACCATCATGGCCGCCGAAAGAATCATGGCAATCGGATTGACGATGGGCGGGTTGAGCTCCGCATACTTGGGCGCAGACCCATGCGTCGGCTCGAATACCGCGACGGTATCCCCAATGTTCCCTGAGGCAGCGAACCCAAGTCCGCCGACCAACCCGGCGAAAGCGTCGGAAAGAATGTCCCCAAACAGATTGGACGCGACGATAACGTTGTAGTCCTCAGGATTCTTGTTCAGCCACATCAGCTGCGCGTCGATATTGGTCGACCACAACTGAATATCGGGATAGCTCTTCTGCACTTCCTTCGCAGTCTCCTCCATCATGCCCGACGTCTCGCGCACCACGTTGGGCTTTTCGCAGATGGTCACGCCCTTGAATTTTTTCTTCTTCGCGAATTCGAAAGCTGCCGTCACGATGCGCCGCGCCGCCGGTCGAGTGATGATACGAACGCTCGCAGCCAAGTCAGGGCCGGGAACATTGGCGAACGCCTTAAATTTCGGGTGCGAATTCAACGCATTGCGCACGATTTCCGGCGGATTGGTCCACTCGATGCCCGCGTACATGCCTTCGGTGCCCTGCCGGAAAATCGTGGTGTTGATCTGCGGCTCGTCGAAACCTCCGTCGGTGCGCTTGCGAATGTAATTTAGAGGATTTCCTATAAACCCCACGCAAGGACGCATGACAGATGTCGAGGTTGAACTTCTGCCGCATGGTCACGATCGGCGAATAGTAGACGTAGCCTTTACCTTGCAGTTCAGGTTTCAATTCTGCCTGCGCAGCCTTGTTCGGCTTCGACGTGATCGCTCCGAACAAACCGAGCTTGTGTTTGGTAAGCAGCTCAATTGTCCTGTCGGGCAAGGCGTTGCCCTGGGCGCACCAGCAATCCCAGCCGATGTCGGCATGAATGTACTCGGCATCAAAGCCGACAGCCTTCAGGACACGCACAGACTCGGGAAGAACCTGGTTGCCGATGCCGTCGCCCGGCATCGTGATCACCGCGTGTTTAGCCATGAGAGCAGATTCTCCTTATGAAGCGGGCCTTGGATGCTTGGGTTCTATGTAGCGCCGGCGTCCCGCCGGCAGTCGCGAGGGCGTCCCCGCCCTCGCACGCCGACTAACAAACGTTCAATGCAGTCCCAGCTTTCGAGCCACCAGATTCTCCACACCCTCCGCAATCACCAGCGACTGCGGCACGCTGCCGAGTGCCGGAAATGCAAATTTCTGGCCGCGCCAGTGGATCACGCTCGAGGTAAAGTCGATATCAACTTCATCCCCAGGAATGACCGTCTTCTCCTTCGCGCCGATTTCTCCCGCGAACTGCTGCCGCAACCCCTTCACCAGCTCTGGAACCTCAACGCACAGGAACCCGTTGTTATAGGCATTGCGCAAATAGGTTTGCGAGAAGCTCGCCGCGATCACCAGCGGAATTCCCTTCGCTTTCAGACACGTCACCGCCTGCTCACGGCTCGAACCTGTACCAAAGTTGAAGCCGCCCACGATCACGTCGCCCGAAGCCGTGCGCGCCGCGAATTGCGGGTCGTAGTTTTCCATCACGACCTTGGCCATCATCTCTTTCGTCATGTCGTCACGGTAGGTGTAATCCTTGCCGTAAATCGCGTCCGTGTTCACGTTGTCCAGAGGCATGAAGACGAGGCGGCCTTTCACGCTGGCCGGGAATCCTTTCAGAATCTCCACCTTCTCGGAGCCAGTACTGCCGTTCGAGGCAAGTTCGGCGTACTTCCTCTCAGGATGGCGATCAGCGAATTCTCGAGGACCACGAATGTACCCCGCCACCGCCGACGAGGCCACTACCTCCGGACTTGCCAGGTAGCATTGGGCATCGCGCGACCCCATGCGCCCCTTGAAATTACGATTAGTCGCCGAAATCCCAACTTCGCCTTTCTCCAGCAGTCCCACCCCAAGCCCAATGCACGGCCCGCATCCCGCAGGCAGGGGACGCGCTCCGGCATCCATCAGCGTCTGCCAGATGCCTCGCCGCTCGGCTTCCTCCTGCACCCACTTGCTGGCTGCGCCCAGATAGAACTGCACGCTCGCGGCGACCTTCTTTCCTTTCAGAACTTTCGCGGCGGCATCCAAATCTTCCAGCCGTGAATTCACGCACGAGACCAGGTACGCCTTCTGGATGGCCACTTTCTTCCGTTCCATTTCGGCCAGTGATTGCATGGTCTGCACAGTGTCGGGCCCCGAGACATGAGGCGTGACCTGCGCAAGATCGAGCGTGATGCGCGCGGCGTAAGTCGCTCCGGCATCCGGAGATGGAGGATTTTCCGTCCAGCCGCGCAAATCGCCTTCCGTGAAGCGTTCGATCACTTGGGGATGAAGGCGCTGATGAACTCCTCGCAAATAGGCAATCGTTACTTCGTCAACCGGGAACCAGCCCACGAGCGGGCCCCACTCGGTCGTCATATTCGAGATCGACAGGCGCGCATCCATGGACAGCGACGCAACTCCTGGCCCCGTGAATTCAATAGCCGCGTTCAACACTTCATCGTGGTTGTAGAGCCCGCACAAAGTGATGATGACATCTTTGCCGGTCGCGCCTTCAGGCAATCTGCCTTCCAGTCTCACTTCCACAGAGCGTGGAATCTGCCACCAAAATTCTCCCGTTGCCCACACGGCCGCCGCATCCGTCCGCACGATGGGCGTCCCGATGGCTCCGAGCGCTCCGTACATGTTGGAGTGCGAGTCGGAGGCAACCACGAACGATCCCGGCAGCACGTACCCGCGCTCCACCATGAGCTGGTGGCCGATGCCGGACCCTGCCGGATAGAAATCCACTCCTTGTTCCTTCCCGAACGCCTCGATGGCGCGGTACTTCTTCTGGTTCGCTTCGTCCTGGTTCTGGATATCGTGATCGAGTGCGAACACCAGTTGCTGCGGGTCGTGAACCTTCTTCGCGCCGATGCCCTTGAACTTACTCATCACCGCCGACGTGTTGTCGTGGGTCATCACCCGATGCGGCCGGATCGACAGAAAATCCCCCGCGCGCAGCGGGCGCGAAGGGCCTTCTGTCATGTGCGCTTGCGCGATCTTTTCAACAATAGTCTGGGGCATAGTCCTCACTCTCCAGCAAATCCGCGTGCGATTCTCGTCAGAGGCATCAACGTCTCGGCCTCAAACAACTACCACCCGAGCCCTTGCTCTCTCTCTCAACAACCTATTCCGCTCAAGAGCGAATCTAGGCTTTTTTCATTCTCATCTGCCGCTTCGATCCCGTTTTCGCGGCTGGCTTCTTGCCGCGCACATCCCCCTTCATCAGCGCCATCAGCTTGGTAATGGAATCTACTTTGTCCAGGTTCCAGATCGCATCTTTCAATTTTGCTTGAGCTTTCACAGACAACACTCCGTCGGCTAACGCCGAAAATTTTTCTTCGATTTCCTGATCCGTCAGCGGATTCCGCGGATCTCCTTTCGGATAGTCCAGTTGCTCGGTGAATTCCTTCCCATCGGTGGTTCGAATTGTCACCACGACCCGCTGCAATGCCGGAAATACTTTCTCGATTTCCGGATCGGCTACCACTTCCACTTTCTTCAGCTGCTCCCGGATCTTCGGATCCATGATCTTCGCCATCTCGAACTGGGCCGGCGTCACCTGCCGGTCTACCAGCGCCGCCGCTATGACGTAAGGCAGCGAGTGGTCCGCCGTCTCCTTGGTATGCGGATCGTATTTGCTCGGATCCGAAAGGATGTCGGCCGCGCGCGCCAGGGAACGAATCTGCACTTTCGCCACCTGATCCGGATGCAGATCGTTCTTCTTCACCAGATCCAGCACCGCCGAAATCGGAGCATGTGTCAGCGCTTCGGTCGGGAAGAACTTCATCCCACATTGGGTGATGCGCCACGAATCCCCTAACCCGTCGGTCAGGATGTTCTGCTTCCATTCCGGCCCGAAACAATGCACCAGCCCCTCTTTCCCATCGATCACGTGCTCCGGCCCTGTGTATCCCTTTTCCGCCAGCAGTGCCGCGAGCATGCCACTCTGCGTTGCCATCGGATCTACGGTGTTCTTCATCATCGTGAGCTTGCCCGCGGTGACTGCTCCTAAAGTGCAGTGCCGGCTCGCCGAGATGCCCACCGCGTGCTGGATCTGCTCCCAGGACAACCGCAATCCACGGCCTGCGACGAAGGGTGACACAAAAGCCGTCAGTGTGGCGTGATGCCAGCCCCGTTCCCGAATCCCGGGGAACGCCGCTTCGCAAAAACGCATCTCGAACTCATGCCCCAGCACGAACCCAACAATCAGTTCCTTGCCTCCTGAGTTCGTCCGTTCGCACGCCGCCATAGCGGCCGGAAAAATGTCGGACGGGTGCGACGGGTCCTGCTTCCAGTAAATGTCGTTGTAATCCATGCAGCGGATCATCAATGCGTTCGCTAGCGACGCCGAGACCGCGTCCACGCGCTTCCCCGTCCCGATAACGGTTGCCGGGCCGCGCGCCGCAATTTCATCTAGTACCGCAAGCGCAATCTTCACGTCGTGCTGTTGATACCCACCCAGCGCACAACCCACAGAATCGAGCAAGAACCGCTTCGCCTGGTAGACGGCATCTTGAGAGAGCTGCTTGTATTCAAGACCTGCGGCCCAGCGCGCCATTTTCGCGGTAATCGTTTCTTTCGCCGGCGTCATTTGTTTTGGGGCAGACAAGAAAGCCTCCTAACCCTGTTTGAACCGGATGTTTTTCGGGTTCTTGAAAGGCAAATACGCCATGAAGTCCGCGTGGTGCACGATGTAGGCTTCGGTCGTGCGTTTTACCTGATCACCTTCTGCCGCGTGTGCCGCAATGATGTGACAGACCTCGTCCGGCACCCCGCACTCCAGCGCCAGCGCAACCCCTGTAAACGGATGGCGCAGTGCTTCCCCGCGCTCGCTTTGCCGCGCTTTTCCGTCCGGACCGATTTCGTATTCCAGTAGTTTTCCCACATCCGCTAGAATCGCGCCCGCGATCACAGCATCCACGTTCACAGGAAGAGCGCGTCCCATGAATTCGTTCATCGACTCGGCGCTCTTCCGCGCAACATGGACCACGCACCGCTTGTGCTCCATGAACGTAATGGGACAACCAGGAATCAGCAGGGTGAAAGGAATCCGGTTCAGATCGTCGGGTTTCAGCGGGCTGCGTTCAAGAGCCCTGGTCCAGGTCAGCGCGACATGTTCGCGTAATTTGGAGTCTTGTATCCACTGAATCTCAGGCCATAGCCTGTCGACCGCTTCCCGCATGGCGGAGCCTCCGGCGACCAGAAACCTATCAGGTTATCGTCCTCGCGGGAAGGCGTCGATGAGCCATATCACACGCGTGAGAGGCCAATGTCACAATGAACTGGGAAACCTGGCGCCAGCATGGCAACTGCCAAAACCTACGCCTCCCCACCCGCCGCTTGCATCAAAGAGCCGATATGATGAAAGGCGAATGATGCGCGAACGATCTGCGGGCGGCCTGCACCTCTTTCTGATACTTACCGTTGTGCTAGCGGCGATCTCTTCGGCCCAGCAAGCGCCCGACCCGACCAACCTCTCCCTCGATGCGGTCACCCTGCCGAAGGCATCTCCGCGGCACCAATACAAATTTCAGTTCCAGGCACCCGGCGGAATTCCGCCAATGAAATACGTGATCTCCCAAGGAAGCCTGCCTGCCGGGATGAAACTCGGGGAGGATGGATTACTTACCGGAAGCCCCGCAACTACTGGCGAGTATAAGTTCACGATCACGGTGACCGACAGTTCCAACCCACCGCAGAAGGCCTTCCGCGCGTATGTGCTTCGGGTCTCTCCGCCGATGGTGATGGAATGGAAGCGGTACGCCCACGTGACCGGAAACCGGATCGACGGGTCCATTGTCATCAGCAACAACACCGAAGACGATTTCGACTTCACTTTCGTAGTGCTTGCCGTTCCGGAAAACGGCCGAGCCGTGGCGATCGGGTATCAGCGCATCCCTCTGAAGAGGGGCGTCGATTCGCTCGAAATTCCTTTCGGCGAAACACTGTCTCGCGGGAATTATGTCGTTCACGTGGATGCCGTAGGCGAAGTCGCGGCCAAAGACCAGATTTTTCGCACCCGTCTGCAGACCAAAGAGAAACTTCAGATCCTGGTTGGCCCATAAATCGCGATGCGGCGACTCCAAGACATCCGAACTAGCCGCGTCAGCGGCGCCACAAGAAAGCCCGGCACGTAAGTGCCGGGAAAGCGAAACTGGATGAGCGAATCCGCTTTAGCGGACGAAACCTCTTAAGCTCCAAAAAGGCGGGAGATGGAGGTCGGTAGTCCTCCGCTGTTGGCCACTTAACAAAAAAGAGACGCGGGGCGTTCCGCGTCTCTGTCCAGGAGGTTCTGTTTGGCCGACTGCTTCTTTACGTGGGGGAGAACTGAAAGGCTGCCGAACTCTGCGTACGGCCAAACAATAAGAATCCCGAGGTGATGTTGGTCTCATTCGTCTCGGCCAGTAGCTCGCTTTTAGACCCTCACCGACCTGCTCTCGTCGCTCACCTTGCGGGTTGCAACGCGCGATCTTAGCTCGGGCTCCGGGCTCACCGCCAACCGGATAAACCAGTCCAACGCCTCGGGACTCTATCTTGCCTTCAACGGTCGTTCCTGTTCTCCTCGACCAGCGCTTTGCTATAGACCCTTGCTTGCCTTCCTTATCGCTTCCGCAACAAGGTGACTTCGCTTGAGCCCCGGACGCCGCACCAACCGGCAAAACTTGAGAACGTGTCGAAGAACGAGTGTCTTTTTACTCCTTCTATTTTTAGAGTCAATCAAAACTGCAGCCTTTTATCTGTCTTTGATTCAATAACATGCAGTCCGTTCACAGGTGAATGACCGGTTTTTGTGCAGCTTTCAGCGCCAGCTGTAGCCCTTTCGCCTCAAATGTTGCGTCTTTCAACGATTCCCAGCCAATAGAATTCAGCCACTGCCGTAGAAGATCGCTTTTGTCGGCTGTGGAAATCTCGTCACAATTCAGCAACGGCGCCAAAACTCAGCTTCCACTCGTGATGCCTTCGCCGCAGAAACCGCGGCCCTTGTACAATGCGCAATTCTCCACTAAAGGAAAGCGCTCGTGATTCCGAAGTCGCGCCTGGCCATTGCTGTTCTAACCCTCGCCCTGACAACGTCGGCCCAGACCGCCGAACAGCGCACATCGCAACGCCTCGACGCCATTCGAAAAAACCCTTCCCTGCTTCTCGCCTTCCTCCAGACCATGCCGAAGGGCGGGGACCTCCACAACCATCTCACGGGCGCCATCTACGCCGAGAACTGGATTGACTACGCCGCGCAGGACAACCTTTGCGTCGATCGCAGCACCTCCATGCTTCTGCCGCCGCCCTGCGACGAATCTTGCGCAAAGTACACCAGCAAGCCCGAAGTTCGTTGCGCCTACGCCGATCACGTTCTCTATAACCAGCTGGTCGACGCCTGGTCGATGCGCAACTGGAATCCCGCCGAAGGCTCCGGCCACGATCACTTCTTCGCCACCTTCGATAAGTTCAATCTCGCAACCATCAACAGCGTCGGAAATCAACTGGCGGAGGTCGCTTCGCGGGCCGCAAGCGATCACCTGCAATACCTAGAACTGATGCACACAGCCGACGGACTTAGCGCCGCTGAACTCGGCCGCAAACTGGGCTGGGACGACGACTTCAGCAAAATGCGCGATCGCCTGCTAAGCAGCGGTCTGCAGGAAGTGATCGCCTCAACGCGCGCACAACTCGACCGCGACGAAGCACGCAAACAGGAAATTCTCGGATGCTCCACCCCGCATTCCGATCCCGGTTGCCAGGTCACGATTCACTACCTGTATCAAGTGCTGCGCGGCCTCTCGCGGGAAATGGTCTTTGCGGAAATCGTGCTTGGCTTTGAACTCGCACATTCCGATCCACGCTTCGTCGGACTCAATCTCGTTATGCCCGAGGACTGGTATGTCCCCCGCCACGACTTCGACCTGCACATGAAGATGCTGGATGATCTGCACAAAATCTATCCCAAGGTGCACATCAGCCTGCACGCTGGCGAACTCGCCGTTGGACTCGTCCCTCCCGAGGACCTTCATTTCCATATTCGAAAGTCGATCGAACAGGGCCACGCCGAACGCATCGGCCACGGCGTGTCTGTTATGAGCGAGAACGACTCGCTCGGGTTGCTGAAGGAAATGGCCGCAAAAAATGTGCTGGTCGAGATCTGCCTAACCAGCAACGCGACAATCCTCGGTGTGGAAGGTGCGAACCATCCACTCCCCACCTACCTCAAATACAAAGTGCCGGTCGCGCTAGCCAGCGACGACGAGGGAGTATCGCGCGCTGACATGACGCAGGAGTACCTGCGAGCGGTCGAGACGTACGGCTTTTCGTATCTCGATCTGAAACGTATGGCCCGCCAAAGCCTCGAGCACGGCTTCCTTCCCGGCGAAAGCCTATGGCAAAGCGGGTTTCGCGCGGCTTCGGGGTGCGCATCGGACCGCCAGGGAACTGCGAAAAGCTCGATCTCCTGCCAGAAATTTCTCGACAGCAGCGAAAAAGCGCGCGTCCAATGGCAACTCGAAAAACAATTCGCAGACTTCGAGAAACAAAACGGCCTACGAACAAGACCTGAGACCCGAGACCTGAGACCCGAGACTTGAGACCCGAGACCTGATACCTGAGACCTGATCTATGACCGACCTCTACCAACGCGCCGACTCCGCCGCCCAATTCATTCTTTCCCAAACCGCGCTGCGTCCCAAGATCGGCCTGATCCTCGGCTCCGGCCTGGGCGCATTCGCCGATTCGCTCGCCGACGCAACCCGCGTCCCCTACTCGCAGATCCCCGCGTTCCCGCGTTCCACAGCCATCGGCCACGCCGGCCAGATGGTCATCGGTAAGGCAGACGCATTTCCAGTTGCAGCCATGCAAGGCCGGGTTCATCTCTACGAGGGATATTCGGCCGAGGAAGTTGCATTCCCCATCCGCGTGTTCGGACGCATGGGCGTGCGCGCCGTCATCCTCACGAACGCCGCCGGCGGCATCAACCTGAAATATCAGCAGGGCGCCCTGGTGCTCATCAAGGACCACATCAATCTGCAAGGAGATAATCCGCTGGTCGGCCCGAACGATGATCGCTTCGGCGTCCGCTTCCCCGACATGACGCACGCTTACACAAGAGCCTACGGCAAAGCCGCGCAGGAAGAAGCCGCCAAACTCGGACTGCTCGCTCGAAGACGGCGTCTATGCCGCGCTCCTAGGCCCGAGCTACGAGACGCCGGCAGAAATCCGTTACCTGCGAACGATTGGAGCAGACCTGGTAGGAATGTCGACGGTCGCCGAAGTCATCGCGGCACGTCACATGGGGATTAAAGTTCTCGCCATATCATGCGTGACCAACATGGCCGCCGGAATTCTCGACCAGGCGCTGTCACATCAGGAAGTCATGGAAACCGGAGAAAAAGTTCGCGGCCAGTTCGAAGCACTCCTGCGCGCAGTACTCCCAAAAATCGCAGCCGATGTAGCGGAATGAATACTGAAGGGAACGTAGTCAATCACGATGGCGTCTAAGGCCAACTACAATCTCTTACCAACTTGTCATCCTGAGCGCAGCGAAGGACCTATGCATTGGCCCGGCGTCTAGTCGCCCCTCCGCCTGGCGCGCCGCAATCCGATCAGGAACAAACCGCAGCAGCAGCCCGTTGATCAAGATCGTAAACACCGAAGCTGCCAGCACGGCGTTGTACATATCGTCGCCCACGATGTGCGCATCGCGCGCCACCCGCACCAGCACGTAGGAAAATTCTCCAATCTGCGTCAGCCCGAGCCCAGCCATCAGCGCAGTACTGGTCGGATAGCGGAACAACTTCACCACCACCGCCCAGATCACAAACTTGCCGACCACCACCATCCCCACGATCACGAACAACAGCGAGGGCTTCGAAATCAGCACGCGCGGATCCACCAGAATCCCCATCGTCACGAAGAACAACGCCACGAATGCATCCCGTAGTGGCGCCAGACGCTCCATGGTTTCGTGGGCTGCTTCCGACTCGCTGACCAGCAACCCAGCCAGGAACGCACCCAGAGCCAGCGACAGCCCCACCGCTTGCGTCAAGGCAGCTGTCAAAAAACCTAGCGCGAGTGCGACTAGAACAAAAAATTCCGGGATTGGCGGCCTTCACCACTCGCCGCATCAGGCGGGGAATCAACTTGTGCGCGACCAGCGTAATGGGAATGAGAATAAGCACCGCTTTGCCGAGCGCGATCCCAAGTGCCAGCAATTTGCTTCGACTCAGGTCGCCCAGCGAAGGCAAGAGAATCGTCAGGACGACCACCGCCAGATCTTCCACCAGCGTGATCCCGATCATGACCTGCCCCTGCTCCGACTTAAGTTCGCCGCGTTCAGTCAGAAACCGCGACAGCACCATCGTGCTCGCGACCGAGATAATCGCGCCGACCGCCACTCCCTGCTGCCAACTCCATCCCAGCAGCGAGCCGACTCCAACGCCCAACCCCAGGGACAGGAAGATTCCCAATGGCCCGCCCACGATCGCGACCCACTTCACGCGCAACAGATCGCGGAAGGAGAATTCCAGACCGATGGAATACATCAGCAGGATGACTCCGACCTCCGCCAATAATTCGAACTCGTGAACATCGGTGATCCTGATCCCGGGCGTAAAGGGACCAACCAGAATTCCACCGAGTACGTATCCCAGGATCAGCGGCTGGCGCAGCACGCGGGCCACGGCCCCACCCACGACGGCAGCGCCGAAAACGTAAGCCAGATCGCGATAAAAAGTAGTTTCAATCGTCATGGAACGCTTCGGGCTGCGCGCTTGAGCTATGGCAAGCAGCACGACCAGAGTTACAGCCGTGCTCCGAAACCGAGGTGCCCTAGAGTTTAACCGAAGAAATGATCGCAGCAAGAAGACGCACTGCACCCTCCGAAAGTGTGGCCTGTTTGAAGTTCCCAGCCCTCTGGAAAACTTTTCACAAACACTTGACAGTGTTTTTACGGACGCGAAATAAACCCTAGCTACCCTGCCTCTACCTTCAAAGGAGGGATAGTGAAATGGTGTCAGGGCAACTTGTGTCTCTCAAATCGCGCGTGGCGGCTGTCACGGGCATCGCGACTCTGCTTGTACAACTGATTTCACCCGTCATCGCCGCTGCCGAGGACCACTCCCGGCAAACCAGAACCCCCATTCAGCATGTGATCGTCATCATCGGCGAGAACCGCACCTTCGATCACGTCTTCGCCACCTACAAGCCGAAGCAGGGAGAGAGCGTCGACAACCTGCTTTCCAAAGGCATTGTGAATGAAGATGGCACGCCTGGACCGAACTTTGCTCTGGCCGCCCAGTCGTCCGCCATCGATGACAGTGATGACGGCTACCGTCTCAGTCCCTCCGGCAACATGCGCTACTCCATCCTGCCACCGGCTCTTGCAGGCGGATACGCAAGTGCTCCTTTCCCCGACGTGGCCACCGCCAAAGCATTTGAAAACGGCCTGTCCGATGACTACTACGTCTATATGACGACGGGCGGCACCGGCCTCGCGCATGGAGCGCTCGACACCCGTATCCCTAATGCCGACAAACTGCCCAACGGCCCGTTCCAGATAACCTCATCGACACATCCGTACGACGCCTACGACAACAGCCCGGTCCACCGCTTCTACCAGATGTGGCAGCAATTCGACTGCAAAGCCTCGCGTGCGACCCGCAACAATCCCAACGGATGCAAGAACGACTTGTGGCCGTGGGTCGAGACGACGATCGGCGCCGGCTTCAACGGCAAGACGCAGCCTGCCGGCTTTAACGACACATCCACCGGCGAAGGCTCGACCGCCATGGGCTTCTACAACGTGCTGCAAGGCGACGCACCTTATTTGAAATCCCTCGCCGACAACTACGCGATGAGCGATAACTTCCATCAATCCGTGATGGGAGGCACCGGCGCGAACCACGTCATGCTGGGCACGGGCGACGCGATCTGGTTCAGTGATGGCCGCGGACACGCCCAACGTCCTCCGCATAACGAACTGGTCGCCGCCGGCAGCCCGAACGCCGGCGTGGTAGACGAAATCGAGAACCCAAATCCCCCAGCCCGGCACCAACAACTGGTACACCCAAGACGGCTACGGCGCTGGCTCGTTTGGCTCGCCGTCCTCCGGTGGCGGGACCTACAGCGAATGTGCCGATAGTTCCGCAGCCGGCGTCAGCCACTCGTTCGCTACTTGCGCTCCCTCCCGACCCCGATCAATCCGCGCTGCGAACGTGGCCACTACTATCTCCTGAACAACTACAACCCCGGCTACTTCGGCGACGGCAGCAACGCCTACACCGACATCACCAACCCCAACGAGACGGTGTTCACCATTCCGCCGTCCACGCTGCGCAACATCGGCGACGCGCTGAACGAAAAGAACATCTCGTGGGCGTATTACGGCGACCAGTGGAGCACCTACCTCGCCAATCCCGACGGCAACTACGTCACTGCCGACAACACGTACTGCAACATCTGCAACCCGTTCCAGTACTCGACCTCGATCATGACGAGCGCGTCCGGACGCTCTCACAATCAGGACACGACGGATCTCTACGCTGACATCCAGAAGGGCACGCTGCCGGCGGTCTCGTTCGTGAAGCCGATGGTTGGCTCGATGGTCACCCGGCGTCTTCGAAGCTGAACCTGTTCGAAGGCTTCGTGAAGAAGATCGTCGACGGCGTAAAAGCCAATCCGAAACTCTGGGCCAGCACCGCCATCATCGTGACCTTCGACGAAGGCGGCGGCTACTACGACTCGGGATACATTCAGCCGCTCGACTTCTTCGGTGACGGCACTCGTATTCCGACGATCGTCGTTTCTCCCTACGCGCCCCGGCCACATCTCGCACGCCTACACCGATCACGTCTCGATCCTGAAGTTCATCGAGGCCAACTGGAAACTGTCGCCCCTGACCAGTCGCAGCCGCGACAACTTTCCCAACCCACGAGCCAGCCGCAGCAATCCCTACGTCCCGCTGAACAGTCCAGCCATCGGCGACATGATGGATCTGTTCAACTTCGAGGGAAGGGACTAGCGCGCAGGGCAACGAAGTGCAGTAAGCAAGAAGGCGCCAACCGCATAGGTGCGGTCGGCGCCGACTTGTTTCTAAGCTGCGAGCGGTAAGCTTCGAGCACCGAGCAACTGCCCGATGGAGTGGCGGGCGTCCCCGCCCGCCGGACGGACGAGACGCCCGTCCGTCCACCAACGAAGCGCGAAAACCTAAAACCTGTGACCTGTAATCTGTCGCCTGTCAACCGACCTCCCAAAAGGTGTAAGGTATTTTCCCTGAGGCGTGCCCATGACGAGCACTGCAAGCGGCAAAGGACCCTGGGGAGCACCCACGTTGCTGGGTGTTCCGCTCGACGAAAACTCTTCGTACAAACGCGGATCAGCCGCAGCCCCACCCTTTATCCGCGACGCACTGCGTTGCGATGCCTCCAACATGTGGTCGGAATTGGGCGTTGATATTGGTGCGGAAGGAGCCTATGAAGACGCGGGCGACCTCAAGCTCCCGCAGAAGGACGCATTCCCCGAAATCGAAAACTCTGTCGAGGCACTCCTTGCAAAGCGCCAGCGCCCAATCTGTCTCGGGGGTGACCACTCCATCACCTATCCCATCGTGCGTGCGTTTGGACGTTATTTCAAAGATCTGACCATCATCCATTTCGACGCACACCCCGATCTCTACGACGACTTCCAGGGCAATCGCCACTCCCACGCCTCGCCCTTCGCGCGCATCATGGAAGAAAAACTGGCCAAGCGACTCATCCAGGTCGGCATCCGCACCATGAATCCCGCCCAGAAGAAGCAAGTCGCTCGTTTCGGCGTCGAGGTTTACGAGATCGGCCGCAAGCGCGCCCTCGAAGAAGTGAAGACCTGGTGCCCGGTCTATGTCTCCTTCGACATGGACGTGCTCGACCCAGCCTTCGCCCCCGGCGTTTCGCATCGCGAACCGGGCGGCATGTCGGTGCGCGAAGTTCTCGAGCACCTGCATTCCATCACCGCCACCATCGTTGGCGCCGACATCGTCGAGTACAACCCGAGCCGTGATGTCTCGGACCTTACAGCGACCGTTGCCGGCAAAATCCTCAAAGAGCTCTTGGGCAAAATGTTAATGGCGTGCAATTGCCCGTAACCGAGGCATCCGTCGCGAAACCGCCATAGTTCTGTCATCCCGAGCGGAGTGAGGCGCCAGCCGAGCGCCGTCGAGGGACCTTGCGTTTGCTGCGACTGGGCAATGAAGATTTGCGACCGCCTAACGCCCCAACGGTTCTAATGCCTTCAAGGGAGCATCCGATGCCCGAAGCCAAAGAAGGCCTCATCCACATCTCCAGCTCTTACTCCGTAGCCGACACCCTGCAACGCCTCGAAACCCTCCTCCGCCAAAAGGGCATGACCATCTTCGCCCGCATCGATCACAGCGGCGAAGCTGCGAAAGTCGGTATGGAGATGCGTCCTACTCAAGTACTAATCTTCGGCAACCCACTCGGCGGAACGCCTCCGATGTTGGCCGCGCCCACGTTGGCGATCGATCTCCCGCTGAAAGCCCTGGTCTGGGAAGACCCGAAAGGCAAAGTCTGGATCACGCACAACAGCGCGGAATATCTGCAGCGCCGCCACGGCTTCCCGCGCGAGTTCCTGCAGAATCTTGCAGGCGCAGCCACTTTGATCCAGAAAGCTGTGGAATAATCATCCGGCGTCTCCGCCGGCATGCCTGACAACGCCAATCGAGCTCGCGATCACCTCGCCAACGAACGGACGTTCCTTGCCTGGGTGCGCACCGGAGTCGCGGTCGTCGTTTTCGGCTTCGCCATCGGGCGCTTCTCGATCGCGATCCGACAATTCACCGTGCTGCAAGGCAGCGACGTCCGCACCAGCGGCCTTTCGGTTTGGTTCGGATTGCTTGCGATTCTGGCGGGAGTCGTGCTCACGGTCGCAGGTCTCCTTCGCTATCGCCAGACACGTGAACAACTCGACAGCGGAACTTTCGAGCCAGCCGGCTTCGTCATCGACTTAGTCGCAGTCCTGACGACCATCTTCGGTTTGGGACTGGGCGGATATCTCCTCTACATCGAAATGGGGCTTCGTTAATTCATGGCTAATGATGCGGAAAAGCAAGCGGCTGCGCGCGCCAGCTTGAAGTATGTGCACAACGGCCAGATCGTAGGATTGGGCACCGGTTCCACTGCAAATTTCGCCATTCGCATGTTGGGCGACCGCGTTCGCGAAGGCATGAAAATCCGCGGCATCCCGAGCTCGATCGCGTCGCGCGACCTCGCCACCCAAGTCGGAATTCCACTGATCACTTTCGAGGATGCCCAGCAGATCGATGTCACCATCGATGGCGCCGACGAATTCGACCCCGCCCTTAATCTCATCAAGGGCGGAGGTGGCGCCATGTTGCGCGAAAAAATCGTCGCCTTCGCCTCCAGGCAGCTAGTCATCGTCACAGACGCCTCCAAGCAGGTGCCGGTCTTGGGGAAGTTCCCTCTCCCTATTGAAGTCATCGCGTTTGCCGAGTCGCTAATCGCGAAGCGGATTTCCGACCTCGGCGCGCAGGTCGTACAACGCCAAGGCAACGACGGCAAGCCCTACGTCACCGACGAGGGCCATCATATCCTCGACTGCCACTTCGGCGAGATCCCCGATCCACCTGCCCTCGCGCGCACCTTGAGCGATATGCCCGGCATCGTAGAACACGGTCTCTTTGTCGGAATGACAAGTGTAGTAGTGATGGCGAAATCAGGAGCAGTAGAGGAATTTCGACGAGCCTGAGTCGTCACATAAAGCTTCAACCGAGTAACTTCGCCAATCACCCTGGGTATGTGGCAGATCACATTGCAGAGACTAAAACCGAGGCCCTTCAAGGTTCGTATCAGGGCACGCCTTCAGAGGTGCCGCCAAATTCGACAAATGCGGAGCGGCTTTAGCCGCGGTCCCAGTTGGTAAACGCTTTTCGCTGAGATGACCCCGTCGCCCCATCCATGAATCGCCGTGATCTCACTTCCGACGACACGCTCACCCTCTGCGCGATCAGCACCTTGGCCGCGATGCTCGCATCCATACTTCACGAGGGCGTCGGCCACGCCGCGATCGCACTGGCGACCGGCACGAAGTCCGGACTGCTGACCGCTGTTGCATGGTCCAGTGAAACCGATTCAAAGCTGGTCGCTGCCGGCGGAACCTTGGTAAACCTCGCAGCGGGCATCGGGTTCTACGCCGTATTGCGAGGCGCGCGTAAGCTATCGATCACTACCCGCTACTTCCTTCTCATCAGCATGGCGTTCAACCTGTTCGACGGCACCGGATACTTCTTCTTCTCCGGCATCAGCGACTTTGGCGACTGGGCAAGAGTAATTGAGGGTATGCAGCCCCACTGGGTGTGGAGGCTTGTGCTATTCACGGTTGGGGTTGCGACGTATTACATCTCGGTGGTTCTGGTGGGGCAAGGCTACGTGCGCGATCTCGGAGTACGGCTGGAAGACTCCGCTCGCTTGCGCAAACTCAGTCTCCTTCCCTACATCTCCGCGATCGTGATTGTGGGGCTAGCCGGGCTATTGAACCCGATTTCTAAATCACTGGTGTGGCAATCCGCGCTGCCGGCCACTGCGGGAGCCCACAGCGGTCTGCTATGGTTTCGATACTACGTGCCGAAGAAGACCGCCCCGCGCTATTCGCGTGAATCAATCGAACGGAGTTACCGCTGGATATGCACTGCGGCAGTCTCGGCCCTTATCTACATAATCGTACTCGGCCACGGTGTAACTCTGACGCCGTAGGCGACTTTTGTAGCGCCGGCGTCCCGCCGGCAGTCCCGAGGGCGTCCTCGCCCTCGGCAACCTGGAACTCGAAACGCTACTCCGCCACAATCTCCCGCAGCGCCCCCAGCAACCGATCCACTTCCTCGACCGTGTTGTAATGGAACAATCCAATTCGCAGAAATCCGCCGTCCTTTTCGACGTCAAGCTGCTCGGTCAGATTCAGCGCATAGTAGTTTCCATCCCAGGTAAAGAACCCGCGATCCCCGAGCTTCGTCGCCAACTCTAAAGGAGTGTGGCCCTTCGCTCGCAACGCAATCGTCGGACAACGATGGTGAAACTTCGCGCGATCCGTGATTCCATAAATCTTCACCTTCGGCATCGACGCCAGTCCTTGCACCAGCCGTTCGCACAGTCCGCGTTCATACTTCACGATTTCGCCGTAGGCCGCGAGAATCGCCGCCCGTCGCGACGTCACCCCTGTATTCACCTTGCGCCCAAGGCTCGCGATGTACTCCACGCAAGCCGTGATCCCCGCGATGCATTCGTGGTTCAGCGTCCCCCACTCCCAACAATTAGGAATCTCATTTGTGTTAGCGCGCACCTTGTAAGGTTGAAGCTGCTTCAAATGCGCGCGCTTCCCATAAAGCACGCCCATGTGCGGCCCGAAAAATTTGTAGCTCGAGCACACTAGAAAATCGCAATCGAGATCACGCACATCTATGGGACCATGCGGCGCATAGTGCACTGCGTCGATATAGGCAATCGCTCCTACCGAATGCGCCATCCGAACCACTTCCTTCACGTCATTGATCGTGCCCACCGCGTTCGATGCATACCCGACGGCAACCACCTTCGTGCGACCATTGATCTGCCGCGCCAGATCCTGCATATCGAGGGTGCAATCTCCCTCCCGGAACGCCACCCGCCGAATAACGACCCCATGCTCTTCCAGCGCATTCCACGTCGAGAAATTCGCGTCATGATCGAGCAGGGTAAGCACGATCTCATCGCCTGCCTTTAACTCTCGCCCGATCGTCCGGCTCACCGCGAAGGTCAGCGAAGTCATGTTGAAGCCAAAGACAACTTCATCAGCGTCACAACCGAAGAAATCCGCCATTGCTACCCGAGCGTCCGCAATCACCTGATTCGTACGCCGGCTGGTCAAATACGCGCCGCAGGTATTCGCATTCGCATGCTTCAGGTAGTCGCTGATCGCATCAATCACGCGCTGCGGCACCTGTGTTCCTCCGGGCCCGTCGAAGTAAGCAGCCGGGTGGCCGTTCACTTTTTCGGCGAACGAAGGAAATTGGGACCGTATCCAGGTCAAATCGAGGGCAGTGGCAAGTTCGTCTTGTGTCGTCGGCATAAATTTTCCTTGAAAACAGGGGTAAATCCCGCAACCTTTCGATGGTGGGCCAAGAAGTTCTCCGGCCAAAACATAGCGCCCCCTCAAGTTGCGCCCACAAGTTCACGACAACGGTCAACGCTTGCGGTAGCGACTCGTCGTGCGGGCCAACCGGCCGCTACGATTGAACCGTGCGAATGAAATCCGCCAGCATTCCGTAAGCAGTCGCGTAGACCCCCGGATTTACCTCGGTAATGCAAAGTCCGGGAAAGATATCCGTCTCAAAATACACGATGGACGAAGTTCCCGCGACCCAGGCCAGCGGATCGTTCAGCGGCACGCGTTCCGGCGTCACCCGCGCCAGGATCCCGTTTGTCGTCCGCCGCGCGCTGCAAACCAATTTATACGGAGTCCCCGCCGCACGCGCAGCGCGAACCTCGTCGCCGGTCAGCTTTCCGATTCCTTCGCGCTGCACATCGGCGGGGCGGAGCGATTCGCCCATCAGTACGACCACGAGCGCGGTTACTTTGACCGCCGCATCCCAGCCTTCGATGTCATGGCGCGCGTCCGTCTCCGCCACGCCAAGTTCCTGGGCCCGCCGCAACGCGGCATCGAAGCTCAGCCCCTCTTCCATCCCACCCAGAATTACGTTGGTAGTGGAATTCAGAATTCCGCGGAATCCCTTCAGTTGGATCGCAGGCAGATTTTCCTGAAACAGCGAGAAGATGGGAATCCCATCGAGCACAGTCGATTCAAACAGGAGTCGTTTACCGTGTGTGCGCGCCAGCTGTTGCAATTCACGGTACGCGTGGACAATCGGCCCCTTGTTGGCTGTGATGGCGTGCGCGCCGTGCTCCAACGCCGCGCGCAAGTGATCGACCGCCGGCTGGCCGTTCTCAACATTCAGGGAAGTCGCCTCAAACAGCACGTCCGCGCGCGCCGTTGCCAGCCACTCGCCGACATCACTATTCCTTCGTGTCGCCTCTGGGAAGTCTCCGGATACCACTGCCTGTTCACGACCAAGCAGGTCAAGATCGATCCCGCCGGCGTCGGCAATCCAGCCCAGCCTACGCGACGCCACACCAGTGATCCGCCACGCGATGCCACGCCCGCGCAACTCAGAGTCGCGATCCAGGAGCAAGCGCACCAGCGCTCGGTTCACGTTGCCAAATCCCAGCAGGCACAAATTGTAGGAAGGAATGAGCGTCTCTCCGGCCGTCTAGCCCATCGTGGTCGTGTGCTCAGGCTTGATCTTGTAAATCACCCGCACTTCGCTCGCCTGCGCATACGGATACTTGTCCACGCCCAGGTATTTCTTCGCCAGCTTATCGATGTGAGCATCCGCGCCCTGCTCCGTAATCTCGACAACCTTCCCTCGAATCTCCAGATATCGGTACGGATTCTCAGGGTCCACGATGGCCAGCGAAACGCGAGGATCCCGCCGCACGTTCCGATCCTTCTGCCGTCCTTTCGCTGAATTAAATAGGACATGTTCTCCGTCATAGTCCACCCAGACGGGCGTGACCTGTGGTCTGCCGTCGGGCATCAGCGTTCCAAGATTTGCGAAAGCTCGCTTTTGAAACAGATCGGTGTACTTCTCGGGAATCGAACCGGACATGCAAAGCCTCCTGGAAGTCAGACGTCGTTCACATAGAGTAAGGCTCGTAGATTATAGACGGGACGCGCTCAACCCTGCAGTGCGCCCTTATGGATCCTCCTCAACCCCTGTCACCCTGAGCGGAGTGATGGCGTAGCCGAACGCAGTCGAAAGCCTGCCCTGAGCGCAGCCGAAGGGGGCCCGTGTCACTTAACATGACCACCGGCCTCCTGAGGAATTCTCAACACAATTCCCCCCCGCGCGGCGCTCCGATCTTTCGGTACAATACCGACCTTACTGAAATGAAGCAGAGTTTCACGACGAAGTCTCACGGAGATGCCATAAACGCACCTTCAGGTCGTAAAACTCAAGTAAAATACTAGACTTTTCCTGGAGACCACAATCTCTCTATGAAGACCGCAGCAGTTGCCCGGCAAAAGTTCTTCCCCGCTCTGATTGCTCTCATTCTTTTTGGCTCGCTCGCCGTCGCGCAGCCGTCCGCCACTCAAAAATATCCCCCCACCATCATCTTCATGACCGACTTCGGCACGGTCGACGACTCCGTCCCCATCTGCAAAGGGGTCATGTATTCCATCCTGCCTGATGTGCGCATCGTCGATCTCTCGCACCAGGTCACGCCCTTCTCCATCCTTGACGGTGCCCGCTTCCTCTACGGCGCGGCGCCCTACTTCCCTGCCGGCACCGTCTTCGTCGTTGTGATCGACCCTGGCGTAGGCAGCACCCGCAAAGCCGTCGTTATCAAATCCAAGCGCGGCCAGTATTTCGTCCTGCCCGACAACGGCCTGATCACCCTCGTGGCCGACCGCGATGGCATGGAAGCCGCCCGCGAAATCACCAACCCTTCCTGGATGATCGGCAAGGCGCTCTCCTCTACCTTTCACGGCCGCGACATTTTCTCTCCGGCCGGCGCGCACGTCGCCCGCGGCGACGATTGGAACGAAGTCGGTCCAGCGCTCGACCTGAAATCGCTGGTCCGCCTCGATCTCGAGCCTCCCACCGTCGACAACAAAGGCCTGCACGGAGAGGTCATCGCTACCGACGGCCCCTTCGGCAACCTGGTTACCAACGTCGATGCCGAAACATTCCTTAAACTCGGCTACCAGCGTGGCGACAGCGTCCCCCTCATGCTGGGTGATAAGAAGATCGATCTAAAGTTCGTCAAGACCTTCAGCGACGTACCACTCAAGACGCCACTGATTTATATAGATTCGAGGGGACGCTTCGCGCTAGCGGTTAATCAGGGAAGCTTCGCAGCGACCTATGACATAAAGCCGCCGGTAAAGTTCACGGTCTCGCGCAAGTAGGCTGCCACACAAGTAGCGCCGCCGTCTCGGCGGCAGTCCTGAGGGCGTCTCGCCCTCAGCCGGCAGAAGGAACGAGAACCACAGACGCTATTTTGGCGAGGTCGACGCGACGGCACGCTGCGCGACTGCAACTCTAAGAACCCGGCACAAGCCGGACAGCATCTCTAAATCTTAATTTTCGCCAGCCAGACCGTTTCAAGATGTTCAGGAGGAACCCGTTCATGCGCACCTTCCGACCGTTCTCATCACCCTGGATAACGGTGTTCGCAGTCGTGCTGATTCCCGCATTGTTGTTCGCCCAAAGTTTCCGCGGCTCGATCCGCGGCAGCGTAAAAGACGCCAGCGGCGCCCTGCTAGCGGGTGCCAAAGTCACTGCCAAAAACAACGCAACCGGACTGTCGCGCGAAACCAAGACCGGGGAAGACGGCAGCTATGTACTCGCCGAGCTGCCCGCTGGGGTGTACTCGGTAATGGCAGAGGCTACCGGACTGTCGCCAGTGGCACAAAATGTCGTTGTAAACGTTGGCCTGGATACCACGGCGGACTTCGACGTAACCGATATCCAGAAGCATGTGGAAGCGCTCACGGTGACGGAAGCCGCTCCCATTGTCGATGCCGAACGCGACGTGCTAGGTGAAATCGTAGACCGCAAACTGGTCACCGAACTTCCGCTGAACGGTCGTGACTTCGGAAAACTCGTGGCCCTCGTTCCGGGCGCCACCGTTGAGCCTTCCGGCGTCGCCGCGATTCAGAGCGGCTTCGGTCAGTTCACGATTAACGGCAATCGCGACCGGTCAAACAACTACACGCTCGACGGTACCGACAACAACGACCCGTTCTTCAACAACTCCGCCTTCAACCAGACCGGCATTGGTGGAGCTCCAGCTTCCCTCTTACCCATCGACGCGATCCAGGAATTCAATCTGCAATCCCACTTCGCCGCCGAATACGGCCGCAACAGCGGATCCGTTGTCAACATCATTAGCCGTTCCGGCACCAACCAGATTCACGGCTCAGCGTTCGAATTTCTCCGCAACGATGGGCTGGATGCCCGCAACTACTTCAATCGTGCCATCGACCCTGACACCGGTCTGCCCGCCCGGAAGAGTCCCTTCCGCAACAACAATTTCGGAGCATCTCTTGGCGGTCCCATTATCGCGGACAGAACGTTCTTTTTCGGCGCCTACGAAGGGCAACGCGAACGCGTAACATCCGACTTCGCGCTCGCCGTTCCCACGCAGCAACAGATCAGCGACGCGCAGGCGCTGGCCTCGGGCAACGGCGTCACTCCGAGTTCCGCCCTCACGTCGATCCTCGGCTTTTATCCCACGTCGGCCACCGGGAATTTGCCCGGCCACGTCGCCGACAAGAACGACGTCGACAGCTTTATCGCCAAGATCGATCACCAGTTCAGTTCTTCCCAATCGCTGAATGGACGTTACGCGTTCGCGCGCAGCGAGCAAGTCTTCCCGCTCGGAGGCCTAGGCTTCGGCGCAGGTTCCCGCATCGCGAATTTCGCCCAAACCTCGCCAACCCGAGTCCAGTTGGTCTCCCTCAGCCTGCTCTCTACTTTGGGCCCTTCCGGCATCAACGAAGTGCGCTTCGGATACAGCCGCTATCGCACGTCGTTCAATTCGCGCGATGCCAACTTCGACCCGAATTCTCTCGGCATTGATTTCGGTACTGGCAAGCTCAGCCTCCCAGAAATTGATTTCGGAGGCGTCTTCGAAAACCTCGGCGCCACTGCCTTCAGCATTCCTCGCGGACGTACTAGCCAGAGTTTTCAATTCCTCGACAACTTCACATGGATCCACGGTCGCCACACGCTGAAATTCGGCGGAGAATTTCGCCGCGCCGCCATCAGGAACTTCAACGACAACCTCGAACGCGGCCTCATCACCTTCAGCCCCGATAGTTCCAGCCTCGACCTGTGCGCGCTCCCGGTACCGCCCGCCTCCTGTGACGATGCCGGTTCGGTGGTCCTGGCGAATTACTACCTCGGGAACTCATTTACTCTTGCTAACACCGGAAACACCAACCGCAACACCTTCAACAACGGCCTCAGCTTCTTCGCGCAAGACGATTTCCGGGTGCGCCCCACCTTCACTCTCAACCTCGGCCTGCGCTGGGAATACTTTGGCCCACTGAGCGAAGAGCACAACCTTCTCTCGAATCTCGGACGCGACGGGCAACTCGCAATGGTAGGCACCGACGGCGTCAGTGGCGCTTACAAGCGTGACTTGAACAACTTCGGCCCGCGGTTAGGTTTTGCCTGGAGTGTCCGAACCTCCACCATTCTCCGCGGATCCTACGGCGTGTACTACGACTACATCCCCCAGGATTTACTCATCGCCAACTTCACGTCGTCGGCCGGACTCGTAACCAATCCAATCGGGCCACAAGCCGTCGTCCCTCTGAACTTCGACTCGAACGCTTTTAGCGGCCTGACCTCAGATCCAGTCTTTACGCCTCCGGGTACACCCTATCCCCCGGATGTCGCCAACATCTTCATGACGCCGAGAAACCTCGCGACGCCCTACGTCCAAAACTGGAATCTCAACGTCGAGCAGCAAGTCGGTCCGGACTTCGCTCTCCAACTCGGCTATGTCGGGAGCAAAGGCACGCGCCTTACGCGCTTGCTCGACGCCAACCAGCCCGACGTCAATGGCGATCGCACGGTATTTCCGCAATATGGAGCGGTCGACGAGTTCGCGACCGTCAGCGCTTCTTCCTATCACGCTTTACAGGCTACCTTGCGGACGAAAAACTGGAATGGCCTGAGCGGTTTTGCCGGCTACACCTGGTCAAAGTCTCTCGACGACGCCTCCGATGCTATAGACTTCAACTTCGCGACGGTCGCGTTTCCGCAAGACTCCACCAACCTGGCCGCCGAACACGGACCGTCTAATTTTGATACGCGTCATCGTTTCACGGCTGCCTTCACCTATCAGGTCCCAAAACTCTTCGGTCCAAAGCGCTTCGCCGAAGGCTGGCAGCTAAACACGATCTTCACCGCGCAAAGCGGACGCCCTGTCCCGATCGTGAGCGCGAATGACACCAGCGCCCTTGACAACCCGAACTTCAATACGCGGTCAAATTTTCATCAGCGGCCGAACGTCGTTCTGGGGCAGCCTTTTATCAATTCCAATTGGGAGTCAGCTCCGGACTTCATCGGTTATTTGAATGGGGCCGCATTCTCTCAGCCTCCAGCGGGCACTTTCGGCAATCTAGGCCGCAATGCCATCTTCGGTCCGAAGTTCTGGAACGTCGACTTCGCCGTCACGAAGAGCACCCGCATCTTCGAGCGCTTGACCCTGCAAGCCCGCGCCGAGTTCTTCAATATCTTCAATCACCCGAATTTCGCCCTTCCGAACTTCTTCGTCGATCCCGGCTCACCCCAGCAAGGATTGATTACACAAACTCCCGACCAGGCCCAGACCAACCCCGGCCTCGGCGGCGGTGGCCCGCGAGTCGTCCAGTTTGGAGTGAAGGTACTGTTCTAGATCAATGTACGGCTGATTTTCGGAGCCCGGCTTCAGTCGCGCCAACTACCCACGTCGCCCGCGTCCCGGAGGCGACTGGAAGACTTCCATTTCTAGAGACCGCAGTCTCAGCGACTAGTCAGTCTTGATCGTGCAACTATTCCGATCCACGGCGCCGTCGGATGTCTGGATCACCAACGTACAGTGAACAATGTAGATTGCCCCCCAACGGTTTGTGATACAGCTACACGCAATTCTGGCTTGCACTCAGATCTGACCGGATTCCACGCTCGTCGCAATGTGCGCGCCGAAGATATTCCGCATATTGAATTCCATTTTCTGAACGCAACCGTAGCGAGACGCCGATGAACACAAAGGAAAAGGTCAACATCCTGATGGTGGATGATCAGCCAGCCAAGCTGCTTACCTACGAAGTGATGCTTCGCGAACTGGACGAGAACCTAATCAAGTCAACTTCCGCGAGAGAAGCCCTCGGCATGCTGCTAAGAATGGAATTTGCGGTTGTGCTGCTGGATGTGAGCATGCCTGAGATTGACGGTTTTGAGCTGGCGCGTATGATTCGCCAGCATCCGCGATTTGAGAAGACGGCCATCATCTTCGTGTCCGCGCTGCATGTAACCGACTTTGACCGGCTCAAAGGCTATGAGATGGGAGCTGCCGATTACATTTCTGTTCCCGTAGTCGCGGAACTCCTGCGCGCAAAAGTCAGCGTCTTCGTTGACCTGCATCGAAAAGCAAAGGAGATGGACAACCTCAACGCGCAACTGCAGCAGGTTTCCAGCCGTCTCATGCGGGTACAGGACGAAGAGCGCCGGCGTATTGCTCGGGAGTTACATGATGGTCTCGGTCAAGAGCTTGGTGCAATCAAACTGATGCTCGCGCAGATGGTGGAAGAGAAAGCAGCTTCCTCCAAAGATAGCTTGGCCCTCGAGGGCAGCGATATCGTCGATCGTGCGATCCAGCAGGTTCGCACCATGTCCTATCTGTTGCATCCGCCCCTATTAGACGAGGTCGGTTTGGCATCGGCGCTGCGTTGCTACCTCGATGGAGTAACGAAGCGCAGCAAAATCGAAATCTCGCTCGACATCCAGCCGCGACAATTCCCGCGACTTTCCAGGAACGTGGAGACCACTATCTTTCGCATCGTGCAAGAAGCCTTGACTAACGTCTTTCGACATTCGAAGGCCAGCAAAAGTTGGGTCATCCTGAGTGAAGAGGAACGCGGGGTCCTTGTCATGGTGCGGGACGATGGCAAAGGGCTCCCACAGGAGATCCTTGAGCTACGCCCCGACAGCGTTGGTGTTGGTCTGGAGGGGATGAGACAAAGATCCAAGGAGCTCGGCGGGCAATTTCGCATAAGCAACGCCAATCCTGGCACACTACTCGAGGTCTTTATTCCGCGCGGCCCCGCACACATCACGCACACGGGCGCACAGATATAACCGCCTTCGCCTTCGGTTGCCAAATTTTGATGCGAACTTCAAGCGACATAGAGCTCGTTACCGAGGCTGGAATCCTGCCGTCGACACCACCCCGAACCTTTATCACTGCGACCGCCAGGCACCCCCCCTGAATCTCGCGCCCAATCCCCGGCATCCGTTATCCTAGTACTGACATCTATGCCTTCCCGAACTCCTAAAACTTCTACCGCCCTGCTCGACGCCCCCAACCTCGAACGCGAACGCGTTTTCGACCTTTTCCGTCACTGGGGATACCTCGAAGCCGACCTTGATCCCCTCGGCCTCCTCCGCCCCGTACAGCAACCCGACTTGCAAATCGACGGCGACTTCGCTCGCGAGGCCCGCAACGTCTACTGCGGCACGGTCGGCGTCGAATTCCTGCATATCACCGACCCCGAGCGCCGTCGCTGGATCCAGGAGCGTATGGAAGGCGAACCTGGCGCCGTCGATCAGGAACGCATCCTCGATCTGCTCGTCCGCGCCGACGTCTTCGAACAGGTCCTGCAGCAGCGCTACCTCGGCACGAAACGTTTCTCGCTCGAAGGCAACACTGCCCTGCTTCCACTGGTGGACGAAATTCTAGACAGCGCTGCCCAGCGGGGCGCCATCAATCTCGTCATGGGCATGAGCCACCGCGGCCGCCTCAACGTCATCCTGCACATCGCGCGCCGCACGCCCGAGGAACTCTTCGCCGCCTTCGAAGACGTCGACCCGCGCAGCGTCCTCGGCTCCGGCGACGTGAAGTATCACCTCGGCGCCACCGGCGAGTACCCCACGCGCACTGGCGGCAAGGTCAACATCCACCTCGTCTCGAATCCCAGCCACCTCGAAGCCGTCGATCCCGTCACCATCGGACGCACGCGCGCCAAGCAAGACCGCACCGGAGAAGGTGGCCGCGAACAATATCTTCCGCTGCTCGTCCACGGCGACGCCGCATTCGCCGGCCAGGGCATCACGGCTGAGACCATGAACTTTGCCGACCTCCCCGGATACACCGCCGGCGGCACCATTCACATCATCGTCAACAATCTCGTGGGATTCACCACCAACCATCGCGAGGAGCACTCCGAGCGCTTCTCCGCCGACCTCGCTCGCCGCCAGTCGATTCCCATCTTCCACGTGAATGCGGAAGACGTCGACGCAGTTGTTCGCATCGGCCGCACGGCACTCGACTATCGCTACACCTTCGGCACCGACGTAGTCATCGACATGATCGGCTACCGTCGCCACGGCCATAGCGAAGTCGACGACCCCACCGTCACGCAGCCCCTGATCTACAAAGCGATCAAGGCGCACCCGCCGCTCTGGGAGATTTACGCGGAAGACGCCGGCATCGACGCCAGAGAAAAAGTCGCCGCCGTGAAGTCCGAATACGAAACCGGCCAAAAGAATGCCGGTACCATCACCAAGAAGCCGACCATGCGCGCGCTTCCCGGCTACTGGGACGACTATTTCGGCGGACGCTACAAAGCCGAATACGAAATCGAAACCGGGCTGTCGACCGACGAGATTTCCGAACTCACCGAAAAACTCACGACCTACCCGACCGGGTTTCACATCCATCCGAAAGTAAAAAAGCTTCTCGAGCAGCGCGCCGAGATGGGTGCAGGCAAGCGCGATGTCGACTACGGCATGGCGGAAGCTCTAGCCTTCGCGAGCCTCGTGAAGGCCGGCATTCCGATCCGCATGAGCGGGCAAGACTCCCGCCGCGGCACCTTCAACCAACGTCACTCGGTGCTTCTCGATATCGAAGACGAGACCGAATACGTCCCGCTGCGGAACATCACCCCAGGGCAGGCGCGCTGCGACATCTACAACTCAACTCTTTCCGAAGCCGGCGTCATGGGCTTCGAATACGGCTACAGTCGCGACTATCCCGAAGCGCTGGTTCTGTGGGAAGCGCAATTCGGCGATTTCGCCAACGTAGCGCAAGCGGTCATCGATCAGTTCGTGTGCGCCGGCGAAGACAAGTGGGGACTGCTCTCCGGCATCGTCCTCCTTCTTCCGCACGGCTATGAAGGACAAGGCCCGGAACATTCCAGCGCCCGCATCGAGCGCTTTCTGCAACTCGCCGCCCGTGACAATTTCCAGGTCTGCCAGCCTTCAAACGCCGCGCAATATTTCCATCTGTTGCGCCGCCAAGCATTGCGTCACTGGCGCAAACCTCTGGTCGTCTTCACGCCAAAGAGCATGCTCCGCCATCCCGACGCGTGCTCTCCGATCGAAGACTTCACGCACCAGCGCTTCCTGCCTGTCGTCCCCGACACAGGCTCCGAAAACGCCAAGCGCATTCTGGTCTGCACTGGAAAAATCGGCCACGAACTCCGCGTCGAACGCCAGCGCCGCAAAGACACCAGCAACGCTATTATCTTCATCGACCAGATGTATCCGTTCCACGAGCCCGAACTGAAAGCAGCCATCGATCGCCACCCGGAAGCTCGCGAAATCGTCTGGGTGCAGGAAGAGCCCGCCAACATGGGAGCCCTCTTCTACATGATGCCGCGCCTCCGCCACGTAGCCGGAGACCGCGCCGTCCTCTCAGTAAAGCGTTCGCCAAGCCCAAGCCCCTCAACGGGCTCTGCAGGCGCGCACGAAATGGAACAAAAAACTCTGATCACGCTGGCGCTCACCGGCAGCAAGAGCTAAGTATTTTTGGAAATGTCATCCTGAGCGCAGCGAAGGACCTCTGCATTTTCCCGACGCAGGGGTGCCCCGTTCTAAATCCCTCCGTTCTTTGGAGGGATGTAGGGCGGGAACTTTTTTCACACTGCTTCCAAAGCGAACTCCCACACAAATGCTACCCTTACCAACTCGACGATCATGCCTCATCCCCCGCACACCCTCCGCGTCGCCATCGATACCGGCGGCACCTTCACCGATTGCGCCTGGATCGACCGCGGCCGCATCCACCTCCTGAAAGTTTTCTCCACCCCAGCCGATCCGGCACAAGCCATCGCCGAAGCCATTCGCCAGATCGCAAACGAATCCCCGGTGACTCTGCTCCACGGCACCACCGTCGGAACGAACGCCATCCTGCAACGGAAAGGCGCTCGCGTCGCGCTGGTTACAACGAAAGGCTTCGAAGACGCCATCGAAATCGGCCGCCAGGCGCGCCCCAAGCTCTACGACTTCTTCTTTGATCGCGTCGAGCCCCTAGTTCCCTCCGAACTACGCTTCGGGGTCCCCGAGCGCACTGACAGCGAAGGAAACATCCTTGAGTGTCCCGAACCGCAAGACCTCGCCGCCCTCCGGCAAAACATCCAGCAGCAACATCCCGACTCTATCGCCGTCACGCTTCTCTTCTCATTCGCGAACCCAACCAACGAGCTGGCTGTCGAGAAAGCCCTTGACCTGCTGAACCTGCCGCTCTCGATCTCCCACAAAATCCTCCCCGAATTCCGCGAGTACGAACGCACCAGCACCGTCGTAGTGAATGCTTACCTGCAGCCGGTAATGCAGCGCTACCTCGAAAGCCTCGATCAGCACCTCTCGCAGCCCTCGCTTCGCAACCGCATCTTCGTTATGCAATCAAGCGGAGGCATCACCACGCTCGCCACCGCCACCCGCGAACCCGTGCGCACCGTGCTCTCCGGTCCGGCCGGAGGAGTCGTTGGAGCCTCCGCCACCGCGCGCCTCAGCGGCTTCCGCCAGATCATCTCCTTCGACATGGGAGGCACCTCCACCGACGTCGCGCTCGTCGACGGCGAAGCCCATGCCAGCAGCCAGTCTGAAATCGCAGGCCTTCCCGTCGGCGTCCCCATGCTCGACATCCACACCGTCGGCGCCGGAGGCGGATCGCTCGCCCGCTTCGACGCCGCCGGCGCCCTCCGCGTCGGCCCCGAATCTGCCGGAGCCGATCCCGGCCCCATCTGTTACGGTCGCGGCACGCTGCCCACCGTCACCGACGCCAACCTTCTCCTCGGCCGCCTGCGGCCCCATCGCTTTCTTGGCGGAAATTTCCAGCTCGATCTCGAGCGGACCCGGCAACTCACCGCCGAATGGCTGAAACACCAGAGCGTTCGCCTCACGCTCGATCAATTCGCCGCCGGCGTGATCCGCGTCGTAAATGCCACCATGGAGAAAGCTATCCGCGTCGTCTCGATCGAGCGCGGCTTCGACCCGCGCTACTTCGCGTTAGTCGCTTTCGGCGGCGCCGGAGGCTTGCACGCCTGCGAACTCGCCCAATCGCTAGGCATCCCGCGTGTCCTCGTACCGGCACTCCCTGGAGCCCTCTCCGCGTACGGCATCCTTGTGAGCAATGTCATCAAGGACTACTCCCGCACCATCCTCTGGCGCACAACGTCTGATCTTCCGATGGCCCGGCTCAAACGCGAATTCGCAAGCCTCTCGCAAGGCGCTAGCCGAGATTTCCGCGCCGAAGACTGGCAAGGAAAAATCCACGAGCAACTCACCATCGACACGCGCTATCGCGGACAAGGCTACGAACTCAACATTCCCTTCTCCCCAAAACTGATTGCCGACTTCCACCGCGCACACGCTCAACGCTACGGCTACAGTCACCCCGACCGCGAAATCGAACTTGTCACCCTGCGCCTGCGGGCAACCCTGAAATCGCCACAATCCCGAATCGCGAATGAACGAAAGAAACAACCCGCGAAGTCAAACCCACAGGTCAAAGCCGAAAAAGGTCCGGTAATATTCAAAGGGAAGCCGCAAGCCACCAGCATCTACGAGCGCGACCAACTCGCGCCGGGAAAGAACTACTCCGGCCCAGCAGTCATCACCGAGTACAGCGCCACCACAGTGATCCCGCCAAAAGCCAGATTCTTCATCGACCAAGCCGGAAACCTGCAGATCCACTGAAGCAGCACCGAATTCCTCCGCGTTCTCCGCGGCATTTCTCTGCGCCCTCTGCGTTTTAAGATTTAGATTCGCCGCGAAGCATGCGCGCACGCTGTTTCCCTTTGCGTCCTTAGCGGCCCTTCTTCGCGACCTTAGCGGTTACAAGCTTTCTCCATCCATGCAGCACGACCTCCCTTCGTGCCCCTCTGTGGCAATCGCCTTCTTAAGATTTGTTACAGGACTGTTACAGAACGAGGTCCGCCGCTCCAATGCAGTTACAATGATTACCGTGAAACCGCACATCTCCGTAGTCGAAGATGATCCGGACATTTCTCGCCTGGTGCGCCACCATCTCGAAGGCGCTGGCTTCGCAGTCAAACTCTACCCAACCGGCAACGCCATCCTCGCGGAAGCAGAGCGCCAGCGCCCCGCGCTCTTCCTGCTCGACATCATGGTCCCAGGCAAAGACGGCCTCGAACTCTGCCGCCAGATTCGCCAGACCCAATCCCTTGCTATGATCCCGGTCATCTTCCTCACCGCCAAGAACAGCGAAGCGGACCGCGTCCTCGGCCTCGAACTCGGCGCCGATGACTACATCCCGAAGCCCTTCAGCCCACGCGAACTCGTGGCCCGCGTCAAAGCCGTACTGCGCCGCTTCGAGCGTCCACTAACTCCCGGGCCAGTAAAAGTGGCTGGCGTCGAAATCGATCCCGCCGCCATGACCCTGCACGTCGACGGCAAACTCGTCACCACCACCGCCACCGAGTTCCGTTTGCTCGACCACTTCGCGCGTCATCTCGGCCGCGTCTTCACCCGCGACCAGCTCCTTGACTCCGTCTGGCGCGACACCTCCTACGTCACGCCGCGCTCGGTCGACGTCTACGTGCGCCGCATCCGCGAGAAAATCGAGCCCGACCCGGAGAATCCGCGCTACCTGAAAACCGTGCGCGGCGCCGGATACCGCTTCGAGGCCCCCAAGTGAGAAATCGCATCTTCTTCAAGATGCTGATGGCCTCGGCACTCGTCGTTGTTGTGACCGCGATCACCATGGACGTCACCATCCGCCGCGTCTGGGAAAGTTCCCTGCGTGACGAAATCCAGCGTGGCCTCACCGCTCGCACGCGCCTGTTCGCCAACCGCGTTGAAATCGACCACCAGCATTCGCTCGCGGACATCACCGCCCAGGAAGCCCTCGCCGCCGGTGCACGCGCTACCGTCATTGCTCCTACCGGCCAAGTCCTCGCCGACTCCGAAGCCAATCCCGAGTCGATGGAGAACCATCGCACCCGCAAGGAATTTCAGGCCGCCCTCGGCGGCAATATCGGCGTCGACGAGCGCCGCAGCCACACCATCGGCATCCCATTTCTCTATGTCGCCGCTCCGATCTCCGGCGGCGCTGTCCGTCTTGCGTACCCGCTCTCCGACGTTGAAGCCGCTTCCCGCCGCGTCCATCGCGCGCTACTGCTAGGCTCGGGCATCGCGTTCATCGTCGTGATGCTGCTCTCCGTCGTGGGCGCTCAGTACACCGCACGTCGCCTGCAACGCATCGTCACGTTCGCCGATCGGGTCGCCAACGGTGATCTCACCGCACGCATTTCTGCAACTTCTGTCGACGAAATCGGCCAGGTCGCCACCGCCCTCGACAAGACCGCTCGCAAATTAGAAGAAAGTTTTCAGGCCGTCCAAACCAGCCAGCGCCAGCTTGAAACGCTGCTCAACTCCATGCAGGATGCCGTCATCGCCGTCGGCCCGGACGGCCGCGTGCAGTGGGCGAATCGCGGCATGGAGCGCCTCGTCCCGCAGCGCGCTCGTCTGAACGCTCCCGTGGTTGAGACGGTCCGCGATCCGCAATTCCTCGCTGCCGTCCGTAGCGCGACCGACGGTAAGCAGATTTCGTCCGCCCGCGCCATCTCCATCGTCCCCGGACGGACTTTCGATGTCACCGCTGCCCCACTGCCCGGCGGCGGCGCCGTCGCCGTCCTCCGCGACCTCACCGAAACCGAGCGTGTCGAAAAGACTCGCCGCGACTTCATCGCCAATGTCTCGCACGAGCTCCGCACGCCCTTGACATCCATCCAGGGCTACACCGAAACTCTGCTCGACAGCACCGCCGACAACGGCCATGTGCGCGAGTTCCTGGAAATCG
This sequence comes from uncultured Acidobacteriota bacterium, assembly GCA_963744055.1. Taxonomy (GTDB): domain Bacteria; phylum Acidobacteriota; class Terriglobia; order Terriglobales; family Acidobacteriaceae; genus Gp1-AA133. Next base: position 106,964 of record CAVUSL010000010.1, on the reverse strand, counting down.
TGCGCAAGAACGCCGCCCGTATGTCGCGCCTCACCGAAGATCTCCTCACCCTCGCCCGCGTCGAATCCGGCGAGCAGCGTTTCGAAGTCGAGCCCACCACCCCGGCCGAACTTCTCAACGACGCCGTCGAAAGCTTTCGCGACATCGTTCGCGCTCAAGGCATGGAACTCACCGTCGAAGAAGTCGTTGAAACTCCAGTCAACGCCGATCGCGAAGCCATCCACCAGGTTTTTTCGAATCTGATCGAGAACGCGATGAAGTATGCAGGAGGCGGCAAGCGCATCGTACTGGGCGCCCGCCAAGCCGATCACGGCGTCGAGTTCTACGTGCGAGATTTCGGGCCCGGCATCGCGTCCGAACATCTGCCGCGCCTGTTCGAGCGCTTCTACCGCGTCGACAAAGCCCGCTCCCGCGAATCCGGCGGCACCGGACTGGGCCTCGCCATAGCGAAGCACATCATGCTTGCGCACTCCGGCACCATCCACGCCGAAAGCGAACTCAACCACGGCTCCGTTTTCCTTTTCACTCTTCCTGCATCCGTGACCGTCTGAACCGGTGCGGCCAACCACCAGCCGCGCATGCAGCAGTGACACCGCCCGAGCCGCGAAGCGGCGGCATAAGACAGCCCAGCGCGTAAGCGCTGGGAAAAGCGGCGGGCGTGAGTAAGCCCCGGTCAGGGGCGGCACCACCGCGACGCGGGCGTGAGCCCGCGAGCCCACGCTAACCTCGTCTATCGAGACACGGAGACGAGTACTAGAAAACAACGCAGGAAATACGAGGATCAATGAAAGGTACGGTCCATATCGCCTGACCGCGCTTTCAGACCACTTCCTCCCTGCACCTTTTTCGCAACAGAATTCACGGGGCTGTAACCCGCGCATCCAAGAAACAACCTATCTTTACGGCTTGGCGATCTATCTATATAAACAGAACAAGAAAATGGACGGGGCTTCCACCCCGTCTGCCCCCCGGCCCCGGAAAGCTCCTATGAGCACGGCTCTCAAGCAGCCCTTACCCGAACTGCCCTATGGCCACCTGGTGCGACTCACGGTGCAAGCCTGCCAGGTGGCGAAGGAAGCCGCTGGAGCCGCCGCGGAAGGCATTGCCACCGGCTCAACTGCCCTGCTCAACTCTCTCCGCACCCGCGAAAAAGAACTCGACAAGCTCGACATGGAAATCGACAGCGGCGTGACCGACGCCATCACCCAGGTCACCGCCCCCGAGGCCCGCGAACTCCTGGCCTGCATGAAGTTCATGATCGGACTCGAGCGCATCGGCGACCTGCTGCTCAGCTTCGGCAACAGCGCGCACGCCGCCGGCGCCCGCCTCGATCCCCAAGACATCCGCGAACTCACCCAGATGGCCACCGTCCTCGAAAAAATGCTCACCGACGTCGGCGACTCCTTCTCCACCCGCGACGTCAAGAAAGCCATCGATGTCCTCCGCGCCGACGCCGAAATGGACCGTCTCCGCAACCTCATCTTCCTGCGCCACATTGAAAACCCCGAGAACATCGCCCGCCAAGCCAGCCTGCAAGTCATCTTCATGACGCAATCTCTCGAACGCGCCGGCGACCACGCAAAAAATCTCGCCGAAGAAGTCTGCCACTTCGTAAGCGGTCACACCGTCCGCCACGTCCTGATGGCCTACGACAAATCCGTAGAGCAAATGTTCATCGACTGGCTGCGCGCCAAAGAAGACTAAGCCGGCTGAACCACCGTGTGTGCGCACTCCTGAGCGGACGACAACACGATGCGTGCAAAAGCACACACTATCCCGCGGCAACTGAGCCGCACAGCGGCGGCATAAGATAGCCCAGTGCGTAAGCACTGGGTAAGCCAGGCGAATGAAGCGAGCCCCGTAACGGGCGGCACCCAGCGAAGCGGGCGTAAGCCCACAAGCCCCCGACGGCAAAATCTCGATCCATCACCCACACGAAACACTTCCTGAGACCGAGCACCAAACACCTAAGGCCAAAGACCTGCCCTTGTGACCCGTCACCCACCCCCCGTGACCCGCGTCACAGCATTCCCGGACATCCCCGCGCATCGTTGATAAGGAATGCACTCGTCCGCCCAATTCACGCTGCAGCCGTCACGTGCATGCATCCTGCTCATACCAAACGTCCTAACGTCCGACGCCCAACTCGCCGTCTACCTCATGCCACTGGCCGTCGCAATCGCCACTGTCTTATTCGTGATCTGGCTCCTCCAGCGCAAAGACGTGTCGACGCTTACCGCCGAGCTCAAACGCACACGCGCCCTCGCACAAGAACGTGAACAAGAGCGCGACGTCGCGCAAGACGAACTCTTCCGCCGCCTCTACGAGGAGCGCGAGCTCAACAAAGACAAAGTTCAATTCCAGTCCCAGCTCGCGGAATACGAAAAATACGCCGCCCTCGCGCAACTCGCCCTCGGCGCCGCGCACGAGATCAATAACCCGCTGCTCGGCATTCTTTCGCACCTCGAACTCGAACTAAAGGTCGCCCCCGATCCCGAACAGCTCCAGGAAATCGAGCAGTGCATCGCCGGCGCGAAACGAATTTCCTCCACGCTGCACGGCCTGGTGAACTACGCGCGTCCCGGCCCGCTCGTGCTCAGCAAAATCAGCCTGCACCGCCTCGTCACCGATACGCTGGCCTTCATCGAACATCAGCCCATGCTTCGCGGCAAGCAGCTCACGAACGACGTGCCCCGCGACCTCCCGCACATTCGCGCCGACGCCAACCAACTCTCGCAAGTCCTGATGAACTTGCTGCTCAACGCCGCCGAAGCCACGCCCGAAGGCGGCCGCGTGACCATCTCCGCCAGCAAGCTGACCTACGTCGACAATATCGAGATCCGCGTCAGCGACACCGGATGCGGCATTCCCCCCGACATACTGGCCCACGTCTTCGAACCATTTTTCACCACCAAGCGCGGACGCGGCACCGGCCTCGGCCTCAGCATCAGCCAGACCTACGTCCGCAGCCACAACGGCGAAATTCGCGTCGACAGTGTGCAAAATCACGGCACGACGGTCACCCTAACGCTGCCCATCCGCCAGGAAGAGACAGACGCCAGCCAGAAGGAGGAATCGGAAATCGTGGTGTAGCAGGTGACAGGTCACAGGTAACAGGTCACAGAACCCGACCTCATGATTTAACTAAGTACTCGAATAGCAGCTTCGCTGCATCGGTCTTAGGTTTCCTGTGACCCGTGACCTGTCACCTGTGACCTGACTTTATGCCCCACTCTATCCTCGTAGTCGATGACGAAGACCTGACGCTCCGCACCGTCTCGCGCGGCCTGCGCCAGGAGGGCTTTGAAGTCTTTACGGCCGCCTCCGGCGAAGACGCTCTCACCATCTTCGCTGAGCAGAAGCCCGACCTCACCCTGCTCGACATCGTGCTACCCGGCATCGACGGCGTCGAAGTCCTCCGCCGCCTCAAGCAATCCAACCCCGCCGCCATCATCCTGATGATGAGCGCTTACCACATGGTCGACCGCGCCGTTGAGGCCATGAAGCTCGGCGCTTTCGACTACCTCATCAAGCCCTTCCACCTCGCCGACATGATCGCGACCCTCAACCGCGCGTGCGAGATGCTCGCTCTGCGCGTGCGAGTCCGTGACGACGTCGAACAGGCCCGCGGCCGTTACGACTTCGGTAAAGTCGTCACGCATAACGAAGCCACTTCACGCATGCTCGAAGTCGCGCGCAAAGCCGCCGAGTCCGATCACACGACGATCCTTCTGCAAGGGGAAAGCGGCACGGGGAAAAGCGTCTTCGCGAAAGCCATTCACTACGCGAGCCCACGCGCCAGCATGCCACTGTTGGAATTGAACTGCGCAGCATTGCCCGACTCCCTGCTCGAAAGCGAGCTCTTCGGATTCGAGCCGGGCGCCTTCACCGACGCGCGCCGCCGCAAAGAAGGCCTGCTCGAACGCGCGCACCAGGGCACGCTCTTCCTCGACGAGATCGCCACCATGTCGGCCAGCGTGCAGGCCAAGCTCTTGAAAGTCCTGGAAGAAGGAATCTTCATGCGCCTCGGCGGCACCCGCCCCATTAAAATCAACGTCCGCTTGGTCGCCGCCACCAATGCCGACCTGAAAGAAGCCGTAGCCCACGGCACCTTCCGCGAAGACCTCTACTACCGCCTCAACGTCGTTCCACTCTTCCTGCCGCCGCTGCGCGATCGCGTCGAAGACATAGTTCCGCTAGCGCTCGAACTCATGCAGCACTTCAATCGTGAGCTCAGAAAAAAATTCACCGGATTCACTCCCTCCGCTGCCGAACTCCTCCAGCGCTATCCCTGGCCTGGCAACATCCGCGAATTGAAAAACGTCATCGAGCGGACCATGATCCTCACGCCCGAAGGCGATATCGACGCCATCTCCCTCCCCGAAGAAATCCGTGACCACGCGCGTACGGTTCCCATGCGACTGCCCGACGGCAACGTCACCGCCGGATCCACGCCAAACGCGCGTCCCTTAATCACCCTTCACGAGCTTGAAGACAATTACATCCAGGAAGTCCTCACCGCGACTGGCAACAACAAAACCCAAGCCGCAAGAATCCTGGGCATCCACCCCACGTCACTCCTACGAAGGCTGAAAAAAGACCAGTAAGAGGATTCGAAGCTGAATCTGAGGCGGGAGTTTCTAGCTGGTAGCCCTTAACTCGCAGCGCGTGGCTCATACCTCCTCTGCATCCTGAGCGCAGCGAAAGCCTGCCCTGAGCGAAGTCGAAGGGGACCCATGCAGGCTGCGGACGACACATCGAACCATCGGCGCGAGTTTAGAATTGAAAGGTGCCCCTGACCTTCCGCACCGCCGAGATCTCCGACGTCGACGCCATCGCCCGCCTCGTCAACCGCGCCTTCGTCGCTGAAAGTCCCTACGTCGAAGGGGAACGCGTCAACCCCGACGGCCTCCGCGATATGTGGCCGCGCGGCACCTTCCTCCTGGGCGAAGACCAGGGCCAGCTCGTCGCCTGCATCTTCATCGAGCCGCGAGCAGCACAAGCCCACCTTGGCCTGGTCTCCGTGGAACCAGCCCGTCAGGGCGAAGGCCTCGGCTCCGAACTCATGGCCGCCGCCGAAGCCCGCTGCCGCTCCGCCGGATTCCGCGAACTGGAACTGCGCTTCATCGACCACCGCACAGAACTTGAACGCTTCTACCAGCGCATGGGCTTCGCTCGCACTGGCATCACCGAGCTACCCCCGCCCGCCAGAGCCAAGATCCCATTCCAGTTTGTCCAGATGGCCAAGTCCGTCATCTAGCAAGCTGCTGAAAAACTCTGCCTCGAATAGGTTTTGGGAAGGGCACGACTTCAGAGGCTGCGGAAAAAACCCGCCGGCTGGAAAGAACGGGAAGGGCACGAGTTCACTCGTGCCGCTAAGTCCCCTAGAAGAGTGTGTGCGCTTTAGCCAACCTGAGGTTGGCTTTCTGCTCCGTAAACGAGCCTTTCAGCAGCCGATTAGAGGGAACTTCCCTCGTACTCTCTCCGTAAACGCTCTCAGGAGATCTCCGCCATGAAGTACCTGCCCCTTCTCGTACTCGCGCTCACACCGTGCCTCCTCTCAGCCGCCGAACCCAACGCACAGAACGATCCGCAAGCCAGTCAACCGTTCGCTCCGGGTGGCTTCATCCGCCTGCATCTGAGCCCTGGCGGCTACACCATTACCAACACGAGCGCCGATGCGATCCAGATCACCTACGCCACTCCGCACTCCGACGAACTGAAAAAAGTGAGAGTGAAGATTCAAACCAGTGGGTCGAGCGCCGACGTCTCAGTCTCTGACACGCCCCACAACAACTTCCAAGCCACTATCGAAATCCCCCGTCGTTCCAACCTGCGGGTCCGCATGTTCGCGGGCGAGATCGTCATCGACGGCATCGAAGGCGACAAGGACGTGGAAGTCAGCGCCGGCCGCATCGAGATCAAAGTTCCCCACCCCGAAGAATACGGACGCCGCGATGCCTCGGTCCACGCGGGCAGCATCGAAGCTTCGGCATTCAACATCTCTAAAGGAGGCCTCTTTCGCTCCTTCACCCAAAAAGGCACCGGCAAATATCGCCTCCACGCCCACGTAGCCACCGGCGAAATCGACCTCCCTGGCCCAATCTAGATCGACCAATATCTATATATGCTTGTCATCCTGAGCGGAGTGAGGCGTCAGACGAACGCAGTCGAAGGACCCCGCGTCCCCAAACAGCAGCACGATCCTCGCGGAATTCTCCTTATCGATTGTTTTTTTTAACTTTCCTGCTAACACCGGCCCCGCTTGACGCCTCCCGTCCGGCGTCCTATCCTCCCCCAATGCTAGGCAACCGCTCCTGGGACGACTGGATCGCGCAATACTCCACCAGTCATCAAAACCCGATCAACCGCATCTGCCACACCATCGGCATTCCGCTGATCGTCCTCTCGCTGGCCTTCGCCGTCGTCACCATCTTCGTACGCCGCTTCTGGCCCATCACGCTGGGATTGTTCGTCGTAGGCTGGATCTTCCAATTCGTAGGCCACGCCTTCGAAGGCAAGTCCCCCGAATTCTTTTCCGACTGGAGATTCCTGCTCGTAGGCACACGCTGGTGGGCAGCCAAGATGCGGGGACGCGCCTAAGGAAACGCCGCCCTCAACGGCACAGTGTCAAACATTCTCGCTCAGCCTCGACTCGAACAGGTTCGTATCAGGGCGTGCCTTCAGGCACGCCGCCCCGCCGCAGTTCAAGACGCCTTTAGGCGCTGTCTTAAGAATTGCAAGACTCGAGGCGCCGATCCCAGCGAATACTGTAATCGCCTGTCATCTTGAGCGAAGGGAGGCACCAATCGAACGGGTCGAAGGCCCACCCCGAGTGACGGTGAATCAGGACTGACAGACAAAAAGGCCGAGTCCCCAAGCTTTTTCACCGCCTGAGTAACTCGGCGATTTTAATCGCGATCCAACTCAGTGACCGTCCAGACAACCTCTCTGCCCTGAGCTATTCGGATACCCAGTCCCGTTGTTGTATGCGTTGTTCGACCACTCGCCCTGAATCTTCCACCGACTGCCATTGCTGAACGTCACCAGCGGAACATTAAATGTCCAGGCGCATTTGTCGCCGTTCTCTTCTCCTTGGCGGTCATACCAGGCACCGGGCGAAGCAGGATCGGTGCGAGCTTCTGAAAGTTCGTGTCCGCTCACGTTCGACAAGGCAGCGAGACCCTGGGAATGCTGTCCCGAGGTATCTTGCGGGTCGCAACCAGCGTCTCCGTCAAGATTGAAAAAGAACGCTACCTGCACCCTCACGCCTCCGCAGGAGCCGTAGGTGTGATAGGCACAGTAGCCTGCATTGCCGCGTTTGCGATCCACGTAGACCGGATAGTAGCCATTGCTGACCGGGCTTGGGATCACCTTGCAAACCTCGGAGACAATCGCCGATGTCGAACTTCCATTTGCCGCCGTCGTCGTGTCGATGAAATGACCGTGGTGGGTCACCACCGGCCCAACCTGTCCGTTGGAGCCTGTGTATTCGTCTGAGGTCTTGGCGTAGTTCGAGTTGCTGAAGCCGGTATACCAGGTGTCAAGCCCGCTGATCTTGTCTCCTACGAATGAGGAGTTGGCCCACGACGGTCCCCAGTAGATGGCTTCACTCGACGTGGAAGTCATGATGGGCCCACCGTGGTAGGTCATGTTGACGTTGCTTCTCACCCTCGCTGTGCGCGCTGCCGGCGTGAAGCCCCGTGCCCAGTGCAATCCAAGCATAGGAGGCTCAGGCTGAGCATTCAGGATGGAGAGGTCTTGTGGACTGGAGTCCGGGGCATCCTGACCGAAGGCGATTGCGGCAAGGGACAAGAGTGTGCAGAGAACGAGCAACTTCATTTTCATGCTGAGGTCCTTTCGAAAGTGTCTGAGACATTTCGCGTGGGGGTGACCCTACACTCGATCCGTGGAGCGCGCGCATTATGTTTCTGGGAGAGGCAGGCGGTCAATACAGAACACTACTGATTGACACCGTAACTGTCTTGTCTGGATAAGATCCGCGAATGAGGCAAGTGACTGAGAAGACGCACGAGTCAGGCGCGGCGCGCCTAATCTTTCCAAAAATGATGTGCTCGGACGTGGGCGAGCGGAAAAAGCAGGGGATGCTTCTTCCGCTCCAGACCGACGCAACCGCAGTCTAGTACCCCACCTATCCCTTGGTTCCCGCTTCCTTCCCGCCTTCTCCCGCACAAACGCATACGGCAGCGCCGGCAGCGAATTAAACTCCGCCGTCTTCTTCAAATATTCCGCCGCCTTCGCCGAATCCCCCTGCCCCCGATATGCCTGGCTCAGCCGATAAAGGTTTTGCGGGTTCTGCAAATTCGCCTGCTGCAGCTCCGCCGCCGCCTTCGCATAATCTTTCTCCGCCAGCGCGATCCGTCCGGCCAGTTCATGCGACTGCTTCACCTGCGCCGGATTCTTCGTGGCCTCCGCGCCCTTGCCAAACTCCGCCGCGTGACTCTTCGCCCCCGCCAGATCCTTCTTCGCAATCGCCACCGCCGTCATATTGAAATGATGCAGCAACGTGGAATTGTTCTTGATCTCCTGCGACAGATTCGAGTCTTCGATCAGCTTGAGCGACTGATCGAACGTCTTCCCCGCCAAATCGTACTTGCCCATCTGCATCATGATGTTTCCCTTGGCCTGAAGATCAGCTGCCATCGAAGCCTGGTCGCCCTTCTTCTCCGCCACCGCGTATTCCTTGTCCATCGCCGCCAGCGCCTGGTCGTACTTCCCGCTATCCGACGCCAGCACCGCCATGCCAAAGTACGCCGTCCGCAGCTCGCCATCGTTGCGCGCCGCATCCGCCATGGCCTTCAACTCCGCGGCCGCCTCCTGTGGCTTGCCGCTATACGTCAAGTCAGCCGAGATTCCGAAACGCGAAGCGTTGAAGTGCGGATCGATCGACAGCGCCTTCCGGTACTGCGCAACCGACTCGTCATACCGCCCCATCTTCAACAACAGCTCCGCATACGAGTCGTAAGGATTCGGATCGTTCGGAATCAGCTCGATATATTTCTTGAAAGCCTGCTCCGAGTCCGTGTAGTCGCCCTTCTGCCGCAGACAATACCCCATCAGGTTGTAGACCTGCGAATAGTTCGGCGCTAGTTCGGCAGTCTTTTTGTAATGCTCCAGCGCCTGGTCTAGGTCCTGTTGCCCGAAGTAGTAGTTGCCCAGCGTGAACTGCGCCCGCTCGTCATTCGGATACGCCGACACCAGCTGGTCCAGATATTCCTTCTGGATCTCCACCACGCCATTCGCGCCCGCCTGGTTTGAAAGAATTAGCAGTTTTTCCCCGTTCGATGCCTTGGGCGCCAGCGCAACCGCTTTCTTCAGGTGTTCGAAAAATTCTTTAGCCGTCGGAGAGTTGTTTGCCCTTCCCAGTTCTGCCGACGCAAACTCCGGATCGAGCGCCAGCGCCTTGTCGAAGTGCTGTAGCGACTCCTGCCCCAGCAGCCGCTCCGACAAGTCGCGCCCCGTCTGAAATTCTTTCCGAGCCTCCTCCGACGTAGTCGTAATCGGAATTTTCCCGCCATCCGACGAAGCCGAAACCTTGCTGTCACTCTTGTTACACCCGATGCCCACCGTACACAGAAGAAATGCACACATCCACATCCAGTGTGATGCCGGTTTCAGAAACATGAGAGTTCTCCTCGAAACGAGATCGCTGGGGCAGGAAACAAAACCCGCGACGCGGGAGCAGAACGCTCCGTTATACCTAGACGATACTCAGCTGGATTCGATAGCATCCCCACCGAAAATGCGTGCGATTCCCCGATTCGAACAGAAAGTCACATAACATCCAGCGCCTGTTGACACGGTTGTGTGGCGCGGGCGCCCTCGCCCGCGTCCTAAAGATGTACGGAATTCAAAGGTCGGCCCGATGAATGATCGATGGAGCGGCGGGCGTCCCCGCCCGCGGGACAGGTGAGACGCCTGTCCCTCCATCACAATGCAGCTTCCTGGTCTGCGATCTTCTCGCTCCCCAACAGGAGCCTCGCCCCTCGTTCTTCGAACCGCATTGGAATGAAATCAGAAAAGAATGCCGCGCAGGTTTTCCCAGATGACCCGATTCGTCCGGACGTTAATGGATTCGCGGCGTCGCTGACCCGTCCGTGTAGTTCACTAGTGATTCACCGCGATTGGCCCAGCGTGTTCGAGCTGAAGTTCCTTGGCAGCCGGCGATTTCTCCGTCAGGCGCCGGTCCCGCTGCATTTCCATGATCACCTCAACCACGCGACTGGCCTCATGCTCCGTCAGCCGGATCTCCTGCCGCTGCCCGCCTTCCCACTCTCGAACGATGTACTGGTTTGCATCCCGAGCCACATCGAGAATTCGATCTTCGTCATGCAACACGCATACGATTTTCATGGCGGTGCCCTCGCTCTGTCCCAATTAGAGACTGCTGCCAGCCCGCTGCAAGGACCCCGGTCACGCAATCACGTGAGATCGACAACGAAGCTCACGCTCCCTTTCATCCCAGTTCGTAACAGACCGCCCTTCCAGAAGCTGCAGAAAAATTCTCCTCATCGATGGCTGCCCCACCCTTCGCGGTTTTCGAAGGGTGGGAGGCATCGGCCCTAACCTCTGATCTTGCCGGTAGCAGTACGGGCCACGACGACGAACCCCGACTGCCCTCAACCACCCCACATCCGCCAGACAACCAACCCCCAATAACTCCCTGCCAGAAACACAAACAAGCCCGTCAGCAGCGCATGCCCCACCACAAGCATCCGCCCCTGCGGCCAGTCTTCATGTGAGAAATAAGACGCGTCCACCAGAATCCGCGACGTCCAATAAACCCCGATAAACGCCGCCAACCCCAACGCCGCCCGATCGCCCCGCAGCAGCTCACTATGCAGAGCCAGCGTCAGCGATCCGAACGCGATGATGGTCAGCACGGTGAATCCACCCTGCACCCACAACAATTTCCTGTTAAACGGCATCAACGACTGCAAATCTTCCTTCCATCGCAATCGCCCCGGCACCTGTGCGCTGGCGATCAGAATCACAAAATGCCCCGCGCCCGCCAGCCACAAATCGACATCGAACAGCCGCTCCAGCAACGCATGGTTCATATCGCGTGTATCACCCGCATGAAAGGCAGAACTACGTTCCTGAGAAATGGCGGATGAAAAAGCCAGAACGCGGGCCCCGCCGTAAGAAGCGCCATGAAGACCCACCCCTTCACGCCGCTCCGCAGCCCCAGTCGCCGACCGAGCGGTGATCTCTCGAGCGCCACGCCCGCCCCCTGCAAAACAAAATAAACAGTCGGCAACCCGTAACCGCCGCGCGCCGGCAACGAAATTACGAGGTCATGAATCAATCCAGATAGTACAAACACCAGGAACCCCGCGCCCGCCACTCCAATCGTCCGGTGCAGCGGCCGAAAGATCAATTCGTGTCCAAGTTGCCGGAAGCCAAGATTCCAGCGCCGTCCCCAAAACTCACTCAACGATGCGGACAACACCGGCTTGTCCATGATTGGCACCGCATCCACCCCAGCCCTTCGCCACAACAGAGCGACGAGGTGAAAGCTCCCGAAGTGCGCCAGCAAAACCATCCCTACCAACCCGACCCATGCCTGCCAGAGAGGTCGTTCGCCGGGAACACGCCGCGCGATTACCCACAACAAGACCGCGCCCAGCTCGGTCTTCCCGATCGCCCAGACCCACTCGCGAGCGCGGGGCGCAGGCACTTTCCGGTCCGTCGCTAGAAACGAATCGGTATCCATTCCGGGCCACGCCAAGAGGTATCCGACAGAGCGCACCACCGAACTTCCACATCGCCCCGGCGATCGCCACCAACTCGCCCACTTCAGCGACGCATAAATAACGACCGCCAGGGCCCACATAAAGGCCCAGGCCGGCATCCGATCACGAACGATGACCACGCCAGCGGTCAAAACAATCAGAGGAAAATAAGCGGCCCAGACATCAATCTGGCTGAGTGAACGCGGAATGTTATCGGCTCCGCTGATCGCCATGTTGGATTACAACGTCCAAATCTACACCCCGCCCTCGCCGAAGTATCTCTGATTCAGTTTTCAAAACAACCATCCCCACTGAAACAACAGCTCGTGAAGGGCATCGATTCATGAAAGGGCATCGAAAACTGTCATCTATACATGAAAGTCATCCACATGGAATGTCGTCCACACATGGAATGTCATCCTGAGCGAAGCGAAGGACCCATGCACTACTTACGACGACGACCACAAAACAAGACACGATTTCCTGATCACTAGCAAACGGGAAAGGCACGACTTCACAGCCTGCGGAAAAATCTGCGGGCAGGTCGTGCGAAGGGCACGATCTCAGCGGATGCGAGAAAACTCTGACTAGGGCAGGTTTTTGGGAAGGGCACGACTTCAGGCGTGCCATAAGAGCCTCGAAACAGAGGGGCTTCAGCCCCTGAGGTGAGCATCAAAGAATGGTCCGCCGCTCAACTAGGAATTGCTGCCGATCCGCTCAACGCTCGCAGCTCTCCCGCGAAATCAGCCACCCCGCCAACTGAACCCCCGTAACCTTCAGCCCCCGCCAACCGCGGCATAAACTGGCAACCGTGCAAGCCCTTCCCCCAATCCCGCTATCCAGGCCCGATTGCCTGATCTGGTTTCCCGGAGACACCTGCGACCAACAACTCCAGCAATTCCGCCAGGCCGCCGACCAGCGCCAGCAACAGGACTGGCAAAACGCGCTGACCGCGCGCTACGACAAGCAACTCGCCGATCAGCAAAAAAGAATCACCGACCAGCAAGTTCAAATCAAAACTCTGCAAACGAAACTCGATTCCCAAACCACCGAGGCCCTGCGCAGCGAAGCCCGCACCCAGGCTTTCTTCGACGGCCTCGGCGGCATGATCGGCATCGCCCTGGCCTTCCTGGTCGTCGTAGCCTCGTTCCGCAAACTAACCCGTCCCTCCGAATCCCCCCACCTGACGTAACGCGGACTGCAGATACGACTCAAGAACTCCTCGACCCCGAGTGCTTCAGCCGTGCTGCATGAGGCCGCCCAATAAATCCTGAGCCGCGTGCGCGAGCATGCCCGGGCGAGTGCTCCCACGCCAAGACGCAGCCACCCCGAGGATCGCCCCGGTAACGCCGATCAAGATCGCCTTCGTCAGGCCTTGGTAACCGTGCGCAGCACCGAACAGCACGGCGGAAAGCACGATCCCAACGGCATTGTTGGTCAAAGCGGCAAATTGCTTCTGCAGGTAGCCGCGAAACAATACCTCTTCGCAAAGCCCGGCAGTCAGGGATAGCGCGATCCAGCCTCCGATCTCAGCCCCGCCGCGTGGTAATAGAAATTGGGTCGCGGCATCTGCGCCCGATTGCGAATGCGGCCCGAAGATTGCCGGCACCATGATCGAGGCTAGCAACAGCAGCAGGCCGACGCCTGCGTCGGTGAACAGTTGCTGCCAACTCCGCCAGCGCTCGCCCAATACCTCGTATACGGAGCTGCCATGGAGCCGCACACCTATGATCACCAGCACAAAAATCATCCATTGAAAAAAGATAGTTCGCTCGTAGAGTGATATTCGATCCGCGGCAATGGCCTTGCTGATTTGATGAGATCGAAGATATCCACGCACTGTGAGCAAGATTTGCACGCCTAGAACAATCGCAGTGTGCCAGGGAGAAGCGATCAGACGCAGACGGCTACTAACCGGCGAAGCCGCAAATTTGATTTCCATACACCTCCTTGGGCGGGACTCTCCAGTTGTCGCGAATGGACCTTCTTAGACTCTAACGACAATGCTTCCGTTATCACTGCCCGTACACGATCTTCAAAAGTATTACTTGGTGCGGCTGCCCATTGAGATCGCGTTTGTGCGATTGAGTCCCCGACGATGATCGATGAGACTAGTCGCGATCTTCAATAGCAATCCGGCCGAGTACCCGGAAAAGGCGTATACTTCAATTGTCTCCTCTAGCATCCCTCCGCCGCGCCCTTTGGGTGACGGTTCCTTGCGAAATCAGACAGCGTTATGCTGCGCAAGGAGCTGTTATGGCGAAAAAGTTACCTGTCCGCCCAAATTCTGTCACGCCTCCCAGCGATGGGGACGGGAATCATGTTGGCAATTTAATCCTGTTGGGCCTTTCGCGCGAAGACTACAACGAAGTTTTACCCAGCCTCGAATTGGTGCGTCTGAAGCTTCACCAGATCCTCTACGAAGCCGGGGAAACGATCAAATCCGGCTACTTTATAAGTTCAGGGCTGATTTCAGTCCTGGCGGTTCAGCCGGACGGAAAAAGTATCGAAGTCGGTCTTATTGGCAGGGAGGGCTTCGTGGGTTTGCCACTGCTGGTGGGATATCACAGCAGTCCAACCAGAATCGTGACCCAGGGGGACGGCGCGGCATACCGCTGCAGCGCCCACGACCTCGCCCGGCTTATTCAACAACTTCCTGCATTGGAAAAGCAGTTGCACCGCTTCGCCTACAAACTGGCGATGCAGACCACGCAGATCGCGGCGTGCAATCGTCTTCATGAGGTGGAAGAACGCCTGGCCCGCTGGATTCTGATGACCCAGGATCGGCTGCAATCCGACCATCTGCCCCTCACCCAGGAATTTCTGTCCCAGATGTTGGGAACACGCCGCGCTAGCGTGACCGTGTCTGCCGGTATTTTGCAGAAAGCAGGATTGATTTCTCAAACCAGGGGAAGCGTCACCATCCTGGACAGGCAAAAACTTGAAGCCGCGGCCTGCGACTGCTATGGAATCGTAAAGCGACAGCTAAGGGATTGGGAGGCGGAAACCGGTCCTGGCCAGCAGACATCTGCGACGTTCTCCAAAGCCAGTGCGAATGACGGCGCGAATAACGGAATACGGAGCGAATAACGGTGCCCCAGGTTCGCGTCCGCCCTTTGGACGCTAACCTGGGCCAGTCCGAACCCAGGGTGCCAATCGATAATCAATGGCTGAGCGAATCCCGACATCGCCGTATTCAGCTCTGCGCCCTCTGCGGCCCTTCTCTGCGCCCTCTGCGTTTTAAGATTTTCGCCGCGGTATTTCCCAACAGGGAGCGCAGCAAGAAAAGTGGGCCTTCTGACTTCGGACTGCAAGATCCGACCTTCGCATCTAGCTAAATTCGTTGATCATCCAGTAGATCCAACCGAGCGCTCCTAAAGCCAACAGGTACACCAGGAACAGGATTTCGAGGCTTTCCATAGGATTACCTCTCTCTTCAGTAAAAGGCTATGCCCAAACTTGCACAAGACCAGGGATCACCTCGAACAGTGATCTACCGACTCCATCTACTGTCTGCTAATGAGTGGCGTTACCTCGGCTGATGCTTCCACAAACTCTCGCTTTGCCCGGCTTTTGCAACAGTAGGAGTGCTAGACTTCCGCGAATCCGGGTTCGCCCCGATCTCGTGGAGGATTCAATGCGGAAGTTGCTCTCAGTCTTGATCGCTGCGCTAGTGGCATGGCCCACTTTCGCCTCGGCCAGTCCACAAAAAGACGCGGTGATCCGATTCTATGTGCTGCGCGAGAAAACCTTAGACCAGCGTGGGACAACTCGAGACGTTGATGCACTTCTTTCGTTGCTGACGGACCAGGTGAGATTCGAACATCCAATGGCGTCGGTGACCATGACGAAGGCCGAAGCCCGGTCAGGAATGCTCGCCCACCTGCGGGAAGGAAAGAACGCAAAATACACGCTGCGCCGTGCTCGCTTTGCAAATGATTTTGCAGTCGTGGAATTTGTTTTGGAATACACAGTCGAAGGCAAGAAAATTGCCCACGCCGGCGTAGCCACGTTCGAGTTCAACCGAGACAAAATCTCACGCGTGGCTGAATACTGATTGACTGCCGACCTGCCCATTCAACCGCGCAATCCACTGAGCAGGGCCGGCGCCACGAGTAAAGTTGAGGGCGCCCCATTCAATCGCGTTCTGTGTGCGATTGAGTGGGGTTACGATGCGACCGACCGTTCCCATCACAATCCGGCACCCTTCACTCAAATTCCACTTGCTCAAAACCCAATCCCTGCAGCAAACTCGTCAACGTCGCCCGCGCATTCGTGTTCGCCGTTTTCAGAATTCCATCCAGCAAGGCCGCCTGCTGCAACTGCCGCTCCGCTTCCTGCCGTACTTGCGTCTCCAGATTCGGATCGACCGGCACCAGCAACCCGGTCTGCCGCGAATACACTTTCGTGCGCGCATTATCGATGCGCGTCGAAAATACTTGCGCCGACGGCAGCCGCAGCACCACCTTCTTCTCTTCCAGGGCAACATCTCCGCTTTTCAGTCCGCTGAAGTCTACGCCCGCCACCACTTCTCCATGTACCACCATCAGCAGCCGGTCTCCCGCCAGAAAGTTCGGCAGGATCGCGCTCTCCTTCTCACCACTCACCACCTTATCCATCGTGTACACCACGGTTTCCAGCCGCTGCAGTTGCTGGATCTTGTTCACGACCGTCGGCTGGCTGACGTCCACTTGCGTGCTGCGCCCCAGCAGCCTACCGGGCCACCCGTTCCAGAACGAAGGCGACGCCTGCCGCCCAAGCACCATCAAACCCAGCACGCCCAGCACAACGCCAAGCAGCAGCGTACCCACTCTGCGCCCACCCCGTGAATCCTCCCGCCCCAGCTCTGGATCAGCCATCCGCCCTCACCGACACAACCCTTTCCCCACGGAACATAGCACAAGCTGTTTTTGTGTTGATGATTTTGCAACAGAGGAACAACACATGGGGAGGCGAAACTTCCGACGAACCAGAACGGGGATATAACCCTTTTTCAGCAACTGGACGGGCGTCGACGCGGTCGAAGTTCCACCGGATCGGCACAGATTGGGGTGGGGAAACAAACTTTGGGACGGGAATGCCACGAGCGGCACACCGGACGGCTGCTTCGCCGTCCGGCGCCGCCATACCCTTAGGCTACATTGCGGTTCGGCACAACCGTCTTGTCGCCACGTGATTCACCAGTGGACGAAATATCCTGAGCGCCGGTGCGCTCCAGAATTTCTTTCGCCCTCTTGATTTCCTCGGAAGTATCGGAGTGAACGGAAAGCAGGATGCCGCCTTCCTTCACCCTGCCTTCATAACGCTTCGCTTCGAATTCCGGAATGCCCATACCGATAAGCGCTCCCGTGAGCCCCCCGACCGCTCCGCCGACGCCCGCGCCGGCCAGCGCGGCCATGATCGGACCGGCCGCGATGAACGGCCCCAAGCCCGGAATCGCAAGCGCACCGATACCCGCCAGCCAACCCAAGCCGCCTCCCAGCACCGCTCCAGTGCCGGCGCCTGCGGTCGCGCCTTCAGGAGCTTTCGTATTCTTTTCATGCGCAAAGTCTCTTGTTCCCTGCTTGTCCGGAAACAAGGCTGAAATGTCGTTGTTGGAAAAACCGGCGGCCTTCAGAGCTTCAACCGCGCGTTCTGCACTCGCTGTGTCCGTATAAATGCCAAATACCGAGGTATTTTTGCCCACGATAGTGTTCTCCTTTTTCTCTTTTGTTGTTGCCATTGACGTTATTGCTGAGGTTTAACTTCAAGCTGGCTGGTCACTTTGTCCTTGCCGACGATCTCCGCTGCCTTGGCTTCGATCGCGCTCTTCTCCTCTTCCGACCGCACCGGCCCCTTCAGCGTGACCGCACCATTTTGAGAGATGACCTTCACATTGTGAGCGTAGCTCGAGAGTGATTTGTCCTGCATGATGGCCCGGCGTACGTCGCGCGCGATGTCGCGGTCCGGGCGATTTTCCTTCTGCTGATCAGCCGTCGGTTGCGATGGATTGCGATCCCGCTCATTCGTTTTCGTGTTATCCGACGATGGGTTCTGCGGAACATCCTGCGCGATCGCAACGCTACCCGCCGCGAGTACAACCGAAAGTGCGAGTGGTCCAAACAAGCCTGTCCGAAAACTTTTCAAATGAAACTCCTTTTCTGTCCGTTAGGAAAGCGGAACATCCCGACACTACCGGGACGGGGCGCGAGAGTATGTAACGTTCATCCTGTACCGGGCCGGATGAAAGGAGGTAGGGTTGGGCAACGAGGAGGCAGACAAAGATTACGGCCGCAGTTGATCTAGGGTCTTCCTTGGACTGGGCGTAGCGAGTCCAACGCACAGCGCGACCAGACCGCCCAAATGGGACGCTAGCGGAAGGCGATGTTGTCTATGTGGAGAAACAGCCTTCACCTGGCGTTCAGGGATATTCCCCACGGTGAGCATGGATTTTGAGTGTAATGGCGATATTTCAACAGCCATGCGAGTTCGGCATCGATTAGGGGAGGCGGCGCATGCACCTTGACAACAGTTCCTTTTGGGCGCACTGTTCGTGGCACGTTGTGGATAGCCTCTTCCTAGCGAACCTGTCCTTCCCTTCCTAGGCTCTGGCTTTTCGAAGCCGTATTGGGCCCTTAAAAGCACAAACTCATCGAGAAGTGCGTCAGACCCAGCGCTGTGTTATCGGGTGCACTGGAACTGCCTCTGTGCGTGTCTGCGTGGATGGGGAATCAATACGAACTCAACAACAAGCACCACACTCACTGACGTAAGAGAGGAGAACACCATGAGGCAAAGAGCAAGGTTCTTTGTATTCTTTCTGGTGGTGGCTATTGGAGCGGCAAGCCAGCATGCCCAGGCAGCGAATCTAAGCGTGAATTGCGACAAACACGAATCCATTTCTAAAGTCCTGCGTCTGCTTGCGAAGACCAACCCGCAAGGGCCGAACACGATCACCATTTCGGGCAATTGCAAGGGAAACTTCGTGATTCAAAGTATGGACCGACTGACGCTGATCACCAAAACGGAAGCCTCGATCACGGATCGCTCCGGCGGAAGCTCAGTAGTCGTGGATATTGAGGATTCGCACAGCGTGACCGTGCAGGGATTCACCATCAACGGCGGGGCAGGGGGCCTGAATTGTGGTTCCGCAAGCGTCTGCTACTTCACTGGCAACACGATTCAGGACGGTACCGGGATAGGCGTGGGCGTGGTCGTAGGAGGTGCTTCCCGTGCCTTTCTTGAAAGCAATGTCATTCAGAACAATGGATTCCGCGGTGCAACCGTGAGAGAGGGTTCGCAAATGTTCAGCAGTAATGACGTCTTCAAGGGCAATGCCGACAAAGGAGTAGTCGCAGCTTTCGGGGCTTACTTCGAAGCTTCCAATTCCAGCTTTCTCAACAACGCTGTTGGCCTTGAGGCGGCCGACTCCCATGTGCGACTCCGCGGCGGTACGATCAGTGGGAACGGTGATGGCGCGATATTCGTCGGCAATAGCTCGGCAACTTTTCAGGGTCCGACCATAACCGCTAACAGCGGGGTCGGTGTCCACCTGGACGACGGCTCTTTCGCAGTATTTCTCGGCGCCAACATAACAGGTAACTTGAGTGGTCTCGACGTAGACTGCGAGCCGCAATTTTCGATTACTCGCTTGGTCGAAACAACAGGCGGGATTACAAACTGCGTTGAGACTGCCAGCAAATCGCAGCTAAGAGAGTTGAAATAAAATCTCCCAGTCCTGGTACGAACACTCTAGCCGCCTCGATTTCTGGGCGGCTTTTCTTTGCATCACGCGGAGGGTAGGGGCGCGATGGTTGTTGTTAACAGGCGATTACACCAAAATCCTCCGCCCCGGTCGCCCTCGGAGGGATTTTGGTGTAATCGCGATTTTTCGACAATTGTTCAGCAGTGGCTTCAGGTAGACCCCGAAAGTGCCACGAATCCTCTGTCAACAGATCGCCTTCAGAAGAAGAAAGTGCCCACATTTGCCACAATTCCAGTGCTTCAACCTGAGTGGGAACGCATCCTGCCCGACGAAGATTGGATAAACTCACTGAATCATGCTAACCCGCGGCGGTGGAGACCACGCAGCAAACATACGCGACGAGGAGATAAGCGTGATCGGTCAGAAAGGTCGAACACCAACCTTTCAGCAAAGGAATTGCCGAAAACAAGAGGCCGAAAAAAATCGCCACGTGGAAGACAGGGTAAGCGGCTTGGGGGTGATTCCCTCGCGTTGCGGGCAGTTGCAACCGTAAACCACCACGACCCCGAATAGCGTGTTTGGCTTCCGATGCCTGCGAGAAGCCCTAAGCCCGACAGGACAAGGACCGACAGCCTAGCCTTTCGGACGCAACAGGGCCGAAATCCACTCCGGGCATTATAGCGTTTCGAATAGACGCGACCCGCACGTCGACAATTGACGAAAACAGGCGATTACACTCAAGTCCGGCGAACTACTCTCAAGGGGGCAGCCGATCTTCGGGATATTTCTTCTCGAAGTCTTGCCATTGCCAAACAGCCGTCAAGTACCCGCTCCGCAGAAAGATTGGGTGCACGATCAGGAAGGCCAGGAGATCTGTGGTTTGCAGAGTGCGACGGTAAGCGGAGCGCAGTGTAAGACCGAGCAGGATAACGAGTCCGGTCACCAAGCTGCCGAGTACACCTCGCCGCACGAATCGGCCCTTACTCGCTGCTTTGGTTTCTTGCCAGTACCTTCGCTCGAACTGGGGGCTTTTGACACCGGACAAGATTATCGCTGACTTGGTTTTATAGTCCAGCACTGGCCATGTAGGTTGACGTAATCAGGCCTTAGCACAAACTTGCGCCGTCTGTTCGCCCAAAACAGGTCAATGACAAATTGCGATTTTTCACCAACGGCTTAAATGGGCGAATAGCGCAAACCGATTGCGATGATGCACAAGGCGCCGCCCTTCATACCGACTGGCGGCATCCTTCCGGCTTCACCACGCGTTTGGTCGAGGCGGGATGTTTAACCAACATCTCTGGGGGACGGATCGGTCGTGGCATAAGATTGCCCCCGCAGTTTGGGCAAATGCCATGCAGCACATTCTCGGCGCAGGCGGCGCAAAAGGTGCATTCATAAGTGCATATTCGGGCGTCGGTAGCATTGGCGGGTAGGTCACGATCGCAGCATTCGCAGTTCGGGCGAAGTTCCAACACGACAGGCTCCTGAAGGAATGTTCCCAACCGGGGTGAGTATAGGATTTAGTCCGGCAACTGGGCTCTTAAACTCCTGGCTCCCGGAATCTCTCGCCTTTTATCGCTTGCGGCGTACTTTCTCCACCCGATCCCAACCAACCCGGTGCCTAGCAACAGAACCCCACCCGGCTCCGGGACCGCCGTTTGATAACGGAAGTCATATGTTTCCGTCACCCCGTTCAACGTAAGCGACAGCGTGCCCCGCACCATTTTGTAGCTCACGGGAACGAGAAAACCGTAGCCCACACCACACGTCGCCGAACACTGAATCGTGATCGGGGTGAGTGTGTAATGCACACCCAGGAGACTGATGGTAGAGGAGAACACCACGGATCCGATCGGGCCGAGCGAAGTGTCGAAAACCAGCCCTCGCCCCTCGCCGTAAATGACCATTGGCGCTAGCACCGGGTCCAAGCCCGGCCCCAGCGCCTCCAGTCGTATGGGATTCTCCTGCAATGCAAAGGTATTAAACGATGATGGAATCCGCGCACGCAGGTAGCACGGCGGACAGCAGGATGACCAGCACAGCAAGACATTTCATAACCGGATCATCCCTGATTATCTCTTTGCAACAACGCCGAAGTCTCCCATGATGTTACCCCATGTCGGACTCACTCAATACAGTATTCACATCATCGGTGAAAGGTCGACGCCTCAGTCGTCAGGCGGATTGCCCTCTCAATGGTGCACTCTTGCTAAAGCCCGGGGTGGATCCCACCTTAGCTTCCGAAAAAGCAGCTAAGGTGGGTATCCGCTCAGATTGGAATGATCCGCGTTAATCGCTCGTCGGAGGAGCCAGTACGAGGTTTCCCCAATCGCGTTCTGCGAAGACGTACCAGCCGTCGCTCCGACCATCCCACGCGGTGAAGCTGTCAGTATGCGCTGCGGGTTCGGAACGCAGATAGCTCAGCCCGCCGTTGTCGTCGTCTCCGACCGCGACGTTGAAGCCGATGATGTCTCCGGGCTGCGGACGCCGAAATCCGGTTGCCGGAAAAAGGTTGCTGAACCAACTCGTGTCGAGGGTGTTGATGGAATCGAGGGGGATCCTCGCTTCTACGACAAACCCTCGTGGCCGGCGCCCAGCTTTTGATTCCCACACGATGCTCGGATTGTTGCTCGGGTCCGTGAGCGTGTCGCCGCACGCCGAAGTGGTGAGCTTGAAACCCTCGTTGTTCACCACAGGATTGGGACAGTCGGGATTGCCCGGGCCGCACACAATCGCCATATGTACATCCCCTGGCTGGCGATCGCCGTCCACCATGATCTCGACATCATCATCGAGGAACGGGGTTGGGCCATCGCAGATGACGATGTCATCGACCACGTCAACGGCGACGTAGAGATTGTTGGCATCATAAAGCGTGTAGATGGTGAAGCTGGAATCGGCAGGGCTGTCGGGTGGAAACAGAAACGGAAGGCCGATGTTGGGGACAACTCCCGGCGCGGTTGCGGGGGTACTGCCGTCAACGTATACGGGCTTGGCGCCCCGCCACTCATTCGGGCTGAACACTCCATCGATCACGGGTGGATGCCGCGTGTAGTGGGCGACCATCACCTGCTTGCCAGGAATTCTGGTCTCGTTCTGTGCGAGGCCATTCGTCGAAAGTGCAAGTACTACTCCGAACATGACGACACCGGCTATGCGGTATCTCACTGGGTCCATAGAAGTCTCCTCGAGTCAGATTTGACGGAAGCCTTCCCTGGTTCGGCCTGAAAGCGCGGCAATTCTACTCTGAATGTCCATCAGGGCGCGGGTTTCGGTGGAAAGCGCCCAATCGATGGTCGGGCTGACGGGTTTGGGCTCGGCCGTCCGTCTCAAAGAATGGTGCAGGGCGGAGTTAATTCGAATCAACAATTCGACGACGTTTCCAGCGTGGGCGCGTCGCACGAAACCAGAGGGGGGGATTTCCCCCCACACCGTGGTCCACTCTCGAACTCTCAGCCTCGAATTGGCCGCGCTGAAAGCCATGCAGCCGCAATCAAGCACACTGTAATCACCCCCGAGAACGCGATAGGAAGAATAAACAGGTATCTCCAGCTCATAATCGTGATGGCGGCAAAGCAAGCGGCGAACGCCCAGGCCGTCCCGCGCATGAGCGCCAGAGTCTCTGCCCGAAGACCCCCAAGTTGCCAAGCGAGTATCGCCGCGAAAAAATAAAACACGCCAACCGAGAATCCAGCCGCCACAAAAAGGTCCCAATAGGTCCGGCTGAATCCCTGCACGTCAAAGTGAGTCGACCGCATCGACGCGAGCAGCGGATCAACTCCCCAACTCGGATCAGACTGGCGAAAACCAAGCGAGTGTCCAATTGCAAACAACAGCAAAAGCACAGCAGCAATTCGATAAAACAGAGAGGCCTTCATGTCGTGTCTCCAGAAATAACCGCCGGAGTGTACCACCGCTGGCGGGTGCCTCCTTCAATCGCGCACCCTCCAGTGACCACTCCCGTCGCCCGTCCCCATGCCCTAACTGCACTTTGCTTTCCGGACCGAGTCGTGGTCCAATTTTCATATCGGGAGCCTGCGCATTCCGACGCTAGCCGTGTCGGCTCCGATTGTGGAACGCGCGCTTCCGGGTACCGCCCGCGCCCGCCCCGTTCTGAATAAGAAGGAGATTCTGTCTCATGAAGTTTGCGACCCTGCTCCCGCATTAGCACCCTGCTACTCGTACTCATGCTATGTGCCCAACGCCCCACGCTTTCCGTCAAGGCAGCCGCCGCCGACGTCCAGGTAAAACACGTGTACCTCGTTGTCCTCGAGAACCACTCCTACTCGAGCATCATCGGGAACAAGAGCATGCCCTGGCTGAATGCCTTGGCGAAGAAATATGCGTACGCCAGCGCGTACTACGCTAATACGCATCCTTCGATTGGAAATTATTTTGAGTTGACCACGGGAAAGGTCATCACCAACAACGACGCCTACAAGACCACGGTTACAGCCGACAACATCGTGCGCCACCTGTTATCCGCAGGCAAAACCTGGAAGGAATATACCGAAGGACTGCCCAGTGTCGGCTACACCGGCGGCGACACCGGCGAGTACACGCAGCATCACAATCCGCTCTCTTACTTTTCTGACGTGCGCAACAGTTCCAACGAAAAAATCAACCTCGTCCCTTTCACGCAATTCGCCATCGACCGTCGGAACGCCACCCTGCCCAACTACTCCTTCATCGTCCCCGACAATGACAACAACGGCCACGACTGTCCCGACGCGATTCCCGCCTGCACCGACAGTCAGCGCCTCGCCAACGTCGACACCTGGTTGAAAACCAACATCGGCCCGCTGGTGGCGAGCTCGGGCTTCAACGCCGCCCACGGAGGACTGCTAGTGATTGTCTTTGACGAATCCGACGGCGACAACACCCATGGCGGCGGTCATGTCTCCTGGATCGTGGCCGGTCCCGACGTGAAGAAAGCCTACGTCTCCACCACGCTATACCAGCACCAGAGCACCCTGCGCTTCCTCTCCGAAGCCCTGGGACTTACCACGTTCCCGGGCGCCGCGGCCACCGCCCCCGACATGGAAGAATTCATCATCGGCGACTGAGCGGCTTCGCCAACAATCAAATCCGCGACCTGCGCCGCCACTGGCGACGATATGTTTTGACTGGGCCGTGAGTGTAAACGCGATGCTACGCCAGTTATCTGCGCCTTCCGACTCGCCGGACTGTAAACTCTGTCGGTGATGACCAGCAACTTCCGCTTGGATGAATCGATTTGGGTACTCTTGCTAGTGTGCATCCCTCTGCTGGCACTCTTGATTGTCCTGATCGTCCTGCTAGCCAGAGGCAATCGCCGCACAGTACGATTCGCGGACTTTTCTGTGACGATCTCCACGATAAGCCGGGAGGAAGCCTCCGTTAAGTACGCTTCCAGCAAGAAGCAAGCAGAATTCCGGGCATCGATTGGGAGAGGCAGAGGTTTCTTCCGACCGTTGATCGTGGTGACGTTGCCAGCGGAACTGACCCAAGAAGACTTTGGCAAAGTCGCCTCCGATGTCTCGCTAGCGCTCGGTCGCCTTCGGTACGAATACCGAATTTACAGAAACAACGAAGTGCTCGCCCGCAGTACAGATGATGGTTAACGAAATCAGGGGTTTACACTTGTGACCTTACGGTTACGAGTTAACTAGGCGCTGACACGCAGCCTCCAGCTTGTCCAGCGAGTGCAAAAATGAAATTGACTACGGTCGGCATCTTCACCAGAACGTGAAGCACTTCCTGATGCTAGAGTTGGCCTCATGGCTGACCCCAAAAATCCCGAGACCTTCGAAGCCATCGTGGAGTGGGCCTACAGCACCTTGCCGCAGAAGATCAGGGACTTGCCAGATTTTCCCGGCATTCAAGTGGTTGACGAGCCTCCTGCGGAAGTGTTCGAAGACATGGCGAACAAACGAAAATGGGGGCGTGGAGCTGAGTTGCTGGGGTTGTACAGCGGCGTTTATAGAACCGAACAGCGAAACAACGTTCTGCGGATGGCTCCCGATCTGATATTTGTCTTTCGCGGTCCAATTCTGCGCTGCTCAAAAGGAGATTTGCGAGCCGAGGTGAAACGGGTGGTTTGGCATGAGGTCGCACACTGGCTTGGCCACAATGAGGAGGAGGTGAAGGAGTTGGGTCTCTCTTAAAAACAAAGTGACCGCCTCAACAATCCTCTTCACTACTCCCCGGTCGCAGGTCGGAGTTTCTCCGTTAAAGCAACAGCCCGCTCCGCCTTCTGCAGATCAGCGTCTGCCCGCAGCGTAGCCTCAAGCCTGTGTAAGGTGCCGAGAGAGTGGGCTACGGATCGGTGCTCCACCCCACCCGTCTCGTCCTTCAGCAGTTCGCCGAGATGTCCGATCGCAACCTGCTTCACTTCTCGAATTCGGTCGGCGAATTCGTCGGGCGCAATCTCTACCAGATGAGCTTCGGCCAGCGACTTGCGAACGCGCTGGCTTCGATCTTCTTCGTCCACCATCGATGCCTCAATCAAACAGCGTAGCGCGACCGCCTCTGCCCGCGGTCTCACTTCTTCTGCTCGCTTCGCTGAAACTTTAAATAGATGTATGCCAGGTACTGGTTCAGTTCCGCCCAAAAAGTCTGCTCGCGATCTCGCGGATCGACTCCGCTCTCCACCATCGAAACCAGCCGCTCTTCCCAGGTTTCGCGCTCCTCCTGCGAAACCTCGTCGGCGCTGCGCCATGTCGGAGACTCGGGACATCCCGCCACCTTGTGCTCGGGAATCACGCGGCCATCCTCAAGAATGAAGTCGCGCCACACCAATCCCCAGCGCACTTCCCGGAGCACACCAGATTTCATCCCAGCCGCGCAGCTGAAGCGGACTATCTCCCCTTCCCTCGGCGGCCAGGTTTCTTCGGTGTGTACTCTCTGTATCGAGGTCTGCATGCTGGGTGCTTCCGGACGGGAGACGCGCTAGTTGTTCTCCCCAGGGCCGGGCTCGCGCCCAACAATATTAGGGCCGTTCGTGCCAGGTCTCGGCCAGGGATTACGGGAAATCACGTCCTCGACCGCTCGCTCCACCATGGAAAGGAACGCCCCCGTGCTGGCAGCCGGATCAGCCAGAACCAGGTCGAGACGCGGCGCCATTTCAACCGCCGGGATCGAATGCGCCTGCTGGGCGAGATAGCCAATCCAAAGAATCGTGACAGCGTTGTAAGCAAAACTCTTCAACATACTGATGGTCACGCCCGCAGCGCCGCCGTAGCGCATCGCGACGCTGACCAGGATCACTTCAATGCTGGCGAAAACTCCGAATCCCAGCGCGATGCCGAACACTTGCTGGCGCCAGCAATTCTTGAGCAGCCGGCAAAGAATCATCAGCAGGCAGAAGAGTCCGCACTGCATCACCCGGACGCTGCGATCGAACGTAAGCACCACGGCTACCACTCGATCGGCACTGCCTTCCTGACTGGCAAAGGCCGTCACGATAGCCAGCACCAGCAGCAACCCGCAAGCCCAGCGGAAAATGACGGAGCCCAGATTCTGCGCGCCCCCATACTCCTTGAAGACGTGCTGCAGGATTTCGTCCATCACCGCGACAGCCAGGATCACGCTGATGGCATTCCCTGTCCAGTAGGCGTCGAAGTAGTTCTCTTCGTAATAACGGTAGGTGAAGAACAGGATGCCGGACTTCAGTATCTGGAAAGCGATGTAGGAGAAGAACCGCGGAAACACCAGATGCAGCTTGCGCCGAACCATGCAAGCGAGAAGGGCGAGTTCCAGCACAGGTCCCGCCACCCAACTCAAATACATGATCCAATTCATCACTTGGCAGGGCCTCGGAGGCGAGAAGCATACCTCTCCCTCCACCGGGCATGCAACTTTTTTTCTCGGCGGGCTACGCGCTGCTCAAAGTCCAAGGGCTCCGGCTTATAGGTTCAGCCCTAAAAGCACCTCTTCCTACGGCAAATCGGCATAGGATCACTGCCGTCCGCGACCACGACGGAATGCTGTGTCGAGAGCTTTATGGGAGCGTTCTTCGTAGAAGCACAGAACAGTCCGACCAGGGCTAGAACGGTCAGCAAGACCTCAGCTGTTTTGTTCATTGGGGGAAAGCCTCAGCGTGCTGGATTTTGATGCGGCGGAAGTATATGCCCGGCTTGAGGGATTGCAACTGTGACATTGTGTGGAAAAGGATTATTTCTTTGGTGCGCTCGCGGGCAAGTCGTAACCTCCGCGCGGGACATGTCATTCCCTGACAAGAATGCTGGACGAAGATCCGCCTCCCGTGGGTGGAGTGAACATGCTTCCGTTAGGCAGGAGCGTCAAGCGAGAGCCATCACCGCGGGTGCCCCGTCCAAGCTCCGCTTGGGCGGGGATTTTCTTCGCGGGCTCTAGTTCGCGGCGAGCGCCGAGCGAAGTGCTCGATTGGTCATCACCGTGGCAATCTTGTCCTTCATATACTTCATGGAAACATCATGGTGCTCCCGGTCGTAGGAATCGACGCAGTCAACCGCCAGAACAACTCTCCAGTCTCGCTGATACGCATCAATCGCCGTCATGCGGACGCAGGCATGCGTGTTGATCCCGGCCAGAATCAGAACGTCAGGGCTCAATCGTTGAAGCATCGGCTCGAGCTCAGTCCCAAAGAACGCGCTGTACCGCTTCTTGACCACGACCGGATCTGATGGAGCAGTAGCCAGGTCGGCAACAATCTCGCAGCCCGGAGTCCCCTTGATCGTGACTCGAATTCCCTTGTCTTTCATCTCCGGGAAAGCGTCTCGAAGATCAGGCTCGAACTCCTGGCGAACCCAAATGATCGGCCGGCCCAGCTGCCGCATCAGCCCCACCAGTTCGTTGATCGACCGGACCAGCTCATTCCTGGGCGCCGCCGCCCATTTCTCAAGGAAGTCATTCAGCATGTCAATGACGATCAAGACCGGCCGTTGCATAGCTGGAAAAGTAGCACAGCATGGCCAAAAAAGTAGCACCAGCATTCCGGACAGGATGTAAGTTCCCGAAATACCATGCTCGGCGCATTCCGATCACGAGGGTGCCCCGTCCAAGCTCCGCTTGGGCGGGAGTTTTTCGTCGGGGTCTGCGGCGTATGGAAACTCCGCGGCGCGCGGACTCCCGCGATCCCCTTGACATCCTCCCATATTTCTGCAATTATCGAAATATGCAGACCGCCCCCGACGTCGCCCGCTACGCCGACATGTTCGCCGCCATGGGCGCCGAACCTCGCCTGCGCATCATGCAGCTTCTCCTGCAGGCGCATCCCGAAGGCCTGGTCGTCAACGAAATCCAGCAGGAACTCAACATCCCCAACTCCACCCTCTCGCACCATCTCGACAAGCTACGCAACGAAGACCTGGTCGCCGTCACCCGCGAGAGCACGTTTCTTCGCTACACCGCCAACGCCGACGCCCTGCAGGAAGTCTTGCAGTTCCTTTATGCCGAATGCTGCACGCGCAACAGCGCCGTTCGGCCGCGCGACGTCGTGCAGATCGCGAAAGCGAAATAGGAGAGCCCCAATGCCGCAGACCGACACCCCGCAAACGTTAAAGAAGTCGTCAAAGAGAAATACGGACAAGCCGCTCTGCGCGTGAAGTCCGGCGGCAGCTCCTGTTGTGGCGCAACGCCCGCCGCGCGAGTGCTGTGATCCGATCACCGCCAACCTCTACGACTCAGCGCAGGCCGCGCAGCTTCCCGAAGAAGCCATGCTGGCCTCTCTCGGCTGCGGCAATCCCACCGCCCTCGCTCAACTCAATCCCGGCGAAGTCGTCCTCGATCTCGGCTCCGGCGGCGGCATCGACGTACTGCTCTCCGCCCGCCGCGTCGGCCCCACCGGCAAGGCCTACGGCCTCGACATGACCGACGAAATGCTGGCGCTCGCCAACGCGAACAAGCAGAAAGCCGGCGCCACCAACGTCGAATTCCTGAAGGGCGAAATCGAAAATATTCCCGCTGCCCGACAACTCCGTCGACGTCATCATCTCCAACTGCGTCATCAATCTCTCCGCCGACAAAGATCGCGTCCTGCGCGAAGCCTTCCGCGTCCTCAAGCCCGGCGGCCGCTTCGCCGTCTCCGACGTGGTGACGCGCGGCGAAATCGCGCCGCGAGATCCGCGAGAGCATCCTGCTTTGGGTGGGCTGCATTGCCGGCGCGCTCGAAGAGAATGACTATCGCGCCAAGCTGCAGGCCGCCGGCTTCGAACAGATCGACATTGAGCCCACGCGCATCTACCGCGTCGACGACGCCCGCGAATTCCTGGCCGGCCAAGGCCTCGACGTCGACGCCCTGGCCCGCGAAGCCGACGAGAAATTCATGAGCGCCTTCATCCGCGCCGTGAAGCCGCTGGTACGCCGGTAGACAATGCGCGCGCCTGTCACTCTCTCAAGCTGTCATCCTGAGCGTAGTGAGGCGCCAGCCGAACGCAGTCGAAGGACCCTGCGGATGCTCGCATCAGCAACAACCTCGACAGGCATTCTCTTGGGCAGTCATCACAGTTGCGCAATGATCGACACCTCCCGAGGGCTTGATTGGAGAAACTATGCCCTACAACGTTCTCTTCCTCTGCACCGGCAACTCGGCGCGCTCCATCATGGCCGAGGCCATTCTCAACTTCAAAGGCCGCCCCAATTTCACTGCCTACAGCGCCGGGAGCCATCCTTCCGGCACGGTCCGCCCGGAAGCATTGCACCAACTCGAAATCGCACACATACCCATCGGCGGCCTGCGCAGCAAGTCCTGGGAGGAATTCGCGCAGCCCGGTTCTCCCAGGCTCGACTTCGTCTTGACCGTCTGCGACAACGCCGCCCAGGAAGTCTGTCCCGTATGGCCCGGTCAGCCGATCACCGCGCACTGGGGCATTCCCGATCCGGCCGCCGTTCGCGGCAGCGCCGCCGACATCGAGCGTGCATTTCGTGAAGCATTTTTCCTTCTTGATCGCCGGATCAGCCTGCTTCCTGTCCCTGCCGTTAAAGAGTCTCGAAGGTCTCGCCCTGCAGCGCGAACTCGACCAGCATCGGCCAGCTCGTGACGCCCGTCGATCACAAGTAGTCCGCGGCTCGATTCAACACGCGTCGCGCGAGGTAACAAAATGAGCACAAGCCACCGTCTCAGCTTCCTCGATCGCTATCTCACTGGCTGGATCTTCGCCGCCATGCTCGCCGGCGTTCTGCTGGGCTGGCTGGTGCCCGGAACCGTGCCTTTCCTGAACCGCTTCAGCGTGGGCACCACCTCCATACCGATTGCCGTCGGCCTGATCCTCATGATGTACCCGCCCTTCGTCAAAGTGCGCTACGAAGAGTTGCATGAAGTCTTCCGCAACAAACGCATCCTCGGCCTGTCGCTACTGCAGAACTGGGTCGTCGGTCCCATCCTGATGTTCGTACTGGCCATCGTATTCCTGCACGCGTACCCGGAGTACATGGCGGGCCTCATCATGATCGGCCTGGCCCGCTGCATCGCCATGGTGATCGTCTGGAACGAACTAGCCAAGGGCGACACGCAGTACGCCGCCGGCCTGGTCGCCTTCAACTCGCTGTTCCAGGTCTTCTTCTACTCGATCTATGCGTGGGTGTTCATCACCGTGTTGCCCCGCATGCTCGGCCTGCACGGCGCGGTAGTTAATGTCTCCATCGCGCAGATTGCCCAGAGTGTTTTCATCTACCTCGGAATTCCCTTCCTCGCGGGGTTTCTTACCCGCACGGTTCTTCTCCGCGCGAAAGGACGGGAATGGTACGAGCACACGTTCATTCCGCGCGTAAGCCCGCTCACGCTCATCGCCTTGCTGTTCACGATTGTGGTGATGTTCTCCCTGAAAGGCGAGTACATCGTCCGGCTTCCGCTCGACGTGCTGCGTATCGCCGTCCCGCTGCTCATCTACTTCGTAGTGATGTTTCTCGTGTCGTTTTATATGGGCAGGAAGGTCGGTGCGGATTACTCGAAGACGACGACCCTGGCCTTCACGGCAGCGTCCAACAATTTCGAACTCGCCATCGCGGTAGCGGTCTCGGTCTTCGGCATCAATTCAGGAGCCGCATTCGCAGCAGTGATCGGTCCGCTAGTAGAAGTCCCGGTCATGATCGCACTGGTAAACGTCGCCTTCTATTTCCAGCGAACCGCGTTCCCACCCGCGTCAGACCTGGCGACCCCAGAGGCAATCGCCTCCGTACAGCATTAGCTGAAAAGACCGTATCCCAAAACTCACTACCACTTGAAAGGCTGCCCCACCCTTCGCGATTTTCGAAGGGTGGGAGGCATCGGCCCAACCTCTGATCGTCTCGACCTCCTGATTCGCCAAGAGACGTCGTGGGCGAGCGGGCAGGCACAGGAGCATTACTCAGCACACCCTAGATGAAAAACACAAAAGGGAAGGGCACGACTCAGTCGTGCCGTAAAAGCCAAAGGAAGATCGGGGCTTCAGCCCTGAGGCGAGCTGTCGCAGACCGAGGACGACTCCGAAATCATAAGAACGTTCGCTCAGAGCTCGCAGCTCGAAGCCCACAGATCCCTACGCTGCCACTTCCTCTTCCTGCAAATCTCCATTCGTCTCTGGTTCATGCTCATCGCGCTGTCCCGCATTCACCAACCCCACGCCCACCAGAATGATCAGCATCGCGAGAATCGTGAATACTCCCATCGGCTCGCTCGCCAGCAACCATCCCAGCAACACCGCCACCACCGGATTCACATACGCATACGTCGCCACCCGCGAAGGCGACGCCACCATGTGCAGCCAGCTGTATGCCGTGAATGCGATGATCGATCCGAACACCGCCAGGTACGCCAGCGCCACCCACGACCGCCCCGACACTGCGCTCAGATGAAATCCCGCGGTCTCGCGCGCCAGCGTCGCAGCAATCATCAGCGCCAAGCCGCCGCCGAGCATCTGCATCGCCGACGAGATCACCGGCGAGTCCGGCATCTTCACACTGCGCATCCAGATCGTGCCCGCCGCCCAAATGAATGTTCCGAACAGAACCGCGAACGCGCCCAGCAGATTCACTTCCCCACCGTGCCGCAAAATATCCGGACCAAACAAAACGGCGACGCCAACGAATCCCAGAACTAATCCCGCGACCGCTTTCCCGCTGAACTTACGCTCCGTTCCCTTCGCGCGCGCCAGCACCACGATCCACATCGGCAGCGTCGCCACCAGCAAAGCCGCGATCCCTGAAGGCACGTGCTGCTCGGCCCACGCCAGACTTCCATGCCCGCCCAGAAACAACAACGCTCCGATCAGCGCCGGCTGCACCCACTCGCGCAACTTCGGCGCGGGTGTCCCGCGCCACCGCGCCCACGCATACAACGCCGTGCCCGCCGAGAGATGTCGCATGCCCATCATCAAAAGCGGCGGCAGCGTTTCGATCGCGTAACGAATGGCTAAGTACGTCGAGCCCCAGATGAGGTAGATTGCTGCGAACGCAGCGACCAGCGAAGCCGTCGTCGGCCGGGTCGCCCGGCGAATCCTGCGACCGCCACCGATCTCGGCGAGGTCACCGCTGCGGAGTAAAGAGCGAATTTCCGAAATCTCGTCAGGCATGATATTCTAACCATCAAACATGGCTTAACCGGTTACGTGGCAGGATACCGCTACCTCTATAACCAGTCAAGCCGATTTTGCCGGTTAGATTTAACGGGTTACAGCTTCTTTTGATGTCGCAGCCTAAAGGCAAGTCACATTTCGATCTGAGCGGCGGAAATCTCGCCCTCGATTTCGTCAACACGGTGAGCAACCGCCCCGCCGCCGAACCCATCGAGCGCCTCACCGACTACAACCATCTCGTCTTTTTTGGACTCGAATCGAACCTCTATCCGCACGCCATGGTCAACAACCTTTACATTCGCGCAGGCCAGGCGCCGGGCGTTGCGAGGAATGCGTTGTTGAAGGCGATTCAGTTTCGCGAAGCGCTGTTCGAGATCTTCTCGGCAGTCGTGGAACACCGCGCTATTCCGGGGAATGCACTCCAGCAGTTGACGCTGATGCTTCAGGAAGCTATGGCCCATGGACGCCTCGTGCACAACGGCCATCGCTTCGCCTGGGAGTGGACATCGATGAATATCCATCTCGAGTCCGCGCTGTGGCCGGTAGCGCGCGCGGCCGCCGACCTGCTGCTCTCCGACGAACTTGAGCACGTACGCATGTGCGCTTCCGACGAATGCGCGTGGCTCTTCATCGACCGAACCAAAAACCAGCGCCGGCGCTGGTGCGACATGAAAACCTGCGGCAACCGCGTAAAAGCGCGGAGACACTACCAGCGAGTGAACAGTAAGTAAGCCCGTCGAACTCCTCTGTCGATTCGACTGCTGTCGAACCACTCGCTGCCGATTCCTATTTGCTACCAACCTCCTTATGCCAATCTTCTTAGCATTGTCATGCTGAGCGGAAGCGCGCTCGCTGCGCTGGAGTCGAAGCACCCCGAGGCGGATGGCGAGCCCTCGTCGGTGGAGAGCTTTTCGGCCACGGTGCACGCAGAAGGTTGGCGGCCTCCCGCATTGCCGTGGCCGGACACCAGCATGCGCCCAGAAAAAGCTCGCGACGCTGGTTGAACTGCAGGCACTCGCGAGGTCCTTCGACTTCGTTCGCCTTGCGCCCATGCTCCGTCACGTGCATAAGTGATACGTATCACCCTCTGATGCATGGTCACTAGGACGTGCTTGCTGAGAGTTCTCCCATAACATATAGTGCAACGCAACCATCCAGCGCCATTGCAAGGAGAAGATGATGACTCGATGCTGCGCCAGATTGATGATGCGTGTCCATCGCTGAACACCCTAACTCGAAAAGTCACTCCCCCGCGATACAGTTACAGCAATCTGCACAAGCGGATAATAGTTCGAGGTTCCGCCAACTTCCTCCAGAACGCATGAAGCGACGAAACCCGATCGGCCAAGGTTCGCATCGAATCTTTTCAGTAGGTACCAAGCATCACTTCCTTGGTGGAACCGAGGATCAAATCGATGGCTCGAAGATCGATCTTGCCAGGTGAAGACCTCCGAGTTCATCGACAAGACCGTAGTCGGATTCCGCCGACGCAGGTCAACAGCTGGAATATGGACGAACAGCCGGACGATGTCTTGGATTGCCTTGACGATCAGTCCGTGGCTGCTGCTTTCAAAGAAATGAAACACTACCTCACGATCGGCTGGCAGATTCACAGGACAAGCAGTATGCGCTTGTGCTTGAACGGGCAAGTCCGTACGTCGTACGACTCTCGCCACCGGAAGCTCGACACCGGAAAGAAAATCGATTCAAGCTGATGAGGCCGCAAGAGCGGTACCGGAGGTCAATAAATGAAAGCGCGGTTCTGTTTACGCGCATATGTATGGCGGTTGCTGCGCCGGCGAACGCCTGCTTCGTCTTCAGCGCCAGTTCCCTCGTCAACGAAGGAAGACATCGCGATCCTGGGCACCGCTCAAGATCAACGGATCTACGTTGATCTTTTGGGGGGCGCCTGCTTCGAGGAATTGCAGTCGATGATCGTTTCGTCGTTAGTGGCATCAAAGCGCTTTAAAGTTACCGAAAATCCAGACCGCGCAGACGTCATTCTCAAGGCAACGCCGTGGAGCAAACTTCCCAGGAGGTTCACGCCTACGGCGCAGCACGAGTGTGGGTGCAGAAGGTGCGAACTCAGGTAAATCCGCACGGGAGCGGTACGCCGGATTCTGGGCAAGTCACATGGGTACCAGCGACTCCTCGTTAAATACGGCAACCATTACAACGCCCGGGTAGCCATACGGTTGGTTAATACTGCAGGAGACGTCATCTGGACTACAACCCAGGAGAGCAAGGGCGCGAAGTACAAGGGCGCAACCGCGGACGCTGCGGACAAGGCGTGAAGAGACTGCTGCACGATCTCGAGAAAGCCGAAGGTACGGTCACGCCCAGTTCGCCCGACAGCTGCACCCGCGACAAAAACAATCTAGATTTTTCTCGCATTCTACGTCACGTCTGAAATTGCGACGTGCCGTTTTTCTTTGTGGCATCGATTGATCAGTTCGTGTGAATGGGTGTCTGCGATTTCACTTCCCCTCCTCCTGCAAAACGCAGTGACCCCTGCAAAACGCAGTGGCGGGCGAGACATTCGTAATCTTCTTCCCTCCTCGTAAGTACCTTGTTTTCAGATATCCAGCCTCTTTCTTCGTTTTGCCACAGACGTGCACTTCCCTCTACGCAGTCGGTAGCGGGACGCGCTGCTGCCGGCGCTGAGTTTGAGAAGGCGTGGAGGATGTCATGTCAATTCTGTTTGTTCTGCTGATGTTTCTGCTGGTGATGTCGATCAGCTACTTCCGCCGGAGCAGCGACGCGGCCGTGCAGCCTGAAGTGTGGGCAGGACCGCCTGCGCCGCGCCTGCAGCGGGAATATGGTTTCTCGATCCCCGAAGGCTATGCCTTCCATCCTGGACACACCTGGGTTTTGAAAGAAGACGGCGAGAATGCGCGCGTGGGTGTGGACAGGTTCGCCGCCAACCTGATCGGGAAGATCGATCGCATTGAAGTTCTGGGCTTGAGCCGATGGGTGCGCCAGGGACAGAGGCTGGTGACGCTGATCAGCGGCGACCAGAGGTTCGAACTGGTGTCGCCAGTGGAAGGCGTGGTGATGGCGGTGAACAAGGAAGTCGTCGCCGATCCCGGACTTGCTGACGCGCGATCCGTATCAGAACGGGTGGATCGCAATGGTGAAGTCTCCTGATCTCGCGCTCAACAAGAAAAACCTGGTGCAGGGCGGGATGGTCGCGCCCTGGCTGCAGAACAACGTGACGCGGTTGAACGGGATGGTGTCGCAGTTGGCGCCGACCATGGCAGCCGATGGGGGCGTGCCGCTGCCGGGATTGTTGATGCGGGTTGCGCCGGAACTGCGGGAGAGGCTGGCGCAGGAATTCTTTTTGGCGTAGGTAGCGGCTTGCTCTTCTCGGAGTGAGGGCGGGACGCCCTCACGACTGCCGGCGGGACGCCGGCGCTACGAAGGGCGGGCGCGGGGGTTGCAGGGATTGGGGAAAACCCCCGCCCAAGCGGAGCTTGGACCGGGCACCCTCGAGCGGGACGAAGTGGAGTTGG
This sequence comes from uncultured Acidobacteriota bacterium, assembly GCA_963744055.1. Taxonomy (GTDB): domain Bacteria; phylum Acidobacteriota; class Terriglobia; order Terriglobales; family Acidobacteriaceae; genus Gp1-AA133. The sequence goes on along the minus strand of CAVUSL010000010.1, from coordinate 70,498 downwards.
CGGCACGCGGGCGAGGGCGCCCGCGCTACACGGGACGAAGGAGAACGTTATGGAACGCACTAGAGCCATCCTGGTGGACATTACGAAGTGCATCGGGTGCCGGAGTTGCGAGCAGGCTTGCAAGGAACTGCACGGGTTTCCGAAAGAGACGGAAGCCAAGCTTTCGACAACGGCCTTCACGGTGATCGAGGAGCACGGCGACAAGTACGTGCGGCGGATGTGCATGCACTGCCAGGATCCGGCGTGCGCGTCGGCGTGCCTGGTGGGTGCGCTCAAGAAGACGTCGGCCGGGCCGGTCACTTATGACGGCGCGAAGTGCATCGGGTGCCGGTATTGCCTGGTGGCTTGCCCGTTCAGCGTGCCGCGCTACGAATGGACGAAGCTGGTTCCCTACGTGAAGAAGTGCGATATGTGCGCGGCGCGGCAGGCGCAGGGGCAGCCGCCGGCGTGCGTGGAAGCTTGCCCGACCAACGCGTCGATTGTGGGATGGCGCGATGAGATTCTCGAAGAAGCGCAGCGGCGCGTGCTGAACGATGCGAAATACGTGAAGCACATCTACGGGAGCGAGGAAGCGGGCGGGACTTCGGTGTTCTTCATCTCGGATATGCCGTTTGAGAAGCTGGGATTCCCGGCGCCTCCGCGACAGGACATGCCGGCGTTGAGCGCGGCCGCGTTGGGCGATGTGCCTACGGTGGTGTTGGTGGGCGGATCGTTGCTGGCCGGGTTGTACTGGATTACGGAGCGGCGGAACGAAGTAGCTCGCGCTGAGGCTGGAGAAAACCCCCGCCCAAGCGGAGCTTGGACGGGGCACCCTCCGGGTTCCGAGGATCAAAGGCGTTGACCACAGAGGACACAGAGAGCCACCGAGGACTGCTGGAAGGAGCTGAGTTATGACTAACACAGGGGTTCCTAAGATCACGTTATGGCGGGTAATTGTGGCGGTGATTTTTGCGGCGGGGTTGTACGCCACCTATGCGCGGTTCGGGCTGGGGTTGGCCCAGTCGACACATCTTACCGATCCGCAGCCCTGGGGATTGTGGGTTGGGTTGGGAACGCTGTGCGGCGTCGGACTCTCGGCGGGCGGGTTCGGGATCGCGGCCGCCGTGTACCTGCTCGGGTTCGAGCGCTATCGTCCAGTGCTGCGCACGGCGGTACTGGTGTCGTTCCTCGGGTACATGAGCGTGATTGCGGGAATGATGTACGAGCTTGGGCTGCCCTGGAGAATCTGGCATCCGATCTTCATGTGGAACCGGCACTCGATGCTGTTTGAGGTGTCGTGGTGCGTGATGCTGTATTCGACGGTGCTGTCGCTGGAGTTCTCTCCGGCGCTGGTGGAGAAGATTCCGTGGAAGGGCGTGCGCGATTGGTATCTGAAACAGCAGCATCGCATCCTGATCGGGCTAGTGCTGGTGGGCTGCGTGCTGTCGTCGCTGCACCAGTCGTTCCTGGGCGGGTTGTATCTCCTGACCAAGGGCAAGCTGGATCCGCTCTGGTACACACCGTACCTGACCACGCTGTTTTATCTGTCGGCGATTCCGGCCGGCCTGGCGGTGACGGTGATCGCGCTGTATCTGTGCGTGCGGTCGCTGAACGTGAAACTCGACACGGCGATCCTGAGCGAGTTGGGACGGGTGATTGCACCCATGCTTGGACTGTACGGAATTTTCCGGTTTGTGGACTTGTTCTCGCGCGATGCGCTGCCTTATCTGTTCCGCTGGCGCGAGGAGTCGCTCTCGTTCTGGCTGGAGTTTGGATTGTTCGTGGTGGCGCCGATTGTGCTGCTGAACATGGAGAAGGTGCGGAACAATCCGCAGCGTTTGTACTGGACGTGCAGCCTGGTGGTGATGGGATTCATGGCGAACCGGCTAAATGTCTCCATCACCGGGCTGCAAGCCAGCTCGGGGATTTACTACGTGCCCAAGTGGACGGAATTCGCGGCGACGTTGATGGTGTTGACGGCGGTCGTGATGGCATTCAGGTACGCAGTGATTTATCTGGATATTCTGCCGAAGAATGCGACTACCCGGTGGATGGCTGGGGAGGGAGTGGCGTAGGTTGGCTAGTAGCTGATGGCTGGTAGCTGATGGCAAGATCTCTGGGGCGCGGCCTTTACGGGCCGCGCTTCTTGTTTTTCGGATGGGCGGAGTGTCATCCCTGAAGGGACTCTTCTTGCAGGTTCTTCTTTCCCCGCACTTACGTGCGGGGCTTGCTTCTGGCGTCCCTGCGGGACTTTTTACCGGCGTTTGTGAGCAACCTAGATTGCAGGGAGACCGGGCTCGCGGGCGTTCGTGGTGGCCCACTTTAGCGCACAGACGCGCGGACGTGGGGCACCGTGCGAACGCTGCGCGATTTCCCAAACGTCATCGACTGTGGCTAAAGCCGCGCTTTGTTGCGCGCATTTACGGCGCGCCTGAAGATGCGCCCTGATACGAACCCTGTTCGGAGTCGGACCAGTGTTAGATCGGGATGCCGTTGTTGTCGGTGTTCAGGGATTGGGTGGAGAACTTGCCCAGGTAGGCGGAGAGGGTGCCGTCGGATTTTTTTACGAAGACGCATCCGTCTTGCCAGATGCCGTCGAGCGGACGGAACTGACCGGGAGGGTCTCCTTGGTTGCAGTGCACGTCGTGCACGCCGTTGCCCGTAGTGTAGGGGGCGCCGAAGGCAAAGACTTTCGCGGATCCTGTGACCATGGCCACGAGCGCATCGCCAGCTTCGTTGCCGGTTACGTTGGTCCAGGTCTGGGTGTTGGTTTTGAAAATCGCGTTCAAGATTGCATACAGCGCAGCGAGGCAACCCAGCGGGCGCTGCAAGATTGGGCTGCGCGCGTAGTCGATGGCGCCGGAAGTCGGGTTACGCAGAAGTGCGTTCCATCCGTCGGGCAGGGCGAGGATGGGTGCGAACAGGCCGAGGTCGAGCTTGTCGAAGACCTGGTATTGGAAGAGGCCGTTCGGTTCATTGACATCGACCGCCGCCTGGTAGATGGTGCCGGCGGCGTTGATGTTCAGATCGACGTGCATCCACTTGCCCTGGTTGGTCGTGTAGTTGGCGTATTGACCGATCACTACTCCGTAGGCGGGGAGCATGGGTATCTCCTGTATCGTCCGCTTCAATGGTGCGGCGAGAGGCGAGAACGTTACGGATAAATCGATGTGGTTTAGAGCCGACCTCAGCGGCTAAAGGCGGTCGCGTGGCGAGTTTCTCTGGCACGGCTGAAGCCGTGCCCTTCCCTTAGTCATGACACGTCGCGGAGTTCTCGGGGTAGTGCGCGAGGGGCCTTGCTGCGGCCTAGACTGCGGCTAAAGCCGCTTCTTGTTGTTGCGCTTTTGGCGCGCCTGAAGGCGCGCCCTGATACGAATCTTCCTTCTCGCTCGTTCCGGACGGTCGATTTCGGAACGTTCTCAGGCATTTGGCGAACGGTGTGGATTGCGCAACGTTCCGAGGGAGTCGGTGAGGCGGGTTATGAATCCGGTAAAGTAGGTTCATGACACCATCGGCCAAGAAGAAAACGTTTCTGCATCAGCATTCGTTGAGTCTGGGAGCGCTGGGTGTAGTGCTTCTGTTGATTGTTCTGTACAGCCGCGCCAATCCGCAGACCCATGTGGGATCGTTTTTTGGAAACGCGATCGCCGATTGGACTGGTGTGTTTGTGACCATCGTGCTGACGAAATTCCTGTATGAGAAGGGATCCAAGGAGAGCAAGCAGCCGAAAGGGGTCTTGCCCGACAAAGTGCTGGAGATATTGCGCGAGCACTCGCTGACGATTTTTCTGGTCATCACGGGAATTGGTTGGGTGGTGGCGTTTGGGGCGATGGACCCGCAGGGTAAGTGGGGCCAGGTGGTGGGGAATATTGTTTCCGAGTGGACGCAGATTCTGGGGCTGGTGCTGATGACGAAGAAGCTGATTGAGGTGGGGACGAAGGCGTGAACACCCGTTGGCTGATAGCGGGTGGCTCAGCTGGTGGAGCTTTGCGACGTCCTGTCGGATTCGTTGACTTGGGTTTCTGCGGACCGTAAGATTCGCGCTGGTTTCTGGCATTCCGGCAATCTCAAACAAATTGCGGGGATTCTCTACTTTTGGAGGCATTGTGTTTCGATTGTTGCGTCGATCGTTCGTCATAGCTGATCTGCAATTGCTGAGTGCTGCGTACCGTTGGGCTTTGCTTTTATGTGCGCTGCGGGTGCTGGCTTCTCCTTGTGCGCTATGGGCGCAGGAATCTTCTATCAGCGAGCAGGCGCCGGCTGCGCCGTTGTTCACCCTGCAGGAAGTCATGATTCCGGTGCGCGATGGGGTGCACCTGCAGACCGCGATCCTTACTCCGGTGAACCAGACGGGGCCGTTGCCAATTCTTTTTCGGCGGACGCCTTACGGGGTGCCGGACAAGCCGTACACCAAAATGCCTTCGAACCTGAAGGAGCTCATGCAGGACGGGTACATCATTGTGGTGCAGAACCTGCGCGGGCGGTTCAAGTCGGAAGGGACGTTTCTGCTTTCGTCGTGGGTGGACCTGAAAGATCCGAAAGCGACCAACGAGACGACCGACGCGTATGACTCGATCGAGTGGCTGGTAAAGAACGTTCCCAACAACAACGGGAAGGTGGGGATGTGGGGCGTGTCGTATGACGGGCTGACGACCGGACTTACGCTGTTGAAGCCGCATCCGGCGCTGAAGGCGATCAGCGAACAGGCTTCGCCCGTCGATCAGTGGATGAATGACGACGATCATCGTTACGGGGCACTGCGCGAGAGTTACAACTTCGAGTATGACGTGATGGAGCAGGCAGACAAGAACAAGAACACGCACTTTGACTTTGACACTTACGACAGCTACCAGTGGTATCTCGATCTCGGGCCGGTGTCGAACATCAATGACAAGTATCTGCATGGGTCGATTCCCTACTGGAATTCGAATGTGGAGCATCCGGACTACGATGAGTTTTGGAAGAAGGAGGCTTGGGTTGGGCAGTTGCATGCCTCGACCGTGCCGAATCTGAATGTGGCTGGGTTCTGGGATCAGGAGGATCCGTGGGGGCCGTGGCAGATTTTCCGGCATTCGCTGGAGAGCGATCCGGAGCACACGAGCCTGATGGTGGCCGGGCCGTGGTTCCACGGGCAGTGGCAGACGCCCAAAGCAGAGAAGATTGGATTGGTTCCGTTCGGCGGGCACGAGACATCGCGCGAGTTCCGCGAGAACCTGGAAGCGCCGTTCTTCCGGTACTACCTGCACGGCAAGGGCGAGAAGCCGCAGTGGCAAGCCACGATGTTTCAGAGCGGATCGAATACATGGAAGACGTACGCCGTGTGGCCGCCGAAGGAGGCGAAGCCGACGAAGCTGTATCTGCATGCGGATGGGACGCTGTCGTTCAAGGCGCCCGCGCCGGGCATAGCTTCGGGCGGCAAAGGAGCGTATCGCGAGTATGTGTCGGATCCGGCGAACCCGGTGCCGTATCGGACGCGGCCGATTTCACCGACGTATCCGGGAGGCGACTGGCGGACGTGGGAAATGGCGGACCAGCGATTTGTCGACCACCGGCCGGACGTGCTGTCGTTCGTGAGCGAGCCGCTCGATCATGATGTGGCCGTCACCGGGCAGCTGTCGGCGACACTGATCGCGTCGACCTCGGGAACGGACAGCGATTTTGTGGTGAAGCTGATTGATGTGTATCCGGAGAATGCGCAGAAGAACACGTGGGATGAAGAGGAGGGTCCGAACCCGGGACAGTATGCGCAATCGCTGAACGGATACGAGTTGCCGGTCGCGATGGAAGTGCGGCGCGGACGGTATTTAACGAATTACGAGAAGCCGCATGCGCTGGTGCCCAACAAGCCGACGGAATGGAAAGTACCGCTGCGCGACCACGATCATGTTTTCCTGAAGGGGCATCGCATCATGGTGCAGGTACAATCGACGTGGTTTCCGGTGATTGATCGCAATCCGCAGAAGTTTGTGCACAGCATTTACAAGGCTGGGGCTGGAGATTTTGTGAAGGCGACCCAGCGGATTTATTGCGCGCCGGGAATGGCGTCGTATGTTGAGTTGCCGGTGGTGGAGTGAGGGCGGAGTGCCGTCCCTGAAGGACTATGGTTTGATTTCGTTCTTACACCCCGCACTTACGTGCGGGGCTTTCTTCTGGCGTCCCTGCGGGACTTAGGCGTGCGTTGGTGAGTGACCTTGGTGGGTGAAAAATTCCATGCCGGCGGTTGTGGTGGGCCCACGTTAGCGCATAGAACGCGCGAACGTGGGGCACCGACGAGAAAGCGGATTATCAGGCGGCGCGACTGAAGTAGTCGGTGCCGTGCTGTTTCACCATTTTGTTGTAGACGCCGAGGATGAGGAAAGTCGGGGCCCATTGTCCGACGAACATGGCCCATTGGTCGCGGCCCATGATCTTGAAAACGGCTGACGTTGCGATGGACGCGATCGCCGCGGCGAGATATCCGGATGACGGTATTTTTGCGGTCTGCGATTCGATCGCGCCGGTGAGACGGCCTTCTGCTTCTCCGGCAGTACGTAGCTTCGATTCCATTTGAGTCCCCCTGAAAGTTTGAATGCGGATGAGATGAGGACCCGGCGCGAGCGGTTGGACTGTGCCCGGAGCTCTACGGAATCTGCGCGTGAAGTTTTCATGAGGGTGCACATTCGGCGTGAGACTTGCTGCTGTTGAAAACGTTTGTAGGGGAGGGATACGGCGATGTTGGTAGAACCCTGAAGTTCGATCAGAGAAAGATTATCGATGGGAGGGATGCTGCAGGTGGTGCGGGGGGGGTTCGACTGCGTTCGGCTGGCGCCTCACTTCGCTCAACATGACAGTCTTATGGATGCCGCAGGCAGAGCTAGCCAATCGGAAGGAGTACCGTCGAAGGGCGGGGACGCCCGTCGCTCCATTTCATTTGTGCCAGGCCCAGACGGGCTTGCCCTTGTCGTCGCGCAGCAGGAGCGTGTCGGTGCCCTTCACGACCTGACGGGCAAGGACGAGGTCGGCGCCGTCCTGCTTAATTTTTGATCCTGTGACGGTGACTTCATCTCCCTTCGCAAAGGTGGCGCCCATGTCGTCGAGAAAGGCTTTGGGACAGAGATAGATGTCGATGGTGTCTTCGCCGCTTTGTACGAGCAGGTGCGCGACATCTTTTTCATGGCCCTTGGCCGGGAGTTTCAGGTCCTGCACGGTGACTTTGAATTTGGCTTCGGCGGTCAGGTCGTATTTGGGCGGGCCGGCCTGAGCAAAGACGGACGACGCGATCAGCAAACCGAATGCAGCGGCGAACACACGACGTACATGGATCGACATTGATCCTCCTAGGGAACGAGCCTCAGCGATCTTCTTTGAATCTGAAAAGTGTGAATAAATCCCAGTGTGCCGGCTTATGAAGAGGAAGGAATGACGTCCGGCACAGAGCTCATTCTAGTCCCGACCGGCGCGAAAAGCCATCTTGCGAATGCAAGGATCAAAGCGAAAACCAGCGGTGATACCACAGTTGTAAAGAGGCGGTAACGAAACCGTTGCGCTGGTACAGCCGCTGCGCTGCGAGGTTGCGTCCTTGCGTGACGACCGTGGTGCGCTGCGCGTTCTGCTCGCGCGACCATGTCAAAAACTGTCGTACCAGCTTTGTGCCCAGACCGCGGCCCTGGTGCTGCGCGTCAACGCCGAGCAGGCCAATCTGCGCCTCGTCGCTCTTTAGGTGGCAGGCGAGGTAGGCGGCGGGGGTGTTAGCGATCTCGGCCACCAGAACCGCCTGCGCGAAGCCGCGAAGACTATTCTCGATCCAGGTGGCGTACAGCTGATCACATTTGTCACGGTCGAAGTGCCTGTCGAAGTAGAAGCGTGTGTCGCGATGAGTGTTGCTCGCGATCTCCCGCAGGGCCGGCAAATCTTCCTCCCGGGCAAGACGAATGCCGGGTTCAGGAGCGAAGCTTTCGCTCGCTGTGAGCGGTCGCGCCAAAGTCATACGCACATCTGTCAGGCGGAAATCGTTCTGCGCGGCGAGGACCGGCGTCGTGGCGTGGTCGGAATCGGCCAGGAAGTAGAGGCAATCGATGCGATTAGAGTTGCACCACTGCAGCGCATTCGCGAGGGTTTCCTCATCGAGGCGCGAGGCATTCAAACGCGCGATGCGCACGCCGAAGAAATTGGAGTCCCACTCGAGATAAGTGCAGAGAGCTGGGTTCCTGTTTCCCGCTGGCGCCACGGGTTGGTTGCTGGGCTTCACGATCGCCATGCGAAGGAGGTCACGGCGGCAATCACGCGCGATTGCTCGGCCTCGGTCAGGTCGTTGAAGAATGGGAGGCGCAGCAGGCGAAGGCTGAGATCGTCGGTGACCGGGCAGGGCGTTTGGCGGGCGGCCCACTTGTGCCCCATGGGGGAGGAGTGCAATGGGACGTAATGAAAGACACTCAGGATGCCTTGTGCCTTGAGATGGGCAATGAGTGCTTGCCGAAACTCGAGTGACGGCATCAAGAGATAGAACATGTGATACGCCTGTTCGCAATCTTCAGGCACGAAGGGCAGGCGGACATTGTGTTCCGCGGCCCAGGGCTCAAGGTGATGGCGATAGGTTTCCCAGATGCGCTGGCGCTTGCGCTGGATTTCATCGCGGGCTTCGAGTTGCGCGAGGAGGAAGGCGGCCAAAAGGTCGGAGGGCAGGTAGCTGGAGCCGATATCGACCCAAGTGTACTTGTCGACCTGTCCGCGGAAGAACTGGCTGCGGTTGGTTCCCTTCTCGCGGATGATCAGCGCGCGCTCGATGAGTTCGGGATCGTTGACGAGAAGGGCGCCACCTTCGCCGCAGGTGACGTTTTTGGTTTCGTGAAAGCTCTGCGTGGCGAGGGCGCCGAACGTTCCCGTCAGTTTGCCCTGATAGCGCGCGAACAATGCGTGTGCGTTGTCTTCGACGATGCGGATGCCGTGCCGACCGGCGAGCGCGCGGATGACATCCATTTCGCAGGCGACCCCGGCATAGTGCACGGGCACGATGGCTTTGGTGCGCGAAGTGATCAGGGATTCAAATTTCGATTCGTCGAGATTAAGCGTGTCGGGGCGAATATCGGCGAAGACGATTTTTGCGCCGCGCAGTACAAAGGCATTCGCAGTTGAGACGAAAGTGAAGGACGGAAGGATGACTTCGTCGCCCGGGCCGCAGTCGAGCAGCATGGCGGCCATTTCGAGCGCGTGTGTGCAGGATGTGGTGAGCAGCGCTTTCGGTACGCCGATTTCTTTCTCGAGCAACTGGTGGCAGCGGCGGGTGAAGGGTCCGTCGCCGGAGGCATGGCCGTTGGCAATCGCTTCGGCGATGTACCTGTATTCGTTGCCAGTAAGGCAGGGCCGGTTGAACGGAATGCTGATGTTCATGGCCGGGGACTCCGACCGGGCGGGGCGTCATTGCGCACTACGTAGGGCGGCTTTTGCATGCTGCGGAAGTGCATGCGCGCCAGATACTCGCCCATGATGCCCAGCGCGAATAGTTGCGCGCCGGAGAACAGGGCGACGATCGAGGCGAGGAATGGGAAGCCGGGGACTGGAGTGCCTTGCAAGAAATAGCGGATCAGCACGTAGATAAGCACGCCGAATCCGAAGAGCGTGAAGAAGAAGCCGACCAGGCTGGCGATCTGGAGCGGCTTGGTGCTGAAGCCGGTCATCATGTTCATGGCATGCGTGACCAGCTTGCGGAAGGTGTATCCGGAAGTGCCCTGGCTGCGGGGCTCGTGACGGACGGGCGTAGCGGCGAATCGGTTCGTGCCCCAGGTGAGGAGCACGTCGATGGAGACGAAGGCGCCGTCGTAATGGTGGAAGGCGTTCGCGACTTCGGCGCGGAAGACGCGGAAGGCGCTTACCTGGCGGGCGATCTGCGCGCCCATGACGTTCTGTAGCGCAAGCTTGGTCGTAAGTGAAGCGAGGTCGCGCAGGAAGCCGTGCTGTTCTTGTGAGGGCGTGCCGTAGACCACGTCGTATCCCTGATCGAGGACCGCGAGGAGCTTCGGAATTTCCTCGGGCGGATGCTGGAGGTCGTCGTCCATGGTGACGATGATGGCGTACTGGGTGGCTCGGATTCCGCAGAGCAGCGCATTGTGCTGGCCGTAGTTGCGCATCAGGTTGATGGCGTGAATCCACGCGTGCTGCGCGGCGAGGCGAGTGATGACGTCCCAACTGTTGTCGGGACTGTTGTCGTTGACGACGATGAGTTCGTAATTTTCGGCGAGCGTGGGCAGCACTTCCCCGAGACGGCGGACGAGTTCGGGCAGGATGGCTTCGCTGCGATAGACGGGGACGACTACCGAGATTCCGGGCGCGTGCTCGCGGGCGCCGCGGCTCGGCGAGTCGAGACTTTGCGGAAGGGGGCTCATGACGGGCTATCCACGCGCGACCGTGGTGATGCCGGCGATGATGATCAGCAGGCCGAAGAGTTTTTGCGCGGAGATTTTTTCGTGCAGGAAGTAAAACGCGCCGATAGTGATAAGCGTGTACGTGAGGCTGACGAACAGCGGGTAGCAGGTGGAGAGCTTCTGGGTGGCGAGGATGCGGAACCACATGAGGGCGGCGATTCCGGAGAGAAGAAATCCGCCGACGAAGGCCGGCTGGCGCAGCAGCGAGAACAGGGCTGAGACGGACGGGGAGAATCCGCCGGCGTGCGCGATGCCATTCTTCATGAGGACGTTGGCGACCGCCATGCAGACGGCCGTTAGAAAGAGGAGAAGAAAGCCCGCGAGGGTCACGCGCGTGGTCTCCGCAAATTAGAGTTCGCCATGGCTCGTTCGTCGGAGTGCTTGCTGGTGAAGGGTTACGTTATCACAGGGGGAGGAAGGGGAACCAGATGGCGAGCGATACCGCGGACGCTGATTTAGCGCGGGCGAAAAGCTTCTGACCGCTAAGGTCGCTAGGAAGGCCGCGAAGTGCGCTGCGTTGGAAAGGCCGAGCGCCACCATATTGATGATGTCCTTGTTGTTCGGGCGGTGGAACATCTGCTGGGGCCATGCGTTGCTGGAGACAGGATCAAGCAGGAACAGGGTGGCGAACTTTTTCAACGCGACCTCCTGCCGAGCGAGGGGCTCCATCGAACGGCAACGCCAAGAAACTATGGCGTTGCCGCGGGTACAGTGCAAGCAGTGACGGCGGTAGATGTGCGCGGCCCCTTGCGCAGTAGGGGCTGCATCATTTGCGGAACGGTTTGCGTTATCACTAGCCCAGCAACTCATCGGAGGATACCTGTGAAGAACCGACGGCGCAGATGCCTTAAGGCACCTCATAGAAATCACACAGCTTCAAGCCATTAAAGCCACAAACAACGCGGTTTCGAGTTCCGGTGGCAGCTGCTACGAGCCTTCTTCTTCGGGAGAGTGATCCTCGCTACCCTCTGCGCTGCCGTCAGTGCGGATCCTATCTTCCTCTCTTGATCTTCCACCCTGTTCTGCAGTTTCGCCGGGCCTCGGAGAACTCGATGGATCTGGATCTACTGATTGATGGCCCTCCTGCTGCGCCAGTTGCTGTTCGATTCTTGCCAATCGACTTTCGAGATCGGCGGTTGGCAAAACACGGACGGCGGAATTGCAAAGCTGCGCCAATGCAGATGCATTGCGTGGCGTCATTTTCCTGGAGCGAACCTCTCGTATCGCTTCTGCCAGTATGTCCCGCAAGCTCGCTCCACTTAACGGCTCAAGCACCGGTGACTCAATGACCTGAGAACGGTTCCTCATGCCACCAATCTGTCCGAGAGTCGGTGCCAAGTCCGGATTAGCATGAAAAAAGCACAAGCCGTCCGGACCCGCTGGCGCTCGGCAGTCAGCGCCGGTCTTTGTCTTGCTACTACAACGCTGCATAGTGTCTTCCCCTAATCTATTCCCACGCTAACTCGATGAGTGTCACAGAAACACGGGGATAATCCGCACTTCGTTGTCCCGTCGTTGGCGAAGATAGTTTAAGGCTTGCGTAGTGCTATCCACGGCGTCGTCGTGTATACCATTCGGGAACATGGCCAACTCATCGACATAGTCATTCAACCAAGGTGCCGACTCCGGCAGAAACACCCTACCCGCTTCGATCAGTGGCGTGACCGCGTGCGCACGCGTAATCCTTATCAGTATCTACCTTGACAGCAAGGATCGGGAACTTACTCAGTGCCTTAGTTCTTGAATCAGACTTTGTCCGGATGCCCGATCTTCAATAAGGACAACATTGGGCTTCCATTCAGCCGCCAGCCATGCGACTCGTCTCTTCAATTCGGGAAATTCTACTCTGCCGCGCCAGACCGAGAGTAAGTAGTATCCAGCTGCATTCACGCCCCAAGTCGTGCACACGCTGAAGTCGTTGTCACAGCCGCTCTTGAAACTGGTATCCCAAGATTGCAGCACAAACGTGCAGTGAGGCTGTTCCCGATAAGCACGGTACCATCCCCGGCGGAATATCACACCCTCCGCAGCACTGGGCCTTTGCTGATACAGGGACATAAAGGGCTTTGCACCGATGTCGTTACGGGTCCTCTCGAGGTCAGAGAGCGGGTAGCGTTCTGGCCACAGCGCATCACCCTTCCGGCGGAAACTCTCGTCTTGTTCGGCAATTGCGGGGAGGCAGAGCTCGTCAAAGGGTTTGCTCAGAGGTTGTCGTCCTATTCGCCCCGGAAGGTCGTCTTCGTGCCAACGCGTTAAGATCAGAAGAATCGCCCCTCCGGGTTGCAGGCGAGTGCGACACAACTTCGCAATACCATTCAAAGGTTGTGCGACGAATTGTTTCACTTCGCGCTTCAGCGGCATTTTTAATGGGGTCATCGATAATTAGTAAGTGTGCGCCGCGACCGGTGATTGGACCACCACGACCCACTGCATAGAATGACCCGCCCGCGGTCGTATTAAAGCGATGAGCACTCCTCGAATCGCGAGATATTTGGCATTTTGGAAAGATGCGAGTGTGAAGTGAGTTAGTTACGAGGTCATGCACTCTTCTCCCGAGTTCATTGGCGAACTCTTGTTCGTAGGTAATGAGAATGACTGACTGATCAGGATATTTGCCCAGGTGGAAGGCAGGAAGGAACCCTGACGCGAATAGAGTCTTGCTGTGGCGCGGTGGCAAGTATACCCCGAGCCGATCAGTTCTCCCGTCCAACAGATCCTCGAATTTCCTCACCATTAGCTCGTGGTGTGAGGCGAGCTCGAGGCCAGGCCACATCGCGGTCGCATAGCAGGCTAAGTCGTCAGCAGCCAGCTTGTAGGTGTAGGTGATCTTCATGGTGCCTCCTATTCTTAGTGGTATGTCGCTTGTCATAGATTTCGGTGATACGCTTGGCTGTTTCGGGGTCGATATCCACTTCCGGATGTCCATTGCTCTCGTCTCCTCGAACTGCTCCTCGTAACCGAGCAATAAGTTCCGCGATGCGGCACACCTCGCGTATGGCGGCGAGGGCGTTGGCATCGTCTCCACGAGCAAGAGCTCGTTTTTCGATCCGCGACGCATCCATCGCCATGTCCAGAAGTCGCTGTATCAAGCGTGGGAGGTCGTGGTGGCCTTTACGATCGCCCGAAGGGGAGATCCAAATCCGCAAGTGCATGCTCGAGTTGGCCAACACGCTTGTGTACGTTAGTCAGCTGCATAAGACCTCACCCGTGGTTTTGCAATGCATCAGATCGCTCGTGCGGCAGGGCGAATACGTCCGAGCTGATCCAACGTTGGAAGCGATATGGACTGCAGAGAGACGCGCGGCGGGTTAGGGGAGCTGAGCATAAGGCCTTTTGGGCACACAGAGGTGTGCCATCGGCCCGGTGCATCAGCATCCCGCTGAAGATCGGGGAAACGGTGGAGTTGATCTAGCGTCCCGCTAGACAGTGAGGTTGACTTGCGAACCGTCCCGCCATCCCGGAAGGTAAGGTTCAACAGACCACCAGCCTGCTGAGCGGACTCTAAATGACGTCGCTCGGAGAAACCAGAAAAAAATATATTGACTGTCTAGATGCGTTCCGCCCGGCTTTGGCCTTCGTATCCGAGTTGGAAGGCTCGCAACTGTTGAACCCGTTTCACTCGTCACGTTCAGACATAATTCTCGGCGAGCATCTCAGCGGCGCTCTCATCCAATTGCTCCGCGCGACGTACTTCTTCGAAGCGCGCCAGCAAATCGTCAGGCCTTAGCCGTCGTTTTTCTGCACCCTGAAAATCGTGAATGATCTGGCCGCGGTGCATCATGATCAGACGGTCTCCCAAGGTTGCTGCCTGGTGCATCGAGTGGGTCACCATTAAGGTCGTCAGTTGGGCGCGCGCAACCACGTGTTCGGTTAACGCGATCACCTGGTCGGCGCTTTTGGGGTCAAGGGCAGCGGTGTGCTCGTCTAATAGCAAGAGTTCGGGACGTAGCCACGTAGCCATCAACAGCGTCAGGGCCTGCCGCTGTCCGCCTGAGAGACTGCCAATGGCATTCTCGAGCCGATCCTCCAGCCCCATGTTCAACCGACTCACCTCATCGCGCATTCTCGCCACCATCGACGCTTTCAATCCCCAACCGAGGCCGCGTCTCCGGCCGCGCAGGGCGGCAAGACTGAGGTTGTCCTGGATGGTGAGGCTTGGTGATGTGCCGCTAAACGGATTTTGAAACACGCGTCCGATCAACTTAGCACGCGCATGTTCGGGCCATCGCGTGACATCCTGCCCCGCCAGTCGAATGCTGCCTTCGTCTACAAAAAACGTTCCGGCCACAGCATTCAGCAGCGTGGACTTCCCCGAGCCGTTGGTTCCAATAATAATGACCCACGATCCGGCAGTCAGTTCGAGGTTGACGCCGCGCAGCGAGTGCACTTCATTCGGCGTACCCGGGTTAAACGTCTTTGAGACCGCCCGGATGTCAAGCATGCGCACTCCACATCCGGCCCTTTCGAATGAACTGCGGAACGATTAGCGCCACGAACACGAACATGGCAGTAATCAATTTCAGATCATTGGGGCTGAGACCCCAACGCAACGCCACCGCTACCATCAGCCTGAACAGCACGGACCCCATGACGGCCCCAATAATCGTCAAGCCCAGCTGATTGGTTCCAACAAGTGCTTCTCCGATGATGACGCTGGCAAGTCCCCACACCACCATTCCGATTCCCATGCCCACGTCCGCGAAGCCTTGGTATTGCGCCAACAATGCTCCAGACAGCGCCACGAAGCCGTTCGAGATCGCTATTCCGAACACGATCATGTTCCCGTCATTCACTCCCAGAGCTCGGATCATCTGCACGTTGTCGCCGGTGGCCCGCATAGCGATGCCGAGATTCGTCCGCAAAAACCAATACAACAGAGTGCCGGTCAGCAGGACAGCCAAAACAATCGCGGCCAGCACCATTGCGTCGCGCACGCTGACGTCCCAGCCGGCGAGATCGAAGCTGGTAGCTCCGCGCGTCAGCTTCACACCGATTCGCTCCGATTGCGTAGCCAGCGTATTCACCCCAAGCAGCGAAAGGTTGCTGCTACCCATGACGTGCAGGTTTACGGAATACAGCGCTGTCATGACCAGAATGCCCGAAAGCAGCGGATTGATTTTGAATCGCGTGTGCAGTGTGCCCGTGCAGGCGCCGGCAAGCACTCCCGTTCCAAAAGCCGCAAGCGATGCGACCGGCGGCGTCACGCCATGAATCAGCAGGGTGGCGGCAACCGACGCGCCAAGCGTCACTGACCCATCGGCTGTGATATCCGGAAATGCGAAAATCCGGAAGCTGATGAACACGCCCAACGCGAGCAACGACAGGATGAACCCGATCGTGAACGTGCCAACCAGAAGACTCATATGCGATCCGCTCTCATTTCTTCTCAGACACTGCACCAATCCAGCATGCGCCACGGACAAACTCGCTCTGTTGTGGCCCGGCGCCTTTGCGGTCATCGGTTAGGAGGTGCAGCACGCCTTGCAGGGTCTCCGTCTCGAACAAGGTGGAGACCGTGGCTTTCAGATCGATGTCTCCCTTCTTGAGGGGCCTGTAGGAAAACGCCGCCGCGTGAAAGTGCCCTAGGGGCGATGCTTCGCTGCCCATTCGTCGCAGCAGCGGGGCTAACGGTTCGCTGGCGAAACTGGTCGCAACCCCTGAAATCAACACTAGCGACCGCGAGTAGAGCCGTTCCGTCGAGAACGACAACCAAGTGCGAACCTCGGGATATTGGAATGGTGAAGTGTTCACGACTGGTGCCGTAGCCGGCGAGCGACGAAGAGCGGCTCCCACCAGTCCAGCTGATTCCACGACCATCGCCATTCCGATTGCAGGCGCGCCCGAGACCTCCAATGCCGTAGCCACCAAGTCCGAGAACGCAACGGGACTATCAACATTGGCAGCTTCGAACCGCAATAGTTGAGTGAACTCGCCCTCGCAACGGAGGCCGTATAGGACATTCACTTCTGGGACTAGATCTCCACTGCAAACCATGAAGTCCGGAACGTTGGTCCCGTCCGTCGGGAGATATGCCGCAGATCCACCCACCGCCAGGAATTCCCCAAACCTAGATTGCGCATCCTCGAAGCCGTGCCCGAAAGCCCCCAGACCGAGTCCGAAGGTTGATGCGGGAAACTTCAGCGATTGGCAATCTTTTGGACCGAAGCTGCACGACTTCAGTAGTTCTGGATCCCCGAGAAGCTCGAAGGTCAACGGCTTTTGCGAAGAACACTGCCAGCATCTCGAACGCTGCGGACGCTGAGGTAAAGCGGCGTATTTCCGACTTGCGCTCGATGGCGCTCGCCGGCGCCTGGTTGGTCAGCAGGATGGGTGACAGTTTGCAAAGATCCAAGACCTGTTTGACCCGGACGGAAGGGCTCGCAACGACCAGCGTCCCACCAATCTCCTTCAACTGCCGATAAATCAGCATCAACAGGCCCACACCAGCAGAACTTAGGAACGAAACCTCTGACAGGTCCAGCCGGATAACGTGCGCACCTCCCCGGACGAACTCCTCCAGGTTCGTGCGCAAGTGTTCTGTCCAATAATTGTCGAGGCGCCCCCTCACCTTCACTGCGAGCGCGTCCTCGACCTGTTGTGTGCTTATTTCCATGCCTCGGCTACGGGCGTACCTTCTGCGCGAACTCGGCAGGAATCGCGATACCCAATTCCACCGCATTGCTTCGGACGATCGCCATTTCTTCGACGGCGACTTCTTCGATCGGCATAGCCTTCGGATTCTCACCGAGCAGAACTCGGCCCGCCAGCTTTCCTGCGACCAACGAGGAGTACTGCATTCCCACACCGAGGCACGCCAGACCACCGCGGGGCAGCGCCGAGCATATGTCGGTAATCAGTGGAAGTCGCGCGTCCTTCGCACCCTTCACTGCGCCTTCATATCCCTGAATGCCCGTATTGTCGGCGGGCAACCACACCACCTGGATGTCACGCCCAGCCAGGATTTGCACCGCTTGCAACACTTCGCTTGATCCGCTAACGGCAATCTGCTCGAGTCTGATACCACGTTTCTGAAATACTTCGCGTGCGACCGCCTGTTCCTTCACCGAATTTGCTTCCGCCGGGTTGTACATCGTTCCTACAGCACGCAGTCCCGGCACCAGTTTCTGCATGAAATCCAACATGTGGCTCACAGGCGGGAAACTGCCGACCCCGGTCACGAATGACAAGTGTTCCATACGGCTCTTGCCCGCTCCCGCGGCAATCGGATCGCTCACGCAGGTGAAAACCACTTTTTTGTGCTTTACGTTGTTGCAAGCTCCGGCGAGGCATGGCGTCGAGATGGTCATAATCAGGTCGACGTCGGAGCTATCGTAGTTCTGAAGAATGGCAGGGATGTTGATCATTTCCCCTTGCGCATCTGCCTTCACAACTTCCAGGTTCTTTCCCTGTTCGAGACCACTGGCCTTGAGTCCCTCGAGGAGACCATTCACGCAATAGTCGTTACTCACTCCATGCGCGTAGTACACAATCGCAGCTTTGAATTTCCGTCCGCCTGCGCCCGCATTGGCGGCGGCAGCCGTCCTTCGGTGTCCAAGGTCGGAAACCAGCAAGATCGACGAAAGGAGGGCGATCAACGCAAGGCCTATCGTTAACCGCTTTAGCACAGACCAGACGGGTGACTGAGCGAATGCGCGCATCACCTTTGGTAGCAGGCTCCTGTGGTGTGACGCGACATTATACTGATCATTTTCCAGAAGGGACGGAAATAGCGAGAGGGCCCAAAAAGCAATCTTGATCCCTTTTTGCTCTCCCACGCTCGAATCACGCACCGGCGACAGCAGAGGTGCCGCCCGCCGGTTTTGAAGATCACCAGGTGGGTTCTGACTGGTTCTGAAAATTCTCTACTTTACTCGATTCTTTGCCCGTTTTCCAGGAACCGGGTTCTGACAAGTTTTGACTCATTCTGATCTGTTTGGGCCATGGATCTATCACGTTTTTATCACGGCAGCAGTTTGATGAATGTTGGTTAAGGTCTCTCCCAACGGGCAATACCGAGCCCGAACGTTCACCAATCTAGAATGTGACCTTGAAGAAGGCTCGCCCTCGCCTGGGTGTATTGCCCTGGCAAACCGAACCCGGCGAGACGGTTCCAAAAGTGCATGTGAGACCGATTTCAACCGAGGCAACCTTCCGGGCCGGAAGGCCATTGTAGCGGTCCAGTAGTTTCGTTCGGACAAGGACGAAACCGATTTCGGGGCCCAAGGGTTACTTCAACGCCGATTTCACGCTTATGAAGAATACTAAGTTGCCCCGGTGGGAGAGCGCTTCCTTCGGGATCGGCTTTCAGTTTTTTAACGTGTTTAATCACCCGAACTTTACGTTCCCCGATTCAGGGCTCACCAGCCCAACATTTGGAGCGATCTTTGGACTGGACGGGCCTCCGAGCGGTTTGCTGGGAAGCTTGGGAGGGAACGCAGTCCGCCGTCTGATCAAACTGAAGGCGCAATTGCAGTTCTAACTTCTAGCGGATTTTTGGGTTCTGTTGGGATCGCAGGCGTCAGAAGTTCTGCAGCAGCCACATGTTGCCGCTTAATTGCCAGCTTGTGAGCCCCAGATGGCGACCATCGGGAGAAGAGACTGCGGTCGTATCGCCCGTGCCCCCGAGAGCATGCCACAGAACATTTGTCTTGCCTTGAAGGTCCGCGTGCAATACGACTTTTCCATCTCGCGCAACTTCGATTACATAAAAGCCCCTGCCATTTGCCGCCCACTTGAACTCAGCGATATTTGCCCAGTTCTTGAGCAGTAGGTGTTGGGTGGGTTTTCCTTGGAGTGAAAGGATGTCGATGGGACTGGAGGCACTCCTCGTGGCCGCAATCCACGTCCCGTCAGGAGAAAGGTCGCACCACCAGTTGCGGGCAACAGAATCGACCTCGAAACGGATGAGTTCGGGACCTCGTCCTTTGGTTGGGTCGAGTTCCGAGACGACGACTTGCCCGTAGTCATCGGTGGGCTCAGCGATGACACAGAGAGTCGACGGAGGGTTTGCACAGCTCATCAAGCCGTTTGTCTTGCTTATGAAAAGGACTTGCGCCGGCCCCCCGTTCATCGGCACACGCAGGATCGGCGCTTCGACCTGCCAAGCTATGACACCGGGCTTATTAGGGTCGCCGCGGTCGAGGAGCCATTTGCCATCGGCGCTGACAAGTGGGTTGCCGCCCTGTCCATGGAGAAGGATGGTTTCTGCGGTTGTGGAATCAAGGGCCTGCTTATACACGCCTCTACCGCCGTTTCGTTCGGAGTGAAAGACGATGGATTTGCTGTCTTTGGTCCAACTAGTGATTCCGTCGGACGACTCTGTCAGGGGAAAGCGCCGGAGATTGAGAATCTTGTTTCCATTCCCAGTCAGATCGGCCAGATACGAAGTGAATTGTCCCTGCCACTTGAGATAAGCGAGGCGCTGGCCATCCACGGTTGCACTTAACACCGTTCCACACGTTTGCGACCAATTCGTGAGCTTGATTGGATCACCGAGCGCAAGGCCAGAAACTGGATCGAGCTTCATGCTCCAGAAGTTACAACTGGATCCCCAGAGTGACTCCGGTTCCTCCTCGGAATACAAAAAGCGGCCATCGGGCAACCAGACGAAGTCGCGAATGCGCTTCGTATCCTCGGGTCCAAATACAGTGACCGTGCTACCTCCTTTCAAATCCCGATAGAGAAATGTGTCTCCCGACTCCTCGGACTTCACGTAAATGATGTGCTGGTCGTCAGGCGACCAATTCATGCCAGTGAGCGCACCTTTTTCATCGGTCTCATAGAGCTTTCGGGCGTTGGTCCCGTCGGCATTCATGAGCCACAACTCGCGCGGGCCAAACCGGCCGGAGTTGGCACCGAATGCAATCGTAGAACCATTTCGCGAAACGGAATAGACCAGCGCGTTGTCTCGAAGGCGGACCGGAGCATGACCCAAGACCGAACCTACCCAACTGGCATCCTGAGGTGCCTCGGAATGCGCCCCTGGCAAGAGATGCGAATTTGCAATAAATCGCGTGCTGTCGGGAAACCAGGCAGCAAGATCCCAGTCCATCTTGTCGTTTCCCGCAACGTCCGGCTCAGGAATCGCTTGCACTTCTCCGGTCTCCACTAATTGCAGGTAGAGGCGCTTCAGGTCAGTGTAGACCAGGTATTTGCCGTCGGGAGAAATCGCGCCGCTTCGAATTGAGTTTTCAAACGAGTTCGATGTGAGCGCACGATTCTTCATTGGCTGGCGGTGAACAGGGATTGCTCGGTTCCGCCAGTAGATCGCGGCGATTATCAAGACTACTGCCGCAATTGCGATGAATCCTGCGGGCGCATGACGATGCAAGAAGCTTGAGGCGGATTGAACAACGCGATCTTGGGTAGCGGGTTTCCTCGGAATAGCTAACGGAGTTTCGATTCTCCGGCCTGATTCCGTCTCTCGCTTCAGCCGTTTCAGGTCGGTCCGCATTTCTGAAGCCACCTGGTAGCGCAGATCTCGCTCTTTTTCGAGTCCTTTCTCAATGATCTCCACCAGTTTCTCCGGAAGCTCCGGATTCAGAGTGGGTGCAGGCACTGGCGTACGGTTGAGAATGGCCTCAAAGATCACCGCCGACGTGCCGCCCGAGAACGGAGGCTTGCCCGTGGACATCTCGTATAGAACGGCAGCAAACGAAAACAGATCGGTTCGGGGATCCAGTTCTTCGCCGCGTGCCTGTTCGGGAGACATATATGCAATGGTCCCTATCGCGACGCCCGGACTGGTCAGATGATCTTCCGAGAGGTTCTCGGTGTCATGAGGTTGGCCCGCAAGTTCTAGAGGCTTGCGGGTTTTTATCCTCTTGGCCAACCCGAAATCGAGAACCTTGGCTTGTCCCCGCGCTGTGATGAAGATGTTGGAAGGCTTGATGTCGCGATGGACGATGCCTCTGACATGCGCTGCCTCGAGCGCATCTGAGATCTGGATCGCAACTTCCAGCAGCTCTCCCAACGGGAGAGGCCTTGCCCCGATGCGGCGTTCCAGGGTTTGCCCTTCCAGCAATTCCATAGCAATGAAGGGTCGGCCCTCGAAGTCATCCACGTCATAGACAGTGCAGATGTTGGGATGATTCAGAGCCGAGGCCGCATAAGCCTCGCGCCGGAAGCGTTCGAGCGACAGCGGATTCTCGCGATAGCTCGGGAGGGAGGAACTTCAGCGCGACGGTACGTCGGAGCTTGGTGTCTTCAGCCTTGTAGACAACACCCATTCCTCCGCCACCCAGATGTCCCAAAAGTCGGAAACGAGACGGAGCTACGGACGACATTTGCGCAGTATTCGAGGTGGTAGCCGGCCTTCCGTCGGCAACCATTTTCGCGGCTATTTCGAACGCGGGTGATTCGATGAACCCAGCAGCGGAGCTTTCAAAAGAAAGTAGAGAATCTACTTCCCTCTTCAGATCGTCGTCATCCTTGCATTGTTCTTGAAGAAATGGCTCTCGCTGATCGACGGGGATCTTCAGGGCGGAGTGATACAGTTGCTCGACGCGCTGCCAGCGATCACGTTCCATGTGCTTCATCCCCGCTTAGTTCGCGCAGGAGCCAGACCTTTGCGATCTTCCAGTCGCGCATTACGGTATCGGCGGAAACCTTCAAGACTTCCGCTGTTTCCTTGATGTCGAGGCCACCGAAAAATCGCAGCTCAACCACCTGGCTCTTACGCTGGTCCACTTCCGCCAGCCGCAGTAGTGCCTGATCAAGAGCCACCAGATTGGCTTCGGGCTCTGCACCCACCACTAGTGCCTCATCAAGGTCCACACGCCGGGCTCCACCGCCACGCTTTTGATATCCACGGGAGCGTGCAAAATCCACAAGGATTCGCCTCATCAGCTGCGCACATACAGCAACGAAGTGCGCCCGGTTCTGCCACTTTACCTGACGGACATTCACGAGCCGGAGGTACGTCTCGTGGATCAAGGCAGTGGCCTGCAGAGTGTGTCCCGGGCGCTCGCCCACCATGTATCGACGGGCGGCGACGTGGAGTTGGTCGTAGACGAGCGGCACTAACTTCTGCAGTGCCGTCTCGTCACCCTCTCCCCAGGCTCGCAAAAGACCGGTCACATCCAGCGCATCTGGCTCTGACATAAACCCCAAGCTGGTCTACAGCTTAGCCACGGCGA
Source organism: uncultured Acidobacteriota bacterium (assembly GCA_963744055.1). GTDB lineage: Bacteria > Acidobacteriota > Terriglobia > Terriglobales > Acidobacteriaceae > Gp1-AA133. The sequence goes on along the minus strand of CAVUSL010000010.1, from coordinate 47,985 downwards.
GGGGAGAATAGCACAGCCTACTACCCGCTTATATGGTGGAGTTCCGATTCAACAACCTGTTCGCTGCCAGTTTTCTCGCGCGGTTCCCGCCTTTATAGGCAGCGGAAACGATCTCGCAGAGCGACCTTTACGAGGAGGAGGTATGAAAGCGATAGCACGTTTACTTGCCTTTGTGTCGTTCCTAGTGGGTATCCTGGCCTTGTCGAGCTGCGGTGGAGGCCTGAGCCGTCCACCTGCGCAACCGGTGGCAATCATTTCGTTAGCTCCGCCAGACGGGACACTTGGGGCAAGTTATGCCGGAACGCAAGGATTCTCCTTTGCTGCCACCGCAGGCACTGCTCCATACACATGGAGTTGGATTGCCGCCACAGGCTCCTCTCTCCCGCCCGGCCTGAGTTTGTCAGCCAGCACGGGAGCAGTTGGTGGAACCCCCACGACCGTTGGTCTGTACATGGTCACAGTAAGTGTCAAAGACTCGAGTGCACCCGCCACTCAAGCGAGTATGACCTATCCAATAACCGTGATCGCACCACTAACTCCGCTAAGCATCACTTCCCCGCAGCTCCCGGATGGAACGTTAGGGGCCGCCTACGGAGGACCAACTGGGTACTCTCTTACGGCCTCAGGTGGTATAGCGCCCTACCAGTGGGACTGGGCTCCCGCCGCAGATTCCTCATTACCACCCGGGCTGACCCTGACTGCGAATACCGGGGTGATCTCAGGAATCCCGACTACCCTCGGCTTTTACAAAATTGTTCTAACAGTTTCCGATTCGGCATCACCCCCCGCTCAGTTCTCGTGGAACTTCAACATCGCTGTCGTCCAGGCGGGCGGGCTACTCATCACTAGCGGCACGTTGCCCGGAGGTCGTGTTGGTCTTCCATACGGCGGTCATCACACTTTTGGTCAGTATCAGTTTTACGGGTTTCCTCTGGGTGCCGCTGGAGGAGCGCCACCATATACCTGGAGTTGGGCTCCGGCGCCGGGCTCCTCTGTCCCACCTGGCGTCGTCGTCGGCTCGGTCTTACTCGGAGGGTGCTCGCTCCGCTGTGTGCGTGTCGACGTTGTCGACGGGAAACCAACCGCCGCGGGGACCTACGACGTGGTACTGACCGTTACGGATTCGTCAACCCCCCCATCTCATGGAAGTGCTGATTACTCGATCGTCATCAACCCGTAGTGGAGACGGTTCGGTTATGAATCCGTGAGCTAACAAAATCTCGCTCAACGTGCCAGTTCTTGTGACCTTCTCGCGCCTTATGAAAGTGGGGCACGTAGGGGAGAGATTGCTATGAAATTCAGGCATTAATCCTTTTCCCAAACGCCCTGACAGTTCACCGTCCATTTCGGTGAACGAAACCTCTTCAGCAAGAGCCGTGGAGTCGTTTATGAAGCCTGCCAATATTGCTGAGTCGTTAAAACATCTCTCAATCAAACGCCATTTGCTCGCCTGCGCCTTCTCGGTATTCGTAATGCTGCCTTGCTTGCGCGCGAGCTCCGTATCCCGCTTTTCTTCTGAAACTCAGGAGAGCACGACCATTGCCGATGGACAAAGCAATCGACAATCGATCAACACAACACTCTTCGATGAGATGATATCGAAAGCCAAACAAGGCGATGCCGCGTCTCAGTGGAGGGTTGGGAACGCTTACCGCGATGGACAAAGCGTCAGCCAGGACTTTCGGCAGGCAGCAAACTGGTACAAGGCTGCCGCACAACAAAAGCTGCCGGAAGCAGAATTGGCACTCGGGGTTTTGTACGAAAAGGGACTCGGAGTGGAGAAAGACTACCATCAGGCCTTCGAGTACTTCCAGGCAGCGGCACTGCAGGGAGAACTCACAGCGGAAAACAACCTGGCGTCGATGTATCAGCAAGGGATGGGGGTGAAAAGAAACCTGCGAGAGGCGGTGCGATGGTACCTCACGGCAGCACGGGCCGGACACAGGGTAGCCCAATGCAACGTGGCGTCAATGTATTACCGTGGTGATGGGACCCCCGAAGATCACGGCGAAGCTGCTCGCTGGTTTCGCGCGGCGGCGGAAAACGGAATTGCGGAGGCACAGAATGTCTTGGCTGTTTTGTACTACAAAGGCGATGGGCTCCCTGTGAACTACGAAGAAGCTGCTCTGTGGGCGCGCCGAGCTGCGGAGCAAGGCTATGCCGCAGCACAGGCAGATTTGGGATACATGTTCGAGCAGGGGAAGGGTGTGCCACTTGACTACGTTGCCGCCTATGCGTGGTATAGCATGGCCGCATCCGCAGGAGAACCCCACAGTACCGATCGCTTAAAGCAGTTGTCACGAGTAATGCTTGCGGATCAGAAACGGGAAGCCAAATCGAGAGTCGAGGCTTGGTGGGCGCAACACGGCAAACCCATGGGTGCGAACGAGATTCCCTCCGGGATGTTGTTCTTGCCGGATCAGTGAGCTCCAGGATCGACCGCCCCAAGACTCGGATGGCTCCATTAGAAAACTGAGGAATCCCATCTGCGGATGGCCGTCACTTGGCCATGGAAACCACCGCAGACAACGCAAACATATGGTTAATGGAAAACTTCTGACTTAACGCCAACCGGTGTGTTTTCCTAGAAACGCAACTCCGCTTTCACTTGAATCATTCTGGAGCTGCCGTTGTTGCCATTTCCCAAAATTCCATTCGGAGCTTGCTCGCCATAAAAGATCAATCCAAAGGCGGGATCGGAACTGGAGTTAGTGGGCGTCCCGAAGTTCGGGTGATTTAAAACGTTGAAGAATTGAAAGCCGATCGCTAAAGACCCGTTTTCCCATCTGGGTATCCTGGTGATCTTCATCAGGGCCAGGTCTGCATTGAAATAGGAGGGACTGCGAAAGCGGTTTCTTCCTTGAGCGAACGCAACCAGCGGACCGCCGCAGGGATCGGATCCAGAGGGCAGGTGTCCTTGGTTGAAGTCAGTTTCGCATTGTGACTGCACAAAGAGCGCATTTGGATTGGGTGCGATGGAGCCGTTGTCCTGGACAAAGAACTGCGGTGGAAGGCAGGGATGCACCTTCAGATAGAAGGCTGCGGATCGGCCACATTCACTGTGTTTCGGAAGCGCCCCGACTGGAACAGCATAGACCTGTCCGAAGTAGTTATTCTGCTGAAGATTTCCGGAGAGAGCGGTGTCGAACACGCTATAGGGGAAGCCGGTCCGCGCGAAAATTGTACCCGAGACTTGCCAGCCATTCAGCAATGCGCTCGGTCCGCGCCCGCCAAAGAGTGTCTTAAGTGGAATTTCCCAGAGGTAGTTGGCGTTCATCGAATGACGGACGTCGTATTCGGCCGGGCCGTATGCGCCACGAAGATTGGCCGGATCCTGGGAGGATAGCGAACTGCCTTGGGTGAAACCCCATACTCCATTATTCGAAACTTCGTCCAGGGCGTGACCATAAGTGTAGTTCAGCTGCACCAATCCATTGCCCCACCCGTGGAACTGTTGTCGAAAGGAAGTGACCAGCCCGTGATAATTGGAGACCGCTCGTGAAGCCCATTGTTCGATCTCGCCGAACCGCGGATCACTGCATGGAAGGACAGGCGGCGTTCCACATTGCCTCGCCGGCAACGATCCAAAACCATAGGCATTGGCATTCGGGTTTCTAACCAGCTCGTGAATTCCGTGGTGCCCGAAGTATCCGATATTAATGGCTGTGTTCGTGCCAAGCGCCTGCTCCCACTCGAGGCTCCATTTCTGATATTGCGGGCGGTGCATTCTCCTTTCCGTGGACTCCAACCACGGGGAAATGAAATTTGGTATTTCGCTTTGCAGTTCTGCCAGTGACTTTCCCGTAGCATAGCCATTGACAAACGCATTGTTCGATGCGGCGGTATCCTTGAACAGGCTCGTGGTCTCGTTGGGCGCCAGATTGTTTCTAAATGCGTTATAACTGTTGTAGTTGGGGGGATTAAGCCAGAAGTCCTCGGCCAAGGCACTTTGAAATGGATCATAGAGAATGCCGATGCCCCCTCTCAAAACGCTATTGCGAGAGACCCCCAACGGCTGCCATGCAAAACCGAAGCGCGGAGACCAATTCACGCGGTCGAAGGTCTGAAATGCATGCTTTTGATTTGTAATCAGTACCTGGTTATAAGGTGTGGCGGGATCGTGATTGATTTCCTCAAATGGGGCAATCAGCCTCGAGAAGCAGCGGTTTTCGCAGACAAAGTTTGCGACATGTTCGGCGCGAAGTGCGAGGGTTAACATTAGATTCTTACGTACCCGCCATTCATCCCCCACATATCCCTGGAAGCCGCCGAAGTTGGTGGAGGTTTTGGGTTTTGAACTGAAGGCTTGAACCAGCGTCGTAAAATCAACGTCCGACGACGCCGCACCCAATCCTCCTTCGTAAAATGCCCGCAGAGTTTGAGGCTTTAATTCTCCGCTGACGTCAAAGATTTCGTAGGTAACCCAATGTTGCCGATCGAAACCCGCTCCGAAGCCTAGCTTATGATTCCCATGAATCCAGGCCAAGTCTTCGGATATCTGGATAGTGTGGATATCAACGGGGTACAAACTTATCGAGTTGAACCCTCCGAGGGTCGTAAAGGTTCCTGGAACCGAAAAATCGAGAACCGTGGGGAACGCGGCCTGCGCATCCACCGGGCTACGCGATTTATAAGCCCAGTAGTGGTCCGATACACCTATGAGGAACTGATTTGCAGTTTGCGGACCGAACGTGTGTGACTCTAATATCTGCGCTTGCCACCTGGAATTGTCATAGTCACCGTCAAAGATAGGGTTGATCGGGTCATCGGACTGAGCGTAGAAACCTCCTTCTTCCTGCAATCGCAGGAACGCACGATCGTTTTGACCGATGTTCCAATCGACGCGGCCCGACGTGAGCGTGTCCTGACTTGGACGGCTACGCACATTTGTGATGTTCCGTGCGCAAGGGACTGTGATCCCAAGGTTCGTTTGCGGGTCCCGAAAGCCCGTACAGCCGAGAGGATCCGCAAATCCGCCGGGGGAGGCTGACGCCGCTCTGGGAGTATGGTCGTAGAGATTGAAGATCTGCCGGTAGAAGCTATCGGAGGCGGAACCTGCCCCAAACCTCGAATCGATGTGCGCGATAGTTGCGGCTTCAAACTCGGGAGTAGGGATGACGGTGAAGAGAATCTGAGGAATGATCAGGCGCAAGCCTTCAGTATCAAGAAAAAAGAACAGCTTGTTCTTTCGAATCGGACCGCCTATCGATCCTGCCCATTGGTTGGCGACCGAGAACGGGCGGGGATTCCCAGCTGCCTGATTGAACCAGTCGTTGGCGTTAAGGGCCGTACCATTCCAGTAATATTGCGCGTTGCCATGAAAGAAATTGCTGCCCGACTTGCTCGCATAATTAATGTTGCCGCCTGCGGCATCGCCGAATTGTCCCGAACACGCTGAAGTGACGACCGTTGCTTCCTGAATCTGGTTGGCCCCGAGCGTAAGGCCTAACGGACCACCCCGGACAACGTTGAGGGTATTCTCGGTGATGCTCATTCCATCTACTCTGAAGTCATACGAAAACCCCGGCATCCCAAGAATTGAAAACTTCGACATCGATCCTCCATCCGTGTTCATGACGGCGCCTGGGGTAGTCTGGGCGATGTACGTAAGGTCGTTGCCGGGGTTTGGTATCTCGGAGATTTGTTTCTGCGTGATGGTCGCGGCGACGTCCGCGTTGTCCGCCTGGATCAAAGGGGCTTCGGCTGTGACGGACATCTCGCTGCTAGCCGCTGCAACCCGCAGCGTAATGTTTACTGTAACTGTCGGTCCGACTTGAATGGAGACGGAACGGCGTTCCTGCTGAAAACCAGGGTGCTCCACCTTGAGTGTGTACTGGCCTGGCCGCAGGAAAGAGAACTGGTAAGCACCTAAATCGTTGCTCTTGGCTGTTTCAAGGTTACCCTTGGCGACGTCACTAATCTCGACGACAGCAGCGGCCACGACCGCCCCGCTGGGGTCAACGATCACACCCGACAAAGCGCCTGAGGTCGTTGTCTGGCCATTGGCATAGCCAGAAATCAGCGAGGCAAACACGGTCGCGATGATGCAGCCCCAACGCATCTAAAACCCTACGGTGGCTCCAGAAACATTCGCCCGAGTTGCGACATAATACCCCCAAAAGACCAGCGGCATGACATAAATTCCTCGGTGCTTGCATCAGGCGGACACTACTCACACCTGTAAGCAGGACGAAGTATTCCCCCTGTGAACACACAATGCAGGCCCGTGCAGCACTGCAAGCTAGAGCTGCAGGCTCCGCCCTTCTTAATACATTGGCCGGGGACCCCGTTGCCGACCAGTGCGACACTCTGCGGGCTACCATTGGCATTATCCACGAGCGAGAGGTTGCCTTGCACCGTTCCGCTTCCAACGGGCGTGAAGACAACGGTGATGTTGCAAGAATCGCCGGGAGCGATGCTGGTGACGCAGTTGTCGGTTTCGGTGAATTGTGAACTGGCGGTGACACCCGTTATGTTCAATGTCGCCGTGCCAAAGTTCGCCACGCTAAGGACCTGAGGCAGGCTCGGTATACCTGGACTGCTGGTGAAACTGTAACTCGTACCCGACCAGAAGGTGACATTTGGTCCCTGCGTTACACCAACACCGTCCAACGAATACGAATGCGGGCTACCAACGCTGTTATCGGTGATAGTCAAGGCGGCGGACTGTGGGCCCAAAGCATTAGGAGCGAAAGTCACGGCAATCGAACACGTACCCCCGGGGTTGATAGCCGGGCCGCAGGCACTCGCAGAGGTGAAGTCGGAGCCACCGGTGGAAACGTCAACAATCACAAGAGGATCCGTTCCGTTGTTTGTGAGCGATAGGGTTTGCGCAGGGCTCGATGTTCCACTCACCTGCATACCAAACGAAAGGCTCGACGAGGACGACACCAGTGTGTCCGGTTCCAAAAGGATGGAAACGCTATACGCCTGCGTTGCGATGTGTCCCGCCGAGTCCGAGACCTGTATGGTGAAGGCTAACGATGGAACCACAGTATCCGGTGTGCCGGATACGGTCGCGGTGCTAGTGGCGTTGTCGTCCAATGAAATATTATGCGGCAAGGTCCCCGAGATTACCGCCCAGGTGAAGGGACCGACGCCGCCGGTGGCCTTAATTGTCTGGTTGTAATTGACCCAAGCCGTGCCATTCGGCAGCGTCGCTGTCGTGATCGTGAGTGGCGCCGCGGACTGGCCCGCCCCGCCGCCGCAGTGCGTAACGACCAGAGCCAAAAAAAGTAATGAAAGAACCGATATCTTTCGAAACACCGATTTCATACAGGTCGTCCCCCCAAACTCCAGACCCCAAAGGATCCCCAATTACTCCTGCGCGAAATGCGGGGGCAAACGATCATGACTGAGTCGTAACTGATGGTTTGCCCCACTAAGCAGTAGAAAACGCTAATCAGACGAAGCGCGGCGTTGCCCTGGAAAGTGTATTTTGCGCGGTAAGGGATTCTTAAGACTTGGAGTCAAACTAGGAGAGTTAGGTCTCACCGAATCGGGTCGCAGGGGCACGGAAATTACCGCTTCAGTTATACCCAATGTATGATTCGCGCATTCTGCTCTTTCGTCACAAGGCATGAGGATGTAGGCGTGACCGCAAAATTCGTAATCTTGAGGCGCGCAACCCGGTGGTACGCCGAATCCGGCAATCTCGCCTTGGTCGTTGATGGCCACTGCGTAAGTCAGTTGCAAACTAGAGCCGGCAGGGATCAGCGAGTTAAGATCCACCATGGGACCGCCGTCTTCCCACAAGAATGCATGTTCTCCAACACCGATCAGCATGTGTGCTCGATCCTCCGACGTACCCACTACCTGACCACGGTCATTGACGAAATAGGCATTACTGGACGAGTCCCCGGTTAAGGTCCCGAGGTCTTTGATCACGCCGTGAGTCCACAAAACAGCGTGGTGATCTTGCGGCGATAGGGGGCCAGCCAGATCAGTCTTGCCGACAATGTCTCCGGCGTCGTTAATCCAGTTTGTGAGTCCCGTGTCTCCTCCGAGTGTGCCCAGATCCGTGAGCCGGCCTTTACGCCAAAGGAACGGATGCAGTGTCGAGTCACCAGCCAAAGTGGAGTAGCCAACAACTTCGCCTCTTGCATTCATGGCGGTGGGCTCGCTGTCGGTACCGCCCAGGGAACCGATGTCGATCATGTGGCCGTCCTTCCAAAAGAACGGATGGACGGCTGATGGAGTTCCAGTTACGGGGTCAATCGGCAAGTAGGAAGGCCCGGTGATTTCGCCCCGATCGTTGATAAAGCCGGCGATTGCATCAGGTCCCCCGAGGGTTCCGAGGTCCTGCATAACGCCGTTCTGCCATAAGAAAGCACGCGTCTGCGTGGGCACACCTACAAAAGAAAAGGGATCCGGCGTTGTATTCGTGGCCAGACCGACAACTTCACGGTGGTTATTTACAGCGTTCGCAATGCTCTGAAACCCACCCTCTGGCAAAGTGCCCAAGTCCACAATTTGCCCGTGTTGCCACAAAACGGCACGGAGTTCTGGAAACCCGGGAAATGTGGGGTCCGTGGCGCCATTATTCGATAGTCCAGCGATGAAGCCGTTCGCACTGATCCACTGAGCCGCGCTGCTAGCTCCACCCGGAAGCGTGCCTAAGTCTTGAACCCTTCCATCCTTGACTCGAAATGCGTGAGCCACAAAACAGTTGGCGGTGATGCAGAAGGGGTCGAAGGGATCATGGTCGGCGGTGTTTGCTAAACCTACAGCCGTCCCGCGATCATTAAGGATACCGTCAAGTCCATTCTGAAAGTAGCTCGCCGGGCCCCCAAAAGTGCCCGAGTCGATGAGTCGATAACGGGGTTCTCCATCCTTATGCGATTTGCTCTGCGCCGTGGCAACGTGTCCAATCGCACATGTGGTACCCAGAACCAGGAGATTGACCATAAATCGCGTCCAGTGTCTTGTTTTCATGTGACCTCCAAAATTCGAGCGCCACTGTGCGGGAAAGCTGCGTCTGGCTCAATGCAAAACAGCTCACGGGTAGGTCACATTCGTATCACCAGAAGTAGCTGATTGATTTTGAGCGAGTTAAGTGACCCCTGGCTTGTAAACAAGGCCAGTATCATTGGACTCCGGTGGTAAGATTTCCACCCACGCTTGAGGGGCACATGCTCGGCATTGGCGGATCGGAAGGCGTCGTTTGCTTCGAGGGATTCGAACTCGACGTGCGTACAGGGGAGCTGCGGAATCCAAACGGAAAAACAGTGCGCCTGTCGGAGCAGCCGCTACGAATCCTGATTGCTCTCCTGGAACACCCCGCGGAAGTGGTACTTCGCGAAGACCTCCGCAAGCGCTTATGGCCGAACGACACGGTCGTTGAGTTCGAGCACAGCATCAACGCGGCGGTGAACCGACTACGACAAGTCCTGGGCGATTCAGCCGAAGATCCCAAATTCATTGAGACGCTGGCGCGACGGGGTTATCGGTGGAAGACTTCAGTTCAATGGGGCCAGCCAGAGACCGTGCCCACTTTCGCGAAGCCATCTGAAGGCAATCTTATCGGCAAGAAAGTGTCGCATTTTCGGGTTTTGGAACTGCTGGGCGGCGGTGGCATGGGCGTTGTTTACAAGGCCGAGGATCTGAGGCTCGGGCGGCGCGTTGCCCTAAAGTTCTTGCCGGAAGAACTTGCCGGTGACGGCTCAGCGATGCAGCGCTTTGAACGCGAAGCGCGAGCAGCATCCGCTTTGAACCATCCCAACATATGTACGATCTATGCCGTTGAAGAGCACGAAGGTCAATCGTTCATCGCCATGGAGTTGTTGGAGGGGCGAACGCTGCGCGACCTCATTGCGGATGGCGCACATCGAGCGACCGGTTTGCCGACTCAGATGATATTAGACATCGCGGGTCAAATTGCCAGAGGGCTCTCAGCCGCGCACGACAAAGGGATCATCCATCGGGATATCAAGCCGGCGAACATCTTTATAACGACCCTCGGTCAGGCCAAGATTCTGGACTTTGGTCTCGCCAAACTCCACCAGAGCGAGACGCTCGAGACACAATCGTCCGTACTGAAAGCGGACGGGATTGAGCAGGGGCAGGATCCCTTTCTGACGTTGACGCACCCCGACGTCACGGTCGGCACAGCCGCTTATATGTCTCCAGAACAAGTTCGCAACGAGAAACTGGATGCACGCACGGATTTGTTTTCCTTTGGCCTGGTTATTTACGAGATGGCAACCGGTCAGCGCGCCTTTTCCGGCGATACCGCACCAGTTCTGCACGATGCCATCCTAAACCGGACACCGGCGCCCGTTCGCGAGGTAAACCCCAAAGTACCAATCAACCTTGAACGCATTGTCAGTAAAGCTATCAAGAAAGCTCGCGAGGCACGCTACCAGACTGCGGAAGAGATGCGTGCGGACCTCCATGGCTTACAGAAACAATTAGCTCCGAAACACCTCCCGAGGTCGTGGGTCATCGGTCTGACTGCGCCGGCATTAATTCTTGCTGGAACGCTGTTCTTTCTGCTGAACAGGCCCCCGAAAACGATCTCGGTTGTTCCAGAAATAAAGCTGCGACAGCTGACGGTGAATTCCAGCGAGAACCCAGTCATCGGCGGGGCAATCTCACCCGATGGCAAATACCTCATGTACAGTGACACCAAGGGGATGCACCTTAAATTGATGTCCAGTGGAGAGACACGCAGCATTCCGGAACCGAAAGAATTGAACCAACACCGGATGAAATGGAGTGCAGGCGTATGGTTTCCCGACAGTGCACGATTTCTGGTGAATGCCTATCCTTCAATTGAAGAATGGAACGAGTGGAACTCCAATACCGCCAGTATCTGGTCGGTCTCCGTGCTAGGCGGAGAACCCGTCAAGCTTCGCGATCATGCCCTTGTGTGCGCTGTGTCTCCCGACGGCTCATTAGTTTCGTTTGTAACGAATAGAGGTCTCCGAGGCGAGCGTGAATTGTGGTTTATGCAGCCGGACGGGGAACAGGCGCGTAAGTTTTCCGAGACTGGCAAGGGAGAAGGTACGGACTGCTGGGGTTGGTCTCCCAACGGTAAATACTATGGGTGGGTTCTGAATCAAGAATCCGGGACAAGTTTGGTGAGCCAGCCCCTGAAGGGAGGGCCTGCGGTCACACTTTTTTCACCTTCGGAGCTGAACGGGGTCAATGACATCATCTGGCTGCACGACGGACGCGTGGTGTATGACATGGCGGAACCTGAGACTGGCGTATGCAATTACTGGATAACACACATTGACCCGGACACGGGCAGGCGGCGCGAAAAACCCAGACGACTCACGAACTGGCCGAGTTTCTGTGTTGCGAGCGGGAGTGTGACTGACGACGATAAGAAGATCACCTTTGCCGCATGGTCGGGATTCATCGCGACGTATGTCGCTGATCTCGACGCCGGCCAAGCGCGTCTCCGCAATGCGATGCGTTTCACCCAGGAAGACAACGATGCCTACGCAATCGCTTGGAGCACCGACAGCAAAACCGTAATCGTCGGACAGCATCATATGCCGAATAGTTACGCATTATTCAAGCAATCCCTGGATTCGGATACCAAAGAACCGATCGCGTTTGCGACCGGCGGGGGTTGGGTCAGTTATGCGGAGGTCAGTCCTGACGGCAATTGGCTTATTCTGCTGATCTGGCCAGCAGACGAACCGATCGATAGTAGTCGACTGACTGTGCCCCTGCCGATCGTACGCATACCGATGTCCGGAGGTGCACCACAAACAATTTTGCAGGCTGCACGTCCTCCTATTGTGTCATGCGCGAAAGCACCGTCGAAAGTGTGCGTGATCGCTGAACAAAGCGACGACAAAAAGCAGATGACCGTCTCTTCCTTTGATCCTATTTCAGGCCAAAAAGCCGAATTGGCACGTTTTGATCTCGATCGGGAAGTCGACTTGACTCAAGATAACCTAATTTGTCGTGTGTCACCGGACGGCACTCGCCTGGCGATGGCCAGGAGCCCGGAAAGTCCCATCGAGATTCACTCTCTCGGTGGTCAACTTATTCAAGAGATTTCAGCGTCCCCGCAGGGGAAAATGACTGCGATCGGCTGGGCGCCGGATCAGAAAGGTTTGTTCTTAACTAGAAAAGTCGAAGGCGGCAGCGAGGTCGTGCATGTGGACCTGCAAGGTCACGTTAAGTCGTTACACAAGTGCCTTGGTCAAGTTTGTTTCGGTCTTCCTTCTCCCGACGGCCGCCATCTCGCCTATATCGACCGTAAGCAGACGATGAACATGTGGATGATGGAGAACTTCTGAGATCTCCTGGCGATGTGATCACTTCCTCGCTGCTAACGAGGCTCTGTGTCCCCAGCCGTCTGATCTTAGAGGTGTAGGGCTAGAAAACTACACTTTTCTAACGATCTGTGCAGACAGGACTGGTCTCACTGTTACCGTGGTGGCGAAGACAAGAAACAACTGCAGGTTTTCTAACGAATCAATTGCCACCGAGCAACTCCTTCAATTATTCAAAAACAATTGCTTCAAAAAGGGGACCCTCAGTGTGGGTATCACTCACGCAAAAGCATCAAAACTGCAAAAAGCGCACGTCAGTCATTCGCCCGCTGTGACCCCGATGACCTTAGCGTCGTGGTTCTGATCGGTTCTGAAAATTCTCGACCCTACTCTACTTTCCAGCCCTCTACAAGGAACCACGTTTTGATCCGTTATGTCTGGATTTGCAACATTTTGACTACAGAACTACTACACTTTTACTACAGTCGATCCGGAGCTTCACTGTATCTGGGCGTCGTTTGGCTGGCCAGCCAACTCGGGGAGAAAATTCAGCCTTACGGGCTGTCACGCGCCAATGACCGAATGATTTCTAACTAGTCGCTCTGGCGTTCATACGCTCCCATGTCGCAGCCGGCCGTGTCCTCTGGGTCGGGTCGCGGTGCCTCCCGTTGATCGGTCTTGAGCAGATTTCCATGACCGTCGGTGCAGCCGCTCGGGTTTCCGGCATCAATGGCCGGACTACCCGTGAGCAGTGGAATGGTTGGCGTTGGCCCGCCGTGGTACCCCAAGGTGCCGAGCATGGGGTTAGTGTTGTTCCGGTCCCCGCTATTGCTGAAAGCGCAGGAGCCATCGCTGCTCAGGTTAAAGGCGTGCGAGATGATGGTGCCGACACAATTTTGCCAGAATTGTTCGCGACAATGCTGTTCTGCAGCGTCGCTATGCCGCTGTTAAAGATACCGCCAGCAGGATTTCCGCTAACGGTGCTGTTATTCATTGCCAAGTTCCCCGCACCGATGGCGATGGCGCCACCCGTTCCGCCGCACACTCCGGAACAGCGGTAAGCACTGCTCGCGCTGACAGTGCTGTTGTTCAGCGTGACGGTACCTCCGAAGGAGTAGAACGCGCCGCCAACACCCACCTGGCAAGAGATGTTGGTGCGCACGCGGTACTGGTGGTAATGCCGGTGAGAGTACTGTTTTTTATCATCAGCGTGCCAGCATTGTAGATGCCGCCGCCAAGAGCTGAACAGGTTCCATTACAGTATGAGCCCGCATGATTCGCGCTAATGATGCTGTTGCTGATGGTAAGCGCGCCAGAATTGCCAATACCCCCACCTGACGCCGTGCCCTCAAAAATACAGATCATGAACATGCGGATACATGGGATAGGTGCCCAATTCCCACTTACGGTGCGGTTGGTTAGCGTCAGCGTGCCAGAGTTGTTGATACCTCCCCCCGAGGTGGCTTTGCCATTGCGAATAGTGAGATTTGAAAGGTTCACATGGGCGGTAGTATTTGAGATTGTGACCACCCTTCCTCCGGCCCAACATCAATCAAGGTTGTGCTCGTGCCCGAACCTACTATGGTCAAGTTGACGGTAATGATGAGGTGTTCATAGTACAGGGCGGCGGCAAGCCTGATCGTATCACCGGAGGCGGCGAGAGAAGCCGCATGAGCGACCGTCTGGCAGGCGGTTGTAGATGACAGGCAGTTGTTGTTGTCACTCCCGCTGACTCCATTCACCTACCACGTGCTGGCCACAGCAGTTGAGGACAAGGCTAGAAACACTGCTGGAAACAGAAGGCTAGCGAGTAACTTGTGCTTCATAATTTTCCACCTAATCCAGTGCCCAGTCGGCCCTGCTGCGTCTTCCTTCTATCTACCCATGCGGAAAGCATGGTGCAAACCGATCATGACAGCTGGCTTTTGTTTTCGCGGAATCACGAAGTTGGCGGACTACAAACACGAGGATTGCCCAAATGCACGACCAGAAACCGATCTCAGTTCTTTCACACCTGTTGATTCAACATGCGAAGTCTGTGAACCGCGTCGATGAGGCTAGACGGGTGTTCTACGACCATAGCCTTCAGTAGTATCTCGCTGTCCTGGCGGATCACAAACCTATGCCCTCCCACTTTACGGACGACCCGCATTTGGTTTATGGCACAGTTTTGCTCGTCCAGAAGAACTAGAACCGTCACTCTATGGTGCTCTCTTGCGTGGGGGTTGAGGATCCACCGTGACTTGCCTTTAGTGGTCGCTTTATATCTTCCCAACAACACAGAAATCAAGAGGCCCGTTTTTCGATACCGAAGCAACGCTCGAAATCTATTGTTGCAGCGGACAACCTGCAAATGCCCTTCCGAGTGTGCGAGGAAGGCTTCGATCAAATTGTCGCGGATGATGTGAGTCTGTTGGCGAGCCGCGTAGACAGAAGAAAACTCTGGTGGAGGATACCCAATCACTTTGTAAACATTCAGTAAACCGCCAAAACGTGAGTGATACATGGTGAGGCTTGGACAGTCGAGGGATCGCTCGATAATCTGGGTCGTGAGTCGTCCTTCCACTTGCCAGAGATTACGGACGCGGTCGATCATTTCGGCGTCGGACAGGTTGCGCGACAGGTTGGCAAATTTCGCCTGCGCCTTCTCGAAAAGACTCGGACTAATCAGTGGTTCGAACGCATTTTTACACGTGACCCACTCTTCTGGAGGAACCTCTTGCGTTCTGCTCCCCAGAAAACACCTCGTTCGCCCCCAGACCAGGTCTCCCGCATAAGCGGGATGCTTCAGAGCTCTGCGGATGCCATTGGCACCCCACTTCACACCGTTCAAGTAGAACACTCCGTCATCATTCAATCGGTTGGCTATCGACCTTAGCGACCGATATTCGTTGGCGAACTCGTGAAAGATGCGCCTCACGACAGCAACTTCATCTGCCGGTCCTGGGACCAAAATGACCCGCTCCGTTACCAAGCTCTTGTGCTGACCGTTGTCGAGGATTTGCTTGCGCTTCCCCGTGGAATCTAGCAGCATTCGGCGAAAGCCGTAAATTGGGGGGCCGCCCGCCTTGTACCCCATCTTTGCTAGTCGCGCCAAACCGGCCCTAACCTTCCCTGAAAGCTCACGACTGTACTCACCAGCCATGCTCCTTTTCAGGGCTTTCATAATGAAGCTGGGCATTGAGTTGTCGTTCGGGAACGTTTCGGCGCAATAGTGAACTGGAATGCCAGCAGACTTGCACAGGTACTCATAGTGGGCGGCCTCGTCTGCATCCTGAAATCGCCCCCACCGGCTTACGTCGTAAACCAAGATCGCTTTGAAGAGCGAGATTCCGTCAACGACATCCCGAAGCAATTGCTTGAGACCGCCTCTATTCTTCAGAGCCAATCCACTCTTGGCAGCGTCGGCGTATGTTTTCACAATTGAGAACCCATGCTCCGCAGCGTAGAGAGCGATGCCGTCCGCCTGGTTTCCCATCGAGTATTCCTGACGGTCTGTAGACATGCGAAGGTATTGGGCTGCGGGTACCGCCGAGATGATAGCCATAGTTCCTCCTAATCGGCACATCGACCATGCTTAGCAATTCTTTAGAGGAATTGGATGGAATGCTATGAATTGCGTCTTCTGAACCACCTTCTCGCAACCCGAACTATTTGTTGAACGGATGCTGAAAGGTTGGCAGCAGCGACGAAATGTCGGCGTCGGCCTGCCTCCCCAAGCTCTTGCCCCCTGAGAACACGCGTCTTGCAGGCTCCTCAACTGGCATCTCGCGTGCCCGAGAAGAAAAGGGCTCCAGAATGCGAATCAATCGGATGACAAGCGATCAGCGCGAAGAGCTACGGTGCGAGGTGACGGCCATCAGTTTTTGGGACGAAGCATACGCACGCAACCCCAACCCTACTTATGTCGAAACGACCGCTTGGGCAGCGAGACGAAGGCGAGTACGCGAGATTCTGGAGCAACTTGAGCGTGAGGAACGGTTGTCTGCTGTGCCCAATGAGTTTTGCACACCATACGGTAAGGATCTATGAACCGACGAATTGAGGAGCTCAAGGGAGAGCTGCAAGCCATCGCTCTCTCGGACAAGGACTACCAGCATCGTGAGAATCCCGCCCTTGTTGAGGCACTTTCTTGGACAGGCCGGCGACAGAGAGCGGCAGAAATCCAACGCGAACTGCAACAGCTTGAGGCAGCCCCACTCACACTCCCAAGCACAGATGCCGAGTCTGATTCTACGGCGAGCCGTTCCAGCGAGCGGGAGTCTCAAGATCAAGGATTGAAACACCCACCAAAGCCGTCCGCTCTCCTAGGCGAGCTGCGCAATCTGTCTAATTGTGGGCTTGCGCATCACCGCCAGCTTGCGATGGCGGTAGAGCAGGCGGGAGAGAGCATCATAGTCACGGACGCTGAGGGGGTCATCACCTATGTGAATCCCGCTTTCGAGCACATCAGCGGCTATACCTCAGACGAACTACTAGGACAGCATCCGCGAATTCTCAAAAGCGGCGCCCACAATCAAACCTTCTATGAAGCCCTGTGGGCCACACTGAAACGAGGAGAAACATGGAGAGGACGTTTCATCAACAAGAGGAAAGATGGCGCGCTGTTCCACGAGGAAGCCACGATCTCGGGGGTCGTAGACGAAGCTCACCGGGTCGTCGGTTATGTTGCGGTAAAGCGGGACATCACGCGGGAAACCGATCTGGAACAACAGTTTCATGCAGCGCAGAGAATGGAGTCAATCGGCCAACTTGCAAGCGGAATCGCCCACGACTTCAACAATCTACTCACCGTCGTACTTGGCAACATCGAGCTGCTTCAGGAAACGTTTGGTGACAATGAAAAATCTCAACGGCAATTAAAAGTCGTATCGCAAGCCGCGACCAGAGCAACGCATCTCACTCGTCAGTTATTGGCCTTCAGCCGTCGCCAAGTCCTGCAGCCCCAGGTCATCAACGTTAACGATGTCGTACGTGAGACAGTGGCCATGTTGGGCCGGGTGCTGGGTGACAATATACGCGTCGTCACTCAACTCGAAAGCAAACTGGTGAGAATCAACGCGGATGCCGGGCAAATGCAGCAGACAATACTTAATCTGGCTGTCAACGCACGAGATGCAATGCCCAAGGGCGGCACTCTCACAATCGAGACGGCAAATGTCCTACTAACCGAGGAATACCGAAGTAGGCACGACGTTGTGCAACCAGGCGAATACGTCCTCTTGTCGGTCGCCGACAGTGGAATGGGCATGACTCATGAAGTGCAAAATCGAATTTTCGAGCCGTTCTATACCACCAAACCCAAAGGGAAAGGCACCGGCCTGGGCCTCGCCACAGTCTATGGAATCGTCAAGCAGAGTGCGGGTTACATCTGGCTGTATAGCGAGATAGGAACAGGAACCATCTTTAAGATTTACCTTCCTCGAACGGACCGATCATCGCCACCCCAGGAACCGATGCCAGGTCTGAAGGTCACAAGGGTCTCGCTTAAATTCAGCGGCACCGTTCTCCTTGTGGAAGATGATTCGATTGTCCGGGAACTTATACGAGCATTTCTCGAAGAAACGGGCTTAACTGTGTTCGAAGCGAGTAGCGCGGAGGACGCTCTCCTCTCATCTTTTCCATCCAGTTCCGATGCCCGATTGCTCGTTACCGACTACGTGCTTCCCGGTCTGGATGGGGTAAGCCTGGCGATCAAAATGCTCTCTCGTGTCCCAGGTTTGAAAGTCCTTCTAATGTCGGGGTATGCCGAACATGGATTACCAGATCCTCAATCCTTGAGGAATGCGGAGTTCCTCGTCAAGCCGTTTTCTCGTCACGAACTGCAGAAAAAGGTCGCATCGCTACTCGAGGGGTAGTGTTCGGATTGCAGTTTGCAAGGCATCGATCATTGGCAGGGCGGCGACACGCTATCAAAAAGCCCACAACGAAGACTCCAGACAGTCAACCACCTGAGAGCCCTTGAACAGACCAATGACGGCGCATCACATCCAACTAAGATGCACCGCGCCTCCCTTCATGGCTTGGGAGGAGCGAGGACTGCCGACATACGGTCAACGTGATCCTGCACAACATTCCTTGTCTGGCCCGGAATGTTTTTCACAGTCAAGGTTGCGCTAGTTGGGACAAGTTTTCGCTTGTCGGCTCGTATGCTGTCCTTCCCCCAAAGCCAACCAATGACGGTAAAGATTGTCGCTACAGAAGAATCAGAAAATGGACGAGAAGCTCGAAAGCTCAATGGCACAACTCGAATTACAGTTTGACGAAATAGTCGATGCAGCCAATCGACTTTGCGACGAATATCGCATCCCTCCTTTGCGGAGTTCCAGTCCCTCTTTTGGAGCACGAAGAAGCATCGTAGCTGTCGTAAGTGAATGGAATCGAATCGCCTGCATCGTTGCGAGATGGGGGCAGCACGGAACTAGTTCTTGGATGTCAGGGACCAGCTAAGTCATCTTCGACGATACCCTCGCTTGCCTAGTGGCGGCGCGAGATCGCTTGATTCGCCCATCCTTGTCGCGCTAGACCCTCCGCCGATGGTGGTCAATCATCAAGTTGCAAGACGACCCTTGCGCTCGACATTCACTGATTGCACCCCCTCGAGGAAATCTCCGAATGAGTAGATGGGCTTGCCCTTCCGAAGCCAGGAGTCGTTGGGAGTGAAATGATAACGCTGCTGACTTCTAGTGTCCGATACGATGAACATGTCCATGATGCCTTCATTGGCCTGATTGAGCCTGACAATTAGAGCGATGCAATTCCTCTCGCGTCGAACGGTGCTGAGGAGCCAACGCGGCTGCCCATCTCGACGTAGTGAGCATCTGCACAAGTAGAGCGAAACGAGTAAGCCCAAGCAACGAAATCTCGCCCGGAAATGCCCGTCCGGCTGAACTATAGATATACGGGTCGGATGTGCGGCGATGACTTGCTCGAACAATCGTGCCCGGAGGGCGCGCGTGCGGCGCTTCGTTCTGGTTGGTGCTAGTCGCGATCCTATATAGCCGACCTTCTCGAAGGCTTCCGAGAGACTTCCAAACCTTCGCACGTATGGTCCGACTGATGGAAGATTCGGAGATTCATTGAGCGCTCGCTCTGACAAAGATCCCCGTTCTCGGAGCAGTTGTCGCAAGCCCTCCAGAAGTTCCGTGTCCGTTTTGTGAACCGTCAGATTTCGAAAGATGCTCTGGGCTCGGTCAAACGTCTGTTGATCGACAACGCCCTCCCAAGCACCCTTCGTTACGGTCCACAAGTTACCTGGGTTAAGGTTTCTAAAGGCTTGGAGTCGAAACGTGGATTGCCCAAATACACTACTGCCGCAATATTTTGGATTCTTGAGAATCCGGCTCACAGCTTCGGGGTACCATGCACCTCTGTGCGTCCCGCTATAGGCAATCTCTCGTCGCCGCAACTCCGCTGCGATCTCCGCAGGCCACTTCTTCTCTTCGGTGAACATGCGGAAGATTTCACGGACGCAAGCCACTTCATTGTCGGGCCCCAGGACGAGAATGACGTGATCCGACTGTAGAGATTTTCTCTCGCCTCGTCCGAGCAAATACTTCGGCTCTCGATTGTGAGAGACCAGCATTCGGCGCAAGCCATAGCCTGGGTCCCCTCCAGTCCTGAACCCGAGTTCAGCAATCCTCTTGGTTCCTTCATGGACCTTCGCAGATAGATCTCGGCTGTATTCGGCAGCCATCACTCTTTTCAACGTCTTCATCAACGAGTTCGGTAGGGACCCGTCGCTGGCAAAGGGCTCGGAGCAGTAGTGAACATCGATTCCCGCTTGTCTGCAAAGAAACTCATAGTGGGCGGCCTCGTCTGCATCCTGAAATCGCCCCCACCGGCTAATGTCATACACTAGAATCACCCGATAATCCGCCGCTCCGCTCAACACATCCTTGAGGAGTTGCTGCAACGCATCCCTTCGCTTGAGGAGTAGTCCGCTCTTTCCTTTGTCAGAGTAGGTACGAACGACGGTAAACCCCCTCTTCTCGGCGTAGACCTGAATACCCGTGCTCTGATTCCCCAGGGAATATCGCTGATGTTCCGTGGACATTCTGAGGTATTGAGCGGCAGGAACAAATCCGGCAAACATCAGTCGATTCCCCTTAAGGTGACAGGGCTCGGGTAGGAGTACGATCCTATCACTGAGCGACAATCACCCGCTCTGCTGCCATGACAACGCCAACCGGTCAAATCCCTGTCGCACAGTACCTGAGAGTCTCCACCGACAATCAACGGTATTCGCTTGAAAACCAGCGCAGTTGCATTGAACAGTATGCGGAGCAACGGGGCCTCACCGTGTGCCAAACATACGTGGATCGCGCCAAGAGTGGACTACTTTTGCGAAATCGGCCAGGGTTGAAACAACTGTTCGCGGACGTGACAGGACGTCGAGTCGAGTATCGCGCCATTTTGGTGTACGACATCAGTCGATGGGGAAGGTTTCAGGATGTCGATGAGGCAGGGCACTACGAGTTCATTTGCAAACAGTGTGGGATACCGGTGCACTATTGTGCAGAGGGCTTCGAGAATGACGGTACGTGCGTCAGTTCCATAATGAAAGCTCTCAAGCGCACGATGGCCGCAGAGTACAGTCGAGACTTAGGTGTCAGATGCTTGGCTGGACAAAAGCGTATTGCTCAATTGGGCTTTAGGGCCGGCGGTGCTGCGGGATACGGTTACAGAAGAGTCCTGGTTACTCCCGACCGGCGCATGAAGCAGCAACTGGAGCGAGGAGATCGCAAGAGCGTCGCAGCGGACCGAGTTTTGCTCGCTCCTGGCCCTGAAGCCGAAGTTGCTTGCATTCGGCAGATTTACAGCATGTTCATTGAAAAGCGCATGTCCTTCTCTGCGATTGCGATTGATCTGAATCGACGGAGTGTCCCTTGTATCGGAACAACCCCATGGACGCACCACCGCGTGCGCGCAATCTTAACGAATCCCAAGTACAACGGAACCACTGTTTACGGACGCACGTCAAGAAAACTGCAAACCCCAGAGATCAAGCTTCCTCGGGGCCATTGGGTCGTGACTCCCCACGCCTTTGAAGCGATTATCGACGACGCGACGTTCGGTAAGGCCCAATTGGTCTTGGCTGGTCTTACAGTCCATAAGACGAACAACCAACTCCTTGAAGAAATGCGATCGATTCTCCGCACGCATGGCAGATTGACGGCCGATCTGATTCGGAACACTGAGGGCGCCACTCCACCTGGATCATATCGGCCCCGCTTTGGAGGTCTCAGCCCCGCCTACGAACTGGTGGGATACAAAATGCGGACTGAGAAAAACGTCACGACACGCTCCCACATTTATATCGCCCGCGATCGTCTAATGGTTGACTTGAACCGATTGTTCCCTGACGATGTGTCAATTGAAGGCCGGGGTGGTCGCTCTCGCAATTGGTTACGGCTAAAGACCGGGTCGAAGATCATTGTTCGCTCGTGCGCTAGCCTGAGAACGCAACGAGGAGGGTTGCGATGGAGGGTTCGCTCTGATCCAGCCGACAGCCGGTTCATGGTTCTCCTTGCAATGATGAACTCACAGAATGATGCGATCGAGAGCCTCGTCTTGCTTCCCCCGATGTCACTCCCACGTACTCTCGATATTTCGGCAAATTCAAAGTTGTTCAAGATGGGGCGTCCCGTTCCGGGGGTTGAAACCTTCCTTGAAATATTGCCAGAAGTGGTCCGAATGCGGCTGCGACAAGGTGAGACAGCGAAGCTTGAGCCACAACATCTTAGAGCGACCGCCTGAGATGGCTGCTATTCCAGCAGCTTTTTACCTGTGAAAGCCGCAGTTGAGATGTAGACTCTTTTTACGCAGCACGATACACGCGATCTTCTTGTTCTCCACTAAAACTAACAAAGGTTCCCAGGCAACTGCGGTGTCCGCCCACAAACTATTCACCTGACTTGGCGATCCTGGGAAAAGTAGCGGTCGCAGCAATTCGCAGCTTCAAACTGAGAGCTAACTCAGGATGTCTCTCCGCTTCTTGGCACCTGATTCAAAAGGTCTTGTGAACGCCCGCAGTCGAACTCTTTTCCTCTCGCTTGCTATTGCTCAACACAATCAGTGAGGGTTGAGAGAGGCAATGGGAGCACGGTGGTGTCAGCACGACGTTTTGTGAGGCAACCTCCCCGCCGAGAATTATTTTGGTGCTCCGACTGTGGCGTCCCGCTGTGTTCGGGACATGTTAAACAATGTGATTTGTGCCGGGAGTTCTTCTGCCCATCCTGCCTTTCGTTTCATAGTTCAGAACATGCGAAGTCCCACAAACCGAATTCCGCAACATACTCCGCAAGAACGCTTGAAAAGTGCAGTCAACCGAAGCTGCATTCATTGATCAGTTGTAGCTCATTTGGAAGATGGAGATGCACGTCCTACGCAAACTCGGTGAGCGCCCCGATGAAGAAGAAACCTTACTCGCACTGAAGAACTTGCAATCGAGGGTTCGTGCGGCGGTGAAATAGAACGCACTCTACAACATAGGCGCTGGTCCGTCGACGAGCGCTGGTTTTTTTGCCCGGGACTCATTCTCACCAATGATTACGAGCTCGGCAACGCAACCCAAGAAGGACAGGTACTGCATTTACAGCGACGATCGCGATTAGACATTTAGGGATCCATCCTTGCCCACGTTCTTGACTGCTCCAATACCGAAGCAAGCAGAAATCGAAAGCTGCTGCCCGGACTAGCTTTCACGGTTCCCCAGGCTCCCGAGAATTTGCTGGACACTCATCGAGCACCCTGCGTCTTGTTTGCCTTGGCAGGCCCCACGTACCGGTAACCGACACACGTGATCGTTTCGATTCGATGACGAAGTTGCGGACCAAGTCTCCTACGCAAGGCTGAAATGTGGGCATTCAGATGCGTCGGTGGAAATTCGCAACCGCTAAACGGATCCACGAGCTGAGAGCGAGCCACAATGCTGCCGGCATTCAGAATCATTGTCTTAAATAGTTCTGCCTCAACTGTCGGCAAGCAAATCTCGCGTTTTCCAAAAGCGACTCTGCAAGTACGGGACTGAATTGCCAGATCTCCTACAACTATCGTTTCTCCCTTATCCTTCCACTGATTGACTAGTGCGCTGGCAATCCGGTGAAGATCCTCCAGGCGTTCGAGCTTTACGCCCGCCCTAAACCAGCTGTCGCCTTCTCTCAGTACCTTCACCCTCGCCATAATGTCGTTAAACTCCGGCATCAAGTGATACCCGACAATGTTCTCCAATTTCACGTCCGTAGTGCACACAAGGGCGGGTACGCCTCGTTCGCGTGGCTGTGCCATAAGCCACCATCGACGCCCCTTAGACTTTGCACCTAATCGCGGGCGACAAATGTGCACAGCAACACAAAAACCCCCTGCGAACTGAAGAACCTGTCTTGATGTCTGTCCTGGTAGCCGGACTAGCCTCATCGTGTCCCCGAAGAGTACCTTGAGATGATCAAACAAAACCTTCCTCAACTGTCTGATCTTTAGCTGCCCTGGCAGACTCTTAACCGCGTGCGGGGATGGTGTGTACCCAATCCGTTCGTAAGCTTTGATCAGAGAACCAAATCGTCTGCTACACGCGCGATAATCGAAACTACCCTTCAATAAATTCTCGCTGAGCCTTCCTTCCCTGCGAAGCACTCGGCGCATCTTTTTCAACATATATTCATCAGCCTTCCAAACATGATGGTTTCGTTCCCGCAGTCTTCTTTGAACTCTTGCAAATTGTTCCGCACTGATCAAAGGGACGAATGCTTCGGTATTCGTCACCCAATCCTGCTGTAGCATCCTTTTGCTTCGAGTATGTAGCTTTTTCGAAACCTTTCCGTATATGTTGCAACCCATGTACTTTTCGTTCTTCAGGATGTGGTACACGGATTCGGCCTCCCAGCGTCTGCCTGGCAAGAATGTCGCGCTCCTGAGGTTCAGCTGCTCGGCAATCCGCGCTGGAGTATTGCGCTTAGATGATGCGAGCAAGAAGATTTCTCTTATAGTCGCCACCTCTTCCTTTGGTCCGGGAACCAGTATCGTATGATCTGATTTGATGCTTTTACACTCGCCATCCTCCAAGACACTCCGGCGACGTCCATCCGCAGAGACCATCATCCGTCGCAGGCCGAATCCTGCTGTCCCGCAAACTCGATATCCGAGACCGGCCAGACGTCGTTGTCCTTCTGCGACCTTGACTCCCAATTCACGGCTGTACTCGGCGGCCATCGTCCTTTTCAGCGCCTTCATTATCGAGCCGGTCAGCGTTCCATCGTTTGAGAATTGCTCTGCACAATAGTGAACTGGCACTCCTCCTGACCTACACAGAAATTCATAGTGTGCCGCTTCATCAGTATCCTGAAAACGACCCCATCGACTCACATCGTAGACGAGGATGACTTTGAAATAGGCATCACCAGACATCACATCCTGTAGGAGTTGTTTCAGGCCGCCGCGGCCTTGAATTGCTACTCCGCTTCTGCCGGAATCTGTATACGTCGACACAACGGCATAACCATACTTTGCCGCATATGCTTCGATCGCTGCCTTCTGATTGGCAATCGAGTATCGCTGATCCTGAGTGGACATCCGCACATATTGGGCCGCGGGTATAAGGAGCTTCTTCGCCATGCAGACCTCCTGGGATCCCGATTCAACCATCTCGGTTTGATTCACAATCCGTCGCTACGCTTGGACCAGAAATGTCAAGACCCAGTCTTGTCCAACATGGGTCAATTAGCATCCGAGTGACTATTTGCTTCGTCTAGTTCCACTAAGGCTACCCGTTCCGTTTGACGACAACAGTCGGAACGCGATTGCGCGCGCCGCAGTCGGCACACTCCACCGTACCTGTCGATGAAGATTACTCCAAAACCTCGTTCGCATCGCGCGTTTGGACGGTTTGCGGCGCCTTCGTTCCGGAAGAGCCTGCGCGCACCGTGTCGGTGGTTAAAGTGGCGATTCTTTAGACCGGCACTTGGATCTCCGGGTTTGGAGTGCTCGACTTGCTGTTCGGCTGTGTTCAGGACATGCTGAACAATGTGATTTGTGCAGCGAATTCTTCTGCCCATCCTGCCTTTCCTTTCATAGTTCGGGTGCATTCGAGATCCCCACAAACCGAATTCCGCAAGATAATCCGCAAGAGCGCTTGAAGAGTACAGCTCATAAGGCTCCTCATTTATCCAGTTGTGGCTGATATGGAAGACGGCGATGCATGTCCAACGCAAACTCGGCGAGCGACCGGACGAGGAAGAGACCATACTCGCCCCGGCACCGCACCGGGAGGACGGTGCGAAATCCTGTTTCACCTCGAGGCTTGAATTACGTGCCTTTGGCGTTGGAGACGGAGGTATCTGCGATCCTTGAGCTCGCGCCGCTTGAGCGCTTCGTTTTCGTTATGTCAGTTCTCGAACGCTATTCCGAACACGATGCAGCCCTAGCTGGCGCATTGCAGCACTTAAGGTTGATGGACTTTCACAAGCATGACGCAGCCGCCACCTCGCAGCGTGTA
This sequence comes from uncultured Acidobacteriota bacterium, assembly GCA_963744055.1. Lineage (GTDB taxonomy): Bacteria > Acidobacteriota > Terriglobia > Terriglobales > Acidobacteriaceae > Gp1-AA133. The sequence goes on along the minus strand of CAVUSL010000010.1, from coordinate 22,257 downwards.
ACAGGTCCCAAAACCTCTCGATTGGTCATCGACATGGCTATTTCTCGATATTTCGCAACGCCAGGTTGCAACCCAAGTCTTCCCAATAAACGCGCTTCTTCGCTGTGCTCATGACTCGTGCCTGCCCAGGCTTATTCCATTTTTTGCACTGCCGCCTGCAACATACCGCACGTCTGCTTGTGACCGTCCTCACTGCCAGGTGGGTCATTTAAAACAGACAATTGTGTCGTACTTTCCTGGCCGGCCCAGAGTTTGGCCCCGCTGACGCGGATACGGACGGTTCCCGTTTTCCACTTCCGCACGCCTCCCCGTCGGCCACCGACGAAGTGCCTAAGGAGGAAACCACCTTGTCACAGAATAGCCTCACGATTACTGATAATCGCACCGATCGAACCTACACCCTTCCGATCGAGAACGGGGCAGTCCGCGCCATGGATATCCGACAGATCAAAACCGGTCCTGAAGATTTCGGACTGATGACCTACGATCCGGCCTTCATGAACACCGCGTCTTGCCATAGCTCCATCACTTTCATTGACGGCGAACGCGGTATTTTGCGTTATCGCGGCTACCCCATCGAAGTGCTGGCCGAACACTGTAGCTTCCTTGAGGTCGCCTACCTGATTCTTTTCGGAAACCTGCCCAACAAGGCTGAACTGAAGGACTGGACCAGCCAGATCAAGCACCACACGATGCTGCACGAGACCACGAAGAAGTTCATGGAGGGCTTCCGCTACAACGCCCACCCCATGGCCATGCTGGTGAGCACAGTGGCCGCCTTGTCGACGGTGTACCCGGAAGCAAGAGACATTCAGGACCCCAACAATCGCCTGCTGCAGATTAAGCGACTGATCGCGAAAATGCCTTCCATCGCTGCGATGTCTTATCGCCATAGTTTGGGTTTTCCTTATGTCTATCCGGACAATGATCTGACCTACACCGAAAACTTCTTGAACATGCTGTGGAAGATGGTTGAGCCCAGATACGTAGCCAACCCGGTACTGGCTCGCGCGCTAGATATTTTGTTCATTCTGCACGCCGATCATGAGCAGAATTGCAGCACCAACACCATGCGTTCAGTGGGGAGCGCGCATACCGATCCTTACCTGGCCACCGCCGCCGCGGCCGCCGCTCTGGCAGGACCACTGCACGGCGGAGCAAATGAAGAAGTGCTGAGAATGCTCGACGAGATTGGTTCGAAGGAGCACGTCCCCGCCTACGTTAAGAAAATCAAAGAAGGCCACGGTAAGTTGATGGGGTTCGGGCACCGCGTCTACAAGAATTACGACCCCCGCGCCAAAATCATCAAGTGGACTGCCGAGCAAGTATTCGAGGTTACCGGGCGGAACCAGAAGCTTGATATCGCCCTCGAGTTAGAGCGCATCGCGCTGGAAGACGATTACTTCGTCAAGCGCAAGCTGTATCCCAATGTCGACTTCTACTCCGGGATCATGTATCAGGCCATGGGCTTCAGACCTGAGATGTTTACTGCGCTGTTCGCGATCCCGCGCACGGTGGGATGGCTGGCCCAGTGGCAGGAGATGTTGTCGGATCCCGAGCAGAAGATTGCGCGTCCGCGGCAGATTTACACCGGACAGGGGGAACGCCAGCTTGTAGCGATCGACTGTCCTGCGCCGGTCGATGCTGCCGGGGGTTAGTGAGGGTTGCTGAGCAGACAATCAGGGGTAATGACCCGTGGCTGAATTGCCAGTGAAATGCATCACGACCCCTGATTCTGTTTCAACCTAGCTAAAAGTCGGGCTAGTTGTTACTGGGGAGGCTGTGACTCCTCTTTGGGCTGTTCCTCGTGGCGCTTTTTCTCTTCTGGTGTTTGTGGCTTCGGCGGTTGTGGGCGTTCCGGATTTCCAGCAGGTTTTGCCTCGGGTCGATCCTGAGGGCGGGCCGTATCAGGGTGGTGGCTCGGGGACGGCCGGTTCGGACGATTGCTAGGTTCGACGTTGGTACAGATGCACCCCTGGTCGCTCAGCCGCGGTCGACAGCCACACTACGTAGAGTATCGCCCCGTCATCGAAATCCATAACTGGGGAGTCCAGATCGATTCCGCTCGATTGATATATCGAGAACGGCGAGCGCTTCACGGTGATGGAGATGAAAACACAGTTCATTAACGACAACCTCTGCCTCGACACGCCTAAACCATTCGATGTTTCGAGGGTACCTTGAGCAGTGGCGCTTTGCTAAAGACCAAGGAGGGAATACACTGGCGGCTATTTTCTGGGCCTTCCCCGCAAGTAAACATCTCGGCTCACGAAAGGGAGAAGCACGATGTTTTCCCGATTACTCCCCGTTTTCGTATTTTTGTTCGCTGGCTGCGCCCTTTTTGCGCAATCTGCGCTCCCGTCTCCGGTTCAGGAACCGTCAACCCAAGCGTTGCTCGACCAGATCCAGCAGCTTCAGAAACGTCTGACTGACATGGAAGAGCATCAACGCAAAACAGATGCGGCGCTGGCTGCCCTTTTGAGCTCACAGGGCGTTGCGGAGAAAACGCCGCCGGCCGCGCCGCCCAACGCGGCACATCCGCTTGAGCACGCCGGCGGCGGCCACGACCACACAGAAATCCGGGAGGCGACAATCCATTACCCTTCGCTGCAGATCCGAGGTTTCGGAGATGTGGACTTCGCCGCCACCGATCAGAAAGGGACGACTAGCGGCTTTGACCTGGGGCAGTTTGTGCTCCATTTTGCTTCTCCGCTTTCGGCAAAGGTGAGCTATTTCGGAGAAGTCAGCTTCACGGCACAGCCTTCCACGTACGACGTGAGTGTCGAACGCTCCATTGTTCGTTACGACTACAACGACTACTTCAAAATGTCTTTCGGGAAGTACCACACTCCGATCGGCTACTGGAACGATACCTTTCATCATGGAGCGTGGCTCCAGACGACCATCAGCCGGCCTGAGATGGTCAAGTTTGGCGGGACGTTCACTCCCATTCACTTCGTAGGCATTTTGGCCGAGGGCAACATCCCGTCGGGCGGCCTCGGGCTGGCGTACAGCGCCGGGTCTGGGCAACGGCCGGTCATCCATTCTTGGCAAGGCTGGCGACAGCGGGGACATCAATGACAACCGCGCATGGGTAGCCAGCGTACTTGCGCGGCCGTCTCGGCTCTACGGATTGCAGTTCGGGGGCTCAGTCTATCGCGATAAGCTTACCCCGATCCCGGGACAAAACTTCGACGAGTGGATCGAATCCGCGCACCTGGTCTGGACCAAGGAACATCCGGAATTTCTCTCGGAATTTTCGAACGTTCATCACCGCGACCTGCAAACGTTGCAGACGTACAACAGTCAGGCGTTTTACGTGCAACTCGCCTATCGGCTGCCCTGGCAGGAAAATAAATGGAAGCCCTATTATCGCTTCGAGTATATTCATAGGCCAAACACCGAGCCGGTTTGGGACATCACCGGCACGCCGAGCGTGAAAGATCTTGTGGGCTCGACTGTCGGACTCAGGTACGACATCACCAACTACGCTGCCTTCAAGGGCGAGTACCGCAATACCCGCCCGGGCGTGAACGAGCCGCGCGTGAATGGAGCATTTTTCCAGACGGCCTTCACGTTCTGACAGACCACTATGCCGATCCGATGGAAAATCGCGTGCGATATGTTGGTCGTAGCGAGTCTCTCGCTGTTCGGGCCGCAGCAGCTATTTGCCCAGGCACACGACGTGGACGTCGCGGTGGTGGTCCAGCCGGACACCCCAGTGAGCAATCTGAGTCTCGCCGAAGTGCGCAAGATCTTTCTTGGCGATCGACAGTACTGGACGGCGAATACGCCAGTGGTATTGCTTATCCGCGCGCCGGTGGCGCGAGAGCGCGACGTCGTGCTGAGAATCATCTACCAGATGTCGGAGTCGCAGTTCAAACAGTATTGGATCGCCAAGATCTTCCGCGCGGAATCCGTTTCCGCTCCGAAAGTGGTCTACTCGAACGACATGGCTAGCGATCTGGTAGCAGCTCTTCCCGGAGCGATTGCGTTTATCGATTCCCGCGATGTTCGGCCGGGTACAAAAGTAGTGCGTGTGGACGGCCGCTTACCGGGAGAGGCAGGTTATCCCCTGCGATGAGTGATGGGTTCGCGAAGTCACTGCGGTATGGCCAACTTGAGTAACAATCCTTGAAATTGCGCATCTGAACGAAAATCGTCGAAGGCAGGATCTACCTTCACATATGTCAGGTTGCCGTCGCGCGAGCTGTAGGCGCGTTCAAGCATGGCATGCGCTTCCGGCTTGTGGCCAAGCCGGGCGTGGATTTGAGCGATGTTGTACGACGAAACGTACCCGCGTTTGGAGACTTCGTTCAGGCCTTCCAGCCAGCTTTGCAGGACACCCTCGTATCCCGATTTTCTGTAATCGTCACCGATGGCCGCCGCGAGGTCGGGACTGCCCGAAAGCGTCAGGACCTTTTGCCGCTCGGCAACCGCTTCACGGAACATGCCATTTTGCGCATAGGCCAGTTCAATGCCGTGTTGCGCTGGGACAAAGTTGCGGTCCATGTCGAGGGTTTTGCGGAATTGATCGATGGCGGCTGGGTATTGCCTCGCATAGTAAAGCTCGCGACCGGCGCTCGTGTTGATGAGCAGGGACAGCGGATCCAGGTCCTGTGCTTTCTTCAATTCTGCTCTAGCCTCGTCGAAGCGGCCTAACCGCGTCAGGAAGTCGCCGTACCAGTGATGAGCCTCGGCGGAGTTCGGATTTAACTCGATGGCGCGCTTGAATTCCTTTTCCGCTCCTGCCCAGTCCCAGTCGAAGTTTTCTCGAACCAGCGCAAGTGAAATATGCCCTTCCGGAAGGGAGTCGTCGATTTTGACGCTCTGCATGGCCGCCGACTTTGCACTTTGCCACACCTGCTGGGGCGCGAGATACCCTGAGGCACCCATGAATGTATAAGCGTCCGCGAGGCCGGCATAAGCTTGGGCGTATGCGGGATCTTTTTCGACGGCTTGACGGAAGAAATCGATCGCCCTTTGAAATCCATCCTGAGTCCACTTGTTCCAATAGAAAAGACCTTGGAGATAAAGCTGGTAGGCCTCGGGGTTCTCAGTGTCATGTTTGGCGAGTTGTTTCGCCTCTGCTCCCGCGAGTTTCGGTCGCAGGCTGTCGTAAATCTCCTTGGAGATGTCTCCCTGTACAGCGAACAGGTCGGAGACTTTGCGGGTGAACTGATCTCCCCACAACTCCGATCCGTCGGATACACGGACGAGATCGGTCTGAATGCTTAACGTGTCTCCATGTTGTGTGATTCTGCCCAGCAGCACGGCGTCGACCTGCAGGTCCTGCCCGACTTTCTGCGCACTGACGTCGCGGCCCTTGTAACTGAACACACGTACTGCGAGCCATCACCCGCAGTTCAGGTACTCGGGACAGGCTGCTAATGATGCCTTCCGTCACTCCGTCGGCAAGGTATTCCACATTTGTATCGGAGCCCACATTCGCAAACGGCAGAACGGCGATCGAGTGAATGCGATCAGACGATCCGCCCATGACTCCCCTCCAGATTCGGCGGCCCGCAAAGGCGACGAGCGCGAGAACCGAACAAATAACAACCGCTGCCACGATCATTCTTTTGCGACGGCGTTCTGCGGAGGGCTGCGTCGCTACAAGAGTGGGGACTCCCGCGGATTCGGTATCGCGCTTAACGCGCTTGAGATCAGCTCGCAATTCGGCTGCTGCCTGGTATCTCAGCTTGCGGTCTTTTTCGAGCAGCTTAGATGTAATCCAGCCCAGGTCCGGGAGAAGTTCGAGATTCAGTCGAGTGGCGGGTATTGGAGTCCGGTTCAGGATGGCCTCGAAGACGACCGCGGTTGTTCCGAAACCGAAGGCGAGCCGCCCGGTCGCCATCTCATACATCACCGCTCCCAACGAAAAAAGATCGCTGCGCTGATCGAGTTCTTCTCCGCGAGCCTGCTCGGGAGACATATACGCTACCGTGCCGAGCGCTACCCCCCGGCTGGTCAAGTCGCGCGTCTCGGCCACAGTCGGAAGAACGTCCGAACCTTTTTCGTCGGCGGCCGGGGGTGGGCTCTGCATGAGCTTGGCTAGTCCGAAATCCAGCACTTTCGCCGGCCCACGGCGAGTGACAAAAATATTGCCCGGCTTCAGATCTCGGTGGATGATCCCACACTCGTGAGCGGCGTCGAGGGCCTCGGTGATCTGGATTGCAATCTCCAGGATCTGGGTGTTGCTCAACGGCTTGTCTGTGATCATCTGCTTCAGCGAGTGGCCTTCCAGGTACTCCATCACAATAAAGGGATGGCCATCACACTCATTAATCTCGTGAATCGTGCAAATGTTGGCGTGGTTGAGTGCTGAAGCTGCGCGAGCTTCGCGCTGAAATCGCTCCAGCGCTTGGTGGTCGCGAACCATCTCTGTAGGCAGGAACTTGAGGGCTACATTTCGGCCGAGTTTGAGATCAAGAGCGCGGTAAACCACTCCCATACCGCCACCGCCCAGCCGGTCTTCGATGCGGTAATGGGAAATAGTTTTGCCAACCATCGCGCGGCCACCCACGGACGGCCAATGTTAGGACGCGTTTACAAACAAGTCAACGCCGACCGGGGGTAGTATCCTTCGGGAAAAATTCGGCTACACCCCGTGGGCCATGTTAAGGACCGAGAGACGCGAGGTCAACGCACTGGGGGGTATTACGCATTGAGGGGATTTTGCTACACCCCTAGCCCTCGTGGGTGTGCGGGGCTCGGATCGTGGGAGTGCGCAACTACGCAAACGCGGGGGAGGCCGTGTGCTCCGTTCGACGTGCGGCGGGCGATCGGCGTGCAGACGTGCTGAAGAACTGCGAGTGGGTGAGCGAGGCTGGTCGATGAGTGTAATGGCAATTTTTCGCCAACTACGCAATCGGCTCAGTTTCCGAGTTGCCGACCAGGACTAAGCCGCTGGCGCGGCGGACGCTACCGCGTGATGAACCCGGACATTTCCGGCACGGCTGACGTAGTGTGGGTCACGGAGAAAGGAGACTCCCGTGACCCGTTTACGAAAGATCATGCTGGAAGAACTCCAGCGCCGCAACTACTCTGCAGATCACCACGCGCAATTACTTGCGGTTCGTGGCTGACTTCGCCAAGTATTTCGGCAAGTCACCGGACAAGCTCGGCCTGAACGAACTGCGAACCTACCAAGCCTACCTGCTGCAAGAGCGCAAGCTGACGCCGGGCACTGTTGTGAACCACGTAGCGCACTGCGCTTCTTCTTTCGTTAAGACGCTCAAGCGACATCAGTTCCGCGAGTTCCTGCCTTATCCCAAAGATCGCCGTCGACTACCCACCGTGCTGAGCCCGGAGGAAGTCTCGCGGCTTGATCAATGCGGCGGGCGACCTGTTTCGACGCACGCTGTTGATGATGCTCTACGGCACCGGCATGCGACGCTCCGAACTGGCTCATCTGAAGGTGGGCGACATCGACAGCCAACGCATGATCATCCGCGTGGTAGCCGGCAAGGGCGGCAAGGATCGCGATTTGCCGTTGAGTCCGGCCCTGCTCGAAACCCTGCGCGAGTACTGGCGCTGGCGCAAGCCGAAGCTCTACCTGTTTCCCACGCGCACTCTGCCGCGACTCGATCAGCCGATCTCCGACAAGACCGTCTGGATCGCGTGCAGCGAAGCCGCACGTCGCGCCGGCATCCGCAAACGGGTTACGCCACACACGCTGCGCCACAGCTGGGCCACGCATCTGCTGGAAGCCGGCACCGACCTGCGCACGATCCAGGTTCTGCTTGGACACGGAGATCTGGAGACCACTGCTCAGTACCTGCACTTGTCGCAACGGCATTTGCAGATGGTCACCAATCCGCTGGACACGCTCACTCTGTCCAGTAGCGACAACGTCCCCCGACGCTTTAGACGAAAAGACAACGATGACTCGGCCCACCCTCGAGGTGGCCGACATTCTCCGGGTGCAGGGCGATCGCTTCTTGGATCGGTATCGATCGAGCTTTGATTATCAGCAGCTCAAAGCCTTTCGTGCCATTCAACGCTGTCGCACTGCCGCCCTCGGCGGGCATCGCGACGCTTGCCCGCGCTGCGGGTATCAGGCCATCTCCTATAACTCGTGTCGCAATCGCCACTGTCCCAAGTGTCAGGCACAAGCGCGCCAACGCTGGCTGGCGGCACGGGAACGCGAACTCCTCGACACCAGCTACTTCCACGTGGTCTTCACCGTACCTCACGAGCTGAATGTCCTGGCTTTGGAGAACCCGCGCTTGTTTTACGATCTGTTGTTCACAGCCAGCGCACAGACGCTGCTGGAAATCGCAGCCGATCCGAAGCACCTCGGCGCCGAGATCGGTGTCCTCGCCATCCTGCACACCTGGGGACAGAACCTGCTCCTGCATCCGCACATTCACTGTGTCATTCCGGCCGGCGGGCTCTCACCAGATCATCGTCGATGGATTCGTCCGCGCTATCCTTTCTTGCTTCCCGTCAGAGTTCTGAGTCGTGTCTTTCGTGGCAAGTTCCTCGCCGGACTGAAACGCCTCCACCGCAGCAAGAAGCTGCAGTGCGCGGGTCCGGCAGCACGCTCGCCGATCGACAGCAGTTCGCGAAGCTTCTCCGCCGACTGCATCGTCACGACTGGGTGGTCTACGCCAAGCCGGCCTTCGGCGGTCCCAGCAGGTGTTGCGCTATCTCGGTCGCTACACCCATCGCGTCGCCATCTCCAATCACCGCTTGTTGGCCTTCGATCGGGAACGCGTCACTTTCCGCTGGAAGGACTACGCCCGCGGCGGCAAGCAAGCGCAGATGACGCTGACCGCGACAGAGTTCCTGCGCCGCTTCTTCCTGCACGTGCTGCCCAAAGGCTTCGTCCGCATCCGTCACTTCGGTTTTCTAGCGAATCGCTTTCGGGCGTCCCGCCTGGCGCTGGGCCGACAGCTGCTCGCCTGCCGATAGCTCCAACAGAGCTGCACGTTAAGGCACGCGACGTCGCCCGACAGTTCTTCTCTCTGGCACTGGCCACGCTGTGGCGCATCGATGATCGTGATTCAGAAATTTACTGCTGCGGAACTATCAGCATGCACGTACTTCGATTCTTCCTAACTCGTCCATCAGTCGCAACGCGAGGATGTGCTCCGGCACGCCGATACATCCGTGTGCTCACCCGAGGTCCACGATCCCTCTCACCACCCTCCACCAACACTCCGGCAGCTCTCTGCACCACCGCACACGGTCTTGATCGGCTTTTCCGGTGCCTACACCATCGACCTGCTGCGCCCCAAACCGTCGTTCAAATCCCATAGCGCACCGCGTCCGCCGCAAACGCCAGCGGCTTCCTCCTAGTCTCCTTATCGAAAACGCCTCGGAACGACCTCCTCTTTCAACCCGAGGTGTCCATGCCGAGGCGTTTCCGATCAAGGCTAGCGACCACTCGTCCCACCCAGACCGTGGAGGCGAGATAATTAAAGGCAATCCATCGTACGTTCGGATCGAATGCCCCAATTTGCCTGGGATTCCGTTCTACGGACCGGCTGCGCCGCTGCCTATAAGTTCTGTTCTGCGTGGTTCCTGATCGCCCTGAGCATGCCGGAAAAAATCACCGCGTGAACTGGGTACAACACGTACCAATAGATCTCCCCGGTCAAACCGCGCGGCTCGAACCATGCGCAGCACCGCAGCAGCGTGCGGTCAGGGTGTTCGGGACTAAGGTTGAATTGCAGCCATGCTTCGCCGGGCACCTTCATTTCTGCCCGGAGCAGCACAGCGCTCGGCGCGTCAGCGCGTTCGACCTGCCAGAAGTCGATGACGTCGCCTGTTTCGATACCGGACGCCCGTGACCGGCCACGTTTCATGCCTACGCCGCCGATCAGTCGATCGATCCAACCGCGTAAGGACCACAGAAAGTTCGAGTAGAACCACCCGTTCTTTCCCCCGACGTTCCCGATTAACTCAAACACGCGTTCGGGCGGAGCGCCGACGATCGTTTCCCTTACATCGCAGATGATCCCCTCGGCGCGAAATGTCTGGTGCGATGCTCCACCCATGCCCGGCAGCGTCATCAACGGCGCGGGCCTCTCGAGTGCTCTCTGGACGGCGGCGGCGTACGACATTGGACGGATCGCAGGAAATAGTCTGGCGGCCAGCGTAGTGGTACAAACGGATTCGCTGCGGAGACCTTCAATGAGCGGGCGAGACACGGCTGGCGGCACCGCCGTGACAAAGTCCAGCCAATAGGACGACAACCGCGGGGTCAGGACGGGAACGCGCAGCAACAATCGGTGGAGCCCACGATGCCGCGCATACGCAATCATCATGCTGCGATAAGTCTCCACCGTCGAACCGCCTACCTCGATGGGTTCGTTCACGGCCTCGCGCAGGACAAGCGCAGCTTCGAGGTATTCGAGTACGTCGCTAACCGCTATCGGCTGTGTTTTTGTTACTACCCAGCGAGGACAGATCATGAGCGGCAGCCGTTCTGTCAGGCAGCGAATGATTTCGAAGGACGTACTCCCGTTACCAACGATAATGCCGGCCCGCAGTTCGATCAGAGGCGGCCCAAATTTCCGCAACACTGCGCCCGTTTCGTGCCGGCTCTTGAGATGTGCTGAAACCGTGCTTCCAGTGGCCGCCAGTCCACCGAGGTAGATGACGCGCCGCACCCCGCACTGCTTGGCCGCTATGGCGAAGTTTTGGGCGGCTTGGCGGTCTCGCGATTCGAACCCTTCCACTCGCCCGGACATCGAGTGAATGAGATAGTAGGCTACATCGATTCCCTTTAGCGCCGGCGGGAGCGTCTCGGCTTGCAATGCATTCGCCTCGACGAACTTGATTCGCGGGCTGTGAAGTTTGGAAGGCTTCGCGGCATTACGGACCATACCGGTGACGTCGTGACCCGCGGCCGAAAGCTTGTCCGCCAGTTGCCGGCCGATGTAGCCCGACGCACCAGTAATCAGCACCTTCATGTTGTGCCTTTATTTAGGCGCCAGATTCCGAAGTTCAGGTAGGAAGCATAGAGCACCCAGGCGCCGTAGGGTGTCATCAGCCAAAATGCCAGGCGTGAAAATTCCGCGAATCGCATGGCAGTCACGGCATCCAAAGCTGGGTTATCAAGTGTCTGCTGAGCACGCTGCGTCCGTAGACTACCAAGTCTCCTTCTTGATTAGAGGCTCGGGGTTTCCGTAGAGTGATGCGGGGATCAAGACTAAGTGTTTCGATTTTCGTCCTAAGTGAAGCAGGGGAGAACGGCATATACGTTCTCCCCCATTTTCCATCTTCCTCTAGCGAGCGCGGGCCGGAGCCGATTCGTGTCCCCAGCGATGCTGAATGGCCTTGAAAGAGAAAGCCTGGTATAGAGCGGCCAGGCCAACCAGAGCGTAGACGACGGAACTGAGAGCCGAAGTCTCGCCAAACTTCATACCGAAAATAGCGGCCACCAGGTCGAAGTGCGCAACGCTCACCAGACCCCAGTTCAATCCGCCAACTACTAAAAGCACAGCTGCGATCACATCTAACTTTTTCATCTTTTCCTCCATTACTTAGTCTTTGGGCAGAAGCACGGTGTCGATCACGTGGATCACACCGTTGGAGGCCAAAACATCGGCCTTCACAACCTTGGCGTCATTGACCATGACGGTTCCGTCGTCGACCGTCAGTTTCAAGTTCTGGCCATTGACCGTTTTCGCCGAAGACATCTTCACTACCTGCGCCGCGGTAACGTCACCCGATACCACGTGGTAGAGCAGGATGGCCTTCAACTTTTCCTTGTTTTCGGGCTTGAGAAGCGACTCGACCGTCCCCGCCGGAAGCTTGCTGAAGGCTTCATCGGTTGGAGCAAAGACGGTAAAGGGGCCCTTGCCTTTCAGGGTGTCAGCTAGACCGGCGGCTTGAAGCGCTGTGGCTAACGTGTTGAAGGTTCCCGCGGCGACCGCGGTATCAACGATGTCCTTATGAGCAGAGCCGGCAACTGCCGGCATGGCGCTTACCAGGACGCTGAGAATCAATGCAAAACTAGCTGCTTTCAATTCGATCTCTCCTTGTCGTTCTTCTGTTTCGTTGCAGTGTTGCCCGCTTGCTCTATTAACTATAGAGAACAATTATTTGCTCCGTACGCCAAGCAGCGAGATTAATGAAATGCATGTGAGTACCGGTCAAAATGAAAACCATCTCTTGTACCGAGGAGAAAATAGAGGACACGGGTGGTCATGGGGCAGGTGGGAGAGCGCCCACAGTGGTTTTTCGCGGCCCTGCCGTCAACGCCGAGCGTGGCAGAGTCTTTCCACATTGGCTCCGATTGGGGGCGGTTGACGAGCTATTTGGAAGTCAACTGTTGTAATCAGATGGGATGAGAAGGCCGGTCTCCGGACGGGATGCGGTGTACGCTCCCAAGTTATCGACGTGCTCGAAGCACAGATAAAAAGGAGACCGGCAATGAAGAAGGTTAGCACCGCAGTGGCCAAGCAGAGCAGGAATATTTGGGCGCAGAAACTGACCATCAGACTCGATCTGGGCGATCGCAACAGCTGGTACTGCGTGCTGGATGAAGCCGGCCAGATACAACTGGAGCAGCGCGTGCGGACAAATGCGAAAGCGTTACGCGAAGCGTTCGGTGCCATGCCGCGCAGTCGGATTGCGGTGGAAATCGGAACGCATTCCCCCTGGATCAGTCGCTTGTTGAGTGAGTTGGGACATGAAGTGATCGTGGCCAATGCGCGCAAGGTGCGGCTGATCGGGGAGAGTCGCAAGAAAGACGATCGACTGGATGCGCAGACGCTGGCGCGGCTGGCCCGGATCGATCCGGAACTGCTGTATCCGGTGAAGCATCGCAGCGCGCAGGCGCAAGCGGATCTGACGTTGATCCGGGCGCGCGCCGGGCTGGTACGAGCGCGAACCGGGCTGGTCAACACGGCTCGCGGGCTGGCCAAGAGTTACGGGGAACGCTTGCGTGGATGCAACGTGCGTAACATGAATCCGGAGAAAGCCGAGAGCTTGAGTCCGGAACTGCAAGCCGCCCTGGAACCGCTGTTGAACGCAATCGAGTCGCTGAGCGGGCGCATCGTGGAATACAACGAGCGCATCGAGAATCTGGCGCAACAGAGTTATCCGCAAGTGGCGCTGCTGAAACAGATCAAGGGCGTGGGCACGCTGATCGCGCTGACCTTCCTGCTGACGCTGGAAGATCCGCATCGTTTCCGCAAGAGCCGTGACGTGGGCTGCTACCTGGGACTGCAGCCGGGACGAAGGAACTCTGGCCAGAGCGAGCCGCAGATGCACATCAGCAAAGAAGGCGATCCCTACCTGCGCACGTTGTTGGTACAAGGAGCGCAACATATCTTGGGACCGTTCGGGGTGGACTGTGACCTCCGGCGCTGGGGACTGAAACTGGCCGAACGTGGAGGGAGGAACGGCAAGAAGCGAGCGATCGTGGCGACCGCGAGAAAGCTGGCGGTGCTGTTGCATCATCTGTGGGTGAGCGGAGAAGCGTACGACCCATTGCACAACAGCAATCGAACGACAGTAGCCGCTGCCGCGTAAAACAGAAGAGCAAGAACAACAGTGCAAAAACAAAAGTCAAAACCGTTCCAGGAAGAGAACAGACAAAAGCCTAAAGCCGAGTTCCGGTGACTGCGTTAATGGCCTGGCCCGCATTCCACGTAAAGTGAAAACGACAGGTCGCTAATCAGATGGCAGCACCGGCTGAACCGAGAACGCCCAACATGCACCGAGCGAAACGATTCGCTCCTAGAGAGTGCGGATGGAAGCATGGCGACAGTGGCCACTCGGCGGGAGAAGAAAACCTTGTTCAATGAAGCCAGACAAGAATCGACTTGACTCCAACCGGCCTTCTCATGGAAGCCCATTACACTCATTGACGCGCACGATGCGCGGAGACGGAACCGCAGCTGGCCTTGCGGAGTGCAGATTCTATTCTTGCTGCTGGCCTGTTGTACCGATGATTGCAAGAACATCGGTTATGTAGTCTGGGCACGCCATCTCACTCACTGTCGGCACAAGTTGATCGTCCGCAGGTAACAAACCAACAGCCCTGTTCTTTCCGGCCCTCTTAGCCTCGCCAAGGGCTCGATCTGCAAAATTGAGGACTTTTTCGTAATCGACGATTTCGGGATGTTTAGAAAGCCAGGGGAATGCAGCCCATCCGATCGAGCAGGTTCTGCAAATCGTTTCTCTTGGATTCGTAAGCGCGAAAGGTGTATCGCTGACCGCGGCGAGCACTCGCGCGCTGAGAGTTTTAGCCTCCCTGCGATCCGTATAGCGCGACAGGATTAAGAATTCCTCACCGCCCCACCGCACCAAAACATCGGAGTGTCGAATAGCCGAACTGATTCTGCGTGACATTTCGACTAGCACTCTGTCACCAACATCGTGTCCATAGCGGTCGTTGACTTCTTTGAAATTGTCCGCGTCAATCAGGTAAAAGACCAGGTCTCGGGTTCCTTGATCGCGATTGTCGGCGTAAGAGCGCAACGCATGGCTGACGTCTCCTTCGATAGTCTCTAAGAAGTATCGGCGGTTGCGGAGACCGGTCAAAGGATCGGTCAGAGAAGCTTCCTGCAGCACGTTATTGGTGCTCTTTAATTCCTCATTTAAGCGGTAATGCTTGAAAAAAATGAGAAACGCCATCGCAAACATTGTGGCGAGCGTTACGAGTACACGAAAACGTACAACTGAACCAGGTATGTCGTGGCTTAAAAGAGCGAAGCCACCCATGACCGGTAGTGACAACACCGCCATCATGGCGAGTCTTGCTATCCAGGAAGCGTATGTTTCGTCTGTGGAAGTTTCTGTCGTGGACGACAATCCTTGTCCGGCTAGGGCGACCACAGTGAACGCGGCAAACGATGCTGAATAGGGAAGGTCATACCAGCTGCCTGTGTAATACACTCCTTTGTCGAGTTCGCGATTCAGGAGGTAGAATGCCGCGCTATTGAATAGCACCGCTCCAAGAAAATAACCGTAAAACTTCCTCCACTGCCCTGAGGCCCGGTACCAGAACACTCCCAAAACAGACGCAAGCACCAAGGCCTCTCCTGCATCAAGCAGATCGTAGTTTCTATCGTAGTGGGCCTGATCAGGAGAGACATATTGCCAGCACATCACGTAGAACACGTAGAGGTAGAGCCACCACAACAGGAGCAGCGAAAAATCCACGGCCCCCAATCGAGCACTGCGTTCCGAGGGCTGAAGATGCGGCCGAAGCAACAGGCTAGCTAAGATTGGGACGCCCGCCATGAATAAGAGCGCATCGGCGGAAAACATCTCGGGCATTTGCTTCTGCAGCACAAGATCGAAAACAATCCACAGCAGTTGGTCAAGCAGCCAGAGTCCCCACCCCGTGGCTTGAAGTATCCAAAACAAGCGCATCCGCCCCTTGCTCGATATTGCGTTGAAACTGGTGACCATCAGCACGGAAAGCATCAGGAGAGCACAGACAATGTCGCTAAAAGCTGCACGAACAAGACCGCGCGGGAGCAGGGCGAACGCCACCACGAGCACCGCCGTGAGGAAGACAAGCGTGAGGATCCAGATTTTTGAAAGCTGACGCAATTTCGGTGGCACTCCGTGCGATTCTAAAACTGCGCTATTGACTCCCGTATGTTACGAAAGTTACATGCCAGTTCGTTGACTTCCGAATGACGAGCAATTCGGAAGTAATCCACAACCGCGAGACCGTCTGGGAGGCGAGTCTGGATGGTCTACGAAAGCAGGCCATAACGTTCATTGGGGGTTTTGAGCGTAATGGCGATTTTTCGCCAACTAAAGAGGATCGAGGGTGACCGACGTTGCTTTTGGCGATCAGGTTCGGTACAGTCGCGGCGCATGCGTAGATCCCGAACGCTAAGGCACGAATGCACATTCACAAAAATGCCCGTCTCACTCCCATTCTGCGTGAAGAGTTGGCGTTAAGAATTCTCCGCGACTTGATCCCCTTGAGTACAGCTGCAGCCGAGTTCAATGTTAGCTCCAAAACGGCGGCAAAATGGGTTCTTCGGGTTCAGCAGGGTGGCAGCCAGTGTTTATTGGACCGAAGTTCACGCCCACACCGCAGTCCTCGCCAGTTGTCTTCTGGGCGGAGTGACGACGACTGCAAGGCTTTTCTGGTATCAGTACTCCATAAGCCTCCGGCGGAATTTGGAATAAACCGCTCATCATGGAGAGTCGTCGACCTTCATCGAATCCTCCGAGAACAAGGACTGCCTCTGTCAGGAGCGAGAATGAGACGCGTGATGAGGAGCACCGGATTTAAATGGCGTAAAGCTCGTATCGTGCTTACAAGTAGAGATCCCGAGTATGCACGCAAGGTCTCCGCGATCAAGGAAGTGTTAGCCGCGCTCAAGCGTAACGAAGCGTTTTTCTCGATCGATGAATACGGCCCGTTTTCGATCAAGAAAAAAGGTGGACGTAAGAGAGTCGGGCCAGGCGAAAGCTATATCATCCCGCAATGGCAAAAATCCAAGGGTTGGTTGATCCTCACGGCTGCATTGGAGCTTGCAACCAATCAGGTCAGTCACTTTTATTCTCTCCGAAAAAATACGGATGAGATGATCAAAATGGCTAATTTGTTGCGCTCCGAATATGCGGATTGTCGCAAGATTTACCTGTCATGGGATGCAGCATCGTGGCATGTTTCGAAAAAGCTAAAAGCGCATTTGAAGAAACTCAATGGGTACGCCCACGCCCAATATCCGATCGTAGCGATTGCACCCTTGCCAGCGGGGGCTCAGTTCTTAAACGTCATCGAGTCAGTATTCAGCGGTCTGGCCAGAGCAGTCATTCATAACAGCGATTATCCATCTGTTAACGCGGCAAAGAGGGCGATAGATCGATACCTCGAGGTTCGGAATTCGCATTTTCGTGCCGAGCCCAGCCGTGCGGGGCAGAAGATCTGGCAGCTTGAGCGGGGGTATTCCGAGTTCTCCGAAGCCAACAATTGCAAAGATCCTTCATATCGCTGATGGCCTTTGGCGCAAGTAGCTCAAAGATAGCAGCCGAGGTTTCTCCTGGCCTCAGACATGAGTTAACGAAAGCAAGCAATCGCACTCAGAACCCCGGTCCGGGCATAGGTGGTGAAATGGGGATTTTTCACTAATTGACCTTTTTCTGACCGACTGTGATCGACTAGCATTGCAACGTTCGTTGGAGGAACTCCTATATGCATGAGCTCGACCGTCGGTCGATTCTAAAACTCATCGCTACCCTTTCGTTAGGTTCTTTCTCGTCGATTGCGGACGAACAAAAGAGCACCGTTCACCTCGTCGAAGCAGGTACAGATCGCACCGGACATCCGCACAAGGCTGCACGTGGCAACAGCCATTTGGACTTCAAAGTCCTCACCCACGAGACCAACGGCGCTCTGTTCATCATGGAGAATCGCAATATGGTTCGCGGCGGACCACCGCGACACGTGCACTACGAGCAGGAGGAATGGTTCTACTTCATCGAAGGTAGCGACGAAGTACTGATGGAGGTCGGCGAAACGAAGTTGCGACTGAAACCCGGTGATTCAATTTTCGCCCCGAGAAACGTCCCGCACGTGTGGGCCTACCTCGGGCAGCAACCCGGACGGATGCTATTTGCCTTTACCCCTGCGGCGAAAATTGAAAGCTTCTTCGAGGAGACCAGCAAGCCGGACGCCAAGGTAAACGACCCAAGTCGGTTCGAGAGGCATGGCATGAAGCTAGTCGGCCCACCGTTACTAGGCGATTGAGTTTGCGCTTCGACGTGGTTTCGCCGAGCAGCATTCGTTAACGCTTCGTATCCTACCTGATCGTTGGCGTCTTGTGCACGAAACGAAATTATAGGCTTGGAGTACCTGCAACTTTGCGGATCAAATTCTTATCACCGCTCCTCCCAATTGACGAAATCAGATGGGATGAGAAGGCCGGCCTCCGGACGGGATGCGGTGTACGCTCCCAAGTTATCGACGTGCTCGAAGCACAGATAAAAAGGAGACCGGCAATGAAGAAGGTTAGCACCGCAGTGGCCAAGCAGAGCAGGAATATTTCGGCGCAGAAACTGACCATCGGACTCGATCTGGGCGATCGCAACAGCTGGTACTGCGTGCTGGATGAAGCCGGCCAGATACAACTGGAGCAGCGCGTGCGGACGAATGCGAAAGCGTTGAGCGAAGTGTTCGGTGCCATGCCGCGCAGTCGGATCGCACTGGAAATCGGGACACATTCGCCCTGGATCAGTCGCTTGCTCAGCGAGTTGGGGCATGAAGTGATCGTGGCCAATGCGCGCAAGGTACGGCTGATCGGGGAGAGCCGCAAGAAAGACGATCGTCTGGATGCGCAGACGCTGGCGCGGCTGGCCCGGATCGATGCAGAGTTGCTGTATCCGGTGAAACATCGCAGCGTGCAGGCGCAAGCGGATCTGACGCTGATTCGGGCGCGCGCTGGGCTGGTACGAGCACGGACCGCGCTGGTCAACACAGCTCGCGGGCTGGCCAAGAGTTACGGGGAACGCTTGCGTGGATGCAACGTGCGGAACATGAATCCGGAGAAAGCCGAGAGCTTGAGTCCAGAACTGCAAGCCGCCCTGGAACCGCTGTTGAACGCAATCGAGTCGCTGAGCGAGCGCATCGTGGAATACAACCAGCGCATCGAGAACCTGGCACAGCAGAGTTATCCGCAGGTGGCGCTGCTGAAACAGATCAAGGGAGTAGGTACATTGATCGCGCTGACCTTCCTGTTGACACTGGAAGATCCGCATCGTTTCGGCAAGAGCCGCGACGTGGGCTGCTATCTGGGCCTGCAGCCGGGACGGCGGAACTCGGGGCAAAGCGAACCGCAGCTGCATATCAGCAAAGAAGGCGATCCCTATCTGCGAACGCTGCTGGTGCAAGGAGCGCAGCACATTCTGGGTCCGTTCGGTCCCGGCCATAACGCTCATTGAGGGTTTTGAGTGCTATGGCGATGATTCGCCAACTCTCGGTTAGAATCTCCGCTATCACATTTCAATTGCTCGGACTTTGCAGATGAATTCAGTTCGGAAGCTTCGCGGAGGCGTCGTGCTGCGATTTCTCTTTGTGTGTGTGTTCATTGCCCCATGCGTGGTAAGAGCACAGTCTCCGGCTGTTGCCGTCACGCCCAGCCGTCCAGCCATTCTCGGCAGTCTGGATAAAGGGAAATATATCAACCATGTGATCGGGTTCGAACTCCAACTGGACCCAGCCTGTACGTTCGCCGACGAGGATCGGGCGATCGCACGGTCGACTCAGCTTCCCCAGCGACTCAGTCTCTCGCTCCATTGCGGCGGCAACTTGGTTATCCTCAGCTCATTTCCGCTTCATGCCGACGAGCAGGTCAATCTAAGAAGGGATGCACAACCTTCGCTTCAGGGTGCGATGGATGGCGGCGGTTTCAAGAAGCGTGGTGGCTGGCGCAACCAGGCTGCGGGCGGGAGCGAAGTGCTGGTACAAGAACTCGTTCGGCGAGGTGATTCGGGCCAAGAACTTGGCTTCTACTACGCATTCATGATCGGCCGAAGATATGTCTCGATCCTTGCCGTTGGACCGGATGCGAACCGGAAAGAACTCAGCCAAGCCGCCGCAACACTAAGAATCGAACCAACCCCGGCGAATTGAGTCTTCGCAACTGTCGTAATCAGGCCATAGCGCTCAGAATGCAGGTCAGGCTGCGTCCTCCGCTAAGAACTTGGCGAAAGAACGGATCAACTTCAGCTTGTCCTCGTTTAAGCCGCGCAGCTCGTCTTCGCTAAGTCGGCTTTCGTGCAAGAGTCTCCCAAAGACGTGCGTGAGTTGCGAATACTTATACTCGTACTTGCGGTCGATCTCCTTACGACGTTGGGTCAGGTAATGTTCTAAGTCCCACAGATCCGACGACTGCTGGATCTGGCTGGCCATCTTCTTTGCCTGCTGGATTACCTCGCGAAGCTCCCGATCCAGAGCAGCGTCGAAGATTGCGCGGGCGATGGCCTTTTCCGACCTCGACCAATTCGGTTCGTCCTGGTAGGGATAGCTGTCCTGAGTCGCAGACGGGCTGGTCATAATCCGATCCTCCGTGGCGGCATTCTATCGCTTGCCGAGATGCCTTTTCTACATCGTCGGAGGCTTTCACCGTGGCAGATTCACCATCGTTTTCGCGCGGCTGCCCGTCCGTACCGAGGTCAAAAAGATCGTTCACCGGATGTCCCAGATTCTGTTTGCAGCCGAGATAGCGTTCCGTCGTCTGGACGGATACATGCCCCAGCAAGAATTGAATCTGCTCCAGCTCTCCGCCGTTCGTGTGGCACAGCTTCGCGCAGGTTCGCCTCAAGTCATGCGGTGCAATATGCTCCAAGCCCGCTCTCTCGCAGCAGGTCTTGACTACGTACCACACCACATTCTGCGAGATGCCTTTCCCCCACACCTTTCCCGCCCGGGCGACGGCTCGAAAGATCTTTCCCTCCGTAACCCTGGCTGCTCGGGTCCACTGATCAAGCGCCGATTTCACCCATTCTGGGATGGGCACGGTGCGGATGTGCCCACCCTTGCCGATCAGGTCCACCACTGCCCAGTGCCCCTGACGGATCTGGATCTCGTCCAACTCCAACCCGACCAACTCGGATCTGCGAAAGCCACACGCAAAAAGCAGGGCCAGCATCGCGTAGTCGCGCTTGGCACGCATGCTATTGCCACAAGCGTGTTTGAGCACTTCGGAACTTTGCTTCGCGCTCAGCCAGTTGCCGGAGCGGAAGCCGAGTTGTTTGACTCCTTTCACGCGGCTGATCCCCGCAGTCAACTCGGGACTCAGCAAGCCTGCGTCGGCGGCCTCGTGAGCCAAGCGGCGCACGGCCGCAAGCTGTTGGTTGATGGTGTTCGCAGCCAGTCCCCTTGTCTCGAGGTACATGCGATAGCGGACTACGACGATGCGGTTGAAGGCGAGGCGAGGCTCGGAGCAATACCATGCAATGAATTGATCAATGGCGTACTCGTACACGCGGCGCGAGGCGGGCGAGCCGAGGCTATTGAGCACGGCCGTCTTGCAGTGGTCCAGATCCGGCAGGCGAAGCACTCGGCGACGGTAATTCGGCTTGACTCTCTGTTTGCCCATGACGACGGCCTCCCATGCCGCAGGCTTGGAACTACGGCACAGACCGTCTGGACGGTGCAAGCCTGGCGCTAGGTTCGGGTGGAGGGGTTTTGAGCGCTATCGCCTGCTTACAACAGGTGACGCACATACTCTTCCTTGGCGGCGTCAAGGCACATTGCTGGCGAGCGGGGTCCCTGTGATTACGCCGGTCACTCCACGGTCTCCGGCATTTGAGTATCATCAAGCAGAGGACTCTACGGAGAATCTCGCTTGCTTGGCGTTCAAGAGCCGATCACTGCCGAATTGCCAGAACTCACTTGGCGGGATTCCGTTCCGCCAGTTGTCCTCTTCGCCACCACTGCGGCAATTCTCCATGTCGCATTCTCGTATTTCATTGCCGGACCCCTTGGCCTAATTTTCTTCGGTCCTTGGCCCCCGGTGATCCTACCTGCGGGTTTGGGCGAACTGGCTATTGTCGCCGTCATTAGCGGTTTGATCTTGGCAGTCAAGGCAAGAGACAGACTGTGGGATAGGACTTACTGGGTGCCGGCCGTCCTGGTGGCCCTATGGCCTGTTGGCCTCTTCATCTCCGACACAGCCGGAGAGTTCGCTCGGGCAAGGGATCTGCGGCAGTCTATCGCCGAATGGCAAGCCATCGAGGTAAAGATGCGGGACCCAAACTTCCTGATGACGCTGAAGGCGCCAATATCTTCGACCTGCCAGAGCGCAGTCCTTGCAGCTCTGAACACGGGCCAGCGAACTCCAGGAATTCCCCTCACCAGCGCCGAAGCTCACGCCATCTTAACCAATCTGGGATCCGACCCTATTATTGAAGAATCCGTCGCTCTTTCCCGTGTGACCTCGGTTGACGATTTGGAATGGCTTGCGCTGCATGGAAACGAAGACATCCGCGCGGATGTTGGCCAGAATGCGCACACGCCACAATCGACTCGTCGTCGGCTGATGGATGATCTCGACGTCGTCAGCTACCGGATTGGCTCCGTCGCTGCGTTGCGATTATGTGATGCCGAAGTAAACAGGGCGTTCTGGAATCACGAAAACAGAAGGAACCTGCCAAAAACTGACCTCGCCTATCAAGAGCTGGCGGCCAATGCCTGCACTCCGAAAGATATCCTTCTTGAACTTAAGACCTTCCCCGACCCCGTCGGCCAGAAAGCTAGTGCCACCCTCGTCACGCTGTCGACGAAGACAAAAGAGGCCACAGGACGGTGAGCCAAGGAAA
>CAVUSL010000009.1:0-42866 GCA_963744055.1 uncultured Acidobacteriota bacterium | reverse complement strand
TCCCGTCTGTCGCCGAGTTTCGAGTTTCCCCCCGAGTTTCCCCCGAGCTGTTTATCCTGACCTCGTCCTTTGCGCGAACGGTCGGATCTTGGCTAAATTCATTCCATCTCCATCCGCTGCTCATCCGTTCTCCAATATTGTCATTGGATAACGGAGAGAACCTGTGATACATTGGGAGTAATGATGAGTCCTTGGAATCGAATCCAGGCTGAAACTGAAGCAATCCAGAGTCTCGTCCAGTTGTATGACCAAGCACGTAAATGCCAAGACCTATTTGAGCGGGCACAGATGGCCTTGCCGGAACCGCTCAAGCGCTTCCTAGGGTTGGATGTTGCTGAATACCGGTCATCGGCTACGCCTCCACGGCCGGACCTCAGATTCCCCCTCCACACGAAAACGACCAGAAGGGGCCGGCAGTGAATGGGTATGGGTCAGGATCCAGGACTGTACGCCCACAACGCTAATCTGTGCAGTCCTCCGCTCTGCCGGGGGCGGACTTAGCTCCCGAGCTGCCATTGAAGAGGTGCAAAGACTGAAATCAGAGTTTCCGTCGGGAAGTATTTACAACTCTGCAACAAGGCTGCAGAAACAGGGAGTCATTGATCGTCTCGATGGATGGCGTCTAGCAAAGCCGGAATCCGGTCCGATTATAGATGAGGATGTACTGGGAGCGCCCCATCGATGTTGGACAAGATGGAACTGGCCGCACACCGGCGCGAGGCAATCCTCCATATCCTGAAGCATTTTGAGATGGGTTTACAGATCGTTCAGTTGGTAGAGCAGTTAAGAAATGCATATTGGGTGAAAGCCCCGGTCAACAAAGATCTTCTAAAAGCAGATGTGAAGGTTCTGGAACACGAGCGCAAGATTCGCAGACGTGGCAACACCAATAAGTGGGAGCTCGCTCCCGCAGAGAAAGGGGAGACGAAGGCGAGAGCGGAGTGACACTTTTTAGCTGCTACTCAGCTCCCTCAGGTGGTTCGATGAAACGATTCCTCGAAATCCTGACGAATGTGCGAATTGCGGCGGCAGAAATTGGCGGGACAATCACACTGGTGCTCCTAATCGCGTTTGGCATGTATGAAGCGTGGCGCGCATTTATCTTGCCTCTTGTGAGATGACACCACGTCCCTGTTTCGGTTGCGATCCCGGCAGATTATCTCAGCGGTGGCATTTTGGATAGGTCTGCTATGCACTGAGTTCCGTTGACGACCCTTCGCAAATGAACCCGGAAGTGATCTTGTGGACTGCTTTTCGCGCCTGGACCTCGGTGAGATTGCGCTTACAGAGCTTGGCTACACGGCGTGGCTTAACACCGCGCACAATTTGGCGCGAGGTTTCCAAGCGCCACTTGCCTTGGCCTTCTTGAGACATTTTGACTTGCAGCTTTTCATCTTCGCTCTGTGAATACCATTCAAAAGTGCCTTGCGATGATTTCTCTGCGCAGCTAGCACGGATTGGAATTTGCTCGAGCGTGTGCCGGAACTCCTCTGCACTGGCAAATCTTTCGTTTGGATCGACGCTCATCGCCTTGTTAAGGACTCTACGCAGTCTGCGAGGCACGTAGACACGATAGTAGCGTCTGTCTGGAAAAGTCCCGTCAACAATCATTTGCGTCAGCTCAGGAATTGAACCAGGAAATGGAAGATAGGGTTTTCCGTTGAGTGCCTCATAAATCGTCACTGCCATGGCGTAGATATCGGAGGCTGGGCTCGTCGTGCCTGAGGTCAAGACCTCCGGCGCAACGAAGGTATAGTAAAATTGGGGCGACGCCGTGCCGCCTGGCCCTAACTGAGTCGCAAGTCCGAAGTCTCCCAGTTTTCCGCTTCCATCGTCGCCTACTAATATATTCGCCGGCTTAAGGTCGCGATGGACGTATCCACTATCGTGAGCGTATTGCAGACCACGAAGCGCGCCGCAGAAGATTTGTTTTAGAGTACGCAAGTCGATGGTGTCCCCTCTGAGTTCCGTCGCAAGGCTGCCACGCCGAAGGTATTCCATCGCAATAAAGAGTTCGCCATTCTGTAAGGTGCCAGTGTCGTGAACACGAACAATGTTCGCGTGTTCTAAAGTCTTGAGGAGCCGCGGCTCTCTATAGAACTCCGTTGGGCTGGTAATGCGTCCTGGTGGTACGAACTTGACAGCATAGTCCACTCCGAAACCCTCGTGGCGGGCAAGCCACACCTCTCCGAATGCTCCGCGGCCCAAAAGTTGTTGTTTCAGGTAATTGCCCATGACTTAATTCGGGAGCGAAGCCCACGCCGCTAGAGCCGCCTCCTCGAAATCAGTTCCAGCAAATTCCTCTAGGGCGCTCGAGTCCAAAACCTCGCTCACATTAGCTGCTGACCCGGCAAAACGGAGGCGAGCCTTAATCTGCTGTTTCGTGAAGCTCGCTATCTGATGACATCCAAGCTCGTATATCACAGCTTGAATCACTCCTTCGACTTCCGACCTCCGCAGGAGAGCAGAATTCTTACGTGCCGCGGGCTCAATAGTTTTATAAGAACAGGCGGTCGGCGAGTGTCGTCTGGTGAGAGTTCGCATTTCGGTCGAGATCCACTGCAGGAATCCAGGCCGATTCGAGTCAACGGGAATCTTAATTGTTCCAGTACCAACCACTATAGGTGCGCTCATAGTTCCGTTAAGTACGACATATGTGAGGCGGTCTGGCCAACAACGAATGCCTAGGTACATAGAAGACTACTTATAGCAGTATGTCTATTAGAAGAGGCATAGTACTAAGGACCATGGTCTGTGGTGGGATATCGAGGGGCAACGCGAAGGTTGAGAGTGGGTTGTCCCATTCAATCGCGTTCTGTGCGATTAAGTGGGATAGCGATGCAGTATTCGATAAACCATCTCCCGTCTTGGGTTTTCGTTGATCTGTCCACCCAGGTTAGCGTCCAAAAAGCGGACGCGAACCTGGGGCACCATCACCATCCACCATCACGCGGGCGAGGGCGCCCGCGCTACATGCGCCGCCGAATCGCTAACAGCGTCAAGTCATCCAAACGTTTCTCGCCCTCGCAAAAGACCTGCAGGTCGTCGAGGGCGGGTGGCCCACACAACTCGAGAATGCTCCATTCAATCACGTTCTGTGCGATTGAGTGGGGTAGCTATGCAGCCTGCGACTTCCATCTCGTTTCGCTCATAACTGAGATTATCCCCGCCGGTACGGTCGCGAAGTCGGCTCGCCGTGCCGCTTTCGGCCTTGACACGACGTCCCGGGGCGACCAGAATCTTCCGAAAAGTAAGTGCTCAGGGTTCATTCTTCCCCGAAATCCGGCCTCGAAAAAACAGAATAGGAGGTTCTTATGAAATGGATCGTCGTGGGAATCGGTGTGGCCGTGCTGTTCGCCTGCTTGGCCAATGCGCAAACCACCAAAACCATCATCATGCGGGACGCCTGTGATCCCGACAGCTTCAACGCCACCGTCGGGCCCGGAACCTGTGTGGCCGGGCAACACGGAACCACGCTGTTCGGGGATTTCATCGGGGAACTGCAAAGCGACCAGATTGCCGGGGCGTGGCGCTTCAACCCCATGTTGAATACCACCGAGGGACACTTCAAACTGGTCCGCTTGGAACTGAAGCCGGGAGATCAGACCACCATTCAGAACGCAGGGGGCGAAACCCATACCTTTACGCGCGTCAAGAAATTCGGGGGCGGGTTCATCGCTGTGCTCAATGGCCTGACGGGCAATCCCGATCCGGCTCCGGAGTGTGCGCAGGTGTTGCCCGACGGATCGCTAGTCCCGCAACCCGAGAGTGATTCGAATCAGTTTGTGGAAGCCGGCCTTACCGAACCTGGGCCAACGGCGGGTACTCCGGCGCTGCCGCGCGGCGTTACCCGCTGGGAGTGCTGTGTCCACCCGTGGATGCGAATGATTGTCGAAGTCCAGGGACACGAACACGGAGAAGACTGATCCGAAGCGGGTCGCGCTGCCAACTGTCATCCGACTCTCTAGAGGTACCCAGGTTAGCGTCCAAAAAGCGGACGCGAACCTGGGGGCAAGCCTGACGACCCGCCATTTTTTTCGGAAAACTAGGGACAGTAGGAACGTTCCCCGGTTTGCGGCGAACGGAGATTGGGGCGAGCTCCTCAAAGACGGTTTCGAACTGGGAGAGGGGTAAGCATGTTTTTGTCTTTTGGGTGGCGCAGCGGTTTCACCGCTGCGGTAAAGTGGCAAAAGTATGAGCGGCTTTAGCCGCTGAGGTGCCCTCCATGGCCGCTCCCCGCCGCGGCAATACTGGATACAGTTGCTACTTCATCACCGCTTCCACTTTCCAGAAGCAGCCCATTCTTCAGTCCGACAGAATGGCTGGTCTTTTTGTTGATGTCCTTCTTCACTACCGGCAGAAGCAAAAATATCTGCTGCATGAGTTTGTGGTGATGCCGGACCATTTCCATCTGCTGACTACTCCGTGTGAATCGCTGGAAAGGGCGATGCAGTTGATCAAGGGTGGTTTTTCCTTCCGGGCCAAAAAAGAATTGGGATTCACGCATGAGATTTGGCAGCCCGGCTTCTATGATCGGCGAGTGCGGGATGCAGAAGAATATTTCGCTTTTCGAGAGTACATTCGACAGAATCCTCAAAAGCGTGGGCTAACAATAAGGGTCGACGACTATCGGTACAGTTCAGCTTGTCCTGGGCTTGTGCTTGATGAGGCACCTCAGCGGCTAAAGCCGGCAGATTTCGTGAGCGCTTAATCGCAGCGGTAGCCGCTGCGCCACCCAAAGGCTATCCGCAACCTTTCACATGCGCCGTCGTATCGCTAACAGCGTCAAGTCATCCAAACGTTTCTCTCCTTCGCAAAAGACCTGCAGGTCGTCGAGGCAGGCGGCGATCAGCTCGGCGGGTTGACGTCCGGCTTGCTGGCGCACCAGGGTCAGGACGCGGTCTACGCCGTATTCGTCGTCCGCGTGGGTGGCTTCGGAAAGGCCGTCGGTATAAAGGAAGAGCGTGTCGCCGGGGTCCAGTTGGACGCGCGTGGCGGAGAACTCGGTGTTGTGGAACATCCCCAGCGGCAAGCCGGTCGATTCCACGCGCAGCACGCCGCCGCGTCCGACCAGAATTGCCGGGCAGTGGCCGGCGTTATGGATTTCTACTTCTCCCGTGGGCTTTGCCTGTCCGCACACCAGCGTGGCGTACTGCCCGGCCAGCGCGCTTTCGCAGAAGACGCGATTCACCTGGGTGACAATCTGGCCGAGCGGCAGGGCCAGGCCGGTCAGGCTGCGGAATAAGGCGTGCAGCTGCGCCATCAGCATGGACGCGGCCACGCCTTTGCCGGAGACGTCGCCCAGCACGAAGAAGAGCTGGCCATCGGTCGGGATCAGGTCGCAGTAGTCGCCGCTGACCGCGCCCAGCGGCGCGTAGTGATAGCTGGTCTCCCAGTCGCCGGCGCACAGGCCATTCTGCGGCAGCAGGTTGCGCTGCACGTCGGAGGCGAGGTCGAGATCGCGCTGCAGCGCGGCCCGCTCCGTCTGGGTCAGGTGGTCGAGACAGTAGCGCACCAGCGGATCGGCCAGCAGGCGGTCCTGCTCCACCGGATCGTGGCACTCCTCGCACAGGCCGTAGGTGCCGTTGGACATGCGGTCGAGCGCCGAATCCACTTCGCGCAACAGGCCGGCCAGTCCCGCGTTGCGCGGCGCCGAGACAATGGCCGCTTCCAGACGACGCTTGCGCTCCTCGAGTTGATTGTGCAGGAAACTTACTTCGAGCGTGGCCATGGGAATCTCCCTGGGACTTTATCCGCGCTATTGGATTCCGCCCGGACGGTTTTCGATGCGAATGTGTGCGGTGCCCCAGGTTCGCGTCCGCCGTTTGGACGCTAACCTGGGTTCGCCGTCGAAACGCGGGATGTCACGCTCCCCGATCACTCTCAAAATCCCGAGTGCGCAAAAAACGAGCCGCGGAGCGGCGGCATAAAATAGCCCAGGGCGTAAGCCCTGGGTAAGCTCGCGAATGAAACGCAAGTCCCGTAGGGACGGCACCAAGCGCAGCGGGCATGAGCCCGCAAGCCGAGGCGCTCTCGAAGCACACGACGTCACATGAACACGTGACCCACGTCCTTGCCATGGCAATCTTTTGGCAGATGAAAATGACTCGCGAGGGGCGTACACCCCGCACGCGAATCTTCCGCCAAGTAACTCCTTTGCCCGGAATATTTTGCGTATAAGTTCTTTGCAATGAAAGATCTTGGTGCTCTCGCGCGCGTAACCGATTGATTCCACAAGACCAGGGGGGAGGGGGGTATACCCCACGTCCAAAGCAATTCCCCTTTTGGAACTCCTTCTTTCACCCAAAAATTCCTTGTGTATACTCTGCGCCGATGACTCGCCCAAAATTCTTGCTCACCTTTTTGCTTTGCGCACTCAACGTCGCTTTCGCGCAGGACCGAATCGCAACCGCGCTCGATTCCCTTCCCGCGATCAAGAAGATTGACCAGGTTGCAATCTCTCCTGACGGAAAGAATGTCGCCTACATCGTCGACGGAGAACTGTCGGTGCAATCGCTGACTAGCGGAGACGCACGCCGCATTGCGCCTGATCAGAAGCTCGCGGCACGCGACGTCACTTGGTCCGCGGACAGCAAGAAGCTCGCATGGCTCGGAGACTTGCCGACTGATATTCCAGCAGCAGAACTGTGGAGCGCATCGGCCGACGGAAGCGGTCTCGTCAAACTGGCCGACTTGAAGGGATTCGCAGAGACTCCGCGTTACTCGCCCGATGGAACGAAGCTCGCGGTCCTCTACATCGAAGGCATGCCGCGGATTGCGGGACCGCTGCAGCCGATGACGCCGCTCGCGGGCGTTGTGGGCGAGAAGGTGTACGAGCAGCGCATCGCAGTAGTCGATGTAGCGACGATGAAGCTGTCGCAAGTCACTCCGTCGGATGTTTACGTTTACGAGTACGACTGGACACCCGACTCGAAAGCATGGGTCGTGAGCGCCGCGCACGGGTCAGGCGACAACAACTGGTGGCTCGCGCGCCTGTATGCGATCGACGCCGGCAACGGCGAGATGCGCGAGATCTATAAGCCGAAGTGGCAGATCGCGGAGCCGCACGTCTCGCCAGATGGAAAGTCGGTAGCGTTCATCGAGGGCCTGATGAGCGACGCAGGACTCACAGGCGGAGACATCCAACTGGTCCCGATGTCCGGAGGAGCCGCGCGCAATCTGACGCCAGGCATCAAGGCATCGCCATCATCGTTGGCATGGACGGGAGTGAATCACCTTGCGGTCATCGCGAACGTGGATGGGAATGCGGGATACACGACGATCACCACCGATGGCCAATCGACGCCGACAAGTTGGAAGGGATGGACCGGCGAAGAGACCATCGGCACAGCGACTGACGTTTATGCGCTGGGAGCATCGCTCTCGCGGGACGGAACTGTAAGCGCGGTGGTAAGGCAAGCGTCGAGCACGCCTCCGGAAGTTTGGACCGGACCGATGGGATCGTGGAAGCAGTTGACGCACGTTAACAGCAACGTCCACGCGACGTGGGGCGAAAGCCGCAATGTCCACTGGATGAATGGCGACACGCGCGTGCAGGGCTGGCTCATGCTGCCGAAGGATTACGATCCGGCGAAGAAGTACCCGCTGGTGATCAGCGTGCACGGCGGGCCATCGTGGGGATGCCTGTCGCAGTGGCAAGCAGGCAAGATGGGCGACATGACGGCTGCGTCATTGCTGGGATGGTTCGTGCTGTGTCCGAATCCGCGCGGGAGTTATGGGCAGGGCGAGGCGTTCACGCGGGGCAACGTCAAGGACTTCGGCAACGGAGACTATAAGGACATCATGGCCGGCGTCGATGCGATGATGCACCAGTTCCCGATTGATCCCAAGCGAGTTGGGTTGCGCGGGCACAGCTATGGCGGATACATGGCGATGTGGGCGGAAACGCAGACTACTCGCTTCTCGGCCGTGGTCGCGGGAGCTGGCTTGGCCGACTTTCTGAGTTACTACGGGCAGAACGATATCGATGAGTGGATGATTCCGTTCTTTGGCGCGTCGGTATATGACGATCCGGCGGTGTACCAGAAGTCAGATCCGATTCGCTTTGTGAAGAACGTGAAGTCGCCAACGTTGATTCTGGTGGGCGATCGCGATGGCGAGGTGCCGATGCCGCAATCGATCGAGTGGTATCACGCGCTGCAAGCGATGAAGGTGCCGACGCAGATGGTGGTGTATCCCAACGAAGGGCACGTGTTCCACCGTCCGGCCGACGCGCGCGATTACACCCTGCGCAGTTTGCAATGGTTTGAGCAGTGGTTCGGGAAACCGTGAGTTGTTATTTGTTTGGGAAGCACGGGGTATTGCACCCCGTGCCTTTTTTCTTCGGACTAGTTGCAGCGTGGGGCGTTGGGATGGGCCTTACAGTAGGGAGTGCACGGAATGCATAGCTTCTTCTTCGGGGTTGCAGTGATGTTCCCAGCCAGGCTGCCTGTGAACATCGCGAAGGCGAGCACCAGCAGGAATTGTTTCGAAGACATGCGGCATTCTCCTGTGTGTGGGATGTGGGCCCGAGATTGCGCGGGAGTGTGGAGCAAGGTGGGGTCGGGTGTCAAGAAGTGATTTTGGTGTGGGAGACATAACAATTCAACGATGTTGTGCGGGTGTGGCTTCGTTCGACGCGCACCCGCAGCATCAAGCGCATCTACGAAGAATTAACCGTTGTGCGCTACAAAATAGCAAACCTCAGGCGCTTGAAGCGCACACACATTTTCAGGCCTTAGCGGCACGAGTGAACTCGTGCCCTTCCCGTTCTTGCCAGCGGGCGGGCTTCCGCAGCCACTTCAGTTGCTGACCTGAACTTTGATGGATGGGCGCGACAGGGTGAGAGCTTGTTTTTGAATGGGGCCGGGATTCTGGCGGATTCGGGCGGCTTCGCTGCCAAGTGGTTTTTCGAATTCTTCGAGAGTCTTTGCCAGGGTTTTTGCTTCCTCGGAGTTCGCGGCTACCTTCATGAGCTGTTGTGATTTGAGAAGGCTCGCGTAGGAGAGGCGCGGCGGGAATCCGGCGTCGCGCAGGAAGAGTGCGTAGTTGTACCAGTCGACGGCTTCGTTGTGGCGGTCGTCCATGGTGGCGTCGAGTTGCAGGGCGCGCTGGTAGAAGCGCAGGGCTTCTTCGGTGCGGCCCGAGTGGGCGTGGACGGTGGCTTCTCCGATGGTGGCGAAGCTCTCAAGTTTTCCTTCTCCGGTCTGGGCGGCGATACGGCGCGCGAGGTCGAATGAACGGAGGGCCTGCTCCGGATGCCCGGCGCGGTTCTGGCAGTCGGCGAGTTTCAGAGCGACGCCAATCAGCTTGGGCGCGGGCGGGCGCATTTTGGCGCCGTGGAGCGAAACGATCTCCAGAAAAGCTCCGTAATGCGGAGCCGCTTCGGCGGGCTTGCCTTGGCGATCGAGTTCGGCGGCGAGATAGAGTTGCGCGTCGGCGAGCGAGGGATCGGTGGCGACCGCTTTCTGCCAACTCTGCACCGCTTCCTCGGTGTGGCCGAGTTGCATTGCCAGGATACCGTGATTGGTGAGAAGTTGCGCGTCGCGCGGCATGCGCTCCATCGAGGTCCGCGTCAAAGCGTATGCCTCATCGAAGCGTTTCTCGCCGGTCAGAAACTGAAGGAACGCATTGCGGGGCGCGGGATCCACGGGATTGGTCTGGATGGCGCGCTTCCATGCGGCTTCGGCCGCTTCGGGCTTTCCAGCGTCCAGTTCTTTGCGCGCCAAACGCATCTCCAGCGTTGAGTCGTAGGCGTTCAGCGCCGCTGCGCGCTGCAGGTCGGGGAGATTGTCGTCGTGCAGCGCGAAGTAGTAGCGAACCTGATCGACCGTGCCCCAAGCCAGCAAGGCCAGGGCGGCGGTGATGCGCAACGTGCGGGCGACCGGCGCGGGTCCGACAACCCAACGCAATGCCGAGGACAGGGCGGTACGCGCATTGGAAGCAGCATCCGCGAGTTGTTCCTTGGAATTCAGCAGCAAGTTGGCGATGCGGCCGTCACGCAGTTTCCAGATCGCGCCATCGAGAATGAAGTGATGGATGTTGACGAGCGCGGTGAAGATCAGGAAGCTGCGCGTGAAGTCGAAGTGGAAGACGTGGCTGGCGATCCATGGGCCGGGGATGAAGAGCGCGATGCCTCCAGCAATCAGAACGGCGAAGTAGGCAAGTGGGCGCCAGTTCTGGCGGCCTTCGGCGCGGGCTTCGCGTCCGGCGTAGTAGCTGGTGATCCAGAGGTATTGAGCGGAGTGCATCACCGCCAGCACGCCCGTGCTGTAGCGGCTCTGTGGTACACGAAAGCGTTCTCCCAGCGAGAGCACTGTAGGAAGAAGAAACCATACGAACTGCGTGCTGAACAGTGTCAGCGACGGAACCATGC
The DNA here is from genome assembly GCA_963744055.1 of uncultured Acidobacteriota bacterium. GTDB lineage: Bacteria > Acidobacteriota > Terriglobia > Terriglobales > Acidobacteriaceae > Gp1-AA133. The sequence continues at coordinate 32,491 of CAVUSL010000009.1, read as the reverse complement.
CGCGCCATCCGGTTTGACCGATGAGACTGGACAGCGCGTAGGCGCTGCAGACGAGGAACGCGAGGGCGAAGACGATCTGCAGTTGGGAACTGACCACGCCGGGAATGTTGAGCGAGACGAAGAACGGATCGGTGGATGGCCCGGTGTGGAAGTTCAGGAAGAGGATTCCGTAGGAAAGCAGGAACGCGGCGTACATCGCGTGGCGAACCGCGTTGGCGGGACGAGCGCCGGCGCGGCGGGCGAACATCATCAGAATGCCGTAGTTCTGGCCGCTGTAGTGCCAAGGACTCCACGTGAGATAGATCGTGAAGATGAATGGCAGTGCTCGGAACCAGAAGTGCGAGACCACGGCGGTCAGGAGCACCAGCAGCGTGGTGTGCACGGTGAAGATTCGATACTTGTTGAAGTCTACCGAGCGATGGTAGGCGCGGTAGACGGTCGCCATGTAGTGCGGGTAATTAAAGAAGAGAGCAAGAACGTAGAAGGCAACGGACCACGTTAAGGTGCTGGCCGATGAAGACAGGTATGCGACCAGCAGCAGGGGTGCGGACCAGGCTCCGCAGCCGACGATCATGTCGAGCCAGGGGCCGTAAATCCAGAGCGGCTGGGAGTTTGATTTGGACATGGGGGGTGGAGTCTTCCCTGCGCGGATTATAGGGAGGGGGCGGGGTGGGGCTCATGTGCCCAAAGTAACCTTGGGGCCGCTTTGTTCGGTCCGTCGCTGGAAGATTTGTGGCAGTCGTGGCGAGCGAAGGGAGTACAGGGGTCCTTCGACTGCGTTCGGCTGGCGCCTCACTCCGCTCAGGATGACAATTCTGGAGAGCGTCGGGCCTTTGGAGTTCGGCGTTTGGAGTCGATGCGGGGCTTGTTGTATAAGGGCATCCCTATGCGATTTGTGTTGGCGATGGTTGCTTCTTCTGTCCTTTGCTTGTGTTCCTTCGCGGGTGCTCAAACCAATAAAGATGCCTCTCCCTCCCAGACGCTTGCCGCGCGCACTGCCGGGCTGAAGAAGCAGGATGGATTTCTTCCTTATTACTGGGACGCGAAGAAGGGGACGCTGCTGGTGGAGATTCCTCCGGAGGCGCGGGAGCGCGAGTTTCTTTACTTCGTGGGGATGGGGAGCGGGGTGGGATCGACGACGCTGTTCGCCGATCGCGGGAGCCTTGGTCGAGGCACAGTGTGCCGGTTCCAACAGGTTGGCGCGCGGGTGCTGGTGATCGCACAGAATTCGTCGTTCCGGGCGGAGCGGGGGAGTTCTGATCTGAAGAAGTCAGTGGAGTTGAGCTTTCCGACCTCTGTGCTGGCGGCGCTTCCGGTGGAGGGAGAGCAGGACGGTGCGCTCCTGGTAGACGCGAAGCCTCTCCTGCTTCGAGACGCGGCGGATTTGCTGTCGCAGATGCGGCGGCCGACGCAGGCGGTGAACGGGCAAACGGTGCGGCAGGAAAGCAAAGACGCGAACTGGAAGCTCGATGATACGCGCAGTGTGATCGATCTGGAGGCCTCGGGAAGTTTTCCGCGCAACACAGAAATTGAGGCGTTGCTGACTTTCACGAACGATGGGGAGGCCGATCTCAACCAACCCGAAATACATTCGCTAAGTGTGCGCGAGCATCATTCTTTTGTTGCTCTGCCCGAATCTGGATACACGCCGCGTGAAGCCGATCCGCGGGTGGGGTTCTTCGGGGAAGAGTTTAAGGATTTCTCGCAAGCCTTTGATCAGCCGCTGGAGAAGGAATACATCGCGCGCTGGCGGTTGCAGAAGAAAGACCGCAATGCGGCCATGAGCGAACCGGTTAAGCCGATCGTCTTCTATCTGGACCGGGCGGTACCGGAGCCGATGCGGTCGGCATTGCTGCGCGGTGCACTATGGTGGAACGCAGCCTTCGAGCAAGCGGGCTTCAAAAATGCTTTGCGCATCGAGGATCTGCCCGAAGGGGCGAATCCGCTCGATATCCGCTATCCAACGATTCAATGGACGAACCGAGCGGGACGGGGGTGGTCGGTCGGGATGACGCAGACTGATCCGCGGACCGGCGAGATCGTGCATGCCATCGTGCAACTGGATTCGCACCGCATGCGCACGGCGAACAACTACTGGAACGCCACCATGCCGTCGGGGAAAGGGAACGACGAACCTGCTCTGGACGCGTTTTCAGCGCTCGACAATCTGGATCCGCAATTGTCGGATGAGCAGGTGATGCTGAACCGGTTGGCGCTGCTGACATGTCATGAGATGGGGCACGTGCTGGGACTCGATCACAACTTTGTGGCCAGCACGTTCGGGCGTGGGTCGGTGATGGACTATTACGCTCCGCGCGTGAAGATTCGCGCTGATGGGACGGCCGATTTGTCGGACGCGTACATGCAGGGGACGGGAAGCTACGACAAGTTTGCGATCGAATGGGGGTACAGCGAGGGGAAATCCGGCGCAGACGCGGAGCAGGAACGCGATCGACTGGATGCGATTGTTCGCACGTCGCTGGCGGCCGGAGTGACGTGGGGCAACGGTGCCGATCCGCGCTGGAATGCTTACGACGACGGGCGTGATCCGGTGGAGTGGCTGAAGCAAGTGTGGCCGGTTCGCGAGGCACTGCTGGCACACTACAACATTAGTATGCTGCGGCCGCGGGAACCGGTGTCGAGGCTGGCGTCGCGATTTCCGCTGATCTATCTGTTTCACCGTTACGCGCTCGGAGCAGCACTGGGTGTGGTGGGCAGCGCGAAGATTCCGGCTTCTCTGAATGGAGACGGGCAACTGCCCGTGGAAGTCTGGCCGCCGGCGAGCCAGCGCGAGGCGTTGCAGTTGGTGTTGAGAGCGCTCGATCCGAAGGAGCTTGAGGTGCGGGCCTCACTTTGGAAGGTGCTTGCTCCTCCGGAGGCGGATCGCGGCGATCCCGAGCGATTCACTTCTTCCGCAGGGTACCTCTTCAGCCCGCAGGACGGAGCGCGCGCGGTCTCTGAGATCGTGGTTGGGGGATTGCTCGATCCGCAGCGGATGGAAAGGCTGGCGGTGATCGCGCATGAGTCGCAGGGCGCGGTATCTCCTGGCGAAGTTGTTTCGGCATTGGTGCACGAAGGATTTCAGAATGAATCCGGGAACGACGAAGGCGCTGAAATGAGTGCCGCGGTAGAGTCTCAGATTGCTGAACGACTGATGCTTCTTTCTTCGGATGCGGTGGCCACTCCCGAGGTGCAATCGGTGGCGCTGGGCGGCGTTCTGGATGTCCAGAAGATCGTGCATGGGCGAACGGACGCCCGCAGCCGGCGGCTCGATCATGAGATTGAATTGTTCCTGAAAGATCCGAAGCAGAACCTGCCGAAGCTGAAGCCTTCGGGCGTACCGCCGGGGCCTCCCGTGTAGTGCGCGGGTGGCAGGACGATCGTATTCTGAAGTGCCGAGTTCGGACTTGGAAAGTTCCCAGCGGCGTGGGACGATGGCGGCGGCAGACCGCCGCACGAACATCGCTCGAGAATTGCCAGAGCCTATGCGCAAGCGCGCAGTCATTTCGGCGCTTCTGATTAATCTGCTTGGCGGAGGACGGGCCGCCGCGCAGGCTTCCGCACCGGGCGCAGTGGTAGTCGGCAAACATGCGATCAGCAAGATACGCGTCGCGAACGACGGCCAGGCTCTGACGATCGAAGTCTCGACTAATTCGCCTGCGGTGCCTGACACGCAACGACTGGAAAACCCGGACCGCCTGGTCTTCGATTTTCCGGGCTTCGTATTGCAGGGTCCCGCACAACGACTGAGCGTGAATAAGGGACCAGTCACCACCGTCCGGGCATCGCTGTTTCAGGTGAGCCCGCCTCTGAGCAGAATCGTGATTGATCTGAAGGAACCGGCGAGCGTTGAGCTGCAGCCGATGGAGGACAAGGTCCTAATTCGGGTGCCATTCGAGACGTCGGCTTCCACCCCGATCGAAAAGCCGCCGGAGAAGGAAGTACCTCCACCGGCCCCCGCACCTCTCACGCAATCGACATCCGTCGCGTCGGGCGATAATGCCCACCCCGCAGCGTCAAGCGCGGCGCAGCCCATTGCTCCGCCACCAGCAAAGGAGCCACTGCTTTCAAAACCTAATAGTGAGTACGACGTTCTCGCGAGAGCGCAGGCGGTGACGCTTGAGGAATTGCCGGCGCTTGAAGCGAAGGCACAGGCGGGCGATCCGCAGTCAGAGACGTTGCTCGCGCTGGCGTATCACTCGGGTGCGCTGCTGAAGAACGATGAGGTCGAAGCGTTGCGACTGTTGCGCCTTGCGGCGGAGAAAGGGTACATGCCCGCGGAGGAATCGCTCGGAATCTACTACGCGGCAGGAATCGGGATGGAAAAGCCTGATCCTCAAGCTGCCCTGAAGTGGTACACCGCGGCATCGCAAAAAGGATCAGTGGACGCGACGACGAATATCGGTTCGATGTATGCGAGCGGCGATGGTGTGGCGAAGGATATGGCAACGGCGATCCAGTGGTTTCGCCAGGCAGCGCAAGCGGGCGGAGGTTCGGCCGCATACAATCTGGCCATCATCTATGCGCGGGGGGACGGGGTACCGCGTGACCAGCAACTGTCTGCGTCGTGGCTGAGCAAGGCGGCCGATCATGATTTTGTGCCGGCCCTGCGAGATTCGGGGATTCGGGCCGCGTATCCACGCGACGGTTCGGCGGCGGATGTGCCATTGGCGTTCCAGAGACTAAAGCGCGGAGCCGAGCTGGGAGATGCTATCTCGCAAGCAATTCTTGGAGACATCTATTCAAATGGCGAACTCATGAAGGCCGACTACCAGCAAGCGGCGAGTTACTACAAAATGGCCGCGGACCAGGGACAGCGAGACGGGGAATTCGGGCTGGCGGTGCGCTACGTCACTGGACAAGGCATGCCGCTGGATCGCGCTGAGGCACAGCGCTGGTTCAAGGCGGCAGCGGATCAGGGACACGCCGACGCGCAGTACGATTTAGGAACGATGTATGAGGTTGGGGACGGAACGGGTGCGGACCTTCCGTCAGCCGTCCACTATTACGAACTCGCCGCGCAACAGGGAGTGGTGAAAGCGCAGTACCGGTTGGGAGTTCTGCTGTCGAAGGGACAGGGCGTGCCGTCGGATCGGGTGGCGGCCTACAAGTGGTTCATGTTGTCGCAGGACTCCGTCAAGTCGTCGGCATCCGCGTTGAATGAGCTTCGGCACTCCATGTCGCCGGAGGAGATGGCTGAGGCGGAGCGCCAGGTGGATGCCTGGCGCATCGAGCGCAAGCAGGTCCAGAAATAGGGGAGAATCTTTCGTTCTCGCGCTTCCCTGCTACGGGGATTCCGATTGAAACTGCCTTCGGGCGGCCCCGCCCGCGTTCTTCTACAATGCCGGTGTGAAGACCTGGGACGTCATCGTTGTGGGTGGCGGAATCATCGGACTTAGCATTGCGCGCCAACTTCGAAAGCACGGCGGCGAGGTGTTGGTGGTGGAGCGCGGCGAACCGGGGCGGGAGGCTTCTCATGCTGCCGGCGGCATGCTGGCCAACTGCGGGGATGAAACGCCGGCGGCGCTGCAACCGCTGGCGCAGGCGAGCGCGGAGATGTATCCCGAGTTCGTACACGAGTTGCAGGACGAGTCGGGAGTCAACGTCGATTTGCGGTCCGAAGGCACGCTGCTCTTCCCTGCTCCCGAGCGTCCGCTCGAGAAGATTAGCGGGGCGAACCCGTTGCCCAGGCCCGTCACTGAGCTTGAACCCGGGCTGAATGTTTCCTGCAGAGCAGCCGTTTTCCTTCCTGAAAGAAGTGTGTGTCCGCGAGCGTTGACGCAGGCGGCACTGAAGGCGGCTAGGCATCGTGGCGTGGATGTGGCTTCGGGAACCACTGTGATTTCCGTCGATATCTCGGGCGGGCGCGCCACGGGCGTAACGACGGATAAGACTTCCTACCGCGCTCGGGCGGTGGTGAACTGCGCGGGGGCGTGGGCTGGACAGATTGGGCCGCTCGAGTTGCCGGCCCGTCCGGTGAAAGGGCAGATGGTCTGCTTCGCCATGCCGCGGCGCGATGTTCTGCGGCATGTTGTGCGGTCGCCGGAAATCTATCTGATCCCGCGCAGCGACGGACGCCTGCTGGCGGGCGCGACCGTGGAGGAGGCCGGATTCGACAAGCGAACCGTTCCTGAGACGATCCAAAGATTGCGGCGGGAGGCAATTGCGATGTTGCCTGCACTCGAACAGGCGCGCGTGCTTGAAGACTGGGCTGGACTGCGTCCGGGGACGCCCGACAGCCTTCCGATTCTGGGCGGGACTGGCATTCCGGGCTATTTCGTAGCGACCGGACATTTTCGCGATGGGATTCTGCTGGCGCCGGTTACGGCTCAGATCATGGGACGCGTAGTGATCGGGCAGGACGCGGGCTTCGATCTTGCGTCCCTTTTCCGTGAACAGGTTTGCGAAACGAGAGGCGCTCAAGGTTTCGTAGGTTTGCTTGCACCACATTGGGACGTCGACGTCCTGAAACGTCTGGAGCAGGCGTTTTATGGACCTTCTGCTCGGCTATACTGATTCGTTTGAATTCCTGGGTTTATTGCAGCGAATGTCAGGTTCGCGAGAAAGGGCTTTTCTTATGGCTTCACCGGCACTCGATTTTGCGCGTCAGAATCAGCAACGTTTTGTAAATGAATTGAAGGATCTGCTTCGCATTCCCAGCGTCAGCACGCTTGAGGAACACAAGTCCGATGTGCAGAAGGCGGCCGAGTTCGTGGCCAACGAACTGCGGCGCATCGGGATGGAGAATGTTGAGATCATTCCCACGAAGGGACATCCGTTGCTGTACGCCGACTGGTTGCACGCGGCGGGAGCGCCGACGGTGCTGATGTATGCGCACTTCGATGTGCAGCCGCCCGATCCGCTGGATGAGTGGTTGTCGCCTCCGTTTGAGCCGACCGAACGCAACAACAATATCTATGCGCGCGGCGCGGTCGACGATAAGGGACAGCTGTGGATGGAAGTGAAGGCGATCGAGTCGTTGATGAAGGCGCACGGCGGCAAGCTGCCCATCAACGTGAAGATCATTTTCGAAGGCGAAGAAGAAGTGGGGGGCGAATCGATCGCGGCCTACGTGCGCAAGGAAAAGGCGAAGCTGAAGGCGGACTTCGCGCTGGTGTGCGACACGGAATTGTTCGCGCCGAATCTTCCTACGTTGTGCGTTGGATTGCGCGGGCTTGGTGTACACGGAGATCGAAGCATACGGCGCGAAGACTGATCTGCACTCTGGAATGTACGGCGGCGCAGCGCCGAATCCTTTCTTTGCGCTGATTGAAATCATCAGCAAGCTGAAAGACTCGAAGGGCAAGGTTCTGATTCCGGGCTTCTACTCGAAGGTCAAGGCTCCGACGAAGGATGAGCTGAAGGCGTGGAAGCGGCTGCCATTCAACGAAGAGCACTATCGCAAGACGGAAGTTGGATCGAAGGTGCTCGACCGGCGAGCCGGGATTTTCCGTGCTGTATCGGACCTGGGCGCGTCCTACTCTCGAAGTGCACGGCATGCCTGGCGGCTTCACGGCGCCGGGTGCAAAGACCGTGATTCCGGCGAAGGCGGCCGCGAAGGTCTCCATGCGTATGGTGCCCAATCAGGATCCGGACGACATCCTGAAGCGCTACACCGCCTACGTGAAGAAGCTCACGCCCAAGGGGATCGAGACCAAGATCAAGGTGTGGAGCAAGGGCCCGGCGTGCGTGGTCTCGACCGACAACCCCTACATCAAGGCAGCGACCGAGGCGATGCATGAGATCTTCAAGAAAGACACGGTGTTCATCCGGTCGGGCGGATCGATTCCGATCGTCACTGATTTTCAGGATGTGCTGAAGATTCCGAGCGTGATGATGGGCTTCGGATTGCCGGACGACAACCTGCACGCGCCCAATGAGAAGTTCCATATTCCGAACTTCCATCGGGGGATTGAGTCGATTTGCTTGTTCTTTGAGAAGTTGGGGAAATAGAAAAGCAAGTTTCAGGGTTTCAAAGTCTCAAGTTTCAGAGTTTCAAAGTTTTGGCGCGGGCTTATTGCCCGCGCTTTATTGTTGCGATAGATTTCGTGAGTTCCGTACGTGTACAACAAACTGCGGATACCTAGTCCCTCTTTGTTTCGTTGGTTGCATTCAGCATGATCGTCAGGGCTGTAGGGTGCTCGGGCCTTACAAACCGGTTGACGATGAAGCGGCTGCCATCTTTGGAAACGTCGTAGCTGAACAGGTCGGTGGAGGAAATGGGACTGCGGGCGTGCAGCGGGAACAAGGATACGGGCGTGCCGCTGCTAAAAGTCCCTTCCCCGTTGAGCGGAACCGCGGTAAGCATGCCTCCAGGGGCAACATAGAAGAGTTCCTCGCTGTCGCCGCGCCAGCGAGGTTCATTGCCACCCCCGCGCGAGACCTGCCACTTGCCCGCGGCGTCCGGGTAAGTTGTGACATACACCTCCCAGTCGCCGGTTTCGTTGGAGGCGTAGGCCACCCACTTGTTGTCGGGGGAAATCATGCCGTTGGTTTCCGACGCTTTCGTGTTGAGGAAAGATGTTTCCTGGCCGCCGGTTGCGGGTAGCAGCACTAGATCTGATCCGCCGGCTGCGCGTTGCAACGTACCGATGACTTTGCCGTTACGCGTCCACGAATTGGGGACAATGTCATCCTGACCCTGATGCTGGACCATAACTTTCGGAGGATCGATTCCTCGCACGTTCTTGGTGTGCAGCGTAATTCCCGCGATCGCCGAGCGATAGGCAATGGTGTTGCTCTCGGGCGACCAGGTCGCGGCAACGTCTTCGGCGGGATCAAACGTAAATCGAGTGCTTGTTCCCTTATGGAGGTCCGTTATCCAAATGTCCACGTTGTTCGCCTTGATGTCGGTCACGTCCACACCCAGCAACCGCCCGTCGGGTGACAGCGATGGATTCGCGTACACGCCGACGTCTCCGACACGGCCGACTGTTTTACCGCTGCGGTCAAACCATGTGAGTGCGGACAGGGTGCTCCCCGTCGCCGTGCTGTACACCAACCTGCCGCGCTCCGAAACCGTGAAAGATCCCCAGTATGTCGAGGGTTGAAACGTCACTCCTTCCGCGATGACGCGTGGTTCCCCGATCAACTGGCCTTTGCCGACGTCCATGGGCACGGCTACCAATGTGCGCTGGTCCCGCATGTAGAACAGATAGCCATTCGCGTACGCAGGGTTGGAGAGGGAGTGCTCGACGAATTTCTTTTCGCCGCCCTTGAGCGACCCCATGTAGATACCGCTGATGTGATCATCTGGCGAGTTTACAAACTGCCCTGCCCAGTAAAGAAAATGTTCACCATCAGGGAGAAAGAAGGGCCAGCGATGGGAAGCTTCGCCCTTCACAAACTGCGCCTCGGTCAACGGCGCGGCGCCAGTCCCATTGGAGTTGATGCGCCATAGAGCTCCGCCTGCATCGGGCGCGTACACGATTACGCCCTGGCTTCCCCAAGTAGCGCCTCGTCCGCTCGAAGCATTCGCCAACACCTGAACCGATCCTCCCGAAGCACTTACCTTTTTCAGCTTGCCGCCAGCGAAGAAGCCGACAAACTCGGCGTCGGGCGAGAAGAATGGGTAGGTTGCGCCTTCGGTGCCGGCAAGGCTGGTCACGGTATCGGAACCGATAGGCTGAATCTTGAGGATGTTCGCACCTGAAGCTTCGTCGGGCACGGCGTAAACCAACATGCGACCATTAGCCGAGATCGCGAGATTTCCGGTCTCGTCTTTCATGGGAATTGCAAACTCCATGCGCTCACCATGCGATGTGTGCGGCCGGGCCACGAACCAGAAGGCTCCTGCTAACACCGCGAATGCGGCTGCTAGCGCCCAGGGAAGCCACGATGGCAAGCCGCGGCGCCGAGTGGTGCGAAGCACGGCCGACGATTGCGATCCGGAGGAGGAGTTGAGTGCGAAAGCCAAATCGCGAGCGGACTGAAAGCGGTCGGCCGGATTTTTTTCGAGACAGTGGCGCAGCACCCGCTCTAGATCGGGAGCAATTTTCAGGCGCGAAACGTCGAGTTCGGGCGGATCTTCTTTCAAAATCGCGTTCATGGTTTCGATAGAAGATTGCCCGGAAAAGGCGCGGTTGCCGGTGAGCATCTCGAACAGGACCGCGCCGAAGCTGAAGATGTCGGAGCGCGAATCGACGGCTTGGCCGCGAACCTGCTCGGGTGACATGTAGGCGGCCGTCCCCATCACCACGCCTTCGGCGGTGTTGAACTGGGCCGCGGAGAAGGTCGCGGTGGCCGATTCATCGGCACGATCCACCTTCGCGAGGCCGAAGTCGATAAGCTTCACGCGGCCGCCGGAAGCGAGAAAAACGTTTTCCGGTTTCAGGTCGCGATGCACGATGCCCTTGGCGTGGGCGGCGGCCAGTCCATCGGCAATTTGGAGCGCGTATTCGACGCAGCGGCGAGGACTGATGGGTCCCGACTTAAGACGCTCGCGCAGGGTTTCTCCGTCGAGCAACTCGGAGACGAGGTACGGGACGCCATCCTGGGTGCCCGTGTCGAACACCGCGACAATGTTGGCGTGACTGAGGGCCGCAACGGAGCGAGCTTCCTGCTCGAAACGTCGCATGCGGTCCGCGTCGCGCGCCAGGGATTCGGGAAGAATTTTGATGGCGACGTCGCGGTCGAGGCGCGTGTCGCGCGCGCTGTAGACTTCTCCCATGCCACCGGCACCTATCGGGGACTGGATTTCGTACGGTCCGAGTTTCGTGCCAGGAATCAGGGGCATTGGGCCGCCATTATCGCACGCCATAAGCAGCACGCCGCCAGCACGATGCGGAACGGGAGCTTTGGAGCTGGCGATTTGAAAACCTAAAAAATCCTCCGATCTCGGCCAGAATTGCATCCCACTTACTCGCAATAACGGGAGGGGTGCTTGAGGAAGTTAGGAATCGGAACGGGACGCTTCGGGATCGTCGCATCGATACTACTTACTTATTGTGGGCTGGGTTTCTCGCAAGTTGCGCTTCTACAGCCAGGGGCTGTCAATAAGACCTTCGACCCCGTTGAACTTGCTCGGGCCGCTTACGTGACGAATGCCGAAGAAGGCTCATCGGGATTAAATATTTTGGACGGGTCGCCGGCCGACCAACCGCAGTCGACGCTGGGGCAAAACGACGGCAGCCGTCATGGCTTCATTGTTCGAAATTTGCGACGGGGGTTGCACGATCAGAAGGAGTTGTACGCGGCGCCGTTCAAGGTCAAGAATCTGAAGTGGGATGTGCTGTTCCTCGGCACCACGGGAGCACTGCTCGCCACCGACCGTCAGGTGATGAGAAACATTTCCAACGACAACGTCGACATCGGACACCAGGTTGCTTTGGGGATGTTGCTGGGAACAGCGGCCATTCCCAGTGTTATCTGGGCGTACGGCTTGAAGACCGGCGACCGCCATGCCGATGAGACCGGACAACTCACACTGGAGTCGCTGGCTAATACGTTCTTGATTTACACGCCAATGCAGTTTATCGCCGGCCGGGAACGCCCAGATGAAGGGACCGGCAACGGGCGCTTCTGGCGACACGGCAACTTCAACACCTCATTCCCGGCTGGGCATCCGATGTTCACGTGGGCGATGGCCAGCGTCGTGGCTCATGAATATCCGAAGACTTGGGTGAAGATTCTGGTGTATGGGGCAGCTCTGTCGGTGTCGGGGGGGAGGCTTGTGGGGCGGAACCACTTCCCTTCCGACATCTGGGTGGGAAGCATCCTCGGATATCTGATTGGGACGCACATCTTCCATGCGCATTGCGATCCGCAATATAGCGAGGCTTGCCACCGGTAGCGCTGGCTTGCGCGAGTTGATACGTGTCCATCGACCGGCGGTTACTCGAGAACAACTTGGTCGCTAAACGGGCGCTCGATGACTCGGTCTATGGTCCATCCTGTCGAACTGATGAGGGTTCGGAATACTGCGAGTCCACGCGGACGAGTTTTCGCTGTCGTCGCTTTGCGCATTTGTTGAGTCGGCTCGTCGGCGCGAGTGACTGAGCCTGTGACCGCAACAAGGCCTTGCTGCCCGCGCAGCGCTTTCAAGTTCGACACGATTTCTTCATCAGATCCGTATTCGAGCAAACCGCCTTCCGAAGAGCAGATGGTGATGGGATGCACGAGTTCCGTTTTTTTCATGAGGTCCGCGAGTTCTCCTGCACGCGCCCAGTTGTACGGAAGATGGTGGGCCTTAATGCGCAGGCTGTGCAGTGGTCCGTTCGGTTGCGATAAGGCTGCGAGGGCTGACTCTCCAAAGGCGGGGCCTGCCTCGTCGAGATCTAGAACATCGATGCCGATTGCGCGTTCAGCCAGAATTCCGGGCCGGTTCCGATTCATCATGATGAGCGCATTCAGAGAATCCATCGCCGGGCCTCCCGCGATGTTCACGAAGCGCAGCGGGCATTTTGGGTCCTCGCTGAGGAGAGGAAGCAGTGTTTCTGCCATCAAGTCGGCCATGTCCTGCAGGCGAAGGCGTACGCAGAAAGAGGGGAACGCACTGGCGATCTGGCGATCGATTGGCTTGCTATAAGCGCCCCCCAACATTTCCGGACCGAGCTTCAGTAGGTAGGTCTGCATTCCTGACATGAAAGTGGTGCGAGCCTGATCAATTCCCTGGGCCAATACCGATTGGCGCAGCAGGAATTTCAGGGCGAGTTTCCGCAAAGGCTTAGGCAGTTTCGCCAAAGGGACGCCGTCGCTCAGGAATTTTTCGAGCAGCGTTGTCTGTTCGGAATCGGTGATCGAGATCGCGAACGCCGGATGGGTGATGTCGACCACCGGCAGTTCAACGCCGTCGCGCGTGAAGGCATAGAAAACACCAGCGCGTTTGTTGACTTCGGGACGGAGCTGGGGATCTTGAACTGCGCTGCGAGAGGCCATACGTGTGAGATGAGGCGGGGCGCATGAGGATGCGCGAGCTTGCCCTACTGTGTCATCGTCAGGGGATTCGACCGGAAATCACGTCGAGCGTGCTTTCCCTGCTCAGGTGTGCGTCGACACGGATGGCATCATTAGAACCCTCGTGCGTAAAGGTGGCGGACCCAATGGATTCGACTGGCATCTGAATGTCTTTACCTTGACCAATTAGCTTGAGAACGCTCTCGCCCGCCGGAATCGTGAAGGAGAGCGATATGGGCCGCGCCTTAGAACCGGAAATCGGAGTAACGGTCAGGACGCCCTTGATGTCGTGATCCGTTTGGTTCGTGAAGCGGTAGGACTCTTTCGCAAACTTGATGTTCTGCGTGGCCTCGACGGTAAAGAGCTGAAAATCACTCAGAGTGTGGCGGCGATAATATCTGCGCCCCTTACGTTCCACGTAAAGATCGATGATGTTGGGCAGCCAGAGCTGACCGTCGAGGCTGCGGAAGTGCACAGGGCGATACGAGATTGCGATGTCCTCAACGGTTAGACCGAGGTCGACCGGAGGCCTGATCAACTCCGACTCCAGGCGCAGCACCTGCAGGCTTCCGGGATCGATCCATGCGCGTCCTTTGAGAGCCAGGGAACTGTATTTACCGTCGGCGGAGTATCCGAGGAGGCGACCGGGCTTATCTGGGCGCTGCTCGAAATGAACTTGCCAGGCAGCGTGTCCCTCCCAGTTACCCAGGCCCTCGCAGGAAAACGTGAAATCGGTAGACAGCACGGGGTGAAAGAGCAAAGCAATCGCGGGCATGCCGACCGTGGCGATGTGGGCCGGGAACTGCTCCGGGTCCACACTGCCGTTGCGAAATTCGTCCAACAAAAAAACGCCTTTCGAAGTCCGCGAGACGGTTACGACGTAGTTGAAATTGCGGATTTGTGGCTCGCGCCGTGTTCCCAGGATATCGACAGGATAATGTTCGACGCGTTCAGAGGCAGTGAACTTCTCTAGATTGCCCACGAATTCCTTCATGCGCTTGCCGGCGCCTTGTTCGATTTCGTCGAGAGGGCACGGCTCATCGGGATCCACGTACGGGACCCTCTCGTCGATGCCCGGCGGAAGCCATGAGATGGCGGCTGGCGGGGCAACATCCGCGTCCGGAAGTGGGCTAGGCGGTATTGCTGGATGCAACGACTTGGGATTCATCACCAGAAAACGAGTCATAGAGCGATGGTTTTCAATCTCGATTTTCTGGTGGACCGGGGCAAAGCCAGGAGCCGTGGCCTCGATGGTGTAGTCGCGTGGCGCAACGTCGCTGAACAGGAAATCTCCGTCTGGCCCTGCAATGCCAGGGATTTCGCGACCATCGGAGTTTCTTAAACGGACCCTCGCCGGACCACCGAAGGAAGACTCATCGTTCAGACGCAAGCAGATGCGCAGGGAGGTTCGCTCGGTTGCTGAACTAGCAGTCTCGGGCAAGTTTGAGGCTGCTTGCTGCCCAAAGATGTAGCTAGCAGAAAAGACGCCGCAGGCAAGCAGCGTCGCAGGCCAAGACCGGAAAGATTGCGCCCCAGGCATATCCCCCGCTAAGACAAACTAGTTAGACGAATTTGTACTGTCTCGGAAAGCAAAGAGGAAGAGGAAAGTCACGCGACAGGGTGGGCTTCCGACGGATCGAAGGAATCGATGTTTTTGCGATCTGCGGATGGTGCCGTCCTGACTTCCCAGCCATGCCGGGAGCGTCAAACTTCGTTGCCTTGGACTGAGCGTTCGGTTAACCTCAAAGAGCTCTCGCGATTCTCCCTTCCTTCCTCTTCCTCACCCAAAAACCAGGCGGTTGCTGCATTGCGTGTGCAATCAGGCGTGGTCGGGACGAGATACCCACAACATATGGTGTTTTCTTTCTTGACCCGTGGTGCATTTCGCCGTTACAGTAGCTGCAATCCGTGCCTTCCCTGCGCGTCCGGGGAGGCATTTGTCCGGACTGATCCGGATCGGCATCTGACTAGTAAACAGGGCCACCGGGGCGTCCACCAGCCAGATTCGTGCAGACCGCGCGCCAGCCAGCGCAGCCAAAAGCGCATCAAGATCGGCTTGTCATCGCGCGGGATGTCCGCATGATGGAGCGTTGAAGGAGTCGAAGTTGCTCAAACTGAAAAAGCTCCAAATCCTTGGATTTAAGTCATTCTGCGATCGCACGGAATTGAAGTTCCCCGGCGATGGAGTGGCAGCCATCATTGGCCCCAACGGTTGCGGCAAGTCGAACATCGCCGACGCGATTTCGTGGGTGCTCGGCGAGCAATCGGCCAAGACGTTGCGCGGTTCCAGGATGGAAGACGTCATCTTCGCGGGCACGCGGGATCGCCAACCCACCGGCATGGCGGAAGTGTCGCTGACACTGATCGATCCGGAGCAATACGACGGTCCCGACAAGAACGCGCCCACCGAGGTTGAAGTGCGCGACGAACTGCCGGGCGGAGATTGGGACGAAGCGGAGCTTCGAGCGCAGGCAGCGGAAGAAACTGAGCGCGCGATTGAAGAAGCGCAGCCCGGGAAGGTTGAAGAATTTGCCGGAGCCAGCGATGGCGCTAACGGCGTGACGGCGGCGGAGCCGAGTCAGGGCGAGGTGGCGGGTCCGGCGGTTATCGAAGGGCAGATCGTGCCAATCGCGAATGGCCAAGGCGGTATATCAACCGCGACGGCGGTGGTAACTGGACCTCCGTCGGTCGTGCTGAAGATTCGTCGCCGGAAATTCAACCAGCAACAGTTCCACACCGGTGAAGTTGTCGTTACGAGGCGGCTGTTTCGCTCGGGCGACAGCGAATACCTGCTGAATGGGAAGCTATGCCGGCTGCGCGACATTCAAGAGCTGTTCATGGGGACGGGACTTGGTCCGGAATCTTACGCGCTGATCGAGCAGGGGCGCATCGGACAGATCCTGTCGAGCCGGCCGACCGATCGCCGCGCCATCATCGAAGAAGCGGCGGGCATCACGAAGTTCAAGACCAAGAAGCGTCTGGCGGAAGCACGACTTGAGGATGCCAAGCTTAATCTGAATCGCGTCAACGACATTTTTGAAGAAGTGACGCGGCAGATGAATTCTCTGAAGCGGCAGGCTTCGAAGGCGGAGCGCTACGCGAAACTGCGGGAAGAGATGCGTGCGAAGCTGCGGGTAGTGCTGGCGAGCAAGTTTACGCAGCTCGACGTGGAAAGCGCCGAAATCGATACCCAACTGAACCAGCTGGCGGAAGAAATGCAGCATCGCGGAGAAAGCGTTCATCAACTCGAAGGCGAGCACGGAGAGCGTACTCAGCGCGGCTACGAAATCGACGGCGAACACCGGCAGAATCGCGACCGATTGAGCCAGATCGCGATGGAGATTGACCGCGGACAGGCGCGACGCCGGACGAATGACGAGCGTTGTTCGGAATTGATGGCGCGCTCGGCATCATCAGATGCCGACCTTGGGCAGGCACGCACGCGATTGGCGTCGCTGGAAGAAGAGCTAGCCTCGAACCAGCAGATTCTCGAATCCGCCAGCGCTGACCTCGCTGGAGCGCAGCACGAACTCGCGATGTGTCAGCAGGAGGCGACATCCGCCAACGCTGAGCTCGCGCAGTTCGAACAGGAAATCGAGCAGAGCCGGGCCGCGATCATGGAAGCAGTGTCGGTGGCATCGCACCTGCGAAACCAGTTTACGCAAGCGGAGGAACGGCTGGCTGCGGTCGATCGCGAAACACACCGGCTGCAGGGTGAGATCTCGACAGGTTCGTCGCAGGTCGAGGCGTTTGGCGGGCAGCGTGGCCAATTCGAACTGGAATTTGAAACAGTCTCGCAGCGGGTGAGCGGTCTTACTGCCGAGATCGCAAACTTCCGGGGCACGCTCGAGAGCAAACGGCACGAGGAGAACGAGGCGAAGGCTCGCCTGGATGGCCTCCGGGCTGAGTTTGCGTCCGCTTTGGGCAAGAAGGGATCGCTCGAAGCGGTCATCGCCGAGCATGGCTACTCGACCGAGTCGGTGCGCCGTTTGTTTCAGTCGGGATCGCTCCAGGGAGGTCTGGCGCCGGTGGGAGTTCTGGCCGACTTTCTCGAGGTCGAACCGCAACATGAACGGGTGGTCGAAGACTTCCTCCGCGATGAACTGAATTACATCGTCGTGAAGTCGTGGGACGCGGCAGATGAAGGCCTCCGACTGCTGCGGAACGATGTGGATGGCCGGGCGACCTTCCTGGTGCACCCGGAAGACTCTCAGGCGCGCTTCTCTTTTGTGGTGGACGAAGCAGCACACTCCGCGCCTCCGGGACAACCCATTCTGCCGCTGAAGAGCACGATTCGCGTCCTGAATGGATTCGGCAAGTCGCTGGAAGTAATTCTTCCCAAGCTGCGCGACGGTTACATCGTTCCTGACGCAGGGCTGGGACGTGAACTGGCCTTAGAGAATCCGGATGCGTTTTTCTTGTCGCAGTCGGGTGAGTGCTTTCACAACGTGACGGTGACCGGCGGCAAGCAGCGGGCAGAAGGGCCGCTGTCGATGAAGCGCGAGCTCCGCGAAGTGCTGCGCATGCTGGAGGAACTGGAACGGGCCCTGCGCGATGGCGAAGCGCGAACCCTCATGCTGGGCCGGGAAATCAAGGAACTCACCGCGCTGCTCGACCGGTTGGAGGAAGAGAAACGCGAAGCCGAAAAGCAGGCGATGACTTCCGGGCACATGCTGCAACAGCTGAACGCGGAAATGGATCGTGTGAGTGAGCGGCTCCGCGTGAGCCATGCAGAACTACAACGTCTGGCCACTGAGCGCGCTGAACAGCAGGCCGTGGTTGCGGCCAGGACGGGCGAGATTGGCATCGCCAACGAGAAGCGAGCAGCCATTGAGTCGCAGATGGCTCTCACCGGCGAGCGAATCGCATCCATGAAGGAGCGGCGCGACGCCGCCGCGCAGAAGACGTCGCAGCACGTGGCACGGGTAGCCGGGCTCGAAGAGCGCCACCGCTCAGCGGCCGCAGTTTTGGACCGCATTCAGTCGCTGGTGGGTGAGATGCGGGAGCGGGTTTACACCTTGCGTTCGCAGATCGACGCTTCCGCGGCCGAAAAAGTCCAGCGTGAGAATGAAAATCAGATGCTTGCCGGCCAACTCGTCGATCTCGACGCGGAAAAGAACGCCAGCGAACTTCGGGAGGGACTGCTCCAGTTCGAGTCGGAGCAGATACGGGCGCGGCTTGCTGAGATCGACGAAGCCTTGCGCAGCGCCCGGCTGGCTTTAGATCAGGCGCGCGACCGCCGTGGCGAACTGGCGGCTTCGGCAGCGAAGCTGCAATCGGATGCGCAGTACATGGCCGAGACTTGCCTGAACGACCTAGGCGTGCAGCGTCACGAACTGATGGCCGACACCACGATTGGGGTCGTCTCGGGCGAGCAACTGGCAGCGGACGACCAGGTCTATCGCGAGATGCGTACGCGCCTCGACAACATGGGCCCGGTCAACATGATGGCGCTTGAGGAATACAAGGAAACGGCGGAGCGGCATACGTTCCTCGAGACCCAGCGTCAGGATCTGATTGACTCGATCCAGAACACGATCGCCACCATCAAGGAAATCGACACAGTATCGCGAGAGAAGTTCGAGGAAGCGTTCCACAAGATCAACGAAAACTTCCAACTGACCTTCCGCAAGCTGTTCGGCGGGGGCCACGCATTCATGCGGCTCACAGATGAGGAAAACAGCGCTGAAAGCGGCATCGACGTGGTGGCTTCGCCTCCCGGCAAAAAACTGCAGAACGTGCTGCTGCTTTCGGGCGGCGAGAAGGCGCTTACGGCGTTGTCGCTGCTGGTAGGAATCTTCCAGTACGCGCCGAGCCCATTCTGCATACTGGACGAGGTCGACGCGCCGCTAGACGAGGCCAATATCGGGCGCTTCACGGAACTGGTCAAAGAAATGAGCGTGCAGACGCAGTTTGTGCTCATCACGCACAGCAAGAAGACGATGAGCATCGCTCCCGTGCTTTACGGCGTGACGATGCAGGAACCGGGCGTGTCGAAGTTGGTATCGGTACGGTTTGGAGCTACTGCGTAGAGCTTAGGCTTCACTTTTCTAGAACGCGTCTTGGAAGGTGTGTCATCGGCCGTACAGTCGCTTTCGTTCGCGGGTCCTTCGACTATGTTCGGCTGGGCGCCTCACTTCGTTCAGGGATGACAGCTATCGGACGGAGGCCGAGATGGCCAGTGTTCGCGTGCTGCTCAGTTCTTAGAGTGTTTTCAGCCTGCAACGGACTTGTTCCAGGATATCCACTCACGTCCTCAGCTTTTCCACACAAGTCCATCCTCTGAATCCCGTATCTGACGGGCCTTCTCACGTTGTGCTGGATGCGTCAAGGTTTTCTCCCACAAGAAGATGGCGTCGCCACTCTCGTGCGTGACGTATGTCGTTGACAAAAAATTTTGGGCAGCTAGAATACGCCACGTTTTTTGCCTGTAGAATTTCTTTCCATGAGCCAACAAGTCCTTGATCCCGTCTTGCTGCGAACTGACTATCCAGACCTCCAACTGCACGCCAGCGGTAAGGTCCGCGACGTTTATAAGATCGATAACAATAGCCTTCTGTTCGTGGCGACGGACCGCATCTCGGCCTTCGACTACATTCTGGCGACCGGGATTCCGCACAAGGGTAAAGTCCTGACCCAAATCTCGCTTTTCTGGTTCGACTTCCTCAAGGACGTTGTCGCCAATCACTTGATCACAGCCGACGTAAACGAGTACCCAGAGGCAATCCGGAAGTACGGTGATCAATTGCGGGGCCGGTCCATGGTCGTGATGAACGCCGAAATGTTTCCGGTGGAGTGCGTGGTGCGCGGCTATATTTCAGGCTCTGCATGGAAGGAATACAAGGCGTCGGGAACGGTTTGCGGAATCGAACTACCCAAGGGGTTGAAGGAATCCGACCAGTTGCCGGAACCGATCTTTACGCCCGCGACCAAGGCGACCTCCGGTCATGATGAAAACATTCCTTTCTCAGAGATGGCGCGGTTGATCGGAGCGGAAGTGAGCGAGCAGCTTCGCGATCTGACGCTGAAGGTGTACAAGAAAGCGTCGGACTTTGCCCGCACGAAGGGCATCATCATCGCCGACACGAAGTTCGAGTTTGGACGGACGTCCCGTGGGATCACGCTAGCGGACGAGGTCCTGACGCCGGATTCCTCGCGTTTCTGGCCGGCCGACAAGTACAAGGCGGGGCAAGCGCAGGATTCGTACGACAAACAGTACGTGCGGGACTACCTGGAAGATATCCGTTGGAACAAGCAGCCGCCGGCTCCGGCGCTTCCTGCCGAAGTAGCGCGCAAGACGAGCGAAAAATACCTGGAAGCCTATGAGCAGCTGACGGGACGCAAGCTGGATGTGTAGCCGGGGCGCCAGCCGCGAGATGGCGGTATGAACGCTGCGGATTGGGTCATCGTAGTTGTCGTTCTGGTATCGACGGTAACAGCGGCATTCCGTGGATTTTTTCAGCAGGCATTTGGTATGGCGGGGTTGGTGGTGGGTTACCTGCTGGCCGCGTGGCAGTATCCGCGCGTGGCTGCGTGGTTTGCTCCGCATCTGAACTCGCCCTTGCTCGGTGAAATGCTGGGGTTCGGGGCGATTTTTCTGGCTGTGATGATGGTCGCCGCTATCATCGGCCGGATCGCGCGCTGGGCGATGAAAGAAGCCGGACTGAGTTTGATTGACCGTCTGTTGGGCGCGTTGCTGGGATTGGTGAAAGGATCGTTGTTCCTGGCGATCCTGTTGATGGGCATGACGGCGTTTACCCCGTCGTCGCCATGGCTGGAGAGTTCGCAATTGGCGCCGTACTTCCTGGTGGTGGGCAGAGCAGCCATATGGCTGGCCCCATCCGAATTGCGAGCCAAGTTCTATGAAGGGCTCGATTTGGTTCGTCACGCGCACATTCCGGATCCACCTGCGCTGATGCCGAGAGCCCGGTAGCGATAGAGATGTTGCCGCTGACGTGAGACTGCCAGAGAAAGAGAGAAACTGTGAAAGATCAACTCGAAGCGCTGATCATGCAGATGTACAAGAGCAATATCCTGTACTCTGAGGCCGTGCGTGAATTCAAGAAGCGCTTTATCCTGACCGTTCTGCAGGAAAACAAAGGCAACCAGTGCCGTGCAGCGCGCGAACTGGGCATGCACCGCAACACACTGAGCCGCACCCTCAGCGAATTAAAGATCGATGTGCGCCAGTTGCGCGATGGCGTGAAGCGTCCGCCACGCAGCGCGCGCCCGATGGGCTTCGAAAAGAAAGCCGTACGCTAGCGGCGAGCTCTTCTCAACCACGTTGCAAGCAAACAAGAAGGGCAGCCTGGCGGCTGCCCTTTCTTACTTGGCTTTTGGAGACTCGCCTACTGAGCCGCCGCCTTCTTTCGCACAGGAGGCTTCTTGGCTCCTCCGGCCGCTGGAGCCTTCTTCGCGGTCAGGATCGCGCCCTCCTTCATCGTCATGACGAAGGGCTTCGGTTCGTAAGACACGGGAGTGCCTTCGAACTGGAAGTCGGCGCCCTCTTTCGGCATCAAGCGAGCCGGGATGGCGGCAGTCATGGTGAGGTCGATGTCGGCGCGCTTGGCGTCGATGTCATCGGAACTGCCGGCGAGCTTCAGGTTCGTCGGCGACGCGATGTTGATGACTTGGGCTGCCATCTGAAGAGGCTTCCCTTTAAGCACGCTCCAGACCTTCTCGACGTCTTCAGGCTTGCCTTCCGACAAGACGAGCTCCCATTCCGCAAAGCTCATCTCTTCGACCTTCTTGGTCTTCACGAGATCAGCAGCCTGCTCGGCTGGAGTCGGCGGAACGTACTGCGTAATGGTGAAGCCTTGGGGAGGCAGGCCGGTGGTCGAGGCTTTTGCCTGGGCCATCACGTCGGTCCATCCCTGATCGGAGCCGTGATACTTCGTGTATTGCGACTTGCCGTATTTCTCGATCTGAGGTTGCATCTGCGCGGGCGCAATGCTGGCAGCGCGAGCGGCGAACCATGCCCCGTTCACGACGTCCGGCGGAGTCGACTGCAAGTACGCCAGCGCGAGCGGGTAGATGATGCTGAAATCGGTGGGTGCCGCCTCGGCCGCAACGCGCAGAGACTTGGTGGCGGTGGGAAAATCCTTCTTTTGCAGCGCAGCGACACCGATGGCGGAGTTAAAGATGCCGTCCATCTGCTTCTTCAGATTCGCGTAGTCGGCATCGCTCATGCCATCAGGCTTGGCGAAGTTCTGCAGTGCCGCTTCACCCTTTTGCCCGTACTGCTCGGCGTCGGCCAGATTCTGCTGGGGATTCTGGTTACTCTGGGCGGCAATCCGCTTGCTGTACGCCAGCAGCGCCAGTGCCCGAACGTTATTCGGATTCAGTTGCAGTAGGCGTTGGGCAGTGTCGCCCATCTTGGCTGCATCGCCTTTCTGCTGATAGGTGCCCATCAGAATTTCGAGGGCATCTTCCTTCATAACGCTGTTGGGGTACTGCGTAAGGAAGGCTTCGAGTCCGCTGATCTTGGCCGCGGGATCCGATTGCTGCACAGCGCCGACGTAAGCGTTGTATTCGGCGGGATCCTTGATTTCTTTCTTCTGTTGGGGTGCGGCCGGCTGAGCCGGTTGCACGGACGGTTGTGCCTGCTGCGGCTGCGCCGCCGGTGCGGTGGACTGGGGCGCGGGCTGCGCTTGAGGCTGTGCGGGTGCAGGCGCGGGATTCTGGGCGACCGCGGCGACAGCACATCCAAGCACAATCGTGAGAAGAGTCTTGTTCATTCGCATAGCTCCTTGAGTTCTCGGGAAGATCAGAGACTTGTCATCCTGCCGAAGCCAGCATCTCGTTCAATCACCGACGCAACTCGAGTGCTGCAGGACGCCGAAACCGCCCGCGCTGCCCCGTAACGTACAGAGAGCGAAGGCTGTGTTTCCGGTGTGCGGATTATAAGTATCTGCTCGCCGATATGGCAAGCGACTACTCTCCGCCGAGCACTTCCCTTCTTGGTAAGATGCGCAAAGTGACGGCGCCGTCGGGCTTCTTCCGTCAACTTTTCCTTAGCTTGAGGCAACTTTATGGCGAGCGCGGCAGGGGCATTGGCGGGGCAGATCGCGGTGGTTACGGGCGGAGGACGCGGCATAGGCGCGGCCATTGCGCAAAGGCTAGCGAGCATGGGAGCGTGGGTGGCGGTGTGTGGCCGGGCGAAGGGACCGCTGGACGACACCGTACGGGCGATCGCCGAGAGCGGCCACCAGGCCGAAGCCATGGTCTGCGATGTTCAGGACTTGAGGTCGGTGGAGCAGGTTGCGCAGGATGTGCGAAAGAAACAGGCACGGCTGGATATTCTCGTAAACAATGCAGGCGTCGGAGGCTTCGCCTCTCCCCTTCACGAGCTTCCTGTCGATGCCTGGGATCGCATTCTGAATACCAACCTGCGGGGAGTGTTCTACGCGATCCGCGCCTTCGCCCCCCTGATGATCGAGCGCCGCTACGGACACGTCATCAACATCTCGTCGCTGGCCGGTAAGAATGCGCTGCCCAAGGGCGCAGCCTACGCGGCCTCGAAGTGGGGCCTGAACGGGCTCAGCTATTCGGTCGCGGAGGAATTACGGGCTTTCAACATCCGCGTCGCGGTGATCTGCCCAGGCTCGACGAATACCGACCTGTCGCCACATGAGGGCAAAGATCCAAACCGGATGCTACAACCTGACGATGTGGCGCACGTGGCGGCCATGCTCGTGACGCAATCGTCCCAGTCGTTCGCGAGCGAAGTCCTGCTCCGGCCCACGATGAAACCCTGATATGTGCGTTTATTTCTTGAAGAGATTGTCGAAAGCTGCGCGAGCGTCGGCGGGTTTGGCGGCCACGGGGGTTGTGGTTTCCTTCTCGGTGGTTACCCGGATCGAGTAGAAAGAGCAATCGTTCTTGACGTCTTTGCGCGGAATCCGCTCGGGTACCGACTGCATGCACTCGAATCGGCTCGAGGGGTCGAAGTAGAGGCACTGCTTGCAGGAGTGCAGTTCGAAGCCGCACTTGGGGCATTTTTCCGGAATCTCCGCAGATGAAAGCAGCGCTCCGCACTGGGAACAGCGGGATACAGTGCGTTTGGGAGCCATCTGGAGGGGCCGGGGGCCGAAGGTGTCCTTCTTCGCGGGCCGGTCACCGGATCGTTCCCCGGACTTCTGCGATTTTTCACCGCTGTCCTGGTACCCGTGTTGCCGGTATTTTCTATCAGACAAAAGATTCACCTGCTGGGCCCACATTGTCTCGCTTGTGGGCGAGGATCACAAGGCCGCTAATGTAAAAAACAATACATCCCCGTGCGGCGCGGTAACGCATCCAAGCGATCAGACAGCGCTAGTCCGACGGGTCCGCAGATTGTTTTTCGTTGGAGCGGGTGCTAACATTCGAGCAACTAGATAGAGCAGGAGGAATTCGATGTCGGACAGCAATAGTAATGGTTTCCTCTGGTTTTTAGCGGGTTTGGGAGTAGGCGCAGCGGCTGGCGTCCTTTACGCGCCCCGCTCCGGAAACGAAACGCGCGAGGCGTTGCGCTCGAAAGCCGAAGAAGGACGCGAGTACATGCGCAACCGGGCAGAGAATGCGCGTTCTCAGGCCAACGAGTGGGTGGATCGCGGGAAAGACATGCTTAGCCAGCAGAAAGACCAGTTCCGCGCCGCCTACGACGCGGGGCGCCAGGCATATCACGAGGCGACCACTGAACCTGGTGGCAACGCTGCCAAGAACCTGTAGGCAATTACCCGCGATTCCACGAGCCACACCGGGGGCGGGGTCAACTTATGGATAAGCTCGTACCGTTGTTTATCATCTGCACGGCCATCGCCGTGATGATTCAGGCCGGCATTCTAGTGGCCTTGTTTGTGGTAGTCCGCAAGACCAGCGGGCGCGTGGAAGCGCTGGCGAATGACGTCACGAACAAGGTCCTGCCCACGGTCGACACCGCGCAGCAGATGCTGGTTACCGTGCGTCCTCGGGTAGAGGACATCGTTGCCAACGTCGAGCAATCCGCGCGCATGGCCCGCGGGCAGATCGAGCGCCTGGATGCCACGGTGAATGACATCGTGGACCGTACTCGCCTGCAGGTGATCCGAGCCGACGAACTCGTGAATCGCACGATGGATCGCGTCGAAGAGACCACCGACATGGTGCACCGCACGGTGGTGTCGCCGATCCGCCAATTGTCCGGGTTGATGCAGGGAGTTAGCGCCGGGCTGGAATTCTTCCTGGGCCGCAAGCGGCGCCAGTCGGGTGACGGAGTCGGCGTCCCGCAAGACGAACTTTTCATCTAGCGAGTTCAGCAAAGCGAAAATCCGAAACAACGCAAAGTTCTAAAGTGATTGGGCGAGAAGATTCACGAAGGCAGCCGTCGAGTATGGCTGCCTTTTTTTCTAAGCGTCTGACCGTAACGTCGGCGGGACGCCGACAGTCGCGAGGTCACTTTGCCCTCGCTCGCTGGCTGGAAAAAGCTTCCCCGCTTCAAAACAAGTGTCGGCAAGGACCTGAATTTTTCTGCGGACGAAAGCTTCTCGCGCCTCAACACCAAATCGAAAGCGGGGCGAGGACGGCCCCCGCGCTGCCGGCGGGACGCCGGCGCTACAGGTCACACGATCCAACCGCCCCCCACAACAATTTCTCCATCGTAGAAGACCGCGGCCTGCCCGGGCGTTACCGCACGCTGCGGCTCGTCGAAGGTCACCGAGAGTTCGTCGGCGCCAGTCTTTTCGAGAACAGCGGGAGCTCCCTCATGGCGGTGCCGGATCTTCACAGTCGCTCGCATGGGAGCGGAAATATCCTCCACCGAGATCAGATTGCAGCGGCGCATTTTTAGCGTCTTCGAATAGAGCTGCTCGTTCGAGCCGACCACGACTTTGCCAGAGTCTCCCTTTATCTGAATCACGTAAAGCGGCGATCCGGTAGCGACTCCCAGGCCCTTTCGCTGTCCGACGGTGAAGTTGTGAATGCCCGCGTGCTCGCCAATGACCTCGCCGTTGGTCGTCACTAGTTCGCCAGAAGTGTCGGGTAGAGCCTCTCCCTGCTCTTCGAGGTAAGCATCGAGAAAACGCTTGTAGTCCCCGCCGGGGACAAAGCAGATCTCCTGCGAGTCGGGCTTTTCGGCGAGGGCCAGCCCCTGCTGCCGCGCCAGTTCGCGGACCTGCGGCTTGGTCATGCCACCCAGCGGAAACAGCGTGCGGCTAAGCTGATCTTGCGTGAGTCCGAACAAGAAATAGGTCTGATCCTTGGCAGAATCTACGGGACGCTTAAGAAGCCATCGGCCGCGTTCTTGGTCGTATGCCACGCGCGCATAGTGTCCAGTCGCTAGCAGGTCGGCCCCGATCTGGCGCGCCACGATCAGCAACTGGTCGAACTTGAGATGGTTGTTGCATAGGCTGCACGGAATCGGAGTGCGTCCGGAAAGGTAATCCTGGACGAACGGGCGAACCACTTCTCGCTCGAACCTCTCTTCATGATTGACGACGTAGTACGGAATTCCAATGGACTGGGCAACTGCCCGCGCATCGTAGACGTCGTCGAGTGAGCAGCAGCGGCCTTGCACGGCCTCGGGCATGCCTTCCTTGCCGGCGAGGCGGCGCTGATTCCACAGCTGCATGGTGAGGCCCACTACGCTGTGACCCTCTGCGCGGAGCATGGCCGCGACGGTCGAAGAATCGACTCCGCCCGACATAGCCACCGCGATGGTCTTCGTGTTCATGAAATTTGCGTCTGAATCCTTTCTTCCCCTGCTACAAACTGACTTCCGTCTTTCGCCACGCGGGCGAGAGTTCCCTTAGCCGCGCCACCGTTTCCGCTACCAGGGCGATTGCGACTTCCGCCTCTTCCATTGTATTTTGCTCGCCGAGGCTGAGGCGAATGCTTGACCGGGCCCGGTCCGGGGTCAGGCCCATCGCTGTCAAGACGTGCGAGGGCTCAATGGCGCCAGACGAGCAGGCCGCACCGGTGGAAACGGCCAAGCCTTTCAGATCAAGGGCGATGACCATGGCCTCGCCGTCGATACCCTCAAAGTAGATGCTCAACGTCTGCGGGACGCGCGGCGCATCCCCACCATTCACGCCAGCGTTTTCGATTTTCAAAAGAGAGCGCTGCACTTGATCGCGCATAGGTGCCATGTGCGACGCGCCCCGCGTCATGCGCGCATGAGCAATTTCGGCGGCCTTTCCCAGTCCGACGATCCCCGGAACATTCTCGGTTCCAGCGCGACGGGAGCGCTCGTGACGCCCGCCGTACATCATCGCCTGGAGCTTCGTTCCCTTTCGTACATACAGCGCGCCCACTCCCTGTGGCGCGTGCAGCTTATGGCCCGATATCGACAGCAAGTCGCAGCCTATAGCGTCGACGTTGAGAGAGACCTTGCCTGCGGCTTGCACGGCGTCAGTGTGAAAATAGACGTCTGCCTCTGCAGCCACACGTCCAAACTCTTCCACAGGTTGCAGAACCCCAGTCTCGTTGTTCGCCGTCATCACCGTAATGAGCTTCGTAGATGGTCGCAGGGCCCGCCGAACATCTTCGGGATTTACGAGGCCGCGTCCGTCGACGGGAACGTACGTGACGTCGCCACCTTGCGTCTCCAGATGCTTGCAGGCGTTCAGCACTGCGTGGTGCTCGACTGCGGAGGTGATCACATGGTTACCCGCACCGACAATCCCAAAAATCGCAAGATTGTCGGCCTCCGTCCCGCCGCTAGTGAAGACGATCTCCGCCGGGCGACAACCCAACAATGCTGCCACCGAGACGCGGGCTCGTTCCACCGCTGAGCGCGTCTCCTGCCCATGGTGATGAATGGACGAGGCATTCCCAAAGCCCTCGCCGAAGTAAGGCCGCATGGCCTCAAGCACTTCAGGGAGCAGGGGGGTGGTGGCGCTGTTGTCGAAGTAAATCCTGCGCATGGAATGTCAGCTCCATTCCATTCTACCTTGCGGAATCGCGGCAGGCGCCGGAAAGGCCGGAGACCAGACACGGATCTGATCCGGGCAACTTTCCCCGGATCAGCAATTTAGTGGCTCAAAGCCATTTCCGGACGGCGCTCGGAAATCACAAACTTTACGTCAGCGGTTCCGTTGGAGGGGACTGTAACCTTCTTCGTCCATTCCATCGGGTCGGAGAACAGCGGCCGTTGGACGCGCACCTGGGTCATAACGTCATAAACTGCGCCCTGTCCGGTGATCTTCCAGCCCTCGTGCCAGGCTTCGATTTCGTATTCGCCAGGCGGCACGTTGGTCAGCCGGAAGTTTCCGTCTTCGTCGGTCACCGCGTAGTACGGGTGGTGCACCACGAGCATTTCAGCGTTCATCCAGGTGTGGCCTGCGTTGCAGCGCAGGTCTACCACGCCTTCGCGGTTCATGGTGCGCGAGACCGTCTGGTTAGCAAAAGGAAACGGCAAGTTGTAGTCGGATGCACCCGACATGTGAACGGTATGAAGAACCGGATCACTGCTCTTCAGTTGAAGAGTACCGTTGTCGGGAACCAGCAAAACGTGCGGCTCATAACGGCACGTTTTCTGGTTGAGAAACTGACGACCTTCGGGCAGGTCCATGGCCTTGCCCTTGCTGATGTCTTTCAGAAAGACAACGGTGTTGGCTACGCCGCCGTTGTCGGCGACGATCAGGCGTTCCAGATCACGCTTCTTCTGCGCTTGCGGATCACAGACTTCGACGTCCTTATTGATGGCCACGGTTGGCATCTTCGGAACCGGCCCAGTCCATTTCACTGTCCCGGTAATCGTGCCGCCATCGTTCACAGTTATAGTCTGGTATCCCGACTGTGCCGCGGCAGGCGACGTCATCAGTACCAGTAACGATGCAAAAAACAAGATCGCCATCGACTTCATCATTCCGCACCTCCAGGGGAGTGCAGGGCTATTTTCCTTAAGAGCGCCCTTAAACCCTGAGTTGGCAGGGCTATTGCCCCGCCATGGCGGCGACTGTCGTGTTTTGGATCACTACTGTGCGCTCCAGACCCCTCGCGGAACGCTCCCCCTCACAACGACGCTGTTGCCATTGACAACAGGGTAATGAGGCTACTTTTGTGGCTCAAGTACCAAAAGTCTAGTTACTTGTGAGCGATGGGATTGCAGGGACCGAAAAGGCCGAGAAACTGGGGTTTTTGGGCCGACGAAGCACCTCGTAAGCAGGTGGTTACCTTTGCGACAACCTCGCGTTACGACCTTTTTACATCTGTGGAAATGGCATCCCCGTACTGAGGGACGCCATTTTTCGACTCTTGAGCTTTGGAAATAATTTAACGTTTGTCCATCGGGATGTACTTGGCGGGATAGATAGGGCCGACATAGTCCGCTCGAGGACGGATCAGGCGATTGTCATCCAGTTGCTCGATGACGTGCGCCGACCATCCACTGATGCGCGACACGGCGAACACGGGCGTGAACAGGTCCACGTCGATGCCTAGCGTGTGGTAGGTCGAGGCCGAGTAGAAGTCCACATTCGCGTTGAGCTTCTTGTCGCCCTTCACGTAACCCTCAATCTTGTTGGAGAACTCGAACCACTTGGGCTCGCCGCTCGACTGCCCCAGGTCCCGCGACATTTTGCGCAGGTGAGTCGCCCGTGGATCCTCAGTGTGATACACGCGGTGACCGAAGCCGGGAATCTTCTTCTTCTGCGCCAGCATTCCCTTCACGAACTCGACCGGATCGGCTCCATCGCGATCAATCGCCATCAGGATGTGGAACACCGCCTCGTTGGCACCGCCGTGCAATGGTCCCTTCAAAGCACCGATAGCAGAAGTGATGGCCGAGTGCATGTCGGAGAGAGTCGCCGCCGTCACGCGAGCCGCAAAGGTCGAAGCATTCAGTTCGTGATCGGCATGCAGAATGAGAGCAATATCGAGGGCTCGTTCCGCTGTATGCGACGGCGCGTCCCCGTTCAGCATGAGCAGGAAGTTGGCAGCGTGGGTAAGATTCCGGTCCGGCTCTACAACGTCTTTTCCTTTGCGAATCCTATCGTAGGCAGCCACGATCATGGCGATCTGTGAAGTCAGACGAATCGCCTTGTGCACATTGGCGTCGTGATCGTTCTTCTGAAATTCCGGATCGTAGAAGGAAAGTGCGGACACGGCGGTCCGCAATACGTCCATGGGCAGAGCGTGCTTGGGAGCAACCCGCAGCAGGTTGATGATGGAATTGTCGAGTTTGCGCTCTTCCGCGAGGCGTTCCCGGACTTCCTTCAGTTCGTTACGCTGAGGCAAACGGCCGAACCACAGCAGGAAGCAGGTCTCTTCGAAATTCGAATGGTCGGCGAGGTCGTGAATATCGATGCCACGATACGCCAAAACTCCCTGTTCGCCGTCGATGTAACAGATGCCGGAGGTGGTGGCAACAACGCCCTCGAGTCCTTTGGGCGCGTTCGTCGTGGTCACGCTGGACATACTCCCTCGCAAGAGCTGCAAATGGTTTCTGTTGCCGGCCCACGGGGGATTGGCACGAGAGTCCGCAACTCCTTGTTATACGCCAAAATGGGACCGCTTTCCAAGCACGAGAGGTACATGTTGGTTGGATGCTGCGCGTATACTAAAGAGTTTGGCTTAATACATTCGGCGACCCTTGGGTCCGCTATTCATTCTTCTGCAGGAGCTGTCTCATGAAGCGCGTCCTTTTCCCGATTACCTTCTTATGCCTTCTTGCGCTCGGTCCGATGGGCCGCGCGGATGAGGGAATGTGGCTTTTCAACGCTTTTCCGAAAGATAAAGTAAAAGCGAAATATGGATTCGAGCCCAACCAGCAGTGGCTGGACCACGTTCGCCTGGGGTCGGTGCGGTTTAACAACGGCGGTTCAGGATCATTTGTCTCCCCTGACGGCCTGACCTTCACCAACCATCACGTCGGAGCCGTTTGCGTACATCAGCTTTCCACTCATGGTCACGATTTTATGAAGGAAGGCTTCTACGCAAAGACGCAGGCCGAAGAGGCGAGGTGCCCGGATCTTGAATTGAATCAACTGGTCGGCATCGAGGACGTGACGAGCAAGATTAAGGACGCGGCCAAGCCCGAAATGTCGTCGGCAGAAGCAGGCCAGGCGCAGCGGGCCGCCATGTCGAACATTGAGAAGGCCTGCACTGCCTCGACGGGGCTGCGCTGCGATGTGGTCATGTTCTACTCGGGAGAGGTCTACAACCTCTACAAGTACAAGAAATACACGGACGTGCGCCTGGTGTTCGCGCCGGAATTTGACATCGCCTTCTTCGGCGGCGATCCCGACAACTTCACCTATCCGCGCTACGACCTCGACATCACGTTCTTCCGCGTGTACGAAAACAACAAGCCTGCGCACATCGAGCACTATCTGCGTTGGTCCCCGGCCGGCGTGAAGGAAAACGAACTGATTTTTGTGTCCGGACATCCGGGATCGACGGGCCGACAGAAAACCATTGCCCAGCTCGAATTCCTGCGCGACGTCGATTACCCCTCGCGTCTGGAGAATTACAAGCGCCGTATTGCCCTCCTGCTGAATTTTAGCAACGAGTCAGAAGAGAATGCCCGCATCGCCAAGGAGCAACTCTTCAGTTATCAGAACTCCTTCAAGGCGATTACGGGATACCTGGAACCTCTGAAAAACACTGGGGTCATGGAGGCCAAGCAGGCGGACGAAGCCAGGCAGGAAGCGGCTTTCAAGGCGAACCCAAAGAACAAGGACGCGGCCAATCCCTGGACAGAAATTGCCGACAGCATCCGTGAACAGAAGTCCTTTTATCTTCCGCTGAACTTTATCGAGAAGAATCGCGGATTCAATACGGAACTCGCCTACTACGCGCGCTGGCTCGTCCGCGTCGTGGAAGAAAGGACCAAGTCCAACGAGAAAAGACTGCGTGAATATCGCGACTCAGCGCTTCCCTCGCTGGAACAGGAACTTTTCTCCACCGCTCCGATCTACAAATCGCTCGACACAGTGACGCTGGCCGACTCGCTCGCCCAGATGCAAGAGGCCTTAGGCGCGGACAATGAGGTGGTCAAGCAGATTCTGAACGGGCAGTCGCCCGCAGATGCCGCCAAGAACTTGATGGAAGGCACCAAACTCAACGATGTGTCTGTGAGGAAGCAGCTTTATGAAGGCGGACCGGCAGCTGTGCAAGCCTCAAGCGATCCATTGATCGTCCTGATGCGCAACATTGATCCCACCGCGCGCCAGCTGCGCAAACAATATGACGATCAAGTCGACGCGGTCGAGAAAAGAGCCGGGGCTAAGATCGCGAGAACGCGATTTGCCCACAGCGGATACGACCAACCGCCCGATGCCACGTTTACGCTTCGCCTGAGCTACGGTGCGGTGAAAGGCTACGAGGAGAACGGCAAGAAGATTCCCTACTTCACCGAACTCGGAGGCGCGTTCCAGCATGCCTCCGAAAGCGGAGACAAGCCACCGTACCAGTTGCCCGAGAGCTGGATGAAGTCCAAATCGAAACTAAAGCTCACCACTCCTCTCGATTACGTTTCGACCGCTGACATCATCGGAGGCAACTCCGGCAGCCCCACAGTTAACAAGAAGGGTGAAGTTGTGGGGATCATCTTCGACGGGAATATTCAGTCGCTGGAATGGAACTTCATTTACGAGGACAAGCAGGCGCGCGCCGTGCACGTGGATTCGCGCGGGATCGT
>CAVUSL010000008.1:0-33850 GCA_963744055.1 uncultured Acidobacteriota bacterium | reverse complement strand
ATCTTAGGGCCCTATCGACAAGTGCGCCGGCGCGAGACTTTTGCGGGGATACGAGCTGTTACCCGCCGGGGCACTTGCGATAGGGGGATGTGGAGGAAGCCGCTGGCGCGGCGGACGCGGTGCAGCTATGGGTTTTGCTTGGGCGATTCGAGATTTGTTCTCCCGCTCCAGGGATTGACTGTGAGGGTAGCTGAGTTGGGCAGAGGGCTGAACATCAGTGTGCAGTCGAGAGGGTAAGGGATTTTCAGGATGCGGAGCGCCGAACTCCAACGAATCGAAGCGAGCAGAGACACACCGGGCGAAAGAGCAGGAACTCTTGAGGTGTGGTGCGGAATGGGCGGACCATCAGGAAGAATCAAAGGTTGGACTCCTTGAGGTTAGTGTCCAGATAGTAAGTGCCGACAGTCTTTCGACAAGGATCATGGGCGTGGCGCATTTTGGACAACGGAAACAGGAGATGGGGGTGGAGGCTGAGCCAGTTGCGCGGAACTGAGGTTCTGGGTTGTGCAACAGGAGTCGCTGGCAGAGAGGCAAGAGTGTGGCGCGCCGGCGATTGGCCAGGAAACCGAAAGAGCGGATGCGAACAAAGCCGCGGGGCAGGACGTGGAGCAGGAAACGGCGCAAGAACTCTTGCGAAGTGAGCGTCATGATTCTTTTTTTATTTCCGTGGGCATAATCCTTCCAGCGGAAAGTAACCCGGTCGTGCTCGAAAGCTACGAGGCGGTGGTTGGTGATGGCCACGCGATGGGTGTAGCGGGCGAGATAGCCCAGCACATGATGAGGCCCACCGAAGGGTGGCTTGGCATAGACGACCCAGTTCTCGCGGAAGAGTGGACGCAAGAAGGAGCGGAATGCCTTCTGGTTTTCCAGCGGCTTGAGAGATCCGGCGAAAGTGAGTTGGCGCTGCTGGAATCGTCGCTTTAAGCCGGCGACGAACTTACCGCGGAAGACGCGGCTGAGCACGTGGACGGGAAGGAAGAATGGATAGCGGGGATGAATCCAGTGGGTATGATCCGGGGACAGACCTCCTGCCGGAATCACGCAGTGGACGTGGGGATGAGCGAGCAGGTTCTGTCCCCAGGTATGGAGTACCGAGAGGAATCCGATGTCGGCGCCCAGATGTTTGGCATCGCCGGCTACTTCCAGAAGAGTTTCCGCACTGGCGCGGAACAAGAGGTCATAGAGGACCTGCTTGTTCTGCAGGGCGAGTTGGGAAAGTTGGTGCGGCAGGGTGAAGACAACATGAACGTAGGCGACTGCCAGGAGTTCGTTCTGGCGAGCCGCGACCCATTTATCGCGGGCTCCGCATTGGCATTTTGGGCAATGCCGATTGCGGCAACTGTTGAACGAGAGGGCGCGATAGCCGCAGCGAGGGCACTGGTCGCGGTGCCCGCCCAGAGCCGCCGTGCGACAGCGTGCGATGGCACGGAGGACTTTGCGATGGGCCCAATGGATCCAGCGGAAATTATGCTCGATGAAGCGCTCGCCTTGGGCGCGAACAATATCGGCCACCTCGAGCAGGGGCCGAGTCATTATTTCTTAAGCCTCCGTGAACGTGGGACGCCCTCGAGGCTGGAAACTTCCAGCGCATCGAGCGGATTGGGGACTGCCTGGAGATGCTTGTGCGAGAGATGCAGGTAGACCAGAGTGTGCTCCAGCCTGGCATGCCCAAGCAGAAACTGAATAGTACGGAGATCGGCACCGGCTTCCAGCATGTGAGTCGCACAACTATGGCGCAGCGAATGTGGACTCAGGTGTTTGGGGATGCCCGCCGCTCGGGCAGCATGCTGACACGCCAACCACACCACGTTGGGAGTGATGGGCACGTCGGCGCGTATTCCTTTCACCGTCCCCGGAAACAGAAAGGTTGTGGGCTGCATCCAGCGCCAGTAGACGCGCAGGGTCTCCAGTAATCTCGGGCTCAGCGGAATGTCTCGGTCACGGCGGCCTTTGCCTTGGCGAATCCGAATCATCATGCGCTTGCTGTCGATGTCCTCAACCTTCAAACGGCACAGTTCGGAACGTCGCATGCCCGTGGAATAAAGGGTCATGAGGAGAGTGCGGTGATAGAGATTCCGAGCTCCGTCAATCAGCCGGCTCACCTCTTCTGGACTGAGTACCGTCGGCAACCGCTTCGGGCATTTGGGGAAGGGGATGAACTCGGACAGAAAGTGGCGACGCAGCGTCTTGATGAAGAAGAAGCGCAAGGCGGAGGCATGGGACGCCACGCTGGCGGCAGTCAACTTCCGGGTGTGAAACAGGTACGCCTGATATTGCCGGATCTGTTCCGGTCCGAGCTTATCCGGCGAGCGGTGAAAATACTTGGCGAAATCGCGGACGATCCGAAGGTAGGCTTTTGCGGTACGATGGGAATAATTACGGCGCTGGAGTTCCTCCAGCATTTTTTGGCGTAGTTGGGTCACAGGGACCTCCTTTTTCTGTGGCCCAACTTACTTCTTACTTCAATCCCTCCTCAACTGCTGATCTTCGAGCACGCGGTAGCGTTCGCCGCGCCAGCGGCTTCGTCCACATCCCTATATCACTCAAAACCCCTTCTGATCCGGTGAGCGAGGCGCAAACGTGGGATAACCTGTTCTCGCGACAGTTACCTGTCGAACTTACCTATCATTACACGAAACGAACGGAGCGACCGGAAATGGATTCGGGTTTCTGGTGCGGCTTGGCGAGAGTGGTCTCAACCCACTCGTCGGCCTTCATGACCAGCTTGAACACGATCTTGTCGGCGGTGAGCTGTTCAATTAAGGAAACCAGTTCGTCCTCGTCATCAACGGGATAGCACAGATTGGGCAGACTAAGCGCACCCACAATTGATCCCCATTGCTAAACGCCACCAGATGACCGGCCGATGACCCGAGCGGTGCCGAAACGGGAAATTCTAGTTCCCCAATCACGAGTATCCAAGTGCGCTGCCGACGAAGGAAAGAGTTTGATTCGAGGCGCTTCCACGCTCGCTTGGCCACCGGACTCAGTCGTTCGATCTGCTTCATGTCCGTCATCCATCTTCAATGTTGCCACACAATTGACGCGACGTATCTTCCAACTGTCGAAATATCTTAGGGCCCTATCGACAAGTGCACCGGCGCGGGACTTTTGCGGGGATACGAGCTGTTACCCGCCGGGGCACTTGCGATAGGGGGATGTGGAGGAAGGCGCTGGCGCGGCGGACGCGGTGCAGCTATGGGTTTTGCTTGGGTGATTCGAGATTTGTTCTCCCGCTCCAGGGATTGACTGTGAGGGTAGCTGAGTTCGGCAGAGGGCTGAACATCAGTGTGCAGTCGAGAGGGTAAGGGATTTTCAGGATGCGGAGCGCCGAACTCCAACGAATCGAAGCGAGCAGAGACACACCGGGCGAAAGAGCAGGAACTCTTGAGGTGTGGTGCGGAATGGGCGGACCATCAGGAAGAATCAAAGGTTGGACTCCTTGAGGTTAGTGTCCAGATAGTAAGTGCCGACAGTCTTTCGACAAGGATCATGGGCGTGGCGCATTTTGGACAACGGAAACAGGAGATGGGGGTGGAGGCTGAGCCAGTTGCGCGGAACTGAGGTTCTGGGTTGTCCAACAGGAGTCGCTGGCAGAGAGGCAAGAGTGTGGCGCGCCGGCGATTGGCCAGGAAACCGAAAGAGCGGATGCGAACAAAGCCGCGGGGCAGGACGTGGAGCAGGAAACGGCGCAAGAACTCTTGCGAAGTGAGCGTCATGATTCTTTTCTTATTTCCGTGGGCATAATCCTTCCAGCGGAAAGTAACCCGGTCGTGCTCGAAAGCTACGAGGCGGTGGTTGGTGATGGCCACGCGATGGGTGTAGCGGGCGAGATAGCCCAGCACATGATGAGGCCCACCGAAGGGTGGCTTGGCATAGACGACCCAGTTCTCGCGGAAGAGTGGACGCAAGAAGGAGCGGAATGCCTTCTCGTTTTCCAGCGGCTTGAGAGATCCGGCGAAAGTGAGTTGGCGCTGCTGGAATCGTCGCTTTAAGCCGGCGACGAACTTACCGCGGAAGACGCGGCTGAGAACGTGGACGGGAAGGAAGAATGGATAGCGGGGATGAATCCAGTGCGTATGATCCGGGGACAGACCTCCTGCCGGAATCACGCAGTGGACGTGGGGATGAGCGAGCAGGTTCTGTCCCCAGGTATGGAGTACCGAGAGGAATCCGATCTCGGCGCCCAGATGTTTGGCATCGCCGGCTATTTCCAGAAGAGTTTCCGCACTGGCGCGGAACAAGAGGTCATAGAGGACCTGCTTGTTCTGCAGGGCGAGTTGGGAAAGTTGGTGCGGCAGGGTGAAGACAACATGAACGTAGGCGACTGCCAGGAGTTCGTTCTGGCGAGCCGCGACCCATTTATCGCGGGCTCCGCATTGGCATTTTGGGCAATGCCGATTGCGGCAACTGTTGAACGAGATGGCGCGATAGCCGCAGCGAGGGCACTGGTCGCGATGCCCGCCCAGAGCCGCCGTGCGACAGCGTGCGATGGCACGGAGGACTTTGCGATGGGCCCAATGGATCCAGCGGAAATTATTCTCGATGAAGCGCTCGCCTTGGGCGCGAACAATGTCGGCCACCTCGAGGAGGGGCCGAGTCATTATTTCTTTAGCCTCCGCGAACGTGGGACGCCCTCGAGGCTGGAAACTTCCAGCGCATCGAGCGGATTGGGGACTGCCTGGAGATGCTTGTGCGAGAGATGCAGGTAGACCAGAGTGTGCTCCAGCCTGGCATGCCCGAGCAGAAACTGAATAGTACGGAGATCGGCACCGGCTTCCAGCATGTGAGTCGCACAACTATGGCGCAGCGAATGTGGACTCAGGTGTTTGGGGATGCCCGCCGCTCGGGCAGCATGCTGACACGCCAACCACACCACGTTGGGAGTGATGGGCACGTCGGCGCGTATTCCTTTCACCGTCCCCGGAAACAGAAAGGTTGTGGGCTGCATCCAGCGCCAGTAGACGCGCAGGGTCTCCAGTAATCTCGGGCTCAGCGGAATGTCTCGGTCACGGCGGCCTTTGCCTTGGCGAATCCGAATCATCATGCGCTTGCTGTCGATGTCCTCAACCTTCAAACGGCACAGTTCGGAACGTCGCATGCCCGTGGAATAAAGGGTCATGAGGAGAGTGCGGTGATAGAGATTCCGAGCTCCGTCAATCAGCCGGCTCACCTCTTCTGGGCTGAGTACCGTCGGCAACCGCTTCGGGCATTTGGGGAAGGGGATGAACTCGGACAGAAAGTGGCGACGCAGCGTCTTGATGAAGAAGAAGCGCAAGGCGGAGGCATGGGACGCCACGCTGGCGGCAGTCAACTTCCGCGTGTGAAACAGGTACGCCTGATATTGCCGGATCTGTTCCGGTCCGAGCTTATCCGGCGAGCGGTGAAAATACTTGGCGAAATCGCGGACGATCCGAAGGTAGGCTTTTGCGGTACGATGGGAATAATTACGGCGCTGGAGTTCCTCCAGCATTTTTTTGCGTAGTTGGGTCACAGGGACCTCCTTTTTCTGTGGCCCAACTTACTTCTTACTTCAATCCCTCCTCAACTGCTGATCCTCGAGCACGCGGTAGCGTCCGCCGCGCCAGCGGCTTCGTCCACATCCCCATAACACTCAAAATCCCACTTTACCGCTCAAAGCGTGTAATTGATTCCATAACAATGCCGGCTCCCCGACCCGAGTAAGCTTGGTGGTGCCAAACCAACCATGAAGGCTCGGGTAGAAAGGAGCCGGACCATGATCATTATAGGATGCGATTATCACCCGGGCTTCCAGCAAATAGCGTTTGTGGATACCGAGACCGGAGATTGCGGAGAGCAACGATTAGAGCACAGCGAGGGAGCAGAAAAGTTTTATCGTGACCTCGCTGCCCAGGGGAAGAAAGTACGAGTGGGAATGGAAGCTAGTGGGCATGCACGCTGGTTTGAGCGACTCCTGGCGGAGGTGAACTTCGAGTTGTGGATCGGGGACGCTAGCGAGATCGCCAGGAAGCGCGAACGCAAGCAGAAGACGGATCGACAGGATGCGCAGCATATTCTGCAGTTGCTGATGGAGAATCGTTTTCCCAAGATCTGGGTACCGAGTGGGGAGAATCGGGATCTGCGGCAACTGTTGTGGCATCGGCATCGCATGGTGCAGATGCGGACTCGGATCATGAATCAACTGCAAGCGGTGGCTCTGAACGAGGGGCTACGCTGCAAAAAGAAGTTGTGGCGGCAGCATGGACGAGAGCAACTGGAGTCGTTCCGCTTAGCTCCCTGGGCGAGCCGGCGACGGGAAGATCTGCTGCAATTGCTGGATCGGCTAAACCCGACCATAACCGACCTGACGCAAGTGATCGAGCAGGAAGTAGAGAGATGTCCGGAGGCACGGCGCTTGCGGACGCACCCCGGAGTGGGTGCACTGACGGCCTTAGCCTTCGTCTTAATCATCGGAAAGACGGAGCGATTTCAGTGCGGGAAGCAGATCGCGGCGTATGTCGGATTCGTGCCCTTGGAGGACTCAAGCGGCAATCGGCGACGACTGGGCCATATCACCAAGCAAGGGAGTTCGATGTTGCGCTTTTTGCTGGTGGAAGCGGCCCAAGTTACAGCGCGCAGCATTCCGGAATGGCGCAGTAAGTACTTCCACCTGGCGATGCGACGCGGACGGAAGATCGCCAAGGTGGCGATGGCGAGGAGACTGGCTATCGCTCTCTATTGGATGTGGCGCAAGGGATGGGATTACGAGCAGTCAAGAAAGTTCGGTTCGCACGCGGGCCAGCTCGGAACAGGCGATGGTGTGCAGTAGAACATCGAGAAATTGATTGAGCAGCCCGCTCCTCTTCATCGAGGAGTTCGAAGTAGTAATCATGATCGAAATTGTGACCGAAGAGATGCATGGGTCGGACCGAGATTCTGACCTGAACTGATTACGAGCGAGCCTTGGTTGGTATGGCACTTATTTCTACGAGAGCGAAATGGCGCTCATCTTTGAGTGGATGCAGTCGTGTGGAAAAAAAGTATTTGACAACGCCGGCATTGTAAGAGACGCCTGATTTCGTCAACTATCCAGATACCTCTCCCAACCTGCTTCCCCCGTTATGGGATTGCTTCCTGCTCCCCGTATGATCGCTATACGGCAGCTTGCAGCGGTTCACTATCTGCTGAAGGGGCTTCCTTGGGCATCGGGATGCTTACAATCACAGAGGTACCTGAACCATTCGATTCGATTTTCATTTCTCCGTGGAATTGACGTATACGCTCTCGGATTCCCCTGATCCCCACGCCAGAGCCGTGGGACTGAATGGCCAACAAGCGCTCGTGCGATATACCCTTCCCGTGATCTTGCACCTCTGTTCGGACACTTTCTCCTTCGCGGGCTACTCGTATAAGCGCGGTCTCGCTACCAGAGTGTCGGTGGATATTTGTCAAGCATTCCTGCACCAGCCGGAAGATGGCAAGCTCCATATCGCTTGGCAGTCTTCCAACATTGGCGGCAACATCCAGCGTGATGGCTATGTGACTGCGTTCTGCCAGCCCCTCTACGTACATATTAAGCGCGGACGCGAGTCCGCATTCGTCCAGTAACGGCGGATGCAGAAGGTAAGAGGTTGTTCGAATTTCGCGCTGTAGTTGTTGAACTACACCTTCGATCTCTTTTCCTTCTTTAGCCAACTCTGGAGCAATGACCTGTGCCCGTTCAACCAATTGCGCAAGACTCAATCCAAGTACCGTTAGCGTTTGACCAGCACTGTCATGGAGTTCGCGGGCAATACGCCGTCGTTCTTCATCCTGCGCCTTCATCAGGCGTGTCATGTCATCGGCAATGCGAACCTTCTCTGCTGCCTCTTTCTGGCCATGGATGTCGAGACAACCGCCAACATATCCTTCAAACGTTCCATCCGGCGCGTAGCGCGGCACCCCTCGATCCAGTATCCAGCGGTATTGCCCCGTGTGATGCCGCATCCGGTACTCCATCTCGAACGGACGACGGGCATCGAAGTTGGTAACGTAAATTTGCAGGCAGCGGTCGAAGTCCTCTGGATGCACGTTCTCTGCCCAGCCGTTGCCTGACTCTTGTTCCAAAGTGCGCCCGACGAAATCCAACCATCCCCTATTGAAGTAGTAGCAAAGCTTGTCCGTCCCCGCCATCCAGACCAAGACGGGCGAAGCATCCGTAATCACGCGAAAGCGTTGTTCGCTTTCCCGCAATGCTTGCTCAGCCTGCTTTTGCGCTGTAATGTCCCGCGCCACTTTCGAAGCTCCAATTACACGCCCCGATGGGTCTCTCACGGGGGAAATGGTCAGTGAGACATCGACGAGGCTGCCATCCTTTCGCTTGCGGACGGTGTGGAAATGGTCAACGCGCTCGCCTCGTCGGAGACGGGCGAGAATGTCAGACTCTTCAGCGTGGCGTTCCGGTGGAATGATTAGGGTTATATGTTGCCCGATGGCGTCTTCAGGGGTGTACCCAAATATCCGTTCCGCACTCTTATTCCAACTCGTGATGATGCCATCAAGGTTCTTGCTGATAATGCCATCATCGGAGGAGGCTACAATGGCTGCCAAGAGACCCGTTATTTTTTCTGTTTGCTTCGGCTCGCTCATACTCTGTGGCGACGACCCAACCGCCTTTGGCGTGTTGTGGATACTGGGTGAAGTGCCCGTTTAGAGCGCTATCGATGCTAGCCATTCTCCCCGGAGATGCCAAATACAGTAAACACTGTAGGCGACAGTCGGTGCCGGGGCAATTCAAATTGGTGAGAAATCTTAGAACGCTCACCAAAGCCGAAAAAGGCGAAGCAAAAGCGCAAGCGTGTGAGAACGCCTTCCATGAGAGTGCCGTTTAAGTCAAGACGAGTTTGCGATTTTGATGTTGTTTGTGAAGTTGTTTTGCTGTTGTTCCTTCCTAAAGCCAACCTTTCTTTCCTAGCGGAGCAGTTTGCAGAGCGGCCCGGAGCGGTCAAGGGCGCGTTCTTTGCGGCGCAGCGAACCCTTGACGGCGAGGACCGCTCTGCCACCCTTCCGCCAGGAAAGGAAGGTGGACCGATCTGCGCTATGCTTCTTGTCTGATCCAACGCTTTTTCCCAAAGCTTGTTTTCGCGCTACAGGGGCTGTACAAGGTACTGTGTAACCGACCATCGGAAGAGGAGAATCGGCACCGATGGCAATCGACAACGCATTGATCGACCAAATACTGGCCGGGTATAAGAAGCCGGAGGACATCATCGGCGAGAACGGCCTACTGAAACAACTCACGAAAGCAATCCTGGAGCGAGCGCTGCAGGCGGAACTGACCGACCACCTGGGGTATGAGAAACACGATCCGGCAGGACAGCATAGCGGAAACAGCCGTAATGGGAGCGGCCGCAAGGTACTAAAGGGAGATTTTGGAGAACTGGAACTGGAGACGCCACGGGATCGGCAAGGGAGTTTTGAACCCAAGATCGTGGCCAAGGGGCAGAGCCGATTCACCGGCTTTGATGACAAGATCATCTCGATGTATGCGCGGGGCATGAGCACGCGGGAGATCCAGGGGCATCTGGAAGAGATCTATGGCATCGAGGTATCGCCGACGCTGATCTCCAATGTGACGGAAGCGATTGTGGAGGAAGTAAAAGCCTGGCAGAGCCGGCCGCTGGAGGAGCTGTATCCGATCGTCTATCTAGACGCGATGATGGTGAAGATGCGGGACAACGGACACGTGCAGAACCAGGCGGTCTATGTGGTTCTGGGTGTGGATCGAGAGGGGCAAAAGGACGTTCTGGGACTATGGGTAGCGGAGCAGGAGGGAGCCAAGTTCTGGCTGCAAGTTCTGACCGAGTTGAAGAACCGTGGGGTGAAAGATATCTTCATCGCCTGCGTGGATGGGTTGAAAGGATTTCCTGAAGCCATCGAAGCGCTCTATCCGCAGACTGAGGTGCAGCTGTGCATTGTGCATCTGGTGCGGGCGTCGCTGAACTATGTGCCCTGGAAGTACCGTAAGTTGGTAGCCGCCGATCTGCGAGGGATCTATCAATCGGCTACGGCGGAAGAAGCCCGACAGCACCTGGAGGAGATGATGCTGAAGTGGACGGCCTATCCCAGCGTAGGCCAG
The DNA here is from genome assembly GCA_963744055.1 of uncultured Acidobacteriota bacterium. Taxonomy (GTDB): domain Bacteria; phylum Acidobacteriota; class Terriglobia; order Terriglobales; family Acidobacteriaceae; genus Gp1-AA133. Next base: position 23,772 of record CAVUSL010000008.1, on the reverse strand, counting down.
GTGTGGCAACGGAACTGGGATCGCATCACACCCTTTTTCCACTATCCGGCCGACATACGCAAAGCGATTTACACCACCAATAGTGTAGAGGCACTGCATCGCTCGCTGCGCAAGATCCTAAAAACACGGGGCGCATTTCCCAACCAAGAGTCGGCGCTGAAGTTGCTGTTTTTGGCGATTCGGCAGGCGTCCAAGAAGTGGACGATGCCGGTGAAGAACTGGAGCGAAGCGTTAAATTACTTCGCCGTCCTGTGGCCAGAGCGCATGGCCCGGCCAGGGAGATTGGCATAATGCCATCTCTGATTCTTTCTACGCGAATATGCAAGGAACGGGAAAAAGCTTGGCTGTGGAAATGACGCGCGGTGGAACCCGTGGAAAAGTCCTACCCCCGACTTTTCCACCGCTCCCACCGCACTTGGAAATCCCGCAACAAACGCGGGATTCCCACATTCCCACAGCCACGACGACGGGTTACAGAGGACTGGATCAACATCAAACCAAGATCAACACCAAGATCAACACCAAGATCAACACCAAGATCAACACCAACAACAAAACCAAGGTCGTTTACACAGATAACTTGACACACCCGCGCTACTACTACTGTCGCCACCCTTCCATCCGCACTCTCGATGAGCGTTTCCTCGCTCGGTGCAAGTTGGGTGTTCTCGTTTCAGCCGGTGCTGCCACCTGATTATCGACCTCTCGTTCCATCTCGCGATGGAAGGTGGGCCAGGCGTTTGACGCAGTCACCGGAACTCGGCGCTTAAACTTTGGGCTTCTTGCCTTGTGTTTCTAATCCTTGGATCGAGACTACGCCGCGACCGGCAACGCAACTTGTCGCTGGTTCCGCAGTGGTTCGTAAGCTTCTCCACTCACCCACAGCCGATGCAGCAGTACCGCCAACTTTCGCGCCACCGCGATCACCGCTCGTTTCTTCCCGTTCTTTCCCCCTCGCTCCGCCAGCTTCAGTCCCCACCGTCGCAGATCGCTGTCCGCTCCGAAAGGTCCCAGAATATGGTGCGCCCCCTGCACCAGTAACGTTCGGAGGTACGGATCTCCCTCCTTACTAATGTGCAATTGCGGCTCGCTCTGCCCAGAGTTCCTCCGTCCCGGTTGTAACCCGACATAACAGCCCGCATCCCGGCTCTTGCCAAAACGATGCGCATCTTCCAGCGTCAGCACATAGGTCAGCGCAATCAGTGTCCCCACTCCCTTCACCTGGGTCAGTCGAGCCACCTCCGGGTAACTCTGCTTCGCGATCTGCTCGACACGCTCGTTATATTCACGAATCCGTTCGCTCAGCGACTCGATCGCTCCCAGCAGCGGCCCCAACGCCGCTTGCAGTTCCGGACTCAGTTCTTGCGCCTTCACCGGGTTCATGTTTCGCGGATTGCAGCCCCGCAACCGCTCTCCGTAAGACTTCGTCACTCCTCGCGCCGTGTTGATCAACGACGTCCGCGCTCGTACCAAACCCGCTCGCGCCCGGATTGCCATCAGATCTGCTTGCGCCTGCGCACTGCGATGTTTCACCGGTGCCAGCAACTGAGGATCGATCCGCACCAACCGCGCCAGCGTCCGGGCATCCAGTCGGTCATCCTTTTTCCGACTCTCTCCGATCAAGCGCACATTGCGCGCATGCGCCACGATCACTTCGTGCCCCACTTCACTCAATACCCGACTCACCCATGGCGAGTGCGTCCCCGTTTCCAGCGCCACCCGGCTGCGCGGCATCCCACTGAAAACTTCCTTCATGGCCTTCGGCGTGGTCGCCACTTTCTGCTCCAGAACGACTTCTCCCGCCTCATCCAGTACGCAGTACCAACTCCATCGGTCTCCCAGATCCAGCCCAATCGTCAGTTTCTGACTTGCATTTTGTTCGACCTTCTTTGTTTGTAACCGCCTGATATCGTCAATCAACCCAAAACTGCTGGGGCTTATATGGCGTTGTACGACATGTCGTGTGGTAACATATTGGTCGCCGATTTTCGTCGAGGAGGCGGGGATGACTACAGGGCGACGCCGGATTTCCAGAATTGCTGCCGCGTTGTTCGCGTTGGTGCTGTTGATCTTGCTAACGGGTTTCACCTACGAACAGATTGGAAGGACGAGGGAAGCCAGTCGCCTGCCTCCACGGATTGGGAAGGCCGTCGACGTAGGCGGACACACTTTGAACCTCTACTGTTCAGGCGCGGGCAGTCCGACGGTCGTTCTCGAAGCAGGCGGTAACGAGCCCGGATATGCATGGTCCTCGGTACAAACCAAGCTTGCGAACGTTACTCGCGCGTGCTGGTACGATCGCGCAGGCGTCGGATGGAGCGATCCGCCCCCGTCGCCGAGAACAAGCACGACAGTCATCAGCGATCTCCATGAAGTGTTGAGCCGAGCAGGAGTGTCACCGCCATATGTCTTGGTGGGCGAATCGATCGGAGGAGAATACGCGCGCATTTACACCAGTCGCTATCCTCATGATGTTGCCGGACTCGTGCTCGTGGATTCGTCCCACCCCGACCAACAAGAACCACCATTTATGCTGTCGGCGTTCAACCTGATGTCTCCGGCCAAACGGCGGTTGATCTGCACTGCACTGCCATTCATGGCGCGCTTCGGCATTCTTCGATTTGTGGCGGGCCGAATGGCCGGTCCCGTTCCCCCTCAATCCAGTTCGGAGGGCGAGATATTGGCAACGCTCAATGCCCACCCGACTGCGTTGAGAACGGATGCGGAGCAGACCTGCGCGGCAACCGAGGGCGGCAGATTGGTCCCCACGCTCGGCACCGGCAACCCTGAACTCGACAATGCGGCACGGAATGCGGGCAGCTTGGATGATCGCCCGCTGGTGGTGCTGACTGCGGGAATGTACTGGGCTCCGCCGGGTTTGGAAAAGCAAGCCGCCGAATACCACGAAATCTGGATTCATCAGCTACAAGCCAGCCTTGCACACCTCTCCCGGCGTGGGCGGCAAGTTGTAGTGGATGCGCATCATGACATGAGCGAGGCTCCAACCGCCGTGGTGACGGCGACACAGCAGGTGGTGGACGACGTCCGCAGAGAGCGTGAGTGACTCAGAGCTCAACTGTCGATAAATCCCGATTTCACTCAAAACCCACTTTGCGGCTCAAAGCGTGTAATGGCTGTTCTCAACAGTTGACCGCTAGAGGCATAATTCGGGTGAGGCAATGATGGCGAAACGCACTCGCATCATGTATATCGAATCGAAGGCTGAGGGGCTCAGCGGTCCCGCACGGATAGGTCGAGTTACGTTCAACAGGACCGGAGGCACGCTCTATTACAGAGACAAGTCCTTCCAGAGTTTGAAAGGGCGTGGTTTTAAAGCAAACTTCTACGACACGGAAACTGGGAACGAGTACTGGATTTCGGGTCCGCGCCGTGACGGACTCGATCGTCTCTACGGGAAAAGTGCACTAGTCGTGGAAATTGATGAGGATGTTCGGGAAGAGTACTGGACAGAAATCCGCAAGAAACCGGAACTGAAGAGACGGTCACGTACATAGTTTGGCGAAAAATCGCCATTTCACTCACGAACGTTCCGAGGAATACCATCTCAGACTGTTAGCGTAATCGCGGGAAAGGACGGCGGGGCAGACTGCGGAACTGTTTCGAGGGCTTCCAGCCAAGAACGAATGGCTACGCGAAGTGGTGCGACCACAATGCCCGCGAAGACCTCTGGATACCGGTCCAGGCGGCGGAGGGCCGATCGTAGAAGAGAAATGGTTCCCACGCAGTTGCCGCTCTGGAAATGGTGGAACGAAGCCGCGACCTGGATCAGTCCCTGCAAGAAAGTCTTTTCCGGTTCTTGCGCCGCGAGCCACACGGATTCCCAGTGTTCGTGGGCTTCGAAGAACGCGCCGGAATGAAAACAACGAAGGCCTTCGAATAGCTCTCCATGAGTCCAGTCGAGTGGCATACGCAGAAAATATGAAGCTGTTTCTTGGCGCGTCGAATCTTACCAGAACTCAGTGCGCGGGCCTGCAACGCGAGGCCCGCCACGATGATTTTGATTGACGCGAGCGGTAAGTCCGAGTTTGTTGGTGTCTGGGGGCGTCGGGCGACGCGGGGGGCGAACGTTATCGAAACGGTGACGCGGGATCGACTCATCCGTTTTGGCCCATGATTGGCGAAAAATCGCTTTACACTCATCTACCGTCATGAAAAGTGTTTTCCTATGGGTAGATGAGTGTAATGGCCTTCCATGAGAAGGCCGGTTGGAGTCAAGGGAATTGCTTGTTCGAAGTGTGTTCTTCGTGCTTTTTCTGTGACAAAGTTATTCCTCCCGCCGAGGTAGCCACTGTCGCCATGCTTCCATCCGCACTCTCGAGGAGCGAATCTTTTCGCTCGGTGCATGTTGGGCGTTCTCGGTTCAGCCGGTGCTGCCATCTGTTTGGCGCCCTGTGGTTCTGCTCTTGGAAAGTGGAACCTGGGCCAGGCCATTAACGCAGTCACCGGAACTCGGCTTTGGCTTTTTGTCTCGTCGTCTCTTCCTGGAACGATTTTGATTTGGTTTTGCGTTTTGCTTCTTACGCAGCTGCCGCGACTGTCATGCGACTGCTGTTGTGCAATGGTTCGTACACTTCTCCGCTCACCCACAGATGATGCAGCAACACTGCCAACTTTCTTGCCGTTGCCACAATGGCTCGCTTCTTTGCGCTTCTTCCTCCGCGTTCGGCCAGTTTCAGTCCCCAGCGCCTGAGATCACAGTCGATGCCGAATGGTCCCAGGATGTGCTGCGCTCCCTGCACCAGCAGCGTGCGCAGGTACGGGTCGCCCTCTTTGCTGATGTGCATCTGGGGCTCGCTCTCTCCCGAGTTCCTGCGTCCCGGCTGCAGCCCCAGATAGCCGCCCACATCGCGGCTCTTACGGAAGCGATGCGGATCTTCCAGTGTCAGCAGGAAGGTCAGCGCGATCAGCGTGCCCACCCCCTTGATCTGTTTCAGCAGTTCCACCTGCGGATAACGGGCTTGCGCTAACGCTTCGATCCGGTCGTTGTACTCCACGATGCGTTCGCTCAACTCTGCGATCGCCGCCAGCAGTGGCTCCAGGGCCCGTTGCAGTTCCGGACTTAGCCCTTCGGCTTTTTCCGGATCCATGTCGCGCACGTTGCAGCCACGCAATCTCTCGCCGTAAGACTTCGCCAGCCCGCGGGCCGTGTTCACCAGCCCCGTTCGTGCACGCACCAGTCCGGCACGTGCCCGGATCATCATCAGATCCGCTTGCGCCTGCGCACTGCGATGCTTCACCGGATACAGCAACTCGGGATCGATCCGGGCCAGCCGCGCCAAGGTCTGCGCATCCAACCGATCGTCTTTCTTCCGGCTCTCCCCGATCAACCGCACCTTACGCGCATTGGCCACGATCACCTCGTGCCCCAACTCGCTCAACAGACGGCTGATCCAGGGCGAATGCGTCCCGATTTCAAGCGCGATCCGACTGCGTGGCATGGCGCCAAAGACTTCCTGCAACCCTTGCGCAGTCGTTCGCACGCGCTGCTCCACTTGTATCTGACCCACTTCATTGAGCACGCAATACCAGCTGTTGCGATCTCCCAGATCCAGCCCGATGGTCAGTCTCTGCCGAGAAATATTCCTGCTCTGCTTCGTCGCTGCGGTGCTAACCTTCTTCATTGCCGGTCTCCTTTATCTCTTGTGCCTCTGAGCACGTCGATAACTTGGGAGCGTACACCGCATCCCGTCCGGAGACCGGCCTTCTCATCCCATCTGTTTTCGACAGTCATCGTGGATACAAATTTCGAACGGGTGTAAAGTGGCTCCGTGAACCGCACTCTAACCCTTTCAGCATTGCTGCTCTTTCTCACCCCGGTTGTCGTCTGCCAAACGCAGTCCCACGCTTCGGACTGTTCGACTCTGAAATACTCGCCGCACAAGGTTTCATGCCTTTGTGGCACCGTCCAAGTCTGTTCGGGAGATATTTGCGGTCGCCCTTCGGACTATGAGCTAGACGACGACATCGCCGTAGAGCTTCGAGACAAGAGCGGCACGACTCTCGACACGAAGAAAGCTGTGGTCGAGACACTTGAGAAGGAAGGCACGACGCAGGATGGGACAAAAGCCCCTTACAAGCAAACAGAACGGCGATTCTGTTTCGAGGGCAAACGCGACGGCGACTATCTGCTTGCTTTTGTCCTCCACAAGAAAGGCGTCCCTCAACCAGCGGTTATATTCCCGACGAACTACTCCCACAGATGGAGCAAACCTTGCGACTCTGTGTACATGGTGGAGCCGCTCTGCCCGAGGTAGTGTGGCGAAACATCGCCATCTCTAACAATGTCGGCGGTGTCAAGCACGTTTTGAGCAACACTTCTCTATGCACTCGTAGAAGAGCGCCATTTCGCTCTCTCAGTTGGTTTGCGCGTTTCCAACCTGGGCTCGCTTTGAATCGTTCGGGTCAGGAACTCGGTCCGACCCAGCCATCTCTTCGATCACTTACAGCGATCAAGATTCACTTCTTCGAACTCCCTTACTTCAAGGGAGCGGGATGCCCAATCATTACATCGGTGATTGACTGCACACCATCGCGATGTCCGGGCTCTCCCGCGTGCGAACCGAACTTCTGCGTCTGGCCGTAGTCCGAACCCTGACGCCACATCCAATACAGATGCACGGCCAACTTTCGCGCCATCGCTACTTTTGCGATCTTCCGCCCACGCCGCATGGCAAGGTGAAAGAACTTGTTGCGCCACTCCTGCTGACTGCGCACCGTGACTTGCGCCGCTTCCACCAGCAGAAACCTGAGCAGCACGTTGCCTTGCTTGCTGATGTGTCCCAGCCGGCGCCGATCTCCGCTGGACTTCTCCTCCGGCACCAGCCCGATGTAGCTGGCCAACTGCTTGCCGCAGGGAAAGCGTTCGGGAGTTCCGATCACCAACTCGTAGGCCAGTGCCGTCAGCGGCCCGACTCCGGGGTGCGTCATCAGCAGTCGGGTCACTGGACGCTTCTCCACTTCCTCTTCCACGGCTCGCGTCAGTTCCTGGATCTTCGGCGTCAGTCGATCGAGCAAGTCCAGTAGGTCCTGTCGCCGTCGGCTGGCCCACCGCGCCAGTGCGATCGATTCCAGTTCCTTGCGACCCGCCGGCCGCCACAATGCTTTCTTGCGACGCAGGCCTTCGTTCAACGGCACGACATGCAACTGATTCATGACTCGCGTGCGCATCTGCACCAGGCGATGGCGATGCCACAGCAGTTGCCGCAGATCGCGATTCTCTGCGTCCGGCACCCAGATCCGAGGGAAGCGGTTCTCCAACATCAGTTGCATGATGAGCTGCGCATCCTGCCGATCCGTCTTCTGTTTGCGCACCCGCTTGGTCTGAATCTCTGCGGGATCTCCGATCCACAACTCAAACCCCAGCTCGTGCAGCAAACGCTCGAACCAACGGGAGTGCCCGCTGGACTCCATGCCCACTCGCACGACCGCGTTTTGTTGTTTGAGTTCGACGTAGAACTTCTCGGCTTCCTCCCGGTGTGCCAGGCGCTGTTCCCTCAGTTCACCCGTGTCTGTGTCCACCCACGCAATTTGCTGGAAGCCCGGATGATAGTCACAACCTATAATCAGCATGTTCGGCTCCTTTCCTCCGAGCCCTTTGGTTGGTTTGCGCCTCCAAAGTCTACTCGGGCCTGGGAGCCGACATTGTTATGGAATCATTTCACTCATCATCCCGGCAACCTCCGGGAGTGCCTTTCGGCGTAAGACAAGCGCGGGTCCTCCCGGCACCCCCCGGGCCCAGGGGGAAGGCGTTGTGGAAACTACGAAATCAGCCAGAGTTCCTCGATCGTGCCGACGCGCAGCGGAGCGGAATGCTCGCTTACAATGAACAGGCGCAGAGGAATGCGTTTAATGACAGTTCACCCGGTTTTGGCCCTAGGGGTCACCTGAGTAACCTGCGGGGGGTACCCCCCATGTGATATAAAATCGGCGAGCCTCCTATTAGGACATGTGGCGTGCGGAAGTCCCAGAGGGAAGTGTCCGCGTTAAGGAAAGCCTTTGAGTTTCATCAACTTCGCAGCCCGAGAAATTAATTGCAAGATCGTGTACTACGGCGCCGGTCTGGGCGGTAAGACGACGAATTTGCAGGTGATTTATCAGAGAACTGCGGACCAGCAGAAGGGCAAGATGATCTCGCTCGCGACCGAAACCGAGCGAACTCTCTTCTTTGACTTCCTGCCTCTGGACCTCGGGTCGGTGCGCGGCTTCAAGACTCGCATTCACCTGTACACGGTTCCCGGACAGGTCTTCTACGATGCCAGCCGCAAACTGATTCTGCGCGGCGTCAACGGAATCGTCTTCGTGGCGGACTCCCAGGAGCAGCGCATGGACGCCAACGTCGAAGCGCTCGAAAATCTCATGTCGAACCTGAAGGAGCATGGGTACGACTTCAACAAGATTCCGTACGTTCTCCAACTGAACAAGCGCGACCTGCCCAATATCCTGCCAGTCGATTTGCTGACCACCGAACTCCGCAAGAAGAATGAAGCTGTAGTCGAGGCAGTGGCGTTCCAAGGCGTCGGGGTGTTCGAGACGCTGAAAGAAATTGCCAAGCAGGTTCTGACGGAATTGAAAGCCGGCGGGTAAGCAGTTCGCCAGTCCTGATCCAACAAATATCACCAAAAAAATAAACTAACTTGGGTAGGTGCAACATCACTCGCGCCGCGAAAGGCGCCCTCATGCCCCGCCTTAGCCCTGAGGTCAGTCGACTAGCTGAGGTTTTGTGTGCTGGGAGTAAGTTCCGGCTGTCTCGGCCGGAAGAAGAACATCAAGACAAAGCCACCGATAAAATACAGCATGCTCTGCGGTATGGCGGCGCCGAGAAACCGCTCGACCAGCCCGAACAATGCAAGCGCCTCGCACAAAGCGTACGTGGCGATGTAACCGGTCTTCCAGTGATTGAGGCTGACTGCGTTCTCGGGCTGCGTCGCCAGGCTTTCTTCGGCGCGGAACACCAGCGTTCGGCGCACCACAAAGATCACGCCTACGAGCGCAACTGCCATCGTGGTGAAGAGGTAACTTACAGCCGGGTCCAACATCCGCGCGCCCGGGTGGATCGCGAATGCGAGCGCCGCGTATAACAGGATGCTCCCCAGCATCGCCCACTGTACTGCACGCAGCATCTTCAATGCGGCCACCATGGACTATTCTCGCTGAAACACTCGGGGGAGACGCGGGGATTATTCTACGTTGGAATCATCGTAAGCAATACTGTTTTCGTGTGCTGCTATTGGTGATGCATGTGCTTTGACTTTCCCGGACGCATGCGCAGGAAGATTTGAAAGGAAACCGGGTTGTTTCCGTACGTTGCATCCAGCAAGCCAGGCTTCGAGTAGAACGTAACATCCGCGCCCAGACCCAGCTGCCACGCCCGGTCCTGAATCAAATCTCGCACGCCACCGAATGTGTAAGCACCAATCCGGTAAGCGGGATGCGTGGCCGCCAGGGGAAACAACTCGTCCTTATCCACTAATTCCAGCCGCGAAAACGCATAATTCCGCGAGCGAAAGTTCAGCGTCGATTCCAGCAGGTAACTATTCAGGTTTGTTCCGACATCGATTTTGTGAACGCGTCCCCACACGAACGTGCTGGCCAAGTTCCCAGCCGCGAGTGGCCGATTGTATTCTACGGAAGCTGTCTGCCGCCATTGACTGCCCGGCTCCAGCGCTTCCGGATGCTCCAGCCGTCCAATGCTGTACTCCGCCGTCCAATTGCGTCCGGGCGCCACACTCGCCCGCGTGGACCATGAATCCAGCGATCCCAGCTGAATGCTCCAGCGCTTTTCATTCGGCTCGCGTCCGTGGAACGTCGAGGCTTCCAGCTTCACGCGATCGATCACGAACCCCGTAGTGACCGCTCCAAAGCTGGTGTGCGTGGAATCCTGCAGATGATGACCCAGGGGAGCCAGCGGTAACTCCGCCGCAGAAGCGCGATGCAGATAAGTCACTGGACCCAGCGCGGGCTCAGCGGCCGGTCCGCCGTACAGTTCCCACGAAATCTTTCCACTCAGCGGCACGGTGTAGAGAGCGGCCAGTTCTGCGAATACATTGTGCGGATGTTGATGATCGATAAGCGGCTCGCCATGATATGTTTCACCCGTCTGAAACAGCTCTGGAAATCCGGGATGCGGCGACGTCAGCGATTCCGCAGAGAACATCTCTCGAAACAGCAGCGTGCCCGATCCCAGCTTGTGCTGTTCCATCAGCATGGCAAAGTTCACCGACTCGGCCTTGCCTCCTCCTCGCGGGCCGCCCTGCTGGTTATAGTCGGCGAAGATTGTTCCGTGCGCCATCACGTCCCATCCGCCACGCATCCACATCCATTCATGCCCAGGCACGGACGCCGGCTGCCACGATGTGCCGGATCCCTCATGGGCAGAGGGCAACTGAGCGTCCTTCTGCTCATCCATCTGCATGCCGGGCATCGAGTGGTCCGCTTGCGTTTGCTGTTCGTGGTCGTGCTGCATCGTTGCGGAGGTATCCGTCTGCGCAGACACGAGCGCCGTCGCAAACAGCAACAGGAAAAAAAACGAAAATGATGAGGTAGAAATCCGAGCCCGTTTTGCCCCAGACATTGGGGCTACGTCCCCGTGATTTTGATGCGAAGCTCTTCCGGCAGGCGTTGCCGGATCTCCTCCGGCAAGCGGTCGTGCACCTTCCGTGCGCCGTGCTTGGCAGCATCGATTACGGTCACCGGCGCGGGCGTCGCGACGGCCACGCCCAGCCAGATCACTGCGGAAAGAGCGAATCCTGCCAGCGCTGCAATCTCCAGCAACAGGGCATGCCGCGGGCTCAAGTAGTGAATCACGGCGAAAGCAAGCAAGAAAATTCCAGCAGAAACGGAAGCCAGGGCGATCAGCCCCACATCGATCATGCGATGAATTTTCTGGCGGTTGCGGCAGTGCTCGCAGGCTTTGAAGTGATCTTCGTAGTCCTCGCGCATCTCTGGCGCCAGCCCGGAAATGTCGTATCTCCAGCCTGCCAGGATCTTGCCTACGATTGGATCAATGCACTGCTGATTCATGGGGGATACAAAATCAGCCAAACACGTGAAGCCCAACTACAGGCGAATCGGCTCCAAAGCTTCGGTCTGGGACGCCAAAAGCACGCGATTCGTGAACAACCCACCTCGCGTGGCCAGCGCTTTCTCTGCCTCTCTCCGGGCGATTTCCGGATGATTATTCTGCTCAGAGAGATGCGCCAGCACTACAAACGTTGCATTATTATCATAGTCGCTGGTGAAGAAATCCGCGAGGGCCACGTTCGAAAGGTGCCCTACGCGGCTCATGACCCGCTGTTTGACCGACCACGGATACGGCCCTACCCGCAGCATCTCGACATCGTGGTTCGATTCCATGATCAATACATCGCAGCCGCGCAAATGATCGCGCACGCTCACCGGGATATATCCCAGATCGGTGGCGACTCCAACCTTGATTCCTTCCGCGCGAAACGTGAAGCCCACGGGATCCGCCGCGTCATGCGGAATGGTAAACGGCTTCACTGCAATATCGCCGACTTGAAACGTGTGGCCCGACTCGAACTGCTCGAAGCGCTCCAGCTTCGGCCGCGCGCCACTGTCGTCCCGCATCGCCCGTTGCCACGCCTGATACGTGGCTCCGGTCATGAACACTGGGATGCATAGCTTCTTGGCCAGCGTTGCCAACCCATAGATATGGTCGGAGTGTTCATGGGTAATCAGAATCGCCGACAGCGAATGCGGATCGTCGCCCAGCGACTTCATTCGCTTGAATGTCTCGCGGCAGGAGATTCCCGCGTCCACCAGGATCTTCGTGGATGCGCTGGAAACCATTGCGCAGTTCCCGCGGCTCCCCGAAGCCAGCATGGTGACACTTACACCCATGCCCGCAAGCATACTCGGCAATCCTGTGGATTCGGGAGTTACTTTTTGGTTAGCCGATACCTAAGAGCAGATGCCGGACCCCAGACTCCCGGTTTCTCTGGCCGAGTCTGGGATCCGGCTCCGTTACCTCAAGTCAACGAGGCCTTCACGGAAGATATAGATCGACCGGCCGCAGAATTTCTTGAGGGGAGTCGCCGGGGGTGCCTGGCGGTACCGTTGGGGCGACGGCTTACAAGCGGAAAGTGTTCCTGCAGGGACACTTTAAAGCACAATTTTGTATGTACAAATATCGCTAATCCGCTTGATGCCAATAACTTACAAAAAATGGTAGAAAGAGGGCGGAAGGGGATGCTGGCTGAGGACGCTGCTCTGGAACAAGATGGCTGTTATTAGACGGAATTCATTCGAGCAGGGGAGGCGACCTATTTGCCCATCTTCAAATTCTCCAGCACCGTCCGCAGAACGGAGCCGCCGTAAGCTCCCGCGATGCCGGGCAGGAAGGCTAGAAATGATCCGAACACCTGGGCCCGAGACGGCTTTACAGTCAGCAATAGATATCCGGCAACTTCCGTCAGCGGAATAAAAAGCCCCACCATGATGACCCAACGCCAGGGCCGACGCGGCCGCAGAATCCCGAGCGCGATACAACTGGAGCACACCAGCAGAGCAGTAAACAACAGATCGTTTATCGCGACGTCCGCACACCCAATCGCAATCCCAAGAGCGGCTGCGACCAAATACACCCACGCATCTTTCGCCATGCTTTTTCAGTAACTGACAACTAATCACTGACAACTGATTAGTACCGGTAAAATCCTCTCCCGCTCTTCCGCCCGAACCATCCTGCATCGACCATCTTGATCAGCAGCGGACACGGCCGGTACTTCGGATCGCCCAAGCCAGTCTGCAGCACGCGCATGATGTCGAGGCAAACATCGAGGCCGATGAAGTCTGCCAGGGTAAGCGGTCCCATCGGATGCGCCATCCCCAGCTTGAAAACCTCGTCGACCGCCTCGGGCGTGGCCACGCCTTCCATCACCGCGTACATGGCTTCATTCAGCAGCGGCATCAGCACCCGATTCGAAACGAAGCCCGGAGCGTCATTCACCTCGACCGGAGTCTTCTCCAACTTCACCGCTAGGTCGCGCACGGCCGTGAACGTCTCCTGCGATGTGGCCAGCCCGCGGATTACCTCCACCAGTTTCATCACCGGCACGGGGTTGAAGAAGTGCATCCCAATCACTTTCTCTGGACGCTTCGTCACCGCGCCAAGCTTCGTGATCGAGATCGAAGAAGTATTCGAAGCGAGGATGACTTCCGGCCGGGTCAGCCGATCGAGGTCGCGGAAGATTTCAGTCTTAATCTCGAATCTTTCCGTTGCCGCCTCAATCACGAAATCGCAATCCGCAAGCTTCGCGCGCTCCGTCGCCGTCTGAATCCGCCCCAGCGCCGAATCCTTGTCGGCCACCGTGATCTTGTTCTTCGCGACCTCGCGATCCAGATTCTTCGAAATCGTTCCAACCGCCCGTTCGAGAAATCGCTGTTCGACATCGCACAAAGTCACGTTGTGTCCACTGCGCGCGAACACATGGGCAATCCCGTTGCCCATCGTTCCCGCGCCAATCACTCCTACCCGTTGGATATCCATATCCGTCGCCTCGCCGAAAACGTTTGAGTCTACACCCTCTGTGATCCCCAGTGTCCCCTGTGTTGAAGATTTTGAAGTACGCGGAACACGCCTCCCGCCCAAAAGTTGCACCCGTTGCATCGCCGCCAAGCCCATCAGATCACTGGGCATTCCAGATACATCACCCTACCGCAACAACGCATCAAATCTCGTGTCTATACAAGTGCCACATTCGTCGGAGGTGACTATGAGGCAAATCCTGAATTGGCGGACAGCGCGCATTGCGATCCTTGCGGCAGCGGTGGCGGTTCCCATGGGCAGCGTAGCGTGGGGTCAGCCTGCGCAACGCTACGATGACGACGGCTACTACAACCGGCACGACGAAGCCCGCGAGCACGGATACAGGAACGGCTTGCGCGACGGAATGAATGCGGGTCAAAACGATCGCGATCGCGGCCGCCGCTTCAAATTCAAGAACGACGACTGGGAGGACTCGCGCGGCTATGAACACTGGATGGGCAACCACGGCCACTACAAGCAGGCGTACCGTGATGGCTACGAGCGCGGATACCGCCGCGGCTACGGTGAGTACCGCAACGGATACCGCGATCATGACCGCGATCGGGACGATTGGCGCTAGACGAGTAGACCGGGGCGGCCGCATATTCCCGGCCGCCTCGGGAAATACCAGCATCCATCAGAGTTAGAATTGATGGGACCACGGCCCCTGATCTGTGGAGGCGACTATGCCGAGATTCCGGTTCCTCGTTCCGTACGGGGTTCTTTCTCTCCTCGCTGCTGCATCACTTTCCTGCAGTTCCAACCATGGCCTTCAGTCAATCACGATCAGCCCCGCTAGTGCCGATGCCGTGAACTTTCCCAATGGTCAGGTGCAATTTGCGGCCATGGGCAACTCTGGGGGGATGATGACCCAATCCGCGCCGGTCGAAGCTCTCTGGTGGAACTCTCCTCCATGGATCAACGCTCCCACCCCGCCTCCCGGGTTCACCATCGACTCCAATGGCGTAGCGACCTGCATGAACCTGACGGGCACATTCACGCTCTGGGCCACCGCACCCAGGATCAGAGCATCGCGCTTTCGCAAATGACGCAGAGCACCAGTCAGGTGACGGCGACGGCGCAGTTGACGTGCCCCTAGTCTGCGACCGGACGCACGCCCCCACGTGCGACGAATCACAGCCGGAATCGCCCAGCCCGATAGCATGAAAAGTACATGCCTTCGCAGTCCCTCGCGAGGAACGCACTTCCATGCCCATCAAAACCATTATCGAGCCGTTCCGGATCAAGAGCGTCGAACCCATTCGCTGGACCACGCGCCAGCAGCGTGAGGATCTCCTCGAGGCCGCTTTCTACAACCTGTTCCTGCTCCCCGCCGACGATGTCCTGATCGATCTGCTCACCGATTCCGGCACCGGAGCCATGTCCACCCACCAGTGGGCCGGCATCATGGAAGGCGACGAGAGCTACGCCGGCAGCAAGAGCTTCGATCATTTCAAGAGCTCGATCCAGGACATCTTCGGCTTCAGCACGTCATCCCCACCCATCAAGGCCGCGCCGCCGAGCGCATCCTCTTCGGAGTCGCCTGCAAAAAAGGAGACGTCGTTCCCAACAACACGCACTTCGACACCACCCGCGCCAACGTCGAATTCGTTGGAGCCGAAGCCGTCGACCTCGTCATCGAAGAAGGGAAGCATCCCGCTTCGACACATCCCTTCAAAGGCAACATGAACGTCGCCGCCCTCGAATCTCTGATTGGGCGCGTCGGACGCAAGCACATCCCGCTCGTCATGCTCACCGTCACTAACAATTCCGGAGGAGGCCAGCCCGTCTCCATGCAGAACGTTCGCGAAGTCAGCGCGGTCTGCAAGCGTCACGGCATTCCTCTGTACTTCGACGCGTGCCGCTTCGCGGAGAACGCATGGTTCATCAAGCTGCGCGAAAAAGGATACGAGAGCAAAACTCCGAAAGAGATCGCGCAGGAAATGTTCCGCTACGGCGATGGATGCACCATGTCCGCCAAGAAGGACGGCATGGCGAATATCGGCGGATTTCTGTGCACGAACGACGACTTGCTGGCGCAGCAGGAAAAAGATCTCCTCATCCTCACTGAGGGATATCCCACCTACGGCGGCCTCGCCGGACGCGACCTTGAAGCCATCGCCATCGGCGTGCAGGAAGCCTTGGAAGAAGACTACCTTCGCTACCGCATTGCCTCGACCGCCTATCTCGGAAATCACATCGCGAGCCAGGGCGTACCTATCGTTCAGCCGCCCGGAGGCCACGCCGTTTATCTGGACGCGCGCGCCTTCCTGCCGCACATTCCTCCGAAGCAGTTTCCGGAGTCGCGCTCGCAGCGGAGTTGTACCTCGAAGGCGGAATCCGCAGCGTAGAAATTGGCACGCTCATGTTTGCTAGCGCGGCGAAAATGGACCTGGTCCGCCTCGCGATCCCAGACGCGTCTACACCCAAAGCCACATCGACTACGTAGTCGAAGTCATCCTCGAAGTCTGGAAGAACCGGGCGAATATCGCGGGGATGCACCTGACCTACGAAGCCCCGTTCCTCCGCCATTTCACCGCCCACCTGGAACCGCTGAAAGTAGGCATGGCAACGCGCTCCTGATCGGAAATGAGGGGAAGCCGCGAAGCGGCGAAAGAATGCAGCCCACGGCGCAAGCCGTGGGAATTCCTCACGAAACGATCCAACGCCTGACCGCGATGGCCGATGAGATGAAACGCCTTTCGCCGTACGCGAGAGAGTAGTCCGGGAACGATTGTGCGGAGAATCCCTCGCCGATCCTGCCCTTGGTCTACAATGCTCGGACAAGACTAAGGTCCCCTGTTTGGGCCTGCACGGAATCGACCGCTTGTGCCGGGGCACAGTTTGCAGTGAGGATAGAGTGCACCTTAAGTCGGTAGTTTTTTCGAATTGGCTCTGCAAGGCTCTACTTCCGATCTTTGGCGCGGTTCTTCTCCCGCTCCATGCGGAAGAGATCAAGCCTCCTATCCCTTCAGCGCAGGTCGACTTATCCGCCATCGGATACCATCCGCCCTCGCGCGTGGATCGCAACTCGGAAAATCAGCCGCCTGTCACTCTCGACTTCGTTGACGAAACCCATGTCCTGCTGACCTTCGATCAGAAGAAACTCTCGCGCCGCCTTCCAGAATGCCCGCCGGAACACGAAGACCGCCTGATGCATGCCGCCATCCTTGAAGTACCGGGCGGCAAAGTCGTGCAAGAAGCCGATTGGCACCTTCACGATCGCAGACCTTACCTGTGGCCCTTAAGCAATGGAGAGTTTCTGCTTCGCCGTGGCAATGATCTTTACCGCATCGATTCGAATCTGCACGAAAAGCTTCTGCTGAAGTCACCAGCCGACCTGCTCTGGGTGACGGTCACTCCTGATGCCCGTCAGATCGTGATCGAAACGCGTGTTCCGGCAGAAGCGCCAGATCCAAAATCGCAATCTTCGCCGAAGTTCGTGGCCCAGTTCCTGGATGCGCAAACATTGGTTCCCCAGCGAACGCTTCCCCTGGCAGAACTCACCGACATGACAGCAGCCAGCACCGGGTACACCGATCTCGTCCAAAAGAACGACATCTGGCTGCTCCGCTTCGGCCCGGACCAGAAGCAGCGTCACAATCTGGCCCGAGTCCGCTCGCAACTCGAGCCCAACGTCCTCTACTCCAGCAACAACTCGGTACTGATCGGCCGCTGTCCCGCTCCGAACTGCGACTACAGCGTCACCTCCTACACTCTCAACGGACGCCGCCTTTGGCAGCAACATTGGCCCCGCTATCGTTTCTTCCCGGTGGTCACGCGTACCACGGACGCCGGCCGGTTCGCCGTCAGCTCGCTTCAGATCGCACCGAAGGCTCCCGCAACCGCCGGAATCCAGGCCGAACAGGAAAGCGCGTTACAGCCCGAGACTTCCCAACTCGATGTCTTCCAGCAGGACCTGCAGGTCTTTGATACCGCGAGCGGCAATCCACTGCTATCTCTTACCGTAGCTCCTGCGATGATGGCCGGTCGGAATTACGCGATCTCCCCCAACGGGCGCGGAGTGGCAGTCCTGCAGAATGCTTCCCTTGAGCTGTACGAACTGAGGCCACCGAGCGACGAGGAACGGGCGAAATCCGCCAGTCTGAAATCTAATCTGCCCGATCTTTACAGTGTGGATGCCAAGCCAGACGCTGACATATTCAGCGCTGGCGCCGAACCCGATTCGCCAAAATCAACATCGGCAGATACAGTGGCCAGCGCCGCGGACGCAAAAACCGCCGCCTCTTCGAATTCCGCAGCCGCCGCTACGCCCGAGTCTCAAGGTCTGGCTACGATTCGCGTCACGACCAAGACGGTACTGGTTGACGTGGTCGTCACCGACTCCAAAGGCCATCCCATCAAGGGCCTCACCGAAAAGGATTTTCAAGTCTCGGAAGACAGCAATCCGCAACAGGTCCGATCTTTCCGCGAATTCACCGACGACGAGCGCCCGGAGGAGGCCAGCGCGAGTTCTGCTCCGGCCCCAGCTCCCTCCAAAATTTCCGAGCCATCCCCGAACGTCTTCACCAACCAGGCCCGCACTCCCGATGCCGGCGCTGTCACCCTCGTCTTATTCGACATGCTCAATACGCCGACTCAGGACCAGGCTTTTGCGCGGCAGCAACTGATCAAGTTCCTCGAATCCAAGCCGAAGAACATGCAGTTCGCGCTGTGCACAATGAGTCTTGGCACGACCACGCATCTGCGGCTCATTCAGGGCTTCACTCCCGACGAAAACGTCCTGGTTGCTTCGGTGAATGGGAAGAGAGGTGTTCCGAAGGAAACTCGCTGGCAGGTCGCGACCTCGGGAAACATCAACAACGTGAACACGGTCAACGATCTCGCGAAGGGAGGCCCCAGCAGCGGATTTCAGGGCCTGGCCAGCGCTTTGCAGCAGGCGCAAGCCGTCGAAGACGTCACCGATACGGAGGACCGTTCGGCGATCACCCTGGAATCGATGATGCTGCTGGCGCGCTATCTCTCTGGAATTCGCGGCCGCAAAAACATCGTCTGGCTCTCGGGCTCGTTCCCGATTTCGCTGACAGCAACCACCAACTCGAACAACCTGGCACTCGACAATCCCAACTACACCTACAAAATAAAGCGCGTCACCAATCTGATGGCGGATTCGCAGATCGCCATCTACCCGGTTGACGTCCGCGGACTCATCGGTTCCGGCCTGAGCGCAGATATTCCCGGCGGCATGGGCGGTCCCGCCTCGATCACTCCCCAGGATGTTTCCGGGGGCAGCCTCATCGCTCCCGTCGATGCCGTCCCCTCGGACATGCAGGCCCTGGCTCGCGTTGCATCCGAACGCGACACGCTGCTGCAGTTCGCCACTGCTACGGGCGGCAAGGCTTTCTTCAATACCAACGGAATTCGCGACGCCATCGCCACCGCTGCCGAGCAGGGAGCCAACTACTACACCCTCTCTTACAAGCCCGCGAACAAGGTCTTCGACGGCAAGTTCCGCAAGATCAAAGTGCAACTCGCTGAAAAGGGATACACGCTCCACTATCGCCAGGGATATTACGCGGACGATCTGCACGCATCGGAGCGCGACGCAGAACTTGCCCGCAGAACCCGTGCCGTCGCCATGCAGCGCGGCACCCCGCTCTCTCGGCAGGTCTTGTTCTCGGTGAGAGTCTCGCCCGTCGGATCCAAAACAAAGATGGATCCCGAGAAGATCGGTGGTTTCATCCTCGCGCCATCCAGGAAGGTATCTTCGAAGCCCGCTCCGTCCACTCCCGTCGAAGTGCAGCACTACATTGTTGATTACACGCTGAAGGGTGCGGAACTGCGTTTCGTTCCCCTCGAATATTCAAAGTACAAAAACACGCTGATTCTGATGGCTACCTCCTTCAACAGCGAAGGGCGCATGTTGACCGGCGTCTCCAGCGCGGGAACGCGCGAGCTCCCGGCCACTGATTTCGCCAAAACCGCCGAGGGAGAGTTCGGCATTCAGCAGGAAATCGATGTGCCGCTGCAAGCCACGTCGCTGCGCCTCGGTCTGCAGGATCAGATGAGCAACCGTCTGGGCACCGTCGAGATTCCCCTGCCGGTTCCGCCCGATCCGGAAATACAGTTCCGCGCCAACAGCGCCCTGCCCGAAATCGAACCCGACTAGCGAACCGCGAACGATCAACCTCCCCCCGCCCCCTGCAATTCCTGAGTGACCCCAATCACGGCCCCTTGCCCCGGCCGGATGTACGCTATGCCTCCGAACAATCCAAAGGAGGCCTCATGCGCCCACTCGCCATGTTGCTCGCCTTCGTCCTCGGCCTGTCATCCATCCCTCTCAGTGCCGGCACCCTCAACGGCGTAACTCTCCCGGATACCGCTCAAATCGGCAGCCAAGCCCTGATGCTCAACGGCATGGGCCTGCGCACTAAGTTTGTAGTCAAGGTCTACGTCGCTGGACTCTACGTCCCGCAAAAATCTACCAACCCTGGCTCGATCCTCAAGGCCGACACACCCAAGCGGATCGTCATGCACTTCGTCCGCGATGTAAGCAAGGCTCAGCTCACCGATGGATTCACTGAGTCCTTCGCCAACAACACCCCCGACGCCGCCAAGGCCCTGAAGCCCGACATTGATCGCTTCTTCGCTGCGCTCGACGCCGTAAAAGAAGGACAAGAGCTGACATTCACCTACGTCCCCGGCACGGGCACGTCTTTCGAGATGGACGGCAAAGAAAAACTGGCAATTGTTGGTCCAGCATTCGCCGAAATGCTCTTCTCCGTCTGGTTAGGACCTAAGCCGCCCAACGAAGGACTGAAGAAGGGAATGCTTCTCGGTCGCTCATAACACCTGAAGGCGCGATTGAGACGCTGACGGCTGATTAGGCAAGGTAAAATCCCCATCCACTCTCGTGCGTTCTGGCGAGGTTTGGATGGGGACTTTGTCTCAACTACAACCGTAAGAGAGGAGGTGGGCTGTCCGAAAAAACCTTCATTCCTGATCCGAATCAGCATATACTCGCCGGTCTGTACAGAACCTCCCCCGGTAACTCAGACTCCAATCAGAAGGTTTGTATGCCGCCAGGCTGTCAACCGTTAAGTAACACCATCCACGTACCTTCTCCAAAAAGAGCGCACAGGATCTTAATCGCCATCCCACTCTTGGTCGCTCTTCTCTTCCTGGCTGGATGTTCGTCAGGCGGTTCCTCGACTCAGGGAGTTCCGCCGCCCAGGCTGACTTACTCCGCTGCAACAATAGTCGTCACGAAAGGCACCGCGATCACGCAAGACACACCGAGCAACAGCGGAGGTCCGGTGACTTCCTATACCGTCGCACCTGCCTTGCCCGCAGGGCTATCCCTCGACACGACGACAGGCGTCATCAGCGGCACGCCGTCAGCAGTCACGGCACAGGCGACCTACACTGTTACCGGATCCAATGCAGGCGGCAACTCCACGGTCGGCGTCGCCATCACGGTCAATGACATCGCGCCTTCCGGCTTGACCTATAGCACAAATCCAGCCGTCTACTCCGCGGGTGCGGCCATCACGCCCAATGTCCCTGGCTGGAGCAGCGCCGGAGGTACTCCCACCAGCTTTGCCTCGCAAGGACTGCCACAAGGATTATCACTGGACTCTGCCACCGGCATCATCAGCGGGACGCCTGCGGCTCAGGCCGCGCAGGCGAACTACACCATCACGGCGACAAACACCGGCGGCAGCACGACCGCGACGCTGGCACTCACCATCTTGCCGCAGGCCCCGTACATTGCGGTTCAGCCTGCGAGTCAATACGTCGGAAGCGGCATCGCAACTTATTTTGCGGTGAGCGCCGGTGGAGGTGGCATCCTCACGTACCAGTGGTACAAGAACAGCGCTCCCATCAGCGCCAGTAACAGCAACGTCTATAAGACGCCGGTTCTCTCCGCCTCCGATAACGGAGAACAGTTCTACGTGACTGTCAGCGATAACTACAGCCGCAGCGTCACCAGTAACACTGCTACGCTGACCATCAAGGGAGTCAGCGGCACCTTCGTCAATACCGGGACGCCAAATGAAGCTCGCGAATGCAACACGGCCACTCTCCTGCAAAACGGCAAGGTGCTGATCACGGGTGGCCGAGATGGTAACTTTGTGCTTGGCACGGCTGAGATCTACGATCCTTCCACCTCGAGCTTCACTCCCACCGGCTTGCTGACGACGCCGCGATGCGGCCAATCCGCAACGCTTCTGGCCAACGGCAAGGTACTCGTCGCCGGTGGATACAAGGCCGGCAACCCTGGTGGATTTCCCACCCTCAGCACCGCCGAGCTCTATGACCCTTCCACCGGAATGTTCACCGCGACCGGGTCCCTCTCCACCAGCCGTGCCGGTCACAGCGCGACGCTTCTGGCCAACGGCAAGGTGCTCGTCGCCGGAGGTTCAAACAGCAACGACGGCTTTACCTTTTCCACGCTTTCGTCCGCCGAACTCTACGATCCGGTCGCCGGGACATTCGCCGCTACCGGACCGCTCAACACACCGCGTTCGGCGCCCGCAAGTTTGTTGACCAACGGAAAGGTCCTGATCGCGGGTGGCAGTAATTTGACTTCGGGCCCGCTTTCCTCGGCCGAGCTCTACGACCCCACGGCTGGCACTTTCAGCCTCACCGGTTCGCTCACCACCGCGCGTTCCGGACACTCTATGACGCTCCTGCAAAATGGCAAGGTACTCGTCGCGGGTGGGGACAACGATGGTGGAGTCATTTTTCTGACGTCCGCGGAACTCTACGATTCCTCTGCGGGGACGTTCACCGCGACCGGCTCTCTGAATAACGGACGCGAAAACCAAACCGCAACGCTCCTGTCGAACGGACAGGTTCTGATCATCGGCGGCAACGTCGAAGCGATCGCTCAACTGTCGCTGGATATGACGGAACTTTACGACCCGGCCTCGGGAGTCTTCATCTTCAACGCGGCAACCAACTCCAGCCGCGTCCTGGCGACAGCAACTCTTCTGACCAACGGCCAGGTTCTAGTCACAGGCCAGGAGACTCCCGCAATCGGTGCAAATCCGGTTCCAGCCGAGCTCTACCATCCGTAAGCAGCGGAGGATCGAAAAGCCGATGCGGTGAGATTGCAGTGCGCAAGCCACGAAGCGAAAGCGGCGAAGCGCCAGCCGCAAAGCGCAAGCCGCGGTGGGCTCCAGCCGCAAAGCGGCGAAAGAATGCAGCCCAGGGCGCAAGCCCTGGGTAGTCAACCACGAAGGGGAACAAGTCCCGTAGGGACGACAGAAATTGTCGGCAAAACTGGGCCAGCCCCCTTCTGGTTTGAAAATGGCACTGCACTCACCGCAATAGCCCGCGCGTCTGTTGAAGCCTTTCCGCCAGTTCTTGTTTCTGCTCAAGCACCCGCTTCGGATTCGGAATAACATTCGCGAGATCTTGCGGAGCACTATGGATCGCCTCTGTGAGAATCGGCAACCTCGACGGATCATTGAGGAACACGGTATAAGACGCGATGATGCGGTTCAGGGCAGCACTGGACTGTTGATCCTTTGCGTAATTCGTCCGTAACGCCTCCAGATCTCGCCGCGCAGCGCCAGGCCAATCAAGGCCATCGCCTAATGACGCCACGGCATTTTGCAGTTGCGATAGTTGCGACGCGGAAAGCTCCCCCATGCGTACTCCGTCGCCCACTGCCGTGAGATGGAGCATGAGAAGGTCCTTTGCCACGAGAGTCGCAAATAGTGATCCGCCGTTCCCTGCGTCGTGTGCGAACCGTACTCCCGCAGCGAGGGAACGAATAGCACCGTCTTTATTGCCCGAGTGAAACTGCTGAATCGCATACAAGAGATTCAACCTTCCCAGAGCCGACGCCTTCCTCGCATATTCAACGGGAGTGTCCTCTCCAAGCGCGTAGTCCAGTCCCCAGTCGCAATTCGAGAGTGAAGCGCCACGCGCCATCGTTTCCAACGCCGGCGTGTTCTTCTGAATCAAGTTTTTGAATTTTGAGAAGTCCAGCCGCCCCATCGTATCGAGGGCGGCATTCAAGTCTTTAGCGTCCTGGTCGCTGATCGCCGCGTCCTGCATTTGACAGAATGCTGCCCAGTACCGCAGCGCCGCATCGTCTGCGAGAGCAGCAGGTTTCTGGGCGAATGCCCCCCCAACAGCTAAGACTGCGGTCAGTAACGTCGATCCGATTGCGTGCGATTCGCTTTTCATAGTTTGACCTTTTCTTTCGCAAGCAAAGCAAGAGCGCTTTG
>CAVUSL010000007.1:0-35869 GCA_963744055.1 uncultured Acidobacteriota bacterium | reverse complement strand
TCTCTCCAGGAACTCCCTCCGAAACTGCCATTCGTGGTTTTAAGCCGCTGCAGCAGTTTCGATGATTTGCAACCCTAGCTGGGCGGCTTTTCGCTTGAGATGGATGAGCTGCTGTTTGCGGTGTTGTGTCTCATAGAACTCGGCTCCTTGGTTCACATATTTCATTCCGTAGCGCAGCATGCGGTAGATGAGCCGGGCGAGTTTGGCGGCCATGGCCTTGGTCGCCACCGGAGGCCCCAGCCGAGTCCGGAATCGGCGGAACTGCGCCCCCAAATAGCTGTCGCTCTCCCGTAGAGTAGTGGCCGCCATCCTTAAGACAGTGGTGGCGCGGTTGTTGGTGGACAGGCGACCTTTCCCAATGACTTTGCCCCCACTGATTTTGTTGTCCGGAGACAGCTTCAGCCAAGAAACAAAATGGTTCTCGGTCTTCCACTTGCTCATATCCCATCCTACTTCGCTGATAACCGTCATCGCCGCCATGACATCGATGCCATCGATCTGGGTCAGGTCCGTACCGGTCATGCGAAACAACTCTTCCCGCAAGTTAAACTGTGGATTGCCTTTCTTCTTCTTGCGCCGTCCCTTGCGGGTCTCTTCCGGCAGAGTGGCCCCCTGGGTCCGATCCTTTAGTCGCGCGAGGTACTGTGCCAGCTGCTGATCGCACTCCGTGATCTGTTTCTGGCAAAACTCATATCCCGCCTGTTCCTGCCGCAAGACAAACAGCTGATCCTGTTGCCAGTTGCCCTCCAGAGCCTGCGCGATCTCCTCCTCGCTGGCCTCCACCCGGCAATCCCGATACGCCGCCAGTTCCCGGGGATCGCGTTCCCCATCCAGAATCGCCTTCACGATGGCCTGCCCTGTGACCCCACTGAGGTCGCTGATCACGGTGGCCAACTGGATATTCATCTGCGTCAGCGCCTTCTGCATCCGCTGAATATGGCGACCGGTACTCCGCACCAGATCGTGGCGCTGTCGCCAGTACGTCCGCAGGGTGCGAATCTCCTGCGACGGGCGAAACGAATTCCGCAATAAGCCGTAAGTGTGCAGCCTCATCAACCACTGACTCTCCTGCACGTCCGTCTTCCGCCCCGGCAGATTCTTCGTCTCGCGCGCATTCACCAGATACACTTCGAGACCCGCCTCTTCCAAGATCTCGTAGACCGCAATCCAATAGACTCCCGTAGATTGCATCGCGACCGAACGAATCCCACATTGCTTTAGCCATTCCGCCATCGTCTTCAGCTCGGCGGTGGTGCAACCAAAGCATCGCACCGGGTGGGGATCGCGGCTCGGCGGTACCGCTACGTAGTGGGATGCGTTGCCGATATCAATGCCCGCAGCGTGAGGATGCACCACCTCCAGGTTGAGATCTTCGCTCTGCATCTGGCGCATCATCTCCCGCCGTTGCTTGCGGTTCATTTCCTCCCACTTGCCCGGCGTTGGCTTGCCACTGGTTTTCTTGCTCTCCTGCTTGTCTTTGGGGGCTTTCTTCGGTGGTTGGCCTTTCATGCTCACCTTCACGTGTTGAATTCAACCTGGCTCGGCCCGGGCGGCGAAACTTGCACAATCTCTCCATCGGGGTCAGGCTTTGATCCTTATTCAGGACAATCCCGCCACCATCTTTTCAATCGCCAATACCGGAGCCATGCTTAGGGTCGGGCAGGAACGCTCCAAAGAAATTGCGGCCTTAGCTGCCGAGCAGGCTGTGCTCAGATTCTAGTGCTGCACGACCATCGAAATCACCGCGGACCCTGAAGGAGTTCCTGGCTCATACAACCACCCCCAAGGGTGGCGGGGGCTTAGGGCCCTATCGACAAGTGCGCCGGCGCGAGACTTTTGCGGGGATACGAGTGTTACCCGCCGGGGCACTTGCGATAGGGGGATGTGGATGAAGCCGCTGGCGCGGCGGACGCGGTGCAGCTATGGGTTTTGCTTGGGCGATTCGAGATTTGTTCTCCCGCTCCAGGGATTGACTGTGAGGGTAACTGAGTTGGGCAGAGGGCTGAACATCAGTGTGCAGTCGAGAGGGTAAGGGATTTTCAGGATGCGGAGCGCTGAACTCCAACGAATCGAAGCGAGCAGAGACACACCGGGCGAAAGAGCAGGAACTCTTGAGGTGTGGAGCGGAATGGGCGGACCATCAGGAAGAATCAAAGGTTGGACTCCTTGAGGTTAGTGTCCAGATAGTAAGTGCCGACAGTCTTTCGACAAGGATCATGGGCGTGGCGCATTTTGGACAACGGAAACAGGAGATGGGGGTGGAGGCTGAGCCAGTTGCGCGGAACTGAGGTTCTGGGTTGTGCAACAGGAGTCGCTGGCAGAGAGGCAAGAGTGTGGCGCGCGGGCGATTGGCCAGGAAACCGAAAGAGCGGACGCGAACAAAGCCGCGGGGCAGGACGTGGAGCAGGAAACGGCGCAAGAACTCTTGCGAAGTGAGCGTCATGATTCTTTTCTTATTTCCGTGGGCATAATCCTTCCAGCGGAAAGTAACCCGGTCGTGCTCGAAAGCTACGAGGCGGTGGTTGGTGATGGCCACGCGATGGGTGTAGCGGGCGAGATAGCCCAGCACATGATGAGGCCCACCGAAGGGTGGCTTGGCATAGACGACCCAGTTCTCGCGGAAGAGTGGACGCAAGAAGGAGCGGAATGCCTTCTGGTTTTCCAGCGGCTTGAGAGATCCGGCGAAAGTGAGTTGGCGCTGCTGGAATCGTCGCTTTAAGCCGGCGACGAACTTACCGCGGAAGACGCGGCTGAGCACGTGGACGGGAAGGAAGAATGGATAGCGGGGATGAATCCAGTGGGTATGATCCGGGGACAGACCTCCTGCCGGAATCACGCAGTGGACGTGGGGATGAGCGAGCAGGTTCTGTCCCCAGGTATGGAGTACCGAGAGGAATCCGATGTCGGCGCCCAGATGTTTGGCATCGCCGGCTACTTCCAGAAGAGTTTCCGCACTGGCGCGGAACAGAGGTCGTAGACCTGCTTGTTCTGCAGGGCGAGTTGGGAAAGTTGGTGCGGCAGGGTGAAGACAACATGAACGTAGGCGACTGCCAGGAGTTCGTTCTGGCGAGCCGCGACCCATTTATCGCGGGCTCCGCATGGGCATTTTGGGCAATGCCGATTGCGGCAACTGTTGAACGAGAGGGCGCGATAGCCGCAGCGAGGGCACTGGTCGCGATGCCCGCCCAGAGCCGCCGTGCGACAGCGTGCGATGGCACGGAGGACTTTGCGATGGGCCCAATGGATCCAGCGGAAATTATTCTGGATGAAGCGCTCGCCTTGGGCGCGAACAATGTCGGCCACCTCGAGGAGGGGCCGAGTCATTATTTCTTAAGCCTCCGCGAACGTGGGACGCCCTCGAGGCTGGAAACTTCCAGCGCATCGAGCGGATTGGGGACTGCCTGGAGATGCTTGTGCGAGAGATGCAGGTAGACCAGAGTGTGCTCCAGCCTGGCATGCCCAAGCAGAAACTGAATAGTACGGAGATCGGCACCGGCTTCCAGCATGTGAGTCGCACAACTATGGCGCAGCGAATGTGGACTGAGGTGTTCGGGGATGCCCGCCGCTCGGGCAGCATGCTGACACGCCAACCACACCACGTTGGGAGTGATGGGCACGTCGGCGCGTATTCCTTTCACCGTCCCCGGAAACAGAAAGGTTGTGGGCTGCATCCAGCGCCAGTAGACGCGCAGGGTCTCCAGTCATCTCGGGCTCAGCGGAATGTCTCGGTCACGGCGGCCTTTGCCTTGGCGAATCCGAATCATCATGCGCTTGCTGTCGATGTCCTCAACCTTCAGCTGGCACAGTTCGGAACGTCGCATGCCCGTGGAATAAAGTGTGTTTTCGGCAAGCATGCGTGACGACCGCTAACTGGCCCTGCTACTTTCGTTGAGCGGCCGAAGATCGGCCGAGGGCGAAACGCATGAGCACAGCAGTCATTCCTGAGCCAATCGCGCAGTTACAACTCCAACTGGATCAGATTCGTAACAGCCAACCACGTGGAAAGAGACTGCCGGATTCGGTATGGCAAGCCGCAGTGGAACTGGCCCGGGAACACGGTGCGTATTCCGTCGCGCATCATCTGCGGCTGGACTATGGGGGGTTGAAGAAACGGCTCGGCGGAGTTTCCCATCGCCGACGAAAAGCACGCAAGCCGACATTTGTCGAACTGATCGCGACACCTTCAGAGATGCAGGGAGAGTGCTTGATCGAGTTCGAGTCGTTGCGCGGGGGCAAGGTGCGTATTCAGTGGAAAGCTGCCTCATCGCCCGATTGGATGAGCCTGCTGCGGGCCTGGCGGGAAACCGAGAGATGATTCAGCTCATGCCGCAGATGCGCGTGCTGGTTGCCATCGAGCGAGTCGACGGACGAAAAGGGATTGATTCTTTGGTGCGACTTTGCCAGGAGAAACTCGCAGAGGATCCTTTTTCCGGCTGTGTATTCGTGTTTCGGAGCCGCAGTGGGACGTCAATCCGGCTCCTCAGCTATGACGGCCAGGGATATTGGTTGGCGCAAAAGCGGCTCTCGAAGGGGACCTTCGTGTGGTGGCCGGAAGGATCTGAAGCAGCCAAGCCCTTGGAAGCCTATGAGGCGCAGTTGCTGATGGCGGCGGGCGATGTGTCGCGGGTACGAGCGGCGCCGATGTGGCGGCGAGTGAACGTGCTGAAGTAATTAACATTTACAACGAAAAAAAACACAGCGTCCCCCTTGTGTTCCAAGAAAAACCGGTTCATACTGCGGATCGATGACGATTGAGTTCCGATATCGGGGCCGGAAGATCAGCCAGGAAGACATCCTTTATATACGCGCACTGATCGAGCAGCACCCGCAGGAAAGCCGCCGCACACTCTCGACCAAGCTCTGTGAAGCCTGGCAGTGGCGCCAGGCCAATGGAGCGTTGCGCGACATGGTGTGCCGCGGCCTGTTACTCATGCTGGATCGTGCTGGCCAGATCAAGCTGCCGCCAGTGAGTTACGTACGGAATAACCCGCTGGCGAATCGAGCCAGACCGGAGCCGGTGCGGATCGATACCACACCCATCGCAGGCCGTCTGGGCCATCTCCAACCGCTGGAGTTCGAACTGGTTCGTCGCACCGGGAAAGAGCCGTTGTGGAACAGTCTGCTGGAGGAACATCATTACCTCGGCTACGAGCAACCGGTGGGAGAACACTTGAAGTACTTGGTGATGGGACAAGGGCGACCGATCGCCTGCCTGGCATGGTCCTCGGCCCCGCGCCATCTGGGCAGTCGCGACCGCTACATCGGCTGGAACGCCGAAGCGCGCCGTCGTAATGTTCGCTTGCTCGCCTACAACACGCGATTTTTAATCTTGCCCTGGGTCAAGGTGGAACACCTGGCGTCGCATATCCTGGGTCGCATAGCATTGCGGATCTCCGCGGACTGGCAGCGGATCTACGGACATCCGATCTACTTTCTGGAGACGTTTGTGGATCCGGAACGATTCCGCGGAACCTGTTACCGTGCGGCCAACTGGGTGGTGCTGGGCAAGACGACAGGACGAGGGAAACAATCGAATAGCTACGTGCCGAACCGATCGATTAAAGATGTTTTGGGATATCCATTGACGAAGCAGTTTCGCGAACTGCTCATGGAGCGAGGATGAAAACCGCCAGACGACGGGTCGATGTAAATCTGGACGAACTGGACCGGGTGCTGGACGGAGCGCGGCAAGCGCCGTTGAGCGAGGACGATTACGAAAAGCTCAAGGAGGCTTTGCATGCGCTGGCGGCGATGCTGGTGCGGCCGCGCAACACGGAGAAGACCAGCGCCGTGTTGGGAAAAACGGAAGGCACGGGGACTGAGCCGGAGAGCAACGATTCCTCATCACCCGGACATGGGCGCAATGGTGCCGAGGCGTTTGTCAGTTCGCGGAAGATTGCGATTGCACATGCGAAGTTGAAGCACGGAGATCGCTGCCCGGAGTGTGGAAAAGGCAACGTATACGGGCAGAAAGATCCGAAAGTGTTGGTGCGGATCGTGGGCCAGACGCCACTGGCGGCCACCGTCTACTCGCTCGAACGGCTGCGCTGCGGTGCATGCGGGCAAGTGTACACGGCACAAGAACCGGAAGGAGTAGGTGCGGAAAAATACGACGAGACCGCGGCAGCGATGATCGCGCAACTCAAGTATGGCAGCGGAACCCCATTCTATCGGCTGGAACAACTCCAAGGTCAGCTGGGGATTCCGTTACCGGCAGCGACGCAATGGGAAGTGGTCGAAGAGGCGGCCGAGTTAATGAAACCGGCGCGCGACGAGTTAATCCGCCAGGCGGCGCAGGGCGAGGTAGTACACAACGACGACACCAGCATGCGCGTGTTACATCTTGCGCGCGAACCGTCGGACGAGCGCACGGGTGTATTCACCAGCGGCATCGTGTCCACCAGCCAGGGTAGAAAGATTGCGCTGTACTTTACCGGACGCCAGCATGCCGGCGAGAACCTTGCGGACGTGTTGAAGCACCGTGCCCGGCACTTGGCTCCGCCCATTCAAATGTGTGACGCGCTCTCCCGCAATGTTCCGAAGCTGACTGCGGGCGTGGAGATTCTGCTGGCAAATTGCCTGGCGCACGGAAGGCGACAGATCGTAGAAGTTGCGGCGAACTTTCCCCATCAATGTCGCTATGTTCTAGAGATGCTGGGCGAGGTATATGGTCATGAAGCCGAAGCGCGCGAGCGTGAACTGAAACCGGAAGAGCGCTTGCAGTTTCATCAAGAGCATAGCCTCCCTGTGATGGGTAAACTGCACGGGTGGCTGGAAGCGCAGTTCGCCGAGAGTAAGACCGAGCCGAACTCGGGACTGGGCAAGGCGATCACGTACTTACTGCGACACTGGCGACCTTTGACGCTGTTTCTCCGGCAAGCCGGAGCGCCGCTAGACAATAATGTCGTCGAGCGCGCACTGAAGCGGGCTGTTCTTCACCGGAAGAACTCCTTGTTCTATCGGACGCTGAATGGGGCAGACGTGGGTGATCTCTTCATGAGCTTGATTCACACTTGTCAGCTGTGCGACACCAACTCTTTCGACTACCTGACCGAGTTGCAGCGCCATGCTCAGGATGTGGAGACTAAGCCGGCGGAGTGGATGCCGTGGAACTACCGCGAAACCTTGGAGCGGACCATCCCCCTATCTAATTCCGCTTAGAATTTTGCGATTACGCAGGCCTGCCGAAAGGACACGAATTCCCGACAAGGCTGATTGAGAAAGCTTGTTGGTTTTCGCTACTGCGGCAGGCCCACTTTCCGCATCATCTCTGACAAACCGTGGGTCGGACCGCAGGGAATCGAATGTGAATTCGGTCTTCAGACTTATCAGCCGCCACTCGTGCTCCTGATAAGCGATGTTGAGCCACCGGAAAGCCAGATCATTGCTTCCCAGGTCTGCATAAAGAGTGGCAATAAGGAATGCAGACCCGTAACTCAGTCTTACGTCGTGACTTGCAGCGTCTTTATGGCTTCGGTCTCAGCGGTCCTTCCATCCCCCTGAGCGAAATCCTTTCTCCAAAGCGGAAGCGAATTCAGATTCGTTTCGGTAGCCGGAAAGCTGATCATAGGCCCTGAATTCCTCAATGACTTGCAGGTACATCCGTTTGCCCCAATAAGCACTGGCTAAACAGTCGTGTGCCGGGGCGAATGTCGGATTCTCATTTGCCAACTTCCTGCAGGCGACAATGGCCTCATCGTAACGTCTTGCCCAGATGTGAATACCTCCGACCACCATGCTGGTGATCGGTGACAACGGATCAAGCTGGTGCGCAAGCTCTGGCCTCCGTAAGAGCTCCTGCTCCCTGCCCCCAATCCGGCCGATGATCGTTTGCGTACCAATGGTGAGCCGTGGCGTCGTTGGATCGAGTTCGAAAGCCTTCTTATATTCGGCCTCGCCTCCAGCGAAGTCCCAGTCGAACTCCATCTCGTTGCTTCCCAGAACGGCGTGGGAACGAGCCAAGGTCGCATCCAAATTTATTGCTTTACGAGCAGCGGCATTCGACTTCGGATAGTTTTCGCTCGGTCCGGCGCGCATAGATAGGTAATACGGAGTGGCATCGGCCAGACCAGAATACGCCACAGCGTAGCCGGGGTCTTTGGCGATGGCTTGATCGAAATAGGAGATCGAAGTCTCAATGTCAGGAACCGTGCGTTTGTTCCAGTAGTAACGTCCCTTCAGATACAACTCATAGGCATCTGGACTTTGTGTGCCTTGACTGGTGACTCTCTGCTTTTCAGGAGTGCTAAGCTTCGAACGCAACTTCTCGGCGATGTCGCCCGCAATCTGCTGTTGCAGCGAGACGATTTCCATGTTCTTGCCACCATAGTGCTGCGCCCAGATTTCAGTATTGTCCCGAACGTCGGTAAGCTCAGCATTTACTTCGATATTGTCTCCATGCGGCACTACACGCCCGCTCACTAACGCCGATACTCCTAATTCGCTGCCGACTTTTTGCAGACTTACATTCTTTCCCTTGAACTGAAAGGCAGAACGGCGAGACTTCACCTTGAGTTGCGGTACATGAGTGAGACTGTCGGTCAGAGATTCCGCGATGCCGTCGCTGAGAAAGTCCGTACTGGCATCTCCGCTTCCGTTTATGAAGGGAAGCACGGCGATGGAATCAATCTGCGCTTTGTTGCCATAGCGCAGGTACCAAGTTCCAGCTGCCGCCAGCATGCCGGTCGCTATGCAAACGGCTAGGACAACTCGAAGCTTACCCTGTTTCGACGTTTCGTCAGGCGGTGTTGGTTTGACAACGATCTTACCGATCTCACTATCGTGCTTTACCTGCTTCAGATCGGCCTGAAACCCGGCGGCAGACTCATAGCGAACATCGGGTAATTCTGAGGGGGTGGCCGGCTTCTTCCACTGCACCGGAGTCTTCCAGCGATAGCCCCGCCGCGATAGCGTTTCGATGTAGACAGGGTTTTCCGCATTGTCCCCAAGAGCCTCTCGCAAACGGGCAACTGCCTTATTGAGACTCTGATCGAAATCCACGAAGGTTCCTGTCGGCCACAACCTCTTAATCAATTCTTCGCGGGTCACCAGTTGTCCGGGGTTTTCCAGCAACGCGGTCAGGATTTGAAAGGGTTGACTCTGCAGCGAGGTCTTGGTCCCGTTCCGGCACAATTCCGCCGTATCCAAGTCCAAAACGCAATCGCCGAAGTGAACGATTCCTGGATTTCTAGTGTTGGAACCCATCGGGGGCAGCCCCATCCCGTTGGGGGAAGTTCTGTGATTCTACATCAGAAATTCGTTGAAACTGCCAGAATCCGATTCCTCTAAATAGCGTGCCATCAGGGGGTTCCGCTCGTGTCAGCGATATGTCAGCGTCAAGTCACTCGCATTGGATTGATGTTCCGAGAAAACTCCGCCAAATTTGGCGAACTTTCGAGGGTTCTGCGGTCCAGTTTGCAGGACTTCTTCGCGAGATTTGCTTCAGCGGAGGACATCTGATGTATTCGCGTCCATTTTCGTTGACTACTTGCCCGATTCTCTTATGGCTCTGCCTTTTGGCGGTCGATGCCCAGCAAAGTGAAAACCGGTCAACTTACTCGCAGAATGTCAAACTGGACGTTGCTAACCTCCGCAGCCACGCTGCACGGGGCGATGCGATGGCCAACTACCAACTTGGCCATTTGTACATGACCGGCACAGGTGTTTCGTTGGACTACGGGGAAGCTGCCAAATTCCTCCATGCAGCCGCCGAACAAGGGTTGCCCGAAGCTGAAGTCGCTTCTGGGTTATCTCTACGAAAACGGCAAAGGTGTGCCGCAAGACTATCGAAGAGCATTTGACTATTACGCTGCTGCGGCGAGGCAAGGAGACCTCACCGCAGCGAACAATCTCGCCGTCATGTATGAGTACGGTCGTGGAGTGCCCAAGGATATTCGACAAGCCGTGGATTGGTATCGGCGCGCTGCCGAAGGCGGGAATGTTGTCGCGCAATGCAACCTGGGCACACTTTATTTTCGGGGTAAAGGCGTTGCACAGAATTACGCCCAGGCAGCCGAGTGGTTTCGAAAAGCCGCCGAGAGTGGCTACGCCCCCGGCCAGCAGATCCTTGCGTGGATGTATTTCAGCGGGAAAGGTGTATCTCGGGACTACGGAATGGCTGTGTACTGGCTGCAACTGGCCGCCCACAGTGGGGACCCGCGCGCCCAAATTGATCTCGCGCTATCTCTACGAGCAAGGACAGGGTGTACCGCTTGACTATGTCATGGCTTACATGTGGTACGAAGCAGCGCAGGCGGGAGGAGAGCAGCGCGCAAGCGAAAGACTTAGGATTCTGTCGAAGCTGATGACGAAAGAACAGATCAGCCGTGCAGTGACATCATTCCAAGCGCTGTCAATCTCGACACACGGGGGTGAGGCGGTCGAGCATTCTCAAAGGATCGGAAATGCGTTCAATCGAGAGCCATAGAAACAGGACCAAACCGAGAGACGTTTACCCTGGGCTTTCAGCTCTACCTTTGAGGAGGCATCATGAAACCAACGACAGGAATGAGGCGTGACACTTTACTCTGCTTGATGATCATCACCCTGTTGTCAATAACTAACCTTCCTGCAAGTGCACAGGACCAGGGTACCAAGCAATCCGGACCTCCTGTTCTGTACACACTCACAGACTTGGGAACTTTGGGCGGAACCTTTAGCCAAGCATTCGGTGTGAATGACAAAGGATGGGTGGTCGGGTTTTCGACCACTGAGGGAGATGTTGGATTGCACGCTTTCCTTTGGCGTGATGGGAGTCATGACCGACCTCGGCACGCTCGGTAGTTCAGATCCGGTGCCTTACAGTCTGGCACTATCGATCAACGACCGCGGCGAGATTGCTGGTTTTTCCGAGACTTCGATTGCGGACCCGTTAGGGGAAAATTTCTGTGGAGATTTCCTTATCTGCCTTCCGGTTGTTTGGAACGGTAGAGTAATCACAACACTGCCCACACTGGGGGGAACCAATGGAGTCGCAATCGAATTAACAGTCGAAGCGAAGTGGTCGGGCGCACCGAAACATCACAGCTTGACACCGCGTGCCCCCCTTCCTTTTCGGTCAAGCCCGCACTATGGAAAAAGGGCAGTATCCACGAGTTGCCAACCATTCCAGGCGACACGCACGGGGAAGTCGACGCCATAAATGACAAGGGACAAGCGGCAGGATTCACTTTTGACTGCATTTCGAGTTTTCACCCGGTCTTATGGCAAGACGGTAAGGCAATCGATATCACGGTTGCTGACTTGGGGATTGAGCCTGATGCCATCAACAACAGAGGGGAAGTGACGGGTACGGAGGGCGATGCAAACGGCATAGAGCACGCCTTTTTGTGGAAGAACGGTGTGGCGACGATCCTGGCAACGCTTCCCGACACGGCCGAGTCTCACGGCAACAGCATTAACGATAAGGGGCAAGTGGCGGGGCAGTCCTGCTCGGCCAATGGAGACTGCACGGTTTTCGTTTGGCAAAACGGTGTAGTGCGGGATCTTAATGCCCTGGCGATTCCGGGTTCTTCGTTGTTTGCTGTCGATCCGGGGAAGATCAATGCTCATGGTCAAATCGTCGGTCTGGCATTTACCGACTCGGGGGACTTGCATGGCTTCCTGGCGACGCCATGTGGTCAAGAGGATGAGGAAGACGAGGGTTGCAGAACGCAAGAGCAGCACTTCAGCAGATTGGCGGTCAGGCCTCGAATGACGATTGCAGTGCCCGAGCGAATCCAACGAATACTTCAGATGGGCCAGACGCATCGGCATCCTTTGTCAAGATAACCTGCTAACCAAGTAAACGATACTTCGCTTAAAATCTCGGAGAACCTGGGGACAGACGGCGCGTTCGCCAGGTTCTAGATCGGTGTCCGGCTTACGGGTATCGCCGGGTGCATGCCGAACTACGGCGCCAGGGTTGGACGATCAACCACAAGCGCGTCTTGCGACTGCTGCGAGTGGACAATCTACTGTGCGTGCGGCGGCGAAAGTTCCTGCTTGGGACCACCGACTCCAAACATGGATTGCCGATCTATCCCAATGTGGCCGCCGGCATGGTGCTGACCAACATCAATCAGCTCTGGGTTGCCGA
This sequence comes from uncultured Acidobacteriota bacterium, assembly GCA_963744055.1. Classification (GTDB taxonomy): domain Bacteria; phylum Acidobacteriota; class Terriglobia; order Terriglobales; family Acidobacteriaceae; genus Gp1-AA133. The sequence goes on along the minus strand of CAVUSL010000007.1, from coordinate 23,793 downwards.
CATCACCTACATCCGCTTGCAATGGGAGTTTGTGTACTTGGCCGTTGTGCTGGACGCATTTTCCAGACGCTGTCTGGGCTGGGCCTTGCACCGCAGTTTGGAATCCGCCCTTGTTCTGGAAGCATTGCGTATGGCCCTGATGCGACGCCGCCCACGGCCTGGGCTCGTCCATCATTCCGACCGTGGGGTGCAATATGCTTCGCGAGACTACACCGCACAACTCGAACAACACGGCATTCGGATCAGCATGAGCCGATTGGCAACGCCCTACGACAATGCCCGAGCGGAAAGTTTCATGAAGACTCTCAAATACGAGGAAGTCTACCGCACCGAATACCGCGATCTCGAGGAAGCCAAGGCTTTGATCAAGCAGTTTCTGGAGAAAGTCTACAACCAGCAGCGCTTACATTCGGCGCTGGGCTATCGTCCGCCGCTGGAGTTCGAACGAAGCTTACGACCCTTGCCAGCCCTGGGAAAGAGACGAGCATGAGTTTTTTGAGGCATGAGGAAATCTATCGATCCGATGTCAGACTCGGCCAAAGCCGGGAGCGGCAACTCGTGTCGCCGCCCCAGTGCTCATCGGCTGCGATGAGTTTCCAGTCGGCTATTCCTTGGCAGGTTGCCCTCCGGCAGAGCCTGCCTCCGCTTTACATGGGTGCACTTCATTTTGCCGTCCGTATATACCACCCCGTCAAACCCAGAGGGGGGTGGAAGGAAGGAACGGCAAAACTGCAAAACCCCCAGCCAGCCCGACAAGAATACTTGCCATAGAATCCCTCAAGGGATATAGAACTCAATCAGGCCTCTCGTCCTTTTGGAGCGTCGCAAACATGGTGAGCATTTGGCACGACCTTCGCTACGGCCTGCGGATGCTGGGGAAGAATCCTGGCTTTACGATCATCGCCATTCTGACTTTGGCGTTGGGCATTGGAGCGGTGACGGTGATTGGTAGCGTGGTCGATAGTGTTCTGCTGAACCCTTTCCCGTATAAGAACGCTGATCGGTTAGCAACTCCCTCGATTTCTTTTGATACTGCTACCGCCGGATCGATTACGCGTTTTCCGGTCCCCGTATTCCTGGGTTTCAGGGAACAAAACCACACATTCGAAGATATTGCTGCGCTTGCCTACTTAACGTCCGCTATAGGGGAAACGGGGTGCCCACTCAACAACTGCTTGGCTGTTGGGTGACCGGAAATACTTTTGAACTACTTGGAATCAAGCCGTCCCTTGGCCGACAGATTACGCCACAAGATGGAAACCCTGATTCACCCCCCGCATTTGCGTTGAGTGACACAGCTTGGGCCAGTCTTTTCAATCGAAATCCGAAGATACTAGGAGCTTGGCTAGATCTCAACGGAGTACCGAGGACATTGGTGGCCATAATGCCTCCGCGATTCCGGTTCGGCGGTTGTGAAGTCTGGATTCCAACTGACCTAAACAGATCAACTTTCGTTAGTGGATTTGGCGTTCAACCTAACGAGTTGTTGACCATCGGACGCCTCAAACGGAACGTCAGCCTCCAAGCTGCCTCCTCTGACCTCGGTGCAATTGCAAAACTGTCGGAAAAGGATTATCCGGCTTGGTTTCGTGCCAATTACAGGATAGTAGTCAATTCCTTGAGGGATGACTCTGTTGGGCAATTCAAAGCAACTCTCCTTGCGATGGTGGCAGCAGTGTCCATAGTGCTTATGATTGCCTGCAGCAACGTCGCGAATCTCCTGCTCGCGCGCGCGTCCGTGCGGGAAAAGGAGATAGCAATCCGTGCTTCGATAGGCGCGACACGTTCTCGCTTAGTACGGCAATTGTTGGTTGAGAGCGGCCTTTTGGCAACTGCAAGCTGTATTGGTGGATGTCTGTTCGCCTTTCTCGGGTTGAAGGGGATGATAGTCGCGATTCCGCCTGATACGATCCCTCCCGAAGTGTCTATATCACTCCGATCAGCGACGCTACTGCTTGCGGTGGGAGTCTCGGTCCTTGCCACCTTTGTCTGCGGTCTCGCGCCTGCTCTCCATCTGGTAAGCCGCGACTTGCACGTCGGCCTTGCAGGAAGTTCAAAGGGAGGATGTAGTGGCTATCAGCGTGGAAAATTGCGCTCTATTCTGGTCGTGGTTGAAGTTGCATTGTCGATTGTGTTGTTGACAGGTGCAGGGCTCATGGTGCGTACGCTTCGGGCTCTTGAACGAGTGGACATCGGTTTCAGTCCCACGAGTGTTGCATATGCGCGACTGTCTCTGCCCGAGGGTCGATACGATACTGCTGACGAGAAAAGAGCCTATTTTGAGAAAGTACTTGACCGAGTCGCAGCCATTCCAGGAGTGATTGCTTCTACTGAGGCTACATCGTTCCCTCCATACTCTTCTGGGTGGAGCGAGATTGTAGTATCGGGAAAGACGCATTCCGAGCCTTGGGGCACTACATTCGATATGTGCAGTGAAGGTTATTTTCAGACCTTGAGCCGCCACTTGCTTCGCGGCAGGCTGCTTTCGCGAAGTGATATAGAGTTAGCTCGACATGTAACCGTCATCAATCAAACGTTCGAACGCAATTATTTCGGGAACGACGATCCCATCGGTCAGAGAATAAAGTTCACAACCTTTGAACAATGGGCAACAGATTGGCCGCGAGATGCATACTTCGAAATAATCGGCGTTATCGCGGATGCGAAGAACACGGGCTTGCAGGATGCACCAAGACCAGAAGTATATTTTCCTCATACGGTCAGTGGTACGGGGCCACGCGGGATTATGGTGAGGACGGCGGGAAATGCAAATCTGGTTCTTCCAAGTTTGACTCGTACGATAACGAACGTGGATTCAGAAGTTGCCATCGCTGAACTCGGAGCAATGGAAAACATTCTTAAGAGTTCGTACTATGCAGGACCGCAATTCACTCTAATCATTCTCGGAACGTTCGGTATCGCAGGATTGTTGCTAGTCGTAATTGGTATTTTTGGCGTTATGGCATACACGGTTTCTTTGCAGACCCACGAGATCGGAATCCGAATGGCCATGGGAGCTCAGCGAGAGGATGTTCTGCGGATGGTGCTTAAGAAAGGACTGACTCTAATTCTTGCAGGCACAGTTGCAGGATTGGCTGTAAGCAGCGCTGTGACGCGCTTGATGGCAAGTCAAATCTGGGGTGTCTCAACCATCGACCCTTGGACGTTTTCTGTCGTCGCAATTCTGGTCATGATCGTTGGTCTGACGGCGTCCTTATTCCCAGCTCGCAGGGCCACGCAAGTGGACCCCTTGGTATCTCTTCATTACGAATAGTTGATCTTCCTAAAATGGAAATTTCCGTCGCGACTTTTGGTCAACAAGCCTTTTCGCCTTTCAATTTGCAGTCTCATGCGTACGGGGATCTTCGCGATCTTGGCAAGCGTCTTGCGGCGAACGTTCTCTCCTTTCAAGATTCTATCAATCGTGTGATGGCTCACCTTCGTCTCGCGCTCTAGGTTGCGAATTCCAGCCTTGAGAAGCGGCCGCAGACCGGTCAATGCCTGAAATCGCCTTAAGTTAGATCAGTTGAATCCGCTTTTCGTTGATCCGCCATCTCCTCGCGGGATAGAGAGACTTCGAAGATTATCCGATCACCTTGCTGGCCAGTTCCCGGTACATGCGCACTAGGCGGCGGGCCAGCGCGGGATCGATGACCCGCAACCTGAACACCGTTCTGCGGCCGAGGGAGTAGAGCAGTGAGACGCGCCTCTGTCGCTGGAACCGTCTGAGCGCCGCCGGGTCGAGTTCCTCCAAAGTGGGTAGCGCGCGCGACGGCGTCAGCGGAAATCCAACCGCCCGCCCTAAGACCGCCTCGCGCAGGCACGTGCCGAAGGCAGAGCTCTGCGCGTCCCCTTGGTGAATGACGAAATGCTGACATCCCACCGCGAAGAGGCGGATCACTCGGTGGAGTACCAATTCGGCCTCGTTGGAGCTCAAGATTAGAACGATGTCGCCTGGGTGCAGGTCTTCGGCGATCGGCTCGACCGTCACCCTGGTCCCTGGTTCGATCGTGGGCGTCATGCTCCCGCTGATCACGTCGACCGCGACCGGGAGCCCATGATCGAGGACCAGCCTGACAGCCTGTGGATGCAGGTTCACGAGCGCCTAGTATACGGCGCGGGCGCACTATCTCCAGTCGCAGGTCGGTTGGCGAAGAGTCCTCGGCCTTTGCGCACTCTACAAAACGCGGGAACCACAAACTTATACCCAACCGGCTTCAGTCGAAAAGACAAGAAGTTCGTGTCGGTGTCACTTTGACAAGGTCACCGAGGGACCGCTTCGTGGGATGCGAAGAAAAGCCGCCTGATCCTCGGGCGGCCAGCCGATCAGAAGCTTTCGGGCATCCTATTTTGCCGGTATGCTATCGAACTTCCCGGACGCTTCCTCGTAAAAGAGCGCACCTTCCGTCTTGTCCCCGCCGCTCCAATGCTTGTGGCCGCCAGGAACTCGCAGGAAATCTCCTGGCCCCACTCGCTTGTCGCCGGCTTCATCTTTGTATAGATACGCTCCTTTGACAACGACGATCCAGACGTCGGCGGTGTGCGTGTGCATCCCGGCGTCGTACCCCAGCTCGAATTTCGTGAACGTTCCGTGAGCGCCCTTTTCCGGGTCACCCCAAGTGGTTGCCATCGAAACCCCACCCATTGGAGTCGGCTTGAATGCCGCATTATTGGCAGTCACATATGATGACGCTCTTCATGCTGCTTGTCGAACCTTTCTGAGCCTGCCCAACAGCGGTCGACAGCAACGCCCCAACCAAACCCACAACCAAAACAAACCTGTTCATAGTAAATTCACCCGTGATCCTTCTCCACCTCAATAGGATGGCTGATTGCCGAACGTCGCAAGACGGGTGTTACCCGATGGGAAGTTGCTGGAAAGCGCACGATTTCGGAAGCCGCAGCTCAGCGCAAATCCTCAAGCCGCTTGCGCATGATCTCACCCCGGCAAATTCCCCCGGGATTACAGCTCACGCAGTTTGGACTGTGGATCCTCAATAGGGACAACAGGTAACAGAACCAACGTCTCGAGTTCACAAACCGGTCCCCCTTCAGCACGGATAAATGTTGCGTGACAACCGTCAAGCAGTTGCCAGTAGTCGCGTGCGATGCAATCAAAAGCGGGCCACTTGGAGCCTCCCCCGAAGGACAACTCGTCAAGCGACTCCTTAAATTGAGTCTTTGAATCCTAAAGTCCTTGAGGTTGAAGGTCTGGTCAATTCTGATCGGTTTGGGCAGTCTAAATATTGCCTACGACGGATCGCTTTCATAGCAAACAGGAAGCTGTTCGGGAAGGTGGAGCATGTGAAGTGCCCCGTTTGTTGTACCAGTCTAATGTGAGTCCTCGGTTGATTAATTGGTTCAGCGGGGATGAGGTCTGGTGCGGGGATGAGGTCTGGAGCACGGGATAGCGTTTGAATCCCCTAGTCCAGTGCGTCGGTGACGTGGAATCCTTCATCCCAGACAGATGGCGATGGACGGGTTTACACACGCCGTCCATTGCGCACCCGGAATGCGTCGACCATTTACTGCTGACAGGAATCACTAACCATGTCGACGCTGGTGACTTTCAAGTGACCGTGCTCGGTACTGTTGCTCTTCATGCCGGAATCTTTCGCTGCGTCTTTGGCGTCTTCCTTCATGTTGTGCATTTTGGAATGCGAAACCACGCCTTTGGCCTTAATGGTGTGACCGACATGACTCGCCAGATTGACTGCGTTGTTGCTGTGCACTTCCCAGCTGCTTCCGTCGCTGGCGGTCAATCGGAACTCTTTAGCACTAGGGCCCTTGGTCAGGCATCCGGTGATGCTTCTCACCTCGCCCTTTGATTTGGCATCGGTGTCGGAGTCCTGCGCGACTGCCCACGCCGCAGTCATACCCGCAAGAACCGAACACAATAGCACTCGTCTTAGTGTTGTCACTAGGTTACTCCTTTATCAGATGCCCCAAGAGATGAGAAAGGCTCTTAAAGGGTCGTTATGTTGTTCGTCTACCTATCACAAAATGCAGGATTAGAGAAATTACTGCGAGTACGAGTAACAAGTGGATCAGTCCACCGGCCACATGAAACACAGTAAAACCCCCAAGCCAAGCGATTAGCAGCACTACGAACAAAACTGTCCAGATGCTCATTTGTTTCTGCCTTTCAACGCTGCCATGAATTCGGGCGTATTCCTCGCGGAAACACTGAAGCGGTCGTGAGGGTCCAACGTCGGCTTCCCGGCGCTAACCCATGACCGCTTCCTTATTTCAGAACAACCACAGACTATCGCTTGGCCTATGGTGTGAGCTGTGCACTTTTATACACTTTAGAAATTCCTAGGCTGCCACGCTTTCATCGCCCCCGGCATGACTGCGCGATGCCTTTCGCAACAGGCTAGCGCCCCATTTTGGAGACAGCATAGTCCGCATCTTCACCTTTGCCCGGTGAAGCTGCGATTTAGAATTCCCGATTGAACATTGAAGCAGTTTCGCGATTTCGTGATGCTGATATCCATGAATTGCATAAAGGTGGACAACCGTTCTGCAACCTTCCGGCAACTCTTCGATCGCCCGATGTACTGCCATACGTTCGATGGCGCTTGACAAATTCGGATCACGTGTTCCCAGTTCGCGCCGCGGCGAGGAAGAATCTGGCGAAAGCAACTCGTCGAGCGAAACAATGGGCGGGCGCTTTCTTCGACGAGTTTTCATCAACATGGTGTTTACGGCGATGCGGTGCACCCACGTCGAAAAAGCTGAATCTCCGCGGAAGGTCGTCAGATGGCGAAACACCTGGAGAAAAACTTCTTGGGTCAGATCCTCTGCTTGCGAAATGTCTTTCGTCATCGACAAGCAGAGGCAGTAAACCCGGTTCTTGTTTAGTTCAAAAAGCTCATCAAAAGCGTCTCCGTCCCCACTCTGCGCGCGCTGGACTAAAGTCCGGTTGCTCGAAGGTCGTTTGCTCTTCGCAACCGGCGTCGCAGTTGTCGTTGTTGCGGAAATCGTGCTCTTCGCCACTGGAGTCTCCTCGGGGATCATGACCTTGAGACTGCGGTTCGACGGGTTAATCACTCGTGCGAACGCTCTTTCCAAGGTCCATTCAGTCTGCCATCCGGAGCTTTTAGAGGCTGATCAGAATTGCTCACTGAGACCCGAACGTGTAATCGCTGTCTCAGCGAAAAATGGAGGGGGCGGCGGCCCATCCCTACGAGCAGGACCTCATAGGTGTTTCGCCCACCCTTACAGACCCTTGCTACAGGCGGATGGGAGAGCGAAGTCGAGCGTGCGTCGGCGCTTTTTGATTGTCGTGGGCAGGAGAAAACTCTGGGGTTGCCTCATCCTTTGTGTACTCTGCCGAAGGGCGAGAGCCAAGAGCGCTTCGGCGTCGCGCCCTACTTATCGACATCGAAATGAAATCTTAGTCCGTCATCATGCACTTACACGAGCCCGCTCTCTTCTAGAAATAGGACGAATCGCTCCGCCGCCACTACTCCCGCGAAGGGATCAAGCTTTGCATCGTGTTGTATGCCACGGCTTCTCCACGCGCTTCTTCGTCGTCGAGACATTGCAGGCATAGAAGCACCTTGCCCAGAAGGAACGCGCGAAAGGACGTTGAGAAGATCGGCATGGCGAGGCCACACCACGCCCCGCCATCCCGAATCTCAACCCAAGCCGGAACTTATTCGATCACCAGATCGAATGCAACACTTTGGCTAGCAACCGGAGAACCGCCGCCATTGAAGTCAAACGTCTGCACTTCAAGCAGTCCGGCGCCGCAATCGAAGTTGTCGATGGAGGTATCTCGCCAGAACGCCATGAGCGCGTTGCCCGACGACTCGCCCCACTCAATGGAAACCAGCGGATAAATCTTGGAGATGTTCAGCGATACGGATGGAGTGATACAGATGACGCCCGTCGACGGATTACTGACGCTCTTGACGCCCTTTGACCGGACTGTCCCCTGAAACGGATTCCAGGAGAGTGCGAGCTTTGCGTTGGTTGTGAATGCGGTTGGTGGAACTGCGGCTTCCACCGCGCGCGAATGTCCGGCTGCTCGGTTATTTGTTTGTGCCAAGCTCGGAAGCGAGCACGCGAGCAAGGCGAGAGTTGCAACACCGAGGGCTGCTTTTTGCGTAGACATAGATTTCCTCCTGTTGGAAGTTGTGTTTGATTTAAATTGAACCTCTTGAGTGGCCCCGTGAAACCGTATTGAGTAGTGCAGTTGGAGCGCTCAACGCTTCAATGTTTGAGAAGAAAGTCGTGGAAAAAGTGACGGGTCCATTTTCATGAGAAGGGAATGCGAATGACCGCTCAAACCTGCGCGACGGATTTCATGCGCCTCTTCCGAGCGGACACGTCGCGGCCGACCGCCCACATCGCCTAACGCCCGGGCCGTAAATACAGGATTCACGGTATTACTGAAAGGTGGCCGCCAACCGAAAACTAGACGGGAAAGTTATAAGTAAAGTGAATATCTTCATCGGTGGAGCGGCCTGGTCCAGTGTCTCCCGTCGGCAAGCACGGAAGAACTCAAGTGAACGTCTCGCGCCGCTCGATCGCCGCTATCCCCCTGCCAACTTTTCTGATCCCGGAAGGAAATGCCCTTGATCGAATGGAAGAGTCATCCCAAGGATGACGGCATCCGTTGTCCCTATTGCGTGCAAAACGGGAACTTTCGTCTGATGTCCCGGCAGAGTGGCGAAGACTGGTTCTTCTCTAACGGCCGCGGTCACCTCGCTCTGTCTGGAGTACCCTCCTATCGGTACCTGCGGCAAATGCGTCGCATTGTATAGCGACATCCGCGTAACGGCAGCCGCAAAAACTATTCAGAACCGGCTGCGTCGTCTTTTCCAAAAGATCGGCCAACGGCATTTGCGCCATGGTGTCGAAAGAAGCTGAGTCGGCGTCCGCGTTCGCGTTTCTCATTCGCTGGCGAAAAAGAAAAATGCCCCATCCCAACGTCGCTTTGTGGCGACTCAGGACGGGGCATTGTGTCGTTTGACAGTTTGAACTGCCGCTCCTTCTACAGCGAATTCAGGAACGCCAGCAGGTTCGCGGAGTCCGTGGAACTCAGCGCGGTATAGTTCGACACGACGGTTGCCGCTTCTCCACCATGTCTGCGAATGGCGGCATCGATGGTCGTAGATTTGTTGTCGTGCATCAATCCGCCCGCTTTCTTCACGACATTCGACAGGCCCCACAGCGGTGACGAGCGCCACATGGTCAGACCTGCTTGTCCCGTGCCGTGCGGTTGGAACGGAATGCCGCCGGAATCGCCCGACCCCATGTCGTGGAGCAGGAAATCCGAGTACGGCGAGAACGTAATATTGCTCAGAGATGGAATCACCGCTGTCTTGCTTCCATTCGTCGTGCGCAAGGTGACGTTCTGTTGCGTGGTGAAGCTCTCGATGTGGCAGATGTTGCAACCGGTGCTTTCAAATACCGTCTTCCCGGCTGTGGTCTGCGACGTCGGAGCCGCTGGAGGCAGAGGTGCCAGCAAGGCTTCGAACTGGGTCATTTTGATCATGTTGACCTGGCTGACGTCCTGCGGAGTGTTCTTGTCCGGCTGGCACGATGTGGGAAAAGCCAGTCCCTGTGGTGAATGCTCATTCGCATTGAACTGACTCGCCACCCCGAAGAAGTGGTTGTCCGTGGTAATCCCGAGTTCGTTGAACTCGGCGTTCGCATTGAACTGGAATAGCGAAACCGCATCCAGTCTTTGGCCGAACTTACCGGGACGCACAACTCCACTCTCATCCGGAACCATGTTGGCGACGCCGGTGACCCCAAATTTCTTCGAGACCGATACGTTCGCCAGAATGGCAGAATCCGGAATGTTGTCAATCAGTCCGAATCCGAACAGTTGCGGCGATCGAACTTCGTTTACCACCGTCGCATCCGCGGGCACAATCTCATGTGGCAGATTCTGCGCCGCTCCTCCACCCGAAGCAGCGAGTCCGGATTTCGTTGCGGTGTAGGTGAAGGTGGTTGTTGTCGGAGCTCCAGTAATCGCAAACTGGCCGTTGTAACCGGATACCGGAACATTGAGGACCTGTACTTCCTGCCCGGTCTTAAACCCGTGCGCTGCGGTGGTGGTGATCGTAACGGTTGTCCCCGACTCCGTGGCTCCTTTCGCGGCAATCGTCATTTGATTGCACGTCGGAAGCGTCTGGAACGTGGCGTTCGAGATCCCGTGGACAATTGGGCCACCCTCATTCTCCGGGAATGTTCCCGTGCCATCGAGATAGTTGAAGGTGTTATCGGAGTTCCATTTCCCGTAGCGGGTTCCGGTTTGGTTGCTCGTGTCGCCAGCCGTGCCCGTAAGTACATTCGTCCCGGCACCGTGGCAGGTGAAGCAACCGGTCTTCGTGGACACCGGGCCTAAGCCTCGGATCGGATCCCACTTAATCACGAAGTTGTTGTAACCCCCATTGAAGAGATTGGTGATACTGGTTGAAAGACCAGCGAGTGGACCGCCAAATTGTCCTACCTTGGGGGGAGGTGGAGGTGGCGGCGGGCAGGTCGGGCATACCGCTTCTACTTTCTTGACGTACCGCGAAGGTACGGCAAGCATGCTCAGCCCGGCCAGGAGGCAAAGCGCGATGGGTACAAAACAGCGTTTCATACACGCTCCTAATTCTCTTTGATTTTTGTTAGACAGTTTTCCGTCGCCTTCGCGGAGGGGGGAGCGCGCGAAGAATTGTTTGTCCCACTTCGCGGAGGGGGGAGAACGCGAAGAATTGCTAAGTTAGGGCCCGGGTCCCAGAGAGGTTTTCTGACTACCCCACAACTACTTCTTGGCCTGAACTTAAGATGTCGCCGGCGAGGAATTCGGCAACTGGCCGCCATTCTTGTCATGGCAACCCCGCCCGATCTTCCGCTGCAGCTTAAACAGCGCCGGCCCAATCAATAATTCGCAAGCTTCCGCAGGGTCTGCAAACCCACAAGCCAATGCTGCCTGTCGAAGAAGTTCGCTGAATTGATCGAGTGACATCGTTCGTTCGTGGATCTCCAGCTCTGAAAAAATTTGCAGGAGCTGTTCAACCCTGTCGTCGGACCGGTGTCCGCCGCCGGGAGTTTGATTCATTTTCGTCCGTGCTTTCTCTTTTCGCATACTGGTTCCCTTGCGTAGACCTGAAATCAACCTCGAACCCCGTGGCCCAGCAAATCACCCAGCGCGGCAGTTAACAACGCAGCCTGAAATCCGGCTGTCCCCAACGTGTCGCGGAAAAGAATACGGTCGAGGAAAGGAAAAACAAGTCTCCCTTTCCCGACGAAAACACCCGGTGCGCCGCAGATGTGGAGATGAAAACAAGCGGAGATGAGAGCATTGCGCCATGCATCGAGAGCGGTTCTGAATTCTGGCGAAACGCCGTGGCTGGCAGGTCCACTTGCGGAAGCACCTGTATGAGGAGAATGAGCAGCAACAGTCCCGTCAGGAACACAAAACCGGAACGGCTGAGAACCCTCCCCACCATGGAGCGGAGCCTATCTCACCTTGGTACGCCTGTCAATGGCTACCCCTTGCTGTCTACCCCTTGATCGATGCACTATCGATGCCGATTCCTGCGTGATCACGGGATTTACACGGCAACCAAACACCTGCGATTGGTCATTTTTCCTTGAAAGATGCCCGACCCCATTTCGAGTCTTATTGGTTGATGACGACCACGATCTCAGGCACATGTGGTCCACAATTCCAAACGGGGAAGGTTCTTACGTTGTCACCGCCTCCAGCGTCGCCGAAGCCCTGTCTCTCATTACCCAGGAAAAATTCGACGTGTTGATGTCCGACCTGAACGTCGGGAATCCCGGCGATGGCTTCACCATTGCCAGCGCCATGCGGCGCGTGCAGCCCAAGGCCGCGACTCTGATCCTCACCGGCTATCCCGCCTTCCAGGCGGCGTTGCGTACGATCCACGAGCAGGTAGATGACTTCCTCACCAAGGCCGCCGGCCCCGAGAAGGTCATCGCCCGAATCCGCGAAAATCTCGAGCGGCCCAGAAACCAAACCGAAGTGTTGACCCAGCGCTTGCAACAGGTCATCACGCAAAACCGCGACGCCATCATCGAGGGTTGGTATCGCGCCTCGGAGTCCGACCCTGAACTGAAAGAGATAGTGATGAACCGTGAGGAACGCATTGACCCTCTTCCCGATGTCCTGGACGAGATCGTCCGACCTCGAATGTCGGGCCTCGGCATCGAACCCGCGTCCCGATCTTCAGCCGCGAAACATGGAAAGAGACGGCGGATACAAGGCTACACGCCCGGGATGCTGCTCGAAGAGGCCAGGATCCTTCATCGTGTAATCGCGGACTGCACGCAAGACAATCTTCTGGCGGTCGATGTCAGCCTGATCCTACCCGACCTGATCGATGTCGGAGACAAGCTGCAACCTGATGTCAAAACATTCCCTTCAAGCGTATCTCAATCCCCAAAGCGTAAAAGACTCAAACTGACCAATCGCAAGCAGTTCCGCGATGAGAAGTATCCAAATGAGAGTATTCAAGGATTTCTGGGATCGAACGGGAAACCCGGCCACCCCACCCTCCGCGTTTTTCGCAGAGGGAAACCAAAGCAGTTGGAAAGACGCATGAACCAGGGGAAGTTCGGAAGCTGGAAAGAATGGGGAATTTAAGAAAAGCTGATATCTGAAAGCTCAGATCTGAAAGCTCAGAACTCGAATCTCGAATCTCGAATCTCGAATCTCCCTACCCCTTCACGCTGATCTTCGAAAACGACAACACCGCGCGGCTGGCGGTTGGACGCCCCATCGACAGCGCCGGGCGATATGTCGTGAACGTCATGAAGTCCAGCAGCATGCTCTTCACCCGCGGCGGCAAACTCTTTGTGCCTTCAGGATCGGAAAGAATCCGGTAATCCTGTACGCGCCCGTTCGCATCGACGTAAGCTTCAATCACCAGCGACTCGTCGTCAATCGTGTCCATGTTGACGCCGAAGGAAGTCGGCTGCAACTCGCGGTGCGGTATTCACCATGACCAGCGGAACATCATTATCCGCGCGCAACGACGACGGCGCGACGAAATAAACCATCGCGATTCCAAAAATAATCAGCGCGCTCAAGAAGCCGGCAGTCGCCGGCACCATGAACGCTTCCATTGTGTTTTCCAGACGGACTTTCAAACCAGCGAACCTTCCGCGCTTGTTGGCAGCAGCTTCGCGCGAGATCGCCAGCCGTAACTTCAAACCGAGATCCGCAGGTGCCTTCGGACGCGCCACGCTGACCAGCAACTGCTGCGTGCGCCGCATCTCTTGATACTCGCGATGGCACTCCGGGCAGCCCGACAGGTGATCCTGCAGCGCGAGCATCTGCGCGCCCGTGACCGCTCCATCCAGATACGGCGAGAACAGCCGTTTCACTTGGAGGCACTGCAGTTCCGCTGTTTTTCCTGCGCCCGTCTTCCCCATGCCACTCATGGCATCACCTCGACCCTTCTACCCCCTCCAGCAACCTGCGACCGCTCTTGTGGAGCAGTCAGCCCCAGCTCATCTCCAACTTCGCGCACATAGGACGCCAGTCGCTGGCGTAGTGCGTCTCGTCCCGCGAGTCAGCCTCGACTTCACTGTTCCCAGCGAAATCTGCAGCACCTCGGCAATCTCTTCGTACGACATCTCTTCCAGATCGCGCAAAATCAACGTCGTGCGGTACGGCTCTGGGACCTTCCTCAACTCTTCTTCTACCCGCTGCTGCACCTCGCGATGCGCGACGTTGTCAAACGGAGAATCCGCATGGTCCGTCAGCGCCACTTGCATCGCATGTTCGCCAACGCCCGGCGTGTCCGACTCCGGAGGCTCAATCGAAGTCTCCTTCGCCTTGTGCCGGAACCACCAGCGCCGCCGGTTGGCCGCCTCGTGCAGCGCGATGCGGTAGATCCACGTCTTTAGAGCTGGACTCGCCGTGGAAGTGCTTCATCCCGCGAAACACTTTCAGGAACACTTCCTGCGTCGTGTCGGCCGCATCCGCCGGATCATTCACGATCCGGTACACCAGGCCGTACACCGGCTGCTGGAACTCGCCGATCAGCCAGGCATACGCCGCTTCCGAACCGGCCTTCAGTTCCGCGACGATCGCCGCTTCTTCCTGCGACCGAACCCCGATAGCGCTTGCTAAATCTCCCAAGGTGGTTGCTCCCGCCATGTCGGCGTCCCCTGATTATAGGATTTTCCACCCCACCGCGCCTCGAAATTCCGCAATGCCGGTGACTTCGAACCCCTTGAGGCGCAGCCAATAGCTTCACCTGACATAGACTCCGCATCCCTGTCAGGAGTTCCCACCCTAAGTTGTTAATTTTGCGAGAGATGCCCGATAGTAACGGCGGAACCGTCGCAAAAGCCCCGGATTTCTGCCCCGGTCAAGTCGCCCCGAGGATGCGAACCGCCGGTTACCGGTAGTTCGCTAACCGAGTGCAATCAAAGTTGCAGAGTTCTCGCGAACTCATATTGCCGCGGGTGCTTTCGCATTGCATTGTTTCAAAATTTCCGCCAGGGCCAACAGCAACCGCTCGCACCCGCCCTCCAGCCCCAATTCCGATTTCTCCAGATACGCCACCGCGCCGTCCTGCTGCAACCGTGCCGCGTTCTTTTGCGACATGCCCGTGAACGCGACGACCGCGATCCCCGCCGTCTCCGGATCTCTTTTCAATTCTTTCAGGACGTCCGGTCCAGTCATCTTCGGCAGCAGCATGTCCAGCAAAATGATCTGAGGCTTTTCCCGCCGCGCACTTTTCAACCCCTGCTCGCCATCGCCCGCGGTGAACACTTCATAGCCCGCCTTCGTCAGCGCGCGCTCCGTCGCGATCCTCAGGAACTTGCTGTCATCTACCAGCAGAATCTTCGTCTTTTCCACTAACGGCACCTGTCCTCGCTCACAAAAGGACTCACTCCGACTATCGGCACAGAAACGGTCCGACTTTACTCACCAGCTCTTCTGAATCTTCTTCCCCGCCGCGCCCCCAATGAGTGCCTTCAGGGCGGCCCGGCATGCCGCGCGCATCTCCTCTTGATGTCCCTCGGGAACCGATCCATTCAGCATCAACATCGCCGCGCCGTGCAGCAGCGCCCACAACTGCAGGGACGTTTGCGTATGGTCCGCCGGGCGGCCACCCAATTGTCTCGCTAATATCTGTTCCACGAAAGCGAAATTTGGACGCGTCTCCCGAATCGGCCTCGCTTCGCCTTTTCCCTTCTTCGGAGACAACAGCCGCGAATACGCATAAAACAACTTGTATTCATGCGGCACCCGCAGGGCATACTCGACGTACGCATCGGCCATTTCCTCGATCGTCTCGCCCTTCTCGAAGTATCCCCGCAACCGGCTTGCCATGCGCAGCAGCAGTGCCCGGATCAGATCCTCCCGGTCCTTGAATCGGCGGTACACCGCCGGCGTGTTCGATCCCGCCGCCTGCGCCACCGCCCGCATGGTGAGCGCCTCCTCCCCTCCCAGACTCCACAACACTTCTGCGGCGCGCAGGACGCGCTCTTCCAGGTCCGGATCCGGGTGCCGCGGCATCTCTTCCTCCTGGGAAATGTCCGCCTCATATTACATTGACACTGTTAACATTGATATTGTTTACATTGACACCGTTAACGTTACGGCGTATAAGAAATGTAGCGGATGTCCCTCCCCTTGTGCAGTACGGCGTCCAGGGGGATCCGGCCGGCGCCGCCCATAGACTTTCTTACCCCCACGCACTCCAAGGAAGGGGCGGCTGTGTATCGCCCCTCCATCGTTTTCACCCCACCCAAATAAGCAGCCCGCCCGGCCCCCAAGTCATCTAGAATCTCTACAGTATGTCGGACGATTCCATCACCATCTCTCCCGGCCCGCAGTTCGTGACCGCCATGCTTCTGGCGATCGTGGCCGACGTCCTCCAGATCGCCGTCTTTCCCGCCTTTGTCGAAGGCGCGCTCTCGCCCGCGGACGACATCCTCGATCTCGGCATGGCGGCCCTGCTGGTCCGCCTGCTGGGATGGCACTGGGAATTCCTGCCCTCGTTCTTCGCCAAGCTCGTCCCGGGAGTCGATCTCATCCCCTTCTGGTCGATCGCCGTCGCCAACGTCTGGCGCAAGACCAAGCGCATGGCCGTCGAAGAATCCGCCAGGCACGCCCCCGAACTTCCTCCGCCCCACCCGACCAAAAGCTAGGCAAGTTTGTGTGGAGCGGGTGCCCCGCCCGCTGCTCTGCCCGCAACAGAATGATTTGGGTAACCTTCCCTTTTCCCCGCCGCAGTGTTTTTCTTATCCCTGCACTCCGCGCGAGGCCCTATGGGTTCCAGAATCTGCGCCGCTCTCAACGCCGTCGTCACCGTGGTGCTGACCTACCGTCTCGTGATCAAGGGAACCGTCGGCGAGTTCGACACATTCGGATTCCTCATCCTCCTGTCAGCCCTGGTCACCCTCGGATGCTGGAAGTGCTGGCGCTGGATGGTGATCGTCGCCGGCATTCTTATCATGCTCACCGCTCTCGGCTTCGCCGTCCTGGCCGGCGCGTACAACGCGATGCTCCAAACGACCGAAGTGGATTTCGTCATCCTGCTTGCGGCGCTCGTGTGGATCCTCGAGATCGTTTCCATGATGGCCTCCGGCAAACGACCGGCGCGCCCCGGGGACGAAGAACCGCATCCCTGGGATTAGCCCCCATTCGTCACTCCGACGCGGCGACGCTCTATACCCGTTTGTCATTTCCCTTTTGTCATTTCGACGCGGCGCAAAGCGCCAAGGACGAATCTGCTGTCCCCTTCTCCCCGCGGGAGAGTCTTTCCGTTACTTCCACCAGCACGCTCATCGCGGCGTTCGCAAGCCGCCGGACTCGCGCTTTCACCCCGTTGCCATCATTGAGGACGAAGAGTCCATCCAGGCCTCGCTCACGGAAGTCATCAATGCCCTCATGCGCCACCCGATCGATCTCAAGCGCGCCGAATTAGTTCTCCGCGCGCTCCACATCGCCGTGAAAAAATCCCGCGGCGTAAAATTCGAAGCCGGCGGATCCCGCATCGTTAAGGAGGTCCCCGACTATGCCCAACCCCGTGTAGCGTCAGCCCCCGAAGACGCCGAAGCCTCGCGGGAGCCCGAACTCGATATCCCCTAAAGAGCCATGATCCCGTCCCAGAACTACGCCGAGATCGAAGCCGAGCGCCGCCGAAGCGCAAAAAGAACGCGACCGCCGCGCCGCCATCCGTGCCAAACTCGAACGCGCCGCAAAATCAGTAGTCACCGCCCACCTCGCCCCGGCGGTTCAACCGTCGACGTTCCCGTAACGACAGGCGTCCCCGCCAGCCCAGCCGCAAACGTTCGTGTAGGGACAGGCGCCCTAGCCAGTCCAGCCGGACCAGAAGTACCGGTCCCGAGCGCAGTTGACTCTAAGCCCGCAGTTCCCGCACACGATTTCAAGAAGCCCCAAGCCAGCGTGCCGAAGGCAAGTCCGAAGTCAAAGGAAGACGCATCCTAACGCAAGCCCCCCGCAAGCGCCCCAGGCCCAGCCCCGAAGGAGCGAAAGACCGCAGCCACAGCGCAAGCCGTGAGTAAGTAAGGAGAGGAAAAGAAAAGGAGACAAAGCCCCAAAACGGGGCGAAAGGAAAAACTGCGCCCGAAAGTTCCGCGCGGGCGCTCTGTGGTGGAGGCGACTTTTGAGTCCCCCACTCTAACGTCGCAAAGTGCGGGACGTTTAGAATGGGGTACCCTCGATCTTCCCTCGGATCTTGCTCGCGCTCAGTTCGCGCCGAAAGCGTACAACTTGCCCGTGCTCGTTTCCAGGTTTCCTGAGCCGAAATAGAGCATGCCGTTTGCCACCGCGGGAGAGGAACTGCCCTGCTCGCCGCCGACCGCGTAGCTCCACAGGAGCCCACCGGTATTGGCATTCAGGGCATAAAAGAAGTTGTCGGCCGCCGTAGGGCTTTCCGTGCTGATGTACACCACGCCGTTGGCGACCGCAGGCGAGGAACTCACGAGACCGGGAGTAGTGTAGGTCCACATCACAGCGCCAGTCTTGGCAGACAAGGCGTAGACGTTGCCGCTGAGCGACCCGATGTAGACAACTCCATTCGCGATCGCCGCGGTACCCTAGCTGACGACGCCGCCGGTGTTGAAGCTCCACTGCAATGCTCCCGTGTTTGCGTTTAGGGCGTACAGGCAGCCATCGTCGGAGCCGATATAGAGGACGCCGTTGGCCACTGACGGGGACGATTGGACCTGGCTGGCGGTCGCAAAACTCCAGATCACGGCTCCCGTGATGGCGTTCAATGCATACACGCTGTTGTTCTCGGATCCGATATAGACGACACCGTTCACGACCGCAGGGGCGGACGCGATCTGGATGCCGGATTGAAACGTCCAGAGCAGTGCTCCGGTGGTTGCGTTTAGTGCGTACAGGCGGCCTCCCCAGTCTCCGCAATACACGACGCCGGCAGCGACCGTGGGGGTGGCATACGAACCGTTGAAGGTGGGATAGCTCCACTTCAATTTTCCGGTGCTGGCATTGACTGCATAGATGACGCCCGGTACGCCGGGATATACGGAGCTGAAATAAACAACTCCGTTGGCGACCGCGGGAGAAGAGAAGATCCAGCTGCCCGGTTGGGTAAAGAAGCTCCACAGTTTCGCGCCCGTCGTGGCATTCCAGGCGTAAAGATTACCGTCATAGGATCCGGCATAGACCACGTTATTCAGCTCGGCAGGTGAGGAATAAATTTGCGCGCCCGGAGCGTAGCTCCACTTCAGTTTCAAGTTTGCGGCATTGTTCACGCCAAGCGTCTTCTCATAGGGGTTCCAGCGATGAGAATTGGTGCGGGTGAACTCGCTCCAGTTGTTGATGGGAGTGGCCGGCGTCTGCTGGCCCGAAGCCAGGGACGCGATGCCGAGAAGCAAAACCGTGAGGGATGTCAGGATGCGTGTCATGACGAACCTCCGTTCGTAATCGAATGTGCGGAATTGCAGGGCCCGTCAAACGTTCAGCCGCTGAGAATGGGAAATACCACAAGGGGAGGGACGACCGACGCGAATGAATTTGTCACATGCGGGTTAGGATGTCAAGGTTAGGGGATTGTTTGACATGGCGGATGCGGGAGCATAAATTCGAAGGCCCCATCCTGTCGCTCAGATCGCGACTCGGATGGGGCACCCGATCTTACTGATCGCTGTTGACTGAATACCGAGTACCGGGTTACTGGCCTACGTCCCTTCGTTCCAGCTGGCCAGATACTCTTCCTGCTCGGACGTCAGGCGGTCGATCTTGATGCCCATCGATTCGAGTTTCAGCTTGGCGACGCGCTTGTCGAGGTCGACGGGAACCGTGTAGACCTTCTTTTCGAGCGACGCGTGGTTCTTCACCATGTACTCGCAGGAGAGAGCCTGGTCGGCGAAGCTCATATCCATCACCGACGCGGGATGGCCTTCGGCGGCGGCCAGGTTGATCAGGCGGCCTTCGCCGAGCAGGTTGATGCGGCGGCCGTCTTTCATGCGTGTACTCGTCGACGAAGTTGCGCGTGGTGCGCTTCGAGGACGACAGCTTCTCGAGCGACGGGATGTCGATCTCGACGTTGAAGTGTCCGGAGTTGGAGATGATCGCGCCGTCCTTCATCAGCTCGAAGTGCTGCTTGGCGAGGACGTTCTTGTTGCCGGTGACGGTGCAGAAGACGTCGCCGATCTTGGCGGCTTCTTCCATGCTCATGACGCGGAAGCCGTCCATGACGGCTTCGAGCGCCTTCGTCGGATCGATTTCGGTGACGATGACTTCGGCGCCAGCGCCGCGGGCGCGCGAGGCGAGGCCGCGTCCGCACCAGCCGTAGCCGGCGACCACGAACTTCGATCCGGCGAGCAGGAAGTTGGTCGCGCGGATGATGCCGTCGATGGTGGATTGTCCGGTGCCGTAGCGGTTGTCGAACAGGTGCTTGGTGTCGGCGTCGTTGACGGCGACGATCGGATACTTGAGCACGCCTTCCTTCGCCATCGCGCGCAGGCGGATGACGCCGGTCGTCGTTTCTTCGGTGCCGCCGATCACGTTGGCCAGTTCGCGTCGTGCGCTTGGTGTGCAGGACGGAGACCAGGTCGGCGCCGTCGTCCATGGTGATCTGCGGCTTGTGGTCGAGCGCGGCCATGATGTGCGAGTAGTAAGAATCGTTGTCCTCGCCCTTGATGGCGAAGACGGGAATGTTGTAGTCGCGGACGAGGCTGGCGGCCACGTCGTCCTGCGTGGACAGCGGATTCGAAGCGCAGAGCGCCACGTCGGCGCCGCCGTCGCGCAGGGGATCATCGAGGTTCGCGGTCTCGGCGGTCACGTGCAGGCAGGCCGAAACGCGGATGCCCTTGAGCGGCTGGTTCTTGATGAATTCCTTGCGGATGATCTGCAGAACCTTCATCGACTGGTTCGCCCACTCGATGCGTTTCTTGCCCAGATCGGCCAGTTCAAAATTCTTTACGTCGCTAGTGACTGCTGCTGTTGCCATGTTTTCCCTTTCATGCGCGCGTTAAAGCGTCAGGAAACTAGATTTTGATTGCTTGAGAATGACGTGAGTCGCACTCTATTGTCTCAGATTACGCGAGATTCGGACAGCAGTAATATGCCGATTCCGACGCCGACCACTCTAGGACTAGCCCCGGGTAATGGCCACTCTCAACTTCTTACCGAGGACACGAAGTTCACGAAGCGAAATCGATTTCGCTTCGTGTGCTCCGTGTCCCTGGTGGCTAAGATTTTATTTTCTGCTTCCGCGCGGCTACTGGTTCCAAGGCCGGCGTCGGCGGCCAGTTTCGCGGCTTTGTCGGTTGCTTCCCAGGTGAAGTCGGGATCGTTGCGGCCGAAGTGTCCGTAGGCCGCGGTCTTGCGATAGATCGGACGGCGCAGGTTGAGCGAGTCGATGATCTCGCGCGGCGTCAGCTTGAAGTTGGCGCGAACCAGATCCGGAATCAGATTGGCATCAATCTTCTCGGTCCCGAAAGTATCCACCAGCACGCTGACCGGATCGGCAACACCGATGGCGTAGGCGAGTTGCACTTCGCAGCGATCGGCGAGTCCGCCGGCAACGATGTTCTTCGCGATGTAGCGCGCCATGTATGCCGCCGAACGATCGACCTTGGTCGGATCCTTGCCGCTGAATGCGCCGCCGCCGTGACGTCCCATGCCGCCGTAGGTGTCGACGATGATCTTGCGTCCGGTCAGACCGGAATCGCCCATGGGGCCGCCGATGACGAAGCGTCCGGTGGGATTGATGTGGTACTTGGTGTCTTCATCGAGAAGTGCGCCGGAATGACCGCCTGAATGACGTGCTTCAGAATGTCGGCGCGCAGTTCGTCGTTGCCGACGGTCTCGGAGTGCTGGGTCGAAACGACAACGGCATCGACGCGCTTCACTTTGCCTTGGAGTCGTATTCGACTGTGACTTGGGATTTTCCGTCGGGACGAAGGTAAGGGCAGGTGCCATTCTTGCGGACTTCGGAAAGTTTCTGGGTGAGCTTGTGCGCGAGTGAAATCGGGAGAGGCATCAGTTCCGGCGTTCTCGTTGCAGGCGTACCCGAACATCATTCCCTGGTCGCCGGCGCCGCCGGTGTCGACGCCCATGGCGATATCGCCGGACTGCTTGTTGATGCTGGAGATTACGGCGCAGGTGTTGCGAGTCGAAGCCGTAAACGGCGTTGTCGTAGCCGATGGACTGGACGACTCCGCGGACGAGTGTTCTGAAAGTCGACGTAGGCTTTGGTGGTGATCTCGCCGGCAATCACGACCAGGCCGGTGCAGGTCAGGGTCTCGCAGGCGACGCGGCTGGTCGGATCTTCACGACAGGCAGGCGTCGAGAATGGCATCGGAAATCTGGTCGGCGATCTTGTCCGGATGGCCCTCGGTGACAGATTCCGAGGTAAACAGAAAACGATTCTTTGATGGCAAGCTTGTTTCTCCTTCTAGTCACGTGCGCTCATTCATTGCGCGTCTCATCGAATCGCGCGGAGCACGTGCACTACGAACCTGGGACTTCGAAATCGGGGCGGGAGCCGCCTGAATTCATGCGGTCGCATTGAACACACTGCGACGGAGTCAGTCCTCAAAGGCTACAGGGGCGGACGGTGCAACGGATGTGGGTTAGGGGCTGAAGGCTGGATCCCCTGGGACCGCGGATCGTTCCGCGTTCAAGTACGGGCTGGGTTCTGTTTCATCGAGGCGACGAGTTGATCGGCGTTGGCCTTGGCGTCCTACCGCTCGACGCCGATCGAGCCGACAAGGTGTTGTGCCTCCCCGAAACGTTGGACGCGACGGTATTGGCTGGCACTCCGCGTCGGGGTGAGTGTTCGTTGCCGCGTTACCGTTCGGCATGCCGCGCGGGCTCCCGGTAGGCACGGTGACCTTCCTGTTCGCCGACATCGAGGATTCGACGCGTCTGTGGGAGGACGCCCCGACCGACATGGCCGACGCCGTACGTGTCCACGACCAGATCGTCCGCGGCACGATCGAACGTCACGGCGGGTACGTGTTCGGCGTCGGCGGCGACGGCTTCGGCGCGGCGTTCTCGACCGCCGCCGACGCGGCCGCGCGGCGATCGAATCGCAGGAGCAGCTGCGCGACGACGGCGCCGTCAACGTTCGCGGTTCGGATGGCGCTGCACACCGGTGAGGCAGTCGAGCGCGACCAGGACTTACTTCGGGCACCGAGGTGAACCGCGCGGCCCGTTTGATGTCGCTCGCGCACGGAGGTCAGGTGCTCGTTTCGGACGCGACCGAGGTGTTCCTGCGCGAACGTGTGCACACTGCGGCCGCTGGGTGAGCACCGGCTTCGCGGCCTCGCGGACGCATGTCGGTGTATCAGGTCGTTGCTCCGCGGGCTTCCCGACGGAGTTTCCCGTACTCGCGCAGCGTCGACTCCTTCCGCGGGCAACCTCCCGCAACAGCTGAGCTCGCTGGTGGGCCGCGAGGAGGGGATCGACGAGATCGCCGAGCTCGTGCGGTCACGCCGGTTGGTCACGCTGAGCGGCGTCGGAGGCGTCGGCAAAACCCGGCTGGCGCTCGAAGTCGGGGCCGAGGTGGCCGGCGAGTTCCCCGACGGCGTATGGATGGTCGAGCTGGCGTCGGTCGGCGATCCCGGCCTCTGTCCCGGCCGCCATCGCGACCGGTGCTGGGCATCACGCCCCGAGGCGACGCGGCGTTGATCGACACCGTTGCCGATTCGTTGGGCGGTCGGCGACTCCTGCTGGTGATGGACAACTGCGAGCACGTCCTCGCCGCGGCGGGCTCGGCGATCGCGCCGATCCTCGGCCGGTCCCGCAACGTCAAGGTCCTTGCCACGTCGCGCGAGACGCTCGCGGTCGACGGCGAAACGGTGTTGACCGTCGCCCCGCTCGCAGTCGAAGGCGGGCGTGACGTCCGATGCCGTCACGCTGTTCGTCGACCGGGCGCGCGCGGCCCGTCCCGACTTCGGACTGCAGGACCCGGGCACGGCAGCCGCCGGTCATCGACATCTGCGAGACCCTCGACGGACTGCCGCTCGGAATCGAGCTGGCCGCGGCGCGTATGGCGGCGATGAGTGCCGTCGAGGTACGAGACCGCCTCGCCGATCGGTTCCGGCTCTGGAGGGGTCGACGCCGGGGCCGGAGCGACAGTTCACGCTCGAGCACGTGAGGGCGTGGTCGTACTACCTCCTCGACCGACGACGAGCGTGAGCTCCTCGTCATCGCATCGGTCTTCGCGGGTGGCTTCCGACCTCACGAGCATCTGCGCGGTGGCCGACGGGGTGACGATGTCGACGTGCTCCGTCACCTCGACTCGCTCGTCCGGAAATCGCTCGTCGTGGTCGCGCACCACCGCCGCCAGGTCG
>CAVUSL010000006.1:0-618842 GCA_963744055.1 uncultured Acidobacteriota bacterium | reverse complement strand
CACCCATCGGGGGGATTGGCACGAGAGTCCGCAACTCCTTGTTATACGCCAAAATGGGACCGCTTTCCAAGCACGAGAGGTACATGTTGGTTGGATGCTGCGCGTATACTAAAGAGTTTGGCTTAATACATTCGGCGACCCTTGGGTCCGCTATTCATTCTTCTGCAGGAGCTGTCTCATGAAGCGCGTCCTTTTCCCGATTACCTTCTTATGCCTTCTTGCGCTCGGTCCGATGGGCCGCGCGGATGAGGGAATGTGGCTTTTCAACGCTTTTCCGAAAGATAAAGTAAAAGCGAAATATGGATTCGAGCCCAACCAGCAGTGGCTGGACCACGTTCGCCTGGGGTCGGTGCGGTTTAACAACGGCGGTTCAGGATCATTTGTCTCCCCTGACGGCCTGACCTTCACCAACCATCACGTCGGAGCCGTTTGCGTACATCAGCTTTCCACTCATGGTCACGATTTTATGAAGGAAGGCTTCTACGCAAAGACGCAGGCCGAAGAGGCGAGGTGCCCGGATCTTGAATTGAATCAACTGGTCGGCATCGAGGACGTGACGAGCAAGATTAAGGACGCGGCCAAGCCCGAAATGTCGTCGGCAGAAGCAGGCCAGGCGCAGCGGGCCGCCATGTCGAACATTGAGAAGGCCTGCACTGCCTCGACGGGGCTGCGCTGCGATGTGGTGATGTTCTACTCGGGAGAGGTGTACAACCTCTACAAGTACAAGAAATACACGGACGTGCGCCTGGTGTTCGCGCCGGAATTTGACATCGCCTTCTTCGGCGGCGATCCCGACAACTTCACCTATCCGCGCTACGACCTCGACATCACGTTCTTCCGCGTGTACGAAAACAACAAGCCTGCGCACATCGAGCACTATCTGCGTTGGTCCCCGGCCGGTGTGAAGGAAAACGAACTGATTTTTGTGTCCGGACATCCGGGATCGACGGGCCGACAGAAAACCATTGCCCAGCTCGAATTCCTGCGCGACGTCGATTACCCCTCGCGTCTGGAGAATTACAAGCGCCGTATTGCCCTCCTGCTGAATTTTAGCAACGAGTCAGAAGAGAATGCCCGCATCGCCAAGGAGCAACTCTTCAGTTATCAGAACTCCTTCAAGGCGATTACGGGATACCTGGAACCTCTGAAAAACACTGGGGTCATGGAGGCCAAGCAGGCGGACGAAGCCAGGCAGGAAGCGGCTTTCAAGGCGAACCCAAAGAACAAGGACGCGGCCAATCCCTGGACAGAAATTGCCGACAGCATCCGTGAACAGAAGTCCTTTTATCTTCCGCTGAACTTTATCGAGAAGAATCGCGGATTCAATACGGAACTCGCCTACTACGCGCGCTGGCTCGTCCGCGTCGTGGAAGAAAGGACCAAGTCCAACGAGAAAAGACTGCGTGAATATCGCGACTCAGCGCTTCCCTCGCTGGAACAGGAACTTTTCTCCACCGCTCCGATCTACAAATCGCTCGACACAGTGACGCTGGCCGACTCGCTCGCCCAGATGCAAGAGGCCTTAGGCGCGGACAATGAGGTGGTCAAGCAGATTCTGAACGGGCAGTCGCCCGCAGATGCCGCCAAGAACTTGATGGAAGGCACCAAACTCAACGATGTGTCTGTGAGGAAGCAGCTTTATGAAGGCGGACCGGCAGCTGTGCAAGCCTCAAGCGATCCATTGATCGTCCTGATGCGCAACATTGATCCCACCGCGCGCCAGCTGCGCAAACAATATGACGATCAAGTCGACGCGGTCGAGAAAAGAGCCGGGGCTAAGATCGCGAGAACGCGATTTGCCCACAGCGGATACGACCAACCGCCCGATGCCACGTTTACGCTTCGCCTGAGCTACGGTGCGGTGAAAGGCTACGAGGAGAACGGCAAGAAGATTCCCTACTTCACCGAACTCGGAGGCGCGTTCCAGCATGCCTCCGAAAGCGGAGACAAGCCACCGTACCAGTTGCCCGAGAGCTGGATGAAGTCCAAATCGAAACTAAAGCTCACCACTCCTCTCGATTACGTTTCGACCGCTGACATCATCGGAGGCAACTCCGGCAGCCCCACAGTTAACAAGAAGGGTGAAGTTGTGGGGATCATCTTCGACGGGAATATTCAGTCGCTGGAATGGAACTTCATTTACGAGGACAAGCAGGCGCGCGCCGTGCACGTGGATTCGCGCGGGATCGTGGAAGCACTAAGGAACATCTACGGCGCAACCAGCCTGGTGGATGAACTGACTAAAAGTGAGCCACGAAAGTAAAACGTAACCGCAAAGGTCGCAAAGAACTACCACTCGAAACGCTAAAGCAGCGCATTTCTGTTGCCGGGCCTTTCTTAGCGGCCTTAGCGATTCCTTGGCGACCTTTGCGGTAAAAATGCTTTTTCTCTCGCAGATGGGTTAGTTGCGTTCGAATAGCTTCTAGCCGGGCCAGATCTCAAGAGCGGTCTTGCTGAGGATCTGCTCCTGCACGCCGTAAGGCAAACCTAAGCTTCGAACATCTTGCAGGTTCTTTTGAATATCGGGCACGCCCGGCCCAGGCCAGTCCGTACCGAAAAGCGTCTTGGCCGCGATCTCTTCGAGCCGGGGGAAATACTTCAACAGACTCTTCGGGGGAATTCCGCTGATGTCGAGATAGACATTCGGGTGGCGGCGCACCAGGAAGAAAGCCGTTTCCATCCACAACGGCCGACCGCCATGCGCGAGCAGAATCTTCATCTTCGGAAAATCCACGGCGACGTCGTCCAGATAGATCGGATCGCCATACTTGTTGCGCGCTCCCGGAAAAATTGAAGTACCCGTGTGAAACATTACCGGAATGCCGTTGGCTTCGGCGGCCCGATAAATGATCTCAAGCTCCGAAACTCCGCGCAGATAGTCATTCGGATAGAGCAATTGATGCGGGGGATGAATTTTGATCATGCGGATCCCGCACCGGACTAACTGTTCGATGTCGGAAAGAATATTGGTCGAATGGCGGGGATGCAGGCTTCCACACGACAGCAGGCGTTTGGGATTTTCTTTCACGTACTCGGAAACGAATTGATTCACGGCGGCGGTGAAACCGATCACTTCAGGAGCGACATAGTTGATGAGTACGGCGCGATCGACGCCCGCGGTATCCAGGAATTTGAGGAAGGCTCTGGGCGACCGGCAATATTCTTCGATCTGCGCAAAGTTGGGGCGCTTCGCGCGCATCAGTTCGAGCGCTGGCGGCTTGAACATCTCCAGCGGCGAAATGTGGATGTGGCAGTCGGTGATCATCGCGTTCAACTGCTTCTAGGGGGATCGAAATCCAAGACCAGAAGCTTCGAACCGCAAAGATCGCGAAGAAAAGTTCGCAAAGTATTTTTGCCTTCTTGGCGGCCTTAGTGCGGTTTTCGTGGCGTCCTTTGGCGGTTAAAGATGTTTTCCCTAACTGCGCGAAGTCAGAACACATGCAATATTGAGTACTCCTGCATCACTTTCCAATCCACTTTGGGTCACGCTTTTCCAGAAATGCCGCGATGCCCTCACGGGCGTCTTCCGTTTGCATGAGTTCTTCTAGATAAATCTTCTCTGCCCGCGCTAGACCCTTGTCGAAGTGCATCGCTTCCCAACCGTACATCGCCTTCTTGGTTGCCGCCAGGGCCGCACCGCTCAGAGCTGTCAATTGTGCGAGCACGACATCAACCTTGCCCGGAACTTCCGCGCCTGCGACCCTAGAAGTGGCCAGTCCCATCGTGGTTGCTTCCAAACCACTGATCTTGCGCCCCGTGAGGATGAGTTCTGCAGCGCGCTTTTGTCCAACGATACTCGCCAGCACGGTCGCCGCGACGGGCGGATAGCAGCCCAACGAAATCTCGGGAAATCCCCAGGTTGCCGTTTCGGACGTGATCACCAAGTCGCACATCATGGCCAGTTCGGCACCGCCACCCAGGCAGTGCCCGCGAACTCCGGCCACAAGCACCTTCCGAGAAGAAACCAGCGCGCGAAAGATGGCGTGGAACTTTGTCAGCATCTCCGCAACTTTATCGGGCGTGTGCGCCGCCACATCCACGCCGGCCGAGAATGCCTTCTCAGAACCCGTCAGCACCAGAACGGACACATCCGGTCGGGCCTCAGCCAGCGAGATGGCGCGGGAGAGTTCTTCCATCATCGGGATATCGATCACATTGATGGGCGGGTTTTGCAGAGTGATGCGTGCAACAGGCGGCAGGAGATCGAACCCAATGCGGGTAAATTCGTTCGCGGGCACCGTGGAAGAATACCGCACGTGGGGAAAGCAAGGGGGCAGAATTCTGCTCCGCTGGGAATACCCGGCCTCTTGCCGCTCAGCGCGCAGCGCCCTCATGAATGTCGAACTAAAGATTAATCGCCGACTTCCTAGGCTCGCCGATCGTTGCGAAAGGGTCGCGCGCGCCTTCTTTTTCGGCAATCCAATTCTTCTCATTCGCGATGATTTCGAGAAGCAGTTTCTTATCGTCAGCAGTCGGCATCACTTTGGCAAAGTGCTCGTCGTAATCCTTGTCGCTTAGAACGGCACCGCTCTTAGCGTGGAACTTCTGCCCCGCAAACTGGCCGATGGCGCGGTTGAAGCGTAGATCAGGCGCGTACAATTCGGGCTCGCCCGCCTTGCGGAAGCCGTTCAGACGGTCGACCAGTCCCGCAACTTCGTCCCGATAAAGATGACGGTTGTAGTCATTCAGTTCATCGAGTTTGGCTGGACTTTCATTCTTCGGCTCGTCATAACGACCCTTAATGCCCCAGACGTATGCCCAGTGCGCCGATGAAGAGTGGTCGGTCCCGAACAGGTCGTAAGAACACGAGATCCACTTGTTGAGATACTTCTGGATCAGCCATCCAGGAATGATGCCGGCCTGCACGATGCGGCGGAGACCGTCATTTCCGGTGCCCATGTGAAAAGCTTCCTCGCGCAGCATGTACGACATCGACCGGCCTAGCGGCGCGAAGGCCGAGTACTTGAGCATCTGGAGCTGGAATTTACCGTCGCGGTCAACGAAGTCAGTGTAGGTAAAGAAGTCCATCCAGTTATCGACGTCTACGTTGAACGCGCCCAGCAGCCGCTCGTTTTCAAAAGCGCGGCGCTCCAGCATTTTCTGGGCTTCCACCTTGCCCGAGTAGCCGAAGTGATCGAGCAAGAGAGCACACATTTGCCAGCCATGACGCATTTCTTCGATCATGACCCGCGTCAGCGCACGACGGTCCCAATCGGTGGGAGCTGTCTCGAATAAGTGGCGCTGCTGTTCCACCGAAGCAAACTCTGTGTCGCCCTGGTACACGATCATGTTCATCAGGGCGTCGCGCATCTGCTGCGTCGGCACTTGCCGCAGATTCTCCCACTTGCGACGTCCTTTGTACGAGCCAAACTGGATTTCCTCGGTCTCGATCGCCCCGTACAGCGTGTCGAATTTAAAGCTGGCGATCTCATCGCGGTCGACGCCGATTTCTTTGCGCCATTCGTCGAACAGGCCGACCCACTCACTGAAGGTTCCGATTTTTGCAATTTTTCCTGGCATGGTTCACTTCCTGATCTTGCTTGCTTTGAACGGGCCCAGCACCTGGCAGTTGGCCATCGAAGGTTCGGGATGACAAATTCGAACACAGGGGCTAAATGCCAAGTGCCAACTGCTAAATGCTGCATCAACCTATGTTCATCCAGACGGTCTTCACTTCCGTGTAATGCTCAAGCGCCGCCTGCCCTAACTCACGGCCGAAGCCGGAACTCTTGTATCCACCAAAGGGCAGCGCGGCATCCATCAGGCCGTAGGTGTTGATCCAGACCGTTCCGGCCCGCAGCAGGCGCGACATCTGATGCGCTTTCTTGAGATCGCGCGTCCAGACTGCGGCAGCTAAGCCGTATTGATTTTTGTTAGCCATTTCCACGACTTCATCGATGTCATCGAACTTCAGCGTCGCGAGTACGGGGCCGAAGATCTCTTCCTGCGCAATCTTCATGTCGTTATTCACGTCGCCGAATACTGTCGGCTCAATGAAAAAACCTTTATGGCCGTCGACGGAAACACGGTTTCCACCGGCGAGCAACTTGGCACCCTCACGTTTACCCTCATCGATGTAGCTGAGCACAGTCTGCATCTGTTCCTGACTGACAATGGCGCCCATGCGGGTCTTGGGATCGAGCGGATCGCCCGGCACCATCTTTTTCGCCCGGCCGATCAGCTTGTCGAGAAATTCATCGTTTACCTTACTATCGACGAACAAGCGCGACCCCGCGTTGCAGACTTCGCCCTTGCCGTAAAAGATTCCATTGATCGCCCCTTTGACTGCGCTATCGATGTCAGCGTCGGCGAAAATAATGTTGGGCGATTTTCCGCCCAGTTCCAGGGTCACACGCTTCAGCGTCTCGGCGGCACCCCGCATGATCTCCTTGCCGACGGCAGTCGATCCTGTGAACGCAATCTTGTCGATGCCCGGATGCTGGACGAGGGCTTTGCCCGTTTCGGGGCCTCCCGTCACGATGTTGAACACGCCCGCTGGAAAGCCCGCTTCCATGGCCAGTTCGCCCAGGCGAAGAGTCGTGAGCGGTGTCTGCTCGGCGGGCTTCATCACGATGGTATTACCACAGGCTAGCGCCGGTCCCAGTTTCCACGACGCCAGCAGTAACGGGAAGTTCCACGGGATGATCAGACCGACTACACCCACCGGCTCGCGCAGGGTGTAGGTGAATGCCGTATCGAAGGTGTTTACGGTCTCGCCGTGAATTTTGGTTGCCCAACCCGCATAGTAGCGCAGAACGTCGATCACCATTGGCATGTCGACATTGCGCGACTCGAAGATGGGCTTGCCGTTGTCGAGCGTCTCGAGTTCAGCCAGTTCGTCGATGCACTGCTCGATCAGGTCGGCAAGTGTCCAGATCAGGCGCCCGCGTTCGGAAGCCGACATCTTGCGCCAAGTGCTGCCCTTGGTGTCAAAGACACGACGAGCTGCGCCGACTGCGTGATCGACGTCCGCTGCGGAGGCCTCGACAATCTGGGTCAGCACTTCACCGGTTGCTGGGTTGACGGTATCGAATGTCTTCGATCCGTTTACCCACTGCCCGTCGATCAGCAATTTTCCAGCTGTGACTTTTGCCTTCGTGGCCGTGATCATCACTTCCCCATCGCAACTTTGTATTTGTGAGGGCGAGGACGCCCTCACGACTGCCGGCGGGACGCCGGCGCTACGTTTCTATTTCGCGGTGAAAATGGCGGGACGCTTCTCCACATAGGCTGCGAGACCCTCTTTTGCGTCATCGCTCTGGAATAGAATCTGCTGGTTTTCGCGTTCGACGGCGAGCGCGGACTCCATCGGGATCTCCCAGCCCGTCTGCACCGCGCGCTTGATGCGGCCGACTGCCTTCGCGGCCTTGTTCGGCGGACAGAACTGGCGGGCGTACTCCATGATGTTTTCCATGAAGCCGTCGCGTTCGTAGATGTCGTTGATGATGCCGAGTTCCTTCGCTTCTTCGAACGAGAAGGTGTTGCCGGTGACCATCAGCTCGATGGCGCGGCTTTTTCCTACCATTCTCGAAAGGCGCTGCGTGCCGCCCGTGCCGGGCAATACGCCGAGATTCACTTCTGGCAGGCCGATCTTTCCTGCGTCCTTGCGGGCAATGCGGATGTCTGCTGCCATGGCGATCTCGAGGCCTCCGCCCACGCAATGCCCATTCAGCGCGGCGATGACAAGCTTGGGCGTGTGCTCCAGGCGCAAGAGAGTTTCGTTCGCGTGCAGGCAGAAGTAATACTTGAAAGTCGGGTCGACACTGGCGAGCATCTTGATGTTGGCGCCCGCGGAAAAAAACTTATCGCCGGAACCGGTGAGGACCATGACGTAGACATCGTTATCCATGCGCGCGGTCAGGATGGCATCGTCGAGCTGACGGTTCATCTCGTACGTATAAGTATTCGCCGGTGGATCGAACATTTCGATCACACCCACCCCAGCGTCCTTGCGGTAGTTGATTAGCTTCTTGGTCGATTCGCCGGCTGTTGGCTGCGTTGTCGTCGCCATATGCGTCTCCTTAAAATCCTTCCTGTGCTCTCGGTTTCTTTTCACCTTTGAAGTCGCTCATTCTCGTTGCTGCAATCTTCATTTCCGCTTCAACCGGCCGCTTAGGCCGTTCAGAAAGATGTCACCCATCTCCCGTGCCAACTCCGATGCATCCCCATCGAGTCGCGCTTTGTACCAGGTGTAGATCCAGTTCATCATCCCAAACAAACTCAAGGCGGCCGTCCTGCTCGAGAACTCCAGCCTTTTCGCCTTTTTCAAATCGTCCATTAACTCAACGCAGGTGAGTACGTACTGCCGCTTGATGCCGGCGATCTCGGCGCCGTACCCGTTCTTCAGAACCTCGTCTTCGTGCGACAAAACTTTCATGGCCTTCTGGTTTGCCAGGAAATATTCCAAATGGTTTGCGATGAATTCACGGATGCGCGTTTCGGGATCGGTGAGGCCTTCCAATCGAGAATGCAGCCGTTCCAAGATGGTCGTAAAGGCGTGGCGCTGGATGAGGTAAAGCAGCTTTTCCTTGGACTCGAAGTAGTAATAAAGACCAGCCAGCGACGTACCGCTGGCGCGCGAGAGGTCGCGCATTGAGGCGCCCTCGTAGCCCTTCTCATCGAAGACGTCGGTAGCGTGGGCCAAAATTTCTGATAGCCGCTGATCAAACCGGCTTGCGGGACGAGGCGCTCGCCGACGAGGCGCCGAAACAGCAGACCGGGATGTAGAGACGGCAGGCATATTTATCGAACGTTCGTTCGAATTATACTCCGGCAGTGACCGACATCACAAGGCCGTGTGATGTGTGGATGTCACCGCCCGCCGCGAACGCCCGACCGAGCCAATCGAGCGCATCCTTCACGGTCTCGGTCTGACGATACCTCGAAGGCGAACCAACGACTTGGCCGCATCATGGTCGTCTTGATTCGCAGATCCTTGCTCAGGCGGCCAACGCGGGGGCCAGCATTTCCAGTTTGAAGGCGAGAGAGTTGGAGTTCCCCACTGCTCGAGCGCGGGATAGAACTGCGAAAATCCGCTTTCCGCGGTATAGCGCGTTGAGGCCGAAATGGCTCGACCCACACCCGCGGCCATTCGATCGATTCCGCTGCGAGCGCAGCAGACCGGCTTTCATCTCCTCGGAAACGACCGGCAGCCTGCGCTTCTTCACTGTTTCGGAACCGCCGGCTGCAATGAAACCCGCTGTTAGTTTCGGATATCGGCCAACAATTGTTCCACCTCAGTCTTTAAGTCGGCCGTAAGTGGGAGGAGGGGCAGGCGCACGACTCCACCGAAATATCCGTTCAGGTCCATAGCGTACTTGGCTCCCGGAATGCTGAGTCCGCCCACGATCCGCTCGGCGGCCTTTGCGATGCGTTGCTGCTTCAAACGAGCCAGGTCGATGTCGCCTTCTTTCCAGGCAGCGTAGATTTCATAGCACGCAGTGGGAGCCGCGACCGCAAATGCCAGAATTGCACCGACGGCGCCCGCCTGTAGCGAGGACTCCAACTTATGGGCTGCTCCAACCAGGACTTGAAAGCCGACTTCTTTTTGACGCGTTTTCAGCGCACCCACAACGCTAACGCCTGCCGAGGACGACTTGGGAGGCCCGGCGAGCGCAGCCACCGGCACCAGTTCCCCGCCGGGACCTGAACCTTCCGACGCCGCTTTCACCATGCGCGCCGTCACTGCATCGAAGGTTTCGGTGACCGTCGCAGTTCGTTTCACGTGGCGCGTACCTTCGACGATCTTGCGCGTCTTCTCGACATCGCCGCTCGATTCTTTGATCCCGACAACATTGGGATGATCCGCTAGCTCGATCACCAACTCCGCCGGCATGTCGTAGCCGGTGGCCTGCGGGAAGTTGTAGATGATCACGGGCAGGGCGGAGCGGTCGGCGACGAAACGGTAAAAGGCCAGCATGTTCGGCGGCGTCATCTGACCTTTGTAATAGTGCGGGGTGCGCACCATGGAGACGTCGTAGCCTAACTCCGCCGCGTCGTCAGTGAGTCGAAGCGTCTCGCTGGCCGACTCGATACCGGTGCCTGCGATGAGGACTTTGTGGTTGGCTGCGGCGGCACGCGCTGTCTTCAAAACCTGTCGGCGCTCGTCATCGGAAAGCAGGATCGCTTCACCGGTCGATCCGAGTACCACGATCCCAGCCACGGGCGTTCGTGAGTAGCGTTCGACGTTCGCCTCAAGTTTTTTGTAGTAGACGTTGCCATCGGGATAGAACGGGGTAGTTATTGGAGGGAATATTCCAGACAGAAGCATTCGCTGATCCTTGATGCAGAAATGCCTTGGCAGCATGGTGACATGGTTGACCCGTAGGCAACCATGACGTCACCTGTCGACTATTGTAACTAGCTTTCTGCCGTCGCGAGACCCTCGTGGATCATGCCGCTCGATCGGGCTTCGGGCTCTGCACGGGTACGGCCCCGATTTGTTCCAGCAGGCCCAACTGATCCCACTTGTCCCATCCCGCAACGATCTTTCCGTTCGCGATGCGCAGGATGGTGATGCCGGAAACATTCACTCTCTTCTGAGTCGCCGCATAGCGCAGGAACGGTCCAGAATGCGTCATGTGTAGCTGCCAGCGCAGCACAACGCGATCACCCTCGGCAACCGTGTCCTCGATTGTCAGCTGGAGATCGGGAAATGCGCTATGCAAGTGGGCGGCAAACGCGCGGAATTCTTTCAGATTAATGAGGCCGTCGTGCAGGGTTTGCCCCTGACCGACTGCTTTTGTGTCCGCCATCTCTTCGATGGCATCCAGTCGCTTCCTGTTCCAGACTTCTTCAAACCAGCGATGTGCGACGGCAACATTTTCTTCCGACACGGATTGCCTCCAAGTGTAAGCGATGAGTCCCGGGGCCGGAAAACCTAGGAAGGCTATCAGGATCTGAGCAACTTGTCGTCTCGCCGAAAGCGGGCCGTTATTCTTCATCCGCAAGGACTGTAGAGCCTGCCGTGCGGATCCACCTGAGTGCGAAATTGATCTTCACTCCCGACGAAGAACGTCTCAACCACCGCAGAGTTAGGATCCCGTTCGAGCTCCTCGCCCCAGATCATCCCACCTTTGCACCAGCCTGCATTCGACAGCATCCGGCGCTGGCCCCCGGACTGGTAGAAGAACTGGTCGTTGGCCCAGCCGTCGGGTGGCGGCGAGGAAGTTTGCGCTTTCCCGTCACGGCCGATCGCGATTAACCCGTACTTCCCTTCTCGAGCCAGAGGCCGAGCCGTGGCAACACCGTACTGAATTCTCACCCAGCCTACAAAGCCGTCAGGGATGCTGAAGCGCGTGGGCGGCCGACGGTGTAGAAACAGGTCGAGGACAAAGGGTCCGTACAAGAAAAAGCCTGCCACGATGGGCAGGCTTATTAGGAGCAGAGCGATCGATCCAGAGCGGACCGTTGCCAACTAACGGCGCTTTCCGGCCGCCCGCTCGGCATGGAGATGCTGAATTGCCTGCACGCGTACTTCTCCGCGCTGTAGAGCGGCGATTCCTTCTGCAGCGGCGCGCGCCGCGGAGAGCGTGGTGATGGTGGTAATGCGGGCGGTGACCGCCGCGCGCCGGATTGCCTTCTCGTCGAACCAAGGATCGGCGCCGTGCGGCGTGTTGATAATCAGCTGAATGCGATCGCCCTTGATCAAATCGACCACATTAGGCCGTCCTTCTTTCACTTTGTAGACACGCTCGACACTCAAACCTGCATTCTCGATGATGTCGGCCGTGCCCGCGGTTGCAACCAGTTTGAATCCCATGTCGGCAAAGCGGCGCGCGACTTCCGCGACACCGGCCTTGTCGTGGTCAGTCACGCTGATGAAGACGGAGCCTTGCGTCGGAAGTTTCTGTCCAGCGGCAATCTGAGCCTTGGCGAAGGCTTCGCCAAAGTTATCGGCGACACCCATCACTTCGCCGGTCGAGCGCATCTCGGGGCCAAGCACCGTGTCGACGCCCGGAAACTTGTTCCATGGGAACACCGGCGACTTTACGTAGTAGCCGCGGCCGGTATCGAGATCCGTTCCCCGCTCGATGTTTTCGGGCAGGAACTCGCGCAGCTTGCGTCCGGTCATGAGGCGCGATGCGATGCGGGCCAGCGGCACGCCCGTCGCTTTCGATACATAAGGCACGGTGCGGGAGGCGCGCGGATTCACTTCGAGCACGTACACGATGCCATGTTCGGAGCCGTTGCCCTTCGATCCGCCCATCGACATGCGCGGGATCGCGAACTGGATGTTCATCAGCCCGACGACTTTCAATGCGCGTGCCAGCTTGAACGTGTAGTCACGCATGCGCTGAAGCAGATGTGCCGGGATATCGACGGCGGGCAGCACGCAGGAGGAATCGCCGGAGTGAATGCCGGCTTCCTCGATGTGTTGCATGATTCCGGCGATGACGACGTCTTCGCCATCCGAGAGCGCATCCACGTCCACTTCGATCGCGTCTTCAAGGAAGTGGTCAATCAGCACCGGACGGTCCTGCGAATACTCGACCGCTTCTTTCATGTAGCGAACGACCGTCTCTTCATCGTATGCGATGACCATGGCGCGCCCGCCCAGAACATAGGACGGCCGCACCAGCACGGGATAGCCGACACGCTTGGCGCCTTCGACTGCTTCTTCGAGCGAGGTGGCCATCGCGCCCGGGGCTTGCGGGATTTCGAGCTCGTCGAGCAGTTTGCCGAAGCGCTTGCGGTCTTCGCAGAGGTCGATGGATTCCGGGGAAGTGCCGATGATGGGCACGCCCGCGGCCTTAAGCGGGAGCGCGAGGTTCAACGGTGTCTGGCCGCCGAACTGTACGATCACGCCGACCGAAGCCTTCCCCGACGCTTCGTGTTCGTAAACGGCAAAGACGTCTTCCAGGGTCAGCGGCTCAAAGTAGAGGCGGTCGCTGGTGTCGTAGTCGGTGGAGACTGTTTCCGGATTGCAGTTGATCATCACAGTCTCGAAGCCGTCTTCGCGCAGCGAAAACGATGCATGGCAACAGCAGTAGTCGAACTCGATTCCCTGCCCGATGCGATTCGG
Source organism: uncultured Acidobacteriota bacterium (assembly GCA_963744055.1). GTDB lineage: Bacteria > Acidobacteriota > Terriglobia > Terriglobales > Acidobacteriaceae > Gp1-AA133. The sequence continues at coordinate 605,818 of CAVUSL010000006.1, read as the reverse complement.
TCCGCTGCCGAGGATGATGACTTTCTTCTTGTCTGTCGGAGCGGCCTCGTCTTCTTCCTCGTAGGTCGAGTAGAGATACGGCGTGTAACTTTCGAACTCGGCCGAACACGTATCCACGCGCTTGTAGACAGGTTGCACGCGGTGCTTCTTGCGCAGGTGGCGGACCTTCTCGTGTGCGCCCTTGCCCTCGAGGCGCCATACGGAGGCGAGCCGCGCGTCCGAGAAGCCCATGCGCTTGGCGTCGCGCAAGACTTCAGTGGGGATCGAGTCCATGGGATGTTTCTCAAGCTCCAGCTGCATGTCGTTAATTTCTTTCAGCTGGTAAAGGAACCACGGATCGATGGATGTGACCTTAGCGAGTTGCTTGACGGTGTATCCCTGGCGCAGCGCGTAGCGCACGTAGCTGAGCCGCTCGGGATGCGGCGTAACCAGACGCTGCGTGAGAATTTTGGGCTCGATTTTTTCTGAGCCGGCTTTGCGGCCGGTATCGAGTGCGCGCACACCTTTGAGGAGCGCCTCCTTGAAAGTGCGCCCGATGGCCATCACTTCGCCGACGGACTTCATCTGCGGGCCCAGGCTCTCGTCGGCACCGGGGAATTTCTCGAATTGCCACTTGGGAATTTTCACGACCACGTAGTCGAGTGTCGGTTCGAACGACGCTGGGGTCTTGCGCGTAATGTCGTTCGGAATCTCGTCGAGCGTGTAGCCGACCGCAAGTTTGGCGGCAATTTTGGCGATCGGGAAACCAGTGGCCTTCGAGGCCAGTGCCGAGGAGCGCGACACGCGCGGGTTCATCTCGATGACCACCATGCGCCCCGTCTCGGGGTTGACGCCGAACTGGATGTTGGAGCCACCCGTTTCTACGCCGATCTCGCGGATCACGGCGATGGAGGCATCTCGCATGGCTTGATATTCGCGGTCGGTGAGCGTCTGCGCGGGCGCGACGGTGATCGAGTCGCCTGTGTGCACGCCCATGGGGTCGAAGTTTTCGATCGAGCAAATGATGATGACGTTGTCCTTGAGGTCGCGCATCACCTCAAGCTCGTACTCTTTCCAGCCGAGGACTGACTCTTCGATCAAGGCTTCGTGGACCGGAGAGAGATCGAGGCCGCGGGCCAGCAACTCCATCAATTCTTCACGATTGAATGCGATGCCGCCGCCCGTTCCGCCCAGGGTGAACGACGGGCGGATGATGACCGGGAAGCCGATTTTCCCAGCGAACTCGAGGCCGTCTTTCAGATTGTTGACCAATGCCGACTTGGGCACGTCGAGGCCGATCTTCTGCATCGCGTCTTTGAAGAAGAGGCGGTCTTCGGCCTTCTTGATGGCAGCGATGTTTGCGCCGATGAGAAACGCGTTGTATTTGTCGAGCACACCGCCGTCGGAGAGTTCGACAGCGAGGTTCAGCGCGGTCTGTCCGCCAACAGTCGGCAGAATGGCAAAACCGGCGCTGGGAGAAAGCTCGCGCTCGATGCGGATGATCTCTTCGAGATATTCGCGAGTGAGCGGCTCGATGTAAGTGCGGTCGGCGATCTCGGGATCGGTCATGATGGTCGCCGGATTCGAGTTGGCGAGCACCACTTCGTAGCCCTCGGCCTTGAGCGCCTTGCAGGCCTGCGTGCCGGAGTAATCGAACTCAGCGGACTGGCCGATGACGATGGGGCCGGAGCCGAGGATCAGGATTTTGGAGATGTCGTTGCGACGTGGCATGGGCTATTCGAAATCCTTCAGTGCGGGTTGGAGGGGCTCAGCCGCGGAGTCTGCGTCGGTCTGTTGTGTATTGGTCGCGTGCTCTCGAGTTGGTCTCAACAGCGGACCTCAGGGGCTAAAGCCCGGTTCTTTCTCTGATCTTGCGGCGCGCCTGAAGGCGCGCCCTTTCAAAGCCTATGTCCCGCGCCGACGTATCAGAACATCTTCGAACCTCGAATGCGGCGCGAGAACTTCGCCGGCGACTAGCGACTGCCCTTTCCCTCCTCCATCATCTTTACGAAATCCTTGAACAAATAATGCGAGTCATGCGGACCGGGCGCCGCCTCCGGGTGATACTGCACGGTGAACAGGGGCAGGTTTCGGTGCCGCATTCCCTCCAGCGTGTTGTCGTTCAAATTGATGTGGGTGAATTCGACTTCACTTTGGGGAAGCGAATCGGGATCGACCGCAAAGTTGTGGTTATGGGCGGTGATTTCGATCTTGCCGGTGCCCAGCTGTTTCACCGGGTGGTTGCCGCCGTGGTGCCCGAATTTCAGCTTGTAGGTCTTGCCGCCGAGCGCGAGGCCGGTGAGTTGGTGGCCCAGACAAATGCCAAAGATGGGCTGACGTCCCATGAGGCGGCGGATGTTGTCGACCGCGTACGTGCATGGCTCGGGATCGCCGGGGCCGTTGGAGAGAAAAACGCCGTCGGGCTTGAGGGCGAGGACGTCTTCCGCGGGAGTCTGCGCCGGAACAACGGTGACCTTGCAGCCTTCGCCGCGCAGCTTGCGCAGGATGTTTTGCTTGATGCCGTAGTCGTATGCAACGACGTGGAATCGCGGCGGCTCGTCTTTCACGCCAACCACCGCCACCGGTTCGTGCGAGCGTTCGCCGACTTCCCACACGTACGGACGCGTTGTGCTGACCACTTTGGCGAGATCGGTGCCGTCCATTTTCGGGATCGACAAAGCCTTGGCGACGAGCTTCTCGGCATCGGTCTCGATGGTTGAGACCACGCCGCGCATCACGCCGTGATCGCGCAGGTGACGCACGAGGGCGCGGGTATCGATATCGGCGAGCACCGGGATCTTGAACTGCTCCAGATACTCTTCGGCGACTTGCTGCGAGCGCCAGTTGGAGCTGACCCTCGAGAACTCGCGCACGATCAGTCCCTCGATGTAGGGATGCGTGGCCTCGTTGTCTTCTGGGTTGGTGCCGTAGTTGCCGATTTCTGGAGTGGTCAGGACAACAATCTGCCCTGAGTAGGAGGGGTCGGTGAAAATTTCCTGGTAACCGGTGATGGAAGTATTAAAAACAACTTCCCCGTAGCATTCGCCTCTGGCGCCGTAGCCTTTGCCTCGAAAGATGCGCCCATCTTCAAGGGCAAGGATAGCTTGCATTCCTGCTCCCGGGATTGGATTTTGGAGATTTTAGCAGGGATGTAGAGTTCCTCCAATGGCTTTGGAGGGCAAGTTTTCCACTGGTGGCGGATCAGATTTTTCGATCATTGAGACAGCGCCTAAAGGCGCATTTCGGGTTGACGTATGTGGCGCGCCTGAAGGCGCGCCCTGATACGAACCTCTTCGATTCACAAGGGAGCGCTCTCGGTACGCCCATTGCGGGATCAAGTGGAGTTGAGAGTCTTCTGCCTCACGGGAAGCTCAGGCTCTACGGCTGCACTGCCCGCAGAATGTAGTCTGTCAACAATTGCTCAGTCTGCTGGTGCATGCCCTTCGTGCCATAGTTCGTGCTGGTCAGGACGACGCTCATGTCGAGGTCTGGGAAAACCATGACTTTGTTGCCGCCGTTGCCGCTCATGAAGAAGGCGGCGTGGCTTTTCTCTCCGGACTTGAACTTCTTCAGCCACCACAGGTAGCCGTATTCTGTATCGTCGTCGATACGCGCGTGGGCCGTGGTCGAGACCTTTACCCAATTTTCGGGCACAATCCTCTTCCCTTCCCAGACGCCACCCCCGCGATAGAGTTCTACGATCTTCAGGAGGTCACGGCTGGTCAGCCGAAGACCGCCGCCCGTCTGCGGGACGTTGAGCGGTGAGTACACCCAGACAGCATCCGTAATTCCAAGCGGGCCAAAGAGTTTTTCCTCGGCGTAGCGGTCGGTGCGTATGCCGGTGGCCTTGGTCAGCACCTCGCTCAGCGTAAAGACCCCGCCGGTGCAGTAGCTGAAGTCTCGACCGTAAGGCGGGGGATCAATCTTCTCGCCTAGGTGCATGCGACCCCGCACCGGCAGATCGAGAATGAATTGCGCCCAGTCCTCCACCACGTACATGCGTTCTTCATTGCCGCGCGACGCGTCGTTCCAGTCGTCACACTCCAGCGGCGAGCTCATGGTGAGGAAATCTTCGATGGTGATCTTGTCCTTGCGCGGGTCGGGATTTTGCATTTTTCGGGTCCGCTCGGGCAGGTAGGAAAGTACGCGTGCATCAACGCCCTTCAGCTTCTTTTCGTCGATTGAGATGCCAATGAGGATGTCGGTGATGGTCTTGGTGGCCGAGCGCGTATCGCGCAACATCGCTGCGTCACCGTCAAAATAGGCTTCGTATGCCAGCTTTCCGTGGCGGGCGATCAAAACACTGCCGATTTTCTTGAATTCGCCCGCCCGAATGGCTTTCTCCATCGCGGCCAGTGGTTCAGCGGAGAGGCCAACAGACGAAGGGGTGACCACCGTCCACCCATCGGCCGAAGGCGTGGCGGAAGTCGCTGATTGGCTGTAAACGTGGGGGGCTATTGCGACGAAGACGAAACAGACGATAACTGTCCAGCGCATCATGGCACATCAGACGCCTGAGCTTTGGAAATGTTAGTAACTGAAATTCGCGTCCAAAGAACTTCCATCCCACAGGTGCCCAGGCATCCCAGAGGAACGCCACGGAGACTCTGCGGTCCCTGGTGCAGAGCCTGTGATGTGGTGACTTTGCTGAAGACTGACGGTTTGCGCCTGGCGACTAGTTCACCGCAGGCGGCCAAGCTTGTCCATCGGCCAATAGCCGAACACGGCCTTCCCGTAAATCAGGCTCTCTTTCACCGGCCCAAAGTCGCGGCTGTCCCTGGACATGCTGCGGTGGTCGCCCAGCATGAAATAACTGTGTGCAGGTACGACCGTCTCTGGATAGGAACGCTCGTCTGCGTAGATAGGCGGCACGTAGTCCTCTTCGACTTGCTCGCCGTTTACGTACACCTGGCCGGCATCGATCCGGATGACATCGCCCGCCACTCCGATCACCCTTTTGATGTAGCTAGTCGAAGGATCACGCGGGTAGCGGAACACGACGATATCTCCGCGCTCGATCGGTTCCCATCGGTAGACGAACTTGTTGACGAAGATCCGTTCCTGGTCGTCGAGCGAAGGCATCATGCTGGTGCCTTCGACCTTCACCGGTTGGTACAGGAAAACGATGATGAATGCAGAGATGGCAAGCGAAATTACCAGGTCACGTAGCCAAACGGCGAGCACGGGAGTTTTGCCCTGGATGGGTTTTCCAGGCCCAGCAATGTTGCGAGGTGTGCTCGATGAGCTCGGCGGTGACATCCTGTTTCGATTGTATTACGGAACGGTTGGACTAAAGAGGGTAAGTCCCGGAGAGGCTTCGATTCCCTCTTGCGTGCGTCGTTCGAGTCAAGGCAACCTGCACTCCCGGCTACCCGGCCCCGGTGCGCGCAAGCGCAACCGTCGGGTACAATATCCAGAGCGAGGTTACGTCCCCTATGTTGAAGCGTGCGTTCACTTTGATGTTCCTCTTCGTTGTAACTCTGACGGTTTCGGCCCAGTGGGCCGCCAACCAGGAAGACCAGGGCGTGCCGGCCTTCAACTCCGCGCCCCCGCCGAAGGGGAAAAAACTGCCGCCGATTCTGCCCAAGGAAAGCTTGTGGGCGGAGAACGCGCAGTTCCCATATCAGACGCACGCCTATGAACTTGCGGCCAAGATCCCGAACGTCATTCACCAGGAGCCTTGCTACTGCTATTGCGACCGCGGCATGGGGCACAACAGCCTGCACAGTTGCTTCGAGAACACCCACGGCGCGCAGTGCGACGTATGCTTGAAGGAGCTGTACTATTCCTACACCCAGACAAAGAAAGGCAAAACTCCGGCGCAAATTCGCGCGGGGATCACGAAGGGTGAATGGAAGCAAGTCGACTTGCAGACGGCTGCTGATATTAACTGAAGCGCAACCGCAGCTCGGCGCTCCGTTTGACGCGGTCGTTATGACACGCGTATAAACCTGCTCGGTAAACCCACCCGGCAGCAGCATCCTCGGCAGTTGAAGGAATCGCTCGTAAGTTGCACAATTAAGGAGCAGTTACGAAAAGCACAGGAAGAATCCTACAGATGGCCCAGAAACCTACCGCGAAGAAGTCCATGGCCGACGATCCCAAGGTCGCGCAGACGATCCAGAACTACGAGCAAGGTCTGCGGGCGATGCAAGAACACAAGTTCGACAAGGCGAAGACCCATTTCCAGAAAGTCATCGGCGGCCCCAGCAAGGAACTCTCTGACCGCGCCAGCGTGCACACGAGCGCGTGCAGCCAGCACTTGGAAAAGGTTACCCACCAATTCAAAACGCCGGAAGAGCACTTCGACTACGCCGTGTCGCTGATGAACCTGGGCGACTACGTGCAGGCACGGGAGCATCTGGAAAAGCTGCAGAAGCAGTCGCCCCACGCGGATTACGTGATATACGGCTTGGCCGCTCTCGACTGCATGACCGGACACGTGGAAGATTCCCTGCGCAATCTGGATGAGGCGATCAAGCTAAACCCGTCGGTTCGTTTTCAGGCGCGCAACGATTCGGACTTCCAGAACCTGTCGGAGGATCCGCGCTTCACCGAATTGCTCTACCCAGACCCGGGCGCGGACGCTGAACCCGAGCCGGTCGTCCCGGAAGAAGAGACATACTAAGGCCCATCCCATGGAATCCGAGCAGCGGCCGAACCCGCTACCCCGGGACAACTCCGCTTGTGGAAATCCGCTACGCGTGGTGGCGATTGGCGGGGGCACTGGCCTGTCCACTCTCCTGCGCGGACTGAAGAGCTACGTTCCCACCCCAGGGGAAGCGTTTCAGCCCAACACCGGCCACCCCGTCATCGGCGAATTGAGCGCCGTCGTTACGGTTAGCGACGATGGAGGCTCCAGCGGTCGGCTGCGTAAAGAACTCAACATGCTTCCGCCGGGCGACATCCGCAACTGCATCGTCGCCCTGTCGGAAGACGCCGACCTGCTTTCCCAACTTTTCCGCCACCGATTCGACAAAGGGTCGGGACTCGAGGGCCACAGCTTCGGGAATCTGTTTCTGGCGGCGCTCACCTCGATCACGAAAGACTTTGCGGAAGCGGTTCGACTGTCGTCGGAAATTCTGCTGACGCGCGGACATATCTATCCCGCGACGACTTCGAACATTGAACTCGAAGCGTTGCTCGAGGATGGCACCCGGGTGCGAGGTGAAACCAAGATCACCGCCAGCAAGGGACGAATTCAGGAGCTGTTCCTGGTCCCGCCCGATGTGGAACCGCTGCCCCAAACGCTGGAAGCAATTGCCCGGGCGGATGTAATCACGATCGGGCCCGGATCGCTGTTCACAAGTCTCATCCCCAACTTACTGGTGCGCGGCGTCACCAAGGCGATCCTCGATTCCCCGGCGATTAAGATCTACATCTGCAACTTGATGACGCAGGCAAACGAGAGTCTCGGGCTGACCGCTGCCGAACATATCCGCGCTCTGAACCGTCATGCGCAGGCGCAGCTTTTCGACTATGCGCTGATTAATCGCACGCCTGCTTCCGAGGGTCTGAAGGCTAAGTACGCACTCGAAGGCGCGGCCCAGATCATCGCTGACCTGGACGCTATCGAACAGCTCGGATGCTGCCCGGTTCTTGGCGATTACCTTGATGAAGCGGGCGCGGCCCGCCACGCCACCGAGATAGTGGCCCGCGACATATTGGACATTGCCGCGCAGTCAGCGGGATCTTCGAGCAAGCCTCCCCTGGCATCAGACCGCGCTCGCTAGAATAATCGCGAACAATTCCAGACCTGCCCCGCATGCCAACGGGAGGTTCGCTCTGTGATCCTCCGTACCCTCTGTGGCTTAAGCTTTTCTCCGCTTCGCGCTATATTGAAAGCGAATGCCCACTCAGAAAACTCCACGCATCGCAGTCGCCATCATGGCGGCCGGCAAAGGAACCCGGCTAAAGTCGAAATATCCGAAGGTTCTCCATGAAGTTGGCGGTAAGCCGCTTCTGGCACACGTCATTGCGGCGGCGAAGAAGGTCGTTCCGGCCAAAGACGTCTACGCCATTATCGGGCACGAAGCCGCACTTGTCCGCACGGCGGTCGAATCGACAGACGTTCAGTTCGTCGTGCAGGAACAGCAACAGGGAACCGGGCATACGTTGATGGTCGCGGAGGAATCGCTCGCCCACTACGACCACGTGATCGTTCTTTCGGGCGATGCTCCGTTAATTACTGCGGAGACAATTGGTCGGCTCCGAGACTTCCACTTACAGAAGAAAGCAGCCATGACCCTGCTCTCTGCTGAACTGCAGAATCCCACCGGGTATGGCCGGATTCTACGTAAAACTGCCAAAGGTGATGAAGTTAAAGCAATCGTTGAAGAAAAGGCGGCAACTCCGCAGCAAAAGAAGCTTCGCGAAATTAATTCGGGCTTCTATGCGTTTGCTGTTAAGCCTCTTTACGCCAGTATTGGAAAGCTCAAAACCAACAACGTGCATGGCGAGTACTACCTTACCGACATGGCCGGGGTTTTCGCCAAGACCAAGGCCAAAGTCGTGGCTTTGAAGACGGCGAATCCCGCGGAAATTCTGGGCAGCAACACGCGCGCGGAGATGATGGAGATTGATGGACTGATGAGGCTCGCGAAATGCCGCGAAGTTATGGCGGCTGGGGCAAGCATCTTCTACCCACAGACGTGCGTGATCGATGCCGACGTTGAAGTGGGGCCGGATACGGTGATTGAACCCTTTGTTCAGCTACTTGGGCGAACCCGTATCGGCGGCGATTGCCGGATCCGCTCCTACAGCGTGATTCAGAATTCCGAGATCGGCGACCGCGTGACCGTGCGCCCGGGATCGATTCTCGACAAGGCCCTGGTCGCGGCCGACGCGGTCATCGGACCCTACTCCCACCTGCGTCCGGGCAGCGAGATTGGAGAGGGCGCGCACGTGGGCAATTTCGTCGAGACCAAAAACATCAAGCTCGGCAAGAAGTCGAAAGCAAACCATTTGACCTACTTGGGCGACGCCGAGATCGGGGCCGGAGTCAATGTCGGCGCCGGGACCATTACGTGCAACTACGATGGTGTGAACAAGCACAAGACGGAGATCGGGGACGGGGTCTTCGTAGGGAGCGATTCCACCCTGGTCGCGCCGGTGAAAATCGGCAAGGGAGCCTACATCGGCGCCGCTTCGTGCATCACGGAAGATGTCCCGGAAGATTCTCTTGCACTGGGCCGAGCGCGACAAACCACCAAAGAAGGCTGGGCCAAGAGCAAGCGCGCAGCCATGCTGGCCGGCAAGAAGTCCTAAGCTACGCGTGCCGCAGTAGCAAGCCCGCCACCGCTGCGCACGCGATCAGCAGCGGCTCAGGAATCTTCCACCGCCAGAGCACCGCGACACTGACTCCGCAGATAGCGATTGTGGGCACGTCGTAAACCGATCGACGAGCCAGAACCACCACCGCTCCAGCAATTGCGCCCGTCGCGGCAGCCGTCACTCCTCTCACGAACGATTTTAGCTGCACGTTCGAAGCCCACCGTTTGTAGGAAGGAGCAAGCAAAACCACCACGAGGTAGACAGGCAGAAAGATGCCGAGCGCGGCAGCGGCAGCACCAGCAACTCCGGCCACCAGATATCCGATAAAGGCGACGGTGATGACGACCGGACCGGGCGTGATCATGGCGACTGCGACGGCATCCACGAATTGGTGATCGGTCAGCCAGTGGTGGCCCTGGACGACTCCACCGTAAAGAAAAGGCACGACGGCCAGGCCACTGCCAAACACGAACATTCCGGCCTTGGCGAAATACCAGAAGAGTTGTGGAAGCTTGTCGCTCCCGAAGATGGCGCTAAATATTCCCGGCCCTGCCAGAAGCGCAGCCGTGCCCTTCACGGGTACGCGCATGGGAAGAGCGCGGATCAGGAGGTTAGCCACGCCCGCCAGCAAGAAGAGCCAGATGATTTCTCTCGAAGTCCAGGCAGTGGAAACGGCGAGCACCGCAAAGATCGTCCAAAGCACTTTGTCTTTGCCAAGTGTGAGTTTTGTGAGCTTGACCGCCGAGCGCGCAATGACTCCGATCACCGCGGCCCCGATGCCGTAGAACATTCCCTGCATCCAGGGCAGGCCGCCGAAACGGACGTAGGCAGCAGAGAGGGCGAGCACCATGAGAAACGAAGGCAGGACGAATGCCAATCCCACCGCCGTCGCTCCGAAAATGCCCGCACGAACGTAGCCGAGGTAGATCGCCAACTGGGCGGCCAGTGGGCCGGGAGCGAGTTGCGCCAAGGCCAGCCCTTCCACATAGTCTTCTTTCCGGATCCAGCGGCGCTCCTCGACCAAATCCTGCTGCATGTGCCCGGCCAGCGCAATGGGGCCGCCGAAGCCGACTGTTCCGAGCCACAGAAAATAGCCGACGAACTCCGGAAATGACCCAGCCGTTGAGTCGGTCGCAGTCGGGTTCAATGCGGTGCTCATTTGCCGGAATTGGTTTTGTCGAGCGCGGCACGCAGACCCTTGGCAAGCTTCAGCGCGGCGTCGTTCGCCCAGAAGTGCATGAAGAACAGGCGCGGCTCCTCGCTGAGCATGTGGCTGTGAAGTGCGGTAACTGCGATGCCGTTCTGCCGCAAGGCTCGGAGAACCGGGTTCACTTCACTTGCAAGCAGGACAAAGTCGCCGGTTATAGCGGCCCTGCCGTTCTCCGTGGGCTGAAAATTCAGGGCGGTCGCGACACCCATCGAGGGCGGCACAGTCATTCCAGAGTCGCTTATGGACTCGGAACGCGGCACGCCAACCTGCAATACGCCGCCATTCACTTTGCCGGCATGACCGAGAATTTGCTCGACTTGCTTCTGATCAAAGCCCAGGTCAGCCGACGTTGCAGGAGTCGCGTCCGGAGGCGGAGTCTTGGTCAAAGCAAGTGCATCGTGAATAGCCTTCGCCATCTGCACAGCATCGCCGTGACTGGCGATGTGCATATACATGACGCGTGGCGATTCTCCAATCAGGTGATTGTGAATGGCCGCTTCTTGAATGCCGCCTTCCTGCAGCTTCGCCATCACCGGCTGGACTTCATCTTCGGTGAGTACGAGGTCGCCCATGACCATGGCTCCGCCCGTGCTCTGCTTAAACGCGGCCCACGAACCGAGCGCGAGAGCGGGCTTGAGCGTGATACCCCCGAGCGTGACGTGGAGATCTTTCCTTGGCATCGCGAACTTTATGACGTCGCCGGGCTGGGGTTGGCCGGGACGACCCATCGCACTTTCAACCGCTTTCCAATCGGCGCCTGCTGAGGCGGTGCCGCCAGCTTGCGCGAAGCAGATGCTCGAAAGGAGCAGACAAAAACTCGATGCAAACTTCAGCCGCGAGGGCACGTGAGACAAAGACATTGATCTTCCGGACATCAGGATTCTCCTTCCAGCTAAGCGGCCGGGCTCAGCCGAGAACCGACATTATGTTGCACGGCCTTTTCGTATACAACAGCAGCGGCCGCCACATCCTGCAATGCCATTCCAGTGCTGTCGAATATTGTAATTTCTTTTTCGGACTCGCTTCCGGGCCTTTTCCCGGCGACAGTCAACGGAGAAATCAGCTTTTCCTGGAAGCAAAAGCGAAAGGCGCAGGTTCACGGAACCCGCGCCTTCTGAAAATGCAAAAAGACTTGGTTACTTCGACACAGCCGCGAACAGATCAGACTTCATCAGCGCCTGGAACTGCTTGTCGTCGGTCTTGAAGTGGAGCTGCAGCTTGGAGCTATCGGAATCAACCGTGAGCGCATCGATGGCGACCTTCTCTACCGGGGTAGCGTTCATCTTCTTGTAAAGCATGCCTGCCTTTACGAGTGATGACATGGTCGCCGCGGTGATCGAGTCGGAAGTGATCACGTCAAGATTGAAGTTCACGCCGCTGGAGAAGTCCATGGTGTAGCGCGATCCCAGGAGGCGCTTCTTTACCGTGTCGTAATCGGCGACCTTGGTGGCATCGCCCAGGGCAGAGCGCATCATGTTCTGTGTTCCCTGCTGGTCGAGCAAGCTCCATACCGGGGAGCCGTCAACCGAGGACATCATGTCAGACATGGTGGGATTGGAATCGAGCGTCGGCGTGTATCCGTCACGCGCATCCAGCGCGCCCTTCACGGCACCGTCATCCCCGAACAGAAGAGTGTTCTCGTCGAGAAATGACATGATCATGCCGTTACCCATCGCGTACATATCCGCCTGGCGATACTTGGTGGGAACGATCTTCTTCAGCTTCATCCGCTTCAGAACCGTCTTGGACGAGAACGAACCCTGCGCCATGCCAACCACTTTCACGTCCTTCTTGTTGCCCATGCGATAGGCAGCGAAGGTGAGTTGATCCACGTCGCGCTCGGAATCGATGCCAACACCCTTCAGCGCCTTCTCAAACAGCTTCAGGCTCTCGGGCAAGACCTGATCCTTCAAAGCCATGGCGGTGGGCGAGTCGTGCAGCGCGCGATAGTCAACCGAAATAATCTGCTGGATGTCGGAAGGAATGACGGCGCGCGATGATGTGCCCAAGGGCATCGCCAAGGCCGCAACGCTCAGCACTACGAAACAACCCAAAATCGTCAATTTCTTCATAAAACCTCTGGGATACACACTTGGATGCCAATTCGGCTCATTGTGTTAACCCGGGACAAATCAATTGTATGCGGTCTTAGGGCAAAAAAGTGCAAACGAAAGTACTAGCAGGGAGTTGACGGGTTGGACACCTTGCCTCTTCGGGACTTCACCTGTTCGTGAGGGCACCAGCTCTTTTGCTCGTTGCGTCGACGAACTTGGAATCTTTGATCGACGCCAGATTGATTTCGACGTTAGCCATCGCTCCCTCGATCGCAGCACGGGCCAACGCCGACGAGGTCGTCAGATCCGACTTCATGTTCGGGTTCGTGATGGGTCCGAGTTTGGTTGCCAGGTCACCGACTTCCTTCGCCCGTTCTGCAACGCCCAGGGGGACGCTGGTTGCTTGTTTTAGAGCGGCGTCAATGATGGCGTTGCTGTCGGCAGCATCCTTCGCCTGCTTGTAGGCCTTCATCACTACATTGAAGGACTCAGCATCGGCGTCGATGGCGGCCTTCAGCTCCTCCCGCAACTGCGACAGGCGGGCAATCGCCGCGCTCAACTCGCTTTCGTATGCCAGGTACGCTTTTTTGCCGCGCGACATGGCAGCCACCATGTGAGCGAGTCCGGCAGCCATGGCTCCGGCCGCTGCCGCGGCGCTGCCACCTCCTGGAGTCGCCGTGGGGGCAGCCAACTGCTCCACGAAGGGCTCGACTCCCGCGCGCAGGCCGCCCACCGCCATCTTGCCGCCCATTACGGCCGCCAGTCGATTCTCGAGAACCAGTGAGGAGTCAAAGTTCTCTACTTGCAGGAACCACTCAGCCGCTTGCTCCAAAGCTTTCTTCGGGATGAGGCCGACAATCTCCGACGACGTCGGTATCACGCCGTAGCGCGCAGCTTCACGCTTCACGAGTTCGAACACGCGGTGCACCGGAGTCTGCTCGAAATCGGTGAGGTTCATGGACACCTGCGCCATGCCGCGCACCAGGAAGCCCGCGCCTTTCACGAAACGCATACCACCATTAGAAAAACGCACGGCCTTGGCGATTTTTTTCGCAATATCTACATCTGTTGTGTTCAGAAAAACGTTGTAGGCAATCAGAAATTTGCGTGCGCCCACTACTGTGGCTCCGGCCGTAGGATGCACTCGCAGTTCGCCGAAGTCCGGGCGGCGAGCGGGATTGGTCGCGATCTCATCGCGAATAGTCTCGAACTGCCCGCGACGGATATTCTCGAGGTTGGTGCGCTCAGGGGAAGTGGCCGCAGCTTCGTAAAAGTACACGGGGATCTGAAAGCGCTTCCAAATCTGCTCGCCGACGTGGCGAGCCATGGCCACACAGTCTTCGATGGTGACGCCATCGATAGGGATGAAGGGGATCACGTCCGATGCGCCCATGCGCGGATGCGCTCCCTGGTGCTTGGTCAGGTCGATAAGATCGGCGGCTTTTCCCACCCCGCGGATGGCGGCTTCCTGAATAGCCTCGCGTTCGCCGACCAGCGTGATCACGCAGCGGTTGTGGTCGGCGTCCATCTCGCGATCGAGCAGGTAGACGCCGTTGACCTTCATGGCATCGACAATGGCGTCGACTTTGGCCTTGTCGCGGCCTTCGGAAAAATTGGGGACGCATTCGACTAGCGTAGACATAACGGGCAAGAATATAAGGCGGGCGGGGAACCCGCAACCGCGTGCGCGCGTCGATCGTTACTGCCAAGATCTTGACCCTGCGGATTTGCCGCTCCTATACTCCGCGGCGTAACTCCTGCGGAGATGAACGCGGGCCGTACATTCTTTTATCGAGGAAAGGTTCATTCCACATGAAAGTCGGCTTCGGTCTACCCAACATCGGGCCTCTGGGCTCGGCTGAAAACATTCTGAAGGTCGCCGAACGCGCGGTAGCTCTCGACTACGACAGCCTTTGGACCATCGAGCGGCTACTCTGGCCGGTGAAGCCGCAAACGCCCTATCCGGTAACGGCTGACGGTTCCCTGCCGGAAGGCTACAAGTACTCCCTCGATCCCCTCGACACCCTCACCTTTGTGGCCGCGCGCACCAGCAAGATTGCGCTGGGCACGAGCGTTCTGGATATGCCGTACTACAACCCGGTCACGCTCGCGCGCCGACTGACTACGATCGACGTTTTATCGAATGGCCGGCTGCGGGTGGGTCTCGGCCTGGGATGGTCGCAGGATGAAATGGACGCCACGAACGCGGACATGAAGCAGCGCGGTGCGATGGCCGATGAATTTCTGCAGGTTCTGAAAGCGATCTGGACCACCAACCCGGTGAAGTTCGAAGGCAAGTTCTATCGGGTGCCGGAGTCGTACATCAACGTGAAGCCCGTGCAGAAGCCGCATCCGCCGATATACATGGCCGCGTTTGCGCCGGCGGCCCTCAAGCGCCTGGCAACGATGGCTGACGGATGGAATCCAGTCGCCATTCCGGTTGCGGGGATGGAAGAGATGTTTGGCACGGTGAAGCAGATGGCCAGCCAAGCCGGGCGCGATCCTGCGACGCTGACGCTGGTAGTGCGCGCCAATCTGCACATCACAGACAAGCCGCTGGGAGCCGATCGCGGCATTTTTGCGGGCACACTCGAGCAGATTCGTGAGGATGTTCAGGCCTGCGCAAAAATCGGAGCGCATGAACTGATCTACGACGTGACCTTCGAGAAGCAAGCGCAGACTATCGGCGGGTGGCTGCAGATGATGGAAACGCTCCGCAAGGTTGTCTGACGCGCAACAATATGCAAGCTGCGTCAGGATGAGACTTGGGCGGACGTATCCGTTGACTTTCGGTCAAGGCTGAGGACTGTTTCCTCCAAAAGCTCGGCGGCGGTGAGATCCTCAAGCGCATTCCCGACGCTCTTGAAAAGCGTAATTTCCAACGGGCTGGTGCGAACCTTTTTGCGGCCAGACGCGAGCTCGTGCAAATCAGACAGGATGTGCTCGCGGCGGATGACTCCGCTCTTCAAGGGAATCAGCAGATCGCCCGCTTCGGCCAATGCTCCGTCGTAAGTGTCCACCACAATTCTGGAACGGCGGACGCAAACATCATCCAGTTCGCGCGTCGAAGGCTGGAAGGCGCCCACCGCATTGATGTGCGTTCCCTTGCGGACCATGTTGCCGTCGAACAGCGGCGTTTTCGAAGTCGTGCAGGTGCAGAGCACGTCGGATTCCGCAGCGCAAGTGCGCGAATATACCGACTCGACTTTCATGCCGAGCTCATGTTCCATCTGTTGCGCGAATTCGCGAGTGCGACCGGGGTCGCGACCAGTCACGAGTGCCCTCTCGAAAGGGCGGACATGACGCAGGATCTGCAGGTGAGCACGCGCTTCCCTGCCCGTCCCGAAAACTCCCAGAACTTTGGCGTCCTCACGCGCCAGGAACTTCGTCGCCACTGCTGAGGTGGCTGCGGTGCGGGCATCGGTGAGGTAGTTGGCTGGGATCACGAGCTTGGCGCAGCCCGACTCTACCTCCAGCAAGATGTACGTGGCTTGGACACGCTCTTCGGCGACGGTCGGGCTTTCGTTGAACTTGACCATCTTCATGCCCAGGCCGTGGCCGACGCGGTCGTAGCACGGCATGATGAGAAAAACGCCATCCCCGACCTTCATTTGCGTCCGGGTCGGCATCAGGGTGGAGGGATAGCGACTGCTGAACGCCTCTTCGATGGCTGGAATCAGAGAGCGCGGATCCAGCAGGCGATGTACATCGGCTTCCGTAAAAACGTGCACGAGCGAGCCCTCGGAAGCATATTACGTGAAGATTCGGGTGTTTTGGCGCTGGGTCAGGGCGACGGGCGACGTTGAATCTTCCAATTAAAGCTCGCCGCCTTCGGGCTACTGCCGTTCCGAGTGCCAGGTCATTTCTATCCGGATGGGTAATTCATTCTTTACCGGGAGAGTAAGCAGAGTAGGCGGATCGATCTTGAAATCGGAAAGGGTAGCCGGAATGGTGCCTGTAATTCGCGTTTCTTTTCCTTCGTGCACTACCTGGAACGAGACCTGTTTGTAGTGCGCAGTTTGGCCGGCGAATTGAATTTCCAGATCTGCATTAATGGTAGCCGCCGTAGCATCCGCTTCGGGCAGGCGCGTTCGAACTGTCACCATAGGAAACTCCGCTCCCCGTGTGACCTGGACCATGTGCAGATCGCGATTGCTGTCGCCCGAGTCGAACGACTTCACGGGAACGGCAATCAGGAAATCGCATTGTCCTGCGTTACAGACAGCCTTGCCACGGGCAGCATGGCTCACACCCTCGCTTTGGTGCAAAGGGTGGGAGACGTGATACGTAAGCGTGCTTTGATCGAGCACCCACTGGTCTGCCGCGGAGGAAAGCGTCGTCAGCAAGAGAACTGTGCAAGCGATGGTGAGCTTCGGCGTCATGATCCTAGAACTTGACCGAGACTGAAAGCAGGGCGGCGCCAAAAGCGGCGGCGGTGACGGCGGCGACGGGTCCGTGCGCCGAGGCGATGCCATGAACCTTCTCGCCCTTGTTTTTTTGCTCGTACGCTAGGGCACCGAGAATCGGCGTCAGAATCATGCCTGGACCGTGTACCCATGCCAGGGCCTTATGCAGTCGGATCGGACCTCGCGCTGTCGTTCCGGGGACCCGGGGAGCTCGAATCGCGAAGTACGCGCTGGTGAAATAAAGATCTGAAGTCACAGCGCCCAGCACCATATGCACCGTGCGGTCCGTGTTGCTCGTATTCTTCCCACCCGCGCCCGGCGAAGCGATCAGCGTTGCGAGCAATGGCGCAGCCGTAATCAAACCGAGTTTCTGATGGATCTTGAGCATGTGCGTGCGCTTGTCAAGCAGCGCCTGCTGTTTCGCGTCGCTTCGGGTTTGCTCGGCCGGGAAACCTAGATCGGAGAGCGACGGCCCGGTCTGGCTGCTGGAAGGGGCGTTCGGGAGACTCGTCTGCGGCGGCGGAGTCCATCCAGAAATCGCCGTCAAGGTGAAGCTGACCGCTTCGGAGGCGCCCGGTATGAAGGTGATCTTCACGGTTTTGGGGTCAAACCCGTCGGCCGTAACGGTGATTTCGAATTCCGCCGGCGCTGGAGCAGCGAAGTCGAAGTGTCCCGCGGAGTCGGCCTGGAGATTTGTGGACTGGCCGGTGTTCAAGTTTTTGGCCGAGATTCTCGCGCCCGGCACGGATGCACCGGAGGAGGAGGTTACCGTACCGGACAGAGCCGCACCTGATTGGGCTTGCGCGGACTGGGAGACTGCGAAAGCTAAAGCTAAGGCGACTGCGGGCCAAGGACGTCGTGGGAACTTCACATTCATGAAGTCGCTCCTGGATGAACCTGCAATAACGCCACGCCCCGTGTGTGACAAGAGATGCGGCCCGGGGTTGGAGAAGATGTATGCAAGGTGGGCGGTCTTAGACATTCGCTTCTTCCCTCCCGTCACGATTGGTGGCAGTGCCCGCCTCAAATAGTTTCAGGTAAGATACTTCGGCTCATGAATCGCGAATACCACAAGGGGTTCAGTCAGGAATTGCACCGGGAGATGGAGATGCTGGTTTTTGGACACGCCGGCTCTCCGCTATTGGTCTTTCCCACGTCGATGGGCAGATTCTTCGAGTATGAAGACCGGGGGATGATCGGTGTGCTGGCCGAAAAGATCGACCGGGGCGAACTGCAGATTTTCTGTCCCGATGCCATCGATACCGAGAGTTGGTACAACAAGTCAGCGCACCCACGGATTCGGGTACTGCGGCACCTGCAGTACGAGCGCTACATCCTGCACGAACTTCTTCCCTACCTGCGCTGGCGCAATCAATCATCCCAACTGGCGGTGACCGGCTGCAGCTTCGGCGGGTACCACGCCGTGAATTTCGCGCTTAAGCATCCCGACATCGTGAGCTATTGCGTGAGCATGAGCGGGGCGTACGATGTCCATCAGTTCCTCGACGGATACTACGACGATGACGCCTACTTCAATTGCCCTCCGGACTATCTGCCCAACATGAATGACGACTGGTACTTGAGCCGTTACCGGCAAATGAGAATCGTGCTGGCGTCTGGGGAGTGGGACATGTGCCTGGATCAGAATGTGAAGTTGTCCGCGATCCTGAATGGCAAGGCTGTGCCCAATTGGCTGGATATCTGGGGGGACCATACCGAGCACGACTGGCCGTTCTGGCTGCGGGCGGCGGGGAAGTATTTTTAGTCGCTTACCGCCAGCATAGGCTAGGGATCGAGAACAAAAAGCAGGTCCTTCACTTCGTTCAGGATGACAAGCATTTTGTTTGGGAGCTGATGTTATGAAAAAGATCGGGATCATCTTCGGGATGGAAAATACCTTCCCGCCGGCGCTGGTCGACAAGATCAATTCGATGGGCGTCGAAGGCGTGTCGGCAGAATTCGTGAAGGTTGGCGGGATCCGAATGGATCAGCCCAAGAAGTACGACGTTATCATCGACCGTATTTCGCAGGACATCTCGTTTTACCGGGCGTACCTGAAGAACGCGGCACTGCACGGCGCGGTCGTGATCAACAATCCGTTCTGGTGGACAGCCGATGACAAGTTCTTCAACTATGCGATGGCGGAGCAACTGGGCGTGGCTATCCCGCCAACGGTCTTGCTGCCGCACAATCAGCATCCGGCGGGAACGACCGACCAGTCCATGCGCAACCTGATGTTTCCGCTGAACTGGGACGAGGTGTTCGCGTACGTGGGCTGGCCGGCCTTTTTGAAGCCGTTCGACGGCGGCGGCTGGAAGCATGTCTACAAGCTGCACTCGCCCGAGGAGTTCTTCAATGCCTACAACGAAACGGGCACGCTCTGCATGACGCTGCAGCGGGGAGTCGAGTTCGAGGAATACTTCCGCTGCTACGTGATCGGGCAGGAAAAAGTGCACATCATGCGCTATGACCCGAAGGCTCCCTTTCACGAGCGCTATGTGAAGGGGAATCCTCCGCCCAGGCCGGAACTGAAGCAGCGAATCGAGAAGGACGCCCTGACCTTGTGCAAGGCACTGGGCTACGATTTGAATACGGTGGAGTTCGCGGTGGAGCGCGGCGTGCCCTACGCGATCGACTTCATGAACCCGGCGCCCGACGCGGACATCAACTCAGTGGGCCAGGAAAACTTCCAGTGGGTCGTCAACGCGGTGGCGGATATGGCCGTGCAGAAAGCGCTCAGCGGCCCGAATCCGGCCCGGGAGTTACGCTGGGCTGCATTTCTGCAGGGTGAGACGCAGGAACCTGAGAAGAAGAAGGCACCTGCTCGCAAAGCGAGCTCGAAGGCGGCTCCCCTGGCAGGAGTTTAGATTAGCGCGGTTGTTATACTGTGGTTAACAGGCTCAACGGGCGAGGACGCCCGTCGCTCCACCGGTTAGATATTCTGCAACGCGTCGCCGTATGAAACCTACCTTCACCATCGGGATAGAGGAAGAGTACCAGACAGTCGATCCTGTCACGCGCGATCTGCGCTCGCACATTCACGCCGAAATGATCGAGAAGGGCAAGCTGCGCCTGCAGGAGCGCGTTAAGGCTGAGATGCATCAGTCGGTGGTCGAGGTGGGCACGTCGGTCTGCAACAACATCAAAGAGGCCAAGGACGAAGTAAAAAAGCTGCGCCGCGACATGATCAACCTCGCCCGGGAAAACGGGTTGCGACTAGCCTCGGCGGCGACGCATCCGTTTGCCGACTGGCGAGTCCAGGAGATTTATCCGGACGAACGCTACCATAATATCGTCGAAGACATGCAGCTGGTAGCGCGAGCCAACCTGATTTTCGGCTTGCACGTGCACATCGGAGTGGAAGACCGCGAGACGGCCATCCACATGATGAATCACGCGCGCTACTTCGTGCCGCACATCCTGGCACTCTCGACGAATTCGCCGTTCTGGCTCGGGATGAACACCGGCTTGAAGTCGTATCGCTGCAAGGTGTTCGACAAGTTTCCGCGCACAAATATTCCCGACTACTTCCCCAGCTACGGCGAGTACGAGAATTTCATCAAGCTGCTCATCAAGACCGGCTGTATCGACAACGCAAAGAAAATCTGGTGGGATATCCGGCCGCATCCGTTCTTCAACACCATTGAGTTCCGGATTTGCGACATTCCCATGCGGGTCGACGAGACCATCGCATTGGCGGCCCTGATCCAGGCTACGGTCGCGAAGCTTTACAAGCTGTACGAGGCTAACCAGGGCTTTCGGCTGTACCGGCGTGCGCTGATCATGGAAAACAAATGGCGGGCGGCGCGTTATGGGATCAACGGAAAGATGATCGATTTCGGCAAGCAAACGCAGGTGCCGGTGCGCGAGCTGATACTCGAATACCTCAAGTTTGTGGATGACGTGGTGGACGAACTGGGTTCGCGCGAAGAAATCGAGTACGTGCACAAGATCATGGAGATGGGCACCGGAGCCGACCGGCAGATCCGCGTGTTTGAAGAGACGGGCGATTTGAAGAAGGTTGTCGACTACATCATCGAGGAGACGGAAGTCGGGGTAGCCGAAGAGGCGAGCCCGGTTTCCGAAGAAAAAGTAGGTTAATGGATAAAGTCAGTCACGCTCATCGTCCCCTGAATGCAATTCTCTTCGATTCGGAACTGACGCCCGGCGCCCGCAATGCGGTGCGGGTGTGCCTGCGCGTGCAGCCTTCCGAGCGAGTTACCGTTATCACGGACGAAACGAGCTTGGAAATTGCCGCCGCGATTGTTCACGAACTGGAAGAAGTGGGCGCGCCCTATCATGCCTTCATTCTCGAAGAACTGGCCAGCCGTCCGCTGACCCGCCTGCCGCAGGAGATTCTCGACGACTTGGAAAAAGCGGACGTCAGCATTTTCGCTGTCCGCGTGCAACGCAACGAATTGCAATCGCGCATGCAGATGACGGAAGTCGTGAACCGGAGAAAAATCCGGCACGCGCACATGGTGAACATTAACCGGCAGATCATGCTTGAGGGCATGCGCGCTGATTTTACGAAGGTTGACCGCATCAGCCAGAAGGTCGTCGAGATGGTGCGCAAGGCTTCGCAAATTCGCGCGAAGACACCCGCCGGCACCGATCTGGTCGCCGACCTCAATCCTTCATACAACTGGCTCAAGACGTCCGGCATCATCAGCCGCGACAAGTGGGGCAATTTGCCGGGAGGAGAAATCTTTACTACACCCGGCGAAGTGAATGGGACGTTTGTGATCGACGGCGTGGTGGGCGATTACCTGTGCGAAAAATTCGGCGACCTGAAGAACAATCCCCTGACGATTCGCATTGAAAAGAATCGACTGGCCTCGGCGGAGAGCCGCAACCGGGAACTGCGCGACGATTTCTGGGCGTATACGCACACCGACGAGAACAGCGATCGCGTCGGTGAATTCGCCATCGGAACCAACATCGAGTTGAAGGACGTAATCGGCGAGATCCTGCAGGACGAGAAGTTTCCCGGGGTACATATCGCATTTGGAAATCCGTACGGGGAACACACCGGCGCGAAATGGTACTCGTCGACACACATTGACGTAGTCGGTCGGAACTTCGACATTTGGGTGGATCAGCAGCAGATTATGCGTGGCGGTCAGTTCCTGATAGAAGCGTAGAAACGGTCGTTGGCTGTTGGTCGCTAGTCGTTGGCAAAACAACAACAATCCTGACTGACACTTTGCGGCCTATGCGTTACCTTAGCGGACTTTGCGGTTAAGATCTTTCGCCCTCACTTCATCGCAAGGCGCGTTGAAAATAGCCCTACATCACTTCCGATGATTCCCTCCCTCCGACAATCGTTCAATTCCAACTACAAGCCGGAGAAATATCCGCAACTGTTGTCGTTGCTCGCAGAACGCTGCGGTGTGCCGATCAGCTTCCGCGTGTCAGAGACGCCGTGCTTTCTCCCCTCCGCCCTGATCGACCGGATGGCGAACGACGGGAAAGAACTGATTCGCCAGCTGGTTGACAGTCCGGAATACCACGCTCACTCATCCCAATCGATTCCGCTCGAATTCAATGTTCCACATGAATCGCCGCACCCGATGTTTATTCAGGTAGATTTTGGATTGGTGCGGAATGCCGACGGGGAGTTGCAGCCGAAGCTGGTGGAATTGCAGGCCTTCCCCTCCCTCTATGCCTACCAGCCGGTTCTGGCTCGAACCTTTATGGACGTGTACGGTCTGGACCAAGGCCAGAGATATCTGCTCGGAGGGCTCGACTCGGCGTCCTACCTCTCGCTGCTGCGCCGTGCGATCGTGGCGGACCAGGATCCGGAAAACGTGATCCTGATGGAGATCGATCCGACACACCAGAAAACTCTTCCGGATTTTTTGCTGACGGAAAAACTTCTGGGCATCCGGACGGTCGACATCACCGCAATCAGGAAGGCCGGAAACTCGTTGTTCTGGGAAAATGCCGGCAAGCGGATACCCATCAAGCGCATCTACAATCGCGCTATTGTCGATGAACTCGAACGCAAGGGCGCGAAGCTGGCCTTTGATTTCCGTGACGACCTGCACGTCGAGTGGGCCGGCCACCCAAACTGGTATTTCCGGATTTCCAAGTTCTCCATCCCCTACCTCAAGCACCCGTCGGTCCCGAAAACGTGGTTCCTTGATCAACTGCCTGAGATTCCCTCCGCCCTGGAGCACTACGCCCTGAAGCCGTTGTACTCGTTTGCCGGGCTGGGTGTGGTGATCGCACCCAAGAAAGAAGACATCGCAGGAGTGCCGCCGGACCGCCGGTCGCAGTACATTCTGCAAGAGCGGCTGCATTTTGAGCCCGTGATCGAGACGCCCTTCGGCGGGACCAAGGTGGAAGTGCGAGTGATGTATATCTGGGTGGACGAATTAATGCCGGTCTTGACGATCCTCCGCATGGGGCGCGGGCTCATGATGGGGGTGGATCACAACCGGAACATGGAATGGGTCGGTTCCTCGGCCGGCCTGTTGTAGCTGCACCGCTGGCGGTAGTATCCCGATGACCGGCCTGTGGTTGACCAAACAGCGGCACCGTCCTAACATGGCCGCCGAGTCAGATTGTGCGTGAAATGATCGGCGAAACCGTATCCCACTACCGCATCCTCGGAAAGCTCGGCGGCGGCGGCATGGGAGTGGTGTATGAAGCGGAAGACATCCGCCTGGGCCGGCGCGTCGCCCTGAAGTTTATCCCTGACAACCTGGTCGGCGATCCCAAGTCGCTGGAGCGTTTCGAGCGCGAAGCCAAGGCGGCCTCGCAACTCAATCATCCGAATATCTGCACCATCCACGACATCGCGGATAACAACGGGCATCCCTTCATCGTGATGGAGAAGCTCGAGGGCGAGAGCCTGAAGCAGCTGATCCATGGAAAGCCGATGGATTGCGATCAAATTCTCGATATTGCAGTCCAGGTAGCCGACGCGCTCGCAGCATCGCATGCGAAGGGCATCATTCACCGGGACATAAAGCCCGCCAACATTTTCCTCACGACTACTGGACAAGCCAAAGTGCTGGATTTTGGTCTGGCCAAACTGACCAAGGAGTCCAAGTTAGCTACTGCGACTGACACGAGCATCGAAGACTCGCTAACCGCCGTGGGCGTCATTCCCGGCACGGCAGTCTACATGGCTCCTGAGCAGGCTCGGAGCGAGGCGCTCGATCCGCGCAGTGATCTCTTTTCGTTCGGCGTAGTGCTCTACGAAATGTGTACCGGAAAGAAACCGTTTTCGGGCACGAACATCGTCACCACTCTCGACGCGGTTCTGCATCAGAAGCCCACTCCACCCCGCAGCCTGAACCCCAATGTTCCTTCTGAATTGGAGAACATCATTGGGCGCGCGATGGAGAAGGACAAGGCTAAGCGCTACCAGAGCGCCGCCGAGATGAAGGCCGACCTGCAACACCTGAGACGGGAAACGGAGTCCGGCCTGGTAAAGACCGGCGCCAGGATTGTTCAGCCACTGAAGGTGGCGACGCAGACGTTCCGGAGTTCGAGCGCGACCCAGACCTATCTGATGATCGGGATGGGGGCTTTGCTGATTACCGTCCTCGCCGCCGTGGGCGCGTGGTGGTTCAAGCATCGTAAAGCTCCTGCACCAATAGTCGCGAAGAACACGATTGCCGTGCTTCCGCTGCAAAATATGACCGGCGACAGCAGCATGGACTACCTGCGCTTCGCACTGGCCGATGAGATCGCGTCAGTTCTAACCTACAACCGGACGCTCGACGTTCGCCCGACGGGAAGCACCCGCAAGTTCGTCAACGCCGATACCGACCCGCAACAAGCGGGCCACGAGTTGCTGGTGGCCAATGTTGTCACCGGGCACTTCATGCGCCAGGGCAACCAACTTCTGGTGACGTTGCAGGCCGTGAACGTCGGCACCGACAGCGTCAGTTGGCAGAGTGCCCCCATCACGGCTCCAAGTCAGGACTTCATCGCTCTGCAAGAAGTGCTTACCAAGCAGGTCCGCAGTGGACTCCTTCCCGTCCTCGGTTCCGGCACGGAGTTTCTCGAAACCAGCACGCCGCCTAAAAACCAGGAAGCTTACGACCTCTACCTGCGCAGCGCCGCCGTCCCGCACGACGAAAAGCCGAACAAGCAGGCAATTTCCATGCTCGAGCGTGCAGTCGGCCTTGACCAGAGTTATGCGCCGGCATGGCAAGCTCTCGGTATCCGCTATTACTTCGATTCGCAGTATTCCAGCGGAGGCGAAGAGACATTCCAGAAGTCGAATTCTTCTTGCGAACGCGCACTGGCTCTCGATCCAAACCTGATCCTTGCCGCCAGCCAGCTCATCACAAACCGGGTCGAGCGCGGAGACTTATCGAAGGCTTACCAGTCAGCGCGCACCTTGGTGAAGCGCCGTCCCCAAAGCGCACAGGCGCACTTCACGCTCGGGTATGTGGATCGATACGCCGGCCTGCTCGAGGAATCGAGCCGCGAATGTGATGCCGCGCTCCGGCTCGATCCGGGAAACTATCTGTTCCGCTCATGCACCTGGACGTTCTTGTACATGGGCAACACCGAACGGGCGCGCGAATATATTCTTGTCGATGCAGGCTCGGAATGGGCGAACTGGGTCATGCCGCAGATCTTACTGCGCGAAGGCAAAGTGAAAGAGGCCAGAGAGGCCATGAAAAAGGTTCCCTCGGGCCCACGCTATCATCGCGACTTGACGGAAGCGGTGTTGGGAGTCCGGCCACAGGCCGAACTTGATCGGATCGCGCAAGAGGATTCGACTGCCCTTGCCGCCGGAGATGATCCCGAAACGGCCTATCAGCGTGGCGCCGAGCTTGGCTTCGCCGGGAAGAAAGACGCCGCCGTGCACATGCTGCGGATTGCGATCGAGCAGAATTACTGCGCTTACTCCGCGCTTGAGAATGATCCGCTCCTGGACAAGCTGCGCGCCACTCCCGATTTCGCCGATCTGCTAAAGGCGGCGCGCTTCTGCCAGGAACCGTTGTTGGCGCAGGGCAAGTGAGCCTGCTAACCCTTCCCGGCGGCAAGAGTCTTATTTACTTGGGTCTGCGGCCAGAAACTTGCGTCCAATCCACGAAGTTTTCCATCTACTACAGAGCATGATCTTCCTGAAGGCTCGCCCGACATGGGCACTCCGCCAATCCCCATATTGTCCTAAGATTCTTCCTTTCCTCTCTCCGCTGATCTTCAGCCTCGCCCTCCTCAGTTGCACATCCGCGCAAACGGCGAAAGACGTTGCCAGCCTGAATCCGCTTCCGCAGGATTCAGGGAAGGCGGGGTTGGAACTGATGCTTCGTCGGCTCTCGACGACTGCGCGCCTGATGCACACCACGGCTCACCCTGACGACGAAGACGGCGGCATGATGACGGTCGAGTCACGCGGGAAGGGTGACACGGTTCTGCTGCTCACGCTGAACCGGGGCGAAGGCGGGCAGAACAAAGTGGGCAGCAACTTGTTCGATGTGCTGGGCGTGGTGCGCTCCTTGGAGTTGACGGCGTCAGATCGCTACTACGGCGCCGAGCAGCGTTTCACCCGCGTGGCGGACTTTGGCTTCTCCAAGAGCCAGGACGAGACTTTCGAGAAGTGGCACGGGCACGATCCTGCGCTCGCAGACATTGTGCGCGTCATTCGGACCTTCCGTCCCGACGTCCTGGTGTCGCGCTTCGAAGGCGCCGAGGATGACGGCCACGGCAATCATCAGGCTTCCGGCACTCTGACACGCGAGGCCTTCCGTGCCGCGGCCGATCCCAACCGCTTCCCGGAGCAGATCGCCGAAGGCCTGCTTCCCTGGCAGGCAAAGAAATTCTATTTCGACCGTGTCTGTCCTTTTCGCAGCAACGAGTGCGCGCCCGACAAGTACACGGTAAAACTTGCGACTGGCGAGAAAGATTCCCTCTTGGGAATGACGTACCAGCAGTTCGCCATGGAGGGCCTGCGCCACCAACTCTCACAAGGCGCCGGCGGATGGTCTGTCGACGCAGGCCCACACTACGTCTTCTACCGGCTTGTGGACTCAGTGCTACCCTCAACGAAAAATAAAGAAGGTCACGAGGAAGATTTCTTTGACGGAATCGATACCACTCTGCCCGGATTAGCAAACCGCCTTGGCGCCGACGAGGCCAAGGTTCCCTATCTTCGTCCGGAACTCGTAAAAATTCGTGGTGAAGTTGAAGAAGCACAAAAGTTGGCGCCCGATACCAGCAAAGCTGCCTTGCCGCTCCTGCAAGGACTCCGCGATGTGAATGGGCTAATTGCGCGCCTGGTGGATGAAAAACAACTCGCTCCCATTGAGCAGCGCGAACTGTTGGGCAATCTCCGGTTGAAGCGAGAGCAATTTCAGGAGGCCGTGAATCTGGCTCTCGGACTGTCAGTGTCCGTTGACGTCGCCACCGCAGTCGCGCCGAATGCCGAAGAGGCATTCACGGCGGTTCCCGGACAGACGTTCGGAGTGAGTATTCGCGTACGGAACACCGGGGATCACGCAGTCACCGTTCGCAACATCGATCTCGACTTGCCCGAAGAGTGGAAAGCCGCAGCAACCTCCGGGAAAATACAAACCATTGCCGCGGGAAAAGACGTAACCGCGCAGTTTCGAGTGACTGTACCCGAGAACGCGGCTTACACACGCCCCTACTGGCATCGCAACGATCCGGAGACCGAAGGGCTCAACATTGTAGACGAGGCACGCTACGCCACTCTCGCCTTCCCTCCTTCCCCTCTTCATGGCCACGTCAACTACACGGCTGAAGGACTCAGCAGTGAATTGAGCGCCGTGGGAACGGTGGCTTACAAGGACTCCGTTGGACACGAGAAACGCCGGGCGCTGGCCGTCGGACCGCCTTTCTCCATCGCCATCGATCCAGTTTCGCAGGTGATTCCAGTCGGACAGAAAGAAGCACGGACAGTGAAAGTCCAGATCCGCAGTGTAGTCTCTGGAAGTTCGTCAACGACGGTCAAAGTCACTGCACCCTCCGGGTGGCAGGTGAGTCCATCGTCACAGCACGCGTCATTCTCTAACTCCGGGGAAGTAAAGACCTGCCAATTTCAGATTGTTCCCACCGCACAAAAGGAAGGGCGCTTCGCCCTCAAGGCGTCTTTGGATTACCAGGGGAAGACATACGCAGAGGGCTACTCCGTCGTAACCCGCGATGACTTGGACACGTTTTACTACTATCAGCCGTCCATCCAGAAAGTCAGCGCCGTAGATGTAAAAGTCCCGGGCAACCTGAAGATCGGTTACATCATGGGAGCCGGTGACGATATTCCTGAGGTGCTGCGCGAGGTCGGTCTCGATGTGACGCTGATTCCCGCCGAAAAACTCGCGCCCGAGGATCTAGGCCGCTACTCAACCATCGTGCTGGGCATTCGCGCGTACGACACGCAGAAAGACGTGGTTGCCAACAACAAGAAGCTGCTCGCTTTCGTTTCCGCGGGCGGAACGCTGCTGGTGCAGTACGAGACAGACACCAGCAACTTCAATTCCGGATCCTTCACTCCGTATCCTGCGAGCCTTAGTCGAGGGCGGGTCTCAGTCGAGGAAGCCCCTGTTCAGATCCTTGCGCCAGACCATCGAATCTTCCATTATCCGAACGAAATCACCGCACGCGACTTTGACGGTTGGGTGCAAGAGCGCGGACTCTATTTTCTCGATACGTGGGACGCGAAATTCACTCCGCTTCTGGCATCGCACGATCCGGGAGAAAGCGATCTCAAGGGCGGACTGGTCGTGGCACCCTATGGCAAGGGAACCTACATCTACACCGGCTATGCGTTCTTCCGCCAGTTGCCTGCCGGAGTTCCAGGAGCGTTGCGCCTTTACGTTAATCTCCTCGCCGCCGGCCACGTGGCTGGCGACAAGCACTAGCTACGTGTGTCAGAAAGGCGTCCACTGCGGCCGGCAATCGGCCGTCGCGCTTAAGCTAGATCGACTGTCGCACGCACCATGCAGAAATCGAGCGCAGAATTATCGGACAAGGAAGGTCCTCCGCAACTGATTCGCGGAATGGGACTCGCGTCCGCCACTTCGCTGAACATGCTGGACATGATCGGCGTCGGGCCGTTCATCACGATGCCCCTGATCGTAACCGCGATGGGCGGCCCCCAGGCGATGCTGGGATGGATTCTGGGGGCTGGATTCGCCATCTGTGACGGGCTGGTATGGGCAGAACTGGGAGCGGCGATGCCCGGCTCCGGCGGCTCCTACCGCTACTTGAAAGAAATCTACGGACCCAACAGCCTCGGCAAGTTGATTTCTTTTTTGTTTATCTGGCAGCTTTCCTTCAGTGCCCCGTTGTCGATCGCCTCCGGCTGCATCGGAGTGGCGGACTACGCTGGATATTTCTGGCCGAATCTGGCCAAGGTCTATTTCTCACACGCGGGGAAGACGCGCATACCGCTGGTCGGTAACCTCGAGGTGAGTTGGCTGGTCACCCCGGGAACGGCTGTCGCTGTCGGTGCATGTGTGCTGGCGGTGTTTCTGTTGTACCGGCGAATCACCGTGATCGGACGCCTTTCGGCCGTGATGTGGGTGGTCGTGATGGGCACGATCGGGTGGATCATCGTCGCGGGGCTCACCCATTTCAATGCGGCGCGAGCGTTCGACTTTCCTGACGGCGCCTTTACATTTTCGAGAAACTTTTTTAACGGTCTCGGCAGCGCAATGCTGATCGCCACATACGACTACTGGGGCTACTATAACGTTTGTTTTCTGGGCGATGAAGTCAAAGACCCGGCCCGGAACATTCCGCGTGCCCTTCTGCTATCAATTTCGCTAGTGGCGGGTCTATATATCGTGATGAATTTGAGCATCTTGGCGGTCGTTCCGTGGCGCGAGATGGTGGCCGTAAACGGCGCGAATGACCGGCTGCACATCGTTTCCCTGTTTATGCAGCGAGCGTACGGGTCGTGGGCCGCAAAAATTATCACAGGCCTCGTGATGTGGACGGCTTTCACCTCGGTCTTTTCGTTGATGCTGGGCTACTCCCGGGTTCCCTATGCAGCCGCGCTCGACGGGAATTATTTCCGGATATTCTCCAAGGTCCATCCGAAACACCGATTTCCCTATGTGTCTCTGTTAGCCCTCGGCGCGGTAGCGGCGATCTTCTGTTTTTTCCGCCTCGCCGACGTGATCGCGGCGCTGGTGGTCATTCGCATCATGCTGCAGTTCCTGGTGCAATCGATTGGACTGATCGTGCTGCGGGTTCGCCGTCCAGAAATGCCGCGTCCTTTCCGCATGTGGTTCTACCCTCTTCCCGCCCTGATTGCGTCAATCGGCTTTGGCTATATCCTGTTCGTGCGCGCAAATGCGCTGAAGGAAATCCGATACGCTTTTGTAATTCTGATACTTGGGATCCTGATCTATATGGTGCGCGCCTGGCGAATCGGAGACTGGCCATTCGGGCGCGCCGCTGCCGCAGCCCTGGAGGGATCTCTCTAGATGGCCGAGATGGTGAAGACGCCCACATCGCTGCCGCCCTCAATTCACGGAGAGCACAGCATTTCCGCGTGGGCGCCTTTAAGGGAACCCATCTTCCGCTCGATGTGGCTGGCGGCGATCGTTTCGTACATCGGCACCTGGATGCAGGCGGTCGGTGCCGGCTGGATGATGACAACCCTCACCATGTCGCCCCTGATGGTCGGCCTGGTCCAAGCGGCAGTGGCTCTACCTGTGTTTCTCGTCATTCTTCCGGCTGGAGCTCTGGCTGACCTGGTCGACCGGCGCCGATTTCTCCTGATAACCCAGGGCTGGATGGTGCTGGCCGCCGGCACACTCGGAGTTCTTACGCTGCTGCATATGGTGGGCCCGTGGACCTTGCTTGGGTTCACTTTCCTCCTGGGCCTGGGCGCCGTGATGAACGATCCGGCATGGCAGGCCATCACACCCGAACTCGTTCCGCCGGAGCAGCACGCGGCCGCAGTCGCGCTGAATTCGGCAGGATTCAACGTGGCACGAGCCATCGGCCCCGCACTCGGCGGCATGGTCATCGCCCAGGCAGATTCAGGTATCGCTTTCATGCTGAATGCGGTTTCGTTTTTTGGAGTGATCCTCGTTCTCTATCACTGGCGTCGGCCAGCACCCGAGAGAATTGAAACGGGAGCGCTTTTCGACGCCATACGGGGCGGGGTTCGTTATGCGCGGCAATCGTCCCTGGTCCGGTCAGTGCTGATTCGCACCGGCGCCTTCAGCGTGGGCGCGATCGCGTTGCTGGCGCTGCTGCCGATCCTGGCGCGGCCCTTCGGCGCGACGGGTTACGGCGTACTGCTCGGGTGCTTTGGCGTGGGAGCACTGGCAGGAGCAACGATCTTGCCGAGATTGCGCCGGCGGCTTTCGGTAGATGGACTTGTGGCCGCAGCCATCGTCGTGTTCGCCGCCATGACCTTCGCCGCAGGACGCATCTCATCCTTTGGCGGGCTGTGCGCCGCGCTGGCAACTGCCGGAGCCGCATGGATCGGAATACTCGCCTGCCTTAATACGGCCGCGCAGACAATGTGTCCGTCGTGGGTAAGGGCGCGGGCCTTATCGATGTACCTGCTCGTGCTGCAGGGCGGCATGGCGATTGGAAGTACAATGTGGGGCGCCTTAGCGACGCGCGTCGGCCTGCCGAACGCCTTGCTGTGCTCGGCTTTGGCGATGTTGGCGGGGTTGGCCACCATCCGAAAGCACAGACTAAGCGCGCAGCATCTCGCAATGGCGCCTTCGGTCGTGAGAGATTAGGGACGGTTGCAAGTTGAGGGGGAGACCATGAAGACAATAGCGATTCGCATGGGGATTCTGCTGCTAGGTTGTTGCGGCGCCGCGCTGGCGCAGCAAATGCCGAAGCCGGAGCCCCCTCGTACTCTCAACCAGGTGATGGACCGTTCCCTGACCAATGCCGAGAAGACCTTCATGTCGGCGGTGGATGCCATGCCTGAAGACAAGTACGGCTACGCTCCCACCGACGGCGAGTTCAAGGGTGTGCGCACATTTGCTGGCCAGGTCAAGCACGTGGCCGCATCGAACTACGAATTTGGGGGAGCAATCCTGCAGGAGAAGCCCCCCGTCGATTTCGGCGGCGAAGAAGGTCCCGTATCGATCAAGACGAAGGCGGAAATTATTCAGTTCCTCAAAGATTCCTTCGCCTACATGCACAAGGCCGTAGCCAGCATGAATGAAAAGAACGCCACCGAATCTCTGAAGAGCCCATGGGGACAGAACACTATCACGCGGCTGGGAATAACCACTCTGACCGTGGCCCACATCTTCGATCACTACGGCCAGATGGTGGTGTATTTGCGGCACAACGGGATCGTCCCGCCGATGAGTAAATAGTAGTTACTGGTGCTCTTCATTCCTCGGATGGAGGGCCCAATAACAATGATCGACCCGTATTAATGTCAACCGCAAAGTTCGTCTCGCCAGATTTTGCAGGATCATAGCCAATTCCTTCCACTGCATCCGGCGTCACACGAACAATCTTCAGATCATCCCCGCACAAACTCGGACTTTCCCATATTACCCCCGCTTTGCCCAACGCTGTCAGTGTCGTGAAACTCGCCAGAAGCAGCATCTGATGGTCGGGCAGTACCCGTACATCGATAATCGGACGGTCGCGGACACGCTGCCATGCCTTCGGCTCTCCTGACCGTACGACATAGGCAGCGCCCCCTGAAACCACGCATAACACTTCCGCGTCCGGAGTGCTGAGCACACGGGAGAGCGCCGAAGAAGACGACCCGAACGCAAAGATGCCAATCCATGTATGGCTGTCACTCGATCGAATTTTTAACCAAAGACCATCGTGCTCGGTTCGACTTTTGGGCTCCGGAATATAGAACAGCGGCGCGTCTATGCCACCCGACCCGGGCAGTTCACGGAGTTCTTGAACATCGTATGAATGAGGAAACGTGTAATCGAAATCAAGAGCGCCATTTTTCTCGTCCATAGCCAACGTCAGTATAGTGGCCCTCGCGCTTTCGTTCTAACTAGCTTTGGGCACCGTTCGCCTTTTGCAGAATCCACGACGGTGCTCATGCGCTTCAGGTAGCACGCCGGTGCTATTTACGACCGTTTGCCGCACTACTAATCTGCAGTTTCCCCCCAATCGAAGGCAAAGGTGCCGGACGGTTCTTGGCATTTTTCCCGAGAAATCTGAAAGCTGAGCACCCGACATACAGTCGGCGCTTACGCGAAAGGTTGGGATATGGAGTCCATGAAGTCGAAAACGAGTTTGGACCTGATGGAGGAAGCTCGGCGGCGCGAAGTCGAGCACGAGATTTTGAGTTATTTTCTAGCGGTCGAGTCCTATCCCGCGCGAGCCGCGCGCGAGCCGCAGGTGAGTTTCGAGGCGCACTGCTGGAGCGTGTATACCGTGCTCGAAAGCGGACAGCCGAACTAAGACTGTTGTGTTAGTCCGAGAGGGCTGCGGGCTGCAGCCCTCCGATCAGCCGTTATCCTTTGCGGCGGGCAGCTGCACCTTTGCTTGCGATCGTCGTAAGAAAGAGTTCGGCAGATAAATTCTTGGCCTTCAGATACGCCGCCACTTTGGCGGCGATTTTCTTTGGCATCTCTTTGCTTCGAGGATCCAGAAAGATCAGAACCGACGGGCCAGCGCCACTCAAGGCAGTTCCCAGAATCCCCTGCTTTCGATCGAACTCCTGCATGGCTGGCAACAGCGGACACAGCGCCGAGCGGTAGGGCTGGTGAATGCGATCTTCGAGCGCCGCTCCGAGAAATTCCGGCTTACGCTGCATAAAAGCCGCCAGCAGCAGCATGGAATTCTGAATGTTCACGACCGCGTCGGCGCGCGAGTACTCAGACCGCAGAACGGCGCGTGCCTTTTCAGTGGACAAAGGCTCCGGCGGCACCGCTAGTAGCAGCGGCCACTTCCCTTTCGGCACAATGCGGGCGACCTGAGCCTCTGCTTCTCCCGACATGCGAGCCACCGTCAAGCCACCCATCCAGCAGGCGGAAGCATTGTCAGGATGGTGCTCGCGGCGTGAAGCCTCGCCCACGATCTGAGTATCAGTCCAACCAAGCCGTCCGAAATGATCAGCCAACGCGATGCCTGACAGGCGAGCAGCCGCTGACGATCCACATCCCTTCCCAATGGGGATGTCGTTGACGATTTTCAGCGCCAGCGGTGGCGCGGGTCGTTGCCCCGCCTCCAGAACTTCCCGGTAGGTGGTCAGGATCAGATGATTCTCAAGGTTGCCGCAGATCGCAGCATCTCGGCCCGTCGCCTGAATCGAGTAATCATCCGCGACGCGTGCTTCAACCTTCAGATGGAGGTCGAAAGCCAAAGCAGCGGCATCAAACGCCGGGCCAAGGTTGGCGGATGTGGCCGGTAGTGTAATGCTGAATTTACCAGATGGCTTTTTGGGAAGCATCGCTAGCGGGCCGTGCCTCCTGCGAATGCCGTTGGTTCACACATCGTCTTTGCCGCGACGGCGTTCACAGGTCCTTCGCTCCGCTCAGGATGACAGAGCGTGGAGATGCGTAGAGCGGTTGGTGGTAGGAGCGAGAAAGCCTCGGAAGCATTGGTCATTGCCGTTCGTTCTCGAACTGCTCGAGGGTCCTTGCGACTGCGTCCACAGTCGCATCCAGCACAATCGGAGCACGCTGCAGGGGCGTGAGAGCGCCTACCTTCTGTTCCTCTGGTGTCCCCGAAAAGAGATCTCCGCGATGGAACTTCAACGTAAACTCAGGATCTTTCAAGACATGGCCGGTCAGAATCAGGACTATGCTTTCGTTCGGCTTCACGAATCCCTGTTTTACCAGCTTCTTCAATCCGGCCAGAGTAACGGCTGAAGCTGGCTCACAACCCACGCCATCGGCTCCGATCTCCGCCTTGGCCATAGCCATCTCAATCTCGCTGACTTGTTCTACGGCACCGCCGGTCGCCCGCACAACCCGGAACGCCTTCTTCCACGATGCGGGATTGCCGATGCGAATCGCAGTGGCAAGCGTGTCCGCCTGCGTCGGGATCAGTTTCTCGCCTGCGTGCTCATGAATGCTGCGAAAGAATGGATTCGCGCCTTCCGCCTGGATGACCGACAGTCTTGGCAATCGGCTAATCAGGCCAAGGTCTTTCATCTCGACCAACGCTTTCCCGATCGCAGAAGAGTTGCCGAGATTTCCACCTGGAACGACAATGTGGTCCGGAGGCTCCCAATTCAGATGCTCCAGCAATTCGATCCCTGCAGTTTTTTGGCCCTCGATTCGATAAGGATTAACCGAATTCAGCAGGTAGATCGGCTTCCGTTTGACCAACTCATTCAACACGCGCACGCAGCCGTCAAAATCCGTACGGAGTTGGCAAGTGACCGCCCCATAGTCAAGCGATTGCGAAAGCTTGCCCCATGAAATCTTGCCTTCCGGAATAAGCACGAGGCTGCGCATCCCCCCGCGCGCGGCGTAAGCCGCCATCGAGGCGGAGGTATTCCCCGTCGACGCGCAAGCCACCCAGCGGAACCCCTCTTGCCGGGCAAACGACGACGCCGTTGTCATGCCCGTGTCTTTAAACGAGGCGGTCGGATTCATGCCCTGGTGCTTGGCCTGCAGGAACTGCACTCCGGCGGACTTCGCGCAAAGCGGTAGATCATAAAGCGGGGTGTTTCCCTCGCGCAGTGTGATCGCCTCGTAGCCCGGCTTGAGCGCTGGAAGAAGTTCCCGAAATCTCCACACGCCGCTTGTGTCGGCCGGAGCGAGTGACGTTTTACGATCGCGCCAAAGTTGCTTAAGCGCATCGGCTGGACTGCCAGCCATGACGCCTTGTTCTGTTTGCCAGCCGGGATAAAAAACCTCAAACAGATCGCCGCAACTCGGGCAGCGGAAGTCCTGATCGGCGCGGTCGGCGACAGCTCCGCAGTTGATGCAGCGCAGACGGGAGACAGACGCGGGACTTTTGATGTCGGACGCCGTTGGATTCATCGTGGGTGGCGCAGAAGCAGTAGCCGCTCTGAAACCGCAATCTCAAGAGCGCATCTTTCTACGCTGGTGTTCAGGATAGCGAAGTCAGCCCTGTTTCCAAAGCTTGTCGTGATGGTGCTCTTCCTTCTCCAAGCGCAGGTAGTCGTCGGCCTTGTTGATCCAGTCGGCGCGCGGAGGATTGAAAACATCGAGGTCCACCGTGTCCATCAGGGCTTCCGCCTTGTGCGGCATGTTGCGCGGGATGGTCAACACTTCCCCGGCATTGACGACGATCTCCCTGCCATCGATCCAGAACTTGAGCGCACCCTCCAGGATGTACGTCACCTGCTCGTTGTAGTGGCTGTGCAGGGGCACGATACAGCCCTTCTTCATCAGGACGCGCGCCACCATGATGTCCTGTCCGACCACCAACTGCCGCTGCAGCAGCGGGTTCATGTTCTCAAGCTCGACCGTGTTCCAGGGGATGTACTTGAGCTCCCCTCTGATGGCAGTCACCTTTGCCGGTGCGCGCTTCGGCGCAGCCCGCTTCGCCACTTTTTTCACTTTCTTCGGCGCAGCGATTTTGCGCATTGCTTTTTTCTTTGCCTTTGGCATCAGTGGACCTTTCCTGGGTAGAGACTCACCGCAGTGTCGTGCAGATAGGCGTGAGCCATTTCGAGCGCCTTGGCTTCGCTGACTTCTCCGCTGGCCACCATCTCCGCTAACGCGGCCGCCAATCCCGTACGTGCCGTCTGCACGCCCAGCCAGTAACTCTCTTCCGCGCCCAGAGCGTCATTGTACGGGAATGAATCTGTGCCGAACGTGATTTTGTCAGGGAAGGTTTCGAGCCACTGGCGCAGCGAATCCTTGAAGGCCGCCGGATACATCACAACTTCCATCAGCGACGAATCCATGTAGACATTCTTGACCGAAGCCAGCCAGATAGCCTCGCGCTCCAACGGATAGCCTCCGTGAATCAGTACGAACACGGTATTGGCATAGCGGGGATCGCGCAGGATGTTCTCCAGATTCATCACGTTGCTTTCAGAGATGTTGAAATAGTCCCCGATGCCAACCGCCGTATGAATATGAACGGGCAGATGCAGGCGCCCGCCTTCGCGAATCAGATAGCGGAAGACGTAATCCTGAAATGTCCGATATTCGGGCTCGGCCGGTACTCCCCCGGCAACATACTTCTTGTAGATCGCTTCCGCGTCTTCGCGGCTCGGATCTCCAAACCGAAGCGAGCGGAAGTAGGCGACTTCAAATTTCATCGCGATGCCGCCCTTTTTCTGATCGTCTTCGAGCGTCTGCGTGATGAATTTCAGGTAGTCGTCGAAGCCAGCTGGCAGTTGCTTGACCCGTTCCTGCTCCATCCAGCGATGCAGCATCTTCTCCTGCAGCGGAATGTAAACCGCCTGGTCGCCATTGCGCGCCTTCTCTTTCTGGTTGTCGAAGGGCCACATGAAAGAATCTGCGAAGAAGACCCAGACAAAGCGCTTGGGATCGAGGTAGTCCGCCATCATTGCGCGATTGGCGACGCCCTGCTCGATGTTCAGCTTGTCGAGCAGGTTCGAGAAATACGCAGTCCCTTGCTGCTTCTTCAACCCTGCTTTCTTGTTGACCAGCCATTTGGCATGCTCAGGTGACAAGTCGCTGTAGGGATAGTTGAACAGCGCCTTGGCAGCGGCCACCAACTCGGGATTCGAGTCTCGCTCTCGCAGCGGCGCGCTCCCGGGCGGAGAGGCCATCGCATCCACGTCGGGGTCGTCAGGAAATCCCGGATGAGCGTGGTGATCAAAAATAGGAATCTTCTCGATCTGCGGGAGGAGACGTGCATAGACTTCCTGCACTTGTTCGGAGGCTGCTAGTGGACGCGCCTGTCCGAAGGCGGAAGTCACAACCAACAGAATCGAGGATGCCAGGTACGAAGTCTTGCCGGGTTTCATGTTTGAGTGCTCCCAGAGCTTCCAACGCCGCGACAAAAAAAGCATTCCTTGAAAGCAAAGCTTTTAACCGCAAAGCTCGCCAAGTAATCGCAAAGTTCGCAAGAAAGAAGCTGCACCTTTGCGTCCTTTGCGGCTTTTCCTCGCGTCCTTCGCGGTTAAACGCTTTTCCTGCCCACTAACGTTCCACCGGCGCCCTTTGCCACGCAGCCGATGCCCTGTGAATTCGCTCGACTGCCTCATGCAGCGTCGCATTCGATGAAGCAAACGAGAACCGCACAAACTCCCGCCCCGACATACCGAACGCAGCTCCGGGAATCGCAGCCACGCCGGCTTCCTCGAGCATGATGCGGCAGACCTCCTCGGCGCTCATGCCTGTTCCCGTGATGTTGACCCACGCATAGAAGGCGCCATCGGGAGCAGGGCAGCGAAAGCCCGGAATCTCATTCAACTCGCGCGCGAACTGTTCGCGGCGGCCGGCGAATTCCTTCACCATCTTTGGAGTCGTGCCAGCCGTGTCGCGCAGCGCTTCAATCGCTGCGTACTGCGTGAATTCCGCGACACAGGTATAAGAATTAACGGCGAGCAGATCCAATTGCTCCGCAATTTCCGGAGGAGCAACCGCATATCCCAGCCGCCACCCCGTCATAGCGAAGCTCTTCGAGAATCCATCGATAATCACGGTGCGTTCCGGCATGCCCGGATAACTGAACATGGAAACGTAGTCGTCGCCGTAGATGATCCGCGCGTATATTTCGTCCGAGAGCACGTAGAGATCGTGCTTGACGGCCAACTCGGCGATCTGCCGCTGAACGGCGTCGGTATACACAGTGCCGGTCGGGTTGTTAGGCGAGCAGGTCAGAATTGCCTTCGTGCGCGGCGTAATCTTGTCAGCGATCTCATTGGGATCGGGTTGGAACGCGTGCCTCTCAGAAAGTTCGTAGGCCACGGGCACGCCCCCGAATCCGGCGGTAATCGAAGCGTAGCCCGGGAAGCCGGGATCGGGATAAAGAACCTCGTCTTGGGGATTGACGATCGCCATCAGTGTCAGGAAAAGTGAAAGCTTGCATCCCGGCGCCATGACAATGTTCTTGGGTTCGACACGGATGCGACGGGTGCGCAGCAGGTAAGCCGCCAGTTCTTCGCGCAAAGCCAGAATTCCAGAGACTGTGCAATACCGGTCCTTGCCCGCTCGCAAAGCTTTCTCCAGAGCATCCAGGACAGGCGAGGCGGGATGAAAATCGGGCTCGCCCAGCTCCAGATGAATGATCGACTGGCCTTGCCGCTCAAGTTCCTTAGCGCGCGCAAACACGGAAAGCGCGCCTTCCCCGCTCATCACCGAGAGTCTTGCAGCCAACGAACGCATTAGTCCTTCTTTCCTGCGACCGACTCAGAAACCGGAGTCGTCGGAATGCGCAGACCATCCACCAGGCGTGGAAACAACTCGAACGCCGCCGCGGTCGCGACCAGTTCCACGATCTGGGAATCGGTGTAGGCAGATTTTAGCTGAACAAAAAAGGGATCATCTACTTTTCGCGCCGACTGATGCAGCCGCTCAACGCACCGAAACCCGAGTTTCTCCTGCTCAGTGAATGGCCCGGATTCGAAATCCGACTGCACTGCTGCGATCTGTATTTCGCTAGCCCCCTTCTGACGAGCCGACAAGGCATGCGCTGCAATGGCGTACTCCGACTGCAAAAGCACCGACAAGCGGGTTGCGATGAGTTCTTTATACCAGCCCGGCAACGCCCCATCGCTAAGCAGCGACTTCAAAAAACCCGCAACCCCGAGCGCGAGACTCGGCGTGTGCGCAAGCGTCTTGAACATGTTGGGAACAACGCCCCGCTGTTTCAGCAGGGCGTCGTAGACCGCAGCAATTTCCGGTGCAACCTGGTCACGCTCGAGAAGCGGGATGCGAGTCGTGACCGCCTTGTCCGACATACTAGAAAGCATACCGCAGTGAGAGCTGAATCAGACGCGGTGTGCCCACGGTACTGTTGATTTTGCCAAACGCGCCAGGATTCTCCACATCTGCCGACGTTGGGCTGTTGAAGTTAACGTGGTTCCATAGGTTAAAGAAGTCCGCTGTGAAGCGTAGGTCCTGCCTCTCGCCGAAACGGAAATGCTTGATGAGCGAGAAATCCCAGTTTTGTTGGAAAGGTCCTCTATAGATATTTCGGCGCAGGGTACCGAACCGCGTCGTGCAAGCTGCGCCGGACATGTCGGCATCACATCCAGCCTGATCTGCCGGCGGAGCAGCCTGAAAATTATTGATGTCGACGTACCCGTTCAACCGCTGATGAACGTCGCCGTGAGTCAACCCCGTTGCGATCGTACGACCGGGCGCCAAATCAGCACCCAAGGCTGCAAAGGAAAGAAATGTTGCCAAGTATGCAGAACCTGCAGCGGAATCCAGAACCGAGAAGGGCGTTCCCGATTGGAAGATCGTCACACCGCTGATGGTCCAGTTGCTCAACAGCATGCCCTTAGCGCCCTTGGCGTTTTTGAAAAGAGGAAGGTCATAGTTGTAGCTCACGCTCAACCGATGCTTGCGATCAAAGTCCGACAGTCCGTACGAATTCCGGATATTGCTTTCGTCGTTGAATGCGGTGTTCAAAGCAGTGTTGCCGGTCGACGTCGCGTCCAGGGACTTCGACAAGGTATAAGCAGCCTGAAAATATCCCGCGCCCCATCGACGGGAAAGGGTCGTTTGCAGAGAGTTGTAGTGAGAATAAGCGTCATTGGCGAAGATCTGGAAGCCGCCGTAGCCGTTCACACCAGAAAGGTTGGAACGGGCAGGGCCGTTGCTGGCTGTGTTATTGGTGATTTGGAATGGCGTTCCATCTTGAGCGGTCACAACTACAGGGTTCGCCACTGTGGCGAGTTTGGCCTGAATGTTGGTACTGGTCTCGCGCAGGTGCAGGCTGTGCGTTCCGACGTAGCCAATCTCCAAGACCCACTGCTTACCCAGATCGCGCTGCACAGTAAGATTCCACTGTTGCGTGCTCGGCGTCACGAAGCGGCGTGGGACGGTAAGTACAAAAAGAAGGTTGGAAGGAACTAGGCCTGCGCTTCCGTTGGCACAGCCGTAATCAGGAAACTGGCTGGTGTCATTGCCGGGAAAGTCCAACAGCGCCCCCAGGCATGGAACGAACCCGGGATCAAGTGCGTTCCCAGCTGGAAGAGCATTGAGGTTGGCTCCATTCGTCAAGCACTGAGGCGGTGTGTTGGGCCCGGCTGGAGCAAAGAAGGTTCCAAGGCATCCAGCGTTATTGGGTAGCCCAGCGATCGGAAGGAACGGTGCCTGAAATGACAGTTGGTCGACCGTACCGACGTCTTCACGCACGTAATAGATGCCGTAGCCCCCGCGCAGCGTCGTGTGGTGACGGCCGAGAACATCCCATGCAAACCCGACGCGCGGTCCCCATCCCGTCGCATAGTTGTTCTTATAGGTAGTGTTGTTGCCCGACCCCGTAAGGCCCGCCACGTTCAATTTGCTGGCACATTTTCCATAAACAAAGGGATATTGACCGCTGTTGCCCAATTGAGGATCGAAATTACCTATGTGGCAGGCGTCGTCGTAGAACGCTCCCATAATCTCGGTGCGAAGTCCCAGGTTCAACGTGAGATCAGGGCGGGCTTTCCAGTCATCCTGCACAAAGAAACCATAATTGTTGTTGCGGTACTTGTGATTGAAGACTCCGCCACCTCCAAAACTTCCTGTGGCCGAACCTTCGAGGAAGTGCTGGAAATCAGTCTCTCCATCGGCAGTTGTCCCGAAGAAGAGCTGACCATTGAAGACCTGGGGAAATTTTTTATCCAGATTGACGCGAGTGTAGTCGCCCCCCAACCGGATGCTGTGAGCACCCTTGACCCAGCTCAACGTGTCGACGAAGTTGTAGTTGTTCTGGATCTGAAACTGGTCTGCTGGGGGAGTAGGCCCCATCTGGAAACTCGAAAGTGAAAACTTGTAGATCGACTTGGTGACGTTGCTGGTGGGACGGTCGATACCTAAGTCATCGGCTGTGATCGGAGGAGTATTGATAAGACTGTTGTTGATCCGAACGAAGCCGAAGCGGAAATCATTCACCACCGCAGGCGAGAAAAGATGCGTCTCGTTGATGCTGAAGAATCGATCATTCAGTGGGATGTCGTATGGAAAATTCAGGTCGCCGGCACTAATACTGCTCGCGAGAGTGCCGCCCAGGGAAGCCTGCAGTCCACCCGCACCGAACGGCAACAACTGTTCGCCGTTTGAGAAGAAGAAGCGAGTGGAAAGTTTGTCGTTTCCCCCGCGAAACTCGCGATCCCAGTTGGCAGTGAACTGATCTTCAGTGTATTTGCCCGGTTTGCTTACGATAAAGGATGCGGGGGGATCGCCAAGGTTTCCATTTAAAGCTGGGAAAAGGTAACCACCCGCGGGCGCGCCAAACTGATTGCTTTTGACAAGCAACAGTTTGTGGATCACTGGGTCGATGCTAGGAATACCAAAAGCGGCCTCGAGTTGTGCGTCCATGGTTGCGTCGTCACGCACCGAAGCGGGAATCACTGGCAGCGTCGAACTGATCAGTGTTCCCGGCGAAAGGCCGCTGCGCTGACGGGTGCCCTGATAGTTCAAAAAGAAAAATCCAGCCTGCGCCTCTTTGCCAATCGGCCCACCAAAGCTGCCGCCAAAAATGTTCTGCTTCACAGGTGGCCGCTTCTGCCCAGCACCATTTAGAAAATATTCGTTAGCGTTCAGCACATCGTTGCGAAAGAACTCGTACACATCGCCGTGGAAGTTCTTGGTCCCGGTCTTCATGATGGCATTGACATTGCCCCCGCCATTCCGCCCCTGGGACGCGTCATAAAGCGACGTCTGCACCTTGAATTCCTGGATGACGTCCGGATTGGGCAGCGGAATATTGGTCGCCTGCGCTACGTTGTAGTCGGTGGCGCTGATGCCCTCGATCAAATAGTTGTTATTGTCCTCTCGCTGGCCGTTCACAATGACGCGAACGTTGCCGCGGCCGAGTTGCGCAGATGCGTTCAAATCGCTCTGTGCGCCCGACGAAAGCGTCAGCAACTGCTGGAAGTTCTGCGTCGCCAGTGGCAGATCGCGGATGGTCTTCGCTTCAATAGCCTGGCCCGTGGTCGCGGTCGTGGTCTCCACCGACTGCACCAATGCTTGCACCTCGACCTTCTCCAGCACTTGTAGTGGCACCAGCTTCGCGGTCAGGCGAGTGGTTTCGGTGACGCGCACCGCGATGTCGGGGATCTTCGCTTCGCGGAATCCGGCACTCGTAATGTTCACCGTGTACATTCCCACCGGGAGCAGCGTCGCCGTAAACGATCCGGTGGCGTCCGTCTTGGTCGCGCGTGTAACGGTGCCAGTGTCCTGATTGATCATCTTGACGTCGGCGTTTGCAACGACCGCCCCCGACGCGTCTTG
Organism: uncultured Acidobacteriota bacterium; assembly: GCA_963744055.1. GTDB lineage: Bacteria > Acidobacteriota > Terriglobia > Terriglobales > Acidobacteriaceae > Gp1-AA133. Next base: position 562,641 of record CAVUSL010000006.1, on the reverse strand, counting down.
CACCGTGCCATTGATCGCGCCGGTTGCGCCGCCTTGGCCAAAGGCCTGCCCGAGCATGGAGACACTGAGAACTACCAACCATAGACGGCTGCGAAGAATCTGAGACATACACTCCTCCCCCACTTGGGGTTCACGGTTTATGGGCTCTTGCAGTCTTGAAATCTAGCGAATGGAACGACAGAAAGCCGCAGCGCCCGCCTTGCCGCGCACAATTACCCGGTCCGGCTAGATCCTGTTCGTCCCCACGAACAACTCTTTCCCCACGGTGCCGGAGCAGATACTGATCCCGGGTCAACTTAGACTGGGTTAGGAGTTGCGCGATAGGTTACTAGAAGCAGGCAGAGTTTCGCAAGAAATGCCCGTTGGTGGAACCACAAAAGTTCTCACCAGAATTCATCATTCACACCGAAGCAAAAATTCAACACCTACAGCCCCTTGTACGCTCCCCCGTCCACAAGAATTGTCTGCCCTGTAATGAACGACGCCCGCTCCGAAGCCAGCCACACAATCGTGTCCGCCACCTCCCTCGGCTCGCCAATGCGCTTCTGCGCCGCGTCCACCGCCCATCCGTCGAAAATCTCCTGCTGCGACTTGCCCGACGCTGCGGAACGCGCCTTCGCCAGTTCCTTCAGTCGGTCGGTAGCGGTAAACCCCGGTCCTACGTTGTTCACCAGAATCCCGTCCTTGCCAAACTCGTTGGACAGGCTCTTCACCAGGCCCACCACGCCAGCGCGCACAGCATTCGACAGCACTAGGTCCGAGACCGGCTGCTTGGTGGTAATTGATGTGATCGTGATGATCCGTCCCCATCGCCGTTTCTGCATGTGCGGGATGACTTCTCTCGCGAAAAAAACCGTGCTCAGGAAATTCGCGTCGATCGCCTTGCGCCACTCCTCGACTGATGTGGCCAGAAACCCTTTCGCCGGCGGTCCCCCCGCGTTCGTGACGCAAATGTCCGCGGCTCCAAACTTGGCCACTACCGTTTCCACGAAGCTTCGAACCGCCTCGGCGCTGGTAACGTCGAGTGGCTCACTGAACACCTCAACGTTGTACTGTTTACGGATGGCAGTCGCCGCACTTTCAAGCGCGGCGGCATTGCGAGCACACATCGCAACGCGGCATCCTTCCGCCGCAAAGGCTTCGGCAGTCGCCCGTCCGATTCCCTGACTTGATGCCGCCACGATAGCCACACGATTTCGAAGTCCGGTCTCCATAGGCGACGGATTATAGCAACCCGCCGGAAAACAGTTTCGCCAGCCAACCGAGGGTTTTCCTTGCTCCCTCCGGAGGCAGAAGCTTAATCTGATGACAGCACTTTTACGCGCGGAACTCTATCGGTTTTCAGGAGAGTCATGTCAGGGACCCCGCAATTCATCTGGATCGACGGCGAACTCCGGCCTTCCTCGGAAGGCGTCGTTCCCTTCGTCAACGCCGGCTTGCACTACGGATATAGCGTTTTCGAAGGCATCCGCTGCTACGCGACGAATCGCGGCCCGGCTGTGTTCCGTTTGACCGAACACGTCGACCGGCTGCTCGATTCGGCCCTGGTGGTCGGCTTTCGCGATCTGCCTTACACGCGGGAGCAGATCTCCTCAGCGATCCATCAACTCATCGCCGCCAACGGATTCTCGTCGTGCTACATCCGTCCGCTGATCTATCTCGATGGCGCCATGAGCATGGTGGTCGATGCCGGCAAGCCCCGGCTCCTGATTGCGGTTTGGGAATGGAAAGCATTCTTGGGCGAACAGGCCAAGGAGCGCGGTATTCGCGCCAACATCTCATCGTTTACGCGCCTACATCCGAACATCATGATGACCAAGGCAAAGGTCTCTGGCAATTATGTGGGATCGATCCTCGCGAAAACCGAATCTCAACGCTTGGGCTTCGATGAAGCCATCATGCTCGATCCGTCGGGCTACGTCGCGGAGTGTACGGGCGAGAATATTTTCGTCGTGCGCAACGACGTGATCTATACCGTTCCGCGTGGCTCGATACTCGAAGGTATTACGCGCGACAGCCTGATCACCATTGCGGGAGATTTAGGCTATACCGTCGTAGAAGAGCCGATTTCCCGCGACCAGCTTTATATCGCCGACGAGGTTTTCGTGTGCGGCACAGCCGCTGAAGTTATCGGCCTGCGCGAAATTGACTTCCGCACCATCGGCAGTGGGAAAACTGGCCCGGTGACACGCAAACTTCAGAAGGCTTTCGACGAACTGACTAGTGGCCGCCATGCGCGGTCGGAGCAATGGTTCTCACCGGTGCCAGCAGTGGATCAGGCGACAGTCAAAGCATAGAGCGTTCTCTAGTTGTCACGGAGGTGAACCATGCAAAAACGCAAGCGTCGCGCTGAGACCGAAGCCGTACGCGGCGGAACAGACCTCCACAAGAAGAACGGCCCGGTCAGTACGCCGATCTATCAAACGTCCACGTTTGAAGCGACTGACATGGAAGAGCAGGTCCGCGCGACCTACACCGATCGCTTTTATACGCGCTACGGAAATCCCACGCATACAGTTGCCGAAAAAGCCATTGCCGAACTCGAAGGCGCTGATGCCGCTCTCCTCTTCTCGTCTGGCATGTCGGCGATCACCACGACAATCCTTTCACTCCTCAAGAGCGGAGATCACATCGTCGCCCAACGGGACATCTACGGCGGCGCGACGAAGTTCCTGACGCAGTGGCTTCCGAAATTTGGCGTCGAGGTCACGCTGGTTGACACGACCGATTACCAGCAACACGAAGCCGCGCTCCGCCCCACTACCCGGTTGCTTTACCTGGAGTCGCCAACCAATCCGACCTTGCGCGTGGTTGACCTGAAGCGAGTCGCAAGTTTCGCCCAGAAGCACGGTCTCGTCACGCTGGTAGACAGCACGTTTTCAACCCCCATCAACTGCCGTCCCGCCGAATATGGCATCGACCTCATCATGCATTCTGGGACGAAATACTTCGGCGGGCACGCGGATATCATCTGCGGTATCATCGCTGGCCGGGAGGACCTGGTACGAACGATTCACGCGACGCGCACCACCCTCGGCTGCAACATGGACCCGCACGCCGCATGGCTGCTATTGCGGGGAATCAAGACACTCGCGGTTCGCGTCCATCGGCAGAACGAGAACGCGCTGCGCGTCGCACAGTTTCTCAAGACACACGCGAAAGTACGAAGCGTGAATTACCCGTTTCTCGAGGGACACCCGCAGCGCGCGTTGGCTATGGAACAGATGCAGGGCGGCGGCGGTGTGCTCAGCTTCGAAATCGACGGCAGCGGCGAAGACGCCTGCCAGTTTGCAGAAGCCCTGGAACTCTTCACCCTCGCACCCAGTCTAGGCGGAGTCGAGTCACTAGTGACCATTCCGGTCATCACATCGCACGCAATGATTCGTTCTGAAGAGCGTGAGAAGATGGGCGTGACCAAGCAGTTGATCCGCCTCTCGGTTGGCATCGAGCATGTCGACGACCTGATCGCCGACCTGGAGCGCGCTTTCGAGGCGGTAAGCACCGCCGCAAAAGAACAAGTTGGCACCAGATAGAAGCTTACGGACGGGTTTCCCGCCCGCAGCACTAACTCAATGAAAGCCTTCACGCAAACGTCCGAATAGATCTTTCATAATGAGTTCGCATATCAAGGGGACAATTGATTCGCCGGAAGAAGCTGCGTTAGCTGAGGGGGTGCGTGGATTCCCGAACCACCAGTTCGGGCGCAACCTTGCGGTGCAGGGCGGAAGCCTCGCGTTTCTCTAGCACTGCGTTGATACCGTCCACCACGATTCCAACTGCCATACCCCCCATTGTCTCCAGTGGCTGACGGATGGTGGTCAGGGCAGGCGTATAGAACGCTGCATTCGCGACGTCGTCAAAGCCAATCACCGAACAATGCTCGGGCACGCGAATGCCGGCCTTCGCCAAGGCGCGGATGGCCCCGAACGCAGTCATGTCATCAAAAGCCAGGATCGCCGTGAAGGGACGCTTCTGCTTGATGAGGTCTTCGGTCAGTTTGAACCCGGCTTCAAAACTCGAGATCGGATCGCGCGACTCCGGCAGGTCGAGGATGAGACGCTGATCCAGGTCCAGGCCGCTCGATTTGGCAAAATTACGAATCCCCTTCCAGCGCGGACTGCTGTCCACCAGACCCTTGGGGCCCCGGATGATCGCGATCTTGCGATGCCCGAGCGAATGCAGATGCTCGATCGCAAGTTGGGCCCCCAGTTCGTTGTCGACGATGACCGAGCTCATCTGCTCGTTCTTGAGTTCGCAGCCGATAATCGCCGTCGGAACGCTGCTCTTCTCCAGGTCAGAGAGCAGATTGATGTCCAGAAAAAGCCAGTTGGCAACGACGATCAGACCTTCCACGCGGCGATCGAGCAGCATTTCAAGATAGCGCTCGAACCGGCTGCGCTCATTGTGCATGTCGGTCAGGATGGGCAGGAAGGACGACTGGTATAACGAATTCTCGATGCCGCGCAGCACCAGCGTGCAAAACGGGTCGGTCATGTCGACGACCATGACACCGACCGTATGGCTGCGCTTGCTACGCAAAGACCGAGCGAACAGATTCGGCCGGTAGCCGAGCTTCTTTGCGGCTCGTTCGATACGTTTCTTGGTCGCGACCGGAATGTAACGGGCGAGCGGCGCGTTGTTTAGTACGATAGAAACGGTAGTCGAAGAGAATCCGCTTTCTTTGGCTACGTCACGAATTGTGACCATGAATCCCTTCCCGTATCCTCAGCGCCGCACCGTCATCGCGTCGCACGCAGCACCTGCTGTCGCGCAACCCGACGTTGGCGGACGTTACAGGACGACGCGAGCCCTGTCAAGAATCAGCACCGCACTAGCCATCGTTACACGCATTTCCGCATTAGCCATGGCGAAAGGAGAATCTGGCGCCGACAAGCATCCATGCCACTGTGATCTTGATCCGCGGACAATTTTCAAACGAGGGCAAGAGGGAACTCGAACCTTCGGTTCAAATGGGCAGAGTGCGGCTCGACCGAGCGACGAAAAGAACTCGAAGGTGCTCGCTTCCCAGTATGGAGTTGACTCAGGACAGCCTGTAGTACCGATCGTTTTTTGATAGACTCTTAGGCCACAAAAGTCGCTGTTCCGGACCGTGCTTCTTCCTTGGATCTTTCCACAGTAACCTCACCGTCCGTTCGGAAGGCAGGCAGTCTATGAAACGCATCCTCAAAATCGCCGGCATCGTCATTGCTATACTGGTCGTAATCCTGATCGCCATTCCCTTCTTCATCAATGTGAACAGCTTCCGGCCTAAGATCGAAGCCACTGCGAGCGAGGCACTCGGAAGAGAAGTGAAAGTCGGAAATCTCAGCCTGTCGATCCTCACGGGCAGCGTCACCGCCGACAACATCTCCATCGCCGAAGACGCCGCGTTTGGCAAGACTCCGTTTGTCACCGCGAAATCCCTGAAAGTCGGGGTGGAAATCATGCCACTCATTACTTCGAAGGAAATCCGGGTCACCGACATCACCCTCGAGCAGCCGCAGATCACCCTCCTGAAAACGGCCGACGGCAAGTGGAATTTCTCGAGCCTGGGGGGGAAGTCGACGGAGAAATCCGCTCCCTCCAGTTCCAGTTCCGGTCCCGGCAACCTTTCAGTCGCGAAATTGAATGTGTCCGACGGCAAGCTGATCGTCGGTAAGGCAAATTCTTCCGCGAAGCCGCACGTCTACGACCAGGTGAACATTACGGTCACCAATTTTTCGCCGACTTCGCAATTCCCCTTCCGCCTCACTGCGAAACTGCCGGCGGGCGGCACAGCCGACATCACCGGCCAGGCTGGACCGATCAATGCCACCGATGCCGCCAAGACTCCCTTCGAAGCCAAGGTCAAAGTCAACAACATGGACATCGTCGCCTCCGGCTTCATCGATCCCGCCAGCGGAATCGCAGGCTTGGCGAGTTTCGACGGAACTCTGAATTCCAACGGCAGCATGGCGAAGGCGACTGGGACCTTTACCGGCAACAAGCTGCAGTTTTCTCCCAAGGGCTCGCCGGCATCGAAGACGGTGGTCATCAAACATTCGGTCGACGTCGATCTCGACAAACAATCGGGCAAGGTCACACAAGGAGATGTCGAGATCGGCAAAGCGGTCGCTCACTTGACCGGTTCCTTTAAGTCGCAGGGCGAAACCCAGGTCCTCGATATGAAACTCGATGGACCCAACATGCCCGTCGAGGAGCTCGAGGCAATGCTCCCCGCGCTCGGCGTCGTTCTGCCTTCGGGGTCGCAGCTGAAGGGCGGAACGTTGTCCACCGATTTGAGCATCGTCGGCCCCATCGATAAGCTGGTCATCACAGGTCCCGTGCGTCTCGCTGATACCAAGCTGTCCGGCTTTGACCTCGGTTCGAAACTCGGTGCGCTCTCGGCCTTCGCAGGTAAAGCCGCGTCGAATCCCGACACAAGCATTCAAAACTTCAGCACCAACGCCCGCATCGCTCCAGAAGGCACACGCGCCGACAATCTCAACCTCACCGTTCCCGCGATCGGTGTGATCAGCGGCGCCGGCACAGTAAGCCCCGCTGGCGCGCTGAACTTCAAGATGCTCGCCAACCTGCATGGTGGCATGGCCGGGGGCCTGGCTCAGGTCGCGGGCATGGGTAGCGGAACAGGCGGTATTCCGTTTAGCATCGCGGGGACTACCTCCAAGCCGGAGTTTGTCCCCGACCTGAAAGGCATGGCGGGCGGACTTGCCGGCAGCGCGCTGCAAGGCGTGCTGAGCGGCGGCAAAGCCGGCGGCGGCAAAGCCGGCAGCGCAGTCGATGCCCTAGGCGGACTCTTCGGAAAGAAAAAGCCCCAGTAACACCAGTAAACAACGAAACCCTACCGAGGCGGCTCCCCAGTGAGCCGCCTTTCCTTTTTGTGATTTAGATGATTTCGAGTTGCGCAAAAGCCTCTGTTGATTTACTATCATTCAAATTAATTTTCTTGTAAGGAATTATTAACATGATTTCCCAAACGGTCACCGATGGTCTGAAGCCTTACGGGATTGGCGAGAAAATCCGCGCCCTCCGCCTAAAAAAAAGCATGGGACTGGTCGAACTCGGCAGGCACACCGGTTTATCGGCTGCCCTGCTTTCCAAACTCGAGCGCGGCAAGCTTTTCCCAACCCTGCCCACGCTGTTGCGCGTCGCGCTGGTATTCGGTGTCGGTCTCGAATTCTTCTTTACCGACGAGAGAAAGCGTCGCGTCGTGGCCATCGTGCGCAAGCAGGACCGCATCCGCTTTCCCGAGCGTCCCGGATCCGGTGAAGTCGCTTATTTTTTCGAATGTCTGGACTACCCCGCCACCGAGCGCAAGTTCAATGCGTTTCTCGCCGATTTTCAGGACGTGCCTCCCGAGAAAAGCAAGCCTCATCATCATCCCGGAGTCGAGTTCCTTTACCTTGTAAGCGGTAGTTTGGATATAAAGGTAGGGAACGAAGATTTCTCGCTCGAAGCCGGGGACGCCATCTATTTCGATTCCGCCGTGCAACACAGCTACCGGCGCGTCGGCCAACGGCCTTGTGAAGCAGTGACTGTAACTCTGCCCTAGCCAGCGACGGGCGCGAATCGAAAGAGCCTTGCGATGTTTGACCGCGGATCCTGGATATCTCTGGTGCCCTTCGTCGTCATCTGCTTCACGGCGGCCGCGATCGGATCGCTCTTCACCAGTTCCTCCGTAAACACGTGGTATTCACAATTGCGGCGACCGGAGTGGACGCCGCCCAACTGGATCTTCGGTCCAGTCTGGACCGCGCTGTACCTGATGATGGCCATCAGCGCCTGGTTGGTGTGGCGCAATTCAAGCTGGTCGGAAGCCAGACTGGCCCTCGGGTTGTTCGGCGTCCAACTGGTGTTGAACTCGTTGTGGTCAGTAATTTTCTTCGGCCTACACCGCATTGGCACAGCCTTCGCGGAAGTCCTCATCTTGTGGACAATGATCGTGGCGACCGCTGTGGCTTTCCTGCCAATCTCCCTGCTGGCGGCGTGGCTTCTGATTCCCTACTTGCTCTGGGTGGTCTTCGCGTCCTATCTCAACTTCCGAATCTGGCAAATGAACTAGGCGAGGCGGACCGGAATCGTGGCGATCTAACAAGATGAACTAGCCCAACAAGAGCCGCGAAGCGGCGGCATGCTATAGCCCCGTGCGTAAGCACTGGGTAAGGCCCCGGCACGGGCGAGCCCCCGCCAGGGGCGGCACTACGCGCAGCGGTAAGCCCGCCAGCCCCTTGCAATCACGACCTCCGCACTGCGATCCCAATCAATTCGAACCGGCCCCCAAGCAACAAGGGTCCGGATCCAATGAACGCGCGCGCCGGCAGATCCCGTCCAAAACGCTTCACGTAAGCCACATTGAACGGCTCCCACAAGGAAAGATCCGGCGAAAAGATCTGCACCGACACGAGGTCGTCCATATTCATCCCCGCTTCCGCCAACACTGCCTGCACCCCATCAAGCAGCAACGTGATCTCGGCATCCACATCGGCAGGCGCCCGCCCCGTCACCGGATCAATGCCAATTCGGCCGGACAGATAAAAGGTATCCCCAACCAGCACTCCGTCACTGAAAGGAAGAGTCGAGGGACGGCCAGGAAGGTTGACGTAGCGTCGCGTATCGGAAGCCGTTGCGTGTGCCATAGAACCTCGCATGCAGTTTTGTTCCCAGTCTTGGATGCCAACCACGCAGGCCGGATTCGCAATTTGTCCAAAGCCTCGGCTGGACGCCGCTCCCTGATCGCCGTTAATCTACCCACACCGCATGTCTGACCTGATTTCCATGATCTCGCGGCACGGATACGTGATCGTCGCAGCGCTGGTTTTCGCGGAAGCGATCGGGCTGCCGGTTCCCGCGGCGCTCGCCTTGGTGGCTGCAGGTGCGGCGGTAGCCGGTCATGTCTTGCGCGCGCCGATCCTGTTGCCGCTTGCTCTAGGAGCGATGGTGCTTGGCGACACTCTGCTCTTTCTTGCCGGCAAGTGGACAGGCTGGACCCTGCTCGGATTCCTCTGCAAAGTCTCCGCGAATCCCGAGACTTGCATTCTGCGTTCGGCGGAATCCTTTTATAAGCGCGGCAAGACCACCCTGGTCATCGCGAAATTCATACCCGGCCTAAACACCATGGGCCCGCCGCTTGCGGGCAGCATGAAGATGCCGTTTAGTCAGTTCTTGCGCTACGACGCATTGGGCGCTGTCCTCTACGTCCTGGCATATTTCACCCTTGGTTTCCTGGGCCGCGACTTTCTGAAAGCCATCGGCAGCACGTTCCAGACGGCCGGGCATGCGATTGAAGAAGTGCTGCTGTTAGGGCTCATAGTCTATGCCGCGTATCGCACCTGGCTGGTTCGCAAGAACCGTGTATATCGCGTTGTCCCTCGCGTCCAGGTACACGAACTCATCGAGAAGCTCGCTTCCGCAGAAGCGGATAGAGTGCTGCTCGTGGATGTGCGCAGTCATGGCTACTACGATGCGGACACCGCGCGCATCAAGGGATCGATCCGCATCGAGCCCAACAATCTCGAAGAGGAACTGAAGAAACTTCCGCCGGATAGAGACGTGTATCTTTACTGCACTTGAGTGCGCGAAGCGACCAGCGCCCGGGTGGCGCACATGCTGCGGGAAAAAGGATTCAACGCGTCCATCCTGGTGGGCGGCCTGACCGCATGGCGCAAAGCAGGGCAACCCATCGAGACCGTCCCCCCAGCCGATCTCGTAAAGCTACCCACGTTCCGTTAGTCCGATATGGCATCGAACCAAGAGATCGAGATAAAGTTTCGGGTAGCAGATACGCGGACTCTCACGCGTCGCCTCCGCGCCGCCAAATTCCGCATAGTCACTCCGCGAACGCACGAAATGAATACTCTCTATGATCTGCCGGGAGAGACTTTGCGGAAGCGCGGCGAATTGCTGCGGCTGCGCAAATATGGCCACCAGTGGGTGCTCACCCACAAATCCAAGGGGAAAGCGGCGCGACACAAAACGCGCGTGGAACTCGAAACTAGAGTTGACGATGGCGCGAAGATGAATGCCATCCTGCGCGCACTTGGCTATCGACCTTCGTTTCGCTATGAAAAATTCCGTGCGGAGTGGAGCGATGGCCGTGGCCATGTAGTTGTCGATGAAACACCGATCGGGAACTTCGCCGAGATCGAAGGCCCCGCCCGTTGGATCGATCAGACTGCAAAGCAGCTAGACATCCGCCCCGAAGACTACCTTACCGACACGTATGCGGGACTCTTTTTCGCCTGGAAACGTCAGCACCGCAGTCCTGCAAATGAAATGACGTTCCGCGCGATTCGAGCCAGTCGAATCGGCCGCCGCGTATCAAAAGCTCCTAAGCGCAAGGCCCGCCAAGCCGCCGCAAAGTCCCCGAAGAAAACCAAGTCTTAACTTCGATTGCGTGCTTCGATTGCCTTCGCGCCTTCGCGGCGCTCCTTAGCGACCTTTGCGGTTAAAAGTTTTCAGACAGGCTTCCCCGCTGCGAAATGACTCTCATCGCGATCTTCGATCGAGGTCAAGGGAAGGGGGCGAGTGTACTCAGGTTAAGGAAAGGGCACGAGTGTACTTGGGTCGAGGGAAGGGCACGAGTTTACTCGTGCCAAAACCGCTGACGTAGACTGCGCTTCAGCGCCTGAGGTTTGCCTTGAGCTCTTCCTGCCGACTGACGACTAGCGACTGACGACTGCCTACGCCGCCCGCGACGCCGTCGCCTCTTCGTAACCCTCCGTAGCGTAATACACCGCACGATCGAAGAACTGCTCCAGCAACCTCAGCAATTCCAATTCTCCGAACACGTTGTGCAACCCGCCGTGCACGCCCTCCCACTCCAGAAAAGTCCACAGATGTTCCTTCGTGAGCAGGATGGCCCACGCCAGCGCAGCCATTGAGACGTTTTGCTGCGCGCGCCGGGCCCCCAGCGCCTTGTAGACCTCCTCGACATCGTGTTCCGTTTTGTTGAGGAGCCAGTCGCTGAGATTGCGATAGATCTCGTGGCAACGATGGTGCAGTTCGTTGGCGGGAACGTTGCGCAGATCGCGCGTGCGTTCCGACGACAGTAGCTTTTGGGTTAAGCCTTCGGCCAGTTCTTCGGAATGAGTTTCAATGAGTCGGACGAGGCGAAGTGCAATCATGGGGAAGCCTCCCGCACTGCCTGTATCCATTCTACGACTGCTGGGCAGGGATGAACCACCAATTTGGAACCTACGGACTACTCAACTGGCCAATCTGGCAGGCTTCGGGGAGAGATATTTGTAGGGGAATGGCTGTTGCATTCAACAAACCAAGCAATCATCCTTCTTTTCGCAACGGGGCAACCTCGCCGCACGATTCCAAATTTACACAAGTACCAAATTACAAAATTACTCAATCCGGCACTACGCCCCGTGGCACTTCTTATATTTCTTCCCCGACCCGCAAGGGCATGGATCGTTGCGACCCACTTTATCTGCGCCCCGCACCACTTGCTGTACAGTCTTCGCTTCGCCGGCCCCAGCCATGCGCGCCGACTCCAGCTCGCGGCGCTTCTTGCGCTGGAAGGCTTCTTCGAGATCGTCGACTGACGTTGCGATATGCCGCGGACGCCGGCCATCGCCGTTTCCGCCCGGCACGGGAACTCCTGGCTGAGGACCCAGGCCACCTTGAGGACCGATTCCGCCCGGACCGCCGCCTTCTGGTCCCACGCCGCCGTCCGGCGGCCGCTCCAGCACCTGCATCAGGTAGAGATACCGGACCGTCTCTTCCTGGAACTTCTTCATCATCTCTTCGAACATGTCGAAGGATTCGCGCTTGTACTCGACCAGCGGATCGTGCTGCCCGTAGCCGCGCAGCCCGATGCCCTCCTTCAAGTGATCCATATTGAGGAGGTGGTCTTTCCACAACGAGTCGAGGACGCTCAGCATGATCATGCGCTCGTGATAGCGCATGGCCTCGGGGCCAATCATTTGTTCCTTGGCGCTGTAGCGTTCCTTCAACTTGTCGAAGATCGCGTCGCCCAGTTCGCCCCGGTTCAGCGTCTCCGGCTTGATGCCCTCGGCGTAAATATCGACGCCAAAACGCGTGAAGATTCCATCCTTCAAAGCCTTTAGGTCCCAGTTGTCGACGTGCTCTTTGAGCGGGCAGCACTGGTCAATCAGATCGCCCAGAATCCCCTGTACATAATCCTCAACAATCAGGTCCTTCTGATCGAGGCCTTCCAGCAACCGACGGCGCAGGCCATACACGGCCTCGCGTTGCTTGTTCATGACGTCGTCGTACTCGAGCAGATGTTTTCGGGCTTCGAAGTTCTGCGCTTCTACAGCCTTCTGCGCAGACTCGATGCGCTTGGTGATCATGCGCGATTCGATCGGCACGCCCTCTTCCATGCCCAGTCGCTGCAGCAGGTTCGACACCCACTCCTTCGCGAAGATGCGCATCAGGTCGTCTTCGAGCGACAGGTAGAAGCGTGACGATCCGGGATCGCCCTGGCGACCGGCGCGCCCGCGCAGCTGGTTGTCGATACGACGGGCCTCGTGACGCTCAGTGCCGAAAATGTGCAAGCCACCCGCGCCGATCACGTCGGCATGTTCGGCGTCGGTCTGTACTTTGAAGCGCTGGAAGGCTTCGTTCCACTTGTCGGTCGGGACCGCGTACTCGTTGCCGCCGTAGTACCACCGGCTCATCGTGGCGTCATCCACAGCCGCTTCCACTTTGCCTTGTGCCGCGCGCAGAGGCTGGGCCACTCCGTTCTTCACGCACTCCTGCTTGGCCATGAATTCCGGATTGCCGCCCAGCAGAATGTCAGTACCGCGGCCGGCCATGTTGGTGGCAATCGTTACAGCACCCTTGCGGCCAGCTTGCGCGACAATCTCAGCTTCGCGCTCGTGGAATTTCGCATTCAATACGACGTGCTTGATTCCCTTTTTCTTCAGAAGCTCCGACAAGCGTTCCGATTTCTCGATCGATGTCGTACCGACCAGCACCGGTTGCGCACTTTCATACAGCCGCTGAATCTCATCCGCCGCGGCAAAATACTTTTCCTTCTCAGTGCGGTAGACAACGTCGGGATTTTCTTTGCGCAGCAGCGTCTTGTTGGTCGGAATGACCACGACTTCGAGCTTGTAGATCTTGTCGAACTCCGGCGCTTCGGTTTCGGCCGTGCCAGTCATTCCGGCCAGCTTCTTGTACATGCGGAAATAATTCTGGAAAGTGATGGTGGCGAGCGTCTGGTTCTCGCGTTCGATCTTCACACCTTCCTTGGCTTCGATGGACTGGTGCAGCCCGTCGGACCAGCGGCGCCCGGGCATCATGCGGCCCGTGAACTCGTCAACGATGATGACTTCCTTTTCGCGCGGGTTGTCGTCCTTGGGCTTGACCACATACTCGACGTCGCGCCGGTACAGGGAGTGCGCCTTGACGGCGGTTTCGACGTGATGCTTCAGATCCCAGTTCTCCGGGTCGGAGATGTTGCCGATCCCAAGGAGCTTTTCCACCTTCTCCCAGCCTTCGTCGGTAACGATGATGTTCTTGTGCTTCTCGTCGACCACGAAGTCGCCGGTGTAAATCTTCGGCTCGCCCGGCGGCACGTCGACCTCTTCGCCCTTTTCGAGTTTCGGAATGATGCGATTCACGCGGTCATACTTGTCGGTCGACTCTTCGCTAGCGCCGCTGATGATCAGCGGCGTACGGGCTTCGTCAATCAGGATCGAGTCCACTTCGTCGACGATGGCGAAGTTGTGCACCCGCTGCACGCAATCCTTCAAATCGAACTTCATGTTGTCGCGCAGGTAGTCGAAACCGAATTCGTTGTTCGTACCATACGTTACGTCAGCCGCATAAGCTTCGCGGCGCTCTTCATCGTCCAAATCGTGCACGATCACGCCGACTGACAATCCGAGGAAGGTGTAGAGCTTGCCCATCCACTCCGAGTCGCGCTTGGCCAAATAGTCGTTGACCGTGACCACGTGCACACCGCGTCCGCTGAGCGCGTTGAGATACACGGGCAGGGTCGCGACCAGCGTTTTGCCTTCGCCGGTTTTCATCTCAGAAATCCGGCCCGAGTGCAGCACCATGCCGCCGATCAGCTGCACATCGAAGTGCCGCATGTTCAAAACGCGCCAACTGGCCTCGCGACATACGGCAAAAGCCTCCACCAGCAAATCGTCCAGAATCTCTTTCAGCGCGAGATCGCGATCGGCGGCGATGGCCTTCTGGCGGTCGAGATCGGCATCTGGCTCATCGGCGATCTTCGTCAGCCGCTCCTGGATCTGTTGCCGGAACTCGTCCGTCTTGGCTCGCAGCTCGGCATCAGACAGCTTCTTCATCGCAGGCTCGAGCGCATTAATGGCCTCGACCTGCGGCAACAGCCGCTTCACTTCGCGCTCGTTTTTGGTCCCGAAGACCTTGGCTACTAAGGTGTTAATCAAATCTGGGTTCCTTCAGAGGGGACACGTACCCCACAGTATAAAGGCTAGATTAGCCTAGCATATTGGATGCTGGCGAGGAGGGTGGTAGACACACTCTGTCTTTGCTAAAAGGGGTTCTGCACCACCAACTGGCCAAAACGCTGTCCATGCTGGAAGTCCTCACTGTAAAGCACCTTGCATTCGCCTTGAATCGCCGCGGCAACAATAAGGGAGTCGTACCAGGAGAGCCTATTGGCAGACTGCAAATGCAGAGCCTGCAAGAACAGCGGCGCAGACGAAGAAATCTTCATAAGGGGAAACAGCACGCGCAGAAAGTAACGCTCTAACTCCACCGGCGTCATCGCCACAGCAAATTTTCTGAGGGATACATTCACAAATTCCTGCACGACTTGGTAGCTGGTAACGCCTACTCCTGACGTCAGAGCTCGCGTGACCAACTTCTCCGCGATGAACGCTTTTCGGGCGTCGTCAGGATCGAACGAATAGACAAGGATGTTTGTGTCGAGGAAGAATTTATCGTCGCTCATTCATTTCATCGCGAGTGAACTTGCGTCCGGCACGTACGTGACGAAGGCTACGATAGAGTTCTGAAATCTCCTCCGCGCTAACCGTACGCGAGGCATATTGCGCAAGCCACTCCCGAAAAGCATCGTTCAGCGTCTTATGCTCACTACGAGCTACCTCGCGTGCCCGATCAATAGCAGTTTCGTCGGCGCTAAAAGTTATGTTGCGCACGATAACAGTGTACACGAAGATAGTGCGAAATTAAACCTCCTAACGTAAATGTATGAGTTTAAAAGGACTGCTGGTATATTTTTCTCGCCCTACTCATGCCCACTTTTTACGACCAGTTTGTCCAAGCCGAGCAGCGCGGCCCTCAAAATATCGCCCTTGAAATCCAGCGCAAAGACCAGGTCGAAAGCTACACCTACGCCGAGACCCGCAGGATGGCCGAATCCGTCGGCCGCTGGCTGACCGAGAAAAAGCTCCCCGCCGGCGCACGCGTCGCCCTCTTTGCCGATAACCATCCGCGCTGGGTAGCCGCATACCTCGGCGCCATCGCCGCCGGTTACACGGCCGTTCCCCTCGACACCGCGTTTCACGCCGACCAGGTCACCAAGCTCTTAAAGGATAGCGGCGCTTCCCTGCTTGTCACCGACGTCAAGCACCTCGCGACGGCACACCATGCGGTGGAAGGTCTGAACGTGCAGTTGGTTCTCACCGATCCCACGTCCCTGATATCCGCAACCGGCAAAGAAGACAAGCAGCCTCAAGCCAGTTGGATCGGCGACCTCGACACGATCTTCGCCGCCGGCCCCGGCAACTTCCGCGCCGTCGAAGCCCCGGCCGACACAGTCGCAGCGTTGCTCTACACGTCCGGCACCACCGCCGACCCCAAAGGCGTCCAACTCACGCACGCCAACATGCTGGGCGAGGTCAATGCCGTCTTCGGCCTTCTGCAGATCGGCCCCACCGACGCCGTACTCGGCATCCTACCCATGTTCCACGTTCTGGCGCAGATGGCCAACCTGATGCTGCCCCTGGTCAAGGGCGCGCGCGTCGTCTATCTCGAAACGCTCAACACCACCGAACTCCTGCGCGCTTTGCAAGAACGGCAGATCACCGCATTCGCCGTCGTCCCCCAATTTTTCTACTTAATCCACGAGCGCATCTTCAAAGAAATCGCCAAGCGCGGCCGCATCGCCGAATCGGTTCTCCGCTCGCTCATGAAGATGAACCGCTTCCTGCGCCGCTTCCACCTCAACGCCGGCAGATTGATGTTCGGAAAAATCCACGCCACTTTCGGCGCTCGCATGCGCTATCTCATCACCGGCGGCTCGCGCTTCGACCCCGTAGTAGCCCACGACTTCCACGACTTCGGCATCGACCTGCTGAACGCCTATGGCCTCACCGAGACGTCCGCCGCCGCCTTCCTGAATACGCCCGGCCACGTCGTCATCGGCTCCGTAGGCCCGCCCTTGCCGACCATCGAATCGAAAATCCTCGACCCGCAGCCCTCCGAGGAAACTGGCCAGCCCGTAGGCGAGATCATCATCCGCGGGCCGATCGTCATGAAGGGATACTGGAATCGTCCCGACGCCACCGCCGAAGCGATCAAAGACGGATGGTTGCACACCGGCGACCTCGGCTACTTCGATTCGGGCGGCAATCTCTTCATCACCGGACGCCGGAAGGAACTCATCGTTCTCGCCAACGGGAAGAACATTTATCCCGAAGAAATCGAAACGCACTACCTCAAATCGCCCTACATCAAGGAAATCTGCGTGATGGGCCTGGAAGCCAAAGCGGGCGACCCGAGTTCCGAGCGCCTGTACGCCGTGGTTGTCCCCAATTTCGACGTGCTCAAAGAACGCAAGGTCGTCAATGCGAAAGAAGTCATTCGCTTCGACATCGAGGGACTCTCGCAGCAACTAGCCTCCACCAAGCGCATCGGCAACTACGAAATCTGGCAGGAAGACCTTCCGCGCACCACCACCCGCAAGCTGAAGCGCTTCGAAATCGAAAAGCGCGTGCGCGCAAGCCAGGCCAAGGGGACGACGGGGCAGTCTGAAGTCCCCGCAGAGAAAGCTCTGACGCCCGAAGACGAAGCCTGGCTCGAAAAGCCGGAAGTTCAGCGAGCCCTCGGCGTCATCAAACAGAATTCTCGCACTGCACCGGATCGAGTCCTGCCTACCGACAACCTCGAACTCGATCTAGGCTTCGACTCGATGCAGCGCGTCGAACTCCTCGTAGAAATCGAAAAAGAACTCGGCGGCGACGTCGAAGAAAGTCAACTCGCCGAAATCTACACGGTGCGTGACTTGGTGAACGCCGTACTCGAAAGCGCGGCCACCGGCAAAACCGTCTCCAAGGCACAATTCGCGGGCTGGAGTGCCGTACTGCGCGAAGATCCCACCGACCCCGCCGTGCTTGATCTCGCCCGTCCTCATCCGGTGGTCGAGGGCTTCTGGTACTTCGTATCGCGCGCGCTGCAGCTGATTTTCCGCGATCGTTTTCACCTAGCGGTCTCGGGAATTGAGAAACTTCCTAAGACGGGCACGTACATTCTTTCGTCGAATCACCAGAGTTATCTGGATCCGATCGCACTCGCATCGATCCTGCCGCACAATGCATTCGTCAATTCCTTCGCCGTCGGCACCAGCGAAATCTTCGGCGCTGGAATCATGCGGAAGTTAGCGAAAGCCGTGCGCGTCGTAGTAGTCGATCCGGACGCCAACCTGATCCCAGCGATGCGCGCCGGCGCCTTCGGACTGAGCCACGGACGCAACCTCATCCTCTACCCGGAAGGCGAGCGCAGCATCGACGGCACTCCGCGAACGTTTAAGAAAGGCGCCGCCATTCTTTCCGTACACATGCAGGTACCGATCGTGCCGATCGCGATCGATGGCTTCCACGACGCCTGGCCGCGCGGCAACAATTTCCAGGGGTTTGCCCCGTTGAAGATGATGATTGGAGATCCGGTGTATCCGCCACCCGAGTCGCAGGCCTCGGAAGAAACGTATGCCGCCTTCATCGCCAAGGTGAAAGAGCGCGTGGTCGAAATGTGGAAGGAATTGCGTGGAGAAGATAGCGAAAGCCAGCAGATGTCGAAAGCCGCCGATTGACGATAGGCAGTGAGGCTAGCTCCAGTGGGTATTTGGGGTTTTCTGCGATAAGGACAGGATCTGCCGTGGTACCGAGAACACGGGGACGCACCAACCAAATATCGCCCGTACGCTTGGCGTACGCTGGGGTTGCGAATTGCCCAAACCTTCAAATACGAGAGTTCGGTCTGGGAGTCGTAATAGACTACGACTTCATCACACTTGCGTCCCAGAGTAGTCAGGGTCTTGTAGGACCGGGCTTCCGGCGGAGAACGGAACGCGCGGGAAGCTCATAAACAGGGGGTGCTGGTTAATGGTGACGCGCGGATGGAAATGGGGCAGCCCGATTATTGGCGAATTCCTACCAGACGTTCAATCTCTTGGAATCTCGGATCATCGCGAATGCGATCGAATTGGGGGCAAACCTTTAGAAACACCAGCAGGGTCTCGCGAGATTGACAAGCGTTTTCCAGAGCCTCGATCGCCGCTTCCCGTTCTCCCATGCCTTCATAAACTACAGCCAGATGCCATAGCGGAACATAGGATTCTTTGGCTAGGTCCCTCAACTCCTGTAGTGTGTTCAACGCTCTTCCACGTTCGTCAAACCTGCCTTGCACATGGCCGATGAACGCTTTGAAAAATGCAGCCGGGCCGCCCAATGCTATGCCCTTTTCGTAGGCGCCCATCGCGGCATCGCGCTGTCGCTTCTGTTCGTACGCGTTGCCGATGCTGAAATACGACAGAATCATGCTGGGGTCGACTTCAATCGCGGTAAGGCTTTGGTGAATACAGCGGTCATAATTACGAGTTAGCAACAAAACAAATGCCAATCCCGCATTCAACAATGGAGACATGGGATCGTGGCTCAATGCTTCGGTTGCTTCGTGAATCGCTTCTTCAAGGCGACCCGCCTCAGCGAGAAGGTACGAGTAGTGGTAATGCGCTGTGGTGCAATTTGGGTTTAGCTCGAGTGCGTGTTTGTATTCCTTTTCCGCGGCGATCCAGTCCCAGTCATAATTCTTAAGAACGGTAGCTAGAACTTCATGGCCTTCTGCCAGATCCGGATCAATCTCTAATGCGCGGAGCGCAGAGGCTCGTGCTTTCGGATAGGCCTGATTAGGATCCACCGATCCGTAATAGCATGGAACCGAGATGCATTCCGCCAGTTGGGCGTGCGCCAGCGCGTAGTTCGGATCTATCTGAATAGCCCGGGTCAGGTATTCGATGCCACGCTTGAACCCCTCTCCAGTTCGCTTTTCGCACCATCTGCGTGCCCTGACATAGAGTTGATACGCCTCCAGATTGTCGGTGTATCTCTTAACGAGCCGACTGCCCGTATACCCGCTTATCTTCAAGCGGAGCTTCTCGGATACCAGACGGGAGATGCTGTCCTGCACAGCGAACAGTTCGTGGACGTCGCCGTCATACTGATCTCCCCAAATCTCCTCACCGTTTTCCGTGTCCAACAAGTCGACATGCAGTCGCAACTTGCTGGCGCGTTGCCAAATCCTGCCAGTCAGTACTGCTCTCACGCCAAGTTCGCGGCCAATAGCTAATGGATCTCTGTTCTGGCGCTGTTCGCCGTCAGCGCTTCTCCAGGAGATGACACGAAAATGGGGAACCTGAGAAAGCGCATGGATGACGCTCCCAGGGATCCCGATGGCCAAATA
The DNA here is from genome assembly GCA_963744055.1 of uncultured Acidobacteriota bacterium. Lineage (GTDB taxonomy): Bacteria > Acidobacteriota > Terriglobia > Terriglobales > Acidobacteriaceae > Gp1-AA133. The sequence goes on along the minus strand of CAVUSL010000006.1, from coordinate 542,973 downwards.
ATCGGTACCTGGATCACAACTTTCGGTCTCGAAGCGAAATACTGCGACCGAATCGAGCGGCGCGCTCGCAGTTCGAAGCTTGGAGGGGAGACCATCGACCGCAGCTTTGAAACGATAACCCCGCCGGGGCAAGGTCTCAATGAAGGACGGCGCCTCGGCGGAGTCGCCCAGAGCCTCGCGTAACTTGTTGATCGCCTTATTCAGGCTGTGGTCGAAATCGACAAATGTATCGGAAGGCCACAGTCGGCTGCGTAATTCCTCCCGCGACACCACTTGACCGGGTTGCTCTACGAGCAGGGCCAGAATCTGGAAGGGTTGTTCCTGGAGCTTTACTCGGAGACCCTCTTTGCGCAGCTCGCCTGCGCGCACATCCAACTCAAAGGCGCCGAAACGAACGGCGTGTGAACTGGAGGGAAAATGTTGCATCAGGGTCTGGCCGATGCCCCTAATCGGCGCCGGGAAAGCTTACCACCGCCCTTCGGTTGCCTCAACGTATTGGGTCCAGCCGGTCTTCTGGAGGGACACACAATTCACCCGCAGGGGAGACACAGGGCATTGCCCCTACTTCGGTTCTGGGAGAAATTCTGCGGACACGGGCGTGCACTTTCCCGGTGGGGTGTTAAAGAGCAAGCGAGTCCGTTTTTTGCCGAGTCTTCGGGAATGGCCGTTAACAACGGGGGAGCGAATGTGCCCGTGGCAGGTGTGGCCTCCCCGTCGATACAGGGAAGCCAGGGACAACAAAATCCAATTCAGGAGAACCTCAATGAAAACGAACCCTATACGTATTTTGTGGTCGGTGGGCATAACCGTGGCACTGACTCTGGCTTCTCTGCAGGCTCGAGCCAGCGTTTGTTCCACTGCCGGTCAGGCGGGAAACTGGGCCTACACTTACACGGGAACTATCTTTACCCCGAACGGTCCACTTCCGGCAGCCTCGGTGGGCCACTTCAGCCAGAATTCAGCTGGAAACATCACCGGCAGCCAAGCGCGTAGTGTGGCTGGAGCGTCGGGCACGGAGGACATTTCCGGTACGGTCACGGTGAACAAAGACTGCACCGCCCAGGCGACGATCAACGTGCTCGTGAACGGCCAACTCGAGCGCACTGCCGGACTCGCTCTGGTTTACGACAGCAACGGAAATCATGTTCGCATGATTTTCCAATCTCTGGCCTTGCCGGATGGGACGAACGTCCCAGTGGTGATCACGATTGATGGGAACAGACTGGTAAATAAGGATTGATGACGCTGCGGGCGGGATGAGAGTCCTGCCCGCCCGTCGTTTTGACCGATCAGCAACCTCGCAAAGGGCGCGAGCTTTAGGACGGTCCATCCTTTGGTTTCGTGGCCCCTTCGTTATCTTCGCCACATGGCTGGCAGAGAAATCTGAGATCGACGGCAGTGTCGCTCTCCCACTTGATTGCAGGGTGCGTGTCTCAGTCTCATGAAGATGCGTTCCAGAAATTTGACGTCGGGCAAGATGCAACATCTTGTTACTTGCCTATTAGCGCCGGCTGAACCAGCCTCAGTGGCGCAGCTCTGATTCGAACCTCGGATCAGGGAGTTCTCGTCCTTGAAAATCCAACTCGTCATTCACATCTGTAATGGGGCCTTGGGGCACTTCGGGGCGTTCACGAAACTCTAGAGGCCGCCGCCAGCGTGAAAAAGGAGACCCGATTTTTATGCGCCACCAACTTCGTCTGCTTAGTAGTTCAGCTCGCGTCGTGTCGCCGTTGCTTGCTCTATCGATGATTTCGTTTCTCGGTGCCTGCTCCAGTTCATCCAGTTCGGGTCCACCGCCGCCGCCGCCAACAGGAAAAGTTAATTTCGTTTACACCGCCAATGCAGCGAGCCCCTCCACAGTTTCCGCACTTTCTTCGGACCAGACGTCAGGAGTTCTGTCCCCGATTTCCGGTTCCCCGTACGACACAGGGTCCAGTTCTCGCGCGGTGAAGGCCGACCCGACGGGCAAGTTCCTGTACGTGGCGAACACCAGTTCAGGCGACATTTCGGCTTTCAGCATCAGCGCTGGCACCGGTGCGCTCTCGGTGGTTGCAGGTTCGCCATTCTCCGTCGAGGCCGGCGTTAACGGTATCGCCATCGACCCCACTGGAACCTATCTGTATGCGGTCAGCGGATCTTCCGCCAATTTGTGGGAGTTCTCCATCGATGCTTCCGGCGTCCTGCACAATCTGACCGGTTCGCCGCTATTGATCGACGCTACAATCAGCGATTCCGGCGCCCTTACCATCGATCCCTCCGGCAAGTATCTTTATGTCACGGCCGACGCTCTGTCCGCCACCAGCATCTATGCCTTTATGCTTAACCCCGTCACCGGCGTAGCGAGCCCTATCGCGGGCGCGGTCTATCCCATTGATCTATATGGCGCACCGCCCGCCGACTGAACTACCGTCCAAACTACTCGGCGCGCGCACTGCGCACACGCCGAACCTACACGGTCGCCATGCTCATGCCCGACATCGGCTCCCCTCCGGCCGCGCGCATTGCCGCCGGCGCCGAAAACTTTCTGCGCGAGCATGACTATTGCCTGATCATCGCCGCCTATGATGGCTCCCAAGAAAATCAGTTAGCGCAATTGAGACAACGGGGAGTTGAAGGGGGGATCACGCTCGACGCTGACCTGCCGTTGCCGGCTGGTTTTCCGGCCGCTGCCATCGACGGAATTCCCACCCAATGACCTGCAACCGATCACTCCGACTGCGCGGGAAGCCCTGACCGTCCTGGGGCGAAAACCGGCATTCCATGTGGTGCGCAAGATCGAACAAGCAAGTGGGCGACTGGAAAGGCGCAGTCGGGTCGGAATGGCTCAATCCGCGGACCGTGATATGAAGGATGGGGCGGGAACTCTTATTTCTCAATCTGCGGCCTGGTTCATCCGCAACTTGAGTTAGAATGCCGAGCGCTTCTCGGACTTCTATGCGATCTTCACAGCGAACTGCAATTGGGATATTGCTAGCCGGAGCGTCACTATTTGCGCAAACAAATGTTCCGCCAGTAGAGTCCAAAGCTTCCGCAGCCTCTCAGATCAAGGAATCCCCCCAAAAACAGGCAAGTCCGATCGAGATACTCACAGACACTATGGGTGTGGATTTTAACCCCTATTTAACCCCAGTGCTGCAAAGCGTGAGACAACGGTGGTATCAATTCATACCGGAATCCGCTGCGACGAAGAAGGGGAAAGTTGTCCTGGAGTTATTCATCCTCAAAAATGGCGGCATGTCAGGATTAAGGATGGTAGAGAGTTCCGGTGACGTCGCGTTGGATCGTCCTGCCTGGGGTAGCATCGCTGGATGCGATCCGTTTCCTCCTCTGCCAGCAGAGTTCAAAGGACCATACCTCGGCCTGCGCTTCGTCTTCATCTACAACGACAGCTTTGAAGGTTCGCCTCTGAATCCGCAGACCCAGCCATCACTAGCGATTTCTCCCTCGTCGGCTCAAAAGCAGTCGACCTCTGGCACTCCGGAACTCGCGGCCGAGGCGCTATCTTTCTACAGAGAGGGCCATTTTGATGAGGCGGCGCAGAAATACCAGCAACTGTTGCAGACGCAGCCAATCTCGCCCGAGGCGTACGCCGGCCTGACGCGGGCCTATCTAAAACTAAAGAGAGTTCGCGAGGCGCACGAGACCATTGTTAAAGGCCTTTCCGTAACTGACTCCGCATCCGCCCATGTTGCTCTGGGGGAGGTTTTATTTCGGGAGGGAAAGATTTCCGAAGCAGAGCGCGAGTGGATGGGCGTGACCAACTCAGGTCATGCGGATGCTCGCGTTCATCTGGGTCTGGCCCGCGTTAGTGCTGCGGCCACCCAGTATAGACAGGCAAAAAAGGAAATTGACGAAGCTCACAAACTAGATCCCGGCGATCCAGATGTTCAGCTCTATTGGATGCGCTCCGAACACTGGAGACTAGGCCCGAATGATTCACATCGTGACTGTAGGCTGACGATAGACCCAGCGTCGACAGAAACCGATTTAATCGTACTCAGTGGGAACCAGACGAATCAGATACGCGGTTATGGCCTAGCGGTTGAAGTAAACGGGCAAAACTCCAAGCTGCTAGTCGATACTGGTGCCCATGGGATCGTGATCGATCGTAAGATCGCACGGAGGGCTGGCCTCCGCAAAGTCTCGGACACAACGTTGGGGGGATTTGGCGATCAGCGCAAAAGCGCTGGTTACCTCGCAACAGCAAATAGTGTCAAGATTGGAGCGTTGGAATTTCGGGACTGCACAGTTACAGTGATTGACAAGGGATCGGTAGTTGGCGAAGACGGATTAGTTGGTGCGGATATCTTCCAGGACTTTCTGATCGATCTCGATTTTCCGAACAAAAAGCTGCGGCTAGGAAGCCTTCCGAAGCGAACAGATGAGAACTCAGACCGGTCAACCCCACGGACCGTTGCTGGAGAAGCCGATCCCCCTGGAGAATCGGGGGCCTTCCCAGACTTGACAGCACAGCACACGAATTCATCGACATACACGAACGAGACGAAGCGCTTTTTCCCACGTCAATTTTCGTTTAATTTTGTACCAGTGTTCCGCTTTGGGCACTTGCTGCTTATCGAAACCGAGGTTGGTGACTTGCCAGAACCAAGACTATTCGCGATCGATACCGGTGCTGCCAAGAATCTGTTCTCTGTGAGCACAGCTCAGGAGACCACCAAAATTCAGGAGAACTCCCATGTATCCCTGAGAGGATTGAGTGGATCAGTAGCCAAAGTCTATGACACCGAGAAGACCGCCTTGCATTTTGCTCACGTCCAGCAGTATGCAGAAAAATCAACAGCTCTAAATCTCGAAGCGATGAGCAATGAGATCGGAACGGAAGTCTCTGGCGTTCTCGGAGTTCTCAATCTGCGCACCCTCGACCTGACCATCGACTATCGCGATGGTCTTGTGTCCTTTGACTTCAAAACCAACCCATGAAGCGAGCATCTGACAGCTTAGGCGGATGTGAGATGCGCTCCAACGGTCAAAGCTGTTTCGCCAAGACCGCGAGATTCTCGATTGTGGATGATCGATTCCCTGACCATCCAGTTGGCTCACGCCAAGGCTGACTTCCTTTTAGTTGGTCCCCGATCCCCGCCGTATCTCTTCCCCCAGCACCACTGCCTCTGCAATCTCCTTCAGCGTTCTCCGCTTCTGCCGCGCCTGCCGCTGCAACGTTAGGTAGGCCTGCTCCTCATCCAGCCCCAGATCGCGTTGCAGCAGTCCCTTCGCACGCTCCATCAACTTGCGCGTCTCGAGTTTCTGCACGAGCTGAGAATTCTCAACCTCGAGCCGCGCCATCTCAATCTCCGCCCCCACTAGAAACCCGATCGTCGAAATCAATCGGATCTGCCGCGGGGTATACGTATGCTGCTCGCGATGCTGCAGATTGATCACTCCCACCACGCGCCCGCGGGAAAGGATCGGCACCGACAGAAATGCCTCGAACGAATCTTCCGGCAATTCGTGAAACGTGCGAAAGCGCGCATCCTGCGACGCGTGTTGCGTCACCGCGACCGGTTCACGATGCTCCGCCACCCATCCCGTAATTCCCTGCCCCAACGCCAGCTTTAGCCGCCCGACTTCCTCGCCATGCGGATTCTTCGAAGCCCGCAGCACGAGGTCATCGCCTTCACGAATGTAGATGAAACAGGAATCGCAGCGCACCACAGCAGAAGCAAACTCGATGATTCGTTCCAGATCCTGGTGCAGCGGATCTTCAGCCGCGAAGCGGCTGCTTATGTCATGAAGAAAATCAATATCGACGTCATTGAGGAATGCATTTGCACTCATGCTTTAACGTAGCGGCTGCTCGCAGTGGATGTCAAAACGCGATTTTAGATGTGAATGATCGTTAATAAAGCTGGGAGCTTCGAGCTGTGAGCTACGAGCAACCCTTCGTCCTGCAAAGCATTCTGGATCGACCATTCGATCTTCGATCGCAGCGCCTCAACTGCGGGGGAGAATGATTTCAATTCCGCTCGCTCGAAGCTAGTAGCTAGCAGCTAGCAGCTCACGCCCGCAATCTCTGTAGCTGTTTCAAATGATGCCGCCCATGCACCCAGTGAAACTTCCGCCACTGCCCGGCGCGCAACGGCCCGAGAATCGGATGATCGACCAGCGGAATCTGACTCCCGAACTTCTCCTCCGCTTTTGCGATCACTGCATCCATGGCAACAATCTTCTCCGCAAATTCCGCCAGCACACGATCGCAGGGGATCCCGCGCGGCTCGGCATTCTTGGGAGACTTCCGTCCTTCCGGCAAATAGCCCAAGCCAACCACCACGGTCGTGCGGGCGCGATCTCCCCAGGTACGGGTGCGTGCCAGCGGCGCGCCAGCCTCGATACACTTTTCGAATCCCCTGGTCGTTCCGGTGTATGTCAAATAAAGATGCTCGAGCACTTCCGCCGCGCTCCACTTGTCCGGCTGCGGACGCCGGCCCAAAGCCTCCGGCGACATGCCTGCGGTGGCGGCGACGATAGCATCCTGGAGTCGTTGCAGATAGAAATCCATGGCGCGGTTGATTCCTTCGTTTAGAATGAGCGCTGCATTCAGCTCTCAAAAACTACTACAGGATGGTAGCGATGAAAAAGCTGCTCCTGGCAATGTTCGCGCTGGCCTTGTTGACGGCCTGCAGTTCCGAAGCTCCGAAAACCGCCGAAACCGCCAAGCCGCAGCCCAAGCCGCCCGAAGTCCTCACGGGCCGCAGCGCCATCCAGAAGCTGTACATCTCGGCGCACGGCTGGGGCCCGGACGCGCGTCCCTACCGCCTGGAGTCCTCGACCAATGAAGATTCGAAGGGCCATGACGGCAAATCCGCCATCTGGCACGCCAACTTCGCCTCAGTCGCCCAGCGCGGAACGAAGCCTTACACCTGGTCTGGTTCCGGTACTGATCGCGGCGTCAATCCCGGCATCGAGGACTCTTACAATCCGAGTAATGCCTCGACCACGGCTTTCGACTTCCAGTTCCTGAAAATCGATTCCGACAAAGCCTTCGAAGTCGCGCAGCAACATGGCGGCGACAAGTTGCTCGCCAAGGCGGCCGATACTCCCGTGCTCTACATTCTTGAATGGGATCGCGTGAACAACAACCTCGTCTGGCACGTGATCTACGGCACCAGCCGCGCTGACGCAAAACTGAAAGTAGCGGTGGACGCCACCACCGGCGAATTCATCAGAATTGAGAAGTCGTAAGTGTTTTAGTAGCTCCGGCATCTTGCCGGCAGTCCGGCGGGCGTCCTCGCCCGCCGTTTCGACAAAGGAACCGGCGAGCATCGGTCACGCTCAACTCACGGCTTCTTCTCAACCTCGGGCGCCAGCGACTTCAGCCTCTCCAGCGCCTGGTGCGCTTCGTTGGCAAACGGGCCGTGCGGAAGAATCCGCAAGTAAGACTCATACGCTTTGCGCGCCTCTTCGCCTTCGCCGATTTTTTCCTGGCACACGCCCAACCGGAAGGTCGCGACCGCATCGTCATACTTGTAATAGAGGGCCTCGCGGTAACGGTCGAGCGCCGCGCGATAATTCTTGCGCTTGAAATAAAAGTCGCCAACCTCGACGTCCTTCTCCGCCTTGTGAGGATTCCAAGCCCGGAATTCCTGCACGCCGCCGATCTCGTCGCCTTCGTACAGTCCGGCGGCATCCTCGGCCTCATGCAGCGCAGAATCGCTGTCCGGATGATCTTTGGCGTCGTTCTGGGGAGGAGTCAGGTCTGGCGGAGTCTCCTTGCTGGAACTCTGCGGACCGTCGCCGGGGCGCGTCTTGAGCACCGGCTCAATGGAACCCGAATCCGAGCGCGGAGGCGGCTGGTTCGGAGGAATTTTCGCGGGCTTGCCAGGTTGCTGGCCAACGGCCGCCGCCAGCAGAAGCGTAAGGATCAACGGAATACAGCGCGGCAACATCCCGTCTATTTTACCTCTGTTCGACCAAGTCGAGAATTCCAATACAGGCCGGAAAACTCATCGCGGCCTCTCAGCGGTTGGGGGCGGGAGCAGGGCGCCCTTCGCCTTCTCCGTAATTGCCGCCGCGACTTCACTCTCCAGCGCAAGGGAGTCTCCCGTTTCCCGATCAAAATCTCCGCCCCAAATCCGGGCCTCATCCTTGACCCGAATCAATTCCACCGTAACCCTGACGCGCTCGCCATCGTCGCGCAGATTCCCTTCCATCAGGTAGTCGGCCCGAAGCTCATGCGCTACCTCGGCCACAGTCTTTGCCGTGTGACGATAGGGCGCCGACGCCGCACGCGGCACGACGGCGAGCCGCGCCGGGTCCGCCTTTCCCGACTGCGTAATCAATTCCTGCGTAATCCCCTCGCAGAGCAATCCGTGGCTCGCGTCGTCGCTCCAGTCTTCCAGCGGCAAAACCGCCAGCACAGTTCTCTTGCCCGCAGCATCCCGGGCGCTCCTCCACCGCATGGCAAGCAATGCTGTCGACAACAAGACGATCGTCAACAACGCCACTGTGACGAGATTTCGTCTGGTCCACACCCGCGAACTTAAGCCCGCCGTCGCTTCACTAGCCTTGGCCGTAGAGTTTTCGACGACCTCCACGGGCAACAAGAACCGGTATCCGCGCTTGGGAATCGTCTCCACATATTCCGGAGAATTCGCACAGTCCCCGAGGGCGGTGCGAATTTTTTTAACGGCGGTATTCAGTGCGTGATCGAACTCAACGAAAGTGTCTTCCGGCCAGACCTGCTGGCGCAGATCTTCTCTCCACACAACTTCGCCCGGACGATCGAGCAGGGCGGCCAGCACCTGGAAAGGTTGTTCCTGCAGCGACACTCTGGCGCCGTCCCGGCGGAGTTTTCCCGCCTCGACGTCTGCTTCAAACGGACCAAACCGAAACACGCGACTCGAACCCGGCCGCATCGTCCCCACCTGCAAGTGATTGACGAAAGCCGCATCGCTTTGGTTCAACTTATTTTGGAAATTTCTCCAAAATATTTCTTTTGGGTGGCCAGCACATGAACCGGCAATCCACCTGCAATCATCCCACAATCCATCCGCTGGACATGTTCGAACTCCAACATTCTTCGTCTCTTATCCTGCAGCCAGTGCTGCAAGGGGTGGGGTTATGGGGCGACACATTTTCTCGGGACTGTCCTTGGGTCTATTGTTCATCGGTTCGGCGGGCTGGGCGCGTTCGAATACGCCCGTTAACGTCCTGCCCTTCAAGATCTACGGGCAGCAGCTGATCGTTGTGCAGGGATCCATAGGTTCGCTCGAAAAGCGGAACTTCATCATCGACACGGCAGCCTATCCCAGCGTCATTGATCGTGACATCGCCCAGAAACTGTCCTTGTCCGGACACTTAGAGGAGTTGGATGCCGTCGACCGAACCGTCTCCGGCCTCGCAGTGACGTTGCCGGAGATCGAGATCGGTCCGGTCCACGCAACGAACGTGCGCAGTCTTGTGCAGGACTTGTCGGAAGTCTCCAACCGCGCCGGCATCCGCATTGATGCGCTTGTAGGCCTGGACGTCATCGCACACAGCAATTTCCTGATCGACTACGATGCGAAGAAAATCACGTTCGGTCCCGTCGAGCCCCTCCTGTCCTCTGTTCCTTTTGTGCTGGCGAATAACAAGCTGTGCGTCGACCTGCAGGCCGGAGACAAGTCCGTCCGCCTTTTGGTCGACACCGGCGCGGAGAAATTGGTTCTGCTGTCCTCACACGTGCCCTGGATCCCGCATTCTGGCCGAGCGCAAACTTTCTCCAACCTGGGCGGCAGCTTCGTTATGCAGGAAGTCCGGCTCGACACTCTGCAACTGGGCGACACCAGCCTGAGTTCCGAGCCCGTCTACTTATCAGCGCGAGAGATTGCCATTTACTCCTTTGACGGATTCCTCTCCACGATCCAGTTCAAACAGGTCGCATTCGATTTCAAACGCATGGAGTTCGGGTGGGTTCTCAAGCAAGAACGCAAGAAGGCGGTTCACATTGCTTCAAAGTCGAAAGGTACGCCGCCTCTCGCTACCGCCCTCACCAATCAGTTAACAAAACCAACAGAGTCGGTCTCCCTCCCCGCAGCGTGCGGAACGGCGCCCGACAGAGTCTGCAGCCTGCAATAGGCATCCCTGTCCGGGAACTGCTCGGTCAACGCACAAACGGAAAGCATCGGGTCATTCGGGACGAAGTGGGCCTGTTTTGGCAAATGAGTGCCGCCAGCCACTTCGGATATCGCCACCGAGGTCGTTCTCATGCGCAATGAGTCTGCGATTCTTATTCGGGAAGGCCAACAAGGATTAATGGAAGTTTTCGACGAGCATAATATCGCTCTCAATTTGATCCACGCGGCTGTACAGTATCCATTTCGCGTCAGGAGAGACGCTAAACATCTCACCCGCATTAGCACGTGGGCCTAAATCCACGGTAGTAACTTCTTGCGCCCGGCTGGTGGCAAAATCGAGGAATTTGATTTTAGCTAGTCTTTCATTATCATCGAGAACGTATATTCCGTTGTCCAAAATGCTCCACCGACCAACCTTATCGAGGATGCGAATAGGTTCGCCTCCACCCACCGGCATCTTCCAAAGAAAACCGTCGTCATCAGAGTAATAGAGAGTCCTGCCGTCTGGAGACTCTCGAGTAAAAAATCCTCCGTTCTTTGTAACTTGCACTGACGCACCACCGGCAGAGGGTACTTTCCAGATTTGCCACTTTCCGCCACGGTCAGACGAAAAGTAAACCCATTCGCCGTTCCGCGACCACGCCGGAACATTGTTTTCTGCATTTTCTGTTGTTAGACGGTGCGGCGCACCACCCTCCGAATTGAGGAGGAAAATATCGCTATGTCCTTCCAGCCGCGAGTCAAAAGCGATGAGCTTGCCGTCGGGAGACCAACAGGGGGAACCGGTGCCTGCCCCGCCAAGAGAGGTCAATTGTACTGGGTCCGAACCGTCGTCGTTCGCTACCCAAATTTCGAAACTCCCCGACCGATCGGAGGAGAAAACGATACGTTTACCGTCCGGTGAGTATTCCCCCTCCGCGTCCATCCGAGATGATGCGATCAACTTTTGGGGTGAGCTTCGCGCGCCCTTCGTGCTTAGGCCTGTCCGCCAAATGTTCAGGTGATAAAGAGTGTGAACGTATGCCAAGCGATCCCCCCGCGGAGATATGGAAGGCGCAAGCGCGTCTACGCCCGCTCCGCTAACCAACTCGGGCGCGCCACCAGAGATGGAAATCTCCCATATGCTCCCCAACCCGGTACGGTTCGAGGAAAATACGATTCGGGTGCCGTCCCGCGTCCACGTCAGCCCGCCGACATCTCGGTTGTCAACGGTAAGACGGTGGGGCTCACCTCCCGAGGCCGGCACAACAAAAATATCCTGGGCCAGGAACCCTGCTCCCTGGACGAAGGCCACCATCTTGCCGTCGGGCGAGAAAGTTGGAGAGGCAAGGAAGGGCCCGCGCGGGGACACCAGCACCTTCCTTTCGCCGTTTTCGACCGAGAGAAGCAGTATGCTGAGCTTTCGATCCTGAGGGCCCACCCTATCGGCGACCACCAAATATCTGCCGTCGGGTGACCAGTCCAGATTCCGGCCATCGGTTGTCGGGATGACGTAGGCGTCCGCGATTTTGCGTTCGGCTCCGCCCAAGGCCGGGATCACATAATAAGAACCGCCCGTGGCAGTCTCACGGAGGAAAGCGAGGTAGCGCCCATCCGGCGACCAAGCAGGGTCGAAGTCTTTGGCGGGATCGGTCGTAAGCCGCAGTGGGTTCCCGGCTCCGATCAATTTAACGTAGAGGTCTGCATTGTCGCCCTTTTCGCCTGTCCATGCGTAAGCGATCTCGTTGCCGTCTGGCGAGAACGCAGGCGCGAATTTCGTGCCGGGAGAACTGGTGAACGGCACGATCTTAAGCGCCGTCTGCGCATGTTTAGAGACTGTCGAGAGATAGAACCAGCCAACTCCCACCAACGCCACTACTGCCGCAGCGGCAAGCGGCCAAAGCCATCGATTCGGCTTGCGCCGTTGTATCACTGCCTGCTCACTGGCAATGACGCCACTGACGGCGCTGGATCGCCCGGATTCAGTATCGCGCTGGAGACGCTTCAGATCTGAACGCAATTCCGAGGCGTGCTGGTATCGCAGTTCACGATCTTTTTCCAGTGCCTTGTTAATGATGTCCTCCAGCTTGCGCGGTATCTCGGGATTCAGGCGCACCGCCGGTACCGGAGCAGTATCCAGTATTGCTTTGAAGATGAGAGCAGATGTATCGCCCCGAAAAGGCAAGGTTCCCGTCGCCATCTCATACATCACCGCACCGAAGGAGAAGAGGTCGGTACGGGCATCCAGCTCTTTACCCTTGGCCTGCTCCGGCGACATATAAGCCACGGTGCCCACCATCGTGCCCGGACTGGTCAAGTGCGGTTCACCCATCGTGCCCGTCTGTGTGTTTGCCGATCCAATTCGGCTCGAAGAACTAGCAGCGGGCGAAACCTTCGCCAGACCGAAATCGAGAATCTTGGCGTGGCCGCGTTCCGTGGCAAAGATGTTTGCAGGCTTTATATCTCGATGAACGATACCCTTGGAATGCGCCGCATCGAGTGCGTCCGCAATCTCAATCGCGAAAGCGAGCAATGTGTCCGTCTCGATAGGTTTCCCGGCAATCCGGTGCTTCAGTGTCATTCCCTCCAGATACTCCATTGCAATGAAGGACTGGTCACCATGCTTGCCGATTTCGTAAATCGTGCAGATGTTGGGATGGTTGAGAGCAGAAGCGGCACGGGCTTCGCGGCGGAAACGTTCCAAAGATGTTAGGTCTTGCGCGACATCATCTGGGAGGAATTTCAAGGCAACAAAGCGACCTAAGTCGGTGTCTTCGGCCTTATAGACGATACCCATTCCGCCGCCACCCAGCTTCTCGATGATGCGATAGTGCGAGATGGTCTGGCCGATCACTGTGCGCGAATCTTACGGCCGTGTGACGGGCTAGTCAATGAATGCAGCGAGATTGGTCGCGCCTAAGGAGGATGGTCGGTGAAAAATCGCAATTACCCTAATCGACCTATTTCTCCGCACCGTCTTGCTATGTGCGCGCCATTCGCTGAAACGATCCCGCACAAGTTTCACACCCTCTCCGAGGGACCTTTTCCAACAATGCGTAACGGATTGCAAAGATAGGACGTCTCAATCGAGCGGCCAACCCATTCACACTTGGGTTTAAAGAAGCCACTTGAGAAGTGGTGAAAAACAAAAAAAAGCAGGCCACTCATGGGGGTGAGTGGCCTGTGTTGGCGAAGATCCTCCGGGGAGGAGGGAACTTGGTTACATGCTCGGCGGATTCGCGCTGTTGTTGGCCGTCGGAGCCGCAGGCTGTGCTGCCGGAGCCGGGTTGTCGCCACCGCTCGTGTTCGTCATCAGGCGAACATCGACACGGCGGTTCTTCGCGCGGCCATCAGCGGTCTTGTTCGATTCCACGGGCTTATCCTTGCCCAGGCCGATCAGATAAATCTTGTGTGCCGGAACGCTGTGCTGCGCCGCCAGATACTGAATCACGGCATTGGCGCGGCGCTGGCTCAGGTCGTAGTTGTAGTCCGAAGATCCGACCGAGTCAGTTCCGCCCTCGACGGTGACGATGTAGCCCTTGGTATTGGGCACGTCGGTCGCGAGCTGATCCAGGGCTTCCTTGGCCTTCTTGGTCAGGTTGTCTTTGTTGAATCCGAAATGTACCGACGTCTCGGCCACGGGACGGTAGTTATCCAGATTCACGACGGTCTGGGTCAGGGTGTCGACGCGCTTGGTGGCGGCGTTGGCAGTCGTCTGTGCATCGTCTGCAGTCTTGCCGGCGGCCAGAGCTTTCTGGTCGACTTCGGCGGCCTTCGCCTGCACGGCCTGAATTCCGGCCTGCGCGCGGGCATCGACGTCCTTGATGTCCTTGGTGTTCTTCGCAGTCAAATCGTCTAGTTCGTTCGTTTTGTTAATGAGCGGGGTCGTCTCATTGCGAACGTACTTTTTGCTGCTGCAACCCACAGAAGCGACCATGCCGGCCGCTAAGAGAATCACTAACGAAGTGCGAGTCATATCTTGGAGGGCTCCTTCCTCTCTAGTTCTTCCTGGAAATCTTAGCTTTCTTTTGAGTCCCGGGGGCCATGAACTTTCGCGTCCCGCCGCCTACTAATGCACGGGCGATGCCAATTCCAAAAAACCTCCGGTCTGCGGTAACGCATTGTACCGCAACGGTTTATCGGATGCTGCAAATAGTTATCCTTGCTTAAATGTAGAGCAAAGGCAACACAGGGGATAGAAATTTTATACGGTAATGTGCGGATGTAACCCTAATGATATGACTGAAGACGCCTACAGGCCTGGCGGGAAGACGATTGGGATCGCCTCGCGTTTGTTGCGCCTATAGATTCGAAAGTCGGCTACATCGACGGTCAAAAGCTGATGTTTGGGAAACAGTTCGCTCATACGGATGAGGCAAAGGTCCGCCAAGTCGGGTTTGCGGTCTCGATAGCGAATGGCTAACTCCTCAAGTTGGTCAAGGTTGCGACTCAAATCGAAGGCAAGGCGCAACATCTCGTCCTTTACCAGAGACAGCACGAGTTCTGCAGAACCAAGATGGAAGGCAGACTCGGCCAATACCGCTTCGCACGTTACAAGAGGCTCCCGCAAATGGGTCGCGACTTCGAGCGCCCAGTCGTGATGGCTGTCATGCCGGTTGCCGAATGCAACGATAAAGCCGGTGTCTGCGATGCCTTTCATTTCCGCGAGAAGCCCTTCCGCGATGACAAGTCGCTAGGGCCGGAAATCGCTCCGGCATGCCGAAGGAATTTCTGCTGGCCGTCCTCGGATTTCATCTCCTCCAGCCTCTGTCGGATTAGGCGGCCGACTGGAATTCCAGTACGGCGAGATAACTCCCTCAGCCAATCGAGTAATTCCTCCGTGAGACGTATTGTTAATGTGTGACTCATAAGACATAAGTGTAATACACCACGGTTCGCGACTCAAGTACCCTCATCTAAAATAGAAGTCTCCCGTGGATCTCCTCCAGAAAATCCGAACCATCCCGACCGAACCGGGCGTGTACCTCTACAAGAACGCCGAGGGCGAGGTGATCTATGTCGGGAAGGCCAAGAACCTGCGCAGCCGCGTCGCCTCTTATTTCCACGAGGGCCGCTGGACGGACGCCAAAACCGGCACGCTGGTCAAGGAAGCGGTCGACGTCGACTACATCGTGGTCGCCAACAACAAGGAAGCTCTCGCGCTCGAGAACAACCTCATCAAGCAGCGCAAGCCGCGCTTCAACATCCTGCTGCGCGACGACAAGACCTATCCCTACGTGAAGCTGACACTGGGGGAACGCTACCCGCGAGTGTATGTGACCCGGCGCCTGCGCAAAGACGGCAGCGCCTACTTCGGACCCTACTTCCCTGCCAATCTCGCCTACCGCATCGTCGACCTGATCCATCGCCACTTTCTGATCCCGTCGTGCAAGGTGGATCTGACCCGCTTTCACCCGCGGCCTTGCCTGCAGTACTACATCCGGCGCTGCCTTGGCCCCTGCGTGCAGGACCTCACCACGCCCGAGGCTTACCAGGAAGCGGTTCGCGACGTGAGGCTGTTCCTCGAAGGCCGGCAGACGGACCTCGTCCGATCGCTGCACAAGCGCATGGACGAGACCGCCACATCGCAAGAATACGAACGCGCGGCCAAGTATCGCGACCTGATTTCCACCGTCGAACAACTGCAGGAAAAACAGCGCATGGCGGGCGTGGAAGGCGACGACGCTGACGTCTTCGGCTTCCACTACGAGAACGGCATGCTCGCGGTGAACCTCTTCCACATGCGCGGCGGAAAAGTCGTCGACCGCCGCGAATTCTTCTGGGAAGATCTGCCCGAGTTCGGAACGGATCTCGCTGCGTCAACTGCACTCGACAATGGAGCGACGGGCGTCCCGCCCGTCGAGGGTTTGGCGGATGTGGTGCAGTCTGGATTAGACACAACGTATGACCCAGGATGCGCGAGCGATCAAGCTCGGCCCGCCGTGTCGGTGAGCGGAAGCCCCATCTCAGAACCCGGCTTCTCTGACTTCGATCCGAGCAGCTTCTTTTCAGCCTTCCTCGCGCAGCTCTACATCGGCCAGCCCTACGTTCCCCGAAACATTTATCTGCCGACCGATTTTGAAGACCGCGCCAACCTCGAAGAACTTCTCTCCGAGCAACTGGCCAACGCGGGCGCGAGGGCGACGCGTGTACACATCGAACTTCCGTCGCGCGGCGAGAAGCGTTCCCTCATCGACCTGGCCGGCAACAACGCCAAGCAGTCCTACGATCAGCGCTTCCGCGTGATGAAGCCCAACACCCGAGCCATTCAGGAAGCCCTTCAAGACGCGCTAGGCCTCGCCGACTGCCCCGAGCGCATCGAGTGCTTCGACATTTCGCACATCCAGGGCGCCGAGACGGTCGCTTCGATGGTCGTGTGGGAAGAAGGCCGCATGAAGAAGTCCGACTACCGCAAATTCATCATCCGCACGGTGACCGGAGTCGACGACTTCGCCTCGATGCGTGAAGTGGTAACCCGCCGCTACAAGCGCATCCAGGAAGAAAAGAAGAAAATGCCGAGCCTGATCTTGATCGACGGCGGCCTGGGACAGCTACACGCCGCCGCGCAGGCGCTTGAGTCTATCGAGATCATCAACCAGCCGCTCGCCGCGATCGCCAAGCGCGAGGAAATCATCTACGTCTACGGACAGGAAGACGAGCCAGTCGCGCTCGACCATCACTCTCCCGTCCTGCACCTGGTCCAGCAGATCCGCGACGAAGCCCACCGCTTCGCCGTGACCTTCCACCGCAAACGCCGGCAGATGCGCGACCGCTCGACAGAGTTGCTGGAGATTCCCGGAGTCGGCGCCAGCACGACACGGCGTTTGTTGGAGCATTTTGGAAGCGTCCAGGCGGTGAAACAGGCAGACGCAGCGGCGCTCTCCGCCGTCGTGACCCGCGCGCAGGCGGAGGCGATCATGGGGCATTTCCGGAAATGAGCTACGAACAGCTCTTGCCCGCTTGTCATAGGGGCGTGCCAGGGAATTCAGTCTCACACGATCGGGGAGACATACAACGATTTCTCCTGAAGCCAGACGAGCATGCTGAAGAAGAAATAGTATCCGATCGGGACTGACCAGAGCATGGCCCAAAGAAGGCTACGAACTCTCATGGGATCGCGCGGCCACAGCCGGATTGCCAGCACGCCCAGTACTGCATTGAACGGGCAAAGCAGCATCGCCACCCCAGGGCGATAGGAGATGAACCAGGACGCGAATGCCCCGAAAGGAAACCAGACGATCCCCAGCAGTCCGAAAGAAACAATTACGACAAAAATGATCCGGTCGAAGGGAGTCTTGAGAATCCCGAGAAGCAGCAGATACGGCAAACTGAAGAGAATCGCCCCATGCAGTGCGCTTTCCTTCGACACGGGCAGCGCATGTGAACCAAAAATTGCATACAGCCAAATCGTCGCAATGCCCAAGGCGGCAACTGCGGCGATGTATCGACGTTCCCCATTGCCAACATCGAGGTCTGGTAACTCCGCACTTTCCTCGCGAATGCTAAGCAAATCGCTCCTCCAATCTGTTTAGCTCTCTTGCAACGATCACGACTCGAAACCAGGCTACCCACCCCCTCCATCCAACGACTCGCTCCCTGCTAAACTACACGGTCAATGAAAACTTTGCTCTTGCTTACCGCGATGCTTCTGGGTCTTGCTCTGCTCGCGGCCCCTCGCCAGCAAAATGCGTCGCCTGTTTTGCCCTCGCAAACCGAGAAACCCACCGCCTCTCAGCCCGAAAAGCACCTCCGCAACATCAAGCAGCTCACCTTCGGGGGCCAGAACGCCGAAGCCTACTTCTCAGCCGACGGCCAGAAGCTCATCTTCCAATCCACGCGCGAGCCCGTGAAGTGCGATCAGATCTTCGTCATGAACATCGACGGCAGCAATCAGCACATGGTCTCAACCGGCAAGGGCCGCACCACCTGCTCGTTTTGGTATCCGGACGGTAAGAAGATTCTGTACGCGTCCACGCACCTCGGCGGCTCCGACTGCCCGCCGAAGCCCGACTACTCCAAAGGATACGTCTGGGCCATCTACCCAAGCTTCGACATCTTCACCGCGAATCCCGACGGCACGGACCTGAAGCGACTCACCAAGGAACCGGGCTACGATGCCGAGGCCGTGATCTCCTCCGACGGAAAGAAGATTGTCTTTACTTCCATTCGCAACGGCGACCTCGACATCTACATCATGGACGCAGACGGATCGAACGTGAAACAACTCACACACGAACTCGGCTACGACGGCGGCCCGACATTTTCGCCTGACGGCAAGCTCATTGTGTACCGCGCACACCATCCGAAAACCGCGCAGGAAATCAAAGACTACAAAGATCTGCTGGCGCAGAATCTAATCCGCCCGACGTATCTCGAAATCTGGACCATGAAAACCGACGGCAGCGATAAGCGCCAGATCACCGACCTTGGCGCCGCCAGCTTTGCCCCGGCGTTCTATCACGACGGCAAGCACATCATCTTTTCATCGAACGTTGGATCGACCGGAGGCATGGGCAACTTCGAACTCTACGGCGTCGATCTGGACGGCAAGAACCTCGAGCGCCTGACGTTTACCGATGGCTTCGATGGCTTCCCGATGTTCAGTCCCGACGGCAAGAAGCTTGTCTGGATTTCCGGGCGCAACGGCAAAGTCCCGCACGAGACCAACGTGTTTATCGCCGATTGGGTGCCTTAAGGAGCAACAATCTAACCGCTAAGTTCGCAAAGTTGGCGCCAAGGGCGCGAAGAAAGACCCTTCTGAAGGTTTGTCTTGGCGAACTTTGCGTCCCCTTAGCGACCTTTGCGGTTAAAAGCTCTACCACGAAGCCAAGATGCTCATCGCGGATCGGGTGGAGAAGAGAAATCGACCGTCGTCGTGGAACCAGCTTCGTTCTGCTTGGCACCTTCCTGCTCGGCTTTTTTCTTCTTGATCGAGAGCGTCATATCGACCCAGCGATCGGCATTCTTCAGATCGGAAGCATTGGCCCTCGGGTCGCCACACTGAATGTCAGCTCGCTCGCGATACATCAGGTTCATATAGGCCATGGCGTCGTCGTAGTCATGCTTAAGTTCGATCGCTTTCTTCAGCAGTTCTATCCCTTCCGCGACTAGCTCAGCGTTGGCATCTCGAAGCTGCGTGCATTCCGGAAACTGAATCATCGGTTGCTCAGGACGTAGACCCAGCTTGGTCCTGACTTCCATCCGAGGCTGGTAGGTCTGCGTCCAATCAATCACCGCGGTCGAATAGTAGGTTTCTGGATCATTCGGATCGATTTCCGACGCCTTGCGATAAAGCCGTTTGGCCGTGTTGAATTTCTTCATCTGCAGATTTAAATACGCCGCTCCCTTCGTCGCGTTCATATTCGACGGATCGAGTTCCACCACCTTCTGATACTGCTCAATCGCGAGCTCTCCCTGCCGCACATTCTCACGAGACCCCGCACCCGGAATGTAAGTCTCGGCCAGTGCATTCGCCATCCAGAGGTGCGCGTTGATATTCTCCGGCTCCGCCAGCACTGCCTTTTGAAAATGCTGGATCGCCTCATCGTACTGTCGCGCCTTGAACGACAAAACCCCAAGTTCAAGTTGTGAATGCTCTTTGGTCGTTTGCGGCGCCGCGGTCGCGACGATCGAAAGGAAGATGAGCCCTACGAGAGAGAAAGCGTGCAAGCGCATGGCATCCTCGTCTGGGAAAGAAAAGATCTCAGCACATTAGACACCAGGATTTACGAAACTGCTCCCTGTTTTTGAAGGCTGATGCTGTGATCAGTCTTCCGCTCGGAGCTTCAGGGCCCGTGATCGATTCAGAGTTGTGAGCTCACCGACAACGTAGAAGGCGTCGTGGATGACTTCCAATTCCGCCACACAAACCACCCCACGACCGCGAGCATCCCGCACCACCCAAGAAACCTCACCACTCCAGCAATCGTAGTGTCGTACTGCAAGACCCCCAGGCTGGAAAAGATCGCATTCCAATCATGCTCAATATGATCGGGATCCCCGGTCGTCACCAGCGGCAGCACCATGGCGCGCGCATCCGCCATGTAGGTTGCTGTGTACAGCCAATTCTCAAAGAAGAAAAATGCGCAGAACGCGAACGACACCGCCTGTCTCTGCGTGAAGAAATATCCCGCCAGCAGAAACGGCACCAGCCATTGCAGCAGCGTCCCGCCCCAAAGCCCGAGCGTCTCGCCGAACCACCCGAACAGCATGTGGCCGCCCTCGTGGACCACCAGGTTCGCCAAGTCAATGAAAAGAAAACCGCCGTGGCTGTGGAAAACATATGCCAGGAAGACGGCGTAGAATGCTGTCCACGCGAACAATACCCAGCGCGGCACTGGTTGCCAGTCTGAACTCCACAGCGCCGTCCAGTTGTCAACCATAGAAGTCCGCCTGCATCCAATCTTAGGCTGGCTCCGGTCAACGTTTTAAGTTACGGAAGTTTGTATGCGACGTACTCGCGATTCCGTTTTGCTTTTTGAGTTTGCGCGCCTGCTCCTCGTCACGCCACTTCCGGTTCCTTAATTCATTTCAAAGGAGTACACCATGGCTGACCTGAATCAATTGAAGCAGAAATACCAGCCCGTCCTCGACGTTCTCGCCAAGGAAGACGCCACCATTCAGGCTCTCGACCTGCAGGGCGACAAACTTCATCTCAAGGCAACCGTTGTCTCCGAAGCCAGCAAGAATCGCATTTGGGACGCGATCAAGGGCGTCGATCCTAACTTCACCGACCTGGCCCACGAAATCACCGTGGCCCAAGGCGAGCAGACCTACACTGTGAAGGCCGGCGACAACCTCTCGAAAATCAGCAAGCTCTTCTACGGCGACGCGAACCAATATCCGAAGATCGCCAAGGCCAACAACCTCGCCGATCCCGACAAGATCAAAGTCGGGCAGGCGCTGCGGATTCCCGCCGCTTAGAGCTTTCGTAGTTGACGATGGAGCGACGGGCAGCCTGCCCTGAGCGAAAGCGAAGGGTCCGCGCCCGTCGGCGTGCCCGCGACCTCTGCGGGCACTTTTTTCTCGCCCGCAGAAAATGCACTCCCGATAGTTCTCCGTCTCTGGTCACCCACCCGCCCCAGGGTTTACTGTTACATTTCTCTTTACTCGAAACCAAAGCATTCGCCTGCATGATGAAACTTCGCCATTGGATCACGGTTGTCGCGCTGCTGGCGCTCGTTGTCGCCACCGTGATCGGCATGGTTCTCACCGAAGGGGGACAGACAGTACTCCCGACGCGAGCCTCCAAAAGCCCGGCGAAGCAAACTGCCGCCTTGGTCGATCAGCGGCCGCTGCAGACCGCCCGCAAGCTGACGACCCTGGCGAGTACCAGCGAAGAACGCGACTTCGCCAACGAAGCCCTGCGCGTTGCGGACTACGAAGTCGATCTCGCCTTCGCCGACGCCCTGCGCGAGGCCACCGAGCATCCGCCCACTCCGACCCAGGAGCAACGCGACTTGATGTCGCGGAATTTCAAGGCCGAGTCCGTCGTAAAAACCGATCAGGAGCTGATCGCGCGGCTGACCCGGCAGCTGGCCGGCGCTAACGAGACCGCAAAGGACGATACCCAGGACCAGATCGACGTTGCTAAGGCGCAGCTCGAGCTCGATCAGGACGAACTCGACGATGCCAGACAGGATCTCCTGCGCGAGGGCGGAAATCCGCAAGGCAAAATTCAGCAACTGATGCAGGAGCACGAAGCCGGCTCGCACGCCGATGCGGCCAACAACAACAACGCCTTTCATCCCGACGAAGAGTACCAGGCGGGCAATCTCTATCCGCAGATCCGCGCATGGTTCGCGCTTCACGAAAAACGAACGCTGCTGGCGCAGGCCAGGCAGGACGCGCTCGACGACGTCCCTGCCCTTACCCGCGCGCACGACAACTTTGACCAGCGCGTGAAAGAGCAGGAGCAGCAGAAGCAAGTCGTCAAAGAGAAAGCCTCCGGACTCTCCAAAGGGGAAGCTCCTTCTGACGGCGCTTCAAAGAAGCAAGCTTCCAAAGACACACTCGACGCCCTGAAGCATCTTTCCCAGGATCAGAAAGCCGTGTCCGATCTCGACAAGCGCATTCAGGATCAGACCGAACTCGCCGAGATCTACGCCAACTGGGGAACGCTCGTCACCAGTCGCCAACGCATCGTCGTGCACGGGATGTTGCGGTCAGCGCTCTGGATTCTGCTCATCGTGCTGGCCGTCTACCTGGTCGGCCGGCTGATCGACCGCTACTTCATCGAACTCTCGCACGATAAACGTCGGCTGGTGACTTTGCGTGCGGTCGTGTGGTTCGCGGCGCAGGCTGTTGGTGTGCTCCTGATTGCATTCGTCCTGTTCGGCATGCCGAGCCAGACGCCGACCGTGTTGGGCCTTGCCGGCGCGGGCCTCACCGTGGCTCTGAAAGATTTCATCGTCGGCTTCGTAGGATGGTTTGTGCTCATGGGACGCAACGGAATTCGGGTCGGCGACTGGGTGGAAATCAACGGCGTAGGCGGCGAAGTGGTCGAGATCAGCCTGCTGCGTACCACGCTGCTCGAAACCGGTAACTGGACCGACTCCGGCCATCCCACCGGCCGCAAGGTCACGTTCGTGAACAGCTTCGCGATCGAAGGCCACTACTTCAATTTCTCAACGTCGGGACAATGGCTGTGGGACGAACTCACGGTCTCGGTGCCGGGCGGGCAGAATCCTTATCCGGTGATCGAAGCCATTCAGAAGCTCGTGGTGAAAGAGACCGAAGCGAGCGTGCGCGGGGCGGAAGAAGAATGGCAGAAAGCCACAACGCAGTACCGCGTGCAGAATTTTTCAGCGAAACCCTCGATTAACCTGCGGCCCACCGGCGGCGGCGTCGAAGTGCACGTCCGGTATATCACCCGAGCGCAAGACCGCCAATCGACGCGTGCCCACCTCTACGAAGCGATCGTGGAGTTGCTCCACGCAAAAGAAGCGCAACCCGCTGCCGGCGGAAGATAGGCAAGCGGGTTAAGCACGGAAGCGGGCGCAGTGCCGGTCCCGATCGTAGCGCCGGCATCTTGCCGGCAGTCCGGCGGGCGTCTCGCCCGCCGAGCGAGGGCGCCCCTTCGACAAGCTCAGGGCAAGCTCTCACGACTGCCGCCGGGACGGCGGCGCTACTTGACCCGGCGCTTGGCCGCGTCAGCGAGCAGATACTCCTTCACATTCCCAGGCAACCGCGACGTCTGCAGAATCTCGCGCAAAATTCCGGGCGGCAGGCTGCGGGCGAAGTCCAACGCCCGAGCCATCGGCGTCTTCTCGTTCCGCAGCAACGCCACCCGCACCTCGCGCCGCAGCGACCACGACGGATGATGCGCAACGGCATCAACAAACGCCACGGTAGCGTCCGCTCGCGTAAGCGCCCGGACGATTGACGACTCCGTCAGTCGCCCATTGTGCAGAGCGGCCTGCATCACGCGCGACTCCGCGTCCGACAACAGCGCCTCGGCAATGCGTCCCGACCCGCGGTGCGCCAACGTCAGGCGCTCGCCCGAACCGATCGTGTCGAGACGATTGCATATTGTCTCGTCGGCCGCATGTTTCACATCGGCGGGCACGACCGGAGTCAGCGCCACTTGCATCAGGTCGAACGTGTACAGCTGTCGAATCAAAGGCAAGGAAACATGCCGCGGCGTCTTGGGATGCTCCACCAGCGCAAGCTTCACCTTGCGAAGCTTCAGCAGTTCGCCAATTTTCGAGAGCCGCTCCAGGACGTCCGGAGTTAAATCCGCGCGTTTGAGCAAACTCAGCGCGGTATCTTCCGTGAGAGAAGCGTCAAGTTGAGGTCCGGCGCTGGCAGCCGGTTGTTCGGCAGGAGATGCGTTCTCGGGAGCAGGCGCCTGCTTCTCGAGCCCTTCCTTCGCGCCGGTGCCGTCCTGGGATGTCATCCGTGAGCGACGCCGCTAGCGCGTGGCTTTCCGTGCCCGGGCCAGCGCGCCATCCACCGCGTCGACGATTTCAGCCTTCACTGTCGCCCGCGGGAATTCGGCGATCACTCCATTGTAAAAAACTTGCCGCACCAGTTCCGACTCACGAAAGACTCCCCCGGCCATGGCCACCGGGACGGTGTCCTGTGCGGCGAACAGCCGCCGTATCACGCTTCCAGCCAGAGTCGCCAACTCACCGCCCGCGCGTCGCAGAACGTTCTCCGCCACCGGATCAGGAGGGTGCCCCGTCCAAGCTCCGCTTGGGCGGGGGTTTTCCGCAGCGTCCAACACCGCGGGAACCAAACTGGAGAAATCCGGTGGCGGAGAAGCGTTGGCATATCGCACAAGCTCATCCAGGGAATTCAGATTCCAAAGAGACAGGATCGTGTGCAACAGCGGAGGATTCTCTCCCGCATCATTCGCATTCAGCACCGCACTCACCGCGGCCCGCCCGATCCACTGGCCGGAACCTTCGTCGGAGATCGCCAGCCCCCATCCGCCCGCGCGCGCGGTCTGTCCGGCGGCATCGCGTCCGTAAGCGATCGATCCCGTACCGGCAATGGTGATGACGCCCGGACCATCGCCGAACGCGGCCTCCAGCGTGGTCTCCAGATCAGTCACGACTTCGATCTTGCCCTGCAGCACTTCGCGCAACATGCGCGTCACCGCATCACGCACTTCTGACCGCCCCGCACCCGATAAACCGACGCAGGCGCTCACCACCATTGCCGGATCGACCTTGGCTGCCGCGCAGGCATCGCGAACCGCTGCATGCAAAGCCTCGCGCACGCGCACCTCGCCGTGCCGTGTGATGTTGCTCCCCGCGCTGGTTGACGTCCCAAGAACGTTGGTCTCGTCGGCAACGACGCATGTAGTCTTCGTGCCCCCGCCGTCAATGCCGAGATAGATCGCCACGCGCTAGTTCTAACACAGCGGGAAGTGGTTGGTGGGCAGTGCCGTGGGCCACTGCAGTGAAAAGCTCTTAACCGCAAAGTTCGCAAAGAACACGCAAAGTCCGCTAAGAAAATCCGTGAGTCTAGATGTTGTTCTTATTGTTTCTCTTTGCGTCCTTTGCGCCCCTTCGCGACCTTTGCGGTTGAAGGCTCCTTCATGACGAATCAGGTGACCCAAACTCTCACTCCCAAGGTCATTCCCGCACCTTCATAATGAATGGTGGTAAGCAGCCCATGGGCCTCAACCACCTCGACCTCGCCATCATCGCGCTCTACCTGGTCGGCATCACGCTGTTCGGGCTGCGCTTCCGCAAGAAGCAGCGCACGCTGCGTGATTACTTTCTCGCCGATCGCAACATTCCGTGGTGGGCTATCGGGCTTTCGATTGTCGCCGCCGAGACCAGCACCCTCACCATCATCAGCATCCCCGGACTGGCCTACGACACGAACCTGACTTTCCTGCAGGTCATCATGGGATACATCCTCGGGCGCGTCATCATCAGTTTCGTGTTGCTGCCGCACTACTTTCGCGGAGACCTCTACACTGCCTACGAACTGATCGAGCGCCGTTTCGGCAAACGCCTGCGCACGCTGACCGCTTCCCTGTTTCTGGTAACCCGGGCGGCGGCGGAAGGTGTTCGCGTCTACGCCGTTTCGATCGTTGTTGCGATTGCGCTGGGTACGGGCGAGATCGCCTCCATCGCCATCATCACCGCGCTGACGCTGATCTATACGTTTGAAGGCGGCCTGTCAGCCGTGATCTGGACCGACGTCGTGCAGACCGGAATCTACATCGGGGGCACGCTGGTGGGAGTGTTCACCATCCTGCACCTTGTACCCGGCGGGTGGCCGGGCATCCACGATCTGGCAACGCATGCCAGCAAACTCCGCATTTTCGATTTCGATCCCAACTTCTGGAAGCCTTACACGTTCTGGTCCGGCCTGATCGGTGGAGCTTTCTTCGTCACCGCCAGCCACGGCACCGATCAACTGATCGTCCAGCGCTTGCTCGCGGCGCGCAGCCAGCGCCAGTCGGTGACTGCACTTCTCTCGAGTGGTCTCGTCATCTTCGCGCAGTTCGCCTTGTTCCTGATCGTGGGCGTGATGCTCTGGGCGTACTACGGTCTGCCGTCCTCGGCGTTCGGCAAAGCCGATTACATCTATCCCAAGTTCATCGTCACGCGGATGCCGCACGGAATCTCAGGATTGCTGATCGCGGCCATCCTCGCCGCAGCCATGTCGAATCTGAGCGCGGCTCTGAATTCCCTGTCGTCGAGTTCGATGATGGATTTCTTCCTACGCCACCGTCCTGAAACCGACAATCGCACCCAGATGCGCTGGTCGCGGATTTCGACTTTTTTTTGGGCCCTCCTGCTGTTCGCTCTGGCCGTACTGTCGCTGCACAAAGTTTCGCGCGTGGTGGAAGTGGGCTTGGGCATTGCTTCGGTGGCGTACGGCGCGTTGCTTGGAGTCTTTCTGCTGGGAGTGCTGACCAAGAGAGCGAATGAACTCGGCTCGATGGTAGGAATGCTTTTCGGATTTTCGGTGAACCTCTACCTGTGGCTCGGAACCAAGACGCCGTGGACGTGGTATGTGCCGATCGGCGCAACGGTGACTTTTGGAATCGGGTACGGGGCGAGCCTCCTGACCAGCCCACCGAAAAAGACTGCCGCTTAGCGTGACAGACGGTGCACAAGGTCTCATTTTGATTCGCTTGTAGCTAAGTTATTGAAAACACGTTCGGGCGGTTTAGCGGTGGCAAAAACGCCCCGCAGACGTCACGCAGGATGCCCATCCCTGGCGTTTGCAGACCCGTAGGCACGCTTTCAGGGGCGCGACGGAGTCAAGGTCATCCGCGCCCTCAATCGTGCGCCTGAGGGCTTCTAATGCAATTTTGTTAACCACGAGCTAATATCGGACCGGGGACTAAAAGTCTTACAATGCAGAGGGCGCCGAGAACACCTGCAGAGAGCGCAGAGAAAATCTGCATCACCGTGAGGGGCGTAGCGAGTGCAGAGTTCGTTGGAGTCTGCATGCGGCGAGGTTTGCTATCAGCGATCAGCTACCAGCCATCAGCTAATGACATGTCTTCCCGTATACTGCAACTCTTTCCATGTCCGCGTCCCACACCACATCCGAACCGCAACTCGCCCGCGACCTGAATGTCGGCCATGCCTCAGCGGTCGTCGTCGGAACCATCATCGGCAGTGGCATCTTCCTCGTGCCTTCCGAAATGATGCAGGCCGTGGGATCGGCTAAGTTGGTATTCCTCGCATGGCTGGTGGGCGGGCTGCTGTCGTTCTTCGGCGCACTGACGTACGCGGAGCTCGGCGCGATGAAGCCGCAAGCGGGAGGCGAGTATGTGTATGTGCGCGACGCGTACGGGCCACTGGGCGGATTCCTCTACGCGTGGACCACTCTGCTGATTTCCAAGCCTGCCTCCATTGCGACCATTACGGCCGGCTTCGTCCGGATCCTCGGGACGTTCTCGGTCTTCGCGTTCTTCACGCAACCTATCGTGCTGAAGCCTCTGACAGTCACATACGGTCAAGTGGCGGCCATTACCGCAGCCGTGTTCATCTCAGCGCTGAACTACGTCGGCGTAAAGAAGGCCGGCGAATTCCAGCTCATCTTCACGATCTTGAAAGTCGCGATCATCGTTGGAATCGGCCTGGCGTGTTTCGCTTCGCACAACGGCGGATGGAGCAATTTCGCGACCGACTTCGTGGGCGCAAAAGGCGGAGTCGTTGGATTCATGGCGGCGCTAGTCGCTGCGTTATGGGCCTACGATGGGTGGAACGATCTGAACCAGGTCGCGGGCGAGATCCGCAATCCAGAACGTAACATTCCCATCGCCCTGATTGCGGGCGTGGCGATCGTGGGTGCTCTCTATGTCCTCGTTAACGCTGGCGTTCAGTACGTGTTGCCCGCATCAGCAGTGGCAGCCTCGCCGCGGCCTGCATCGGACGCCGTCGCGCTGGTGCTCGGCGGATTAGGAGCGAGCATCGTTTCCGCGGGCATGGCGCTCTCGATGCTGGTGACGCTCAACGGCACCACCATGAGCGGAGCGCGCGTTCCCTTCGCCGCCGCGCGTGACGGTTACTTCTTTCCGTCCGTCGCCCGAGTCCATCCTCGATTCCTGACGCCGTCGACTGCGATCCTGCTGCAGTTGGCCCTGGCGGTAACGCTTTTATTGGTTGGACAAAACTTTCGTCAGCTGTTCACGCTAGCCATTTTTGCGGAATGGCTGTTCTACATGATCACGGCCAGCACGGTGTTCGTGTTCCGGCGGCGCGAACCGGATGCGGTGCGCCCATACCGGGTCTGGGGCTATCCCATTGTCCCGGCGTTATTTGTGCTGGCGTCAGCCGTGCTGCTCTACTACACCTTTACCGACAATTTGCTGAACTCGGCCGCGGGATGCCTGGTCATTCTGGCGGGTGTACCGGTTTTTTACTATTTTCGCCGGCGCCGCTTGGGCTGATTCGCCCGAAAGCCGCCCCCAGCGACCGCTTTGGGACGCGGTTCCACCCTGATTTCCAACTGATTACCAAGGTACACCGGCGGCAGACACGTTTACCCGTCGTCCCATTTCCCCTACCGTAAGGCTTCCACCCGCGCTCTCTCCCTCGGCCCGGGTTCCTCATATTGGAGCTATTGCATGGGCACGGCGTATCGCGGACCGCAGTTCGGCCTCCTTCCGAATAAAAGGATCAGCTGGCAGACCATGGCCACCAGCTATGGGATCGAACTGACGTTCATTCTACTGCTCGTAAACGTCGGTCTGCTGTTTCCCGAGAAGCTGACGGTGAAGACCAGCTATCACCTGACGGCGGTGATGCCGTTGACCGGCCACGAGCCCAAGCCTTTGCCGAAACCGAAACCGCAGCTATTGCACGCCAAGTTGTTACCGGCCGTGCCGGTGGCCTCGCCGCACCTGGTGGTGCCGCGCGAAATTCGTGTCGCGCAACCCAGGCCCGAGCCGGAGCCTGAAGCACCCAAGGTGGTCGTGAACAATTTCCAGACACCGCAGCTCAAGCAGATTTCGGGCGGCGCGCGTCCGCAGCTGATTCATACCGGAGAATTTTCGACCGGCAGTTCCGCCACGCCGACCTTGAACGTTCCCGTCCAGAAAGTGCAGACGGGCGGTTTCGGCGATCCCAATGGACTGAAGGGTGAAGGCAAGCCGAACGCACACTTGATGGCCGCGGCCACGGGATCGTTCGATATGCCGCAGGGTCCGGGCAACGGAAACGGGACCGGCGGCGCAAAAGGATTGAAGGGCACGGTCGCGAGCGCCGGATTCGGAAATGGCGTAGCGATCGGCGGCAACGGCGATGGCCGCAGCAACGGACGCGGCAATGCAGCAATCGCAACCGGCGGTTTCGGGCAGCAGGAGCTCTCGCACGGAACGCCCAAGCCGCAGCTGTCGGATTCAGGACCGCCGACCAACGCGGTTGAAATCACGTACAAGCCGAACCCGGTTTATACCGACGAAGCCCGCCAGCTCAGGCTGGAAGGCGAAGTCCTGCTCGAAGTCAGTTTTGCAGCCAACGGACAGCTGCACGTCAATCGCATCGTCCGCGGCCTCGGTCATGGGTTGGATGAAGCCGCCATCTCGGCAGCCAACAAGATGCGCTTCAAGCCTGCTCTACGCAATGGTCAGCCGGTGGATTCCACCGCAGTCGTACACGTTGTTTTCCAGTTGGCGTACTGAAGAAATTGGTTTTTGAAGAACCATGGAGATGAGAGTTATGCGCACCTTGAATTGGATGGTCTCGGCTACCCTGCTGCTTTCGTTGAGTGCGGTAGCACAGCAACCGGCGGATTCGCAGACGACCTCGCAGCCGGCCACGACAATGTCGGCTCCGGCGGCAACGCCTGACCAGACGACTCAGCCCGCAACCACGCCCCAGGTGCCTTCACCGGCGCCCGCGGCCAATGCGCAGCCCGCGCCTCCGCAGGCCGGACCGCAGCCCTCCACCATGGATCAGGTGGTCGACCGCTTCATCATGCGCGAAAAGGGCCTCATCAAGATGCTGCAGACCCGTACGCCTGTGATCGAGACGTACTTGCAGAATCTGACGCTCGATCCCGCGCTCGGCCCGGTTCCGCAGAACGATAAGTACTTCCTCGGCCGCATGGATCTGAGCACCACCATCGACCGCAAGGATTACATCAAGGACGACCAGAGCATGGAGAAGCACCTGCTCGGCGGCTTCAGCAAGCTGTTCAAGGTGCAGTACCAGCCGCTCGGTTTCTCCTGGATGATTTTTGCCGATCGCAACGATTTCGATCGCCAGCACTATGACTTCCGCTACGTGCGCCGCGAGTTCCTGGGCGACGTGCGTACCCTGGTATTCGACGTCACGCCGAAACCAAAGAGTGGTCAGGGCCGCTTCCTGGGCCGCGTGTGGGTCGAAGATCAGGACTACAACATCGTGCGCCTGAACGGCACGTACGCGCCCCGCCCGCGCAATGCTTACTTCTTCCACATGGACAGCTGGCGCCTGAACCTGATTCCCGGCTACTGGGTGCCCGCGTTCATCTATAGCGAAGAAGGCGACTTTAGCGCCGGCGTAAAGAATCAGATGGCATTCAAGGCGCAGACCCGCATCTGGGGCTATGACCTGAAGAAGGATGGCGCCTCTGACGAATTGACCAACATCCGCGTCGACAGCGTGCAGGACGACAGTCCCACCGCGCAAGACGCATCACCGCTGGCCGCTGAGCGCGAATGGCAGCAGCAGGCGGAAGACAACGTAGTCGAGCGCCTGCAGCGCGCCGGCTTGCTGGCTCCCGAAGGCGACCTCGACAA
The DNA here is from genome assembly GCA_963744055.1 of uncultured Acidobacteriota bacterium. Classification (GTDB taxonomy): domain Bacteria; phylum Acidobacteriota; class Terriglobia; order Terriglobales; family Acidobacteriaceae; genus Gp1-AA133. Next base: position 512,214 of record CAVUSL010000006.1, on the reverse strand, counting down.
GATTCTGCAGACGGTCGTGAACAACATCGAAGTCACCAACAACATCGATCTGCCCCGCCCGGTCCGGACGCGCGTGCTTCTGACGTCGCCGCTCGAAACCTTCAGCGTGGGCAACACGATCGTCATCAGCCGCGGATTGATCGACACGCTGCCCGATGAGTCGAGCCTGGCCATGGCGCTGACGCACGAACTGGCGCACATCGTTCTCGGCCACAACCTTGGTTCGAAGTACGCATTCAACGACCGCATGCTGTTCTCGGACGAATCGACTTACGAGAACCTCGGCTTTAAACACATTCCCGAGGAGGAAGCGGCGGCCGACAAGAAAGCCATCGAGATGCTCAAGAACTCGCCCTACGCGCAGAAGCTGGACGGCGCCGGCCTGTTCCTGAAAATGCTCAACACGCGCGCGGCCGCATTGGGCGCTCTGCTCACGGCACACCTCGGCAACAACATGACCGAAGCCGCAGCCGTCACGCGCATGTCGGGACTGATGACTTCGGCTCCGCAGATTGACTGGAACAAGCTGGACCAGATCGCTGCGCTGCCCATGGGCGGACGCGTGAAACTGAATCCCTGGGACGACAAGGTGGAACTGGTGAAATCGCAGCCGGTAGCCATCACGTCAGCCCGCGACAAGATGCCCTTTGAAGTCACACCGTTCTTCCCGCGCCTAACGCGCCAGGGAACGACAGACACAACCGGCACCAGCGGCAGCGCAGCCACCAGCACGCCAACACCGACGACCGCCGCCAACACCAAAACCAACTAATTCGTGTAGCGCGGGCGCCCTCGCCCGCGGCCTTTCAAGGTTGAAGGAAGCGAGAGCTGGGAACCGGGAGAAATTCCGGTTGTCCCGGCTTTCGTTGTTTAAAGGCGGCCTGATGGCTGATGGCCGAGTGCGGGTGCCCCGTCCAAGCTCCGCTTGGGCGGGGACTTTTCCTGAAGCCAGTTCAAGATGAAGCTAACCAATGATGGAAAGTCCGCGGACCGGTCTCGTACGACAATTCGAAAGCACGAGTCCGCGGGTCAATAGTCCCACGGACTCGTCACGTTCAAGACTGCTGTGCCGGTGCCGTCACAGGTTCCACCGGAGATTGTGAAGTCGCCGTTAATCGCACTTCTCTCGGCGTTCACGATCCCAAGGAACGTGACTGTGCCGTTGCCAGTTTCAACTTCGAGACCCACCGTGCTCCCGATGATGAAGCTGCCCGACGACAATGTTCCTGGTTTAATCGTCCCCGTACTGAAGCACGAGGTATTGAAGGTAACGGACCCGGTGATTCCGTAGCTGCCATCGGAACTGGCCGTGGCGCTCTGAGCGATGTCTCCTACCGCGTCGAATGTTCCTTGCCCCGAATTCGTGAAGGTGCCTTGCAGCTGGTTTGCGATATACGGTACCCGTGTGCCGATGACACTGCCCTGCTCACCATCGGCACAGCCACCGTTGGTGTGATAGGTGCCAGTGAAACTCGTGTCGCTGACCGTACCAGAGACTTGCGTGACCTGCCCATCCACAGACGAGGACGTCAACAGCAGCTTGCTGCCGTTCAGGGTGCCGGTCAGCCCCACAGTGGTCATTCGATCAAAACAAGTCGAGCCGCCCACGTGCATCGCCCCGCTTATCCTGCGATCCGACTGGTTGATAGTCCCGGCAATTGTCAGTGTGGACGTCCCGCTCATCGAGGACGTCGTGCTGAATTGCCAGTTGCCGGCAATGTTCGTCACTCCCTGAGGGGACGGCACCGAGGAGCGTGCTACACCCCCTCCGCACCCACTGAAAGCAAGTGACGCGGCTAGCACCAACAAAATGCTCCATACACGTTTATTCATTTGCTTGGCTCATCTGACTCGGGGCCGCATCGAGTTTTTCAGTAGAGGCTGGGCCACCATTGGTCCAGCCTTCTCATTGTGGAAATTGACTCACGCTGTGCCGGTACGTGATGCGGTTGCTCGCTCTCTAATACCCCGTTAGTCCTCCCCCTCGAGCCTCGTCCCTTCTTCCGTGGTAATCGTGCCCTGAAACACGCTGAGCAAGAAGAATCTTTTGCCTCCGTCGAGGACGACGAGGTTGTTGGCTCTTCCCCCGTCTTCATAGAAGAGCGCCCCAGTACAATCCGGATCGATCGCGTAGCTTCCGTTTGTCGGGTAATCGGTCCACGGTCGGATTTCACCGTTGGTGCTTCTGGTCGTGCGGATGAGGCCTCGCATCCCATCTTTGTAAAAAGCAATGCCAATTTGGGCGATAGGGCCACCCACGTCATTGTTCACCCCAGTCCTGCGGAAGGCATAGGTCCCCTTGAGGCTGGCAACACTACAGTTCTCCCCCTCGAGCCTCGTCCCTTCTTCGGTGGTAATCGTGTCTGGAAACACGCTGAGCAAGGAGAATCTCCTGCCTCCGTCAAGGACGATGAGGTTGTTGGTTTTTGTACCATCCGCGGCGAAGAGTGACCCAGTACAATCCGGATCGACCGTGTAACTTGCTTCCCCGATCGGCGGGATATCGGTCCAGTCTTGGATTTCACCGTTAGTGCTTCTGGTATAGCGAGTGAGGCCAAGCGTCCCGTCTCCGTTAAAGACTTCGATGCCAATCGCGGCGATAGGGCCACCCACAACATTGTTCACGCCCGTCCTGCGGAAGGCATAGGTCCCTTTGAGGCTGGCAACGCTACAGTCGCGATGATGGTTATGAAGCGGTGCGGCATGGACCGTTCCAGCGTGATACAGCGCCATCCCCACGATTGCGACGCTAAACAGTGTTACTAAAGTCAATCTTCTTTGCATTTAAACTCTCCTTTCTTGTCGTTATCGATTCAGAAATGGCAGTTTCCCGGATCTGGTGCGTCTATCCGGCGTGTGGCAGTCGCTGGAATTAGCTGGACGGCGATGGTTTGCGCCACGTCGGTCGCACTTTCGTTACGGATGTTGTGTACGTGATTTCCGCCGGGATCGACGAATCCCATCCCCGCCGTGTACACGGTTGGCGTGCAGGAGGGGTCGTCTCCTTCATACGCCGTCACTGTGCCGGCAGTTACGATGATCAGGCTGTGCCCCGGGTGGGTGTGCCATCCGGTACTGCCGCCTGGCTGCCAGACATTGCTCTGCACATACACGTCTGACGATCCTTTGGTCTTCTGCAGCGACAGCCAGATGTTCTTCTCGTGCTCTCCGCGCCGTGCATTGGGTAGAACAAGGTGATTGAAAACCTCGAATTCGGCGAACCGGCCCTGGGCCAGAGTGGTCCCCACGAAGCCAGCCGCGGGTGTCGCGTGCACCTTTGTTGTGTGATAGAAGGCGGCCACTGCGATCACAAAGGTAACTAAGACCAACCACGTCGCTGATCGTCGCATATCGATGCCCTTTCATATTGGTGCGTTCTAAGCCGATCCCCGAAGGCGGGGTCGTGCCGTGGTAAAATGCCGCCCACATCGCGGCTCTAACTTCCTCGGGCGGGGCGGAAGTTATCCTCGGTGCTTCTCAAAAGTCCTCAAAGCCGCTTTCAAAATCTCTCAAAGTCTGGATTAGGGGCGTTATGCCGAGCGTAATCAACGGCATCTGGGAATTCGGCCAATTCCGCCTGAATGCTCAAAGCAGACACCTGCGCCGCGGTCCGGAGCTTGTCCCTCTCACTCCGAAAGCGTTCGAAGTTCTCTTGGCGCTCATCGAGAAGAGCGGTGAGGTCATTCCGAAAGACGAACTGATGAGGGCTGTCTGGCCCGACAGCTTTGTGGAAGAGTCCAACCTTACCCAGACCGTCTTCATGCTGCGCAAGGCGCTTGGGGAGAACAGAGACCAACCTTACATTCTGACGGTCCCAGGACGGGGCTACCGGTTCGTCGCGACTGTGACTCGACGTGCGCCCCCTGAACATGCGGCTGCCTTATCGCAGGCAACCGTCTACAGTCAACCCGCAAAATCCGGCGACAAAAGGTGGTTCGAACGGATCAGCGGTTTTACCTGGCGCACTGCGGTGCTGGGACTACTCGCTCTTTTTCTGCTTGCGGGCGCATTGCTGACTTTCAGTGGCCGGCGGGCAAACAGCCTGCCGTTTACCACGATTAAGACGACGCGGCTTTCCGGCGATGGGCAGACCTTCAAGGCGGCGATCTCTCCGGACGGACGGTATATTGCGCACACGTCCCTTGCCGGCGGTCAGGAATCGTTGCGACTACGGCGCACGACCACGCTGAATGACATCGAGATTGTGCCTCCGCAAGCCGTCCGCTACATCGGCATTAGCTTCTCCCCCGACAGCGAGACGATCTACTACGTGATCAGGACAGAAAAAAAGGAACCACCGGCGCTTTATCGAGTCGCAGTAATGGGCGGATCGTCGGACAAGCTGAAAGTGCGACTCGACTCGCCCGTGACGCTGTCTCCGAACGGAAAGAAACTTGCCTTCGTTCGAGAGTCAGAAAGTGAGAGTTCACTGATCGTTGCCGATCTGGAAGCGGGAGGAGAACAGAATCTCCTCTCCCGCAAGCTTCCCAGAGTGCTGGACTATCCAGCCTGGTCGCCGGATGGCCAGATCATCGCTTGCACCGACACCGACTCCTCGCTTGCCAGTACCAAGGGAAGCGACACGCGCATCATCGCGATTCGCGTGGCGAACGGGACCGTGCGACCCTTATCCGCACATGCTTGGGGATACATCCGGCAACTGGCGTGGATGGGAAATGGACGCGGCTTGGTCATGAGTGCCCGCGGTCAAGAGGAGGGCCGCACCTTCCATGTCTGGTTTGTTTCTTATCCGGATGGGAATGAGCGGAAAGTAACAGAAGGACTGAGCGGCCAACAGGGCGCAAGCATCTCCGCGGATTCCCGGCAGATCGTGACCGTTGACGAAAGCAGCTTTACCAGCAGCATCTGGCGGATACCTGTGACGGGCCCCCAAGACCCAAAGCTGGTTGTCTCTGGACTGAGCGGCTGGTCTCCGCCAGCGTGGATGGAAAAGGACCGAATTGCCTTCGAAGAAGAGTTGGACGGTCGGGAAAGTCTTTGGACCGTTGACACGCAGGGCGGAAATCGCAGGCAATTGACGTTGAGCGGCAACGATTATGATCACTCCATCTCCAGGAATGGCCACAAAGTGGTCTGGGTCTCGGATCGCGACGGCAGTCTCGCCATCTGGGCAATGGATATGGACGGCGGCAATCTGGCAAAGGTGGTCAAGGCGAGCGGCGAATCATTTCCGCAACTCTCTCCGGATGGAAAGTGGATTGCGTTTACGGTCGTCGGTGCCGAACACTGGCCCACTCTATGGAGAGTGGCGTCGACGGGAGGTCCAGCCATCCAGATCAGCAATCGACTCTGGCAACGTCCAGTTATTTCGCCTGACGGAAAATGGATTGCGGGTCTCTACGCCGATCGTCAACTCAGCACGCAGAAATTTCCCGAAAGCATAGCCATCATCGGAATCGATGGCGGGCCGCTGCGCAAGGTCTTTCCGATTCCGCTTTCCGTTGCGCTATCCGCAGGCATTCGCTGGAGCCCGGATGGCCGCCAGCTAACGTTTGTCGATCGCAAGCAAAGACGGGGATAACATCTGGAGCTTTCGCGTGTCCGATGGCTCGCTGCGACGGGTCACGAATCTACACGGCGTCGCCCTGATCAGTTTCGATTGGTCGCCCGACGGCACGCAGTTGGCATTCAGTCGAGGTAATCAAACTCGTGATGTCGTGCTGATCGAGGACAAGGGACAGAAATAAGTTACATTCGGCGGTGGTCGCGCCTAACCTAGAGGGTCCCCGGTCCAAGGTTCGTGACGCCGCCGTGCCCCTTGGCGAACGGCGGCGCCTCTGGTTTGGTTGCTATGCACAGACGATTCCTCGTCGATAGCCTAGCGTTGTTCGTTGTCTGGGGTGCGGTCGTCCCGTTCGGAACGTTCCGAGCTGGACATCGGACTCATCTGCAGATCTTGCGCGAGCTTGTAGCTCAGCTCCGTTTCGGCAGGAATTTCTTTCTTGCGGCCTGTATAGACCTGGGCCCCGGCGCCGCCTGCGCCGCCGACCAGCGCTCCGATCGCTGCGCCCTTGCCGCCGCCTAGAAGCGCGCCTAACACCGCGCCCACAGCAGCGCCGCCGCCAACGTACTTCGCGGTCCGCTTGTTCGCTCCCAATCCTCCAGTACCGGAGCTTCGGTCTTGCGTGGTCAGCTGGTAGTGCCTGCCGTTGACGGTTACCGAGCGCAGATCAAGGTTGGTGTCGTCGCCGTTGGCTTCCGCGACGAGTCTCGCGCGGGATCCCCGCGGGATCACGACGTTGCCATTGCTGTCGGTGACATCATTGCTGATGCTGCCGGTGTACTTCGAGTTTGGTGCAGGTTTGGCGGGAATCGCCGAATCCGTTCGTACTTTGATTTCCGTCCCTGAAGACAAAGTCTGTGCCCATGCAGAGGACGCAAGCAGAACGGCGAAAGTAGCTAACAACACTTTTGCGGATTTCATGGCTGTGTACTCCCAGCCAGATGGATGCCTGCGGTACAGAGAGGTGTTGCGTTCTCAGGGAAGAACCGTAAAGGTCAGCCCTCGGGCGAGCGCCGTAGCTCTAGGGGAGTTCGAGATCGAGCGCGTAGATTTCGTCGGTACTGCGGTTGCGGACAAAAAGTGGTGTATCCGTAGGATCAAGACCAATCCAGCCCGGGTCTAACTGGGACAAATCCTTAAGATCGACCACCAGTTCCGAGCGGTGTTCGCCGAGTTTTACGCGGCGATATCCACCTTTTTCGCTCGAACGATTGCCGTAGTAAACGTACTTGCCGTCTTTGGACCAAGCGGGGAGGATGACAGAACCGGGTTCTGTGACCCAATCCGTCCACTTCTGCGTGGCGAAGTCATATAGAACCAGTTTCTTCGAATCGGCTGACATACCGGCCAGGTATTTACCGTCCGGCGACCAGCGCGGCGCATACAAACCATCGGAACCGCGAACCATCGAGACCTGCTTGGTCGCTGGATCCAGAATGTAGATGGCGATGGTCTTCGAGCTGCCCGGAAGGAATGGAACTCTACCGAACACGATCTTCTTGCCATCGGGAGACCAGTGCGCATCGGCTTCGGCTTCCTGTTCGGGCAACATCTCGACGGGTTGTCCGGCTTGTGCGGAAACGAAAAAAATCTTCCAGGGTTTTCCGGCTTGCGTATCGATGAATGCGATTTGTGTGCCGTCGCGGGACCAGTGTGGCAGCATCGCCGAGACAGGTGATTGGGTGAGTTGCAGGCGATCACTGCCATCGATGCGGCTGCGCCAGAGTGCTCGGTCCGGATAACTCACATACACGACCCATTTCCCGTCACTGGAGAAATCCACCTCACCCGCCGAGATGCCCCCCAGAAACGGTTTGAAGTCGCGCGCCTTACTGTCATAGCGGATCAATTCACCGCGCGGCACGTAGCCATCAGCAAAGATCCTTCTGCCGTTCGGGCTTCCAGTGGCAAGGGGAAACGACATGGGGCCGGCCGTCAACTGAAAGGGCGCGGAAGGACTGCGCTGGAAAATTCCAGCAGGCTCGCGGATCACCCAAAGATTAGATACGGTCGCCAGGTTGCTAATGAAGAAGAAATAGCGCCCATCCTTGCTCCAGAAGCCGCAGCACTCCGAGGCAGGATCGTGCCATCCATGAAGAATTGGATGGAGATTGCTGCCATCGGACTGCACCTCCCAGATGGAAGACGAATTGTCCTTTGAATCGCTAACCGTAAAACGGATGCGCCGCCCGTCGGGCGAGTAGACAAGATAAAAAGCCTGGCCCGGCAGGCTCACAAGTTTTCGGATGTTGAGGCCTTCCGAGTTCGCGAGGTAAAGATCGAAGTCTCGAGCGAATACGATCTGCTGACCATCGGGCGAGTAGTCGGCGTAGTGTCCAAACACTTCTCCCAGGCGGCGCGGCGGTCCCGAGGGAAGCGGCAGAATCCATCCCGGCTCAGCGGCCTGGGTGCCAGTGATATCGGCGGCAAGCAGATGCGAGTGATCGGGCGCAATGTCTGAGATGCCCACGCTCCCAAACGGGGTGGGGATCTCGGAAGTCTCCCCTCCGGCAGTCGAGGCCTGCACCAGAATCTGTTTGTTGCCTTTTATTTCGGTGATGTAGAGGCGAGCGCCGTCGGTGAGGACCCGCGTCTTCGACATATCGTCGTGCGTGAGCTGCGTAGTGTTCAGGATGCGCGGCGCTGGCAGCGAGCGCGCGCTCCATAGCAGAACGCCAGCGGCAGCCAAAAGAAGGATCGGGATGCCAAGCAGCCATTTACGCGATTGCGGTGAGGCGATCTCGTGGGCACCGGACGGGATTGCTTTACCGGTGGCCGTGTCGCGGCTGAGGCGCTTCAGGTCGGCGCGTAGCTCCGCAGCATGCTGGTAGCGCACCTCGCGATCTTTTTCGATCGCCTTGGTAATGATGCGTTCGAGATCGGCGGGAAGGTCGGGGTTGAGGCGCACCGGAAGCGTAGGCGTGCGATTGAGAATGGCATCGAAGATGACACCCGAGGTTTCGCCGCGAAACGGCAATAAGCCGGTGGCCATTTCGTACAACACCACGCCGAAGGAGAAGAGATCGGTGCGTTCATCGAGCGCTTCGCCGCGCACCTGTTCCGGCGACATGTAGGCCACGGTGCCCAGGGCTGTGCCCGGACTGGTGAGCAGGTCCTCCTCGTGAATGGAAAGCGTTTTCTGCTCGGGCGCGTTGCCGGCACGACGGAGCGCGGAGAGCTTCGCCAATCCGAAGTCCAGCACTTTGGCATGCCCGTGGTTGGTGACGAAGATGTTGGCGGGCTTGATGTCACGATGGATGATGCCAGCGGAGTGCGCCGCACTGAGCGCATCGGCGATCTCTGTGCCGAGCAACAGCAGCGTTTCATTCGGCAGTGGACGCCCCGAGATGAGGTCGCGCATCGTCCTGCCATCGAGGAACTCCATGACGAGGTAAGCATGGCCATCTTGCTCGCCGATGTCGTAAATGGTGCAAATGTTGGGATGGCTCAGGGCGGAGGCCGCTTGCGCTTCGCGCTGAAAACGCGCCAGGACCTGCGGATCGCGGGCAACGTCTTCTGGAAGAAACTTGAGCGCGACGAACCGGCGCAGGCGCGTGTCCTCGGCTTTATAGACGACGCCCATCCCGCCTCCGCCGATTTTCTCGACGATGCGGTAGTGCGAAATGGTCTCGCCGATCATGGAAGCGCCATGTTAGGAGGTGGGCTTGGGCGAAGTCAACGAACGGAGGGGGTGTATACGCCACGAGGGCAAAACGCTACACCCCCCGCCCGTGGGGGTCCTGGGTGACCGGGGGACGATGGGGGAGCGGGGGGTGGCGTGGCGTTGGTTGCAATTCTCGGTTGGTGTAATCCCTGGTTACAACAGTTAACCTCATGGGCGCACTCCTCGGTGATAAGACAGAGAGCGGATCCAAGCGGTCGTGAAAACTCAAGGCCCAAACAGTTCAGCTGCTTTTCCCAAAAGGCCTTTCAACCGGTACAAGGGGTATTGGTTCAGGGAAGTTGGAGATCCAAGGCATAAATTTCCTGAATTCCTGTGTCGCGCATCACCATAGGAGAACCGTCGTAGGCTGGCGCGCTCCATATCCCCGCATAGTCACCCGGACGGCGTAACTCTCTGATGCCGGCGACGCTCTCGAATTTGTGGCTAGACACTGCTACTCGGCGTATTTCGCCTTTCCCAAAATCTTCGAAATAAATATATTCGCCATCGTGGGACCAGTTGGGATAAGCAAAGCTTCCTTTTGCTAATTCCAACCACTTCTTGGTTGTAAAGTCGAAAAGCATCAGCTTGCTTGAGTCGGACGTCATCGCGGAGAGATACTGGCCGTCCGGCGACCAACTTACAGCGTAAAGCCCCTCCGAACCCGGTACGGCAGACACCTGACCGCTTTTCAAGTCCAATATCTGTACTGGGGCTGGCCCGAACGCTCCCAACTCCAAGTCCGGGGTGCGTCCGAAAGCGAGTGAGCTTCCGTCAGGCGACCACGTAGTACTCCCTTCGCTGCGCTCGCCCGGCAGCACTTCCTTGGGGTTGCCTCCTTCGGCCGAAACGAGAAATATTTTAAATCTTCCCGTTTGTTTGGCCAGGAAAGCAATTCGCGTTCCATCAGGTGACCAGTGCGGCGAGCCGACGCCCCAGAGTGGAGAAGTGAGTCGCAGCCGGTCACTTCCATCCACCCTGCTTCTCCATAGGGCGAACTCCGGGTAAGTAACGTATGCAACCCACTGTCCGTCCCGGGAAAAATCGACAAAGGAGGCTGAGATGCCCCCGAGAAAGGGTACGAACTGTTGGGAGTGAGCGTCATAGCGCACCAACTCGCCCCGATTTTGTTGTCCGATGACAAACAGTTTCTTGCCGTTTTTGCTGAATAGGGGATTGCGAAACGACAAAGGTCCGGTTGTGAGCTGGACAGGTTCTGGTGCGATTTTTCGAAATCGACCAGCCTTCTCCATTCGAATCCAGATGGTGGTGTCGTATCCGTGCCCGCTTTCGAACACGAAGTATTGCCCGTCGGGAGTCCAGGTGCCACAACATTCATTTAGTTGCTTATTCCGTCCCGACAGCAGAGCATGCATGGCGCTTCCGTCTGCTGCGATTTCCCACAATGACCGAAAGGCAGTCTTAGGATCAAAAACGGTGAATCGCAAACGGCTGCCGTCGGGCGAAAAGACAGGAGCGTATGGTACTCCAGCAACTGTTGCCAGGGCGCGAGTTTCACTTCCGTCACTCTTAGCTAAGTACAGGCTGGATCCATTCGCGTAAACAATCTCTCGTCCGTCCGGTGACCATCCGGCACCGTGCCGTCCCAGCGGCGACCACGCGCCATCGCGGGCAATCACCTCACCCAGCCGTCGCGGAGATCCAGCGGGTGTCGGCAGTAGCCAAAGTGGACTTTCGGCTTCGGCCCCGGTTACAAAGCTGGTCACCAGCAGATCAGAATGGTTCGGTGCAATGCCGACGACGTTAACGTTGGGAAAGGGTGTGGGAATTTGGGAGATTTCACCACCATCAGCAGAGACCTGGTTAAGAATCGAGTGCCCGTTTACAGTTTCGCTTACATAAAGGCGGGCATCGTCGCCGACAAAGTTTAGCTTTGGGAGGCGATCACTGGTGATCTGAACCGATCCCACTACCTTTGGTGGTACGAGTGCTGGCCAAAATACCCAGACTAGCATTCCGATTAGCACCAGCAGAGCTATGCCAGTGACTGCAATCTTCGATTTCGACCTGTTTTGCGGTGGCAGCGAATCAAACGCTGCCCGCTGATCCCCGTTTACCGTCCCGATGAACCGATAGCCTCGTCGCGGGAGGGTTTCCACAAAGTGGGGACTGTCGGCTGAGTCGCTCAGGGCCTCGCGAATTTTATTAACAGCGGTATTGAGGTTGTGTTCGACGTCGACGAACGTGTCTGGCCAGAGTCGCCTCTGGAACTCCTCCCGGGTTACCACTTCGCCTGGATGCGCGAGCAGGATGGCAAGCACTTCAAACGGCTGGCTGGTGATTTTTATCTTAACGCCTCCCTTGCGCAGTTCTCGCTCGCGCAGATCGACTTCGAATATTCCGAACCGAACTAGGCGGCGCGCGTCAGAGACAGGTTGCTGCACAAGGAACCCGAGAGCGGTCAGTCTAGCATTCATAGCAAGTTCCGCCTATCTACTTACCAAGCATGGAGATGGAAGTGCAAGCCTATTAGAATCAGCGCAATGAGCAGCGACTTTCTTTTGAGGCGCTATGGACGCCAAATAGAGGTGGCCCGCATTGACCTGGGGCATAGCAAGGTTCAATGTCATCTCCGCGCGGGGAACGGGAAAGTTCCTAATCTGAACTGAGGTGCGCATTCTCAGTTGCCAGAAACACGGTGCAAAAGGAGATTTATGAACGCTAGACTTGCTCGAACTTTATTCGCGCTCCTCCTAGCCGCGAGTTTTGCGGCTGTGACTCTGGGAGCGGCTTCGTCCTCGGAGTCCTCAGTACGACACGGAACGCTCCATGTAACGAAGGACTGCTTGGGTTACACGGGTGAAGCGGGTTCATTCTGCACGATCACGTCTTCGAATCTGCCTGCGGTTTCAGTAGGGTCGAAGGTTTTCTATTTCCAGCCGCTCGTGGTTTCGACAGGCCTGCTGGACAGCAACGTTGTTCTCGACGCCGGGAATGGCAATCGAGCGATTGGTCGTTGCACACTCGATTTGGCGACCAATCTTGCACTATGCACGTTTTCAGACGGGACCGGGGAGTTGGCGGGCTTCCATGCCCGCGTAAATGGCTCGGGGACCTTCGCAAGTTACCACTGGGATGGGACGTACAAGGTTGAAAAGATCGGAGAGGACTCCGGGAATAAATAGAATTTCAAGATACCTGGGGGCTCACGTCTCGGCTTCGAGACGTGGGCTCCCTCTCCCCGCCGAATTGTCGGAAACTCTCAAGCACTCCCGTCGCTTGAGGGCCTTGCACTCAGGAACCTGTCACTGGTGAAAAATCCCATTACGCTCAATTGACCAGTGGGGTCCCAATGCTCCCTCTCCGTCCACGCTCAAGGGTGTCCCCTGTGTTTAACCTCTGCTCTGATTCCCATAAAAAATAGGGGACATCCATGATAAGTAAAAGTCAAGAGGAGACGGAGGTCTCCGTGCACTTGGAAGAGATGACTCTCGAAGAGAAGACGAGGCGGTTAAGTTGGCGAATGGCCAGCGATCGTTGAGCGCGGCCAAAGCAGCAGTTTGGCCAGACATCCATTTGCGGGAACCGAAGCGGAGTCCGGTCCACGAAGTATGAGTTAGGGTTTTCCGGCCGGCCTCGATACAGACGGTAAGGAGCATCGGGAGTCGAAACTCCTCTGCCCAGTCCCCAAGTTGGCGAGGAACGGCCGGATGATCGCTGAGTTCAAAGTTTTTCCTTCTTAGGCAGCTTTTTGGGTTGGCTCTTCCAAAGGCACGCGCAGTTGGAAGGGCTGACGGCTTTTGTCGACGGCCAGCAGATAGGTGACGAGTTTGCGCGCCACGGCCAGAGTGGCGCGGTTGCGATGTCCACGCTCCAACTCGCGGGCATGCAGCGCCGCCAGTTGCGGATTCCATCGCGGGGCCAGTTTGGCGGCCTCGATCAGCGTGGTTTGCAGCCAGTGGTTGCGCTGTTTCGAGATGGGACCGCGTTGCTGCTTGCCCGCCGAGGACTGCAAGGCGGCGGTCAGTCCGCAGTAACTCATGGCATCGGAGCAGGAGGGAAAGCGTTGCGGATCGCCAACCTCCAGGGCCCAGGTGAGAGCGGTAATTTCTCCGACGGCTGGAATCGTCATCAACCGCTCGACCCGTTGCGCCAGTTCGGGATCGGCTAGTAACTCGTGGACCAACCGCTTCTGCGTGTTCTCGAACATCTCCAGAGCGCTGCGGCTCAAACGCAGCAGATCGATCACCGATTCCGGCACTTCTTCGAGTTCTTCCAGCAGACTGGCGAAGTATTTCTTGCGGTGCAGCATCGCTCCCATGCCAGGGTGCCCCAGGTTGGCGCCCCTCCCCTTTGGACGCTAACCTGGGAGGAGCCACCTGGCCCGCGCCGCCCACTGTCCATCCATCACACTTACCCTTGACTTAGTTCCTATCCCTTCCCCAATTGATCCGATATAGTTAACTCGCCGGGAGTATCTCCCGGGACAGCTATTCCGGATACTAAGTCCTTTGTCCGGAATATTTTGCCGATAAGTTATTTCACACCAAGGATTTTGGCGCTCTCTCGCCCCTAACTTAATGACTCCACAGGACGAGGGGGAGGGGCACCCCTACTTTCAGCGATCATTGGTCAGCAGCGTTTCACTTAGCCCGAAGAACCTGCGCTGATTGTTCGGTAACGAGAAGGTAGGACGCACAACCGAGCGCCTTAATTCTGATCCCCGGCCCCGTGCTTTTCCTTGCACAGCTTGCAAAAGGTTGGCGGCAGCGAGTTGTCGACGCGGTGTTTTACCGGCGGCAGTGTTTTCAGGTACGCGAACATGGCTCTCAGGTCGTCGTCGGTGATGTCTTTGAATTCGCCGTACGGCATGATCTGGTTCAGTTCGCGGGCGCCGACGTATCCGGTGCGCATCGCAGTGATGAAGGTCGACTCGCTGTAGTAGCCGATGCCCGAAGCGTCGGGCGTGAGGTTGGCACTGGTCAAATCCCCCCATGGGCCGCGCAGGTTTTCTCCGCCGGCGAAAGGAAGATTCTCTTTGGCCTGGTGGCAACCGCAGCCCATGTTGACCAGGTATTTCCCGCGCGCCATCGCGTCGGCGGCATCCGGTCCGTGGATTGGACCGGTCACGGGCTGCGGCACGCCGCGCACCAGATAGTTAACCGGGAAACTTACTTTCGATACCGGCAACGGGTTGTGCACTGGCGGAACGGAACGCAGGTAAATGACCACCGAGGCTAGATCTTCATCGGAAAGATCCTTGTATAGCATGTAGGGCATCAACGGGAAGATCGTGGTGTCGTCGTGCTTGATGCCTTCTCGGATGGCGCGAGCGATCTGGTCGTCGGTCCAGTTTCCGGCGCCGGTCTCTTTGTCGGGCGTGATGTTGGGAACCACAATGCTCCCAGGGAATCCGGGAAGTTCGATCGGCTGCCCGGCAAAGTCCATTCCGGCAACGGGCGGGGCGCCGTGCTTGGTGAAATCACGCGGCGTGTGACAAGTGGTGCAGCCTAAAACGGATTGCGTGAGATACCGCCCGCGGGCCAGACGCTCGGGAGTCGATTCAAATTGACGGTTTGTCGTAGCGCGCTTTTTCGGCCCCAGGAACGGACGCCATCCGATCGTGAAGTGGATGCCGAGAATCAGGAGCAGAAGAATCGCAGCACCGATAACGAGCAGAGCTTTCCTGAGCTTTTTCATGCGACCCTTTTTGAAGTGGAGTTGGGACGGCCCTTGCTTCGAATCGCCAATAATAGAGGCGGAAGGAATCCGGAGCAACCGTGGAAACGAGTTTTACAGCGCAACCATCAAGCATCTGGCAACTTCTCGGCCGGGCGAAAGTCAGCCTGAGTGCGAGGCATACAATTGCCGCTCCGGCTTCTGCCGGTGGACGATACTCCATGATCCTGCTGTTTGGCTTTCTACTGGGCTGCATTTGCGGCTTGCGTTCACTGACGGCTCCGGCAGTCGTATGCTGGGCCGCACATTTTGGCTGGCTGCGGTTCGATGGGACGCGACTTGCTTTCCTCGATCGGCCCATTCTCCTGGCCGTCGTTACGCTACTGGCCATTGGCGAATTGATCGCGGACAAGCTACCCAAGACTCCATCGCGCACCGCGCCGCTCGGACTGACGGCGCGCATTGTGTTGGGAGGAGCAAGCGCCGCAGCCCTAGCGGTCAGCGCACGCACTGGCGTGTCTCTGGCCGTCGTGGCGGGAGCCGTGGGAGGCATCGTCGGCGCTTTTGGTGGATACAACGTGCGACATTTTTTGGTTGCGAAGAAGGGCTTGCCGGATTTCGCGGTGGCGATTGCGGAGGATGCGGTTGCGATCATTGGCGGACTGTTGATTGTGTCGCGGGTTGGCTGAACGCGTTTAACCACTAAGGACGCAAAGAGAAGCCGCTAAGCGCGCGAAGAAAAACAGCGACAAATGCCGCCTAGCGGTCCGCGTAGTACCCGTCCCTGGCCTGAACTTTGAGATCTTTCTGTTTCGTGGTCAGTGCAATTTTTCGGTAGCCGGTAGCCTCGTTGTTCTTGGCGGGCGTGTACCCGAGGCTGTACTGGTTGCGCAGTTCGTCCTGAAGCTCGCCGTAGATTTTGTCGATGGGCTGCTTCTTCGACACTTCGAAAAGACGCCCGCCAGTTTCCTGGCAGATGCGCTCCATGACCTTCTTACCATCGGGGCGCGACTCCTGCGGATAACGGCGCCCGCCGCCGCGGCCCATGCGTCCCATTCCACCAAAGCTGCCGCCGTTGTTGTAGGCATCGTCGTCTTTGAACAAGATTGAATACACCACCGTGTCGGCGCGCTGGGCGGCTTCCATGGCGGCATCGAGGGTTTCTTTGCTGCCGCGGTCCACTCCGTCGGTGAGAATGATGAGAGCCTTGCGTCCTTTTTGCGGCTTCATCAGTTCGTCGGATGCAAGATACGCGGCGTCGTAGAGAACTGTGCCGGCGCCCCCTCCTCCGCCATGGCCTCGCCCGCGACCTCCGCCGCCTCCACCAGATCCGGGCCATCCGCCTCCCGATCTTCCGGCGCCTCCCGCTCCCCCGCCACGCGACAAAGCCGGACGCACGGGCGCTTCGAGTTTGTCGAGCGCGGCTTGAAGTTTTTCTTTGGAGGATGTGAGGTCTTGCAGGAGTTCGGCCTCATGGTCGAAGTGGATGACAAAAGCCTGATCCTTCGGACGAAGCATCTTGTCGAGGAAGGAGTAGCTGGCACTGCGCTCTTCGCCGAGTACGCGGCGCTGGCTCAGACTGGTGTCGACCAGCAGGCCGAGCGTCAACGGCAGGTCCGATTCCCGACTGAAGTACTTGATGATTTCCGCGCGTCCATCTTCCTGCATCGTGAAGTCATCTTTCGTGAGGCTGTTGACGATCTGGCCGTGCTTGTCGCGGACGGTGGCGAGCACATTCACAACCTTGACGTCCACAGCAATGGTGGGCTCCTGGCCGTGGACACGATGCCTACCAACCAGCAGTACCGTGAGCACACTGAGGAGGAGCACCGACAATAGGCGACAGGCAATCGGAATACGGAGGACAGACTTGCGCATGAGAACTTTTGGATTTGCCTTTAGATCAGATTGCAATCGGCGAGCTAGAGTTGCCCGCGGTGGACGGGCCCGACGGGCGGGGACCTTTCGCTGTCGCTCAAAGCAGGCTGGCCGTCGCTCCATCGGTTCGGGCATAAGTGGTTTGACAAATTAGAAACGCAACCTACTCTGCGTCTTTCTTGTTTTTTGGCGCTTTGCCGGGCAGGCTGGCGGGATTTTCGTGGGTGCGCTCGCGGAAGACGCCGCGCATGCCGCCAGCTAGGCCGACACTGCCTTCGCCGAAGCGGTCGCGCAGTTTATCGGCAGCGGCGAGGGCTTGCTGCCAGCGCTGGTGCCGTCCGTCTTCGAGCAGACCGAGTTGGGTGGCCGGCGTTTCCTCAAAGGAAGAAACGTGAACTCCGAGTAAACGTACCTCCGCCCCCTTTTTCCAGTTCTTGCGGAATAGGATGCGAATCTGTTCGAAGATCTCCGTGTCAATTTGGGTGGGCTCTGCAAGGGAGTGGGCCCGCGTGATGGTGGTGAAATCCTTGTAGCGCAGCTTGAGCTGAATGGTGCGGGCGTAGAAGGAATGTTCTCGCAGGCGGCGCGCTACCATTTCCGTCAGGCGCATCAAGGTGGATTCCAGTTGCGCGGGGTTGGCGGTGTCTTCGTTGAAGGTGTGTTCGTGGCTGATGGACTTGGGATCTTCATGCTCGCCAACGTCGGCGTCGAACCATCCGCCCGCATCTTCGCCGCGTGCTTTGCCGGCGAGCGCCAGTCCCCACTTGCCGAAACGACGCTCGAGGTCGTCTTCCGGAAGGGCTGCGAGATCGGCTACCTGATGAATGCCGATCGAGTGCAGATTCTGTTCCATCACCTTGCCGACGCCGGGAATGTCGCGCACGTCGAGCGGAGCGAGAAATTTCGCTTCCTGCCCGGGCACGACCCACAAGACTCCGTTGGGCTTGGCCTTTGCCGAACCGACTTTCGCGATGAGGCGCGAGGTGCCGATCCCGATCGAGCAGTTCAGGTGCGTCTCGGACTTCATCTTCTTATGCAACGAGTGCGCCGCCCGCAGGGGCGCGCCGTGCAGTCGCTGCGTTCCCGTCATGTCGAGATAGGCTTCGTCGATCGAGGCCATTTCGACCAGCGGCGAAAAAGTCGTCAGTACCTTGTGAACTTTTTCAGAACACTCCCGGTAGCGATCGGGATGGCCGTCGACGAAAATCGCGTGCGGACACATTTTTGCGGCGGTGCGCAGCGGCATGGCGGAGTGCACACCGAATTTGCGCGCCTCGTACGAGGCCGCGGAGACAACGCCGCGTTCGTCGCGCTGTCCGCCCACCACCACGGCCTTGCCTTTCAACGACGGATCGAACAATTCCTCCACCGACACGAAGAAGGCATCCATGTCGACGTGGAAGATCGTTCTGGAAAAGCTATCCATAGAAGAGAAGGCGAAAGGCTGGATGATTTTAGCAGTGTTAAAGGTTTCTCGAAATTTATGGCGAAGCTAATAGTAGGAAAATCTTAACCACGCAGGGCACGGAGAGCACCCCTCAAATTTGTCGGACTCAGAGCTACACTGCTGCGACTCTGGCCAGGCGGGCACGGTCGTAAACTTTGACGTACTCTTTTGCCGACGCGCCCCAGGAAAAATCGCGTGCCATGCCGTTGCGCATCAGGACTTGCCAGGACGATTGGTCGCGAAAGGCCTGCAGCGCGGCTTTGATGGTCAGCAGCAAAGACTCGCCGCTGTATTCGTAGAACTTGAAGCCGGTGCCCTTGCCCGTGCGCGCGTCCCAAGGCTCGATGGTGTCGTCGAGACCGCCGGTGGCGCGAACGATTGGAACAGTGCCGTACTTCAGGCTGTAGATCTGGTTGAGGCCGCAGGGTTCGTAGCGCGACGGCATCAGGAACATGTCGGCGCCAGCTTCGATCTTGTGGGCAATGGCGTTGTCGTAGGCGACCTTGACGGCGATTTTGTGCGGGAATTGCTTTTGCAGGCGGAGAAACATTTCCTCGTAATCTTTGTCGCCGGTGCCGAGCACGACCAGCGTCATGTCTTCGCGGGCCAGGCGGTCCATGATCTGCGAGATCAGGTCGAAGCCTTTCTGCGCCGCGAAGCGGGAAACGATGCCAATCACGGGAAGCTTCGGATCAGCATTCGTGAAGCCGAAGGTGGTTAGCAGATCGAGCTTGTCTTTGCTCTTGCCGCTGAGGTCGGCGGGAGAAAATTTCGCGGCGGCGAACTTGTCGGTGGCAGGACTCCACTCGTCGTAGTCCACGCCATTCACGATGCCGGTGACCGTGGCGGCACGGTTGCGCAGGACGCCTTCCAGGCCGAAACCGTATTCGGTGGTCTGAATCTCCTGGCTGTACTTGCGGCTCACGGTGGTTACGTAATCGGAAAACGCCAGTGCACCTTTCAGGAAGTTCACTTGCCCGAAGAATTCCATTTTCGTGATGGTGAATAAATCCCAGGGCAGGGTCAGCAGGGGAAGGATTTCCGCCGGGAACAGACCCTGGTAGCCCATGTTGTGAATCGTGAACACGGTCGCCGTGTCACGAAACGCGGGATCCTGCGAATACTGGGTATGCAATAGGACCGGGATCAGCGCGGCTTGCCAGTCGTGACAGTGAAAAACATCCGGAACGCCAACGATTTTTGAGGTCTCGATCACCGCGCGCGAGAACAAGGCGAAACGCTCGGCGTTGTCGGGATAGTCGCCGACCGCGGTTCCGTAGAGCGCTTCCCTGTCGAAGAATTGGGGATACTCAACGAAGAAATAGCGTACTCCCGCTTGCTCGCGCGCAGAGACTACCGAGCAGAAACGATAATGATCGTCGAAAGGAATCGTGACGCTGCGCGCGACGGTTTGCGTTTCGGTGAGCTTGGTCTGGCGGTAACGAGGCAAGTAGACGGTGACCTGGTGGCCCAGCGCGGTGAGCGCGCGTGGCAAGGCTCCGACCACATCGGCCAAACCACCCGTCTTGGAATAGGGCACACCTTCCGAGGCCGCGAACGCGATATGCATGAAGCCGATCCTCCCTGGAAAATCCGCGAACGCCGGGCGCAGGATATGATGAAGAAGACAAATTTGGCGAGCCAAGGCCCGCAACTCGACACCCAGATAAGCTGTGTCAGTCTAAACGGGCTTACGAAAGAGGGTCAACGTGCCAAGAGCGATTGCTCACCGGCCAACGCGCAAGCCAAAACTCGGGCAGCATTTTCTGACCGACGATTCGGCGGCGCGGCGCATCGTTGAGGCGTTGGGAGATGTGTCGCAAGGCACCGTGCTCGAAATCGGCCCGGGTAGAGGCGAGCTCACTTCCCTGCTGACGAAGCGGGCGCGGCGGCTGATTGCTATCGAACTGGATCGGGTGCTTGCGGCGCAGTTGAGGATGAAATTCGCGCTCTACCCGAACGTGGAAATCATCGAGGGCGACGTGCTGGCCATCGACTTCAGCACGTTGTTCGGGCCCAAGCCCGGAGCATCGCGGCCGGGGCTGGTGCAAAAGCCAGAACCAATTCCGGTTGTCGGCAATCTGCCGTACTACATCACGTCCGACATTTTGCTGCGTATGTTTGAATTTCGCGAACTTTTCAGCACGATTGTAGTCATGGTGCAGAAAGAAGTGGCGGACCGGCTGGCCGCTTCGCCTGGAAGCCGCGACTATGGCCTGCTTTCGGCGACCGCCCAGTTGTATGCGGAGGTCGAGCAAATCTTCACGCTTCCGCCGGGAGCATTTTCTCCACCACCCAAAGTGCATTCGTCGGTGGTCCGGCTGACCATGTCGCCGCGGCTAGAGAAACTCAAGGTGGAAGAAGAAGGGTTCATCAAGTTTCTGAAATTGTCGTTCGGGCAGAAACGCAAGACGCTTTGGAACAATTTGAAGACCGAATACCCTGCCAGTCCGCTTAAGAATGCTTTGCACAGCGCGGGTGTGAAGCCCACAGTTCGCGCCGAGGCCTTGTCGTTGGAGAAGACCGCGGCGATCTACCGGGCGCTGGCGTCAACAAATGGAGACCTCTCGACTACAGGGAAGTAGTCTTCGCTCGCGAAGGGAATGAGCATGGGCACACCGACAGTTCGTCCTGCTGCGGTTGCCGGAAAATTCTATCCGCAGGATCCGAAGAAGCTGGCGGCCAGCGTTCGAGCGTACATGGTTGCTGATGAACAACCAGAGACGGTTCTGGGATGTGTGGTTCCCCATGCCGGCTATATCTACTCCGGGCCGGTGGCGGGCGCGGTTTATGCGCGCGTGAAGGTCAATCCGCAGTGCGTCATTCTCTGCCCTAACCATACTGGACTGGGGACTCCACTATCGATCATGAGCCGCGGTGCCTGGCAGACTCCGCTGGGTGATGTGGGAATTGATTCGGAACTGGCGGATGCTTTAATGCAAGCATGTCCACTGCTTACCGATGAGACATCGGCGCACCGCACCGAGCACGCCATTGAAGTACAGCTCCCTTTTCTACAGACCTTAAGGTCCGGTATTCGATTTGTTCCAATTGCGCTGGGGACACGCCAGTTTGATGCGCTGGAAGGATTGGGCTTCGCCATCGCCGAAGTTCTGGCTGGCATGGATGAGCCCGTGCTGGTGATCGCTTCCAGCGACATGAATCACTATGAGTCCGACCCAGTGACACGTATCAAAGATGAGAAAGCGATCGATCGGATTCTCGCCCTCGATGCGCGCGGACTCTATGACGTGGTGATGAAAGAAGAGGTCAGCATGTGCGGCTTCGGGCCGACGGTGGCCATGTTGACGGCTGCACGGCAACGAGGCGCAACCCGTGCAGAACTGGTTAAGTATGCAACTTCCGGGGATGTGTCGGGCGATCGCCAGATGGTGGTTGGATATGCGGGGATAGTGGTCCGGTGAATTTTCCGGAAAAGGCTTTAGCGCAGAGTGCGCGGAGAACGACCGCGGAGGGCGCAGAGGTCACTGACAGTGAGCGAAGCCGAGCCTACAATTCCGAGGGTAAGCGGTAATCGCGACGACAATTGCACCGAAAAACTTCAGACTGACAATCGACAACTGGCAACTGGAAACTGATCTTATGAGAGAAATCGTCATCGTATCCGCTGTTCGTACACCGGTGGGCCGCGCGTTCAAGGGAACGCTGCGCACGACCCGCCCTGACGAGTTGGCCGCAATTGCCATCAAAGGTGCGCTCGAACGCGTACCGCAACTTGATCCCAAGGAAATTGAAGATGTGATCCTCGGTTGCGCGATGCCTGAGGGCGAGCAAGGGATGAACGTTGCGCGCATTGCGTCGCTGCGGGCCGGGCTTCCGGAGGAAGTTTCGGCACTGACCATCAATCGATTCTGCTCGTCGGGATTGCAGTCCATCGCAATGGCTGCCGAGCGCATCATGGCTGGCGGCGGGGATGTGATCGTCGCGGGCGGGACCGAGTCGATGTCAATGATTCCGATGGGCGGCAACAAGATTTCGCCGAACCCGTGGCTGGTCGAAAACCATCCCGGCGCCTATCTATCGATGGGCTTGACCGCCGAACGCGTAGGGCATCGCTTCGGCATCACACGTGAGCAGAGCGACGCGTTTTCGCTGCACAGCCATCAGAAGGCTACTGCCGCGATTCACGCAGGCAAGTTTACCGATGAGACCGTGGCAGTGCCGGTCCGCATCACAGCAAATGGAAACGGTGCTGGCAAGGGCGGCAGCAAATCCTTTTCCCGGCATGAAGTTGTCTTCAAGGTCGATGAGGGACCGCGCGTGGATACATCGCTCGAAGCGCTGCTCGCTTTGAAACCGGCTTTCCACGTGAAGGGCATTGTCACGGCCGGGAACTCGTCGCAGATGTCAGACGGAGCAGCAGCGGCGGTTGTGATGTCGGCTGAACGCGCGAAGGCACTGGGTATCGCGCCGCTCGTTCGCTACGTTTCCTTTGCGACCGCTGGATACAAGCCAGAAGAGATGGGACTCGGACCGGTGTTTGCCATACCGAAGGCGCTGAAGATGGCCGGCCTCAACCTCTCGGACATCGATGTCATCGAGTTGAACGAAGCCTTCGCGGCGCAATCGCTGGCCGTGATCAAGGAAGCTGGACTGGATCCGGCGAAAGTAAACCCGAACGGGGGTGCGATTGCGTTGGGTCATCCTTTGGGGTGCACTGGAGCGAAACTAACCGCGTCCATCATTCGAGAACTCAAGCGACGCAAGGCTCGCTACGGGATGGTGACCATGTGCGTGGGCGGGGGCATGGGAGCCGCAGGAATCTTTGAGAACCTGAACTAGAAAATCGGCTTTCATCGCCGAGTGCGCCGAGAAATGTTTCCTTTTGTTTCCTTGGCGATCTCGACCTGCTCTGCGGTTTTTTCTTTCACATTCTTTCTGCCAGGGCGGCCAGAAAAACTCCGGTATAGACCGCGATCACCAGCAGCACGAAGAATGCGCCGAACGACAGCATGGTCAGCAGGCTGAAGGGCCGCGCCACGCAGCTTTGCACTAGTTTGTACACTCCGAAGAACTCGCCGACGATGAGAAAAGGAAAAAGCACAAACGCCCACAGGGTTGCGTGTGCAATGCTCGGGTGGAAGACGAGGACAGTGAACGCGGGAACGATCGCCAGCGCGGGAATCAGCGAGAATGTGGAGCCTAAGTAGAGCAGTCGCTCCCGCTCGCGCCAGGTCATGGGTTTAGTTTAGTGCGAAGGGAGGAAGATGGGCTTTAGGCTTTGGGCACTCAGCATTCAGACATGTAGCGATTTTTTAGGACTCCTAGCGAGCAAAACTCATTTCGTGCCAACGCCCAGCGCCAAACGCCCAGAGCCAGGGTCCTCCCATCGTGCCGGCTGAAAAATCACTTCGCTTCGTAGACCGTTTTTCCGCCGACTACCGTTCGCACTACGTGCGCATCGAGCAGTTTTTGCGGAACCACCGCAGTGACATCGCGGTCGATCACGACGAAGTCCGCCAACATGCCCGGAACGATCAGTCCCTTTAGTTTCTCGTCGAACTGGGCGAAGGCCGATCCGCTGGTGTAGGCGGCAATGGCCTGATCCATCGAAATCTTCTGCTCGGGGAAGTATTCCTGTTTGCCGTCCTCGCTCTTGCGCGTGGTCGCGGCATACAGTCCACGAAACGGAGAGATCGACTCCACCGGATAGTCGGTGCCAAAAGCCAGCGTGACGCCTCGCTTCAGGAACTCAGACCATGCATACGAGTGCGCGGCGCGCTTCTCGCCCAGGCGAGCCTCGGCCCATTTCATGTCGCTGAGCAGATGACAGGGCTGCATCGACGCGATCACCTTCAGATCGCGAAACTTCACGACCTGCAGTGGAGTCACCACCTGCGCGTGTTCGATGCGGAGGCGATAGTCTTCGCCGCCGTTCGCTGCTTTTACTTTCTTTTCCTTCGCTGCTTTCTCAGCCTCAGCAAACGCGTCGAGCGTCATCTGCGCGCCTTTGTCGCCGATCGCGTGGAAGCCCACCTGGAATCCGGCGAGCACGCGCTCTTTGGTCATGTCGTTCAGCTTAGGCGCGTCGTAGCGGGGCAGGCCGGAATTCTTGGGATCGTCCGCGTAAGGCTCGATCAACGCTGCAGTATGTGAGCCCAGGGACCCGTCCATGAAGCCCTTGAGCATGCCGGTGTGCAGCATCGGGTCGGAGGCGGGATGCGCCTTGCGCTTGGTTTCGAGTTGAGCAAGGGAATCGTTGAAGGGCAGCCATTCGCTGATGCGGGCGGTCAATTTCCCGTCGATCTCGATCTGCTCCAGCACTTGAAAATCATCCCAGTCGCCGGAGTTGTCCTGCACCGACGTGACACCCCAGCGGGCCGCCTCGGCCAATGCCCGCTCCATCGCGCTACGGCGTTCGTCATGGGTCGGCGGCGGGATGGCATCAGTGATCGCTTGCCTGGCGGTTTCGCGCAGAATTCCGTTAGGTTGGCCGTTCGTGTCGCGATCGATCTTGCCGGCCTTGGGATCGCGGCTTGCAATGGTGATGCTGGCCAACTGCAGAGCGCGCGTGTTCGCCACCCCGATGTGCCCATCCACGCGCTCCAGGAATACCGGATGACCGGCAGAAACTTCGTCGACATCCCAGCGCGTGGGGACGGTCTTCACCGGCCACAGATTTTCGTCCCATCCGCCGCCCAGAATCCACGCGCCCGGTGCGGCTGATGCGACATTCGCGCGGATACGTTCGCGAAACTCGTCGAGCGACTTCGTGCCGACCAGATTGACGTGCAGAGCCTGAAAGCCGCCTTGCGAGAGGTGGGCGTGGGCATCGTTGAATCCGGGCATCACAAATTTTCCGCCCAGATCGATGACCTGCGTGTTCGGTCCCTTCAGCTTGAGAATCTCGGCATTCTCTCCGACAGCCTGGATACGGTCGCCGCGAACGGCAACGGCCTGCGCGCGTTTGATTGCGTTGAAGGCAGCCTTGTCGACGACTCCGGTGTAGATGTTGCCGTGGATGAAAATTGCGTCAGCGCGAGGAGGTGCCGCTTCCTGGCCTTGCGCTGCGGAGGTAAGAAGGAGTGAAAGCACGACAACCCGCACGTTCATTCGCCGACTCCGGCCAGCACCAGCAAAGTCAGAAGAATTCTTTTCAGACCCAATTCCCGGCCCGAGCAATCGAACCACTCCTGCAGCGTGTGCGCGCCGCCCCCGGAACCGCCGCCGCCGATCGCAATCGCTTCCCGTCCTAGCGACAGCGGGATGTTGGCGTCGGTAGAGGCTCGTTGCACCTGCGCAACATTTCCAAGATGCGCGTCCACGGCCCGCACGGCCTGAAGAAGGCGTGCGTTCGGCTCCAGTTCACCAGCGGGCCGGTCGCCGATGACCACCACTTCGCAGCTGACGGCGTGCGTCTTACGCTGCGCGGCCATTCTATGTTCAGCAACGGATTGTTCGGCCTCGACCGCCTGATCGAGGCAAACGCGCAAGGCCCGTTCCAGGCGCTCGAGTTCCGTGGCCGAGGTGGAACGCAGATCCACGCGCATGCTGGCAGATTCGGGGATGGAGTTGACCGATGTGCCGCCCCGAATCACGCCGATGTTGAATGTGCTCTTGGGCGCGGCAGAGACTGGCGTCTGGCAAAATCGCTCAATGGCGCGCGAGAGAATCACGATCGGATTGGGCGCGCCGAAGTCGCTCCAGGAATGGCCGCCCGGACCGCGGATGATGATTTCAAAACGCCGGCTGCCCAGCGCCTCGGCCACGATCGTGTCGGAACCGGCACCGTCGAGAATCAGGCTGTAACCAATCGAATCCTTCCAACGCGGCGTGGCGAAAATGTGACGCATGCCGCGCAGATCGCCTTCGCCCTCTTCCCCGACATTGCCGATGAACACGAACGGCATGGCATGACGCATTCGCACTGAACGCAGCAGAGCCGCGATCGCGAGCATGGCCGTAACCCCGGCGCCGTTGTCGGAAACTCCCGGCCCGAATAACTTGGTTCCCTGCTGGCGGATATTCAGCGGGGTGCCTGCGGGGAAGACTGTGTCGATGTGCGCGCTGAGAGCGATGTAACGTTTGCCGAAGCCAGGATGAACTCCAAAGACGTTGCCCACGTCGTCGATGCGGACATCGTCGAGCCCGAGTTCGCGGAAGCGCTCGGCCAGCCATGCGGCACGCGGGCCTTCCCCAAAAGGTGGGGCTGCGATTCGGGCCATCTCAATCTGCCAGTGGGCGAGCTGGGGTTCCTGCGCGCGAAACCAGTTAAAGGCGGAGCGGACTTCGGGCGCAGCGGACAGACGAGCGACTTCATCCTGAAAAGTGGGATGCACGTCCGACACTTCACCGCGGGAACTTGGGGCCATGGGAATGGTTCCGTCAGTTTACAACGGGCGATTGGCGGGAAGGGGTGCTTTTGCAGGGTCGCGGAAACCCGGTGCAGGGACGGGCGCTGCGCCCGTTCAGACAGGCGAGGACGGCCACGGCGCCCACCAATCGTGGAGACTCCATGAGCAGTGGCGCGGCCAGATGCATAGGTCCTTCGCTGCGCTCAGGATGACAATTTAGAGAAGAACAGGAATTACGAGTGCGGCCGCGGCGCCGTGACGCACTCGAGGATCTCGGCGTCGGTCAGCGTGTGATCGGATTTTTTGGCGCGGGCGTAGATGCGATCAACGATCTCGTCGGTGGCCGGGATACCGCGCCGCTCGAGCCAGTAGTGGACATTCGATTTCCCGCTCATCGGGCCGATATCGATGACTTGTTCGAGACCGAACACATGGGAAGGCACGCCGGAGTAAACGGAGTTGGCGAGTTCAATGTCATTTTTCTTGAAAGCCTTCACGATCGCGGCGGCGTGCACGCCGGTGGCGGTCCGGAAAGCGTCGTCGCCGACGACCGGATAGTTGGCTGGAATTGGGATACCGGTTGCGCGCGCCACGGCCACGCAATAGTCCTTGAGCTTGGTGAGATCTTGAGTAATCCACGGATCGATGCCCATGAGTTTGAGATTCACCAGCATCAGGTCCATCTGCGTATTGCCGACGCGCTCACCGACTCCGAGCGCCGATGCGTGTACGCAGTCGGCCCCAGCGACCAGGGCCGCCATCGCATTCGGAACACCCAGGCCGCGGTCGCAGTGTCCGTGCCAGTCGACGCGGATCTTTTCGCCGGATGGCTTGACGACTTCCGAGATGACGAACTTCACAAGTGCGAACGCACCCATGGGCGTGGCGTGTCCCGCGGTGTCGCAAATCACGATGGCGCGCGCGCCGTTGGAGATCGCGGTCGAATAGAGTTTCTTCACCATTTCCGGATCGCAACGAGTCGTGTCTTCGGTCACGTACATCGGCGAGAGGCCGAGCGATACGGCGAACTTGATGGCCCTTTCGGTCGTCTGCAGGAGGAAATCGTCCGACCACCCTTCGGTGTAACGACGGATGGGACTGGATCCGATAAACGTCGCGGCCTCGATGGGTAATCCCGTTTTCTGCGTGATCTCAGCGATGGGGCGAATGTCATTCTCGTGCGTGCGGGCCGCACAGTTGGCGATGATCTTCATCTTGTGGGTGACGATCTCACGCGCCAAAGCTGTAACGTCCTCAACCGCACGCGGCCCCGCACCGGGCAGACCCAGATTCAGGGAATTGATGCCGAGCGCTTCCATCAAGTGAAGGATGGCGATCTTGTCCTGGATCAGCGGGTCGCGAACCGAGGGCGATTGCAGGCCGTCGCGGAGAGTCTCGTCATTGAGCAGGACGTGTCCCGCCGGCCGCAGAGACTGAGGGTGCAGCGCGTTCCAGTCGTAAATGAGATCGGAATTCAGTCGCTAGTCTCCAGTCGCGTCGTCGGTCGTCAGTCTTCGGTCGTCGGCCCTCCCCTGCAACTCCGTACTCGATCCAACGCTCTTGCTGACGCCTGCAGGCTGACGACTATTTCTTCTCTTCCTTCGGCGGCAGGGTTAGTCCGAAGACGGAGAGTTGCCCTTCGCCCGCGACGTTGACTCCACGCGCGCTCTCGGGATTGGGGAGATAGAGCGTCTTGCAAATCTCGCAGCGGTAGACTTCAACGTCCCGACCCCATGCCTTCTCAATGCAGCCGCATTCCTGCTCGACGGCATCGGTCGTGTAGAACCAACGCTTCAGGTGGCCGCCGCAGAATTTTCCTTTGTCGTTTTTTTCGTTGCAGGCGCGTTGGCCGGGCTTCTTGATCTTCACTTTGTGGTTGGGAAGCTGCTGAACAGCGTGCGGAATCGTGGTTTCACCAGCTGCCAAGGGAAGTCCTCGCTTTCACGCGTTGTTGCGCACGGCCAGGATCAGATTGCAGAAATACATTTTACTTGAAGGGAATGTCGGAACCAATTTGCGCCCCTATAGTCTGCGCCCGCCGAGCCCTCCCGCCGATCGCACCGAGCCTCGCACCCGGTCGGCGATCCGGCGAGCGAATTGCAGATCAAGAAAGGCTTCCATCTGACGTGTGAACGCAGCGCCGTATCCATACCACCAGAGTTTCTTCATTCGTGGCATACGGTCGATGTCGAGATACTTCACGCGCACCATCTCTTCCAAGCCGAAGCGTCCGTGGGAGCGGCCGATACCGCTGGCTTTCACACCACCATGCGGGGCTTCGCTGATGCCAAAGCACGAGATTGTGTCATTCACCATGACTGTCCCGGCCACGATACGGCGAGCCAGTGCTTCTCCTCGCTGTGAATTACGGGTCCACACGCTGGCTGCCAGGCCGAAATCGGAATCGTTCGCCAGCCGCACGGCTTCGTCGTCAGCATCGAAGAGAGCCACCGACAGCACGGGGCCGAAGGTTTCCTCCCGCATGAGGCGCATGTCGTGCGTAACATCGGCAAGGATGGTTGGGGCATAGAAGTTCGGACCCAGATTTTTCAGCCGCGAACCGCCCGCCAGCAGGCGCGCGCCCTGTGCGACGGCTTCGTTCACTTGCGACTCCACGATGCGCAGTTGGCGTTCATGAATCATCGGGCCAACCTCGATCTCAGGATCAAGTCCGTTGCCGACCCGCAGGCGCTTTGCTTTCTCCACGCAGGCGTCGAGGAAGCGGGTGTATTGCGAGCGATGGACGTAGCAGCGCTCGACCGACAGGCAGGCCTGCCCAGCGTTTACAAAAGCTCCCCAGATGGCTGCGCTCGAGGCAACGTCGATGTCCGCGTCGTCGAGCACCAGCATAGGATCCTTGCCGCCGAGTTCCAGCACGACAGGCAGCAGCCGTGCGGCGGCCGTCTGCGCAATGCGTTTGCCGGTGGGGACGCTTCCGGTAAACACAAGCTTGTCGATTTCGGAATTGAGCAAGGCCGCGCCCGTCGGCCCATCGCCGACGATCACTTCGAAGATTCCTTCTGGAACTCCGGCATCTCGCAACAGACTCTGGAGTTTCAGCGCCGCCAGCGACGTGAATTCTGAAGGCTTCAGGACGACCGCATTTCCGGTCGTCAGCGCGCCCAGAGCGTCCACTGCGGGGATCGACAGAGGGTAATTCCACGGGGAAATGATCCCGATCACGCCATGAGGTTCGCGGAGAATGCGGCCGCGCTTGGCCTTCATGGCAAGGCTGCCGTGCTCGACGGTCGATTCCCTCAAAAACTCGAACGCTGTGTCGATAAGGTAGCGCGTCGCGTCGAGCACGACAAGCACCTCAGTGAGCAGGGCCTCGACGCGGGGCTTGCCTGCTTCCTGCGTGATCAACGTTGCAACTTCGGACTTCTGGTCGTGAAGCAATTTCTGGAATTTGCGAAGAACCGCGATACGGCGCTCGACTCCGAGCGCGTTCCATGCCGGCTGCGTGGCGCGAGCGCGGGCAACGGCCGCGTGAACCTCTGCGTCCGATGCGCACTCGAACTCGCGCAAAGCCTCGCCGGTTGCGGGATTGACTGAGACGACTTTGCGGAGCGCAACTTGTACGTCGGTAGCCATAACAGGGAAAGTCTACGCGGGCGGGAGTGCGCGCGCCACAAACTGTAGCGCCGGCATCTTGCCGGCAGTCGCGAGGGCGTCTCGCCCTCGCAGGGGCGGGCAGGATGCCCGCCCGACTGCCGCCGGGACGGCGGCGCTACCCAAACCGGCGCGGGCGACGACAGAGTAGTTCAGTACTCGACGTTCACCAGAAACAAGCCGCTGGCGGGGGCAGTCGCGCCGGCCGCGGAACGCTCGCGCGCCTGGAGAATGCGGCTGATATCTGCGGGCCGCAGCGTGCCTTTGCCTACGAGGACAAACGTGCCCACCAGGTTGCGGACCATGTGGTGCAGGAAGCCGCTGCCGCGCACCGTGTAGATCAGTTCTTCTCCCTCCCGAGCGAAGGCCGAAGAAAAAATCCTCCGCACGTTCGAGACTTCACTGTTCTCGCTTCCCCTCTCCGGATCGACGGCCGCGAACGAGGTGAAATCCTGTTCGCCTTCCACGAGCGCTGCCGACCTTGACATCCCGGCCTCGTCGAGCGGATACGGGAAATGCCAGACATATCGCGCCCGGAAAGGAGGGCAGATCGGCTCGCGATAGATATGGTAACGATAGGTCTTCGCGCGCGCCGACTTGCGCGCATGAAACTCCGCGGGCATCTCTGCCACGTCAAGAATTCGAATGGACGCGGGCAGGATGTCGTTCAGGGCTTTCGTGAAATTCTGCGCGGGAACGGAGGACGACGTCGAGAACGTCGCGACCTGGGCCAGGGCATGCACGCCAGCATCGGTTCTGCCCGATCCCTGTGGCAAGACATTTTCGCCCGTCAACCGTCCAATGGCTGACGCCAGTGTGCCCTGAATGCTCGGTGCGTTGGGCTGTATCTGCCAGCCGCAAAAGTCCGATCCGTCGTACGCCAACGTCAATTTGAGATTACGCGTCACTTTTGTGATTCGTCCGCCGCACTTCTTTCATCTAAGTTTCTTGTTTCGCCGTATTTGTCTTTGGCTTTACAAACTTTTACCTGTTTTTGCGCGCGCCGTCACTGGGAAGCGGAACACGCTCAGATATACTGGAAAACTTCCCGGGAATCTGCAGTTCGGGCCGTTCCGGCGGGCTCAGAGGCCGGAAGGAACCTTCAGCGCGCGCTTTGCGTATCAGCCTGTGGGAATCGCCGTCTGGATTCCGCACAGCGCTTGCCACGAATTCATGCAATCTGCAACAAAACGTTTTCATGGACGGAGAATACGAATGGAACTGCCTTGTTTGAAGTTTGCCAGCAAAGTTCTCTGCAGCTTCACCCTAGTGACCGCCCTCGTCACCACGGGATGGGCACAGGACGCAGAGCCCGCCTCAACGCCTCAGGCACCCTCGGCCAGCAAGGCCGCGCAGCCTAAGCCGTTTGTGGTCGGGGAGTACTCGAAGGGCCGTTCTCATTTTCCGAACCCGATCGCGCCGTACATTGGCAGAACGGTGGCCACACCCAACTTGACCAATACCCCTCGACTCGATCAGTTGTTGCAGAACGGAAAACTGATGCTGTCGATGAACGACGCGATCGCGTTGGCGCTTGAGAATAATCTGGATATCGCGATCTCGCGTTACAACCTGAACATTGCCGACACCGACGTTCTGCGCACCAAGGCAGGCGCTACCCTGCTGGGAGTCAACACCGGCGTGGTGCAAGGCACGCCCGGAGGTGGAGTTGGCGGATTCGGCGGCGCAACCTCCGCGACCGGCGGTGGAGCAGGTGGAACAACAGGGGGCGGTGGCGGCGCCGGTAGCGGCACGCTGGGCATTGTGAGTTCAACGCTAGGTATCGGCTCACCGGTTAGCTCGTACGATCCCATCCTGACGGGTACCCTACAACTGGACCGCTCCACAGGCCTCAATGCGAGTTCGTTTGCTCCGACTCTTACAAAGCAAAATACAAGCACCGTGGACTTTGGATACCAGCAGGGGTTTGTCACGGGCACCAACTTGTCTGTCGGATTCAACAACTCACGGCTAACGACGAGTTCCCTTTTCAGCAAGCTTAGCCCAGCGCTGAACTCCAACTTTCGGGCCACTCTTTCGCAACATCTGCTGCAGGGCTTCGGGTTTTCACCCAATCGACGTTTCATCGTAATTGCGAAGAACAATCGTGAACTGACGGATGTGGCGTTCCGGCTGCAAGTAACCACCACGGTCGATCAGATCCAGAACATGTACTGGGATCTTGTCAACGCGTACGAAAATGTAAAGGTGCAGCAGGATGCACTCGCACTTGCGGACAAGACGCTTTCAGATAATAAGAAACAGGTCGAAATCGGAACCCTGGCACCCATCGAGATTGTGCGCGCCCAGAGCCAGGTGGCAACCAACCAGCAGGCGTTGATCGTGGCAAAAACCACGCTGGAACTGCAGCAATTGCTGATGAAGAACGCGCTCAGCCGCACGCTGGTGAATGCAGGTTTGATTGATGCCGAGGTGATCCCGACCGACACGATGCGGATGCCGAGTGACCAGGAGACCGTCACACCGAGTCAGGATCTCGTCAGCGATGCTCTGAGCCATCGACCGGAGTTAGCCGAATCGCGGATTGACCTGTCGAACCGGGAAATCAGCATGAAGGCGGTAAAGAACGCGCTGTTGCCGAGCGTAGACTTGTTCGCCTACTACGGTGGCTCGGGACTGGGGGGCGCGCAAAATCCCGCAAACCTGTGTCCCGCAGATCCGAATCAGGCGTTCATTGGCTGTACGCCGAATGATCCAACCCAGATTCCCCCGAGCGTCAGCTATGGAGGCACGTTCCACCAGCTCTTAAACAGCACCGCTCCTGACAAAGGTGCTGGTATCAGCATCAACATTCCGCTCCGCAACCGCACTGCTCAGGCGAACCACATTCGTTCACAACTTGAATACCGCCAGGCGCAGATGCGTTTGCAGCAGGTCGAGAACGAGGTCCGGATAGAAGTACGCAATGCGCAGTTCGCCCTGCAGCAGAACAAGGCCAGCGTGGCGGCAGCGCAGGCCGCGGTCGATCTGGCACAGCAGTCTCTCGACGCCGAGCAGAAGAAATATGCGCTGGGCGCTTCGACCAGCACGCTGGTTCTGCAGCAATCAAGCGCTTTGACGCAGGGCCGTTCCAACCTGGTCGCAGCCCGGGCTGCGTACGAAAAAGCCCGTGTTGAGTTGGACCGCGCCACTGGGCTGCTGCTCGAGCGCAACGGCATCGATCTGGCGGACGCGCAATCGGGCGTTGTCAACAAGCTGCCCGCAGTTCCGTACGTGACCCCGCGCACCGATCTGCAATCTGTGGGCGCCCCGCAAACGCAAGCTGCTCCGCAGAACTCAATCACACCGGAACCGGCGCCCCAGGCGGCTCCGCCGACCCAGGCTCCTCAGAACTAGACGTACCAAGTCTCATGCCCCGTCTCGCATAACGCGAGCGGGGCTTTTCTTTTTGGGGTCTTCTAGTAGTCTGGTTGCGCTCGGAAACCCCCAGGGGCGGGCTGGCTGACAGACT
This sequence comes from uncultured Acidobacteriota bacterium, assembly GCA_963744055.1. GTDB lineage: Bacteria > Acidobacteriota > Terriglobia > Terriglobales > Acidobacteriaceae > Gp1-AA133. Next base: position 478,662 of record CAVUSL010000006.1, on the reverse strand, counting down.
TTAGTCGCGTGCACTCCAACACTTCAGAAGATCGCCTTCTCGAGGACTGTGAGTTCACAGGAGCGAAGCAAAACCCGCAGGTTTTGAGTCTTTCCGCGCGCTGGCGCGTCTGAGACTTTAAATACGAGGACATTGCAGATGAAAATCGCCAATAACGTCACGGAACTGATCGGTCACACGCCGCTCGTCTACCTCAACAAGGTCACCGCCGGATGCCACGCGAAAGTCGCGGCCAAGCTGGAAAGTTTCAATCCCTGCGCCAGCGTGAAAGACCGCATCGGCGTAAGCATGATCGAAGAAGCGGAGCGCGCCGGAAAAATCCAGCCGGGCAAGACCGTGTTGATTGAGCCGACCAGCGGCAACACGGGTATCGGACTTGCGTTCGTTGCCGCGGTGAAGGGCTACAAGCTCATCCTCACTATGCCCGACACCATGAGCCTGGAGCGCCGTGTGCTGCTGCGAGCTTTCGGTGCTGAGATCGTTCTGACTCCCGGGCCGCAGGGTATGAAGGCGGCCATGGCGAAGGCCAACGAGATTCTGGCGCAAACGCCGAACGGCTTCATGCTGCAGCAATTCGCCAACCCAGCCAATCCGAAGATTCATTTCGAAACCACCGGACCGGAAATCTGGGAAGACACGGATGGGAAGGTCGACATCCTCATTTCCGGCGTGGGCACGGGCGGAACCATCACGGGCGTGACCGAGTACATTCGCCCGAAGAAGCCCAGCTTTAAAGCCATTGCTGTCGAACCCAAAGAGAGCGCCGTGCTCTCCGGCGGCGCGCCCAGTCCACACAAGATTCAAGGCATCGGCGCGGGCTTCATCCCCGAGATCCTGCGGACGGATTACATTTCGGAAGTGATCCAGGTTTCGAGCGAGGAAGCGATCAACATGGCGCGCAGGCTGGCGAAAGAGGAGGGCCTGCTGATGGGCATCTCGTCGGGCGCAGCGGTGCTGGCGGCCGTGCAGGTGGCTCAGCGTCCGGAGAATGCGGACAAGCTGATCGTCACCGTGCTGCCCAGTTTCGGCGAGCGCTACCTGACCAGCGTGCTGTTCGACAACTTGCGCAAGGAATCGATGGAGATGACCGCGGTCCCAGTGGCTGTCTGATTTCGAGGCTGTCTGGTTTCGAAGAATGATCGGCTTCTGGCAATCCGTCCGCGAAGACCTCGCTTCGGTGTTCGAGAGCGACCCAGCTGCACGCTCCTACCTCGAAGTGTTGCTGTGCTATCCCGGCCTGCATGCGCTTTGGGCCTATCGCATCTACCACTGGTTGTGGATGCATGACCTGCGACTGCTGGCACGCTGGCTGTCGCAGGTCTCGCGCCTGTTCACGGGCGTCGAAATTCATCCCGGAGCGCAGATTGGGCACCGGCTATTTATCGATCACGGCATGGGCGTCGTCATCGGTGAGACTGCCGTCGTCGGCGATGGCGTGGTGCTCTATCAGGGAGTGACGCTAGGCGGCACTGGCAAGGAAAAGGGCAAGCGCCACCCGACCATCGGCAATGACGTCATCATCGGGTCGGGCGCGAAGGTCCTCGGCAACATTACGGTGGGCGACAATTGCCGCGTGGGCGCCGGCTCGGTCGTGCTGCGGAGCATTCCCGACAACTCGACCATCGTCGGCGTGCCGGGCCACATTGTGCTGCGGAACGGCAAGCGCGTTGTCATCAGCGACCCGAAAGAAATCAGCGACCCCATGTCGGATGTTTTCATTCGGCTCGCGTCGGAAGTCCATCAGATCCGCGAGCAATTGCAGGAACACACCAAGGCCGTGCTGCCACCCGAGCAGAATATGACCATCGACGAAGAATGGGACACGTACTCCGACGGCGGCGGGATTTGATGACCCCAGTTGTCTGATTACTCCGCCGCAAATTCCCGCGACCAGATAAATTTGTCATCCTGACCTATGCAGTTAGCTCTTGCGCGATCACTCCCTACCGTAAGCAGCCCCGCCTTTTCTCTGTGAGACAATACGCGCTTCCATGACGCTCTCGGTAGCCATCGTCGCGATGGACGAAGAAGCCAACATCGGCCGCACGCTGGCGAGCGTTGGCTGGGCCGATGAAATCGTGCTGGTCGATTCCGGATCGAAAGATCGCACACGAGAAATTGCGCGGGAGTTGGGCGCACGCGTCATCGACGAGCCTTGGCGGGGCTACGTCGCGCAAAAGCAATTCGCAATCGAGCAATGCACGAAAGACTGGGTGCTGCTGCTCGATGCGGACGAAGAAATCAGTCTCGACCTCGCCGATGAAATTCGCGCCGCTCTTGCCAATCCCGGAGACATTAACGGCTTCCGGCTGCCGCGCAAGAATCTCTTTCTTGGACGCTGGATTCGCCAAGGCGGTTTCTATCCCGACCCGAAGTTACGCCTGTTTCGCAACAGCATGGGATTCGTCACAGGACACGATCCGCACGACCGGTGTGAACTGAAACCCGACGTCCCGCAGCGCACCCGCCAGTTCACCAACGCTATGGTGCACTACACCTATCCGACGCTGAGCTACTACATCGGTCACATGAACCGCTATTCCTCGTTGGGCGCAGAACTCGCGGTCGCGAAAGGCCACCGCAGTTTCAGCGTGGCTGACATCGTTTTTCGTCCAGCGGCAACGTTGTTCTACAACTACGTTGTGCGGCTCGGCTTCCTCGACGGCCGGGAAGGATTGTTGCTGCACCTCTATCATGCGGTCTACGTCTCATGGAAATACGCGAAGGCGTGGGAAATGTCACGGAACAAGCCCGAATAACAGACTTTGAGAGATGGTTGTCCCCGCGTCCTCTGCGGAAGTTGTCTCCGTCCTCTGCGTTTCAAGGTGTTGCCAGCGAGACAACAGAAAATCTTGAAACGCAGAGATCGCAGAGAAAATCCGCAGAGGACGCAGCGAAGAACAGCACCTACCAACCATCCGGTCGGCTAGCACGTGCGTACCTTGTTCGTCATCCGACCGTCCTCTATCATCGAAGCAGAGGATGTGGGAGACGCATGGCCGATCAGAAGAAACCGTATTCCAAGCCGCAAGTCGCCGAGAGTCCAATCAGCGAAGTTTTTGAAGGGCGTCATCCGTCCGACCGCGAAAAGCAGTGGGCGGAAAACACTCTCGCTCCCACGATCGAGAAGTCTCCTGAAAAGCCCATTGGAGCTGCCACCGGCACCAATCTTGACGAGCACGGGCGTGCGCGCTTCAGCACGATTTCGAACGTTCCCATTCGCCGCCTCTATACGGCCGCCGATCTTCCCGAAGATTGGGACGCGGAAAAATACCTCGGTTACCCGGGCGAAGCGCCTTACACGCGCGGCATTCACGCGACCGGCTACCGGGGCAAGCTCTGGACCATGCGCATGTTCTCTGGTTTCGCGTCGCCCGAGGAAACCAACCAGCGCTATAAATACCTGCTCGAGCACGGTGGCGGAGGGCTCTCCGTAGCCTTCGATCTCCCGACACTCATGGGATACGACTCCGATCATCCGGCGAGCGAAGGCGAAGTGGGCAAGTGCGGCGTGGCCATCGACTCGCTCGAGGACATGGAGATCCTGTTCGACGGCATCGACCTGGAGAAGACCACTGTATCGATGACCATCAATTCGCCCGCTAGCGTGTTGTGGGCGATGTACCTGGTCGTCGCCGAGAAGCAGGGCGCCGACTGGAAGAAAATTTCCGGCACCATCCAGAACGACATTCTCAAGGAATACATCGCGCAGAAGGAATACATCTATCCACCCGCGCCCAGCATGCGCCTGGTGGTCGACACGTTCGAGTTTGGCTCGAAATTCACTCCGCGCTTCAACACCATTTCCATCAGTGGCTACCACATTCGCGAAGCGGGTTCCACCGCGCTGCAGGAACTGGCATTCACGATTTATGACGGCGTCGAGTACGTGGAGTGGGCGCGGCGGCGCGGGCTCGACTTCGATGAATTCGGTCCAAGGTTGAGCTTCTTCTTCAACGCGCATAACGACTTCTTCGAAGAAATTGCCAAGTACCGCGCGGCGCGCAAGATCTGGCACCGCCTGGCCAAAGACCGCTTCGGCGCGAAGAATGCCCGCACCTGGTTGATGCGATTCCACACCCAAACAGCCGGCGTTTCTCTGCCTGCGCAGCAGCCCATGAACAACATCGCGCGCGTGGCCCTGCAGGCTTTGGCGGCAGTTCTGGGCGGCACGCAGTCGCTGCATACCGACTCTTACGACGAGGCCCTGGCCCTGCCCACGGAAGAAGCGGCGCGCATCGCGCTGCGCACGCAGCAGATCATCGCGTATGAGTCCGGAGTGGCGCAAACGGTCGATCCTCTCGGCGGCTCGTACTTTGTCGAGAAGTTCACGCTCGATATGGAGAAGGGCGCGTTCGACTACTTCGAGAAACTCGACCAGATGGGTGGCATGGTGAAGGCGATTGAGCGCGGATATCCGCAGAAGGAAATCGCTGAAGCCTCGTACCAGTACCAGCGCGCCGCCGAAGCGCGTGAGAAAGTCATTGTCGGCGTGAACGATTTCACCATAGAAGAAGGGTCCCCACACATTCTTTACATCGACGAGACGGTAGCGCGCCAGCAAACCGCGAAGCTCAAGGCTCTGCGCGCGCGTCGATCCAATGAGGAAGTCCAGAGTCGCCTCGACGCGTTGAAGAAAGCCGCCGCGCAGGAACCCAAGGCGGGTACGAACGGAAATGTGTCCCCGGCCAATACGATGCCTTATATCGTGGACGCGGTTCGCGCCTATGCGACTGTGGGCGAAATCTGCGAGGCACTGCGCGAAGTGTATGGGACGTATACGGAAGTGAGCATTACGTAAACGTCGCGCCGAAAACTTGAGTCTGGCTCGTACCTTCTGGCCTCTGGCTTCTAGCTTCTGGCAAGCCTAAGTTTGAGTCGTTGCTCAGTGCACCTCCGTGTCCTCCGTGGTTAAGCTTTTTTCCCGCCAGCCGCTAAAATCTACGCATGCCCAAATCCTCGGCCCTCGCAATTCCGGTAGAGTCGCGTATTTTTGTGCTTCGCCAGCAAAAGGTCATCCTCGATCACGATCTCGCCGAGCTGTATGGCGTCCCGGTGAAGCGTCTGAACGAGCAGGTCAAGCGGAATCGCGAGCGCTTTCCTGACGACTTCATGTTTCAGCTGACTAAAGTCGAAGAGGCAGACCTGCAACGTCAGGCGTCCGCGAAGCCTGGCCGCGGCGGCCGGCGGTATGCGCCCTATGCCTTTACCGAACACGGAGCCATCATGGCCGCGACAGTTCTCAATTCCGAGCGAGCGGTGGAGATGAGCGTGTTCGTCGTCCGCGCATTTGTGCGCCTGCGTGAAATGCTGTCGACCAACCAACAGCTCGCGGGAAAAATCGACGAACTCGAGCAGCGCCTGGATACCCACGACGCCTCCATTCAGGAGCTCATCGAGGCGATCCGGGAGCTGATGGCGCCTGACCCTGCCACCGGCCGCCGAATCGGTTTCGAACTGCCTGGGAAGAAAAGTACTGCCTAGTTTCCACCATCTGGTTTCACACTCAGGAAAGACACGGCGCCGTTGTTTCGGTTTTTATTCGCCTTCGAATGCGTTTCGTGATAAAAATTTTGGGCTATGCGGAAAGCCATCAATCATCTGAAGAAGTCGGACCCCGTGATGTGCGGCATCATTGAGCGGGTGGGTGCCTGCCGGATGGAATTCGGCGAACCGACTTTTCATAGCCTGGCCGAGACCATCGTCTACCAGCAACTCAACGGCAAGGCCGCCGTCACGATCTTCAAGCGCTTCACCGATGCGGCGGGTGAGCCGGTCACTTCCCAGGGCATACTCAAGCTCACCGAGCAGCAACTGCGGGCTGTCGGTCTCTCGAAGCAAAAATCCTCGTATTTGCGCGACTTGGCCGCCAAAACCGAATCCGGTCTCCTCAATTTCGAGAAGCTGCAGCACATGGAAGAAATCGACGTCATTGAACACTTGACCCAGGTCAAAGGCATCGGCGTCTGGACAGCGCACATGTTTCTGATGTTCACGCTGCGACGCCCCGACGTGCTTCCCACCGGTGACTACGGCATCCAGGTGGCGATGAAGAAGCACTACCGCAAGCGCAAGCTGCCCAAGCCCAAAGACATGGAGAAGATCGCCAAAGCATGGTCGCCGTACCGCTCCATCGCCTGCTGGTACCTGTGGCGGAGTCTGGATATCAAGACCTTGTAGAGCTCGGATTCTCAGAACTTCGGTCACCACAGAGTCACAGAGACCCAGAGGAAGAATTCGTTCCTCGATGACTCTGTGTCTCTGTGGTGAAATGCCTTTCGCCGCGTCTTCAGCCATGCCCTTGTGTTCCCCGGCACGGTGTGTGTTTAAATGGCTCAGATGGCGAATGAGCAAAAGATCCGCGTGCTGGTCGCCAAGCCCGGCCTCGATGGTCATGACCGCGGCGCCAAGGTGATTGCGCGCGCGCTGCGTGACGCGGGCATGGAAGTCATCTACACGGGCCTCCGCCAGACCCCGGAGATGGTGGTCACCGCCGCCCTGCAGGAAGACGTCGACGTGATCGGCCTGTCGATTCTCTCCGGCGCGCACAATGCCATCGTTCCGCGTGTATCCGATCTGCTGAAGCAGAACAAGATGGACGATGTGATCCTGCTGGTTGGCGGTATCATTCCCGATCAGGATGTTGAGGGTCTGAAGAAGGCCGGCGTAGCCGCGATTTTCCAGCCCGGCACCGCCATGGACGACATCGTGAAGTTCATCCGCGAGCACGTGAAGCCTCGCGGAGTTCCGACCGGCTAGCAAAATTCCTGAAGCCATAGACGCGGTTCAGCATCTGGTTCACCGAGGCGATTTTTCCGCTAACGTCCCTCCAAGGCGCGCTCACTTCTCATGATGGATATGTCGGTAACGCGGTTACAAGACGTGCTTGCGCATACGATCGGCCCGACGCCGTGGTACTGGCAGACCTTTCCGGCAATTACCTCGGTCGCACGCCAGCGCTTTGACTGGAGCCACCATGGCGAACAGGGCCCGGTGGGTTACGTCGTCACGCTCGGCTTGGAACAAGAACCGGGCAAGCCCCGGCTCGCTCTCAACAGCTATTGCCGGCCATTCTTTGTGGCGCCCTCGTACCTGGGAATCTGGTGTCCCGAAGGGCGTTCTGTGCGGCTGGCCTGCTTCGATCCCGACACGTTGCAAACCTTCGACATTGCGGAACTGGCCGGATGGTTCAAGCAATCGAGCGACCGCATCTACGCCCACACGGCGCCGATTGCCGAGTTCGAGGTCCCACTCGATCTCCCGGCCGGTACGCACAAAATCGACGTGCCTCCGCAGTTCGCGGGAGCCGAAGAATTGATTGTCCCCACCAGCTACAAAGCGATGTCGAACGACGATCCGGCGTTCGCGTTGTTCGTGTTCTACCTTCATGCTGGACTGGTCGAGGTTCTGCCGCAGAAGTGGTTCACGGCTTCGCAGTACCGCGTCGGCCAGCAATGGATCACCCGCGCGGCCCGCGATGCAGAATCGCACCGGATCATCGGCGAATGCCATGGAGTTGGGACGTTCCTTTTGGAGGAGGATGGCTGCCGTTTGGAACGATGGTTGCACAAGATTGACCGGTGACTTGCGTTCCGCTTACCCTGCACCTCTGATTTGAGATGAGTCAAAAGCTCCAAAACGGCCTGCTGGCAAGCCTTTTAGCGATTTTCTGCCTGCCCCTGCCGGCCTTGGCCACTAGCATCTTTGCACCGTTCATTCTCCATCCGGTGCGCCATCAAGTTACCGGCGCAGAGGTGGCCTCCGCCGACAGGGCTTTTGCCGAAGTCGGCGCCACTCGTTCGGATCTATCTGCGACGGCCAGCGATGGCGTCGTGCTGCACGGATGGAAAGTCCGCGCCGCTCATCCCAACGGCAAATGGGTGCTTCTTCTGCACGGCCGCTCACAGAACCGTCTTTCCATGATGGGCTACGCGAGAATGCTGCTGACTTCCGGTTACAGCGTGGTGATGATGGATGCGCGGGCCCACGGCGAAAGTGGGGGCACGATTTCAACCTACGGCCACCTAGAGCGCTTCGACGTCAAAGCAGTGGTGGATGTGCTGACGGCGAGCGAACCTGTCGATCATGCCTATGCGCTCGGTGAATCGATGGGCGCGGCAGTGGCCCTGCAGGCGGCCGCGGTAGATTCCCGCATCGAGGCGGTTGTCGCGGAAGGCGCGTTCTGCAACCTGCATGAAGTGATGTTCGACTACGCCGGACTGCGCTGGAGTGCGTTTCTCGGAAAGACGCTTTTCCGGCCCGCCGCCATCCTGGCCGTACACGAGGCGGAGCAGCAAGGCGGTTTCAAGTTCGACGACGTTTCGCCCGAAGCTTCAGTCTCGGAACGCAAGTTTCCCGTCATGCTGATTTCCGGGCTCAGCGACCACAATATTCCGAAGCGCCACGCCGAAGCAATCTATTCCGCGGCGGCCGGTCCTAAGGAGCTCTGGCTGGTACCTAAAGCGCATCATCAAGGCGCCTTGCAGACGGCTCCGCAGGAATTTCAGCAGAGAGTGCTGCGCTTCCTCTCAGGTTCGCAAGTAGTGCATGAGTCACCCCGCACCTCTGATCGTGCCATCTCAATTTCAAATTAACGAAGTCGACGGCTATCTCGACCTGCACCTGATATCCGAAGACGGAACAAACCGGCTGACGCTCGAACTCGTTTGCGAACTGGCCGATGCTCTGCTGGATATGTGGGCGAATGCCAAACCCCTGATCATCCACGGCAACGACAAATTCTTCTCGGCCGGCGCAGACCTTTCCCAAATACAAAGGCTGACCGCATCCGAGGCATTCGCTTTCGCCAAAGCGGGCCAGCGGCTCATGAACGCGATCGCCCAATTCCCTGCTCCCGTGTACGCTGCTATCGGTGGCTATTGCATGGGAGGCGGGCTCGACCTGGCCCTCGCCTGCCACCGCCGGATTGCCGCGCCCAACGCGGTGTTCGGGCACCGTGGCGCCGCGCTCGGACTCGTCACCGGCTGGGGTGGCACGCAGCGTTTGCCTCGCCTGGTCGGGAAAAGCTGCGCCTCGGCGATGTTCGTAGCGGCGGAGAAACTGCACGCACAGCAAGCTCTCAGTATCGGACTGGTCGACGCCATCGCGGAAAATCCGGTAGGGGAAGCTTCTCGCCGGATCCAGCTTCTCTCCGCACAACTTCTCTGAGAGCCCGGGCCTCAAAGTCTCAGCAACCTATGCGCCGCCAACGCTCGCGAATTTAGCGCCGCATCGTTTGCGCCTCCGTGCTCCGCTGGTATACCGTAATTTGTTTGCGTCAGTGAGCCCATGGCCGACCGTAACGAAGTCTCCCAGTCCACCGCCACGTCCAGCCTGTTGCCCTCGAAGGTGGATGCGACCTCCGCGCGCTTTGAAGCCAACATGCGCTTCATGGCCGACCTGGTTTCGCAGGTTCGCAACGAAGAAGAAAAGATCCGCGAGGGCGGCGGCCCCAAGGCGATTGAAAATCAACATGCCAAGAACCGGCTCACTGCCCGCGAGCGTATTCAGTTGCTGGCCGATCCGGGCACGTTCTTTGAACTGGGAGGCTACGCGGCTTTCGGAATGTACGAAGAGTGGGGCGGCGCTGCTTCTGCGGGCGTGATCACCGGCTTGGCCAGGATTCACACGCGCCTGGTGATGATTATTGCCAACGACGCGACCGTCAAGGCGGGCGCTTTCTTCCCCATGACCTCGAAGAAAGTCATCCGCGCGCAGAATATCGCCATCGAGAATCGTGTCCCCACCATCTATCTGGTCGACTCGGCCGGCGTTTTTCTGCCACTGCAGGAAGACGTATTCCCCGATACCGACGATTTCGGACGCGTGTTCCGGAACAACGCCGTCATGTCTGCCCTCGGTATCCCGCAGATCGCCGCCATCATGGGTATGTGCGTGGCCGGTGGAGGATATCTCCCCGTGATGTGCGATCACGTCCTGATGACCGACGGCAGCGGACTTTTTCTCGCGGGTCCTGCTTTGGTGCAGGCTGCGATCGGTCAGAAATATTCAGCCGAGGAACTCGGTGGCGCTGAGATGCACGCGGCGATCAGTGGCACGGTGGATTACCGCGAACCGAATGATGAATCCTGCATCGCGCGCATCCGCGCGATCGTCGAAAAGTGGGGATACCGGCGACAGTCTCCGTGGGATCGCAAGAAGCCCGAGGAACCATCGCTGGCGGCCGAGGAAATCTACGGCATCTACGATTCTTCGCCCGGGCGCCCTTACGATATGAAAGAAGTGCTGGCGCGCGTGGTGGATGCCGGACGCTTCGATGAGTACAAACCCGAATATGGAAAGACGATCGTCTGCGGCTACGCTCGTATCGGCGGCTTCGCGGTCGGCATCGTTGCCAACCAGAAATTGCACGCCCAGCAGGTCGATCACGAAGGCCACAAGCGGATGGAGTTCGGCGGCGTCATCTACACCGAGTCGGCCGAGAAAGCTGCGCGCTTCATCATGGACTGCAACCAGAACCTCATTCCTCTGGTCTTCTTCCACGACGTGAACGGCTTCATGGTAGGGCGCGACGCGGAATGGAGCGGCATCATCAAAGCAGGAGCGAAGATGGTGAACGCCGTCTCCAATTCGGTGGTGCCGAAGATCACCGTGATCGTCGGCGGATCGTTTGGCGCCGGGCACTACGCCATGTGCGGCAAAGCCTATGACCCGCGTTTCGTGTTCGCGTGGCCGTCAGCGAAGTATGCGGTCATGAGCGGTGATTCCGCTGCAGGCACGCTGGTTGAAATCAAAATCAAGCAACTCGAGCGCAGCGGCAAACAGTTGAGCGAGGAAGAAAAGAAAGAACTCTACGAATCGGTAAAGCGCACCTACGACGAGCAGACCGATCCGCGCTACGGGGCCGCCCGCCTTTGGATCGACAAGATCATCGATCCAGTAGAAACGCGAGAAGCGATTGCAACCGCACTCGAGGCCGCGGCGCTGAATCCGGACGTGCCGGAGTTTAAGGTGGGAGTGCTGCAAACCTGATTATTAGATTGAAGATTTCAGATTTCAGATTTTCTCGAGTCTGCAAAACTCGACCTCCAGGGAGGTTTTCAATCTGAAATCTACAATCTGAAATCTGAAATTGACTCGAGGAATAATAGCAAGTGCCCGTGTCCGACTCCATCAAACTCGTCGAATGTCCCCGCGATGCCTGGCAAGGCCTGCAGGGCCAGATCCCTGCCTACATCAAGACGGAATATCTGAAAGCTCTGATCAGCGTCGGGTTCAAGCACATTGACGCGGTATCGTTCGTCTCGCCGAAAGCCGTTCCGCAGATGGCCGACTCCGAAGAAGTGTCTGAAGGAACTCGATCCGCCCGATGACGTGGAAATCATCGGCATCGTCGTGAACGAAAAAGGCGCGCAGCGCGCGGTCGAAACGAAGGCCGTCAGCACGCTCGGGTTTCCCTATTCGATTTCGCCGACCTTCTTGCAGAACAATCAGAAGCAGACACTCGAAGACGCGATCGAAGAACTCGAGAAAATCGGCAAGATCGGCGGCGACGCCGGCCTCGACACTGTCGTCTACATCTCGATGGCTTTCGGCAATCCCTATGGCGACTTGTGGAACGTGGATGAAATCGTGGAGGCCATCGGACTACTCGAGACCGAAAGCATTCGCGCCATCTCGCTCGCCGATACGGTCGGGATGGCGTCGCCGGCGCAGATCAACGAAGTAGTCTCAGCCGCGCTCGCCAAATATGGCTACCTGGAAATCGGCGTCCATCTGCACAGCCGTCCGGACCAGGCTACCGAAAAAGTACTGGCTGCCTACGACGCGGGCTGTCGCCGCTTTGACTCCGCTATCGGCGGGCTCGGCGGCTGCCCCTTCGCGCAAGATGCCTTGGTCGGAAACATCCCGACCGAGAAAGTTCTCGAAGCAGTGGCGCAACGCGGCGTCGCACCGCCGATTACACGCTCGCTGGATTCACTCTTGAAAGCAACTGCCGGGATTGCTGCGAAGTACGCTGCATCGTCGGCCGCTGATTGATTTGAAATGAATTTTCAGACCCTCCAACTCGCCTACAACGCCGGCATCGCGACCATCACGCTCAACCGGCCCGAGAAGCGCAACGCGATCAGTTATGAACTTATCCAGGACCTGCTGGCTGCGTTTGCCGAAGTCAAAGACAGTTCCGCGCTCGTCATGATCCTGACCGGCGCCGGCAAAGCCTTCTGTTCGGGCATGGATCTCGAGAATCTGAAAGCGCTCATCGGCCGCACTCCCGAGCAGAGCCTCGAAGACTCGAAGATCATGGCGCAGCTGTTCCGCACGCTCTACGACTTTCCCAAACCCACCATCGCAGCCGTGAACGGAGCTGCGGTCGCGGGGGGAACGGGTCTGGCCAGCCTCTGTGATTTCACGCTGGCGGCGCCCGAAGCGAAGTTCGGATACACGGAAGTGCGCATCGGCTTCGTGCCCGCGATCGTGTCGACGTTTTTACTGCGCCAGGTGGGGGAGAAAATCGCGCGCGACTTGCTGCTCACCGGTCGGCTTTTCGACGCCGAAGAAGCCCAACGCATCGGACTCGTGAACGAAGTAGTCGCTGCCGATCAACTGCTGACAACGGGCCGAACGAGCTGGCCGCGCAATTGATGGAAAACAGTCCAGCGTCTCTGCTGTACACCAAGCGTCTGCTGAGCGCCGCAGCGCGCGCGGAACTCGACGCGCAAATCGACGCCGCCGTCCGCGAAAACGCGGCCATTCGCTCCACTGCGGATTTCCGCGAAGGCATCACGTCATTCCTGGAAAAGCGCAAGCCCAAATGGAGTTCGCAGGGATGAGCGGATCGGACGAACTCAACGTGGCCGCCGTCAATCCTTTCGCTGTGGTCAATGAAACGCGCATTCGCGTGCGCTACGCCGAGACCGATCAGATGGGCGTCGTCTATCATGCCAACCACTTCATCTGGTTCGAAGTGGGCCGGGTGGAATTTCTCCGGCAACTCGGCTTCTCGTACAAGGACATGGAGGAGCAGGACGACTGCTTCATCGCGGTGGTCGACGCGCGTTGCCGTTACAAGGCTCCGGCGCTGTACGATGACGAAGTCATCGTTCGCACCCGACTGAAGAATATCCGCGAGTCCGTGATTCACTTCGGCTACGAATTGTTGCGCGCATCGGATTCGGCGGTGCTAGCCGAAGGCGAAACCACGCACATCGTCGCCGATTCGCAGATGCGGAAGACGGCGCTACCAGAAAAATATTTGAAAGTGTTTCGCGACGCGGCGGGAAGGTGAACTTCTACCAGGGAGACACGGAGGCACTGACGAATTCGTCGGTTGGTAATTTCGTAATCTGATAGATTCTGACGTCAGATTGAACGAATCTTCGTGGTGGTGAACTGACAAACTACCCATTACCAAATCACAAATGTCACGTCGAAGGCTAAGACCTAAGACCTAAGACCTAAGACCTGAGACCTGAGACCTGAGACCTGAGACCTGAGACCTGAGACCTGAGACCTGAGACCTGAGACCTGAGACCTGAGACCTGAGACCTGTCAACTGTGACCTGATCCCATGAACGCTCTCCACATCAGCGGAAACGATCTGACCCTCGAAGCGGTGCGCGAGGTAGCAACCGAACGCCGGCCCGTGCTTCTCGCGCCCGACGCCCGCGAGCGCGTGAACGCCGCGCGTGCTGTGGTCGACACGCTCGTCGCCGACAACCAAGTTTCCTATGCCATCACCACCGGCGTCGGCAAACTCAGCGACGTGCGCATTGCCGGTGACCAGATCCGCGAATTGCAGATCAACCTCGTGCGCTCGCACGCGGTCGGTGTGGGCGATCCGCTCTCCATCGCTGAAACTCGCGCCATGATGGTGCTGCGCGCCAACTCGCTATCCAAGGGATTTTCCGGCGTGCGCGCCGTCACGATCGATACGATCTGCGAATTGCTCACGCGCGGCGTCACACCGTGGGTTCCGTCCCAGGGAAGCGTGGGCGCATCAGGTGACCTCGCGCCGCTGGCGCATCTCGCTTTGCTTCTGGTCGGAGAAGGCGAGTGTCACGATGGCAAGGGCGGCCGCGTTGCAGGGGCCGATGCGCTGAAATCTGCCGGAATCAAGCCGCTGGTGCTCGAAGCAAAAGAGGCTGTCTCGCTGATCAACGGCACCCAGGCCATGCTCGCGGTCGGAACCCTCTCTCTGCTTGCGGCCGACATTCTAGTCGACTCCGCCGACGTGATCGGCGCCATGGCCTGCGACGCGCTCAAGGGCACCGACGCGGCTTTCGACGAACGCATCCACCGCGCCCGTCCGCATCATGGACAGATCACCACGGCGGCTAACTTACGCAAGCTGCTCGAAGGCAGTGCGATTCGGGAGTCGCACCGCGACTGCGGCCGCGTTCAGGATGCCTACTCGTTGCGCTGCATGCCACAAGTCCACGGGGCCGTGCGCGACACGCTCGCCCACTGTCGCTCCGTGTTCGAAATCGAGACCAATTCGGCGGTCGACAACCCCCTCGTATTCCGCGATCCGAAATCCAAAGACGACCATGCCGACGTAATTTCCGGTGGCAATTTCCATGGCGAGCCGATCGCCTTCGCGCTCGACTTTTTGGGAATCGCTCTGAGTGCGCTGGCGGGAATCAGCGAACGCCGCCTGGAACGCATGGTGAACCCCGCGCTGAGTGAAGGCCTGCCGCCGTTTCTCGCGCCCGGTGCGGGCCTCAATTCCGGCTTCATGATGCCGCAGGTCACGGCCGCGGCGCTGGTCAGCGAAAATAAGGTTCTTGCACATCCCGCATCAGTCGACTCGATCACCACCTCGGGCAACAAAGAAGATTACGTCTCGATGGGGATGGGTGCCGCTATCAAGTTGAAGAAGATCGTTGAGAACACGCGCAATGCACTCGCTATCGAAGGGATGGCCGCGGCCCAGGCACTCGATCTGTTGGCCCCGCTGAAATCCTCGAAACGCCTGCAGCAGGCCCATGCGGCGATCCGGGCAGTGTCACAGAAATTAGAGAAAGACCGCGTAATGTATCAGGACTTCGCGCGGATCGCGGATGTGATCGCGAGCGGGAAGGTGGCCGCGGCTCTTCGCTAAATTCTTCCCCACAGAGACACAGAGAGGAGCGCACCTTTTCAGTCGAAGACTTTGGGTAAACCGGCTTGCCCCTCGTCTCTCGAGCGACACGAAGGCCAACCTTCCGACCAATAATTCACAGGCGTTCTTGATTCGACTGCCGAGCGCTTAAATCACCAGACTGCATTACAGATTCTCTCTGTGTCTCTGTGACTCTGTGGTGAATGATCGTCAAGCTGTCTTCGCCGCGCTCCCCTCCAACCCCAACTCCCCGGCAATCCCGCGCATAGCCTCAATGCAAAACGCAATATGCGGCTCGAGTTCCACGCCCAGATCCGCCGCTCCATTCGTGATGTCCGCCCGATTCACGCTGCGTGCGAAGGCTTTGTCCTTCATTTTCTTCTTCACCGAAGCCGCTTCCACCTCGGCCAGCGACTTGCCCGGCTTTACCAGTGCGCAGGCCGTGATGAATCCCGCCAGTTCATCACACGCGAACAGCGCCTTCTCCATCGGCGTGTCGCGCGTCACGCCCGTATACTCGGCGTGCGACATGATGGCCTTGCGAATCTCTCCCGACCAGCCTCGTTCTTTCAGAATCTCGTTTCCGCGATACGGATGATCTTCCAGGCTCGGATACTTGTCGTAATCGAAGTCATGCAGAAGTCCCACGATGCCCCACATGTCCTCATCGCTCGAAAATTTCCGAGCGTACGCGCGCATGCACGCCTCCACTGCCAGCGCGTGTTTGCGCAAACTTTCTGATTGGGTGAACTCAGTTAGTAACCCCCATGCCGCAGCGCGATCATTCATGGATTCTTCCCTGTTTTCTCCGGCTTTTCGCAGTGTATCTTCGACTTTCATAGACTTTGTTTCTCGTTTTCTCCAGAAATCACTTGACATCCACAGGCCATGTGCCCCAGATTACCTTGAGATTTGGAGCCTGACCACTGGCTCCAGGAGTGCCAACGCTCTGGCTGCTCCCAAAACCTAGATGGCCACAACTCTTGCCCCGGTAGATTCCAGGGAAGTTGTCCGTTGCGACCACTGCCTGCTCGTTCAATTCCGTACAACCAATGACATGTGCCGCCGGTGCCACGCCTCGTTAGACGAGGAAGAACCGGAAATCGTTTCGCCGGTGCCCATTCCGGTGATCGCGCCCGCCCACGGCAATGGACGCGGTCATCTCAACCTGGCAGCGTCGATCCGTGCGTTGCGTCTGCGCAATGGCCTGAGCCAGCGCCAGCTCGCAATGCGCATGTCGGTTCCGCGCACCTATGTCTCGAAAATTGAGAACGAGAAAGCTACCCCGACCCTTTCCTCACTGGAACGGCTGGCCCGCGCGCTCGAAGTCACGGTGCCCGATCTGTTGACGGGCGGCGAGCGCAACCGGCAGGAGGAAATCCGCGACCTGGTGCAGGACCAGTTCGTTGCGGAAATTCTTCCGTTCGTTGCCCAGCTGAACACGATGCAGATGTCGAGCATCCTGGCCCAGCTGCGCGACCTGACCATTCGTCCAAGAAGGACGGCATAGAGATGTTTGAGTGTGGGTCGCACACTCTTGTGCGCCAAAGGTGAGGTCGAGCAAGGTCGCTGACCTCATTTAGTGAGTGGTGGGACTGGCGTCCTCGCCCGTCCAGCGGGCGAGGATCCTTCGGCTTCGCTCACGGCGAGCTGTCCGCCACTCCATCGACCAAGAGAAGAGTTTAATCCGGGCAACCAGCCAACTGACAGCCGAGGTCTTCGGACCTCGGCTTTTTTCTTAGCGGCGCTCGAGAAGAGTATTTAACCAGCGCGCGAGCAGAAGTTTTTCCTCCGGCTTCTCGGCCGATCCTGAGTCCGCCAGCAAGGCCAACTGGTGGGCCAGCATTTTCACGGCAACGTCCCGCGGCCAGTAGACCGTATCGCCGGGAAGAATCATCTCCCAGCCATCGCTGCCGGCGCGCCGCATCATGAAGCGTTGCGTATCACGGGGCATTGCTGATCGCGTGTCTCGTTCGTTCAGCCCGACCAGGCCGTGAAAATGAATTTGCACCCACCCTATGTCGCCCTTCACGTGGATTTTCTGCACGTCGAAGCGGTCAAAGGCTGCCACAGGCTCGCTGACATCGAGTTGCGGCTGCGACGACGAGGTCTCTGCGGGCAACTGATAATGTTCCACCAACGCCGCTCTAATCAATTCGGCCTTCGGACGCGAGAACTTGAGGGTAGCAGGTACCCGCGTCAGGGCCGGCGCCCTCTCCGCAGCAGCTACTGACTCGTCGTTCGGGTCTTCAGAATCAACCGACGAAGCGTCGGCGGTGCTCCGGTCGCGTTCCGACGAACTCAATCCCGTAGGCTTCAGACCCGCCGTGCGCCGAGCCGCCAACACTTGCGACGGCCGCGCCTTGATGTATCGAAAAAATCGTGGCCGCCCGCGGCCTCTCCAGTACACCGAGTTGTACGGCTGCACGCCAAATCCCGAGCGCAATGCGCTATAGAAACTGTGCTGCGCAGGGTTCACGACGATGCCCGCATGCCCCGGCCAAACAATCAGGTCGCCGGCCTGCGGCTGCCACACGCGCTGGAAATCGTCGTCGCCAGCGTAGAGATCGCGTGAGCTCTCATACTTGTAAGAGAATCCCGCCTTCTCGTAGATGGCATGCACAAGATGCGAGCAATCGGAACTCTGCGCCGTCTTGTGGCGAGTCTCGAGCGCGGCGCCCAGTACCGCGAGCCCGTCGCTTTCATCCAGCAGCCTCGCATTGGTTCCCGGCTTGGCAGATTGCACGCTGGAATGGGATGACGGGTTCACAACGCGACCCGCGGGCTTGCTTTGAGCGCACCCCACGACCGCGCCCATCGCCAGCCATCCCGCGAATGCCATCCGAAGCCCCATAAATCCTTTGTATCTCGGGCCTTCCCCACCGCACAGGTCACCGTGGTTCAATGGCGGCGAGTATAGTCTCTCGCCTTCGGATGCACCATTGGACGCAAACAGATGGTCCGATTTCCGTCCGGGAACCCGCATCCAGCGCGTTCTTCGATCTGCTCCAACGTAGCGCCGGCGTCCCGCCGGCAGTCGCGAGGGCATCCGGCCCTCGCCTGTCGCTCCGCTACAAATGCCAAGCCGTCACCGACTCTGTCCGTTCCCTGCCCTGAATCCAGCGTTACTCTTTAGTCATCTATTCGCCATGCACCCGGATTTCCATCCTGATTTTATTTCGTCGCTGGAGGACATCTCCGGCCCCCGCGCCACCGCAGCCGTCAACAATGCACCCGACGACGGAGTTCTGCTCGACGCCTACTCGCAAGCCGTGACCCGCGCAGTGGAACGAGTCAGCCCGTCGGTCGTGAATATCGAAGTGCATCAATCTGTTCGCACGCGCCGCAGCGCCGAGCCCCAAGAGCGCCGCGGCGGAGGTTCGGGATTCATCTTCACGCCCGACGGCCTGATCCTCACCAACAGCCACGTCGTGCACGACGCTGCCCGCATTGAGGTCACGGTTGCCGACGGCCGCAAACTGCCAGCCCGCACCATCGGCGACGACCCTGCCACTGACTTGGCGGTGGTTCAGATCGACGGCTCGAGCCTGGTGGCAGCGGCGCTCGGCGATTCGCAAGCCCTGCGCGTCGGGCAACTGGTCATGGCCATCGGCAGCCCCTATGGATTCCAGTCAACTGTCACGGCCGGCGTGGTCAGCGCGCTAGGCCGATCACTGCGCTCGTACTCGGGTCGCCTGATCGAAGACGTCATCCAGACCGACGCGTCCTTGAACCCTGGGAATTCCGGTGGCCCGCTAGTCGCTTCCGATGGGCGTGTGGTTGGAGTTAATACGGCGACAATTCTTCCGGCACAAGGCATCTGCTTTGCGATCGGCATCAACACCGCGAAATTTGTGGCCAGTCGCCTGCTGCGCGACGGCCGCATTCGCCGTAGCTATATCGGTGTGTCTGCTCAGACGGCGCCTATCCATCGCCGCCTGGTGCGCTACTACGACCTGCCCAAAGAGACCGGCGTAATCTTGCTCTCGACCGAAGCCAATAGCCCAGCGCAACGGGCCGGCCTGCGCGAAGGCGACGTCATCGTAGCGCTCGACGGCCAGCCAGTCGCCGGAGTCGACGACCTGCACCGCGTGCTAAGCGATGTAAAAGCCGGAGCTCGATCTGCGTTGACCATCCTCCGTGGAACCGACCGCCTGGAGATCGCGATCGCCCCGGAAGAGGCCCGTTAAATGTAGCGCCGGCGTCCCGCCGGCAGTCGCGGGGGCGTCCCCGCCCCCGCATTTACTCAACCAGCAGCGGTCGGATCCCATCGGCTGTAATTCCGACTTGATCTCTCACGCTTTTCCGCAGTACGCTCCACCCATGCTCCCCCAGCTACGCGTCGCGTCTCCCTGTACCGCCGACTGGGAAAAGATGGACGGGGATGACCGCGTCCGCTACTGCGAGCAGTGCAAACTGAATGTGTACAACTTCTCGGCGATGTCGGCGGCGGAGATCGAGCAGCTACTTAGCAGGAGGACGAGCCGAGTCTGCGGGCGCCTCTACCAGCGCTCTGATGGAACGATCCTCACGAAAGACTGTCCGGTGGGATTCCGCGCCCGAGCTCAGCGTGTCTCTCGGATAGCAGGCGCGACGCTCGCCGCAATGATGACCGCAGTGTCGGCATCAGGTCAGAGCCCAAGCGAAAGCCCGTCAACAATTCAAGCTGTAGCCGGCACCGCTGGTGTAAAGGTGACGATCGTTGATGCAACCGGTGCTGTCATCCCCAGAGCCTCGATTGTTATTTCCGATCAGACGGGCGCTCGCGTCTTGCATGGGCTGAGCGATGAGGAAGGCACCTACAAGACGCTCGACCTTAAGTCTGGTCCGTGGAAAATCACCGTTTATGAGTCAGGCTTCGCGCGGCAAGAGATGAGCATTACCTTGCGCGATCAAGAAATATTTCAGTCGGTAGTAAAGCTGCAGGTTGCAATTATGGGAGGGGTGATCGAGGTCGAAGTTGCGATGCCTGGACAATCCGTGTATTCGATGCCAAACGCCATCACTTCAAACCAGAGAGCGACAACTGTCCCAGCCCCCGCAAAGCCCTCTCGCAATCCAATCTCCCGCCTATTTCGCAAGCTGCACTTCTAGCGCCTCGGGTAACAACTGTGTCTTCTCCCAAAGCATCGGCTCAACCGGGCCCACGATAAAAATCCACCCCAGCGCGCCGATCCCCAAGACCAAAGACACAATTAAGAATGGCCAGAAGAAGTGCCCGGTGCGCTCAAGCAGAAGTCCGGTGACAGCCGGAGCCACCACTCCCGAGGAGTTGCCCACGAACAACTGCAAGCCGCACCACCGCCCTACCGCCTGGGGCCCCGCCAGCCGCTGGGTGATCGCCCACAGATTGGAAGAACTCAGCCCGAACGAAACACCTGAGAGCATGAGGAACACGATCGACCAGTTGCCTACGGCCACCACCGAGGCCAGCGCAAAACTCCCCGCACCCACATTCCCGCATACCATGAAAGTCTTGCGCACCAGCGTGGGCGTTCCGCCCGAACGGATCCAGTGATCTGACAGCCATCCGCACAAACTGGCCGAGAGCGCCGCCGCCAGAAAAAATCCGCCGCCTACCTTCGCCATCCCGATCGTGGAGAAGCCCCGCTCTCTCTGCAAGTAGTAGGGCAGCCACGTCACCATGAAATACAAGTAGTAGTTGCCGCAAAAAAGACAGATCCACGTGCCCCACGCGGAACGCTGCTGCATGATTTCCCACATTCCGGGACCTGCAGTCTTGTGCGAAAACAACGCCGGATCAGTGGCCGGCATCCAGCGCAGCCAGGGCAGCAGCCACAGCAGGCATACGGAACCAAGCGCCACGAAGAACGGGCGCCAGCCATAGTGCGCAACCAGCGTTCCGCCAAACAAGAGCCCGAAGCTCGGGCCAAGAGCCAAGCCTGCCGCGACCATCGAGTTCGCAAATCCCCGCCGCCCTTCCGGACAATGCGTCGCGAGAATTTTCCCGTACCCTGGATAAGCCACCGATTCCCCGATACCGAGTACCACCCGCACCAATGTCAGCAGCGCGAGTGAATGAACGAGGCCCGTGACGGCGGTGGCACTCGACCACAAAAAGAAGCCCGCCGCAAACACCCACTTCACATCGAAGCGGTCGACCAGCCATCCGGAAAGAATCTGGCAGGTGGAATAGGTCCAGAAGAAAGCAGAGAGCAGTATCCCAAGCTGCGATGCCGAGATGCCAAGCTCATCTTTGATGAAGGGCGCCGCAATCGAAAGATTGCTGCGGTCGATGTAATTGATGAAGACGGAAAGAAAGAGCAGCACCAGCACGCGCGAGAACGCCGGGGAGAGCCGCGAGTTTTCCGTTGTCGGAGGCACAGGGTCGGGCGGGGGTGCGTCATTGTGGACCGCGCGCAGCGGGATTGCAAGCGCGGACGGAGGAATTTTGTAATTTGGTAATCGAGTAATTTGTAATTCGAAAACCGACAGACGGTGGCCGGTGCCAGCGATGGGATTTCCATAAGCCAAGTTCTAGCGACTTCGTCTATATCCTCGATCCCTCTGTGATGACGATTCCTATTTCTCGTCTCTCGTGAGACTTGGGTTTCAAATTACCAAATTACAAAATTACCCGATTAGAAATTCCGCTCCTTGTCTTCGTGGCAGGTGTTGGTTTTTTGACAAGTTCATAAGTTTCAAAACACCTGTCTCACGCGTCATTGCCAACTCCCAGACCGTATGTTAGCGTCTTGAATCAGAAGGGGATAGCGTTGCAGGCGACAATTCCCGCCGGACTGGATCGCAAGGAAGCCGAGTTATACCGCCAGCTTGATCCAGCACGGCTCCCAAAACACATCGCCATCATCATGGACGGCAACGGACGCTGGGCGCGCCGCCGTCACATGCCGCGCATCGCCGGACACCGCGCCGGAGTCGCCGCCGTGCGTTCCACCGTCGAAACCGCCGCGCGCATCCACATCCCCGCGCTGACCCTTTACGCCTTCT
Organism: uncultured Acidobacteriota bacterium; assembly: GCA_963744055.1. GTDB lineage: Bacteria > Acidobacteriota > Terriglobia > Terriglobales > Acidobacteriaceae > Gp1-AA133. The sequence continues at coordinate 456,626 of CAVUSL010000006.1, read as the reverse complement.
CAGAAGAAAACTGGAAGAAGCGGCCCAAGACCGAAGTCGATTTCCTGATGCGCCTGCTCAGCCGCTACCTGCGCATGGAAGTTCCAACGCTGAACAAAAACAACATTCGCCTGGAATACATCGGGCGGCAACAGGAATTGCCGGAGTCGGTGCAGGAACGTATGGAAGGCGCGCGCCAGGCGACCGCAAAAAACACTGGCATGGTCCTGACGCTAGCGTTGAACTACAGCGCCCGCTCCGAACTCGTGGACGCGTTCCGCTCACTCGCGCAAGCAGCGGCCAACAACGGCGGCCTCGATCACATGCAGGTCGACGAAGATACCATTGCCCAACATCTCTACACGAAGCACTTGCCCGATCCCGATCTGGTCGTGCGCACCAGCGGCGAAATGCGGCTGAGTAATTTCCTGCTGTGGCAGCTGGCCTACGCCGAGATTTACGTCACGGCCACGCTCTGGCCCGATTTCCGCGGGCATCATTTGCTTGAAGGCATTGCCGAGTACCAGAAACGCGAGCGCCGTTACGGCGGCCTGAACGAGGACCACTCGAATCACCACGACGCTAAAGCGGCAAAGGGATAGGGGTCTTTTCACCAGAGAGACACAGAGTCACCGAGACAGCCCCAGGAAACTTTGCAATTTGGTGGTGAAAAGTCCCACACCCCTTGGAAGGCACTCTCAGAAATGTCCGATGACGATCCTGAGTCTTGCCTTTCCTCTGTGTCTCTGTGACTCTGTGGTGAAAAAGACTTCGGAAGAATCTCTTGATTAAACGAATCGCGACGGCACTAGTCCTGATCCCGATTGTCCTGCTGCTGGTGCTGCGAGCGCCTGTACCCGTGGTGGCGGCGGTCACCGCCATCGTTGCGCTGATCACTGTCCAGGAATTCCTGAAACTCACCGAGTCCTACGGCGTCTCTCCGATGCACAAGCCAACCTACGGCGTGGTCGTGTTGTTCTTCGTGCTGCTCATGTTCAACGCTGGCCAGCAGAAACCGTTGCTCTCCACCGACATCTTCGGAGTAGCCGCCGCCTTCGCCGCCGCAATTGCAACGTTCGTTTTCCTGACGATCGCGATGCGCCGAGATAATCTGGCCACGGGATATCCTGCCGCAGCCGCCTCCGCCTTCGGCTTCGCCTACATCGCGCTGCCGCTCGCCATGCTGGTGCAACTTCGCCAGCAATGGGCCGGCGCTTTTCTGATTCTGTACCTGTTGCTGGTCGTCTGGTCGGGTGACATCTTCGCCTACTTCGTCGGCAAAGTCGATTGGTCGCCACCTGATGGCACCACGCATCAGTCCGAAGAAGACATGGGAAGGCGCCATTGCTTCGCTGGTCGCGAGCATGGTCATCGGGGGATCGCTCTTCTACTACTCGTCGCAGGTGAGTACGACCTTCCTGCAATGGGGACTGATTCAGCGACGCGATGGAATGTTCGGCCTCGAAAAGCCCGCACTCTTTCCGATTCTGGCCCTAACCGCCGTATTGAACATCGCCGCCCAACTCGGCGACCTGGTCGAGTCTCTGATCAAGCGCGGCGCAGGCGTCAAAGATTCCGGCGCGATCCTCCCGGGCCACGGCGGCATGCTCGACCGCATCGACGCCCTGCTCTTCGCCGCCCCAGTGCTCTGGGTCTGGGCAGCATGGCGAGTCACGCAGTAACGAAAGTAGCGCCGGCGTCCCGCCGGCAGTCGCGAGGCCGTCCCGGCCTCGCCCACAACCAAGAGATCAACCGTATTGAGTAATTGTGAAATTTGGTAATTGAGAAATTGGAAATCCAACGAAACGCGACGCGCCTGCTCAATTACTCAATTACTAAATTCCCCAATTACCAAATTGCCGAATCTTCCCCCTGTAACGCCCCGGCTTCCCATAGCACCATCGTGTAGCTGGCACGCTCCCCTGCTCCCGCGTAAGATAAAGATTCCCATGCGACGCATCGCCATTCTGGGTTCCACCGGCTCCATCGGCCGGAGCACTCTCAGCGTCGCCGAATCCTATCCGGATCGATTCCAGATCGTCGCCCTCGCCGCCGGATCGAACCTCGAAGCCGCCTTCGACCAGGCCGTGCGCTGGAAGCCGCGCGTTCTCTCGGTCGCCCGTGAAGCCGACGCCGAATCCCTGCGCAGCAAGCTGAAAGCGAAAGGTCTTCACCACGAGATAGAAGTCGTGCACGGTCCAGCAGGACACCGTACGAGTCGCCACCCATCCCGAAGTTGATTTCGTAGTCAGCGCGATCGTGGGCGTCGCCGGCCTCGAAGCCACCTACGAAGCCGTGAAGGCCGGCAAGACGGTCGGCCTGGCCAACAAGGAATGTCTGGTAGCCGCCGGCGAACTCATCACCGCCGAGGCCCGCAAGCAAGGTAAGCCCCTGCTTCCCATCGACAGCGAACACAACGCGGTGCACCAGTGCATGCGCGGCGGCCGGATGGAAGAAGTCCAGCGCATCTGGCTGACGGCCTCGGGCGGTCCGTTTCTGAAAACGCCGAAATCAGAGTTTCCCTCGATTACCATCGACCAGGCCCTAAATCATCCTACCTGGAAGATGGGGAAGCGCATCACCATCGACTCGGCAACATTAATGAACAAGGGTTTTGAGGTGATCGAGGCCTGCCGCCTGTTCGATGTACCTGCGAATCAGGTGGAAGTCATTGTCCATCCACAGTCTACGATCCATTCCATGGTCGAGTTCGTCGATGGCAGCATACTTGCTCAGTTCTCGGTGACCGATATGCGGCTCCCCATCCTCTACGCCCTGACCTATCCCGAGCGAATTCAATCAGATCTCCGCTTCCCGGTCATGGACTTAAGACAGCTGGACTTCTACCCGCCAGACATGCAGAAATTTAGATGTCTGGGGCTGGCCTATGAAGCGGCCGAGGCGGGCGGGGCAAAACCCGTCGCGCTGAACGCCGCCGACGAGGTTGCCGTCGCCGCTTTCCTGGATGGACAAATTCGCTTCGATGAAATTCCCAGGATTATCGAAGACGTGCTTTCTGCAACAAAAACTGGGAAAATGGAATCTATTCATCAGGTGCTTGCGACAGACCTGGAAGCGCGGCGCGTTGCCCAAGAACGCGTAGACGAAGTTCGCGGTAGGTCCCCCATGCCGCACGCCGCTTCCGTTTCCTGTCAGGGGGAGTAATCAAGAATTTATGGCGCACTTTTTGCTAACCGCGGTGACGATGGCGATTGTCCTGGGCGTAATGATCCTCATTCACGAATGGGGACACTACGCCGCGGCCAAATTTTTCAAGGTCCGCGTGGAGGTCTTCTCCATCGGCTTCGGCAAGCGCCTGCTGGGCTTCCGCCGGGGTGAAACCGACTATCGCATCAGCGCCATCCCCCTGGGCGGCTACGTGAAGATGTCGGGCGAGAACCCCATGGACGAGCGCACGGGCGACCCGGGCGAATTTCTCTCGCACCCGCGCTGGCAGCGTTTCGTGATCGCCATCGCCGGCCCGTTCATGAACATTGTGCTCGCCGTCGGGCTGCTGACCCTGGTCTACATGGTGCATTACGAGTACCCGGCCTTCGTCGATCAGCCGGGCGTGATCGCCTACGTGAGAACCGGCTCAGCCGCAGCGCAGATTGGCTTGCAGCCGGGCGACCGCATCACGCGCATTGCCGGCATTGAAAACCCGACCTGGGAACAGATCGGCCTGAAAGTCATGCTCAGCCCCAACGAAGGGCTACCGATCACCATCAATCGAGGCGGACAGATTCTCGAGAAGACCATTACTCCCAAGCCGATCACCAGCTCGGAAGTGGGCTCGGCGGGATGGAGCCCTGAACAATCCATCGTAGTGGCTGACGTGGATCCCGGAATGCCCGCCGCGAAGGCGGGCCTGAAAGAAGGCGACGAGATCGTTGCCGTTAGCGGCAAGCCGGTTCGCGTGATCGATGCACTCATCGACAATCTTCAGGAAACAAAAGATCAGGTCGTCGACGTTGATGTGCTGCGCGGTGACAAGCACCTGACGTTCAAGCTGCAGCCCGTACTCGCCGACGCCGAAGACAAGACCAAGCGCTATCGCGTGGGCTTCGAGAGCACGGCGCGCATGAAAGTCGGCCAGCTCTCTCTCATTCCCGCATTGCAGCGTTCGCTCGAAGACAACAAGAGATATTCGCTGGTTCTGCTGGAACTGATCCAGAAGATGGCGCAGGCGAAAGTTTCGATGCGCCAGGTAGAAGGCCCCATCGGCATCGGCAGTGCCATCGGCCACGCCGTCACCGAAAAAGGCTGGACCCCGCTGCTCGGCCTGACCGCAGGCATCAGCCTGAACCTGGGCATCTTCAACCTGCTGCCGATTCCAATTCTCGATGGCGGAGTCATCCTGCTGTTGCTGATCGAAAGCCTCATGCGCCGCGACATCAGCCTGCAGATCAAGGAACGCATCTACCAGGCAGCATTCGTCTTCCTGGTGCTGTTCGCTGTGACGGTGATCTACAACGACATCGCCAAGCGCTGGCCGCTAGGAAGCTGAGAGTCAGACCTTTAACCACAGGGGACACGGAGAAACACAGAGGGAGATCAATTCTTCTGTGTAACTCGGTGTCCTCTGTGGTGGTCTATTTGAGAGTTTTGCGGCAGCGAAGTGGAATCTCTTCTCAGGCACAAAGTCCTGAAGGGACGCCCGAAAATAGCCCGGCGCTTCAGCGCCGGGTAGCCCCCAAAATACCGTGGGCGTCCTGGAAGGACGCTTGAAATCTCTGCCCACCTTTCAACCGCCACCCGGGACGGAAGTCGAATGCCGGACGCCCCGCCACTGAAGTGGCGGGCTATTCTCAGTCGCCCTTCGGGCGCAGACCACCCTTCTGCCGCATGGTAAAATAGACTTTCCCATGGCCCAAATTCAGCGCAGAAAGACAGTTACGGCCACCATCGGCGGTGTGCGCGTCGGTAGCGACGCCCCGGTCGTGGTGCAGTCGATGACCAACACCGACACGGCCGACATTCCCTCGACCGTCAAGCAGGTCGCCGCCCTCGCCCGCGCCGGCTCAGAACTCGTCCGCGTCACCGTCAACAACGAAGACGCCGCGGCCGCCGTCGCCCCGATCGTCGACCAACTCGACAAGCAAGGCATTCAGCGTCCCCATCATCGGCGACTTCCATTACAACGGCCATCTGCTGCTGACGAAGTATCCCGAGTGCGCCCGCGCGCTCGCCAAGTACCGCATCAATCCCGGCAACGTCAGCGTGGGCCGCAAGAACGACGACAACTTCCGCACCATGATCGAAGTCGCCGTCAAGAATCAGAAGCCGGTACGCATCGGCGTGAACTGGGGCTCGCTCGACAGCGCCCTGCTCACCAAGATGATGGACGAGAATTCCCTGCTGCCCGAGCCCAAAGACGCTCGTGAAGTCACCATGGAAGCCATGGTCGTGAGCGCGCTGAACTCCGCCGCGCTAGCGGAAAAATACGGCCTGCGTCCCGACCAGATTATTCTCAGCGCGAAAGTCAGCGGCGTGCAGGACCTGATCGACGTCTACCGCTCGCTCGCCGCGCGCTGCAACTACCCCCTGCACCTCGGACTCACCGAAGCCGGCATGGGCGCGAAAGGCATCGTCGCCTCCGCCGCCGCCCTGGGCGTAGTTCTGCAGGAAGGCATCGGCGACACGATCCGCGTCTCGCTCACGCCCGCACCCGGCGGCGACCGCACCGAAGAAGTCCGCGTCGGCCAGCAGATTCTGCAGTCGCTCGGCATCCGCAGCTTTACGCCGCAAGTCACGGCCTGCCCGGGCTGCGGACGCACCACCAGCACCTTCTTCCAGGAAATGGCCGAACAGATCCAGACCTACCTGCGCGAGCAGATGCCCATCTGGAAAGACCGCTACACCGGTGTCGAAGAAATGAAAGTCGCCGTGATGGGATGCGTAGTCAACGGCCCCGGCGAATCGAAGCACGCCAGCCTCGGCATCTCACTCCCCGGCACCTTCGAAGAACCGAAGGCCCCGGTCTACGTCGATGGCCGCCTGTTCACCACGCTGAAAGGCGACAAGATCGTCGCCGAGTTCATCGCGATTCTGGACGAGTACGTCGAGTCGCACTACGCGGCGAAGGTGGAAGTGGCGGCGAAGTAACGGCCTCCAAAAATAATTCGTCGTCCTGAGCGAAGCGAAGGATCTGCTTTTTTCGCGGGTCACGATGCACCCTCGAATATCCACCCAAACCCACCCCTCACCGGCGTGCACTCCCCTCCAACCGGTGCTAAAGTAGCCCAAACCGTCTCACCTCGAACACTCAACTGGGTTTGTCGTTAGCACGCGATAGGAAGCACTGCAACAAAGTGTCAAGCGCGGATCAGCAAGCCCTCCCATCAACCCCTGAACCGACACACAGGAGAAGACCGATGGACACCATTACCGTAAAAGACGGCACGCAGATTTTCTTCAAAGACTGGGGAACAGGCCAGCCTCTCTTTTTTCATCACGGTTGGCCGCTCTCGGCGGACGACTGGGACGGGCAGATGATGTTCTTCCTCGAGCGCGGCTACCGCGTCATCGCCCACGATCGGCGCGGACACGGTCGCTCCACCCAGACAGTGACCGGAAACGAGATGGACACGTACGCAGCGGATGTCGCCGAACTGGTCGAGAAGCTCGACCTGAGAGACGCCATCCACATTGGCCATTCCACAGGAGGCGGCGAGGTCGCTCGCTATGTCGCCCGCTACGGCAAGGGACGGGTTGCAGCTGCCATTCTCATCAGCGCAATTCCTCCCGTCATGATCAAGTCTGAAAAAAACCCAGGCGGATCGCCAATCGAGGTCTTCGACCAGATTCGCGAAGGCACCGGCTTCCATCGCGCACAGTTTTATCAGGACCTCACGCTTCCCTTCTACGGCTACAACCGCCCAGGCGCGAAGATCTCTCAAGGGATCCGAGATAACTGGTGGCGCCAGGCCATGATGGGCGGAATCAAGGCCCAGTATGACTGCATCAAAGCCTTCTCTGAAACAGACTTTACGGAAGATCTCAAGCGAATCGTCGTGCCCACGCTGGTGTTGCACGGGGAAGATGACCAGATTGTTCCGTTCGCCGACGCCGGCCCGCTTTCCGCGAAGCTGCTGAAAAACGCGAAGTCGAAGTTTTATCCCGGCTTCCCGCATGGCATGCCAACTACTCACGCAGATCAGATCAACGCCGATATTCTCGACTTCGTCTCCGGGCTCAGAGCCGCAGCCGCAGCCGCACCTGCCGCTTGAATCTTGGGAGGAAGCTCACTAACGTCTCAAAAACTCTAATGGCCCACACATTCGCCCTTCGCGAATATGTGGGCCAACTTTCTTCTAATGTGCAACCCTACATCGTCAGCACCACCCGGAACTGCGCGTTGCCGCTCATCATGCGGGCGAACGCTTCGCCGGCCTTTTCAAGTGGATAAGTCTCGATCATCGGCCGCACTCCGCTCAGTTCGGCGAAGTTCAGTGTGTCCTCGGAATCTGCGGGCGTTCCCGAAGCCCAACCCTGAATCGTCCTGCTTCCGAGAATGAGTTGGAGAGGCGTGACCTCGATGGGATCGGGACTCGCACCGATCACCATGAGCTCCCCGTTCGGCCCCAGCCCGTCGATCAGTGCCGACATCGCTTTCGAATTGGGAGCCGTCGCCAGAATCACCCGCGCCCCGCCCATCTTCTGCAATGCCTCGGCCGCATTCGTCGCCTGGCTGTCGATATACACAGTGGCTCCGAGTTTCTTCGCGAGCGCTCCGTTCTCGGGACCGCGCCCGATCGCCACCACTCTGTAACCAAACTTGTTCGCGAATTGAATTCCGAGATGACCAAGCCCGCCAACGCCCTGCACGGCAACTACGTCGCCCGGCATCGCGCCGCTGTGCCGCAGCGCGTTGTACGTCGTAATCCCTGCGCATAGCAACGGCGCGGCTTCAGCGTCCTTAAGACCGTCGGGGATCGCGACCAGAGCTTCCACGGGAGCCACCATGTATTGCTGGTAACCACCGTCATAGCTGATCCCGCAAACTTTCACGTTGCGGCAATTGCGGAAATCGCCACGCCGGCATTCCCGGCACGTGTTGTCCTGCCCGCCATGCCAGCCAACGCCGACCCGCTGCCCCTTCTTCCACGCCGAAACGCCGGCGCCCACTTCATCAACAACGCCCGCGACTTCGTGCCCCGGAATACGGGGATACTCAATCCCAGGCCACAAGCCTTCTTTCGTGAGCACATCACTGTGGCAGACACCACAGGCCTGCACCTTGATGCGCACCTGTCCTGCGCTCGGCACGGGAATCGCGCGCTCGACGATTTCGAAATCGCCTCCTGGTTTAGAAATTTGCGCCACCCTATTTGGTGCGACTTCTGGTTTTGCCGCTACTCTCAACGTTGCCATGAATTCCTCCTATGATCTTTCGGCTGGGCTTGGTGGAAAGATGGACGGGTATCTTTCTCTGTGGTTTTATTCCTTCACAACTGAAACGAGAGCCGAACAGGGCGGAACAGCACTCGAAACCCGGGTGGCGAAGCGGGCTTCTTTCGTGGAAATCATTTTGCTCCTCACACAATGTTCAGGTCAACGGGGATCGGAATCCCGAGGCTCTCTCTGTGTCTCTGTGGTGAATTCACCCTCACGCCAGCAGCGACAAATTCGGATCCGCCGCCTCATGGTCCGGATCGGCAAATTTCCTCAACTCCGGATAAGTCGTCAGCAATTCCGGCGGAGCCTTCACGCGCTGCCCGCTGAGCATTGACTTCAACTCCAAAGCGTTCACTCCGGCGCGTCCTTGAAAATGATTGTTCGTGATGACGTAAGTGGTCTCCGCCTTCTCGGCGACGGATTCGATCTTGTCTTTCCATCCGCCCAGCTCGTCTTCACTGTAAAGATAGTTGTAGCGGTCGTTGCGGTCGTCGCTGTTGAACCAGTCTTTGTAGTTGCGGCCGTGCAGGCGCACGTAGCCGAGCGGAGCCGTCACATGTTCCGTAGGCGCTAGCGACCGGCCCAGCGTCGGCTGATCGATATTGCAGAACGCGACATTCTGCCTGGCAAACAACGCCAAGGTGTCCGCGTTATCCCAGCTGTCGTGCCGCACCTCGACCACGCGCGGATACTCGATAAATTGCCGCAGCAGCCGCTCCAGGTACTCACGGTTTAGGCTGGTGTTCTTGAATGACACCGGAAACTGGATCAGCAACGCGCCCAGCCTGCCTTCCCCGGCAATCGCGTCCAGGCCTTCGCGCGCCGCTGCTTCGTCCTCGTCTGTCGGCCGGATCGACGCTGCTGAAGTCGGCTCCATTACCGCCATCGGCGAATGCGTGAACGACCGGTGCAGCTTCGCGGTAAAAACGAAATTCGGATTCCACGCCACCTTGCGCACCCACAAGCGCGCGAGCTCCGGGCGGATATGTCCGTAGAACGATGTGTTGATCTCCACCACGTCAAAGAAGTGCGCGAGGTATTCCAGCGCATGCACCTTCTTGCGCTGGACTTCCGGCGGGTAGAAAACGCCCTCCCAGTCCTTATAGGACCACCCGGCCGTACCAATGCGAATGCGGGGCGCAGCTTTCATAGGAAATGGCGAAGTGGGCGGGGAGAGGCTTTGCCATCGAGGGTAGCACAAACACACGGCAGGGACAGCCTGAGAGCCGCATAGACCGGTGTCTTCGCGCTCAACGCACGATCGGCCCGTGCCTCGCCGCTTCCGATGATGTCCTCAGCTCACAAGACCGCTTGCGAATCCAACTGAGAACTGGCAACTGAGAACTGAGAGCTGCCTACTTGAAATACATCCAAGCCGCAACAGCCACTAAAACTACCGCAAGTATCCAGAGGGACGAATCACTCATTCCAGTTTTCTTGGCCATGGCTAATCTTAACCTGATGTGCCCTTTCCCAGAAATGATCAGAAGTACTCGAAAAATGCCTGCGGAACCAAACTAGTCGAGAGCGTGAGAGCCGGATGATATCAGGTCTAGCGCGATCTCAGACTGCCGTGCTCGGCAAGAACGTTATGTAAATGGTTCGTATCAGGGCATCGCTTCAGCGATGCCGCCCCTGGCCGCCCCAAACGCCCCCTTCAGGAGCTGCCATGCCCGGCTCCCCTAATACAGTTCCAGGCCAATCCAATACACTCCGCTAGGATAGGTATCCGTCCGCGCGTAACAGGCCCCCACGGCCACGTTTTTGATGGCGCGGTTCTCAATCACCTTGGTCGCATTCACCGGCAAAATTTCCGGATGCATGTTCGTATAGCTCACCATCGAATAACGCTGCGCCAGCTCGTGCATCGAGCGCGTGCCCAGCCGGTCTTGCTGCGCCATCGTGCAGACCGCCGGACGCAACGCGGCGTCCGTAGCCCGCGTCAGGGCCGGCAGATGCGCCGCCCGCCGCGCGCGACTAATAGCTTCTGCGATCGCATTTTCTGTCTGCTCGGGCGTGTACGCCGGCAGGCTGTGTCCGAAATCTTCTACTACGTATAACCGGCCTCCGCTGCGAAACACGCCAAAGCCTGCCACGTTGTAGTTGGTGTCGAGCAGGTTCTCCCGGTGCGGCGGGGATAACATCAGGTGCGCGTGTGCCGAATCGGCCGTGAAGTCCTGCGCGACATTTTCACCGGCATGGTCCAGGTGCAGCACGCTCGCCGCCGACAAACGATGCGGAAGGGAGGGCTCGCCGTTCAGCTGATGCGAGAGTTGCTGCTCGCGCGCCATGGCCGCAGCGTGCGCGCGTGCCGCCTGGATCAGCCCGTCATCGAATGTAAGGGGAGGGGCGCCCGCTTCAGCGCGGGACTTGTTCGCCATCTCCAGCAGTTGCTGTTCGGCCTGTTCATCGAAATCCGGGGAGGGCTGGGAATCCGAGGCAAAGGGACGATCAGGACTCTTGGAGGCCGCCGGCTTGACCTTGGCTTGCTCCGGTGATGCGCTGGTCACGAACACCAGCAAGACGGTAATCAGAGCACGCAGCATAGGAGTTCGACCTACGCGCGCTGGACCCGTGGGGGGTGGGTCTAAAGGGGAAGCGCTACAAATTTGCTTTCTTCACAGCCACTCTAGCCCCTAGAATCGGAGACATCTAATTACCAATGGCCATCGGACAAGGGACCGCTGTTCTTCTGGGTGTGCTGTTTGGCAGCGCGCTTGCCTGGTTTTGGCTGCGCGCCCGCAACGCCGCGCGGGACGCCCGTTTGGCAATGACGGAAAAGGACTTATGCGTCGCCCGCGAGGACCTCGCCCGCCAGCAGGAGGCCCAGTCCCGCCTGCGCGAACAGGCCGCCGGACTGCAATCCACGCTCGAGCACGAACGGAAGTCGTCGGTCGAAAAACTCGATTTGATCGACCGCGCCAGCGAAGAATTGCGCGAAGCCTTCCAGGCCCTTGCTTCCGAAGCCCTGAAAAGCAATAACCAGTCGTTCCTGCAACTCGCGAAAACCAGCCTCGAGCGCTTTCAAAGCGAAGCCAAGGGCGATCTCGAGTCCCGCCAAAAAGCTGTGGAGAATCTCGTCGCCCCGATCAAAGACTCGCTCAACAAAGTCGACAGCCAGATCCAGCAGATCGAGAAAGATCGCAGCCAGGCCTACGGCGCGCTCACTGAGCAGGTGCAGTCGCTGATCGGAACGCAGAAGGCTCTGCAAGCCGAAACCGGCAACCTGGTGAAAGCGCTGCGCACGCCATCGGTGCGCGGACGGTGGGGAGAAATTCAGTTGCGGCGCGTGGTCGAAATCGCGGGCATGCAACCCTATTGTGATTTCGATGAACAAGTCACGGTCACAACCAGCGACGGCCGCCTGCGTCCCGACCTGATCGTGAAGCTGCCGGGCAACAAGAACATCGTGGTCGACGCCAAGACGCCGCTGCAGGCCTATCTCGAAGCAGTCGAAGCCACCGACGACGAAGTGCGCCGCGTGAAAATCGGCGAGCACGCCCGCCAGGTCCGCGAGCACATGCGCGCACTCGCGGCCAAGTCTTATTGGGAGCAGTTCGAATCGACGCCCGAATTCGTTGTGATGTTCCTGCCCGGCGAAACATTCTTCAGCGCCGCCCTCGAACAAGACCCGGCCCTCATCGAGCAAGGCGTGAGCCAGCGCGTGATCGTGGCCTCGCCCACCACGCTGATCGCCCTGCTGAAAGCCGTAGCCTACGGATGGAATCAGGAAAAGCTAGCCCGCAACGCGCAGCAGATCAGCATGCTGGGCAAGGAACTCCACGACCGCCTGCGCAGCATGTCGGTCCACATGGACAACCTGCGCAAAGGCCTCGACCGCGCGGTGGACGCCTACAACAAAGCCGCGGGCTCGATGGAAAGCCGCGTCATGGTCACGGCCCGCAAGTTCCCCGAACTGGGCGCCGCCATCACGGAAGAAATCCCCGAAATCAACCAGATCGAAACCACCACCCGCACTCTCTCGCTCGACTGGGGCGAAGAAGCTACGGAAGAGTTGCCGTTCGCACCGAAGAATGATTCGGATTCGGAAAATTAGCGTCCGGCAGAAGTTGGGCGGCTTGGTCCTTGTAATTCCAATTGCAATTTGGACGTCACGCAGATCCCATCACTTGGGTTTTGAGTCCAATGGCCTGTTTTCCCCAGTTATCTCTGATTGGAGATTCGGCGCGCGCTCCCAAGTTGAGCCGTCGGTGTAGCGGGCGTACTGTTGTGCAGTCGACCGGGGGTAGCGTAGTGGGAGCCTCCAGATACCTAATCGCAGCATTGATTGTTGCGGCTCTAGTAACCCCTACCGCGTCTCAAGACCACAAATATTCCAACCTAGCGCCGAAACTTCTAACGGCTAAGTCCGTTTACTTTGAGGACCGAACGGGTGCTGCCCATGTCGGGGAGAAAGCGTTGGCGCAACTCAAGAAGTGGGGACGATTTCAAATCGTTACCGAACAAAAGCAGGCTGACCTAATAATCCTGCTTTCCGCCCAGCCCTACAAGGGAGGGCAAATCGCTATTTCAGGGGGCCAGACTGGCACCATCGACCCTAACGGAAACATTGTTATGGACCCTGCCCCCACTTTCAACAAGTTGGCCCCGGTTCGTTACGCATTTCTGACGGTGATCGATCCTAAGACTGAAGAGAATCTTTGGGCTGACTCCCATCAATGGGGCGGGCTACTAACCGGCTTCGACAGCGTAGGGGAACGCTTAGTGAAAAAGTTGGAAAAACAGATGAAATAGAAGGCGAAAGCCGTGCCCAAACAAATTATCGATTGGGTAATATCGCCGTTGCAGTCATTGAGTCACTCCTCAATTTTCTAACCAGCGAATCTCCCGACACACTTTAGGTACATCGAGCATTCCCGTAAACTTCTTGCCCATGAGGAACACGTCTTTCGGATTTGTGTTGCTGATACTCACCTGTGCCACCGTGTGCGCGCAACACGCACCACCATCCCCGACGACGGGATCGGATTTCCTCGCGCCGTTTCCAGCCCATCATGTGATCGGCAACATCTACTTCGTGGGCAGCAAGAGTCTCGGCATCTATCTGGTCACAACTCCCCGCGGCCACATCCTGATCAACGCCGGCCTGGACGATTCCCTTTCCATGATTAAGCAGAGCGTCGAGAAACTCGGGTTTCGATTCAGCGACATCAAAATTCTGCTGATCAGCCACGCGCATTACGATCACGACGCAGGCGCGGCGCGCATCAAGCAATTGACCGGCGCGAAGTACATGGTCATGGACGCCGATGTTCCCGTGGTCGAGTCGGGCGGCCAGAAGGATTTCTTCTACAGCCACGCTCCCGGAATGCAGTATCCCGCCACGAAAGTCGATCGTGTCCTGCACGACGGCGACACCGTAACCCTGGGCGACAGCGTGCTCACCGCCCACCTGACGCCCGGCCACACCAAGGGCTGCACCACGTGGACGATGAAGGTCAACGAAGGCGGCAAAAGTTACGACGTAGTAATCGTGGGCAGCGCCAACGTGAACGAGGGATACAAGCTCGTCAACGACCCGGAGTATCCACAGATGGCCCGCGACTTCGAGAAGACTTTTCGGGTGCTGCACGCGCTGCACTGCGACGTCTTTCTAGGTGCCCACGGAAGCTACTACGACCTGGAATCGAAGTATCCCCGCATGACTCGGGACGCAAACCCGTTCATCGATCCGCAGGGCTACAAGGAATTTGTGGATGATCGCGAACAGGCGTTCCGAACGGAACTAACTCGCCAGCAAGCCGCCGGACATTGAAGTCCGCCCAGGTTCGTATCAGGGCGCGCCTTCAGGCGCCGTAACCGGCCCGCCTCAATAGCGGCTTCAGCCGCTGTCTCTAATTCTGAAATTAAACCCAAACCTCGAAACCAATCCTCCGTCTAACCCGCAGCCAAAGGAGGCCACTCCCATGAAACTCCGCATCGTCTCAGCCATGCTCATCCTCGCAGCCGGCGCTCTCGGTCAAGCCACACAGACTGCCCCGCCCGCCGCACAGCCTACCCCAACTCTCGCATCCGCCATCGACCGCGAAATCAGCGCCATCGAAAAGCAAGTCCTCGATGCGGCCGAGGCCATGCCCGAAGACAAATTCAATTTCTCGCCCGAGAGCCTGAACCTGCCGGGCGCCAACTACAAAGGTGTGCGCTCGTTTGCCGTGCAGGTCAAGCACATCGCGGCCTCCAACTATTTCCTCTGGTCCGGGCTCACCGGAGACAAGCTTCCCGCCAACCTCAAGGACGGGAACGGCCCAGAAGACATCAAGACCAAAGCCGACATCCTGGCGTTCCTCAAAGATTCCTTCGCCCTGGGTCACAAAGCCGCCGCCATCGTTGACCACCGAAAACATGCTGCAGACGCCCGAACACGGCAAATCCACGCGCCTGCACCTCGCCACCTTCGGCGTCGCCCACGCCTTCAATCACTATGGACAGATGGTGGAGTATTTGCGGATGAACGGAATCGTGCCACCCGCCAGCCAGGGAAAGTGACATCCGAAAAGCAGGGTTGCTTGTGATCTGTGCAGCCGTCCGTGCGCGATTGAGACCCGAACGATCCAAAGTTTTGAACGCGTTCCCTTTTGGCAGCAAATCGAACAGGCACGACACGAAACCAGCGCACCTTTCAGTTGACAGGATGGCTACAATTGCATCGTGTTGTGATCAAGCTTGCTTTTGGGTTTGTCGGAATCGTTCAGGTTCGCGCCCGGGAAGATTGTGTTGCGATGAATTCCAGCGGCTGATGGGACATCGCCGTCGCATGATCGCTTTGGGGGGCGTTCGTGAAGCAGATCGTCAGTCTACTACTGGCCGTCATTCTCCTCCCTGCTGCGCAGGTAGGACCGGCGCAACCACTAACTCCAGATCAACCATCTCGCTACCATCTCCTTCAGCTGGTCGACCCTGCAACCTTCCTGGAAAAAGTAAACGATACCGCCGGTCAAGGATATCGCCTGACCGCCCTAAGTTCCGCATCGGGTGGAACTCTTGCCGCCATCATGGAGCGCGTCCAGGACGCGTCCGCGCACTACAACTATCTTTCGATCCCGGTGCACGCCACAAAGAAATACGAAACCGGCGGAAAGATAAAAGCAGGGCTTGCGGAACGACTGAATGCCGCCGGCGCCAAAGCCTATCGCTTGCGCACGATGTTCGGGCCCAGCTCTGAGCTCTCAGCTTTTGCCCTGATGGAATCAAATTCAGATTCCCACCAGCATTACGAGTATGCTCTCACCTCCGCGGGCACTTTCGGCTACTTCAACCAGGATGAGATATCCGGCTTGCTCGCGGCCGGATATCACTGGGTCGGAGCGGCCAACATGTGGCCAATTTTTGAGAGGGCAGTAGAGCTAGGCCGCCCGCCTGCAAGTCCGCCAGAGCAGCTTGCCGCGACTTCCCATCACCGGTTCACATTTCCACAGAATAACGTTATACGCAGCAATTTGCCGGAGAAACAGCTGCGCAAATTGGCAGCTCAGGGCGCGCGCGTGGTTGATTTCTTCGGGTCTTCCATGCAGATGATCCTCGCGATGGAAGAATCCGTCTCTCCCGCGGCACCTTACCAGTACGTGGTGCTTAAGCCCAGAAACCAGGGGCCACCGATCTCGTTTCGAGCGAACATGTCCAAAGTGGAAGGCGCCGATCTAACGCGCCTCGGCCAGCAAGGCTTTCGATTCCTGCCGCTGAGCGCGCCCGCATCGCCCTTCGTCATGGAGAAAGCTCCCGGCAGTTCCACACATTACGAATATCAATTCATCACCACATTCAAGCTTCCGGAGTTGGCAGAGCAGCTCAATAGCCCCGAACTTAGCGCTTTCCATGTAGCGAAGATGGTGGCCGCCGATGACGGCATCCTTGTCATTCTGGAAAAATCTGATGGCGAGTGACCGCAACCTTCTGTCTCGAGCAACGCAAGTGGCCCTGCTGATGCTTCTGGCGGGCAACGTTTATCTGACAGCTCAATCCCCAACGGGCGCACCTTCCGCACAGCCAGGTCGATGGAAGGTGCTCTATCAGGCAGGATCTGCGCCTTTTGCCGTAGGCAGTCGCGTCCAGATCACGATCGGCACGGACCAGTTGATCTTTGCCGGCAAGAAAGGCAGGCAGTTCTCCATCCCCGCCACTACGATCACTGCGCTCTCTTCCAGTTTGACCTCCGAGCATACGGTGACGCGCAATCAGGTGGCGGCCTGGGGTGGGCTCGCACAACTCAGCCCCTACACCTTGATATTTCTTCCCTTTGGTCTTCCCGTGATGGCTGCCACTTACCCCATCAAGTCGAAATACGCCTACATTAGTATCTTGTGGAGCGAGACTGGCGCCGATCAGGAAGTGCAGTTCCGGCTGGATCGAAAAGACTATGAGTCGTTCGTAACGCAGTTGCGAACGTCGACCGGCAAGGAATGGAAAAATCTGGAGAGCGAGTGGGAGAGACTGAGACAGGCACTCGCAACCGGTACTGGGCATCAGACACCTCTTCTTCTGGATCGCAAAGTCCGCATGGGGAAAGTCGACATTAAGCCCGGCTCCTGTCAGCTCATCGTTCTGACCGAAGCGCCGAACCAGGGACAGGTGTATGTGTTCCCCAATAACGGAGTCAACATCGAGCATCTCCTAAGCACAAGCCAGGTTGAGATAGCGCCCTCCGAGGGCGGCCAGGTTGAGGGCGTGACCTATAAGCAAGACGACAACGGCGTCAGCCGAATCTCCGAAATCCGAACTCTCGGACAATTGCTTCGTTTTCCTTGAGTATCCAATTGCAACGAAAACCGTCGGCCCCCCCTGTCGCTACCCAATCGTCTCGCTTCCCCGTTACACTCATTTTCCGGGTTCTAAGTGGAGGGACTCGGTTCGAGCATGCTAATAGAAATCGGACAGGTGGAGGCACTCTTCCGCTATCCCGTGAAGTCCATGGGTGGCGAGCCACTCGAGCAAGCCAATCTGGGCTGGCACGGCCTCGAGGGTGACAGGCGCATGGCATTCCGCCGGCTTGAATGACCACAGCGAGTTTCCCTGGCTCACCGCCAGTACGCTTCCCGACCTGCTCCGGTTTGCTCCGCACCGTGAAGACGGCGCGCAGGGAATACTCCCTACGCACATTCGCACGCCCGATGGCGAAGCACTGCCCGTTTTCAGCGAGGCATTGGATGCCGACATCGCACGACGTTACGGGGCTCCCGTACAGATGATGCAGTTGAAGCATGGCATCTTCGACGAAGCGAGCATCTCGGTGATCGCTCTCGATACGGTGTGCGAGATCAGTCGTCTCGCAGGGCAGAGTCCGGACGTGAGACGATTTCGTCCGAATGTTGTGATTCGTGCACTCCGAGCACTTCCCTTCCAGGAGGACGAATGGGTGGGCGGCATTCTCTCATTCGGCGAGGGAGATGATACCCCTGCCGTCACCGTCACATTGCGCGACGTCCGCTGCTCGATGCTGAACCTCGATCCCGACTCAGCACGTCCTGCGCCAGAAATGCTGAAGGCGGTCGTCCGTGTGCACGAGAACACCGCGGGCGTCTACGGCACGGTCACCCGCATCGGCCGGCTGGCGGTCGGACAGACTATATTTCTCCGCGAAGTGACCGAGAAAACGGAACGTGCGTGACCCTCTAGCGCCAGAGCGCTAGGTGACCCGGCTTCCAGAGCGCTACACACTTCGCCTCGACCCCAAGTAAGCATCAACACAATCCCTTCGCGACCTTAGCGGGTTTTCTTTGCGACCTTGGCGGTTAAAAGCTTTCCCAAAGTTGCAAACACTCTCACCAAAAAAACGGCCCGCTTCCGCAGAAGCAGGCCGGTGATTTTGCGAAAAGACTTCCGTTACTCGTGCCCCACGAAGTTTCCGTTCACGTTGATATTGTCGAGCACGACCATTCCGCCGTCGGCATCCGGTCCATCCTCAAGCACCAATGCGATGGACTTGATCGTCGAATCCGGAGCAATCGCCGGCACAGCCTTCGTCGGGTCGAAGCCGAACCGCTGCCAGCCTTTGGCCGGTGCCGGTTGCGCATTCGCCAGACCGCATCCACCCAGCGTGTGCACCACACCGTCCGAAGTGACCACCACAAAGCGCGGTCCCTTCAGTGTGCACAGGCTGCCCTGGCGGATGTCGAAGCCCAGCACGCTCACGACGCTTCCCTCCACGTTCTGGAGTTTCACGCCGGCGCGCGCCTTGCTGCCCGCAGCTGCATTGTTCACAAGCACCAGTCCTTCATTGGTCCGGTCCTCAGAATCGTCGGCCGGAACGCCGGCCCCATGCACCCACTCCGCCGCCACTGCGCCCGTGTTCTTCGGGTCATGGAGATACGTGCTCGCCGTCGGCTTCGCGACTGAATCGTCGCCGGCCACTGTGAACGTGATCGGCACGGTCACGCTATTCATGCCGGGCGCCGACAACCGGACCTGTCCGGCGTACTTTCCTTTCGCCAGACCTTCCGGTGCCGCCGTTACCGTGACTTCTCCGGAAGTCGTGCCGCCGGATGGAGTCACCGATAGCCACGGCCCGCCCAGCGCCTCAGCCGTGAATTGCACCGGGTTGCCGGTGCTGCTCACGCCAATACTCTGGCTGAGGGAACT
Organism: uncultured Acidobacteriota bacterium; assembly: GCA_963744055.1. GTDB lineage: Bacteria > Acidobacteriota > Terriglobia > Terriglobales > Acidobacteriaceae > Gp1-AA133. The sequence goes on along the minus strand of CAVUSL010000006.1, from coordinate 437,657 downwards.
GGCGCTCGCACTCGCAACCGCCTGTTGCAACGAGAGCGTTCGCGCGCTCGCCTGAAGAATGTTGAGCGCCGCTGCGTTCACGATCAACGTGACCCCAACCGTCTGCGGGCTGTTCCCCGCTCCCGTCGACGTCACCGTCACTGATCCGCTGTAGGATCCGATGGCCAACCCCGTCGGCGTCACCGAAACGCTGACGGTTCCACTCGTCGTGCCACTGGTAGGAGCAACCTTCAACCACGATCCAGTCGCCGCCACCGTATAGCTCAACGCCGATCCCGTGGTGTTGATCGTAAGGTTCTGCGCGGCTGGAGTAACTCCGCCGCTGGTGTAGTTGAACGTGAACGCTCCCGGACTCAACCGCAAGTTCGGAACCGCTGCCGTCACCGTCAATGTCACGCTCACCTGCTGCGGACTGTTGGACGCCCCGGACGCGGTGACCGTCACCGTGCCCGTGTACGTTCCCACTGCGAGTCCGTTCGGGCTCACGCTCACACTCACCGAACCAGGCGTCGTTCCGCCGGCTGGCGAAGCCGACAGCCACGCCGCCGACGTTCCGACCGTGTAATTAAGAGCCGCTCCGTTGCTGGCCACTGATACTGCTTTCGAGGATGGCAGGAATCCGCCGCTCTGATAAGAGAACGACAGCGTAGACGGGCTTAGCGACAAACTCGACGCTCCAGCCGAGACCGTCAGGGTCACATTCACTTTCTGCGGACTGTTCCCCGCTGCCGAAGAAGTGACGGTCACTGTTCCGTTGTACGTGCCAGCAGTCAACCCGCTGGGATTGATGCCGATATTCACTGTGCCCGGCGTAGTTCCGCTTCCCGGCGAAGCCGTAAGCCACGCCACCGAAGTGGAGGTTGTATAGCTCAGTGCGCCGCCGCTGCTGTTCACCGACACGCCTTGCGTCGGAGGTGCACCTGCTCCGGTGTGATAGTCGAATGTCAAGCTGCCCGGGCTCAGAGTGAGGTTGGGCTGCGCCGCGACGTTCAGCGTCACCCCCACGCTCTGCGGACTGTTCGACGCCCCCGGCACCGTCACGGTAACGCTGCCGCTATAACTTCCAACGGCCAGTCCGGAAGGATTCACTGACAGGCTGACAGTTCCTCCCGTTGTGCCGTTGGTGGGTGTCGCGCTCAACCATGAAGGCGAAGTGCTCACAGTGAATCCGAGCGCCACGCCACCGCTCGTCACAGATAAATTCTGTGCCGCCGGCAACGAGCCTCCCGCCGTGTAGCTGAACGTGAACGCGCCCGGACTGAGCCGGATTCGCGGCGCAGTCGCGGTCACATTCAGAGTCACGCTCAGGCTCACAGGACTATTCGCTGCCCCGCTCGCCGTCACGGTCACAGTTCCTGTGTAAGTTCCAACCGCAAGTCCCGAAGGATTCAGGCTGACGCTCAACACACCAGGCGTGCTACCGCTCACTGGAGTGACCGACAGCCACGCACCCGTGGTGCTGACGCTGTAGCTGAGCCCCGTCCCGCTGCTCAAGATGTTCACGTTCTGTGCAGCCGGAAGCGTGCCGCCGGTCAGATAGCCGAACGTCAATGATGACGGGCTCAGCACGAGGTTCGGAGGCCCCGCCGCCGTCACGGTCAAGTTGACGTTCACGCGCTGCGGACTGTTCCCTGCTCCGCTCGCCGTCACCGTGACTGTCCCGGTGTACGATCCGGCCGTCAGGCCGCTTGTGTTGATCCCAACCGAGATGGAGTTGGGCGTGGTCCCGCTCGCCGGAGTCGCCGTCAACCATCCGGCCGACGTCGTGACTGTGAAGCTCAAGGCGCTGCCGCTGCTCGCAGTCGTCACCGTCTGCGCCGTTGGCGTCGTGCCGCCCACCTGATAAGCAAAATTCAGGTTGGTTGGACTCAACGTCAGATTCGGCGTCGAAGACGTGACGCTCAGCGTGACCGCAACGGTTCGCGGACTATTGGAGGCTCCGCTCGCCGCGACCGTGACCGTGCCGTTGTACGTTCCGACGGCCAGGCCCGAGGTGTTCACTGCGACGCTAATGCTTCCCGGTGTCGTGCCACTGGTGGGCGTCGCCGTCAGCCACGCGGCCGACGTTGTCACCGTATAGTTCAAAGCGCTGCCACTGCTAGTGACTGAGACATTCTGCGAAGCCGGCGTCGTGGCGCCGATCGTGTAGGAATAGGTCAGCGTAGTTGGACTCAGCGTCAGACTCGGTGTCGAAGACGTCACGTTGAACGTGACAGCGATGGTTTGCGGACTGTTGCTCGCTCCTGTAGCGGTGACGGTTACGGAACCGTTGTAAGTTCCTACTGCCAGGCCCGAAGTATTCACACCAACGCTGATGCTTCCCGGAGTCGTGCCGCTCGTAGGCGTGGCGGTCAACCACGCCGCCGACGTCGCGATCGTGTAACTCAACGCCGTCCCCGTGCTCGTTATCGAAACACTCTGTGCGACCGGCGCCGTTCCTCCGAGTTGATAATTGAAGGTGAGTGCGCTCGCGCTCAGGCTCAAGCCGGTGCCCGATCCTGTCGGCGTCAAAGTCAGATTGGTCGTGTAGACCGAGTCGCCCGAAGTGTCGCCGGAGTTGTCGGCGCCAAGGCCGGCAGCGTATAGCGTGACATTGCCCACGTTGGTCGCGGGCGGAGTCCAATCGACTGCATAGGTGTGGCTGGTGGTCGTGTTGGCGAAATCATTCGCCTGTTCCGCATAACTTTTTGTGCCACTTGCGCGCACGCTGCTGGCAGTGTCGGTTGCAACAAAAGCCCCCGCACCCGTCGAGGTGGACGTCGCCTGCACCGCCGTCATCTCATAGCCCCATGCAGCGGCGTTAGCGTCGCTGACAGTCACGTTGAGGTGCTGCGTCACACCGGGGGTATACGTGTTGCCACTCGCCGAAGCGATCGTGACTCGTCCTCCGCCAATACCGCCGCCATGGCAACTCGCGCACGTGCTTTCGCCGGGCGCGCCTGTTCGCGACAGCGGTGGGTTGCGACTGGATGACCAGACGATGAGAGGAATCAGGAAGACGATGGCAATCACGAACCAGGCAGACGCAAGCTTCTTCAGCGTAACCATGGGGGAGGATTTCCTTTCGTATGTATGAATGCTTTTTAGTCGCCCGCATCCCGCGCGCAACCCACATCCCACTGCACGGCCCGTCCCGGTTTCTCGTCCGGGATATTTCGCAGACAAAGTAGCGCCGTGAACTTCTATAGCTCAGCAGTGTGCAGGGGGGATGTACGGAGAGTCGGTGATAACTGTCACATGGGCGGGTGATACGAAGCGGAGGCCATGGAGTCGCAGAACTGGTCTAGAAAAGATCGCGCGACGACACCATGCCGGAGGGAGGGCAGCCTGAAAATAGCCCGCCACTTCAGTGGCGGGAACCGGTCCAACATCTGATCCCCGTCCCGGAGGGACGGCTGAAATCCATGCACTGCGCTGTTAAACAACAAGGTGTAATTAACTCGACCCGCGAGGCACGAATGTGCATATCGAATTTAGCTGGCGCGTTCCTTGGCGAGTTTGCGCGCGCTCTCAGGCAAGACTTCCCACACTCCATCGAAGTTGACGAAATAGGGCTCCACGGAAATATCGGGGAAATTCTTGACCAACAATTGCGCGGCGCGCTGCAACTCGCTGCGATGATGCTCGGCTTCGGCCGCCCGATCGCCTTTGAAATGCGCGAGACCCCCATAGGTCGCGCAGTCGGAGTGGCTCATCACCAGTACGCGTTTGGTCTGGTGCAGGCGAATCGACATGCGCACCTGCTCCAGAATGAAGTCCTCCTCGAAGTCGTTGCGCGGCGAGGCCAAGGTCTTGGCGCCGCCTGCCACCACGATCATGTCAGGCCGCTCAATATTCTGCTTGCGCAGAAACTTCCGCACCGCCTGGTTGATGCGGTGATCGAAACAGCACAACACGGCCGCATCGGCCACATAGGCATCGGCAGGAGAATCAAAATGGAAAATCTTGCGCAAGCGTCACCCCACTTCATTGTAACGTGGGCATCAGAACCCTGGACTTTCGGAGACTGTATCGCCGACGTCCCGCCGCCAGTTCGGCGGGCGTCCTCGCCCGTCGCGCACCAGCAAAAAAGAGCCGCGAAGCGGCGGCATAGGATAGCCCAGTGCGTAAGCACTGGGTAGGCGCCCACCCAGTGGGAGCCCGAAGGGGCGGCACTCCGGCGATGCGAGCGTGAGCCCGCAGCGAGGGCGGGACGCCCTCGCGACTGCCGGCAAGATGCCGGCGCTACAAAACTCTAAGACCTAAGATCCAAGGCCTAACACCTGTTTCTCCTGTGACCCCAATCACCTGTCAAGCCCCACTCACGTCACAAATCGCATTGATCTCCATCAATCCAAACAGAATATAAACTTCCCCGCCGTGTCACAATCACCCTACCCAAATTGCTATTCTAAAATTAGGCCAGAGATGGCGTCGTTCCGCGTGTCCTAGGCAGAACCGCGCGGACCCTTATCGCGGGCGTGCACCCCTGTGGAGCACGGGCGAACATCTGATGCGGCGTAGGCCTCGTCTTTCGAGACGGTACCCGCAGCGGGAGTGATCACTCCATATCGCTTCAACAAGCGATCAGAAACAAGCAGGCTAAAGAGACAAAAAGCAGGATCGGAGCACACAAAGAAGAAGAAACAGCAAATCACTAAACCCCGGCCGAGTCGGACAAGAGTGTCCGACCCACAAAGATCCGTGTGGGGCGGACACTCCTGTCCGCCAACTCTAATACCATGCACGCGGCCCGCGGGCTCACCGGATGTGTCTCGATCTATTTCCGCTCCCCCGGAATGCTTCGGTTGACGGCCATCACGCTCCCCGCTTCGCCTTCAGCTCGCCCAGCAACTGCTCGATGCGATCTTCTTTCTCGAGCGCGGCGAGGCGATCTTCGACGTCGTCGATCGCGATCTCGGACTTCGCCTGGCTCACAGCCTCCGCGCGCACGACTTTGTGTTTCATGCGATCGAACGCTGCAGCCTTCGAATCCGTCACCAATGTTGATGCGGGCGTCACTGGCCTTGCCGACGGCGCGGGCGCGGCGATGCTGGGCGATCAGCAGGTCGGCCTTGGCTTGCGCCTCGGCGAGTTTCTGATCGAGCTTGCGCAGCGCGGACTTCAGGTTCTCGACCTGCGCCTTCTGATCTGCGACCTGCTGCGCGAAGCTGGCGCGACATGTCGCGATAGCTTTCCACGCGTAGCAGCGCGGCGCGCGCCAGGTCGTCCTGCTTCTTGTCGACGGCGAGTTCGGCCTTGCGCATCCACTCCGGCAACTTTGTCTTCATTCTCCAGTTTCTTCTTTCTCGAGCAGGTGCTGGTCGGCGATGGCGATCGCCACCTGCGTCTTCACCTGCAGCAGCTGGTTCTGCATGTCGAGAATGACCTGCTTGATCATCTTCTCGGGTTCTTCGGCCTTGTCGATCAGGTCGTTGAGATTGGCTCGGACTAGTGTGGAAACGCGCTCGAGTAATGCCATGACTCCACCTCTTCTTGATTCAGTTCTTGGTTTCTAGTTCTTGGTTCTCAGTTCTCGGTTTGGCTATCAGCTATCAGCCATCAGCTATCAGCTCTTCGCGCCCGCGTGCTCCCTTGCTTCACATTCGGGACATTTCTTGCGGCCCAGCGACGCTCCGGCCGCGATGCCTACGAAGATTCCGGCGACGAGCCAGACAGCAACGTGACCGGAGAGAATCGCGGCCAGTGTGCCGATCGCGATCCCGATCACGATGCTCAGGCCCAGGTGCTTGGATTTGTGTTCGGTCTCCATACGCTGATTCCCTTTTCGCTCTCGCGCATGTTGAAGGGCCGAGTCCCGCCGGCTGCGAGGGCAGATGCCCTCGCGACTGCCGGCGGGATGCCGGCGCTACTGTCGTGCAGTTAGTTCTTCCCGCCGTTCGTCGGCTTCTCCGCCTTGTCGCCGATCTGGCGGACTTTGCCTAGCAGTTCGCGGACGTCCATGCCCGAGAGCGTCTCGAACAACGCCGGGACCTGCGCGGCCATCTTCGTGATGTCGCCCGTGATCTTGCTCATCCCGGCGGCGTCACCGTTGCCGGTCGAGACGATGGTGATCTTGTCGACGTTCGCCAGCGGACTGGCCAGCGCGCGCACCACTTCCGGCATGCTGGTAATCAACTTGTCGACCACCGCGGCCTGGTTGTATTCCTGGAAGGCCTCGGCCTTCACGTTCATGGCTTTCGCTTCGGCCTCACCTTTTTTGAAGATGATTTCGGCTTCGGCTTCGCCCTGCTGCCGGATCGCCGACGCGTGGCCTTCGGCTTCCGCCATAAGGCGCTGCTTCTCGGCCTGGGCGATGGTCTCGATGCGCTGACGCTCGATCTCGGCCTGCTTCAACACGGTCGCGATGAGTTCCTTCTCGCGGCGATTGATTTCAGCCTCCTGCACCTTGACCTGGCCTTCTTTCTCGACCTGCTGCACGCGCACGCTCTCGGCGATCACCTGCTGCTGCATGATGTTCGCCTGGATGTCGTACGCCTTGTCGGCCTGCGCCTGCTGCTTCTTGGTGACTTCGAGATATTGCGCTCGCTTGATCTCGAGATCGCGCTGCGCTTCGGCCTGCTTGGCCTGCGACAGCGTTTCTGCGAGCACGCGTTCCTGGTCAGCCTGCGCTCTCGCTACCGCGGATTCGCGCTGCGCGAGCGCACGCTTGATGGCCGTGTCGCGATCGGCTTCGGCGGTCGCCACATCGGCGTCGCGCTTGATGCGGGCGATATCCGGCCTGCCCATGTTGGAGATGTACTCGTTCTTGTCGCGCACTTCCTTGATGGTGAACGAAATGACTTCGAGCCCCATCTTGCTCATGTCGTCGGCGCACGTGGCGCGCATGCGGTCGCCGACCATCTCGGGCTGCTTCACGATTTCTTCCACCGTGAGCTGTCCGATGATGCCGCGCAGGTGCCCTTCCATCACAAGCCGGATCAGGCCTTCGCGCTCCTGGTCGGCCTTAGTCAGGAACTGCTCCGAAGCAGTGAGGATCGATTCGACGTCAGACTTCACCTTGATCTGAGCGACGGCTTCGACGGTCACCGCGACGCCTTGCTTGGTGTAGAGATCCTGCTGCGGCGCCACGTCGAACGACATCAGCTCGAGCGAAAGTTCGCGGCACACCTGCACCATCGGCCACACGATAATGCCGTGGCCCTTGACGACCCGCGTTCCGCCCACGCCGTAAACGATCAGCGCCTCATGTGGCCCTGCCTTGCGATAGAGCCTGGCCAGAAAACTGAACAGGAACATGATGACCAGGACACCCAACCCAACGACGACCCAAATTTCAGTGGAAATTCCGAACGTCATATCTCCTCCTATCCCAATTCAAACCGAATTGTCCGCTATGTCTGCGCGGAGTGTTTCATGATGTCCAGGTCGCGCACGGTGCGCGCCGGATCATTGGTCCCCAAAAAGACTTCGCCATCGACGGTCGTGATGTGCACGACGTCGTTCCCCCAAACGTAGGCGCGGGTTTTGCCCACGCCACGAATTCCATAGCCGCGCAACGCCATCCACTTCTCGGGACGGTAGTCGGCGATCTGTGCTTGCGGGATGGAACGCAAACGGTAGCCGAGCGTGCTGATCTCGAGGCCCGCGGAAGTGAAGCGATAGTGAAAGCCGCTCCAGGTGTGTGCCGCGATTAACAGGAAGAACGCCGACGACAAGGCCATGCCGATGCGGGCGCCGCGAAGTGGAATTGCATACGCTGCCCCCAACTCGATAACGGCAATCACCAGGAACAAGGCGGCAAACGCTCGCGAGCCGTGCGACTCCTCGGCGAGCGTCGTGGTCTCAGGTAGCGCTGTGCCGCGTTGCGCGCGCAGATAGATGATTGTGAATATCACAATGGCGAGTGGGACGCCCAGTAGTACCGGCGCTATCGGAACCGGAGCTCCGGTCAGGTTGTATTCGATGATGCCGTGGTTAATATAAAAAAGCCCGCCCAGGATTACGTAAAAGAATCCCAGGATCGCGATAGACGCGTTGTCGATGTCTTTCTTCTCTCGCCGGATCACGACGGCGATTGTTGTAAAGATGAGCAGGACGAAGGCGGTGATGCCCAGCGCGAAATAGAGAGCAGTGGGGCGCGACATCCAACCGTTGGGCTGGCCGTTGGCGGCGAAGTGCGTCGCCACGGCAACGGGGAGCGCGGTCCAGGATTGCGCGTAGCGCAACGCGGTGAGTGGGAGGGCCAGCCACATCAGCGCGGTCAGGATTGTGAAGAGTCTGCGATTCATATGGCCCTCAGGGGCTAAAGCCCCGCGTTTCGTTCCGTCTTTTCGGCACGACTGAAGTCGTGCCCTTCCCTTGCGCAGCGCTGCGCTACTCAGGTCGCGGTGTGCGTTTCGTTGTCGAGACAACGCCTAAAGGCGCTCTGTTTTTTCCCTCGTTATGGCGCGCCTGAAGGCGCGCCCTGATACGAATCTCTCCACGAACCGACGGGCGAGGACGCCCGTCGCTCCATCGGCCCATAGGTCGATCGGCTAAGGTGCGGTGGTTTCCGCCTGCGCTTCTTCGCCGGACATTTCTGTCCAGGGGCGCACGTAAGCGATGCCTCGTTCGTAGCGCGTCACGACGACTTCGACTCCTTTCGCGATCGGGGCGCCCGATTCGCTGCGCGCTCCGCAGACGCGGCGCGTGCCGGCCTGCGAGTAGATGAGTTCTCCCGTGCCGCCTGCGCGGATGGAGATCGACATGCGCCCGAGGACGCCGACCATTTCGTAGTCCGCGGGATCCATGTTTTCCTCGTCCGAGGTGAGCACCTTGCTCAGGAACAGGAACACGATGCTGCCTCCGATCAAGCCGCTGGCCAGCGCGATGCCCAGCCCCAAGACGAACCAGAGGCTGGAGTAACGCGTCAGCAGGTAGCCAGTGCCGCCGAACCACGCCAGAAAGGCCGTCAGCGTGACGAAGTTGAACGGCGAGACGGAGGCGCCGCGTACCGCGCGCATCGGTCCTCTGGCTCCCGCTGCTGAGCCCGAAGCTCCGTGCGGCGCTGTGCCTGCGCCTGGTGCGTGTGCTCCGACCGGCGCGTGTGCGATTGGCGCGTGCCCGCCAAAGTGCAGGTGTCCTCCATGCCAATGCGGAAAGTGAAAATGCCAGTTCGTGCCTCCGCTGAGAAACGAGATCAGGCTGAAGGCGAATCCGACTACGAAGCAGATCAGATAGAAATTCGCCCACGTCATTGCACTCGCCTCCCTTCCACCGATTTGCGGCTGCGATGATTGCGCAGCGCGTCCGGATCCAATGCCTCGAGCAAACGCTCGCCCAGGCCGGGCGTATCGAGAATCGCGCCCAGCAGCAGAAAGCAGCTGCGCGTGTCTTTGTGGCGCGCGCACTTGATGAGCACGTCGCTCACCACGCGGTCGCTCACGAAACGCTCCGAGCCCTGCAGCAGCCACACGTCGAGTTTGCCTTCGGTCGTGCGCAGGTCGCTGGTGAGTTCGGTGTGATAGCCCTCGGGATCATCAACGAGGAAGCCCGGGTGCACCTTGAAGAACTTTGCCAACAGCGTGCGCGACGATTGCGTCATGTGACGGCGCGAGCCGCGCTCAATCTGCGAGAGGTAGGACTGGCTGATGCTCTTGCCGGTCTCGTCCTTCACGGCGTGCACAATTTCCTGCTGCGTCATAGGACGTCCCAGGTTGCGCAACGAGCCTTCGACCTCGCGCAGGTAGCGGATTTTTTCGCCGAGTGTCATATCTCAAATCGCTATGTTTATATTGCAATTTGTAATGTTTTGTCAAGAACTGGATCAGGCGTGTTTTCAGAGGGTTCCGGCCGAGATTTGTCGAGAACGTGGATCGCCTCCCTGTCCCGGGGCGCAACATGGAAGTGCGAGCATGACGACCTGTGACCACTGACCTTGTCCCGGAGGGACATCCGACAATAGCCCGGCGCTTCAGCGCCGGGTGAAATTGGCGGAGCGTGTGGCGTCCTGAAGGGACGCGTGAATGTCCTGCATGGATTTCAACCGTCCCTACGGGACGGCGATCGAATCTCTCGGCCGATTCCCGCCACTGAAGTGGCGGGCTATTTTCAGGCTGGCCTCCGGGCAGGCGACGTGCGGTGCAGCAAGCTCAGAGAGCGTTGCGAGGGCATTCCCCTGTAGGGACAATGGAGAATGGCCCGTGCTTCGTCGCCGGTGAGCGAACCCGGAGCATCAAGACCCGTTTGACAACACCTCAAAATGCTCCACCGTCGGCCCGCGATCGAGCAGGAATTTCTCGTCTTCGGGGTAGTAGACGGCTTTTTCGTAGTCTTCTCCGGCGAAGACTTTGATTGCGTCCCAGGAGTCCCAGAGCGTGAGCAGGAAGAATTCGCATTTGCCGTCGAAGATGCGGCGCATGGTTTGGACACCGCGATTGCCCGGGGTTTCAGCGTATTCCTTCAGGCCGGTTTTCTGCAGGTATTCGTAGTAGATGTCTTTGTCGGATTCGCGGACGGTGCCGCGCCAGATGCGAGCGATCATGGGGTCTCCTGCTTGTTCAATCTTGTTGTGATTTTAATTCTGACTGCCGTGGTGCTGCATGGGGAAGCAGGTCCTTCGCTGCGCTCAGGATGACAATTTCAAAAGAGCAGCTCAAACGACCATCAAGGGTTGTGTGGAGCTTGCGAGTTTGGCGATGCGTTGGGCGGTTGCGGGCGCGCTGAGGGCTCGTCGAGAATGTTCATGTTTTCTTTCTTCCAGCGCATGGCGGCGGTGATGCGGGTGCGTCCGCTGGGGTGGTCGTAGAAGAGAAATTCTTCCATCGGGCCAGGATCGAGCTTGCGATACTCGCCCAGTTTGAGATCGACGGCGGCTTCGCCGTCGGGCTGGCGGGCGGCGTTCAGTCCGAAGATGTCGGCTTCGTATTCTTCGGCGCGCGTCCAGGTGTTGCTGATGGGCGTGGTCACGAAGAAGAAAATCGAGAGCAGCAGCACGGCCAGCGGAAGAACAGCCACGTCGGTAATGCCGGAGATTTCCCAGCGTGCACCCCAGCGGGCGAGGGACCAGTTGATACTCCAGTTCAGGAAGGCAAAGCCCGCGAGCAGCATCAGCGTAAAGAACACGACGCTTTTGTAGATGTGGTTCAGGACATAGTGGCCCATCTCATGCCCCATGGTGGTGAGAATTTCTTCGGGCGTGCAGCGGTTGAGCAAGTTGTCGTTGAGGGAGATGCGCTGCGTGTTCCCGAGTCCGCTTACGTTGGCGCTGACCCGGTTCGATTGACGGGACTCGTCTACTTCGTAGACGTCGGTGGCCGGGATGCCGTTGGCACGCGCCAGGCTGAGAATCGATTCCTTTATCTTTGCATCCTTCATCGGCGTGTAGGTGTTAAACAAGGGCGCGATGTAGACGGGAGCGATGATAACGAGCAGGACAAGCAGCACAGTGCTGGCGAGCGCTCCCCAGACCCACCAGTTCTTGCCGAGCCAGCGCACGATCGCGAACAGGATCACGATGGCGATCGCTCCAAGGACGATGCTGACGGCCAGCCCGACCAGTTGATCGCGCAACCACGATCCGAAGGTTTGCGTGGAGAGTCCGTACTGATGCTCGCGGAAGTAGCCCTCGTACACGCTCACGGGAAATTGCAGGAGAAATGTGATGAGAATGAACGGGATGGTGTAGAGCAGGGTCCGCAGATGGACGTTGCTGATGGTGCGCGCCGCCCAGTCGCGCAGGTGAGCCGAGAGACGTGTCTGCAGGAAGAACAGCAGGATGGCAGAGAGCAGAAGGAAGTCCCAGAGCTGCAGCCAGTAGCCGCCTTCGAAGTAGGCGTCGGAGCGGGCCTTCTTGTCGGGAGGAACGGTGGCGAGCCAGGCGTCGGTGGCGGCTTTGACGTCGAAGCTCGGCGACGGACGGGCGGCGGCGGGGATGTCGAGTGTGGTGGGTGGTTTAGTTTCGGCGAGGCAGATGGTGGAGACGCAGATTGCCAGAAAGATGAAACAGACGAGGCGGCGGGGAGTCATCGATGCTCCGGGAACAGCTCTTTTAGTGCGGACACGATAGCACAAGACACGACTCACCACAGAGACACACAGACACAGGCACAGAGGGAACCTTTTTTCTTTTTCTCTCTGTGTCTTTGTGCCTCTGTGGTGAGGACGCTACTTGAAATTCCCATGACTGCGGCAGCAGTGGAATCCCACCCTTGCGCACAGAACGCGCAAGGATGGGTCACCCTCGTTACGAGGAGCTGCACAGCTCCATGACAACGAAAATGCGAACGCCCTCGCGGACGAGGGCGTTTCTGTTGCCACGATGATACTGAAGCGAATGACTTACTGTTTGCGGCCATTGTGTTTCTTGTTGTAGATCTGGTTCGATACGTGGTTCTGCTGGCGATTGACCTGGCGCCGCTCCTGCTGGGTGAGCTTGCCGCCATTGGCGGCGCGATCGTTGCGGACTTCGCGATTGATGCCCGCTTCTTTGCGCTCGAGGTTCGAGGCTTCGCCGGCGGTCAATTGACCGCTCTTCACGCCCTGTGCGATGCGGTCCTGCTGGTTCTCGGCGCGCTTGCCAACTTCGCTCTTCGGGTTCGTGTTCTGCGTCTGCGCGTCGTGTTTTTGATTGTAGATCTGCTTGGAAAGCTGATTCTGCTGCTGGTTCAGAACCTTGCGATCGGCGCCGGTGAGCTTGCCGCCGTCTTCACTCCGCATCAGGTTTTCTTCTTTGTTGAGATTCGATTCCTTCTTCTCGATCTTGGCGGTCTCGCCAGCGGTGAGTTCGCCGCTGGCCACGCCGTTGGCGATGCGGTCCTGCTGGTTCTCTTTGCGCTGGTTGATCTGCGCGGCCGCGGGCAACAACAGGGCTGCCAGAGTGGCGCTGCACAATACGATGCGGGTATTGATCTTCATGGATATCTCCTCTGTCGCTTTTGAACTGCTGCAGCCCTACGGCCGCTCAGGGGATTGAACACAGGGGTTGCGGGATTGTTGCGGTGGAGGCGAAGTAGTTGAGGATTTGTGAGATAGGAGGTAACTGTTACTGCCTTGAGATGCCGCGAAGGTTCGGTCTGGAGGGCTGCCACTGCCGCACCGGTACTGACTTGTTACTTGCCGCGTGCGGCACCAAATGATATTTACGACGTGCGCCCTTCGCCGGAAAGGTATGGCCATGAAAGTCCTGGCGGCGATCGCACTTTTGAGTCTTGCTCTTTTTTCTGCGAGTTCCCCGAATTCCGAAGCGCCCACCGGATTCGACAACAAAAGCAACGGCATGGTGGATGACGCCACCCACCAAGCTGACCAGGTGAAGTTCGACGACACGGAGACCATTGCGGACGGCCTTGGGCCGATCTACAACGCACAGTCCTGCCGCGAGTGCCATCAGAATCCGACGTCGGGCGGCACCAGCCAGGTCGCGGAATTGCGTGTGGGCCACGAAGGGGCCGACCACGTTTTTCACAATCCGGAAATCCCCATTGCGAACGGCGCTGAGGTGATCAAAGGGCGCACGCTGGTGAATGATCGTTCGATCTGCCCGAGCGGCGCGTTCCCCGACGCGGAAGTTCAGGAACATGTTCCTGAGAGCGAGAACATTCGCACGACCAGAATGTCTCTGGGTTTGCTGGGGGATGGGTTCGTCGAGGCGGTGCCCGACGCGACGCTGGTGGAACTCGCGCGCAAACAGTGCACGGAGTCGCATCGCAAGATCTGCGGACAAGCGATTTATGTCCCTATCGTCGAAGCGCCCGGGGAGACCGGCATTGGCCGATTCGGGTGGAAAGACCAGCACGCGAGTTTGCTGTCATTTTCAGGAGACGCTTACCTGAACGAGATGGGCATCACCACTCGCCTGTTCCCTGACGAGTTCACGAAGCTGTGCAACACGGCTCCCGAGCCCAATGACGCCGCCGGTCCTGACGGACTGGACGATGTTGATCACTTTGCCCGCTTCATCCGCGCGTCGAAAGCGCCGGCGCGCGACGCAAAACTGGCGGGAGGACAGCAGTCCAAGAAAGGGGCTGCGCTGTTTGACAAAATCGGGTGCGCTACGTGCCACGTGACTGCTATGACCACGGCAGCAGCGGGCACGAAGATTAATGGAGGCACCTACACCGTTCCTGATGCGCTGGGCGGAAAAACTTTTTATCCGTACTCGGATTTTCTAATGCACAACGTTGGGACGGGCGATGGGATTGTGGTCCCGATGATCGAGCATTATGGGCAGAAGATGTATTCGATCCAGTGGAAGAACTTTTCGCCGCAACATTTTCAAAATGCCCAATTCAAACTGCGGACGGCGCCGCTGTGGGGAGTGCGTTTTCGAAATCATCTGATGCACGATGGAGAATCCACGACCTTGCGAGATGCGATTCGGAGGCATAAGAAGGAGGCTCGTGACTCGGCTCGGCGCTTTGAGAGGTTGTCGGCGGCCGATAAGCAGGCTGTGCTGGAGTTTCTGAGCTCGCTGTAGGGTTCAAAGAGGTGCGTCGCGCTTTACCGCGTGATAGGGAAATACACATGCTGAGTCACGCCTTTTTATTTGAGTTCAAGCGCGCCACGGAGGAAAAGTGGAGTCGACAAGTCATCGATCCTGCTATATATGGGTTTCAGTTTCAACGTGGGACGCGCTGGAACCCCGGACTCTCTGACGACAACATCGCAGAATACGAGAGCGCTCTGCGGGTACGATTTCCTGTTGATTTCCGGGCCTTCCTGCGGACTATGAACGGAACCGATATCCCTACTCTAAATGTATATGGCAATTGCGGAGAGCCGCATCGGACATCGGTGGGCGTCTATTCCTTTCCCAGAGACTTGGAGATAGTGAAAAAGCAAGTGGAGGCCGTTCGTGACAGCCGGAACGAGATTGCCAACGTTCTGAAGGACCAAGGGTTTGACCTCTCTGCTGAGGCCGACATTGTTTCCATTTATGGTCATCGATATGTGGTTTGCGCCTCGGACCCAAATGATAGCGTTGTGTTGTCCATCGTCGTCAACGACGCTGACGCGATCGTTTATGGAAGGTCTCTGCGGGAATATCTGGAACGTGAGTTTCTCTGAGATCCGAGGTGCGTCACGGTTGTCAACAGACCGCTACCGTGAAGACGGCCCCTAAAGGGGATTTCAGGTCAGGGTTTTATGGCATGGCTAAAGCCATGCCCTGATACAACACTCCGGGCCCTCATACGACGCGTGGACATCCCCACTCGACACGTCCTTCACAGACCAGCTTCGATTCTTGAGCGGGGGTCGAGCAGATCGCGCAGGGCGTCTCCGATGAAGTTGAAGGAGAGGACTGCGAGCATCACGGTGGCCGCCGGGAACAACACAAGGTGTGGTGCGGAGAAGAGGTAGGCGCGGCTGTCGTTCAGCATGGCGCCCCAACTGGCGGTTGGGGGAGGCACGCCGAGTCCTAAGAAGCTCATGGTGGCTTCGGCGAGGATGGCGCCGGCCATGCCGATCGCGGCTTGCACGATCACTGGCTGAATGATGTTGGGCAGGATGTGCAGAACGATCACGCGCACATCGCTGGCGCCGAGGGCGCGGGCGGCTTCCACAAATTCTTTTTCGCGCGTCGCCAGCACCTGGGCACGCACCAGGCGCGCGTACCCAACCCATCCTCCAATCGAGAGCGCCAGCACTAGATTGAAAATTCCTGGGCCACGGAAGGCTACGAAGGCGATGGCGAGCAGGATTCCTGGGAATGAAAGAAATGCGTTCATGACCACGACGTTGACGAAACGGTCGATGCCGCCGCCGTAGTATCCGGCGATGGAGCCGACGATTAGGCCGAGCGTGAGCGACACGAGGACGACCGAGGAGCCGACAATCATCGAGATGCGCGCGCCGTAGATGAGGCGGGAGCAGGTGTCGCGGCCGAGTTCGTCGGTGCCGCACCAATGCGCGGAAGTGGGCGAGAGCAGGCGGTTGGGGAGCTCGATATGTGCTGGATCGTAGGGCGCGATCCAGGGGGCGAAGATTGCCGAACCTACGAACGTGACTACCAACACTACGCCGATCATCGCCAGAGGATTGCGGCGAGCCAGGCGCGGGAGCGAGATTGCGGTGGCGGACATTTCGTTTAGAAAATCTTAAAACGCAGAGAACGCGGAGAACGGCCGCAGAGTTCGCAGAGAAAATCAAATGCTTCGCTTTGCGAGCTTCGCGATTTCTTGGCGAACTTTGAGGTTAGCTTTTCCGCCGGAAGTTCAAAAGCCTCTAACTGCAAAGGGCGCGAAGAAGAGCCGCTAAGGACGCTAAGAAAATCGGGAGAGACTGACGATACGTTCGCGTAGACCGTCATTGTCTTATCCTCGGATTCAGAACCGAGTACACCAGGTCGGTCATGAAATTCACTGCGACATAGGTCAGGCCGATAGCCAGGATGCATCCTTGCACTACGTAGTAGTCGCGATTGGAGATCGCGTCGATGGTGAGGCGGCCGATGCCCGGCCAGGAGAAAATCTTTTCGGTGACGATGGCGCCTGCCAGCAGCGCGCCGAATTGCAGGCCCAGCACCGTGATGACCGGGATCATCGCGTTGCGCAGGGCGTGGCGGTAGACGACCGTTGTTTCGGAAAGGCCTTTGGCGCGCGCGGTGCGGACGTAGTCCTGATTCAACTCTTCGAGCATCGAGGTGCGAACCATGCGCGTGAGAATCGCAGCCAGCGCGCTGCCCATGGTGATCGCCGGAAGCACCAGGTTCGCGAAGCTTCCTGACCCTGACACGGGCAGCCATCCCATCTTGATTGAGAATAAGAGGATCAGGATTGGCCCCAAAGCGAAGTTCGGGAACGATAGTCCGAAGAGGCTGACTACGCTGATGGTGCGGTCGTCCCATTCGTTGCGCCGCCGCGCGGAACGGACCCCTGCGGGAATCGAGAGCAGCACGGCCACGAGCAGGGCTGAGAGCGTGAGTTTCAGCGTGTACGGATAGCGTTGCACGAGCAACTTGCTCACACTCTGGTTGTAACGCAGCGACAATCCCAGGTTGCCGTGGACCACGCCCTTCCAGTAATTCAGATACTGCTGGCTGAGCGGGAGGTCGAGTCCGTAGGCGTGTCGGGCCGCTTGCAGATCAGCCGCAGGCACGCCTTCGCCGAGCATCTGCAGGATGGGGTCGCCCGGCACGAGGTGGATCAGCAGGAAGACGAGCGAAACCACCAGCCAGACGACTGGCAGCGTGTAGAGGATGCGGGTTAGGAAGTAGCGGGGCAATGGTCAGGTCACGGGTTACAGGTCACGGGTCACAGGTGTCAGGTCTCAGGCATTGCTGTTAGTTTCTCGGTTCTCAGTTCTCGGTTCTTCAAAAACTCTGGGCTCGAAACTCGAAACCTGAAACGTGATACTACGTCCTTGAAACTCGCGTTAGATTACCATCTGTCTCTGTGCAGATTCACCTGATTGTCTGAATGCGCTTAGGCCGGAGTTTTTCTTGGAAATTTATGTGGTGGACGGGACGTACGAACTTTTTCGTCATTACTATGCTGTGCCTTCGGCGCGCGATGCCGCTGGACGCGAAGTTGGGGCTGTGCGCGGGGTTTTGCGGTCACTGCTTGGCATGTTGAAGGGCGGCGTCACGCATGTTGCGGTTGCCACCGATCATGTCGTCGAATCGTTTCGGAATGGATTATGGGACGGGTATAAGACATCGGAGGGCGTGGAACCGGATCTGCTGGCGCAATTCCCAGTACTCGAAGAGGTTTTGGCCGCAGCCGGAATAGTGGTGTGGCCGATGGTGGAGTTCGAGGCCGACGATGCGCTGGCGGCGGGCGCGGCTTTAGCGGCGCGGGACCCGCGGGTCGAGCGCGTCGTCATCTGCACCCCTGACAAAGATCTAGCGCAGTGCGTGAGTGGCACCCGCATCGTGCAGTTGAACCGGCGCACCAACGTGATTCTGGATGAGGCGGGCGTGATCCAGAAGTTCGGCGTGCCTCCGGCATCGATTCCGGACTATCTCGCGCTGGTTGGAGACAGCGCTGACGGATATCCGGGACTGAAGGGATGGGGCGCGAAATCTTCGGCGGCCGTGCTGGCGAAGTTCCGTCACCTCGATGCGATTCCGGCCGACAGCAAGGATTGGTTCGTGAATGCTGCCAGTGCCGGGGCGCTGGCAGCGACTCTGGTGCGGGATCGCGAGCAGGCACTGTTATTCCGGAAGCTGGCAACGCTGCGCACTGATATTCCGTTGTTTGAAAATGTCGATCAGCTGCGCTGGGCGGGGCCGACGGCGGAGTTCGATGCGATGGCTGCGCAGCTGGATGCGGCGAGAACTCAGGTCACAGGTCACAGGTGACGGGGCACAGGTCTTGGGTCTTGGGTCTTGGGTCTTGGGTCTTGGTTTCAGGTTTCAGGTTTCAGGTTTCAGGTTTCAGGTTTCAGGTTTCAGGTTTCAGGTTCTAGGTCTCAGGCCGGAACTCGGGTGCGAAAGCGGAGGATTTCGTTATGCAGTTCTAACCTGACACCTGAGACCTGACTCAATTCGCTGGCTTGGATTGCTGCGCTTCGCCTGGCGGTGCGGCGGGCTTCGCTTGCTCCTGCACTTCGCGCGCTCGCTTCACCAGCTTTTTCAGTTTCCCTTCAATCGAGGCGTCGCCGATCTGCTGGTCCTGCAAAACGCCGTCGGCGTCGATGGTGAAGGTGTTCGGGATCTCGTGGATTCCGAACAACTGCGCGACTGGGCCCTTAAAACCGCCTTCGCTGTGGCGCTGGTTCCACGTCATTTCATTCTTGGTGATGAATTCTTTCCATTTGCTCTCGTCGTCGTCGAGGCTGATGCTCAAGACAACCAGCGGTTCGCCATTGAACTTCTTGACGATGTCGCGGATGTGGGGGAGCGCCTCGCGACAAGGGCCGCACCAGGTCGCCCAGAAGTCGATGAGGACGACCTTCCCTTTCAGGTCATCCAGGGCGATACGCTTCCCTTCTGCGTCGGTGATCGCGAATGCCGGAGCCATGCGCGCACGGGCGAGTTCCGGCTGCTCGACATAGCGCAGAGCGCGCTGGCGGTCGGGATCGCCTTCCTGCCGTCTTTTGGCGAAGTCAGCGAATCTGGCGCGCGCCTCGTCGTCGCGTTTCAAGTGGGCGAGCGCCTGCCCGTCGCTGAAGATGGCGTCCGGAAAATTCGGTGCGGCGGCCAGGGCTTTGGTTAGCTCCTCGTGGGCGGCGGCGAAGAGGTCTTCTTTGCGTTTCTGCACAGCCTCCAGATAGAGCAGAGCACCGAGAGTGTAATGAGCGATGGCGATGTTCTTGTCGCCTTGGGCTTGCGCAATTGTTTCGTCGGCGGCGATATGGGCGGTCTTCCAGTCGCCGAGTTCGATGCCGTACTTGATCATGTTGCGCTGGCAGGCAATGCAGTGGCCGTCGTCCTGCTTGTCGGCTTTCTTGAAGGCATCGAGGGCCGAATCTTTCATGCGCTGGTGCAGATACTCCTGGGCCTGCTTGTAGGTTTTTTGAGCTTTTTCGTTGGTGGGCCCGTCGGATTTTTCTTGCGCGGGTAAAAGGATAGCGGCGAAAAGCAGGATGAGTAACGCAGTGGCGCGCTGCATACTTCCTCCGAAAGGTTAGTCAAAAGGTAGCATGCGGAGAAAAAGTTCGCGAGCGCATTTAGTTAGTAACATCCGGCGGGCTGATGTACCAAGTCGTGGATCCATTGGTATCGAGGTCATGACGCAAGGTTGCAGGCGCGGGTCGGTGCGCAGTGCATCTTCGGCGTCGAGGGCATACCTGGAGTCGGGTCTGAAGAGTTAAGCGGGCCACATCGCAGCGCTGTCGGTCGATGACACGATTTGCTCGTGTCCAGAGAATCTCGTCTAGGGGACGGGGATCGGGCGCATCGGGCCAGGGCATGCAACTCGTTAGAAGAAGGAAGGGTGGCACGAGCAGCGAGTATTTGTTTGCGGGCATTACAGTCCAGATTCGTGCGCAGGTTTGGGAGTTGCCCGGCTCGCGGGCTTACGCCCGCATCGCTGCGTGCCGTCCCTTCGGGACTCGCTCAGTCTTGCCGCACTTACCCTGCACTTACGTGCTGGGCTATCAATATGCCGCCGCTGCGCGGCTTGCACTGTAGTGTTTCATCAAGGCTTATTCGAGGTGTCGAACGGTTCCTCCACCTGTGACGCTTTCAGCTACTTCACAAACTCACCATGTCCTCCGCTGGCCCACGGGTTATAGGTCACGCAGAAGCGCACTCGGCCGGAAATGGGAGGATGGTCGTAGAACAGGAAGACGTCCAGCGGATTCGGGTCGGGATCGGACAAACCGATTTCGCCCATGGTCTGGAAGTCACGGGCGGCGACCTGGCCGTAGTCCGGCGTCAGGCCGTGGGTTACTTCCAAGCCGAACTGATCCGCCTGATGCTCGAGGTGGCGGCTATAAGCCGCGCCCACCGGGCTGACTAGAAAAGAAAAGATCGAGAGCAGAAGAAGCAGCACGGGAAGCGACGCCCAATCCTGCAGATCGCGAATTTCCCAGCGGGCGCCATATCGTGTGAGCACCCAGCCGACCGTGCGGTATCCGAGGTAGAACGCGATCAGCAGGAGCAGCGCGAAGAAGACCATTCCCTTCGGGATGTGCTTGAGGACGTAGTGGCCGGTTTCGTGCCCGGCCACAAAAACGATCTGCGAGGTATTTAATTTAGCGAGTGTGGTATCCCAAACCACCAGGCGCTTGGAACTGCCGATGCCGGTCACGTAAGCGTTCAAGCCTACGGTCTTATCGCTCGCGCCCATCCAGAACATGCGCTCGGGAGGAATGTTTTGCCCCGTCCGCTGCAGCATGGCTTCCAGACTCGCCACCAGTGCGGGGTCTTTTTGCTGCAGCGGTTCGAACTTGTGAAACAGGGGATCGATCACCAGCGGCTCCAGGAAGACCAGAGAAGCGGCGATCGGGAGCGAGATGAGCCAGAAGTAAAACCACCAGCGACGTGGGCTGCGGCGAATCACAAGATAGAGCAGCCAGACCAGGATCGTTACGATGACGAGCGAGATGAACAGTTCCTTGGTCCAGTCCCATCCCCAGGATCCCCAACTTTGCACCGAGATTCCGTATTTCTTCTCGACGGCTTCGCTATAGATATCGAGCGGAAGCGTCAGCAAGCCGATGGTGAGGAACAGCAGTGGAGAGAACACGAGACTCTGCAGGAAACGTCGCGAAGAGAAACGCTCACTCCAGTTCCTGAAGCGTGGCGCCAGCTTCCATCGCAAGATCAGCCACAACACGAAGATTCCGTAAGCTGTGCCAATCAGGTTCAGGCGGAAGTGGATGCGGTTGCGGCTGTGCGCCTTGGCGTGAAGATCGGGCGGCAGGCGGTACTCGGTGATAGGGGCGCTGGAGTGCGAAGGCAGAGACGAGGCGTTCGCGGCCGAGTTCGGTGACGGCGTCTCAGCTGGTGTGGTGGGTGAGGCAGAATTCTGCTGCGCAAGCAGCGGTGCGGTGAGAGCGGCGACCACCAGAACGGTTGCCGCTATCCAAGATGTTTTTATCAGGATTGAGTTCAGAGGACCGTCCTTCTTCTTGCAGAGGTAGGGGCCCAATCGTTCGACTAGTCACCTGCCTGCTGCAGAGCCGCGCCTTCGAGCGTTTCGATCTTCACTTTCGCGATGCGGTGGCCTTCCATCTCTTCCACGGTGTAGCGGCGGCCCTCGTAGTCGAACGTGTCCCCGACGGCCGGAATCTTCTGCAGGCGTGACAGGACGAATCCGGCAAGCGTTTCAAAGCCCGCATCACTTGGGAGTACGAGTTGATATTGCGACTCGAGGTCTCGGATGTTGACTGCGCCTTCCAGAAGAAGAGTGGTGTCTTCTTCGAGCGCGGGCTGGGCGACGGGAGGAATGTCGAATTCGTCTTCGATCTCGCCGACCAGTTGTTCCAGAACGTCTTCAACCGTGATGACCCCGGCAGTGGATCCGAATTCATCCACGACCACGGCCAGGTGGCGCTTGCGCTCTTTAAATTCGGCGAGCAGATCGGTCAACGCCATGGTTTCGGGAACGACCAGCACGTTGCGCATGATCTGGCTGACCTGCATTTTTGCGATGCGCGAGGTGACGGCCTGGTTCGGATTCAGGGTGAGGCGCAGGCGCATCCAGCGCGTGAGGTCTTTCGAATAGAGCACGCCGATGATGTGCTCGCGGCCGCGCTGCGGATCGTAGACCGGGACGCGGGAATGCTGTTCTTCGACCACGCGGGCTAGCGCCTCGTCGAGCGTGAGGTCGGCGGGCAGCGAAAAGATGTCGGGGCGCGGAACCATGACCTGGCGCACGGAAACGCCGTCGAGCTCCAGAGCGTTGTGGATCATCTCTTCCTGAAACTCGGGAATCTGGCCGACCTGGCGGCTGGCGGTGACGATCAGCTTTAGTTCGTCGGGCGAGTGGATGGCGCCGCGGCGCATGTCCCGCGACCCGAACAGTTTGAGCACGAAGCCGCCCGACTTCCGCATGAAGAACAGGAACGGCTTCATGATGGTCAGGAAAACATCCATGGGCGCGGCCACGGCCAGGGCAACCCGTTCCGCCTGCTGCAAGGCTAAAGTCTTGGGAACCAGTTCGCCCAACAAGACGTGCAAATAAGTGATCAGGGCGAATGTCAGGATGGTGCCGAAGGTGTGCGCATAAACCGCAGCGTGCGGCACGCGACTGACTAGGGGCGTCATAAGTCGCGCGAGCGTCGGCTCGCCGATCCAGCCTAGGGTGAGACTGGTGAGGGTGATGCCGAGCTGGACGCCGTTTACGACCTCGTCAAGATTCTGATGCAGGCGCAGGACAATGCGGGCGCCGAGGCGCCGCGCCTCGATGAGCTGTTGAATGCGCGTGTCGCGCACGCTCACGAGCGAGAACTCGGCGGCGGCAAAGAACGCGTTCGCAGCCACGAGCAGCAGGATCAAAAATACCCGCAGCAGCACAAATGCAAGCATGGATAGGTAATTTTAACATTTTGAAGGGGCAAGCCTTGCGTTCGATCGGGGCGAGCAGTTTTTCCTCCGGCAACTTGGCATCGTGGGATTTTGAGTGAAATGGCCGGTTAACGTCAGTCATCCAGCGACGATAGAATGGCCGCATGAAAACAGCACTCTATAGTCTTCTTCTGGCGTTCGTACTGATAGGTATCAGCGGCTACGGCCAGCACACTTCTCCGAAAATTGATAAGCGTGTCGCAGTGCTGATTGAGAGGATGTCGGCTCAAAAGACAGAGCAGCAAGCGTTCACCGACCTCGAATCGTTAGGATGCCCAGCAGTACCAGCGATCATCGAGCGCATGGACGATAGACGAAAGCTTCCCGATCCGCGTATTTCACTCAGAAACAAATCACCGGATGCATTCGAGGGGCTGCGACATTACGGCCCGGAAAAGATCGTCGATGCTCTGGCGGCCATTCTGAACCAGATCACAGGGAAGGACTTCGGGTTCATCTCCAACGGTGCAACTGACGCCGAGCGCGACAAGACCGTGCGCGGATGGCGCGACTTCTTGCGCACCACACCGGCGTCGAAACTGTGTAAGGCTGGGTAGCTCCCGACCTATGCCCGGTGCGTCAACTGTCGTAATATCGCCATTACACTCAAAACCCCCTTCCCGCTGGGTCAATGAGTGAAATGGCCTTCCATGAGAAGGCCGGTCGGAGTCAAGTCGATTCTTGTCTGGCTTCGTTGAACAAGGTTTTCTTCTTCCCGCCGAGGGCCACTGTCGCCATGCTTCCATCCGCACTCTCGAGGAGCGAATCGTTTCGCTCGGTGCATGTTGGGCGTTCTCGGTTCAGCCGGTGCTGCCATCTGTTTGGCGCCCTGTGGTTCTGCTCTTTCAGAGTGGAACCTGGGCCAGGCCATTAACGCAGTCACCGGAACTCGGCTTTGGGCTTTTGTCTTTTCTCTTCCTGGAACGGTTTTGACTTTTGCTTTGCTCTTCTGTTTTAGGCGGCTGCGGCCACGGTCGTTCTTCTGCTATTGTGCATCGGTTCGTATACTTCGCCGCTCACCCACAGATGATGCAACAGCACGGCCAGCTTTCTGGCGGTGGCGACGATGGCGCGCTTCTTTCCGTTTCTTCCACCACGTTCCGCCAGTTTCAGTCCCCAACGCCTGAGATCACAGTCGATGCCGAACGGTCCCAGAATGTGCTGCGCTCCTTGCACTAACAACGTGCGCAGATAGGGATCGCCTTCCTTGCTGATGTGCAGCTGTGGTTCGCTCTGGCCAGAGTTCCTTCGTCCTGGTTGCAGTCCCAGATAGCAGCCCACGTCGCGGCTCTTGCGGAAACGATGGGGATCTTCCAGTGTCAGCAAGAAGGTCAGTGCGATCAACGTGCCCACACCCTTGATCTGCTTCAGCAGCGCCACCTGCGGATAACTCTGTTGCGCCAGATTCTCGATGCGCTCGTTATATTCCACGATGCGCCCGCTCAGCGACTCGATTGCGTTCAACAGCGGTTCCAGGGCGGCTTGCAGTTCTGGACTCAAGCTCTCGGCTTTCTCCGGATTCATGTTCCGCACGTTGCATCCACGCAAGCGTTCCCCGTAACTCTTCGCCAGCCCGCGAGCTGTGTTGACCAGCGCGGTGCGCGCTCGTACCAGCCCAGCGCGCGCCCGGATCAGCGTCAGATCGGCTTGCGCCTGCACGCTGCGATGCTTCACCGGATACAACAATTCGGGATCGATCCGGGCCAACCGCGCCAGCGTCTGCGCATCCAGTTGGTCGTCTTTCTTGCGGCTCTCCCCGATCAGCCGCACCTTGCGTGCATTGGCCACGATCACTTCATGTCCCAACTCGCTCAACAAGCGACTGATCCAGGGTGAATGTGTCCCGATTTCCAGTGCGATCCGACTGCGCGGCATGGCACCGAACACTTCGCGCAACGCTTTCGCATTCGTCCGCACGCGCTGCTCCAGTCGTATCTGGCCGGCTTCATCCAGCACGCAGTACCAGCTGTTGCGATCGCCCAGATCCAGTCCGATGGTCAGTTTCTGCGCCGAAATATTCCTGCTCTGCTTGGCCACTGCGGTGCTAACCTTCTTCATTGCCGGTCTCCTTTTTATCTGTGCTTCGAGCACGTCGATAACTTGGGAGCGTACACCGCATCCCGTCCGGAGGCCGGCCTTCTCATCCCATCTGTTTACGACAGTCCGGGTCCAAAGACCTTCGAGATGTCGGAGTTGCCGAACAGCACTCGTAAAATCACCTTGCGGCTCACGCTCCGAAACCGATATGACCTTCAAACGGTTGGTACTGTTTGCAATCTTATTCTTCACGGCCTTGCCTGCCTTGGTGTGACACGTCTCGAACCGCAGGAGACAGGGTCCTTAGGGAGTGGCTAACGCGGAATCCAGAGTGTCGTGCCGCCACTGATGCAGACCGCAATTGCCCGTGAAGACATCCAGCAAATGAAAGCGGGGTATGGAGGAGACTGGAAGCCTGTGCCCGACTGCCATCCCTATGTTTGACACGGGCGCTTCGGCAGCGACTGTATCCGTGATTGTGCGGTTGTGGTGATAAACCCCTCCGAGTCCACCGAGAACTTTGCGCTCTCTGGCATTCAACGGGCCTTTTGGCTCGAAGCAAGCATTCCCTGCGTTTGCTCGAGTCACGCCTTGACCTGCGCTACCAAGGTCACTCGCATGGTCAGCCAGACCGAGCCTTCTCGCTTGTGGTAGGACCTTTCAGAGTGAAACACGTGGATTCGACAACGGCGGACACTGCTACAAAGTGCGGCGCACGAAGGAGTGATTTTGAGTGCTTAGTTGGTGAAAAATCCCCATTGCACCAACGATGCCGATAGTAGAACGGGTGACTCGGCCAAAGATGCGGTCGTAGCTATGATCCGCCGAAGATGCCGTCTCTGACCATGCCTTCCTCAACTTCCTTGCTTTCTTTTGTTTAACTTCGGTGTCTAACGTTTAGAGGCTGTTTTGTATTCATCCCATTGAGGGACGCGGTCTCTTCGAAATCGCTAACTTATTCATCATTCGGGAACAAAAGTGGTACGGGGTTCGTAAGATGAAGTGTAGGCGGCCCCCAACCCCTTTTCAGGTTCACCCATTCGAGTTCGATTGGGCATCCGCAGGAGGCAGAAGTGAACGGTAATGGTAACGGCAGGAAGAAGCGCAACCGTCGGCTCATTTATATCGTCATCGGAGTCGTGCTGGTACTGGGTGCTGTGATCGGAGTGATTGCTGCGGCGCGTGGCGGTACCAAGATCGATCCTTCGAAGCTCGCGAAGGTGGAGCGCGGCGACCTGGCGAAGAGCGTGGTTGCGACTGGCAAGGTCGAGCCCATTACGAAGGTTGAGATCAAGTCGAAGGCTAGCGGCATCGTGAAGAAGCTCTACGTCGACGCCGGCGACCGAGTGAAGAAGGGCCAGCTGCTGGCCGAACTCGACAAGGAAGAAATCGAAGCGCGTGTGGCGCAGGCCAAGGCGCAGACTGAGGCTTCGGAAGCCAGCCTCAAGGGCACGCAGGCCGATCTGGAGCGCGCAAAGGTCGATGCTGAGGGGCCGGATCTCCCCATGTTGAAGCGGGCTTATGACCGCGCGCAGGGCATGGCGAAGGAAGGCGTTGTCTCCCAGTCGGCTCTGGATGATGCCCAGAAGAATTACGAAATGTCGTTGAACAAGCAGAACGTCGCCAAAGCGCAACTGCAGGTTCTGCGCGCGAAGATTGGCCAGGCGCAGGCGCAGGTCGCACAGGATCACGCCAACCTCAAACAGCTCGAAGAGCAGCTGGGCTATACGACGATTATGTCGCCGATCGATGGCATCATTCTGTCGCGGGACGTGGAAGTGGGCGACGCGGTGAGTTCGATCCTGGTGTTGGGATCGACGGCGACGCTGATCATGACCGAAGGCGATATCAGCGAAGTTTATGTGAAGGGCAAAGTCGACGAGAGCGATATCGGCAAGGTCTACATGAGCCAGCCGGCGCGCATCAAGGTCGAGTCGTTCAAGGATAAGACCTTCAACGGCAAGGTCACGAAGATCTCGCCCATGGGCGTGGAGAAAGATAACGTCACGACGTTCGAAGTGCGCGTCTCGATCAACAATCCGGGCGGCGAGCTGAAAGCGGCTATGACGGCCAATGCCGAGATCATCCTGGAAGAGCACAAAGGCGTGCTGCAGATTCCGGAAGGCGCGATCTTGTACGACAAGGACAAGAAGGCGTCGGTGGAAGTTCCGGATCCGAAAGGCAAAGAAGGCAAGCGCAAAGTCGCAGTCAACATCGGGATTTCCAATGGCGCCAAGACCGAGTTGCTGGGTGGAATGAAGGAAGGCGATCAGGTTGTGCTGCAGTAAGGATTGTTTAAACCAGAAATCCGGCCGGCGGGTGGCTTCGCAAGGCAGCCTTCCGGCCTTTGTATTTTTCGCTCACGATGGACGCGGGACGTAGAGCTTGATACTCAGGACAGTGGCGTAGCTCTTAAAGTCTGGATCGGCCGTGAAGATCGGCCAATCCCTCGTCGTGCCTACCGCGCAGATCATTGCGTCAACAACGGAGACGGCGATCCCCTTCGCCCGACAGTCATTACTGTTCTTCGCGGCGAATTCGTAGTCGGGTGTGTCGAGAAACTCGTCCGGGAACGATCGAAGGGTAGTACGCAACTTCTCGTATTGCTCGGTCGTCTTGATTCCCGAAAGCAGCTCCTGCCGGATAACACCCAGAATCCGGGCGCGTCCTTCTTTCACCAGTTCCGCGAGTTCGCCTACTAGAATTTTTTCGGCAGCGTTCAAATCTTGTGCCCGCCTACGTAACGCCAGCGACCAGACGGAAGTATCAATGAGGGTATTCACATTCGTTTCGACTTGCGCTCCCGTTTGTAGTCGTACCCTTCCTGGTATTCGATCTTCCCGAAGAGCGAGAGAATTTCCTGTTGCTTGCGGCGCTTGATGTACTCGTCGAGCGCGCTGTTGACCGTCTCGCGCTTGGTGCGGTGCTTGCCCAGCTTCTGTGCAAGGTCGAGCAGGTCGTCGTCGATGGCCAAATTGGTGGGCATAACGTCAGCTATTGTTACACATCTTTATGTGTAATACAATATACCATCACATGTGTATAATCGCCGGCAACGGAATGGCGGCTTAAGAGGGTTTCTTTTCTATAATTTGCAACATTTGGAGATCTGGGTTCATCTCTGTACTATGTCCAATGTGTCGAATACTTTGCGCTACGAACGGGTGTTTGAGCTGCCCAGCCCTTCCGGGAAAATCGAGCTGAAGATTCAGCAAGGCGGAGCCGGGCGGTTCTACATCATCGCTTCCCTTCCTCTGACGCCTCAGTCGGGGGAAATCGTGCTCTCGGTGCCAACCGAACTGGCGGATTCTTTGACCAACGCGATTGGTAAGGCTGCGGACTACTCGGGAGAGTAGGGTTCAGGTCTCAGGTTTCTCAGGTCTCAGGTCTCAGGTCTCAGGTCTCAGGTCTCAGGTCTCAGGTCTCAGGTAAAGGCTAAATTCAGGAGACTCATCCCCCAAACTTCTTTTGGGCACTCTTCCTGAACATTTCCTATCTCCTGTCCGTATATCCCTTTAGGTAAGACGCGGGCGAGGGCGCCCGCGCTACATGGGCGCGTGACCAAGATGATTTGCACGCGTCTAAGCGGTGGTACATGAGCATTCCTCGGCGCCGCTGACCTGAGTCTCGCGCTTATGAATCTGACCGAAATTCTCCGCCAGGCATTTGCCACGTTCCGGGCGCACAAGATGCGGATCTTCCTCACCATGTTTGGGATCGTGTGGGGAATTTCATCGGTCATCCTGCTAGTGGGACTGGGGCGCGGATTCAGCGCCGACCAGAAGCGCCGCATGCAGACGCTCGGCAAGGACCTGGTCATTGTGTGGGGCGGGCGGACCAGTTCGCAGGTCGGTGGCCTGGCGGCGGGACGCGAGATTTCTCTCACCGTCGACGACGCGCGACTGATCCAGAAAGAATGCTACCTAGTCAAGAACGTCAGCCCGGAATTGCGGCGCACCGTGCCGGAGGTCAGCCAATTTAATTCGGCTAGCCGGGGCGTGGTCGGCATCTGGACGTCGTACCAGCAATTTCGTTCGCTGATTCTCGGTGAAGGCCGGTTGATGACCGACGAGGACGAACGCGACGGCAACCGCGTGGTGATCCTGGGCGCAGCGGCCCGGAGGCAGTTGTTCCCCGGGCAACCGGCGGTCGGTTCGAATGTGCTGATCAAGAGCGTTCCCTACACCGTGATTGGCGTGCTTGCAGAGAAGAAACAGAATTCCAACTACGACGGGCCAGATAACGATTATCTGTTCGCACCCTACTCCGCCGTCTCGCGCGATTTCCCACCACCGCAGAAAAAGGGCGTCGTGCGCGGGTTTCTCGACAACATCGTGTTCGAAGTCGCGGACGCCGAGGCCCATGAAGAGGCGGTGTTGCAAGTGCGGCGTACGCTGGGACGCGTGCACCACTTCGACGGCACCGACAAAGACGCGTTGTTCATCTGGGACACGATGGAAGGCGCGAAGCTGGTCGCCGGCATTTTTCAGGGGATCACGACCTTCTTCGCGTGCGTGGCCGTGGTCACGTTGGGGCTGGGCGGCATCGGCGTGATGAATATCATGTTGGTTTCCGTGACAGAGCGCACGCGCGAGATCGGCGTGCGCAAGGCGATCGGTGCCACGCGGCAGGACATTCTGCGGCAGTTCTTCGCGGAGTCGGTGCTGCTGACCGCGGTCAGCGGATTTCTCGGGTTGGCGTTCGGGGTGGGGACGTGCCTGGCGCTTTCCAATCTTCCCTTGCCAGATTTCGTGCCGCACCCCATCATTTCTCCGATTTCGATCATTCTGTCGATTGTGACGCTTTCAGTGATCACGTTTACGGCCGGGATGTATCCGGCACAACGCGCCGCCGACCTGACTCCGGTCGAGTCGCTGCGCTACGAATAATTTCTTGTGACGGAGGACAGCATGCGGATGAGAC
The DNA here is from genome assembly GCA_963744055.1 of uncultured Acidobacteriota bacterium. Classification (GTDB taxonomy): domain Bacteria; phylum Acidobacteriota; class Terriglobia; order Terriglobales; family Acidobacteriaceae; genus Gp1-AA133. Next base: position 407,818 of record CAVUSL010000006.1, on the reverse strand, counting down.
TTGTTCATTTATCGCCTTTGGCAATCGCGCTGGTTCTGGCGACTGGCATAGCGACCGCGTCGGAACAGGGGCATTTCGAGAAGACGTTCCAAGTTAACGGCGCCGCGGACCTGCAGATATACACGCAATCCGGAAACATTACCGTTCGTCCGGGTTCGGCAGGGACGGTTTCGATCACGGGCCGGATTCACGTCGGCGACGGGTGGATGTTTGGACTGGGCAACAATCACAAAGATGAAGTGCAGCAGATCGAGAACAATCCGCCGCTGTCGCAGAACGGCAACAGCATCCGCGTGGACTACGTGAACCGGCGGAATATTTCGATCGACTACGAGATCACGGCGCCGCCCGACAGCAAGGTTCGCACCAAGTCGGGCTCGGGCGACCAGACCATCGAGGGCATGCAGGCGGGCGTCGAAATTGAAACGGGATCGGGGGATGTGAAGCTCGACAATCTGGCGGGCGACATCCGCATCCACACTGGGTCTGGAAACGTGGAGGCACGAGGCGCCGCCGGACCCTTTGAGGCGCGCGCCGGCAGTGGCGACATCACGATCGAGGAGAAAGCCAAGGGCGACGTGCGGCTCGAGACGGGCTCGGGGAACATCCACGTGCGCGGCGTCGATGGCGGACTGAACGCAAGCACGGGTAGCGGCGACGTGCAGGTGGACGGCAATCCCGCGAACACCTGGCATGTTCGGACTGGCTCGGGCAACGCCGAATTGCGGCTGCCGCAGCAGGCGGCGTTCGATCTCGACGTTTCCACCAGCTCAGGCAGCGTGGAGGTGAACCATCCCGTAAGCACGACCGTGCAGGGACGGGTGGAGGAAGCGCATAAATCGATTCGCGGCAAGGTGCGCGGCGGCGGCCCGGAAATCAGCGTGCACACCGGATCGGGAGACGTGCGGGTGGATTAAGGCTAGTCGCTGGTCCCTAGCCGTAACCCAGGTTAGCGTCCAGAGAGCGGACGCGAACCTGGGGCACCAAACGACTGGCTAGAGACTGGCGACTGGAGACTAGCGACTTGTTCTTAAAAGAGCTCATCTCGCAAGGCTGGCAGGCCCTTATGCGGAACCGCATGCGGTCAGTATTGACCATGCTGGGGATCGTGTGGGGGCTTGCGTCGGTGGTGATCCTATTAGCTTACGGACAGGGGTTGGGCGGGGGTGTGCTGAACGCGTTCATGAACATGGGTAACAACGTGGTCGTGTTCTGGCCCGGACAAACCAGCATGCAGGCGGGCGGACAGCGAGCGGGGAAGAAAGTTGCCTACGAGTACGAAGATGTGGAATCGGTGCGCGACGAAGTTCCGCTGGTGCGCGCCGTCAGCGCGGAGTCGTGCAGCGACTTCGGATACAAGGTCGGCACGCGCGTGGTCTCGATACAAACGCGCGGGGTGGAATTTCCCTACGGCGAGATGCGCAAGCTCGACGTGGAAAACGGACGCTACTTCACAGAGGGAGACTTCCTCGATCACCGGCGCGTGCTGATCCTCGGGTACAACGCCACCAAGAAAGCTTTTCAGGGCGCGCCGGCGGTGGGACAGAGCGTGTTGATCGGTGGACAAGCTTTCGAAGTCATCGGCACCCTGCGCAACAAGATTCAGGACTCGATGTACCAGGGTCCGGACAACGAAGACGGATTCATTCCCTTCCAGGTGTATCGCGACCTGAAACAGGTGCGCGATCCGGACATGTTCATCATCCAACCGCAGTCGGCGGAACTGCATTTGAAGGCCGTGGCTGCCGTGCGCGAGGTGATTGCGCGCCGTCACCATTTCGATCCGCGCGACGACAAGGCCGCGCCCGTCTGGGACTCGGTAGAAAGCGGAGAAATGATCGCCGCCTTTTCGATCGGGCTGCAGGTGGTGCTCGGCATCATCGGGGCGATCACGCTGGCCGTGGGGGGCGTCGGGGTCATGAACATCATGCTGGTGTCGGTAACGGAGCGCACGCGCGAGATAGGTTTGCGGAAGGCGCTGGGCGCGCGGCCACGACACATTCTGGTGCAGTTTTTGCTGGAAGCGCTGGTGCTGACGTTCACAGGGGGCATCGTGGGGATGGCGTTGGCGATTCTGCTCACGTGGATCATTCCGCCCATGCCACTCTACGGCCAGCTCTTCAAGACCTCGAATCACGAAGGCGACATCATCCTGCACGCGTCGCTGAACGTGATGATCGCCTCGTTCTTCATCCTGTCGATGGTGGGGATCGTGTCGGGGTTTTTCCCTGCGTTGAAAGCGGCGCGGATGGATCCGGTGGAAGCGCTGCACTACGAGTAGCGGAAGTTGGCGGTCTTAAGAAGCTCTTGGCTTTTCAACAAAATCCCATAGTCAGTATGTCCGTGGAATCCCTCCTTTGCGCACACACCGCGCAAAGATGGGGCACCCACCTTTTGTGGAATGATCTGAGCGGTGGCTTCTTGGCTAAGGAGCGCTCGCGCTGGGAAAAATATTTGGGGACGACGCAATTTCTTCACGCAGCAGGTTGATCAACGCGGCAATCACGGAGATGACTACGGGCCCGACGAAAATTCCGATGAACCCGAAAACTTGAAGTCCGCCCAGCAGTGAGAACAGCAGCAGCAGGGGATGAAGTTCCACTCTGCTGCCGATCACGAGCGGCCGGATGATGTTGTCGATCGTGCCAACGACGGCAGTGCCCCAGACCATCAGGATGAGACCTTTCCAGAGGTGGCCGGTAGCCATGAGGTAGATTGAGGTGGGGAGCCAGACCAAGGCAGTTCCCACGATCGGGATCAGGGAGCAAAACGCAGTGGCGAACCCCAGCAGCAGTGCGGACGGCACGCGCAGAACGGCGAGTGCCGCTCCGGTTAGCAGGCCTTGTGCGAGACCGACCGCCAGAATCCCGTACAGGTTTGCAACGATGCTGTCGCGGATTCCGGCGAGCAGGTGAGTCGCCTGTTCGCGCCTCAGCGGCAGGATGGAAGTGACGTTCTGGATCGCGGCGCTGCCATCCCGGAACAGAAAAAACAAAATCAGGAAAGTCAGGATGGCATTGCCGGCGAAGCCGGCCAGTCCTCCCAAGAGGTGAGTCCCCACCGCGAGCAATACTCTGCTGACCTGGGCCGGCAGGTTGGCGGCGGCCTCCTCGAGATGCAGTTCTTCCACATCCACATATTTGGCAAGCCAGCGCAGCGCGGTCTGCTGCTTGTCGGCAAGGTAGGCCACTGCGCCGCCTTGCTCGGTGCTGCGATCTCCGAAGTAGCGGGCGGCCTTGATGAGCTCTCCGCCAGCCGCGGACGCAATAAGCAAAGCCGGCAAAACGAAGATCAGGAGGACGGTAAAAGTCGCCAGCAGCGCCGACTTGTTCGGGCCGCGCACGATCCGGGAGACACCCAGATACAGCGGGTAGAACCCGATGGCGATTACGATGGCAAACGCAATCGGCTGCAGGAAGGGACGAAAAATCGAGAAGGCCAGCGCGAGGGTCCCGACCAACAGGGCCAGGAGGAATAACACGCTCGCCATGGAATTCGGTTTTTTCACGGGGAAGCCGGAATATCCGTAGCGGATTTCCGGTTGATGGCCAATGTATCCTGTCACGGCTTCGGGGTGCAATCAGCCGAGTGGGGCGACGTCTGCAATTCAGGAATTACCAGCAGCATCGCGAACCCACTCAATCGCAGCGAACACGATTGAATGGACCACCGCCCAGCCTGTTCAAATTAGCGACTGAACCAAATGCGGCAAAATATCCCGAACTGGCCACACATCACGATTACAACTATTCGCCGTGGAAGCCTTATCGCGCGGGTTGATAGAATCAAGGCGAAACAGAGGATCGCCACCATGGAAACACCGAGAGAACCAAAATCCGCGCAGGATCACCCAGCCCAGGCGGCCGCACATGTTGCAAGTGCTCACCAGATTTTGAAGGCCCTGCAAGAGAAAATCGGCGAGCATCCGGAACTGGGAGCAGCCATCACGAAACTCGAGATGGCGCTGAATGATCTGGCCGTACAGACCGGCGGAATGCTGTAAGGGCGACTGCGGGATAGACGTATCCAGTCGCGGGCCTCAGCACTGATTGCGCCGCAGATGCGAGGCGACTCCTTCATTCATGGGAGTGAGTATTAGGGACGCTTTTAACTCCCCTTTTTTTGCAATTACCTCCGTACCTTGACCCCCTCTCCTGGGGAGATTACTTTCGTAGTTTGGAGCAGAATTAGTGCCTGGAGCGATGTGTGCCCGGGCAGCGAGGAATCTAGTGGCCCGAAATCCGATCATTACGCTGACCACCGACTTCGGCACCAACGACCACTTCATCGGCGCGATGAAAGGGGTCATCCTGTCGATCGAACCAGATGCGCAGATCATCGATATCTGCCATGCCGTACAGGCCTTCGACGTGCTCGACGGCGCGCTCACGATCTCGCAGGCCTATTCCTATTTCCCTACGGGCACGATTCACATGGTGATCGTCGATCCGGGCGTGGGCACGGCGCGGCGGCCGCTGATTGTTTCTAGCGATCGCCATCATTTTGTGGCGCCCGATAATGGCGTGCTGTCGTTGATCTACCAGCGCGAGCAGCGGCTGAGCGCGCGGCATGTGACCGGCGAGCACTACTTTCTGCAGCCGGTGAGCCAGACGTTCCACGCGCGCGATGTCTTTTCGCCGGTGGCGGCGTATCTCGCGAAGGGTGTGGATCCGGAAAAGTTCGGCGAAGCGGTGACGGATTTCGTGCGCTTCTCGGCGCCCAAGCCGAAAGCGGCAAACGAAAACACGCTGCGCGGCGTGGTGCTGAAAGTCGATCGCTTCGGCAACCTCATCACCAACATCACTCCGCAGGATGCGCCCATGCTGTTCGGAGAGAATCCGGGAGCATTCAAGATTGTGGTGGGCCAGCGGGAGATTCGCGAGATCAAAGAAGCCTATGCACTAGGCGCGCCCGGCGAAGTGTTCGGCATCCTGGGCAGCATGGGCTACCTCGAAATCGCCGCTAACCGCGGTGCGGCCGCGCAGTTGCTGGGCGTGGGCAAAGGGACCGATGTGAATATCGTGCTGGGCGAGGCTGCAGCGGCGGGGAAATAAACAGGTCACAGGTGACAGGAAGGCTACTTGCTGCTGGCTTCTAGCCACTAGCTAGCGATTTCTTTCCCGATTTTTCTGGCGCGGAAACGAACAGTTCTTCAAGACCCGATCTATCAGGGCAGTCGCGCTACGCATGCCAGCAGTCAATCAGCCAGGAGCCAGTAGCGTTCCTGTTACCTGCAACCTGTCACCTGTTACCTGTCACCTACTTTTTCAATTGCTGCTTCCAGCCCAGAATGCGCGCCTTGTTCCCTTCGGCCTCGGCTTCCGGGATCATGCCTTTTTTCTGGTAGAGCACGGAGAGGCTGGTGTGGGCGAGGACGTCGTCGGGATCGATTTCCGCGATGCGGTTGGCTACGGCGATGGCCTCGTCGAAGCGGTTCAGGTCCTGCAGGGCGCGCGCCAGCCCGTGCATGGCTTCGGTGAAGGCGGGATCGGCGGCAAGCGAGGCCTGGTACTCGGCGACGGCCTGCTCGTGATGCCCTTCAGCGACCAGGTCCAGTGCCGCGTAGTAGTGATTTTCGGCGGTCTGGCGCGCTTTTTCGTCGGACATCGCAGTACGGGATCTCTGTTGAGAGGTTCGATTCTAGCACGCGCTTTTCGGGCTTGTGACTACGCAGCCGCTCTATACTACGAGGCACCCGCATGCGCTACGTGATCCGCTTCCTGTGGAACGCCACCAAGGGACACCATCTCGCTCCCTGGCGCAGTCCCTACCTGCTGTGGCGCATCGAGACCTACACGGGCGTGAAGATGACGCAGATCGGCTTCCTCGAGTTCTGGCACTTCACCTGGCGCGAGCGGCATCATCTGTGGCTGTTTCTGAAGTGGACCGGAGAGATGGAGAGATACGCGAGGCCGAAGGTAGGGAATGTCAGGTGAGTAGGCTGGGCACTCGGCTTTGGGCTCTAGGCTCTAGGCCGTAGGCGTTGACTCCTATTCCGTGTGGAGACCACATCGGGGCCGCGTGAGCAAGGTCTCTCGACTGCGTTCGGCTATCGCCTCACTCCGCTCGAGATGACAACTTTAAAGGGCAATACAGTAGGCCAGAATTGTGGCCTGTGACCTGTGACCTGTGATCTGTCACCCGTGACCTGTGACCTAAGTTCCAAGACCCAACACCCAACCCCTGCCCTTCACAATTCATACTTCTTCATCAAGTGCCGGAACGAGCGATACGAAATGCCCAGCACGTCGGCAGCCTTGGTCTGCACGCCGTGCGACTGGTTGAGTGCGGCCTGCAGCAGCGAGCGCTCGATCTGGGCGACGTACTTTTCCATGTCGAGGCCTTCGGGAAGAACGCCACCCGCGCCAGCGCCGTCGGGCATACCAGGCACGCCCGCGGCGGCTGCAGCGGCTTTCGCTTTGGGTCGCTCGGCGGGCAGTTCTACGTGCAGGTTATTGGTGGACTCGAGCGCAACCGCGCGCTCGACTGTGTTTTCAAGCTGGCGCACGTTGCCGGGCCATTCATAGTCGCAGAGTCCGGCCAGCGATGCGGCATCCACACGCTCAATGCTCTTGCCGGCCGCGGGCGCGTACTTCTTGAGAAAGTGATTCACCAGCAGCGGTATGTCTTCACGCCGCTCGCGCAGGCCGGGCACGCGGATCGGAATCACGCTCAGCCGATAGTAGAGATCTTCGCGGAAGGTGTTTTCCGTTACCTGCTTGTCGAGATCGCGATTGGTGGCCGCGATCACCCGCACGTCGATGGGAATTTCCGTGGAGCTGCCCACCGGACGAACGGTGCGCTCCTGCAGCACGCGCAACAACTTGACCTGCATGGCCAGCGTCATCTCGCCGATTTCGTCGAGGAAGATGGTGCCGCCGTCGGCTACTTCGAACAGGCCGCGCTTGTTCTGGTTCGCGCCCGTAAAGGCACCCTTGACGTAGCCGAACAGCTCGCTTTCCAGCAGCGTTTCCGGGAAGGCGCCGCAGTTGACCGAGACGAAAGGCTGCGGTGACGCGCGGCGAGCAGACGTGCACGGCGCGGGCGACCAACTCTTTCCCTGTGCCGCTCTCGCCGTAGATCAGGATGGTGCTGCCCGTGGAAGCCACCGTGCGGATAGTCTGCTTCAGTTTCTCCATGGCGCCGCTGGCGCCGATGATGTTGTCGAGCGAGTTGCGCGAGGCCGCATCGCGGCGGTAGGCAAAATTCTGCTTACTGAGGGAAGCTTTCTCCAGCGAACGGCTGATAGCGAGCCGGATTTCGTCGACCAATCCAGGACTCTTGCGAATGTAATCGGACGCGCCGCCCGCCTTCACGGCCTGCACGGCGGCTTCGTAGTCATCGACAGCCGTCATCAGAATGACGGCGGAATCGGGCGACGTGGCATGCGCATGGCGCAGCACCTCGATGCCGTCGCTATTCGGCATCTTAATGTCGGTGATAATCAGGTCATAGAGCGCGCCGTCGATCTTGCGCTTCGCGCCCTCGCCCGAATTTACGGTTTCCACCTTGTGGCCGTCGCGCCGCAAGGCGATGTCGAGCATTTCGCACATGGAGCGCTCGTCATCACAAACCAGGATATTAGCCACGCGCTCTCCCTCCCGCACTTGCACCCGCTGCCACGGTGGCCAGAGCGGCCGCCGCCGGCAACTGGTGCTCGCCGCGTTTCGCCCCCGGCGGATGGGCACCCAGCCCCCATCGCCGCAAGCGCAGCACCAGGGTGGTGCCTTCGCCCAGTCGCGAGCGCGCCCACACCTGGCCTTCGTGCGCCTGCACAATCTGGTACACAATCGCCAGCCCCAGCCCGGTTCCGCCATCGAAGCCGGACTGGAATGGCTCAAAGATTTTTTCGGACTGCTGCCGCGTCATGCCGACGCCCGTGTCCGCAAAATTGATCTGCCAGTCGTCGCCGATGGTGTCGAGCGAAACGGCGAGCGTTCCGCCGCTGTCTTTCATCGCGCGCACTGCGTTCTGGCAGAAATTCCAGAACACCTGCTTGATCTTGTCGCCGTCGGCCAGGGTGTGCGCTTCCTGAAACTTGAAATGCCGCTCGATGCGGATGCCGGTGTTTTCCGATTTCATGCGATTTTCGAGCAAGGTGAGCGTGTCTTCGAGCAGAAGAACTAGGTCAACCTTATCGAAGCGATACTGCTTGCCGCGCGAGTAGGCCAGGAAGTCGGTGATGATGTTGTTGAGGCGCTCCGACTCGCGGGTGACGATCTGCAAGAGCTGGCGTTGCTCGTCCGTCATCTCCGATGCACCCGAGAGCATGCTGACCGATCCGGCAATGGAGGTGAGCGGGTTGCGAATTTCGTGAGCGATGGCTGCGGCCAGACGGCCCACCGCCGCCAGCCGGTCCTGGATGCGCACTTCCCGCTCCAGGCGCCGGATTTCCGTGAGGTCGTCAAAGGTGTAGACGCTGCCGGAAGTTTCGCGTCCGGGAATGATCAGGGCCGAGACCATGACGCGGAACGTTTTGCGGAAACCGTCGCCGGGCTGGAAACGGACTTCGCCATGTGCGCGTTCGGAGCCGATCACGGGTAGCGGATCGAGAAAGAGCTCGTTGACCGACTTGCCGATGATTTCGTCGCCGCAGCTGAGCAACTTCTTGGCCGCGGTGTTGACAATCGTGATTTTGCCTTCAATATTGGTTGTGATCAGGCCGCCGCTGATGGACTGGATGATGTTCTCGTGCAGCGCCTGCAGGCTCTCGAGCGCGCCGCTGGTGTCCTTCAGTTGCACGTCCACCTGGCGCAATTTTGCCGAAAGCAGGCACGCCAGATAGGCGACCGCCAGGAAGGCGAACAGGTTGACGAAGATAATGGCTTCCAGCGCGTTCAGACCGGGATGCGTGGTTGCGTACGAAGGCACCACTCCGTAGAAATTCAGATCAAGCACGCAACCATACAGAATGAAGGCCAGGGCCGAGGTCAGGTACGCCCACATCTTGGGCAGCAGGATGCAAGCCACGATGATGACCAGCGGGTACAGGAAGTTCAGCGAGCTATCCCAGGCCCCGGTAAAGTGCACCACCATGCTGACCATGGCCAGGTCGGTGACCACCTGCAGCACGCCCTGTACGTGCTGCTCTTCCCAGAGCGAAAACAGCAGGATGTAGAACAGGGAAAAGCCGTACCACATCAGCATGGTGCTGACGAAGGAACGCATGGGCAGCGGGCTGGGCGCCATGCGCGCCGCGGTCAGCTCAATGCCGAACAGAAATGTCAGGATGAGGATACGGATCTTGACCAGCCAGCCCAGCCAGTTCCGCTCGTCAAAGGTCGAGTGCATGTTTAAGAACTCAGGGTCTCAGGTGTCAGGTGTCAGGTCCCAGGTTGAGGTTTCGAGGGTTCTATCCCTGACACCTGAGACCCGACACTTGCTGGTTAGCCAGCCAATTTGCCGATCATGGCGAACAGCGGCATGTAGAGCGAAATCACGATGCCGCCGACCGACACGCCCAGGATGCCGATAATGACCGGCTCGAGCATGGCCATCATGTCGCGGGTCGCGGCGTCCACTTCGTCTTCGTAAAAGTCGGCGATCTTCTGCAGCATGCTGTCCATGGCGCCAGTGGCTTCGCCGACGCCGATCATTTGCGTCACCATGTTCGGGAACACCCCGCTTTCTTTCAGCGGATCGACGATGGTGCGGCCCTCTTCGATAGCCTTGCGCACTTTCATCAGCGCTTCCTGCAGAACGGCGTTTCCGGAAGTGCGCGCGGTGATCGCGAGGCCTTCAAGAATCGGAACGCCCGACGTGATCAGGGTACCCAGCGTACGCGTGAAACGCGCCACGGCAATCTTGCGCAGCAACATGCCGATCACCGGAGCCTTCAGCATGATCTTGTCGGTCATGTACAGTCCCTGCGGGTGCTTGCGGAGTTGCTTGATCCCAAAGAACGCAGCCACGACGCCCGCGATGAAGAACCACCAGAAGTGGCCGACAAAGGCGCTGAGCCCCATCACCATACGGGTGGGCAGGGGCAGGGCGACGCCCAGTCCGGTAAAAAGGTTGGTGAAAATGGGCACGACCCACTTGAGCAGTGCGCCCACGATCAGGACGGCGATCGAGACTACGGCCACGGGGTAGATCAACGCGCCCTTAATGGCGGAGCGCAGACGCACGGCCTTTTCGACGTACGCCGCCAGGCGCTGCAGGATGACGTCGAGAATACCGCCCGTCTCTCCGGCTTCAATCATGTTGGTGGTCAGATCGTCGAAAACGGCGGGGTACTGGCGCATGGCGTTGGCCAGGGTCGCGCCCCCCTCTACCGTGGTGCGGACCCCGTTCAGCGTCTTCTGGAAGGTGGGGTTCTCCTGGTTCGCGCCCAGGATCTCAAGACACTGCACCAGGGGCAATCCGGCGTCGATCATGACGGAGAACTGGCGGAAAAAGATGGCGATGTCTTTGGTGTTGACCTTACCGGAGCCAAAGGTGGGCAAGCGAGAACTCTTTTCCTTTTTCGCGCACCGACCCGGGCGTGATGCGCTCGCGGCGCAGTTGCTGCATCAACACGTCTTTGTTGGCGGCTACGCGTTCCCCACTGATTTTTTCGCCCGATGCGCTCTTCCCCGAAAATGTAAAGACTGGCATGGTGACTGTCTCCTCAATTCCCTGCTTGCATTCGCGTACATCTGGTTGCAGCTAGCCGCGGAAAATCCGCGCTAGCGTTTGGTCGGGGTCGCCGCTTTCGCCATCCCGGGTGTTCCGGTGGGACGGTTGGTCAGGCTTGCGCCCCGGTTGATCATTTCCTGCAATTCGTCCTGGTTGCTCGATCGCATAAGCGCCATTTCGATCGTGATCTGTTTCTGGAAGTAGGCGGTCGCCAGCGACTGGTTGAAGGTCTGCATGCCGAACTTTTCCTGTCCGGACTGCATAGCGGAATAAATCTGGTGAATCTTGTCTTCACGGATCAGGTTGCGGATGGCGGCATTGGGCACCATGATCTCCATGCACATGGCGCGTCCCTTGCCATCGCCCTTGGGCAGCAGGCTTTGGCACATGATGCCTTCGAGCACCAAAGAAAGCTGCGCGCGAATCTGCGGCTGCTGGTGCGCCGGGAACACGTCGATGATTCGGTTGATGGTCGACGATGCCGAGTTGGTGTGCAGCGTGCCAAAGGTCAGGTGGCCGGTTTCAGCGATACGCAGCGCCGATTCGATCGTTTCCAGGTCTCGCATTTCGCCGATGAGCACCACGTCCGGGTCTTCGCGGAGTGCAGCGCGCAAGGCATCGGTGAAGCTCTTGGTGTCGGCGTGCAACTCGCGCTGGTTGACCAGGCAGTTCTTGTTCATGTGCACGAATTCGATCGGGTCCTCGATGGTGAGGATGTGATCGTGCCGCTCGGTATTGATCTTGTCGATCATGGCCGCGAGCGTGGTGGACTTGCCCGAGCCGGTAGGCCCCGTGACCAGCACCAGGCCGCGCGGCTTGTCGCACAGCTTGCTGACGACCGCGGGCAGTCCCAGCTGGTTGAACGATTTGATTTCGAAAGGAATGACGCGGAACACGGCTGCGGTCGCGCCCCGCTGGTTAAAACAGTTGGCGCGGAAGCGGGCCAGTCCCTTCAGGCCGAACGAGAAATCGAGTTCGAGATTTTCTTCGAAGCGGTGCTTCTGCGAATCGGTCATGACGCTGTAGGCGAGTTGCTTGGTTTCAGCCGGCGTCAACTGCGGCAGGTCGAGCGGCACCAGATGCCCGTGCACGCGCACCTGCGGCGGCGAATTGGTGGTGATGTGCAGGTCGCTGCCCGACATCTCCAGCATTCTCTTGAGCAAATCGCTTAACGAAAGCGCCATAATATTTTTATCCTCGCAAACAAAAATCAGTGAATCGTTTCGCGCGCGACTTCTTCGAGCGTGGTTTGCCCGAGACTGACCTTGATCAAGCCGCTGCGCCGCAGGGTAATCATTCCCCGTTCGATTGCCTTCTTCTTCAACTCCACCGCCGAAGCTCCGACCAGGACCAGTTCCCTGATCTCGTCATCGACTTCCATAACTTCGTACAAACCGGTACGGCCCTTGTATCCCGTGTTGTTGCAGACGCCGCAGCCTTTCCCTTTCTGGATCTTCACGGTCTTGGCTTCTTCCGGCGTGTAGCCTTCTTCGAGCAAAGTCTGATGAGGCACTTCGATGACTTCGGTGCAGTCTTTGCAGATGCGGCGCACCAGGCGCTGCGCACAGATGAGGTGCACCGAGGTCGCGACCAGGAAAGGCTCAATGCCCATGTTCATCAGGCGCGTGATGGTTTCGGGCGCGCCGTTGGTGTGCAGTGTGGAGAGCACCAAGTGTCCGGTGAGCGCGGCTTTGATGGCGATTTCCGCGGTTTCAAAGTCTCGAATTTCGCCGACCAGGATGATGTTGGGATCCTGGCGCAGGAAGGCGCGCAGCGCGGCCGCGAAGTTCAAGCCGATCTGCTCCTTCATCTGCACCTGGTTGACGCCCTGCAACTGGAATTCGACCGGATCCTCGGCAGTCATGATGTTGGTGTCGGGCTGGTTCAGCCGTGCAATCGAGGAGTAGAGCGTGTTGGTCTTGCCCGATCCCGTGGGCCCGGTGACCAGCACCATGCCGTAGGGCTTGAGAATCGCCTTCTCGAACTTGACCAGCGATTCGGGTTCGAAACCCAGCTTGGTCATGTCGAGGCGCAGGTTTTCCTTGTCGAGCAACCGCATGACGATCTTCTCGCCCCACAAGGTGGGCAGCGTGCTGACACGGAAGTCGAGTTGTTTCTTCTTCCCTCCGATGGCCATTTTCAGCATGATGCGGCCGTCCTGCGGGAGCCGCTTTTCGCTGATGTCGAGCTTCGCCATGATCTTCAGGCGGGAGGTGATGGCGTCCTTCAACTTGAGCGGCGGCGTCATGATCGACTGCAGAATGCCGTCAATACGGAAGCGGACGCGGAATTCCTTTTCGTAGGGCTCCATGTGAATGTCGCTGGCCCCGCGCTTGACCGCGTCGGTCAACACCAAATTCACCAGCTTGACGATGGGAGCTTCGTCGGCGGCTTTTTCAAGCTCGCCGAGATCCATTTCCTGCTCTTCGGCCTGCAGCTCAACGTCGGCGGCGTCGAGATCGTTGATCGACTGCATGACCTGCTCGAGATCTTCTTCCTTCGCCGTGCCGTAGGCTTTCTCGATGCCGTCGGCAATCGAACTCTCGGAGGCCACCACCGGCTCAATGTTGAAGCCGGTCATGAACTTGATATCGTCCATGGCGAACACGTTGGTCGGATCGACCATGGCGATGGTGAGCGACGCGCCCACGCGGCTCAAAGGCAGGATCTGATAGCGCTTGGCAGTCTCGAACGGAATCAGCTTGACGACCGCCGGATCAATTTCAAAGTAGGAGAGATTGATGGCAGGCACGCCATACTGACGTGACAGAAAATTGGTCACGTCTTCGTCGTTCAGAAAGCCCAGCTTCACCAAGGCGGAGCCGAGGCGGCAGTTGGTCTCCTTCTGGACCTTGGTTGCCTGTGCCAACTGCTCTGGGGTTATGACCTTCTCTTTGACAAGAAGATCACCCAGCCGTTGCGACATACGCACGATCTCCTATCGAACGACAGAGATATGGCGCTGACCACTCGCTGTCCGCGCGAAACCGCTTGTTTTCATGGGGGAGAATCGCAGCGTATTTCGCGTTGACACAAATTGTCAACGCAGACGGGTAACTGCACCAGTAACTTCAGTACCTGTCCTGCACGACTCGCGCCCAACTTCGAAAATAGAGCATGCAAATGCGCGGAATCTGCAGAAAACAAGACGCCACCCACGCAAAGCAGTCCCTAACGGACATGCACCTTCGTACATGTCGCAACACTTCTTTCCCCCGCGTCTGAATGAACTTCGCGCTGATCTTCACGCGCTTCATCACATCAAGTTGTGACGACTTACCTTGGGAAACATCAGCGCTGCAGCGACCCTGATTGCAGGGGCTGGAATGTCCTGGAATATCGCAAAGACGTTGCTGGCGATTGGCCTGGCATCGCTTGTCGTCTCAGTGTGTCACGCGCAATCGTTGCGGAATTGTGCGGATGCACGCGGCATCCTGATCGGTGCGGCTGCGCGTCCTGAAATGCTCTCTGAGCCGCTTTATTCGTACACGCTGGCTCGCGAATTCAACCTGGTTGAACCGGAAGATGCGCTGAAGTGGTGGGTCCTGCGGCCCGATCCCGCAACCTTCGACTTCAAGCCGGCAGACCTCGTTGTCGCCTTCGCCGAGACACATCGCATGAAGGTCCGTGGGCACACGCTGGTTTGGGGATGGTCTAATCCGACATGGCTCAACATTGATTCCTTCACTGCGGAGCAGCTGAATACACTGCTGCAGGAGCACATCGCGAAAGTGGTTGGGCGCTATCGCGGACAAGTGTTCGCGTGGGATGTGGTGAATGAAGCGTTCGACGAAAGCGGCACTTTGAAACCTTCCATCTGGTACGACCGGCCCGGGATTGGCCTGGCGCGCAAGTCGACGGCTTACATCGAGCAGGCCTTCCGCTGGGCGCATGACGCCGACCCCCAGGCTCTGCTCTTCTATAACGATAGTGGGGCGGAGACGATCAACGCGAAATCAGGCGCCATCTACGCGATGGTGAAGGATTTCAAGCAGCGCGGCGTTCCGATTGATGGCGTGGGTATGCAGATGCATATCTTCGACCTGCATGCGGACTCGGAGGGCATTTCGCGAAACATCGCGCGCTTCACGGCGCTGGGGGTACAAGTGCACATTACTGAAATGGACGTCGCCGTTCCGCTAAACGCTGCCGGGCAAGCCAGTACGTCGGACCTTGCCCAGCAAGCGAACGTGTACCGTGAGATCGCGTCGGCTTGCCTGGCGCACCCAGGGTGCACCGCGATTCAAACCTGGGGCTTCACCGACAAGTATTCGTGGATTGGGTGGAAGACCAGAGGCGCCAAGGGAAACGCTCTGCCATTTGACCGCTACTACGAGCCCAAGCCTGGGCATGCAGCGCTGGGAGACGCTTGCCGCCAAGCGCGTCCGGTCCATACGACGATACCCTCGCCATAGTCCGAACCCGCATTCCCAGCAGCTATAATTGCATTCGGCCGCTCCCCGGATGGCTCGCGGGGGCGCGTCGGCTGAGCTTTCGACCGTGCCTAAAACGCCGCCACCCCCCGATCCGCAACGCAATCGCAAGCGCGTCATCATCCCGCTTGCCATTGGCATCGCCTTGCTTTTCGGAATTCTGCTTACCCAGTCTTCGTTTGACCAGCCCGCGTTTCTGAACCCTGACGGCAACCAGCAACTTCTTTTGTTTGCCGCGCTCTCGGCACTCATCTTTCTTCTTTTCGTCGCGCTCACCTTCGTTCTCGCTCGCAACCTGCTGAAGCTTTTTGCCGAGCGCCGGCTGGGCGTGCTGGGCTCAAAATTCCGGACACGGCTGGTGGTTACCGGTCTGCTGCTCTCGTTTCTTCCCGTCATCGTGATGTTCTGGTTCGCCTACGGACTGATGAATCGCACGATCGATCGATGGTTCTCGCGCCCGGTGGAGGAAGTTCGTGAGGATACGAGCGCGATGGCTTCGTTGCTCGCTACCTACGCGCAACAGAATGCGTCGGCAGAAGCGGCTTCCATTGCAAATTCACCGGCTACAGTGCGCGCCTTCGCCACCCACGACTTTTCCGAGGTCGGGGCACTTTTCGAACAGCACGAAACAACCTTGCAGGGCGGATTCGCTTTCGCGCTGTTGAAGGGCAATCCTGAAGCCAGCTTCCATGCTCCTGCTCCGTGGGGGCAGATTCGCCCGAAAGCCGCTCCCGACCAGCTTTCCGGACCGTCGCCCAAACCGTTTATGTGGGGACCGACCGAATACATCCTGGGCACAGCACCCGTGGCGGACGACGGCCTGATTCTGATCGCGATGCCGCTTCCGCAGAAATTCTCCGCCGCAGTCAGTCAGCTTGAGGCCAGCGAGAAACGTTACTTCGAACTCTACCGTCAGAAACGACTGGTGCGCCGCACGTACATGAGCCTGCTCCTCTTGCTCACCGTGCTGGTTCTGTTCAGCACCACGTGGCTCGCCTTGTTTCTGTCGAAACTGGTTACGCGTCCGGTAGCGGCCCTTGCCGAGGCAACCCAGGAAATTTCGCGCGGCCGCCTGGACTACCGGGTGGAGGTCACCGCCGCCGACGAAATCGGCGATCTCGTCCAGTCTTTCAACCGAATGGCCGAGGAGCTCGAATCCAGCCGCCATCAGATCGATGCATCCAGCCGAGACCTGGGTGCGGCCAACACGGCGCTCGAGCAGCGCCGGCGGCACATCGAGACGATTCTGGAGAGCATTCCTACGGGCGTGCTCTCACTCGACGCCGGCAAGCGCATTACGCACGTCAACCAGGCCCTGCTCCGAATGATTCATCCCAGCACCTCCGCCGACGAACGGAGCGTGCAGATGATCAACTCCGAACTGCGGGATGTCTTTCCGCCCGAAGTCGTAGAGGACTTGCAGGTTCTGCTGCGCCGGGCCGACCGCATGGGCATCACGACCAGCCATTCGGAAATCATGCTGCACCGCGTGAAGTTGAATGTCGCCCTGACGGTGGCCACCTTGCAACATCAGGACGAGCAACTCGGGTACGTTCTCATCTTCGAAGATTTGTCGGATCTCCTGAAGGCCCAAAAACAGGCGGCTTGGCGCGAAGTCGCACGCCGGGTGGCGCACGAAATCAAGAATCCCCTGACTCCCATCGCGCTATCGGCGGACCGCATCCGCCGGCATCTGGATCGCGGCACTCCTCCCGATACGACTTCACTTGAAGTGATCCGGCATTGTTCGGACACGATCGCGTCGTCGGTCGACACCGTACGCACGCTGGTGGACGAATTCTCGACGCTGGCTCGTTTTCCCGCGTCGCATCCCAGCCCGGCCAGCATCAATTCGATTGTGGAGAGCGCTCTGAACATGTTCGATGGGCGCCTCGCTGAGGTGACCGTTCACAAGGATTTGGCGCCCGATTTGCCGAATGTCATGGCCGACGCCGAGGCCATCAAGCGCGCACTCGCCAACCTGGTCGACAACGCAGCGGAAGCCATGGAAGGCGCGAAGTTGCGCGAAATCCAGGTGAGCACAAGCCTGGTCACCAGCCGCGATGCAGTTGAGATTCTGGTGGCCGACACGGGACACGGCGTAACGCAGGAACTCAAAGAGAAGTTATTCCTGCCTTATTTCTCGACCAAGAAGCGCGGCACCGGACTCGGGCTCGCAATTGTCAGTCGGATCGTCGAAGATCATCACGGTTCGATCCGCGTCGAAGAAAACCGTCCGGTAGGCACGCGCTTCATCGTGGAACTGCCGCTCGCGCCCGACTCCACACCGGCCCCAGTCCAACATGTCTAACATCCTCATCGTTGACGACGAATCAGGCATTCGCGACTCGCTCAAGGGCGTGCTCGACGACGAGGGCTTCCGCACTGAGCAGGCCGAAAGTGGGGATGCGTGCCTTCGCCTGCTGGAGAAAGAGGATTTCGAGGTCGTGCTGCTCGACGTCTGGATGCCCGGCATGGACGGACTCGAGACGCTGCAGAAGATTCGCCAGCTCGAAAATCCGCCGGAGGTCATCATGATCTCGGGCCATGGCACGATCGAGACTGCGGTGCGCGCCACGAAACTAGGCGCCTACGACTTCCTGGAAAAGCCGCTTTCGATCGATCGCACGCTGATCCTGATCAAGCACGCGATCGACGCCAAGAAGCTGCGCCGCGAAAATCGCGACCTCAAGAAACAGCTGCAATCGAAGAACGTCATCGTGGGCGACAGCATTCCTATGAAGGCGCTGCGCCAGCAAACCGCGATCATGGCGCCCACCAATGGCCGCGTTCTGATCTACGGCGAATCCGGCACCGGCAAAGAGTTGGTCGCACACGCCATCCACGCCCAGAGCCTGCGCAAGGACGAAATGTTCGTGGAAGTGAATTGCGCCGCGATCCCCGAAGACTCTATCGAGAGCGAACTTTTCGGTCACCGGCAGGGTTCGTTCCCAGGGGCGGCAGCCAGTAAGGAAGGCAAATTTCAGAAAGCGACGGGCGGCACGCTGTTCCTCGACGAAGTTGGCGACATGAGTTTGAAAACTCAGTCGAAGGTTCTGCGTACGCTCGACGAACAGCGCTTCACTCCCGTAGGCGGATCTGAAGCTATCACGGTCGATGTCAGGGTCATCGCGTCCACTAATAAAGATCTGGAAGAAGAAATCTCCAAAGGAAATTTTCGCGAGGATCTGTTTTATCGCCTGAACGTGATTCCCTTCTTCGTTCCACCGTTACGCGAACGGAAGGAAGACGTTCCCCTGCTGGCGCGGCATTTCTTGAAGGAGTTCGCCGCGGCCTACGGCCGCCGATCGCGGGAAGTTACCGATGACGCCATCGAGACACTGATGCGCTACTCCTGGCCGGGCAACGTTCGCGAGTTGCGCAACGTGATCGAGCGCATCGTTATCATGAATCCCACCACCACGCGCTTCGAACGCAAGCACCTCCCGCCGCTCATCTACCGCGATGGAAGCCGCCGGGCGGCAGGCGCGGAATTCTCCAGCCTGCACCAGGCGCGCGACGCCTATGAGCGCGACTACATCCTCAAGAAGCTGGATGAGAACCACGGCAACGTCAGTCGCACGGCCGAAATGCTCGGCCTGGAACGCAGTCATTTGTACCGGAAGATGAAGACCTTGGGAATTGCCGCGAAAGAATAATGTAGCGCGGGCGCCCTCGCCCGCGTTTGTAGTGCAGAGCGAGTCGGCTACTTCTTCAGCATGTGAATCTCTTTGCCGTTGTTCTTGAACTGGACTTCATCCATCAATTCATTGATCAGGAAAATGCCACGGCCGTGATTGGAGTAGATGTTTTCTCCCATCACCGGGCTGGGGATGGAGTTGGGATCGAATCCCGGCCCCGGATCGCGCACGATGATCAACATGCCGCGCGACTCATCGCAGGCCACATCGCACTCGACAATCTTCTTGGGGTCCGCTTTCGCCCCATGCACGACGGCATTTGCGAGCGCCTCGCTGAGGGCCAGTTCGATCGCGTCTTCCTTGCCGATGGCGCAGTTGGTTTCGCGTACGACTTCCATGATGCCCTGCACCACAGGATCGATGGCATCCCGGTCGGCCGCCAGCGTCACCTTCAATTTCAGCGTTAACTTGTCCGGATCGAAGCTACAACCGTTGGACGACTCGCCCGCCATAGACTCTTTCTGACCCCAGGGTGAGGATACAACGCGATGGCACAATCTTATAGGCAGATGCTGAGTACGACAAACACCATCTTAGCGGCCACGCCCGGTCCGCCCAGGAGGAGCGACCAATCCCTCCAATTGCCGGCGCCAATCCAGTTCGTCGACAAAGGCACGTGAATCGCGCCATCCGGGCTGTACTTTGACGAATAATTCCAGAAACACCTTGCTCCCTAACATGCGCTCCATGTTTAGTCGGGCGGAGGTGCCGATTTTTTTGAGCATCTGGCCGCCTTTACCTACCAGGATCGCTTTTTGCCCGTCGCGCTCGCAGTAAATGACTGCCGCAATCCGCGTCAGCTTGGCGCCTTCCTCAAATTGCTCGACCACCACGGTCGTCGCATACGGGACTTCCTCCTTGGTGTCCAGCAGCACCCGCTCTCGGATAATCTCGGCCACCATAAAGCGCGCCGGCTGATCGGTAATTTGATCTTCGGGAAAATACGGCGGGCCTTCGGGAAGGATCTTGACGATCGCATCAAGCAGCGTGTCCAGCCCTTCTTTCTTGAGGCCGGATAGCGGGATGACTTCGCGAAAATCGTGCATGCCGTGATACGCCTCGATCATCGGCAGCAGCTTCTTCTTGTCGCGCACCAGGTCGATCTTGTTCAGCAGAAGAAACACCGGCGTTCCCGCCCGCTGCGCAAGCTGCAAGGCAAAGCTATCTTCCTGGCTCAACTTTCGAGTGGCGTCCACCAGCATCAGGATGAGGTCGCAACCTTCGAGCGCCTCGTGCACTTCGACCATCATTTTGCGGCCCAGCGAGCTGTCGGGCTTGTGAACACCGGGCGTGTCGACCAGAATGACCTGCGCGCCCGACCGCTTCCCGTGTTTCGGAATGTGCAGGATTCCCTGGATGCGGTTGCGCGTGGTCTGTGGCTTGGGACTGATGATGGCCAGCCGTTCGCCGGCCAGCGCATTGAGCAGGGTCGACTTGCCGGCATTGGGCCGGCCGAGGATGCACACGAATCCAGAACGAAAGGGCATAAGAGGGGAAAGATCTTTTCACCACAGAGTCACAGAGGCACAGAGGAAACCAAAACTACCCATGGAATAAAACCATCACTAATTGAATTCAGTGACGTTCGCCTGCGCCGTGCCGCCCCGTTGGATTTTTGCCCAAAGGTTTTCTCTGCGCCTCTGTGTCTCTGTGGTGAGAAGGCTTTTTGCAGTCTAACAGCACCAGCAACAAAAGAACTGCGGCGCTAGATCAGCTTCATCTGCCGTGGCTCGACGGCATTGATGCGCACCCGCTCGACCCGGCGGTCCGTCGAGTCCAACACTTCAAAGCGCAAGCCATCTTCTTCGATCACTTCGCCGCGTTGTGGGATGCGGCCTGCCAATTCGGTTACAAGGCCGGCAACCGTGGTCGCTTCCTTGCCTTCCAGTCGGATGCCAAATAACTCGTCGAGATGATCCACGTCCATGTTGCCGGGCACGATGTAGGAGTGATCGCTCTCTTTCACTACCTGCGACTTCTCGTGCTCGTCGCGGATCTCGCCGACGATTTCCTCCACCAGGTCTTCGATCGTCAGTAAGCCGGCTACGCCGCCATACTCATCCACCACAATCGCCATGCGGATATTGTTCTTGCGCATCTCCCGCAGCAGGTGGCTGCCGAGCTTACTCTCCGGAACGAAATAGACGTCTTTCCGCATCAGGGACTCGACGGTGCGAGCCTTGGCTTCCGTGTCCGGTACCTGCAGCACGTCCTGTGCGTAGACGATGCCTACAATGTTGTGGATGGAATCGCGATATACGGGCACGCGCGAATACGGCTTGGTCCGCAGGAGCTCGATAAAATGCTCGACCGTAGTGTTCACGGGAACGGCCACCATCTCCGGACGCGGCTTCATCGCCTCGCGCACGGTCTTGCCACTGAACTCGACCACCGACTGGATGAGGTCGCGGTCACTCGCCTGGATGATGCCCTCCTCCTGCCCGGCTTCGATGAGCGCGTCGACGGCCTCGGTCGGACTCTCCGCCTTCTCCTCGGATTGTCGCTTGGTTAGCGATGTCACCGATTGCAAGAATCCCAGGATGAGCGTGATGGGCAACACCATGTAAATCAGAATCCGCAGCGGCCATACCCAGCGCACCAACCACGCTCCGTTGGTACGCGAGAAAAACACAAACGGCAGGAACTGGTTGAACACCACCACAATCAGCACCAGGCTGAGAGTGGCCTGCAGAATCTCCTGCACGCTCCACGCCTGGTCGCTGAAAACCGTGAAGCCAATCGACATCGCGATGGCAGCCATGAAGACCTGCACCAGGATCGCCATGGCCAGCGACGCCCGTGGACGGCCGGCCTTGAGCCTGGGCTCGACCAGTTTCTCGAATGAATCGATGTTGTCCTGGAATTCGCGGGATAGAAATTTGCCGATCTCCGTATAAAGCCGGTCAACATACGAGACCAGCGTGAGCAATCCGATGAGGACGATCAGCGCGACGCCAACCGCGTAGTTCATCGCGCCTGCCTCCGAGTTCGACGGGACGACGCCGGAGCTTTCTGCGCGCGCTCGATTAATGCCACCGGCAGCCCGAGTTGCCCGCGCAGGTGAGCCTCGCGCCTGGCCATCGTTCCGTTGTCGGATTCGTGATCGTAGCCCGCCAGGTGCAGCAGTCCGTGCAAAGCGAGGACTTTCACTTCCTCGGCAGGCGAGTGACCCAGACGGCGTGCATTCTGCGCCGCGATCTCGGCCGAGATGGCCACATCGCCCGCAAAACGGCCGAGCGAAATCACTTCCGCGGGGAACGACAGCACGTCAGTGGGCTTGTCTTTGCCGCGAAAGCGGTGATTGAGGCGCCGTAGTTCAGTGCTGCTGGTCACAAGAATGGTCACAGCGCCGCGTACCCCGGCGGCACGCTTGGCGCGCGCCACGAAGCGGTCAAGCGATCTCTCGTTCAGTCCCGCAACTCGCTTTTGCAGTATGACCATCCCTCTCCTGAAAGATTTGTGCGGCTCGCTGACTTCGCTCCGCAAATAAAACAGGAGGGCAGGCGAATGCCCTCCTCCTCGCTGAGTTCAATTACTCTGCGCGCGAATTCCCCTCGACCAGTCCGGAGCTCTCGTAATCGGGGTTATCCATGGGAGCGAGCTTAGGCTCGGCCCGGCCTTCGGCGGCTCTCGCCTCCAGCGTCAACGACATCTGCTGTTCCGCCACGCGGGTCTTGTGGTCGTCGTAGGCGCGGATGATGCGCTGCACCAGATGATGTCGCACGACGTCCGATTCGTCGAAGTAGACGAAAGCGAGACCTTCCACCGGCTTCAGGATGTCGATCGCCTCCACCAGTCCGCTGCGGCGCGCATTCGGCAAATCAATCTGCGTGATGTCGCCGGTGATCACGGCTTTCGAATTGAAGCCGAGCCGCGTCACGAACATCTTCATCTGTTCTGAAGTCGTGTTCTGCGCTTCGTCCATGATGACGAACGAGTCGTTCAGGGTGCGTCCGCGCATGAAGGCGATGGGCGCGATCTCGATCACATTCTTCTCGAGATAGCGGTCTACCTTCTCGGGGTCGAGCATGTCATAGAGCGCGTCATACAACGGGCGAAGATAGGGATCGATTTTGTCCTGCAACGTACCCGGTAGAAATCCCAGGCGCTCGCCGGCTTCGACGGCAGGCCGCGCCAGGATGATGCGATTCACGCGCTTGGCCAGCAGCGCCGAGATCGCCATTGCCACCGCGAGATAAGTCTTGCCGGTTCCGGCCGGGCCGACGCCGAATACCATGTCGTGCTTCTCGATGGCTTCGATGTAGCGGCGCTGGTTCGAACTCTTGGGCTGCACGGTGCGGCGCCCGAACGAGCGCTGCTTGCCCGCTTCGGCCAGTCCACGCAACGTCACTTTGGGATCGGTGGTCACGACGCGCAACATGCTGTTCAAGTCGCCGTTGTTGAAGCTGAAGCCGGAGCGCTGCAGGTGGTCGTAGTCGGCAAAGACCTGTTCGGCGCGAGCCACATCGCGCGGCGCTCCCTCCAATTCGACTCCATTCGATCGCAGGTCAATCGCGACGTTCAGGCCATCCTCGAGCAAATGCAGATTCTCGTCGCGCGTGCCAAACAGGGTCTCGATATTCGAGCTGACTTCAATGCTCTTCTTCATTCAGACGTCGGTTAGTCCTCTCTGGGGGCCCGTAAAGAGCAGGCACATCAGCCTGCACGGCAGCCATCAATTGCCGACCTAAACCACAGAAAACATACCTGTACTCAGGACCGGATATTCCGGAACCTGACCCGCTTTGAGCAAAAGCTTATCTTGCGTGAGGGTGGAAACCAGCCGGGATGCGAGCCTCAAAGCGCAGGCAACTACCATTGCTTTCAAGCCTACCCCGGGTGTGGGTGGGAGTCAATGCCGGCCAGAGAGTAGCCGAACCTGGCGCAACATCGGCTGCAGGATAGCTTGTTCAGGGCCCGGCCTGGGTAGCGCCGGCATCCTGCCGGCAGTCGCGAGGGCGTCCCGGCCTCGTTTTGGATTGGAGCTTACCTACCGTGCGAAATCGCACGTTGAAAGTCTTCGGCCGTCGTGCGGTAGCAATGCAGCTTCGTATTCTTGTCACCCACCTCGGCTGCGAGCCGATTCGCATCCGCCTGGGCGTCGGAATCGGGGTCTCCCCCGCTTTCCGGCATCATCATCTGCATAAGCGACTCGTCACAGCGCGGATCGGCTACCGCGCGCAGCTTGTAAATCCTGGTCGTGCTCCAGTCATACTCCGAAAGCCGTTTCTCGTACGGCAGAGACTCATACACCAGCTTGATGATTTCCTTCTGGCCCTGTTTGATGGTGCGCTCTGCCAAGACCACCTCATACTTCGAGAAGAACGAGCTGTTGGTTGACCCGCCGGGCACGGCGATCAACCGCATCGAGACATCTTCCGAAGGTCCGGTCGGAATCTCATTCATCGAGGGCGCATTCTGCGCGCTGTCGGGAACATCAGGCAGCGGTTCCATCTGCTCCAGCGGGCCGGTCGACATCGATCCTGCTCCGATGGCCGAGCCACCATTCACAGCGTCGCCATTGCCCGCCCTTCCGCCGGCGCCACCATTGCCTCCCCGACCGCCATTGCCGCCACCTCCGCCAGCAGAAGGAGGCCCCACAACGTTTCCACCGCCTCCACCAAGAGAGCCCAGCCGACTCCCGCCACCGTTTCCAGTTCCAGTTCCCGCCACGGATGGAGCTGGCGGTACGACCGCACCTCCTCCGGCTCCTAGCGATCCCAAACGGCTGCCCGCGCCGCTGGCTGCGTTTCCAGTTCCGCCACCTCCGCCCGCAAGAGTTGGCGGTGGAGGCACAACTTCAACGCCGCCCGCCGATAACGACCCGCCGCCGCGTACTCCCGTTCCTCTTCCAGAGCCCGAGCCCGACAACGAAGGCGGCGGTGGTACAACCGCTGATCCACTGCCAGTGAGCCCATTGCCAAATCCGTTGCGTGCTCCTGATCCTCCGCCTCCACCTTGCACCGACGGCGGTGGCGGCACGACTTCATTTCCTCCCGATGCCAGCGATGTAACGCGGCCACGCCCGCTGCCTCCGCCCTGCATCGAGGGCGGTGGTGGCACAACGTCCGAACCGCCTCCCGCCAACGAACCCACGCGCGCCGCTCCGCTACCTGCGCCACCACCTTCTCCCTGCAAGCCGGGCGGAGGAGGAACGATTTTGGGCGGACTGCTCGAGAACCACGAACTCAGCGTCGAAAACAATCCGCCGCCAGTTCCGCTCTGCACCGACGGCGGTGGGGGCACTACTGCTGCGCCCACTCCGTTGGTAGAAGCGCCGCGTCCGTTGCCGCCGCCGATTCCAGCTCCCTTCAGCGATGGTGGAGGCGGCACGACCGCAACTCCAGGCCCCGAGAGCGCGCCAGCTTTGCCTGAATGTTCAATCGAAGGAGGCGGAGGCACGACCGCGCCGCCAGGAGTCAACCCACGCGGTCCGGCACCACGCAATCCTTGCGACGCCAATGATGGAGGTGGGGCGACTACCGACGCACTCCCTGCGCCCAGACTTCCCGGTGCTCGAGACGCTCCCGTCAACGATGGGGGCGGCGCAACTACATTCGGTGCTCCCGGACCTCGTAGAGTGTGGTCACTCGCAACTCCCCGCGCGTCTACGGGAGGGGCAACGATTCCGGCTTGCAGCGATCCCACCAATCCCTTGCTGCGCCCGGTCACGTCCGGCGGAGGCGCTACTGCCGAGTTCAATCCGTTCAGCGGAGCATTGTTGCGAGCAGTGGCCGACAGCGGAACCGCTGGCATGGTCGGATCAGCCGCCAGGTTGGGTGCTCGAGGACCTTCTGCCAACTTGAGATCGGGCGGGACGAGCAGCTTCGGCGTCCCTCGATTTTCGGCCACCACCGGCATAGCCTTCGCGCGCGTCGTGGTCGCCACTGTTCTTCCCTTCGCGTGGTTCTGCGGGCGGATCGGAGTTTTCCGAGGCGGTGCGTAGGCTTTTGACGCCGAGTAGTAAATCGACTCCGAAGTCCGGTATGCCTGGTTCACGCGCGGCTTGGGCCGCGTAGCCCAGCCCTGCGTAAGCGCCCAGGCGGCAATCAGGACTACCATGTGCCACAACATTGACTCCTGAAAGGATTTCCAGGGCAGATCGGTGGGCACAAAAACGTCGGCCCAGAAGGTGCCGGGCGGTGACGTGGTCTTGACGGGCAGAGGGGCCCGGCGCGAAAACGCGTCGGCCAGATTGCTTAGAAAAGCTTCATGTCGTGGTTCAAGTTCCATCAGCAACCGCAGGCGAGGCTCGGCCTTGGGAATAACACGGGGTTCCGTACTTAAGAGGCCCAAGCCTTTTTCCATGGATCCACGCGGCGGGGGAAGATTTCAGTAATTATAGGCCAGTTGATACCGAAGTTACTCCCCAGGAGTCGAAATCGTAAGGGCACTTTTGGGGGACCAGTCGTCAGTCTCCAGTCGTCAGCCAACCGCTTTGCCAATGGAGCGGCGGGCGAGGACGCCCGTCGCTCCATCGACAACGAATCGCTTCAAGCACGTTCTGCGCGCGCGTCGGGGATCGAGGCCGGCACTGCCCTCTTCCCAGCCCACTGTCGCAACGCCTCAATCTCCTCGGCGCGCGTGGTAGACAGCGGCACCGTCGCCTGGATTGCCTCAAGCAAGTGCTGATCGCTCAACTGCTGCTTCTGCGAATATGCCGCATAAAGTGCAGTCTGCACCACCGACTCGATCTCGGCTCCGGAATACCCGCGCGCCGCAGCAGCAACGCGGTCGAGCGCAAAGTCGTTCGGATTCCGCTTTCTCTTGGTCAACTGGATTCCCAGAATCTGCTTGCGCTCAGCCTGCGTCGGGAGATCGACGAAGAACAATTCGTCGAACCGCCCTTTGCGGATCAGTTCCGGCGGAAGCACTGTGACATTGTTGCAGGTCGCCGCCACAAACACCGGAGCCTTGCGGTCCTGCATCCACGATAAGAACGATGCCAGCAGCCGCGACGAGACGCCCGCATCAGCCGAGGCCGAATCCGGTCCGCTGCCTGCGAAGACTTTCTCCAGTTCGTCGATCCACAACACGCAAGGAGCGAGTCCTTCTGCTACCTGAAACACTTTCAGAATGCGCTTCTCAGTTTCCCCGATGTATTTGTCGTAGATCGCTGCCGTATCGAATTTGACGAGCGGCAGTTTCCATTCGCCGGCGATCGCCCGCGCGCACATGCTCTTGCCGCAGCCCTGCACGCCCAGGATGATCACGCCCCGCGGCGGATCGAGCCCGAAGGCGCGCGCGGATTCTTCCCACGAACCGCGCCGTTGCGCCAGAAACTTCTTCAGATTATCGAGGCCGCCCACTTGCGACAGCGTGTCTGACACCTCGACGAACTCGAGCATCTCGGACCGTCGCAGCAGCGACTTCTTGGCTTCGAGAACATCCGTCACTGTCTCGGGACACAGCGCATACCGCGCCACCAGCGCTTGCGAGATGGCGCGTTCGGCTTCTTCTTCGGTCAGGCCGCGCAGGTTGTCGGCCATCCCGTCGATGCCGGCCGGCTCGAGCCTTCGCTGCAGCGTGTGCGTCTTGGCTACCCGCACCAGAACTTCATCAATGATCTGCCGCAAACGCTGGCGGTCGGGCAGCGGGAGTTCCAGATACTCCACCAAGCTTGCCAGTTCAGGCGGAATCGAAATCTTGGGAGCCGTCAGGATGACCGTGCGACGGTTCGTCGCGAACTTCTGCCCCACGTCGCGAAGCCGCCGAACGACCACAGGGTCCTCCATGTGGCGGTGCAGGTCTTTCAGAATGAACGCCGCTTCGATCGTGATGCCTTCCAGAGTTCGCCAGCATCTTCGCCGGCTCGCGACTGTCATACAGGGCCTTGGCGTTCTCTGCGAATTCGTTGACTTCTCCGGCGCGATATCCTCCGGCGGGAAACGCACCGGCGTCCACAACAGGAGCCATCGGGTTGCCGCCGGAACGCGCCAGGCCGGTGGCAATCGTCCACTCGAACGCGGCGAGGTTCAGCGCCGAACAGGCTAGTCGCACCATGCGCACGGCGCGCGACTCCTCGACCGTCTCCATCACGACGATCGGCGTAGAGGAGTCGATCAGAACTTTCAGCCGGTCCAGCACTTTGTCCATATCCGTTTGACCAGTCAGCACTTACTCTCGTACAATAATGCATTCGGTACCCACCGGAATATTCTTCTAGTAGAAACGAAGGTAACCAGACAGCACATGGC
The DNA here is from genome assembly GCA_963744055.1 of uncultured Acidobacteriota bacterium. Classification (GTDB taxonomy): domain Bacteria; phylum Acidobacteriota; class Terriglobia; order Terriglobales; family Acidobacteriaceae; genus Gp1-AA133. The sequence goes on along the minus strand of CAVUSL010000006.1, from coordinate 379,870 downwards.
GAATCACCTATCGGCGCTGAAGCGCGCCCGTCAGACCACCAAACGCACTGCCACCAACCGCAATAACACTTCGCAACTGCGCGGAACGTTGCGCGAACTGCGCGAAGTCATGGCCAAGGGCGACAAGGCAGCCGCCGAGAAGTCGTATCGCGAAACCGTGTCGGCCCTCGACAAGGCCATCCAGAAGGGCGTGCTCCACAAGAACACCGCCGCCCGTTATAAGTCCCGCCTGTCGAAGCGCGTGCGGGCAGTCGGCGCGAAATAGTTTTCAGGAGTATTCCGGAGATTGGGAGACGGCAAGCCTTTCGAGGTTTGCCGGTTTGCTTTTGGAAGGAAGCTTTTCACCACAGAGCACAGAGACACGAGGGAACCTGGGCAAACTGCAAAATCCCAAGGCTTTGCGGTCTGAAGCTACGCACCGACCGGTGGTCGTTTCACCTCCGGGGACGTCTCGCAGGTTTGGGAGTCCAACACCGAATTCCGAATCGTCGCTCTTTCCTCAGATGTTTTGCTTTAGGTTTTCTCTGTGTCTCTGTGACTCTGTGGTGAAAGTCGCCTTTAAGGCTGCGGCTTGTCACTCAACTTCTTGCACGGATAATCCCCGTTCCATAACAGCGCTTCGATCTTCCCGCTCTTGTCACGCCGGAATCCGACTTTCACGTAAAGCTGTCGGTAGAAGAACGTGTCCTTGCCCGTCGGCTCGAGCGGCAAATAGTCTCCGCCGGTACCGCGCAGGTAAAGCTTCGAGTCTTCGGCGCGAACATCGAGCAGGAACTTCGGATTGACCTCGTAGGTTCCGGCAAATTCTTCTGGATAGGTCAGGTCCGGCTGCCTTCGCTCGCGATTGCGGCAGCGCCGGATCTTCTCCCAGCGCAATCGCTGCCAGATCGTCCGCCAGCGTATTGACCGCCGCGTCTTCCAGGTTCCCGAGCACGATCACGATCAACCTGTCGTCGGGGAACACCGCGATGTGCGACGAGAAGCCGGGATCGCGTCCGCTCTGCTCGATGTACTTGTGCTTCGTCTTGGTCTCGCGCGCGCCCCAACCGTATGCTCGCGACGGGTCGTGCACGTTGAAGAACTTGCTGGCTTCGACCGTGCGGCACCACTCGTACAGAGCAGCCGTCGTCGAGTACAACGATCCCGAGCCGGTAAGAATTGTTTTGTCGTACGCGGGTGCGTTGCGCAGGCCGTGGTCGTCGAACGCCGGCTGATATCCGGTAGCGCGGTTCGCGATAATCGCGTCATCACGAAATGCGCCCGTGTCTTTCATGCCGGCCGGCTTCAAAACCTCCTCCGCCAGAAACTGCTCGTACGGCTTCCCGGAAACCTGCTCGATGATGTACGCCAGAAACGCATAGCCCGTGTTGCTGTAGCTGCTCTTGCTGCCCGGGAAGAAATCGAGCGGCTTGGTCTTCACCCACGCGACCAGGTCAGGAAGCGTGATTCTCTGATACTTGCGCAGCGGATATTCCGGCAGTGAATAGAAGTCGGGCAATCCCGAAGTGTGCGTCAGCATCTGCTCGATCGTGATGCGGTCCCCGTTCAGAAAATCCGGGATGTACTTGCTTAGCGGATCGTCGAGCTTGAGCTTGCCCGCGCGCTCGAGTTGCAGGATGGCGGCCGCCGTGAACGTCTTGGTCACCGACGCGACATGGAACTTGGTCTTCTCGGAATTCGGGATGCCCCATTCGTGATTGGCCATCCCGTAAGACTTCTGAAAAAGGATGTGGCCGTCCCGCGCGACCAGCACCGACCCGCTGAAGTCGCCGTTATGGACGTAGGCCTGAATGTGATGGTCGTAGCGCGCAGTGGTTTGCGCAGCAAGAGGGGCAACGAGAAAAAGCAGGGCGGCAGCCAACCCCGCGATGCTTAATGCAAACTCTGAACGATGGCCGCGCCTCAAAGACGCACTCCAAAGTGTTCGACCAGCGCCGCCCTCCACTCGTCCTCATTCTGAAGCATGCACTCTTCGCGCTTTCCGTGCTCCGTCCTAATCAGGTGCAGATCGGAAAGCGTGATTCTTCCCTCCCGCGTGGGAAGCGTGCAGATGCGTTGCTGCACGAAGTGCGAGTCGGGTGAAGTCTGCTGCCACTGGCAGCGCGGCTCGAAATCCTCGAGCGCATGCGGCTTGAGCGTGAACTGGTACAGCGACTTCCAGGTCTGATCGGCGAGTTGGCGCTGCACAATCATCACGTTCCCTACCGGAACAATACGAAACGGGCCGCCCGGTTGTTCCTGTTCAAGCTCGGTTTTTAGACGCAGAGGCTCGAGAAAAGAATCGCCAAATCCCACGTCGGCCAGCCATGGTTCCTCGAGATCCACCAGCAGCGCCATGTGGTCAAACTCTGGCGTCGCGCTGCCATCCTCGCGAGCCACCCGCGCTGAGAGTAAGGTGACCCGAAATCCAAGTTCGCGCAACAGGAGCGCGAAAGCGCCGTTCAGTTCGTAGCAAAAACCGCCGCGACTCGAATCAACAACCTTGCGGAGGAAGTTTTCCTCATCGCAGCAGATTTGGCGCCCGAGCGATATATCCAGATTTTCGAAAGGGACGGTGTAGAGGTGAGCGAGATGCAGTCGCCGAAGAGTATCCGCGTCAGGCCTGGCCGAACCAGTGAACCCGATGCGCGCTAGGTAAGCTGCAACGTCCATTACTGTTATTGGATGTTGTCTTTCTTCTCGAGATTGTGCTTCCCACAAAGAATTTGGATGTTCGCGGCATCCTTGGAAGAACCGCCCCTCGAGTACGGAATGATGTGATCAAAGTGAAGGTTTTCCCTGCAGCCACATTGGACGCAGCTACCTTTGTCCCTTTTCCATACCTCCAACTTCACGGCTGAAGGAATCACGCGATCGTGTTCTACATCAGCACGAGATGCTATGCGAATGAGCCTGATCAACCTCATCGAGCAATTGCAGGCGAAACTTAAATACTTGTCTTCGTTCATTCGTTTCCTGCCATCCATCGACCAAAGCAAAGATGCCGTTGTAGGCCCAGATGCCGTCTCGAATTTTCTCAAAAACTCTGACTCGTTCTGCAGGAACTTCACCTTGCTTGAAGCGCCGAACAGCATCGATGAACAAGCCATTCTGAGTTAATCGTCCATTTGGTTGAGATTCCGGTTGATCCACATATTTCGGATCGGGACCATCCTTGCGCCTCGGAGCGTCGTGGCCCTCATACACGATGACGCGACCACCTTGCTCAACACGATCCTCATAGGGAGCACCTGGTCGGACGCTCATCAGTATGAGGCTCTCAGAATTTCTAATGCGGTAGTTCATCCCCCGTTGCAGACTGACCCCGTATAGGTCGCACATCGCACGGTAGGAAACCACGTCCTGAGGCGAGAGCATGATTCGACGCTACGATCTGAGCTTTTGCCAACGACCAACTACCAATGACCGCTCTTAGATCTGAAACTCGTGCTGCGACCACTCTGGCTCGGGCCGCGCCTCGCTCGTCAGGTCGAGCACCAACTTCTCCAGCACCAGCCGCTTGGTCGGAGGATTCGAGCGCAAGGCGAGGTCGGCCTTCCCAACCAGCCGAATTGCACTTGTCAGTTCACGCTTCGATTTGTACCGGCGGGCCTGTCGGATAATGTCCTCAGCCGCGAATGGCGGAACGCGGAAGCCTTGCCATAGCGCGGCCCAAAGCGCACGCTGGTCGCGCACGTTGCGCTCGAGAATCACCAGCATCTGCCGAAACGTCTTCGCCAGCATGTAGAGATGGCCAATGGCGGCCTCGTCGCCGTCGCCGGTGGAGAGCATCGCATCCAGCACTTCGAGGGCCCGCACCCGGTCTTTCGCCGAGATCGCATCCGTCAATTCGTAAAGCGACCGCTGCTTGGCCGCCAGCACCATCGTCTCGACATCGCCCAGCGTGATGCGCTTCTTCTCGCCGACATACAGAATCAGCTTCTCCAGTTCATTGGAGATCATCATCATGTCGCCGCCCAGCGCGTCGACCAGTTCGCGCGCGCCGTCGGCTTCGACTTTCACCTCGCGCTGCGCACAGTATTCCGAAATCCAGCGCACCGCTTCGCTTTCTTCCACGCGCGCCAGTTCGACAATGCCGCAGAATGAGCCGAGCGTTTCGCGAATCCGCTCGTAACGTTCCTTGTCGGTCATGTCGATACGGCGGACGTCGGCGGGGATGCTGATGTGGTCGGCGACAAAGATCAGCAAGGCATCCGGGTTGGGATTCTTGCAGTACTCCTCGATGGCAGCGATCTTCTCTTCATTGGATCCGCGGCCGAACAGCGTCTTCACGCCGCGAACAAAGAACACCTGGAAGGGCGCCATCAGCGAGGGCGTGCGCGCGCGATCCAGCACCTCGGTCAAGTCTGTGTCGGCCAGATCGAAATCGAACAGGCTGAAGTCTCGCAGATCGCCGGGTACCAGGTGTTCGAGAATCGCTTCGCGGAAGCGCTTGCGGAAGAAAACTTCATCGCCGACGAACACGTAGGCCGGGCGCAGCTTTTTCGCCGAAACCTCAGATACGAAACGCTCGGCCTGCGCGAAGGCCTTCATCAGAAGCCCTGCCAGCACGCTGCTCACCAGGGTGTGCGCAAAGTCGCGCGACAGCCGCCCCATGGCGGGCGAGTCTTCTTCAAAGAAGCTGCTTGGCTCCTGCGATACCTGGTACTGCTCGCGAAATACGTACGAAGGATTCTGGAACAGGACTTTGCCCTGCCGGTCCGTGAGCGATACGCGCATGCTCACCACCACCAGGATACTTTCCGCGCGGCCGGTTTTCGAATCGTAAGTCAGGGGAGATGCCGTCGTGGTCAACACCGTTCCGCGCAAGGTCGCATCTGCCGCATCGTTGGCCTGGTTGAGAATCTGGTAGCGCGTGCGCGTGGTGAATTCGTGCACCACGGCCGAGGTCAGCGTCTGCTCAATGCGGTAGGTCTGCGAAAGATTGACGAACGCAGGGATGGCAAGCGTTTTGACGTTCTCCGGCAGCGTAACTACGTGCCCGGCCGTGTGATATCCGCAGCCCGCGCTGACCAGCAGCGCGGCCAGCGAGCACAAAACAAATCCCGCGCCCGGGCGTCCGAAACGCCGGTTGCGGGAAGGCCGGTCCTGCGCACTCACTGAATCTGGCCTCGCGGGCGGGTTGGGGTCATGGTCTCGGCGCATTCAACGGCCGTGACGGCGGCGATGCGCAAGTTGTCGGCCGCGGCCCAGATCCAGACTCCATTCGGATTGTTCTCGTCGCGCGCCAACGAAACCAGAATATCGCCTTGCCCGGCCGCATTGACGTTACTTGGTGTATCCTCCGCCTGCCGCGCCAGCGTGACGTGCTCGCCAGCCAGCGCCTGCGAAAGATCGCCCAGCGCAACCGGCGCTTCCATCTCCAGATAAATCGAGAACGCGTGGCCGTGGAAAATCGGGGCCTGCAGCAGTTGCACCGACGGCTTCAGCGCATTCGCGCCGGCGATTCGGTCGTAGTGTCTTCAGAACCCGCTGCTCTGACCGATTGCAGCGTGGGCGACGCATTCGGTCCGTAATTCTCCACCATGTTGAAGGCGACCTGCGTATCGAACACACTCTTCGGAAGCTCCTGAAATGAGAGCAGGTTCACGGTCTGCTCGTGCAGTTCATCCATACCCTTCTGCCCGTGTTCCGATGCCGGCTCAAGAACCGTCGCAATCACGTGCCGGACTTTCGCTCCCTTAGCTGCCCGCGCCACCAGAAGCGCCAGTGCTACCGCGGCCGGATGCGCCACCACGCACGGCCCGGGCTGCAGTTCAAACGCCGGCGTCTGCCCAAGTTCCTTCTCCATCCACGGCGAACGGATCGCCGATGTCGGCTCGTCCTCAAGCGCGTACGAGAGATCGACAATCGCGCTGCCGGCATCGCGCGCCACTTTCCAGCTCTTACGCGTGGAGGCCTGGTCGGAAGCGAAGAAAGTGAAGTCCAGGTGATCGAACTGCTCATTGCGCACGCGCTGGATGAACGTGACTTCGTCGCCCATGGTTTCCAGTTGGCCGAGCGACTCGTCGTCGTCGAGCAACTTGATGTCGACCGCCGGAAAGTTGCGATCGTTCAGAACCTCGGCCACTTCCTTACCACGCAGCGAAGCCGCGCCCACGACGGCCACGCGATAGGGCTTGGCGCGCATGGGATCGGCGGTGGGAACGGACGCGGGTTTCAGCGGAGAACTCATGAGGGCTGTGAAGCCTCCTTATAAACAGGTGGAGCGGGAGGCGACGGCCTGCGCCGGATAATCCACTGCAAACGCCACAATACTCCCGAGAACATGTAGATGAGCGCAATGGCGAAAAGGACCCAGCGTGAGTAGAACCAGATCAGCGCGAACAAAGCACTGATGAGCACGATCAGACGAAACGGCTGACGCGTGTTGAAGTGAATGTCTTTGAAGCTGTAAAAGCGCCAGGTGCTGACCATGAGATATCCAACCGTCGGCACCAGGCACAGCCACACGACCGAAGGGGGAGAAGAGGTCAGTGGCTCACCCAGCGCTCGGTGAACAATGGCCGCAATCACGCCCGCGCCCGCCGGAATCGGCATGCCTACGAAATACTTCTTGTCGGGTCGCCCGGGATTCGATGGCTGCGGATTCACCGCGATATTGAATCTGGCCAGCCGGCTGGCTCCGGCAACCAGAAATAAGAAGGCCGCAACCGCGCCTAACTGTCCCATCCGCAGACGAATCTCCGGATCGATGGGTGGCAGCAAGTGGAATCCCCACATGTAGGCCAGCAAGGCGGGAGCCACGCCGAAGGTGATTACATCCGCGAGCGAGTCGAGTTCACGCCCGAAATCGCTGCTGGTATTTGTCAGGCGCGCGATGCGCCCGTCGAGTCCATCGAACAGAACCGCAAAGCCGATCGCCTTCGCCGCAAAATCAAAATGCCACGGCTCGGCCACTGTCCCGTGCATCACTTGCAGAATCGCGTAGAAGCCGGCGGCAAGATTTCCCGTCGTGAACAGCGACGGCAAGATGTACATGCCCTTGCGCTGCCGCCGTATTGGACGATCACTTTTCCGCCGCTTCGGAATTTCCACGATCGCGGACTCGGGCGCGCCGTCCATTTAATTGGCCCCCGTCGCGGTTGGCTGCATCTTCGACGGCACAGCCTCTTGCGCAAGCGGAGCGTACGCCAGAATGCTCGCCGCTCCCTTGACGTGATCGCCCACCTTGACCGCGAGTTTCACTTCCGGCGGCATCAACACATCGACGCGCGAGCCAAATTTGATCAGCCCTACGCGCTCACCACGCGCCACCGTGTCGCCGAGCTTCTTATTGAACACAATGCGGCGCGCAATCAATCCCGCGATCTGCTTGAACACGACTGTCTGCCCTTCGCCTTCCACGGTGATGATGTTCTGCTCGTTCTCATCCGCCGAGTTCGCGGCCATGGCATTCAGAAACTTGCCCTTCTGGTAGCGAACATTGCGAATCACCCCGCCGATTGGCGACCGGTTCACGTGCACGTTGAACACGTTCAGAAAAATGCTGATGCGCAGTTGTTCGACGCCCTCTGTGAGCACGACGGCGATGTCCGTCACCTTGCCGTCCCCAGGAGAAACGATCGCTCCTGCCGCGTCGGGCACGGCACGCTCGGGATCGCGAAAGAACCACAGACAAAACGCGGCCAGCAGCCAAGCCGGCAACGCCCAGAACGGGTTGGCCAGCCGCGCCAGGAGCACTCCGGCCAGCAGCAAAGGGATGGCGTATAGATAGCCGTCGCGAACCATAGGATTTTAGAATTATAGAGCAGCGAGACGGTTGGGCTTTAACTTAACTGCAATAAAAAAAGGCGCTTACAAGCGCCGGGTTCGAGAGACATATCACCCTCGACGGCTACGCCGTCTCTCGTTGGTGGTGGATTAGGCTACCTGGTTGTGAACTGATTGGCGAAAATGCCGCTCGATGGACTCCATCTGGTCCTTCAAGCGCAGTTTCAGCTTCTTCAGACGAACCTCTTCCAACTTTTCGTCTTCGGTTAGATATCTTTTTTCGGTGAGTGAATCGAGGCGTTGCGCGTACGTCATGTGCTCGGTCGCCAGCCGACGAAACTCATCGTGGCTGGCCAGGAGCTGGTCTCTCGGAGTCATCCTGCAGACCTCCCTAGCCGAATTGAGAACTAAAAATTAACACAGTGTGAAAATCGCAGCAATCCATTTTTCATAGGACGCATGTGGAAAGTCACAGCCCTATGTGACTGAAGTTGCACCAATTACGCGGCAATTTGTGCTTGCTCCGACGGGCTGTTCACGTAAGGGATAAGCGGTAGACGATGGCATCTTCTTGCGGCTGAGCATAGTAGCCGGGACGCCGGCCACTTGCATTGAATGACCATTTTTCGTAGAGCAGACGCGCCGCGTGATTGGATTCCCGCACCTCAAGGAACACGCTGGTCCCCTTTTCAGCGCGAGCCCGATCCAGAAACGCTCCCAGCAGCCCTGTACCAAGCCCGCGCCGCCGGGCCGCGCCCGCGATGGCGATGTTTTCGATCTCCCATTCCTGCGCGATTTCGTGCGCGACGAGAAATCCCTGTAAGACCGATTCCTCTTCAATCACAAGCGCCAGCCGCCGTGGAGCACCGTCGCCGAACACGCGATCGTACTGCGCGCGCGACCAGTGCGCCGCCGTGGCCGAGTGATTGACCAGCCGCATCATGGCGGGGATGTCGGCGGGGGTTGCGGGACGGATCAGCATTGGAGATCAGGTCTCAGGTCTCAGGTCTCAGGTTCAGGTCTCAGGTCTCAGGAAGGCTAGCTCGTGGCTCGTGGCGGGTCGCTCGTGGCTCGCTGCTTCCCTCACTTCTTCGGGAAAATTTCTGCGTCTGTGCGGCGGATGTAGTTCGCTTCCAGAGCTTCCGGCGAAAGCGTTTCGCCGCGCTTGATCTTCTCGAAGCCAATGCGCACAATCGCTGTACTGCTCGGTGGCGCAACCTCTTCCACCGTAATCCCCGCCTTGCCTGCCGCGTCCGCGAGAACACGCTCGGGCGTCACCAACTTCGCATTGCCTGCAAGACTTAAGAATTCCTCGCGCGAGACCAGTCGCTCTCCGATGATCTCTGCTCGCTCACTCACCTCGTATTCGCCCACATACACGTCGCTGCGCCCCGCATCTAAAGCCGCGATCACCTTGCCGCGACTTTTTCCGGAACACGCCACAACCTCCAGCTTAGAAACAGCCGCGATCGGTTTGCCTAAAATTTCCGCCAGCCCTTTCACCGCCGCCAACCCGACCCGCAAACCGGTAAAGGATCCCGGACCAGACGCCACAGCGAAGCCGTCGATGCGCTCCTTCGTGAGTTCGTGCTTGTTCAGCAACGCAGCAATCTGCGGCACCAACTGTGCGGAAAACGTGCCGCCTTCCAGCGAGACCACATCCAGAATCTCTACCGACGGCACCACAGCCCTATCAGCGCGAGCCAGGGCGATGCTGCCATCTTTGCCGGAGGTATCAATTGCAAGGAGAATCATCTGACCCAGAAACCGACTCGTGATCGACCACTTTGAAACTCTTTGTCATCCTGAGCGCAGCGAAGGACCCATGCATCTCGCGTGCAGCGTCACAGGGCCAGAGCTTCACGAACGACCGATGCCCAACTTCGGCCTCTACTCCACCAACTCCAGCAGAACTCCCCCCGCGCTCGCGGGATGCACAAACACATAGCGATGCCCGCCCGCCCCGACCTTGATTTCTGCCGACACCAGGCGCACGCCGTCTTTCTTCAGCTTCTCGACGGCGGCCACCAGATCCGGGACACGCAGGCACACGTGGTGCAGGCCCTCGCCGCGCTTGGCGATGAACTTCGCGATGGCAGAATCCTCCGACGTCGCTTCCAGCAACTCCAACCGGCTCTCCCCCACGGGCACCATCACCAGCCGCACTTTTTCCTGCTCGACTACCTCTTCCGGCGACAGACTGAGCCCCAGCTTCTCGTAGATGCCCCTGGCCGCTGCCAACGACTTCACCGCGATTCCAAGATGATCAATACGAAATGTCACAAGCCCGCCTTCCGGACGATCTCCTCCACCAGCGTATACGGATCGCGCTTGTTCTGCGCCACCTCGGCGGCGTACTGCTCCGCCTGCCCGTCGCCCAGTTGCGAGCGCGCGCGTTCCAGCATTGCGTCGCGCAGCATCTCGATCAGCCGCTCGCGCCAGTTTTGAATCTTGCGCGCCAGCACCAGATTTTCTTTCTTCAGATAATTCTCGTAATCGGCGACTGTGGCCGCCAGTTCCCCTACGCCCTTGCCATCGCTGGCTACGGTCTTCACGATCGGCGGAACCCAGTTGTCGTGCCGCGTCGCCAGCGACTGCATGGCGCGAATCTCGCGCTCAACATTTTCGGCACCATCGCGGTCGCTCTTGTTGATGACAAAAATGTCGGCGATTTCCATGATGCCGGCCTTGATGGTTTGCACATCGTCGCCCATGCCCGGCACCAGAATCACGATCGTGATGTCCGCCAGGCGCACGATATCAACTTCATCCTGCCCCACACCCACCGTTTCGATCATGATGAGATCGCGCCCGGACGCATCGAGCACCGTCGCCACGTCAGCTGTAGTACGCGCCAGTCCACCCAGCGATCCCCGCGTCGCCATGCTGCGGATGTAAATGCCCGGGTCGGAGTAGTGATCCTGCATCCGTATGCGATCGCCGAGAATCGCTCCACCGGTGTAGGGACTGGTGGGATCCACGGCGACGATGCCCAGCGTCTTGCCCGCACGCCGGTAATGCTTGGCAAGTTGATCGACCAGCGTGCTCTTCCCCGCTCCCGGCGCACCGGTCAGGCCCAGGATGCGCGCCTTGCCGCTATGCGGGAACAGCGCCTTCAACAGATCAGCCGCGTCGACGCTGCGATTCTCGACCGCGCTGATAGCCCGCGCCAATGCGCGCGCGTCGCCCGCGCGCAATCGCTCTATCCAAGGTTGGAGGTCGTGTTTCAAACTTTTTAGTGTAAAGCAGACGGGAAGGGATGGGAAACGCGGCAGGATCCAGAATGAACAAAGTGCGGAATACATCCATCTGGCACCATCGAGTTGTGATCTCGCAACTACGTTGCCTCTGAGGACCTTTTTCCGTAGCGCCGGCATCTTGCCGGCAGTCGCGAGGGCGTCTCGCCCTCGCACGGGACAACTTCCCGCAATAAGGTAATCCGTTCAAACGATTTCTGTGCGAGTGGGTGGCGGGTGACATTCAGTTTGGCAGTGTCCAGTTCCGCCAATCCTGCATTCCGCGCCATCCGGCGATGCTATAATTTCCGCCCCAAGGGGCGGCGGCACGCGTAAACCATCACTTCAGCCTCCCTCGACCGTTCTTGCTGTCAAGCATCACAGCAAACTTTGAGTTGTCACTATGTCCAAACGCCCACTGCTGTGCCTGGCCCTAGTTCTACTTTTGATCGGTGGGCTGCGGGCGCAAGACGAGAAGAAAGCGAAGAAAGTTCTTAAGAACGCCGACATCGTTCTGATGACGCAGAACCATTTCGACGACGACACGCTCATCAAAGTCATCGGCGTCTCCGAGACTGACTTCGAAGTTTCCACCGACGCGCTCGTCGAGTTGATGAAGCAAGGAGTCAGTTCCAACGTCTGCCGCGCTATGCTCGCCGCGACGCGCAAAAAACGAAACGGGCTTCAGGCATCGAATTCCGAACCCGCTCCCCCAACCACGCCGGCTAGTTCAGCGAATCCTTCCACGGCCGAAACCGCGGACTCGTCTTCCGGCGCTCCCGATCCCAATTTGGCGGCGCGGACTTCAAACAGCTCGGCGGTTGCGAATTCCACAGCAGCAACGGTCCCTGCAGCTGCCAACGCGGCGTCCGCCGCCACTCCCGCCCCAGTGCGACCCGGTGTGAATCCCGGCATGTACGCTCCCGGCGCCATGGGCATCAATCCCCAGCAATTGGCCGCGGTGCAGGCGCAGATGGCATCCATGGGGATGGGCGGCATGATGCCCGGCTTAGGTGGCATGGGCATGGGAGGCATGGGCTCGGTCTCCATGAACTACTCTCCCGAACAAATGCCGCATGTATTTCGCAAGCTTCCGCCCAGCCAGGGCAAGCAGGAAATTTCGCCCTCCATGGCGCAGATCGGGCAATCGAAGTTCAAAGGCGGCATGGGGGCGGGCGGCATGGCTCTGCGCAGTCTCGCCACTGAAGGCCTGAGCTTCGCCGCCATGGGCGCGGGCCCCGGAGGCATGATGGCTATGTCGGCTTTCTCCATGGCCTCCGGATTTATGCCGGGCATGCGTCCGGGTGCTCCAAAAATTACTTACGTCTGGGGTCTGCCGGGAAGAACGTCCGCACACACCATGGAAGACACTGATCCCATCTTCGAGCTGAACTACGGCGACATCCCCGGCGTTGATCCCGATGCCTACGAACCCGCCGTGCTGAAACTGGTGCAGACCAAAGACAACTACCGCCTGGTGGGCGCCACGCAAATGAAGATGACGGCCAAGAACATGCGGAGCGGCGGCGGACCCGAAAACGGCAAGTGGATTTCTGAAGAGCGCTGGCCTTCACACTGCAACAAGGAAGAGCGCGGCTTCTACGTACTGCGCGTCGACACGCCCCTTGAAGCCGGCGAGTATGCAGTTGTGTTGCGTCCCGTGAAAGGCTACAAAGACGCGTCCTCGGGACTAGGTGGCCACGCCCAGGTCTTCTATTCGGTTTGGGACTTCAGCGTTCCAGGAGCCAGTTCCGGCGTAAACAGCAAGAAAAAGAAGAAGTAATTTTCTCCCGAGCCATTCGTGGTTCTCAGGGACCGCAACGCACGTACTTTCAATAACTGTCGCCCGTTGCAAAGACTCGGCTGCGCTTGCATAGATATATTTCCAAAAATCACCAGCTATACAGGCGTCACGGTAGAAAAACTGAATCCGCATTTTGTCTCACCGCGCCCCTTCCGTCCCCAGATTGTGGGAAACTAGCCTCACTCATCCAGGAGGGATCATGCAAAAGCGCAGACTAGGAAAAAGCAACCTCGAAGTATCCGCCCTCGGACTTGGCTGCATGGGACTCAGCTTCGGCTACGGGCAGCCGGTCGACAAGCAGCAAGGGATCGCGCTGATCCGGGCAGCCTTTGATCGGGGCGTGACCTTCTTCGATACCGCCGAGGTCTATGGCCCTTTCACCAACGAAGAGTTGGTAGGTGAAGCGCTCGCGCCTTTTCGCGACCAGGTGGTGATCGCCACCAAGTTTGCTTTCAAAATCGATGCCAATGGCAAGCAGGCCGGGCTCGACAGCAGTCCGAAACACATCAAGGAAGTTGCCGAAGCTTCGCTCAAGCGCCTGAAGACCAACGTCATCGACCTGTTTTATCAGCACCGCGTTGATCCCAACGTGCCGATCGAAGACGTTGCCGGAGCCGTGAAGGAACTCATCCAGGAAGGCAAGGTCAAACACTTTGGGCTTTCGGAGGCGGGCGTCAAGACCGTCCGGCGTGCGCACGCAGTTCAACCGGTGACGGCCCTGCAGAGCGAGTATTCGCTGTGGTGGAAGGAACCCGAAGCGGAGATGATCCCAACGCTCGAGGAACTCGGAATCGGCTTTGTCCCCTTCAGTCCTTTGGGCAAAGGATTTCTGACCGGCAAAATCAGCGAAGACACTCAATTTGAGAAGAACGACTTCCGCAACATCGTTCCCCGCTTTACCGCGGAAAACCGCAAGGCTAATCAGGCGCTGGTCGATTTGATTGGCAAGTTTGCGCAACAGAAAAAAGTGACGCCTGCACAGATCGCGCTCGCTTGGTTGCTCGCGCAGAAGCCTTGGATTGTGCCCATCCCGGGCACCACCAAGATCGCAAGGCTTGAAGAAAACCTCGGAGCGGTCAACGTGCAGCTTTCGCCCGACGATCTACGCGAACTGGCGTCATTTGCCTCCAAGATCCCGGTGCAAGGCGCGCGCTATCCCGAAGAGTTGCAGAAACTCGTGGGACGCTGAACAGAATTGACGAAAGCGCGATTCCAAATGACGTGGCAGCCTTAGTACTGTCACGTCAGTTTCGGATAAAAGTTCGGCGTACGGTGGGCCTGACGGGAATAGTCGGGAAGAACCGTTGAGGTGGCGGCTACCCTGCAGCCGTTACAATCTTTGCCATGCCCGACGCCCCCAACTCCCGTTTGGACCGCGTGCTCCAGCAACTCCGGCTGTACGAGCACCCATTGCTCAGCTTCAGCGCCCATCCCAAGGGCGACGGCGTCGAGGTCAGCATCCAGCTCATGCACTGCACGGTCCCGGTTCATACCTATCTCTACGAAATGCACCCGCGCGATCTCGACCATCCGCAATTCGAGTGGCAGTTTCAGCGGCAGCTTTATGACGCGCTGCACGACTACCTGGTCGAGATGTTCATCCGCACGCCGCAGGATCGCGTGGACCGGCGCGAGCGCGGCTTGTGATCCTGCGACAGAAAATCGAGCAGGAGATCCGCGAGCGCGGGCCCATTCCCTTTTCCCGCTACATGGAGTTGTGCCTTTACGACCCGGAACTCGGCTACTACTCGCGTGCTGTCGAAAAGTTCGGCAAGACGGGTGACTTCTATACCTCCAGCGACGTGCACGCTGTCTTTGGACGACTGCTGGCGCGGCAATTCAAAGAAATGTGGCGAGTGTTGGGTTCACCCGCGCAAATCGAGGTGCTCGAACTCGGTCCCGGCCGCGGGCTGTTCGCGCAAGACGTGCTCGACTGGTCGGAAAAGAAGTTCTCCGATTTTTATCGGGCGCTGCATTACACGCTGGCGGAGACGTCGCCATCGCTGCGGAAGCGACTGGAAACGATGTTTCGTGAACGGATCGCAGCGGAGAAAGTCAGCGTGCTTCCGCCGAACCAGACTTCTTACGCCGACGCTCCATATCCGAATAAGCCGTCAACGACGGGCGAGGACGCCCGTCGCTCCATCGACAACGTCGCTCCCTCCTCGCCTAGGACAATTGCTGCAGATCTTCCTGACTCCCAGCAGCAACGCGAACGGGAGCAGCAGCATGAGCGGGAAGGAGAGCACAAACGGGAAGAACAGCACGAACCGCGGGGCCAGCACGACTGGGAAGGGCACGGCTTCAGCCGTGCCGAAAAGTCCGAGAGACCGGAGAGGGCTTTAGCCCCCGAAGTCCCGATCATCGTCTTCGCCAATGAATTCTTCGACGCATTACCAGTGGAGATTCTTTCGGAGAAAGGCGCGCTCCGCATCACAGCTCGCGACGGTCGGTTCGTTGAAGAATGGTCCGCACCCTCCCAGGAAGAACTGGAATTCCTCGACCGCTATGGCGTTCATCCCGAAGGCGAGGTCCGCGCTGAAGTCTCCCTGCTCTCGCAAGACATCATGGCGCGGGTCGCCGAAAGCGTCGAGCGCGGATTTTTAGTGGCCATCGACTACGGATACACGCGCGATCAACAACTCGCCGGACGACACCTCGACACGTTGATGGCCTACCGCCGCCACTCGGCAACGCCCGACCCGTACCAGGCCCCGGGCGACCAGGACATCACGGCGCATGTCAACTTCACGGCACTGGCCGCCGCCGCCGAACAAGGCGGCATGCAGACGCATAAGCTGCTAACGCAATCGCAATTTCTTATGGGCATCGGAGAGAGCACGCAGTTCGCGGATGCCTTCGAAGACTGCTGCCTCCCCCAGGAGCGCGCGAAGGTCGCGTTGCAGTTGAAGCATCTGGTCACGCCCGAAGGTATGGGCGAGACGTTTCAAGTCATGGTCGCAAACAGAGGTGTGGAGCTGAAGCCATTGTCAGACTTGAGCGGATTGAATTTTGCCAAAAAATGAAGAAGCGAGTGGGCATGATTCGATTACCAAAAGCCGCAAATCAAAAAGTCAGTCTCTGAAAATAGCCCGCCACTTCAGTGGCGGGTATGCGTGCCTCAATTCGTGCCGGAGGCACGGCTGAAATATCTGCAGAACCCTTCAGGCGTCCCTGACGGGACGCGTTTGTCTCGAGCACTAACCCGGCGCTGAAGCGCCGGGCTATTTTCTAAAGTCGCTCCGCGGCTGGAGTGGAAACGGGGTGCCTCCAGAGCCTAAGGAACCTGCCGACGGAGTCGCGCCATCGTCTCAATTTGATTCTCTATAAGCTAAGTTGTTGCAAGTTCGACCAAGCTAGTGTGGGGCGTCAAAAACACCCACGACCATCGCGTAGAAGGCCGCTTATTCGCGTTTAGAAGGCCGTGGGGCGACGATCGAGAGCGGAGGCATGGTCAAGGCCATCCACCCATCCACGCCCACAGGACGCGCCTATAAGTCATCCTGGCGCAGTTGTTATCTTTTAGTAAACGACCGAAAAGGTCGGGAGTAGTCGTCAGTCGCTAGTCGTCAGCTTTATCGTGGCGACTTTGTCGTCTCGAGGTTTGCTGAAGACTAGCGACTAGCGATTGGCCTACGCCCCTGGCGCCGTCTGCTTCTCGCGCTCGTAAGGCTTCTGGATGTATTTCCGCGCTTCGTCTCCCGCGCCCTGGGTGTTGTCGTTGGTCTGCAGGGCCTGGCGGTATTCGTTGACGGCGCGTTCGCGCTGGCCCGTGATGTCGAAGATCTTGCCGAGTTGGATGTGGCTCCAGACTTCGGTCCAGCGCGGCTCGCCGTCGCCGTTCAGGCATTCGCGATAGGCATTCGCGGCCGACTGGTAGTTGCGCTGCAAGAAGAAGACTTCGGCGACGCGATAGTGTGCGAGCGAGGAATTCTTGTTGGCATCGAGGGCTTTGTTGAATTCGACGAGGGCGGCGGCCAGGTCTCCTTGCTGTACCAGCGCCTGTCCGCGGGTGATGGAAGCGCGCATGCGCACTTCGCTGGAGTTCTTGAGCACCTTGTCGTCGGGATCGACCGAAATGCGGCGCGGCTTGCCGAAGGTCTCGATCGTAAACGGAGAATTCGTGCCCACAACTTCCACGCGCTTTTCTTCCGTCTTTCCGTCGGTGTCGATTTTCAGATCAACCGGCATCCGGAACAAATCGAGGTCCTGCGAAATCTCGCCCACAACGCGGAAGCCCTTGTTGCTGCCCAGGCGGTAGACGGTGTACTTGGTCTTGAATTCGGGCGCGCCTGTGGAATCGAGCCACTGCGTAAAGAACCAGGTCAGTTTGTCGCCGTTCTCTTTTTCGGCAACCGCTTGAAATTCCGCGATACTCGCCGACTTGCCGGCGTACTGGGTCGCGAATGTGCGCATGATTTTGTAGTACTTCACGTCGCCGACTACCCAGCGCAGCATGTGGACAATCATGCCGCCCTTGTCGGTGACCAGCGTCTGGAATTCAGGAGAGAACACGTCGAGCTTGTTGGCGCTCGAAAGCGGAACGGTGTCGTAGGCGAGCGCGCCCACCGACATATCTTTCACGGCTTCATCGAGCCCCATTGTGCCGGCAGCCTGCTCCACGTACATGGCTTCCGAATAACGCGAAAAGCCGTCGCTCAGCCACCAGTCTTCCTTGGTCGAAGGGCTGACCGAGCATCCCCACCACTGGTGCGCGATCGTGTTGGCAAGCAGGCGGTAGTTCGTTTTGTCGCTGATGGCACGGCTTGCCATTCCAGCCACTTCCGGCGCCCAGGTCGTCGGCACGGTGTCATCAGGCAACTCGACTACGCGCAGCGTGGGCGACGGCAGCGGCCCGAAACTCGTGATGTAGTACGTGAACTCTTTCAGCGCGGCGTCAGTGTAGGCCGGAGCCAGTTTCTGGTGCATCGGCTTGAAGAACACGTGCAGGTCGACACCTGCGTCTTCGCTCTTCGTTTCCTGGAAAACTCCTGCGATGATCGTTCCCGGAAAACTCGGCCGGTCGCTCACGAACGTATAAGTCTTGCCTGCAACCGCATTCGGAGTCTTCTTCGCCGGAGCACTGTCGGCAACCGTCACTTTGCCGCTGCCGATTGCGAGCATGTGCGACGGAATCGTGATGCTAATGGTCGACGTAAAGCGATTCAGGCCGTAAGCGTTCACGGGGAACCATCGTCCTGCATAGAGCAAATAGCTGGTGTCATCGCCGATGGAGGCAAGTTTCAAACCCTGCACCGGGCTCTCGTCGGCGGAGTTGAGTATGCCTTCGTACTCGAAGGTCATTGTGGTGCTCTGATCCTTGGTGAGCCCAGCGGTCAGCGGGATGCGAACGCTGGAATCCTGGGTCACGCGCTCGGCCGACAGCGGCTTGTTATTCGCGTCGCTGACCTTGGTGAGGCGCAGGGCGTTGTTCAGTTCGAAGGTGGCAACGCTGAGGTCGTCGAGCGCCGTGAACTTGACTTTGGCTTTGGCAGTGATCTTGTGCTGATGCGGGTTGAGTTCGGCTTCTATCTGGTAGTCATCCACGCGCAGGCGTGCCTTTTCCGCCGACCAGGCTGGCAGGGTCACGCAAAGCAGCAAAAGTGCAAGGCATCGCGACAAGGCGGGGCGGAAGCGCCGACAGTTCAAAGCGGTCTCCTGAGATTCAATCCTTTATTCTATGATGAAGATTCTGAACCAAAAGATGCTGGCGGGACAAGGGTTAACAGCATAGTCCGGCGCCGGCGAAGAGCTTTTAACCGCAAAGGACGCCAAGAAAAGCCGCTAAGGACGCGAAGAAAGGCAGCTTTCGCGTCGCCAAGCCTTGGGATTGTGCTTTTCTTCGCGCCCTTGGCCTGCATCTTCGCGGTTAAGAGCTTGTGCCTTCGCTTGCCCAAATCCCTAAGCGTGGTGCGCGACCGTGCTCAAAATTGCATCCGCAGCCCTTTCGGCGGCCGGACGCGCGTCGCCTGAGTCCGGGGAGCGTAACTTCGCCTTTACCCGGGCTAAACCATCCAGCATTGCCTTGCGGGCAGATCCCTCCGAAATTAATTCTTTCAGCCGGGCCACGACCCGTTCAGCGGTGAAGTCGTCCTGCACCAGTTCCGGGACTATTTTTTCTCCCGCGATGAGGTTCACCATCGCAAAGTAGGGGACCTTGATGCGCGGCTTACCGAGCGTATAGGTCAGCGCAGAAACGCGGTAGACCATGACGAAGGGCACCGCCATCATGGCGGCTTCAACGGTCGCTGTGCCGCTGGCGACAATCGCCGCGCGGGCGTGATGCAGTGCGGGCAACGCTTCGGAGACCAGCGTGATACCTCGGCCGTGCGTGCTTTCTTCCAGCAGATCGCGGTCGATAGTAGGCGCCACGGGAAGAAGAAATTCGAATCCCGCGCCCAGCAAAGCCGCTGCATCCAGCATGGTAGGCAGGTTCATGCGGATTTCTTTCACGCGGCTGCCCGGCATCATCGTGATCCAGCATTTGTTTAAGTCAAGGCTGTATTGCACGGCGTAGGCTTCGCGCGTGATCGCAGGCGGAGGCAGTTCGGCCAGCGGATGTCCCACGAAAGACGCATCCACTCCGCGCTCGCGATAGAACTGCTCTTCGAAGGGAAAAATCACCAGCGCCTTGGTGACGTACTTGCGCAGCAGCCGCACGCGCCCCTGCCGCCACGCCCAGAATTGCGGAGCGACGTAGTAGACCACCGGAATGTCCCGCTTCTTCATCTGCCGCGCCACACGCCAGTTGAAAGCGGGCGAGTCGATGACGATAGCGAGATCGGGCTTCCGGCGGTCGGCCTCGGCGATCAACCGGTTGAACAGGCCGTAGATTTTTGGGAGATGGCCAAGGATCTCCGTGATGCCGACGACGGCGAGGTCGCGGGCATCCACGATGGTGTCGCAGCCCGCCTGGCGCATGCGGTCTCCGCCCACGCCGAAGAATTCGAGACTGGGGTCATGACGGCGAAGGGCGCGGATGAGCTCCGCGCCGTACATTTCGCCCGAAGCTTCTCCGGCGGAGATCAGGATACGCACCGGGGTATTGTAGCGAATGGTGAAGTTGGGACAGCGGATCTAGCGGCGGCCAAAGCAGTTCGATAGGGGAAGGTCGATGGCGCGCCTGAAGGCGCACCCTGATACGAATCGTTCCGGCCCGGTCGCGGAGCGACCTCCGAAAATAGCCCGGCGCTTCAGCGCCGGGTCGGCTGCAGTGAACAAGGACGTCCCGGCGGGACCCTGAAAGAGTCTGCAGATGGTTCAGCCGTGCCTCCGGCACGGGAGCCGAATCTGCATCGTGAACCGCCACTGAAGTGGCGGGCTATTTTCGGACTGCATCGCAGGAGTCGGCACAACGGAAGTCATGCCCTTGCCTTCTGGACGCGAAGAAACCGAGTTTGTCGCCCGGCTTGCCTCGAGGCACCGGCCGTCAGCGCGGCTGGCGATTGCGAATCAACTCAACAAACTCTTTCAAGGCCTCCGCGTATTGGTCACCAGCAACGAAGCGCAAATCGTTATGTCCTGCTCCTTCGACCCATAGAAACTGCTTGGGATCGTTCGCAGCCGCGTAAAGCTGCTTCCCGAGCAGGGGATTTACAACCGAATCTCTCGCCCCGTGAATTACCAGTACTGGGCATCTCACCATTTTGATTTTCTTCAGGTTGTTGAACTTGTCGAAAGGCAGGATGGAAACGCGTGTCATAACTCGAAAGGCACTCGTAAAAGCGCTTTCCAAAACAAGACCAGCCACGGGATGGTGGGAAGCGAGTTCAGTAGCGGGACCACCTCCAAGCGAACGTCCAAAAATGATAATGCGGGCGGGCGAAACGTGAAGGGTGGTAACGACGTAGTCGTAGGCCGCTTCCGCGTCGTCGTACGCATGGCGCTCGCTCGGCTTCCCGGTACTTGTCCCGTAGCCCTGGTAATCGTACGCAAACACTGAAAAACCCAACGCCCTGATCCCCTCGAGCATCGTCTCGTCATCGCCAATATCCTCTGCGTTCCCATGGCTGAAAAGGATCGTGTAGTCGACGGCAGGATTCGGTAAATACTTCGCCGAGATTTTCGCTCCGCGCGTACTCACCAGCTTGATGATCTCGCCGCTGTCTTGATAACCGGGTCTTTGCGGCTGAAACATAAGCTGATCAGAAACCAGCCATGCGACGAGGATGAGCAATAGATAGAAACCGACGGCAACAACGAAGAATCCGCGAAGGAAAATTACCAATCGATTGTCCTAAAACTGCTAATCGTCCGCGCTCACGGTAGGCTGCACTGACACTGCTGTCGGGAATTCCTGATCCTTGTATTGCAACTGGTAGAGCTTGTAATAGACCCCGCGATTGGCTAGCAGTTGCTGGTGGGTGCCCATTTCGCGGACTTTGCCTTTGTGCATCACGATGATCTTATCGGCACGCTGAATGGTCGAGAGACGGTGCGCGATGATGAGCGACGTGCGCCCCTGCACCATGCGGCTGAGCGCGTCGCGCACGCGGAATTCGGTTTCCGTGTCAACGCTCGAAGTGGCTTCGTCGAGAATCAGCACTTGCGGATTGTGCGCGAGGGCGCGGGCGAACGAAATCAACTGCTTCTGGCCAGTGGAGAGCGTCGACCCACGTTCGCGGACTTCTTCGGCGAAGCCTCCAGGCAGCGTCCGGATGAAGTCGCCCAGATTCACTTCTTCGGCGGCACGCTCGACATCCCGATCGTCGATCCATTCCGAGCCCAGCCGTATATTTCCGCCCACCGTGCCCGAGAACAGGAAAGGATCCTGCAGCACGACGCCGAAGCGGCGGCGCAGATCGTTCAGATCCATCTGCTTGATGTCGACGCCATCGATGCGGATGGCGCCCCGCTGCACGTCGTAGAAACGTAGCAATAACGAGATGAGCGTGGTCTTGCCCGCGCCAGTGTGGCCAACCACCGCGATGGTCTCGCCCGGATCGAGCGCGAATGAAACGTCGCGCAGCACCCAGTCGGGATCGCCGGCGGAGGAACTGTCGTCTGAAGGTGTGGCCGGAGATGTGCTTTTGGCCAGCGAGTCGGCCGAGGTTCCGCGCACGCCGTACGTGAACCAAACGTGATCGAACTCGATGCGACCCGGGCCTTCCGGCTTCTTCGTAACGGCGGGAGAGGTGATGTCCACCGGCGTGTCGAGCAATTTGAAGATGCGCTCCGCCGACGCCATGGCCGACTGCAGGATGTTGTACTTGTCGCTGAGATCCTGGATCGGCCGAAAGAAACGCTGCGCGTACTGCATGAACGCGACCAGCGTGCCGATGGTGGCGAGGTTGCGGACCACATCGCCGCCACCGATCCAGATGAGCGCGGCCGCGGCGATGGCCGACAGAATTTCGACCACCGGGTAGTACACGGCGTAGGCCATGATGGCGTCTTTGAACGCCTCCATGTGGCTGGCATTGATGTCGGAAAACTGGCGGTAGGCGCGTTTCTCGCGGTTGAATAACTGCAGGACGAGCATGCCCGAGACCGCTTCCTGCAGGTAAGAATTGATGCGGGCAATCGCCACGCGAATGCGGCGGTAAGAATCGCGCACCTTCACGCGGAAGATCATCGTCGCCCAGAAGATGATGGGCAGTACGGCGAACGTGATCAACGCCAGCTTCCAGTTCATGCGCATCATGATCACGATGATGCCGAGCAGGACGAACACGTCCTCGAAGATCGAGACCACGCCCGCGGTGAACATTTCGTTCAGTGCATCGACGTCGCTGGTGACACGCGTGACCAGGCGGCCCACGGGATTGCGGTCATAAAAGCCGATGTGCATGCGCTGCAGGTGGCGGAAGATCTGGCTGCGCAAGTCGAACATCACCATCTGCCCGGTCCACTGCATGTAGTAGGTCTGCAGGAAGTCGCAGAAGAAGCTGAAGATCAGCGTCCCAACGTACAGTGCGGCCAGTTGAGCTATGCCTTGCAGGGGCGCAGAGCTGAGCCAGCGATCGAGCCACGAATTCGACGCGCCAACATGCGAGAGATACTTGTCGATGGCCGTCTTGGTGAGGAAGGGGCCGAGCACGTCGAGGACGGCCTTGAGAATAATAGCGCTGAGCGCTACCACCACCTGCCACGAGTACGGGCGCAGGTAGGTCAGCAGGCGCCGCATCAGGCGGCCGTCGTACGCTTTTCCCAGTACCTCTTCGTCCTGATTCGCCATAGGCTACGTGATCAAGAGTAATAGATGGTTTGAACTGGAGCAAAGATGGAAAAAGGCTGGGAGCGGCGGGCTACGAGCTTTAAGCAAGCTTGGTGCCTGCTGATTCGCGGTTTTCTTGTCCCTACCACGTTCCGAGGGAGTGCATAGGTCCTTCACTACGTTCGGCTGGCGCCTCGCTTCGTTCAGGATGACAAGGTTGTGGAGGGATTCTGGGCTATTGCTTGCTCGCAGTTCGGGACTCGCAACTCAGAGCTCACCGCGTCTTCAATTCCAGCTTGGGTGGAGGCAGGCAGTTGTTTCTGGCAACCTCCTCCCGCAACTTCACGCGATTTTTTGCCTTGCGCAATTCCTCCAGCCAACCGAGCAGGGGAACGACACTCTCGTGAAAAGATTCCCACGCCTGCGGAGTGGGGAACGTCAGATTCTGCCAGCGGCCCGGGCGGTGCACGCTCAAAATGACTTGCACGCTGGGCCCGGTGGATGCGGGTTTCAGGCCCTTGTCGTCGGCCAGGTCAAACAACTCATTCGCGGAAAGGAAACGCTGGACGCGCTGTAGTTCTGGCGGCGTCAGCGTGCCTTCGAACACGTCGGTCTTCTGCGCCGTCTCACGCTCAAAGTGGTACTGCCCGTCGCCGCGCACCAGTACGCAGATGTTTTCGTAGGTGTGCGCATGGACCAGCCGCATGAGGTAGGACGGCGCGGTCGAGCTATCCTGCGCGCACAGCGCGGACACAAATGTCACGGGCACGAGAAGGAGCAGCCTCAACCCACGTTTGCGCACGATGGGCGGATTCTAGCGAGGCATTGTCGGCAGGGCTACGGTTTCTAGGCGGCGGCAGGTGACCGACGTAACACGATGGCCGAATTTTTTGACCCGAAGCCCACGCAATTGCAAATAGCGTGCTCCACGTCGGCTTTGCGACCGGGTTCGGGTACGTAGTCGAGATCGCAGTGCGGGTCGGGCTTCTCGAGGTTCATGGTGGGCGGGATGCTTCCCCGCTCCATCGCGATGAGCGTGGCTGCCATTCCCGCCGCGCCGCATGCGCCCTGCGCGTGGCCGATCTGCGACTTCAACCCCGACATCGGGATGCGGCGGGCGGCATCGCCCAGAGCCAGTTTCAGCGCCTGTGTCTCGACGCGGTCATTCATCTCAGTGGAAGTGCCGTGCAGGTTCACGTAGTCGATATCAGCAGGCTTCACACCGGCCTCTTCGAGGGCGAGGGTTATTGCGCGCGCCGGTTCTTCGGGCGAATCGCTCATGCGCACACGATGGAAGGCTTCGCAGGTCGAGGCATAACCGGCAATCTCGGCGAGGATGCGCGCACCCCGCGCCTTGGCGTGATCGTAGTCTTCGAGCACGAACATCCACGAGCCCTCCGCGAGAACGAATCCGTCGCGGTCGGCGGAGAAAGGACGCGAAGCGCGCTCGGGCTGATCGTTCCACGACTGCGTGAGCGCGCGCAGCAACGAGTATCCCTTAATGATGCCGGGCGTGATGGGCGCGTCCACGCCACCCGCGAGGAACATGGGCTGCACACCGGCCTGAATGTGCTGGTAGGCATAGCCGATCGCGTCGCTTGATGAAGTGCAGCCTGCGGTCACAACGTGGCTATAGCCGCGGCAGCCAAAGCGCATCGAGACTTCGCTCGAGATGGTGCCCATGGTTCCGCTCGGTATGCAGAACAGGCTGACTTGCTTGATGTGTCCGGAGTGCCAGAGCCGGTACTGCTCTTCGGAAAATTCCTGGGCGCCCCCGCCCGAGCCGAGAATTACGCCGATCTTGCGTTGTTGGTCGAGCGACATCGAGGCGTAGTCGAGGCCGGCGTCTTTCAGCGCTTCATCGGAAGCGGCCATGGCCAGCGGCACGACGCGCGACACGTGCTTGCGCTCGCGCGCATCTACCCAGGCGAGTTCGTCGAATTCCGGTATCTCTCCGGCAATGTGTACGGGCAGGCCGCTGGGATCGAAACGCGAAATGCGCTTGATGCCCGATCGGCCTTCGAGCACGGAACGCGCAAACGCATCCTTGCCGATGCCGTTGGGGCTGACTACGCCCATTCCAGTGATAACGACGCGAGTCATTGGTGAATTAGTTCTGATGGCGCCAGCGGGCCGCTGCGTTGTAATGCGAAGTGCATGGGATAATCAATGAGCATGCCGCTCGGCCTGTATATTTCGGTTCCCTTCTGCCGGACGAAGTGCACCTACTGCAACTTCGCGTCCGACGTGTTTTCGCGCGCCGTCTTCACGCGCTACGTAGACCGCGTGTGCGCGGACATACATACTACCCCAGAGACCGCGCGCCAGATGGGCGGCCGGCTCGAGACCGACGTCGATTCCCTCTACCTGGGCGGAGGGACACCTACTGTACTCGATTCTCAACAACTCGAGCGGCTGTTTGTCACGGTGAGGCAAGAATTTCGTCTGCGCCCGGAGACCGAGGTGACGGTCGAGTGTGCGCCAGGCACGTTGACGCCCGAGGTGCTCGAGACGCTGCTGCGCTGCGGGGTGAACCGCGTGAGCCTGGGCGTGCAGTCGTTCGTAGATCAGGAAGCAGCGTCGGTGGGGCGGTTGCACAAGCGGGTGACCGTGCTGGATGACGTTGCGCGGCTACGGCAGGCCGGGATTTCGAACATCAATGTGGACCTTATCGCGGGATTGCCGCACCAGACCGCATTGAGTTGGAGAGAGTCTGTCGAGTCCGTGATCACACTCGGCGTTCCGCACGTCAGCGTTTACATGCTCGAGGTCGATGAGGACTCGCGGCTGGGCCGGGAGCTAATAGCGGGCGGGACGAAATATCACGCGCATTTTGTTCCCGATGATGAATTGACGGCGGATTTCTATGAAGTGGCCTGCGAGAAGTTGCATGCAGCCGGGATCACGCAGTATGAGATCTCGAATTTCGCGCGACTGGGGTGCGAGTCGCGGCACAATTTGAAGTACTGGACCCGGCAGCCTTATTTGGGATTTGGCGTGGATGCGCATTCGATGCTGCAGTTGGCCGCTGGAGAGTTCGATGCGGTGAGGTTTTCGAACTCCGATTCTTTGGAGCAGTATGTGGCCGGAGCAGCGTTGGATCGCACTGATGTTTCGCAGCAAGGTGCCCTGGAGGAGAGTTTTTTTCTGGGCTTGCGGCTGAATCGGGGAATCGATCTTGCAAAGTTGCGCGAGCGGTTTGGCGATCGAGAAATTGAGACGGTCTCTCCCGCGCTCACGGAGCTTCTTAGCGCGGGCCTGATCGAAAGGCAAGGCGAGATCGTCCGGCTCTCAGCGCGCGGGCGCTTGTTGTCGAACGAAGTATTTGAGCGATTCCTCGTGTGTGGAGCGGGCACTTCGTAGCGCCGGCATCTTGCCGGCAGTCCTGAGGGAATCTTGCCCTCAGCGGCGGGCGAGACGCCCGCCGGACTGCCGCCGGGACGGCGGCGCTACTGTCGAGAGCATCACGCTGCGGGCGTTCCGTCACGATAATTGACTCTTCCTACCTGACTCGCTTTCTTCAAACCGTTCGGTCGGTTGGAGCGCTTCGTTCCACACCCCTCAACCGCACTGTCCATGCGGCTTCCCGCAACTTGTAACTTTCGCGTCAAACGTAACTTTCCCGTCCCGCTGCATCATGTTTTAATCGAATCGTTGTTGCGCGCGCGGCGCCGTCCCTACCCGATTCGCAGCGCCCCAGATTTTTATTTGAAAACAGCCGGAGGCATTTTGGATTTCCAGCTCAACGACGAACAGCTTCATCTCAAGAAGAGCGTGCGCGAGTTTGCCGAGCGCGAGATTCTGCCCAACGTGATGAAGTGGGACGAAGCGGGTGAGTTTCCTCTCGCGACCATCAAGGAACTCGGCAAGTTAGGGATGCTGGGCACGATCTTTCCCGTCGAATATGGCGGGGCGGGCATGGGTTACGTCGAATACGTGACCGTGATCGAAGAGTTGTCGCGCGTCGACGGTTCCGTTGGCATCATCGTCGCGGCGCACACTTCGCTGGGCTCAAATCACATCTTTGTTGCGGGTAATGAGTACCAGAAAAAGAAGTACATTCCGAAGCTGGCGAGCGGCGAGTTTATTGGCGCCTGGGGACTGACCGAGCCGTCGTCGGGGTCGGACGCGGGGAGCGCGCGCATGACTGCCACCAAGGCGAAAGGCGGATGGGTTCTGAACGGAACCAAGACGTTCATCACCAACGGACATTACGCCGACGTGCTGGTCGTGCTTGCCGTCACTGATCGCGCCGCGCACACCCATGGGCTTTCGGCATTCATCGTCGAGAAAGACACGAAGGGGTTCCGTCCCGGCAAAAAAGAAAACAAGCTGGGCCTGCGGGCGAGCGACACGGCGGAACTGATTTTTGAAGATTGTTTTCTCCCGGCCGAGAACTTGCTGGGCCACGAAGGCAATGGATTCATCGATGCCATGCGCGTGCTCGACGGCGGGCGGATCTCCATTGCGGCGCTTTCGCTCGGCATGGCCGAAGGCGCTTACGACGCTGCGCTGAACTATTCCAAGGAACGCAAACAGTTCGGGAAAGCCATCAGCGACTTTCAGGCAATCCAGTGGAAGCTGGCCGACATGGCAACGGAAATCGAAGCCGCGAAGCTGCTGACCATGCGGGCCGCGTCAATGAAAGACGCCGGCATGAAAACAACGCTCGAATCGTCGATGGCGAAGCTCTACGCCAGCGAAGTCGCGGTGCGCTGCGCCAATGAAGGCGTGCAGATTCATGGTGGGTATGGATTTATCAAGGATTATCCGGCGGAGAAGTTTTATCGCGACGTGAAGCTGTGCACCATCGGCGAAGGGACGAGCGAGATTCAGAGGCTCGTGATTGCGCGGCAGTTGTTGAAGGACTAACGGGTAGCGCCGGCGTCCCGCCGGCTGTCCAGAGGGCATCCTGCCCTCTGCGGCGGGCGAGACGCCCGCCGCGACTGCCGGCAAGATGCCAGCGCTACAACAACCCTACTCATACCTTAACGCCTCGATCGGATCCAGCCGTGCCGCTTTAATTGCCGGCAGCATCCCGCTCACGATTCCAACGATGCTCAAAATCACAGTCGACGCGATCAGCGTGCTCGCTTCGATCGTCAGGTGAATGTCGCCTTCGCTGGCGTTTTCTTCAAATGCGCTCCAGAGGGTGAGCGAACCCACCGCCCACGAGACGAGATAGGCAAGCGCCACTCCGGCCAGCCCTCCGAGGAACGTGATCACCAGCGCTTCCGACAAGAACTGGAACAGGATGTGCCAGCGCCGGGCGCCCAGCGCTTTTTCTACGCCGATCTCGCGGGTGCGCTGCGTTACCGAGACCAGCATGATGTTCATCAAGCCTACGCCGCCGATGCCCAGCGTTAGTAGGCCGATGAATCCGAGCATAATCTTGATTCCGGTCGTGATGACTCGCAAGTCAAGCAGGTCGGCGAAGACGTCGAACACGAAGATGGCGCGCTTGTCCTTAGGATCGAAATTGTGATGAAAGGCCATTGAGTCGCGCAAGGCTTTGACTACCTTCGCGTGGTCGCCTTCGTATTCCATCACGATCGAGTTGAGATACTGCGTGTTCTTGATGTCGCTGACGCCGCTGAAGGGCACGTAGACGTGTCCGTTCAGGTTGTCGTCGCTGTTGTTGATGACGTGCTTGAGGATGCCGACGATCTGATAGGAAATTCCGTCGACGCGAATGCTTTCGCCGATCGCGTTCTGCCCAGAAAACAGTTTCTGCTTGATGTCCGCGCCGATGAAAGCTACCCGCGTGTGCGTGTAGTCGTCGGCCTCGCTGAAGGCGCTGCCCTCGGCAAACTCCATGCGGCGCATGCGAGGGTAATTCGCATACACGCCGCTCACCCCATAGTTGCCGCTGCGCGTGCCGTAAGCAACATTGCACTGCTTGAAAACTTCGGGCGAACTTCGCTTCAGGAGCGGCACTTCCGCCTGGATGTGCTCGAAGTCGGTCATCGTCAATCGGACTTCGGCGCCTGCCTTGCTGCCGCCGGCCTGCATCGACGTCCTGCCCGGAAACACGAAAATGAGGTTGGTACCGAACGACCGGAAGGCCGACCAGAGGCCGCGTTCGAATCCCGCTCCGTACGCCAGCAGCAACACGACGGTCGCGATGCCCCACGCCATACCGAGCATGGTGAGGAAGCTGCGCCGCCGGTTGTGGCGAAGCGCTTCGTAAGCCTGGCGGAAGAGATTGGCGATCATGCTATTCCTGCCGCAGTGCTTCGACGGGTGGAAGAAGCGCTGCTTTACGCGCGGGATAAAGCCCAGCCGTGATTCCAGCAATGGCGAGTGAGCCGATCGCCGCCACTGCGGAGAGCGGCACGATGCGCGGCGTGTCGAAGCCCTCGGGCGCGGGCAACATGGCCAACCCAGTGACCAGCGCCGTCGTAATCGCCAACCCGATCCCGCCGCTGAGTGCGGTGAGGAAAGCGCCTTCGATGAAGAACTGCGTCATGATGGCACGATGGGTCGCGCCCAGAGCCTTGCGCAGGCCAATCTCGCGCGTGCGCTCAGCCACTGACACCAGCATGATGTTGACGATTCCAATCGCGCCTAAGCCCAGTGTTACCAATCCCACCACGCCCAGGAAGTAATCCATTGCATTAAATATTTTGCTGACCTTCTGGGAATTTTCGATGGTGTCCCAGTCTTCGAAAGCGTCTTCGAGTTTGGGATTGAAGTTGTGGCGGCGGGCGATGATCTCGTGCACTTCGGCTTTCGAAGCGAGGTGTTCGGCCTTGTCCACCGGGCGATAGTTAATGAAGGAAACGGCGTTCTCGCTGTTATTCCCTTTCAGTGGAAATAACTCACGCATGGTTTCGATGGGGATGAAGATTCGTGCGTTGGTGCCATTGTTGCCGTCCTGCCCGACTTTGGCTACGACGCCGATGATGTCGAAGCGAATGCCGTTCAACAACATGCTCGCGTCCACGGCGGGGCGGCCCGGAAATACATTCTTGAGCAATTCCCATCCAACTACGGCGACGCGCCTGTGCTCGGTATTGTCCTGATCGTTCAACCATCGGCCGGTGCCGACCGGCACGTTGCGGATCTGGTTGTACTCGGGCGCGATTCCGAACACCTGCCCGGCAGTCGAGCCGTATTCGCTGACCGCGCGAATATCCTCGCGATTGATGACCGCCGAGATGCACTTCAGAGTGCGCGCCTCATGGCGGATCGCGAGATAGTCGTCGTAAGTGAAATGGTACGTCTGACCCGATTGCAGGCTGCCTTCCACGGCCGGAATGCGGCCCGGGAAGATGAACATGATGTCCTGGCCGAGCGTGGCCAGTTGCCTGACCTGGCCGCTGCGGAATCCCTCGCCCAGGCCAACCAGCAGAAGCAACGATCCCACGCCCCAGGCGATTCCGAACATGGTCAGGAAGGAACGCAGCTTGTGCGCCCACAAGGTGGCCAGCGACTGACGGATGATGTCGGTGAGCATCCTCATAGGTAGTGCCCCCAGGCACTGGGCAGCGACTGGGGGCCCCGGGTTCAAGGTCGGGCGGGGGGTCTCATGTCCCGCCCACTTGCTTCTGATGGAAATACGTCTTTGAGACCGCGAAAGTTCCCGCGAGCGAGACGAATCCTTATTGCTTAGACTCCGCTGAGGCGGAAAGGGTTACCAGCAGCCAGCCAAACAAATTCGCGAATTTGGATGGTGAGATTCCGGGATCAGGAGGATGGGATTCGGAATTCCAGATTGAAGATTTCAGATTTCAGGTTGCCAGGTGCCGAGATTGGCCGCAGCGCGCGGTGACCTTTGCTCACCTTGACACCAGCACCGCCGTCTAAACGCTCCGTGCCACCCACGAACAATCCTGCGCTTGCCGAGCTCGGTCGCGGCGCAGTCCCCAACGAAATCTGAGGAGGAATTCCCGTGTACAAACGACTCTTGCCCGTCGCACTTATGGTGCTGCTTGCCGCCAGCGCCAGTTTCGCCCAGTCGACCCAGTTGAACATTCCCCGCGATAGCCAGCGGGCCTCCGTTACGCAACGCATTGGCATCACCGACATCACTGTCAACTACCATCGTCCGCTCGTGAAAGGCCGCACGATCTGGGGCAAGGTGGTTCCCTACGGACAAGTCTGGCGCGCTGGCGCCAACGAGAACACGACCATCACGTTCACCGACCCGGTGACCATCGAAGGCAAGACGCTCGAAAAGGGTACCTACGGCCTGCACATGCTTCCCAACCAGGATGAGTGGACCGTGATCTTCTCGAAGGTCAACACGGCCTGGGGAAGTTTCACCTACAAGGAAGCGGAAGACGCGTTGCGCGTGAGCGTGAAGCCGCACGCCGCCGACATGGAAGAAGCACTGGCTTACGAAATCGACCAACCGACCGAGAACTCCGCGGTCATCACCATGCGCTGGGAAAAGGTCGCAGTGCCGTTCAAGGTTGGAGTCGACGTCAACAATATCGTCGACGCCAGCCTGAAAGCGCAGATGCGGGGACTTCCCCAATACACCTGGGACGGCTGGGACGACGCGGCGAACTACCTGCTCGCGCACAAGGTAAGCCTTGACGAAGCGCTGGAGTTCTCGAACCGGTCGATCGGCTCGGAGCCGCGCTACGAAAACTACAACACCAAGTCACAGGTTCTTGAAGCGCTGGGCAAGAAAGACGAAGCCAAGGTCGCGCACGACAAAGCGGTGGAGATTGCGACGCCGATCCAGTTGCATCAATACGCCTTCGCGCTGAAAGGCCAGAAGAAAGATGCCGAAGCCTACGCGGTGTGGAAGAAGAACTTCCAGCAGCATCCTGACATGTGGTTCACGCACTCCGGCATGGCGCGCGTGTATTCGTCGCAGGGAGACTTCGACAACGCGGTGAAAGAAATGAAACTGGCCGAAGCAGCGGCGCCGGAGCAGAATAAAGTTTTCATTGAAACGGCGATCAAGCGACTGGAGGCGAAGGACGATATTAACAAGTAGGTCTTAACTGATCTGAAGAATTGAGCCTGAAGTGAGAGCGGCCGCGGCATGCGGCCGCTTCTTTTTGCTGGTGGAGCGTCGTGTGTCCCCGCCCGACGGCTCTGGGCAAGTTTCGAGTACGTCTTTGGGCAGTTGGATGTTCGGACTTAGCGTGGAATAACGGCCCGCGGATCTCCTTGGGCTCAACTTTCGTGGTAAAGAAATTCACTGTGCCCTTGCTGCTTCCTGGCGGACCTGGGTCTTCGACTTCGCTCCGTTCAGAATGACAGCGTAAACTCTTCGTCTCGTTCAGGAACTCATGGTTCTGCGTTTCAGGACGGAATCATCTTGGCCGCGACCTCTCCTTCGGCTGTGTCATGCAGGAACGGGTTTTCTTCTTTCTCGGTGGGGGTTACACCCTCAGGGGGACGGCCGCCGTTGTATTCGGCCATGCGGTTTTGCCACTTCAGAAATTCGGTGATGGTTTGCGGCTCGATGCGGATTTCTACGCGGCGCAGGCTGGCGAGCAGCAGGTTCATCTCGCAGCGGAAGCCCTTCTCGCTGCGGAGGTTTTTCTTCGAGGCGCGAATCACTTCGATCTTGCGGTTGTGCAGTTCGAGCAAGCCCCATCCTGCTGGAAGTTCTTCGGCCCGGATCAGGGCTTGCGGTGCGAGGTAGAAACGTTCGCAGCCGACGGCGCTATCGGGTTTCTGGCGGAACGGCTTTGCCCGATCGGCGAGGAAGTCCGCGCGCGAGACTTTGCACTCTACCAGGACGGAATGACAAGCGCGTTTCCAGCCTATGGCATCGGGCATTTCTCCGCTGACGCAGGCTTGCTCGGAGAGGATCACCCCGCAGCGGTAGCTGCGCAGCCATTCGACCGCCTTGCGGACTAAAAAAGAGTGGTTCATGAGTGGAAACTCCTTTATCCCGACCGAAGAGTGCTCTCCAGAGTGAACTCAGGCGCTGAAGCGCGGACAAATTTTCAACGACTTACCGGCACAACTGAAGTTGTGCCTTCCCAACATCTTCGTCAAAGCGGAGTTCTTCCGCAGCCTCTAAAGTCGTGCGCTTCCCAAAACCTGCGCGAAGCAAAGTTCTTCCGCAGCCTGTGAACTCGCGCCCTTCCCGTTCTTACCAGCCGGCGGAGTTTTTCCGGCAGCTCTCAAGCCGGGCCCGTTCCTCCGACCGAACGCGAATGCGCAGCCAGCTAGTTTGAACTGAAAGATGCGTCCGATGAAGTATCTGAGGAGGTTTCTAGCTGGGGCGGCTTTGACCGGAATGTGGGCCGTGCTTTGACCGAGTCCGCAGACGTGGCCTGGCGCGGGGCGCGGCTTTGACCAGGATGGGCCGACGTAGAACCAGTTCGAGCAGGTAGGCGGCTCCGGCTATTTTTTCGGCCGCGCGCGTCCAAGGGTTGTAGCCCTGAGCGAGTATCAGTAGGCCTTTCCCGTCAGTCTGAACCGACACGCGCTGCACGCCGCCCTGGCTCTCGCCGCCAAGTGCGTGCGCGAGACGAAGGACTCCGGCCAGATGCAGAGCGATCTTCTTCTGGTCGAGGGCAAACTCCCGCAGAACCTTATGGCGCAGCGTCGGCAGAGTTCCGCGGTAAAAACGTGTGGTGGCGGCTGCGAGTTGAAGCTGAGTAGAAGACCAGCCGAGGGGCGGGCTCATGCGACGCACGAGGCGATAGGACGCCTTGTGGTGTCCCTTGTCGCGCTTCGATCTGCCGACGTTGTGCATCAGGGCTGCTGCCTGCAGAACCGAGCGAAGGTCCTGGTTCGCGCTGACAGGCGACAGATTTGCTTGAGCCAGTCCGTCGAATAACTGCAGCGCCAACCCGGACATCCGGCGGGAATGGGCAACGTCCGGGTCGAGGTAGGATGACCAGAGCCGCAGGCGAGTCATAGCGGCAACCTCAATTTGTTTGCCCTGAGGCAGGTCGGACCGCCACACCGGCCAGAGAGACTGGGGACCAACCATGCGCTCGCGATATTTATCGACACGTTTCTCGCGCGCCTCGTGAATGATCGCCTGCCAGCGCGCACGGGATTCCGGACTGGCGAAGGCGTTCACTTCCATCGCCGCATCCCAAAGCACATCGAGGTCGTGCACATCGCCGAGCAAATCCTGCAGACTCTTCAGGTCAGAACTCCAGGCTTGATGTTGCTGGGGAAGAAAGTTTTCGACAATGTAGCGGAAGCGTTTGATTCCGATACGCAACTGATGCAGAGCGGTCTGGGAACCGGTGCGTGTGGCGCGGCGGTGCAGGTCATGAGCCCCGATCCAGCGTTCGAGCGCCACATGTTTGAAGACCAGGCTGCCGGGTTTCACGCGAGCGGCGCGACGCGGCAATTCGCGACTCCACTTGCGCCACTGGCGAACATCAAAGTTGCGAATAGCTTCGGCGGCTGTGATTTTGTGTTGCTGCTCTCGCGCGCGCAGAAGATTCAACAGCGCCTGGGTCTCGGAATCCTCGGGCGGCCCAAGTTTCTGCACCCACTCCATCATCACCTGCACGTCGCGCAATTCGCCCAGACTGCGGAACAAATTCCGGCCGGCTTTCTTCATCTGCTTCCAGGCGGGATCGGGGTCGATGGCCATCAAGCCGTCGGCCATGGAACGGCAACGACGCAGTGCGACACGAAGGTCATGGACAGGATCGGCAGCCAGTTCCGAACCGGCACGTTCGCATTCCTCAGGAACGCGCAGCATCCAGCGAGCAAAGCCCTGAATTTGCTTGGGCTTTGGCGTTTTTCTTAAAGCAGGCGGAGCGGGCAAGTAGTTTGTCCAGGAGCAGCAGTGAATTTCTATTTTCGCACGGAGGGGTATGAATTACCTCGGTAATGTGCACGGCCTTACTTTTCGCATTACCCTGAGCTTGAAATCGAGAAGTACGGGAGCCATTTATCTCGACCGCAGGCACATCGGCAGCGGGGCGCAGCGCTTCAGCCAGCGCCTTCGTCCATAGCTTGAACATATTGGTGAAGTACGTGCGCCTGTATGGCTTCGAACACAAGCGGACCGAAACTCAGTTCGAAACCGCATGGAATGAACTGCAACAGGCTCTGCCGAAGGCAGGCGAGCAGGGATTCTTGCTGGGCGTTTCGGGGAATAAGCTCCTGCTCGACGGAATTCCGATTGAAACCGGCCAGGCCGAGCGCAGCTTTGCGCAGCTACTGACCACGGCAGGGCTGGCCAGCATCAATTTTTCAAATCAAGTCACGATCGAAGATTTTGCGCGCCTGGTGCGCGCGTTCGCCGTGGGCGGCTCCAAGGGACAGGATGTCGCTAAGCAGATTCGGGACACGCTCGGCGATAACAAAAGCTCATCAATCAAGATTAATGAAGTGAAGTTTGTGGCGGCCGATCCGGCAACGGGCGACGTCACCATTGCCGCACAGATCGCCGCACAAACGCTCGGACCTGAGTTCAAGCAATGGTTGAATGATCCCCAGAAACTGCTTCAGCTAATTGCTGCTGCAGAAGGAGCGAAAGGCGGCGGTGGAGGCGAGCCCGGCGGCGCCCCGATCGGCAGTGTGCCAACGGTTCGGATGTCCGGCGGTGGTGGCGGAGGAGGTACGGGGACAGGAACAGGAACGGGCGGCGGCAACTGGGACGGAAAGACCGTTCCGCTGCAGGAAGAGGAAGTCGTCCAGGCGATTCGCTTGCTGACGCGCTTCAGCGAAGTATCGGTCAACCCGAACATGGCGCCCGAAGACTTGCAGAAAGAACTGGGTGCAGCTGATCCAAACACCCGGGTTAACCTGCAGCAGTTGCTCGAAAGCCTGGCCAGCAACGTTCAGACCGACAGCGACACGCCGCTGCTGATGAAGGCAGCCGAGCACATGGCGATCCGCTTTGCCCTGGAGAGATATCAGAAGGGCGAAGTAAAAGTAAACGCCGTACACCAGATGCTCGAGCACATGAGCCGGCAGATGGATACGCTGCGCCAGATTCTGCGCGTGCAAGAAGAGAAGATGGGCAAGGCCGGCATCCTGGTGGAGTCGCACGCCGACATCCTTGACCGGATGTTCTGGTCGGAAGTTCCGGAAGCCGGCAAGAAGAGCGTATTGACTTCGAACGAGGCGCCCTGTGTTCCGCCCCGCAACGTCCGGCAGTTTGTGGAAGTTCTGCTGGAACGTGGCGACAAGGCGGGCGCGGATGAGATTCTGCGGAATTACTTCAACTGCCTGGACGCGAAGGATGTTGAAGCACGACGCAAGCTCGCGACCGGGCTGTCGCAGTTGGCGGACTTGTATCCGGGACCGGGCGGCGATCTGATGGCCTGCGCTATCACCCGTGTGGGTGAACAGATTTGCAAGGAGCAGGACACCGAACTGCAAGGCATGCTGAGCGCAGCGTTTGTGCGGCTGAGCCAGGAAGCCAGCACGCGCAAGGCATACGGCGCCGTGAGCGCAGTATGTGTAGCGATGGAGCTGGTGGCCAAGGCGCGACCGGTGCTGGCGAATGATCTGCGTCCGCGCATCGGAGTAGAGAACCGCCTGCCGGAGTTTATCGAAGAGGCTTTGCGGATCGAGCAGGTTCCTGACGATCTGCTGGAAGTTTTGCGGCGCACAAGCCAGGCAGCGGTAGAGCACCTGGCGGACCGATTCTTCCGCTGCATGCGGCGCGATGAATGCGATCGCATGATCGAACTGGTGCGCGAGCTGGGTCCGAACGCGCTGGGCCAGATGCGCGAGATGCTGCGCACGGGACAGCCGCGGCAAGCCGCTTCCGTCGTCGGCCTGCTGAGCCGGCTGGATGTTCTGACTTTGCTTGAGCTTTTGCCGGTTCGCCTGCCGGAGTTCAATCGCTTCTACCACGATGTGGTGGTCCGGCAGATTGCCTACGGCGCAGCTCCTGATCGCGGGCGGACGCTGCTGGAATTGCTCGAGATTCTGGATCCACTGGTCGTTCCGCAAGCGGTGGATGAAATCGGCATGAGCGGCGACCGCACGGCGGTTGGTCCGCTGACGGCCATGGCGCGTGCGGGAGAGACCGAAGGCCGGTCCCAGTTCCTGCAGTTGAAGGCGATCGAGTCCCTGGGCCGTCTGCGCGACGGCGAGGCGACTACGGTGCTGCGCGAGCTGCTGGAAACGAAGAAGATGTGGAAGTGGATGCATCATCGCGAGATTCGCATTGCGGCAGCGCAGGCGCTCGCCAAGATCGATCCCCGTTATGGCAGCCAGATCCTTTCCGACAGCGGCTTGGAGCAGGGTGAGTTGGCGATTGCGGCACTGGATTCGGCACCGGCCTGTCCGTGGGTACGCCAGCGGCGCTACGAGCGCATTGTGCTTTCGAAGACGCTGTCGGCGACCATCAGCAGTTCGTGGGGTAAGTCGAGCATTTCGATCCGCGAGATGAGCCTGGGCGGCGGAATGGGCACGAAGGAAGACAATCTGCGCATCGGCTCGGAAGCGAACCTGGATATCTCGATGGGCGTGCGCCACGTGCGCGCGCAGGTGTTGCTGCGGCGGGCGCGCGTAAATGAAGTCGGATTTGAGATTGTGAATACGGACCTGGAGAGCCGCTACCGCCTGCGCCGCATCCTGGTAGAAGCCATGGAGCGGGCCCCGGAGGGTAAGAGCAAAGAGTGGGATGGGGCGCGGAAGGTGTAGAAACGTGCAGGTCTTAGGTGTCAGGTCTCAGGAAATACAAAAGCCTCTGTCTTTGGACAGAGGCTTTGAACTTTCACAACACCAGAGTCTCTAGGCGACCACTTTCACAAAGATGATGACCAGTGTGAACAGGACCAGAGATTCGATGAAGGCGAGTCCAAGAATCAGCGCCAGCTGAATTCCAGGACGCGCAGCGGGATTTCTTGCCAGGCCCTCGCAGGCTGCAGAGGCAACGCGAGACTGACCCAGCGCGGCGAGCGCCACGGCTAAAGCCATCGCGAAACCTGAGGTGATCGCAACCCAGTTTGTGGCGGCGCGCGGCGCCTCCCCCCCCTGAGCAAAAGCCGGCATCGCAAACATCGACAACGCCAGCAGGCAAAGCAGCAACAGAGTGAACTTACGCATTCGTGGTTCTCCTTATGAAATGCCGCCAGTGGGTGGTTGACGTCATCCTCAAGCAGACGCCCTCACGCTTGCAGCGCTTTGAAGCCGGAATTTCTAGTGTTCGTGAGCAGTAGCTTCAGACAAATACACGCAAGCCAGCAGCACGAAAATATACGTCTGTATGAAAGCAACGCCGATATGAAGGCCCTGGAAAATAATCGGCACTCCCAGTGGGATCAACGAAAAGAAAACCAGCGTCACCATTTCTCCGGCGAACATGTTCGCGAAGAGACGGATGGTGAGAGACAGGACGCGCGCCAGATGGCTGAAGATTTCGATTGGGAACATCAAGGGCGCCAGCCACCAGACGGGTCCCATGAAGTGTTTCACGTAGCCGAATCCGTTTTCGCGCAGGCCCTGAATGTGATAGTAGAACCACGTTACCAGCGCACATCCAAGGGGAACGACGGGAACGCCGGTGGGGGACTCCATCCCCGGTACCAGGCCGATCAGGTTGCAACTCAGGATAAACAGGCCCAGGGTCACGAGGTAAGGAACGTATTTGTGGTAGTGATGGCCAATGATCTCTTTACCGAGATCGTCCACAAAACCCTCAATGCCTTCCATCACATGCTGCAAAGAACCGGGATCGTCGACCGACAAGCGCATCCGCACCAGAAGGAAAAAGATGGTCAGCAACACGAAGACCATGATTTCCATAGCCGCAGCATTTGGAATCGGAGAGGCCGGATGCTTGGGATGGATGCCCAGGGCGTTGAGCGCAGACAACACGACCCCGCCAAAAACATGATTCAGGAACTGCGTGAACGCAAGTTGCTCCATGCAATCTCGATCGAAACTGGAATTCGTTGAGCTCTAGTATCCGCGGCGGAAGACCATGTAGGTTTCGTAGGCTGCCTCGACCAGCATCGCGGCCACGGGCAGACAAACGCCAAACAGGAAACCCTCAAAGGCTTGGCGCGAACCTTTGAATATAGCATAGGCACAGGCCGCAACCAACAGATAGCGAAGGACAAAGCGGAAAACGACGATGCCTCCGCGTTGCGAGGATTGGTGTCCGGCCACGCGCTCGGCAAGGCCTTCTACACCGCGGCGCAAAGATTGGAAATTCACCCATGAAACCGCGGCCCCGGCGGCAAAGCCCAGAGTGGTCGCGGTGCCGAATCGCCAGCAGACGGGTATGAGAAGCAGGACAGAAATGACCAGGGTGAATTTCAGGATTCTGCTGATTGCGCCGGAGAAGAACTTTTCCTGTTGAACCTGGCCGGGGGGATCATCGAGCCTGGAACCGACGGTCACGACTTGTCCTTGAACGACGAGGCGGCCATGCGGATCATTTGCACAAAGCCCACGATCGCGCCAAAGATGAGGCCAACCAGGTAGAGCCAAGTGGTGTGCAGCCAGTAATCCAGCAACTTGCCCAGGAAGAATCCCAGGAGCACTGCAGCGGGAATAATGAAACCGATTTCGGAGTATCGAGCGATCGACGCCCAGGCATTCTTCGGCGGATCTGGATCAGGGGAATTCACGAGTGGAAGATTAACATCCCGGGCGCGTCCAGGGCAGGCGGGCTCAGCGTAGCAGGTGCGCGATCGGCGTGACCTGGGTCAGCCCGAGCACGCCGTTCACGACCTTGATCATCGGGTTGGGGAAGACTCCGATGACCAGCGTTGCCAGAGCCGTGATGGCCAGCGCGAATCCCATGGCGGGGCTGAGCGGGAGCGATTCTTTCTCGAGCGGCTCGCGCATGAACATCGCGTTGGCGATGCGCAGGTAGTAGTACAGGCCGAAGACGGAGTAGAGCACGCCGAGCGCGGCGAGCGTGTAGTGTCCGGTTTCGATCAGACTCAGGAAGATGAAGTACTTGCCCCAGAATCCGGCGAGGGGCGGAATGCCTGCCAAAGACAGCAGGAAGATCAGCATCAGCACGGCTTCGACCGGGGCGCGGGAGTAAAGGCCGGCGATGTCGTCGATCTCGTCGCCGATTACGTTGCGATGGCGCAGCGAGGTAATCACGGCAAAGGCGCCCAGGTTCATAAACGTGTAGACGAGCAGGTAGACGAGGATACCCTTGATGCCGTCCGGATTGATGCTGTCGTTAGATCCGGCGATCAGGCCGAGGAGCATGTAGCCGACGTGCGCGATCGAGGAGTAAGCGAGCAGGCGCTTGAGGTTGCTTTGGGTCAGGGCCGCGAAATTCGCGCCCGTCATGGTGGCAATGGAAACGAAGACAAGGAAAGGGACGTACACGGCGCGCAGGGGGAACATCATCATGAAGATGCGGAGCAGCATCGCCCATCCCGCCGCCTTGACCGACACTGACATGAAACCCGTGATGCTGGTGGGCGCGCCTTCATAAGCGTCCGGCGCCCACTGGTGGAACGGAACCGCGGCGACTTTAAACAGAAGACCGGTGGCCGTGGTCAGCATGGCCACAATCAAGATGGCGTCGGGGTGGCCGCCATTGCCTTCTACCCGCTGCGCCAGGCGCTGCGAAATCACTTGCAGGTTCGTCGAAGCGGTAAGGCCATAGAACAGCGACAGCCCGTACGCAAAGATGCCGGAAGAGAAGGCTCCCAACAGCATATATTTCAGAGCGCCTTCGTTGGATCGCTTGTCCCGCCGTAAGAATCCGACCAAGACGTAGGTGGAGATGGCCATCAACTCGAGGCCGATGAAGATCATGACCAGGTCGAATCCGGCGGCCATGCACATCATGCCCACGACTGAGAACAGCATCAGGGCATAGTACTCGCCGTGATTTTCATGCTCGATTTCGAGGTAGCGGGCCGACATAAGGATGGCTACTGCCGTCCCCGCGAGGAAGAGATAGAAGAAATAGATTGCAAAACGATCGACGACGATCGTGTTCATGAAGCCGGCGCGACCCATTAGCCCGCCTTGCGCGTTGTACCAGGCCTGGATCCGCCAGACGCCGAGGGCAGAAAAGCACACCCCCACGAACGCGATCACCGGGTTCAGCCACTTCGATTCGGCCGGCAGCATCAGGTCGATCAGCAGGATGCCCATCGCGAACAGCGTCAGCAGAAGCATGGGCAGCGCCAGCAGGTAGTCGAGGCCGGTGAAGTATTGTGCGATGCTGCTCGGCACTTAGTTCTTCCCTTTCGGCGCGTCAAGTTGCGCGGCCGGGTTTGCACTCAGCGGAGCGGCTTCAGGCGTGGCGGCGACTTCATTGGGATTCTTCGCACCTTCCTGAACCGCGCGAGAAAGTTGCATTGTCGGCTGCTCGAGGATCTGGAAGAACGGCTTCGGGTAAAGCCCGATCCACAACGCCATGATGATGAGCGGCACAAAGGTCGCGATCTCGCGTGCAGTCAGGTCAGGCAGCTTTTCATTCTTCGGATTGGTGACCGTCCCGAAGAACACGCGCTGGTAGAGCCAGAGCAGATAAGCAGCGGCCAGAATCACTCCGGGCACAGCCCAAGCCGCCCAACGCCAGTTCGCCATGAACGTCCCCTGCAAGATGGTGAATTCGCCCACAAACCCGTTGAGCAGAGGCAGTCCCATTGAAGAGAGAAACATGATCATGGTGATCGTCGCGTAGACAGGCATCACGTTTGAGATGCCGCCGTACTCGGATATCTCGCGCGTGTGGCGGCGCTCGTAAAGGACGCCAACAATCAAGAACAGAGCGCCGGTCGAAATGCCGTGGTTGATCTGCTGCAGAACCGATCCGCTAAGACCGAGCGGGGTCAGCGCAAAGATGCCAAGCGTGCAGAATCCCAGGTGGCTGACCGAAGAATAGGCGACCAGCTTCTTCATGTCCTTCTGCATCAGCGACACGAGTCCGCCATAGATGATGCCGATGATGGAAAGGGCAATCATCCAGCCGCGGATCTTTGGACTCATCACCACGGCCGGGAAAAACGGCAGCGAGAAGCGGATGAAGCCATACGTTCCCATTTTCAGCAGAACGCCTGCCAGGATGACCGATCCGGCAGTGGGAGCTTCCACGTGCGCGTCCGGCAGCCAGGTGTGGAACGGGAACATCGGGACCTTGATGGCGAACGCGAAGAAGAAGCAAAAGAACAGCAGCGTTGCGTAGGTCGTCCCGTAAGCCGGATTGAAGAAGATCTGAGGAGCCGTTTTGTACAGGTCGGGAATGCTGAATGTGAAAACGCCGGTGATGTTGTGGTGGTTGAAGTAGAGGAACAGCACGCCCAGCAGCATCAGCACGGACCCGGCGAGTGTATAGAGAAAGAACTTGATGGCGGCGTAGAGCTTGCGCGGACCGCCCCAGATGCCGATCAGCAAGTACATCGGCACGAGCATCGCTTCCCAGAACACGAAGAACAGGAAGAAATCCAGTGCCATGAAGACGCCGAGCATGCCCGTCTGCAGCACCAGGAACCAGACGTAGTATTCCTTCACGCGGTTCTCGATCGCGGTCCAGGAGGAGAGGATCGAGATCCAGCCAAGCAGCGTGGTCAGCATGATCAGCAGGAAGGAAATGCCGTCGATGCCGATGTAATAACCGGCGCCAATGGTGGGGATCCAGTTGCCGGGCGCGCCTTCCATGAACTTGAAGGCTTGCGTGGCATCAAAGCGCTGCGCCCAGAACAACGGTACGAGGGGGAGGGAGATCAGGAAGCCGCCCAGCGCGAAGATGTTCGCAATCCAGCGGATCGCGTCCTTGTTGTCCTTGGGAACGAACAGGAGGACAAGCGCGCCCAGCAGCGGCGTGAACAGAATGATCGAGAGGATGTGATTCTGCATAAGAACAGTTCTCGGTTCTCAGGTGCCAGTTCTCAGTGACCGCTACGAGTCCTTGTAGCGCCGGCGTTCCATGTAGCGCCGGCGTCCCGCCGGCAGTCCTGAGGGCGTCCCGCCCTCAGACCGCGTGAGCTGCATAGAACTCCGAGCAAATACCGCCCGCAACCCGCCGCTACTTGTACGCATAGTAAAAAACGAATCCCAACAATCCCGCGACCATGACCAGCGCGTACCACTGCACTTGTCCCCACTCGAACAGCCGGAACGGATAAGACAAGATGCGGGCCAGAATCGCAGGCCCATTCACGCCGATACCGTCGATGATCCAGGTATCGAACCACTTCGAAATGCTCGAGGCGATACGCGTCGACCAGCCTGCGCCGTTCACCGCGCCGTCGACCACGTGCACGTCGAACCAGGCGGAAGCATCGCCGAGTCCGAGCACGCCGAGACGTACGTTGCCTGTCTTGCGCCGTCCAGTGAAGAGATGGTCATAGAGTTCGTCGACGTACCACTTGTTGTAGAGGGCGGTGTAGAGCGGCGGGACGCTGGCGGCTATGGGCTCGACGTAGCCCTTATCCGCGTGACGGTAGGCCCGCCGAGCCATCCCAAAACCGACAAATGCGGCCGCCACCGACAGTCCCATCAGCAAACGCTCTGTTCCAGTGTTGCGCTCCTCTTCCTTCTCCCCTGCTGCGAGCTGCGCGGTCTTCCCTTCCTCTTGCAGGACGTGAGCTTCCTTGGCAAAGACCGGTTCCAAGAACTTCATGAAACGATCGTTACCGCCGAGGCTGTGTGGCCAGCTTAGCCACCCCGCAAAAATTGAGAAGAATGCCAAAACCACGAGCGGCCCGGTCATTGATTTGGGCGACTCGTGAATGTGGTGTTCTACGTCATGGCTCATGCGCGGTCGTCCGCCAAATGTCAAGTACATAAGCCGGAACATGTAAAACGCGGTCATAAGCGCGGTGCCATAACCAACAAACCACAGGATCCTGTAAGCCCCACCTTCCGACACCCATGTTTGCCATAGAATCTCGTCTTTGGAGAAGAACCCGGCGAAGAAAGGTGCCCCAGAGATCGCTAGAGTAGCGATCAACATCGTCATGAAAGTCGTGGGAGTGCGTCGGTGGAGATCTCCCATGTTGCGCATGTCCTGCTCGCCGCTCATGGCGTGAATCACCGAGCCGGCGCCGAGGAACAACAGCGCCTTGAAAAACGCGTGCGTAAATACGTGGAACACTCCTGCACCGAAAGCGCCTACACCCAGCGCGAGGAACATGTATCCGAGCTGGGAGACAGTGGAATACGCCAGCACGCGCTTGATGTCGTTTTGCACCAGTCCGATCGACGCGGCGAAGATGGCAGTGAGCGCGCCCACGATGGCCACGGTCTTCATCGCGGTTGGAGCCAACACGAAGATGGCGTTCGAGCGCGCGACCATGTACACGCCCGCGGTCACCATGGTGGCCGCGTGGATGAGGGCAGAGACTGG
The DNA here is from genome assembly GCA_963744055.1 of uncultured Acidobacteriota bacterium. GTDB lineage: Bacteria > Acidobacteriota > Terriglobia > Terriglobales > Acidobacteriaceae > Gp1-AA133. The sequence goes on along the minus strand of CAVUSL010000006.1, from coordinate 335,774 downwards.
GGTCGGGCCCTCCATCGCGTCGGGGAGCCAGATGTAGAGCGGAAGCTGGGCAGATTTGCCGCAGGCACCAACGAACAGCAACAGGGCCGCAGCCGTGAGAACCGGATCGCCGATGGCAAATTTGCCGCTGCGCGCCATCGCGGTCACGTCGGTGAAGCGAATCGACCCCAGGTACCATGCAATCGTCAGCATGCCGAGGATGAATCCGGCGTCACCGATACGGTTCACAATGAAAGCTTTGTTGGCGGCGTCGCTGGCGGACTTGCGGTGGAAATAAAAACCGATCAAAAGATATGAACAAAGACCGACGCCTTCCCACCCGACAAACATCTGGGCGTAGTTGTTGCCCATGATCAGCGTCAGCATCGAAAACATGAAGAGGTTCAGGTATCCGAAGAAGCGGTAGTACCCGCCTTCATGCGCCATGTATCCGGTGGAGTAGATGTGAATAAGAGTGCCGACGCCGGTGACGAACAGCAGCCAGATGCAGGAAAGCGGGTCGAGCAGAAAACCAACCTGCGCCTTGAACTCGGCGGGATACCCGTCTCTGGTGGTGTAGGTGAGATGGCCGGTGTCGCTGCCCAGCCAGGTGTACATCGGTTTGTCGAAAGCCTGCCCGTTGGTGTAAGTATGGGTGTACTGCCACACGGCGCCGCACGACATCACGAAAGCCAGCGCAACGGCGCCGACACAAACCGCGCTCACCGTCTGCTTCTGCAGCTTTTTGCCGAAGAAGAACATGATGACGGCGCCGCAAGCCGGGAGCAGCGGGATCAACCAGATTTTGTCGAGAAAGAACATAATTAGCTAGTGGCTTGTAGCTGATAGCCCGTGGCTCAAACCCGAACTACGATCGCAGAGGCCTGTGCTATGAGCTATCAGCTAACGACTATCAGCCGCCTTCCTACCACTTCATCAAATCCACTTCGTCCACGTTGACCGTCTCCTTATTTCTAAAGAAGGCGATCAGGATGCCCAGGCCCACGGCCGCTTCGGCAGCTGCGTCGGTGATCACGAAAATTGCGAAGACTTGTCCGTGCAATCCCCACATGCGGGAAAAGGCCACCAGGTTCAGGTTCACCGCGTTGAGGATCAGTTCGATCGACATCAGCACGATGACCACGTTGCGGCGCGTGAGCACACCGATCACGCCCAGCACGAACAGTGCGGCGGCTACGACGAGATAGTGGAGCGTTGTAATCGGAACCATGTAGCTCTCAGCTCTCAGCTTTCAGCTTTCAGTAAAACCCTCGTGCCGATTCGTGCGTGTGATGTCTCTTGCTTCGGCTGACAGCTGATGGCTGATAGCTGACAGCTTCCGTCTCAAATCCTCTTCTTCGCCATCACCACCGCCCCGATGATCGCGACCAGCAGCAACAGCGACGCGATTTCGAACGGGAACATGTAATTGCTGTACAGCAGTTGTCCGACTGCCTGCGTGTTGTTGGCTTCCGGCAAAGCAGGTGGAAGCACGGGAAATGCATTCTTTCCCTTGACGTAGATCAGTACGAACAACGTTCCCAGGCCAAGTGCTGCTAGCATTCCGGGCAGCCATTGCTGGTTGAACTGCTTTTCTTTTTCTGAGCGCTCGATGTTCACGAGCATGATCACAAACAGGAACAACACCATGATGCCGCCGACATAAAGAATGATCTGTACGCCGGCAACGAAGGGCGCATAGAGCATCAGATACAGGCCGGCCACGCACAGAAGCGTGAGGATCAAAGCCAGGGCGGAATGCACGGGATTCTTGCGAGTAATAACCATCACGCCGCTCAGGATGGCGATGCCGGACAGCATGTAGAAGAAGAATGTTGTGGCTACGGGTTGAGCAACTTGCTGCATATTAAACGTGCACCAGGCGTTGCAAGAAATCCCAGATTTCCGTGCGCAGTCCCACAATGCCAGTGAGCATCAGAACGCCGATGCCCATCGGCAAAAGAACTTTCCAACCCACTTTCATCAATTGGTCGAATCGGTAGCGCGGGAATGTTCCGCGATACCAGATGTAGAGATACAAGAAAACAGCTATCTTGGCGATGAACCAGTAGACATCCTGTACACGATCGCGCACCGGGGGCACAAGCAGGCTTAGGCCGATCAGGGCGAACACCCCGCCGAAAGCGCCGAGACCGATGGTCTGCACGCGGAAGAAGGCGTGCTTCGGCATGCGCATGGTGCTGTAGAACGTCATGGCAGCCAGGCCGAAAAACGTGAGGGCCGGGAAAAGAGAGAAGGCGAGGTCAACAGCACCGCCTGGAGAGGATGGATCTGAGGGAGGCCAAAAGCCGCCAAGGGCGACATTCGGACCGTGCCAGGCAGAGAACGGCCGCATCCAACCGCCGAGCCAGAGCGTGATCGCGATCGAGGACACGGCGATCATGGCCGCGTACTCGCCGAGCATAAATAAAGACCAGCGCAGGCCGCTGTATTCCGTGTGAAAGCCTGCGGTCAGTTCGGACTCGGCTTCCGGCAGGTCGAAGGGCGCCCGATTGGTTTCGGCGACCATGGCTACAGCGAAGATGAAGAAGGCGATGAATCCCAACGGAAAGAACTTGAAGACGAACCAGATGTGCTGGGCATTCTGAGCCTTGACGATGTCGATCATGCTCAGCGTGCCGGTGCCCGAGTCGTTCAGGCTGGTCATCAGGACCGCGGAAACCACTGCCAGTCCCATGGCGATTTCATACGAGACCATTTGCGCACTCGAGCGCAGCGCGCCGATCAGCGGGTAGTGGGAATTCGACGCCCAGCCAGCCATTACGATCCCTAGCACGCCGAGCGATGAAACGCCCAGCATGAAGAGGATGCCGATATTCATGTCAGTGATGGCGTGCGTCGGGCCGAACGGGATCACGCAGTACACGCTGAAGACGGCGAGCAGAATAATGACGGGCGCAAGCAGAAATACGAAAGAGTCCGCGCCTTCAGGGACGATGTCTTCTTTAAGGATTAGTTTCAAGGCATCAGCAATGGGCTGCAGAAGGCCGTGAGGACCAACTCGCATGGGCCCGAGGCGCACCTGCATATGAGCGAGAATCTTGCGCTCCAGCCAGTTCATACAAACAACTGCGAGCGAGACTCCGCCGAACACGACGAGAATGTAGACCAGCGCCCAGAAGGGACTGCCATATTGGCCCGGTGTCAGCTGGCGGGGATCATTGAGGTAATTCGTGATCCAGCTCGGCATCAGCGGTCCACCTCGCCGAGAACGATGTCGAGCGTGCCGATTACGGCGATCACGTCGGCGACCAATTGGCCGCGGCACATCAAGCTCCAGCGCCTGCAGGTTCACGAACGATGGCGGGCGCACGCGGATGCGATAGGGCTGGGTCGATCCGTCACTCACGATGTAGTAACCCAGTTCGCCCTTGGGCGCTTCGATGGAGTGATAGATCTCGCCCACCGGAGGCTTGATGACCTTAGACACCTTGGCCATGATCGGGCCTTCGGGGATGCTATCAACCGCCTGCTGGATGATGCGCAGGGACTGGCGCATCTCAGCCATGCGCACGAGATAACGGTCGTAGGTGTCGCCGTTCTGGCCGGTCGGGATATCGAAGTCGAAGAGTTTGTAATTGGCGTAGGGTTGGGCCTTGCGCAGGTCCCACTTCACGCCGCTAGCGCGCAGGACAGGCCCCGTCACGCCGAGGGCGATGCAATCCTTGGCCGAAATCGTGCCGACGTTCTTCGTGCGCTCAACCCAGATGCGATTGGTGGTCAGGAGTTCCTCGTACTCGTCGATTTTTGGCGCGACGAAGGTGAGGAACTTCTTGACGTCCTTTTCGAAGCCTTCGTAGGTCTCGTACAGACACCCGCCAATGCGAAACGCGTGCGTGGTCAGGCGGGCGCCGCAGTACTTCTCGAAAATCTTCAGGATCTCTTCGCGGTCGCGGAAGGTGTAGAACAGCGGCGTCATGGCGCCGATGTCGAGCGCGTGCGTGCCCAGCCAGAGTTGATGGCTGGCGAGACGGTTCAGCTCCGTGAGAATGACGCGGATGTAATTGGCGCGGGGCGGCGCTTCAATGTTGAGCAGCTTCTCAACGGCTTCGCAGTATCCCAAGCCGTTCGAGACCGCGGCGACGTAATCCATGCGGTCGACATACGGATTGAACATCGTATAGGTACGATGCTCGGCAATTTTCTCGACGCCACGGTGCAGGTAACCGATGACGCACTCCAGGCCCATGACCTTCTCGCCGTCGAGGCGCAGGATGACGCGCAGCACGCCGTGAGTGGCCGGATGCTGCGGACCCATATTGATGACGAGTTCGTTGGCGTCAAGGAAAGTGTGCTTGCTTTCCTCGAGGTCCAGGTGCGAAACGGAGCTGGTCGGATCGGTCATTCTCAGTCGCTAGTCGCTAGTCGTCGGTCGTCAGTTACAAAACCTCTACTGCCCACTGTCAATTCCTAGATTGATTTGCACCCACTCCTGATCCTGCTGGATGATGCCGTAGTCCTTGCGCAATGGGTGGCCCTTCCAGCCATCGGGTAGAAGAATTCGTTTCAGGTCGGGATGGCCGTCGAACTGAATGCCGAACATGTCGAAGGCTTCGCGCTCCAGCCAGTTGGCCGTGGCCCACAGCGACGACGCAGTGGGGATGTGCTCGCCGTCCGCGATCTGCGTGCGCACTCGTAGGCGTTCATTGCGCGGAAACGAATAGAGAATCCAGACGATATCGAATTGCCGCTCGCGTTTCGGATAGTGGACGGCCGTCACGTCGACGCAGTAGTCGAACTGCTCTTCGTCACGCAGAAGCTGCAGCACCGTGGGAATCAGCGAACGGTCAACCTGCAAATAATTCTGATTGAGATAGGTCCATGGTTCGAGGCCTGTTCCATACTGGCGCTTCAGCTTATCCACCAGCGGCGAATCCCAAGGCTGAGGAACCGGACCGGCGGGTTTGGCCGGGGCAGCGGGTTTTGCAGGAGCGGCGGCGGCCGGAGGCTTTTCCGCAGCCGGAGTCGCGGGCTTCTCCGCGGCTGGAGCTGCTGGCGTGGGAGTTGCCGAGGTCGAGGGATCAGGCGTGCCGCTGCCTGCCGGATTGGCAGCTTTGGCGAGCTGCTCCTTATCCGGAGGTTGGGGCGATTTAGGGTCTTCCGCCATATCTAAGCGAGTGAACTGCTGCCACAAAAGCCGTTTACTTCTAACAGCCTATCGATCGCGATGTCAACGAACCCAAGCCAGACATCGCAGTGCTTTCCCTGCGCACACTGAATTTGCGGGAACCGAAGTGCAACACGGCTTCAGACCCACTCCAGCGCGCCTTTCTGCCAGATCCAGATGTAACCCACGATCAGGATGCCCAGGAAGATCAGCATCTCAAACAACCCAAACAGGCCGAACGCCTTGAACTTCACGGCCCACGGAAAAAGAAAGATGGTCTCGACGTCAAAAACCACAAACAGGATGGCGACGATGTAATAACGAACGGTGTAGCGCCCGCGAGCGCGATCGACCGGATCGATGCCGCATTCGTAAGGCGAAAGCTTGCTGCGGCTGGGATTGTTCGGTCGAACCAGCCGGGTGAGCACCAGCGTAATGGGAATCAGAATTCCTACGACCGCGATGAAAATGAAAACGGGGACGTAATTTTGCGGCAAAGTCTTCCTCGCGTCGTTGCTCTTTCCCGCGGGGAAAAACGGGAAGTGGAATAGTATCGCCGATGGGCTGCGGCTTCAAGGGTTAAGCGTCACATTCAGCTGTGAAGAAGCGCCCAAGGCAGCGCGTACGCAGCGATGGCTTGTTTATAATCTTTGTTTCCCATTCCGCCTACGAAGCTCTCCGACAGGAGTCTTCGCGGCCACTGAAATCAGCAAAGGAATTTTTTGGCACTCGACGAAAACATCTACGAACTTAGACGTCAGAAGCTGCAGCAGATTGAAGCTCTCGGACAACGCGCGTATCCCAACCGCTACAACTTCACCCATACGATTCCGCATATCCTTGCCGATTACTCGGGAAAAACCGGAGAAGAACTCGAGCAGAGTCGCGTTTCAGTGCGCGTCGCCGGACGCATCATGTCCAACCGACTGATGGGCAAGGCGGCATTTGTCCATCTGCAACAGGGTGGGCGAAGGCTGCAAGCCTACGTGAAGAAGGACGCGGTCGGCGAGAAGGGCTTTGAGCTTTACAAGTTGCTCGATCTGGGCGATCACGTTGGCCTGTCTGGATATTTATTCCGCACGCGTACAGGGGAACTCAGCGTGCACGTCGAGGAAATCACTTTCCTCTCGAAAGACCTGCTGCCCCTTCCTGAGAAGTGGCACGGGCTGACCGACGTGGAACTGCGCTATCGCCAGCGCTACGTTGACCTGGTGATGAATCCGGAAGTGCGCGAAGTCTTTTTAAAGCGCAGCAAGCTGGTGCAGTCCATGCGGCGTTTTATGGACGCGCATGACTTCGTGGAAGTCGAAACCCCGATGATGCAACCCATCGCGGGAGGCGCGGTCGCAAAGCCCTTCAAGACGCACCACAACGCGCTGGACATCGACTTGTTCCTGCGCATTGCTCCGGAGCTTTATCTGAAGCGACTGACGGTGGGCGGTCTGGACCGTGTGTATGAAATCAATCGCAACTTCCGCAACGAAGGTTTGGGCTGGCGTTGGAATCCAGAGTTCACGATGCTTGAGTATTACCAGGCCTACGCCGATTTCCGCGACATGATGCAATTTACTGAAAACCTGATCGAGCAGGCCGCGAAAGACGTGAATGGCACGACAAGATCGAAGTGGGGCGACGCGGAGATCGACTGGGCCGCAGCGAGTTGGCGCCGGATGACGATGCGGGAGGCAATCATTGAGTTCTGGCCGGAGAAGGCCGGCGCGAAACCGGGAATGAGCGACTTCGCATCGCATGATTCAGTAAAGGCGCTCGTGACACGGCACAACGCAGCGGGTTCGCACATGGCTTACGATCCCAATGAGCCGACCGGAAAGACCATCGCGAATCTGTTTGAGGCTGTGGCTGAAGAACACTTGCTGCAGCCGACGACGATCTACGAATTTCCTGTGGCCGTGTCGCCACTGTCGAAAAAGAAGGCCGACGAACCGGAGTGGGTAGAGCGGTTTGAGATTTTTGCGGGCCAGATGGAGCTCTCCAACGGGTTCAGCGAGCTTAACGATCCGGAAGATCAGCGGCAACGATTCGAGGAGCAATTGAAAGAGCGGGCGCGCGGCGACGAAGAAGCTCATCAAATGGACGAGGACTACATTCGCGCGCTTTCGTACGGCATGCCCCCAGCCGGCGGGGTGGGCGTAGGCGTAGATCGCCTAGCCATGTTGTTGACGGACTCGCACACCATTCGCGATGTGATTCTGTTCCCGCTGCTGCGCCCAGAGAAGGCGGAAGCAACTCCTGAAGCAACAGAAGAAGCTTGAACAGAGGCTGAGATAAGCTCTGTACCGTAGCGCCGGCGTCTCGCCGGCAGTCCGGCGGGCGTCCCGCCCGCCGCAGCGTCAGCAAATGAGCCGCGGAGCGGCGGCAGAGGATAGCCCACCAGTAAGTGGTGGGTAAGCAGCAACAACAATCGCAAGCCCCGCAGGGGCGGCACTCCTGCGACGCGGGCGTGAGCCCGCCAGCGAGGGCGGGACGCCCATCGCGACTGCCGGCAAGATGCCGGCGCTACCTAATAGCCAAGACCAAAGACCTAACACCTGCTCCTCTGTGACCTCCATCACCTGTCAAGCCCCACCCACGTCACAAATCACATCCATCTCCATCAATCCAAGCAAAATATAAACTTCTCCACCGTGTCACAATCACCCCACCCCAATTGCTATTCTAAAATTAGGCCAGAGATGGCGACGTTCCGCGTGTCCTAGGCAGAACCGCGCGGACCCTTATCGCGGGCGTGCACCCCTTGGGAGCGCGGGCGAACATCTGATGCGGCGTAGGCCGACTCACCGGCTTCCGAGTCATACAGGGCTCCTAGCCACGTGAACCGTACCCGCAGCGGGAGTGATCACTCCAATCGCTTAACAGCGATGACAAAGGAAAGCTTAGAGAGACAAAGGACTTTAGCAGAGCGAAAGAAAACAGGCGCGCCCTCCCAAGCTGCGCTTCGGCGGGGTAGCGCCGGCATCTTGCCGGCAGTCGCGAGGGCGTCCCGCCCTCGCTTGCAGGCTCACGCCGTCGCTTACGGTGGCGCTCCGGCACACGCGCCGTCCACGTAATTACCGCGTTCCGGCTCGCTTTGATTGCATCTTTTCTTCCAGATTCTCGTCCAACTTCCTATGCGCTTCGATTTTGATTCGGAGACTCGCCGTAAAGTGGGCCATCGTCTCATCGAGCTTGTGGACCAGTACTACTCTTCCCTGCCCGATCGTGCGGTGCAACTTCCGGCCGAGCAACGAACCTATGGCGCGTTGAACAATCCACTGCCTGAGGACGGGGCCGATCCTCTCGACGTGCTGGAAGAAGTTTTTGGCGAGATGGTGGCCAAGGGATTCCATGTGCCCAGCGCCAACTACTTTGGCCTCATGAACCCCACGCCGACCTACATGGGATTCGTCGCGGAAGCGATGGTGTCTGCCTTGAATCCGCAACTGGCGACGCTGGCGAGGTCACAGCTGGCGTCAAAGATTGAACTCGAAACCGTGCGCTGGATTGCCGAGCGCGTGGGCTGGAGCGGCGAATTTGGCGGCACGTTTACCAGCGGAGGGAACGAAGCGAACTTCAGCGGGCTGGCGCTCGCTCTGGCGCATCACTTCCCTGATGCGATGGAAGATGGCATTGCGTCGATCGGTAAGCAGCCGGTGATGTACGCTTCGGCCGAATCGCATCATTCGCTCGACAAATCTGCTGGGTTGCTTGGCATCGGTCGCAAGGCGTTGCAGCGCGTGCCTGTGACCAGCAACTTGCAGATGGATCCAATAAAGTTGGAGGAGATGATTCAGCAGGACCGCACGGCTGGGCGAGTTCCCTTTTGCGTGGTGGCCACGGCCGGCACGACGAATTCGGGAATCGTGGACGACCTGGTCGCGGTCTCGGTAGTTTGCCAGAGAAACAATTTATGGATGCACGTCGACGGAGCATACGGCGCTTCCGCGGTGTTCTCGGACAAGAATCGCGGTCTCGTGCGAGGCATTGAATTAGCAGACTCGATCACCATCGATCCGCACAAGTGGCTGGCAGTTCCGTTTGCGGCGGGAGTGATTCTCACGCGCCATCCCGAAGCACTACAGCAGGCCTTCTCCGTGGCCTCGCCTTACATGCCGAAAGCACAGGGTGCGCATCTGCCCGACAACGCGCGCATCAGCACGCAATGGACACGCCGCATGAATTCCCTGAAGCTTTGGCTGACTCTGCGGGTGCACGGGCGCAAAGCCTACGAAGAACACATCGACCGGCAACTCCAGCTGGCGCGGCTGTTCACCGAGTGGGTGCAACATTCGGAATACTTTGAGCTAGCCGCGCCCACTATGCTGACCATCGTTAACTTTCGCTTGAAGGGCCTGCAAGATGGAGCAAAGGATCTCGCTGCTTGTCACGCGTCGATCGTCGATGCGGTCACTCGGGACGGCCAGCTTTGGATCTCCGATACGGTTGTGAACGGCAGCAGCGTCTTGCGGATGATGGTGACCAGCTATCTCACGGAAGAACGCCATTTGCAGGCTCTTGAAGATGCTCTCGAGATGGCCGCCAAATCATTGGCGATGGAGTCTGCATCGACACGGCAGAACCCGGCTATGCACTAGAACGCGGATTTTGCGGCGCTAGACTTGTAGCAGCACGGGACCTAGTACTTAGCAGCGCTATCGTAGCGTCCTCTGGCCACATTTGACGCTGGGTCGATAGCGCTTTGCTGTCGGCCTGCCCCACGCTACTTCTTCTTCAACGCCGCGGCGGGACCGCGTGAGCGCTCAGCAACATACTCCGGCTTATCAACTGGGAAATTTCCACTGAGATAGTCGATCAGCGCATCGCGGTCTGGTGGCTCGACGACCGCTCCCCACTTCATCATCTTGTCGACTTCTTTCGTCCATGCAGCCTTGCTCAGACGCTGCTGCACAATGATGCGGGCTTCGTGACATTCCGTGCAGGCAGTGACAGCCTTGGCCTGTATCGGACCTTCGGGTAGCTCTGATGGCGACGAACTCTGAGCGTAGCTGACTGTGCCGAAGAGGATCGAAAGAGCAAAGTAATACTTCGCGCTATGCCTGGACATGAATCTTCACCTGGTCGATCGCGTTGTTGAGATAGCCGCTTGGATTCCACACAGGAGTCGCTGGTTGAATGCGCCCCTGGCTGTCGGTAGCGCGTGACAGGATGGCGTAGTCCCCTGCTTTCGGAGCCTTCCACTTGTACTCGAACATTCGCCACGCGTAGCGGGAGCGATCTTTGCCAAGAGCGGCGGCTTGCCAGGAGCTGCCTCCATCAGTCGAGATCTCGACTTTGGTGACCTCGGCCTCGCCCGCCCAAGCGACGCCCTTGATATCGAGTGTGCGCGCTTGGACGCTCGAGCCATCGAGCGGCGAGGTGATCAACGACTTCACATTCAGGGCAGTCACCGGGTGCGTGTCCTCAGGCTTGACCGCCTCGCCCGGTTTCACCGGTTGATTCGGCAGGCGGTATCCGGGAGACATGAAGTTGCCCTCGAATTCCTGGTCGAGGACTTTGATCTCTGTAAGCCACTTGCACGATGCGGCGCCAATCCATCCGGGCACCATGGCGCGCGCCGGAAAGCCGTTGTGCTTGGGCAGCGGCGCACCATTCAGTTGCGTGGCGATCAGGGTGTCGGGATCCATCGCCTTCTCGATTGGGATGCTGCGAATGAAGGGAGGAACTTTGCCGGGAACTTCATCGAGGCCACGAAACATCACGTGCTTGCCCGAAGGCTTGACCCCGGCGCGTTCGAGCAGATTGCGCAAACGGGGACCGCTGAAGCGTCCCGTGCTGACGGCGCCTTTCTGCCATTGCACGCCGGGCACCTTGGGCGTGTGAAAAGCGCGCCCGTTGCCGGCGCACTCCAGCGTGTTGACGATTGCGTGCGCTTCCAGCTTCGCAAGGTCCGCCAGGTTGATCGTGAAGGGCTTCTCGACTTCGCCGCCAATACTGAGCTGCCAGCTCGATGCTTCGAGCGTGCTCGGTTCGTGCATGTGATTTCGTACGAAGAAGTGTTGCGCCGGAGTGAGCCAAGTATCGAAATACTCCACCGGCGTTTCAAGATCGAAGAAGCGGTAGGAACGGATGATGAGGTCTTCTTTGCCGGGGATCGCGAGATGCGGCTGATCCGCAGCCCAAGTGAGCAGCGAAGAGGAGGCCGAAACTGCAACGGCGGCTCCCGAAGCTGTACGGAGGAAATCTCTTCTCGAAAACATTGGCTTCTGCCCCACGAGTGGTTTTGGTGACAGCTTGAAAAGAGAAACCGCAAACTGCATGTTGCCACATGCAGATGCGGAATAAAAATTGGCGAGGATGGTCTGCGGCGCTTTTTGTCAGGCTCAGGCCGTCGGATTCAGTCCCCAGCGATTTTGTAGCGCACGGTCCATGGTTCGGAACACGACGCGGTTCACCAGGTATCCGAGCGCCACGATCAGGAGCATGACCGAGATGACCTGGCTCATGTCGTTCAGGTCGCGCCCCATCATCAACTGCTGTCCGAGCCCGATCGTCAGGAAAATCATTTCTGCCTGAATGAGGGAACGCCAGCCGAAAGCCCATCCCTGCTTGAGACCGGAAACGATGAAGGGCAAGCTCGCAGGCAGCATCACGTACAAGAACAAGCGCCAGCCGGACGCGCCCAGGTTGCGGCCGGCCATCGTGTAGATCTTCGGCATTTGCTTGCGGCCGTCTTCCATGGCGATGGTCACGGAGAGAATGCATCCCATCAGAACGACGAACAGAATCGCCTTCTCGGTGAGGCCGAACCACAAGATAGCGAGAGGCACCCAGCAAATGCTAGGCAAGGACTGCAAGCTCACCAGCAATGGGCCGACGGTTTCTTCGAGGAAGCGATTGCTGGCAACGCCGATGCCCAGAATCATTCCGAGCATTACCGACAGGCTGTAGCCGATGAGCATGCGCTTCATAGTTACGCCGATGGCGATGGGGAGACTGTGATCCTTGAAGCCGGCCCACAGGGCTTCGGCGACTTGCCAGGGCGCCGGAAAAAGATACGGCGGCCAAACCTTCAGCTTCGCCAGCAGAGCCCACGCGCCTAGCAGCATCGAGTAGAAAATCACCTGATTGAGAACCTTGCGCGCGATGAGCATGCGGCTGTTTTTTGGGCGAACGACGGGAGAGGAGTGGACGTCATTGCCATTCACTCCAGACGCGGGCCGGGGCCGTACTGCTCCCGTGGGTGCGCTTCTAGCGACGCTGCTCATGGGCATACTCCGCTTCCAGGGACTTGTTGATTTCGTCGCGCAGGCTGTCGAGAATTTCGCGCGCGGTACGGGCGACCTCGACTTCCTCGAGATGGCGCGGGCGCGGCAGGTTTACAGTGAATTCCTGCTTGACGCGGCCGGGCCGGAAGGTCATCAGAGCAACGCGGTCGGCGAGGCGGACGGCTTCGCGCACGTTGTGCGTCACGAAGATGATGGTGCATCCGGTTTCCGCCCAGATCTTCTCGAGTTCATCGTGCAGCATGTCGCGCGTCTGCGCATCGAGCGCAGCGAAGGGCTCATCCATCAGCAAGACATCGGGCTCGGTCGCCAGTGCACGGGCTAGCGCCACTCTCTGGCGCATGCCGCCAGAAAGCTGGTGCGGACGGCTATCCTGAAACTGCAAAAGATGAACGAGGCGCAGATAGTGACGAACCTTCTCTGCCCGCTCGGCTTTCGGGAGGCCCTTCATCTTCAGTCCGAATTCCACGTTCTGTCCGACCGTAAGCCAGGGAAACAGGCCGTGATCCTGGAACATCAGGATGCGATCGGTGCCGGGAGCAGTCACGTAGCTGTCATCGATGGCGATCGCGCCGGAGGTCGGGTGCTGCAATGACGCGACCAGGTGCAGGAGTGTCGACTTGCCGCAGCCCGAGGGACCCACGATGCAGAGGAATTCTCCCGGCTGCACTTGCAGGTTAATTCGATCGAGCGCCAGCATTCCGGCACCGGTTTCACTCGAGTAGTTTAGAGAAACATCTTCGAGTCGAACCTTTGGCGTCGAGGTACTCGCGCGACGCATGGGTAGGATCGCGGGGCGTGCCACCGTGCCATGCGCGGGCTTGCGAGACTCGGCGTCCCAGACAACGCTGGTTGCGAGATTGGTATTCGGTCTCATTGCACCGCCTTCTTCTTTCTTTCCGCGAGAACCTGGTTCAACAAAGAGAGATCGTAAAGATTTGAGAGATCCGGAGCCTGGCGGCCGAGGAATCCCGCATCGAAAGCCGACTTGGCAGACGTCAGGAGCGAAGCGCGAAGCGGATCGTACGTTACCTGCAACCGGCTGAAGGCTTCATCAAGTACGGCGTCGGGCAGCGCTTTGCCGGTCTCTTTCTGAATCTGGCCGTTGAGAACTTTCTTCGCTTCGGGAAGGTGGCCGTTGATCCAGTCGGTTAATTCGACGTGAGCGCGCAGCCAGTTCATCACAACGTCGGGATGCGCTTTGAGAAACTTCGTGCTGACGATGAGGTTGGCGCAAACGAATTGCCCGTTGGGCCACAGCGTGCGTTCGTCAAGAAACAAGCGGCCATTGCCTTCGCGGATGAGCCGCGTGGCCCAAGGTTCCGGGGCCCAGGCAGCGTCGAGTTCCTTCTTCACAAACAGCGTCAGTTGATCGGGATTAGCCAGCGGAATCACCTGCACGTCGCCACCCTTGTCGGTGGACTTCAGGCCGTTCGTCCGCAACCAGGAGCGGAGAGCAACGTCTTGGGTATTACCAAGCTGCGGCGACGCGACTTTTTTGCCGTGAAAGTCGGAGGCCTGATTGATTCCCGAATCACTTCGCACCACAAGCGCTGCTCCGCCGCTGGCCGCGCCGGCGATGACTCGCAGGGCCTCACCGTTTGATCGAACGTATCCACTGATGGTGGGGTTGGGGCCGATGTAGGTCATGTCGATGGCCCCGGCGAACAAGGCCTCGATCGCCGCCGGACCAGCGTTGAATGTCTTCCACTCGATTTTCGCGCTAGAGCCGAGCGCCTTATCGAACGAGCCGTTTGCCTTGCCAACCATGGCCTGAGCGTGCGTGATGTTCGGAAACGCACCCACGCGCACGATGACCTGCGAGCGCGCGTCTGGCACGGCAAGCGCGAGCAACGCTGCCATCGCCAGATATGCGAATTTTGAAATTTGGTCCATGATCAGTGATGGCTCCCGCTACCGGATACGACCATCGGCAGCACGGCGGCGGGTTGCTTTTGTTTTTTCTTGCGCGAGCGTTTTTCTTTTCCGGAGGGGCGAGGATCTTTCACGATGTCGGCGAGGGTTGTGTTTTCGAGAATTTTGGCGGCCGCGTCACGCACATCGAGGAAGACCTGGTAGAGCGCCCGGTGGGCGTGATCTTTGTCGATGAGGCTGCGCAATTGCTCGGCGTCGCCGAAGGGCGCAAGCGGGCCGTCGATCAAACGAATGATTTCGCTTAAACGAATCTCCGATGGAGGACGCCGCAGCGCGTAGCCGCCTTTGGCACCGCGAACGCTCTCGACCATGCGAGCGTTCTTCATTTCGAGCAGAATCAGTTCCAGAAATTTTTCAGGGAGGTCTTCTTCGTAGGCGATGTCGCGAATCTTGATGGCGCCCTGGTTGTAGTGCCGGGCCAGCATCATCATCGCTTGCAGTGCGTAGAGGCCCTTTTGGGAGATCTTCATAAGCTATGTTCTCACAAAGTCTACTTCTTCTATAGAGTTTATTTCAATGTAGTACATTGCAAACGGTATGCCAACTCAGCGACGAGGGGTTCTGCCAACATCTCTTTTAGTATCAATGGCTTAAATGCAACTACAGCGGATTCGGTAGAGCTCCTAAGGTGCGCAAGAAATTGCGCTGAAGAGGATTTCGGATGCCGTCTAACTACGAGGACGGCCGTTGTTGGAGAGGCGCAAAACTTGCAGGGTAATGTTGTCGGGGCCGCCGCGCTGGCGCGCGAGTTTCACCAGTTCGGCGCATGCGGCGGTGGCATCGTGAGAGCTCACGATTTTCAGAATCTCTGGTTCCGGAACCAAGCCCCACAACCCGTCGGTACAGAGAACAAGAACATCGCCGCGCTGGAGAGACATCGGGCCATCGGGAGCATCGGCCGTAATCTCGCCGCCAGCGCCTAATGCAGCCGTCAGAATGTGGCGCTGGGGATGGCGTTCCGCCTCATCCTGACTGAGCACTCCGGACTCGACCAGGCGTCCTACATAGGAATGATCGCGCGTGAGGCGCGAAATGGTTTCACCGCGCACCAGGTAGAGCCGACTATCGCCGACGTGGGCAAAGTAGAGGTGGGAATCGTTGAGGGCGACGGCGGTGCAAGTGGTGCCCATCCCCTGAAGTTCCGGGTGGGCGTCAGCGTACTGGCGGATGCGCTCATGAGCCTTGCGGAATCCGGTGATGAGTGCGTCCTGAAGATTGCCGGAGGGGTCGCGATCGTAAACGTCGCGAATGGTATCGACCGCGAGGCGGCTGGCTTCTTGCCCACCTTCGTAGCCACCCATCCCGTCGGCGACGAGCGCGAGCCTGCCCTTGCGCTGGAACTGGTCGTCGCTCTGAGGCTCCCAGTACGACAGTGCGTCTTCGTTATTCTCGCGCTGGCAGCCCACGTCGCTCAGGCTAGCCACTTCGACTCCCGGCCGAATCTGCATCACTCCTCGCTGGAGAGAACTTGCAACGGGTCAACGGCCCCGTCGTTTCCAACTGTTGACCGACTCTCTCCGCGATCGCCACGCACGCCACGGCTGAGCAGGACACCGCATCCGAGCAAGCCGGATGGGTCCGACGATTATAAAGCCTGTCTGGGGAAATGCGGGGAGGGCGCGGCATGAAGTCGCAACTTGCGGAAGGACGTCCCGCAAGGAGAATGCCGTCGAGCAGGAATCGTGGTTTGCGGGCTAGACCTTACGCCACTCGTTGTCGTGCAAATGTTTGCTGGTGAAGTCCTCAACCTGGTGCTCGTAGATCTGTCCAACGTGCGCCGCGCAACTCGGCTCCCCGTCGACCAGTTGGGTAGCCGGGTTGCCGCACATCGAACACACTCGCGGTTCTTCGGATTTCTTTTCGTCCACTTTCACTGAATATTCCTCCAGGTCTTTGACTCTTTCCATGGCTCCCTCATCGTGAGACAGTCCGCCTCTAGGCCTGACCTTGTGCTTGGTACTCGGATCATAGAGGGGCGCGTCCACGACGAGCAGTGACGGGTCGCACAGGCACATGGGAAATCCAGCGGGGCGGCGGACGTCGAAGATCACCGGTGAATGTGCGAAGCCCACTTTTAGGTGTGAAAACCGCTGAAGAATTTATCTACGATCGGGTTGGGTCAATCGAACGGCAAGCCGACGTAGTTCTCCGCGAGCGATTGGGATGCGGCGCGGGAACTGGTTACGTAGTCCAGCTCAGCCAGTTGCCGTCGTTCGTCAAACGGATTGCCCTCATGCTTGTGAAGCATGGAGGTCATCCACCAGGAGAAGCGCTGCACCTTCCAGACGCGGCGCAGACAGGTTTGGGAATAGTGGGTAAGCTTCTCGGTGCTTCCCGTCGAGTAATAATCTTTGAGGCCCTGCGCG
This sequence comes from uncultured Acidobacteriota bacterium, assembly GCA_963744055.1. Classification (GTDB taxonomy): domain Bacteria; phylum Acidobacteriota; class Terriglobia; order Terriglobales; family Acidobacteriaceae; genus Gp1-AA133. The sequence goes on along the minus strand of CAVUSL010000006.1, from coordinate 319,125 downwards.
AGGATGCGTACGTCGGCGACTGCCAGATTCAGGCCTTTCGCTCCCGTGGGAGGAACGATGTGGGCAGCGTCTCCCGCGAGGAACAGACGGCCATGCTGCATCGGCTCGACCACGTAGCTCCTCATGCCCGTGACGCCCTTCTGCAAGATCCGCCCTTCGTTTAAGCGCCAGTCTCTGCCGCCCGCGAGGCGCGTTTGGAGCTCGCGCCAGATGCGATTGTCCGGCCACTCGTCGAGGCTCTCATCCGGGGCACATTGCAGATAGAGCCGGGTGATCTGCGGAGAACGCATGCTATGCAGCGCGAAGCCGCGGTCGTGATAGGCGTAGATCAATTCTTCCGAGGAGGGCGGGGCTTCCGCGAGGATGCCGAGCCATCCGAACGGATACTGGCGCTCGTATACGGTCAAAGCACCTCGCAGGGATACTTGGCTTGCAGACGCCGTGAGAGCCGTCGCATCCGGCGATGAAGTCGCAGCGGATTTCGCCGGGCTGACCTGCATGCTGGTAGTGGATTTTTGGCTCGTTACTCTCGAAGTCTTCGATGCGAACGTCCTCAACCTCGAACAGGATGCGGCCGCCGGTTGCGATTCGAGCCTGAATGAGATCTTTGATGACTTCGTGCTGACCGTACACGGTGATCGCGCGGCCGGTGAGGTCTTTGAAATCGATTCGGTGGCCCTGTCCGCCGAAACGCAATTCGATGCCGTGATGAACGAGGCCCTCGCGATTCATTCGCTCGCCGACGCCCATCTGCGTGAGCAGATCGACGGTCCCCGATTCGAGAACGCCGGCGCGAATGCGCTCCTCGCAATACTGGCGAGACCGGTTTTCGAGAACGACGGACTCGATGCCGTCGAGATGAAGCAAATGAGAAAGCACGAGGCCCGCAGGGCCAGCGCCGATGATTCCAACCTGCGTACGTATCGTGCTCACTCTCGCAATCCTGATCTTCTTCTTAGTGATCGAATCAACCGCGCTGCGGGGCTCCGAACCTGGCGATCACGTCTTGCGGAACCGGATGACCTTCGATCCCCTCGGGGTCGGACTTTGAACGAACTGCCCAGACGCGCGTCTCGGAGCACTCGACCGCGAGTATGTCGCCCTTGAAGACCTTGTGTTCGACATCGAAGCTGCTGCGACGCCATTCGGAGATTCGGGATTCAACCACGATGTCGTCGCCAAACTTTGAAGGCGCAAGGAAGCGGGCGCGGGTATCGACCATCGGAATACCCACGATGTCGTACCACTTCAGCATCTGGTGTTTGGGAAGGCCGGCGGCTTCGAACAAGGCGGCGGTGCAGTTGTCAAAGTAAGCGAAGTAGCGTGGGTAATAGACAATGCCCGCCGGATCGCAGTCACCCCATTCCACGTGAATCGTTTTTCGATTGGTAAGCATGAGTTGTGCGTCAGGTCCCCTATTTTTGGGCGCTCATCTCGGCGAAAACTTCTTCGGCCGCGTGAAAGGCAGAGTTGGCTGCGGGCAGCCCGCAATAGACAGCTGACTGCAGCAGAACTTCTTTGATGTCGTCGCGAGTGACACCATTGTTGAATGCCGCGCGAATGTGCATGCGCAGTTCTTCCGGACGATTCAGGGCGACCAGGGTTGCGATGACAATCAGACTGCGGGTAGGGCGGGGAAGGCCCGGACGTGTCCAGATTTCTCCCCAGGCGTAGCGGGTGATGAGGTCCTGAAATTCGCGGTTGAAGTCGCTGTAATTCTGCAGCGACCGGTTCACGTGCTCGTCTCCCAGCACGGCCCGGCGGACTTCCATTCCTTTTTCGTATCGCTCGCGATCGTCCATGCGGCCTCGCTTAAGCTTTCAGGAACTGTCGCACTTCCATCGTAAATGCCTCGGCCGCTTCGATGTTGGAGAGATGCGCGGCGGGCAGCTCCTTGTAGACGGAACCAGCGATTCTTCTCTGCCATGAAGTGGCCGTCGTGGGGCGGCGTTACCGGATCGTACGCTCCGCTGATGATTAAGGTTGGTACGCGAATGGCTGCGATGCCATCCCGGGCGTCCATGTCGCGCACTGCCGAACAGCAAGCGACGTAGCCCTCCACGGCAGAGCGCAGGAGCATGTCTCGCGTCTTCTGAATCGAGGGTGGCGAAGACTTTCGGAAGTCCTGAGTAAACCAGCGCTCGAGAACACCGTCGACCACAGCGGCCATGCCGCCGGAGCGTACTGCCGTCATCCGCGCGTCCCAGATTTCCGGCGTGCCGATCTTCGGAGCTGTGTTGCAGAGAATCAATTTTCCAAGGCGCTCGGGTGCGCGCAGCGCCAACGACATGCCCACCATGCCACCCATTGATAGGCCGCAGAAGTTAATCTTGGCAATGCCGAGTTCCTTCAGCAACGCGAGGACGTCATCAGCGAGTGTGTCAATCGTGTAAGGGCCGGACGTTAGTGGAGACTGGCCCTGGCCCTGGCCGCGGCCGTCATAGCGCAGAACGCGAAAGTCCGCTGCCAGCGTCTGCGATTGGGGGTCCCACATTGTTAGATCAGTGCCGAGGGAATTTGAAAACAGCAAGACGGGCGCGCCGGGAGGACCCGCGAGTTCATAGTGGAACGTGCCGTTTTCGGTGTGCAGGGCGGGCATGTTCTCTAATGCTTCTCCGCTTTGCTGGCTGCGATTGTGCGATCGATGAATTCGTTGGCAACTCCCAGGTAGTTAAGAGGCTGGAAAAGATTATCCAGTTCGGCTGAAGACAGGCGAGATTTGATTTCTGCGTTACCGGACAGAATCTCGCGCAACGGTTTCTTTTTCGCTATGGCCTGCCGGCAGCATTCTTCGACTAGCCGGTGAGCTTCCTGCTTGCCGATGTGTTTGGCGAGTGCAGCCGCTACGGCTTCGGCGAAAATCAGGCCGTGGGTTTCGTCCAAGTTTTCCAGCATTCTCTCTCTGTCAATCTCGAGGCCGTCGATCATTTCTCTTGCATGATGCAAGGCTCCGCCGGCTTGGCGGACCAGTTCCGGCAAGATGTTCCACTCCGCTTGCCAGCCCCCCAACCCACGCTCATGCTCTTGTGGCATCGACGAAAGCAGCGCGCTCGCCAACGCGGGCACTTGATTCGACGCGGCAAGAATCACAGAGCAGGCTACGGGATTGCGCTTTTGCGGCATCGTCGACGAACCGCCGCGTCCGGCAGCCGCGGACTCGAACGCCTCGGCGACTTCGGTCTGGTTTTGCAGAGAGACGTCGCGGGCGATTTTTCCCAACGTGCCCACTAGGAGGGCGAGGGTCATGCCGACTTCAGCAATGCGGTCGCGATGCGAATGCCACGGCACGGGAGGCAGCGGGAGGCCGAGTCCCTCCGCCAGGGCCTGCGCGACTCTGAGGCCGTCCGACCCCAGACTTGCCAGTGTTCCCGCAGCGCCTCCAAATTGAAGAACCAATACACGTTTGCGAGCCTCGAGCAAGCGCTCGCGGTGACGCGTCAACGCATCCAGCCAGCCGGCAACCTTCAATCCGAATACGGTCGGAACCGCATGCTGTAGCCAGGTGCGTGCGGGTAGAGGCGTCGTGCGATGGCTTTGAGCCAGCTGCGCGAGCTTTTCAGAAAGGCGCTGCAGCTCGCTTTCGATCGCGTCGAACGCATCGCGCAGTTGCAGAACCAGGCCCGTATCGATCACGTCCTGGCTGGTGGCGCCCCAGTGAACATGCCGCGACGCTTCTTCGTCATTTTGAGCGACCAGCTTCGTCGAGTTCTTTGACGAGCGGGATGGCGAGATTTCCGGCGCTCGCGGCCGCGCGGTCGATCGACGGTAAATCGAAGAGTTCGACCTTGCAGTGATTGGAAATCGCCGGGCCCGCGCCTTTCGGGATGACACTCAACCGCGCCTCGGCAGCGGCCAGGGCACGCTCAAAGTCGAGCATGCGTTGCACGCGCACCGTGTCCGAGAAGATACGATTGGTCACTTCCCAGCCGAAGAGTGGATCGAGCATGGTCATCAATTTTGGGTGGCCATCAGAAATCGAAGAAGACGGTCTCTTGTGGACCTTGCAGGATGATATCCCAGCGCAACGAACCCTTGTTTGCCGAGTCTTCCCTGGCGATGAGCGTGGGCCGACGCTCCGGCGCAACCAGAGCGAGAATTGCATCGTGGGCTTGCTCGTCGTCGTCGGGAAAGTACATCCGCGTCACTAGACGCTTCAACAGACCGCGCATGAACACCGATACGACAAGGTGCGGGGCTTGCGTTGAACCGGATGGACCAGGAACCGGTCCGGGCTTGATGGTCCGGAAGCAGAAGCGCCCTTCGTCATCGGTGGCGACACGACCGTAGCCATTGAATCCGGCGTGCGTGGGCTTGTCCTGACGGTCATCCGGGTGGTCGTACTTGCCGAGGGAGTTGGCTTGCCAGATTTCAAGCACAGCATCCGGGATCGGAACTCCGTCGCCGTCGAGCACCCTGCCTTCAAGAATGACCCGCTCTCCGGGGACATCTTGAGCGGCGAGATCCGCGCAGTTCAAGCGATCGAGCCCGATGCGAAAAAACGGACCTACGGTTTGCGAGGTAGTGGCCTCAGGACTCAATCGCGGTGCTCCATGGGAGTCTGCTCACGCCCGCGCAGGATGATGTCGAACTGATAGCCGAGGGCTGTCTCCGGAATGGTCGCGTCCCAGTCGAAGTGCGCGATCAGTCGTTGGCGCGCATCCGCGTCGGCGGTGCAGTTGAAGATGGGATCAGAGGCCAGCAACGGATCGCCGGGAAAATACATTTGCGTTACCAGGCGAGTGGCAAAGGCTGGACCGAACAAAGAGAAGTGAATGTGTGCAGGCCGCCACGCATTGTTGTGATTGCGCCACGGATAACAGCCGGGCTTGATGGTGATGAAGCGGTAGCGGCCTTCGTCGTCGGTGAGGGCGCTGCCGAAGCCGGTGAAATTCGGATCGAGAGGGGCATCGTGCTGGTCGAGCGGGTGCAGATATCGTCCTGCGGCATTCGCCTGCCAGAGTTCCACCAGCGTGCGCCGGACCGGCCGGTCATCTTCATCGAGCACTCGACCCGCGACGATGATCCGCTCGCCCATAGGTGATTGCTGATGCTGGCGAGTGAGATCTGTCACCCATGGGGCCATGTCATTCGCGAACTGCGGGCCCGTGATTTCTGAAAGAGTCTGAGGGATGGCGACGAGGGGCTGGGTCGGGGCGCGCTTGATCGAGGAAACGTAAGCGGGGTGGAGATATTCTGGCTGCGTTCCGGGTGCGGGCCGGCGGTAGCCGCGAATATTTTCAGTGATCGGCAATCTTCCCCCACTCGCAGGCAGACACTTCTATCTTCCCTTCTTCAATATTAACGAAGACGACCGCGGAGATGCCACGCCGAGTATCTACGGAATTCGCTGGCTACGCTTTGCTGAGTTCTGTGACCGCGCGATATGCCTGGTCAATGGCGCAGTCGGTGTATGCGGTCGCCCCCGCATCGGAATTCGCAATAGTGATCCGCCCGAACGGCTTCCTGCCCACCACCCAGGGTTTCTCTTCCTCGCTCCAGTCTGGATCGAAGAGCGAGTTGTATCCGTACGCATACCCGTGGGCCCATCGGTTCACGGTGATGCCGTCGATATCTCGCGCCGAATCGAAACCTGTGGGACCAAGCATTCTTCCCAGTTGATCACGGATGTTTCGTTCGAAGGTCGCGAACGAAGTTCGCAGCAACTCGGCACGGCCGGCGCGGTTCTGGTCGCGCATCGGAAGCCCGGGCTTGCAGGGCGTACGCAGCATGAACAAGACCATGGGCTCTTCCGGCTTGCTGGGGAATCGGTACTCGCCCAGGCTGACCGGGAAGTCGAGCGCTGCGTAGGTGTGGTAGCTCCCGGGCGCTTCGATCTGGCGGATGCCGAGTTTCTGAAAACCTGTCCAGTTCTTGATGGCAACGTGCGTGTACACGAGCGGAGCCTTCACCAGATAGGCGAGCGCTTCCTTCTGCTTGTCGGGCAGCTCGGGGCAGAGGTAAGGGATCATGCCGTTGTAGCAGGCGAGCACGCAGTTCTTCGCCCGAACGCTGGCGATCTTCTGGTCGCGCATGTAAACGACTTCAACTTCCTTGGCACCTGCCTCTTCCGCATGAGCCACGTGAACGACCGTGCTGTTGAGACGAATACGCGTCGGAGCTCCGTCCTGGTCGAGGCGGCTGTAGTCGGCGCGCGCTGTGACTACGTCGTCCATCGTGTGTCCCGGAATTGCAGACGGGATCAGCGAGCGCACGAGCAGTCTGGCAATGGAGGCGTTGCCGTCCGGGAAATGAAAAATGTAGGGCTCTTCTTTTCCGGGCTCATCGCCCAGCTTCATGCCTGCGAAGCCAGCGTAGGCGTATCCGCCGTAGTCGTCACCCGACTCGTAACAGGCCAGCGCCGAAACGGCGTCGATGCCGACCGTGAACAGGTCATTGGTGTAGCTTTGGAAAAACTTGAGCGCGTCAGGATGCACTTTGCAGATCTGCGTGAGGTAGTCGGCGTAGCTGATTTTTGCGAGCTTCGCCCGCTTCTGCTCGATCGAGAGGTCGGGGAGGTAATCGACTTTTTCCGTGTACGCGCGAGCGATGTCGCGTCGGACTTCTTCTTTCATCGGAGTCTTCGCGAGGAACTCCGGCCACGGACTTGAGCCTAAGCCGGGGACGAGCCGATCTTCGCCAAAGGTTTCGCGATCAAAGAAGCAAGCTGTGCCCAGCTTGCTGTAAAGATTTTGATCGTAAGCTTTGTAGAAGCGCGATGTGTTGATGCCGAGGTCTGTGAGAACTCCGCGCGCGACCTCGCTGTACTTGCCCGGACTTTCGATCGACTGCGTGCCTCCGTAACTCAGAAGCGTGCGCCCGCCCGATCGGAATTCGTTGCGCTTGGCGTGGCCGCCGAAATCGTCGTGGTTGTCAAGCACCAGGATGCGGGCTTTTTCTCCGGCCTGCTTTCGATAGAAATGCGCGGCGGCCAGGCCGCTGATCCCGCCGCCAACGACGACGAGGTCGTATGTCTCGCCCGTTGCCGAAGGTTTGCCCTCCGAGTCCCACGCGTCACCATCCCTCAAGCGATGCGCGAAGGAGAACGAGCCGTCATGGTTGCCGCGCATACCGGTCAATGCGGGCGGATAGTAGTCGGATGATTTTTGGGGTGTGTTCTCAGAATCAGCAACGGCAGCCAACAGCGGATCGGCAGCGAGGACGCCGCCGACGCCGATGGCGACACCGTTCAGAAAATCGCGACGTGAAATCTTTCGATCCAGCCCGAGTTGGCGATCTGTGTCCCGTGAGTTCATGTAGCCCGAGTTCGTTATATCGGTGCGCCCGATTATAAGCGCAGGGCGAGGTTATCGCAGGCAGGAGGGGTCGCACACGAAGTTGAATGACTCTGAAATACGACGGGAATTGCCCTTCAAGAACGGCGGAGTTTACGGGCGGCCGAACTGGCGAGCGCGTTGGCTTCTGCGTTGTACTCGCGCGGAACATAGGAGATAGAGAAATCGAGCGAACGGATGAGTTTCCGGCAAGTCCAGTGCAGAGAATAAAGGCGCGGGCTGCGGCACGAATATTGCCCGGTCATCTGCCGGACTACTACTTGTGAGTCGGAGTAGACGTGGATCGCGCGAGCACGCAGTTTCAGGGCGCATTGCAGCGCCTCTAGCAGGGCAAGATATTCAGCTACGTTATTGTCCTGACGTCCAATCCACTTGGCAATGCGAATCTTTTGACCTTCGGGGACGTCGATCACAACTCCAATACCTGCCGGCCCTGGATTGCCCAGGGAACCTCCATCGACGTAGGCGACCAAATGCGACATGTGCTGTGGTCAAGATGCGCGAGAAATGCAATTCGGTCAAGCGTTTTGGTAGATTCCCCCCAAACTACAGTTTTCCCGATGACGGATTGAACTGTGCATTGTATGTGGAAAAGTCGGATGAAATCGTTTTGGGCTCTGCAAGCGTTAACGAATCAGCCTCTTGCAGAGAAGAGGATTGTCACTGTTTTATCCACACGCTGCACTGAAATGCGGCATTGACATTTTTTAACCTCACGTTTACTTTCACTCCTGTCGACGGCTGAAAGGGTTGGCCCAAAATAAACCTTGGCCAGTCCGAAGTAAGCTGGGTGATCAAGAAGCCGGGGCAACTCGGCAGACTGCCAGACCTGAAAAAACCGACGGCTCTGCGAGGGGCAGTTGGGGTTTGGAACCGCGAAAGTGGTGATCGCATCAAGGGCTGCGACGGTACATGCATCCGGGTTGTTTTGCTCCCTCGCAGGAGCGGGCAACTGGAGCATAACCAAAGTCGCAGCCTTTTAATTTTTTCTACACGATTTCCGCAGACGTCAAGATCTTCCCACCTGTTTCAGTTCCCCGTAAAAAGTCAGCGATTCTTTTCTGAACTTTCCTGACAGGAAATGCAGTAGCGGGTCCAGGGCAGGGCTTCGAGTCTTTTCGCGCCAATCTCTTCTTCGCAGACCATGCATTGACCGAAGGTTCCATCTGCGATACGGGCCAGGGCGGCATCAATGCCGCCGAGCAGGCCACGCGCGTGGGTGGTTTGCGTGAACAAGAGTTCCTTGTCGAGCGAGCTGTTGGCGCGGTCCCCTTCATCGGGGCCGTAGGAGTGCTGCATGGCACGTCCTTCCTCTTGGGTCTGGGCAATGCTCTTCAGGAGCTCTTGCCGCCGTTCCAGCAGTTGTTTCTTAAACTTCTCAATACGTTTCTTTTCCATTCCAACTTCCCCCGCAGTATTGTGGCGGTCCGTGCGTTCTATCGTACCTGAATACGGCGCATTCGAAGGCAAAACGAAACGTCCCAGACTCAAAGAGTCTTGGGACGCTCGCCTGAACAGCCCTCCCCCAAGTGCTGCTCGATTGCAATCTACTTTTGGCTGGGTTCGGGGGGAATGGCACTGATGGGCCATGCCTGTGGATTTCCTTGCGTCGTCCACACTGAGTGGCGATCGAACCCCTGAGTCACGCGAAGGCGAGTGCCTGAAAGAAAATGTTTCCGCTGCTGGATTTTTCCGGAGCGGGCTTGGCAGGCTCAGGAGCAGCGCCATAAAACGTACCGCCTGCGATCAGCGCATCGATGGCGCGCACCAGGTCGCGAGCCGCCTGTGACTTAAGAACAAATCCCTGAGCCCCGGCATTTCGCACTTCGACTCCCAGCCTTTCCGACTCATGCATCGTGAAGATCAGCACCTTGCAGCTCGATCGGGTCTTGGCGATTTCCGCAGCGGCTTCCAAGCCACTCATGCCAGGCATCGTGACATCGAGCACGACGACATCCGGTTTCAGGGCATGACACATCTCGACAGCCTCTTTGCCATTGCGTGCTTCCCCGCAAACCTCCCAGTCTCGGCGCGCTCTGCCCAGCAGTGTGCGAATACCTTCCAAGACGATCTCGTGATCATCCGCGATTAAGATTCGTGTAGCCATTGCCTGTCTCCATGCACTTATAAAATCGACGAGGTACGACTCTCGCCGTACTACGCGGTTCGGGTGAGGCTGTCCAAGGTCTCAGTGACGGGAACGCGAGCTTTCACCACCGTGCCCTTGCCCGTCGATTGGACTTCCAGCTTGCCCCCCAACTGACTGACTCGGGCGTTCATGCCGCGCAGTCCCACCCCCAAAGATCCGGCCCAGTCTTCGCCAAACTCCTGCAGCAGTTTTGGCGAAATCCCTTTACCGCAGTCCGCAATTTCGAGAACAGCTTCTCCGTCCACTTGCGAAAGCTTGACGGCCGCCGACGCGCTTCCGGAATGTCGATGCACGTTCGTAAGACTCTCCTGAAGAATTCGGAACAGCGCCAGTTCTGCTTCCGGCGTGATTCGACGAAAGTCTGGGTCGGCTTCGAACGTTGTCTGAATACTGCTGCGCTTGGAAAATCCGTCCAGGTACCACGGGATAGCCGATTTTAGACCCATCTCCTCGAGTAGCGGCGGATATAGAAGATACGAGATGGTGCGGACTTCTTTGAGAGCATCGTCCGCGAGGCGAACGCAGGACGCCAATTGCTCGGCAAAACCGTTCGATGCGGGACCAACTCCAGACTCGAGAGACTGCAGATTCATCTTGAGTACGGCGAGATACTGGCCCAGGCTGTCGTGCAGGTCGCGTCCTATGCGTTTTCTTTCCTGGTCCTGAGTTCGCAACAGGTGAAGCGAAAGGTCACGCAACGATTTCTCAGAAGCGGCGAGCTTAGCTTCGGCAGATTTTCTTTCTGCGACCTCGGCGGTAAGATCGGCATTGGCGACGCGCAGGGCTTCTTGCGCGCGCATTCGATCCGTGAAATCGCGGGTAACCTTGGCGAATCCGATGACCGTACCAGTCTTGTCGCGGATTGCTGTGATGGTTACATTCCCCCAGAAGCGGGAGCCATCTTTTCGGGTGCTCCACCTCTCGTCTTCAACGCGACCGTCGCGCGTGGCCAACTCGAGCTCACGCGCCGGTTTTCCGCTCTGATTGTCTTCGGAAGAATAGAAGCAGGAGAAGTGGCGTCCGAGTATCTCGGACGCAGCGTAACCTTTCAAACGAGAGGCCCCTTCGTTCCAGCTGCTGACGTTTCCATGAGCGTCCAATGTGAAGATTGCATAATCTTTCACCGCTTCGATGAAGAGGCGAAAGCGCTGCTCGTCCTGCCGGAGAAGGACTTCGCGAGCGTAAGCCTCGCGGGCGCTTCGTTCTGCGATTTCCCTGACCCGCAACTCACGATTCAACAACTGGTAGTACAGACCCAACAGAAGCAGCGCCAAGCTAAAGCTGACGATGACGGCGCACGCGGCGAGGAGAAATCGTTTGTGAGCGATCTGGGTGCGCTGAACCAACAGGCGATTCTCTTCCCCCCGAATGTCTTCGGCAACCGCAGCGCTCTTGGCTGCCAGCTCAACATTTTGCGGTAGCAATTGCGCAATGTCGACAGGGTACCCCGCTTGCTTGGCCGATACCGCCTCGCTCCAAACCCGCAGGCGATCCCGGAAAGTTGCTTCGAATTGCTCGCTCTTGGCCCGCTGAACCGGATTATCTTGTGCAATGACTTTGAGCCGGCCGAACTGTTCGAGTGCTTTTGCGCACGCTGCCTGATAGTCAGTCAGGTCACTGGGGCGTCCGGACATCAGGTATATAGTCCGGAAGCGCGCGGCGCCATTTACGGCGGCCTCCACATCCCCGACCGTGCCCCGGACATCCTGGGTATGACTCACCCACCGCTCGCCCGCCCGCGAACTCAGGAACGACAAGTAGGTCGCGATCGCGCACAGCGATAGGAATGCGATTACCGATAAAAATAGGGTTTTCATTTTCGCTTGCTGAGTCATCGGCAGGTACACGATCGCAGGTCTGAAATCAGCGTTTTACCCTCGGAACGGAGGGCGGGAGGAAAGTACGCACAAAGCAAGTTGGTCTGCGCCTCGCCATCTTCGCGTTGAAATTCTAGCCCGGGAGTAATCGGATGCACAACAGGATTGATCCGTATTGGTCGCTTACCGAGCCATTTTCACGTTTTTTCAAAAACCGCCCCCCTGGCGACGTAGAGTTGCGCACGCGAGCGACATGCATATTTAAAAGAACCGCCGCGCAGTAAGAATACGGGGTACACCGTATAACTTCTCAGTTAACGTACCTTACGCAGGCCTCTGCGAGATAATGCACCACGAATTAGACTCATCAGTCCCAAGGGGGACACATGAAATTCGCGATGCAAGTGGCGTTCATTTCGCTGTGCCTGGCTGGCTTGGCCTGCGAGGGTGCTGCCCAACCGACTCCTCCTGCGGGCTGGACGCTGACGTGGAGCGACGAATTTAACGGTGCCAACGGCTCGGCGCCCGACTCCGGCAAGTGGACCCTGGAAACCGGCGGAACCGGATGGGGGAACCACGAACTCGAGACTTACACGTCCCGTCGACAGAACTCCTCCATGCAAGACGGCAACCTGGTCATCACGGCGGCCAAAGAAACGTTCACCGGCAGCGATGGAATGAGCCGCGACTACACCTCGGCTCGCCTGAAGAGCGCCAAGCATTTTTCACAGGCTTACGGGCGGTTTGAAGCGCGCATCAAGATCCCCACCGGCAAGGGAGTGTGGCCGGCCTTCTGGATGCTAGGCGACAACATCGATGCCGCCAGCTGGCCGACGTGCGGTGAGATCGATATCATGGAAAACATCGGCTCGGAGCCCAATAAAAACCACGGCAGCATGCACGGGCCGGGGTACTCTGGGGGTTCGGCGCTCACCGCCGTTTTCACTCTTCCGAGCGGCAACTTCTCAGACGACTTCCACTTGTTTGCACTGGAATGGGAACCAACCGCTGTCCGCTTTTACGTGGATGACGAGCTGTATTCGACGCACAGCCCCAAGGACGTTCCCCAAGGAGGCAAGTGGGTATTCGATCATCCGTTCTTCATTGTGCTGAATGTTGCAGTGGGCGGCGATTTTCCGGGCAATCCCGATAGTTCGACGGCGTTTCCCCAAGTAATGAAAGTTGACTATGTCCGTGCGTACACGCGCAAGTAGGGCATGGATACCCAGCCCGCCATGCACGTCGGAGTGTTTACACAGAATGGCGAGAGGATGAGAACCCTCTCGCCATTTGTTTTCTTTGGAAGTAAAAGACGGGGTCAGGCGACTTCGTCAGTTGCCGGCGCGACCGGAGTGCATGGAATGACCGCGCTGACCACCGTGCCCTCGCTGCTGGAATCGATTTGCAATTCGCCTCCGAACTGCACGATTCGCTCGCGGATGCCGCGGAGGCCCACGCCTAAATGTCCCTTGGTCTTTAGTTCTTCCTGCAGGTCGGGAGGAATGCCCTTGCCCTGATCGCGCACCTGGACGTAAGCACGATCGCCGTTGATTTCGAGTCGAATGCTGGCCGTCTGGCTCTCGGAATGGCGATGCACATTGCCCAGACATTCCTGGACAATCCGGAAGATCGCCGTCTCCATCTCGCTAGACAGGCGCTCGAGCGAGTCTTCGCAATCCAGATGGACTTGAATGCCGCTACGCTTGCTGAACTCGTCGACATACCACTGCAGTGCGGAAGGCAAGCCGGCCTCGTCCAGCAGCGGCGGATGAAGCAGATGCGAAATGGTACGAATGCTTTGCATCACCTCGCGGACCATGGACCCGTTGTCCGTCAATGCTTGCACGGATGTTGGGCTCAACTTGTCCGATTCCCTGCCGATCATGTCCAGGTTCATAGTGATCGCGGCCAGCAATTGCCCAACGCTGTCGTGCAGTTCGCGAGCCAAGCGGCGACGCTCTTCGTCGCGCATCTTCAGCAGACGGGCTGAAAGTTCGCGCAGACCTTCGTTGGCAACCTTCAGTTCCGCGGTTCGTTCGGTAATTTTGTCTTCGAGACTCGCATTCAGAAGGGCTAGGGCCTTGCGAGCGGCTTCTGCTTCGGCGGCTTGCTGGCGGGCGCGAGTTTCCGCATTCTTGAGGCGAAGAAGGGCGCCGATGGTGGCCACGAGTTCCGCACGATCGATCGGCTCAGCTAAATAGGCATCGGCTCCGCCGTCCAGTCCTTTAACGCGGTATTCAGGATCAACGAAGGTGGAAGACACATGAAGGATTGGAATGCTGGCCGTCGCGGGATCGCTCTTCAGTTGGCGGCACACCTGGAAGCCCGTCATGTCGGGCAGATTGACGTCGAGCGTGATGAGATCCGGGGCGGTCGCGGCCATTTCAAGAGCTTCCTTGCCGGATCTGGCTTCGACTACGTTATAGCCTGCGTCCTTGAGCGAGCGCACCAACGAGTAGCGCATCGCATCGTTATCGTCGACCGTCAGAATTCTGCTGCCAGTTCCATACGCGGACCCGGCCACAAAATCTTCCCACCTCACTCGTCCTTTTGGGGCAGTGGACTCAGACATGGTGAACCTCTTTCCCGGACTTTACGGTAAGGGGGAACCCTGCGGTGCAGAAGGCCTCGGCGAGATTCGCATGCGAGGCCTCCTGCGATTTGTTTTCCTTCGACACGATCGCGGTCGCCATGCGCAAGAGATCGCGATCGCGCGAGTCCAGGACCTTGGACGTACGAATGATGACGGGAATGCCCGCCGTACGGTCATCCGCCTTGAGGCGCTCCAACACTTCGAATCCCGATAAGTCCGGCATCATGAGATCAAGGACGATCACGTCGGGCGATTCCTCGACGGCGCGGCGCAAACCTTCCTGCCCGGATTCCGCTTCGGTCACTGTGAAGTCCTGGTCACCGATGGCCGCTCTAACGATGTAGCGTGAAACTTCGTCGTCGTCCACGATCAGCAGGCGCCGGGAGGGCGCGCTGGAAACTCGCTCCAGTTCCTGGATCAGCCAGGTTCGATCAACCGGTTTCGGATGAAAGCGATCCGCCCCGAGGGCCAAAGCCTTGTCCCGGTTATCCACGACGGTCACCACAAATAGCGGGATGGTGCGGGTGTCGGGATTCTGTTTGATGTCCTGCAGCAATTCCCATGAGTGCTCGCCCTGCAATAAGACATCCAGAATGACGGCGGTGGGCCGGAACTCCCGGAGCGCGTTGCGGGCCTCCTTCAGGCTGGTTGCGGGCACGACTTGAAAACGAGTTCCCTTCAGGTACTTCTCGTAGACGAAGAGCGCTTCCTTGTTGTCTTCGACTACGAGAACCGGCAGCTTGTGGGAATCAAGTTCGCGGCGGGCGTCTGGGACATAGACGACTTCCGTCTGCCCACTGAAGTTGATGGGAATGGCCGCGAAAAAGGTTGCGCCATTTCCGACATCGCTCTTAACGTAGACGTCACCACCGAGCAATTGAGCGAACTTTCTCGAGAGCGGCAACCCGAGGCCGGTCCCTTTGACCGTTTTCTGCAGACGGCCTTCCACCTGCGCCCATTCCTCAAAGATGCGCTCCTGGTCGGGGGGAGCGATGCCGATACCGGTATCTGCAACAGAAAAGACCACCGTCTCGTCGTGGCCGAGGGCCGCCGTAACCCGCACTTCCCCGCGCTCAGTGAACTTCAAGGCATTGCTGATGAAATTGCGCAGAATCTGGGAAATTTTTGCTTCGTCACTGTAGATGTCGGGAATATCGGTGGGTTCCTCGAAGATAAGGTTCACCGATGAATTCTGGCTCAGCAATGGACGCAGCATGCCGCGAAGGGCGGCGAAAAAGCCCGCGACCTGGAAACGGGATGGCCGGAGCGTGACCTTTCCGGCTTCGACCTTTGCCAGGTCGAGGAGGTCATTCACGATCTCCGTCAAATCCTGAGCCGAGCTTCGAATGTACTTGACCTGCTTCTCCTGCTCAACGGAAAGGTCGCCGTCCAATCGATCGAGCAAGATCTGGCTGAGAGCCGTGATGGAGTTCAGCGGAGTGCGGAACTCGTGGCTCATGTTCGAAAGGAAATGACTCTTCAATTCGGAAGCGCGCTGCAGGAAATCGGCTTTATCGTTGAGTTCCGCGTACAGTGCGACTACGCCGCGATTGGTTTCATCGAGCTCGCGATTCAGTTGGGCGAGCTCTTCCTGGCGGTCGCGGAGTTCCTGCAAAGTACTGAGCAGTTCCCGGTTCTGCTGTTTCAATTCTTCGTAGGGATCCTGGGGAGTGCGTTCGATGCTGTCAAGAACGCGGTTCAACTCATTCTTGTCAAAGCGCGGCATCCGGCGCGGCAATCTCTTGCCGAGCGTGACGGCAGTGCCCTGGCCCGCAGTGCTTTCAATATTGAATTGATCCATGAGGCGCTGGGCCCCGATGATACCGAGGCCCATGCCCGTCTGAGATACGTATTTGCCACTGAGAATCTCGTCGAGATTTGAAATGCCGCGGCCCTTGTCGCGCAGCATGATGACCAGCATGGGATCGGGATCGCCGGTGATCTGGAAGTCGATTCTTCCTCCGCCGCCGTATTGGTACGTATTGCGGGCGATTTCAGAGACGGCCGTGGCAATGCGCGTTTGGTCCTGCGAATCGAACTTCAAAGCGGCGGCGATATTCCGCGCTTTCTGGCGAGCCAGCACGACGTCGTTTTCCAACCGTATATCAATAGAGACAAGATTCAGCGTCATGAACTTCTCGTGCTTGTGTGTTGAGCCTTCGCGACCAGGACCGTGACATCATCCCGTCCGCGACAAAAATCGCGATGAAGAATTGCGGCGATGACTGAGGGATGCTTGCTCCAGATGCCGGGATAGTCTTCTAAAGTCCAGTGTGTTCCCATGCCGTCAGAGTGCATAACAAGGATGCTGTCGGAATTCCAGGGATAGGTGAACTCCTGCAAGCGTGACATTTGGTGGCCGACGATTCCATTGTGTGATGGGATGCTGCGGCTCGTTCCCATGCCAACAATCGAAGCCGATATGTTTCCGACTCCCGCGAAGGAAAGCAGCTTCTTCTCGAACTGAATCTTGGCAATGGCCAGAGCGGCGCCTCTGGTCTTGCGCAGAGCGGCGTGCGTATCCTGAACAATCTCGCTCAAGGAGTCCTGCTTGGCTGCCGACAGAATCTTTTCCGCCTCGCGTGCCGCATCCGCGGCCAGTTCACCGTGCCCCAGGCCATCGACGACCATCAAAAGCGCCGTGTCGAGAGAGCCGCGGACGCCCCATCCATCTCCGCAGACGATTTCGTTGCGAATGGGTTCCGACACGACTCCGATCTCCAGGGGCGCCGGCAATATTTCTCTGGCTTTGTCCTGCCAGAATTCTGCGCTGACGACCGTACCCGAACCTGGAATGGAATAGAGGTCAAAAGAATCAGAGAGTCTCTGAATGGCACCCAACCCCGCGCCCATCGAGTTCGTGCTGGAATGGCCGTCCGCAAGCGCACGGCTCACATCTTCGATGCCCGGACCTTTATCAACGCTGATAACTCGAACCCCAGGCTTCTTACCTCGCAAGATGCGCTGCACAAGGATGTGGCCTTTCCCGGCATGCTTTACCAGGTTGGTAGCCATTTCGGTGGTGGCCAGCGCGACGGCGCCGCGACTGGTCTCGCCAAGTTGGAGTTCCTCGGCCAGCGCCATTACTTTGCGGCGCGCCTCACCTGCCTGGCTCGGTTCTGATACCTCAATTAACATGCGATGCTATTTCCAGCGAGTGATGGCAACGCGAGTACCTTCACCCGGACGAGAGGATATTTCGAAGTCGCTGACTAGTCGCTTCGTGCCGCCCAATCCCAACCCCAGCCCTCCTCCGGTAGTGAAGCCGTCTCGAAGAGCCAGATCGATGTCGGCAATGCCCGGGCCGTGGTCCTCAAAAATGAGTCGTAAGCCGTTGCGGGGACCGTTTAGCAGCTCAAGCTGCATGGTTCCCCCGCCACCATAAATAATGGTGTTACGGGCCAGTTCGCTGGCAGCGGTAACAAATTTGGTCTGGTCAACCAGGCTGAAACCCAATCGCGCCGAGGCATCCCGAACGCGGCGCCTCACGGCGACCACATCCGGCTCGGACTGCACCGGAATGGTCTCAGTCGAGATGACTGCCATAGAGAACCTTGGACCCGTTGAGCGACAATCTCAGGAGTTCCATCCCGGCGTCTACGTTGAGAGCGGTACGAACCCCCGACAATGACAATCCCAACTCGACCAGAGTAATGGCGACTGCGGGCTGCATTCCAACGACTACGGTCTCGGCATCCAGCACGCGCGACATGCCCGCGATGTTCGCCAACATGCGGCCGATAAAGGAATCAACGATCTCCAGGCTCGAGATATCGATGAGAACGCCTCTCGCCTCAGAGGCGGCAATCATCCGCGTGAGATCATCCTGCAAAGTCATGGCCAGGCGATCGTGCATGTCCACCTGAATGGTGACCAGCAGGAACTCGCCCATCTTAAGGATAGGAATCTTTTCCAATCAGATCTCCTAGCGTCCCTGAGGTGTTTCCCGGACAAAGGTGACGCCGAGGCGCTGCAAGGCAACCGCGAACGCGGCCGACAATGTGGCCTTAGTAGTCACATCGAGCAGGTTGATTCCGAGGTGAACGATGGTCTGAGCGATCTGCGGACGCACTCCGCTGATGATGCAATCCGCGCCCATCAGGCGGGCGGCGGTCACCGTCTTCAGGAGGTGCTGCGCGACCACGGTGTCGACCGTCGGCACACCTGTAATATCAATGATGGCGACCCTCGAATTGGTTTGCACGATCGCCTGCAACAGCGATTCCATGACGATCTGAGTGCGGGCACTATCCAGCGTACCGATGATCGGGAGTGCGAGCACGCCGTCCCAGAGCTTTACCACTGGCGTCGACAGTTCGAGGAGTTCCTCCTGCTGCCGGCGAATTACTTCTTCGCGCACCTTTTGATATGACTCGGCGGTGTACAAGCCCATGGCATCTAGCAGCTCGGTCGTAGACCACATTTCTGAGGCCATGCCCTCTGCGTCATTTTTGTACTTTTGGCGGATTTGCGTGAACAAAGGCTTCTTGGCCGAAAAAACGAAAGAGGCAGTCTCGGAAGGAGCAAAACCCAGCTTGGCCCGGTTTCGGGAGATATCTCCCAGCATCTGGCGAACCTTATCCCAAGCAGGGCTTTGGAAGTCGGGACCAGCTGTTTCGAGAGCGTCTTTCACAAGTTGAAGGAAAGTCGCGCACTCTGAGCGCAAATCGGAGTCTTTGACAAGATCGCTGCGCCGCACCGAGTCTTTCATCTCGCGCATCCATTCCGCGAGGATGATGTCTTCTTTGGCGGTCATGATGTCGGCCAAGCCGGTTGATTTTTTCGTGGTCATCGAAATCGTGTTCATGCTGTCCTCTTAAGTGCGAAGCGCAATCAGTTCGTCGGAGTCCTAACAATAGAGGCGGGGGAGGGCTGCACTTGGGGATAGCCAAGAGACACAAATCCCGCTCTGCCCATTGCTCGCCGGGACAGAGCCGTCTTGTCACGAGAAGTCGTACCGAGTCGCAGAGGACTTTAGGTGACACGTGGAGCAAAGGACTCCGCGCGTTTATGTCTACAGGCGCCAACGTAGAGGGTCAATACAGGCTTTCCTGTAGCGCCGCGACTTTGTTAGTTCGCACGATTACAAGAGTTTGCGAGTCCGGTTGCAGACAGCCGCGGCTGTGGTTCCGAACACCAGATGCGATGCAAATCCGTACAAGTGATCTGCCACCGGAACCTTGGAAGGGGGTTGCGACAAACGCAGGGCCGGCACCGCAACTTCATCTGCACCTGCGAACAGTGCCGTACCAAAACCCAGACCTGAGAGCACTGTGTTTCTTCGAATATGCCGCGACCCGAGTTCCGCAGCGACACCGTACACCGCACCCATGATGGTTCCAAAAGCGTAGTGGACAATGGTGCCACCAATTTTCTTTTCACCCGGTGACAGGTTTTTTCCACTCATCTTGGCTACCGCACCGGCGACTCTGCTGGTGGCATTGTCGTCCTCTTTATTCGCGGATTGTTCTTTCTTCCCTGCTCCTTCTTTTTCGGTTCCGGCCTGACGAACTGAATAGACTTTCGCAGTGCCGGCGGAGGCACCTTCAGTTCCAGTCTGGATTCCCCATTCTTCATGCGACTGAGAGCGCGGGGCCATTCCCTCTGGCTGAGCTTCTTCGGTTTCTTTCAGGCTGTGCGATGACTTCTGCCAGGCATTTTGAAACTGGGTCATCACGATCGTTCCTACCAAGCCGCCAATGGCTCCGGCTGCCAAACCCTTCGCAACACTTTTCCGTCTAAACATGAGCCCTCCGGTTTCGTCTGTATGACTGCGGATCTAAAGAAATGAATCCAAGCCTGAGATGCCATTCCGCCTGTGCGCGGATGCTGCAAATCGCTATTAACTGAGATTTGAAGTGCGAGGTGTAAGGCGTCACCCTTAGTTAGCGGCGCGCGTCATATACGGAACATCCTGACTGTCGTGCATTCGACGAATATGGCACAGAGGAACTCCATTCCGCCCGACGCCGATCTCACGAATATTCGAGAACTGATTCCGGCTCGCGCAACTCTGCGCGACTTGCAAGTAGGCGCAAAACACTGTCGCGCTTGCGATCTTTGGGAGAACGCAACTCAGACAGTTTTCGGCGAGGGCTCGAAGCGAGCCGAGATCATGTTGGTTGGCGAACAACCGGGCGACCAGGAAGATCGCTCCGGGCATCCTTTTATAGGCCCGGCTGGCAAACTTCTTGATCAAGCCTTGGCAGATGCTGGCATCGACCGTTCAGAGCTCTACGTGACCAACGTGGTGAAACATTTTCGCTGGACGCCCGCGGAACGCGGCAAGCGGCGGATTCACAAGAAGCCGCGCGCTTCAGAAATTCAGGCATGCCGTCCGTGGCTCGACGCCGAGCTCGAGATCGTCAAGCCGAAGGTCGTCGTCTGCCTGGGAGCGAGTGCTGCTCAGGCACTTCTTGGAAAAGAGTTTCGGGTGAGCCGCGAGCGAGGGAAAGCGATCAAATCCAACCTGGCTGCGTTAATTGTCGCAACCGTGCATCCTTCATCCATTCTGCGCGCGCGAGATGACGCTTCGCGCCAGGAGCAATTGAAGCAATTCGTAGACGACTTAAAAACGGTTAAGCGGCTTTTGAAACCGACGCCCGCGCGGAGGTAGCCGACAGGCACGTTCTACCACTGTTTTCGCAGAGAAGTTTGGAACGAGAAACCTCCATTCTGGTCACGGACTGCGTCGAAGGACGTCCTTCCACTCATTCGGTATTCAACTTTGATGATCTGCTTTTGCGTGCCCGTGACGTCGGTCGAAAAAGTCACAAAGACTTTGCTGGTCACGCGCTGCTGAATCGCCACCCGCGCGCCGGCGCTCTGCTGGCTGTCGCCCAGGACCGGATCAATGGAGAGTTGCGAGATCCCTGCTAACTTCTCGATGCGATTTGTGACTTGATTGCTCACGCCCGATGCTACCAGCGACTCCGCACCCAGACTGCCCGAAGGCGTGGGATTGTTGGCAGACGCCTCTGACGTCTTACCGAAGGCAATCAGATTAATGATATCCGCGGGCGGTAATGTCGGATCCGAAGCATAGTTGGTATGCAAGTGATCGGCGGGCCCCCAGAATCGCATTTGAATGTCGTACTGATCGATGGTGGTATTCACTGCCATGTCGAGCACCGGTTCGGTGCGCGAAGGATTTCGAAAATCGATTGTGCCTCCCTGCAGGATGTAGCGATTGCCGGAAAAGATGAGATCGCCGTTGCTGAGGTTCATGCGTCCTAACAGGACGGGTTGGGCAGCGGTACCGTGCACCTGCAAGTTGGCATTGCCGGCGACGCTTAGGGTGCGGCTGGACAGGTTCAGGCCTCCGGGCGTCGTGATTCCGATCTGCAGACGCAGATCCTGAGTGAACCCTTCGGCCGGAGGTGGAGTCGCCTCGCCGCCAAACTGGTTCATGAGATCCATCAGATCAAAATTTTCGGTGAAAGAAAGATCCTCAATCCCGACCTGTCCCTGCAAGACCGCCTTTGAAAAATCTCCGCTCAAGGACAAGTTCGAGTTGAGGGTCGTGCGAACCGATTGAGCGTACAGAATGCGCACGCCTTGTCCCTTGAGGCCCAGATCGAACCGCAAGGCCGGTCGGTAGATGACTCCACCACTTGCCGATACGTCGCCGCCCCCAACCTTGCCATTAAATTGGGTGACGTTCAGACGATCCCTGGTAAGCGTTAGGACACCATTGCCTTGCTGCAGGCCGACCGGGGTGTCTATGGTCGCAAAGCTGGCGTTGATGATCTTCACCTGTCCCTGGACGTTGGGATCAGCACGGCTGCCGAAGGAGTCGATGTCGAATTGCACTTGTCCGCCGCTGGTGATGTCGGGACTGATCAATTGCGCCAATCTCAGGTCGACGCCGCCGCGCAGGTAGAGAGAAATTGGGGCGTCCTTCGCGGTGGGGATGCGCGCCTGGAAGTTAATCTCGGTAGCTGTCCCACGAATCGTCGACCTCTGCACCTCGAGCATACCGTTGGCATAGTCAGCTCGAATGGGTGAGGCGGCCGCGATTTGAATGGTCTTCTTGTAGTTCATAGAGAACTGGGGCACGACCAGGTGGGCCTCCAGTCGATTGCGATCTTTCAACGGTCCCCGCAGCGTGGCGTGGAGTTCCGTTTGACCTGAAATATTCTCGGCCTGCGACGGGAGGTACGCGGCAAGCAAGGGCGCAAACGGAATGGCCTGAGTATCCATGCTCATGTTCGCGTCATATTGCCCGCTGAGAGCTACCTCGCCGCGAGCTCGCACGTAGGATTGGATGACTTCTGAGTCGAGCGTGAAGTTCGCTTTGTGGTTGGCAGCCGCGCCTTGAAACTTCAGGCCTTTGATGATTTGATCGCGAATGTTCAGCTGCGGGATCTCCAGTTGAGCCTGCATCTGGGGATCGCTCAAAGTGCCTTGCCCGTTCGCGGTTGCGTTCAGAACACCAGCTACCCGCAGATTGCGCGCCTTCAAAGTCTCGAGTTGGTCCAGCTTGATCCCAACTGCACGTAAGCTTGCTTTGTATGCCTGCGGCTTCGGTTGATATTCAACTGTGGCCGTGGCTGAGCCTGCGCTGGGCAATTCGATCTGAAGATTGCCCATGACTTGCGAGCCGTTGCCTTCAAATTTGAGGTCTGCGGATCGCAGCGGCTCACCTGCAATTTTCGATGTTCCTAGATGCACGGTACCGTGACCAACTGGCGCCGAGGGCGTCCCGCGTACGGTTACATCTGCCGTGAGGTCGCCGGTAACCGGCGTGGTGACTCCCGC
This sequence comes from uncultured Acidobacteriota bacterium, assembly GCA_963744055.1. Lineage (GTDB taxonomy): Bacteria > Acidobacteriota > Terriglobia > Terriglobales > Acidobacteriaceae > Gp1-AA133. The sequence goes on along the minus strand of CAVUSL010000006.1, from coordinate 296,514 downwards.
CGCCTTCGCTAGCTCAGCGACATTCACTCTGGAGGCATTCAATGAAGCATGGAAGTTGCTGGAATCTCCAAATGACCATTTATTTAAGCTGGTCGCCAGATCAAAATGAATCTGTCCCTGGTTTGCCGGCTCCAGCGTTCCTCGCTCAATTCTCGCTTCCGAGGGGCTTGCGGCGAGATTCGCACGCAAAGATTTCCACGAACTGCCTCTCACCTTCAGATCGGTGCCGGCAAGTTCCCCGGTGATCCGCGGGCTGCTGGTGGAACCCTGAACCTTCGCAGTCAGGCTGGCTCGACCGTAAAGACCCAAGGGCGCGGCATCCGCGGGGCGGAATGCCATAGCCAATTCTTCAAGGCTGTGCAATTGGTCCGAGCGCAACTCGAGTTGGAGAGCCGAATTCTTGCTGGCCGTTCCGTTCATGGTCAGAGTTGTATGGGGAGCGCGCAGAACGGAATTCTCAACAGATAACTCTTGCGTGCGGCCACGGTAAGTCGCATGAAGCACGCCATTGACGGGCGTTCCCGCTCCGCCATGGGGTGCCTTCACAGCGGACTGGATGGCAGCGTCGGCACGGGCCACCAAATCTTCCACCGACTTACCCCAGTTCGCCGAGGCGGTTGCATTGACCGATCCTTCAACGTCCGCGCTCGACGCCGAGTTGGGAGCCAGCGTCCTCTGCAATTGCGCGAGGGAGAGTTGGTGTAGAGAAGCCGAAAGCTGCGATTGCATTGCGCCCGTGAGATCGCGCATCGAGACCCGGCCATCCAGACGGCCACCCAGCACATCGGCACGAAGTCCCGTAACGGTCGCATCGCCATGCGCCAATGAATAGTCCGCAGCAAAACTGCGGGCAGCGATGCGTATGTTGCCGCTACTGAACGTCAAGGCATTACTGCTCGCGTTGCCCTTCAGCATTACAACTGCGAGCATGGGACGATTCGCCTGGCTTGCATACGAAAACTTGCCATTCAGGAGGAGCGTTCCCTCGGGAAGATTCGGGTTGCGCAGGGACCGGCGGACCTCTCCGGAGTCCACTGCGGCGTTGTAGTCGCCCTCCATCCTGGGATTAGCGTAGTCGGTTATCTTCGCCGAGAACGAGAGCCGCGATTTGCCTGCGGTCACCCGCGTGTTCTGCAGAGAGAATTCCTGGGGAGTCGCCACGAAGTTCGCATCGAGGCTGTGGGGAAGCGGGCTGGCGTCGCCAAGTTGTACGTGGCCTTCCCGGTACGAAAGATTGCCCAAGTAGCGCTTGTCCGTCACATCGAAGTGGGACTGAAAGAGTAGTTGCTGCACATCTGCCGATAAATCGCTCTTGCGGTCGTTGTAATAGAGCACGCCGTGCTCGATCAGGAAATGCCGAACTCCCAGATCAAAGATGTTAGTCGGACTGCTTGTAGGGGAAGACTTCTCCCTCGCTGGCAGATTGGTGGCACCCTGGCGATCGACGAGCACACGCACCACAGGATGCTCGATGCGAATGTCGTTCACGTACCACGAGCGGCGCAAAAGAGACGCGACGGTCACCTCAAGGTGCAACTGGTCGGCCTGTACAAGCGGAGTATCTCTGTGGGGAGATGCGCCCTCAACCGTGACTTGATACACATCGACGCTCGGATTCAATCCTGACAAGTGAAATGAAAAATCCCGGAAATGCACCGGAGTATTCAGGGCCGCCGTCGCTTTGCTTTGAACCGTCTGAATAAGGTACGCGTGAACACGTGGGCTGCGAATTAAGAATGCTGCTGTCACGGCCAGGCACAGGATCAGCAGCAACAAAACTGCGAACGTCCATCCCGCCACCTTCAACCAGCGAGGTCGGCGAGTGGCGCGGCCAGGCACAGCTGTGGGTCGTTGTGGAGGTCGACTCGAAAATGGCGGTTGTGGTAATGCGTTCAAAATGCCTGCCCCAGGGTAATGAAAATCTGCGTTGCTTTAATTCCAGAAAGCGGATTCAAGTTGTGTCCGATATCAATTCGCACGGGGCCCACGGGAGTTGCATAGCGCAGGCCGATACCGACAGTGTTGGTATAAGACGATCCGAAATCCCGAAAACCGATGTGTTGAAACACATTGCCCCCATCGTAGAAGGCAGCGATCCCCAGTCCCTTCTTAATGGGCACGGGAATTCGAAATTCGGAATTGATGATGAAAAGTTCCCTTCCACCGGTGGGGACGCGGATCAGCGCGCAGGTCGAGGGGTCTGATGGATTTCCGCAAGCCGGGATTTGCTGCTGCGGTCCCGCGCCATTCAGCGGAAATCCGCGAAGAGTGCTGCCCCCTCCCGAAAAGAACAACTCGCTCACAGGAACGTGGCTGCCCGCAAACGGCTGTTCGATCCCGACGCGCACACTGTTCGCCCAAATGATTTTCTTGCCGATATCTTTGTAGTACGCTGCCTGGCCGCGCAGCCGGGCAAAGCTCACGCTTGAACCCAGCGCCGTCGGATTCACATCAAGTTCGGCGGTTTCGTAAATTCCCTTGGTAGCGTCCAAAGGGTTGTCGCGTGTGTCCCGCGAATAAGTTACGGTCGGCCCCGACAGGCGCACGCCTCGATCTTCGGGCGGCACCAGCGCAGGGATGAGCAGGTTGGCCAGACGTGTTTGGCGGACGCTGTAGGTCAATGTCAGCTGCCGGGTCGCGTCCGCATTCAACGGCCTCTGCAACTGGAATGAGAAGTCCCCCAGCCGCGAAGTGAAGACAGGATTCTCGCTGTTGCGCTCGCCCGACAACGTGAACGTGGAACTCCAGATGGTGCCGAGGAAATAGGGATTGGCGAGAGAGGCAGAGGCCCGCTGCACAAGCCGCGCCCCCAGTGTCGAAAACGCGATCGTCTGCCCTAGTCCCCGGAAGTTGCGGCGCGTGTACTGCAGGGTGCCGCGGGGACCCCAAAATGTCTTCTCGCTCGTCTTGAAACTGGAGGGCAGAAATACTGGAGGCAATCCTGGGACAGCGACAGTCCCGCTCGGAATGCTTCCGCCACGGTTGATGACTTCGAAACCGAAACCGTACTTCAACTCGTTCAAGCGTGACTCATGAACTTTTACAAGCACATCTTCGTCGGTCTGCGTGGTGATCTGCCGGCGCGGGTCAATCTGCGCCCAATCGAAGACCCCCAGACCGTAGAGACGGCCTTCTGCCCGGAAGAGGTCATCTTCGCGTAAGGGCTGCTCCAATGGCAGCCGAACGGTTTTGTCGATCAACGACTGCCGAGTCACGCGGCGTCCGAGGGTCACCACTGAGTCCACCATGACCTTCGGTCCCTCAGTGATGCTGTAGGTGACATTCAGTCGATGGGAACCCTTGCTAGTTGCCCGCGCAGTTGCGCGGAAGCTGGCATTCAGATACCCCATTCGCAAATACTGCGCGACAATCTGGTTGCGATCTTCGTCCACTTTCTTGGTGGAGTAAGGTTGCCCTTCCGCCACCTTCAGTCCCTGGGGCGCAAGCGCGGACTCGGGGACCGCGTTGTTTCCTAGCAGTTGCAGGGATTCAACCAGATCACGGGGACCCTCATTCACTCGAAACTTGACACTGACGTTGCCGCCTTTCTCGGAGACTTCCGGCGTCACCAGGACACTGCTGAAACCTTCGGACTCGTACACACGCTTCAGATTGTTCGCGCTGGTCCGCACCAGCTGTTCGCTGAATTTTCCGCGCGAAATAATCGGGAATCTTCCCTTCTCGACTTTGACGTGCCCAGCTAAATCCTTGCTGGATAGAGTCTGATTCCCGACAATCTCAACGTCCGCTACTTTTCGCCGTGGACCTTTCACAATGAAATACGAGACTTGCTCGCCCGTAGGCAAGGTTTCAATCTTGGAGTTCACCTGGGTATTGAAGTATCCCTTGGCCTGAAAATATGAAATCAGGTTGCGGCGCCCTTCCTGAATGAGTTCGGGATCAAGGCCTGCCTGTTGATAGATCGGCAACAGCTTGCGACGGGTGCGGGCCCAGACGTGACCACCTTCGATCTTCACGTGCACGGGCGGGCCGGTGGTCACTTTGAAGTGGATATCAGCGCGGTGATTGGAAGGATCGTACTCGGCGCCTTCAAACAGGGCGCGGCTTCCCAGATAGTCGTACTTGATGAGCTGCGACTCGAGGTATCGAGTCGCTTTTTGGACTGCACGAAATGAGTACGACTTCCCCGGCCGGATGGCAGCGCCCTGAATGCGCGCCCGCCAGGACCTCAAATCGTGTTCGAGTTTCTTTTCTTCTGCGGGTGGCGCGCCATTGAGGACGACCTCTCCGAATCTGGCATGCCGCTTCAGAGTGACGTGAAAGATCACGTTCACGAGTCCATGCACTTCGTCAGTTTTTGATTCGGGGCGCACTTGGGCTTCGAAGTAGCCGTTTTGCTGAAAGAATTTGGTCACCGATTCTTGGGTTCGCGCGACATCGGTGGCGTTGTATGCCCCTCGCGGAGGGTAGTCCGAAACCTGCAGTAGGCGGGAATACGCGAACCGCTCCGCGCCGGGGAATTCATAGATCCCGAAATACATGGCGGGCTGTAAGACGAAGATGACGCGAATTCCCTCGGGCTCGGGCCGGATATCGAGTTCAATTTCCTTGGCCGCCCCGCTTTTTTTTAGAGCAGCCATGCTCTGGTCAATTTTGCTTTTCGAAAATGCCTCGCCTTTGTGCTGAACGAGAAGAGGAAGGAGTTGCGATTCGTCGAGCCCGGGCCGGCCGGCTACTTCGATGGCTGCCACATTCTGACCTTCGTAGGCGGGCAGGACTTCTTCCACCTGGGGAGCTGTTTTGGGCGCTTGTTGCCTGGCGGGAGTTGGTTCCTTCTTTTCAGGCGACTCCTGTTGCGTAGGTGGGGCAGGTGGCAGTTGCTTTTGAGGAGTTTGGTCTTGCCCAACAGCAACAAAAACGCTGACGGTCACAAATAGTAGCGATGAAGCGCAGAGTCCCCCACTCTTTGGCATCTTTCTGTCCGCGAACATTCCTGTCCCGAGCCTGACGTGATGTCCGTTCGATGCAAGCGAAGGATGCGCATTTGCATGCAAATTCTCCGACCATGGGGAGCTACCTTATTTATGTGATGCATGCTGCTGGAATTCCTGTACAGCAGGAAGGAAGTGTCGTCAGCGGGAATCGATTTTTCGAGATCAGCAATGAGTTAATAGAGGAGGCAAGAGGAGAAAATGTGAAGCAGCAAATCTTCGAAGCACGCCACCGCCCGCACTGATTCGCTGGGCGCGTCATTTCTATTTGCACACCGCAGCCTTCCCGGTTTTTTCATCACATCCGTCTCGAGCGGGATCTCCCGTTGGCAATCTCCCTGCCTTCCTACGGTAATTGCCGTATGGCAAAGGATGCGTGGCTGAGCCGAAGATCATTCTCCATCGAATCAGCGTCGTCAGGAGTTTCCTATGCAAGCGGTGACCGGAATTTTTTCGTCGCAAGCGCAAGCTGAGCGCGCCGTGGCAGCTCTGAAGTCACAGGGCACAGAGGCGGACAAGATTACGTTGCTAACGCCCGGGTCCAAGACGCAGGCACAACCCGCCTCAGTGGCGAGCGACGCGGCGGAACAGCCAGGCATCGGGAAGGCTATCGGCGCAGTGGTGGGCGCAGCTACCGGGCTCTCGGGAGCAGTTCTGGTCGCAATCATTCCTGGAGTCGGCCCCGTGACCGCACTAGGTCTGCTGGGAGCGGCTGTCCTTACCGCAGCGGGAGCAGGAGTCGGCGCCGTAGCCGGCGAGTCGCTGGATAACAATCTGAGTAGCGGAGTGCCGGAAGATGAGCTCTTTGTTTACGAAGACGCGCTGCGCAAGGGGCATAGCGTCGTGATTGCGTTGGCCAAAGATTCCGAGGTAGCGGACCAGTTTCGCAAGTCGTTCGAAGCCACCGGCGCTGAAGCCATCGATGCTGCTCGGGAGCAGTGGTGGATTGGTCTGCGCAGTGCGGAACAGGAGCATTATTCGGAGACCGGGCGTCACTTCAACGATGACGAGAAGTTTTACCGGATGGGTTTCGAGGCTGCCCAGCACGCGCGCACGCGTTGTATGGAGTTTGACCAGGTGTCTGCGGAGATGGCCAACCGGGTCGAAGAACTTGAGCGGCAGTACCCAGGCGTCGACGTGGAAGCGCCCTTCACACGCGGCTATCAGCGCGGGCGGGAGTACTACCAGCATCTTTGCGACGAGTCCAAGGCTGCCTGAAAAGGGTCGGAAGCGTTGCCGAAGTCTGGGGATCGGCTTGCAGTTCGCGGCTATGTAATTAACGAAACCATTCCGTCGCCATAGCCTTCGATCGACAACTTCATCCCGCATTTTTGGGAGGGGGCCGAGACCATCTTCTTCGCTTCTTCAGAGCCGCGGTCTTTCCATCGTTCCCGCTGTACTCGAATCGTCGAATCTTCCGCGAGATTGCGCTGTCCTGCCTCGAGATCGGCAGTCGATACCGGGTGCTCATCCAGCGCTTGCCGGTCAGGGAGGGTTGGACTCTGGTCCTTGGCGTCGCAGGCACTGGCCAACTTCTTTTTGAAAGTCTCATGTGAAACGCCTCTTTCCTTGCCTGCTGCCTCGATCGACACCAATTCTGTTCTGATAGCATCTACCGCCTTCAGGATCAGCGAGGTTAAGGCAGGCGTGAGAGCGCGTCCCGCCCCTCACTTGACTCAAAAGACTTTCGGCAAGATGCGCGACTCCCTCCACTGCCGAAAATCCCAGCATTCCACTGGTACCCTTGATGGTGTGCATCGTACGAAAGATGCTGGCCAACAGTCCCGCGTCAGAAGGGTTTTGCTCCAGCTGCACGATTTGCTGATCGAGACTTGCAAGATTCTCGTTGCTCTCGATTAAGAACTCAGGCGTAATGTCGTCCACGACACCCCCGCTCTATGCGAAGTTGCACTTCCTTCATCGGCGCAAGACACGCCTTCGCAGTTGGTGGCGGTTACTTAGGTCATGCGTAGTTGCCCAGATCTGATTGGATCAGGGCGGGGTTAAACGTTCTTAAGGCTCGAGTGCGTTAGCTTTAGTGAGTAGGGGCGGAAGGTCGTCCGGCTGCATGCGGATCAAGGCTGAGACTAGTGGAAGAAATGAGGTCACGAAGCGGACAAAACCTGCGACAAGACAACGATTGCAAGATCAGACGGATGCTCCGGCCTTGAAGGCGAGTTCCAATTCCGCTGCTCGGGTTAAGGCAATCATTCTCTTGCTTTCTTCATGGCGTGGATCCGCGATGAGTTCTCGTATAGAGCGATTCTCGACGACATAGCCGTGCGCCATGACCGCCACCGTATCAGCCATACTCGCTACCAATGCAAGATCATGCGATATCAGTAAGTAACTCAAAGCATGTGCTGCCTGTAGTTCTAAGAGCAGACTCGCAATCTGTGCCTGCGTTGAAAGATCCAGTCCCGTAAATGCCTCATCCAATATCAGCAACTTCGGGCGCGTCGTGAGCGCACGCGCAATCGCCAACCTTTGCCGCTGGCCGCCGCTGAAATGCATGATGGGTCGATCCAGCGAGGACGATGAGAGAGCCACTTCCTTCATGACTGATTCGGCAATGTGCCTTCGCTCGGAACGCTCGCACCCTTGGATTAGCAGCGGCTCCTCGATAGCCTCGGCCGCAGAAAATCTTGGATTCAGCGACGTCACGGCATCCTGAAAGATCAGCTGAACGTTCTTTCTGATCGGGAGCAATGCCCGCCCCACAAGATGCGTAATCTCCTGCTGGTCAAACCAGATTCGACCTGAGTCCGGACGTTCAAGCCGCGCAACGCACCTTGCCACCGTGGATTTGCCACACCCGGAAGCTCCCACCAGCGCATGCGTCTGCCCGGTTCGAATCTGAAAGGCAGCGTCGCTTATGGCTGCGACGGGTGCACGTTTGAACCAGCGCCCACCCGAAACATAACGCTTCGACAAGGCTTCTACGCGCAACAGCGGCTCGACATCTGCGTTTTCGCTTGGCAAGCTATTCGCCATACTTGAAGCAGTTCACGGTTCTCGCGGGTTCCAGCTGGACATCTCGAGGAGCGCTCTCCGCGCATTTGGACATTCGTTCCCCGCATCGCGGCTCGAAGCAGCAGCCGTTGGCTGCTCCTCCCGGTGGATCGCGATCGATAACAGATAAGACAGGCCGGACTCCGGCAGCCATCACGCTTGATGATCTTGCCAACTCGAGCAACTGCTGGCCGTATGGATGAAGGGGCCGCGCAACCATATCCGCACGCGGACTGCATTCGACCACGCGGCCGGAGTACATGAGTACGATCTGGCTTGCCAAGGACGCTACCAGAGGCACGTCGTGGCTGATGAGCAGGATCGCCATGCCATGCTTTCGGTGAAGTTGCGACAGCAAGTTAGTGATTTCGGACCGCAGACTAACGTCGAGTTTGCTGGTAGGTTCGTCGGCGATCAATAGCTCCGGCTCGCATGCAATGGCCTGGGCGAGCACAATCCGCTGGCGCTGCCCTCCGCTCAGTTGGTGCGGATATGCGGCAGCAACTTCCCCCGGGGTGTCAAAGCCCATTTGTCCCAATAGGTCAACCACCCGTGCCTGGCGTTCTTTACGCCCCAGACGTAGGTGCGCATTCAGAACTTCTCCGATCTGGGCTCCTGCCGTCATCACCGGGTTGAGAGCGAGCGCTGGTTCCTGGGGCGCGAGAGAGATTTTGTGCCCTCGAATCGTGCGCAGTTGTGCCTCAGACATCTTGAGAAGATTGACACCCTTAAACATAATTCTTCCGCTATCGATGGCAGCTGATCTGGGTAGCAGGCCGACAGTGGCGTTGGCCAAGGTGCTCTTACCGCATCCCGATTCGCCCAGGATGCCGACGATTTCACCGGGAGCGACCGACAGATTGATTTTTTCCAGGGCACGCACGGGCGTTCCGTGCTCTTGCGAGTACGTAACCGTCAAGCATTCAATTTGAAGCAAACTATGGCCCGTGGCTTTCAAGGGTGCCTCACCCCGTTGCACAAGTCTCACCCAACCCCGGCAGTAGAACAATCGGCGAAGGTATCAGCACTTTGGTGAGGGGAGCCTGGTTGCAGGAAAGAGATCGGACGACTGATCACGAGAACTTTATTGAGGCTGATTCCGAATGTCGACACCGTGGAGAACAGCAACCTGATACCAAAGTGCATGGCGTTCAGATGGCCTCGGTCATCATCCTGCAGCAGAAACGGGGCAGTCAACCAAGATTAGAAAATGCTGGATCGTCTTAGGCCTCAATATGCAAAGCAATTTCGGTGCATTGGCGCCGCTTGTGAGGATGCGTGCTGTTCGGGGTGGGACGTTACGATTGACCGAACGACCTATCAGAAATACGAATCCTTACCCGCGATGCAACCGCGGCTGAGGGAATGTTTTACCGTGATTGCAGAAGGCGAGGGCCGCCATGCGCGCATCAATCTGGATGCCGCAGCGCGATGCCCCTTCTTTTCGCAAGACAGTCTTTGCACGATTCACCGCGACTACGGAGAAAGCTACCTTTCCGGAACCTGCGCGAATTATCCCCGGATATCACGAAGGATCGACGGCTTGATCGAAAAGCCGCTAGTGCTCTCCTGTCCCGAGGCGGCACGACTGGTGCTGCTCGCGCCGGACTTGCTTCCCGGCTACCGCAAGTGCGAGGGGCGAAGGGGATACGACCGGCTCCTAACGATCCCTACCTCCTTAACACGTCCCGACCTAGCCGCCATGCGTTACGTTTGGGAAATTCGCGAATTGTGTTTGCTCCTGCTGCTGGATCGTGTTTACGACCTGTGGGAGAGACTTTTCCTCCTGGGCATGTTCTGCAAGAAGTTGGCAGCACTAATAGAAGGCGGGAGCGTCGACCAAATTCCATTCTTGCTGCGCGATTACGCCCAGATTGCGGTCGACGGTGGGCTGCGCAAAACCATGGAAAGCGTTCCCGTTCGATTGGAAGCACAGGTATCGATGTTGTTAGAAACCGTAAACAGCTTCTTTGCAACCCGCGGGCCTAAGCAGTACCGCTTGCAGGAGTGTCTGCGGGATTTTCTTGCTGGCCTGCATCACGGTGAAGTGGCCGCGCTCGAAAGCTGCGTAGGCCATTACGCCGAAGGCTACGCCAAGTATTACAGCCCATTTATGAAGCGCCATCCCTACCTGATGGAAAACTACCTTGTAAACCATGTCTTCCGAGCTCGTTTTCCGTTCTCCAAGAGTGGTTCATTGCCTTCCAATCCCCTGAACGAATATGTGTTCATGTGCCTGGAGTTTTCCGCGATCAAAGGACTCCTTATTGGATCTGCTGCTTATCATCGGGAGGCATTCGCACTGGAGCACGTCGTCAAGATCGTACAATCGGTCGTGAAAGCGCTCGAGCACAACGATACTGTTTCCCGCGCTATCAATTGGAAGGGACTATCCGAGCCAATTAGCATGGCGGCCCTGTTGAAAAACTGAAGCCTTTCTCTCGCAGCATGTTAAAGGCTATCGAGCCCGCGTAAACTGTTCGCCCCGACGCACGACAGGCGTCTTCGTTTTGTCGGTTTGGAACTGGCGCTCCCGGCATCATCCGGGCAAGCATTATCGATGATGCGGACAACGACGCTTTACTAGCCTGCAGATAGTAGATCGAATGCCATTTACCATATTTGTAAGGATGGTCGAGCAACCATAAGTCCGGAGGTTGCGTCCTGTCGGTAGCCATTCCTTTTTTGAACTTGCCAATAGCTAAAATCGCTGTCAACGTTAAGACACCTTCACCTTATGTGGGCGCTTTAAAACGGATTGCCGTTGCAACAAACACACGGGGTACTGATTGGGCCGGTTAAGCTCCATCCTTAATCGACGCGCACGCAGCCACAGAGAGCCCTCGACGTTCCAAAGTCGATCGTCGCCCTATTTCTGGATTCCGGTATTAGCGGGGATCGGCATCCTGCTTGTGATCCTGGGAACCCTCCAGTACCGCTGGAGCACACAGATCAAAAAAGTTTCCGAGGTGCGGGTTGCGGCCGATCTCGAATCGTTGATGATCAAATGGCACCTCGATTTTTACGGAGAATTTTCAAATGTCTGCGTGGCCTTGCAGATCGGGCCGGACTCAGGCGAGCGCGACAGTTGGGAAGACTACCTTCATCGTTATGCGAAATGGGGGAAGACAGCAAACACAACGTATCTGCCCGATCAGCTTTATACAAATCGTGATTTAGTTCAGGAAATCTACATTTGGGAGACGAGCCGGCCCGCGGAACCGAAGCTGCTCAGGTTGAACGCGGAGAAGGAGCGAATCGAGAATTCCGCGGTACCGTTTGAACTGCAATCGCTCCTGGCTCACCTGGAGAGGAACTCGTCGAATTTAAGGACGGCGCTGCGGACGTGGGCAAACGGCGCGCCAAACGATGAAGCTTACCGCCCGACTGACAGCATTCCCTCCCCTTCGTATTCCCTCCGCAGCAATGCCGAGACCGGTTGGCAATTTGACGAACATGTTCCCGCGCTGGTTCACCCTATTTTTCACTACACACTTCATGGCGCCGTCGATACCAAGGCCTTGAGCAGTGCGGACCCGGTGGATTGGGTCGTAGTCGTACTGAATCTCGAGACAATTCAGAACCGAATTCTTCCGGGACTGATGCGACGTTACTTCAGCGGTGCGCAGGGCCTCGAATACAAATCGGCCGTCATCGCGCGAGGAGCGACGACGAAGGTGCTCTATTCGTCTGATGCCGGATTTGGTACGCGCATCGACAGTACGTCTGATGCTGTGATGAATATCTTCGGGCCAACGCCGGCAACTTTCAAAGGGTACGTTTCGCAAACCCCGCCAACTCCTTCGGGTCGTGAAGTTGAAGACTGGCGCGACTTTTCAAGCCCCGTCTGGTTTCCTGTTATCCGGAAAACATCAAGCGAAGGACCGTGGGCGCTCGTTCTGCAGAACCGGCGGGGCAGATTCGATGCTGCAGTCAATCAAGTGTGGAGGAGCAACTTGCTCACCGGGGGTGCCGTGCTCTTGCTGCTGGCGGCAAGCATGGTCATGGTGGTCATTGCCAGTCAGCATGCCCAGAAACTCGCGAACCTCCAGATGGACTTCGTTGCCTCCGTGTCCCACGAATTGCGCACGCCCCTGGCCGTCATTCTCTCCGCAGGCGAGAACGTGCGCGACGGTTTGCCAGAAGGCCGCAAGGCGTTTATGGAGCAAGGCTCAGTGATTTCAGAGCAGGCAAGCCAATTGATGGAACTGGTCGATCAGGTGCTTCGGTTTGCATCAACTTCCAAGAGCGCACGGCAACGAGATTCTTCCGTAATCCAGGTAACCACGCTGGTCGACTCTGCATTGCGAAATACTTCCGAACTACTTCAAAGGGTTGGATTCCAGGTGGAAACGCATGTGCCTTCGGACTTACCGCGCGTGATCGGGGATTTTTCAGGTTTGACACAGTCGCTACAGAATTTGATCATCAACGCGGTCAAATATAGTGAGGAGAAACGTTGGATCGGAATTTCGGGGGAGACTGGAATTGACCAGGATGGCCGTCCCGAGGTACGAGTCAGCGTGGCAGATCACGGAACCGGCATTGCGAGTGCAGAATTGACGCAAATTTTTCAACCCTTCTATCGCAGTCCACGCGCGGTTGCCGCTCAGATTCGTGGAACCGGTCTCGGTCTCGCAATTGCGAAGCGAAACGCTGAAGCGTTCGGTGGCCGCCTGTCTGTGGAGAGTGAAGTGGGCATGGGCAGCGTCTTCACACTACACTTACCGGTTACTGAAGAAGCAAATGCTTCTCCTATGCTGGCGGAGACGAAAACGAGGTCAAATTCATGAAGGAGCGCATACTGATTGTAGAGGACGAGCAGGCCCTGCGATCAACGCTGAGTGTCCGCCTGCGCGGCGAAGGTTATGTCGTGGACACGGCTAACGATGCGACCGACGGGTTTGAGAAAGCCACCGGGTCTCCATTTGACTTGATCATCCTTGACGTGATGTTGCCAGACCGCAGCGGGTTCGACGTTTGCCGTGACATTCGGCAAGCTGGGCTGGCGACGCCTATCCTGTTTCTAAGCGCTCGGCATCAGACCACGGATAAAGTGATTGGGCTGCGCCTGGGTGGTGATGATTACGTGACCAAACCTTTCAAGGCCGCCGAACTAGTTGCCCGTATTGAGGTTTTGTTGCGCCGCGTTCCGATCCGTGCAGGCCACGGTGTACACCAGTTCGGAGCCATACAGGTCGATATTCGACGTAGCGAAGTCACGCGCGCAGGAAACCCCGTCTACCTTTCGGCGCGGGAATTCCAGCTCTTGCGCTACCTGATTGAGCGGGCAGGTGGAACGGTTCCGCGCGTCGAAATTCTGCGCTCCGTTTGGGGATACGACTCGAATACGCTGACCCGCACGGTCGACATGCATATCGCGAGTCTGCGCAACAAGCTTGAGGCCGACCCTAAACATCCGGAATTCATCCTTACGGTGGCAGGTGTCGGCTACAAATTCGTTGGCTCTCGAGATTCATAGCGCTTCCTGCAGTCCATCTCACCGTGTGAATCTCGCCCTGAACCCGCTACGCCGAAGTAAAACATTCTTTACGTGTCGCCATGCGGTGTAAAGGCGCTTTACATTTTTGACTGCAACCATGCTTATAGCAAAAGTCGTAAACTCGACGTAATTTCCCTCCTCCGCGCCTTGACCGCTCCCCACTCTGATCCTACACTCCGGCTTAGTTTGGGTTCATCAGCCAGTGTTTATTGCGTTCCTCCCTCACAATTGCGCCCAGACTTATCCCCATAAAGATGCTGCCATCAACGAAAGCGAACTTGCATCGCAAGAGAGAGGGAGTGTCGTGAAGAGAGGCAAAGATATTTCGACGGATAAGCAACGAGCACTATTGGCTGGATGGCAAGCACCTGACCTGCTCGGCATCGGCGTAGCGGTCTGCGATGCATCTTGTCAGATGCTTATCGCGAATCAGACTTTCCTCGATATCCTGGGCACCCGAGACGGCCTGTGTCTGAATTCCGAAGGACGTCTGCTTGAAACGGATGAAGCGTCGCAGATACTGGTTGACGTGGTGGGTCGTTGCTCGCGCGCATCCAACGCAGCGGACGTGCCGAGCCGTGGATGCCTTTCGGTGAAGGTTCGTCGAACCTCCGAACGGACGCCTTTAACCCTCCTGGCTCGTCCGTTTCCGTCTACGACAACTGCTAGATCGAGTTCGATGACACTGTTGCTTCTCTTGGACGTTGCGCATGCGATCGACGAAGAAGGGGTTGCACCACTTCTGCGCCTCGTCAGCACTTCCGAACATTGGGGAGAAAGCCACAACTATCGTGAAGGCGTGCACTAGGGCCTTCATCTTGTACGGTGCTTCCGATTAGCACGGACTTCGAGACAAGCGATTACCCATGGCGACTTCAAAGATAGCGACGAATCCCGCGGCCCCAATCAACCGTGTGCCCCAGTCTAGTCAAGAGACCTCTAACATTCTTGCAGCTGGGCTCGAGGCTCTCGAGATGCTAAACATCGGCGTGGCCGTGACCAATGGCGCCCGGCGTGTACTCTTTGCCAACCAGACCGCAGAACAGATTCTGTTGTCGCGCGATGGTTTGGAAGTCACTGACCAGGGCATCCTCCAGCCCGTCAGCAAATGGTCCAATCCGTCCCTGCCTCGCATCATGCAACAGGCATCACAGGCCGCGCAGCCTGATACATCAGAAACTAAGGATGTGATCCTTGCCATCCGGCGACCTTCAGGCAAAAGGCCGTTTACCCTGCTAGTGCGTTCCCTCAAGAACAGAGCCTCTTCATCTGATTTAGCGTCGCCGTCTGTTCTCGTTTTTGTGTGGGACCCGGAGTTGCCGGAGCACGACACAGAGGCGGGCTTGCGCGAGCTTTTTGGGTTCACTTCGTGCGAGGCACGTCTGGCTAACTTGCTCATGAAAGGAAAGTCAGTCGACGACTGTTGCACCGATCTGGAGATTCGTCCCTCGACCGTTCGCATGCATCTTGCCAATCTATTCGCGAAGACCGGTGTGCAACGCCAAGGCCAGCTAGTGTCTCTTCTCTGGAAGAGCGTCGGTATGGTGCGCACCAAGTATGACCGCAGTTCCCCTCCCTGCAAGACTGCTCAGTCCAGTGCAGTGATGCCGAAGGTGTCCAACAGGACAGACGATGAGCTGCCCCTCCGTACACTCACTCGTGAGTGTGGATTCTAATTTCTTCACTAACTACATCAATTTGACTGTAGACGCTCGTTCGTTACTGACTTACTCTGCTCCCGAGTCAAGCACTTGTCAGGCCTAATCCCCCCAGGTCTGCGACTCCCCCAAACAAATTGCACCATTGAGCACGCAGAAAGACCGTAGCAGGTTCACGTTACTCGTTCGTCGCCAGCCATCCCCCAGATCACGATCAACCGTTCTGCGGGTGAACGGTTGAAGAACGAGAGCTGAGCAGCAGCCCGGGTGATACACGTGTGCCCTTTGGTTTGCAGCCCTCCCCTGTTCTTCTTCGATCTCTCAGCTACTGCAACGAGGCGCTGTCTGCGCCCCAGGTTCAGAAGGAGGCCGTACAGTCATGAGAAAGACGCATCAGGTGTGGTTGCCCATACTTCTTGTTTGTTTTGCGACCGTCGCCGCCAGCGCTCAGTCGTTTCGTGTGCAATGTCCGACCAGCACCATCACCCACCCAGCGGCCAACAATGATTCGGAGCCGGCATACACGGCGCCCACCCAATACAAATGCACCGTGACAAACGGCTGCGGCGGCTCAGCCGGCAATGTCGGATATCTGGTGCCGATCGCCGCTAATGGCGCCATCAAGTGCCAGCAGATTTCGGGTGGCGACGGCTACGCGACCATGGCTGACGGAACTCAGACCTACATGTTCTCGTTCGGTCCGTTGTCAGGACTGGCCAAAATTGCCGCCGGACAGCCGGGCACCGACAGCCCCAGCGAATTCAATACGCTCTACACCGGGCCAAATGCTTATCCGCAGCCGGGTGATCCCGCAACCACGAATGGAGCGAGCGACTCTCCTTACTCGGTGGGAACCGTTGGCACTTTCAAATTCAACGGTGCGGTTGGACTGACGAACGACATTGCGAACGTCGCTACGATTTACGACATTAGCGAAGCGGGCAACGTAGTCACGGTGGTCACCAATGCGCCCCTGGGTGCAGCGGTTGGGCAGAAAGTCACGATCGCCGGGCAGGATACAACTGGCTACAACGGTAGCTACACAGTCACCGCGATCAACGTTGTCAATCCGTTTTTCTCGGCGAATCAAGCCTTCACCTACACCGCCACTACCACCGGCCTGGCTGAAGTAACCGAGTCCACAAGCGCGACTGTCTCCCTTCCTGCTGGAATCGATGGGCACGTGGATACGCGCCCGATTCTGGACGTCGGTGTGATGAACGGCAACATTCCCGCACCAATGATGGCCATTGACGAGGACGATGAATTCTTCCTCACGCTCACCAACGTGGGCATGATCATGCGGCCCGATCTGTTCGAGCAGCACACAGTTCACTTCCACGGCTATCCCAACGCTTCTTCCTTCTATGACGGCGTGCCCGACGCATCCGTCGCCATCAACATCGGCGGCAGCTTCACTTACTACTACCTCGCCCCCGATGCGGGAACTTACTTCTTGCACTGCCACATCACGCCTCCTGAGCACTTGCAGATGGGCATGGTGGGACAAATCTATGTGCGTCCGCGGCAAAATCGCGTGCCGAGCACCACTTCGCTTTACACAGCCTTGCAGACCCAGCAAGGTGAACTCGCGCACCGCGTGCAACTCCGCCACTGACATCCTGTGCAGCAATCCCCTGCCCGCAGTACAAACCACCGCCACGGGTGGAGGCATGTATGCCTACAACGACGGGGATGGCAGTACGGCCTACGACGTCGAGTACCCGCTCCAGATTCACGGCTTCGATCCCAACTTCCACTTTGTCGGGATGACCTTCAACCCGGAAGGGTTTACCGACATGAAAGACAAGTATTTCCTACTCAATGGCCGCAGCTATCCCGACACCGTGACCCCCGGCCCTATGGCTACGCAGTCGGTGGACGGGTCCATGCATTACTCACAGCCGTTGCCAGCGATCATCAACATCCCCGCGGGAAAGAAAGCGCTGCTGCGGATCTCGGATCTTGATGTGACTGAGTATCAGACGCTCGCTTCGCTCGGCATTCCAATGAAAGTCGTGGGCTACAACGCCAAGCTGTTGCGCGACCAGGCGGGCAATAACATGTACTACAACACTAATTCGATCACTCTGGGTGGCGGGGAATCGCTCGACGTAATCCTCGATACGAGTGTACTGAAGCCGGATGGAACCGCTTACACGGCCGGCGAAGTCTACTACCTCTATACCCCCAATCTTGACCACCTCTCTAACGACGCAGAGAACTTCGGCGGATTGATGACCGAAGTTCACATCAATTAGGAGCGCAGCCATGAGGGCGACGAACATGAAAAAAGCGATCTTGAAGATACGACTTCTGACGCCGATGGTGGCAGTGGCGATGATGCTCACAATCAGCGCCTTTGCAGCGGCTCCTGGCATTAAGGGTGCGTCGAGCACGTCGACGACGAGTCCCAGCTTCGACCTCGTCGCCGGGCCAGCGTTCATCAGCCAGCCTGACGGGCAGATGGTCTACTCGTGGGGCTACGGCTGCGCCAGCACCTTCGCGCCAACCTTTGCTCCCGCGATGAGCAACACCGGGTGCTCAACCATGCAGATCCCGGGGCCCACGCTAATCCTGACAGAGGGACAGACCTACACCGTGCGGCTTACGAACAACCTGCCGGCCCAGGCGGGCAACACATCGATTCTCTTCCCCGGCCTTACCGTGACGACATCGGGCGGAGTGGTGGGTTTGCTGACCCAAGAAGCAGCGCCAGGCAGCTCGGTTGTCTACACGATTACCGCGCAAACGCCCGGTACCCGCTCCTACTACAGCGGCACGCAGGGCGACCTGCAGGTTGAGATGGGTCTGTTCGGCGCCGTCATCGTGCTCCCGAGTTCCATTCCAAGTGCGTGCACTTCTGGATTGGCAGCAGCCAATCTCAACGTCGAAGGAAATTTCGGAGAGACAGATTTCCGACTCGCGCCGGCTGCCTACGACAGCCCCAAATCCTGCTACGACCGCGAATACCTCTTTCAGTTTTCGGAGATGGACCCGAACATCCATTCGCAGGCTCTGGCGCAGCTCAACGCGATTGCAACTTGCGTACCGGGTGCCGTTCCGTGCCCGACCAGTCTCAACGTTCCCACCGAGCCTTATCACCCGGCGTATTTCATGATCAATGGGCGCTCGATGCCGGATGACATGGATCCAAATTACGCGCCTCAGTATCCCCACCAACCCTATAACGGCGACCCGCACATGCATCCGGGTGAACAAGTTCTCCTGCGCATCATCGGCCAGGGACGATGGCAGCATCCGTTCCACGAGCACGGCAACCATGTGCGCATCCTGGGCCGTGACGGCAACCTGATCCTGAGCGCGAGTGACGCCAACAGTCTGGCTGGTCCTCTGTTGTTCACCACCACCACGACACCCGGACTCGCCATGGACGGAATCTTCTACTGGACGGGCAGAGGCTTGAACTGGGATGCCTATGGCCATAACCCGAGTTCTCCTGATCCCCTTGCCAAACTTTCGTGCGTTCCTGACGCGAACGGATACAACACCGGTGCTGCGGCGCAGAAGCAACTTAATTACTACGAGTGGTGCCAGGATCACAACAAGCCGCTGCAAGTCGCTCCCTTCGGCGATGTCGCGGGCGGCGGTCCGGCTACATTGCCGGATGCGAACATCCTGACCAACGGCGCATGGTACGGCGGTAGTCCTTACCTTGGTCCCAACGCGACAACCCGGGCGACGGGATGCTTGAACAGCGGCGCCACTCTGAGTAATTCACCGAACTGCGGAGCGACCGGATCTACTCCCCCTTCGGGCACTATCGCGAACCCTCCCGGCAGTGAGGCCGGCTTCGCTTTCATGTGGCACTCGCACAACGAGCGCGAGATCACTACCAACAATATCTTCCCGGGCGGAATGATGATGATGATGCTGGTCGATTCCCGGGAATTCGTAATCGATGAGACGAACTAACTGAGGAGAAGAGCGAAAATGCGATCCAACTATCTCAAAACTTTGAAGACAGCGGTCCTGGCGATATCTGTTCTCCTCCTCGGAGCCAGCGTCTCCCTTGCCCAGCAGCAAATCAATTTGACTGCGGGCCCGTCCAGTGCGGCACTGCCCGACGGCTCATCGGTGCCAATGTGGGGTTACACCTGCGGTGGGGTCGTCACGGGCTCGACAGCGAGTTGCGCGGCCCTGAACTCTGCGAGTACAGGTTGGTCGCCGGTACTAATTACGGTGCCTACGGGCCAAGGACTGACGATCAACCTGACAAACAGCCTGACCATAGGTCCTGGTATTCCCACCTCCCTGACCATCGTAGGCCAGCTGGGTGCCGGCCTGGGGAAGACGGCCAGCCTGGTGAACAGTCCGACTCACCAGGACCTGTCGACGACTTGGCCGATCGCAAACACCGGGGCGACGTTTGATCCCCCAAAGCAGCCGCAACGCGTTCAGTCGTTCTCTACCGAAGTTGCCGCAGGCACTACTACGTCTCTTACGTGGGCAGGTCTGAGACCGGGCACGTATCTGCTCGAGTCCGGCACCCATCCTTCGATTCAGGGGCCGATGGGCTTGTATGGGATCCTGGTCGTAACCGCTGCGCCGGGAGCTTCTGCTGGGTGCGCATACCCGGGCGCTGCAGCTGGGACGTGTGCGGTGAGCTACAACTCAGAAGTCCCAGTTCTGCTCAGCGAAATCGATCCCAACCAGAACAACGCAGTCCAGGTCGCGGTTACTACCCCGGGCTTTAGCGAGACTACGGTCTGGTCCGGGCAGCCGGGCGGTTGCGGTGTGGCAACGGTGCACTCCTGCTACCCGCCCGCGGTGAACTACAAGCCGTTGTACTACCTGATCAACGGGAAGGCCTTCGATAAGAACAATGCCTCGGGTTCCTTGTTGACGGCTTCAGCCGTAACCGCGGTTGCGACCGGCACACCCGGATCTTTGCTGGTGCGCATGGTCAACGCTGGCCTGCACATGCATGTGCCCTCGATTGTGGGCTCGGTATCGACACCGGCTGTCCGTCCAAGCAACGCTACTGGAACCGCAGTCCCGGCTCCTGGCTTTAGCCTCGTGGCCGAGGATGGCAATCCGCTGCCGGGCGTTTCGCGCATCCAGAGTGAAGTGTTCATGGCCGCGGGCAAGACCTACGATGTGATGATCGATGTTCCCGCCGCTGGCGCCAACGCCCTTCCCGTCTTCGACCGCGAGTTGAGCCTGTCGAGCAACTCGATCGGTCGTGACGGCGGAATGCTCGCTTACATCGGCGCGAACGGCGCGGTACTGCCTACCACCGGTGCCTTCGCACCCGCGGCTCCGCAAGCGAACCCTGATACCTACAATTCTCTGATCCCCGGCCAGACGCTGGTCGTCTCGGATCCTGCCAAGGGTTTGCTTGCTAACGACGTGAACATCTATGGCGCAAAGGTGCAGGGCACCGTTCCTGCTGGGCTGACCTTAAACCCGGACGGGACGTTCACTTACGCTGGCGCTGCGACTACATTTACTTACTGCGGCAATGGCGCTACCAGTGGCAACGCCTGCGCTACCGTGACCCTGGGCTCCGCGAGTGTTGAGGCTGCCAGCGGAATCACCTGCTCCGGACCGTTTACCTACGCGTCCAACGTCGCCTCTACCCTTAGCATCAAGCCCCCGGGCGTGCTCGCGACTTGCAAAGACGCCGCGGGTTATCCACTGACCGTGGACGCAACGACTGTGACACCTTCGGCAGGATTGACCCTATCGGTCGATCCGAACGGTGGTTTCAATGCGACTGTAGCTAGCGCTAATACCTATACGTTCACCTTCAAGCCAAAGAACTCGCAGGGAACCACTGGAGCGACCGCTTATACCGCTTCAATCACGTTCCCGAGCGCAAGTAATCTCGTGGTAAATGTGCTGGACGGCACCGACCAAAAGACGAAGGTCACCGACTACCGCTGGATCATTGAAGAGGACCGCACGTTCTACATCAACCCGTACTGCACCACTAATCCGCCGCCAGCAGGCTGTCCGACTTCAGGTAGCGGAATTGTTCCCACCTTCGGAACGAATTTCCATACCAGCTACATGCCAGTGGTGGCCGCGGGTTGTACAGGTTCGCTGTCTTGCGAATCAGGCCAGACCATGGGCGGCACGGCGGTGGTGTGCGATTCAGGCAACGGCGTTTGCCATCCCGGTGCGCAACAGGCAACTTTGGATCCGGGGCAGGTCCATCTGGATCCCACCAAGCGGTACTACATCTCGGTACTGCCGGGTGATGCTGCGAACTCATTCGAGAACGTCAATAGTTGTTTAGGCAACGCAACACCGAGTTGCGGTCATGGCATGGGCGGAGCGCCGATCGCCTGCTCCCGTACGGCAGGTGCAGTCACCTGCACCGCGAACAGCACCTTCCCTGCGGTGAACGTGTTGGTGCAACCTAACCCATTCCCACCTGCCAAACTTTCCGTGTTCGTCTTCGAGGATGACTTCCCACTCAACGGTGAGCAGGATGGCGGCGGTGGCATCGACGTGTTGTCGCCCAACGAGCCCGGCCTCGGCGGCTTCACCATCAAGCTGTTCGACGATGCCGGCGGCTCAGGCGACGCGACCGGACAGATGTCGTACGACATGTTCAACATGCCGCTCTCCAATAGCCTTGCGGGAACTCTCGATCCGTCGACGCAACTCGATGCCTGTCCCGTCTCGGCGCAAGCGACTGCGAGTATGGCTTCGAATGGCGGCGACGGCAGCCAGTTAGGCATCACGGGTGAAATCGTGACCTGCCCGAAATATGAGGCTGACGGTGTGACCCTTTCCCCGCTCGCTGGCCAGGCGGTCGTTGCCAACTTAATGCCGGGACGATACGGCGTCGTAGCTACCCCGGCGGCAGATCGAATCGCACGCGGTGAGGAGTGGCTCCAGACGAATACGCTGGACGGTCAGAAAGCCCACGACTCTTTCCTTCGCATTGGCGAACCGAGCTTCTTCCAGGAATACGGCCCGGCCGGATTCCACGTGTCGATCGGCTTCGCGAACCCGGCGATCATCAACGCCCGCAAACAGTACATCTGCGGCGGCAGCGATGCCAACAGTCCCCAGCCCGGCACGCCCTACACGTGCAACAACACGGTTAAGGGCTTGGTTACGACCGAACGCATGAGCCGTACGCCCGATGAGCGCCTGTACAGCAGCGGCGATAACAGCAGTTTCGGATTCACGCAGTGCTATGTCAGCTTCGGTGACCCGGACGGTGAGGACTTTGCCTTCACGAAGTGCGCTTCGGACGGTTCCTTCACCATTCCGAACTTGCCCGAAGGCGACTGGCGCGTCACGGTCTTCGATCAGTGGAACGATATGCTGGTGGATGGCCTCTCGACGCCGGTTCGGCTTGGGGGTGGAAAAACCGCTGATCTGGGACAGATTGCTGTCAACCAGTGGCAGGCCAACCTCTACACCAAGACCTTCCTGGACCAGAACAACAACGGCATTCAGGATAGCAACGAACCAGGTCTCACGCTGGTCGCGACCAATATCCGTTTCCGCGACGGCAGCTACTCAAACTTCAACAACACCGACCTGAGCGGCAACGCCGGGTTCAACGAAATATTCCCGCTGTTCAGTTGGTACGTAGTGGAGACCGATACGACCCGCTACAAGAGCACGGGCGTACACGTTGTTTATGATGCGGGCGGTCCTGCCGATGGTGCTCCGGGTGCCGGGACATCACAAATCGGCAGCAACATGGCCAACACCGCTGAAGTGATTTCCGTACCTTCACCTCTTCGGGTTCCGGGTGCGTACTATTGCGCCAACGCCGATTGTACCGACGCAACAGCTCCGTTTGCTCCAGGTGGCGCCGGCGGCACCACCGGCCGAATCGACCCACCCTTCTGGTTCGGAACGGAAGGCTGGCAGGGCTTCTCTGGCCAGAACAGCTTCATTGAATTCGGCAAGAAACCCTTTGCCAAGGGTGAAACTGGCACCATTCATGGTGAAGTGACATACGCCTCGACCCGGCCGTTTGATGATCCTTCACTGCTCATCCACACGAGTTGGACGCCGAACGTCCCGGGCGTGACTATCAACCTGTACCAGGAAGGCACGGCGCCCGATGGCAGCCAGTCCCTTACCTTGGTCGACACCACCAAGACCAGCAGCTGGGACGATTGGGCTCAGGGCTTCCGTTCCGACAACATGCCCAACATGAACTGCCCTGGCCAATACCCGGCGCCCACCAGTACCACCTATGGTGACCTGTTCTTCTTCTCGTTGTTCAATCAGCCGATGTGGTTGGACACGTACAACAACGGCGGAACACCAGCTCACACGATTCCGAATAATTCGCAGTTCAAGTGCTATGACGGTATGCATAACTGGAACCAGGTCCAGCCGGCGCCTTACGACGGCATGTACTCGTTCCCGAGCGTGACCGGGTTCAACGCGACCAACAATCCAGCGACACTCAATGACGGTAAGCCCAGCGGCACTAACTGCACCATTTGCGTACCCAACCCGGACAACACCGATCCTTACCGGTTTGGGACACCCATGCTGCCTGCCGGCAAATACGTCGTTGAAGTTGTTGTTCCCCCGGGCTACGAACTGGTGAAAGAAGAAGACAAGAACATCCTGATCGGCGACAATTACATTGCGCCGGCAACGACGCAGTTCGCTGGCCTGGGCAATATCTTCATCCTGCCCGACCAGGCGGAAATCGCCGCTCTGTACAACGCCAACAACGCCCAGAACCCGACGCAAACATTGGGCCGCACCAATTTCCCGAGTTCTGAGGGCGACACAGGCAGCATCGAGGTCTTCTGGCCTTGCGTGGGTGCATTGCGCACCGTTCCCGACTTCATCAGCTTGTTCCCGCAGTCCGGTGAAGTTTCGCCGTTCGCAGGAGCCCAGCGCCACCTTTGTGATCGCAAAGAAGTCACGCTGAACGAGCAGGAGTCCGCGCTCGCGAAGTTCTGGATCTTCTCTTCGACGCACGTGACCGCTCACTACACCGGCGTCATCACCGACGACTACACCTCGGAATTCGATCCGTTCTCGCCGCAGTTCGGGGAGAAGTTCTCGCCCCCGGATCTTCCGATCTCGATTAAAGACTGGACTGGTACCGAAATTTCGCGTACCTACGCCGATCATTGGGGAACGTACGACGGCTTGAACTACTCGACTTGGGAAGTCAATCCGCCGAACCCGACGGGGTACGCTCCCACGATGATGATCACCTGCATGAACGACCCGGGACCGATTCCCGATCCCAACAATGCAGGCCAGATGATCACGGATCCGTTGTACAACCCTGAATACAGCCAGTTCTGCTATGAAATCCCATTCATGCCTGGGCAAACCCAGTACATGGATACGCCTGTCACGCCTACCTCCGCTTTCGCGGGCGCTGGCTACAACAATCCGGATTGCGCTTATCCCAACCTCACGCCCGCCATCAAGGAAGTCGACGGCGACGGAATCGGACCGTGGGTGAGTGCGGCTGGGAAGACGATCACCATCACAGCGCTGGGCGACGTTCCGGTAAACAGCAATTCGTATTCCGGACCGGCGGCAAGCACACCGCCTTTCAACCAGAAGACCATCATGCGTCACTACGGCTTCGGTGGCACGGCGGGGACGGTAGCTCTGATGGGCGCCGACGGTGTGCATCACAATCTGACCGGTGTGAGCTGGAGCGACACGAAGATCACGGGTACCGTGCCTTCTGGTGTTCCCAACTGTGCGGTTCAGCAAAGAAATGTTTACGGTGGTTCCACGGCGCAGTGCGGCCAGTTAGTCATCACCACGGCTGGCGGGCAGGCCTCGATTGATACCGTAACCGTCACCATCGGCGGAAAGGCTCCAAAACACGTCAACGCAACGGACTCGGTCCAGGCTGCGATCGACGCTGCGAGGCCGGGCGATCTGCTCATCATCGATCCAACTTGCAGTACGACCGCTGGGGTCAACACCATCTGCAGTGGCAGCGCCTTGAATGCGCTGACACCCACTCAAAAGGCGAGCCAGGCTGCCCACACGGAGCTGATCCTGATGTGGAAGCCGGTTCGGCTGCAGGGCGTCGGTGCTGCCTCCACCGTTATTAACGCCAACACTCACCCGGCCGGCAAGCTGAACGATTGGCGCGCACGGGTGGATTGCCTGTTCGGCCTCGGACCAGATGGTGATCCGAGTGATTGGAGTAAGAGCTGCGGAGCGGGTTGGTCTGACTTCAACCCGACGACCAACAATCCCCAGATCGATCGTTTACCCCTGGAAGCCACTGTGGGCTGGCAGGCCTCTCTCAATGGCAACCTGGCTGAACTGCTGCAGGAGCCGAGCTTGATGGGCGCACTGGAAGGGGCCGCGATTACGGTCCTCTCGAAGGGCGCATACTTCCCATCGAATCCGTTTGATCCGACCCTTTTGGCCGGGTTCCCGGATGGTTCGGTTCTATTCACTCAGGGCAACGTGAACACAACCGTCACTGGCAGGCGCGGACACACACCGTGCGACGGGACGTTCCCGAGCAACTTCCAGTGCAACCCGTCCAGCATCGACGGTCTCACGATCACCGACAGCTCGCAGGGTGGCGGTGGCATCTTCGTGCACGGCTGGGGTCACAACATCCAAATCGCCAACAACCGCGTCCAGAACAATGCGGGCACGCTCTCGGGCGGCATCAACGTTGGTCAGGGCGAATTTCCTCCAGCGTACATCCAGGGCAGCACGACGAATGCGGCCCCGGGTTCCTGCCAGACGAGGAGCTTCTCCAATAGGACTAATTCGCAGTTGCCATACTGCCACGACACGAACGTGAACGTGCACAACAACTACATTACGTTCAACTCTTCCACTGGCGACGAGCTGTTCTCGGCGACGCCGGCGGGCGCGGGTGGTATCAGCTTCTGCACCGGTTCCGACTTCTACAAATTCAACTACAACTGGGTTTGCGGAAACCTGAGCACGGGTGACGGCGGTGGTCTCGGTCACCTTGGATTCAGCTACAACGGGGACATCGAGCACAACATGTTCCTGTTCAATCAGAGCACCAATCCGACGATCCCAACCAACGGTGGCGCAATGGTTATCCAGGGTGCACCTGACGTCGATCCCACGTGTGGTGCAACCACCGACCAGGATTGCGTCGTCACGCCTGCCGCATCGGTTGGACCGAGCGACGGTACGGGTCCTGGTTTGGTAATCAATGCCAACATGATGATCGGTAACCAGGCCGAGAGTGGCAGCGGCGGTGGTATCGCTCTGCAGCAAGTCAACGGTTCGGATGTTGTAGCTTTCCCGAACTCCAACTGCGACGCCACCTTGACTAACAATGGCTGCCGTTGGAACTCGGTACAGGTCACCAACAACATCATCGTGAACAACGTCGCTGGCTGGGATGGTGGCGGTATCTCCCTGCTGGATTCGTTGGCGGTGAATATCATCAACAACACCATCATGCACAACGACAGCACGGCTTCTTCCGGAGTGCTGTTCAACACCATCGGTGCACCTCTGGCTAGTACTCAGGGGAGCAACTGCACAAACGCGGCCACGACCGCATCGTGCCCTCAAGTGGGCGGCTTGGTGAGCATCCAGAACAGCGCCGTGCTATCGGGTAATTTGGCCACGAATACCGTCTGTCCTACTGGCCACGGCGTTAACAACACTGCTTCCACTTCAAATTGCATCAAGACCTCTGTCCCGCTGCTGGATAACGACGTGATCACGCAGAACCGGTCGTACTACATCGGCGTGTCAGCTCCGGCTGCGGGAGTCACCAACCAGCAAAACCAGGTAGCTCTGTACAACGCCTTCACAACGACGCTGGCACCGAGCCAGCTCACCACCGGAGCCTGCCCTGCGTCCAGTATCTGGGACATCGGCGTCCGCGGTGACACGGGGCCGAATAATCACGCCGCCGGAACACTGACTCCGACGTTCTCGTTCTTGAGCTCTGGCACGTATGCCGGCAGCAACAACAACTCGGGAGCCGATCCGGCCGTCGTGAAGTCCTACTGCAACGGCTCACGCATCCCGCCTGAGTTCGGGGGCAGCGGATGGCAGGTTCCCCCTGGCATTTCGGACGCAACTGTTCCGAACCCGCTCTTCAACCTGACGCCGGTCGCGACTGTCGACGAGGGCAACAACTGGATCAACATCAGTTGGGGTCCGCTGGCACTGATGGGACCGAGTGGCCAGGCTAGTGGGGCTGGTAACGCGGATACGTTCCTCGGAATCTACAGACCGACGAGCGCATCGCCGACCATCAACTACATCCATAACGCTCCGCCTGCGAACGGTAACAGCGGAGCTTACACGCTGGCTCCGAGCACGGACTTCTTCGGCAATGCGAGGAAGACCAACAACGCGGTGGATGCTGGCGCGGTAGAGTTCGCGGGAGGCACGGGTGGCGGAGGAGGTTCGGGCACGGTTTCTATCACTCCGAACCCGCTGACCATCACGCTCTCCAGCGGCTCGGCGAGCGGAACGGGAGTGGTGACGCTAACGAACACGCAGCCGCTCGGAGGGGCATCGGTGAATGTAACGAACGTCGCAGTGGCCGCACCGGGCTCCGGATTTATCACCTGGTCTCTGGTGATTGACCCGATCGGAGCAAACGCCAACACCTGCACGGGAGCGGCACTCGCACCTGGACAAACTTGTACGGTACGCGTGCGGTTCAGCAGTTTCCTGGCAGCTAGGGGAGTTGATCGCCTCGGAACGATCACTTTCACAGACAACGCCACCGGCAGTCCGCAAGTCGGCCAGTTGATCGGTCACGCAAACTAACAGAACAGGCGCTGCCCGCAAGGTAACTTGCGGGCAGCTTTTTTGTTTTATCGGGACTGCAGGCAGTTGGTGCAGGCAATAAAACCCTCGCAAGCACACCCCGTCACACAAGATTTACTCGCTGGCATTCTAAAAATAGCGGCCGCGCCGTCAAATCGGAGCGATGCTTCAACTCGTGTTTGGCGCTTTCTGCGCCGCAGGGCTCGTCGTCGACTAGCTATCTTAGCTCCAACACTCCGTCATCACCCTTCCATCTTTCCCTTGCGTGTAACATTTGTTACACTCCATCCCGCACGCGCTACATTTGCATCTTTGATCGGTTTGTGGCTACCGTGAATTGCGCCGCCTGGCGTTAGACGAGAGGCCCATCGGAAACTCATGCAAGACGGACAGAGAGACTTTCTCAGCTTTGCCGATCGCATCTCGCGGCTCAACAAGAGCCGGCAGGAGATCATTCGGCCGGTGCAGGAACATCCCCGGGAATTCGTGCTCATGAGCATTCGGCTCATGGCCGAACGACT
Source organism: uncultured Acidobacteriota bacterium (assembly GCA_963744055.1). GTDB lineage: Bacteria > Acidobacteriota > Terriglobia > Terriglobales > Acidobacteriaceae > Gp1-AA133. Next base: position 268,130 of record CAVUSL010000006.1, on the reverse strand, counting down.
GAAAACCGATCCTGCAACGGTATTGCGCATCGCCCGGGGATTGGGGTTCTCCAGTTATCCGCAATTCAAGAGTTACCTGCATGAGCTCTCGATCGCCAGCGCAACCTCGCTCGAGGGCATGCAAGGATCGACGCCCAATGAATCGAGTCTGGCCTCCCATGGCCGGAAGGCACTGGAACGCGACCTGCACAATCTCCATTCCCTTCGGAACACGCTGGACATGAACCGCGTCGTTGCTTTGGCGAAGCGAATTTACCGCTCCAAACGCATCGTGTTGCTGGGCGGCGATATGGCCATTGGCTTGGTGGACTTTCTTGACTATAAACTGACACTTCTTGGGCTGCCCGTTGTGGCCGCGGTTTCCCCGGGCAAGACGATTCACGTGACCCGCAGTTTAGGCAGGCAAGACCTGGTGATCGCTCTGAGTTTTCGCAGGTGCCTCAGACAGACGGTCGAAGGTGTGCAGCAAGCCCGTTCCAATGGCGCCTACACCATCGGAATCACGGATACTTTCGTTTCGCCGCTGGCACGGTTTGCGGACGAATGCTTCCTGACGTCCGTTGAAGCCCCGTTCAGCAACTCCTACGCAGCGCCAATGAGTTTTATCCACGTACTTTTCACGATTTGCGCGCACTACCGCCGCTCTCGCACTGTCGCCCTCCTCAAGAAAGCCGATAAGGAACAGCGGAACGGCTATCGCTGGTTTCCAGCCTAGCTAATTACCCAGCACTCATTCTGGCAGTCGCTTCAGCGGTCGGCACGTAAGTAACGCCGGCCCTCGAGCGGTTCCGCTTCTGTCGTCGCGGTGAACACCTCAGGCCTGCAACGGGACTGTTTCTGAAACAAATGTTGCATTTTTGACTAAACTGCTTGACACCTGTTTCACGTCGGTTTATAGAGGTTGCATCAAATCGGGACGGTTAGAGATTGCAGACTCGGACTTAAGCGAGGGAGAGCGCCATGAAACATGGTAAATCGGCCAGGCTTTTTCTCTTCAAATGCCAAACGCAGGAATTCCAAGTGAAATGCGGGATATTCGTTGCTCTTGCGTTCCTGTCTTGCGTTCTCGGCAGCGTGGCATGGTCTCAGACTGGCACGTCGAGAATCACGGGTACGGTGGAGGATTCGACCGGTGCTGGCCTCTCCGCGGCGAAGGTCGTCGTGATCAACGAGGGCACCAGCGTCTCCAACACTACGACCAGCAATGCTGCGGGGGGCTATGGTTTCGAGAGCATGGCGCCCGGCGCCTACACCATCCGCATAGAGGCTCCCGGCTTCAAGACCTTCGTGTCGACTGGAAACGTGTTGACCATCGGACAACCGATGACGCTCAACGCCAAGCTTAGTGTGGGTGCTGTCAACGAGAGAATGGAGGTGGTGGCATCGGCCGAAACAGTGCAGACGAGCACGTCGGGAAATTTCGGAAACCTGGTAGATTTGGTTGCAGTCGCGAACCTACCGATCGTGGATGCCAAGGGCCGTAATCCACTCGACCTCGTGAACTTCCAGCCCGGAGTCGTGGTCGGAGCGAATACCGGCGGCGGGATACACGTACATGGCGCACGTGATCGCGCGTGGAACTACACGCTGGATGGCGTGGATGCCAATGAGACCAGCGCTCCTGGTGGAGGGTCCTCGCCCATTCGCCCGAATCCGGACATGCTGGCGGAGTTCCGCGTGGTGACCGGCAATGCGACCGCTGATATTGGACGAGCCAGCGGCGGCGACGTCGCCATGGTGACGCGCAGTGGCACGAATTCTTTTCACGGGAACGTTTTCTACTTTTATCAAACCCCCAGTTTCAACGCCAATGAAGTCACCAACAAGATTTCGACCCCGCCGTTGCCGCGTAACCAGTTCGTGCAGCACATCGGGGGATTCAGCCTGGGCGGACCGATCCAGAAGGGAAAGACTTTCTTCTTTGGTAATTTTCAGTTCTTGCGCACAACCCAGACTGCAAAAGTGCACCGATACGTGTATACCGCGCAAGCCCGACAAGGCTTGTTCCGATACGTTCATGCCCGCGACCTGTATCCGATCCTCGACAATTGCCCGCAGAAACCTGCCGGCCAATACTCCGGGCGCTTCCGTCGATCTGCAAGGGAATGTTCTGCCCGGCGTGAACGTCGGAACGTACGATATTGCCGCCAACGATCTCAACAGCCTCGGGCTCGACTCCCAGATGCAGGAGTTTCCTTAACAAGACGCCACTGCCCAACGACTTCCGGTAGGCGACGGTTTGAACTTTGCCGGTTTCGACTGGATTCCGACCGAGAGGGAAGACCAAAAGAGTTATTTGATCAAGCTCGATCACACTTTCAATGAGCGACATTCCGTTTTTGTTCGCTGGATGAGTGGTCACCAAAACACTCTGGGCGACATTGTGAATGCTGGGCAACCCGCTTTTCCGGGAGATCCGAACTGGGTCAACACCTACCGCGTACCTCGCAATCTGGCTATCAATTGGCGATGGATTCCAAGCGGGAATATGACCAACGAGTTGGTCCTAGGCATGAACCGGTTCGGCTTTAACTTCGCCAATGGCGACTCCAAACGTCAACCCAGAACCCGCCCTTCGTTCCCAACATCCTTGCCCTGGATCCCAACGGCGTGCTCAACAGCTTGCCCCTGCACAACGATTTGGGGAACGCACGCGAGCTAACGACCTACCAACTCTCCGATAATTTCAGCCTTGCGAAGGGTCAACACACGCTGCGCTGGGGCGGACAGATCCTCTACCAGCGGCACATCGACAATCGCGGCAACGTCGGCACCTTCGACGCAGACCCGCTGGTGTATTTCAATACCGACATCAACCCGGTGGACCCCGGCACGTTCAACATTCCTTCCGGTGTGAACTCGATCTTCGATCTGGGAACTGCCCAAGGCGCCATTAATGATCTGCTCGGCCGAGTGGGTGCCATTGACGTAGGGTTAGTGGGAAGGGGCAATCAGTGGGCTCCGCCCAGCACCTTCTTCAACTTCGACTCGCGCTTCCCCGAGTACGATCTCTACTTCCAGGACAATTGGAAGGTTCGTCCGAATCTGGTGATCGATGCCGGAATTCGCTGGGAGATCAAGATGTCTCCCCGCAACCCCCACAACCTCATCCTGCATCCTGATCATCCGCTGATCACAGGCTCCTCCCCCAGTGACACGATCAGTTGGGTGCCCGGCAAACTTTACAACGACTCCTGGAAAAATTTTGGACCATCGATGGGGATTGCCTGGGACCCGAAAGGGAATGGCAAGACGTCCATCCGCGCGAACTACCGACTGGCCTTCGATCGCATCAACACGTTTGTAGTGTCGTCGTACATCATCCAGAATCTGCCCGGGCAGACCTACTCGTATGAGAACACCGTTTTTGGCTCCAATGGTGGACGACTCAGCGATGGCTTGCCGCCCTACACTCCTGGATCCCAGTATTACACCGGAATCGTTACGCACTCCCCCGCCCTTCTCCACCAACTACACCACCGTGATGGATCCGAACCTGAGCACTCCCCGGACGCACGAGTGGGGCTTGAGCATCCAGCATGAGCTGCCTGCCAAGCTGGTGCTCGAAGTGAACTATATCGGACGGCATGGCAACCATTTGTTTGGCGGCTACGATGCCAACAGGCATGAGATTGTTAAAAACGGATTTCTGGATGCCTTCAAACAACTACAGGCGAACAATTTCACCGGCGACAGCCCGCTGGTCGACCAACTCCTGGCGAGCTATCCAAACTTGGGGAGCGAAACCGGGTCTCAGTTCATTCAAGACAATTTCCACAGTTCCTTGAAGTTCAAACTCGATCGGGCCGATCGCGAAGTTCATCAACCAGGCCACCGACAATCTTGGCAATCAGCTGATTGCCACCGAAGGCTTCAGCCCGTTCTTCTTCACCCCCTTCCCCCAGTTTTCGGATGAAGTCGACACCCTCGACACGCACGACTGGTCCAACTATCACGCGCTCGAAGTGCAGCTACAACGCCGTTTTACCAATGGCCTGCAATTCCAGGCAAGCTACACCTATGCGAAGTCGCTAGACACGCGCTCGTATGATCCAACTTTTACCACTGTGCCGACGGGTTCCTCACAGAGTTCCTCGAGCATTCCGTTCGACAACGTCGACCGCCGCCTCAACTATGCCCGGTCCGACTTCGATCGCAGGCACGCTTTGCAGGGAAATTGGGTCTGGGATCTGCCGTTTGGACGGGGGCGGCAATGGCTACATCCGGAAAGTTCAATCGTGAATCACATCATCGGGGGCTGGCAGCTCGCGGGTATCTTCACGCTGCAATCGGGCCGGCCCTTCACCGTCTACAGCGGAGCCTACACCTACAATGACACGGTGATGACGCCGGCTAGTTGTGACAAATGCTCGTCCGGCATGGGACACCTGAACTGGCAGGACAGCAACGGCAACCCGGCACCCGCATTCGATGGCAATGCGTCGTTGTACTACTTCACGCCCCAACAGCAGTCCTTGTTCTATCAACCCGCGCCGGGCCAGCTCAGCAACATCGGGCGGAACTTTTTCAATCTGCCACATAATTTCAACGTCGATATGGCCGTCGCGAAGATGTTCAAGATCACCGAGCATCAGAACTTTGAAATGCGACTGGATGTGCAAAACCTTACGAACGCCGTGATCTACGACACGCCAGTTAGCTCGCGCATCACCAGCGGCTCGTTCGGAAACATGCTGGGACAAACTTTCAACCATGCCCGCAGAATGCAGCTGTCGGGAAAATATACCTTCTAGGAGGTTGCGGAAAAACTGTCTGAAGATCTCCGCAGTTCTTCTCAGGCGCTAGAGCGCGAACATATTTTCAACGATTTAATGGCACAACTGAAGTTGTGCCATTCCTAGAATCTCGTCAAAGCGGAGTTTTCCCGCAGCCACCTAAGCAGGTGCTTGATCGCATGAGAGTTGAACGATTGCGCTGTTCACCGACGATCCACGCGGGCATGACCCTTGGACTCTTGCTGGCAAGCGCCAGCTGCCTTGGCTCAAGCAGGTGCAACGGCGAATCTGGTGGTCATTGTTCCGGTCGTTAACATGTACTCGGCGGCAAGTGAGGACACCGACGTTGTTTCCCAAGTAATTTATGGCAGCAACGTAGTCCAACTGGAGGAGAAGTCGGGCTGGGCCAAAGTGCGCACGCCCGACCAGTACAGTGGATGGGTTCGACTCGTCGAGATTCGGTCTGAAGGATCAGGCCTACGCTGCGACCGGAAGGATTGTCCAGGTCAACAGCCTGACGGCGAATCTCTATCGCGAGCCCGACGTAACGCGCACCGACCGCTGCTTACCGTTCCTTTTGAAACAAGACTACAGATCACTCGCCGAGGGCACCGGTGATAACTCCCGCTGGCTCCAGGTTCGCCTGCCAAACGACGACTCCGCCTGGATACAAATCGGCGACGTGAATCTGCAGCCGCATCCGCTCACGATTCCAGAATCCATCGCACTGGGGCGTCGCTTTCTCGGAGTGACCTATACCTGGGGTGGCCGCTCGAGCCTGGGCTACGACTGCTCGGGGTTCACGCAAATGCTGGTGCGGAACCGCGGCATCAATATGCCCCGCGACGCCGATCTGCAAGCTGCCTGGAGCGGAGTCGCGCCCGTCGATCGAAAACGGCTTCGGCCTGGGGATCTTCTCTTTTTCGGAGGCTCAGCCGATCACATCACGCACACTGGCATGTACATCGGGCACGGAGAATTCATTCATGACACAACCTTTGGTCATCCCGGCGTGCAGATCAGCCGATTGCGAGACCAACCGTGGACTCGAATTCTCGTTGCTTGCCGCAGGGTGAAATGAACCGCCGCGAATGGATGACAGGTGCTCTGCTCACAGGAACTGGACTCGCGTGCAAGGGCCAAGGGTCTCTAACTGAAGCGCCCTCCACGGCCGATCGGGCTCAACTGCAAACGGCCATCACACGCCTGAAGCTTCGACATACCTGGACGACGACCATGTCGTCGAGTGAGTATCGCGACACCCTTTCAGTTCGCTTCAATGCGCGAGGCACGGAGGGGGTGGGAGAAGGTGCTCCCATCATTCGCTATAAAGAAACGTCTGAAGGCGCTCGGGACGCCGTGGAGTCCATTCGTCCCCTGTTGGTTTCTGCTGATCCCTGGAAGTTCCAGAAACTCATGGCGGGCATTTTTCGTGAAGTGCAGGGACAGTATGCTGCGAAGGCAGCCGTCGACATCGCACTCTTCGACTGGATTGGGAAGAAACTAGGCGTGCCGCTCTACCGCTATTTCGGGCTCGATGCGTCCGATGCGCCCATGACAACATTTTCCATCGGCATCGACACACCGGAAACCACGCGCGCCAAAGTTCGCGAGGCTGACCAGTTCCCTATTCTAAAGATCAAAGTCGGGCTCGACACGGACGAAGCCACCATCGAGGCGGTACGAAGTGTTACGAAGAAACCGCTCCGTGTGGATGCCAACGAAGGCTGGAAGGATAAAGAAGAGGCTGTTCGAAAAATCAATTGGCTGGAATCGCAGGGTGTGGAATTCGTGGAGCAACCGATGCCGGCAGCGATGCTTGAGGAAACCCGTTGGGTCCGCTCACGCGTCCACATCCCGATCATCGCGGACGAGGCCTGCCTTGGTCCGGCGGCCGTTCCAAAGTTGGTTGACTCGTACGACGGCGTAAACGTCAAACTCGATAAATGCGGTGGCATCCTCGAAGCAAAAAGAACGATCGACATCGCCAAAGCTCTAGGTATGAAGACAATGCTGGGGTGCATGGTTTCGAGTTCGGTCAGCGTCACAGCTGCCGCTCACCTGTCCCCGCTCGTGGACTATGCAGACCTGGATGGCAACCTTCTGATTTCGAACGACCCTTTCACTGGGGTACAAGTGCACGAAGGAAAGCTCGTGCTTCCTGACGGGCCGGGGCTCGGCCTTACGCAAAACAAACCATAAACCAGCGTCATTCGAAATAACGGGAATCCAAGCCTCTTTGCTCAACGGGCTGTTACCCTCTAAAAGAGAGAACCCTAGCGTGAAAATACTGTTGTTACTTACGTTGCTCGCAGCAAGTCTTCAGGCCCAGGACGGACAGTCGGGGCAGACGAGTCTGAGCGTCAAGCAGAAGGTGCTGTGGCAACAACTCGAATCAACCACCGACCATGTCGATCGACAACTCGATGGCGTTATGGGCGTCGCGATCGAGGATCTAAATTCAGGCCAGCAGCTCTTTCGACGCGAGGACGAGGTATTCGCCCAAGCCAGCACCATTAAAGTTGCTGTTCTCGCGGAACTCTACCACCAGAATCAGCAATCGTTGCAAGGCGTACCTGGCAAAGCGAAACTCACAGATACCTACACAGTACTGTCCTCGGATCTTGTGGCTGACAGTGACATCATGGGTGGTTTAACACCCGGCGTTTCCAAAATAACGAATAGAGATCTCGCTACCATGGTCGTGGCCGTCAGCGACAATTCGGCCACGAACGTTCTTATTGATCGGGTTGGCATGGAGAACGTGAACGCTCTGCTAGACACTCTGGGGCTGCCCCATACCCGCTTGCGCCGGAAGATGATGGATATCAAGGCGGCCAGTGAAGGCCGCGAGAACGTGTCGACCCCACGTGAAATGCAGAGTCTCTTGGAGCAGATCTACAGAGGCAAAGTTGTCAACAAAGAGCTGACGGACGACTTAATCAGGGTCCTGAGCACTCACAAAGAAAGCTGGATCGCTCGGGACCTGCCGGAAGGTCTCCGCGTCGCCGACAAGACCGGCGAGCTTGAAGGGGTTCGCAACGATTGTGGCATCGTCCTGGTTCCGAATCGCCCGTACATCCTCTGCGTGATGACTACCTATCTCAGCAAGGAACGGGACGGCGAAGAAGCAATCACCCGGATCTCCACAGCGGCTTACAGCATGTTCGATCGCATGGCGCGCGCCTCGGAATACGGACGAGTGGTTTCCCCGAAAGACAGCAGTCACTGAATCAAGAGATTCTCGGCGACGGCTGTGGGCAAATTCCAGAAGGCGTGCGTTTCCGAACCGAGCGCACGCCGCCCAACCCCCGCAGGTAATTTCTCATCTCATGCTTGCCACTCACCCCGGAAGTGCACCTTTTAAGGTTGCCTTAAGGTCATGGCTGCTAGTTTTCAGGTGTGCTTGGGATTTCCCACGTCCCTTCGTCGATGCGTGGACAACAGTTAAAACGCTTGTCAAAGCTTTGGTCTCGGTGGACTTTTTGATCAGTCCCACTCTATTTCAGAGACGTTTTATGTCTGTAAGAAAATCACTTCTCGACCACAAACGGACTCTCAGTTCTCGACAACATCGGGTCGCTGAACTCGTTTCGCAGGGCCTCAAGAATCGTGAGATTGCGACGGAACTGGGGATTGCCGCACACGTGGTAAGGAATTACATCAGCTCTATCTACGATAAGGTCGGTGTCAGCAACCGCGTGGAACTGGCGCTGTGGTACGAGGCGAGGCAGAGTGAGGATAGGGCGTTGGGACAAAACCCTTCTCTGTTGGGTGGCTAGTTCCGGAAGAGCACCTCGATCACCGGGTGGGCCCCAAGATGTAGTCTGCGACGAGGAACCGCTCCATTGATGCAGCAATTTCACCCGGGTGAAAAAGCGATCTTTGCCGGTGTCTACAAAGTCGTGCATGGCAGCAACCACGAACTTCCGCACTACGTGACGGTGTTGAGCGGCGACACGTTTCCAGTTTGTGCGGGCTGCGGCAGGCACGTGCGATTTGAAATCGCGATATCGGCAACCCGGCTTCACGCGCATGCGCAATTCCAGCAGACCGCCCCTCGAACTGACGATGATTCAAACTAATTTGCCGGCCCTGCATCCGTAGCCGCAGTCGATCCGTGAGGCAACACTGGGAACGCGGTTTCATGTGCTGCTCCTCAGATCTCGGTCGAAACTCTCTCCTCTGAGCTGAGCTGCCGAGCAAGGCTGTAGAAAACCGGGATCACAACCAGCGTAATCACTGTGGAAACGGCGAGCCCTCCGATCACTGCAATGGCCAGCGGCCGCTGCAACTCTGCTCCCGAACCAAGCCCCAAGGCCAGCGGCAGCAGGCCAAACAGTGTGCAGAGCGTGGTCATAAGAATCGGCCGGAGTCGTATTTTCCCCGCCTGCACCAGAGCATCCTTCACCGACATCGTTCCGTGAAGTTTCTCGTAGTACTCAAACAAGATGATTCCATTCTTCACGACCAGACCGACCATGAGAATGATCCCCATGAAGGAGGAAACATTCAGCGGTGTCCCTGTGATGAGCAGCAGCAGAAAGACACCGATCAGCGACATCGGAGCCGCCGATATGATCACCAGAGCCGGCAGGAACGCACGGAACTGCAAGACAAGAATGGTGAAGACGGCAGCCAGCGCCAGACCTAACACGAACAGCAGATCGTGGAATGAACTCACCTGGCTCTCGTATTGTCCCCCGATCTGGTAGGTATAGCCCACGGGGAACTTATAGTCGGACAGCACCTTCTTGACGTCCGCGATCGCGCTTCCCAGATCGCGTCCTTCTAGCCGTGCCGTCAAAGTGACCATCAAGCGCTGATTCTCGCGCAACAATTCATTCTGCCCGCGTTCTTTGCCAATGACCGCGAGCGATTGCAGCGGAACAATCTGCTTATTGGCGGCCAGAATTGGAAACTGGCGAATATCGTTCTCTTGGCCGCGAAAGCTGTCAGCATACCGGACTCGGATCGGGATCAACCGGTCGCTGAGGCGGAAGTCGGTTGTGGATTCGCCCAGCAGTCCGGCCTGCAACTGATCTGAAACCTGGGCCACCGTCAAACCCACGTGGCCGGCCAGAGTGGGATCTACCTTGATCACCAATTCCGGATTGCCCCTTTGCGGACCTTTGAAATCGACGATGCCTTTGATTTCCTGGAGTTTGGGCCCCAGTTCGTCAGCGATACGTTTCAGTTCGTCCGTGCTGTTGCCAAAAACCTTTACTTCCACCGGTTCTGGAGAACCTTCCAGGTCTCCCAGCATGTCCTGCAGAATTTGAACGAACTCAATATCCACGCCAACGATGCTCTTGGTGATCTGGGTGCGCAAATCACTGATCACTTCCTCGATGTCGCGCTTGCGCTCCGATCGTGGTTTGAGTTTGACGAGAATGTCGCCCTTGTTCTGCTCGGTCGCGAAGAGCCCTAACTCTGCACCCGTGCGGCGCGAATAGGCGTACTTTTCCGGCAGCGCTTCCACCTTCGCCTCCATTTGCCGTACCAGGGAGTCGGTCTCGCTCAGAGAAGTACCAGGAGGCGTGAGGTAGTCGATGACCAAGCCGCCTTCGTCCATTTCTGGCAGAAAACCAGTTCCAATGTGTCGGTAGCAGAGATACGCCAGTCCAATGAGAACGGCCACGACAATACCGATCACCGCCCGCCGGCCCAACGCCCACTGAATGCCTCGAGCATACAAGCGATTTACCGGCTGCATGAAGCGGCTGGAAGCGTCGCTGAAGGCCGAGTGAGGCAACAGATATTCAGCCAGAAGCGGCACTACCGTCAGCGCGTACAACAGCGAAAGCAGCACGGCGATGGTCAGGGTCACGGAAAGCGCTACAAAGAACTCTCCTGTAGCACCCTTCAAGAATCCAAGGGGAAGGAAGACAACGACTGTCGTGAGCGTGGAACCCACAACAGGCCCCAGTAGTTCCCGGGTTCCGTTCTCCGCAGCAACGTCGACGGGTTCGCCTTCCCCCATGTGACGGTAGATGTTCTCGACGATGACAACCGCGTCATCGATGACCAGCCCTATCGCGATAGCCAATCCGCCCAGCGACATCAGGTTCAGTGTGCCGCCGACCACTTTCATAAAGAAGAAAGTGCCGATCACTGTGAGAGGCAAGCTGACCGCTGCCACGATCGTAATACGAATATTTCTCAGAAAAACAAAGAGCACGACCACTGCGAACAGAGATCCGATGATGATTGCATCCCGTACACTAGCCATCGCCTCGCGCACAAATTCGGCCAGGTCATACACGATCGAGAGGTGAAGCGTCGCCGGGAGGAGATTTTTAGTGTTGAATGCGACGTCCTTTACCTGCCGCGAGACCGATTCGATGTTTCCGCCAATCTGCCGTGTGACGTTGACGATCGCTGCAGGCTTGCCATTTCCGGTCACGAGCGTTTTTCGGTCTGCGGCCCCTTCACGCACGACTGCCACATCCTTCAAGCGCACCGGATTCGCGGGATCGTCGCCGATGACGGTGTTGGCGATGTCTTCGAGCTTGGTGTATTGCGAGTTTGCAACCACTAAGAACTGCTGGTAGTTGGCGTCCAACCGGCCCACGCTCGAAATGCTGTTGGTGGCCTGCAGACGATCCGCGATAGCGACAAGGCTCAACCGCTGCGCAACCGCTTTCTGGGGATCGACAATCACGGAAATTTCGCGCGTATCAGTGGAGTCCACTTCAATGCGCGCGACGCCCGGCACCTGGCTGAATGCGGGTCGCAGATTGTACAGGGCATAGTCACGCAGGTCCGAGTTCGGAACGTTGCCGTTCAGCACAAGACTAAGAATCGGCCAGACTGTCGGACTCATCCTTTCGACTTCGATTTCCGTGCTTGCCGGGAGCCCAGCGCGCGCTTCATTGACCCTGGCCTGCACCAACTGCAGCGCCTGCTGCATGTCCATGTTGTCGGCAAAGAAAACTGAAACCTGTGCGCCGCCACGAATCGTGCGCGATCGGACGCGACGAACGTTAAGTACTGTGCTCACCTGCTCCTCGATGGGGCGGGTAATGGTGAGAAGCATGGTGTCAGGCGAGAGGTCGCCACTGTGGACGAGAACCACGATGCGCGGAAAATTCAGTTCAGGATAGATATTGCTCGGGAGCTGGTAGAGAGCCACGAAGCCGGCAATGGTCAGAACAATCGTGAGGAGAAACAGGGCGCGGCTGTTTTTGCGGCATGCGCGGACGAGGTTCATTGTTTTACGTGAACCTTCGATTTTTCGGGTAATCCGTAGCCGCCAGTAACAACGACCGTGTCGCCCTCACTCACACCTTCGAGAATTTCAGCGAAACCGCCGCTCTGTATTCCGACCTTCACTAGAACCGCCTCAGCCTCGTCGTTTGTGATTCGATAGGCTTGGGGCTCACCTGTATCGTTGGGATAGATTGCCTGCACCGGAACCAGAAGACGAGGTTCGTTCTGTTTCAGCGGCAGCACAATGGACAAGTACTGCCCCAGCTTCAGATTTCGCTTGGAGTTTTCTATCCGAATGCGCACCGTGCCGTTATTGGTTGCGGGATCCACTGCTGGAAGAATCGACGCCACGCGTGCCGTAAATTTCTTACCTGGAACAGCGTTGGTCTCAAACGTGAAGGCTTCCCCCACCTTGATCTCTGACAATCGCGACGCAGGCACCTGACCCATCAGTTCGAGAGTATCGATTTGCGCAACCTGGATTGCGGGCTGCGCGGCGGTTCCGTCCACCTGCTCGCCGACAGCAACAAATCGTTTGATCACCACGCCTGCAATGGGGGAGCGCGCCACGGATCGGGAAACTTGAACCTTCGCGGAGGCTAGGCCGGCTTCCGCTTGCCTCAGAGTTGCAGTGTTGACTTGCAATTGCGTGCGCGCATCTTCCACTTCCTTGCGCGAAGAGATGCCTCGCCCCAGCAATCCCTCTTCCCGCTCCGCTGATAAGCGGGCGTTATCAGCGCTCGCTTTTGCCTGAGCGACCGCAGCCTCCGCCTGTCGCTCTTGTTCCTGTAGCAAAGTATTGTCAATCTCTGCCAGGGCTTGGCCTTCCTTTACCGGGTCGCCTTCGGCCACCAGCAATTTCATGACACGGCCTGGGATGAGAGCCGCAACTTTTGCGTCCCGATTCGGCAGCGCCGCAAGATTACCTGTGACCATCAGGTCCTGAGAAATCGGCGCCCGCTTAACCTTCGCGACGGTCACTTCAGGAACTGCAGCTTCGCTTTTTTCTTCGTTGGCTCCGCCTTTGCCGCAGGCAGAAAGGAGCATAGCGAGAAACAGAACTGGCAGCCCTTTCGCGATCAGCTTAGTCAAGTGGCGCTCCCACAACTTCCTCCAAAGCTGCAAACGCACTCTGCGCGGAAAATAGCGCATCCAAGTAGGTCTTGCGCACCTCGTTCAGTCGCCGCTGTGTATCGAGCAACGTCAGCAGGCTCGACTTCCCTGACTGGTAGCTATCTTCCGCCATTTGCTCCAACCGAAGCGTGTCGGGCACTACGCGTTTGCCATACTGCTCTACCTGGTGCACTTTTGCGGAGTAATCGTAATATGCCGCTGCCACTTGCGCCGACACGGTGGTCCGCTGTGACGCAACGGTGAGCCGGAGCAACTCCAGGCGCGCTTTCGAAAGTGCGATCTCCCCCTGGTCGCGGTAGAAGATCGGCACCGTCGCCGACAACCCACCCTTGCCTCCGTAGCGAAAGTCGGGCGGTGAGTTGAAGTCTGCTCCCGCAGACAAGCCCAGGTTCGGGATTCTCTGTGCTTTGGCCAGTTCCAGTTGCCGTTCCTCAATATTCAGATCCTGAGACGTCTTAAGCAGGTCGCCATTCGTCTGCAACGCCTGGTCGATTACGGTGCTCAGAGGTGAAACCTTCGGAACATTTTCGAGTTCGCCCTGCAGCGCGAGATGCTCTTCGAGGCCTCGATTCAACAAGGCCGCCAGTCCCACTTCTGCCGAACGCTGCGCTTGCGCCGTCGTCTCGTAGTCGGCGGATGCTCTAGCCAGTTCCACTTCGGCTTGCAGGACTTCCAGTTGGGCCACGTCGCCTGCCTCGAACCGCTGCTGCGCCATATCGCGGATACGAGTCGTCAAATCAAACGCCGTCTTTGCCTGCTCCGTTTGCTTCGCAGCCGACAACGACTGGTAAAAAGCCTCACGCGTACGCCTTCGAACCTGCCGTCCCAGGACAGCGATTTCGATATCCGTCGACTTCTGTTCTTCCTTGGCGACGGCGATTCGTTTCCCCCGTTTATTGCCCAATTCGACGGGAAGATCGAGTGAGACCCCCTCATGTGGTGTATCGCGGGCTGCCGTGAAACTGATGGTGGGATTTGGCAGCTGCCGAGCCGTGGTGATCCCGGCAATCGCAAGGGCTCGCTTCTGCCGTGCTGCACGCAGCTCCAGGTTTGCTGTTTGGGCCGTCTCCAAGGCGCCCCGCAGGTCGAGCGGCTGCGCCTGACCAAACGCCAACGGCAAACAAAACCAGAGAAATACGATTGAAATCCGGAGCGTCTCTTTCCTGAGGACCTCGGCTTCAGATGCGTGCCTGGACATTATTCACGATTCACGGTGCTGATCTTTGCAGATTGAAGATTAAGCCAACCTTAAGCCGCGAGCCCATGCTAGCTTGGTTCTCCAACCTTTGTCAGTCTTTGTTAATCTGACACTTGAAATGAGAGTGTTGATTGTCGAGGACGAGAAACGGTTGGCTGGAAACATTTCCCGGAGCCTCCGAGAAAGCGCCGGCTACGCCGTGGACTACGCTCCTGACGGCTCCGAAGGCCTTCACATGGCGCAGTCTAATGCATACGACGTCATCATTCTCGATTTAATGTTGCCCGGATTGGACGGTCGAAGCGTTCTGCGGCGTCTGCGAACCGAGGGATGCAACTTCCCAGTGCTGGTTTTGACCGCTCGCGACGACAAGGAAACCCTCATCCAAGTTCTTAACGACGGGGCTGACGATTATCTTTGTAAGCCTTTCGACCTCGGGGAACTGATCGCGCGAGTTAAAGTCCTGATCCGGCGGGGCAAGGGCCAGACCACAGGAACACTTCGGTTCGGAAGCATCGAAGTTAACACCGCCGATCGAACCGTTCGACGCGAGGGGGCTGTCGTCACTCTGACGGGGATGGAATACCGCGTCATCGAATATCTTGCGCATCGTCGTGGCGCAGTCGTGACCAAGACAGAACTCCTCGAGCATCTTTATGACTTCAACTGGGAGCGCTTCAGCAATGTCATTGAGGTGTACATTTCAGGTCTGCGCAGAAAGCTCGAAAATGAAGGAAGCAAAAAAGTCATACACACCATTCGCGGGCACGGGTACACACTGAAGGAATAGCATGCGGTCTTTCTCAATCAAACGCCGGATCGTGACAGCTGTGGTAGCCACCGAACTGGTACTCGTGGCGTGTCTCCTCTTTCTTGCTGCGTCTGTGCTGCGCTCGCATGCAATCCGATCATTCGACACAGCACTTCATGGACGCGCGCTGAGCGTTGCTGCGTTGGTTCGATACTCTGAAGGCCCGCAACCGGAACTGTTTTTTGATAACTCTCAGATTCCCCCTCCAATGACGCACGGTACCGCGGACTGGTTTCAGATCAAGACTCTGGATGGACGGGTGTTGGCGTCTGAGCGAGGGCCGGGTCTAGAGGCGACGGCCGGCGACCACAGCGACTCTTGGGACTTCTCGTCGGAGGGGGTGCCCTATAGAGCTGTGCGACTCCGCGATGTCCCGGTGCTCGACTCTGAAGAGGATGCTCCCACGGAGCCCGTAAGCTTGCAGGTTGTGTATGCGGCTAGCACTCGCGACATGAAGAATGACCTCGACCGGGCTTTCATCAGCATTGTTCTGGGTGGTGTCTTGTTGCTCTCAATATCGGTGTGCGCAAGTGTTCATGCAATCGAAAAGGGCTTGTTTCCTTTGTCTGAACTCGCCGGAAGCGCCAGCGCGATTTCGGCCAGGGACTGGACATTCCCAGTTCCCCCTTCGGCAGCGATCGTCACTGAGATTGCTCCGTTGGCGTCCGCCTTGTCGCAGATGGTAAAAACCCTGCACACTGCCTTCCAGCAGCAGCGCGATTTCACCAGCAATGCGGCTCACGAACTACGCACGCCGGTAGCAATTATCAAATCGACTCTTCAATCCCTCTTGCAGGAATCGCGCTCAAGCGAGATTTATCGTTCTGGCATATCGGACGCCCTTTCCGACCTCGCACGGCTCGAAATCTTGTTGCATTCCATGCTCCGCCTGGCTCGGGCACATCAAGAGGTGGATATCTCGACAGTTGGCCAACGTCCCAAAATCGACGTCGTCGGCACTTGTGAAGCTGCGATTGCGCGCCTCTCGCCACTCGCAGCGAGTCGGGGAGCAACCATTTCACTCAATGCACCCTCTGAACCATTGCATGTTCGAGCTGAGCCAGAAGAATTGGAAATCGTGTGGGCGAACCTGATTGAAAATGCAATTCGCCATGGCCGCCCGGATTCAGAAATTCAAGTAATCGCGGAACGACGCAACGGTTCCGTTACCGTCGCCGTGCTTGACAACGGGAACGGTATTCCGCCAGCTGATATCCCCAGGATGTTCGATCGCTTCTACCGCGGAGACCAGTCACGGTCACGAGATTCCGGAGGGTATGGATTGGGGCTAGCCATTGCCAAGGCCTTCGTCGAAGGGTATGGAGGATCGATCTCCGCCTCCTCGCTCGCACCGGGCGGAACCCGTATCGGAGTAGAACTTCCCGTCAGCGACTAGTCGCCTCAATTCCATGGTGTCCTTGTGAATTCTCGATCCCCGAAGTTCGGCCCTGCTTAATTGCTCCGAGATTGCACCGCGTGCTGGTGTTGGCAACACTGCTCCTGCTCCCGTCGAGTGTAGAAGCACATCATGGTCGGTTTCTCTCGCTCGCTTTGCCGGCTGCCCCTGCGGCCAGCGAACCGCAGCCGCCATGCGGACAGGACGCCGTTCCCTCATACCCAGGGCTGGGCGATCCGGCAGTCGTCAAGTCGTGGAGCAAGTCCGACTTCAGTCGTGATTGGAAACCGCCTGCATGCACGCTCTGGAGCGAAGAGGGATTCACGGCGTTGGTGACGATTTCCGCGCGCTTTCAGTTTCTGTCGGGCGCAGACGGACTGCTTCAGCACATTGGAGCAATCTCACAGCTTGCAGGCACACAGTACTGGTCGACCACTCATAAGCAGTGGCGGACCTTGATTACCGACGCCTATGCACTGGCGGGTTCGCAGCCCGACCAGCGCCGAACGGACTTCCCTGCCGATGAGTTGAGACCAGGCAGGCCGTTCTACTTCGAACAGGTTGACAATCTTTCCGGGAAGACCACGTACCGGATGACCATTCTCGAAGCCTCGGCCAATCGGGTCGTCTTCGAGGTGGAAAACGTCAGCGTCATTCGTTACCATTTCATTCCCGTGTTTCACGCTTCTGAATTGCAATCGATTTATTTCTTCGATCGCGAATCCGACAAGATCTGGCGCTACTACAGCATTCTGCGAGAGGGCAAAAATGCCAGCCGGCTGGTTGCGGGGAATGAGGCTTCGTCGGTGAACCGCGCCGTCGCATTTTACCGTCACATGGTTGGCATTCCTTCGAACCAGGAGCCGCCGGCGGCGCGCTGAAATTTTGACGTTCTGAGACGACTCCGAACACTTCCTGAAAGCTGACTGATGCGGGAGTCCCCCCACCCGGTATAATTTGCGGCCAACCGTCGATGTAGCTTGCGCGATGGCAAGCAGAGGTAAGCACCCCGGCAATCTCCGGCAGCACCAAGGGTACGAGCTCTCACCATGACATCAGACCTGAATCGTCGCGAATTCCTGAAAATCTCTGCCGCTGCGAGTGCGGCTTTGGCATTGCCCACCGCAGGACAAACCGCTGCTTCCTCCAAGATGATTGGCATCCAGGTGGGAGCAATCTCGTTCGTGGATGAAGGTACTGAGAAAGTCCTCGATGTGCTGCAGGAACGTGCGGGCGTGAACACGCTGTTCCTTGCAGTCTTTACTTATGGTCGCGGCATCGCGGGCAGACAAATTCCGGGTCAGCCTCTGCCCGATCACGGCAAACAGGAATACGACCTCAATTTTCATGGTGGGAACTTCGCAATCCCCCACTCACAGTACTACAAGAATACCGTTCTCAAAGATACCCGTGCTCCCGATCACGGCAATCTCGACATTTTGGCTGAGGTTCTTCCTGCCGCCAAGAAGCGCGGCATGAAAGTGATCTGCTGGCTGGAGGACGTGTTTCGCACGGACCTTCCGAACATTCAACAACTGCAGGAGCGGGATCTGTATGGGCGCAATGCCGAAACTCTGTGCGTCAACAATCCTGAGTACCGAAACTTTCTGACTGGTCTGGTCGAGGACTACGCCCGTTCCTATGACATCGACGGAATCATGTGGGGATCCGAAAGGCAGGGAGCACTTTCAGACGGCCTGGGAGCCACTCACGATGTTCCGCCAGTCGATCCCGGCAACGTGACTTGCTTTTGTGAGTTTTGCCAGAGCAAGGCCAAGGCGCGAGGGATCAACTCGGACCGCGCCCGGCAGGGCTTTCTCGAGTTGGAAAAATTCGTTCGCTCCGCGCGCAGCGGAAAACGGCCGATAGACGGCTACTACGTCCAATTCTGGCGGCTTCTCTTGCGTTATCCCGAATTGGCGGCTTGGGAGATGCTCTGGACCGACAGTCTCCGAGAGACTTACGCGGCCATCTACCAAACCGTAAAGACGGCCAAGCCGATGGTTCCGGTGGGATGGCACATATGGCACAACAATTCCTTCAATCCCATCTACCGCGCCGAACAGGATCTTCATGAGCTTTCGGCGTATTCCGATTTCATAAAGGTCGTGATGTACAACAACTGCGGCGGTGAACGAATGGCGCTGTACGCAGACAATATTGGCTCTACTCTATACGGGGATCTCTCCAAGCAGTCTCTGCTCGGTGTGAATTATGCATGGATGGGCTTCCAAGAGGGCACGTACGATCAGATCCCTCACACCGGACTGTCTGCCGACTACGTTTACCGTGAGACCAAACGCGCGCTCGATGGCGTGGCCGGCACCAAGACTCTGATCTGGCCGGGCATTGATATCGACATACCGACCGAGACCGGCAACAGCAAATGCACACCTCAAAGCGTAGGGCAGGCAGTGCAGGCAGCCTTCCGCGCCGGCGCGCCCGGAGTCATCCTGTCACGCAAGTACTCCGAGATGCGGCTCGCAAACCTCAGCGGCGCGGGGGATGCGATTCGGGAGTTGAAGGCCGGCTGAATCAAATGGTCTGAGCCCAGGCGATCGTCACGGGAAAGGAGCCTTCTCCCAAGCGGGTAGGATGACAGGAGTATTCTGCGGTGGATATGCGATCTAACTCCTCTATCCCTTGCATTCGAATTGCGTCAGCAATTTTGCTGATCGGGCTGGCCTTCAAAACATCGTTCGCAAGCGCGGCCGATGTCCCGCTTATCTTGAATCACGTCTCCGTGATCGACGTGACCACTGGAGCAATTCAGCCGGACACCGCTATCTCGATCATAGGTGACCGAATTGTCGACATTGTTCCGAGTGCGAAGCTCCGGGCACCGAAGAAAGCGCTTGTGATCGACGCAACCGGGAAGTTCGTCATCCCCGGTCTGTGGGACATGCACGTCCACACGATATTTGGCGACTGGCTGCCTAAAGACGAGAAAATCATCCTACCGCTGTTCGTAGCAAACGGCGTGACTGGCGTCCGAGACATGGGTGGGGATCTCGATCAACTGAAAAACTGGCGGACTCAGATCGTTTCCGGAAAACTGCTGGGACCGCGGATGGTGATCTCCGGACCCATGCTCGATGGACCCGTTCCACGCTTTCCTAGTTCCGCTCCGGTGAAAGATGCTGCTGACGGCAAGAAGATTGTCGACGACCTGCAGAAATCGGGCGTTGACTTCATCAAGATTCAGTCCCTCATTCCACGCGACGGTTATTTTGCGGCCGCCGATGAAGCCAGGAAAGTCGGCATCCCTTTCGTGGGCCATGTCCCGGACGCGGTGCGCGCCGCCGAAGCCTCGAATGCCGGCCAACGCAGCATCGAGCATCTCACCGGCATCTTCGAAGCGTGCTCCACGATCGAAGACCAATTGATGAAAGGGCCGAAGGGCCCAGGCCGGTTCGTGGAAACCTACGATCCCGCTCGGGCAAAAGCCCTGATTACACTCCTGGCGAAAAACCAGACCTGGCAAGTGCCGACTCTCGTTTGGGAACACGGCCAGTGGCTGATCGACGACAGTAATTTTTCGCGTGACCCTCTCACGAAGTATGCCCCCGCCGCATGGAAGGATCGCACGTGGCCGATGTTCACCGAGGACATCCTGAAAGACATGGATACCGACCCATTGCCCGTCCGCGAGCGCTTCACGCAAATGGAACTGGAAATCGTAAAGCAGATGCATCAGGCGGGGATCCCTTTCCTCGCCGGAACCGACACCGCGGCTGGGGTTCATGTTTTCCCGGGCTTCAGCTTGCACGAAGAACTGGCGTATTTCGTCGAAGCGGGATTCACGCCACTGGAAGCCCTGCAAACCGCCACGCGCAACCCTGCGCAGTTCTTCGGTAAGACCGCCGAGATGGGTTCTGTACAGCGGGGGAAAATCGCGGACCTGGTGGTTCTCAACGCCAATCCGCTCCAGGACATCCACAATACGCAGAAGATCCAAGCCGTAGTGCTCGCCGGAAGGTATTTCTCGCGGCAACAGCTGGACGATCTGCTGCGTGGAGTCGAGACCGCTGCCTCCCAATCCAAATAGCACCCGTCAGTTTCTTTTATTACGAATAGTTCCTTACGCTTTCGTTTTATTTCGGTTTTGATGTACTATCGTCGGCGGCGTGCAATGCCCTCCGCCGTTACAGGAGCGCCTAATGGACCGACGCAGTTTCTTCAAGTCTGCCGCCGCGACTGGACTCACGATCGGCTTGTCCAAGGCCACGGCCTTCGCTTCCGTCCCCGAACACAACTGGGACAAGTACGATTGGGGATCGGGACCCCCAGTTTCGGACAGGCTGTACCAAGGCCCGTTTCCACAATATGGCCCGGGCGCAGTTGTTCCAGACAGCGATGTCGTGATGATCACATCCCCATCCCAGGACATCGTCCCCAACTTTGGCATGGGCCTCGTGTCCTATG
The DNA here is from genome assembly GCA_963744055.1 of uncultured Acidobacteriota bacterium. Taxonomy (GTDB): domain Bacteria; phylum Acidobacteriota; class Terriglobia; order Terriglobales; family Acidobacteriaceae; genus Gp1-AA133. The sequence continues at coordinate 247,218 of CAVUSL010000006.1, read as the reverse complement.
TCTCCGACGATACTGGACCACTCCATGTTCCCGGCCAAACTCAGGAACAGACGCTCGAGGATCTGATCAAGCTGCCCTTCGCGCAGAAAATCTACATCCGCCCCAACTGGCGCGATGTTCAGAAACAGCCCGGCCGCCTCGACTTCCCCGACTGGTGGAAGATGACGTTCGACCTTGCACGCCGCTACGACAAGCGCATTGGCTTCCGAGTGCAGCTCGAGAATCCGGATGTCCCCGAGCCCGGTATGCCGGACTTTCTCATCAACAAAGTCCCGTACGTAAAGCTCAAAGGGGAGTGGAAGGGAAATCCCGCGGAAATGCGCTATCGGAAAGACAACCGCGTGCCGCGTTACGATCACCCTGCGTACCAAGCTGCGTTCCGCGAACTGAACGGACTGCTTGCCGCCGAATTCAACGGTCACCCGCAGATCGAGTTCGTCGACACAATGATGTACGGGTTCTGGGGCGAAGGGCACACCTGGCCTTATGAAGGCAACCCTTTCCCGAGCCAGTTGGTAGCCGAACAGACCTGGGCCAGAATGTTCGAATTGCAGTTGGAACAATGGACCAAGGTCCCGCTGGCGACGAACACGCAGCCCGACTTCAGCAACGTTGGCAACGCCGACATGGTCGATCGCACCATGCGCAGCAGTAACTGGTTGCGTACGGACACGATCTTCATCGAGAACACGCAGATTGAAGCGCTCAGCTATCGTCCACCATGGGTGGCTGCAATTTGCGAGGTTGGATTCACGACCGGTGATCCCAAGGAGCTTCGCATCGACGAAGACGGAATCACCTACAACGAACAGATCATCTCGCACGCAGCCGACGTCGGCGTCAACTACCTGTCACTGTGGAGTTGGCACAACCAGTCCGCGCGGAGCATCTTGAGCTACTACGAGAAATACCCCGGGCCGATCGACCAGATGGCGCGTCAAATCGGCTACCGCATCCGGCCATCGTTTATCTGGGCCTTCGCTCGCGACGGAGTGACCGGCTTGGTCATCGGACTCGCCAACGATGGCATCGCCTGCGTTCCAGGAGTGCTCCGCTTGAGCATTGTGGGCGATGACAATAAGGTCCGCGTTTCTGGCTGCGTCGACGCTGGCTATCCGAAACCGACAGGCGTTCATCAAGCCATGCTGATGCTGCCGGCCGACAGCAAATGGGAGGGCCTGCGGCTGAAGGCTGAACTCGAGGTCAAGGGTGTGCGCTACCCGGTTCGGTGGGCATGCCGGCAGAAGCTGAACTCAGATGGCTCTTTGACCCTGCGGCACAATTACAATCCGGAACACCCGCTGGTGTAGCCGTCGCTTCTATCCCTGCGAGGCAGGCTGGGCAAGCTGTCGATTGCGCAGTCGACCCTCCGCTTAATGTTCTTCGACCTTCTGCTGGGCACCCGCCGGAGTTCGTGGATATCTCCGTCTCACCCCCCTTCGTAACGTCTGCTTCCCTATCCCCGGACTAAGAAAATTCCTCCTAAGCGCCGATGAAAGACCCAGGTAGGCCTCTCGGAAGACCATCCCCGGAGGTCGGCGAATCGCCGGTAGGCGATGGCCTCTGCGTAGGAGCGTTGTATGGCAAAGAAGCACAATCGTTCGAAAGAAAGTGACTCGCCGTTGTCAGCAGTCGTAGCAGGCAGGCACAAGGCTTTGTGTTTAGGACGGGACTGCGACTACCGGAAAGAACTACGCCGGCTGCAGATTGAGCTAGTCAAGCTCCAGGAGTGGGTACGGCATAAAGGATTGCGGGTGGTGGTCTTGTTCGAAGGGCGCGATGCGGCGGGCAAAGGGGGCGCCATCAAGAGAATCACCGAGAGCCTCAACCCCCGGATCTGCAAAGTGGTTGCGCTTGGAATGCCGACGGAGAGGGAAAAAACGCAGTGGTATTTCCAGCGTTACGTTGCCCACCTTCCTGGTAGCGGCGAGATCGTTCTCTTTGACCGAAGCTGGTACAACCGGGCCGGAGTCGAACACGTAATGGGATTTTGCAGTGAAGGCGAGTATCTCGAGTTTCTACACAGCTGCCCTGAATTCGAGCGGATGCTGATTCGTTCCGGCTTGATTCTGGTGAAGTATTGGTTCTCGGTAAGCGATGAAGAACAGGAGCACCGCTTCCAGCAGCGTCTGCGGGATGTGACCAAACGATGGAAGTTGAGCGCGATGGACCTGGAATCCCGGCGGCGCTGGGTCGACTACTCGCGCGCCAAGGACGAAATGTTCGCGTACACGGATATCAAGCAGGCTCCTTGGTACGTGGTCAATGCGGAAAACAAGAAAAGAGCGCGGCTGAATGTGATGCGGCATCTTTTGAGCCTCGTCTCTTACAAAGATCTCACGCCCAAGCCTCTGAAGCTCCCGCCTCTCGAAAAAACAAAATACCTCCGGCCTCCGATGCATGACCAGACCTTCGTTCCCGAGGTGTACCGGTGAGTTTCGACAGCAGCTTTGAACTCGGGGAAGCTCATGCCGAATGACTTATTTCGGCTGTTTCCCGTTGAGGGTACAAAGATTCTACTGGTGCTATTCCTCTCCTTTCTTATTGGGCTGGAGCGGGAAGAACGCAAGTCGAGTCCCGAGCGCTATTCCTTTGGCGGCGTCCGCACTTTCCCTCTGATTGGGCTGATCGGTTATGTGATGGCGCTGCTCGCCGGCAACCAGTTGATTGCGGTGGCGTTGGGCTTCGCGGTGGTGGGTGCGCTCCTGGTGGTTTCTTATACCCACAAGCTGTCTACCGAAAACAATTCGGGAGTTACCACTGAAGTATCCGCGCTCGGGACTTATTTGCTGGGAGCTCTGGTTTACCACGATCAACTTTGGATTGCCACCACCATTACCGTCATCAGCATGTTTCTGCTGGTCCTCAAGACAAGTTTGGAAGGCTTGACTCAGCGGGTCCCACCAGAAGAAATATTTACTTTCACCAAGTTTTTGCTGCTTACCGCGGTTATTCTTCCGGTTTTGCCGCGCGCGGCGTTTACGCAATTTCAGATCAATCCCTTCAAAACCTGGTTGGTGGTGGTAGCCGTCAGCACTGTCTCGTATGGCAGTTATCTGCTGTTGAAGCTGACGCATGGACGAAACGGCGTGCTTCTGTCAGCGTTATTGGGCGGCGCCTATTCCTCTACTGTCACCACCATCGCGCTGGCCCGTCGATCGACCGCAGAACAACAGCCGCATCTGTTCTCCGGCGGAACTTTGATTGCTTCCGGCATGATGTATCTCCGATTGGCACTGCTGCTGGCGATTTTTAACCGTGGCCTGCTCCGCGTGCTGGGAATTCCCTTTTTTGTGCTAGCCGGGTCGGCACTGCTGGGGGGATGGTTATGGTCGCGCATCCCCGACCCATCTTCTCAAAAGAGCGATCGCAAACTCCAACCATCGAATCCGCTGGAACTCCGAGCGGCGATGCTGTTTGCAACTCTCTTTGTCGCAATGGTGATCGTGACGCACCTGGCGATCGTGTATTTGGGCAATAAAGGTGTGTACGCGCTGGGTGGAATCATGGGACTTGCCGACGTTGATCCCTTCATCCTGGGGATCGCTCAGTCCGCTGGGCATGACGTGCCTGTTGTCGTTGGCGCCGCCGGAATTGTCGTCGCGGCGGCCAGTAATAATGTAGCTAAGGGCTTCTATGCGTACTGTTTTTCAGATCGCAACACCGGCTTACCAAGTCTCACGTTGCTATTGAGCCTTGCGTTGATGGGACTCGTGCCATTGTTTTGGCTGCTACGATGACATGTTGGCCGCCCGACGCGTAGCCGCAACGGCCGCCTGCGGTGAAACAGACAGAACCACAGAGGAATTCGCTTCGCATTATCAAGCACACTTCTTTCAAGGCTTCCCGCTTCGACCAAGAGTAGGTCACGCCTAGAACTTCAGAGCGAGACTGAATTGCAATATCCTCGGGGACAGAGATCCGAAGATCTTCGAGAAGCTTTGCCCATCGTCAATCGCAGTGTCCGGAGTTGCGGGATTGGGATGATTGAACAGGTTAAAGGCCTCTGCGCGAAACTGCAGACCCGTGGACTCACGCAAAGCAAAGTTTTTCATGAGGCTGAGGTCCCAATTTTGAGCGCGGGGTCCGCGCATCGATCCTTGATGCGCATTACCGAACGTCCCCAAATCCTGCTGGGCGAAAGCGCAAGGATTGAACCAGTTGTCTCGCGTGCGGACGCGATCCGCGGCGCGGCCTCCCTGCGATACGGTTGTCGCGCAACTCGCATCAGGGTTTGACGGGACTGGACCTGCAACAAATGGATTTGCAATCTGGTTGGGACGTTCCTTCCCAAAGAAGCCGACGCCCGCCGGATCACCAAAGAAGAATGCCGTGAGCGGCTGACCTGATTGGAAACTCGTAATTCCGGATAGCTGCCATCCATCCAACAGGGTTTTCGTGAGACCGTGCCTTCCCTTAAAAAACGGAAGATCCCAAGAATAGTTGAAAGTGAGGATGTGCGTGAGATCAAACACCGCTGGTCCGTACTCCCCGTGAATATTGTGCGAGTCCTGCGGAAAGCTTGGATACGCGTTGGGGCCGGAGTTGTCCGTGAGCGTCTTCGAGTAGGTGTACGAGGCCTGAAACGAAAGGCCGTGTTTTAGCCGGTGCACAAGCGAAGCCTGCAGCGAGTTGTAGTTTGAGTTGAAGATGTTGGCCCACCCTTGAATTGAGGAGAACCCGCGGAACGGCCGCGCGGCGTCGGTTGCAATCGAGCCCTCTGCCACGGCCACACTCGGTGCTGGCTGGTTGACTTCGATGTTGCCGAGCAGATGCGTTCCATGTGTACCCACATATCCAATGGTCGCCATGGTGTCGTGAAAAACTTCGCGCTGTACGCTTAGCGACCATTTCTGCACCGAGGGATACTTCCATGGCGCCAGCGGGGCATTCAAGCCCGACGGGAAGAGCCCACCTGCAGTGCCGCCAGGATTGTCGAGCGACGCGTTTGTGATACTTACCGAGCTATTGAACGGCGGGCTGGCCAGGCCAAACTGGCTGTAGGATCCCCAGCGATCGTAAAAGATTCCGTAGCCAGCACGAACCGACGTTCTGCCGTTGCCGAGGGGATCCCACGCGACTCCTAACCTGGGCGCAAACGCATTTCGGTGCCCCGGGAACAAGGCGCGCCCGTAGGGCGAATTCTTCCCCGCGACCACAATCCCGTTCAGCAAATCCCCGGTGCCCGGGACAATTGTTCCGTCCGGGTTCACGGTCGGCGCCTTGTTCGGGCCCCAGAGCGATGGCACGAAGGCACCAAAGTTATTATGCGTCTCGTACTCCGGCTGGTAGTACTGGTAACGCAGCGCAGCAGTCAGTGTCACGTTCTTGAGCTTGATCTGATCTTCGACGTAGGGTTCCAGGTTGTACCAGCGATACTTGCCGAAGGGATCGAGCGCGGTCTCTGTATAGTTGATCGCCGTTCCCAGCAGCATGTCCGACAACCCACTACCCGTAATGCTGCCGTCGAAATTGAACGATCCATTCGTGTTGTTATTGGAAGGATTCGCCAGCTCGCTTTTGCCTTCCGGAGTAAAGTCGACGCCAAACCGAACGGTGTGCCGGCCTCGGATCCAGGTGTTTGCGCTCTGGAACGGAACGCTGAACGCATCATTGTGGAAGAACCATTGCTCGACAATTCCCGAGAAGCCGCCTCCACCACCGATAAATATCGTGGGGATGCGGTTCCCTTCGTTGAGCGGAAACACCTCCTGGATGTTCAGCCCGGGTGCCCGGCTGCGGCTCGATAGCGGGCCGTTGGCAAGAGACTTGTCGTTGCCAAAATACATGCCGGTCGTAAATTCCATAAAGAAGGTGGGCGTCGGAGCATAGGAAAGGTGGACTGACCAGTTGTAGATGGGAAAATTCTGAGTAGAGCCTCCAACTTGGGGGTATGGATTCTCGCCAAACAGGCCGTAGGGGTTGTAGAGCAGCACGCTATCTTGCGTGAATCTGCCAAAGAGACTGAGTTTGTCGGTGAGCTTTGCGTCGATGCGCAACTGCTCTTCGCGAAAGCGCGTGTAATCGGGATCCTGCGAAGTGTAATTCGAGCAGGGATCTCCGGTCAGATTTGGCCTGGGAAAATACGTGTCCAATAACAAACTGGCGTTGTGGTTGATGCGGTCAGACGGAATGATGTTTCCCGGGAAAGCCGGCGATCCAGGAGTGTCTGGATCGATGATCGTAACGGGATCAACTCCCGGGCATGTGGGAGTGAGAAGCGCGCTAAAATCTCCTGCCCGCTCCGCGTCCGTCGGCGTCATGAGCGGATGGATGCCGCCACTCTGGATAATGCGGCGCCACTCCTGCGACCAGAAAAAGAACAGCTTTCCTTCCTTGATCGGACCGCCGACGTCGTATCCAAAATCGTTGTAGCGGTTCTCCGGTTTGACACCACCGGACTCTCGAAACGGAGCATTGAGCTTGTCATTTCGGAAAAACTCGAAAACATCACCGTGGAATCGATTCGTGCCCGAGCGTGTAATCAGATTGACCTGCGCGCCGGCCGAACGCCCCGCCGTTGCCGAGTAGTCATTGCTCTCCACACGAAATTCCGATACTGCATACAGATTGGGGGTGACGAAAGCGTTGCCGCCGAACGTGTCCACGTTGCGCACGCCATCCACCAGCAAGTTGTTTTCGTCCGGACGAACTCCGTTCACCGCGAAGCTGACTCCGGAGTTCGATCCAAACCCCGGCGTGACATCTAACGGCGCAGAGACACCAGGTTCGAGCGTCACAAGTTGCGTAAACACGCGGTTCGTGAGCGGCAGTGTGTTTACTTGCTCGCCGGTGACGGTATTGCCTTCGTTGGCTGTCGTGGTGTTTACCACGGGAGGAGCTTCGGAGACCGTCACCGTCTCAGTGATGGCACCTACCGCGAGCACCGAATCGACACGCACGTGCTCAGAGGCATGCACCGCGAATGCGGCGTGAACATTCTGTTTAAACCCGCCTTTTGATGCCGCGAGTGCATACTCGCCCGCGGGCACCACTTGAAACTCGAAATTGCCTGCTCCATCCGTCGCCGCTGATAGCGTGCTGCCCTTCTGGATGTCACGCAATGTCACAGTGACGCCTGGGATCGCAGCCCCCGTGGAATCGCTCACGACACCGAGCACCGAGCCATCGTTCGCGCTCTGGGCTGACAGGAAAGGCGTCAACGCAAATGCGAGAAGGGCAAGAAACAGGCAACCCACCGCGAATCGAGTCGATGTCAGCATGCGTTCATCTCCTGAATTTTGCAAAGTAATGCTCCCCCGTCCGCGTGAAGCGGCTTTTTCGTGCTCCCTAGTCCGAAGATGTATGCGGTCGCGAGACCGCCGTTCTTACGGGAGAGGCGCTTCTACTTCCTCCAGCACCCACTTGTCCGGTGCTTCCAGATGGCAGTCGTACCCATAGAATCGGCCGTTAAACACGTGCTGGAAAAGACAGGCTCTCTGTCCGCGCATAACCGGATTGCCTTCGACTTCCTGAAAGTCTCCGTCCGGGGTAACCGCCGCAAACACCTTGACCTGCCATTCGCCCTCGGGATCATCGGTGTAGCGATGGGGATAGATTTCAGTCGCCATGAAATACATTCCGGTCTTCTTGGCGGCGCCATCCTTCGCGTTCTTCAGGTAAAGCAATGTAGGGGCGGCAACCGTATCGGTGGTCGTCATCAGAACTTTCTCTGGGGCGGCGTCCAGTTCCTGCACCGAGTTCGCGTTCTTGCTGATGATTTCGAAATGATCGTGATCGTTACCGCGATAAAACGTCAGGTAAAAACGTCCGGAACGCGGATCCCGAAACAAATTCGGGTTCTGATTCCGCTGGTTGGGGACACCCTGCACAAGAATCTTCTCTTCCTTCAAATGAATGCCGTCCTCGGAGGAAGCGAGCACGATATGGCTGCTAGGTGTGTCGTATTCGCGAGTGATGGCGAAAAAGAGCGTGCTCGGATGCTTCGGATCCGCCTTAGCCAACACCGAAGGCCAACGCGCATTGGTCCACAGAGGATTGGCCTCGTACTTTGTCCACTTCACCAGGTCGTTACTGCGAGCCAACCCGATGCCACGTCCTTCGTTGAGCCCGTACCAGCCCCAATAGCGAAAACCGCCGCGCTTCATTTCCAGCACGCTCATGGTGTGCGGAAACTCATTGCCCTCCCATGTCTGGGCTTCAGGTAACACCCGACGCGGTGTGGTCAGCTTGAGATAAGGCGCTTTCGCCGCCGGCTTCTGCCCTGGAGCAACCTGAGCGAAGGTGGATAGAGAGCCGCTGACGATTGCCAGCAGAACAACGACTCGTTGCTGGAGGGAATGCTTGCGGACCAACATCTTCTTTACGCTCCTCGGTACCCTCTTAGGTGACCACTTCGGCGGCGATCTTTTTAAGATTGACGGTCGCGTTGGTGATGAGCGGCTTTGCCCAGAAACCAACCGTCAGGACACATCCGAATGTGAAATACAGAAAGCACAAACCTGCTCGCAGGCCGAAGTGATCGCCAATACGCCCGATGATGACGGGTACGACTGCGCCCCCCATAATCCCCGTGCTCAGGATTCCTGCGAAGGGCCCGTGATGCTCTGAAACGGAATTCAGCGCGAGTGAAACCAGTACCGGCCACATGATGGAAGCGAAGAGCCCAACTGCGGGAAATGCGTACAACGCAACTTGAGCCGAACCAAACAGAGCTGCACTCAGGCAGAGCAGGGCGAGGAGCGCAAATACGATCAGCACCCTGCGGCTGTCGAAAATCTTGAGCAGGCCCATGCCGATGAAGCAGCCGGTCGTCAGCAAACCCCAAAACCATGAAACCGCCGCGGCCCCCTTCGTGTGCGGATCATAGCCGTGATATTTCGCGAGAAACTCCGAGATCCAATTAGCTGTTCCCTGTTCCGAACCCACATAGGCAAACACGCTCAGAAAAAAGAACCACACGATCGGTTTGCGTAGCAGTTCGCCGTACATCTCCCAGGAACCCGCTCTCTCATCTTCCTTGCGCTCGACTCTCGGAAAACGCGTGAATATCAGGAGTACGACCATGAGCAACGTTGCGACGGCGAAGATCCAGTACATCGACGCCCAGGGAAGGTCGCGCGGCGTCAACTGACCAAGCACCCGCAACAGAAAGCTCCCTGGTTTTGCTGGGTCTCCGAGGCCGCCCACAAGATAGGAATAAATCCGCGGACTTATGAACGACGCAAGTCCGAAGATCAATTGTGCAAACGCCGAGTTGAAAGCGAAGTGCTCTTCTCCTCCCGACACGCGAAGCAATGGATTGACCGCAACCTGCAGTGTGGCCATCCCTGCTCCCATTACAAAGAGTGAACCCAACGCCACAGAGTACGAGGGAAAGAGTGCGAAACTGAGCGAGCCGAGGGTCGCGGCCACAAAGGCGGTGATCATCACCGGCTTCTCCGAGTACCTCTCTACCCAGAAGCCTGCAGGAATCGACACCACGCCATATGCAATAAAGAAGAAGAAGCCCAGAAAGGCAGCCGCTGCCAGGCTCACATGAAAATCGCGAATGATGTCGGGGATGATCGGACCGAGGATGTTCGTGACCAGGGACATCACGAAGAAGACCAGGAAAACCAATCCGACCATATAGCGGCTGCGCGTCATAAATTTGTGGTCGACCCGTTATTCCGTGGTGGTCACTTTTGTGGCCAGTTCGAACTTGCCTGGCTCTCGTCCCGCCAGCACCGCCAGCGCCAGCGTGATCATTTGCACCGGCAGAATTTCGAGAATGTTGCGGACATTTTCCCCATAGGTGGGCAAGCGGAAACATTCAATCGTCCCGTCTTCCCCGATGAGTTCCGCTTTGCCTCCTTGCTCCTTCATGTCGGCAAATAGTCGCCGATTCAGATCGCGAGTCTTGGCATCTCCAGAAAAGACCGCAACGAAGGTTTCTTCGCTGAGCATCTCAAAAGGACCATGACGGAACGCCGCGCTGCTCATTCCTTCCGCGTGAAATAAGTCCGCTTCTTTCACTATGAGTGCGCCCGTACCCACGGCTGCCAGGGACGCGCCTCGTCCAACGAAGAAAAGATGACGAATGTTCTTCAGCTTCGCGGCAAGGCTTTCGACGTAAGCTCTCCAATCGGCCAGGTAGGAAGCCCCGGCAGGCGAAGCGTCCTTCAATTCACGACGCGTAAGCTTGGCATCCCGATCGCACAACACATCGCCCAGCCACTTCAAGGCCATCAGTGCCGTGACGTATGTCTTGCACGAAACCGAAAACTCACTCCCAGCCTGGGTCAGCAACGCCGCGCTCGCATGTCTCGCCAAAACGCTGTCGGGCGTATTCGTGACCGCGATCACGGCGGAGCGCCTGCGATTGACGGTGGTCAGCCGGACCATCTCCGCGCTCTGTCCGGACTGCGACACAGCGACGATCAGCGTTTTCGGATCAAAGAAGCGCTTTTTGTAGTGAACCAATTCCGACGTCTCCACCATGATCGCCGTGTATCCATGACTGATAAGTTGCAAGTTCAGCGGATGGAGAGCGTGAAACGACGATCCCATACCGGTCAGAACGATGCGTTGAAACTTGCCCTTGCGCAGTCGATCGGCCAGATTCTCAAGTTCCTTTGAGCGTCCCAGATTGGCCAGCGTATCTTCCAGCGCTTGGGGTTGATCCAAAATATCCCTGAGGTACGCGCCTTCAATCACCTTGAGATCAGTGCTCACTTCTTGCCTCCCGGGGCAAAGCGGTGATGCCAGACTCTAGCGGCACCAATCAGATTGGCGTCGTCCCCCAAAGAAGCCAGCTCCAGCTCCGTCTTTTCGAAGGGGACATACCTGCAACTCTCGCGAATCACCTTGCGGATGCCATGTATAAAAAGATGAGCGCTCTTCATGACGCTACCGCCTAACACGATGGCGTCCGGAGTGAACAGAACGATCAGATTCGCCAAGCCGAGCCCAAGATAGTAGGCTTCACGCTCCACGGCGCGCAGAGCCAAAGCATCTCCCGCTCGGGCAAGTTCGCAAATTTTCTTCGCAGATAGATTTTCAGGTTGCGCACACTCCGACGGTGCTTCGGCCTTGACCCACTCCACCATCGCCGGACCGGCGGCGAGAGATTCCCAGCAACCGTGAAATCCGCACAGGCAAGCGGGACCGGAAGCATCGATCACGTGATGTCCCAGCTCCGGGTGGGCGTGGTCGACCCCACGATAGAGCTTTCCATCGAGAATGATGCCCCCACCGATCCCAGTGCCAACTGTTACATAAATCAGACGGCTCTTGTTTCTACCCGCTCCCCATCCGGCTTCGCCAAGCGCGGCTGCATCTGCGTCGTTCTCCATGGCAACTTTGACGCGGAAGAGCCGGGCCATATCCTCCACGATGTTGCTTCCTTGCCAGCCCGGGAGAAAGTTCACGTCACCAATTTCTCCGGTAAATGGATCCACAGGTCCAGTGCTGCCAATGCCGATTCCGCCAATTTCTACGCCCGTTTCTTTCAAAACCTGGCGCATCAGATCAGCGGTGCGATCGAGCGCGCGGGCGTATCCAAGTTCCGCGGAGGTTGGCGTCTCGCGGCGAGCCAGCACGTTACCGTCGTCGTCCACAAGCCCGACAGCGATCTTCGTTCCCCCGATGTCAACCGCTCCAATCATCACCCGCTCCAATACGATTCAAAAGCAGGACCTGACTACTCGCTCCACTCGACCACAGCGCCCTCATACGGCTTAATCTCCATCTTCCAGTCTTTTCCGTTCAACTGAAGAGGAGTCGCGCCGTCCGGCGTGATTAAACGCAGTGAGTGAATCGGTAACCGCGTCCGAACTGAGACTGAACTCGCCTCATGCCCATGGTTGACGAGTACCGCATAGCCGCGACGGGTTCCCTGCAGTGCGGAAACTTCCACGGAAGGTTGGTCAGCGCGAAAGAGCGGTTCCAACCCCACCCATGTGCGAAACGAATCATAGATACGATACGTAGGCTCAGCTTTTTCAAAAACCGAAGGAACAGCCGCAAGGTACGATTCGATGGGATACGCGGACAACAGCGTCTTGCCCTTTCCCACCGAATTTGCGACCAGCGCAGGATGGCCGTCTTGATCTACCGCGATCACCTTGCCACCCTTGACTTCCAGGATTGTCCCCCAATACTTCTGGCTGCTCGCCGGCAATGTGTAGTGAAACGTATCGCCCTCTTTGAGCGTGCCGAAATCCGCAACGACTTTCAGCGTGACCTCGGGCGCAGTGATGGCGTCCACCATCCGCGCGCCGAAGAGGGCCTCCATCTCTGGGATGCCCGCATCCGCGGAGATCGACGCATATAGAAATCCTCCGCCCTCCACATATTTTCTGGCCTTCTCATAGAAGTCTGTGTGGACATGAACCAAAAAGGGACCGCCCGTGCTGGTCAGCGGATAAGGCAGGAGCAGCATGGGCCGCTTTGCCCAATCGCCATACTCGCGCGGAAAATCTGCTTTGAGTCCCGCGCGATGCGCAAGAATGAACGCACTCAGAGCCGACCCCATGAGGCGACGGCTGTCTCCATTATTGTCGGTGGGCGGCTGGGCGGGTATAGCGTCGCGATCTTCGGTCGAGATGTACGGGATCACCTCCGGCCCCGTCAGCCCGAAGCGAGAAAAATCTCCGTGGGGCTTGGCCCACTCGTCCGGAATCACAATCGCCGCGTCGGCCGGAGCAGCCGTTATGTCCGTCAAGTCGAGTTTTCCGACCACCTGCTCGACCTTCTTAAATTCGCGGGCAAGCGGCTTGTCCTGCCGGTCCCACGTAACCATGCCCCATCCCGTTTCCTGAGGCGTTCGAAGATACGGGGCCTTGTGAAACTGTTCGGGGGCCGTGTCGCTGTAACACCATAAATCCACGCCGATCGCCCCCGCGCCAAGTCCGGAATAAATCATGGCGCGGTCGTAAGCTGCCACAATCTCCGGCCCGTACTGCGCTGTCGAACCGCCCATTTCGTGAATCATCACGGGCCGTCCGGCGCCGCCAGAAATACCAATTTCGAAGGCAGCTCCGTAGGTTCCGCGCTCGGACAACATCGGATCCGGATAAAGATCCTGGTTGTAGATCGTGAAGGGATGAATGCTGAAGAAGTCGACTTCGCGCGCAATGTCATCGGCGCGGAACGGCCCGTGCGAAAGTTCCTGTCCGCTTGTCCCGATGACAATCGGATGAAGATGGTCGTTTCGCCGGATACCGCCCGCGATCAGGCGAGTCCAATTAATCGCCATCGCGTCAGTGGTCTGGCTGCCTACGATCCACAATGGCGGTTCGTCGTTCAGATCCCAAGCGATGATCGCATTCTCGTTGGCATAGCGCCGTCCGAACTCCTCGGCCAGGTTGGTTTCCAGTCGCAGCATTTCCGCGTCCGCATGCGGATGCCGCCCATGCCGCCACGGCACATCCCAATAGGCTTCGCCCACTTCTCCGCCGATGAATAAAGAAGGATGAAGGTAGATCCGATATTTGTGCGCCAGAGAGACCAGGTAATCGAGTTGCTGAAACGCCTGCGGATTGTAGTCACCCGGCCGCGGCTCAAACCACGCCCACAGCATGTCGAACCGCACAATGCTGTAGCCCAGTTGCGCCATCTTCGCAAAGTCCGCATCGATGTCCTTGGGGGCCCATTGCACTGGCCACTGCATGGCTGCCTTCGCCGGCACCCAGTGCGCGCCCATTGGAATAAAACGATGCCCATCGTGCGTGAAGTAGGTTCCGTCCAAATGCACGGGCGACAGCGACGCCGATGTCTGCGACTTTTCAACGGCCTTGGCCTGTCCAATCGCCTGACCGCCGACCGCAACGACGCATGCCAAGCATGCCAGCGTCGCACAGAGACCTCGCCACTCGCATCTAAGCCATCTTGTTGTCATACTCTCCGTTCCCGTTATCTGGTGATCGCGCCCGGCGACTTAGGTTTAGAACGTGAGTTTCAATGCGAGCTGAAGTTCGCGCGCGCGACCGGCGCTCGTGACTTGCCCCGAGAAGTCAGCTACGTCCACGGTGTTCGCCGGAGTTCCAAATTGCGGATGGTTGAAGAGATTGAAAGTCTCCGCTCGGAATTGCAGGTTCCAAGTCTCGGTGAACTTGAAGTCTTTGAACAGCGAGAAGTCGACGTTATACGCTCCCGGCGCGCGCAGGCTTCCGCGCCGCGCATTTCCGAACACATGCGCGAACGCTTGTCCTGGAGCTAGCGCCGGCACCGCAAAGGCACAGGGGTTATACCAGGTAGTCAGGGTGTGCACCCGATCCGCCGCCCGGCCGCCCTGCGAAATGGTGAGAGCGCAACTCGAATCGGGATTCGACGGCACTGCCCCCGCCCGGTTAGGGTCGCTGATCAGATCAGGACGGTAGGCAAACGATCCAGTGTTCGAAAAGTCTCCGGACATCAGCGGAGTCACGGCCTGTCCCGTGTGCGCCGCGATGATTCCGTTCACCTGCCATCCCCCAGCCACCCACCGTGCCGGTCCCGAACTCCTGAGGAATCGCTTGCCCGGGCCGAATGGCAACTCATAGGACCATGCCGAGCTGAATTGATGACGATAGTCCGGACTGTTGTCGCCCCGTTCGGCGGCGAGGTCATGCGTATTCTGTGGTTCCAGGTATTCGTTCTCCTCCGTCTGACCAATAGTGTGCTGCCAAGTGTACGCATTCAACATGCTCCATCCAGAGGAGAATCTTTTTTCCAGTTTCACTTGCAAGCCGTGGCTGATGGAACTGTAGGAGTGAGTTTCGGTGCGTATGCCTGCAACATTCGGGACCGTGCTGAAATATGGACGGCCGAAATTTCCGGTCGCATCCGAGAAGTTGGTGTCCAGGGGGAGCACCGGTTGATTCAAATTGCTTAGGAATGCCAACTTCACGCCACGCGTGCCGACGTAAGCGACCTGCAACGCCATGTCTTTGACCACGGAGCGTTCAATGTTGAGGTTCCATTCCTCGATGTATGGCGTTGGAGTATTGAAGAACTCCGCACTCGTTCGTCCACTAGGACCCTGCACGGTGGGATAGCTAGGAGTCGGGAAAACTCCAGTCGACAGGCGGGTGCCCGGGGTGCTCGCCGGGTTATTGATGTTCTGGCTGAAGAACAAGCCCGTGGGATTGTATGCGAGCTCCGTATCATTCTGATCGGCCTGCATGTCGTAGAAAATTCCGAAACCGCCTCGCACCACGGTTCTGTTGTCGTTCCACGGCGTATAAGCGAAGCCGATCCGGGGTGCAAAATTGTTCAGGTCCTTCTTCACGTTGCCTGCCCGGCTCACGCCTGGCATCCCTGGGGCGACGAACAACCCGGTGGCAAAGTTGAAATTGGCCAGCCGGTCATGATCCTCTACCATGGGCGTGAAGAGGTCATAGCGCAATCCCAGATTCAACGTGAGCTTCGCCGAGGCACGAAAATCGTCCATGGCATAACCGCTGATTTCCCACCAACTCATTCCGAAAGACTGTTTTTGTTGATCACGAGCCGCAAAAATTGGATATCCCAGCTCAAAGGTCGCCAGCGCATTGCCGGTCTGAGGACTCAGATTTCCGAGATCGGCCGTGAACTGCTGGTCGAAGTTCATCACGCCCGTGGGATTAAGCGCCTGGAAGAATCCATGCCGCCGGAGCTTGAGATCTCCACCAAGTTTTATCGCGTGCCGTCCGTGAATCAACGTGAACGCATCCAGTATCTGGTAGTTGTTTTCCTTCAGAAATTCCGGGAAGCAGCAGATGTTGCCCAGGGCCGCGTATCCGGAAATGTTGATATTGGTGAGGCCTCCCGTCGCAATCTGGTTGCTGGGATCGTTGATGCCGGGAATCCCCAGATTCTCAGACACGGTCTGGTTCGCGAAATTCTGGATGGCATTCACTTCATAACGCATGTAGCCGATCTTGAATTCGTTAATCTTGTTCGCAGAGAACGTGTGCACATCGCTCAGGCCAACAGCTCGCGACTTGTTCTTGATATTTCCCGAGAATGCGCCTCCGCCAGCGAGTCCCGGCAAGGGGTCCGGGTGTACAGAATCCACATTGCCATAGCTGAAGAATCCAAATAGGCTATCCTTCGCGCCCAACTGGTGGTCGATCCGGATATCAAACGAATCCTGATTGTTTTTTGCTACCGGGTTGAAAAGGAATTGATTCGTGGTTCCGGCTACATTCGGCGCAGCAGGAAAGATACCCAGAACATTTAGTGCAGCCGGATCAAGCGCGTTTTGCGGAATCTGGTTATTCGGAAATGGGTCCCTCGTCCCGCTATTTGGAGTGCAAGGAACACCTGTGATTCCCGTTCCTGCGACACAGGGATTGTAAATCTGGTTGATCACATTGCCGCCCGGATCGCGATCGTTGCAGATGCCCGCGCCATCGAATCCGCTTGCGCATAGATCCCCAAAATTGCCGGCGCGCTCCGAGGCCGGAGGTATGAAAGAAATGTCGGTCTGCGCCTGGCGGATTCTGGTTCCCTGATAGTCTCCGAAGAAGAAGGTCTTGCCTCTGCGGATCGGGCCACCCAGGCTCAGTCCGAACTGATTCTGCTTGAAAGGCGCAATCGGAGCCGTTGGATCGTCAAAATAGTTCTTTGCATCGAACGTGGAATTTCGCAAAAACTCGTAGACGCCGCCGTGCAGTTGGTTGCCCCCGGATTTCAGCACTACATTGACGACCGCTCCACCCTTCCCGACATCCGCGCTAAAGTTGTTGGTTTGGACTTTGAATTCCTGGATCGCGTCGATGGCTGGCTGAATGACCTCAAAACCGATTTGCTGCTCGTTGTTGTCGAAGCCATTCAACAGGAAATTATTATTGGTCGCCGTCAGTCCGTTGACTTGGATCGCGCCGTTGCCGCGCTCATTCTCCGGAATGCCGCCCTGCTGCACGATTCCGGCGGGTCCGGCGTTTACTCCAGGCGTGAGATAGGCAAGCTCAATAAAGTTTCGTCCGTTGAGAGGAAGATCGTTTACGCGGGTCTGCTCGATGACCTGACCCAGAGCCGAGGTCTCGGATTCGATCAAAGGCTGCACGTCCGAGACCTCGATCGTCTCCAGGACAGAACCGAGCGTGAGTGTCACGTCGGCGCGAATCACCTGGTTTACGTCCAGCTGAAACGCAGGCGGCTGCGCCTTCTTGTAGCCCGCATGCTCGATCGTGACCGTGTAGGTGCCGGAACGCAAAGCCGTCACAACATATTCGCCGTTGCTATCAGTCTTTGTTTTGCGGTCAACGCTGGTCTGGGTCTCTGTGATGGTGACCTCTGCGTCCGAGACCATTGCCCCGGAGCTGTCTCGCACCGTCCCGACAATTTTGCCCGACTCAACTTGCGCGCGCGCGGTAAGGCTTACCAGAGCAAACGAGAAACAGATGAGCGCAAATATCGCGCGGGCCGGATTGCTCGTCTTCTGCGTCGTCATCGCCTTCATGGGATCACCTCGGGCTCGTTCCAATTAACGCAATCACATGAAAACCTCATATGCTCATATGTTGTCAACACATAATTTTATTTCTATCTGATTCATAGCCCTCAAATAGTGTTCATTATCGAAGTAAATGTATTATTTATAATTTGTTAGGATGGATAAGCCGATGGATTCCATAGTGACCAGATATTGCTGGAGAGCCCCACATAGATACATGATATATAATGTTTCTACGATGGCGAATCAAAGCGGGTCGACGGGGACCCTTCCTCCGATTCCGGCCGAGCAACTCGACTTGTTTATCGACAGCCACAGCTTCGTTCCCTACTACGCGCAGATCGTGGATCACATTCGCGCACAAGTAAAACAAGGCAAACTGAAAGAAGGTCAGGTCTTCTGTTCCGAAGGAGACATTGCGCGAGTTCTCGGCATCAGCAAGATGCCCGTGCGGCAAGCCTTCCAAAAATTACGCTCGGAAGGTTTGCTGGTCATCGCCAAAGGCAAAAGGCCGGTCATCGGTTCGGGGCGAGTGCCCTGGAATTTTCAGCAACTGCGCGGCTTTAGCGAGGAGATGCGGCGACGCGGCCTGGTTCCCTCGGCAAAGTTGCTGGCCCTCGACAAAGTCGAACCCGCACTCGAAGTGGCGCAAGCCCTAAAATTGACGCCGGGCGAACAAGCCTACTCTCTTAAACGATTGCGTTTTGTGAACTCGGAACCCGTGGCAGTGGTTACCAGTTTTCTTCCTGCAAGGATCTTTTCTGGAATCGACAAGCAGGACCTGGAGAGGCAGTCGCTCTACCAAATTTTCGAGCGCACCTACAACCGCAAACTCCATTGGGCGGAAGAAAGTATTGGAGCCGTGGTCGCGAATGGCGACGATGCACTCGCTCTTCAGGCGGAACCGGGCAGCCCGCTCCTTCTCATTAAAGAAACTACTTACGATGAACAGGATATCCCAATCGAATACAGCGTGTCGCTCTTGCGCGGCGATCGCTACACGGCGTCCGTTATATCCGTGCGAAAAAGATGAACTTGCCGCTACGGCTCGGCAAATCGTTTAGCCGCTATAAATTCTTAACGCCGCCGATGCTTAGGCGGGCTCATTCGCTCTTGCGGTGATCTGGTTGCGAACGTCCCACAGCTCCTTGTAGAAGAGATGTTCCATACGTTGATGGAGGACTTCGACCGGGGTGCCCATGGTACCGATCACCCCACCGCCAATGATGCGCTGAGCCAGCTTGAGATGGTGGAAGCGGAACAGGTGCATGCGCTCATCGAAATCAAGCATGCGCTCGGCCACATCGTGAAGCCCAAAGAATTCCGCATGACGACGATAAAGATCAATCATCGACAGGCCGGTCTTCTGCAGTTGATGATCAAATGCTTGGCCCAGGCGGGGACCGATGTGCAACAGCGCGAGAAAACCAGGAGAGTCCAGGCCGCTGCCGTGCCCCAGACCGCCGCGAATGATGTGATAGTCGTACGGTGTGATGGTCTCCAGCACATGCAACATGGAGATTGGATACTCCAACTCCATATTGGCGCGTCGCATCAATCGCCCGGCATTCAGGAAGTCACCGCTCTCGACGCACTGAAGGGCTCGTTCAATTTCAAACGCGGCGCCCTTCATCAATAACTCGGAAGCCTGGTGAACGACCTGAAAGGTCATCTCGTCCGGATGACTGAGTTCTGCCGCATTTTTCTGCAGTGCCAGGAGTTCGTCTGTGCGCAGGTAGCGCTCGTAATCGGAGGCTCCCTGGCCGGGCAGGATGGGTTTCCGTAGGTCTTCTGCTTTATCCATGCAGTTGTGAAAGTTCCTTGGTTGTCATGTTCGTTCTCAGAAATCGTACCACTCATGGGAGTTGCGAGCGCCCTTTCCTCAGCTGCCTGATAGACAACCTGAATGCCTGAGCAATAAACTTCTTGGGGGCGCCGGAAGTCTGCGTACCCACTATCCCATGAAACTCGTCACGTTTGAAAACTCTGTTCGACAAGCGCGCATTGGCGCCGCGACAAGCGGTGATCGAATCGTTGACCTCAACTCTGCCTACGCTCTCTACCTGCGAGACATTCGAAGGGAAGGAGCGTATGCGCGATTGGCGGATGCAGTCGTACCCACAAATATGCGTTCATTGTTTGAAGGCGGCGACACCAGCCTTGAGGCGGCCCGGACCGCCGTCGAGCATGCCCTGGATCAGGGTACCGATCTGGCAGGGGTGCACGGTGAACCGGTCTTCTACACCGTCGCCGATGTCAGCATGAAGGCGCCGATTGTACCCAAGAAGTTCTTCCATACCGCCGGGAACTTTCGGGAGCATCACGAGGAGGCTACCAAGGCAGGCTTCTCGCATCCGGTTATGCCGTGGATTGTTTTCTTCCAGAATGTGGACGCCATTATCGGCCACGATGAGCCGGTGATCTATCCAGAACACCTTACGCAAGAGCTGGACTATGAACTGGAACTGGCCGTCGTGCTGAAGAAGGGCGGTAAGCACTTCACTCCCGAAGAAGCCAGCAGCCACATCGGCGGTTATGTCATTTTTAATGACATAACCGCGCGCGATATCCAGCGTCGGGAAATGAAGTCCGGGGTTTTCAGCTTCTGCAAGGGTATCGATACGTTTTGCCCGTTGGGACCGTGGATCGTAACGGCTGACGAAATTCCGGATCCGCACAACCTGGCTATGGAGTTGCGGGTGAACGGCGAGTCCCGTCAGCGCTCGCATTCTGGAAAAATGTCGGTCAAAATCCCCGAGATTTTGTCCCATTATTCGCCGATGGGTTATAGCGCTGGGGATGTCGTCTCCACCGGCACCGTGTCAGGTGTGGCCGCATTCAGTGGCAACCCCAAGGCATGGTATTTGAAGCCTGGAGACATCATGGAGTGCGAGATTGAGAAGATTGGTATTTTGCGCAATCGGGTGATTGCCTGGCAGGAAGCTTACGGGCAGAAGCCGGCGGCCATGGCAACGCAGGAAACCCTGAGGTAAGGAACTTCAACATGACCGCGACAATCAAGGATCAAGTCTGGGTCAGCGAGCTCAATGCACGCGCCGAGATTCGGTCCGCATTTCCGAAGGCTCCGATCCACTTTTACGATACGACGCTGCGTGACGGCGAGCAGACCGTCGGCGTAGTTTTATCACCGCAGCAGAAGCTGGAAATCGCTCGGTACCTGGACGTCCTGGGCGTGAGTCGCATCGAAGCCGGGTTCCCGCGCGTTTCTGCGGAAGATGGCGAAGCCATTCAACTCATGCAAGCGGCAGGATTGAAAGCAGAACTCTGGGGCTTCTCGCGCGCGGTGAAGGCCGACGTCGAAGAACTCGTCCGGCTGGGCTTGCGCGCTTCCGTGATTGAGGCTCCCACCAGCGACATCAAGTTGAAAGCTTATGGAATTACGCGCGACGAGGTTCTCCGCCGCGTCTCTGAAGCCGTCTCATTCGCGAAACAAAATGCGATAGCCGTCGCTTTCTTTGCGGTGGATGGCACGCGAACGGACCTCGAATTCTTGCAGAAGGTCTATACAACGGCACTCGAAGCAGGGGCAGCTGAAATTGTCGTCGTTGATACCATCGGCGCGTGCGGACCGGAAGCAGTCGAGTTCCTGGTTCGCCAGACTCGCGAATGGGTCGGGCCGCAGGTTCCCGTTCACTTCCACGGGCATAACGATTTCGGAATGGCCACAGCGTGCGCGGTGGCCGCCGTGCGAGGAGGTGCATCCTGGATTCAGGGCACCATCAACGGGATGGGAGAGCGCGCCGGAAACGCGGACATCTGTGAGATCGCCCTCGCGCTACGCTGCCTCTACGACGTGCCAGTCGTGCTGGACCTAACCAAGGTCCGAGAAGTCTCGAAAATCGTGCAAAAGGCTGGCGGCTACACGCTGGAAGCATGGAAACCTCTGGTGGGCCAGAACCTTTTTATGCGCGAGAGTGGCGCCGTTGCGAGCCAGTTCCACATTCCCGAGGCGATAGAACCCTACTCCTCGGAACTAGTAAGCGCCGAGCGCCACATCGTACTCGGCAAGAAGAGCGGCCTTGACAGCATTGATCTCAAGGCGAAAGAACTAGGCATCGCGTTTCCTCAAGATCAGCGCGGCCCGATTCTCGCTGCAGTTAAGAAACGAGCCATCGCGAAGAGGGGGCTGCTATCTGACGAGGAGTTCCGCCAGATCGTCGACCAGTTCGCGGGGACCTTGAAGCACTGACTATTTCTTGAAATGGGGCAGCACCGCCTCGCCGAACAATTTCGCTTGGCCGGTCCGGTCGTCTCCCCATATTTCCAGCATGATGTGTGTGCAACCGGCCGCGCGGTACTCCTCGAGACGCTCAATGCATTCGTCGGGAGTGCCCGCGATCGCACACACCTTGCGCAGGATCTCATCGGTGACAGCGCTTGCGGCCGCTTTCCTTCCACCTCTCTCCATCGCAGCAGCAACGGGCTGAAGTTCTTCGAAGGTCAAGCCCGCACACTGTAGCAACGCATCGGCGGAGCCCTTGATATTCTGGACTTTGTTCGCCAGGTACATGGCTGCCTGTTCGCGGGCGCCTTCCTTGCCTTTCTTCGAATCGCGACCGATGCTGCCCACGATCACCGAGCCTACAATCAGCTTGGCGGGATCCTTTCCCGCCTTACTCGCCCCTTCCTCCATGTTCTTGCGGGAATACCGCACGAAGGCTGGCGTAGTGATGCTTGCTGTCAGCAGGCCGTCGCCGACGGACCCTGACATTTTCTGCAGCACTGGCCCCGTTGCCGCTACATAGATGGGAGGAATTCCACGGGGCGTGTGAGCGTCATCCTTTAGTGGCGGCACGCTTGCCTGAAAGACCTTCCCCTCATATTGAAACCCGTCGCCTTGGAGCACACCCTTCACGATCTCGATACTCTCGCGCATGACCGTGGCCGGACCAACTTTCTCTCCTTCGCCCTCGCCGATCTCTTTCATGAAGATCTTCGAGGCTCCCAATCCCAACATGAACCGATCGCCCGCTAGATCCTGCATGACGCGAGCCTCCATCGCGATCTGCACCGGATGCCGCGTGTAGGGGGAGATGATGCCCCAGCCGAGTTGAATCCGTTTCGTCGCGGCTGCAATTACCGCGAGAACAGCGGTGGACGAACGCGCCTCAAACCCGTGTTTACGCCACCATGGATAAGCCTCGGCAATCCAGAACGCATCGAAGCCCGCCTGCTCGCAGGCCGTTGCCATGGCGACTGTCTCGCGCACTGGTTCCATACTGAGTTGCAGAACACCAATGTTGAAGGGAATGGTCATAGTTGTCCGATTGACTCTCATATCCGCTTAGGAATACAAGCAACTCAGTCTGGGTCGTCCCATGAACGTTCGAGCCCTTTGATGAGCTCCCAGAGAGCACGATTAAGAGGTGTTGGCACACCGGCCTGTTCGCCCCACTTCACAATCGCGCCGTTCATGAAATCAACTTCGGTCTGACGTTTTGCAAGAACATCCTGGAGCATGCTGGCACGGTGTTTCCCGGGAGCGTTCGCACCCTTCTGAACCATCTGGCGAGGATCTCCATGCAACTCAATGCCAAGAGCGTTGGCAACCGCTTCCCCTTCCCCGATCAGATCTTCGAAAAGTTTCCCGGTCGGAGCGAAACGGGTAGCGGCGCCATGATGCAAAAGGGTGAGCGCGCCCACAGGATTAGTCGATGCGTTGAAGATCAGCTTGGTCCATTGCGCTCCACGGGCGTCCTGCAGCGCAACCGTATTCATTCCTGAGCGTGTCATCAGGTCCGCCAATTCCTCGACACGCCGCATGGGGGTCTGAGTCGGTTCGAAGGGTCCAATCCAGGTGTCGCCCTTGATGTCGTAACCGATGTGGCCTGGGGCGATCGGGTGACCCGCAGGAAAAGTCGTGCCTCGAATTACATACTTCACATGTTCGGCAAGGATTTCTTCGTTCCCCACTCCGTTCTGAACCGAGCACACCGCCGAATCATCACCAAAGGCACAAGCTGTCTGCGCGATCGCGTGCCTCGTGTGAATTGCTTTCGTGGCGACGATGCCGTAGTCGCATTGCGGCAGTTCGCTTCGGATCGCTGGTCGCATGAACCTTTGCCGTGAATTCTTCTGCCCCGGAGAGTCGGAGTCCATTCTTGCGAATGGCCTCCGTATGCTCTTTCCACACGTCGTACGCCCAGACTTCGGCCTCCCCGGCCTTCGCCAGGTGGGCCGCAAACAGACTGCCCACTGCGCCGCACCCAACAATGCAAATCTTCATCCCAAGGCCTTTACCAATTCGTGCTTGCCCTCACCCGCTTGCAGTTTCTGCTGTCTCCTGCCCGGCAAAGAACTTCCACGGAACCTGGGCAAGACACTCCCCCTCGCTCTTGCCGACGCGATACGTATCCTGCGTGTAAAGACAGACCTTCCCATCACGATCGACCACTTGTGGGTGGAGCGAGAAAATCATGTTTTCTTCGAGAGGCACCTCGCTCTTTGCACCAATCGCCGGAAATTCGAGCATGGTCGTCCCAATAGAGTGTCCGGAGAGGTGTCCCAGCGTGAAACCATGCTTCGAGAATGTCTCGGCCACAACTCGGTGAACGTTGCTGGCAAGTTCGCCGGCGCGCATGAGTTTGCGTGCTGCCTCGAGCGCCGCAGGATAAGCATCCGCCATCTTTTGAGTGGTCGCACTCGGCTTGCCTCGGAGAAGGGGCCGTGAAAACTCGACCCAGTATCCCCCTGCGCCTGTTATTTCCAGCGAGTACAGCAACAGATCGTCAGCTTCGACAACCCTTTTTCCGGGAACTTTGAAGAACGCCTCTGCCTCGCCGTGTGCACCAGACAGCAAAATATTCATCATGCGCGGACCGGCCCCGCGGGCAAAAAAGCGCTCCACCGCGGGAGCCATGACTTCCGCCTCGGTCTTGCCGGGTGCATACGCTTTAATCAGCGCCCAGAATCCATCGAGGATGATATCCATGGCATCGCGCACCTCGACCAGTTCTTCTTCACTCTTAACCGCGCGCGCTGTATCGAACTGCGTGTCGAAGGGAATCAGTTCGAGCGATCCGTTTGAGAGTTCCCGGTAGTCCCGAACGGCCATCACAAAATTCATGCCGTACACGCCAAGCTTCTTCCACTTGCGCTCGAGTGCAATGTCGCGGATCCACTGGCCGGGAACTTCGGGCCAGACATGATCTTTTACCCATGGCTTGCCTTTATCGCCGATCCAACGCGCTTCGCGAGGGAACACCAGGGTGGGCTCGCCCTCGAGAGGAAACAGAACGTAAACGTAGCGGTGAACAATCTCGAACCCCGACATGTAAAACACCGCGCCCTCGAACCCGGCGTACTGGTTGCCACAGACCAAAAGCGCGTCCAGTCCCGCCTTCTCCATGTGCGCGCGGACGTTCTTGTACCGCCGTTCAATTTCTTTCTGACTTGGCACGTCTGACCTCGGGGAAAATTGGCATCTCTACGATGCGACTCCGCAAAGTTCCGCAGCCGTTAAAGCGTAGATCTTCGTTATATCGACCAGCGTCTGAATCTTTACCTTCTCGCCTTCTTTGTCCCGCGGACCACTGGAGGGGCCATAGTTCACCGTCTCCACGCCGTAGCGACTTAGGACGCTGGCATCCGAGCACCAGGTGACGACTTCTCTCTCTGGAGGCTTGCCCATGATGCGCTCATGATTGGCGTCGATGGCCCGAATCATCTCGTGACTCTCGTTGATCCGGGCACCCGGCACCGAGACGTAAGTTTCAAACTCCAAGCCAAAGTCGGGATGCTGTTTTTCAAGCTCCAGAAACAGTTGCTGGATCTCGCGGCGCGCTTCGTTCATTGGAATGGTAGGCGGAACCCGGACATCCAGAAAAAGATCGGTCTTCTCCGGAGTCCGGCTGGCCCGCCATGCATGGCCGCCGCGAATGCCGCCGAGATTGACGATCGCCTTCTTGCCGCCATGTGCCGCCTTTGTTTCCCAGTTCGTAATCCATTTCAGGATGGGGTCCATCAGCGAATGCATCCGGCGTATCGAGTTCATCTCCTCACGACCTTCACAAAACGCCGTGTGCACATAAATCCCGGTGCAAGAGATGCGCACCCACATTGAGCCGAAGTGCTCGAGCACCACGTGCATGTCCGTAGGCTCACCGAGAATGCACATATCCGGAAGAATCCCGTGATTCACCAGGTAATGCGTCCCGAAACCATAACCGCGGTATTCCTTGCCTTTGAACTCGCCCCACTGGGTCTTTTCGATTTCACCCGCAACCGCTGCGATGATCACGTCGCCTTTCAGCCGGACATCGGCGCGTTGCAATGCCTTCACGGCATGCGTGTAGCACACGAGCGCGCCCTTCATGTTGTAGATCCCGAGACCGTACAAGAATCCGTTCTTGACCACGGCATTCGGCTTATACCCCAGGCCAGTGAGAAAGTCTTCGCGTCCCGTGTTGGACGTATCCATGTGCCCGTTAAACATCAGGTTTTTGCCGCCACCAGCTCCGGTCCAACGGCCTACCACATTCGCGCGTCCTTCTTCGACCTCCTGCCACGTGATGTGCAGGCCAAGCCCCTGTAGCGCATTCTGCATATATTGAGCCATTTGCAGTTCTTCGCCGGTCGGGCTTGGAATATTGATAACGTCGCGTGACATTGCGACGATCTCATCTTCCTTTACTTGGGCGAGGATCTTCTCCGTCGTATCGGGGCTGAGGTTCGTCTTGCGGACGGTGGTCGGCTTCGACAATGTCTTGCTTCCTTATTGATGTCGATAAGCCAGACGAAAATCGTCTGGATCAGTGCAAAGTTTCTCGTTGCCGTTGTTCGTGATCAGGAAGTTGTCTTCCAGGCGCAAGCCGCCACCGCCCGGCCAGTAAACTCCCGGCTCGATGGCCAACACCATTCCTTTTCGGATCGTTCCAGTCCCTGCCTGATGAGCAAAGGGCGGTTCGTGTGCCCGAGCGCCCACACCATGGCAGATCGCATGGGAAGGCTGCCCGGGATACCCGCCTTCCGAAATTCGCGCGCGGACCAAACGATCTAACTCAGGGAAACTTGCTCCATCACGCGCAAACGTTATCGCTTCGTTGAATACGCTCAGCAAGAGGTCAAGCAGTTTCTGATACGGAGCGGTCAGAGTTCCCGGACATGCGTTCTTCGTGAGGTCGGTCCAGTAGCCATCCACGCAAACCCAGATTTCAAACAATGTGGGTTCGTTCTCCTGGATGGGGCGATCACCAGTCGCCGTGAAGGTAGCGATTCCCTTTCCCGACCAGACTAGTGTGAAGGCTCGAGCCATCTCCACCTTGCCTTTGTATCCAACACCGAGGCCGTGCACGAAGCCCTCGTACATGCCTCCGACCTCGCTTTCCTTCATCCCCGGTTTCATGTGTTCGCGGGTGTAGTCCATGGCCAGCGCGGCCAGTTCGTTTGCCAGGCGCATGCGCTCGACTTCCTGCGTCGTCTTGATAGCGCGGGCTTCACTCAACAGGGGCGTTGCGTCCACGACTTGACCCGAGACCTTGCGAAAAGCGTCGAAAAAGAACTGCGTCGGAGTGGTGGGCTCGCCCACCATGCGATCGGCGCTCTGAGTTCCCATGTTTAGTTCAACGGCAACCTTATCGGTAAGGCCGCGCTGCTTTAATGTTTCCAAAGCCAGATCAAGGGAGCGGAAGGGGGCCGGTCTCGGGTCGCGCTCGTCGTATCCTTTGAAAAGCTTGAGGTCCTCCGTCCACGAATTGCGCTGGGCGTCCGCAAGCTGGGGTTCGAGAACGATCAACGTAGGATCGCCCTCCTGCGCGAAAACCACGGCGTCATACCCTTTCATGCACCAATAGTTGGTGAGATACAGGACATTGTCAGGCGCGCGGACGACGAGTGCGCTGACGTCCTGATCTCTCATCAGGGCGCGCACCCGATTCAGCTTCGACTCATCCTTGGGCCAAGCCATGATTGCTTTCGCGAGACAACGGTTGTCTCGATTTAATCCGTACGCGCTCCCTCGTGTGCAGCCGCCGGCCGATTCTCATCTTTGAAAGTCCACCCCGCCTCCTTGCCTTTGATCAGACGGTAGATGGCCGTATGCAAAGGGGCGTGAATATGTGCACGTTCGGCTTCTCGCGCGATGGCGCCACTCAGAAAATCCACTTCCGTAAGCGACTCATGTCGTACATCCGAAAGCATCGACGGAGGATGATTCGTCATTGCACCAATCTTGTTCATCGCCCACGGATCCTCGTGGAGCGCAATCCCGGCAGCAGCTGCCACGCTCTTCCCTTCTTCAATCAATGCATGAAGCAGGTGCCCTAAATCGGAGAACTCGCCCTCTGCTGCAAAGTGAGGAGAGTGCGGAAGCCCTGTCAACGCCGACACTCCATTCACGGAAGCATTGAAAATTAACTTTGACCACTGCGCCGGACGCGCATCCTGCAGCGCTTCTGCCTTCAGCCCGCTTTGAACGAGCAGATCCGCAGCCTCTTGCACTACCACAAAGGGCGTGTTCCGCGGCTCAAATGGACCAAGCCAGGTTGCAGTGTTGAGCTCGTACTGGACGTGCGTATCGCTGTGCCGCGTTCCGCTCATGAATGTTGTCCCGCGGATGACATGCCCACGGGTATACTCCGCGATGATTTCCTCGCTGCCCAAGCCATTCTGGGCTGAAATCAAAGCCCCTCGATTAAACCGTTCACCGGCCGCCGCAATGGATTCCTTCACCTGCGTCGCCTTGGTGGCTACGATTCCGAAATCGAAATCCGGCAGCTCGCGAGCATTATCGGTCGCCCGCAGCGTCACCGAAAAGTTATGCGTTCCCGACACTCTAAGTCCATCGCGATTCAGAGCCCTCGGCCTGCTCCTTACGGCGTACGAGAGCCCAAACTTCGGCCACGCGTGCCAGATGCGCAGCGTACAGACTGCCGATCGCGCCGCACCCGATGATGCAGACTCGCTTCATGCGCTCGCTTATGGTCGCCGCTCCACCTTCACCACATCAGCCATTCGGCCAGTTTCCCCCTTGAGGGCGCGAAACAAGCTGTCTGCATTATTGAATGAGTCGTCAATAAAGACTCCCTTGTCGAACAATGCATCTTGCAATGCCGCGGAAATCGTGTGGATCGGAGCCGCGCCACCTTCTCCCATGCCCTTCGCACCGCTGTAGCTATGAGGTGAGGGCGTCTGGATGTGGCCATACTTCACGAGCGGCATGTTCATTGCCGTGATCGGGATGTAATCGCTGAAGGTGCTAGTCAGCATGTTCCCCACGGCGTCGTACACGCAGTTCTCAAGGAGCGCCGCCCCGATCCCGTGCGCAGTGGCGCCGTAGACCTGACCTTCCACGATGGCGGGGTTGATTACGGTGCCGCAGTCGTCTACTGCTACATAGTCAAGGATCCTGGGGATCAGCGTGTCGCGATCGATCTCGACCACGGCAATGTGCAACTGCGACGCATAGGTCATGGTGAGGTTGCCGTATTTCCTCTTAGTGTCCGGCACTTTGAACGGCGCCCGCCAGATGTAGCGGCAGTTCAGCGTTACCTCATAGAGTTCGGCCGGCAACACGGCGCTGTTCACATTAACGATGTTCGCAAGGCCCCAGTAGTTGATGGACTTCCCGTTCGTCTTCGAGCGAAGTTCCGGACCCTGTCCTCCTATGCCAAACTCGATCTCCTCAGCATTGCTCTCGAGCACGAAAGCTCCCAGGCGCGTCATTTCAGCCTTCAGCTTTTGTGCCGCGCCGTGGACTGCGGATAGGCCCGAGACCGCGAACTGACTGGCGTAGGTCCCCGAGAATCCAGTATGCACATTCCTTTCGGTGTCAAAGCCCGTGCGCACAGTTATGAGATCGGGACTGATGTTCAACACGTCGGCTACTACTTGTGCTGCGGTCGTTTCATGACCTTGGCCCTGCGGGCAAGATCCGACCGCCACCACCACCTCTCCGTAGATATCGAGTTTGCAGTTCGCGCCCTGCGAGTTACCCGAGAATGGCGCTCCGGGATTCACAATCTGGGACTGGCCAAAGTTGTTGGTCCCGGAATCGAGGGTCGTGCCGATACCGATCCCCAGCATCCGTCCTTCTTCGCGGGCTTCGCTCTGCTTCTTCTTCCAGGAATCCCAACCGATAAGATTCTTGGCGACTTCCAACATCTTTGGATAGTTACCCGAATCATAGATACAGCCATTCGGGGTGGTGTATGGGAATTCCTCGGGACGGATGTAGTTCCGCAACCGCATCTCATCGGCGGGAATCCCCAATTCATGCGCGCAGATATCCACCACACGCTCCAGAAACCAGAGGTGCTGCATCCGAGAGTATCCGCGATTAGGACCAACCGGGCATTTATTGGTCACCGCCTGGCTGAAATCGATGCGGGCATTCTTGAAGCGATAGACTCCGGGAAGCACCTGTGACCAGATCACGCATCCCAGCGGCTCATAGCGCGGATAGGCGCCGCAGTCATCGATGTGCCGCGAGGTAATCGCGGTGATCACTCCATTTTTATCCAGCGCCACACGCGTGTCGCGGAAAGTGC
The DNA here is from genome assembly GCA_963744055.1 of uncultured Acidobacteriota bacterium. Taxonomy (GTDB): domain Bacteria; phylum Acidobacteriota; class Terriglobia; order Terriglobales; family Acidobacteriaceae; genus Gp1-AA133. The sequence goes on along the minus strand of CAVUSL010000006.1, from coordinate 217,347 downwards.
GCTCATTCCCATGCGCGCTCGAAGTCATGTGCTCCGAACGCGTCTCGACCCATTTGACCGGACGGCCACCCGCCTTCTTCGAAGCGAGCGCGCAAACAGCCATTTGCGGATAACTCGTGATCTTGATGCCGAAGCTGCCGCCGATATCGAAGGTTTGTACGCGAATGCGGTCGATGTGAACACCAAGGTGCGCGGCCAGAAACTGGATTGCGAAAGATGGAAATGAATTGTTGCACCAGTAGTAGATCCGCTCGTCCTTCGGATCCCACTGGCCAATGACTACGTTGTTTTCCAGGGGCGTGCTCGAGAATCGATGGAAGTGCATGCGATCGATTTCGACCACCGAGGCGGCTTCTCGAAACGCTTTTTCGACATCCCCGTACTCGAACACGCCGTTCCACACCTTGTTCGTTCCGGCATCTTCATGCAGGATGCTCTCATCAGTGAGCGCCTGCTCAGCGTCCATCACCGGATCAAGGGCTTCGTACTCCACTTGCACGGCTTCCGCGCCGTCATCGGCTACAGCGGGAGACAAGGCCACAATCGCGACCACCGGTTCACCTTGATAGCGGACTTTCGATACCGCCAGGGGATAGTCCCGAATTTTGCCGCCCGCGTCGGGGGCAATTTCGATGAAGGGCTGCGTCACAGCGGCGATCTCGGATCCCGAGAGCGTGCACACTACGCCGGGGATTTTTTCTGCTTCCGAGGTGTCGAGGTTGACAATCTTTGCGTGCGCGTACGGCGAGCGAACGAAGCGCAGGTAGAGCATCTCGCGCAGTTTGATGTCGTCGGCGAACTTGCCGAGGCCGCGCAACAGCCGATCTTCCTCCTTGCGCGGCACCGCCTTGCCTACCCAGTTCTGGCCGTCCCCGGTCACAGTGTGCCCCCGGTCGCCCCATTCAATGCAGCCTGCAACCCGTCAATCAACTTCTGCACCTGTTTCTTGCCCAGTGGCTCCAGCAATCCGCCGGCAACCGAAGTTAAACGCCCGAAAACTTGGGCTTCTCCTTCCCACGCCACTTTCGTTCCGTCTCCCGAGGCCGCCAGGTTAAAGGCCGCAACCATGCTCACATTTCCTCCGGCCACGCTGCCTTGTCCTTTATATTGCGCCCGCGTGGGACGTTGCGATTCCGACAGGTGCATCTTCACGTCGGCAATTCCCTTGATATAGGAAATCCCTACGTTCACCTTCACGTTGAAGTGCTCGGCGTCCTCAACCGTCAAGCCTCGAAACTCGGGCAGCAGCGGGCCAAACTTATTCGGATCGGTGAGGAAGTCATACACGTCTTCTGGAATTCTCCGCACATCGAATGCGCCCGCAAACTTGATGGCCACTTCTAAGCTCCCTTCATGTTGTGGCCAGCCAGGCGAATGGCCTTGAAGATGTTCTGATATCCGGTGCAGCGGCAGGTGTTCCCGGCGATGGCCTTGCGTATCTCCGAATCACTCGGCTCGTGATTCTCACTGACCAATTGATATGTGGATAACATCAAGCCAGGTGTGCAATAGCCACATTGAAGGCCGTACGAGTCCCCAAAGGCTTTCTGGATCGGATGGAGCGTTCGATCTTTTTCAAGTCCTTCGACCGTCAGAATCTCGGCTCCATCCGCCTGCACAGCAAACATCGTGCACGACTTCACCGTCACACCATTCATCAACACAGTGCAGGCGCCGCAATAGGTTGTGTCGCATCCCACGTGCGTTCCAGTGAGGTCGAATTCCTCCCGCAACAACTCCACCAGGAGCATGCGCGGTTCCACGCTCGCAGAGTAGGACTTGCCATTCACCTTCAACTGAATCGCGACCTTTTCTATTGTTTCAGGCATAAATATGACTGACCTCGACCTGCTCGCCGCGAGCGCGGCGCGTCGCGACTTCAATTGCGCGCTTTACCAGCGCTGCAGCTAAGGTTCGTTTGTATTCCGCCGAGCCTCGCATATCGGGCTGCGGATCTACCGCTTCGCGCACCGCGTCCATGGCAGCCGTGACCGCTTTGTCGTCGATCTTGTTCCCGCGCAAGGCTCCCTCGGCCACCGTCGCCTTCACCGGAACAAGTCCGACACAGCCTAGAACAATCGCCGCATCCTTGCAGATGTCCCCCTCCATCGACCAAATGGACCGCAGCACTGGCCGTGGGATAAACGGGCGCGGACCGTTTGAACGCCAGGTAAGCTCCCCCACTGCCCTTCGCCGGACTCTTGACGACGACCTCGCTTACCAGTTCATCGTGCTCAAGCAGCGTCGTATAGGCATCGCTGATGAAACCGGCGAGTGGGAGCGTGCGCTCACCCCGTGGGCTCAGGCAGCGGATTTCTGTCTTTTGCGTAAGAAGAACGGCGGCCCAGTCTCCGCTGGGATCCGCTTCCGCCAGGGAGCCGCCGATGGTGCCACGATTGCGGATCTGTGTGTCCGCAATTCCCGCGGCGCAGTCATGAAGAATCGGCACCCGCGCAGCTATGCCGGATTTCTCAATCTCAGCATGTCGCGTGAGGGCCCCAAAGCGCACAGACGCTTCTTCTTCTTTGATATAGGCCGACGCCGGGAATGAAGTTCAAGTCAACCAGGTGACTCGGATTCGCGAAGCGCAGCTTCATGAGCGGAATCAGGCTCTGCCCACCGGCGAGAAGCTTGGCGTCGTCGCCTAATTGGGAAAGCATGGCCGCCGCCTCTTTCAGGGAAGCCGCGCGATGATAATTAAAGGGTCGTGGATACATTCCTTGTCCAGTGTTCTAAAACAACTCCTCAAGATCGCTCAACGCGCGCGAATCCCCATGCTACCGCGATCAAGGCCACCGTGACGATTACCGAGCCGAAGATCGCCAACGACGAGGCGTACACGGCCCCATGGCTTACGGTCTGCAGGATCACTCCTGTCGGGAACACGAAGGAGCCCGTTACCAGCGTTGCTGCGAGCCATGTTTTCAGGCGAGAGCTAAGCGCGACGCCGTCGAAAGCCGCCCCCAGAACAGTCAACAACATTCCCAAGCCAATCCAATGCGAGTGTACGTCTACCTGGCGCACATAGTTGTATTTGGTCGAGGCGTAGGCATCAACGGCAACGTGAGCTGCAACTGTATCTCGTTGCGATGCGCTAGCAAACGCCTGTGCGAGCGACGCTCCCATTCGATCCAGAGTCTGGTGCTCCACAAAAACTGCATACTGCAAACCATAGAGCATTCCGAATCCCGCCAACGACAGGCCGCCCACCAAAAGGATCTTGCGTGCAAAACTCATCGCACGGTTCCCTCGGCCGCATCGAGATGTCCACTGTAGCGAAGAATGCCCACCAGCATCCCCACCAAAGCAACAATCACCAAGAAGCCGCCAATATCGGCGATGCCTCCTGCCACCAGCCCGAGGTTTAGCTCCAGCAGCACGAACAGAGGCAGCACGAGCGACCCGAAAAGCAAAAGCATCACCCAACGCCGTTTCCAACGTTCACTCAGGAAAACATAGGGCTGCACAAACGACAGCAACATCGCCAGAAGGCCGAACTCGATTATGTGTGAGTGCGCTGCGATCTTTACTGCTCTTTCGGCCGCAAGGGAGCCGTAGCTTGCCACTTGCACAACCGTGCCGGCGCCGCCATTGTTTGCCGCATCCAGCATGTTCTTCAAAATCTGTGCCTCGCGGGCTTCGTGGCGATACAGATCCATCCCTGCGTACCACGCGCCATGCAGGAAGCCCAGGAGGATCAAGATTGTTCCCCCACTCATGAGGGTGCGTCGCTCCCATGTGCGACCGACTGGGAAGTCGGGTTCGTCCGCGGGGCCGCGTCCCGCCAACCACTTCCAGAGGCCGTAAACCTCCGCGATGATGACCAGGATCAGTGCAGCGCCCGCGGAGTCTGCCAGCACGCTCGCCCACCCGATCGCAGCGAAAGGACTGTAAGCAACGCCCACATAATGGATCAGGAAAATTCCAACGGGCAGAAGGAGTCCTCCTGCGAGGAACAACTTTGCCAGTAGTTTTTTGCGTTTCTGGGGAAGCGCCACATACGGCTGGATGAGGGCTAACAGCAAAGCAAGGTACCCAGCATCCGTCATATGAACATGCGCATCGACCTTGGTTCCGTGATCCTCCAGCAATCCGCCAATCCGCTCGAAGGCCTGCTTCACCCCCAATGTGTTTCCGGAACTCGCCGCCTCCGATGCAGCCAACAGAGCCTGTCCAGTCTGTCCGCCGTTCTGATGGAGAACAAACACCGCAAAGATGTCCCCAAATAGCATGCCGACCGCAATCAAGGTAATGCCCCCAAAAACCAGAAGACGACGCGCGCTCATCGGCGCAAAAGTTTCGGTGATCTGGGGCGAAACTACTTGGGTAGACATTGCCAGGCTTCTTTTTGCAGTGCTGCAAATAAGCTGATCTCTGCAGTCAATCAGCCGCCACTTCTGCCGCAGACGTGCGGAAAGCCGGCATGACGCGCTGGGCGAACAACTGCTGTGTCTTGATGCTCTTCCAATTTTCGAGACCCCCAAAATTCGACACGATCGCCAGTTCGCCGATGCCGCCCTTCCCTTGCAGGTTTTCGATTTGCCGGATGACTTTCTCCGGCGTTCCGATGAACGCAATCTCCTGATCCACGATTTCGTCGTAAGTCAACCGGGTCAGAGATTCGAGCGCACCGCTGGCGTAGAAACCGTAGCCTTTGGCCCGCAGCTCTTGCTTCTTCGCTTCATCTTGCAACGACTCCACAGGCGAGCAATTGAAGGCCAGGAAGTTCAGGAGTGCCGGCTCGACCTCGCGACGAATCACAGACTCATCGTCATCCAGATAGACGGGCCGGATGTAAACGATATCGGGGGCGTGTCCGTGTTCGGCACAGGCCTTCTTGTAGATATTCAGCGGCGCTTCGAGAACTTTCCAGGGAAGCAGAGGCGGCACAAAAATACCCCAGCCCTTTTCACCCGCCCTCTGGTAGGTAATGTCGCTCGTGCCACCCGTATAGAACTTTGGATGTGGCTTCTGGAGTGGCCGAGGCACAACGCGAACATCTTTCACCTTGTAGTATTCGCCGTCGTACGAGAACTGCTCCTTTGCAAACGCCAATTCAAGAATGTCGACGGCTTCTTCGTAACGAGGTCTGCTCTCTTCCAATGGCAGGGCCGAGGGGCCAAAAAGCCAGGCATGGCCGCGCCCTAAACCGCACTCCAGGCGTCCGTTGGTGAGGATGTCGGCTTCGGCGATCATTCCCGCCAACCGCATCGGGTTTTCCAACGGAAGCGTATGAAGGGCGGTTCGAAACCGGATCCTCCGCGTTCGCTGTGCGGCCGCCGCGAACATGGCCAGCGGGTTCGCAGAAATGGAGAACTTCTGAAAAAAATGGTGATCGATCACCGAATACACGTCAAAGCCCACGTCGTCAGCGTGTTCGATCTGCCGCATGATCTCCCAGATCATGTCGTAGTGCGACTTGCCCGGTGGAGTCTGAATTTCGCAATAGATGCCAAATCGCATGGTCGTCATCCAACTTGCTCGCGCTGTGAGTGCTCCGCTGCCTACCAGGTCAGCTTCAGTGCCAACTGAATCTGCCGCGGGTTAAAAAGGGAGCGCGGCGTGCCATAGTCTTTGTTGGGCGACCCCTCCTTGAATAGAGGGCCCGCGGGGCAATAGGCTGGACCGCCCGCCGGGCAGAAATCAGAGGCGCCGTAGGCTGTGTTGTAGTAATTCACGTTCAGCGTATTCAGTAGGTTGAAACCCTCGGCCATCGCCTGAAGGTGCAAACCCTCAGTCAGCCTGAATGTCCGCGACAGCCGCAGGTCGAAACTCTGGTAGGTGTCTCCCCGGAATGTATCGCGCCCTTCAATGCCCACCCGGTCGTTGTTGCCAAAGATGTCACCATTCGCGTCAAAACCGGCGAATTTGGTGAAGTAGTGAGGTGTCTGTAAAGTCACGATCATTCCCAGTTGCCAACCGTTGACCAGGGCATTCATGTGAGTCGGACCTTCGAAGGTCGCATTGCCTACGAAGCGATGCGCGACGTGATCGGCGGAAAGGGCCCGCTCTTTTTCGAACGAGGTTGAATCCTGCGGAATCAGCACAAAGCTCGGATTGGGTCCGTTGTCGATACCCTTGGACCAGGTATAGCTCATGCCCCAACCTACGTGATTGCTCATCCGCTTATTGAATGTGACCAGCAAGCCGTCCCACTGGGAATCCCACTTGGAATCTGCCTCGAAATCGACCGCGAAGCCGAGGAACCCTGCCGGCACTGGACAACCGGTAAAAATCGCGCAGCGCACGCCGGGAGCGATTACGGGTGGTGTGCACGGGAAATTTGCGCAGTACATGTTCTTCATCCCGGTACCGCCCCGGGAATCATGGAAGGGAAGTTGCCCGCTGGGGTCGGGCTGGTTGACATTGTAGAAACTGCCCAGGTGAATTCCCCGTACATGCAGACCGGTGATGTCCAGAACCGCATCTTTAAATGGCTGGAACTCGACGCCCAGGCTGGCCTGAGCTCCATAGGGAGGTTTGTGATCCTTCGCGAAGCGGACGATGACCGCATCCAGCGACGGACCGGGATAGGTGGCCGTGTCTCCTAGGTTGGGACCCAACAGCCCTTTCAATGCAAGAACCATGGCATCGGGCGGGGCGCCAAACGCGGAAAGCCGCGTCTTGGCATTCAAGTCGTCCTGCTTGTTCTCTCGGCCGGGAAATTTTCCGATCGTACCTCCGCAGGAAGGGATCTGGCACATGAGCAACGGCGAAGGAATCATACCGTGAAATAACCCGCCGCCGCCTCGAATCACCACCGAGTGGTTACCGGGAATGGCATAGGAGAAGCCCGCACGAGGGTCGAAGTTCTTCAGTGGATTGTTGAGCGCGGCGCTGGGCCAGGTTTCGCCCTGCCAGCGTAGTCCGTAGTTGAGGGTCAGGTTGCTGGTCGCCCGCCATTTATCTTGAACGAACAAGCCCTCATAGGTATGGCCGAGCGTTCCCTTGGCCTGGTTGCGAACCGCCTGCGAGATTGCTGAACCTTGATAGACCGACGTGTTGAAGGTCAGCTCATTGAAACCGGAGGCTGCATCAATGCGCTCGAAGAAGATCACGAACGGATTGGGCGCTCCAAAGACTTTTCCCTCAAATTCGGCCAGACTGCCGAAGTCCGCTTCAAACGGGTAGAACAATGGAAAAGACTCAGTCGTGTTCACATGATTGAAGTCCCCGCCAAAGGTCAACGTGTGCAAGCCAAAAGTCTTTGTGACGCTATCCACAATCTCGAATCGCCCTTCGGTGTACAGGTCCGGATTGCCGCGGTTCACGCCCATCGTGAACACGTTGGAAACTTCCAGGTGCGGTTGTGTGCTCACCGTTGGAAAGTCAAAGTTCCGGTGGGCATATTGGACGCGGAGATCATTCACCAGGGACGACGAAAGGATCGATGTCAGGCTCCCCACCAGCGACTGATCGCGGAAGGTATTGTTCTTGAAGCCGGAGGGTAGGTCGAATCCATCGTTCAGCGGCGAGAGGTTGGTTCCGCGCTGGTCATTAAAGAAGTAGCGGGCAGAAAGGACTTGCTGCTCGCTGAAGGTATGGTCGATGCGAAACAGCACGTTGTCGTAGTTGATCGTTCGGTTCACCTGGAGATTTTCAGCGGGCAGACCAAAGAAGTTTACTTTTGTATTGTTGATGTCGGTCAGATTGGTCAGCACAGCAGAGTTGTAGAACGGCGACTCGACGTGACGCTGGCCCTCGTAGTTGCCGAAGAAAAATGTCTTATCCTTCTGAATCGGACCACCCAGCGTACCGCCGAACTGGTTCTGGCGCAGCTTGTTGAAGCCGGCCGCCAGTGCGTTCTTCGCATCCATGGCGTCATTGCGGAAGTATTCGTAGGCCGAGCCGTGAACGCGATTGGTCCCGCTCTTGGTGATGATATTCACGATTCCACCCACCGCCCGCCCAAACTGCGCGCTGTAATCGCTATTGATGACGCGGAATTCCTGCACCGCCTCCTGCGAAGGGGTGGTTTTCTGAATCCCGGAAGCGGTCGACATATTGTCCGCGCCGTCGATCGCCACGAAGTTGTAGTGAATGTTCTGTCCGGCAAAAGAGAGTTTGGTAACCGGCTCGATGATCACGTCCGTGCTGCCCGAAGTCGTGTCGCCAACAGTCACGCCTGGAGCCAGCAAGGCGAAGTCGATAAATTGCCGGCCATTCACCGGCAAGTTCTCGATCTTCTGCTCGTCAATTACGGAACTCACGGTCGTTCGCGTAGGCTCAGCCAGTTCGCCCACATCCTGCACTTCTACTTGCGCAATCACCTGCCCTGGCGCCAGTGCGAAATCCAGGCTGCCGGCTGCGCCGATGTCGAGGTGAATCTTCTTCGCCGATTTTGCAAAGCCGCCTTTCTCGGCAGTGACCGTGTAGTCGCCCGGAGGCAACAGCGGAATTTGGTATTCGCCCACCGCGTTGGCCGTCGTGCTGCGGCTTAGGCCCGTGGCCGCGTTCAGAGCCGTGACGGTTGCCTGCGAAATAGCTGCGCCACTCGAGTCGTTCACCCGCCCCTGCACGTTCACCGAGACGACTTGCGCTGTGACGGAAACCGAAGTCGCCAGCAACAGGATCGCGGACAGGAGGGCCAACACGCGTGCACGAAACTTGCTGGTCAGAGGACTGCAATTCGACTTCATCGTCGTCTCCTTGATGATGGACTCGGGCAAGGGTTCAACCAGCTTTCGATCGCGACCTCGGTGATTCTGCTGCTTTCGCGGTACAGTGACTGTCCATTACGCTCGACAGCCGGGCTTCAGAATCACCCAAATGCTGCAACAGGATTTTGGCGCATTCCTTTAGCTTCCCCGCCGTGAGCAACTGGTACAACTGGCGGTGAACGGGAATGAGAATGCCGGGATGGTCATGTCGCTGGTCGACCAACACCATTCCCACCCGCAACTCTGCGATGGTCTTTTGATAAAAGGATTCCAGCCGCCTGTTCCCGAGAAAGCGGATGAGCCGACTGTGAAAATGCAAATCATGCGTCACTGCGCTGACCCAGTCACGCGCTCGAACTGCCTTTTCATATTGCTCAAGCGCAGACAGCAATTCCCGAAGCAATTCCGGCGCCGGTGCTTTGGCTGCATGGATGGCCGAGATCTCAAGCACCCGGCGAACGTGATAAATCTCTTGCACATCCTGAAGTGACAATTGTGCGACTGCGATGCCCCGGTGGATGCTGCGCTTCAGCAAGCCCTCCAGAGACAGAATGCGCATGGCTTCGCGCATCGTATTGCGCGACACCCCCAGCGACTCGGCAAGCGGAATCTCCTGCAGTGGCGTTCCTGGACGCAGTTCACCATTCAGGACTCTTTGCCTGAGAATGCCGGCCACCTGGTCGGCTACGCTGGTCCGATGAATTTGTGAACGCTCCATCGATCTGGGAGAGAATTTGGGGCGTCATCTTGGCTCGAAATGTTCAATCTGTCAAGTGTTGAACAATTCAACAGACCATGGCGGAGGGGGGCCGCCATGCGATACAGCGGTGAATGCCAATCACGAACACTTCGCGATGGGAGTTCTTATTGGTGCGAGTTGTTCCGCTAAGCTATAGGGCTGGAGTGTGCAAGGAAGAGTACGAACACATATCCTTTCAGCGGACAAAGACAAAGGCACAATCGAAGACACCAGATCGCTCTGGATACCCCGATTTCGTCCTACCTACAGTTAGGATTTCTTGAAAGAGACATTGACGCCGGCAGGTTGGGCGCGTCGGATCGGCGTTGATGAGTCGGGTCTCGCTCGGATCGGTCTATCTTTTCCCACCCAGGGCCGCGTAGAACGGCACCCGCTTTGATTTCGGTAAGGTGTCCATCGTCATATTCGAGTTGTCCGTTGACGAAAACGTACTTCACGCCCTCTGAAAGCACTGACGGAGTTTCATAGGTGGCTTTATCTCTGATTGCTTCGGGATCGAAGACAGTCACATCCGCGAAGTACCCCTCTTTTAGAAGGCCGCGGTCACGCAAGCGTTCTCGCTGTGCCGGCAATGAGGTGATTTTGCGAATCGCCTGTTCAAGGGGAAGCAGATGCTCATCGCGGACGTAGTGCCCGAGAAAACGCGGCATGGAGCCGAACGCACGCGGATGCGAGTGCGGCTCAAACAAGGGACCGTCCATCGAGAGTTCGCTGGCATCGAGGCCAATGCTGGTCCAGGGTTGCTTTAGGCCGTAGCGAAGATCATTTTCATTGGCGATAAAATACAGCGCTCCCGTTTGGGCTTTGTCTCCAAGCACTAAATCGAAGAGGGCGTCGAGCGGGGCCTTCTTTTGGCTGACTGAGATCTGGGCGAGCGTTTGACCGTCATATTTCTTCAGATCGGGATTCTCGATACCGGAAACGAGTACTCCCGAAGCGCCCCCGCTGCCGAGATACAAATTCTCCCAGTCAGGATGCTCTGTCGCCATTTCTTTTTCAATTCGCGCGCGCGTGGCTGGATCCTTTAGCCGCTCGAGCAACTTCTGCGTGCCACCCTCCGCGACCCACGGGGGCAAACTGGAGGCAAGCGCGGTTCCGCCCGCGACATAGGGATACATGTCGGCGGAAACATCCTGACCTGCATCGCGGGCAGCCTGAATTCTGGCGACGATTTTTGGCATTGAACCCCAACGCGGTTTGCCAATGACTTTCAGATGAAAGATCTCGACGGGCACATGGGCTTGCTGGCCGATCCGTAACGCCTCGTCAATCGCGGCTGCTTCCGTCTGTCCCTCACTGCGCATGTGGCTGGCGTAGATGCCGCCATAGCGAGAAACTACTTTTGCCAACTCAATGAGTTCTTCTGTTTTCGCGTAATGCCCGGGTGGATAGATTAGCGCAGTGGAAATGCCGAAGGCTCCATCTTGCATGGCCTGCGCGACCAACGCTTTCATCTGCTCGAGTTCTTCCGGCGAGGGAACTCGATTGTCGTCCCCGAGGATCATTTCCCGGATTTGTGCTGCCCCCACATAGGTTCCGAGGTTGAGCGGTGTGCCAGATTTTTCGAGTCGCGCAAAGTATTCGGCCAACGTAGTCCAATCCACCTTCAAGTGATACTGGTCGAGGCTGGGCTGAAGTTGCGCGAGAGTGCGCTGGTTCTGCGGAGCAGCCGAAGCACCTTCGCCGGTGATTTCCGTTGTGATGCCTTGCGAGAGCTTGCTCAGGGAGCGATTATCGATGAGCAGTGCCATTTCCGACTGGCCCAGCATGTCGATGAAACCCGGAGCAACCACCAATCCCTTCGCATCAATGACGCGCTTCGCGTGGGCGTCGGACAAGTTGCCGATGGCCGCGATGCGGTCGCCACGAATCGCCACATCACCGGAGACCCAGGGATTGCCCGAGCCGTCAATGATCCGGCCATTGCGGATGAGCACGTCATAGCCGGTATCAGCTCCAGGCGTGGCTGCCGCATGAAGATCCGCATCATAAGCAGCCGACGCAATTTCACCCAGGGCTTCACCGGCAATTTTCTGCGCGGCCTCAGGATCTTCCAACGAAACAGAAACCATGTTGATGAAACCAGCAAGCGCCAGATGCTCCCCGCTGTCCGTGTCCATGTACCCGACCAGGCCCTTGCCCGTAATCATCATTTTCTTGTTCAGCGCATCGTATCCGCCGTTGGTGCCCGTCTTCGCGTAGACGTGGCCGGCCGCCGGAGAATTCACCTGGATGTGCGAAAGAGTTCCATCGCGGCCCAGAATGGGTAGTCCACGTCGAAAGTCGTTGAAGTCCTTCTGCGTCGACATGAACTTCAAATAATGAATCATGAAATCCGGAGTAAAGAACGCGTTCCCGCCAGCGCCATCACTCTGCGAAGCGGCTGTCAAATCGAGGTCGCCTCTTTTCAGAAACTCGCGTTCCAAGTCGAAGCCCGCTTGATCAATTTCTTTATCTTTGTGAGCGAGCAGGGCGCCCAGCAGAAACGGTCCCATGGACGCGTGCAAATTCTGGCTCAGCTTCAGTGTGATCTTTACGTCTTCTTTCAGCGATGGGGAAACGTGCTCGGCAATCAGGTTTTCGGGTTGATAGCTGGAAGCGAGTGCCTTGAAGTCCGGAGCCTTCTCGCCTGCGGGCGTGGAAGTGTCGACTCCTTTCTCTTTCAGCGCCTCAGCAAGCACCGTCGCCGCGAATCGGCTTGGCTCCGGCACAGGATAAGCCATCATTCCCGATCCTTTGCCGGGCGGAAGACTGCCCGTCAGCGTGACGCTGTGAGTGCCATCCGGATTGAGCTTCTCCCCCGTGTAGTTAAGATTGGGTTTGGAATCAGCCTTTCCCGTGGTCGCCTGATTAACGACCTGCAAGTAAGTGGTCTTCGGAGAAACCTGCAAAGTTACGGGTGCGCCTACTTTGTCTCCGGCCGTTGCGATTACATCGACGACGTTGTCATTCACAACAATCGGCGACATCACTACGTTCGTTCCCAACTCCCGGTCGCCCTCGGGAAAGAGACTGACGTCGACCAGCACCCGCCCCTTCACACGCCGAATACCCTTGTCCGCAATTTGCTTAGCGAATTCGCGAACGACGAGTAACGGATCACCGATCCCCTTGCTGTCGGGACCTCCGTAGGAGTGGTCCATAGTTTCGTACGCCAAAGTGCCATCAGGTTGAATGCGCCCCGAAAGATTCGGATCGCCGCTTGCCACGATCACGATGTCCCCATCGAGCGTGCCATCTTTTTTCACCGGACCCGTGCGGTAGACGCGAGTATGAAACTGGTAGTCGCCTCCAAAAAGCTCCAGCACTGTCCCTTCGGTGAGCAGCTTCGTGGTAGATCCTGGCACCATCAGCTTATCGGCATTGAACTGGTAGATGACCTTCTCTTTGTCTAGCGAATAGAACTCGACGCCGAAGCTGGAGTGCGCGAATTCCGGCCGCGCCATGATGGCTTGAATGCGTTCCGGTAAGCTGGTGTTTTTCTGACCTAAGAGTGCTGGCGGAAACGAGGTCAGGATGGCAGCTGCCATCCAGCAACCGAGTCTGTGTCTCATGAATGAATTGCTCCGGAAAAATGCTGATACAGCCTGAAAACCCAGGATTCTCCGCGCCTTTAGACGCTCACCTGAACGCGGTGCTTCCAGGTCTGCCTGCGCACAGTGAGGCGCTGAATCAAATCGCTTTTCACCTGGTACCCCAGTCCCGCAGTAGTCGGAGCGGGAATGGTACCTCGAGACGTCACTTCGACCTCGGGTTCGATGACGTCATCGGCCCAGTAGCGACTGCTGGCAGAGACGTCGCCGGGAAGCGTAAACCCGGCCAGCGTTGACATGGCGATGTTGTGCGCGCGCCCAACGCCCGACTCCAACATGCCGCCACACCATACTGGTACGTCGCGTTCGAAACAGAGATCGTGAATGCTGCGCGCACTACTGTGTCCGCCAACTCGCCCCAACTTGATGTTCATGATCCGGCATGCACCCAATTGAATGGCGGAAAGGGCCTGGTGTTCATTGTTGATACATTCATCCAGGCAAATGGCAGTGTTGATTTGAGATTGCAGGGCGGCGTGGGAATGAATGTCATCCCACTCGAGGGGTTGTTCGATCATCAGCAGTTTGTGTTCGTCGAGCTTCCGCAGGTGATCGACGTCGCTCAACCGGTACGCGGAGTTGGCATCTACCGAGAGCAGGATGCCTGGAAATTGTTCGCGAACGGCGGCCACGTAGTCCAGATCTTTCCCGGGCTTGATCTTAAGCTTGATGCGCTGGTACCCGCACTGGAGTTCCTGACGAACCCGGTCCACCAGCGCCTCAGGATTCTCGCGAATACCCAGAGAAACACCGCAGTGAATTTCTGATCTCGTTCCACCCAGCAACTTCCAGAGCGGCAAACTCTTCTTCTGCGCGTCGATGTCCCAGAGAGCATTCTCCACGCCGGACTTTGCCATGTAGTGACCGCGAATGCCTTCGAGCGCCGTTGTGACTTCTGCAGCGCGCGCAAATGCTCTGCCCGTCAGCACCGGCGCGATGAAGTCCGAAACGATGTGCCAGGCGGTATCGGTAGTCTCGGAATTGTAAGAGGGGGTCTCGATGGTCGTGATTTCGCTCCAGCCGCTGATTCCATCCGCACTGACCTCAACGAGAAGAATGCGCCGGTCCTGGGTGACGCCGAAGCTGGTCTCGAAGGGAGCCTTCAGGCGCATGCGAATCTCGCGGAGCGTGATCTGCTCGATCTTCATAAACTCCCTCGTCCGCAGCCACCGTTTTTCTGGTCCGCTGAAATCGAATGCTTCCTTTTAAAACCCGCACGAATTCCTGTCAAGCAGAAATGCACCATTTGGTGATTAGAGTTGACATCATGCACCATTCGGTGTAAACCTTCCGAAATTCGAGGGAGCGAACAAGGCGTGGCGTCGCGAGCAAAAACGGTGGCAGGGCCAAGTCACCACAATGGAGAGCCTGCTGATCGCAAGCCTTGGACGACCGCGCTGGAACAACGCCTCGCGCAGGGGCAGACCGGACTCAATGCCAGCCGCCGGCAATTGCTGCAGGCGATTCTCGACAACGCCGACGACAATCACTTTCTTTCGTCACGTTCCCTCGCCAAGCGCTACCAGGTCGACAAAGCGACCATCGTGCGCAGCATCCAGGCGCTGGGCTACAAGCGCTATGCAGAGTTTGCGACGGATCTGCGAGCGCACTTCATCAGCCGCATCACGCCCTACACCTTGATGAAGTCCGCCGCACGCGAGAAGCGCACCGTGGCCGGACACGTGGAACACAGCCTGGAAATGGATCTTCACAACTTGCAGGCACTACGCTCAACTCTCGATGCCAATGATGTGATCCAGATGGCCAAGCGCTTGGGTCGTGCTCGCCGAATCCTGGTTGTGGGTGTAGATTTCGCAGCCGGCCTTTCTTATTTGATGGCCTATGCCCTGGTTTCGCTCGGCTATAACGCCGAAGCCCCCGTGGGATCCACCGGCAACCTACACCAGAAAATCAGCCTGCTCGGTTCGAAAGATCTTCTAATCGCGATCAGTTTCGGCCGCTGTCTGCAGGCAACGGTCGACGCGGTATTGCATGCCCGCCAGAACGAGGTCCCGACGTTTGGCATTACCGACAGCGAGAAGACGCCGATTGCGCGCTTCTGCGATTTCTTCTGGGTGGCTTCCATTGCCAACCCATCATTTCACGGATCGTACGTAGCTCCCTTTGCTGCCATGGACGCACTCTTCGTGGCCTGCGCGCATCTTCAACCCAAGCGATCGCTGGCGTTGTTGCGCCGCAAAGATCAGGATTCGCGATCGCGCTGGTACTCGCCTGACCCCTCGGGAACGTTGAACCGGAGGAACCCCAAGGAGGACGATCATGTTTCGCTTGGACTCGATGACAGAAGTTCCTAAATCGATGTTTCCTACAAAGGATGTGCTCGCGGAAATCGCGCGCGTGGCCAGTCGCGTTATCTGGGTAGGCTTTGTCGTAGCTGTCGCGATGACTGGCATTTCCAGCCAAAGCCAGGCGCAAACCGCCGCAACCGGCGGCATTTCGGGAATCGTAACCGACGCCAGCGGCGCAGTTGTGGGCAATGCCAAGATAACAGTCACAGGCGAGAGCACTGGCGACACCCATACCGGAACGTCAACCAGCAACGGCGGCTACATTGTCCCGCTCTTGCCTCCCGGTACTTACACGGTGCGTGCTTCCAAAACCGGTTTCAAGGAGCTGGTGCGCCCCGGCGTGGCCGTTCACGTCACGGAGACCGCAGTTGCCAATCTTCAACTCACGGTGGGGGCATCTTCGGAAGTCATAACCGTCTCGTCCGAGGCGGAACTTCTCGACACACACGACCCAGCTCTCGGAAAAGTTACGAATGAGCTGATTGTTTCTTCGCTGCCCTTGGTGACTCGGAACTACACACAAATCATCGGCCTCTCTCCAGGAGTTTCCACCGAGGTAAATAACGCGACTGACCTGGGAAGGGGTGCAGGAAGTGAAGCTGTCGGAGATCGGGGTTTCTCGGTTCACGGCGGACCGACGAATGACAACAATTATCAAGTCAACGGAGTTGAGGTGAACGACTTGATGGGCTCGGGTTCCTTCAGCGGTGGAATCGCGGTCCCCAACCCGGACACCATTCAAGAGTTCAAGGTTCAGACCGGTCAATACGACGCTTCCTACGGAAGGAATGCGGGCGCCAATGTGGATTTGGTAACAAAGCGCGGCACGAATGCGATTCACGGGACCGCTTTCGAATTTTTTCGCAATGATGTGCTCAATGCGAATGACTATTTCCTGAAGCAGGACGGTCAGCCGCGTCCTGTGATCAAACAAAATCAATTTGGCGGATCGCTAGGAGGTCCCGTTGTCAATGACCGACTGTTCTACTTCGGTTCGTATCAGGGCACACGTCAGCGGAATGGTCTCGGTGGCGGGCTCTGCAGCAGCAGCGTGCCATCGCCGCCGCTGACGGATGATCGTTCGCGAGCAGCGCTTGGCACGTTGTTCAATGGTCCCACTGGCGGGCTCATCGCGCAGGATGGCTCGAATATTGATGATCGGTCGTTAGCTCTGCTCAATCAAAAGTTGGGGAATGGCAAGTACGTCATTCCATCGCCGCAGACGGTCAACACGTCCGAATCTTTTTTCGTTCAGGGATCGTCGACTTTCAGCCAAGCCTGTCCTTTTTCTGAAGACCAGTTTCTGATCAGCGTGGATTATTTTCCCAGCGTAAAGAGTTCGCTCAATAGCCGCTTTTTCTACTCCAATGACAGCCAGTCTGCTTTGCTGCCCACCAACGGCAACATCGCGGGCTTCGGCTTGCCCGGCTTTCCGCAAGCGGATGACAATTGGTTTCGAGTCTTTTCGCTGAGCTACACCTATAGCTTCAGTCCGCGATTCATCAATCAGCTTACAGTGGGCTACCATCGGCTACGCGGAGCCATTGATCAGAGCGAACCTTTTCACTATTCCGATATCGGCGTCAATGCTCCGGACTTTGTGAATGGCTTTCCGGAGATCGGTGTGAAGGGCTCATTTCAGACGGGAGGGAACGGCCAAGGCATCCACATCGCCCAGAATAAGTACAACGTTGCTGACTCAGTTCTCTGGTCGAGCGGGCGACATTCGATCCATTTCGGAGGTGGTCTTGAACGCGCCCAAATCAATCAGACGGATTTCCACTTTTTCGGTGGAATCGAGTTCCCGGACTACAGTCAGTTCCTGCTTGGAAACGGCTCACTCACGATAGACGTTCCCGGGCTCTTCAACCGTTATTGGCGCACCTGGGATGGGAATCTCTTTGTCCAGGACGATATCAAGGTCAGCTCGAAGTTCACTGTGAATCTGGGACTGCGCTACGAACGGCTGGGCGACTTGTCGGATGAATTAGGAAGAAATTCAAGTTTCGATCCTGCGCGTGCAGACCACACCGGCGCAGGGAGTCAGGCGGGTTTCATCGTTGCTTCCAATCTCAAAGGTGTCGACCTTCCCGCTGGAGTCATCCGCGCGCCCAACGAGGCTGCCACCAATGGACTAGGCAAGAACACGTGGGGTCCGCGCATCGGTTTTGCCTGGGAGCTTCCTGGCGGTAAGACGGTCCTCCGCGGCGGCTACGGCATTTATTATTCACGCACCAGCGGTCAGCCCATACTGCAAGAATTGACAGGCCCTCCCTTCGGGCAGATTCGCTTTGTGCAGAGCATCAACATCCCATTTGCAAAACCATTTCAGGACCCACCGGTATTGCCATCGTTCCCCACGTACTCGGCAGCAACTTGCTCAGTTCCGCTACTCGACCCAGGTTGCGTCTCTTTCGTCAATGTTTCCGCGGATGTGAAACCACCGCTGACACAGAGTTACAGCTTCAATGCGCAAGTGGCATTGCGCCCCGACCTGGCGCTGGAAGTCGGATACCAGGGTGCGCGCGGCACGCGCTTGTGGGAATTTCGCAATTTCGATCAGGCCTTCTCAGCAAGTCCGGGACATCCAATAAACGGAGAGACCGAGAACACCTTCTTCAATATCACCCCTCGCACTCCAGTTCCCGGGCTTAATTCAGTCAGCGCCGGTCAGGTGATGGCGACCGGAGCATCCTGGTACAACGCGCTCGTCACCAGTCTTAACAAGCGCTTCAGTCATGGGCTGCAGTTCCTGGCCTCGTACACGTGGGCGAGCGCCCTCGGCACTTCGCAGGCGTTCGCGACCGGTACTCAGCTTGGCGGCGCGGTAGTGGGCGACCAGAACAATCCCAGGGAGCGGTATGGATGGGACAACTTCGTGCGGCCGCACCGTTTCATTTTGAGCGGCGTGTACCAACTACCCGGCTTCAGCCGGGCACATTCTGCGGTGGGGAAGACTTTGGGAGGATGGTCGGTTGCCGGAGTGTTTACGATTCAGTCCGGCCAGCGTCTGACGCCGACCGGCACCAATGCGCAAAACGTGTTTGGGGTGGTAACCGATCGTGCTCCCTTCACGAACGCTGCCGGGTGCAACAATCGGTTTGTGAACCCGGGATCCACCCAGAGCAAGTTGAAGAATTACATCAATACCCCGTGCTTTGATCTCACTCTCAATAGCTACCCCATCATTGGCGCCGACGGGATCGGCACTGATTTCGGAACCAGCGGTATTGGGGAAGTGATTGGTCCGAATCAGAATAATTGGGATATCGCGCTGATCAAGAGCACGTCATTAACCGAACGGGTGAAGTTGGATTTTCGAGCCGAATTCTTCAACGCGTTCAATCACCCTCAGTTTGCCAACCCGGACCTGGATGCGGGTTTGAGTGCACCGGAATTAGGATTGGTCGCTCCAAATCCCAACTTCGGGCGGATAACGGGACCGAGTACGAACCCGCGTATCATTCAACTCGCTTTGAAGTTGAGTTTCTAGAGGCGGATGTGATCACGCAGTCAGGCCGCGGTACCGATGGCGAACAAACTCGATGCTTATGTCATAAAGAGGACTAGCACATGAAATCTTTGGTTCTTGGAGTACTCATGGCTCGAGGGGCCAGAGGGATCGCTTTCATCATCTGCATGTCCCTTCTCTGCGCTCATGCGCAGGGCCCCAAGCCAGCGCTGCCGAAACCGGAAGCAAAGGCCGCTGCGGCGCCCACCACTCCCTCGACCTCCCACGAGATGACGGCCGATGACGTCGGAGCCTTTCTCGACGGCATTTTGCCGCAGCAACTCGCCCGAGAAGATATCGCCGGCGCGGTCATCTCGGTGGTGAAGGACGGCAAGGTTTTATTCGCCCGAGGGTACGGCTACTCCGACGTAGAGAAGAAGGCTCCCGTATCGCCTGACAACACGCTGTTCCGCCCGGGATCGATTTCGAAGCTCTTCACCTGGACGGCCGTGATGCAACTGGTGGAGCAGGGCAAGCTCGATCTGGATCGCGACGTCAACGACTATCTCGATTACAAAATTCCGGCAACGTATCCCAAGCCGATTACGCTGCGCAACGTGATGACGCACACGCCGGGCTTCGAAGAAACCGCCCAGGAATTATTCGTCGCGGACGCCAAGGACTTGAAGCCGCTGGGCGACTACTTGAAAGAGCATTTGCCGAATCGCGTTTATTCGCCGGGCACCACGCCGGCGTACTCCAACTACGCGACGGCCATGGCGGGATACATCGTGCAACGCGTCTCAGGACAGCCCTTCGACGACTACATCGAGGAACACATTCTGAAGCCCTTGGGCATGACGCATTCCACCTTTCGCCAGCCACTGCCGGATGCGCTTGCTCCGCTGATGTCGAAGGGCTATGACGTCGCCTCGCAGCCAGCCAAGAAATTCGAATTCGTCGAGGCCTTTCCGGCTGGAAGCTCTTCCGTGTCAGCGATGGACATGACTCGTCTCATGATGGCCCATCTGCAAGACGGAAAACTCGGGGATGTCCAGATCCTGAAGCCGGAAACGGCTCGATTGATGCATGCGCGCCAATTCGAAAATCATCCCGACATGAATGCGATGGCGCTGGGCTTCTACGAAGAAACGCGCAACGGCCACCGGATCATCGGCCACGCTGGCGACACAGAAAACTTCCACAGCGATCTCCACCTGGTGCCGGACGCGCAGGTCGGCTTTTTCATTTCGTACAACAGCGCCGGCAAAGGCGAAGTCCGCGCGCGGGAAGCCGTTTGGCACGCGTTCCTCGATCGCTATTTCCCCTACCAGGTCCCCGAGAAGCCTGCTCCTGCGAGCGGCGCGCAGGACGCGCAAGATGTCTCTGGCCATTACCTGGTGAGCCGCCGCGGCGACACCACCATTTTGAAAGTGCTTAACGTCGCCGGCGAGACCAAGGTATTCCCGAACAGCGATGGCACCATCAGCGTCAGCGACCTGAAAGACATGAACGGCGAACCAAAGAAGTTCCGCGAGGTCGCTCCGCTGGAGTACCGCGACGTCAACGACCAGGACCGGATTGCCTTCAAGAAAGATGACTCAGGGAATGTAGTCGGCGTCATCGACTTTCCATTCATGGTCTTCCAGAAAGCTGCCTGGTATCACAATAGCGTTTTCCAGCTCCCCCTGATTGTTGTATCGCTGATCATCCTGTTGCTGACGGTGCTGCTGTGGCCCGTGATGGCTCTGGTTCGCAAGCACTACGGCAAGACGTTGACACTGACTCCGGAGCAACGACGTTTGCGTTTGCTCGTGAGGCTGGGTTCGCTGGCCTTTCTGCTCTTCTTTGGCGCGTACGTTCTGTTCTTCACGATCGCGCTGAAAGATATCGGCATGCTGAGCCCGCGCGGAAATCCTTGGCTGCGCCTGATACAGCTCCTGGGCTGGTTGGGAATCGCCGGCATGATCGTTGCCCTCTACAGTGCATTGCGATCATGGCGCGACTCAGGAGTGTGGCTGTGGGGCCGAATCGGCGAAACGCTCATCGCTCTGGCCTTCGTGGGAGTGTTCTGGTTTGTGTTCACCTGGAACATGCTGCACTGGAGCTTGAAATATTGAGGTGCTGTGGCTTCCAGCGATCTAAAAGGTAACCCGGCTGTTTCAACTAGCCTACCTAGGCCAGCATGCCACCGTCACGACAGCTTGCGCTGCTTGAGCGATCATGAATCCATGTACTTGATTCTGCGCGGGAGACCAAATCTCACCACAGCCCGGACATCTCTCAGAAACTGCGCCCAATGTCCTTGGGACACCGCGAGCTCGGCTTGCAGTTCATTTGCTTCCAGGAAGCCATCGACACCTCGGCTGCGCTTGATGCGATCTCACTGCCAACGATCAAGCTTGCAGCACTGCGCTGAGGTGGTATGGCATACTTTGCGCTGCATTTCTGCTCTGTGTTCTCAGCCACTGCGGGATGCCGTGTTTCGAAAGGCACACTTTTAATAGAGCTTACGTGGTCTTTTTGCGGCCACCTGCTTTCAATGGGTCCCTTTGACTGACATTAGAAGTAGAACTTGAGCGCGAACTGTATGTTGCGTTCGCCTTGCGAGCTATTGATCAGTCCGAGATAGGGGCTCAGGCCGATGTTAGGTGATTTCAAAATTGGCGTGTTGGTAACGTTGAAGAATTCCGCCCGGAATTCCAGCCTCTTCGATTCGCTCACAGGGAATTCTTTCTGAACGCTCAAATCGGCTGTGCGCAGGCCGGGGCCGCGTACTGTTCCCACACCACAGGTTCCGAAAGTGCCCCGAGCGGCCGGTGCATACGATGCCGGATCGAACCATTGAAATCCGCCAAATTGCCCAGTGAAAGGATCGAGAGCCGGTTTTCGCCCAAACACGTGAGGCGGTGCGACGCAGTTGGCACGCGGCCCGCGGGAGTTGGTGCGGGAAGCGTCGTCGGCATAAATCGTGAGCGGGAAGCCACCATGGAACTGGACAATACCGCCCAATTGCCAATCGCCGATCGCCGCATTCAGGAATGGATTTAAGTTTCGCCCCCATCTCTTATTGCGGCCGACGGGAAGCTCGTAGATCACGTAGCTGCTGAGCACATGCGCAACGTCGTAGTAGCAGGGCCCCCACTCAGAGCGCCGATCGTAAAGGTTCTGCCAATATGGCGAGGTCGGCGCCGCTTGACCGGCTGCACCGAAATAGCCGATGGAATCCGTCATACACTTCGAGTATGTGTATGCGATTTGTCCCTGCAAGCCGCCGGTGAAACGCTTCTGCAATGTTGCCTGGAGTGCATCGTAGCGCATGTTGGCGATGGAAGCGGTGCCAGAGATTTGCGATAGCTCGGATTGCAAAGTCGGGTTTCCGGAGAGAAAGGGGCTCGCCGTAATCGACCCGTCGGCATGCAACTGCTTTTGAAGGTAGGGCAAGGCGACCATCAAGTGGGTGCCGTGCTGGCCGACATAACCCACCTGCAGCGTGGTCGAATCGGTGAACTGGTGCTCAATCGTAAGATTCCATTGCTGCGTACTAGCGGGTCGTATGTTTGCGTCCCACAAGCGAATGATCGCGTGCTCAAATGGCGTGGTTGGCGGCAGCAGCCCTTGTCCGGTTGTCGTTGCGGGCAGATTGCTGGCGAAATAGTCCGTTTCAAACTCAGGACTGTTAAGGGGAGGGTTCATCGGGAGCCGAAGATTGTTGCCCGTACCCTCCAGGTATGAGGAGATTCCATAGGCCGCGCGTAGCACGGTTCTTCGGTCGAGGAATGCCGGAGTCCAGGCTAGCCCGATGCGTGGCTGAAAATTCAGGCCACCGTTGTAGGAATTGTAGAGAGCGCGGCAATTGCTGTAGATACAGGGTTGCCCAGCGTACTGGATTTGCCCAGTAACAGGCGCAAAGTTAACCTGACGATTCTGCACTTCCACCCAAGGAGTGTGATTTTCGTAACGCAATCCCAGATTCAGTGTGAGCGTGTTGGTCGCATGCCAGTCATCCTGGAAGTAGGCCCCAAAAACATTCGCGCGCTGGCCCCAACGCCCGGTGCTGTTGACTCCTCGCCCAAAGGAGTCAGGCAGCCCTAAAAAGAAATCTGCTTCCCGCCCCGCCCCCCACCGCCAGTTGATCAGGACCCGCCGTGAACCGACCGCTGAACGTCATGAAACCCGTTCGTCCGCTGCTGCCCGCTTCATAGGTGTTGACGCGTTGTCGCCAATACTGAAAACCTGCATGGAACAGGTGCCGCCGGTGGGTGATGACGACATCATCTTTGTACTGAAACACCGTGTCTGCAAAGAGCTCTGCGGTGCCCACACTCTGAGTGCCGAGAGAGCCGACCGCACCCCCAAAGATGTAGAGAGCTAAGAGGCCTGGTCCGTGATCATTGGCGTTCGCGATGCCGAGTTTCTCGCCGAGGTTGCCGAGGCCGATGTCTCCTCCGCCCAGAGTGAAACGAACATAGTTTGCGCCCACACTCGCCGCGTTCAGTACATTCGGGTTGAAGTTGTGGGTCCAGTTGATGATGCCATTTTCCAGCCGAGCCTGGTCGAAGGTATCGAAAAGTAGTCGAAAGGAGTTAATGACGGGGCTATCTTGAGAGCTCTCCGATATCCGGAAGTAGAGCCGGTCGCTCGGCGAGATCTTGTAATCGAGTTTTACATCTCCCTGATCTACATTGTTGTGACTTCGAGTGGTGTTTACGAAGTTGTCTAGCAAATTGCCATTCAACGGCTGAGGGTAGAGTCCCGAGGAAAACAGGTTTGCCGCCACTGGATCTATCATGCTCAGGGGAATCTGATTGTTCTGAAACTCTGTCCGGTTGCCGCTCGCATCAAGCTGGAACGGGTTGTACAGCTGGATGCCTTTCTTCAGCAACTGAGAGAAGTCGCCCCCCCGTTCCGCAGTGGTGAAAAGCGTGATGGGGCCGCTCGAAGACGGGTGATCGAAACGCTGTCCCTGATAGTCGACGAAAACGAACAACTTATTCTTCAGGATGGGACCGCCGAACGTGCCGCCAAACATGTTCCAGCGCAGTGCGGGCTTCGGGAGTCCCTGAAAATCGTTCGCCCAGTTGTTCGCATTTAGAACATCGTTGCGAAAGAATTCGAAGACGTTGCCGTGGTATTGGTTGGTGCCCGACTTGATTGATGTACTGATGACGCCGCCCTGAAAGTTTCCGAACTCGGCCGAAGCGTTCTGCGTGATCAGACTGAATTCCTGAATTGCGTCCACACTTGGAGTGAACCCGACCAGGTTGTCCGACACCTGATTGTTATCCATGCCATCGAGCAGGAAGTTGTTCGCCTGCTCGCGATTTCCATTGATATAGGGTCTTCCGGCGTATTTGGGACCATCTCCGCTGGTCAGCGTCTGAGGATCGGGATGCACGCTGCCGGGTGCAAGTAGGGCCAACTGAATGTAGTTGCGCGAAAGCAGTGGAAGATCGACGTTGGTATGCGAATCGAGCACGGTGCTGAGTTGCGTTGCATCGGTGTGCAAGAAGGGGGGAGTCGACGTGACGTCGACAGTCTCGTTAGCTGCTCCCACCTGCAGCTGAAAATTGACGCGAGCTGTCTGGTTGAGGACCAACGTAATCCCACGGAAGATCGCGGTTTGAAATCCCGGTGCGCCGACTTTAAGCTCATATGTTGCCACGGGAATGCGCGGGATCTGGAAGACGCCCGCAGTGTTGGTATGAACAGTGTAGGCAGTCTGACGTTCTGAATCTTTCGCCGTGACGGTTGCGCCGAGAATGATTGCGCCCGTGGAATCAACCACGCCCCCGGTAATAGCGGCAGTAACCTCCTGGCCCTGGAGCGGGCGAGCGAAACAGATGCTCGCAATCCACAGAATGAGAGTAAAGGTTTTGCGTAGCGAACAGAGTTGCCGCAGCATACAGCCCACAACCCTTCGTTGGTCCCATCTAACTTGAAAGCGAGTAGTTAACGGAAGTTCTTTACCAACATGATGCTGGACTCCGCATCGCCTTTGTCGTCGTAGAGAATTGATTTGCCATCGGGTGAAATGGCTAATCCTACGCCACCCGGCTGGTCGGTGGTCGTAACCGTTGAGGTCTTTCCAGTCGCAAAGTCAAAGAAATTCAGAACTCCTATAGTGTCTTTGTTCTTGGATTTATCCGAGTCGCGGAAGTAAATGCCAGTGCGAGCGAGTGCCCAGTTAAACCATTCGTGGCCACCCGCCCGAGGCAAGATGCGTTCTTCCTCTCCGCCGTTCACGGGCATCCTCCATATACCGGGCGCGTCAAACTTCACGAAATAGAGGTAGTGACCATCTTCGGATTCGACCGCAAACACGCCTCCATGCTTGGTGACTTGGACAGGAGGTCCTCCTGGGATGGACATCTTCCACAGTTGAAATGGTTCTCCCGTCTTGTCAGAGTAGAAATAGATCGACTTTCCATCTCGCGACCAACTTGGTCCTCCGTTGTTTGCCCCGGGTAATGTGGGTAACAACTGCGGCATGCCCCCACCAACTTCGAGCAGGTAGACTTCGCTACGTTCTTTGGGACGAAACTCAAAGGCAATGTAGTGGCCATCCGGGGACCAACGTGCAGCCCCAGCGGTGCCGCGCAGAGATGTCAACTGTCCACAATTGGCGCCGTCGGTGTCGCAGGCCCAAATCTCCGAATGCCCCAGTCCATTTGATTCGACTGTGAATCTTTTTCCATCGGGAGAAAAGTGCGGCCG
Source organism: uncultured Acidobacteriota bacterium (assembly GCA_963744055.1). Lineage (GTDB taxonomy): Bacteria > Acidobacteriota > Terriglobia > Terriglobales > Acidobacteriaceae > Gp1-AA133. The sequence continues at coordinate 191,857 of CAVUSL010000006.1, read as the reverse complement.
CCAGTTAAACCCCTTATCCGACTTCACCAGCAGGGGCGGGCTTTGGGGATGTGTTTCGTCCTTGAGGTTCAACCGGAAAAGGTTGTCTTTGAAGAACATTCGTTGATAAACCAACTGATTGCCTTTAGGAGAGATGGACGGACTCCAGGCAATCACCCCAACACTGGCAACCGGTCGCAGTGGCCCTCCGGTAGAGGACACGCGCCACAGGCTGTTGAGTCCGCCTCCACGATCGGACGAGAACACAATATCGCGGCCGTCCGGCGTCCAGGTGGGAGGCCCGAGTATCCACGTATTGTCAAACGTCAGTCGCTTGGCTACGCCACCTGCAGTAGGTACGACATAAAGGTCAGATACCACACCTACAATGCTTCCCCTCACGAAAGCCACCGTCGAGCCGTCGGGTGAGAAGGCCGGCGAATAGTCGATCTCCGGACCGGCAGGGAACGTGAGCTGTCGCGTGGAAGAATCAGCCAGCGAGAGCAGGGAAATCCAAGTGTGGTTCGTTTCTCCGTGACTATCCGCAAAAGCCAGAACCTTACCGTCGGGAGACCAGTTCAGACCCGTTGTCCAAGCGCTTGACAGTCCTGAATAAAGCCGTTGCTCAGTGCCGCCGAGAGCGGGTACTGCGTAGATTGCAGTTCCGTGGTCAACATCGCGGTAAAAAGCGACTCGCCGCCCATCTGGTGACCAGGTTGGAGAGTAGTCACCAGCGCTGCTCGTAAGTCGCAACGTCTTTTCTCCCCCAACCATCGTCGTGTAGATCCCGCAACCCTCCGACCCCGACAGGGCAAAAGCGACCTGGTTACCGTCTGGTGAGAAAGCTGGATCGTGCTCAAAACCGGGTACCGCCGCCATGGGCACAATTTCAAGCGGCGGCAATGGTTCCTTTGTGGGGTGTCGCGAAAAGCGACTGACGCCAATTGCACAGAACACCAGCAAGAGTATCGCTGAGACTACGAGCCAACGCCCGTGCTTCCCCCATCCCGCTGACTGCACTTCTGGAACAGCCGGAGGAACTGTCTGGGAAATCGCTTCTTGTACTGGCGCGATGAACCGATATCCGCGACGAGGAAGAGTCTCCACAAACCGAGGGTTGTCGGCCTGATCTCCCAATGCCAGTCGAATCTTGGTTATAGCTGTATTCAGGGCGTGATCAAAGTCGACGAATGTATCTTCGGGCCAGACCTGCTGGCGTAGTTCCTCCCGGCTGACCAGTTCGCCGGCGCGCGACAGCAGGATGGCGCAGACCTGAAACGGCTGGCCCTGCAATGGTACCTTGGCCCCATTCTTGCGCAGTTCTCCAGTCTGCAAGTCCGCTTCAAAGAGTCCGAAGCGGACAATCTGCGCAGAACGGTAAGCCATTGTCCACGTCGCACCCCAAGCGGTTGGCACGAACTCTAGCACTGTTAGCCACCTTCTCCAACTTCAATTTGTGTATCTGGTCTATTCAACTCGCTTAATGACAATCACTTGGCAGTAGAGGACAAATAGCGAGGCAATCTAGGCGCGGTTCATTGAGGTAACTGCGACCGTAGTCCAGGTTGGCGTCACCGCACGAGCGGACGGGGTGAACGCCATGAACCGCTTGACATTTTTTGGTTGTCTGCTGCTCGCTGCCACGGCGTCCTTTGGAGACACGAGTTGGGCGCAAACGTTTTCGCCTTCGAACAATGGAGCGAAGCCCGGTGGCGAACCGTCCATTCACGTGCCCGCAAAACTGCCGGTGCACTTGTACGGTGGGTACCTGGTTTTTGTCGAAGGGTCAATCGGCAACATGCAGAAGCTGAATTTTCTAGTAGACACCGGCGCCTGCCCGAGCGTTGTCGATCAGAAGCTCGCCCGCAAGCTGAAACTGGCTGAACAATCGGAAAGAGTAAACCTCTGGAACAAAAGCGTTAACGCACAACAGGTTGTCCTACCTTCCTTAAGTCTTGGTCCGGTTCGTATTGAGTCTGTTCCTGTCCTATCCGAAGACCTTTCGTTCTTGGAGATAGCTCTGCGGTTCAAGGTTCATGCGATTGTCGGATTGGATGTTCTGAGGAAGAGCAGCTTCACGATCAACTATAGGACAAAGGAAATCATGTTTGGCACGCCAGAGGCTCTGACCTACTCCGTACCCTTCGAGACCGACTCTCCCGTCGTGACCATTCGAATGGGATTTCAAGATCGGCATCTGCGCATGGTGGTGGACTCCGGTGGTCCCGACCTGACTCTATTCCGAAGTCGAGTGTCGAACACTGCCGGCCTGCAGGCGCTAGGGACAGAAACGGTCGCGGATGCAGGGGGAACATTTCAGCGCACGAAGGTGCGGATTCCTGAAGTTTACATAGGAAAGGAGATGGTGGGCGCACAAACCGCATTTCTAGTCGATGACAGAAAAGATGAAGGAGACGATTTTGACGGCGTTCTGGGAGTCAAGGGACTTCAGTTCTGGAAGATAGCGTTTGACTTTGAAAACCGCAGACTCTCTTGGAACTGAATGAAGCTGCCCCTTCGATCACGGCTCGGGGCTTCGGTGAATATTCGTCTTCCCTGAGTACGCAACATACACGTTCACTCAGACCTTAAGGAGGTCACAAATGAAAACCAAGTCCCCGTTTCTCCTGGCGCTTGCTCTGGTCGTCTCGTCCCCCCTGATATCCCACGCGAGTGCTTGCAGCAATTCCACCATCCGAGGCAGCTACGCCTATACCATCCACGGGCAAGTTTTCCTTCCGAACGGGCCTACCCTACTTATCAACGGGCTCGCCAGGACGACGTTTGATGGTGAAGGGAATCTAACCGAACTGGACGCTATTTCCGCTAACGGCAACGTGGCACCTGGTTGGGTTTCTAACACGGGCACCTACTCGGTGAACCCGGACTGCACCGGAACCATTACTGTGACCAACGGTAACCAGCCGCAGATTCACGGGCAAATGATCGTCGCCCAATCAGGAAACACGATCCACGAGATGTTGATCGACCCAGGGTTCGCGACCACAGCCGACGGGGAGAGAATCCATACTTCCAAACAGAAGGATTAGGGTTTCGAGAAAGAAGAAGGTCACTCTCGGACTGAGCGGGGCATATATGCGTCCCGCTTACCCTCTATATCGGAAAAATGTCCGATTTCAACGTTTCCCCTAAAAGTCGGTCGAGACGAGGGCGCATCCTTCTTTGTGCCAGACGGACGATGTCCACTGCTGCAATCGTGGGCATCTGTGCAACCTAAAAGGCTCGCTGGGGACAGTGGAGGAAGACCCGAAAGAAAGCACTCGGTGGTGATCATCTGAATCATTAACCGACTCCCGCGAGAGCTTGTTTAACTGTAGTCACCCAAAGCTGCGGATTGTCTGCCGGGCCTTGTAATCTGCTCGACCCAGATCCTTATCTCGGTGACCAAGCGACGCCACGATAGGAACTCCTGAGCGTCTCACGAATGAGCGGCAAGATCATATCGTCCTTCCCAAGGTGCTCCGTGCCCGTTCAGGACGACGCCCACTGATTCATGGGAGAGATCGAGATTTCGCGCAGCGCGCGAACCGAGAGCAAGAGATTACTGGATGTCCAAGTGATTGCAGGATCTCATCACGGACCGACAACAGACTCTCCCGAAATCAACCTGCACTATCGTCGTCATGGTTTTCCTGAAGACGTGTCCCTCGGAATGCCTTGGCGCCGAGACTCGGCGCAATTTTGGCTCCTTCAGGTGGGAACACCGAGTTTTGGCAACAGCCATTGCGTCAGTACCAAATAGACGACAACGAAAGCCACTCCCCAAACCCAATTGGGCATGTTCATTCTCCCCTATCTGCCAATTCCAAGTTTACGCAGGAAAGTCATCATTGGGCACCAGTTGGTGAATCCAGACTGAAACAGATTCAGTCCGACAAAAGCAGTGAAGAGATACCAGTACGGGCTTAGGTAGTGTGCGAGCGCCAGGGACAGTAGGATAAAGCTGCCAGCGATCAAACGAAGGGTACGTTCTACGGTCATAAAAATTCTCCTTGAGAACAAGCTGGTCCTACGCAATTTCGCATTGCGGTGTTTCACATTCGGCCACATTTTCGGGCGAATGCGGATGCCCCCTTTGAGAGAGGTAATAGAGGACCGGCACTGCCATCCGTGACAGAACGGTAGATGCCACCTCTCCAGCCATCAAAGACAGCGCCAGGCCCTGAAAAATTGGATCGAAAAGAATTACGCTGGCTCCTACAACGACAGCTGCTGCTGTCAGCAGCATTGGGCGGAAGCGAACCGCGCCGGCATCGACGACCGCGTCCTCAAGTGACATGCCTTGCGAACGGCGCAATTCAATGAAGTCGACCAGGATGATGGAGTTGCGCACGATGATTCCAGCGCCAGCAATAAAACCAATCATCGAGGTTGCCGTGAAAAAGGCGCCCATCAATGCGTGCGCGGGCAGAATGCCAACCAGCGTGAGCGGGATTGGTGCCATGATTACCAACGGCGTGATGAACGACCGGAACCAGCCGACAACCAAGACATAGATAAGGACTAGCACGGCAGCAAACGCAAGCCCCAGGTCGCGAAACACTTCCACCGTGATGTGCCACTCACCATCCCATTTCATGGACAAGCGATCCGTGCGGTCGGGCATCGTCGTGCCCTTGTACTGCTTTACCGCGTAGCCATCCGGCAATTTGATTTTGTCGATGACATCGCTCATCTTCATGATGGCGTAAACAGGGCTCTCTTCCCCGCCCGCCACATCGCCCGTCACATAAACGACAGGTTGCAGGTTCTTGCGATAGACACTCGTATCAATCGTTGTTTGCCGTAGGTCCGTAACCTCTTGCAGCGCGATCTGCCCTCCGGAGGCAGTGGGCAGCTTGAGGTTTTCGAGGTTCTCGATTCCCGAGCGGTCGGGGCGGGCTAAACGCACTTCGATCGGCACGTCCTCGCGGGAGTTCGGATCATGCAGAAGTCCGGCGCTTGTGCCGCTCAATCCTACCTGCAGCGTACGCGTCACATCAGCGGGGGAAATACCGTGCAGTGCCGCCTTATCAAGATCTACTTTCAGGTCGTACTTGGTTTGCGGGTCTTCTACGTACCAGTCCACATCGACAACACCGGGCGTCTGCTGAAACACCTTCTTGATCTGAGCTGCTAACCCGATTTGGCTCTTGTAATCGGGCCCGTAGACTTCGGCAACGAGCGTCTGCAGCACGGGCGGGCCGGGAGGAACTTCAGCAACCTTGATGCGTGCCCCGAAGAGCTGGGCGATCTTGTCCAGCTCGGGACGAAGCCGTCGTGCAATTTCGTGGCTCTGTGCTTTGCGATCGTGGCGTGAAAGCAGGTTTACCTGGATGTCGGCCTGATTCGGTTTACGGCGCAAGAAGTAATGGCGCACCAGTCCGTTGAAGTTGTACGGGCCGGATGTACCGGCATAAATTTGATAATTTGTGACTTCGGCTTGCTGGCCAAGATAGCTTCCGAGCGCCTGCGCAACTCGGGTCGTTTGCTCGAGCGGAGTTCCGTCCGGCATGTCAATGATGACCTGGAACTCGCTCTTGTTATCGAAGGGCAACATCTTGACTCTCACCCATTTCAAGGGCACGAATGCAACCGCAACTAGTAACAACACCACAACTCCGCCAAGAAACATCCATCGGCGATGAGCGTCGAGTATCAACGGATTCATGACGCGGCGATACAAACGGGTCGTCCAGCCTTCGGTCTCATGTTTATCGTGGCTGCCCTCACCTGCGTAGTTTCGAAGCAACCGCAGAGCTGCCCAGGGCGAAACCACGAAGGCCACCATCAAGGAGAACAGCATGGCTGCCGACGCTCCCACGGGAATCGGTCGCATGTATGGGCCCATCAGGCCCCGCACAAAGGCCATAGGCAGGATGGCGCCAATTACGGCAAACGTCGCAAGGATCGTGGGATTGCCGACCTCATCCACTGCCTCGACAGCCACTTTTGCGAGCGGGCGCCCGCGACTGCCAGGCAATCGGAAGTGGCGAACGATGTTCTCCACCACCACAATGGCGTCGTCAACCAGAATGCCGATGGAGAAGATCAGAGCAAACAAAGTGACCCGGTTGAGCGTGTATCCATAGAGATAAAAAACGGCCAAGGTAAGGGCCAGTGTGACAGGTACCGCCAACAGCACCACCCCGGATTCACGCCAACCAAGGGCCAAGGCGATCAGTAAGGTGACCGAGAGCGTCGCGATCAGCAGGTGCTTTAGCAATTCATTCGACTTGTCTTTTGCAGTCTCGCCGTAGTTGCGAGTGACGGTGATGTTTAGGTCGTTCGGCAATACATAGCCATGAAGGGAGTTGACCTTCTCCAGAACTCGCTCGGAAATGATCGTCGCGTTTGTGCCCTTACGCTTGGCGAGCGTGATCGTAACCGCGGGATATTCCGCGCCTTTCGTCTGTCCTGAACCGCCGCGAGCGTTCGCAAACATCACATAGCTGTCCGGCTCCGCGGGGCCGTCGTCCAGCTTCTCCACCACGTCGCGCAAGTAGACGGGGCGTCCCGCGTGGACCCCGACTACCACTTGCTGCAAGTCCTCGGTCCGCGTGAAGAACCTCCCGGCCTCGACCTGGAATTCGCGGTTAGTGCGAGAAAAGCTGCCCACGTCGCCGCGACTGTTCGCGCTCTGGAGTTGACTCGCGACTACGGTTGGCGTGAGGCCGTAGGCGGCCAGCCGCTGTGTATCTAAAATCACTCGTACCTGCCGGGGCGAGCCCCCGATGAGCGACGTTTCGGAAACATCGTCGAGCTGTTTGAGAGAGTTTTCCAACTCGCCGGCGATGCGCCGCAGGTGATACGAGTCATAGGTCTTACCCCACAGCGTGAGGGCCATAATGGGAACGTCATTGATCGAGCGGACCTTGATGATCGGCTGTGAAACTCCCGGCGGGATGCGGTCAAAATTGGAGAACAGCTTGTTGTAAGTCTGGATGATCGCGTCTTCTTCTTTCGATCCCACGGTGAAGCGCACGATCAGCATGCTCATGCCGGGCTGGCTGATGGAATACACATATTCGACACCGGGAACCTCGCGCAACAGCTTCTCCATAGGAAGACTGACTCGCTGTGAAATTTCCGCAGGCGAGGCGCCTGGCATCTGCACAAATACATCGAGCATGGGAACGACGATTTGCGGCTCTTCTTCGCGGGGCGTTTGCAGGATGCTGAACGCACCGAGAAGGAGTGCGGCAAGAATCACCAGCGGCGTCAGCTTCGAATCGATGAAGCCGTGAGCGATGCGGCCCGCAAGGCGCAGACCATGCCCGGCTGGTTTTGGCGAGTTGGTCGCTTCGTCTTTCATTGCTGGGCCTCGATACGCTTGCCACCCAGGTCTAGTAAACCAGGCCCCGCCACCAGGCGCTCACCTTCCTGAAGACCCGCCAGTACTTCGACCGAGGAGCCCGCCGTCTTTCCCAGGGTGACGTAGCGGAGGTTTGCGATCCTGTTCTGGTCGAGTACGTAAACTCCCTGCAGTTGACCGCGGTCAATGACCGCAGTCTGCGGAATGAGTAATGCCGACCGATTGCCACGCGAGAATTGTGCTCGGCCGAACAGACCCGACCGCAGCCGCGTATCCGCGGGCAGTTCGATCTTTACCAGAAAACTGCGGCTGCCGGAGTCGGCGGTGGGTACGATTTGTACGACTTTTCCTTTTTGCTGCGGCGTTTTCAATGCGTCCACTACAACCGGTACTTGCTCTCCCATCTGGACGTAACGTATATCGTTTTCATTCACTGCAGCTTCCAGTCGATAGTGTCCCAAGCCTTCGATTGTGAAGACTTGGAGGCCAGGACTGGCCAGCATTCCCGGATCGGCTTTCTTCTCGGTGATGACTCCATCGAATGGCGCAAGAATCCGCGTGTATGAAAGCGATGTGTGCGTCTGCGCTAACGCTGCTTTCGCTTGTGCCTGACCCGCGCGGGTCATGTCGCGATGCGCGAGCGCCGCCTGGTAGCGCGCCTTTACTTCATCGAATTCCTGTGGACTGACTGATTTCCTGTCATAGAGAGTCTGGTAACGCGCCAGGGTCGATTGAGCGAGGGCCAAGTCGGAATCCGACGCGGCCACTTCGTGCTGAGCTGCGCTCTCGCCTGCCGTAGCGCGCTCCACCGCGGCCCGCGGTTGAGCATCGTCGATGATCGCCAGCACCTGCCCGCGCCGTACGCGGTCTCCTTCATGTACGCGCAGTTCTATGATGTTTCCCATCGTCTGGCTTGCAAGCTGGCTGGTTTGTGCCGCGCGTATTGTTCCCACTGCCTCCAACAGATCGGGGCTGTCTGTCCTTTGCACTGGGATCACGGAAATACTGCGCACGGTCTCCGGGACCGAAGGTTGTGCAGTCCGGTCATTGGAACAACCGCTTAGCCCGCCTGCGATGGCCGCGGCCAGAGGAACTAGACGTAATAGAATGGAATTTGAGCGAATCATGGCATCACCACCGGGGATTGAAGATTCAACGCACCGCTCGCCAACTCGAGACTGGCGTAGCTGGTATGAAAGCGGTAGACAGCCTCCCAATAGTCGGTCTGGCTGCGCCGCGTCGCTTCTTCCGCACCCAGAAGATCCGTCACGGTGCTAAGCCCGCCGTCGTAGCGGTCTTGGTTGATACGCAGACTGTCCTGCGCCTGTGCGATGACAGCCCGCGCAACCTCGACTTCCTGCCGAGCAGAGTCCAGGCTGTAATAGGCACGCCGGACTTCAAGGCGAATGCCATCGCTCGCCACTTGTTTCATCGCCGTGACTTTCTCTTGCAGCGCGCGTTCACGAGCAAGTTCCGCCCGTTTCGCACCGCCTTGGAAGATGTCAAACTGCACTTCCACTCCGCCGAGCCAGTTGTTTCCTCCACCGCCCGCCACGAACGTTGGGTTATCCATCTCCCACCCAGCGAAGGCATTCACGCGCGGGCCAAACGATGACTTTGCGATCGCAACGCTCTGCCGCTGGGCTGATTCCTCGGATTGAATGCGCTTCAAGTCCGGCCGATTCGTCAAGGCGAGCTTTTCAACATCCTGTAGAACCGGGTTCGGAAGCGCGGATTCCATCAGAGTCTCCGTGGTCTGGAAAGAGGAATCCATCGGCACCCCCAGAGCCGTATTCAACTCGGCCCGAGCCAAATCCAGATTGTTCCTGGCCCGAATGAGTTCTTGCTGTCGCGCTGCCATGCGCACCTTCGCTGTAAGGAGATCTGATTCCACGACCAAGCCGGCGTCGAATCGTGACTGACTGCGATCCAGAATTGACTGGGAAGTCTTTAAAGCCTGCTCCGCGAGTTCCACTTGCTTCGTCGCCAGCAATGCGCCGTAATATGCATTGACGACTCGGAATACGATCTCTTGCTCCGTACGCTCCAACTGATGCCCAGCAGCCTCGTTCATCTCCCTTGCCCGATTCACGCCGTGCCAACTGGCAAAGGAGTCAAACAGACTCCAGGTCCCGCCAAAACGGGTGCTGAAGTTTCCAAAGGGCAAGGGAGTGTTGAGCTTATTCAGCAAGAAATCATCAGCCTTGAAACGTTGCTGCCGCAATTTGCTGCCAAACACGTAAACGGGATCGTTACCGCGTGTTGCAGTCTCTGAGAACGTCACTCGCGGCATGAGAACCGATCGCGCTTCGTGAACGTCTGCGGACGATACTCTCGTGTCAGCGACGGCCGCCTTGCGAAGAGGATTCTTCTCCAACGCGATCCTAACCGCCTGCGGAAGCGTGAGGGGCGAGGGATCAGCGGCCTGTTGAGCCTGAGCCGGTAGCGAAACCCACAGTGTGACTACGGCTGCTACACCGAATTTGAGGGAAATCTTCAACTCTGGACTCCGGTAGTTTGGGTCGTCTTGATCCACTCGGTTTTCTCTTCGACAATGTCGTAGGTCGTATGGAAACTCGCCGTCTTTTGCACCATCGCCCCTACGGAGCAGTACTTCTCTTCCGAGAGGCGAATCGCCTCCTCCAAAGCCGCGACATCAATCTCGTTGCCCGTGACTACATGGTGAATCCGCACCGCCGTGAACACTTGCGGTGGACGCTCCGCCTGATCGGCTTCGACCCGAACTTCGTACCCAGTGACTTTCTGGTGATACTTCTGGCGCAAAACCGTGATGACATCGAACGCAGTGCAACCCGCCAATCCCGCCGCAACCAGTTCGATCGGTTTCGGACCAGTTCCGCCAGCCGCGTCGTCCAACAGCAGATTGTGCCCGCTGCCGGTGAGTGCCACGAACTGCCTCTGCTGCTTGAGTGCTTGAGTCAGTTCAACTTTGGCGCTGATCATGATTGCCCTCCGGTTCCTTCTATCGACCAGGAACACGAATAAATGCAGAAGGCAGGATTTTGTTACAGGGAAAATCTGAAAAAGGAAGGATGGCGACAGCGGCGGATTTTACGCCTAGGGCCGAACGGTCGCCACAGCCCGGTTGTAGTTCTTCATTAGTTCCTCACGAAGCTTAACGGTTGTTTTTCCAGACGGGTTCTCTGCCGGTGACTTCCGGCAGTGCTCGATTGTTGCTTCGAGACTAGCCAGGAAAACCTTGCAGGGACCGCATCCCTCGAGGTGTCTTTCCAGTTCGTCACACAGAGAGTCATCGAGTTGCTCATCGAGATAGTTCGAAAGCTCGGCAAACATAGCCTTACACCGCGCTGGCTTCGGTTCCTCGGCGAAGGAACCCTTCGGCAGGCCGACGCCGATCTTGCGGCCCGCACGTGGCTTCCATACCTTCATCATTTCTTTTCGAACAAATAGACGAGCGCGATGGAGGCGGACCCGAACGGTTCCTGAGCGGAGGCCGGTGATCTCTGCAACATCTTCGTCGGTCAGACCCTCCATATCCCGCAACACGAGAACAATCCGATATGGCGCGGGCAATTTCTGAATTGCGGCCCGCAACATTCCAGCTTCCTCGCTTCGGATCGCAAACCTTTCCGGATTGATTCCGCCTTCGGCACTCAACTTCTTCAATTCCCGCCGATCTGGCATCAGTTCTTCGAGAGAAAGCTCGCGATTGGGCGCGAACTTACTCCGACGGCGGCTCATCAGGCAGCGATTCTTGGCAACTTTGTAAAGCCATACCAAAAGCGCCTTCGGGCTGTCGAATTTAGACAATTGGGGAACTGACTTCAGCAGGACTTCCTGCATTGTGTCTTCCGCGTCCTGTCGCTGACCGCAAACCCTCATGCTGAAGGAGAAAACAGTGTTTTGCAGGAGCGCGAGAGCTTGTTCCAGGGCGTCGTCGTCGCCTTGTTGCAAAAGTAGAACTGCTTGTTCTATTTCGGAACGCATTCAGTTCAATGTAGCACTTCTGCAGCCTGTACTTTCGTAATCGTCTTTCTGCTGCCAAGTCACGCGGCAACGTGCCCCGGGTCACAGCAATCATCAAATTGCGGTCTGTACGATGTTTCATAGTTGCGTAGTATCGCAACTATGAAGTAGCGCAACTATTGATACGCGGAGGGACAGCATGGCTCGCCTTTATTCTTGGTTCATAACAGCGTGCGCTCTGGGACTGATGGTCGCGGGCGCGGCTTCTGTAAATGCCCAGACTGCCAACGGCAAGGAGCTCTATCGCAATAACTGCAAGGTCTGCCATGACAAAGGGTCGCCGCAAGGCCAGTTCACGCCCATGTCACTCACACAGGATCAGTGGAGAGCGTTCTTCAAGGTAAAGCTACTTTCGTCTCACAAGAATGTGGTACATCCCAAAACCGGTAGCAAACTCCTGGAGCAACTCACTCCTGACCAGATCAAGGCGATTCAGAGGTTTGCGATCGACCACGCCGCGGATTCAGAGCAACCCGCCACTTGTGGTTAGCCAATGGCAATGGCGATTCCAAAGGATCGAGAGGCTAAATTCATGCGTAACTTCTTACCGTTTCTTATAACTTGCATACTCTTGCTTACGTCTATGGGGTCAGCTCAGACTTCCTCGGCTGGCACCTCGCAACCTCCTGCAGCACCCGATGAGAATGCTGAGCTACGGCAGGAAGTTGAACAAATGAAGAAAGCAGTCGCCGCCATGGAAGAGCGTCTGGCCGCACAGGAAAAGGCGACACAAGAAAAGGCCGCGCAAGAAAGGAAAGATGAAGCCAAACAGCAACCCGCGACCGAGCAGCAAAGGACCGCTGAACTTGCCGCTACAGTGAAGGAGCTTGACCATCGCGTTTCTCAGACCGAACGTCGCGGTGCGATGGACCGCATCAACTTTACTGGTGACTACCGTTTCGAAGCTCACTCCATCTGGGGAAGTGTACCGGCTCACTATGACGGCATGCAACTGCAAAACCTGGTGGTCAAGAGCATGTTCTTCCTGAATACCAATGGCGGCGCGTTCCCTACCAGCGTGGACGCCATCAACAACAACGTCGCCCAACACTATTCCGACTATCAGTTTTTCACCAACAACTTGACCTTTCCGCAATTGAAAGCAGCGATGGCGGAATTTCCCGCTGCCATGCAGCAGCAACTGTTCGGAATGCTGCAACCGGCTACTCTGACACCGGCGTACAGCAACGACACCAATATCCTGTATACGAACCGGCTGCGTCTGAACGTGGATTCAAAGATCAATGATGATCTGAGCGTCACCGCGCGCCTCAGTATGTATAAAGCCTGGGGCGATTCCACCGGTGTACAGGTCTTCAATGGCCAGCCTTCGTCGATGAACATCGACGGAACAACGGCCGGAGTGCCTAACAGCGACATGCTGCGAGTTGAGCGGGCCTACTTTACCTGGAACCATGTAGCTGGCTCACCGCTATATATCTCAATCGGGAGACGGCCATCTACTGCGGGGCCGCCGTTGAATTTCCGTGAAGACGAACCCCGTGGCGGCACGCCATCTGGCGCGCTGATCGACTTTCAATTTGATGGCATCACGATTGGATATCACTTCAACGACAAGATGGTGTGGCGTCTTTGCTATGGCGTCGGCTATCAGTCTGGATTTGGCAACGGCAACATCTTGAAGTCCCCGGCCGACCGCTTGAAGGATACTCACCTGATCGGTGCGAATCTGGACCTCTACAGCACCGAAAAGACATTCCTGCAGGCGACGTATGCGCACGCTTTCAACGTTACCGATGGCTTCAACGGTCTGCTGGTACTTCCTGTGAACCCAGTCACCGGGGACGCAGTAAACGCCCCGGTCGTGATGCGCTATACGCCCTCCACGAACTTGGGCGCCATCAATCTGTTCGGTCTCAATCTGAACCGCCGCGTGGGAGATGTGGATCTTTACCTGAGCGGCAACTATTCCGGCACGCGGCCCAACGGAGTTACCAGCCCATTTGGAGGTCTGATGTCCGACCCGTTCGAGACGCCGGTCAACCACGACGGCGGCATGTTCTACGCGGGGGTCCGTTACAACTTCCCGAAGAACGATGGTCGTACGAAGATTGGGTTCGAGTTCAACCATGGCACGAAGTACTGGTTTAATTTCGCCCAGGCAGAAGATGACATCATTGCCCCCAAGACAGACACTCGCGGCAACGTTTATGAAAGCTACCTCACGCATCGCATTTACGAGCGCTTTATCGTGAAGCTGGGCTATATCCGCTACAACTACGATTATTCGGGTTCCGGGTGGCATGTTGGGGCTCCTAAAGATCTCAACACGCTTTCCATCCTCGGATTCCCGACCTACAAAGACGCTTCGATGCTCACGCTCGGAATGACGGTACGTTTCTGAGCGAAAAACCAGGACTGGAGGCTGGCATAAGTCCAGCCTTCAGTCGTACACACAGCGGTTTCCGGCGTCGAAGGTGCCGCAATGGCTACAAAAATAACTCGCCGTGGATTTCTGAAGGCATCGTCTACAGTCGCTGCGTTGACCACCGCCAGCGCCACTAGAGCCAACGCTCAGCTCCACCTGCCTTCGTGGCGTGGAGACTTGCGAGTGGAGCAGATCGCCACGAACTGCGAAATGTGTTTCTGGCGTTGTGGAGTGATGGCGGAAGTTGCAGACGGCAAAGTCCTAAAGTTAGAGGGGAATCCGCAGCACCCTCTCACCAAAGGTCAGTTGTGCGCCCGCGGGAACGCCGGGACCCAGCTTCTGTACGATCCCGATCGCCTGAAGTATCCACTGATTCGTACTGGAAAGCGCGGCGAAGGCAAGTTCCGACGGGCTTCCTGGGACGAGGCCCTCGACTTCTTCGCGACGCACTTGAAAGACCTGAAGCAGAAATACGGCGCAGAGAGCGTGGGTTTCTTCCCGCACGGGGTGGCTGCCGGCTTCTTCGGCACCTTGATGAAAGCGTACGGTACGCCGAACGCAGCCGAACCTGCATTCGCACAGTGCCGCGGACCACGCGACATTGGCTATCAACTCACTTTCGGACGCGCCGTCAATTCCCCCGAGCCTGTGGATCTCGAAGAGTCGAAATGTATCGTTCTGATCGGCAGCCACATCGGAGAGAACGTCTTTACCTCGCAAGTCACGAACTTCATCACTGGTCTCCAACGTGGCGCAAAGCTGATCGTCGTCGATCCTCGCTTTTCCACTGCAGCCTCCAAGGCGGACCAGTGGCTGCCCATCAAACCTGGAACTGATATCGCGTTATTGCTTGCGTGGGTAAATGTCCTCATCGCTGAAAAGCTCTACGACAAGGAGTACGTCGAGCAATACGCCACGGGCATGAAGGAACTCGAAGCTCACGTAAGAGACTTCAGCGCCGGAATGGGCGGAGTCAATCACCGAGATTCCAGCCGCACAGATTCGCGAAACGGCTCGCATGATGGCAGACGCCAAGCCTGCCGTCGCAATTCATCCCGGCAGGCATGTGACATGGTACGGCGACGACACGCAGCGTGCTCGCGCCATGGCCATTTTGACTGCCCTGGTCGGAGCCTACGGTCGAAAAGGGGGCATGTTCCTTCCAACCAAACTGAAGCAGGGCCGCATTCCGCTCCCTCCGATGCCGGAATCAGAACGTGGGCGCGCTGACGGCGCGGGAACCAGATATCCGTTGGCCACCGAGGAATCACAAGGCCTCACCCAAGGCCTCGTGCAGGCGACCATGAATGCGAGCCCTTATCCGATCAAGGGCTGGGTTGTGTACGGACAGAACATTCTGGAAAGCATCCCGCAACGACAATACACTCTGAAAGCCATCGAACAATTGGAGTTCATGGCCGTTGTCGATGTGCTGCCGGTTGAACAGACGAACTATGCCGACCTTGTTCTACCTGAGGCGACCTATCTGGAGCGCTACGATCCGCCGGCCGTGGTCACAACTTCGAAACGTCCCTTCGTTGCGATTCGGCAACCAGCTATCGAGCCACTGTATGAGTCGAGGCCGGGCTGGTGGATAGCGAAGCAGTTGGCGAATCGCATGGGACTCGCGGACTACTTTCCTTGGAAGGACCCCGACGACCATCTGTCCCGCTTGGTGCAGCCACTCGGAATTAACCTGGCAGAGCTGAAATCACTGGGAGCCGTCTCGTTTGATGGCCGCCCCTACATCGACGACCGCAACGAAGAAGATGGTCCAATCTTCCCAACACAGAGCGGAAAGATCGAACTCGTCTCGTCCGTATTAAAGGATCTGAATTTCGATTCGCTACCAATGTTCACGGCAGTCGAGCAACCACCGCCGGGCTACATGCGGCTGATCTACGGCCGCGCGCCAATGCATTCGTTTTCGCGCTCAGAAAACAACTCGTGGCTGAACGACTTGATGCCTGAAAACCAGGTATGGATAAACACGCGGGTTTGCAGCCAAGGTGGGCATCAAGGACGGACAGGTTGTCATCCTCGAGAATCAGGACGGGATTAAAAGTCTGCCGATCGCAGTGCGAGCGACCGAAGGCGATTCGCAACGACTGTGCGTACATGGTGCACGGGTTCGGCACGCGAGCAAAGAGTCTCACCAAGGCCTACAAAAGAGGCGCTTCCGACACCGCACCTGATCACCCGTGTGTCCATCGATCCAATCATGGGGGCTACAGGAATGCGCGTGAACTTCGTGCGCATGCTACCCGCCACGGGAGCCAGGAGCTAGCCTATGCCGCGTTACGCGATGGTCATTGACCAGGAACGGTGCGTAGGCTGCCAGTCCTGCACAGTGGCCTGCAAGTCTGAGTGGGACGTTCCTAACGGATTCGCTCGGACCAAGGTTCGACAGACAGGAACTGTGGGCCAATTCCCGAAACTTTCAACAGCGTTTTATGTGTCGCAATGCAATCACTGCGACCGCCCCACCTGTGTTCCAGCATGTCCAACCGGCGCAACGTATCTGGATCAGAACGGCCTAGTCCGTGTGAATCGCGATCTCTGCATCGGTTGCGGTTCTTGTGTTGCCGCCTGTCCATATGGTGCACGTTACATAAACGCGGAAATCGGCAAAGTGGACAAGTGTGATTTCTGCGCTAGCCGACTGGGTAAGGGATTGCAACCCGCATGCGTGGCCACCTGCCCGGCGCACGCGAAGATCTTCGGAGACTTGGAGGATTCAACGAGCGACGTTTTCCGGTTCGTGTACCGAGGCGCGGCCAAGCGCATTGAGACTGCGAACGTCGCCATCGGGCCCAACGTTTACTACGCGGGCAAACCCGAGCACGCCGAGTTAGCAGCTCGCAAGTTTCGCTCCCGTTCCCCCGCGAACTATCGCGCCGGGCAAAGTCTGGAGCAGTCTCCTGAATAAGTTCGTGTTCCTCGCGGTCGGAGCAACGTTCCTCGGTCAGGCTGTCGCCTTCTTCCACCAGCTTTCGAATGGTGAGAAGCAGTTCGAAGAATAGGGAGCCAGTATGAGCGCATCCGCAATTCAGACGGTTCCGACTCCGCTGACCGGTGAACAAGCCGAGGCGATGGCGCAACGTCAGATCAAGAAGCACCACGTTGCGATTGTGCTTCTGCATTGGTTCAACGCCACTGGCTGGCTCGCTCGAACTCTGCCACCGGGGCCGGCCTGATTGTCTCGCCCAATTACCGATTCGCACCCGTCTGGTATCTGCAGATGATGGAAGGCCTATTTGGCTCGCGCGCCAACATGCTTCGTTTCCACATCGCGGTCGGCTTGACCTGGATCGCCGTATTTCTTGTGTATGCAATCTTTGGCTTTCGGAACTATCTCCGAATCGAAGTGCTGCAGAACGAAATAGGCTTGGACCGGGACGACGTGCGCTGGCTAAAGGTCCGTACCTTCTATTCTTGGGACGAACCAAGGAGCCATTGCCACCCCAAGGAGTCTACAACGCCGGCCAGAAGCTCTTTGCACTGCTGGTGTACGCGCATGATCCCCCTCATCATGCTCACCGGTCTCGACCATGACCTTCCATTGGTTCGGCACGCCGTTTGTGGCCTGGGCGATGATTCTTCATTACTTCGCTGTGGGCATGGTTGTGTCAGGCCTCATGATCCACGTCTACATGGGAGCGGTTTTCCCGGAGGAAAAGCCCGCGTTCTATTCGATGATCACCGGAGTCGTGGATGAACTCTACGCTTACCACCATCATTTCAAATGGTGGAGAGACAGTAAAGATCCAAGAACAGGCTTGGAAGGATGACCTCAGATCCAAAGAAGAAACCGCTGGTTTGGACGAGAAGGCGGACAACGATTCGGGTACCGACGAAACTCCGTCAATTTCCCGACCACAGTCCGGGGATAGGAGATAACATGGTGGCTACCAGACTTTCGCCACGAAGGGTCGTTTCGAGACGACGGTTCCACAATGAAAAAGGGCAGCAAGCAATGGAACGTCGAAAACGAAATCTCTTGAGCGACAGGTGCTGATCTGCAAAGCCTTCGCCAACTCGACCCGTCTCCACATCCTGGATCTTCTTGGCAAGCGCGATTGGTCAGCCGCTGAAATTCAGAAAGAGCTTGGGATTTCGAAGGCCAATCTCTCGCAACACGCCATGGTGCTCAGATCCGCCGGCGTTGTCGTCAGACGCCGCGAAGGCAAGAACGTCTATTTCTCGCTGGCCATGCCAGAGGTAAAGAAAGCGTGCCAACTGATCCAGCATGTTCTCCGCGCACAAATTCGCAACGGGCAAAGACTCGTCTAGAATCATAGTGCACCCCGGTAGGAGGTAACTTGCGTGCCAAAGCGACTGCCTAAAGCTGTGAATCAGTTTCGCAAGCGCCATCCTAAAGTGTGGAAGGCGTTCAACGAACTGGGGGAGCGTTGTCACGAAGCTGGCCCTCTGGATGAGAAAAGTCGCCGGTTAGTTAAACTCGCGATGTCCATAGGCGCTGGCCTGGAAGGCGCTGCGCACTCGGCCGTGCGAAACGCCCGCGAAGCTGGTGTGACGACTGCTGAAATCGATCACGTTGCAGTTCTTGCGATCAGCACCTTGGGGTTCCCCGCCGCCACTCGAGCGATGACCTGGATCTCTGACAAATAGTAAGCTCGGTCGGAATGGAGGCGGCATTTGCTGCATAGAGGGCCGACATCTCAGGATGGGAAGCGAATCGTCAAAACTCCGTTGTGATTTGTGGTGTGGAAGCCAGTGGTCGCGAGCTGAAATCCGCCGCCAGCGGTAAAGCCTACTCTCCCTCACAGACGAAAGCGTCCCATCAGTAGACCTGGGGTAACGAAATTTTGCTTTTGGCCGCCATTCTTCCCGCCTTGAAAGAGCGTCGAGTTCAACCCCACTTCGGGCCATATTCTCCGAAGCAAGCGGTACTGGACGGCATTATTCCAGATGTAAGTGCGTCCTATCAGGTTGTGTCGGCGGTGGGCATACCAATCCCTAATGTGCCCTGCAGGTCGAAGTTGCCGAAGCCTTTGCCATAGGCGATGGTTGGCGTAATCACCGGGTGCGGGGATCCATTCTTGTGGTCGCCAGTGGGCAGGCTCCAGCCCAAGAACGCTGTAAGAATGTAGTTGCCATGTTCTTCGTTTTTGGAAAGCAGGCGGCACTTAACTAGGAAAGCAATGTCGCCGAATCCGTCGCGCGCCGCGGGATCGTGGTGTGCTAGGTAAGGAGGCAGGTTGAAGATCACCTCCACTTTTTCAAAGGGGATCAGTTCGAGACCTTTACCTCCATCGTAGTTGTTGGTGGTCGCACGCTTGCCGTTGGTCTGCCAGAACTGATCGTAGCGATATTCCTCTTCGAGACGGGAGTGGTCGTTGCCACCGGCGTGACTCAGTGCGGTTGTTCATCCTTTGTCTTGGCCACTCGGACAAACCAGCTGGAAAAGTATCCATCTTGGGCAAGAATCAAAGCCGGTGAAGAACAAAGAACCATTCCCACCAGAACTGGGCCGACACCGCGCATTTCCCCTCCAACGATTGCACAGACCGTTGCCTACTGAGACGCTCGCAAGGACCCTCGGGATGAATGAGACCCGCAAAGTAACGATGCGGCCCGCTGTCATCACCGAGTGTTCGCTCCCTGTGTCGAGAAGAAAGCTTAAGTCTCTCCCATTCACACGCACGGGCACGAGCACCGCGTTGTTGACCACTTTGATTTTTACCGTCTGTCGAGCAGAACAGAGCGGCGTCATCAGCAGCAACAAGATGAACGCCTTGGGGATCATCGTGGCCTCATGAGGACGGTCGATTCGCGAGCTAGCGCCCTGAAGTCTGATAACTCAGCACTGCCAAGGCAAGTCGGTACGCATACCCGGCCTGCGCATTTCCAATCTCGGCTTGCGTTTGTTGGAGCTGGGCCTGACTCAATTCGACGATTGACCCGAGTCCCAGGTTGTAACGAGTCTGGGAGAGGTCAAGCGCCTGATTGGCCTGGTCCAGTAGTTGACGGCTTACACTCAGCCGCTGGTAGGCAGTGCTTGCGTCCAACCAACTGGTTCGCACGTCGCGGGAAATCCGATTACGCAGATCCAGGAGGTGTTGCTTTTCTGCCTGCGCCCTGAGGTCTGCTTCGTTGGTTTTCGCAGTAAAGAGGAATCCATTGAAGATCGGGATCTGCACGTTTACTCCGACCGCGGCGTACCAGGTGGAGAGACGACTGTCCCTCACAGGTGTATCGCCGATCGCGCCCAGAGCGCTGATGGTGGGTAAGAGTTGGTCTCGCTCTGCGAGGTGCAATTTTTCTGCGGACTCGGATTCAAATTCCACCGCGAGAATCTCTGGACGTTTGCTGAATGCCTCGGCAATCAACTGGTCCGGGTTCCCAGCCGGCGCAACTAGAGGTTCACTACCCTCGACAAGAACGACATTCTGCATGGTAGCGAAACCCAAAACCGCAGACAGGCGCGCGAGTGCAGATTGTTGATTGTTCTCCGCGTCCAGTTGTAGAAGTTTGGCTTGCGCAAGATTTACATTGGCAAAACTCAAATCCAAATCCGACTTGAGTTTGCTCTTGGTCAGAGCGGACACCTGATCGCTAAGCAATTGCCGCGAACTTACCGTTTGTTCTGCAACCTTGAGCACAGCGCTCGACTGAAGCGCGTTGTAGAAAGCCTGATCCACCGCGAGGAGAACGTCTCTCCGGGTCGCAAGCGCATTTTGATCTTCGGCCTTGGCGTGGAGACGCGCACTGGCAACGAGGTTGGTCGTGTGGCCAAAGTCTGTGATCAGTTGACTGACCGTCGCCCCGGCCCCGGCTCGCGCAAAGATAATCGGATTGTTCAATCCGCCGGCGCTGATGCGGCTGTCATCATGAGCGTCCACGGCCGTGAGGTTGGCATAAGTGGCGGGCCAAAGACTGGAACGAACCTCTCGCGTCACCTGTTGCGCAGCCAACGCATTCAAACGGGCTATCGAAATTGCTGGATTGTTCTTCAACGCGATGGCTTCCGCATCCTTCACCGAAAGATTGAAAGTCTTAGTTGCCTTGAACTGCTGTTGCACTGAGCCGTGCACCTGTGGGGTGGTATGCTCGGGTCCCGAAGACTGCTGATCGCTCGAATTGCCGAAACTCCCGAGCGGTGCGTCGGAAGGGTTCTGCAGAGTAAGAGTGGACTGTGCCAAACCCGCCGCGGTGCAAAGAAGGATTCCGAGAGAAAGGCCCAGCTTCCGTCTCAAGCTGTTACCTCCGCAGCTCCGGTTACATCTTTACGGTGTACCCAAAGATATGCAGCGGGTACGAGGTATACGGTTACGACGACCGATACCAGCAGTCCACCGATGATCGCGCGCGCCAAGGGCGCGTAAGCCTCCGATCCTGTCCCCAGCTTCAACGCCATCGGGATCAGACCAATGATCGTGGCAAGTGATGTCATCAGAACGGGCCGGAGCCGAATGCGGCTGGCCGATGTGACAGCCTCGCGCAACGCCATCCCGTTGCGCCAGAGGTTGCGGGTAAAGTCCACAATCAAAATGCTGTTGGAGACTACGATCCCAACCATCATTACCAGGCCCATCAACGACATAATGTTCAGAGTGGTGCCGGTGAGCAGCAAGAGAATCAGCACGCCGGCCAGGCCGGGAGGAATAGCGAAGAGAATGATGAAAGGGTCCAGAAACGACTCGAACTGCGCGACCAGAATCAGGTAGACGAGCAGAATGGATAACAATAGCCCGATGCCGAAACTCTTGAACGAAGAACGCATGCCTTGGACCGAACCACGCAGATCGACGCGCACGCCCGGTGGCAACTTCGTGCTCTGTACAACATTTTGAATTGAGTTCGTCAGCTTGCCCAGATCTTCGCCGGAAGGTGTTACGTACAGATCAATCACGCGTCGCAGCTGGTAGTGGTCGACTTCGGTAGGCGATTCGATGGGCTCTATGTCAGCGACCGCATCCAGTTGTGTGGGGCGAGTCCCTTTCGACGATCGAATCGGAATTTGTTTCAGGTCATTGAGAGTTTGAATTTGCTCCTCGGGATACTGTACTGTCAGTAGGTAATCATTGCCGCTCCTCGGATCAACCCAATAACTGGGAGCGATCATCTGGTTGGACGTGAGTGCCGTGATCAAGTTGTCGACGATCTCTTTTTGATTGAGACCCACCAGGCTGGCGCGCTCCCGATCGATGTTGATGCGTAAGGCCGGGTAGTCAATGTCCTGGGGTACCAGCGTGTCGCTTACCCCCTTCGTGTTGCGGACCTGCTGGGCGATTTCGGTCGCTACGTCGTAGGTCTTCTCGAGACTCATGCCGCTCACCTGCACGTCGATCGGCGCAGGCAGACCCAGATTCAGGACGGAGTCAACCAGACCACCCGACTGGAAGTAGGTGCTGAGTTCCGGGATCTCGTGCTTCAGGGCCGACCGCACCCGGTTCATATACTCGTAACTGCCTATCTTGTGGCCTTCTTTCAGACTGACCTGAACGAAGGAGGTGTGCTGTGCCGAGTTTGGTGTGTAGATTGCCGAAAAGCCTGGCGTCACGCCGATGTTGGAGACGATCATGCCCAATTCATTGGAAGGCACGATGCGACGAATGATGCCTTCCACGCGCTGCACCTGCGCCTCGCTCAGTTCGAGGCGGGTGCCCGATGGGGCCTTCAGGTTAATCACGAACTGTCCGGGATCTGTGCGCGGGAAGTATGCAACGCCCAACAAGGGATAAAGCGAAAAACTCAAGAGCGAAACTCCCACCAGCCCCGCACTAGTTGCTAAAGGGCGAAGCAGAGAACGATTCAGAGTACCCTCGTATCGAGCAACCAGACTTTCGAAGTAGCGATTGAAAACGGTAACGACGTGGCCGAACCGTGAGTCCGACTCCTGATGCTCATGCGTGAGATGTGGTGACTTCATCAGCTTGGCGCAGAATAGGGGTACCACCGTCATGGCGACAAAAAATGACGCCAGCATGGAAAGTGCCACGGCAACGGCCAGAGCAGTGAAAAGAAATCGACTCACGCCATACAGGAACACTACGGGGAAGAAGACAACTATGGTTGTCAGTGTTGCGGCCAGAACAGGAAGCGCAACTTCCTGGCCCCCCTTTTCTGCCGCCACGTCTGGGGGCTCTCCCATCTCCATGTGACGGAAGATGTTCTCCAACACGACGACCGAGTTGTCTATCAAGCGCGAAAAGGCCAAAGCCAGTCCGCCGAGGACCATGGTGTTTACGGTCCCACCCAGTGCGCTTATGGCGAGAAAAGCGGCTAGCGCGGAGAGAGGAATCGATAGGAATACGGCCGCCGTGGCTCGCACGCTGCCCAGAAAAAGCAGGATCATTAATCCAGTCAGAATTAGTCCGATACCGCCTTCGTGAAGCAGATTCTCAATCGCTTTCTTTACGAACACCGATTGGTCAAAAACTACTTTGGCCACCAGTTGCCGGGGAACATCGGTTAGTTCGCTAACCGCTTGTTTCACACCATCGACCACAGAAATCGTGTTCGTATCCCCACCCTGTTTAAGAACTGGGAGATAGACCGAGCGCTGCCCGTCCACGCGGACTACGTTGGTTTGAATTTCATGTGCATCCTGTGCTTTGCCCACGTCCTGAACGAGCACGGAGGCATCGCCTACGGTTTTCAAAGGCAGATGATTGATCTCTTTCGTGGTAGGGATCTGACTGTTGGTGTACAGGTTGTAGTCAACGGGGCCAATGCGTACGTCGCCGGCGGGAAGTATCAGATTGCTGTCGTTTACGGTGCGAACGACATCCATGACGCTGAGTTGATGAGCCTCCAACTTCAAGGGATCGACATAAACCATGATCTGGCGATAACGGCCCCCGAACGGCTGGGGGACGGAGGCTCCGGGAACGTTGGCAACCTGATTCCGCACGTTGTACTGCCCTAGGTCGCGCAGTTGGGTTTCATTCAGCCCTTGACCTTTGAGGGTTATGAGACAAACCGGAAGACTGGACGCGTCGAACTTCAGGACCACAGGAGGCAAAGTTCCGGGGGGCAGCTTTCGAAGATCCGCCATCGCGAGATTTGAAATCTCGCTCAAGTCGGCGTCCGGATCGGTGCCGGGCTGGAAATAGATTTTGATAAGGCTCACCCCTGGCAAAGATCGCGATTCCATGTGGTCGATGTTGCTGCCTAGTGTGAAGAATCGCTCAAAGCGCCCGGTGATATCCGTCTCGATCTGTTCCGGTGGCATTCCGGAATAGAAAGTGGCCACAACGACTACAGGAATTCGTATGGGCGGGAAGAGATCCACTGGCATGCGTGCCAGGGTGACAATGCCCACGATACCGATAACCAGGCAGCAAACAATAATGAAATAAGGATTTCTAATCGCAAACCTGGACATCAGAGTCCCTCCTCCGGACTCGATGTGCTCCGCTTAGTCACTTTCGGATTCACCTGCTCCCCTTCCTGGAACTCGTTGCGCCTACCAATCACCACCCGATCGTTCTCATTTAGACCGTTAAGAATCTCTACCCGCTCGCTGCTCGCCACTCCGAGTGTGACGACATGCTCCCGGATGCGGCTTTGCGAATCAACCGCCAGCACGCTAGCCTTGGTGCCCCTCAGTTCGACTGCTTGCACTGGAATCGTCAAAGCATCTTCTTTGTGCTCCAGCACGACGGTGGTTTCGGCATACATGCCGTCAAAAACCTTGCCATCGGGATTTTCCACATCGATTTCAGTGTGCATAGTGCGCGTTTCCTGATTTAGAGAATCTGCAAAACGCGCTACCCGGCCTCGAAACGTACGGTTCAGCGTGGGAACTCGTACGTCGACCGTGCTCCCAAGATGCAACTGAGGTACAGCCGATTCTGGAACGGGCAACACCAGGCGTAGCCTGGTCCACTCCGCCAGTTGAACCACTGGCATCGATTGCGTGTTGGAACTGGTGCCGGCTTGGATCAACGAACCAACGTCCGCGTATCGTTTGGTCACGACGCCCGCAAACGGAGCGGTGATATGCGAGTAGGATTGAAGAGCCATAAGGCGGGTGCGTTCCGCCTCGGCAATTGCCAGTTGACTGTTCGATTCCGACAGAGCAGCACGTGAACTGCTCACTTGCGCTTCCGACTCCTTATCCTTGGCGAGGGAATCATCCAATTCCTGTTCGGCGATTAGACCAGCGCGAGTTTCAGAGGCTTGCTTGAGACGACTGTAGGCGGAGTGGTACGCCGCATGGGACGAGTCCGCTCGTTCAAGGTCGCCCTGAGCACGGCGAATCGCGTCCTGATCGCGACGGATCGCAGCCTCGGCTCCCTTCACTTGAGCAGTCAATTCTGGTACCTCGAGGTCAGACAGCACTTGGCCCACCTTGACCTTGTCACCCACGTCCACATAGATCCGGCGGATGTAGCCAGCTACCTTCGCGTGGACGTCCACTTCCTGGTAAGGCCGGAACTCGCCGGACAGCGTCAGTGAATTTGCTATCGGACCCCTTTGTACGAGTGCCACAGCCACGGTGCGGACCTCTGGACCTTCGCCCGGACTGGCTTTAGCTCTTTGCGTGAAAAGTCTTACGAACCCGGCAATCAAGAGCAGCGAGACGGTTAGGGTTACGAAAATGTGTTTGCGTTGAAGCGTCATGGAACAAAGGCTCCTGCGACCTAGAAAAATCCTCGCCCCCGCGGGAGATAGGGTGACCCCGAGGGCGAGGTTCGCACACGCTACGGCAAGTAGTAGCGGAACGACGTGAAAAACATGTTCTCGGTTGCCTCGGGCTGGAAGCCGTTGGCACCCGCCCACGTGCTGCGGAGCACGTAGGAATATTGCGGACCGAACTGCAGTTTGCCTTTCGGTCCGTTGTAGATTCGATACCAGAAGCCCAGCGTTCCTTCGGTCAGGGCGCGAGTGGTTCCCGAGCATGAAGTGCCACCGGCAAACCCTCCGCTGCCGGGTACCGGCTCCACGCAGGGGGCGCCGTTGCTGGCGCCCGGGAGACCGTACCCCATTGCTTTGCCGCTAGTCGGATCGGTGTAGACGGTCCGTTGCGCGTACTCACTCCCCCCGTTGAGATACCAGTCCCATTTCGCGGAGTGGTATTCCAGAGTTCCGAGGGCCTGGTAGCCGCGCAGCGGCGCCAAGGTTCCGTTCGGACGAACCGTGACGACCGGCAGGCCACCCGTGCCATAGCGTTCGATTCCATTTCCCCCAAGGAAGTGCAAGCCAACATCCATATGTTTGTTCAACAGAGACTCACGAATGTTCATACCGACTCCTCCACCGGTGCGCAGATCATTCGAAGCACCCGCTCCGGACGGCCCAAGCACTCCGTTGCAAGTGTCGGTGGCCGCCGTTGTAGCGCAGGGGTAGGTGCGATCACGGAACTGGCTTAGCACACCGAAGAATTCATAGTGTCCAAATCCAGGTTCGAATGCCGCCTTCACTACAAAATCCGGAGCAGCATTAAACGCGTAGTTTGCCGTGGTGTTGTAAAGGCCGCCGCCGTTTCCGGGAGCGCCCACGACAAAGTTGTTGTTGAAACCGCTGCCGCCGACGGAATTGATCTGCGGATTCTCCACGGAAAAAGCCAGCCACGCCTTGTCGCCGAAATTCTTGGCGACGCGGAAGCCAAATTGACGCGCCCAGCTGAAACCGAGGGTATATTGCGCATCGATGGTCAACGGCAGGGCTTCCGAACGGTTATCCACGCCCTTTTTGGTTTCGGTAACCAGACTCCACATCTGACCACCGGTGAAAGTCCATCCATGCAGCGCAGCTTGGGCCCACATCTGCCGCTGCCGGAGCGTGTAGCTGTTGCTTTGGTTGTTGTTAGAGGTCACCCCTGCCGATAGAAAATCAGCCTCCACATAGCCGGCCATCTTCAAATCCTTGACCTTGCCTTCCGCCAGGAACGCTACCCGCGACTGCCTACCTGAAGCAAAGAACTCCGACAGGTTGCTGGCAGACGATCCGGGAAAAGGCAGGGAGTTGAAAGGCGTGTTCACGTCCGATGCAAGCCCGCGCTGCCGCCACACCGTTTCTGCCGCCAGGAAGCCACCCGGAGTGATGGTTATGCCTTTAAAGCGCAACGCGATCGGGCTTTGCAGATCTCCTACAGTCTTCTGCGTGTCCTGCAGACTGATAGCAGTGTTGGTCACGTTCTCTTTCAAATCGGTCATGTCCCCCTTCAACGCCGTAACTTCCGATTGCCCCTGCTGAGCCTGGTTGGCCTGGGACGACGCGGCGTCCGCCTTTTGCTGTGCCTGGTTGGCAGCGGACTGCACCTGACTGACCTGCTGTTGAAGTTGATCAATAGTCTTATCTCGGGTTTGCAGTTGCTGAATCAATTGATTGATTTGTTGTTGTTGAGCCTCCAGGGCTTGTTGCATCTGGGCCAGCTTCGTGTCCAGCCTGGACGGGGCTGTCTTGCGAGCTTTGGCATTGGCGCCTGTCCCGCCAGTTGCTTGTGCGGCCGCGGCCACGTCGAGCACCAGCAGACTTGCCAGCAGAGCTACCACTACTTGCCTCATGTGCGTTTCTCCTCACGTTGATTTATTCATTCGGGCTCCTTTCTTTTCTCAACCGGGAAGTTCGAGGGCTCAGTGCTTGGGAACATCCTCAGGCTGCGGCGGACCGCTATTGTCGCGGTAAGCGGAATTCGCACCTGTCGCAGCCCGGGAAAACTAATTCTTTGCCGGACAAGCCTCGCTGTGGACCCGTTCGTGCCTCATGATCCCCATCTTTATTTCGCGATCCGAGTTCAGGCTTAAGTACATCCAGTGCTTCTCCAGACGAACATCGATCTCTTTGTTAGGGGCAATCGCAGCGGGTAGGTAATCGATCGCAGATTCGTACCGCCCGACATAGTTCGTGCACTCCAACTGGAGTCCGATCTCGTAGGCGTACTCTTCCGCCTGCAACGGTGCATCGGTCGGGTTGCCGCCAGTGAACTGAGGAGTGGTATCTAGTTCCTTGACGGTGACGACGGTAGCGGTTTGATATCCCCGTTTGACACTGGCGTGTAGATACACAACCAGCCCGGCCGCGAACAGCAGCAACACAATCAGACTCTTCTTCATGGCTTTCCTCCAGGGTTCAAGGACCCTGACTGCAAGCCTCACAATCCGGTGAGCGCGCTTCCACGGAGCTGAAATGCGGGCCTGCGGTTGTTTCGAACTCACTTCCCTTAGGTGAGCCCAATGGAAGTTGCCTCAGTAAAGAGATTGGGGCGGAGTTCAAAAGCGATGACTTGGTGTCAGAAAAGGGAAATGCTTAGCAGGAAGAGGGTGGAGGCCGGTTGTAAAGACTTTCATCGAAAAGCAAACTGGAGAGAGGGGGACCTGCGGGAGCGACGCGTGGATAAAAACTCGGCGCTTCTAAAACAGTTAGAACCAGAGGGGGCGCCACCCATCGCATGGCGTCGCCATCCAAGTGCTGTCGTGTCGCCTGTGCGGAAGTCGACTGGACGCTTGTGCCGTGAGGCTCAGTTAGAACGCTGGTACGAGTAGCGAGGCTCGTCGTGAGGGCAAAGACTGCAAACGCCACCACCAGCAGGCAGCAGATGGAACGATGGCGATTGGCTCGTAATGATCCTGATGGCAACACCGGATGCTCCACCCCGCAAGACATTATAGCAATGGGACAACCCGTCTGCCAAACAGCATTTTAGCCAAGGCCCATGCTAAGGCGTCTTCATTGGGCTCGGTAGTCAGTAGTGAATCACTATCTCATTGCTCGCTCCCTCTTTCTTGACGATGACCAAATAATGGCGTTGCGATTCTTGGCCATTATTTATCACCTTGGCGACAACTTCCGTGAAACTCAACGACCCCGAACTCTCGTTCCTTTCGGGGCTCAACGACGCAATGGTGTTGCCGCGCTGAATCCCCCCATTGAGGACGGGCCCGGATGGCATCGCGACCCTTCTGCGACCCCGGCCTCCGATACCATAACCGCGTCAGTTGCATAGAGCGAGACGAGCTTGTCAATATTCTTCTCGTTATAAGCATTCGTGAATTCCTGTACCGTGCTCACCGCGGGATGGCTGGAGTCCTTGTCCTTCGCTACTGTCGCGATTCCGAGCAAAACCACCACGATCAACGAAAACGCGAAAACCGTTTTCTTCATGAGTAATCTCCGTTTGGCGATATGAATTTTGGTCGAGCATCTAGAACTCGATGCCGGAGTGGTCCATTTCACGCCTAAAACCTGCCCACGGACAATGACGACAAATCGGAATCGGGTTGTTCATGGCAGGCCAGCTGTGCCGCAAGCTTGCCCGTAATTGGACCGAGACTGATGCCGAGCATCGCATGTCCACTGGCCACGATCAGGTTCTGTACTGTCGGTACCGATGAGATAAGCGGCAGACCCGCGATTGACGGAAATCCCGAAGCATCGAGGCTTGCACCTGCTCGCATCTGCGATTTTGGCTTTCCCGTCGAGTTTCCACTAGATTCCGAGGGAAATGGATCCCTTCAGAACCGGGAGTGCTAGAGTTTCAGAAACTCCTGCATCTGCTGCAGCGCTTCGTCCAACGCTAGCTGAAAGGCTCTCCCGCGCGGCGGCGGACCGACGAAGCCCAGCTCATGCTGCAGCCGGCCATCGACAACTTTCAGATTAGCCCAGCCCAGCATCCGCTCGCCCCATAGCATGGGCATCGCGTAGTGTCCCATTCGGCGCTTGGGAGCCGGCACATAGGCCTCCAGCTTGTATTCCCAGCCCCAGAGCAACTGGAAGCGCCGGCGGTCCCAGATGATGGGGTCGAAGGGCGCGAGGAAACGCAGCTTACCGTCGACGGAGTGCCGAGCGGCCGCCGGGTTCTCGTCGTGTGGCCAGAACCACGGTCGGCCGTCGACCTGAGCATGCGCATAGCGTGATTTGACGTGCTCCTGGAGTTGGTGCACCTCGGCAGCTAGGTGCGCCACTCCATTACGCAGCAGTGTGCGCAGATAGCCCAAGCTTGCAGCAGGCAGGGGCGCGTAGAGCTGCACCAATATATCGAGCAAATGGCCGGCACGCACGAGTCGGGCCTCGGAGCTGTCGTCCTGCAGCGGGTACTCGACCGTATGGTAGACCCGAGTGCCGGCCGCGCGGCGCACCACGCGCAGCAGTCCGCGATAGTGCAAGCCCTCGAGCAGATGATTGCTTAGGTTCAGCTCAGCGCCCCAACGCTTGATACGGCCATGGTCGAAATGCGCCTGGACGTCGCTGGGGCAGGTGTGACCATGCCCACGGACAAAGGCCAGAACCTCGTCGGCTCGCGCGTGCATCGCGGCGTCCCAAGTGTCCCAAGCGCGCGGCGCTCCGCGCGGATGCAACAGCGTGACAGTTTCGCGAGTCAGGAACCCGTAGTTGATGAAAAATGCCTCCTCGATCGCCAGGCGCGGATAGCGGCGCTCGAGTTCGCCGGCGCGATAGTCTTTAACGCGGTGCGCAAGGATCAGGTCCTGGGCGCGAGCGGGCGCACGAATCGGGTCGGCTTGGACAAAGCCCAGACGGGCAATGGCCCGCATGAGGCTGGTGGGCTTGAAAAGGCTACGCGCGATCGCGTAGCGGCGAAGCTGCCTTAGACTAGGGGCATTGAGATGGCTCACACTTGGTGTCCGGTCGTGAATCTTTGGCTAGATAGTACAGCAGGCCGAAGCCTGCATTCACTGATCGCGTCGAGGCAGCTAAATGACTCCAGGATCCGATCCACCAGGAAGCGCATCACCGCCGAGTTAATCATTGAGAACCGGCGTAGGGCACGCGGACTTGTTCTGGACAGATGACGGGCAAACCGGATGCTTGCTGATGATCTCCGGATTGCCGACGAATTCTGAAAGTTCGTGGCGATAAGCGCGTGTATGAGGACTCGACTCATCTCCTGTCGCTTGCGAAATAGCGCTGTATTACGGTCGTCGCTCTTTCACCAGCTGTGCCGTTTCGTCTCTTCATCGTCAGGTGATTAGCGTCGGCGAGGGAGTCCCTTTGCTGAGGCTTCGGATCCAGGTGGTTCACGGAACGGCTCCACAGAAATACGCTGGTAACACACTTCCAGCACCGTCCGGTATTCTGTGCCGCCCCGCGCTTGGAGAACTACGGTGTCACCCGCTGCCGACTTCATCAACGCTCGCCCCAGAGGTGATACCCAACTGATATGGTTGCGGTTGAGATCGACCTCGTCGGTGCCTACGATGCTCACCACTCGCTCCGCTCCCGCGGCATTGGCATAGCGCACGGTCGCCCCGAAGAATGTCCTCGTCTCCGGCTGCCCTGCTCTCGGACTTTCCGGGTCCACCACTTCCGTAGCCTCGATTCGCTTCGTGAGAAAGCGAATCCGCCCATCGATCTGCCGCAGTCGCCGCTTGCCGTACCGATAGTCCGCGTTATCACTGCGATCGCCGTTGCCGGCAGCCCACGCCACCACCTCCGCCACAGCCGGGCGTTCCCTGGTGAGCAGAAACCGGTGCTCATCTTTGAGGCGTTGCAGCCCGCTCCGCGTTATGTAGTTCTTGCCTCGCGTCGCGGGCTCGTCCCTTGTGGTTTTCTCGCAAACCCTTTCCGCATCTCGTAGTCCTCCCAGCGCGAATCCAGTGGGTGCCCCCAATAAATGTGGATGAACGCCGATGGTAAACACTGTAGGTCATCCACGTTCATCGGAGTTCATCTCCGGCCCTAACTGATTTTTCCACGTCTTTCGGTCCCTTAGCGATCCTGTCCATCATCTCGGTCAAGTGTCGGCGAACGGATGCTTGGGAGATCAGTACTGATAAGCCGGCTTGCGTGGATCGATTCCAGAAACTCCTGGATCATGGGCAACACGGAAGTTGGGTGTGCTCCTCGGATTCGTACTTGCGAACGGTCAGAGCAGAGTTTGCCGTCGGATGCACACTAGTAATTTGTAACCACAGGGGAGGATCATCGACTGTTTCTAGCGAAAATTAAGATCGAATTTAGGGAGCGTGAGCGGCAATGGCAGCGATGTCTGCAATGTTGTCGTTTTTCTTGAGGGATGGGACTGTGTTGATGTGCAAGATGACGTCGGAGACGGGGCTCGGGCTTCGAAAATGACCTTGCCAAAGTAGTTGCTGACAAAGCCCATCTCCATGCCCTCTTAACAAGGTACCGCGCTTCACCAGCGGGTACTCAGCAGCAGATCGCGATTCAGTAAATAAGGGGAACTGTGAGGCAGTTCCCCTTATCGGACAGTTTTGGACAGTCACTACACTTTAACAATTGCCCGTAACCTGATGATTGCGCTGGTTGCGGGGGGTGGATTTGAACCACCGACCTTTGGGTTATGAGCCCAACGAGCTACCAGACTGCTCCACCCCGCGCATTGATGATAACAACCACCTCCTATCGCGTCAAACCTCAACCTCACGCTACAAAACCGTCGAGTCCCATTTCCGGCCTTGACGAATGAACGCTGCGCTCGCCAACGCCACCGCCCACTCCTCATTGATGAGCCAGCGATCTCCACCGGCCAAAGCAGCGCCCAATCTGTGCCTCGCTCACCTTGACCTTACGTCACGCCGTCGCCGCGCAACTCAAGGCACAACAACTGCCCTACGTTTCGCGTTGCGCGTCTCGTTGTAAAGTCGTTACAGTCTACTGGTGGGCTTGCATCCGCATTACGATCCCGCCCACCTCGCGGTTATGAGCGCACAACGGTCACACGTTCGCCTCGCCAGGGAACTTCTACAACCAGCGGTTTTCGCGATACATCCCACTCCGGCGGTCTTCCGCGCCCCTGTCTTCCGCGCCCCAGGAGCAACCATTCCGGGATGAGCATCTCCACTCTTAACGACATCTTTTTCGCCATTGTCGACCGCTCTCATGAGCGGGTGATGATGCACCGCCAAGCCATCCAGTGGGTCCCGATTTCCTCGCAGGAACTCTATCGCAGTGTCGCTGGAGTCTCGCATGCGCTGGAGCGCTGGGGCATCGGCAAAGGAGACCGTGTCGCAATCCTCAGCGAGAATCGGCCCGAGTGGACGATCGCCGATTTCGCCTGCCAGTTGCTCGGCATCGTTTCGGTGCCGATCTATTCCACTCTCACCGCCGAGCAATCGGCTTTCATCCTGAAAGACGCAGAGTGCCGCGCGATTTTCGTTTCGTCCGAACAGCAACTGCGCAAAATTCAGTCGATTCGCGCCCAAACGCTGGTCGAAAAAAACGTCGTCATGGACTCGGTGGAAACGAATCAGGCCTTCCACATGGCCCAACTCATGCATGAAGGCCCCGCCGAACGCGATCCCCAGCTTGACGAGCGCGCTCGAATGATTATTCCCGACGATCTCGCTACCCTGATCTATACCTCCGGCACAACCGGCGTTTCCAAGGGGGTGATGCTTACACACGGAAATCTCGCTTCGAACATTGCGTACTCGCTGCGCGGATTCGAATTCATCGGAGAGCACGTAAGCGTCTCGTTCCTGCCACTCTCGCACATCACAGCACGCCATGTTGACTTCGCGATGCTCTACAACGGCGTCACGCTGGCCTACTGTCCTTTCGTCGATCAGTTATCCCAGACCTTGCTTGAAGTAAAGCCCACCATGTTCGTGTCGGTGCCGCGCGTGTACGAAAAAATCCATACGCAAGCCGACATCAAAGCGAAGGCTTTCCCGAAGAATCTCATCTTTCGCTGGGCGCTAGCTGTGGGCCGCGCGCACGCCCCCGAGACATTGAAGGGCGAGACGCCCAACTCTCCCGCCTGGCGACTGGCTGACAAACTCGTCTACTCAAAGGTGCGCGCAGGCATGGGTGGACGCGGGCAAGTCTTCATTTCCGGCGGCGCCCCGCTCGGCCGTGAACTGGCGGAATGGTTTTCGTGGATCGGCATCCGCATTCACGAAGGCTACGGCCTCACCGAAACTTCGCCGGTCATTGCTGTCAACACACCGCGCGCACACAAGCTTGGCACCGTCGGCAAGCCATTGGGCAACGTCGACGTCAAGATCGCCGACGATGGCGAGATACTCGTACGCGGCCCGTCGATCTTCAAGGGTTATTGGAAGCGGCCCGACGACACTGCCAACGCCTTCGTCGACGGCTGGTTCAAGACTGGCGATATCGGAAACCTCGACGCGGAGGGATTCCTCTCCGTCACCGATCGCAAAAAAGATCTCATCAAGACGTCCGGGGGAAAGTTCATCGCGCCCCAGCCCATTGAGAACTCCTTGAAACACAACGCGCTCATCGCTGAGGCCATCATCGTCGGCGACAAGCGCAAATTTCCCGCCGTCGTGATCTCTCCTTATTTTTTGTTGCTTGAAGATTGGGCGCGCAATAATTACATCACATTCCAGTCGCGCCCTGATCTGGTCGCAAATTCCAAGGTGCAAGCGCTCTACGAGGGCATCGTGGAAGACGTCAACCGCAACCTCGCCCGCTTCGAGAAGTTGAAAAAAGTGATCCTCGTGCCTGATGAATTCACGCCCGCCGACGGCACCCTGACTCACACCATGAAAGTCCGCCGCCGCGCGGTGGAAGAACGCTACCGCAAGCTCATCGAGGACGTCTACGCCCACGCCGAGGCCGCGCCGGTAGTGGGTCACATCAGCGGGTGACCTTTCCGCACGGCCTCCCGCCCATTTCATTACAATAAAGATATGTCGGACAGACTGCTGATCGCCGGACGCCCCTTCCAGTCCCGCCTGATCGTTGGCACAGGCAAGTATGGGTCGTTTCAGGAAACCGCGCGAGCGCTCGAAGCCAGCGGCGCCGATATGGTCACGGTCGCCGTTCGCCGCGTGAACCTCGACCGCAGCAAGGAATCGCTGCTCGATTACATCGACCAGAAGAAATATTTCCTGCTTCCTAACACCGCCGGCTGCTACACCGCCGACGAAGCCATTCGCGCCGCGCGCCTGGCTCGCGAGGTCGGGCTATCCGACTGGGTGAAACTTGAAGTCATCGGCGACCAGGCGACACTCTATCCCGATGTGCAGGCCACGCTCGAGGCCACACGCGTTCTCGCGAAAGAAGGATTCACCGTCCTTCCCTACACGTCCGACGACGTCGTATTCGCCAAGCGCCTTCTCGACGCGGGCGCGGCCGCCATCATGCCGCTCGGCGCTCCGATCGGCAGCGGACTAGGCATTCAGAATCAGGCCAACATTCGGATACTGCGGGAAGTCGTCACCAGCGTGCCACTGATCGTCGACGCCGGCGTGGGCACAGCCTCCGACGCCGCGATTGCCATGGAATTAGGCGCTGACGCCGTCCTCATGAATACGGGCATTGCAGGAGCGCAGGATCCGGTTCTCATGGCGGAAGCCATGAAGAACGCAGTCCTGGCTGGACGACAGGCCTATCGCGCCGGACGCATGCCGAAAAAACTCTACGCCACGGCCAGTTCCCCGCTAGAAGGAGTAGTGCGATAGAGGTCTTTCCGCTACATGGAGCGGCGGGCGTCCTCGCCCGCCGAACTTTCCTTCGTACTACCGCATCACTAAAAACAAAAAGAGCGGCCGCGAAGCCGCTCTCTTCTCTTCCGTAAATTTCTACTTCACAGCATCTTTACGCCGGTCACGTGGATGGTGTCCCCAGTCACATGGCCGCTCACCGCGACGTGATGACCCTCATGACCCTTGAGCGCGTCCGGATTCTCCACGTTCAGAACCTTCTGGTCGCCATCGGTGACCACTACCACTTTGGCGCCCTCTTCCAGGCATTTCTTCGTGCAGGCGGCCGCTCCAGCATTGGCTCCCTTGGCTCCGCACTTGGAATCGCTGATCCAGCCATTTACCGTGTCGGCCTTATCGTCGGCCGCGAACGTAAATGATGCTATCGACAGAACCATGCAAAACAGCAGGCAAACCGAGAATACTTTGCGCATCGAACTGAATCCTCCTGATGGAATTGTTAATTGTGTGACGCTGTCGCCTCTACGAACCCGAGCCTAATTTGCAGCCAGAGACCGCATCCCTTCGCGGCGCATTCAATTCCTGGGATCTTTAAGACGTGGCATGCCAAGAATGCTATCACAGCTTAGCCCGTAAGATGTCGTCGGAAGGGCAGTTAGACACTCACTTGCGGGCGGCGTTATTGGCAGGCCGATCGGCAACCGGCGGCACGTACACCACTTCGCCCGGACGCGCGTAGTGCAACTGCTCGCGCGCTTCCTTCTCGATCGCCTTGGGATCGTTCTGCAGCGACCGGATCTGCTGCATATAGAGGTCGTTCTCTTTCTGCAACTTATCGATGTCCGCCTGAAGTCTTTGCCGCTCTGCCCGCTTCGACCGGTAGATCACCATCCCGTTCGCGCCAAACATCACGTGCAGAAACAACCATGCGGCCAGCAGCGCAACTCCGGCCGTCGCCAGTCGCCGCCGCTCGTTATGCAGCACACTCCAGATGGGCCGCGACTTCTCCACCCAACGCTCCGCCAGCGCCTCCGCTTGTGGAACTCTCTCCACCATCGCGCGCAGACCCTGTCGGGGCTTCAGAAATGGCTCGGAAAACTTTCCTACTCGAAAATCCATTGCTTGGCCGCTGTGCTCAGCCTGGCGAGTTCATCCGCATTCGCGGCTTCGGAATAGACTCGCACGACGGGCTCGGTTCCTGACAAACGATAGCAAATCCAGGAACCATCCTGAAACACCAGCTTCAAGCCGTCTTTGCGAACCACCTCTCCGACCTTGCGGCCGAAGAATTCCTGGGGCTCAGACCGTAGCTTTTCAGTGAACTTCTCTTTCACTTCCGGCGTCAAGCGGAAGTTCTCGCGTTGCGGATAAAAGGAACCAACTTTGACAAATAGCTCCTGTAATTGTTCGCCCAACGACTTGCCCCGGCGCGCCACCATCTCGCAGCACATCAACCCGGCTAACACGCCATCCTTCTCAGGCACGTGATGCCGAATCGACAGCCCGGCGCTCTCTTCCCCGCCAATGCAGATCTTATCTTCTTTAATAAGTTCCCCGATGTACTTGAACCCGACTGGCGTCTCGTGCAATTCAACCTTGTGATGCTTGGCCAGCGCGTTGATCAGGTTCGTGGTCGCCACCGACTTCCCAACTCCGTTGATCCATCCCCG
This sequence comes from uncultured Acidobacteriota bacterium, assembly GCA_963744055.1. Lineage (GTDB taxonomy): Bacteria > Acidobacteriota > Terriglobia > Terriglobales > Acidobacteriaceae > Gp1-AA133. Next base: position 155,188 of record CAVUSL010000006.1, on the reverse strand, counting down.
GCTCTCCACCAAGTAATCGAACAGCAGCGCAATGATGTAGTTCGGCTGAAAGAACGTGCCGTCTTCGTCCACAACGCCGAAGCGGTCCGCGTCTCCGTCGGTCGCGATCCCAATGTGCGCCTTGGTCTCGCGCATTTTCTTGCGGCAATCTTCCAGCAGGTGATCGTCAGGCTCGGGCGCATGCCCGCCGAACAGCACGTCGCGGTAATCGTGCACTGACTCCACGGCCACGCCGCCTTCGCGCAACAGTTCGTCGGTGTACCCGCGCGCCGCTCCCCAGAAGGGATCGAAGACCACCCGCAGCCCAGCCTTGCGAATGACGTCCAGATCTACAATTTCCCGCAGGCGCGACAAATACATCCGCTTCGGATCGAGCGCCTGCGGCCCCGGCCCCTTAGCGCCGGAACCATTTCCCCCGGCCGCATCGACGGCCAGGATCTCCGCCTCAATTTTTTGCGTCGCTTCCGGAAGGGCCGGAGCCCCGTCGGGCGTGGAGAACTTGATCCCGTTGTATTCCGGCGGATTGTGCGACGCCGTGAAGTTGATCGCTCCATCTGCCTTAGCCTGCGTCACCGCATACGAAATGGCAGGCGTAGGCGCCGCTTCGGCAATCACCAGCGGTGTCACCCCGTGCGCCGACAGAATCTCCGCAGCCATGGCGCACAGGGTCTCGCCCATGAACCGCGGGTCGCGTCCCACGATGACCTTCGCACCCTTCGGCTTCTGCGAAACGACGTAGCGCGCAATACCACTCACCGCCCGCCGCACGTTGGCAAACGTAAACTCATCTGCCACCACCGCGCGCCAGCCCGAAGTGCCAAACTTGATCTGTGTTGTCATGGGTTGAATCCTGTGTACTGAGTAGCCGTCCTCATACCTATGCATACCCTCGAGGGTGCCCCGTCCAAGCTCCGCTTGGGCGGGGACTTTCCCGGGTGGTGACTTTCCAGCCTACTGGCAAGCTTCCCGGCGCAGCCGCAACTTGCATATTATGAACCTGCAGCCCTACACGCTGTGATGATCTGGCCACCAGTCTGTGATGTTTTGCAGCAGGACCGTGCCTTCGCGACGGAATTGCCCCGAGATTCTATATGACCAACAAACGCCTCGTCCTCACCGCCACCGCGTCGCTCGAAGAAGCAAAGAAAATCGCCCGCGCTTTAGTAGAAACCCGCCTGGCAGCCTGCGTGAACATTGTTCCGAAGATCGAATCCGTTTACCGCTGGGAGGGGAAGGTCGAAGAAGGGCAGGAATACTTGCTGCTGATCAAGACCACCGCCGAATCTTTCCCGGCCGTCCGCGAAAAAATCCAGCAACTCCACTCCTACGAATTGCCCGAATGTATCGCGTTGTCCGTAGAAGAAGGTAGCGAGGCTTACCTAAAGTGGATCGACGCCTCCGTGAGCTGATGCAGTCCATCACTGGGAACCGCGTGCCAGTCCATCGGGTCACTCGCGGCTATTCCAACTTGAAGTCGAGAATAATGGTGACCTGGCACTGTACAGCATGCCCATTCAGTTTCATCGGCTCGTAGCGTAGCTTCCCTACTGTTTGCAAGGCTTCCTTTTCCAAGTCCAGATCCGGCGACTCGAGCACGAGTGGATCACTCACCGTTCCGTCGATGTGAATGGTCGCATAAACAACAACAGAACCCTCCACCCCTCGAGCGACCGCGCTGGCCGGGTACGCTGGCCTAAGCGGCTGCAGCAGTTTCGCCGGTTCCACCTTTCCGCCCCGGCGGAGAGCTCTGTTCACAGATCTTTCGGGTTTGCGAAGACCGGAACCGCGACTCGCATGGATCTGCACCGATTCGCTTTCACGCGCGAGCGGCAGGACAGCATAAACCCGTTCGGACTTTCCCTCCAAAATCACCGTCTGCTGGAACAGGGAAAGGCGTTCTTGTTTTATCTGCACCTGATAGGTACCGGGCTGCAGATCGGCGAAAGCAAACTCTCCGGTCTCGCTGCTTTTGCTCTCTGTTTGTTTTACGTAGCCCCGCATGAGCATGACGCGAGCTTGGGGCACAACAGCTCCCTCCGCGTCATAGACCACGCCAGAAATGCTCTGCGCGATGCAATTCAGTGGAACCAGCAGCACAACGACAACAAGCCATGCCGAGGATCGCCAGCCATCAGCCCACTTCAGCATAGAACCTCCTGTGAAGTTGCTTTCTTTAAAGTGCGGGATACTTACAAAGCCTAACGGAACGCGTCTCGGCGCGCTGTGATACGAGGCGGGATTGTCGAGTCGAACTGACCTGAAGCGCCTCAACTCCCAGTCCTTCTCACCAACTGAGAAGGGCTGCAATGAGTAATTTACGATTTTGCAACAGTTACTCGGCTGCGTAGAATTTCATCCATGCGAATCAGACGCTCCCTAGTTCTGGCTGTTGTGGCAATGTCCACTTTACAGTGGGCGACGATCCAGACGTCCGCACAGGTAGCGGTGGCTCCGCAGGGGCAAGTTGCTTTATCCAAACTGTCCCCTCCGACATATCCGCCACTGGCACGGGCAGCACGTGTATCAGGGGATGTGGAAATCGTGCTGCGGATTGGACAGGATGGCAGCGTTGAATCGGCGGAAGTCTTGAGGGGCCACCCCTTGTTGAAGGCAGCGGCCCTAGATAGCGCTCAACAATCGAAATTTGAGTGTCACGAATGTGGAGAGACTCCTATCCCGTATTCAATTCTTTACACATTCGATTACACGACCACGCAGCATTGCTGCCAACCCGAGACAAGCTCCACGCTGTCCGAGCCAACGAAAGCTGAGGCACAAATCACCCGAGCGCAGAACCACATCACAATCCTCACAGAGCCATTTTGCATTTGTGACCCGAGCGCGGACATCGTCAAGGTTCGTTCCGCGAAATGCCTGTTCCTGTGGCATTGCGGCAAGCGGTATGGGTTGTAACTGTCCAGAAGAGGCGTTTACACTCAACCCCCAGAGTCCATATCACTTCATCGCCTCCACCCACTCCCGCTCTCCCGAATGCAGCATCGCGGCGCGATCCTTCGCCAGAATCCAGCGCGCGGCAACTAACTCGTCCAACGCTTTCGTGAAGCGCACCAGGTACTCCGCTCGGCCCACATACCGTTCCGCCACCGACTTCCGCGGATCACCCGACTTCTTCCGCTCCTCGGCCGTGCGCGCAAACGGAATGAATGAGCCGACGAACGCAGCTCGCTGGTCAGGCGCGCCAATCGAAGGATCGCGCAAGCTCCACCCCGTATACGTTGCAAGTGGAACGGTCAGCTCCGGCAAGCGCACCCCATCACGTTCATTGCCATCTTCATCGACCTGCGGCACCAGCACCGGAAACGCTGCGCCCACCTTCGGAGGTTGCAACTCCAAAGTCCCCTGCGCGAACTTCGGCCCGTAGTCCAGACGATATGCAGCGTTCGCCTCGCGCGGCCGCCTTACCCCCGGAATTGCGGGAAACGCCAACTCGCCCAACGGAACCAGGGTTCCATCCGAAATCTTCGGATAGCTGCTGGCCGGCGGCGCCGTGCCATTGCGGGCCCACGCATCCATATTCGCGATCATCGACCGCCAGAAGTACTTGACCGGTAATGGCGACTGCGGAAGCTGGCCCATCGTATCGGCCTCCCCCTTCGCCGGAGGAAACGGCCCCGAATAATGCTGCAGTCCCGTGAAGTGATAAATGCGAACATTCTCCGACACATCTGCGTCGCGCTTTCCATCGGCGCTTACGTGAATCAGCGCCGCCACGCGCCCCCAGTATTCATATGATGTGTTGGAGAAGAAGATCTTCGGCACGACTTTGTCTTTGACCGCGCGATCCAGCAAGCCGGAAGTCTCTCCGACGACGGCATCCGTCTCCGGCTGATCCGTAAACGGAAAGATGTCGGTCGGAAAGAAAATCGACGACGTCGGCTGCGCATCGCGCGAGGGCTGCGCAAAGCGATAATTGAAGCTTCCGCGCCCGGCGCCGGCTACGTGCGCCAGCACGCCATCGAGCGCCATCCGGCCATCCTCGTCAGCATTGAATCCCTGATACAGGAAGTCGCGCAGAAATCGTCCGTTCTGCGAAATCCCTTCGCCATAAACGCGCGCAGCCGGAGTTACGGCGTCGGCCGCGTGCTTGGCATACGCCGCGAAGTCACGCACAGCCGCAAATCCGCAACCGGCAACCACCGGATCCGCCACCACGTATACGTACTCGTAGATCTTCCCTGCCTGAAATCCGCCTTTGAGATGAATATGCCGGTTGCTAGCAATCAGTTTGCCGTCGACCACATGCGCAAAGTCCCACTCGCCGCGAGGAATGGTCGTACGCGGCTCTTCCCGCGTATCCCGCACCGTCAACATGTTTCGCGGATCATTAGGTGTCGATACCGGATATTCAACTCCGCCAATTCGCCCAACGAAGTAATGCCCGAGCGGGACGTCATCCATGGTCTTCGGGAGCATAAAATCGCCGCGCAGCAGGCCCGTGATGGTCTTTCCATTCTCCTTCGCAATGGGCGCGTAGAGTTTGAGTGCATCCGCGCCGTCCGCATCCCACTGCCAACCCAGGCTCACGACCGTGAAGCCGTTCCGCAGGAACCATGCGTCGCCCGCATCCTTGGCCAGATCCTCATCGCCGCCATCCACCAGAGAAAGGATGCGCGAGTGCCCGCGGTTCGGGACCTCGAGCAGCAGCGAACCGTTTCCCTTGTGAGCATCCTTTGAACGCACCGCCACAAAGTCCGCAGAAAAATCCACCTCGCCGTTCTTCAAGTTCTCGGCGTTAGCAAGATCAACGATCCGCTGATTGTGCGGATTCGCAACCGGAATGGAAAAATACACGCGCCCAACAATGCGCTCGTAAGCGCCAGCCTCGCCGAAAGTCTTCCCTCCCAGCACATCCTGCCGGGAAGAAATCTCGACCCGCGTGACGCGCGCTTGCAATGACCAGTTGATCAGCAGGAATGCAAGGAGGCAACAAATCTGAAGACGTCTGCGCAACATGCCGGGGAGAATATCACGGCAACCAGATTCTCTTTGCGCCCTCAGCTTCGGTCAATTCGCGCGGCAGATTATCTCTACTGGTGCCACCCGTCCGCTCCCGAAGTCGGCAACGAAGTTTTGAATTCGCTGTGGCCATTCCCGACCTCCGAGGAGATGCAGACCGAGAGGGGGTAGCTTTCCGCCGTTCGCTACCATCCGCGCCTGTAGCTTCTGGAAAAACTCAGCCGTAAAGTTGCGGCGATTGCGTACTCTTTCAACTTTGAAGCCGGCGCTCCGCAGGAACTCACCATATGTTTCTACGGTTTCAACGAAACTCGTATCTTTTGTCCGAGCCCACGGGAGCGGAAATGTCAGCGGCCCCTCCCCTTCGCGCATAATATCGAAGATTCCAAATGTGCCTCCCGGCTTGAGCAGGCGGTGCACCTCCCGAAACAGACTTACCTTTTCCTCGACATTCATTGCGACATGAATCGTATAGGCGCCATCAAACGTCCGGCTTTCCAGCGGAATCGCGGTTGCGTTTGCCTGCTGAAAAGATACGGAACCGCCCATCCCCGTCCGTTTGGAAAGCGAGGTCGCGACCTCTACGAATTCCCTCGTCAGGTCGATGCCCACCACACGCCACCCGAGCGCTTGTGCAAAATAACGAGCCGGGCCACCCACGCCGCTCCCGACGTCGAGCACGTAGGAGCCAGGGCCGAGTCCCATTTGCGTGCCAAACTCCACTGTGGCTTCACGCCCACCCGCATGGAACTCATCGAATGGTTCCAGGTCGGCTAACTCTAATTTGTCGGGATTCTTGCCTGCGGCTTTCAAGGCTTCCAGAATGGTCTCTTCCAGAGTGCCGTGCGAATAATACTGGGCAACCTGCTCTTCAACGGGATTGTTCATAGTCCTCCTCGATAACCCAACCCTGCCGAGATCAAACGACCAGCAGCCTACCTATATCGCGCTCAACGCCTGATCGAGATCTTCAACGATATCCTCCACATCCTCAATCCCCACCGAAATCCGGACCAGCCCATCCGTAATCCCGATCGCCTTGCGCCCCTTCTCGCCGACCGCCGCATGCGTCATCGTCGCCGGATGCGAAATCAACGTCTCCACTCCGCCCAGCGACTCACCCAGCGAACACACCCGCACCTTGCGCAACATCTTGTTCGCATTCGAAAGCGATCCGGTCTCGAACGAAATCATCGCGCCAAATCCCGACATCTGCTTCTTCGCCAGCTCGTGCTGCGGATGATCCTCCAGCCCCGGATAGAAAACTCTTCTTCACCTTCCTATGCCCAGCCAAAAACGCAGCCACCGCGCGACCACTCTCATCGTGAATGCGCATCCGCGCCGCCAAAGTCTTCACGCCGCGCAAAATCAGCCAGCACTCAAACGGAGACAGAATCGCCCCCGCCGCCTTCTGTAAAAACGCCAACTTCTCCGCTTGCTCCGGACGCGTGCACACCACCACGCCACCCAACCCATCGCTATGCCCGTTCAGAAATTTCGTCGTGGAATGCACCACCATGTCGGCCCCGAGAGCGATCGGCTGCTGAAAGTACGGGGACATGAACGTATTGTCGACTACCAGATCCACTCCCTTCTTGCGGCAGATCGCGCTTACTGCGCGGATGTCTGTTAACGCCATCAAGGGATTGGTTGGCGTCTCGATGAACACCATGCGCGTGTTCTTCTTTAGCGCTCGCTCAACGTTCTCGGCCACCGACGTATCCGCATAACTAAACTCCAACCCAAAATCGGCCCACACCTGGTTGAACAACCGCGGCGTCCCGCCGTAAAGATTGTGCCCGCACACCACGTGATCGCCTGCCTTCAGCGTAGTCACGATGGCATTGATCGCCGCCATCCCGCTGGCAAACACTTTGGTCGCAGTCCCACCTTCAAGCGCAGCGAGGTTCTTCTCCAGCCGGTCGCGCGTAGGATTCGAAACGCGCGCATATTCATACCCCTTGTGCTTTCCAATCTCTTCCTGCACATAGGTAGAAGTCGCATAAATAGGAGGCGCAACCGCTCCAGTTGCGGAGTCCGGCTCCTGCCCCACATGAATCGCCCGCGTAGCGAAACCTGCTTCTTTATTCTTCTTCATAGATTTGAATTGTCATCCTGAGGAAAGCGAAGGACCTATGCACTGATAGCTGATAGCCGATGGCTGATAGCTGATGGCGAAGTTCCTATATCCCACCCTCAAAAATCCTCTTCGACAAATACCGTTCCGCCGAATCCGGCACAATCGTCACCACACGCTTCCCCGCTCCCATCCGCCGCGCCAACCCCAGGGCCGCATATACCGCCGCCCCACCGCTCGACCCGGCCAGCACGCCTTCCTTCGCTGCCAGTTCCTTTACCATCCCAAAGGCCTGATCGTCGGTCACCGCCACAATCTCGTCGCACACGGACTTATCGAAATTCTTCGGAATGAAGCTCGCCCCAATGCCTTCCACCTTGTGCGGACCGGGCTTCCCGCCACCCATCACCGAGCCCTCGGTCTCTACCAACACCGTCACTGCCTTCGGTAGCCGCTCTTTCACAAAACGCGCCACACCCGTGAACGTGCCGGAAGTTCCCGAGCCCAGCACCACTCCATCGATACGTCCTTCCATCTGCTCAAAAATTTCTCGCGCGGTGGTCTCGTAATGAAAATCAGGATTTGCAGGATTTTCAAATTGCGCAGCCATGTAGGCCCCAGCCGTAGACGCAACCAACTCATTCGCGCGGGCGATTGCGCCCGCCATGCCCTCGGCCTCCGGAGTGCGAGCTACCTCGGCACCGAGGGCTCGCATGATCATTACTTTTTCTTCTGAAAATTTCTCCGGCACAAACAACGCCACCTTGTACCCACGCTTCACGCCGATCAGCGCCAGCCCGATCCCGGTATTGCCGGCCGTCGCCTCCACAATCGTCCCACCAGGTTGCAGCTTGCCTTCCTTCTCGGCCCTCTGAATGATGCCGATTGCCGCGCGATCCTTCACGCTGCCGCCCGGGTTCAGATATTCGAGCTTGGCAAAAACATCGGCTGATCCCGGTGGGACCAGCCGTGTGAACTGCAGCATGGGAGTTTCGCCGACCAACTGGGTGATGTCGTCGGCAACACGCAGGCGGGACATAGTTGTCGCGTTTCGCACTCTACAGACTATGGAAGTCGGTGCACCACCGTCAATGTCACTTGGGCGCGGCCGTCTTTTTCGGAAGGTCGGCATCCGTAGCTGCCCGATCCTGCCCCGCGTAGTATCCGCTCTTCGTGCGCACCGTCAACTTACCGTAGCCCTTCGACTTGGCGTCCACACGAATGGTGCGATACCCGCCCGAACTCTTCGGATTCGTTGGCTTGTACCCCAGTGTGTACTGGTTGCGGATGTCGTGCGCCACATTCCGCGTGATCGAATCCACTTCATCCAGACTCTTCGGGAAAAACGCGATACCTCCAGTCTTCTCGGCGATAAACTGCAACGCCTTGCGCGCGCGCCGCGCCTTCTCTTCTCCCAACAGTCCGATCGCATACACCGTCGGCCCATTCTCTTCCTGTAACCGTCGAATCGCCTGCTCCAGCGTCTCCTGGCTTTCATTGTCTTCGCCGTCGGTCACCACCAGCAACACGCGCTTCTCGAGCTTCGCGTTTTTCTTCAGATGTCCCGCGGAGGCGACCACCGCATCGTAGAGCGCCGTCCCGCCACGCGTGTCCACCTTCTCAAGAGCTTCCTTCATTTTGCCGATGTCGGCGGTAAAGTCTTGATCGAGGTAGTACTCGTCGTTGAAGTTGACGATGAACACTTCGTCCTGCGGATTGCTCGCCTTCACCAGGTTGATGGCGGCCTTGTTCACCTTGTCGCGCTTCTCGCGCATCGAGCCGGAATTATCGATCACGATGCCCAGGGCCACTGGAATATCTTCATGCCGGAACGAGACGATGTTCTGCAGCTTGCCATCCTCGAACACGTTGAAGGCAGGCTTGTCGAGATTCGTCACCATGCGCTGCTTGTCATCGACGACGGTAGCGTGCAGCACCACCTCTTCCACCGAAGTGTGAAACCGGAAGCCGCCCTGATCTTCTTGGTCATTCGGTGCAGACTGATCTTGCTGGGCAGGCGGGCCTGCAGTGTCCGGCTTAGGCGCGTTCTGTTTTTCCTGATCGGGCTTGGGCGGATCCGGCTGGGCGGGTTGTTGCTTTGCAGCAGCCGGCTGGGCAATTCCAGAGGGAAAAGCGTCGCCCGCAGAAGATGGACTCTGGGACGCTGCCGTCGTAACGAGGAAAATCAAGTACAGAGCGACCAGGAAAACCCGGCTACTCCGCAGGTGCATAGTATCCCGTCTTCGCATAAACCCGGAGAGGCGGCAACCCCTTTGGCGGAAGTAATTTCACTTTTATCTTACGCCATTTGCCATCTTTTATCGGGTTCGTTGGACGGTAGCCCAGCACATATTGGTTGCGTAGTTCGATGCCAATCTTTGTCGCCACATCGGCCAGGTCGTTCGGGTTATCGATCGTAAACGCGCGCCCACCGGTCAGTTCCGTCACATCGGTCAGCAGCGCGGGACCCAGCTTCTCTTCTTCGGTCGGAAAATAATGGTCGTAGATGCCGATGGCGTAGATCAGCACATCGCCTTCCTTCACCACCGACTTGATTTCGCCTTCGGTGTAGCGGCTGTGGTTATCGCCGCCGTCGGAAATAATCAGCATCGCCTTCTTCGGATACTTGGCGTGCTTCATCTTGTTGACGCCCAGGTAAATTGCGTCCAGCAGCGCTGTGCGTCCTTTGGGGACGGTGTACACCAGCTTGCCCTGGATGTCTTCAATCGAACTGGTAAAGTCGCTGACTTCTTCCGGCTTATCCGCGAAGGTGATCATGAAAAACTCATCCTGCGGATTGGCCGTCTTAAAGAACTCCACCACCGCTTCTCGGGCGCGCTCGATCTTCGAGCTCATGCTGCCGCTCATATCAAAAATCACACCCAGCGACACTGGTGCATCTTCGCTCGAAAACGAACGGATTTCCTGCTGGCTCTTGCCTTCGAATACCGTGAAATTTTCTCGGTCCAGGCCCGTCACCAGGCGATTCATCGGATCGGTGATCGTCACCGGCACCAGCACCAGTTCCGCCGACGCCTTCAGCGGTTTGGTGTGCGGGCTGAATCCCGCTTCCAGTTCCTTAATGTTGGCCGTGTCGCTCGTAGGCTTGGGCTCGATGCGCGGCTTGATGTGAACATCGTCATCTGTATTCTGGGCTTGCGCGATAGGAACTTGCAGACCAACCAGCATCATCAATAGGGCCAACAAGCAGACGTAGACAGGGAAGCGCCTTGGGCACAGCATCGTTCTGATCCCAGTTTTGGAGTGGACCGAGCGGCGCATTCGAACTGTGGTCTTGAAGGAAGACCAGCACCCACGATGGCGGGGCATACCCTACCTCAGTGAATCGGATCGTATCACAGTTTTTCCAGCCGAGACTCCGAGAAATCACGTATTTTGTTAACAATTTGTCAGGAAGTTCACGTATCCGATTCGCTGGTTCCGTTTGCTCAAACGCCCTGTCCCGCGCACCATTCCAGCATCACTGCCGCGTTCACTCCGAACTTGTTAAAATATCAGCCTCCCATGGCTCACATCGTTCCCTTTCGCGCCCTGCGTTACGATCCCAAGCGAGTAACCCCATCCGAAGTGGTTACCCAGCCCTACGACAAGATCACTCCCCAAGGACAGGATCGGTACTACGCCGCCAGCCCCTATAACCTGGTGCGCCTGATCCTCGGCAAGCGCGAATCTGCCGACAACGACCAGAACAACGTCTACTCGCGTGCCGCCTCCTTCTTCCGCGACTGGCGACGGCAAGGCATTTTCCTGCAGGACGCCCAGCCCTCCATCTACGTTTACGCGCAGACCTTCACCGTTCCGGGAACCAAGTCGGAAGTGGAACGCCGGGGATTCATCGCCCTCGGCCGCATCGAGGATTATTCCTCGGGTGTCGTCTTCCGCCATGAACAGACGCTTGCGAAGCCGAAGGCCGACCGTCTCCAATTACTCGAGTCTACCCGCGCCCACTTCGGACAGATTTTCATGCTGTACAACGACAACGGCGAGGTGGATGGCTTGCTCACTCAGGAAGGCCCGCCGACCACCGAAGTGACTGATGAGTACGGCGTCCGGCATCGCATGTGGCGCGTTTCCGACCCCAGCCTTATCGAACTGGTGCGTGGAAAAATGCGCGATAAGAAGCTGATCATCGCTGACGGTCACCACCGTTACGAGACTGCGCTGAACTATCGCAATGCCCGCCGCTCGGCCGAACCGCAAGCCGTCGGTGCCCCGCGCGAGCGCGCCGCCGCTACCCTGCTCCGTTCGCTCGAAACCGAGGAAGCGCCCTATGACCTGGTCATGATGACGTTCGTCAACATGAACAGCCCGGGCCTCGTCGTGTTACCCACGCATCGCGTGGTCCGCGGGCTGTCATCGTTCTCGATATCCGAATTCGCCGCAGCCGTGCCGACCTACTTCAACGTCGAAGAAGTCGACCCCTCGGTCGACGCCGCACGCGCCGCCGCAATCCTGCGCGAAGCCGGACACGTAGGCACAGCCATCCTCGCCGCGACCGCATCGCAAGTCTGGCTGCTGCACACGCCGAAAGCGCCCGCCTCGATGTTCCCCGGCCTCTCTATTCGCCAGCAGTCGCTCGACGTCGTGCAACTGCACAAAGCCCTGCTCGAAGGCGTGCTGAAGCTTTCCGAAGAATCGATCCGCGACCAGCAGAATCTTTCCTATATTCGCGATGCCGGAGAAGCCCTGGCCGCAGTGCGCAAAGGCGAGGCCAACATCGTATTCCTGGTGACCCCCTGCCGCATTTCCCAAGTCCGCGACATAGCCTTCGCCGGCGAAGTCCTCCCGCAAAAATCGACGGACTTTTACCCAAAACTCCTAAGCGGCCTGACCATCTACGCCTTGGACTAACCTCGCACACTCGAGTTCTCTTCCCCATCCCGTTGTCGCCCTGAGCGAAGCGAAGGACCCATGCACCCAATTTCGACGGCACGATTGTCATGAAAAGTAGCGCCGGCGTCCCGCCGGCAGTCGCGAGGGCGTCTCGCGCTCTCCCCAGCAACATCACATTGACATGTGCATCACATGCAAATATGCTGTTCACATGCCGAAGATGATCCAACTCCGCAACGTTCCCGACGCGCTGCACCGGATCGTCAAAGCGCGCGCCGCTATGGCGGGCATGTCGTTGTCGGACTACCTGCTGTCAGAAATCAAGGAAATCGCGGAGCGCCCCACTCTGCCGGAATTACGGGATCGCCTGCACAAGCGCCAACCGGTGGCAGTCCCCTTCGATGCGGCACGCTTGCTTCGAGAAGAACGAGCCAAGCGATGATCGTTCTCGACGCTTCGGCGGCGGTCGATTGGCTTCTTCAAACCGCCGCCGGCCAGCGCATCGAACAACGAATCTATTCCAAAGTCGAATCCCTCCACTCCCCGCACCTGATTGATCTAGAGGTCGCTCAAGTGCTGCGAAGGCTTGTTCTCGAAGGAACGATTACCGCTCGTCGTGCAGCCGAAGCCATCGACGACCTCGGCGACCTCCGCCTCACCCGCTATGCGCATCACGTGTTCCTGCCGCGCATCTGGCAACACCGCAACAATTTCTCAGCCTACAACGCCGCCTACGTCGCCTTGGCCGAAAGCCTGTCCGCTCCGTTGATTACGCTCGACAATCGTCTCGCTTCCGCCCCCGGCCACCGCGCGAAGATCGAGTTGTTCTAATCAACATCTGGATTGCCTTGTCATCCTGAGCGAAGCGAGGGACCCATGCACGCGCTGACGACGCCGCGACACGTCAAGAGTAGCGCCGGCGTCCCGCCGGCAGTGGCGAGGGCGTCTCGCCCTCGCCCTCTACGCTGCCAGGGGAAGGGCCCGACTTAAGTCGGGCCACAAAACCCAAACGTCGCGGCTTCAGCCGCCGAGGTTTGCTTCACGGACCCGCCCGCAGCCGCCTACGTTGTAAAATACGGGTTTATTCTCTACTCGACCTTCCCAACCTATGTCCGCCGAAGACAAAACGATGGTCCGCGACGAGCGCTACGACGCCCAGAGCGTCGAAAGCAAGTGGTTCGATCGCTGGCAGCAGGACCCCGCCCTCTACGCCGCCGAATCCACGTCCACCAAGCCCAAGTACTACGTGCTCGAAATGCTTCCCTATCCTTCGGGCGCGCTGCACATGGGACACGTGCGCAACTACGCCATCGGTGACGCGCTCGCTCGCTATATGTGGATGAACGGCTATAACGTCCTTCACCCCATGGGCTGGGATTCGTTCGGCTTGCCCGCCGAGAACGCCGCCATCAAGAACAACACGCCGCCCCGCCAGTGGACGCTCGCGAACATCGCCAACATGAAGGCGCAGATGAAGCGCCTCGGCTTTGCCTACGATTGGTCGCGCGAAGTCACCACCTGCCTGCCCGACTATTACCGCTGGAACCAGTGGTTCTTTATAAAGATGTACGAGCGTGGTCTCGCCTACCGCAAGAAGAGCCTCGTCAACTGGTGCCCGAAGTGCTGCACGGTGCTCGCCAACGAGCAAGTGGTCGGCGGCAATTGCTGGCGGCACGAAGACACTCCCGTCGAGCAGCGCGAACTTGAGCAATGGTTCTTGCGCATCACAAATTACGCCGACGAACTGCTCCGCGATCTCGAGAAACTCGAGGGCTGGCCAGAAAAAGTCCGCACCATGCAGCGCAACTGGATCGGCCGCAGCCAGGGCGCGCTGGTCGATTTCGAACTCGGCGGCAGCATCGGTCCTGCCGGCTCCAAGATCTCCGTCTTCACCACGCGCATCGATACCATCTACGGCGCCACTTCGCTCCAACTCGCGCCCCAGCACCCGCTCGTCGCCGACATGATCGCGAAAAATCCCGATCTGCGCGCGAAGATCGATCAACTCATCGCCGAGCAGCGCAAGGCCAAAGAAGTCGGCGACATTGGTGCGATCGAAAAGCACGGCGTCTTCACCGGACGTTACGCAAAGAATCCGTTCAATCAGGAACCGCTGCCCATCTGGGTCGCCAACTACATCCTCATGGACTACGGCACGGGCGCCATCATGAGCGTGCCCGCGCACGACGATCGCGACTACGACTTCGCCAAGAAATATAAGTTGCCGATACGCGTGGTCGTGCTTCCCACCGCAACCGGCGATGGCGACGAGACCGTCATGGACCCGCCCCTCCCCTTCGTCACCGAGGACGGGTTAGTTGTGAATTCCGGTCAGTTCAGCGGCCTGACCAGCCAACAAGCCTTGAAGGCCATGGCCGAATATGCCGAGAAGAACGGCTTCGGCAAGCCGACTGTCACATTTCGCTTGAAGGACTGGGGTGTTTCCCGCCAGCGTTACTGGGGCACGCCAATCCCCATCCTCTATTGCGAGAAAGACGGCATCGTCCCCGTGCCCGAGAAAGATCTCCCGGTCATTCTCCCGGACAATGTCGACGTCACCCTGACGGGCGGCTCGCCCCTCGCCAGCGTGCCCGAGTTCCTGAACGCGACCTGCCCGAAGTGTGGGGGACCCGCGCGCCGCGAAACCGACACCATGGACACATTCGTTGATTCGTCCTGGTACTTCTACCGCTACACCGACGCGAAGAACAATCGTGCGCCCTTCGACAGCGCGACGGCCGCCTACTGGTTTGGCGACCGCGGCATCGATCAGTACATCGGCGGCGTGGAGCACGCTATCCTCCACCTGATCTACTCGCGCTTCTGGACCAAAGTGATGCGCGACCTTGGCCTCGTCAAGAACGACGAACCAGTCGAACGTCTGTTTACGCAGGGCATGGTCATTAAAGATGGCGCGAAGATGTCGAAGAATCTCGGCAACGTCGTCTCGCCCGACGAGATGGTCGCGCGCTTCGGCGCCGATGCCGCTCGCCTCTACAGCCTGTTCGCCGCGCCGCCCGACCGCGATCTCGACTGGCAGGATTCCGGCATCGAAGGCATTCGCCGCTTCATCGGCCGCGTCCATACCTTCTTCCGTGATAATCCGATTCTCGCCGGAACCTACACGCCAGGGTATGCGCCGGATGATCTAACACCCAAAGCTCGCGCTATTCTCCGGAAGCTTCACCAGACCATTCGCCGCATCACTCAGGATTTTAAGGGGCGCTGGCACTTCAACACTTCGGTAGCTGCGCTGATGGAGTTGCTGAATGAACTGAATGCGCAGCAGGAAGTCTTTTCGCATGACGGTAGTGCTCCGGCACCGCGAGCCTTCGTGGCAGACGTACAGCGGACGTTTGTCCTGTTGCTCGCCCCGTTCGCGCCTTACCTCGCGCACGAACTCTGGGAGTCTTTGGGAGAAAACGAAAATCTTTTGAAAGCGCGCTGGCCCAAGTTCGATGCCGCTCTCGCCAAAGAAGAAGAAGTCGAAATCCCCGTGCAGGTGAACGGCAAACTGCGCGGCCGCGTCCTTGTGCCCGCCGACGCCGACGAAGCGTTCGTCAAAGAGCGCGCGCTCGCCGACGAAAAAGTGAAAGCCGCCATCGCCGGCAAGTCGATCGTCAAGGTTATCTTCGTACCCGGCAAGTTGCTCAACCTGGTCGTGCGCTGAACCAATCTCAAACGCAAAGCCATAGAGGATTTCCTCCGTGGGTCTCTGTGTCCTTCGAGGTCAAGCATTTGAATTTCAGCGAAAGCAAAAAAGGCGGGCCCAATGCCCGCCTCTCCTTCAGTACCAGCGAACCTACTTCTGGGCTGTCACCGTCGAATCAAACACCAGTCCCTTGTGCAGGCCGCCGAAGTCAATTCCCACCAGCGTCTTTGCCCCGTTTGCTTTTCCCGTCGATACGGAACTCTGGCCCGACGGCTTGTCTTCCAATTTCGCCGGAACCGTTGCAACAACTTCCTTACCCTTCAAAATCTTCACCTGGACGTCGGAGCCAGTTCCCTCCCAAGTCGCCTTGTAGTCACCAGGCTTCAGTTGCGTCGAACCCAGCTGTACGTTATCGCTCAGGGAGAACTTCCCTTCGTTCGGCCCCTTGGCGAAGGCCCCTGCTGTCAAAGTGGCAACGAATGCGAGCAGCGCAAAGTACTTCATCGACTTCATTCTCTTCTCCTTAGTGATCTCTTGATAGAAGGGCGACAGCGGACACACCGCGCCGCGCGTGAACGATAAGTGATTGCTACTTTTTCAGAGCTCCGTTTAGCAGATTGGATGATCGCAAATTGATTCGGTCGCGAAGAAAATCAGAATAAGTGTGAACGGGGCGTGAATGTTTTGTTAAGGCCGCATGATTTCTCTGCACCGCCCACCTGAGTTATCCTCAATCGATAATGGCCGGCTGGTCTCCCACGCTCGAAGGCTTTCGCGCGATGCTGCGCAGGCCATCGCTGTCGCTTGCCGAAGTAATGTGGCGATTCAGCTTCGGCGCGGCTGCGAGTGTGATACTCGGCCTGGCCACGATCGCGTATCTCGACACGCTTCCCATCTCCGGCGGCGACATGTTGCTGCTGCGTACCGGCCACCCCGTGTTTGTTGTGCAGGCCGTCGCACACATCTTTCACGGAACCGCATTGCGCGTGGTGATCGCCACAGTAATCATGATTTCGGCGCTGGCGATCCTCTGGATACTGGTCGCGTCCGTAGGACGGGCCGCCACGCTCAGCCCTTTGCTTTCCTTCATCCGCGAGCGTGCTCACCAGATCGCGAGCGTCTACGATCCCGCAGCACCAGCATCTGATTCACTTCCGGATGCAAGCATTCCCAGGAATCTGCCTTCGCTAGCGGGACTTAATTTCCTGCGAGTAGCGCTTGGGATGGCGGCATGCGCCAGCTGTGTGGGCGCAATGATTCTGGCCCGCTCCGTGTCCACGAAAGCCGATCCGCGCCCCGGCCTGGCCTTCCTTATATTCGTGAGCCTGGCGTTCCTGATCTGGACGCTGTGGTCTTCCCTAAGTTGGTTTCTCGCAGCCGCGCCCATCTTCGTAGTGCGCGAAGGCCGCGACACTTTCGGCGCACTGCTCTCGACCGCGACGTTCTTTCGAAATCGGCCCGGCCCTATCATCGCCGTAGGCAGCTGGTTCGGACTAACTCACTTGCTTGTGCTGATCGGCGCCAGCACGGTAGTGGGATTCCCATTAGCCTTCGCTGGCTTCATCCCACCGATCATCGTTCTGGGCGCAGTCCTTCTTCTGACCCTGACCTACTTCGCGCTAGTCGACGCACTCTACATCGGACGGCTTGCAGGATACGTCGCGATTCTCGAAGCGCCGCCACCGCCGCCTCCGGTCCCGCCGCTATCGACTTCAACCGCAGTTCCGCAGGACGTGGCCCAGCCCATCGCGCCGGAGTTGGCAATGGTCGATCAAAGCGAAGCTATCCTGAGCGACACCTCAACGCCGCTAAGCACGGAAGACGCAACTCAGTCACCCGCGGCCAACGCTGCCCAGCCCAACAAATCAGAAATCTAGAACCAGTATGGTTTGTGTAGCGCCGGCGTCCCGCCGGCAGTCCGACTGGCGTCCTCGCCCGCCGCAGCGAGGGTAGGGTGCCGACGCTAATTGATCAAAAAACCAGAATGAGATAGATAGATTGCAGCTCGGACAATCAATCGTGGGTCGTGGGTCCTGAGACCTGATACCTGACACCTGAGACCTACGATCTCAAGACCTGCCACCCGTGACCTGTGACCTGTCACTGCCTCGCTCCTTTACACTCTTTCCAACTTCTGAGAAACTCATCCGTGGAAACTCAATCGATCGTCGTCCTCGACTTCGGCGCCCAGTATTCCCAACTCATAGCGCGCCGCATCCGCGAACTAAGCGTCTTTTCCGCGGTCCTTCCCTGCAACGCTTCGCTTGACGAGATCCGCAGCTACTCGCCCATCGGAATCATCCTGTCGGGCGGCCCTTCGTCCGTCTACGACAAGGACGCGCCGGTCGCCGATCCCGGCATCTTCGATCTCGGTCTGCCCATCCTCGGCATCTGCTATGGCCTCCAATACATGGTGTTCAATCTCGGCGGCAAGGTCCGCCCGGCCGCCAAGCGCGAATACGGACACGCCGACGTGACCATAGAAGCAAGCAACTCCGCCCTGTTCCAAGGCCTCCCGAAAAATCTCTCGGTCTGGATGTCGCATGGCGATGAGGCGGACGAATTGCCGCCCGGCTTCCAATTGACGGCGAAGTCCCCGAACGCGGTGGCCGCGATCGAAAACGCCGAGCGCCGCATGTGGGCGGTGCAGTTTCACCCCGAAGTCCATCACACGCCGCTCGGCAAAGACATCCTGCGCAACTTCGCGTTGAACATCTGCAGCGCGAAGCCTACTTGGACCGCACAACATTTCATCGATGCCACCGTCGAGCAGGTTTGCAAGCAAGTGGGCAGCGGCCGAGCCATCTGCGCGCTCTCCGGCGGTGTCGACTCCTCGGTAGCCGCCGTCCTGGTCGACCGCGCGATGCGCGACAACTCGGGCAAAACGCGCCTGACGTGCGTTTTCGTCAACAACGGCGTCCTGCGCAAAAACGAGTTCGAGAAAGTTCAGAAGAACCTGCGCGACAATCTCGGCCTGCACCTGGTCGCGGTCGACGCGACAAAGAAATTTCTCACGCGCCTTGCCGGCATCATCGACCCCGAAGCCAAGCGCAAGATCATCGGCAACGAGTTCATCACGGTGTTTGAAGAAGAGGCCAAGCGGATAGAAATAAAAGAAGGACGCGTGGAGTGGCTGGTACAGGGCACGCTCTATCCCGACGTGATTGAGTCGCGCTCAGTGCGTGGCCCGTCGCAGGTCATCAAGAGCCATCACAACGTCGGCGGCCTGCCCGAAAAGATGTCGCTGAAGCTGATCGAGCCGCTGAAAGAACTGTTCAAAGACGAAGTCCGCCGCATCGGCCGCGACCTCGGTATGCCCGAAGAAATCCTGCAGCGCCAACCCTTCCCGGGACCGGGCCTCGCGGTGCGCGTACTGGGCGAGGTCACCGAAGAACGCCTGCGCATCCTCAAAGACTGCGACGAAATCGTGGTCGACGAAATCAAGAAGGCCGGCCTCTACCAGAAAATCTGGCAATCCTTCGCTGTGCTGCTCCCGGTAATGACGGTCGGGGTAATGGGCGACCAGCGCACCTACGCCAACACCTGCGCCATCCGCGCCGTCCACTCCGAAGACGGCATGACCGCCGACTGGGTGCAGCTTCCCTACGAAGTCCTCAAAACGATGTCGAGCCGGATCGTCAACGAAGTGAAGGGCGTAAACCGTGTGGTCTACGACATCACGTCAAAGCCGCCGGGCACGATTGAGTGGGAATGAGCAAAGGTCAGAAGTCAGTTCTCAGGGTGTCAGGTAACACACCGCGCGTCTGGTGTGACAGGAGCCACCGGGCCGGTATCAGTTATCAGTCAGACAACTCATCGAAAGCCGCCAAAGTCGGCGACATTCATTAGCCCAGCGCGTCAGCGCTGGGTATGCGGCGCAACAACTCAAGCCCCGGCAGGGGCGACATCAGCGGATCTCACGGCTCCGCCAGCCCAAAAACAGCAACTCTCCGGTCGCTTTATTCACGGTTGAGAGCCTGGACCAGCAACGAATCCGCCGCTAGCCCTCATCCCGATGCACCGTCTCCATCGCAAAAGCAGGCAGACACACCGCAATGTATTCTGCCCCGCCATCCTCGGGAGTCGAATACCGCACCCACTCGCCCGCATGCGCGATCACGGCTTGCCCAGACCGCACATCGAGGCTTCCCTCTTTGTGCGTTACCCGCAGCATTCCCTTTAATACAATCGTGCACTCATCAAACTCCGGGCTCTGCCCCGGCTCAACCCATCCCTGCGGACTGCGCATATGGGCGACGCTTACGCCGGACGTCTTCGAGTTCACTCGTCCAATGTATTCGTCGATCAGCTTCGGCTTATTCCCGGCGGCCTGAATTCGTGTTGGCTGAGAAATGAATGTGGGCATTGGTGCCTTGTTCTCTCAAAAATGATTTCCAAAGAACAAGGTACACGATGTGCCCACATCAGCGCGCGGTACTGAACATCTCGACAATCTCTCAATCAAACGGATAGGGCGGCCCTGGGATCGCAGGCGTTCTGGGAAACAATGCCGGGCGCGCCCGGCAAATCTCCAATCGGCAGCGTCCCTGGAATCACGCTCGGCGGCCTGCTCTGTATGCGGCATGTAACACCTGTGAGACATCAAGGAACCGGGACCGAGATTCAGGAACTAGTGTCATGCGGCAGGAACTAGGGTCATGCGGCAAGCACTAATCCCATGCGGCAGGAACTAGTACCAGTCAAGCCGCGCAGCGGCGGCATAGGATAGCCCAGTGCGTAAGCACTGGGTAAGCTCCAATCTCGAGCGAGCCCCGACAGGGGCGGCACTCCGGCGGAGCGGGCGTGAGCCCGCCAGCGAGGGCGGGACGCGCTCGCGACTGCCGGCAAGATGCCGGCGCTACAAAATCCTGAGAGCTGAAAACTGACGTTCCTGCGATCCTCATCACCTGTCAAGCCCCACCCACGTCACAAATCGCAGGCATCTCCCTCAATCCACGCCAAATATAAACTCCTCACCGTGTCACAATCTCCCCACCCGAATTGCTATCCTAAAATTAAGGGACCAGAGATGGAAACGTTCCGCGTGTCCTAGGCAGAACCGCGCAGACGCTTGCCGGCCACCAGACCGGACATCTGAGCGGGCAGGGGCCCAGCCTTCGAGGCGATTACCCGCAGCGGGAGTGATCACTCCACATCACTTACAGAAGCGAAAGGAAATCAGCCCTGAAGGGGCAGAAGGAAAGAAAGACGAGCGGCGCGGCCAAAACCGCGCCCCAACACGAAGCGGGCAACATAAAATCGAATCCGGAGCTGCAGGCATCTCTGTCTGCCCACAAATCGTTTGGGGCAGACACTCTTATCCGACAAAATTTAAGGCGAGCACGTCTGCAAGAGGACATCCCTGTCCACTAACTGACGGGGGCCCTGCGGATTCAACTCTCTACTTCACCTGTTCCGCCGTCCACCTGGAAATCGTCGTCACCACCTTCCTCGGCGCAAAACGCACTGACTCCGCGACCAGCCAATTCTTGAATCCTGAAATCGCCAGAGTCTTCCCTTCGCTGAGTGCACGATATCCGTCGGCGGCAACGGTCTTGGCAACCATGGGACGCAGCGATTGGAAAAGTCGCGAGTTCTCCGTCTGCGCCCGCTTCTGAAATTCAGTCAGCGTGGCGCCCGGGCAGAAGCAGGTCACCTTCACGCCGCTGGTGCGCACCTCATTCGCGAGCGCCTCGGAAAACGACAGCACGTAAGCTTTGGTCGCGTAGTACACGGCCATGAGCGGCCCCGGCTGAAACGCGGCCGTCGACGCGACATTCATAATCTTCCCGCTGCGCCGCTCAAGCATGGGGCCGAGGTAGAGCCGCGTGAGCAAAGTGAGCGCCATAACGTTGAGCTGGATCTGTCCGTAAGACTCTTCGAGTGGGATCTGGGCGAACTCGCCAGAGAAGCCGTACCCCGCGTTGTTGACGAGGATGTCGATGTGTATTCCGGCGCGCTGCGTTTCCTCAAACAGAGTCTGCGATGCTTGCGGCAGGCCCAGATCCAGCGGGATCACTTTAACCTGTACGCCATGCTCACGGCGCAGTTGCTCCGCCAGTTCGTTGAGTTTCGGCCCACTGCGCGCCACCAGCACCAGGTTGAAATGGTCCCGCGCGAACAAGTGGGCAAATTCAAATCCAAGTCCGGCAGAGGCTCCGGTGATGAGTACAGTCTGTTCGTTGGGCATGCGCGGACATTCTAAATCGACACGACACGAAATACTTGCTGAGCCCGTTCAGTCGTGCAGGGAGGGGAACTTAGATCGGGATCGGAAACCTGATCGGGAGATGAGAACATTTCCGCGCGTAGGGCCGGGGGCTTCGTATCAGGGCGCCTTCAGGCGCGGCGCAAGCGATCGAAAAATCACCGGCTTTAGCCGCGGTTGGCATCGAGCTGGGAATCGTGGTCCTCCCACGATCTGCTTTCATGCTACCGTCAGTTGCAGGTGACAAACCGGTCGGCACAGTACGCGAGTCTCATTGTTGTCATTCATCTGCTGGTGACGCTGGCCCACGGTCTCGCGCACAACGAACTACAGATCGGCCTCCCTCCGGCGGGAAATGTATTCGTCGGCTTGGTGATTGTGATCGCTCCATTGCTCGCGGCAGGGCTCACTTGGACCAAGCGACAACCTTTCGGGCTCGGACTTCTCACGTTCTCGATGCTCGCCTCCCTGCTCTTCGGCCTCTACCATCACTTCCTGGCAGAGGGCCCGGATCACGTACACTCGCAGCCCGCTGGCCGGTGGGGAACTACTTTTATTCTGACCGCCTATGGATTGATGATTACCGAAGCCATCGGTACGTGGGCAGGAATTCATTTTCTGTGGACGAAACAAACTTGTAGCGAACGCTAGTCCGAGAGTAGATAGCCGTTGGTCTCTGTTCTACAACTCACATCACGCACACGACACGTGGATCATTCGCCACAAGAAAGGAACACGCAAATGGGTATCGAGCTTTCCAACGACATTAAATCCCTCATCGACCGCCCGAACTTCGCGCACCTCGCCAGTCTCATGAGCGACGGCTCGCCGCAGAGCGTGCCGGTATGGGTGGGGCGCGAGAACGACAGTGTTCTGATTTGCACGGGCGAGAGTTCGCTCAAGGCGCGCAACACGCTGCGCGATCATCGAGTCGCGCTCTCCGTGATCGACCTGCACAATCCGTACGAAGAAGTACAACTGCGCGGGCGCGTGGTGGAGCGCCGCCCGGATCGCGACTTTCACTTCATGGATCTGATATCGCAAAAGTACACAGGCAAGCCATTCCCTTTTCGTAATCCCGAAGGCCGCGTGGCACTCGTCATCGAGTTCGACAAGGCGAAGTACACCAAGCTGCCGTTCGAGCATACGCCGCCTGCGTAGAGGCCAGATCTTATTCGTGCAGTGCCGCCTGCTGCTCGCCTTAGTGGTTTTGCACTATTGTCCGCCGACTAGCCGTTCCATACCTTTCCAGCACCTGTCGTTGACCTGAGCTATGGGGTGGCTATGGCATCTAGTGTTGCCGCAAATTCTCTTGCTGTTGCTGCGTCCGCCCGCAAGGCACTGCGCGTTCCGATCGTGATCGCCACATTACTCGCGCTGGGCATTGCTTCTTACTTCTGGATCGACTCGCGCTATCCCGCTCTTCTTAAGAAATTGCATAGCGGAGCAGCCATCAAGACTAGCGGCGTGCTGAGCTTCGATGCCAAGATGCCCGTCGCGTCCACCATGCCACTGGCCACGCGTATCGAGCACACCACCATCAATTGGATGTGGACAAACCGTATCGGCATGACGTTCAGCCTGTTCTTCGGCTCGGCCGTACTGACCCTGCTACCTCTATTACCGCGTCGGCGCTTTCGGAGCGCGGCAGCCAACACTGCCCTGGGTGCAATCACCGGCGTGCCGCTGGGCGTGTGCGCGAATTGCGTCGCGCCCATCGGTCAGAGCTTGTACGAAGGCGGTGCAAGTTCCGCAACCGTACTCGCCACCATGATTTCATCGCCGATGCTGAACGTCGTGGTGCTGACCATGGTGTTCGCACTGTTCCCGTCAGGAGTCGCCTTGCTCCGCGTGGCGGTGCCGTTGATCCTGATTGCGCTGGTGCCATGGCTGGTAGGCCAGACGAAAACAGTAGACGTGCAATGCCAGGTCCCGTCGGCGGGATGGCTCATCCCCGCAACTGGAACAATCAGACAGTACGGGAAGAATCTTTTGCGCTTAGCCGCGACCACCATTCCCTTCATGATCCTGGCCGCACTCCTCGGAGCGATCGTCGCCGAACTGATTCCATCGCAGGCGATTCCCATGCACGTCAGTCTGGTCGGGATGGTGCTGGTTGCTCTGGCTGGTGCGTTTCTTCCGGTACCGATGGCGTTTGACGTAGCCGCCGCATTCATCCTGATGTCGCGCGGCGTGCCTATGCCCTACGTGGTGACGTTGTTGTGCACGCTCGGCGCCTTCAGCGTGTACCCCATGCTGATCGTCGGCCGAACCATGTCGTGGAAGACGGCAGCGCGAGTGTTTGGCGCGGTGATGGCACTGGGGATTCTGGCGGGACTCGGAACGGCGCTGGTGTCGCACGGGATGTGAAGACCTCAGCCGTCTCCTGACGGCCGCTCAACTACCCCGTTCAATGCTGCGGCGGTATGAGCGCAGATCCACTGAACTCCGCGGGCAGGATTTCTATATTCATGACTTTCAAAATTTTGTTCCCTCGGTTGTAAGCACGATGGGTCACATCGCCTGGCTCGAAGAACGCGTCGCCGGCTTTGTAGACGGTCGTCTTATCACCTTTCACGTAGGTGAACTCACCGGCCATGATGACCCGGACGCCAGGACCAGCATGATTGTGGTCACCCACGTAGCCTCCCGGCTGATATGTGACCTCGGAGACGCGAAATTTGTACTTGCCATTCAGATCTGTAATATGACCCGAGATAACCTGCTCAAAACGTTGCACAGGCTGTACGTCCTTTGTTTCAACGCGTGAATTCTGTGCGAACGAGACCATCAGAAAAAGCGGGATGGCCACACTCAAGATTATTTCCCGTTTCATAGAGCGTCCCTTCGATTGCGTGAGTAACGCGAATTCACGGATGGTACGTCGTTAAAGGAGTACCGGCAACCGCAAACGTCTCGTTAGTCCGGCATGGTGCGGGACAAAAAATCAGGGCAGACGGTGTCGTCTGCCCATTCGCGGGCGAGAGCGCCCGCGCTACGTTCCATTTGTTATTCGACTACGCCCCGACCAGCGCCGGCTCGGTCTCGTAGATCGAGTACCACGGCGTGGCGGCTTTCAGCTTGCTGTTCACGTTGTCGATGTTCTTCACGCCTTCGGTTTCGAGCCATTTCCGGAAGGCGTCTGCGCCCTGCTTGGCGTAGATCGGGATGCCTTCTTTCCACGTCGCGCGGCCGCACAGGACGCCGTTGAACTTCACACCGGATTCTCCGGCCAGCTCGAGCGTCTCGCTGAACTCGGCGTTGCTGACTCCGGCCGAAAGATAAATGAACGGCTTGGTCGCGACGTTGGCCGCTTTGTGGAACAGGTCGATGGCTTCCTGCTTGGTGTAGGCCTTCTGCCCGCGCGAACGACTTGGTGCCTTCGACGAACTTCATGTTCACCGGCACTTCGACTTTCAGCACGTCGACGCCGTAGCGGTCTTTGCTGAACTCGCGCATGCTCTCGGTGACGATCTGCGGCTTCTTCTTGGCGTACTCGAGGCCCTTCTCGTCGGCGCCTTCTTCGTAGCCCACGAACTCGAGGAAGAACGGGATGTCGTTGGCGCGGCACTCGTCGCCGATGCGCTCGACCCAGGCATGCTTCTTGTCGTTGACGTCCTTCGGGTCGAACGGCGTGTAGTAGAGCAGGATCTTCACGCAATCGGCGCCCGCTTCTTTCAGGCGGCGTGCGGACCAGTGGTCGAGCAGGTCGCCCAGGCGGCCCGGACCGGTCTTGTCGTATCCGGTCTTTTCATACGCGAGCAGCAGGCCGGCGTTCTTGGCGCGGCGCTTCGACGCGGGCAGTCCCCACTCGGGGTCGAGCAGGATCGCGCTGGCATGCGGGGTCAGGACTTCGGTGACCAGCGTCTTGAATTCTTCCATCATGGCGTCGGTGACGTCGCCGCCCTTTTCCTTGGCGAGCGATTTCTGCAGCGAGCCGCGCTGGTCCATGGCGGCGGCGGCGATGACGCCGCGGTCGGTGGAAACTTTCTTAAGGCCGGCCAATTTTCCGGGGGTGAGCTTCATTGTTCTTTCCTCCAAAAATGAGTGCGGATGGGACAGATACACTCCGCCCGTGGAGCTGGATTGGGCGAAGTTTTATTGTAATACGGGGCGGTGGGGCGGAGTGTGACGGATGAACATTGGCGGGGGGAAATCCCTTAACCACGGAGGACACGGAGGGGCATAGCGAAACACCAGTTCGCAACGGTACTTTAGCGTTAGCGCTGAGGCCAATGCCAAGTGGGAGTATTCAGGCGATTGGCACCACTCACTCTTGTTTCGCCGAAATCTTTTTCCAGCACAATCGCGTGACACTCAGGCTGCGCATGCAATGCATCAATTAAGGGTACCGCGTGCGACACGATAATCATTTGACAACGATCGGAACATCGCACGATCAGACGGGCCAGAGCAGGAAGCAGATCAGGATGAAGGCTCGTTTCCGGCTCATTCAACACCATGAGTTCTGGCGGTCTCGGTGTTAACAGGGCTGCAATCCACAATAGAAAGCGAAGAGTGCCGTCGGAGACTTCGGCCATGCTCAAAGAGCGGAGAAGTCCTTGCTGTCTCATCAGCAGAGTAAATCGACCGGCGTTGACTTCGAGATCCAGCTGACTTTTCGGAAAGGCATCCTCAACGGCTACTCGCAATGACTCGGCATCTCCGATCTCGCGGATTGTCTGTATCGCAGCTGCCAAGTCAGCGCCATCGTTCACCAGGATTGGGGTGTAGGTCCCCAATTGGGGTGAACGCGCCGGAGCCTCTGAATCGGTTCGAAAGTGATCGTAAAAACGCCAAGCCCGAATGGACTCCCGAAGAAACAGAAGTTCCGGAGACTGCCTCGGATCCACAACGAGGCTCATCATGCTCTCCGCGGGAGAAAGACTATCGGTGATCACTTGCCAGCCGTCTGCTGCGCGAGAGCGGACCAGCGAGGCCTTGCGGTCGGCGAGGAGAGCAGCCGGACGCAGAACGGGACCGTGCCAGACGAATTCCTGCTTAATCTGCGGATCCAGATTGAACGCCGATTCTCCCGGCTTTGGTAACCCAAGATCGATGAGATATCCATACTCGCTTCCAGCGAAGCCGAGCCGCAGGTTGACTCGCTGATTGCGAACTGTCCCCTCCACGGCATGCTCTCCGCGACGCACAGACGCCGCAATGCTCTCCGGGCCGGCCCATAATGTGGAATTGAGGCCTCCCTCGCGCGCCAGCGAGGGAACAACACGACCTTGCGCCGTGTCGGCAAGAAGTTTGAGAGCCCGGTACATGCTCGACTTGCCAGTGCCGTTTGCTCCAGTAATCAGATTTAGCTTCTTGAGAGGAACTACGATGTCGCGCAGCGACCGGTAGTTCGAGATGGCCAGGATGTTGAGCATTCAAAGAGCGACGGAAAGTTACTGCCTCAACGTCAGCGTGCTCAGCACGGCCTGCTGCTTCGCGATCAGCGAGTCTACTCCCTTGCGCGCCAGCGCCAGCATCTGGGAAAACTGCTGTTCATCGAAGACGCGGTGCTCGGCCGTGGCTTGGACTTCGACCATCTTGCGGCCGGCGGTCATGACGAAGTTCATGTCGACGTCGGCGCGGGAGTCTTCTTCATAGTTGAGATCGAGAAGCACCTCGCCGTCGACAACCCCCACGCTGATGGCGCCTACGAAGTCGCGCAGCGGGACAGCGGTGAGCGTTCCGGCTTCGACCAGCTTTTCGAGAGCGAGGCCCAGCGCGACGAATGCTCCCGTGATAGAAGCGGTGCGCGTGCCGCCGTCGGCCTGGATCACATCGCAGTCGATCCAGACGGTGCGCTCGCCCAGTTTCTCAAGATCAGTCACCGCTCGCAGGGAGCGGCCGATCAGGCGCTGGATTTCGTGGGTACGACCGGAGGCGCGGCCCTTGCTGACTTCGCGCTGCATGCGCGTAAGCGTGGCACGCGGCAGCATGCCATATTCGCTCGAGACCCAGCCTTTGCCGCTGTTGCGCAGGAATGCCGGGACAGACTCTTCGACGGAAGCAGTACAGATCACGCGCGTGTTGCCGACCTCGATGAGCGCGGAGCCTTCCGCGGTGTGGATGAAGTCGGGGAGGATCGAGACGGGACGGAGCTGGTCGGGGGATCGGTTATCGGAACGAAAAACCATTTGGGGATTGTAAATTAGGCGACAGGTCACGGGTGACAGGTCTCAGGTCTCAGGTGTCAGCGGGCCACTGGTCAGAGGTCTGGAAGGCCCGGTATTCCTGAGATGAACGTATCCTTTTTACTTCCTGCCCAACCCCGCCACTCGAAACGCCTTGACCACCACGTGATTGGGTTGCACGCCCACCGGAATCATCGTCAACAGCGAGTACTCGCTGGGCTCCAGTTTCCGTGGCTTGCGCTTCTGGATGACGGTCACGTCCCCCGACTGCGAATTCAGCACCAGCAGATAATTCTGGCTCTGCGACAACGCGAGTCCATCCGGGCCACTGCCCACCGGAATGGTCGCGACGATTCTGCCCACGTCGATGTCATACACCGCCACGCTGTTCGAGCCGAAGTTGCTCACGTAAAGGCGCGCGTTGTCGGCGGACACTACGCCCCGCGCCGGCTTCGTCCCGATCAGGTAGCTGCTCGCCACTTCGTCCGTGCCGGTCTCGATAATCGAAATGCTGTCGGCGTTGAAGTCGGCGACCATCAACTCGCCCCCGTCGGGCTTGAGAGCCAGGCTCACCGGAGTCGGCCCCACATCGAGCAGGGCCAGAACTTTGTCGTTCTTCAAATCGATCGACGCCACCTGCGCCGACCCGGTGCACGCGACGAACGCCTTGGTCGAATCCGGCATGATCGCAATCTCTTCCGGCTGCTGGCACACCGGCAGTGTGGCACGAACCGTCAACTTCTGCGCATCGAGAATCGAAACCGTGTTGTCGCCGCGATTGCTCACCACGACCGTCGTTCCAGACGGCGTCACCCGTGCGATTCCGGGCGCGGCCCCTACGTGAACGGTTCCAATCACGGCGCGCTTATCGAGATCGAGCACCGATACGTTGGCCGAACCCGAGTTGGCCACGTACCCGCGTTTGCCATCAGCCGAGACGTCGATAAAGAACGGACGTCCGTGCACTCCAATCGCCGTGACCACCTGATTTTTTTCGGCGTCAATCACGCTGACGTTGTTCGACGTGCTGTTGACGACGTAGACCTCGTTCTTCGTCGGATTCGCCGCCACGCCCGTGGGTTCGCTGCCCACCGGAATCGTTTTGGCCGGCTGAAATGTGCGCAGGTCGATGACCGTGACCGTGTTGCTCTTGCCGTTGGTGACGTAGGCATACTCGCGATAGGAAGGCCCATAGTCGGGAAGCGGGCTCTCGCTGAAATACCACCAGCCCAGTCCGATCACCACGGGAAGCACAACTGCAATGAAGAGGATCTTTCTCAAAAGATGGCTTGGCCCCGGAGGAAGAAGATTACGCTACGCTGAGATGGTGAATCAATAAAGCCGGAAGTCGACTTCCACATTGATTCGGACTGCGACCGGCTCCCCGCCGAGGCTGGCCGGTTCGAAGCGCCACGTCTTCACCGCGCTCATGGCCTTCTCATCTAACCCTGCGCCCGCCGGCACCAGCACACATAGATCCGTGAATGTGCCTTGCAGATCGACCGTCCCCGCGAGTCGTACCCGGCTTTGATATTTCATGCGGCGTGCCATGTCGGAATACTCCGGGTCTGCTGAATGGATGGCATGCGGAGCCTCAACCCCGTTGCCTACTTTCCGGACCGGGTAATCACTCGGGTGTGCTCCCCAGTTCGGTCCGCTACACATCGGTGCTTCAGAGCTGGTTGGTTGGTCGTATCCGAAATGGTAGCGAAGCCGAAGTTTCTGGCCGGGGTAAGTCTCAGGCAGGATCGGAAACGGAATCGCCGTTGAAATCGCCTGCGACGCGGCGGTATCCAGCTCAGAATTTCCGGCGGAATCGACCACTCTCACATCGCCCAAGGAACCATCCCGGTTGACGTCGAATTCAACGATGGCCATACCTGGCTTCCAGTCGGGTGATTTTTCCAGTTCGCGAAGCTGCGGAAGCCAGTGGTTCCGGATCCCCGCGAGAATGCGGAACGGATAATTTCTGAGTTCCTGCGGAGTCGCTTTGCTCAACACCTCGAAGCCGCTGACATTCGGAACTCGCTCAGCAAGGGCCTGCCCCGATGCGGGAGCTGTGGCATCAGAAGGCTGGGATGCATCTTGCGTCAATGCCGGCAAACTGGAAAACAGCACAATAGAAACAACCAGACGAAGAGAGGCTTTCATACTCCTACCTCGCGCGCACGGCCTCGGGCGCCGCCGGCGCGCCAATCCCCACAATCTCGCGTCCCACGACGCTCGCGATCTGCCGCACCTGCGCCATCAATTCCACGAACTGTTCCGGATACAGCGACTGCATCCCGTCCGACAGCGCCTTGTCAGGCTGATTGTGCACTTCGACGATCAGTCCATCCGCCCCCACCGCGACCGAAGCCCGCGACAGCGGCGTGACTTTATTTCGTTTTCCTGTGCCATGACTCGGGTCGACAACGATCGGCAGGTGGCTCAATCTCTGCACCGCGGGCACGATGCTCAGGTCAAGCGTGTTGCGCGTGTGATCGGCGAACGTGCGCACGCCGCGCTCGCATAGCACCACGTTGTAGTTGCCTTCGCTCATGATGTACTCGGCCGCCATGAAGAATTCTTCCAGCGTGGCCGACATCCCGCGCTTCAGCATCACCGGCTTCTTCGCCCGGCCCGCGCGCTTGAGCAACGAAAAGTTCTGCATGTTGCGGGCGCCAATCTGGATCACGTCCGCATACTGGTCGACCAGGTCGAGCGATTCGTTGTCGATGGCTTCTGTGATGATCTTCAACCCGAAACGGTCGCGGATCTCGGCCATGATCTGCAGGCCCGCCTCGCCCATGCCCTGAAAAGAATAAGGAGAGGTCCGCGGCTTGTAGGCGCCGCCGCGGAAGAACTGCGCGCCCGCGCTGGCGACGGCTTCGGCGACTGCAAACGCCTGCTCGCGATTCTCAATCGCACACGGTCCCGCGATGATCGCGAGATTCTTGCCACCAATCGTGGCCGGGGTTCCGGCAAATCGTATGACTGTGTTCTCTTCTTTAACGTCGCGGCTGACCAGTTTGTAAGGCTTGCTGACGCGGATAACTTCCTGCACGCCCGGCATGTCGTCGAGCGTGCCTTGCTCGACTTCGCCCTGATTGCCCGTGATGCCGATGGCCGTGCGCGTGGCGCCGGGCATGGAGTGTGCGCGGTATCCAAGCGACTCGATTTTCTGACAGACGGCGCGTACCTGCTCTTCCGTGGCATGCGCCTGCATGACAACCAGCATGACCCCACCTCGAAATCGAGAGTCTATCGCGGGAACCGACCCCGGGCAAACAAGGGCCAGTCATCGGCCGAGCCCGAGAGGGTGTAGCGCGGGCGCCACGGCCCGCGTGCGGCAAGATTTTTAGGACTGTGGAGGGACGGGCGTCCCCGCCCGCCGCTCCATCGCCGAATCCGTCTGATACTCTGATGCAGAATTCACCGCAACGCGAGGTCGTCAGGATTGGGATTTTTCTCCAACGTAATCCGCCGTGTGCGTCCCCGGGCCCGCCTACGCACGGCGACTCGCGTCATCGCGCTCGTCCTGACCATCGCGATCATGCCGCTGCATTCCGCCGACGAAAAGCATATCGTCATCTACGCTCCCGGAACCACGTTCTCCTTGCCCGTAACCGAGCGGGATGGCCGCGAATACGTCGGAGTGCTCGAGTGTGTGGAACCCCTGGGAACCGTCAGCGCCCGCGTCGATGGCCAGCACTGGAAACTGCGTTACAACGACGGCGAGTCTGACTTCACTGCGAGCAAGAATCGCGCGAAGGTGCGCGGTCACGACATGGACTTTCCGGGCAACTTCCTGCTCGAAAACAATCGCGGACTGGTGCCCCTCGTCTCGCTCGGAACGTTGCTGCCTCGCATCCTCAACACGCCCGTCAGTTTCAATCCAGTGTCGCGGCGGCTGTTTGTGGGTAACGTTGCCACGCATTTCACGGCGCAACTCAATCGAACGACGCCCGCACGCCTGGTCATGAACTTTACTGCGCCGGTGAACCCCACCATCGCCACCGAACCGGGTCGACTGCGTATGTCGTTTACAAGGGAGCCGCTGGTCGCTCCCGGCACCCCCACGCTGACTTTTGACGACAAGTCGATTCCTTCGGCGAGCTATGTCGAGAATAACGGCGTTGCCGAGGTGACCGTGAACGGCAACGCTCCCCTGATGGCCAGCTTCAGCAATGACGGACGCACGATCACGGTCGCACCCGTTCCGCAGCAACCCGCCGCGCCCACCCAGTCCACTGCGCCGCCGCAAAACTCGCCAGCGACCGCAACCTCCGGCAATGCTCCCAAGCTCGTTCCGGTGAGCGCGACGCACTACTATGCTGTCATCGATCCGAGCCACGGTGGAGATGACCGCGGCGTCGCTCTCAGCGACTCGCTCGCAGAAAAAGACATCACACTGGCACTCGCCCGCCGCCTGCGGCAGGAATTCGAGTCGCGCGGCATCCCGACGCTAGTGCTCCGCGACTCCGACATCAACGTTCCGCTCGACGAGCGCGCCGCCCAGACCAACACTGCGCATCCCACGATATACGTCTCGTTGCACGCCGCCTCCGACGGAAAAGGCGTCCGCCTCTACACCGCGCTGCTGCCTTCGGGAGTGGAGAACAACGGACCCTTCGTTGCATGGGACACGGCGCAGACTCGCTCTCTGCCGATCAGCAGGGCAGCCGCACAAAACGTCGCGGCAGAATTCCAGCGGCGCCAGCTCCCCGTCCGCACGCTGCAAGCCCCGCTGCGCCCGCTCAACAACTTGACGACTGCCGCCATCGCGGTGGAAGTTGCGCCCGCCTCGGGTGACATTGCGGACCTGATGCAGCCGGCGTATCAGCAAAACGTGGCCAGCGGCATCGCCACCGCCATTGCCGCTATGCATAACCAGCTCGGAGGTCCGCCATGATCCCGCGTCATCTGCAGATCGCGTTTGGGATCCTGCTGCTGGCAGTGTTGGGCATGGGCTTTTATGTGGGACGCATCCGCGGCCGCTCCCAGCAAGCCGAGCCTACGGCGGACTCGCGTCCGGTGGCGCCGCCGGCGCCCGGACCGACCGAACGCGTCACGCTGTACGTCGCCAACGACGCTGGTGGAATCCTGCGCGCGCAGGCCGCCAGCATCCCCTTGCCGTCGGCGCGCCAGCAGCGCGCTGAAGAACTCCTGCGTGCACTGCTCGATATCTATCTCGGCAAAGACTCGCCACATCCGCTCGCAGTGGGTTCTGAAGTACGCGCCGTCTACCTGGTCGATCCAGGATTGGTCGTCATCGATCTAAACGCCGCCTTCGCCAACGGCCACCGCTCCGGCGTGCTCGAGGAGGAACTTACGGTCACGTCGATCATTCAGACGCTGGCCGCGAACATCCCCGACATTCTGCGCGTAAAGTTTCTGGTGGAAGGAAAAGAACGCGAGACCCTCGCGGGACACGCGGACCTCTCGACGATGTACGACACGATTGCGGTGAGTCAACTGGTGGCGCAGATGCAGTAGGGCAGGTCTTGGGTCTTGGGTCTTAGGTCTTGGCGGTCTTGGGTCTTGGGTCTTGGGTCTTGGGTCTTGGCTTAGGTCTTGGGTCTCAGTTCTTCGACGGTTCATCTTGGGCTGGAGTTGTTTTCCTCCAGCGCTACCACCGAGAGCCCAATGCCTAAGGCCTAAGGCCCAACACCTGTTCCATCACTTCGACAGCAACTCCAAAACAGCAGTCGTTTCGACCAGGATGCCGGTTTTCAGGCTCGATTCCTCATCGGGCGCGAACAGCGACGAGTGCGGGCCAGGCAGAATTTCTCCGCTTTTTTGTGCGGCCTGGAACTTCGCAGGCTGGACGGCTCCGAGGTTAAGCATCATCGAGGGCACGCCGGCGGCTGCGAACTCGGCGAAGTCGTCGCTGGCCATGATGGGGCGCCCCTGAATCACATGATCCTTCCCTAAAACCGATTCCAGTTTCGTCATGATGCGCTGCGTGATGGCCGGATCGTTATACACGGCGTTCACTCCTTCAGTGCGCGTGACGGTGGGCTTCTTTTCGGCGCCGGCGGCGGCAGCTTCGCCATCCGCCACACGTTCGATGGCGGCGAGCATGTGTTGGCGGACTTCCTGATTGAATGAGCGCACGGTGAGCTCGAGTTTCACGTCGTCGGGGATGATGTTGTTTTTGGTGCCCCCGTGAATGGTGCCCACCGTGATCACTCCCGGGTCTTGCGGATTCTTCTCGCGCGAAATGATGGTTTGCCAGGCGAGGATGGTGCGCGCGGCAATCACGATGGGATCGATGGTGACTTCGGGAGCGGAACCGTGTCCGCCTTTGCCATAGATGGTGACGGCGAGCGAGTCGGCATTCGACATGGCGAAGCCGTTGACGTAGTAGACGGAACCGGCCGCCGCGAACGCCGTGTCGTGAATCGCGAATGCATAGTCGGGTTTCGGGAAGCGCGTGAAGAGCCCATCTTTCAGCATGGCCGACGCTCCCTGGATGCGCTCCTCGGCCGGTTGGCCGACGTAGATGAACGTGCCGTGCCAACGATCCTTATTCTGCGCGAGCAGGGCCGCGGTGCCCATGCCCGCCGACATGTGCAGATCGTGCCCGCAGGCATGCATGATCGGGACTTCGATGCCTTGATCGTTGTGGGTGGTGGCGTGGCTGGCGTAAGGAAGTTCGGTCTTTTCGAGCACGGGCAGCGCATCGAGTTCCGCGCGGATCATCACCGTGGGCCCGGCTCCGTTCTTGAGCACGCCCACCACTCCGGTCTTGCCAACGCCGGTAGAGACTTCAAAGCCAAGCTTGCGGAGTTGTTCGGCAATCTTGGCCGCCGTCTTTTCCTCATGCAGTGAGAGTTCGGGAGTGCGATGGAGGTCTTCATAGAGCGCGCGCATCGCTGGGTAAATGGCGTCGACTTGCTGCGGAGACGGGGAGCGCCACGGCTCGGCTGCGAACAGGGATGCAGAAAGAAGAGGGAGCGCGATCAGGAGAAGTCTGGGTTGCATGAGTCGGCATTAGAACATGTGGATGGGGGACGACGAAAGGCGGACAGACATTCGTGGGCTCCAAACTGTGAGCTTGGGCTTTGGGCTTTGGGTTTGGCCTTTCGTAGCGCCGGCGTCTCGCCGGCAGTCGCGAGGGCATCCTGCCCTCGCTAACCGCGTGAATGAGATGGGGTGCGAGAACTGGCCTCTTCGCGACGCCCGTCCAATATTCTCTGGACTTAGGCACGAATTGCCCGCTATTCTGGATCTTCGAGATCACAACGCCCGTGCGCAGCTTGCGCGCGGGCGATTTTTTTTGCTCAAAAGGAGTTGGGGATGACCCACGTGACATATCAAGACGAGCATGAAGTCCGCAACGTAGTTGATCGGTTCGAGCGCTGTGACTTTGCGCTGGCCGACTTTACTCATGCACGGCATCTGACGGTGGCTTGCTGGTACTTATCTGCTCTCTCGCGCGAGGACGCACTGGAGCGCATGCGGCGCGGCCTGCAGACTTTCATTGCGCATCACGGCAAACAGGGTTACCACAAAACCATCACCCGATTCTGGATGGAACTGCTGGCGAACTATTTGGATCAGTGCCCACAATCCGAAACATTGACCAACAAACTGAACGACGCGCTGCAGCAGTTCGCCAGTAAGGATGTTCTCTTTTCTTACTACTCGCGAGATCGGGTGATGTCAGATGCGGCGAGAACGGCATGGATTGAACCTGACTTGCGTCCCATAGGTTCGCACGAGGCGTCGAAGCCGGAGTTCCGGTGCGTTCTTGAAATTTTGGCCGAGCCGTCTTGAGACAGATCTTCTTACAGGCGCGGATCGGCCTGTTCGCGAAACCACGTTACAGAAGGAAAAACCCCGCCCAAGCCGAGCTTGGACGGGGCACCCTTTAGTTCCGAGCTAGGTTGGCGGTGGGATCGAGGATCACGGACTTCACGTTCCTGTCGTATGGCTCGTTCACATTCCGGCGGCGGTTTTGATCTTCGCTTCGGGCAGGGGCAGGCGCAGCAGAACTGCGGGATTCACATACACACCCTGCCAGCGTACCGCCAGATGCAGGTGCGGGCCGGTCGCGCGTCCAGTGGCGCCACTCAGGCCTACTTCTTCGCCGCGGTCCACGTGTTCTCCTTCTTTCACTTTCAGTTCCGAAAGATGCAGATAGAGACTCAGCAACCCCTG
Organism: uncultured Acidobacteriota bacterium; assembly: GCA_963744055.1. Taxonomy (GTDB): domain Bacteria; phylum Acidobacteriota; class Terriglobia; order Terriglobales; family Acidobacteriaceae; genus Gp1-AA133. The sequence goes on along the minus strand of CAVUSL010000006.1, from coordinate 119,138 downwards.
GCCGTGGTCGATGACCACGCAGTTGCCTTCGAAATAGAGGAAGCGCGCGAGCAGCACGGTTCCCGAGTTGATCGCCATCACCGGTGTGCCGGGGCCGACGCGGTAGTCGAGACCCTGGTGGACGCTCTTCGTGACCCCGTTGAAGACGCGGCGCGTGCCGAAGATGTCGGAACTGGGCGCGTTCACGGGCGCCGCGAACATTCCCGACCACTCGCGTTCTGGAGTGATCTTGTTGAAGGCTTCGTGCTTGATGTCCTGGGCCTGCTTGATTTCGGTTTGCTGCTCGGGGTTCGGCTCGGTGTATTGCTTGGAGACTTTGAGTTCGATGGCCGGGTATTTTTCGCGGCCCACCACCAGTTCCTGCTCGAAGTGGACGTGTTTGCCCGCCGCGGTCACGGCTTCGACTTTCAGGAGATAGCGTCCGGGCTTGGTCTCGAGGCTGACACCCGCCAGCACGAACCAGTTCTTCCCCCCAGCGTGATCGAACGTGAGCTGGTGGCCCAGCCATGTGCCAGTCATCGATTGCAGCGGCGTGATGGGCGTGACCTGCAGGAAGATGGGGACACCGTTCACCAGCTTCGATGGGGTGAACTGGATGGACCATCTGCCTGCGGCTTTGGGTGGAGCGGCTTTGTCTGCCACGTCAGGCATGGCGCTGTGCCTGGGTAGTCAATGACGCGAGGCAGCAGATCACTAGAATGATGAGGGGGATTCGGAAATTCCGGAACATCTCTCAAAGCGTAGCATCTCGGAAGTGGTCCTACACGTGACTTTCGAGCATCATCCAGAGACTGTGTCGTCTACCCCGACGCTGGCTGCCCCACCCTTCGCGATTTTCGAAGTTGGAGACACTGGCCTGAGGATCTGCTCAGAACGATGTCTTCGCTATCCCGAACATGTGTTGATCTTTCTTTGGACTTTGTGATGTTGTTCGAGGCGAACAGATCGGGTCAATCGCAGAAGTCAAAGGCCGCGCGTCGAGGTTTCGTTCGGGTCCGTGCTTCCCACCCTTCGAAAATCGCGAAGGGTGGGGCAGCCTCGCAGGAGAATTGTGCGATCAGAATGATTCGCGGAAGGCAGTGAACCTATTGCTTGAGTTTCCACCTCTTCCGTGCCCATGGAACAGTTGTGAAAAACCAGATGACCAGCATGGTGCCGATCAACGCGATTGCACCATATGTATCTAGAAATCGGGCCAATTTTTGGCCGAAGCCACTTGCTTTGAACAGACCCTCCGCTTTCTCAACGGCAGGCATCAGTAACATCGGCAGCAGTGCCAACGTCAAACCACCAACGACACAAACGAGTGCCAGTATTAGCCATTTTCGATACCCATGCTTGATCTTGCTGGAAATGGTGGCGTACAGCACTGCTCGAACAATGCCCGCCAGGTAGTCGCCCTCCTTGGCAGCAAAAAGTTTCAGGGCCTGCTCATATTCCTGGCGCGAGGAACCGCCTCCCTTTTCTCGCTCTCGTCGGAGGCCCTGTCGGATAAGTATTGCGATCTTGGCGGAAAAATCCTCTGCATCGCTCCCATCGTTGTGGTCTTCAAATTCCTCGACTTCTTGCTCGGTAGGCGTGTCGTACAGCAGCCTGCGTTCGAAGTTGCTCAACACTAATCCCTCGCTTGCTGCTTGTTCGACGATTTTGCCGATAACGTAGGCCTTCGCCTGTCGGGGTGTTGTGAAGGGAACTATGCCTGTCACCACCCATAATTTACTCTGAGGTCGTGTTCAACCCAAGGCAGCTGTTGTAGTAATCGGCGACTACCCCATTGACAAGGACGGGCTCGACGGCACAGGAGAAGTAATCGTCCGGTCTAAAGTTTAAGGGTTTTTGGTGGACCTGGTCGGGTTCGAACCGACGACCTCTTCCATGCCATGGAAGCGCGCTCCCAACTGCGCCACAGGCCCACTCTCACAATGCGGCTGACGCCGCTCAGGTTGGTGCCAACCATTTTATACTCGCCGGGCTCTTAACGGTAGTCATGCCGTGGGGCCCCGACGGATTTTGAGAATATGGCGAAACTTAGTATTCTGAACGGCACCGAGAGCCGCACTTCACAATGACCCTAACCATCATCCGCATTCCTGTGTTTGCCTTGCTGTTGTCTGCAACCTGCCTGACTGCGCAGATCACTCCCGCCCCGGTTCCGTACGCTTCAGTTAGCGAACTGAATGGAATCCTGGGACCGCTCGAGCAAGCGTCGCAAGCCACGCAGGCCGACCTCACCAAGTTGCGCATCGACAAGTGGAAGATGGATTCCAACTACAAGAAGCAGGTGCTCGGCAACGCTGATTCGCTGAAGCGGAACCTGCAGTCGGCGCTGCCGGAGATCATCACGCAGTTGCGCAATTCTCCCGAGGATTTGTCGGCGACCTTCAAGCTCTATCGCAATCTGGACGCGCTGTACGACGTACTGGGCAACGTCGCCGAGTCCGCGGGCGCGTTCGGATCGAAGGATGAATTCCAGTCGCTGTCGAATGATCTGAACGCAATCGAACGAAATCGTCGAACGCTGGGCGAGCGGCTGGAGACGCTGAGCGCGTCGAAGGAGACCGAGCTCAGCCAGCTGAGAAATCAGATCAAGGCGCTTCAAGCTGCGCCGCCGCCTCCGCCCAAGAAGATTGTGGTCGACGACAACGAGACGAAGAAGCCCGCTCCAAAGAAGAAGGTGCCGCGGCCGCCGAAGTCGATAACGCCTGTGCCTGCTACCGCGCCCACTACCGCGCCCGCGCCTGCAAAGCCGAGCACCCCGCCGGCGCAGTAGAAGGTCACCTCAGGGGCTAAAGCCCCTCACTTTTTTACCGCTCTTCGGCACGGCTAAAGCCGTGCCCTTCCCTCTGGTTTCCGACGCTTTGAGGGCCTTGCCCTTTCCTTTAGTTTTCGACGCTCTAAAACCATGCCCTCTCCTTTTGCTTCAGGTTTCGGCAGGGCTGAAGATGCAGCGTTGCAGGAGTTGGGGTTGGCACGATCGGGAAGGGCACGAGTTCACTCGTGCCGCCAGACGCCTCAAGTCCCTGCGGCGCTTTAGCGCCTGAGGTCCGCTCTTTTTTCAAGCATAAGATCCCGAAGCTGTACCTTTTGCTCCGGTAACTTCGTTTTGGGTGACTGGGGTTTGGCTTCCCGTCTGTGCCTTCACCAGCCGTTCGACGGGCGAGGACGCCCGTCGCTCCATCGCGATCAGCTTAAAAACAAGCTATTTACGTTCCCTGGAACTCTCAACACCGGGGTGGGGTCTATGTATTCAGGTGTCGTTTCGGCTTTCTACCTGGGACCGAGGGCGTGGGCGGGCCAGTTTTCCCTCTGGTTTGCGCGCGAAAATCCTATAATACGAGGTGCGCCGTGAGAGTCATGGCGGGAGTAGCCACCTTGGGTGATTACGCGAGTGCGATCGGGGCCCGGGATGTAGAAGGGGCCATCGTCGCGGAACTGAAGGCTGGATCCGAGGAGGCGTACGCCTGGCTTATCGGCGAATTCCACCAGCCCATCTACTCGCTGGTGTACCGGATTCTCACCGATCCTGCCGACGCTGCCGACACCACGCAGGAAGTGTTCCTGAAAGTCTTTCGTGGAATTAAACACTTCCACGGGCAGTCGAGCTTGAAGACGTGGATCTATCGGATCGCCGTACACGAGGCTTCGAACCGGCGGCGCTGGTGGTTCCGGCATAAGGCCAAGGAAACATCCATGGAACCGCTCGATAACACGACGGAGTCGGGTTCCATGCGGGCTGCGCTCATCGATGCGAGAGAGTCGCCGTTCGACAGCGCAGCGCATGAGGAAGTGCGGGCGCGCGTCGAGATGGAACTGCGGAAGGTTCCAGAGCCGTATCGGAGCACGGTGATTCTGCGCGATCTGGAAGACATGTCGTATGAAGAGATCGCGGAGGTGCTCGAAATTTCACTCGGGACGGTGAAGTCCCGGCTGACTCGCGGACGGGAGGCGTTAAAGCGCCGGCTGGCCGGCTACGTGCGCGAGGTGGGTCCGGAACTCGGGTTGCTGAGTCCCGAAGAAGAAGAACTGCAGTCTATTTGCGAGTTGCCAATTGCGAGAGAGGGAGTTGAGGTGAAGTCATGAAGTGCGCCGAGGCCAAGTTAATGTTCTCGCCGTACCTTGACGGAGCTGTGTCGGGAGCGGAGATGCAGGCGCTGTGCCTGCACTTCGGGGAATGTTCGAGCTGTCACCGGGAGTATGCGCTGCTCCGTCAAACACAAGAATTGATGACGAAGGTGGGCCGCCGCAAGGCGCCCGCTGACCTGGCATTGAAGCTGCGAGTGGCCATTTCTCGCGAAGCTGCTACCGCTAGGCGGCCTCCCTTCCAGGGGTTGCTGGTCCGATTGGAAAATCTGATGAACGCCTTCATGGTCCCCGCGACCGCTGGAACTCTGGCCGCAGTGGCGATGTTCGGCTTTGTCATGGGGATGACCTTGCCGGAGTTGCAGGCGCGCAACACCAACGACGTGCCGCTGCTCTTGTATAGCGGACCGGAACTGCAAGAGTCGTCGTTTGCCGCGACGCTCGGTTCCGTGACGGAAGACTCGCTGGTAATCGAAGCGCTCGTGGATGCGAACGGCCGAATCCAGGATTACCGGATCATCTCGGACCCGGACGGAACGCAGAAGCTGCTGCCGGAAGTGAAAAGGATGCTGATCTTCACCACGTTCCGGCCGGCCATGTCGATGGGCAGGCCGACCTCGGGACGCGCAGTACTGTCGTTTTCGAAAATCAGCGTGCGCGGATAAGTCACACAGCCTGGCGAGATGACATTTCGCCGGGCTGTTTGTGTGTTTGCCGGGCCTCAGACGCGTTTGACCCTCTGCGCCGAACCCCTTAAACTATCGTTGATTCTCCTTACAGCCTGCCCGCCCGGTTGGAGGTTTTCCTGGGTCTTCGGTTGCGACATTCGACATTCGCCGCGCTTTTCGCTCTGCTCTCGCCATTGTGTCTCGCGCAGAACACGCCCAAGGCCACACTCGACACGAGCGAAACCTTGTTCACGATCCTGGCGGCGATGAACACCTGCGGCTACGACCAGGAGTTGAGCACGTCGGACCCCATCCGCAAGCAGGTGCGAGGCGAAATTTCACGCGCGGCGCATCAGTCTGACGACGCGCTCGAAGCGACCAACTTGATGTGCCAGTACTATCACGAGCATGTGCGCCCGGATTCGGCGCGCGATCTGGCACAATACATCTCGCTGGCGCTGTATCTGGGCGACTCGCCGAACTTTCTTCCCAAGGTAAAAGAAGCCGAACTGCCTCCCGATGCGGCCAACGTGGTGGGCTTTGCGCGGCTGGCTGCGATCGTCTATGAACGGGCAGGATGGCACTCGATCTGGCAAAAACATCGCGACGCCTATGCCCGCCTGACTGAGCGGTATCACGAGCCTCTCCAGAAGACCCTGTTCGATACCGAGATCTACCTGAAGCTGCCTTCGTCGGGATATCTGGGCCGTGGCTTCTCGGTGTTTCTGGAACCCATGGGCGCGCCCAGCCAAGTGAATGCCCGCAACTACGGCAGCGAGTATTACGTCGTAATTTCGCCATCCGGATCCGAATTGAAGATGGACCAGATCCGGCACACCTACCTGCACTACCTGCTCGATCCGCTCTCCCTGAAGTATCCGACATCGATGAAGCGGCTGGAGCCGTTGCTGGAATCGGTGAAGGGTGCGCCGATGGAGGAGTCGTTCAAGATAGATACCTCGTTGCTAATCACGGAATGCCTGGTTCGCGCGGTAGAAATCCGCATGCAGGGCAACAGCAAGACGCCTGAAGCGCTGCGCAATGAGGCGATCGACAAGTCGACGGAGCAGGGGTTCATCCTGACGCGTTACTTTTACGATTCGTTGGCTCAGTTCGAAAAAGACCCGGAAGGCATCCGCAACGCATATATTGATTTGTTGAACAATGTCGACGTAAAGAAAGAGCAGAAGCGAGCTGCAGACACGCACTTTGCGTCCGAGTCCGCGCCTGATGTTCTGCATTTCGCGCGACCGAGGGATCAGCACCTGCTGGTGCTGGCCGAGAAGCGACTGCTCACAGGCGACTTGAAGACGTCGCAGGACCTGGCCGAGCAGGCGCTGCACGACGGGCATGAAGACGCGGGCCGTGCGCTGTTTATCTTGGCGCAGATTGCGACGGCGAAGCGCGACATGGCGGGCGCCACCGGATACTTTGAGCAGGCCCTGAAGGTTGCGCAGGAGCCGAAAGTCATCGCCTGGTCGCACATTTATCTCGGGCGGATTTTCGATCTGCAGGAGCGGCGTGAAAATGCGCTGGACGAATATCATGCAGCACTGACTGCCGGAGCCACGCTGCCAGAAGTGAAGGCGGCGGCGGAAAAGGGTCTTAAGCAGCCCTACGAGCCGCCGGCGAGCAGTCAGCAGCAGGATAAGAAATAAGCACCTCGATTCTCCCCTGTGAGAGTCGCCACCCAAGGAGAGAGCATGAAGCGAGTAGCGATGATCGGCGCTGTGCTAGCGGTTGCGGCGTTCAGCTTCGCGCAGTCCAATAGCAAACCCGACGCGCAACAACCGGCGCCGCAAGCTGGAGCGCAAGCCACCCCGGCCCCGGCGCTGGGCAAGCGTCCACCGCAGGCAAAGACTCAACCTGAGTATGACGCCTACAAAACCGCAGCCGCATTGACGGACCCCGCAGCGGCCGAGAAAGCGGCCGACGATTTCGCGGCGAAGTTTCCGGACAGCGAGCTGCGCATCATGCTTTTCAAGTCGGCCATGCGCGCGTATCAAAAAGCCGGCAACTCCGACAAGATCATGGAGGTCGGACGCAAGGGTCTGGCGATCGATGGCGACGATCCCGAATTGCTCGTCACGGTCTCCAGCGAACTGGCCGAGAAGACGCGCGACACCGATCTCGACAAAGACCAGCGCCTGGACGAAGCCATGAAGATGGCGCAGAAGTCGTTACAGACGGTGGATACCGACATCTCGATTCCACCCAACACACCGCAGGAGCAAGTGGACGGCTACAAGGGACAGCTGCGTTCGTTTGCGTACTCGATCATCGGTACGCTGGAGTTCAAGAAGGATAACTTCACCGCCGCGGAAACGGATCTGCGCAAATCCATCGACGCCTTTCCTTCGCAACCCGATCCAGTCGTGGTGTTACGGCTCGCGATCTCGCTGGACCGGCAGAACAGGTATCCGGAAGCTTTGAAGGAAGCGAACCGCGCAGTTGAATTGACGCAGGAAAACACCAGCGCCGGCAAGCTGGCGCGTCAGGAACGCGACCGGCTTACTCAACTGGTCGGCGGAAACGCGGCCCCCCCCAAGCCGGCGACTGCCGAACAGCCCAAAAACTGACGGCCCCGCAAGACACAAGGGGCCGGGAAGTTTTCGGAGAAATTTCCCGTCCCCAAATCTGCATGAAGGTAAAAGAAATCGCGGCGCTGGAGAATCTGTTGGGGTATCACTTCCAGCAGCCGGAACTCCTTGATCAGGCCCTCACCCACAGTTCTCAGGCGCGGGAACTCGAGGCATCGCAGCCTCTAAAGGCGGGAGTCCGTTCGGGCGATAACGAACAGTTGGAATTCCTGGGTGACGCGGTGCTCGCGCTGGTGACCGGAGAAGAACTCTTCCGGCGCTTCCCTACTTTCCGCGAAGGCGAGCTTTCGAAATTGCGTGCGCACCTGGTGAGTGAACGGCACCTGATCCAGGTGGCGCAGGCCTTGAACCTGGGAACGTACCTGCGGCTCGGCCGCGGCGAAGAAAAGAGCGGAGGCCGCAGCAAAACGGCGTTGCTGGTGGATGCCTTCGAGGCCGTACTGGCGGCGCTTTATCTGGACGGCGGTCTGGAAACGGCGCGCAAGTTTATTGTGCAGACGGTGGTGGCGCCGGAACTGGAGAGGATGAATCCGGCCAGCGGCGGCGTGCCGGTGATGGATTTCAAGTCGGCCCTGCAAGAAAACCTGCAGGCCAGTGGGCGCCAGGCATCCTATGTACTGGTGAAGGAAGTCGGGCCCGAGCACAGCAAGACGTTCACGGTGGAAGTCAGGCTTTCGGCGCCGGCACAGGGCAAAGTCGAGTTCGTCGGGCGGGCGGAGGGCACGACCAAGAAGAAGGCCGAGCAGGACGCGGCTCGGCAGGTGCTGGAATATCTGGCCGCATTTCCGGGTGCCGCTGAAGGCAAGGTCGTGCAAAAGCAGTCGACTCCTCCCACGCAATGACGACGCCCCCCAACTCGTCGCGCGATCAGACCGACTGGCTGACATCCCTGCAATCGCTGCTGGCGACGGTGGTGATTGCCGTGTTCGTCATCACCTACATCGTGCAGGCGTTTCAGATCCCTTCCGTGTCGATGGAGAACACGCTGCTGATCGGAGACTACCTGCTGGTAGACAAGCTCTGTTACGGGGGAAGTGGTAGCTGGCTGATTCCCTACCGACCGATCCGGCGCGGCGACATCATCGTGTTTCACTACCCGGTGAATCCTTCGCAGCATTTTGTGAAGCGCGTGATTGGCGTGCCCGGCGATCGCATTCACCTGGTGAACAAACGCGTGTTCGTAAACGGCGTGCCTCTGCCGGAGCCCTACGTCCGGGTTTTCAAGCCGGAAAGGAACTTTTTTCGCGACGATTTCCCGCGGCTGGATGTTCTGGATCCTGGCATTAACGCCGACTGGTGGGTGCAGATGCCCAAACTGGTGGAAGATGGGCAACTGATCATTCCCGAGGGACACTACTTCGCGATGGGCGACAATCGCGACGACAGTTCCGACAGCCGGTACTGGGGATTCGTGCCGAGAGAAAACATCGTGGGTCGGCCGCTGCTGATCTACTGGTCGATTCGCGATCTGGACAGCGATTTACCGATCCCGGCGACGGTGGGTGATAGACTTTATCACTTCGCGTATGCGGTGACCCATTTCTTCCAGATCACCCGCTGGGACCGCACTTTTCACGTCGTGAGTTGACGTACTTCAAAGTCACTTTTGGATTCGAACCAACATGGCAAAGAAAGACAATCTTCCGGTTACAGAGAAGCAGAGCGAGACGACGGTCGAATTTCTTGCGTCGCTGGCCGCGGTTCTGGTCACAGGCCTTTTCATTATTACGTTCATCCTGCAGGCCTTCGAGATTCCGTCGAGTTCGATGGAAGACACGCTGCTCATCGGCGATCATGTCTTCGTGAACCGGGAACAGTTTGCGCCCAAGACGAACTGGATGGGCCCGCTGCTTCCCTATCGCAATATCAAGCGCGATGACATTGTGGTTTTCCTTTCTCCTGCTGAGCCGGGATTGTATGTAGTGAAACGGATCATTGGAATTCCCGGCGACCGCATCCACCTGCGCGACGGAGTGGTCTACCGCAATGGCGAGAAGTTGACGCCCTCCTATGTAATGCACAAGGGCCCGCTCTTCTACGATCCCTATCGCGATAACTTCCCGGCCGTACCGCCATCGGATGCCTACAACGTTTCGCCCGACTGGCAACTCCAGATGCGCTCGCACATTGAGGGCGACGATGTCGTCGTGCCTCCCGACAGTTACTTTGGCATGGGCGACAATCGGGACGTGAGTCTCGACAGCCGCTACTGGGGATTCATTCCGAAAGAAAATGTGATTGGGCGGCCGATGTTCGTGTACTGGTCGTTCAACACTCCGCCCGATCAGTACCGCCACACTGAGATGAGCGAGCGCATCGGGTTTCTCGTCCACGTAGTCATTCACTTCTTCGATGAGACGCGTTGGCGCCGCACGTTCCGGTTGGTCCAGTGAAACTCCGATCCAAGCGCGGGTGGATCTTTGCTGCCGGCGCGGTAATCCTTGCCTTGTTCGTCATCAGGCCGGGGGCAGGACGCCTGAAGACGCGCATCGAGAACTCTGTTGGAGCCGCGTTGCAGCGGCGAGTTGAAATCAGTTACGTACATATTCATTTGCTGCCCGCACCGGGCTTCGATCTCGACGGCTTCGTGGTGCATGACGATCCCGCCTTTGGCGCGGAACCGGTTTTGCGCGCGCAGGAAGTCACTGCGCTCCTGCGCATCGGCTCGCTGGTGCGCGGCCGAATGGAAATTTCGCGGCTCAGCCTGACCGAGCCCAGCCTGAACCTGGTGCGGCGCGACGACGGGCGCTGGAACATCGAAAACTTTCTCGAGCGTACGGCGCAGATCGCGGTCGCGCCCACGGGCAAAGCGGCTTCCGAGCCGCGGCCCGCGTTTCCCTATATCGAAGCGAATCGCGGGCGAATCAATTTTAAGTTCGGCGCAGAGAAGAAGCCGTATGCCATCACCGACGCCAAGTACGCCTTCTGGCAGGACTCTGAGAACACCTGGGGCATGCGGCTTCGCGGCCAACCGGTGCGCTCAGACCTGAACCTAAGCGACACAGGACAGATCAAGATCAACGGATCATGGCAGCGCGCGGCACGCCTCTACGACACGCCCATCCAGTTCGCCGCGGAATGGGATGGCGGGCAACTGGGACAACTCAGCAAATTTGTATCGGGTGCGGATCGTGGTTGGCGCGGTACCGTGAACACTTCAGTCGAGTTGACGGGAACTCCGGCGAACCTGCTGGTGCGGAGCGATGGGCTGGTGCAGGATTTTCATCGCTACGACATCGCCAGCAGCAATGCGCTCGACCTGAAGACCCACTGCGAAGCGCACTACGGCGTCGAGGACCGCACCCTTCGGCAAATTTTCTGCCTGAGTCCGGTGGGGGACGGCTCGGTTTCCGTGACTGGAGACGCCTCGACTCTGCCTGGGCCGCGTCGTTACGCTCTGCATATTTCGGCGAACCGAATTCCCCTGCAAAGCGTGGTCGCCATGGTGCGACGCGCGAAGAAAGACCTGCCCAACGACCTGCAGGCGGACGGGAGAGTCGAAGGACTGTTTGACGTGCGTTCGAGTGATGAAGGCCAAGCCGCTGCACTGGAGGGTGAGGGTCGGGCGACCGACCTTCTGTTGCACTCGGAGACTGCGAAAGCCGATTTTGTTGTGGATACGATTCCGTTCTCGCTGGCTTCTGGCGCGCAACATGCGAGCAAAAGAGCTCGCAGTCACCGCGAGGCCGTTGCAGACCAACTTGGTGAAGCGCATTTTTCAGTGGGGCCGTTTCCCCTGAAACTAGCGCGCTCAGGATCGGCCACTGTCCAAGGATGGATTGCGCGCAGCGGCTACAGCGTCTCGATTAAGGGCGAAGCCGATGTTCGCCGAATATCGCAGCTGGCGCGCGTGGCCGGGGTTTCCGCCATTCATCCCACGGCCACGGGTTCGGCGAAACTTGATCTGCAGATAGCAGGACAGTGGGCCGGGTTCGCGGCTCCCGCGATTACGGGGACGGCGGAACTCCACGCGGTCGAGGCGGAGATTCGGGGCCTTAACCGACCGCTGGAGATTTCGACCGCCAAGATTGCGCTCAATGATTCGGAAACGCGCGTCGAAGGAATTTCCGCATTGGCCGCCGGGACGCACTGGTCGGGGACGCTCTCGTTGCCGCGAAGGTGTAGCGCGCCCTGCCCAGTGAAGTTTGACCTGCATGCGGATGAAATCTCGACTGACAAGTTGAATGACTGGCTCAATCCGAATACACCGGAGCGTCCCTGGTACCGGTTCTCGTCGAGCGCGCCGGCGCGGAGCCCGTCGTTCCTTGCAGAAATGAAAGCCGGCGGAACGCTAGCCGCAGATCGCATTGTGATTCGGAATATCCCCGCAGAACACGCCAGCGCCAAGGTGGAGTTGGAGCGCGGGCAGTTGCGAGTGTCTGATTTACGAGCGGACGTTTTTGGCGGCAAGCACCGTGGAGACTGGCGGATCGATTTCATGGTCAAGCCGCCGGTTTATCTGGGCGCGGGAACTTTGGATTCTGCCGTCCTCAGCCAGCTTGCCGATGCCATGCACCAGAATTGGGTGGCAGGCACCGCCAGTGCGAAGTATCAGATCGAGATGGCCGGACTCTCGGCCGAGGATCTCTTGGATTCCGCGAAAGCTGACTTGCACTTCGCCATGCGGGATGGAAGTTTTCCGCGTGTGCTCGTCTCCTCCTCGCCGCTGCACGTTCGCCGATTCACGGGAACGCTGACTCTTCGCAAGGGCGATCTCGAGCTACAGCAGGCTACGCTGGAATCGCCTACCGCAAGCTATGCGGTGACAGGAACCGTCTCCGAAAGCCGGAAGCTCGATCTGAAGTTGGTTCCTGATGGTTCCGCGGGCCTGACGGTCACCGGCACACTAGCCGATCCTCGGGTCGCGGCGATTCGCCGGGCCGAAACGCAGGCTGCTTTGAAGCCCTAAGAAAGCCATATTCGAACACACAGCAACACAACCCAGAACCCAAAGCCCAGAGCCAGGCTCCAGGTTTCTGTCATAATCGACCTCCTACGCTGATGAATGTGACCTTTGCCATTCTGCGCGACCGACTGGAGCAGCGACATCTGTGGCCCCATTCGCGGGTCGCGCACGGCGCCTGGTACACGCTGGGACTGGCGCTGGCGCTCTTCCTCCTGCAGAAAATAGTAGCCGGCTTCCGAATATCGTCAGGCGCGACGCTGGGCAGCTGGGTTACGTTCCTGAGTTCCCTTTCGATCGTGTTCTTCACGATCCTGGCGTTTCGTTTTCTCAAATCCAAGGTTTTGTGGCGTCTGCGGAACCGGCTGATCGTCACGTACATGTTCATCGCGGTCGTGCCGACCCTGCTGCTGGTGGGCATGACGTTCGTGACGCTTTACCTTCTGGCCGGGCAGTTTGCCAACTTCGTCGTGATCTCTGAGATTCGCTTGCAGATGCAACACGTGGAGTCGGTGAACGCAGCGATCGCCAACGAACTCGCGATACGAATGGATCGCGGCGAACCACCCACGGTTTCGCTGCTCGACAACCTGCGGAAGACCGATGAAATCTGGAAGCATCGGGACGTGTGTGCATGGAATGGCCCCAAGCCTCTGCCCGTGTGCGCTAACGCGCAGGGCGAGACCCCATTCGCACAGCCTTTGTTCTTAAAGGGGCCGTTCAGCGAGATCGTGCGAGATCACGGGAATCTGTTCCTGCGGGCAGCCAGAGTAGTTCCCGTCCGCAACGACAAGCTGACGGTGGTTTCCAGCGAGGCTCTCGACGAAGCGCTGATGCAGGAGATCTCGAAGAACCTGGGCGAGATCACGCTGTACAGTGTCGGGCTGAACCAGAGAGGCGCCGCCAACGAAGGCAAGCAGCCCGCGACTTCTCCAAAACCTGCGATTTCAAGTGATCCGCAGCCCTCGGCTGCCGACGACAAGAGCAACCCAAATGAATCGCTACGCGCTACGTTCACAGTGGGCGCGGTTCCTGACCAGGCCAGTTTTCTGGATCATCAAATTACCTTCGGAACACCGCTTTCTTCCTTCGACTGGCGAACCGGGGAGCATGAGCTGAGTTCGCCGGTAGTCAAGGTGACAACGCGTCCGTCGGTGCTGTACGAGCGGCTGTTCGCGACACTGGGTGACTTCGCCAAGGGTGTGGAAGCCATCCTGCTGGTCATCGCCATTGTGCTGGCCATCATCGAACTGCTGGCGCTGGTGATTGGCACGACCCTGACGCGCTCGATCACGGGAGCGGTCGCGCAACTGTACCGCGCGACCCAGCACATTGACAAAGGCGACTTCAGCCATCGCATCCCGGTGAAGTCAACTGACCAGCTCGCCCAACTTGCGCTCTCGTTCAACTCCATGACGGCTTCGATTGAGAAGCTCATCATCGAGCAGAAAGAAAAACAGCGCATGGAGAATGAGCTGGTCATCGCGCAGGAAGTGCAGGCGCAGCTGTTCCCGCGCGAGATCTCGCAGTTGAAGTCGCTGGAGGTGCACGGATTTTGCCGGCCCGCGCGAACGGTGAGCGGCGACTACTACGATTTCCTCACAATCAGCAGCGACCGGATGATCCTGGCAGCGGGCGACGTCAGCGGAAAAGGAATTTCTGCAGCATTGCTGATGGCGACAATTCACTCGGCGGTGCGCGCCTACAGCATCGAAGGCACTCCGCTGCTGCGCGAACCGATCGCGGTGGGCGCGGGACCGACCATGATTATGGCGTCGAGAACCGAGGCAGCGGAAGCCTCTCCGGGTGCGCTGTTGTCGCTGCTGAATCATCAGCTTTACGAAAGCACACCGCAGGAGAAATACGCGACTCTATTCCTCGCCAGCTACGACGGCCGCTCGCGCAAACTCGTCTACAGCAACGGCGGACACCTGCCGCCCATCATCATCGGGGACGATGGCGCGCTGCGCCGGCTCGACCAAGGGGGCATGGTAGTCGGCTTGTTCGACAATCTGGCCTTCGACGAAGCGACCGTGCTGTTTAGGCCGGGCGATATCTTCATCGCTTACAGCGACGGCATCACCGAGCCGGAAAATGATTTCGGAGAGTTCGGCGAGCAGCGCCTCATCGACGTGATCCAGCAGAACCGCGACCTGCCCCTGCATGAGATCACCGCCCTCGTCACATCCGCGGTAGACGACTGGATCGGCGACAAAGAACAGCCAGACGACATCACGCTGGTGCTCGCCCGGGCGCGCTGAGAAGTTCTTGAGCTGCACTTAGCAGTTAGAATTTGGCGTTTAGCCAGTGCCGGCTGGTTACCTGGCGAAACCGTGATGGCTAAGTGCTAGGTGCCAATTGCCAACGGCTCAAGCTCCAGTTCCAAAGATCTTGCTGCTTTCCGCGATGTGAGGAGTTGGGGCGGGAGGGCGGTTTCGAACCACCATCTCCGGGAGGGTATCCCGGCGCATTACCGAAGCTATGCTACCCCCGCATGCCTCTTAATATTCAGTTCTAGCCGACAAGAGTGTCCGCCCCCACACGTGCGCAGAAGGCCAGGCAAGTACCGCCGCGCAGGCGTTCAAATTAATGGACGGGGCTGGCTCTGTCAATAGAGCCGCGAGAGTATCCGGAAGTTCTCATCTTGCACTTTCGAATCCGCGAGATCCACGTTGCGGGGATAGGATTCAAACAGCGGTATTGGCTTGCAAAGGTAGAGGTTTCTTCGTCGGACCGCGATTTCATTGATCCGCCAGCGATGTGAGGTACCTCACAAGCCGGTGTGGCTCGAGTCACTGCCGCGATTTCTGCCGCATCGTCTAATCGCCTATGGGTTGGCGTTCCGCTGGCCTGCCTAGGGACCCCCAAAGTCCTGTTTTGAGGTAGACATCTCATGAGCGATCATCGCGACCGAGTAAGGTGCCCGCTGTGTGAGGGGCATGGAGAAGTACGCCGTTCCCAGTTGACCGAGTTCTTTTCCGATCCCGAACTCAAGAGCAAAGTTGACAGTTACCTGGCCATTGTCGCGGCCCCCGCGGAGCAGCCGGAACTGGTGGCAGCCACCGTCCGCGAGAAACGTGATTTTCAGAAGGACGTACACAACTGGAATCCACAAGTACCCATGTGGAATAGGAGTCCGAAGGAATAAAGGAGTTCTGGACGCTCCCGGCAAATGCGTTCGCCGAGGGGCGCCTGAAGGTGTAGAGTTACCGACCGCAGCCCTTATACATCAAGGAGGTTTATCGATATGAGTGCAGGCACGCTGACGCCGTCCGAAACCAGGATTTCAGGCGACTACATTGAACAAGTCATGGCTCAGGTGAAGGCCAAGAATCCGGCCGAGCCCGAGTTCCACCAGGCAGTCCAGGAAGTATTCGAATCACTACGGCTCGTGCTGCAGCGCCATCCCGAATATCGGGACGCCCGCATCCTCGAGCGCGTGGTCGAACCCGAGCGCGTTTTGATGTTCCGCGTTCCCTGGTTCGATGATCAGAACAAAATCCAGGTCAATCGCGGATTCCGCATCGAGATGAACAGCGCCATCGGCCCTTACAAGGGCGGGCTGCGCTTCCATCCTTCGGTGACGCTCGGCATCCTGAAGTTCCTGGCGTTCGAACAGGTGTTCAAGAACTCGCTGACCACGCTTCCCATGGGCGGCGGCAAGGGCGGATCGGATTTCGATCCCAAGGGCAAGAGCGACAACGAAGTCATGCGCTTCTGCCAGAGCTTCATGACCGAACTGCAGCGCCACATCGGACCGGATACTGACGTTCCGGCCGGCGACATCGGCGTGGGCGGCCGCGAAATCGGCTTCCTGTTCGGACAGTACAAGCGGCTGCGGAATGAATTCACCGGCGTCCTCACGGGCAAAGGCCTGAACTGGGGCGGCTCGCTGATTCGTCCGGAAGCGACCGGCTACGGCTGCGTGTATTTCGCCGCCGAGATGTTGAAGACCCGCAAGGAAACGCTGGAAGGCAAGCTGTGCCTGGTTTCGGGCAGCGGCAACGTTTCGCAATACACCATTGAGAAGCTGCTCGATCTGGGCGCGAAGCCCATGACCGTATCGGATTCGAATGGCGTGATTTGCGATCCGGACGGCATCGATCGCGAGAAGCTCGCTTACATCATGGAACTGAAGAACGTGCGTCGCGGCCGCATCCGCGACTACGCCGACAAGTTCAAGAAGGCAATCTTCATGGCGACCGATATGAAGTCGGACCACAACCCGCTGTGGAACATCAAGGCGGATTGCGCGTTCCCGAGCGCCACGCAGAACGAAATCAACGCCAAGGATGCCGCGAACCTGCTGAAGAACGGCATCAAGGTCGTGGCCGAAGGCGCCAACATGCCGAGCACGCTGGAAGCGACCAAGCTGTTCCTGGAGAACAAGATTCTCTATGGGCCGGCGAAGGCCGCGAATGCCGGCGGCGTGGCGACGTCTGGTCTCGAGATGGCGCAGAACAGCGCCCGCTTGAGTTGGACGCGCGCAGAAGTCGACGATCGTCTGCACAAGATCATGATCGCGATCCACGACAACTGCTTCCAGACGGCCGAGAAGTACGGCACGCCCGGGAACCTGGTCAACGGCGCCAACATCGGCGGCTTCCTGAAGGTGGCCGACTCGATGCTGGATCAGGGCCTGGTGTAGTTCGTAGCGCCGGCGTCTCGCCGGCAGTCGTGAGGGCGTCCTCGCCCTCACGGCGGAATTTGTGACTCAGGCGGGGATGGACGAACTCCTCCCCGCCTGTTTTTATATGTATGAATCCCCGATGATCACGAAGCCGGCGACACTCGACACGACCATCGACGCGCAGCGACTTTTCGAAGGCTTCGAGAACCTGATGCCCTTCCGCGTGCGCGACATCCTCCTCGTGTCGAGCCTGTACGACTCGTTCATCCTGAAAGAAGACGGCCGTCTAAACGAATTGCTGATCGGCGAGTCGTTAGAACTCAATCTGCAACAGATTCCCAGCATCACGCAGGTTTCGACGGGCTGGGAAGCACTGGCGATGGTGCGGTCACAACCACGCTTCAACCTGGTCGTCACGAATCTCGAAGTCGGAGATATGGATGCGGCGCGCTTGGCACGTGAGATCCGGGCGGCCGGGCTCGATATCCCGATTGTTGTGCTCGCCTACGACTATCGCGAGCTCAAGAATTTTGTCGCGCGCAATCCCCACAGCGAGATCGAACGCGTGTTTCTGTGGCAGGGCAACGTGCGCGTGCTGATCGCGATCGTGAAATATGTCGAGGACAAGCGCAACGCCACTCCCGATACGACGGCTATCGGGGTTCCCATCATCCTCGTGGTGGAAGACAATATTCGCTACTACTCCTCGTTCTTGCCGGTCATCTACACGGAGCTGATCTCGCAGTCGCGGCGAGTCATTCGCGAGGGCATCAACGTTGCCCACCGGCTGTTACGCATGCGGGCGAGGCCCAAGATCCTGCTGGCGTCGAGCTATGAAGAAGCCGAAGAACTGGTGATGCAGTACCGCGACTACCTGCTTGGAGTCGTGTCGGACATCGAGTTCCCGCGGCGCGATGAGCTGAGCGCGGAAGCCGGCTTCGAACTGGCACATTTGATTCGGAACGAAGTGCCCGATGTGCCCATTGTTCTGCAATCCAGTCGGACGCAATTTCGCGAACGCGCCCACGCCGAGAAGCTGTCGTTCCTGCGCAAGCGTTCGCCCACGCTTATGGCTGACTTGCGCCAGGTGCTGATGGAGGAATTCGGTTTCGGGGACTTCGTTTTCCGGCTGCCCGATCTGTCAGAAGTCGGCCGGGCCACAGACTTGAGCAGCCTTGAGACCATGCTGCAGGAAGTCCCCGCGGAGAGCGTGGCATATCACGCGCAGCGCAATCATTTTTCGCATTGGCTGATGGCGCGCACCGAATTTGCGCTGGCGCAGAAGCTGCGTCCGCGCAAGGTGTCGGATTTCGCGAGCACCGAGCATCTGCGTAACGACCTCATCGAGTCGATTGCCGACTACCGCAGCGAACAGAGCGAAGTCCTGATCGCGGATTTCAACCCGGCAGCGCTGGCCGCCACCGACTCGTTTTTCCTGCGTATTGGCGTGGGTTCGCTGGGTGGCAAGGCGCGGGGCCTGGCGTTCATGCGGCATCTGCTGCGAAGGCAGCGCTTCTCGCGAATCTTTCCAGACGTGCGCGTGAGCGTCCCGCCGGCGGTGGTGCTGGCCACCGATGTGTTCGATCTTTTTCTGAGCGAGAACGATCTTGCCGAGTTCGCGCTGAACTGCGCGGATGATTCTGAAATTGAGTCTCGCTTTCTGGAAGCCTCGTTCCCCTCCGCAGTGCGCAACCAACTACTCGAATTTCTCAGCGAGGTGCACTACCCGCTCGCCGTCCGCTCTTCTAGCCTGCTGGAGGACTCGCAGTACCAGCCCTTCACGGGCGTCTACGAAACGTTCATGCTGGCGAACCACCAACCGGATCTTTCGGCGCGGCTCGACTGTCTGCTGGAAGCGATCAAGCGGGTCTACGCTTCCACCTTCAGCCAGCACGCGAAGGCCTACGTGCGGGCGACGCCCTACCGCCTGGAAGAAGAGAAGATGGCGGTCATCCTGCAGCAAGTTGTGGGAGCGCCGCATGGTCCGCGCTTCTATCCGGATTTTTCGGGCGTGGCGCGATCCTACAACTTCTATCCTGTGCCGCCGATGAATTTTCACGATGGCGTCGCGGCGGTGGCACTGGGTCTGGGGCGCGCGGTGGTCGATGGCGGCAAGTGTCTGACGTTTTGCCCGCGCTATCCCCGGCACATTCTGCAGTTCTCGTCCGTGGAAGATATCCTCAGCAATTCGCAATCGGATTTCTGGGCGCTGGAACTGAATCATTCTGAGGCAGCGGACGATGATCGGGCCGCCAGCCTGCGCGAAGTCCGCTTCGGTCTAGATGCCGCGGAAAAAGATGGCACGCTGTATTCGGTAGCCTCGACGTACTCTGCCGACAATCACATGGTGTACGACGGCGTGAGCCGCGCAGGCAGCCGGCTGGTCAGTTTCGCGCCGATCCTCAAGCACGATGTCTTCCCGCTGGCGCCGCTGCTCGATCACCTTACGAAGATGGGAGAGGACGCCTTTGGGCGTCCCGTCGAGATCGAATTCGCCGCGCGGTTGCCGCAAAAGCCAGGCGATCCGGCAGACTTCGGATTCCTGCAAGTACGGCCGCTCGTGCTTTCGCGTGAAGGCGAAGAACTGAGGCTGGAAGAAGTCGAGCCCGAGCGACTGGTCTGCCAGAGTTCCAAGGTGCTGGGCAATGGACGCATTACCGATCTGCACGACGTCGTGGTGGTGGACTTTCACCGCTTCGAGCGCGCCCGCAGCAAAGAAGTCGCCGGCGGGGTCGCCCACCTCAATGCAAAGCTTACTGCTCAAGGACGCCCCTATCTGTTGATCGGCGTGGGACGATGGGGGTCCACCGAACCGTGGCTCGGCATTCCGGTCGAGTGGGATGAGATCTCAGGAGCCCGTGTCATCGTGGAAGCCGGGTTCCGCGATTTCCGCGTGACTCCATCGCAAGGGAGCCACTTTTTTCAGAACCTCACCGCGTTTCAAGTCGGGTACTTCACGGTGAATCCGGATGCAGGTGAGGGCTTCGTCGACTGGCAGTGGCTGGCCGACACGCCGGCGCTCGAAGAAGACGGCTGCGTGCGGCATCTGCGGTTCGAGTCGCCTTTGAGTGCGGTGATGAACGGGCGGACCAGCCAGGGTCTGATCTTTAAGCCGGAAGCGCCGTAGCGCCGGATTTTCGTAGCGCCGGCGTCCCGCCGGCAGTCCAGCGGGCGTCCCCGCCCGCTGTCGAGGCAGGAGCACGATGTGCGAGTGCCAGATGCCCTCACGATTGCCGGCGGGACGCCGGCGCTACGGTTACTCTCCGTGACCGGCCTCGCCCTTCCTCGTGACCCACATCACAGCCCTCAATGACATCCCTCCCCCACAATCATCGTGAGTACATACGGGGTGCCTGTGTTCAAAATACTTCATGCGGCCTTTATTGCCCCTGGAATCAAGCGGTTCGTGATTGAAGCTCCGCGCATTGCCCGCAAGCATCGGCCCGGACAGTTCGTCATCCTGCGCCTTTACGAGAACGGCGAGCGGATTCCGCTGACCATCGAGCGGTCTGACCCGGGGCAGGGCACCATCAACATCTGCGTACAGTCGGCTGGGAAAACGACTCACCTGCTGAACTCGTTTGAGACCGGGGACCGCATTCTCGATGTGGTCGGTCCGCTGGGCAAACCGTCGGAGATCGAGAACTTCGGGACGGTAGTTGTGATCGGCGGCGGCGTGGGCACGGCGATGGCCTACCCCACGGCGGCGGCGCTCAAGAAAGCCGGCAACCGGGTGATCTCGATCGTGGGCGCGCGCAATAAGGAACTGGTCATCCTCGAACAGGAAATGGCTGAGGTCAGCGACACGCTGCTGGTCACTACCGACGACGGCAGCTACTCGGAAAAGGGATTCGTCACCGACAAGCTTCGGCAACTGATCAAGTTCGGAACGCGCATCGACCTGGTGCTGGCGGTGGGGCCGATTCCGATGATGAAGGCGGTGGCCGATGTAACGCGTGACGCGCACATCCGTACTGTGGTCAGCCTGAACCCCATCATGATCGATGGGACGGGCATGTGCGGCGGATGCCGCGTGCTCATCGACAGCAAGAGCGAATTCGCCTGCGTCGACGGCCCGGAGTTCGACGCGCATCGCGTAAATTTCGAGGTGCTGGTGCAACGCAATTCGATGTACCGGGAGGCGGAGCGCAAGTCGATGGCCGGCTTCCAGAATGAACTTGAAGCAAAACGCGATTCGGTGCGGCAAGAACTTGAACACCTTTGCGCCCAAAGCGGAGGTGCAAAATGACGCCTCCCGTAAAGACACCCTCCCTGAATCCGTTCCCCCTAAAAGAGCGCATGAAGATGCCGCGCCAGCACATGCTGGAACAACCGGCACAGGCGCGCGCCACCAATTTCACGGAAGTCAATCTCGGATACTCCACCGAACTTGCGCGCCAGGAAGCGTTGCGTTGCCTGGAATGCGCGAAGCCTGCGTGCACCGATAAATGCCCGGTGGGCGTGAAGGTGCGGGAGTTCGTGCAGCTGATTGTCGCCGGCGACTTCATGGGGGCCGCGGCAAAGATCCGCGAGGACAACGTGCTGCCTGCGATCACGGGCCGTGTCTGCCCGCAGGAAGATCACTGCGAAGGCAGTTGTCTGATGGGCAAGAAGGTCCAATCGCTCGGCATCGGATACCTCGAGCGTTTCGTCGCCGACTACGAGCAGCAGCATCTGGATGTGAAAAACGTTAAGCCGGCACCGGCGACGGGGAAGAAAGTCGCCATCGTGGGCAGCGGACCATCCGGCCTTACAGCTGCGGGCGATCTTGTGCAGCGAGGACATCAAGTCCACGTGTTTGAGGCGTTGCACGAAGTCGGCGGCGTCCTGGTATACGGCATTCCGGAATTCCGGTTACCCAAGAAGATCATCCGCGAGCAAGTCGACTACATGCGCGCGATGGGCGTCGAGTTCGAAACTGACGTAGTTGTCGGACGCACGGTGACGATCGATGAACTGATGCAGGAGGAAGGCTACGACGCGGTCTTCATCGGCACGGGCGCCGGGCTGCCGCAATTCATGGGGATCCCGGGAGAGCATCTGAACGGCGTCTACTCCGCCAATGAATTCCTCACGCGCATCAACCTGATGCACGCCTATGAATTTCCGCGGTACGACGAGCCGATGGTCGATCTCGTCGGCAAGAACGTTGCCGTGATCGGCGGCGGGAACACCGCGCTCGACTCGATTCGCTCGGCCCTGCGCCTTGGCGCCGGCAAGGCGTTCGTGCTGTACCGCCGCAGTGAGACCGAGATGCCGGCCCGCGCCGAAGAAGTGAAGCATGCCAAGCAGGAAGGCATCGACTTTCAGGTGCTGACCGCGCCGGTGGAATTCCTAGCTGACGATAAGGGCTGGCTGCGCGCCGCACGTTGCGTCCGCATGGAGTTGGGAGAACCGGACGCATCGGGGCGACGGCGGCCCGTGCCCATCGCGGGATCGGAATTCGAGTTACCGCTGTCGGTTGCCATCATGGCGATCGGCACCAGCGCGAACCCGATCGTGCAGAGCACGACGCCCGGCCTCGAGACCAACAAGCGCGGCTACATCTCCGCGAATGCCGAAACGCAGCGAACGTCGCGCACGGGCGTGTTTGCTGGTGGAGACATTGTGACAGGGAGCGCCACCGTCATTCTGGCCATGGGCGCCGGACGGCGCGCGGCGTCGTCGATTCATGAATACCTGGCTACGGGAGTCTGGTAACAAATTCTGGCGCCGTGCGGCGCTGAAGAAAACGAGGTGCACGATGCGCGCTCAACTAACGTTCTCCACTTTCGATCCGCTTTTTTCTGACGCGCCCAATCTCTGCGAAATTTGCGAGGCGAAGCCCTCGATTTTCAAGTTTGAGAACGGCTGCAATGAGGGCGACAGTACATGTCAGCGCGTCGCGGGCTTCTGTTGTTCTGCGTGCGCGACCCGCCTGCTGGAAGAATTACAGCAGAAAGAGTCGGCAGCATGGGCCGAGGAGGAAGCTTTCGTACGCAAAGAGGGTGACGACGTCACCGACTTTCGCAAACGGCGGTTGGCAACATTTGGGTACAGTAATCGAAGTTGATTCCGGGCATTGTCGGCTCAAAGTCAAAAGCCACGGGCGAGGGCGCCCGCGCTACACATCGTCCATCAAAAAGGCGGACAGCTCTTCGCTGTCCGCCTTTCCATCAGGAGGTCTAGCACTTTTGTCTTGGGTCGATCGTACGTCTGAGCCCCTGGCGGCGAAAAGATCACTGAGGGTCGTACTGTGAGCGAATACCTTCAAGGGATTTTCTACTCGACCAAACCCTTACGCACTCCCTGGATGAAATCGGTGTAAGCGGGCACGACTCCGTTCTGCCGCATATCGGCGGCAATCTGGCCGCGATGATAGGCAGAGTGCATGAACACATGCGTCAGGATGTCGCGCACCAGGCTGTCGTACTCTTCGCCCTTGCTGTTCTTGTAGTGCACCGAGCGATCCAAAACGTCAGCGCTGGTCAAGATTTCCTTCCAGCTCCTTGCCAGCGCTGGCACCGCTTTGGCGCATTCTTCCAGCGTGAGTTCCGGCCAGACCGGATAGGGCGACGATGATTGCCGGATGCGGGTCAGCCAAACGTACTCGGCCGCCACAATGTGCGCGGTGAGTTTGAGCGAGCGCTCCAAAGGGCGCCCAGCTGTACGCAACGCGGTGATCACCTCAAGATTCGCCCACTCGTCGTAATTCGCTAACTGCCGGAAATGTCGCTGAAGATCCATAGAGTCGATGCGCTCCCTCACCGTTCAGCGTTCGCCCCCCCGTTGTAGTTTCCTACTTCTTCTTCTGCGATGAGGCGATGGCCTTGACCTGCTGCAAGTGATTCAGGTCGTGGCCGGCATAAAGCTGCACGATGTGGCTGATGGTCTCCTTGCCGCGTTCCGAGTGCATGCCGTGGTTCTTCCAGAGTTCCCGAGGGACGTGCTTCAGCAGCGACAGATTGCTTTCGCGCAATACCCGGAACGTCTTCAAAGACTCGTCCGGATCCTGGTCTTCATAGCGGAACGTTTTTGCCCACACGTCCTGATCGAACCCCTGGATCGGCGTGCCGTCGTGGCCCAGAATCAGCCGCATGCGCCAGCTGGCGACGACCTCGGTATCAGCGAGATGGGCGAGAATCTCGGCGATCGACCACTTCCCGGGCGCAAGTCGTTTGCGCATTTCCTTCTGACTGAGATGCTTGATGGCCTTCTCGAGCTTCTTGCCCGTGCTCTTCTGGACTTTCCATGGATCCTGGCCGTCGAGATAACCGAGAATCCGCTTGATGTACTGCTGGCTGGTCTCCTGCATTTGTCGTTTTTCCTTAACTGCGGCACAAAATATTGCCGCTTTTCAGAGTTCATGCAATCCGGAACCGAAAATTATACTCATGCGGCAGAAACGCTGCTGTCATCAGACCTTCAATACCACGTCACCCGAGACTTTGGTTTTAACCATTTATTCACACTTGCTATTTACAATATCTGTTTAGATTCGCAGTGGCTTCCCGCGTACAAAGCGCAATGGCACAGAAAACAACCCGCCCGGCGAAGATCGACCCGGACCGAGCAGAAGAGAAGTCGGCGGCAACGAAGAAAGACGGTAAACTTGCGCGCCTCAAAGCCCACGGCACCCAAGCCGAGCTCATGCGGATGACCTTGAAAGCGTGCTTGATTGCGCGCGATGCGACATTCAATGTGCAGGATCTGCTGACGAATTCTTCCCGCATGGCATTTCTCGCGATTCGCGACTGCGAAAAGGAACTCGACCAGATCGAGCGCCAGATCGACGAGCAACTTCCGGGCGCGATCACGCGCGTCAACGAGACCAGAGCGCGGCAGCTACTGGCCTGCCTGAAGTGCATCACCGACCTGGAGCGGATCGGCGACCTGGTGATGGGCGTTGCGCAGCGCGTACAAACACGCAGCGGACAACTGCCCGCCGCAGACGTGCGCCACCTCATCCAGATGGCGGCGATCCTCCACGACATGCTGGAGGACATTCATCGCGGTTTCATTTCGCTCGATGTCGATACGGCACGCAAGGTGCTCCGCATGGACGCGGAACTCGATAACATCTGCCACGCGATGTTCCAGCGCTACCTTACCGACAACTCGCGCCAGAAAGATTCGCTCGGCTTCGATGTCCTGCTAATGGCGCAGGCCCTGGAACGCTCCGGCGATCATGCCAAAAATCTCGCCGAAGAGCTCTACAGCCTGATTGAAGGACACACGCTGCGCCATCTTCCGAAACGAACGGTCGGATCTGACCGGTAACTCTCCCAGTTCACAGCCTGCAAATTAACCAAGCGTTAACAGTCGCGAAACACCTGCGAAACATTTAGATCCTAGAGTCACGAGAGACCGATTTTTAGCCGACGCGAAGTTTCCAACGCGCCCATGGTCCCCGAAGTCGAACCCACGATGTCTGGTACGGCACAGTTCAGCCCGGATGCAGGGACGCGTGGGCGCATCTTCGTGGTCGAAGATGAAGAGGACATCGCGCTGCTCCTGCGGCACAACCTGGAAGCCGCAGGCTACGATGTGCAGACCTACGTGAGCGGCCTGGCGGCCCTGTCGGAAGCGCGCCGGGAACCGCCATCCCTGTTTCTTCTGGATGTCATGCTTCCGGGTTCGGATGGCTTCGATCTATGCCGCCAGATTCGATCGACCCCCGACCTGGCTCGCACCCCGGTGATTTTCTTGACCGCGAAATCCGCCGAGTCCGATCGCGTAAAAGGCCTGGAACTGGGCGGCGACGACTACATCACCAAGCCCTTCAGCCCGCGCGAACTCGTGGCTCGAGTCCGCACCGTGCTGCGCAGCCAAAAGGAAACCCCGCCCGACGACGTATTGAAAGTCGGGGATCTGGAAATCGATGCCTCGTCGATGACGGTGCGGGTGGAAGGACGCACTGTGCTGACAACCGTTCGTGAATTTCGGCTGCTGGAATATTTCGCGGTCCACCGCGGTCGCGTTTTTACCCGCGATCAGTTGCTCGACTCGGTCTGGAAAGAAACAGCCTTCGTCACGCCGCGCTCGGTCGATGTCTACGTGCGCCGACTGCGCGAGAAGATCGAGACCGACCCGCGGCACCCTCGCTATTTGAAAACGCTGCGCGGAATCGGCTACCGCCTGGAGAGCCCCAAGTAGATTCGGCGCGCTACCACGCTTCGCGTGTGAAGTCCGTCACGATGGCAGCGCGCGGAAATTCCGCGCTGCTAGCGCCTTTGTTATAATCAGCCTCACCTGGGGCGCTATCGTCTAGGGGTTAGGACGGAAGATTCTCAATCTTCAAACCCGGGTTCGATTCCCGGTAGCGCTACCAACTATCATCCGCTAACGCCCGCTCCGATATCATTCCTCACCCATTCGCGTTCGACTTCCTGAGATTGCGTCGGTGCGCTCTTTTTTTCCTCTGCTTGTTGGCCATTCGGTTTACCGCGAGTTTGTTGTCCGACGGAGACGGCCCTTTTGTTTTCATCTCCTCGACCTTCCCTGGTATTTCAGCCATTCAGTTTCTCCTTTGTTGAGACTGGTTGTGGTCGGTAATTTTGCCTGGACGGTGTCACGCTTGCTCGACTGCTCTTGTCGCAGCGCGTTTTCCGGCGCGCAGTTGATCTGAAGTGAAAGCTTGTCCGCAGGTGCTGCATCTCCAAGTAGCGTTGGATTTGATCACCCTTGCGGTCCCTGGAATGGGTCGGCCGATTTCGCTCGGACGAAAAGCCAGGACGAGTTCACCACCGCATTGCAAGCACTGCCGTATAGCCATAGCTTTGTTGTTACCACACGCGTGGTCTGTTATCTGATCACAATCGCACAGTGTTGTGCCTTGGGACTGAGAGCAATCTCAAGCACGCGCCCACAGCACCCTTGAGGGATCCGCGGAAAACGAAGTGGCTGAGGATGGGATTTTTGATTGGGCCGAGGAATCAGGCGCCGTCTAAGCTTCCTTGCCGGTTTTCGAAACGACGGTCAGCCGCACCTTCCCCTTCTGCATACAGAAGCTTCCCGATCATTATAGTCCTCCAGATGAAAACTTCCTTGGTAGCGAGCGTAATGTTGGTTTTTAGTGGCTTCCACAGCTGGCTCGAGGAATTGTCGAAGTGAGCGATTCTGAGTTCTGGTCGCGAGTTGGTCTGTCCGATTCCTTCGCGAAGCCGCTAAGCTCGATTCTCGATTTGGCTCTGTATGGGGCAGCGCAGTGCTCGGGTGCGTGACAAGCAGGAGCGTCTTTCCGCGCCGACTCGCATATTTTGGCAGGAAAGCGACTTACTTGCTTTTGACCGCAGCAGCGAGTCGCGTATTCGTCTCCTGAATGAGTGCCGCAAAGCGAGGATCGTTGTGCAGGTTCTTCAAGTCTTCGTCCTTCTGCATGTAACTGATATCCGTAAACCCCTGTTCGATCGACTGATGAAGATACTTCAGGGCGTCGTCATTCCTTCCCGCGATGGCAGCTCCACCTGCGAGGTAATACGACGCGCTGGCGGCCTTTTCCGGTTCTTGAGGATGTTTCGAAACTTCGGCAAGCACCGAGAGCAATTTCCCCGCCTCATCGAACCGCTTCTCATGCGAAAGCGTCATGGCCAATTCGCCGAGCGTATCCAAAGTGTCTGGGTGGTCGGGACCCAAACGTCGGCGACGAAGTTCGAGAGTTTCCCGCTGCAGTTTTTCAGCTTCCGCTCTTTTCCCTTCTCTGCCCATGGTGGCGGCAAGATTGTGCATGGTCTTGAGGGTTTCGGCAGCCTCCGGGCCCAACACGCGCCGTTGCCCCTCGAGGGTTTGCCGATAGAGTTTCTCTGCCTCCGCATATTGTCCGGCGTAATCGAGATTGTTTGCCAGGTTGTGCTCCACCAGCAGAGTATCGGGATGGTCTGGCCCGAGCAGGCGTAACCGGGTTGACAGAATCTCACGCTCCAACTTCTCCGCCTCGTCCAGACGGTCCTGTTCTCCGATCACCCCAGCCAGGCTTGAGGCAATCACCAGTGTCTGGGGATGGTCAGGGCCAAGGCTTTGTCGTCCAATGTCCAAAGCCTGCCGATACAGATTCTCGGCGTCTGCCATTCGACCTTCGCGGTCGAGAATATTGCCCAGTTCGTTCATCGAAAGCAGCGTCTCCATGTGCGTTCTTCCCAGGCTGCGCTGATCGGCCTCAAGGACCTCGCGTTCGATGGTTTCTGCCTCCTGCAACTTACCCTCGCCCTTCAGCGTGGAGCCCAGGAGCCGCGTCGATCGCAGCGTCGCTTCATCGTTCGGACCCGCAACGCGGCCTTGCACGGCAATGATTTCCCGCAACTGACTTTCCGCTTCGGAGTATTTTCCCAGCCTTCGCAGGACAGAAGCCAGCCCTGACATCGCATTCAGAGTTGCCGGATTTGTTAATTCTCCGGAGCGGCGGCCAGTAGCTATCGCATTCTCATACATCGACTGCGCTCGCGAAAATAATCCCAGGCCGACGTACACATTGGCCATGGTGTTCAGCAGCTGAATCTGGAGTTCTGGATCATGCGCGAGCCCGGCATCGATTTCTTTGGAAGATTTGTCCAGAATCTCTCGCGCAGTGACGGTATTGCCGCGAGCTTCGCTGGGGTCCGACACCTTGAACATGTTCGTCATGAACTCGGTAACCCGGTCCGCGCGATCACGCTCGCGAGTGATTCTGCGAAGTTCCACCGTCTGCATCACTGCGAAAGCGATCAGCACAGCGGCAGTCGCCCCAATGATAGCTACCGCTACGCGGTTCCGCCTGACGTACTTCTGCAAGCGGTAACCCGCACTCGCAGGCCGTGCGATCACGGGGCGGTGTTCCAGATACCGTCCGATATCGGCAGCAAGTTCGGATGCTGTGCCGTAGCGGCGCGCCCGATCCTTTTCAAGCGCCTTCAGAGTGATCCAGTCGAGATCGCCGCGCAATGTGCTGACCAGCGGGCCCGGTTCTGTCGAACGAGCGGTGGCACGCGCGGTCGAAGTCTCGCGATTGCCGCTGACTTTTGTGCTGGGACGTTCCGGATCGTTTTCCCGCAGACGGCGAAGGGCTTCATCAATCGGCTGGTTCTTCCAGGATGCCGTATCCAGCGGCAAATACCCGGTCAGCAACTCGTAAAGAATCACTCCCAGCGAATAGATGTCTGTACGTGTGTCGATGTCTTGTGCGGAAGGGCTGGCTTGCTCGGGGCTCATGTATCCGGGCGTGCCCAGGAAGTCGCCAAGCCGCGTGAAGAGAGTCTCTCCTGGCTGCGTAGGTGCAATCGCCTTGGCCAGACCGAAATCGATAATGCGAGGTGTGGGTTTGCCATCGACTTCGGTCACGAGAATATTGGAGGGCTTCAGGTCGCGGTGAATGATGGCTTTCTGATGGGCGTGCTGCACACCCTCGCAAACCTGCTGGAAGAGTCGCAGGCGGTCCGGGATAGAAAGCTTTTTCTGATCGCAATAGTCAGTGATGGGCAGGCCGTCCACGTATTCCATCGCGAAAGTATGGCTGCCCGTTTGGGGTGGTGCCCGCGTCGAAGACTTTGGCGATGGCGGGATGATCCATGATGGCGAGTGACTGGCGCTCGGCATCAAAGCGCCGGAGAAGAGTGGCGCTATAAACGCCGGGCCGAATGACCTTGAGGGCCACTCGGCGCCGTACGGGTTCAGCCTGCTCAGCCAACCACACCTGTCCCATGCCGCCGACCGCGATCTCGTGAATCAGGAGGTAAGGGCCAATGGTGCGAGAGGCGGGAATGACATCGAGCAAAGCGGTGGCCAGGGGATGTTCCGAGAGACCGTCGGCCCGAGCATGAGCCGACAGCAGGGATTCCACTTCTGCGCGCAGCGACGGATCGTGCTCGCAAGCCTGGTCAAGATACTCGGCCCTCGACGCTGCATCTCGCTCCAGTGCGGTGCCAACGATCTCTTTAATCTTCTGCCACTGTTGCTGCGGATCCATCCCTGCCTCGCTGCATTTCTCGCGACAACCATGCCTTAGCAATATTCCATTCGCGTTTAACGGTAGACCGTGAGCTCCCAAGAACTTCAGCGATCTCTTCGACGGCGAGCCCGCCGAAAAAGCGCAGTTCGACGATCTGCGCCTGCTGCTCGTCGAGCTTCAGCGAGCGCTTTCAAGGCGTCGTCCAGGGCAACCATCTCGATCTGCGGGACGTGCGGAAGATCGACGGAAACATCGAGTTCGACACGCTGATCGGCTCCGCGCTTGACTGCCCCGTGCTGCCGCGCGTGATCAACCAAAACTTGCCGCATCAGCCGGGAGGCCACCGCCAGGAAGTGTGCGCGGTCGCGCGTTTCGAACGGTCTCTGGTCAACCAGCCGCAGATACGCTTCATGGACCAGAGCGGCGCTCTGCAGAGTATGACCGGGACGTTCGGCCCGCAACTGGCGTCGTGCGATGTCGCGCAACTCCTGATAAACAAGAGGGATCAGGCGCTGGAGGGCTTCCTGGTCTCCTGCCCGCCAACGAACGAGTAATTCGGTAACCGGTTGACTTGGCAGTTCCGACACACGCCCCACACAGTCACGACCAGATTGCCGCAAAGATAGCGTCCGGTGGGCGTCTTCGTCAATGATTGCCGACCTGGTGCCCTGAAACAGATGAATCTTTGAACAGAAATTTTTCTTGGACCTTTTCAAGGTCTGTTTTCCGCAGTTAAAGATGAAGAGCCAAAGACCGGGGACGGCCTTTCACTGGACAGATCGGATTCAGAGATACCCAACCCAGAGACGGCCCGCACTTCCCCCCTACACCCCGGACACCGCTCACAGGAACAAATCCGTCTCAAGGAGGTTGGGTAAGATGAAACGACAAATCTTCGTGACCAGGAGTTTTGCCGCCTGGGCATTGGTGATGGTGGCCGTGGGCACCTCGGCCATGCTGGCGCAAAACGATCACTCGTGGTTCAAAGCCAAGGATCCGGGCCCGCGGCCGAATCCCGCAACGGCGATTCCAATTCCGGTCCCTGGGTTGAACGACAACGAAACGGCGCTGTTCAATGAAAGCCTGTTGCGGGTTTCGGAACTGGAGGGCTCTTGCGACACGTGTGTGCAACAACCCCAAAACGTACTTCCATCCGATCCTGATCCGAACAATCCGTTCTCGCCCACGTCGCTGGTGAACTCCGCGGGCATGAGTCCGGTTTTTAACGCCGATCAATGCTTCATCTGTCATTCGCAACCGGCCATCGGAGGTAGTTCGCCGGCGCATAACCCAGCCGAAAAAATTGCCCATCGCCTGGGTGGCACCAACACCGTTCCGCCTTTTGAAGCGCCCGCTGGAGCGTTTCGCGAAGTGCGTTTCAAGTACAACCCAGACGGAACGCGCGACGGCGGCGTACACAGCCTGTTCACGCATGCAAGGTCGTTCCGATGCGCCCGGCTGCACGCTCCAGCAGCCAGACTTCGCGAAGGCCACGCGGGATCGCAACATTGCATTCCGCATTCCGCTGCAGTTGTTCGGGCTTGGCTTGATCGAAAGCATCCAAGACACCGCGATTCGCGCGAACATGGCAGCAAATCGCGAGCAGAAGAGAGAACTTGGAATCGCGGGCCATCCCAACATGGTTCCGAACAACGGCACCATCAGCCGTTTTGGATGGAAGGCACAGAACGCATCCATCACCATTTTCGCGGGCGAAGCCTACAACGTGGAAATGGGCATCAGCAATGATGCGTTCCCCATCGGCCGCAGTGAAGATCCTACCTGCAGCACGGTCTACGAACCGTTCGACGTGCCGCGCACCGACGCCACGCTCTATAGCAATCCGTTGAAGATCATGCCGGCATGGCTGATGTTCACGGAGTTCATGCGCTTTGTGGACGCGCCGCAGCCGGCTCCCCAATCCGCCAACGCGCAGCATGGTAAGGACGTCTTCAACGCGGTCGGATGCGCTCTATGCCACACTCCGTCGTTCAAGACGCCGGGCACTGCCCGCGCCCGCAAGTCCGTCTGAGGAAATCGGTCCACACTCAGTTGCCTTGCGCGGACAAGATGTAAATCTCTTTTCAGATTTGCTGGTCCACCACATGGGTGCGACTCTGGCCGACAACATCGTGCAAGGCAATGCCGGGCCCGACGAATTCCGCACGACTCCGCTGTGGGGACTCGGCACGCGCCTGTTCTTCCTGCACGATGGGCGCACCAGCGATCTGAACGTGGCCATTCAGGATCACGCTTCACGGCGCTTTTCCGATGGCGGCGACAATCCGTCGAAGGATTATCGCTCTTACACCTACGGACCATCGGAAGCGAACGGAGTGGTCGAGCGGTTTAACGACCTGTCGGAATCCGACAAGCAAGCCATGCTGGATTTCCTGCGGTCGCTGTAATCGGAGGAAGGGGCTCCTCGTGAGGGCAGCCCCTTCTCGTGATCATTTCGATAAGAAGCCCGTCACGTTTTGTGCGCTGACACAGGAGGCCTTTATGAAGAACGAGACCTTGAAACATCGACATGTGGTTGCGACGACGAGAACGCTCCTCTGCTGCCTCATCGCGATAGCACTGATGGCGACACGTGCCACCGCGTCAACGGATCCTTTTCTCGGCGAGTGGAAACTCAACGTGCAGCGTTCGGTCTATCCGGCGGGCACTTGTCCCAAGCAGATGACGATCGAGATGACGGCAACGGCGCGCGGTGTCCAGTATCATTCAAACGCGACTTATGCCAATGGCACGAAGACCCAGGCCCAGTATGTGGCTGGCTACAACGGCAAGCAGGCCGCGGTCATGGGGGACCGTGGATTTCTGCTTCCTGTGTCGCTGAAGCGTATCGATTCGCGCACGATCGTGGCGTCGTATATGAGGGGTACGCAGTTGATTGCCACCAGCCGGCGTGTCGTCTCTCCCGATGGACGCAGAATGACCATCACAACGAAGTCGCAGCCGTCCCCCGGCAAGAGCGTGACGAGCGTTGGTTTGTACGAAAAGGTGAAATAAGCGGGTGGCATGGCGTACGTGCAGAACGCCTGCTGCGACTACCCCTGTGTGTAAGTTTAAAGATTTCTGACCGGCGATCTGCCTCAACCAAATCATCACGCGGTTCCATCTTGCCACCCCCGTTTGGGCGATCAACCTTCCTTCGAAAATCCACTCCCCCACAGCAGCCCCTTATTTCTCAGTCGCTTTCTTCCCCTATTGACAAGCGCTCACGGCGGTAGCAGAATCTTCAAGTCGTAGGCGAATAAAAAGCGAAAGTACTTGCCTTGGCCGCGGCCGCCCCGCTCCTGGGCTTGAGGATTTCTCATGGCTTCCCCGCTATTACCGATCGAGACGCACGCCTTTGCGGGCGTCCTCGAAGCAAAATCCGCTTCCCTTTTACGAGAACTGACGCGCAAGTCGCCGCAGGCGGGAATTACTTCCGCCTCCCATTTGGAGATACGGCCTTCGCCGGAGACTGCTTCCAGCGGCATCCGGCAAGTTGATGCGCTCACGGGCGGATTGCCGCGCGGCTGTCTAACCGAAGTGAGTGGCGCCGATTCTTCCGGACGCACCAGCCTGATGCTTTCCGCGCTGGCTGCGGCTACGCGCCGCGAAGAAATCTGCGCACTGATCGATGTGAGCGATGCCTTCGATCCGAATTCGGCCGCGGCGGCCGGAGTGGACATGGGCAGGCTTCTTTGGGTGCGTTGCGGAGCGCCCGCGCAAGCTTCTGCCTTGTCGCGCAGACGCCGCCAGCCCGCCAGCCTCGAGGAGTGGGAGCGCCGCCGCATGGAAGATCCGGTCGAGCAAGCTTTGCGGGCTACAGATTTACTGCTGCAAAGCAGCGGCTTCGGTATGGTTGCCATCGACCTTGCCGGAACTGCGCCGAAGATGGCACGCCGCATCCCGCTGACCACCTGGTTCCGCTTCCGGCGCGCCGTGGAAAACACTCCGGCCATTCTGCTGGTGATTGGCACGGAATTTTGTGCGCAATCGTGTGCGTCGTTGGCGGTGGAGCTTAAGAAAACCAGTCGTCAGTCGTCGGTCGTCAGTCGTCAGCAGACAGTCCTCAGTTCTCCGTTCCCGATTTCTGAAGAACTTTCGTCAACCGGTAACCGCGATACCTGTCCTGATGAAAATAGCTGCACTGAGAGAAGCCCATCCCACGCTGAACTACTGACCGAAATTGAAATTCAAGCCGAGGTGCAACGCTCTCGCAACGATCGCAAGCCGGCGCAATCCGCAAACGTCTTCACCACCCAGACCGCATGGAGCGCATGAAAAAAGCTGATGGCTGATAGCTGATCGCTGGTGGCTGGTGGCTGAAGCGGGAAAGCTATCAGCCACAAGCTATCAGCCATCAGCAGCTGGCGAATGATGACCGACGACTGACGACTGACCCCATGCCTTTCGCCTGCATTTTCGTTCCCGACTTTCCTGCCGAAGCCATACTGCGGGCCGAACCGGGATTGCGCTCGCAGGCGGTCGCCGTGCTCGAAGGCAAACCTCCGCTGCAGAAAGTTTTTGCGGTCAACGAAAACGCGCGCCGTTCCGGCATCGAGCCGGGCATGACGAAAATTCAGCTGGAAGCTTTGACGGAAATCGTGCTGCGTCCGCGCTCTGCGCTGCAGGAGACCGCCGCACATGCGGCCCTGCTCGATTGCGCGCAATCGTTTTCGCCGCGCGTGGAAGACACTGCGCCCGACACGGTGATTCTCGATCTTTCCGGGCTGGAGTCGCTGTTTGGCTCGCTGCCGAAAATCGCACGCGACATCGCCCGCCGCACGTCCGATCTCGGGCTCGAAGCCAATGTTGCCACCGCGTTCAACCCCGATACGGCGCGCTTCGCAGCGCGCGGCTTCTCCGGCGTCACCGTGATTGCGGAAGGCAAGGAAGCCGAACGCATGGGGAATCTCCCGCTGGACGTGTTGTTTCCTGAACTGATGTCGCCCGAGCCGTCCGAAGAAGCCGTGCGTCTTTTGGAAACTTTCGACCTGTGGGGTGTTCGTAATTTTCGCGCCCTGTGCGCCCTTCCCGAAGTCGCGCTCAGCGAGCGCCTGGGCCGGCGCGGCGTCGGCTTGCAGCAACTCGCCCGTGGAGTGATTGCGCGCACGCTAGTTCCGGTGGAAGCGCCGCTGCTTTTTGAAGAGGCCATGGAACTGGATCATCCATTAGTTCTGCTGGAGCCGCTGGCGTTTCTGCTCGCGCACATGCTCGATCAGCTTT
This sequence comes from uncultured Acidobacteriota bacterium, assembly GCA_963744055.1. Lineage (GTDB taxonomy): Bacteria > Acidobacteriota > Terriglobia > Terriglobales > Acidobacteriaceae > Gp1-AA133. Next base: position 84,136 of record CAVUSL010000006.1, on the reverse strand, counting down.
GCGCCCGCCTGGCCGCGCGCGCTCTGGCCGCCCAGCAATTGCGCTTGCAACTGCATCTCGACAATGGCTTTCATTTTGTGGAAGACATCCCGGTCGATGAATCGAGCACATCGCAAAACGAACATTCTACTTTTAAAAATTGTCATCCTGAGCGCAGCGAAGGACCTATGCATTTTACTGGCAGCAAGGCAGCACCTGATGCAGCGGCTGCCGGGGCCCACGCCCCACGCGCAACGCGAAACTTGAAACTCGAAACGCGAAACTCCACCTTCATCCGCTCCATCGAACTCCCCGTCCCCATGCTCGATGCCAAAGTTTTTCTGAAGCTTCTGCAACTTGATCTCAAATCTCATCCGCCGGGCGCGCCGATTCTGAAAGTGCACCTCTCGGCCACGCCGGCGCAGCCACGTACAACGCAGGGCGGACTCTTTCTGCCGCCCACGCCCGAACCGGAAAAACTCGAACTCACATTAGCGCGCATAGCTGGCATGGTGGGAGAAGACAAAGTCGGTTCTTTGCAGTTGCTCGATTCCCATCGTCCCGAGGCTTTCCGCATGCAACGCTTCGTTCCTGTGGAACCTTCCGGGAAAAAAGAAGATGCCGCGAGCGACACTTCGCGTGCGCCCGTGACGGCTTTGCGTATCTTCCGTCCGGCTTTGCGCGCCGCGGTCACGTTGCGCGATGGCAAGCCCGCTCACATCGTCTGCAACAAGCGAAAAGAAATTAACGGGGACATCGTCTGGATGGCAGGCCCCTGGCGCTCTTCCGGCGACTGGTGGGAACAGGATGGCTGGGCGCGCGACGAATGGGACATCGCAACAGCAGTCGCCAGTCGGCAGAATTCAATCGTCAGTCGCCAGTCGCTAGTCGCTAGCAAATCCTCCACTGGAAATTCCTTGGCGCTTTATCGCTTGGTGCACGATCTGCTCAGCGGACATTGGTTCGTGGAGGGGACGTATGACTAGAGGCAGGTCTCAGGTCTCAGGTGTCAGGTCTCAGGAAAAGCAAAACCTTTTACGGACAGGAATCAATCGCAAAACAAATTTTCCGGCGGCTTGATTTTCCTGACACCTGAGACCTGACACCTGCTCTCCCATGTACGCAGAACTTCATGCCCGCTCCGCTTTCAGCTTCCTCGAAGGTTCCACTCTGCCTGAGGATCTGATCTCCGTGTGTGCAGCGCGCGGCTTGTCGGCCATGGCGTTGCTCGACCGCGATGGACTGTATGGATCCCCGCGGTTTCATCTGGCTGCCAAGAAAATCGATCTCAAAGCTCACATCGGGGCTGAAGTAAGCTGCGAGTCTTTCTCGCTGCAACCAACTTCTTCACCACAGAGGCACAGAGACACAGAGAAAACCTGGGGGAGCGAAAAATCAGAACTAACTGAGGACGCACACACTTTCTCAAAAACTCACTCTTCCCCTAAAACTTGTCATCCTGAGCGCAGCGAAGGACCTGCTTTTCCCCCGCGATCTGCACCGCTCCCGACCAATCTGCAATCTGAAATCAAAAATCTGAAATCCTCCGGCGACTTTCGCCTTCCCCTCCTCGTCTCCTCCCGCGCCGGCTACCAGAATCTTTGCCAACTCATCACCCGCATGAAACTGCGCGCGCAGAGAAAAGAAGAAGGGGCAATTCTTGAAAATGAGCTCGCGCAATATGCAAGTGGCCTCATCTGCCTCACCGGAGGCGACGAGGGTCCACTCGCTACAGCGCTAAAAAAGGGTGGCCCGGCCGAAGCTCGTCGTGTCGTCGATCGCCTCACCGGCATTTTCGGTTCCACCAATGTTTACGTTGAACTGCAGCGCCACTATCACCGCGAAGAGGAGGCGCGCAACCGCGTCGCCGTGGAGATCGCGCACGATCTTCATCTTCCGCTGCTCGCCACTAATGGCGTCTGCTACGCGACCACCCAAGACCGCCCGCTCTGCGACGTGTTCACCGCCCTTCGCCACAAACGCACGTTGATGACGGCGGGCCGCCTGCTGGCGCGCAATTCTGAGCGCCACATCAAAACACCGGAAGAAATGTCTGCATTGTTCGCCGATCTTCCGGAAGCAATTGCCAATACCACGGAGCTTTCTTCCCGCCTCGAATTCAAACTCAACGATCTGGGTTACGAATTCCCGCGCTACCCCGTGCCCGAAGGCGAGAGCATGATGTCGTTTCTCCGCCAGCGCGCTGATGAAGGCGCACGCTGGAGGTACGGCATCTCGCTCGCAGGTGACCGCGTGCCCCAGAGCGGTTTTCACAGCAAAGACCTGCAACAGCGCGCCCGCCGCCAGATCGAGCGCGAGCTCCATCTGATCGAAAAGCTCGATCTCGCCGGCTACTTTCTCATCGTGTGGGACATCGTGCGCTTCTGCCGCGAGCAGAACATCCTCGCCCAGGGACGCGGATCGGCAGCCAATAGCGCCGTTTGTTATTCGCTCGGCATCACCGCCGTCGATCCGGTTGGCATGGAACTTCTGTTCGAGCGCTTCCTCTCCGAAGAACGCGGCGAGTGGCCCGACATCGATATCGACTTACCCAGCGGCGACCAGCGCGAGCGCGTCATCCAGCACATCTACCAGCTTTACGGACAGCGCGGCGCCGCCATGACCGCCAACGTCATCACGTATCGCAACCGCATGGCCGCCCGCGAAATGGGCAAGGCCATGGGTTTCGATCCCGAGACCCTCAACAAAATTTCCGCGGCAGTCGCGACCTGGGAATTCAAGGACGAGAACGACGCGCTCGACCGCCGCCTTCACGATGCCGGACTCGACCTCAACCATCCACGCCTGCGCAAATACTTCGAGCTCTGTACCGCCGTGCAGGATCTGCCGCGCCATCTCGGCCAGCATTCCGGCGGAATGGTCATTTGCCAGGGACAGCTAGATTCCGTCGTCCCGCTCGAGCCCGCCTCCATGCCTGGCCGCGTGGTTGTGCAGTGGGATAAAGAAGATTGCGCCGACATGGGCATCATCAAGGTCGACCTGCTCGGGCTCGGCATGATGGCCGTGCTCGAAGACTCCATCCAACTCATCCGCAACGACTATCACGAGGAGGTCGACCTCGCGCATTTGCCGCCCGACGATCCCGAGGTCTACGCCACCCTGCAGAAAGCCGACACCGTCGGGATGTTTCAAATTGAAAGCCGGGCGCAGATGTCGTGCCTGCCGCGCCTGCGTCCACAAAAGTTTTACGACATCGTGGTGCAGGTCGCCATCATCCGCCCTGGCCCGATCGTTGGACAGATGGTGAATCCTTTTCTTCAGCGCCGCCAGGGACGCGAAGCTGTCACCTACCCGCACCCGTCGCTCGAGCCGGTACTCGCGCGCACGCTGGGCGTTCCGCTGTTTCAAGAGCAGTTGCTGCGCATCGCCATGATCAGCGCGAATTTCACCGGGGGCGAAGCTGAAGAACTCCGCCGCGCCATGGGATTCAAGCGCTCGCAGGCGCGCATGAAAGAAATCGAAGCCAAGCTCCGCGAAGGTATGACGCGCAACGGCATCGCGCAGGAAGCCCAGGAGCAGATCATCCTGTCGATTACTTCGTTCGCGCTCTACGGATTTCCAGAGTCGCACGCCGCCAGTTTCGCGCTGATCGCCTACGCCAGCGCATGGCTGAAGTATCACTACCTGGGAGCCTTCACCGCGGCCCTGCTGAACAATCAGCCGATGGGCTTTTACCATCCCGCCACGCTGGTGAAAGACGCGCAACGGCACGGCCTGAAAATTCTGCCGATTGATGTGACGAAATCGGATTGGCTGTGCACGTTAGAAACAGTCGCCAGTCGCGAAGAATCAGTCGTCAGTCGTCAGTCGTCAGTCGCCAGCGAAGAATCGGTCGTTGGTCGTCGGTCGTTGGTCGTTGGGGAAGCCCAAGCTATCGGCCGTCAGCCATCAGCTGTCAGCCGTACCTTGCCTGACACGTCAGAACCCGAAAATAGCCGGTTCGTATCAGGGCACGGCTTCAGCCGCGCCGCAAATGTTTCCGATTCGACCGCGGCTTTAGCCGCTGAGGTCGAAGGCATCCAATCTCCCCCACCCAGCGTCACGCTCGTCAACCGTTTCATCGCCGGACAGGGCTACGATCCTTCCGCCGAGACATCCCCTCCCACGGAAGTTCCATGGAATGAAATCGGCTCTTATAGAAGCTCAAAGCACACGATCAATCCACAAACGTCACAGCACGCGACCAATCTGCAATCTGAAATCAAAAATCTGAAATCCCAGCCTCCCTCGCCGCTTATAAAAACTTGTCATCCTGAGCGAAGCGAAGGACCTGCTTTTCGGCCGCAATCGTCCCGGTCCGCCACCGACGAAAAAACACTCGCCCTCCGCCTCGGCCTCAAATATGTTCGTGGACTCCGCGAATCCGCAGCCCAGGCGCTGGTCCGCGAACGCAGCCTGGCTCCATTCCAATCGATCCACGACCTCACGCGCCGTGTCCCCGAACTACGCAAAGACGAACTCACCACGCTCGCGGAAATCGGAGGGCTGAATTCAGTTTCGAGTTTCGAGTTTCCAGTTTCGAGTGCAAACGATACTGCTCACTCGAAACCCGAAACTCGAAACTCCAAACTGTCCTTCCACCGTCGTGACGCCCTCTGGCAAATCGAAAAAGCGATCCGCCGTTCCGGACCGCTTCTTGAAGAATTTCCTGAACCTGACGCCGCTTCCCCGCTGCAACAAATGACTTATGAAGAACGCCTGGTTGCCGATTTCCACGGCACAGGCCTGACCACCGGCCCCCATCCCATGGCCTATCGCCGTGTCGAAATGCAGGCAATGGGCGTTCATCCGGCGGCCAGTTTGAAGTCCATTCCCAGCGGCCGCCGCCTTCGGATTGGCGGATGCGTGATCGCCCGCCAGCGTCCGGGCACGGCCAAGGGATTTGTGTTTCTCAGCTTGGAAGATGAAACCGGGATCGCCAACGCCATCGTGCATCCGGATCTTCTACAAAAGAACCGTATCCTTCTGATCTCGGGCCGGTTCCTGATGGTGGAGGGTATTCTGCAGAATCAGGACAATGTGATCTCCGTGAAGGCGGAGCGTGTGTTGCCCCTGAATGTCACCAACGCGGAAACTAGTTCTCATGATTTTCACTGACGAAATCCTAATAAGTGTGGAAAAACTCCTCTTTCCGCTACGTGAAATCACAAAATTTTGTTCTTCTTTACGAGCGATCCACCGCCCGACGGTTTATAGTTAATACATCATCCGCCCAGAACCAAAACCTTCATAGCTCGAATCTGGCGAAAGTGTACGTATGTGGCTCATTCATCAGTTCGACTCACTTCTTAATTTAGGAATCTGTAAGGAGTTTCCAATGGCAAAAGCAAAGACCCCTCGCACCAGCGCTGAGAAAACGAACGGCGCTTCAGTCGCGCAGCCCGTAACCACCACCTCGATCCCGAGCGTTTCGGAGATCCGCGAAGTCCGCACGACCGCTCCCGACGCCCGCAAAAACATCGTGCCGATCAATCTCGACGAAGAAATCCGCCGCCGCGCCTACGAACTCTGGGAAGAAAACGGATGCTCGGCCGGGCGCGATCAGGAATACTGGCTCTCTGCCGAGCGGGAAGTACGTGGCCGCTACACGGCCCAGCGACAGCAGTCAGCGTAGCTTCTCGGCAATACGACTGTTTTAATAAGCGCGCTTCGTGGAGTCGAAACGACGGCGTTTCGCCGGCCGAAAGACCGCCACGGAGCGCTAGCCTTTTAGGCTGGTTTAGCGGTGATTCCTGGGTCAGACCTCGAACCGGAGAGACTTTCGCGGCCGGGTGGGCGGTCTCCTAAGTGGTACTTCCGGCACCTGTTAGCTCTAAAGAGAAGACGAGAAGATAGAGGCTCGGCGAGCGGGGACTCGCCTCGTGAGGGCCCGGTTTTTCGAGTATTTTCCGTACCCGTGAGTACGTTCGGGGGCTTGTAAAATCTTGAACACAAAGATTCTGGGGCAAGGTTCCAGTTGCCCTGACTGCGTGTTTCTGAAAAAATATGTTGGGGTTCCCCTCCCATCTTTCAAGTGAATTCTATGGCTCTGCCGCAAATTGGTAGTTTTGCGCTCTTATTGGCGCTTGGTCTCGCCGCGTATTCCTTTGTGGTTGGGGCGTTTGCACTGATTCAGGGCGGTCCCGGCTCCGACCACCTCAGCGAGACGGCACGTCGCGCCGGAATCGCCGTGTTCGGCACGGTCCTGCTCGCCTCGGCCTTGCTCGTCATCGCCGCCTTCACCGACAACTTCTCGGTCGCCTACATTTACCACCACAGCAACCGCGACCTTCCGGGGCCGTATAAATTCGCCGTATTGTGGTCGGGGCAGGAAGGTTCCCTGCTCTTCTGGTCTTTGATTCTGGCGAGTTACGCTTTCGTCCTTCGCCTGCGCTACAAGACCGATCCGAAGCTGTTCGCTTATGCATCGGTGGTGATCGCCGCAGTGCAGGTCTTCTTCCTGCTTCTCTTGAACATTGCCGCGCATCCCTTTGCAATTCTTCAAGGACAGATTCCTCCCGATGGCAGCGGCCTGAATCCCCTACTCCAGTATCCGGAGATGGTGATTCACCCGCCCATGCTGTACCTGGGATACGTCGGATTCACGATCCCCTTCGCGTTCGCGCTGGGCGCGCTGATCATGCGCTACCCGGGTGAGAAGTGGATTCACATCACGCGCCGCTGGACCATGGTGACGTGGGGCTTCCTGACGGTCGGCATTTTCCTGGGCGCTCACTGGGCTTACTCGGTGCTGGGCTGGGGCGGCTACTGGGGATGGGATCCCGTCGAGAATGCGTCGCTGATGCCGTGGCTCACGGGCACCGCGTTCCTGCACTCGGTGATGATGCAGGAAAAGCGCGGCATGCTGAAGACCTGGAACATGTGGCTGATCTTCTCTACGTTCTGGCTGGCGATTCTGGGCACGTTCCTGACCCGCAGCGGCATCATCAGTTCCGTGCACGCCTTCGCGCAATCTTCCATCGGACAGTGGTTCGGGTGGTTCCTGGTTCTGACGCTGGCGACGTTCGCCGGCTTCTACATCGCCAACAAATCACACCTGCGCAGCGAACACAAACTTGAATCGATCATCTCGCGCGAATCAAGTTTCCTGTTCAACAACCTGCTGTTCGTGGTGGCCTGCTTCGTCGTGCTGTGGGGAACGTGGTTCCCGAAGATTTCGGAACTGGTGCAAGGCAACAAGGTCACGGTGGGCGCACCGTTCTACAACAACGTCGCGATTCCGGTGGCCCTGTTTCTCTTGTTGCTGACCGCGCTCGGGCCTCTGCTTGCCTGGCGCAGAACGTCATTCGAAAGTCTGAAACGCAATTTCCAGTGGCCGGCGGCAGGTGCTCTCGCCATCGGGGTTGTGATGATGATCCTGGGCGTTCGGCCCTGGAAGGACGTCGCGTACTTCTACTCGCTGATGGCTGCCATGCTGGCGTCCCTGGTGATCTTCACGGTCGTATCTGAATTCGTTCGCGGCGGGAAAGTCATCTCGCGGCACACCGGCTTCGGGCTCTTTGGGTCGATGGTTCATCTATGGCACCGCAACACGCGGCGCTACGGCGGATATATCGTCCATTTCGGCGTGGCGGTGGTCATCATTGGCATCCTGGGCACGCCCTTCAACCGCGAATCCGAAAAAGAGATGGGCTTCGGCGACAAGATGAATCTCGGCCCGTACACGCTGGTCTGCCAGTCTTATACGCAGGATGACAATCCCAACTACAGCAATGAGTGGGCGATCATCAACGTGTTCAAGGGCAACGAGCAGATCACGACGATGTACCCGGAACGCCGGCTTTATAAAGCCAGTTCGCAACCTCAGACCATTCCGCGCATCTACCCGACATACGCGCAGGATCTTTTCCTGGTCAATGATCTGTACATCGTCTACGAAGGCCGGAACGAAGACTCGGGACGCCCGATCATCAAGGCGCACCTGAATCCCATGGTGCCCTGGATTTGGATCGGGCTGATCATCATGATCTTCGGAACCATCACGGCACTCGTGCCCAACGCAGCTGCACTTCCGGCACGGGTTCCAGTACGCGTGCAAACCGCTCCAGCGGTCGGAGCGGGGGACTAAATGCTTTTGAAGAAAAATGCGTTGATGTACCGGGCCGCCCAGTTGCTTCTGGTCGTGGTCGCTCTGTTCACATTCATGGGCGTGGGCGACGAAGATGCCCGCTTCAATGACCTCGGGCATCACCTGATGTGCGTCTGCGGTTGCTCGCAAATCCTGCTGGAATGCAATCACGTCGGCTGTCAGTACTCTGACCGGATGCGCGGCGAGTTGATGGAAGCGCTCAACCGGGGTGACAACGACGACCTGGCGTTGCAATCGTTCATTCAGAAATACGGGACGACCGTGGTCGCCGCCCCCAGCACTACTGGCTTCGGACGAGTGGCGTGGATCATGCCCTTCGTCGCGCTGTTCGCCGGACTGGCGTCGGTGGTATTCATCGTGCGCGCCTGGAAGAACCGCCCTGCGCCCGCGCTCGCGGACGGCATTCAGCCCTTACACGGTGCTGAGCTGGAACGCTATCGCGATCAGGCCGACAAGGAGACCGATCTGTGAATACGAGTGTCATTCTGATTTGCGGGTTGGTGACGCTGGGCACGCTGGTCTACGTCTTCTACATTCCCGGACAGATTTATACCGGGCCGACCAAGACGCGGCTCGTCTACCTGCGTGAGCGTAAGGAAGCCGTCTACGACAACCTGCGCGACCTGAACTTCGAGTACAAGGCCGGCAAGTTTCCGGATTCCGACTACCAGGAAATGAAAACCTCGCTGGAAGATGAAGCAGCCGCGATTCTCGCTGAGATTGCGCGCCTGGAAGAAGTGGCCGCAACCGGCGCTTCCCTTCGCGACAGGAAAGGAGCGAGGGTTTGAAACTCTCTCTCAAAGCAGCTTTACTCATCCTGACTTTAACGTTCGGCGCATTCGCCTCCGCCGAGACTCTCACCGGCACCGTCAAGAACGGCACCACCAACAAGCCTGCCGCCGGCGACGACGTCATTCTCATCAAGCTCGCCAACGGCATGGAAGAAGCCGCCCGCACCAAGGCTGACTCCAAGGGCAACTTCAAGTTCACCTTCGACGACGTGGGACCGCACCTTATCCGCGCCGTGCACCAGGGCGTGACCTACCATCACATGGCGCCTCCGGGAACTACGTCGGTGGATTTAGACGTGTTTGACGTAGGCAAGAAAATCGAAGGCATATCCGTTACCGCCGACGTCATGCGCTTCCAGGTGGAGAACGGACAACTCGAAGTCGTGCGTCTGTTCGCGGTCAACAACGAATCAAAGCCGCCTAAGACGCAGATGAACGACCACAACTTTGAGTTTTACCTGCCCGAAGGCGCGAAGGTAGCACAGGGCATGGCGAAGACCGCGAACGGCAATCCCTTGAATGCCGCTCCAGTGCCGCAGGCCGACAAGGGCCGCTACGCATTCATCTTCCCGTTGCGTCCGGGGGAAACGCAGTTCCAGGTGCAGTACACGGTTCCCTACTCCGGATCGGCCACCATCGACCCGAAGTCGCCTTACGGCATGCAGCACTTCGTGGTTATGGTTCCAAAGACGATGCAATTCGAGGCGGGGCCCGGTGCGCACTTCGACTCGATGAATGATCCGCAGCAGGCGGATGCCATCGTTCAGGTCGCGGCTGAAACCAAACCCGGCCAGCCGCTCAGCTTCAAGATATCCGGCACAGGCATGCTCGCGGCCAACACCGCTCCCGAAGGCAGTTCCAACGGCGGAGCCATGGGCGCCGGTCAGGGTGGCGGTCAGGGGCAGCAAGGAAACTCACGCGTCGGGGATGGTCCTGGCGGCGGAATCGGACCGCCGATCGACGCGCCTGATCCGCTGCAGAAATATCGCTGGTGGATCATCGGGGGATTTGTCCTAGCTCTGTTCGGCGGAGCGTACTATGTAAACACGCGCCAGCGCGTAGGCTTCGCAGGCGGCTCCAATGGAACCGGAGCCGAGGCTGAGATTCCAGAGCCTGTTCCGGCAGCGCGCGCCTACCGCGCAAGCGCCCCGCCAGTTTCGCGTCCTGCAGTGCCAGCGGCAGCAGCGCCCGCCAGACCCTCGATGCTGCTGGAAGCACTGAAAGAAGAACTCTTCCAACTCGAAGTCGAGCACAAGCAGGGCAAGATCACGCAGCAGGAATACGAGAAGGCCAAAGCCGCGCTCGACGGCACGCTCGAACGAGCCATCAAGCGCGAAGCCCAGCAGGTGTGAAGGGCAGATCTTGGGCTTTAGGTCTTGGGTTTTAGGCGCTGGGTCTTAGGCCATGGGTCTTGCGCCGCACGTCTGGGCGTGTTGTGTTGAAAGTAATAATAAGTGTGGCCCTTCGCGAATCGATCTTCCACTGAGTCGCCCGTCACAGCTCACTGCGCCACACGCGAGCCGCGAAGCGGCGGCATAGGATATACCCAGTGCGTAAGCACTGGGTAGGCGCCCACCCGAGTGCGAGCCCGAAGGGGCGGCACCCCGGCGACGCGGGCGTGAGCCCGCCAGCGAGGGCGGGACGCCCTCGCGACTGCCGGCAAGATGCCGGCGCTACGAAACCTGTGACCCGTCACCTCTGACCCGTGACCTGCCCTGTGACTCCCATCACCTGTCAAGCCCCACCTACGTCACAAATCGCATTGATCTCCATCAATCCAGGCAAAATATAAACTTCCCCGCCGTGTCACAATCCCCCTACCCAAATTGCTATTCTAAAATTAGGCCAGAGATGGCGACGTTCCGCGTGTCCTAGGCAGAACCGCGCGGACCCTTATCGCGGGCGTGCACCCCTTGGGAGCGCGGGCGGACATCTGATGCGGCGCAGGCCGACTCACCGGCTTCCGAGTCATACAGGGCTCCTAGCCACGTGAACCGTACCCGCAGCGGGAGTGATCACTCCTCATCGCTTTAAAGAGCGATGAAGACCCAGCCCCTGAAGGGGGCAAAGGAAAAGGGAAACTTACGGCGCGGCTGAAGCCGAGCCCTGATACAAGACAAGTCGTGCGCGAACCGTTTGGGGCGGACACTCTTGTCCGGCGAAACTCAAACTAAGCCAACCCGCTGAGGTATGTTTTCCCAACAAGCTTGCCAATCTCCTCCCGCCGCGAGATGCTTAGTCTTTCCAACCGTCCTACAAGTCAAACGTTCCTATGCCCGCTCGCGCGCCAAAGCATCCCCGCAGGTTCTTGATCATCTAATCGAACAGGAGCGCCACTTATGGGTAACACATTTAAAACCGCGGTCCTGCTGACTGGCCTAACCTTGCTGCTGATGGCGATCGGCAGCTACTTCGGCGGGCAGCGCGGGATGCTCACCGCCCTGATCATTGCGGGCGTGATGAACTTCGTCTCGTACTTTTTCTCCGACAAGATTGCCTTGGCCACCTACCGCGCGCAGGCCGTCACGCGCGAGCAACTGCCGCGCGTCTACCAGGTTGTGGAGCGGTTGACGCAGAAGGCTGGGCTGCCCATGCCGAAGATCTATGTCATTCCCATGGAATCGCCGAATGCGTTTGCCACGGGACGCAACCCGCAGCATGCTTCGGTTGCAGTGACACAAGGCATTCTCAACCTGCTCAACGACGAAGAACTTGAAGGCGTGCTGGCGCACGAACTCGGCCACGTGAACAACCGCGACATACTGATCAGCTCGATTGCCGCGACGCTCGCCGGCGCGATCACCTACGCTGCGCGCTTCGCCATGTTCTTCGGAGGGGGCGGCGATCGCGAAGACAGGCGCGGTGGCGGCTTGGCCGCAGTGGCCATGATGATTCTCGCGCCGCTGGCTGCAATGTTGATCCAGTTGGCCGTGTCCCGCTCACGCGAATACCAGGCCGATGAAACCGGTGCGCATTTGACCGGGAACCCGTACGCCCTTGCGAGTGCACTTGGGAAGCTTGATGCCTATTCCCGGCGTGTCCCGATGCAGGCCACTCCTTCGACAGCGCACCTGTTCATCATTCAACCCTTGCTGGGCGTGAACGTCGGGAACCTGTTCTCGACGCATCCGCCGATCGCAAAGCGGATCGAGCGGCTCACAGGCCGTCCGTCGGAGTTCCGCCAGGCGGGGTAAGAGCTGGTGACAGGTCACAGGTAACAGGTCACAGAATAGTTCTCGCGAGAACGATGGAGAGACGGGCATCTCGCCCATCCCGGCGGGCGGGACGCCCGCCGCTCCATGGCTTCATAAAGAAAGGGCGAAACGTTTCATGAGGAAACGTTGCAGTGTTTCATTGGTCGCGCCCTAAGAGGTTCGTATCAGGGCGCCGCTTTAGCGGCGCCGTTGCTTTCGCAATACGAGGCGCCTTCAGGCGCGGTCTTTGCACCGCAAGAACTCGATGGCCTTCCGTTCTAGGATTACAGATGCAAGCTAAAAGCTAAGAGCCAAAAGCTAACAGCTGCTTTCCTGTGACGTTGGTAACAGCTTTCGCTCTACCCCGCATAGTAGAATCGCGTGTCGCATGTCCCCGGAAACTGCCACTGCCGCCACGCATCGCGCTTCGCAACTCGAAGCCACGCTTCGTAAAGTCATTCGCGGCAAAGACGAGGTCATCCGCCTCGCGCTGGTCTCCATTTTTGCTCGCGGCCACCTGCTGATTGAAGGCGTTCCGGGAGTCGGCAAGACCACGCTCGGGCAGGCCCTGGCGCGCGCGCTCGACTGCAGGTTTCAACGCGTGCAGTTCACCAGCGACATGCTGCCGTCAGACGTGCTGGGCATCTCGATCTACTCCGCCATCGAGCAGCAATTCGAATTCAAGCGCGGTCCGGTGTTCACCAACATCCTGCTCGCCGACGAAATCAATCGCACCACTCCCAAGACACAATCCGCGCTGCTCGAGGCCATGAACGACGGACAGGTGACGATCGACGTCCACTCGTATCCGCTTGCCGCAGCCGTTTCTGGTGCTCGCGACGCAGAATCCGGTCGAACATCACGGCACGTACCCGCTGCCCGAATCGCAACTCGACCGCTTCCTGATGCGTGTGCACATGGGATATCCCGACGCCGATGCGGAACGCGAAATCCTGCGCTCAGCCGCGGGCGCGGCGCAACTCGATACATTGAAGCCCGTGCTGACCGGGGCGGATGTTCTGGAAATGCAGGAAGCGGTCGCGAAAGTCCGCGTCGATGATTCGCTGGTGACGTACGCGCTGGCGATTGTGCGCAAGACTCGCGAGTCGGAATTCCTGTCTCTGGGCGTCTCCCCGCGCGGTTCGCAAATGCTCTACCGCGCCGCGCAGGCCATGGCGTTCCTCGAAGGCCGCACTTACTGCACGCCCGAAGACTTCAAGCCGCTGGTGGTTCCGGTATTTGCACACCGAGTCGTCGTCAGCGGTTCGTACTCCTCGACTCTGAAGAAATCGGACCAGGCCGAGCAAGTGATGCGCGAGATTGCCGAGAGCGTCGCGGTACCAGTCTAGTCGTCAGTCACTAGTCATCAGTCGTCAGCTACCATTCGTCAGCTAAAACAGCCCTTCCATTCAGTCTTCCAGCGACCAAGCGATTGTCATCCTGAGCGAAGCGAGGGACCTGTGCACTCCCAGCGGCAATGCTCTGAAGCCCGAGTCCGGCGCTTGGTCTCGCTGCGCTTATAATCCCGTGTGATGACTTTTCTTCGCTTTCTAATGTTCCTCTCGCTCACCGTCTGGATCGGGGGCATCATCTTCTTGTCTTTTGTCGAAGCCCCCACCGCTTTCCACGTGCTGCCTTCGCGCCACATGGCCGGAACGGTCGTGGGACACTCGCTTGGAATCCTGCACTGGATGGGACTTTTTTCCGGCGTCGTGTTTCTGGGAAGCTCGATGCTGCTCTCGAGCCTGACCACTGGAACGGCCAAGCCGCTGGCCGTCCGGCATATTCTGATTGTTCTGATGCTGCTGTTGACCGCTGTCTCGCAGTTCGGCATCTCTCCGAAGATGGCGACGCTGCGCGCCCAGTTTGGCGACATAGATACTGTGCCCGCGACCGATCCTGGCCGAATGCAGTTCGACTCGCTACATGTTTGGTCGGTACGCCTGGAAGTCGCGGTGCTCGCGATGGGGATCGCTGCGCTGTTCTGTACGGCGCGCCATATTCCCTGACGTTCCCCGTCGGCGTCTCGGATCCCGTGGGACTGTTCAATTGGCTTCTTAACCAGCGCGACCAGGTGCCAGCAATGAACGGTACGATTCGTAGTAGTCTCTCATCTTGATTTTGTCGAAGCTATCCTTCGACGTGTGCAGGATTGGCAGGGTCTCTTGAGTCACACTATGCAGCGTGATTCTCGGGATCTTGTAGTGCGCGAATGATTCGGAATCTGTGGTCCCGACATTTTCCACGTTCACTCCTCGCATCGGGGCGTGCAAGGATCGCGCTACAGCATCGAGCAAACGCAGCAAGCGGAAATCCGAGCGCGAATCCCCAACCTCAGTCGGCCTGCCAAGAGTATCCATTTTGATCATGCTCGAATCTTTGCGCGCCGTTCTTTGGTCAGGTGGCTCGCGTAGTACTCGGAGCCCACCAAGCCTGATTCCTCTCCCATGAAGGCAATGAATACATAGGTGTGTTGCCTCGGTTCCTGCTTGACGCTGAACAGCAAGCTCGGCAACAGAGACGCGCCGCTCCAGTTGTCGACTACGCCTGCTCCTGTCTTCACGTGATCGAAGTGAGCGCCGACGACGATCTCTTCGTCACTCGTTCCGGGTAGCACGCAGATCAGATTAGGCGGTTGTTTCTTCTTGACGGGCTGCTCTGACACTTGTTCTGGGCTGCAGCCCGATTCCGCAAAGCAGTTGGCGGAGGCGCGTCTCACGGTCGAAGTCAGTTCCGTCGAACTCATGCAGCCTGGTGTCGATCACCTGCTCGGTCAGCAGGTGGAATGTGATTTGCGCGGCAATCCGTGAAGAAGCGCTTGTCAAGCCAATGAGGAGGGTGACGAAACAAATCGTGCGCCGAGTTTGATCACGCTGCCGCATCTCTTGAGGGAGCTTACCACTTCGGTTGCCGCCAGATACTTCGTGCATACGACTTGCATTTGGCCAGTCCCGATTCATCATTTATTCTGTAGTGTTTCTGATCCCTCCGCCGTCGCGTTGATCGCCGATGCTCGCCGGCTGAAAGCTGACTCATGAAATCTGGCATCATCGGCCTGCCGCAAGTAGGCAAGACATCCCTGTTCCGCATGCTGACCAAGACGGTGCTGTCTGCGCAGGCTCTGGCCAACCCGCGCGAAGCGCACATCGGCGTCGCCAAGGTTCCCGACGAGCGTCTCGACAGCTGGCCGAGCTCTACAACCCCAAGAAGCTCACCCACGCGTCCATCGAATACGTGGACGTCGGCGCCGTCGGCGAGGACGCCCTCAAGGAAACCGCCTACATCGGGCATCTGCGCCAGGTCGACGCGCTGATTCACGTGCTGCGGGCTTTTGAAGATGACTCGATTCCGCACGTCGGCGCGATCGATCCGCTGCGCGACATCAAGAACGTGGAATTCGACCTGATGGTCAGCGACCTCGGCCAGATCGAGAAACGGCTCGAACGGCTGGTGAAAGATCTGAAGAAGATGAGATCGCCCGAACTCGAAAGAGAAAACGAGCTGCTCATCAAGGCGAAGGCACACCTTGAGACCGAGAAGCCGCTGCGCGAAATGGAGATGACGCCCGAAGACAAGAAGCGCATCCGCGGATTCATGTTCCTCAGCGAAAAGCCGATGCTCTACGTGCTCAACATCAGCGAGACGCACGGAACTCGGTAAGGATCTCGAAGCCGCAGTGGCGAAGTACAACCTGACGGAAGTAGCGTCCCGACCGAACGCCGGCGCGATCGCGATTTGCGCGCAAAGTCGAAGCCGAACTCGCCGAAATGAGCGACGAAGACGCGGCCGAATTTCTGTCGAGCTATGGGCTCAAGGAAAGTGGACTGGTTCGGCTGATCCGCCAGACCTATCACCTGCTTGGCCTGATTTCCTTTCTCACCGCCGGAGAAGACGAATGCCGCGCCTGGACGATCCCGGTCAACACGCGCGCCGTCGAAGCCGCGGGCGCGATCCACTCTGACCTCGAGAAGCATTTCATCCGCGCCGAGACGATTCGCTGGGACCAGTTGCTCGAAGCCGGATCGGAAGCCAACGCGCGCGCCAAGGGAACGCTGCGCCTTGAGGGCAAAGACTACATCGTGCAGGATGGGGACGTGATGCATATCCGGCATAGTGGGTGAGGCAACATCGTCACTAGCTGATAGCCGATGGCTGATGGCCGTTCACCGCTCTGCTATCATCGCCCAGCCCATGAGCCCGATTTATACCGCCATCCTGCTCGGCCTTACCGCTGCTGCCGCCAACGTTTTCGGGGGCGCCATCATCGTGCAGCGCAATTGGGAGCGGCGTTATCTCAAATACTTCGTCGCGTTGGGCGCGGGGTTCATGCTGTCAACGGCGCTGGTGGAGATCGTGCCCACCAGCCTGAAACTTGGCGGACGCTATGCCGCGTTTCTGATTCTGCTGGGCTACCTGATCATTCATTTCTTCGAGCACACCGTCACGCCCCACTTTCATTTTGGAGAAGAAACGCACGAGGATGAATTCCTGCGTCCGCACAAAAGCTTCTCGGTGCTGATCGGATTGACCATCCACACATTTTTCGACGGCATCGCCATTGCCGCAGGATTTCTGGTTTCTAGCTGGTTGGGCTGGGTCATCTTTCTCGCTGTGTTCCTGCACAAGATTCCCGAGGGCTTTACAGTAGCGTCGGTAATGCTCGCGGGCGGACGGAGCCGGAGCGTCGCATGGGGCGCGTCGGTACTGCTCGGGGCGGCGACGCTTGCCGGGGTTCTGACGATGGCCGTGTTGCGCCATCAGGTAAACGAAGGCCTGCCGCTGGCGGCCGGGGTGACGATTTATGTGGCCGCATCGGATCTGATTCCTGAGGTCAACAAGGAACCCGGCGTGCGGATGGCGTTGATTGTGTTTCTAGGCGTGGCCTGCTTGTTTGTGCTGGATTATTTTTTTCATGTGCATTAGAAGGAGGTCACAGGTGACAGGTGACAGGTCACGGGTCACGGCGCAGATCAATATTGGAGAGCCTCGACACGCGCCGCAGAAAAGCAGGTCCTTCGCTTCGCTCAGGATGATGAGAACATGTAGGTTGGACCTCTGTCCCCGCTGACCTGTCACCGACCTGTGACCTGTCACCTGATCTCTTACTCCACCTGATGTTTCGCCGTGTACCCATCGCGCGCGTAGATCTGAAACTTTACGTCCTTGCCCTTCTGATCTTTCACCTTCAACGGTCCACCGTCCGGGGCGACGAGTTCGACTTTCAGCTTGCGATAGCTGCCGTCGAGTTTCGGATTCGTGGGGTGGTAGGCGATCGTGTACTGGTTGCGGATATCGGTGCCGATGTCGTGGAAGATCTCGGGCAGCTCGCCGTCAAAGCGCGGAAAGTAGGCTCGCCCGCCGGTCATGTGCGCGAAGGTGTTCATCTGGTTGTCGGCCTGCAGCCAATCGGTAGTGATCAGACCGCCGCTCGCGCCCATTCTCGCTTCCATCATCTCGCGTAACGCCCGTCCAATGCTGACTGCGTAGATCGTGACGTTCTGCGTGGTCTTCAGCTTTTTCAGAATCTGATCAAGGTTCAACTTGCTGAAGGTATCTTTTCCGGTGGAGACCAGGATGATGTACTTGCGGCCTTCCAGGTTCTCGACGCGGTCGATCGTGTCGTAGAGCGCGTCAAACAGATTGCGCTCCGAGAAACCGGGGATGCGTAGGGTGTTCAGCGCTCCCAGTACGGCGCGCTTGTCTTGCGTGAAGTCGGTAAGGATTTGCGGCCGCATGTCGTACGAGACCACCGCGATCCAGTCTTCGGGTTTCAACGTGGCCGCGAAGTTGTATGAAGCGTTGAGCGCTTCGTACATGTAGTTGTAGTTGGTCGAGGCATACTCCACTAGCAGCACAGCGGTGATCGGTGCGGCCGACTGGTTGAAATTCGAGATGGTCTGCGGCGCTCCGTCTTCGAAGATCTTGAAATTGTCCTTCTTCAGGTTGGGGATGAATTGCCCGTCTTTGGTCGTGACCAGCACGTCCAGGTTCACCAGCGGCACGTCGACCTTGATGGAGTAGTCGGGCATGCCTTCGATCTTCTTCGGCTTTTCGGGAGCGGGGGGCGGCGTCGCATCCTCTTCCTTCTTCTTCGGGATGGCATACGGGCCCACGTCGCCACCCGGTCCGCCGGCCTCGGCGGGGGCATCCTGCTTGTTCGGATTCTGGGGACTCGAAGAGGCAGGCGGCTGCGGAGTGTCTTGTGCAGACAGGCGCAGCGCTCCGCAGGCGAAAATCAATAACGTTATTGTCAGCACCAACTTACGAGGGGAACGCTTGCCCATAAAAACCTCAACCAGTCGATCAACCGTGGCACGAAAGTAACATTGGATCGCAAATTTCCTGGTGTTAGTATAGACGCACAGCTTCGCGATTGGGATGTTTTGCTAGGTCCTTGAGGTTCACCTGCTCCCGGCAACTACTCGTGATCGTTCGGAGTCTAATGTTACTGAGAGTCCGTATTGTTGGCAGGGCTCTTCGGGGCAAAAAGTAATGAGAAAAGTTGTTCGCCCTCTCGCAGCTATTACCCTCCTCTTCACTCTTTGTGCGCTGGCCGCTGAAAAACCCACCGGTCAGGCTGCGGTTCCCGAAACGATTCCAGTAAGCCAGATTCACACCGGCATGCGCGGATACGCGCTCACGGTATTTCAGGGCGTAAAGCCCGAGTCCATGGACGTCGAAGTCCTGGGCGTTCTGAAGAACATGAACGGTCCCAAGGGGGACATCATCCTGGTTCGTCTGCATGGCGAAAAGGCGGAGTACACCGGCGTCGTCGCCGGCATGAGCGGCAGCCCGGTTTACTTTAACGGCAAACTGGCGGGAGCACTGGCGTTCCGCATCGGCGAATTTTCGAAGGAACCGATTGCGGGCGTGACTCCCATCGCCGACATGCTTGAAATCAATGCGTTTGACAAGAGCCCCGGAGGCACCGCTTCCACCACAGCCCGCGCGGCTTTGCCCAGTTCGTTGACGAAAACGTCAGGACCGGGGCAGACTCCCGACCTTCCAGTACAGAGTGTTGCAAATTATCTGAAGCCGATCGATACGCCGCTGGTGTTCAACGGCTTCAGCGAAGAAGCGGTCAAGTTGTTTGCTCCGCAGTTCGCGTCGAGCGGAATCGTGCCGGTCATGGGCGCGGGTTCCTCCAGCGATCAGAAACAGCCTGAGCCTCTCGAGGCCGGATCGGCAGTCAGCGCGGTTCTGGTGCGCGGCGATATGGACATTGCCGCCACCTGCACGGTGACCTACATCGACACGGAGCGGCTTCTGGCCTGCGGACATCCGCTGCTGCAGTTCGGCAGCGTCGATCTGCCGATGACCAAGGCGAACGTGCTGGCTACCCTGCCGTCGCCGTTGAACGCTTTCAAGATCGTCAACACGACGGAGCCCGTGGGCGCCTTCGTGCAGGATCGGCACACGGGCATCATGGGTTTGCTGAACAAGGAACCCGACATGATTCCGGTGACCCTCAGCATTCGCAGCGGCTCTGCCACGAAAGAGATCCACTACGAAGTGCTGAACAATCCCAAGCTGAGCCCGGTTGCCATGATGGCAACGGTGTTCAACGCGCTGCACGGCATCAACGATTACGGCGAGGAAACGACGTATCGTCTGAAGGGCGTGATCAGCGTCAAGGGCTATCCGGACGTCACGCTGCAGAACATGTTTGCACCGACCGACGCGGGCCAGCCGGCAGCATTTCTCGCGGCCCTGTCGCTGGGCGACCGTTTCGGACGCATCTACGACAACCCGTTCGACGTGCCTGCGGTGAAGGCCGTGAAACTTGATTTCGATCTGGTGAAAGAACGCCGCCAGGCTCGCCTGGAAAGCGCCCGCACCGACTTGAGCGAAGCGCGTCCCGGCGACGAAATCACCGTGGAAACCGTGCTCGCGCCCTATCGCGGCGAGCGCATCGTACGGCAGATTCCGATCAAGATTCCGACCTCCGCATCGAAGGGCCCACTGCGCATCCTGGTCAGCGATGGAGACACGCTCGACCGCATGCGCCGCGGCATGCCGATGATGGCGCGGAAACTGGATCTGGCGTCGACCATCGCGCTGCTCAACAAGGAGCACTCCAACAACCGCGTGTACGTCTCGCTGCTCGAGGCGGACCCGGAAGCGATGGTTGCCGACAAAGTCATGCCTGCCCTGCCTCTTTCCGTGATGAACGTCATGGATGGAATGCGCGGCACGCAGGAGATGGTGGTTCTGGGCGAGTCCTCGGTGACCGAGGTGGCCACGCCGCCGCTCGACTTTGCGGTCGCTGGAGCGCAGATTCTGACGATTACGATTAAGTAACTAATGGGTCACGGGCCTCCTATTGCGGGGCCCGTGCTCACCTTCGACCCCGTCCAAGGAACCGTGTTACCCTGAGTTTTCCGCGCCACAATCCCACAACGAGGAGTAAGACTTGCAGATCCATACGCGGAAGTTTGCCATTCTCTTTGCTCTGCTCATCATTCAGATGGCCTTCGGAGAAGGGACCCGCACCTGGGAACAATCGAAATTTGACGAACTTGCGAAAGGCACGGCCACCGGCGTAGCCATTCGCAGTAACGGCAGCCTGGAACTGGCGCCGGCCTTCAAATCTTTGTACACCGCGCCCTCTACCTACATCTGGTCGATCGCGTCCGACAGTGCCGGGAACATTTACGCCGCGTCGGGCGCTCCTGCGCGCGTGTATCGCATCACGCCCGATGGGCAGGCAACCACCATCTTCGAGCCCACCGAACTGCAGGTGCAGGCCCTGGTCGTCGACAAGAACGGCGCTGTGTATGCGGGCACTGCCCCTGATGGCAAGGTGTACAAGATCGAGCACAAGAGCGGCGCAAGCAGCGACGCCGGCAAGGCTCCCGATAAGTCCAAGGGCCAGGTCGATCCCAACTGGAACTCCTCGGTCTACTTTGATCCCGGCACCAAGTACATCTGGGACCTAACGTTCGACAACGCGGGCGACTTGTTCGTGGCGACGGGCGATCACGGCGAGATTTTCAAAGTAACGCCGAAGGGCGACCACAGCGTTTTCTTCAAGAGCGACGAAGCGCACATTCGCGTGCTGGCGGTCGACCCCAAAGGCAACCTGATCGCGGGCTCGGATGGTAGCGGCCTGCTGTACCGGATCGCACCGACGGGCGAAGCCTTCGTTCTTTACAGCGCACCCAAGAAAGAAATCACGGCGCTTGCGATCGACGCCAGCGGCAACATCTACGCTGCCGGCGTAGGGGAAAAGCGTCCGGGACAGACT
The DNA here is from genome assembly GCA_963744055.1 of uncultured Acidobacteriota bacterium. Lineage (GTDB taxonomy): Bacteria > Acidobacteriota > Terriglobia > Terriglobales > Acidobacteriaceae > Gp1-AA133. The sequence continues at coordinate 62,815 of CAVUSL010000006.1, read as the reverse complement.
TCCGGAATCGGGCCGTCGATCATGCCGGTCAGCAATCCATCGCTGTCGATGTCGGGCGCACCTCCCGGACTGGTGCTTACGCCCACGCTACCCTCGACCTCCACCACGGTGAATTTCCCTGCGCCCGGTGCTGGCGCCAGCGGTGGCTCGGAAATCTATAAGCTCGCTCCGGACGGCTCACCCAGGCGCTTGTGGACTTCGCGGGAAGACATTGTTTATGCCCTGGCGTTTGACACGCAGGGACGCCTGGTAGCTGGCACCGGCAATCGCGGGCACATTTTCGCGATGCGCAATGAAGACGACTTCAGTGATCTGCTGAAAGCCGGATCCTCACAGGTCACGGCATTTGCGAAGGCCCCGGGCGGCGGACTGTACGCGGCCGGCAGCAATCTGGGAAAGATCTTCGTATTGGGTCCGGGACCGCAATCAGAGGGCACATACGAAAGCGACGTGTTCGACGCGAAAATCTTCTCGCGCTGGGGACGCGCGGAAATGCGCGGTGCCGGCAACGTGGAGTTGTTCACGCGCAGCGGCAACGTCGACAACCCGGACCGCAACTGGAGTTCGTGGATGAAAGTTGATCCGCAGAAAGATGGCGAAACCGGCGTACCGCCGGCGCGCTTCATTCAGTGGAAAGCCGTGCTGCACGCGGGAACTCCGGCTCCCCGAGTGGAGAGCGTTCTGCTCAACTACCTGTCGAAAAATATCGCACCCGATATTGACGACGTGGGCGTACAGATCGGCACCCGCTATCAGCCTCTGCCGAAGCCGCTGGGCGCGACTACCGACATGAGTGGCGGCGCTAACCTGGGGCAGCCGCGCTTTGAGCCTCCCGTGCCGACAACTCACGACCGCGACTCGATCGGGGTGAAGTGGGTCGCGCATGATGACAACGATGATCAGTTGACCTACTCGCTTTATTATCGTGGAGACGGCGAGACCCGCTGGCTGCTTTTGAAAGATGGCTTGACGGACAAGTTCTATTCTTTCGACGCAAGCCTGCTTCCTGATGGCGGATACACGTTCAAAGTGGCCGCGTCGGATTCGCCATCGCATTCGCCCGGCGACGCGCTGACCGCGGAGAAAGAAAGTCCGCGCGTGGAAATCGACACGACGCCTCCGCACATCGAGAACCTGGCGGCGACTCTGGAAGGCGATCAGGTCCACGTGACTTTCCGCGCCACTGACGGCTTCTCGCCGATCAAGCGCGCGGAGTATTCGATCGACGCCAACGACTGGCAGTACATCGAGCCCGTGGGGCAACTTGCCGACTCGAAAACTGAGAACTACGACTTCAAGGTTCCGGTCGTTCTGGATGTGGCGGCGGCGCCTGCCGCAAAAGCAAAGAAGGGCGAACCCGGCCCTGCCGAGCATGTGGTCGTGGTTCGCGTCTACGACCGGTTCGAGAACATGAGCGCGGCAAAGATGGTGATTCGGGGAAAGTGAGGGGGCAGGTTACAGGTCACGGTGTCAGGTGTCAGGTCTCAGGTGTCAGGAAAAGCAAGATCGTTATCTCGCTCGCATCAGGTGAGCGGTTTCTGTTTTCTGCTTTGTTGAACGCTTCCAAAGCTTTTGACCGCAAAGGGCGCGAAGAAACACCGCGAAGTTCGCAAAGAGGAGCCGCTCTCTTCGTGAAGTGTGTGATTTTCTTTGCGTCCTTTGCGGATTTTCTTTGCGGTTAAGAGCTTTTCTATGCTTTCTCGACGCTTTCGTGTGATTGGGGCAGACTCGATCTTCTAGATTCTGTCCGCCTTTCGCAGTTCCGGAAATAGCCACGCCCACAGGCCGATCACGACCAGCGTTCCCACTCCTCCCAACACAACAGCGGGCACCGTTCCGAACCAGTGGGCAGTGAGGCCTGACTCGAACTCTCCCAATTCATTCGACGCACCGATAAACAGCATGTCGACCGCATTCACGCGGCCGCGCATTTCATCCGGCGTCATGAACTGCACCAGGGTTGCGCGGATGATGACGCTCACCATGTCGGTCGCGCCCACCAGCAGCAATGCGATCATCGACAACATCAGGCTGCGCGAGATGCCGAACAGAATCGTAAACACTCCGAAGCCAGCCACGCACCATAACATGATGAGGCCGGCCTTTCTTTGAATCGGTCGCTTGGCGAGAAAGAGCGCCATAATGGCCGCGCCGATGCCCGGAGCGCTCCGCAGCAGGCCTAGTCCCCACGGACCGGTCTTCAGAATTTCGCTGGCATAGACCGGCAGAAGGGCGACCGCTCCGCCCAGCAGAACGGCAAACATATCGAGCGAGATCGATCCCAGCACGACCTTCTCGCGCCACACGTAAGCGAAACCCGCCATCACGGTGCGCAAGCTCATCTCCTGCGCTGGACGCGTCTGCGGTTGCGAGTGAATGCGCAATGTCGCCACCAGGGCTACCGCGGACGAGACGGTGGCTGTCCCGTAGACAATCTCCGGTCCTCTCGCTGCGGCGTAGAGCACGCCGCCAATGGCAGGGCCAAGGATGGTTGCCGCCTGAAACGTGCTGGCATTCCAAGCAACCGCCTTTGAGAAGTAATGCCCGGGAACCAGTTGGGGCAGCAGGGCCCGGCTGGCCGGCCAGTTGAAGCAGCGCACTACGCCCAGCAAAAGAAGAATCCCGTAAATCAGATTCACCGAGTGCGAGCCCCGCACCGCAAGCAGCAGCAAAAGACCCGAGCACACCACAAATCCGACATAACAGATATTGAGCAGACGGCGGCGATCATGCCGGTCGGCCGTGTGGCCCGCCAGCAGGAACAGGAAAAGTCCCGGCAGGAATTGCGCGAGCCCGACCAATCCCAGATCCAGCGGTCGACGAGTGATTTCGTAGACCTGCCAGCCCACCGCGACCGATTGCATTTCGAGCGCGGCCACGATGAAGAAGCGCGCGATCTGGTAGAGCGCGAGATCGGGGTAGGCAAAAAATCGCGAAGGCTCGCGGAGCAGTTCAGATTCCCCCATTGTGTCTACTGTGCCACAAAAGAGGAAAGCGTGGCGGCGGGTGCGGGTGGGTCGTGGGTCGTGTTTTTTGCTTCAAACTGCCAGCGCATCCAGAATGGAATTGGGGGCTCGGGCGACTTCGCGCGCAACGGCTATCTGTCGATCTTCATGGCGCCTTCGATCGCACAAAAAGGCACCATCTCGACCATCGTTCCGATGGTGTCACATGTGGATCACACGGAGCACGATGTTCAGGTCATCGTCACCGAACAAGGACTCGCCGATCTGCGTGGGCTGTCTCCGCGGCAACGCGCGCACCTGATCATCGAGAAGTGCTGCAATGCTGACTACAAGCCGCAGCTCCTGGATTACTTCAACCGCGCGGAGCGCCTGTCGTTACGGCAAACACACGCCGCATCTACCCACGGAATCGCTAGGCTGGCACAGTCGCTACTTGCGCAGCGGCGACATGCGCAGGCGGGACGAGAATTAGGCGCAGACGTCGGACTGCGCTCATGCGCTAGCGATTGCCTCGCTCCCTCACACGCAGGATTGGGCGAACCCCGCTGGCCTAGAATGGACAGGTGCTCCTGATCCTGCGCACGCTCGGATGGCTGATTTGCACCGCGTACTCGACGATCCCCGGCTACTGGCTGCTCATCCATCCGCGCACGGACTACTGGCGCGCGCAGCGCTCTCCGTACCGCGTGCTGCTGCCGGTTTGGGGTGGCATGTTCCTGATCGTAGTGCTTGCGACCGCGCCCTTCCGGAGCATGTTCCTCTATCAAAGTTCTTGGGCGTGGCTTCCGGCAGCTTGCCTCTTAGCCGTGGGCATCGGGCTGTATAAGGCCGGAGGCGCCCGCTTCAGCCTGCAACAACTGCAGGGCTTGCCCGAACTCAGCACGGCTCACTCCGAACAGCCTTTAGTCATCACCGGCATCCGCGGCCGCATCCGACATCCCATTTATCTTGCGCATTTCTGCGAGATGGTCGCGTGGAGCGTTGGAACCGGTCTGGCTGTCTGTTTCGCGCTAACAACGCTCACCATCATCACGGGCGCCATCATGATCCGCGCTGAGGATGCGGAACTGGAGCGTAGGTTTGGCGAGCGCTATCGCGCATACTACAAAGCGGTCCCGGCAATCTTCCCGAGGCTGGGGAGCGGCTAATTGCCCCAAAAAGCAAACCACAGCGGCTGAAGCCGAACGGAATGGCTCGGTTTCGGTCCGACTGAAGTCGGGCCCTTCCCAAATCTCAAATGAATTGGCGTTTTGCCGTCTACGGTCTTCAGATGAATTCGGGGGCTACGCTTCCACATCTTCAGATGAATCGAGGGCTGCACTTTGCGATTTCAGATGGAATCGAGCTACCCGTGCGATGTAGTCCAGGACCGAACCAGCACCTGGCAGATGAAATTTCGGACAGAACCGGCACTCGATTGAGTAAAGAGCCTTCGATTCGGGGGCCGTGCAATCCGTCCCCGTCTATAATCCGTCTTGCTGAAAGCTGACAGCTATCTTTCATGCGCTTCGAACTCTTTGTCGCAACCCGATATTTGCGCGCCAAGCGCCGGCAGGCGTTTATCGGCGTGATTACGGCCATCTCTATTCTCGGCGTTGCTGCGGGGGTTGCTTCGCTCATCGTCGCGCTGGCTATCAACAATGGGTTTCGACAGGACCTGCAGCAGCGTCTTTTAGGATCGACGTCACACGTGAGCCTGTTGCGCGTGCAGAGTGACGGGATTAAGGACTGGCCTGCGTTGCTCGAACGGTTGCAACACGAACCACACGTCGTCGCAGCCGCTCCTGCTATCTATGAGCAGGTGCTGATCTCGCGTGGGCCACGCGCGCGCGGCGCGGTACTCAAGGGGATGATTCCGTCGTACGAGCGCAAGGTGAGCGATCTGTTGAACACGGTGCGGATTGGATCGGCTGAGGCGCTTGCGGAAGGATCGGGCAGTGCCGCTTCTGGCGCGGATTCGACAACTGACAATACTTTTACATCAAGAGCCGCGGGCGAGGGCGCCCACGCTACATCAGATTCAACTGCAACGGCGGCGGACAAGAGTGTCCGCCCCACAACGGGCGATTCGCTGGCTGATGTGCACGAGCGCGTTGCTGCAATGCCTCCGATCATCCTCGGCAAAGATATGGCTGATGAACTTGGGGCCAGCGTCGGCTCGGTGGTCTTGGTCACTAGCCCGCAGGGCGAACTGACGCCGTTTGGAATGGTTCCCAAGTACAACCGCTTTCGCGTGGTCGGAATTTTCAATTCGGGCTTTTACGACTACGACACTTCCTGGGCCTTCACGCGGCTGTCGGATGCGCAGCGGCTGTTCGGGTTGGGCGACCTCATCTCGGTCATCCAGTTCAAAATCGACGATATCTACCAGGCGGACAACATCGCAAAGGAACTCGAGCAGGCGGCTGGCCAGGGATTCATGGCGACCAGTTGGATGGAGCAGAACCGCGCTTTGTTCCGCGCGCTGCGGCTCGAGCGCCTGGTCACGTTCATCACCATCGGCCTCATTGTGTTCGTGGCCGCGTTGAATATCCTGATCTCGCTCACCATGATGGTGATGGAAAAGACGAAAGACATCGCCGTGCTCCGCTCGATGGGCACGCGCAAGTCGCAAATCCGCCGGCTGTTCGTGGCACAGGGACTGCTGATTGGAATCATCGGCACGTCGATTGGTTTAGTACTGGGATTTGCGCTTTCGTGGGCGGGGGCACGCTACCACCTGATCTCGCTGGCTCCCGAGGTGTATTCCATCGACTACGTGCCGTTTGCGCCACGCGCGATCGATGGTGTGCTGGTCGCGCTGGTTGCCATCGGCATCTCGTTTGTCGCCACGGTTTACCCGTCCTGGTCGGCGGCCCGTATCCTGCCCGCTGAAGCACTACGCTACGAGTAGGCCTTCCTACAGTCCCAATGGTGCAGAAATCCTGTAAAACCGCCCTGGTTTTGCACTTTTGGCCGCACAAAGGTGCACCCTGTGACCATCGTCACATTGCGCTGTGAGGGAACAGGTATAGATTTGCCGCATACAGCTTTCCATTTTTGGGAATCTGCGTTGTTACCGGGCCCCATGTTCTAATGACATCAGGCAACCCGGAAGCATCTAAGACCCGGCTCCCGAAAATGGTAGCTGGCACGCGGGTTGCAACTGCTCTCTGTATCGAAGGGGAAGCCGGTTGCATCTAATTGCGCAGGACCCGATGTTGCGGGTCGAGAAGCTGAAAAAGGTCTTTCGCTCAGGCGATTCCGACCTTGTGCTCTTTGAGAATTTATCGTTCGCAGTTGGCAAGGGAGAAATGCTTGCGATCGTGGGCGAATCAGGAGCGGGCAAGAGTACCTTATTGCACATCCTGGGCGCTCTTGAACGTGCTTCCGACGGTAACGTATACTGCGCCAACTTGCAGCTGAATTCGCTGGCGGATGATGCCGCCGCGGATTTTCGCAATCGTGAAATCGGGTTCGTATGGCAGTTCCACTACCTGCTTCCCGAATTCACGGCCTTGGAAAATGCCGCCATGCCACGACTGATTCGCGGCGAGGCGTGGACGGCTGTACAAGATGATGCGAAACATTGGCTGCGTGAGGTTGGTCTTGAAGCACGTGGGCATCACCGGTCGGGAGAGCTTTCGGGGGGAGAACAGCAGCGCGTGGCGTTGGCTCGCGCCCTCATCACCAAACCGAAACTCCTGCTGGCGGATGAACCCACCGGCGACTTGGATGGACGTACCGCTGAGTCGATTTTTGAATTGATTGCCCGGCTACATCGCGACTATCAGCTCACCTCTCTCATTGCGACTCACAATCTTGCCTTTGCGCGCCGGTGCCACCGGGTCGTTCGCTTGCATCATGGGCACATCGAGGAAGTCGTACCGGAATCATTGCCCGCATGAACAAAGAATTTGTCGGGGGGCGAGCGTAACGCAGTGGCGGATTGGGAACACGATACGAGTGGAGCGAACGAAGATTGGGCCAGCGTCTATGGCACAAGAGTGCCATTAGTAAACTTGCCCGCAATAAAAACGGTTCAGGGGGTTGGGTTTCGTGGCCTCTTGATTGCATAATGCTTGTTAGGGCCACGAGTTTTCGTGGGAGTTGGAGTCGCAAGTTCTGACTCCCGTGCCAACTCAAGGGGGAAGGGGCTATATGTTCGAACGTTATACGGAGAAAGCCAGGCGCGTTATTTTTTTCGCGCGGTACGAGGCCAGCCAGTTCGGCTCTCCTTACATTGAGACCGAGCATTTATTGCTGGGACTGCTGCGTGAAGATAAGGCCCTGACCAACCGCTTCCTGCGCTCTCATGCCTCGGTGGAATCGATCCGCAAGCAGATTGAAGGTCATACGACTATCCGGGAGAAGGTTTCGACCTCGGTCGACCTGCCCCTAAGCAACGAATGCAAGCGCGTCCTCGCCTACGCGGCGGAGGAAGCCGAGCGCCTGTCGCACAAGCACATCGGAACGGAACATCTTCTATTAGGTCTGCTGCGCGAAGAAAAATGCTTTGCCGCAGAAATTCTGCACGAGCGCGGACTGCGCCTGCCAACCATCCGCGAGGAACTCGCTCGCACCAGCCAGGAAAAAGCTCAACCGCAACGGCAGCGTGAATCTTCCCTGCTGGCGGAATTTTCGCGCGACTTAACCCAGGCAGCCATGGATACGCAACTGGATCCCCTGGTTGGTCGCGAGGGCGAAGTCGACCGCGTGATCCAGATTCTGTGCCGCCGCACCAAGAACAATCCAGTGCTGATTGGCGAACCCGGAGTTGGCAAGACAGCTATCGTCGAAGGCCTGGCGCAGCGCATTGCGGACGGCGAAGTTCCGTCGTTCCTGGCCGACAAGCGCATCCTGGCACTCGATCTTTCGCTGATCGTTGCCGGAACCAAGTATCGCGGACAGTTTGAGGAGCGTCTCAAGACCATCATGAAGGAGTTGATGGAAAATCAGAATTCCATCATCTTCATCGACGAGTTGCATACGCTGGTGGGCGCAGGTTCAGCGGAAGGTTCGCTCGATGCTGCCAACATCCTGAAGCCGGCGTTGTCACGCGGCGAGATCCAGTGCATCGGCGCGACGACTCCGGGCGAGTATCGCAAGTCGATCGAAAAAGATCGTTCGCTCGAGCGCCGCTTCCAGGCCGTGAAGGTTCCGCCGCCCAACGAAGTCGACGCCACCAAAATTTTGTTCGGGATCAAGGATCGCTACGAGAAGTTCCACGCCGTCACCTACACCGACGACGCGATCGCATTCTCGGTATCGCATTCGAACCGCTACATCCCAGACCGCTTCCTGCCGGACAAGGCAATCGACCTCATTGACGAGGCGGGCGCGCGCGTAAAGCTGCGCCAGACCTCGCTGCCCGAGGAGATCACCGAAGTCCAGAAGCGCATCAAGTTCATCGTTCACCGCATGGAGAACGCCATCGCGAACCACGAGTTCGAGAAGGCGCGCTTCTACTCGGACGAGGAACGCAAAGAGCGCGAGAACCTGCGCGCTCTTCGCGAAAAATATCATCTCGACGAATCTTCCACCGGAGTGGTGGGTCGCGAGGACATCGAGGACGTCGTGTCCCGCTGGACCGGCGTGCCCATCATGTCCATTAAGGAAGAGGAATCGGCGAAGCTGCTGCGCATCGAGGAAGAACTGCACAAGCGCATCATCTCGCAAGACAAATCGATTGTGGCCCTGGCTCGCGCCATCCGCCGGAGCCGCGCCGGACTGAAGAGCCCGAACCGGCCGATCGGATCGTTCCTGTTCCTGGGCCCCACGGGCGTCGGCAAAACCGAAGTCGCCCGCACCCTGGCGCAGTTCATGTTCGGCAGCGAGAAATCGCTGGTGCGCTTCGACATGTCAGAGTTCATGGAGAAGCACTCGGTCTCCAAACTGATCGGCTCGCCTCCGGGATACGTGGGCTACGAAGAGGGCGGTCAGTTGACCGAGCGTGTGAAGCGCGCGCCCTACTCGGTTGTCCTGCTCGACGAGATCGAGAAGGCGCATCCAGACGTGTTCAACATCCTGTTGCAGGTGTTTGAAGACGGCCAGTTGAGCGACGGCTTGGGCAACACGGTCGACTTCAAGAACACCATCATCATCATGACTTCGAACATCGGGGCGCGGCACTTGCAGCGCCGCGAAGGGTTGGGCTTCCAATCGTCGAAGGAAGAGATGATCTCAGAGAAGATCGAAGACCTCGTGAAAAACGAAGTCAAGCGCACCTTCAACCCGGAGTTCCTGAACCGTCTGGACGAGATCATCCTGTTCACCGCACTGAGCGAGCAGGACCTGATCCAGATCCTCGAGTTGATGGTCAACCAACTGAACCAGAACCTGGCGCAGCGCTCGATCACCGTGACGGTGGCCGACGAAGCGAAGCGCTGGATCCTGAACCAGACCCTGACCGACCGCAGCTACGGTGCGCGTCCGCTGCGCCGCGCACTGCAGAAGTACATCGAGGATCCGCTGTCCGAAGCGCTGATCCAAGGCACGATTACGACGCGCCCCGCATTCATCGAAGTCTTCCTCGACGGCGACAAGCTGTACTATCGCCCGGTCGACTCGGAGAAGGCGGAGGGCGTGTTGCTGTACGAGAATTAGCTACTGGCTTCTGGGCTACTAGCTTCTGGCAAAAGGCCGCTGGCAAAAGCTGGCGGCTTTTTTTTGGCGTGCAAGGGTACAGAGTTTCCCAATCCCAACAGAGCTTCTAACCGCAGAGCTCGCAAAGTTTACGCCAAAGGACGCCAAGACAGAAGTTCCTGCCTGCAGGGCTCTCCTTAGATCTTCGCGGGTTTTCTTCGCGACCTTTGCGGTTTAAGATTTTGCCAGGAAGCACCAACCACCAGACTACTTTCTCTGCGACCTTCTCCCGCGAACTGGAATCTAGGGAGTGGTTAGCTGCGGTCGCTCGAATCGCATTCTGGGCCGAGGGCGGGACGCCCTCGGGACTGCCGGCAGGATGCCGGCGCTACTTTTCTTGGGAAGGAGCACCATGGAGAAGGTCAATATCGCGCAAAAATTCTCGCAGATCCCTGAGCCGTGGAAGCCGCGCATTGCCGGCGAACTCAACGGCCAGATGGTCAAGCTGGGCAAGTTCCAGGGACCATTCGTATGGCACCATCACGAGAACGAGGACGAATTGTTCCTGGTCGTCAAAGGTCGATTCCGCATGGAACTGCGCGACCGCAACATCTGGATCGAAGAAGGCGAATTCCTGATCGTCCCGCGCGGAGTGGAACATCGCCCGGTTGCGGAGGAAGAAGCCTGGGTACTTCTTTTCGAGCCGGCCTCAACACTCAACACCGGAAATGTGCAGAACGAACTCACCTTGCCGGAACTGGAGCGCGCTTAGGGTCGCTGTCCACGGACGCGGACAGTGTCCGCGCCAGACTTCTTCCGCAGAAAGTCTCTCACTCGAAATGGAGTTCCCAGATGACGATAGGCGGCACCACGGCGATTGACTTGAAACTTGCAAACATCGAAGAGGCCGCCACTGTCATCGATCCGGTCTTCCTCAACAGTCCGCAGTTCGTTGACGAGCAACTTAGTGCCGCGCTCGGGAAGCGGACGATCGTCAAAGTTGAGACCGCGAATCCGATTCGCAGCTTTAAAGGCCGGGGCGCGGATTTTCTGTTGCGCAACTTCGATGTTAAACAGAAGGCGGTGTGCGCCTCGGCGGGCAATTTCGGACAGGCCATCGCCTACGCGGGACGCCGTCGCGGCATCACGGTCGAGGTCTTCGTTCCCACCGACGCCAATCCCCTGAAGATCGCGCGCATGCGTTCGTTCGGCGCCACAGTCATCGCGATTGGATCGGACTTCGACGACTCTAAGCAGCATGCGCGGCAACACGTCGCGCAGCACTCGGACTGCGTCTTCGTCGAAGACGGACAGGACCCCGCCATTGCCGAGGGCGCAGGGACGATCGGCGTGGAGCTTTTGAAAGCTGGCAAGATCGATGCCATCATCGTGCCTCTCGGGGATGGAGCGTTGATCACCGGTATCGCCATGTGGGTGAAAGAACATTCGCCGCGCACAAGGATTGTGGGCGTGTGCGCGGAAGGCGCAGCTGCGATGGAAGTAAGCTGGCGCGCGGGCCGCGCCGTATCGATCCCCACCGCCGATACTTTCGCCGACGGGATCGCGGTGCGGGTGCCCGTCGCCGACTCGGTGACGCGCGTCATATCCCTGGTCGATGACATCGTGCTGGTGAGCGACGCGCAAATGCTCGAGGCTATGCGCGTCGCCGCCTCGACGCTGGGACTTCTGCTGGAACCGTCCGGAGCCGCCGGCTTGGCGGCGATTCGCGCCCACCAGTTCGCCGGAGATCAGCTCGCTACAATTCTGACCGGCAGCAATATCCATCCCGACTTGATCGCGAAGATTGTCGGATAGTTCCAAAGCTTGTAACCGCTAAGGTCGCAAAGAAAGGCCGCAAAGGTCGCCAAGAGAGCTGACAGATCTCTTTCGCGCCCTTTGCGCAGCCTCCTTGCGGTGAATGCTTCACCGGCGCGAACCATCCACACACCACCTTCGTCACACCACTTGGCTTTTTACGTAAGGCCGTGCTGCAGCTACGCCTATTTCCTTATTTTTCAATCGCTTACAGTTTCCGTCCGCGCCGGGTAAGTAACGTGACCCGCCTTGGTACATTGTCTTCCGTGCCTTGGGAAAACTCCGCCCCGGCTGCAAGATAGCGAGGTAGTCAGCAACCAGCCTCTGGGCCCTTTCCACCTTCCCCCCGACAGAGTGCGGAACGCAAACACTATGTCTGAACTAGATCAGAATCTCGAGGTGGATCAGGCAGGCGAGAGCTGGACGTGGCTCGTCTCGACGGTTGCAGCGCTGTTTCTGCTAGCCTCGACCGGATTGCTCGTGCACTTCTACGCACCCGCCCCCACCAATGATCTGCAAGCTCAGGTAAGCCTGCTCAACCAGCAGGTGCAGTTGCTCAAGCAAGAGCAGGCCATGCCGGTCGTGGTGCTGAATCGCTACCGGAATTCGATTTGCTACGTGTTCGGCGTCTACCAGGTTGGCTTCCCGAACCAGCCGGCGCGTTTGCGGGCGCGGGTTTCCGGGACGGGGTTCATCGTAGCTAACGGCCTGATGGCGACCAATCGCCATGTATCCGAGCCGTGGTATGGCGATCCTGAAGCTGATGCGCTGATTCGCCGCGGAGCTGTGCCCACACTCGAGAAACTGGTGGCGTTCTTTCCGGGATCACCCACGGCGTTTGAACTGACGCCCACGGTCGTTTCGGCACACAGCGACCTGGCAGTTCTTCACGTGGAGTTTTCGCAGACCAGCCGCAGCCTGGAACCTCTGCCGTTGGCGAAGCAGCCGACGCCTCCGGGCGAGCTTGTAACTGTCATCGGATATCCCATGGGCGTCGCCGGCATGGTGGCGAAGTCACCCACCGAAGTCTACGAACGTCTGGCCTATCGACACGACGATATCGGAGCAGCCAGCGAACTGGCGGCGTTGTCTCTCATCCGCCCCTCGGCCACGGTCGGCCATCTGGGTGATGTGGTTGGGGACAAATTGATTTACGACGCGCCCACCGCGCACGGCGGCAGCGGCGGCCCAGTCTTCAATTCCGAAGGCCAGGTGATCGGGATTAACTCGGCATACATCGACGGCTTCTCGGGCGGCACGCTCGGCATTTCGGTCGACGCGCTGCGTCCGCTTATCGAAGCCGCCCAGAAGACAGTGCCCGCCAGCAACGTGCACGTGCGCTAGAAGCAATTACTTCCCGTAATCATTCCGAACCACTTCCCCGCCCTTCATCACGAACTTCACGTGCTCCAACTGCTTGATGTCATCGAGCACATTGCCATCGACCGCAATGAGGTCGGCATACTTCCCGGCTTCGATTGAGCCAATGTCGTCGGACCAACCCATCAAATCCGCTGCGTTGATGGTCGCGGAACGGATCGCCTGAAGTGGCGACATGCCGTAGCGCGTCATCCATTCAAATTCGATGGCCTGCGTGCCGTGAGGAAACGATCCAGCGTCAGTGCCGAACGCGATCTTAACGCCCGCAGCAAGCGCTTTCTCGAAGCTTGTTTTGTGGATGGCCAAGCGGGTGGTCTTGCCGCCCGTCATGGTTAGGTCCCCCTTTTCGAGCGCGCAGCAATACACCTGCAGCGTCGGAACCAGGTACGTTCCCTTCGCGACCATCTTGCGAATCGCGTCGTCGTCGAGTTGAATGCCGTGCTCGATGGACGCCACTCCCGCATCGATGCAGTAATGCAAGCCCGGCCCGTCGTAGGCGTGGCACGCCACTTTGATGCCCTTCAGTCGCGCCTCGTCGACGATAGCCTGCACTTCCTCCAGACTGAAATTCGCGACGCTCACCTCTTTGCCATTGGGCAAAAAGCTGTAACGGTCGGTGCCGTAGATCTTGATCAGGTCCGCGCCGTAGTTGAACTGCTCGCGCACAGCCTTCCGCGCCTCGTACGGACCGTCGACGATCTGTACGCCCATCGGCACCGTGACCTGGGGCGCATAGCCTTCGAGCGCATAACCGCCGGTCGTCGAGATTCCCCGCGTCGCAACTTTCAGCCGAGGCCCCGGAATCAATCCCTGATTGATCGCATTGCGGACGTCGACATCGCTGTACATGGCACCCTCGGTTTCGACGTCACGCATCGCCGTGAAGCCCGCTTCCAGATCTTTCTTTACGTTCAGGACCGCCAGGATCGTGCGGTACTGGTAAGAATCCTTTAGTAGGTAGTCTTCGTAATGGGAGTTGTCGGTGTCCGCGAGCATGATGTGGGTGTGGCAGTCGATCAGACCGGGCAGTACGGTGGCTCGCGACAAATCAACGACGCGGGCGCCAGCGGGGATCTGCTGCTCGCTCGCGTTCGCGACGCGCTCGATGCGGGCGCCGCGAATCACGATCACCTGGTCGGTGAGCATCTTCCCGGCACGGACGTCGAGCAATTTGCCGGCTCGAACATATTCCGGAGCGGAGTTGTCCTGCGTCTGTGCGACGGGAGTGGGGCCAGTGAGCGAAGCGGCCTGCGCCACTGATGCGCGAGGCGCAGAAACAATGACGACCAGGAAAAGCGCGGCCAGAAATGTTTGCGAAAAACGGCGCATGCTCCCTCCGCGAAACAATGTCGAATGTAAAATTCGAGCGATTGTAGCGCAGAGAGAGCATGCCCGTGCCGCACAGCATTTCAAGTTGTCAGGACTACCAGCGCATCCAGCCCGGTTCCCGCACGTGTTCCTCGTTGAGGCGCCGCAGACGTGCGGCCATCACGCCGTTCCGGCCCAGGTAACCCACAAGCTTGCGAGGATCGCCTCGCTCGACCACCGGCAGCCGGCCGATGTCGTTGCGCAGCATTTTGTCGGAAGCTTCGGAAATCATCTCGTCGGGAAATGCGACGATCAGCTCTTTCGAGCCCGCCTCGAGCACCGTAAGCAGGCCTTCGGAATCCTGATCGAGTGCGCGCAGCACATCGCCGCGAGTGATCAGTCCCGCCAGTTTCCCTTCATCATCGACGATGAAAAGTCCCTGATGCCGGCTGACGTCGGGATCGTGCTTCGCAATTCGTTCCGCCAACTCGGCGATCCGCATTTTGGCAGATACGGTGGGCACGTCGCGATCCATGGTCTCTGCCACCGCCACCTGCTGCAGGATATCGGTCTCGTAGTCCTGATGAATGCGCAGGCCGCGGCGCGCCAGCTTCTCGGTCATGATCGATGACTTCGGCATGAACAGCATCGCAATGCCATCGGCGATTACGGTCACCAGCATCAGGGGCAGGACCGCGTTGTAGTCGCGCGTAATCTCAAACGCGAAAATAATGAATGCGAAGGCAGCTCGCGACGCTGCGCCGAACACCGCTCCCATCGCTACTAGCGCAAACGCTCCCGCAGCCAGGTTCGCAGAGGGCAACAGCCGGTTGATCGCCAGCGCGAATACGCCGCCCAGCGCCGCGCTCGACATGAACATTGGAGCCAGCAATCCTCCCGACGTGCCCGATCCCAGGGAAATCACCAACGCGATGGCTTTGGCGATCATGACCACGAGCAACAGTTTCAATGCCAGTTGCCCGTTCAGGATGTCGCTGATCGTGTCGTACCCGACGCCCAGTACCCGCGGCACGAAGTAGCCGATGATGCCCAGGCCCAAAGCGCCGATCGCCGGCCACCACAGCTCATCCACGGGAAGCTTGTCGAATAGATCCTCAACCCAGTACAGCAACTTGCTGAAGCCGACCGCAGCCAGTCCGCAGATGACTCCCAGAACCAGGTAGAAGGGCAAGGCGCGGGGAATCGCGTAGTCAACCTGCGCTACGGTGAACATCGGTCCCGTTCCGAGGGTCTGCATGTGCACGGCGGTCGCGAGCGTGCTGGCAATCACCAGCGGGATGAACGAGCGCGATTTGAACTCGAAGAGCAGAAGTTCGATGGCAAGAATCACGCCCGCAATCGGCGTATTGAAGGTCGCGGACATACCCGCCGCCGCTCCGCAAGCCAGCAACACCTTCCTTTCCGAGGCGGTCGTATGGAAGACTTGTCCGATCAACGATCCCACCGCACCGCCCGTCTGGATGATGGGGCCTTCAGCGCCGAACGGGCCGCCTGTGCCGATGGCAATCGCAGCCGACAGCGGCTTCAGGATCGCCACGCGGGGCTGGATGCGGCTGCGATTGAACATCACCGCTTCCATCGCTTCAGGAATGCCGTGGCCTTTGATCTTCGACGAGCCGTACTTAGCCATCAAGCCGACGATGAGTCCCCCGATCACGGGAATGAAAATGACCCATGCTCCCAGATGACTCATGCGTGGACTGACGAAAGCTGTCTCGAATCGATGGAAGAAAAACAGGTTCGTGAACAGGCCGATCAGCTTGTAGAGAATCCAGGCAATGCCGCCGGCGACCAGGCCGATGCCGCCCGCCAGGAAGGAAACCAGGGCTAGGCGGAACTGTGCCGGGCCAGATCCGTTTTCAGTTGATTGTGCGCGAAACGCAGGAACTCCGGGCAGGCTAGCGCCTGCGCCATCACCGTTCACAGAAGAATTGTTTGCCATGCTTTTAGCTGGATAATCTCCTCTTCCCAACCGCAGCCTTCAGCTCGGGTACCGTTGGAACTTCGAGATCCCTGCATTGTGCGGCGCAGAGCCTTCACTAGTGCCGGCCCCGCCGAACGTAACTCCGCCCGGTGGTGCAACGAAAGCTTGCGCAACACTTTTTCTCCCCTGGAAGTGAGCGTCAGCAACACTTCGCGCCGGTCTTCGCCGGCGCGCGCCCGCTTGATGTAGCCCGCGGACGACAACCGGTTCACGAGCTCCACGGCGCTGTGATGCTGAATCTGTAAACGCTCAGCCAACTCGCCGATCGTGGGCCGCGCGTTGGCGGGCAACCCCTTCAGGCCGAGCAGGAGTTGGTGTTGTCTGGGCTCCAGGCCCGCGGCCCGGGCCGCCTGCTCGCTGAACGAGAGGAACCGCCTGATTTGGTAACGCAGCTCCGCCAATGCTTCATAGTCCGACAGGGTGAGTGTTTCCATGCCGCGGATTATATCGCAGCAATCCAGGGACCTCCGATATGTATCGTATCACGATATATATGACGTTCCAAGCCCTGACAAGTGGCGCGGAATGTCTACCGACGCGAGCTGTCATCCGAGGAGCACGAGGTCCTTCGACTGCGTTCGGCTGTCGCCTCACTTCGCTCAGGATGACACCCTCAAAGGTTGTTAGTGAGTCGAGGGATGCGCCCATTGCCCCGCTCATTTACAATCCTCGGTTCCCGAATTTCCGCTGAATGGGAGAAACTACCCCTTGATTCCTCGCTATACCCGTCCCGACATGGGGCGTATCTGGAGCGAAGACAACCGGTTTCGCAACTGGCTGGCGGTCGAGATCGCGGCCACCGAGACTCTGGCCGAGGCCGGCCTCGTCCCCAAAGAGGCTGCCAAGGCCATCCGGGAGCGCGCGGGCTTTAAGCTCGAGCGCATCCAGGAAATCGAGGCCGAAGTCCGGCACGACGTCATTGCCTTCACCACCGCGGTCGCCGAGATCGTCGGCCCGCACGCCCGCTGGTTCCACTATGGCCTGACCTCCAACGACGTGGTCGATACGGCGCAAGCGCTCCTGATCGGACAAGCTTCCAACATCATCGCCGAAGATTTGGAACGCCTTTCCGAGGTACTGGAGAGGCGTGCCTGGGAATTCAAGGACACACCGCAGATTGGCCGCACCCACGGAGTGCACGCCGAGCCCATCACGTTCGGATTCAAGCTGGCGAATTGGTACTCGGAAACGCAGCGCAACATGGCGCGCTTTCGCGATGCCGCGGAGGGCTTACGGGTAGGAAAATTTTCTGGAGCGGTCGGCACTTTCGCGCACCTGTCTCCGGAACTGGAAGAGAAAATC
Organism: uncultured Acidobacteriota bacterium; assembly: GCA_963744055.1. Taxonomy (GTDB): domain Bacteria; phylum Acidobacteriota; class Terriglobia; order Terriglobales; family Acidobacteriaceae; genus Gp1-AA133. The sequence continues at coordinate 45,475 of CAVUSL010000006.1, read as the reverse complement.
TGCGCGCGGCTAGGACTGAAGGCCGCCGACATTTCTTCGCAGGTCATTCAGCGCGACCGCCACGCGCATTACATGGCGACGCTCGCGGTAATTGCATCGACCCTCGACAAGATCGCGACCGAGATCCGCCACCTGCAGCGCACCGAGGTTCGCGAGGCGGAAGAATTCTTCAGCGAGAAGCAAAAAGGCTCGTCCGCCATGCCGCACAAGCGCAACCCGGTCACTTGCGAGCAGATCAGCGGCCTGGCTCGCGTGGTTCGCTCTAATGCACAAGCCGCTCTCGAGAACGTGCCCTTGTGGCACGAGCGCGACATCTCCCACTCCTCCGTTGAACGGGTCATCATCCCCGACTCAACCACGCTGGTTGACTACCTTCTGCAGAAAACAACGAATCTGATCGACACCATGTTCGTCTATCCCGCGCGCATGATGGCGAATCTGGAAAGCACGCACGGCCTGGTGTTCAGCGGGCAACTTTTGCTCGACCTGGTGGAACACGGCGTCACCCGCGAGGATGCGTACCGCATGGTGCAGGAACATGCCATGCATGCCTGGAAAGAAGACCTTGATTTCCGGAAGCTCGTACTGGGCGACAAGAACATCACCAGCCGCGTGCCCGCCAAGCAACTGGAGAACGCCTTCGACCTGAAACGCCAGTTGCGCAACATCGACAAGATCTTCGCGCGCGTTTTCAAGAAGCCTAAAGCCAAGGTGGCAACGAAGAAGAAGATCAGCCACCGGTAATACACGCTGCCAGAGACAAAGCATTTAACCGCAAAGGTCGCGAAGAACATCCGCCAAGAACGCGAAGCACACCTTCCGCTGCCAGAAAAAAGAGGCACGGCTTGCGCCGTGCCTTGAGGAGAGAGTGGAACTTTACAGCTTCAATTCTTTTCCACTACGAGATTGTTCTGGACGCTGAATACGCCGGGGATCTGGCCCACGCGCATACCCGCGATCTGCTTATCCATCGGGCTGATCACTTCGCCGTACAGGCTCACGTGACCACCGTCGACGATGATACGGATCGGCCGCGCCGGATCAATCGCATACTTACCCAGCGCCGCGTCGCCGTACAGCGCGCGCACCGTGCGCCGGCGGAGGTTGTCGTCAAATGAAGACACCGGCGATACCTTGATGTCGTTGACAACGTCCTTCACGCCAGGCATGCGATAGGCAATCGCCAGCGCCGAGTCGCGACCCACTTCGTTGTAAGTCTGGCCGCCGATCGTCGCCACGCCATCCTTCACGGTAAGGGTGTAGTAGTTGAACGCGCTGTCGTACCAGCCCACGCGATCGTAGTACAGCTTCTTCGACAACTCCTCGTGCAACTGCGCATCCGTGACGGCGGGACCGGCAACTTCAATCAGGTTGCGAACGCCCTGCACGTTCTTCTGCTTCTTGGCCGACTTAGCCGCGTCGAGTTTGTCCTGGTAGAGGTCGACGGTGCCCGTCAGGGTTACGATGCCGTCCTCCACGGTGGACTTCACGTTCTTAAACTTCTGGTTGTCATCCAGCTTCTTGATGACGCTGGTTTGGATAGTGGCATCGTTGCGCCCGGCGCTCGACGTCTGTGCGAACAAGCTGGCGCCCAGCAATCCCACCAACAAAAACGATGAAAGAATGCTCTTGGTCTTCGTCATGATGTCTTTGGTCTCCATCCTCAATTAACTAACTGTTTGGTTAATTATTGGATGAGACTGGGACGCGCCGGGATGCCTGGAATTGGGCTGGCGTTAACTGCCGTATAATCATAGCGATAGCTACAGCTCTGCCTGGAGGAAGGCCGAAGCGTGAAATCTTGAAACGCAGAGGGCGCGGAGAAAATCCGCATAGGGCGCAGAGGAACCTATAGCCGGTTAATCAACGAAGCTACATACCCGGCGCCAAACCCATTATCAATATTCACCACGCTCACATTCGACGCGCACGAGTTCATCATGCCCAGCAGCGCAGCAAGGCCATTGAAAGACGCTCCGTAGCCTACGCTAGTTGGCACCGCAATCACGGGCACTCCGACCAACCCACCCACCACGCTGGGCAAGGCTCCCTCCATGCCGGCGCAAACAATCACCACGCGAGCCTGCGTGAGCCTTTCGCGATTGGCCAGCAACCGGTGCACGCCTGCCACGCCGACGTCGTAAAGATGCTGCACCTCGTTGCCCATCAACTCGGCAGTGACGACAGCCTCTTCGGCCACCGAGATATCGCTAGTCCCTGCAGAAACGACCGTAATGATTCCCTTCCCGTAGGTCTTCTGATCGCGCTCGAGCACGATGGCGCGGGCCAGTTCCCGGTACTGGGCCCCGCGAACTTTCTTCTTCACAGCTGCAAACTGCTTTTTATCCGCGCGAGTCGCCAGAACGTTACCGCCATGCCTGGCGAGCTTCGAAAAAATCGCCGCCACCTGTGCCGGGGTCTTGCGCTCCCCGAAAATCACCTCCGGCATACCTGAGCGGAGAGCGCGATGGTGATCGACCTTCGCAAATCCCAGATCCTCAAACGGAAGATGTCGCAGGCGAGCAACGGCGTCGTCGGGCGAGAGCTTCCCGCTCCGCACTTCGTCAAACAATTTTCGGATGGATTCGGAGTTCAAACGCATCCCCAGCGTGCAGATCTCGTCAAGCCGTTCCTAGGAGGCTGCGGAAAAAGTGGCTGCCGATGCCGAAAGCGGCCCGCAGGCGCTGAAGCGCGCTTGTTGTTGAAGGGCTTAACGGCACGACTGAAGTCGTGCCCTTCCCGTTCTTGCCCTTCGACGAAATCTTTCCGCAGGCTCTGAAGTTGTGCCCTTTCCAAAACCTGCCCGCAGCAGATTTTTTCCTCAGCCTTCTAGATTAGCACTGACAAAAAAAAGACTGGGAATTGGATGGGTGAGTCACGATGCCATCAACTCACCGGCAGCGGCTGTCTGCGAAGACAGCGCCGGGCGTACGCGCTCTCCTTTGCGCGCTCGTTTCTGTATACGGTGTTGGATGGCATTAGCAACGTATTCGGCATCGCGGCCCACACCGACCAGGGTCGCCGACGACATCGCATACAAGAAGTGCAAGCCGACGAAATACATTCCAGGCTCGCGGTGAACGACTCCCCGCTCGTGCATGGGCTTTCCCTTCTCGTCGAACACCGGAAGGTCAATCCATGAGAATCCCGGCTCGTATCCCGTGCACCAGATGATGTTGGCCACATCCAGAGCGCGATCGTTGGCGAGCAATGGACGCCGGTCCTGCACTCCCACTACACGTTCCACGCGCTCGACACCCGCATTGATCAAGTCCTGCGGCTTCACGCGCACCAGCGGAGTCGTCCTGGTAAGCAGCTTGGGATGCTGTTTGCGGCCGAGCGGTGTCCCGAGGGTCAGCACATGATGGCCGATGAAACGTACGATACGGAACAGGATCTCCCGGCCGAAGAACGTATCGATCTGAAAAGGTATGAAGCCTGACTCTTTTCCCGACATCCAGGTCGGGTGCGTCTTCGCAACTTCCATCGCGATATCCGCGCCCGAATTCCCCACTCCCACCACCAGCGTGTTGCCCGCCTTGAGCTGCGACGGGTTGCGATAGTGATGCGAATGCACCTGCACGATGTTCGCGTCGAGCTCGCGCGCGAACGTCGGAACCCGCGGCACCTGGTAATTCGCCATCGCCACGATCACCTGGTCGGCTTCGAACCGTTGCTTATCGGTTTCGACAAGAAATTTCCCGTCTCGCTTCGACAGCCGATTCACCTTCATCCCGGTGGATACTGGTAAATGAAAATAGTCAGCGTAATTCTCAAGGTAATCGGCGACGGCGTCCTTCCCGACAAAAGCATCCCCACGGGCCGGGAATGGCATGCCCGGCAGTCCCGCATACCTTGCTGGTGTGAACAGCCGAAGCGAATCCCACCGTTTCCGCCACGCGTCACCCACGCGGGCATGTGCATCGAGAATGCGGAACGACAGTTTCCGCTGTGCCAGCTGATAGCCCATGGCGAGCCCAGCCTGCCCGCCCCCGATCACGAGAGTCGAAACTTTTTCGGTGCCGCCGTATTCGTTCATCGCTCAACCTCAGTGATCGGATGCTAGAGGGAGGCAGTAGGACTCGCATGGCTTGTACAAAATTCGGAAAAAGTGAGGGCTCCAGGCCTACTTCCGGTTTTCGAGGGAGAGGGCCAGCGAATTTGAGATTTGAGATTTCCGAGCTAATTTTGCAGACGGAAGATGAGATTGGAAATTGCGCCGGCAGAAGATTTTAAATTGGGAGAAAAAGAACCTTGCGGGGATCGCACCCATCAAACGATTAAGACCTGAGACCTGAGACCTGAGACCTGTGACCTGAGACCTGTCACCTGTGACCTAACTCCCGCTCCGATGCGCTTTCCTCCGCACCCCGCGCAAACGACTCACCAGAGTGAAGTACGCTTCGCGAGCCGTCCCAGGTTCCTCCACGTGGGTGAGGAAGAGTGTCCGGACGAATCCGGGCGTCACACGGCCTTCAAGATAGCCTTCGTAAAGATCACACCCGAGCAGATAGCCGAGTTGCTGCGTAATGTACTCGAACTTCGGGCCGCTGCTGCGGATGCCTTCATCGAGCGAGCCGCGCACGCGTTCGCACTGGCGAGCGTCAGTCTCCAGCAGCCGATGCAGTAGCAAGAAATCGATGACCCGGACGGCATCAGGAAAATCCAGCCCGGTCTGCCGCTCGACGTCTTCACGAGTCGCATCGTTCAGCTCGCGCAAATCGCTTTCGTGCGCCGCGGGTCGCGCCGGGTACAACACCCGCGAACCAAAATACGCCAGAGCATTTTCAAGCGCTCGGCCGTAGAAGAAGTCCGCCGGCTCGTCGGCCGCTTCGTCGCGCGCAGCCACCCGCGTAGGCAGGCCGCGGCACGCGTGATGCAGGAACCGAGCCGCTTCTTCCGACGCGTTCAGCATCTGGAAATCGTGCATATAGAACGCATTTACCTGCGGCAGGTAGGCACAGCCGCGATCTTCCACGCGCTGCAGCATCGCTTCGCGTTCCTCTTCGCTCACGCCTTTACGCGACAGCAATCGGCGCAGCAGACCGTCAGAAGACCGGTAGTAGACTTCCGGCAGCAGGTCGACGAGGAACTTCGGCTGCGTGGTGTTGTGTGGCGAGTAGCGATTGATGCCGAGAAATCTCACCAACCCGTCGATCAGGTTATAAACTGTTGGCCCCAGGTCCGGACCGTCGGATTCTTCCCTTCGCCAGCGGTCCAGACACAGCCGGTAATTTTCGTATTTCTCCAACGGCGTGGCGTTGAACACGCAGATCACATCGCTCGCAACCCGCACCGCTTCCACGCGATCATGGCGCTCGCCAGCGGCGCGCCAGTAGAGGGCGTCCACGTTTTGCAGGATCGTAAGAACTTTTTCCTGCGGCAAGGTAGTTCGCACCTCACGCGGCAAGTGCAAAGGCGCCAGGTGTGATTCGCCGAATAGAACCAGAATCGTCGCTTCCGGATGTCGCAGCCGGACTTCCGCCAACTTGTCGGCCGCGTGGCGATCGCGCGCCCCGATCTTGCGCAGATCCTCGCGCGGCATGCAGTCTAGTCCATAAATCGCGTCCGCGTGCTCGCGCGCCGTTACCAGCAATTCGTAGAATGGATCCCAATCGTAGCCCCAGTCCAGCTGGAAACGCATACGCTCGCGCAACTCGTGCTCGTCGATCTCGCGGCGCCACCACTCGTCAATGATGTGCTGGTCGCGCGCAAAGATCGTTTCCACTCCCAGCACCACCGGGCGGTCGCCGATGAGGGCGCGCTGTTCCAACAGTGCCCCGGCAAAACGCTGGCATGCGGGCAGCGCGTGGTAGTCGCCGATCAGCACCAGGTCGGCGGGCTGCACCGCTTCCTGCACCTCCGCCGGAGTCAGAACCGATTCGTAGGTGCGATACGCTGCGCTGAAGTCTTTCAGGTACTTGCGACGACCGACGTGGTCGTTGGCGCGGATCTCGCGTTCCACTCCCTCCAGCGCATGTCTTTGCGCCGCCGAGCGCCGCGACCGCAAGTGAGAAGGATTCGCCATTTTTCGTTCAGAACGCCGTCTGCCTTGCCGCTCCTTGACTTCTTCTCTGCGGCATCCCTATGCTCAAAAGCCCAAGGAGCCCGCTTGCCTGCAAATGAACCTCACAACCTGACCGTCGCCACTACAGGCGCCAGCGGCTCAATTTTCCTCAAGCAACTTCTGCTCGCCGTCGAACGCGATGCCCGCGTCAAGACTGTCAACTTCGTTGCCTCCGACAGCGCACTGCGCGTCCTTGCCGAAGAACTCTCGCTGCGCGGTCGCAGCAATCTCGCCGGCCAGATCCTGGGCAAAGCTTCCCGCAAGATCCAGTTGCAATCGAATGCCGATATCGGTGCGAACGTTGCCAGCGGCTCCTACCCTAGCGATGGGATGGTCGTCATCCCCTGCAGTGTTGGAACGCTGGCGCGCATCGCCAACGGCATCGCTGCTCAACTCATCGAACGCGCCGCCGATGTAACTCTCAAAGAACGAAGGCCTTTGGTGCTGTGCGTCCGCGAGACGCCGCTGAATAAGGTTCACATCCGCAACATGTACAGAGCCGCCGATGCCGGGGCTACCGTCTTCCCGCTCATCCCGACCTTCTACAACCGCCCGGCTAGCCTTGATGACATGGCTCGCGAGTTTGCCTACCGCGTGCTCGCCCATATCGGCCTTCCACAATTAGATGCGTACCGCTGGAAGGCCTGATTTTTCAAACGCTTAGCAGGAAGCAAAAGTCCCTGAGGGGAGAGTTCCAGTCTAGGCAGGAGAAGGGTCAACGGCTAGATAGCCGGGGGACATGTCCGGTTGGGAAACGAGGGGATGCAGTAGGTGACACAATCTGAGGTGTGAAGGATCACGATTCGGCACGGCACCCCGGTCCTTGGCGGATGATGCCGGTCAATTCGGGACTTGCCGGCATTATCGTCGCTGTCGGTTTTGTCGCCATGGGGCTCGTGACCATGCCCATCCTGCTCATCGCCGCTCTGCCGCTGGGGGTCGCTGTCGCACTCGTGCTCCGTTGGCGACACAACCAGTAAGCTCAGCACGAATATCGTTTTGACTCTGTCCGTCTATACTCTCCCGATGCGAACCCTCTGCGCTGTGCTTCTCATCTTTGCCTCATCGCTAGCTCAATCGGTTGCCGGTTTGAAATGGGCCGCACCTCCTGCGTGGAACGCTGAAGAAAGCTCGCGCCCGATGCGCGCCGCCACTTACGCAGTGGCGCCCACCGCCGGCGATATCTCCAATGCGGAGTGCGTGGTCTATTTCTTCGGCGCTGGGCAGGGCGGTTCAGTCGAGGCAAACCTCGAGCGCTGGAAAGGACAGATCGTCGGCCCCGACGGCAAGCCCGCCGATGCCAAGATCGCGAAGCGCACCGTCCACGACCTCCCGGTGACGACTATTGATTCTTCCGGCGACTACACCGGCATGGGCGATCCCATGGCAGCCTCGAAATCCGCGCATAGCAACTACCGTCTGCTAGGCGCGATCATCGAAGGCCCGGGCGGAAATGTCTTCCTGAAATTTACCGGCCCCGCCAAAACAATCGCCGCCAGCCATGATGACTTTGAGAAGTTAGTGAACTCGTTCGACAAAGAGAAGTGATTCAGGCAGAGGTTTTTCTCCGCGCCCGCTGCGGCAGTTCTCTGCGCCCTCTGCGTTTTAAGATTTTCGCGACGGCCAGGGCTAAAGCCTACCTCTCCGCACCCACCACGCTCCGCACCACAGTCTCAATAGTCGGCGGATGCAGCAATGTATTGTGAATCAAGCAGCGGTGCACGGCATCCTCGACACCTTGTAGATGTACTTCGCTCAGCCCTACCGGAATATCGAGCTCAATGCGAAAGTGATCCACGCGCGCCGGGTTCTTCTCCTTCTGCGCGACCACGCGCACTCGCGTCCCTTCGGTCACAAGCTTGTGCCGCTGCAGATACTCAGCCGCATAGTAAGCCGCGCACGATCCCAACGATGCCAGCAGCAACTCAGGCGGCGTCATGCCCTCGTCAAAGCCGCCGTTCTCCCGCGGCTGGTCCGACACGATCGTATGTTCCCGAGCCTTGATTTCGAACTGTAACGCTCCCAGGTGTTCGACTTGAACTTCCATTTGGTGGCCTCCGGATGAGCGATCCGCCACCCAAATCGTAATAGGAACCCGGCGGGCAATCTGTGTCGCACGTCACGTCCCTGCGTCACGGTTCCTGCCCGGCGGTCCTGGACCATCCCACACCCCCTTCGTCCTTCGGTAACCACCGGACCAAGACTCGTCTAATTCCCCGCCGTGCCGGATGGTATCTTTGTCATGCCACAAGCCCACATCCATGGACGTTCTCAACGCCCTCTTCGAGCAGCACTTTCATCATCCGCCGACGCGAGTCGTCCAACTGCAGGGCGAACTGGGCGGCTCCGGACGCAAGATCATCCGCCTTTCCGACGGGCAGCAAAGCGCCGTCGGGATATTGCACGGCGTGCGCGAAGAAAACGCCGCGTTCCTCGCCTTCAGCCGGCACTTCCGCCGTCATGGATTGCCGGTGCCTGAAATCTATGGCGAGAACCTCGAGCAGGGCGCCTACCTCGAGCAGGATCTCGGCAGCACCACGCTGTTCGACTTTCTGCAGAGCAACCGGCCGGGAGAAGTCATCGCGCCTTCCGTCGTCGAGGCCTATCGCAAAGTGGTCGGCGTGCTGCCCCGCTTTCAAATCGACGCCGCCCGCGATCTCGACTACTCGATCTGCTATCCCCGCGGTCGCTTCGACCGCCAGTCCATCGCCTGGGACCTGAACTACTTCAAGTACTACTTCCTGCGCCTGGCCGGAATTCCGTTCAGCGAGCAAGCGCTCGAAGACGATTTCGACCGGCTCACGGAACTCCTGCTCAGTGCGCCGCAGGATTACTTCCTCTACCGCGACTTCCAGTCGCGCAACGTGATGCTGGTGGACGGCCAACCACACTTCGTCGACTATCAAGGCGGACGCAAGGGCGCGTTGCAATACGACATCGCCTCGCTGCTGTATGACGCGAAGGCCGACCTGCCGCCAGAACTCCGCCAGCAGTTGCTCGACTACTACCTCGACCAGTTGGCGAATCACATCCGCCTTGATCGCGAAGAGTTCCTTCGCTACTACTACGGATTCGTATACGTCCGCATCATGCAGGCGCTCGGTGCCTACGGATTCCGCGGCTTCTACGAGCGCAAGCCGCACTTCCTGCAAAGCGTGCCTTACGCGCTCAAGAACTTGCGCTGGCTGCTGCACAACGTCAAGCTCGCAGTCGAGTTGCCCACGCTGCTCGAGGCCTTCAACAGCATGCTGGGCTCGGAGAAGCTCCAGAACATCGCGTCGGCCGCCGACACGCTCACCGTGCGCATCTTCAGTTTCTCGTTTCACCGCGGCTGGCCCAAAGATGAAACCGGCAACGGCGGCGGATTTGTATTTGACGGCCGCAGCCTGCCCAACCCCGGCCGCCTGGAGCAGTTCAAGCCTCTCACCGGGCGCGACGCACCCGTCATCGAGTACCTGAACCAGCAGGAAAGCGTGCACCAGTTTTTCGCGAGCGTCCTGTCGTTGGTGGACTCGAGCATCCAGGAATACCAGCGCCGCGGATTCAAGCACCTGATGATCTCGTTCGGCTGCACCGGCGGCCAGCACCGCTCCGTCTACCTCGCCGAGCAGTTAGCGAAGCGACTGCGCGACCGCAACGGCGTAGACGTCGTGCTGCGCCATCGCGAACTGGAGAGCAAGCCGGAATGAAGGCCATGATTCTGGCCGCGGGCCTGGGTACGCGCCTACGCCCTCTCACCAACGACCGCCCGAAAGCCCTGGTCGAAATCGCCGACCGTACCCTGCTCGAGATTACGCTGGAACGCCTACGCACCTTCGGGATCCACGAAGTCATCATCAACGTGCACCACTTCGCTGACAAAGTTGTGGACTATCTACGAGCCCATCGCGACTTCGGAATGCGGATCGTGATTTCGCGCGAGGACCTTCTGCTCGACACGGGTGGCGGGCTGAAAAAGGCGGCGTGGTTTTTCTTAGAAAACGCCGAGACTTCCAACGAGCCCTTCCTCCTGCACAATGTCGACGTCCTCAGCACAATCGATCTCCGGCGCATGGTCGATCTTCACACGCAACGGAACGCTCTCGCGACGCTGGCGGTCCAGAGTCGCAAGACCTCACGCTATCTGCTGTTCGATTCGTCGATGAAACTGTGCGGACGCCGAAGCGGCGAGGATGGGAAACCGGAAATGGTTCGTACAGCCTCAGACGTCACAGCGCTCGCCTTCTCCGGAATCCACGTCATCTCGCCGAGAGCTTTTGTCCAATGCTCAGCGAGGAAGGTGCGTTCTCGATCATCCAGTCGTATCTGCGTCTCGCCGCGCAAGGCGAATCGATTCAGGCGTTCGCAGCCAATGAATATTACTGGCAGGATCTGGGAAAGCCTGAGAACATCGCGCAAGCCGAAGAGGACATCAAGAAACGCCTCGTGGGCTAAGAACAGCAGGCAGATAGCAAGCAATGGTTCGTATCAAGGCGCGCCGTAAACCCTGCACTCAAATGCGCCTTCAGGCGCTGTGTTCGGTCGAAGACAATCCTTCCTATTGACTCCCCGGGCACACACTTTCGTGCCGGTTGACGCGCCCGCCCTTTCCGTACTAGTCTGCGATTACACCGGAAAGGAGGTGGTCGAATGCAAAGTTCAGATGGTAGTTGTAGCAAAAGACCAGGTGAGGTGGCTGAGACTTAGAGCGGTCGCTCTAAGCGGGATGTTCCGCAGACGCCGTAAGGTTCCACGGAGCGTTACAGCCCGCACACTACCGGTGAGTTAGGGTTCCGATCCGCCCAGTTGCAGGTCGAACTGGGACCCGGAGTTGCCGAAGAGGCCACGTAGAGTGACCACCTCTTGGTCAATCCCAACAGTACCACCGGCGGCCCGCGCGCTTAACCGTGCGCGGGCCGTTTTATTTTGAAATTGTTTCTGCTCAGAGGGCCTAAGAGGTCGTTCACCACAGAGGCAGAGAGAAATCTCAAGAAGGTTTTTCCTCTGTCTCGGAGCTTGCCCTGAGCAAGTTGAAGGGTGATTCTGTGGTGAATGCTTTCCTGGCGATCTAAACGGCCGCAGTCGCTAGCTCAGCGTTGGCGATGGCAGCGCCCTCCACTTCCTTTCTCCGCGTCCAGAAATAAATCGCGAACGCCACGGCCACCAAAGGCAGCACCGCGCCGAACTCATCAATGAACCACGCCGTCTTGCCGCGATCGGCGGTCAGCGGAGTAAAGATCGCCTGCACATACAAATTGTGGCTGGCGTGCAGGATCGCGCCAGTCCACAAACTACCGGACTTCAGCCGCAGCCACGCGAACACCAGCGCGATCGCGACCACCATGACTGTGAAGCAGGTCAGCCCGTACCACGCCGGAGTGCCGTTGTTGTAGTCGCCCCAGATCAGACCCGGATAGTGCCAGCTCGCCCACACCATCCCGCTGATTAATGCCGTGGCCGTGAAACTGAAAGTCTTCGACAGTTCCGGCACCAAGAATCCGCGCCAGCCGATCTCTTCCCCCAGCGCGCGACCCATGCTGCCGATCAGCCCGTAGCTCCCCACCAGCAACACATAGAGCACGGTCGATGCTGCGGGAGAGAGGCGCAATCCCATCCGCCCGACCAGGCTCTGCATGTACTCGTGGTTAGGAAATCCCCCCAGCCCGCCGACCCACACGATCAGGTAAGCGATTGCCGCGTAGACCAGCGGCACATACCAACTCATCAGCGCGTATTTTCGCGCAGGCCACCTCCATCCCAGTTCTGAGAATTTGCGCCCGTTCAGCTTCAGCGTGGCAAACGCCGCCAGCGCCGGACACCACATGATTCCGGTCACGTAGAGCCCACCGCCCCCGCCCAGCGAGTGCGCCCGCAGCATCAGAAAATAAAACACCGAGCTGAATAGAAACACGAACCCCACATACATCAACGCCTGACCGCGGGAACTCCGGGCTTCCTGCATACGGCCTCCCTGGTAATGAGATTCTGTCAGCTAGTCCCTTTCACCAAGAGTCACAGAGACACAGAGAAATGCGAAAAAACGGGTTTTCCCTGTGACTCTGTGTCTCTGTGGTGAAAATCCCTTTAAACTCTGCATTTCTCAAATCCCTTGAGAATCACCTCTTCCGTCTCCCGCGCCAGTTCCAGTGTCGCCAGTTCCTCGCGCCGAAACCAGCTTACTTCGCGCGCATCGTCGCCGGCCTGCAACTCCCCGGCAACCCGCCGGCAAAGGAAGTCGATCAGCACGTAGTGATAGCGCATCCGACCCTGCTCATCCGGAATCACGCGCTCAAACACTCCCAGCAACTCGCCGGGTTCTACCGCGAGTCCTGTTTCCTCGAGTGCCTCGCGCACGGCCGCCTTGCGCAGCGTTTCGCCGATCTCAAGCACGCCCCCGGGAATCGACCACTTCCCTTCCAGCGGTGGACGCCCGCGCTTTACAAGCACAACGCGGTCTTCCTCAATGATGATCGCGCCCACGCCCACTAGCGGACTGTCGGGATATTCACGTTTCATAAAAGCAGGTGTCAGGTCTCAGGTGTCAGGTCTCAGGGAAGAACAGCCCCCCGGCAAGCAATCGGTCATGTGCCTCTCTAACCTTGAAACTTTGAAACTCTGAAACTTTGATCCTCAAAACTCAGTACTCTACTCCATAGCCGTGTTCCGCGACTTCCGGCTACAATGTCGCCCATGGCTCTTGAGGAATATCAGCGAAAGCGCCGCTTTGATGCGACCCCCGAGCCTTCCGGCAAGGTCGAAAAGAAATCCGGACACCGTTTCGTGGTGCAGAAGCACCGCGCCTCGCACCTGCACTACGACTTTCGCCTCGAACTCGACGGCGTGCTGAAGTCCTGGGCCGTGCCCCGAGGCCCCTCGCTCGATCCCGCCGACAAGCGCCTCGCCATGCACGTCGAAGATCATCCCGTGTCTTATTTCGACTTCGAAGGCAACATTCCCGCCGACAACTACGGCGCTGGATCCGTCATGGTATGGGACGTCGGCACCTGGCAGCCCTTGGGCTCGGTGCCCGTCGATGGCAAATACGTTCCGACCACCGACGACGAAGCGCGCGCCATGCTGGCCAAGGGTGACTTGAAATTCCGCTTGAAGGGCAAGCGCCTGAATGGCGACTTCGCTCTCGTCAAGATGAAAGGCCGTCGCCCCGGCAGCAAGGGCAACGAGTGGCTGATGATCAAGAAGCACGACGAGCACGAAGTCGAAGAGTACGACATCGATCAGTACGACAGTTCCGCCCTCACCAAGCGCAGCATGGATGAGATCGCCGGCGACGAGGCGTCCGCTGAATGGCGCAGCCGCCCCGCAGGCAGGGGCGGAAAAGTGAAAGCGCCCTGGCTCGCCAACGCTATTAAGAAGTTCGACGAGAAGAAATCCGCTGAAAAGAAAGCGGCGACGCCGACTTCTGCAAAAGCGTCTTCCGCGAAGAAAAAGTCATCCACGAAATCCTCGAAGCTAAAGGCCACCGAGATCCGCGCGGCCGCGCCGGAAAAAAAAAACACTGAACCCGCGCCGGAAGTCCGCGTAACCGAAAGCACAACTGGTCAGCGCGCCACGAAGAGGTCGAGGAATTCCGCCAAGTCGCGACCCAAGCAATCGCAAAGCGCCTTGGATGAGGTAGCGACGCCGCGCGAAGCTCCATCTTCCTCAGTGCCCTCCGTATCCTCTGTGGTGAAAAGCTCTTCTCGGCGCGCGACCACTCCCGCCGCGGTTCAGGATGTCCCAGGCGCAAGAAAATCGCCCATGCCCACTGCGATCTATCCGATGCTCGCGACCTCGATCGAAGCCCCCTTCGACAGTCCGGAATGGTTCTTCGAAATCAAATGGGATGGCTACCGCGCGGTTGCATTCATCGAGAAAGGTTCCGTCCGTCTGGTGTCGCGCAATCAAAATGATCTCACCGGCCAGTACTCCGACTTACACGACATGGCGAAGTACGTGAACGCAAAGACTGCCGTCCTCGACGGCGAAGTCATCGCACTCGACGAGCAGGGTAATTCTTCATTCAGCCTGATGCAGCAGCGCACCGGCTTCCGTGACCGCCATCGGCGCCTTGCCCCGCAACGTGATATCTCCATCCTGTACTACGCGTTCGATCTGCTCTACGTTGATGGCTACGACTTGCGCCGCGCGAAACTTGAAGATCGCAAAGCTCTGCTCGCTTCCCTCCTGACCACGCCCAACGACACCATCCGCTACTCCGACCACTTCATCGGCGAAGGCAAAGCGCTGTTCGACGCCGCGCGTCGGCAAGGCCTCGAAGGAATTCTCGCCAAGCAGCGCGACTGCCCCTACGAAGAGCGCCGCAGCCGCAACTGGCTGAAAATCAAAATCCGGCACACGATCGAATGCGTCATCGGCGGCTACACCGATCCCGAAGGCAGCCGCCAATATTTCGGATCGATTGTACTGGGCTTATACGACAAGGAAGGTCGGCTCATTCACGTAGGCCAGGCCGGAAGCGGCTTTGCTCACAAAACACTGGCTTCGATGTGGAAGGTCTTGCGCAATCTGGACACCGACGCCAATCCATTCCACGGCCCCGTCGATGCACTACGACGAGCCCACTGGATCAAGCCGAAACTCGTCGCCCAGATCGAGTTTTCCGAATGGACTCACATCACGAATGAAGGCGGGAAGAAATTGCGTGCGCCGGTCTTTTTGGGATTACGCGAGGACAAGGATCCGAAGGACTGCACGTTTGATCAGAGCAGGTGACGGGTCACAGGTCACAGGTGACAGGTGTCAGGTGTCAGGTGTCAGGTGTCAGGCCCTTAAGTATCACGGATCCGAACTGACGTCGCCACATCAGCACTCACCGGAAAGTTATCTGATCAAAGAAATGTCGTCTCGCGCGCAGTGAGGCGCTAGCCGAACGAAGTCGAGAGACGTATGCCACTCAAGGTCTCAACTGCTGGAGAAACTGGTTGAGAAAAGCATCTCCATCATTGAAGTTGAGGCCGAACTCTTGAGGTTATTCAACAAACGAAAAAGCAGGGGAAGCGCATGTGGAACGAAATGTTAGAGAACAACAACCGTGACCATGCAAAAAGCATCGACCTGAGACCTGAGACCTGAGACCTGAGACCTGAGACCTGAGACCTGAGACCTGAGACCTGAGACCTGAGACCTGAGACCTGAGACCTGAGACCTGAGACCTGAGACCTGAGACCTGAGACCTGAGACCTGAGACCTGAGACCTGAGACCTGAGACCTGAGACCTGAGACCTGAGACCTGAGACCTGAGACCTGAGACCTGAGACCTGAGACCTGCTACTTAATATCCTTCACCGCCAGCATCGTCCCGTAATCCTTCCCCGAAGGCTCCACGGCGCGCGCGATGATCGCCGAGAACCCATCGCGGTATTCGGGATACTTCGCCACCAGCGCCTTGATGGCTGCCAGATTATCCTGGTAGGTCTGCGCAGTATTCGACACGCTGGGACACTGGTACTTCGCGACCAGGTCGATGTCGTTGTCGATGCCCACGGGAAAAATGCTCGTGAACCGATACGTTTTTCCACCGGCCAGCACGTCGACCGGATTTTCCGTCGAGGGCGCATCCGGAACTTGCACGGTTTGCGACTCGTCGTACAGCTTGTCAGTCTCCATGGTGCTCATGAACGGAACCGGCACCATCAGTTCGCGGGCTTTCAAGTAATACATCGACGCGTTGTGATTCTGTCCCTTGCTTTTGAATTGGCGCGCGCGATCGCGAAACCATGCGCCGTCATGCCCGCCAGCCTGCGAAGGCCGCGCGTAGTACCCGCCCAGTTTCCAGTCGGCGCCCGCTTTTTGCAGGACCAGGGATAGCGTCTCCGGCGTTTTTGCCGCCACGTCCATGATCACAACCCCGTAGTCTCCTGGAGGCAAATTCGGGATCACAAACACGGCGCTGCTGTTCGTCTGGCCAGTTTTGCCGAACACACCGCACAAGAATTCCGCGCGCTCGATCGGTTGGGCACCCTCGGCCTTCAAGACGAATAGCGGACGCAACGTCGTTTGCGCGCCCGTGAAATTCGCCTGGTTATCGCGGACCGCGGTTTCAACCCCACCGAAATCAGAGGCCAGTGTGGGGATAGAGTTCTGCTTGATCGACGCAGTGTCGCCTTTGGTTGTCCAGTCGAAATACTGCCGGCCGGCATTTTCAAGCGCGGCTTTCGAAGGAGCATCGATCTCATCCGAAGTCAGGCAAGTCTGTCCGAAAGTCGGCGCGGCCAGCGTCAGCAAGCTCAATAAAACCAGGCCAGGTATGCAAGAAACGCGACTCAGACCGTTCCCCTTGATATACATAGTTTTGCGCCCCTTTTTGGGCGATCGCATGTAATACGGCAACTTATTCGCTTGCGCCCCCGCACGTCAAGGAATGCACTAAAGTGTGATGCAAATCGCCGGGCGGCTGTCGGCAGAGTGTTATAATTTTGTAACTAGTTCTACGGGGTGAACTTGCTCGGCAACCACGGTTGCCTCCTCGGAATCGAAGCATTCATGACAGGCTTTTCGCTGAGAATCGCATCACTTTCGATGACGGCGTGCCTGTGTGTGTTCGCTTTTAGCCCCGCATCGGCTGCCCAGAGAGGCGGCGTCCGCAAACCCAAGAAGAAACCGCAGAAACAGGAACAATCGACGCCTCAGCTGCCGGCCTACACCCCTGCACCACTGCAGCCGCTTCCCCTTGAACAGGTTCCAGCAGTCGCACCCAAAGTGAATTTCTCCGAAGGCGAGCTGACCATCGTCGCCCACAATTCCACATTGTCGGATGTTCTCAAAGAGGTCCGCGAGCAGACCGGCGCGGAACTCGACATTCCGCCGAATGCGAATGAGCGAGTGGTGGCCGATCTTGGCCCCGGCCCGGCGCGATCCGTATTAGCCGACCTGCTCAATGGTACGCACTTCAACTACGTGATGGTCGGATCAATCACCGATCCAAAGGCAATCCAGAGCATCGTGCTGACGCCGCGGACCGGCGGCCCCGACACGGCAACCACGGCAGCCAATCATCCTGGAGGACCGCAATCTGGATTCGGACGACCCGCGACTATGACCGCCACGCCTGCGGAAGTGGGTCCGTCCGGCGATGATGGAGCCGAGGAACCCGATGCGTCCGATGATCAGGTCGATCAGCCCGAACAAGCCGATCAAAATCAGCAGAACAACAACGGGCAGCCGAACACCCCCAAGACGCCCGAACAGCTTCTGCAGGAATTGCAGCGCCAGCAGCAACAATTGCAGCAACAGCAGAATCAGCAGCCCGGTCAAACAACACAGCCCGGACAAAACGCACAGACGCCTCCCGGAATTCCTCCAAATCAGCCGCCTACCGGGGCCGCTCCCACACCCACAAAGCCCGAATAGCAAGACTCATCTCGTCGTTTTCTTCCGAATGTCAGGACGGAGCAAATCCTTTCAAGTAGTCCGTGTGCGATTCGACCATCAACAGACTCGCGGATCCATTGCCCTGAGCTTTTTCTCTGTGCCTCTGTGTCTCTGTGGTGAATGGATTTCCTGGAGCAGAGCAGCAATCTCAGGAAGAGACGCCGGGAATGGCAATCGAGAGCGCCACAGAAGGAAGGGACTTGGGGAGGGTCTTAGTCGCCGCTTGCGTGAGTCTGGGTTGGGATGAAGGCCGGCACCGCTTCTTCGTGCGTGCGCGGTCCAAAGGTATTGAGAATGCCGTTCACCACCCAGCTTGCCGACAGCACTCCTAATCCGAGTGCCGCCACCACCGTTGAAAACAGAACAATTGTTGCCAGATACGCGTTCAAATTCGGGCCGCCTTAAAGTTTCTTAATCCGCCTTCTTCCAGGAACTTAGGGCCGAACCGCCCCAACTTCGCCGCGGCTTTCCTTCACTTTAGCCGCGTTGACGCTGGTCGTTGTTGACCGATAAGATACCTATGTAGAAGTGCGCATCCCCACTTTCCAACAATTCTGAGCACCCGTCCACGTTACGAAGGGACAGCTGTTACTTTCGGTTCTCTGATGGCTATTACCAAGATTTCCGTGCGCGGGGCGCGCCAGCATAATCTGAAAAATATCGACGTAGAAATCCCCCGAAATACCCTGACCGTGATTACCGGCCTGAGCGGCTCGGGGAAATCATCACTCGCCTTCGACACCATCTATGCCGAAGGGCAGCGCCGTTACGTCGAGACTCTTTCCGCCTATGCCCGCCAATTCCTTGATCAGATGGAACGTCCGGACGTGGACGCCATCGACGGCCTGAGCCCGGCGATCTCAATCGAGCAGAAAACCACCAGCCGCAGTCCCCGATCGACGGTCGGGACCATAACGGAAATCTATGATTACCTTCGTCTTCTGTACGCCTCGATCGGCGTGCCGCATTGCCCCAAATGCGGGCACCCCATTGCCCGACAGTCCGCCGAGCAGATTGTCCAACGGGTCATGTCCCTGACCCCGGAAGACCGCGTAATGGTCATGGCCCCCATCGTCCGGGGACGCAAGGGAGAGTTCAAAAAAGAGATGGAAAAGCTCGTCCAGCACGGCTTCACACGCGCCCGGGTGGACGGCGAACTGATCAATTTGGAAGACGAGCTATCGCTCGACAAGCGCAAGAACCACACTATCGAAGTCGTCATCGACCGCCTGCTCGTGAAGCCCGGCATCGAGCATCGCCTGGAAATGTCGGTTGGGCCTGGCGATGAAGCTGGCCGGCGGCCTCGTGCAGGTTGCGGTAGTCGGCGGCGAAGAGACACTCTATTCATCCCGCCTCGCCTGTCCGGACTGCGGCATCAACGTTCCACAACTCGAGCCGCGCTCGTTTTCTTTCAACAGCGCGTACGGTGCCTGCCCAGAGTGTCACGGCTTGGGCAGCAAGTACGATTTCGATCCCGCGAAGATCATCGTCGACTGGTCGAAGCCACTGCTCGACGGCGGTCTCGGTCCAGGATCGGGTTCGCAGAATCTGCAGCACATGCTGCAACTCGCGGCCGCCGCCCACGGCTTCGAACTCTCGACTCCCTTCGAGAAATTTCCCGAGAAAATTCAGAATCTGATCCTCTACGGCGAAGCGGGCAAAGGTGGCAAGACCGGGTTCAAGGGCATTCTCGGATATTTGAAGCAAAGTCTCGAGGAATCGAGTTCCGACAGCTATCGCGAATGGCTGCTCGACTTCATGTCGGCCACCGAGTGCCCCGCGTGTCATGGCAAACGCCTGCGTCCGGAGAGCCTGGCCGTGAAGGTCAACGGCATGTCGATCGCGGACTTCACCGGGCTGTCGGTGGCCCGATCCTTCGAAGTCGCGGGAAAAATCAAACTCAAGGGTCGCGAAGAACTCATCGCCGGCCGCATCATGCACGAGATCGTGGAGCGCCTGCAGTTCCTCCACGCCGTAGGGCTGGGCTACATTTCACTTTCGCGCTCGGCCGCCACGCTCTCCGGCGGGGAAGGCCAGCGTATCCGCCTGGCCACTCAGATCGGATCAAAGCTGCGCGGTGTCCTCTACGTTCTCGACGAGCCCTCCATCGGACTGCATCATCGCGACAACGATCGCCTGCTGGCCGCGCTCGAAGACCTGCGCAATCTAGGCAACACCGTTCTGGTGGTCGAGCACGATGAAGACACCATCCGCCGCGCCGACTACGTCATCGACCTAGGCCCCGGCGCCGGACGCCACGGCGGCAGCCTGGTAGCGCAAGGCACGCCCGACGACATCATGAAAGCGCCCGACTCACTCACCGGCGCCTACATCTCGGGCAAGGTTGCGATCGAGATGCGCCCGGAGCGCCGCCACACGAACGGGCACGCGATTGCAATCCTGGGCGCGCGCGAAAACAACCTCAAGAATCTCGACGTGACTTTCCCGCTCGGCCTCATGACGGTCGTAACGGGCGTTTCGGGCTCGGGCAAGTCCACGCTCGTGAATGACATCCTCTACCGCGCGCTCGCCCGCCAACTCTACCGCTCGCGCGAGGAACCCGGCCAGCACAAATCCATTACCGGCGCGGATGCAGTCGACAAAGTCATCCGCATCGACCAGTCGCCCATCGGGCGGACGCCGCGGTCGAATCCCGCGACCTACACAGGTGTGTTCGCTCAGATCCGCGATTTGTACGCGATGCTTCCCGAATCCCGCGAGCGCGGGTACAAGCCGGGGCGCTTCTCGTTCAACGTCTCCGGCGGACGTTGTGAGGCCTGTCAGGGTGAAGGCCAGCGCCGCATCGAGATGAACTTTCTGCCCGACGTGTACGTGCTCTGCGAAGTCTGCAACGGACGCCGCTATAACCACGAAACGCTATCGGTGAAGTACAAGGGCCACTCGATCGCCGACCTGCTCGAAACTCCGGTGGCTGACGCGCTACCGGTTCTCGAGAACATTCCGCAAGTGCGGCAGAAGCTGCAGACCCTGGTCGATGTCGGCCTCGGCTACGTGCATCTCGGCCAGTCCGCAGTCACGCTTTCGGGCGGCGAAGCCCAGCGCATCAAGCTGGCTCGCGAGCTTTCCAAGCGCCAGACCGGCAAGACTCTCTACCTGCTCGACGAGCCCACCACCGGCCTGCACTTCGACGACGTCAAGAAACTGCTCGACGTGCTGCACCGCCTGACCGACCTCGGTAATACCGTCATCATCATCGAGCACAATCTCGACGTCATCCGCAACGCCGACTGGCTCATCGATCTGGGCCCGGAAGGCGGCGAAGATGGCGGCCGCATCGTCGCGCAAGGCACGCCAGAACAAGTGGCTCGCGTCAAGAAGTCTTATACCGGACAGGCGCTCGCGCATTACTTCAACGGCAACGGCGTCCGCCGCAAAGCCTGAGCGCTGATCCCCTGTCCTTTCCGCATTCTCAATGCTTAATCGGCCATCGATCTCCCCCAAAAGAGCTATAACGCCCAACGGAATCTGGTTGTATAGTGCCGCGGGGCTCTAATTCAGGTTTCGTCTCACTCCATCCTGCCTGGGGGAAACATGGCCACTGCGTCTATGACTGCGGTGCGCAGCTCTTTTCTGCGCCCGAAATACCTGATCTTCGCCTTCGTGGGCCTGATGGTGGCTTACGTTCTCAATCACAACGAAAGCTTCCTCATCCATGCGAACGCCCCTGTGTGGCACCACTACCAGCCGTTCAAATGGTGGCTGCTACCGCACGGCATTGCCGGAGCGTGTGCGCTTCTGTTGGGCCCGATGCAATTCTCCGATCGCCTGCGGAAGAAGTATGCGAAGTTGCACCGCGTAGTCGGACGTCTCTACATCGGCGGCGTATTCGTAGCGGGCCCGCTCGGCTTCTACATCCAGTTCTTCCAGGAACGCTTCGGCGCAACCAGATCTTTCAGCATCGCAGGCGCGGTGGACGCGGCGCTCTGGATGACGACGACGGCGATCGCACTTCTTTTCATTCTCCGTGGGAATGTGAACCTGC
Source organism: uncultured Acidobacteriota bacterium (assembly GCA_963744055.1). Taxonomy (GTDB): domain Bacteria; phylum Acidobacteriota; class Terriglobia; order Terriglobales; family Acidobacteriaceae; genus Gp1-AA133. The sequence continues at coordinate 24,035 of CAVUSL010000006.1, read as the reverse complement.
ACCGCCAGTGGATGACGCGGAGTTTCGCTGTGGCCATTGTCTTTCTCGAGGTGCGGGTGATCGGTGGCGTAACCGGGTGGGATCGGCTCGGCCCCGGAGCCATCGAGACGATCGTCTGGGTGTGCCTGGCTTTCTCCGTGCTCTCCGCCGACATCGTTCTGCAATGGCAGGATCTGGTCGGCTCACGTCGGGTTGCGGCTCGGCCGAAAACAACGCTGCCTGTTGGCGCGGTGGCGAACGAAGCGTAGCGAAATGATACGCGCTGGCCAGGTGGTAATGGAGTAGCACTTGGCACTTGGCACTTGGCACTTGGATTGGCACTTGGCACTCAGGACTCGGGACTCAGCCAACGTGGTCGAATGCGAAAGGGCCAAAGGCCAAGTGCTAATTGCTAAGTGCTTCTCGGGACACTCGCGGCTCTCATCCCTTCTCGTGTACATTGAATCGAGAAGGCCTTTCACACCCCGTGTCCGCTCCCGAGAACCCGCTTTCCGTTCCGCCTCCCCTTTCAGAGTCGCCTATTCCGGCAACAACTCTGCCCGTAGTGCCCCCTCCGGACGAAAATCCATCGTGGAGTTTGTGGGAGGTATTGGGACTTGCGGTAATCACGGTCGTCGCGATGTTCGGTTGCGTTCTCGGAACTGCGTATTTTGTGCACCGTCGTTTCTCTCCGGCTGCACCTTTTCTGGAATCGCTGAAACGTCCGGAAGTCATCGTGGGCGGCCAACTGCTCGCCTACTTCCTGGTGCTGCTCGTGATGTACGGCATCGTTGCATCGCAGACCAACGGCCGCGTGCTCGAAGGCATTCGCTGGAATTGGCCGCGGAATTGGGGCGCGTATCTGCTGGCCGGTGTGGCGCTCGAGTTGTGCCTCGTGCCATTCGCTTACTTGCTTCCCATGCCTAAGCACGCGCCCATCGACGATTTCTTTCGCACCGCGCGCGACGCCTACGTGCTGTCTCTGTTTGGAGTTTTCTTCGCACCCCTGTTCGAGGAACTTTTCTTTCGAGGCTTCGTTTATCCAGTGCTGGCGCGACGGCTGCGCATGATTCCGGCGATCGTGATTACCGCACTGGCGTTCGCCTCGATTCACGCTTCGCAGTTGAAATATTCCTGGGGTCCGGTGCTGGTGATTTTCCTGGTAGGCGTCACGCTCACCACAGTGCGCGCGCTGAAGAAGTCGGTGGCCGCCACGGTCTTAATGCACATGGCCTACAACGGCTCAATCTTCCTCGCAGCCTACATCGCCACCAGCGGATTCCGGCACATGGAGAAATTCAATCAGTGAGCCACGAGCGAGCGTCGCTTGAACGTGTGGGTCGGACACTCTTGTCCGACTACCGTTCGCATTCTAATTAGAGCAAGTATCCTTTCACAGTTAGGATTGCTATCACGAGAAGGCGGACAGGAGTGTCCGCCCCACAACAAGCGGGAAACCTGTCACCTGTCACCCGTGACCCACCTTTCTGCTATCTTTAAATTTCACATGTCCTCCGCCCGCCAGGAACTGCTGCGCCTGCTCGCCCACAAGTCGTTCAAGCTGGGCGAGTTCAAACTATCTTCGGGCGCAACCAGCGACTACTACATTGACTGTCGCACCACCACGCTCGACGCGCGCGGATCGCAACTCACCGGGCAGGTGTTTGCGGAGGAAATCCGGCAGCGCGGATGGAAAGCGCAGGCCATCGGCGGCCTGACCATGGGCGCCGACCCGATCGTCGTCGCTGTGTCGGTCATCAGCGGTGAGTTCAATGGCTTCCTCGTTCGCAAGGCCGAGAAGCAGCACGGTACCGGGCAGCGCATTGAAGGGTTCCGCCAGAAAGGCGCTAAGGTCGTGATCGTGGACGACGTGTGCACCACAGGCGCGTCTACCGTGCAGGCCATCGAGGCGGCGCGGGAATTTGGGTTCGAAGTTGTAGGCACGATGTGCCTGGTGGAGCGCGAAGAAGCGGGTGGACGCCCGAGCGTCGAGCAAGCCGCATCGCCCGCGCCGTTTGTATCGATTTTCACCGCGAAAGATGTGCGCAGCGAACACGTCATGCAGAACGACGAGACCAACGAATTCGCCGCCATCAGCACAACCTGCGAACTCTGCGGACAGCCCGCTGTCACGTATCATCCGCGCAGCCGGTGCAAGGAGCACAAGATCTAGTTGCGAGTCTTCAGGTTTCAAGTTTCGAGTACTCCGGCTAAGACCTCAAAGGTTTCCGCCGAACATTGTCGTCCCTACGATCTGGCTCGAAACTTGAAACTAAAAGCTTTTTTTGCACGACTGTCCTTATGATCCAAACCCTCGAATGGACTGATAAAGGCGTACGCTTCCTCGATCAGACGAAGCTGCCTACCGAAGAAACCTACGTAAACGCCACCACCTACCAGCAGGTGGCGGACGTGATTCGCAACATGGTGGTGCGCGGAGCGCCGGCCATCGGCGTCGCGGCCGCCATGGGCATCGCGCTGGGCGTACAGAACTCGAAAGCGGAGACGGTCGGCGACCTGAAGAGAGATTTCGACGAGATCTGCAAGACAATCGGCGAGACGCGACCCACAGCAGTGAATCTCTTCTGGGCCATCCGACGCATGCAGGGAAAGTTTGAGACCCTACGCGTGCGTCCCATGCCGCAGATCAAACAGGCGCTCGTTGAAGAAGCGCAACGCATGCACGCGGAGGATATCGCCGCCAATAAGGCGATGGGCCGCCACGGCGCGACGCTGATGCCTTCGAGCGGCGGCGTGCTGACGCACTGCAACGCGGGCGCGCTCGCGACCGCCGGATACGGCACTGCTCTGGGCGTAATTCGCGCGGCAATCGAGCAGGGCAAGAAGATTCATGTGTACGCGGATGAGACGCGTCCGTTCCTGCAGGGCTCGCGTCTGACCGCGTGGGAGTTGATGAAGGACGGCATTCCGACCACCGTGATTTCCGACAACATGGCGGGCGCCATGATGAAGCAAGGCAAGATTGGCGCAATCGTCGTCGGCGCTGACCGCATCGCCGCCAACGGCGACGTGGCCAACAAGATCGGCACGTACACCGTCGCCGTGCTCGCGAAGGAACACGGGATTCCTTTCTACGTTGCGGCGCCCATCTCGACGGTAGACCTGGCGACTGCCGATGGCAGCGGCATCCCGATCGAGCAGCGCAACGCGAAAGAAGTCACGCACATTGCGGGTAAGCAGATGGTGCCGGATGGAGTGGGGGTTGAAAATCCGGCCTTCGATGTGACGCCCGCGAAATATGTGTCTGCGATCATCACCGAGCGCGGAATTGCCAAGGCGCCGTACGGAGATTCCCTGCGCAAACTAGCCGAAGAGCCGGTGCACGCGCGGTAGCGTCAGCAACGCACCTAAGAGTAGCGCCGGCATCTTGCCGGCAGTCGCGAGGGCGTCTCGCCCTCGCACAGCGGCAGGATGACACGACGGCGGGCGAGGACGCCCGCCGGGACGGCGGCGCTACAAATGCACAGGTCCTTCGCTTCGCTCAGGATGACAATTTTGCTTGAATGCCGAAAGACTCTTCGTCGATGAAGATTTCAACCCTGCTATTACTCGTACCAGTTCTACTGCTGTCCCCGATCGCTTCCTCGCAGATCGACTACGACCGGCACATTGCCTTCGGCAACAGCATCTCGGGCAAAGCGTTCTACTACAGCCACGGCTCCTCGATTGCTCCCAGCGAGCTGGAACTGGTGAACGGCAGGATCCCAGTGGAGACGAACCACTCGGTCACGCCGCCGAATTCGTTGCGCCTGAAGTGGCGCTCGCGCACGGGCGGCGGCTGGACGATGGAACTGCAGGTCCATACCCGTTATGGCATGCCTGAATTCAACGGACGCAATTTATATGCGTGGTGTTACTCGGAAGAAGGTTTGTCGGCGAATGCGTCGCCACGCATCTACCTCGCTGACTCGGCCGGGAAAGGGACGCCGGCCATCACGTTTCTTGGATCGCTCGAAAGCCTTCCCGCGCGGAAGTGGACCCGCGTCCGGCTGCCGTTCGATTCGTTTCACGGATTGGTGAACGACACGAAGGATCCGACCTTCGATGCGCACAAACTCGCGAAAATCGCGCTGGTGCAGGGGCTCGACGATGGACAGGAGCACACGCTGTATCTTGACGACATCGAAGTCGGCGACGATCCGCCCGAGGGCACGCATGCTCCGGACGCGCCGAGCGGCCTCACGGCGAAGGGCTACGACAGGCACGTCGATCTGAGTTGGGCGCCGATGGCCGATGCGCTGTTGCAGTACTACAAGATCTATCGCGCGACCGATGGCAAGTCGTTCTCGACGATTGGGATCCAGCGTCCAGACCGCACACGCTACGAGGATTTTCTGGGCGCGAGCGGGAAGTCGGCGTCGTACAAGATCACCGCGGTGGACGTCAGCGGCAACGAGTCCCCCGCCTCTGCGACCGTGCACGCTGCGACGCATGAGCTCAGCGACGAGGAACTGCTGACCATGGTGCAGGAGGCCTGCTTCCGTTACTACTGGGAGGCGGGACATCCGAATGCAGGCATGGCGATCGAGATCCTCCCGGGCGACAAGAACCTGGTGGCGCTGGGCTCGTCGGGATTTGGCGCGATGGCGCTGCTGGTCGGCGTCGATCGCGGATTCATCACCCGCGAGCAGGGCGCCGAGCGCTTCCTGAAGATTGTGCGCTTCCTCGCGAAGGCCGATCGGTTTCATGGTGTATGGCCGCACTTTCTCGACGGGCGCACCGGCAAGGTGATTCCCTACTTTGGCCCGTATGACGATGGAGGGGATCTGGTCGAGACTGCTTTCCTGATGCAGGGCTTGCTGGCGGCGCGGCAGTACTTCAATCGCGACAACCCTGCAGAACGCGAGATTCGCGATACGATCACCGGTTTCTGGAAAACTGTCGAGTGGGACTGGTACCGGCAGGGACCGGATCCGAACTTTCTGTACTGGCACTGGTCGCCGGATCACGGCTTCTACATTCACCATCCGCTGATTGGGTGGAACGAAACCATGATCATCTACCTGCTGGCGATTGCTTCGCCAACGCATGGGGTGCCCGCGAGTATGTTCCACACGGGCTTCGCGAGCCAGGACGATCTGGCCGTAAAGTATCGCGAGGGTTGGGGACGAACCACGCAGGGCGATCACTACACGAACGGCAACACCTACTACGGGCGCAAGTTGGACGTAGGCGTAGGCAGCGGCGGCGAGCTGTTCTTCACGCACTATTCGTTCCTGGGATTCGATCCGCGCGGCAAGCGCGACCGCTATACCAACTACTTCCGCAACAATCGCAACATCGCGCTGAACGCGCATGCCTATGCTGTTGAGAATCCGCGCAAGTTTGCCGGGTACGGCGACGACACTTGGGGACGATCGGCGGGCGTGAATTCCGATGGCGGACGGTCGTTGCCCGTCGACGACAATGGCACCATCACCTGCACGGCCGCGCTGGCCTCGTTTCCCTACACGCCGGAAGAATCGATGAAGGCGCTGAAGCACTTCTATCGCGACCTGGGCGACAAGGTCTGGGGCATTTACGGGTTTCGCGACGGGTTCAATGAAACCGAAGACTGGTTTGAAGACGTGAACATGGGGCTGAACCAAGCGCCGATCGTAGTGATGATCGAAAACTACCGTACCGGACTGATCTGGAAGCAGTTCATGGCGAATCCGGAAATTCAGCCCGCGCTGAATGCGATCGGATTTGTGAAAGATCCCGCAGGCGACAAGTAAAAACGACTTACGATGAGAGAAGCGGCTTTCGACTGATGCTAACGGTAAATACTTCGAGCATTGCGTTTGAATCGGGCGGGCGCGAGATTTCTTGCGACGCGTTTATTCCTTCCGCGCAGAATGGGGAACGCTTCCCTGCTGTGATTGGACTGCACGGATCGGCCGGCGGGCACTCGACCATGGCGGAACCCGCTGCACTGCTTGCGGGACAAGGGTTTGCGGTTTACGTGGTGCACTACTTCGACCGCACCGGGACCACCGGCGTTGCCGACAAGCAGACCGCGGTGCGAAATTTTCCGGTTTGGGGCAAGACGGTGTGGGATTCGATCAGCCATGTTGCGTCGCGGCCTGAAGTTGACGCGCAAAGGATTGGGTTGCTGGGCTTTTCGCTCGGCGCTTATCTTGCGCTTTCGGTGTCGGCGGTCGATCCGCGCGTGAAGGCGGTGGTGGATTTTTTCGGCGGCATGCCGCGCGAGATGAAGCTTTTCATCCGCAGGCTGTGTCCTACGCTTATCTTGCACGGGGAGAGTGATGCGACGGTGCCGGTGGCTGAGGCCTACCACTTGCAGCAATTGCTCGAAAAGAAGGCGACGCCTTACGAGATGCAGATCTATCCCGAAGCAGGGCACGGCTTTAGCGGCGAGACCTGGCAGGATGCGAAAGTCCGGACGCTTGCGTTCTTGCAGAGATATTTGCTGAACAGCGCTGCGTGACAGCGGAACTTTTCGTAAAGACGCACCGTATCTTAGACTGAGCACGCACGGGAGGTGTCTCATGTTCGCATTTCTGGCATGGTGCTTGCTGTTCGTGATCTGCTGGCCCGTCGCATTGATTGCGCTGGTGCTGTATCCGATCGTGTGGCTGCTGTTGCTGCCGTTCCGCATCGTGGGCATCGCCGTCCACGGAGTGCTGGCGCTGGTCGCCGCGGTCATCATGTTCCCAGCGCGCCTCTTGAGCGCGCCGTTCCGGCTGAGAACACTCTAAGCACAACAGGAAATTGTTATTGTCAGTGAACTGGACCAGTTCTTGCAGGCTGGTTTGTGATGCAAGTCACCTGTCAAGACGTACGTGGATCACAAATCGCCGCAAGTGATTTGGGCGCTAGAAGATATGTTTGCTTGCTGCGTGGCACAATTACCCTGCTGAAATTGCTATTCTGGAAATAGGGATGGGGGAAGTTTCGAGTTTCAAAGTGTCCGGTTTTTTAACACTGCACAATTCTCCGATCGTGTTTGACTTCAATGCTGTTACGCAATGGTGCCCAAGGGTCTTCCAACCCGCACTTGAAACTTTGCAACCCTGAAACTTTGAAACTGGAGTTCTAACAAGTATCGCGCGACGGCGATTCCGGCTAAGATGTCACGGTTTCCCGTAACCAAAAATTCCGTGGAGGGATGTTGATGATTAAAGCAGGGTGGATGCTTGCACTGATTCTGGCGGCGACGCTTGGGGCGACCGCGCAGGATGCGGCCAAGAAGGACGCGCCGCCGAAGCCGGCGGTAGGTCAATCGCAAGCCGTGCTCGACACGTGGAACGATGTAGCCCGCAAACTGAACGCGATGGCACAGGATTTTCCCGAGGACAAGTACGATTTCAAGCCGACACCGGCGCAGCGCAGTTTCGCTGAGCAGTTGCTGCACGCCGCGGGCGCGAATTACTTCTTCACCAACCTGGCGAACGGGCAAAAGCCTCCGACCGAAGAAGAGCCGAAGCGGTCCACATTCAAGAACAAAGCAGAGATCGTGGCGTACGTGAAGAAGTCGATGGACGACGGCGCAGCCGCGATCAAGAGCAAGGGCGATGGCGGCATGAACGACACCGTGGTGGACCCGTTTGCGAACCAGCAAGTACGCGTGGTTGATTTCGCATACGGGTTCATCGAGCACATGGGCGAGCATTACGGACAGTTGGCCGTGTATTACCGCGTGGCGGGATTGGTTCCGCCGGAGTCGCGTCCGAAGAAGTAGGGGTTGTTGGATTCGAGAGGCCGGGCCGCAGCCCGGCCTTTTTATTTTGGAGTTTTAAGCGGGCTCGCGGGTCACGCCCGCATTGCGTGAGTGCCGCCCCTACGGGGCTCGCGCTTCGTTTTGCAGCTTACCCAGCGCTTACGCGCAGGGCTATCTTATGCCGCCGCGTGGCGGCTGGTTTTGAAATGTCGCGGGCTTCCCCTTTCGCCCTACCAAAACAGCAGCGACGTCCCACGACTGTTGAGCGTTATGTGCGGGATCAGGGTAAGCGCGGAATCAGCCGGGAGGTCTTCGTGTAGACTGCTGGACCCATGAATGCTCTTCGCAAGTTGGGTCCTGCTCTTTTTGCGATCTCGATGATTTTTTTCGGGATTCAGTATGTTCGGGCTGGCAGCTACGTGGGCGGCCTGCCACCGGTCCCTCCGTGGGCTCCGGGAGGTAGGGTGGGTGCGGATCTGACCGGCGTGCTGTTGATGGCTGGGGGCGCGAGCATTCTGATCGGCAAGCGGGCACGCGCGGGAGCGGTGCTGCTTGGATGGTTCTTTCTGCTCTGTGTGATCGACATGCTTTTGACACGCTGCCATGGGGTGCTGTACGACGGCGTGGATCGCACGCGAGCGCTGGAGCCGCTGGCCCTGAGCGGTGCGGCATTTGCGCTGATTTCGATTTTGCCGTCGCGCTTAGGTTTGTTGATGAGGTCACCGGGCTGGCTGACGAGGTTCGGTTGCCGGTTGTTTGCGCTGACGTTGATCGTGTTCGGCTACCAGCACTATCTGTACGCAAGTTTTATCGCGACGCTGGTGCCGGGGTGGATCCCGTTTCATTCGTTCTGGGTGTACTTCACTGGGGTCGGGTTCGTCGTGACCGGACTTGCGATCCTGGTGGAGCGATTCGGCGCTCGGCTCGCGCCGACCTGGCTCGGGATCATGTTCCTGCTCTGGTTTGTGTTGCTTCACATTCCGAGGGCGGCGAAGATGAACACACGTGATGAATGGAACAGCGCGTTTGTCGCGCTGGCGATGGCAGGGGCGTCGTTCATCGTGGCGCGCGTGATGCCGGGCGACGATTTAGCAATTTCGCTTCGGTAGGAGGTAGGTTTGATGAGGTTGAGGCGCGGGTGTGGCTGGCTGGTGGCGGTGATTCTCTGTTTGTCCGCGTGGTCCGCGGCTGCCGATGCGACAGCCGACTTGTTGCGGAAGAAAGATCAGGCGTTGCTGGATGCGATTGCGCCCGGCGATCGGAAGGTCTGGGAGGCAGCGCTAGCCAGCGACGCGGTGTACGTGGATGAAAACGGCGTGACCATGGATCGAGCTGAATTTTTGAAACAACTTGATCCTCTGCCTGCCGGTGCGTCAGGAAGTCTCCACATCGATACGTATTCGGCGCGCGTGTCGGGCGATCTGGCGACGGTGATTCATACCGACAACGAAGAGGAGAACTATCACGGGCAGATGTCTGAAGGCTCGCTATCTGATGACGGAGACGTGGCGACTTGAGAGCGGCGAGTGGAAGCTGCACATGGTGCATGCCTACGCAGTGCTGAAAGATCCTCCGGCGGCGACGTTGCCGGCGAAAGAACTTCAGGAGTATGTCGGCGCCTACTCGGGCGGGAACGATTTGGAGTACGTCATCCAGTGGGATGGGAAGCAATTACTGGGCGGGCGCGCCGTACGTTCATTGACGCCGTTGCTGGTGGAGTTGCGGGATGTGCTGTTTGTTGCGGGGCAACCGCGGAACCGGAAAATCTTTCAGAGGGATGGGCAGGGGAACGTTACTGGCTTCGTGGATCGAAGGGAGGGTGAGGATTTGGTGTGGAGCAGGTCACAGGAGACGGGTCAGTCAGGTGACAGGTGTCAGGTGACAGGTGTCAGGTGACAGGTGACAGGTGTCAGGTGACAGGTGACAGGTGTCAGGTGTCAGGTGTCAGTTCTCAGTTCTCAGGCTTCGAGTTTTTAGTTTCGCGTTTCAAGTTTCATGTGCGCCTTCTCGCAATTTGTTCCGTGGCCGCTAAGCGGACGAGTTCCTGCCTTTTGCTTCCACGTTTCCTCCGTAGCAGTCTTCTCAGGCGAATTCGATCAGGATTATTTCTGGGTTCGTGCCTACTCTCAGCGGGGGACCCCAGGTGCCTGCGCCGGTTGTCGTGTAGACCTGCATTTGGCCGTGGCGGTGAAGGCCTTTGGTGAACTCGCGGAAGATTTTCCTGGTGAACCAGGTGAAAGGAAAAATCTGGCCTCCGTGAGTGTGGCCCGAGAGTTGAAGTGAGATGCCGGCCTGCTCGGGAATGGAAAGCGCGTGGGGGGCGTGTGAGAGCAGAATGCTTGGCCGGGATGGATCAATGGAAAGGCGGGCAAGGGTAGCGCGGAAGCGATTGCCATTGGTCGAGGCATGATCGGGGACACCGACAACTTGTAGCCCGTCGATGGAGACCATCTCGTTTTCAAGAACGCGAAAGCCGGTGGAGCGCACCGCTTCGAGGTATCGCGACGGGTAGCGGAATTCCTCGTGGTTTCCGGTAACGAAGAACCCGCCACGCGGAGGTTTGAGTTTTCCCAACGGAGCTGCGGCTCGGACGGCGTCGATGGAGGTGCCGTCGTAGAGGTCGCCGGTCATGAAAACGATGTCGGGCTTGAGACTCTGTAGCCGGTCTACGATTCGCGCGAGGAAGCCTGCGCCGTTGACGTGGCCGAGATGAATGTCGGAAACGAGGGCGGCGATGCGGCCACGCCAGGAGTCGGGAAGGTTGGGAAGAACGATCTTGACTTTGCGAGTGCGAATCCAGCGGGCATTCATCGCGCCATAGAGCGTCGCGGTCAGGGCGGCGGCAAACACGACGGCAGCCCATCGTGGCCAATCTGGTTGGTGCCGAGTCAACGTCGCGGCGAAGTACAGTAGCCAGCACACACACGCCGCGAGGAAGAAGAAGTTCACGGCGCCTAGCCAGAAAGCAGCGATGCGGTAGAAGGCGCGCACGATCGGGTTCGAAAGACGAAAGGCGAGCAACGATGCGGCAATGAAGCTCACGGATAAAACGGCTACCGTGATCCCGAGAGGGCTAATGCGGGGTGGATCGGCGAACGCGCTAAAGGACCTCCAGGTGGTGTAGATGAACCAGTGCGCAAAGAAGAGAATGGACTGGATGATGATCAGAAATACGGCGATTCGGGCGCGCAAGCAGGTCCTTGGGGGTTGTGTTCTCTCTCAGTGTTGGATGTCTTTTGTTGAGATTGGTTGAATTAATTCTTCCCCGCAAAATCTTAAAACGCGGAGTACGCGGAGAAGAGCCGCAGAGGGCGCAGAGAAAATCGGGCGAAACGGTGCAATGTTAGACAAACGGTCGATGGCTCGGTGCGTCTAACTTCGTAGACTGGAATCTCACACTGGATCGCGGAGGCCTCCATGAAGCGTCGGGAATTTGTTTTTGGGTCGATGCGGGCTGTGGGCGCGGCGTGGCTGGCGTCGCGGGTATGGGTGCAGGCTGTGCCGGCGCTGCCGCAGAAGTTTGCTGCTACCGACACCGTCACTCTGGGCAAGACCGGGATTCACACATCGCGACTGGCTATGGGGACCGGCACCGTAGGGTCTGGCGGACATTCCCATCAGACGGCCCTGGGAGTGAAAGGCTTGTCGGATTTGCTGCTGAATGGATACGACCAGGGCTTGCGGTTTTTTGATTCCGCGGATTCATACGGGAGCCATCCGCATGTGGCGGAGGCGTTGAAGCATGTGAAGCGCGATAAGGTGACGGTGTTGACGAAGACTTGGGCACGGGATGCGGCGTCGGCGCACGCGGATCTGGAGCGCTTTCGGCGGGAGTTGGGCGTGGACCACATTGATGTTTGTTTGATGCATTGCCTGACGGAAGGCGACTGGACGGAACGTTATCGGGGAGTGATGGATGTGTTGTCGGAGGCGAAAGAGAAGGGCGTGATCCGGGCGCATGGATGTTCGTGCCACAGCATCGAGGCGCTGCGGGCCGCGGCGAAGTCGCCGTGGGTGGACGTGGACCTGGTGCGGATCAATCCCATTGGATCGCACATGGATTCGGATCCGGCGACGGTGGTGGGTGTGCTGCGTGAAATGAAGGCGGCGGGAAAAGGGATTATCGGGATGAAGATTCTGGGGCAAGGCGATTTGCGGACCCGGCAGGATGAGGCTTTGAAGTTCGCGCTGGGGCTGGGAGTCCTGGATGCTTTTACGATTGGAGCTGAGTCTCGCACTGAGCAGGAGGATTTGATTCGGCGGATTTCGACTGCGGCTTGAAACTTTTCTGCGTTGACGGTTGATGTGGGGTTACGAAAATCCCTAGCGAGGGGCTTTCGTGGAATCCGCATTGTTCTTTTCGCCGGCCCTTAGGATTGTTCGAGTTCCGCCAGGAATGGTTTTCCGGTTTGGGCCAACTTCTTTTCCAAACGATCGGTGCAGTTGCAGTCGCTGCAGGCCCAAGGCTCCTCGCCGTTTTGATCGCGGCATTTGCGGCGGTCGTGAGCATCTTGAATTTTTATGAGTTCGAAGTGTTCTTCCCAATAGGGCCGTTCTTCCAGCAAGGGCGTGGGGCAGTAGCAGACTTCTACCCACCGTGCGGTACCGTCCTCGCACAGACGCGCTTCCTTCATGTTGCGGAGGTATTCACCTTCGGCTACCGATCCGCGGCCCAGCGTTTCTTCCTCGATCGCCCGCAGCAGCTTCTGTTCTGATCCTGATTTTATTTTCGCTCTTACCAGGTAACGCATTCGTCCATTTTAGCTTCAAGTGCGAGGCATCTGCGCGTCTGTGGTTAAGAAAATCTTGAAACGCAGAGGGCGCAGAGAAAGGCTTGGAGAATGCAGAGAGAAGGCTCCTGTCGACTAAACAGGAGCGCCAACATCTCTTGCCTCCTTACTTTTTCACTACGGCAACCGCGTCGACTTCGATCAGCCATTCGGGGCGGACCAGGCGCTTCACTACAACGAAAGTGCTTACGGGCGGGTTGGCGGTGTTCACGTACTTGTCGCGGATTTCGCGGACCACCGGAACCTGTGCAGGATCGACCGCCTCGGAACAGTAGTAGTTGAGCTTGATGACATTGTGGAAGTCGCCGCCCGAAGCTTCCACAGCGGCCTTGAGATTCTCGAAGACCTGTTGCACCTGGGCGCGGAAATCGTCTTTGCCTACCAGGTTGCCGGCCCGGTCGATGGCGACTTGTCCGGCGATGTACACGAGTTTGCCGTCGGTGACTTCAGCGACGTGCGAGTAGCCTGCGGTGGGCTTGGACAAGGCGTCGGGATTGAAGATGTGGAACAAGGAAGACTCCTTCGACTGCGGATGGGCCTGGCGGCTTGGAAAATGGCTAGAGCTGCGATGGTGAGAAGTGAATACGTTATCGTGCGCATAAATGTCTCCGGTTGTTCACTTGCTTAAGGACTCTTGGGAGTTCGTAAAGATGCCATTACATCGTGAGACGATGCAACTTTCGTAATGTCCTGTTGACAAATCTTGACATTATCTCGTGTAGGGGTCGTGGGATACTCGTCCGTATGTCTAGTTTGTCGTTACACTTTGCCCCGTGTTTTTCTCGTCTCTCTGCGGGGCAGGCGGGGCAGCTTCTTGGACCGGCGGCTTGTGAATGCGGAACAGGCCGGAGGGCGGTGAAGGCAGCTGTCCCGTTGTGTTTCAGTTCTCAGTTCTCAGTTCTCAGTTCTCAGTTCTCAGTTCTCAGTTCTCAGTTCTCAGTTCTCAGTTCTCAGTAATTGGACGCGCGCCGCTTGATTTTTGTTTTCGAAGTTGAAGCCGAAAGCGAATGCCGCTTGCGGATTCCGTCTCACTTCTCTCGCCTATTGCTTACTTTGGCGGTTCGATTTCGGCGGAGCCGTCGGCTCTTGCATCCGAAGCGCCGTAGTTGACTCCGGTTCTTGAGTCGTGGAGTACGGCCTGGCCTCGGCCCATGTGAGTGGAGTACTCGCGGTCGACACGGAACTTGTGTCCCATGGATGTCAGCTTATCGCGTACAGCGGCCGGGACGCGGGATTCGATCGCGATCGTGCATCCGCCTTCATCGCGTTACCGTGAAGCGCGGGTTCTCTAGCGCGGCCTGGATGTTCATGCCGTAGTCGACGATGTTGGAAACGAACTGGGCATGAGCCAGAGGCTGGTTGGGGCCGCCCATGATGCCGAATCCGATGTGCTGATCGCCTTTTTCCATGAAAGCCGGAATGATGGTGTGGAACGGGCGCTTGCGCGGGGCGAGGACGTTGGGTGAGTCGGGATCGAGCGAGAACAGAGCGCCGCGATCCTGCAGTGCGAATCCCATGCCGCGCACGGTGATGCCGGAGCCAAACTCTGAGTAGTTGCTCTGAATCAGGGAGACGATGTTGCCTTCGCGATCGACGGCGGTGAGGTAGGTGGTTTCGCTGGCCGGGGGCTTGCCCGGAGCGGGACTTCGCAGTTGGCTTTGTTGGGGTCGATGAGCTTGCGCGCGTTCTTTCGCGTATTCCTTCGAGAGCAGTCCCTTGACCGGAACCTTGGCGAAGCGCGGGTCGGCGTCGTAGCGATAGAGGTCGGCATAGGCCAGCTTCATGGCTTCGATCTTTTTGTGGAGTTCGGAGACGGAAGATGGGCCGTCGGCGGAGGCGGGCGTGGTCTCCATGATGTTCAGCATCTCGAGCGCGGCCATGCCTTGCCCGTTGGGCGGGAGTTCGTAGACAGTCCAGCCGCGGTAGGTGGTGGAGATGGGATCGACCCACTCCGGGGAGAAGGCGGCGAGATCGTCGGCGGCCATGGTGCCTCCGAGTTCGCGGGACGTGCTCAGGATGGCTTGCGCGATTTTTCCTTTGTAGAAGGCGGCGGGGCCTTCGTCGGCCAGGGACTGCAGGGCTTTCGCGAGATCAGGATTCGTGAAGATCTGGCCGATCTCGGGAGGCTTGCCGTTGGGGAGGTAGACGCGGCGACTTTCGGGATCGATGGAGAGCGCTTCGAGGGAACCTTCCCAGAAACCGTGAATGAGTTCGGGGACGGGGTAGCCTTCGGTTGCGTAGTGGATCGCGGGTTGGAGGTCGTCCTTCCAGGCGAGTTTGCCGAAGCGAGTGTGCAAGGCGTTCCATCCGGCGACTGCACCAGGGACGGTGACCGAGTCGATGCCTCGTTCAGGCATGCGGGTGGCGTCTTTCGCTTTGATGTGGGCGACGGTCAAAGCTTGGGGGGCCCAGCCGCTGGAGTTCAGTCCGTAGAGCTTGCCGGTTTTCGCTTCCCAGTAAATGGCGAACAGGTCGCCGCCGATGCCATTCATCATGGGCTCGGTGACGCCGAGGACCGCGTTGGCGGCGATGGCGGCGTCTACGGCGGAGCCTCCTTTGGCCAGGATTTGCGCTCCGGCGACGCGAGGCCTGCACATGGCTGGTGGCAACGATGCCGTCACGTGTAACAACCATGGAACGGGCGTGGGAGCGGTCCTGTGTGAAGGCAGGGATCGAAGTGAGGAGGAGCAGGAGTGCGATCGTTCGGAGCATTCTGGGTTCCTTTATTTTGCGCGGGACAGGATAGCTGGTCGGGAGGGGCGGGTCTAGTTGGGGGATATCTTCACTCAAAGAGGTACGGATGCTTTTGAAAACAGAATTGTCGCGGGTCTTGGGTGGGCCCAGGTTGGCGCACTGAACGCGCGAACTTGGGGCACCGTCAGCAGTGGAAACACAGGGTCCCTCGGCGGCGTTCGGCTAGCGCCTCACTTGCTCGGGATGACACGGATTTCGGATTGATTCATCTCCGCCAATATCTTTGGGTGTGTTTTTAGTGATGCCAGAAGAATCCGCTTATCAGAAATAGAACCTCGGCGGCGAAGAGTGCGATTAGGAGACGCTCGCGGCGACGGGAGCGGCGCAGGTCGCGGAGCATTTCGTGTTCGAGGTCGTAGACGAAAGCTACTGTGGCCGGGTCGGGCATGGGAAGAGACGCTGGAATGCTCATGCCTGTTGATGCTGGCGCGGTCGTGGGCTTGCGGTCGGGAAGGAAAATTTTTGGCCCGCTGATGACGTTGGACCAGTCGGTGAGTAGGAGAGCATCCGACGGCGTGATCGGGTTGGCAGGCTCCCAGTCGATTTCTAATGGCGGCAACTTTTCTGGGGCCACCGCATCGGCGAGGCTGCGGAGCAGTGAACTCCACCAGGGTCTCGCCATGGTGTCGGCGATGAGTTCTCCGACGTCGACGGGGCGGGACTCGAGTTGGAGTGGAGGCAGTGTTTCTGGCGAAATCACGTCGCCCAGGTTTGTGAAAACGGTGCGGTACCAGGGAAGAACGAGAAAGTCTCCGAGGAGCATGCCGAGGTTCACTGGGCGCGAGGTGAGGTACAGCGGCGGGAGGTTGTCGGGGAGGAAGCGGTCGCGAAAGTTGCGGATCAGGGACTTCCAGAGAGGGCGAGTGATCTCCTCTGGCGGAGAAATGTCGAGATTCTGGTCGGTGGCCATGCGCTCGTTCTAGGGTAACACTGTGGGGAAGGTAGATTCGATATCGGCGGGACAGTGTGCTGCGGGTTGTAGGGGAGGATGGCAAGGCCGTTGGTGAAAATTCAACAACCTCCGTGGCGATTCCGGGGGACGCGGGGTCCCTCGACTGCGTTCGGCTGCCGCCTCATTTCGCTCGGGATGACACGCGTAAAGAATGGGGAAGCATCGAAATCAAAAAATGGGCACCATCGAACTCCGCACTGGATGGGCGGTTTGCGCAGGTGGCAGATTTTTGCATAGTGGAGAGGTATATTGTCGGCGATACGGCGATGTCTGTTTTTGGTGGCAAAAATTAGCAAAAATTGTGAAGAAAGTTCCGTTGGTCGCGTACGAATTTTTGCGCTACAATCCGTCCACAAGTGTGGGCGCGCCATCTTTGAGTTTTAGTCGTCTAGGCAACGGATGGGTGCGCTTGGCCTTCTCCCAGGAGGAAGTACGATGTATCGCCCCTATTCCAGTCCCACCGCGGGATCTGGCTCGTCGATGGACGTGGAATCGACGATTCGCGGTCTCAGTCAAGATTTCAGCATGAATTTCAACACCGGCAACTATGACCAGGTGGCCGGTCTGTTTGCGTCGGATGGTTTGTTCATGGCGCCACATCATGAGTCGGTGGCCGGGCCAAAATCGATCGAGCGGAAGCTGCGCGAATTTGGTGAAGCGGGCTTTCAGGATTTGCGTTTGGAAACATCGCGCGTTGATTTTTCGGGTGACATGGCGATGGAAGTCGGCAAGTACTCGGTGTCGGTGGTACGCGAGAGCGGCGGGTCGTCGACGGATCGCGGAAAGTACGTGAAGGTGTGGAGACGGCTGGGCGCCTGGAGAATCGTGGCCGATTGCTGGAGTTCGAATTTGCCGGCGATGTCGGCGCGGACGGAAGAGAAAGCGGTTGCGGAGAAGGTGACGGTCATTTCGAGTGACGTTCCCAAATCTGCCTAAGAACACGGAGACTGCGGAGAGGGTTGAGGGCGCTGCCAGGGTGGCGCCTCCTGCTCCACTTACTGCTTCCAACAACTGCTCGCGCGTTTGTCCTAATTGCTCGGCGCAGCTTCGCGAACACCGGTGCAAGCTGAGTTGTCCGCAGTGTCACTTTTATTTGAGCTGCTCGGATTTTTACTGAGCGGCATCGCCAATGCTTAAGATTCTCCGCACTCATCACACTCGCCTATGCAGCCGTGGCGCAAAGTTTGGATCTTGTGGTTTCGTCGAGTAACGCAGGCTCCCTCGACTGCGTTCGACTGCGCCTCACTTCGCTCGGGATGACAAGGCTTAGGGTGCAAGTAAGCGAGAATACGGTTTTTGCTGGATTCAGGCTCCCGTTTCGAGTCGCTAGGCTTGTGGCAGAGCAGGCGGGTGCGGTACAGGTTTTTGCCGTTTCCTCTGTTTCAGGTCTGTCCGAAGCGGAACGGCGACAGGCAGACCACGCACCCGCCTAGCCTTCTTCTGCTCGTCCCTCCGCTGACATCTTCAGGCAGGAACATCTACAATGACAGGCGGCATTCAATCCAAGAATTCATGAGGAACGACCATGCAAAGAAAAGCCAGTGCTGTGTGGAAGGGTGGGCTGAAAGACGGCAAGGGGAGCATTTCGGCTCCGGGTGGAGTTTTGTCGAACACGCCGTACTCTTTCACCACGCGGTTTGAAAATGCACCGGGAACGAATCCGGAGGAGTTGATTGCGGCGGCCCACGCAGCATGTTTTTCGATGGCGCTATCGGCGCAACTGGGCGGCGCGAACTTGACGCCGGAGAGCATCAACACGAACGTCACGCTGACCATGGAAAAGCTTGATTCGGGATGGACGATCACGGCCAGCCATCTGGATGTGGTGGGACGGGTGCCGGGCGCGGATGCCGCGACGTTTCAGAAGTACGCGGAAGCTGCGGAAAAAGGGTGTCCGGTTTCAAAAGTCTTGAATGCGAAAATTTCGATGACGGCGAAGTTGGACGGGTAGCTTTGAAGCGCTGACGTTTCTCAAGGACTCCACGCTCCCAGTCAACTTCAGGTCCGTGCTTTCCACCCTTCGAAAAACCGCGAAGGGTGGTGCAGTCTTTGGTGGTGGCCGTTTATCTCTGGCTGCGGAGGACTTCCCGGAGCTGGCGGTTGATCTGGGCGGCGCCGTTGGCGGCTTCTGCGACCAGTTCGACCCACTTCTTTCCATGCGACGGCAATTCGAGTTGGCCGAGCAAGTACGAGGCTTGCATGATGGTTTCGATGGAATTGGCCAGATCGTGAACGAGTTCGCGCATGTGATTGGCAACGTCGACCGGGATTTTCTGAGGGTTGGTCATGATCGGGGTTCCGGGATTGGGATTGTTCTTCCGATTGTACGAGGCGGGCGTTTGACAGGGTACCTATCGTCTGTAAAATAAGAAGGTTGTTCTTCCTGCATCGCGTTCGCCAGGAATGCGATGTCCGCAAAGTCACAAGCCGAAGTGGCGGAATTGGCAGACGCGCATGGTTCAGGTCCATGTACCCGCAAGGGTGTGGGGGTTCGAGTCCCTTCTTCGGCACCAGCTTTGAGGCTCCTCGAGGACGCTCGGGATTTCGCCTAAGTTCGTGTAAGCCCGCTTTACGAAGTTGGTTTCTCGGGATGCAGCCGGGCGCGATGCTTCTCTTTCATTTCTTCGACCGAAAGAACTTTTCGTCCCAGTCCGGCGAGTTGAGAGAGCTCCTTCTGAATTTCCAGTAGACGTTCTTGCCGTCGTCTGTCGGCGGCTTCTTCTTCCACTCCTTTGCCGCCTTGCAGGCGAAACTGCTCGTTCAAAGTTCTGATTTCAGCGATCTCGGAACGGAGACGCGCAACCGTTTCTCGAAGAACCTCGAGGTGATCCAGTACGCCGGGCGCAGGCACGTCATCGCCACCAGCCCGGTCAGCGAGCGGCGGCTTCCCGGGCCTCGCTCCCTCCCTGCCGTATCTGGAGCAGACGTCGCTGTTGTCGTGGTCCTGACAGCGTTGTCCGCTTGTCCGCTGTCGCTCGCGCTGTCCGCTTGTCCGCGCTGTCCGCTTGTCCGCGTGTCCGCCCTTTGGCCCGGCCCTGCCCGCCCGCACCGTCCGGCTGCGCGCCGGCAGCTTTCGGCTCCCGGTATCTCTACCCTGCTGGCTGCCGCCCTCGGACGAAGGCCCACGCATCGGAGATCATGTCCCGGAGCGATTTCTCGGCCTGCCAGCCCAGCTCCTGCTGGATGTGCTCGCTGGAGGCCACGAGCACCGAGGGGTCGCCGGGGCGCCTGCCGGCATCGTGGGCGGGGATCGGGTGACCCGTCACTTCGCGGGCGACGGCGATGACCTCCCGCACCGAAAAGCCCGCCCCGTTGCCGAGGTTGTAGATCTCGTGTTTGCCCGCCCGGGACGCGTCGAGCGCCAGCAGATGCGCGCGGCCAAGATCTTGGACGTGGATGTAGTCGCGGACGGCCGTGCCGTCCGGGGTCGGGTAGTCCGTGCCGTAGATCTGCACGGCGTCCTGCTGCCCGAGCGCCACACGCAGGACAATGGGGATGAGGTGGGTCTCCACCGCGTGCCGCTCCCCCCGCGAGCCCAAGGCGCCAGCCACGTTGAAATAACGCAGACTCGCGGCGCCGAGCCCGTGGGCCGGACATTCGAAAGAAATCATCGTGTCGATGGCGAGCTTGGACGCGCCATAAGCGCTAGTCGGGTGGGTGGGCGCGTCCTCTCTGATGGGTACTTGCTCCGGCTCACCGTAGGTGGCGGCCGTTGAGGAGAAGACGAGCCGGCGGCACCCCTGGCGACGCATCGCGTCGAGCAGGTTCAGCGTCCCGCACACGTTGTTGCGGTAGTAGAGCTCCGGACGCTCCATGGACTCGCCTACGAGCGACTTCGCCGCGAAATGCAAAACGCCGCCGAAGCCGCCCGCCAGCACCCTCTCGGTGGCGTCGAGGTCGAGCAGGCTCACCTCCTCGAAGGTGGCAGCCTCAGGGACGGCGTCACGGTGGCCCGTGGACAGGTTGTCCAGGACGACCACCTCGTATCCGTCGTCAAGCAGTTGCTGGGCTACCACGCTTCCGATGTAGCCTGCGCCGCCTGTAACGAGCACCTTCATGGCGCCATCATCGGGCCCTCCCGCGGCTGCGGTGGCAGCGGGTTCAAGCCTCACCCACGCGCCACGGCTTGAACCGGCGTCGCCGGGCTGGGCGGATCCAGGCGCGTGACGACCGTGATGTTGCCGGAGTACAGGGCCGGGCACGATACAATGGAAGTGCGTGCTCTTAGGACTGACTGACAGTAGAGAGAGTCGCCAGCAAGGCGGCGCAGCTGCGCCGTCTGGTCCAAAGCACCGGATAGGTTTCGCCCCCGCCGCAATCACACCGACGGCCTTGTCCTCGACGCAGGCGTCGATGGGTTGCCGCGTGTGCGCACGACCCTGGTACGCCAGTTATCGATTGCCCGGGTAAGCATCGCTGCCGGCTGCGCCGTGGCGGGCCGAGCCGCTCGCGGGCGAATCCGTGGCCACCGCGCCCACGCTGCAGGTTCGACAGGTACCAAGCAACGCGAAATGTCGGGGTTCCAGCGTGAATCCATTTTCTCGGGACACCATGTCGGCCAGTGGCGCGATCACGTCATCGGAGAGTTCGGTGACAGAACCACAGCGGGAGCACACCAGGTGCAGGTGCGCGCTTTCGGCCAGGTGGTACACGGCGCGCCCGTGACCCAGATGGACGTGCGTGACGATCCCTAGTTCCTCCAGTGCATCCAATGTTCGGTAGACGGTAGACAAATGGACGTCGGGGTGCAGTGCCTGGACCTGTGCCGCGAGATCGTCGGCCGTTAGGTGCTCGCCCGCCACGAGTGCCTGCACGAGGGCGCGGCGGGCTACGGTGACGCGGCCACCCGCCGCGCGCATCCTTGCGAGGATCACCGCAACCTGATCCACGGCCACCTCTCCGCAGGGAGCCTACGTCTGCTAGCTACACCCGCTCGTCGAGCCGCAGGATTCGCACACGTAGCAACTGCCTGCTCTGCGCATCTTGACTCCACAGGTGAAACACAACGGAGCGTCCAGGTCAGTCTGCGGCGTGACCTCGACCGTCGCCCGAGGTGTCGTCTCGGCAGGCCCGAGGGGGGCGTCTTGCCGGCTTGCTCGCGCTTCAGCCTCGACCGGAGCCGAAGAACGCATGCCTTCGACATCGATCTCTTCCCCGCCGGATGCGTTGAGCTGACCGACCCGCTCCTCCGCGGTGAGAATGCCCAGCGCCGCCCTGTCTGAGTAGGACAGATAATCCAGAGCCAACCTCCGAAAAATGTAGTCCATCACGGACTGGGCGAAGCGAACATCCGGGTCATCGGTCATGCCCGCCGGGTCAAAACGCATGTTCGTGAACTTGTTGACGAACGCTTCCAGCGGAACCCCGTATTGTAGACCGATCGAAATGGCGACGGAGAAGGCATCCATGACCCCCGCCAACGTGGAGCCCTGCTTGCTCATCTTGATGAAGACTTCACCGAGACCGTCATCAGGATAAGAGCCCGCAGTCAGGTAGCCCTCCGCTCCACGCGACCGCGAAGGAAATGGTCTGGCTGGGACGCTTCTTAGGCAACCGACGACGAGATGGACGCGCCTCTCCCGGAACACTTGCTTTCTTGCCTCTCAGATCCGACAGCGGCTGTCCCACTTTGCAATTGTCCCGGTAGATCGCCAGCGCCTTCAAGCCAAGCTGCCAGCCCTCAAAATACGCCCTTTCAACGTCTTCCACGGTCGCGCCTTCCGGCATGTTGACCGTCTTGCTGATCGCACCGGAGAGGAACGGCTGCACCGCTGCCATCATGCGGATGTGGCCCATCCAGTTGATCGCGCGATCGCCCATCGCGCAGTCGAAGACCTCGTGGTGCTCCGGCCGCAGACCCGGCGCGTCGATGACGTTCCCATGCTGCTCAATGTGCTCGACGATAGCCTCGACGGTCTCCTCGTTGTAGCCGAGTGCCCGCAGCGCCCGCGACACGGAGTTGTTAACAATCTTCATGGAGGAGCCGCCGACAAGCTTCTTCATCTTGACCAAAGCAAGGTCAGGTTCGATTCCGGTCGTGTCGCACGACATCATCAGCCCAATTGTTCCGGTCGGTGCCAGAACGCTTGCCTGGGAGTTCCGCCAGCCGTTCTGCTCGCCTATCCTAACTCCCTCCCGCCAATTCTCTGCCGCGAGCGCGAGTATCTTCGCGTCCTCCGTGGTCAGCGCTCGGACAGCGTCGTTGGCCGCCGCATGCTTGCGCATTACGCGTTGGTGTGCATCAGCGTTGCGCGCATACCCCTCGTAAACGCCCACGACACCGGCGAGCTCAGCCGACCTGCGGTAAGCCGTACCGGTCATCAGGCTGGTGATAGCCGCCGCGAGCGTCCTGCCCCCCTCCGAGTCGTACGCCAGACCCATTGACATAAGCAGCGCACCAAGGTTCGCGTAGCCGATCCCGAGTTGCCGGAATGAGCGGCTGGTCTCACCGATCTTCTCGGTCGGAAAGTCCGCGAAGCAGATCGAGATATCCATTGCCGTGATCACGAGAGCAACCACTTTGCTGAACGTCTCGGCGTCGAAGGTCCCGTCGTCGCGAAGGAACTTGAGCAGGTTGAGGGACGCGAGATTGCAGCTGCTGTTGTCGAGATGGACGTATTCCGAGCACGGATTGCTCGCGCTGATCCGGCCACTCTCGGGGCAAGTGTGCCAATCATTGATCGTGTCGTCGTACTGGATGCCGGGATCGGCACACGACCATGCCGCGTGCGCCAGCTTGCGGAAGAGATCGCGAGCCTGCGTCTGCTCGACCACGCGGCCGTCGAGCCGGGCGCGCAAACCGAAAGGCTTGTTACCTTCGACCGCCCGCATGAACTCGTCGCTAACCCGAACGGAGTTATTCGCGTTCTGGTACTGCGCCGAGACGATGTCTTTGCCGCCCAGATCGATGTCGAAGTCGGCGTCCCGGAGAGCCCGAATCTTGGCCTCCTCCCGCGCCTTGCTTTCGATGAACTCCTCGACATCTGGATGGTCGACGTCCAGAACGACCATCTTCGCCGCTCGCCTGGTCGCGCCACCACTCTTGATGGTGCCTGCGCTCGCGTCGGCGCCCCGCATGAAGCTGACGGGTCCGGATGCGGTTCCACCGCTGGAGAGGAGCTCCTTGGACGAGCGGATTCGTGACAGGTTGACGCCGGCGCCGGAACCGCCCTTAAAGATCAGGCCCTCTTCCTTGTACCAGTTGAGGATTGCCTCCATCGTGTCGTCCACTGCGAGGATGAAGCAGGCAGAAACCTGCTGCGGAGCTGTGGTCCCAACGTTGAACCAGACCGGGGAGTTGAAGCTGAAGACTTGGTGCAGGAGGGCCCACACCAATTCCTGCTCGAAGACGTCGGCGTCTCCACGGCTTGCGAAGTACCCGTGCTGTCGGCCGGCCTGACCGTACACCCCGACCACTCGGTCGATGAGCTGGCGTAGACTGTATTCCCGTTCGGGCGTGCCAAGCGCGCCGCGAAAGTACTTGGTCGTCACGATGTTGACGGCATTGGGACTCCAAAAGTCCGGGAACTCCACACCTCGTTGCTCGAAATTCACCGAGCCGTCACGCCAATTTGTCATGACCACGTCTCGGCGCTCCCAGGACACCTCGTCATACGGATGCACTCCGTTACGCGTGAAAATGCGTGGGACGCGCAGCCCCCGGCGTGCATTCTCCTCGACGCCCCTGCTGGGACCATTGACGGTTTCGGTCATGCCAGATATACCTTTCGTCTGCGGGCGTCACGATGACGGACAGGCCGTACTTCTACCGCTGAACTTGAGATCACGTTTCGGGCTCAGCGATTACGATGGGCTGGCGGAAGGCTGCCGGAGCGGGGTGTGATTAACCGTGGGGCGGCCGGGTCGGGTTCAGGCC
>CAVUSL010000005.1:0-5964 GCA_963744055.1 uncultured Acidobacteriota bacterium | reverse complement strand
ATTCCACTAAAGGGCGAACCATGGTCTCCGATGCTCTCCAACAAACGGGAACCGACTGGAAGTTAGGCGGTCTCTACATGACAGCGGCCCAAGTCGCCGGGCACGACAGCGATTGGTTTCTGGCGCGGGCACGCGAGTACAAGACCAAGGGCCAGATGCACAATGCCTGGTTCTTTTTTCGGTAGCGCGCAAGATGGTTTCGCCTCTTCCCTTCATCAGTACGTTGACTACCGAGAGAAGCTGTACGACGAATCGCAAACCGCTCAGCCTGTTGACATGCCCGCCAACGGAAAAATGGCTGATCTTCCCTCGGCAGGTTCAACCTATAAGCTGACCGCTGTATACCCGGAAGCGGTCGGTAAAGACCTCGACCTCGTCGTGACCTATGAATCCGCTAACGTCGCCAACACCAATCAGGCTTACCAGGACAATATTGCAGTGATGAAAGCGCTGGTATCGAAATATCCTGAAGTGAAAGATGCTTTCGCGGCAGTCGTGGCCCGTGCCGTCGATTCCACTGGCCGCGACTACGGCACGCTTCTGGCAATGAAAGATATAAAGTAATTCAGAACTGCAGTCGATCGAAACCTACGCCAACGTCGGTGCGATGCTCGTCTCTAGCAGGCATTCTTTCGGCTCTTTATCGTCCCGCAGCCCAAGGAACACCGGCGCGCGCAGTTTCGGTCCGCTCCCCGCATTGGTTCCAGCGGTCCATTCCGCGTACTCAATCTCGGCAACCAGTTCAGGCTTCACCCAACTCACCTTGCGTAACGCCTCGACTTCTCCATAAAAAGGATTCTTCTGTGTCTCCAGGCTCTTGAGGGTTTTCCAGATCTCGCTCAAAGACTTCTGATCGAACCCACTCCCCGCTTGGCCCACATGGATGAGGCGCCCTTGCTTGTCGTATAGGCCGAGCACGAGTGAACCAAAATGCGCGCGGCTGCCTTCGGGTTGGGTAAATCCCCCGACCACACACTCCAGCCGGTGCCGGATCTTGATCTTCAACCAGTCGCGGCTGCGGCGCTCTTCATAAATACTTGCGCGTCTCTTCGCAACAATTCCTTCCAACCCCTTGTTCTGCGCGATCTCGAACAATGCCTTGCCGTGTTCTTCATAGTGATCGGAATAACGCAGCGCATCGCCCGCCGTTATCAACGACGCGAGTTTGCGTTTGCGGTCCTCCACCGGCATCCTTCGCCAATCTTCACCGTCCAGATACAGGAGATCGAACGCGTAGTACAACACCGGAACATCGGCCTTCGCCGCTGCCCGCTTCCCCCCGGGACGAAAGCCGGTGCGCTGCTGCATCAGGCTGAATGACGGCCGCCCTTCCTCATCGATCGCTACCACCTCTCCATCGAGAATCGCATTCTTCGCCTTGATGAATCCCGCCATGTCTTTCAGTTCCGGGTAACGCCCTGTCAACTCATTCTGATTCCGTGACACCAATCGTACTTTGCCGTTTTCGATGAATGCGATTGCCCGATATCCGTCCCACTTGATCTCAAACAACCACTCCACTCCGTCAAAGGGCCTGTCGATCGATTCCGCCAGCATGGGATGAATCGCAACTGGCATCGGCCGCTTCACCGGCTTCGAAACCAGGACTGCAGAGGACGCGGAGGACGCAGAAGTTTTTGGGGGTTCGATGATTGAAGACTTTGGCTTAGCGTTCGAAGGAGTTGGCTCAGGTGCGACGGCCTGTTTAGCTGGCCGTTTCTTACCTCCCTCTGCGTCCTCAGCGTCGCCTGCGGTTTTTATTCTTTTTTTTTGTCGACCCGAGCGATCGCATCGGCGAGCCATGCCGCCTTCAGTTTTCCGCGCCCAGCTGGCCGGCTCTTCCACTCTCGCGATCCGGCGTCGCCCGCAATTTCCGCCATGCTTCGCTTGCTTAGCACCGACTCGTCGATGGCCTCGATGTCGTATCCCTCTTCCACCTGATCATCGTGCTTCTTGATCAACAACCATTCATTACCCTTGCTCCCCGGCCGCCGCCCCCGCATCTTGATGAGCGCGAAGTCTCCCTTGAGCCGTTTACCCTTCAACCGGAATTTCAAATCGCCCTTGGCCAACATCGCCACGGCGTCGGCCTCCGTGCCCGGAACATACTTCCCGTTGACCTGTACCGGAGAGAGCGGTTGCCACGTGCCCACATCCCACACCATCACGCTGCCCGCGCCGTAATTGCCCTCGGGGATATTTCCTTCGAAGTCGAAATACGAGACCGGATGATCTTCCACATGCATCGCCAGGCGCTTGTCCGCGGGATCGAGCGAGGGTCCCTTCGGTACGGCCCACGACTTCAACACGCCTTCCATCTCCAGGCGAAAGTCGTAATGCAGCCGCGTGGCATCGTGCTTCTGCACAACAAAACGGTTCCCCGCTTTTTTTTCAACCTTGGGTGGAGGCTCCGGCGTCTCTTCAAACCGCCGCTTTCGTTTGTATTCCTCGAGTGCCATATGCCGTCTATTTGTGCGTCATTCTAGCAAGTTGCCCGCAAGAACGCCGTACCTCCGTCACCCTAGATCATCCATGGCAAATCAACGGCTATAATTCGGCTTCCGGATTCGTCATGAAACGCGAATTTCCCGAAATTCCTCTGGTGGGCGTTGGCGCGATTGTCATTGAGGGGGATCGCGTCCTGCTGGTGAAGCGCGCGCATCCTCCCCTGCAGGCTCAGTGGTCGATACCCGGAGGCGTTCTTGAAGTCGGCGAACTGGTCCGCGAAGCTGCCGTCCGCGAGGCTCGCGAAGAAACCGGACTCATCGTCGAACCCGGGGAACTACTTGGAGTTTACGACCGCATCCTTCGCGACGTCGAACAGCGCGTGCAATATCACTATGTGCTGGTTGATTTCCTCTGTCGAAGGATTGGAGGAGAACTCTTGGCCGCCGACGATGCAACCGAAGTGCGATTCTTCACCCGCGATGAATTGCCCGCGATGAATCTCGCGGAAGATACACAAGACGTGATCCGTAAAGGATTCGAAAAGCTAGGCACGCCGATCAGTTCTTGATGTACGTGAATTCGCTACTCGTGCCGCAAGGCCTCAATCGGATTGAGGCGAGAGGCACGGAACGCTGGGACCATTCCACTGATCAGCCCCACGGTGGCGAGAATGAGCGTCGATGCGATCAGGGTTCCAGGCGCGATGATCAGGCGGATGTCTCCGGCTTCGCCGTTCTTGGCAAATGCGCTGTACAGAGTAAGCCTCCCCACCGAAAGCGCGACCGCGTAGGCCAGTAGAACTCCGAGTACACCGCCGATGAAGGTAATCGTCAAAGCCTCGGCGAGAAATTGCAGCAGAATGTATCGTCGGCGCGCGCCCAGTGCCTTTTGCACCCCAATCTCGCGGGTTCGCTGCGTGACCGACACCAGCATAATGTTCATGAGGCCGACGCCGCCGATGCCGAGTGTAAGCGTCCCGATGAAGCCCATCAGAATCTTCAACCCGAGAGTAATGATTTCAAATTGATGGACCTGCATCATGATGTTGAAGACCATCACGGCCTGCCGGTCCGTCTGGTTGAACTTGTGTTGCGTCGCCAGAATGGAACGCACCGACTGTTCCAGGCTCTCGTATTGAGGCGTCTCGTATGTGAACCAGATGGTGTCGAGATAATGGGTCGACTTCAAGTCGCTCATGGTGCTGAAGGGAACGTAGACCACACGATTGATATCGTCATTCCCCTCCTGCATTTTCGCGCTCAAGACGCCGACAACTTCGAAGCTGAGGCCGTCAACCCGGATGTGCTCGCCCACCGCGTTGCGTCCGGAAAATAGTTTTTCTCTCGCCTCGGAGCCGATCACCGCCACGCGGGCGCGCTGGACCTGGTCCTCCATGTTGTAGAAACGGCCTTGGCCCAGTTTGAGTGCGCGAATATCGAGCACATCCGGGTTGTTGCCGCTGACCGGAAAAGTGAAAACCCTGGTGTCATACTGCACGCTCGCCTGCTTGCCCACTTCCGGCGTAATGTGTGTGATTTGCGGAAGATTGGTCGTCAGGGTGTCGATGTCGTCCTGCGTAAAGCGGACAAGGACTCCTGCTTTCTGGCCACCGGCCTGCATCGAAGTGCGGTCCGGAACGACGATGACCAGCTTGGTGCCGAAATTGGCAAAGATGTTGGCGCAGGCTTGGCCAAAACCATCCCCATAAGCGAGCAGCATGACCACCGTGGCAATGCCCCACGCCATGCCCAACATGGTGAGCGCAGTGCGCCGTCGATTGTGGCGCATTGCCGCGTAGGCTTCCTGAAGCAGGTCACGGAACATATTGACTTACCGCTTTCGCTTTCCCTGAATCATAACTCCTGCCGCAGCGCTTCCACAGGCTGCAGCATGGCCGCTTTGCGCGCTGGATACAGGCCAGCAACCACGCCGGCCAAAGTGAGGCTCCCAATGGCCAGTAAGGCTGACATTGGCACCAACTTGGGCGGATCAAATCCTTGCGGCCCTTGCACGCCTCCCATTAATGCCATTAAACCGCCCGCGAGACCCAGCCCGATCAGTCCGCTGCCCAATGTGAGCAGCAGACCTTCCAAAAAGAAATGCAAGAGTATGCTGCGGTTGGTAGCACCCAATGCCTTGCGCAATCCGATCTCGCGAGTGCGCTCACTGACGGCGACCAGCATGATGTTGATGACGCCGATGGCGCCGAGCGCCAGCGTAACCATTCCCACCGCGCCCAGAAACATATTCATGACATCAAAAATGGTTCCCACCATTTTCGATTCCTGGATCGAATCCCACTCATCGTAGGCATTCTGATCGTTTACATCGAAGTCGTGGTTGCGGGCGATGATCTTGTGGACGTCGTCTTTCGCCAGCAGGTGCTCGGCCGTCGTGCTCGGCTGATACTCAATGAAGGAAATTGAGTTCTGGTGATTTTCCCCTTTGATTGGAAAGTTCGTGGCCATCACGGGAAACGGAATGTAGCCACGCATGTTCAGCCAGGTATTATCGCCGCGGCCGAGGTGCGGCATGCTCCCGATGACCTCGAAGCGAATGCCGTTCAGCAGAATGGATGCACCGAGCGCCGGGCGTCCGGGAAAAAGTGTCTTCGCCAGTTCGTTCCCCAGGACAATTACGTTGCGTCTTTGCTCCGTGTCCATTTCATTGAGCCAGCGTCCTTCCTTGAGGGGAAGGTAACTGATCTCGTTGAGTTGAGGTTCCACGCCCAGGATTTCGACGCCTGCACTGGCGAATTCGCTGACCTGCTTAAGATTGGAGCGGGAAAGCATTGGACAGGCGCGGCGCACGTGCGGGGCTTGCGTACGCACATCCACATAATCCTGATAGGTCAGCAGATACGGACGGGCAGAGTTCATGCTGCCCTGTACTGCGGGCGCGCGCCCGGGAAAGATGAACATTATGTCTTTGCCGAACTCAGCCATTTCGCGCTTGTTGCCCGAGCGAAAGCCTTCGCCGACGCCGACCAGGAGCAGCAACGATCCCACGCCCCAGGCGATGCCGAACATCGTGAGAAACGAGCGTAGCTTGTGGGCCCAGAGGTTGCGGAAGATTTGCGCGAAGATGTCTACGACCGTGCGCATATCGAAGACATTGTACCTTTTCGGGCGGGGTCGCGCGGAGTTGGATGGCCGTTAGGTACAAGTACACTCGCGGATGGTTCCTACTCAGTCCTACTCAGTCGTACGGACCTGGCGAGCTGCCTAGGCTATGCTTTCGACTCCGTTGGGCCTCAAACTCCGTCGTCCTCCCACTCGACCAGACACGCGCGACATCTCCATGCCCGGCGGTGAAAGGGAATCGGCACGCTTGCCATAGCGCTAACGTAAGCCGCAGGAGATATTTCGCGGTAATCCACGTCCAATGAGCTGGCAGTTCGGCATGAGGGCTGCTCGTATCCGCCGATCCCGCGACGCCGAAGCTCTCCGGGATTGGCTGATCCAGTATTTCCTTCGCATCGCGGCATCGTCCTTCTGTACCTGTAACTTCACGCCG
>CAVUSL010000004.1:0-40347 GCA_963744055.1 uncultured Acidobacteriota bacterium | reverse complement strand
GATCTATGTATTGCTGGGAAGCTGGTGGACGATCAACACCATTGTGACTCGCCCAAAGGAAGCCTTGGCTGGAACGTTCATCGTCCTGATTGGTGTTCCGGGGTATCTTTACTGGAAGAAGCAGAGTCGAAAAGCCCAAACTTCCACAACCTCTTAAGCACTGTCATCTTGAGCGGAGTGAGGCGATAGCCGAACGCAGTTGAAAGATCCCGCGGCGGTCCGGATCTCCAACAGCCGCTGCGGGATTTCTACGACGAATCATGATTGAAAAGTCGTCTAAGTCTGTGCCATTGCAATCGGACACAGGATCCCTTTACTTCGCTCGGGATGACAAGGTGTTTAGGCAACTGCTCGATGTGTTTGTTTTACTGCGGCAGGCCACCGCTCCCCAGCCTCACGCGCAGTTTCACCGTGCCGATCTCGTGGCCCCCAGCCTCAGCGCGGCAACTAAGTTCGCTAATCTGATCTGATTTCTTCGCTGCTGTCGTAATTTCGACTTCCATCGGGAAAACATCGCCCGGTGCGAGGCTGTAATGCGGTAAAGGATTCTTGAGTGCCCAACCGTCAGGCAGCGTCGTCGATACCGTCACCTCCGCGGAGCTCGTGTCGTCATTGCGCAGGACGATAGGCAGCTGAAGAGTCGATCCCGCAGCGACCGAGATTTCCGGAATCGCCGCCTTCGGCAAATCGGGCAGGTCATGAGCTGCGCGGAAGTCATCGTAAAACGCCCACGGGCCGCCAATCTCGATCGACAGTCCTTTATGCTGCTGCGGGTTCGGGCTGGGCAGGCGGTCAAAGGGCAACGGCTGCGCCTGCACTCCCTCGAACACATCGCCAGTCGGCGTCGTCCCCTGCACCAGTGACTTGCCGAAAACCAGTTCCACCGGCGTCGACCAACTGTCCTGATCCGCACCCGCGAGCTTTTCCAGTTGCTCGTCGTTGAGTGATTGAAGCTTCTCGATGTAAGTCCGGTACTGCGTTAAATGGAAACGAAAGACATCCATCGAAACCCGCCAGTACGGCACATGATGGCTGGAAGAAATCGCCGTCGTGGGATACTGTGGGCCCTTGCCCTTGATGTTCTTGTCGTCGCTCGCATCCGAGTAGAAATAAATTTTCTGCGGCTGCCACGGCTGTAAGCCCTCGAGCAGGGTCTCGTTGATCTTGCGCGGCTGCGCCAGTTGCGCCGGATACACCGACGGGTCTCCGGCAGAGTCGAAGGCCTCAACGGCCATGACGCCGGACGCCTGGTGGTCCCCGTGATTCTCGCCAATAAAGAAACCGGGCAGCCACGAGATGATGACCTCAGGTCGCGTCAGGCGAACGATGCGCACTAATTCTTCCAGGTTCTTGCCGTGTCCCCAGTTGGCAAGCGACTGGAGAACATCCTGGCTGGGCGTGTCTTTCCCTTCGAGAAACCACACGTTCTGCACGCCGAGTTGCGTCATGGCATGCCGCAACTCCATCTCGCGCACCACGCCCAGCGACGGTCCGCGCTCGCGCCCCATGTTGTTGTGTCCGGCCTCGCCGTGAGTCAGATACACCGCCGCAACGTGTTTGCCCTGATCGAGCAATTGCGCCAGGTACGCCGACACGCCGGTCTCGTCATCGGGATGCGCGACAATGAGCAGCACATCCGCCTTGAAACGTTCGTCAGGCTTGGGGGCGGTGCGGGGCTGTTCGGGTTTGGGCGGCTGAGTTTGCGCTGCCGCCTGCCAGACAAGAATGAGGAAAAGCGCTAGAACGCGCCGGATGGTCATCCATTCTCCGTTAAAAATTGAGACCGACGGGTATTGGACGGCAGGCAACGAAATCGGTTTGCACGTCCACGATGCCGGATTTTTATCAGTATACGGGTGCTCCGACAACTCGCTTCGATCATTGGACGAAAAAAGGCGCAGCCGCGTCCCTCACGCAGGCTGCGCCTGGAGCACACACGCAACCGTTCTAATTGCCTGCCTTCTTGTCGGAAGCAGCCGGCGGGACAAGATCGGCAGGCGGTCCGATATCGGCAGGCAGGGGCCCGTTCAAGGCATCCAGAAACTGCATCAGGTCGTCGCGCTCGTCGAATGTCAGGAAGTCCAGCGCGTGGATCTCTTTGTCCAGGTGATCATTCATATTGCCACCGCCGATGTAATGCGCGAGCGCGTCCTTCACTGTGGGGAAACTGCCATCGTGCATGTAGGGCCCGCGGTTGGCCAGGTTGCGAAGGGTGGGCGTCTTGAAGCACCCCATATCCTTGTCGTCCTTCGTCACTGTAAACCGCCCGGGATCGTTCAGGTTGCCTCGTGTATCTGCCCCGATGCCCAGGTTGTGAAACTTGTTGTCGGTGAATAGTGCGTTGGTCTTGCCGATGGTGTGACAGACCGCGCAATTCGCCTTCTTGCGATCGGTGAACAGACGGAAGCCGCGTTTCGCCGCGGGCGTGAGCGCTGACTTTTCATGCCCGAAATAGTAGCGGTCGAACGGAGAGTTCCCCGCGATCACCGTGCGCTCGAAAGACGCAATCGACTTGGCCACCATGTCGATCGTAATGCGATCCGTTCCCCATGCCTTCTTGAATAAAGCGGGATACCTGGCATCTGCCTGCAGGCGCGCGACCACTCCGTCCAGTGAATGTGCCATCTCTACAGGGTTGGCAATCGGACCCTTTGCCTGGTCTTCCAGAGAAGGCGAACGCCCGTCCCAGAACTGAAAAGAGTTGTACGCCGAGTTGATCACGGTGGGCGCATGACGTTTGCCGGTCCTTCCTCCAACACCAAAGGAGAACTGGTGAGAGTCGCCGAAAGCAAACTGCGGCGCGTGACAGGACGCACACGAGATCGTTCCGTCGGCTGAGAGTTGCGGATCGTAGTAGAGACGCCGGCCCAGCGCGATGCTTTCCTTCGTAGGTGGATTATCTGCCGGGATGGGCACCGGACGCAGTCCCAAAGGGGCTTTGATGGTGACGGGTTGTCCGACTGGCACTGCTGCACCAACGCCAGTTTGGGCTTGGAAGCTCTTGGCAAACGCAAAGCAGGCAACCACAGCAATAGCAAACAGGAGCAAGCGAGTGCGAATGTTCATGGGAGCACACCTCCGCGGCACACCGAAGGCTAGCAGGCCGCGAGTTCGAAACTCTGTGACGGGCGACACAGTGCGATGCCCACGCCCTAAGCGCGCAGAACCTAGGTCGCTCTCTCTTTCTTATTTCTAAACTGCCGCATTTGCACAATTGCCGAAAGCACGATAAGTTCTGGCATATTGCCGCGACGAGGTCTGTCTTGCGCCTATCTTTGTCTAACATCCCGAAAGTCGCTTACTTATGTGTCTGCGGAGCTCTTTTCTTTCTTCTCATCACAATCCTTCAGCTGAAAGCCGGGAATCCCGATAGCCTGCCGTGGGATGGAGGGCACTTTTCCGGAGATCCGAAGGCCATCTACGACGCAGCCTCGGCCGCTCCCGCATCGACGGGCGCCGATGTCTTAGTGCTGGAGGAACAGGACCAGTACAGTTTCGATGCGCAAGGCCGCCAGACGTACAAGCACTATTCGCTCTACAAAATCTTAACGCAGGCCGGAGCCGAGAACTGGGACGTTCTTGCCTCTTACTGGGAGCCCTGGCACGACGACCGCCCCGCCTTCAAGGCGCGCGTAATCACCAAGGACTATGAAGTTCATCCTCTGGAAGAAAAGACCTTCACGGACTCTCCTGCGCACAGCCAGGAGGATGACACCTATAGCGATCGGCGCATTCTGCGCGCACCGCTACCGGCGATTGGTCCGGGCTCAGTCGTCGAAGAGGAGCGCACAGTACGCGAGAAGAGCCCTTTTTTCAGCGCAGGTGCGGTGGCACGGGTCGACATCGGGCGATCGGTGCCGGTTCGGCATATGCGGGTCACGCTCGAGGCGCCCTCTTCGTTTCCACTTCAGTACGAATCCAGATTGTTGCCCAACCTCAAACCCGATGTTCGAGACGCGAACGGCATCCAGTCCATCGTCTTCGAATCCGGCCCGATTGAGGCTCTTAAAGACGCGGACAATCTTCTTCCCAGCGATAGGCCCGCTTATCCAACCGTTACTTTCTCGACCGGAAAATCCTGGCAAGTCGTTGCCGAAGCCTACAGCGCCTTGGTCGACAGCCAGACGCAGTTGGCTGATTTGAAATCGACCGTCGGCAAATTGACGGCCGGGCTTTCCTCCCGCGATGAAAAAGCCTCTGCCATTCTCGACTACCTGAATCACGAAGTTCGGTATACCGGGATTGAATTCGGCGAAAACAACATCACCCCGCATTCTCCGGTAGAAACACTGAAGCAGAAGTACGGGGACTGCAAAGACAAGTCGACGCTCCTGATCGCAATGCTGCGCGCAGCCGGCATTCCTTCGTACATGGCGCTGCTCGACGCCGGTCCCGGAGAAGATGTGTCCGCCAGCCTGCCGGGACTGGGCATGTTCGACCACGCGATCGTATATGTGCCGGGCGCGCCCGACGCTTTGTGGATCGACACAACCGACGAGTACGCCCGTCTGCGCCAAATGCCGACCGCCGACCAGGGACGCCTGGCTCTCATCGCGAAATCGGGTACCACTGAGTTGCTGCGCACGCCAGAAAGCAGTTCGCGGGATAACACGACGGTCGAGAAGCGCGAGTTCTACCTTGCGGAATATGGCCCGGCCCGGATCGTCGAAACCACCGAGCCACGGGGCAGCTTCGAGTCTAGCTTTCGGTCTGCCTATGCCGACCCTGACAATCAGGACCGGAAAAAACAACTCACCGAATACATCAAGAACCAGTACCTGGCTGAGAAACTCGACCGCATGGATCGCAGCGATCCGGGAGACTTCGCGAAGCCCTTCCAGTTGACGCTTGAAACGAAGAAGGCGCGCCGCGGGTACACAGATCTGCGAGACGCCGTCGCCGCCATTCGTCTCGAGAGCATCTTTGAGCGCCTGCCCGACAGCCTTCAAACAAAAGAAGGAGAAGAAGAGAAAGAAGGAACCAGCGGAGCTGAGCCGAAGAAGAAACGAACTTCCGACTATCAATTGCGCTCCGCATTCTCAACGGAGTGGCAATACACGATCGTTCCGCCCGCCGGCTTTCGCGCCAAAGCCTTGCCGAAAAGCGCGAAGATGAGCGCGGGCCCTGCACAGCTGAGCGAAGAATTCTCCGCTGATGAGAAAGGCGTGGTTCACGCTACGATCCGCTTCGACACAATAAAATCGCGGTTCACGGTGGCAGAAGCCACCGCACTGCGCAATCAGGTCGCCGATTGGAAACAAGCCGAGGCGATCATGATCCACTTCGAACCCGCGGCAGAAGCACTCTTCCGGGGCGGAAAGACGAGAGAAGGCTTCCAAGCCTATCGCGATCTGATTCAACTCCATCCCAAGGAGGCGGTGCACCATCTTCAAATCGCCGCCGCGCTGCTCGATGCTGGACTGGGCGAAGCAGCCCGCGAAGAGGCGCGCAAAGCAGCCGTGCTGGAAACAAACTCAGCATTGGCACAAAAGGTACTCGCCGACGTACTCGAATTCGATTTGGTAGGCAGAAGGTACCGTTTGGGCAGTGATTACGCCGGCGCCGAGGCCGCCCTTCGAACCGCCCAGAAGCTTGATGCCGACGACAAGGAAATTACCGGCAACCTGGCTATTTTGTTCGAACATAACCACGAAGGCCGGCGCTACGGCGACGGTGCTCCTTTGAAGCAGGCGGTGGAACAGTACCGCACTCTAACCTCCGAACAACTCAGCAAGATCGGACTCAACAACAATCCCGCATTTGCCCTTTTCTACGCGAGCGAGTTTGCCGACGCGGAAAAGGAAGGCAAGGCGCAGAACCCGCAATTGAACGCCCTCATCGTGGCGTGTGAAGCCGCGCTGCATGGCGCCGAGGCAGGCCTCGCCGAATCCAGCCAGCGATCTTCGGGCGACGATGCCCGGAAAAAGCTACTGAAGACGGCCGGTGAAATGTTGATGAATGTTCGCAAATATCCGGTCGCGGCTGACCTGCTGGACGCGGGTGCGAACGGCGACAACGCGTCGGCGACAGCCGCGCTGGCTGCCGGACTGCGCAAAGCACGCCACCACGAAGAGATCGTGCCCACGCCCGACCCCGCCGGCGTAGCCACCCAGATATTCCTGCTGTTGACGGACGGCGAGGTTACGCAAGAACGGATGCGGAATCTCGCCAGCCGCAACGCGCGCAAGACGATGGATCTGGAGGATCCTGATGAATTGAAGAAGAGTTTGCGAGTCGGCCGCAACTTTCGAAGCGCGATGGCTCGCACGGGGGCTTCGCCCGATGTCGCTCTCGACCTGACACTGCAGTTGACCGAAGTCAACGTCGAAGGCAACGATGCCACCGGATACCGCGTCAAGATGAACGCCCCCGGCTCGAAAAATCTTACGTTGTTCGTGGTGAAGGAAGACGGCGCCTACAAACTGCTCGATAGCATCGAAACGCCGAATGCGATCGGGTTGGAGATCCTCGACCGCATCAACGCCGGCAATCTCGCGGGAGCCAAGGTCATGCTCGATTGGCTCCGCGAGCAGCAGCATCTAGCCGGCGGAGACGATCCCCTGGAAGGCAGTCCGTTCCCGCGGTTTTGGGCGAAGGGTAAAGAGGCAAACGCGGAAGAAATGCGGCTGGCCGCGGCTGCACTCCTTGTGCAAACCGATCCGACCGCCAAGCAGGGCGTTGCTCTTCTCGAGGCCGCCCAGGGAAAACCCGTTGACGATCCCGCAGCCTTAAACGTAAAAATCGCACTCCTCTCCGGATACGGCAGGACCCGTCAATTCGATCGTCAACTGGCCGTTGCATCCGATCTGGCGAAAAAGTATCCCGACTCGGTCAAGGCCTTTCTGAGCGAAATGGCTGCCCTATGCGCTCTTGGCCGTTTCGAGGAAGCGGATCGACTAGCCCAGGAACGCCTGAAGCAAACTCCGGACGACCTGCCCGCATTGCACGCCTTCGTGACATCAGCCGAGGCGCGGCAGGACTACCCGCTCGCTTATGAACGCTCGAAAGCAGTGCTGAAGTCGGGCAAAGGCGACGGCAGCGACAAAAATCAACTGGCATGGCTTTCGTTGTTCGGTGGTTCGATTCGCAATGAAGACCTCGATACCGCCCTGGCTGCCGCCCAGGCAACGCAGAACAGTGCGAATGTGCTGCACACTCTGGGATGCGTTTACGCCGAACTGGGCAAGACGAAGCAGGCCCGCGAGGTATTGGTTCAGGCCATGGACGCCAGCAATATGGATGAGCCCAACGAAGCTTTCTGGTATGCCTTCGGGCGGATTGCGGAACAGAACGGCGAGCGCGACGTCGCCCTGGCCATCTACAAGCGAGTCACAAAACCAAAATGGCCGGAGGCAATCCCCTCATCGTCTTATTGGCTGGCACAGAACCGCATCAAAGCGATGGCTACGGAAGCCAGCAACGGAGTCCACGCTGAATCGAAGTGAGTCTATGGGCGCGGGGCTAATGCCGTATAAAGCGCGCTACTGCAAGTTTGCGTACTCAGCGTGGGCTTGCTTCAGAATCGGGACGTCTGGGTCCGCATCTTTCCACGCGGCAAAGAAATCCTGGTAGGCCGTGCGGGCGTGAGCGGAGTCGTTTTGCAGAACGTAGGCGCGGCCGGCTCCCAAGTGTGCCAGCGGGTAGAGAGCGCTGAGTGAATCGATGCCGCGATGGTCGAGAATCTTCTGGTACTCGGCCAGGGCCTTGGCGCCATCGCCCAGCTTTAGATACGCGGCGCCCCGAAAATGCAGAGTCAGGTAGTTGGCGCCGTTGGGGCCGCTGCCCAAGTCATAGGGCGCTGCCGATTCCAGCGCAGCGATGGCTTTCTGGGGCTGATTGCGCTGCAATTCAATGTTGGCCTGGTTAACAGCGATGCCCACCTTATTCAGAAGCGTGTCGGTGGGATATTGCGCGGTGAGTTCTTCGTTGAACTTCTGGGCTCGCCCCACATCTCCGAGCTTGGCCATCGGCCCGGCCACAATGGACTTGGTGTCCCGGTTGGTCGCGATGCTGAGTGCCTCGGCGATCTGCTGGCGTGGTTCGTTGACGTAACCGAGCTCGACCTCGTAGGTGGCCTGCACCCCACGGACCACGGCCGCGAACTCCAGATTCTCATGCTGGCGGCACAATTGCACGGAACGATCGAAAATAGCGCGTCCCGCTTTAACCCGCCCGAGCGCGACTTCACCGCGTGCCCGTTGAAACAGCGTCAACGGCTCATCCAGAGATCCATTCGCCTCGGCGGCGATCCGGATTTTCGCGGGATCATCGCCCCGAAGAGCGGCCAACTGGTAGCGCATGAACCGCGTTGTACGAGGCTCGATCTTTTGTGCAGTCGCCTGATCGATCACGGCCTGGGCCTCGTCGAAGCGGCCCAGGCTGGTATAGGCGTCGGCGAGATTCTGGTACGCGTAGTTGTCCTTGGGATCGAGACGCATCCCTTCGGAGGCATTCTCAAGCGACTTGTCGGCCTGCCCGAGGCCTTCGTAGCGCAGCGCGAGATTGTCCCAAGGCAGCGTGTCGCGGGGATAGGTGCGCTTCCATTGCTCGTAGATTTCGGTAATCTTGTCCGAGTCCCCAACAACTTCATCGTAGTAATGGGCCGAGATGTATAGCCTCTCGTGCTCGCTGGCCCGGTCCTTGAGCTCAAAACCCTTTTTTATGGCTTCTTGGCTTTGCCGGGTCAGGCCGGTGTTTCCGGAAGCAACGCCAAGTTCGGCCCAAGCGATCGCGAAATTGGGATCCAGTTCGACTGCCTTCTTGAAGTACGGGATCGACCCTTCGTCATCGAAATGCGTGTGCGCGCTGTGCCCTTTGCTATAGGCCTGCAGCGCATCGAGCGACGAAGTGGTGGCCTGCTCCAGCGGCGTAGCGAATTTCTGAACCGAAGGCAGCGACTCGCCTAATTTAGCGCGCAGGCTGGTCGCTGCTTTGTCGAGTGACTTCAGCACCTGCTCTTTGCTGTCGGATTCCGCTTGCTCGCTGGCAATCGAGTCCCCGGTCTGTGCATTCACCGCCGCTAGCGAGATGACATAATGACTGCCCAGTGACGCGATCGACCCGGTGAGCATGGCCTTGGCATTCTCACGGAAGCAAATCTCGCGGGCGACGTCGCTGGTGATGCGCTGGTCCTCCGCGCGCCCCATGAAGCGCAGGGCTTCGCGAATGCGGGATTCCGGAAGCAGGTTGAGATACGGTGACTGCTCCAACTGAGTCGCCAGTGCCTGCTTCAACGTCCCGTCGAACACGCCGTCGCCCGTCGTGTTCACGAAGTCGGTCAGGAGGACAGCGTCCTTTTCCGTGAGCGCGGCCGAATGCCGAGAGCGCAAGAACAGGACACCTCCCAGCAACGCGGATAGCACAATGCCAGCGGCCACATACATCAGGGCGCGCGACTTCTGGACGGGAGCATCTGCGGCGGATGGTGCAGAGGACACGGAAGCCGAGGAGGCCGCGTGCGCAGCGGAACCAGACGACGCTGCGGCCATAGTCGCGGAGCTCGAAACGTGCGTTCCCGTGGGCATCGGCGCTTCCTGTGCGATCGGCACTGATCCCGAACTCTGCGCGACCGCGCGCCCCGTATCCGTATCGCGCTTCAATCGTTGCAGGTCCGCGCGGATATCAGCCGCATGCTGATAGCGCAGGTTGCGATCTTTCTCAAGCGTCTTGCTGATGACGTCTTCAAGTTTAGGCGGGAGATCCGGATTCAATCGGACCGGCGGCGTGGGCGCCCGGTCGAGAATCGCCTGGAAGATCAGCGCCGACGTGTCACCTCGAAACGGCAGCGCACCCGTTGCCATCTCGTAGAGCACGGCTCCGAACGAAAACAAATCCGTGCGGCCGTCAAGGTCCTTGCCCTTAGCCTGCTCTGGCGACATGTAGGCCACGGTTCCTAACGTCGAACCTGGACTGGTGAGGTGCTGCTCCGCCACCGCCGTCTCTTGCGCGGTCGGACCCGCAGGCTCGGCGAACGATGGACTGAGCGGCGACAACTTCGCCAGGCCGA
This sequence comes from uncultured Acidobacteriota bacterium, assembly GCA_963744055.1. Taxonomy (GTDB): domain Bacteria; phylum Acidobacteriota; class Terriglobia; order Terriglobales; family Acidobacteriaceae; genus Gp1-AA133. The sequence continues at coordinate 30,341 of CAVUSL010000004.1, read as the reverse complement.
AGTCCAGAATCTTGGCATGGCCGCGATTGGTCACGAAAATGTTCGCGGGTTTGATGTCGCGGTGCACAATCCCGCGGGTATGCGCCGCGTCGAGCGCGTCGGCAATCTCAATCCCCAGCGACAGCAGCGTGTCGAGTTCCATCGCGCGGCCCGAGATCATGTGCTTTAGGGTCGCGCCGTCCAGAAATTCCATCACTATGTAGGCGCGGCCATCTTCCTCACCGATGTCGTAAATTGTGCAGATGTTGGGGTGATTGAGCGCGGAGGCCGCCTGCGCCTCACGCTGAAAACGGCTCAGGGCTTGGGGATTGCGAGCAACTTCGTCGGGCAGAAATTTGAGGGCGACGAAACGATGAAGGCGGGTGTCTTCGGCTTTGTAGACGACGCCCATGCCGCCGCCTCCCAACTTTTCGACGACCCGGTAGTGGGAGACGGTTTGGCCGATCATTGTGGAAGTGCTGCTTCCGCCGGAATGCAATCTTATTGGGCACTTGGCGGTTCGTCAAACGTTGGAGTTAAGGATGTCCGCGCCCATCAATGGCCGGTTCAGCGAGGCCGGGGCAAAGTCCGAGGGTCCTAGAATCCGATCCGTTTGATCAAGCTTTGGAACCGCGGATCCTCACGCAACCCATCCACCATTGGCTCAACATTGAGCAATGTCAGTCCATCGGCTCGCTCTTCGTAAGCGCGCTCCAGCCACTCGAACGCTGATTCGGCATCGCCGAGACCAGCATGAAGAATTCCGATGTAGGTTGCGGGTATATACCGCTTTGCAGCTTCAGTGTGCAGCTGTTTGACAACCGCCCGCGCCTGCGACTTACGCCCCATCACCGCGTAAAGCAGTCCCGCAGCCATCGACATCAGAGGAATATTCTGCTGGTTGGCGCCGATCTTCTTCAACACGGATCCTGCCTTTTTGTGCGCGCCTTTTCGGGCATGTGCCCGGGCCAGCAGGTAATGAAGCAGGAAGTAGTTCGGATCGAGTTCCATGGCCTCAAAACATTCGCGGATGCAATGGTCGTATTCCCGCGCGAAGTAAAACGCGGCCGCCCGCGTCGCCCGGATCACCACCAGCAGATGCGGATCGGTTTCCTGCGCCGTGCATTGCGCATGATCAATCTCGCGAAACGCTTCTTCCATGCGAGAGAGCGAGATCAGCAGCCAGGCATAGCGCAGCCGCGCTCCCGGATATTCCCCATTCAACTCCAGAGCGCGCTGGTATGCCTGTTCCGCGCCTTTCCAATCCCACTCGTAGTGATGCCGCACCACTGCCAGAGCGGCGTGCGCTTCGGGAAGTTGCGGATCAAGTTCGAGCGCCCGTAACGCTGCCATCCGCGCCTTCGGCATCGACGCATGAGGTGGCAGCACGTCGAACGGAACCATGGCCAGCAGGGCGAGCGCATGAGAGAGACTCGCGTACGCCAACGGGAAGCTCGCATCTTTCACGATCGCGCTCTCGAACCACGCAACCGATTGCGCCAGCGATTCCGGATGTGGCCGGTTGAGGTAGTAGCGGCCTTTGAGATAGTCCTCGTACGCGGCTGGGCTTACGGGCCGCTTCACCGCCAAGGTCGCTTGCACCTCGGGGCTGAGCGCGAGATTGATCTCGTTTGCGATCGCGGCGGCAACTTCGGTCTGCAACACCAGTGCGCTGGCCAGATCGCGGTCATAGGTTTGCGCCCAACGATGTGTCTGGTCACTGGCCTGAATGAGCTGCGCCGTCACGCGCACCTCGGAAGACTCGCGGCGCAGGCTGCCTTCCAGCATGTAGTCCACCTTGAGCTCACGCGCGATGCGATCGGCACGCTTGCGCGTTCCCTTGTAGTGCATGGCGGTCGCGCGCGCGATTACAGCCAGCCGCTCGGGTTTCAGACGTGCTAACTGCGTGATGAGCTCTTCGGTGAATCCATCCGCGAGATATTCCTGCGAAGGATCAGCGCTGAGATTCTCGAAAGGCAGAACGAGCAGGCGAATTTTGCGCTCTGCGCCAGGCTCACCGGCCGCGGCTGCACCCTGCGCGGGCGATAAATCTGCGCTGCGTGATTTCCACCAAGCTGCGACTTCTGACTTCAGCGCGAATACCGACCCCAGCTTGCGATGCTGGTGGCGGCGGACCGGCAGGCCTTCCGTCGCTTCCCAGCGCTGCACCGTGCGCACGCCACGGTTCAGGAAGGTCGCGATTTCCTTCCACGAATCCAGGCGATCGTCGTGAGTCGAAGTCATGGGTGCCGTCGTATAGAAGCCGAGCCGAGTTCTCTTCGCAAAATGAACACGCTCTACGGAAGAGAAGAAACTCGGCCAGGCCCGCGCCTTGCGAGCGTGATTGTATTCCACGGACTCGACTCCCAGCGTGACGACGCCTGACCGCGTCGCGCCAGAGTGCGCCATTCCACGCCATCAGAGGCCGGGCGTGGCTTGTCGCTTGGAAGGCTCTCCGCGCCGACCTACCTTCGGTTCGTGATTCCATCGGAGGAACTCATGAAACGTCTCATCACGATCACCATCCTCGCGCTGGCAGCTAGCACACTCGCGCAAACATCAGGCCCGATTCCCCACCTCACGCCCGCGCCCCTGAACACCTTCACGCTCCCTGCCGGAACGCACGTGCTGATGACTCTCACCAGCCCCTTGCATACGACTTCCGCGCGTGCCGGGGCCGGCGTTTACCTCGAAACATCCTGGCCCGTGGTGCAAGACGGCCAGGTCGTCATTCCCGCACACAGCCGCGTCCTGGGAGAAGTCGAACGCGAGCGCCGTCCCGGACGCGTGAAAGGACGATCGCAATTTCTCCTTCACTTCAGGAGCCTGATCCTCCCTGACAACCGTGTGATCGCGATCGCCGGGGGTCTGCAAAGCCTGCCGGGCAACGAAAAGATACGTCCTCAAGATAAAGAAGGAACGATTGAGCCGGTCGACCAGATTGACAGGGACGTGTACCGGATCGCGTCGGGAACCATTGCCGGGGGCTTGGGTGGCGCGCTGACTCGAACGGCCACGGGCGCCGGCATCGGCATGGCCATCGGAGGCGGCCTCGGACTCGCAAAAGTGCTCTTCACGCGAGGCGACGAAATTCACTTGCCTGAGGGAACGAAGGTAGAGATGGTGCTGGAGAAACCTTTGACTCTGGCGCCTCGCTGATCTCATGGCTCACGATCAGAGCATGACAATGGTGATCCCGAGGTTTCGCTTGCCCAAATCTGAGTCTGTTTTCAAAGCTGGCTGCCCTTTCAGCAGAGTCCAGGTTTGCATGTCGGAAGCCGACCAGTCCTCGCCGAAGATGCAGGCTCGAAGGGATCCCTGGTCCTGCAGTTCTCGCAGGCGTTTTTGGATCGCGATGCGAATATCGCCGCCCACGCCGCTCGAACCGTATCCGTGAATGAGCTTCACCAGCAGGCAACGTTGTTGCCGCGCGAGCGCGAGTTCGCGATCCAGCCTTGTAAGAGCCTCGCGAACCAGCGGCATGCCTTCCTCAAGATTGACAATGCGAATCGGCGACGGCTTACGCGATGTACCCATGAGGATTGGAGCGACCGTTCAGCTATTTCACAAGGTGGTTATATCAGCGGGTGGCGTCCAAACTGAATTGTCATCCTGAGCGAAGCGAAGGACCTATGCATTTCAGCTGCAAGCCACGAGACACGAGCGTCAAACCTTCAATCACACAGGAGCAAAGAGAAATCTAGAGCCCTCCGTGCCCTCCGTGGTTCACGATGTTTACCTCACCGAGTGGATGTCCGGGCCGCCGTGCGTTCCCGAAGATAATCGCGCCAACTGGCTGGCAAAGCTTCCAGATTCACCGCGCGTTGCAGCAACTCCGCGCTACGGGATGTCCCGTAATACAGATGATTGATGTCGTTGACCGAAACGCGATCCGGATCACGATGCACGATCTCTACCGGCGAGCCCGCCGCAACGTCACCCTCTTCCATCACCGAAAAATAAAAACCACTGGTGTTGCTTGCGATGAAGCGCTTGATCATGTCATCCCGATCGAAGCGAATCGTCAGCTTGTAGCAAGGCACACGCGGCTGCCTCACCATCAGTAGAGCTGAGCCGACGCGCACCTGGTCGCCCACGTAAAGGTCGTCTTCGTTCACGCCCTCGGTAGTCAGATTCTCCCCGAATGCCCCCCAGGCAAGATCGGCCTGCGGAAGTTCTTCGCGCCAGAAGGAGTAGTGCTCCGACGGATACCCATACACCGCTTTATAAGGACCGCCATGCACCGTGAGATCGGCCTGCTCATCCCCGCGCAAGTTCAGCGTCTTGACTGGAACCGAGCCTTCGACCGCCCTCTTGAAGATTCCCGTAGAGACGGAAGTCCCTTTCCACAGAACCTCCCGCGGTAACCCAACATTGACCGAGACAATCTTCATCTTCGATGAGATTCGCGAAACCGATGGAAGATTCGGCAGCCCCTACTCTTTCTTCCCCTCCGCATAACGCCGGAAGAAGCTGTCCGCCTTCCATTGCGGACGGCGGTCGTCGTTGGCAATCCGCACCATCAGTCCACGGGCAATCTCTTCATATTGCGCTGCCGCGGACAGATCGATGGGCTGGGCCAAATCATCCGAAGGCGCGTGATAGCGATTGGTCAGCCAGTCTTTGAATATCTTCTTCTGTTCCGCCGAGTTCGGATCGGGAAACACGTTCATGGCCAGCGCCGGGATTCCGTGGCGAATGAAGTTGTACTGATCGCTGCGGATGAACAGATTGCGCTGCGGCTCGGGATCGGGAACCACCTGCACGCCCCGCGACTGCGCCACTTCGCGCGCCAGGTCCCCCAGGTCCGATTCCGCCAATCCAAAAATCACCATCGTTTTCAAAGGAATGATGGGCAGGAACATGTCGATGTTGATATCGGCGACCATCGACTTCGCCTCCACCGTCGGATATTGCGTGAAGTACTTCGATCCCAACAGGCCCTTCTCTTCGCCGGTGACGAAAACGAAAAGAATCGAGCGCTTCAGTTTCTCGGGCGATTTCTTGAGCGAGGCCGCAATATCGAGCAACGCGGCGGTTCCCGACCCGTTGTCCATTGCCCCGTTGTAGATGCGATCCCCGTTAATCGGCTCGCCGATCCCGACGTGATCGACATGTGCCGACAGCACAACATACTCATTCTTCAGCGTCGGATCAGAGCCCGGCAGTTTCGCGATCACATTCGCCGACTCGACTTCTTTCTTTTCCACCTTCGTCTTCGCGCGAATCGAAACCGGCAGAGCGAAATGCGGCAACGGCTTGCGATCTTTCCCCAGTTCCGCAAGTTCGGCAAACGTGTGACCAGTACCCGCGAAAAACTTGTCAGCGCTCGCGGGATTCGCGTACATGGACAGCTTTTCCCCGGCCGTCTCATCAAACACAGGATCGGAAAGCTCCATGTTCGGATGCGCGCGGTTCAAGGCGATGCGGGACCACGGCACGTCCATCGAGGCGGGATTCGGAATACTGATGGCGCCCACCGCTCCGGCTGCCTTGAGTGCTTTCCATCGTTCGGCGGCCGTCTGGTAGTGAGAAGCCAATGAGCCGGGAATCTCCGCCGGCGAGCCGCTCAGGATCACGACTACTTTCCCTTCGAGATCGAGACCAGCAAGATCGTCGTAGTTGTTCTCGGGGACCTTCAGGCCATACCCTACAAATACCAGCGGTGCCTCAACTTCGGGTGCCAGGTCGACTCGCGTAGAAAAAATAATGTCGTCGCCCAGCGTGAGCGACTCGGCCTTGCCGTCGCGGACGAGGACAGCGCTGGAGTCTTTCTCGATGATCTGGCGCGACTGGAACTTGACGGCCTGGTAGTAACCGTCTTTGCCGGCGGGTTCGAGCCCCAGTTGTTTGAGCTGATCCACGACGTAGGCCTCGGCCTTGCGCAGGCCTTCGCTGCCGGTGTCGCGGCCTTCCATCTTGTCGTCGGCGAGAACCTTGACGTGTTCCCACCAGGTCTTGCCATCAAAAATATTCTTGGCAGCAGGCTGGGAGAGAACCGGGACAGCAATGAACGTCCCGATCACAAGCAGCAGGACTTTCTTCAGCATGAGATTGAACCTCGAAATTCGGCGTTAGGCTGGACATACAGCCTTGTGGCGGCGCCGATCATTTTTACATACTCTGGAACCTTCTAGCCGTCATCGAATCTCACGTACCGTGGGGAGGCATTCGTGGGCACTGTGGAAAAATATGACGCGATTGTAATCGGCTCCGGCCAGGGCGGCACGCCGCTCGCTCGGGAACTGGCCGAGGCCGGCATGCGGACGGCGCTCGTCGAGCGCAAGCACGTCGGGGGCACCTGCATTAACGAGGGCTGCACGCCGACCAAGACGATCGTCGCCAGCGCTCGCGTCGCCTATCTCGCCCGGCGAGCCGCCGACTACGGAGTGCATACCGCAGACATCCAGATCGACTTGAAACGGGTGCGCGAGCGCAAGCGCAACATCGTCGACAGCTTTCGTAACGGCAGCCAGGCGCGCCTGGAAAAGACCGCCAACCTCGACTTGATCTTCGGTAGCGCGAGCTTCACCGGGCCGAAAGAAATCGCCGTCCTTGGCAAAGATGGCAGCACCCGGTCGCTGACAACGGACAAAATCATCATCAATGCGGGCACGCGCGCCGCGATTCCCAAACTCCCCGGCATTGACACCGTTTCCTATCTCGACAATGCGTCGATCATGGAACTGGACGCCGTTCCCGAGCATCTGCTGATCCTCGGCGGGGGCTACATTGGCCTCGAGTTCAGCCAGGCCTTCCGCCGCTTCGGCAGCCGGGTGACCATTGTGCAATCCGGCAAACAATTGCTCGCGCGCGAGGACGCCGACGTTGCCGACGAAGTCGTCAAGATCCTGCGCGAAGATGGCATTGAAGTTCTGCTGAGCGCGAAAGCGGAACGAGTCAGCTCGGCCAACGGCCGTATTCGCCTTGATGTGACCATCGATGGCCAGACGCGAGCGTATGAAGGCTCCCACCTGTTGGTCGCGATCGGACGCACCCCGAACTCTGACACACTAAATCTCTCAGCCGCCGGCGTCGAAACCGATGCGAAGAGATTCATCAAGACCAACTCCCGCCTTGAAACCAATATCGCCGGGATATACGCGATCGGCGACATCAAGGGCGGTCCCGCATTCACGCACATCTCCTACGATGACTTTCGCATCCTGCGCGCCAACATTCTCGAGAAGAAGAACGCAACCATCGAAGGCCGGCTGGTGCCGTACACCTGCTTCATCGATCCGCAACTGGCGCATGTCGGCTTGAGCGAGGAAGACGCGCGTCGCCAAGGCAAGAAAGTTCGCGTTGCCAAAATGCCTATGAACTATGTGGCGCGCGCGCTTGAAATGGACGAGAGCCGGGGCTTCATGAAAGCGATCGTCGATTCCGACACCAACGAAATTCTTGGAGCCACTGTGCTCGGCATCGAGGGTGGAGAGATCATGGCCGTGTTCGAAGTCGCAATCATGGGCAAGCTGCCCTACACCGCGCTGCAGAATGGAATCTTCGCGCATCCCACGCTGGCGGAAGGGTTGAACAATCTGTTCTCGAACTGGGTTTAAATCAGACGGCGCACGGATAATCAACGCTTCGCCGGGAACGTTTCACCACATACCTTTTTCGATTGACCGGGTCTCCACTCAACCATAGACTTCTCACCACCCACCCTGAAGGAGCGGATAAACGCTTCCCAACGCGGGCCCCGCAAGGGTGATCGGTCAAGACCCCACGCTTTTTGATCTTCATTCGTTCGCAGTCGGGTCGAATCCTGCTGTGACTCGACTGACAAGCTTTTCGTAAGTAGGCGAACCTATCGCCGGAGAAAATTATATGAAGTCCTGGAAATATGCTCTTCTCATCGCTTTAAGCTTGTGCCTGCTCGCCTGCAACAAGTCCGACAGCAAGAAGGTCGCCGACGACGCCAAGGCCGCCGCAGATGCAACTAAGCAAGCTGCCTCCGATGCAGCCGATGCCGAGAAGAACGCTGCGAACAGCGCAGCGGATGCCACCAAGAACGCGCCCGCCTCGACCAAGCAAGCCGCCAGCGACGCGGCCGATTCAGCGAAAGATAAGACCAGCGAGGCTTCCGACACAACCAAGGGCAAGATGAGCAAGGCTGCCGACGCCACCAAGGACGGCGTCGCTGCGGCAGGTCACGACACCAAGCAGATGGCAACCGACGCCTATCACGCCACCGCCAGCGGCACCAAGAAAGCCGCCAGCGCCACAGCCGACGCCGTCAAGCAAGCCGCGCAGAAAACAAAAGAGAAGATGGGCGCGGCCGCCGATGCCACCAAGAACGCAATTGAAAAACCCTCAGCAGGAAAACCTAAGCAATAACGCAGCGTTAAAAGTAGCGCCGGCGTCCCGCTGGCAGTCGCGAGGGCATCCTGCCTCGCACGGGAGCGAAACCCGACTGCCGCAAACACAACGGCGCTACACAAAACCACCAACTTAGTACAGCCGGAATGACACCTCGATACTTACCAGCACCGAAACCGGCTTCTCGTTCCGCATCCCCGGCGCGAAGCGCCACTTCCCCACCGCGTCGAGAGCCTTCTGATCCAGTCCCATCCCCAATGAACGCATTATGCGCAAGTCTTTCGGCTTGCCATCCGGCCCGATGATGGCCGAAAGCAGCACCGTCCCCTGGAATTTTGCCTTGCGCGCTTCTTCCGAATACTCGGGATCGGGATCATAGATCGGCCGAGGCGCGGACACCCCACCGCCCACCCGGTAAATCCCGCCGCCAATCCCGCCGCCATAGCCTTCCCCGATGCCAGGACCTCTGCCCGATCCAATTCCGCCGCCTTCGCCGCTGCCGATTCCTCCTCCACTCCCCGTTCCATTCGACGGCGGATTCAGAATGTTTGCCATCGGATCTCCCATCCGGTCCGACTGCGGCAGGATGATGTCGGGCGGTCCGATCAGGGTCGGCTCCGCGGGCAACGCTGGATGTTCATTGCGCACCACCGCCAGCGGGGGCGTCAGTTGCTCTGCCGCAAACCGGGGCGCGGTTCCGTGCGATGCGTCCATCTTGTCGTGATCGCCGCCACCCCCGCCGCCTCCGGAAGGGTTGCCCGGCGCCACCGGCATGACATAGTCGCTGTCCACAGGAATCAACTGTGCCACCGTGCTGCGCACGACTGCGCGATTCTCCACCACCCACAATCCCGAAGCCGTAAGCAGGGCCAGGGTCGCCACGTGCAATCCAAAGGAAACCGCCAGGTGCGACCCGCGCATTGGGAATGTAAGAGAACTGCTGCTGAACAGGGGTGGGATTACGGTAGCGCGCTGTGTGCTGCTCCCTGCCACGGGACGTGCCGACCCGGCAGGCGAGAATGCCCTTTGCTCCGGAGACGCAGCCAAGTTCGCCAGGAGAGCTGCGCGAAATTCCGGGCGTGGCAGCACCGACAACTCCTTCGCGACGTCTCGCAACTCGCGCAGTTGCGGGATGCCACCGTCGCGCGCAAGCTCGCGCCCTTCGAGCAACGCGTCCACGTGGTCATTCAATTTCTCAATGTTGAAGTCATTCATGGCGATTCCTTATCTGATCTCTTAAAGTCTCCAATGCACGGAACTGCAATTGCTTAACGGCTCCCTCGCTGCGCCCCATTTCCTCTGCGATCTCGCGAATGCTGCGTTGCCCAAAGAACCGCGCTTCGATGACCCGTCGTTGATCCTCCGGCAGGCGTTCGAGCAGTTGCGCAAATAAGGTCTGCCGCTCGGCATGTCCCTCGTTCGCCGCTAACTCCAACTCTTCCACCGGGACTTCTTCTTTTGTAGCGGCACCCTTCCAGCGCTTGGCTACCAGGTGCGCGGCAATTCCCAGCAGCCATGCAATGAAGGGAGTACCTTGCCACTCGAATCCGCCGAGCCCGGCCAGAGCCTGCTGAAAGACCTCGGCCGTCACATCTTCGGCCTCGTCGCGACCCGGCACCCGGCGCGCCACGTAGGCATACACTCGCGCGAAATTCGCTTCGTAGATTTCCGCGAATTGGCCAGGATCGCGTTGCGCCGCCTCGATCCGTCGCCGTTCCTCGGTTACGTGCTCGGTCGCTTTCAAACCGGTCTCCGGTGACCCTTACTACTTATCTAATGATGCGGGCAAGGCAAAAGGTTACGGCCTGCTCACCGTTTATTTTGCACCCGTAAGCCCGGCAAGTCTGTGACTTGTTATCCTGTGCGAGCCCAGAATGCACACTTTCTCTCCCGCCGCCCTGTCCGACGTCCGCATCCTGGCGGCCTACATCATCTTTGTTTCCAGCTATGTCGTTTTTGCGCTGGGCAAGTTCCCCGGCCTAAAAATCGACCGCACCGGCGCAGCCATCATCGGCGCCGTGGGCATGGTCGCCTTCCGCATCATTCGACCTGCCGACGCGATCCAACACGTCAACTTCCAGACCGTCGTCCTGCTGTTCTCGATGATGCTGATCGTCGGCAACCTGCACCTGGTCGGATTCTTCGAGTGGAATGCCGAAGTCGTCCTGCGCCGGCTCAAGCCTCATCAGTTGCTGCCCGCCGTCATCTTCACCTGCGGATTTCTATCGGCCTTCTTCGTGAACGACATCGTTTGCCTCGTGATGGTTCCCTTTGTCCTGAACATCACGCGCAAAATGAACCTGCAGCCGCTGCCCTATCTGCTCGCGGTGGCGACGGCGTCCAACATTGGCAGCGTCGCGACCATCACCGGCAACCCGCAGAACATGCTGATCGGATCCTTCTCGGGAATTCACTACCGCGACTTCTTATTCCATCTGGCGCCCGTCTCGATCGCCGGCCTGTTCGTCGATTGGGCGGTACTCCACTGGATACACATGCGCAATGTAGTGCTGAAAGCCGAGGAGCGCACGGAGATTCCGCTGCCTGCCCTCGATCTCTCGAAACTCACTAAGCCCCTGATCGTGGCGACAGCGGTGGTCATCGGATTCTTCATTGGCGTAGACCCCGCGCTGATGGCGGCTCTTGGAGCCGCCATGTTGCTCATCACCCGCACGCTCGAGCCGCAAAAACTCTACAAAGAAGTCGATTGGGGATTGCTGGTCTTCTTTGTGGGACTGTTCCTGATCGTAGGCGGAGCCGAAAACGCCGGCATCACTGGGAAGTTGCTCAGTATTGCCCGACATTGGAACCTGCAACGAACCTGGGTCTTCACGCTGTCGGTGGCGACGCTGTGCAACATCGTCAACAACGTCCCAGCGGTCATGTTGCTGCAGACGCTCGTCCCCGGCTTCGCCGATCCGCACAAGGCCTGGCTGGTGCTGGCAATGGCCTCCACGCTCGCGGGGAACCTCACGATCACCGGCAGCGTGGCGAATATCATCGTGGTCGAAACCGCCAAGCCCGAAGTGGAAATCGAGTATCGCGACTATCTGCGCGTCGGAGTGCCGATCACGTTGCTGACGCTGACGATCGGATGGGCGTGGTTGACGTTTGTGAAGTGAAGCTGTGGGTGCGACGCTGGCTTTGGGCTTTGGGCTTTGGGCTTTGGGCTTTGGGCTTTGGGCTTTGGGCTTTGGGCGTTGGGCGTTGGGCTTTGGGCTTTGGGCGTTACGCGTTGGGCGTTGGGCGTTGGGCGTTTTAACTACTGGCTTCTAGATGCTAGCTTCTAGCTTTTGCCTTTTGGCTTCACTTCTGAACTGGTTACATCGTAGCGAACACGTTGTTAGGGAAGGGCCCGACTTCAGTCGGGCCAAACCGTTCTCGCAACCCAGCCGGCTTCAGCCGCTGAGGTAAGCTTCATTCGAATCAGGAGGAACCGATGAGAATTCCAGTGAATCAACTATTGAAAGGTCTACTTGTAGCCGCAGTCTTTACGGCCTCCCTTCATGCGCAATCCAACAACGTCGTGAAGTACACCGGCGCCCTCAACAACGTGAAATACGTCTACGCCACCGTCGAACCAGTCGGCCACCTCAAGCCCGGCGATATCCTCGACACCAACACGCTCGACTGTTTCGGCGACGCCATACGCAAGCCCGGCGACACCCTCAGCATGGCTCCGGGTGACAACCCGCTCACCGGACCTTTTTACATTGATGGCGCCGAACCCGGCGACACGCTCGCAGTCAAAATTCTCGCGCTCGACGTCAACGGCGATCAGGGCATCGGCGCGCTGGGCCCGGGCTTCGGCGCACTGAATGCCACCAACTACACGCCCATGCTGCATCCGCCGCTGCCGGAGAAAATCTGGTTCTATCCCATCGACCACACCACCAACACTGCTACCTTCAAGGCCCTCGATTCAAAGTTCGAAGTAAAGATCCCTCTGCATCCTTTCTTCGGATGCATCGGCGTCGCGCCAGCCGGCGGCGAAGCGCGCAGTTCGATCGTCCCGGCAGAATTCGGCGGCAACATGGACGCGCCAGAAGCCACCACCGGCAACACTGTCTACCTACCCGTCAACGTGAAGGGTGGCTTGCTCTACATGGGTGACGGCCATGCCGCCATGGGAGACGGCGAAGTCGCCGGCGCTGCCATCGAGGTTCCTCTGAAGGCGCGCGTGCAGGTCGATCTCATCAAGGGCCACAAGATCAACTGGCCGCGTTTCGAGAACGACAACGCCATCATGACGGTGGGCGCCTATCGCCCGGTCGACGACGCCCTGCGCATCGCGTTCACCGAATTGGTTGGATGGATGCACGACGACTACGGCCTCTCCCAACTCGACGCCTACGAACTGCTGGGAAAAGTGGCAAAAATCCGCTTGGCGGAAATGGTCGACCCGAATTACGTGGTCGTCGCGTCGATCGAGAAGAAATATCTGCCAACCAGAAAGAGCAGGTGACAGGTCACAGGTGTCGGGGGACAGTTCTCAGTTCTCAGTTCTCAGTTCTCAGTGTCTCAGCTCTCAGCTCTCGCCTTCTTCATTAGTTGCCACACTTTCAATATTTTGTCATCCTGAGGGTAGCGAAGGAGCTCTGCACTTTTTTAGCAGTACCACAGGGCATGGCGTGCATTTCTCACACACTTTGGGGATCGACCTTTTCGCCGACTCCCGCACTTGACACTGCGCGCGCCGGGCGCGAAGCTGACTCTGGAATGACGGCAGCAATGCTGATCACGAGAGTAGCGCCGGCGTCCCGCCGGCAGTCCTGAGGGCATCTTGCCCTCAGCGGTACGGCCGCCGCAAGGTTCGCGTTAGAATAAACGGATTCGGCACCGAGCCAGGATTTTGGCTGACAGCTAACAGCTAAAAGCCAATAGCTGAATTTCAATGGACTCCCACTCCATCCTCGATCACGACGGCGAAGTGCCCGAATCGAACGAACCTGATTCGCAAGTCCGCTTTCCGGGCGAGGACGGCGGACGTTCCCTTGCCGAGATGGCCGAGCGCGATCTGGCGGCCACGCTGCAACTGCTCGCCGAACGCGCCCAGTACATCACTGGAGCGACCGGGGCGGCCATCGCGTTACGCGATCACGAGGAAATGGTCTGCCGCGCCAGCGCCGGGTCGTCGGCCCCCGAAGTCGGCACGCACCTGCAGGTCGATTCGGGCCTGTCGGGCGAGAGCGTGCGAACTCGGCAAACCCTGCGCTGCGACAACGCCTCGACCGACGCGCGCGTGAACCGGGAGAGCTGCGAAGCGCTCGGCATCAGTTCGGTCGTTGTGATGCCTCTGCTGCGCGGCGACGAAGTTATCGGAGTCTTCGAGCTGTTCTCCCACCAGGCGAATGTATTCGAAACCCGCGACATCGCTGCCCTTGAACGCATGGGCGCGATGGTCCACGCCGCTCTCGAACATTCGGCGGCGGCGTTGGGCCTGGAGCCGCTTCCAGCAGACCAGCCGACTCATCCTTCGCTTCCGGTTTCCGGTAATGGGCACCATGGGGATGAATCGGGAACTTCGTATGGTCATTCTGTAATCGAGAGTACGCGGGCGTTCTCGGAAGACGACGACCTGATTATGGAGCACGCGCCGGCTTCGCCCGAGGAGCCGTCAACTTCTGCAGCGCTTGCCTCATCGGGAATTACATTTCACATGCGAATGCCCCCCCAAGCGCCTCCGGCGGCAGCGCCAGAGCAGATCGGGGAGCCTCCCGCGACTCCCGTCGAGGCCTCTCGTCAGCCCGCTGCGGAAGAGAGCGATATTCTCGAGGAGCCGATCGAGGTCGTCACCCAGTCATCAGTCGAAGACGAATCAGACGACATCCTCAGTGAAGGGCGCCACTCATCCGCGGAGGCGATCGTTTCGTCCGACCTGCCGTCTGCGCCTGAACCGACCATAGCCGAAAACACCCCGACCATCCCTCCGCGGGCAGCACCGGCTTCGCAGGGCGCGGTTGCCAGCCTGCGCAAGTGCGAAGCGTGCGGCTTCCCAGTATCCGAAGGCCGGCGGCTTTGTCTGGATTGCGAGAAAAAAGGAGCCGTGCTGCCCTCGAAAGCCGTTCCGCCGATTGCCTCCGAACCCGCGCCTCCCGCGCTTTCCTCTGACGACGAGATGGAAGCGTCTTCCGGCCCCCTGCCGAACTTCCTAACAGGCGGCGAGGCCGAGGAATCGTGGATCCTGACACACAAGCTCGTGATCCTCGCCATTCTCATCGGCGTGATCGCGATCGTAGCGGCCGCGATGCTGCGGTAGTTCAGTCGCCAGTCGCTAGGTCATCAGTCCCAAGCCGACAATTGCCATTTTTTGTCAGCCCTACAGGCAATCCTGCACACAGGCCCTTTTCATCCATATAATGCAGACCCGTTTCCACTGACGACTGAAGACTGACGACTAGCTATGCCCGCCTTTCTCACAGCAGTCGCCACTTTGTCACTCCCATAAACCTTGACAAGTCCGTGACACCTGCCTAGAGTGCGAGGAAGTGCTCTATTTTGAAAGAGCCACAGGTGCCTACAGATATGAAGAATGTCTATGAAGTGCTAAGACAGAAAGAGCTGGAGCTAGCGCGGCTGGAAAAAGAAGTGGAAGCGCTGCGCGTAGTAGCTCCGCTGCTGTCCCCCGAAGACGCCAAGGAGTTGGGCGTGGACGGTCCCAAGCCCACGTTAGCGTCGCAAACCACTCAGCAGCCAATCCGGATCCCGCAGGCCGCCGCCGTCAATCAGAATCCCACACCCGCCCGCGCCGCCGGCTGGGAAGACCAAGCCAAACGCTGGCCTTAGCCAATAAATTCAAGATTAAAAAGCGCGGCCCGGGAGTAATCCCGGGCCGTAGTCTTTTAGTCGAGAAAGCGCTGATGGCTGATGGTCGGTGGCAGATGGCAAAAGCGCGCGCGCGGCTGCCATCCGAGCAGCGCGCTATTTGCGACGCTAGGATGGGATTTCCACAACTGCCGAGTTCTTAGGCTTTTCGCTGAGGACCGACGACTAGCGACTGACGACTAGGTCAGCCATCAGCTACCGACCACCAGCCGCACTTAGAGTTTCGGCAATACAATCCCCTTCTGCGACTGGTACTTCCCCTTCCGATCCGCATAGCTCACTTCGCACACTTCATCCGACTGGAAGAAGATGATCTGGCACAGGCCTTCATTCGCGTAGATGCGCGCGGGCAGTGGCGTGGTGTTCGAGATCTCCAGCGTCACGAACCCTTCCCACTCCGGCTCAAACGGCGTCACGTTCACGATGATGCCGCAGCGCGCGTAGGTCGATTTCCCGACGCAGATGGTCAGCACATCGCGCGGAATCTTGAAGTACTCGACCGAGCGCGCCAGCGCGAACGAGTTCGGCGGCACGATGGCTACATCCGAACGCACGGTCACAAACGATTTCTCGTCAAAATGTTTCGGATCGACGATCGACGAGTTCACGTTGGTAAAGATCTTGAATTCATCGGCCACGCGCAGGTCGTATCCGTAAGACGACAAGCCATACGACACGACGCCCTCGCGCACCTGCTTCTCCGAGAACGGGTTGATCATGTCGTGCTCTTTCGCCATCTTGCGGATCCAGCGGTCACTCTTCAGCATGGAGCTCCTTTGGAGGGAGGAATAGAAAGATTGGATTTCGTTCTTGCAGGGAGCATGGTTTAGCCTTTGGCACTTGGCAGTTAGCATTTGGCCCCGACGGGGTCGCCATCGCTGCCCTCGGAGCGCGGATTCAGCCACTCACACTGACGAGGGACTTCAATCAGTGACTCGAGATTCGAGCTGGCTAAATGCCAGGTGCCAACTGCTAAATGCTGTTCCTTCTGGCTGGAAAATCTGTGCTGTCATCTTACGAGACACTGCCTCCCGTTGACAATCTCCCATATCTCCCTTAGCATCAAGCACTTGGTGGTATTTCCGCAGATCGCCGACGGGGGCCAAGCGTGATCAAACTCGACATTATCAACGAAGTTGTCAACAAAACCGGCATCACCAAGACCAAAGCCGAACTCGCGGTCGAGACCGTATTCGAAAGCATGAAGAAGTCGCTGTCCAAAGGCGACCGCATCGAACTGCGCGGCTTTGGCGTGTTCAACGTGCGCCCGCGCAAAACCGGCATCGGCCGCAACCCCCGCACGGGCGCCGAAGTCTCCATCCCTCCTGGCAAGGCCGTACGCTTCAAGCCCGGGAAAGAACTGCAGTCGATCGAGTAGGCGCAGGTGACAGGTCACGGGTCACAGGTTGCTCTCCCGCAGTCATGCTCGATCGAGCTAGCATCATGTCACAACCTCGGTGGAGCTTCCTCAATGTCATCCTGAGCGGAGTGAGGCGCCAGCCGAATGCAGTCGAAGGACCCCGCGTCAGATAGCGATTCCACCAGCCCTAAGGAATTTCTACTCGATCTCCGCGATGCAAGTCCCGCAAGAGCAGGCCGGACCTAAAAGACCTGTGACCTGTCACCTGTGACCTGCTCCCTGCCGTACAATCGACTCAGAGCCCGATGTCCGAACCGACGCCTGCCGTCCCCCAATCCACGGTTGAGTATTACGCGCCGATGCCGGTCCTGCTGGCGTCGCCGCGACGGCAGCGCTACTGGCTGCACGCGGTTCTTTTACTCGCGACCATTTTCACCACCTTGGTCGTCGGATCGCATTTCCAGTACAACTTCGAGCAGCAGCGTCCGGCCTTGGCCGACGAAGACGACAGCAGCTTCCCTCTTTTCCCCGTAGACGCCATCTGGCACCACCCAGCGCGCCTGCTTCTCGGCATCCCTTTCTCCGCCAGCCTCATGCTCATCCTGCTCGCGCACGAGATGGGACACTACCTGCTCTGCGTACGTTACAACGTGGATGCGACTTTGCCCTTCTTCATCCCGTTTCCGTCACTGATCGGCACGATGGGCGCATTTATTCGGATACGTTCTCCGATTCATTCACGCCGGGCATTGTTTGACATCGGGATTGCGGGCCCCATCGCGGGGTTCATCGTGGCGTGCGTGGTTCTGGCGATCGCGCTAGGTCTGTCGCGCGCCGCTCCTGCAACAGTTCCTCAATCGGCCGACGCCCTGCTGATTCACTATCCGCTGATTTTCGAACTGGCTCACCGCACGCTTGCGTCGCTCGGTCTGCTCAATAGCATCGCCGCTCTGCCGTTTCTGAACCTGCTGCTGCATCCGATGGCCTTCGCGGCGTGGGGCGGCATGTTTGCAACCTCGCTAAACCTGCTGCCCGGCGGCCAGCTCGACGGCGGTCACATCGTGTTCTCGATGGCCCCGCGCTTGCACCGACTCGTTTCACGCCTGACGATTCTCTGTCTGATTCCGATGGCGGTGTATCTGTGGTACGGATGGCTGATCTGGGCGATCCTGCTGGAACTCAGCAGCTTTCGTCATCCGCAGGTTTCTGAGTTTCCAAAGGTTTCAGGCAAGCGCATCCTGCTTGCTGCTTTTGCGCTGGTAATGCTGGTAGTCACGATCATCCCGAAGCCGATCGTGCTGATGGAAGATGGCCAGGATCGAACATCGCTGAAGTCGCTGGTGCGCAGCTGGCGGCATAAGTAAATCACCATCGCACTAAAGCTTGCTGTGATTCAATGCGCGCCCGCTGATCCGTGCCCGCCCGCGAAATCTTCCATCACCGACTTGCGCATCAGATCAGGCGGCAGCAAGCCTTGCGCCAGGATGAAGTCATGAAACTTCTTCTGATCGAAGTTCGCTCCCATGACCTTCTCGGTATCTTGCCTTAACGCCACCAGCTTCGTATATCCGTAGTAGTAACTGTTCGCCTGCCCGGGAGCGCGATACGTGTAGCGTTCCACTTCCTCCTCCGCGAATGCAGGAGACTGCACGACATCGTTCTCCAAAACGCGCTTGGCCTCTTCCGGCGTGATCTTGCCCGACTGTAACTCTGGATCGAGAAATGCGCGCGCCGCCCGCAGCAAACGGTAGTCCAGCGAAATGAGTTGTCCTTCCAGCGGCATGAACGGCCGCACCAGGTATTCGGCATACAGTCCCCAGCCCTCGACGTTGGTGCTGTTGAAGGCATAGCGCACACGCGCCACTGACACGCCGTGCTCGATCATCGAATCGAATTGCAGTTCGTGCCCGGGACGCGCCTCGTGCGCGGTTAGAGTCCAGGCCGCCGCATCAAACGTGAAGTCGTCATATTTCTGTGCGGAAGCCTGTCCCTCGCTGGCAGGAATATTCAGCGGCAGTACAAACTCGCCTTTCTCCCCGGTATTGTGGATGAAGGGCGGCGGCACCATGTGCGGCGCGGGCTGCTGCGCAGTCTCGGCGGCCGACGCGATCCGAATGCGTGCCGGGCGGTCGGGCAATGTCACCAGGTTCTGCTTGCGGATGATCTCTTCAATCTGCTTCAGCCGGTTTTGATAGAACGGCAAAATCGCGTCGCCCACCAATTGTTGCTTCTTCAGTACACGAATGACGTCGCGATAATCGCTCGACGGCAACTTGCGTTCCTTAGCGATCTGGGCCGCGATCGGTTTCATCTCGGCCTGAATGTCATCGAATCCCTTATGCGCCAGCGCTGCCATCTGCGCGGGCGGAATGTCGATGCCATACAGTTCGAGCGAAAGCGCGTACTCCTCGGGTGGCAGACGGAAATCCGCGCGCGCCTTGGGCAGGACAGTCGACCGCATCCACGCGTCGTAGTCGGTAAGCTGCGCCTTCAGCTTCGCGAACGGCTCTTCCCATCCAGACAGCTTGTACTCCTTGCACAGCGAAGCGATGCCGTCGAGGTAGTGGGAATTGCGCGACATTTCGGTCTCAAGTTCGACTCGCGCCGGATACACGACACCCGGCTTGGCCATCTGCTCGACCACTCGTTGCCTGAGAATTTCCGTGAGCGGCTTGTAGGTCGGATCGAGCCCGGCATACCGTCGTAGGCGCACAACGGCAGCGGAGCGGCGTGCCGCAGGAGTCTGCTCGTCGAGCAGCATGCGGACTCCACTGAACACCACCGAGCTGGCGTTAGTGAACGGAACATCGTGGGCACGTTGGTAGTCCTGCAGGCGGAAATTCAGCTCGACGCGCCGGATGATGATTTCCAGATCCTGCGCCACTTCCTTCTGTTTCTGCTGCGGAAGTGCCGCTTTGAGCCTGGCGAGGACTTCTTCCACTTCCTTGCGTTCCTGATCTTCATCGGCCAGCGTCGGCTGCGACACCATTTCGTCGAACTCACTCAACCCCTGCCGAGACCCATTCTCGGGATCGTGCTTGTTCTGAACCTTGACGAGCTGGTTGGTGAACTCGTTGCTGGCCGATATCCACGAAGGTGCAGGCTTGGCTTGGGCGTGGACGGTAGCGGCGATGAGGGCGGCGAAGAAGATGGAAGAGACAACTCGCATTTTGGCTCCGGGGTAAAGTTCGGGTGACAGGTCACAGGTCACAGGTCACAGGTCACAGGTGACAGGTCAGACGAGTTTATGTTGCGATCGTTAGCGAGCAATGATAATTCGTGAGAAGGCCAAGCCTAGGTCAGCACTCGTGTAGCGCCTAGAGGAGCACACGGGTCCTTCGCTGCGCTCAGGATGACAGCCTAAAAAAACTCAACACCAACAGAGAAATGAGGCGACTGCATCGCAATCCTGAGACCTGAGACCTGAGACCTGAGACCTGAGACCTGAGACCTGAGACCTGAGACCTGAGACCTGAGACCTGAGACCTGTCACCCGTGACCTGTCACTGCCTCCCTACATCAGCCACAACGCATCGACATCCACTATGACCTGCGTGCGCGGAATCTTCTGCGAGGCCGCATGCGCCAGCATCGCCCGCAGCGCGGTATTCAATTTCTCGCGGCTCGGCGACTTCAGCACGAAGTGGTAACGGTAGTCGCGCTTCAGGCGCAGGATGGGCGCGGCTGCCGGGCCGAGCACGCGCACGCCTTCGTGGCGCGTCTTCTCGAACCACTTGCCGAGAATGCCCGACCACTGCAGCGCTTCGTCGAGTTTGTCGCTGCGCACCAGCACGTTGGCCAACGCGGAATAGGGCGGGTAGTGCATCCAGCTACGGAAGCGGAGTTCTTTTTCATAGAAGCCGATGAAATCGTGCTGAGCCGCGAATTGCACGGCATAGTGATCGGGGAAATAGGTCTGCAGCACCACCTTGCCCGGCGTCTGCCCGCGACCGGCTCGACCAGCGACCTGGGTCAATAACTGAAACGTTCGTTCCGCAGCGCGGAAGTCGGGCAGCCCTAACGCGATGTCGGCTCCCACCACTCCAACCAGCGTCACGCCGTGCACGTCGTGCCCCTTGGCGATCATCTGCGTACCCACCAGCAGATCGAGTTCGCCTTCGTTCAGCGCGGCCAGGGTGCGCTCGAAGTCCTCGTTCCCGCGCACCGTGTCGCGATCGAGCCGCCCGATACGCGCCGTGGGAAACATTCCATGCAGCAGTTCTTCCAGCTTTTCCGACCCGGTGCCGAGGAAATAAACGTATTCACTGCCGCATTCGCCACAGACTTTCGGAATGGGCGCCTGGAAACCGCAGTAGTGGCAGACCATGCGGTGATCTTTCTTGTGATGAGTCATGGCGACCGCGCAATTCCGGCACTCCATGCGGCTGCCGCAGGCCCGGCACAGCGCGACCGGCGAATAGCCCCGCCGGTTCAGCAGGATCATCACCTGCTCTTTTCGCTCGAGGCGTTCGCGGATTTCTTCCGCCAGCTTGCGCGAGATGACCTGCTCCTGTCCGGTCTCCTGGAATTCCTGCTTCATGTCGATCAACTCGACCTCGGGCAGCGGGCGGCGCTCCACGCGGTCGGGCAATTCGATCAGAGCGTACTTATTTTTCTTCGCGTTGTAGTAGGACTCGAGCGAGGGCGTAGCCGAGCCCAGCACGACCACCGCGTCCGCCATCTTGGCGCGCATCACGGCCACGTCGCGCGCGTGGTAGCGCGGAGTTTCTTCCTGCTTGTAGGAGGAGTCCTGTTCTTCGTCGACGATGATGAGCGCCAGGTCGCTAACGGGTGCGAAGACGGCCGAACGCGTGCCCACCACCATGCGCGCCGCGCCACTCTTGATACGGTGCCACTGTTCGGCGCGCTCCCGGTTCGAGAGTGCGGAGTGAAGAATCGCCACCTCGTCGCCGAAGACCTGGTGCAGATCGGCGGCCACGGTGGGTGTCAGACCGATTTCCGGCACCAGCAGGATCGCCGAGCGGCCTTGCTCGAGCACGGTTCGCATCGCGGCCAAGTAGACGGCAGTCTTGCCCGACCCGGTCACGCCATGCAGCAGGATCCCCCTGAACTTGCGTGTACCCATGCTGTCCTGAATACGCTGGAGTGCTTGCTTTTGCGCGGGGTTGAAATCGAATCCGAATGGACTCGGCCGCGCTTTCACGCGCGAGACCTGGAATTCGGCTAGTTCTTCAACGATCTCGACCAGCCCGCGCTTGGCGAGGGTGGAGAGCGTGCTGCGTGGCACGTCGAGCGAGTGGAGCACGTCGACATCAGCGCGGCCGCCCGCTGCAGTAAGAGCGTCGATCAAGGCTTGCTGGTTCGTGTTGAGCTTCGCTCGACGGGCGGGGACGCCCGACGCTCCATCGTTAAGGGCCGTAATCGCTCCATCGTTTTTGTCTACTACGGAGTCGATAATGGAGCAGCGGGGCGCGTGCCCTGAGCGAGCCGAAGGGTCCCCGCCCGCCGGGGTGAGTTCTCCACTTTCGTTTCCCGCACGCAACACGGCCACTTTCACAATCCGCGCTGCGTCGCGTGCGTCGGATACATCCTCACGCTCAATCCACTTCTTGCGGACCATTCCGCTCAGCACCGCCCGGCTGATACGATTCGCGCTGCGCAGGCTGCTCTCGCGCACCGGGTCTTCGCGGTTCGCCAAATAGTCCAGTACACGAAATTCCGCGAGTTGCTCGTCCGGCGTGCGCCGGGCCCGCGCCGACGATCCCGACATGCCGCCCAGATGCAGAGCCATGCGTCCCTGATCGGTGATGCGGTAGGTGATGGTGCGGCGGAATTCTGCGCTCAAAGGCAGCATCGTGCGGAAGACTTCCCCGAGCGGCGCGAGGTAGTAGTCGGCAATCCACTTGCCGAGACGCATCAATTGCTCGTCAAGCACAGGAGCAGGGTCGAGGACGCTCACCACGTTCTTCGTGACCACTGACGGCTTGCGGTCGTGCAGGTCGACGACGATCCCGCTCATGCGTTGCTGCCGGAAGGGAACAAGCACACGTCCGCCTACCGCCGGTGCCATGCCCTCGGGCACGCGGTAAGAAAACGCCGTGTCGAGCGGCACAGGCAGAGCGACATCGCAGAATTGGAATTCAGGTCTCAGGGGGCAGGTCTCGGTTCTCAGTTCTCAATTCTCAATTCTCAATTCTCAATTCTCAATTCTCAATTCTCAATTCTCAATTCTCAGGGAAGCTTTCACTAGCGTATCAGCAGGTCAACAGAATTTTCACGGACCTCAGCCTTGCTGTTCTTTGCGCTCTCTGCGGCAGGTCTCCGCGCTCTCTGCGTTTTAAGATTTTCTCGTGTCCGAAATTGCAGTCAATGACATCTCGCATTCGCCTGAGACCTGAGACCTGAGACCTGAGACCTGTCACCTGTGACCTGTGACCTGTCCCCTGTGTTTCTGGTACGCTGAAAGCCCACTGACACGACGTGACCGCACTGGCCATCCTCGCCGATATTCACGCCAACGTTTGGGCGCTCGATGCTGTACTGGCACACGCCAAGAGTCGCGGTGTCGACCAGTTCCTGAATCTGGGCGACTCGCTTTACGGTCCTCTAAAGCCCCATGCGACCTACGAAAGGCTGATGCAGGCCAACGTCCTGATTACGATCCAGGGAAATCAGGACCGGCTCATCTACGAGGCCAGCGAGCGCGACCTCGCCTCGATCCCAACCCTGGCGTATGTGATTCGAGACCTGGGTGAAGAACCCATCCACTGGCTCAGCGAACTGCCGCGCACCGCTGTCTTCGAAGAAGACATCTTCCTCTGCCATGGCACGCCCGGCAACGACACCCTCTACCTGCTCGAGGACATTATGGACGGCCTGCCCGAGGTGCGCTCCGAAGGCGCCATCCGGGAATTGCTGCAAGGCGTGCACCATCCGGTCGTGCTGTGCGGACACACGCATATTCCGCGCGTGGTCGAACTAGGACACGGACAGCTGGTGATCAATCCCGGCAGCATCGGGGTACAGGCGTATGATGATGTCGACCCCGTCCGCTACCGCATGCAGACCTTCTCGCCGCACGCCTGCTACGCAATTTTGGAAAAATCAAACACCGGGTGGAATGTTTCCCTGGAGCGCGTGGCCTACGACCACCGAGCCGCCGCCGAGTTCGCGCGCACGCGTGGGCGCGACGATTGGGCGCAGGGCATTGCCACTGGCAGAATCGGGTAGGAGCCAGTCGTCGGTCTTCAGTCGTCAGCCGTTTGGAGATCCGACAGCCGTGTTTCACTACAACCGAATGGCGACCATTCTGGTCGTGTTAACTTAAAGATACATTTCCGCATTAGAGGCCCTCAGGCGCGCTTCCAGGTCGACCGATGACCCAGAGTGCCACCCGGGGCCCGGTCGACGACCTACGGGCTTCTAATCGCAATTAAACGGCATTATACGAGATGGTCGCGGGGTGGTTTTTCGACTCCGAAGGCACCTTTACGAACTTTCAACAACTTAGCTGGAAGTGAATCACAATGAGACGACCTGCCGTGATCTAAAACTATTCTGCTGCCTTGGCCGGTGGTTTCATTCCCAATTCCTTCATCACCATCTGCAGATCCTTCCACGCTTCTTTCTTCTGGCGGGGATCGCGCAGCAGGAATGCAGGATGGTAGGTGACGGCAAGTTTGGCGCTGGTCCACGATGGATTATTGCTGCGCACCCCGGTGGGCTTGAAGTCATACCAGCGGCCGCGTAGGTTCGACATGGAATCGTTGATTGCTAGCAGCGTCTTGGCGGCCACGGCACCCAGCGCTACGATCACTTTCGGTTGGATGGCCGCGATCTGCCGCATCAGGAACGGAGAGCACGTCTCGCATTCGTCGCGCTCGGGCGTGCGATTGTTGGGCGGACGGCACTTGATGATGTTCGCGATGTAGACCTGCTCGCGCTCGATCCCCATCGCCTTGATCATGTTGGTGAGCAATTGGCCGGCGCGACCCACGAAGGGTTCGCCCTGCATGTCTTCGTCGGCGCCAGGCGCTTCGCCGATAAACATCAGGTCAGCCTTCGGATTGCCGACGCCGAACACGATCTGCTTGCGGCCCTGCGTGGCCAGGCGACAGCGCGTGCAGTCGCCAATGTCTTCGCGAATCAACTTGAGCGCCTTGACCGAATCGCTCACACCGGCTTCCGGCCGCGATGGAATGACTGCGAGTACGCTTTCTTCCTCGACGGCGCGCGCCGTAGCTTTTCTGGGAGACATTTCCTCTCGCTGTTCTTGCTGGATGGATTCTTCGGTTGGAATAGGTGTGACTAATTCGCTTTCAACGGCCGCTGCGCCGGTATCGCGGCGATAGAAATCATAGATTCCGAGTTCGTTGTAGTAGCGAAGGCGGGCAGCCAGAGCTTGCTTGAATTGGGGGTCGAGAACCCTCGGCATCAGGCTTTCACCACGATCCTGCTACGCCTGCGCAGCGCCACCACCTGATCGAGCACGCGCTGCGCAACTTCCCACTTCGTGGTTTCCGGCACTTCGAGCACATCTTCCTGCGTGAGGATGGTCACGGCGTTGCGGTCAGAATCGAAGCCCACGCCTTCGCGGGAGACATCGTTGACCACAATCGCATCGAGGGATTTCTTCACCAGCTTCTTGCGTGCATTCTCAAGCACGTTCTCGGTCTCAGCCGCGAAGCCAATGACGAGTTGGTTCGACTTCTTTGCGACTAACTCAGCCAGAATGTCTTCGGTCGGCTCCAGTTCCAGCGACATTGGGCCGGTGCGCTTGAGCTTCTGTCCGGCCGCAGCCTTTGGACGATAGTCGGAGACAGCCGCCGTCTTGATCACGATGGTGGCCTGGGACAGGAGGTTCAGAACCGCCGCGCGCATTTCAGCGGCAGTTTCGACGCGCGTCACTTCCGCTGCGTCCGGAGGCCTGACCGTCGTCGGGCCGCTGACCAGCAACACGTGCGCGCCGCGGCGAATTGCGGCTTCAGCCAAGGCGTAGCCCATGCGTGCGCTGGAACGATTGGTGATGTAACGGACCGGATCGATCTTCTCGCGCGTGGGACCCGCGGTGATGAGCACGGTCTCGCCGGCCAGATCCTGCGACGCGCCCAGTGTTTCGAGCACGGCGGCCACGATGGCCTCATTCGCCGCCAACCGGCCCGCGCCGATCATGCCGCAGGCGAGATATCCGCTGTCGGGCTCGACGATCTTCACCCCACGCTTCCGCAGGATTTCAAGATTAGCCTGGGTCGCCGGATGATTCCACATGTTCACGTTCATCGCGGGAGCCACCACCACCGGCGCAGTGGTCGCCAAGTAGAGGGTGGTAAGGAAGTCGTTGGCAATCCCCTGTGCGAATTTCGCGAGAAGATCGGCAGTGGCGGGCACAACCACCAGCGCGTCAATCGCCTGGGCAACGGCGATGTGCTCGACCGCCGAGTCGATATTCGGCTCGGCGTCGCCCGCATCGAACATTCCGGTGATGACTTTTTCGCCCGAGAGTGCAGCGAAGGTCAGCGGGCGCACGAACTCCTGCGCCGCCTGGGTCATGATGACCTGCACGCGGATATCGCGTTCCTGCAGAAGGCGCAGAACTTCCGCCGCCTTGTACGCCGCGATCCCGCCGCTAACGCCGAGAGCTACCTTCATAGGGGCCCTTATTTTAGATGACGGCAGAGGAGCTGACGAATGTGCCGGTTAAGCGAAGGCCGGCAGGGGCTTGGCCTTCGCGGAGAACTAGGCGTCGGTCTGACCGCCCTGGTCAAGCGCTTCCTGGGCGGCTTCCACCGCCGACTTGGGTGTTTCGGGAATGACCCACTTCACTTTGCCGGCGCGGATTTCATCTTGCGCGATGCGGCAAGGCTTGCGGGAACTGGTTTCGACTACCGGAGGAGCGCCGCCCTGAAGCTGGCGGGCGCGGCGCGCGGCCACGAGGATGTAGCGATAGTTGCTGTCGAAGCCTTCGATCAACTTCATAACTATTCTCCCGCCGCCTAGCACTTGCCTTTGTCGTTGCGGAACGATTCGAGGATGGGATTGATTCGCGCCTGAATATTTTTCAGGCGGCATCCTTCCGCAACGGCAACCTGAGCTTCGTCCTCAACGGTCAAAGGACGATCCGAGTGCCGCAGCCGCTCGGAAAGCACGATGGCTTTCAATTGGCTGACGGACGGTTCCAGGCGGTCGTTCACTAAAATATAGTCGTACTTATCGTAATTCTCAATCTCCCGACGGGCCGTGGCCAACCGGCGGCAGATCACCTGGTCCGAATCGGACCCGCGATTGCGGAGCCGCCACTCCAGTGTGTGCCGATCGGGCGGCAACACGAAAATGCTGCACGCCTGCGGGATCTTGGCTCTTGATCTGCGCCGCGCCCTGCACATCGATGTCGAGCAGCAGGTCGCTCCCCTCCTGCTCGGCCTCGCGCAGAAAACGCCGCGCCGTCCCGTAGTAGTTGCCGTACACGTCGGCATACTCGAGGAAGTCGTCTTCGCGAATCATGGCTTCGAAATCCGCGCGCGAAACGAAGAAGTACTCGCGGCCATTCTGTTCGCTGCCGCGGGGCGCGCGCGTGGTGTAGGAAATGGAAAACTTGAGGCCCACCACTTGCGAGCGTAGTTCGTTGACGAGGGTCGACTTGCCGGAGCCGGAGGGAGCCGAAATGATGTAGACGTTCGTCATTCGACGTTCTGTACCTGCTCGCGCGACTTCTCGATCTCCGATTTCATGATGAGGCCCATCTCGGTGATCTTCAGCGCGTCGCCGGCCAGGCCCGAGGTCTTCGAGAGCAGCGTGTTGGCCTCGCGATTCATCTCCTGCAGCAGGAAGTCGAGCTTCTTGCCGATTTCGCCCTTCTCGTCGAGCAGGCCGAGAAAGTGCTGGATGTGGGTTTGCAGGCGAACGAGTTCTTCCTGAATGTCGCTGCGATCGACCAGCAGGGCGGCTTCCTGCAGCAGGCGCTCGGGATCGACCTGCGCGCCGATAAGTTCCTGCATTCGCGCACGCAGTTTCTCGACGTAAGTCTGCAGGATGGCGCTGCGATGGCGCTCGACGCCGGAGCTAGCCTTCTGAATGTGCTGCATGCGCTCGCGCAGCTCGCGCTCAATGCCCCGGCCTTCCTCCTCACGCATGTGGTTGAGCTTGGCCAGCGCCTCCTCGACTTGCGGGAGCACGGCGGCTTCCAGTTCGCCTTCGGCCGCTCCGGTGGAGGCGTCCATGGCGCCGGGCATGCGCAGGATGACGTTGAGATCAGGCTCGGCGGCGAGGCCGAACTCTGCAGCGCCCGCCCGGAACGCCTTAATGTAGCCGCCCACCATTTCGCGATTCAGCGTGAAGCCTTCGCTGCTGCCGCGGTCGAGACTGATGGTCAGTTCGAGATGGCCGCGCGCGACTTTCTCCTTGAGCAGCCGGCGTAGCTTCATCTCGAGGCCGTCGCTCTCGGAAGGCATGCGGAAGTGGAGATCGAGGAAGCGGTGATTGACGGACTTCAGCGACAAGGTGTAGTTGAGCTTGCCGTTGATCTGTCCTTTGACTTGCGCGAAGCCGGTCATGGAGCGAAGGGGCATGGGTCAGGTCTCAGGTGTCGCGTAGCACTCAGTTAACCACATCGCTGCTGGCTGCTGGCTTCTGGCGACCTTTGTAGCGCCGGCGTCTCGCCGGCAGTCGCGAGGGCGTCCCGCCCTCGCAGCGGTGGGCGAGGACGCCCAGCGGCACCGCCGCCGGACGGCAGCGCTACAATCCTGCAGCAATCTAGATCACCACTTTCGGTTGATCGACCTGCAAAAACTGCAAATCATACAGACGGCGATAAGTGCCCAGCTTCTTCATCAGGTCTTCGTGCGCGCCGATGTCGCTGATGGCGCCGTTTTCCAGTACCACGATGCGATCGGCGCGGCGCACCGTCGACAACCGGTGCGCGATCACGAACACCGTGCGGCCGGCCACCAGGTTCTGCAATGCCGATTGCACCAGCGCTTCCGACTCGCTGTCGAGCGCTGAAGTCGCTTCGTCCAGAATGAGGATGGGCGCATTCTTCAGGATGGCGCGCGCGATGGCGATGCGCTGGCGCTCTCCGCCCGAAAGCCGCAGGCCGCGCTCCCCGATTACGGTTTCGTAGCCGTCGGGCATGTCCATGATGAAGTCGTGGGCTAGCGCCGCTCTGCGCGGCGTCTTCGACTTCTTGCTTTGCGACGTTCGGTTGCCCGTACGCGATGTTGTTGCGCACCGTGTCGTTGAAGAGCACAGTCTCCTGGGTCACGATGCCGATCTGCGCACGCAGCGAGGCGATGGTCACGTCGCGCACATCATGCCCGTCGATCAGAAGCCGGCCCGCGGTCAGGTCGAAGAAACCGCGGGAGCAGATGAACGAGCGTGCTCTTGCCCGCGCCGCTGGAACCGACGATGGCGAGTACTTCCCCGGCTTTCACTTCCAGGTCGATGGCGCGCAGAATGTCGCGATTGCCGTCGCCCTCGCTTCCGTAGGAGAAGGTCGCGCCTTCAAACACGATGTTCTTTCGGAAGGCGGGCAGCGGCTTCGCGCCGGGCTTTTCGCGGACGTCGTCTTCGCTGTCGGTGAATCTGAAAATCTCAGACGATGCGCCGACCGCCTGCTGAAAGCTGTTATTGAATAACGCAAACTTGCGGATGGGTTCGTAGAGCTTGAAGACCAGCGCGATAAAGGCGAGATAGGTTCCGGGCGTGAAGGAGCCGTGACGAATCTCGTTGCGGCCGAGCAGCAGCAGCAGAGCGATCGCAATCGCGCCGAACGTGTCCATCAGCGGAGAACTCAACGGCCGCAGCCGCCACGGAACGAAGGTTCGCGCGCAGCAGGCGCTTGGCGGCGTTGCGGAACCGGGCGACTTCCCAGGTCTCCATGCCAAAGGCCTTCACGATGCGGTTGCCGGTGATGGTCTCGTGCAGGATGTTCTGAATTTCGGCGAGTTTGTCCTGACCGCGGCGCGTGGTCCGGCGAACTCGGCCGCCGATCTTGCTCGACGAAAAAATAATCGCAGGCAGGAACAACAACAACACCCAAGCCAGTTTCCGCCCAGCAGTACGACCGCCGCCACCGTGAAGATCAGGGTGAAAAACTGTTGCAGGAATTCTCCCAGCACGCTGGACATCGAGAACTGCACGCGCTCCAGGTCGTTGATGAGCGTCGAGAGCAGCGTGCCGGTGGTGTGCTTCTGGAAAAACGCCGCCGACCGCCGCAGGATCGCGTTGTACATGTCGTCGCGCAGATCGGTGATCATGCCGAAGCCGGCGTAGCTCACCAGATACGTTCCGGCGTAGTCGAAGATTCCCTTGATCAGGGTGGAAGAAATGAGGGCAAAGGCCACGATGGCCCACGGGTTCTGGAACGACGACGGAACGAACTGCTCCAGATGAATCGAGTGCTGCGTTCCCGGGATCGGAAGCAGCTTCATTTCATGCGTGGGATGGCCCGGGTTAAGCACGCGGTCGAGAATCGGGCCGATGAGCAGCAGGCGGAAGGCGTCGAGAAAGCCCGACGGCCGCCATGAGCATGACCGACAACAGCACCTGCCACCAGTAAGGCACCGCGTACCGCAAGAGACGGTTCAGTTGCCGCATACACCGTCCCGAAGACGAAGTGTCGGGCGCGGGCGCAGCCGGAGGGCGTCAGGATGCCATGAAATGGGCGCAAGAGAGAATTTTACTGGAAATAGCAGTTTTGGGGCAGTATGTGGGAGTGGTGGATCCGCATTTGTTATTTTGCCCGAGACTGTCTCGATGAGCAGGATTGCGCTGAGATCAAAAGATCACGCTTCCGGATAGAAATGCCCGTTCAGGTCTGTGGCGGCGTAAGTAGTGCAGGGGTCCTTCGACTGCGTTCGGCTGTCGCCTCACTGCGCTCAGGATGACAACCGTGAGAGGT
>CAVUSL010000003.1:0-10741 GCA_963744055.1 uncultured Acidobacteriota bacterium | reverse complement strand
ACTTGTCGGTACCGATCCGCTCGAGGCCCATCCGGATTACTTCCGGGTAGCGGACGATTCGCCCAGAACCTCGGGATTCGCGTTCCAAGTCCGGAAACGGCATCCACTTACTTCATCTGGTTCTCGAGGAAAGGCGTCCCTACTTGGCAAGCGGCCCAACAAAAAACCGAGTCGATAGTCGACCGCTTCGGGGTTGGGGAAATAATGACGTTGAAAGTAGAGCGCCACATTGACCAGCACGATCATCACCGGCACTTCAACCAAAGGCCCAATAACCGCCGCGAATGCCGCTCCAGAATTAATGCCAAAAACCGAAACTGCGACTGCAATCGCCAGTTCAAAATTGTTGGAGGCGGCGGTGAACGCCAGTGTCGTTGTCTTGGAGTAGTCCGCGCCGAGCTTCTTGCCCATGTAAAAGGACACCAGAAACATCACCACGAAGTAGATCAACAGCGGCACCGCGATCCGCAGGACATCCAAGCGGCAGACGAACGATGTACTCGCCCTTCAACGAGAACATCACCACAATCGTGAACAGCAGGGCGATCAGCGTCAGCGGACTTACGCGGGGAACGAAATTCCGGTCGTACCACTCCCGCCCTTTAGCGCGAATCAGCAGTACGAGTCACGAATCCCGCAAGAAACGGAATGCCCAGATAAATAAAAACGCTCTTCGCAATCTGTGCGATCGAGACATTGACGACGGTACTGCGAAGGCCGAGCTTGGCGGGAAGAACCGTAATGAAAACCCAGGCGTAGAGCGAGTAGAAGAAGACCTGGAAAAGAGAATTGAACGCCACCAGGCCAGCCGCATATTGCGTATCGCCCTTGGCCAGTTCGTTCCACACGATGACCATCGCGATACAGCGCGCGAGACCGATCATGATGAACCCGGCCATGTATTCCGGATATCCGCGCAGGAACACGATGGCCAGAACGAACATCAGAATCGGCCCGATGATCCAGTTCTGCACGAGCGAAAGACCGAGCACGCGCTTGTTGCGAAAGACTTCGTGCAGCTCCTCGTACCGCACCTTCGTGAACGGCGGGTACATCATCAGGATCAGTCCCACAGCAATCGGAATGGAAGTCGTCCCGATGCTGAAGCGATTCAGAAACGGCACGACTCCGGGGACGAGCCATCCCAATACGACTCCCGCGACCATGGCGGCAAAGATCCAGCCCGTCAGATAACGATCCAGAAAACTGAGACGACCCGTTGCCTTCATCTGTCGATCCCTTGTAGTTCGGCGAGCCATCGAACCGCAGCCTCTTGAGAACAAGTCGAGCTATTCGCTCGTTACGGGTCTCATCGTTGGCCGATGCGGTCGATTTCGCTCTTGAGTGCCAGCCTGTCGAGACTCGTAGTGGAAGGCAGAGGAACAAACTGATTCTGCGATCCAGAATCATGAAGGCATCGCGAAACGCGCGTTCAATCTCGCTTCGCTTCCGTACACTGCCGCCGGATCGGGAACGCCCCAATGCGCGGTCATCGGCTGTCCGGGCCAGACGGGGCACACTTCCTTCGCCGCGTTGTCGCAAACGGTGAAAACAAAATCGAGCTTCGGTGCGCCAGGCAGCGAGAATTCATCCCAAGTCTTGCTGCGCAGACCGTCGGTGGGGAAGTGCGCCATTTCGAGTTGTCGCAAGCGCTTCCGGACGAACTTTTCCTGAGGGATGGCTTCCGGCGCTATAGGCAGTGAAATTGGGGCTGCCCTTTCTGGTTCAGAATGGCCTCGGCCATGATCGAGCGCGCAGAATTGCCTGTGCACAGGAACAGAACGTTGTAGTGTCCTTGCATATTCGTTGTCTCCTAGCTGCAGCAGGTCGGTCCACAACAGCTTTCGCTCCTGCGTTTGCGGGTTTGACGGCCCGGACGAACGCGCTCATGAACTTGCCGTCTACCTGCGGAGCAATCGCGTCCACATCGACGCCAGCCGCGAGAGAAACTCGCGCGCATCCTCTACGCGATAAACGCGCGTTGGTTCAATCTCGATCTGCTCAAATCCGGCAGCCGCTAGTTTGCTGCGGTATTCATTCTCTTCGAGCGCCCCCGCGATGCACCCGACCCACAGCAACACGCTCTTGCGGAATTTCGGCGCATTTCGCCGCGAGTCACGACATCGGAAACCGCAAAGCGTCCGCCCGGCTTCAGCACACGAAACGCTTCGCGCAACACACGGTCTTTGTCCGCCGAAAGATTGATCACGCAATTCGAGATGATCACATCCACCGAATTGTCGGGCAGTGGAATGTGCTCGATCTCGCCCTTCAGAAACTCGACATTCTCGGCGCCCGCCTTGCGCTTGTTCTCGTTCGCAAGCGCGAGCATCTCGTCCGTCATGTCGAGACCGTATGCCTTGCCGGTGGGCCCAACCCGCTTTGCCGAGAGCAGGACATCGATTCCGCCGCCGGAGCCGAGATCGAGAACGACTTCTCCGGGGTTCAACTTCGCCAACGCGGTCGGATTTCCGCACCCTAGCGAGGCGAGCATGGCCTCCTCTGGAACTTGACCCGCCTGCGAGGAGTCGTACAGATTGGAAGTAATCGGGTCGCACCTACCCGCTTGCTGCGGTGGCTCCGCAGCAGGCACTTCCGCCGCTCTTCACGCGCAAGCGCAGCCTGCCCGTACTTTTCTTTGACTACGTCCTTATGTCGGTGCTGCTCATGTGACCCTTCTCCTATTTGCAAAGCTGAACGATATCTCGCGGTTTGACTGCCTTATTTCGGGTGCAGCATTCGGCATAAAGGAATTGCAGAAGTTCCTGGAGCGCCTCCGTGTTGGCCGTGTACCGCAAGAAAGTACTCTCGCGACGGACGTTCACGAGCCCTTCATTCTTCAGTTTGTCCAGGTGGTGCGAAAGCGTGGAGTTCGGAATGTCCAGCTCTGATTGGATATCGCCGACGACCAAGCCGTCGGGATGCGCCGATAAGAGCAATTGCATGATCCGAAGGCGTGGTTCGGTGCCCATCGCGGAGAGCATGTCGGCGTACTTTGCCACGTGCTCGGTGTTTTTCTTGGCTGATGCTACTGGCATGTTTCGATAATTGCAGAAATATGGGCCAGGCGTCAAGTAAATTCGGGATCGCTCCCAGATGACGGGCAACCTTGAGATAACCCCCAAGGGGAGATTTGCCGACAATACGTCCACGATGTATTCACAATTAGCACGAAATCGTGACTATGCCCGCCCAGATCGAACAGCTGAAAGCCGACCTGCAAAAAGCCCCCACTTCCGAAAGGAGAGCCTCAATCCAGAAGGACGTAGTCCCCGCTTGTCAGCCACTCGGCCATGCCTTCATGGACCATGTGAATCTGCGGCAGGTAGTATCGTCCCGAGCTGAACTGCCCTTGAGGAGATTTCGATGGAACTGAACCGCGAGACAACTGAACATGGGCCTGCTAGTTTCCTCGGTTTTCGGGACTGCTCCCTTACTGCGTGGACAGGCAGATCAGGCGAAGGCGGAAGCCATGCCCGTCACAGGTCGCCGCCCATACTTTTTCCAAAATCCAACATTTGAGACGATCTTCCTCACCAGCCTCGGACGCGCCTATTACTCAGCAGGAGACATCGGCAGAGTTCTCTACCTGACTCATCAAGTGGAAGACGGTAATTACGAGAGTGCTTTCGTCGCGTTTAAGCAGGCTGGCGATGAAGCGCGTGCGCTGGCAGGAGAGTCAGCCGCTGCCGGGCATCGCGAAAGCGCGCGCCAGGCATATCTCTGGGCGCAGAATTTCTATGACAGCGCCACGTACTTCGTTGACCAGTCGAAAGACCCCTCACGCTTTCTGCCCACGTGGGAACTACTGTACGACTGCTGGCTGAAGTCTCTGCCACTCTTCGAACGACCGATCGAGCCGATAAAGATTCCCTACGAGGGAACAGAGCTTCACGGCTTCTACATCCGCGGCAACAGCACCGCGAAGCGACGCAAGCTTCTGATACTGGCGAACGGTAGCGATGGCTCAATGCTGGATATGTGGCTGTTGGGCGGCGTGGGAGGTGCTGCGCGAGGTTACGACTGCCTAACCTTCGACGGTCCTGGGCAGGGGTATGCGCTCTGGAAGCAGAAGCTTTACTTCCGGCCCGACGCGGGAGAAAGTGATTACTCCGGTTATCGACTACGCTCTCAGCCGAAAGGATGTTGACCCGAAGCGGATTGCATTACAAGGTATCAGCCAGGGTGGCTACTGGGTGCCGAGGGCGTTAGCCTTCGAAAAGAGGATCGCCGCAGGCATCGCAGATCCAGGCGTTGTGGATGTCTCCACCTCCTGGATGAAGAGCATCCCCAAACCGCTGGCTGAATTACTCAACGCAGGCCGAAAGGAGGAGTTCGACTCCTATCTGGCGAAAGGCATGAGCCCCGCAGATCGCGGCTACCTTAATTTCCGAGCCAGGCCATTTGGATTCGGTTCATACTACGACACCTATCGCGCGGTGCAGGGGTATAACCTGCGTGACGTAGCCGACAAGATTACGTGTCCCTTGCTTATTACAGAACCAGCAAACGAAGCGTACTGGCCAGGACAATCACAGGAGCTTTACAAATTGCTCAAAGGACCGAAGAAGCTGTTGCCGTTTTCCCAGGCAGACGGTGCTGACCTGCATTGCGAGGTGAATGCACCTGGTGTCCGAGACCTGAGCATCTTCAACTGGCTCGATGAGACACTTCGATAAAGATGATCGAATGCCCTTCTAGTAGAGAATTCACCTGCTGATAGCTGAAGACTTGGCTCAACGCGTTCCGGCTCTGAACTGGGGGGACTGACGAGGCTCGCGCCGATCGGCGCTCTAAATCAGAGCGCTGCATGGATATCCGCTGCGTCCTTTGCAGCGATTGGTTCTTGCGCGTCCGCTATTAGCGGTAGACCAAATACCACCGCCATGACAAAGACTGGGAACCCACTTCACCATCCGTATCCTGAACTCCTTCATAGTGATTACCTCGGAAAAGAAGTGAGCTTGGATAAATCCCTATAAACCCCGTTCTTTGAAGTAACGAGTTGCTGACGATATGCCGACTGACCGGGACTTATCCAGAAACTCATAATTCCTACAGAACAACGCCGCTCTAAGCCACTGCAAAGGACAGGGTTTGAGTTTGGACCTTCGGTTGCAGCGCGTCTCAGCAGGAGTGGAGATCCTCCCGCGCCCGCATTGCTTAGCTGCCAGGCTTCGGAATGTACACTGGAACCAAATTTTCGACTGCGGTTCCCGGCTCGAACGGGGTTAACTACGATCCGCGCGGCCTGCGGCATCGGCACGCCCACATGGTCTGAACCGTGGGATCGGCAGCCATGGCCACGCCAAGCGTCGAGCCTTGAGTAGTTGCGGACACATCTTCGCAGAAAGGAAACGAACACGAGCATGATGCGATTTGCAAAGATCGAAAAGATTGCAGCCAGAGTTGCAGTGGGAGCGCTTGCCCTCGTGAGTTTGCTGACCATGACTGCGAGCACGCGGGCACAGGATGCAGAGAGGCCCTATCCGACGATGCTCCCACTTTCGCAGTATTTAATGGACCGGGATGCGGCAATCGCGCTGGCGCGAAGCGCCGCTCCGGAGGGCATTTCAAAGGATGCGTCTGTTTTGGTGCTGACGCCCAAAGGCTGGGAAACAGCGGTCAAAGGTACGAACGGTTTTGTGTGCATGGCGGGGCCGTCATGGACGGCCAGCATTGACTTTTATGACGTCTGGAGTCCGAAGCAGAGAGGGGCGATTTGCCTCAATCCAGCGGCTGTGCGGTCGATCCTGCCGATTTTTCGCAAGCTGACACAAATGACGCTGGCTGGAGTGACTTCTGTGAGAGAGCGCATCGCGGGTATTCAAGAGGCGTATGCGAAGAAGGAGATTCCGCCGGTGGAGCCGGGGGCAATGAGCTATATGATGTCCAAGGATGCATACCTTACGCATTTGGGCCAGTCACACAATTTATGCCACGTGATGTTTTTCTTGCCGATAAAAGATCCTGCTGATTTGAACGCCAATGATCCGAACTCACCCATTTCTTCTACATCTATGTGGTTCCCGGACCCTGACAAACCAGATAGTCCACTGAACAAAGAGCTGCCGCCGCTGCGGACCGTGCCAATCGAAGTGCCGTATTGGTCCGATGGCACTCTGGCGTTCCATTGAATAAAGCCGTATGGCAACAGCGTCGATCCATAAACGACCTACAGGTCCTGGTAAACGGGCATCGAGCGACGCATCTGATCTAGCTGATCTTGGAATTGTGGCGCTGTGCCAACATTGTCGGTACCGATCTGGCGCTTCCCAGAAGCCCGTTTCTGGATAGTCGGGTCGGAGGAGGCGCGCATGAAGCGCTAGCCTCCGTCCGCCGCCCAAACTGCACGTACGGTTTTCCCGTATGCAGCTTTCACGAAGACTCAGCAACGCCAGGATGCAAGAGAAGGAATTAAATAGATCAGCCGAACAAGCTCGTACTCGCCGTAGAGCTGGGTCGCTGGCAGCCGTTTCCAACCCGCATTACGCCAGCGCCGGTACCGATGCGACCAAATGCGTCGCCGGATCCAGCCGTCGAGACGTTGGAAGAGCTTGCGGATGTGGGCGCGTTTGTAATACTCGCCCCAACCCCGCAGGAGTGGATTAAGCCCCGCAATCAGGTCCTCGGTGCGCAGAGGTGTCGTCCGTTTGGTGCGTTCCCGTACCTGATCCATGAAACGACGAATCGACTTCT
Source organism: uncultured Acidobacteriota bacterium (assembly GCA_963744055.1). Lineage (GTDB taxonomy): Bacteria > Acidobacteriota > Terriglobia > Terriglobales > Acidobacteriaceae > Gp1-AA133. The sequence continues at coordinate 4,042 of CAVUSL010000003.1, read as the reverse complement.
CCTTGGGATACGCGTAGAGCGCATCCTGTCGGGCCTGACTACGAATCTGGTTGCCGGGCAGAGAAAGCTTCCTCCACCCGCACTTGATTTTGTAGCCGAGGAACTCGAAGCCGTATCGGACATGAACAATCCGCGTCTTCTGCGGATGTAATTCCACGCCCAGCTGTTTCAGGATTCGGCGGGCCGCGTCCATTGCGGCTCGGGCCTCTGCTGCCGATCGACAGGTGACTACCCAGTCGTCGGCAAACCTCGTCAGCTGATATCCTCTCCGTCGCATCTCCCGATCGAATGGCGTCAGAAGTATGTTACTGAGCACGGGCGAAACCACACTACCCTGCGGAGTGCCGCGCTCGCTAGGAAAGAGTTGCCCTTTGCTGTAGCTTCCCACTTTGAGCATCGCCTTGATCAGGCGCAGCACGCGGCTGTCGGCTACTCGTTGGGCCACCAGCGTGAGGAGTTTTTCATGGTCCGCGGACCCGAAGAAGTCTCGGAGATCCGCATCGACAATCCACTCTGACCCGCTTTGTATCTCTTTCCACACTTTGCGCAAGGCATCCTTCGGAGATCGCCCTCGCCGAAATCCGAAGCTGGCATCATCGAATATCGGCTCGAAGATAGGCTCCAACCGATTGAGCAGCGCTTGCTGACATACGCGATCATAGATCGTGGGTATGCCGAGCATTCGATGCTCGCCAGGTTTGTCCCTCTTCGGGATGGGGTGTTGTCGCACCGGCAGAGGCTGATAGGTATCCTCTTTCAGCTCTCGCTGCAGCCGCTCCAACTGCTGGTTTAGCTGCGCCTCAAAAGCCTCCAGAGTTTGCCCGTCTACACCTCCACTGCCCCGGTTTGCCTTCACCTTCTCCCAAGCCATCTCCAGGTTCTTCCGCTTGTACACCTTATCGATTAATGAATGGACCTTCTTCGCACCCGTCAGGTTGATCCAGTCCACCAGTCTCCTCAGACGAGAATGTACGGGTTTTTCACTCATGGAACTGTTCCTCCTTCTCGCCTTTACTCATCTGGCTTTCTCTCTCTTCCTGACCATCTTCGCCGGCTGCCTTCCCCGACCCAGTTCCGTCGCCGGTTGCCCGGTCACGTAACTTTCATCACGCTTCAGGTTATATGCAACCGTCCGACTACTGACAGAGCGTCGCTCGCCACTTCGCCTCTGCTTATAGGTCCGCTTACTCCGGTGCCACCCGGAGACTCTGCCAGTTCTCCTGAGGTCACGCGCTGTTCTTCCGTACCGTGCCGCCCGCAAACACCTTGGTGCGGTGGGTGAATGAGAACGCCTTCGTCTCAGAAGTGCAGACTCGACCTTGCCCCACCTTGGGCCGACCGGTTCATCTTGGGTTCTCCCCATCGATTACGGCCCGGTACTTCTCCGCAGGCCCTTCGGATTCCACCTCACGGTGGACACCCTGCCCTCCGGAGTACCGCAAGCGGTGGCTTCAGGTCGGTCTTGGCTGTGTCCAGCTTTCGCCTTCGTGCCCGTTTAGACGTCTCCATACCTTCCGCTTTCTCCGGCCAGCGAGGCTGTGAACCCCGCTTCTTGGATATGGCGCCCCTCATTTGAGCGCCAGAGGGACTTCAACCCTCCTGAACAACGCGCTGCTCAGCGCACACTTCCGCATTGCCGACAATCCGGAGGTTGGCTCCTACTGTGGTTTGCGTTTCAGCGGCTTTCCAATCGCGAGCAGGAAAATGGCACTCTTGTCTGTCGCGTGCGGTGAAAAGAAGTTAATTACATCATCGTCGAAGAACGTCAGCCCGGTCGCACCCAGGTGCTGGGCATACGCAGCCAGGTAGATCCTGCCTCCGATGGCACCCGCTTCGAGCTGGACGGCCCGGTAGCCGCGGTTCCCGTATTGCTCCAGTATGCGTTTCGAATCGGCGAGAAAGAAGATATCCACGCAAGCGTCCGCCGGCAGATCCTGCTCCAGACCAAGATGATGGGCCTCGGCGCGGAATTCCCCCTCCTTCAAAAGCTCCAGTATGCTCTGCACACGCCTGAAGAAGTATGCGCCCGGCTTGAGCCCCTGCACTGAATGCACGATCAGGTAAAGATCGTTTAGCTGCGCGCCGGGCGGCTCAAGGAAGTCAGCTGGAAGTCCTCGCGTGGCACAGTCGAGAATGGTAGAAAGTTGTGCCAGTGTAATGGATGCCGCCCTGTCGAACGTTCGGGTAGAGCCGCGGCGCAGGATTACCTGCTCGGTCGTGTCCTTCGGTTGTTCTTCTTCCGGCAGGCGCAGGAGGCGAACTCCCTCGCCCGCCAGAGCGGAGGATAGAAGGACTGGTGACTTGGTGCGCCACTGATTTACTTCCTCTACAGACTCGAACGACGACGCTTCGTGCATCTCAAGCATGGCGGGATATTCGACTTCGTGCTGTGAAAGGGGGATTGTCTCCAAGTTAAGCTCCGGAGCCTCTCTCGGTGCCGGCAGCGAACTCTCCGATGTGCGCCCGATCGGTACGAGGCACAAGGAAACCTCACGCCGCGTATCCAGATCAAGCAGGCGGTTCACCTCGGCGTCCACGAACCCGAGCACGATCTCGGCCGGCAGCCCCGAAGCCGCAGACACGGCCAGCATATTTGCCAGCATGGTGCCGTTGTCCCAACCGAAATGGCGATAAGTGCGCGCCTGGTACTTCCAGGCGTTCCGCCAGTACGTTCCGGTGCAGATGATCGTCGCGGGCGCGTGGGCCACCGCCGGTTCCATCGCCGTCGCCTGAGCCAGGTTTCCGCGAAAATCACCTCTTCGCAAAAGCCGTAGCGACACCTCCGCCGGATCGTAGTGATACACGCTGGCATCCAGACCAGGGAGATCGCCGCTCACGACGTACAGTTCGATCTCGTAGAGAGCGCCGGTGCAAGCTGCGGCGCGAAAGTAGATTTCTCCACCTGGATATGCACGCTGTTTGGTAATCCCTGCCGAGAAATAGAGGAGGCGCGCCAGATCCTGAACGCCAGGGACCGAATCAGCCCGCAACGAAGGCACTCGTTCTGAGATGGCGGAGAGTAGGGCCACCCCTGTTTGCGGCACGTCTCGCGGCAGTGGAAGAGGCTCTATCTTTGGGTAGATTTTGAAAGGCAACGGACGATTCGCCCAGTCCAGGGAGTGAGGATGGTTACGAATACTCCAGTAGGAGTGCTTCGTGCCATCATGATACTTCCAAGCTGCCTGGATTTCACGGTTGTTCATCGGTTGCTACGCCAGACTAGCACCTGCAGGGACTACGGGCGCAATGAGCGCGTGCAGGGCTCGACGATCATTGGACTCGAGCACCACACGCCAGACAACATCGTCGAGGAAATCGAATCGGCGGTCGGCTACCAGACCGACTTCCACCAGTTCATGCTCTACACGCCGGTTCCCGGCACGCCGCTTTACCAGGAAATGGCCGATCAGGGCCGTCTGCTGAAGGGCGTTGGCCTCGCCGACATCCACGGGCAATACAAATTCAACTTTCGGCACGCCGCAATCTCCCGCGACGATTCAAAGCGGTTTCTGGACTGGGCGTTCCGGCGCGATTTCGAGTGCAACGGACCGAGCCTGTATCGCATGTGTCAGACCATGCTCCAGGGCTGGCAACGCCACAAGGACGATCCTGATCCACGCGTTCGCGAGCGGGTTGCGCGTCAAATGAAGAAGCTCAGCGGTGCTTACAATGCGGCGCTGTGGGTCATGGAGCGAGAATTCAAGAAAGTCAATCGCAGCGTAAGCGAGCGGATTCACAAGCTGCGCCGCGAAGTCGAGGTGGAGTTTCCGGTGATTGCCCGTCTCACAGCCGCGTCGCTGGGGCCTATCTTATTGTGGTCCACACGACGGGAGGAAAAACGGCTGGCGTCAGGACGCACATACGAACCGCCAACCTTCATCGAGCGCCGCAACTGGGTTTCGGCTTCGTAGCCCTCCTGCCTCGATTGCGGGTGGTTGACGAGCTAACCTTACCTAACCCGGTATGGTAAGGGTTGCCGACCACACGTCCAGAATCAAAAGTAAGGTGGCAAGCTCACACTCGCCACCTTACGACTTGCGCT
>CAVUSL010000002.1:0-288501 GCA_963744055.1 uncultured Acidobacteriota bacterium | reverse complement strand
CCTTGTCGGCATGAACCCCGTCGTCGTGCACGGCGGCGGTCCGCAGATCACCGAGCTCATGCGCCGCCTGGGCAAGGAGCCGGAGTTCGTCGACGGCCGCCGCGTCACCGACGCGGAGACCGTCGACATCGTGCGGATGGCGCTCGTCGGCAAGGTCAACCGCGAGATCGTCGCGATCGGTGAACCGGCACGGCTCGTACGCGGTCGGCCTGTCGGGTGAGGACGCGGGCGCTGATCCGCGTCGACCAGCGTGATCCGCGGCTCGGCTTCGTCGGCGACGTGCGTGAGATCGATCCGACGATCGTGGTGCGCATGCTGCGCGAGGAGCTGATCCCGGTGATCGCGACGGTCGGTGTCGACGACGACGGCCAGGCGTACAACGTCAACGCCGACACGGTCGCCGGCGCGATGGCCGAGGCGCTCGACGCGGAGAAGCTCGTGTACCTCACCGACGTCGCCGGCGTGTACGGCGACTGGCCCGACGAGGCGTCGTTGATCTCGCGCATCGACGTCGACGGGATGGAGCAGCTGATCGCCGACGGCAAGGTCTCCGAGGGCATGATCCCCAAGCTCGAGTCGTGCGTGTCGGCGCTGAAGCAACGGCGTGCGGCAGCGCGCACATCCTCGACGGCCGCCTCCCGCACGCGCTGCTGCTCGAGTTCTTCACCCGCGAGGGAGTGGGAACGATGGTGCGACCATGAGCGCTTCCAGGCGCAGATCCGCGACCTGGCCGCTCGACGCCGCCAACGTGATGCAGACCTACGGTCGGCTGCCGGTCGCGTTCGTGCGCGGCGAGGGCACGAAGCTGTGGGACAGCGAGGGCAAGCGAGTACCTCGACTTCCTCACCGGGCTCGCGGTCACGTCGCTCGGCCACGCGCATCCCGAGGTCGCCGACGCGATCGCCGACCAGGCGCGCACGCTGCTCCACGTCTCGAACCTCTATTACAACGACGTGCAGCCGAGGGTCGCGGCGCGGCTGAACGCGCTGCTCGGCGGCGGCGGCCGCGTGTTCTTCGCCAACTCCGGCGCCGAGGCCAACGAGTGCGCGATCAAGCTCGCCCGCCGCCACGGGCAGCAGCAACGGCGGCCCCGACCGCTTCCACGTGATCAGCGCGTACGGCTCGTTCCACGGGCGCACGCTCACCACGCTCGCCGCGACCGGCCAGCCGCAGAAGCAGGAGACGTTCCAGCCGCTGCCCGACGGGCTTCCGGCAGGTCGCGTTCGACGATCTCGACGCGCTCGCGGCCGCGATCGACGACCGCGTCGCGGCGGTGATGCTCGAAGCCGGTGCAGGGCGAGGGCGGCGTCGTGCCCGGCGTCGCCCGAGTACCTGCACGGCGTGCGGCGGTTGTGCGACGAGCGCGAAGCGCTGCTGATCGTCGACGAGGTGCAGAGCGGGCTCGGTCGCACCGGTAGGTGGTTCGGGTTCGAGCACGCGGGCATCACGCCCGACGTCGTCACGATGGCCAAGGCGCTCGGCAACGGCGTGCCGATCGGCGCGTGCTGGGCGCGGGCCGATGTCGCGGCCGCGTTCGCGCCCGGTGATCACGCCACGACCTTCGGCGGCCAGCCGCTCGCGGCACGCGCCGCGCTCGCGACGCTCGACCGTCATGGAGCGCGAGACGTTCCCGAGCGCGGCCGCGCGTGCCGGCGCGCGGCTCGTCGGAGGCGCTGCAGAAGGTCGACGGCGTCGCCGACGTGCGCGGCGCCGGCCTGCTGATCGCGGCCGAGCTCGCGCCCGGGCTCGACGCCAAGGCGGTCGCGCAGGGTGCCTCGACGGCGGGCTCGTCGTGAACGCGGTCACCGCCGAGCGCGCTGCGGCTCGCGCCGTCGCTGCTCGTGACCGACGCCGAGATCGACGACGCGGTCGCGATCGTCGCCGCCGCGTGCGACGCGGAGCGGCGCGGAGCGCATGAGCCGTCGTTCCTCGAGGTCGACGACCTCGATCCGGCCCGGCTCGCGCGCGGATCCTCGACCGCGCCGTCGCGTGGAAGGCCGACCCGGCGCGGATCCCGCCGGTGCTCGCCGGCCGGGGCGTCGCCGCGCTGTTCGAGAAGCCGTCGGCCGCGCACCCGCATCTCGATCGAGATGGCGGTCGCGACGCTCGGCGGTCACCCGATCTACGTGCGCGGCGAAGAGGTCGGGCTCGACACGCGCGAGTCGGTCGAGGACGTCGCGCGCACGATGGCCGGCGATGTGCGCGGTGATCGCGGCCGCGTGTTCGACCACCGCACGCTCGAGCGCATGGACGCGGTCGGTCGACGTCCCGATCGTCAACCTGCTCTCCGACCGCGCGCACCCGTGCCAGGCGCTCGCCGACCTGCTGACGCTGCGCGAGCACTTCGGCCGGCTCGAAGGGCTGCGGATCGCGTACGTCGGCGACGGCAACAACGTCGCCGCGTCGCTCGCGTTCGGACTCAGGAAGGAATGAAGTCGGTGGCAATGAAGCGGTAGTGGTCGTCACCAATTCCGGTCTCCAGCTGAATCACGCCGCCTGAGCCTTTGCCGAACTCCGCTGAGTAGCGACTCGGGTCCACCCGAATGGAGCGGAACGCATCGGTGGAAACGTGCAGCAGAAGTTGCCCATTCGAGGGCTGGGTCACGTTGAGCCCATCAAGTACGGTGACGGTCTGATAAGTTTGCGAGCCCGCCACGTGTACCTGGGCGTAGGGATCGACAAACACCGTGGGAATGTAGTTGAGAACGTTGCGGTAGTCGTGGCTGGACGGGTAAGGGACGTTGATGATGTCCATGCCCGTCAGCCGCTCCTGGGACTCGGTCTGTGAACTCTCGATCACGGGTGGCGACTCGCGAACGTCTACCGTTTCCTTGATTTCTTTCAGATGATGGAGAGTCACTTCGACTTCAAACGAGACCGTGGGTTCGATGGCGGAGATGGCGGAATAGTACCCCTCCCTCTCTACCCGGAGCTGGACAAGTCCTTGGGGAGCGTGCAGGAATTCGCAGCTGCCGGAAATTCCGGTCTCGCACCAGAGAGCCAGGGTTGGCGACGGGGACTGGAGGGTAACGCGGGCGGATGCAACGGCGATCCCATTTTCATCGAGCACGCTCACCAACAGTCGGCTCGGAGTCTGTGCCCCATGCGCGAGCGCCACGAGCAGAGCGAGGCTGGGTATTAAGAAGTAGCGAGCGCGCATGTCGGATACGCGCTATTGTCTCGCAAGTCGGTGACGAAACGCGCGCCAGCCGGCGCGCGAACTCAAATCAACAGTCCAGAGACTTTGAGCAGGTTTGGCCCCGGACAAGAAAAAAGGACGACCCCGAGCCAGTTTTCTGAGCGATATACCATGCCCAGACGATCCTGTCTGTCTTGATGAGTTATTGAAAGTGCTCTTCATGCCATCCATAGAAGAACAGCTCTTAGAATGTAACCCCAACCCAGACGTGTCGATTGTTGCTGTAACATGCCCGTCCCTAACATTTCCAAACACAGATAGAACAGGTGTGGGAATGGGAGATGCAACAGGAGCGCCTCGCGATCGCACGCCGTGCCCACGAGTTCTTTGAGATGCGAGGCTGTGAGAATGGTCACGGCTGGGAAGATTGGTTCCGAGCGGAATTAGAACTGCACCTCACTGAATGAAATGGCGAGTACAGGATGACGGCCATTACACCAACAACACCCCAAGGCGGGGTCAATGAGTGAAATCGCCTGATTTCGTCAACTATCGCCACCGACATAGACAAGACGAGCATCCTTGCAGTGAAAAAGACCGCATGAAGCAAGAGCTCTCTTGGTGGCGGGTCTGCTACGGAGTTTGGCTTCTTTTCACTTGCTGCCGGAGGCGGCCAGCTACCGGCCCGAAATGAGCGGGTCGTGAGTGTGATCGCCCGATCGCGTCAACCTTTGTCTTCTTCAACAAAATAGATGGGTGCGTACCAGCCGTCGTTGGTAATGGTGTGACCTACTTGTCGTGCCTGTGATGCTGCGCTGCGGTCAGAGGAACAACAATGTTTCGGCCACTCATCCACCTCAAGCTGAAACCGTCGTACAGAGTATTGTCGGTAATGCGCGCGGGGATCGAGCCATCATTCTCGATGCCCCAGATGTCGAATGCATTCGAGCCAGGAATGGCTTGATTGGAACTGAACAGCACGGCGCCATCAGTAAAGGGGCGCGCTTGCAGCGCCAGATACCCAGCCCCCGGACTCCCCAAGATGCTGTTGGGAGCGGTGGAACCGTTCACCCTGACCGCATAGAGAGCGCTGGCGACACCGCCATCCAGCGGATAGCACTCGCGGCTGAAGATCACCTGCTGGCCGTCGCTCGTGAAAGCCGGCATGATGTCCAGCCCCTTCGTGCAATTGCTGTCGTTATTGAGCGTAAGCCGGACAACCTGGCTGCCGTCCGCATCCATGATCGCAGTGCCGTCCAACATGCCTCCGTCGCCGGGTTCTTGCAGCTCAAATGCGATCTGCCGACCGTCGGGGGAAAAGGTCGGAAACAGCGCATAGGTGCCGGGCCGGTCGAACAGCGCTCGCTTGTTTGTTCCGTCAGCATTCATCTGCCAGATCGCCGCGTGGTCATCTTGGCGGTTGTACAGGATCGACTGCCCATCCGGAGAAAATTGCGGGTTCGTGAACAGCGCGCCTGTTCCTTCGGCATCGGTCAGCCGGGTCGCCACGTCTACGCTGCCGATCTTCGCCGTGCCGACGTTGTAGTGATCAGTGCCACCGCTAGATGTGATGGTGGTAAAAACAACGCACTGACCATCGGGGGAGAGTGCAATATCGTAGTAGCTCAAACCATTGGTCAAACTCGCCGTCAAGCGGCTCAACGCAGGGGGCGTGTCCAAGTAAAAACTGGCCAGCATGGGCTCGACGGAATACGGCCCATCCGAAGTGGAGTTTGGAAATTCCTCCAGAAACACCGTCTGCGCGTACACCGAAACTTCCGCGGTGGCCCACGTGGCGGGGGCGGCCACACTTCTAGCTGTGACGTTATACCAGCCGAGCTTTCCCGGGGCCTGATAGAGGCCGGAGGGCGTAACGCTGCCGCCATCGGCTTCCCGCACGCTCCAGGTGACACCTTGGTTCGTGGTGCCAGTCACGCTCGCGGTGAATTGCAGCGTCTGGTGGAGCAAGACGTCCGCCTGTGGTGGGGAGACGGTCACGCTGATTACCGGTTGCTCCGGCGGCGGGGGCAGGAGTGGTGGGACAAAGGATTGATTCCCGCCGCATCCGATGAGCAGCAAGAGCGAAGCGAGGAGGGTTCTTTTCATGGCGACTCCTCTCTTGAGGGGCGAGAAGACGGCCCACCGGAATCCTCTATTGGGGCAACTACCGAGCCCAACATCGGGATTACCGCGTAGCGAAGTTTCGAAAGGAGGTTGCCAGCGTCAGACTGCGCCTTGCGAGCACGGTCGTAATCGTTCGCAACTTTACCGAAGATACAGCACTTCGTCACTCATCCCACCTGATTACATCAACTACAAGCAACACCTTTGCAAGAGTAGCCCGCACTGCCCTCGGTCTTACTGCTGTCCCACTCTCCCACTCAGCATCGGAGCTCCATCGGTGCCCAGCACGACAGCCTCCTTCGTCGAGAGCTGGTAGAACACGATCTTCATCGCGACGCCATTACTGGTATTCGTAATCGTCGCCGTACCGCGACCGTCCGCGTCCACGGAATAAGTCCCTGACACTGCCAGCCCCGGAACCGTCTGGCCTCCCGCGGTCATCACGTCCAGGGCCCCTTTCAATCCGCCCGCCCCGTCGGCCGTCAGTGCTCCCCCCGCACAGGTGTCGTCCTCCAAGAAGTTCGGTGCCGCCACCACCATCGCGTAGTTTCCCTTCAGCGCTGGGACCGAATAGTTTGAACCAGTCTGGAGATCCAGCGTGCCTCCTGCAATAGATCCGCTGTCTACCGTCACGAAGTACGCACGTTGCGCAGACACTGGATAGAACACCACGTTGACGGGGCCTTTCATCGTGTTCAGCGTAGCTGTCCCACGGCCGGTTGCGTCAATCCCGTACACGCCATTCACCGTCGTGTCGCTGGTCACCGAGTACGCCAAGTTCTGATCCAGATTGCCACTGGTCACCGCGCCGTTTCCGTTGGTTACGACTCGCCCCGCTGCCGCCGTTCCTCCGTAGTAGTAACCTGACCCGGAGGAGTACGCTGTTCCTGTCGACGCCAGCACGTACGCTCCGACAAATGCGCTCATGGTAATCGTCCCACTCCGCTTCTCAGCGGTGCCCACCACCGACAACCCTCTGTCAGACGACAGCAAGACCATTTTGCTCGACGACACAACCTGGAAACTGAGGATTGTGGGTGCTGCGTACCAAGCGGTTGGTCCCGTCGACGTCAGCAGAGCGGTGCCTCGCCCGTCCGTTCCCATCGTGTATGTTCCGCTGAACGGCACACTGGTCGACGGGAACCCTGCAAGGTTCACATCCCACATCCCGCTCACGTTCCCTGCGCCGTCGAACATCATTTGGCCCGCACCTTCGAGAAAGCCCAAGCCCGAGCAGCCCGATAACAGAAAGCTGTATGTCCCCGACGGAGCAGCCGTCGTTCCCTCCACCTTCCACATCGATCCCGACCCCTTCAATGGGAACTGGAACGGCATTAACACCATGCTTCCACTCGACCGCAGCGTAGTCGCAAACAAGAATGGCCCGGTCGACCCGCTCAGAGACGCTGTCGAAGTGTTGATCGTCAGCATCGTGCGCCCGTCCTTAGCTACTGCGTAGGTGCCCGTCACCGCCACCGACTGCATGCCTTCGTTGATCTCCACGTAGTTGTAATCCAGCGTGCCACCGCTAATTCTTCCTGCCCCATCGGCTGTGTATCTCAGGACGAAATAGGTCTCACCAGTCCCTTCGCTTCCTGCGAACGTAGCAACATAATCTCCAGACAGATTCGCTACCGTGAATCCAGTTACTGGTGGAGGAGTCACAATCGGCGTCGACGTCGATCCACCTCCGCACCCAGTGGCAGCCACAAACAACACAACCACCGCGAAACGGCCGAGCGCTTTCATGGCTTTGCTCCTGTGGGCTCAGCTGCAGGATCGCAGCGTGCGGAACGAGATCTCGCGCTCCGGGTTCGCGCGGTCCGCAGAAGAGTAGCTTCACGGCAAAGGAAACTCTTTGCCGTCTACTCAGATTGTGCGCTGTTACGAAGGAACGTCTCAGTGATACCGGAAAAAGACGCTTTGGATGGGCGAGGTTCAGGTTCGCTTTTGGGAAGGTGGCAGCCTTTCGTCATATCTGCGATTCCGTCGTGCCCGTTACCGAGCTGACCCATGGATGTGAATGGCAAGATATTTATATCGTCCACTCATGCACTTTTCCTTGGAGTTGCGAGGCTCGAAGCCAGTTCCGTACATGGCAACTGATACTAGCCCAAGGCCTGCCTCCAACGTGTCAGTGAGTGTAATGGCCTTCCATGAGAAGGCCGGTTGGAGTCAAGTCGATTCTTGTCTGGCTTCATTGAACAAGGTTTTTTTCTCCCGCCGAGTGGCCACTGTCGCCATGCTTCCATCCGCACTCTCGAGGAGCGAATCGTTTCGCTCGGTGCATGTTGGGCGTTCTCGGTTCAGCCGGTGCTGCCATCTGTTTGGCGCCCTGTCGTTTTCACTTTACGTGGAACGCGGGCCAGGCCATTGACGCAGTCACCGGAACTCGGCTTTGGGCTTTTGTCTTTTCTCTTCCTGGAACGGTTTTGACTTTTATTTTGCTCTTCTGTTTTAGGCGGCTGTGGCTACGGTCGTTCTTCTGCTGTTGTGCAACGGTTCGTACACTTCTCCGCTCACCCACAGGTGATGCAACAGCACCGCCAGCTTTCTGGCGGTGGCCACGATGGCGCGCTTCTTTCCGCTTCTTCCACCACGCTCCGCCAGTTTCAGTCCCCAACGCCGGAGATCACAGTCCACACCGAACGGTCCCAGGATGTGCTGCGCTCCTTGCACCAGCAGGGTTCGCAGATAGGGATCGCCTTCTTTGCTGATGTGCATCTGCGGCTCGCTCTGGCCAGAGTTTCTTCGTCCTGGTTGCAGTCCCAGATAGCCGCCCACGTCACGGCTCTTGCGGAAACGATGCGGATCTTCCAGCGTCAGCAGGAAGGTCAGCGCGATCAGGGTGACCACGCCCTTGATCTGCTTCAGCAGCGCCACTTGCGGATAACTCTGTTGCGCCAGATTCTCGATGCGCTGGTTGTATTCCACGATGCGCCCGCTCAGCGACTCGATTGCGTTCAACAGCGGTTCCAGTGCGGCTTGCAGTTCTGGACTCAAGCGCTCGGCTTTCTCCGGATTCATGTTACGCACGTTGCAGCTGCGCTAGCGTTCCCCGTAACTCTTGGCCAACCCGCGAGCCGTGTTGACCAGCCCGGTGCGCGCTCGTACCAGCCCAGCGCGCGCCCGGATCAGCGTCAGATCCGCTTGCGCCTGCACGCTGCGATGCTTCACCGGATACAGCAGTTCCGGATCGATCCGGGCCAGCCGCGCCAGCGTCTGCGCATCCAGTTGGTCGTCTTTCTTGCGGCTCTCCCCGATCAGCCGCACCTTGCGCGCATTGGCCACGATCACTTCATGTCCCAACTCACTCAACAAGCGACTGATCCAGGGGGAATGCGTCCCGATTTCCAGTGCGATGCGACTGCGCGGCATGGCCCCGAACACTTCGCGCCTCCAGCACGCAGTACCAGCTGTTGCGATCGCCCAGATCGAGTCCGATGGTCAGTTTCTGCGCCCAAATATTCCTGCTCTGCTTGCCCACTGCGGTGCTAACCTTCTTCATTGCCGGTCTCCTTTTTATCTGTGCTTCCAGCACGTCGATAACTTGGGAGCGTACACCGCATCCCCTCCGGAGACCGGCCTTCTCATCCCATCTGATTTCGACAGTTAACCTCCGAGTAGCCGGTGACTCGGGCGCGATTACTGAATGTGGCCCTAGAGCTGGCCATGAACTATTTTGCTTTGGCATGCAGCGCTTGGCGGGTAGCTTCCAGAGTGTTGATGAGCGACTCCTTAGGGAGCTTTTGGATGATCGGTTCAATGGCCCATCCCAGTCCAAGTGGCACGTCACGGGTCAGTGATATGGCACGGCACTCGACGACTACCCCAACATCACGCTCCTCGAATCGCCAATAGGAATACAAGCGCCATAGAAATCCGTAACCGGTGTCAGGCTGCAAGACTCGCTCGTCATGGCTTCCCGCGTTCTCCACTTCTGCAATTCGCGTTGTATACGAGCGGAACACCCAGCGTATCCGGTCCACCGGACGATAATGAACTTCATGATCGGTGTCGAGAACTACGGTGATAATCTTTTTCTTCAGCAGCCGCAGATAGATCTGGAAATCGTGATCCTCACGCCTGACCAGCTTTGAGTCAACTACTTCAGGTTTGTAGATGTTCTTGTGGTTATCGTAGTCCTGGATCACTGCGAAGATTTCTTGAATGGTCGAATCAGGAATGAACGCGGCAGCAATCCAGTCGTGAATCAAACCGCTCGGCACTTTGACGGGGCCTCGGCCAGACCAGAACTGCGCCACCACTTTCCCTCGACGGACCTCCTGCGCTCGCTCCGGTGTCTGCTGAGACCAGAGAAACGGCCCGTTTCCGTGCAGAGTCTGCTCCATCTCCATTTCCGCGCCATGAATGTAGGCATCAAAGGCTTCTAGGGTTCGCGGGTTCAGTTGTACAGGCTTTGCAGATTGCGCCGCCATTGTTCTCGACCTTGTTTCAATCGTGATCCGGGGGCAATTCCTTGTCAATGTTCAGATCCAGTTTTTGCGGAGATCAGCCCGCGCAAAAGCTTCATTGTGGAACGTCAGGGTCTCACGTACAGTGGAACAGCGTCGGAATGAAAAGAACCCACGTCGACCTCCGGGATTGCGACTCCCCTATTCGTACTCAGGATTATGAGGAAGCGGACGTTCCTATCTTGGCCGAGGTGCTGTTTGCGGCCGAGTTGGTTCTGCTGCATGCCACACCTTTGTATTACGGTCTAGGAATACCGCACGGGGACGACTCCGCCGTGGTGGTCATTCCTGGGTTTCTTTGCCCGGATGTTTATTTGACGCCATTGCATCAATGGCTGGCGCGAATTGGATACACGCCTTTCTTTTCAGGTATAGGTTTCAACACGGAGTGTCCGAACCTTCTGATCAAACGGCAACTGAATGAAACAATTGAAAAAGCGCTCACCAAATCCGGTCGGAAAGTCCATCTAATAGGCCACAGTCTGGGAGGGATTATCGGGCGTGCAATTGCCACTCAGCGGCCAGGAGATATCGCTTCCGTGACGACTCTGGGTGCACCTTTTCGCGGTACCGTGGCCCATCGCAGCATTTTGCGCGCCGCGGAGATGGTTCGAAATCGGATACTGGCGAAACACAGCAGGGCGGTGCTTCCCGACTGCTACACGGGTCGTTGCACATGTGATTTCTTGGAGTCTCTCAGCTGTGCTATGCCCGCGTCGGTATTAGAAACTGCGGTTTACACCGAAAGCGACGGAGTGGTTGATTGGCGTTATTGCAAAACAGACCGGCCGGAGAGCGACTTCCCAGTTTCGGGTACGCACATCGGGCTGGCGTTTAATCCCGCGGTATATTCCATTATTGCCGCCCGCCTGGCCTTGGTGAATTCGGAAAGAAAAAGGCGCAAACGCCAGACGAGCGGGACCTTTCCTCTCCGGCAGAGCGCGTTCGGAAAACGCGGTTGATAGCTGGCGAGGATCGGGCCTGAGCCTAATTTACGCGATCGCGATCCTGGGACGCATGGTCGGCCCAACGGATTTATCGGAATCGCAATCCAACGGACAACATCTCAACTGGTGAAAAATCCCCATCTCTAACAATGTCGGCGGTGTCAAGACGTTTTCAAGCACACTGCGGCATCGGCTCCGAGTGGAGCGCCATTTCGCTCTAGTTGAATTTGCCAAAGCCAACCGTAGGCTCGCTTCTAATCGTTGCGGGTCAGCAACTCAGTCCGACCCAACCATCTCTTCGATCGCAACCTCGATCATGATTACTTCTTCGAACTCCCCCGCAAAGGGGAGCGGGATGCCCAATCATTACGGCGGTGATTTACTGCACACCATGGGGATTTCCGGGCTCTCCCGCGTGCGAACCGAGTTGCTGCATTTCGTCGTAATTCCAGCCGCGCCGCCACATCCAGTACAACTGGACCGCCAGCTTGCGGGCCATCGCTACCTTGGCGATATTGCGCCCCTGCCGCATGGCCAGGTGAAAGAACTGGATGCGCCATTGCGGATCGTTGCGCACCGTCACCTGCGCCGCTTCCACCAGCAGGAGCGCAACAGCACGTTGCCCTGCTTGCTGATGTGGCCCACCCGCCGCCGGTCTCCGCTGGATTCTTCCGCCGGAACCAGCCCCACGTAGCTGGCAATCTGCTTCGCGCAGCCAAAACGTTCCGGCGTTCCAATCACTAACTCGAACGCCAGGGCGGTCAGCGGTCCAACTCCGGGATGCGTGCTCAGTTGCCGTGTTACGGGCCGTCGTTCCACGGTCTGTTCCAGCTTTCCGTTCAGCTTATGGATCTTCGGTGTGAGCCGGTCGAGTAGGTCGAGCAGGTCTTGCCGGCGTCGGCTTGCCCGAGGTGCCAGCGCCAACCCTTACAGTTCCGCCCGACCCGCCGGACGCCACAACCCCTTCTTGCGCCGTATCCCCTCGTTGAGCGCCACCACGTGCAACTGGTTCATGACCCGCGTCCACATCTGCACCAGCCGGTACAGCAAGAATCCCATGAACCGGGGGAGGGAGTTGAAACTGCATGGATCAACCTATCCCCGCTATTTCCGCGAAACTTCTATGGTGCATGTGCCGTGTCCGTCTCCATCTTGAAAATGGGAGAATGTCCCGCCGTGGACCAGGTCCAGGCGATCGAAACGGCACCCAAAATTGTAGCTCCTTATCTCATCGTGGGATTGTTCCGTGCAATGTTGGCCGTCGGGGACCATCCCCGATTCATGCAAATTTAAGTCCGCGCTGAGGTGCAACTCGATCACTCCTCCGTAAGGCGTACCACCACCTCCTGCAGTGATTTTGGCCTCGCCGTCTCCTTTCCCCTTATATCCATACGCACATTTGTTTGGGCCTTGCTCCACCTGTTTGCGTTCAATTGTGAATTTTCCTGGCCCCTCGCCCTCAAGGCCACCCATTTGACTGTTGAGATCGAATTCTCCGCTGGCAGTGCGCTTCTCCTCTATTCCCATTTCTGTCTTGTTATAGGAGTAGGTCAAGACCAGGTGCATGGGTCGCAGATTGCCTGGCAGCATGGGATTGTCGCAGGGGACTACCAGCTTCTTTGCGTTATTGATTTCATCTTCAGCAAACTGTTCGATCGCCTTGTCATTGGCGCTGACCAGGGGTGAAATCAGGACTCCGGTGCCGAAGGGGAGTTCCTGGGTTACCGCGCTTGCCGCGATGTTGGCGACTTTCGGAAATGCGGTCCCTTGAATCTCCCAGGAAGCATCATTGAGTCCTCCAATTACCTGATTGCCGTATTCATCCGTATTGGCCGCCTTCTGCGTAAGGGGATTGGTTGGATGCTTGGCACAGTCTTCCAACTCTGCGATCTCGCCAAGCCATCCAGAGATTTCGTTGTACCCATTGATCACATCCCGCGCGGTCAGTACGTTGTCCACGACCTTCGCGGATTTTTCCCACTCCATGTGCTCCAATTGCTTTACGTCCATGCTTTTCGTCAACTCAACCACATTCCAGGTGACGAACTGATCCCCGTTATCCCCGCTCCCCGGACCGCCTCCACCCTCCTGCGCCGAGGCCGACGGTACCAACGTGAAAAAATCTCGCCCAACCTGGGGAGCCGCAGGATGAATCTTTTGGAGGATTTCTGCAGGTAGTGCGCTTTCCTGAAGAAAGTAGTGCAACACAAACTGCGTTTCTTTTGGCCCCGTCTGCTTGGCCGTCAAGCTCGGCTTTATGACCTGAACGCCTGGACGCTCCGCTCTTTCGATCTCTGCCGCAATGGGAACGTATTTCTGGCCGGGGTTTAGCGTGATGGTTTCATCGCTCGTGACGCCGTCGGCAAAGGTCAGCAAATAATGCAGGGACGTACCGGTCTCGCCGACTACTTGGACCTTGGTCTTGGCCAAAAACTCGGCGGCTTGTCGGCTGAGGTGATATTGGCTCATCAATCGACTGACTCGGGGGTCATGGACCACAGTGTTGTCGAAAGCGCTACTGGGACCGGCCTGCCCGCCGGCCTGCCCAATCTCTTTCACCTTTCGCGAAACCGCTCTGATCTCAAACCCTATTACTGTAATCCCAGCCAGCAGAAACCCCGCCAGCAGGGCTGCCTTGATGGGATGGGACTTCAAGTAGGCGATCATGGATTCCTCGCTCCTGTCCGGCACCGTTTTCTCGCGGTTCTCCATTTAGTAATGCGAAAAATGATGCCGGTTTACGTCAAGAAATCAATCGAAACATTCACAATTCGTCGAGCTTTCGGAGTGGGTATGTACCGTGACTTGAACAGGGGCTGGCACACCTATGCCCAATCTCCGCACTGGGGATGCCCACGTTGCAACTCTTGTGAAGCTTTTTCTGACTGTCGTCTCGAGCGAAGCGCGGCGCAGCCGAGAGGAGTCGACACGACGGCCCCTGTAGGGACAGGCCCTCGCCTGTCCGGCCGAGCAACGCTCGGCCATCATCTCGGGGTACAGGGGATTTCGAGTTAAGCACGAGATTTCGGCAACGATGGCTGATCGCGTGGCTGGCTGGCGTCGTCACTGCGTATAATCGCCTGCTCACCAGTCATCGGTTTTTATGGCAAGGAGGCTACAATCCGGGCGGGGTCTCAGTTTGAAACTACAAGGAGGGGAGCATGAGCAAGCCAGATTGTAGCCGTGTTATCCGTCTTGCCGAGGCTCAAGGGAGTGTCCCGGGCCCCGCGGGCGAACACGCCGTTGTCGTCTTCCGTCGTGGCCCACTAGATGTAGCCCTTTCCTTGCCCGTGCGCCCGAGCCAGCAGACACCGCACTTGCAGGACGAAATTTACTTCATCGTTCGGGGCCAGGGAGCGCTCTGCCACAATGGCAAGCGGGATCGGTTCGAGTCAGGTGACCTGCTGTTCGTGGCTGCGGGAATCGAGCACCAAATCGAGGAGATTTCCGAGAATTTTGTGATGTGGCGTGTATTCTACGGCCCCCATGGTGGCGAGGTGTCAGCATAGAGCGTGTCGCTGTTGGTTCGGTTGTACAGAGCGTGTTTCCGTAGGTGGCGAAAAATCCCATAGCGCTCAACCCCCTCCGCTGGGCTGGCTGGGGTCAATTTGCGCTATGGTGATTTCAACAATTGGCTTTAGTTTCCATTTGCTCGACTTGGACAGTCACTTGTTGTCACAGAGAACTTGCGGAATGCCTGCAGGCCGTCGTCAGTACCCGTCGACGTGCTGCTTTTGGGCGACGGCCCCGCTCAAAGAGCAACGCTGAAGGACACTACCCATCAAAATATGGACCTAAGCGCCGGAGGGTCAGGCATGGACTGCCCAATCTGCAAAGGTCTGCAGCACGCCGTTAAGGCCAAGCGTGATGCGTACGTTGAGGGACGTCACGGGGGCGTACCACCGGGTGAGCACGGAGCTTGCTGCCATCAAGAACGTCGATATGGAACGAGCCAGGAGCGCCTTTGACAAACATCGGTTGATGTGCGGAACCGCCAACGTCAACGTCAAGTCACCCAATCCTAGGAACTTTCATCATTTGTGACCTGCGGATCTCCGAGGGTGGCGCTATCACAGAAATCCGAAGCACTTTCGTGCTACATAAGAGTTGGGCCGGGTGTCTTCCGACAGGCAGCACTCAACCCCTGCGTTCCAAGCGGGCGCGAGGGCGGAGATGCCCGGCATTCGTTCTCTTGGGACCCTCACCCGATGAGCTGGTGGCCCCGCATCTTGGTTTGCCGCTCGCTGACAGGCATCCATACTGAATCCGTCGTCGCCGCGCTTTACTCGCCCCTGTATCAATGATCACAGACGTATCGCTTGCAGTGCGCGAAGATAAGAAAAGATAAGAGTGGTAATTCTTCTGCAAGAGTCGGCGCTCCAGAGCGAGCCTCCCGACTGTTGCGTGAGTCGTGGTTGGAATGGCGTCGAGAATTCGCCGATGCAGGCAGGTGTGAATGGGTTTGCACATGGCCCGCGTGAGTTCTCGGATATGCGAGGTGACTTATGAGGAAGGCAGCCATTCTCCTCGGGGTACTTCTAATTCTCCTTTTTGTGCCGCTCGCACTTTCTGCACAGGAACAATTGGAGTCACAGAGAATCACTGTAAAGGGCAAAGAACTTAACAATGGTGTCGTAATCCTGGTCGTTCAAGAAGGCAGGAATTCCTTCGATCTGCGGTGCAACAAGGACGTTTCGGGCTGCACGATTCTGGATCCGGGGGAATACACGATGGTCCGCCTTCCCAAGAACCGTGGCCTTTACGACTGTGCTAACGCCGAAGTCTATCGGAAAACGGTCGATTCCGAAGTTGGGCACAAGCTTGGCCAGTACTGCCTGGTGGAAACGAGGTGAAAGAAGCCAATTGAGGCTTGCCTCCCATCAGAGATGGAGTCAACGCTATGTTTAACAGCCTGGATGAACAAATCGAGAGTACCGTGGGCAGCCGTCGGAAAATGACGGAGCAACTCGCGCGCGCTGCGGGTATTGTTGCTCTCGCGGTGGTCTTGTTCGGGGGTCTGTGTCTCGTGATTGTGACCCTCGAATGAGGCATGGTCCCGGGTCAGTTGAAGCTCTGCAGTGACCGAGGGGAGAACTTTTGCGTTTTGTTTTGGCCCTTGTTTGTGATGATGGCTTCTCTTACGCGCCCCGTTTATGTTCCGAACCAATGCCGCTCGATTGACTCCCATCACGATCAAGTCTGCTTCTCGCTCCTGTGCAACGTTCAGAATCCCCCAAGGTAGAGTGTCGAACGGCGCCACAAACTCGGCTGCAAATGACAGATGCTCGTCTTTCGAAATCAGCTGAGCCAAGCGGTCGAGAATCCGCTCACGCACCGGTTCCTGCTGCGCTACCAGTTCTGCGCGAGAATACCAAGGTGGAGTGGTATTGAGCGTCGGAATGGGCTCCAGAACGTGCAGCATTACCAGCTGCGCAGCGTCCTCCTTTGCGCACCGTACAGCGCCCTTTGAAGAATCTCTTACGCGCCTATCCCGTGCCCCCGAAGACCAAGAATCCCTTGACTTTTCAATGCTTGCGTTATATTACGATTTGTTGCGTTTCCCTACCTTCAATGGCCGGATGTAATGAGAGCATTTCCAGTAGGCCGCAAAAATTGACCCTGAACCATCAGCGCGAGAATTCGACGACCCAGCTACAGGACGTTTTGCGTAGCAATCGCCAGTCAAGGGAAGGTGGCATATTTGCAGTGTGCTCCGCTCATCCTGCGGTGATCGAAGCCGCCGTCCAGCAGTCCTTGGAAGATGGTTCGATACTGCTAGTGGAGTCAACTTCAAGCCAGGTCAACCAGTTCGGAGGGTATACCGGCCTGACACCTGGTGACTTTGCGAAGGTCGTCCATTCCGCTGCAAGAAATGCCGGACTACCAGCCTCTCGAGTCTTGCTCGGCGGAGATCATACGGGCCCATTCCCATGGCGGCAGGAAACATCGGCTTCCGCACTGAGAAGAGCTGGCGAACTGGTGCACGATTGTGTGGTCGCGGGATACAAAAAGATCCACCTCGACGCGAGCATGCCTTGCGGCGACGACGAAGAGGTAAGCCTCACGGAGCAAACGGTTGCCCGCAGAGCCGCAATTTTGTGTCAGGCGGCAGAAAAAGCATATCGGGAATTGCCGTCGAGCTCTCAGCAACTCATTTATGTAATCGGAACCGAAGTTCCCGCGCCTGGTGGAGAATCTGTCGACGCACATTCCCCTACGGTAACAAAGGCCGAAGATGCTCATCGAACTCTAGAAACGTTCCGGTTGGCGTTTGAAGAGCTGGGTCTGTCGTCCGTTTGGGAAAGGGTGATCGCATTAGTTGTTCAACCAGGAGTAGATTTCGGATCCAATTCAATCTTCGACTACGATCCCGGCAATGCACGTTCGTTGTCTGCTGCACTGTCAAATTACCCAGGGATCGTCTTTGAAGCACATTCCACCGATTACCAGTCTCCACAAGCCTTGGCCCGCATGGTCGAGGACCATTTCGCGATCTTGAAGGTTGGTCCATGGCTGACCTTTGCCTTCCGGGAAGCTGTCTTGGCCCTGAGTGCCGCTGAGCGGGAACTCTATGCAAGCCGGTCGGAGCGTCAGATCTCACGCGTGCGTGAAGCTTTGGAAGCGGCGATGTTGCGCGATCCCGCTTACTGGCGACCCTACTATCACGGCGATGAAGATGAGGTTCGCCGCGACCTGACATACGGCTACAGTGATCGCTGCCGATATTATTGGAATCGGTCTGAAGTCCAGGAAGAGATCGCCCGACTATTCGGTAACCTTGGCGAGAGACCGATTCCTCTGACCCTCATTAGTCAGTATCTGCCCCTGGAATACGAAGCAATCCGGAGCGGAGAACTGCGAGCTGTTCCCGAACGGATGATTGGGTATCACATTCGCCGAGTCCTGCGCGTGTACGCTGACGCATGCGCAGTAAAACAGCGTGCTTAACGTTGTCTTTCGCACGTTGAAAAGCAATCCGGAATGTGATTGGGATTCGCTGGCGAAGAAGGGGCTCATCTTCACCCGGGGGCATGAGCCGTGGCAGATGAGAAAGGTGTTCTATGTCTCGGACTGGGAAAGCGGTTTCGCAAGCTTGCAGCACCCGATTTGGGAAGCTGAAAGCTGCGACACTCTCAATTCTTTGGGCGACTACAGTTGCTCTCGCCATTGTGTTTTTATCCTGGTCAAGCGCTGGCGCTGCCGACGCCGACGTCTCCACGAACACGCCTCAGATTCAAGGGGAACACCTGAGAATTCAATTCGATCGTTATCTGCACAGCCGCGTAGTCGCTCGCTTTGACAGTCACGAAACAACGATGGGGCCATTTGTTGCCAGTGAGACAGCATCAATGGCGAACAAAAGATGGACCGAGTTTCCGCTCGTCTCACAAAAGAGCGAACGGGTTAGCGATGCTTATGGAGCGGGACAACGGCTCACAGTGGTTGGGAAAGCCGGACCACTCACCAAAGAAGTTTCCGTCACGATCTACGATGAATTCCCCGCGATGGCGTTCTTTGATGTCCGTTATACAAACACTGGTGGGACCAAGCTTGCTGTCCAGGGCTGGACCAACAACGCCTATACGCTGAACGCGCAGCGCAATAGCCGCATGCCAGCCTTCTGGTCCTACCAGAGCGGTTCCTATGAGAAGCGTCCAAACTGGCTCGTGCCTTTGCATGGCAAATTCCGACAGGAAAATTTTCTCGGAATGAACGCCAGCGACTATGGCGGCGGTACGCCGATCGTTGACGTCTGGCGCCGGGATGTTGGCCTCGCAGTAGGACACGTCGAACTGCGGCCAAAGTTAGTTTCGCTGCCAGTGTCGATGCCGGATTCTGGTCATGCCAATGTCGCCGTGAACTATCGGCACGTGAGTACGCTCGGTCCGGGAGAGACGCTCAACACATTCCGTACTTTCTTGGCCGTCCACCAAGGAGACTACTTCCGTACCTTGGCTGACTACCGGCGGTTCATGATGAAACGAGGCTTCCAGGCGGCTGCGCCGCCGGATAGCGCGTTCGGCCCAATCTGGTGCGCGTGGGGATACGGGCGAACCATGCAGCCCAAACAGCTGCTCGACACGCTGCCGACGGTCAAGCGCTTAGGATTCGTCTGGGTCACACTCGACGATGGATGGCAGAACAATGTGGGCGATTGGGCACTCGATCCCAAGAAATTTCCGCGTGGCGACGCAGATATGAAGGCTCTGGTTGACCGAATCCACCAGGAAGGTTTTCGCGCACAGCTCTGGTGGTCTCCGCTCAGCGCTGTACCGAACTCTGAACTGCTGAAGGATCACCCCGACTACGAGTTACAGAATCGCGATGGTTCTCAACAGAAGATTTCCTGGTGGAACTCCTACTACCTCTGTCCGGCGGACCGTCGCGTGGTGGATTACCACAAGGCTCTGGTGCGGAAGATCTTACTGGATTGGGGTTTCGATGGCCTGAAGTTGGACGGACAGCATATGAACGGCATCCCGGCATGCTACAACCCCGCTCACCACCACGAACGGCCGGAGGAATCTGTTGAGGCCTTGCCAGATTTCTTCCGCGAGATCTACGAAACCGCGCAAACGGTGAAGCCCGGGGCGTTGGTGGAATTCTGCCCTTGCGGCACCGCGTATTCCTTTTTCACCATGCCGCATTTCAACATGTCCGTTGCCTCCGACCCAGGTAGTTCGTTCCAAGTCCGCTCCAAGGCAAAAACGTTGAAAGCTCTGATGGGAGACTCGATCCCGTACTTCGGTGATCACGTCGAATTGAGTGATGGCGGAGACGACTTTGCTTCCACGGTCGGTGTGGGCGGTGTTGTCGGAACGCAGTTTGTCCTTCCCTCGCTGGCGGAGAAGCGAAGCAAGTCTGATTTGACACCATTGCGTGAAAAGGAGTTCGAAACCTGGCTTCGCATCTATCGCGAAAAGATGCTCTCGCAAGGCCAATATCTCGGACAACTCTACGACATTGGTTTTGATGTGCCCGAGACGCACGTCATCCGCAAGCAGCAGACTCTGTACTACGCTTTTTATGCCAAGCATTGGAAAGGCCCCGTTGAACTTCGCGGCCTGGAAGGCCGAACCTATGACGTCGTTGACTACGTCAACGGAACGAAGCTTGGAACGGTATCGGGACACAATGCCCACCTGACGGTTGAGTTCGAAAAACATCTGCTTTTGGAAGTGCGGCCACAGTGAAGTGCCGAGCGGGCAACTCCTTGCCCGAGGAGTGGCGATGAAGAAGTTACGGTTCGGTGCAGTCCTACTGCTTCTGTGCGGAATGGCGTTTGCTTCGACCGCGTCGTTCACGCAGCCCCGGTTGGCAATCTTTCTGAGCAAAACCAGCTACCACCACGCGTGGGAAACGAGTCAACTGGCCGGACACGGCTGGGTCGGAATCGCGACGCTGGCGGGCATTCCTTACGACACACTCTTTGTTGAGGAAATGCCCGGCGACCAGGAACTGTCGAAGTACTCCACACTCGTATTTGCCCAGGCGACGCTGGTGGATGACGCGACGTACTCACAGATCGTCCTTCGCTTGCGCGCTTATCTTGCGGGCAACCACAGCGTGATCCTCGACGGGCCACTCGCCACCAAAGACGAGAACGAGAAAGAGCGCGATCACCACGCTCTCGATGATCTGCTCGGACTGGAATACAAAGGACTGCTGGGCGGAACCGAATACCGGATTCGAGTCACTTCGAATGATCATTATGTGACGCGTGGATTCGAGGTGTCGCAGTTCCTAACGCCGGTGCTCGCGTCCGCCACGAATGTGCTGCAGCCGAAATCCGGCGGAGCGGTACTGCTGGTCTCGACCGATGGCCAGCACAGTTTTCCTTACCTTTCCTGCGCAACACGGGGGAGTAGCCGCGTTGTTCTCGTGAGTGACTTTGGAACCTCAGCAGGCGCGGGAACGTTTTTCCGCAATGACCCGCCGCAAGTCAGCTATGCGAACCAACTCTGGAACGCGATGATCCGCGCGGTGCAATGGGCTTCCTATGGCGATGTGGATGTCCCGTTTCCTGCTCCGCAGCTCTCCAACGCCAACCTGACCGCGGTTGTGCGCTTTGATGGAGACAACAGCGGCGACCTCAACTACCAACTCAAGACGCTCAATTTTCTCACCGGCGTGGCGCAGGATACCGGAGTCGTGCCGCTCTACACCTGGGTATCCAGCTTCGTGAAGAAGGCAGGTTGGGACAAACTAGCGCCGCTCGGCAAACGCCTCGAGGACCTCGGGGGCGAGATCGGAACTCACAGTAAGTTCCACGAAATCGATCGCAAGATGACTCCCGATCGCTGGCGCGAAGAACTCGACGGGTCGGTCGAGGAAATCGAGCAGAACATGCGGGCGCAGGGTTTTCCGATTCGCAAGATTCAGTCCATGATCAATCCGGGCGACACGATCCCGATGGAGGACTACGGTGAAGTAGCTGGGCGCTTCTCGTTCTACATGACCCATGGCCTGGAGCAAAGCGTGCCACTGGGTTTTGGCAACATGACCTGGTTTACCGGTGCGAACAAGGACTTCGTCCTGCTCGAGAATTCCCCCCACCCCGACTACCAGTGGTTCTATGACCCCACGTGGAGCTATACGACAGCTCAGATTACCGCCAACGAAGAAGCCATCTTCGACCACATGTTTCACAATGTCGGGCGTGGTGTGATCTTCAACGAGATGTGGCACGACTACTCGATCTCGTCCGCGCCCGTCAATGAAGGCAAGGACAAGCGCATCACCAATGAGAATAACTTTCCGTTCTACGAGGCAATGAAAACGAAGTTTGGCACGCTTCCGATCTATTGCCCGGAACCGCAGGAACTCGCGCAAAAACTACGCGCGATGGCGCAATGGAACTATTCGTGGAAGGCATCGGACGACGCCATCGAGATGACGCTCGACCTCTCGAGTCTGCGCCGAAACGATACTGCGGAATCGCTGGGTGGCATGGGAATCCGTGTTGAGAACACCCGGAAGTTCATCCAGTCGGTCCTGATCGATGGACGCGTGCATCCTGCCTTTGATGACCGGCTGTTGATTCTGCCGAATCTCGCGCCGGGGAAGAAGCACTCCATCACGATCAAGCTGGGTGCTCAACCAACCACTGCGCCTCATCTGACGTACGTGTCGAAGCTAATGACCGACGTTGACGCCGACGCCGGCGGGGACTGGCCTTCAATGTAAAAGCGAAATCAAAGGCCAGATTCGCCGTTGCAGTCGCCGAGCCGGCGATCGTACTGAATGCCGACTGGCAGGAGTGGGACGATAGCAACGGTCACATCAATGGGTTCGTGCGCTCGGACCGTCGGATTGAGCTGGTGAAGGTATCGACCTCCGGATTTCATCTGACGCGTGCAAACCTGCCAATCCTCGCAGTGAACGAGAAGAACCCGGGCACGTTGGCCTTGCGACTCGCGGCCCCAGGCCCGGAACCGCCGCAGGTCAGCTTGCGATCGGACCAACAGTTGCGTCGAGCGACACTGGGCGGCCAGGATTTGAAAATAACAAACATCGGCCGGACGTATGAGTTGGAACTTCCCCCTTTCACGAAAGAATCAGAACTAATTCTCTATTTCCTGGAAACGAACCGTTGAGCGAGTCCGCAGCGCATAACCGTCGCGCAGTAGTTCCGATCGATCCACGAGCTCTTTGTCTTCATACCGGGTCCTGCGCACCGGCACGATCTGCGGTCACGAAAACAATCATAGGAGTCAGTATGCGATCAAAGCTTCTAGTCAGATACGCACTTCTTGTAGTTACGACGTTGATGGTCACGTTCGCGCAGGAAAAGCCTGGAACGTGGACGCCCGACACTGACTGGGGGCATTGGCGACTGGGGCAGAAAGCGGACCTGGAATTCCTGAAGACGAACAACATGACCATCACGTTCGGAAGCGGCGCGCCCAGCTTCGAGGACGTGAGTCGCGAAGAGTTCAATCGCGGGATGGAGCAAGCGAAGGCGAACAATCGCGCATTGCACGACAAAGGCTACATCGTTCTCCGATATCTCACGAGTTCGATTCACGGGCGTTCGGCGTCGAACAAAGACGAACCGCAAAAAGATCAGATCCGGATGCTGCAATTCTGGCGCGAAAGGTGGAACGACTACGAGGACTACCTGGGTCCCAAGCCGGCAGAAGACCCGACGACGTGGATCACGGTTCGGCCGGATGGCAGCTTTCCCCACTATCGCTATGCCCCCTACGGCCAGGAAACGACGAACGAGTTCGAAACCTGGGGCTGCCCCAACAATCCGCACTTCACTCGTTTGATGGAGGGCCGGATTCGAGCGCAGGCGGAAACCGGGATCGACGGCTCCTACATCGACTGGACGCAGATCGCGGGCGGAACCTGCTACTGCGGGTACTGCAAACGGAACTTCGCGGCCTATCTGAAGAAGAACCTTCCCGCGAAGGTGGCGCAGGCCAAGTACGGCGCGGACGACTATGACAACATCGCCCTGCCGAAGAAGCGCGGTGAGCCATTCTGGACGGAATGGAATACCTTCCGTGGCTATTCCGTAGCGGAATTCCATCATCGCCTGCGCGAAGTCGCCCGGAAGTACAACCCCAATTTCATGATTTCAGGAAATGTGTTTGGCGGGTTCGGCTATGGTCCGATCAGCTATGACGCGGCCGGCAACATGGAAATGCTTGGCCGCGACGGATACGACGACTTCGTCTACTCCGAAGTGCAGGAATACCTCGACTCGGCGCCACGCAAGGACGAACATGGCACGAAAATCACGAATAGTCCGGCGTTCAAGTTCCTGGCCGCAGCCACGCATGGCAAGCCGGTGATCGTGTATGCCACAGAGATCACGCCACCGATTTTCCCTCATCCCACTGAGGGCTGCTTGAATGCGATGTCTCAGATCAACATCGCGGAGGCCGTGGCGAATCACGCTGTCTTTCGGGAGAAGCGATTGACGCCACCCGGAGCCACTGAGATGTATCGGTTCCTGGCGACGAATGAGGAGAGTCTGCGCAACGTACGACTGCACGCAAACGTCGCGGTGGTCGCCTCGTTGAGACAGTATCTCGCGGATGAGTTGAGCTTTGCGTTTAGCGCTTCGCGCGTGCTGGCGGACAACGGGATCGCTCACGTCATGCTGACCGAAGACGACCTATCGAGCCCGACGATCAACCACTTCGACATGGTTGTCGTCCCATATCTTCCGCTGATGAGTTCGGAAAATCAGCAAGCGCTTGTGCGTTATGCCGAGGCCGGTGGCACGCTGCTCGTTCTGGGTGCCAGTGGCAACAAGGATCAGTATGGCCTCGCTCAACGTCAGATTCCTTTGGCGCAACCATTGGGCAACGGACAATATCCAGCGGCAGAGGTCACGCGGAGAGTCGGCAAAGGGCAGGTGCAGTTCGTCCCTGTGCAGATTCCGCAGTCCCACTTCTTGATCCCGATGAAGTCGCATGGGGACTACACAACTTTTGGTCCGACGATGGCCGACATCTTTGCGGACATCCCAGAGGGCTATACACGGAACCACATCGACCCCGAATTGCGGAAACTTCTGGAGAGAGTTGCGGACAAAGTGCGAGAGAGGCTCGGTACACGAGTGACGCGCCTGACATCTGCTGCGCCGTTTGTCGAAATTACCACGATGATGGAAAAGAGCGATCGATGGATGCTGCTCCACGTTGTTAATTACGACGTGACAGTGGACGGTACGAATACGCCTGCACGTGACCTAAAGGTGCAAGTGGCGATCCCTCCCGGAAAGACTGCTCGAAGCGTTGCCTGGAGTGGAACGCTCACCGAGATGAAACCCATGAAATACACAACGGTGAACAGGGCGGGGCGTCAGATGTTGCTACTTGACTTCAACGAAATAGACATTTATGGGCTAGCGAAGATCGAACTCGAGTGACACACTCCCCGAAACGACGAGAATGTGCTGTCAACAATTCCCGAACGGCGTAAGCGGCACAGAAGTGCATCAGTCTGGTGTTCTGGACCTTGTGTCAACCGTGATCCGAGCCCGATTGCTTGCCAATGTTCGGATCCCGTTTTGGCGGAGATCAGCCCGCGCAAGAGCTTCATTGTTGAACTTCAGGGTCTCACGTGCAGTGGAACAGCGTCGGAATGAGAAGAACTCACGTCGACGGAGGATCACATCATTAGCATGTGCGATCTTGAACAGACAGCTGAACTGACACCGCTGTAGATTGACTACCCCATTGACAGGAACAAAAGATATGAAGGAGCGGGTTCTCTCTTGTGCTCCTCTGGTGGCACGGCTGCCGTAGAATGTCCTCTGACCCCATTATCTGCTGCTGCGCCACCTCTCCATCAGTTGGTCATCCCCGCGCACCTACGCGCCGGAGCTAGTAGGTGGGCGACCCCTCCCGTCTTCGTGATGCTGCCGACATTTTGGGTCGGGTTTTGACCGCAAACCACGAAACGATGGTCCCAGTACTTCCAAGATCCGTTCAGCTCGCCGTTAGTATTGCCAACAATCCGATACTCCGGAGCTCGGAAACTCCTAATTGTCAACGTTCCGATACACCCAAGCCAGAAC
Organism: uncultured Acidobacteriota bacterium; assembly: GCA_963744055.1. Lineage (GTDB taxonomy): Bacteria > Acidobacteriota > Terriglobia > Terriglobales > Acidobacteriaceae > Gp1-AA133. The sequence continues at coordinate 263,277 of CAVUSL010000002.1, read as the reverse complement.
GCCCAATTGCCAACATTCGATACACCCAAAAGGGGATATAGGACCATAGCGGGTTGAGGCCTGTACCCCTGCGCTCGAACAAGACGGTGCAACGAAGAATGTTTGTAGCCTCAGCCGCTTGCAATGTAAGGAGTAGTTTTTCATTACGAGCGCGCTCGTGCTGAGAACCACATCACAGGCACACGACAAATGATTCGAGTCCCAATGTAGGAATTGTTTTTACGCCGTTTACCGACAATTTACGTTCTGAATGCCGCGCGCAGCCTACAATCCCTCTAGCCCACCCCCGAGACTCTCTGCTGGAGGACGATTCTATGAATGCCTCATCCGGTGGGGGTCGCGCACACATCCGTGTTCTCGTAGCCGATTCCAATCAGACGCAGTCACAACTGCTGAGCAGCGCTCTTCGCCGCCATGCTGGGTTGAAGGTTACTTGTTGTCATGGAGAACTTACGGACTGCCTGCAAGCCCTCGCGTCAGCACCCGCGGACCTGTTGCTTTTGGGTGACGGCTCAGCCGACCACGAGCAGTTGATCTCAACACTCCGTGGACTACGCAATATTCACCCTCGCATAGGCATCGTTCTCTTGCTCGACACTTATGACCGGACTCTGGTCGTCAATGCAATGCGTGCGGGTGCCCGCGGTTTGTTTTGTCGCGCGCGGGAGCCTTTCCGCGCCCTCCTTCGCTGCATCACCGTGGTCCACAGCGGTCAGTTCTGGGCGAACACTGAGCAGATGGAGTACATGGTTGAGGCCTTGAGTTCGTCGGCGCCGTCCCGCGTGGTGAATGCCAAGGGGGAAGGCCTCCTCACTCCACGCGAGAATCAGGTGGTCAACCTGGTGGCGGAAGGCTCGGGAAATCGTGTGATCGCCGAGCAACTTGGTATCACAGAAAATACCGTGAAGAAATCTTTGCTGCGAATCTATGACAAGCTGGGTGTCTCAAATCGGGTGGAACTTGTTCTGTACGCACTAACGCACCGCGATACGCAAACCTACCCCGAGATTGCTGCTCCTCGGGCGCACTTGGGTGAAACAGACGCGATGCAGTGTGTGGACCCCAACGTAAATCTCGCGGCCGATTGCAACCGTATCAACCGGACGAACTAAGTTTGCAATACAAATATCTGCTGCGACGTCGTGTGTAGAGTACGGCATCGATCACCGCCTGCTATCAAGCCCTCCCCAGAATGTTTCGAATCTGATCCACATGGTTCATGTCGTGACCTGCCATGTGCTGGGCCAGATCATGCACGCTGATGCGCCCGCGCTCTGCATGCACACCGAAGCAATCCCATTCGTCAGCCGTGAGATTTCTTAGCATGCGTAAATTGGCCTCGCGCAAAAGACGAAACATGTCGAGGGCATCCGAAGACTTCCACGAGCGGTAATCTCCCAGCCGGGACCATTGATCCTGGTCGAATGAGGCGAGCGGGCATCCGCTGTTCTCAATCATCTGCCGATATCTCCAGCTGGTGACCAATTCGTCTTCGGCCAGGTGCGCGATAATTTCCTTGACTGACCACTTGTCGGGAAGGGGGCGTTGGGCCAGGTTCGCGTCAGGCAACTCTTTTACAAGCTCGGCAATCAGACGCGGGGTGTCGGCCTGCATCTGCACAGGATCTTTTCCAGCCACGTACGAATTGAGTTTTGTCTGGTAGTCGACGTCCATCATCCGCCTCCCACTCATCGTCACACGGAGTCTAGGCTTCTGTTCCGTAGACCGGAATCACCGCGCCGTTCACATCGACCCCGGCATCACTGGCGAGCCACACCATCAAGCTGGCGACCGATGCGGGACGCACCCACTTCGAAAAATCCGCCTTGGGCATCGCTTCCCTGTTCGCGGGCGTATCCATGGTGCCCGGCAAAATCACATTCGCGCGAACGCCCGCGTCTTTGTTCTCGGCGGCAACAGTTCTGATCAACGACACCATGGCGGCCTTCGAAGCGCTATAGGCGCCGACGCCCACGCCCGGTTCCAGCGCAGCCCGGCTGCCAATGGCGATGATGCGGCCGCTCCCCGCGCTGCGGAGTGACGGAAGCGTCGCTCGCACTGCGTGAAAAACGGAATTCAGGTTGATGTCCATCATCCTGTGGAACGTGGCGTCGTCTATATCAGCTACAGATGATCCACCCGCGAAGGCTCCGACGGTATGCGCCAGCACGTCGAGCTTTCCGAAGCGAGACGTTACCTGGTTGACGAGACTCTGCGCGCTTTCGAGGCCCGAGATTCTTGCCGCAATCGCAGTGAACCGGGAGTTGTTGAAATCCGATTGTTGGATTTTCGTAGACGTGCCAACTACGGTTGCACCGGCATCCAAAAATGCCTGAGTAACAAATTTTCCGAGACCGCCGTCGGCTCCGGTGACGAGTACAACTTTGCCTTGCATTGGCCCCCCCCGAGTCTGATCCGCTAACGCAGGAAAGGTGACGATTGTACAAGCTTCGTCGGATTAGAGAGGGGTGAGCCGCAAGCAGTTTGCGCGCAGGCTAAACCGGTTCAACCTCGATCTTCTTGCTGGCCCGATCCAGCTTGGTGACCCGGAAACTGCGAACCTGCCCGGCACGGATTGATTCCGTCTTCGCCACACCAGATGCGGGCCCACTCTTCCAGCGCGCGTTCAGCATCGCGCTGAGCGACGCCATGTCCACGGATGGCGCGGTTACGGCTTCGCTTTTTGCCGGAGAGCTGGCAGCTGATGCCTTGCAGATCGCGATCACGCCCTCTCCTAACTCGACGCGTCCGCCGTTTTCCGAGGAATCGATCATCCGACCCGTGACGGTATCGCCAGCCTTGTGTTCCGCGATGTATTCGTCGAGCCCACTGGGAACCAGTTGCTTCATCCCCAACCGAAGCTGCCGCTTGTCAGTATCGATAGCAAGCAATTGCGCCTTGACCATCTGTCCCACGCGCAACATGTCGCTGGGATGGTTGATGCGCTTCTCGGCGCTCATGTCGCTGATGTGCACCAGGCCTTCAACGCCCTCCGCCACCTGAACGAACGCGCCGAACTTGGTCAAATTTGTGACTGGGCCTTCGACGACGGATCCCACTGTCAGGTTCTTAGTCACATCGACCCACGGATCGCCCAGGGCTTGTTTCAATCCGAGCGAGATCCTGTGCTCGGCGGGATTCACTCCAAGTACAACGGCGTCCACCGTCTCACCAGGCTTCACGACATCGCTGGCGATCCGCACTTTCTTTGCCCACGACATTTCGGTCACGTGAATCAGGCCTTCGATTCCGGGTTCCAGTTCGACGAAAGCTCCGAACTCCACGACCCGGGTGACTGTTCCACGCACACGCTGCCCGGTTGAGAACTTCTGCCCAACAGCGTCCCACGGATGCGGTTGCAGCTGTTTCATTCCGATCGATATGCGTCGCTTGTCGGAGTCGATCTTCAAGACTTTGCCTTCGATCTCCTGTCCCGCGACCAGTACGTCGGCAGGCTGATTGATGCGGCTCCAACTGATATCGCTGACATGAAGCAGCGCGTCCACGCCGCCGATGTCAACGAAAGCGCCATAGCTGGCTAGACTGCGCACCACACCGCGCACCGTGTCGCCTTCCTTCAGTTCCGAGTACCGCCGATCTTTGACGACACGCTCTTCTTCTTCGGCAAGGGCCCGGCGATCGACCACGACATCTTCATCCGCCACATCGAGCTTGATAATGCGACAGCGGATCTCCTGCCCGACCAATTTCTCCATCTCGGCCGCATCGCGTGCGCCGCTGCGTGACGCGGGCATGAAAGCACGAACGCCCACGTCGACACTCACTCCGCCTTTGACCACTGCAGTCACCGTACCCACGATCGCCGCCTTCTCGGTAAAAGCGCGCTCGAGCGATGACCAGTCTTTGGGCTGTTCGGTACGGAAGCGTGTGAGCTCGTAATAGCCCTCGGGATCTCTTCCCTTCACCGAGACGCCCAGCTTGTCGCCGGCCTTGACGTTTTCTCCCGGTTGAAAAGCGGTTAGAGGAAGAATGCCTTCGCTCTTGAATCCGATGTCGAGCACAACGGAGTCGGCGGTGACTGTGATCACCGTGCCTTCGAGCTGCTTACCGGCTTCTCCAGTCTTGCGCTTTCGGGCCTGTTCGAACTCGGAAAGAATCGCGTCAAACGATTCGGTCGGTTCAGTTGTAGTGGGTTGTGATTCTGGAGTGTTCTCGTTCGACATTGCGTCTTTACAGCCTCTTGGTGGCGGTACAGGCAGGATACCATCAGACGATCGCCCGTTTCGGTGACCTTCGTGACTAACCCTCTCGTGCCTGTTGCACCATTTGGACCAGCACTTCCCGAGTTTGCTGCGGGTTCGCGACTTCCCGCAGGAAGGCAATCCGGGCGCCACGCATACGCTCCAGCGTTTTCAGGCGGACGTTGAAGCCGAGCCGGTCCACGGCAGTCATCTTGGCCTCCTGCGCCTCAATGCCGGCAAACGCCTTTGCTAGCAGGATGAGGGAGTCGCTGTGGTCGTCGTTCATGTGGCGGATAATGTCGGCCGCAGAGTCGGAAAGAGGATCTGGCCGAGCCTCGACGTACTGGCCCACCTCCACCCAGCCCATCACGCCAAAACCACCCACATAATAGAGATCCACGACTTCCATGCGGTGGAAATGGAAATCCTCAAAATCCACCCAATACTTACTATTGCTGTGACGTGCGAGATAAAGCTCTCGTGCCGCCGAACGCTCGGAATCGCCAAGCTTCTGCGTGTTCCCAACCAGCGTGACTCTCGACGCGCCCAGCGGGTCTTCGTTCGGCTGAAAGTCAGTGACCATAAGGCTCGACCGCGGGTCGGCCTGCAGATTCTGGGTATGCATCGCCATGCTGCTGATAAGGAATACGGGGCGTCCGCTGGAATCGAGTGCGTACGGCATGACCGATCCGAAGGGAAAGCCGGGCTGCTTGCGCGAGATGGTCGATAGGGTTCCGACCCGTCCTAGATAAAGCTGTGTCCGCGTACGCTCGGAGAAGGTGGGTTCGGGAACTGCGGGACCTGGGCTGGCATTGGCTGCATGCTTTCCGGGCGAAGTAGACATCCTGTGAGTATAAATATATTAAGGAGGCACGCCTTCGAAACCCTCTGTCACCGGAATCGCCTCGGTTGAACCCCTTAGACCCCACTCGCTGGTAACTTGCCCCACTCCGCTGCTCTTCGTAGACTCTGAAAAACTGTTACACCTCCCCTGAAGAAAGTGCCGTTATGTCAAGGCTAGCCAAAGGCTTACTGGGGACCGCCCTGCTTGGTTTGCTCCTGCAGGTCATGGTCCTCGCAGGGGCGGATCACCGCCTCAACGCCGGCCTTGCGTCCAACGTCTTGGGAATTTGCCTGTCGATCCTCGCCACCAGTTCGATGCTTGTGGCTGCGCGCGTTCCTGACCGTTACGCGCGATCGTTTTGGAGGCTGCTCGCCGGTGGACTCGTGCTTCTCACGGCCGCGGAGATCTTCAGCGCGTACTACGATAGCGTTCTGCACGCCGACATTCATTCGGTGTGGCCTAGCGATATTTTGTATTTCCTGGTTCCGGCGCCGATGGTGCTTGCCCTTTTTCTGCGGCGCAGATGGCATGGTGCGGACGGTTTCAATTGGGCGCAGTGTTTTGACTTCCTGCAACTCGGAATTCTGACGGCGGCTGCTTATCTCTATTACTTCTACCTTCCTTCGCACTGGCGCGCCTCGAAGCAGGACATGGAGCAATTGCAATGGAACGTCTCGGTGGCGAGCAACGTCTTCGTACTCATCGCGTTTGCCTTCCGCCTGACATTTGCGCGATCGAAAGTGGAGTGGTCGCTGCTGCTTAGAGTTGGGACCTTCCTGTTTCTCTATTGCCTGGGCAGCGCTCTGTTTCTTCAACGTCAAATGTATGCCGATCTGGATACTGGAACGCTCTGGGATCTGGCCTACACCGTGCCATTGCTGGCCGGCATTGCTCTGGCGTGCACCTGGAAATTACCGCTGCAGCCGGTTCCCAAAGACGAGCATCCGGGCGAACGGATGGAATCCTGGGGATCCCTTTGGATGTCTGTGCTGCTTCCGCTGGTGATCCTGGGAGTCGCCAGCCGTCTCATCCACGAGCGGCCGCTGCTTGCTACCATCGTTGTGGTTGTTACGCTGGCAACTTCCGGATCACGCAGCCTTCTTACCCATCGCCACGAACAGCAAACCGCGCAAGCCATGGTAGAGGCGGAAAAGAAGTTCCGCCTGCTATTCGAAGACAACCCGCAGCCCACCTGTCTCTACGACCCAACCACGGGCAAATTCCTCGAAGTGAACCGCGCAGCCACTGAAAAGTACGGCTACTCACGCGAGCAATTTCTCAATCTCACCATTGTGGATCTTTGTCCCGACCTGCCACCGGAAAGAATCGCGGCAGCCCGGCACGGGATTGAAATTCGCGGGGAGGTTTGGCGGCAGCGGCGCAGCGACGGCACTTTCCTCGAAGTAAACCTGTTTGCGAGAACAATCGAATTCGAAGGGCGCACAGCCAGGCTAGTGGTCGCGCAGGACGTCACCGAGAAGCGACGCTCCGAGCGCCTGCAGTCGGCCCTCTATCGGATTGCCGAAGTCTCAACCACCGCGGGCGATTTGAGCGAGTTGTACCCTGCGATTCACGGCATCGTCGCTCACCTGCTTGACGCGAAAAACTTTTACATCGCTCTTCATGAAGTGGAAACAAACGCGCTCACCTTCCCGTACTTCGTTGACGAGTTCGATCTGGCTCCGGTGTCCCGCCCGCTCCGCAAGGGATTAACGGAATATGTGCTTCGCACCGGAGAGCCTTTGCTAGCAACGGGCGAACGGCTCAACGAACTGGAGGCCGTCGGCGAAGTCGAGCGCACCGGTTCTCCCGCCGACGATTGGCTCGGCGTGCCGCTCAAGACGGGGGACAAGACCTTTGGAGTTCTTGCCGTTCAGCACTATGCATCCCGCACCCGTTTCGGCGCACGCGAGCGCGATGTACTGACCTTCGTGTCCCAGCAGGTTGCCAACGCAATTCAGAGAAAGCGCAGCGAAGAGGCGATCCTGCGATCGGAATCGCGTTACCGTTCCCTGGTGCAGAGCGCCGTGGTCGGCATCTTTCGGGCAACGCGCGACTGGCGTTTCCTGGAAGTCAATCCAGCACTGGCAACTATGCTGGGTTACGCATCAGCGGCGGAGTTCCTGGAAGATCCACGCGACGGTCTGTTCGTGGATCCGAAAGCAAAGTCCGACGTGCAGATCAACTTCCTGCGTCGTGGACGATTCGAGAGCGTGGAGACTCTGTGGCGCCGCAAAAACGCGTCCGTCATCACCGTGCGCCTGAGCGGCCGCGGGGTTCGCGACGAACGCGAAGGCACCGAAGTCTTCGAAGTCATTGCCGAGGATGTCACTGAACGGAAAGCGCTCGAGGATCAACTCCGACAGGCCCAGAAGATGGAAGCCGTTGGCAAGTTGGCGGGAGGAGTTGCGCACGATTTCAACAACCTCCTGACCGTCATCACCGGCTATAGCCAGATTCTGATGGACCAGCATGCGGAAAATGCGCAGTCGTCGCATTCGATCGAACAGATTTTCAAAGCTTCCGACCGGGCAACGTCGCTGACCCGGCAACTCCTGGCATTCAGTCGCCGCCAGATGCTTCAGCCCCGGCTGGTCAGCCTCAACGCGCTCGTCCGCAATCTCGAGAAAATGCTGCGTCCGTTGTTGGGCGAAAGGATACAGATCGTTGTTCGATCATCGCCTGATCTCGGAGGTGTGCGCGCCGATCCAGGTCAACTGGATCACATCCTGATGAATCTGGCCGTGAATGCCCGTGACGCCATGCCGAGAGGCGGTACCCTCACGGTGGCAACTGCCAACGCTGACCTTGGCGAGGCCTTCGCGAGAACGCATCCCGGTGCCGCGCCTGGGCAGTACGTCATGTTGTCGGTGAGCGATACCGGCACGGGCATGAATGAACACACCCTGACTCACCTGTTCGAGCCCTTTTTCACCACCAAAGAGCCCGGCAAGGGCACAGGCCTCGGTCTTTCCATGGTGTATGGCTTCGTCAAACAGAGCGGTGGATACATCACCGTGGATAGCAAGCTTGGCGAGGGATCGATCTTCCAGATTTACCTCCCACGGGTCGACAGCGTCGAAGAGCCTCAGACCGTCGAAGCGATTCCGCTCACGCGCGCGGCCGGATCGGGAACCATTCTTCTGGTCGAAGACGAAGATGCTGTTCGCAGTTTGGTCGAAACCATCTTGACGACCGATGGGTACAAGATCCTGGTCGCAAATTCCCCGGCTCAGGCTGTAGAGATTTGCGGAGCTTTCATCGGTGCTATCAACGTGTTGCTCACCGATGTCGTGATGCCGGAGATGAGCGGTCCAGAGTTGGCCGAGGAATTACTTGTGCTTCGTCCTGAACTGAAAGTGATCTACATGTCGGGCTATGCTGGAGAACACCTCGACGAAGAAGGAGTCAGTGCCGAAGGCGCTTCCCTTCTACAAAAACCCTTCACGGCTGCCGCCCTGGAAGAACGGATCCGGCAGGCACTGAGTTCGTCCGTTTCCTCTTAATCCTTTTTGACCCCTTGCAACCCGCACCATTCCAGCTTCCTTGACGCACGTGGAAACCTTCTGCTACGTTGCCGCGCTTAGCGGAGGCTGTCGAATATGCGCCCCATCGGAGTGACCTTGATTGCCATCCTGGACTGGCTGCGGGCTTTCTTGTTCGCCCTGGGTGGGCTGGCTCTGATCGGAGTCGGACATTTAAGCGCCCGGTTGGTATCCGCGGTCGCCACCGATTCCATCTTTGAGAAACTGGTCTCTTTCCTTGGAAAAAGTCTGGGAATCGGTGCCTTAGTCATCGCGGCGATCTTTGCCGCTGCCGGACTCGGGCTCTGGCTCCTGAAGACTTGGGGACGCAGCCTGACCCTGGCCTTGGTTGGAGTCTGGCTACTCTTCGGAGTAATCGGCCTGCTGCGTCACGCGGGACCGTTTCATATCGCCCGTGTGGTCGTCGATGCTGCCGCCGTGGTCTATCTTCTGTTGCCTGAGGTCAAAAGGCGCTTCGCGACCGCGCCAGTTCCAGCGAAATAAACGATTTCAGATATTTCCCGTAGTTACCGCAAACGTTTGTGACGAGTATGCAGATAGTTGCATATTCCCCACTTCTCGATATTCCCCGACTTTCTTGCTAAGTAGCAGAAAACAATCATAGAGCAGCATTGGTTACTTTTGGCACCATAACTGCAACCTTTAGTAACCCGGTAGTCTTCTGTGTTCTAGGAAGGGGTCTCGATCCCCCGAGATTGAAGAGGGTTATTGCGGTTGATTTGTGGGTTCAGGAGGGTAGTCATGAGGCGAGTACTTATTTTGGCGGTGCTGGCGTTGGCGTTGCCGTTAATGGCATATGCCGATAGCACCATCGATGTGTCGAATGCGGGGGGAACTATCACCGGGAATGCATCCGGTCTCTCCCTTAGCGGTTCGACGCTCTTCAAGTTCGGGTCTGCAATTGGCTCCAACCTCGGGTCCGTTAGCTTCACGACAGGCGCATTCACCAGTGGCAATGCGCAAATGGGCGGCGCCCTGGCTGCAGGCGGCACGTTCACGATTATGGGCAACGGAACCAATGGAGTCCCGAGTGGCGTGTTGTTTAGCGGCAGCTTCACAAGCGCCCAGTGGACGCTCGTAACGCTGGCGAACGGAACGCACAACTACACGCTGACCGGCGCGATCGCGGATTCGACCGGGCGGGTCGGCGCGACCACGCAGATTACCGTTAACACCGGAAAGGGATTCTTCAACGGGACCGTCGGTCTTTCCAGCGGCGACAGCAACTTGTCGGTGCCGGAACCGGGAACCTTGGGCCTCCTCGGAACTGGTCTCGTGGGCATCGCCGGTTTGATGCGTCGCAAGTTCTGGACGAAGTAGCCTTGGCTGAACCAAAAAGGCCCCGTTGCGCACGGGGCCTTTTTCTTTTTATTGATGGCGCTGACGTCGCGACTCGGTAACCTGCACCCTCCTGCCTCTCTTCCTCCTGGCGATTCTCTCCTTAACTCCTCTAGCTGTCTGAAATCAAAGAGATTTCCGCTTCTCGTGTTTCCAGATTGCATAGTCACCGATTACTGCCGTAACCCGTGCGAGGGGGTTTCGTATTGACCCTTCCTGCCTCCGACCATAGATTCGCCTGCAGGGGGTTGTATGAAGGACATCCATGAGGTATTGCGCCGTAAGCAGGCCAAGTACGCGCAACTAGCCAAGCAAATCGAAGCCCTGCAGCAGGCCGCGGAAAAACTTCGTGAAGTAGCGCCCTTGCTGGCAGAAAACGAAGAGGACGACAACGTGGTTCTGGCCGAGATGGACGATGAAGCTGCTCAGCCCGCAGCCATGGCAGCCAAGGCGTCGGCTTCACAAGGCAGCCCCGCCCCGGCAAAATCCGGACGCCCGGTGGCGCCGCGCTGGCCGTAGAAACATCCGCTGACATTGATCGTTGCTTTATGAATCTTCAGACTCTGCTCGTGACAAAAGATGATGACGCGGCCGAAGTACTGAGCCGCGTGTTGGCCAGCTTCGCTGTAAGCGTCGAGCGCTTCAGCGAGGTTGAGATCGCCTTGCAGCGTCTGGGAGAGCAGCGCTTTGACGGACTGATCGTCGATTTCGCCGAACCGGAAACCGCCCGCCAACTTTTACAAGCCGCCTATCTCTCCAAGCCCGGCGCGATGATCACGATGGCGTTGGTGAATGACGAAGCCGCCATTCGTGAGACGTTGCAGAATGGCGCAAAGTTCATCCTTCACAAACCAGTAAGCGCGGAACAAGCGGCAGCTACCCTGCGAGCGGTAACCGCCATGCTCCGGCGTGAGCGCCGCCGATCGTTTCGTGTTCCAGTGCAGGCGCCTGTACAAATCACCGTGTCAACGGGCGAACCGCTCGAAGGCATCATGCTCGACCTGAGCCAGACCGGCATGGATGTTCTGGCGGCTCAGCCCCTACTACCCGACGGCGGTGATCAACCTGAAGTTTGCATTGCCGGATGGCAGCGCGGAAATTGATGCGCACGCCGAAGTAGCCTGGGCCAATCCGAACGGTCAATCGGGCGTGCGTTTCATGGACCTTTCCGAAGCCCAAGTCGAACCCCTGAAGGCTTGGCTGCTCGCAAACTCTCCAGACGTTCCGTTGGAGGAAGCGGAGCCGGTTTCGATTTGCAGACTCACCGACCTGAGCCTGGGCGGTTGTTACGTTGAAACCGAGTCGCCTTTTCCCGAACAGGCGCTGGTGGATCTTTGCCTGAAAGCCGGAGGCATGGAAATCCATGCCGACGGCGTGGTGCGAGTCATGCATCCCAGCTTTGGAATGGGCCTGGAATTTCCCAGTCGTACCGACGAGCAGCGCGAAACAGTCACGCACTTCATCGAGTTTCTGACCAGCCGGCCGGGAACTTTGCCGGAACTGCTGATCTCTCCGAAGTCTCTGGTGGCCGACGAAAATCAGTTCGCTGCCAGCGCTTCGACCGGCCACGAGCATCTCGAGGACCCTCTGCTCGATCTCCTGCGAAGCGCCCAGACGCTGACCAAGGATCAATTTCTGACCGAACTCCATCGCCAGCGCAATCCCGAAAGCCGTCGCCTCGTCGTAAGTCGCTGCCAGCAAACGATTCCCTCCAAATACCAAGAGACTCACGAAGTCTGAACCCCGTCTCTGGTCCAGATCCATGAGTCCCTTGTGGTCTGTTCCACCTCGATGGCGTGAACTTAGCCGAGTACTGTTACAACCACGTTGCAGTCGGTTGAAATCTCGGTAAAAGTCGCGCCCCGGCTGCCGAAGATCACCCGACCCCGTGACGCAAATCACTGTGGGAAGGTTTGCCCCGCCGTAGCGTGAAAGTGAAAGATCTGGGAGGTTGCCATGTCGACTGTTCAGGCCAGTCCTCGCCTCGCCCTCAAAAATGTGTTGGTTCCCACCGATTTCAGTGACACCTCGAAAAAAGCTCTGGCATATGCGCGAGCCTTTGCTGAAGACTTCGGGGCTAAAATCTACGTTAGTCATGCCGTGAACCCGGCGCCGCCCATCTTTATGCCGATGGAACCCATCCCCATTGATTTGGATGCGGAATGGCAGGATGCGCAAGCCCAACTCAATCGATTCGCGGACGACAACCTCCTAAAAACCACTCCTCACGAGGCCATTCTGGGCCGGGGAGAAACCTGGAATGTCATCGACGACGTCATCCGGACGCACTCGATAGATCTGATCGTTCTGGGCACTCGCGGCAAGCACGGGCTGAAAAAGCTGCTGTTCGGGTCCGGAGCCGAGAAGATCTTTCGCCATGCGGATTGCCCGGTGCTGACCATCGGCCCAAACGTGGAGGCCCCCACCACCGACGTCGCTGCTTTCCGGCACATCGTGTTCGCGACTGATTTCTCAGCGGGATCGCTGCAAGCTCTTCCCTACGCCCTTTCATTGGCGGAAGAAAACCAAGCCACCCTGAGTTTCCTGCACGTGATGCCGATGGTGATTCCGCAAAGACAGTCCGAGGTTGCCGAACTGATTCGAACACGCCTGCAGGCATTGATCCCTCCCGACGCTGAGGACTGGTGCCATCCCTCAGCCGTAGTGAACTTCGAATTTCCGTCGGAAGGCATCCTGCACGTTGCCGAAGAACAGTGCGCCGACCTCATCGTGATGGGAGTACACAAGCGTGGATCGCGCGCCGCGTCGCATCTGCCCTGGGCCATCGCGTACGAGGTCGTGTGCCACGCGCACTGCCCGGTTCTTACCGTTCGCGGCTGACCAGGCAATCTCTCTCAACGCATTCAGCGCAGCTTCTCGTAAGCTGCGCTTTGTTCTTGCAGGATAGCGTCTCGCTATCCGAGATGTAGTCCTCGCTGGTAGAGTGAGAACTAGAGAAGTCAGCCGGAGATCTCAACACTGACCCCCGATCCTGCCCCTGACACGCCGCTGTTGTCCGACCCCGAAGAAGCGACCGGCTGCACTTCACCGCTTCTCCCGATCCCGGCGTTGTTCATCATGGGCGCGGCGTTTGCCGTCATCGTTCCATTCTTTTTCCTTGGAAACCCATCAGGCCACGACTTCGAATTCCATGTTCCGTCCTGGATGGAAGTCGTCAATCAATGGAAGCAGGGCGTGCTGTATCCGCGCTGGGCCGAGTTCGCGCATTTCACGTACGGGGAAGCACGCTTTCTCTTTTACCCGCCGGCCTCGTGGTCGTTGGGCGCCGTGCTGGGCACGTTGCTGCCTTGGAAGATGGCCTCCGGGGCCTACGTGTTTTGTGCGCTCACGGCTTCCGGTTGCTCGATGTTCTTGCTGGCGCGACGGTACCTGCCACGGAACGACGCTATCTTTGCGGCTGCGCTCTATGCGGCGAATCCCTACTACGTCGTAGTGATCTATTGGCGAAGCGCCCTTGCCGAATTGCTCGCGGGTTCTCTGTTGCCGGTGCTTTTGCTCGTGATTCTGCGCGATCACGACAAAGGTCGACGGATAGTTATACCGCTCAGCCTGGTGGTGGCTGCCGCGTGGCTGACGAACGCTCCTTCCGCAGTGATGGTGAACTACTCGCTGGCCTTGCTGATCGTGATCATGGCCATCACCTTCCGCCAGCCGAAATTAATCTTGTACGGTGCATTCGCCGTAGGTCTGGGAGCGGCGCTCGCTGGCTTCTACCTGATCCCCGCCGCATTGGAAGAAAAGTGGGTGAATATCGCCCAGGTGCTCGCGCCCGGCTTACGGCCGCAAGACAATTTCCTCTTCACGCTCATCAACGACGTAGACCACAACCGCTTTAACCTGGCGGTGTCACTGGTGGGGGCGTCGGAAATTGTCCTCTTTGCGGTAGCTGCCTTTGTGTCTCGTCGATGGGGCAAAAACTCGCGTGCTCCGTGGCGAACACTGGGGGGTTGGGGAGCGGCTGCCACGTTGTTGATGTTGCCGATCACAGCAATTTTCTGGCAATACCTGCCGAAACTCCGCTTTGTACAACTTCCGTGGCGATGGCTGCTCTGCCTGAACGTCGCCTTCGCCTTGCTCCTGACCGTAGCGTTCCGACGATGGTTAGCCCGAGCAATGATTTGCTGCGCTATGTTGGCCGTGCTCTGGATTGTGGGGCACAAGGTGCAAGAGCCGTGGTGGGATACCGCGGCTGACATCCAGGAAATGCACGGCTTCATTGAAGATGGTGAAGGCTATGAAGGCACTGACGAGTATGTTCCAGTGGGCGTCGACGCATCGGATGTCGACAAGAATGCTCCGCGGGTCACGTCCGTCAGTGGCAGGACCGTGAAGGTGAATGTGCAGACCTGGGCCGCCGAGACCAAGACCTTTACCGCCGAGAGCGTCCGGCCTGAAGAATTGCGCTTGCGGCTTTTTAACTACCCAGCATGGCGCGTGGAAATTAATGGCAGAAATGTGTCGACCTATACCCAGCCGAACACAGGGGAAATCCTGATTCCCGTGAGTGCGGGGATGAGTCGCGTGCAAGTAAAGTTTTCTCGTACCCGCGACCGGCTGGCGGGGGCCGTATGCTCGATTGCGGGGCTCGCGTTGTTGCTCCTCTGGAAACTCCGATTCGAGAAGGAATCTCGGTCAACATCGCGCTTCTCTTTCGTGCCTGTGAAATGACTGCGAAACATATCCTGATTGCGACGTCGAACCCCGGCAAGCTACGCGATTTCGCCGGCGCAGCCGCGAGCCACAACGTTTCCGTCGCAGGCCTCCCCAACTTCAGCTCTCTGCCGCCGGTTGTCGAGGACGGCAAGACCTTCGAAGACAACGCGCGCAAGAAAGCGGAACAGTACAGCCTCGCCGCTCCGGGAGAAATTGTTCTTGCAGACGATTCGGGCCTTGAAATCGACGCCTTGGAGGGTGCCCCGGGTGTTCACTCGGCGCGCTACGCCGCCGATCATCCTCAGGAGGTTGGGCCCAACACTGATGATGCTGCGAACAACTCCCGCGTTTTGCGGGAACTTCAGGGCATCCCTCCCGAAAGACGCACTGCACGATTCGTTTGCGTGATCGTCGCGGCAAGGGACGGCCAATCTCTGGCCAGCTTTCGCGGAGTCGCCGAGGGCCTGATTCTCGACCATCTTCAAGGCAAGAATGGATTCGGCTACGATCCCATGTTCTACTTCCCCGCCATCCAAAAGACGTTCGCCGAACTCACTGCCGAAGAGAAGGCAAAGTACAGCCACCGGGGAACCGCATTCCGGAATGCGCTGGAGTGGTTCGACAGGTTTCCCGACGAGTAATGCCCTTGTGCTGTCTTGACGGGCAAAACATGCTGGCCTTTCTTAGCGGAAATGTAGTCCGTCTTCTCGGCTTCGCCAGTCCTTGTCTTGACTTACCTCGCGCCGCGCCAAGATAATAAAAGGTTCGCTTGTCATTTCTAGAGTCTTAAGGAGCGGTCATCGTGGCGACAACCGCCAGTCCTGCGGCCCCGGTTCTCAAACGCGGAGTCGCTCCGCTACGTGCCGGCCAGGGAACGTCCTTCCTGTTGCGCCGGCTGCATTCCTTGACCGGCATCATTCCGGTCGGCGCGTTCCTGTTCGAACACATTCTGATTTCGAACTCCACTGCCATCAGCGGTCCCGAAGCTTACGCCCGGCAGGTCAGCTTCCTCGCCAATCTACCCTTGGTATTTTTTCTCGAACTGTTCGGAATCTGGATTCCGATCCTGTTTCACGGCCTCTACGGCTTTTACATCTGGTATCGCGGCGACGGCAATTCGACCCAGTATCCCTGGACCGGCAACTGGATGTACACCCTCCAGCGCTGGACAGGCGGCATCGCTTTCATTTACATCGTGTGGCACACCTACACGATGCGCTTCACAGGCATCGATCTGCACGACGCGGCCTCGCAGTCCTTTGCCAAGGTGCAAGCCGAAGTGCACAATCCCCTGCTGTTCCTCTTCTACGTGGTCGGTTTGATCGCGGCGTCCTGGCACTTCGCCTACGGGATCTGGCTGTTCTCGGCAAAATGGGGAATCGTCACCGGCGAGCACGCGCAGCAAAGGCTGCTTCGGTTGTGCCTGGCGTTCTTTCTATTGTTGAGTGTCGTTGGGATGGTGAGCCTCTACACATTCCGGATGCGTTTCCAGCAGCCCAGTGCCGAGGGCAACGTCGTAAATTTACGTCCCGGCGCAGCTTCCCTTCCCGAAAGGCCGGTGAATTGAGATGGCAGCAGCTCCCAGGATCATCGTGGTAGGCGGCGGACTGGCTGGCCTCGCCGCCGTCATCAAGATTGCCGAGATGGGTGGCAACGTCGACTTGTTTTCCATCGTGCCGGTAAAGCGCTCGCACTCGGTATGCGCGCAGGGCGGAATCAATGCCGCCAAGAATCTAAAGGGTGAGGGCGACTCCACCTGGCAGCACTTTGACGACACCATTTACGGCGGCGACTTCCTCGCCAATCAGCCTCCCGTGAAGGCGATGTGCGACGCGGCTCCCGGCATCATCGATCTGCTCGACCGCATGGGCGTCCCGTTTAACCGCACGCCCGAAGGTCTTCTCGACTTCCGTCGCTTCGGCGGGACGCTCTACAACCGCACCGCGTTCGCCGGAGCCACCACCGGCCAGCAACTTCTCTACGCGCTCGACGAGCAGGTGCGGCGTTACGAATCTGAAGGCAAGGTCAGAAAGTACGAACACTGGGAGTTCCTCTCGGCCGTGCTTGACGGCAATCGCGTGTGCCGCGGCATCTGCGCAATGGATCTGCGCACCATGGAGATCCGCACTTTCCCGGCCGACGCCATCATCATCGCCACTGGCGGCATTGGCGCGATCTTCGGCAAGTCCACGAACTCGGTGGTATGCACCGGGTCGGCGCAGTCGGCGCTCTACCAGCAGGGCTGCTACTACGCGAACGGTGAATTTATCCAGGTGCACCCAACCTCGATTCCAGGCGAGGACAAGCTGCGCCTGATGTCGGAGTCGGCGCGCGGCGAAGGCGGTCGTGTGTGGGTTCCCAAGAAGCAAGGCGACAACCGCGACCCCAAGAGCATCCCGGAAAGCGAGCGCTGGTACTTCCTCGAGGAGTGGTACCCGAAGTACGGCAACCTGGTTCCTCGCGACGTTGCGACGCGAGCTATTTTCGAGATTGTCTACAAGTACAACCTCGGCATCGATGGCAAGCCGATGGTCTACCTCGACCTCACCCACATCGATCGCAAGATTCTCGATAAGAAGCTCGAAGGCATCCTCGAAATTTACGAGAAGTTTGTGGGCGACGATCCGCGCGATACGCCCATGAAAATCTTCCCCGGCATGCATTACACGATGGGCGGACTGTGGGTCGACTACAAGCAGTCAACGAACATCGCCGGCATCTATTCAGCGGGCGAAAGCGAATACCAATACCACGGCGCCAACCGGCTAGGCGCGAATTCGCTGGTCTCATGCATCTGGGGCGGTTTCATCGCCGGACCCAGCGCCGTGCAGTACGCACGTGGCCTGCAGAAATCCGACGGCAACGGATCGCACGAATCCGAACGGAGGCGCCAGCAAGAAATCAACGACGGCCTGATGAAGGCTGACGGCTCCGAGAATCCATTCAAGATCTGGCAGGAACTGGGCGAGGAGATGACCAAGAATTGCACGGTCATCCGCTACAACAAGAATTTGAAAGAGTGCGACGCCAAGCTGGTCGAATTGCTCGAGCGCATGCAGAAAATCAACTTGAGCGACCGCAGCCAGTGGGCGAATACCACGATTGCGTTTACGCGGCAGCTCTACAACATGCTGCAGCTTTCGCGCGTGATCGCCCAGGGGGCCGCTATGCGTGACGAATCGCGCGGATCGCATTACAAACCGGACTTTCCCGAGCGCGACGACAAAAACTGGATGAAGACAACGAAGGCTACGTTTGCGCCCGACGCCGACGAGCCCAAATTTGAATTCGAGCCGGTGGACGCGTCGTTGATTCCGCCGCGGCCCAGGAAGTACGACGCGGCGAAGTAATCAGGTTTTAGGGTTGTTGTCAGGTTTTAGGGTTGTTGTCAGGTTTTAGGGTTGTTGTCAGGTTTTAGGGTTGTTGTCAGGTTTTAGGGTTGTTGTCAGGTTTTAGGGTTGTCATCCTGAGCGAAGCGAGGGACCTCTGTACTTGTTCGCGACGTGCAAATGCATAGGTCCTTCGCTACGCTCAGGATGACAATAGCAAGCTAGCAGCGTAAAGGCTAAGAGCGAATGGCTAATTCGGTAATCATCAAAATCAAGCGCCAGGACTCCCCGAACTCCACGCCCTACTGGGACGAGTTCGAACTTCCGTACAAACCGGGCCGCAATGTCATCTCCGCGCTCATGGAGATTGCCGCCAACCCGGTGACCCGCGACGGCAAGAAGAGCACCCCCATCACCTACGACTCCAATTGCCTTGAAGAGGTCTGCGGATCGTGCGCGATGCTGATCAATGGCAAGGCCCGCATGGCCTGCTCTGCCCTGCTCGATAAATTGGAACAACCGATCCGCCTTGAACCGTTCTCCAAGTTTCCGATCGTGCGCGATCTCGCCACCGACCGCAGCGTGCTCTTTGAAAACTTGAAGGCGGTGAAGGCTTGGGTGCCCGTTGACGGCAGCTACGATCTCGGCACCGGCCCGCGTGTCTCACCCGAAGACCAGGAGCAGATGTATCCGCTGTCGCGGTGTATCTCCTGCTGTTGCTGCATGGAAGCCTGTCCCCAGTTCAACGAGGACACGGGTTTCGTGGGTGCAGCAACTATTTCGCAGGTGCGCCTGTTCAACTCGCATCCGACGGGACAGGTTCTGAAGCGCGAACGCCTGACAGCACTGATGGGTGACGGCGGCATCCAGGAGTGCGGTTACGCACAGAACTGCTTAGAGGTCTGCCCGAAGGATATTCCGCTGACGACTTCGATTGCCGAGGTCGGCGGTGACGTCATGAAGCAGGCCCTGGGTGACCTGTTCCGCAAATGACCGAGTGGGGCGGACACTCCTGTCTGCCGCCGTTGCTTTTGATTCTGATTCTTAAAATCTGGCGGACAAGAGTGTCCGCCCCACAAAGCGCGGTTACGATCGTTCCACGGGAAAACAATGACTTACCCTCAGTAACCATGGGCACGGTTACTGATATTCCCCCCTTAGTAACGGGGAAAGAAGCACTTTTGGATTGGCTTTCTTGACAGCTAGGGTAGACTAGCTTCCTGCTCCAAGCCACTGGAGCCTCTCCCCGAGTTCAAGGCCATTTCGATCTATATGGGAACTGGACGGTTTCGACTCTGGCTAGCAGTAGCGACCCTGATTGTTTCCAGTCAGGCGTTCGCTCTCCATAGCTACACCACGAAGCGCTCGTCCTCCCGCAAACTCAGCAAACATCATGTGCGACGCATGCGATGGAATCCAATGTTCCGTCCTTCGCACGAATCTCTGCTGCGGCAGAATGAAGAAATTGACCGGCTCGATCTGCCCCGTATCCAGGACGACGATGAACTGGAAGCGCTGAAAACTAGCCAGGCCCTGGTTGGTATTCGTACCGGACAAACGCTGCGCATCGATCCGCGGCTCGATCCTAATCGCCGGTTTTGCCGTCCGTGGACACGCGATTTCGTGGAAGACCTGAGCCAGGCCTACTACCGTCAGTTCCACGAGCAGATTCAGGTGAACTCGGCCGTTCGGACCGTGAAAGTTCAGATCAAGCTTCGCCGCCACAATCGCAACGCGGCCCCGGCGGAAGGTGAAACCGCATCCTCGCATCTCGCCGGACTGACGCTCGATATTCAGCGGCGCGGCATGTCGAAGACACAGGTTCACTTTGTGGAGCGCTACCTGTTCTACTTGCGTGCCCTCGGCCTGGTCGAGCCCGAAGAAGAGCGCCGCCAGTGGGTTTTCCACGTGATGGTCTCCGAGCGCTATGCCAGCTGGCGCCAGACGCAAAGCGTCGCCCACTGGGACGGTAGCCCCTTCGAAGAAGAACTCAGCCAGAAGTAGTTCCTTTCCAACTTCATCATGCTTGTCTTGATGGCCGGACTTCCGGGCACTGGGAAATCCGCGTTAGCCGCCGCCCTGGCGGAACGACTCTCCGGGTCCGTTCTCAGCAAAGACGCAATTCGCCACGCACTGTTTGCACCCCGGGATGTTGAATACATTACCGAGCAGGATGATTTCGTGATGGAGATCATGCTGCAGGCGGCGGAGCGCATCCTGCAAAAGCATCCGGATCGCCATGTGTTTCTCGATGGGCGCACCTTCTCCCGCCGCTACCAGATAGAGCGCGTGGTTGCGGCGGCTACGCACTGGCGCCAGACGTGGAAGATCGTGGAGTGCATCTGCTCCGATGAAACGGCTCGGGCGCGGCTCGAATCGCAGGCAAGCAGCTGCGAGCATCCGGCGAGCAATCGCAGCTTTGCACTTTACACTGAGATCAAGCAGCGCTTTGAACACATCTCCCTGCCCAAGGCCGTGATCGACACCGACCAACCGCTCAATGATTGCGTCGAACAAGCCCTGGAAGCGCTGCGCTGACATCTGCGAAAGGCGCGCTTGTCCTATACAATTTCCTCTTGATCAAGCCAACTCCTGTGCTGAACCCTATGAAGATCATCCTGCTCGCTTCCCTGCTGGCTCTTGTTGCCTGGCCACCCGCCATTCTTGCCCAGACCACGCCGGCCGGTCCCACTGTCACTCCGAAAGCACAACAGATTCACAATTCGGCCATCGTCGTCGATACACACGCCGACACGCCGCAACGCTTTCTGGACGAAGGCTTTGATATCGGAAGCACCGATCCGGCTGACAACGGCCACGTCAGCCTCGACAAGGCGCGCGCGGGCAACCTGGGCGCCGAGTTCTTTTCGATCTGGGTCGATCCACGCCTCAACTCGACCCACTATGCGCAGAAGACACTCGATTTGATCGATTCGGTGTACCAGCAGGCTGCTCGGCATCCTGATCGCATGATGATGGCGTTCACCGTCGACGACATCGGACGCGCGCGTAAAGAACATAAGCTGGCCGCGCTGATGGGTATCGAGGGTGGGCACTCCATCGAAAACGATATTCACCTGCTCCGTGACTTCTACCGGCTCGGCGTGCGCTATATGACCTTAAGCTGGTCCAACACCAACGAATGGGCCGACTCCTCGGGCGACGTCAACGACACCAAGATTCAGCATCACAATGGCCTGACTGATTTTGGCAAGGACGTTGTCCGCGAAATGAATCGCCTGGGCATGATGGTCGACATCTCCCACGTCGCCGACAAGACCTTCTGGGACGCCATCGCTACCACCAAGGCGCCCGTCATCGCCTCGCATTCCTCCGCCCGCGCGCTCGTCAACCACCCGCGCAATATGACCGACGACATGCTCCGTGCGGTCGCAAAAAACGGTGGCGTGGTGCAGGTGAATTTCTTCTCCGGCTTCGACGATGCGAAGTATCTGGAAGCTTCCGACGCCCAAGCCAAGGACCGGGATGCTGCGGTCGAGGTCGCACTTGCGAAAAAGCGCGCGGCAGGCCAACCAATCACCTACGTAGATGAGGACCAGATTCAACGGGAGTGGCTCGGGAAGATTCCGCGTCCGCCCTTCAGCGTGCTCATCGACCAGATCGATCACATCGCTAAAGTTGCCGGTGTCGATCACGTCGGACTGGGCTCGGACTTCGATGGCGTGAGCGGAGCGACTCCGGCCGGCATGAATTCAGCCGCTGATCTGCCGAAAATTACGCAGGCCCTGCTGGACCGTGGCTATTCGGCAGACGACATCCGCAAGATTCTTGGAGGTAACCTGCTTCGAGTGTTCCGCGAAGTGGAGCGCGTTGCTGCCCAGATGCAGGCCACACAGCCGTCCGTGCAGAAATAAGCAGGGAGCGTTGGGCTGCAAAACCCGAATCTCCCAGTAGATTTCAGTTTGCGAACTGTCCCAATCTCCCGCAACTCGGGAAGGGCCCGGCTCAGCCGGGCCGCTGGATGCAAAAAGCAGGGGCTTCAGCCCATGAGGTTAGCTCTCAAGTGAGCCACCCTTCAACCATCGAACGCGCAACCCGTGCTATCTATCGAACCTCGCCGGTGTCGTACAATTCTTGTATCCCGAATAACGCCAATTCATTTCTCCAAGGAGTCTGCATGCAACGAACACTCGGGCTTGCCCTCGTCAGCGTCGCGTTTTGCTGCTCGGCTTGGCCGCAAGCGAAACCTGCAACTACCACCCCGCCCCACCGCGCAGCCGCAAAATCCGCTCCTGCTGACGCTGACGCGCCAGATCCCATCGCCATCATCGACACGACTGCCGGCAAAATGACCTGCACCCTGTTCCCCAAAACCGCTCCCATCGGCGTGGCTAACTTCATCGGCCTTGCCACCGGCACAAAGGACTGGACGATGCCCACCACTCACGCTAAGAAACACGGCGTGCCGCTCTACGACGGAACAGTCTTCCATCGTGTGATTCCATCGTTCATGATTCAGGGTGGCGATCCCGAAGGAACAGGCCGTGGCGATCCCGGCTACAAATTCAAGAATGAGACGTCGCCGGATCTGAACTTCGACCGTCCAGGCCGCCTCGCCTACGCCAACGCTGGCCCTGACACCAACGGATCGCAGTTTTTCATCACCGAAGTTCCCTATCCGAGCCTGAACGGTGGCTACACCATCTTCGGTCAGTGCGACGACGCAGCCGTCGACCTCGTGAAGCAGATTGCCCGCATGGCCAGCGATCCCGGCGACAACCGGCCCTTGAAGCCAGTGAAAATCAATCATATCTCGATTGTGAAAGCGGGAGGAACGGCGGCCGCGGCTCCCGCCAAGCCTGCGGTGAAGAAGCCGACGACGGGTGTCAAGGCCTCCACCGCTCCAACGACGCCACCCAAATAGGCCGCAGCCGACAACGAACGGCCAACAAGCTTTTTTATTTCTAGCCAACTCACGAAAGGATTCTCATGGCTCGCCAACCCGGCACTTATGCAACGCTGCAGACCACGGAAGGAACGATCGTCTGCCGCCTGTTCGAGAAAGATGCTCCCAAGACCGTCGCCAACTTTACCGAACTGGCCGAAGGTAAGCGCGACTGGACGCATCCCGTCAGCGGCAAGAAGAGCAAAGACCGCCTCTACGACGGCACCATCTTCCATCGCGTGATTCCCGACTTCATGATTCAAGGCGGCGACCCCGCCGGAAACGGCATGGGTGGCCCCGGCTATCAATTCGAAGACGAAACCCGGAACTCTCCGCACAAGTTCGACCAGAAGGGCAAGCTCGCCATGGCGAATGCGGGGCCGAACACGAACGGCTCGCAGTTTTTCATAACGGTTGCGCCCACAGCGTGGCTCACGGGCAAGCACACTATTTTCGGAGAGGTAGTTGAAGGACAGGATGTGGTCGACAAGATTTCGAAAGTGGCGAAGGGCCGGCAGGACCGGCCGGCGAAGGATGTGGTTATTCAGTCGGTCACCATCGAGCGCGTCTAACATCGCTTCCGGGGCCGCTGATCAAATGCGGCGCATCGCGCTTTTCAATCCGCCGCATCGAATTCCGCGATTTCCTTGTAGCCAGCCCGAAAGTAACTAGCCCAGAAGCATGCTTCCGGCCAAGATCTACAGTTAAAAGGGGACATCGCGATGGCTGCGAACACGAGGCTAAAGGAGCGACCGCATGCTCTCGGCACGAGTCTTTTCCGTCTGGCCGCACTTGTCGTTCTGTTTCTGCCATCTGCACTCGGACAGGCGGAGTCCGATCCTTGGCTTATTCTCGCGAGCGGAGCAAAAGGATCAATAAGCGTGAACACCACGCGAGAGGACCTGGTGAAGTTATACGGGGATTCGAACGTTGTAGATCAAGATGCCGACATCGGTGACGGGGAAATGGTAACCGAAACCGTTCTCTTCCCGAACGACTCGGAACGTAAGATCGAGATTTTGTGGAAGGATCCGTCGCGAAGGGCGGACCCTAGCTCCGTCACAATTCGAGGTAAAGTAAGCCGCTGGCACGCTGTCCACGGAATTTCGCTGGGAACGACTGCGTCCCAACTGCAGCACGTCAACGGCCGGCCCTTTCGCTGGTCATTGACGAACGATGGGACAGATATGGCCCAGCAACTGACCTCATGGCAAGGAGGCGTGCTAGACAAAGAGTTTCAAGGAGATGGTCGCGTGTTTCTGTCGCTGGAGTCCTCTCCGACCAAAGGAACCAAGCCGAAGGGTCCGTCTGATTTCAGCTTCGATTCAGACAGTCCAGTGATGCGGGCACAGAATCCACACATCAGGGAGATCACTTGGGTTTTCCCTTCTGGTGGGCAACCATAGAAGTTGGACGAGACAGAACTGTTAAACCCCAATCACGCCGACAAGTTCCTTCACGGCCGAAGCGCTCCTCTCGAGTTCCGTCTTCTCTTGCGGCGTCAGCTTGATCTCGATGATCTGCTCAATCCCCTTCGCACCCAACTTCACTGGAACTCCAACGTATAAGCCCTTGATTCCGTATTCGCCCTCCAGATACGCGGCGCACGGCAGGATCTTTTTCTTGTCCTTCAGAATCGCCTCGACCATCTCGGTCACCGCTGCGGAGGGTGCGTAATACGCCGATCCAGTTTTGAGATACTTCACGATTTCCGCCCCGCCATCACGCGTCCTCTGAATGAGTTTTTCCACTGTCGTTGCGTCCAGCAGTTCAGTGATCGGAATTCCCGCCACGGTGGAGTAACGGGCCAGAGGCACCATCGTATCGCCGTGTCCACCCAGCACAAAGGCCGTTACGTTCTCGACGCTGACTTTCAACTCCTCCGCGATAAACGTCCGGAAGCGCGCCGAATCCAGCACGCCCGCCATACCGATCACGCGCTCTCGCGGGAAGCCGCTTAGCTTGTACGCGGCCTGCGCCATGGCATCCAGCGGGTTCGACACGATGATCAGAATGCAGTCTGGGGAGTACTTCACGGCCTCGCCGACAACTGCCTTCATGATGCCGTGATTTGTGTTGAGCAGGTCGTCGCGGCTCATACCAGGCTTACGAGGGATGCCTGCTGTAATGACGACGATGTCGGAATTCGCGGTGTCGCGATAATCCTGCGTACCGATAATATGCGCGTCGCGCTTCTCAATCGGCATAGCCTCGAGCAAGTCGAGACCCTTGCCTTGGGGCACACCTTCCACAATGTCAATGAGTACAACGTCCGCGAGCTCCTTGGAAGCAATCCAGTGGGCGGCAGTAGCGCCGACATTTCCAGAACCAACAATCGTTACCTTTTTTCGCATGTATGAGTCCTCTCCGGAGTAGCTCTCAGCTCTCAGCTGTCAGCTTTCAGCCAAATCAAAATTCGTGAATACAAACGGCCCCTGCAAAGACATGCCTGTTCGCGGGGCTATACCAAAACTCCCGCGCCCATGTTGTCGATGATGTGGCCGGCGAACTCGCTGGTCTTGACCTTCTTGGCGCCTTCCATCAGGCGCTCGAAGTCATAGGTCACCAGCTTCTGCTCGATAGTGCTCTCCATGCCGCGCTCGATCAGATCCGCGGCTTCGTTCCAGCCCAGAAAGCGGAACATCATCACGCCCGACAGAATGACTGATCCCGGATTGATGACGTCCTTGTCGGCATACTTGGGAGCAGTCCCGTGGGTTGCTTCGAAAATCGCATAGCCATCGCCGATATTGGCACCCGGCGCAATCCCAAGCCCACCCACTTGCGCGGCACACGCATCAGAGATGTAGTCGCCATTCAGGTTCGGCGTAGCCAGCACTGCATATTCATCTGCGCGCGTCACCACCTGCTGGAAGATGGAGTCAGCAATACGATCGTTGATCATCAGCTTTTTCTTCCATGCGCCGTTACCGTGCGTCTTGTAGATCGCGTCGAGCACGTCTTTGACTTCCTTAAACACCGATTGGCCAAACTCCGGCGGCGCGAATTCGAGTCCCGGCTCGATCAGGTTCCCGTTCTCTTCGACCGACAGATTGGGATTCTTGTCCTTGTTATCGAGAATCCAGCTTTCACGTTCAGTGACGACCTGGTCGCGAAATTCCTGCGTGGCAAGCTCGTATCCCCACTTGCGGAACGCGCCTTCGGTGAACTTCTGGATGTTCCCCTTATGCACCAGCGTGACGCTCTTCCGGCCGGTTTCAAGCGCATGCTTGATCGCCATCCGCACCAGCCGCTTTGTGCCGCTCACTGAAATCGGCTTGATGCCAACGCCCGAATCCAATCGCACCTGCTTCTTGCCGCCCTTGAGCATGTCTTTATTCAGAAACTCGATCAGCTTCGCGGCTTCCGCAGTCCCCTGTTCCCACTCGATCCCGGCATACACGTCTTCGGTATTCTCGCGGAAGATCACCAGGTCCATGCGCTCTGGATGCTTTACGGGTGAGGGGACGCCCTTGTAGTACTTCACGGGCCGCACGCACGAGTAAAGATCAAGAATCTGCCGCAGGGCGACATTCAGTGAGCGAATGCCGCCGCCCACCGGAGTGGTCAGCGGTCCCTTGATCGCCACGCGAAACTCGCGGATGGCACCGATCGTGTCATCGGGAAGCCAGTTGTCGAACTTTGCTTTGGCCTTCTCGCCGGCAAATACCTCATACCACGCAACCTTCCGCTGGCCTTTGTAAGCCTTCTCGACCGCCGCGTTGAACACGCGCACCGAAGCTTTCCAGATGTCGCGCCCCGTGCCGTCCCCCTCGATGAACGGGATGACCGGATTATCAGGCACCAAGTACTGCCCGTCTTTGTAGGTAATGCGCGCTCCGTCGGCGGGCACGGCAACTCCGTTAAACGACTCCCCCATTGCTTGCTCCTTGACTGGTTGAAAACCCTACATTATAGAGAAAAGCCGCGATTTCCCCTAAGGAGACAGCCCTCGAGAGTGCTCAGACAAGTTGAGAGCTGTTCTCTGCGCTCTCTGCGGCAGTTCTCCGCGAGCTCTGCGTTTTGAGATTTTCTTCAAAGAGTCGGAACTGAAAAAGGACCGAACAAAACACGACGACCGATCAAACATTCTCAGAGGTTCCAGCGCGCGATGCTAGAATCTCGCCGCGAGTCGGGAGGACCGTTCTCTATGGGAATTGCCATCGCGCGCTGCTCGATCCCAGTGCTTTGCTTCTCTCTCTTCGTCGGCGGTGCACTGGGTCAGGACTCCTCTGCGCCGAAACCGGAAACCGGCGAGCCTCACGAATTCGTCATCGCCAACTTCAAGACCGAAAGCGGCGTGACGCTGCCCAAGGCGCGCGTGGTCTACGGTACCTACGGTCACCTCAATGCCGCACACGATAACGTCATCCTGCTGCCCTCGCACTACATGGCCGACTATCACGGATACGAGTGGCTCATCGGCCCGGGCCATGCGCTCGATACCTCAAAGCTGTTCCTCGTCACCACAGAGCTTTTCGGCAACGGCCACTCGTCGTCGCCGAGTAACACTCCGGAGCCTTACCACGGGCCGCGCTTTCCGGTAACGACGATTCGCGACAACGTGGAGGCCGTCCACAAACTCCTGACCGAAGAACTCCACGTCACCCACCTGCGCGCGATCATCGGCTTCTCCATGGGTGCGCAGCAGGCCTTTCAGTGGGCAGTGAGCTATCCGGATTTTGCCGATCGCATCGTGGCCACCGCGGGCACTGCCAAAACATATCCCCACGGGTATGTGAGGCTCGAAGGCCAGATTGCCGCCCTCACCGCAGACGCCGCCTTCCAGAATGGCGACTACACTTCCCCACCAAAAAAGGGACTGGAAGCCTTCGGCGTCGTCTGGACCGCCTGGCTGTTTTCCCAGGAATGGTGGCGCAAGGAACTGTGGCGCGAAGGTGCGAAACCGGGCACGACGTTCGAGTCCACCCTCAACGAATTCCGCACGAACTTCATCCCAGGCGCCGATGCTAATGATCTGATCCTCCAGTGTCGTACCTGGGAGAAGCACGACGTAGGAGCCACGCCGGGCTTCGGCGGAGACGTAGCCAAGGCTCTGGGATCAGTCAAGGTCCCATTCCTCTACATGCCCTCGGAAACCGACCTCTACTTCCCCGTGGGCGACGCGCGCTACGAGGCCGCGTTCATGCGTACCGTGACGCTGCTGCCGATTCCGTCGCTTTGGGGACACACCGCCGGGGCGGGTGGCAGTCCAGCAGACGAAAAATTCTTGAACGACAACATCGGCAAGTTTCTGGCCGACGCTCATTGAGGGTTAACGAGAAATCTCCCTGCCTTGACATCGTTCTGGCGCAAGCTAGAATCGCAGTGTTGCAGTTCAGCCGTCTCCCAGCCGAATTCAGGGGTAAATCATGAGTTTTGCACGCCTTCAGCACTTAGCCATACTGGCCTTAGCCTTGGCCCTCGCAGTTCCTTCCGCCTTTGCCAAGAACGATGGGTCGGAGATTACGCAGTTCGGCCGCGACGTCCGTATCGGTGCTGACCAGAAAGCTGCCGACGTGACCTGCTTCAATTGCTCGGTCTACGTGGAAGGGCAGGTTGGCGGCGAAATCACAACCTTTCACGGCAACATCATCCTCCAGGATGGCGCAATGGTAGGAGGCGAATTGACGGCCATGCTCGGCGACGTGCGACTGGGCAATGACACGAAGGTAGCCGGTGAGCTGACCGTGCTCGGCGGCAAATTGCGTCGGCCGCCGACCGCCAGCGTCGCAGGCGACGTCACCGTGATGGAAGGCGCCGCCTGGTTCTACATTATGGTTCTGAGTCCCTTCCTCGTTCTTGGCGGAGTCATTGCTCTGATCGTGTGGCTGGTCCGCCGTCGTCGACGCCCGGCGCCCGTCTACGCACGCGCGGCTTGATCGTTTGCGGGCTGCGGGAACACAATTCGGGAGCTCGTGGGAAGGGCACGACTTCAGTCGTGCCGCTGCATCCTACAAAACGTGCCCGCGCTTCAGCGCCTGAGGTGAGCGTTTGCCCCTTCGAGCCTTTTCGCAGCCTCTCTGATCCTTGTCCTCAGTGGAACCAATTCACAAGACTGGTTCAACGACCGCACAAAAGTCGGGCAAGGTAACCGCACACGACTAATCCGCATCCCGATGTCCAAAATACTTCCGCACTCCAATGACGTTGTAGCGTCCCCATGGCCCGTTCAAGCCAAGGTCCGCCGTTCCCAGGTACCGATCCCGCGCCCCGAAACGTTGAAACAGAAAATGCTGCGTCACGCGTAGCTCGAAGCCGCGGCCGATCGTGATGCCCGCCCCCCATGATCGCTCCCACCCAATCGCAGCGGGCGACCACGTGTACAACGTGTGCGGAATGTTCTTGCCGAAGAGAAAATTGGGCGCCCCGAAAAAGAACAGCCGGCGTAATTCCGTCCGCGCGAAGGGCCGCACCTCCACATACCCCGACAGCATGTAACGGGCGAACGCGTTGCAGGGCGCATCCTTGCCGCCGAAATCTCCGGCATTGGCTGCGCAAAGATTCGGGTCGGGCTCGTTGTGCGGAGGAGCGACATCGAACTGGCTGTATCCCCAGATGAAGTTGCGGGGAAAGAAAAGCCGTCCCCCGCTCACGGCTGAAGTGGGGCTTTGTTGTGCAGTCGCGATAGATAGGCAGAATAAAAGCAGGCCAAGCAGACTCAGCGCACGTTTCATGAAAGCTCCGTTGGATAGTCGTGCTTCCGGAGAGAGCCTCACGCATTGGGGACGCTCCAGCAAGCGCGCCATTGTAGCGTGAAACCGTAGCGCCGGCAGCCTGCCCTGAGCGGAGTCGAAGGGGCCCGCCGGCAGTCACGAGGGCGTCTCGCCCTCGCCCAATCGACAAACGGACTAGATGTCGTAGTACAACAGGAACTCGTAAGGGTGAGGCCGCAACCGCACGGCCTCAACTTCTTTTTCCCGCTTATATTCCAGATACGCCCGCAGCAGTTCCTCGGTGAATACATCGCCCTTCAGCAAGAAACCCGAATCCCGTTCCAGCGCATCCAGCGCGTCTTCGAGCGAGGTTGGCATCGAGGGCACCTTGGCCAGTTCGTCCGGACTAAGATCGTAAACATCTTTATCCAGTGGCGGCCCCGGGTCCATCTTGTTCTCGATCCCATCCAGCCCGGCCATCATCATCGCGGCAAACCCCAGGTACGGATTGCAGCTCGGATCAGGGGGCCGGAACTCGACGCGCCTCGCCTTTGGGGCCGACGAATACATCGGAATCCGGCATGCCGCCGAGCGATTCCGTCTTGAATAAGCCAAGTTCACCGGAGCCTCAAATCCCGGCACAAGCCGCTTGTACGAGTTCGTCGTCGGCGCAATCAGAGCCGCCAGTGCCGGCCCGTGCTTGATCAGCCCGCCGATATACCACAGCGCAATCTGCGAGAGGCCCGCGTAGCCATCGCCGGCGAACAGCGGCCTGCCGTCTTTCCAGAGCGACTGGTGCGTATGCATTCCGCTGCCGTTGTCGCCGAAAATCGGCTTCGGCATGAACGTCACGGTCTTGCCGTACTGATTGGCGACGTTCTTCACGATGTACTTGAACAGCAGCATGTTGTCGGCCGACTTCACCAGCGAATTGAAGCGCAGGTCGATCTCCGTCTGGCCTGCCGTTGCCACTTCGTGATGATGGCACTCCACCGTCATCCCGGCGTTCTGCATCGTGACCACCATCTCGCTGCGCAGATCCTGGTAGTGGTCCGTGGGCGGTACGGGGAAATAACCTTCCTTGTAGCGCGGACGATAGCCGAGATTGTTCTCTACTCTTCCGGAATTCCAGCGGCCTTCCTCCGCATCGACGAAGTAGAACCCATGCTGCGCGCGCTGATCGAAGCGCACGCTATCGAAGATAAAGAATTCCGCTTCCGCCCCGAAGTACGCCGTATCGGCCAAGCCCGTTGCGCTGAGGTAAAGCTCAGCCTTGCGCGCGATGTAGCGCGGATCGCGGTCATAGCGCTGCTTGGTCACCGGGTCGATGACGTCCGCAATCATCACCAGCGTCGATACTTCCGTGAACGGATCGAGCAGATACGAGGCAGGGTCCGGAATCAGCAGCATGTCGCTTTCGTGGATGGCCGCCCATCCGCGAATTGACGAGCCATCCATGCCGAAGCCCTCTTCGAACGAGGCTTCGCTGAGTTGCTCGATGGGATACGAAATGTGATGCCACAGCCCCGGAAGGTCGGTGAATCTTAAGTCCAGAATCTTGACATCGTTTCGTTTTGCAAAGTCCAGAACCAGCTGCGGGTCCGACATTCTTTCCCTTCCAGAACCACAAAGACGCTATTGTAAGTGCGTCAAACAGATCGACAACTTATGAGCCGCCCGGTTCCCTCTATGAACCTCTGTGCCTCCGTGGTGGAAGCCTTTGAAGTCCTCGCCGACCACCACAGATCAGGATCGAAGGAAATGGCGCAGCTGTTCGTAAGTCGCCGTTAGAGTGTAGAAGCCGCGCCAAGTCCACCGAAATTGATTGTTTTTATAGAGGGAATAAGCGGAGTTTATCCGCAGGGGTGCCCACAACCCCTGGAAGGAATTTTGGCGACCGGTGGAGAAGAAGTGCAGGGCCGCGACACAAGCCCTGCTTCTCACGCCAATTCTCGGTTGACGGCATCCTACAAGCGTTCCGCCGCAGATAGCCAATTGATTGTTTCAATGCTTCCGATTCGAACCGTTTATGATAGTGGCCGAAGAACAACACCGTCTCGCACTACCAGACCGCAAGAGGAGTAGCTGTCCTCCTCCATCTTGCTGGAGCAGCCGACCGACACAATGGACTTCGACCAACTGGAAACTTTTCTGGAAGTCGCCCGACTGTGCTCGTTTTCGCGGGCCGCGGAGAAGCGCTACCGCACGCAGCCCGCGGTCTCCTCGCAGATCCGTGCTCTGGAGGAAGAGGTCGGTGCTCGCCTGCTCGACCGCTCGGGCGGAAAAGTCTCCCTGACCGCCTCCGGCAAGCTTTTCCTGAAATACACTGAGGACACCATCGAAGCGCGCCGTGCGATCTGTATCGCCATCGCTGAGACCGAACGCATTCCCCGTGGCGAAATCGTCGTCGGCGCCAACGAAGGCACCTGCCTGCACGTTCTCCCCGAAGTCTTCGCCGAATTCAAGAAGAACTATCCCGACGTCTCGGTGGGCATCAAGCGCGCCGACTACGCCAAAACCCTCGACTCCGTCATCGACAACTCGGTGGACTTCGGCGTCGTCTCGCTGCCCGTCACCGATCCGCGCCTCACCATCGTTCCGATTCATCGCGACGAACTCGTGGTTATCGCTCCGCCGCAGCACCCGGTGGCCCGGCTGAAGTCCGTCACGATCGAAGAAGTCGGCGCCTTCCCTCTCCTGATGCCGAAAAGCGGCCACACCCGCGATGCCCTCGAAAATCTTTTCCATGAGCGTCGGATGAAGCCGCAGATCTCCATGGAACTCGATTCGAGCGAACTGCTGAAGCGCTTCGTCGCCGCCGACGTCGGCGTCGGCTTCATCGCCCGCTCGAATGTCGCCGAAGATGTCCGCGCCAATACACTCGCAATTATCCCCATCTCGGATGCCCACATTCGCCGCGACCTGGCCTTGGTGTTTCGCAAAGACAAAGCTTTGAGCCGCGCAGCATTGGTCTTCATCGACACGGCGGTCAAGATCAAGGCGCTCGACCCGGCCCTCGAAACAACCAAGCGCGGCCGGTGACCCCTCACCTGCGAGCGGCCCCAGTGCGGCCGGGTGCTCCATCCTAAAGCGCGTTCTTTGCGCTTTAGGGTGGGATTCCACAATCGCCAGCTTCTACTGAACCGCCGTTCATTTACCTTGCAGGGACTGCTTCGAGCCTTCCTGCCCGTTTGAATCCGATAAAATCACGTACGTGATAAAGTCCGCGCGAATCCTGACATTCATCCTCCTCAGCATTGCTGCCATCGGCCAAACAGCCAACAAACCTGCTGCCAAGCCGACCCCTATCAAGGGAAAGCTGGCTGCCATTCATGTTGGCGGCACCAAGCGCTACACGCAGGCGGAAGTAATTGCCGCTTCGGGCCTTGAAATCGGAGCGAACATTACCGAAGCCGATTTCAATAAAGCTGCCCACCAACTGAACGATTCCGGATTGTTCAGCGACATTTCCTACAGCTACTCCGCGGTTCCCAACGGCACCAGGGTCGATCTCGAACTCACCGACAGCGACAAGCTGGTTCCAGCGCATTTCGAAAACTTTGTCTGGTTTAACGACGGCGAGTTGCTCGCCCGCATCCACGAGAAGCTGCCGCTGTTTAAGGGACAAGTCCCCCTGGGCGGGACCCTCTCAGATCAGATCTCCGACATCCTCCAGAACCTGCTCGTTCCCTTTAACGTCACCGCTCGCGCCGAGTATGTCCGCGAATCCAAGGAACCCGGCGGTCCGGTAGACGCCATCAACTTCCGCGTCACTGGTGTAACCATGAGCGTCGCCGACATCACCTTTCAGAGTGCGGGATCAGAAGAGCTACCCGATCTCCAAGCGGCGTCTCAAAAACTCATCGGGAAAGACTATTCGCGGTCCGCGGTCCTGACGTTCGCACAAACCTCCCTGCTACCCATTTACCAGGCGCGCGGATATCTCAACGCCACGATTTCCGATCCTCAGCCGAAGGTCGCCGGCGAAACTGCCGACGAAACCCAGATCGCTGTGCAACTCACCGTCGCTCCGGGCGCGCAGTACAAAATCTCCGACATCAAGTGGGAAGGCAATAAGATCTTCTCCACCGACAAGCTGCAGGCTCTCATTCACGCCAAGCCGGGCGATCTTGCCAATGCTCCGGAGCTCAAGACCGACATCGAGGCCGTCCACACGCTCTACGGCACGAAGGGATACATGATGGCCAAGGTGAAGCCCGAGGCCAAGCTCGACGAAGCGGCGAAAACCGTCGCCTACACGCTGGTTGTCTCCGAAGGAGACGTCTTCCATCTCGGCGACCTCGACATTCAGGGGCTCGACCCGAAGACCGTCGATCGCCTTCAGGAAGCCTGGACGCTCCGCGAAACCGATCCTTACGACTCCACCTATCCTCAGCGCTTCTTTCAGGACACGATCAAATTGCTCTCCCGCGACGTCACCTGGACCATCAGCATTCATGAGGGCGTGAATGAAGAAGACAAGACCGTCGACGTATCGCTGCGCTACGGAATCAAGCCGCCGGACTAGTCGTCAGTCTCCTCGTCAGTCGTCAGCAAAAGCTAAGTTCTGTGCTGACGTTCTGCGCGGTAGATCGCCCACGGCTGCGGCAATCGAAGGATTCGCTGAAGACTGACGACTAGTGACTGGCGACTGTCTCTGTTAGTCTAACTACATCCCAGGACCCGAAACATGGGGTGAAAATCGAGTCCTATTTTTGCAGGAGATTGTGGAATGAAGAGTCGTACTCAGAAATTCGCACTTATTCTGGCGGTCCTGCTCGTGGCTGCCACCGCCTTAGCCGCCGACAAAGCACAGAGCTTCACCGGTACCGTGAGCGACGCCATGTGCGGCGCCCACCACATGATGTCGGGCTCGGAAGCCGATTGCACCCGCGCCTGTGTCAGCAAGGGCTCCAAGTACGCGTTGGTGGTCGGCGACAAGGTCTACACGCTCGACTCGAGCGACAAGGCCACCCTGGCCAGCCTCGACAAGGCCGCCGGAACCTCCACCACCGTGAAAGGCACGCTCAACGGCGACACCATCGAGGTCGCCTCGGTCGGCGCCGGAAAATAGTCCAACAAATCGAGCGCGCGTCCCGGGAGCCTCGGCGAGGCTCCCGTAATTTTTCTTGCTCTCTCCCGCACTTTTCATCCAACGTTCACAAATCGCTATGTTAGATTTGCGTTTTCCTGAATTCTTTCGTGCTACTGGAGGCAAATGAATTGAGTAAGGACATGGTCCCGAAGCGGATCTTTTTCACCAAGGGAGTCGGAAAGCATCGCGAGCGTCTCACTTCCTTCGAGCTGGCCCTGCGGGACGCAGGCATTGCCGCTCAAAACCTGGTTCGGGTCTCCTCGATTTTCCCGCCCAACTGCAAGCTCGTGCCCCGCGCCACAGGCTTGAAGTTCCTGCATCCGGGCGAAGTCGTGTTCGCGGTAGTAGCGGAAAACAGCACCCGCGAACCCCACCGCCTCCTGGCTTCCAGCATCGGCGTGGCCATTCCCTCCGACCGCAACACTTACGGCTACCTGAGCGAGCACCATTCGTTCGGCGAGTCGGAAGACGCCGCCGGAGACTACGCCGAGGAACTGGCTGCGGAAATGCTGGCTACCACGTTGAACGTGGATTTCGATCCCGACCGTTCCTGGGACGAGAAAAAGCAGATCTACCGCCTGTCGAACAAAATTGTCCGCACCGCCAACGTGACGCAGTCAGCGGTCGGCGACAAGCGGGGATTGTGGACGACGGTGATCGCCTCGGCTGTTTTGATTTTCGACTGACGAGTGAGGTTCACCCTAGTTACATTTTTCACGACTGCACAAAAAGGGCTCGGCTTTGGCCGAGCCCTTGAAATTGGTTTCGCAGAGTGGATCGCTACTCATCTCCCCTCGGTAGGACGGTTCGGCCCCTCAAAGAAGCCTGAACGCCTATACGCTAGTGCTCCTCCTTCACCCCGCGCTCGAGTTGTCGTTGGTATTCGGTACCGTCAAATTGGCCTTGTGAGGTGGCGATCAACCCATCCGGGCCGATCTGCCAAGATTCGAAGCCGCTGATGCGAACCCGATGTCCGGTACCACCGGGCCCGGTGTTGGTGCCGATCAACGTCCAGTGGAACTCGGTGCCGGCGCCTTGCACGCGCAACTCGTCCATGATTACACGCATGTCCGGGAACGCTGTCATGAACGATTTGGCTACCTCTGCAATCTCGTCTCGCCCCACTGCCGGAGTGCCACCGTTGACGGTTAGAGAGCCGTCCACTGCATAGCAAGCAGCGACGCTCGCCGGATTTTGGCTGCACCAGGCGGCTGCGTATTGGGCTGCGAAATTCTGGAGTGCAATGTTATTCGTCCGCATAGACATGCGATGTAGATCTTGCGCGATGTCCGCTGCAACCTGGCGGCGCGGCCGAAAGAACGTAAGTTCCCGCCAAAGCCGATTGTCCCTACTTGGCGGCCACTTTCTTCTTGGCCTTCCCCTTGCCGGTTTTGTCTTTGTCCAGCCGCTCGAACACCGCGGCCACGATAATCGGCAGCCCAACCGTAGCGTCCACGAAAACTTCGCCGAACTTCCCACCCTCGCTTGGCGGCACGAATTTGCCCCACGAAATCGCCTCGCTGTACGGACTCCCCGACAATCCGCCCCAATACACCGGCTCGGGGCAAATCCGGACACCGTAGTGATAGCGCTTCAAAGGCACGTTCTCCCCCAGGCGTCGATGACGCAATTCGATGAACGGACCGAACTGCTGGGACCAGTTGCGCGGCACGCCGCCGCCGATCGTCAGAATCCCAAGTTTCTTCTGCCGGAGCAGCGTGGCCGCGAAATGCTCCAGATCGACGAACGGATCAAAGCGAATTTTGTGCCGCCCGGTCGATTCCCGCAGCCGGTTGTTTAGAGCGACGTCCAGTCCAAGCTCGGAGTCAGTAAACGCGGGAACAAATACCGGTACGCCCTGTTCGTACGCCGACTTAAGAATGCCGCGCTGATCTTTCGCCGTCCGGGACAGGTGCGCTCCGATGGTGTGATTCAGCTTGAACGAGCACATCACCTCGTTGTGGTCCCAGCCTTCCAGAATCTCCGACATGACTTCTTCCACGTCATCGAGGTTCTGCTCCGGCTCGAGCGTGTCGTACACCCGGTTGTAGCCCTGCTCGTAGAGAACTTCATCCGACACTTCAGGATTTACGCGGAAGTGGGCACGCCCGGTTGCTTCGACCAGCCCGTGCGCCATCAAGGCACCGGTCGAGACCACGGCGTTGACGATGCCGCGGTCAATCAGATCGGCGATGATCAGCCCCTGCTTGGCCACGGTCATCGCGCCCGCGAGCGTCATCACGACGAAACATTCTTCGTCGCGCGCCATAGCCTCGAGCACGTCCGCAGCTTCGCCCATCTGGCGGCCCGTAAACGCTGTCCGCGACATGGCACGCACCAGGTCGTCAATCGAGCGCACTTTGCCGAGATCGAGCGGCTCCAGCGGAATCAGCTTGTCTTCGATCGGATTATGCAGCTTGCGGTCGATCCCCGCCCCATCAACATTCCCGTTCGAGTGCTTCTCCGGATGACTGTGCTTATCATGATTGCCGTGCTTCAACCCGCACCTCCAGGCAAAAAGTCTTCTTGTGTGTACGGACTACTCTACTAGAAGCCCACGAACCGCCGCCAATGACCAAGGCAGAAATGGTTCTGTTGCGCGATCCCCTCTGCATATTTTCATCGGAAATTCGTAGCTGCTACGTTTGCCACTCTGCGTACTCTGCGGCTCTTCTCTGCGCCCTCTGCGTTTTAAGATTTTCGATCGCGCCCAACTGCCGATCCCGAGCTTTGCTATGCTATCTCCCTGTCGAGAGGAGAATGGGATTGTCGCCAGAAAAGTTCACGGTGGCGCTGGTGCAGATGTCGTGCGGCCCCAGCCCGGAAGACAACCTTCAAAAGGCGCTAGCCCGCGTGGGCGACGCTGCCGGCAAAGGGGCGAACGTCGTCTGCCTGCCCGAACTCTTCCAGACGCAGTACTTCTGCCAGCGCGAAGATCATTCCCTGTTCGATCTTGCCGAGCCAATTCCCGGCCCTACGACTGAAAAACTCTCCGCCACGGCCAAGCAGCATGGCGTCGTTCTGGTCGCATCATTGTTCGAGAAGCGCGCGCCCGGCGTGTATCACAACACGGCGGCCATCTTCGATCGCGATGGCACACTGCGCGGCATCTACCGCAAGATGCACATCCCCGACGATCCGCTCTATTACGAGAAGTTCTACTTCACGCCCGGGGATTTAGGTTTCCGCTCATTCGATACCGAGGCAGGAAAAATCGGGACGCTCGTCTGCTGGGACCAGTGGTATCCGGAAGGCGCTCGCCTGACGGCGCTGCAGGGCGCGACCTTGATCTTCTACCCGACTGCCATTGGTTGGCATCCAGCCGAGAAGGCCGAGGTCGGCGAAGCGCAATACGATGCCTGGCGCACAATTCAGCGTGCCCACGCCATTGCCAACGGCGTGTATGTTGGAGTCGTCAACCGCGTGGGTTTTGAAACCGGCAACGTACGCGGCAACGAGGCGAAGGCCGGCGACGGCCTTGAATTCTGGGGAGGATCGTTCATCTCCGATCCCTTTGGCCGCGTTCTGGCGCAAGGCTCGCACGATAAGGAAGAAATCCTCACGGCCGAAGTTGACCTGCGCAAGCTCGAAGACATCCGCCGCAACTGGCCCTTCCTGCGCGACCGCCGCATCGACAGCTATGCACCCATCACCAGCCGGTTGATTGATTAGCCGGACGTTAGGCACAGCCATCACCAAGAAATCTTA
This sequence comes from uncultured Acidobacteriota bacterium, assembly GCA_963744055.1. Classification (GTDB taxonomy): domain Bacteria; phylum Acidobacteriota; class Terriglobia; order Terriglobales; family Acidobacteriaceae; genus Gp1-AA133. The sequence continues at coordinate 224,980 of CAVUSL010000002.1, read as the reverse complement.
AACCGCAGAGATCGCAGAGAAATGCCGCAGAGCACGCAGAGAAAACCATATACTTCAAGTGACACTTTAAGTATGCCTCTTCGTCCCCGCATGCCCGCTGAGTGGGAGCCTCACACGTCAACCTGGCTCGCTTGGCCGCACTTCCGCGGTGACTGGCCGGGAAAATTCGAACCTATCCCATGGGTCTACGCGGAAATCATCCGCAACCTCGCACGTCACGAGCGCGTCGACCTCATCGTCAACGACGCGGCGTCCGAGAAGGCCGCGCGCAAGGTGCTTCGCCTTGCCAATGCGCTGAACAAAAACGTCCGCTTCCATCGCTGGCCCACCGATCGCGTCTGGACCCGCGACAGCGGCTGCACCTTCGTCAGTGGAGCGGCGGGCCCTGCCCGTCGTGCTGGGCGAAGCTCGGCTTCTCTCGACGCCATCAAGTGGCGCTTCAATGCCTGGGCAAAATATCCGAACTACCGGCACGACGAGAAAATCGGCTCGCTCATGGGGGCAGCCGCACATGCAACCGAATTCCCTGCCCATTACCGGGGCAGGCCCGTCGTCCTCGAAGGCGGCTCCATCGACAGCAACGGTGCCGGAGTTCTGCTGACCACCGAAGAGTGCCTGTTAAGCAAAACTCAATACCGCAACCCCGGCTTCAAGAAGAGAGACTACGAGCAGGTCTTCGCCAGCTATCTGGGGATCGACAAAGTGCTCTGGCTAGGCCGCGGCATTGCCGGAGACGACACCCATGGCCACGTCGACGACATCACCCGCTTCGTCGCGAAACGAACCATCCTGACCATGGTCGAGCCCAATCGGCGCGACGAGAATCACGCGCCCTTGCAGCAGAACCTGCGCCGCCTCAGAGCCTCCACCGACCAGCACGGCAAGTCGTTCGAGATTGTCGAGGTCCCGATGCCTTCGCCGGTCATCTTCGAAGGCCGACGCCTGCCCGCGAGCTACGGAAATTTCTACATTTCCAACCGAATCGTGCTCGTGCCGGTCTTCAACGGCCCCAACGATCGCATCGCGCTCAACCTGCTGGCCGAGGTCTTTCCCACTCGCGAGATTGTTCCGATCTACTCAGGTGATTTAATTTGGGGATTCGGCGCGATGCACTGCATGACGCAACAGCAACCGGCGATTGGCCATTAAGTCGTTTGGTGCGGCGCTCAATACAGTTTCTTCGAGAGTTAATAGGCACTTCGGAAAAAGCAAACGCACTGGGAACCCAGCCCGTCAGGGCGGCATATGTTAGCCCACCGCGTAAGCGGTGGGTAAGACACGGCAGGGACCCGAGCCCCATAGGGGCGACATTCACGCGCAGCGGGCGTCAGCCCGCAAGCCTGCGACCGGATTGTTATGATCCCGCATGCCTAACGGAAAGATGAGTACGACCCGGCTCGAAGCCTTCAGCGACGGCGTGATTGCGATCATCGTGACCGTCATGGTGCTGCAACTCACGCATCCGGCCGAGCCCACGTTCGGCTCGCTCCTGAAACAGGCGCCCATCTTCCTGAGTTACGCACTCAGCTTCCTCGTGGTTGCGATCATGTGGGTCAATCACCATCACCTGATTCACGCGGTGCGCGAAGTCACGGCTGGGCTGCTCTGGTCCAACCTCAATCTGCTGTTCTGGATGTCGCTCATCCCCTTTGTCACCGACTTCATGGGACGCAATCCTCGCGTTCCGTTCCCGGTGTCGCTCTACGGCTTCAACCTCGCGATGTGCGGATTCGCCTTCTGGCTGCTGCGTATCGAACTTGTCCGCCAGCACCGCGACGATCCGGAGATGAGCGAGTATCACTCGCGCGTCCAAACCAAAAACCTGTTCTCGGGATTTCTTTATCTGACAGCCGGAGGCCTGGCGCACGTCTCGATTTACATTCCGTACTTCGTCTACGTGCTGATCCCGGCGATGTACTTTCTGCCCGAAAGAAAGCTGGCGGACGAGAAGGGTTGAGTCACTCCGTCTCTGCTGCGCAGGGGGCGCCACTCTGGATCGTTTCACGCAAAGGTCTGTATCACGATACGCCCTGGGGCAGGAAAAGGTTCGTATCAGGGCATGCCTTCAGGCATGCCGTAACAGAGCAAAAAAACAAGGCGCCTTCAGGCGCCGTGTCTGCAGCGATTCAGCCTTGTTGAAAGGTCTACTTCTTGTAAACCGTAGGCCGCGGGCCCTTCTCCAATGTCTCGCGGTCCCAGATCATGTCTTCGCGGGAATAATTCGCCAGCTCGAAATCCTGTGTCAGTTCGAGCGCGTCGGTCGGGCACGCGTCCTCGCACAGCCCGCAGAACATGCAGCGGCTCAAATCGTAGGTGAAGTTGGTGAGTTCCTTGCGGCGGGTTTTTTCGTTGCGCTCGCTGGAGACCACGATCAAATGCTCAGGGCAAGCCAGTGCACACAGATCGCAGGCAATGCACATGGTCTCGTCGGTATCCGGATTGACATTCAATCGGGGCGCGCCGCGATAGCGCTCGGCCACCTGCGGCCGTTCCAGAGGATACTGCTCGGTGTAGTTCTCTTTCGGATCCTGGTACATGAACGTAACTTTCAGTCCCTGCAGCAGATCCAGCAGCAACACCTTGCGGAGAATGTTCGGCATTCCCATGACGCCGTTAGCATAGCGCAAAGGCGGCCCGCGCGTCACGCTCCGAAACCACAAAACCCGCAGAGACAGTAACTTCCATCGCACCAAGTGATTTTTCAAAAAGGGGTGGAGTTCTTCCCCAACGGAACTTCCTCGCCCACTCGTGCGTACTAGCTGTAGAACGGTCATGAAGGCGTTGCTGACATCCCGGACCGAACTGCGCTGGCTCGCGATAGCCATCCCAGCGATCTTCGTGGGCCACTGGTTGTTGGTCGCGGAGGGTCCACGGCTTATGCTTCTCCTTCCCTACAGCCTGCGAGCGGTCCTCCATTTGTTCTGACACTTCGCGTGAAATTCCCGCACCGTCGAAGCACGAGCCCTCCTTTAAAGGTCGCTCACCAGCGGGCGTTCTCTATTCTCTAAAAGCTAAGTTATTGAAAACACGTAGAGGGACGGTCATGGACGCTGAATCACGGTCCGAGCATCTCCCACGATGCCGTTTCCCGGCGTTCTCAGGGCCGTGGAGAGCAATTTGGCATGGCGCCCGATCCCAAAGCCACCTGCGCCATCAACGACGCCGCTCGAGGCTTCTAATGCGCAGTCTTCGCTTTAAGCATAGGTAAGACCTGTCATGCGTTCCGGCCTCGATACAATGAAATCGGAATCTTGCCGCGAAGCCACACCCGATCCGCCTTGACTGACGACCTACATAAAACTGGCATCCAGTCCGATGAACTCTTCATGGAAGAAGCTCTGCGCGCAGCACAACGCGCGCTGGAAATCGGAGAAGTGCCCGTGGGTGCGGTAGTCGTCTGCCACGGCCGCGTAGTTGCCCGCGGATGGAATCGCAATCTCGCCGACAACGATCCGACCGCGCACGCCGAGATCGTGGCATTGCGCGAGGCGGGTGCGATCGTAGGTAACCATCGCCTGGAGGAATGTGATCTGTTTGCTACAATTGAGCCTTGCGCGATGTGCGCGGGAGCGCTGGTGCATGCCCGCATCAAGCGCTTAATATACGGCGCCGACGACCCGAAAGCCGGAGCGGTCCATTCGGTGATGCAAGTTCTGAACCATCCAATGCTCAACCACCGCATGGAAGTTCAGGGAGGAGTGCTGGCGGGCCGCAGCGCAGAACTGCTGCAGACATTTTTTCGGGAGCGAAGGAAAGGCAGTCGCTAATCGAGGCGACAAAGAGATCCAAAACAAGAACGGTCGCTGGCGCCTGACCACGAGCCATGGACCCGGTTTTTCACGCGGAGAGGTGCGTGAGTGGTTGAAACGATCCGCCTCGAAAGCGGACATACCTTAACGGGTATCGTGGGTTCAAATCCCACCCTCTCCGCCATTCCTTCGTTAGCCAGCACTTAGTGAACCCGCCTACTTCTTGCGCTGGCGAATCTTCACGTCGAAACTCACTACACCGTTCTGATCACGGGTGCCAACGATCGAGACATTGCGGCGAACGTAATATTCGCCCTGGATGATCTGTTGCGAGGCCTGGGAGACGTTCTGGCTGTAGGTGAGCGTGAAGTTGTTGGAGATCTGTTGCTCGATGGTGACCTGTGGACCCCGGGTGGGGTTCGTTTCTGTACTCAAGCCTTGGGGGTCGATCTTGATCTTACTAATCCCCAGCAATTTCTGAACGCGGTTGCTCACCGTCGAGTTCAGCGCCTCGCTCAGGATCAGATTCGATGCGGTCTGGCTGAAGGCGGAGTCTCCGGACTGCGCCATCTGCGCGGACTGTTCGCGCGTCTGTCCCACGGCAATCAGAGCCACGATGTCGGCTTCCGGCAAGGGTGGATCGGAGCGATACTTCACGCTCAGGGGCTTGCTGGTATCCCCGTTGATGCTCACCGTGATGTCGTAGTCGCGAACGCGGGTGGTGGCTTGCAGGTCGAGAACCGGCTTGATGCTGACCGGACTTTGGAACAACACTTCACCACGCTCCAATCGATACTTCGCGCCGTTGAAATTGATTTCACCTTCCAGAACTTCAACGCGGCCGAGCAAGGCGGGCTTGGCGGCGGTGCCGCGAAGTCGCAGGTCCGCGTCGCCTGAAAGGTTGGCGATGGCGGTCTGCATCTGGAGATCGGGCGCGGTCGTCACGTGCACGTCGAGCTTGACGCGATACAGCGGCGAGGTGGCGGGTGGCACAACTACCGATTGCGAACTGCTGGCCGCGTAGGCCGCAAAGTCGAAGCCGGGCGTCACGGCGAGTTTCGTGATGGTGACGTCGCCGCTCAGCGTAGAACCTTCGCGCGTGCCATAGAAGCGTAGATCGGCATCGGCGGTAGAACTTACTCCCGGCGGGTAGCGGAGCCGAACGTCTTGTGCGTTGGCACTGAAGTCGAAATTGATTTGACCCTGGTAGGTGGTCGCACCGCCGGTTAACGTGAGCGTGCCTCCGCCGCTGTGCGCGGTCAGGTTGTCGATCTGCAGGCGATTCTTGTTGAACGTGAGCGTGCCGTTCATGTCGCTCAGGCCGCTGGGCAGGTCGGCGTAAGAGAGCGATGCGTGATTGACGTTGACCTTGCCCTGCAACAGCGGATCGGCCATCGGCCCAGTTATCGCCAGGGATAGGTCGACCTGGCCGGAGGAACTGAAATTGGAATTCAGGGTCTGAATCAGCTGCAGGTTCAGGTGGCCTTCGGCGGCGAGATCGAGATCGTTGCCTCCCGCCAAAGATGCAGTGCCGTGCGCGGTGAAGTTCGTGTTCTCGCCCACGATGCGGAACTGCTCGATCCGGACCATCTCCTGCGCCATCGAAAGCTTGATGGGGCCTTCGTTCTTGAGCGCAACTTCGTCAACGGTTACGTCGAAGCCGTCAAGATTGGCTGTGACCGCGAGATCGCGCGGCTTGCGCAATGGCCCGAGCACCTGGACTACGCCGGTGACACCAGAGTGTCCGGCGATGCGGCCGTTGAGGTACTCGCGAAAGATGGAATCGAGATCGAAGTGGTTGAAGCGGACGGTGAGATCCGCCGGGTAGTCGTCGCCGGCATGCACGGTTCCGTCGAGATTGAATTGCGCGTGCTCGAATTCGGAGCGAGCGGTGAGATGGATGGTCTGGCCTTGGCTGACGGCATCGATATTCAGGTTACCGGCCCTCTCGCGGTCGAGCGTGAGATCGCGCACCAGGATATTGGCGTTGATGACCGGCGTGTCTTTCGTGCCGGAGCCTTGGGCAGTGAAGTCCACGCGGCCTTCGATGGGGACGCGCGTGGTCTGCAGGCGCGGGATGCGGGTCAGGTCGAAGTTCTTTCCGGTGAGATTGAAGTGGTAGGTGTGCGTGTCGAGGTCGTAGGCACCCCCGCCGGTGGCCTGCGCGTCGTAGTAAGCGACGTGCATGTTGTTTAGCGAGGCTTCGCTTCCGGCGAGGCGCAAATCGGATTCGAACTGGTGCAGGGGTTGGTCGTAGACGATCGCGTCGGCGACCTGGAGGTGTCCTTCGGCGTGAGGCTTAGCGCGGGTACCGGAAGCCTGCAGAGTCAGGTTCGCTTTGCCTCGGACCGGATAGTTGTATCCGGCGATGGCCTGCACTTCGGCGACGTCGGCGTTGCGCAGATCAATGTGCGCGGTGAAAGCATCGTTGGGAGTGAAGGTGCCGCGAGTCATATTTGCGGACACGTCGAATTGGGCGGTCGTGTCGCCATGCGCGACCGAGGCATGGCGAACGGCTAGCACTCGGGGCGAAATCTGGATGTCGGCGGCGAGCGTGTCCCAATGCACTTTCTGTTCTGGAGTTCGACTGGTAGCCGGGAGGATGGAGTCGAAATCCTGGATCTGCAAGTGGCCGGACAAACTGGCGGAAGAAACTTTCCCGCTGGCGGCGCCCGTGAAATGCGCGCTGCCGTGCAGGCTCACGGGTAAGCGGCTGGGTCCTCCTAACGCAAGGATCAGCGGTTGCAGTTCGGCAAGGTCAGACGTTGAAGCGGACAGCTGCAGTGAGGAAGTTCCTGCGAGTTTTCCACTGGCATGCACTTGCGAAGCGCGCGTCGCCAGGTCGAGCTGAGCTAGTTCCAGTTCGTCGGCGGATGCGCGATAGGTGCCACGAGCATTGGCCGTGACTGGGATTTGGCCGTCGCGAAGCTTGGCCGGAGGTGCAAGGGTCACCGCGAATTCAGCTTCGGCGCGACTGGGCGAACCGGTCCAACGCGCTTCGACGGTGCCGTCGGCGTTACCGGCGAGATTCAAGCGATCGAGCGGATACTGGCGAGTGCTGATGGCTGCGGCGAGCGCTCCGGCGGAGATGTCTTTCAGGCGAACGCGCAGCAGTCCTTTCTGCTCTTCGCTCTTTCTTTCCTTCGCGTTCTCTTTTGCGCGTTGCTTTGTGTTGCGGTTCTTCGATTCTGGCGAGACGGGCGACTCGCCCGTCCGTCGGGCGGGAACGCCCGACGCTCCATCGAGCTTGGAAGCTGGAAACCAGTTGGTGATTTCGGCGTCGCCGGCGATCGAGCCACCCAGCAGGCGGCCTTGTGACTTGCCGAGTTTCAGCTGGCGATCGTTTACCGAGAAATCGGAACTCAAACTGGCGTCGCGTAGCGCGACTTGATCGTCGCGGTATTCGAAGTTCTTCAGGGCGAACTTGCCTTCGGAAGCAAACTTCTCGGCGGTCCAGGTTCCCTTCCCGCTGATGTCGACGAAGCCGGTGCGCAGTTCTTTCTGGCGCGTGATGAAAGCCAGTTCCGCAAGATCGACCGCGCCTTTGTAGTCACCGCTGATGACGGGTTTGGCGAAGTCACGAACTTTACCACTGGCATCGATGTGGGAGCGGCCGGTATCCACCTTGAGCGAACTCACTTCCACTTCGTTCTTGCTGAGAATGAAACGGGCGGCGGCCGTCCACGCGAAAGGTTGGAAGTCGCGATAGCGGGAACTCACACGACCCAGATTCAGAGTGCTTTCATAGCGTCCACGGAGAAACGAATACGTCATGTCGGCCGAGACGTTGTTCACGTCGAAATCGAAGGGTGTGGCCTGATCGTTCCAAAGGAAGTTGCCGTCGCGCACTTGAAGGTTGCGAATGGAGAGGTCGAACAATTCCTCGACAGGTGTTTTCGTGGACGTGCGCTGAACCCTGGGAACAGGAATGTTGGTCGAGCCGTCGGGATGAACGATCAGGTGGATGACGGGACGCTCAATTACGATCGATTTGAAACCGAACTCGGTTTCCAGCAGCGAAATGATCCGGATGCGGGCGACCACACGACCGGCGTGAACGAAAGGGACATCGTTGGCGGATTCTGTGCCGTGGATGGTGAGGCCGCGGATTTCGGCCTGCAGGCGGAACGGGATCGTGTGATACGTGCCCAGTTCGACGCGGCCACCTGTCGCTTTTTCAATTTCGCCAACGATGCGGGCGCGTACGTAAGCCTGGAAGGAGTCAGTGGTCATGTACCAAGCGATCGCTCCGAACGCGATCAGGCCCATCAGACAGAGAACGAGGAGATATTTCCACCACTTGCGGCGCGTTGGCTTCGCGTCGGCTTCGGTCACGAACCCTGGCCTCCGGTGGGCGGAGGAGGAGTTGGGGCGGAAGTGTTGATCTTGCTTTCCGAGCGCAGCGCTTGCAGCCAGGAGGAGAACAGCTCATTTACTTTCTGCTCGGTGAGGATCTCGCGGATCTTTCCGGAGACCTGTGCGAGGGGAACGTCCTGCGCCCCGGACTTGCGCAACTCGGGCAAGAAAGTTTGCTGGTAGTACGACTCGATGGTCTGAGGCGGGATTTGAACTGTCGGGCGGATGCGGGCTTCTACCTGATGCAACACGGCGATGTCGTGCGCCAGCCAGGTTTCCACTTGTTTCTGAGCGAGACCGTAATGCGCGAGCACCGAGTGCCACGCGGACGAAGTGGTCGCCTTGTGTTCCTTCTGCAGGTCCATGATGCGCTGCTGCACTTCTTCGGCCGGTGGTTGGGCAGCGTCGACACCCTGTGCCTGTTCGCGGAGGAGTTCCTGGTCGATGAGGCGGTCAAGCGCGCGATTTCGGTCCTGGTCGCTGAGCCGGTCGAGGGGGCGGCCCTCGACGAAAGCCTCGAAACGGATGGCGTCGTCCCAATCACTCTGCAGGATCACGTGGCCGTTGACGGTCGCGACGATGCGATCCACCACGTCGGCAGCGTGTCCGAGAGAAGCCAGGGTAAAAACGAACATCCACAGCAGGGGGAGCTTACGCATCAAAATGCCTGTCCAATACTAAAGAAAAAATTGAAGTGACTGGCCCGCTGCGGAACAAACTGCGTGGACGACGTGACGTCGTTCACAGTGTTGGTCACCGTTTGAAAACTGGGAAAAGCAGGCGGATTCAAATTGTATCCGAAATCCAGACGAATCGGGCCGATGGGTGTCTTGTAATGCACCCCAAGTCCGACCGCGTGCGAGATGTAGTTAAAGTCGCATTGCGTGTAGGTGCTCTCGTGCAAGCAGAGGTCGGGATCCTTCTGGCGCCAGCGGAACAGATTGTTGATCATATCGGCGGGCTTGGCGAAAACGTTGCCCATGTCGTGAAAGACGGCGAAGCTGATGTTGTTTCCGACGTAGGGCAGTTCGACCGGGGGCAGGCGCAATTCGAGCTGGTTGAGGAACAAGCCACTGCCTCCGAGCGGAAAGCCCGTCTTCAGATCGCGCGGACCTGCCTGGTTTAACCCGAAGCCGCGATGAGAGTTGCCGCCTCCGGAAAGAAAACGTTCCGGTAGGGGAATCAGGGTGGCACCAGTAGGGACGGCTTCGTCGGGCTCAACGATCACGGTTTTGCCGAATGGATTTTGAATTCCAACGCGCGTGGAGCGCGCGAAAACGAAACGCTTCTCGGGCGGCCGGTTCTTACCGAAGCTGTAGTAGGTCGAGTTCTGCGCCAGGATGCGGCTGAAGTCCGCTTCCGAACCGAAGTAGCTGGCGGCGACTCCCGCGTCGAGGGTGGTATAGGCACCCTTGGAAGATTCAAGCGGATTGTCCCGGCGGTCGCGGATGAAGGTAAGTGCTGGAATTCCTACGCGGGTTGGCTGCGACAGTATTGGAATCAGGTTGGGGCTGATCACAGGGTTGCTGGCCTGCACGCGGCGATAGGTGAAACTGTAGACCGCCTCGGTTGGCGGACGACCGGAGACGATGCACTGGTCATTGCTGCCGAAGCATTGGTGGATCTGGGCGGAGCCTTCTAGCCGCTTGGAAGTGAAGGTCGTGATGTCGAGGGTGTTGTCGTAGAAACCGGTAAAAGAGAGCGAAAGCTTGTCGTTGTTGAGCCAGCCGGGGGCGTTGTAGCTGATCAGCGCGCGCTGCTGCAGGCGGCCGAGATGTCCCTTGAAGATGATGGTGTGGTTCAATCCGCGGAAATTAAGGCGCGTGACCTCCAGCGAAACGCGCGGGCTGATGCCGGTCTTGCCCTGCGGCGCTAGTGGGCTGGCCGCGGGTTGTCCGGTCTGCACCTCGAGTCCGAGTCCATAATTGAAGGTGTAACGCTTGGCTTCGCGGATGTCGATCAGCACATTCTTGGAGGGATCTTGCCCGTTAGGGTTCTGTACCGCGGTATCGACCTGGCTGAAAATTCCGAGATCGTACAGGGACGCCTGCGTGCGCAGCATGTCCTCCTGGCTCAAGGGGCTGGAGGGCGTGATGTGAAGTTTCCGTTGCACCACGTAAGGGCGCGTGTGTACGAGTCCCGAGACGAGCACCTGGTCAACGAAGAACTGGCCACCTTCCTGAATGCTGAAAGTCACGGCGATGCGATCTTCGGATCCGGCGACGGGGTGAGTGGAGACTTCGAGGGTTGCGTCGGGAAATCCGTTGTTAAAGTAATAGTTCAGGATCGTGTCGCGGTCGCCGGCAAGGCGATAGTCGGAATATGGCTGGTTGGGAGCCGTGTCAATGCGGCTTTGCAGGTCGTCGGTCGGGACTTTTGAGTTGCCGAGAATCTTCACGCCCGCGACCAGTGTTTGCGGCCCTTCGCTGATTTCCAGCGTAATGGCCAGCCGCTTCTCGACACCTTGATAGTTGTCCAGCACGCTGCTCTTGATTTGGATCTTGCGGAAACCGTTGGCCCGGTAAAGGTCTTGCAGCCCGTTGAGGTCGGAGCCGAGCAGCGACTGGCTAAAGCGTCCGTTGCTAAAGAGGCGAGTCTTTGGTTGCACCTGCATGCGGGAGCGCAGGGCTTGCTGGTCGAAGTACTTGTTGCCGGTAATGATCACCCTGATAAGTTTGTGGCGGATGCCGGGATCGATGACGTAGAGGGCGCGCAGTTCGTTCTTGCCGGAATCGGATTGTTTCTTGATGCCGACAGTCGCGTCGAAGTAGCCGCGGGATTGCATGTAATCGAGAAGATTGCGGCGGCCTTCGTTCAGCAGGTCATCGTCGAGCGCGTTCTCTTCATAGACGGGGACGCGTTTGCGCAGGACGGATTTGCGGACTTTGAAGCCTTCAACTGCGATGTCGACACTGGGGCCCGGATCGATCAGAAAGGTGAAGTCAAGCTTATTGGTGTCCGGACGATAAATGCGGGAAGCGATCGAAACCTGGGCTAGCAGGCGATTCTGCTTCAAGTACTTCTTGCGAATGCGCTGCAAGGCGCTGCTCACGCGGTCGGCGGTCACGCGGTCGCCGGGATGCATGTGCGCGATGTCTTCAATTTGCCCCTTGGAGTATCCCGAATTGCCGTTCACCGTGATCTCGCCGACGGATGCGGGAGAACCCGGGGTTACACGGAACACGACGTCCATCTGCGCAGTCTCGGGATGAGGATGCTCGTCGTGCGTGACGGCGGAGCGATAGAAGCCGTTGTCGGACATGACCTGCTGAATATTCCTGGTGGCGCGCTCGATTTTTTCAGGAGCGAAGATTTCTCCGAGTTGCAGCTTGCTCGCGCTTACCAACTGGTTGGCACTGGGACGGCCGGGGTCGCCTTCCACAGTGACAGAGCCAACGAAGTAGTTGCCGACGGTGGTGAAGGTGAGGATGACTTCGCCGTCGGCCTTGTCCGCTTCGGCGCGAATGTCGGCAAACAGGCCCGTATCGAAAAGCACTTTGAGGCTGTCGCGCAACAGGTCGCGGTCGAGGGCGTGGCCGATTTTTTGCGGAACGAGTTCGCGAAGGTGCTCCTGCTCCCGGACGGGAACGCCGGTAAAGCGGATTGCGCGAACCGTCAGTCCCAAGTAAGAAGAGATTGCGCCGAGCGCCGGATTGGGAGTCTGCGCGGCTTCATTGCCGAGCGGGGGGACATTCTGCGCGGGCGGAGTCTGTTGCGCGGCGACGAGCACGGGCAGCAGCCACACGAACGCCGCGCTGCAGAGAGTTGCCCTTGCTCGCAAAAAAGCTCCTCGACCCGTTGGATGGCTCACTGTTTCGATGAATGGCTGGAAAACAACGTTGTCTGTGCGCGCCTCTTGGGCCCGTTGTCCCTCAGCGGCTAAAGCCGCGATGATTTTGCGGCAAGTACGGCACGACTAAAGTCGTGCCCTTCCCATTCCATAGCTCTTACGAGCAAGGCTGAAGCTGCGTCCTTCCCGTTCTGTTGCCCTCACGACACGGCTGAAATTCGCCTTCCTGTTACCGTAGCCCTTTACGGCATGGCTAAGCTCCGCCTTTCCTGTTCCTAGCTCTTTACGGCAAGGCTGAAGTAGCGCCCTTCCGACGAGCGTCTCCCTGGTGCTGAAACACGGGACTTATAATAAAGGTTTCGCGGCTTGGGATTGGTAATGTCTTTGGATCACGACGAACGATATTCCCGGCAGATTCTGTTTCGGGGCATTGGGGCGGAGGGGCAGAAGCGCCTGTCCGCTGCGCGTGTGGCAGTGGTGGGCTGCGGCGCCACCGGGTCGGCGGTCTCTGCCCTGCTGGCGCGCGCGGGTGTGGGAACGATCCGCATCATTGATCGCGACTACGTCGAGCCCAGCAATCTGCAACGGCAGACGCTGTTCGATGAGGCGGACGCACGCGAGTCGATTCCGAAAGCCATCGCGGCGGCGCGCCGCATCGCGGCCTTCAATTCACGGATCGTGGTCGAGCCCAAGGTGGCCGATCTGACACCAGAGAACACCGATTCCCTTCTCGAAGGCGTAGAACTGATTCTCGATGGGACGGACAACTTTGAGACGCGCTATCTGGTGAATGACTACGCCGTGAAAACAGCGACGCCGTGGATTTACGCCGCCGCAGTAGGCAGTTATGGCGTGACATTGAACGTGATCCCGGGAGTGACGGCGTGCCTGGCGTGTGTCTTCCCGGACTCGCCGACCGGGATGGTCGAGACCTGCGAGACCGCTGGTGTGTTGGGTTCGGCCGTGAACCTGGTGGCGTCGATTGAAACGGCGGAAGCTCTGAAGTTTCTGGTGGGAGCCGCGCAGAAGGTCCGGCGCACGCTTTTGTCATGGGATGTGTGGACGAACGAGAATGCGGAAATTCAGGCGGGCACTCCTAGATCAGATTGCCGGACTTGCGGCGCGCACGACTTCATTCATCTGGAGGGCGAAGGGCGGCCGCACATCACGCTGTGCGGAAGGAACTCGGTGCAGATTCACGAGCGGCATCGGCCGGTGGACTTCGACGAGATGAGCGAACGGCTGAAGCCGCATGGCACGGTCCGGCACAACGATTTCGTGTTGAAGTTCTGGCGCGAGCCGTACGAGATGACATTGTTCAGCGATGGGCGAGCAATCATCAAGGGAACGACCGATACGGGTGTGGCGCGGAGTCTGTATGCGCGGTTTGTCGGAAGCTAGCTGATGCCTGGTGGTCGATGGCTGATGGCTGATCGCCGGTGACGAAACTCTTCTGATAGAGCGGCGGGCGAGACGCCCGTCCCTCCAGCGATCGGGTTTCGTGCGACTCCGGGGAACCTGGGGAAAACGCAAGGTCCCTCAACTCCGCAGAATTTGCCTGCTTTGCAAGTGACTCCGCTCCGCGCGGGGTGACAAGAGAACCATTTTCTCGCTCGAAGCCAGGAGTTCGTGGCTCGCAGCTTTTAGGCCTCTTTTCTGCGGATTGTGGACATTTTCTTGCGCATCGCTTGAAGTGCCAGACGACAAACCTTCCGGCAAAACTCTGCAAAACTGGGGAAATCGCGGAGAATTCCGTGTTTCGGTGTGCACTGGCACTGCACCTGCTTCTATCAGGGGAGGAAAGCTTCTCCCGGAGGCGGACATGCGCGCATTTACGGTAGGTGTGGCGGTGGTGGCGTTCTCGGCGTTGGCCCTTGGACAGGCTGGCGTCCGGCCCGTTCCGAGCTATTGTTCGAACAATTGCGGACCCTACATTCCGCTGATCTCGACGCCTAGCGTGAGATTTGAGACGGTGTCTCCTTCCGGCGCCGGAGCCAGCAATGCGACCGGCGGAATGCACGCGGGCGCGCGCAACTCAACCTTGTCGATCGTCGATGGGAATCCTGATGCAGTACACACGCAAGTGGTGTGGTACTCGGGCGGAGGAAGCCCCCTGGTGTCCCCGGCCGTGGGATTGCCGCATCCGATGGGACCGATGATGGGGATGCACGACGAGCACATGATGCACATGGAGCACGAACGCGGCGAGGAGCACCAGGCGTGGACGTACTATGCCGGCGCCGCTGCGTCGGGAAGTCCGGTAGTCGCATCTACTGCGGCAAAGAGCGGACGGCACGCAGCTCGGACGTACACGAATGCTGATGTAGAGCGCGTCGGGCAGATCAGTCAGGATTTCAAGAAGAAGTAGGAAGGCAGGTCACGGGTCTCAGGTCACAGGTCACAGGTCACAGGTCACAGGTCACAGGTCACAGGTCACAGGAATTGGACGTTCTTTTCAGAAGGCTCGATTGTTCGAGCCTTTTTGTTTTGTCCTTGCTCCGAATCTGAGAGATTTCTCTGATCCCTCGTCCTTGGTTACCTTTCAAATCGAACGTGTCTGAGCATCGAGAGTTGTGCCTGACCTAAGACCTGAGACCTCCCAACGTAGCCCGGGTCATCTTACCTGTCGGCTGTCACCTGTGACCCGTGACCTGCTTCTGATATCTTCTGAACGCTTTGATCTGCTCGTCGGAAAAGAGCGCTCATGAATGAGATGTCGCGTCCGGAACCTTCACGGATGTACCGCTGGCTGGTGCTGGTGTTCATCAGCGCCGCGCAGGGCTTCAATTACTACATCTACGACAGCATCAATCCGCTGGAGCGGATCTTCATCGAGAAGCTGGGCTACTCGGGCACGATGTTCGGGTGGCTGAACTCGAGCTACAGCGTGGCGGCTGTGCTGACGCTGCTGATCGGCGGGATCATCATCGACCGCATCGGCACGAAGAAATCCCTTTTCATCTTTGCTGCGCTTTGCTTCCTGGGCGCGCTGCTCACGGCATGGCGAGGGAGTTTCGTGACCATGGTGGCGGGCCGCACCGTGCTGGGGCTGGGCGCGGAGTCGATGATTGTCGCCGTCACCACGGCGCTGGCCAAGTGGTTCAAGGGGAAGGAACTGAGTTTTGCGTTTGGCGTGAACCTGACCATTGCGCGGCTGGCATCGGTGGCCGCCGACAATTCGCCGACCTGGGCGAAGTCGAGTTTTTATCCGCAGGGACCCACCGGAGAACCGAGTTGGCAAGGGCCACTGATGCTTGCGGTAGCCGCCGGTGTCTTGTGCCTGCTTTGCTCGGCGATCTACTGGTATCTGGAGAGCGTGGCGGAATCGCGGTATCAGCTGGGCAAAGCGGGATCGATCGACAAGCTGGAGTTCAAGGGGACTCTCAGGTTCAACCTGTCCTACTGGTATGTGGTTGGGTTGTGCTTCACCTTCTACTCGGCCATCTTCCCATTCCGCACGTTCGCCATTGATTTTTTCACTAACAAAATTCTGGCCTACCAGGGCGGAGTGCATGCCTCGGAGGCGGCGCGTGTTGTCGGGTTGCAGCAGGCGGGCGTGCTGAACAGCTTGCTTCCCTTCTCCGCGATGATCGTGACGCCACTGTTCGGATTGCTGGCCGATAAGATCGGCAAGCGAGCGCTCCTCATGATGGCAGGGTCGGTCCTGCTGATGCCCGTTTATTTGATGATGGCCTACCTGCCCGCGTCGAGCTACGTGACATTTGCGTTTCCCTGGATCTCGCAGGGACACGTTACGATCGAACACGCGACTTTGCCGCTGGTGTTGCTCATTACGATGGGCATGATGGGCACGGTGTTTTCCCTGATCCCGGCGGTAATGTGGCCTTCGGTGGCCTATATCGTGGACGAGTCACGCCTGGGCACGGCGTATGCCCTGATGACGCTGATCCAGCAGATCGGGTTCTTCATCATGAACCTGCTGATCGGGAAGGCCAATGACTACTCAGGGGCTGGGCTGGACAATCCGCACGGCTACGCGCTCGGAATGTGGATCTTCTCGATCCTGGGCTTCGTGGGATTGGCGCTGGCCATCTTGCTGAGGGTCCGTGAGACTGGGCCGCACGGGCATGGACTGGAGACGATTACTACGAAGACGGGCGCTTAGGGGCAAGGTCGCAGGTGACAGGTCACAGGTCACAGGAAGAGCGCTTCTGGCTTCTAGCTTTTGGCGGGTAAAAAGCAAACTTGGGGCTCACATCGTGTTAGCCAATAGACTTCGGGGCGGCAG
The DNA here is from genome assembly GCA_963744055.1 of uncultured Acidobacteriota bacterium. Lineage (GTDB taxonomy): Bacteria > Acidobacteriota > Terriglobia > Terriglobales > Acidobacteriaceae > Gp1-AA133. The sequence goes on along the minus strand of CAVUSL010000002.1, from coordinate 208,836 downwards.
ACCGAAGGGTGGCAGAGGGTAAGTAGCGGGAAGCCAACGTCGGCGGTCTCAGGTTGCCAGCAGTCAGCAACCAGAAGCACCGACTTGCGACCCGTGACCTGTCACCTGTGACCAGTTACGTCGGTCACTTCCAAAATTGGAAGGCGGCGAAAGCGTGTGAAAGCAACGAGATTTGTTATTCTGGATCAGCAAAATACGGGAATCGGGTATCCGCAAGCAGCCCGCAACCAGTACAACGTACAACTAGTTAGCCGCATCTCATCACATGCGGCCGGGAAAGGCGACTTGACCGAGCCACGACAACCGCAGGGGTTGGCGGAAGCACAGGCGATTGAGCGAGCCAAGCAAGGGGACGCGGAAGCGTTCGAGTTTCTCTATAACCTGCATAGGCGCCGCGTATATTCTCTGTGCTTGCGGATGACGGCGAATACCGCCGAAGCCGAAGACTTGACGCAAGAAGCGTTCCTGCAGTTGTTCCGCAAGATCGGAACGTTCCGTGGCGAGTCGGCGTTTTCGACTTGGCTGCATCGCATGGCAGTGAACGTCGTGCTGATGCACTTGCGGAAGAAGGGCCTGCCGGTAGTTTCGCTGGAAGAGGCGACCGAAGGCGACGACGATACGCCGAAGAAGGATTTTGGGGCAGATGATCCGGTCCTGTCGGGTTCGGTAGACCGGTTGCGATTGCAGAATGCAGTCGACCGGTTGCCACCCGGTTACCGCTCGATCTTTCTGCTGCATGATGTGGAAGGGTACGAGCACAATGAGATCGCAACCATGGTGGGATGCTCGATCGGTAACAGTAAGTCGCAGTTGCACAAGGCAAGAATGAAGTTGCGCGAGTTCCTGAAGACGAGCAGAGCCGAAAAGGCCGGATAGCCGTGGGGAACGGAAGCGCAGGCGGTACGGAACGACTTGGGGAGAGAAGTATGAACTGTGCAGAGTTTCAGCGTGAGTTGCCGGATTTCATGGAAGACGGCGGCAACGCGGAGTTACAGTCGCATCTGAAGACTTGCGGGAATTGCTCCGGGCTGGTGACCAGCCTGCAGAGCATTGTCCACGAAGCGCAATACCTGCAAGCCACCGACGAGCCGAGCCCGCGGGTGTGGAATTCCCTCGAAATCATCCTGCGGCAGGAAAAGATTATCCGCGAACCGCGGGCTTCGCATTCCATTCTGCCATCGTTACGGCAACGCTGGGGCATCGCTGCCTGGCTGGTTCCGGCCGCGGCGGCTGTATTGGTGGCTGCCGGGATCATGACGATCCACCGTCCGAATGCCGTCACCACTCAACAGGCGGTTCTGAAGACGGGCGCTGCCATCAAGTCTGCATCCGACCAGAGCGATGAGCAATTGCTGCAGGAGGTCTCGATGCGCGCGCCCATGATGCGGGCCGCTTACGAGAGCAACCTCAAGGACGTAAACAACTACATCCGGGATGCGCAAGAGTCAGTGAACGCGAATCCCAACGACGAGGAAGCTCAGCAGGCACTGATGGATGCCTACGGGCAGAAGTCGATGATTTACGAGATGGCTTTGGACCGTTCTCTGCAATAATGGGGATCGCATTTCCGCCGATAGAGTCGCAAACAGGGCAGGCACGAGGGATCTATGCAGCGCAGTTCGCACGCCACTGAGTTGACGGTTGTCGTCCTGATCAGCCTTGCGACGTTCGTGGTCGCCGAGACCAAGAAGGAATATCGCTTCGAAGTTGGGCCGAAGGCGAAGGTCTCTATCATCAACCAGTATGGCGGCGTATCGGTGAAGCCCTCCCCCGGCAATTACGTGCTGGTCAATGCCACGATTTATTCCGACAAAGTTGAAGTCGATCACGCGCAGAGCGGAAGCCGGGTAGATGTGCAGTCGCATCTGCTGTCGGGCGCGACGCCGGAAAATTCGCGGGTGGATTACGAAGTTCTGGTACCGGCCGATGCCAGCGTGGATATGGAATCGAGCACGGGGCCTCTGCACGCCGAGAAACTCCACGGTGATGTGGAAGCAGAAGGCGCGAACGCCACGATCGATGTTCGCGACATCACGGGCAGTCACGTGCATGTGAAGACCATGGCTGGCCCGATTACCCTCACCAACATCCGCGACGGGCATGTGGAGATCGATTCGGTGAGTGGGGACGTATCGCTCACTTCCGTGACCGGACCGTTGGTGCGCGTCAGTTCGACGAGCGGGAAGATCCAGTACGACGGGGACTTCGGCTACGCAGGCGAGTACCGTTTCAACAGCCACTCCGGAAATATCGATGCCACCATTCCCGACGACGCTTCGGTCGACGTCAAGGCACAATCGGTGCGCGGGCAGGTTCAGAGCGATCTTCGCCTTCAACCCAAGGTGCACACCTCCTTCCTGGTAAAGGAAGGGAGTTCCTTCGCAGGTACCATCAACAAGGCGGCTTCCTCGGTATGGCTGCGAACCTTCAGTGGTAAAATCCACCTCAAGAAACGCTAAAAAATCAACTGCGTCACGCAGGAAAGAAGCCCACAACATCAGCATGAGGGGCAGGCCAGGTTCGCGCCGGGATGTGGATGCGTCTGCGTCCGGGAACAAGCGTCCGGTGCGGGCCGTTTTTCTTGTGGGCTTCATGGGTGCGGGCAAAACGAGCGTGGGACGCGCGTTGAGCCGCCACCTGGGCTGGCGGTTTGAGGATCTGGACGACCGGATCCAGACGCGTGCGGGCCGAACCGTTTCAGAGATATTTGAGCAATCAGGCGAAGCAGGATTCCGGCAAGCGGAGCGTGCAGCGCTGATGGAGTTGCTTGAGCAGGAGAGCGGAGCGCCCCTCATAGCCGCGCTGGGCGGCGGCGCGTTTGCGCAGGCAGAGATCGTTGTCCTGCTGGCCGAGTCCGGAGCGAGAACGGTTTTTTTGGACGCTTCCCCGGACGAATTATGGCGGCGCTGCGGAACCGACGTGGTTGAGCGGCCTTTGAGACGCGAGGAAACGGAGTTTCGGCGTCTGTATGAGTTGCGTCGTCCACGCTATCTGCAAGCCACCTTCAAGGTGGAGACGAGCGGTCGAGCTATCGCAGAAATCGCTCATGAAATTGCGGACTTGTTGGAGCTGGACCACCGGGTTTCCGGCCAGGAGAAGTAAAACGTGCAGTTTCCGAAGATAGCGAAAGTGATGTTCGCAGGGGTCGTGGTGCTGCCGCTCATCGCCGCGGGGGTAGACAAGAAAGAAGCGAGCGGCCAACTGGTTGACTCGGGGGCCCTGGGCATTTTCCTGAATGGCAAGCGAATCGCCACCGAAACTTTCACAATTCAGCAGAGCGCTACCGGCAGCGTCATCTCTTCGCAATTCAAGACCGAGGAAGGGGCGGACAAAGCCGCCCAGACGTCTGACTTGCAGCTTGCACCTAATGGCGATATCCGGAAATACGAATGGAAGGAAATTGCCCCGGGAAAAGCGCAAGCTACGGTCGTGCCCAGCAATGAGTACCTGATGGAACACATTTCTGGCAGTGGCAGCGAAAAGCCTGAGGATCAGCCGTTCATGCTACCGGCTTCCACCAGCGTGCTCGACGATTACGTTTTCATCCATCGCGAGGTTTTAATCTGGCGCTATCTGGCGACAGCCTGCAAGCGAGAAAAGGGCGCCGTGCAGTGTCCGGCCAACCAGAAAACGCAGTTCGGAGCCATCAATCCGCACCAGCGTTCTTCCCTTCCCTTGAGCGTAGAATTTCTGGGGCGCGATAAAGTAGGCATTCGCGGCACCGAACAGGAAATGAATAAATTCGCGTTGCACAGCGAAGGCGGCGACTGGGTGATGTGGCTCGACGATCAGTTCAAACTGCAGCGGATTTTGGTGGCCGCCGACAGTACGGAAGTAGTTAGAGACTAAAAAGGTTCCGCCCGCCTAGCGGGCGAGAGCATCGAAGCCGGAAAACGGGGCAGCCGGTCTGCAATGGTTCTCATCGACACACGAACGTCGCGCGTGCTGTTCACGGCGCTGCTGTTCGCGCTGGGGCTGGGATTTCTGTACGTCATCCGCGGCACGTTGATCGTTTTCCTCTTCGCAGTTTTCTTTGCATACCTGATGGAACCGGCCGTCTCGCGGCTGGAAAAAGTACTGCGCGGACGGGGGCGTGCAATTGCCCTCATTTACGTGTTGCTCATGGGCGGAGTGGCCTTGTTTTTCGTCTCCGTGGGCCCGCGCATCGGTCACGAAGCGGCGCGCTTCGGACAGTCGCTACCCGACCTGCTCAATCGGGTCAGTTCTGGAGCCATAGCCCACGATATCGGTCAGGAGCACGGCTGGAGCAGCACCACGCAGGAAAAACTCCGCGATATCCTCTTGCGAAATTCCGACGACCTCAAGAAATATGCGGAACGCTTCGGTTTGCGCGCGGCGGCTGTTGCAAAGAACGCATGGCTGGTCTTTCTCGTTCCATTGTTGGCGATTTTTTTTCTGAAGGATGGCCGGGTCTTCAGCGACGTGGCGCTCTCGGTGGTGCAATCGCGGCCGCAGAGGGAATTCCTGCAGGCTGTGATTAACGACCTCAACCAGATGCTGGCGCAGTTCATCCGCGCGCAACTGACGCTGGCGGCGTTTTCGCTGATCGTCTACGCGAGTTTCATGGGATTGATGCGCGCTCCCTATCCGCTGGTATTGGGCACGGCCGGCGGCGTAATGGAGTTTATTCCTGTCGTCGGCCCTCTGGTAGCCGGGCTGGTCATTTTGAGCGTGGCCATCCTGATGAACTATCCGTATTGGGGAGTTCTGCTCCTGTTCCTCGTCGTTTGGAGAGTAGTACAGGATTATGTGATCTCACCGCGCGTGATGGGCAAGAGCATGGAACTGCACCCGCTGGCCGCGATTTTCGGAGTCATGGCGGGAGGAGAAATGGCGGGCGTGCTGGGCGTGTACCTGTCTATCCCGGTAATGGCGGCCTTGCGAATCGTGTGGCGACGCGGGCGGATCTACGTCGAGAAGAAGCGGTTTGGACCTCTGAACGAATATACGTTCGGCAGCGAGATTCAGCCGCGGCGGTAAAGACCGTTGAACGCCTTTGCTGTCGTCCCTCCGGGACTTCGGCTCATTTCATATGACTTCCCAGCGCTTACGCGCTGGGCTAATGAATTTCGTCGGCTACCGCCGGCTGGTTTTTCCGCACTCCGCTTAAGGGGCATTTCTGTGCTTTTCACGCGTTAAGTTTGCCTCGTCCTGCGCTTCGCTGCCTTGGCACTCATTTCATCCAACTCGCTGGTTGTGGTCCTACGCTCGGGGGCGCCGCGGGTCGTGATGTAAAATTCTGGATTAACCCTATGTCGAATAAGATCCCTGTTGGCATTCTGGGCGCGACCGGCATTGTCGGACAGCGCTTCGTACAGATGTTGGAGCATCATCCGTGGTTTGAGGTGGCATGGCTGGCTGCTTCGGATCGGTCAGAGGGTCGTGCTTATGCCGAGGCGGTGCGCTGGCGACTCAAAACGTCGATTCCCGACCGCGTTGCCAAGATGACAGTTTCACCGGCCAAGCCTGACGGCGCACCGAGAGTGATTTTCGCTGCGCTCGACGCCAGCATTGCGGCTGAAATGGAACCTGCTTTCGCAGCCGCAGGATGCGCCGTGGTATCCAACTCGAGTGCCTTGCGCATGGCGAAGGATGTGCCGCTGGTGATCCCGGAAGTGAATGCGGGACACGTCAAGCTGATTGAGTCACAGACGTGGAGGAAGAAGTCCGGCGGATTTGTTGTGACGAATCCAAATTGCTCGGCCATTGGTCTCGTTCTGGCTCTGGCTCCGCTGGACCACCAGTTCGGACTCGAGACCGTAATGGCCGTTACGATGCAAGCCGTGAGCGGCGCAGGATATCCCGGAGTGGCTTCGCTCGACATTCTCGGTAACGTCATCCCTTACATCGCAAAGGAAGAAGAGAAGATGGAGGAGGAGACGCTGAAACTTCTCGGGACGCTGAATGGAGCGGGCGTCGTCCCGGGTGCGTTTGCGATGAGTGCGCAGTGCAACCGGGTGGCGGTGGAAGACGGGCACACGGAATCGATTTCGGTGCGGCTGAAGAAGAAAGCACGGCCGGAGGAAATCATCGCCGCCTGGAATACGTACACGGCGGAACCGCAGAAGCTGCGATTGCCGAGCGCTCCCGATCAACCTGTCGTTTACCTCGAGGCGAACGACCGACCGCAGCCGCGCTTTGATGCGGAGCGCGGTGCAGGTATGACGACTACGGTTGGGCGGTTGCGTCCGTGCAAAGTGCTGGATTGGAAGTTCACGGTGTTGTCGCACAACACGATTCGCGGGGCCGCAGGGGCGGCGCTGTTGAATGCCGAGTTGCTCAAGGCGCAGGGATATTTGGGATGATGAAAGTGCGCGGAGCCACTGCTCAGGGTCTTTCGATGTGAAGTGCGAGGGCAGGATGCCCTCGCGACTGCCGGCGGGACGCCGGCGCTACGGCTGGGAGCGCTGCCTCAGGCGGCTCTCCTCTTCTAGGCGAGATTTCCTCTCATGATCGTCATGAAATTCGGCGGGACCTCGGTAGAGGATGCCAAGGCAATCGATCGCACGGCGTCGATCGTCAAGGGGCGCGTCGCGAAGAATCCCGTAGTGGTCGTCAGCGCGATGGCCAAAGTGACCGACACGCTGCTCAAGATGGCGCAGGCCGCCGGAGCAGGCGATCGGGAAACTGCGATCGGACTTTCGCGCGGGTTGCGCGAACGTCACTACAACACGGCGGGCGAACTATTCGGGACGGGGGTCTTCACCCGCTTTCATGGCGAACTGGAAGCTGAGTTCGATGCGCTCGACGAACTCTTGCGCGGAATTGCGGCCGTCGGAGAACTGACTCCGCGCACTACTGACCACGTTGCCGCCTATGGCGAATTACTCTCAAGCAGGATCGTCAGCGAGGCCTTCGCCGCGCGCGGTTTGCATGCGACGCTGGTCGATTCGCGCGAGTGCATTGTGACCGACGCGACGCATACCCGCGCCGTACCCGTGTTTGACGACACTAATGAGCGGCTCACGCTCAAGCTGAAGCCGCTGGTGGATGGTGGACGAGTGCCCGTGATGGGTGGTTTTATCGGGTCAACACGCAGCGGGGTGACTACCACAATCGGGCGTGGCGGGTCGGATTTCTCGGCGGCCATCGTCGGCGCTGCGCTCAACGCCGAGGCCATTGAAATCTGGACCGATGTTGATGGGATGATGACGACGGACCCAAATTTGTGCCCGGATGCGCACCGCATTCGCGTGATCAGCTTTGACGAGGCTGCGGAACTTGCCTACTTTGGGGCGAAGGTGCTTCATCCCGCAACTGTGCTTCCCGCGGTCCAGAAGAACATTCCAGTGTTCATTCTGAATTCGCGGAATCCCTCGTGCGAGGGAACTAAGATTACCGCGCGTGCGCCACACTGCAAGAACATCTTCAAAGCCATCGCCGCCAAGAAGCGGATTACGATTGTGAACGTGGCGGCGCCACGAATGCTGCTGGCCCACGGATTTCTGCGGGCAATTTTTGAGGCCTTCGACCGGCATAAAGTTGCGGTGGACGTGGTGTCGACGTCGGAGGTCAGCGTTTCGTTGACAGTGGACTCGAACGAGGCGATCCCAGCCCTGGCGGCCGACCTTGCGAAGCTCGCAGACGTAAAATACGAAGGACGCAAGGCGATCGTTTGTCTGGTGGGAGAGAATCTGCGCGAGACGCCAGGAGTGGCGGCGCGGGTGTTTGGTGAATTGTCGGACCTGAAGGTGCGCATGATTTCGCAGGGAGCTTCGGAGATCAATCTCACCTTCGTGGTGGAAGAGGAAGATGTGCCTGGGGTCGTCCGGCGATTGCATTCCTCTTTCTTCTCGGAGCTGGATGCTGAGGTGTTTGCCTAGGAACATCTTAAAACGCAGAGGCCTCGGAGAACTGGCGCAGAGGGCGCAGAGAGACGCTTAACCGCAAAGCTCGCAAAGAAAGGCCGCTAAGGACGCTAAGAACGTCTCTTAAGTACATTCATGAATTTTTTGATACTTGGTCGCGGAAAGACTGGTTCGCTGGTGGCGGAGTGCGCGAAAGAGCGACACCATCATGTTCGTGTGCTGGGTGCTGACGAAAACCGGGGAGGCAAGGCGCTTACGCCGGATGTGTTGCGCGAAGTGAACACGGTCATCGACTTCACTGCTCCGGCCTCCGTTATGGACAACATTCAGGCATGCCTGCGCGAGAAAAAGAACATGGTGGTTGGCACAACCGGATGGCACGCGCATGCTGGCGCGGTGCGAGCCGACGTGGAAAGGGCTGGCGTTGGGTTTCTGCACGGTGCCAATTTCTCAGTCGGCGTGAATCTCTTCTTTGACACGGTTCGATCCGCAGCTGAAGCTCTCAAGCACAAGTATTCCGGACAAATCTTTGAACGACATCACCAGCAGAAGAAGGATGCACCCTCGGGCACCAGCCTAGTGCTGCAGAGAATCATCAAAGAAGCGTCTGGCACGGAACTGGAAATCACCTCTTTCCGCGAAGGCGACGTAGTCGGACTGCACGAAATGATCTTCGACTCTCCTAACGATCGCATCTATCTGTGCCACGATGCCAAATCGCGCCACGGATACGCCGAAGGCGCGGTGCTGGGCGCGGAGTGGCTCAGCGGCAAGACCGGGTTCTACGACTTCAAAGACATCTGGCGCGAGCTTTAATCACAGTCCTCGCGAGCATAGACAACCCCTTACCTGCTTGCAGGCATCTCGTGAGCCGATAGATCGATTTTCCTCGTGCACGTGTCTGGAGTTATCCTAGCCAATATGGAACTGCGTGGATGCGGTACAGCGATCGTCACCCCATTTCAGCAAGACGGGTCCATCGATGAAGCGGCCCTCCGCAATCTGGTGGCGTGGCAGGTGGAGTCGGGCATTGACTTTCTGATTCCCTGCGGCACGACGGGCGAGACCCCGACGCTGTCTCGTGACGAGTGGCTGCGGGTCATCGACACGACGATTGAGGTGGTCGCGGGACGCGTGCCGTTGGTAGCGGGGGCGACGTCGAATTCTACGCAGGAGGCAGTGGAGAAGGCGCGGGAGGTTGCGTCACGACCGGGAGTGAATGGGATCCTGACGGCGACGCCTTACTACAACAAGCCGACGCAGGAAGGACAGTACCGGCATTTCAAGGCGATCGCCGAGGCGGTTGACAAGCCGCTGATCCTTTATAACGTGCCGGGACGGACCAGCGCCAACATCGAACCGGGCACGCTGGCGCGACTTGCCGAAGTACCGAATATCGCTGGCGTGAAAGAGGCCAGCGGAAACATCTCGCAGATTGCGGAAGTTCTGAATGCAGTGCCGCAAAGTTTTCTGGTTTTTTCTGGCGACGATGCCATCACGCTGCCCGTGATTGCGCTGGGAGGGGTTGGCATTATTTCTGTCGCGTCTAACGAAATCCCGGCCGAGATGGCTGCGCTGACACGAGCTGCTCTTAACAACGACTGGGCGACTGCGCGCAGCATTCACCGCAAGTATTTGCCGCTCATGCAAGCAAACTTCATCGAGTCGAACCCTCTGCCGGTGAAGGCTGTTTTGGCGATGATGGGCAAGATTGAGGAAGTGTACCGGCTGCCGCTGCTGCCCATGCGGCGCGATACGCGGTCGAAGCTTCAGAAAATTGCAATCGAGGTCGGGCTGATTTCGAAGCCGACGGCGCCGTCTCCGGATGCGGCGGAGTTCTTCGTGTATGAGAACTGGCTGGCGGGGCCGCACAAGATCGTGCTGCATCGCTCGAGTTGCGGTCAGTGTAATCACGGAAAAGGGCGTCCGGCGGGACACGACGCGAATCACGCCAAGTGGCATGGTCCGTACGGGACGCTGGCGGAAGCAAGAACGGTCGCCCATGATATGCAGGGGATCTTGATACGCAGCGAATGCAAGTGTATCTAGTCGTCAGTCGCTAGTCGCCAGTCATCGGTCTTGAGCAACGTCGTTGGCTGTAGGCTTACCGTTTTGCTCATCGCGCAGGCGTCTCTGCTGTCAGCTGTCAGCCATCAGCTTTCGTCTTCTTCCTTGAACTGACCTCGCGCAAAACCACCGGGTATACTGCTCGCGCATGAAATCCCTTCAAACTTCCATCGAGCGTCTGTCTTCCTTAGGCGAAGTTGAGCACAGGCCGGAGGCGCGCGAGACCTTTCTTGAGTTTCGCGATGCCTTGACCCAGGGCAAGGTGCGCGCGGCTGAGAAAAAAGAGGGCCGGTGGGTGGTCAATACCTGGGTGAAGCAAGGCATTCTGCTGGGCTTTCGACTGGGCGTGCTCACCGGCATGGGCGATGGATCGCTGGCATTCGTCGACAAAGACACCTTCCCTGCCCGGCGATTCTCGGTCGCGGATCGCGTACGGGTCGTGCCCGGAGGGTCGTCGGTGCGCGTTGGTGCTTACGTGGCACCGTCGGTGATCTGCATGCCGCCGATGTTCATAAACGTTGGCGCGTATGTGGATGAGGGCACGATGGTCGACTCGCACGCCCTGGTCGGGTCGTGTGCGCAGATTGGCAAGCGCGTACATCTGAGTGCCGCTGCGCAGATTGGGGGAGTTCTGGAGCCGGTGAATGCGGCGCCCGTCATCATTGAAGATGACGTGTTGGTCGGAGGAAATTGCGGCGTTTATGAAGGGACGCTGGTGCGCAGCCGGGCAGTGTTGGGGGCTGGGACGATTCTTACTCGCTCGACGCCACTCTACGATCTGGTGCGTGGGGAAGTTCATCGGGCTTCCGGCGAGAAGCCGCTTGAAGTTCCGGAAAACGCCGTGGTCGTGCCCGGGTCGCGCGCGGTGAAGAAGGGGCCCGATTGGAATTTGTCGCTGTATACGCCGGTGATCGTGAAGTATCGCGATGAAAAGACGGATCGCGGAATTGAGTTGGAGGAGTGGCTGAGGTAGGCAGGTCACAGGTCACAGGTCACAGGTGACAGGTCACAGGTGAGGCATCTTTCTACTTCAGCGACAGCGTTATCGTCCCCTGTCCGCCGGTGCCATTCAACGTGACTTTGACATCCGCCAGGCCGCCAACGATGGCGTCGGCTTCACGCAACTCCGTTGCGGGGTAGGTGGTGGGCAGCGAGATTACTTTCATGCCAGCGCCGCGGGCCGAGTGGATTCCGGCGGGCGCGTCTTCAAAAACCACACATTGTGCTGGATCGGTTTTCAGCAGGTCCGCGCCGCGGCGGTAGGGCTCGGGATCAGGCTTGCCGTTCAACACGTCGTCGGCAGTGACCATGATCTCGGGAACCGGGATACCGAATTTCTGCATGCGGTTCACGGCGAGAAAGCGCGTGCCCGACGTGACCACGGCCCATTGGCCGTGAGGGATTGAATTCAGCAGGGCGAGAGCACCCGGGATCTGGACGATTCCATCGGCGGCCGCTTCGCGGTCTTCAATCTTCTTCGTTTCGGCCACAGCGTCGAGGTGCGGAGCCACGCGCCGGATTACTTCGACTGTGCGGACACCGTGTGCGGCTTCCATAACGTACTCGGGATCGAGGCCATTCTCGCGAGCCCACCGGGTGTATTGTTCGGTGACGACGCGAGTGGAATCGAGCAAAACACCGTCGAGATCGAAGAGGATGGCAGAGCAGGTAAAAGAGCGCATGGTAAATAAACAGACTACACGATCCACACATAGAGAAGTTTCCAGCCGATCGCGCCAACGGTATCAGTGCGGTGAATCTGCGGATGAGCTTATTGCGCTAGCGGCAAAAGATAATCCGGGTTCTGCTGGAAGGCACCGCCCAATACCTGGCGATCAACGTCGCGCATATCCCAGGAAGTAACCGAAGTGGGCGTGATTTGCAGAGTGATATCGTCCCAGGCTGCGAACACATTCCCTACCCTGGGATCAGCGAGCGCGGGGGCGCTGAGATATTTGCGGTGAACTTGCAAGTTGCAGTTCAAGGAATCTTCGTTGCTGAGGGTTCGAACGCTTCCAGCAATATTGACGCCGCGAGAGGCCAGTGGATCACGCGCGTCGATCATGATCGACGCCTTGGGGTGAGCCAACAAGTTGCGGGCTTTGCGGCTGCGCGAAGAAGTGGCGATATTGATATGGCTTCCATCGAAGTGATACCACACGGCCACCGCGTGGATGGAACCATCGGAATTTGTGGTTGCAAGAGATGCGATATATCGGCCGTCTAACAATTCGCGAACCAAAGCATCAGAAATGGAAGCCATGACAGGCGATCCTCCCAAAAAGACCGGACCGCAGTCCGGGTCAGATGGTAGGTAATGAGGAGTTACTGTTGCGCGAGGGTGGCGCACGCTGCCAGTTCTTGCGGATAAAGCGATTGCACATAGCGCATTGCCTCGCCATCGGGCCCGACGATTTTGAGTTTTAGCACGACAGGGAGCTGTATGGCGTGATTGGTCTTCACTTTGAGCTCGTAGCCAGCCGACGCCAGCGCGTACATATACCTTCCGAATTCGTAGTCCCTGCCCAAGGTGTTCTTAGAAGCGTCCCATCCCCACATGCGAGGATCCGGCGTCAGAGTGAATGATCGGCCGCCGGTATCTCGTGACAAACTCACCAGAGAATCAGGTCCAGAGTTGGCATCGTCCAGGATGGGATACTCGTCGGAGGGCACGAAACTAAATATCCGCAACCCTCGCTCAAGCATTCGTCTTCGCACGTCACGCAACTGTGCGCGACTGCTGTTATCGATGCCGTCGCTTATGAGTAAGATCACATCACCGGTCTGCGGAGCGTCGAACATCTCAATCGCCTCGACCAGTACATCTATCAACGCCGTATGACCACCCTTCGAATCCAGTGCTCCCTGGTTCATCGTTTCTAGTTTTTGAAGAATCGCCTCCTTCGGCGATGAAAACCCAAGGCGATCCTTAACGCTGTCGCTGAAGCTTACGAGTGCGATCGAAGCGCCAGCGGGCGATGCATCGACGAAGCCGCGGCCTAAGGAGGAGATCACTTTTAGCTCGCCAGGTTTGCGCATGCTTGCGCTCTGGTCAATCAACAACATTGCGCGCGGCGGCTGGTGGCGCGGGATAACAGTGGACACTTCAACCCCGGGAGGCTTGGACTCCAGACGCACATTTGAGGCATTGAGATTCATTACGGGCCCAGCTTTGTCACTTACCGTGACGACTAGCGTCTGACGATCGCACGATACATGAGCGTCCTCTGCGGCGAGCGTCAGGAGCAGGACGAGGGTTGAAACCAAGGCTAAGGTCAGGGATCGCAGGCTGATCAATGCTTACTCCACACTCACTTCCCACTGGCGTTGGCAAGTGTAGCGCAGTTTCAAAAGAAGAATGCAGAAAAGCTAAATGAATGCTTAGGCGTGCAATGCAGGTTTACCTGGTAAAGGTTCGCCGTCGGCAACGCGACGCCGGACTTCCATATGCCTCTGCCGGAAATGTGCCTGGGCGCGCTGTCCCCAGGTGCGCACGAAATAGTAGTTCAGTCCCGCGCCAATTAATGAACTGGCAACCGGAATCAACCGGCCTGCCCACTTCTCAACCACTTCCCCGCTGGCTTGTGCGGCGATGCGTTGGATGACACGCGGAATGAACTTGTTGATGACTTCTTTCTCGAGCAGCTCGCGGCTGATGTCGATACCTGCGGCGCTGGCGGCCGCGATCCAGAGTTCGGCCATTTCGTCGTCGGTATTGAATTCGAACCCGTAAAGCAGGCTTAGCTTCTCGATGGTGCGCACCGTGATGGCTGAAAGCAGGCCAAGATCGGGTACCACGGTGAGTAATCCGCCCAGGCCGAATCCGGCTCCTTGGACAGCCGCCATTTTCGTGCTGCTGCGCAGGATCGAAGCGGCGACATGATCGAGATGGCCGAGCTCCACGCTCTGCATGCCTTTAAAGCTCGTGACCGGCAGGTCGTAGGCGGCGCGCAGCTGGATGAGGAATTTGTCGGGGTTCACCTTGACCGTTTCGTAGGCGTGCGTGAGGCCTTTCAGCAGGCCCGCTTCAACGCGGCGGCGAAGCCAGGATTTGTGACCGTTCGACATGGCGGTTGGATGCGGCTGAATCGGCCCCGTGGCCAGTTAATTGAACATAGCGCACGGTGCCAGGTGGTTCAAAGGAGATTCACTCGTCTGGGTGCGGGCCTTGGTAAAAACCCCGCTCAAGCGGAGCTTGGACGGGGCACCCGACGTATGCTAAGAGCTTTCACGATGGAGCGTCGGGCGTCCTCGCCCGACGAATTTGCGTCGCAGCGACGTCCTCTAAAACACTAGTGCTCTCCCGAAAACGTCGTTGCAATTTACCGACTTAGTCTCCTGAGAGTGACGTGCGAGGACGGGACGCCGGCGCTACCAGCTGGCGCTTCGCCCCTGCTTAGTGGTCGAGATGGTAGAGGTCTGGCAGCTTACTCGTGCTAGCATCATTTCTTCATGCCATCTGGAAAATTGCAAATTGTGCCCCTGGGCGGGCTGGGCGAGTTCGGGATGAACTGCATGGCCTTGCGCTGGGCGGACGACATTATCGTCATCGACGCGGGCCTGATGTTCCCCGAAGCCGAACTGCTGGGCGTCGACATCGTTGTGCCTGATATTTCCTACCTCACTGAGAACCGGCAGAAGGTGCGCGGAATCTTTTTGACGCACGGGCACGAGGATCACATCGGCGCGTTACCCTGGGTTCTTTCCGAACTGAATGTTCCCGTTTGGGGCACCGAATTTACGCTAGCCTACGTTGAAGACAAGCTCGACGAGCACGGCCTGCTCGATGATGCGGACTTGCGCGAAATCCGTCCGGGAGAGCGCGTCAAGGTCGGGCCGTTCACCGTGCATCCGATTCAGGTGACACACAGTCTGGTCGACTGCGTAGCGCTGGCGGTGCATACGCCGCTGGGCGTGGTGATTCACACTGGCGATTTCAAAGTCGATCCCACTCCGACCGACAATCGCTTGTTCGACTTGCATGGTTTTGCAGAGTACGGCAAAGAAGGCGTGCTGGCCCTTCTGCAGGACTCGACCAACGTTGAGCGCAAGGGCTACACGCCTAGCGAGCGTGCCGTGCGGCGCAAGTTTGATGAAGTGTTCGCGCGGACCGAGCGGCGGCTGTTTATCTCGTGCTTTTCGTCGTCTATCCATCGCATCAAGCTGACCGTGGATCTGGCGTTTGAGCATGGGCGCAAGATCGCATTCATCGGGCGCTCGATGAACAATTCCGCTGAGATTGCGGAAGACCTGGGCTATGTCGAGATCCCCGAAGGATTGCTGATCCACCCCGGGGACATGAAAAATCATCCCCCAAATAAAGTTTGCGTATTGATCAGCGGCACGCAGGGCGAGCCAATGTCGGCGCTGTCGCGGGCAGCGGTGGACAACCACAAGCATGCCAAGATCGAGAAGGGCGATACCGTAGTGTTGTCGTCGCGCATCATTCCTGGAAATGAGAAGGCGATTTACCGGATGATCGATCACTTGTTCCGGCGCGAGGCGCACGTGATCTATGAGGATGGCTCCTCGCCGCCGATCCACGTCAGCGGTCACGCCAGCCAGGAAGAACTGAAGCTGATCATCAACCTGGTCAAGCCGCGCTACTTTATTCCGGTGCATGGCGAATATCGCCAGCTCAAGCTGCATGCGGAAATGGCCGGATCGATGCACGGGTCGGTGGGAAAGGTCATGCTCATCGAGAGCGGCGACATCCTGGAAATTGACGAACTGGGTGCGCGCAAGGCCGGACGAGTGAACGTGGGACGCGTTTGCATCGACTCTGGATCGCGTACGGATGTCATTGAGGATCTGATCGTCAAGGACCGCCGCCATATCAGTGAAGATGGCATCGTGCTGCCTATCATTGCGATCAACAAACTGACCGGAGTGGTTGAGACGTCGCCGGAAATCGTGACCCGCGGATTCAACCCCGGCGAGGATGGCTTGATGGATGGCGCCAAGCAGATCGTCATGCAGACACTGGAGGTTTCCAGCGACGAGGAGAAGGCAGACTACGGCGTCATCAAAGAAAAGATTCGTGCAGACCTGAAGCGCTACATCAGCAAGCAAACGCAAAAGCGGCCGCTGATTATGCCGGTGATACTCGAGATCTAGCTGCGAACTGCGAGCTTCGAGCCAGCGCACGATCCTACAAGCTCTGCAGCCGCGGTCAATGGTAAAGCTTGCGACATTCGGATCTTCAAACAGTGTGCAGACCCACGTTAGCGCAAAGAACGCGCGAACGTGCGGCACCGTCGCTTGTTTGTCGTCGCGGCGCTAGCTACGAGCCAACCTGAGATCTTCCGAATCCCGTACCTACGCGCAATCATCTGTTTATTTGAGTTGCTCGTAGCTCGCGGCTTTTCCAGGAGCGTCCACCATCGTCACTCTTGAAGATATCCAGCAAGCGCGCGCGCGGCTGAACGGGATCACTGTTCACACACCAGCCGTCGATGTCACGGCTGAGATCGCCGATCCTGGCGACACGCGGCGGCTTTTTCTTAAGCTTGAGAATCTGCAACCCATTGGTGCGTTCAAGCTGCGCGGGGCTTACAACAAGATCGCGTCGCTCACTCCTGAGGAGCGCAAGCGTGGGGTGATCGCCTATTCGAGCGGCAACCACGCGCAGGGTGTGGCCTATGCGGCTCGAGCGCTCGATACCAAGGCTGTGATCGTCATGCCCGGCAATGCTCCCGCGATCAAGCTGGATGCGACTGCGGGCATGGGTGCGGAAATTGTGAAAGTCGGCGCGGGCAGCCAGGAGCGTCAGCAGAAAGCCGAACAGCTTGCAGCGCAGCATGGCTACGCCATCGTTCCTCCGTACAACGACGAGAAGATCATTGCCGGCCAAGGCACGATGGGGCTTGAAATTCTGGAGCAGGTCCCGGACGTCGAAACCGTGCTGGTCCCGGTCGGCGGAGGGGGCATGATCAGCGGCGTGGCGGCGGCCATCAAGCTGAGCCGGCCGTCGGTGAAGGTGATCGGGGTGGAACCTGCGCTGGCGGCCGACGCGCAGGCTAGTTTTCGCTCTGGCAGCATCGTGCACCTGGCAGCTGAGGAAGTCACGCGCACAGTAGCCGACGGCTTGCGTACGCAGAGCATTGGGGCCATCAATTTCGAGCACATCCGGAAGTTTGTTGACGACATTGTGACTGTGTCGGAAGAGGAGATCCGGGAGGCGATGCGGCGCTTGTCAAGAAATCCTAAAACGGTGGCGGAACCGAGCGGAGCCGTGTCGGTTGCGGGATTTCTGTTTCGCGGGAAGGAACTGCCGCCTGGCACGGTCCATGTGGCGGTCATCAGCGGCGGCAATATCGAGTCCGCGATGTTGGAGCAGTTGCGGAACTAGTTGCCCTCAGGCGCTGAAGCGCCACCGTAGTTTGGGTCGGGGCGGCACGAGTGAACTCGTGCCCTTCCCTTCCGGACCATGCGCAGAAACCGCTTCAGATGCCTGGACTGCCTCAGACGTTCTGAGATTTTTCTGCCAAGCAGCCAGGTACCTGGCCGATCTCGCCTACTTCGGTATGCCCTGCCTTTGACGGTGTAGAATTTAGATTCTGCCCATATTCTTTGCGCCTTGAGGTTGAACCATGCCGGTTTCCGCCCGTGTGCGGATTTCATCGAAGGTGTTCCTGGTTGTTCTTTTCTTTTTCATCCTGCAATTGAATCTGGGAATCGCGTTCGCCGCCGGCGAGCACGGTACGCTCATTCGCGTCGCGAAAATGTATCTGACGCCCGATTCGAATTCGACTACGCTGGCCGAGATCGAGCGCGGGCGGGAGCTCGTCGTGCTCGAGAACACGACTGGGAACTGGGCTCACGTCGAGGCACTGTTGGGCGAGGAAAAGACTGTCAGCGGATGGATTGTCGACAAAGGCTTCGTGCGGAGCACGAACCCCAACGGCGACAAGATCGTATTCGGCGAGGCTGCCGAGGCTGAGGACGAAGCCAGCCGTCGCCATGGGCGACGCGATGCCGACAAGGATGCCTTGCGGCTTTACTACCGCGTGTACGACCTCTTCCCTAACTCTCCGTTGGCCGGCCAGTCGCTCTATCGCGCCGCCGATATTCGCTGGCAGGTGGAGCGGATTGACGTGATGTCGAGGCCTTCGGCGAAGGAGCGTGACCCAGGATTGCGCGAGGGCATGAACGAAGACTGGATGAAAGAAGTCATGAAGAAATTTCCGGGCACCAAGTGGGCGGACCTGGCCGCGTATCACCTGATCGAGAACAAGCTCTGCGGTGAGTGGCAGGGGACATCGAAGTGTCCAGAGAAGGAAGCCGATCATTACGAGAAATATGCCGCCGACCGGCCTGGGTCTCCGGCGGCACCGGAAGCTTTGTACCAGGCCGCCAGACGGCGCGCCGCGCTGGTGGATATTTACAAGACTGAGGAAGAGAAGAAGAAGGCCGAAGAAGCCAAGGGCAAGGCGATTGCTCTGACACAGAGGATTATTTCTCAGTATCCGCAATCGGACTGGGCGGCTCGGGCGGAGAGATTGAAGTTCCTGGTGGAGCAGGATGTGCCTACGTTTGGGAATGCGGTGGAGTAGGGCAGGTCTCAGGTCTCGTCTCAGGTCTCAGGTCCGTCTCAGGTCTCAGGCATCTCAGGTCTCAGGTCTCAGGTCTCAGGTCTCAGGTCTCAGAATTGGACGCGCGCTCCTTCTTTTTCGTTGGTTCGCTTCGCGGGTTGCTCGATGGGTTGCAATTCTTGAACTTCCTATTCTCCGTCCTGTCTGGCGCATCAAACTTCACAATCTGACGTTCGCGAAACTCTGGGATACTAGAGCTTCTTCCCCGGAGGGAGCTTGAACGATTATTTGTTGTCGTTGTTGCTTGGCATCGTGGAAGGTGTCACAGAATTCCTGCCTGTCAGTTCGACTGCGCATCTGCGCATAGCAGAGAGCTTGCTGCACGTTTCGCTTTCCGATGGGTACTGGAAGATGTATTCGATCGTCATCCAGTTGGGCGCGATTCTCTGCCTGCCTGTCTATTTTCGCGAGCGGATTGCGAAGTTCCTGTCTACATTTCCGGGTGGCGAACGGGGGGATCGCAACATCCTGACTCATCCCTTAAGCCTGACCATGATTGCATTCGTGGTGACGGCCATTCCCTCCTACCTGTTGACCAAGGTGATCGGCAAAAATCTGGAGAGCCTGTACGTCATGGGCGCGGCGCTGCTGATTGGCGGCATCGTTATGTGGGTGGTGGACGCTTCGAAGGCAACCTGGGAGAAAGCCGGGTCCGGCACGGCGGGCAGTCCGATTCGCACCTGGCGGATGGAGGACATGAGCCTCGGGCAGTCCATATGGATTGGGCTTTGCCAGATCCTGTCTGCGGTGTTCCCAGGAACATCGCGATCCATGGCGACAATCGCCGGCGGGCAGGTGGTGGGTATGTCGCGGGCGGCTGCGCTGGAGTTTTCTTTCTTCCTCTCGATGCCGACCATGGTGGCGGCTACGGGCTATACGCTGCTGAAGTCTCTGCGCGGTAAAGGCGAGAATCCGATTGGCGTAAGCACGTTGACTTCGCACGAGTGGGTCGTGCTGGCGATCGGGTTCGTGGTGTCGTTCGTTGTGGCTTATGCGAGCGTGGCCTGGTTTATGGCCTGGGTGCGGAAACGCGGGTTCGCGCCGTTCGCGGTGTACCGGATTATTCTCGGCATCGCGGTGCTGGCTTTTGCGGCGAGACTGGCCGGATGATGGAGTAGCCTGGTCCGAGGGCGGGACGCCCTCGGGACTGCCGGCGAGAGGCCGGCGCTACTTTGACTTGTTTCGGACGTCGCGGGCAGCGCAGTTTCTTGCACAGGACACTAAGTTGATACCGCAATTGGGGATTCCGCCATTGTGGGCAAGTCGGGTTTCTTGGCATAATCGAGAGGCTCTGGCGCACTCGGCCACTGGTTGTCGCTTTGTCTGTTCGCGGCGATTGGTGCGGAATACGCCCTAATGAAGACTTTTTCGCGGCTATTCAACCCAACCAGCAACCGGCGGCTCAATGAGCTGATCGGCTTCTTGCTGTGTGTCTCCGCGCTCCTCCTTTTCCTCGCGCTTGCGTCCTATTCGCCGCTCGACCCATCGTTCAACAGCGCCTCGGTGCTGACGACTGTTCGGGGAGCGCGCAACTGGATTGGCATTGTCGGCGCGGTCTTATCCGACTTGTGCCTGCAGGCGTTCGGTGTCGGGGCTTTTCTGCTACCCCTGTTCCCTGCTCTTTTAGGCGCCCGCTGGTTCCGCTCACGCAAGGTGCAATCGCCGGTGGCAAAAAGCCTGGGCGGTTTCTGGCTGCTGATCTTTGTGCCCGCGTTTCTGGCGCTGCTTCCGGGAAACGTTCGCTGGCTGGGCGTGATTCCGATGGAAGGCCTGGTGGGCCGGATCGTCGGCGACTTCCTGATTCACTACCTGAATCTTGCCGGAGCCTACATCGTGTGCGCGACGGTGCTGGCAGTCGCGCTCTACCTTTCGACCGCGTTCTCATTTTCGAGTTTGCAGGTCTGGATCCCGACGCGGTTCGCATTTCTGTTTGCTCTGCGTGATCGCTGGCGCGATTGGCGCGAGGAGCATGCCAAGCGCCGGATGCAGAAGGAATTGGATAAGCGGCGAGCTTCCAAGCCGGTGGTTACGGCGCAGCTGATTCCAGGAAGAACGCTGACTCCTGCTCAAGTTGAGCAGCGGGCGGGACGCCCGCTCGACAGCCGGCAGGATGCTGGCGCTACGGTTGCGGCCCGGACCGGGATCGAACGCATGATGGCTTCCGACGAGGAGCCTAAGCGTGGCACGACTCAGGAGAGCATGGCTTCCCCAGGCGCTGCGTCAGCAACTGCGCCTCGCGCCGAGGCGGGCGTGATCGTACCCGAGGTTTCCGAGCGCGCTGACACTTCTGGCAAGCACAAGACCACTCTGCCCCGCATCGCGGGCACTTTCAAGCTTCCGCCCAGCAGCCTGCTGCATCGCCCGGATGGACAACAGTCAGTCGATGCCGAGGAGTTGAAGCTGTTGGCCCAGGTGTTGACCGAGAAGTACTCCGAGTTCGACGTGCACGGGCAAGTCACGCAAATCAATCCTGGCCCCGTCGTCACTACCTTCGAGTACAAGCCCGAAGCCGGCGTGAAGTACAGCCGCATCACCAATCTCACCGAGGATCTGTGCCTCGCTCTGAAAGCCGAGAGCATCCTGGTGGAGCGCATGGCTGGCAAATCCACGGTGGGGATTCAGGTCCCGAATCGCGATCGCGAGATTATCTGGCTGCGCGAGAACATCGAAGCCACGGAATTCATTGGCTCGAAGTCAAAGCTCACGCTCGGCCTGGGCAAAGACATCAACGGGCGCATTGCCGTCGCCGATCTCGCAACCATGCCGCACTTGCTGATTGCCGGGTCCACTGGGACTGGCAAATCGGTGGCCATCAACGCCTTCATCATGTCGATTCTGTACAAGAGCACGCCTGACCAGGTGCGACTGATACTCGTCGACCCGAAGCGGCTGGAACTCGGAAACTACGAAGGCATTCCGCATTTGCTGACCGAAATCATCACCGAGCCGAAGAAGGCGGCATACGCCTTGCGGAATGCGGTTCGCGAGATGGAGCGGCGGCTGAAGCTGCTGGCGGAAAAAGGCGTCCGCAACATCGATCAGTACAACAAGCTGTTCGAGGAAGATGGCACGCCCAGCCTGTTCGCCGAGGATTCGGAAGAGAAGCCGATTCCCTACATCGTGATCATCATCGACGAGTTGGCCGACCTGATGATGCTGGACGGCAACAATGTGGAAGAATCCGTGACGCGACTGGCGCAGATGGCGCGTGCGGTCGGCATTCACCTCGTGCTGGCCACGCAACGGCCTTCGGTCGATGTCATCACGGGATTGATCAAGGCTAACTTCCCGGCGCGCATTTCGTTTCGCGTGGCGACCAAGGTGGACTCGCGAACGATTTTGGACGCGAATGGGGCGGAATCGCTGTTGGGACGCGGCGACATGCTGTATCTGCCGTCGGGCTCGGCGCGCGTGCATCGGTTGCATGCGCCGTTGGTCACCGAGAAGGAGATCGCCGCGGTGGTGGAGTTCTGGAAGGCCCAAGGCTCCGCCGAGTACGTGAAGGAATTCACCGAAGCGCCGCGCGAAGAGCGGGAAGCCGGGGCGGGTGGCGAAGCCGGCGATGGTGAGTTGGAGAACGATCCGCTCTACAACGATGCCGTACGGCTGGTTGTGGAGTTCGGGAAGGCATCTACTTCGCTGCTGCAGCGACGGCTGCGCATCGGCTACGGACGCGCTGCCCACCTGATCGATCTGATGGAACGCGACGGCATTGTGGGGGCCGCCGACGGACCGAAGCCTCGAGAAGTGCTGAAGCGGCCGGATTGGATCTCTGAGGTTGAGGAATCGATGCGATAGGGGCTTATTGTCAGTTTCTCCATATTGGACGACTTCACATACGGCTCGTCCTTTTTATTCGAAGAACGTAGATTGAAATTCTTAAACCGCAGAGGGCGCGCAGACTGTCGGGTGCCCTAGCCTTCCGCGCTTTTTGCGGAGGCTGGGGACGTTCAGTCGTCACAGAAAAAACCCTACGTTCCCCGTACTCTCGCCCCATGCCCTGGGGCTTAAAGCGATATCAACAGGCACGAGATCTCCACTTCATCACCTTCAGCTGTTATCACCGGGCGCCACTCCTGAACACCCCTCAAGCCCGCAACATCTTTGTTGAAGTTCTCGAGCGTTCCCGTCACTGGTACGGTTTCTACGTCGCTGGATACGTAGTCATGCCCGAACATGTCCATTTGCTCATTAGCGAACCTGAACGAAAGACTCTCGCCATCGCTTTGCAAATGCTGAAGCAGGTGGTGTCCCAGAAGCTTCGCTGCAAATCGTCGCCGCAGTTCTGGCAGTCGCGCTACTACGACTTCAACGTCCACAGTGAGCGCAAGCGCGTGGAGAAGTTGCGTTACCTGCATCGCAATCCCGTGACCAGAGGACTCGTAGCCACACCCGAGGATTGGGCGTGGAGCAGTTTCAGACACTACCTCACCGGAGAACCGAGCGTCGTAGAAGTGGAATCCCGGTGGACAGCACAGAGACGCGAGCGGATGGGAATTGCCTTAACCGTCAGCCAGAACCCCCTCTAAGGTCCCCAGCCTCCGCAAAAAGCGCGGAAGGCTGGGGCACCCGCAACTTACAGCTTCCTCACCGCGACTTCGTTCAATGGTCACAACCCTGTGGATTTCCTGCCCGATATACTCGTCCGGTGACCGCTCCCAGCGATCTGCTTGAAGCCCTGCACCGCTACTGGGGCTACAGTTCGTTTCGCCCTTTGCAGGAGGCGATTGTTGGCAGTGTTGTCTCTGGGCACGATGTCTGCGTCGTGATGCCCACCGGCGGCGGCAAGTCGCTTTGCTACCAGTTACCGGCACTCGCTACTGGCAAGACTGCCATCGTCGTGTCTCCACTGATAGCGCTCATGCAGGATCAGGCGGCGCAACTGGCGCAGATGGGCATTCCGGCTGCCGTCCTGAACAGCATGATGGCAGGGAACGAGCAGTCGGTCATCATGCGCCGCGCCCGCGCCGGAGAGTTCCGGTTGTTATACCTCTCACCTGAGCGTCTGGCGCGGCCTGACACTCTCGACTGGCTCCGCACCGTGCCGGTTGGTTTCTTTGCCATTGACGAAGCGCACTGCATTTCGGAATGGGGACACGAGTTCCGCCCGGAATATCGCCACTTGAGCCGATTGCGGGAGCAGTTTCCGGACCGCCCGATCGCAGCATTTACCGCGAGCGCAACCCGACGCGTTCGGCACGACATTCTTCATCAGCTGCAGCTCAGAGATGCTCACAAGTACATCGCCAGTTTCCATCGACCGAACCTGCGCTATGTCGTCAAACAATGCGACGCTAACTCGCAGACACAGCTTTTGGTGCGCGCTCTCAAGGACACCACCGAGGGTAACGTAATCGTCTACTCCCCCACCATTGCGCGGGTGGAAGAGACAGTCGATATGCTCGAAGAGCAAGGCATCTCGGCTATCGGGTATCACGGCAAAATGGAGGGGGACGAGCGGCGCCGCAATCAGGAGCGGTGGATGTCGGACGAAGTGCGCGTGCTGGTGGGTACGATTGCATTCGGTCTCGGGATCAACAAGGCTTCGGTGCGGGCGGTCATTCACCTCTCGTTACCGAAATCGATCGAGCAGTACTACCAGGAAGCAGGCCGTGCAGGACGCGATGGGCATCCCGCGGATTGCATTCTGTTGTGGCAGAAGCGGGATACCGCGCTGCTGGCTCATTTCATCAGCCAGATTTCCGATCCGGCGGAGACCGAGCGGGCGTGGGAGCGGTATCGCAAGATTCGCGATTTCGCCGAGAGTCCGCGCTGCCGGCACCGGCAAATTTGCCTGCACTTCGGGGAGACGCCGAAGTGGGAATCGTGCGGCGCATGCGATGTGTGCGGCTCGCGGCCAGCGTGGATGGCGGTTCCGGTGCAGGAGGCGTATCGCAGCGGGCGGCGCAAGGTGCGCATCACGCGAACCGAGGAGCCGGTCCTGATCCCGCGAAGCGCACCCAAGCCGGATGACGGCTTGGGTGACTACTTGCGAGAATGGCGGCGCAGCACAGCCAAACGACTTGGAATGCCGGCTTTCATCGTGATGCACGACACATCCCTGGAGGAACTGTGCCGTGTTCGCCCGAAATCGCTGAGTGAGTTGAATTCGGTTACTGGATTCGGCGAACGCAAGATTGAATCGTACGGCGAGCAGATTCTTGCAGCGCTGCGCGAATTTGAGGGTGGGGCTCGCGCGGTCATTCCGCAGGAACGCAAGACCTCGCCCGCCAACGAGACACTTCGGTTATTGAACGAGGGCAAGAGCCTCGGAGAGATTGCCGTCTTGCGCCAACGGCAGTTGGGGACCGTCGTGAACACGGTGGCCGCGCTGGTGGAGCAAGGTGAGATTTCGTTTGATGAAAAGTGGGTGGATCCGACCCGGCGGTCGGTGATTGAAGCTGCTTGTACGACAGTCGGGATTCAGTGGCTCAAGCCCATCAAGGAATCGCTGCCTGCAGAGATTTCGTTCGAAGATATCCGGCTGGTAGTCGCCCGCTTGCGGTGGCTGGAGACCACGAAAAAGCAGCCTGCCTAGCGACCGGCAGCCGCGCTATCCTGGACTATCCGTTTTTCTGCGTTTCCGCTTTCAATCCTCGAAACGCCAGACTTCCGAGCACAGCGACCGCCAATAGCATCGCCGCCCATAAGACGGCCTTGTGCTTCTCTGACCAGGGACGTTTGTCGGGCCGCGTCGTGTAGCTGGCATTTGCCGTCTCGTTGCCCAGTTGTGCTGGCGCGGCCGTCGAGTCTTCGTGAAAAAGCTTGGCGTAGTCGTAGACCGGGGCTGCCAGCTTTTCGTCTCCGTAATACAGCTTCAGGCTGGTCTTGCCCTGGGGCTCAAAATACAGGCGCCGTTCGACGCTTTGCGGGCGAATCTGGCGGATGGGCAACGGCGGATCGTCTCCATTGTCGATGTTTACGGTAAGACGTCCTGTGTAATCGCCAAAGACATTCGCGGCGAGGTCCTCGGAGAGCGCGGTAGCGCCGCCGCGGTTGATGCGTACACGGCTGATATTCCCAGCAGCTAGTTGCCTTCCCTTCTCGTTCACGATCGTGATCTGGCGGCGAAAATTCACCCGATCCGCTGGAATATCGAACTGAATGTGATCCACTGGAATGGCGGTCGGGATCTCACAGGTGAAGACCGAGATGTGCTTCAGCTCTCCGTTGGACCGGCAAGCACCCGCGTCCGTCCATGACGCTTTCTTTTCCTGGATATTCGACACGGTGGCTTGCTTCACGTCCTTGGCGAGAATGCCCGGGGACAGGCGCACGTGCACGTAGCGAAAACTCCAGAGCGGCAACGCTATGGTGGCGTTGGAGCCAAGATTCTCGCGCGAGAAGTCGAAGAGGGTCGAGGGTGAAGGCCACTGCGTGGAGGCGCCCCCGAGCGTATCGCCACCTGAAATGGAGGCCGTAACCACGAAATCTTTGCGATCGATCGCGAGGCGAATGCGGTTGTATTCGGTGACCGGCGATACATCAAGATCGAATTCGGCTTGGTCGCCATGCTGCGCAAGATTCAGCATCCTGGCTTGGAATTCCTGCGCGGTCGTGGAGGCATTCTCCGACACCAGTTGATACGGAACTTGAGTGTTCCCGTCGTAAAGCCGCAGGTCGGAAAGATCAGGCCGGGCGTTGCTCCAGATGGCGGTGTCCACGACTACGTAGGCCTGGTGATCGGGCTTGGGGATAGAGACTTCGCGCACCTGCCTGAAGTACTGGATCTCCGGCTCTGGGTTCGCGGCGGCCGTCCATACGCCGAGCACCAACAGGCATGGCAGAAGGAGACGGCGCTTCACGCCTGCTCCTGCGACTTTTTGTTAGCGCCGGACAGTTGCAGCCAATCTCTCTGATAGACGAACGAAATGGCAAGCAACAGAACTCCGAGCACGATGAAGCTGAGAATTCGATATCCCTTGTCGAGTTGGGAGAAGTCGTAGACGAACACCTTGACGATCGTAACGGCGATCAGCAGCAGCGCTTGCCAGCGCACGAACGAGGAACGACGCCAAAAGCCGACAATCATCAGCATCGCTCCATAGGCCATCCAGAGAGCGGAGTAGGTAAAATCCTCGGCCAGCCGGATACCGCGCGCGTTCACCGAATAGGCGGAGTCATAGTACGGGTACGTTCCCGGATGATAGGCATGCTGAATCGCCATCTGCTGCCGTGCATAGAAGTCGGCTACTTCGTGACTCAGGGCGGTCAATGCTAGAACGTTCAGGGCAACTACGGCCAACTGGGCGGATCGCTGGCTGAAATCGTCAGGGCGCCGACTGGCATACCAGGCCAACGCCCCTAGTACAGCGATAGCGACAGCAAATGTCGCCACGCGGGCGTTGAAAATGAGAGTGGTGACGTCGAAGTTATCGATCGCGAGTAGGCGGACCACTCCGAGCGCGATGGCGCCGATCGCGAACATGTTGAGGAAGGTCGACCGAATGCGATCGCCCAGCCACAGCAGGACTGCAGCCTCGACTAGCCAGCCAATGGTGATCCAGTGCCCATCGAGACGGATGGGGATGGCGACCGTGATGAATCCCATGGCTAATGCAAGATGGAGGTAGTGAAGGCGCTGGATATTTGCGGGATCGGGATAGTAGCGCTGGGTCTGTTTGCTGAGGAAGATGTAGATCGCCGCCAGTGCCAGGGCGAACCAAGCCATGGCGTGCTTGTCGACTTCCTCAAACATTGCGTAGACCTGGATGAAATAGACGCCGGCGTTCACGAATGCAAGGAACAGCGGGATCGCCGCAAAGGGTGAGCTTTCGTCTTCTGGCTGACGTGCGAGCAGTGGCGCGACGGCAAAGATGACGAAGAACAGCGTCGCGAAGGCCAGCGTCAGATTCAGCTGACTGCGGTTGTAGAACTCCGAATCCCAGACAACGTAGAGAGTTAGAGTGCCGGCGAAGGCCACGGCGAGCAACCGCCTCCAGGGCTTGCGCGCCACCATCACGACGGCCGCCAGGTCGAGCAGCGCGACGTAGGAGAAGAGTCGGAGTTCTTTGTTTTCTCCGGTCGCGAGAAGCAGAGGAGTTGTGAAGCCTCCGGTTAAAGCAAAGGCCGCGAGAATTTCGGCGTCCTGCGAGATGGCCAGAGCTGCAGTCGATGCGGTCACGGCCAGCATCGCTGCAAACGCGACCCCGCTCGGAATGAGGACGTAAACATGAAACGCCGCCCAGAGCGAGAGGTACATCACTCCTATGCCCAGAGCTTTCAGAGAGTACGAAAACATCTGGTACCCACGGGTGCGGAAGCGCTCGCTCCAGACCACGATCGCGATTCCGGCGAGCAAGCCGATTGTCACGCGTCCGGCCGGGCCAATCCAGTTGTTGTCGAAGGCGTACTTCAGGAAGTAGGAGACACCAATCAGCACGGCCGCAATGCCGATGCGATTCAGCCAATGAGAGCCGATCCTCGACTCCAGATCGGCTTCATCAGTTCTGGGGCGTGGCTGCAACTCTGCGACTCGCTCGAAAATTTGAGGAGAGGGGGCAGAAGGTTCAGGAGACTGCGGAATCGGCGACGGAGAGACTTGGGATGCGCAAGGCTCGGATGCGACGACATTCAGCTTGCGTTCCAGTCGCTCCACGCGTTGCGCGAGGTCGCCTACAAGTGCTTTGAGTTCCTGCAGGTCGCGTTGTGAACTGTCCACTGGAGTCCTTGCGAGATTTCTAGGGCATTATCTGCGAAACTGAGGGGAGTTACACGCCATTTTACGGGGATGAATCATGAAAGTCCTTACGGAGTACTTGACGTTTCATACGCGCACCCATCGCGCTTACGTCCATATCACGCCGCAGGTGGAGGATGCAGTGAAAAAGAGCGCGGTCAAAGAGGGCATGGTGCTGGTGTCGGCCATGCACATTACAGCCGGGGTGTACGTGAACGACAACGAGAGCGGCCTGATCGAAGACATCGATCATTGGCTGGAAGGACTGGCGCCCTTTCAGAAAGACTACAAGCACCACGAGACGGGCGAGGACAATGGAGACTCGCACTTGAAGGCGCTGCTGATCCATCACGAGGTAATCGTGCCGATTACGGCGGCCAAGCTTGACCTGGGCAGGTGGCAGCGGATTTTTTACGCCGAGTTCGACGGACAGCGGGACAAGCGGGTGATTGTGAAGGTGATGGGAGAATAGTCGCTAGTCGTCGGTCGCTAGCGGTCGTTGGCTGATCGCTCGTGGCTCGTGGCATTTAGCTCGATGCCTCCAGATCAACATTAGCTATTATCCGTAATTCGAATGAGGAGCACGGATGAGTTCTGAAGAGCTGCACGAATTGCACGAGCATGCTGAGCATGCGAAACATAATCCCAGCCTGGCGCCGGTTTCATTAACCATGGCTATCCTGGCGGTTCTGGTGGCGATCGTCTCGCTGTTGGGGCACAGGGCAGCGACTGAAGCGGTCCTTAACCAGTCCAAAGCTTCCGACCAGTGGGCCTACTTCCAGGCCAAGAATATCCGCGGACACGAAGACAAGCTGTTTGCCAACCTGACGGCCATCGTCCCGGCCAGCAATGCCGAGGCCTTGGCGAAGTTGCGCGAAGAGTATTTGGCGGAAGCCGAGAAATACAAGGACGATCAGAAAGAGATTGAGAACGAGGCTCGTAAGCTTGAGCAGGAAGTCGCCATCGAGCAAAGGAAGGCGGACCGGTTCGACCTGGGTGAGGTCTTTCTTGAGATCGCGCTGGTGATCTCATCGATCACGCTGCTCTCGGGAAAGCGCTTGTTCTGGCAGTTCGGGTTGCTCATGGGAACGATTGGGGTGGTCGTGGCCGCCACGGGATTTCTTGTGCGATAGCCAGACTCGCGGCCAAAAACTGCGCACCTCGGCGTCCGGGCTTGCTGATGTCCGTGTCCAACTCCCACCTAATCAACACATCTGCTCTTGTCCCCGGTCACGTCCGAAGGTGATTCGAATCACAGCGGTTCCCTTCCAAGAAGCCGACACTAATGCACGTATACGGAAGGTGCCGAGTTTCGTTACAGCGTTCTTCCGCAAGAGGCTTCATCAGTGGCCAACTTTCACAACAACCGGCTCGGACTGCGAGTACAGCCACTGCTCATTTTTACTTTGATATCTCCAAGGAGAGGAAAGCACTCATGAAGACAACGAAGCTGGTCATGTTAGTGATGACTATCGCAGTGGCTCTGTTCATCCTGATCCCGAACCTATCGTGGGCCGCCGAAGATGGCGGGGCCATCTATAAGACGAAATGCGCGGCTTGCCATGGCGCAGACGCGGCCGGCAAACCGGCGGCCAAGATCCCCAGCTTGATCGGGGACGAAGCGAAGAAGACGTCGGATGCGGATCTGGAAAAGGCCGTCACTGAGAAGCCGAAGCATGCGGGCGTGGCGAAGTCGTTGACACCGGACCAGGTAAAAGCGGTCGTTGCCTATATCCGTACCTTGCAGAAGTAAAGGACCGGCTGTTCCCTTTTGCGCACCAGCCTGGCCGTGAGCGATCCGGTGGGGCTGGCAGGAGGCATGAGGCGCCCAGTAGCGCGTCGCACGTATCCACGGCTTGGTTCGGACCGTAGGTTCCGTCCGCAACTGGCCGGGGGGGCGCCCTCAAGTCTCGCGTCCAGGACAGGAGCAGCCACCCCGGGTCCTCGGTCAGACTTCCGTGGACCCGGGACAGTCTTGCGTGAAGGGCCTCGCCTCCGTGCGTTTGGCCTCTTCTCCAGGCGTAGAGTTACTTCCCATCTACCTCTTATCTCTCTGGAGCGGAGGCGCCACGCAGGCGCGGGCCGGAGAGAGATATCCATGAGCAAAGCGCTGCTGTACGACGCGACCGTTTGCATCGGCTGCAAGCAATGCGAAGGCGCGTGTGCCGAACAGAACAAGCTGCCCTACACGGACGCGGTCGCGGCCGAAGAGATCCAATCGGAACACAAGTTCACGGTCGTCCTGACGAAAGGCGACAAGTTTATGCGGCGGTTGTGCATGAACTGTGAAGAGCCTGCGTGCGCCTCGGTCTGCCCCGTGGGCGCGCTGCGCAAGACGGCGGCGGGACCGGTGATCTATGAAGAAGACCGCTGCATGGGCTGCCGGTATTGCATGGTGGCTTGTCCCTTCAGCGTGCCCAAGTACGAATGGAACAAGCTTTTGCCGCGGGTGCAGAAATGCACCATGTGCCCCGATCGCGTGCAGGCCGGCAAAGCCACGGCTTGCGCCGAGATCTGCCCCACTGGCGCGACCAAATTCGGCGAGCGAGAGGATCTCATCGCCGAGGCTCAGCAGCGCATTCGCGACAACCCGGGCAAGTATGTAGACCACATCTACGGCGTGAGCGAGGTGGGCGGGACGTCGGTGCTACTACTGTCGAGCGTGCCTTTCGAGGAGTTCGGCTATCGCGCCGATCTCACCCGCGATCCCCTTCCCATGTATACGTATCGCGTGTTGTCGCGAATACCCGACTTTGTGCCTTTGGGCGGAATGGTGCTGGGCGGCGTCTGGTGGATCACGCATCGCCGGGAAGAAGTCGCGGCTGCGGAAGGTGGTCATGGACCGGAGAACGCGGTCCGGAAAGAGAGCGAGAAATGAAGATCAAGTTCACTTTCTGGAAGGCGGTCTTTCTGTTCCTGATGGTGGTGGGCTTCTACGGAACGCTGGTGCGCTTCACCCGCGGCCTGGGGCCGTCGACCAACCTTAACGATCAGTTTCCCTGGGGCATCTGGATCGGCTTCGACGTGCTGTGTGGCGTGATGCTGGCAGCCGGTGGGTTCACGCTGACGGCAGCAGTGCATATATTCAACATCAAGCGACTGCACCCGATCGTTCGGCCGACGATCCTGACCGCGTTTCTCGGTTACGTGCTGGTGTGCGTGGCGCTCATGTATGACCTGGGGCGGCCGTACCGCATCTGGCACCCGCTGGTTATGCGCAATCCGCACTCGGTAATGTTCGAGGTTGCCTATTGCGTGATGCTGTACACCACTGTGCTGTCGCTCGAGTTTTCGCCCATCGTGCTGGAACGTTTCAATCTGCAAAAGCCGCTAAAGATCGTACGGGCTGTGCTGATTCCGCTGGTGATCCTGGGAGTCATTCTCTCGACCTTGCACCAGTCATCGCTAGGCACGGTGTACCTGATCATGCCTGAAAAGTTGCACCCGCTGTGGTACACGCCGCTGCTTCCGGTGTTCTTCTTCGTATCGGCCATCGCCGTTGGATTGGCGATGACCATCTTCGAATCATCGATGAGCTCAAAGTACTTCGGGCAGCAGCTTGAGTTACCCATCCTTCAGGAGTTGGGTCGAGTGCTGGTGGTGGTGCTCTCGGTGTATGGGATTCTGCGGTTTGAAGACCTGCTGCACCGGGGCGTGCTGAAGATGCTCTTGCAACCAGGGTATGAGGTCTATCTCTTCTGGCTAGAGATCAGCTTGAGTCTGCTGCTGCCGCTGATCTTGCTTTCTCAGAAAAAGATTAGGACGACAGCCCAAGGCCTCTACCTGGCGGCCGTGTTGGTTGTGCTGGGATTCATAACGAACAGGCTCAATGTGAGCATCACCGGGCAAGAGTCGGTGGTTGGCAGGCACTACATTCCAAAGTGGACAGAAATCGCTGTGACGGGTGCGATCATCGCGGCCGGGTTCGCACTATTCGGCCTTGCCGTGAAATATCTACCGATCTTTCCTACCGAGAAGAGCCACCAGAAGGCAGAACCTCGCCCGCTTGTGACAACTCCTGTGCTGGGCCATGCCGGAGACTGAGCCAGATCGACGCTGGAAGAGATTTACCCACAGCCTCAGTGCCAAACTGATCAGCCTGCTGCTGCTGGTGATGACCGGGACTTTCGCGCTCCTCGGCTACCTGAACGTACGCCTCCACCGACAGCATCTGGAAGCCGCTACCCTGACCAGCGCGGAGCGCGTCAGTGACGTGATCAAACGCAGCACGACTTACTACATGCTGCGCAATGACCGCGAAGGGATGTACCACGCCATCGCCACCATGGCCGACGAACCGGGCATGGTGCGGGTTCGCATCTTCGACAAAGAGGGCCAGATCAGCTATTCGTCCGACACCGACGAAGTGGGACATGTCGTGGACAAAGGCGCGGAGGCCTGTTACGGCTGCCACGTGCAATCGCAGCCGCTGGCCAGGCTAAACCGTCCCGACCGATTTCGTATTTACCGGGATGGCAAGGGTCAACGCATCCTGGGCATCATCACGCCCATCGAAAACCAGCCGGGATGCTCGAACGCCGACTGCCATGCGCATCCCGCTGAGCAGAAAGTCCTGGGCGTTCTTGATACCAATCTTTCCCTGGCAAAGGCCGACGCCCAACTAGCGCAGACCACGCGCAGGATGCTGATCTATACGCTGATTGCTCTGATCGATATCTCCCTGCTGAGCTGGCTATTTGTTTGGCGGCTGGTGGGACAGCCCATCAAGCGCCTTAAAAGCGGCACGAAGGAACTGGCTGACGGAAATCTCGGCTACCAGCTTGAAGTGGACTCCACTGATGAGGCTGGAGAACTGGCGACGTCGTTCAACCGGATGAGCCTGCAGTTGCGGTCCGCCAATGAAGAGATCGTCGCGTGGGCGCGAACCCTTGAGGAGCGCGTTGACCAGAAAACTCGAGAGCTGAAAAGAGCGCACGAACAGGTACTGCATATCGAAAAGATGGCGACGATTGGAAAGATGGCCGCCGTCGTTGCCCACGAAATCAATAACCCACTTTCGGGAATCCTTACCTATGCCAAGCTTGTCCGAAAGTGGATCGAGCGAGGCGAGGCGCAAGGTGAGAAGCGCGCAGACGCGGAGCAAGCCCTGAGCCTGATCGCTGACGAAAGCCGCCGCTGCGGAGACCTGGTCAAGAATCTTCTGACCTTCTCGCGCACCTCGCCGATGAACCGGCAAAGCACGGATGTAAACAGCGTAGTGAACCGCAGCGTCAAACTCATTGCGCCCCAGATGGAGATGAAGAACGTTGAGGTGCACACGGATCTGGCTCCGGACCTGCCGCGAGTGCAGTGCGATCCCGGGCAGATCGAACAGGTCGTGCTCGCTTTGTCGATGAATGCCCTCGACGCCATGCCCCATGGAGGCAACCTCTGGGTTACTTCCCGGCTGCAAGGAGATTTGCAAGGCATCGAGATCGAAGTACGGGACGACGGATCGGGAATACCGGAAGACATCCTTCCACAGATCTTCGAGCCCTTCCTCACCACCAAAGACAGCGCCAAAAGCGTCGGCCTCGGCCTGGCGGTGAGCCAAAACATCATCGAGCGACACAGCGGAAGAATCGAAGTGCAGTCCAAGCTGGGCAAGGGTACGACATTCACGTTCACGCTGCCGCTGGATGGCAGCGGGGTACCTGCCGCGCCTCCCTTGGTGGGAGCCGCGCAACTGAAATCGAGGTGAAGAACTTGAGCACTCAGGGGAAGCTACTCATTGTTGACGACGAATTAAGCGTTCGCGATTCCTTGGCGAAGTGGTTTCGCGAAGAGGGATATGAAGTAGGCATCGCGGAGGATGCAAATGACGCCCTCACGCGGCTGGCGGAAGCGGACTGGGATGCCGCATTGCTCGACATCAAGATGCACGGGATCGACGGCATCGAACTGCAACGCCGGATCCACGAATTGAAACCCGAGCTCATCGTGATCATGATGACGGGGTATGCGTCGGTGGAAACGGCGGTGGCGGCGCTCAAGAATGGCGCGTACGACTATGTAACTAAGCCACTCGACCCCGACGAGATCGCGCATCTGGTCAAGAAAGCGTTGGCGCATAAACGCACAGAGGAGGAAAACGTCCTCCTGCGGGAAACGGTCGCCGAGGTCGCGAAGCCCGATGATATTGTTGGCCAAAGCTCGATCATGCAAAAGCTTTTTGATGCGATCGAGACGGTCGGTCCTACAGACGCGACTGTGCTGATCACTGGCGAAAGCGGCACCGGAAAAGAACTGGTGGCAAGGGCCATCCATCATGCCAGCCCCAGGAAGTTTCACCCGCTGGTTGTGATTCACTGCGGAGCGCTTACCGAAACCTTGTTGGAGAGCGAATTATTCGGGCATGAGAAAGGCGCGTTCACCGGCGCACAATATCGCAAAAAGGGGAAATTCGAAATTGCCGAGGGCGGAACGGTCTTTCTCGATGAGATCGGCGATATCAGCCTGAAAACACAGACCGACTTACTGCGGGTGCTGCAGGAGCGGGAGATAGTGCGGGTAGGCGGGAACCAGCCCATTAAGGTCGATTTCCGCTGCATCGCCGCGACCAACAGGGATTTGGAGCAGGCTATTGAGGAAGGCAAGTTTCGGCCCGATCTCTTCTACCGGTTGAATGTATTCCGCATCGAGTTGCCGGCGTTGCGCGAACGGCGCGATGACATCCCCATCCTGGTCAATCATTTTGTAAAGAAGTTCTCGCTGCAGATGAACAAAAAGATTACCCGGGTATCGCCGGCCGCGATGAATTTGCTGCAGCAGCAGGCCTGGAGCGGCAACGTACGTGAACTGGAGAATGCCGTGGAGCGGGCTATGGTGGTCGCGCAGGAGCCGGAAATCCGCGAAACCGATTTTGTGTTCAAGGCAGCCACCGTGCCGAATGGTGCCCCTAAGAGCCTGGATGAAGTCGAAAAAGCGCACATCTTGCGAACGCTGGAAACGGTGGGCTGGAACCAGACCCGCGCCGCCGAAATCTTGAACATCGACCGTGTCACCCTGCATCACAAGCTGAAGAGATACGGCTGGTCCAAGCCTACTGCTCAAGTGCGATGAAGCTGCTGCAATTGCTGCCGATCGGAAATTGCGATGGCCGGTTGCTGACGGAACTGGCTCCAGCCATGGCGAATCTCTTCCGTATACCTACGGAGGTGCTGCAGGCGCGGCTCGATCCGGAGTTCGCCTACCACGCCGAACGGCAGCAGTATCATTCTTCGGAGATTCTGCAAGAAATGCAGCCCTACGTGGGAATCGATTCGTGGCGACTGCTGGGGGTGACGGCCGTCGATCTCTACATCCCCATCTTGACGTTCGTCTTTGGAGAGGCCCAGATCGGCGGACCCTGCGGTCTGGTTTCGCTCCATCGTTTGCGACAGGAGTTTTACGGCTTGCCGCCGGACCGCGACTTGCTTCAGCAGCGTCTTTTAAAGGAAGCCGTCCACGAACTCGGTCACACCCTCGACCTGACCCATTGCGACGACTATCAGTGCGCCATGGCCCCCTCCCACGCGGTGGAGTGGATTGACTTAAAGGATGGGATACTGTGCGATTCGTGCCAGAGCCGCGTTCTTGTTCGTTGAAGTTGTGACGGCCTTGTAACTCGCCCCGCCCAATGAGAGTTTGCCGATGCTTCGGCAGTCACTGCTGCCGGTTCGTCTGACATTTCCGGCAAGCGAGAATGGCGAATTTCCCGAAAGCGCAGCCTTCCCTCCCGTTTTCAGCAGATCCGAGCAGCAATCAATCGACTTCAGATGGGCCATCCGCGTGCATCGATGTTAGGCACGATGGCCTGAGGAGGCGTCAATTAGTGCCTTCTCATGAAGGATTTCTGAAATGCTTTACAAGTGCGCCAACGAAAGCTGCAACACTCCCTTTCGCCGCCTACGGGAGGGGAAACTGTTCCAAGTGGAAACGGAGTACTTTGCGCGGTGCGGTTCTTCCCGCAATAGCGGGCGGAAGGCAAGGCCGACCCGGCGGGTTGAGCACTACTGGCTTTGCGATGCCTGCTCACCGTTTGTGACCTTGACCTTCGACCAGGGGCGGGGGGTAATTACGGTGCCCTTGCCGGGCGGTCTGGGGAAGAAGACCGTGAAAATGGTGAACCTGGACCCCATTGAAATGCCAGGAGCGGATGACACGCGCAAAACTCTGATCGAGGTGATGAAATGAAGACGGCGGAGCGGTGTTGCGCAATTTGTCTGGAACCACGGCTGGGCGGTGACGGTTGGTTCCTGCTTACTGAAAATCAATGGACGGACCGGCTCAAGATTCTTGGCTGGAACGATACCCTCGCAAGCGAACCAGCTGTTTTCGCCGCGTGCGGAGCCGAACACGTACAGCAGCTCGTAATTCACTGGATGGCAATGGGAACGCTTGAGTACCCGTTTGCGCGAGCGCATCGTGAAGTGAAAAGGTCTCCCCGAAGACCTACTGAGAAGGCGGTCGCGCCTGAACCGGACACCAGGGGGATGAAGGTATTTGGGGAGTTAGCCGTTCACCGAGAGAGTCTGGAGCGGGTGCTGAGTGAGAATCCACAGTCGCTCGCGACCATTCTGCTGGCTCTGATCAGCGCACTTGGAAATCAGCGCCACACCCTGCCTGCGGAGGAGAGAGAGGAAGAAGCTGCTTTGGTTTTGACTTAAGAGGGCTTGCATTGGTTCCGGAGTGCTTGGCTACACCGCGCCCGCCCTCTTCCATGCCTGCCAGTCCTGCCTGGCTGCAGCCACCATCTGCCGGGCCGCGGAATAGAGCCAACCCGGCTTCTGCGCTTTTAGATGCTTGCGCACGGCCTTGACCTCGTCGCGATTTCCAAGGTGCACATTCGCCGTCTCCCATCCCATCGAAAACAACATCCGGCACTCGTCGCGATTGCGAGGCAGCACTGCCAGTTCGATGCGTGAGCAATGCGGGGAAAGACGGCGGACAATCCACCGTCCACGCAAGTGCACAAACGGATCGGGACAGCGCACTGCCCTCGCTAGCAGCGATTGATACCAAATTTCAGAAGGGTCCGGCCGATCTTGCGCCCATGAAACGGCGGATGGCACCAGCATCTTGGCCTCGCGGGCAATCTTCGCTCCATGAAACTCAGCGACGGCGACAAAACGCTGGTGTCCGAGGCTTCCCAGGCCGGCCACCCGGCGGGCAAGCCGGTAGCGGAGGCCAGGCTGGGGCATGGAGTGTTCCAAAGCTTCGCGGACATTCGGCGAGATCTCAGTCCGCAGAGTCGGAAGTGCATCCACCTTCTTCCAGAAGCGATCGGGATCTCGCAATTCGTTAAGAGCGATCGACCGCAGCCACTTGTTACCCTCTTCGAGCACGAATGGCTGGCCGCCTTCGGCTAAGCTCTTGGAATATCCATCGAGAATCTCGGCACAAGCATCCTTGCCGGTTACGACCAGACGATTTTCATCGATGGCAAGCAAAACGCTGGCCGCCAGACGCACGAGGTCGTTGGTGTAGGGCAGCCGCCAAGCCTCGTCGAAATCGTTCACGCCCCAAATAAGGCGGCCCTCAATGTCTCGCCAGGTTCCAAAGTTCTCGACATGAAGATCGCCAACCGCCAGGATTTCGGGGGCACTCGCCTGATCGGGACAGACCTCCGGCCAAGTCTGCGTCCACCGATAGAAGGTTGCCCGAAAAAACGGAAACATGGATTCCGCCATCTTCTTGTGCTTAAGGCGAAGATCAGCGTCGATCGGGGCGGTATGGGTTCGGAGCCACGCCTCGTAGCGAGCCGTGGCTTTCACAATGTTCATGACGCTGAGGCCATGAACGATAGTGGCGACCGTGGCCGGTGTCAACGGCAGGACAAATAGGACGAAGCCGGATGCGAGCGGTAACATGATCGCCAACGCATCCGGCGGAAGACGAGGGGACTAATTGAAGAACTCGGCGTTCGTGGCGGCGAAGGGCTTCTGCTCCTCAGTGAGATCGTCGACGGGATGAATCGCGTCTGAGGTGCAGACCGGCACGCAGGCGCCGCAGTCGATGCAGCCATCGGGCTGAACATAGAGCTGAGTGACGGCCTCGAATTTTGCCTCATCGGCCTTCGGGTGGATGCAATCGGTGGGGCACACGTCTACGCAAAGCGAGTCTTTGATGCAGGCATCGGTAATCACATAAGCCATGATGGAGTTGTCCTGAACATGAATTGGAGTCTTCCGACTCCTATTGAAGTTGAGAGTATCGAAGAGCGGTGGTCGGCCGCCGTGATGGAGAGGCCTCGGTGGTGTCCGCACATCACTGTGCACGGTGATGGAGATCACAGCACGGATGCAGGTTCCGGCGGTAAAAAGATGGGCAACGAGACGTAATGTACTGACCCCAGAATTGCCCGGTCCCCTCCAGACCCCAATGCCGCTACCTAAAGCGGCGGACCGGGCACTCTTTCCTGACCAACCCGCAGGAAGCTTTCTTCGTCGAACCGTCCTTGGGTGCGGAAAAGCCGCTAATATTCAAAACCGCAAACCTCAGGTGCTGAAGCGCAGACACACTTTCTAGGAGTTAGCGGCACGATTGAACTTGTGCCCTTCCCGTTCTTGCCAGCCCGCAAGTTTGTTCCGCAGCGACTGAGGTCGAGCCCTTACCAGGACCTGCCTCGTGGCTAGTTCCCAGTTCTCCAGGCGTGTGTCAGGCCCGACACACCGTCTCAGTTCGCCCGCGTTCTTCCACGCGCAAAACACTCATAACTCCCTCTGAATCAGATCCTTGCTGTTTGGACAGACTCCTGCCAATGCATATGTGCCGGTCAACAAACAGCGAGGTGACGACATGGCTTGGACGATGGGCGGCAAGGCAATTCGGGCTCTGGGATGGATGATCCCGACCTTGGCAGCAGTGATTACTCCCTCCGCACTAGCGCAGCAGACGCCAACTAACCTGCCGGCCCGCGTCAAGCGGCAAGTGGTGGTGAGCGTTCCGGAACGCAAGCTCGTGGTCATAGAGAACGGCGCGGTGCTGCGAGTGTTTCCTGTCGCGGTGGGAGCCGACGTGAGTCCGAGCCCCAACGGCGCATTCGAAATTGTGAGCCGGCTGACTGATCCCACCTACTACCACTCTGGCGTAGTGATTCCGGCTGGCACGGACAATCCGCTCGGACCTCGCTGGGTAGGTTTGAACAAGAAGGGGTACGGCATTCATGGAACCAACATGCCGGGATCGATCGGCAAAGCGGCTTCACACGGGTGCATTCGCATGCGGAACCACGACATTGTGCAGTTTTTCGCTATGGTGAGCGTAGGCGATACCGTCGAGATTCACGGGCAGCGCGATGAGGAGGTCGCCGAGCTCTTCGGCGGCGAAGTCGACGAAACCGCAGTTGCCCTGGCGCACAACACCAGCCCTGGATCCGCGGGCGGGCAGTAGTTGAGAAACAGAAATTCATGGGGAGGTCGTTATGCAATTAGCAATCACAGCAATCGCAGTTGTAGCAGGGATGGTCTTCTCGGTGGCCGTCGCACTATTGGTCGAGGAGTTCATCTTCGGAGAAGTTTTTCGCCTGTGCTTCGCAAGGCAGGCAATACGGGCGAAGGCTGGATCGCAGCAGTAAGGGAGAAGGAGGCTGGTTATGTTGTTCCTGAAATATGTGCTGATGACCGGTGGCATCACGATGATGCTGGTTGCTACCGGGATTTTGATGTACGACCTCATGCTGGAACTTCGCTACCGGCAAGCGATGGGTGCCGATGGAGCCGTTCCCCTACCCGCGCCGCCACAGATAAGGTGGCGCACGTCGGCGGCGCTGGCCATGCTGGCTTGGGCACCGATCCTGATAGCACTTAGCATCGTGGTCGTGCCCAGCGGTATGGCGGGCGTGCGCGTCAGCCAGACCCAAGGCACTCTGGCCGGAACTCTTTACCCGGGTGTGCACTTTGTGGCGCCCCTGCTGGAGAGGGTCGAGCTGTTCGATACGCGGGACCAACTGTTCACAACCGGATCCATTGAAGACGGCAAGAGCTCCTCGAACAAAGCTCAGCCGCTCAACGTGCAGGCCAAAGAAGGGCTCACGCTCGGCTTGGCGATCACTGTCCGATACCGGGTGGAACCTAAGCACCTAGACTACATCGAAGCTAATCTGCCGCAACCTATCGAGAAAGAAATCGTTCCACCGGTGGTGGCGAGCGTTTGGCGCGAACTCGTGCCGAGCTACACTGTGCGCGATGTTTTTGCGGCCAAGCGGGAAGAAGTGCGGAGCCGCGCAGCGACCATCATTACGCAGAAGCTTGCTGCGGATGGAATCGTGGTCAAAGAGGTGATGCTGAGAGACATCCAGCTGCCTCCGGAATATGCCAAAGGTCTCGAAACGCTTCTGCTCAAGGAACAGGAAAATGACCGCATGGGCGTGGACACCGAAATCCAGCAGAAGCAAGTACGCATCGCAGAACTGCAGGCGGAAGCGACCAAGGTTCAGGAAGTAAAGCAGGCGGAAGGGGCGGCGCAAGTACACGTTCTGCAGGCCAAAGCCGAGGCCGACGCCATGCAATACACCTTGCCGCTCAAAGAAAAGCAGATTCAACAGTCCAAATTGGAAGCCGAGGCTCGGAAGGAAGTCGACCATCAAGAATGCGGAGGCCGCTGGCCGAAGCCAAGGTTATCGACAGCAAGGCCGAGATGGAGCGCCGCAAACTCCTGGCAGACGCCGAGGCCGACCGCATTCGTGTAACGGCTGCGGCCGACGCAGAGCGCATGAAGGGTGAGGCGGCGATCCTGAAACAGAATCCCCTGCTCATCAACAAAATTGTTGCCGAAAGGCTCTCGGACAAGCTGCAGATCATGATGGTGCCGTCCGACGGGAAGTTCTTCTTCGCCAATGACGTGTTGCGCAGCATGAACATGGCGAATCACAGCAGCCAGGCGGAGCAACCGGAGGATCCGCAAGACAAATAGGCTGCCCCGGGGCGGCTGCTCTCGCTGTGCACCCGCCCCTTATCTGCGGTCCGCGATGACTCTGAAGAGTACCGACTCCCATGAACAGCCCTGGTCATCGCCCGGTTTATAATTCGCGCATCGCAGAAATGTCTTTTTCCCGCATAGGCTTTACGTCCTGCCGACTTGCCGCCTCTTTCATTATTTTGCTCGCGGTTGTGCAACCAGTCGTCGCTACCGACTGGAGTAGCGCCGCGCAGGAACTGGCGCGGAAGATCACGGCATCGACTGGTCCGGGGGCGATCTCCCTTGATGTAGTGAATCGGTCTTCCCTGAGCAAGCAGGATACGGACGAGATCTGGCGAGGGCTTCGCGCTCAGTTAGAAGTGCTGGGAGCACGCACTGTGAAGCCGGAACAGGCGGCTGCCACGGTTGCCGTGTCTCTCTCAGAAAATCCGCAGAGCTACGTTTGGGTTGCTGAAATACATCAAGGAGCCGGCGAGTCCTCAGTGGTGATGGTCTCAATTGCACGTCCTGATGCGGCGGCCTTTGTGCGAGAGGTGCCTTCCCTCACTATCCGAAAAACTCCCCTATGGGCGCAGTCGCGCCCGATTCTCGATGTGGCCGTCACAGATGAAAGCGCTGCGCCGACGCATATTGCTGTGCTGGATCCGGAGCAGATCGCGTTCTATCGGCTGGCCGATGGACGCTGGCAACTCGAGCAATCTATGCCCATCACGCATTCGGGCCCCTGGCCTCGAGACATGCGCGGAAAGCTGATTCTGCGGCAAGACCACATGTTTGATATCTACCTGCCCGGCATCTATTGTCAGAGTCCGAGCGCGGCGCCGGTGAGCCTGGTCTGCCGTGGAAGTGACGATCCGTGGCCCTTGTCCTCGCAGTTCGCGCTGAGCGGATTCTATGCCGCAACACGTAACTTCTTTACCGGCGTTCTGTCACCGGGGAGGGGCAAGCAGAGTTCGACAGCGAAGTTCTATTCCGCTGCTCCGCTTCCCCGCCCTTCTTACACGCTCTGGATCTTCACGGGCGTCGATGGCACAGTCCGACTACTCGACGGCGCCACTGAGCAGACCGCGCGACTGAACTGGGGCAGCGATCTCGCCAGCGTGAAGAGTTCGTGCGGGTCGGGATGGCAGGTTCTGGCGACACGCCCTGGCGATAATTCCGGCGACTCGGTGCGGGCATTCGAATTTCCCGATCGAGAGCCAATCGCTGTTAGTCCAGCGATCGATTTCGCGGGAGGCGTGACCGCGCTGTGGACGGAAGCAAAAGGTGGCAGCGCGATTGCCGTGTCGCGCAATGCAGAAACGGGGAACTATGAAGCTTTCCGGTTGGCGATTGCTTGCAACCAGTAGCATGGTCATGGCCGTTCTGGCGTCAGCTGAGACACGGCCGCAATACGGGTCGACGCTGAGAATAGCCACCCGCATCGCGCCGCAGAACCTCGATCCTTCCGACAAGTCGCAGCCGGATTCTTGCGCAAGACGCAATCTAACCCGGTTGATGTTTGAGACGCTCGTAACCCTGGACGATCGCGGAAGAGTTGCACCCAGCCTCGCAACTTCTTGGCAAGCTGCTTCCGGCAACCAGCGTTGGCAGTTCTCGGTGCGTCGTGGTGTCAACTTCCATGACGGCTCTCCCCTGACTCCAGAATCCGTGGCGGCCGCCCTTCGAACGGCCAATCCGGACTGGAGCGTATCGGCGGCGGCGGATTCCATTGTGATCGAGCGAGACAGCAGCGATCCAGATTTGCCAGCAAAACTAGCTCTGCCGCGCAACTCGGTCACGAAGCGCAGTGAAGGTGGCACGCTAATCGGTACCGGCCCTTTTCACATCACGAACTGGCAGCCGGGCAAGAAACTATCGCTGGCCGCGGACGAAGGCTATTGGGGCGGCAGGGCGTTTGTAGATGCGATTGAAATCGATCTCGGGAAGTCAACACGCGACCAGTTGATCGCTCTCGATCTGGGCAAAGCCGACATCGCCGAAATCGCCGTCGAGCAATCACGTCGTACAGCCACCGAGGGACGGCGTGTGGTGTCTTCTGCTCCTGTTGAGTTGATGACGCTCGTTTTTGGACGGGAAAAGGCATCAGCGGAAGACGGCAAGCTAAGGGAGGTGCTCGCGCTCAGTATCGACCGAAAGTCGATTCGCGACGTCGTTTTGCAAGGTGGCGGCGAGGCCAGTGGTGGAATTCTGCCAAATTGGGTGAGTGGCTACGGATTCGTTTTCCCTGCGGAGCAGAATCTGACTCGCGCTCAACAGCTACGCGGCGAGATAAGGTACGCGCCTACGTGGACGCTGGGCTACGACGCAAACGATCCGCTGGCGCGCGTGATGGCGGAGCGAATCGAACTGAACGCACGCGACGCCGGTATTCGACTGCAGGTAACCACCAACGCGACGACCGATGTCCGCCTTATGCGAATCACTCTTGCATC
This sequence comes from uncultured Acidobacteriota bacterium, assembly GCA_963744055.1. Lineage (GTDB taxonomy): Bacteria > Acidobacteriota > Terriglobia > Terriglobales > Acidobacteriaceae > Gp1-AA133. The sequence goes on along the minus strand of CAVUSL010000002.1, from coordinate 165,332 downwards.
GGTGAACGGCCGCATCGCGCTTGCAGTAGCCGCTTCCACGGCCGGAACGCCGCCTCCTAAGTTCAGCGGCAGTTCTGCTGACGACCTGTATCAGGCAGAGAACAGCATCCTGCAAACACAACGCGTGATCCCACTCTTTCAGTTGCCCACGACTACTGCGCTCACCGTTGCAGTAAAGAACTGGGAGGAAGATCGCGACGGCTCTGTGCATCTCGACAATGCGTGGCTCGGGAGCAAGCCTTGAGCTTTCGTCGAAAGCTGCTGCTTTTGTTCGCTCTCACCGTATTCCTGTCGGTGGCCGCCGTCGCTTGGATGGTTACGCTCGCTACCAGGCGAGCCTTCGAGCAAGCGAACGAGACGCAGACAGCGGCGCTGGTCGGGCAATTTCAGAAACAGTTCAAGCGGCGCGCAGATGACGTCGCCCAGCGGGTTGAGGCGATTGCAGCCAGCGAAGCAACCACTCGCATGACCCTCACTCTGAGTCGCGGGATCGCCGATGCTGGAAGTTACGTCAACGAGGCCGGCGCCATCGCGGAAAGTCATCAGCTGGATTTCTTGGAGTTCGTCGATCCCAAGGGCACGATCATCTCGTCGGCACAATCTCCGGCGCGGTTTGGATACCGGGACACATCGCTGGGAGACTTAGGGCGACTCAGCGCTAAGGGAGCCTTCTTGAAGCAGGAAGACTTGTCATCTGGGAGCAGCTTGGGGCTGTTTGCGGTGCGGTCGTCGCCCATTGCTGACGCGCCTTTGTACGTGATCGGCGGCCTTCGGCTGGACAAAACTTCTATAGCATCGCTCGGGTTACCGGCTGGTATGAGAGCGATGCTTTATCAAGTTGCGGGACCAGAATTTTCCTCGCAAATACTGATGACGGCGTCGCCACTTTCAGCCAGTGAGTCGGAGAAGCTCACCCCGGTCCTCCAACAAGTACAACAACAAGGCCGTGAAGCCAGCGCGATCATTCATTGGTCTTCCAATCCAGCAGACGATGAATCAATCCACGCCGTTCCCCTGAATGGAGCCGATGACAAGACCCTGGGAATCTTGCTCATCGGAAGCTCGCGCCGGTCGTATGTAGAAGTGAAGCGGCATATTCAGTCTGCGGCCATGCTGGTTGGCGGGGCTGGCATCTTGCTGGCGGTGCTGCTGAGCAGCTGGGCGGCCGCGCGGTTTACACGTCCGGTGGAAGACCTGGCCGCTGCGGCGCGTGAAGTAGCAGCAGGCAATTTGCGAGCGCGCGTGGACGTGACCTCTAGCGACGAGATTGGCGATCTCGCCGAAGCCTTCAATCGCATGACGCAGGATCTGCTGGAACAAAAAGAGAGACTGATCCAAAGCGAGCGGGTTGCGGCCTGGCGTGAACTCGCCAGGCGTCTGGCGCACGAGTTGAAAAATCCCCTGTTCCCCCTGCAATTGACGGTCGAGAACCTAGTGAAGGCTCGGGAGCAAAGTCCTCAGATCTTTGAAGAGATCTTTCGCGAAAGTTCCGAGACTCTGCTGGCGGAGATTGGCAACCTGAAACAGATCATTTCTCGCTTCAGCGAGTTTTCGAAGATGCCGCAGCCGCATTTGCAGCCGATCATCATAAATGACGTCGTGCAGGCCGTGGCCAAGCTTTTTCAAGCACAACTGGAGGCGCGCGACGGCGTAACAATCTGCTGCAAAATGGATCTCGAGGCCAGTCGCGAGCCGGTGGCGGCCGACGCGGAGCTCCTTCACCGGGCGTTCTCAAATCTGGTTCTCAACGCAATGGACGCGATGCCGAAGGGCGGCACGTTGACATTGCGAACACGGGATGCCCCGGATCGAGTTCGCATCGAGATTGCCGATACCGGCGTCGGCCTTACCCGTGAAGAATGCGATCGCCTCTTCACGCCGTACTACACAAGCAAGCAGCACGGAACGGGGCTTGGACTGGCGATCGCGCAATCGGTGATTAGCGATCATGGCGGCACGATCAGCGTGCAGAGCCAGCCGGAACGCGGCACGACATTTGTGGTGGAATTGCCGAGGAATCTGGATAAACTGCACGCCCCGGTCTTGGACGGCTCTGGCGTTGGGACCGGGGAATAGTAGGAGGGAGCGGTTTGCCGCGGAAAGCACATCTCCTGGTGGTGGACGACGAGGCGAACACACTGGCATCGCTGTCGCGCGCCTTCCGGCTTGCCGGACACGACGCGGTCGTGTGCGACAACGCGTCGAAGGCTCTCGACCTGGCAAAGGCCGAGACCTTCGACCTGATTCTTTCCGATGTGGTGATGCCCGGGAAGGACGGCCTGTGGTTGCTCGAGAGTCTGAAAAATGAAGGAGTCGCGACGCCGGTGGTCATGATGTCGGGCCAGGCACACATTGAGATGGCAGTGCGCGCGACGCGACTGGGGGCGATCGACTTCCTGGAAAAACCTATCGCCACTGAGAAATTGCTGCTTACTCTCGACAATGCCCTGCGACTGCAGCGTCTTGAAAACGAGAACCGGCAGCTCAAACAGCAACTGGGAAAGCACGAGATCGTCTGGCAGGGAGAAGCGATGCGTCGGGTGATGGCGCAACTCGAACGGGTAGCCGCAAGCGAAACCAGAGTGTGCGTTCTCGGCGAGACGGGAACGGGCAAGGAACTGGTAGCTCGGACACTTCACGACAAAAGTCCGAGAGCCGGTGGCCCCTTCGTAGCCCTGAACTGCGCAGCCGTTCCGGCCGAACTCATCGAATCCGAATTGTTTGGCCACGAGAAAGGGTCGTTCACGGGGGCGGCGGGCAGGCATGTCGGCAAATTCGAGCAAGCGGAGCACGGGACTCTGTTCCTCGATGAAATTGGCGACATGCCGCTGCACATGCAGGCTAAGCTTCTGCGGGTTCTGGAAGAGGGCGAGGTTGAGCGCGTAGGCGGGGAAAAGCCGGTGCGCGTTGATGTTCGAGTGCTCGTGGCAACGCATCGTGACCTGGCGCTCTGGCCAAGGACTGTAAGTTTCGCGAAGACTTGTATCATCGCATCTACGTTTTTCCCCTGGTGCTTCCGCCCCTGCGAGAGCGGACCGAGGACATTCCGGCACTGATTGAGCATTTCGCCAAGCAAGTGTGCGCGCAAAACGGATGGAAACCGATTCCCTTCACGCCCGATGCGATAGACGGCCTGCGCGAATACTCCTGGCCGGGCAATGTTCGGGAATTACGAAATGTCGTCGAGCGACTGATTCTGCTTTCTGCGAGCGGGCAGGTTGATCTCGAAACGGTCAGGTTGGCCTTGCCGCAGGGAGCGGCCGTGTCTTCGGCGCACACTGAATCTGGAGCGCTCGCGGATCGCGTCCAGACCTTCGAGCGCGAGGTCCTTCTCGCAGAACTGAAGCAAGCCAACTACAATGTGGCGGCTGCAGCGCGCGCTCTACATCTCGAGCGGAGCCATCTGTACAAGAAGGCAGAGCAACTCGGTATCGACTTACGCGCAGTGCGAAAAGAGCAGGAATCAACGAGCTAGTCAGGCTCGCGCGAACCGCGTTCCATGAGACCAAACGTGCACCAACCCATTCGCCTCCTATGTGTCGTTCTGTGTTTTACTCCGCTGTTCGCTGCCGAGCCACCCTCTCCCCCGACTTACGGCGTTCGGATGGTGAACGCATGGATTCCGATGGAGGACGGGGTTCGGTTGGCGGCGACTTTGTACATGCCGGACGGCGCCAAGCCCGGGGAGAAGTTCCCTGCACTACTGGACTACTTGCCTTATCGGAAAGACGACGGAACCGCAGCCGGCGACTATCCGAAAAATGCATACTTCGCCCGCAGAGGCTATGTTGCAGCACGCGTTGATATTCGCGGCTTTGGAGCAAGTGAGGGACGCCCTACGGATCGGGAGTACTCCGAGCAAGAGCAAGCCGATGGCGAACAGGTGATTCACTGGCTGGCCACGCAGCCGTGGTCGAGCGGCAAGGTCGGCATGTACGGCATCTCGTGGGGCGGTTTTAACGCGCTGCAGATGGCGATGCGGAATCCGCCAGAGTTGAAGGCCATCATCGCGATCGACGCAACTGAGGAATTGTTTCACGACGATATCCACTACATCGACGGGCTGATGCATGTCGACGAATTCGAATTGAACATGGACATGGCGCCGGGAATCACCGGTGCACCCGACTACACACTGGATGAGAAGGTGCTGGGGCCGCGCTTTGAGGCGGCACCGTGGTCATTGGAATACTTCCGCCATCAGCGCGACGGACGATTCTGGAGGAGCCCGGTCCGTCCGCTCGGCGAGATCAAGGTTCCCTGCTTTGTCATTGGAGGAATGGCGGACGGCTATCGCGACAGCATTCCTCGCATGTTGGAGCAGGTTAAAGCGCCCATGCGCGCACTGATCGGTCCGTGGAATCATTCTTTTCCCAACGACGCCGATTTTGGACCGCGCGTTGAGTGGCGAGAAGATGCCGTGCGCTGGTGGGATTACTGGCTGAAAGGCCGCGATACTGGCGTGCTGCAGGACCCGAAGCTCGTCATCTACCTACGCCATTATTTTCCACCGAACCCTAATCTCGAGAGCGTTCCTGGCGAATGGCGTGCTGAGAAGGGATGGCCGCCAGAGATGCAGACGAGCTCGACCCTCTATCTGCAGCCCAACCACACCCTGAGTAGCGGTGTTGGTCAGGCCGACATACACAAGCTGAAATATGTTCCGTCGATTGGCGTGGAGGCAGGCTTTTGGTGGGGAGAACTGCTATCCGATCAAAGGCCGGTCGACGCATTCAGCCTCGTCTACGATTCGCCACCGCTGGAAGAACACCTGGCGATCATGGGGCGACCTCACGCATTGCTCAAGGCCTCGGCGGACGCGCCGCTTGCCAACTGGTTTGCCCGACTGTCAGATGTTGCACCTGATGGACAAGTCACGCAGATCACCGGTGCAGGCCTCAGTGGAGCGAAACGCGATTCAGCGACTGATCCAAAGGCGCTGGAGCCCGGAAAAGTCCATTCCCTTGATGTCGAGATGCACCTCACAACCTGGGTCTTTCCCAAGGGACATCGCATTCGTCTCTCGGTATCGAACGCGCTCTGGCCGATGGTGTTGTCTACTCCGTACAACATGACGACGTTGCTGCAACTGGGCGGTAGCGATGGTTCACGAATGACGTTGCCGACGGTTTCTCTGCATGGACCTGCGCCATCCAACATCGCGCCACCGCAGCCCTCAGAAGAGCGAACGGATCTGAAGTCGTTTGGATTCCCCTGGCCCGGGGAATGGACTGTGACGCGAGACGAAGGCCGCCAGAAAACTACGGTGTTGTGGAAGGGCAAGATGGGCGGCGAGTATCCGTGGGGTAAAGAGACGGATCTGGAAAAATTAACCTACGAGATCGACGATGCACACCCGGAGGTCAACACAATTCATGGCGATGCGCAGACGACTTATGATCTAAAAGGGCGCGTGCTGGTCTGGAGCGGCCATCTCTCTTTCAGCAGCGACGCCAAGAATTTCTTCTACAAATACACGCGCGAATTGCGTAAAGACGGCGCTCTGATCAAGACGAAGACATGGGAAGAGACCATTCCCAGAGATTTTCAATAGCTGCCTTCCGATTGCGCGTTACAGGCGTCTGACTTCGGGTGCTTGTAGACCACGCCATCTTTCATTACGAACTCGACATTCTCGAGAACGCTGATGTTCTGGAGCGGATCGCGCGACACCGCAACCAGGTCCGCAAATTTCCCCGGCTTGATCGATCCCACTTCTTTCGAATGACCAAGCAGATCGGCGGCGCTGGAGGTCGCAGCCTGAATCGCCTGCATCGGCGTCATACCGTACTTAACCATAAAGGCAAACTGCTTGCCGCTGGTCCCGTAGGGGCAGACGCCCGCGTCGGTGCCGAAGGCCATCTTCACTCCGGCCTTGAGTGATTTGCGGAAATTGTCGCGCTGCAATTGTCCGAGTTCGGCATCATGCTGTAGAAAGTCGGCGGGCGTCGTCCCGTTCTTGCCGCCCTCCTGGATGCATTCTTCGTCGTAAATATCCATATCGAAGTATGTGCCGTGCTTGAGGGCAAGTGCAATTCCCTCATCATCTACCATCTCGGCGTGCTCGATGGAGGCAGCGCCGGCCAAAATCGCATTCTTGATTCCTTGAGCGGCATGAGCGTGCACCGCAACCCGCAGACCAAAGTGACTGGCCTCATCGACTGCTGCCTGGAGTTCCTCGGGAGTGAACTCCAGTGAACTGGGATTGCTGCCGTGCGTCAGAACGGCTCCGGTCGATAGCACTTTGATCACATCGACGCCGTCGTGGGCGAGCTGACGAATGCGCTGCCGAACCTCCCAAGGGCTGTTGGCCTCTCCGTAGTGCAGATCCCACGGCAGTTGAATGTCGGGGGCCTGTCCGGTCATCGCTCCTGCGCCTCCGGTGATCGTGATGTAGGCACCCGCCACATACATACGAGGACCGGGAATATCTCCGCGAGCAATTGCATCGCGCAGCGCAACATCGTTCAGGGCACGGTAAGTGCCGACGTCGCGTACCGTGGTGAACCCAGACTGAAGCATCTTGCGAGCGTTGGTGACCGATTCGAGAACGATTTGTGAAGCCGTCTTTCGCAGAACGTTGAAGGGCTCGCCGCCGACCTGACCGTCGGCGACGTGCGTATGGCAGTCGATGAGTCCCGGCAGTACGGTCATCGAGGAAAGGTCGATCACTTTCGCTCCCGGAGGCACGGCCACGCCTTTCCCAACTTCAGCGATCTTGTGGTCGCGGATCACGATGGTCTGATCGGTAAGAACCGTGCCCGAGTCCGGGTCAACGAGGTGGCCTGCTTTTACGACGATGACCTGGGCGGAAGCCGCCACCGCGCAGAGGAGCATGCAAGAGACAAGAGTCAAATGACGTCTCACGTCGATCCTTCCGAAGAAACAGGAGGGCCTAAGCCCTCCTGATAATTTCGCACTTAGTGCCGTCAATCAGTCTGCTGCTGCGGAATGCTGTCCGAGCCCACGCTTTAGGTCGGCCGCAAGCAGTCGATGGAATAACTGTTCGCCTGCTTCCCGTCGCACCGACAAGCGTCCAGCTCCATAGGCCCTCGACTTGAGACCACGCTGCACGTCTTCGCAGATGCCAAGGTCTTCCGACTGAACACGATCGCCCACGGCGATGCTCTGCGCGTTGTATTCACGGCGCGCGTCGCTCACGTCACTGAAATAGAAGTCGAAAACGACGCGGCAATGGTCGACATCGACAGGAATCACCAGGTTTGTGTCCATATAGCCTTCGTAGCAATTGATCATGAAGTTCGGATATTGCCAGAAGTACCAGGCACGATCGCCCTTGCGGGTTGCGCCGGTCGCGGCGTCTTCTTCCGAGGAAACCATCGGACTCGACTGCAGGCAGTAGCGGTCTTCGTTTTCGATGGTGTACTGCTTGTAGTCGAGGACGCTATTCAGGCCTTTATGGAGATGTGGCACGTGATAGCCGCCATCGAGGTAATTATCGACAAATACCTTCCAGTTGCAGGCGATATCGTACGATCTGCTGTCGAAATAGTGCAGCTTGGCAAGCCCCAGAGGAGAACAGCGTTTCACTAATCCACCAAGAAAACTGTGCAACGAATCGGCCTGCGAATCGAGATTTACAAAGACGAATGCTTCCCAGGTATCGACCTGGATGGAAACCAGTCCGTTGTCCTGGCGCTCAAAATTCTTCACGCCGTCGAATTCGGGCATGCCCTTGAGCGAGCCGTCGAGGCCGTAGTTCCACCCGTGATATGGGCAGTGCAGAATAGAAGCAATGCCGCAGGGCTCCGTAACCACCTTAGCCGCGTGGTGGCGACAGACGTTGTAGAAAGCGCGCAACTGATCGTCCGAACCACGTACGGCGACAATGGGCTCGCCCGCGACCGTAGCGGTGACAAACTGTCCAGGCTTGGCCACCTGGTCGACTCGCCCCACAACCTGCCAGGAATTGCTGAATACGGTCTGCGCTTCCAGGTCTGCGATGCGACGATCGACATACCAAGGACCTGGAATCGTAGACGCTTCCGACAGTGGCGCTTTGTCGTTGTAGCTGGCCAGGATCTCTTCCACAGAGATCTGTCTGATCATGAACATTACTCCCTGGAAATGTTCTGTAACCGGTGCAGCAGTCAGGCTCCGATGGCGCGACTGAGAAGATCAAGAAACTGGCCGATGCGTGCTTCCTTGCGTTCGCCAATTTCTCCCTGACGCCGGAAGAGGCCGGGATCCAGTTCTTCTGTCAACAGAGCGTCCTGAAAACGCTCCACCGTCCAATCGAGAATCGACACGATCATTTCCAGATCGAGGTCCCGGCGAACTTCGCCACGATGCAGTCCAAACTTGACGAAGGCGACGGTTCCATACGGATCTTCGGTCGTCAGGAAACGATTGATTTCCCGCTTAAGCGCCAGATCAGTGCTGTAATTTCCCAGTAAAGAGATGCGATACGGAATCCAGTCCTCGCGGACTAAATGCTCGGTCCGCCCCAGCCAATAGCGCAGGACGGCAAAGAATCCCTGATCCTGCACATCCAAGGGGGCATCCAAGTAAGCTGGAAATGCGCGAACGGCCTTCTTATAGACCTCGAAGAACAGGCCATCCTTGCTGCCGAAATGTTGAAATACCGAGCCCTTGGCGATATCCAGTTCTGCCGCAATGTCGCCGACCCGGGCAGCGTGGTATCCCTGCTCAGCGAAGTGGCGCATGGCGGTGTCGACGATGCGGGCTCGCTTGGCCTCCGACCTGGGACGCGGCGGAACCTGATTGCGATAGCGCGGGGGCGAGACAAGACTGCTGGCAATTCCACTCATCAGTTTGACCTCAAGTCACGGAAGATACAGAAAAATACTTAGGAATTCAATTCCAATTTTTCAGCGTGATGCGCTAGTGTATTGGCCCACAAGTCGTCGTCGTGATGACTTTGAGTCAGCACAAATGCCGAGTGGAGCAAACCCTACCTATGACGCGATCGTGGTCGGCGGTGGCCATAACGGGCTGACGGCTGCAGCCTACCTCGCGCGTGGCGGCTTAAAAACGCTCGTGCTCGAACGCCGCGAGATTGTCGGCGGGTGCTGCGTGACGGAAGAAATCGCACCCGGCTGCCGGGCATCGACCACATCTTACATTGCCAGCATGTTGCGCCCTGAGGTCATAAGCGACCTTAAACTCTCTGAACACGGGCTGCGCATGGTGCCTTGCGATCCGGCAATTCAGGTCGCCTTTCCCAACGGATGTGTCGTGCCGTGGTGGGCCGAGCGGGATCGTGCTGTTGCCGAGTTTCGCAAGCATTCGACCAAGGACGCTGAGACGTTTGTTCGCGTCGATGATCAACTAAAGAAGCTGGCACGTTACTTTCAACCCTTCTTTCTGGAACCTCCGCCGGAGATTGATACCAAGCGAATGGCTGGGTGGAACGACCTGTTTCGCGTTGGTAAACGCTTTCGGAAAATATCGAATGCGGAAATTGGACAGCTGGTTTCGTTCCTTACCGGCAGCCTGGGCGAGTTCCTCGATCGCAACTATGAGTCCGAAACCATCAAGACGCTGTTCCTCGCGAACAATGTCTATGGCAAGCACGGCGGACCGTACCAGCCCGGGAGCGCGCTTGGACTGCTGTTTCACCTGTTGAGCGGCGGCGAACATCAGCTGCAGGGATTTTACGGGCATGTGATGGGCGGGATGGGCGCGATTTCAGATGCTTTGGCGGCTGCTGGCCGCAAGCTCGGTGTTGCGATTCGGACTTCAGCGCCCGTGGCGCAGATCGACACACGTAACGGCCACGCGCGGGGCGTCGTTCTGGAAGACGGCACAGAGATTCGCAGCCGTATCGTGCTTTCAAATGCTGACCCCAAACGAACATTTCTGACAATGCTCCCGGAGCGCGAATTGCCTGCGGACTTTCTAGCGGCGATTCGGGGAATCAAGATGGCCGGTCCCTGCGCGAAAGTGAATCTGGCACTATCAGAAGAACCTCGCTTTACCGGCACACCCGCGAAATACACTGCGCTCGAGCGTACCTTCTACACCCTCGTGCCCTCTCTCGAATTCGCGGAACGATGCTATGAAGTCGCAAAGTTCGGTGAAATCCCGGAACAGCTTTGGATCGATTGTGTGATCGCATCCAACGCAGACGCGTCACTTGCGCCACCCGGCACGCACATCATGACCTGCTTCGTGCAGTATGTGCCCTTCCATCTCCGGTCGGGAACTTGGGATGACCATCGCGAGCTGCTCGGCGATCGGGTGGTGCGTACCATCGGCGAATACGCGCCCAACGTTCCGGACTCGATCCTCGCCCGGCAAACACTTACTCCTCTCGATCTAGAGCGCACCTACGGATTGACGGAAGGCAATATCTTTCATGGCGATCTTTCGCTGGAGCAATTGTTCTTCATGCGGCCTGTGCCAGGATGGTCGCAGTATCGAACACCTATCGATGGACTTTATCTATGCGGTGCCGGAGCGCACCCGGGCGGCGGCGTTACCGGCGCGCCCGGACACAACGCCGCGCACCAGGCCCTCAGAGACTGGAAGAAGGGCCGCTTCAAGGCGGGTGCGGCATGACGACCAACGGGCATCGCACGGCCGACATTGTCATCGTGGGCGCCGGTGTCATGGGAGCGTCGATCGCCTTCCATCTCGCCCAACGTAAAGCCGGGCGGATTCTGATTCTGGACAAGGAGCACGTGGGACATGGGGGCAGCGGACGCTCGTCAGCACTCATCCGCATGCATTACAGCTTCCCGCCCGAAGTTCAACTCGCACTCATCAGCCTTCACATGTTCGAGCGCTGGCAAGAAGTGGTGGGAGAATCACCGCTGTTCTACAAAACTGGATTTGTGAGGATCGTACATCCCAAGGAAGCCGAGTTGCTCCGCCGAAATGTCGCGATGCAGCGGGCACTCGGCGTAAATGTATGTTTGATTTCGCAAAATGAACTTCGCGATCTCGCTCCCGATTGGCGTGTAGCTGACGTGGAACTAGCTGCGTATGAGCCGGACTCCGGCTATGGCGACGGGGCGGCGGTCGCCAGCGACTTTCTGGCACGCGCTCGGGATATGGGCGTCGTTTACTCCCCGCGAACTCGCGTAACTGCGTTCACTGTCGATCACGGACGTGTTCGTGGAGTTCAGACGGATCAAGGCGCAGTACTCGCGCCGACGGTTGTTTGCGCAAGCGGACCGTGGACGCGTCCCCTGTTTGCCGCGGCCGGCTGCGACTTGCCGATCGAGAACGAGTATCACCAGGTTGCCATCCTGAAGAACGCGCCCCTCATGAAAGGCGGAGGATGCGCTTGCATCGACTCGGTGACAGCAACGTACTTTCGACCCGACGGCGCGGACAAATTTCTGGTCGGCGATTTCTACGGAAAGCGCCCAGTCGATCCGGACGACTTTCCGCAGCGGGCATCCGACGAATCGCTGGAAGAAGTGATCGAGCGAGCTTGCGTCCGAATTCCAGAACTTGAGAATGCCGAAGTCGTACGAGGCGTGACTGGCGTTTACGATATGACTCCGGACTGTAGGCCGCTGCTGGGCGCACTTCCTGGCGTGAAGGGCTTGCATGTTTGCGCCGGATTTTCAGGAATGGGCTTCAAGATCTCGCCGGCCATCGGTCTGGTCATGTCAGAGTTGCTGCTCGAGGGCATCGCTAAATCGGTCGATATCGAGGCCTTTGCCCCGACTCGGTTCGCGCAGAGTAAGCCGATCAAGGCAGAGTTCGAGTACGTGGATGACTAACGGCTTCAAGGAGCATGCATGAAGAAAAAAGGAATTCTGGAAAAACTCAAAGAAGGCCCAGTGTTAGGCGATGGTGGCTACCTGCTTGAACTCGAGAAGCGGGGTTGGGTTCGTCCCGGACCGTTCACGCCTGAAGTCGCCATCGTGTATCCGGACGCGCTTCGGGAGCTCCACATCGAATTCCGACAGGCAGGGGCAGAGGTGTTGCAAGCCCTGACGTTCTATGCAAGCCGCGACAAGCTCGCCACCGTAGGCTTGCAGGACAAGGTCGAAGACATCAACCGGTCTGCAGTGCGCATCGCAAAAGAAGTTGCGGGAGACGACTGCCTGGTGGCGGGAAATCTGAGCCTCACCTGGATGTACGAGCCGAACAGTCCCGCGGCCTCTGATCGTGTGCGCGAAACTTTCGATGAACAGCTGCGCATTCAGATGGACGAAGGCGTCGACTTCATTATTGGGGAAACCTTCTCGTGGCTAGGCGAAGCCCTGCTCGCAGTGGAGCGCGGGAAACGAACGGGCCTGCCCGTTATGGTTACGATCTGCTTTGAGAATAAAGACGAGACTGCGGAAGGGACCGGTGCCGCCGATGCCGCGAAGACACTCCTCGATGCGGGTGCCGACATCGTCGGCATGAATTGCCTCCGCCCGCCGGAGCACATGCTTGGTCCCATGGAACAGATGCGGAAGGCGGTCGATGGCTATCTCGCCTGCCAACCCGTGGGATTCAAGACTCCCAAAGACAAACCGGACTTCACCAGCCTTCCAGAGTTCCCATACGCTCTGGATCCGCTGCAGTTGACGCGCAAGGATATGGGGCAATATGCAGCGCAGGCGCGGGACATCGGCATCAACTACATCGGATCTTGCTGCGGATCTGTCGCTTCGCATGTCCGCGAAATGGCGAACGTATTGGGCAAGTTGCCGCCAGACAATCGCATTTGGAAAAAAGGCGGCACCAAGCCGATGTCGGCCTACGAATATTACGACCATGACAAGGCCGAAGTGAAAGGATGACCAGCCATTCCCGCTCCGAAAAAGAAAAGGCCTGCTCTTTCGGAGCAGGCCTTATTCGTAATGCCTGGATCTAGTGCATCAAGCTGCGGCTCCCGGATCCTGTGCTTCCACCAGTGGCACATTCACCAGATGTTCGTTTAGAAACCACTGCTGCAGCTCGTTGGTCCGGAGCACGTCACTGATCACGAGGTCGTTGGTGCCATCGTCGCCGATGGTCTGGGCACGCTTGGCAAGTTTGCGGCATTGGCCGATGACAATCTGATGCGCGTCAAGCAGCCGTGAGATCTGGACGGGGACCTCTTCCCTTCCGCGCGGCGGACGCTCGATCTGCGTCGTCTCCGCAATGTCTGCTGCCATCGCGAGGCTGATGCCTCCCAGCAACTGAATACGTTCCGCGATCTCATCCACGATTTCATTCTGCTCTTCGTAGTGTTTGTCGTAGAGAAGATGGAGTTGGTAGAACGTTGGGCCGGCAACCTGCCAGTGGGATTTCTTATACAAGTCGCGGAGGGTCATCGTATCCGCAAGCAACTGGTTGAGTTGTTCGGTCATTTCAAGTCGAACGGGTTCTTCCAGATCGAGAGGTAACAGATGTTCGACGGTGCCGTAGGTTTGAAATTCGCGCGCTTTCTGGTGCAACCGAGGTTGCGCGCTCACTCTGCCGCGACCGGCAGATGCTGATTCCTTTTTGGCCATGGAATGCTCCTTGCGATCGAAAAAGGTAGGGGCTGGGGGCAGCCGTCACGGAACTCTAGGCGTTAGTAGCTTTCAACCCGCAAAAGGGTTGGATGTCACGAGGGCCGCGTTCGATTCCGTTGAAGACAACCCATTATTCGGCTGAACACTACAGCTTCATCGAGGTATCTTATCAGCGTTTTAAGGGTGCCGGGATGCGTCGTCGAGCGCGAGGTTTAGCTCAAGGACATTCACACGAGGTTCCCCCAGCACTCCGAACTGACGGCGCTGCAAATGATGTTGAACGACCGCGCGGACCGCATCCTCGGAGAGTCGTCGTTCCCGTGCGACGCGGGGTGTCTGGAATTCTGCGGCCGCCGGAGAAATGTCTGGATCGAGCCCGGAAGCGGAGGTGGTTACAAGGTCAGATGGAATTCCCTTACCGGGATTCTCTGACTGCAACCTCTCTGCCTCTGCATTTACTCGTTCCACCAACTTCCGGCTCGTTGGACCCAAGTTTGATCCCTGAGAGCTGGTGCCATCGTAACCAATAGCCCCGGCAGCGGAGGGCCTGGAGTGGAAGTAGCCAGGCCCAATGAAAGGCTGGCCGATGATGCGCGAACCGATCAAAGTTCCATCGCGATGAAGAAGTTGGCCCTGGGACTTGCCGGGAAAAAGGAAACGGGAAGCTCCCGTAACAACCAGCGGGTAGATGACACCTAGGAGCAACGTGGTCCAAAACGTCATCAGCAATGCCGTCACCAAGTGTTTTTTCATGTTCTGCCAACCAATCCGACGCCCACGATGAACATATCAATGAGTTTAATTCCGATGAAGGGTGCGATGAGTCCGCCGACACCGTAGATCAGAAGATTACGGCGCAACAGGGCCTCGGCACTCCTCGGGGTGTATTTGACGCCACGAAGGGCGAGTGGGATCAGGGCCACGATGATCAGCGCATTGAAGATGACAGCCGACAGGACCGCTGACTGCGAAGTTTGCAGGTGCATTACGTTCAGAGCATTCAGCACAGGAAACGTCGCTGCGAACATCGCGGGAATGATGGCGAAGTACTTGGCGACGTCGTTTGCGATCGAGAAGGTGGTGAGGGCTCCTCGGGTCATAAGTAATTGCTTGCCGATTTCGACGATCTCGATGAGCTTGGTGGGATTGGAATCCAAGTCCACCATGTTGCCGGCCTCTTTGGCGGCCTGGGTTCCCGTGTTCATCGCGACCCCGACATCCGCCTGAGCCAGCGCCGGAGCGTCGTTGGTCCCATCGCCAGTCATCGCCACCAGTTTGCCGTTGCCTTGCTCGCGCCGAATCAATTCCATCTTGTCTTTGGGAGTGGCTTCGGCGAGAAAATCATCGACGCCGGCCTCGCGCGCAATGACGGCAGCCGTGAGCGGGTTGTCACCAGTGATCATCACCGTTTTAATTCCCATGGCCCTAAGCTGGCTGAAGCGCTCGCGCATACCACCCTTAACGATGTCTTTGAGGTAAATCACTCCGAGCGCGCGCTGATTGTCCGCGACCACCAACGGCGTTCCTCCAGACCTTGCAATCTGCTCCACCGTTGTCGTCACCGCCTTCGGCAAGGCGGTGCCGTGCTGCGCGAGATACTTTGTGATGGCGTCCACGGATCCTTTGCGGACCTCGCGGCCGTCGAGATTCACACCCGACATTCTGGTTTGCGCCGTGAAGGGTACGAAGACTGCTTCATGGGCGGCGAGATCCCGTCCACGCAGGCCGTAGCGCTCCTTGGCCAACACGACGATCGAACGCCCTTCGGGGGTCTCGTCGGCCAAGGAAGAGAGTTGGGCAGCGTCAGCCAGGTCCGATTCCAGAATCCCGGGAGACGCTATGAATTCGGCCGCTTGCCGGTTCCCCAGAGTGATGGTGCCGGTCTTATCGAGAAGCAGAGTGTTCACATCGCCAGCCGCTTCCACGGCTCTTCCCGACATGGCCAGCACATTATGCTGCACCAGTCGGTCCATGCCGGCAATTCCGATGGCGGAGAGCAGACCACCAATGGTGGTCGGGATCAGGCACACTAACAGCGAAACTAAAACAAACACGGTTTGAGGCGCCCCAGAATAGATCGCAAACGGCTGCAGGGTTACCACGGCGAGTAGGAAGATGATGGTGAGTCCGGCCAGGAGAATATTGAGCGCGATCTCATTAGGCGTCTTCTGGCGCTCGGCCCCTTCCACCAACGCGATCATCCGATCGAGAAACGTTTCGCCCGGGTTTGACGTGATGCGAACCTTGATGACATCGGAGAGGACACGAGTTCCTCCGGTCACGGCCGATCGGTCGCCACCCGCCTCGCGAATCACGGGGGCGGACTCTCCCGTAATGGCTGATTCGTCGACTGAGGCAACTCCTTCGATAACCTCGCCGTCGCCAGGAACGAACTCTCCCGCAGAAACGATCACGATATCGCCTGACCGAAGTTTGGCGCTGGCCATGTCTTCAGTTGTCCCGTTGGGAAGAAGTCGCTTGGCAAGCGTCTCTGACTTGGCTGCGCGCAGGGTATCGGCTTGCGCCTTGCCTCGCCCTTCGGCCATAGCTTCTGCAAAGTTCGCAAAGAGAACTGTGAACCAGAGCCAGAGCGTGATTTGCAGATTGAAGGAGAATTCCCGCCGGTTCGAGAACAACAAGAGCGTCGTCACAACGCTGCCCACCTCCACGACAAACATGACCGGATTTTTCATCATGCTGCGTGGACTTAGCTTCAGAAGACTGTCGACCAGGGCCCTGCGCAGGATATTGCGGTCCCAGAGGCTCTTGCTTTTTGATTTTGCGTGCGTTGCCATATTTAGAAAGTCTTTCCCGAAAGCATGAGCAGGTGTTCGAGTATCGGACCCAGGCTGAGTGCTGGAAAGAAAGTCAGCGCGCCCACGATCACGATGACGGACACGAGCAGTACGACAAAAAGTGGCGTGGTCACCGGAAACGTTCCGGCCGAAACAGGGACAAGCTTCTTCTGCGCCAGATTGCCCGCAATCGCCAGCATCGGGATGATCATGAAGAACCGTCCGACCAACATGGTCAGTGCGCCCGTGATGTTGTACCAGGGAGTGTTCCCGTTAAGTCCAGCGAAGGCCGACCCGTTGTTGCCAGCCTGCGATGAAAACGCGTACAGCACCTGCGTGAGCCCGTGCGGTCCAGCATTGCTGATGCTGGAGGTGCCGAATCCCTTGACCGACGAGATCGCAGAGAATGCCAGGATGACCAACGGAAACACGAGGGTCACCAGCATCGCCATCTTTACGTCGTAGCCTTCAATCTTCTTACCGAGGTACTCGGGCGTGCGTCCCACCATCAGCCCGGCAATGAACACCGCCAGAATCACATAGATCAGAATGCCGTACATTCCGGCGCCTACGCCTCCGAACACCGTCTCGCTCAGCATGATGTTGACGAGCGTCACCATGCCGGCAATCGGCGTGAAGGAATCGTGCCAGCTGTTCACGGCGCCACAACTTGCGTCCGTGGTTACCGTGGCGAATAGCGCAGAGTTGGCAATGCCGAAGCGTACTTCCTTACCTTCCATGTTGCCGCCCGGCTGGATGGAACTTGCTTGCTGGTCGATCCCCTTCAGAAGGGGGTTTCCTTTCGACTCCGACCAGTAGACAGTGGTCACCCCGCACAGAAACAGGATCGCCATCGCGGACCATACCGCCCATCCGTGGCGAGGAGAATTTGTCATTTTCCCCAGGGTGCAGGTCAAAGCCGCTGGAATTGCAAAGATCGAGAGTATCTGCAGGTAGTTGCTGAGGGGCGTGGGATTCTCGAAGGGATGCGAGCTGTTTGCATTGTAAAATCCGCCACCGTTCGTGCCCAGCATCTTAATCGCTTCCTGCGATGCCACGGGGCCCTGCGCGATTGTCTGATCTGTGACAGTGTCGACGACGGGCTTGCCGTCAGCCCCGAGAACCGGTTGCCCATCAGCACCAATCTTCGGCACGTGCTGGGGTTCGATCAGCTTCACGTTGTCGTAGGCCTTGAGATTCTGGACGACCCCTTGCGAAACCAGAATCAGTGCGAACACGAAGCACATCGGCAGAAGAAGCCACAACGTGGCTCGCGTCACATCGACCCAGAAATTTCCTATAGTCTTCTTCTCGGTGCGAACGATCCCGCGCATGAAAGCGATGGCCAGAGAGATACCAACGGCTGCCGAGGCAAAATTGTGATACGCCAGCCCAGCCATCTGCGTCAGATAGCTCATGGTGGATTCGCCCACGTAGTTCTGCCAGTTGGTATTCGTCGTGAAGGATGCAGCGGTGTTGAAGGCCAGTACAGGATCGACACCGGCGAACTTTTGCGGATTCCATGGGAGGAACGCCTGCGCCCGCTGCAACACATACAACACCAGCATGGACACAGCGCTGAACAGCAACATGGTGACTGCGTATTCCATCCACTGCATGTCGTGGTCTTCGTCGACGCCCGTCACCCGGTAAAGTAACCTTTCCACTGGGAGCGCTACCGGGTCCAGGAACGTACGTTCGCGGGCGAAGATCCTCGCAATATAAAGTCCCAAGGGCTTCGTGATCGCTAGAATCAACGCAAGGAAAAACAGGATTTGGAACCAGCCGTTAGCTGTCATGATCAAAATTTCTCGGGCCTGAGGAGGGCGTATAGCAGGTACACCATCAGCCCGGCGCAAACGAGCAACATGACGATGGATTCAATATTCATCGAAGGTCCTAGCGGATCCGATCGCAAAAACGTACGTACCCCAATGCCAACAGAAAGAAAGCAAGAGTAATCGCGCCAAACACAAGGTCGTGCATCAGAGCACCCTCTTTCCTCATACTTCGCTAAAACTTCACAAGAATTGACATGGTGGCGCGATCTTCCGTCTTGCGAAGATCCGGTTGCCACGTCGGAATGATGACTCCCGGATCGCCGTTATTTCCGCCCGGTGGTGTGACTCCGCCCGGCCCGCTCCAGTACGGCACGTTGGCGTGACGGTGATTGAATTCCCAGCGGAACGTGATGTACTGGCTGGGCATATAATCGTAGGTTCCGGAGATATCCCACGCCTTGAACGGATCACCGGGATTTTCCGTGAAGTAGGGCGTTCCCGTCGTCGCCGTAGCCCCGTTGATGGGGGGCAGCAGAACGAGATAGCGGCCGGGGTTGTTGATCTTGCCGCCGCCTAGCGTGAACGCGTAGCGATCTTTGTGGAACCACCAGCGGTTGTAGAGCATTAAGCCCAGAAAATTCTGCTTGTACGCAATGATATTGCCCGCAGCGTCCTTTTTATTCGTAGTGCAGTTGACGCCGCCGCCTGATTCGCAACCCAGGTCACCCGTAAGGCTGAAAGCCATCTTGGACAAAAAGCGTTCGGGACGATCGTAGTACTTGACTTCAACGCTGTCGTCAGTGTGATAACGAGTGCGGTTGGGAATCCCGATGGCGTCAGCACCGATGCCGTAGTTGTTGGAAATAACCGAAAGCCATGGTGTGGGACGCCACAGAATCTGACCGCCGAGACCCAAGCGTCCGTTGGGCCGCGCATAGGTTTGCCAGCCGTTAATAATCCAGGGCTCGATCTTCAGCTTCTCGGTCGGGAAAATCTGGACTCGCATGCCCGTAAAGAACCAAGGCGTGTTCGACGAAACGTAGGAAGGCTGATAAGCCCAGTTATCGAACTGGTAGAAACTGAACAAACCCACGTAGGACAAGAAGATTCCGGCATCGACGTTAATGCCATGCAGTGCATCAAAGTGATAGCCCCCGTAGGCCTCGTTCAGATAGCGGTAGGCATTGTCCAGTTGCCACTGCCCGCGGGAAAAGCTCGCATCATTGCGAGGCGTTGCCGTGGAATATAAGCCTAGCTGGCTGAACACGCGCCCACGCACACGGTCGTAGTGAAAGTCTCCACCAACTCCCAGGTGAGTGAGGCTGATTTCATTTGAGCGAAATACTTCACTGGACCCACCTATCGTATCGTCCTTGGGATGGTTGAAATCGTAGTGATAGGCAACGTCAACGCGGACTTCCGGCGTGAAGAACTTCGAATCGAAGGCCGGTTCTTTCGTCCGCGGATTGCCGTTCAGCCAAGTCCAGTCCGCAAACGCGAAAGGCTCCGCATTCGCGGGTCGGGCGGGCGGGATGTCCGCCGCAGCTTGCTCGTTATGGGAAGTTGCAGACATCGCAACAGGGTTGAGAGGCGTGGCAATGTCACCGGCCCGCTCGGCAGGATGAGTTCCTTCGTTCGTGCTAGACGTGGCCGCCGCCGTGGGCCGCTGCTTAAGGCGGTTCTCCAGTTCGGCGATGCGGGCTCGCATCCGGTCCAACTCCTGGATAATTTGTTCGTCCGTCTCGGCCGGCACAGTTGCTTTGTTAGCGGCGTCACCGACACTTGCGTCGGAATTACCTTCCGCACTTTGCCCCCGGGCTTTGGTGAGGAGACCCAGAAGAAGCAATGCAAGAACACAAAAGCTGAACAATTTGTGAAAACGGAGATCGGCTTTCCAGGAGGTGTTCACTCAAGGAAGTAGAGCGCTTTGAACATAAAGTACGGGTAAGGACTTTCTAAAGATTTCGTAAAGGTCCCGCTGCGGGAACGCAGCTTTTCAGGACTGACCGGGCTCGAAGCGATACCCAACCCAGGGTTCCGTCAGGATATAGCGGCTGGATGACCCTTCCACCTCGAGCTTCTTGCGAAGCTGGCCCACGAAGACCCGGAGGTATTCGACCTGCTCCGTGCTTTGGCCACCCCATATCGCGCCCAGGAGCGCCCGGTGGGTCACGACTTTCCCAGGCCGGCGCGCGAGAAAAACCAGAAGTTCAAACTCTTTCGGAGTCAAATGGATCTCCCGGCCTCGCACCGAGACCTTGTGCGCGCCCAGATCGATCAAAAAGTCGCCTTCCTCGATGACAGACGGTTCGCTGTCAGCGGGCTGCAACCGGCGCAACGAAGCGCGCACCCGTGCCAATAGTTCGTCCATCCCAAATGGCTTGGTGACGTAATCGTCGGCGCCGGCGTCAAGCGCTTGAACCTTGGTGCGCTCTTCTCCCCTCACGGAGAGAATCAGAATCGGCACGCTGCTGGAAGTGCGCAGCCGGCGTGTCAGCTCAAGTCCATCCATGTTGGGCATGGAGAGATCGGTAATCACCAGATCCGGCTTCCAGTCCTTCATAATTTCCAGAGCCGTCTCGCCGTCATTCGCAACGCGCACATCGTAGGCATGGCTGGATAGAGATGTTCGCAACACGCGAGTGATTTGCGTCTCGTCGTCCACGACAAGGATTCTGCGGTGCTCACCCGAGTTCACGCGGGCTCCTGGGTCACGATGTGAACGTCGACAGCGGGCGCATCCCGAAGGAAACGATGAATTGCCGAGATGTAAAGATACCGGCGCCACCCGGTTGTCGCAGAGCGGCCAAAGACAACGTGCGTAATATGCTTCTCGTGCACCACCTCGGCAACGGCCTCTGCTACCGTCTTGCCTTCTACGCGAACGAAATGAGCGCCTACGTTTTCGGCAAACAGGATGTTTGCCTGCAACGATTTCTGATGGCGTTCCGCGGAATCCTGCCCCATGTCAACGTAGATGACATAGAGTTCGCCATCGAGCGCCTCCGCCATGCGGGCCCCCCGAGCAATTAGATGCTGGGCGGCTGGGTTCGAACTTACGCAAACGGCAATTCGCTCGCGCACACCAAGGTTCTTGCGCGTCTCCTGCTTATCGAGATAGGTTTCCAGATTTCGATCGACCGCGTGCGTTACGTGCCGCAATGCGAGTTCGCGCAGCGCCATGAGATTGCCCTGGCGAAAGAAATTACCCAGCGCTCTTTCCACCCTCTCCTGCGGATAAATATCTCCACGCCGCATCCGGTTCTGCAGAGCCTCGGGCGTCAGATCAGCCATCACGACTTCATCAACGCGTTTCAACACCCAGTCTGGCACGGTCTCGCGTACCTGGATTCCAGTGATGCCCTGCACGGTAGGTGTAACACTCTCAAGGTGCTGAATGTTCATCGTCGAGAGGACATCGACCCCAGCATCCAGCAACTCGAACACATCTTCGTAACGCTTGCGATGCTTGCTGCCCTCAATATTGGTGTGCGCCAGTTCATCAACGATTGCCACGCGCGGATGCCTGGCCAGGATCGCATCCACGTCCATCTCTTCAAAAAGTGCGCCTTTGTAGTCAATCTTCTTTCGCGGCACCTGCTCGAGTTGACCGGCCAACTCGGCGGTGACCTTGCGGCCATGAGTCTCGACCACACCGATCACCACGTCCTCGCCTCGGCTGTGCCGTCGAATCGCCTCACTTAACATGTTGTACGTTTTGCCTACGCCGGGGGCGTATCCCAAAAACAGTTTGAAGACCCCGCCCTTGTGGGACGGTGTCGACTCTTCGAGCCATTGCTCGGGAGTTTTCGGCATGGCGAGTATTTTGCTTTACCCGCATGAAATTGTCGAACCTCGGCTACAATCGCGTCGTGAATCGGCGTCATCCCTCCGAGTCAGTTCGCTATATTCTGGCGGCGGCCGCTGTCGCCCTCGTCGTATACGGATATCGCGGTCTTCACATACATAATCCGACCACAGTGGCGCTGACGCTGCTTCTGGTGGTGCTGGTCATATCCGCCTTTTGGGGACTGCGCGTTTCAGTCTTTACGGCGATCATCGCCACCCTCGGCTTCAATTACTACTTCTTGCCGCCGGTTGGGACGTTCGCCATCGCCGATCCTCAAAACTGGGTGGCGCTCTTCGCATTCCTGATTACCGCCACCATTGCAAGCGAACTTTCGGCGCGCGCGCAACGGGAAGCCACCAACGCGATCGAGAGGCGCAAAGACGTTGAGCGCTTGTACGCCTTCAGCCAGAAGCTTCTCACCAGCGACAATGTTGTGGAGTTGCTCAACCTGCTTCCCGATTACGTGGTTGACACCTTCGACTTGAAAGCAGCGGCGATCGCGCTCCCCGATCGCCCAGACATATACCGCTCGAACGCCGACACCGGTGATATAGAGGCGCACGATCTCCAACTCGTTTGCAGCCGCGGAGAACCGCGTTTTGATCCGGCGCGAGGACTTGCTCTCATGCCTCTGAAGATGGGTCTTCGTACCGTAGGAAGTCTGGCAGTATCAGGGACTCCCGTGTCGCGCCAGACTCTGGAAGCAATGAGTAGCTTGATCGCAATCTCGATCGAGCGTGTGCGCGCCGTGGAGAATTTGAGTCGTACCGAAGCCGCCCGCGAAAGCGAGCAGTTTCGATCAGTTTTGCTGGACTCCATTACGCACGAATTTCGTACCCCGCTTACAGCTATCAAGGCCTCGGTAACCTCGTTGCTCTCGGATGCACAACGCGATCCCGCCCAGGAACGCGAGCTTCTCACTGTCATCAACGAAGAAAGTGATCGCCTCAACCGCTTAGTCGGCGAAGCTGCAGAGATGGCACAACTCGAAGCAAACAAGGTCGAACTGGATCTGGAGCCAACTCCCGTTCGTGCCGTTATCGACCAGGCGCTGGAGAATTCCCGCAATATCCTGGCCAAGCGACCGATTGAAGTTCGTGTTCCTGTCGATCTTCCGCCCATCCGCATGGATGAATGCCGCATCGGGGAAGTACTGATGCACTTGATCGAAAACGCGGCCAAGTATTCGCCTGGCGACACCGCAATTCATATTGCTGCTGAGGTTCGCAATCGACAACTGACCGTGAGCGTGGCTGATCGAGGTCCCGGCATTGATGATTTCGAGCAGGCGCTGATTTTTGATAAGTTTTATCGCGGGCGCAATCAGCGAACGAGAATTCAGGGAACCGGCATGGGGCTGGCAATCGCCAAAGCCATAGTCGAAGCCCACGGCGGCACGATTGGCGTGACTAGCCAACTGGGTCGCGGATCTGTTTTCTACTTTACCCTGCCAATCGCCTGAAGCAGACTACGTACCGAGCAGGCTGTACAGCAAGACCGCCAACACCGCGCTTGCTACGCCAACATAGAGCCAGTCCCGCTCCAGCGCAAAGGCTACGCTAGCAAACGCCACGCGCGCCACCGGGGTCGCAATCAAACAGAGAATCCCAAACTGAATGATTCCACGCCCATGAAAATTGAGGGCAGACCTCACGATGCCTTTCCACTCCCGGAGATCGGATGGCTCACCCGCAAAAGCGCGATAATGAGTGGGCGTCAGGCCGTGTTTCACGAGAAAAACTACACCACCCAGCAGAACAAGGCCGGCGGCCAGGCTGACGCCGGCCCTTAACAGGTTGGCCACTACAACTTCGGTCTTCTGATCGGTCCAATCTGACTTTCGAAACATACTTAGATCTTTCCGGCAAATGCTCCGTACAGCATTTCACCACCTAGCGCGACGATTACCGCGGCAAATACCCACCGTAGTTGTTGGGTCTTCGTTCGGGCCAACAGGCGAGCGCCCGCAAGCGAACCGGCCAGCACCCCCAGCATGACCGGCATCGCAAGTCCAGGATCGACATATCCACGGCTCAAGTAAACCCCGGCACTGGCGGCCGCGGTTACTC
Source organism: uncultured Acidobacteriota bacterium (assembly GCA_963744055.1). GTDB lineage: Bacteria > Acidobacteriota > Terriglobia > Terriglobales > Acidobacteriaceae > Gp1-AA133. The sequence goes on along the minus strand of CAVUSL010000002.1, from coordinate 141,404 downwards.
CAATCATAAAGTTGCTGGTCGTGGTGGAGACCTTAAACGGAATTCCCATCGCGCGGTCCATCGCCAGAACTTTCACCGCGCCTGAACCTATTCCCAACAATCCGGAGAGCGCACCGGCACCGAACATCAGCCCGAAGCCCGTCGGAACGCGATGGACATAGTAGGACTTCGGTCCGGTAAGCGACGGGTAGACTCCATTCATACCGAGCCGGGTGGCAAGAGGATCGGGAGGCTCACTGGTGGGTACTTCGACTTGAGGTCGAGTTGCCGCGTAGCCAGAATATAGAAGAACAAGCCCGAAAACCGCGCCGATCGCCGCCGTTGAGACGCGTGCGGCGAGAAACGCCCCGAAAAGTGCACCGAGCGTCGTGGCAATCTCCAGAAACATGCCGATGCGGATGTTGGAGAACCCGTCCTTGAGATAGGCAACAGCCGCGCCTGAAGAGGTGGCAATCACTGAAACGAGCGATGCGCCTACGGCGTAACGGATATCCACCTGAAAGACGAGAGTTAGGAGCGGAACGAGAACTACACCGCCGCCGAGGCCGGTGAGCGCTCCGAGAAACCCTGCCATGAACGAGCCCAAACCGACCAGGATGCTGAACTCGAGGTTGTTCAATCCCGCCTCCGAGTCCAGTGTGCCATAGTTGGCATCCCCAGGTCGGTCGAACGGCGGGAATCTATTGGCGCCTCTTTATTACCTTGAGGCGGGCAACAGATGGTAGCCGTAATCTTTGCTCTTACGAGCCGCTCGACAACCCGATTCGAACAAGCGGATTGCCTGCGACGGGAGCATCAGGTAAATGCAAGCCACACTCCGTCTTTTGAAAGCCTGCCCAGCGCCCGGCTCGAGCATCTTCTCCGGGACGCACAGCTCGCGTGCAATGCGTGCAACCGATGCTGGTGAAATTTGCGTCGTGCAAGGCATTGTAGGGAACATTGTTAGCACGGATGTAGTCCCAAACGTCATCGTTCGTCCAATCGACGATGGGGTTGATCTTCACGAGTTGAAACTTCTGATCCCACTCGATTTTCCTGGCGCTCGCCCGAACCTTCGTCTGATCACGACGAATCGCAGTAATCCACGCGCGCAACCCGCTTAGCTTCTCCTTCAGCGGCTCAACCTTTCGCAATCCGCAACATTGGTCGGGGCCGCTAGACCACAGCGCTTCGCCATAAATTTCAGCCTGAGCGGAGGGCGTAAGCCGCGGCTGCAAGCGATCCACCTGGATCCCATACCGCTTTTCAACTTCGTCGATCAGCTGATAGGTTTCGGGAAACAGGAAACCGGTATCGATGGTGAAAACGCGCAGGGCGGGATTCAGGTTTGCAGCGATGTCAATCAGCGTCATGCCTTCCGCGCCAAAGCCGGATGCCATTTCAATCGTTGGTCCAAACGTACGAAATGACCACCCTAATACTTCCCTCGCGCTCCAGCCTTCGGCGATTTCCTGCGTCTCTTTCAGATGTTTGATCACTGTCTCCACTCCTGGGAAACCACATCCTCTGCAAATAGAACTCGCGGCTCGCCTGAGGGATTGATAACAGGCGGGACCATTACGTCTGCAATGTTTGCGTGAGCATCCGACGTCGCCACTTCTTCTGCCAACACGTCGCCAATCAGCAACAACGTCGGCGCAGGCAACAGGGGCGCGCTTGGCAAATCGGCCACCGTCGTTCTGTGAATCTGTTGCTGCGGCGAACTGACCTGCGAAACAATCGCGCAAGGCGTCGTCGGTTTCAGCCCGGCACTAAGTAAGTTCGAAGCGGTTTCGCTATAGTTGAACCCCGGCATATACACAGCAAGCGTCGCGCCCGATGCAACATAGGTTGGCCACGCAACGGCGTGTTCGGGACTCGCCGGATGACTTGAAAGCAGGATCACGGCTGATGATTTATTTCTGTGGGTCAGGGACAACTGCGCAGCAGCAGCTGATGCGAGAGCAGAGGTCACTCCCGGAACAACCTCGAATTCGACGTCTGCCTTGCGGAGCGCATCCATTTCCTCGCCACCACGGCCGAAGATCGATGGATCGCCGCCCTTCAAGCGAACCACGTTCACCCCAAACGACGCGAACGCGATGAGCAGCGCGTTGATTTCCTGTTGTTGCACGTTCTTGCTCCCGCAACGCTTTCCAACGTTGCGAACATGCGCCGTGGAAGGAATCAAGCGCAGAATCTCTGGGCCGACCAGGTCATCGTGCAGCACGACTACTGCTGACTCAATCAATCGGTGCGCTTTGACAGTCAACAAATCGGGATCACCCGGGCCGGCTCCCACAAGAAAAACCTTACCGTTCATGAACTACCTCCGAAACGAAAACATCCGCAGGGAGAGCTGGGGTGAAAGGTGACTGCGCCGCCCATCGATGCAACAACCGTCGACGGTGCTGAGGATTCAGCGGCTGCCGAAAGAGCTGCTTCCGAATCCTGCCCAATTGCTCAAGCCAGCCTGCATAAAACGGTGCGAGTTGCTGCTCGACCTCGCGGCGTAGTCTCTGCGCCAGGGCAGGACTCTTGCCTTCCGTGGAGATCGCGACCTGGAGCGCCCCGCGCCGGACCACGGCTGGATAGTAGAAATCACACCGCTCAGGATCGTCGACTACGTTGCACAAAATCTGTCGCGTTGTAGCCACGCGATAGACTGCGTCGTTCACGTCCACGGAAGAAGTTGCCGCAATTACCAGAAATGTCGTTTGCAGGTCTTCCGGGTTGAATTCACGGGGCTCCCACGTAACGACCCCAGCGCGAGCCCATCCCGCGACCGCTGGCGTCGCCCAGGGCGCCACCACACGAACCTTCGCTCGCGCAATCAGCAAACTGCGGATTTTGCCCTCGCCGATCTTACCCGCTCCGACAACCAGGCATGAGCGGCCTTCGAGTTTTAAGAACATCGGAAATAAACTCATGGCTCCCCTGCCCTATCCATCGATTCCGTGTGGTACGCGGCCGGGAGAAGGATCGCGCAACACAGCTCCGACCCATTCGCCGGCCAGGCACTCGCGCAATTCCTCGTCACTGTGGCGTGCAAAGAACTGGCGCAGATTTTCGTTTGCATTGCGGTCATCGAGGTATCGCCGTAACAATCTTTCGATTGCGTCGGGGACTTCGCTCGCCAGGCATCGATACCCAACAGGACGCGCGATCGATTGATGTAGCCCGACGGCTCCGCCTACGCAGAAGTAGTAGGCGTCCTGCATGCGATCACCAACCTTGATCTTCTTGCCCTCGATCCCGATGTCGGCGATCCAGTGCTGCCCGCAACTATTCGGGCATCCCGTCACGTGCATTTTCAGGTGTTGCTCGAAACCGGGCAGCCTTTCTTCCAGTTCCTCAACCAGCCACCGGGAAAACGCCTTGGTTTCCGTAATCGCGAGCTTGCAGAACTCAGACCCGCTGCACGCGATCGCGCCACGCCAGAACGGCGATCCTTGCACTGGCAATCCGGCGGCCGTCAGTTCGGTCGCGAGAGTATCGACGTTCTCACGGGGCACGTTGACGATGATCAGGTTTTGCATGTTGGTGACGCGCACTTCACCGCCCGCCAGTCGATCGGAAAGGTCTGCAGCCTCCCGCATTTGCGTCGCCGAAATCCTGCCACGCAACACCGACGCACCTACGTAGAACTTGCCGGGTTGCTTTTGCCCGTGGATACCGACGTGATCGCGGTACACATCGTCGGGAGGTCGCTCATCTGCAGCAGGCTCTAGTTTGAAGCCGAGCCGCTTCTCGAGTTCCTCCTGAAAAATCTGCGGAGTCCATCCATGCCGCAGGAAAAGGAACTTCAGGCGCGCGCGCTCACGGTTCTCGCGAAGAACATCGCTGTCGCGGAAAATTTCAGCGATTCCGCGCAAGACAGGGACCACTTCGTTCTGGCGAACGAATGCGTTGAGTCGAGCCGCCAAGTAGGGGTCGGTGGAAAGGCCTCCGGCGACTCTCAACGAGAAACCGACTTCCTCTTGTCCGCGAAGGCGTCGTGTTACCGCCGTGAGTCCCACATCATTGATTTCCGGATAGGAGCACCACGAACGGCATCCGGTAATGTTGATCTTGAATTTTCGGGGGAGGTTGTAGAAGTCGGCGTTACCTACGAAAAACTGATTTGCTTCAAGCGCGATCGAAGACGCGTCGAATATTTCGTCGGCATCTACTCCAGCCAAAGGGCAGCCGGTAATGTTGCGAGTATCGTCACCGCATGATCCCTTCGTGGTAAGACCTGCGCTCCAGAGTGCATCGAGAACTTCGGGGAGGGCTTCGATCGTGACCCAATGCAACTGGATGTTTTGCCGGACCGTCAGGTCCGCATTTCCATGGGCATACCGGTCAGTTACTTCCGCAATCGTTCGCAACTGGTGCGCCTGCAGCAGGCCGTTGGGGATACGGATACGCACCATGAAATACGGCAGGGCTTTGCCCTCCCCGTTCTTCCCGCCGACTACCCCGGCGCCGTCGCCCTGGGTGTAAACGCCCCACCAACGGAAGTATGTGCCGATCCACTCCGGCGGAATCGCGGTGAATCCTTCGCGGGCGAATCGCCGGATCTCGTCGAGGCCCTCCCAGGGATTGCGCTCCCGTTTGAGCCTTTCAACGCGCTGTGCTTTCGTTTCTTTGGCTGGAATTGTCATAAATGCAAAAAGCCCACCGCCAGTTTTCAACTGGCGGTGGGCTGATAATTGCTGATTCTTAAAGACTTATTACGTCAGCAGCCTCCCTGTGCCAGCAGACACGTGTGCGCAACAACAAGTACAACAACACACCGTGAACGTCTGGCTAGCTGCCAACATCATCCGCAGATAGTAGGGTGAAACCGCAGCCCTGTCAACAATGGAAGTCGAAGTCATCATGCAAAATTCAAATCCGCTGCATCGAAATAATACTCAGCGTACTTACCAATTGATCTTTGACGAACCACAAAAGCTGCATTATTTTTTAAAGGACCGATGCTGACTCATCGCCATCACCGCCATCATCACCACGCGCACGGCGCGTTGGCGGGGGTGCCGGTCTAACTCAGAACCAGCACTTATAGCGATTTAAGCCCGCTGACGCGAAAGCCTCAGCGGGCTTTTTCTTTCTCTGTGTGACGGAGGCGCAGGATTATGGATAGCAAGATCGATTTCAAGAAGATGCAAGGCTTGGTGCCGGCCATTGTGCAGGACGGCGCAACTGGACAGGTATTGATGCTCGGATTCATGAATGAGGAGGCTTACGAGCGCACTCTAACCGGCGGATACGTCACCTTCTTCAGCCGTACCCGGAACCGGTTGTGGACCAAGGGTGAGACTTCGGGAAATCGTCTCAAAGTCCTTTCCATCACCACCGACTGCGACCGCGACACATTCCTGATTAAAGTCCGGGTCGAAGGAAAAGGAGAAGTCTGTCATCTGGGAACTCGATCCTGCTTCATGCAGGAGCTGCCTATTCCCGTTACCGTCCCTTCTGACAATCAAGAGGTACGCCGATGAAGTTGCGGCTCGGAATACCGAAGGGCAGCTTGCAGGAAGCTACCTTGCAGCTGTTTGCGCGCGCGGGCCTCCGTGTTTACACAAACGCGCGGTCGTACTTCGCATCGACCGGGGACCCTGAAATCGAGTGCATGCTGATTCGCGCTCAGGAGATGGCTCGCTACGTCGAACACGGCGCGCTGGACGCAGGCCTCACCGGCATCGATTGGGTAGTCGAAAGCGGCCTCGACGTTGTTCCCGTCGCCGATCTGATATACGCAAAGCAAAGCCGCGGCAAGGTGCGCTGGGTTTTGGCAGCGCCGGAAGATTCGCCATTTAAGCAGGCCCAAGATCTCTCCGGAAAGATCATCGCCACTGAGCTGGTGAATGTCACGCGCAATTACTTTCGCGCTCGAAATGTGGAGGTGCAGGTCGAGTTCTCCTGGGGCGCTACCGAAGTCAAGCCGCCGATGCTTGCGGACGCGATCGTGGAAGTCACCGAGACCGGCAGTTCCCTGCGCGCAAATCGTCTCCGCATTCTCGATACGGTGCTCGAGTCGAACACCCAGATCATCGCCAACCGTTCGGCATGGGCAGACACGGAACGACGCCGCAAAATTGAGAACCTGGCTCTGATGTTGAAGGGAGCGATGGAGGCGCAAGATCGCGTCGGCCTGATGCTAAACGTCAAGAAGCAAAACCTGCCCGGCGTTCTAGCTGTTCTGCCCGCTTTGCAAAAACCGACCATCTCCACTCTTAGCGATAGTGAATGGGTGGCTGTGAACACGGTCATCGAAGAGGCAGAGGCCTGGCAAGTGATTCCGCGCCTGAAGGCAGCGCAGGCACAGGGCATTGTGGAATACCCCTTGAACAAGGTAGTCATGTGATGCAAATTCTCTCCGGCACCCCCGCTGCACGCCGCGTCCGAAAGCTCGAAGGGAGAACCGCAGACTTCGAGAAAGTGGAGTCCGCAGTCCGCACTATTGTTGCCGACGTGCGACGTAACGGCGATCGAGCACTGCGTAAGTACGCTGAGAAGTGGGATGGACTAAATTCCGGGAGGCCGCTTGCCGTTTCCGCACCGGAGTTGGAGGCGGCCTGGGCATTGTCCTCTCGCGAATTTCGGCGATCGCTGCACCAGGCTGCAGTCAATATCAGGCGATTTTCTGAGTGGCAGCGCCCGCGCAACTGGAAGCGCACTTCGAGGGGCCTGTCATCGGGACAGGTGGTGAGACCCCTTGCATCGGTCGGATGTTACGTGCCGGGTGGCAGGCATCCGCTGGTTTCAACCCTCCTGATGACCGTCATTCCAGCGCAAGTCGCCGGTGTGTCGAAAATTCGTGTGGTCAGTCCGAATCCTCCGCCGGAAGTGCTCGCCGCGGCCCATATGTTGGGTGTCAGAGAACTTTACCGTGTGGGAGGGGCTCAGGCGGTCGCGGCGCTCGCCTACGGCACGCGAACCATTCCCCGTGTCGACAAGATCGTGGGGCCTGGGAATCTTTATGTCACAGTCGCCAAGAAACTGGTTTCTTTTGATTGTGCGATCGACTTCCTCGCGGGGCCCACAGAAGTCGTCATTTTGAGCGATCGAGGCCGCGCGGAGTTCATCGCGGCCGACCTCCTAGCGCAGGCCGAACACGATACCGACGCGCTCCCAATCTTCATAACAACTTCGAAGGATCTCGCGAAACGAGTGGGCCATCTCTTGTCAGGCCTTCACAACAAGGTTGCAGCCAAATCCCTTCGACGGAACGGCGCTGTGTTGCTGGCAAATAACCGGCACGAGGCCATCGACTGGGCCAACCGCATTGCAGCAGAGCACATCACCGTCGACCGGAAGGATTTGCCTTTCATTCAGAATGCGGGATCGATCTTCGTGGGCGATTATTCGGCCCAGGCGGCGGGCGATTACGCTTCGGGGCCGAATCACGTCTTGCCGACCGCAGGAGTTGCGCGCTTTCGCGGAGGCCTCAGCGTGAATGATTTCGTGAAGATTATTACCGTACAAGAACTCTCAAAATCCGGACTTCGCAAAATCGGCAAGACCATCACTTGTCTTGCCGAAATCGAAGGATTGACCGCGCATACCGAATCGATCCGCGCGAGGTGCCCGAATGCTTAAGCCTCGCAGCGCTGTACAGAATTTGCCGACGTACCACCCACCGCTTAACGGCCGCCACGGTCTGCGCCTTGATTTCAACGAAAACACGGTGGGTTGCTCACCACGGGTGCTCGAACGAATTCGCAATATCGGAGTGGAAGACCTGGCGCGCTATCCGGAACGGGAACCTGTGGAAGTGATAGTTGCCAATCATCTGGGCATTCGGGCGCAAGAGCTCCTGCTGACCAATGGTGTGGATGAAGCGATCCACCTGATTTGTCAGACTTACCTCGAGGCCGATGACGAAGCCTTGATTGTGGTTCCAACATTCGCGATGTACGAGATATTTGCTTCCGCAACCGGCGCACGAATTATCAAGATTCCCGCTGGGAGGAACTTTGCTTTCCCTACAGACGATGTGCTGCGCCACGTCACTCCTCAAACTCGCTTGATCGCGATCGCGAACCCGAACAATCCCACGGGTGCAGTGGCTGCGCTGGAGGATCTGCTCCTCATTGCCGCTTCGGTTAAGAACGCAGCAGTTCTGATCGACGAGGCTTACTACGAATTCCATGGCGAGACGCTCCTGCGGAGTTGGACGGATCATTCGAATTTGTTCATTGCCCGGACATTCTCCAAGGCCTACGGTCTCGCTGGACTGCGGGCAGGCCTCCTCATGGGTTGCGACGACTCAATCAGTGCGGTCCGGAGGGTGGCGTCTCCTTACAGCGTCAACGCAGTTGCTCTGGCGTGTCTGCCTGAGGCCATGCGGGATCACGCTTACGTCGAAGCCTATATCCAGGAAGTATGCGAGGGCCGTGATCGTCTGCAGGCGGAGCTAACCTGCCTCGGCATCCCATTCTGGCCCAGCAAGGCGAATTTCGTTTTGCTGCACCTGGGCGCAGCGAACCCCGCCTTTATTCGTGGAATGCGGGAACGCGGCATACTCGTTCGCGATCGCTCGCGCGACCCAGGCTGCGAGGGCTGCGTGCGCATCACGCTCGGCTCCAGGGAACAAACGAATCAACTGCTGCATGCGCTGCGCGAGACCTTGTCGCAGATCGGCGCGCCTCGGCTGGAGGTGCACCCGTGAGAAAGGCTCGCATTCACCGACCGACCAAAGAGACTGACATACGCGCATCCTTGAATATCGATGGGCGTGGTCGCTACAACATTTCCACCGGCATCCGCTTTTTTGACCACATGCTGGAACTCTTCGCTCATCACGGAGGCTTCGACCTCGAACTTACCGCAAATGGCGACCTCGAAATCGACCAGCACCATACCGTTGAAGATGTCGGCATCGTGCTTGGGCAAGCCTTCGACAAAGCACTCGGCAATAAGAAAGGAATCCTGCGCGCCGGCTATTTCTTGATGCCCATGGACGAGACCTTGGGAATGGCCGCCGTCGATTTTTGCGGGCGCACCGCGATCAGCGTAGACACAAAGGTTAACGTACGGCTGGTCGGCGACCTGCAGGCGGAGCTGGTGCACGACTTCTTCGAAGGCTTCGCCCGAGGCGCACGAGCCAATGTTCACACGCGTGTGCTGTATGGCAGGTCCAACCATCACAAGATCGAATCTCTCTTCAAAGCCTTTGCGCGGGCCGTGCGCGCAGCATGCTGGAAAGATAAGCGCATGGCCCAGTTCATCCCGAGCACGAAGGGCGTTTTATGATTGCGATCGTCGACTACGGTGCCGGCAACCTGACGTCCGTGAGAAAGGCCTTCGAGGCCTTGGGGCAAGCAGCTCAGATTACGAGCGATCCGCAGATCGTTGTGCAAGCAACGAAAATTGTTGTGCCGGGCGTGGGTCACTTCGGAGCCACCCAGGCTCTGGAGTCGCGAGGATTGAAAGCGGCCATCCAGTCCGCACTCTCCCAAGCGAAACCGATCCTTGGCATTTGCCTGGGAATGCAGTGGATGTTCGGCTCGAGCGAGGAGGCCATCGGCATCGGGGGTCTGGGAATCTTCCCCGGTATCTGCACACGATTCCCTTCCGAAGTGAAATCTCCCCACGTTGGATGGAACCAACTTTCCGGCTGCGCAGGTGCACGTCTCCTTCGCGACATCCCGGAGGGATCTTTTGTCTACTTCACACACTCGTATCGGGCGCCCTTGGTCGACGACACGGTCGCAACTTGTGAGTATGCAGGGCCATTTTCTGCGGCTGTCGAGCGGGAGAACGTCTTCGGAGTGCAATTTCATCCGGAGAAATCCGGACCCGCTGGCAAGAAGCTGCTACAGAACTTCTGCGAGCTGCCATGCTGACGAAACGAATCATTGCCTGCCTCGACGTGAACGCCGGACGCGTTGTGAAAGGCGTGAAGTTTCTGAACCTGCGCGACGCCGGGGATCCGGCAGAACTGGCGGAAGCTCACAGTGCGGCAGGAGCCGACGAGATCGTTCTACTCGACATTTCGGCAACTGCCGAGCAGAGATCTACGCTGTTGGACACAGTCAAGCGCACCGCAAGAAAACTCTTCATTCCCTTCATGGTTGGCGGCGGAATCCGTTCCCTCGATGATGCCTCAGCCGTTTTCGATGCCGGTGCCGATAAAGTCAGCATTAATTCCGCGGCCCTAGCTGATCCGAATCTCATTACTTGTATTGCCGATCGCTTTGGTTCGCAAGCAGTGATTGTTGCGATCGATGCCAAGCTCACCGCCGCGGGCCGTTACCAAGCGTTCTCGAAGGGTGGAAGAGTTGCAACCGGTCGCGATGCCGCCGAGTGGGCGAAAGAGGCCGAGCAGCGGGGCGCCGGAGAAATCCTGCTGACGTCGATGGATCGCGACGGCACGGGCGTTGGATTTGACTGCGAGCTAACACGCTTGATTGCAGATCAGGTTCGAATTCCCGTCATCGCATCCGGTGGAGCAGGCTCTTCGGAACATTTCATTGAAGTATTCCAGCAGGGACACGCCGACGCCGCTCTAGCTGCGTCTATCCTGCATTACGGAACCACCCAGATGTCGGATCTCAAGAATTCTCTCTTGAATGCCGGCATCCCCGTGAGGTGGCCGTGCTGATTCCATCCATCGATTTGATGGGCGGCAAGATCGTCCAGTTGGTGCAAGGAGAAAAGAAGGCGTTGGAGTTTGACGACTTCGAGGAATGGATCGTCCGCTTCAGTAGATTTCCCTTGGTTCAGCTGATCGATCTGGATGCGGCCATCGGCACGGGAAACAATCGAGGGCTCTTGAAGAAATTCACCAGCCGTCTTCCGTGCCAGGTTGGCGGAGGGATCCGGTCTGTCAAGGCTGGAGCCGACGTCCTTGCCCAAGGCGCGCATCGCATCATCTTGGGATCGGCTCTCGTCAAAAACGGCCGCATCAACATTGCAGCAGCTAGGGAATTCGCCGAAGAGCTGGGCACGGATCGACTGACCTTTGCGATCGACTCCCGCGCAGGCAAGGTCGCCATCAAGGGCTGGCGCGAGGAAACATCGATTCCAAGCTCGGAAATGCTAGCGACTCTCGAGCCCTATTGCACAGCATTTTTGTACACGCACATTGATACGGAAGGGCTGCTGAAGGGCATACCTCTGGATGTGGTTCGTCCCCTGCGCGCCATTACCTCACGTCAACTGATTGTTGCCGGGGGAATTCGCAGCCAGGAAGAAGTGAACGAGCTCGATGCGCTTGGGATCGATGCCGTCGTTGGAATGGCAATCTATACGGGACAGATGAAGCTGGATAATGCTCCACCATAAAAACAAATCTCAATTACGAGGGCGGTACCGCCCCATGGCTAGCTCTACAATCTCTCCGATCAACTGCGTATAAGAACGCCCCGAAGCTTTGGCGGCCATGGCGAACTCCTGCTTGCTCGAGAGCCACGGGTTCGGATTGGCTTCCAGAACGTAAACCTCTCCTTTTGGTGACAGCCGCATGTCGATTCGCCCATAATCGCGAAGCTTCACGGCGCGGTGGGCCGCCAACGCAGTCTGCGTGAGCCGTTCGGTCGTGTCCTGATCCAGGTCTTCCGCGATGCTCGACTTGGTCAGCTTGTAGGCTTCCGCATCTTTCTCGAACTTCACGTCGTAGCTGGCGATCTTGGGTGTGCCTTTGGGAAGCTTCGAGAAATCAAGTTCCACCAGCGGGAGCGCCTGAGCATATTCGTAGCTGCCCAACACGGCGGCGTATATTTCGCGTCCTTCAATGTATTCCTCGATAATCGCCGGCGAATCGAACTCGTCCTGGATGTACTGCACCCGTTCCATCAGCTCTTTCACGCTCGTGACGACCGCATTGGAATTGATGCCGATCGATCCATCCTCAGCCAGTGGTTTTACGATCAGCGGGAAAGCAATATCGTGAGCGTGTTCAATCGTACCGCGATATGATGTCGCGAAATACGGCGTGCGGATCCCATGAAACGCGAACATCTTCTTCGCGATCGCTTTGTCCTGGGCAAGAAAGCTGGCATGCGGTCCGGCGCCCGTATAGCGCAGGCCAAGCAGGTCGAGGTAAGCGGCAACGTGCATCTCTTTCGTGTCGTCGCCGGCAAAGGATTCGGTCAGGTTGAAAATGAGATCGGCTTCGCACTTGGCCAGCGAAGTCAGACCCTGCGGACTCCCATCCAGAATGAGATAGGAAGGCTCGTGCCCTAGTTTCTCTAGTGCCTCAAATATTTCTTCCCGATCTTCCTTCTCACGCTTTTTCTTTTTTCTAGCTTTGCTTTTGCGCGTGGCAGGCTTGGGCTCGGGTGCTGGCTCCGGAGTCGCGCCCTCTTCTTCCCAGATGTCGTAAAGGACCGCGACCTTCATTGCAGTTTCCGTCTCGATATGTATGGATGCCAGATATTCATAAACCCAAAATCGCGGAACTCACGGCTGCACAAACTTTCCGCGCGTCATGTAATTAGTCGCCAAGGTGGTCGCATACACCGTGAGTTCTGCGAGATGCTCCGCTTCCCTTCTGGTATCTGAGCGCAACCCCAGCTCGCCGATCCTCTTCTCAATGCCTTCCACAAGCTGCTTGATGAGAGGACGCTGCACTCCTGTCCAATAGGTAACTTTATCAACCACCGTCTTGCGGTGTTGCCGCAAGAACTCCTGCGCGGGACGAACAGTCTTCTTCTGGCGCTTGGATACATTAAAAATATCTACCAGATCGCTGTCCAGCGCCAAGTCCACAACTGGGATCGCTTCTGGCACCGACTGTTGGTAAAAATCCGCGACCGTGGATTCCATTTCGTCAACCGTAATATCAGGATAACCGCGCCGACGCACGGGATCCACATTCCCCAGTTCATGAGCGATGCGATCCATGTAGCGCAGTTTCGCCAGCGCTCCCCATCCACGATAGCGCTTGCGCCAACCACTGCGCGGGGTCAGCCAGACCGCAAACGTTTCCGCAAAATCTTCGTCAGGATGTTTTTGCGCGTACCAGCCAGCGAGATGCCGAACATAGTTTCGCGAGAACGGCACGGGACGATAGTTGTCGAGATATCGCCGCCGGAAAGGCCCAAATAAGTTCTTCCATTCCGGATTTCGATAGAGCTTGTACGCGTAGTTGAAGGCGTGCCCTGCCTCGTGCCGCAGGTACATCATGACCTCGCGCTGGTCTTCGAGATCGTTCATCTCTTTCTCCAGCGAAGCGAGTTCAGGATTCGCGAGATAAAAAGGAATACCGATCACCGGTTCGCCCGAAGGGCATCCCCATTCGTCCGTGAGATAGCAAGCCGGCCGGAACTTCGCGAGTCCTTTGCGGCCCAACTCCGCATAGAGTTGGTGAACGAAGCGCTCGATCGGCGAGCCTTCCAGTTTCAGGCCCAGCTCACGAATCGGCTTCCCCAGAATCTCCTGCAGGTTCGCCTTCGGTTTTTCGGTGGTGGGCTCCATGGTGGTCTGAAGTAGTTCTCAAGTTCCGGGAGGAACAGCTAGCCCACCCAGGCAGAGCCTAGTATAAAAGCCGATCGCCCCGTTCAGGCGATTCCTACGAAGGAATCGCCAATGGATCAAGCTATCGTTCGATAGACAAATTTATCTCTTCATTATCAATAGGATACATACCATACATCGAGTACTACTGGAAGGTGTTGCAGGACTCAATCGTCCCGCCATTCATACCTCGTTGAAACCACTCCGTCCGCTGCGCCGAGGATCCGTGAGTAAACGAGTCGGGACTCACCTGCCCGCGCGACATGCGCTGCAGGCGATCGTCCCCGACGGCCGCGGCCGCCCCGAGCGCGCTCTCCACGTCGCCAGCCTCCAACAGATTTCTTTGTTGCGTCGATTTCGCCCAAACGCCCGCGAAACAGTCAGCCTGCAGCTCTAGTCGTACTGACAGCGCATTCTCTGAACTGGGGTTGCTGCCCTGCAGGCTCCGGACTTTCCTCTCAATACCTAGCAGATTCTGAACATGATGTCCAAGTTCATGCGAGAGGACATAAGCTTGCGCGAACTGGCCGGGCGCTCCAAATCTGCGCTGCAACTCATCGTAGAAGCCGAGGTCAATATAGACCTTCTGGTCTTCCGGACAATAGAACGGCCCCGTCGCGGATTGAGCCGCGCCGCAACCGGATGAAGTTACGTCACGGAAGAGTACTAACTTTGCATGCTGGTACGGAATCCCTCGTTGCTGCAAGATTCCTGCCCAGTTTTTTTGTGTGTCATCGAGTACGAACGACACAAACTGAACCATTGGTTCCTCGCGCGCGTCTCGCTGCGGATCCGGTTGGCTGACGGTCGGGCCGGTGGCGATTCCTTGCCCTCCAATCAAGGAGAAGAAGTCTTTTTTGAAGACCACGCTCAGCACGAGCAAAATCAGAAAGCCACCGATTCCGATGTGCATCCCGCCAAAGCCGCCGCCCCCGCCTTCGTCTCGGCGATCTTCCAAATCATCGCTTTTCCCACCCGGTGTCCACCGCATGCCGCACCCCTCGAGAGCAATGTGAGGAACCGATTATAGTCGGTTGCGAGTATGGATTTGTGACTGCGGGGCATGCGCCACGCTTTCAATTTTGTTCTGATCCTCGACACGCTCCGAATGCCCTGCGGTACACTAGAAAACTTTGATAAACATCCAGGAGGACAGTTATGCCCGATGCCACGCTTAGTGGCGCAGATTTCAAGAAGCAGCTGCGCGAAGGCAAGCCGAAGATGGGCTTGTTTCTGAACGCGCACAGTCCCACTGTCGCGGAACAATTGGCGCATAGCGGGTACGACTGGCTGCTGGTCGATACCCAGCACGGCCCCATGGGCTACGAGAAACTCTCCGCAATGCTTTCCGGAATCGCGAATGGCGGCGCCAAATCCATGGTGCGCGTGGGCGGATACGACGATCGGCCCGGCATTCAGCAGGCGCTTGACCTCGGGGCCGACGGCGTCCTCGTGCCTTACATCAACACTGCTGAAGAAGCGCGCCAGGCGGTCAGTTGCACGAAATATCCCCGCACAGGCACGCGATCGGTCTACTTCCCTCAACGCAGCATGAATCGCGCCGGGCTGCTCGGATACGCTGGCAACTTCAATAACAACGGCATCGTGGCCTTGCAGGTGGAGACTGCTTCCTGCATCGACAACATTGCTGAGATCGCCACCGTTCCAGGCGTCGACATTCTCTTTCTCGGGCAAAACGATTTGTGCATGTCGATGGGACTCTATGAAAAATATGAATTCCCCCACATGTACACCTCGCCGGAACTGGGAGCGGCCACGCAAAAGCTCATCGACCACGCACGCAAAAACAACGTCATCCTGGGCCTCTTTTTGTTTGGCACATCGCGTGTTGGCGAATTTCTGGAGAAGGGTTTTACCTTCATCAGCATCGGCAACGACCTGCACCACGTGCTGACCCAGGCGGGTGCCTACGTAAAAGACATGGAAGGGATCGCCAAAGAAAAAGGGAAAGACTGGTCACGTCGCCCCACCGCCCTTCTCTAGGCTCTCGCGCTTGAACAATCAATAGCGCTTCATGAAAACGGAGCGCCATTGTCTTTGGTTCCCACTTTGCCGGTCGAAGTCAGTCACGTCGCCAGCGCTTCCGCATCTGCCAGGACTTGCTCGGGTGTAAACCCATTCTTCCGCAAGTGGCGAATGCTTGCCGAGTCGTGACGTTTTGCCATCCGCATTCCCGCTGCATCGCGGACGAGCGTGCAGTGATAGTAGTCAGGAGCGCCATATCCCAGCGCCTGAAAAAGCAGAAGCTGCCGGGCGGTGGATTTGAGCAGGTCAGCCCCCCGCACTACTTCGGTGATCCGCATCAGCGCGTCGTCTACCGTCACGGCCAGCTGGTAGGCCGGAACATCGTCACGCCGCCACACCACAAAATCACCGAAATCATGGCCTGCCGCGAAGGATTGCGGACCCAGATTCTTGTCTACAAACTCGATTGCCTTCCCATCGGGAACACGAAAGCGCCAGTTCACTCCCAGAGTTGATTGAAAGCTGCCTGCATCTGACCGGTCCCGACACGTGCCCGGGTAGAGGGGCTCATCGTCTCCTTCATTTGGCGCGGCTGCGGCCGCAGCCAAGTCTTTGCGAGAACAATTGCACGGATAAATCCAGCCCTCCACTCGCAGCTTCTTCCATGCTTCAAAGTAGAAGGCTCGCCGTTCGCTCTGCGAGTAGGGCCCAAACGTCCCGCCGCAATCCGGCCCTTCCGTCCATTTGATTCCAAGCCACTTCAAGTCCTCGTACATCGCCGAAGTGAACTCTGTTCGGCAACGCTGCGGATCCAGATCCTCATTGCGCAAAATCAACATCCCATCTTGTTGGCGCGCGCGCTCCGCTGCAATCCAGAAGGTCCGCGCATGGCCGATATGCAGCAAGCCGGTAGGCGACGGGGCTAAGCGTCCGCGATTGCTATTCGTTAACGAAGAACTCACGATGGCATTTTAAAGGGAGGGTTGAGGCTGCGAATGTTCGGCAGCGGCCACCGCTGGAGCAGGAAACTCGCCTTCCCATTTCGCAACGACTACAGTCGCGAGGCAATTGCCAAGGACGTTGACGGAGGTCCGGGCCATATCCATGAGCTGATCGATTCCAAGCAAGATGAAGACAGGTTCGACCGGCAACCCAAACGATCCCACGGTTCCGAGCAAGATAACAATGGACGCACGTGATACACCCGCCACGCCTTTGCTGGTCAGCAGCAGGGTCAGCATGATCAGCAACTGTCGCCCTATGCTCAGGTGAATGCCAGCAGCCTGTGCCACAAAGATCGAGGCCAGCGATAGATATAGCGTGCTGCCGTCGAGATTGAAGCTGTAGCCCGCCGGCATCACGAAAGCTACCACTTCGCGGGGAACTCCGAGGCCCTCCATGGCCTCCATGGCACGCGGCAGCGCCGCTTCTGAGTTTGCCGTCCCGAAGGCGATCGTCACCGGCTCCGCTACAGCTGCGATGAATCGCCTGAGGGGCACTCTTACCAGGAGTGCAATTGGGAGCAAGACTCCGAACACGAATACCAGCAGAGCCACGTAGAGAGTTATCAGCAGTTTTGCCAGATTGAACAGAATCCCTGCGCCGGTGCTCGCAACCGTGTAGGCAATCGCCGCACCCACTCCGACTGGGGCGAAGTACATCACAATATTTGTGAACTTGAACATGGTTTCGGCGAGGCTCTCGGCAAAACTTAACATCGGCCGCCGATATGTTTCGCGTACCAGTGCCAGCGCAATGCCAAACAATATGCTGAAAACCACGACTTGAAGAATCTGCCCCTCGGCAACTGCCTTGGCTAGATTCTCGGGAAAAATATGCAGGATCGTTTCGCTCGCAGTGAGTTTCTGCGCTTGGATATTCTCTGCACCGGCAGCCGGCAGATTTACACCAACGCCTGCCCTACTGACGTTGATGGCCACCAGTCCGATCACAAGAGCCAGCGTCGTAACCACCTCGAAATAGACGATCGCCTTCACGCCCATGCGTCCGACCTTCTTCAGGTCAGAGTGTCCAGCGATGCCGCTCACAAGCGTTGCGAACAGCAGAGGAGCGACGATCGTCCGAATCATCCGTAAGAAGATCAGAGCGAGGACGCGCAGGTTCATGGCCAGTTCCGGGAAATCATGCCCGAGCAGACCGCCCGCAAGCATCGCGAAGAAAATCCAGGTGGTCAGGGATCTCTTTTGAACGGCGTAAGGGACGAGCGCGGCGATCGCGAGCCATCGGGTGGCAACCAAGGTTCCAGGAGAGATTGGCACACCGCGGTGCGCCAGCGTCCAGAGGATTCCACTCGCCGCAATCACAATCGCCGCCAAGATCAGTGATTTCTTCATGGTTCTTGCTTACCGTTCCTGCGCGGTTTCATTTATGTCTCGAATGCGGCGACTCCGCAAAGCCTCAAACCTGCAAGCGACCGATTGTAGACAACAACGTAGCCCCCACAAACGAATTCCATCAATGCGATTTCGGGTGCACCCAAACTGGTGCAATCAGAAATCCCCGTAACCCACGCCCCGAAAGCCGGCGAATGCGCTAGAATGCGAGCGTCACTCAGGGATGGCACCTGATCAAGTACGATCTTTTCCACTGCTCTGACGGTCGCGGCGCAATCCTGCCGCGCTGAATTCCCGTTCTCTCAGAGGACTCCGTGGCGCCACACCGACGTCCAACAAATCGAGGAGGAAAGTCATGGTAACGGCTCTGCCGAACGTCCAACTACAAAACAAAGTTCAGGAGTTCATTTCCAAACCACGCAAGATGCTGATCAATGGCAAGTGGGTCGAATCTGCCTCCGGCAAAGACTTCCCAACCTACGACCCCTCGACCGGTGAGGTCCTGGCCATGGTTGCCGAGGGTGATCGCGAAGACATTGACCGCGCCGTCAAAGCCGCGCGAGCTGCATTTGAAACGGGTCCGTGGCCCCGGCTGACGTCATCAGAACGCGGCCGCATGGTGTGGAAGCTTGCTGACCTGATTGAGCAACATCTGCAGGAGTTCGCTGAACTTGAGAGCCTCGACAATGGCAAACCGCTGAAAGTCGCGCGCGCTGCCGACGTTCCGCTGGCCGTCGACCTGTTTCGCTACATGGCAGGATGGGCGACGAAAATCGAAGGCAACACCATCCCAATTTCGGTCCCGTACACCCCAGGCGCGAAATACCTGGCCTACACGTTGCGGGAGCCCGTAGGAGTGGTTGGCCAGATCATCCCCTGGAACTTCCCTCTCTTGATGGCAGCGTGGAAGCTGGGTCCAGCGCTCGCAACCGGTTGCACCGTAGTTATCAAGCCGGCGGAACAGACACCGCTTTCCTGCCTGTTGCTTGGCGAACTGGTGCAGGAGGCTGGCATTCCCGATGGGGTCGTCAATATCGTCCCGGGATATGGCGAAACCGCAGGCGCCGCGTTGGCAGCCCATCCCGACGTCGACAAGATTGCCTTCACCGGGTCGACCGAAGTAGGCAAGTTGATTCTGCAAGCAGCCGCGGGCAACTTGAAGAAAGTATCTCTGGAGTTGGGCGGCAAATCGCCGAACGTGGTTTTTGGCGACGTCGACATCGACGCGGCCATTGCTGGCTCGTCCAGTGCCATCTTCTTCAATCACGGGCAATGCTGTTGCGCCGGCTCGCGCCTGTATGTCGAGAACAGCATTTTCGATAAAGTCGTAGAAGGCGTGTCGGCTCGCGCCGACAAAATCCGCGTCGGTCCTGGTATGGAATCGTCGACCGACATGGGCCCGCTAGTGTCGGAAGAACAACTCAATCGCGTCTGCGGCTATCTCGAGTCCGGCTTCTCGGAGGGCGCGAAAGCGGTTGCGGGTGGCAAACGTCACGGCGACAAGGGCTACTTCGTTAAGCCTACGGTGCTGGTCAACACGAACGAGAAAATGAAAGTTGTGCAGGAAGAAATCTTCGGGCCCGTGGTGACCGCGATTCCCTTCAAGGACGCGAACGATCTGGTCACGAAGGCCAACAACAGCGCTTATGGCTTGGCCGCTGGCATCTGGACGCGTGACATCCAGAAAGCCCACCGCCTCGCCGCACAGCTTCGTGCCGGCACCGTCTGGATCAACTGCTACAACATCTTCGACGCGGCGCTTCCCTTCGGAGGATACAAGCAGTCCGGCTGGGGTCGCGAAATGGGCCACGACGCACTGGAACTGTACACCGAGGTAAAAGCGGTGTGCGCCGCATTGTGAGCTTAGAAGAACAAGTCATCAGGGGAGCTGCGGCTCCCCTTTTTTATTGCGAGAGTAACGCCGGCATCTTGCCGGCAGTCGCGAGTGCGTCCCGCCCTCGCTTGCGGCGTCTATGCAAAGCTCGCATCCCTCAACGCACACCCAGTTTTAACCCCGGCAATCCGACCTGGCTCGCTGGATGTCCTTGACGTCGCCCATCGCGATGATCACCCAGTCGCTGGGCACCACGGCATGGTCAGGAGGATTGATCACGAGTTCGCTTCCTGTCGCCTGGGATGGATTCTTGAGGCCGAGCACCAGCAGGTTGTAGTGCCCTTTCAGGTTCAGATCGTGCAAGGTAGTTCCTGCCCACTTCGAAGGAGGATTGACTTCGATTTCCTCGACCCGCAGAGTACTTCCCTGTTCCTTAAGCATCTGGTCGAGGAACCCAACAACATGCGGCCTGATCAATTCGCTGGCCATGCGCAATCCACCAATCGCACTCGGTGAAACGGTAGAATTGGCGCCGGCCCGCATCATGCGGTCCGCGAATTTCTTGTCAGTCGAGCGTGCCACGATGCGCATCTTCGGAAATCGTTGCCGCACGATAACGGTGATGACTAGATTATCTTTGTCGTTCGGAAGCGCGGAAATAATACCCTTTGCGCGTTCCACGCCCTGCTCGCTGTAGCGCCTCTTCCTCGGTCGCATCGCCAATCGTGTACAGCATCTGCCCCAACATGTCCTGATGAAGGTCACGCATCTTCTTCACGTTCTCTTCCGAAAGATCCACGACCACGAACGGAGTCGCCGTCTTTTGCAGTTCGGCCACCGCGTGACGTCCAGTATCCCCCAACCCACAAACTATAAAGTGCCCATTGAGTTCGTCGATGCGCTTTTGCATCCTGCGCCTCCAGAAAGGAGTGGTCACTTCGACTTCCACCAGGAAGGCCGCGACCACGGAAAATACGTAGACGGTAATCGCCACCCCAAACAGCACGATGCCAATGTTGAACACGCGTAGAGCGGGGTTGTGGCTGGTGTCGACGATCTCGCCGTAGCCCACGCCCGCCAGCGTGATGACCGCCATGTACAACGCCTGCAGAAAGGTGACCGACTCGCCACCCAGCAAGCGATAACCCGTGACGCTGACGACGATCAGTGCGAGCAGTAAACCGAGCGCGAATAGCAATCTCTTTCGCAGGGCCATCAGTTCACCGCCGCCACTCGTCGATTAAATTTGCGACCAGCCCGCTCCATCCCGTCTGGTGGCTCGCGCCCAGTCCCATGCCGGAATCGCCGTGGTAATACTCGTTGAACAGCAAGCAGTCTCGCCAGTGAGCGTCCGTCTGAAATTTCTCATAGCGCCCGAAGCACGCCCGCCGGCCGTTCGCATCACGACGAAAGATCGAAATCATCCGGTCAGCGGCTTCTGCCGCCATCGCAGTCGGAGTGATGGGCCGCCCCTGACTTCCGCGAGTGCTTACCGATGAATCCGCTCCCAACGCCTGCTCGAAACGCACGAATGAATGGATGAGCAGGTACGATGTGGGAAACCACACGGGACCACGCCAGTTCGAATTTCCACCCTTCAATTTCACTTCCGCTTCCCCAGGTTCGTAACCCAGCGTGCGGTCGCCGAATTGAAACGGGTGTTGGCGATGATGTTGCGAGAGACTCCGTATCCCATGGGGCGAGAGAAACTCATCCGGATCCCAGATACGTTGCAGCAAGCGCTTGAACTGGGTAGGATCCGCGATCGAGAGAACATACCGCCGGTCTCCGTTGCCGATCCCGTAACAAGCGTCGCCAACCAGGTCCGGGCGATTTTTGATGAACCACTCCACATCGCGCAAGAAGTTCGGATGCGACTGCAGTTCTTCGTGCTCCAGCACCTCGATCGCATAAAGCGGAATCAATCCCACCAAAGAGCGCAGCCGGAACTTGTGGAACTCGCCATTCGGATAGCGCAGAACGTCATAAAAGAATCCGTCGGTCTCATCCCACAATTGGTAGTTGCGGCCGCCCATCTTCTTCATGGCAGCGCCGATGTACACAAAGTGCTCGAAGAACTTCGTGGCAACTCCTTCGTAAACTGGATTCTGCTCAGCCAGTTCCAGGGCGATCCGCATCAGGTACAAACAGAAAAATCCCATCCACCCGGTCGCATCTGACTGCTCCAGGATCGCGCCGTTCGGAAACTTCTCGCCGCGATCGACCACAGCGATGTTGTCGAGCCCAAGGAAGCCCCCCTCGAACACGTTGTTGCCGGCGCTGTCGACCCGGTTTACCCACCAGGCAAAGTTCATCAAGAGCTTGTGCAGGCATTTTTCCAGAAAGGCGTGATCTCCCTTCCCGGTGCGTTGCTTTTCCAGTTGATACACGCGCCAGCAGGCCCACGCGTGCACGGGCGGATTCATGTCCGAGAATTCCCATTCGTAAGCAGGAATCTGCCCGTTCGGATGCTGGAATTGTTCGAACAGCAGAATCCAAAGATTCTCTTTCGCGAATTCAGGATCGACCAGTGACAATGTAATGCACTGAAACGCCAGATCCCACGCCGCAAACCACGGAAACTCCCACTTGTCCGGCATCGACAGCACGCGCATAGAATTCAGGTGCCGCCAGTGGATATTCCGCATGCGCTTCCGCGATTCCGGCGGCGGAGCTTTCGGATCGTCTCCCTCCAGCCACAGATTTACGTCCCACAAATAAATCTGCTTGCTCCACAGCATCCCAGCCAGCGCCTGTCGTTGAATCAGCTTTTCATCGCTGGTAGCGCGCGGCGGATGAATCGCTTCATAAAACTCGTCGGCTTCAGCCTTGCGGGTCGCTACGATGCGATCCACGTCAGCGAGAGCGTCGTCCATTTTCTTCGGGGTCAGACGCAAGCGCAGAACTACGGATCCCTTTGCCGGCACCTGATAGTCAAATCGAACACACGACTTTTGAGCCTCGCGACCTGGACTAACGCAATCCTCCCCCTGAATAATGTGCCGATGGAAGGCGTCTTTCACGAAGGGCTTTCGGTTCGATGTGCAGCCGTAAAGCTTCACGTCGTTTGATTCATTATCCGTAAAGAGCGGGTCGCCGCCCGCGGGGGCATACAAGTACCTTTGTCTGAGTGAATATGGAAACTGCAGATTGCGCAGTTGTACCCGGTTGAAATCGTCGGCGACCAGCACGACGGAGTTCTGTCCGGATGTCTCGGCCGTAATGATCGGCTCGCTACCCGGCGGGTTCGTCCAAGCCCAGGTGTTACGAAACCACAGATGCGGCAACAACTGGAGGGGCGCGGCTTCAGGACCGCGATTGAAAGCCTCAATCCGGATGCAGATATCTTCCGGGTCCGGCTTTGCATATTCGATGAAGACGTCGAAATACCGGTCGTCATCAAAGATGCCCGTGTCGAGCAACTCAAACTCAGGCGCGCCAACCTGTCCCCAGCGCCGCCGGTTTTCCTCCAGCAACTGCGCATACGGAAACTCGCGTTGCGGATACTTGTAGAGAACTTTCTGGTAACTGTGCGTCGGCGTATTGTCGAGGTAAAACCAGTACTCTTTTACGTCCTCACCGTGGTTGCCTTCATTTCCGGTGAGGCCAAACATCCGCTCCTTCAGGATCGGATCTTTCCCGTTCCACAGCGCAAGCGCGAACACCAGAAGCTGATAGCGGTCGCAGATGCCCGCAATGCCGTCCTCTCCCCAGCGATACGCTTTGCTGCGAGCCATGTCATGCGTAAGGAATTCCCATGCGCATCCGTCAGGGCTGTAGTCTTCACGAACACTCCCCCACGAGCGCTCGCTCACGTAGGGTCCCCATTTGCGCCACGGAGCAACAAATCCTGAAGATGACTCAGCCAGGCGCTCGTGTTCCCTGCTCAGAAGTTTGCTCGCAGATGAACCCATACTCAGTCGCTCGCTTTCTCATCTCGGCCGATGCGAGCAAGAGCAGAGTTCACCTTTTGCATCTGGGCCGCAAAACGTGGGGCGCTGTAAGCGGAGGGATTGTCGACCTGCTGGAATAGCCCGTTGAGCGCCTCTTTAATCTCAGCATCGTTAGCGCTTTTGCTGTTCTGCTTGTAAGCCACGTACAGGGAGTCGAGCGACATGGCCGCTTGTTCGGCGGACCTCTGTCCCTGTGCCGAGATGGCATCGCCGTCTTGCGCGATCGACTTCATAACTGCGAACGCGAAGGCCTGATCGTAGGTCTTCGTATTTAACTGCTGCGCCAACTGTCCGGCCGTGGCCGCCGCTTGCGTAGCGGTGGCAGTGATTTCCTGTGCGCTCCCGTTCCGCGCACCCAGAAGAGACGTCAACTTCGTAATGTCTGCTTCCAATCGCAGGGCCTTCTCTGCATCGATTTTTTTAGCGACCGGCCGAAACACCACGTACCGGGACCGATTCCACGCCGGCACTCCCGGTGTCCGTCCCGCATATCCCAACTCCTGTCGCCAACTGTCTTCCGGCTTGGTCAGGCTGTGATGGCAAGCGAAGCAATCCAGTTCGCCATACTCCGGCCAGGATGCGCTCGATGCCCGGCGGGCCAACCGCTCGAGTCCTTTCTGCAACTGCACGGCTTCGCCCACGCTCCAAACCTGCACGCCGCGCCACGTGCTATCCTGCGGCTCTTTCCAGTGCATCGGCATCACGGAACTGAAAAGATTGAGTTCAAAGGTAAGATCCGGATGCCCAGCGGCGATCATCTCGTGATCTACAAACTTCTCAGGCGTCCCAAGGTGACAGCTCAAGCACCGCTCACTGCGCTTGATCAGATCGCGAGTGTCATTCATGCCCAACTGCACAGACTTCTCATGGGGCCAATCTTTGGTCGTGTGGGGACCAAGCCATCCGGAAGCAGGACCGTGGCAGCTTTCGCAACTGACTCCATCCACCAATTCGAACGTCTCCGCTCGCTGCTCGGCTGGGACCGACAAGGCGTGACATGCAAGGCACTTCTGCGATTGGTCAGGCCGGCCGATATTCAGGATTTTCCCGATACGCAAGGACACTGCATTCGACAACACCTGGTACGCGCGGGCATGCTTGTCCTGTCCGGCCCAGACGCTGTACTCGTTCTGCGCAACGCGGGTGATCTGCCGCGGCTGAATGCTTCCGTGACAACTGCTGCTGGCGCATCCTCCTGGACCGTTATATTTCCCGGCCGGTGTGTTTTGTGCCCAACATGAAGAAAGGAATAGGAGACACACGACTGCATGCCACGCCGGGTTGGCCTTGTTGCGCATCGCGTCTGGCGTCGGTAAGAACCCGCGCACGATTTTCGCAGCGGATTCGCTTTGTATACCTATTCCGTCCGCCGGAATCAATTGACAGTTTGGTACGCGGGCTACACGTGGGTACAGGACCTCTGGTCATTCCCGTGTCCCAAGATCGACATTCCCGCTGCGTATCTTTGACGATAAGATTTCTGCAAATCTTGCCATCCTAATCGGGTCTTAAGGGGACAATAGCGCCTTGTTCGATCAACTCAGGGCGATTCAGCAGAAGTTTGGCTACCTGCCGGCGGATCAACTCCAGCAACTCGCTGCGCGCATCAACGTTCCCGTAAGCCAGATTCACACGGTCGCCAGCTTCTATCCCCATTTCCACCTTACGCCTGCGCCACGAGCCGAAGTGAAGATCTGCGGCGACATGACCTGCCACCTCCGCGGCGGCCCGGAATTGAAGGCGCATCTCGAACAAGCTTTCCGGGGCACGAACCCCGATGACATTTCAATACGCGACGTGTCCTGCCTCGGCCGCTGCGACAAAGCCGCAGCTCTCTCAATAAACGACCGCATCTATTGCAGCATCGCGCCTTCCGAAGCTACCGCAATCGTGAAAGATGCTTCCGCGGGTCGCCAACTTCCTCCTGTGCCCCGCGATCATCCGCACACTCCCATCGTCTCTGATCCATACGCCGGGTCTCCCGAGTATTCGGTAGTTCGACGCTTCGTTGAGACCCGCGACTGGAGCGGAATTCTGGCAACGCTGAAAGCGAGCGGCTTGCGCGGGATGGGAGGCGCCGGATTTCCCACCGGCAACAAGTGGGAAATCGTGCGCAACGCACCGGGCAAAGCCAAGTACATCGTCTGCAACGCAGACGAGAGCGAGCCCGGAACCATCAAGGATCGCTTCATCATGGAGTCGGTTCCTCATCTGGTAATTGAAGGCATGATCGTTGCAGGCCTGGTCACGGGCGCGCAACAGGGCATTCTCTATATCCGGCATGAGTACGAAGAACCCAAAGAGGTTCTTCAGGAGGAAATCGACCGCTGCTACCGTGCGGGACTTCTAGGCAAGACCATCCTTGGGACCGACCTGACTTTTGATCTCGAAATCTTCGTCAGCCCCGGCGGCTACATCTGCGGCGAAGAGAGTGCTCTTCTGGAGGCGATCGAGGGCAAGCGCTCCGAGCCCCGCAACAAGCCGCCATTCCCCGGGACCAATGGCCTGTGGAACCAGCCCACCGTCATCAACAATGTTGAGACATTCACGTTTGCCACCGCCATCCTTGCGCGCGGCGCCGACTGGTTCAAGGCACAAGGCAAGAATGGCTCCGTCGGCATGAAGTTCGTTGGCATCAGCGGCGACGTAAATTCCCCGGGCATCTTCGAAGTGCCGATGGGCACCACCTACGCGGAGCTTATCTACGAAAAAGCGGGCGGCATTCCTGGACAGCGCAATATGCTTGCCTTCGCTCCCTCGGGCCCATCTTCCGGATATTTACCGGCCTCAATGTCCAATTTGCCACTGGACTGGAATGCCGTCGCAGCCGCCGGTTCGATGGTGGGCTCGGGCGCCATCGTCGTGTGTGCTGAGGGCCGCTGCATGCTCGACATGGCTCTCAACGCCGTGCGCTTCTATAGGAACGAATCCTGCGGCAAGTGCGTTCCCTGCCGGTTAGGTTCTCAAAAGATGGTCGAAATGTTGACCGGCTGGACCGAAGGCC
The DNA here is from genome assembly GCA_963744055.1 of uncultured Acidobacteriota bacterium. GTDB lineage: Bacteria > Acidobacteriota > Terriglobia > Terriglobales > Acidobacteriaceae > Gp1-AA133. Next base: position 114,845 of record CAVUSL010000002.1, on the reverse strand, counting down.
GTTCGGCAAGCACCGACCGGCAGGTGCTCGACGAACTCTCCTCGGCGATGAAGCTGACGTCCATCTGCGGATTGGGTCAGGTCGTTCCCGTTCCAATTGCCTCCGTCCTTAAACATTTTCCGAACGTAGTCGAGGAGCACCTCGCGAGCCAGATCTGCACAGCCGGAGTTTGCTTCCCTCGAAGAGGCCCGGCATGAGTTCGAAGCCAGCGGCCGAAGTCCAGTTGACGATCGACGGAACTAACGTCTCCGTGCCGGCCGGAACCACCATCTTCGACGCCGCCCGCCTGAACGGAATCGCAATTCCCACGCTCTGCCATCAACAGAATGAAAATCCCGTGGGAGTCTGTCGCGTTTGTGTCGTCGATGTCGGCCAACGCGTGTACGCGGCATCGTGCATCCGGCAGGCAGAGCCTGGAATGAACGTCAAGACCTGCTCTGAGCCCGTACAAGCCGCGCGCCACACGCTCATCGAATTGCTGATGTCGGACCACCCTTCCCCCTGCGCCCGGCAACAGCATTCCGGTGACTGCGAACTCGAGCGTCTGGCTGCAACCGCCGGCGTGACCGAAGCACGCTTCCCGAAGCGTTCCACGCCGCGCGGCAAGGACGACTCATCCGCGGTCATCGCCGTCGATCATGAATCCTGTATTCTCTGCGATCGCTGCATACGCGGTTGCGACGACATCCGCCACAACTGGGTGCTTGCGCGACGAGGCAAGGGGTACCAGGCTGGGATCGCCTTCGACACAAACCTGCCGATGGCCGAGTCGTCCTGCGTTTCCTGCGGCGAATGCATGGTCTCCTGTCCTACGGGCGCACTTACTAACAAGCGAGTCGTTGGAACCGAACTGGGGCAGGGCGACGTTCTCGATCCCACGGAACTCTTGCACTTGCCGATTTTCCAGAACGTATCCGGCACCTTCCTCGAACTGAATCAGAAAGCGGTCGTGAAGCGCCACTATCGCCCCGGGGAAATCATCTGTCGCGAAGGCGAATTCGGATCAACCGCCTTCTACATTCTCGAAGGCAAAGCCGAAGTCTTTCTCGCCAGCCCGATGGCTCACGTAGAGACAGCAGGAACCAGTCAGGGCTTCTTTCGCAAGCTGAAAAGCATGCTAAGCCCGCGCGAGCAGCACCGCCGCAGCGAAGAATCGGATCGCCCCTTCATTCCCATTGACGCTTCCGTCGACCTTCCCTATGACCGCCCCATTGCCGAACTGAGTCCTGGCGATCTTTTCGGCGAGATGACTTGCATGAGCTACTACCCGCGATCCGCGACGGTCCGGGCCAAGACCGATTGCGTGATGCTCGAAATGCTCCGCAACGTTCTCGACATTCTTCAGCGCAATAAGACCTTCCGCGCTCAACTGGAGCGCAACTACCGCGCCCGCGCTCTCGATTCACACCTGCGCAGCGTGCCGATCTTCGCGTCCCTGACCAAGGACTTCATCGACCACCTGCGCGATCGCGTCGAGTTAGTTCGCTTCAGTCCCGGACAAGTCATCTGCCGGCAAGGCGATGTCGCCGACAGCTTCTATCTTGTCCGCATAGGCTTCGTGAAAGTATCCGAAGAACGCCCGGGCGGCGAACTCATCCTCGCCTACCTCGCGCGTGGCGGCTATTTCGGCGAGATCGCCCTGCTCAGCGGAAGCCCTCGAACCGCCACCTGCACTGCCCTCGATCACGTAGAAGTCGTCCGCATTGCGCGCACGGATTTTGAGCTCATGCTCGAGGGCTTCTCCGATGTGCGGGCGAAACTCGAGTCCATCGCTCACGAACGTGTCGCCGAAAATCGCCGGCGCACCATGCAATTGCAGACTCTGCCCGTGGATCAATTCCTGGCCAACGGTCTGATGGAAGCCCAGAGCCTGCTCGTGCTCGACTTGGAGCGCTGCACCCGCTGCGATCAGTGTGTGCACGCCTGCGCCGACGCCCACGATGGAGTCAGCCGCCTCGTGCGCGAGGGCCTGCGCTTCGATAAATATCTCGTCGCCACATCCTGTCGCCAGTGCCGCGATCCGCTGTGCATGGTCGGATGCCCCGTCGGTTCGATCCGCCGAAGAAACTCGCTCGAGGTCATTATCGAAGACTGGTGCATCGGATGCGGCCTCTGCGCCAACAACTGTCCCTACGGCAACATCAATCTGCACCCCTTCCCGGTGGAACTCGACGATCCTGCCCACCCGGGCAGGAAAATCGCCAGCACCCGCGTCAAGGCCACCTCCTGCGATCTCTGCCACGATCATGCGGAGCCCAGCTGCGTCTACGCATGTCCACACGATGCCGCGCATCGCGTAAATCCACCTGAGTTCTTTGCCGGACTGCTCAAGCAGTCCAGCGTGGCGAAGGGATAGCTCGTTTGCTCATCGATCGCTCACATCGCGGATGGTTTCTCGGAAGCATGACGATCCTTGTGATAGCGGTCGCTGCATACATCCCGTACAGCCTTCGATCGCCCCAAGGGCCTCGCGGGGGAAGCATTCCCGGCCTGATCTATGGCAGTCTCGGCTTCTCATTCATGCTGTTCGCGGGACTACTTGGCCTTCGCAAGAAATTTCCCATCTGGCGAATCGGCCGAGCTCAGACCTGGATGCGCGGCCACCTATGGCTCGGCTTTGTCGCGTTTCCTCTGATTTTGCTGCACGGTGGCTTTCATTTCGGCGGCCTGTTAACACGGGTTCTGATGTGGCTGTTCATTCTCGTGTTTGCCAGCGGATTGCTCGGCGCCATACTGCAACACTTCATGCCTCGCCTGCACACCGCCCAGCTCCCCATGGAGACCATTTACGAGCAGATCGATCGCGTGCGCGGTCAATTAGTAGATGAAGCCCAGCAAATCATTGAGGAATGCTGTGCAGCGCTCGAAGGGGACGTTTCCAGCGCCACCGAGCGACAGCGAGCCGCAGCCGCGGCTGCTGGTGCCAGTTGGGATGTCACGGTCGCCTCCGGTATGCAGGTAGACGAGCAGGCCAGCGTGGAGTTGCGGCGCGTGCTCTCCGCCGAGATTCGTCCCTATCTCGAAAAGACCGGACGTCATGGTGTTCGTATTGAAGACGCTCCCGTGGCTGCAGCTTTATTCCGCCAGCTTCGCGTCCTGCTGCCTTCAACCCTTCACTCGAACATCGATGATCTCGAAAACATCTGTGAAGAGAAACGCCAGCTCGACAAGCAAAGCCGCCTTCACAAGGTGCTGCACGGATGGCTTTTGGTTCACGTGCCTGTCTCCTATGCATTGCTTCTGTTAGGAGCCTGGCATGCCGTGGTGGCCTTGAGATTCTGAGTGCAAAGCAATGCTGCGACGCATACGCACAACCAAGAAGCTCGCCAGGCGCATTGACCTGCAATACTTCAAGCGCGCTCACCCGCTGCGGCGCTGGCGTTTCTGGCTTTCGCTTGCGGTACCGATCGTCGCGCTCGGCTGGCTCTTGGCTCAAAGAACGCAAGCAGGTCAGAAGGCCTATTCCAGCGGCCCGCTGTCCGCGTCGCACGCCGTCTTCACTCAACAATGCAGTCTGTGCCACGTCACCCGCGCGGGAGCATTTTTCAAGGAAGTCAGCGACGACGCCTGCCTCGCCTGCCACGATGCTCCGGCCCATCACGCTAACCAGGCCTTCATTCCTACGTGTTCGTCATGTCACATCGAACACAAAGGATCGGTCCATCTCGCCAGCACCTCGACGGCGAGCTGTACGCAGTGTCATGAGAATCTTCGCGTGAGGGACGGGAAACCGCATTTCGTCGAATCGATCGCAAACTTCGACGGCGCGCACCCCGATTTCTCGCCATCCGCCAAGAAGTTAACGGATGCGGGCCAGCTTCGGCTGAATCACTTTCTCCACATGAAGCCCAACCTCATAGGCCCAGGTAGCAAGCGAGTTCAGATGACTTGCGAGGATTGCCATCGTCTCGCAGACGAACCGCAGCAGCCCGCCTATGCAGGAGATCCAATTCCTACCAAGCCTGCATCTGTAAAAACCCCGTTCCACGCCACCGTTCCTCCCTCCCCGATGGAACCCGTCAAATTCGCCACCAACTGCGCGGGGTGCCACACACTGCAATTCGACACGCGTTTCGAACCTGAGCAGGTTCCGCATGACAAGCCCGAGATCGTCCATGCTTTTCTCGTAAGGCGTTTTCAGGAATACATTGGACGCAACCCCGCTGCGGTGCATATGCCGGAGCCCCCAGCCCGGCAGGTTCCAGGCCGAATCCGGCCTGTTCGGATGGCGGGGAATGCCAGCGAGTGGGTACAGTTTCGGGTGGAAGATGCCGAGTGGCTCTTGTGGAGCAAAACCTGTAAACAGTGCCACGTTCTCAAATCAACCGCGGATTCGCTTCCAGAAATTGCTCCGTCCGGAATCCGCACTCGCTGGCTCGATCACGCGACGTTTGACCACAAAGCGCATCGTATGATGACCTGTACTGCCTGTCACACGCAGGCCCTCGAGAGTCATGACACGGCTGATGTTTTGTTGCCGGGAATTCAGACCTGTAGAGAGTGTCATCGAGACGAAGCGAGCTCGAAAGAAGTGGCTGAGGGCCGCTGCTTTGAATGCCACCAATATCACGACTGGAACAAGGCGGGGCCCTCAAAGCACCGCTTCAGCATTCCCGAACTGCGCGGCACTGCTGAACTTCACATTCCCCAACCGTAAACCAGCAACTTTTAGTGACTGCTGGCGGTACGCTCATTCTTCGCCGGAGGGTCGTCCGTCACACGAAAAACTTTCCCATTTCGCAAATACATCCCATCCATCTCCTCGCGATTAAACGGACGCGCTCCCCGCCGGCCGAAAACGGCCAGTTGGTTGCCGCTCTCATCCACAGCACGATCGCGGTCAATTCCCTTGGACACCGCGAGAGCCGGTCCCCGCGTCCGGTAGCCGGCGATCCACTTCGGCGTCGGCCGAGGACTGAATCCGCTGAACGCTGGATTGTCTACTGGTGAGAACAACTGCACCACCTGCAGCCCGTTCTTCCCATCAGCGACATAAGCAAACAAACTCGAACTTACCATGCCCAGCTTCACATCATTCGAGTCATTCATCCGCCCATTGGCGTTGAACAACTGATCCAGCTTGGGCTTCTCCGGACGCTCCACATCAATAACAGCAATCCCCTGACGACCGGCCGCCACATAAGCGTACGTACGCGCCACATAGAGATTTCGCGCGTCTTCCAGCGGGACTCTCGCCTCGGGAACTACCTTAGGCTGATCCAGTGCGGTCACATCCAGCACCTTCAGGCCTTCGCGATCCACCACAAATGCATATCTGAACTGAATGGCGATGCCCCGAGGGTCGAGCAGCAAGGGTGCCCCGATCTCAGCCGTCACCTTTGGCTGCAACGGGTGGTCAATATTGACCACGACCAGGCCGCGATCACACAGAACGTAGGCGTACGTCCCTGCAATCGCGATTCGGCGCGCGCCGTTCAACACTCCGCGGATTGAAGGCCAACGCGCGTTTGAGAAAATTGTTCGCCGGATTTCCGTCCAGCAGAGTCCCGACACCCGGACTCTTGCTCTTCAGAGTCTGGATTGCCGACAATCACCAGTCCCTCGTACTTGTCCGCCACGTACAGAAAGCCGTACATCAGATGAACTGCCTGTTCCTCGTTCTCCTTCGGTGCGTTCGCAGCGGGTCCACTCCCGACGTCGTCGGAGTGGCAACCGCCATCGCATACTTGGTCGGCAAATAGAATCGCTGTCCGAGCGGCGATACCGGCGCCGTCACCAGCCGTTCCGAAATGTCTTTGTTATCGATATTCGCAATATCGAACACTCGCAAGTCCACCCTTGCCCATCGCCGCATACAGATATTCGCCACGCGCCTGGACGTCGAGAACCTCGGCGCCAGCGTGCGCGTAGGCCTCTTTCAGTTCTCCCTTCGCACCCACATGCTTCTTGAAGTCGTCCGGGTACGCGATCTTTTGGAAATCGCTGCCCAGTACCACAGGTGGTTCGTCGTGTTCGGTGACCGCGATCGCATCGAAACCGCTTTTACCGCAGCCACAAACACGTACCGCCCCATGAAATTCATGAAGTTCGTACCCTGCAATAGCAACTGCGCCATCCATGCGTTATTGTCGTTCTCCCGCGACACGTGGCAGTCTGTGCACCCCTTGGTTTCTTTGCCGCGCACCGTGTGCGGCACGAAGGTCGAGAAGGCCTGTCCGCTGAAGCCCTCAGCCGAAATTGTCTGCTGCTGGTAGTAAAGCCAGTCGCGATCGCTATTTTGCGAACTGACCACCACGGCGCACGCCGAGCGAACTGGTGCCACCCGATGCCCAGTCACGGTTCCATCGATTCCTAGTGTGTAGATGTCATCGCGCAGCACTTGAAAGTTGTACGACGTCCAGTTCCGCGTAGTTGAGCCCTTCATTGTGCAACATGGGTGTGCGTTCGTTCGCGGTCATTGAAAGATGGCATCCATAGCAGGTCGGAGCCCACGATGAATGGCAGGCATAGCAAGTCATCCGACTGTTCGCATGAGCCAGCTTTGACTGGTCTGCCGTCGCCGCTCCCCACGTCTCGCCATCACGTTGAATGGTTTTCGCGAGCCGCGATTTCTCGCTGTAGTGTTCGTTTCCCGGAGTGATCGTGTCGACCACCTGCACCACTTCCCACTCAGTGTGTTCATCGAGCATGGAACGCTGATAGAGCCGCCCATCCTTCCAGTAGAACCGCCGCTCTCTCCATGGCGTGCGCAGACCGGCCAGGTTCGCGCCCTGTTCTGGCGCGGCGGTCCCCGACGTGACCAGCGTCGCCTTCTGCTGCACCGTTCCATGACAATCAACGCAATCGATCTCGACTGCATTCCGCGTCTCGCCATAGAGCTTGCCGTTCCCGTGACTGTCCTGCTCGAAATGACAGTCGCTGCAGTGCATTCCCTTCTCGAGGTGGATGTCTTTCAGGTGCACGGCCTTCTTGAACTTGTCCGGATCGTCGAATGCAACCGGCTTGTCTTTTTCGTCCAGTAGTGAACCCTTCCGGTCATGCTTGAATACGGCGCGGAAAATCCAGCCGTGGCTGTGAAAGTCAGCGAACTGCGTTCGATCAAGTTGCTGGTTGAACTCAGGAGTTCCGGTCTTCTCAAGGAACTTCGTATCCGACCACAGCCCGCGCACTGCCGAGCCTTCAGGGTTTCGTTCTTCAACCCGGCTTCGCTCTTCGGCGCTCGGATGACTCTGCGTTGCCGGCCACATGTGCTTTCCGTCCATTTCGTTGTCCCACCACGTATAGCCGAAATACGTTGCCACCATGTTCGTGCCCGGATGGATGTGGCACACCATGCACTGGCTCGACGGAATCGACCGCGTGAACTGGTGGCGAATCGGATGGCCCGATTCCGCATGAGAAATCGTCGGATCCTGCGTTGCGCTCTGGCCTAAATTGCCGAATTCCGCAAACGATGCAGAGTGCTCCTGCGATCGATCGTTCGCATAGACAACGTGGCATCCGCTGCATCCACTGGCGCGATAATCCCCGGGCTGGTCATTGGTCCCCGGAAACGACAGCAGCGGATCCAGCAAACGCGTTTTCTGAAGTCCGAGGAAAACCGGATCCGTGCGCAACTCCGTGCCAAAGCCACGCTCGCTGAGCTTGATCTCTGGCTTTCCGGGATCCTCCTCAAGGTCAGGATTGCCGATCTCGGGCCGCTTGCGCCCGCCGCGCTCAAACACGCGCAGCACATTACCCGGCTGCGAAATTTCCCAGCGCTGCAGCGGCTCAAGAGAGGGCAGGATGCCTTTCTTCTCGATTTCTTCAGCCGACGGGGGAGGAAACGTCATCAGCCGTTGTGGAAGCCCGTCCGCCCCATAGCTTTCGCCGAAACGGGGCGTCTTCAACGGAAACGCTCCGTTGTTGTAAAGCGCCGCACCCCACAGCATCGCCCCGTGAGTCATCATGCTGGTCTGTACTTTGCGAACTTCGGCCGTGTGGCAACCGCTACTTCCGCAAGTTTTCTCAGCGACGCGAAGGTCTCCAGGATTCACGAAGCGAATATAAGTCCAATCCTCCCGCAGCCAATCCGTATACGAGCGCACAGGGTTCGCTGCGTCACCTTTCAATACCCGTGGCTGCGGATGCGCTTGCCGCTTCAGGCGCTCATACTCACTCGACTTCGGCGCGATTCCTTGACTGACGCGGACGTCGTTGTTACCTCCATGGCAGTCGATGCAGCCAAGCCTGACCGTTCCCGACGCGTGCATGGAGGCACTATCGGTGGAGGTGTGGCACGTCACACACCCACTCGATTTGCGATCGGCTTCGTCCTGCGACTGCTGCAACAAAGTATCCGCCGGCGCAGCCTGAGCACATGCGCCACGAAGCATTGCCAGAAGCAGCACCAAAGCGAGCCACGCGCCGACGGGTCGCGTCATCACGGATTCGGCCGTCATTTGCCTAGAATTGAAGTCGGACATTTGCAAAAAGGGAAAACAGAGTCTGACCGTTGTACAACTGCTTCAAGCCTTCCGAAGGCACAAGCGCCGAAGCTCCGCCCCGCACCACGATGTTTTCCGTTAATGGCGGCCGATACTCGACGCCCACTCCGAAGTCTGTACCGATGCCGTGATCAATCGGACGCTGAAACAACAGCAGTTCCAGTGGTTCCGTCCGGTCAAAGCGGAGGTAGTTGGCATTCGCAAACGCGCGCAGCTTGGGAGTGAGGTTGAAGTCCGCCCCAAGATTGAAGAGCATCAAGCCCGGATTCACAAAGTTGGCCTGCCCCTCTTCTTTGCTCGAGCGCAAGCTCGGCAACAAACTAAGGGGCGCGACCAGCCCAACTCCGGTTCCGGTTAATCGAACGCCCTCGCTGTCCCAGAAGCTGAAGTCCGAACCGGCGAAGTGCGTATCGTCCACAATCGAATCAAACCCATGCGCGGTGCCGTCTGTTCGGGCTGCTCCAGATCGATTGCTCGTGTCTCCCGAGGCGTAGAAGAACGACGCTCTGTATCTGGCCCAGTCCCGATCGATCGAAAGCTCCAACGCCCCCATGCGCGCATTGATGTCCACACGCCGTCCTGCGAGCGTGTTGTAATCATCGTGACCCAGCGCCTGGTAAAACGCGTGGCTCACGTTTACTCGACCGACGTGTCCGCTGCCCGCCCATCCCAGGTAATACGCATGGACCTGATGCGTTCGAATCGCTCCATTCACCACGCCGCCTATGGGTGCAGGCCGCACCAGAAAACCATTGTCGTCAAAATGCACACCGCCATTGTCGCGGTTGTAATGAAAACTGAATTCCGTGGTGTACCCCTTGGCCAGAAAGTCCTGCACGTATACATTGGCCACATAGACTTGCTGGTCGCGGCTGGCAAAAGTATTCAATCCGCTGTTCGTATTTTTTTCAAGAAAGTAAAACCACGCCAGGTTGTAGGCGATACGGTTGGAGCGCAAATTCCCGAAGATTCGAACTCCCGGCTGCTCCTCCGAAAACAAGAAGCCGCGAAAATCACTGGTGAATTGCTGAATTCCCGCGCGTACTGAAACAAAGTCGTAGTTCGGACTCAGGTCGCGCACCTTCGCTTCCACAAAAGCTTCCTGCACTCCCAGATGAGCGTCGAATCGATCCGTCCCTTTGCGCGGATCTATATTGACGATGCCTCGCTCACGCGCCTGCAGGAAATTCAAATTCACCTCCGGGGTAAAGCGAAATCTCAGATCAACCGGGCGGAAGCTGGTGTCTCCCCGAAATAGATCGAGCGAGAACCGCAGCGTCTCCGACGCAAAAGCCTGCTCTCCCCTGCCAAAGAAACCGCTACTGCCGGGGTTGGCCGCATCCAGACCGCTCGGCACCGGCAACCGCCTCAGATCAATTCCGGTCTGGCTTCGTCCGGTAACATTCAGAAACCAGCGTTGCCCGAAGACCGGATAGTCCCCCTTGAGTTTGTTGCGATTGAAAGGGTCGTACCATCGTCCCTTTACGTAGGGAACATCCGGCTGCGTTTCGTAGCGACGCCAGTCGGGCATTGAGACGTTCCAGCGGTCGAGAGCGAGCGCGAAGTTCGCCGATCTCGGTGGCATCGCTTCCGCCGGTGGCGCGGCGGTTGCCTCCGAACCCGCAGTCCGCAGCCCAGGATAGGAACTTGCAGGCGCTTCTGGAGAGCTCGGAGTTCGCGAATTCCCAGGAATCCCCGACACGCCCTTACTCGGAGGAGCGCCGGCATTGATTCGCCTGATCCCAATTCCTAAAGCTGTAAGCCCCGCAGAACTCAACTGGACCCGTTCCATCACGAGCGACTCGTATCCATCGCGCACAGCCTTGAGCTCGTACACGCCTAGCGGAAGGTCTCGCATGCGAAAGATGCCTTCTGCATCCGTCGTGGCCTCATAACTCGTCCCATCCGACACAGAACGAATCGTTATGAGAACCGCCGGAACCGCCCGGCCTTCGTCATCCCGCACACTGCCTTGCAAGCTGGCTTTGCGGATTTCGGCACGCTCAGGAATACGACGGGGCTGACTTTGTGTGGATTCGGACTGCTGTCCAACCGACCCATTCGCACCGGCAAGCAACGTTCCAAAGGACGCGACACCGCACACAACTCGCGCCGCAACCCGCAGGGACACACGCCCGCCCATCCGCACCAGTCCCACCATCCACTTGCGAAGATGGCTTCTTTGGTATCACAGCGATAGAGTGGGTACAAGATAACTGCGTGATAGGACTTTGGTTTGTCAACGGTACCGATTGTTGAAACAGGAGCAGGCCGCGTGCTTGCTAAACTTTTCGCGAACCTCGAAGGATACTCATGCCTCCAGAACAAAAGCCAGAAACGACGCAGGAGCGGATCGGACGCCCCGGCGATCCCTGCGTCATGGTCATCTTTGGCGCTTCAGGCGACCTCACCCGTCGCAAGCTGATCCCCGCTTTATACAACCTCGCCAAGAACCAACTTCTTTCGCAGGAATTCGCGGTAGTCGGGGTGGCCAAGGATGCAATGAGCACCGACGACTTCCGCGCGAAGCTGAAACAGGATTTGCAGGAATTTGCCGACGTGCAGATCGATGCGAAACTCGAAGAGTGGTTCCAGAGCCGTTTGTACTACATGGCCGGAGACTTCGGCAACCCGCAAACCTTCCAGCAATTGAAGGAACTTCTGCAAAAAGTAGACACCGATCACGGCACTCATCAGAACTATTTTTTTTATCTCGCGATCGCTCCCATGTTCTTTGGCTCCGTGGTCGAGCAACTGAGCGCCGTCGGCCTCATGGCCGAAGAAAACAATCACTGGCGGCGGGTGATCGTCGAAAAGCCCTTCGGCCGCGACCTGGAGTCCGCGAAAGCCCTCAACCAGCAATTGCTGAAGGTCGCGCACGAATCGCAAATTTACCGCATCGACCACTACCTGGGCAAAGAAACCGTTCAGAACATTATGGCGTTCCGCTTCGCCAACGGCATCTTCGAGCCAATCTGGAACCGCCGCTACATCGATCACGTTCAGATTTCCGTATCAGAAACCGTCGGTGTCGAGCAGCGTGGCGGCTACTACGACACGGCTGGTGCCTTGCGAGATATGGTCCCCAACCACATCATGCAGCTCATCAGCCTCACGGCCATGGAACCGCCGATCTCCTTTCAGGCCGACGCAGTTCGGGATGAGCAAGCAAAGATTCTTCATGCCATTCAACCGTTGAGCGCCGAAGACGTGCTTAGCCGCACCGTTCGCGGACAATATGGCGACGGCGAACTCGTCGGACAACACGTCCCCGGCTATCGCACCGAACAAGGCGTCCCTCCCGACTCGCGCACCGAAACCTACGTAGCCATCAAGCTGCAAATCGATAACTGGCGCTGGGCTGGAGTTCCGTTCTACGTGCGCACGGGTAAACGCATGACGGCCCGCAGTACCGACATCGTGATCCAGTTTCGCCAAGCACCTTTCGTTCTCTTCCGCGACACGAGCGTCGAGAACCTTATGCCCAACCAACTCGTCCTGCACATCCAGCCGGAAGAGGGCATCTCGCTACGTTTTGCCGCTAAAACGCCTGGCCCGGTCATGCGGCTCGGCACCGTCGATATGGATTTCGAATACTCTGACTATTTCGGCAAGCAAGTAAGCACCGGCTACGAACGCCTGCTGCATGACTGCATGGTGGGCGATGCGACTTTGTTCCAGCGTGCCGACATGGTAGAAGCAGGCTGGAGCGTGGTCAGTCCGATCCTAGATGTCTGGAAGGCTCTTCCCCCGCGCAGCTTCCCCAACTACGCGGCCGGCACTTGGGGACCGAAAGAAGCCGATGCCCTGCTCGAACACGACGGCCGTCATTGGCGGAACTTCGATAAGTAGAGGGCTATTTCGACTTCATCACGTGCACGCCGTCCCATCCGGTTTCGGGTGCATGCTCGCGGAACTCAAGAGCACGCCGCAGGAAGATCTGCGTCGGGCCATCGTCGGGAAACGTCGTAAGCAACGTACCGAATTGCAGCACAGCTTCCTTCCAGTTCTGCTCGCGGTAAGCAGTCATGGCCTTCTCGAACGGTTGCAGCAGCGAATCGTATTTCTCGTGATTCTCGGCGCGATCTAGCAGTTCGTAGATAGTCACCGGTTGCAGCTTTCCCTTCACGCGAATGCGGTCCAAGTCGCGACAAACGAATTGTTTCGCAACCTGGCGGTAAGTTCCTTCGCTGATGACCACCTGCGCTCGATACTGCTTCGTCATGCCCTCGAGCCGGGAAGCCAGGTTGACGTTGTCACCCATTACCGTCCATGCCAGCCGCTTGTCGGAGCCCATGTTTCCGACATTCACGGGCCCAGTATTGAGCCCGATACCGATGGAGATCGGCTTCCGCCCCTCATCTTTCCATTGCGCGTTCAGCTTCTCGAGACTGCGCGACATTTCCAGAGCGCATCCGCAGGCCCGAATCGCGTGATCATCCTGCGGATAAGGCGACCCCCAGAACGCCATGATGGCGTCGCCAATGTATTTGTCGAGTGTGCCGAAGTTGCGGAACAGCACGTCGGTCATCTCACCCAGATATTCGTTGAGCAGATGTACCAATTCGTCGGCGGTCAGCCCTTCCGAAAGCGTAGTGAAGTCGCGGATGTCGCTGAACATTACTGTAAGATCTTTCGTCTCTCCGCCAGGGCGAATGTACTTTTGCGGATCCTTCTCGATCAGCCCGATCACACCGGGCGAAAGATATTGCGAGAACGTCTTCCGGATCTTTCTCTTTTCCCGCTCTTCGAAGATCATGCGAAAGCTCGTGATGGCAGCGTAGTTCGCCACCAGCGTCGCCGCCGGAATCGCGAAACTCAACCAGCTTCCCCAGTGCTCAAAGCTGAAGTACACGAACCATCCGAACGCGGCCAGCACAAGCACCAGAGCGGCCGTCGAGTACAAGGGCTTCACTTTCCCAAACCAGATTCCCATTCCAATGCCGAAGAGCAGGATGAGTCCGATATCGATCATCTCCTCGCGCGCGCCCCGCGTCAGGAAGCTTCGCCCAGCCTCGCCGCTATGCAGCAGGTTGTCGATGATGTTGGCGTGCACTTCCACTCCCATGTAGGCATCGCCATTCTGGAAGGGCGTGATTCGCAGGTCGCCAATGGCCTTGGCGGTTGCGCCCAACAACACGATCTTGCCTTTGAAGGCGTCGTGCGGAGTAGCGTGCGAGACCACGTCCCACATCGAGTAGTGCGGATAGCTTCCGTACGGTCCAACGTAGTTGATGATCGCCGTGCCATCGCGCGAGGGCCGCAGCGGATGCTTGCCAAATTGAAGTCGCTCAAGCCCATTCTCTGCGATATAGGCCGCGATATCCTGGTCTGGAATTTGCTCGTACTCCCGCAACACCTGCATCGCGAGCGATGGAAAGAAATCCTGATCGCGATATCGCATGATAAGCAGCGCATGCCGCAGCGTTCCGTCCGGATCGGGATTGATGTCGATGAACCCGTACGACGCCGCAGCCTCGGCAAGCTTCGTAATGTTGGCCTCGGCCCCCGCCGCGACCGTACCTCCATTGTTGATCCACGCCTGTGCGAGATCGAAATCCTTGCCATCTTTCGACTTCACCTTCAGCACCTGCGGAAAAGACTTCGCCCAGACGATATTGAAGTACTCCTCCTCAAGCTTGGGATCGGCGTTCTTGGCGCGCTCGTTGTCGAGGAAAAGATGGCCTAGCACAACATTACCCGCAGTCTTCAACGACGCCGCAAATGCTCCGTCCTGATCACTCTCGCCTTTGAGTCGCTTGATTTCCTTATCCACATTGGGAGGCGCACCTGCACCCAGCCGAGCTTGCAGATGATCCAGGGCCTGCGTAGCGGAGTTGCTCTCAGGGGTGGGGAAGGTCGCGTCAAAGGCCACCACCCGCGCTCCCTCTTCGTTGAGTCGCTTCACCAGGTCGGCATACGAGTGGCGAGGCAGAGGAAAAGAGCCCTCATGCTGCAACGTCTTCTCATCAATACCGACGATGACAATCCGCTCATCGGGCTTGCGCGCGCCACGCAGTTCAAAGCGAGTGTCGAGCAGACTTTGCTCGACATTCTGCAGGAAAAGAAAACCGGCACCGCGGTTTCCCCCGATGCCGGCAAATGCAAATAGAAGCAGTCCCGCCGCTGTGACCAGCAGCGCGAGAGCCATGTCAATCTGGCGAGTCGAAACCCGGCTCAGCCATTGGGACCAGCGCTGCGGATTTGGCGTCATGAGCGCCCTGTCGGGCCAGTACTTCGCTACTCGTTCGGTATTGCGTACTACTTACAGCTTCGGCCGCCAATCATCCGCACAATTTCGGATTCGGATTGGTCTGGCAGTTTGGCACTCGCGGCGCCGCAGCGCCTCCGCTCGAGTTCAGCTGCGTGTATCCCACTGCCCATCCGGTCGCCGCCGCTCCCAGCCCGATGATTAGATTGCGCACCAGGTGCGGGTGAACTGACGGCAACGGCCCATCCGGAACATTCGTGTCCGTCATAGTCGCCTGCAACACATCAGATGGCGCCTGGCTGGACTGAAATCCCGCTGCCGGAATTTCCGAACTGATAACCACCATCTGCCCTTCACTCACGGCGATGGAATTGTTGCCGTCCGCCTGGCCCGAATTGTGCATGATCTTGGCGTTCGCCGAGGGCGTCACCATAACCTTCCCGCGATAGCAAATGACAGTAGTCCGGTCAGAGTCGTAGCCGACGTAGAAGTCCGTGCCTACCACGCCGATCACGGCATTGGGCGTCTTGATCTCAAACTTCCCATTCGGCTGCGTAATCTTCACGACCTTGCTGCGGACCTTGCCGAAATCCATCTCCAGCGACGTCTGTTGCGAAGCAGCATCATGCTGCACCACCCGCAATTCGCTGTTCGAGCCCAGGCTCAGGATCGAACCGTCCTTCAAACCAGCGCGCAAGCGGCCTGACTTCTGCGTTTGCAGCAGGTCATTGAAGTCGAGATCGTCTTTCACCTTTGCGGGCTTCGCATTCCGCGTTGCCGCTGGGACGAGCGCATTGATCTGCCCGGCATGATCGCCCGACGCAGACTGACAAACGGCCGGGAACGGAGAAAGCAGCAGGCAGAGAACGGCCGCGGTCCATCGTTTACACGTATTCAAGTGGGTTTCTCCCTTAATTTCTTGGAAATACTGAGGGCTTAGCGAATTCTGCCAGAGTGACGGGGAATGTCAACGTTACCAGTCGCGGGATTGACAACTCTGGTTACACGAAAGTCTCAGCACCGTAGTTCCATGCCGCCCGCCGTATTACATTCGCAACTGCGGTAAGGTCATTCGCGTGACTTATCGCACTCGCAATGCGATATCTTGTATCCCTTTTCCCCTGCATGCGCACAGTGCGACATCGACGGCTGTTCATCTTCCTCGGCGTGCTCGCGCTGACGTGCGTCGCCATCATCCTCGAAGCCTGTAGCGGCGCCGGTTCCACAACCCTTGCGACACCGAACTCGTCGCCGGCCGTGCCGCTCTCTGCCGCGGAAGTGGATACCATCGTTCAGAACGCCGTGCTCTCGGTCAACGTACCCATCGTTGTCGCAGTCACCGATCGCGCCGGTGCCATCCTGGCAGTGTTTGAGTCCCCGGGAGCGCCCACCACAGCGGCCGGCAACTTCGGAGCGGTTGTCGACAGCCACGAACTCGCCGTATCCCTGGCGAGAACCGCCGCCCTTTTCAGCAACGATCAGGCTCCCCTCTCGAGCCGCACCGTACGGTTCATCAGCGGGATTCATTTCCCTCCGGGTGTTTCCTTCGCCCCGAACGCGGATCTCTACGGAATCGAAAACACCAATCGCGGCTGCCCGCTGAACGCCACGTTTAACTCCGGCAAAACCGTTAACCCGTCGCGCTCGTTGAACGGCACGAATCTCGGCCTCGGCGTAACAACGGGGAAAGCTGACACCATTGACAGCGATCCGACGGCCGTCAATCCGGGCGGAGTTCCGCTCTTCAAAGATGGCCACACAGTCGGCGGCATCGGAGTGGTGAGCACGTCGGCGAGCGTCTCCGAATTCGCCGCCTTCTCCGGCGCATCGCAGTCGGGATTCCTGCCTACCACGTCGCAACTTCCACCCCCAGGCGTCGTCATCATCGGCGGCATTTCGTTGCCGTTCGTAAACCAGACCGTTTTGCCGTCAGGCGTCGCTGCCGGAATCTCCGGCGGAAGTTACATCGTCGGTCCCATCGCTGGCGGACTTCCGCCCGAAGGCGATCTCGTCGGGCCGAACGGCGGCACTGGCGGCCTGACTCAGTCCGACGTCGCTTCCATTGTGGGCCAGGCAGTTGCAACGGCAGACCTCACGCGCGCCGTGATCCGCTTGCCCTCGGGCTCCCGCACCCACATGACCATCGCCGTCGCCGACCTCGACGGCACCGTGCTCGCGCTTCACCGGATGCCCGACGCAACCGTCTTCAGCATCGATGTCGCGGTGGCGAAGGCCCGCAATGTGATCTACTTCAGCAGCACTGGCTCGTCTGATCTGCCGGGCGTTCCCAGCGGGACTGCGGTCACCAATCGCACAATCGGCTTCGCAGCCCAACCCCTATTCCCTCCAGGCATCGATGCATCCAACCCGGGACCGTTCTTCAATCTCTACACGCAAGATCGTCTGAACCCGTGCACGCAGGGTTCTCAACCAGCAAATGCAAATCAAAACGGGATCGTGTTCTTCCCCGGAAGCCTGCCTCTGTATAAGAACGGCGTTCTGGTTGGCGGTCTCGGCGTAAGCGGCGACGGCGTGGATCAGGACGATTACGTCACGAACGCCGGTGCGAAGGGCTTCGAAGCGCCCGCCAACATCCACGCCGATCAGGTCATCATCGACACCGTTCGCCTTCCCTACCTGAAATTCCCCCGTAATCCCACGAACTGATAGATCTTCTCCTCTCATACTTCGACTACCGCGACTCAACGTATCCGACCAGAGTCTTGTCGCACGTCGCCTCTGCATGCTGTACTACTACATTCACAAACATGCCCCAGGAATCTCCATGAACTTGGTAGTTATGAAGTTTGGCGGCACCTCCGTAGGAAGCGCCGAGCGCATCCGGCAGGCTGCCAACATTGTGCAACGCCACGCACAAGGCGGCGCCCCGGTGGTTGTCGTGGTCTCCGCGCTCTCCAAAGTTACTGATCTGATCCTGAGCGTGCTGAATTCTGCACGCACGGGCAATGGCCAGCAGATGGAGGATAGCCTCCTCCAGCTACAAACCCGCCACGCACAGGTCGTTGCTGAACTATTTTCTGGCCCGACGAAGAAGGCCGTCGCCGCCGAAGTAGAGTCCACCCTGCAGCGCCTCCGCGAACTGTCCTCTGCACTCCTGCTCCTCGGCTCAGCCACCGCGCAGGTAATGGACATGGCTCTTCCTCTTGGCGAGCAAATGTCCGCGCACATTTTCGCCGCCTGCCTGAACGAACTCGGCGCCAAGAGCACGTTCATGAATTCCGCCCGAGTCCTCGCCACCGACGACAAGTTTGGCGATGCCTCGCCCGACATGGATGCAACATCCCGCCTCTGCAGCGACGTTCTCAACCCGCTTCTGCAGCAAGGCACTATCCCCGTCGTCATGGGTTACAGCGGAGCAACCACGGCGGGCCAGGTAACAACACTCGGCCGGGGTGGCTCCGATTACTCGGGCACGATTCTCGGCGCTGCGATGAAGGCGCATGAAGTCTGGATCTGGACTGACGTTGACGGCGTTCTTACAGCCGATCCGCGCGTCTGTCCCGACGCCGTTACTCTTCCCGAAATCACCTTTGCCGAAGCGATTGAGCTTTCGTACTACGGCGCAAAGGTCATCCATCGCAAAGCAATCTGGCCGACGATGGAGCGCGGTATCCCCGTCTGGATCAAGAACTCATTCAAGCCCGAGGTCCCGGGCACGAAAATCGTCGAACGCCTTCCAGAAAGCACCCGGCCCGTGAAAGCAGTCACCGCCGTGACGCAGGCTTCGCTGGTCACGCTCACCACGCGCCGCGATGTGCATTTCGCCGAAATCTTTGGCCGGCTGTTCCTGCGCTTGGGTCACGAGCACGTCGACGTATTGTTCTCCACGCAATCCTCTTCCGAAGACTCGCTCGGCCTGGTCTTGCGCGAGGCAGACACCGAACGCGTCGTTCACGCGATCCAACGCCTGTTTCGCACGGAACTCAAGCACGGTATCCTGAATCCCGTCGCCGTTCATCGCGACGTCGCGGTTATCGCGGTCCTTGGCTCCGGCATGAAGGGCACGTGCGGCATCCTGGGCCGTCTGTTCTCAGTGGTCGCTCGCAACAGCGTCAGCGTGATCGCCGTCGCCCAGGGCGCCAGTGAATTAAACATCTGCTTCGCCGTAACCAACTCCCGCGTCGACGACGTGGTCCGCGCCGTCCACCAGGAGTTTCTGAGCAGCGCTCCGACAGCGACGGCCGTCTAGCCCTTCGCCGTGGACGCTTTGTATCAGGGTGCGCCTTCGGGCGTGCCGCAGCAGTTCACGATCAATCGCACTTTTAGGCGCCGGGGATTTTTTTCGCACCGAAGACTTATGGCCAAGAAACAAGTTCGAGTCGGCATTGTCGGTTTCGGGACCGTTGGTCGCGCCACCGCCGACATCATCGAGAAGCATCGCGACCTCATCGCCCACCGCAGCGGCGTTACGCTCACGGTCACGGCCGTCTGTCGCCGGTCTAATATTGAACCGGCAACCGCCCCGTCGAACGCGCGCGTCTATTCCGACTGGAAACAGCTTCTTCAAGATCCCAACGTCGATGTGGTCGTCGAAACCATGGGCGGCACCGGCGACTCGCTCCAACTCGTACGCGGCGCACTCGAACAGGGCAAGCCCGTGGTCACCGCTAACAAGAATCTTCTCGCCAGCCACGGAGACGAGCTTTTCTCCCTCGCCGTCACGCGCAACCTGCCGATCGGTTTCGAAGCCAGCGTAGCCGGCGGCATCCCCATCCTGCGCGTGATTCATGAATCCACCGCCGGTGATCGCCTCCGCTCGGTGCACGGCATCCTCAACGGCACCGCCAATTACATCCTCACGCAGATGGAAAGCCGCGGCATCGAGTTTGCGGAAGCTCTCGCCGAAGCACAGAAAGCAGGCTTCGCTGAAGCCGATCCCTCCTTTGACATCGACGGTCAGGACGCCCGCGACAAGCTCTGCATCCTCGCCCGCATGGCCTTCGAGGGCGGCCTCGACGTTGCGCGCATCCCCACCTACGGCATCCGCCACGTCCGCGCGATCGACATCCACTCCGCCACCCGCCTCGACAGCACGATCCGCCTCGTCGGCTCCGCCCAGCAGACCGATGACGGCCTCGAAGTCTCGGTGCGCCCCTGGCTGGTCAGCCGCCGCTCGATGCTTGCGAAAGTCGAGGGCGTCAACAACGCCGTATTCCTGGTCGGCGACAAGATCGGCACGCAGATGTTCTACGGTCGTGGCGCAGGCGGAGACGCTACCGGGTCGGCCGTCGTTTCCGACCTCATCGAAATTTCCCGCGACTTCGCCGCCGGACAACTCAACGCCAAAAACATTCCCGGCTTTCTCAGTTCGCACACGTTGCCATTGTCCGACCGACCTAAGCCCGTCAGCTGGTACCTCCGGCTCACGGTAAAAGACCAGCGCGGCATCGTGGCCCGGGTCGCAGAAGTCATCGCCCACGAATCGATCAACATCGATTCCCTTGAGCAGGAACCGCACCTCCCCAAGGATCGCGTTTCATTCGTAATCACCGTCGAACCCGTGTCCGAACCAGTCATTCGCCGGGCCGTTGACACCATCAATGAGTTCGATTTCATGGTGGAACCTGTCCTTCTATTGCGCATCGAGGAGTAAGGCCACACTAAACCGACCGACCGTCCGGTCTAAATGTGCTTGACTCTACGCCCAGGAACATTTACAAACATCAGGTACTCGTTGGTGCCTATGCAAGCCTTCGCACCCAACCCGACGCGAATTACCCGGAACAGCCGACTCGTTCCCGCCGTCGTCGTACGAGTATCTGTAGGAACAGACTGCAGCGGATGATGTAAACCCTCAGCCAAGCTTCTGAACGGGCCATCATCCAGACGAGGATGATGGCCCGTTTGCTTAGAAAAGTTTCCGATGAGGTCGTTATTTGAATTGCATTGAACCAATGGAGCGACGGGCGTCCCCGCCCGTCGACTGGCAGAGCCGCAACAAGCAACGGGAGCAACCATGACCAAGACCGGCGCACAAATTCTCTGGGAATGCCTGGAGCGCGAAAACGTCACCCATGTTTTCGGCTACCCGGGCGGAGCCATCCTGCCTGCCTACGACGCCCTCAAGCACAGCAAGATTCATCACGTGCTCGTGCGCCACGAGCAAGGCGCCACCCACATGGCCGACGGCTACGCGCGCGCCAGTGGCGAAGTCGGCGTCGCCGTCGCCACCTCCGGTCCCGGCGCCACCAACATGGTGACTGGCATCGCCACTGCCATGCTTGATTCCTCGCCCATCGTCTGCATCACCGGCCAGGTCGGCAGCAAACTCATCGGTTCCGATGCCTTCCAGGAAACCGATATCACCGGCGTCACCTTGCCCATCACCAAACACAACTATCTCGTGACGCACGCCAGCGAGCTTGCTCGCACCATCCGCGAAGCTTTCTACGTAGCGCGCTCCGGACGCCCCGGCCCCGTGCTGGTCGATATCACGAAAGACGCGCAACAGACTTCCTGCGAATTCGATTGGGACGCTGCCAAGCCCCAACTCCCCGGTTACCGTCCCGACCTTTCCCCAGACGCTAAGGAGTACGAGCAGGCGCTTGAACTGATCCAGAACGCCAAACGTCCCGTGATCCTGGCCGGCCACGGCATCATCGTCTCTGGCGCCACGAAAGAAGTCCGCGACTTCGCCGAGCGGACTGGAATTCCCATCGCACTCACTCTGCTCGGCCTCGGCGCCTTCCCTGCATCGCATCCGCTCAATCTCGGCATGATGGGCATGCACGGCGAAGCCTGGGTCAATCACACCATTCAGGAAGCCGATCTGCTCCTTGCCTTCGGCATGCGCTTCGACGACCGCGTCACCGGCAATCTGAAAACCTACGCGCCCAACGCGAAAAAAATTCACGTCGAGATCGACCCGGCCGAGATCAACAAGAACGTGAAGGTCGACGTGGCCCTGGTCGGCGATCTGCGCGAAGTCCTTGACGAACTGTTGCCGCACGTCAAGTCAGTCAACCGCAGCGACTGGCTCGACTTCATCGACCAGATGAAAGGCGACGCAGCGGTCCGCGACATTCAGAATCTCCCCGACAACGGCCATCTATATGCCGCGCACGTGATCAACGATCTGTGGCACGAGACGCGCGACGCCGACGCCATCGTCGTCACCGACGTAGGCCAGCACCAGATGTGGGAGGCACAGTATTACAAGCACGAGCGCGCCCGCTCCCTGATCACTTCAGGCGGTCTGGGCACCATGGGATTCGCGCTGCCCGCGGCCATCGGCGCCAAGGTTGCGCGTCCCGAAGCCGAAGTCTGGGTCGTGGTCGGCGACGGCGGCTTCCAGATGACGATGTCAGAACTCGCCACCATCGTGCAGGAGAATCTGAAGATCAACATTGCCATCATCAACAACGGATTCCTC
Source organism: uncultured Acidobacteriota bacterium (assembly GCA_963744055.1). Classification (GTDB taxonomy): domain Bacteria; phylum Acidobacteriota; class Terriglobia; order Terriglobales; family Acidobacteriaceae; genus Gp1-AA133. Next base: position 92,794 of record CAVUSL010000002.1, on the reverse strand, counting down.
GGAATGGTCCGTCAGTGGCAGGAGTTTTTCTACGAGCGCAACTACCAGGCAACGCCGCTGCTCAATCCCGACTTCGCCAAACTGGCCGACGCCTACGGCATTCGCAGCGCAACCGTAACGCAGCGCTCCGAGGTCGTGCCCACCGTACAAAATGCCCGCCAACACGACGGTCCCATGCTGATTAATTTCAAAGTAGAGCAGGAAGACACCGTCTATCCGATGGTGGCCGCGGGCGCGTCGCTGCACGAAATGATCCGCCGCCCCAGCCCGATCGTGGAAACGGCAGCTGACGAGTAAACCAACATGATGAACACATTCGTGGTCTACGTGGAAAACAAGCCCGGCGTCCTAACCCGCGTCGCTTCCCTGTTCCGGCGCCGCGCTTTCAACATCGACTCGCTCACTGTCGGCCGCACCGAGAAGCCCGAAGTCTCGCGTATGACCATCACCGCCGAGGCCGATCGCGACCAGGCGCGCCGCATCGAGGCCAATCTCTACAAACTCGTCAATGTCCTGCTAGTCGAAAACATCACGAACGAGCCGGCCATCGTTCGCGACCTCGCCATGATCAAGGTAGCAGCCACCCACGAAGCGCGTTCCCACGTTCTGGAATTGGCGAGCGTTTTCCGCGCGAGAGTGGTCGACGTCGCCCCCGACTCGCTAACCATCGAAATCACCGGCGCCGAAGACAAAATCGACGGCTTGCTGGAAGTTCTCAGACCGTATGGTGTCCTGGAAATGGTGCGCACAGGAATCGTAGCCATGCGCCGTGGCAGCAAGTCTTCCGTAGTTTCTTCGAATGGAAGCAGTCTGGCGCACGTCGCCGCGGACGACGACGTCTCGTACTCGGTGTAAGGGGCTTGATCTTGGGAAGGGCACGACTTCAGTCGTGCCTCTAGTCCTTGAAAAGTGTGTCCGCGCTTTAGCGCCTGAGGTGTGCTCTTCTGGCTTCCGCAGCCTGTTTACACGCACTACGAGAAAGTCAGTCTTTCGAGTCGATCCACTACGACGGATGTACTTCACCTACAATGCAGCGCACCGTATCTCGGGCAATCAACAACTCCTCATCCGTAGGAATCGCATACACGGCGAGCTTTGACGAATCGCTGCTGATCAACCCTTCCTTGCCCGACCGTCTTCTGATTTCTCTCCGCATCAAGCGCAATCCCCGCCCACTCCATCCCAGCGCAAATCTGCGCGCGTATCTCCGGCGAATTCTCTCCAATCCCGCCCGTAAACACGATGCCGTCAGAGCCGCCCATCACCGCCAGAAACGCCCCAATATATTTCCGCGCACGGTAGCAGAACACATCAATCGCCAACCGCGCCCGCCGGTCGTCATGTTCCTTCAGTTCCGCCTGCAACACCCGCATGTCGTTCGTCAGCCCGGAAATGCCGAGCAGCCCCGACTGCGTATTCAGCAGCGACTCCACCTCATGCGCCGACAGCCCTTCCTTTCCGGAAATCAGGTTCACGATTGCCGGATCCAGATCGCCCGAACGGGTTCCCATCACCAATCCCTCCAGCGGCGTCATGCCCATCGACGTATCCACCGGAAACCCATTGCGAATCGCCGCCGCCGAGCATCCGTTCCCCAAGTGCAACGTAATCACGTGGGTCTGCTCTCGCGCAAGATTCCTTAGCACACGGTACCGATACGCCACGTAGCGGTGCGACGTCCCATGAAATCCGTACCGCCGGATGCGATGTCGCCGGTAAAGATGGTAAGGAATCGCGTACAGATAAGCTTGCTCGGGAAGCGAGTGATGAAAAGCTGTATCGAACACCGCAACCTGCGGCGTGCCGACGCCGAACAAGCTTCGCGCCGCAAGAATTCCCTTGATGTTATTCGGATTATGCAGCGGCGCGAGTTCAATGCACCCTTCGATTCCCTTCAGCACGTCATCGTCAATGATCGTCGACTCCGTGAACCGCTCTCCCCCATGCACCACGCGATGCCCCACCGCATGCACGTCGCCGGGCCCCCGCACCTCCGTAAGTCCCGACCGGTCTGATGCCACCCAGCGAATCACAAAATCCAGCGCCGCACCGATGTCGCGTAAAGGCGCCGTCAGAGTTTGCTGCCATCCATCCCTTTTCTTCAGCGTGATGATCGCTTCCCCGCCAATCCGTTCCACCTCGCCCTTGAGCAGGCGCTCATCGGCGTTTCCCCGAATCCGATCCATATCGGTGGCGATCAGCTGAAACTTAAGGCTGGAACTCCCCGAGTTGAGCACAAGTACGTTCATTGAGTTTGAGCCGAAAAAGTCTTCTCTGCACCCTCTGCGGCGGTTCTCTGCGCACTCTGCGTTTAAGATGTTGTCTTTGCGCGCCGGGCCCTGGCACTCACCGTAACGCATTCACGATCAGCCGTTCTTAGCGAACTTAGCGGCTTTCCTTAGCGCCCTTTGCGGTTAAGGATTTTCGACCTAGTACGGCCACTTCCAGTTCTTGATTTCCGGCATATCATCTCCGCGATCGTCCACATACTGCTTATGATCCACCAGCTTATCGCGTAGAAATTGTTTGAAGTGCGCCCCCATGCGCTGCAGCCGCGGCACGCGGTCCACGACATCCCCAGCCAGATGGAACCGGTCGAGATCGTTCTGCACCGCCATATCAAACGGCGTGGTGGTCGTGCCCTCTTCCTTGTACCCGCGCACGTGCAGGTTGTCGTGATTGTGCCGCCGGTAGGTCAGCCGGTGAATCAGCCACGGATACCCGTGATACGCAAAAATGATCGGCTTGTCGGTCGTGAAGATCGAGTCGAACTCGTGGTCCGTCAAGCCATGCGGATGCTCGCTTGAGGGCTGCAGTGTCATCAGGTCCACGACGTTCACAAACCGGATCCGGATGTCCGGGAAATGCTGGCGCAGCAGGTCGACGGCGGCCAGTGTCTCCAGCGTCGGAACATCGCCAGCGCACGCCATCACCACGTCCGGCTCGGCATTCTGGTCGTTACTTGCCCAGTTCCAGATCCCGATACCCGCCGTGCAATGGCGGATCGCGGAGTCCATATCCAGCCACTGCGGAGCCGGCTGCTTGCCCGCCACAATCACGTTCACGTAATCCCGGCTTCGCAGACAGTGGTCGGCCACCGAAAGCAATGTGTTCGCATCCGGCGGCAAATACACCCGCACCACGTCCGCCTTCTTGTTCACCACATGATCGATGAATCCCGGATCCTGGTGGCTGAACCCGTTGTGATCCTGCCGCCACACATGCGACGTCAGCAGGTAATTCAGCGACGCAATCGACCGCCGCCATGGAATATTCCGCGTCACTTTCAGCCATTTCGCGTGCTGGTTGAACATCGAATCCACAATATGAATGAACGCCTCGTAGCACGAGAAGAATCCATGCCGCCCCGTGAGCAGATACCCTTCCAGCCACCCCTGGCACATGTGCTCGCTGAGCACTTCCATCACGCGCCCGTTCGTCGACAGATGCTCGTCGACTGGCAACAGCGGCTCCATCCAAACCTTATCCGTCACGGCATACACCGCATCGAGCCGGTTCGACGCGGTCTCATCCGGCCCGAATACCCGAAAGTTTTTCGCCCCCAGATTGTTCTTCATCACGTCACGAAGAAAGGTACCCAGCACTCGTGTGGCTTCGGAATTCACACCGCCCGGCTTAGGCACTTCCACCCGGTAATCGCGGAAGTCCGGCATCACCAGATCTTTCAGCAGCAACCCGCCATTGGCGTGCGGATTGGCACCCATGCGTCGCTCGCCTTTGGGCGCCAGTTCCGCAACTTCTGGAATTAGGCGCCCAGTTTTGTCGAACAGCTCTTCGGCCTTGTAACTCTTCATCCACTCTTCGAGCAGCCGCAGATGTTCCGGATGGCCTACCATTTCCGAGAACGGCACCTGGTGCGATCGCCACGTGTTCTCCGCTGGCTTGCCGTCCACCATCTTCGGGCCCGTCCAGCCCTTGGGTGAGCGCAGGATAATCATCGGCCAGATCGGGCGTGTGACATCCTTCTGCTTCCGCGCCCGTTCCTGGATCGCATGGATATCCCGGATCGCGAACTCCATCTTCTCGGCCATCAACTGGTGCATTGGCTCCGGATCGCTGCCTTCCACAAATATGGGCTCGTAGCCGTATCCGCGGAACAATCCCGTCAGTTCCTCATCGCTCATCCGGCCCAGTATCGTGGGATTCGCGATTTTGTAACCGTTCAAGTGAAGAATGGGCAGCACCGCGCCATCGCGCGCCGGATTCAGGAACTTGTTCGAATGCCAGCTCGCCGCCAGCGGACCGGTCTCAGCCTCGCCGTCGCCAACCACACAACAGACCACGAGGTCCGGATTGTCGAACGCCGCGCCATACGCGTGCGCCACGCTGTAACCCAGTTCTCCGCCTTCATGGATCGATCCCGGCGTTTCCGGCGCGACGTGGCTCGGAATTCCGCCGGGAAAGGAAAACTGCTTGAACAGCCGCTTCATACCTGCTTCGTTCTGCGGAATGTTCGGGTAATACTCGCTGTAAGTTCCTTCCAGGTAGGTGTTGGCTACCAGCCCCGGTCCGCCGTGACCGGGTCCCGCGATATAAATCATGTTCAGGTCCAGCTTCTTGATCAGCCGGTTGCAGTGCACATAAATAAAATTGAGGCCCGGCGTCGTGCCCCAGTGCCCCAACAGGCGCGGCTTCACGTGGTCAATCTTCAGCGGCTCGCGCAGCAGCGGATTGTCATACAAGATAAATCTGTCCGACCGACAGATAATTCGCAGCGCGCCAGTACGCATTCATCCGGCGCAGTTCTTCTTTAGATAAGGGCGAGGAGGTTGCGGCAACGGGGATGGCGGACTCTACGGATGCCATGTTCATTCCTTCCGCTGATGATGTTTTTCCGAAGGGCTCAGTTCAGTGTAACGGCACCATCGCATCTTTGTCGCGGCGCCGAGGTTATGCCCGGCCCGTACCACAACTGATTGTTAACGCCCCGTTTTCGCGACAGCGTGTGCCCCATCCTAAAATCGCGTCCTCTGGGATTTTATGGTGGGATTCCACAAAAGCCGCAATCGTCGGATTTTCCCAAGAACTCCTCACGCCCAACGAAAGTTTTTCTTGGACACGCAACGCCCCCTCAAGTAAAAGGTAGCCCATGACCCCAATCGACCGCCGGTCCTTCCTGGCTCTCTCGGCCATGCTCCCCTATGCCTTGACGGCAGACGCCGCGAACTCGAGCCTCCCCGTCGGCCTCGAGCTCTACTCCGTCCGCGAAGCGCTAAAAAAAGATCCCGAGGGCACGGTGCGCGCCGTCGGCGAAATCGGATACCAGTGCGTCGAGTTCTACGCGCCCTATTTCGAGCGCACCGACACCCAGACCAAAGAGATGCGCAAGCTGCTCGACGGCCTCGGGGTCCGCTGCTTCTCCACGCACAACGACCTCAACTATATCGACCCCGACAAAATCAATCGAACGCGCGACCTAAACCTCGCTCTCGGCTCGAAGTACGTCATCGTGGCTAGCGCCCAGCCCAATCCGGGTACCGACGGATGGAAGCCTGTCGCCGACGCGCTGAACGCTGCCGCCGAAAAACTCGAGCCCTCTGGACTCAAAGTCGGCTACCACAATCACGAACCCGAATTCCGCACCGTAGATGGCAAATTCCCCGCGCAATATCTCGCGGAACACACCAAGCCGTCGGTCGTCTTGCAACTTGATGTAGGCACGTGTGTCGCATCGGGCGCCGATCCGGTTGCCTGGATCCGGTCCCATCCCGGCCGCATCAAGTCGATGCACTGCAAAGACTGGTCTCCCGCTCAAGGCTACAAAGTCTTGTTCGGCGAAGGCGTCGCGCCCTGGAAAGAAATCTTCGCCGCCGCAGAGAGCAGCGGGCTCGAGTACTACCTCATCGAGCAGGAAGGCAGCCGCTACTCCGAACTGGAAACAGCCAAGCGCTGCCTCGAAGCCTTCCGCACCACCCATGCCTGAGGAGCGATTAGTCGTTTCTAAGCGTGAAACCACTGGCCGTGGAATTCCAGGCCAAGCCCGCAAAGCGGGCGAAATTCATTAGCCCAGTGCGTAAGCACTGGGTAGGCAGCAAGCTTGTGAAAGCCCCGGAGGGGCGAAATCAGGAGGCCGTCGTGCGTTACAACTCAAAAACACTTCTCGCCATTCTCGTGATGACTCTCGCCGCGACCCGCGCCTTCGCCCAAACGCCACTCGGCCCCTTCGAAGCCCACACCGACATCGGCACCACTCCCCACCCCGGCTCCGCGACCTACGATGCGGCCGCAAAAACCTTCGCCCTCTCCGCAGCCGGAGAAAACATGTGGCTCTCCTCCGACGCTTTTCACTTCGTCTGGAAGAAAGTCTCCGGTGACGTCGCCCTCAACGCCGACATCGCTTTTATCGGCCAGGGCGTCAACGAGCATCGCAAGGCCGTCGTCATGGCGCGCCAGTCGCTCGACGCCGACTCCCCCTACGCAGACGTCGCGCTCCATGGCAGCGGTCTAACTTCCCTTCAGTATCGCGACGCGAAAGGTGCGCTCACGCACGAGATTCAGGCGAATATTTCCGCGCCCGCACGCATACGTATTGAAAAGCGAGGCCAGTACGCCTACATGTGGCTCGCGTCGAAAGGCCAGAATTTTCAGATGGCGGGCGGCTCAGTGCCTATCGCGCTCGAAGGAACTTTCTACGTCGGCATCGGCCTCTGCTCTCACGAAAAAGACGTGGTCGAAAAAGCCGTCTTCTCCAACGTGGAAATCACCCCGCTTGTTGCGTCTAACACCGAGCCCAAGCTGTACAGCACTCTCGAAACCATCGAAATCGACTCCAGCGACCGCCGCGTAGTCTACGCCGCGCCCGAGCGCTTCGAGGCTCCCAACTGGACGCACGACGGCGCATCCCTCATCTTCAACCGCAAGGGCCGCCTGCAGAAAATCCCGGTCGCTGGAGGCAAGCCGGAAACGATCGACACCGGCTTTGCCGTGACCTGCAACAACGACCACGGCATCTCGCCCGACTCCAAAACCATTGCTATTAGCGACCAGACCAAAGATGAAGACAACTCGCACGTCTACATCGTTCCCTTCGCGGGAGGGGCACCGCGCGAAATCACTCCGAAAGGTCCCTCCTACTGGCATGGCTGGTCACCAGACGGCAAAACACTCGCTTTCGTCGGCGAGCGCAATGGCGATTTCGACATCTATTCCATCCCCTTCGAGGGCGGCAACGAAACTCGCCTCACCACGGCCAAGGGCCTCGACGACGGCCCGGACTATTCTCCCGACGGCAAATACATCTACTTCAATTCCGAGCGCACCGGACACATGCAGATCTGGCGCATGAATTCCGACGGCAGCGCCCAGGAACAAATCACCCACGACGATCTCAACAACTGGTTCCCGCACATCTCGCCCGACGGCCAGTGGATGGTTTTTCTAACCTACAGCCGAAGCGTCGAAGGTCATCCCGAAGATAAAGATGTCATGCTCCGTCTCATGAAATTGAGCGATGGCAAGATCACGATTCTCACAAAACTCTTTGGCGGCCAAGGCACCATCAACGTCCCCTCCTGGTCTCCCGACAGCACACAGTTAGCCTTCGTCAGCTACCAACTGATTCCGTAGAGATAGCGACAAGCACCCCGAAGGTGTCTAACCTCCCGCCGAAACGATGGAGCGACGGGCGTCCCCGCCCGTCGAACGACCATGGGTCTCCGATTCAGTCACACCCTGCTCCTCAGAAATGTCATCCTGAGCGGAGTGAGGCGACAGGCGAACGCAGTCGAAGGACCCCCGCGACCGACAGCAGAACCACGATCGTCGAAACACGTTCCATGAGGCGAAACCGCCGTGTAGCGATACCCTCGATGGCACACGTAGAATGTATCTAGTCACCCACAAATGTTTCCATTGAATACCTCCAAGGCCCAATTGACCGCCGCTTCTTCCCGGAACCGGATTCCATTGCTTTTAATGTTTGTTCTCGCTCTGGCCCTTCCCCTCTACGCCCAGGGCGGACACCCTCAGCCCGTACCGCCTCCGCCGGGCGTGAAGGAAATGAAATGCAGGGACCGCAAGATCCCCCAGCTTGAAGACATAACCAAGAAGGCTGCCATCAAGTTCGAGCACCTGCTTGCTCCTGATCAGAAGTACATCCTTGAATCGATGAGCGGCGGCGTTCTGCTGCTCGACTACGATCGCGACGGCTGGCTCGACATTTACTTCACCAATGCCCCCACTCTCGAAATGGCCAGGAAGGGCGAGAAGGCAAGGGGCGCGCTCTATCACAATAATCACGACGGAACCTTCACTGACGTGACTGATAAAGCCGGAGTCGCGAGTCCATGTTTCGCGAATGGCGGCGCCGTAGGCGACTACAACAACGACGGCTGGCCCGACATGTACATCACCTGTCTCGGGGGCAACGTGCTGTACCGCAACAATGGCGACGGAACTTTTATCGATGTCACGGCGAAAGCCGGTGTAGCGGATGGCCGCTGGTCCACAGGCGCCGCCTTTGGCGACTACGATGGCGACGGGTACCTCGACCTCATGGTCGCAAACTACGTCGAGTTCGATCTCGCCAACCCGCCCGCCTTCGGCAAAGGCATCAATTGCAAGTACAAAGGCATCGACGTGCAGTGCGGTCCCCGCGGACTCAAAGGCTCGGGCGATTCCCTGTTCCGCAACAACGGCGACGGCACGTTTACCAATGTGACAAAGTCCGCAGGCGTCGGCGACCCGGGCGGCTACTACGGGTTGGGCGTGGTGTGGGCTGACTTCAACAACACCGGCAAGCCCGACATCTACGTCGCGAACGACTCCACACCAAGTTTTCTGTATCGCAACGAAGGCAAGGGCAAGTTTGCCGAGATCGGACTCGAGTCTGGCACGGCGCTCAGCGAAGATGGCAACGAGCAGGCTTCAATGGGAGTCGCGCTGGGCGACTACCTGCACAACGGTCGACCCTCCATCTACGTGACGCACTTCGCCGACGACTACGACACCCTCTACCGCAATGACGGCAAGTGGGATTTCCACGATGTCTCGTACTCGTCGGGCGTGGCGCTGCCTTCGATTCGCTGGGTGAAGTGGGGCGACGCATTCGTCGATCTCGACAACGACGGCTGGCTCGATCTCATCGTGGCGAGTGGCCACGTGTATCCGCAGGTCGACACGCTGCCTTCGGGTGATCGCTACCGCGAACCGAAACTGCTCGACATGAATCAGGGCAACGGCACGTTCTGCGACGCCCATGATCAGGCGGGACCGGCCATCGAAGAGCCACGCGCGTCGCGGGGGCTAGCCGTGGGCGACCTTTTCAACGATGGCAACATGGACGTGGTGATCGAGAACCTCGATGGCTCGCCTACCGTCCTGAAGAATCCCGGTATCCCCGGACGCCATTGGGTGACCTTCGAGCTGCAAGGAACGAAAAGTAATCGATTGGCAATCGGTGCGCGCGTGAAGATCGTGGCGAACGGCATGACGCAAACCGACGAGATCCACAGTGGCGGCAGCTACCTTTCACAGAACGACTTGCGTATTCACTTCGGGCTCGCGTCCGCGACCAAGATCGACTCCGTCGAAATTCATTGGCCCTCGGGCGCCACGGAGGCGCTGAAGAATCTGGCGCCAGACAAGTTCTATTCTGTGCTGGAAGGAAAAGGCGTGGTGCCGATCGAAGAGATTCGTCCTAAGGCAAAGCCAGCAACAAACCCGTAAAAGAGTGCAGACGCAGCGTCAGCTAATTCTATAAGCTAACGATGCGTTGTAGTGAGTTGTAAGGGACTCCAGAGAGTCGACCCGACCCCAAACCATGCCCGCCCTCTCAGAATACACCTGGCGGCTCCGCAAGCGCTATTAGCAGGCATCCTGTGCGATGGTCGCGGCTACTTTTGGGGACCGCGAAACCGCCCTTGCCAACTTTCAACGACTTAGCTTGCAGTGAATCGCTTTGAGACAAGAAACCTGTCGCCTCGCTTGCTTCTCATATGGCTGGTTCTATGCCTGGGTAGCGGGCCCCCTTGTGGTGACGACTCGCGAACCTCTAAACGCGTAGTACACGATGTACAGGTAGCAAATCGCGGGCAGGATGAACGAGTGTTGCAGGCCGAAGCGGTCGGCCAACACGCCGACGCAGAGCGGCACGATCGCGCCTCCGACAATCGCCATGACCAGCAAGCCGGACCCGTCGCCCGTACGCGGGCCAAGGTCTGCGATGCCCAGCGTGAAGATGCTGGGGAACATCACGGAATTGCATAGTCCGATCAGAATCATGCTCCCCATCGCCAGATGGCCGGAGCTTGCCATGGAAATGAAAACCAGCAGGCTGGCGGAGACGGCGGCGATGCCCAGCAACGTTCCAGTGCGTACCTTCCGCAGGATGATGGCACCGATAAAGCGTCCCGCCATGGCACAGAACCAATATGCGGTGAGATATCTCGAAGCTTGGCTTGCCGAGATGTTCCCGATCTCAGGCTGGCCGAAGTAATTGATCATGAAGCTGCCGATGGAAACTTCCGCGCCCACGTAAACGAAGATGGCGACCGCCCCGAGAACGAGATGCCGGTACTTCCAGATACTGTCACCCTGATCGTCCTTGTGATGTTCGGCGCCGGGCATGGCCGGAAGCTTAAATGTCGAAATCAGAAAGCCGAGAGCAATCAAAGCAATTCCGATGATCAGGTACGGAACCTTCACCGAGGATGCCTCGTGCACGCGATAAGCCTGCAGCGCGTCGGGCGCCATCTGGCGCAGCTCAGTCATGCTCTTCGCAGCGGCGTTCAAGATGAGGTAACCGCCGAGCAGCGGAGCAACCGTGGTGCCAAGCGAGTTGAAAGCCTGCGAAAGATTCAAGCGGCTGGAAGCGGTTTCCGGCGGGCCGAGCACCGCCACATAGGGATTCGCGGCCACCTGGAGGATGGTTATGCCGCAAGCTAGGATCATCAGGGCGCCGAGAAACAGCGGGTACGATGGCACCGCGGCGGCCGGCATGAAGAGCAGTGCGCCGGCGCCCATGACCAGGACGCCGGTCACCATCGTGCGCTTGTAGCCGATGGCATCAATCAGGCGCGCGGCCGGAATGGAAAAAACAAAGTACGCCGCAAAAAAGGCGAACTGGATCAGGCTAGCCTTCGCGTAGTTCAAATCGAAAATCGACTTGAGGTGCGGGATGAGGACATCGTTGAGCGCGGTCACGAATCCCCACATGAAGAACAGAGACGTGACGACGATGAGTGCGGCCCGAGTGGACGCCGAAGGCGCGGCGGAAGCCCCGGGAGGATTATTGACCTGTGCAATTGGCATGGGTGAGTCGGATGCACGTCTTGGTAAGCTCGGTTTGACCCGAAACCAGCCAGCCTGCATTCGAGCCAGCATCATACCATCGCACAAATGATTTCGAGACTGCCCTTTCCCCGTAACCTAATCGATTATCTGTTTGCAAATAGCGTTTACGCCGCCTGGTGGCCAGGGCAAACCCCCGCGGTGCCCGGCGCGATCTGCGAGCATCCGCAGGATTGCCCTACAATCGCCAACTGCGCCGTGTCCCACACCCTGAAAAGAGGTTCGGATGAGGAAGCCATGGTCCCTTGCGCTCTGCCTGAGAAGTTTCGTAGGCTTCGCCGTGCTCTCCGCTCCGGCTCACTTGGCACTTTCTGCGACGTCAGGAGTAGCACGATTCTTTACTTCTTCAGAAATTTTCCCTGTTCCAATTCTTCGAAGGCCTCGCGAAGTTCTGCTTGAGTGTTCATGACGATGGGGCCGTACCAGGCTACCGGCTCTTCCAGTGGTTTGCCTGAAACCAGCAGGAAGCGGATGCCGTCGTCGCCGGCCTGCACGGTGACCTCGTCGCCGCGAGCGAAGACAACGAGAGAACGGTTCTCGGCTTCGGAGGGCGGCTTGGTGTCGGCCCACTCGACCGCTTCGGTGGGCACGGCCAGTGGACCCGACGCGTTGCAGAACTTCCCTGCTCCTGCGAAGACGTAAGCGAAGGCGTGGCGCGTGGTTTCAACCGGCAGCGTCTTTCTGCGGCCGGGCGCGACCGACACATCAAGATAGATCGGATCGGTGGCGATGCCCTCCACCGGGCCGCGCTTGCCCCAAAAACTTCCGCACACGATGCGCACGTGCGTGCCGTCGTCGTCGGTCACTTCAGGGATGTCGTTGCTCTTGACTTCCTGGTAGCGCGGATCAGTCATCTTCAATGCGGCCGGAAGATTGGCCCACAATTGGAAGCCGTGCATGCGACCGGCCGCGTCGCCCTTAGGCATTTCCTGGTGAATGATGCCGCTGCCCGCAGTCATCCACTGCACGTCACCGGCAGCGATGGCGCCTCGGTTGCCCATGCTGTCGCCGTGTTCTACGGTACCGGCAAGGACGTAAGTGATGGTCTCAATGCCGCGGTGCGGGTGCCACGGGAATCCGGCTAGATAGTCTTCGGGCACATCATTGCGGAAGTCGTCGAGCAACAAGAAAGGGTCGAAATCGGAGGTGCTGCCGAATCCGAACGCGCGGCGCAGATGAACGCCGGCGCCTTCCATAGTCGGCTTGGATTTGATGAGACGTTTGACTGGACGAATTGACATGTTGAGAACCCAGCGGCTGAAGCAGCATTTATTTTACGCGTTCAAGGCATGCCTGAAGAGGCTGCGGAAAAGCCCGCTGGCTGGCAAGAGCGGGAAGAACACGAGTTTAGCGGTTGCGGAACCAGCTGCGGACAGTTTTTGGGAAGGGCGCGACTTCAGTCGTGCCATTAAGTCGTTGACTATCTGTGCGCGCTTCAGCGCCTGAGGTTCGCACCGCTATACCAGCACAGGCACATTCGCCACGCCCACCGTTCCGAAGATGCGCCGGTAGCGCTCTATTTCAGCAGCCGGCCCCATCGCTTTCGCGTAGTTGTCAGAGAGTTTCACGGCGGGACGGCCTTCGACCTCATGGACTTTGCAGATCAGGCTCAGCGGATCGAAGCCGGTACCGGCGTCGGGATCACAGCCGCGAAAGTCGTTCGTCAGCAGCGTCCCCCAGCCGGCACTGAAACGGATGCGGCGGCCCGGCACCCACTTGCGTAGGTCGGTGAAATCGGCGGCGCTCCGAAAGTCGGCAATATTTGTGCCGGGCTGCAGAGAACCTGCGAAGTAAGCGTGCAATCCCAGAATGTCGTCGACATCAAGACCGTCGGAGGCGATCAGGAGTCTATCTTTGGGGTTGCGCTGGTGCTCTTCGAGCCACCGGATGTACTCGTCGCCGGCCACATAGGGGTCTTTGCTGTCGACGCGCTGACCGGTCCAGTCGGCAGTCCAGTCTGGCGCATTCTGCAAAAACTGCGTGGTGCCGTAGGTGTCAGGCAGCATGATGAGCAGCGCCCCGTCATACGTTCCCTGCCATAACTCGAGAACACGATACTGCGAGGCGCGCATTTCCTCTTCGTCGTTGGCGAGCGCGGCCATCACCATGGGAATTTCGTGGGCGTTGGTGCCGATCGCTTCGAGATCGTGTTTGTGCGCGAGGAAGGCGTTCGAAGTGCCAACGAAAGCCGGCCCAAGGTTGGCGGCCATGGCGTCGACCACGTATTCCTGCCAGAGAAAGCTGTGGCGGCGGCGCGTGCCGAAGTCGGCGACCTTCAGGCCGGGAACTCCGCGCAGCCGTTCGATTTTTCCCCACAGCTTGGTCTTGGCGCGGGCGTAAAGAATGTCGAGGCCAAACTCGCTCAGCTTTTTCAGGCTGGCGCGCGTCTTCAGCTCGTTGACGATGGAGAGAGCATAGAGCTCCCACATGGTCGTCTCGGGCCAGGTGCCGGTGAATTGCATCTGCAGCTGGCCACCTTTCGCGGAGATCTCGTAGTCGGAGAGCCGAAAATCTTCTTCGAGCCAGGTGAGAAATTCGGGTGTGAAGATTCCACGGCGGCCATAAAACGTATTACCGGCCAGCCACACCAGTTCCGATCGTCGAAAGCGCAGGCTCCGGGCATGTTCCATCTGCGCCTCGATTTCTTCCAGGAGCACCATGTCGGCGAGGCGAACCGACGACGCGCGATTAGAAAGCGCGAAGGACACTTCGGTTTTCGGAAAGTGCTTCCAGATGAACTGCAACATCAGGAGCTTGTAGAAGTCGGTGTCGAGCAAGGAGCGCGTAACCGGATCCAGTTCCCAGTTGTGGTTGTGCGCCCGTTCGGCGAAGTTCACGATCATCGCGGACTAGTCCTGGTTGAAGATTTCGGCAGAGCGTTTTCCCCCACGGCTAAGCTGGCTTCCGTGCTCACTTCATCATAAATGGACGAGGGACATTTTCTACGATCGCGGTTGCTATGGATGCGCCAGGTATCAGGACTCACACACTTGCAGTATTCGCTTTTTATTCGCTACACTATTGAGCGATGAGTGCCAGTGCCATACTGCGCGCAGAGTTGGCCGAGAGAGCCAGAAAGTATGCTCTGGCGATGGCACTGCCGCACTGCATCAGCTACGGCGAGCAATCAGTGGTGTGCTTCGAGCCCTTTGGAGATGGTCGACACGGCAACTTCCATCCGGCGAGCTACCGCAGCATTTGCGCGCGGACAGAGTGGAAGTCGCGCCTGGCGAAAGTGCACACAACCGCGCGCCGATCCTTGCCGGCCGCCGCGAACGGAGTACGCGCGGAACTCGATTCGTGCATGAGTTCCGATGCCCTGCTGATGAATATTTTCTGTCACGCTGGAACACAGCGCACGCCAGCGGTGCCGCGGTTGTTGGGTATAGAAGAGAAGACCCGGCCGGAGTTTGGCTTTCGGGCACGCGTGCCGCTCGCCAGCGGACGGGTCGACGCGACCGAGATCGACATGAGAGTTGGAAACCTGCTGGTGGAAGCGAAGCTGACCGAGAGCGACTTCCAACAAGCGGAGAAGAGCAAAATCCAGCGGTATCGCGATTTTCTTACCGTGTTCGATACACGTGAATTGCCACAATCGGACCGCGCTTATTACTCCTATCAACTGATTCGGAACGTGCTCGCCGCCTTTGACCGCCACGCTTCGTTCTGCGTACTGCTAGATGAGCGCCGGAGCGATTTGCTCGAGTCCTGGTATGCGGTGATGCGATGCGTAAAGGCCGCAGAACTACGAACTGCGTGCAAAATCCTGACCTGGCAGGAACTCTCACGCGCGCTTCCGGCAAGCCTGCGCTTATTTCTCGCGCAAAAATATGGAATCAGTTAGCCGAGAAGCGCTTAACAGTCGTCGAGATCGGCAGACCCACACAGAAGATATGAATGGTTATGCCGATGATCATCATCTTCAATGAAAATGGATTGCGGTGTGCGCGGGAGAGCGGAATCACCACGCGTCCCATAAAGAAGTAGACGGCAATTCCGTAGAGCACGCCGGCCAGGACGAATTGCCGAGTCAGAAACGCCATCACGCGGCTGAGAAGGAAGAAGACCGCGGCCGCACCGAAAGCGATCGTGAAGTGGCAGACGAGGCCCAGCACGGCGGTTGCCAAGCCGCCTTCGTGGGCGCTGGGTCCGAGCAGTCCGCTGGCAATGCCTTGCAGGATGCGCAGCGGGGTCGCGCCGAAGAATCCGTAGACGACAAATGCTGCGGTAATGTCCATGATTCCCGCGATCAGCCCCGCCCACAGAATTGCCTTGGGAGAAGATGCGGGCCTGCTTCGAACAGCGCTGGTCGTGCTCATGTTGCCCTCTGGAATTTCGCGACGCGACTGCAGGCCGGAACCACCCACTGCGATTGCAGTGCATCTTTTCTCTCAGTTGGAACCGATCTTTCAAGAGAAATCGCTCACCGGTCGCGGGTAGACAATGAAGTGTTATGGCACACCGCATGCCTGCTCACTGGCCGAAGAAATCTCAGCTACACTTTCTGCATGCTTCTGACCTTCCAACATGGCGACGTGCGGGAGCTGCGCCTGAACCGGCCACCCGTCAATGCATTGACCAGCGAGTTGCGATCGAACCTGCGGCAAGCGATTGAGCAGTCTGCGCAAGAGGGAACGCGCGCAGTGATCCTCTCCGGGCTTCCCGGACGATTCTCCGGCGGCCTGGACGTTCCCCTGCTGCTGACGCTCGACAAGCCGGCCATGTCTAAGCTGTGGCGCGACCTGTACGCGACACTCGAAGCCATCGCCCGATCACGGATCCCGGTCGTGGCGGCGATCACGGGTCACGCCCCGGCCGGGGGAACCGTGTTAGCTCTTTTCTGTGACTGGCGCGTGATGGCGCAAGGTGAATACAAGCTCGGATTGAACGAAGTGCAGGTCGGCATTCCGCTGCCGCCCGTGATCATGGGAGGCTTGCGCCGATTGGTAGGACCTCGGCGCGCGGAGTACTTGGGCGTGAGTGGCGCGCTTATCTCTCCGGAGCAGGCGCTGGCTGCAGGGCTCGTGGATGAGGTGGTGCCAGCCGCCGACGTGATTCCAAGCGCGCTTGCCTGGTGCGGCAAAATGCTCGCATTGCCCAAAGAAGCAATGAGCCTGACTCGCCGCGAGGCACGCCGCGATCTTCACCAGTTATTCGAATCAGGCATGGACGCGGAATTGGCGACGGTGATCGCCAATTGGTGGACTCCTGAGACGCAAGAAACCTTGCGAAGCCTGGTGGAGAAGATGAAGAAGAAAGGCGCCTAGGAGATTGCGGAAAAACTCTGGTTCGACGAGGTTTTGGGAAGGGCACAACTTCGGTTGTGCCGTTAAGTCGCTGAAAATCTCTTCGCGCTTTAGCGCCTCAGGACATCTCCGGAGATCTTCAGACTCTTCTTCCCGAACCTCTTAGACGTTCGCTGGATTCCCAGCCACCCTTCCTACTTATCTTTTTCGGAGCCGCAGCGCAGGCGCGACGTCTTTCCCGGCGCTGATATTTTTTAACATCTGGTCGAGTTTCGACACGGCGTTCCTGAGTTCTTCGGTTTCCGCGTTGGCTGCGTCCGACAACAACTTCTCTAAGCGTCCCGCAGCGGCTTTGAGTTTCCGCAGTTCGACATCGGTCAGGGTCTTCTTTGGAGCATGCTCGTTGGCGCGGATGATCTTCGCGATCCGGTCTCCAACCGTACGCGCATCGTCCTGATGATCGTCACTGCTCATGGGACCGGTGGTGACTCCCGCAATCAAATCGAAGCGCGCCGATCCAATCTAGCAGCCGCGACGCCACACGGCCACTGCTAGATAGTGCATCGGCGCTGGCATGCGCGGTTAAGGCATCTAGGCTAGACTCGATGCCTATGGTGAAACGCGCACCTGCTCGCAAGCGTCCACGCAAAGCTAAGGCTGGGACCAAGGGCCTCCAACCGGCGGAGTGCCTGATTCAGGATCGCAGCGGAGCGGTCGCTGACATCGCGGCCGTCGTGGAGAAAGCTGGCGGCTGTGTAATCGGCATATATAAGGAACCCCTTGGTGGCCACCCTCTGCTGTTGAGCATCGTGCCGATCGACGCGGTCGAGCCCACCCCCTTCCAGCGCGACTTGTCGGACACGCACCACAAGCGGCTGGCGGACGTCATCAACAAGACCGGGCGCTTTCTTGATCCCATCATTGCCGTGACCGCTCCCAAGGGCGGGTTCTGGACCCCTAACGGCCGGCATCGCCTTGCCGCTATGCAAAGACTCGGCGCGAAGTCGATCACGGTGCTCGTGGTCCCGGATCGTGAAGTGGCCTGGCAGATACTTGCGCTCAATACCGAAAAAGCTCACAACCTGAAGGAACGTTCTCTCGAAGTAATTCGAATTTATCGCGGATTGCTGGACGAGGACGCATCGCGGCCGGAATCAGGTTTCGCGTTCTATCTCGACGAACCCGCGCTGGTGACCCTGGGAGTTTGCTACGAGCGCCTGCCCCGCTTCGGAGGCGGCGCGTATCACTCCATCCTGCGGCGGCTGGAGTCTTTCACCGACGACTCCTTGCGCGTCGCGATCAAGGAGCATGAAAAACGCGCCACCATGGTCCTCGACCTCGAGGAAAAAGTTGTCGCAGCAGTGAAGAAACTTAAAGAACGTGGACTGATGAGTCCGTATTTGCGCGCGTTTGTTGTAGCGAGGATTAACCCGCTGCGCTGGATCAAGGGAGATCCTCCACCGCTCGAAGAAGTGCTGAAAACGATGCGCGAGCGCGCCGCCAGGTTCAACGTCGAGAAGATCAAGCAGCAGGATCTGGCCGGGGCGGCCGGGCCGCCCGATGACGAGGCATGACGCGCGGCTAGGCGGCTTTGCGAAAGGTCAGATTGATTCGCGTATTGCCGAACAAGGAATGAACCGCATCCTTGAGCGGCGCGACTCCGTGGTAGCAAAGTCTCGCTGGCCCACCCCAAACCACGACATCCCCGTGACGCAGTTCGATGCGTTCGGCTTTGTCTGCCCGCTCAACACCTCCAAATAAGAACGTTGCCGGGACTCCTAGCGAAACCGACACAATCGGCTGAGAAAAGTCCTTCTCGTCTTTGTCCTGGTGAAGTGACAGCTTCGTTCCCGGCTCATACCGGTTGACCAGGCACGCGTCCGGCTGGAAGTTGGGAAAGCCTGCTTCTCTGGCTGCTTGGATTGCCAGGTTCAGAAATGCTTCCGGCATCGCCGGCCACCGCTTGCCGCTCTCCGGATCGATAGAGTCGTAGCGATATCCCTTGCGGTCGGTGACCCATCCCAGCGACCCGCAATTGGTCATTGCGACCGACATGCGGTAGCCGCCTGGCGTGGTCATGTTCCGAAACGTCGCTCTCGCCGTGACTCTACCCAGAGCCGCCAGTAGCGCACTCTCATTCGGCAATGCAAAACCGCGCAGTAACAATGTGCCTTCTGCGATTCCTAGCTTTGCAGGCGGGTCCGTGCATGTGTCAGAAAACAGCTCAAGCGTTTTGTTGACTCTGCGTTTCATCGCTACTTCGCGTCGTGAAAAATGATTCCGAGCGTATGCCGTCGCCCGGAGCGCAACCGGCTGACCCCGTGCCGCATGTTGACGCGGTACGAGCCGCGCGTCCCTTTCACCGGTCGGTGGTGCACCGCGAACGCGACCGCATCTCCCCGGTGAAGCGGCACTACCTCCGCTCGCGACTGCATGCGCGGACGTTGCTCCGTCAGGATAAATTCCCCGCCCGTAAAATCCTCGTCCGGCTGCGATAACAAGACCGCGACCTGGATCGGAAAGACATGGTCCCCATATAAATCCTGATGCAGACAGTTATAGTCGCCCTCCTGATATTGAAGCAGCAGCGGCGTGGGCTTATCCTGGCCCGCGGCGTGACAACGCGAAAGAAGATCCTCGTGCCGGCTCGGATACTGCATCGCAATCTTCATCTCGTCGTTCCAGCGGTTGGCAGTGTCGGCAAGCTTCGCGTAA
This sequence comes from uncultured Acidobacteriota bacterium, assembly GCA_963744055.1. Taxonomy (GTDB): domain Bacteria; phylum Acidobacteriota; class Terriglobia; order Terriglobales; family Acidobacteriaceae; genus Gp1-AA133. Next base: position 73,523 of record CAVUSL010000002.1, on the reverse strand, counting down.
AGCTCGGTCCGCAGCTGCGCGATCGGTTCTGGCAGCGGGTAGCGGAAATATTTGTATTCTCCCCTACCGAAGCCATGGCGGGCCATCACGACCCGACTCCGAAACAGCCCATCCTCGGGATATAGGGCCGCGATCTCAGAACACTCTTGGTCGCTCAGAAGACCATCGATGCGAGCACAACCGAAGTTATCAAGCTCGGAAACAAGTTCGTTCCAGTCCAGTTGCCGGATGCGCACGGCGGCCGAGGCGAAGAGAATTGTCGAGCCAGCAGATCGATCGGCGCCCGTGGCTCGCATAGCAGTGAGTTTCATCTAGCCAGATTATGCCAATCGGGAGATCGACTGCATTCCGATTCTTGCTCTCAAAGCGGAACAATCCGCCGAAATTCTGGATAGAGGTCTAGTTTCCCTGTCGTTTGGTGGCGTCAACGGACTGCTGACCCTCATCGCCATCACTGCTCCGCGACTACGCACCTCCGACGACGACAATCGCCTACGGCTGGCAGAGTAGGACCTTTCTCAACCACAATCCCTAGGGCATGCGTCGGATAGCAAATCTCCTGCACCCTGTTACACTTGCCGCGCACTCGACTTTTAATCAGGAAAGGCGCTCATCATGACATCCCCCGATCCGAAGCGCGAATTGATGACGCTATTGAACGAGCAACTCAGCACGCTTGAGAAGCAACTATTCGGCGTGGTATCGGAGCCGGAAATGCGCGACTATGAAGCAAGGCGTGACCGCATTGTCGAACTGTATAACGAAGTGACAGATCGTCCTGCTGCCGCCTGACTTGAATCTCAAGACGAATTGGGCCGAGCGTCTGACCGCTCGGCCCTTCGTGTTTGCGGACAACGGGCGACAACCCTCTTAGCGTCCCTCGTACCGCTGGATGAACGAGCGGTTCGTGGCCAGCACCACGCCGCTTTGCTCCAGCCGGGCAGCGTGCTTTTTGTGCCCGGGATCGTCGGCAAGCGTCTTGCGGTATTTCTCATACTCCGCGAGGTTCGGAATATCGATCAGGCCCAGGGCCTCGTTGTTGGGACCAGCGAAGTCGGTCGGGAAGAAATATCCCACAACCTCGCCGCCACTCTGGCCGATCGGTTCGAGTTCGGCGGCGACGTATTCCTTGAAGTCGGCAAGCTTGTTGGGATTGATCGTATAGCGAATGGCCAACGTGATCATTGGTCTCTCCTCTTCCATCACAATCGTAGACGATCCCAATGCACGGATAGTTCATGCTGCATCGAAATATGCAATGCATCGCCAGATTACAGCTCGGCGATTTCCACTCGAAGGCTCCTTAAGGAGACGCTACTCAGCAACTCGAGGTCTGCGAACTACCGCCCTCCGCAGCGTCTCGTAGTCATCACCTCCGCTAGCCGATCCAAACGCCTACGCTGCAGTGAATACGGTATTGCCTCCCGCAAACCAGTATTCGAACCTGACCTGAGGCCTTTTGCGCCACGACTCGAACCAGGAGACTAAGAATGACCGCAGCCGATGTGCTGGTTGAAACATTAATGGATTGGGGCGTCGAGGTAGTGTTCGGTCTGCCCGGAGATGGGATCAACGGCGTCATGGAGGCGCTGCGGACTCGTCAGGACAAGATCCGCTTCGTGCAGGTGCGGCATGAAGAAGCGGCCGCGTTCATGGCTTGCGCATACGCCAAAGTCACTGGCCGGCTGGGCGTGTGCCTCGCCACTTCCGGACCCGGCGGCATTCATCTGCTGAACGGTCTCTACGACGCCAAGCTCGACGGGCAGCCCGTGCTGGCAATTACGGGACTGCAGTTCCATGATCTGATCGGAACCTTCACTCAGCAGGACGTGGCACTCGACAAGCTTTTCATGGACGTCGCCGTCTTCAACGAGCGCGTCATGGGGCCGACGCACGTCGAAAATCTCACGGACCTGGCGTGTCGCACCGCGTTGGCATATCGCGGCGTCGCGCATCTTGCGTTCCCGGTTGATCTGCAGGAAAAAGAACTGAAGGAACGACAGCGTTCCAAGCGGAATGTGCCACATCACACCTCCGACGTTGACTCGCGCAGTGCCAGAATTCCGGATCCTGCCGAACTTGAGCGCGCCGCCGAGATCCTGAATCAAGGAAAGAAGGTGGCGATCCTTGCCGGGCGCGGCGCCTTGGATGCCGGCGACGAACTCGAGCAGGTCGCTGACCTGCTGGGTGCGCCCATCATCAAAGCGCTGCTCGGCAAAGCTGCCGTGCCCGATGACAGTCCTTATACGACCGGCGGTATCGGTCTGCTGGGCACCCGCCCTTCGCAGGAAGCGCTCGAGGATTGCGACACTCTGCTGATGGTGGGAACCTCGTTCCCCTACATCGAGTTCATGCCCAAGCCGGGCGAGGCGCGCGGCGTCCAGATTGAACTGGATCCGAAACGCATTGGCCTTCGCTACCCGGTGGAAGTGGGCTTGATCGGCGACAGTCGCAACACCCTGCGTGAGCTGATTCCCCTGCTGCAGCGCAAACAAGATCGCAGATTCCTGCAAGCCGCGCAGGCTGGAATGAAGGACTGGCGCGACCTGATGGAGAAGCGCGCAACACGCACCGAGAAGCCCATGAAGCCGCAGGTTGTCGCGCGCGAACTCGGCAAGCGCCTGCGGAACGACGCCATTGTTAGTTGCGATAGCGGCACCATCACCACCTGGTGGGCGCGACACATCCCTGCGCAACGCGGGCAGATGCACACAGTCTCCGGAAACCTCGCAACTATGGCCTGCGGGCTGCCCTACACGATCGCGGCGCAGATTGCCTGTCCCGATCGCCAGTGCATCGCGTTCGTCGGCGACGGTGGATTTTCGATGCTGATGGCGGAGTTTGTCACGGCCGTAAAGTACAAGCTGCCCATCAAAGTCGTCATCATCAAGAACAACACTCTGGGCCAGATCAAGTGGGAACAGATGGTGTTCCTCGGAAATCCGGAATACGGCGTGGACTTGCAGCCCATCGACTTCGCGAAATTTGCGGACGCATGCGGCGGATCAGGCTTCAGCGTGGAAGACCCCGCCGATTGCGGACGTACCATCGAAGAGTTCCTGAAGGCGCCGGGTCCGGCCATCCTGCAGGCCACGGTGGATCCCTTCGAGCCGCCCATGCCCGCCAAGGTCAAGGCCGAGCAGGCGCTGCATTTCGCCGAGTCGCTAGCGCGGGGCGAGCCGAACCGCAAAAAGATTGCGCTCACGACCATAGCCGACCAGGTACGAGAATTGATTTAGCGGTGGAAAGACAACGAATGCGATATTCGATCGCCCTGACCAGTGCGCTGGCAACACTAGGTATCGTGCTGTGTAACTCCACCCACTCAGCCGCGCAGCAGAATGTTGCTGCGATTATTCGGCAATCCGTTGACGCGAATAATCGCGACTGGGCCGCAGTTCCTGAATTCGACAACCACGAGCGCGATCGCACCAAAGATGGCGACAAGACGTACGCGGTCACCATGCTGTACGGATCGCCCTACCAGCGCCTGATTGCGCTGAATGGCCGTCCCCTGAGCCCGCAAAAAAATAAAGAAGAACAGCAGAAGTACGAACAGGCAGTCGAACAACGCAAGCACGAGACGGCCGACAAGCGCGCGGCGCGTATTTCAAAATATGAGGCCGAACGGAAACGCGATCGCAACATGCTCGACCAGATGACCACCGCCTTTGATTTTCAACTTACTGGCGAAAAAGAGTTGGATGGGCGGCGGGTCTACGAGCTGAAGGCAACGCCGCGCAAGGGATACCGGCCTCCCAATCGCGATAGCCAGGTCTTAACCGGGATGGAAGGCACTCTGTGGATTGACCGCGACACTTCTCAGTGGTTGAAGGTGGAGGCCCACGTCACTCGTCCAGTGCGCATTGTCGGCTTTCTCGCAGAAGTCGAACCTGGCACACACTTTGAACTCGAGAAGAAGCCTGTCGCAGGCAACGAGAACATCTGGATGGCGGCGCACTTTGCAATGAAGTCGAGGGCGCGAGTCATGCTGGTGATTCCCCATCACGGTGAGGAAGACGACACGTTCTTCGACTACCATAAATCCGCCGGCGTGGCCGAAAGCGCCAAGTCCGAACCCCGATAACCGCAGTTGGGGAACGTCACCAGCATCGTAAAATAGCCCAGCCTTGCGACCGTAGCGCCGGCGTCCCGCCGGCAGTCCGGCGGGCGTCCCGCCCGCCGCCGCTAGGGACCACGTGTCGCGAGGCCGAGACGCCCTCGCGACTGCCGGCAAGACGCCGGCGCTACAAAACCAAGAGCCAAGACCCGACATCCTGCCTTCTTCCGCGTAGCTTTTTCAATCCGTTCGCGGTAAAAGAGGTTCCGTCGCCAGACGAAGGCCGAGCATCCAATCGTAAGGGCCGGGCTGTACGTCCGCATTCAATGATAACGCGAACAATTTCTCCTAAACATCCACGCAATAAGGAATTAGAAGTCGACCCGTTGGGACTGTTTCAGCCCGCGGTGCAGACCTGGTTTCGGGATGTCTTCGAAAAGCCGACTCGCCCGCAGGCGATGGGATGGCCCGCAATTGCGCGTGGCGAATCGACTCTCATTCTCGCCCCCACAGGCACCGGGAAAACTCTGGCTGCATTCCTTTGGTCGCTCAACCGGCTGATGTTCGCTCCGGCACCCGAGGAACTGCGACGCTGCCGCACCTTATACATCTCCCCTATAAAGGCGCTCGCCGTCGACGTTGAACGCAACTTGCAGTCGCCGCTCGTGGGCATTGCGCAGGCCGCGCGCAAATTGAATATTGAGCACTACACGCCCACCGTCACGATTCGCACCGGCGACACTCCATCGGCGCAGCGAGCGCGCTTTCTCCGGCACCCGTCCGACATCCTGGTGACGACGCCCGAGTCTCTTTATCTGCTGCTGACCTCGAACGCCCGCGAGGTTTTGGCAAGTATCGACACGGTGATCCTCGACGAGATTCATGCCCTGGTGCCAACCAAGCGCGGGACGCATTTGGCCTTGTCGCTCGAGCGGCTGGAACATCTGTGCGAGCGGAAACTGCAACGCATCGGGCTTTCGGCGACCCAGCGGCCGCTGGAAGAAGTCGCGCAATTTCTCGGAGGAGTGGATACCGCGAAAACTCAGGTCGCCCAGGCGAAGCGCTGAACCACGTCTGCCGGAACAATCCGTCACCGAGTTCGAGGGCGCGGGCAGCGTGAAGTTCCGGCCTGTCACGATCGTCGACGCCGGCGAGCCGAAGAAGTTCGCTCTGAAAGTCGAAGTGCCCGTGGACGACATGTCCCGCCTCGACGAACTGGATACGCTGCCCAGCGGTCCCGCCGCGCAGGGTCCGGTGCGCGCCTCGATCTGGTCGGCGATTCATCCCAAGCTGCTGGAACTGGTTCGGGCTCATCGCTCCACGCTGCTGTTCGTGAACAGCCGGCGGCTGGCGGAGAGAATCTCGGGAGCCATCAATGAACTCGCGGGCGAGACGCTGGTCCGCGCCCACCACGGCAGTATGGCAGCCGAGCAGCGCAAGGACATCGAAGATCGCCTGAAGCTCGGCTCTCTGCGCGGGCTGGTGGCAACGTCGTCGCTGGAACTGGGCATCGACATGGGCGCCGTCGATCTAGTGGTGCAGATCGAGTCTCCTCCTTCGGTGGCCAGCGGGATGCAGCGCGTCGGGCGAGCCAGCCATCACGTAGGCGCCGTGAGCACGGCGACCATCTTTCCGAAATATCGGGGCGACCTGCTCGCGTGCGCTGCGCTTTCGAAGGCCATGTACGACGGCGAAGTTGAGTCGGTGCATTATCCGCGCAATGCGCTCGACGTGCTCGCCCAGCAGATCGTCGCCATGGTCGCGATCGACCCCTGGTCGGTGGATGACTTGTATCGCGTCGTGCGCAGCGCGGCTGCCTACGGCGGATTGACGCGTACTTCGTTTGAGAGCGTGCTCGACATGTTGTCGGGCAGATATCCCTCGGACGAATTCGCCGACCTACGGCCGAGGATCACATGGGACCGTCTGGCTGGAAAACTCACCACCCGCGAAGGAGCACGGCGCGTGGCCGTCATCAATGGCGGCACCATTCCAGATCGCGGGCTCTACGGAGTCTTTCTGACGGGAGCGACCAAGGGCGCGCGCGTCGGCGAGTTGGATGAAGAGATGGTGTTCGAGAGCCGGACGGGAGACACCATCATTCTGGGAGCGACCACCTGGCGAATTGATCAGATTTCGCACAATCGTGTAGACGTTTCCCCGGCACCGGGCGAGCCGGGGAAAATGCCGTTCTGGAAGGGAGACGGCCCCGGCCGTCCGGAGGAGTTTGGAGAAAAGATCGGGCGGCTCACTCGCCAGCTGCTTGCTTTGCCTCGCGCGGTGGCAGCTTCGAAACTGATTGACGAGCACAGTCTCGACGAAAATGCCGCCGACAATCTGCTGCGCTACCTCGAGGAGCAGAAGGCAGCAACCCAGCAGGTGCCCAGCGATCAGGACATTGTCATTGAGATTGTGCGCGACGAACTCGGCGATCGGCGTATCTGCGTACTCACTCCGTTCGGGAACCGCGTGCATGCTCCGTGGTGCATGGCGGTGGATTCTAAGATTCGCTCGGAGCGTGGCTGGGAAGTCGAGAGTGTCTGGTCTGACGATGGCTTCGTGATTCGCCTGCCCGGAAATGAAGAGCCCATCGATTCCTCCCTGCTGTTGCCGTCCGCAGCGGAGTTGAAGGATCTGGTGTTGCGCGAACTGGGATCGACGTCGTTGTTCGCAGCCAAGTTCCGCGAAGCCTCAGCCCGCGCCCTTCTTCTGCCCAAGCGCCGCGCCGGACAACGTGCGCCCCTCTGGCAGACGCGCAAGCGGGCGGCGGATTTGCTGGCCGTCGCCTCCCGCTATTCTTCGTTTCCGATCTTGTTAGAAAGCTATCGCGAATGCGTCCGCGATACGTTCGATCTCGCCAGCACCGCAAGCATCCTCGCGAAAATCGGACGCGGCGAGATTCGCGTCACGATGCTGGAGTCTCCCAAGCCTTCTCCCTTTGCCGCTTCCCTGCTGTTCTCTTATGTCGCGAACTACATCTACGACGGCGACGCACCTCTCGCCGAGCGCCGGGCCCAAGCTCTGTCAATCGATCAGTCCCAGCTGGAAGAATTGTTGGGCGACACCGATCTCCGGGAACTGCTCGACCCGGTGGCGATCGAGGAAGTCGAGTCGCGGCTGCAGATGCTCGACGAGGAATATCACGCGCGCCACGAAGACGGCATTCACGACATGCTGCTGCGGCTTGGCGATCTGACAACCGAGGAGATCGCGGCCCGAACTTCGGAAACTAACGTCGAACAAGCTCTGGCGCGCCTCACCGCCTCCCGGCGAATTCTGCGGGTTCGCGTGGCTGGAGAGACGCGGTACGTCCCCGTGGAATACGCCGCGCGTTATCGAGATGCATTTGGAATCCCACTGCCTCCGGGTCTCGCGGAAGCCTTCCTGCATTCGAGCCACGATCCGTTGGGGGAAATCGTCCGGCGCTATGCACGCACACACGGACCTTTCCCTGCGGTCCAACTCGCGAATCGATATGCGTTCGAGCCCGCTGCGATAGAACCTGCGCTGCGCGCGCTGCACGCTCAGGGAAAGTTGCTCGAAGGCGAATTCCTTCCCAAGGGCTCGCATCGCGAATGGTGCGATCCCGAAATCCTTCAGCAGATTCGACGCAAGAGCCTCGCCAACCTGCGCCGCGAAATCGAACCGGTGGAGCAGAAAACGCTCTCGCGCCTGTTGACGCGCTGGCAGGGTGTGCACGTTCCGCGCAAGGGACTGGACGCGCTGCTCGATGCGATTGAAGTGTTGCAAGGGACCGCGCTCCTGGCCTCGGATCTCGAGCGAGAGATTCTTCCCGCACGCGTAGCGGGATTCGAACCGAACGATCTGGACGCGCTCATGGCGGCCGGTGAAGTTGTGTGGACAGGCGTGGAGCAGGTCGGCGATCGCGACGGCCGAATCGCTCTCTACCTGACGGAAGCTCTGCCTCTGCTGGGTCCTCCCGCCGCGATCTCTCCCGATCGCGGACTGCTCAGTGAACGGGCCGCGCAGATCGCAGCGTTTCTTGAACAAAACGGCGCGTCCTTCTTCCCGGAAATCAGCGCTGCCTGTGGAGGCGGATTCCCCGGCGAGATTCTCGATGCGCTCTGGGAACTGGTGTGGCGCGGGGAGATCACCAACGACACGTTCCACACGGTGCGACGAAGGCTCTCTCCTCCGGACCGAAAGAACGAGCGGAAAGATGGCCCGCCCGGCTCGCCGGAATTCCTTCGCCGCCTGCGCACACGCAAGTCCGGCGACGGCGTTCGCGGAGGCCGCTGGTCACTACTGAGAAGTCGCAAGTCGGCCGTCATTTCACTAACAGAGTGGAGCGCCAACACGGCGCAGCAACTGCTCACGCGCTACGGAATCGTGACCCGCGAAACCGCCATCGCCGAAAATGTTCCCGGTGGATACAACACCATCTATCCTGCCCTGCGAACCATGGAAGAGAGCGGCCTCATTCGGCGCGGCATGTTCGTCGCCGGTCTGGGAGCGGCGCAGTTTGCCATGCCCAGCGCCGTCGACATGCTGCGCAGCCTCCGCAACGACCCAGTCGAACCTGAGTCAACCGTACTAGCAGCCTGCGACACGGCAAATCCTTACGGCTCGCTCTTACCCTGGACCCACGCTAAAGACGAAGAAGATAAGACCGCTCCTCATGCAATGGCACGCGTGAGTGGAGCTTCGGTCGTGCTCGTGAATGGACAGCTGGCAGCCTTCCTCCGCCGGAAGAATCCTGCGATCAAAGTATTTCTGCCCGAGGCCGAACCCGAGCGCGCACACTTTGCAGCCAAGCTTGCGCGCCAGCTGGCGGAATTGGCCGTAAAGCGCCAGCAGGGGCGCCGCTCCGGACTTCTCATCGCCAAGATCAACGAGATTCCGGCGCGGCAGCATCCCCTCGCGCCGTTCCTCGAGGAAGCCGGCTTCACCGACAGCGCCGGCGGATACTACATGCGCCGCGTGGCCGCGATCGCCAAGCCCATCGCCGAAGATGAAGATGACGAGATCGCGGAAGACGCCTCGGAGACCGCCTAGTGCCCGAAGGCGATACGATCTTTCGCGCGGCCCGGACACTCCACCGCGCGCTCGCCGCACACACCATCACTCACTTTGAATCCGTCCTGCCGAAGCTCACCCGCATCGACGTGGATCAGGGAATTCGCGGCCGTACCGTGGAGCGAGTCGAGGCCCAGGGCAAGTGGCTTCTGATGCACTTCTCCGGCGGGCTCATCCTGCTGACGCACATGCTGATGAGCGGGAGCTGGCATATTTACCGCCCCGGAGAAAAGTGGCGCCTGCCGCGCCGTTCGATGCGGGTCGTGCTCAGCACGGAACAAATCGTCGCCGTAGCTTTCAACATTCAGGTTGCCGAGTTTCACACCCAGGAAAACTTGCGGCGCCGCGCAGGTCTCTCCGCCCTTGGCCCTTCCCTACTCGCCACGGAGTTCGACCCCTCACAAGGAACCGCACGCCTGCTGACTCATCCGGAGATGGAAATCGGAAACGCCCTGCTCAGTCAATCTATCGTCGCCGGCATCGGCAACGTCTACAAATCTGAAGTCTGCTTCGCCTGTGGAGTCCACCCGTTTCGCAAGGTGGCGTCGCTGACTCCCAATGAATTGTCATGTTTGATGGCGACGGCAAGAAAATTCATGACCGCCAATGTCACGGATGCCTCCGGTGGTCAGATCGTGACCTACCGCGGACTGCGGCGCACCACCGCGCGCGGAAATCCCGACGAACGGCTATGGGTCTACCGCAGGAACGGCGAACCATGCCGCCGTTGCGGTATGCAGATTCAATCGCGCAAGCAGGGCCCTGATGCACGCACCACATTCTGGTGCCCGCAGTGCCAGCCAGGGTAAGCGTCCACCAGCAACCGAAACCCCCATCTACTGAGACTTTTTGATGTAATCTCATCCGCGATATTTCGCCATCGTCCGCTTGCATGGCTGCATCCTAAGAAACAACAATTCCAACGTCGTATAGCGTACGACTGAGCGTCGGCGCACGCCGGAGATCACATGAGCACGATTCCTCTCAAGGTGAACGGCCAACTGCATCGCATCGACACGGATCCGTCCACTCCTCTGCTGTTCGTACTCAGCGACGATCTGGGATTGCGCGGACCGAAGTTCGGTTGTGGGATGGCGCAGTGTGGTTCGTGCACCGTCATTCTGCGCGGACAGGCAGTGCGCTCCTGCGTGATGCCTGTAAGCGCCGTCGGCAACGACGAAATTACGACGCTCGAGGGACTCGGCACTCCCGAAAAGCCGCATCCGATTCAGCAGGCCTTCATCGACGAAGGCGCGGCGCAATGCGGCTTCTGCCTGAACGGCGTCATCCTCAGCGCGAAGGCAGCCCTCGACGAAAAACCGCACGCCTCCGACAAAGAGCTCCGGCAGGCCCTCGGCGGCGTGTTGTGCCGCTGCTTCGCGCACGTGCGTATGCTGCGCGCCATCCGGAAATACGCCGACTCGAGGAAAGCATGAGCATCTCGCGGCGGGATTTTCTGAAGACGTCCGGCGCGCTGGTAGTGGGCTTCAGCGCCACGTCGCTGCTAGGATCGTATGCCGCAGGCCAGGGACCATTCGACACGCATCGCTCGCACATCGATCCCGCGCAATTGGATTCCTGGCTCGCGGTCGCCTCCGATGGCACGGTGACGGCTTTCAGCGGGAAGTGCGACTTCGGCCAGGGCATGCTCACGGTGCAGACCCAACTGGTGGCCGAAGAACTCTGCGTGACGTTGCGCAGCGTGAAGATTGTGCAGTGCGACACAGCCGTCTGCCCCGATCAAGGGACAACCTCCGGAAGTCAATCGACGCCGACGAATTTCAATTTGCGCAACCTGGCCCAGGCAGCCGCCACCGCGCGAGAAGCTCTTCTCGGCATGGCCGCTAAACAGTTGAACGAGCCTGCCGACAACCTCACGCTGTCTGACGGCGCGATCACCGGGAAAGGCGGCCGTCGCATTACGTATGCCCAGCTGATCGGCAACAAGCGATTCAGTCTTCCCATGAATGCCGCGGCCAAGCGGCGCTCTCCCGATCGATGGACGATCCTTGGCAAGCCCGTTCCCTCCCTCGATCGCGTTGCCTTGATGACCGGACAATTCGAATTCGTGCACAACGTCCGAGTGCCAGGCATGGTGCATGGTCGCGTGGTGCGCCCGCCAGAAGTCGGCGCCACCGTCTCGAACGTGGACGAAAACTCCGTGCGACACATCCCCGGCTTCATCAAAGTCCTCGTGCACAAGAATTTCGTCGGCGTGGTCGCAGAGAAACAGTGGCAAGCAATCCATGCCGCCCGGCAATTGAAAGTGAATTGGCACCCAGGCCTTGGGCTGAGCACCCAGGCCTCGTTCTTACGACACCATGCGCAAGCAGCCTTCGGAAGACTCCCTGCTCGTGGACTCGAAAGACGTCGACGATCAACTCTCCCGGGCCAGCACGGTGATACGCGCGACCTACGCCTATCCCTACCAGATGCACGGTTCGGTCGGCACATCGTGCGCTGTCGCCGACGTGAAGAGCGGCCGCGCCACAATCTGGTCGGCAACGCAGTCCGTGTATCCAACCCGCAGCATCGTGGCAACGATCCTTGCTCTGCCACTCGAAAACGTGCGCGTGGTCTACGTGCGCGGCTCCGGATGTTACGGTCTGAACGGTGCCGACACGGTTTCGCTCGACGCCGCGCTGCTGTCGCATGCGGTCGGACGACCGGTTCGGGTCCAGCTTTCCCGCCAGGATGAGATGGCCTGGGAAAACTTCGGGGCGGCTTGCGTGATCGACCAGCGCGCCGGCATTGACCAGACCGGTGCGATCGTCGCATGGGCCTGCGAGAACTGGCAAACCTCGCGCGGCGGACGCCCCGGCTACGATCAACCCGGCAACGTCATCACCGGAGCGCTGCTCGGCTACCAACCTGAAGCCGTCTCCCCACACGCCGCTGCTGCCCCGAAAGAACAAGTCCGCAATCGCAGCAATACGGTTCCTTCTTACCTCGCCGGTTGCGTGAGCGGTCAATGCGCCGGCGCGGGCAACATTCGCGGCGAACGAGTGCTTACGCACGAGATTGATTCTCCGTTCTTCACGGGCCCGCTGCGCTCGCCGCTGCGCTTGCAGAACACGTTCGCCCACGAATGCTTTATGGATGAGATCGCCGCGCAAATGAAAGCGGATCCCGTGAGTCTGCGCCTCAAGCATCTGCGTGACGAACGAGTAATCGATGTGGTCAAGGCCGCCGCGAAAGCCTCGGGCTGGGAAAGCCGTCCCTCGCCGAAGCCCGGAATCCCTCGCTCGGGAGTCACCAGCGGCCGCGGCATCGCGTGCGTCGCCTACGAAGGAAACAACGGCTACGCCGCGCTGGTGGCCGACGTCGATGTTGATCTCACCAGTGGACAAGTCCACGCAAAGAAGTTTGTCGTTGCCATCGATGCCGGCCCGGTCTCCAACCCCGATGGCTTGCGCAATCAAACCGAAGGCGGCATTCTGCAGGGTATGAGCCGAGCCCTCGGCGAACGCGTCACCTGGGACAGCCAGAAAGTCACGTCCTTCGATTGGCAGACCTACCACAGTTTGTATCTGGACCTGGCCCCTCCAAAGATCGATGTCGTGATCGTCGATCGCGCCAATGTACCCGCACTCGGTGCGGGCGAGACGGCGATCACCCTGGTGGCGGCAACACTAGGAAACGCGATCTTCGACGCCACGGGATTTCGCCTGCGCGAAGTACCGTTCACCGCGGAGCTAGTGCGAACTGGACTACAAGCACTCAAACCTCAGGAGAAATCGTCGTGAGTCGCGTGTCAGGCTTCTCGATCGCCGTATTCATCGGCGCGATTGGGATGATTGTGTGTGCCGCGAAAGAGGTGCCGGCACAGGCGAACTCCCCCTCCGAAGCTTCCTCGAGCAGTGCTACCGGCTCGCGCGACGAGTCGGCTTCGGCACGCGCCTTCGAATCGATCGTCCCGGTCCTGCGCCACCCGCGCTGCATCAACTGCCACTCGCAAGGAGATTTCCCGCGCCAAAGCGATGACAGTCACCCGCACACCATGAACGTCAGGCGCGGCCCGGACGGCGAAGGCATCGCCGGCGTGAAGTGCAGCGCATGTCATCAGGATCACAACCTATCAGGTCAGCACGTCCCGCCGGGCGCTCCGGATTGGCATCTCCCTTCCCCAGATATGCCGATGATTTGGGAAGGTCTCTCGGACCATCAACTCTGCGAACTGTTTAAGGATCCCAAACAGAATGGCAGCCGCACCGTCGATCAGATCGTGGAGCACATGAGCACGCCGCTCGTGCTCTGGGGATGGAATCCCGGCGAAGGTCGCGATTCCGTCCCGATGCCGCGGCAGGAATTTCTCGCCCGCGTAAAAGAATGGGCCGCTAAAGGCGCAACTTGCCCCGATCGCTGATCTCGCTCCCTCGAGCCCTCATGTCAGCGCGACATTTACGAACCGGGATCCCGACTTCCCAGTGTCCTTCTGCACGCCCGCGTTTGCGCTAATGGACCGCAATGTCTACTGTATAGAGGCAGTGTTGGCAACGGTCGCTCGGTCTGAGAATCGGCTTTCTGAGAAATGAGGAACGTGACCCTTCGTATCCTGATTGCCGATGATTCAGGCAACCTGAGACAAGCCCTGAAGAACATGCTCAGCCTCTCTCCCGAAAAGTGGGAGATCTGCGGAGAAGCTGCCGACGGACACGAAGCGGTGAGTCAAACCGTCGCCCTCAACCCGGACGTGATCTTGCTTGATCTCTCGATTCCGGCGCTCTCCGGCATTGAAGTTGTGAAATCTCTGCGCCAGCAGCGGTCTCCGGCCACAGTTGTGCTCATGAGTCAGCAGGATCCCGAAATCATGAAGAGCCTCGCGGACAGCGCTGGCGTACCCTTCTACGTGGCGAAAGCTCAACTTGTCACCGAACTTCCCCTCGTCCTTCAACGAATCAGCGAAGGCCAATCAAAGTAGCCAGCAACATTGACCACTGCGCGCGTTCTCGGCGACAATCCTGACTCGGCCCAGTAGATTTGTTAGCTGAACAGTTCGTTGCGGGAGAGAGTGAACAATCTGCGAAATTCGGTTTTGAAGTTTTTGTGTAACGCCGCAAACAGGAACGTTGGAGATCTATGAGCAAAACAATCTGGCTGGGCGCCGTCGCCTACCACCCGAAAGTGGTGACCATTTGGGAAGGGATGCGCCGCTACTTTCACGAGGAAGCGCATCTGCCCGTTGAGATCGTTCTATTTCAAAGCTACGAAGCCCAGGTCTTGGCGCTCCTCGCGCAGCCAGGCGATTCCCTGCCCCGCATCGATATTGCATGGAATACAAACCTTGCTTACCTGCAAGCCGATGAGTGGAGCGGGCACGCCTGCCGCGCGATTGCCATGCGCGACACCGATCTCGGCTGGACGACAAAGATCGTCGCTGCCAGCGGAGGGCCCATCTCCACACTCACCGATCTGAACAATCGCACGCTCGCACTCGGCAGCCGCGATAGCGGGCACGCAGCGATTCTGCCCGTGCACTTTCTGGAGCAGCAAGGCATGCGCGAGGGCCGGGACTACCGCGTGCTGCGCTTCGATAGCGACGTGGGCAAGCATGGCGATACCGGGACCAGCGAAGTAGAAGTAGTGCGCGCCATCCTCGACGGCCGCGCCGACGCCGGCGCAATCGGCAGCCCCTTCTGGGCCACGGTTCGCAGCGAGCGCCTGGTTCCCGAAGGCAGCCTCTCTGAGATATGGTCCTCACCGGAATACAACCACTGCATGTTCACCGCTCGGCCTGATCTCGATCCGGCGCGCGAGCGCAAGTTCGCGGAAGCACTCGCAGCGATGAGCTACGACAACCCCGTCCATCGCCCTATCCTCGACGCCGAAGGACTCAAGCGTTGGCTGCCGCCCCACGTGGATGGATACGCCGCCTTGCGCGAGGCCGCCGCGCAACAGGGATTCTTCGAACGCCTGCTAGCCAAGTCGGCGTAGAGATCAGAGCAAGGGTGGCCCAGGTTCGCGCCGCTTTTTGGCGCTAACTTGGGCTTCACCGGAATGGGTATTTGTCGAAATCGGAGTTAACAGCGGACCGCACAACATACATCGACTACGCTCTATCTATCCTGATGTCCGTATCCGCATTCACGCGCAGTTAAAGATTCTGGCCAGCTTATGCGCGTGCTCCCGTTCGCGATCAAACGCGCGGCGGACCGCCGCGAAGGACTCTGTTAAGAGGAAAGATATCGCGCGTCACGAGCAGGTCCGCATCCTCCGCACCCACCGGGTGCCAGTACACGCCCTCGGCTGTAATGGTGACCTCGGGAACTAAATCGGCTCGGCTGATTGCGAGACCTTCGCTGGCAGAACCGCGCAACGCGATCCGGCGGACGACTCGGTCTTCTGCCGCGATCTTCTCTTCGTCCAGAACGTGACGAAAGGCCTCGGCTTCAGCGTCGGTCGAAACCGTCGCTGCCAGTCGCACTCGAAACCCCTCTGCACGCGCGCGCTGAATGCCTTCGCGGGTCCGCGCCCATGTACCCGCCCCGCGATGCAGATCGTGCAGTTCCGGCGTAGCACTGTCCAGGCTGATTTGCAGGACGATCCGATCGCGGGGCAGCATGCGCAGACTTTCGATTCGTCGTCCTGCAAAGAGCATTCCATTGGTCAACACGGTGGTCGGCGCGACGGCAGCACAAGCAAGCAGAATGTCGCCGATATCTTCCAGAAGAAACGGCTCGCCTCCGGTCACGAAGATTTCCTTGACGCCCAGCTCCGCCGCCTCGCGAGCGATCCGCAGCACGCGTCCAAGACCGAGTTCCCTTCGCGGGGCGCTGGGCGAGGAACGCACGCAGCAGTAATCACAGTGCAGGTTGCAGTCGAAATTCGTATACAGCCAAAGCCGCGACCCCACTGGCCGAGTGTCTTCGATCAGCGTGGGCGCTGCGCCGCAACGGAAGACCCAGCGCGAGCGGCCGTCTTCGACGGTCGTCTCCTGAAGCGGGTTCCCCGTGAACCGGCACCAGGTCTCCAACTCAGGCCCAAGGCTCTTCTCATCTCCGAGCACCGCCACCAGATCGCCCGGCCGGCTGCGGCGCAGTACGGCAACCAGCTCCGGCAACAGACCAGAGGCAAAAGTCTTGCGCCCGATGTCGAGATCGATGTCAGCCTTCATCAGATCGAATGCATTTTACAGGCCGACAAGACTCTGCAGACAATGGTCGTCTACTGCGCGTTGATCCATTTTTCCGAGCCGGCCAGCTTAACCGCCACGTCAGACAACCAGATGTGCAGAGGCTTGCCATCGGCGAAACCGCGATGCTCAGTTGAAAACAGAATCGGGCCCGCCTTCTTGTAGCCTGCCCAGGTTGCAAAGACGCGGCTCGGCGGCTTGGCCCCGCCGCGGTGATAGACAAAGTACACCACGCGCTTGTCGCCGCCGACATAGAGGTCCCAGGTATCACCGGGCGTATAGCCGCCATCCGCGGGATACTTGATCGGGAGCAGCTCAGCCATGCCCGGGCCGACTGGCAAATTAAACTTACCTTGATCGATGGCGCTGGCGCTCTTGTCCCAATAAGCATGGAAGGGGAACAGAGTCCAATAGTTGTCGTTGATGAAACTCGGATCGACTTCGTTCTTCACAGCATCGGTCTGGCTGCTCGGATCGGTACGCACGTAAGAAACCTTCACCGGCTTGCCCTCTTTATCCGTCCCTTCATACGACACCTTGTTTGTCTTAGGCTCCCACTCCCACTTGTGAGCAGCTTTGAAGAGTCCGGTAATTTCCCCGTTCCATGTATAGCGGATGGCCTCAACCTTATCCCACGAATCGATACCGTAGGTCTTGGCGACTTGATCGAGAACGGGCGCGCGCTCCTGCGCCCAGAGGGTTGGAGTTAAGGCCAGCAGTCCACAAAGCAGAACACCAATCGTCATTGTACGAAGGCGGGCATTTTTCATAGGGTCGCTCCTCGGTAAGTTGAACGAATGTTGACTTGGATGAGCCCCGGCGGCTTCCGGATACAGAAGTCGCATCTTGATGCAATCAGTTGACTAAACGAGGTCGCTCGGGTGTCGAGGCAATCTCGGCGGGCTGAGCCGCCGTACTGCAATCACGGCAGCGGCCGTTGCCACCCATCCATATTCCAGCAGCATGACCCAGCCAGGGAGCGCGCCCCACGGACGCCCGAGTGCGCGCATGTGCCACATAACATACGTTGGGACAATGCTCACGGTCCAGAGGATGATTAGCAGCGTCGAGGCTGACGTCAGAAATGGCAGCAGCCAGAGAAGATACCACGGGAACACGACGGGCGCGCACAACAGGCAAGCTGCCATCGGCCAGGCAAATTGCTGCGGAGACAAGTTGGGGTTTGCCCTTCTCAACCAAGTCGCGGCCACTAGTCCGACGAGCACTGCCAGACCAGCCAGCAGCTGCGGAGACGCCACTCGATCGAGTGCCGCAAACACCGGACCATTAAAGCGGAAGGTCTGCACATACGTGCCCAGCGAGCCGATCGGAATGCGGCCGTGATTTAGAAATGGCACGTACAGCAGTGCGACCAAGGCTACCCCAAGCATCGCGTCGCGAATCCGAACGCGCTTCCAGTAGAGAGGCAATAGTACGACCGGCAGGAATTTCACAGCAATCGCCAACGCAAGCGCAACGGCCGCAGTCGCCTTCCATCGGCGCAAGAGCGCCGCGGCTGAAACCACCAGCAAGAGCGCGCCCACAATATCAATGTGACCGCTGCCCGCCACCTCAATGGCCAGCAATGGATTCCAGGCGTAAGCCAGAACCAGGTGCGCTCCCTTCCGGTTGAAACGCAAGGTGTCGAGCAAGACGAATGCAATCGCGAACTCGCAAACCACGAACGCTACTTTTAATGCCAAGCTGGATTCCTGAATCGCAGTGACTGCTCGGAAAAACAGCTGTGCTCCTGGTGGATACGGGCTCGGCAGATCGGGGTTGTTCAAGTTGCGAGTTTCCGACGTGTGCAGAGCCTGCGCGGCAGGATCGCTGGGAATGACTAGATAGGGGTTGAAGCCAAGCCTCTGCAGGTGGCCGTCCCAAACGTATCGATGGATGTCGTCATCGACGCCCGCAGGCAACCGAAGAAATGCGACGTTCCATATGGCGGCCAGGACGAGTCCGATGACGACAACGTGTCGGGAAAATCTTTGCGTGCTGAACAATTCATGGATTGCCAAGAGGTACACGATGCCCGCGAGCGTCAAGGAGGCCATGAAGTGAGGTCCGCCTCTGTCGCCGAAGTTGCGTGAGCAGATCGTGAGCGCCAGGCACAACGCGGCGCCGAGCGCGTACACTCTCCACTCCGGGGTGACCTTCAAAGTTCTTCCCTGCCCGTTCGTGGTTGTGGCGTCGCGAGCTCTCGCTGCCTTAGCCACGCAGCTGTGCGGGGTGCCCTCTCCGGAGCGAGCCGCAACTCTTCGGCCAGCCGATTGAGATCATCAGCGACATCAATATCGTAAAAAGAATCAGCGAGCCCTACGGACAGTTCAAGGGATCGTGCGCGCGCGAGCAGCCTGTCCAGCGCGCTGCTGGTGCCCATTCCGTCGCTTGCAAACAGCGTGGGATGAGAAGCCTTTGCCCCGACCAGGTAGTAGCCTCCGTCGTGCGTTGGTCCGATGACCACGTCATGTGCCGCGAGCGTTTCGAACGCATCTTCGAGAACAGAACTCGCCAGGTGTGGGCTGTCGCTGTTGAAGGCGATGGTGCGCCGCTGACCTTCTGCGAAATGAGCGAACACTGAAGTCAGGCCTGCAGCCAGCCCTTCGCCTTTCTGTGCAATCACGTTTGCTTGACCGCCTGCCAACTGCGCCAGTTCGTTTACGTCCGAGTCGGGACACATGATGGCGACTTCCACATCGCGCAAGGAACGGGCCAGTGTTAACGTGTCGCCGAGAAGGCAACGATAGAAGTCGACGGCTGCCACAGGAGAGAGAGTGGAAGCCATGCGAGTCTTGACTGCGCCTGGTCTTGGTGCTTTCGCCATGATGACGAGCACGCGGTCAGCTCCTGACGAACGCGCCTGCCTCTCCGTTGAAGAATGCATAGATGGTTGGGGAATAATATACGACGGGCGGCCAGGTGTTCCTGACGGAACACAACGTCATGACATTAGAGGGCATACAGTAACGTCATGACACTCAAGACGAAGAAAGCAAAGCGGCGGCTATCCCAGCCGCCAATTCATAGAACCTTCCAAATGTAGCGACGAACTTCGTGAGCAGTGCATCTTGTTCGTTCATTGGGTGACGTTCAGCGGCTTCACTGTTTCCGCGAGCAGCTACCGCAACGCTTTGCATTCAGTTCACCGCGTCGGGGAGTGGTGATCCGTTATGCAGTAGCGTGGGCAGATCATGCAGCCTTACGCCTGCATCGTCGTTCGCTGGCGAAAATAATACAGCACGATCAGGCTGAGAATGAACCATCCTGCGCCGAGCGTGCCCTTCACTGTGCCACTGATCTTCGACTTTCCGATACGCGGGTGGTAGCTCACGGGGATTTCCACGACGCGGAATCCGGCTAGCGCGCCTTTCAGGATCATCTCGACCGCCCAACCATACGTGGTCTCCTCGAGCGCGAGCGTGCGGAGTACATCGGCGCGGGCTGCGCGGAATGGGCCCAGGTCCGTGATATCTAGTTTGTATAGAAGCCGGATCAGGCTGGCGGCTAGACGGTTGCCGAACGCCTGATGCCAGGGCAACGCTGCGACAGAATTCTGGGCGTGCAGGCGGGAGCCTAGCGTGATGTCCGCGCGCCCTTCGAGGATTGGCGCTATGAGTGTTGGCAGTTCGGCGGGCCTGTCGCTGTAGTCGCCATCGAGAAACACGACTATGTCAGGCGAATTTGCCTCGGCCAGGCCGGTTAGGCACGCTCGTCCGTATCCGCGGCGCGGTTCCTGAATTACACGGGCTCCCATTCTCGCGGCGATCTCGGGTGTGCCGTCGTTCGAGTTGCTGTCGACGACGATGACCTCCGTCGCGAGATCGGATGGGATGTCCGCTAACACGCGCTCGATTGAGAGCGCTTCATTATGCGTGGGGATGATGACGGAGACTCGCACAGGGGTCAGGGGAACTTTCGCCATAAGGACCTAGGCACGATCAGAGGCTGGGGCCGAATGCTTCCCACCCTTCGAAAATCGCGAAGGGTGGGACAGCCATCTAATAATAAGTGAGCCTCCCCGCGTGGGTGGGCATGATGACGGAGATTCGCACGGGGCGCAGGGAACTTCGACTAAGATCAGCGGCTAAGAATCGTGTGCCTCGACCCTCGGTCGCCCCTTGGTTCTGCTCGGCTCCGTGGGCGAGGGCAAGATGCCCTCGCGACTGCCGGCGGGACGCCGGCGCTACGGTCGTTTTCCCGCAGCCTCTTTTCTTCGCCATAAGGGCCTAGGCACGACGAGAGGTCGGGGCCGATGCTTCCCACCGTTCGAAAATCGCGAAGGGTGGGGTAGCCATCTAATAATCAGGCTTAAATCAACCACCAGGGAGCGGATGGGTACCGCAGCGCTAGCCATGCGTCTACGCCCCATCGGCGGCCAGCGCTTCCGATGGCTAGCCCGAGCGATGCCATCACCGGAACAAGCAGCTCCCAGATCCACGAGGTGCCAAACTCTGAGATCCAAAGGCTGCCGAGAAACAGGAAGGCCAAGGTTGCGGCGGGCCGGGTAAAGAGGCCGATGAGGAGCAGAATGCCGAGAGAGATCTCAGTCAAGCCTTGCATGGGAGCAGCCAGCGCGGCGTGGCTTGCAGCCAGGCCCATCACGGATTTCCAGATTGCCGGGCAGTGACTCGCGTTGATGTAGTAATTGATCAGACCCGCGTACCCCGCCGGTCTATAGAGACCTTTGCCCAGATTCTCGAAGAAGACCCACACGAACATCGCGCCGATCGTCAGCCGAATCAATGCCAGTCCGCTGGCGGCAGCAAGCAGGTTGGTCGTTGCGGTTGTGTGAGTTTGCGCTGGACTGATGCTTGTCGCCATCATGGACCTCGTCTGAGAGAATTCGACCCACGACTGAGTGACGGCAATATTAAACCCTGGCTCAGTTCCGTGTCAGCGACCTGCCTGCGTCCGTGCGGCAAATGCGCCGGACTGTAAGTTATCGTGAATCTCTCACTGGGGAACGACTTCGATCGCACTTACGGTCGCGTAGTCGCTGGTCGGCTCGAATTCCAGCAGCAGCTTGCCCTGCGCATTCGGAAGCAGCCCGGTGAACTGGCGAACCAAGGGGCGGTTCTCGCCCACCTCATCGAGAATATTCACATCGTGCAGAAGCAGCTTGTGGTTGCAGAACACGCTGAAGATTCGTGTTCCCGAGGAACTGCCGGGGTCGGGCGATGATTGCCCGTGATCCGCGCTGAAGTGGCGCTCGATAAAGTACAGAGTCACCGCATATTTGCCAGGGGCTACAGGGATGGCGTAAGAGAAGTGTCCCCAGCGTTCGGTCGAGTAGAGTTCCGGATCGTCGGTGGCTGCCGCGGTCTGTTCGGTTGAAGAGAGCTGTCCGCCCTTGAAGTACATGTCAGCACTCCACCAGCGGCTGTCGTCAGAATAGTAAGGAACATCGCGGGGAATGATGCGCACCGGCCGGAGTTGAGCGTGGATACCCGGGAGCAATTCGATTGCCGAGACCATTGCCCGGCCACCTTTCATCGACGAAAACTTCAGGTGGAGCAAGCCGTCATCCGCCGGATGAAGATCGGTAAAGGCGCGCACATCGGCGATCCGGCCACCGCCGGCGTCGGCGAGCACGTCAAAGGCGTTCAGCAGAGGCTTGCCGTTGATGGCCACAGTCATGATGCGGCTGCCCTCGCCGCCACCACCCGCGTCCTCCGGACCATAAAAAGTTTCAGCAAAGTGTAGGTGGAGTTCGTAGGTGCCGGCCTTCAACGGGATGTCGTAACTGAAATCACCCTGACGGCTGGTGCGGTAGATGGTTGGATCCTGCGTGCGCCAGATGTAGGCGGCCGAGCTATGCACGGCGGTGCCGCCGGAGAAGTAGGCATCCGGGGACCACGACTTGCCTGACCGATCCACAAAGGTGCGACTCGCGCCGGAAAGGATGCGAACCTCGTCTCCGACCGGCAAGCCCACGGGAGATTCCTCGGTGGTGGCAGTATGAGACAGCGGCGAGTCGACTGGTTGAGGCCGCAGCCGATGGCGAAGAAGAAATCCGCCTCCCACCAGCAGCAGGACTACTGCTATGGGAACCAGGCGCAGCCATATCTTGCGAACCTGGGTTGACGCCGCCGTTGCTTCGGACCCGGTTAGAGCCTGTCCCGCTGAGGATGAAGTTGTACCGGCCGCGGCTTCCTGAAAAACCGGGACATACTGCCCCACCGGAATCGTGATGTGAAGGAGATGCTCGGCGCCGGCGCTCTTGTAATATTCCGCCAACCGCTTGCGCAATCGGTTAGCTTGCACGCGCACGATGGAGTCTATGTCCTGGTCAAAAGTGTCGCGGCGGCCGAAGACATCCAGGGCAATGGAATACTCCTTAATGGAATCGCCTTCGCCCGCGAACATCTTTTCGCACAGGTAAGAAAGAAGGTGAGCCAGGGTGGGAGAGCGAACAAAGAGTGCAGACTCGAGCACTGCGCGCAGTTCGGCCCGTTCTTGTTCTGCGGCGATCGATTCTGCGGTCGTCGAAGGCACACGGTCCCCCGGAGTGCTTCCCTACCCCGCTTATACGCCCGGCGAATCGGCAATTGCAGTGACAACGGACACTTAACGGTTTCGTCCCGACTTGTAACGGGAGGTTACAAGCAGGTTCACCGCCAGAAGGGCCGGTTTGTCGTCCGAGGCCCGACCCAGATCCTAGTGTCGCAAGTCGTTACAACGAAGGCGAAATGCCTGTCTTTACGGGAAGTAACATCCGGCGGTAGCGGCGCCGTAGCGGGCGTAGCGTTTCCCCGCGCTGGCTTTTCTGGCAAAAGGGAGATGGACGCGAAGAGCCAATCAGCTTGCCAAAGAAACAACCGGGAAGGCAAGCAGGCAACCGCGGGGAGGCCGATATGCGAAGACTTATATGGAGCGTGATTGTGGTGGCGGGGCTGGTGCCATACGGTTTCAGTAGCAGCGAGGCGGACCAACCCAGCCGCAACATCAAATCAATGACCGTTGCTGAGTTGGAGAAAGCCGGTGACGCGTGCCGCGCGCAAAAGGACTACGAGCAAGCCGAGGTGTACTTCCGCGAGGCGTTGCGCCAGGACAAGAAAAATCCCAAGTTGTACAACAAACTGGGCCTGGCCGAACTGAAAGCCAACAATCTCGACAGCGCCCGGCTTGATTTCGAGCGGGCGTCGAAGATAAACAAGAAGTACAGCGATGCATTCAACAATCTGGGCGCTGTTTACTTCATGCAAAAGAACTTTGGCCAGGCGACCAAGTACTTCAAGAAGGCAGTAGCCCTGGAGGAGACGAGGCCGGCATTCCACGTCAACCTGGGTGCGGCCTGGTACAGCCAGAAAAAAATGGATCGAGCCATCAACGAATACAGCCGTGCGCTGGAACTGGATCCCATGGCGCTGGAGGCTAACTCCCGGGTTGGCATCACCGCGCAGGTTTCCAGTCCTGAAGAGCGAGCGCAGTACTTCTACATGCTGGCGAAGATTCAAGCCAAGCGCGGCGACGTGCAGGAATGCCTGGCATGCTTGAAGAAAGCCAAGGACAGCGGCTATCGCAATATGGCGAATGTGTACAAGGACGAGGAATTTAGCCGCCTGCGAAACGATCCTCGCTTGTCGGAGATCGTGCAGCCACCGACGGCGAAATAGTGAAATTGGACAAGCCTGCGAAAAGGGCTGTTACCCGTTTGCGTTATCACCACCAACGGTTGAAGCGCATTCAGGGCAACAGCCCTGACTCTTCCACTGGGGACGTACGAACTGATAGTTTTCACGCGGTTTGTCGGAACCACGCTGCAGGCGTTCCGGCATGAAGGAAATAGAAGGCTCGGCCACGGTCGCGAAAGCCCCAGTTCGTAAGCTGAAATTGTGTCTCTAAAGCACATCGCCGGAACAAGATCGCAAACGAATCTTAGAATCCTCCAGCGGGATTAGCGGAATGCGGGAACGCTTGCGCCAGCTAAACGGCACACTACACATTGAGTCCAACGGACACGCAACGCGGGTGACGGCGACGATCCCTATTGCGCACCGAATCGCTACGTTTGCCAGTTCCTGGGTGGCATGATCTTGGCGTTGGCCGCTGACAGTCGAAGGCTGCGTTGCTTGTAACGGCGGCAACACGATTCGCATCTTCCGAGGTCCACTGTTTTTATCTCGCCTTCCCCGTCCACCACAAGACTTTGCCGATGATTCGCCATCCTGATGGTCCGATTAGGGAGACCGAATTGAACTCCCGATGATCCGATACCAAGACGTCGGTATGATCGAACCTTATCAACCGAGAAATCAGAAGTCCTTGTTCGATGTTCGAAGCCACTACGATCTGCCCCACTAGTTCCTCAACCGCACCAGAGGACGTGTCGACGGCAATAATGTATCCATCGAGGATCAGGGGCGACATCGAGTTCCCTTTAACTCGGAGCGAGATCGTCGAGGCGGGGTTAGGGCACCATTCCGCCGGTGCGGCCAACATAGCCTCAGGCTTCAGCTGATCAAGATCAGAGACCTTATCTCCTAGCTCCCCCGGAGTCGCCGCTCGAACTGGAAACAGGGGAATCGCGACGAAAGCCGCATTCTCGGAAGGCGTTTCTCTTCTTGCGCCCGCATGCACGACTTGCAAGTCAGTACTGCGATCGTAAAGGAAACGGCGACGGGCCTTCGGCAAGACGCGGATCACATCAGCAGTATTCAATCCTGCCCGACCCCAAAAAAACCAACAGAGCGGATCTCCGGCTAGCTTCCCTAAGCGGATGTAGGCATCCGCCGGTGGTTGAGCCTCCCCGCGCTCCCATCGAGAGACAGCCATCGCGGAGGTTTCCAGTCTTCTTCCCAGCTCCGATTGGCTAAGCTTCAAGGAACGACGCAAAGTTTCGATAGCCCGTGACCATTCGGTTGAGGCCCTATGCTTCTTTGGCGAAGAGTTTGCCATAACATGCGTGCAATAGCGGCATCTTAAACCCTATTACGTTCCTGTGTCAGGTGGTATCTGCCGATGCGACCGGCAACTGGAAGAAGCTCTCCTTTACAGCAAAAACCCGATTGATCTGCCATGATCTGGTCGCGTTATAACGGTACCGTTAAGGATCAAATATGGAAGCAGACTCGCAACAACCATTAGAAAGAGCGTGGCGAGAGCTGTATCTTGCTGCTCTCTTCGAGGCGGATTTGTCCAAATTGCCGGAACGAATTGCTGAAGCGGAGTGTGCTCTGAGCCTTCGTGATCGAGCGTTGTGGTATTCCGGCGGCGATAACGATAGAGAGAAGCGTGCGCTGACCAGTGCCATGCGCGCTCTCGAAGCGTTGCGGAGTATTCATCAGTGCCCCCGCCCCGGTGCCCACGGCCCGCAGCCATCGTGCTGATGCCTCCTCCGTGTCCTTGACGAAGTTGGCAAGGGTGCTGAGGCTACGCAGCCAAAGGTCAGCGCAGCGCGGTTGATCAAGGGCGGCTTGCTATGCAAAAGATGAAAGTGAGGACTGTGACCATGCAATTCATGCTAGTAGCGCTGATCTTGGTGGCTGGTCTAACGCAGGCCCAAACTAACCAACCTTCAACACCCGGCGGCCCTCAAGACAGTCGAACTCAATCGCTGAGTCAATCAGGCACAGAAAGAATCGTGAGGGAAGTGCACCACGAACTGGTTCTCCTTCCTTACTACGGTGTTTTCGACAACCTCGCGTATCGAGTGTCGCCTGACGGAACGGTTACGCTAATGGGCCAAGTGGCTCGTCCAACCCTGAAATCGGATGCAGAAAACGCTGTGAAACATATCGAAGGCGTTGAACGAGTTGAGAATCAGATCCAGGTTCTCCCTACGTCCCCGATGGACGATCAAATTCGTATGGCCACCTATCGAGCCATCTATGGCAATAGTGTTCTAAGTCCGTACGGACTCCGCGCGGTGCCTCCAATTCACATCATTGTCAATGGGGGACACGTCACTTTGGAGGGTGTGGTGGCCAAGCAGATGGACAAACAGGTGGCAGAAATGCAAGCGAAGAGCGTACCGAATGTCTTCACAGTAACCAACAACCTCCAAGTCGAGGAATGAACCCGGAGAGTACCCTACCGGCATCGGAGGACACAGAGAGGCGTTGTAGGGTCAATTTCAGTACTCGAAAGAATCCCAAAATGAGTAGCGAAGCCCTGAAGACGTACTTACAGGATCACTTGGCTGGCGCGCTCCATGCGATTGAGCTGCTGAAGGCCATGCGTGACCATTTTGCTGGGGAACCGCTCGGGACCTTTGCAGATCAAGTGCTTGCGGAAGTTGAAGCCGACCGCGAGGTCCTTGCAACGTTGACGGAACGAGTGGGAGGCACTGCAGGTGGGATGAAAGAGTGGGGCGCCTGGCTTTCTGAGAAGGTTAGTCGCCTAAAGCTCAAACATGGCTCCGCCGATGGACTCGGGACATTTGAAGCGCTTGAATTTCTAGTCATTGGAATTCATGGAAAACAGGCTCTTTGGCGTGCGATGGAGAAAATTGCAGCATCCGATGCGCGCTTGCAAGGCTTCGATTTCCGTGAACTCATTGACCGCGCCGAAAACCAACATCGTAAAGTAGAAGAACGAAGGCTAACCTCTGCTCAATCCGTGTTCCGCCGTAGCGATCGCGATGGAGCATTTACTCACGTGGAATCGACTGGCACCCACGGTTAGCAGCTTCGCAGCGTCCCTGTAATCGAAATGAGTTTTGTAAGGGTCCCAAACCGGCCTCAGGCAAGTACGGTAAGACCGGTCATCAATGGAGCGTTCGCTTTCTGACGGTCGTAATAATGGCGCACCTCAGGAAGCAGGTTCGCTTCCAACTCTTTAAGAGGGCCTTGCATCACAAAAGCGTTATAACGGATTCGGTAGTCGCTAATGAAAGGGGCCTCCAAAGCGTCTTTATCGATTTATCAAAAGTCTTGTGCATCCATTGCACTTTCCCTGATTGCCCCTCTGTGGTGTCTCCTCACCGCCACTGCATTTGCTCAAACCGGTTTGATGCAACGGCCTGCAATCGAGCAAAGCTACCAGCCTCGTTCTTATCAAGGTCAACTCGAAACAGATGATGGGCAGTGGATTCGTCCGGCAAAAGATTACGCGAGCACTCGTTACAGTTCCCTCGATCAGATCACCGCTAAAAATGCCAAGGACCTGAAGCTCGCTTTCACATTTTCCACTGGCATGACTCACGGGCATGAGGCTGCGCCCCTGGTCGTGAACAATACGATGTACATCGTCACACCCTTTCCGAACAATCTGTATGCCCTCGACCTTACTAAGCCAGGAGCTCCGATGAAGTGGGTGTACGAGCCCTTGCCAACACCCGCATCGCAAGGAGTGGCATGCTGTGACGTTGTCAATCGAGGCGCTGCCTATGACGACGGCAAAATTTACTACAACACGCTGGACAATCAGACCGTTGCCGTAGACGCCAAAACGGGCCAGGAAGTATGGAAAACGCGCGTTGGCGACATCAACAAGGGCGAGAGCATGACCATGGCCCCCCTTGTCGTCAAAGGCAAAGTCCTGGTAGGAAACAGTGGCGGAGAATTCGGAGTTCGTGGTTGGCTGACGGCGCTTGACGGAAAAACCGGGAAAATCGCCTGGCGAGCCTACACCGCAGGGCCTGACAAAGATGTGCTAATCGGCTCCCGTTTCAAGCCATTTTACCCCCAGGATCAAGGCCACGATTTAGGAGTGAAGAGTTGGCCGCCCGACGCATGGAAAATTGGCGGCGGCGGCGTATGGGGCTGGATTTCGTACGATCCGCAACTCAACCTGATTTACTACGGCACCGCGAACCCAGGGCCATGGGATGCCGAGGCACGTCCGGGCGATAACAAATTTACCGCCGGCATCTTCGCGCGCGATCCCGACACGGGCGAAGCGGTGTGGTTTTATCAGTTCAGTCCCCACGATCTTTACGACTATGACGCTGTAAACGAGAACATCCTTCTCGATCTTCCCATCCACGGACAAACTCGGAAGGTTCTGGTACATCCCGATCGTAACGGCTATATCTACGTTTTGGATCGCATCACCGGAGAGGTGCTGTCGGCCAGCGTCTTCGCTCCCATCACGACTAGCCGTGGCGTCGATCTGAAGACAGGCCAGCTTCAGTACGTTGCGGAGAACAAGCCTATTACGGGAAAAGTTGTGAGCGGTTTGTGTCCCGCCTCACCCGGAGCCAAGGACTGGCAACCTTCAGCTTTTTCTCCACGTACCGGACTGATGTATATCCCCCACAACCATCTATGCATGGATGAAGAGGATCTCACA
Organism: uncultured Acidobacteriota bacterium; assembly: GCA_963744055.1. Taxonomy (GTDB): domain Bacteria; phylum Acidobacteriota; class Terriglobia; order Terriglobales; family Acidobacteriaceae; genus Gp1-AA133. Next base: position 45,057 of record CAVUSL010000002.1, on the reverse strand, counting down.
CCGAACTATATCGCCGGCACTCCTTACGTGGGAGCTAATGTCCGCATGTACGACGCACCCGGGGGCTACGGAGGAGAATTCACCGCCTGGGATCCCGGTCGAGGGAAAAGTCGTATGGACGATTCCCGATCATTTTCCAGTGTGGAGCGGAGCACTAGTCACAGCGGGCGACGTCGTGTTCTACGGGACGCTTGACGGATGGTTTAAAGCCGTCGACGCGCACAGCGGAACACTGCTATGGCAATTCAAAACCGGGTCCGGAATTATCGGCCAACCCACAACCTACAAAGGACCAGATGGGAAACAATACGTCGCCATCTTGTCCGGAGTCGGCGGTTGGGCGGGAGCGATCGTGGCCGGCGGGCTGGATGCTCGCGATGAATCCGCGGCTTTGGGATTCGCGGCAGCGATGAAGGATCTTCCGCATTACACGAACAAAGGGGGAATGCTCTATGTATTCGCCCTGCCGTAAGTTCGTAGCTAGGTTTCTTGTTGCTGATTTCTGCAGTGGGAGTGGATGCCCAGACTCGTGAATTGCGCGTATGCGCAGATCCCAATAACATGCCATTTTCCAGCCGGAATCAAACGGGCTTCGAAAACCGCATCGCAGCACTCGTGGCACGCAACCTAGAGTGCTCATCTCACCTTCGTTTGGCAGAGAATGGGCCGTGGTTTCGTTCGAGAGTACCTCGACAAGGCCCAATGTGACTTCGTAAGTCGGAATCCCCACGAACTATCGGTCCCGTTCTCACCACGAGCCCGTATTACAGGTCGACGTATGTTTTTGTCGCCAGGCAAGACGACCTGCTATCCCGTCGCTCGATTCTTCGGCACTGCATGGTTTGAAAATAGGAGTGCAAGTCTTGGAGGAAGAATACACGCCACCCGGAGAGGCGCTTGCGCGGCGAGGACTGCAAGGCACGATTGTCGGGCTTCGACACAACCGGAGACGGTGCAGACTCGATTGTTCGGGCGGTTGCTGATCAAAACGTCGACCTCGCCATTGTCTGGGGGCCTCTTGCGGGGTACTTCGCCAAGAAAGTGGGTCGAGAAGCTGCGAGTTACCCCGCTCGAACCTGACGTCGATCCATCTGGTCTGCCCTTTACCTTTTCGATTTCGATGGGTGTCCGAAAGGGCAATCTAGCCCTGCGTGATCAATTGGAAAAAATCCTCGTTAGAATCGTGGATCCGACATCCGTGCCATTCTTGATGACTATGCAGTTCCGCAGTTACCACTATCTTCTCTCGCAGACTCGCCTAAGGGAGTCCCGAAGTAATGCATCACATCCTGCAAATCGGTGCTCTGCTTGCAGCAACGATGATGCTCGCCTCGTGCAGTCGTGAAAATCGGACTCTGCGCCAACCTCCACCTGCAAATGACACGCTAAACACCGTTCAGATTAGCGGCCTGAATCCCGGAGCAAATTTAATTCCAATCCCACCGAATTCCGACATGTACCAGGAGAGTGCCTACGCCGTATCCGAGGGCCAAAAACTTTACGAGGCCTATAACTGCGTCGGTTGTCACGCACACGGCGGCGGCGGAATCGGCCCTCCTCTCATGGATCGAAACTGGATCTATGGCAGTCAACCGGGAAATATCTTTGCGACCATCATGCAAGGAAGGCCGAACGGCATGCCATCTTTCCGAAATCGCATCCCCGAATACCAGGCCTGGGAAATCGCCGCCTACGTTCGGTCTATGGCGGGGTTGCTTCCCAAGGGCGTATCTCCAAACCGTACCGACCAGATGAACATAAAGCCCGCCGAGTCTTCCACACCTGAACAGGTCCCGACCGGAATTACCGGCGTTCCGGAGCAACCCAAGTGAACGTCGTACGAAATCTCGCTTCACACTTGTTGGCGCAGGCTCAGGTTCTCGATCCCGGTCGTCACAACATGTTGCACCCTGCCGCCCCGCAGGCCGGACACATTGAATGGTTGTACTGGTTCACCTTCTGGATTCTTTTCGCGGTTTTTGTCCTCATGATCGTCGTCTTCACCGGTGCGGGCACGAAGGCACGCGTTGTCGCCAGCCATCCGCTTCCTATCATTGAGAAAGATGAAAAAGCAGAACGTCGAGCGGGCTGGGGAGTTGGGACCGCGCTCGGTATCACCGTGATCACGTTGTTCGTCATTCTTGTACTAAGCGTGTTCACCGGCAAGCGTGTCGAAGGACTGACATCCAAAAATCCAGTCACCATCCAAATCACCGGCCACCAATGGTGGTGGGAAATCACTTATCCAAATTCACAGGCGGACCAGACGGTAACCACTGCCAATGAGATTCACGTCCCGGTGGGAACGCCGATCGTCGTTTTGACCAATTCAAAGGACGTGATCCATAGCTTTTGGGCGCCAAATATTACTGGCAAACGTGATTTGCTGCCCGGATACTCGTCGGCTTTCTGGTTCAAGATCGATAGGGCTGGAATTTATCACGGTCAGTGCGCCGAGTTCTGCGGCTTGCAGCATGCGCACATGGGTTTTTCGATCATTGCGGAGTCCGTTAATGAGTTTCAGGTATGGCAGCAGCAACAGCTGAAGACTGCGGCCGAACCGTCGACCTCCGAAGCCATTCGGGGGCGCGAAGTTTTTCTCACTCATGCCTGTGTGATGTGCCATACGATTCGTGGCACGGATGCCGGGTCGCGATTGGGTCCCGACCTCACCCATCTGGCCAGCCGCAATATGATCGCGGCCGAGACGCTGCCCAATGCGGCGGGCGCATTAGCGGGATGGGTCGTCGACCCGCAGCGCATTAAGCCCGGGACTCAAATGTCGCCGAATCCGCTGGACCCGGATGACCTTCAGGCCGTAATCGCTTACTTACTGTCCCTTCATTGAGGAGCAGAGACGTGGCAGTTGCAGAACCTATCGTCGCGAATGATCAAGACACTGGCCAATCGGAACTCGCTCAGCGTCTCGCTCGCACATGGCGTCAACCAAAGGGTCTCTGGGGATGGTTTTGTAACACGCATCACACCGATATCGGCATCCGCTTCATGGTGACCGCCTTCATCTTTTTATCGTTGGGCGGTGTACTGGCAGCGATGATCCGGCTGCAACTGATCCGGCCTGAGAGTTCGCTGATGGGTCCGGATCTCTATAACCAAGTCTTCACCATGCACGGCAGTACGATGATTTTCTTATTCGCCGTGCCGATGATGTTCCAGGGATTCGGCGTCTACGTTGTTCCCCTGATGTGCGGTGCTCGCAACATCGCATTCCCGCGGTTGAATGCCTTCAGCTATTACCTTTACGTCGGCGGAGCCCTGGTTCTCTGGGGCGGCTTCCTAACTAATACTGGGCCTGATGTTGGTTGGTTCGCGTATGTGCCTCTCTCCGGTCCGGCTTATTCTCCAGGACATCGCGCCGATATCTGGTCTCAGATGATCACCTTCACGGAGGTCTCCGCCCTCGGTGTCGCCATTTGCCTGGCAACCACAATCTTGCGGCATCGCGCACCCGGAATGACTCTCAATCGCATGCCCATCCTGCTCTGGGAGAAGCTGGTGATCTCCATAGCCGTCATATTTGCGATGCCTGCAGTAATGGTAGCCAGCGGTCTGCTGCTGCTGGACCGATTGGTGGGCACGCACTTTTTCAATCCTGCGGAAGGCGGAGACGTTCTCCTTTACCAGCACTTGTTCTGGTTCTTCGGACACCCCGAGGTTTACATCATTTTTCTTCCGGGAGCCGCCATTGTTTCAACGTTGGTGGAGTGCTTCTCGCGGCGTCGCATCTTCGGATACACGCCGATTGTGGTCTCTGTCGTAGCTACGGGATTTATCGGGTTCAGCGTATGGGTCCACCACATGTTTGCAACGGGCTTGCCTCAGTTGAGCGAAAGTTTCTTCACGGCCGCGAGCTTAATGATTGTGATTCCCACCGGGGCACAGTTCTTCTGCTGGGTGGCGACCATATGGTACGGGCGGCTGCAGCTTCGATTACCGATGCTATGGTGCTTCGGCTTTTTCTTCGTTTTTTTGATCGGTGGACTGTCGGGAGTCATGCTGGCCTCCGTGCCCGTCGATTTGCAAGTCCACGATACCTACTTTGTCGTGGCTCACTTTCACTATGTGCTGATTGGCGGCGCTCTTTTCCCGATGTTCGCCGGCATCTATTTCTGGTTCCCGAAGATGACGGGACGAATGGCTAACGCGACATTGGGAAAGTGGCATTTCTGGCTCTTCTTCATCGGCTTCAATATCACATTCTTCACTCTGCACTTTCTGGGATTGCGCGGCATGCCCCGTCGTGTTTACACCTACGGCCCGGACATGCATTGGCAGGGATTGAACATACTCGCATCCAGTGGGGTTGTTTTCATGACTGCCGGGTTGCTGGTCTTCCTTGTCAATGTTTTCCGCAGCATGCGAGTAGGGGAAATCGCGGGAAACAATCCTTGGGGAGACGCTGGCCTCGAATGGTCCATGTCATCTCCGCCTCCGCCCTACAACTTTCTTCATGTGCCAACCGTAAGTGGCCGGGATCCTTTGTGGGAGGATCCACCGGATCAACCCGTTGTAGTGGGGCTGCGCGACGACATACGCGAGACACTGGTAACTCACAGTCTCGATGCGGATCCGCAACATAAGGACGAGGATCCCGGTCCAAGCATCTGGCCATTCTTGAGCGCGCTTACCGTATCCGCCGCATTCGTGGGATCGATTTTTACGCCGTGGGCAGTTCCCATTGGAGCAGCCGCCGGTCATAGCTACTTTAATCGGATGGCTCTGGCCGCGCGGACAATCCCCAACGCCTCGACCAACTGGTGAATCATGGGTTCGTTAAACGACCCAATTCGAAGGCCACTGACGCTGGATGTTTCCGGTTTGCCGAGCGTAGCATTTGGCCACCGCAATACGACATGGCTAGCAAACGTGTTCTATATGGCGATCGAGGGCATGATGTTTGCCCTGATGTTCGCGACGTACTTCTATCTGCGAACGCGCTCCACGGACTGGCCTCCCGGGCACTTACCGCCAGCTTTGAAATATGGCGCAGCCAACGCTGTCATCTTTCTCCTGAGCATCATTCCGGCCTGGATGGTAAGGAAACGCGCTCCGGAAGGTAATCGAAGCGCAGTCCGAAATGGCCTTCTTGTTCTCGCGTTGTTTGCGCTTGCGGCCACCGTACTCCGCGTCTTCGAGTTCAGCGCCCTGAATTGCCGATGGACAGACGACGCCTACTCGTCCACGGTATGGGTTCTGATTGGAATGCATTCGGGGCATCTTGTGACAGAACTGATCGAAACGCTAGTTCTTCTCGCTATTTCATTTACTCCAAAAATGGAGGGGACGCGCCTTGCCGATGCCGCGATCAATTCCGACTATTGGTATTTCGTGGTGGTCACGGGTTTGATGGTTGATGTGCTGATTTACGGGACGACTCGATTTCTGTAGGGAGAATCATGGCGAAGTCTGAACAGCAGATCCAGGCAGGGCGAACACCACTGGGACTATGGTGGAGTCTGATCGCGGGTTTTGCGGCATGGGCCTTCGACCTTGGTTTTAGCTACATGCTCGAACGGCACAGTTGTTCAACCGGTCATCATTATGTGCTGCATGTCATCAGCATCGTCTGTCTCGCAATTGCGCTGACTGGCTTTGCAACTGGGTGGGTGGAATTCAAACGCTTTCCCGGTACCACATCGGAAGAAGGCGGGAGCCATTTCGATCGTGCGCACTTTCAGGCGCTTCTAGGTATGGTATTTAGTCTGTCCTTTGCTCTGGTAGTCATCGCGGGCTCGGTCCCGCGCTGGATTCTTGGTCCGTGTGAATGAAATGTCAGTGAAACAAATTCAAGTCGCAGCGGTAGGGACACTGGCGGTCCTCTGGGCGACGCCGGCTTGGTCGTTAACAGAAACTGGACATGCGCTGGCAACCGATTGGACATGGCCGCCCTTCGTTTGGATTCCCTTGCTTGCTAACGGCGGTTCTGTACGGTATCGGAATAACAAAGATGCTACGACGGACCACCCGTCGACGATCATTGCTTGGGCGGATACTTTCGTTCGGTCTCGGCTGGGTTTCACTGGTCATCGCATTGGATTCCCCACTCCATGAACTCGGCGAGCAACTGTTTTGGGTGCACATGACGCAGCACGAGATTCTGATGCTGGTCTCGGCTCCGCTGCTCGTACTCGGACGACCCCTAATCACATTTTTGTGGGCAATGCCGTCAGGCTGGCGCGAGGCGGCCGTCAGCATTGGGCGCTCGCGAACTTTCAAGAGGCTCTGGGCCTTCGCTTCGGCCCCGCTCTCGGCATGGTTGGTATCCGCATTGGCACTGTGGATCTGGCATATTCCTTTCTTGTTCGATCAAACATTGCGCAGCGACTGGATTCACGGCGCGCAACATACGACTTTTCTAGCAACGGCACTGATCTTTTGGTGGCCGTTGGTAAACCGAACTCCCTCTCTGGGTTATGGCGGAGGCTTGGTTTACGTCTTCACGACAATCCTGCATACCAGCGTACTCGGAGCGTTGCTCACGTTTGCACCGCGTCCCTGGTATTCGTCCTACGTGCTGACAGCTCCGGCATGGCATGTTAGCGCACTGGAAGATCAACAGATTGGTGGATTGATCATGTGGATTCCAGCCGGGACACTGCTGCTGATTGTTGCCCTCGTCTTGCTCGTCAAGTGGATGAACGAGTCGCAGACAAGATGGCAATACACACGCATTGCGGAACTCGGTCGCTTGTCGGAGGGAGGCGTCGAGTGAGAACAATACCGATTCTGCTCTCCGCGGTTCTCCTATCGATATCGAGCGCGTGTGACCGGCCGAGTCGCACTGAGGTCGAGAGAGCCGCAACACTTACCAGCGGAGGCGATGCTCGCTCCGGGAAAACCGAAATTCGTAAATATGGATGCAATACATGCCACGAAATTTCCGGCGTTGCTGGAGCGCGGGGTTTGATCGGTCCGAGCCTTGACGGCATCGGCGAACGCTATTACATTGCCGGCGAACTTCCGAATACTCCCGGCAATCTAATGCTGTGGATTCAGCATCCCCGACAAGTAGAACCCCATACCGCAATGCCGGAAATGGGAGTCACCGACCAGGATAGCCGCGACATTGCGGCATACTTGTACACCATACGATGAAACCAAACAGGAGACACTCATGCCCCTATTAATATCCTCGCGTGCGGCGGCCGCATTTTTCGCATTCGTAAGCTCATTTTCTGCTGTTGCTCAGAACCCGCAGGATTGTTCGAAGCTTCCGGACTATAACAAGCTCAAGACGGCTTTAACAAGTGCTGTAAAAGAGGGCAAGGGGGCGAACGGCGGACTCGGGAATCAGGAATGGGGGACGGTAGTGAACCGCGATGGCATAGTTTGTGCCGTGGTGTTTACCGGCCCAAATCGGGGCGCCGAATGGCCAGGTAGTCGGCTGATCTCCGCAGAAAAGGCGAATACGGCAAATGCCTTCAGCACCGACAATTTTGCGCTTTCGAGCGGCAATGTCTATTCCGCTGCTCAACCCGGAAACTCTCTGTACAGTATCGTGAGCGGTCCTGATCCAAACTCCGCATTTGCCGGTGATCCACAAAAGTTCGGTCAATCCGATGACCCCCTCGTGGGAAAGGCAGTGGGAGGAGTCATCGTTTTCGGTGGAGGGCTGGCATTGTATGACAAGAATGGAAAAATTGTCGGCGGCCTGGGAGTGAGTGGAGACACATCTTGTGCCGATCACGTAATCGCCTGGAAAACCCGTCAGACCTTAGGACTCAATGCCGTGCCAATGGGGGTCGCGCCCGGCCCAAGCGACAATCTCATTTTCGATATTCAGAATGGCGTAAGCAGCAGTGGTTTCGGACATCCAGTGTGTAAGGGTGGCAACCCGAGCGAGGAGATTATCAACAAGCTAAATCAAACCCATCCCACTGGTCCTCGCCGATAGCGGCGGGCAAAAGCACAGCCTCGGATATTGGAGGTTTGTTCTTCGAAGATTTGACTTAGCAGGATTCTGGCAACTAAGACCAATGAGCGACCAAACCCTTTCGCCACAGATGAATCAAAACACGTACTGCAATGGGCGCTAGTCTTGGCAACGCCGGGTATTTTCGATCTGCCTCCCTTCCAGCGCGATCCAGAGCCGCGCGCTGCAAACGAAAGTTTCTAAGGTTTTTCCCTGGCGGCTTTCGCGACGAGACCTACCTGGAGTGGGAACGCGGATACAAGTGGCGGGCACATCAAGAGTGGCAATCGACACTGAATCGTGACGCGTACAGGTCGAAATTGTCGCAAGGGCGGTTTCTCGAGATCGGGATGGAGGCCATCAAAATTGAGTCGCGCACGAATCTTCTCTTTTCGTTTGAGAAGATGGCCATTCGGGACGCCTTAAAATCTGAACGGGGAGCGCGCGATTTCGCCGAAGGTCTTTATGCGCTGCTCTACGGTTCTGGTACGCTACAAAGTAAATTCACTCAGTGGTGTGAGGTTGTCGCAGCACTGCCTCGCAAGCAGAGTCGAGTCCTTACGTGGCCAGTGACCACCGTATTCGGATTCATTGCTCAGCCTGAAAGTCATATCTTCCTGAAACCTACGGTCACCCGCTTGGCCGCCGAAGAATACGGTTTCGACTTTCGCTACCGCTCTTGCCCGTCGTGGGAAACATACTCCAGTCTTCTCGCTTTTGCCGATGAGATCGGACACGACCTCCGTGACCTTCGTCCTCGAGATTTGATCGATGTCCAGTCGTTTGTCTGGGTGCTTGGATCAGATGAATACGAAGAGTAGACAAGTCTTGATGAAAACGTAGCAAGGCCCGTTCACAACAGCCTACGGTTATTTTTTGAGTCGTTCCAAGTCGAGCCGCGAAGAGGACGTCGTATCGGCGTAAAAGCTGTTCTTCATGACGTCGAGTGAGCGCCGGTGTTCGCGCTCTGTGAGGGCAGCCACACAGTCCGCCGGCACGAACAATCGGAAATCCCGGACGTGCAGATCACCAGCGGCGATCAGGACGCAGGCATTCGTTGTTATGCCGACGACGATCGCAACCCGAGCACCGATGTAATCAAGTATCGTCTGCAACGGTGATGCATAGAACGGTGAATGTTTAGGCTTCAAAACAATGTAATCGTCCGCTTCAGGAATTAGCAATTTCGTCATTTTGCGGCCAGGGGATTGCGCGTGTAGGCAATGCCGCAATACGGCGGAGATATCAGAACGCCATCGGCCCCGATTGTCGTTGACGTAGATTGCGGGGATACCCAACTTCTTGCATCGCTTCTTCAGTTTGGCTATCGACTTCGCCAGCGCGACTGCCCGGCGAACGAGGTTTTTGTTGTCTGGAAAGCTGAGATCATTGATTACGTCGATTAGCAGGAGCACCACCCCCGACTCATCGGGAGCATTGCCATGCAAATCGTCGTCCCGCCCGCGAGAGCGTTGTTTACGAGGACGCGGCATATACCTCCCCAGAAGGCGGCGAACGTCCAATTCGGGTGAATGGTCATCTCTCCAGCTCTTCTCTCGATTTTACCGAACGACTAAGTCAGTTGGAGTTGAAACTACCGCTGTCTCCAATCTTCACGTTTCAAGGTGAAATCCGTAGACGCCAAGCTCTACTGGGCTGCGCTCTTCCAACCGCTAACCGTAAGAAATACAGAAGATTGCGAAGATCGATCATTATCGATTTTCAAAATATTGATTCGATGTAAAAGATTAGAAATGGACAGCAAGTAATTGATGTCATGAGACTTGGTGGCCAGGGAGGGAGTTGAACCCCCGACGCCAGCCTTTTCAGGGCTGCGTACTACCAGCTTATCCCCCTTGTCCTTCAACAACTTAACTTTGCAGAGTGGCCCCAGTTTTGTGACCATTCTGTGACCAGCGCCGATGTTCGCCTAGCGTCGGCCCTAAATCTCACCCATGCCGCTTGCCAGCGACCCATTGATCTCCGCCAGTCCCAGGCGTGGACCGATGGCCCATCAGAACGAAAATCCGCTTGCTTCGGGTTTGCCCGAGATCCGGGAAATTCAAAAGATTCGATCAGTGGCGGTATTCGTGCAATTTGCCGCTTGGGTATTATTGGCGCTACTCTGTGCGCTGGCCAGCAGTGCGTCGATTTGTGCGCGGTACGCGTGCAGGTCTCGCGGACAAGGAGTAGCATTTCTGCCATGAGAAGCGTCGAACGCCGTGATTTCGTAAAGCTAGCGGTGGCGCTGCCTTTTGCCCCGCCGTTGACATCGTTCGCTCAAGTTGCAAGCCCGTTGGGAAAGCCAGTGTTTGTCGCCGCGGGCGCGGACGCGACCGGGACGGAGCATCATGGACCGCGTGCAGGCACGCACCTAGATTTCAAGGTCCTTACCAAAGACACCCAAGCCGGTTTTTTTCTGATAGAGCATCGCAATGTTCCGCAAGGCGGACCGGTGCGCCATCTGCACTATGCACAAGAAGAATGGTTCTTCCTCATCGAGGGCAACAAGGTGTGAATACTGATGTTCCAGACCCAAATGCTCCTGCGTGCTTTGATTTCGAGACATGCTTCGTCCAGCACGCGTGGAAATGGCAGAAGGGCGCGATCACAGATCTTGGCGTGCTCCCCGATGGGTACAGCAGCTATACGAACGCAATCAATTCGCGAGGCTTGATCGTCGGACAGTCGGAAAATGGACAGTTTGATCCGTTGACGGGCGCGATGGTTGATCTCAACACGATCTCGTCTGGATCAACTCTCGATTTATTCGAAGCCGACTTCATCACCGACCGAGGTGAGATCGTTGCCCGCGGATTTACATCCAACGGTGATGTACATACGGCTATCCTGATCCCTGATGGAGAAGCCGGAGAGACCGTATCCACTGTGGCTCCGAATCTCTTTACCCGGTCATCGGATCAGAGTGTTCGTCTAACGCGTGAGGTGCTGCAACGCATCAAGAAGAGCATGAGAAAAGGCCTCCCGCCGGGCGGTTCACGATAAAGTATGCGCGGGCGGCGAGAATATGTGCGACTCAGCAAATCGGGCACAACTCGCTCCTAGATTCGTCTTGTTGATGATCTTGTGTGTCTGTTTCATCAATGAGCGCCAGACTAGGAATTCAACTCTGGTGTAGCCCTTTGAAACTGGAGAGAATCGGGCGTTTTAGGCCAACTTACGCTATGATGCCGCTCTACTAAGCTTTGGCTTTTGGGGTGTTTCGATGAGAGCGTGGCGGCCGCGCCCATTGTTCTTTCTTATTCTTCTCATTGCTACCTCTCTTGTTTTCTGCCCAGACTCGAGTGCTCAGACGACTGCCTCCGGCGCTGTCGCCGGCATGGTCATCGATCAGAGCGGCGCAGTCATTGCCGATTCAGATGTTGAGATTAAGAATCAGGCCAAGGGTATATTTCAAACCAGCAAGACCGACCGTGAAGGCACATACCAATTCTTCTTCTTAGCACCCGGAACCTACACGCTAACTGTGAATCATCCTGGCTTTCGCGAAGCGAGACGGATAGTCGAAGTTCTGCTGGGCCCCGTCGTTTCGGTGAATATCACCCTAAGGGTTGGAGACGCCCGTAGTGAGATCGTCGTGGCGGATCAAGCTCCACTCGTTCAGGCCGAGAATGGTGACGCGTCTGCCACAATGAGCCAGAAGCAAATTTCCGAGGTCCCCAATCCGGGCAATGACCTCACCTATATTGTGCAGACCACTCCCGGCGTCGTAATGAATACGGACGGTCCCAACTCGACCGGGATGAACTTCTCGATTCTCGGGATGCCGAGCACTTCATATCTTTATTCAATCGACGGAGTCGATAATCCTCCAACTGGAGCTCTCGGCTTATTGCTGGGGCAGAACCAAGTTCAGGAAGCTACGGTGGTAAGCACGGGGTACTCCGGCCAGTTTGGCAATGCCGCAGGCGGGAACATCAATTTCATCACCAAGTCTGGGAGCAACCAATTTCACGGCAACGCGCAATATTACTGGAATGGCCGCGTGTTCAATGCGAACGATTGGTTCAACAATGCATACGGCATTCCACGTCCGTTTGATGTCGCCAATCAGTGGGCCGGTTCGTTTGGAGGTCCGATCAGAAAGAACAAGTTTTTTTTCTTTTTTGATACGGAAGGTTTGCGGGTACTGATCCCTTCCGTTGCCCAGGTAATGATCGCAAGCCCCCAGTTTCAAGCCGCCACGATTCAGAATATTGATAAGCGTTTCGGGGCCACCTCTGCGTCGCACGCCTTCTATCAAAAGGTCTTTGACCTTTACAATTCGGCTCCCGGCGCAAGTTCGGCATTACCCGGCAGCTTCGTGCCCGGCGACCTCGGTTGCGCGGGGCCCTCGCTTGTATCTCTGCTTCCTGCCGGTGTCCCGTGCGTGACGCATTTTCTGGCTAATGTTGGCACGCCCAGGCAGGATACTCTGACCGCTGGCCGCATGGATTGGAATCCTACCCAAAGCGACCGCATCTACTGGCGTTTTCAGAACAACAGCGGTCATACGAAACTCTTAAGTCCCATCAACACTGTGTTCGATGTCGGCAATCAACAAAGGTCGTGGGAAATCCAAGCCGTCGAAACGCATACATTGAGCGGCTCGGCAGCGAATCAGTTCCTATTCGCCTACAGACACATCAACTATTCGAGCGGAGTATCAGACCTTGCAAAGGCTGTGGCAACCCTGCCAACGCATATCTTCTTTGCCCCACCCGAACAACTTGCAGAGCCAGGCAATAGCTACCAGGCGCGAAACGGTGTGGTGCAGTACCAGATCTCGGACGATTTTGTAAGAGCCGGACAAAGACACAAAATCGACTTTGGGCTGAATTTAGACCGAATGAGCTCGACTTCCTCCTCCTCCGCCGATGTTGGATTTTTGGTGACTACGATAGATGCCTTTTATCAAGGAGGCGCGGATCCGAATTCCCCAGCTGATTTCAGCCAATTGTTCCACGGCTTTCAATCCAATACGAGATACCCAACCTCCTGGTATCACCTCGGGGTCTACGCCCAAGATGAATGGCGTACCCGTCCTGGACTGACAATGACAATGACGGTCCGAGCGGAGCACCAATCGAATCTCGTCTGTGAAACGCACTGCTTTGCGCGTCTGACCGGACCGTTTAACGCAGTAAGCCATGATCCCAACCAGCCATACAACCAGGCCATCCTCGTGAATCAGAAACGAGCGTTCCAGGGTCTCGACAGTATTCTTTGGTCGCCTAGATTCAGCTTTGCCTGGCAGCCATTTGGTGTGAAACACAATACGGTTCTGCGCGGCGGAATCGGTGTTTTCTACGATTCGGTAGATAGTGTGGCATGGAGTTTTTTGGGAAATCCTCCGCTCATGAATTCCTTCACCGTCACGGGAGACGTTCTGTCGCCAGGTGAGGACAATAGCCTATTCGCGAAGACTGCCGCCTCTAACGCAGCATTTGTCAACGCGTTTGCCTCTGGCGAAACCTTGGCCCAAATCAAAAACTCAGTCCTCAACTTCGTTCCTCCCAACATAAATGTTTCAGAAAAGCACACCCATGAACCACAGTACCAGCGATGGAGCCTGCAATTGCAGCAGGCATTTGGCGCACATACATCGCTCAGCGTCGGCTATTTTGGCCATCATGGAATCCACGAACTCGTTTTGAATCCCAGCGCAAACGCGTGGGGCTTCGGCACCTTGCCTGCGGGGCGCTGCCCCGATCCGGTTCCAGACTGTGCACCTGACCCTCGATTCACCGAAGTGCAACAACTTGATACAAAAGGTATTTCAAACTACAGCGGCATGGTGGTTTCTTTGCAGCACCGATTCCGTCGCGGGAGCGAGGGTCTATTCCAGGCCAATTACACCTACGGCCATGCCCTTGATGAAGTATCGAATGGCGGCACTGCTCCGTTCTCAAACTGGTTTAGACAACCGTACCCTCTAAGTCCGCAGGACCCGAACGACCTGCGCGGAGCTTACGGATCCGCAGACTATGATGTGCGTCACTCGTTTAATGCGAACTATGTTTGGGAGCTTCCCGTTAAAGCAGCTTTGGGCAGGCGCGGACCTAATTTTTTGGTAAATGGTTGGCAGGTATCTGGCACTGTTTTTTGGCGGACAGGTTTACCGTACACAGTCTCGGATATCTCCCCTCCACCGGATTTGGTTAAGAAGAACTACTTCTCACTGTTGTATGGTGTACCGGTTCGCCCTCTAGGTGATAGCCCGCCATGCAGCAAGGGCGCAGCCTTTCCACTTGCTACACATCCTTGCCTTCCCACTCAGACCCTGCCCGATTGGATTACGCCTGGCCCAAATGCACTTTTTGTGCAACCGGGATGCGAAACCGGATTTGATGTTGGCCGCCTAGGAGCTGTGGGCGTCTGCGACGGTCCAACAGTGTCTTTCAGGCAGGGGCGCAATCGTTTTCGAGGACCGCACTATTTCAATTCAGATTTCACAATCATGAAGAGTACGAAACTTTCTCGTTGGGAAGGCGCCACATTCCGCGTCGGCTTCCAATTTTTCAACTTCTTCAATCACCCCAATTTCGGTTTTCCTGTCGGAGGACTTGGCCCTCCAACAGGGCTCATCTTTTACCTACAACAGCCGCCAACGAGTATTCTGGGCACTGGGCCTCCTTGGGCCCCCATCGACGTGGCCCCCAGAATGATTCAGCTGAAAGCCGAGCTAAAGTTCTGAGGGGCTTCATCGTGCGATGCATCAGTTGGCGTTCCCTCACAAAAAGCGCTGGTGTAGCGTTTGCAACATGGATCCCCTTCCGGCATGCCCGCCGGGCAAATCCTTGCTCGGGGATAGCACGTCGCATACGGTGCGAAACGCCTGACATTCGACCTCTCTGATGGGCTGGGCCGTTCTCTATCCGGCCACTGTCAGATTTCTCCTCAGCGATCTTGCGGTTTTGGACCCCAATTCGGTATAAGGCCGCCTTCGATCAGCAGCGTCTGGTTGGAGCCGTCGGCGTTCATGATGAAAATATCGAAACTGGTGCCGGGCGATCGCCGATCGCTCATGAACAGAATCTTACTTCCATCCGGCGAATACGCGGCCAACGTATCCAAGGGGCCGGGCCCGGTAAGCCGCTTCGCGCCCTCGCCATCAATATTCACCTTGAAGATATTGTTTAGCTTAGGAGAATTCTGATTGTTGTAAAAGATAATCTGCTTGCCATCCGGCGAGATGTCCGGATAGCCCGCCTGCAGCTCCGGATCGGTTAGCCTCCTCTGGTGTGAACCATCGGTGTTCATGATCCAAAGCGCCGCTACGTATCCATCCGTCTGAGTCTCAAAAATGATGTGCTTTCCATCCGGCGTGTATTCACCATCGAGGCTGTCCCACACTCGGCTGCTGAGCAGTTTCTCATCGGTACCGTCAGCCTTGATCGTGGCAATCACACCCACTCCGACGCCGGGAAATGAGGAAGAGATGTCTACAGGCCTACTGAAAACGAGATGGCTGCCATCCGGAGACCAACGAGGGACGAGACCGCCACCGTGAGTTATCTGGGTCAGGCCAGTGCCATCCGCATTGATAATGTAAAGCTCCAATCTGCCAGTCATATCGTGAGCAAAGGCGATCCGCTGGCCATCAGGTGAAAAATCAGGAAACCAGGCGAGACCATCATTGGCTTGTGGCAGATTGGTCACCTGAAATAGATCGCTTCCATCAGGGTTAATGGTATAAAGCTGATTCGTTCCCGTCAGGCTAGCAACGAATGCGATCCGCCCGTTCTTGCCGGGATGAGCAGCTAAGACAGGCGAGGTAATTACCGTGATGGTCGAGCAGAACATAGACCGTGCTTACAGCGTAACGGCGGAAGCTTCTGAGTATTTCCACATTGCACCTCTCTTATTCGGCGAAACTGGATTGTCGAGTCATGCTAGTTCGCTGCTGGGCCCCACTGTGGCATGGCACCGCCAGATTCAATCTGCTTCAGACGACGCTCCGCCGTGCTGCTATCCAACTTTTGACCTCGTGGTCGCTGCAGAGTCCCTGCTCTAGGTGATCTGCCAAGTGAGAGTATCTTCCTGGGTCCGCTCCCGTCGGATCTTACGATGAAGATTCCAGAGTCGGAAAAGTCGGGAGCGTCGCGCTCGAAGACGATCGCATCGCCCTGTGGTGACCAGGAGGGATGAAAATCGTGAGGTCCCGAAAAGTACTGATCTCCGTTTCTTAGTAACGCGATGCAAAGCGTCTCCTTTGGTGTTAGCCACCCAGATCTCTTCGTTTTCAGGATTACCGTCAAAACCCCGACAATGGGTAGAAAAGGCAATTCGTCGTCCGTCGGGTGACCAATCTGGCTGCCTCGCAGCGAGCGGTGCGGGCGTGAGGCGTCGTAAATTATTGTCCGGCTGTCCATAAGTTCGATCGCACAAATAATGCCATTGTGGCGAACACCGGTAAACGCAAGCTTCCTCAACGAGTACTTGGCGACATAGTCGCTGAACTCGCTAATTCCGAGCTGCAGTGATCTGAGTTATGTTGCCGCCCCATCGACTCAATCTGAACAGTGAACAAGGTTCGTGATCCTGACATCGGCTGAAAATCACCGAATTGCCATCCGACTAAAGCTCGGTCTTTCCTCATCGAAGTCAGTTCCGCCAGTAAGAGACGCTGATTGCTACCATCGGCGTTCATCAGCCAGATCTGACCCACGAAGTCCGGAGGACGGTACTCGTTAAACACGATCTGCTTGCCGTCGGGCGACCAGGACTCCCAAAATGCACCGCTATCCGGTCCGAGGTTGGTGAGCTGCTTTACGTCACTGCCGTCGGGATTCATCGTGTAAATATCGGGTCCAGCAACGAAGGCAATTCGTCCGTTCTTGCCTGGGAACGTGGCATGCGCAGGTATGGTGCTGGCAAGGAGCACTGCGCCAAGCGCCACCCGCTGAAATGCTCGAATGAGACTTCTTGTCATTGTTCAAGACCTCCGGTGCCGCCCACTTTTGTCAAGTGGGCCTTTCACACTGAACACATGCGGAAACCGAAGCCGAAAACGATCATTCCCGATAGGAAAAAATTCTTGATCGGATTTCGCTATGAAGGGCGGAGATCTACGTAAGTCGTTGTAAAATGAGGCACAATTGGGCTACTTGGGGCGCCCACGGAGCCAGTCTATGTCCGCCACTCACAATGTCACACAACTGCTTGCCCTGTGGGCAAAAGGCGATGCAGGAGGCTCTTCGCGATCTCACGCCGATCGTCTATAAGGAGCTTCGTCTAATCGCCGCCAGTTACCTGCGGAAAGAACGTCGCGGGCATACCTTGCAACCAACAGCGCTTGTCAACGAGGCTTATCTCCGCCTAGTTGATCAAAAGAGTCCAAACTGGCATGACAGGGCACATTTTTTTGGGGTTGCGGCACGCTTAATGCGACAAATCCTGGTGGACCATGCACGGTGTAGATGGGCGGCAAAACGTGCAGCTCTGACGGTGCCTCTTAACGAGGCGATCAGCTTTCAGAGACAGCGAGGCCCCGATCTACTGGCTCTCGACCTTGGTCTCAGCGCACTGGAGAAGTTTGACGCTCGCAAGTGCAAGGCCGTCGAGCTGCGCTATTTCGCCGGACTTTCCATAGACGAGATCGGGGAGGCACTGGACATTTCTGCGGTTACGGTGCGCCGAGATTTGAGGATGGCCGAGGCTTGGCTTCACAAAGAAATGCGAAACGAGTAGGTGAGTTTTGACTCCGTGAACGCTGGGCACAGATCGAGGAGATATTCCATCGCGTGGTCGAATCCGATCCTCAGTGCCGTACCGACTTTACTAGAACTCGCATGTGGCAACGATACGGACCTGCGTGACCAGGTCAAACAGTTGCTCGCCTTCGATAACAGCGCGCGGAGCCAAGTGCAGGCGGCAATTGGTGCCGAATTTACTCGTGCAGCATTCGCCCTAACCGGCAAAACGGTTTCGCACTACCGCATTTTGGAAGGCCTAGACGGTGGGGGCATGGGGGTGGTCTACCGTGCAGAGGACATCAGGTTAGGGCGGCAGGTAGCTATCAAATTTCTACCGGAAGAATCCGCAAAAGACCCCGCCGCCTTGCGACGATTTGAGCGCGAAGCACGTGCGGCATCGGCTTTGGAACACCCAAACATTTGCCCAATCCATGAATTTGGAGAGCATGAGGGCCAGCCTTTCCTGGTGATGCAACTGCTGGAAGGACGAACACTTCGGGAGATCATCGCCGATGTTGACCAACGCAATCATGCATTTGGTCAAGGCAAGCTATTGGACGTTGCCATTCAGATTACAGAAGGACTCGAAGCCGCTCATCGTCATGGAATTATTCACCGCGACATAAAGCCAGCGAACATTTTCCTGACAAATAAAGGGCAGGCGAAGATTTTGGACTTCGGACTCGCGAAATTGCGCGAGGATGCTGAGCCGGGCGATCACGAAACAACGAGAATCAAGGAGTCGAACGATCCCTTCTTGAGCCGCACAGGAATAGCGATCGGCACCGCGGCATACATGTCACCGGAGCAGACTCGTGGGGAAACACTCGATGCGCGCACTGACTTATATTCTTTCGGATTGGTCCTCCGCGAAATGGCGGCGGGGCGAGCTCCGAGAGTGACCGAAGGCCGATCAAGCTTTACTGATGCGAAACTCAAACGAACTCAAAGCAAAACTTTAAGGAATCGGGTGTCGTGGAAATTCGAGAAGATCATCGGAAAGTGCACCGAACCTGACAGTGCGGCTCGCTATCAAAGTGCGTCCGAAATTCGAGCGGATTTGGAAACCCTCAGACGTGACCTTAGGTCCCGTCGTTCGCGCTGGTGGGCAGCCGCGGCAGGCACTCTCGTGCTATTCATGCTCATCGGGACCTTTTGGTTCGCGCGCCTCCAACGGCAATTGCTCTCGCCTCCTATCCGCTTTACGCAACTGACAGCAAATTCTTCTGAAAACAAAATTACGGGTGCGGAGATATCTCCAGATGGACGGTCCCTTCTTTACACAGATCGGACAGGGATGCATCTGAAACTCATAGCCACCGGCAAGACTCAGACGATCACCATTCCCGAGCAGTTGCGGACAGGAAATATGGAATTGTCTCTCGCTGACTATGCCTGGTCTCGTGACGGCACTAGATTCTTGGCAAATGCCCATCCCTCTGGAGTTGATGTGGCCCTCTTAAGTGAGGGGGAGATCCTTAAGCGAGGAGGCATGAGCGTTTGGGAATTCTCCATACCGGCAGGAGCATTCCGGAAGCTTCGTGATATGGCTTGGGCGGATTCTTATTCGCCGGACGGTGCACTAATTTCTTTTCGAACAAATAAGGGCCGGTTGGGTACTCGTGAGATCTGGCTAATGGACTCGAACAGCAGCCATGCGCACAAAATTCTCGAAAGCGGAGATGAAAGCGGTATCGGCGTGTTCACATGGTCTCCTGACGGTAAACGAGTGAGCTATCTTCGTGACAACGGAACTACTCTGGTCTCGACCGGCCACTACTGGGAGGGAGATCACCTTGGCAAGGAAATTTCCCGCACTGTACTCTCTCCCGATTTTCTGGACACAAACGAGCCGCTGGATGGTGCGGAACTACCCGACGGACGAATTATCCTCGCCGTGCAAGAGCACGGAGCTAATTCCCGAAATGCCTGCAATTTTTGGACAGTAAAAACTGACCGGAAGACCGGTAACCCTGTGGAGAAACCGCAGCAACTGACCCACTGGCCTGGGGTCTGCATGAGCCACATGAGCTTCACGAACGACGGGAAGAAGCTCACATTTATTGAGTGGGCATATCGATTAACAATCGATGCAGCTGACCTAAAGACAGGAGGGGATCAAATCACCAATGAGCGACACTTTACGCTCACCGAAAGCGGGGATTACCCGATAGGTTGGACACCGGACAGCAAAAAGATCATTTTTGCTTCCAATCGAAGCGGCCATTACAAGTTTTATGCGCAGCCTTTGGGTGAAGATGCTGCAGAAGTGTTGGTAGATGCGCCGGGGGCTTCCTGTTGCGTAAGTCCAGACGGCCGCTGGTTCATATATCTCACACTTGTCAAATCGGGGGGCAACTCAGTCTGGCAACTCCTGCGCGTTCCGATCACGGGCGGACCGTCCCAGGAAATGTTTACCGTGAAGAACCCGGTTGATTCCAGCTGTGCGAAGTTGCCATCCACCATGTGCGTAATCGCAGAACGGACCGAGGATCATAGGCAAGTTGTCATTACGAGCTTTGACCTTTCGAAAGGAAGGGGGGCTGAGCTTACGCGAATTTCTGTTGACCCCGAGACTGACACTGGCCCAATCAAGCTCTCGCCGGACGGCACCCGCCTTGCAGTAATTAGAAATACGGCTAGTCCACTTCAGATTCTCTCGGTCAAAGGCGAACTGCTGCGAGAAGTAAAGATACCAACGTGGGATCACGATACTGGACCGATCGCGTGGGCTGCGGATAGTTGGAGCCTTTACGTGCCGGCGGCCGCTTCCTCAGGAGCTTTGCTGCTCCACATTTCGCTTGCTGGGGCTGTCCACGTGCTCAGGTCAAATGAGGGAGGGCCCTATACTTCTGGAATACCGTCGCCCGACGGCCGACACATTGCCATCGCCACGTCGGTCAAGACTGAAAACGTGTGGATGATGGAGAATTTCTGACCGTGTCACTAGAATTCAGCATAACTGAATAATTCTTTGGCCATGTAGGCCCCCGACAAATGGTATTCTCGGAGCGACTCACTATGGCATAAGCCTTGCGCAGATTTAATTGGGACGGAGATCGTCAAGCCGCTCGGAGTCTCGGCAGTCCTGAGAAAGCGTCGCATCCATGTACCTCTGCAGGCCGCCAAACTAAAAATTATGCGCGATGACTCAAAATTGAATGTGCGATTCCTGAATGGCGATTTGGCGGGAGCGACGCCAAGCCCTTCTGGTCTGCTCTCTACCACTCATTAACCCTAACGGACACAGAGGATTATGAATATCGAAGGTCATCGATTTAGAAGAATATCGGAACAATGTATCAGATTAAGAATGATGGCTAAGCTATTGAGGTTGCGTGATTTTGGTGGCCAGGGAGGGAGTTGAACCCCCGACGCCAGCCTTTTCAGGGCTGTATTCTTTGAGCCTAAACCCTTTTTCAATCAATAACTTAATTCGTCAAGATGGCCGATTTATTGTGACCACTCTGTGACCAGCGCCGATGTTCGCCTAGCGTCGGCCCGAATCTCAACCGTGCTGCTTGCCAGCGCACGTCGATCTCGCCAATCCCGACTGCGGATGGGTGTCCGATCAAGAGCCCAACTCCCCCCACTACGTCGATTTCCCTCTCTGGTTGTTACTTGAGTTGCGCGTATTCCGCCTTAGCTTCCTGCAGAATGGGGATTTCAGAATCGGCATCTCTCCACACTGTGAGGAAATCCTGATAGGCGGATTTTGCCTTGGCTGTGTCTCCGGACAGAACATAGGATCTTCCCAGTTGCAGGCGCGCCAGGACACCAATCGGATCGCTAGCTACGACTCCTCGGTGATCGAGAATTTTCTGGAATTCCGCAGCGGCTTCGGCGCCTTGATGCGCACTCAGATAAGCCTGGCCGCGCACGTACACCGGATAGAGCGCGCCGAAGAATCCTTGTAGATTGCTACGTGGCGTGCCTAGTTCATAGGGAGCGGCGCTTTCCAGCACTTCGATCGCTCTTGAAGGCTGCCGACGATTCAGCGCAAGAATCGCACGAAGCACGGGCAGGTAGCTAAACCTGACGGAAGTGTCTTCAGGGAAATTCTTCTCCAAATCATCAGCCAGAACTTGTGCCCGCGAAGAATTGCCCGCGAGAGCCAGAGCCAAGGCAGCACCATACTCAACTTCGCGATCTTTCGCGAGTGCAAGTGCTGACGACGCTCGCTGCGTGGCGGCGGTGGGATTACCGAAAAATGCATCCCGCAGCGCCGATCCTGTTTCGAAGAGAGCTGCTCGTTCGCGATGACCAGCCTGCTCCGCCAACTCTGCCGCGTGCAACGACATTTTCCGTGCGTCTCTCAGTCGTCCGGTGTATGCCAGTACAAATGACTCGTGATATGAGAGCCAATCTTCTGCTTCCGAGTCACGTTGACTCAACGACAGTTCACGTGCCATTCCTGAATCGTCGGACTTCAAGAACGCCAAGTCGTATTTCAAAACGAGGAAGTCTGGCATTTCCAGTTTCCGGTCCGCGGCCCTCTTAACGGCCGCCTCGGCATCACCAAAACGGTCAAGGTAAATGTCGTCGTACGCGAGATTGAAATATCCGATGGGGGCGTCAGGATCGAGTTCGATGGATCTCTGGGCCTCTTCCACGGCTCTCTCAAATTTGCCTAAGCCGGTATAAGTGAAGCCGGCCAAGAAATCGTGCGGAATCGTGTCGCGGGGATAGGATCGTGACCACGCTTGGCAAATCTGTTGCGCTTTTTCCTGGTTTCCTGTCGTCCTCCCCGCATAATACGCGGTGATGAAAAACTTCTCCTGCTCGCTGACACGATCGCGCAATTCATAGGCCTTGCGGGTGTGCGAGGACGCAAGAGCAGATTCACCTGTGTGACCGTACATGAGCCCGAGCACAGCATGTGCCATGGCGAATTGGGGATCGATTTCCACTGCCTGTGTGAGAAACGGAATAGCAGCTGGAGGATTGGAATCTACTAACTGCCGGCCCCGGCTGTAAGCCTTCAGCGCATCCAAAGATGGTGTCGTAGCCTGCGCTAGCGGAGTGTCGTGTTGCCCCACACTTGTAAGCGACTCCCCAACACGGCTCCTGAACGTCCTTGCGACTTGGTCCAGGGCATGTAAAACCTCTTCTTTGCGGCCTGCCTGTACTTGCTCCTCGTCAAGAACTTCACCAGTGTGACAATTGACAGTTTTCACACCCAAGACGTACTGGCTTCCAAGGGTTGCAATTGAACCGTTCAACACTGCGGCGCTTCCGGTTCGCTCGCAAACCTCCCGAGCCATTTCAGGGGTCAAATGCGCATCGGCCGGTTGGCCCATCAGCCGGAGCGTCTCGTGAATGCGTTCATCGGAAACCAAACGCAGGAACGGCGATTGCTCAAGCTGCACCGATAAGCCTTGCCGCAGTGTGCCATCAAAGACTGGATCACCTGTCGAGTTGGCGAAATCGGCGATCACGAGAGTGTCATTTGCGCTGAGCGCGGGGGACGGACGATAGAACAGCCGATAGCTACCCGCGGCTACCGCGAGCAACAGGATGACTGCAGCCGCGATCCAGCCCCAGGGTTTCGACTCATCCACCTGTAGCTGAACTTTGGTATGACTCGCGGCGACAACGCTCGTTTCGGAGCTCGGTACCAGTTTCACGTCCTCCGCGAACCGGTAGCCACGTCCCGGAACGGTGACGATGTATTGGTGGTCTTGCGGACTTTCACCCAAGGCTTTGCGCAACAGGAATATGTTCCGGCTGAGGTTGGCCTCTTCGACGAAGGTGTCGGGCCAGACCATCTTCAAGAGGTCATCCTTGGTGACAACCTCTTGGCTGTGACGGATCAGTACGAGAAGAATCTGAAAAGTCTTTGGCGTCAGTGGGACGGTTTCAGTGCCACGAAGCAGAAGCTCCTTCTCCGGATCAACCCGAAAGGGACCAAACTCGAAGAGTCGTTTCACTCTTTCTGTAGTAGTGGCCATTGGGAGCACTCTGCACCGAGGGGGAAGACGCGCTTGGAGGAAGATTCTAGCACGGTCCACCGCTGACTCAGACCGTAGTCCTTGCCTCTGCGAGCGGGACAACTCTTGTTTTTCTGTTGGTTACGTGGCTGCGAGAAACTATCAGAAATTATCACGAGCTGTGTAAGGACTTTTTCCCTTCCCTTCGCGCAAGCTGCCCCGCAGGTTCCCCAGAAGTTCAATTGAACGAGCGAACTGATGGGGCGCCACAGCGAGTGGACTATGGCAAAGCGGACAAAGATCACGATCGAAACCGATTCCTTGCTGGTAATGCGTGGAACCGTTTCACCGCGAGGCTGGTGTCCGGAGTGTGCCGCTGAGAGCGACGTCATTCCCTTCGATGGCATCGGGGTGATCTCGAACCTGACGCCATCAGAGGTGCAGGCGTGGCTCGAATGCGAGGCCATTCACCATTCGCAGGCCCCAGATGGCACGCACGTGATTTGCCTGAACTCTCTGCTCAAACGCGTACAGAAACCCAAAACCGATTAGCGCGCAAGCGCGCAATGAATTAAGGAGGAGTTATGAAGTCCAAAATCTTTTGGTTGGTGCAACGGGCAGGTTGTGGTCGTCCAGCGGCAAGATTCGCTCGATTGTCGCTGGTTGTCTCCTTTATGTGCAGCTTGCTTGCCGCCTCGGCCAATGCCGCACCCGACGTTTACGTCGTCACCCTAAGCCAGCAGTTTGGCACGGTTGACCTTGCAAACGGCCAATTCACTCCCATCGGCAGCCCCACGCCCGACGGCATGTCGAACCTTGTGTGGTGGAATGGCTCATTGCTGAGCCTTGCCACGACGGGCGCCAATGCCGGCTATCTGGTCAAGATAAATCCTGCCACAGGAGACGAAACGGTCCTCCGTGCCATTACGTACAACGGGCAACCACTGGGATTCAATGCCTTCGATCTTGCAAAGGTTGAAGGAAGGCTCTATGTGACGGATTTCAGTAACAATCTCTATTCTGTGGATTTCGCGACTGGCACCGCGAAACCTGTTGGACACAGTGGGGGAACCACCGGTTTGAGACCCGATCCGAACGTTCCTTTCACTTTCAATAACGACGGGACATTCAATCTCTGCGACGAGGGTCTGTACGGGTTCGAAGGAAAGCTCTATGCGACGTTCGACTCCTATGCCATTGATCCGACCCAGACTCCCCCGACCCGGGCGCACGAATACATGTCTCCGTATGTGTGGCAGATCGACCCTCGCACGGGAGCCGCAACCTTCGTCGCGAACACCGACTGGCAAGTGAGCGCCATCGTGGGGGTCGACGGGAAGTTCTATGCTTTCGAAGCCGTGTTCGACGGGTTCGATTTCAATTACAACGTGCCCATCGCGCATGCCGAACTCGTAACGCTGGATCTGAGAACGGGTAAAACCAAGAAGGTGGCTGATGTCCTCCCCAATCCCGGCCCTGTTTTTGGGGCCGCCCCAGTTCGCTAGGAGAAGGTTGGCCACGGGCTTTCGCTTGGGCCCAGTGTGGAGAAAGAGCCTGGGCCCAAGTGCGACCTGCGAATGCCGTGCGCATTGCGCCTGGCTTGTCGGCAACCCCGAAGTTGAGTTCCTCAATGCCGCTGACATAATCGAAGGAGGTTATATGAAATGGGGGGGCATCTCGGCAATTCCTCTATTGCTGGTAGTTTCGTTCGCGCAGAATACACGTGTCGAGACAAAGGACGTGCAGCCCGTAGTACGTCTTGAGCAGGTCATCTCGGGTCACATCACAGATCTGAATGGCAAGTACAAATTTCGCGTCTCGGAAGTCACATACCAGCCGGGAGGCTACGTTGGCGACCACAATCATGCTGGTCCTGGCGTCCGGGTCATCATGGCTGGTGAGTTCACTTACGTGAAAGGCGATAAGACAACCATCTACAAAGCCGGAGACGCTTTCTTCGAGCCCGGCGACGTGACCCATCGTGCTTACAATCGAGGAAGCACCACTTTAAAGGTCATGAATATAGAAATCCTACCCGCGGACTTCAGTGGGTCTGCGCTTATACCACCGCAGCATTGAGTCGAGCAGACGAGCATTACGCGCGAGTCAAAGTAAGGAGGACGGATGAAAGCACTACCTCGATGGAAAAAATGGGCATTTCGATTTCAGCCTCTTGCGAGAACTTGGTTCTTGATGGTTTTAGGGGTCGGCGGTTGCTTCGCGCAAGAACTCGCACCTACTGACCAGGCTGCCGCTGTCGCCGCCACAAAGACAATTACCGTTCCCGCCGTGCGCGCCCACATGAGGTTTCTTTCCGATGGTCTGTTGGAGGGTCGGGATACAGGCAGTCGCGGCCACGAGATAGCGGCCGTGTACGTGGCATCCCAGTTGGAATCGATGGGCGTACAACCGGCGGGCGAAAACGGCACCTACTTTCAAAATGTCCCGTTGCGCAAGGCGATCAACGATGGATCAAAAAGTTCGTTCTCCCTGGTAAACGGAGCGAAGGTAATCCGGCTCAAGGATTCCGTTGATTACGTGTTTTTCGCCGACCTGGAACACACCGAGATCGACGTGGATGCGCCCGTTGTCTTTGTTGGATTTGGAGTCACAGCTCCCGAACAGAATTATGACGATTACGCCGGTATGGATGTGCGCGGCAAGGTTGTCGCGTTGCTAGGAAACGCCCCGGTCCGGTTTTCTTCCACACTGAGAGCCTATTACGCCGATGGATTCGTAAAAGTGAAAAACGCTGTCGCGCATGGTGCGGTCGGCGGTCTCGTTCTTCTCTCACCAGAAGATGAGAAGATCAATCCTTGGGATTGGTCCGTTCCGCAGATCCAGGCTGGAACTCGCGGATGGCTTGACCACGGCTTGCCGCACGATTCTCTTCCGGAATTCCAGGCTGCAGCGGCACTAAGCGTTCGTGGCGCGCAACTGCTCTTTTCTGGTGCACCCCGAACCTTGGAAGACGTTTTCACCAAAGCGCGCAACAGCCAACCCCAGGCGTTTCCGCTACGCTGGACCGCGAAGATGCATGCTGTGTCCTCTTATCAAGCTCTTAGCAGCAGGAATGTTATCGGGAAAATTCGGGGTTCCGACCCCGCGCTCAGTGTTCAGTACGTGATTCACAGCGCACATCTCGATCATTTGGGAATGTGCGCGGCGGTTGACGGGGCGAGCGACAAAATCTGTCATGGAACATTGGACAACGCATCTGGTGTAGCCACCGTGCTGGAAATTGCTCGAGCCTACACGAAACTGCCCAAGCCACCCCGTCGGTCGATCATCTTCTTCTTCCCCACCGGGGAGGAAGGCAACCTGGAGGGGTCCGACTATTTTGCTCACTTCCCCACGGTCCCGAAACAAAACCTCGTTGCCGACATCAATACCGACGTCGCCCCCGGAATGCGCTATCCCAGCAAGGATTTCAACGTGATTGGCGGAGAACATTCGAGCCTGAATCAGAATGCCGTCTGGGCAGCTCAGCTCACGGGTCACACGATCACGCCCGACCCGATGCCGGAGCAGAACCTCTTCATTCGCTCCGACCACTATTCGTTCGTTCAGCAGGGGATCCCTTCCATTTTGATTCGTAATGGCTCCGATGGAGGGGAAGTGGCTAAAAAATGGCTCGAGACGCGATACCACACGCCGTTGGACAACATGGAACAGCCGATCGACTACGACGCGGGAGTAAATGCGGCGGGGTTGCTGTTTCTGTTGAGCTATAACGTGGCGCAGCAGGACCAGCGCTCTGTATGGAACAAAGACGACTTCTTCGGCACGAAATTCAGCTCAACGGCCGCAAGGCCAGAGATCGGCAATTCGAATCATGCCAACTGAGAAATGGAGATAACGCCTTGTCACAACGTCTCGCTATCCTCGGTCTTACGATCTCTCTCCTCTTGGCCTGCGTTTGCTTTGCCCAGAGTCAAACCAACGGAACGCCTGCCCCGAGTTCGGCCGCGCAATTGACTCGCTTCAGCCTCGACAATCTGGACCCCAAGGCCGATCCCTGCGTCGATTTCTATCAGTATGCCTGCGGTGGGTGGATGGCATCCCACCCGATTCCAGCAGATCAGGTGTGGTTCGACAGTTTCTCCGCGCTGCAGGATCGAAACGAAGCCCTTCTCCGCTCGATTGCGGAACAATCCATGGCTGCCGATCCCAAGCGCGACTTCACCCATCAGAAGATCGGCGACTACTATGCGGCGTGCATGGACGAGGCCAGCGCTGACGCAGCCGGTATCAAACCCATCGAGGCAGAATTGCAGCGCATTGCGGCGATCAACAGTCGAGCCGACCTCGCTACAGAATTGGGTCATCTTCACCGCATGCTCTATCTCCTTGTTCAAGGAAGCATATTTCCGAGCATCGGTGATCCTGGCAGTAAGGAACCGTTGTTCGGTTTCTTTTCCTATCAGGATTATCAGGACGCTACCAAGGTAGTTGCGTTCGTGGACCAGGGCGGTCTCGGTCTGCCCGATCGCGACTACTATCTCCGCGACGACAAGGATTCTGTCGAGCTCCGCCAAAAGTACGTAATCCACGTACACAACATGCTTGCTCTGCTCAAGGCCGACTCCGATCCTGAAAGAGCTTCGCGGCGAGTCATGGATATTGAGATGGCTCTCGCCCGCTCGTGGATGGACCCAGTCACGCGCCGCGATCGAAAGAACTTGAACAATCGCTATTCACGCGAGTCTCTGCAGCAGTTGATGCCGAATTTCGACTGGACGAAGTTCCTGGCTGGTGTCGCCGCCCCTCCCTCAGAACAATACCTTGTTGCCAGCCCGGAATTTCTTAAAACCGTGAACTCCTTGCTAGGCTCCGTTTCGCTCGATGATTGGAGAACCTATCTTCGTTGGAATCTATTGCACGCTTCTGCTGGTCTTCTGAGCCGACCTTTCGTCGCCGAGAATTTCGCCTTCTACGGCAAAGTTCTCACCGGCGCGAAAGTAGATGCGCCGCATTGGAAACGCTGCCTATGGGCAACCGATCGTGACCTTCAAGATGCCTTGGGGAGAGTCTTCGTGGAGGAGTCATTTCACGAAGATGACAGGCAACACGTCCTCCAGATTGTGGAGGAGGTCGAGGCTGCTTACGATGGCGTCATTCACAATGCGGACTGGCTCTCGCCGGATACCAAGACTCTGGCGCTCGCCAAACTCCATGCGGTCACCAACCGTGTGGGCTACCCGGAGCGCTGGAGAGACTACTCCAGTCTTAACATCACCCGCGACAGTTGGGCTGCAAATGTATTTCGCAGCAGTGAGTATGAACTGGCTCGGCAATTGGACCACATTGGCAAGCCACCCGATCGCAGTGAATGGTGGATGACCGTCACCACGCTGAATGCCTACAACAACCCGCGGCAGAATTCCCTGACCTTTCCTGCTGGGTGGTTGGCGGCTCCTGTCTTCGATCGCTCAGCCGACGACTCCATCAATTTTGGTTCTCTCGGTTCGCTCGCTGGACATGAACTCACCCACGGCTTCGACAGCATGGGGCGGAAATATGACGCTTCGGGAAATTTGCGAGAGTGGTGGACTGCGGAAGACGCTCAGCGGTTCGCAGAGCGGGGCAAATGCCTGGTAGATCAGTACTCCAGCTACGTTGCAGTCGACGATGTCAAGCTCAACGGCGAGCTCACCTTGGCGGAGAACATTGCCGACGGGGCGGGGGCAAGGCTCGCCTACCTGGCCTTCCAGAACCGGGCCAAGAGTAGCCTTGCCCGCGGGCAAGTTAACCGACGGTTTCATCCCGAGCAACGCTTCTTCCTTTCTTATGCCCTTTTCTATTGCGGCAATATCACGCCGGAGGTGTTGAAGATGGCTGCTTCCGGAGATTCGCATGCAACACTTAAGCACAGAGTCAATGGGGTTGTCTCCAACATGCCGGAGTTCCAGCAGGCATTCCATTGCAAGGCGGGCCAACCAATGGTGCGAGAGAACGCCTGCCGGATTTGGTGAAATTCTGGCATTCCAGCCACATGTGGAGAGAGCCCAGTAAAGAACTGGTGACAATCTCCAGTTGACGATACACGTCGCGATCCGGGTTTTGGGGCCAAGTCGGTGAGAGGTGCCAATGAGCAGTCGATATGCGTGGCTTCTAGCCGTCGTCATGTTATCTCCCATGGGCGTGGCCGGGACCGATGGACCAGCGAGCCTGCAGACAGAGGAGACGCCGTCTCTCACGCCCCAGCAGCAGGAAGTATGGAAGGTCAGCCAAGAGTGGCGGGGTGCTTACAACCGTCGCGATCTCGACGCTTTCGCTCGCCTCACCGTGGACGATTTCATGGGCTCGACTGATGATGGCATCTTCATGTCGAAGGCCGGGATTCTGAAGCGGCTTTCGACCCATCCAGCCGAGGCCGACCAACGAAAGAATATTCGTGACGTTCGCGTACGCTTAAACGGGGAAACCGGAGTCGTGAACTATCGTCTCTCTTTGACTGAGGAGGGCTTCGATAACGGGAGGCTAATCTTCGAACTCCGCCGCACCGAGGTTTTCCAAAAGAGTAATGGCGCTTGGCTGGCGATCGCCGCTCATGACAGTCCCCTGCCGATTACCCACCGCGAGCCAGTGAAAGCCGATCCCAAAACGTTCAAGGACTATGCCGGCCAATATGAGCACTTTCGTCCGGGATTTACAACAACGTACACGGTTGAGGGCGATCACCTGATCGACGAATGGAAGGGCGACAAGATTGAGGCGTTTCCCATGGGTGGGGATAGCTTCTTCGAGCGCGAGGATCTTGGGCTGGACGACCTTTGTTCGAGACAAGCAGGGTCGGGTCACGGGATACGTCTACCATTATGCCGATGGGCAGCAAGCAATAGGAAAGAAGATCAAGTAGTCAGGAGGGTCCGATGAGAGTTAGCTTGAGACTTCTCGCACTCGTTTGCATGCTTGCGGGAGGGGCAGGCGTTGCACGCGCTCGCAACCAGAGCGAAGACGCCCTGTCCGCACAAGTCGATGAAGTCGTTCGCACGCAGATGCGTGAGCAAAACATACCGGGCGTGAGCTTGGCCGTAATCCGCGACGGCAAAATCATCAAGGCGGCAGGATATGGTCTCGCGAACGTAGAACTCAATTCCCCGGTCACTCCAGAGTCGGTTTTTACGACCTGCTCCATCGCGAAGCAGTTTGTGGCCGTAGGCGTGATGATTTTGGTGGAACAGGGTAAGGTCGCGCTCGATGAAAGTGTCACAAAATATCTTCCCAATTCACCTCCGGCGTGGAAGGACATCACAGTACGACACCTGTTGACACACACTTCTGGTGTTCCAGATTACGCATTTGGACCCACGCCCTTGGTTGATACGCGCCATGACTACACCGAGCAAGAACTCGTCCGTATTCTCGCCCGGCAGCCTCTGGAGTTTCGTCCTGGAGAGAAGCGGAGCTACAGCAATAGCGGCTATGTGATCTTGGGTGCCCTGATTCGTGAAGTGACCGGCAAGCGATGGGATGAGTTTTTGCAGGAGCGCATTTTCAGACCTTTGGGAATGACATCCACGCGACTGATGAGCGAAACGGACATTATTCCGAACAGAGTGCGAGCATACGCTCTCGTCAACGGCCAGTGGAAGAATGAGAGATGGTGGGCGCCGTCGCTAAATACCTTCGCGGATGGGGGACTCTATACGACAGTGCTCGACATGGCGAAGTGGGATGCTGCCCTCTATACCGAAACTCTAGTGAAAGAAAGCAGCCTCGAACAGATGTGGACCCCGGTGAAGCTCAACAGCGGACAAACCTATCCCAACGGTTTGGGATGGCTCATGACAGAGAGAAACGGACACCGCGTAGTTTGGCACGACGGATATTTTGAGGGAACCAGTACGGTTATCTCCCGTTACGTGGATGATCGGCTGACCATCGTTGTCTTCATAAATCTCGGGGGAGGCGACGAAGAGAATCCGCGGCAGGTACGGATCGCAAATGAGGTTGCAGCGATTTATCTTCCGGCCTTGAAGATATCTGCAGTTTCTAGAAATAACTGACCGCCGTGGTTGTACACGTTGCGGGTCTGGCGGCATTTCGATCTTGTCGAAGCGATTCGTTGAAATTTCTAAGATTGGTGGAGTAGGTTCTATGAAGACTGCGAAAATTGTATTGACGGGTTACGTGTTATTCGGCCTTGCAACAGCGTCGATTCGCATGCTAGCGCCTGACTGGCGGGGCTGGCTCGACACCGAAGGCTCGGATAAGGCCATGGAACTGGCTGAGTTCGAGGCTGGGAACAATCGGTCGCTTGAGAACATCATCGACAACGCGCGTGCGCGTTTACGCAATACTGCGGTAGTCGAAGCTCGGGAGCGTGTCCGTTTGCGAGATGAAAAGGGCGAGCATTGGCTCACTTGGCACATCACCGATGTTTTCATGAAACAGGCCGGTCAATGGCAAGTGGTCGCTTCTCACGAGTCCACGATTCCGAACCCATAAGTAGTGGGGCGCTAGCAGCCCTCCCCTTACTGGAACAATGGAGGGGTTGCACGTCATCGGCCTAGACCCTGACAGAACCCGCCACTCCCAGATGTCTCACCCAACACGCCGTGAGCTAAGATTTCTGAGGCGAGCGGTAGTACCCGCCCGCGCCCATCATGACTATCGACGACATTCGGCTGCTCTACCAGTACGACCGCTGGGCCAATAACCGAGTTTTGCAAGCCGCGGCCAGGCTTAGCGCTGAGCAGTTCACGCGCGATCTTGGCGGCAGCTTCCGTTCCGTGCGCGACACGCTTGTGCACATCATCGGCGGTGAGTGGATTTGGCTTAGGTATTGGAAAGAGCCGCCGACCAACTCTGCCTTACTGACAAGATTGCGAAGCCGCCGCGACCTTTTATTCAATCCAGACTCATTCCCCAACGTCGCTACTGTGCAGCTAAAGTGGGCCGAGGTCGAGAGCGAACAGACCGAGTTCGTGAACGGCCTGACAGATGAACTCCTGGAACGAATGCTCTGATTTCGTGCAACGCAAATCAGATTGATGCACTTGATGCAACATCTGGCGAACCACTCCACTTACCACCGAGGCCAAGTCGCTTTGATGATGCGGCAGCTGAGTGCTGAGCCTGTGGCCACGGACTTCCATGTGTTCTTGGCGGAATGTTCGAGCGAGCCCGCGCCAGGGCAGTAGAGCCTCATCGCGCCAGGCCGATGTCGATCGTACAGCGTTTGTCGCCGGCAGGTTTACGGTCGGCTCGTCGGCACTCCGCAACAAGAAGTGGATGAATTCTTGTCGTCCCTCTCGAGTCTCACATTTCAGAATGTTGGACAATCCGAACAACATTCGCTTTACCAAGGAGAGACGACAATGGCGCAAAGAAATCAACGCGGCTGGCTAAAGAAGGAAAAACGCGCTCAAGGCGAAACCTGGGTATTGTTCTTCCGCACCACTCGAAAATCTGATGGCAAACGCGTGGAAAACAAAACCCCTATAGGCTTGGTTCGACACATTCCCGATGCAAGCAGTGCATGGGCCGAGGTCAATCGGCTCCATGTTCCTGTGAATCGCGTAGATGTGCGACGCGGATTGACCTTTGGCGACTTGGCTCAGCACTACGCAGAACACGAGTTGGTTGACTGTTCCGAATCGATCCGCCCAAAGGCGCACACAACCATAAAAGGCTACGAGCGGGTTCTCCGGAACCGCCTGCTCCCACGATGGGGTAACAGAATCGCACTTGGCATCGAACCGTTGGAAGTGGAGCATTGGCTGAGGGCCTTGAAAAAGGAAGGAGATCTTGCCAATCCTACGCTCGACAAGACTCGTCGCGTCATGTCCTTGGTGTATAAGCATGGCCAAAGATACGGTTTACTTCCGCGGAACCAGGAGTCGAACCCAATGCGCTTTGTCCGCTGTAAGACAACTAGCGGATATGAAGCGATGATTCTCACCCCCGAACAGGCGTATGCAATCGTATCTAACCTCCGAGAACCGGAACGCACTCTGACGCTTTTGGCCGCCGGCACAGGTCTCCGTATATCGGAGTGTTTAGGCTTGCAGTGGCAGGACGTGAACTTCACTGACGGAATGATCCACGTACGTCGTACCTGGACGTGTGGCCAAGTAGGTTTACCGAAAAGCAAAGCGTCGAAGGGCCCGGTACCGCTTCATCCGTTGCTCGCCGAATTCATGCTCTTCTGGAAAAAGAATACGACGTATTCACAGCCCCAAGACTGGGTGTTTCCCTCAAGCCGCCTAGACGGCAAACAGCCGCGTGTCGCCAACATGCTTGTCGAAGATCATCTGCGGCCAGCCGCTGTCAAGGCGGGCATTCTTTCATCGCACCAGGACAATCATGGCCAACTCGTGGATGACGACCCGCGACGATTCGGTTTTCATAATCTGCGCCACAGCCTGGCGTCATTTCTCATTCGGATCAGAACCGATCCAAAGACTGTGCAAACCCTGCTTCGTCACAGCGATGTCAAGTTGACGCTTCAGTTCTACACGCACGCAGTCAGCCGGGACCGCATGGTCGCGGCAGGCAAAATGCTGTCTGCGATTCTCAGCCATGCGCCAGACAGAAACGGACTGAGAGCGGACTGAAGTAGAAGACGGTTCAGGCTAAGTTCTTCTGGGACATCGACGTATGCGTTGGTCTCCTTGCGCCACGCCCTAGGTGCGGACTGACAGCGGACTGGAGGGTCATCGAGATGAGTCGTGCAAGTTCTTTAGAATGATGGTGGCCAGGGACGGAGTTGAACCGCCGACGCCAGCCTTTTCAGTGGTTTTGAACACCTTCAACGCCTTATAAGCCGCCGAGGACTCTCGTGGTACGTCATAAGTCCTGCAAAACGGGAGCGCCACAGGTGTAGACCACAGGTGAAATTTTCCCAGCCTAGAACCGCGTGTAGCGAACAAAAAGCGAACCTGCTAAACTCTTTGACGTGGACGAGGGCAGCAAGCCCAATCTTCGAACATCCATGGCGAAGGGCGGGGTAGCGGCAGGATAGTTGCCCAAATAGGTGCGCCAACCCGCCTTCGCCGTTCAACACTGTTTAGTTCGTTTGACCAAGAACAGGCCGTGGAAAATGAATGCGGCTGCGGCGCTGCCATGGCACGATAGGCAGCCTGCCCCCGGGCATTGCGTGTTTTGTCGGCCCGACTGAAGCCGTGATGCCCGCCTCCATCATGCTGTAGTCGCAGCCGACGACGCCGGCATGCTTGTCGTCACACGGGACCAGCAGGAAGCCATGTCCGTCGCCATTGGGCAGTACCCCGACACCGGTGATTTCTCCCCTGTTATTGATGCTATTCGCCACTTGCAGCTGCATGTCAGATCCGGGAGGGATGAGACTGTTCAAATCGATGATCTTGCCGTTCTCCCAGAGAAACGCATGCTGAACGGAACTGTCACACGCGAAAGAAACGCCCACAATCTGATTCGCCAAGTTGACGCTGAAACCAGAACTGCAGTCGTCGCCATCTACGGTGCCGAGATCAGTTATCAGGCCCTTTTTCCAGAGAAACGCGTGCACGGAGTTATCTGGATTGGCCGCGTGACCCGTAACCGCACCCGCATCATTGATCCAGTTTGCGTCACCAAACGTCCCTCCGAATCTTCCCAAGTCGATCCACTTTCCTTTGCTCCAAAGAAAAGGATGAGACGTTACTTCATCAGGAAAGCTGGCGTTGCCGATAAGCTCGCCGCGATTGTTCGCCCCAAGAGGGTTGATTACAGTTCCTCCAAACCCATTGGGGATGTCCGTCATTTTGCCTTTCTCGTAGAGAAACGCGTCGAGGGTTGGTATACCGGTGAGCGGATTGGCGACATCGCTGGTGTAGGAGGCGCCAAATATCTGACCATGGTCGTTAATGTTGATTGCAAGAGCGTCGGGTCCACCCAGAGTGCCGAGGTCCTGCAAGCCTTCCGCATGCGTCCAGAGGAAGGCTCGGGTCTGAGTGCCCCAACCGAAGAACACTGAGTACGGATCGGGGATCGTGTTCGCGGCCGCACCTACCACTTGGCCGCGAATATTCGCCCCAATAGAGAAGCTTCCGTTCCCTCCCAACGTTCCGAGGTCAGTGACTTGCCCGTTCTGCCAAGCGACAGCTTCCATCTCAGGCAATCCTGTGAGTGGATCGATGAGTCCATTTTCCGATGCTCCCACGATCAACCCTCGGTCCGTCAGGAAGCCTTCGCAGCTGCTATTGGCGCCCGGAAGGGCCCCCATATCAGTCACCTTGCCGTTCTTAAACTTAAAGGTGTGAAAGATAAAGGGATCTGCTCCGAAGGGTGAGAGAAATGGATTGAAGTTTGGATAGTTGGGATCGGGGGTGGACGTGTCCGCGCAACCTACCACAGTTCCTTGGTCGTTGAGAGCTGGCCCTCCGACTCCAGGAACTGTGCTCTGAGGGCCCCCCAGCGTGCCCAAGTCGATGAGTTGGTAGTGGTGGTGCTTGTGAACTTGCTTGTCCTGTCCGGCGAGCGGAACTGCGCTCGTCAGCACAGCGAACACTGCGATTACAGCAAGCCACATCAGTCTTTCGGATTTCATTGGTTTTCTCCTTCCGATTCGGGCGAGTCCAAAGGTGCCCAAATCCACAAGTCGATATCGGGGATGGTGATGCCCGTCCGGCAGCCCAGCTACATGCTCCTGTGCCACCGCCAGTGCATCAAATGTGAGAACCGCAAAGATCATGCTTGCCCTAGCTAGTTCCGTTCATTTTGTCCTCCAGCATGTATTAATTTGCTGGACGCAGCCAGCATTCGGGCCTTCTACTTACACATGCGAGGAACGAGGAAAAAATCGATCATCGGGATATGGTCAGGAAGGAAGACTTGTGCAAGACCACGTCGTGCGGCGTTGTAGAATGCCGCCACCAGGATTTAGGGATTTGTCTAGAAATGTCTGCTACCCACAACGTCACAGAGCTCCTGGCCCAATGGGCAAATGGAGACGAGCAGGCGCTCAACCAGCTGACGCCAATTGTGTACAAAGAATTACGGAAGGTGGCTGCTGCGTATTTGCGAAAGGAGCCGCAAGGTCACACGCTGCAACCAACGGCGCTAGTTCATGAGGCATACCTTCGCCTGGTTGATCAAAAGAAGCCAGATTTTCAAAACCGTTCACATTTCTACGGCGTAGCCGCGCGCCTAATGCGCCAAATTCTTGTGGATCACGCTCGCAGGCGTCACGCCGCGAAGAGGTCGGCGGACTCAGTCCCTCTGGATTCCATCGTGAGCTTTGAAAAAGAACGGAGTGAGGAGCTTCTCGCTCTCGATCGTGGACTTTGTGCGCTTGAGAAGTTTGACCCGCGAAAATGCAAAGCAGTGGAACTTCGCTATTTCGTCGGGCTCTCCATGGAAGAGATAGCGCAGACGCTTGCGCTGTCGGAAATAACTGTTCGGCGCGACTTAAGGATGGCGGAAGCCTGGCTTCAGCGCGAAATTGAAGGCGGATAGCAACGTGACCCCGGAACGTTGGGCACAAATCGAAGACCTTTTTCATCGTGTTGCGGAGGCAGACCCTGCATCACGGCAAGATCTGCTTGATGAAGCGTGCTCCAGCGATTCGGAATTACGCAAAGAAGTGGAGGCGCTTCTGGATCGCGACGGGCGAGCTGCAGCCCAGATGCAGGCCAGCGTGGTTTCTGAATTCCAAAACATTACCTTTCCCCTCACCGGCAAGACCGTTTCTCACTACGAGATTTTTGAGGGGCTGGGCGGAGGAGGAATGGGCCTTGTCTATTGTGCCGAGGACATCAAGCTGCAGCGCAGAGTAGCGATTAAGTTCCTGCCGGAAGACTCAGCCAAGGACTCAGATGCTCTTCGGCGCTTCGAGCGTGAGGCGCGCTCTGCGTCGGCACTGGAGCATGCCAACATCTGTCCAATTTATGAGTTCGGCGAGCACCAAGGCCAACCTTTCATTGTGATGCCGTTGCTCGAAGGGCAAACGGTTGAACAATTCATCCATGAACAAGGGGCTCCAAAAGAATCGCGGCAACTACGAAAGCTCCTTGACATTTCCATCCAAGTCCTCAAAGGCTTAGGTGCAGCTCACGCACACGGCATCGTTCACCGCGACATCAAGCCTGGAAACATCTTTCTGAGCACCAGCGACGAAGCAAGAATCCTCGACTTCGGCATTGCCAAGCTGATCGGCAAAGACGAACCGGACGATCATCACAAGGATGGGAAGAGAGGAACAGCGGCGGGGGCGGAGGTATCCAATCTCAGTCTCAGTCATACCAGCGCAATCGTCGGAACAGCAGCCTATATGTCTCCCGAGCAAGTTCGTGGAGAAAGAGTCGATGCGAGAACCGACCTCTTCTCATTCGGGTTGGTCCTCTACGAGTTGGCGACAGGAAAACGCGCATTTGGTGGAACCACGTGGCCGGTCCTTCAGGAAGCGGTTCTC
This sequence comes from uncultured Acidobacteriota bacterium, assembly GCA_963744055.1. Classification (GTDB taxonomy): domain Bacteria; phylum Acidobacteriota; class Terriglobia; order Terriglobales; family Acidobacteriaceae; genus Gp1-AA133. The sequence continues at coordinate 7,116 of CAVUSL010000002.1, read as the reverse complement.
AGAGGGATTCCAAAGCCCGCACATACATTGAATCCCTTTATTCCCATCAAACTCGAAAACATCATCAACAAGGCCATAGAAAAAGACCCTGAGGCACGTTATCAGACTGCGACCGAAATGCGCGCCGATATGGAGGAGTTGCAGCGACAACTCGCCACCAAGCATGTGCCGCGCGCATGGGCGATCGGGTTGGGTGCAGCTTGCTTGATTGTTCTCGGGATAATCGCGATCCTGCTGAAGAGACAGCCGCACACTATCTCAGTTGCTCCAGAAATCAAACTGCATCAGCTCACCACCAACTCCAGCGAGAACCCAGTGCTCGGTGACGCCATTTCACCTGACGGCAAACACCTGGTGTACACCGATTTAAAAGGGATGCACATTAAAGTCGTTGAAACCGGCGAGACTCGGGCTGTTCCCCAGCCGGAGGCACTGAAGGATCAGAACGTTGGGTGGGGGGTTGGTGGTGGTGCCTGGTTTCCGGATGGCACGCGGTTTCTAGCTAGTAGTCGCGCAGCCGAGCCGCACTGGAACGACTGGAGTTCAGAAAACACCAACATGTGGGTGACCTCGGTATTAGGCGGGGCACCACGCAAGCTTCGCGATCATGCTGTGGATGGCGCTGTTTCGCCTGACGGTTCTTTAGTTTCCTTTGCTACAAACAAGGGCAAATTTGGCGAGCGTGAAATCTGGATCATGGGACCCAATGGCGAGCAGGCACGCAAATTCGATGAGGCCAAGGAAGGTAGCGGTATCGAAAACCTCGGTTGGTCGCCGGACGGCAAGCGCTTCGCATACATTCTGACCGACGATTACGGCCGCACGATGCTAAGCCGCGATGTGAAGGGAGGCCCTCCCACTATTTTATTTCGCGCTTCCGAGATGAATAAAATGACTGACATTAATTTTTTGCGCGATGGGCGAGTAGTTTATGCGCGGCAGGAGTCTGATGCCTTCGACAGCGCATGCAACTATTGGACCATGCAGCTTGATCTGCGTACCGGCAAGCCGATCGAACAACCCAGGCGGCTGACAAACTGGATCGGATTCTGCGCCCAGGGTGGGAGCACGACAGCCGACGGCAAGCGACTCGCGTTCGTGCGAGCTGCCAGTCAGTGGACCGTGTACATCGCCGACCTCTTGACCGGAGGGACACGAATCGCGAACCCGCAGCATTTTAGCTTGGATGACAGCTTCAACGTGCCACAGGACTGGACGAACGATAGCAAGGCGGTCATCTTCACATCCAACCGCAATGGTCAGTTCGCGATTTACAAACAATCATTGAACGAAGATGCGCCAGAACGCATTTCAGCCGGAACGGGCAATTTTCGCGACACTCCAGCTACTCCAGACGGCAAATGGGTGTTTGGCATTCCCTCGCCCAAACCCGGCAACCCAAAGGATCCCGTTCAGATCATGCGCATTCCCCTCGCCGGCGGGTCCCCGGAATTAGTGACAACGGCATTGGCGAATCTAATGACTGGGATCGTGTGTACCAGACCTCCGTCCGATGTGTGCGTGTTAGGCGAAAGATCTGAAGATCGCAAACATTTGATTTTTGCGTCCATCGATCCAATCAGAGGTCGTGGCCCGGAACTTGCCCGATTTGATCTCGACCCAAACATTGAGTTTTCTACTTTTGACGTTTCGCCGGATGGAACCCAGCTCGCAATAAGTGGAAATCCCAAGGGGCCGATCTACATACTTCCCCTTCACGGCGGGAAGGCGCAAGTGATACATGCAAGGTTCGATGATATGCAACCATTCTTTTGGGCGAGGGACGGTAAGGGTTTGTATATCGCCGATCGCACTAAGCGCGGCGCTGTGCTCTCGTACGTGAATCTCCGCGGTAATGCGCACATCTTATGGGAGATTCCCGGCAGCCCCTGGACTTATGCGAGGCCCTCCCCCGATGGTCGTCATCTAGCGATTGCCACCTCAAGCATCAGCAACAACGTGTGGATGATGGAAAACTTCTGACTGTCGCGATAGCGGCTGCCGCCAGCTGTGTCTTCCGCCTTTCCCCTTTCAAAATTGAAGCTGTGCCTTCAGTTGAATCATCCTCGGGGTTCCAAATTGGTAGCCGGCACCAAGAAGACCGTTGGGAGCTTGTTCCTCACCACCAAGCAATCCGAATGTTGGCGAGGAGATGCCGTTGTCGGGGTAGCCAAAATTAGGATGATTGAGCAAGTTAAAGAATTGCACGCCGAGCGCGAGCGAGCTGTTTTCCCATCCCGGTATTTTGGTTTTTTTCATCACAGCAAGGTCGGTGTTGAAGTAGCCCGGCTCGCGGAAGCGGTTCCTCCCCTGAGCAAACGAGACGAGTTCGCCGCCACAAGGGTCTATCTTTCCCGACGGATCTGGTGGTCCCGGCAGATTGCCTGTGTTGAATCCGGTTTCGCAGCCTGCCTGTACAAACAACGCCTTCGGATTGGGTACGGTGTTTCCATTTTGGTCCAAATATTGCTGCGGCGGCAGACACGGGTGTGGATTCGGATTCGGCGAAATCGCTGCCGATGAGCCACAAGATGAATGACCTGGAAGCGGCCCGGCCGGAACCGCATAGATTGTCCCGAAGTAGTTGTTCTGCTGCTGAAGACTTCCTGACAGTGAGTAATCGAACACCGTGTAAGGGAAGCCAGTCCTGGCAAACAACGTTCCCGAAACCTGCCAGCCGTCGAGTAATGCACTAGGGCCATGTCCATGGAGCACTGGCTTTACTGGAAGTTCCCAAACGTAATTGGCGTTCATCGAATGGCGCACGTCGTACTCGGCGGGGCCATAGGCCCCACGCAGGTTAGAAGGATTTTGTGGTGAATTGGAACTGCCTAGTGTGAAGCCCGTTATTCCATTGTTCGAGACTTCATCCAAAGCATGCCCGAACGTGTAGTTCACCTGGACAAGGCCATTGCCCCATTCTTGGAACTCGCGTCGAAATGAGGCTACCAGGCCGTTGTAGTTGGAAATTGCACGCGAGGCCCATTGGTCAACCTCACCGAATCGGGGATCACTACATGGAGGCACGGGCGGACTGCTGCACTGCGCAGCTGGAAGCGAGCCAAAACCATAAGCATTGGCATTCGGGTTCTGCACGAGCTCATGAATTCCATGGTGCCCGACGTAGCCGAGACTCACCGAGGTTTTGGTACCGATTCCCTGCTGCCACTCGAGGCTCCACCGCTGATATTGCGGCCGGTGCATTTTTCGCTCCGATGATTGCAATGAGGGTGGAACGAAATTGGGAACATCGTGTTGCAACTGCGCGAGGGTCTCTCCGTTGTTGTAGCCTTTCACGAAAGCTTGGTTGGAATTGAACGTGTCATTGAAGAGGCTGCTGGGCTCGCCGGGCGTCAGATTGTTCTGAAACGCATTGTAGCTGTTGTAATTGGGCGACGGATTCAGCCAGAACTGTTGTGCTATTGTCTCCTGAAACGGATCGTAGAGAATGCCTACTCCACCCCGCAGCACGCTGTTGTGCGACACACCGAATGGCTGCCAGGCAAACCCGAAGCGTGGAGACCAGTCAATTCGCTCAAGATCAAAAAGCGCGTGCTTTTGGTTATTAATGAGCACCTGGTTATAGGGCTGATTAGGATCGTGGCTGATTTCCTGAAAGGGAGCGACAAGCCGCGCAAAACAGAAATTTTCGCAGCTGAAGTTTGCACGGTGTTCGGCGCGCAAGCTGATTGTTAGCGACAGACTCCTCCGCGCACGCCATTCGTCCTGGACATATGCCTGAATTCCGCCGAATGCGACACGGACATTGGGCTGTGAACTGAAGGCCTGTGTCAAGGTGGTGGAATCCCCCGAAGCGGGATCAAATCCGCCTTCATAAAAAGCTCGGAGAGTCTGCGGATACAGTGTCCCAACGGCATTGAAAGTTCTCGAGTTGTCCCGCCAATGTTCGCGGTCTAGACCTATCCCCACGCCTAGCTTATGGCTACCGCGCGTTGTTACCACATCTTCCGAAATTTGCAACACACGTGTGTCAAACCGAGAAAAACCAATATCGTTGAAATCACCCAAATTTGTGAATGTTCCCGGCACGTTGAAGTTCAGGAACGTTGGAAACGCAGCCAGAGCTTGAGTTGTATGGCTCGATTTGTAAGCCCAATAGTGGTCTGACAACCCTACAAGAAACTGGCTGGCAGCCGTGGAATTGAACGTGTGCGTTTCAAGCAACTGTGTCTGCCATCTTGAATTATCGTAGTCCCCGTCGAAAGCCGAGCTGATCGGGTCGGCGCCAATAGCGGCAACGCCGCCTTCCTCCTGCACTCGAAAAAAAACCCGGTCACTCTGACCGATGTTCCAGTCCACACGTCCCGATGTGAGAGTGTCCTGACTTGGCCGGCTGCGCGTGTTGGTTATGTTACGGGCGCAGGGATGACCGGGCGTGCCTAGGCTCTTTGGTATCGAGAATCCTGTGCAGCCTAATGGATCGTTGGGATCGAAGCCTCCATCTTGCGCCAGCGATGCACGAGTTGTGCCGTCGTAGAGCCTGAAAATATTCTGGTAGAAGAGATCTGATGCGGATCCAAGACCAAACTTGTCCTGAATATGTTGGATTGTCACGGCTTCAAATTCGGGCGTCGGGATTAGAGTGGAGAGCACCACGGGAATAACCAACCGAAGCCCTTCGGTGTCAAAAAACACAAACAGCTTGTCTTTGCGAATTGGTCCACCCACCGACCCTGCCCATTGATTCGCGATCGAAAGGGGCCGCGAACCGCCGAATGCTTTATTGAACCAGTCATTCGCGTTCAGCACCGTTCCGTTCCAGAAATACTGCGCGTTGCCGTGGAATGCATTACTTCCTGACTTGGTCACGTAATTGATATTGCCACCTGCGGCGTTTCCGAACTGACCGGAATAACCTGTGGTGACGACGGTTGCTTCCTGGATCTGGTTTGTCCCGAGCGTGAGGCCGAGAGGCCCACCTCGCACAATGTTTAAGCTGTTTTCCGTAATACTCACGCCATCTACCGTGAATGCATAAGAAAATCCCGGCATTCCCAGGATGGAAAACTTCGAACCAAAGCCGTTGTCGGTATTCATCACCGCTCCGGGCGTGGTTTGCGCAATGTACGTGAGGTCGTTGCCAGGATTCGGAACTTCGGAAACTTGCTTCTGATTCATTGTCACCGAGACGTCCGCAGTTTCGGCTTGAATGATCGGCGCCTCGTCAGCAACCGTAATCTCACTCCTTGCTCTCGCAACTTGAAGGGTGACGTTGACGGTTGCTGGTGGCCCCACCTGGATTGTGACCGACTCACGCTCATCCTGAAATCCAGCGTGCGTGACTTTGAGCGTGTATCTGCCAGGACGCAGGAAAGAGAACTGATACACGCCTTCGCCATCAGTCTTCGCCGATTGAGTTCTTCCCTCAGCGATGTCTTTGATTTCAACTGCAGCATTCGGAACGACTGCGTTGGTCTGATCGATGACTACACCTGATAAACCTCCAGACGTGGTTGTCTGGCTTTGCCCGTCACCCGCGAGGAGAGCAACAGCCAATAGAACTGCAAACCTGCAGTATTTCAACCCCAAGCGCATTGGACTATCTATCGATCGATCCAATCAACAACGTCAAGGATCGTTTCGACATAATATCCCTAACCGCTGCAGAACTGCCGAACTGTCTGTGCGACCCATTAACTGAGACGTGGGGAAGCCTGCCTGGCATTTTGGGATCATGCTATTTGGCGTCCGCCTTTCCAAACGGAGGTGTTGAAATGGCACAGAGACATCAACGCGGCTGGCTAAAGAAGGAGGAGCGCGCTCAAGGTGAAACCTGGGTGTTCTTCTATCGAGCCACACGAAAATCTGATGGCAAACGGGTCGAAAACAAGGTTCCTATTGGTTTGGCCCAAAAGTTTCCCGACCAAAACAGTGCGTGGGCGGAAGTTGAAAGACTACATCTCCACATCGATCGGGTGAATTCCCGCCGCGGCATCACATTCGGTGATCTCGCGCAACACTACGCTGAACATGAACTGGTCGACCACACGGAATCTATCCATTCAAAGGCATACACAACCGTGCTGAGCTACGAACGAATCATTCGTAATCGACTGCTCCCTAAATGGGGTAACAGGATTGCACTCGGTATTGAACCTCTGGAAGTAGAACAGTGGCTGAAAGATCTGAAACGGGAAAAGAGGTTTGCAAATCCAACCCTCGACAAGACTCGCCGGGCCATGTCTTTGATCTACAAGCATGGCCAAAGATACGGTCTAATTCCGCGAAACCAGGAGTCGAACCCCATGCGTTTTGTCCGCTGCAAGACCACGAGCGGATACGAAGCGATGATTCTCACTCCCCAACAGGCGTATGCAATCGTGAGTAACCTCCGAGAGCCGGAACGCACTCTGACCCTTTTGGCTGCTGGCACAGGTCTCCGTATATCGGAATGCTTGGGCTTGCAATGGCAGGACGTCAATTCCGCTGACGGAATGATCCACGTGCGTCGCACCTGGACGTGTGGCCAAGTAGGTTTGCCGAAGAGCAAAGCGTCGAAGGGCCCGGTGCCACTCCATCCGTTGCTCGCCGAATTCATGCTCCTGTGGAAACAGAAGACGACGTATTCCCAGGCCGGTGACTGGATATTTCCCTCAACCCGCCTAAACGGCAAACAGCCCCGTATCGCCAACATGTTGGTCGAAGACCATCTGCGACCGGCTGCTGTGAAGGCAGGCGTCCTTTCATCTCACCGGGACGTCCGAGGTCAACTCGTCGATGACGACCCACGACGATTCGGTTTTCACAATCTGCGCCACAGCCTCGCGTCATTTCTCATCCGGATCAGAACCGATCCAAAAACTGTGCAAACCCTGCTTCGTCACAGCGACGTCAAGCTGACGCTTCAGTTCTACACCCACGCTGTCAGCCGCGATCGCATGGTCGCAGCAGGGAAAATGCTGACTGCGATTCTTAGCCATGCGCCAGACAAAAACGGACTGAGAGCGGACTGAATCGGAAGACAGGTCGAGACAAGTTCTTCAAGGAGATGGACGTATGCGTTTGTCTCCTTGCACCACTTTCCAGATGCGGACTGAGAGCGGACTGGAGGGTCACCGAGGCAAGCCGCTCAAGTTCTTTAGAATGATGGTGGCC
>CAVUSL010000001.1:1287500-1987287 GCA_963744055.1 uncultured Acidobacteriota bacterium | reverse complement strand
GGACGTGGTAGCTGAAGCGGCGCGTGGCATGATCCCCGCGTGACGCGAACCTCCTCCGCGCGCGTCCGGCTGGACCAGCTGCTCGTGGACCGCGGCCTCGCCGAGACCCGGAGCCGGGCGCAGGCGCTCGTGCTCGCCGGGCCGCGTGCGGGTCGGGGTCGGGTGACGGGGCCCGCTTCGATCGCAAGCCGGGCGAGCTCGTTGCCGGTGCCGATGCCCCTCGAGGTCGCGACACCGCTGCCTACGTCTCGCGTGGCGGCGACAAGCTGGCCGGCGCGCTCGACGCGTTCGGGTGGACCCCGCCGGCCGGGTCTGCCTGGACGCGGGCGCGTCGACCGGCGGCTTCACGGACTGCCTGCTGCAGCGCGGCGCGGTGCGCGTCCACGCCGTCGACGTCGGCCGCGGGCAGCTGGCCGCGAGGTGGCCGGGATCCGCGCGTCGATCGTCCACGACCGCGTGAACGCGCGTGCCCTCGACCGCGCCACGCTCGCGCAGCCCCCGCGACCCCCGCGCCCCCGCGACCCGGCCGACCTCGCCGATCTGGCCGTCATCGACGTCTCGCTTCATCTCGCTCGGCGCTCGTGCTCGGGCCGCGTGGCCGCCTGCCTCGCCGCCCGGCAGCCGGATCGTCGCCCTGGTCAAGCCGCAGTTCGAGGCCGGCCGGGCGCACGTCCACGGCGGCGTGGTGCGCGATCCGGCGATCCATCGGGCGGTCCTCGCCGACCGCGGTCGCCGCATGCCCGAGCGGCCGGCCTCGTCGCCGCTCGGCGTCGCGCGTCGCCGCTGCTCGGGCCGGCGGGCAACCGCGAGTTCTTCCTGCCCGCGGTCCGGGAGGTCGCCGGCAGGCGACCGCGCGCACCCCGGATGCCAGCGACCTGGAGGCGCGGATCGCCGTGCTCGCGCCAGGATGAACGGATCCGACGATGACCGAGATCCGACGGATCGGCTTCGCCTACAACCCGACCAAGGAGGAGGCGCGTCGAGCTCTCCGTCCGTGCCGCCGGCTGGTGCGCCGCGCGCGGGATCGAGGCCTGGACCGTCGCCTCCGGCGACCACGGGCGCTGGTCCGTGAGCTCCAGAGACCACGGACGCTCTGGTCGTCCTCGGCGGTGACGGCACGTTCCTGCGCGCGGCCCGGGCGGTCACCGAGGTGGACGTCCCGCTCGTCGGCGTGAACCTGGGCAAGGTCGGCTTCCTGTCCAAGGCGGAGGCCCACGAGCTCGAGCCGCTCCTCGACAAGATCGTGGACGGCGACTACCGGATCGAGGATCGCGGATGGCGCTGCGCGGCGCGATCCACGGGCCGGGCGCCGACGGAACCCGGCGAGGGCCCCGCCGCTCGTTCGTCGCCCTCAACGACGTCGTCATCGCCCGCGGCTCGCTCGCCCGCGTCGTCCGCCTGGAGGTCGACATCGGGCCGTCGCACCTCGCGACGTATCGTCGCCGACGGGCTCGTCGTCGCCAGCCCGACCGGCTCCACCGGCTACTCGTTCTCGGCCGGCGGCCCGATCCTCGACCCGCTGAGCCGAACCTCGTCGTCACCCCGATCGCGGCCTACCTGTCCGCCATCCGCTCGGTCGTGGTCGAGCCCGGACCACGTCGTCCGCTGCCGGGTCGTCGAGGCCCACGAGGCGCTCGTCTCGATCGACGGCCGCGAGGACGTCCCGCTCTCGGTGGGCGACGTCGTGACGGTCGGCGCGCTCCTGCGCGCCCGTCCGCTTCCTGGAGCCGGATGGCAGCCTCCCGTTCTGGGACCTGCTGCGCCAGAAGGCGCAGCTGCTGCCGTCCTGAGCGTGCGACGGCCGCGCGGCCCGACCGGGCCGCCGGGCGGCTCCTCGAGCTGGCGGTCGCCGACCTGGCCCTGATCGAGCGCGTCCGGATCACCTTCGACGGGGGCTTCAACGTCCTGACCGGCGAGACCGGCGCCGGGAAGAGCCTCCTCATCGACGCGCCTCGGCCTTGCCCTCGGCGCCCGGGCGGACCCGGGCCTCGTCCGCCACGGCGCCGAGGCGCGCGCGTCGGAGGCGCTGTTCGACCGGCTGCCGGAGCCGCTCGTGTGCGTCCGCGAGGTCGGCGCGCAGCGGCCGCTCGATGGCGCGGATCGACGACGAGACCGTCACCGCCGGCCGCCTGGCCGCCGTCGCCGGGCCGCTCGTGGAGATCCACGGGCAGCGCGAGCAGGCCGCGCCTGCTCGACGAGCGCTGGCAGCGCGAGCTGCTCGACGGCTACGGGGGCCACGCCGCGGAGCGCGGCGGCGGTCGCGGCCGCCGTCGACGCGCTGGCGCGCCAACGAGGACGGCGCTCGCGGCTCGCCATCGACCCCTCGGAGCTCGAGCGTCGGATCGCGCTCCTTCGAGCACGAGGTCGAGGAGATCGCGGCCGCCCGCCTGCGCCCGGGCGAGGCGGAGGCGATCGCGGGCCCGCCTCGACGCGTCGCGGCACGGGGAGGCGATCGCCCGCGGGCCGTCGCGGCCCTGGCCGGCTCCTGGCGCCACGGCGACGGACGCGCCCGATCGCGAGCCGGTCCCCGGCCGCGGCGCGCGAGCAGGCCGCGCAGGCGGCCGAGGAGGCCGCCGCCCTCGCCCGGCTCGACCCGCGGTACGAGCCCCTGGTCGACCGCCTGGCCGGGCTCGCGGCGGAGCTCGAGGACGTCGCCCCGGAGGTGCGCGCCCTCGCCGAGTCGGTCGACCACGACCCGGCCGCGCTCGCGGCGCTCGAGGAGCGGCTGTCGCCGATCTACGCGCTGGAGCGCCGCTACGGGACGGACGTCGCGGGCCTGCTCGGGCGGGCCGAGCGCGCGGCGGAGGAGGTCGCGCGCCTGCGCGACGCGGCCGGGCGAGCGACGGCGTCGGGCCGACGGACGCGACCGCCTGCTCGCCGAGGTCGCCGACGCCTGCGCGGTGCTGTCCGCCGCGTCGGCGGGCCGCGGCCGCGGACCTCGGCGCGGCGGTCGAGGCGGCCGTGCCGACGCTGGGCCTCGCCGGGACCCGCGTCGAGGTCGCGGTCGGCCGGCGGATCGCCGCCCGGACGAGCCGGCCGTCGAGCTCGACGGTGACGCGGTCGCGTTCGACGCGACCGGGCGCCGACGTCGTCGTGTTCCAGATCGCGCCGAACCCCGGCGAGCCGGCCCGGCCGCTGGCCCGGATCGCGTCCGGCGGCGAGCTCGTCGCGACTGGCGCTCGCGATCGAGGAGGTGCTCGCCGACGCCGACGCCACGCCGACGCTCGTCTTCGACGAGATCGATGCCGGCATCGGCGGGCGCAGCGCCGACCCGGTGGCGCGCGCCCTCTGGTCGCTCGGCCGGCGCCACCAGGTGCTGTGCGTCACGCACCTGCCCCAGATCGCGCGGCCTACGCCGACGCCCACTTCGGGATCCCGGAAGGTCGCGACGGCCGCACGCGCGCGCGCGACGGTCGACCGAGGACGCGCGGCGGTGTGGCCGCCGACGAGCGGTGGCCGCCGTGGCGCAGAGCTGGCCGCGAGCTGCATCGATCGGCGGCCCGGCAGCGGCGCGACGCCCCGCGCGCCGCGTCGGCGCGCGAGCCTGCTGGATCGGGCGGCGGCGTTCCGGGCCGCGTTCCGCCTGGCCAGGCCCGCACGGGATCGCGGCCGCGACCGATGCCGACGCGAGCCCGCGCCGGGACTCCGCCCCGGTCGTGCAGGGGAGGGGGGAGGAACACGCCGGCCGGCGCGGGCCGACCCGACCGGCCGGTCCCCGGGCGCCCGCGCCCGCGGCGCGCCAATGCCGGCCGGCACGCCCGCCCGACCTTCGTCGCGGCCATCGAGGTGTTCCTGCTCCACCTGCAGGTCGAGCGCGGGCTCTCGCCGGCCACGCTGTCTCGCCTACGGCGCGGCGACCTGCGCCACTTCGCCGCCGCCGCCCGGAGGCGCGCGGCGGGGGAGCGCTCGCCGGACCCGCCCTGGCGTACCTCGGCCGGCTGGCGAGCACGGCCGGCCCGAGCGGCGTCCGGCTCCGGGCCACCAGCCGGCGGCGCCGGACGGCGGCGATCCGCGCGTTCTACCGCTTCGCCCTGGCCGAGGACCTCGCCCGGGTGGACGTGGCCGCCCACCTGGACCTGCCGCGCGAGCCGCGTCTGCTGCCCGATCCGCTCGGCGTCGACGAGGTCGCCCGGCTCCTCGAGGCTGCCGGGCCGAGCGGGTCGCCGACCCGGCCTCGACGCGGACGCCGGCCATCCGGTCGCGCGCCCTGCTGGAGCTCCTCTACGCCGCCGGCCTGCGCGTCAGCGAGGCGACCGGGCTCGACGCGGACGACCTCGACCTCGACGCCGCCACGGTGCGGGTGATCGGCAAGGGCGACAAGGAGCGCCATGCTCCCCGTCGGCGAAGTCGCCGTCGACTGGCTGCGCCGCTACGAGGCGACGGTCCGACCGGCCCTGCTCGCGCTGCATGCCGTGCCCGCGCACCGCGGCGGTCCTGTCTTCCTGGGGAGCCGCGGGCGCCGCCTGACTCGCCAGCAGGCGTGGGACGCCGTGAACCGGGCGGCGGCCGCGGCGGGCCTGGCCGGGCACGTGACGCCGCACACCCTCCGCCATTTGTTCGCCACCCACCTGCTGGAGGGCGGGGCCGACCTGCGCATCGTCCAGGAGCTGCTGGGGCATGCGAGCATCAGCACGACGCAGATCTACACGCACCTGACCGGCGAGCGGGTCCGGGAGGTGTACGCTCGGGCGCATCCGCGCGCCTGAGGGCCGCGACGAAGGAGGGAGCAGGGATGGCGCGCTACACCGACTCGCTGCTCATGGACGGGGAGCACGTCCTGTACCGGACGCGCCAGCACCCGCTCGGCCGGATCGTCGCGGCGACGTTGGGGGATCGTGATGGTGGGGGTCGCGATCGCCCTCCTGTTGGCGATCTTCATCGGCAAGGTCCGGCGGACCGGCCGCGACGTCCTCGGCTGGCTCACGCTCGCGCTGCTCGTGATCGGCGCCCTCAACATCGTCTGGGTCTACCTGCGCTGGTGGGCCGAGGACTACGCGGTCACGAACCGGCGCATCCTCAAGGTCGAGGGGCTCTTCAACAAGCGGGCCGCCGACAGCAGCCTCGAGAAGATCAACGACGCGATCCTCGAGCAGAGCGTCTTCGGGCGGATGTTCGACTGGGGCGACCTGAAGGTCCTGACGGCGGCCGAGGAGACCGCCGACGACTACCACATGCTGCACCACGCCCCGACGTTCAAGAAGACGATGCTGCTCGCCAAGCAGGACATCGAGGACGAGCTCGGCCCGCCGCATCACCGCGCCGCTCGAGGCGCTCAACGCCCACGAAGTCGAGCAGGACCGGCGAGGCCGCCGAGCCCTCGCGCCGGCCGCGCGGCCGCCGCACCGGTCGTCGCGCCGCCGCCGCCGCGCCGGTCGCAGCCCACGACCGAGGAGAAGCTCCGAGCCGCTTCGCCGCGCTCCGCGACGCCGGGCTGATCACGCCGGAGGACTACGAGGCGAAGAAGACGGCGATCCTGGCGACCATGTAGAGCCAGGCACGCGCCGCGCGGCGACCGGCAGGCCCGGCGCCACCCGGCAGCGGCCCGCGGCACTGCCGCCGTCCGGCCCGGCCCCGACTCGCATGCCCGGCGCCTCGGCTGCGACCGCCGCGTCCCGGGCTACGATACGCGGGCCCCGGCCCGTACCCGGAGTGCCCGTGCTCGGCTTCTGACTCGATCCGGCGACCATCGTCGCCGTGGCGATCTTCCTCCTGGTCGGCTTCCCCGTCCACGAGTTCAGCCACGCGCTGGTCGCCTACCGGCTCGGGCGACGGCACGGCCAAGCTGTTCGGGCGCCTGACGCTCAACCCCATCGTCCACCTCGACCCGCCGCGGGTCATCCTGCTTGTCGCGTCCCTCTGGGCCGGCGGCTTCTTCATCGGCTGGGCGAAGCCGACGCCGGTCAACCCGTCGATGCTGCGCGGCGGCCGGCGCGCCGAGGCCTGGGTGGCCGCGGCTGGGCCCATCTCGAACCTGGTCATGGCCGGCGTCGCCGCGCTCGCCTGCGGGTCGTGGTGGCCCTGGCGTGGATGCCTACGACGCCTTCGTAGCCTGACGGGTCGCTTTGCGCCCAGGTGATCTACTATCTTCACGTTCATCAACGTCGCCCTGTTCATCTTCAACCTGATCCCGATCCCGCCCCTCGACGGCTCGAAGGTGATGTTCGCGCTGATGAAGTCGGCCGAGATCCTGCTTCGAAGTCGTGCCCTTGAGCCGCGCGCGGATCGCGTCTTTCTGCTGCGCGGTGAAGCCGCCCTTTCTCTCCCGGACGCTCGGCAAACTTCGCCAGCGACTTCTCGATCGCGGCAAAGCCCTTGTCGAGAAACTTCTGTTCGACTTCAAGCACCGTAACGTCAAACCCAGCCATCGCTGCGACCTGTGCGATGCCGGAGCCCATGAGACCGCAACCTAGAATGCCTACTTTTTTGATTTGCATATACTCCTTCCTTAATACGATCAGGATGACATCCCTGAAATTAAGTTTGAGGGGTCAAGCCTTTCTCTCTGTGTCCTCTGTGGTTAAAGCGCTCTTACTGAAAGCTCTCCACCACCATCGCAATCCCCTGCCCGCCGCCAATACACGCCGTAGCCAGCCCGTACTTCTTCTTGCGCCGCTTCAACTCGTAGAGCAGCGTAATCACCAGCCGAGTTCCGGTCGCTCCCAGCGGATGGCCCAGCGCGATCGCTCCGCCATTCACATTTACCTTGCTGCGATCGAGTCCCAACTCTTTCTCCACCGCCAGATACTGCGCCGCGAACGCTTCGTTCACTTCGATCAAGTCGATGTAGTCCAAGGTCAGCCCGGCACGCTGCAATGCCAGCTTCGTCGCCGGCACCGGGCCGCGCCCCATCAGTTTGGGATCGACTCCCGCAATTCCCCAGTTCACGATCCGTCCCAGCGGGCTCAGGTTGCGCTTCTGCGCCTGCTCCACCGACATCACGACTACGGCCGCGCCACCGTCGACGATTCCGCTGGCATTGCCCGCCGTTACGGTACCGCTCTGACCAAAGGCTGGACGCAATTTTGCGAGGCCCTCCATCGTGGTCTGCGGGCGCCGGTGGTCATCCTCTGTGAACATCTCGCCGCTCAACTCGCGCTTGTGATTTCTCATGGGCACCGGAACGATCTCTTCCTGCAGCCGCCCTTCTTTGTACGCCGCATCCGCCATCTGCTGCGAGCGCAGCGCGAACTCGTCCTGCATCTGCCGCGTGATGCCCTGCTGTTCGCCATACAGTTCCGCGGTGTTTGCCATATACAGGCCGCAATAGGAATCGAGCAGCGCCACCATCAGAGAGTCTTCCAGCTTTCCACCTGGCGCGAGAGTGAATCCATCGCGCCCGCGAATCACGAAGGGCGCCTGCGACATGGCTTCCATGCCGCCGGCCAGCACCATCTTGGCTTCGTCGGTCTGGATCATCTGCGCCGCATTGACGATGGCCTGCATGCCAGATCCGCACAGGCGATTCACCGTAAGCGCCGGCGTCTCAATGGGCAGCCCCGCGCGTAATCCGACGTGGCGCGCGCCGTAAAGCGCATCTCCCGAAGTCTGCTGCGCATTGCCAAAAACGACATGATCAAATTCCTTTGGATCGATTCCCGAGCGTTCGATGGCGCCCTGCGCCGCAAACGCCCCCAGTTCCTGGGCGGTAAAGTCCTTGAGTTTGCCACAATAGCGCCCCATGGGCGTACGCGCGCCGCTTACGATTGCAATGTCACCCGGTTTCAGCATGAGTCCTTCTAGATAGAGGCCAGATATAGGAAGCCAAACCTGTCAGTGTAACAAAGAAGAGCGGCGCGATTCGAGCTGCGAGCGATCATCTTGAGCGGACGAACTCAGAAATGTTCTTTGGTTTCTGTCCGTTGTGATGGACACAGCATCCCAGCTGTTTCGTGTGGCAGCGATTGTAAAATCACGGTCGCCGTTCAGTGCTAGAGTTCTGTGATTGAACCCTGAGAACGTTCCATGCTGGACTAACGACCTTGGGCCGCTCAGGAGACATCGGGATGACCAAGACGCTATCTATATTCTGCGTACTCTGCCTCGCGGGTTGTCTGGCCGCGGCTCAAAAACGCGCTTCGCCGCATGGCAACGAGACTCTCCTGACGGCGCTGGAGAATGCCTGGAACCAGGCGCAGCTGCAACACGATTCGAAGGCCCTCGACGAGCTGGTGGCCGACACTTTCATCAGTACCGACAATGATGGGGTTGTACAAACCAAGGCTCAATTTTTGGCCGATAACAAAGACCCGGCATACTCTCCGAGTCTCATGACCAACAGCGACGAGCGGATCTTTCTATACGAAAACGCGGCCGTGGTTGCGGGAACCTATCACGCCAAAGGCTCCTACAAAGGAAAGCCGTTCGACCACTACGGGCGGTTCACCGACACTTGGGTTTATATGAACGGAAAGTGGCTGTGCGTTGCCAGCCACACCAGCCCTCTCAAGAAAGAGCGCTAGCCGCATAGGGACAGTAATTGGAATTGAAAAACTAGGCCACCGCTGCCGAGGCCAGGCTCGGCGCCAGCGACAAGACTGTACCCGCGCCCTGGGTGAGCGCGTCGTGCAAAGCTTGTTCCGCTCGATTGATCACTTCAGTGACGATGTCCACCGGATCATAGCCAGACCGCATCACCGCCTCGGCCAAGCCGGCTGAAAAAGGTAATGACTGATCTTTCCCGGGCAGGCGCACATCCGCCACCAGCTTGCGTAATTTTTCGACTGCCAGCAATGCCTCTTTTTCCGCCGTATCGCCAAGAATGATAGCCACCGTAGTCGTGTCGTAACGGAAGGCCAGATCGTTCGACCGGATATTCGCGGTGAAGAGCTGACCCACCTGATCCATCGTCGCTTCCACGGCCTGCTCGCCAAATTCTTTGATCATGGCGGCCCCACGCCCGAAATGCATCAGCAGAATACTCAATGGAGTTGCCTGTTGCGCGGCTCGCTGGGCTTCTGCCAGCGCGAGGTCGAGATAGGATGCCCGCTTCAGCAGCCCGGACTTCTCATCGGTGACCGAGAGATTGCGCACCAACCGCCGCAATCCGGCGTTATTCAACGCGATCACCACCTGCTCGACCAGAGTCTTCAACACCACAATTTCGGAAGGATGCCAGTTGCGTTCGGAGCTTTGCATGAAGACCAGCACCCCGATGTGATCTTCTCCATCCACCAGCGGCAACACCAGCAGAGAAGTCACTCCCAGTTCAGCCAGCGCCCTCCGTATCGGCTGTACCTCAGCGTCAGTCAGAGTATCCGCAATGCTGACGGTCCCGCGAGTCACCGCCAGGTCCTGACAGGCCGTGACGATCGAAGCGAGCGCCGCCGACTCGCCGGCGCCGGTTCCGTCAGTGTGATATTCCTGCAGCGCCGTAGGCGGCAGTCCCGGCTTGCGCATCGCGGCCACGCAGCGCGTAACTTTCCACTGACCGCCGATCTCGTTGGCGGCCGTCGCCAAAACTGCGTTGGCATTGTTCTGGTGATACAGCTTGCGGGTAATTTCTGCGACCCGCGTGAAGCTGCTGACGTCGGCTTGCTCTCCATGCACGGCTGGAGGCACCGCCAGAGTCGTGGCCGGTGCAGGCGCCGGGGAAGCCACCGGGGCGGGCGGAACCGGCGCTGATCCCGCATATCGCGGCGTAACCCCCGCGGCCAGATAGAGTCTCTGCAGATCTTCGTTGCGCTCTTCCTCGCGCGGAAACAACTCCTGGATACGCTGCAACCGTTCCACGGCCTTCGTGCGCATTCCGTACTGCACCAAGATTTCGGCTTGCAGCATCAGGTCCTGCAGGGCGGCCGCGCCCAGTGTGGGCTCCTCCGCACGCGACGCTTCCGGGACAGATTTATTCATCTGGTTCAGGCGCGACGCAATGACCTTGAACCGGTCATCGGGAATCTTGCCCTTCAGGATATCCAATCGCTTTTGATGCCCACGCTCGTAAGGATCCACGTCGGCCGCGCGATCCAGGCATTCCCCAGCCTTCTGAAAATTCCCCGTGCTTACGTAGAGATCGAACAGCTTCAACAGTGTCTGGCAGTAGTCGTTCTCACGATTCGAGGAATTGAACAGTTCGCTCAGAAACTCCAGCATCTCAGGAGACGAACGATGCCCAGTGGTCAAATCCTGCATGGTTGCCACGAAAGCGCGGCGTTCGCCACGTTTGCGCTGGAACAGTTCCAGCTTGCGAGACAGGGCGACCGCCTCCGCATCCTGCTGGCTGTCAATCATTTTCCCGATCAGATCAACCACTTGCTGAATGCGGCCAGGGTTTTGTTCGAAGAGCTGCCAAACCAGGGGCTCGGCCTCTGACAGGCGATTTGCCGCCAGCAACGCCTGACTGTAATAGTCGCGCAGTTCAGGCGAAGGATTGCCCGCGATCACGTGGGGCTCGAAGATAAATATTGCCGCTCCGATTTGTCCCTGTTGCAACAGGTTCTTGCCGTAAGCCAGCGCAATCCGCGGATCGCTGGCGTCTTCCGCATAAGCTCGTTCGAAATACTGGGAAGCGTCGCTACCCGCGGCTTCGGCCAGTTCCGCGGACCTCAGGAAGGCCGCTGCCGAAGTCTTGCTCTCGCCCAGTTGCGAGCACAGTTCCGCCATCCGCAGGTAGTTGCCCTGGGTCGGCTCGAGCGTCACGATGCGGGTCAGGACCTGCAGCGATTCGGCCTTCTTATTCTGCTTGGCAAGATCGTCGAGCGCGTTCTCGTAGGTACCGATGGCCAGCTTCTTGTTGGAATTCTCGAGCAACTGGCCAAAGCGGAATTTCTGCTGCCACGTCGGGCTCCCATGCCGGGCCAGCTTCTTGTAGGTCAGGCTGGCGCGCGTCGCATCGCCCAACCCCATTTGCCGCTCGAAAAGATCGCCCAGCAGCGAAACCGCTTCCGCAGTGCGGCTCAAGGAAAGACATAAATCCGCCGCCATCGACCGGACGTTGTCATTCTCCGGATCTTCCAGCAGGACTTGGAGATATTCTTCGAGGGCGTCGCTGGTCTTGCCCCTTTGCAGGAGCTTCTCCGCTTGCGCGACACGCTTCGCGATTTCGCCTCGATCGGCCATGGACAAGGTAATTGGGGAGTAACCTGCATGGTGATTCTAGGAGCAGGGGT
Source organism: uncultured Acidobacteriota bacterium (assembly GCA_963744055.1). Taxonomy (GTDB): domain Bacteria; phylum Acidobacteriota; class Terriglobia; order Terriglobales; family Acidobacteriaceae; genus Gp1-AA133. Next base: position 1,976,182 of record CAVUSL010000001.1, on the reverse strand, counting down.
GGGGGGCAGCAATGCAGTAACGGCCCACGTCCGTTACGAAGGTCATTCCGGCTTTGAACTTTGGGACGTAGGTTCCTTTTCTGGTATACGTTCCAGATGCCGGAGCCTCGCAACCTTAACGAAGAACAGGGACTTCGTCACGAACTCAGCGCCGGGCAGATCGCCATGGTCGCTGTCGGCGGCTCGATCGGTACGGGTCTTCTGCTCGGCTCCGCCAGCGCCATTGGACTCGCCGGCCCAGCCGTCATTCTGAGTTACCTGCTGGCCGCTTTTATTAACTTCACGGTGGCCTGCGCCCTCGGAGAACTGGCCTGTGCGCATCCCGCCGCCGGTTCGTTCGGTGTCTACGGCGACCTCTACCTCAACGACTGGGCCGGATTTCTTTCCCGCGGCGGATACTGGGCTGCGATCGCGGTTTCCATCGGCACCGAACTGGTCGCGTCCGGGATCTACATGGGGCTGTGGTTTCCGAGTGTTCCAAGGATTGTGTGGGTCGCCGGTTTTTCGCTGGCCTTACTGCTGATCAACCTGATCGACGTCGGCGAGTATGGCCGCTTCGAATTCTGGTTCGCCATGGTGAAGGTCGTCACCATTGCCGCCTTCATCGCGCTGGGCGCCCTGCTGCTGGTGAAAGGTCACACCGCTCCGCAATACGTCTCCCAGGGGGGATTCTTTCCGCAAGGATTTCTCGCCCCGCTTCTGGCCATGACCTTTGCGATCTATGCGTTCGGAGGCATCGAGTTCGTAGCCGTATCGTCCGGCGAAGCGCGCTCGCCGAATGAGATCGCCAAAGCCATGCGCATCACGTTCGCGATGCTGACTTTCCTTTACCTGGGTGCGATGGCGGTCCTGGTCGGGGTCATGCCGTGGAACCAGGCAGGCGTCAGTGAGAGCCCCTTCGTGACGGTATTTCGTTCGGTCCACATTCCGGGCGCTGCCCACCTCATGAATTTTGTAGTATTGACCGCGGCGCTTTCGGGTGCGAATGCTGCGCTTTACGTTTCCTCGCGCATGCTGTTTTCGATGGCGCGCAGCGGATGGGCCCCGGCTCGCCTCGGGCAACTGAACAAGCAAGGCTCCCCGAAACTGGCCGTGCTGATTTCGTCGTACGGGATCGTGGTAGCGCTGGTCATGGAGAAATATGCGCCCCGCGACGCCTTCGAATTCATCCTGCGCGCCGCGTTCTTCGGCATGATGCTGTCGTGGATTGTCTCGTTGGCCGCGCATATCTCGTTCCGCCGCCGCGCGACGCCAGAGCAGATTCAGACCCTGCCCCTGCGCTCTCCGCTAGGCGGATGGGGATCGATCGTCGGCTTCACGGTCATCTGCGCCGTGATCTTGAAAGGCTGGTGGGATTCGCGTGTGAACCTGATCAGCGGGGTACTGTATCTGCTGCTGCTGACGGTGGCGTGGTGGATGATTAAGAAGACGAGGAAGTAGGGAGAGTTTCGAGTTTCGAGTTTCGAGTTTCGAGTTTCGAGACCGTAGCGCCGGCATCTTGCCGGCAGTCGCGAGGGCATCTTGCCCTCGCCTCGGCGGACGAGACACAGCGGCGGGCAAGACGCCCACCGGACTGCCGCCGGGACGGCGGCGCTACAAAAACCAGGTCCGTCACGGATGATGCAGCATCGCGCCTTAACTGAGAACTGAGAACTGAGAACTGAGAACTGAGAACTGAGAACTGAGAACTGAGAACTGAGAACTGAGACCTGAGAACTGAGACCTGAGACCTGAGACCTGAGACCTGTCACCCATGACCTGTCACCTGCATTTAAACTATTCCCATGCCCGACCCACTCCTCCGCTTCCGCCCCGAGTTCCCTATCCTCGAGCGCACCAACTATCTGATCAGTAACTCACTCGGTGCGATGCCCCGCGGTGTCTACGACGCTGTGAGAGGATATGCCGACACTTGGGCCACGCGCGGAGTGCGCGCATGGGAAGAACGTTGGTGGATGCTCGCGGCTCAAGTCGGCGAGGAACTTGGTGCTCTCATGAACGCGCCGAAGGGCAGCGTTTCCACTCACCAGAACGTCACGACCTGCCAGGCTGTGGTCGCATCCTGCCTCGACTTTTCCGGCAAGCGCAACAAGGTCGTCTACAGCGATCTGAACTTTCCCTCAGTGATGTATTTCTGGGAAGCGCAGCGTCCTATGGGCGCCCGCGTTCACGTGGTCAAGACAGATGGCATCAGTGTGCCAACCGAGCAACTGCTCGATGCGATCGATGACGAGACGCTGGTTGTTCCGATCTCGCACGTCATCTTCCGCAGTGCCTACATTAACGACGCCGCGGCCATTATTGAGAAAGCGCATAAGGTAGGCGCTTACGTTGTGCTCGACACATACCACTCGCTCGGCACCATGCCGCTCGACGTACAAAAACTCAATACCGACTTTGCTACCGGCGGCGTTCTGAAGTGGCTGTGCGGCGGTCCGGGCGTCGCCTTCCTATACGTGCGCCCCGACCTCGGCAAAAAACTCGAGCCCCGCTTCACCGGATGGCATGCCCACGAGCAGCCCTTCAATTTCGAACCCGCACCGATCCACTACACGGATCCGCCCTACCGTTTCATGAACGGCACCCTGCACATCCCATCGCTCGAAGCTGCGCGCCCCGGCATCGCCATCATCACCGAAGCCGGCGTCGCCAACATCCGCGAAAAATCGAAACGCCAGACCGCCCGCTTGATGGAGTTGGCCGATCACCATGGCTGGCGTGTCAATACGCCGCGCGATCCGGAGCGCCGCGGCGGTACGGTGTCCATCGATATGCCCGACTCGCAGGCAGTTTCGCAGGGACTGATTCGCCGCGAAATTCTGGTGGACTGGCGCCCGCAAGCCGGTGTGCGCTTCTCGCCGCATTTTTATACGAAGGATGAGGAGATCGAGATTGCAATCGCTACGGTGGAGGAAATCGTGAAGGAGCGGACGCGAGCTTCTCGATAGCCGGAGGCCGGTTTAATGAATTGTGATCGATTAACAAATTGTCATCTATTAATGAATTGTCATCCTGAGCGCAGCGAAGGACCTATGCATTTCGCTCGCATCGCGCTACTCTCGTCGTAAATGATCACGCGCTCCGCTGACTACGTCGAATACTGTCGCGACACGGCGCGGCGCCTGCGCAATCTTCAAGACCTCGCCCTACGCGGGAAAAACAAACAGGCTCTCACCCGCCGCGTGCAGGAACGCATTGTGCGCGAGGTCGCGCTCACCGGCGACGACGACATCGTCGACATTGGATGCGGTGACGGCACCCTGCTTCTCCTCGCAAAGAACGCCGGCGTCCACAGCGCCACGGGTTTCCACGCCACCGAAGAAGAATCCGCCATCGTGCGCAATCTGGGGGTCGATGCGCGCCAGGGTTTCACCGACTCTCTACCTCTTCCCGATGAAAGCGCTTCGGTCGTGGTCTGCAACAACGTTCTGCTGATCGTGCCACGCGAAAAAATCCCGGCCAGCCTGCGCGAGATTTACCGCGTGGCTAAGCCCGGCGCTCGCGTGCTGATCGGCGAAATTCCGTTCGAGCCCGGTCCCCCGCCGGAACCAGAGTTCGTCACGGCTCGCGAGACTCTGAACTACCTCTATCGCAAGCACGGGCTGCGGACCTTCCTCGGCATGTTGCGCCGGATGATTTACTGGAAACTAACGGGCCAGCCCATGACCATCCGCTACGGAAGCCAGGTCTCGTTCTACGCGCAGCCCGCTGAGTTTATCGCCATGGCGCAGTCAGCTGGTCTGAAACTTGTCCGCAGTTGGCAACATGAAGACCCCGCCAACCGCTATAACTACCTATTCCGCAAGGCAGACTCGACCGCACGATCCGCGCCAAACCCGCAAACTGACTCGTCCCATCCAGCCGCGTAACGTTACTGACGTAAGCGTAGTTCAAGCTTTTTCACTGCCCCTTCCGCACCCGCCTCGTTATGCTCAAACCCAGGCACAGCGCGGGATTCCGCCGGTGTCTGGACGCCACTCGTTTGAATTTTTCGCTGCCATTTTCGTTGCACTCAGGCGATCTCCTGCTGATTGCGGCCGCCCTCGGCGCGATTGCCGGACTCTCTCTTTTCTTTCACGGATTTTCTCTTCTCCAGCAACGATGGCCGGTCCCCATCCATCGCCCGGCGAAAGTATCCGCAGGATCGACAGTCGATGAAACGGCGAGTGCATCTGCAGCGAAAACTGCTAGTGGTGCCACCAGCGAAGCGCGGAGCGCTCGCCCCGAAGTCATCAAGCTCACGCCTCAAGAGCCCGCCGACGTCGGCTCCGCCTCCATGACCCAGCAAGGCCGCATCGCGGCTGCGCTGTTGAAAGCAGGAATCCCCAGTCCGGCAACGTGGACGCATGAATCCATGCAAGTCACCGTGCGGGTGGAAGATCGATCGGCCAGCAAACCCACTCCCACGACCGATACCGAGGTCTCGCGTGTGCTGCAGCAGGGAGCCAACGCGTCCGACTTCCGCATCCCGGCGCTGAATCAGAACGCCCCACGCCACGCTTCGAACTGGAAGGCCACACTGATGATCTGGGGAGGGCCGGCGCTGGCCTTGGCCTGCATCTACATCATGGCCGCGCATTTGGGGTGGCTGTAGGGAAACAGTCGTCGGCCCATAGTCGTTGGTCGTTGGCCAATCCCAAGGATCGGAGTGCAGTGGCAAAGGTCCGGCCGAGGGACCAAGGGCAGGAAACAAGCGGCGTCGTGAAGCTGCACGCTGTCAGTCGCTGGGCTTCGCCAACGACTAACGACCGAGGACCAACGACCAATCTGTCACCTTCCTTCTAACCCATCCCTACGATTCCCCCGTCCCTCGAGCGCGGGGTTATTTAGAATGTCAACGTGTCTGACACTGTTCGCATCGGGATCATCGGGGACTTTAACACTGAGTTTCGTTCGCATCACGCGACCAACGACGCCATCCAGCATGCGGCTTCCAAATTAAAGTTAAGAGTGGAGTCCGAGTGGCTGCCCACGCCTTCACTTGCCGGACCCGAAGGCCGCAAGCTTCTCGAGAGTTTCGACGGTCTGTGGGCCTCGCCCGGCAGCCCCTACAAAAGCACGGACGGAATGCTGAAAGGCATCGAGTTCGCGCGCACCCGCGACTGGCCCTTCCTCGGCACCTGCGGCGGATTTCAATACGCCGTCATCGAGTGCGCCCGTAATGTCCTGGGCATGAAAGACGCCGACACCGCCGAAAACAATTCGGGCTCGCAGAACGTCGTGATCTATCCAGTAGCTTGCGCGGTGCCGAATCAAGCCAAGGGCGCGCCGAAGCTTTCCGGCGTCGTGCCCGAGATCCGCATTCGTCCGGGCTCGTATCTCGAGACGTTCTACGGCGAAAACGTCATTAAGGAAGAATTCTTCTGCAACTTCGAACTGAATCCCGAATTCGAATGGTGCTCGATCGAAGCTGGCTTCCCCATTGCCGCTCGCGGCCCGGCAGGTGAAGTCCGCGCCATCGAATCACCCACACACCGCTTTTTCATCGCGACGCTATTCCAGCCCCAACTCAGTTCGACCGCGAAGAAGCCCCACCCCTTAGTGATTGCCTTCGTTCAGGCGGCCGCCGACTGGGGAAGGAAGAAACTCGACGACAGCGTGTTGGAATAGTCATCGAGTAGTCATCCCAGTCCCAAATGTCATCCTGAGCGCAGCGAAGGACCTATGCATTTCTGCGTCAAGCAGCAAACTGCATGCCATAGTGTTCCTATTTTTTGAAACCTGAAACTAGAAACTGGGAACTCCCTCCGCTATCCTTGCCAATCATGCCCGCGACCAGCGCGCCGCAAAAGCAAGCATTCCTCTCCGACGGCATGCCCGTGGTTCTCGCCATGTCGGCCGCACTCCTGGTCCTGCACTTCTACCTCAACAATCGCTACGATTTCTTTCGCGACGAGTTCAACTATCTTGCCTGCGCGCGCCATCTGGCCTGGGGATATGTCGATCAACCACCGCTCATTCCGTGGCTAGCGCGTGTTTCTCTCGCGACGCTTGGCGGTTCACTCCGCGCCATTCGCTTTCTGCCCGCCCTGTTCATGTCGCTGACAGTACTCCTCACCGCGCAGATCGCGCGCGAACTTGGCGGCCGCGCCTTCGCCCTGATCTGCGCAGCAGCCGCGGTCATCGCCGCCCCTTCCTTCCTCAACGACGGCGCCATGCTCACGACCAACTGTCTCGAACCCCTTCTTTGGACCGGATGCGCCTATTTCGCCATCCTCGCCGCCAAGCGCGATGAGCCACATTACTGGCTCTGGTTCGGAGTGGTCGCCGGCATCGGCATGCAGGAGAAGTTTTCCATCGCCGTGTTCGGATTCGCCATCGTCGTCGGACTCTTGCTTACCGAGCAGCGTCGCGTCTTCCTGAACAAATGGATATGGCTGGGAGGCGTGGCGGCTTTTCTCATTTTCCTGCCCAACTTGCTGTGGAACATCCACTACGATTTCCCGTTCGTCCAGTTGATGCACAACATCAAGGCTGAGGGCCGAGATGTCGTCCTGAGTCCGCTCGAATTCTTCCTGCAGCAAGGCCTGCTGATTCAGCCCATCGTCGCGCCTTTGTGGATCGCAGGCGTCTGCGCCTTCCTGTTCTGGCGCCCGTTTCGTGTGTATCGTTTTCTCGGCTGGGCGTATCTCGTCAGTCTCGCGGTCTTCGTCGTCCTCCATGGCAAGAACTACTACCTGGCACCGATCTACCCGATGCTGCTCGCGTCAGGCAGCGTGATCTTTGAGCGCTCTCTCGATCGTCCGAGGCTTGGGTGGTTGAAGCCCGTGTCGGTGATCGTGATCCTCGCGGGCGGAGCATGGATCGCGCCCGTCGCCATGCCGGTCCTGCCGGTCGACAAATACCTCGCCTACCAGGAAAAACTTCCGTTCAAGGTTCCGCGCAGCGAGCACAGCCACATGGCGGTGGCCTTGCCGCAACACTTCGCCGACCAGTTCGGATGGCACGAGATCGTGAGCGAAGTGGTCGTTGCCTGGAATCGAATCCCGCCGGCCGAGCGCGCCGATTGCGGCATCTTCGCGCAAGACTATGGCGCGGCCGGAGCCATCGACTGGTACGGCCCTGCCTACGGGCTTCCGCCCTCGCTCAGCGGACACCAGACCTGGTTTCTCTGGGGCCCGCGCGGCTATTCCGGAAACTGTCTGATCGTCCTCGACGATTCCCGCAAACGCCTGGGAGAGTTGTTCTACGACGTGGAATTCGTCGGCAACTCTCCCGACAATCCCTACGCGCTTGAGAAGAATCTGCCGGTGTTCATCTGCAAGCGAAAGAAATTCGAAAAGACCTTCGCACAAGTCTGGCCGAGCCTGAAAAAGTGGCGGTGATTCGCACTGCTCGGCAACGCCCGAAACTTTCACAACGCGTCGGCTAACTTAGTTCGACAGCGACGACGAGCGCAAACCGCCGCATCTCTGCAAAAGTCGCGCAGCGACGCCAGAAGCTAGCCCCGCACGTAAGTGCGGGGTAAGCACGCCACAGAAACGGAGTCCCCTTCAGAGAACGACACGCCGCCCCGTGTACAATGCCGCCGATCCGTCGAAACAAAACACCCATGAAACGTCTTCTCTGTATCCTGATTCTCTCCCTCGCGCCCGCCTTCGCCGCGGACCACGTTGACCGCGTCTTCCTCAACGGCAACATCTGGACCGGCGACGACGCTCACCCCACCGCCGCAGCCCTCGCCATTGCGGGCGACAAACTCGTCGCGGTCGGCACCAATGCTGACATCAAGAAGCTCGCGGCTCCCGATACCGCCATGGTCGATCTGCGGGGACGCTTCGTGATCCCAGGCTTCCAAGATTCGCATCTCCACTTCCCCGGCCCATCCATCAATGAGGTCAACCTGGTCGGCGCCGACACGCTTGAAGAATTCCAGCGCCGCATCGCCGAGTTCGCGAAATCCCATCCCGATCTCCCTTGGATCGTGGGCAGCGGCTGGGGATACGCCACCTTCCCCAATCAATCTCCCGATAAAAAGTACCTTGACGCCGTCGTCACCGATCGGCCCGTTTACGTCACCGAGCGCGACGGACACATGGGGATCGCCAACACGAGGGCGCTCGCCATCGCCGGCGTTGATCGCAACACGGCTGATCCTCCGAACGGGCGCATCATGCGGGATGCCAGCGGGAACGCGACCGGAGAATTCAAGGAATCCGCACAGAAACTGGTGGAAGACCACATCCCGCCAGAAAGTGACGAAGACGTTTACCAGTCCGTGCTTGCTCACATGGACGAAGCCACCGCGGCCGGACTCACGTCGGTGCAGAACGCTTCCTGGACGCCCAAGTCCTGGCCCGCATACCTGCGCGCTGCATCGGAGGGAAAACTCAAGCTTCGTTTCCGCTTCGCGCCCATCATCCTTCCGAAGGAAGGCGGATCGCCCACGGCGCACAAGCTCAAGACGCCGCTCACCGCCGACGATCTCGCCTACTACAGGGAGCTGCGCGACACGTTCCGCGGCCCCTACCTCCAATTCGGCGCCATCAAGGGATTCCTCGATGGCACTATCGACGCAAAAACGGCCGCCATGTTCGATCCCTACGTTGGCGGGGGTAGCGGCATTCCCTTCTGGGAGCAGGATGACCTGAATCAAACCGTCGCGCTCTACGATCGCGAGGGCTTCCAGATCATGCTGCACGCCATCGGCGACAAGGCCGTTCACATGGCGCTCGATGCCTACGAGTACGCCGCCAAGACCAACGGCACATCGGGCCGAAGACATCGCGTCGAGCACGTCGAACTCCCCAAGTTGTCAGACTTGCCGCGCTTCAAGCAACTGGGCGTGATCGCCTCGACGCAGGCCATGTTCGCGAGTCCCGACCCCACGGCCCTGCAGAACTTCGCAGTGGTTCTCGGGCCGGAGCGCATCGCGCACGCCGACGCATTCAAGCTCTTTGACGATGCGGGAGCCGTGCAAGCCTTCGGCAGCGACTGGCCGGTCTACCCGTTTACGCCCCTGCTCGGCATCTACACAGCGGTGACTCGCATGACACCCGAAGGAACGCCCGCGGGCGGATGGTATCCGGAAAATCGCATTCCGGTCGAAGCCGCACTCCGCCACTTCACGCGCGACGGCGCCTACGCCAGCTTCGCGGAAAATATCCGCGGCACTCTTACGGCAGGAAAAATGGCGGATATTGTCGTGCTCTCCGCAGACATTCTTACGATTCCACCCGAGCGGATCGCGAAAACGAAAGTTCTTCTAACCGTGATGGGAGGAAAAGATACTTATCGCTCGCCAGAGTTTTAACGTGTGTAGAATCTGAATTCCGAGCAGGATTTCGAAGTAAAGGTCTTAGCCACAAGCCACCAGCGAGCAGCCATCGGCCAATCTACTTCTTCACCAGACTCGTGTGACTAGCCACACAAAGCCACCGTCCATTTTCAAAAATCCAGGTGTCGGTGAAGCGGCCAGTGTGCTCGTACATCCGTCCGCTGTAGGTGCCCTTGGTCAGGTAGATGCCCGTGACCACCGCGGTGTCGCGGTACAGGTTTACCCTCACGTCGCGAATGTTCATTACGCTGGGCTTGAATTCGGGGTCCTTGATGTCGGCGAGAAACTTATCGCGGTCGCTGACTTCACCGTCGTATTCCGTGTTGACGAAGCGATCGGCGATCAGCGCTTCGAGCGCGCGTGAATCGCGATGCACCTGCGCGTCATTCCACAGGCGTTCCAGAACGACGATTTTTGCTTCCTGCGCCGCGCTTTCGGCCGTCCCGCTCTGCGCAAAAACGCAGGCCGTCAAAAGCGCCGCACACAGCCCCACCCTCACCATCATTCGCGCGACCTTCCCTGACAAAAAGGACAGATGCTCGCGAAGATATCAATCCGCCACGGCCCTGTTCCACTAAAAGTAATCTGGGGAAGTTACCGATGTCACATGAGAGCTACTGCGGGAGCCGCATTTGGACCTTCTCGCCGTCTACCGTGTACTCGAGGGTTAATGTCTGGTTCTTTTTTCGCGCCACAAGAAAATAGACGTACCCCGAAACCGGCGCCGACGCCGAGCCCTCCGGCAGTCCCTTTTCCGTAAGTTCAGTTTCCATCGCGGCCCGGTCTTTGTCGGTCGATCCTGGCTGGGGCCCGCTGCCTCCGATGCCCACCCCGACGCCTACCTGCTTGTACGTCCCGCCCGGCGCTCGTGTTCCGGTCGCGGGATCGTACCCGCCGTTTCCGTAACCGACGCCCACCGATGGGTACACGCTGATGTCGCGGGTGGCCTCCGCCTTCTTCTGCAGCTTTGAAGCAACAACCTTCGCGCTCGCCGGCTTCTCCCCCACTTCAGAATTGTTCTGGCGCAGTACCAGATCGTTCAACGACACGTCGAGTTTCCCGTCTTTCGACGGATAGAGCGCCACCTCGACCACCACGCAGCCGCGGTTCACATCGGACACAAACTGCTTGCGCGCCTGCTCAGGCGACAACGTGATCACGCCGATGCTGAACTTGTCGCGCACAGCATGTAGCGCATACTTGTCCGCGGACGATCGCGGCACGGTCCCCTTCGGAGCGGCCAGCGCCAGCGAAGCGATCGCGATTACGGCCCACCCGAGTTTCGCGTTCATGGAGCCTCCCTCGTCTGCTCCGGATCCAGCTTCGCCGAAATTTTGAGAGACTTGCCGCTCAGAACATACAGTCTCTGATGAAAGTCCTCGCGCCCCGCCGCTGACACCGTGAGGTCGTACGCCCCCGGATCGAGCCACAATGTTTTCAGCTTGTCAGCCGTGCCCGCATACCCGCCGTCAATGTAGACCTTGGCCTCTTTGGGATCTGCAGTCAGCCGAATCTCTCCCCGGCCATCGCCATAGCGAAACGCGTCTGCTGAGTAGTAGGAGTACGGGCTCGCGATCGGATACCAGAAGGAAGCAGCGACCCAATCCCCCGGGTAGAAACCGAAGGGCGCATACCCAACCGGATAACCATACGGATAGTAGTAAGGCCCCGAAAAGTGGCTGTAGCCTGCGCCAACTGAAATGCCGCCCAACCGCAAACGGAACTTTCGCTTCTCCGCAGGAGCGTCTTTATCGCTGCTCTCTGGTTTCGATTTCGTTTCGTTCGCAGAGGGCGCAACCGCCTCGGTGCTCTCCGGCTTCGCAGCAGCAGGCTCGACCGATTGCTCCCCTGATTGAGCAAACAAACTCGCAGGAACGAGGGTGAGAATCAGTACGACGAGGCTAAGCACGCGAAGGCGCATACAAAACTCCCCAGCCATCGGATTCTACGCCGACCGGCAAAGTTGCCCTGTTTATTGACAATTTGTATTAGGGATTGCTCTTTCGGAACCAGCAGCTACTGCACGCCCATCTGTTCGCCGGTGAAGCGCTTGGGCCGATGGGTGAGGCACTGCCGGCGTTCATTGATTGCCTGTATCGGTGAGGTGATGATCGGAGTGGCGTATCCGGGATGGTGAAACTCCAGCCGCATCCCGCGCCCTACGAAACGGGATTTCAACATGCTTCCGCCCCAAGTGGAACCCGCAATCGAAACCGAAACTGGCTTGGGGCAAAATTCCGGGTGGCCCCAGATCAGTACCCGGTTATCGCTCAAAAATACAGCCGTGTAACAGTGATGTTGTGTCTGAATGAACAGGATGGTTCGCGGCTTGAGATCATTCAAAAAAACGCCGCCTTCAATTTCCGACTGCACAATGTTGGAATTGACCTGGTCGCACAGATTGGCGTGGGGCCGGAACATGCTGGTCTGCAGGTCTGCGTTCACGCTGGCTCCCCACTCCATAGACGTCTGCATTATTCACCGGGTAGCCAGAGAAGAAAAGTAAATTTCGGCTGCCTACAGACTTTCGTGCAGCCGAATACCTCTCATTTTCGACGTACCGGTTCCTTGAACCGTGGGTCTAGCTCTCCCGCATCACGGTCGATTCCGCCAGGATCCCGGCCGCCATCTCCAGTTCATGCAGGTCCTCGCGGCTGAAGTCCGCACCCGCGAAGGTCGCTTCCGACCCCTTGCGCGAAATCTGGATCACGCCCAATACTTTGGCATTCTCGTCGATCACCGGCGCCGACATCAGTTTCTGAATGGGCAGCGGCTGGCTGGTATCCACGCCTTCCGATTCGCCCAGCTTCACCGTCTCGAAAATACTGGCATGCTTCACGCGCGCAAAATTGTTAAAGATCTCAGACTTCTTGCTGATCGCCGTATGCGCCGCGATCGAGCTGCTGGATATCGGAATCGATCCGGCCGTGCGCAACTCTTCCGGATAAATAAACTGCAACAGTCCGCCATCCAACCGCAATAACGCGACTTCGGTCTGCTGCACTTGGAAAATCCTGGCCAGAACGCCACACACCTGCCGGGGCGTCACATCCTGATCCAGGAGGTGCTCCAGCGGCGACATGTCGGGAATCCATCCCGGCGGCTTGGGCGTATTCGAAAATTGGGAACTCATATGGGGTCTTGCCTCGTCCCTTAACCAACGAACTTCCCCGCAGCTTAAGCACCAGACGGAATACCCCGAAGTCACTTGCCGATTCAGCCACATAAGTTCCGTGTTATCAGTCAAAATGACGCTTTTCGGCATACTGCTCGATATCAGTTTTCCTCTCCTGTGCCGCTTTTCCGCCTTCGCAGATTGACAGTTTCTGTCACTAATCGACAACGCCGCCCTTCGCTATGAGTTCTCTCTTTTCTACTTTTGTCGTCCTGAACGAAGCGAAGGACCTGCTTCTTGATGGCGGTGAGGTGAATTTTCTCTGCACTGTGTCTCGTCTTTGAATAGCCTTCACTACAGATGATTTCATTCTGTAACCTTCGCATTGCCGACGCATCCACTACCATCATCGGTCTTACGTAACCTGAACATGATTCGATCAAGCATCGCCATATTTATTTTCTCCGGACTCCTGGCGGCAGGCGCGTACTTCAGCCGCAGTTTCGCATCAGAGTCGCCTGCTGCCACCAATCGCGTCCCAGTCGTTGTCGAACTCTTCACCTCGGAGGGATGCTCAAGTTGTCCTCCGGCGGATGCTCTGTTGCAGAAAGTTCGACGGGCAGCCCTTTCCGGCGGCCGAACTGATCGTGCTCAGTGAACATGTTGACTACTGGAATCACATTGGCTGGACCGATCCGTATTCCTCGCACGCCTATAGCGAGCGCCAAAGCGCGTATGGTAGACCGCCTCCACCTCGACGGCGTTTACACTCCTCAAATGATCGTGGATGGTGCGCATGAATTCGTCGGCAGCAACTCCGACGATGCTCAAAAAGCAATCGCGCAAGCGACCGCGAATTCCAAGATTGCAGTCCGCATCACTGACGCAAAACTGGAGGGCGACACGCTGCACGCCCACATCGAAGCCGGCCCACTGCCCGCAGGAACGCGGTCCGCCGATGTCATTCTGATCGCCGCCCTGAATCACGCCGAGTCGCAAGTCGCCGGCGGAGAAAATTCCGGCCATCGCCTCACCCACGTCGCCGTAGTTCGCGCACTCAAGAGGGGAGGATCAATCGCTCCCGGCCAATCGTTCTCGCAAGAAGTGGCCGTTAAACTAGATAAGCCTGCCAACGCCAACGACCTTCGCGCCATAGCATTCGTGCAAGAACCGGGCCCAGGAAAAATTCTGGGAGCAGCCCAACGTACGTTTGTCGAAACCGTTTAGAGCGGGAGACGCTCGGTCTCCGACCGACGCATTCACTCACCAACTACTTCCTCACAACGTCGATCGAGTTCGCTCCGCGCCTGAGATCGAGAACTGAGAACTGAGAACTGAGACCTGAGACCCCTGAGACCTGTCACCTGTGACCCGTCACTGTGACCCGTGACCTGTTCTCCTGCTAAATTAATCCAACCATGAAGCCTGTCCGCAGTTTCGCCAGCGACAACAACGCCGGCATTCATCCCGAAATTCTTAAAGCCATTGCAATGGTGAACCAGGGCCACGTAGTCGGCTACGGCGCCGACCCCTACACCGCCATCATGGTGAACACTTTTCGCGAACACTTCGGCGACGAAGCTGAAGTCTTCGTCGTCTTCAACGGCACCGGCGCGAACTGTTTAAGCCTCGAGGCGCTCACGCGCTCCTACCACGCGGTCATCTGTGCGGCGTCGGCGCACATTTACACGGACGAATGCGGCGCTCCTGAAAAGTTCACCGGCTGCAAACTGATTCCGATTCCCACGTCCGACGGCAAACTGACGGTTGAACTCATTCGCCACGCCTACCACGGCATCGGCGACGAACATCACGTGCAGCCGAAGGTCATCTCGATCACCCAAGCCACCGAGATGGGCACGGTTTACAGAGCGGAAGAAATCCAAGCGATTGCGCGCTTCGCGCACGAGCACGACCTCTACTTGCACATGGACGGAGCCCGCATCGCTAATGCCGCCGCCACTCTGAATCAGACACTGCGTGAGGCCACGCGAGACCTGGGCGTCGACGTTTTGTCCTTTGGCGGAACGAAAAACGGCATCATGGGTGGCGAGGCCGTGGTCTTTTTCCATCCGGAACAAGCCCAGGACTTCCTGTTCCGCCGCAAGCAGTCCATGCAACTGGCCTCGAAAATGCGCTTCATATCAGCGCAGCTGGGAGCGTTGTTGACCAACGATCTCTGGCTCACAAATGCACAGCACTCCAACCGCATGGCCAAGCTGCTCGAAAGCGAAGTGCGCCAGATCCCTGGAGTAAAACTCGTCTATCACGTGGAAGCCAACGGCGTGTTTACCAAAATTCCCCACGACGCCATTGCGAAAATTCAGGAACGCTATTTTTTCTATGTCTGGAACGAAGAAGAATCGGTGGTGCGCTGGATGTGTTCCTTCGACACGACCGAAGAAGATGTTAAAAACTTCGCCAGTTTCGTCGCCCAGGCGATCGGCGACTGAAAAGCCCTCGGTGTGGGCAAATTGTCAGACGGCAAGTAATGGCCACGATTGGTGCCCGATTGTTACTTGCATTTTGAGCAGGCTTTTACTAAATTGACGCCACTCGCTCACAGTTTGATAGGCGGATTCAATTCCCTGGAGTGTTAATGAGCAAGAGGTGGCCGGCCCTGCCGGGTTTGTGTATCGCGGTGTTCCTGCTGGCGAGTTTGTCGGCGTGTGGGCACAAGCAGCAGTTGGAATCAATCACAATCATTCCTGCAGTTGAAAACTTCGGCGCGGACAACATCCCAGTGAAGGCGAATGCCGGCGCGCAAGTGCAACTCAGGGCATTGGGATCCTATAGTCATCCTCCAGTCACAAAGGACATTACTACCCAGGTGGTTTGGACTTCCAACACTCCCGACATGATTACCGTGGATGCCGGCGGCCTGATCACGGCCACGGGACTATCTTGCGGGGGAACGATTATTTCTGCGACCGTTACCACGAATCACAGTGACGGCAACATTCCCTCGACCGGAGCCCTCGTCACCGGGAGCATGCAGGCCAACGTGATCTGCCCCACGAAGTAGGGGGCTAGCTGTCTTCCAGCAATTTGCCCAGGGTCGGCTTGTGTTTCTCCTGCGCCCGCTTTTTGCGATCGGGCACAACCTGAGTGGGTGGAGGCGTGCCGATTCGCTCGCGTGCCAGTTCCTTTACCGCCGTCACCACCCGAAATCTCTTGACCTTCTTCTTTTTCGCCATTTCCCTGCGAGTGTAGCGCGAGCCGCAAGCTTCTTGCAGACCGATAAACGCAGGCCAGGCTGCCCGCGTCACCGGCAACTTGTGCAATAATTTGAGGGTCGAACTGGTTTTGCTGACGACTAGCGACCAGCGACTGACGACTGCCCTATGGAAGAGCGCGAATTTTTCGACGAGAAGCCCGACAAGAAACCAGCCAATCTTAACTGTCCCCACTGTCATCAGGCGGCCGAGTACGAGATCAGCTGGCTGGTGCGCACCAAGAAGAAGAGTCTGCCACCCCGCGCGGACGACCGCGACCGCGCGCGCTTTGCCAAGGCCCGCTCCTACATGCTTCGCAAAGACGACGTGATGATGTGCAAGAACATGCGTTGCCGCAAGCGTTTCGACATCACGTCCGTCCAGTCGGTCGCTTTCCTCGACTGATTTCCCACAATTGCACGACGCCTCGGGGCATCCCGTCCCGATCCGAAAAATCCTCGCACCTTTCAACGGCGCACACCGACATCGACGTCAGAAGTATTTATAATAACCAGTTTGCTTAGACACGTTGGCGACGCCCGGGCGAACGACGTCCGTTTCTGACGCACCGCCTCGCTGACCGCAGGAGTCATTCGTGAAAATTCTGGTCTGCATGAAGCAGGTTCCGCAGAAAGATGCCCCGCTCAAGCTGAACGAGGGCGGAACCTGGATCCGCGAAGATGTTTCCTACGAAGTTAACGAGCCTGACGCCTACGCGCTGGAAGAAGCGCTACGCCAAAAAGAAAAACACTCGGGTGAAGTGGTTGTCATTACCTCGGGGCCGACGCGCTCCAGCCAGGTCCTGCGCGAGGCATTGGCGAAGGGTGCTGACCGCGCCATTCACCTCGAAGACACCGCCTTCGTCGGCCTCGACGCCTACAACACCGCCCGCGCCTTCGCCGCCGCGATCAAAGACGAGAAGTTCGACCTCATCTTCACCGGCCTGCAATCGGACGATTACGGCTACGCGCAAACTGGCGTGATTCTCGCCGAATTGCTGGGCTGGCCGCACGCCACCATCATCATGCAGATCGAAAAACAGGATGCCGCCATCCGGGTGAAGCGCGAACTCGAAGCGGGATTTTTTCAGTTTGTAGACATGCCGCTTCCGGCGGTGCTGACCATCCAGTCGGGCATCAACAAACTGCGCTATGCCACATTAATCGGCATCAAGCAGGCCAAGAACAAGCCCATGCGTAAGGTCACGATGGCGGAAGTGCAGTCTGCGATTGGTGGGAACCTGCAGAAAATCGAGAAGCTTTACATCCCGCAAAAAACCAAGAAAACCGAAATGATCCAGGGCTCGCCGGGCGAGATGGCGAAGAAGCTGGTAGAGAAGCTGCGCAACGAAGTAAGAGTCCTCTGATTCTGTAGCGCGGGCGCCCTCGCCCGCGGCAGTTGAATGTAACTGAGACCTAACACCTGATACCTGAGACCTGCTCTTATGATCCTAGTCATCGTTGAACAACGTGAAGGGAAACTGAACCGCGTCTCCTGGGAGACGCTCACCGCGGGCCAAGCCATCGCCGCCGACACCGGCTGGCCGCTCGAGGCCGCCGTCGTAGGTGGAAGTGTCGCCGCGCTGGCAGCCGAAGTTTCGGGCAAGAAAGTTGCCAAGGTCAGCGCCGTCGAGAACGCCAAGCTCGAGCCCTACACGCCCGACGCCTTTGCCGCCGCCCTCAAGCAGTTCATCGCATCGAAGCAGCCCAAACTCGTCCTGATGCCGCACACCTATCAGGTGCGCGACTTCGTTCCCAAGCTCGCAACCGCGATGGAACGCACGGTTATCAGCGATGCGATTGGCTACAAGAAGGAAGGCGAGAAGCTGGTCTTCACGCGCCAGATGTTCCAGGGCAAATTCGTGGCCGACGTAAGCTTCACCGGCGAAGCTCCATGGTTCGTCACCTTCCAGAACGGCGCCTTTCGCGGAGACAAAGTGGAAGCGGGCGCCAGCGCGGCGCCGGTCGAGACGGTCGCGGTGGATATCGCCGACGGCGTCGTGCGCAACAAACCGCAGGAAGTCTTCAAAGAAGCCAAGCAGGCCGTCGATCTCACGCAGGCCGAAATCATCGTCGCCGTCGGTCGCGGTATTAAAGAGCAGAAAAACATCGAAATCGCGAAGCAGTTGGCCGAAGCTCTGGGCGCAGAACTAGCGGCGTCGCGCCCAATCTGCGATTCCGGCTGGCTTCCCATGGATCGCCAGATCGGATCCTCCGGCCAAACAGTCGCGCCCAAACTTTATCTGGCGCTGGGGATCTCGGGAGCCATCCAACACATCGTCGGCATGAAGGGCGCACGCACCATTGTAGCCGTGAATAAAGACAGCGAAGCCCCGATTTTCGAAATCGCCGACTACGCGGTGGTGGGGAATTTATTCGAGGTTGTTCCGCCGCTGATTGAAGAAATTAAAAAGGCTAAGGCGGGAGGCTAGTTTCGAGTTTCAGGTTCCGAGTAACTGGGCGAAGAAAGGCTCGTCATGAGCCACAGTTATAAAGATCTGATTGTCTGGCAGAAAGCCAGAATGCTTGCCGGAAAGATTTATCGGACGTCGGAAGTGTTTCCGAAGAATGAAATATACGGCTTAACGTCCCAGATGAGGCGTGCAGCGATCTCAGTTGCATCAAACATTGCTGAGGGACAAGGCCGTTTAGCCAAGGGCGAGTTTCAACAGTTTCTCGGCCACTCGCGTGGTTCACTGCTTGAACTCGAAACTCAACTGACCATTGCCATGGACCTTCACTACATCAGCCCGAGCGAGTTGGCCTCGCTCGAATCGAAACATCAGAGGTAAACCGACTCCTGAATGGCCTGATCAGCGCTCTACGCGGAAAGGGTAAGGCGGTTGGCTCTTGATGAAGCAACTTAAAACTCGAAACCTGAAACTCGAAACTGGACACTAGATTGCTGACTTTCCGCACTCCTCTCGAAAATATCGACCGCCCGCAGATGGAAGCCGACGTGGTCATCGTCGGCGGCGGCCCGGCGGGCATGGCTTGCGCATTGCGCCTGTCGCAGCTCATCGACGAGCACAACTCGAAAAATCCCGACGCGCCACTCAGCAAAGAAAATATCTACGTGCTCGAGAAGGCGCGCGAGATCGGTCAACACTGTTTATCGGGTGCGCTGCTCGACCCACGCTCCATGCGCGAGCTTCTGCCCGGCTTCGAAAAGGAAGCGCCGCTTGACGCCCAGTGCAACAAAGAAGGCGTCTATTTCCTCACGAAGAACGGCAAATTCAAGCTTCCCATCACGCCTCCGCCGCTACGCGACCACGGCAACTACGTCATCTCGATCAACAAATTTGTGAAGTGGCTGGGGAGCAAAGTCGAAGAAACCGGGATCACGATCTTCACTGGCTTCGCCGGATCGCAACTCCTCTACGACGGCAACCGGGTCGCCGGAGTCCGCACCGACGACAAGGGTATCGACAAAGAGAACCATCCCAAGTCAAATTTCGAGCCCGGCTACGATCTGAAGGCCAAAGTCACCATCCTCGCCGAAGGTACACGCGGCTCGCTGACCAAAGAGCTCATCAACAAATTCGATCTAGCCAAAGACCGTAACCCGCAGACCTATGGCGTCGGCGTCAAAGAACTCTGGGAAGTGCCCTCGGGCCGCATCGCGCAAGGCGAAGTCATCTACACCATGGGCTGGCCGCTCACGACTAAGGAATATGGGGGCGCCTGGATCTACGGTTCGAAAGACAATCTCGTCTCGCTGGGCTTCGTCATCGGTCTCGATTATCCCGACCCGCGCCTCGATCCGCAGCACGTGCTGCAGGATTTCAAGCAGCATCCATTCGTCGCGAAGCTGCTCGAAGGCGGGAAAATGATCCGCTACGGCGCCAAGTCCATGCCCTACGGCGGATGGTGGGCGGTCCCACCGGTTGCGGGAGACGGCTGGATGATCCTCGGCGATTCCGCTGGCCTGGTGAACTCGCAGCGCCTGAAAGGGATTCATCTTGCGATCAAGAGCGGCATGCTAGCTGCCGAGACCGCGTTCGAAGCGCTGAAGAAGGGTGACGCGTCCGCCGCGACACTCGCGCAATATCAGCAGAAGGTCGATGCGAGCTGGATCAAAGACGAACTCTGGAAAGTCCGCAACTTCCACCAAGGATTTGAAAAAGGTTTCTTCGCTGGAATGTTCCACGCGGGCCTGCAGCAATTCACCGGCGGCCGCGGCCTGTGGAACCGCTATCCTGCCCACGCTGGTCACGACCGCATGGAAAAGCTTTCACAACTCCCCGCCGACGGAGGCAACGAAGCGCACCTGCTCGGCCCCGCGAAAGGCGACGGCAAGCTCACCTTCGACAAGCTCACTGACCTCTACCACTCCGGCACCAAGCACGAAGAAGATCAGCCCTCGCATCTGGTGATCGCCGACACCAACGTCTGCAACGCGCGTTGCGCGCAAGAATACGGCGGCCCCTGCCAGAACTTCTGCCCCGCGAACGTCTACGAGTTAGTGGACGATGCCAGCCAGCCCCACGGCAAGCGCATCAGCCTGAACCCGGCCAACTGCGTCCACTGCAAAACCTGCGACATCGCTGATCCCTACCAGATCATTAATTGGGTGCCGCCCGAGGGTGGGGGCGGGCCTAACTACGACGGAATGTGAGAAGTGTGGCGCGGGCGCCCTCGCCCGCGGCTTTTCGTCCTGGTGCCAGCCGGATTGGATCACCTTCGGTTCAGCAGTGCTGCGACTACGCGAGGGCTGCGACGACCGTGAAGCACAGCGATGACTACAAGAGGCTTCTCATCGGGAGCGTATGCGACAAGATATGAACCGACAATCTGGAAGCGCAATGGTCGTCTTGTCAGATCCCGGCGCTCGTGACCTACGTAGGGAAATGGCACAAGTGAGCGGATGGCTTGGAAAATTTCCTCAATAACACGATCGGCGGAGTCGAGGCTGTCCGCCGCAATATATTCCCAGATTTCTTCCAGATCGGCGAACGCCTCCGGGTGGAGGACAAATTCGCTCATGAGCGGCCGGAACGGCGATCATTGCTCTTGCGCTGGAGATTTGCCTGTGCATCCTCACCATCAAGCAACTGCACACTCCCGTTCTTGAGATCATCGTAGCGGCTGTCGAGCATGTCGCGGACAGATCCCAGTTCCTGAAGATAGCCCGCCAATGCGTCCTCCAGGAGTTCGTCCGGGGCTCGGCCAGTCTTCGTGGCGAGTTCTTGGAGACGAGATTGAGTACCCGGCTTGAGGTGAACTTCCATGGGTTAAAGTCTACACCACGACTTTGGACGGCAGCGATGGTGCTCTCTCCTGACGCGAGAATGCCTTTTCACCAATGAGGCTGAGCATATGTAGAATGTCGGTCGACCGGAAAGGAACCGAGATCATGCGTCGAAGGCTCATCCTGTTGGGCTTTCTATTTGTTTGCGGAGCCTCCACCCTCGCCCAGCAACCCGCGCCTGCTGCCCCTACACGGCCTGATCCTGATCAGTTCGTTCTCCCGAAGCCCACCACCGCCCTCGAACGCTATCGCCAATCAAAAATCCCCATCTACATGGACGACTACGGCCAACTTTCCCGCTACCGCGACGCCAACGCTGAACTCAAGCCGCCTGCCGCGGGGGAGAATCGCATCGTCTTCTTTGGCGACTCCATCACCGACGGCTGGAAGCTTGCCGACTACTTTCCTGGCAAGCCGTACGTCAACCGCGGCATCAGCGGGCAGACCACACCGCAGATGCTGGTGCGCTTTCGCAAGGACGTAATCGACCTGCAGCCCAAGGCGGTCGTGATTCTCGCGGGTACCAACGACATCGCCGGCAACACCGGCCCCATGACGCTCGAGCAGATCGAAGCCAACTACACTTCACTCGCTGAACTAGCCGCCGCAAATCACGTGAAAGTCATCTTCTCGTCCGTGCTGCCCGTGAACAACTACACGCCGGAGGCGCAGGAGTTCTTCGCCGATCGTCCACCGGCCAAGATCCTGGAACTGAATCGCTGGCTTAAGAGCTACTGCGCTGCTCACGCGTGCATTTACCTCGACTACTTCAGCGCGATGGTCGACGACAAAGGTCTGCTCAAGAAAGAAATCGCCGACGACGGCCTGCATCCCAACATCGCTGGCTACAAAATCATGGCTCCCCTCGCGGAAGCAGCCATCGCGCAAGCCGTGCCAGACCCGGCGGCGCACTAATGCCAGTACCACCATCAAAGCCTTGTCATCCTGAGCGCAGCGAAGGACCTCTGTACTCTGCTCGCACAAGCACAGTACACCGGTTTTTCGCTGCGCTCAGAATGACAAATCACGATTTCAGCTCATTGCTATCGCTTCACTCCAATTTGCGTCTCATGCTCATGCGCTTCGTCACGCTGCTTCTTTCCCTGCTCGCCATCCCCGCGTTCGCGCAGATTTCGCCCGCATCGTCCGACCTCCCAACTCCCCCCGGCGCGCGAGTCATCAAGCTCACACCCAAGCCCGGCGACTTCACCGAGCCGTCCATAGCGATCAATCCCAACGATCCGCGCCAACTCGTCGGCGCATTCCAGGTGAACGCCTCAGTCTCCTACTCGCGCGACGCCGGCCAGACCTGGACGCTCGCCGACGGCACCGCGCCCGCCGACTACAAAGTCTCGGGAGACGTATCCGTTGCCTACGACAATCAGGGACACGCCTTCCTCTGCTATATCGCGTTTGACAAGTTGGGCACGGAAAATTATTGGGCACACGACGCCACGCGCAACGGCATTTTCGTGCGCCGCTCGCTCGACGGCGGCCAGGCCTGGGACAAGGACGCCGCCATCGTGATCGCGCACCCGAGCGATCCCGCCATCCCATTCGAAGACAAACCCTACATCGTCGCCGACGCTACGCACTCCAAATACGCCGGCAACCTCTACATCGGCTGGACGGAATTCTCGCTCGACAAATCAGTGATCCTTTTCTCCCGCTCGACCGACACCGGAAAGACATGGTCGACGCCTATCGAGATCAGCACCAAAGAAGGCTTGCCGCGCGACGACAACGGCGCGGTCGAAGGCTTCACCGGGGCGATTGCCAGCGACGGTACGCTCTACGTCGTATGGTGCGACATCTCCGGCCTGGTGTTTGCCGTCTCCAAAGACGGCGGCCGCAGCTTTTCGCATTCACGTACCATCGTAAAAACCGGGCCAACCTATTTCGACCCCAGTTCCGTCGGCCGCGGCAATGGCTTCCCTCAAATCGCGATCGACCCTCGCGCGGGCAAACTGTTCGTCACGTGGGGCGACTACACGAACGGGGATATCGATATTTTCTCCGCAACCTCGACCGACCGCGGCAAGCACTGGTCCAAGCCAGTCCGGGTGAACAACGACCCGCTGCACAACGGCCGCGACCAGTTCTTCCAGTGGCTGGCCGTCGACCCGGTCGACGGCTCGGAAAATGTCATCTTCTGCGACCGGCGTGCCGATCCCGGCAACCGGAGCTACTACGTAACACTTGCCCGTTCGACCGACGGCGGCCAGAGTTTCAAGAACTACGCCTGGAGCACGCAACCTTCCGACCCGAAAGACGTTTTTATGGGTGACTACATGGGCATCGCGGCCCACGGAGGTAAGGTCTACGGCATCTGGGCGCGCACTGCGACGACGGAAGAACAAGCAGCAGCACTGCCCCCCGACTCTTCGAAAACAGAGACCTCCGCCGATGCTCGACCAACGCCAGAAGAAAAAGGAGAAGCGCCGAAATTGGCGAAACCCAAAGGTCTCATCGTCGAAGTAGGACTGGCTGACTTTTCGAACAAGCCCTAACCGCATAGAAGTTGGGAGCAAACTGGGGTGCAAGTGCAAGCGTCCCGACGAGAATTCTCCGCGCCCTCAGCGGCCTTTCTTTGCGCCCTCTGCGTTTTAAGATTCTCCAAAGCCCTCACGGGCAGCGAGCATCCTGTCTCCAAACCTTCTATAATCAATGTCAGTTTCCGACCTTCGTCGCCCAAGGGCATACCCGGGCGGCCGAGGCGAGGGCAGATTTTCTTCGCGTCCTTCGCGGCTGTTCTTTGCGACCTTTGCGGTAAGAAGCTCTTCCGCAACGATTGCATCTCACGAGGGACGACCAGAAATCTCCCCAAGGGTGCCGGTGGAAACGCCGACGCCTCCCGCGCTTCCGAAGAAGCGCCTTGGAAAGGAGACACTCGCCGGCGTACCCCTCCGGGTGCGTGTCCTTTTCTTGAAGCATTTAGCAATTAGCACTTGGCATTTGGCCAGCCGCGACCCGTTTACGAGGCCGTCCGTGGCGAAATGCTAACTGCTAAGCGCTAATGGCTGCCCTACAAGACAAATTCGGCCGTCCGATCACCGATCTTCGCATCGCGATCACCGATCAGTGCAACTACAAGTGTGTCTATTGCCGGACGGGCAACGAAGGCGCTCTCTACGGCGATCTGCCCTTCGCCGACTACCTGCGCATGGCGCGCGTGATGGCGGGCCTCGGGATCAAGAAGATTCGCCTGACAGGCGGTGAGCCGCTTTTGCGCCGCGGCATCGCAGATTTCGTCCGCGACCTCTCCCAGCTCCGCAGCGCTGACGGCGAGCGTCTCGACATTGCGCTCACCACCAACGGCCACCTGCTCGCCGACCTGGCGCAGCCGCTGAGAGACGCCGGCTTGAACCGCGTCACCGTCAGCATGGACGCCGTTGATCCCGACCGCTTCACCCGGATCACGCGCGTGCCGGGCGGCTACGATCACGTTCTCGCGGGCATCCGCGCCGCCAAGCGCGCTGGCCTTGAGCCCGTAAAGGTGAATTGTGTGCTACTCCGCGGATTCAACGAGGATCAGATCATCCCTTTCGGCATGTTCGCGCGCGAAGAAAGCGTGATCCTGCGCTTCATCGAGTTCATGCCGCTCGAGGAGGACCGTACCTGGACTCCCGAAGTAGTCGTCACGCTCGACGAAATCCTCGAGCGCATGGCGGAGTACCGGCCCTTGATTGAGATCCCGCACGCGCGTTCGGAGACCGCGCGCCGGTACCGCTTCGACGACGGACTCGGCGAAATCGGCATCATCGCCCCCGTCTCGCATCCTTTCTGCGGACACTGCAGCCGCATCCGCATCACCTCCGACGGCAAGATCCGCACCTGCCTCTTTTCCGTCTGGGATCACGATCTGCATGCCCAGATGCGCCGCGGCGCCAGCGACACGGAACTCGAAAACTACATCCGCGGCGTAGTCCAGCAGAAAGAAGCCCGCCACCACATTGGCGAGCCCGACTTCGTCCCCGCCTCGCGCACCATGGTGCACATCGGCGGCTGATTCGGACTCGGCTCTCCCGCTCAGCCCGACCTTAACTTCCGAAGATCGCACCAACGTCCGACCCACAGCGCCATTCCCGCGCCGAGTGTTTTGCTCGTTTGGATACCGTAGCCAAGAATATTTTCACTTCAGGATAATCAACTTTAGTTTCACTCAGTTTTTCACATACTTCACAAAT
Source organism: uncultured Acidobacteriota bacterium (assembly GCA_963744055.1). Taxonomy (GTDB): domain Bacteria; phylum Acidobacteriota; class Terriglobia; order Terriglobales; family Acidobacteriaceae; genus Gp1-AA133. The sequence goes on along the minus strand of CAVUSL010000001.1, from coordinate 1,951,138 downwards.
CTTTTCTCATCTGTAAAGCGTACGCAACATGAAGTTCCTTACATTCATTAATTCTCAGGAGGATTTTTGCCAATGAAGTCCCTATGTCTAACCTTAGCGCTGACGTTGATGTCTGCAATGGCACTCGGAGTACCCGCCCACGCCGGTTCCGGCAAAGACATCGTCGACACGGCCGTCGCGGCGGGCAATTTCAACACCCTCGCCAAGGCGCTGCAGGCGGCAGGACTGGTCGAAACGCTCAAGGGCCCCGGCCCGTTCACCGTCTTCGCGCCCACCGACGAGGCCTTCGCCAAATTGCCGGCTGGCACGCTTGATGACCTGCTCAAACCCGAGAACAAGGAAAAGCTGGTGGCCATCCTCACCTACCACGTTGTTCCGGGTAAGGTAATGGCCAAAGACGTCGTGAAGTTGCACGACGCCAAAACTGTCAACGGCAAAGGCGTTCAAATCAAGGCTTACGCCGGCAAGGTCACGGTCGATAACGCCAATGTTGTGAAGACCGATATCCAGTGCAGCAATGGCGTGATTCACGTGATCGACAGCGTTCTGTTGCCTCAATAGCACGCACTCCGGGCGGCTCTCGCGAGGGAGCCGCCCCAAGGCATATTCGATATCATCAGGAGCACTCTTATGAATTTCTCCAGGACCAGAACTTTCCTGCTCACAATCCTCAGCGGAGCCATTCTGTTTGCGGTCGCCTGCGGAGATACCGGATCGACCCAGCTGCGGGTGCTGCACGGTTCGCCCGATGCACCCAATGTCGACGTCCTCTACGACAACAAGGCGCTGCTGACCAATGTCGCTTATCCCGACGCGTCCGCCTACCTCAAGGTGAAGGCTGGTGCGCGACGGGTCGAAGTCCGCGCCGCTGGTGCTACTGCGGATGTCATTGACGCGAAGCCCGATTTCTCGAAGAACCATTTTTATACTGTGATCGCCGGCAACCATCTGGCCAGCATCACGGCGCTGGTGTTTCTCGACGACTTCAGTGCCCCTGCCTCCGGACAAGTGAAGCTGCGATTCATCCACGCCGCACCTGGAGCCTCGAACGTTGACATTTACGTCGGAGCGCCAGGTTCGGGCACGGCCGGGACACCCGCTGTGACTAACCTCGCTTATCAGGCAGCGACCGCCTACTTGTCCGTCCCCGCCGGCAGCTATCAGGCCTACATCACCCCCACCGGAAGCAAGACTGTGGCGATTGATTCGGGCGTATTGACACTCGGCAGCGGACAGGTCAGAACGGCGGTAGCGATTGGCGATCCTGCCGTGGGCAAGCCGCTTTCAGCCGTGGTGCTGAGTGATTTGAATTAAGAAAAGGGACAGCGTGGATGCGCTGGTAGCTGATGGTCGATGGCTGGTGGAAAACCGCAAATCGAAAAGATGCGATCACGGACCAGCCATCACCCACTAGCCATCAGCCAATCACACTTGGCCCATGCCGCCATCCACGTTGATGTCGACACCGGTGATGTACGACGATTCCGGCGTCGCCAGGAACAGGACCGCATCCGCTACTTCTTCCGGTTTGCCGAAGCGCTTCATGGGGACCTTGGTCACTATGTCACGCGTGAAGCCGTCCACCTGCTCCTTTGTCAGTCCGGTGCGCCCAAAGATTGGCGTTTGGATCGGTCCGGGGCTGACCACGTTTACGCGAATGTTGCGGTCTACCAGTTCGGTGGTCAGGGTTCGCGCAAACGAGCGCACCGCTGCTTTCGTCGCCGCATAAACGCTCGCGCCGGCCGCGCCCGTTTCGTTCACCACTGACGAGTTAATGATGATCGACGCCCCGTCATTCAGCAGCGGCAACGCCTTCTGAATTGCGAAGTAGACGCCTTTCACGTTCACGTCAAAAGTCTCGTCGAACAACGCCTCGCTGCTCTCGGTCACGGGTGCGAATTTCGCAATGCCCGCGTTGGCGAACAGCACGTCGATCTTGCCGAACTTTTCTCCGACCGTTTTGTACAGCTTGTCGAGATCGGCCAGCTTCGAAACATCGCTGCGCAGGGCAACCACGTCGCCACCGATTGTCTTCACCGCCGCATCCAGCGTCTTCTGGTCGCGGCCCGTAATCACAACCCTGGCGCCTTCGTCGCTGAACCGCTTGGCTGTCGCCAACCCGATGCCGCTGTTGCCGCCAGTGACTACTGCTACTTTTCCTGTAAGTCGTGCCATGATGTCCACCTCTTCCTGGAGCAAGTCCTCGTGAATCACGCGGAGAAGACCGTTGCCCAACGCATCGTGCCGCCTCCCCGCATGATTTCGATACTTTGATGACTATCGAAGTACAAAGTTTCAGCATTTACGGGCTGCCCTGTGCAAAAGGAATCCAACCCAGGGCGAACCACCTGCTATCCGCTAGAATTGCTTGGACTAATCATGGACACGACCGAAGTCGCCAAAATCTCGAAAGCCCTGGCTGACCCCACCCGGCTCCAGATCTACGAGGAAATCGCCGCCCATCCCGATATCTACTGCGGGGAGATCATCGAGAAGTACGAACTTTCTCCGGGGACGGTATCGCACCACCTGAAAATCCTGCTGGGAGCCGGATTGATCGATTGCCGCAAGGACGGCCAGTTCGTGCACAACCGAGCCCTCACCGAAACCATGCGGGAATATACCCATGCCCTGAATCGCCTGTCGCGGGGAAAATGACGATCGAGGAAAATATGGATCGAGGATGTGCTGACAAAATTTGAAATCTGAAATTGATTGACTCCTCTGTGCACCCAATGCCAAAAGCTCTTAACCGGCAAGCTTGCAAAGAACACGTAAAGGCCGCAAAGAAACCACAGCTTCTAACTTCGCGTCCTTCGCGCAACCTTAGCGCCCTTTGCGGTTAAATGCTTTCTCTGTGTCTCTGTGACTCTGTGGTAGAAAACATTTTAAGCAGCACTTTGAATTCCATGAAATCCTCCTGCCCGAAGACGTCCTTTTTCGAAACTCCGACAGACCTCCGCGCCTGGCTGGAAAAAAATCACGCCCTCCACTCTGAACTTTCGGTTGGCTTCTACAAGCGGGACTCCGGCAAGCCCAGCATCACCTGGCCCGAATCCGTCGACGCGGCTCTGTGCTACGGCTGGATCGACGGCGTGCGCAACTCGATCGATGCCATCAGCTACCGCATCCGCTTCACGCCGCGCAAGCCAACCAGCACCTGGAGCGCCATCAATGTGAAACGGGTCGCGGAGTTAACCAAGCTCGGCCTTATGCACCCGGCCGGCGTCAAAGCCTTCGCAGCACGCAAAGGCGACAAGACTGGCATCTATTCCTACGAGCAGCGCAAGAACGCCAAGCTTCCACCGGCTTACAAAAAGAAATTCCGCGCCAACAAGAAAGCCTGGACGTTCTTCCAGAAACAACCACCGTGGTACCAGCGCACAGCGGCGTATCTCGTGATCAGCGCAAAACAGGAAGCGACGCGAGAGAAACGCCTGGCCGAACTGATTCGCGACTCGGCAGCGGGCCTCGCGATCAAGGAACTGCGGAGGAAAAAGAGCTAGGTGACAGGTGACAGGTCACAGGTCACAGGTGTCCAGGTGTCAGGTCTCAGGGATTGGGATGGGCACGACCTTCACAGCCTGCGGAAAAAACTCTCCTCATCGATGGCTGCCCCACCCTTCGCGGTTTTCGAAGAGTGGGAGACATCGGCCCCAACCTCTGTTGATCGGAAGGACGCCTGTCGTGCCGATAAGATTCCCTTTTGAGTGCGGCTTCAGCCGCTGAGGTTTGCGGGTTTTCTGTGACCTGTCTCCTGTGACCTGTCTCCTGCCCCGGTAACGTTCCGACAGTCACCAAGCCCCCAAACCTCCCATGCATTAGAATAGAAGAAATGGCCTCCCGCACTTTCACCCTGCAAGATGCGCAAATTCTTCTTCCTACCCTCGAGTCCTTGCTGCGCGCCGCCATCAACGGCAAGAAATTAATCGAGGAAGTTGACGCCGAACTGCAGGAACTAGCGCACCGCATCTTCCTGAATGGTGGAACGCTGGTGAACGTGGTTGCCGTCGCCCAACGTCGCGCCGAGCGCGAGCGCGCCGTACAACGTGCCAAAGATGCGGTCGCCGAAATTCACGCCACCGGCGTGCAGGTCAAAGACATTGACATCGGACTGCTCGACTTCCCCTGCCGCGTCGACGGCGAGATCGTCCTGCTCTGCTGGAAGCTGGGTGAACAGAAGATCACGCACTGGCACTCCCCGGAAGAAGGCTTCGCCGGACGCAAGCCCATCGACGAGCGCATTGAACGCGCGGGGAAAAAGAAGAAGTAAGCAGTCGTTAGTCGCTGGTCGTTAATCGCTAGTCGCTAGCCGATAGGCTTCGGCAGTAAAGTAGCGCCGGCGTCTCGCCGGCAGTCGCGAGGGCGTCCGCCCTCGCCCAGGAAACGACGCGTGCTGTCGGGGTCGGATCTCACTGCCGATCAGTTCGGAGACTCCCCAAATTGCTTTAACACTGACGACATGACCAAAGAATGGAACGCCACCCTCTACCACCAGATCTCGGCTCCGCAAGTAAGCTGGGGCAAGAAAGTTCTCGCCCGCGTCTCGCTACGCGGCGATGAGCGCCTGCTCGACGCCGGCTGCGGCACCGGCCGCCTTACGCGCGATCTGCTCGAAGCCCTGCCCACGGGCCACGTCGTCGCACTCGATGTCTCCCAGAACATGCTCGACGAAGCGCGCGCCTACCTCGAACCCGACTTCCCCGGACGCGTCGAGTTCCTGCGCCGCGATCTGCTCGACCTGCCCTTCGACAGCGAATTCGACGGCATCTTCAGCACCGCGTCATTTCACTGGGTCCTCGATCACGATCGCCTTTCCCGCAATCTTCATCGCGCTCTGAAGCCCGGCGGATGGCTCATCGCCCAATGTGGCGGCGGAAAGAACATCGCCCGGCTGCTGGCCCGCGCCCATCGTTTGATGGAGCCCCCCCCGTACGCGCAGTATTTTGCGGGGCACAAATCTCCCTGGGAGTACTCCGACGCGGAAACCGCAGCCCTGCGCTTGAAAAATGCTGGCTTCGAGCAGATCGAGACCAGCCTGGAAGAAGCGCCGACGCCGTTCCCCAGCGCTCCTGAATTTCACCAGTTCGTCGAGAACGTGATCCTGCGCCATCACCTGCAAAGAATTCCAGACGCATCGGTGCGCGAGGAGTTCATGACGAAGCTCACCAGCGAATTCGCAAACGACAATCCGCCCTTCCTGATCGACTACGTGCGGCTGAATCTGAAAGCACGGCGGGGTGTCAGTCGCTAGTCGGCAGTCGCTAGTCGCTGGCCACAGCACCCTAGCCCTGGAACGACGGAGCGACGGGCGTTCCCGCCCGTCGTACGAGCGAGACGCCCGTCCCTCGACCATGAAACACGGCACAAACTGTCGCGTCTGAGGAACTAGCTAGAGACTAGCGACTGACGACTAGCGACTGCCCTAAGGCCTTCCGCCTTCCTTCCACTCCGGCTTGAAATCCGAATGCACCAGCCATTCCACCGGCCCGATCAGCGACCCGATCGCGTCCGTCATATGTTTGAAGTCGATGTGCGCGAGATCGTCGCTGGGTTGATGGTAGTCGCTGTGCATTCCGTAGCTCGACGCCGTCTGCGCCACTACGCCTCGCTTGGCCAGAACGTAGTTGTCGGAGCGCATGAAGAAATTCTGCTCGGGCCGCTGGTCGCCCACCAGCTTCGCTCCATGCTCGGCAAGCATTGGACCAAGATTCGAGCGGTCCCATCCACTCAGCCACAACGAATCTGCCGGATACTTCGGATCTGGCCGCCCGATCATTTCGAACTCAAGGTTCACGGCAACCTGGTCGAGCGGTATCGGCGGATGCTTCTGGAACCACGCCGACCCCAGTCCGCCCAACTCCTCGCTGCCAAACAGCGCGAACAAAACCGGGCGCTTCGGTTTCGGTCCCGAGGCGATGGCACGCGCCAGTTCGAGCACGGCTACCACTCCAGATGCGTCGTCGTCGGCGCCGTTATAAATCGAGTCACCCTTGACGGGCTTCCCCACGCCGATGTGATCGAGATGCGCGCTCAACAGCAGCGCGCTCCTGCTCAGCGACGGATCGCTCCCCGGAATTTTGCCCAGAGCGTTCCACGTGTAGCTCTTCTTAGGTGCACTCACGGCAGCCTCCATGTAGAACATCACGCCGTCGGGAATTTCTTTCAATCCCGCGAGCGCTTTCTCGCTGACGGCAAAAATGTTCCCGTCGGTGCCGAGTTCAGCGCGGCCGCCGCCCTCCAGGCGAACGGGCAATTCGGGCAGAACCTTGCCGCGCGCCTCCCAGCTTTCGACCAGCTGCGGCGGCGCAGGCTCGATCACCGCGACCGCCCCCTCTTGCAGAGCTTCCAGAACGGCAGCGCGGATTTTCTTGCGATCCTGCCCCGTCACCAGCACAACGCGTCCTTCGAACGCCTTACCGGTCGCGGGCGTCCCCGGATGCTTCTCCTGCTCCCTTCCGGAGGTCTTGTCAGAATCCAGCCGCTTCAGCGCGCCGCGAAAGTTGGCGTCGCTCAATATGATGACCAGCATTTCCTTGCCATTTGTCCAGGTCATGGTTTGCGAGGGAATGCCGTCGCCGGGCGTCATGTAGTGCAGTTGCGGCGGAGCGGCCAGATTTTGTCGTATCAGGGTCGCGCGCTGTAGATAGGTTCCGTCGTCGCCGGCCGGCTCAACGCCATAGTGTTCGAGCTGCGCGCCGACGTACGTGGCGGCTACTAGTTCATCCGGCGTTGCGCTGCCCCGGCCGCGGAGCGCGTCCGACGCCAAAAAATCCATGTTGGCGCGGATGCACGCCGCACAAACTCCCGTGTTCGCCGTCTTTGACGTGGCCGAAGGTGTGGCGCCTTCGTTGAACGCGGGGTTCGCGGGTTGCTGCGTCTCCGCTTGCGATGAGTCACTCGCGGCATGGTTGCCCGACGCGGCGGCGAACGCACCCAGCGCCAGCAAGCTGAAAACAATAAGAAATTTCTGCAAGGTGGAAGGAAGGACTCGTTCTCTCATGGGATCGTGCCAAAGATTATAGCGACAACGAACCTGCGTCATGTCCTCCCCCAGGTACTTGCGGACATCTGGAGCAAGCCATCTGGGCAGGGGACGTTTTGAGCCTGCTGGTTACTCCAAGGTCCCTCTGATTCATAGAGATGACCAAAACACTGGGCTGGGGTCTGCTACAATTTGCTTCAGCCCTGAACAAACCCATAGCGGGTCTGAGTACGAGGGTTTTCCGTCTATGTCGAGTTCCCGTCGCAAGCTCCAACTGGTTGCTTCGTTTGGTTTTCTTGTGCTCATCGCGGCCATAAGCGTGGGCTGCAATGGCTTCTTTGTCGACCCCATCCTACAAACGATCACGGTCGGCCCGACAGGTGTAGGCATCCTGGTCGGTAAGACGCAGCAGATGACCGCCATTGGCACCTACGATGACGGAACACAGAAAAATATTACGGGCTCGACGGGTACAACTTGGACCACCAACGATCAGACGATTTCGACAGTCTCAGCGTCCGGGTTGGTCACTGGAGTGGGCGCGGGCAACGCAACGGTCACGGCGACGAACGGTGTAGCCACCGGTTCGGGAAGCATCACCGTATCGCTTACCGCCATAACATCGATTGCTGTGACGCCATCTTCACAGTCTGTATCGGCGACAGGTGGCGTTCCGTTCTGTCTCGTTGCCACCGCGAATCCCGGCAGCGTCGACATAAGTACCCTCAATAGCACGACCTGGACCTTCACGAATAACGCCGATGGTACCGCGGTGACGGGCATCGCAAAGACCAACACCGGATGCACTACAGGTCAGGCATGGTTAATCGGAACGCTCTCGCCGGCAGCCCCAATCACGGTGAAGGTGACCGCTTCCGCTCCATCGGGCACGGGCGGAACGGTGACATCACCATCGCAACCGCCGGTGACCGTAAGCGTCACCACCCCTTGAGCTCAATGATGTTTGATATCGAGAATGGGGCGCCACGAGCGCCCCGTTTGTTTTTGGCGCCCACGTTCGAGAAGCTCGATGGAGCTCTTTACCAAGCCACCACCCGCAATTTTGATCCGTCTCAAATTGATTCACTATTAGATAAGTTATTGAAAACTCGTGCGACGGCCTTACGGCGGCCGGAAACACGGTCCACGCATTGCGTAGAATGCCTGTTGGCAGCCATTAGAAGCGATTTGAGCGTAGTTTGGACTCCAGCCCATGCTCTCAGCCTCATCCGGTGTCCCCATCATCGATCCTGGAGCTTCCTGGAGCGAAATGTATCTTTTAGTTAATGCGGCCAATCCGGCCGGAGATCTTCGCCCCCCTTGGAAAGAGATACGGACACAGCTCACGGGCGGCCGAATGCCAAGTGCCAACTGCCAAGTGCTGAAGGCCGAGTACCCAAAGCCGAAAGCCCAGCTCCCGCCCCACCATGCACCTCCGCCACCAACGCCGTCCCTCCGCCCGCGATATATTGTTAGAAGAACCCTGTGAAAGCTCCCCCGACACTCTCCCGCCGAACCGCATGGCTGATTGCGCTGGTGTTCACGATAGCGCTGTCCCCTGCTTGCGGACGCGGACGCGGACACAATCGCGAAATCATGTATGTGACCGCGCCCCAGACTTTTTTGCGCGACCGCGTGGCCGCGGTCTACAGCAAAACCGGCACCGTGAAGAATGGCGACGCGGTGGAGATCATCGATCGCGAGAAGCGCTTCGCGAAGGTCCGCACCTCGGCCGGAGCGGAAGGCTGGATGGAACAGCGGTTCCTGATCAGCCAGGAGGTGTTCGACAAGTTCCTGGCGCTCACGAAAGATCACCAGAACGACCCCACCCAGGCCACCGGCGCCACGCGCAACGACACCAACCTGCATCTGGAGCCGGGGCGCGAAACCGATCACCTCTATCAACTGTCGGCCGGAACGAAGCTCTCGCTGCTGGCACGCGGCATGGCGGAGCGGACGGGCGTGGCCGCGCCGCCAACGCCGTCGAAAAAGAAGAACGCGGAGCCTGCCGGCCCGCTCATGGAAGACTGGTGGCTGGCGCGCGACGCCCAGGGCCGCGCCGGCTGGGTGCTGGCGCGCATGGTCGATCTCGACGTGCCCCTGGAGATCGCCCAATACGCCGAGGGCCAGCGCTTCACGGCTTTCTTCGTGCTAAACGAAGTGCAGGACGGCGACAAGAAAGTTCCGGAATATCTTGCGCTCTTGACCGAACCGAAAGACGGCCAGCCCTTCGACTTCGACAAAGTGCACGTCTTCACCTGGAACGTGAAGAAGCATCGCTACGAGACCGCCTACCGCGAGCGCAACATGAATGGCATGCTGCCGGTCACGGTGACCCGCGAAGATTTTGGGAAAGAAGGCAATCTGCCGGTGTTCATCCTGCGCGAGAAGGATGAAAGCGGCAATATCACCGAACGCAAATACAAACTCAATACGCCGATCGTGCGCCGCGTCCTGGCGCCGGGCGAGGCGCCGCCACCGCGAACTGCTGCGAAGAAGAAGCGGCGATAGGGCGAGAGCGGTAAGCTACGCGCTTTGAACTGCGAGGTGACATGAAATAGGCGCCAGTCGTAAGGTTGGATCTGCAAGTGTTTTGACTCCTCCCATCACTGTCATCCTGAGCGGAGTGAGGCGACAGCCGAACGCAGTCGAAGGACCCCACGTAGGCAGGGAGCGCCTGCGAAGTTGATGATTTCTCGACCACGGACCTAACTACGTATCGCCTCAGCTCTACCGGTACACGCTCGCAACATCAGTGGTCGAAAAACTCTGTGCCTCCGTTGCGACCCAAACAGACGCGGGGCTCCTTCGACTGCGTTCGGCTCTCGCCTCACTCCGCTCAGGATGACAGCCGTGGTGGTAACGGAAGTCTTCTGCTCCGGAGGCTCCGGCCATTTTGCCTCTCACGTCGCATCGATTCGTACGTCTATAATGCGTCGCGGCTCCGCCAGATGCGATTCCATTCCCTTCCTGGAGAATTCATGCGTACGATTGCTGTCTCGCTGATCGTTGCCGTTGCCCTATCGGTTGGCTTATTCGCGCAGCAGTCTGACACCACCGCTAAGACTCCCGAAGCTCCGCGGGCGCGTGAGAAGAAAAAGCCAGACACCGCTACCCCGCCGAACCCGGAGACCAAGCCGCCCGAGCCGCCCGGCTCGCCCGAGCCCAAGGCCGAGACCAAGCCAGAGCCGGGGAAAGACGGCGACGAGCACTACGACATGACCGAAGTCCCGCCGGTCGTGACGCATCACCAGACCACGGTTGACGGCAAAGTTCTGCGTTACACAGCGACCACGGGCCGCCTCCCCATCAAGCGCGGCGACGGCAAGATCGAAGCTGAAATGTTCTTCGTCGCCTACACGCTCGACGGGCAGGAAGCCGCCAAGCGTCCGCTGACCTTCTGCTTCAACGGCGGCCCGGGATCGGCAACCGTGTGGCTGCACATGGGAGCTGTCGGTCCCAAGCGAGTGGTGCTCGAGGCGAATGGGTTTATGCCGCCGCCTCCGTACACCATTGCCGACAATCCCAACACGCTGCTCGATCGGAGCGACCTGGTGTTTGTGGACGCCATCTCGACCGGCTTCAGCCGCGCCGGCAGTCCTGAAGCCATCAAGAAATTCCTGGGCGTGAAGGGCGACATCGAGGCGTTTGGAGAATTCGTCCGCCTGTACGTGACACGCAACGAGCGCTGGTCCTCGCCGCTGTTCATCCTGGGCGAAAGCTATGGCACGACCCGGGCGGCGGGCATCGCCGGCTTCCTTGCCAATCGCGGGATTTCTTTCAACGGCATCACGCTGCTTTCCACCGCGATGGACTTCGGCACGCTCGAGTGGGCGAAGAACAATGACATCCCCTACTTCCTGGTGGTGCCGACGTTCAGCATGATCGCTGCGTACCACAAGCGGCTGCCTCCTGACCTGATGCAGGACCTCGCCAAAACGCGGCAGGAGGTGGAACGCTGGTCGATGACCGAGTACGCGGCGGCGCTGCTGAAGGGCGACGGCCTTGCGCCTGACGAACGCCAGAAGATCATCGATGCCTATGCGCGTTACACCGGGCTGGATAAGAAGCTGATCGACAACGCTAATTTGCGCATCAACGTCGAGCAGTTCACGCACAATCTGCTGCTCGACCAGAAACTGCGCGTAGGCCGACTGGATGGGCGCTTTACTGGTGTGGACCCCGAGGGTCTGCTCGATCAGCGCTTTTATGATCCGACGAGTGCGGCGATTCTTCCGCCATACACGGCGGTGTTCAACAACTACGTGCGCACCGAACTGGGATACAAGGTGGACCTGCCTTACAAGGTGTTCGCGTGGGATGAACCGGCATTTCAGAAGTGGGATTGGGGCGACGCCGAGAAGGGCTTTCCGAACACAGCGCCCGGCTTGCGAGCGGCTCTCGTACAGAACCCATACTTGAAAGTGCTAGTGATGGAGGGGTACTACGATCTCGCCACTCCTTACTTCGCGGCAAACTATTCGATCGATCATTTGAATCTGGGGCCGGACTACCGGAAGAACGTATCGTTTACCACCTATGAGGCTGGGCACATGGTGTATATCGACGGGGCCTCCCACGCAAAGATGAAGAAAGATCTGGTGGAGTTTATGCGGCGGTGCTTGAAGTAGGAAGCCGTCACCTGCGTCGCGAGCTTCGAGCAATCAGGATTCTAAGAGCTCTTGCCTGACCGACAGTGGACTGATGCAGTGGTCGAAACGCTGGCAGGGTCGGCGGCGATGGAAGCAGACGCGGGGTCCCCTTCGGCTTCGCTCGGGGCAGGCTTTCGACTGCGTTCGGCTCGCGCCTCACTTCGCTCAGGATGACAAACAACTGAGAGATGATGAGTTATAAAGATGAAGAGTCGCAGAAAGTGGTTCGTATCAGGGCGCCCCTTCAGGCGCGCCGTCTAACTTTCTAAGAGAGGCGCCTTTAGGCGCTGGACTTCCCTCTTCTGCCTGCATAACATCAAGAAAAGAATAACCTTCTCGCCCCGGCCACTTCGGCGAAACTTTTGCTCCAATTGGGACTCCAATCCAGCAATGGATGGGATGCGTTCTTCAAAGGGTGGCCTTATGACCAAATCATTGTGGATTCGTGGATTTACAGCAGCTCTGCTGGTAACGATGGCGGTTTCGCTTGCGCTGGCCAAAGGAGACCAGATTCCGGCTCCGGCCTCCAATTCGGCTCTGGCTCCCAAGGCTGGCGAGGAATCGGTCGTGTTCTCCGGTGGATGCTTCTGGGGAGTGCAGGCCGTGTTTCAGCACGTGAAGGGTGTGATCAGCGCGACCTCGGGATACTCAGGCGGCGAGGCCAAGACCGCGCAGTATGAAGTTGTGAGCACGGGCGAAACCGGGCACGCCGAATCGGTGAAGGTTGTTTACGATCCATCGCAGGTGACGTACGGACAGCTGCTGCATGTTTTCTTCTCAGTGGCGCACGATCCGACCGAACTGAACCGGCAGGGACCTGACGATGGCACGCAGTACCGGTCGGCGATTTTCTACACCACGCCTGAGCAGTTGAAGATCACCCAGGCCTACATCACCCAGCTCGACAACGCTCGCGCGTTCAAGCACAAGATCGTGACGCAGGTTACGCCGTTGAAGGCTTTCTATCCCGCCGAGGCGTACCACCAGAACTACGCAACGCTTCATCCGGACAGCATGTATATCCGCTTCAACGATGCGCCCAAGGTGGAGAACTTAAAGAAAGACTTTCCGCAGCTGTATCGCGGAGCCCCGCAACTGGTGGCGGTGAAGTAGTTCGCAGAATTTGACACCCTCTCAGTGTGCCGCCTGCGAGGGCAAGATGCCCTCGCGACTGCCGGCGGGACGCCGGCGCTACAAAAGGCGGGCGAAGGAGCTGCAGTATGTTTGATTTGGATCTGGATCAGAAGGCAAAAAAGATACAGCGTCGCACTTTCCTGACGTTATCGGTGGGCGCGATTGCCGGGATTGCGTTGTCACATCTGCGGCGGCCGGCGGTGCTGGCGGCCGCTCCGGCGGGAGTGACAGGCGAAGTAACGATTGTCGAGTTCTCTGGCGAGGGCAAGCGTCTGAAGAAAGCTCACGTCGCCAAGGTCGTGAAGACTGAGGCCGAGTGGAAGGCGCAGCTTTCGCCCAATGCGTTCGACATCACGCGCCATGCCGACACCGAGATTGCGTTCACCGGGCAGTATTGGAATCTGCACGAGAAGGGTATCTATCGGTGTATCTGTTGCGACAATGCTCTGTTCAGCTCGGATACAAAGTTCGAGTCGGGCACGGGATGGCCGAGTTTCTGGGCCCCGATTGCCGACGAGAATGTGCGGAGCGAGCACGATACGTCGTTGGGCATGGTCCGCGACGCGGTGAACTGCACTCTGTGCGATGCGCACCTGGGACATGTGTTTGACGATGGCCCGAGGCCAACCGGGTTGCGGTATTGCATGAATTCCGCTTCGTTGAAGTTTGTGAAGCACGGATAAAGGCAAATATTTTAACCGCAAAGGTCGCGAAGAACTGCCGCTAAGGACGCAAAGAAAACCTTTACGATTTTCTTTGCGCATTTTGCGGCATTTCTTTGCGCGCTTTGCGGTTAAATGCTCTTGGCCATCTCGAAGAGTCTTAAAACGCAGAGTTCGCGGAGAACGTCGCAGAGAGCGCAGAGAACCGCCCGGCGTTTGGCGGCGGGCTAGGGTCCGTTATATTCTCGTGCGGTGCAGCGCGCATCGGTGCGGTCCCCTTCGGCGGGACTGTTTCTCGGGCTTGTCATCACGCTCATAGCGGTTGTGGCGTACGCCTGGTACACCACCCAGCAGATCTCCGGATTACGCGCCCTGCAGAATAATCTGGTCGACCGCAATCGCCGCGACTCCCTTCAGCTTCTTCGCATTCAGAACGATCTCAACTCGCTCGGCCTCGGCATGCGCGACATGCTCGACAGCGATGAGCCTTATCCCCTGACGGCGTGGTCCGCGCAGTTTCAGCGCATTCGTTCGGATCTTGATGCAGCGCTGCTGGCAGAGGAGAAGCTTGCGCCTACGCATCGCACGTCGGAACAGGCGCTGTACTTGACGGCATCGCTGGCGCAGTTCTGGGACGCGGTCGACCGCACATTCGCACTGGCGCAGGATGGAAAGGCAGACGAAGCCCGCGGGCAGATCCGGCTGACCTTGCAGGCGCGCCAGTCCGCGCTAAGCACCGCGGTCGCGCGACTGCTGGTGCAGAACAACGAGAGCGAGGAGCAGGCCAACCAGCAGATCGGCGACGTTTACGATCGCGTGCAGCGGCGCGGCTATCTTTTTCTGACAGCCACTCTGACGGCCATCCTGCTGACCGGACTGTACGTCATCTATACGAATCGGCAGCTATTCGCGCAACTGGCCACTCTTTCCGAGCAGCGCAGCGATCTTGCGCAGAAGCTTATCTCGACCCAGGAATCCACGCTGCGCCACATCTCGCGAGAGCTGCACGACGAGTTCGGCCAGATTCTTACCGCTGTCGGATCGATGCTGGGACGCGCCGAGAAGCACACGCCGGAAGGTTCGCCCTTGCGCACGGAGCTAAAAGAAATCCGCGATATGGCGCAGACCACGCTCGACACGGTGCGCAGCCTGTCGCAGGCCCTTCATCCCGTGATGCTCGACGAGGCCGGCCTCGAGAGCACGATGGACTGGTACCTTGCCACGGTGGAAAAGCAGACCGGGACTGACATATCCTACGAGAAATCCGGTGATGCCTTTTCCGTAAGCAGCAGCGCGGGAATTCACGTGTACCGCATCCTGCAGGAAGCATTGAACAATGTAACGCGGCACTCGGGCGCGCGCGCGGCGTGGGTGCGGCTGCGCTTTTCGCCGCAAAGCTTGGAGTTGCAAGTGGAAGATCACGGAAAAGGTTTCAGCGCGAACGGATCGACGCCCGGCATCGGACTGGTGGCGATGCGCGAGCGCGCCGAGTTGCTGGGCGGGCGGATTGAATTCCTGCAACCGTCAGGCGGCGGAACGCTGGTGCGCTTGCGCGTTCCACGCGAGAGAGCGGAGGCTCATGCCGAATAAGATTTCCGTCCTGCTAGTGGACGATCACAGCCTGGTGCGGCGCGGATTTCGCCGCATGCTCGAGGACGAGCCCGACATGAACGTGGTCGGCGAGGCCAGCGATGGAGCCGAAGCCATCAAGCTGGCCAAGGAACTCAAGCCGAAAGTGATCGTGATGGACAGCGCGATGCCAGGCACGGGCGGCCTCATCGCCACGCGCAAGATTCTCGAGTCGACACCCGAGCAGATCATCCTGATGCTCAGCATGCATTCCGAGGAAACGCTGGTCCGGCAAGCGATCGAGGCGGGCGCGCGCGGCTACATGCTGAAGAATGCCGTGGATCTGGAACTAGCGGCTGCGATCCGCAAGGTGGTGAAGGGTGAAGTGGTGCTCGATCCGCAGGTGGCGCGGCGGGCGTCGCTGAAGGGCGAGCGCAATGGCGGGCTCACCACGCGCGAGCTCGAGATTCTGCAGTTCATCGTCGACGGAAAATCGAACAAAGAAATCGCCGACCACCTCAAGCTCAGCGTGAACACCGTCGCCGTACACCGGGCCAACATCATGGACGCGCTGGGCATTCACAAGACGGCGGAATTGGTGGTGTACGCGATCCGCAACGGGCTGGTGAACATCCCTTGAGACGGCGAGAATTCCTGCAAGGTATGGCGGGATGGGCCGCTGCCGGACTCGGGGTCGATGCATGGGCCGCGCTCACGCCAACTGCCAGTCTTGGATTCACTCTCACCGACGTCACTTCCGCGGCGGGGCTCGACTTCCATCACAACAGCGGCGCCTACGGTGGCAAACTGCTTCCGGAAACGCTCGGCTCGGGGTGCGCGTTTCTCGACTACGATGCAGACGGCTGGCAGGACATTCTGCTCATCAATGGAATGGACTGGCCCGGTCACCAGCGCCAACCCAGCACGTTGAAGCTTTATCGCAACAACCGCAACGGAACGTTTACGGATGTCACGCGCTCGGCCGGGCTTGAGGTCGAGATTTACGGCATGGGCGTCGCGGTCGGTGACTATAACAACGACGGGTTCCCCGACATCCTCATTACGTGCGTGGGCCAGAACCGGCTGTTCCGCAACACCGGGAAAGGCACGTTCATCGACGTCACGCAGAAGAGCGGACTCGGCAAGCGGCAGGCGCTGAGCACTTCGGCTTTGTGGTTTGACTACGACCGTGATGGACTACTGGACCTTTTTGTCTGTAATTACGTCAGATGGTCGACCGAGCACGATGTGTTTTGCTCGCTCGACGGCAAGCACAAATCGTACTGCACGCCCGAAGCGTATCGCGGCGAGACTTGCTGGCTGTTTCACAATCGCGGCGACGGCACGTTCGAAGATGTGACCGCGCACAGCGGAATATTCGACAGCAGTTCGAAGGCGCTGGGCGTGGCGATGCTCGATTTCGATCGCGACGGCTGGCCCGATCTGCTGGTGGCCAACGACACACAACCCAACAAGCTATATCGCAATCAGCACAACGGCACGTTTCGCGATGTCGGCATGGAAGCGGGCGTCGCGCTGAGCACCGAAGGCAAGGCGCGTGCCGGGATGGGCGTGGATGTGGGCGACTTTCTGAACTCGGGCATGCCGGGACTCGCGATCACGAACTTCGACAACGAAATGATCGGTGTGTATCGCGAGTCGAAGCCGGGATCGTATGAGGATGTTTCGCTGCAGTCGGGGATCGGGCTCGCCTCGAAAAATAGCCTGGGATTTGGCTGCGCGTTTCTGGATGTGAACCTCGATGGATGGCTTGACCTGGCGGTGGCGAACGGGCACATCGATGAGACCGTTCGCAACATTCGAGGAAATGTCGGGTACGCGCAACCGCCGCAGTTGTTTCTCAACAATGGGAAGGGCGTGTTTCGGGATGTCGCGGGCGAAGACCGGGGCCGGATTCGTCCAGTCGAAGGTCGGACGGGGCGTGGCCTGCGGAGATTTCGATCGCGATGGCGACACGGACTTGTTGATCACTACGAATAATGGACCAGCGTATCTCTATCGCAACGATCAGAACTCCGGCAATCGCAGCGTGCGCTTTCGGCTGGTGGGGACGAAGTCGAATCGCGATGCGATTGGGGCGGAGGTGCGAATTGAGTACGGTGGGGTAACGCAGTCGCGACTGGTGAAGAGCGGGTCGAGTTATCTGTCGCAATCGGAGTTGCCGGTGACATTTGGCGCTGGGCAAGCGGGATTCGATTGAGCGGGCTGGTGATCTCTGTGGCCGAGTGGGCGGAGTGAGGAGTTTAAGAATCTTGCGAGCGGGCAAGACGTACGAGTGCGTGGAGGGAAAAGGAATCTCGGGAAAGGGCAGTTCTCGGGTCGAGGTTCCTATGCCGATCGATTTCCGAAAGAACGCTAACGTGCTTGGTGCGCTGCAAGCCTTTGCCAAGCCGAAAGAGAGGACGATTGACGACCCTTATGTGGTAGAGGGGTACGAACTACACGCACATCCCGACCTTGTGGACCGATTGAAGAATCTGATGTCTCGTACTCCCGACGCCAAGTTTGATCTTGCTTTTGGGATCCCGATGCTGGCGACTCGAAGGGTCGCGTTTCGACTGCTAGCGGAACCCACTCATTGTCATTGTTTCTGCCCGAGGAGGAAATCTGGCGCGTCACTCCGTTCGGGAAGCAGTGGCGACGCGGATGTGCTTGGACAATCGTAGACCTCACACGGCGGAAGTGAGCGACCTGTCTCCTTGTGGCGCTGGCGTATCCTCGGCCGAAAAAATGCATGGTCGCTAGGGCTGACGCTCTCGTCAGTCTGGACGAGCTCGGCTACCCCCCGCAACTAATACTTTTCCAGTATTGTTCCTCATCTTCCAACCTCATTAAAGTTCCCTGCAATTCATCAGTCCTCAATTGCGCTTATCCCACGCACGCGCTTCTGAGGCACCCCTAGAGAAACCGGCAGGAGCACTGCCGGGGAGATTTTCCCCAGCTGGTTGCACGGCCAGCTGGGGCTTTTAAATTCTGCCGCTATTGTGGATGTCAAACTCTGGGATGTGGGGGAACACATGAGAATCGCCGCAGTACTCGCAAAAGCAGTGCCTCTGTTTCTAGTGGTCGCGCTCTGGGGCGCCGACACTTCCGGCAAGACTGAGACGGTGAAGGGTTACGTGCTCGACTCGGCGTGCGCCTTCACGAAGAGTCTCGACAAGCCCATCAGCCCGGATTGCGCTCGGGCTTGCGCGAAGGCCGGATCGCCGCTGGCTATCCTGACCTCTGACGGCACGATCTACTGGCCGATCGCCGGGACTACTCCTTCGGCCGGGCAGAACGACAAGCTGCTAGCCTTCGCCGGGGAGAAAGTCACGGCCAGCGGGAAAGTTTTCGAGCGCAAGGGGTCGAAGGCCATCGTCATCGACAAGATCGACGCCGACAAGTAGGCAGGATCGCTCACCACAGAGAGCGTGCACGGACACGGTGGAAGTTTGTGTCTTCGAATGTTTCGCTCTACCCAACCTTTTGAACCAATAAACGGGAGCTAACCATGGGTGTGGTCCGGAAGTTGATTTGCGCACTGATATTGGCTGCGGCGCTGGGCGCTTCTGCTCAGCAGATTACGGGCAGCATTCGCGGCACGGTCACGGACGCGAGCGGCGCAATTGTGCAGTCGGCTGCTGTCACGGCGCGGCAT
This sequence comes from uncultured Acidobacteriota bacterium, assembly GCA_963744055.1. Classification (GTDB taxonomy): domain Bacteria; phylum Acidobacteriota; class Terriglobia; order Terriglobales; family Acidobacteriaceae; genus Gp1-AA133. The sequence continues at coordinate 1,932,475 of CAVUSL010000001.1, read as the reverse complement.
GTGGAGACGGGGCTCGACGCGCACGACTTTCGCGGACAACACCGGCGCTTTCGTGCTGGTTGAGTTGCCTGTCGGCCACTACCGCTTGACGGTCGGCGCGAAGGGCTTTCAGGAGTACATCCAGGACGGCATCACGCTCGATGTGAACCAGACGGCCAACGTGCCAGTGCGGCTGGCGGTGGGCGCGGAGACTGAGCACATCCAGGTGATGGCGGACGCGCAGCTGATTCAGACAACCGCCACCAGTTTAGGATCGGTGGTCAACCAAAGCGAATTGCTGGACTTGCCGCTCGATGGCCGCAACTTCTCGCAGCTCGGCCTGCTGCAGACCGGCGTCGTGCCTTTGACCCCGGGCCTGAAAGAAGCGGGGGGATCGCTGCGCGACGGTCAAGCTTATTCGGTCAACGGCCAGCGGCCCGAGTCAAACAGCTTCCTGATCGATGGCGCCAACAATGTGAATTCCGTGGACGCTGGATTCGTGCTGCGGCCGCCGATCGATGCGATCGCCGAATTCCGCATCCTGACGCACAACGCCAACGCGGAGTTCGGCCAGAACACCGGGTCGACGACCAACATAGTTACGCGCTCCGGGACCAACTCGTTTCACGGAGCAGTGTGGGAGTTCCTGCGCAACGATGCGATGGACGCATCGAACTTCTCGACGCATAGCGTGCAACCGTTAAAGCAGAACCAGTTCGGCGCGACCTTTGGCGGGCCGATCGTGAAGGATCGAACCTTTTTCTTCGCGTACTACGAAGGATTTCGCAACCGGCAAGGAGAAACGGTTTCGGCCACGGTGCCCTCGCTCAAGCAGCGCCAAGGCGATTTCTCTGAGCACGGCCTGTGTCTGGTCAACTTCATGACCATGGCCTGTGATCCGGTGCCGGGGAACCAGGTGCCCATCAATCCTATCTCGGCGAAGATTCTGGAGTTCTATCCGAAACCAAATCAGGGACTGACTGGTTTCATCTCTACGCAGTCCTTGCAGGTTTCCAACAATCAGTTTGGCGGGCGGATCGATCAGTACCTTTCCGCCAAAGATACCTTGAACTTTCGCTATATGTTCAGCGGCGGTCCGACCACCGATCCGCTGTCGACCTCGGGAGCGAACGTCCCCGGCTTCCCGGTGGGCGAGGAAGACCGCGCACAGAATTTTGTGGTGCAGGAGACCCACGTCTTTTCGCCAGCGGTCGTCTCAGTCGCGCGTTTTTCGTTCCTGCGAAACAAATTTCTCTTTGACCAGCATCTGAACCATCAACCGCCTTCCAGCCTGGGATTTCTCTACGACCCGACTTTGCCGGAAGCGGCCGGTCCGCCATTCATTCAGATCGCCGGGATGGCTTCCGTGGGCGATCCCATCACCGGTCCGCGCAACACTTTTCAGAACACGTACGACGTCTCCGGGTCACTCAGTTGGATCCGCAGCAAGCACGAGATGAAGTTCGGCGGTGGTTTCCGGCGCGACCAGATCAATGCTCTGCAGGGCATTGCGACGAACGGGTTCTTCGTCTTCGTTCCGTTTCCGTTTAGTGATCCAGTCGCGAACTTCCTTACCGGTGAACCGATCGTGTTCCTGCAAGGCGGCGGCGACTTTGGCCGGCACATCCGCGGGAAAGCCTTTAACCTCTATGCGCAGGATACCTACAAAGTAAATTCGCGACTCACGCTGAATTACGGACTGCGCTACGATCTGCCCTTCCCTTACACCGAGACGCACAACCGGCAGAATCTGTTCGTGCCAGGGGCACAGTCGAAGGTCTTGCCCAATGCGCCTGCCGGGCTGCTGTATCCCGGCGATCCGGGCGTTCCGGCCGGATTGATCGCGACCCAGAAGACGGCCTTCGCGCCGCGCCTGGGTCTCGCTTACGATCCGACGGGAGAGGGCAAATGGCTGGTCAGCGCGGCGTACGGGATCTTCTACGAGCCGTTCTATAACGGACAGGGAGGTCCACTGCAGGACCCGATCAGCGCGCCTCCTTACCTGGCCACGCCGCAGCGTGGGTTTCCCGTGAATTTTGCCGGATCCGTTCAATGGCACAAATCCGTTCGATGGTTCGTTCTCCGAGCCAATGACGTTGCTGGTCGTCGATCGAAATCTAAAACTTCCGTATGCGCAGCACTGGAATCTGAACGTGCAGCGCTCTTTCGGCAGGGATTGGCTATTCCAGGTGGGCTACGTAGGAACCACCGGCACACACTTGCCGCGCCTGATCGAGGGCAATCCCACGATCTACTATCCAGGTGGAGTTTCCATGGAAGGCAACGTCAACCAGCGCCGGCTGTACTCGGGTTGCACGCTGGCCGCGCCCGACAACTGCACCTATGCTTCCGTGGGCGAGATCGCGGGCATCGCCAACTCCAACTACCACGCTCTCGAAAGCAGCCTGCGCAAGCGCTTCGGATACGGAATTTCGTTCCTTACATCGTACACGTACTCAAAGTCGATTGACGACGTGTCATCGTTCAATATCACGGGATCGGCGTCGCAACCAGTCGCGGGCGAGAATGACCTGGCGCAGAACCCGTTCGACCTGGCGGCGGAACGTGGGCGGTCGATGTTCGATTCGCGGCATCGGCTGGTGTTGAGCTACCAGTGGAGCCTTCCCTTCTGGCGGCAGGGGCACACCTGGTATGAGTACGCTTTCGGAAATTGGCAGCTGAACGGAATCGTGACCTTGCAGAGCGGCACGCCGTTCACGGTGTTCGACTCGAACGATGTTTCATTGCAGGGCAGTGCGCCGGAGATTTCGGGCTTCTCGAGCAACCGGCCTGATCTCATCAGCGATCCTTTTCGGGCGGGCCCTGTTCCGGCGAATAGCGATGCGGGCTGCGCAACCACCATCTCGCAAGGCGGTCGGGCTGCGGATCGCACGCGCGTCCCCGGATCCTGGATCAATCCGTGTGCGTTCCAGAGGTTGGTTTCCGATCCAGATGTACAACAATTCGGCAACGAAGGGCGCAATGTGGTGCAAGGCCCTGGATACGCGAACTGGGACTTCGCGGCGGTCAAGAATTTCCGCGTGAGCGAAGGGAAGGAATTTCAGTTCCGCGGTGAGCTTTTCAACTTCTTTAATCATACAAACCTCAGGTTGCCGAACAACGATATCCAGTCGTCGAACTTCGGGGTGGTGCAGTCGGATGTGGGGCCGCGCGTGATTCAGGTGGCGTTGAAGTTTCTGTTCTAGGAGGACGCCGCGAGCGCAGCCGATGGCGAGGGCAAGATGCCCTCGCGACGGCCGGCGGGACGCCGGCTCTACTTTTGAGGGCGCGAGAAGATACCATTGATGCCTATGAGCGATGAGCAATCTGTGATCAAGCGGGTACCAGCCGAAGGCAAGAAACCGGACACCAAGATCCGGATTACAGAAGATCAAGACGCGACCGGGGATACCGCGGACGCCTATGACTACTGGCGAGCCGGGTCCGGACGCAAGCAGGTTCCGGGCATCATCAAGTGCTTCGGCGCGCGGCCCGACTTCCTGCGCCAGGTGGTCGACTTCTCGAACACAATTCACTTCTCGGAAGGACACCTTACCCGCCGGCACAAGGAGATGATTGCCAGCTATGTTTCCCACCTGAACCGCTGTCCCTATTGACTGGACAGTCATGCCTACTTCCTGCGGGTTCAGGGAGCCAGTGATCAATGCGTGAGTTCAATTCTCGAGGGCAAGCTCGACGAAGCTGGCCTGACGCCCGCCGAGCGCATCCTGCTTGCCTACGTTGAGCTCGTGACCAGGGCTGCCAGCCAAACCTCGCACGCTGACGTCCAGAAATTGCGCGAGGCCGGGTGGACCGAAAATCAGATCGCGGAAGCCGTGTACGTCACCGCCATGTTTGCCTTCTTCAATCGGGTCGCCGATGCATTTGGCGTGCCGCCGCAGGACTACCTCACGATCGGGAAGTTGACGCCGTAGAGCAAGCATTTGGCAGTTAGCACTTGGCATTCAGCTAGCGATGCCTTTCCGTGGTTTGAATGCGTTCTGGGCAGTTCAAATGCTCCTGGGCCGGTACCGATTGCTAATTGCACAGCCCTTTTGCGATACTTCGCTCATCCGTGTCTGCGAAGAAGAAAACGGTACCGAACAACTCACGGCGCGGCGGCAAGACAGCCGTGCGCGTCAGCCTGAAGCTGCTGGCCGATGAGCTTGGCCTGTCGCCGGCCACAGTTTCATTGGTGATGAACCGCTCGGCCGTTGCGGATTCCATCCCGCAGCAGACCAAGGACCGCATCTTCGCAGCCGCCCGCAAGCACAATTACCGCCCAAACTTTTTTGCGCGTTCGCTACGCACGCAACGGAGCTTCACCATCGGCGTCATGGTGCCGGAAGTCAGCGAGGGCTATGCCACGCTGGTGATGAGCGGTATTGAGGATCACCTGTTGCAAGAAGGCTATTTCTATTTTGTAGCGAGCCATCGGCATCGTGCCGACCTCATCGATGAATATCCCAAGATGCTGCTGGCGCGCTCGGTCGATGGCCTGATTGCGCTCGACACACCCTGGACGCAGGCCGACCTGCCCATCCCGGCGGTCACTGTGTCGGGTCACAATGAGGTCCGGGGTGTCACCAACATCGAACTCGACCATCGCCGCGCCGCACAGCTGGCGCTCGAACATCTGCATCAGCTGGGCCATCGCAACATCGCGTTCATCAAGGGACAAGGGTTCAGTTCCGACACCGAGGTACGCTGGAGCGCGATTCAAGAGGCGGCCGCGGAATTAGGGCTCGCCGTGAACCCCAGGCTCACTGTGCAGCTGGAAGGAGATTTGCCGGCGACCCAGTTGGGCTACAGCGTGACCAGGAAGTTGTTGGCCAACCACGAACCGTTCACGGCGCTGTTCGCGTTCAATGACCTCTCGGCCATCGGCGCGATTGGCGCGCTACGCGAAAAAGGACTGCAGGTGCCCGTCGACGTTTCCGTCGTGGGCTTCGACGACATTCAGAGCGCGGCCTTTCAGAATCCTGCGCTGACCACGGTGCGCCAACCCTTGCGCAAGATGGGCATGATCGCTGCCGAGACGGTGCTGCGGCGGATTGCGCGGCCGGGAATGGACGTGGTTCCGCAGCAGGTAATGGTGGAGCCGGAGTTGGTGGTGCGGGAGTCGACGGCGGGAGTACAGCCTAGAAAGCGGTGATGCCGGAAACTATTGGCGCAGCGGCGGGCGTTATGCACGACAATTTCATTACCCGAAGGTTTCGAGTTTAAACGGGTCTTTGCACGCGTCACTATTATTCAAGCAGCGTAGAATTCGCGACCACGGATCCGGCTTGGGACGAAGTTCACTGACCAATTCCATCTGAGGGAAAGAGGACGAGCCGTGGCGCAGACAGGACTACAAATCAAAAAGGGCCGAGCATTGTCCGTGATCCGCAACTGCCAACTAACCCTGCTCGTGATCACTTGCCTTGCTTGCGTCTCCAGCGCGTCGACCTCGAGACTATATCCTCCGAGCAAGTCGGAGTCTGGCGGGTTGCGGCTCGCCCAAGTTGTCGAGATAGTCTCCCGCGAGGAGATTCTCAAGTCAGGCGAAACACTGCAACTCTTGCTTGCATCGGGATTGAAAGACTCAGACTTAAAGGATGGCAGCGTTGCCGTGGGCCGCATCTATTGCTGTCATCCAGCAACCGAGAATGGAACAAATATCTATTTCTACGTTCCGTCGGACGTTTCGTTGGCGACAGGCGACCTGGTAACAGTTCGCATGGGCCGCAAGTCAACGAAGCAGGACGGTGGAGCGGTTAATACTGCAGTCAAAGTTCGTGAAAAAAAGGACGATCCGAATTCGCAGTGTTCGTGGGATCCACCAAATGACTCGATGTGGACACGGGTGCTTCACTGCAACTGGATGCCTGCAGAAGGCTGGACGCTGAAGGGCGGACTCCACAAGACCTGGCTAAAAGAAGACTCCGACAGCAAAGCTCAATAGAACAATCGTTCACTGAGGGGCCTCGGTGACGGCCTAACCTTTTTCGTCGAGCGTTCCGGTGGCGCGCTGTCGACGATCGGACTTGAACGAGCCCCGAGGACTGCCCCTCCTACTTCCATTTTCCCTCCCCCTCCACAATCGTGATGTACCGCCCCACAGGCAAATCCATGAAGCGCTCGACCTGTCCGCCGGGTAAAGGCCATTTAATTTCGAGCCAGTCGATCTTCGTGCGCTTGCCGATGCCGAGCACCATCCGCGGGTCGTGATAGGAGAGGTAGCTCCCTCCCCCGACTTTCATGCGGCTGCGCTTCAAATCTCCGGCCTGGTAAGTAAGGCGGGCACCGATCGCATCCGGATTCGACTTCTTGCCAACCAATTTCAATCCCAGCCACTGATTCTGGCTGCCGGCCTTGTTGCGCAGCAGCAGCGGCGCGTCATCATTGTTCGAAATGAGGACATCGACCGAGCCATCGTTGTCGAAGTCGCCAATCGCCAGACCGCGCGCCGACAGCGGCTTTTGGAAGATCGGCCCGCTCTGCGCGCTGACGTTCGTCCATTGCTTGCCAGAGTTATGAAACAGCAGCAAGGGCTCGCGATACCCAACCTGGTGATGAGAGAGTTCCTCGATCAGGTCGTCGGGATTGCCGTTGGCGAGCATCAGGTCGAGATTGCCGTCGTTGTCGTAGTCGAAGAACTTCAGTCCCCAGCCGCTCATTAGCCGAGTGGCCGCGCCGATGCCGGTCGCCAGCGCTTGATCGTCGAAAGTCTCGTCGTGATTGTTCTGGTAGAGCGAGTACATTTCGTGATCGATGTTGGCGACGAACAGATCCATCCAGCCATCCTGATTGACGTCAGCAGAGTCGAGTCCCATGCCCGAACGCGGACGCCCTTCCGTGCTATACGCGACTCCAGCCTGCGTGGCGATCTCGTCGAAGTGCCCCTTGCCGCGATTGGCGAACAGGAAATTTGCGACCGTGTCGTTGGCGACGAACAGGTCCATCAGCCCGTCGTTATTGATGTCGGTGGCAACCACGCCCCAGGCTTTGCCAAGAACGCTGGCGATTCCCGACGACTTGCTGACATCCGTAAACGTGCCATCGCCGTTGTTGTGGAACAGCCAGCTGGCCATCGGCTTGTACAGATGCGGAATGCAGTAGCCGCGCTTAGCATCTTCGCCGGCGTGGCAGTCTTTGCTCTTCGACTTGTCGAAATCAACGAACCGGCAAACGAAAAGATCAAGGCGTCCGTCGTTGTCGTAGTCGAACCACACCGCGCTGGACGCCCATCCCGGAGCCGCGACGCCGGCCTTCTCGGTCACGTCGGTGAAAGTGCCGTCGCCGTTGTTGCGATAGAGAATGCTCTTGCCATACTGCGCGACGTAGAGATCTGGGAAGCCGTCGCCGTTGAAGTCGCCGACCGCAACACCCTGTCCGTAGCCTCCGGCAGCGACCCCAGCCTTCTCAGTAACGTCGGTGAACGTTCCGTCGCGGTTATTGCGGTAGAGCGCGTTGCGCAACGGCGGATTCGGCGTGTAGAAGTCGCACGCGCCGCTGTTGACGAAGTACAGGTCCATCCAGCCATCGTTGTCGTAGTCGAGAAAGGCGCAGCCCGCGCCGGTGGTCTCCGGCAGATACTTTTCCGCCGACTTGCCGGCCACGTGCTTCCACGTGATGCCGCTAGTCGAAGACTGGAACTTCCTCGAAGGGATAGTCCGGCGGACGGAAGCGCGCGAGCGAAGCGCGACCAGCCCGGCGAAGGCCGCCGTACCCAAAGCGCCGGTCAGGAAGTGACGGCGAGAAAGTCTCTGCAGCAAATGTTTGGCAATCGTCGTCTTCACTGCGTTCGGATTCGTGGGAGACTATGGGCCATGCGATCGCCGGCAGAACTAATTCGGCGGCTATTTCGGAGAATTCCCCTGCGACGCTGGAGTGTCCTGCGGAGTTTGTCAGGCGGCGGTTCTTTCTGCGTCATCTGGCGATGGATGGCGAATTCCTTGTCAGCCTCAGTCTTTTTGCCCGTGCGGCTGTAGGCGGTGGCGAGATTGTAATGGGCTACCGGATTGGTTGGCTGAAGCTTTACGGCAGCCTCAAGGGGCGGAACGGCATCGGCGAATTTTTTGGTAGCGATCAACGAAGCGCCCAGTCCCAGGAATGCGTCGCCGAAACCAGCGTCCAACTGCGAGGCACGCGAGAAGTGTTTGACGGCAGCGTCCCATTGCTGGTCCTGGCGAGCAAGTTCCCCGAGAATAAATTCGGCTTCGGCATTCGAGGGATCGATCTTGAGTTCCTGCTCGAACTCGGCCCGCGCCTGGGCAGCAACGTCAGCGGGCGGATTCGGCTTCGACAGCAGCAGACGACCGAGACGGAAGTGAATGCCGGGAAGACTCGGGTTCTGCTTGAGAATCTGCTGGTATTCCTTGGCGGCATCGTCCCACTTGCCCTGCAACTCGAGCGACTCGGCGTTCAGTTCGTGCGCGGGATAGGAAGTAGGAGCGAAGCGAGCCAGTTCCTGCGCGTAGCGCGTGGAAAGATCCGAATACGCGTGCACGCTGATGTAGAGGACTTCGGGATCACGAGGGAAATCGCGGTTCAACGCGCGCAGGAACTCCGTAACGGCCTCCGGTTGGTTCGCAAACAGGCCACAACGAACGCCTGCAAGGCCTGCGTCGCGCTTCAAAGACTTATCGTCGACGTGGCCTGAGCTTTTCCTCAGCAGGGGCAAAGCTTCGATGCAACGCCCTGTTTTGGCGAGGGTCAAGCCTTTCTGCACTGATTGAGAAACATCCGGAGAGGACGTCGTTGACGACTTAGTCTGGGCTATGCTGTGAGTGGGCAGAATGAGGGCACAGAAAACCGCACTCAGGACCAAGATGCGTGACAGAAGCATGAGAAATGGGGCAGGTTGTGACACCTGCCCCATGATAGCAGCCCGGTTAGAAATAGAACTTCAGGGCCAATTGGATGTTGCGCGGGTCTTGGGACGTGTTGACTTGTCCCATGTTGTCCCCAAGAGCCGTTGCCGGCGCATTGAGATTGACCCGGTTGAAGGCATTCAGGAAATCCGCACGGAACTGGAATCTCATTCGCTCCGTGATGTGGAAGTCCTTTTGTAGACTCAGGTCGACGTCGGCGTAGCCGGGCCCGCGCACTGGGCCTTGGGCCGGGCAGTTACCAAAAGAGCCGACCGGAGCGCTGTTATAGGGCGACCTATCGAAGTACTGATAACCGATGTAGGCGCCGCTGGTTGGGTCAAAAGCGTTTCGACGACCGAAGGTCTTGCCGGCGCCAGGCCCGCAGTTCGGACGCAATCCGCGGGAGCCCGTACCCGTCGGATCGTCTCCGAAATCATAGAGAGCCAGCGGGAAACCGGTGTGCAAGGAGATGATCGGATCAATCGACCAGCCTCCAATCACGCCATTTACAACTGCGTTCATGTTACTACCGAACTTTCTGCCCTTACCCACCGGGATGTCGTACACCGCGTATGCGCTCACAACGTGCTTCGCATCGAAGTAGCATTCCGCGTAATCGGCAGCCGGGTTGTAGAGGTTCTGATAATACGGGTTGGCCGGAGTCGTTTCCGTCGAACCCCAGGTTCCGTAGTAGCCGCTGTTGTCGGTGGTGCACTTCGAGTAAGTGTAGGCAACCTGGTATTGCAGTCCGGTCGCGTAACGTTTCTGCAAGACAGCCTGCAAGGCGTGATACTTCATGCTGCCCACCGAAGCTGTGCCCGATACTTGGGATAGATCAGCCTGCAGAGCAGGATTGCCCGCCAAGTATTGGCTGGGCGCAGTGCAGGGTGGTGCTTGGGGAAAGCAAGAATCATTCGGCAGAAGTTGTTTCTGCAGGTATGGCATGGGCACCATGAGATGGGTGCCATGCTGGCCTACATAACCGATCTGCGCAGTCGTGGTGCTATTGAGCTGTTGCTGGTACGTAAGGTTCCATTGCTCCGTGACGGCGGGTTGCACGTGCGGATCCCACATGCGGAACAGAGCCCCAGCGAACGGATCGCCAGGCGGAGGAGCAACGATGCCGTCAGAAGTTGGAGTTGGCGCCGACGCCCCATTGAACTGCTTCAAAATCTCTGGAGCGGTCACAGGAACGTTCATCGTCAAACGAAGATTCGTGCCAGTGCCCTCCATGTAGGTAGAAGTCGTGAAGGCTCCGCGCAGAACAGTTTTGCCATTCATCGACTTCGGCGACCATGCGAAACCAATGCGTGGCTGGAAGTCCGGTCCACCGTTCGTGCTGTCGTACAAACCGCGAGGCCCCTTCTGACAACTGAAGGGGATCGTTCCGAGTTTTGCGCAATTGGGCGCGATGATCTGGCCGCCAAACAGTGTCGCGTTCACTTGAAGATCATTGACTTCGACCCAGGGGGTGAATACCTGGTAGCGCAGGCCAAGGTCCAGCGTCAGGCTGTCGGTGACGTGCCACTGATCCTGGACGTAACCAGCGATCACGTTCTGGCGCTGGTGCCATCCACCTCCGGCGATGCCGTGCCCGTAAGAATCGGGCATGCCAAGGAAGAAGTCTGCTGCGCCATAGCCTGAACCATTGTCAGGACTGCTGCCAGCGCTTGCAGTGTATTGCCCGCTAAACAGGATCGCACCGTACTTGCCGCTGTTGCCGCTATAAAAGGCGTTGACGCGATTGCGGCGAAAATCGAAGCCGGCGTGGATCACGTGATGTCCGTGAGTTACGACTACATTGTCCGTAAATTGAATCACAGCGGTGCGGAAATTCTGCTCAATGCCGCTGGCACCCACACTGTTCAACCGACCCGAACCGGCCTGGCTTGGGGTGCCGCCGTTAAAGTTCAGCGACATCAGACCAGGGCCGATGGGATTGCCATTGGCAATCCCGAAATCGGTCGCCAGGTTTCCAATGGAGTTCGGGAAGTTCGTGCCATTATGCAGTTTGATGTAGTTGACACCGAAGCGAAGATCATTGAGCAGGCTGGGACTGAAGGTGTGGGTCCAGTCCAACACTTCGCTATTGATAGGAGCTTCCGAGAATCCCTGGCCAATAATTCCCAAGGAGTTGATCTGTGGGTTGGTCTGCTTAGAATGCGAGTACCGGGCAAAGATGTGGTCGTTGGCAGTCGCTACGAAGTCGCCTTTTATGTCGAACTGATTGGAGTTGAAAACTTGTGTGACGGTATTAAAGGCGTTTGCCTGAAAGTTTCCATTCGCCGGCGTCGGATAAAACTGCGAGGCGAACAGCGCCGCCGCCACGGGATCAATCATGGTCAAAGGAATCTGGTTGTTCGGGAAAGGCGTGCCTGCACGATTGCCTGCTACAAACGTTCCTGCCGTACACGGCGCCCCTGCCGAGGCAGGGCAAGGATTGTAAAGCTGATGTGTGATCACGCACCCGGACGTGGTGGTTTGGATTCCCGGCGTACAGGCGCTTGCCGGCGGGGGACTAGTCAATCGCGTATCGGGCGCGCGGTCGTTGCAGATTCCGCCTGCGAAACCATTCGCACAAATGCCACTAAAATCCCCGGCACGTTCACCGTTGGTCATTACAGTGAATGAATTGGTGGTCGACGGATGATCGAAGCGCTGACCCTGATAGTCAGCGAAGAAGAACAGTCGGTTCTTCACGATCGGTCCGCCAATGGTGCCGCCGAACATGTTCCAGCGCAGCGGGTTTCTTTTTGTGCCGTTGAAGCGGTTTTCCCAGCTGTTGGAGTTCAGCTTGTCGTTGCGGAAGTACTCCCATATGTCACCATGGAAGCTATTGGTTCCCGACTTCAGCGTTGCACTGACGATGCCGCCCTGGAAGTTGCCGAACTCAGCCGACGCGTTGCTGGTAATCAGGTTGAATTCCTGAATCGCGTCCGGCGCCGGCGTGTAGCCCAGCAGGTTATCGGAGACCTGGTTGTTGTCCAGGCCATCGAGCAAGAAGTTGTTGGCCTGCTCGCGATTTCCGTTGATGTAAGGACGCGCGCCGCTGGCGGTGTTGTCACCATTATTAAAGGACGTGGGGGCAGGGATGCACGGCACCCGGCGACAACAAAGTCAGCTGTACGTAATTGCGAGTGGCCAGCGGTAGTTTGTCGGTCGAGGTGGCGTCGATGAGGGTGCTGACTTCGGTGGTTTCCGTTTGCAGAATCGGAGCGGCGCCGGTGACCTCGACAGTTTCGGTGACCTGACCGACCTTCATCTGCACGTCGAGGCGCGCGGTCTGATTCAAGACGAGCGTGAACGGTGGATAGACCGAGCGCTGGAATCCGGGCGCACTGATTTCAAGCTTGTAGTTGCCGACCGGGAGACGGGTGATGTTGTAAAGGCCCGAGTCGTTGGTCTTGGCTGGTAATGGCGTTGCCGCGCTCCACCGAAGTGGCCTTCACGTCGGCACCATTGATGGGTGCACCGCTTGGATCGCTCACGGTTCCGACGATCGATGCTGTTACTTCCTGTCCCCAGGCGGCGACACTGAGCCCGAGCAGTGCGGCCAGAACGAGGAGAAGGGCTCCACTCCACAGTGTTCTCTTCATCACAGAACCTCCCACGCGCTTTGAGTTACCTGATTCCCCACAGAGCACAACACAGAATGGAGATATGCTATATAGCACCGTGCAGTTGACCGTCAAGAGAAAAATTGTCAAATGCAGGTGGCGCGCAGGCGATCGCAACGCTCGGCCACTGCATAGCAGTCGGCCCCGTCGGGAGAGCAGAGTTCGGGACCGGAAGCAGTTATGAAAATCGGGACGGGCCAGCACAAACTTTCCTACGATTTCTTGGATTCAACCGTTTCTTAGCCGACCGTTCCGGTTTTCTTCGGGGTGGCGTTTTCTGGCGCGCAGTTTCCCGTAAGCGAATCAGAATCAGACTTATAGCATTTGTCTGCTATATAGCGATCATCAGAAAAATCGATGAGGTTCTCAGGCTGGCACGCAAACTGCGCTTTACGTGACTCGTCATTCTGTGCTATATAGCGCGTAACGCAGTACCGACTGCCATAACGATTCGGTAGAGCCCCGGGCAGATACGTCATCGACCTAGTATCTGAGGATGAGGATGCGAGCAAGCCGAAACGGAACGCCAGCTTACAAGAAGATTCAAAACGTGATTCGCAAGCGGATCGAGGGCGGACAGCTGAAGATCGGCGACTCCGTCGACTCGGAACGCGAACTGGCGCGCATCCATGGCGTGAGCCTGATGACGGCCCGCCATGCGCTGGCCAGCCTGGAGCGCGAAGGCGTGGTCGAGCGGCGCCGCGGATCCGGAACGTTCGTTGCGCCCCCGAAAATTCATTTCAACCGGCTCATGAGCTACACCGAGCACATGTCGAGCCGCGGACTGTCGCCCCGGTCGAAGGTGCTGTCGGCGAAAGTGATCGAGCACCAGGCGGAGATTGCGGCCCGGCTCGCCTTGCCCTCCACCAGCGACCTGGTGAAGATTGACCGGCTGCGTCTGACCGGAGAAGAGCCGTTCGCGCTCGAGACCGTTTACCTGCCCGGCCCGGAATTTAGGGCGCTCGCCTCGGCTCCGCTCGGCAAGAGTTCGCTGTTCGCAACCCTGCAGCATGATTACGGAGTCGAGTTGGCGTACGCGGATGAAGAAGTCGATGCGACCGCGGCCGATGCACACACGGCGGAATTGCTCTCGGTACCGCGGGGCGCGCCTTTACTCCGCATCCGGCAGGTGATCTATTCGACTTCGGGGAAGGCCGTCATTTATGGAGTAGGGTTTTATCGCTCCGAGCGGCATACTCTTTTCATTCGCAGATTCCGGTAGTTGGCGGACGAGCGCAGCCCCTGAAGTGGCCGGTGGGGGGGGGCTGACGGCATCGCTGAAGCGATGCCCTGATACGAACCCGATTCCAGGCGATGGGCCCGATTCGAGAAGATCGCACGGGCGATCACGTCGAAAGCCTGAACTTGATGCCGCAAGCGTCTCGGCCCAACCGGTAGCTCCTATTTAACACGGAGAACTATGCCCCTCACATCCACCGATTGGCTGGTCATCATCGGATACCTGCTGGCGAATCTGCTGATCGGCGTGTACTACCGTCGCCGCGCCAGCGGCAATACGGAAGAGTTCTTCATTTCCGGGCGCGACGTTTCCTGGTGGCTGGCCGGCACGTCGATGGTGGCCACGACTTTCGCTGCCGATACGCCCCTGCTGGTCACGGGCCTGGTGGCGCGGCAAGGTATTGCCGGCAACTGGATCTGGTGGGGATCGTGCGTGGGCGGCATGCTCACCGTGTTTTTCTTCGCGCGCTACTGGCGGCGCGCCGAAATCCTCACCGACGTGCAACTGGTCGAGATCCGCTACGGCGGCAAGCCGGCCGCATTTCTGCGCGGCTTCAAGTCAATCTACCTCGGGCTGTTCATGAATTGCTTCATCCTCGGTTGGGTGACGCAGGCCATGGTCAACATCATCACCGTGCTGCTGGGCCCGGCGATTGCGCAAGGCAGAGTGGTGAATTTTGCGGGACTGACGTACACGCTGGGCGATCCGAAATCGACGGCGCTGATCATCTGCGTGTTCGTGCTGATTCCCTTCACCGGCCTCTACACCTTCATTGGCGGGCTTTGGGGCGTGCTGGTCACGGACCTGTTCCAGTTCGCTTTGAAGATGACGATGATCATCGTGCTGGCCTGGGTCGCGGTCGCAAAGATCGGCGGCATGGGCGCTCTGAAGACGCAGCTGCACGTAGTGGCCGAAAGCACGCGCGCGAGCGGGACGGAGATTTCCGATCCCACGAACGTTTCTGCCGGATTTTCATCTGGGCCTGACGACCAACGCCCTGTGGACGCTGCCGGTGCTGACCTTCATTGTGTACCTGGGCATGCAGTGGTGGCTGGCGTGGTATCCGGGAGCGGAGCCGGGCGGCGGCGGATACGTGGCGCAACGCATGTTCAGCGCGAAAGACGAGAAGAATTCGCTGGGCGCAACGCTCTGGTTCAACATCGCCCACTACGCGTTACGGCCATGGCCCTGGGTCGTGACAGGTCTGGTGGCGCTGGTCGTCTACTCGCCGCATGGCGGCCTCCATCCGAGCGCGGCTTTCGCGGCGAATCCCGAGCAAGGGTACGTAATGGTGCTGCGCGACTACCTGCCTCCAGCGCTGCGCGGGCTGATGGTGGCGGCGTTCCTGGCGGCATTCATGTCGACCATAGGAACGCAGTTGAACTGGGGAAGCTCGTACCTGGTAAACGATCTTTACAAGCGCTTCTTCGTGAGGGACGCCACCGAGAAACACTACGTAATGATCAGCAAAATTTTTACAGTCTTCCTCGTGCTGGGCAGCGGCTACACGGCGACGCAAGCTGGCGTCGATCAACCAGGGATGGCAGCTGGTGTTGAACATCGGCTTCGGCACTGGCGCGGTCTACATCCTGCGCTGGTACTGGTCGCGCATCAACGCATGGAGCGAGATTGTGGCGATGGCGGTCGCGGCGCTCATGACGATCGGCCTGAGCCGCGTGTCAGTTCACCGGCAACGATTCGCTGGTGTACGCGAAGACGGCGTTAATCACGGGACTGGTGACGACCATCGCGTGGGTGATTGCCACGTTCGTGACGCGGCCAGAGTCGGATGAAACTCTGATCGGCTTCTACAAACGCGTGCATCCGACGGTGTACGGCTGGAAGCGGATCGCCGAGATGGTGCCCGAGATGCCGCAGGTGCGCGACATGGCCGGCAACGCGTTCAATTGGCTGATGGGCGTGATTCTCGTCTACGGATGTTTGTTTGGGATCGGCAAGATTGTTTTCGGCCAATGGGGATGGGGCGTGTTCCTGCTCGCGCTGGCCGCAGTGGCCGGGTATTTGATTTTCTGGGATTTGTCGCGGCGGGGTTGGGGTACGTTTTCGGGGAAGACAGTGCCGGTGGAAGCATCGCCTGTGGTCGAGGGACATTAGAGGTTATGTAGCGCGGGCGCCCTCGCCCGCGGCCTTTGATGTTGCTCGTTGTGGGTAAAGTCAAAAGCCGCGGGCGAGGGCGCCCGCGCTACATAAACGAAAGCCGCTGCTCGTCGCAGCGGCTTTTTGCTTAGTCCTGTTCCTTGCGGTTCTTTTTGCGGGCACGCTTGCGTGCCAGCGCTTGCTTGACGCGCTTCTTCTCGCCCGGTTTCAGGTAGTAGGAGTGACGCTTCACTTCCTTAATGATGTCTTCCGTCTGAACCTTGCGCTTGAAGCGGCGAAGGGCATTCTCTAGCGACTCGCCCTCTTGCAGTCGAACTTCTGCCAAATCTCATCACCCCCAAACCAGCCGATTGGCCACCTTTAAGATTACACTTTTTGGGCGGTGGCGGGAAGGAAGTGGGGGATGGATGGTGACGCCTTGCGCTTATTCGCCGATTAGCCGATTTCGAGCGCACTGGCGACCAATCGCGGACTACTAGACATTAGATTTTGTCTGACACTCGGTCGTGCCGAATTCTTTCCGAATGCCTTCAACGATTGTTATCGAGCACAGCAAAAAAGTCGATGTACTCATCGTGACTGAAGAACGCATTTACATAGTCAGCCTGAGTCAAGATGTATCCGCCCCAGCCACTGTCAACATAGCGAGTTGCAGGAACGATGCTAGGTCTTCCTGACGTCGTGGCCGTAGAAACAGGCTGGCCGGGTGCTTCCGTGGAGCAATCGAAGATCACCATAGCTCTGCCGCAGCCTGTAATACAGATGTCCAGTTCTCGCTGCCTCCCCAAATGCTCCACTCCGTTGAATCCAGACCGGAATGCCGGATCGCGATACATCAACGAGTCTGCGACCCAACGTGACAGATACAAAATGCGGCCCGGCGAGGTCGAGATAATGAACGTGCCGCTCTGTGGATTTCAGGAATAGAGTCGGGCTTAGCCCGCTCTAGGCCCCGGAGCCAATCTTCGCATTCATTCTCGTGTAGAAGCGCATATGCGGATGATTCTAAATCAGCATGCCTCGACTCGTTGGCGTGAATGCAGGGTGTCACCCCGATCATGCCAACCCTCCACCATCCACCACAAGCTGCGTCCCAGTAATCCAAGCCGCCATGTCACTAACCAAGAAACAGAACGGCGTTGGCCACATCCTCCGGCGTCGCCCACGCGGGCCAGCGGACGGTTGGCCGCTTCTTTCAAAAACGCCGCCGGGTCCGCGCCCAGTTGCGCGCACTCACTGCGCAGCATGGGCGTGTCGATGTCTCCGGGGCAGACGCAGTTGACGCGAATATTTGACTTGCCGTGGTCGATGGCCATGGCTCGGGTCAGGTTCAGCACTCCGGCCTTGGCGGCGCAATAGGACGCGGCTTGCGGTCCCGCTTTCAGTGACCAGCCCGAGCCGCTGTTCACGATGACTCCGCCTCCGTTCTTCTCCATGTGCGGGATCACCTCGCGTGACAGCAGGAAAATCCCCTTCAGGGTCACGTCGAGGGCCATGTCCCATTCTTCTTCACTGAGATCGACCACGCTTTTGCGGACGATGACGCCCGCGTTGTTGCAGAGAATGTCGATGCGGCCGAAGGAGGCGATGGCGCTTGCGGTGGCGCGGCGGCAGTCCTCGGCGGACCGCACATCGCATTTTTCGAAGAGAGCTCGGCCAGCACGCTCGGTGATCGTCCGGACGGTGGCCTCGCCTTTTTCACTATCGATATCAAGAACCACGACGGCGGCGCCCATTTCGGAGAGACGCAGCGCGATGCCACGGCCGATGCCCGAGCCCGCACCGGTGATTACGGCGACCTTGCCTTCGAGGGAGAGCAGGCGCGTGGCGGTTTCGGAGATTGAGGTCATTCGGTAAAAATTCGTGACTGGCAGCATGATGCCATAGACTGGGAGACTCCGTCCGGTGAGTTGTTGGAGGAGAATTCCCTTGAGAGCGAGTCGTTTGGGACGGAGCTGTTTGGAAGCGCGTCGTTTTGTGAAGGAGTCGTTTGGGAGCGAATCGTTTGGGGAAGGGCCCGACTTCAGTCGGGCCGTAAGAGCGGTTAGCGCGTCGGCTTCAGCCGCTGAGGTTCGCTCTGGGAGAACTTCTCATGTGCGAGTCGCGTTCCGTGGCCTTGAAGACGCTGGATGAAAAAGCCGCCTCAGGCGCTGAAGCGCCAGTCCAACTCACGAATGTGGCACGACTTAAAAGTCGTGCCCTTCCCAACTCTGCCTGAAGCAGAGTTTTCCCGCTGCCTCTCAAATCGCCCTTCCCGTCTGGGTCGCTCTGAACACGGCCCAACTGAAGTCCGCTCCCCGAAAGGACTATAATGCTCCGCCGCAAGGCAATTTTTTCTTCCGAGGTGAGATGTGCGTCGCACCGCTTTTTTCTTTTTGGCAATCGTTCTTTCGGCGCTTCCCCTCTCCGCGCAATCGGGAGAATGGAAACAGCTCTTCGACGGCAAGGATCTCACGGGCTGGAAACATGTCGGGCCGGGAGGCATGACGGTTGAGGACGGACTGATCCGCACGCATGGCGGCATGGGACTGCTCTACTGGACGGGCGGCAAACTGGGCGACTGCGTGATTCGCGTGATCTTTAAAATGCGCGATCACAACAGCAATTCCGGCGTCTTCATTCGCATTCCCATCGAGCCGCGCGAAGAGTGGATGCCGGTGCATTACGGCTACGAAGTCCAGATCGACAACGAGCCCGAAAAATCGAATGAGGACGACTACCACATCACCGGCACTCTCTATTCCTTGACCAAGCCGCTCGCCAAGCCCGGCAAGCCGGGGCCCGAATGGAACACCATGGAGATCACGCTCGATGGGCCGAAGACGATAGTTGTTTTAAACGGCGTGAAGGTCACCGACTACACCGAAGGGCAGCCCGTGCCGGAAAGAAAATTCGATTTCGAGCCGCATCGCGGCACGCGCCCGAACGACGGATACATCGGGCTGCAGAATCACAGCGACAACGACATCGTGTTTTTCAAAGAAGTCGCGATGAAGCCCCTGCCGAAATAGGCAGAGATGCAATCCCCATCTTCATACCGCTGGAGGAAGACATGAAGCGCGATTTTTCTCGCCGGAAATTTCTGCAAACCAGCAGCGGTGCGCTGATCGCCGCCAACACCGTCTTTCTGAACACGGAAGGCTTCGGCTCGCCACGCCCCATCCCTGCCAGCGATCGCATCCGCCTCGGTATCGTCGGCATTGGAATGCAGGGCTCGCCGCTGCTTAGCACGGCCATCACTTTGCCCGGAGTCGAATGCGTGGCTGCCTGCGACTTGTACGACGGGCACCGCGAACTCGCCAAGGAAATCGTCGGCAACACCAGCCTTCCCACCACGCGGCGCTATCAGGAACTGCTCGACAACAAGGATATCGACTGCCTGATCGTCGCCGTTCCCGACCATTGGCACAAGCAGGTCGTGGTCGACGCCGTGAGCGCCGGCAAGGATGTGTATTGCGAAAAGCCCATGTCGCACACGGCGGCTGAAGGATTCGACATGGCGGACGCGCAAAAAAAGACCGGACGCATCGTGCAGATCGGCTCCCAGCGCGTCAGTTCCGTAATCTACGGAAAGGCGAAAGAGATGATCGCGCAAGGCGCAATCGGCAGCGTGAATTTGGTCGAGGGAACTCTCGGGCGCAACGATCCCACGGGTTGCTGGGAGTACACTCCGCCCACCGATCTCTCCCCGCAGAATCTCGACTGGGACACCTGGCAAGGCACCGTCCCCAAGCGCGCTTTCGATCCGCTCCTGTACGCGCGCTGGCGTTGCTGGAAGGAATACGGTACGGGCGTGGCCGGCGACCTGCTGGTCCACCTGGTCAGCGGAATCATCTACGCGATGAACTGGAATGAACCGCCCAAACGCGCAATGGCCATGGGCGGCATCCTGCGCTGGAAAGACGGCCGCAATATGCCGGACGTCCACGCCTCGCTGTTCGAGTATGGCGACATTCCCGTGTACACGCGCCTGAACCTCGGTTGCGAGAGCCCCGAGGTGGTCCGCTTCCAGGGATCGAAGGGCTACATCGAGGTGACGGAATTCGGGCTGACTTACAGTCCGCAGCCTGGCGTCGACATGTATCCCAGCTACTACTCCACCAATGCCTACCCGCGGGCCATGCGAGAGGAATATCTCAAGCAGTGGCATGCCGAACACGATCCAGTTCCGGGCAAGGAACCGCTGGCGGAATCGACCAGCTATCGTGGCAACGATTATGACGACGTGAAGCCGCATTTGGCGACGTTCTTCAATGCGGTGCGATCACGCAAGCCTGTTACGGAAGACGCAGTGTTCGGCAACCATGCGGCGCTGGCTTGCCATATGGCGAACGAGTCTTACTTCCGCAGGACTGCGGTGACCTTGGACGTAGCGACCAAGACCATCAAGAGCTAAGAGTTGCTGGACGTCCAAATTATTTCAGATCGTTCGCCGGGTAGTCGCTGCCCGGCGCGTCGTAATCGCGTCCGTACTTGTTCTTGTGCGGAGCGGGTGGCCCGTCTTGCACGACGCGAATCACGCCAAGAGATGGATCCTGTGCTGAAACCGTCACGGTCTTGGTGAGCTTTTTCAGGTTGTCGAGTCCCGACGTTTCCGCAAAGACCTGCATCGTGTAGCGACCTTCCGGTACGTTGGGGATTGAGATCTTTCCAGCTGCGTTCGAGATGCCGTAATAAGGAGTCTTGAGCGCGAGTACCACGGCGTTCATCTCAGGATGGATGTTGCAAAAGATATAACTCACGCCGACGCGATCGAAGTGAACAATCCTGGTCGTTCCGGCCTCATACAATCCCAGGTCAAAGCGCTTCCCTTCAAATAGCGAGAAGACATTGTGAAAGAACGGGTCGCGGTTGGGAAACTCCACCGCGGTTCCAGCGGGAACCACCAGCAGGTGCGGGACGAAAGTCTTGTCTCGTTGCACGAGTCTCGGAGGTGTGGCTGAGGCTGCCTCCGATACTGATTTCAGTGTGCGGTCGTCGAGCGGATTAAGCCACACTACGACGTTGGCGCGATCTTTCTTGTTCGCGTGTGCGTGGCTTTCGCCAACAACTTCAATCTGCGCGGTAACGTTCAAATCCTGCCCGTGCGCCAGAAATGAACAACCGATCAGGACGACGCATAAGCGCGCAAGGCACAACCCGTCATACCGCCCAACCGAATTAAAGACAGTAGTTTTCAGAACAAAATCCCCATCACGAGATTAAACCGGTCCGCCGTATATCGACTGTTGTCGATCTGGTAGGTAGCGATGTGGCCGTACTCGGCAGAAAACACCAGATCCGATCGCGGCCGGTAGATCACGTTCGCCAATCCGCTCTGGTTGCGAGCCGCAGGCCCGCGGCCACCACCGCTCCCATATTGAGAGAAAGGAAACGCGCGGATCTCGCTCGCGAACGGGTTATCTTGGCCCCCCGCGAAGTTGAACTCAACCTTCGACGACGCGCGAACCTTCAGCTGAGCCCAACCGCCGAGCGCGTCCAATCCCTGAACGCGGCTGGCCGGATCGGTAGGATTCCCGCTGAACAGCGCGCTCTGATAGGAACCTCCCCCCAAACCACCCAGGCCCTGGCCGCGATAAAACTCGCCGCTCACACCCAGCATTTTTCCAAGGGGCACGCTCCAGTCGATCGTACCCGCCCACGCACCTACGTTCCGGCCGAACCCCCAGTTTTGCCGGCTGTAGTAGCCACCCGCGCCCACCGTCAACGGCTCGCCGAAAATGCTGTGTGTCCACGCGACCCGGCCGGCGTATCCCGGCTGCCGCGAATATTCTCCCGCCTGTGGTCTGCGCCCGTACGCATATACCGGAGGCTCTCCGGTCAGGCCATCGAGAATCCCACCCTGCAACGTGAAATTTGAATTTTCAGAAATGGTCAGTCGCCGCTCCACCCTGATTTGCGGAATCCACATCCACAGGTTGCCGGCCTCGGACAATGCCGGCTCCGCAAGCGTGGCGAACGACGTCGGCGACAAGGCAGAGAAAAACGGAGCATCCTGCCCGGCCACAATCGAAGTGTGCGCCCAGTCCAGGTGAACAGTGGCGGTGCGCAGCCGGAACAACCCGAGAGCGATCCCATTCGGCGCGTATTGAAATCCGCCGGCGAAATCAGCTTGCAGGTCGCCGCGCGTTTTGGCGCCCGCCAGCTCCGGACCAAAGACCTCAAGCCCGATCTGCGACTGGCGCAGGGAGATGCCCGTGCTGTTGTTACGACCGAGCTGGTCGCGATCGCTATCGACCTGGCCGGGAACATCAGAATTCAAAACTCCGCCGCGGTTCGAGAACAAGTCCATCAGCACCAGGCCAGACAGACGCACTTTGTACTTCGAGCGGCTCTCGACCTTGGTCTGATACTGATCGTCGATCTTGCCGGTCAGCAGATCGTACTGTTCCTCGATCTTGGAGAGCCGGCCCTGCGAAGAAGATTCCTGCGCAGGAGGATTGCTCGCCTCCTGGTCTGGCGCAGCACCAGTAGTTTGAGCAACCTGAACCGCTTCGGGCTTATTCGCAGCCGGTAACAGCGCGACGGCCGAATGGAGTTCTTCGCGCAGCTCACGGGTTTCAGCGCGGTACTGTTCCGACTCCGAGCGCAAGTCGGACACGATCGAACGCAATTCCTTGACCTGCTGCTGGAGCTGTTGAACAGTTTCCGCGAGTGAAGGATCCGGCGCGGCGTTTCCGCCCGGCGCACTTTGCGCGCTGCAGTGCCTACCACTGAGCGAGGCTAGGATCAAGGTGCAGCAAACGAACGACCGCTGGAGCAGCATAGTCTCCCCCGAAATAAGCGAATCTTCATTGTGGAATGTGATCAGCGCATTTCAGCGAGCAGATTTTCCGTGGGCAAAAGCTTACGGCTCTAGTCGGCCGCTTCGACTCGCACACCTGCTCGAACCACCCCATCGCCTGTCGCCGACGCAATGGGGGTACCGCGTGTCCCAGGCAGCACGATCAGGAACACCGTGCCCGCCGAGGACGTGTTTTCGACTCTCACGTCTCCGCCATGATCTTGCACAATCTTCTGCACTACCGTAAGCCCAAGCCCGGTGCCGTTCTCCTTGCCCTGGCTCACGAACGGCTCGAACAATCTTTCCCGCACGAGTTCCGGAATGCCGTGGCCGTTGTCGGCGACGCGAACTTCGATCGTGCTCTTGTTCGCATGGATGTCAACGCGAATGGCTCCGTCCTCGCGCGATACCGATTCGCAAGCGTTCACAAGCAGATTCTGGAACACTCGTTCCAGCTTGCGCGAATCGAACCAGCCGTCGGTGGCGCCATCCTTATGGACGGTCATGCGCACGGAATGGTACTCGGGATTGGCGCGCACGTTCTGAATAGAGCGCTGCACCACATCTTCCAAATCGCCATACGTCAGGCGGAGCGACTCGCGGGTGCGCGAAAACTCCAGCAGCGAGTCGATCAGGTCGGTCATCTGGTGCACGGCCAGCAGCACTTCGTGATAGAGCTCTTCGCGCTCCGCCTTGCTGCGATTGCTGTCGCTGAGAAATTCCGCGTTGGCCATTACAGCCGCCAGGCTGTGGCGCAAGTCGTGCGAGATCGAACTCGCCATTCGGCCAATCGTAGCCAGCCGTTCGGCATCGATAAGCTTCCGCTGCGTTTCCTGCAATCCGGCGCGCATGCGCACAAATGATGCAGTCACTTCCGCGACTTCATCGGAGCCTCGAGCCACCAGCGGATACTCGTAATCTCCCTTGCCCAGCGCGCGCACGCCTTCCACCAGCGTCCCGAGCGGCCGCGTCAGGGTGTGCGAGAAGATGAACACCAAGCAACTGCCAACCACCAACGCCACCAGGCCAAGAGTAATCAGCAGGCGGTTCAAGTGCCCCAGGAAGGCGGTCGCCTGGTCCAGAGACTTAAGAACGCACAGCTGAACAGGAGGAGAAACGCCGGGCGTGAGGTCGACGCGCGTGGCCAGAAAGCGCTCCTGGCCCAACTGGATTTCCACGGGCTCAGTCGCTTTGCCTTCGAAAGAGACGCCGGCGTGCTGGATGAGGTCAGTCTCCTGCAACGGCGAAAGCGTGCTGCGCACCAGCGTCTTTCCGTACAGAAACACCACCTGGCTCGCGGCGACCTGGCTCAACTCGCGAGCCACAGCATCGTCGATCTCATAGCCGAGAACCAGATATCCTTCGATCTGTCCTTCGGCGCGTGTACCAACGTAAATCGGCTGCAGCGAGATCTCGAACAGATGCTTTCCGCAAAACCACCAGTGTCCGCCTTGCTCGTGGGAAAGAGAATCGGCTAACGATTCCTGCGCTGCCTCTCGATCGAAATCGGCGGCCTTGGAATGCAGGGCCACAACCTTGCCCATGCGATCGGCGAGCACCAGCAGATCACTCCCGGCCAAAGTCCACTGATCGCGCGACGCGTCCTGAATGGTCGCGGAGTCGCGCGTCGTCATCATTGCTTTTAACGGTGGTAGATCGGCCAGCAACTCGGCGGAACGCGTCAGGGATTTTTCGCGCAGCGTCTGAACGTTATGGAAGGTGTAAACGGAGTTGCGCAGATCCTGGTAGATCTGCAGCCGCACCTGCTGTTCGGCGGTCTGCCGCGCCACCAGAAGTGCGCCCACTGTCATGCCGACCCCGACCAGGATCAGCGAGAACAGGAACTTCGTCCGTAGTCGGAACTTCCCCATCCTGCCGCGTTCCTCCCCTTGCTCACGCGCGAACGCGTGCGACTACGGTACGAATTTATACCCGACCCCATGCACCGTCCGGAAATGAATGGGATTGGCGGGATCGGCTTCCAGCTTTTGCCGAAGCTTCAGAATGTGATTGTCCACCGTGCGCGTGGTCGGATAATTCTGGTAGCCCCAGACGTCATTGAGCAGTTCTTCACGCGACACGACCCGGGTTGGATTTTGGGTCATGAACTTCACGATCTTGAACTCCTGCGGCGTCAGCGCAACTTCGGCTCCGTCGCGCACTACTTGCATTTTGGTGAAGTCGATCAGCACGCCGTCGAAGCTGAACGTCTCAGCCGCCACCGGACGGCTCGAACGACGGACGGCCGCCCGCACCCGCGCTAACAGTTCCTTGGGGCTGAACGGCTTGGTGACGTAATCGTCGGCGCCCAGTTCGAGCAGCAGCACTTTGTCCATGACATCGGAGGCGGCGCTCAGCACAATGACCGGAACGGCCGGAGCTGTGTTCTTGATTTCGCGGCACACGTCGCGGCCCGGCATTCCGGGCAGGCGCAGATCGAGAACCACGGCGGAGGGTGGAGCGTTGCGAAAAGTTTCCAGCCCTGACTGGCCGTCGAAAGCTGCGTCGACGGAGTAGCCTTCCGGCTCGAACAACCTCTTCAGGGCCCGGTGCACCGCTCGATCGTCTTCGACAACCAATATTCTTTCCATATTTTTGTAGAACGCGTCCCGACGGCGTATCTGGGGGGCGGTCAAGAGAGTTTCTCACCAGCGACCGATGTTGCGGTCCGGATACGAAGCGCGCTTCCCACCCCGGCTGGCTGCCATGGCAGCCTACACATTGTTCGCCGATGTCTTCGCGTTGTCAAAATGCTACGGAAAAGGGGTTGGAGGGTTGTCAGCAAATTGTCACGGCTTTGCAAAACGTCGGTAACAAACAGAATCTAGAGGGATAAGACAAGGCGCAGGCCTGAGGACCGCTGGCAGATACTGAACAGGAGATCCAGGTTATCTGAGCACCCTTTGCGGACCCTCATAGCAACCGAGCGGCCTCTCTTAGCCCCCTTTGCGGATTTTCATAGCGACCTTAGCGGTTAAAACTCTTCTCTGCGCCCTCCGCGGCTCTTCTCCGCGACCTCTGCGTTTCAAGATTTTCGCACCCTGAGCTCGCCCAGCGAACCGCGCCTCTCGTTCCCGTTTGGGGGACGGCAGAACCGGACGCTTCCCGCCTCCCGAACGCAATCCAACCCTTTGACAACAAAAAAGATTCCAAGCTGCGGGGAAGATCGCGCGCCACCTAATCGATTAGGTAAATTCGGCCCCACACGAAGCGGGTAAAGCTCTTGACGGTCGTTACAAGTCCGTGCTATACACAGCGTCATCTACTTGGATAAATCGATTTAGCGTTGATTTAGTTATTGAACTTATAGTCCAAAAATCAGGACTGCTACAGGTTTGATACCGGCACTAAATTTCGGCGAAAAATCAGCCACCTGCACTCCGAGGAGCTAGCTCATGAGCTGTTCTCGTCCATTTCTCCGCACCGTCCTGGTAGTCGCCGCTTCTCTTACGCTAAGCATCGTCGCTCAAGCCCAATACCGCGCCAGCATCCAGGGCGTGATCACCGACCCTCAGGGAGCCGTCGTGGAAGGGGCTACCGTCACGCTGGTCGATACCCAGACCAATCGCACGGTCACTACAACCACCGATGCCAATGGTATCTACAACTTCCATGCCTTGCCGCTGAGTAATTACAACGTGACGGTGGAGAAGAGCGGCTTCAAAAAGAAGACTATCGATAATTACGTCCCGATTGCCGACCAACCCAACGGCTTGAACCTGGAACTCGAGTTGGGCGGATCGACCGAGACCGTAAACGTCTCGGCGGAAGACATCGCTCCGATCGAGACCCAGACTGCGACCATCAGCGGCACGGTGAACAGCAATTCGATTCAGCACCTGCCATCGTTCGGGCGCGATGTGTTTCAGCTGATTCAGTTGGCGCCCGGCGTATTCGGTGACGGCCGACAGGGCAGCGGCGGCGGCGGCGCGAATCTCGCCGGAACCCAAGGCCCCGGCGCAACAGGAGGCAGTGCAGGAATCTTCGCAACAGAAAATGGACCGCAGGCTTTGTCTGCCGGTCAGCAGTATGAGACCAACAGTATTTCGATTGACGGGATCAGCACGACCAGCGCCGTGTGGGGCGGGACGACCGTGATCACTCCGTCGGAAGATTCGGTTGAAAACGTGAAGGTGGTCTCCCACGGCTACGACGCTGAGAACGGCCGATTCAGCGGCGCCCAGGTCCAGGTCACTTCCAAAAGTGGCACCAACCAGTATCACGGAAGTCTGTTCTGGACTGCTCACCGGCCAGGCCTGAACGCCTTCCAGCGTTACAACGGCGACGGTGCAGTGTTGAGGGATCCAAAGTTCTACAATCAGATTGGCGGCAGCGTGGGCGGTCCCATCTGGAAAGACAAGATTTTTGCTTTCTTTGCCTACGAAACGGTTCGCGAACCCCTCAGTGTGAGTCCAACCAACAACTGGTATGAGACCTCTGCTTTTGAGGCTCTTGCGACCTCTGCGTCGGCTGGTCCAATCGCAAAAACCTATCTCAGTTTCCCCGGTGGAACACCCATCGGCGGAGTGCTCAACACGTCGGCCAACTGTGGTACCGCCGGCTTCATCGTAAACGTTAACTGCAAAGATGTCGTCGGAGGACTCGATATTGGCTCCCCGTTAACGACCGGCTTTGGTAATCAGGATCTTGGATGGGTCGATCCGCAACACCCCGGCATAGGTGGCGGATTTGACGGCATTCCAGACATAGCCAATTTTCAAACCAATGGTCTGAACAAGTCCTCGAAATCGCAGTACAACGGACGTCTCGACGCAAATATCTCCCAGAAAGACCGGCTGGCATTTGCCATCTACTGGGTTCCGCAGTCATCCGACTTCATCAATGGGCCGGCGCGCGAGTACAACACGTTTCACCATAACCAGATTAACGACGCATTTTCCGCCATCTGGAACCACACCTTTTCGGCGACGCTTCTGAACGAGTTCCGCGTGAATGCAGCCGGATGGCGTTGGAACGAAGTCACCTCCAACCCGCAGTCTCCAGTGGGCCTTCCGCAAGATCGGATCGACCTTACCGGCGGAATCACTGTGCAGAACTTCGGGGCCAACCCCGGCAGCATCTTGAACCAGTGGACCTATGCCTTTAAAGACGTCGCCACCAAGGTGCATGGACCTCACAATATCAAGTTTGGCGGCGAAGTCACCCGCTTACACTACCTCAATCAGTGCGTCGGGTGCGGCATTCCGGGTTACGATTTCTTCAACATCTGGGACTTCCTTAACGATGCTCCCCACAACGAGGGGGGCAGTTTCGATTCCCACACCGGCTTCCCTTCGACCTTCCGCCAGGACGATCGCGAAAATATCTTGGGTTTGTTTGTTCAAGACGACTGGAAGATCCGCAAGAATCTGACCGTCAATCTGGGACTCCGCTGGAATTACTTTGGCCCGCTGTACGCCAAGCAGAACAATATGTATCGCGCCATCCCCGGTGCCGGCCCCAACTACATGACGGGCCTGGTTGTACAGAAGCAAAACTCATGGAACCCCGAGAAGGGGAATTTCGGACCTCAAATTGGATTCGCCTGGAGCCCGAGCAAGTTCAACGACAAGTTCGTGGTCCGTGGCGGATATGGTTTGAGCTACAACCAGGAAGAAATTGCAATTTCCGCCAACATCAATACCAACCCTGGGCTCTTCATTTTCCCGAACTTGAACATGTCGACTCCCACTTCGCCCGACCCTGGGATCCTGTACGCTACCTCAACGGATCTCCACTCTTTTGTGGGATTCCCCTCGAACCCGGCAACGGTTGTGGACTTCGGCCCAAACGGACTGCCGACCACAGGCCAAGTGAACGTAGGCATCTTCCCGCAGACCCTGCCGACCATGCGCGTGCATCACTACTCACTCGACACGCAATATGACCTAGGACACCAGGTCGTCGCCATTCTCGGCTACCAGGGCAGCATTTCCCACAACATCTTCTTCCACGAGAATCCGAACGCGCTGCCTGCATCGGCCGGCTTCACCTTGAACCCTCAGATCGGCGGAGGGGACTATTGGGGCGTTTCCGGTCGTGGCAACTACAATGCCCTGCTCGCTGAACTGAAGCACAACTTCTCGCGTCAGTTCATGGCCGATGCTCAATTCACCTGGTCCAAGAGCATGGACACCAGTTCCGGCCCATACTTCGAGCAGCCCTACGTCTATAACCTTGACCTGAATTATGGGCGCTCCGACTACAACGTCGGCAAGTCGTTCAAGCTCTTTGGATTGTGGCAGCCCGTATTCTTCCACGGCAGCAGAGGCTGGTTGGAGAAGGTCGCCGGCGGATGGTCGCTCAGCGGAATCCTCAACATTCACTCTGGATTCCCTTGGACTCCTGTCGCAAGCGTGGTCGGCGGGAGCCTGTATTGCGGGACTTGCGGTTACGGGCAGCTGTTCCCTGCAGCCTATGTGGGAGGTGCTGGCAGCAGCACCAGCAACGACAGCTTCAAACCTCTTAACCCCAATCAACCGAGCGCCCCTCATCCAGGGGGAAACTACCCCAACGGCGGAGCCGCATACTTCACCGCGCCCACCTTTACAGCGTATTCCGGAACTAACTTCGGAAACTCGCTGCCACAGTCTCCCGGAGTTCGTCGCAATTCGCTGAACGGCCCTGGATACAGAGATGTCGATATGACGTTAACCAAGGCCTTCGGTCTCCCGACCATGCCGGTGCTCGGCGAAGGTGCCAAGCTGGAATTCCGGATGGATGCCTACAACGTCTTCAACAACCTGAACTTCAAAACTTCCGATCCCAATGACATCGCCAATAACATTACCGACTCGGGCTTCGGCCACGCCCGCTCAGCTTTGGGCGCCCGCGTCGTCACACTGGGACTTCGTTTCAACTTCTAATTCGTGAACTCTCTCACACGCGCGCCTCTTCATGGGGCGCGCTTTTTTTGTCCAAGAAATACGCCTTCCTGGACCATGGAACATCAGAAATCATGCATTCCCGTTCCGGGAAAGGCGAAAGTGTGTGATAAGGCGCTCATGCCTGCCTCGCACACGACCTCGTTTAGCTCGTGCAGAGACAGGCACTTCCCAAATATGCTTAGCTTTACGATATTTTATAAATTAACGAAATAAGCGAAAGTGTTCCACGTGGAACATATCACCACTTTGTAGAGGATGCTTGCTGGAGGCTCGTAGCTCGCAGCTACGCGGTCTTGAATCCCACCAGGCTCATCGCCGCGCGCGCTTCGGGATTCTTCATGAAGGTCTGCCACACCAGGCCTGTGCGGTGGTTCTCCGCCATCAGCATCGTGATGCCCAGATCGATGCCCAGCACGTCGGAGTCGTACCAGTTAGTCAGTGGATTGAAGGCATCGACGAAGCCGTAGCGCGCCCAGGCTCTGCCGTACTTCGTGCGGATGTTGTGCAGCACGCGCATGCAATCGTCGAAAAGAAATGGCAGCGAGCCCCCAGTCGCACAAGGCACGACGCTGCCGTCGACCGGGCCCATGAGCGGCGGGCCGCCCCACGCCGTGTAGCCTCCGACGTAGTCGGACGCGCAGATCCCCCAAAGGTTGTCGGCGTAGTCAGAGAACTGATTCCTTAGCGACAGGCAGAAGAGTTTGTGCGCGCGCGTCGCGTCGATGGAATTTTGAAAGTAGTTGGCGTGCACGTCGCGCTGGTTTCTGAAATCGAACCAGGCGTGCGAATACTGATGCGCCGGGGACAGCGGATCGTTTCCTGAGATATAAGTGATGCCTTGATAAGTGATGGTTGGCCTCGACCAGGCTTCCCAGCTCGCGGGCGGAATCGGATGCGTGGGCGACCCGATGGCGAGCAGGTAGATCATCATCAGCTCGCAGTAAGCATTCCAGCGGGCGGCGAGAAATCCAGACTCCGGCATCCAGCCCATCGATAGCGTCGCGCCTCCGTTGAGCATCCAGGGCCAGTCGACGCGGTTGTAGATGGTGGTGGCGAGGTCCTGAATTTCGGCGTCGTTGAAGTACTGGCGGGCTGTGAGGACTCCGCACAGCAGGATCGTGGTATCGACCGACGAGAGTTCGCACTTCCCTACGCGCGCGCCGGTGTTCATGTCGACGAAGTGATAAAAGAAGCCGTGCTCGTTCGGCAACTGGTTGGCGAGGAAGCGCAGCGTGATGCGCACGCGTTCTTTAATGTCGGCAGAGCTTTTGTAGCCGCGGCTGTCGCCGATGCAGAGCGCGGTGAGTCCGAAGCCGGTGGCGGCGATGCTTGCCATGGTGCGCGTATCGTTTCCGTTTGCCAGGGCACGATCCTTCACCTGGCCGGTGGCGGAGCCTGCTTCCGTCCAGAAGAAATCAAACGAGGCGCGCTGAATTTCATCGAGCAGCTGGTCGTCGGTCTGCGGGGAGGAGCCGGAGCTCTTGTGTGAGCTGGAACAGGTGGGCAGCCAGGCCAACGGGGCGGCCAGTGCGCCCGCCTGGACGATGCGTAGAAGTTCTCTGCGGGTCAGCTCGCGCGAAGGCATGGTGACTTTTTCGTACTCGAGTTTAGAGAGTTTCTGCGGCCTACGCTCTTCGATGCTGGGGATGAAACGCTCCCCAAAAATCTTAAAACGCAGAGGGCACAGAGAACATCCGCAGAGCGCGCAGAGAAAGACCGCCCGCCCACTTCATCCTGACTTCTGCTGTCTACTTCACCGTGACGACGGCTAGAGAATATGACGGCAACGTCAGAGTTAGTTCGCCGTTGCTCAGCTTGCGCGTTTCAGGAGCGGCCAACTCAGAAGCCGTTTGCAAATCTTTGATCTGCGCTTGCGTCGGGTAGCGGGGCGAGCCCATGGATTCGTAGGCGGCATGAGGATCTCCGTGCTGCGGATCGACCACCGAGATGGTTGCCTGCGCGGGAGCATTGCCTTTGAATTTCAAGGTCACAGTCTTCGCCGCGCCTTCTTTCTCGGGAGGCGCGTAGTTCCAGACTGCCAGCACAAGCGAGCCATCTTTCTTCCGGGTAAGCAGTGCGGAATTGGAGTCGAGCGCGATCCTCTGCTCCCCTAGTTGGTGGAGCAACCGGAAGGCGTTGAAGGCAGGCTTGGGAATTCCGCCGGCGGCAATCAAGCCGAAGCCGCCGTAGAACGGCGTCTTCACGACGCCCTGCTCTTCGAACACGTCGGAGAAGGTCCAGTAGGACATGACGTCGACCAGGCCGTCGCATTGACGAATCGTATCGGCGAGCCATGGACCCATGTAGGAAGTGTCGGTGACCGCGGGCTCGTTCATGTAGCTGGCGTTGAACTCGCTCCAGATCAAAGGCAGCTTGGGCATGGCAGAGGCCTTGATCTGGTCGTGAACCTTCTTCACGGCTCGGCAGACCATCTGGTCGCGCGGGATCACGTCGTGCGTACCGAAGACATCTTCGGACTTGTCGTTGCCGTAGACGTGCGAGGAAACGAAATCAACGGGGACATGATTCTCGGCGCAATGCTGGATGAAGGCGTCGGCCCAGCCGGCCTGCGCGGTGGAGGGACCGCCTACACGAAGCTTCGGACTCACATTCTTCAGAGCGCGCGCGGTGTGATCGTAAAGTTCCCAATAGGTCGGCTGCTTGGGATTGCCTCCCCAGAAATCAAGGTTGGGTTCGTTCCAAACTTCGAAATACCACTGGCTCACTTCGTCGATGCCGTAGCGTTCGACCAGATGCTTTGTGAACTGCGTGATGAGGTCATCCCACTTGGCGTAGTCCTTGGGCGGTGCGACGTTGGGTTTGTACCAGAAGGCGTGAACGGCTTGTCGTTCGAAGCGAGGGCCTTGGGCATGAAGCTCAATTCGACGAACGGGCGCACACCGGTAGCGAGCAGGCCGTCATAAATCTGATCGACATAGGAGAAGTTGTACTGGACCTGACCCTTGTCGTCCTCGTTATAGATCCCGACTTCGTCGTGGAAGATGGCGTGAAAGCGAACGTACTTGAAGTCGGTGATCTGCTTCACTTCGCGCAGGTCGCGGCGGTAGCTGTCGCGCAACGAGCAGGATCGCGCGACCGGAACCGAACATTTCTTCCCAGAAGTGAGGGAAGGGATGAGCGGCGGCTGAGGGGTCGACGACGATGGTTTCGTTGGTCTGAGCTGCGGCGGGCAAAGCAATCGCTAGCAGAACTGCGAGGATGACCGCACAGAAGAATTCATTTTTCATCAGGGCGACCGTTCTTGAATGAGTTAACTAAATCGGTTTAGTGGCGATTTTATAACACGGGGACGGAAACTCAAGTCAAGGAGGGAAAAGACCGGCAATGGGCCCGGAAATGAGACGAAAAACGAAACTGCCCGCGAAGGATCCGCGGGCAGTCTCGGACTAAGTTTGGTCAGGCGGTCACGTCCACCCTTCCAGTTCTAAATTCCCGTGCCGGTCATGGTCACCGTCGTGGGACTGTTAACCGAATTGCTCCGAATCGTCAGCGTCGCGGAACGTGCAGCTCTGCGGTTAGGTTGGAACGTGACGGAAACGGTGCAGCTTGCAGTTGGCAGCCAAACCCGCACCGCAGTTGCTGGTCTGCGGAAACCGACCTGGATTCGCACCGCCCATCGTGATGCTGGTGAACGCCAACGGAACGCGTTCGGTGTTGGTCACCGTGACCGTTTGTGGCGTGCTGATCGTGTTGATCGGCACATTCCCAAACGCCAGCGAGGTCGGCGAAACGCTGATCGTCGGGCGAATCGTTGTGCCGGTCAGCGTCACCGTCCCCGAGACAGCAGGCACCGCGACCCTCACACGAATCAAGGCTGAGCGGTTGAGGGTGTTATTGGGAGTGAACGTCACGTTGATGGTGCAGGATCCACCAACGGCCAGACCAGTGCCGCCGATCGGGCAGTTCTGAGTCATGCCGAACCGTTGCGGATTGGATCCCCCAAGAGTGATGCCAGTGATGCGCAGCGCTGCACTGCCCGTGTTGGAGACACCAGCACGGACTGAGCCGGCGTGGTGACGTTCAGGGACGAACTGAACGTGAGGGCTGTGGGAGCCAGCGTGAGTACAGGGCCAGCACCGGTGATGGTGAACACCGCTGTGTTAGACGTGATGGTGTAGTTTTCCCCAGCACGCCGGCCGGGGACAATGTGGCGCTGATGGTGTACGTACCAACCAATTCACCTGCCGTACGGGTGTAGGTGGCCGTCGCCGTCGGCTGGGAGGAAACCGGTCAGCGTGCCCGTCGACGCCGGATCCGGTGCCCCAAACGCCTTGCTGGCAGCATTTGGAGTCACCGAGGCAGGTGCCCGAGTGATCGTAAACGCTGCTGGGTTGTTGGTGATGGTGTAGTTAGCCAGCACAGCTGGAGTAGCGACAAGCGTAGCGCTGATCGTGTAAGGACTGCCTGCGACTGTCTCACCTGCGGTGCGGCTGTAGGTTGCAGTTACATTGTCCGCCGCAGATGGGTGGGGACGCGTGGAGGAGCTGCGGCCTGCCTGTGCCGTAGACCTTCGTGGCTGCATTCGGTGTGACTGACGCGGTCACTGGGTTGATCGTGAACAACGCCGTGGTGTTGGTGATGGTGTAGTTAGCCAGCACAGCTGGAGTGGTGACAAGCGTAGCGCTAATCGTGTAAGGACTGCCTGCGACTGTCTCACCTGCGGTGCGGCTGTAGGTTGCAGTTACATTGTCCCCGCCGCCAGGAATCCGGTCAGGGTGCCCGTCAAAATCGGGTCCGCTGTGCCGTAGACCTTGCTGGCCGCGTTCGGTGTGACTGAGGCAGCTGCCGGGGTCACAGTGAGAATGACTGGTGGCGCAACACTGCCCAAGGCAAGTCCAGTCAAGGCAGCTGGCACGTTGTAAGGTGGGCAGTGAGCGTATAGGTGCCCACAGGCAGGACGGGCAGGTTGAAGATCGCCGTGCCGCCCACTAGCGTTTGGGGAGCCAGAGCTCCAGCGCCAATGAGTGTGATGGTGCCGATTACCGGCCCACCTTGTGGCGATGTCACGTTGACTGTTACCGTGGCAAATTGGCCATAGGTAATCGACAAAGGAGCGAGCAGCGCTGTTGTTACCGTGACCGCAGGTTGGATGGTGCCTGACCCGCTGGCCCAGGCCGAGGTGCCGTTCGCACTGAAGGCTTGTACCCGATAGAAGTACGTTACGCCGGTCTGCAAGGTGGCAGCGGGGAATGTACCTACGGATCCAAATCCAGTACTGCCGTAAACACCGGTCCCCCGAAGCTACGATGGTCGCGAACAGGCTGTCCGTTGCTATCTGGACATTAAATCCGCCGCCTGGCTGACTGGCGCTGGCGGACATATCAGTCCAAGTAAGACTAACAGGTGCTGTTGCAGTCCACGGATTCACAGCCAGGCTCAGGTTCGCCGGTGCCGCCGGTGGAACCTGGAACACGATGGGCCGCATCATGTCGTTCTCTTCGTGACCCAACAGGTGGCAGTGCCATACGTATATCCTGGCCAAAGTTAGCAACGTGGTTGACTTGATCCGCGGGGTTTCCGACTCCGTTCAGGAGGGACATCGCAGGATCAAACTGTTCGGCTGGCATGGTTACATCCAAAGGACGGATGCTATCCGGGATCGGCCACGGGAGATTCTGTGACAGTGGTCTCAAGGCCACAAAGTCGATCTCCAGTGGGTTCATGCGGACGGATTCTTTCCATCCGACCTCATTGGGGTCTGGCGCTCGATTGGTTCCGTCCCATCCAATGCGGTTGACCAACTGCACGTTGAACAGGTGGAAGTGAAGGGTATGGGTATCAACGCCGTTGTGGGTAATTTTCCAGATCTGGGTTCCGTCCCCGAGCGTACCCACCGGTTGGCTGGCGAAGCCGAGAGAGTCAGTAATGAACTCGGTTGGCGGATCGACATAGCCGAGGGGCATGGTGGTCTGCGTATTGAAGTTGGTGAATGGAAGTTCGGTACCGAGCGTGGCATTCATCCGTCCGTACTCCAATTCGAACAACTCCTGAATGGTCTTATCGAGCAACGTCATGGTTACGGGTGCAGTAGGCGTGTAGGGTGGCACGGGCAAGATTGGCGTAAAGGTCTTTGTGTAGTCCTGAAGCCTCATGAACGTATCGGGGAAAGCCGTCCCGTACGTCGATGAGTACGCCGCTTCGGGAATGATGGGAGGCGGCTGGCTGGCTTTGAAGGCCGCGGGCAATGCGGTCTGCAATGCAGCCATATTCACTGAGGGTGCCGTTCCGGCTACCTTGATTTGCATGATGGTACGGGTGTTGGGTCCAAAGCCTGGCAGCGTTGTGGGCGCGCCGCCTGTGCCTGTCAGGTCAGGATCGCCCGTATAGTAGTCGTAACGGGCATCAAATGCCGGCACGGGTGCGGGTGCATCGTTGTAAAGAATCAGGGTCTGACCGTCTAGGCCCGTGAAGTCAACGATGACATCGGCACGCTCTGCCGGGCCCATGAACAACGACTTGAAGGAAACGTTCGTGACAGTGATGCTCCGGCGCTGGTATTCATACCCGACGGGAGTCGGAGGAATTACCACCGGGGTCGGGATGAAACCGGCTTCGTTCCCGATCTGAATCCACGACGGCCCAGCCGTGGCTGGATCCGGCACGCCGCCGTCCCGACCATCGGTTGGCCACCAAATCGGCCAACCCGGGGTTGGGGCAGCTGTCACCATCTTGACTTCGGTGTTTGTCCTGCCATCTGGGGTGGTAACCGCAGAATCTGCCTTGAACAACGACAAGTTGAAGCTTCGATCGTTGGCGGCGTTCAGAATACGGAACCGGACTGCTCCCGCTGGCACAGTCACTGTGGGATAGGCTGTGCCATTGACGATGGGAGTATCCATGAAGGCTTCCGGAGTCAGAGACGCTGTGCTCCCGTTGCCCATACTGTTGGTAGCAGGAAGCAGCGTGGTCGGGAAGCCGGGGCAAGTCTGAGCCGGTATGGCTGCCGTGCCGCAAGGAACCGACCCGTGCACGAGAGCACCCGTGCCCGGAGCTCCAAGCGTCATCGGAGGCCAGAACCACATTCCATAGTCCCAGCGGCCCATGGCATTCATCGAGCTACCATCCGGGTTGTCAGGATACTGGTTAGTCATGTAAGTGTGCGGGAACCAGAGATCCCCATTTCCGTTGGGTCCGCCAGGATTCGCGGTTCCCCAACTCCAGGTGGGATCCTGTTGTCCAAGCGTGGCCAATGATGCAAATGCAGCCGCGCCTGTTCCGGCTAAGCTGGAATCAGCGATGACCACGTCCGGAGGCGCACTGCAAGAGCCTCCGCTCGT
Source organism: uncultured Acidobacteriota bacterium (assembly GCA_963744055.1). Lineage (GTDB taxonomy): Bacteria > Acidobacteriota > Terriglobia > Terriglobales > Acidobacteriaceae > Gp1-AA133. The sequence goes on along the minus strand of CAVUSL010000001.1, from coordinate 1,895,694 downwards.
CAGCGTGATGCCGACGATGCCATTCAGAATCACGGTTCCAAAACCGTTGCTTGTATTTCCGATTACAGGAAAGGCGATTGGACGTGTCGAGCAGAGGCCGTTTATGAAGCTCACCGTGGTGCTTAGCAGATTGTAGTTGGAGCCCGGTGCCAGGACGGCAACGCTATAAACCGGCGCCTCGACTGGATTGGCGGGCACGAAGGTCTTGTCCTGAATGACAAGGGGAATCTGCAATGCGGGGATTGTTCCGGCAGCTGCCGTCACGAGCGGCGTCGAATTCGGAATGTCGCCCCCATTGACAAGAGCTGCTTCTTGCGGGTCTTGCAGCAAATAGCCAGCAGCCTCGCCGGCGTACACATTCAGGCGAGTGATGCCGTAAGCGTGATCGTGGTAGAACATGAACCGGGCACTCTGCTGGTTGGTGTAGTAGAAGGTCATCGACCCCTGACCTGGATCGTTCGTGGCTATGCTGGCTGGTGGCAACTGCGAGGCCAGGCCGCCCCAGCAATTCGCAGTAACGGCTGGGACTGCCGTTGCATCACATTTCGGAACCGGAACAACCTTTCCCGTCGAGTCAAAGAACATGTCGGGGACAAACTGCGTGCTCACCCCCCGCTGGTTGACTGCGGCTGTATCTCCAACCGGAACTGTCCATTGGTGAGGTGTTCCATCGCTTATCCACGGAGTGTTGCCGCCATGAAGATGAAGCGTGGCGCGGTTCTGTTGGTAAATGTCGGACCCATTCATGTTCGCGCCAGCGCCCATGACCGTGGTATCGACCGGAATGAACAGGTCGCCACCGGAACCGGCGGGCAGCATGTTGGTGAACTTGACGCGGACCGGGTGATCTCTCTGGGCAACAATCACAGGTCCCAGATATTGGGGCTTGGGGTTCCCTCCATTGAGTTGCACATAGCCCCGAAGAGTTGTGGAAGGCAAGTCGCTGTGCATCTGTTCCTGATATTGCACCAACCCGATCTCATAGTAGTCGGAACCGGGAAACGTGGTGATGTCGGGAACGGCGATTGGAATCTGCTGGCCGAGATTGTTCGGCGTATTTAGACCGGGCAAGGTATCGACGAACTTCCTAATCCCTGTTTTGGGGGTGACTCCTGTCACCGCTCCGGTAGCCGGATCCACGGTAACGGCTGGAAGGGGGCTATTGGCATAATTCGGGTAAGTCCCGAAGTACAACTGATCCAAAGTAAGTGCCGGTGGCGCTCCCGCACCGGTCGGTGCAGCCATCGATTTGAATTTGTTTGATTTGGGCGCCTTCGGTTGACTCGCCCTGCGCTGGGCTGCTCTCGCGGCAGCGTCTTTCCTCTGCTGCATGGTCGTACTGCGCATTTGAGGCATCTGGGTCGGGGCTGGAGGGTTATTTGTTGGGCTTTGGGCGAAACCGAGCCCCAAAGAAATGAGTATTGTTGTCAATAAAAAACTTGCGAACAAAAATCTCGTCCGGTTCATATGTTGTCATCTCTCCTGGGACCTACCGAAACCTCGAATCCAACGAACCATGAAAATGATCGGGCGTCGCATCTAGAAACACTGAACTTTTGGGGAGGGGCCTAACGTGCATTCCGCCAACGGCCAAGCAGGTAGATGGTTGAGTTATTCCTGGAATTGCGGCTGCGGATGAAGACGTTCTGGGGGGAACGAATCGTCAACCGGCCGTCGGCGAACAGCTTTTGGGGGTCAGCGCTTCGCCGGTGCTTCAACCCAGGAGCAAATGTCGTCTCGTTACAGCGACCATCTCGAGTGCGTGGCCTTCGTAAATTCCGTTGCAGTGTGGCAGGGGCATGTATCTCACGTCTGTGTTCCACATCACTTGGTCACTGGTCGTACGTCACGATTGAACGTGATACCGGGCAGGATGGTCTTCTAAACGACAAAATGGGACTGGCTCATTGCACATCGGTAACATGGTTGTAAGTCGCTGCGAACAGTGGACTATGGACCTAGAGTGACAAAATGCAGCATGCGTTGAAAGGCGTCATGCGACGACATTCAGCAGGCTTATTGTCCGGTTTCCTTTTTTGGGACACGAATGTGGACAAATGTTGCGAGGCGCGGTTCCTCGGGCCTCCCATGTACTTCTGGACATCTTGACGCTCGACAACGAACAAACGTAGAGTTCCACGCAATCTCGCACTCGCATTTGAAAGTCAGCCAGCTTTATTGGTAGGCGCCACGCCTCAAGGCAATGTTGTGTCGCGGTATGTCGGCATGACACGTCGCCTTGCTACGAGCTGGCTGGAGAATTGGGACGACTCGCGCTAGGCCTCCCAAAAATCCACAGATCCAGAACCTCGCGGGAGTGTGTCTGCTTCCGCCGAAGGAGGGCCCAAGTGAAACGTACGAACGTTTTGATGGTCGTGGTGTGTCTGGTGGTCGTAGTACATGTTCCCCGAGATGTGCACGCACAAACTGATCCTGGTCCGCGGGCTGGAACTGCGGGCGCAGGAAGCTTCTACCCGGGGCTGGGCGGCGGGGAGCAGGCGATGTTCACGCAAGGCATGCAGGCGTTCATGGAAGTGGATTCTGTGTCAGGAGGAATGACGGGAGAAGGCGGGACCGGACTGGGTCCGGGATTCAACGGCAACAGCTGTGCGCAGTGCCACGCGCAACCAGCGATGGGCGGGAGCAGTCCGGGAAGCAAGAGTCCACAGAATCCTATTCCAAATCCGCAGGTAGCACTGGCGACACTGGATGGGGCAACGAATAAGGTTCCTCCTTTTATTACTCCGGACGGCCCGGTGCGCGAAGCGCGGTTCATCATGACGGTGACGCAATCGGGAGCGGTTCCGGATGGAGGAGTGCATGATCTGTTCAGCGTCTCCGGACGAAGCGATGCCGGCGGATGTGGCCTGGCGCAGCCGGACTTTGCGAGAGAACAGGGACGTAACAATGTGATCTTCCGGATCCCCACACCCGTGTTTGGACTTGGGCTGGTGGAGGCGACTCCGGATAGCGTGCTGCGCGCGAACCTTGCGGCGAACTCAGTGCAGAAGTCTTTCTTGGGCATTCGCGGGAGTTTTAATACGAGCGGGAACGACGGAACCATTACACGCTTCGGATGGAAGGCGCAGAACAAATCGCTTCTGATCTTTTCGGGCGAAGCTTACAACGTCGAGCAGGGCGTATCGAATGAAGTCTTCCCTTCGGAACGGTCGGCGGATGGCGGGTGCGCGTTCAATCCTTCTCCGGAGGATTTTGCGGGCGCGGATACCGCCGAGAAGATGTCCGATGTGCTAGCGTTCGCGATGTTCGCGCGTTTGTCGGCGCCTCCAACTCCGGCGGATCCGACGCCGTCCACACAAAACGGCGCGGCGCTTTTCGACAAGGTCGGCTGCAGTTTGTGTCACACGGCGACTCTGACGACTGGATCTTCGCGATATACCGGCATGTCGAGCGTTTCTTATCATCCGTACTCTGACTTTGCGATCCACCATATGGGATGGAACCTGGCAGACCGCATCACCCAAGGAGCGGCGGGACCGGATCAGTTCCGGACTGCGCCTCTGTGGGGTCTGGGGCAGCGGCTATTCTTTCTGCACGATGGGCGGACGTCGGATCTGGTGCAGGCAATTCGAGCGCATGATGGCAGAGGCTCGGAAGCCGGTGGGACGGTGCACCGATTCAACGCGCTGAGTCCGGCGCAAGCGCAGGACTTGCTGAACTTCCTTCGATCTTTATAAGAAGGGTGACGTTTTTGAGAAGTGATTCGCTCTGCGCCAGTTGAGCGAGTGGCTGGGGCTCGCATTGGGGAAGTGCGAGCCTCAGACCTTAGCGGTTTCTTCGGAGATGACAGGTAAGTTGGCGGCCTGCCAGGCGTCGATGCCGCCGAGCACGTTGACTACGTTCTGAAACCCTGCGCGCTGCAGCACGCTGCAGGCGATGGCACTCCGGTATCCGCTCTTGCAGTGGACGGCGATGCGGCGATCTTTGGGTAGCGTCGTCAGATTCTGGTTTAGCGAGTCGAGGGGCGCCCACACTGAACCTTCGATGTGGTTGGCTTTCCATTCCCCTTCGCGGCGCACGTCAAGGAGTTGCGCGTCGCCGGAACGCAGCCATGCGTTCACCTGGTCTACGGATGTTTCCTGCAACGTGGCGACTGGCATTCCTGCCTGTTCCCAACCGGCAATGCCGCCCTCTAGAAATCCCCGGGCATCCTCTATGCCGATTCGCGCCAGACGCAGGCGGGCTTCGGATAACTGGTCATCGTTGTCGGCGATCATCAGGGGCCGAGAGGACAGTCCCAGCACGGATCCGGCCCAAGACGCGAACTGGCCGGAGAGGGCGATGTTGATCGAACCGGGGACGTGACCTCTGGCGAAGTCGCTGGGCGGACGGACGTCGAGAGCAACGATGCCGTCATCAAGCAAGGACTTGAGGGCTTGCGGGGAAAGGGGTTTGAGTTCTTTCATTTCGGAAAGCGGGGCGGCCCCGTCGCGATTGATTTCGGCATCTTGCAGGAAGTAGTCGGGGCGAACTGGAACTCTCGATGTGAGTTCGCGGATGAATTCCTCGCGGCTGCCAATTTGCAGAGCGTAGTTGGTCATGCATTCGGTCGCGATGGTGGAAGAACGCTCGGCGCGCATGTTGCGGCCGCAGAGCGAGCCTGCGCCGTGCGCCGGGAAGACCAACACATCGCCGGGCAGTCTCATCACCTTATTATGAAGGCTGTCATAGAGGAGCCCTGCAAGCTCGGCCGGCGAGTGTGACTGGGAAAGATCTGGGCGGCCGACGTCGCCAATGAAAAGGGTATCACCGGTGAAGACGGCCCATGGCCTGTCGGACTTCTCTTGGTCGGTGACGACCAGGCAAATGCTCTCCGGCGTGTGGCCGGGCGTGTTCAGGACGTCGATGCGCAACTTTCCGACACGCAACTGGAAACCGTCGCCGACCTCGGTGCGGGTGAAGCGGGCACCGCCGTGGGGCCCTATATATATGGTGGCGCCGGTGCGCTCGGCGAGTTCCTTGTGCCCGGAAACGAAGTCGGCGTGAAGGTGGGTTTCGAAGACGTGGCGGATCTTGAGATCGTGCTCGGCGGCGGCAGTTAGATAAATTTCGACGTCCCGCTGGGGGTCAATGACGACGGCCTCGCCCTCGGAGGCCAGCATGTAGGACGCGTGCGCAAGACAGCCTAAATAGAACTGTTCAAAGTACATGGCGACCCTCCGAAAGCCACTCCATCGTAGTATTTTCGGGGCGAAGGGTCTACCGGCATGGGAAGGAAAGCCTTCTATCCAAGACTTTAATGGCTAATCCATCCCTATCTCGTGGCACGGGCTGCCACGCGGTCCTCCGATTCGAGGTCAGCCGGTTGCCCGGCGATCCTCCAAGCCAACATCAAAAAAGACGGAGCAGTGAGATCAATCGCGGGTTCCACCGTCGAATAGAACTCGACGTTGTCCTTGTACACGGCACCGTTCCCGTTAAATTGAGAGAACGAGTCTTCGCCGTTCTGTGGACACGCCTTCACGCCCCGAGGTGCCCCCGAGTCGGCCTTTTCGATCGGCCCTTCAACCACGGCACCGGCGAGGATCGGCGTGGGGGGGTTGCCCGATCCCAGCAGGTTGGCGACCTGGTGATGGATGCACCGCGGGAACGTGGTTCCGTCGCCCACAATGAACGAAGTTCCCCACGCATTCGCACCCAGGATATTGTCCATCCAATTGCGGGAATATGAGTCGTATGGTTTGGAGTGAGTCAGGTAGTCATACTCGCTCGCCATGACGGCCAGTGCCGCGCCGTGCGTGGGCGTGTCGCCTGCACCCCAGGGCGCGCCAAATCCAAAGGGATCTTTGCCGGCCACCGAGACTGCGTTGTCCAAAGTCTTCTTCATATCGGCGAGAAGATCCGCCGGCGTCACCGCCAGTCCGGCTGTGTTGCCCGCCAATGTCATGGCCCGATACAGCTCGAAATGAGCCAACCCGCTCACGTCTGCAACCCCCAGAATTTCGCCAGATTCCTTCTCGCCGTGAATGTAGGCTGAAGCCCAGTCAGTTGCCTGCTTCAAATAGAAGTTTGGATCACGATGGGGCAGTCCTTCGGGTAGGTTTGGATTGCGGGTGGCGAGGTAGAGTTCCGTTGCGCCTAACTCCATGTCGTCGCGCCACTCCGATTCGCCGTAGAAGTCATGCGGAGAGGCGGTCAGCAGCTCCGGTTGGGGGGAAGTGTCCGCCAAATCAAAGATGTGTGCCGCCTCCAGCAAGCACCGATTCGCATAGGCCGGATCGGTTTTCCGATAGATCGTGAAGCACAGGGCGAGGTCTGCGGCGAGCCGGCCGGCCAGATTGGGACTGATCCTGGATCCTGCGGGAGCGGCGACAAAGACAGGTCGATTGCGAATGTACCGGTACTTGGGTTGTGTACCGCCGAAAGCATCGTCCTCCTGGGGCAGGCGCCAGATGCTGTGGTCATCTTCAAAGCCGGAATTGCCACTCCCAATCCCCACCTGGTAGTAAAGAGTCGCGGAGTCGTTGTTCCACATGCGCTGCAGCCAATCCAGCCCAAATTTCGCCTCTTTCACAAAACTGGAGGTCCGGGAATCACTGCCCATCTGGCGAGGAAAATCGCGCACGCCCACTAACATCAGCGCTTCGGTGTAGCTGGCTGTATGCACGAACTTCAGGGAATCGCCAGCGTCCCACCATCCTCCCGAGGCATCGACGACCGAACCGGTAGGCACGAGGTCGCCCTTGATCCGCTCAAACCAACCGAATTCCGGCGGCTTGTAGACGTTGCCTCGCTGATCGTTTAAGTGTGCGGGTGCTGTTCGCAGTGCAGAGGGAATGTAGTCACTTCCGTCGCGCTGGTCCTGAAAAAATCGCAAGGCGTTGTTCAGAGGAGGAACATAAAGTTGCGCCGGACTGTCCACGCTGAAGGTGGATGATGCTGGATGTAGGCCTGAAACGCTCAGCGTGTAATTCCCTGCAGTCAAGATCGTGAAATCCAGCGGGTACACTTTGTACTTACCCCAGGTGGCGTCCGAGTTTCCCACGGCACCCGAAGCAACTGTTTCTCCGTTCGATTTCTTCACCGTAAAGGCGGATCCCGCTTGTGCCGTTCGTGACATCAGATACGCGTGCACTGGCCCGTTCTCGTATCCCACCTGATTCAGGCGGATGAATGTGGTACCACCGGGCGCGGCTGCCCGGGAACATCCGGGCATCAGAAAGGTCAAAAGAAAACTCGGCGCGGCTAGCATCAGCACAAGTCGTGATGTCTTCAGCATCACGCGGTGTTCACGACTGGTCAGCAGTTCGCGAGAAGTTCGGACGTCATCCCACATCGGCAGAGCCTCCAGCCGTCGGGGATGATGGTAAATGGGACCTCGAGGGTTACTGTCGAAAAATCGCCATTTCAGCAACTAGCCAACGAGTCGTAACTTTCTTCCTAACCGGCAATCAGATTTCTGAGGAGATAAACTGATTGACGGGCGGGTGCAGATCGACGGTCTCGAAATTTCACGAATGGGCAGCGATTCCCTTACGGCTGATCGTTGGATATGGCTTCATTGCACATGGCTATGCCAAGATCGTGAAGGGGCCGGATCATTTCTTCGCGATCCTCCATGCCTTGGGCGTTCCCGCACCTCAGCTCATGGGTTGGGCGACCATCCTGATTGAACTGTTCGGTGGATCGGCTGTACTGGCAGGCGCTTTCGTAGCCCTGGCGAGCGTGCCAATGGCGACGATTCTGCTCGTTGCGATCTTTACGGTTCATCTTCCCTACGGCTTCAGCTCGATTAAGCTTCAGGCCGTCACGGCTGCCGGAGCTCAGTTTGGCCAGCCTGGGTATGAGCTCGATCTCCTCTACCTGGCGTGCTTGGCGGCACTCGTGGTCGGCGGCTCGGGACCACTCTCTGTGGACGGTCTTCTTGGGGAGAAATCAAGAACTAGTGCTTAGTCCTGGGGAAATAGCGAAAAAACTCAAAACCCCTTCCCGGCCCCTTTCCAAGGTCGTGGTCGGGAGCGGAGGTCTGGGTCACCGGGACAATCCGCTCAAAATGTCCGCAGCCGCGTAAATCAAAATGATGGGAAATATGCAATTGCAGGCGAAGTAAAGCCTGAAATCATCGCTTAGGCGCCGAAAACGAAAAAGCAAGTAGAGCCCTGAACACAGTGCGGACACCACCGCCAGTGGAATCCCGAACAGAAAGCAGAAGAATAAAGCTTTGGCCAGGAAGTCGAAGATACTCAGGGATTGAGCGCTAGCGGGCACACGGGGGAGGAATTCGCTGGCCACTCCCAGAAGCAGCGGCAGATTGAAAGAGAGACAGACCACCAGCGGCCAGAACCCTTGCTTGGCCTTCGGCCCCTCTTCGCCGGTCATGCTCTAAGCCTCCCGAATAACCCCTAGACACTGCCACGCAAAAGCATCCCTACATTGGGGCAGACATTCCCATTGCACTCAAAACCCCTCCCCGGCCACCCGGCAGGTTTTTGGTGTAGTGAAATGGGCTGGCTACAACAATTGAGTCTACAATCCCAACTCTGTGCAAGACGTACTTTATGGCATGGCTTACATGGGGGTAGTTTTTGGGTTGGCTGCCCTCATCCTCGCACTCCGCGATAAGTTCACCCCAAAGCCCAGTATTTCGGCGGAAGAGCAGGAGGCGGTCACCCCTGCCAGTGATCCAGTTGTCATTTTCGTCCGAGGTCTACTGCCCTCGGTGGACGTGAAACCGGACCGGTGGCGGGACTCCGTAGTTTTAGAAGAGTCTTATCGCGTCGAACTACCCGTTCCTGCTGGCGCAGACTATCAGTTCATTCTTTGGCTTGGTCGTGGCGAAAAACAAATCAGCGCTCGATTGCTGGCGCAGACCGCACCCACATACTTCTGGTATATGCCATTTGAGGAGGTCACGTTCCGTTCAGCCGCAGAGTTGAACAAAGCCTTCATCGAAGTCGTGGACCAAATAATGCGCCATCACACGCGCATCGAACAGAGGCGAGGACTCCTCTCCAATCACTTTAAATGCGAATTCAAATCTGCAAGTGCCTGGGAGACGGTCTATCGACATTCAGGTTTGCGGTGGATCGGAGCGCCCGAAATTTCAAGCAGGACACGGGTATATCAGTCCTCTCCTCTAGTTCCCGACAGGTGATTGGCGATACACGCGGACACGTGTCAGAGACTTAGCAGCACGACTGAAGAGGCTGCGGAAAAAGTCTCCGACATCGCAGAGAGCGGACCTCGGCCGCTAAAGCGCAGACAGATTTTGGATGACTTAATGGCACAATTGAAGTCGTGCCCTTTCCAAAATCTGCACGAACGGGAGGGTATCCGGAGCTTTGAAGTCGTGACCTCCCAAAAACTAAGCATCCGGTCAACGCCAGGGCGTGGCCGGATAGCTTATTGGGAGCAGAAGAAAATTTCCACACGTGTGGTGCGCGGGACTATTTCGGATTGTTGTCCGGGGGGGCGGTTGCGGGCGGAGGCGGTTCGTGGTGTCCCTTAACCCACTGGTCGCGCTGGGCCTGCATTTCGTCCCACTTCTTTTGTTGATCAGGATTCAGCAGAGCGCGGATCTGATCGTTCGACGCCTTGTGCATATCCATCATTTTCGCGCGGCGATCCTGTTGCGAGGCCGACGTGTCCGCGTGGGTTTTCTGCATCTGTTCCTGCTCAGACTTAAAGATGTCGGTAACCTTTGCCTTCTGATCGGCGCTCAGATTGAGGCGCTTGGTTAGCATCTCGGCACGACGGTCGGGGTCGAATCGACCACCGCGTTCGCCGCGCTCAGGGGGAGCAGCGGTAGGCGCCGCCTGTTGATCGCTGCTCGGCGCATCCTGCGCGACGACCGCCGGCGCGGCATACGCCAGTCCGGCAAGTGTCAAAGCCAGTATCCAATTCTTCAGCATGAAATCTCCTTTTATATATCCAATTCCCGAGTTACTGGTATGAACACAATTATCTTCGGAGAGTTGCCGCTTCGCATCGCGCTTTACGAATCTTTACGTCTTGGCGGGAAGCCCGATCTTCCACTCATCTTGCAAAAGTGCTTTTAATCGAGAGACATAAGGACCAGTATCTGAAATCCGCAACTCGTCGCGAAAGTCCGGTGTGGCATACACGGATTCCCCGGGAACTCCTACACACCTCATCCGATAGCGAGAAGCGACTCGGTTGCCTACATTATGAGTATCAATCACACCCGAGGTCACACGATGACGAACATGCTACGGAACAGACGTACGAAGGATTGGGCAAGGCTCGCGATGAGAGCGGGGCTCTTGATGACGGATGCCAAGCTGTGGTCGGCGATCCAAAACCAGATGCGTGATCGCGCTGACGGATTGAACGACGCCATCAATGAAAAATACGAGGATGCGTCGGAACGTTTGTCGAACGCCAGCGACGCGCTGCGCGGCCGCAGCCAGTGGCCGAGCTGGGGCAGCTTTCTACTGGGCGTAGGCATTGGCACCGGGATCGGATACCTGGTCGCCCCGACCTCTCTTGACAAAGTGCGCAACGCCTTTAACGAAAAAATCGCCGCTTAATCGCTGCTACGGCGTGGCATAGTCGGCCGCGGGACAGGGCTATAGATCGCCCAGGTTGATGCCCACGCCGTAACTGCGTGTTGATCTCAGAGAGGCCAGTCATTCGAGCTAGAAGACTGCGGATTCTTTGAAGACACAGAACGCGCACCTCAGGCGATGAAGCGCGAATACATTTTCGAAAACCTATCGGCACGACTAAAGTCGTGCCCTTCCCAAGACCTCCTGAAATGGAGTTGTTCCGCCCTCCCGAAGCACAGTTTCCCCGCAGCCTCTGAAGTCGTGCCCCTCCCTTGATCTGGCCGATGCAGTCTCCTAGAGAAACCTGTCTTTCGTACATCCCTTAGGGCCTTCGTGGCCGTCGGAAAGGGATGGCTTCGCGGTCGTCTACACGAATCGTACTGCTTGCGGCTCTCGCAAACCTGGGCATCGCTATCTGCAAGTATGTGGCAGCGGCCTTCACGGGAAGTTCGGCGATGCTGGCGGAGGCATTCCATTCGACCGCCGACACCGGCAACGAACTTCTGCTTCTTCTGGGACTGAAGCGGAGTGCCAGACCACCGGACGAACTGCATCCCTACGGCCACGGCAAGGTTTTATATTTTTATTCGCTGCTGGTGGCGGTTTACATTTTTGCGATTGGCGGGATGTTTGCGCTTTACGAAGGCGTCACGCACCTGCAACATCCTGTGCTCTCCGAACACCCCGGTTGGAATTATTTGGTGCTGGTGGTGACCGCCGGGTTCGAGCTTTATTCCTGGAGAATTTCGTACCGCGAACTGGTCTCTCGCAAAGAGCCTCAAGAAAGCACATGGCAAGAAATCATCGGCAGCAAAGATCCGACAGTCTTTACCGTGTTTCTGGAAGACTCAGCGGGGCTGGTGGGAGCGGCGCTGGCGTTCCTGGGAATTTTCCTGGGACACTTGTTCCACAATCCCAGATTGGACCCGATTGCGTCGATCCTGATCGCGCTGGTGCTCTGCGCAGTCGCGGTGCTGCTTGGGCGGGAGAGCGGCGCACTGCTGGTCGGGGAGAGAACGAACCGGGCGAAACTCAGGAGAGTTCGCCAAGTCATCGAGAGAGATCCTGTCGTCGAGCGGGTTGGAGACTTGCTGTCGATGCAACTGGGCCCGGAACAGGTTCTGCTGACGGCGAATATCCGCTTCCGCCGCGGGCTTGATGTACCCGAACTGGAGAAGGCTATTTCACGACTTGAAGAGTGCATTAGGAAGGTAGAGCCGACGATTGAAAGAATCTTCCTCGAGGCAGACTCGCTCAGGCAGCCGCCCCAAACGGCCTCGGAAGCTGCCTGATCGGGAATTCATTTCGATGTCGGAGGTAGGGAGCGATTTTGGCGCTGGAGACTATTTGAGCGCCTTGATCTCTTCGACCAACGCTTTGATCTGCTCAGGCGTCAGCTTCTCTTTGAAGGGCGGCATTTTAGGCGTGGTCTTGTCGTTGCCGTCTTCAATGGCCTTGGTTAGCTCCGCGACACTCTTCCCCGCTTTTTCTTTCATCGGCGGAGTTTTCATCTTCTCGCGGCCTTCTGCGGCAGCGCCGTGACACATCACGCACTTCGCCTTGAAGTTGGGGTCGTCGACCAGATCGTCTGCGAAGCACATGGACGACAAGATCGGCGACATCACTAAGATTGCCAACAACACTTTCTTCATTTTCTCGATCTCCTGTTCTGCTTGTTTTCTAATTTCGGCTGTTCGCAGAGGGGGCCGCGGAGAGCCGGACTGACTAGAAGCGGTCTCATAAACGTGTTGGGTACTACAGCGGTGAACCTCAGGGGCTAAAGCCCGCGTCTTCTTTGCGCCTGAGCGGCACGGCTGAAGCCACGCCCTTCCCAAAATCATCCATAAATTGAGTTTTTCCGCACCCTCTGAAGCCATGCCCTTTCCCAAGCTTTTTGTTCCCAAAGCTACTTACGAGACCAGTTCCAAAAACTTCAACCCTTTCGCCCGGCCAACGCCATCCCGTTAAAAAGTTTTATCACGACTTCGCCCTCGGGAGATGAAAGGCTGGATTCGCAGCCAGATTGTGCGGATGTCCGTGGCAGGTGAGGCTGCACGAATTCGTAGAGCGGCTGTACGCAATCGGCGCGCCACCGTTGGAAGCGACGACGTTCACATCGAAATTCACCAGCCTCTCGCCGGAAATGCTGCCGATCTGACCGCCCATGCCGTGCGCCGAGTGGCAGGTGGAGCAGGAGAATCCGTCGTTAAGGTGGCGGGCGTGCTCGCTGAAGCTGGTGTTGGCGAGAATCGCGGCCAGGTCATGACACTTCGCGCATAGCGCGTAAGGACCGTTGGCTGTGAGATCGGGATTCGGGAACAGGTTACCGATCGGCCCACCGGGGAGTGGGGCCTGGCTGAACTCGTAGTTGCGCTCCAGCAGATGTGAATACTTGGAGCCGTGCGGGCCGTTAGCGCCACTGCCTCCGAATTCGCGATTGTCGTCGCTGTTATGGCAATCGGTGCAGAGGATGCGCTGGCCCATGCTGCGCCCGGGCGTGGTGCCGTCGAGATTGAGCATCTGGGCGCGCAAACTTGGTTGTGGCAACGGGCTGTTGCGATCGTGCGTGACCGGGTGGCTCGAACTGGAGGACGCGCTGAACTGCGGAATGATGTTCAGAGGATCGCCAGCAGACGCCGCCCACACCGGCAGGTAGCCGAACTTTTTGTCGATAACCTTGCCGGCACTGGTTCCGTGGCAGCGCAAACAGTTTTCGAACTGCGCGACGGCTGGCGTCATGACTGTTAAGCCATCGGTTTCGCTGACACCCACCACTCCGTTTTGAGCGGAGCGAACCGCGGGAGGAGCGGTGTTAGTAGTACCGGCTGCCTTGGTGGCATGCGGATTGTGGCAGTCGACGCAGGTGGCGTGACGATTGTTGTTAAGAACGGCACTTTCTGTCCGATCGTGAACGTTGGTTCCTGACGAGAAGGGGTGGCCACTCTTGGCGAATTCCGCAAATACGTTGACTGCCGCAGGGGCAACATTTGTTCCGCCGTTGTGGCAAGCCAGGCAAGCCTTCTCGTCACTGCCGCGCAGGAGTCGCACCGGACCGGAAGCATTGTGCGGCATGTGGCAATTGGTGCAAGCGTTGCCTGCCACCGTGCCGTAGCCTCCGACATAAGGCTGATTCGAAGTCGTGTTGGTCGCGATCGCGTGAGCGCTCGAGGCCCAGCCGCCGAGATAGTTCACGCTGCCGTTCACCACGCGGTTCGGATCATGGCATGCGAGGCAGAGCCCGCCGTTCGAGGCATCGCGCACCAGAAAGTCCTGGACGATGGGATCCTTGCCCTGCACGTGCGGGTCATGACAGGTGTTGCACTCGACGTTGCTCTTCTCCAGCTTCACGGTCGCATCGGCGGTCGTGGGAGACGAAGAGGAAAGCAGCACATTGATTTCGGGAGAGTCCGCCAGCGGAGTCTTCATGCTGATGGGATGTGAACTGCGAAGATCGCCGCCGAACTTTGAGGTCGCCTTCATCGACCCCGTCATGTTGAACTTTCCATAGGCCACCGTCTGGCCGGGAGCTACGGTGCCGTCGTGACAACTGAGACAAAGCTTGCTCGTGCTTCCCAGCGGCGGCTGCACGCCGGTCTGGTGAAACGTGCTGCTGGTGTAGGGAGTATAGGTCTGCACCGAGAGCTGCTGGTTCCACAAAGGCGTGGCTGGCCCTGCCATCGCAGAATGCGGAGCGTGGCAATAGAGACACGAGCCGGAGACGCGCCCTTTAACAGGCGACTTGCCGATGGGCGTCATGTCATGTGCGCCGAGAACGTCGTTGAAGCCTTGTCCCCACGCGGCGCAAGTCAGCAAGGAAAGCACGCAAACCAAAACGACGGTTCGGATCACTGCGTTCCTCCCGCGGCCTGGGGAGGTAGTGCGAAGTAGTGGAAGACCTGGACTCTCCGGTTGAGAGAATCCACAACGTAGATAGAGTCTTTCTGATCGATAAACAATCCGGAGGGAAGATTGAACTCGCCGAGAGCATCGCCGCTCTGGCCGAAGTAATAAAGAAGCTGGCCCTCGCGATCGAAGACCTGCACAGCGTCCCAGAGTGCGTCGACAATGTAGAGATGTTGTTCGCTATCGATGCCCACACCTTTGGGGCGGAACATCGCGCCGCTGCGGTCGCCGGCGTCACCGACGGCGTAGCGGAAAGCGCCGGTGGCATCGAAGGCCTGGATGCGGAAGTTCATCGCGTCTACGACCAGTAGCTCGGAGCCCGTCCAACGAAGTTCCGTGGGGAAATTGAACTCGCCGTCTGCGGCGCCATTCTGGCCGATCGTCTTGAGGATGTTGCCTTGCATATCGAGCACGAAAATCTTGTGGCGCAGAGTGTCGGAAACGAAGATGCGCTGGCCGGCAGAATCCACGGCGATGCCGGTGGGCCGCTTGAAATAGCCTTCGCCGCCCTTGATGCTGCCGATTACGCGGCGGAACTTGTTCTCAGAATCGAATACGAAAATCTTCCCGGCTTCGGAATCAGTGACGTAGAAGTTATCGTCTGCGTCCACGGCGACACATTGAGGAGCGACGAAAGCTTCCTTCCCTTCCCGCTGAATGAACTTGTATTTCTGCTGATTGAAGTCGAAGACATGTACGCCTGGGATGCCAGGATCGGTGATGATCAGACGCCCGCGCGAGTCGGCCACGACACTGTAGGGACGAACCAGGCTGCGATACTCCGGGGCGCCGGCGATTACGTCGACCAGCTTGTTCCAGAAACCGCGCTTCGGCTTCACTTCGCGCTGGGAAGAAAAGCTGCGCTCGTAGACCAGCTTTCTCCCGCCCGAGAGCAGGAGTTCGGGCGGAGCGGGCAGAGGCTCACTCTTCGATTTCGATCCCTTGGAGGCGGCGGCGCTGGTGGCGAGAATCATCGCCAGCCCAGCCACTACGAAAACGAATTGGAATTTCTTTCTCAAATTCACCATCAACTAGAAAATGTGCATCGAGCGAAATACACCCACGTAGAACGTGTTCAGGCTGACCGGATTGCTTTCCGCTTCGCCGAAGCCCTGGAGCAAGCGGCTATATCCAGCCTGGAAATGCAAATGACGGAAATACCATTCGGCTTTCGCATCGGCTTGCTGCAAGAGGTTGTTCGAGAAGTCTGTTTCATTCCGCGTGTGATAGCGAGCGTGCGAGTAGTCGGCCGTGAGAATCAGGCCTCGGATGGGCGTATATCCGACGGCTCCGCCGTAAGACTCGCCGCCGTACAAGATCAACAGAGTGGGAGGGATGACCGGGACCGGAACTGGCGCGGGGATGAGGCCGGTAATGCTCTGAATGGAGTTCCCGTTGGACCGGCTGTAATTTCCGTTAAACGAAAGCTTACCGGCGGACAGGCCGGTGTTGTAGCCCTGGGCAAACGAGCTGGAGTTGCCGACGGAAGCGATACGATTTTCGCTGCCGTTCGCGGATACCGTCCAGATCCAGCCCCCCAGTTTCCGCCCCACGTTCAGACCGTATCCGTAACCGGATTGCGTGAAGGCTGCGAGTGCGGTCTGCGTGTTGCGTGCGTAACGGATCGAGGCATTGCCTGTCCATGCGCCGACTCGCCGCGTGTAGCTGAGGTTTCCGGATCCCCCGACCGCAGCTTCGTTGTACACGTTCGCGGTGTAGCGCGTGACGCTCGCGTAGGTGGAAGCCGTACCCCCCCACAAACTGTGGCCGTAGGAAACGCCGCCGGTATAGGCATCGGAAGTGACGCTCAGACCGAAGTAAGACTGAGCGCGATGGTCGACGGTGCCCTGGAAGCTGAGATCGTGAATCGGCGTATAGGTCGTGGCCGCCGATAAGTCGATCGAATGAGACGAGGTGCTGACGGGCGGTAAAATCACGCCACCCTCGCCCACCGTCGGATCGAAAAGCGTTCCCGCCAAGTTGTCGGTGTAGGAGCCACCCACGATCACCATCCATCCTTTGGCGGGGTTCACGCTGAGGCTGGCAGCGGCATTGTCGTAGGTTTGCTTGATGGGCGCACCGGAGAAATCCACGGTGAAATGGTTGCGGCTGAGGTTGGCGATCAGACTGGTGCGTTGTCCAAAGCGGCGCGAGATGCCCAGCTGCACCTGATTCTGATCTGTGCTTCCGAGCAGAGCTTCCGAGCCGTTGGTGATCGCGGGCAATTGTTGAGTCAACTTGAAATCGGAGTAGCCGCCGATCAAGTTGAACCCGAGCAATTGATAGCCGCTGTGCAGGCTGAAAACCCGGGAGTGGCTACTCCCTTTCGTCGAGGCTCCCAGCACCTCGTAGTTGCTGTCGCCGATTCCGTAGCTGGCCGAAAGCGAAGGGAAGGAGGGCTGAAAGAGGCTCCAGTTCGCGTTGAAATACTCATCGGAGCCACGCGTTTTGTAGGCCACGGTTCCGGGAAGGCCGAATTCTCCTTCGTGATTCCAGTCTCGGCCATAGCTGATGGAGCCGGGGTATCGACTGCCACTGAAAATCTGGGTGCTGGCATTCACCCCGCTGGCATCGAAGATCGATTGCACGCTGGAGTTGGCGCGCGACAGGTTGTAGTAGGGACTGACCACAAAATTGATCACGCGGGGATCGAGATAGTCGCCATGGAGGTCGGCTTCGCCGCCGACGCTGAGACTGTGGGTGGACTGCACCAGGTTGCCGTTGGAAGCGAAGTATCCCACAGCTAGGCTGCCATCGAGATTCATGTGCAGATCGTCGCCCACCGTGACCTGCGCGCGAAGTCCCACGGCCAGCAACAGCAAGCCTGTCGCGAGTGCCAACCGGATTCCTGGTGCGAATCGCATGACTTCTATAACTCCTCGACTCTGGCTTTCTTGCGCAGCTGGTGGTGGAGAGTGCTGCGCAGCGTGTCGATCCGCCTCGCAACCAAATCTTTTTTGAGCGACACCTTGACCTGATCGAAGGGGGCTTGATGACTTTGCTCATGGCTGTTCAGGCGGATGATGCACCATGAATTCTCAGCTCGTATGAGATCGCTCACTTCGCCCGGCTTGAGAGTGAATGCGACCTTCGCCACTTCCGGAGGCATCTTGTCACGCGTGACTGACTGGTGATCGCCCATCATCACGCGCCAATCATCTTCGGAAAACTTCTCCGCCAGCATTCCGAAACCCTCGTAATTCTTGGCCTTCTTAGCCTGGTGGAGGGCATCTTCGGCGCGTTTGCGAACGCTCGTTTCCTGCTGAGCGTTGGCGTGATCCGGAATGATGAGCGAGATGGTCTGGATGGACACAGACTCGGGCGAGTAGAACTTCGCCGTATTTTTCTGGTAGTAGGCCTGCACTTGCGCGTCGCTCACCGACGCTTTGTGGGTGATCTCGACCATCAGCAGGTCGTCGATCATCAGGGAGCGGCGGACCTTCTCGCGCAGCTTTGGCATCGAGCTGTTGCACTCCACCTTCAGGTAGGAATGAAACTCGTCTGAGGAAGAGAATTGGTCGCGAAAGGCTTTGATGGCCCGATCCAGTCGCGCCGGAGTCACGCTCATGTTTCGCCGCTGCGCTTCCTGGTACACGAGTTCCTCGAACTCGAGCATGTCGAGGGCACCGCGGCGGATGTCGGCTTCCATCGATTCCGGGAACTTGCCGCCATGCTGGCGGGCGTACGGGAAGATGGTCATCATTTCGCGCAGCAGATCGCGATCAGTCAGGACGGTTCCGTTGATCCGAAGGACCGCTTTGCCCTTGGGCGTGATGGTCGTGCCCTTGAACAAGGACTGTGGTTCAGAAACCTGCTGAGGCGCCGGGGTCTGCGCGACGGTGATCACGCTCAGGCTTGCGGATAAGACGAGACCAATAAATTTGTTTCTCATATGAGTTCAATCAAGCGAATTCAAGAAAGAAGGGGCGAGCGGGGGCTCTCCCCCCATCCTTTCGTTAGAACGTGATGCTGTTGATCCCATAGTTCTCGTTCGATCGATCGGCATGGCAGCTACGGCAGAACTGCGATGACGAGTTGCTGGCTGGGTTGTTCGAGTCATACCAGCCCTTCACGAACATGCGCGTGGGATAAATGCCTGAAGTGCCACCCGCATAAGAACCACAGTAGGGATCGGTCGCTCCGCCAGCCGTGCAACCTGTGGTGGGGGTCCACACTTGCCCGATGGATTGGCGGCGCTTCGTCATGGAGTGATGGTCGTGGCAGCTGGTGCATTCCACATAGGCACCGGCAGCCGTTGAAGGCGTGCCGTTACCAACCGTGGTGCCACCCGCTGCGGCACCGTACAGGCTGCCCGCGTGGCCGTAAGCAGCGACGAATGCTGCCTGGGCCGGATCGTTCGTCCACCACACCTTGCCGTTCGCATCCACGGTGCCGGCCCAATGCTTGCCACCAGGGGCGGCGGCCGGAACGTAGGGGATGTGAACAGGGTGATCGTTGGTCAAACCCTCGACGTCAGTGGCCAGATAGGTCGGAGCATGAGCGGAGCCGCCGTCAACAGTTTCAACGGTTGTTCCATGCATGCCCGTTACGCTGGCCGATCCGTCATGGCACGTCAGGCAGATCGCTGTGCGATACAGCGGATCTTTCGTGCCATTCACGAAACTGGCGACCGTGGGGTACGTCGTAAACGTGGTGCCGCCGTACGTGGTGTACGTCTTGCCAATAAAAGAGCGGCCCCAGAGAACGATGGTGCCGGAACTTGTATCAGTACCGCCGGCACCAGCAGAGCCGCTGTGCGGGAGATGACACGAAATGCACCCGCGGCCGTTGATGTTGTGCGCGCCCAGAACGTCCTGGTCGAGCGTGAACTGAGCCATCGCGCTACCCGTGAAGGCGACCGCCACGATGATCAGCGTGAGGAGGATGATGTGACGCTGTTTCATCCTGTTTAGACCTCCTGTTACCTGGTCTGCACTACTGCGGAAGCCTCGAGAACTTCCACTCTTGTCCATCGCCAGTCGAGCTGGAGAAAGACAAACTTGTTCGCTGCTAACGGCTCACATTGCTGGCCGCTGCGGGCGCGGCGCTTTCGCGGTCGCGCTTGGCCTGTTCCACCGCTACCTCCGCATCGGAGGTGTAGCGAAAAACCTGCAATCTGCCGTTGAGCACCTGCTCCGCGACGATCACGCGATTGTTCTTGTCGATGGTGATGCCGGAGGGGAGAGCGAATTGGCCGGGGAAATAGCCGTACTCGCCGAAGAAGGCGCACAGCTGTCCCTTGCGATCGAAAACCTTGACGCGATTCTGGTCGGCATCGGCAACCCAAATGTGACCGTCGCTGTCGATCGCAATGCCTTTGGGTCGGGCAAAGTCTGCGGGGCCGTCGCCCGGCTTGCCGAACGTGCTGAGAAACGTTCCGTCGGCATCAAAGATCTGGATGCGGCCGTTTAACGTGTCGCTGACATAGACATCCCCGTTCGGTCCGACGGCAACGTTCGTGGGCCTGGTGAAAGTTCCGGGAGAATCATCCGCCGGCTTTTGCGGTGGTCCGCCGATGGTGCGGATGTATTTGAAGCTGTCGAGGTCGTAAACCAGTACGTTGTCTTTGAGGACATCGGTGACGTAGACCAGCCGGTTTTTGGAATCCACCGCGACTCCACTGGGGCGCTCCATCCGTTCCGATCCGAAGGAAGCAACAAACTTATGGGAAGCGTCGAAAACGAAAACCCGGCGGAATCCTGAGTCGGTTACGAACAGGCGATCGGTATCGTCGATAGCCAATCCGATCAGGGCTTTGAACCGTGCGTCTTTGCCGTTACGGATGAAGTCGACGCTCTTGTCTTCGGGATTGAAAACGAACACGGCGCCCACGTAGGTATCGGCGGTGTAGATATGGCCTTTTGAGTCTGTGGCGACGCCATAGGGACGGACGAGTTTGAACTTGAGGTCGGCCTTGCTGGTGTCGGCGGGAGCTACGCCGGCGAGGCGCAACATCCAGTCTTGCTTGGTCGCCTTCTTTTTGGGCTGATTCGCGGGCACGACTGGCTTCGGCTCTCCGCGATACTGCTCGATCCAGCGAATGCGAGCGATATCGGGAGGATCGGGCCACACCAGATTGCTGGTATCCACTTCGGGGAGAATGGCGGGTTTGGGCGCCGCTGGAGCGGTTTTCTTCTTCTTTCCGGCATGCGCGGCCGGAGTGAGCGATAACGCCAGGGCACTCACGCCTAACATCAGCAGCAGCTTTCGAGATTTTGCGGTGCAAGAAAGAAACACGAACATTTCATTACTCTCCAGTATTTGCTCGGTGACAGTTACGACAGAACTGCAGTCCCGGGGGAATGTCTTTGACGAGCATGGCGCGGGCGCCACCCGCGTGGGGCTGATGACAGCTCAGGCATCCCAGCGTTTTGGCTTTCGCCGGATCACTTGGGTCAGGAATGCCGGTGACTGGGTGACGATCAACCGGATGCCCTCGACCATCCGCGAGACTGAATGTGGGGACATGCTGGTCAGCGAAATAGTTCTCTGGCAGGCGAACCTTGCCGTTGAAGATCGTGGTCAGATGCGCGTTCTCGACCTTTCCGTGGACGGACGCGGCGCTGTGGCACTCGGTGCAGACATCATTGCCGTCGGCGCGAAGCAGCTTTGGGCGATCAGCGCCGTGCGGGTCATGGCAGGTGGTGCATCCCTGGCCGAAGGCGGGCTGGTGCAAGACTTTCTTGTTTTGTTGCTCGGCCTGATCGACGTGACAATTCAGGCAAACGTTGACGGCATCCGGCTTGGGGAATGCCGGCGACCTTCCGGCATGCGGATTGTGGCAATCGGTGCAGTCGCCTTGCGCTCCGGGATGCTGGAATTTCGACTTCTCAATTTTGTCAGCCTGGTCCGAGTGACATCCGACACAAATGTCCCTGACCTTCGCCTGCGTCAATACGACTTTTCCGTTCTTGGGCGCTTCGTGGCAGACTTCGCAGAGTTTTTCGCCGAAGGGCGGATGCACAAAGGCCTGCATCAGCTTGGGCTGCGCCGATTGGTGTGGATCGTGACACGACACGCAGTCGGCCTTGGCGAAGGGTTGCCCCGCGTGCGCTTTTACCAGATCTTTGTCGCTTGCATCGTGACAGTCGAGACAAAGTGCGGGGCCAGATTTCGTCAGATGGAATGCAAATTCCGGATTCGACTTGTCACCCGACTTGTGGGTCAGGTGGCAGGTGTCGCAACCGAGATCGAGAGCTTCGTGCCGGCTTCCGCCTTTGGGAGGATTGATGCCGGTCTTGTGACAGTTGAGGCAGAGGTTCTCGGAAGATGTAGAACCGGACGTCGCCTTCAGGAGATCGTTCGCTTTGCCAGTCGCATGCGGGTCGTGGCACGAGAGGCAGTCGCGCGTCGCCTGATCGTGAACATGGCTACCGGCCGCGCCATCCTTGTTCGCGTGGCACGTAAGGCAGAGCTTGGTCGGAGTGGCGGTGAGCAGCTTTACGCGTGTGACGTCTTTGGTGACACGCACCTCATGGCAGCTCAGGCAGCTCTTTTCGGTGGTCGAGTGCGCGTTCTTGTTCTTCGCCTGATTCTGGTGGCATCCGAGACAGGCGGTTGCTGTGACATTCGGATCTAGAGGAGTCGAATGCTGTTGCGCAAACGCAGAGCCCGCCAGAAAAACAATTGCGATCGCCAGAACAAACTGGGCGATCGTCGTTTTTGAATAGAGACACGTGTGGGACTGTGCAGCGATTACTTGGGCGGTCGAGCTGTGTCGCCGGTCAATCACTCTGTTTGCGCTCCAACTCCCTGAGGTAAGCTCCCAGCGAAATGACCACGGCGAGGAACGCGGTCAATGGGATGAGCAATTCCTTGCGTCTTCGGGTGCGTTCGCGGAGTGCCTCTTCCGCGGTATTGTGTGCCTTGATCGCGACGGCCCTTCCGGCGTTCAACTCCGCTTCTATGCGCGGGAGGCTGGCGGTGTGGACGCGGACGCGGGCTTTCGTGAGTGCATCTTTTGCCCGCGCCAACTGAAGCTCTGCGTCGGCAACGTCCATGCCAGCGGTGGCGGCCCGGTCCATGAGGTTGCGGGTGTCTTTGATCTGGGCCTCGAACTGTGTGAGGCGATCGTGGATGGCTTGTGCGGCGCGGCCCGGATCATCGTCAGCGGTGTGACATTCGGCGCAGGCGGCTCCCTTGGCCAAGCCTACGAAGTTGTCGTCCGGATGCTTGATCTTGTGGCTGCCGTGGCAAGTTGCACAGCCCTCCGGGAACGCATCCTTGTGAACACTCTCATTGAAAAACTGCGCCTGCAGCACGTGGCAGGTGGAGCAGACATTCGCTACCGAGGCCGCACCCGGTGGAACCGCGCCGTGACTGCCATGACAGGTCGAACAGGTCGGAGCAGAAAGGTCGCCGCGCACGGCCATGGCCTCGTGATGCACACTGTCCGAGTAGTCCGCGAATTGCGTAGACGCCAAGCGGTAGGTCTTCATCAGTTCGCCATCCGCGTGGCACTGCTTGCAGGTGGACGCGACGTTCGCCGGATGAACGGGCGAGCGCGGATCGTTGATCGGAAGAATGTCGTGAACTCCGTGGCAGTCGGTGCACACGGCAACCCGCTCGTCTCCCTGCCTCCGCTTTTTGCCATGCACGCTGGTGTGGTAGAGAGCGAGCTGATCGGTACGTAGCGACGGGTTGAAAGTCTTCATGCGCTCGCCGTCGGCGTGGCAAGAACCGCACAACTCGGTGACCTGAGCGCGCGAAATATGCGCGCGGAATCCTCCGGAGTGAGCTTTACCTTTTTCCTCGACTTCTGCGTTGCCGCCGTGGCAGGTGCTGCAGGTCATATCCTTGTGGCCGTGCACGCTCGCAGCAGACTGGTCCACCACCACCCGCAAATTGCCTTCGAGCTTGGAATGGCAGTCAACACAGGCGTTCTTCGCGTGCTCTGCCATGGCGTACGGCGCCAGCATTACAAGGCCAGCCAGCCACCAACGGAAATTCTTGAGAATCCTCATCTGCCCGTCTGCGTTACCTCGACACGTATCCGACTACGCTCATGGACGCGAGGAAGATCATCGCGAAAATGATTCCAACCCTCACCCAACGAACGCGCCGGTCTCCAGCCAAAACTTCAATGAAGGGGAGGGCCATCCACACAGCGCCTCCTAATCCGAAGCCCAAGATGCCGAGGACTTCGCCATCCAGATGCAGGATATGGGCGGGGATCAGCTTCAGGGTCTGAAACTGCGCCAGGAAATACCACTCGGGCTTGATGCCAGGTGGCGCAGGGGAGAATGGATCCGCCTTGGTACCGAGTTCCCACGGGAGAAAGACAGCCAGCGCAATAAGGACTGCAAGAGCTGCGTACCATCCCATTAATTCGCGCAGGAAAAAGTTCGGGAAGAAGAGCATCTCTTTCCTGCGTTCGGGATGCTCTTCCCATTCCTGCTCGACCGATTCCGGGACGCTGGTCCCGAACTTTTGAACCAACATGAGATGCGAGATAAGAATTCCGATTGTCAGTGCGGGAAGAATGGCGATGTGCAAGCCGAAGAAACGCGTGAGCGTGGCGCCTGACACGTCTTCTCCTCCACGCATGAAAACCATGATTGCGTGTCCAACGAGGGGGACCTGCCCGGCTACCTCCGTTCCGACCTTGGTGGCAAAGTAAGCGCGCATGTTCCACGGAAGCAGATACCCGCTGAAGCCGAAACCGAGTACGAGGAAAAGAAGAATTACCCCGCTGATCCACGTCAACTCTCGCGGCTTGCGGTACGCGCGTGCCAGGGCAACGCTGAACATGTGAGCGAAGGCGCAAAACACCATCAGGTTGGCGGACCAGGAGTGCAGCGAGCGAATCAGCCAACCGAACTGCACGCGGTTGGTGATGTTCTGCACGCTCTCGTAGGCTTCACCGGCGCTCGGGTGGTAGTACAGCAAAAGCAGAACGCCGGTGAGCAACTGCACGCCAAACAGAAACAGAGTCAGACCACCGAGGAAGTACCACGCGCTATGACGGTGAACGGGAACCGTCTTCTCTCGCAGCGGCGAGAGCGCTTCCTCCAGATTCAAGCGCTCATCGATCCAGGTCTGTACTCGGGCCACGGCATCCATGACTAGGCAGCCTGCTTCCTGATGACGTAAATCTCCTGGCCGCGAACATTGACTTCGTAGGTGTCAAGCGCGCGCGGAGGAGGGCCGGAAACATTCTTGCCGTTGAGGTCGTAGCAACCGTTGTGGCACGCGCACCAGATCTGTGAAGTCTCCGGCCGGTATTGCACCGTGCAGCCCAGGTGCGTGCAGACCGCGGAGGTGGAGCGATACTCGCCAGATGCCAGGCGCACTAGCAGCGCCGGCCGGCTTCCGAAGCGGAAAGTTTTTCCGCTGTTCGGCTTCAATTCATCGATGCGACCCGCCAGCGCTTCGCTTGCACTCATGCCTGACTCAGGCGGAGGCACAAGATAGCGGAGGACCGGATACATCAGCGCAGCAACAGAACCTACTACTGTCCCCAGTAGGAAGCGGAGAGCCGTGCGGCGTGGCATGGACGCAGCATTCGGTTTCTCAAGAGGACATTCACCTGGAAGAGCTTGCGTGACCATCGAACAGTCCTTTCCTCATGCAGGCAGAGCTTCGCCTGAGCGTTGGAGAACACTCGTTCATCGACACTTACCGCGTGTTTACCTATTGGGGGGAGCAGCCTCGAAAGGGGACCTCACGCAACTTGGCAGTGGGTCCGCTGACACTATCGAGACGCTGTATTGCTCGAGCAAGCCATCGCTTGCTAAATACACAGAGCCGTTCCACGAGCACTAGGGTCAGGGGCCTGAGATCCTTAGCTCATGAAGCGAAAAATGGGGGTCTTCACCCGGAGTCTGCTTTTACTAATTTTGGGTTTTGCGGATGAGACGCCTTCACGCCTCGGCCGCGGGGGATTTGATTACCGTCAAATTATCGTCCTCGTTCAAAAAACTCAAGACGAAATTGAACGCGCAATGTAAAAACCCTTTGACAAAAATTTCGCGCCTGTGCGAATGATGTGCATTCGAGTTGCACAGACAAGATGGAGCTAATGGTCTGGGCTTTTATCCCACCGAAACCAAGGACTTAGAGAAATCTACTATGTGGACAGTAGTAGGAGTGAGAGTTGGAAGAGTGACTGTGAGACGAAGCTGGATGCGTGACCAGGGTCACAGGGGCAATTCCAATAGTCAGTAAGTCTGAGAGGGGGCGTGTGCACGTTGCGCAGAAATCGTACAATGTTTGCCTTATTCCGGAAACGTTGCTCCACACGCCGACGAAAGATGCCGCCAGGATCCGATCTCAGCCAGGGCGTATCAACCGATGTAGACATTGTCTAAATGAGGTACACATTGGCGGCGTAGCTGATGGTCACCGCATCCGTTACGAGTCGCGGGTCAGGCCTCACCTTGAGAGCCGGTGACTCCTGACCTGTCAACAAATGACGCGTTAGAAAACCAACTTCAGCGCAAACTGGATGAGGCGCTCGGGCGAAGCAACTCCGCCCTGCACGGTTTGAGTGATTGCACCGAATCCGTTATTGTTCTGCCCCGTCGGAGTACCGTTGAAGCCGGTTCCAGGAGGCGCGAAATAGGGGTGGTTGAACAGGTTGAAGAACTCCGTGCGGAACTCGAAACCGACTCTTTCGTGAATCGTGGTCCGCTTGAAGATGGCGAAATCAAAATTGTTGATCCCGGGTGTGCGGAGCGTCGCGTCCGTGCGGGACTCGCTTCCGAAACCCCATGCCGGCGGCGCCGCAAAACAATTCGTATTGAACCAGTTCGTGACGTGACCACCGCCCGAAGACTTACTGCATCCGGAGACAACATCCGGGCGGACGTTAGAAACGCCAAGGTTGGCGGCCTCGAGTGGTGTAGCGGTACCCGCCCAGGTAATTTTCAACGGGAAGCCGCGCTGGAAAGTAGTAATTCCGTCAATTCCCCAGCCAGAAACGACCTTGTCCGCTACGCCACTGAAATTGGCTGCGTACTTTTTGCCATGGCCGAAGGGCAGATCGAGGACGTAGCTGATCACGAGCCGTTGCGAAACATCCTGTGATGAGAGCGACTTCTCGCCTTTCAGATTGTTCCAGTCCTGAACCTGCCCGACGCCGCCCGTCGGACCTTCGAGCCAACTGGTTAGCGTATCGGTGTTGGTCAACAATTTTGAATTGGTATAGGCGACCAGCATGGTGCCACCGCCGGCGAACCTGCGCGTCACCGTAGCCTGCAGAGAGTTGTACGTGCTGTCACAGCAGCCATACCCCGCCAGATTTACGTCGTTGTATTGCGGGAAGGGTCGTTCCAGTTGGCCTGCGTTGATGGTTGGCCCACTCAGGTTTGGTTGAGGACTTCCGGCCAGCGGGTTCGGAACCTGCGCGATGAGGCCGGCTTGCTGCGAGAGGAACTGATCCGGGATCTGATTGATGTGGGTTGAATACTGCTGCAGATGCACGCCGTGCGATCCGGCAAAAGCTATATCGGCAAAGAATCCGGCCGGCAACTGGCGTTGGATGTCGAGGTTGTACTGCTCCACGTATCCGTACTTGGGATTGGCGTGCGGCGCGAGTGTGGGCGAACCGTTCGCCGCGACGAAGGCCGAGAGATTGGGCTGCGGATTGCGCCCGGGCGGCAGCAGAATGCCTTGCGCGCCGAACGGACCAGCTGTATCGGCACAAGAGAAACTGGCGAAAGTTGTGCCGGCGAGCGTGCAATTCGTCCCGTTCAGCGTACTGAACGGGGTTAGGTACGAGTTGGTTGTGGCGCTAAATCCAGTGGTGGCGAGGTTCACGACGTCGTTGTCGGGGTTGAGCCCGAACGAGACGTAGTTCGGAATATAAAAGGTGCCATAGCCGCCGCGTATTACGGTCTTCTGGTCGAGAGCATACGCGAAGCCGAGGCGGGGCGAAAACGCCTTCTTGTCCATCGGAATATTGTTGCCGCCGGAAGATACCAAGGCGGCATCACCTGGGCAGGTAGACCCGGCGGTTCCGCCGCAACCGCTTACGGTAGCGTTGGTCGCCGCAGGATTCCAGAACGTAAGGCGGTTGAAGCGTTCCGACCAGGTTCCCTGCAGTTCATAGCGCAGACCCAAATTTATTGTGAGCTTGTGCGTCACGCGGAAGGTGTCATCAACATAAAACGCGCGGTACACCTGCTTGCCTGCGGTCTGTGCTGGAACCTGAGCGACGCCTTCGGTCTGGTTAACGAAAGAACCCTGGTTTTGCGCCAGGCCCAGTAAAAAATCAGCGAAACCAAATCCCGAGGCATCGGCGGCCGTTGGAGCCGACGAGGTCCAGTTCCCCGCGAATGCGAATGCGCCGCTCGCGATATTGGTTTGAAAGTAGTTGTCGAGTCCGATCTCGAACTGGGCGCCCGCCTGTATTGTGTGTTTGCCTCGAATCATCGTCAGGGCCGGGGAGATGTTGTACTGGGTATTGTGATCGCCGATGGCGCTGTTGCCTTGCGACTTCCCGACGTCATTGGGGAAGGAGAAAGCCGGCGTCGGAGGTGTGCGCATCGAGTCCGGCGGAGTGTTGTAGGCGGCTGTCCAGCCCAGTTGTGTCAGATCGTAGCCTGCCAGAAGCGGCGTTCGCCCGTACACAAAGCGGCTTCCCGCCAGGTTTACGTCGAGAATGGTAGTGGGCGTGAAGCTATGGTTCACGTCGAGGACGAGCAGTTTGCTGTGGTAAAGCTCCGCGCAACGGTCCTGACAGAGACCGGTCCCTAATGGATTGTTGGGAAGATCGGTCAGCCCGAAATAGGCAAATCTCCCAAACAGGCGCGTATTCTGCCCGATGTTCTGGTCGCCACGCACGACGAACTCGTTGGTGTTTCCCCCTGAGGCGGCCGCGCTCGAATAGTTGCCCACTACGCCTGAACCGTTCGCAGCCGGGAAGACCTTCTGCCCTATCGTGGTTGCGGCCTGGCTAAACTCCGCACTCGGAATGCAATTTCCGGGGCAGGTTGGGTTACCCGCGTCGAGACCATAAGGCTGGCGCGCTCCGGTGGCTTGGTTCACTGTGAAAGGATCGTAGATTCGCCCGGGGAAGGTTTGCACGCCGTTGACGACTGGGCCAGGATTGCAGACGCCATTGGTGAAGCCCGTCGTGCATAACGCCGAGAAATCTCCATTCAACATGCCGGCCGCGGGAACGGTGGTATTGTTCGGCGATCCGGTTCTCTGCCGGTACTGCTCCCAACTGACATAGAAGAACGTTTTGTCCTTGATCACCGGGCCGCCCAGTTGCACTCCGTACTGGTTCTGCGACCACGGCGGGGGCTCGTTCTTCAGCCCGTTGCTTAACTGATCGCGTTTGTGGAAGTAATCGTTGGCGTTCAGCACCTTGTTACGGAAAAATTCATAGGCGGACCCATGCCAGGTATTGGTGCCTGACTTTGTGCTCAGGTTCACAATGCCGCCGGAGAATTTGCCCCATTCCGCGCCCTGATTGTTCGTTTGGACTTTGTACTCGCCAACCGAATCCTGAGTTGGAATGATAATCGGCAAGTTAATGTAGCCGATATTCAGCGGCTGCCCATCAAGGTATTCCGCTCCCTGGTTCGCAAAGGAACCCCCGATCTGGTAATTGCCCCAACTGAATGGGTTCTGGCCCACCGGAGATGCGCCAGAGCCGCCCTGCGCGACCGCAGCGGGAGAGATTGTGATCAGGTTGAAAATGTTTCTTCCGTTCAACGGGAGCTCGTTAGCTTTGCGTTGTTCCACGACCTGTCCCAACGAGGCAGACTCCGTCTGCAACAAGGTCGTCTCTGACGTTACTTCCACTACTTCGCTGGCCGCACCGACTGCCAAGGACGCGTCGACGCGCGTATCGAGTTGGACCTGCACGACGACATCAGGGTGCGAGAAGCGCTTGAATCCAGGTTTCTCGACGTCTACGCGGTACACTCCGGGGATTACGTTTACGAAGGAATACGTCCCCTGGTCGCTGGTTGTCTGAGTGTGTTTCTCCGACGTACCGGTGTTGGTTAGAGTGACCGTAGCACCATTAACGGCGGCGCCGGTCGGATCCGTAACCGATCCGGTAATCGACCCGTAAGTGCTCTGTCCGAATGTCAACGCAGAACAGAGAATGACGAGGCTCAACGAAATAGCCAGCTTCCCGTAGCTACGGAACAGAATGAAACGCATACGCGCCCCCAGTGAGAGCTGAGTGAAGTGCCTTGAGTTATGCAACCTGACGATTGGTGATACCAACCCCACGCACCACTGCTGTTAACGAATACGCGAGCGCGAAGAGATTTGTACCAAGCGTTTTTAAAACCAGGCACCTATGCAGGAAACCACTGAGTGGTCGATGCTTTTGAACGGAGTGCCAGCTTAAAAGGAAGAATGGATCGGGAGTGGGAAATCTTTTGTCTTACGGATGATTCGCTTCCTGGCGAAGCAATGCGTAGAGAAACGGCTTGCTGGTAGGTTTCGTACTGCCGCCTCGAGGTTCAACCGTAACAAAAACCGCGTCTAGCTCCTCGAGCTGTTTCGGATCGTCGAACCGCATAACCCAGCGGTGATTTGTTTCGCTATCCAGATAGAGAATGCCGAGACTTTTGGGCCGAGCCTGCATCCCCGGCGGAGTCTCCTTGCGACCCCAAACCTGATAGGCATTGACGTTCTTCACTCCGGGATCCAGATCGAAAGCATAAAAGATGAGTGACTTGCCTTGCGTGTAGAAGACACGTCCAAACGACTTGCGCGTGCGGCTGCGACTGTCGACGTCATAGACATCTGCAATGTAGAGTTGTCTAGCGCCCATCAGTTCGCGGATATCCCGATCCGACGCCAGGTACTGTTCATTGTCCTTCAGCTTGTGTTCCTGATCGCGCGCCGCGGCTGTCAGTTCGTCGATTTTTGATTCGAGCGAGACCGCTCGAAGTTGCGTTCTGTCCCGCTCCGCGCGGAGGCTGGCGAGTTCAGCCTGGATGTTTTGATTGGCTTGCTCAGCCTCGCGGAGCTGGACGGTCAAAGTATCGCGCTGCTCCGCCACAAGTCGCATCTGTTCCTCAGTGCGACTCTGAGCCGACTGTGCTTCGTTCGCTCGGTCGGTCACTGTGTTAAGGGCCAATCTGAGATCGGCGAGTTCTTTGGTATTGCGAGCATTCTCATCCTGCAAACGCACAATTCGATCGGCCTGGCTGTCCAACTGATTCTGTGCCGCTTGTTTTTCTGATTTAAGCGCCTGCAACCGATCTTCTAACGCAACTTGTGTTGTTCCCTGGCTTCGCCGGCCCACGTGATATGTCGCGCCCGCGACGATCACGGCAAGACAGAGTGTGAGCGCCGCGGCCGCAAGGGCCGCGTATCGGTTCGCGAATCCTGGAAAAATCTGCCGCGCGGAGGAGGAGAAAGCGTTGTTCTGGGGACCGTTGCTTGCACTTCGAATCCGGGCGAGCAA
This sequence comes from uncultured Acidobacteriota bacterium, assembly GCA_963744055.1. Taxonomy (GTDB): domain Bacteria; phylum Acidobacteriota; class Terriglobia; order Terriglobales; family Acidobacteriaceae; genus Gp1-AA133. The sequence goes on along the minus strand of CAVUSL010000001.1, from coordinate 1,864,881 downwards.
CTTTCGGCGAGTCGGGGCTTCATCCCAGTTGGGCTCTTCTTGCCCGCTACTATGAATCGCGGCTAGCTCTGGTATCGCTACTTGGGCTAGAAAGCGGTGCTGTTCGAACACTTCGCGACAGTAAGAGCAATGCTGGAGATGACTATGCAGTTCGGCAACTTCAGACGAGTTCAGCGTTTCAGTGTTAGCTAAGGCACTCAGCTCTCTGAACCGCTCTTGGTCAGCGCACGGCCGGGCGGTCGTCATAGTGCCTGTTTCTCCCGCAATTTTCGAACAAACGCGCTCTTCCGCAATTTTTCCAGCCCGCGATAGAAGTGATGCCGAACGTTCCCCAACGGTTCGTTCAACCTCTCGCTGATCTCTCTTAGCTCGAGCCCCTGGAAGTAAAACAAATTGAGTGTGCGGCGCTGAATCTGGGGGAGGTCTTCGAATGCTCTTTCCAGGTGCACTCGGTTCATCTCGGATCCCACTTCCTGCTCCAGATCCGAATGGCCCAACAGAGTATCATGCAGCGGATCGATGTCTGTACCAACGTAAAAGCCACGACGCGACAAATGCGCCTTTCGATCGAGTGCTCGATGAAAGGCAATCTGAACGATCCAAGCCTTTGCGCTCCCTCGTGCCGGGTCGAACAACGAGGCCTTCTGGTACACGTAGAAGAATACGTCCTGGACGATTTCTTCCGCCTCACCGTGGTCGCGCAAAATCCGTAATGCAATACTCAGGACCAGGCGCGCATAACGGTCAAACAGAAGATTGAGAGCGCTCGAATCCCGAACCAGCAGTCGGGCGATGGCGTCCTCGTCACTTTGCCCCCCAACGGCGACTTTCTCCGCAACTGTAACTGGACTTTGCGCTGTGCGGGCCCGCAATAAAGGCAGGGCCAATGCGCGTCCTTGTGGGGGAGAACTCATGCTAGCGTCTCAATTCGACCAGGAATTGCGAGGCAACACTTCATTTGCAAGTTCGAACCAGGAACCCCGTTGGTCGGAGACGATACAACAACACCAAGAGGAGTTTCACGCAAAAAGCGTGAGGCAATAAATTATCTTCGATGTGGTACAGATTGCTGCCGGCAGCCGTATTCTCTATCGTCGGAATTTTCGCGGTTTGATTAATTTTGCCGGGCGCGTTTTGTCGCCTCCGCGGCTTCGCATCAATGGTTGCCTGTAGCCCACGACGAAACATTCTGCGTTCGATCTTCTGCTTCAGAGTTACGGGTTTCAAGAGTATGCTGCGCAGAACGTCCATGCGCACTGCCGAAGCAAACGTGCTGAGCAGGAAACCAGCCCTGCGCAGATTCATCGGTTTCGCCGCCATGTTTGGTCTTTCGTGTGCGATCTCGCTTCAGGCCCAATCTACCAACGCTTCTCTGACCGGTCGCGTGACCGATCCGACCAGGGCCGTGCTTCCAGAAGCGAAGGTAATTGTGATCAACACCGGCACGGGTGTCCGCTATCAAGGGGTTACCAATCAAACGGGGAGCTATTACGTTACCGACCTGCCTCCCGGACGCTATCGCATCGAAGTCGAAAAAATCGGCTTCAAGGCCGTCATCAAATCTGACTTGACCCTGCACGTGCAAGACGCGCTCGAAGTCAATTTTGAGATGGTGCTGGGCTCGGCACTTGAAAGCGTAATGGTCGAGAATGATCCGGTGCCACTCGATACCGAATCGTCGACCATGGGCACCGTGGTGGAACAACGAAAAGCCAACGAGCTGCCACTGAATGGACGGAACGTTTTCAACTTGATTGAGTTGGCTCCTTCGGTGGTGCCGCAAGGAAGTTCCACTGGAACTCCGGTTGGAGTGAACCCGTTCGGCTGGGGCAACTACCAGGTGAATGGTTCGTTTGGAAACCAGAGCGCGGAATACCTGGACGGGCAGCCCTTGAACATCGGCTACATCAACTTACCCGTGCTTATTCCCATACAGGACTCGATTCAGGAGTTCAGGGTGCAAACCAGCAATCTGGGTCCGGAGTGGGGCAAGTTCGCAGGTGGGGTCACCAACCTCAGTACAAAGGGTGGCACCAACTCATTGCACGGAGAAGTCTACGAATACCTCCGCAATCAAATCTTCAACGCGAATGATTACTTCCTGAATGCGGCCGGCAAACCGACTCCCCCCTGGGTGCAGAATCAATTCGGGGCCGAGATCGGAGGGCCACTGCGGATTCCTGGCCATCGTGCGAATAAGACATTCTGGTTCACAAGTTGGGAAGGCTTCCGGCTGCGCACCGCGCAGCCGTTCACGACCACGGTGCCGAACTCAAAGGAACTTGGCGGGGATGTTTCTGAAATCTGCAGGTCGGGATTTACGAATGGAATCTGCAACGACCGGGGTCTGGATGCCAAAGGGAATGTCGTTGTCGTCGATCAGATCTATGACCCCTGCGGCGGCACCGTGAACACGCAAGGCGCATGCCCAGGCAGCACGGCGACTCCTACTCCCTTCGCGGGCAACGTTATTCCCGCAAACCGAATCAATCCAACATCACAAAAGTTGCTCGGGCTGTGGCCCGCGCCGACGAATCCGAACGCGGTTACAAATAACTTCACCACCGCCGCCAGAACAGGTGGCAATCAAAACCAGGTGGTGGGCCGCATCGATCAGGAAATTACGTACAAGCAGAAGTTGTTTGTGCGAATCAATTATTGGAACATGCTCGACTTGCCGATCGATCCGCTGGGTACGGGCCTTTGCGCGGATCGCTGTGCGGAGAAGTATTCAACCCACGCGGCAACGGCTGTCTACAACTACAGCATTTCTCCCACATCAAGTTTTGATTTCACCGCCAGCATGAGCCGGTTTAAGTACAACCGGACGCCCAAGAATGTCGGATTTGACCTGACATCAATCGGCTGGCCTGCTAGCTATAACGCGACCATTCCCTCCTTCATGCGAACGCCGCCTACGCCCTGCGTCGCCAATATCACCGACAACATTATGTGCACCCAGGGACAGAGTTTCATTCAGGATCGCAACACGCAGTTTGACCTTTCGCCTCGCGTCACCATGCTGCAAGGCCGTCATCAGTATCAATTTGGCTTGCAGATCGAAGTAGGCCGCGACAACTACAGCCAGACGAACGTCGCCAGCGGCGCCTTTGCGTTTTGCGCTCCCGGTAAACCGTGCTTCACCAGCTTGCCTGGAGTTTCGGGTACCGGCTTCTCTTTTGCCGATTTCTTGCTCGGCTACGCCGACAACTTCAGCAACTCTGAGAACCATTTCTTTGCGCAGGCCGTGGTTCCGGGTTTCACTGCGGGACAGCAAATTTATCGGGCGTTCTATTTTGGCGATACCTGGCACGCAACCGGCAGGCTGACTTTAAATCTTGGTCTTCGTTACGAACTTCAGGGGCCGTGGTCGGAGAGATTCAATAGGTTGTCGTACTTCGATCCCGCGGCTACGAACTTTCTCACTCAATTTCTGTCTGCGGGTTCTGCTCCTCTGAAGGGCGACGTATTTCTGGTAGATCCTCGTTCCAGAAACAATGTTCAACTGGAGAAACTCGCCCTGGCACCACGCATCGGTTTTGCCTTCGCCGTCGAACCAAGAACCGTGGTTCGAGGTGGCTACGGCATCTTCTGGATTCCCAACTATGTATCCTTTGCCCTGAATCCTCTCAATGACATGGTGAATGCCGCCAGCACAACGTACATTGGCACTCTCGACGGCACGCATCCGGTGAATACGATTGCACTTCCCTTCCCAAACGGAGTGTCCGCGCCCCCAGGGCGCGGCCTTGGGGCCCAAGGAACGCAGCAGTACCTCACGCAAGTGGTGCAGTCAATTACAGAGGTGGACCGCAATAACCATCCTGAAGGATACGTGCAGCAATGGAATCTAAACGTCGAACATGAATTGCCGGCAGGCGTTGTCGTGTCCGCCGCATATGTAGGCTCGAAGGGTACGCATCTTGCGCAATATTCGCAGCAGGTAAACCAAATCTCCGATCAACTGCTCGCGCAGGCAGCGGCCCAAGTGAATCCCGCCCTGCCGGACTCAAGGCAGAACGTCAGTATTCTTAAATCGGTACCAAATCCCTTTTTCATCGACGGCGAAGCGTTGGCTCTGACTGCATCCACCACCACGGCAGGCCAATTGCTTCGTCCGTATCCGCAATACACCAGCGTCCAACTTGCCGGTCAAGGATCTTACGCAAGCATCTATCACTCATTTCAGCTGACGGTTCAAAAGCGGTTTGCAGGCGCGGGTTCTCTTCTGGTGGCCTACACCAATGCCAAACTCATTAGCGATACGGATACCCTGACGTCGTGGCTGGAGACGGGGGTAGGGACCATCCAGGACAACTACAATCCTCGCGGCGAGCGCTCTTTGTCGTCGCAGGATGTCCCGCAACGCCTGGTCGTGAGCTACGTTCTCGACTTACCATTTGGTCGAGGCAGGCGATTTCTGCCCGCAGTTGAAGGTACGGCAGACAAGCTAATTTCCGGTTGGGGAATTGACGGCGTGACCACATTTCAGCGCGGCTTCCCGCTCGTCTTCAGCAATGGCCAAGCCAATGGAACCACGCTTTTTGGTGGTGGCTCACGGCCGAACTTTGTTCCCGGCTGCATAGCATCGGTCGCGGGGCCAGCGGCGTCAAAGCTCGGAAATCCCAACGATTCCACCGCTTTGCGCTGGTTTAATACTGCCTGTTTCTCAGCTCCGGCCGATTTCACCTTCGGCAATGAACCCCGAGTTGACCCGCAACTGCGCTCCCAAGGCATCAATAATTTCGACTTCGCGGTGTTCAAGAAGACCATGTTCGGCCGCGATGGGAATTACGGCTTGGAGTTCCGTACGGAATTTTTCAACTTATTCAACCGAACGCAGTTTGCTCCCCCCAACACCACCTGTTGTTCTTCGAACAACAAGAATTTTGGAGTGGTCACGAGCACTGCACCTGGAACAAATCCACGACTGGTGCAGTTCGCATTAAAGTTCCTTTTCTAGGGCAGCATGGAACGAGAATGATGGATCGAATCGGGTTGCGTTTTTGTTCCGGCTTGCTGGCTATCGCATCGGTCGTTGCGTCCTCTACGTCGATCTTTGAAGTAACCCAGCCTCGCGGCTTGGATTTCACACACCAGAACTCTCCCACAGCTCAGAAATACCTCATCGAGACCATGGGTGGCGGTGTTGCCCTGTTCGACTATAACAATGATGGGCTTCTCGACATTTTTCTGGTCAATAGCGGGAAGCTGACTAGCCCGATGCAAACACCGGAGAATTTCAGCCGGCACGAACCACTCTACTGGAACAGACTCTTTCGCCAAAACCACGACGGCAGCTTCACCGATGTCACCTCCGCCGCGGGCCTGTCGAACGCGGGAGATGGCAACTACGGAATGGGAGTCGCGGTCGGCGACTACGACAACGATGGCTATCCCGATCTCTACGTCACAAGCTACGGCAAGAATATCCTCTACCACAACAATGGCAACGGTACTTTCACTGACGTGACTGCAAAGGCAGGAGTCGCAGGCGGTGGCTGGTCCGTATCGGCGGGTTTCTTCGATTACGACAACGACGGCAAACTCGACCTGTTCGTCACGCGCTACATGGATTGGGATATCAAGCACAGCAAGACTTGCGGCGGCGAGTGGCACACGTACTGTCCCCCTGAGGAATTCTCTGCTACGACCAACATTCTCTATCACAATAACGGCGACGGGACTTTCACCGACGTCAGCCAGCAGTCGGGCATCGCGGCGAAGAAAGGTCGCGCATTAGGTGTGGCTTTCGCCGACTATGACGAGGATGGCTTCACCGACATATTTGTTGCGAACGATGGCATGCAACAGTATCTGTTCCACAATAACGGGAATGGCACATTCACCGAACGTGGCCTCGAAGCGGGGGCTGCGCTGTCAGAGGACGGACGAAGACTCTCCGGCATGGGCGTCGTTTTCCAGGACTATGACAACGATGGAAAGCCCGATGTCATCGTGACCGAACTACCCCGCGAAATTTACGGCGTCTACCATAACGAAGGCGGCGGTTCGTTCAGCTATCGCAGCCTTGAAACTGGACTGGGCATGCTTTCCAGCGGAAGCTCAGGCTGGGGTGTTGGCCTGGAAGATTTCGACAATGACGGCTGGAAGGATCTATTCGTGGCGCAGGGACACGTGTTGGACAATGTTGAGAGAATTGATCCTTCGTTGCGGTATCGGGAAATGCCTTTGCTGGCGATGAACCAGCACGGGCGCTTTGAGAAAGCGGATCCGGGCGTCAGTTCCCCTCTGGTCGGTCGAGGGGCAGCCTTCGGTGACTTAAATAATGATGGATGGCAGGATGTGGTGATGACCGTTCTTGGCGGTGGACCGCAGGTGTTTCTCAATCAAAGCGGGAAGCAGCATTGGCTAGTCGTGAACTTGCGGGGAACGCGTAGCAACCGCGATGGGCTCGGCGCTCGCGTGCGTGTCAACGGACAAACCCGAGTCGCAACGACTGCCGGTAGCTATCTTTCGGCCAGCGACAAGCGCGTACATTTCGGATTGGGAACGGCTGAAACTGCCAAAGTCGAAATTCTCTGGCCTTCAGGCATCCGGCAAACCCTCAACAGCGTTCACGCGGACCAGATTCTCGAAGTCCGTGAGCCGGAGCAACCGTGATTCGCGCTCTCCTTTTTCTTTTCCTAGCCGCGCAGACCACGTCTCCCGAGGCTCTCCAGCACATGCAAGCCGGCGCGGAGGCTGAGAAGAACCGGCACTTCGAGACGGCCATTGCGGAATTTCGCAAGGTGACCGAACTCGAGCCCACGGCTCCCTTGGGCTTTCTAAGCCTGGGCCAAGCCTACCTGGAGAATCATGATTACGGCGGGGCGATTCCGCCGCTGAAGCAAGCCCTGAAACTCGATCCTGACTTGCTCCCCGCGCACCGTTTACTAGGATACGCATTGCTGGCACAGGGGCACTCGGCCGAGGCACTTCCCCATCTGGAGAAAGCGCAAGACACGGCGGCCCTAGGCATCGCACAACTCGAGTCGGGAAAGTTGCAAGACGCCGTGACAAATCTCCAAGCCGCCTTGGCGAAACATCCCAACGATCCTGATCTGCTTTATTACTTCGGCCGGGCAAGCGGGCTGCTGTCCAAGCAGTCGATCGATACACTTCTAGCGACTTATCCGGACTCTGCGCGCGCGCATCAAGCGATGGCAGAAAATTATTACGTTCTTCGGCAGATGCCCCAGGCCGAGAAAGAGTTTCAGCAGGCGATCGAATTGCGTCCGGAGATGCCCAAGCTTCACCTGGAGTTGGGCCTGGTCTACGCAGGGACGTCTCAATGGCCGAAAGCCGAGGAAGCCTTCCTCACGGAGACCAGGTTGCAACCTGGAAATGCCGAGGCAGCCTATCGCCTGGGACATGCACTGCTACAACAGGGCCGCATTCCAGAAGCTCACGCCGAACTTAAGCGGGCAGACAAACTGCAACCTGAGATGCCCGAGACGCTGTACTCCCTAGGAAAAGCCGCATCGCTCTCCGGCGATAACACGTCGGCGGAAAAAGCCTGGCTCAAGGTAGTCGACATCGAGAAGGAGAGCGATCTCGCCGCACAGGCGCACTTCGCCCTCGCAGGCTTATATCGCAAGCAAGGAAAGACCGAGGATGCGGAGCGAGAAATGGCAAAATTCAAACAACTGCAAAACACTGCCGCTTCCCCCGATGCGTCCCAGAAGTAGCGGCAGTCCTGGGCTGCATGCCAACAAGGAAAACGCACACGACTTCTTTTGACGGGCAGAGAGAAACTCTCAGAGTAAAGTTTCCTTCAAACTCGCATCCATAGGCAGGACGGGAAATCCTGATTGCTGGAGTTCGCTCCGCAGCTGGGCTAAAGATTGAAATTGCACGGCGTGGATGCCAATCGCACGAGCCGCCTCCACATTCACTTCGCGGTCGTCGATGAAAAGGGTGTTGGAAGGCGCAACATCCAAGCCCCGTAAGGTGTGTTCATAAATCGCCGGGTCTGGCTTGATCAACCGCACTTCCGCAGAAAACGTAGTAAAGGTAACACCGTCCAACCATTGGAAAGCGTGCCGTGCATGCTGAACCATGCCCATATGCATATTGGAAAGAACTGCCGTTTTCAAACCAGCGGAGGACAGCGCCGAGAGCCAACCGACCATGTCCGGATTCAGTCGACTCCACATAGTCACGTCCCGCTCACACAGCCCGTGAAGTTGCGCGGTATCCAAGGTTGTCCCGGCATCTTCCGCAAATTTGCTCCAATACATTTCCGCCGACAAATCTCCGCGATCGTACAGATCGCGATTGCGGGCCCAGAGTTCACGGAATGACTGAGCGCTGATACCGAGGATTCGCGCACTGCCTTCGATGTCGTCCGTTGTGGGTTGCAAACACAGCACGTCGCCGTAGTCGAAAATGATCGCTTTCACATTCGATAGGTTCTTGGCGCCATTGTCCGACATCGCTGCCCACCTCCCAGGACCTTTCAAAAGCGTAACTTTCGTGGCGAACTGCCCGTCCCCTGATTTTAATCGCTTGGAGTCGCGGAAAGGGTGGGACCTTCATCATTGCAAGCTGTTTCAGGAGAGGTTTCCGAACACTTTGACGGCCTAGGCCGATCGGGGCGGTTCTTGCGCTACATATACAGGATAGCGGCTCTTCTGCTCCTCGGCCAGGACGGTAGAAAGCTCGAAGACTATGATGGAGCGCTCCTCATCGGACTCGGAAAGGAGTGAACCGTCAGGCGCAAACGCGTAAGCACCGCCGCCGAAAGTAGGCCCGCCAGCCTCTGATCCGACCCGGTTCGAGCTCACGACGTAACATCCCGAGGCGATAGCTGCCATCGCACCGGCTGTTTTCCATAGCGCGTGGGAGCGACCAGTTGCTCGTGGAACAGCGATGAGATGGGCTCCCGCTTTGCCGTAGGCCCGCGCTCTTTCGGTAAACATAAGCTCGGTGCAGAGCAGCGCGCCAATACGCAAGCCTTCGGTCTCCGTCACGTCAAATCCAGGCTTAGCCGTTCTGAACCACTCTGTTTCGAACCAGCCTTCCTCTGCGGGGAAGAAATGCTTCTGATGCAAGAATCGGAAGCAGCCGTGTTCCAGGATAAACGCCTCGTTGGCTAGACGCCCCCCTGCAATTACCGGGCGAGACGAAATCACTATTGGAACCTTGAGCGCCTGAAGTGCTGCTACGCCGTCTTCGTGAATCTCAACACTCTTCTTCGCGCACTCGACATCAAAGCTCGGGGAAGCTGCCAACCATGGGCCGAAGGGCATCTCATTGGTAATCAGGACTTCTGGCGCAGAGCTCGTAACATCTGCGGCAATAGCGGACCAGTTGTTGGTATTGGGAATTAAGCCGTCCGGCCACTGTACGAAACCTACACGCATGCGGCATCCTCACATAACTTAAGCGCAACAGCGCCGAGGTCGTTCGAAGATTTTCCTACCATATCAAAAGTGCCTCGATGGTCTCTCGCGGGAATACCGAGTAGAGATGGGCGAGGCACTAAGCCTGAGTCCACTTTCGTGCAAAACGGACTTCCAATGCGGTCGGCAGCCCCGGCCAAGCTATTATTCTGAACTCTGACTGAAATGCCTACCAAACACGCCAAGACCTCTCTTGGGAGGGGCTTCGTCTCGTCCTTTTTCCGATGGCTTGCCATCGGTGTCGTGCTTGCTTGGATACTTGGCGCGTTCGTCATTGTGGCTGCTCGGTGGATCGACCCACCGTCAACCGCGGTACACATTCAGCGCCGCTTGCAGGCTTGGATTCAACACACCCCGTATCATAAGCGCTACCAATTTATTCCACTCAGCCAAATCTCGCCCGATCTCCAGCACGCCGTAATCGCGGCGGAAGACGCGCGCTTCTATCAACACCATGGATTCGATTGGCACGAAGTCCAAATCGCCGCCGAGGACGATTTGGAGGAAGGGCGCACTCGCGGGGCTTCTACCCTGACGCAGCAACTCGTGAAGAATCTCCTTTTCGGAACAGGCCGCTCTGTCTTCCGCAAGGGTACGGAGTTCACACTAGTGCCGGTGGCCGAGTTCGCCCTCGGCAAACGGCGCATTCTGGAGATCTATCTCAACGTGGTTGAATGGGGTCCGGGTATTTATGGTGCAGAGTCGGCGAGTCGTTACTACGACGGAACGGCGGCCCGGAATATTGGCGTACAACAGGCGACACGGCTCGCCGCGATTCTCCCCGCTCCTCTAAAGCGACGGCCCGAGCGCATGAATAAGTACAGCGCACTCATTCTTGAGCGGATGCGCCAAATGGGCTGGTGATGGCGAGCAGCTTCTCTCCAAAGCAGGCCGTAGAATTTCTTTTGCGTTGCGTGCCCTGCGAAGCGAGCCGCATCGCCGAACGCCATCTTTCACGTACGGGCGATCTCTTTGAAGCGGACTATGGGCAACCCAGAAAATCAGAGCCGCGCCTGAGTGCGGTTAAGAAGAAGAGTCCAGAAATTTCCGCGTACGCTGCAACCCACGCCGGCGAACGGTGGCCTGGGGATAGCCCTTAAGCCCAGGGAGGCTCGCACGAAGTAACTTCACCCCTTCGGCCCGTTTACCATCCGCTATCAGATACGCTCCCAGAGCGTTTTGCGTCTCGGCTACCTGCCAGGGTAAAAGCGGAAAGGGCGAAGCCTGCGCCGAACTCAGCGCTGCCCGCAGAAGCGGCCCGGCTTCTGCGACCTTATTCTCGCTCAGTAAGACTTCGCCCATCCGCACTTCAGCCGCTACGAGGCTCGGATGCACAGGCGATAGCATCTTTTTCCGCAGGTCCAATGCCTGTCGCAGCGAAAATTCCGCAGCGGGGAGGTCCCCTCGCTCGGACTGGATCAACCCAATATCCATTAAAGAGGATGCGACGTCGGGGGTATCGTTCCCGCCGAGTTTGCGCCGTAACTCGAGAGCCTGCTGCGCATAGTGCAGCGCGCCGGTCGAATCGCCCTCGTCAAGGTGCAATAGTCCGAGGTTTGCTTCGACCTTGGCCGCTGACCACGTTTCTGCGCCATTGCTTTCCTGCAGCAACGCAAGCGCCTCTGCGTACAGCTTGCCGGCCGCACGGTAGTCTCCTTTCTCGTGAAACACGCGCGCCCAGTTATTGATCGATCCGGCGACGCGCGGATGTTTTTCTCCAAGAGCCTTGCGATTAAGTTCGAGTCCTTCGCGCAGGAAAGGCTCGGCGCCGGTCCAGTCGCCGGACTCAATGAGAAACCATCCGAGATTGTTCAGCGAGTAACCGACATCCGGATGGTCTTTGCCCGAAACTTTTCGGCGGATGTCGAGGACCTGCCGCTCCGTCTTTTGCGCTTCGGTCAGATTGCCGATATCGCTTAGCGCCCCGGCGAGGTTGTGCAAGCAGGTGGCATAGTTCGGACTATCCGCGCCATCGATGCGCAAGGTGGAATCGGTGACTTCTCGTAACAGGCGCACCGCCTCCTCAAAGCCACCCTTTCGTTCGAGAACCAGCGCGAGGTAGTTGTGAATATCGCGGCCCGTGTCAGAGTCGGGTGCGACCAGCGGCATCGCAGCGCGCAGGTATTGCTCGGCTTCTGTATCGCGACTCTCGATGTAGAGGCACTCGCCGAGCAGAGCCATGTTCTCGCCGACAAGCGGATCATAAGCGCCGAGCCGCTTTTTACGTACGTTCAAGGCACGCCGGTAAAACTCCTCTGCTTCGGGACAGCGACCGGAATTCTCCAGCACTGTGCCAAGCGCGGTTTCGGTAGCGGCGACATCAAGATGGTCGTCGCCCAGCGTACGCCGGCGCAGTTCATAGGCATGCGTCAGGATAGGATTGGCCTGGTCGTACACTCCGAGCGCGAGGTAGGCGTTACCGATGCTATCCAACATTGCGGCCTGAACCTCTGGTTCGGATGCCAATTCAGAATCAATTCTCTTTGCGCCCTGATCGAGAATTTCGCGGACAGTCACCGACCGTCCGCGAGATTGTTCGGGCGTTGCTGCAGCGAGCAGGCGCGCGAGGAAAGCGCGTTCGCGCTCGGCTTTAAGTCGTTCGCGGCGCGCGCGCTGCGCAAGCACGGCCGTGCCCACCGTGAATGCCAACACGGTGAATAGCATCAGTCCCGAGACGGTAACGGCAGCCTTGTGGCGCCCGACAAATTTCCGCGCCCGGTAACCCCAGCTGTCCGATGCAGCTTGCACCGGGTAGCCTTCGAGATAACGGCGGATGTCTTCCGACAGCGCTTCCACAGAAATATAGCGGCGCTCCGGTTCCTTGCGCAGCGCCTTCAGGACGATGTTGTCGAGTTCCCCGCGAAGCTTGTCGGCTTCGCGCTTGAGAGGGACGCGACTGCTGGGACGCGTCGGCGTCTCGTCGCAAACGATGCGGGCCACCTCGAACGGACTCTTGTCCGCCATTTTGAACGGGGGATTCCCGGTGAGCAGTACGTACAGCAAGACTCCCAGCGCGTAAACATCCGTCGCGGTGGTCACCGTCTCGCCGCGCACCTGCTCGGGGCTGGCGTATTCCGGGGTGAGCAGCCGTTCGGTAGCGCGGGTCAGGTCGGCGGAGGACTGCTCCGAGGCTTGCAAAAGCTTGGCGATGCCGAAATCAAGCAGCTTCGGTGCACCCTGCTCGGTAACAAGAATGTTGGCGGGCTTGATGTCGCGATGGACGACCAGATTCCGATGGGCGTACTCGACGGCGCCACACACAGTCTGAAACAAAGCGAGCCGGTCGCGGATCGACAGTTGCTTCGCCGTCACGTACCGGTCGATCGGCGAGCCTGCGATGTACTCCATCACTAAATAAGGTGCGCCCGATGAGGCAATACCGGCGTCGAGCAGGCGTGCGATGTTGGGATGGACGAGATTCGCAAGAATCTGGCGCTCGGCCGTGAATCGCAGGAAGAGATCGCGATGGCGTGCTGTTCCCGCCTGGACCAGCTTGATGGCGACCTGCTGTTGGTAAAGATCGTCGGCGCGGGCAGCCAGGTAGACCTGCCCCATGCCGCCTTCACCGAGCAGGCGGAGGATTTTGTAATCGCCGAACCGCTCGCCGATGGGTTGGCCGGCCTGCGCGATCTGTCCGGCGGCCACCCTCAGAGGATCCTCGAGAAATCCCCAGGTCCGGTCGGAGGAATCCAGAAGATTTTCGACCTCGCGGCGCAGCTCGGGATTGTTCGGGCAGGAGCCATCGAGGAAAGCGGCCCGCTCGTGGGGTTCGAGTTCGAGAGCCGCATAGAACAGTTGTTCCAGCTGCCGCCAGTGATCTTTGGCCAGAGTCGCTCCCCCTGAAGTACTTGCGCTTATGTATGCCGCGCCAACTGGCTATAAAGGTACGCCTTCGCCATCTTCAGCTCGCGATGAACCGTCACCGGGGAGATGTTCAGCGCTTGAGCGACTTCATGGTAGGTCAGCCCACCGAAAAAAATGAGCTGTACGATTTCACTCTTACGGGCGTCGTTCTCGGCGAGCTGCTTGAGGGCGTCGTCGAGTTCGAGGATCTCGGAAGAGATTTGCGGTCCAACTAACAGGGCCTCATCGAGCGGCAATTTTTCTGCGCCCCCGCCACGCTTCTGACGGCGCGATGCCTTGGCATAATCGACCAGGATGTGACGCAGAACTTGCGCAGCTGCGGCCGAAAACTGCAGGCGATTCTCCCAGGAAACTTTATAGTCGACCAACTTCAGGTAGGCTTCATGCACCAGAGCGGTGGCTCGCAGGGTATGGTCAGGCCGCTCGGAACGCAGACATGCCGACGCCAGACGGTGGAGCTGATCGTAGAGCAGCGGCATGAGCTCGTCGAGTGCTTTCTTGTCGCCACCGCTCCATTGGCGCAGGAGCAAGGTCACACGTTCGCGATCAGGAGGACCGGGCGGCGCGGGAACAGAGTCTTCTTCACTCAACAATGGTCGAAACCCCGATAAATAGCGGCTGTTCGTCCAGAGGGACGCGGGGATTATATCGCAGGACGGGGCGGGACTGTCCGGCGGCATCGGGGTCTCGAGCCGTCGGTTCGCGGCGGACACGTCGCGAAGCGGAAAGCATTGGCAGCGGCGGTGATGAAGATCTCAAGGAAGAAATCTGATGTCGTTGCTAGTGTGCGGTATGAGAGTACAACAATCCATGTGCAGCCAAGTGCAGATACCCGCGACATTTAACGGTGTGTGGGCCGGACTGACGTCCGGCCCGCATCGCTTGTGTCCTCATCGCATGCTTCTACTAAAAAGCGTAGCAGGTCGAGCTCTGCGCTGTGTAGACGGTGTTTGGGGTAAGCACGTCTCCGCTGGAAGCCTCGACGAAAACTCCGCAGACCGCGTCTTTGATGACATTCAGTCTGATGGTATTGCCGGTGCCAATTCCGTTGTCATTGATCGAGATGGCGAAGCCTCCCGAGATGTGATTGCTCTGCACACTATTGCGGTTGGCGCTGAGGAGAATGATACCGTTGCCGGCCTGCGGAACGACGATATTGTTGCTGCTGATAGTCACGTCAGGCGAGTCGGTGGTGAGTATGGCGGAGTTGACCAGGTTTCCGCTGATGGTGTTGGTCGAGATGGTCGCGGGTCCGTCCATCTTTTGGACTTCGATGCCCTGGTACGCGGTCTTGAATTGCGTGATGGTGTTGCCGGTGACTACAGCGGTGTCGGAGAAGTCCAGTTCGAAGCAGACGCCGCCGCAATCGGTAAGGACATTGTTGGTGAAGTTGAAGGCGGTGGTGGCGTCCGCCATCACTGCCATCGACCGAGCGCACAGCGGGGAGTTGACGAACGCCGAGTTGGTGACCGTGCCAGTAGCTCCCTGGTAAAGCAATCCGACGCGGTAGCCGCTGGGCGGGCAAGCCGTTCCCCCGCTGCCGTCGATGGTGATGTTGCTGAAGTTCACGGCGGTGGCCGTGCTGTGCACATAGACATTGGGGAACAAGGTGCCCCATATCCCGCTCGGCGCGGTTTGCGTGATTCCCTTAGCTGGGGGATGAATGACGACGCTATCCGACGTACCCAGCGCCACGCCCTTGAGCGTCAGCGGAGCCTTGATCTCGATCTGTTCGGCGTAGTTGCCAGGACAAACCTGGATGGTACTGCTCGCAGTGGCCGCATTGACGGCGGACTGGATGGTGGCGAATTGCGTACCAGCTTTACAGGTTCCGACAACAGCGTTGGTGACGGCGAGACCGCGGCCGGCAAAAGAAGTGACGGTCAGTATGACGGTCACGAGGATAACGTTCAGCTTTGACATGATAGTTCTCTCTCTCCTGAAAGTGTGAAAGGAAGCCCGAAAATGCGACTCCGGGGATACGGGAGCGCGTTGGCCAGTCCCGAGATGTCCCTTCACGCGTATAAGCGACATTTTTCGCCTGATCACTTCATTGACGAGAAAGTTTTTTGGAAACGCGGAGAAGGAGGAAGCGGGCGATTTGGGCGGGAACAACGTAATTCTCAGCTAGCCAGATCTGAGAGTCTCAACCGACTACAAACAGAGGCCGAGTAGAAGATAATCGAATCACCGCTGAGGCAAATCCACAATTGTTCAATGGGTTTTTGGCTCCTTGTGCACCTCGGCCAAACCTTTCCAGTCCTCGTTGTCCTGATCTGGCTTCTCGCGACGATACTTCGCGTACAATGCAATCCCTTCCTGATCTTCGAGAATGTCCACTCGGATTCCTTTGTCTCGGATCAGTTGCTCATTGCCCGATGCGTTCGTGACATCCCCGACCACGACCCTGCTGAACTGTCGCATGTAGATCAGCGTGGCGCACACGTCGCATGGGCTGAGCGTTGTAAAGATTGTGGTCAGGCTGAAATCTCTCCGTCCCGCATCGCGAATGGCAGAAGTTTCACCATGATTGTAGGGATGGTTTTCCTGCACCAACGTATTGTGTCCTTTTCCCAGAATCTGTCGGGTGTCGTTACTGATAATGACGCCGCCAATCGGGCACCCTCCTTCTTCATAACTTTTTTGCGCCAGCAGAACCGCGAGGCGCATGAAATCTGTATCTATCATCTTTTGGAAGAAGTCTGGTGCAGCTACAGAGTGCAGACTGCGTGTCGAGAGGTGCGCAATAACGTTTAGTACAACACTTGTGACGGGCGTTTGCTCAGTAAAGAAAGGTGCTGTCATGCTATTCGTTCACCTAAGAATTAACTCTGATAAAACAAGCTCTAAAGCGCTGCTAGGGATGTCGAGTCTCGAGAGGCCTCGCACTGCTAGCAGGAACCATCTCTGACTCCATCAACAGAACTGGAATCATGCCTTCGCTGTTAAAGCGGTCGAGAAAATCACGCAACACAAAAGGCTTGCCTGCGAGATCCTGCTGTTGGCCATATTCCATGATCAGGCGGTCGGCCAGCAGCTTGCCCGTGATGTAGCAACTGCCATAGCCCGGCTGGCGCAGGTAAAGCAACTGCTCGAACGCAGTGAGCGAATCCCCGGACCTGGCCCAGCCACGGGGCGTCCATTCGGCATGGAACCGTCCTGCCTGCTCCAGCGTAAATACGTTGGCCTGCGCGTAGAGGGAGGCGAGTCCACGAGCGGCGCGATTGGCGAGCATGATCCAGACCAGCTCGCGAGCGCGTGGATTGTCGTCGTACAAACCCACATGCATCATTAATTCTTCGAAAGCCGTGGCAAAACCTTCGGCGCGATTGTCCCAGATGTTGAAGAGCAGGGCTTTACGGCGAATCGGACTTGGATTCGGTTCATCCCGCATCCGTCCGAGATCAATCCAGTGATAGTCATGGGAAAGAAGCAGCATGGGCTCGCGGTGTGTGACGCGTGTGAAGAACACCCGCTGATCCTCTGGAACGAAACTCCCGAGTTCTTCGGCGAGCGCCGTCTTTATGTAAGGCTTATCCGGGATGATCTCCTGCTTGAGGAGAAAGTCGACGAATTTATCCAGCCGATCATGCGTCATCTTGTCGAATGCTGCGGCATCGGTGGCGGGCTCCAGTGGAGGCAGGTTGCGATTATGGTGCTCCTCGAGGCGCAAGGATGCCTGGGCGCGCTCCAGCTCGCGGCGCAGCAGAACGACCTCCTCGTCCCAGTTATAAGGAATGAAGTGCACATTCTGCTGATACCAGGTGTAGTTCTCCTTGCCCACTCCGGAAGGTCCGGTCTTAGTAGGGGCCAGTTTCTCGAGCCAAGCGACGAATTCGTCGGTCGCCTTGCGAGCATTGATCACGGCGGCGCGCAACTCCGGGCTGGTTCCGGTCAAGCCGGCTTGTTGGTGTTCGGCTAAAGTGCGGACCGTGAGTGTGCCAGCTTCGAGCGATTGCAGGGTGGTGGACTGATTGCGAAGCTCCTGCGCGCCATAGACCCAGAGATCGCGCGCATTACTTTCCTTGAGATTCTCCTTCGCCTCGAAAAGAAAGGCGGGAATCATGCCGATCTTGGTGGTCAAGTCTGTCTGCGCGTTGGCGTCCAGCGGGAAGTGGTATGTGTAGAGTTCAATTTCGGGGTAAGGGACAGGACCTTCACGCCAGGGAATATCACTCCGGGAGGAGAACACGTTCACATAGAAAGCCGGATCGCGAGCCCAGGGACGGAGAACTCTCAGATTGAAGTCGAGCCCATTCATCTCGGCCTTGACCAGCTTGTAGTCGTTCTGCTGTTCAATCGGCCACGACTTGGGATCAATGGCATCCAACCGCTTTCGCCATTGGGGCAAAGCTGCAGCCTTGGCTGTCATCGCGCTCGCGCTGTAATCGGGGACATTGTTCTTCATCACCGGATGCTCGAATTCCCGCCACTGCTGAAAAAGCTGAACCAACGCGGGATAGCCGTCCGGATCCTTTGCAGCTTGGGCCGAAGAATTGTTCGCCGTCGTGAGGAAGACGCCCACGATGACCGTCATGAGGCAGAGAAGCCGCATTGTTGCCCTGTGAAGCGTGCGCTCGAGGTTGCTCCTCATTGATCTCCTCGTTTTTCGATGAAACGCCCAGGACAAGGAACAACCGCAAAGAACACTCAACGGGCGCCGCGGATTTGACCGCCGATTGACGCACAAACCCGAAGAATCTATCACGTTTCCATCAGGCAGGCCCTTGTTCGAGGGCACGTCACATTTTGTGCTAGTCCTTGAGGCATCCGGAATATTGAAAACAAACTGGCGGAAGCGTGTGCGAGTCGAACGCACCGACGACATCAGGGATGCCGTCCGCCGGTTTTGAAGACCGGGAGGATCACCGGACCCCATGCGCTTCCGCAGACCCGACATCAACGGCTTCCGGGTGATGCGATCGGGCGAGTCGGGGAACTCGCCCGTGGAAAAACTATTTGGGTTGGGCCACCATGCGCAGGTACGGCTTCAACGTCTTGAAACCCGCGGGGTATTTTTGCTTGGCCTGCTCGTCGTTGATCGAGGTCGGAATGATCACGTCGTCGCCCGGTTTCCAGTTCACCGGCGTGGCTACATTGTGCTTCGCCGTAAGTTGCAACGAATCGAGCACCCGCAGGACCTCATCGAAGTTGCGTCCGCTGCTCATCGGATAGACCAGCATCAATTTGATTTTCTTATCCGGACCGACGATGAAAACGGTGCGTACCGTTGCATTGTCAGCCGCGGTGCGCCCTTCGCAGCTTTCACCGGCTTCGGCGGGCAACATGTCGTAAAGTTTCGCGACTTTCAACTCAGGATCGCCGATCATTGGATAAGTCACTTTGTGACCTTGCGTTTCCTCGATATCCGCGGCCCACTTTCCATGATTATTCACCGGGTCCACGCTCAGGCCCAGGATCTTCGTGTTGCGCTTAGCAAATTCCGGCTGCAGGCCTGCCATGTAGCCAAGTTCCGTCGTACACACAGGCGTGAAATCTTTCGGGTGCGAGAAAAGTATTGCCCATCCGTCCCCGATCCACTCATGGAAATTGATCTTCCCTTGCGTCGTGTCTGCTGTGAAATTGGGTGCTTCTGAATTGATGCGCAAAGACATATTCTTTCCTCTCGTCTTTCAATATCTGATTCTGGATTGGACTCGTCGCGAGCCCGGTTTGATTCAGAGGGTGAACGCCCAGATCCAGCGTTGCTGGTAATTTCTCTTCGTCGCAATCTATGTTATCGCAGGCGCCGCAGGTTGTGTTGAAGTCCGGTAAAATCTCCACATGCCACCCGAACCGCGACGTTTGCAGATGGTGCAGATCGACGTTTTCACCGACCAAGCGCTTACCGGCAACGCGCTCGCCGTATGCCTCGATGGTCGAGGCCTAACATCCGAACAGATGCAAGACATCGCACGGGAGACAAACCTGTCGGAGACGACATTTGTTCTTCCCGGAGACCCGGAAGCAGAGCGCAATAAAGCTGTCCGCGTACGCATCTTTACGGTGCAGGAAGAATTGCCTTTCGCCGGACACCCAACCTTGGGAACCGCCTTCGTCTTACGTGGTTCCAGGGCCACGCCCGAGGTTCGGCTCCAGTTGAATGTCGGGACCGTACCTGTGCACTTTGAAGATGAGTCCGGCCGACCGGCATTTGGTGAAATGACGCAATTGGATCCGCAATTCGTGGTGCAACACGATCGCGCAGCCGTCGGGGCGGCGATCGGGTTGCCGCTTGACGACCTCGACCCAACCCTTCCCATTGAAACCATATCGACGGGCGTGCCGTTCACGGTGACGCCCATTCGCAAGCTCTCCGTGCTGCAGACCCTGCGCATCGATCCCGCACGCTCTGCTCAGTATCTGGCACAAAGCGGGGGGAAGTTTTTCTACTTTGTCTGCCGTGAGACCGCCGATCCCGGTACACGGCTGCATGCCCGCATGCTTTTCTATGGCGGCGAAGATCCCGCAACCGGATCGGCCGCCGGGTGCGCCACTGCATGGATGGTGGCTCACGGAGTGGCGCAATCTGACGAGCGCGTGCTGATCGAGCAGGGTATTGAGATGAAGCGGCCCAGCCGAATCTACGTGCGCGCTTCCAAATCTGATAACCGTGTGGTTAACGTACGCGTCGGCGGGAACGCAGTTGAAATCATGCGCGGCGAAATGATTGTGTGAACATCGATAGCTTATGCGCGAAAAATGGCAACGCGAACGATCGAGGCAAAAGTCAATAGCAAATATTTCCCATTAGCATTTGCGACACTTTACAGCGTGGCAATCGACACGTAGGATTTTTGTCGCTCTCGCATCTCCCATGAATTCTATTACTGATTTTCCAAAATCTTTCCATCGTTCCATGCGGTCGCCGCAACTTTGCATTCGGGGTCATCGATGAAACCGAAACGTACGATCCTTTGTGTCGACGACAACGAACAATCCCTTTCCATACGTAAAGTTCTGCTGGAAACCCGTGGCTACCGGGTGATCTCCTGCCAGAATGGCGAAGACGCTCTGGCCCGGTTCAAGCGGGGCGGGGTCGACCTGGTCCTGACCGATCTGATCATGCCCGGGCTTGACGGCGCCAAGCTGATCGAAGCCATCAAGGAACTATCTCCGCGAACACCCGCGATCCTGCTGTCAGGAAAAGTCCGTATCTACGACCGCACCCAGGCGGACGTGTTTCTGCCGAAGGGGATGCACGTCCCGGCCGAACTCCTGGAACGCATACGTTTGCTATTAATTCGCAAGCGGGGTCCAAGCCGGACAAACACGATCCAGGCGGGAGCTGCGTAGCCCGGCCTGCCGCACTCCTCCGTCCTTCTGTAGTATCGTTATTTCTGCATGCCATTCATCGAAGCGGTGGACCTGCGGAAAACCTACCACGTCGGCAAGGTCGAGGTCCCCGCACTCCGGGGTGTGTCATTCAACGTTGAACGAGGCAAGTTCGTCAGCGTGGTGGGCCCATCGGGCAGCGGAAAATCGACTCTCTTCTATTTATTGGGTGGACTGACCCGGGCCGACTCCGGCCGCGTCGTCATTGATGGTGATGACTTTGCACGACTCTCCGATGCGGAACGTACCCGCATGCGCAAGCGCAAGATCGGCTTCGTTTTCCAGAAGTTCAATCTGCTCCCAACGCTCGATGCCCGCTCCAATATTGAAATCGCTTACGACATTGCCGGCACAACAGAGTTCGACACCGCGCATTTCAACCGCATTACCGATTTGCTGGGTATCAGTAAGCGTCTGATTCACAGGCCGGCGGAGTTGTCGGGGGGCGAGCAACAGCGCGTTGCATTGGCGCGAGCCCTTATCAACAAGCCCGCGCTAGTTTTGGCCGACGAACCGACTGGGAACCTGGATTCAAAGAACTCAGCGATCGTGCTCGGTATGCTTCGGCAATCGAACCGCGAACTAGGCCAGACGGTTTTAATGATCACGCACAATCCTGAAGCCGCCGAATACGGCGATCAGATCATTCACATGCGGGATGGTGAGATTGTGTTACCCGAGCAAGACCCGCAGTGGACGGGCCATCACGAAGGCCAGCCTTCGCGCACCTAGCCCATGGCCGGCAACCATCGAAAGCTCCTGAACCCTTCGAAAACAAAGGGCCAGACCGTTCTGAGGTTACCTTCGGAGGTTTGCCGGGCTCTAGTCGCTCGTTTATAATGACGGCTGCTGAGCGGGAGTAACTCAGTGGTAGAGTGCGACCTTGCCAAGGTCGAAGTCGCGGGTTCAAATCCCGTCTCCCGCTCCATTCGATTCCCACGCCCTCGTTGCGAGGGCATTTTCGTTCTCAGGCCTCGCGACCGAAGGCATGGACTTTTTGAGCGTGGGGCGCTAATTTAGATCCGAGGGCGCGGTACCCAAGTGGTAAGGGAGAGGTCTGCAAAACCTTTATGCGTCGGTTCGATTCCGACCCGCGCCTCCAGCCTTAATGTGTGTGTTTTCAATAACATAATTGTAAATACTTCAGCTTTGTACTAATTTTGTGTTCAGGAATTTTGGACGTTCTTCCAAAATGACGAGCACAGCCCCTTCGCTCACCCTCCGTCAACGCATTCCGTCGATCCACATTTTCGTCCGGCGCAGTCCGGGCTGCACTTATGCCGGCGACGAAAACTGGCGTCGTTGCGCCTGCCGCAAACACCTGCGCTGGACCGAGGCCGGCAAACAAAGACGCGCCTCCGCC
This sequence comes from uncultured Acidobacteriota bacterium, assembly GCA_963744055.1. Lineage (GTDB taxonomy): Bacteria > Acidobacteriota > Terriglobia > Terriglobales > Acidobacteriaceae > Gp1-AA133. The sequence goes on along the minus strand of CAVUSL010000001.1, from coordinate 1,842,912 downwards.
CAAACCCGCAGTTGGCCGCAGGGGGAGGATGCCAAGCGAAAACTCGTAGCACAATTTGAAGCGGGCGCAATCGGGGTTCCGATCCTCCAGCGCACGGACCGGGTTACCGTCGAACGCGCCATCGCGTTGTTCCGGGCTGACAAAGGTGAGCCAAGGCGTGCAGTCGGGTCTGGTGAAAAATACAGCAGAGAGTTAGGCAGGTTGCAGAGGCTTCTGAGTCGCCGCGCGAAGAGCCTGCCGGCGGAAATCACAATGGAAGACTGACCGAGTACAAGGGCGATTGGGACTCGCTCTATCCATCGTCGTGAACCCGTGGAAAGGTGCAGGACGGCTGAAAACTTTTCTGCGGTACTGCTACGAGGGGCGATGGATCGATCGCATTCCGAAACTCTCGCCCATCCGCGTAGTCGCCGCACCGACTATTCTGATTCGGGTTGCGACTTGGCCTATGATTTACGTCATCCTTTTTCAGCGGACCCTTCTTGCGTTACGCACCTTCCCGGCAATTTCGGCATCCTTTGGTTCCTGCGTAATTCCTACCTGCATCTGCATTTATGCACCCACACCCTTCGTAAATGCCTACCAGGTGCGCTTTACGCACCGGCCACGAACGCGTTTCGCCGCCACAAGCCGCTCATTACTAAGAATTCTGGCTGCCATGTTTGGCCCACGAGTTCCTTCCCCTACCTTCGAAGGGAGAAAGAGCTGCTTGATAATGAAAATGCTTGAATGAACTCGCCCGGCGATTCGATCTGTTCTTCTGTAGCCCCCTCCGAGGGCAGGAACCCTAGCTCGAAAGAAAGTCGCGGTCGTTCGGGCAGAAGCTCCGCAAACACTGAAACTACTCAGGGATGAAGGGCAGAGATCAGCCTTGTGAGCTGTTTCGGTGGGGTTAACCCGCCCAGCTGGTTCAAGGCAACGCCGATTCGAAGGGCAGCTTTGGTGTAGGCGGAGCTGTCACGTTCGACGGCTGCTTTGGCTCGGGGACGATCACGCCGGGAACATTTCCCTCCGCCAGCTTTGTTCTGGGCCAGTCTGTGTATCTTGAAATCAAGACCAGCAATGCTTCGGTCAGTTTTGTCGGAACCGCAGATGACGATGGTTTGATCCGAGGAAACTATATCGTCAGTGGCGGCCCCTGCGATTCAAGTGACGAGGGATACTTGTCGCCGTGGGAATATTAGTACAGGTCTTTAAGTTTTGGTCATATGTTCGAACTACCTCGTTCTCACGACGCTCGTCGCAATCCGATCGAGCCGCGGAACCACAGTCCCCAAAAGCAAGCGTTGAGGAGGGAGTCGACAAAGAATGGGACCGCCCCCCATCGAGGCGGCCCCATTTGCTACGGCTCAACGCAGTTTGTAATACCGCCTGTACGCGTGACAAAGTGAGTAATCGTAAATTGCGGGGCGCAGTTCACGTCCAGACCGCTCGAGTTACCGGTTACGGTGGCGCTTTGAAAGCCCGCGAAAGAAGCATCTTCCAGATGGATGCCGTCCCCGCCATTGCTGACGATTGTCGCACCCTGAAAAACTGCTGCTGAGCCTGCGCGCATCGTCATGCCATTGCCGATACTGCCGGTGATTGTAGTGCCGCCCAGGAGTCGCAGGTTGGACTCGGCTGCAAGAATGCCAACTCCGTTGTTGAACATGCTGGAATTGGAAGCTACGAAATAAGCCCCGAATAGGGCGATTCCAGAAACCACGTTGCCTTGGAAGACGTCGTTACTGCTGAACATTTGCGAGCCATCTTCGACGTTTGCACCGATGCCTCCGTTGTTCTGGATCACATTGCTTTCAAGGAAGGCGTGGGACCCACCACTTACAGATACACCGGCCCCTACACCATCCTGAACTGTGTTGCCCGTGAGGTAGCAGACACTTGTGCTGCCACAATTCACTCCTCCGGCACCGCCGTTAACGGTGAATCCCTGCATGGTTACGCTGTGCGAGTCCTTGATATTCACGACCGGTAAGGTTCCGTTGGAGCGATCGGTGATCGACGCTCCGTTCTTAGCGATCAGTGTTAGTCGATCCATACTTTGAGCCACTATGTTGTCTCTGCAGTTGCCCACAACAGTTATCGTATTTGGCCCTTGCGGATTGCTGTCCGCCAATAGCTTAACGGCCTTGCGAATCGTTTCTCTCCTGTCGCAATTAACGGTTAGGTTCGCTGCCTGAGCGTACTGGCGTGACACGCCCATGACCACCAGTACAATTAACGCAAGAATTCGTGCTCTTTGCCTCATGGTGTTCTCCTCTTTTCCGCCCTGCTGTAGTCGTTGCTTGATGTAGCTTGCTGCGCACTCACAACACGTCGCTTGCCGGGGTGTTCGCCTGGCGCGAATAACTTTGCTGCGGTCGTCTTTATGTGAAACTCCTTTTCGATTTAGTGGCGCGGTCGAGACCGAATCCCCCCGGCTCATTGATAGAACTCTGCGGTGGCCAAAGGAGACCAGAATCCAAGCGATCCAGACGATCCGAACCCCCCAATCACAATTACGTTCCCGTTCTGCAGGAGGGTTGCGGAGTGCCCCGACCGGTTTGTTTCGGTGGATGCAGAAGGTAAGAATGATTTCGCGCCCGGGTCATAGAGTTCGGAGACCACGCTGTCTCCCCCCACCACTAGTACCGTGCCGTTTGGCAGCAACGTCGCGGTATGCAACCAACGCGCCACGGCCATGGACCCAGTAACTTGAAACAGACCGGTGGTTGGGTTGTAGATTTCGGCAGTGTCAGTCCCAAGCTGGTCGGGGCCAGCGTGATAAGTGGTGAATCCTCCGGTGATGAGTATCCTGCCGTCTTGGAGTGCGGTCGCTGTGTGCCCAGCACGCGCGGACGTCAAGCTTCCTGTCAAACTGAAGGTTCCGGTCCCTGGATCGTAGAGTTCCGCCGTTGCGGTCGGTTGCGACCCTGTCCACCCTCCTGCAATCAGGACCTTGCCATTGCTTAGAAGTGTCGCAGTCTGTCCTACTCGTCCGGTACCCATGTTCCCTGTCGAAGTGAATGCGCCAGTCGCGGGATCGTAGATTTCGGCTCCGACTGAGCCATCTCCAAAGAAGGGAGGTTGTTCTCCGCCGATTTTTCCTCCACCCGCGATGAGTACTTTCCCATTCGCGAGAAGGGTCGCAGTGTGTCCTCCGCGGTCTTCTGCCATACTGCCGGTCGCCGCAAATGATCCGTTGAAGGGATCGTAGAGTTCTGCCGTGGTCAGCGCTGGCGTAATACCCGCTCCAGGGCAGTCAGATTCGGAAGAAAAACCACCCGTCACTAGCACCTTTCCATTCGATAGAAGCGTGGCAGTTTGCGCGTAGCGCCCGATTGTCATCACACCAGTAAGAGCAAATGAGTTTGCGACAGGGTCATACAGTTCTGCCGAAGGAATTCCGTTCAGGCAGTACCCATCCTGATGGCCACTACCAGCCACCAGTACTTTTCCGTTTGCCAGAAGAGTCGCCGTGTGAAATTCCCGGGCATTCTGCAGGTCGCCCGCCGGCAAGAAGGAGTGGGGATTGTTCGTTACGACTACGACGGCAGAGGCAGTGTAATTTGCGTTGGCCTTAGACGTCGCAATCAAATGAACTGTCCCAAGGGCTGCGGGCGCGGTGTACAGGCCGGCATTGGTGATCGTTCCTCCGCCAGTGCCCTGAACCGCCCAGTTCACTTGGTTACTGCTTAGCCCGGTTATGGTTGCACTGAAGGCATGAGTCGCACTCGGAGCAACAGCAATGGCTGCGGGAGTGATCGAGAACGGCACCGTCGGCAGTGTTACGGTGGCTGTTGCGTGCGCGCTAGGTTTGACTGTGCTGGTGGCGGTAACAACTACCGAGGCTCCATCGACAGTGGATGGGGCCGTATACAGCCCTGCACTGTCGATGCTTCCGAGACCTGTCACGCTCCATGACACGGTCTGATCGGTCTGCCCAGTCACCGTAGCGGTGAACGCCAGAGTGTCACCGCGGTGTAAGGTTGCCGTTTGGGGCGAGACCAATACTCTCGTGGGCGGCGGGGGCGGGGGGCCCGTAGTCACGGGCGTGGATGTCGATCCACAGCCGGCGGATATCAATGTTACCGCTAACGTTGTGATAAGCAGTGCGCAGCGGCTCCTGTTGCAAAATACTCTATCGAACTGTTGGTGATTGATTGCAGGAGTGCTTTCGTGTAAGCAGTTCATCGATCTTCACCTCTCATCTCTTGTTGACTGGAGCCCCTGGCGCTAACGCATCGCCACCGACATTCGCCCCGCTCGCTACATCACGTCGCCCGCCGGAGTATTCACGGTGATGCGTTTCCCGATGGATTGTCCGGTGACGTGAGCCAATACGTTTCCCGATTGATCAAACTGATCGACGGAAAATGTCGCGGTGAAGGTCTTCCCGTCGGGACTCACGACGATATCCTCGCGGAGATGAGCCGGACCGACGGGATTGCTGTTCTGATCCCAGCTGATTGCGAAGTGATTAAGCCTGTAGTGCGAAGGCCCCACCTTCTTCCAAACTCCCAGGCAAAAGCTGCTGGTGACCGGAGGACGTGAGGAATTCGTGATTTCCGTGCCGTCACTGTGAAACTGGGTGAAGGCATTGTCTATCACCACACCATCCGGTATGTCGGAGTTCCCCTTGGCGATCGCCGTTACCCTCCAGAACCCCACGATCGGCTCGTTTGATTCGCGATCAGAGGCCAGCAGCAGCGAGAACGGTGCGACCTCGCTTTCTCCTCGCCACGATTGAGGTTGAATGGATGTTTTGCCTTTGGGAAGTTGCAGACTTCCGCATTCGGCCTTCGCGGTCGCGGTGAGGATCGTACCGACCAACATCACACCCAGAGCTGCTATCAGTTTGTTCAACGTTGCTTTCATTGCACTCTCCTGGAGTCGCATCTCTTGTTTGGCCTCCCAGTTTCGAGGAGGTGTTGATGCGGCCGGCACACAGTCCTACACGTCGCGCCGGCAGGCAATGGCGTGCTCTTCAATTCTTCTTTAACTCTTCTTTAACAGGACCAGGTGGCTCAAACGAGAGGAGTTAGATCAGCTTGCAGTGAATATCTTTTGATCCGTTTCGTACTCCCTGATAGTCTCGCGGGTGGCGGTGAGCCTGTGTTCAGCCCGGTTTCCACATCGCGTCGGCTCTCCTTTGGCCCTTTCGAAGCGGACTTGCACTCTGGCGAGTTGCGAAAAGAGAGTGTAAAAGTGCACCTGCAGGCACAGCCCTTCCAGTTGCTCGTTATGCTTCTGGAGCGTCCCGGAGAGCTCATTACACGAGAAGAGATCTGTCAGAAGCTGTGGTCTGCAGACACATTTGTCGACTTCGATCGCAGTCTGGGGACTGCGATCAACAAGATTCGCGAGGTTCTCGAGGATTCCGCCACGGAGCCTCGTTATGTGGAAACGTTGCCCCGCCGAGGATATCGCTTTATCGCACCTGTCGTTCCTGTTGCCGAGCCCTCCCAGGATTTGTCGTTCGCGCCGCTAGGGCCGACACCTAATAAGAAGGAAGAGCATCATCGAAGCCCATTCTCGCGGAGGCTCATCTGGGCTGGTGCCTCCGTCTTTCTTCTTGTTTCAGGGCTGGTTGCGTGGTTTTCGCTGCGCCCCCACCCAATCGAGTCGATCGCAGTGCTCCCACTCGCAAGTCTGTCCGCCGATCCAAGCCAGCAATTTCTCGCATACGGCGTGACTGACGAACTCACGACGAACCTCGCCCAGATCAACTCGCTCCGGGTGAGTTCACATACATCGTCCACTGCTTGCTCCGGTACCCAGAAGCCTGCTTCCCAGATGGCGCGTTGCTTGGGTGTCGAGAGCCTGGTGGAGGGTTCGGTGGCGCAAGCCGGCGATAGGATCCGCCTCACGGTTCAGCTCATTGATGCGGTTTCTGATCGTCATTTATGGGCACACACCTACGAAATCCAAGCCAGCAATATCCTCACCGCGCAAGGAGAGCTGGCGCGGGAGATTGCGCAAAGCATCTCGGCCGTCGTTACCCCGAAAGAGCGTGACCAGCTGTCTCGTCCTCACCCCATGAAGCCAGAGGTCGCAGACCTCTATTTCAGAGGATCCTACGCGTTGACCAATCAGCATGCCGTTGAGGCAAGAGATCTTTTCAGCCAGGCCACCCAGGTGGATCCGGATAGCGCCGAGGCCTGGGCGGGCCTGGCTGACGCGCTCCACACGATGGCTGTGTTTGGCGATCGGCAAGCCTTTCCGCTAGCCAGGGACGCAGCCAACAGAGCGCTGGCAATCGACGGGTCGCAGGCGCAAGCGCTAATGGTGCTCGGGGTAGTTTCTGGAGCCGACTGGAATCCAACGGAATCCGAGAAATACTTCCGCCGAGCCATCGCCGCCCGCCCTAGTTATGCGAGGGCCCACGCGATATTCGGCGTTGTGCTGGCGCACCGCAGGAAGTTTGACGAAGGCATCCAGCAGATCGAATTGGCAAGGCGTCTGGACCCTATTTCAGTAGAGACCAATGCTTTTGCCTGGCACGTCTATTTCTGCGCTCGTAAGTATGATGAGGCCCTGGGTGTCATCCGCGCCGCCCGCGAAGCCGATCCCACGTTCGGACCTGCCCATTGGCGCCTGTACGTGAGCCTGGAGCAGAAAGGTGAGTACCAGAAAGCTCTGGAAGGGGCTGACCCCGGCAATCCCGAGGTCCCAGGCCTCCTCGCCGCGCTCGCCTCCGGGGGAGAGCGCGGCTATTGGCAGCAGAAGTTAAATAATATCCCGCTCGACAAACGCATTGGCGTCCACGCCGCTACCTGTTACATGCACTTGGGGATGCGAGAGGAAGCCCTCAAAGCGCTGGAAGCGTCGTATCAGAGGCGGGGGCAGGATGTAAGTCTCTGGCTCCCGATCCGCGAGGAATTTGACCCCTTACAATCTGACCCGCGCTTTCAGAAAATGCTTGAGGGTATGGGGATCCCCGTCGATAGCGGTTTTCCGCACCGTGGAGGTTAGCCAGAATTTGTCTCACATCTTGACGCATCCGGGTCTATATTGAGGACGGCGTGAGGGTGGGAGTGCCGCCCCCCGAGAACCCACCTACCCCTATCCGATCTTTCACGCCGCACCAGAGGCCAAGCTACAAGCGGGAGAAGGTCTATGCGGAATCTGGGCCCGGTGGCGAAAGCCCACGATCGCGAATTGATGGTTCGGAGAGCGGAGTGTGTAGCGGCCGGCTTGGTCATTTGTCTGTTGATCCTGTCTTCGCCGACGCTACATGCGCAGGCGCTAAGTGGAATTCAGGGTACGGTGACCGATCAGGCCGGGTTACCGATTCCCAACGCTGAAATCACAATTACCAGCACAGATACTGGCGTTCGCCGCAACACCACGAGTGGTTCGGTGGGAAACTATCGCCTCACTGATCTGAATCCAGGTACTTATACGGTTATGGTGGAGAAGCCGGGATTCAAGTCCTCGGTCCAGAAGAACGTATTGGTGCAGGCGGCGACGAACTCGACCGCGAATATCATGATGACGGTGGGCAATGCCCGCGAAACCGTAGAAGTGAACGCCCCCGAGATTTCTCTCGAGACCGAACAGGCCACGCTGGGCACCACCATCCAACACAAGCTTCTCGAAGAATTGCCGCAGCTGGTGGAAGGAACAGTCCGGCAGATTGACACTCCTTTCATGTGTTTGCCGCCGGGCGTAACCACGGTCACTATGACCGATGGTGCTTCGGCGCGGGGGGTATCGTCTGTCGGGCGCATTAGCGGTGGATTAACCCCGGGAGTCTCGACTGACGGACGCATCAATGGCGGAGTGGACTTTCAGAATGAAGTGGTCTTCAACGGAGTGCCCATTGCATTCGCAGAATTTCAGGGCCGCCAGTATTACATCAATCCTCCATTCGACCTGGTCAAGGAGTTCACTGTTCTGCAGAGCGCCTTCTCCGCGCAATATGGCCTTGGGCAAGGCGTCGCGCAGTATCAGTTTCAGTCCGGCACCAGCAAGATCCACGGAAACACTTTTGCGGTCTATCGCGACGCCTTCTTCGACGCCGCGGGCGCTGTCAACGGGGTGAACCCAAACGATCGAGGAATTATCGGCAAGCCGAATACGGATCACGAAGTCGATTGGGGCTTCACCGTGGGAGGTCCCCTGCGTATTCCGAAACTCCACGGTGGGCACGACAAGACATTCTGGTTCGTGAGCCTCGAAAAGTTTCGCCAGACCTCTGCACAACCTGCGGTAACAGTTCCAACTGAAGCGATCGCGAATGGCGACTTCAGCGGATTGGTTATTCCGGGTGAGACCAACCCGATTCGAATTTTTGTGCCCATTGCGTGGCAGGCTGACGCTTCGCTCATGCCCGCCGGATGCGTACCCGGCGCCGCCCCCGGGGAGCAGTTCCCGGGCAATGTCATCCCGAAAAATTGTTTCAGCACGGTTTCGAAATCGCTGCTGGGGTTTATTCCCAAGCCTACGTCTTCCGATGAAATCAATAACTTTCAGCCGGGGTTTGTCCCACTTCTGGCGCATATCGTGTGGGGTTTCACCCTCGACCACAATATCAATTCCAGGCAAGCTATTCATGGAGCATACTGGCGAAACGAGGAACAGATCGCCGGTGGTTTCGTCGACAATCCTCTGAACAACACAACCACCAATCGTTGGTTTGGCAGCGGTCTGCTCGTGACTTACTCACATGCAATTACGCCCCGGCTGAATATGACCGGGGGTGTTAGCTGGATCAGTGAAATCTTTAACTACCATCAGCAGAAACCCATCGGTAGCTTTGCCGGGGTCGAGCCCTCTCCCGGTGGGGGAGGATTTCTCCCGGGAATCAACTTTGTCGGAGGTCCCTGGCTGCCCGTGAACTGGGGCACGTTCGGATGGCTGTATGCCATCAATCGAAAACATGGACTGGGAATTGCCAACAACTGGCTGTACGCGCGAGGTCGCCACACCCTGAACTTTGGAATGGAGATTCGCCGCACTTTCCAGGATGACCAGGAATGTCAAGAGTGTGCCGGCAATCTCTACTTCCACGCCAGAACGACCGCTGACCCAGTGAACGATCCTGAAGGCGGTTTTACAGGCAACGGGTTTGCCAGTTTCCTGCTCGGCAACGTCGACAGCGCCGCGCGTTCGAATACTCCGATGACGAGGTTGCGCAACTTCTATATCGCCCCGTATTTTCAGGACAATATAAAAATCACTCCGCGCTTTACCTTAAATCTGGGTCTCCGATGGGATCTGGCGTTTCCGTTTTCGAACGACAACAACGCCAATCCACTGGTTTTCTTCGATGCAACGAAGCCAAATCTGCACGCTATCGACCCGGCCACCGGCCAGCCGCGACTAGGTGCGATGTCCATCCTGGGGAAAAACTGTAAGGACTGCTCGGGATGGAACCACCCCGATATGCAGTGGCGGCATTTCAGTCCTCGTCTGGGATTCGTGTATCAGTTGAATAGCAAAACTGTGGTGCAAGCGGGAATGTCATTCACCTTCCTGAATACTGGTGCATTCGAGTATGGGACTAATCAGGTTGCTGTAAATTTTGGGAATAACTTGAATGGCGATTTCACTCTGGAGAGTGATTCACAAATTCCTCTACTAGGCCAGTGGGACACTAACCCGCTTCCCTTACCTTCCAGACCCTCGCCCGACTACCTATTTGTGGTTAATCCCAGTGAGATTCACAGGCACGTCGACCAGGGCTACACCGAGTTGTTCTCTGTTGGCGTGCAGCGTGAATTGCCATGGAAGATGTTCACGTCTGTGGCTTACGTGCACACCCATGATTTGCACTTGCCGGCCGCCTTGATCAGGCGGAGTGAGCTGGATCCTAAAATTCCGGCTCTGTGCCCGGACGGTCTATTCCAGGAAACGGACTGCGTGTTGGCGGAAAGGTGGATGAGCGACGACGGTCAGGCTGTTCTAAAACATCTGGGTTTCGGACAGTTCGAGGGACGCTACACACCGTACAACAACTACCTGAACGACTGGGGAGACAGGCCTCTGATCCGGACGTTAACTCCGTACCCGCAATTCCGCGACATCAAAAACCCGTTCGATACAACCGGCGCAGACAAGTACGACGCGCTCCAAGTCAGCTTTCAAAAGCGCACGGGGAGCGGCCTGACCGTGCTGGTGGCCTACACTCTGTCGAAGTCCTTCTCGAATACAGATAGTGCCGTATCGAGTTCGAACGTTCGGGGCCTGAATCAATTCAATCCCGAGAGCGAGTGGTCCGTCGCTCGGGACGATCGCACTCATGTGCTCAGCATCAGCCAGGTTTATGAACTCCCGATTGGACCGGGGAAACAATTCTTAAACCATGGCGGAACCTTCATGAAGAACCTGCTGGGTGGCTGGGCTTTCTCCGGACACTTCCAGTACATGAGTGGGACGCCGGTACAGATCAGCGTAGGTCGAACCCGTCCGACCTTCACCATCTCTAACCGCGCGAATATCATGCCTGGCGATTTCAACGTGAATTGGGACAACTACTACAAAGGTCTGCCGGTATTCAACGTAAAGAAGTTTCAGTTTCCAGGCGCGTGGAGAATCGGCAATGCCGTTCCGTTTTATTCCGGCCTGCGAAATCCTTTTGACAGCAACGAAACGCTGGGACTCAGCAAGCGATTCTTCCTGGGCGAGAGAGTTCAGGCTGAGTTGAGAGTGGAGTTCGACAATGTTCTCAACCGAATGAGAGTCTGCGGCGGCGATCAAATGGACACCAGCCCCTATGACGTACGGGGACTCGACCCCAACAATACGAATTTCAATTTTGGGAAGGTTTCCCCCGGCGTGGTTTGTCAGGGCAACACGCCTCGCCGAGGGCAGGCTTTTTTCAAAATAACCTTTTAAGTTGGTTAGCGTTCGCGCTGGTCTCACGATTGGAGATAGCAGCTCGGAGCGAATGCCGTGTGTGCTCGAAAACGTCTTGACACCGCCGACATTGCTAGAGATGGGGATGTTACGACAGTTATTCCCTTGGGATAGTTTCCGGATTGCCGCCCACTCGCCCAGAGCTACCTCTGGTTTTCTTCATGTTGAGTGACGGTTCCTGGATGTCGGTTCCCTAAATGCGGTTACCCTGTGCGGCGCACCCCATGAAAAACATTTTGGAAATTATTCGAGCCCAAGTTCTACAATCCCCGGGGATGATCGTGCGCCCCGCATCTCCGAGATTGAGCAGCATAATGTTGGCGAACCTAAGGGGCCCGATCGGGTCGACACGACCGATGTCATCTCTTGTAGCGGGGACTTTGTCGGGCGCCGTATTTTGGACTCGCACTGGACCTTCTGTCAGGGGCATCCTCGTAGGACTTGCAATGTTTACGCTGACTGCATTTGGCTTCGTCGTCAACGACATCCTGGATTCTCACAAGGATGCAGCCGCTGGTGTAATGCGCCCCATTGCGACCGGTATGTTGTCTCGAAAAGCGGCGATGCTGTTTGCGGTAGCCTTGCTTCTCTCCACCTATGCTGTATCAGCTTTTGTTGGTTCGGGCGGAAAAGTATTGGCAGTCACGGCTTTGGCTTTGATTCTATACACGCCAGCCGCTCGCTACCTTCCCCTAATCAAGGGGTTTTACGTGGCTGCACTATCCGTCGTGCCCCTGTACTACGGTTCCGCAGTCAGTCGTGCTCAATACGCGTGGCCGGCCTATGGATTGTTAGCAATCTTCGTAGCGGGGCGAGAGGCCTTTATGGATGCCAACGAGGTCCGGGGTGATCGCAGCGCGGGCATGGTCACCATCGCTGTTGCTTTTGGCGAGGCTCGCACAAAACGGATTGGCATATTCATCATGGTTTTATCGCTAGCCTGCGGAGTTATGATCGCGACTGGCTGGGTCGCAAAAGTTGCGTTTAGCGTGGCGATTCTCTCTCTCGTTTGTGTTATGAATTGGCCGCAGTTAAACGAGAGCAAGCGCGTAGAGTTGTCGCGTATTTCTATGCTAGCAGCGGCAGTGGGAATCGCGTGCGGTTAAAGGTCCAACGTCAAGACGTATTTTGAAGGATCGGAATGCTTGCTTTTGAGCTTTCCAAATGGTACGCGGACTGCATCTCGGATGATGGCGATGCTGCAATCATCTACCATGCGGAACTACGCTGGCGCGCGGTGGCGCTTTCCTACGCAAGCCTGCTGACGCGCAGGGCCGGGTGCCCCGCACGCGCTCGTTATTCATTGCGAAAGCACCCAGCACCCGCGCTTCACGCTGACCAGATTGCATGGGAATCCCCCCGCTGGCGAGCTAAGGGGACCTGGCATGATTTGAGCCCTCGTCATGAGAACGTTCTTTTTGAGTCGGAGTCAGGTTCGCTGGCATGGAACTGCCTCGCGCCACGTGCCGCGTCCGCCGTTCAGATCGATCCAGAGCCTGCGATCAAGGGTTGGGGCTACGCGGAGCATCTGCGGCTCTCGGTTGCGCCTTGGCTACTTCCCATCCGTCGGCTACGTTGGGGTCGGTTCATCAACGCGACGGACGCGCTGGTGTGGATTGACTGGAGCGGGTCCTTCAACACCAGGGTTGTATATTTCAACGGCTCGAGTGTGTGCGCCACAGAGATCGGTGACGGCGAACTTGTCCTCGCAGAAAACGCTGCCGTACTGAGCCTTGACACAGGAACCATACTGCGAGAAGGGCTCCTAGGTTCGACAGCGTTGTCGGTCATTCCTCAGCTCGACCGGCTATTTCCAAGTTCTATCCTCAATATGCGGGAGTGCAAGTGGTTGAGCCACGCAGTGTTGCGGCGACCGGGACATCCTGACTCGATCGGTATGGCGATTCACGAGGTAGTGGATTGGCCCTGACTACACAAGGAAAAGTTCTTTACGGTGCGACTTTCGTAGTGTTCTTGCCTCTCGCTCTCATCGCTTGGGCAAGTGCCACTGCACGCATAGTGCGTCTGCCGCCGGTGAGGTCTTTGCCGCTTGGTTTGTCCCTCGTAACGATTGGAGCTTTGCTTTTGCTCTTGGGGATGAGGGATCTTTGGGTTCACGGCGGTGGCCTGCCTATGAATGCAGACCCTCCTCCTCGCTACGTCACCCGCGGAGTCTATCGTTTTCTGCCTCATCCCATTTACAGCGGGTTCTGTGTGTTATGCGTTGGCGTGTCGATCAGCGAGGGCTCGGCGAGCGGATTGTGGTTGATCTCTCCGCTTGCAATTCTGGGGTGCACATCGCTTGTCCTCGGATATGAGCGACACGACCTTCAAAAGCGATTTGGAGGTCACCCGCACAGTTTGTTGCCGGCGAAGAGTGCTTTGCCACCTTCGGTCGCCGACCGATTGGCTTGCTACGCGTTCATGCTCACACCCTGGTTTGTGATCTACGAAGCTGTAAATTTTCTGGGTAGGTCGGTCCCTACCTTGTCCCATGTCGTACCTTTCGATAAAAGTCAGCTACTGATCGAGAGTTCGAACGTAATCTACGCCAGCGCTTACGTTGGATTCGCACTGACACCTCTGGTCGCCCGAACACGAAGCAATCTCCGCGAGATTGCCGTACATGGTCTTGGAGCAATAGCTTTCGCCGTCGCGATTTTCCTCGCTATTCCGCTGGTTTTGCCCACGTCTCCGTTCGTGTCACGCCTGTTGCCCAGCCGCGGAGTGCCCTGGCGGCCGTTATCGGATAACGAGTGGCGATATTTCCCCTCGTTCCCACTGATAGGGGCGTTGCTGGCCGCACAAGCTGTAGGGCGCCGATGGCCGTCCCTGCGCTGGGTCGCGGGCGGCTGGGTCAGCCTCGTAGCAATCAGTGGCGAGACTCTTTCTAAAGATGGTTGGGTCGGCATTCTGGGCGCTATGGCCACGGTTGCCTTCGCCTCTCACCTGTCGACTGGATGGCAAATGATCCGGGCAACTGCGGACCGAATCGCAAACTCCTGGCAAGAGTGGAGAGTCGGTCCGGTCCGCATCATCAATCATGGCGAATACGCCGGACTGGCGGCTTTTCTGGCAATTTGGATCGACACGGTGTTTACCGGACCCGGACATCAGACAGCCATTCTGGTTGCCGCCCTCGCCGGCGTAGTTGGTGCCGCTCTCTGGGCGCAGTATGTTGAGGGTTCACCCCAGCTGCTGAGGCCGTACGGCTTCTACGGCGGATTACTGGGAGGTACTCTGGGCGCGCTGGCGGCACCTCTTTTTCACACCAGCATTTGGCTACTCCTCGCCGCTTGTTCCGTGAGTGGCCCATGGGCACAAGCTACAGGCAGATTGCGCTGCCTCGTGCAAGGGTGCTGCCATGGCAAGCCTAGTCCAGCCAACGTCGGCATCCGTTACTTGCAGCCAAACTCACGTGTTTGTCGATTCACTCCCTGGACCGCGTTGCCATTACACCCGACGCCCGTGTATTCGATCCTGTGGAATGCCGTGGTGGCACTCATCCTGCTCCGCTTGTGGACACTGCATGCGTCACTCCATCTCATCGTCGGCCTCTACTTCATTCTGACGGGCGCCGGAAGGTTCGTAGAAGAGGCTTGGCGCGGTGAGCCGCAGACAAAAGTGCTTGCAGGCTTGAGGCTCTATCAGTGGGCCGCCATCGCTAGCGTCGTCCTGGGAGCACTCTTTACGGCTTTCGACAAAGGGGGACGAGCTCCAGACCCAACCTTTCACTGGAGCACAGTATTCACAGCGGCAGGATTCGGGTTTGGAGTCTTCTGTGCCATGGGGGTCGACTTCCCGAAGTCACAACGAAGGTTCTCGCGGCTGACATAGGCAAGAAAAGGCAATCTGTCAGCGTCCCCGAATCGCAGTGAGAGTCTGTACCCCAGAGATCTGAGCGAGGTTGGCTTGTTTCGTCGGAAGCTGACCTTGGTCGCTCTGCGACGATTCTTAACGCATCACGAAAAAGCCGGAAGTAACTTTTGAAAGCAGATGGGATGAGAAGGTCTCCGGACGGGATGAGATGTACGCTCCCAAGTTATCGACGTGCTCGAAGCACAGATAAAAAGGAGACCGGCAATGGAGAACGTTAGCACCGCAGTGGCCAAGCAGAGCAGGAATATTTCGGCGCAGAAACTGGCCCTCGGAAGAGCCCGCGTGTCGTTTTGTGCTTATTTGTGCTTATTTGTGCTTACGAAGTGCGGATGCTGCGTTTTGTGTGCATTTTGAGTATCGTAGAACCAATAAGTTACGCGCCGTCAATTTCTCAAAGAGGTTCGATTCCGACCCGCGCCTCCAGCCTTCACTGTTCCGCCAGAGTGCCCTGGCTTTCTACTTCCCTTTCATCCGCGAGTCGAAGCGGTAGCCAAACGTGAACATCCATTGGTCATAGTTCTGCCCGGCTCCGCGATTCCAGGTGTATCCGGATTGCACGAAGTAGCGGGGTCCCAGGGAAGCTTCAAACGTCCCCGTAACGAAGTGTGAGATGTCTCGCGTTGTTGAAGAGGCAAAAGACTGTCTTCCGCCCAGAACTTCCCAGCGCAGGTTATCGTTGAAGTTCCGCGACATGGAGAGCGAGGTGTAGGAGCCACTACCGAAGGTGCTATTGAACTTCGAGTAGTGCAGATCGGTTCGCGTGCCGATCCACGGCATGCGGCCGACCGTCACGCCGTAGAGCTGGTTCCAGGAAGACTTGGCATCGCCCGAGCGATTGCTGCGCCCCAACAGGTTGTAAACCCAAATATCGTTCACGACCTTGACCCGCACGCCCCCGCTGAAGCCCTGGAAGAGGTACTTGTCCAGCAGTCCGGTGTCGACCAGCGATGCGTTGTATGTCGGGATATCGCGCAGATAGGTGTGGTTGAGATCGAACTCAACGCGAGTCGTGGGCTGCAAGCGCACCGTCAAAAAGCTTCGGCCGATCCCCGTCCCCGGTGCCGCCACCTGCGGATTCCCGCTGGGACTGTCGGCTTGCAGGGCATGGTAGATCGAGAGGTATCGCTTGTAGAAGATACCGTTCTCGAGGAATACGAAGGGGCGATCGATGTTCCACTTCAGTAGTCCGAGACCAAAACCTGATGTGCTGGTAAACCGTATGTTGTCGAATGATCCGCCTTCGAAGTTTACGAAAGCGCCGCCGATGCGCCGGTTCGGATCGTAATTCCATGAAGTTGGGTTAGGACTTGATCCCGCAAAGATTCCGGCCGTCACGCCTTGCGTAAGGCGTCGTCCGAAATAACCACCGTCGATTGTGTCGAGACTGGTAGCCCATGGCAGGTAAAGCCTTCCGAACCCGGCAACCCACTTCGAGTTTGGATTGTCATAGGTCAGCCCAATGGTGTAAGTGCGGTTGATCAGATCTTGAATCGTCTCCTGCCCGGCATGCGACTGGTTGTTGAGGCGGCCACGCCAGAAGCCGTTCAGATTCCAATATGTGCCGTTGATCCGAGTGATGTCGGTGCGAATCATCACGCCCGCGTTCGAGCTTAGACCGCTCCCGGCGTCGTGGGTGGAAACGCCCGAGTAGTCGAAGCCAATACGCCCTCGCGCCCGGTTGATTTCGGGGAGGGGCGGCCGCGGAACCACCACGCGCGCTTCGTCGTCAAGCGTGTCCCCTTCGCTGAAAGCGATGACAACTGGATACTTTCGTGTTGCGCTGAGCGAACGTTGAGCGATCAGGGATTGCGTATCTTCGGTTGAGAGGTAGGCCCAGTCGCCGACTTGCACAGGCCGGGTCGGGTTATGAATTTCTCCCACCGCGGATGAAAGCGCGGCCGAGGCCAGTTCCAGTTCGGCCACCGGCTGAGCTTCTATACTGGTTTTCGCGGTTGTCTTCTCTGCCGGGTCGATGGCTTTGACCTCGAGTTTCATGCCCTCGGTCAGGCCGTCATTGCGGCCTCCTTCGAGGTAAGCCACTCCTTCCGCAACATACTTCACGCGAAAAGCAACATGCACATCTGGATTGGCCTGGGAGAAAGCCGCGTTCGGGTCGGCATTGCCCACAATTGTTTCCTGCTGCGCTGTCGCATCGGATTGCGAGGTGGTTGGGGCAGCCGTGACCGCACCTGTGATGGCTGGAGCAGGTGTCTGAGTGCCTCCGCTCTCTTGCGCGGGCACGATTGGAGGCAAAGAAGGCGGAGGATTGAGAATGGAAGCTTGCGCTTGCGAAGTTGTTGCTTGCGGGATTTCGTCCCGTCGATGCATTCGAGAGATAAGAGGCGCAGATGCGGCGCCAGCGGGTCCCCGCCGCTTCTTAGTTTCGGTTGAGGGTTTTTCCGGAGGCCGCAGTGTCAGTAGAACTTTGTTCCCGTCAATAGCGATGCTGTAAGTTCGGGCCGTGCTCAATTCGACCGCGACCCGAGTAACCGGATGATGGGGATTGTTGTCGACAATCGATTCGATTGTGTTCACGCCATCATGATTGATGGTGACGGGCATGTGCCAGTCGCCCGGAACAACTCCTGGCAGTTCTACAAAGATGCGGTCGGGATTCGACGCGACCGACACCTGTGGAGTTCCGGCGCGATCGGTCAACGTAATCTCAACCAGAGTGTTGCCGCCCTTCGCGGATGCCGAAATATTGAGAATTTTTGTGGAATCCGGCGCTGCCTGCGCCCACGTAGTGGACGACAGCGCCAACAGAATTCCAAAACTGCGAAAAAGCCTCACGCCCTACTCCATTCCCTGAGAGATCAATGTTGAACGTTCGCCGGCACTGACTATCCGCCGCCGCCATTGCGATGGCACTGGTAGCAATTCACGCTGTTGTAAACATAACCGCTAACGTTGCGATGATCGCCATCCGTGTTCGACTTCGTGTGGCAGTTGGTGCACTGGAAAATGCTGTAGTCGGCCGAGTTTGTGTGGCAGGTCGCGCAGACTCCGTTTGCGTTGCCGTGATTGACGTTGAACCAGGTGTGATTGAAGGTGGCTCCCAGCCAACTCGAGGTGGTGTGGCAAGTGGCGCACGTGGTCGGGAATCCCGCCGACAGGTGATTCGGATTGTTCGTGGCCTGGTACTCCATCTTGTGACAGCTGAAGCAATCGGTCGGAACCGTGGTGTAGTTGTTGTTCACGTGACAGCTTGCACACGGCACAGACGTGTGTTTTCCCGTCAACGGGAAACTGGTGTTGTTGTGGTTGAAGCTTGCGGGACTCCAGGCTGCCGTACTGTGGCATACGTCACACTGCTGCGGGAAGCCCGAAGTCACGTGGTTCGGATTGTTCGTGCCCTGGAAGTCTTTCAGGTGGCAGCTGACGCAGGTCGTGTTTGTGATGTTGTAGTTCGCATTGGCGTGGCACTGGCTGCACTGCAATCCGGAGTGAGCGCCCGTCAGCGGCCAGCCGGTGGATGCATGATTGAAAGACGTCGCATTCCAGTTCGACGTCGTATGGCAAATCTCGCACTGCTGCGGGAAGCCGGCAGTCGTGTGGTTCGGATTGCTCGTGCCCTGAAAATCTTTCAGGTGGCAGCCAACGCAAGTCGTGCTGCTCAAGTTGTAGTTCCCGTTGGTATGGCACTGCGCACACGTCACGCTGACATGCGCCCCTGTGAGCGGGAATCCGGTCTTGGAGTGATCGAAAGTCGCCGGCTGCCACGCTGATGTCGAGTGGCAGACCTCGCATTGCTGTGGAATTCCGGTCGTAGCGTGATTCGGATTCGTCGTCCCCTGGAAATCCTTCAGGTGGCACGATACGCAAGCCGTGGCGGTCAGGTTGTAGTTTCCATTTGTGTGGCACTGGGCACATGCCACTTTTGTGTGGGCACCGGTCAACGGAAATGCCGTTTTCGAATGGTCGAACGTGGCCGGCTGCCAAGCAGAAGTGGTGTGACAAATCTCGCACTGCTGCGGGATTCCTGTCGTTGTGTGATTCGGATTCGTCGTGCTCTGGAAATCCTTGAGGTGGCAAGAAACGCATGCCGTCGTGGTGATGTTGAAATTTCCGTTCGTGTGGCATTGATCGCATTGCAATTTCGCGTGTCCGCCGGTCAGCGGGAAGCCTACCGACTCATGTTTGAAGCTGGCTGGCTGCCAGGCAGCAGTCGAATGGCAATCCTGGCAAGTCTGGGGTAGTCCGAGCGACACGTGATTCGGGTTGCCGGCCTTCTGAAAATCCGGCAAGTGGCAGCCCACGCACGTGGCGGGAGTTCCCTTGTACTTGCCACCTGCGTGGCAAGCCACGCAATCCAGCGTTGCGTGCATTCCCGTAAGCGCGAATCCCGCGAACTTCGCGTGATCAAAGCGCACACTTTGCCAGTTGTTGATGGTGTGGCAGTCCTCGCACTGGGTAGGAAATACCGCCGCAACGTGGTTGGGAGACGTCGCCTGCTGAAACGTTCCTTGATGGCAGGAGTAGCACTGAATCGACAGGCCCTGGAACTGTCCCACCGCTTCGCTCTTGTGACAGTCTGCGCAGTCCAGCCCGGCATGACCTCCGACCAACGGGAACCGGTTCTCGTGCTCTTTCGTGCGCTGAGTGATCAGGCTCCAGCCCTTGACGGTGTGACACTGTTCACAGTTCGCTCCCATCTGCCGGCGATGAATGTCAGCATGGCAATCGGAGCAATTGGTCCCAACGTTTGTAAAGACTGGCTTGGCATGACATTGGGTACAGGAAACCGCCTGGTGCTGGCCGCGCAGTGGATACTTGGTCGCGTTGTGATCGAATTCCGGAACCGCTCGAATGGGCTTCCATCCCACAGAGGTGTGGCAGTTCTGGCAAGGGATGCTCAGGCTGCCGTGCGGGCTTCGAGAGACTGACCCGCCTGACTGAGCGTTGGCGCGAGACACAACGGCACCTGCGGCCAGCCATATACAAGCCGCGATCAGGCATACTTTCGCAAATGAAACCCTGGGGGCCAAGTTCCCTGCGTACCTCGTCTCAAGTAGAGAAGCACTTGGAATACCAACAGCCGTTCCCGATTCGTCTTTGTTTATATGGGGGAAACTACTCTTATGGCGGAAATGGCGCTGGGATACTGTGTCGCTCTGACCCAAATCGGGCGCGCCAGAGCCACATCATTGTAGATCGCTACAAGTCAGACAATCCGTGTGCTACGCAACGAAATAGCAATCGCGCAGCTGCAAAACTTTTCTACTCAGGCTCGTGATCGTGTTCGGGCGAGTCCGGCGTTTGCGGCGAAGAGTGGCTCCCGTTCGGCCTCGTGTGATCACGATCTTCTTCCCCATGTCCACCCGGAGGTCCAGCAGGATTCCACCGATTTTCGTTCTCACGGTTCTCGAGACCGTGCGGAGACTCGGGAGCGCGGTCGTGCTCGACACCCGTAGAAAAACCGGGGCGCACCATCACAGGGGCTCCGTGAAAGAATCCAGCAACTTCAACGAGTCCCTCGAATACCTCGACCTGGGTGCGTTCTTTCTTGTCGACTTCCACCGAGAAACGGGTCCCGCGAACCGTAATCACCGCAGTTGGAGTTCCCATGCGAAAGGACGGCGCATTTCCAAGGCGCTTCTGGACTTTCGCGTTGATCTTCCCCAGCAAAAGCTCAAGCCAGTACCCCTTGCCCTGGGTTGGGGCTTTCAGGATCACGTGGGTGTTCGATTTAACCAACACCTGCGATCCGTCCTCCAGGTTCAGCAGGACGCTGCCCTTCGCCGTGTCGATCTTGCTCTCTGCGGCCAGCGCGGTGCCACGCTGGGCATTCACCGATTCGCCCTGCGGGGAGTGGATCTGAACGTCGCCTTTCAGGTCTGCAATGGTGGCGGAACCCGCCGGAAGCGTCGTCGGCTGGGAGGTCTGGCCGTTCGCGCCGGCGAGTACGAGGATCGTTAACAATCCCACGCATAGTTGCCGTGTCGCGATCATTGTGTCTCCTTTGCCGCCATCGCTGGCTCCATACCGGCGGGCAGGTGAATCTCAAAGCGCGTTCCCGACTCCTGACTTTCGGCGCGCACCGAGCCGCCGTGTTTCTCGGCGATCCGCTTCACGAAGGCGAGTCCGAGGCCCCAGCCGGTTTTGCTCTTCTCAGCGTTGGATGCACGAAAATAGGGATCGAATAGCCGCGCCATCTCTTCGGGATCGACCGGTTTCCCGAGATTGTATACGCTGATAATAACTTCTTCGTTATCCCGATAACAACGCACCTGGACGTCGCCGCCGGGCTGGCCGTACTTTATCGCATTGCTGACCAAATTCAATACCGCGCCACTAATAAGAGCGCCGTCGCCGGTGACGGAGACGGAGACGCCGTCGCCTGCCTCCAGAACCAGTCGCATGGCGGCGGCGCTGGCCAGCGGTTGTAGGATGTCGAAGACTTGCCGCACGATGTCCGTCAGGTCCACCCTGGATTGCGAAACGGCCTTCGCGCCCGCATCCAGTCGAAGCACATCCAGGTAGCTGCTGATTAAAGCAAGTAAGCGCTTCGACTCCCGGAAGATCGTTTCTGGAGCAGCCGCGCACACCGGCGAATCCGGATAGCTCATCATGAGTTCCGCAAACCCCTGGATCGACGCCAAGGGCGTTCGTAGTTCGTGCGTGATGAAACCCAGCGACTCGGCACGCGCCCGGTCGCGCTCGACCCTTGTGCGCAAGTTGGTTAGCGTGATGATCGTCCCACCCCTGGGCGACAAGTTAGTCGGCGGCAGTGGCGACGTCCGAACCGAATAGAGTTCCTGATCGAGAGTAATTTCTATTTCTGGATGTGCGGCACTTCGATCAATCTCCCCATCGCTCTTTGACACCCAGCGCGCCCGAGTCTCGTTGAGTGTAAGAGAAGACTTTGAATGCAGCGCATAGGCGTCAGCGAAAGCCCGGTTCTTCAGCAGCAACTTCCCTTGTTCGTCGAAGATGGCAACCAGATCCTGCGTCGACTCAAGGAGGGTGTTGTGCAATTCGTAAAGAGCGCCCAATTCGGTCTGCAGTTGTTCGAGCAGGTTCAGGCGCCAGGAAAGATCTTCCCGCTCTCTCGCTCCACTTTCCTTACCGCGCAGAGCCAGCCACGATTTCAAGCCGAGCAACTGCTGGGTAACACTCCGTTCGACCAGGACGAAGTCGGCGGTGTATACCAGCAAAGGAGCCAGGATGACTGCCAGCATCATCGGGCCTACGGGCAGGATTCGGGCTCCCAGTACGAAGGCCAGAAATCCAGCTGCGTAGACTGCGATGGCCATCACCGCGAACACTCCCACCGCCGCGATACCTCTCCAACTGCGAAACACCGCGACCGCCAGGCCGCAGGTGATGAGACAGCAGAAATCCGTCCAGCCAACCAGACAGGCGATGCAATATGCGTCCCGACAAGATGCCATCAAGAATCTGCGCATGCACTTCGACACCGGGCGTGGGGAACTCCGGGTGCAGGGGCGTGCTCAGTCGGTCGCCAATCTCGGTCGTGCCAAATCCGACGAGCACGGGTTTGCCTCGCACGGCAACGGGGTCAAGGCCCTCCAGAACCATTCGCGCCGAGATGGTAGCGAACGCACTACGCTGGAAAGGTATGGAAGCCAATATAGGTTTCGCCTGTATGACAGCCGTTTCCCTTCCCTCTTGCAGGCCATAGGCTGTTAGGAAGCTAGAGGTCGCGAGAGCATCAACCTGCCGGGCAACTTCCACCGCAAAGGCCCAGCGCGAACCGTCTAGCGTAAGTTCCCTGACAGGATAGCGACGGCACACGCTGTCGGGATCGAGCGGCGCCTGCGCGTGACCCACTGCCGCCGCCGCTTGCGCGAACTCCGGAAGAGGTTCGATCCATTGAGGCCCGTCCGCGTACGAGGCGATCTTGTCGACAATGACCGCGTGCGCCGACTGCAGGGCCTCTTGCAGAGCTTTGTCTGCGACTGGCGATTGCGGCTCCGACAGCAAGATGTCGAGTCCGACCACGCTGGCGCCATCTTTCGCGAGAGTGTCAGTGAGCCGCGCCAACAGCGTTCGCGACCAGGGCCAGCGGCCATAGCGTTGCAAGCTCTCGTCATCAATCGCCACCACCACGACTTTGGGCTGCCCTGGAGCGGAAGGCGCGATCCGGAAGAATGTGTCGGCGATCCGCATCTGCCAATCACGAATCAGGGGAACCGTAGAGAGGAGAGTGACAAGGACGAGAAGCAAAAGTACGAGCCCGCCCGCCTGGCCCCATGCCCGACGGCCTGGACGGACGGTTTTCATTTATCTCCTGCCGACTGCAGATCAATTCCCAGGCGCAGCGCCTTGCGGTAAAGCGTCTTGCGCTCGATGCCAAGGCGGCGCGCGGCCTCCGAGCGGTTTCCGTTGGTCTGTTTCAATATCTGCAGGATGTGTTGCCGCTCGAGTTCCATCAAACGATCCGGAGCTGGCGCCGTCACCGATTCTTCCTCGCCCTCGGGGCTTCGCTGTGTTTCGGCTTCGACATCGGCCAAAGTAATCTCGCCAGTCGGCGCGAAGATCGCCAGCCGGTTCACGGTGTTCTCCAACTCACGCACGTTGCCCGGCCATCTCATCTGCTGCAGAAGACGCACGGCTGCCGGATCAATCGTAACGTTCAATCCATTCTTTTCGTTGAAGCGGCGCAGAAAATGCCGAACCAGCAACGGGATATCGTCTCGTCTTTCCTCGAGGGCAGGCAGCTCAATCCGTACGACGGCCAGACGATAGTAGAGATCTTCGCGAAACTGGCTTTGCTTGAGCAGTTGCCCCATGTCGCGATTAGAAGCTGCCAGCATTCTTACGTCGACTGGGGTATACCGGTTCGAACCCACGCGCCGTACCTGCTGTTCCTGGATCACACGCAGGAGCTTTACCTGAAATGACAGCGTGGTTTCGGTGATTTCATCAAGGAAGAGAGTCCCACCGTCACTCGCCTCCACCAGTCCGCGGTGTGCGTTAGCGGCTCCCGTGAAGGCTCCCCTTTCGTGGCCAAACAATTCGCTTTCCAGCAGAGTCTCAGTGAACGAGCCGCAGTTCACCGGGGTGAATGGATGATCCTTGCGCTTCGAATGGCCGTGAATCGCGCGGGCTACCAACTCCTTCCCGGTTCCGCTCGCTCCGGTGATAAGTACGCTTACGTTGCTAGCGGCAACTCTGCCGATGGCTTTATACACGTCGAGCATTTTCGGACTTCGTCCGATGATTGCTGAGTCCTGCGGGTCATCGGGGTCCGGTAGCGATATTTCCCTCTTTTGTCCACGGAATCCGTCCGCCCGCGTTGCGATCGCACGAATTTGCTCAACCGTGAGCGGCTTGCTCACGTAGTCGATCGCCCCTTCCGAGAGAGCACGAGCGGCCGTCTCAACGCTCACGTTCGCGGTCATGATGACGGGGTAAATACCGGGTTGCTGGGCCTTCAATCGTTGTAGCAAGTCGATGCCGTTAAGGCTGCCCAGATAAACATCCACCATCGCAAGGTCAGCTGGGTTGTTGGCGAGAAACTGCTCACCCTCCTCCGCGCGCACGAATGTATGGCACACGTGCCCCTCCGCCTCGAATACTGTCCGCAGGAAGGTGCAGGTGTTTACTTCATCGTCAATAACGACCACCCGAAGTGGTTGCATAGCACGCCCTGCTACTAGCTTACTGCAACACCACGCCCGAATAGAGCAATTCCGCTGCCACCGCGGCTGGAAGGCCTTGAGGGCTGGGAAGAACCGAGACTGAGCAGGCTATTCCGACGAATACGATTGGCGGGCAGGATGGGCAGGGGAGGGCCGGAGGAGGAGGGAGCCCACCCCATTTGGTGAAGCTCCCAACTAAGACTGGTTTTGAGGCCGCCGTGGTCGGCCGGACTCTCTAGTAACCGCTGCCTGACGGCTTCGCCGGTGCCGGTGGCTTGGCGCCCGACTTCTTCGACAATTCCGTCTCCGGCCCGCGTCGCCGTGTCTGCAGAGTTCGCAGGTAGTGAACCAGGTCCCACGCATCATTCGGCTGGATCACATCCGCGAACGAGGGCATCGGTGTTCCGTCTACGCCCGTCATGAAGATCTTGTAGAGATCTTCGTTCGTCGAGCCACATTTGAAACGCGACTCATTGGTGGCATCGGCGAAGTTATAGGGATGAATCGGCTGATCCTTGCTGTCGGTAAGGGTCGGAGCCGAAGGTCCGTCGCCTCGCCCTTGCTGGCCATGACACTTCCAGCATTCCATCTTCTGGAACAGTTCGCCGCCATGCGCAATGCTCTGCTCACTAACCGCCGGCTCGGACGGTACCTTGATAGGCTCCCCGGCTTTTTCACTCTGCCAGCGGGGCGAGAACGTCTTGATGTACGCCACGAGGTCGATCCGATTCTGCGCAGGCAGCGCGTCCCAATGCGGCATGTTGGAGTTGGTGAAGCCGCGTGAGATCGCGTTATACAGGTCCTGATCCGTCGGCAGAGTGCCCGTCGGCGTGGAACGACACTTGAAGGTCGCCCCAACGAAGTCGCGGGGCTTGGGATCGATCCACTGCGCATTGTCGCCGTTTCCGTCGCCCAGTGGGCCGTGGCACCCGAGGCAATAACGACGATAGAGCTTCTTTCCATTGGCCGCGTGCCCTGTGAGGTTCCCAACGTGAGCCTCTTGCGCGATCGACGGAACCACTAAAGCAAGGGCCAGAACGATGCTACCCAGATACCACTTCGAGACTATGCTCATAGAAGTTTCACCGTTTTCAATATCGGATACGTAACTTGTCTTGCTCCGCCGACTTCTTAGTAGTCGAAATCAAAACCCAGCATCAGGCTTCGATTGATGACGTCGGTCCCCGATAAGGGAGCCAGGTTTCCCATCTTCGACTGCGAGTATTCGTTGTGAATCGCAAGCCCCGCTCGACTCAGCATGATCGGATACCAACGGTAACCGATGGTGAAAGAGTCCACATTGCCAAGATTCGGCGTTGCGGCCAGGTCAGGATTTGCCTGCCTGGACATGTGCACCAGTTCGTATCGACCCGTCAAAATGAACTGCGGGTTTACGGTGTAGTGTGCCTCCAGAAAACCGCCATTCCAAGTTGGTCCTGCGGCACCTGGGGGTAACCCGTTGGGATCATTGACTGCTACCCCATTCCCCAGGTAAACGTTGTCCTGGCCGTGCAGGTAGAAGGTCTCCACGTCGAAATCCTTGATGAACCACCAGCCATAAGCGCCGATCCGCGAGAAGCTACGGTTACCTTGCGCCTTAACCGGATGTTCCACCGCTGGTGAGGAAGTAAGTCGGCGACTGCCCGAAGTAGCCTAGAGCGCCGATACGCTGCACTCCAAGCCCCTTCACGGCGAAGCCCTGATTGACGTTTACCATTACATCGTAAGTGCGCGCGGTGTTCGGGGCGCTGCCGGCGGCGGTGGTCAGACCGGGGTTGCCGTCCACGCTGCTCAACAACGCAACCGAGTACCGGGTGTAGCTGTTCTTGTTGTGGCCTGCCAGTTCTACGCCCGAGCTGGTTGTCGCCGATACCGCCGAAACCGTTGATGTCAGTTCGCGGTAGGAAATGATAGTTGAACCAAGCGCCGCCGACTCCTGAGAGCGTCAGAAAGCGCTTCTCCGAAAGAAGGTTGTCGAGTTCGAACTTTCCAACCTTGACATTAAGCCAGGGCGAATTCAGCAGATTGTCGAAGCGCACCCAAGCCGATTCGAAGTGAAACGTGTCGCCCTTCTCCCATAGAGGGCAGAACCTGGAACGAAATGTTCTTCGACAAAGTGCCCGCTGTCCAGATGTCCAGACCCGAAACATCAAAACCGTGGGTCGTTACACCCTGCTCGACTTGAGTATCGTTCGGCTGGTCGATGGCTACCTTGTTTTGATTCTCCAAATGCCATTGCGGCGTGACTCGGAAAGTTATCGGGAAATAACCATTGTTCTGATAGATCGGAGAATCCTTGTCATTCCCGAGTTGATAGCCGTTGTCTTTGAACTGAATACCGAAATTGTTCAGCAACGGCCAGCCGATGTGGCACGCCGAGCACGGCAGTCCGTACTTGCGGGCAAAAGCCGGGATGGCGTATCCCGGCTGACTCGTCAAACTTACAAAGGATGCAAGAAACAGGGTGAGTAAGAAGAAAGATTTCGAAAACAAGCCGATCGTGTTTCGACAGATCATCCCGGGACGAAGTTGCATGCAATCCTCCCTGCTATTTTGAACACACAAGAAACAGCGGCATCAGGAATTCACCTGATGCCGCTCCATTATGCTTAGTGTGCTTTGAAAGTAAAGTCCAAAGCCTTGGTTTCGCCTGCTGCTACCGTAATCTTTTGTGTCATCGTACCCAGCTTTTCGTGCCACGCTTCCACGGTGTATTCGCCCGGCGGAAGGTTCGGGAGCTGAAAACTTCCATCCTTGCCGGTCACGGCGAAGAAGGGATGCTTGAACACGGCGACATAGCTCTTCATCCAAGGGTGCACATTGCACTTCACAGGAATAGCGATTTCTTCGCGCGGGAAGCTCTCTTCCATGGTCGTGCCAGCGGGTTCCGCCTTGTTCCATTCGCGGTTGTTCGCCGGAAGAGGATGAATGTTGTGCGTGGTGTTGTCGCTGTTCACCATCTTCAGTTTCTGGTTCGCGCGCAGAGCGACGACGTGCGGCGCGTATTCGCAGCCCTTCTGTTCGAAAGTGACCGCCTCAGCCGGCACGTCGAAGGTTCGGCCAGCGAGACCATCGGAAATGAACACGATGACGTTGCCCAGCGTGTTGTCACTGCCGGCGACAAAGTCCTGGCTCATGGCTGGTCCGGAATGAAGCTTCGCGCAGCTTGGATCAGCGTTCATGCTGAGCTTCGAGGGTTGCGGAGCCTGGCCCGTAAACTTCACCTTCCCGACCACCGATGCGCCGGTTCCGGAAGGTGCGGGATTCGCGGCGCCGGCTGCGCCGTTGGCTGCAAAGACGCTCGTGATGCACGCCACGAGAATCGCCAAGCTTAGGATCATCTTCAACTTACACTGGGTCTTCATGTGAGTACACTCCTCCACCGGCGTGGATCTGTTTGTATCCGCGCCCGTTTTGCTTTAGGCAGCTCTGGTGGCCGCCGATTTACGAGAACCCTGGGGCGATCTTTTCAATCGCTCTACTTCTGACTGATCGTACGGAGCTCCGCGCTTTCCTGCGGCAGGTAGTAACCGTCCTGGTAGCCGTTGGAATACGCATCGCGATAACCGGCGCCGGTCTCGGTGCGCCGGTAGTTATCCGTCTTGTTCAGCTGAAACGGTTGTGACGCGCGACGATGACGAGCCCCATCCACAACGCCGTCGCGATAACCAGCGATCTCTGCGGCAGAAGGTTCCGCCTTGCCCGACTTCGCTTCCGTGAGGGCCTTGAAGCTCTCCTCATAGCCAGCGATAAACGAGGCGCGGTCCTGATCCGTGCTCCAACGGCCACTGGAAACGTGCGCCTTGCGACCACGGTCCACATCGATCTTCGCCTGGTATGCTCCGTCCCGATAGGCAGCGTCAGCCTGCTTGACAACCAAGGCAACGCGCACACCGCGACTCGAGACCACCACCAGCCCCAACCCTACGCACAGCACCGCAAGCACTACGAACGCTGATTGTTTCTTCATTTTAGGGTCTCCTCTTTCGGGAGCACTCTTGCTTACAGAGTCCGCTCACACAAGGGAACACTCGAACCTCGAGCCCAAATACCCTGCGTATGTTCCACGGGCAAACTGTTTAATGATCCGGGATACAGTGCACGCCCGATCTACAGGCGAACTTCTCCCTGATCGCAGACAGCGATCTTCTGCCCGTCACCCACTTCAGGGGGATAGCCCGACGAACAGATCTCATGAACCGAGATCACACGTCCGGCCATATCAGCGAGCGTTCTTTTTCCCTTTGCAGAGGCGGCAAGCTCGATCGAGCGCGTCCGCCGAACCTATCAGGAGCACTAATTCCAGGGGCCTGGCCTTGTTTGTGCTACTTACGGAACTGGGGGTTTCCGTTTAGGGTCTTTCTACTCAGGGGTCTTTACAAGAACTACCAAGTTCGTTGGTCGGGGGAGAGATTCTTGACGGAGCTAACATAGCGCACTCGCAACGCTTTTTGCCCATCAAAACGGTGGAGATGCTGTAAATCTTCTCTTTACAAATCACGCTTTCGTAGCCCGTCAAACCCCGCCTCCCGCGGCCTGTTTGGCCCTCCTTGCTATTAACAACAGTACGCTGCAGTTTCCCGGTTGTTGTCATCCGCCCGTCAATTCTTTGTAACGCCAGTGTGATTTCGCTCGCTTGTCTTCAATACGGGGATCGCTATTGGCTGAGGGTGGAGGATTCAAATACAGGGTGCATTCGGAGTGCACGATTTACACTCGCGGAAAGATGTCACGGGTTAGAGATCGCATATCGATGCGATCTTGGACACTGCTGTCCACTTCTGCGGAGGCCACATTTAGGCGCTTTAGCTGGCTCATCGACAGGCAGAAAACGGCGCCTATGGGTTGAGTTCATGTTAGTGGATGCCCCCATCTTTCACAGCAACCGGTATCACGCCGAGGTGAGTTGCGAACACTGCGCCGGCGTCGTGCGCCCTGAGGAATGGTGCATCACGACAAATGAGCGCTTTTTTACGCATACGAGGTCGTTGTCGACCCCCGCAAACTTGACTACGCCGACCGTTTGATTCATGCGCTTGGGGGTGAACTGGACCTGTGCCGAGCGCGCCCGATCGCGGCCCTGTCCTTTTTAAGGTTTCCGCCAGCAGACACCGCTCCCGCCGCGGACGTAAAACTTTCGTCGCCTTGCAACAGATCGGCAACACCCTGAATCTCAACAAGTAGTTGCATCTGTAGGCCAATTGCTGCATGCTGTCCCGCAGCACTTGAATTAGGATTTAGGTTTTTTAGCGATCGACTCCCCCTTGACTTCGCTTCGATCCCATCGCCGACGTTCGGCTCCAGCGCTTTTGCTGTTCGTGCTCGCATTGGCCCTTCCAGTTCGGCCGCAAGCTCGGTTGACCCGGCCAATCTGGAATCCGGGTATCGCCAGATGTACAACCTGGATTTCGACACGGCCCACCAGACGTTTATTGCGTGGGAGCATGCGCACCCGGAAGATCCCCTCGGCCCGGTCTCTAATGCGGCGGCCTATCTGTTTGCAGAATTCGAGCGCTTGCACATTCTCGAGTCCGAGCTTTTCACCGACGACAACCGGTTCGAGCACAGAAAATCATTTTCTCCCGATCCGAAAACTCGGGATGCATTCAATAGCGAGTTGCAACGCGCCGAGCAGTCCGCCGACCGGGTGCTCGGAAAGACACCCGACGACCACGCGGCGATCTTCGCAAAAGTGATGGTCGGCGGCTTGCGCGGAGACTACCTGGCACTGGTGGAGAAGCGCAACATGGCTGCGCTGACCACAATCAAAAATTCCAGAGCCTTGGCAGAAAAATTACTGTCTGAGGACCCTTCCTACTACGACGCTTATCTTGCTATTGGCGTGGAAAACTACCTGCTCAGCGTCAACCCTGCGCCGGTGCGTTGGTTCTTACGTCTTACGGGAGCGCGGACGGATAAAGCCGAAGGCCTTGCCAAGCTTCGCCTGACCGCGCAGCGCGGGCACTATCTGGCTCCCTATGCTCGTTTGTTGTTGGCGGTCGCCGCACTGCGCGATCATGACCGCGGACAGGCACGATCGTTGCTCAGCGGTTTAGCCGACGAGTTTCCCCGCAATCCGCTTTATCGTCGTGAACTGGCCCGCATCGACCAGTAACCGCGTCGATCATCCCACCGCAGCAAATTCGTCCAGCGAGCGGGAAACGTTTTCCGAACCGGCGCGGTCGAGGTTGAAAAGCAGATCGGAATTTGTATGCGCTACATTCAGACGAACCCAGGCGTACCGTCCACAGCGGACGATCTGAACCTCATCGACGCCAAGTCGACCCGCGTAGGCCACGTACACGTCCACCAGGTTGGTGGCGCTGTCGAATGACAGGTTCCACACGTGCTCGATGATCATCGCCCGGGTCACGCGCCGACCGGCATTGCGCATCAGATATTCAAGAAGGGCAAACTCTTTCGATGTCAGTTCAATCATGCGTGTCCCGCGCGTCACTCTCCGTTCCACGCGGTCCAGCTTGAGGTCCTCCACCACCAGCACCGACTCTGACGGCAAACGGCTCCGGCGCAGCAAAGCCCGAATCCGCGCCGACAGTTCTGAGAACGAAAACGGCTTCACCACATAGTCGTCGGCTCCGGCATCGAGACACGTCACCCGATCATCGATCCGGGCGCGCGCGGTAAGGACCACAATGGGCAGTTGGGGCTTTTCAGCACGAACCCGCCGCAGTATGTTGACCCCGTCGAGCCGGGGAAGGTTCAGGTCGAGGACCAGCAGGTCGTAGTCAAGTTCCGTCGCCAGGGCACGGGCCTGCTCGCCGTCGTTCGACACATCCACGGCGTAGTGCTCCGCCTCGAGCCCTTTCCTCACGAACCCGGCGAGCGCCGTATCATCTTCGGCGATGAGAATCCGCATCTTGCCCGGTGTCCTTCAATCTGCACCGAGGTACTCGCCAAGTTTAGAAAATCAAGAGACTTGTCGGCTGTGACCAAGACACGAAAGTGTTGTGACCAATGAACATAGCTTCCGCCGCGCTGAACCCCGAAGAGCATTCACCTTCACACTTTCCCCATAGATAATCGAAGCCAGTAGTTTCGACTGATGAGGATTCTTTCTTCGTGACTTTCCGCCCCGACGGCCTTCTGAAATCTCTGGTCATGCCCGGAGGACTTCTTCTGGGCATCGCAGCCGGCATTGTCCAGAGCGGAGCCCTCCGCAGTGGTGGAACCGTGATCGATTTCTTTTACTACACGGCTTTCGCAGTCGGACTTTTACTCGCGTGGAGATTCCATTCCAGCCGAGTGGCGTCCGCTCTGGTTGTCCTGTTCCTCGGCCACCACGCCATCGAATTCTTTGCGCAAGGCCGCAGTCCCCTGGCGGGTCCCGGACTAACGGCCTTCGAAGCAGTATCATTCCTGGTCCCTCTCAATTTCGTTCTACTAGCAATCTCGCGGGAGCGCGGAGTCACCCTCGCCGTCGCAGTTCCGCGACTGGCGATCCTGTTCGTTCAATCTGTATTCGTGGCGGTCATCTGTCGCCCCGCACCGGCTGCAGGCTCCCACCTTTTTCATGGTGCGTTCTTCGGACGAACGTGGTCGGCCTGGACTCCGGTTCCCCAAATTGCCCTCTTTGTCTTTATCGCCGTCTTTGCTTATCTGATATTCCGATTAGTGTCGCGCCCGAAACCCGTGGAGAACGGTTTTGCGTGGGCGTTGCTGGCCCTGTTTTTGGCTTTGAATGTCGGGGGGGGTGGCCTGGCAGCCCGCGCCTACGTGGCTTCCGCCGCCATCATCCTGCTTGTCTCCATCATCGAGACCTCCTACGCTATGGCCTATCACGACGAACTCACCGGTCTGCCTTCACGCCGAGCTTTTAATGACGCGACTCTGCAATTGCAGGCACCTTACACCGTGGCCGGCGTTGACATCGACCACTTCAAGAGCGTTAACGACACGTTTGGCCATGAAACTGGTGACGAGGTCCTGTGCATGGTCGCAGCCAACCTTGCGCACGTTACAGGAGGCGGACAGCCCTTCCGCGTGGGAGGCGAAGAATTCACGATCCTCTTTCCCGGCCGATCCCCCAATGAGGTGATGGAGCACGTGGAGTTGCTCCGGCAGGCCATCGAACAAAGTCCCTTTCGGTTGCGCGGCCACGCCGATCGCAGATCGGCTCCCCGTGGTCCTGACCGGCGATCTTCGGGGCGCAAGAAGAGCACACGTCCTAGGGCAAGCGCCCAGAAGGGATTGCTTCAAGTGACCGTAAGCATCGGGGTCGCCGAGCCGCAAAGCGAAGACACAAAGGTCGAAGAGGTCCTGAAACTCGCCGATCAGGCCCTGTATGCCGCAAAAAGAGGCGGGCGCAATCGGGTAGAGGTTGCGGGACCCGCGCAGAAACGCTCCAAGAGAAAAAGCGCTCAAAACATTGCCTGAGTAAAAATCGCCAGCTCAGCCGAACCAGTACTAGCGACTACGCCTCGAAAGATCTTCAATGCTCGGAAACGAGCGAACGTCCATAAAAGTTCGTTCCGGTGGCATCACTCCCGCCTGCAACGCGTGCGCCAGCATATCGACAGCTGTGCCCGCATTCGCAGGGACGATCACAGTCGCCGCCAGCATCCCATTCCGAACCCAGGCCTGTCCGGTTTTCGGCATCCCGTCGCATCCGGTGAATGGCAAAGCCAGCCATCGATCTCTTTGCTCCATGTCCGCGATCTCCTGGAAAGCTTTCTTCGCGCCCATCGCCATGGAATCGTCCTGCGCAACGATGCCGTCCATCTGCAGGTTCCGCGAAGTCGACAGTCTTAGCCATGCGCTTACGGCTTGGTAGGAACTTCCCTCCGTCCAGTGCGCGCGAACCATTCGCACCTGGACATTTTCCGGCTTTCTTTGCAGCATCCCGTCAGTACGCTGTTGCGCAGCGTCGCTTCCAGAAGGACCTTGTATATAAAGGATGGAGCCCCCACGCGGCACAAGAGCCGCGATTTGATGCCCCTGAATGCGACCAATTTCCTTGTGATCTGACGTGATGCAAAACACCGGCACCTTGTGGGCACTCCGCAGCTGCGCAACATATTCAACCTCACGATTCAAGATCACCCATCCAATACCCGCGCTCACTGCAGCCTTGGCCACCTGCGGAAGCCCGGTGGAGCCCGCCGGCTCAAATACGACCGCGTCCGGTTTCGCCTCTGTACCCGACTGAATGATCTTCAGCAACTGCTGGCTTTGGTTAATTGCATCATTGTCGGCGTAAACGATCTTCAAATCGACCCCAAGCTTGCGGGCCGTCTCTTCGGCAGACGCCGCCTGCTCGATCTGGTAATCGTTGTCGTTCGTGGTGAGAGAAAGCAAAAGCCTGATCTTCTTCATTGTGAATGAGTTCGCTAAAGTGCCGCATCTTGCGGCAGCAGCGAGCTGCATCGGATCTCAAGAATCAGCGCGCGTCCACAGCATATCGTGCTGCCCATGGGTATGAAATCGTTAAATGAAGACTTAGTCCCCTTTCAATCCACTTGGTCTAGCGGCAAATCAGTTGTGCACTTCCAAAGTACTCATTGCACAAACAGCGGCATCAAGAACGCTCCCCAATCCAAACGGCCTGAGGCTGCGGCGGGACTTGAGGGCTAGACAGCGTGGACTCTCTCTGTCTGTATATGGGTGGTCACGACACCGGCGATCTGATGGAAGACGGGGCACAGTCCCAAAGCGATCGTGATAAACTGAAGCTCCGCACACGCCGGAGAGGTGGCAGAGTGGCCGAATGCGGCGGTTTGCTAAACCGTTGTACGGGCTAACACCTGTACCGAGGGTTCGAATCCCTCCCTCTCCGCCAGTCCGTTTGTAATCTTGCACTTGCAAGCCGGTAAACCTAGACTGATTCCGAGTGGAATCGCGGGTGTCACCCGTGGCCAATACCCAGTCGAAAGAAGTCAACCTCACCAAACGAGACGACTTGGAGGCCCAGAGGAATGAGCTCCCGGGCCGCGCTTATCGCCGGTGGCCTACCAGCGATTCCAATTCTGGTTTTGTGAGCCAATTTTACTCGCATCACCAAAGCGACCGTGAGATTCGCCGCATTGGAGTGAGGAGAAAACGAGCGTCTCGATCACAATTTCAGGTCGTACTTTGCTCAAGGTGGAGGGCTCGGGCCGAAACAAAGACAGAAGAAGGGCGGGGGCCAACGGCCTGGGATCCTCAACAACCTGCGATCCTCAACAAAAGGTGGAACACGCACGACCTCCGCGGCACCCCTGCCCCCATAACGACCGGGATTCCACAAGTTGGCACGCCGCGAGCGGCCCCCGCGGCGAGGCTCCCGGCTCCGCAGGCACAATACCCACTTTGGAAGCCGGACAGACAACAATTTACAAGCTCTTCGTTTTTCGCTTGCGTATAATGAGACATGTGTCTTATTAAGTAATAATGAGAACTTACAGCACAAGGGAATTGGCCAAGCGACTTAAGATCGGCAGGGCTACAATTTACCGATGGCTGCAAGAAAAAAAGATCCAGGCTCAGCACACTATTAAAGTTGGGCGAACTCAGATTAGGGTGTGGACGACAAGTGACCTGGAGGACATCCGGCAATTCATGAAGAACAACTATATTGCGGGACGTGGTCGAAAGAAGGATACTAAGGACAAGACGCGCCATGACGGTGTTGACGCACCGCCACGGCGCTGACCAAAGTCGCCTAAGAAGGAGGCAACAATGGCTAAGACTCAACGTACCACCACGTCTTCGTTCTCTCAAGAAAACCCTTTTAGCATTGCTCGCGTCGCACTCTACGCTCGCGTCTCCACCCTGAACGGCCAAGATCCTGAGATGCAGCTCCGGGAGCTGCGCGAATACGCATCTCGCCGCGGCTGCTCCGTCGAGAAGGAATACATCGACCAGGGAACATCCGGCAGCAAGGAATCACGACCTGCATTGAATGACCTGATGGCGGATGCGCAGCGGCGCAAATTCGACGCCGTTCTCGTGTGGAAAATTGATCGCATCGGACGATCTCTTAGACACCTGGTCCCTAGCGGAACTGGGCGCGCTCGGGTTGCTTTCGTCAGTTTCGGTGACAATCTGGACCTGAGCACTCCATCCGGGCGTCTGATGTTTCAGATCATTGGAGCAATGGCCGAGTTCGAGAGAGCATTGATCCAGGAGCGCGTTCGTGCTGGGCTCCGGAATGCACGAGCGAAAGCCGAGCACCTGGGTAGGCCCCGTGTTGCTGTGGACGCTTCTCAGGATTGCCTCTCTTCGTGTGCAGGGACGCTCGTGGGCCGAAATCGTGGCAGAAGTAAAGGTCGGCAAAGGCACAGCGCAGCGGGCTGTTGCTGGCTTGCCCAAAACTGTGTAGCGGCTATTCGGGTTTTTTACGCTCTCGAGTCTCGAGGCGATTGGCTGAGGTCTAGTAAATTCCCTTATCCAGATCGCGCACTAGGCGACCAACGGGCGCATGGAATGCTTCGCAAATTCTGAGAAGAGTAGTGACAGTGATCGATCCCGGCCTCGATTTGCTGCCAGTGCCTGGCAGAGAAGCCGAAGAAGATCATGTCTTCCTGGCTCAATTCCCGGCCTTCCCGGACCTCTCCAACCCTTTCGCCAAGCCGGGAAAAGAATTTAGCGTGATCTGCCATCTCTCGGTTTGTAAAGGTCCACGTGCAGAAACACCACGAGCAGACTAGCTGGTCACAACTCGGCTTTGGCTTGCTTGAGGATGGGGATGTCCGGGGCGGCACTTTCAACCGGGGAAGCAAATACTCGTCGTCAGCCATCGCCCTCGACAATGCTTGCTAAGCTGCTCTTCCGTCACCGTTTGATGATGGGCTGCCAACCAAATCTTGTCGGAGTCGTTCCATTTCTGCCGCTGCTTCTTTCATCTGCTCAGCATATGCGTGCCCCTGTCGAGGCAGAAACCCTCCGTAGTTCTCAAGCAGCAAGCGGGAGTTCATATTGATGGCAACCATGTTAGAACGCGCTTGCCCGGAAAGGGCAGCGGTCAATCTTTCTAACTGCAAATTCCGCACCGCTAGCTCATTCCTGCTCCGGGCGGCTTCTTCTCCGAGCAGTCGTCCGTGGTGCCGGAGTAGCCCAAATGCGCATGCTGCTAGGGCCAGCAGGACCGAATTCGAAATAATGGTTGCAGAGAATGCTCTCTTCAGTGCGGCAGTCCTCTCTCTGTCCAATCTCGTAAAATTGCTGCTCTCGCTTGAAGACAACGAAGACGCGATTCGCCGAATCTCATCCATGTAGCCCTTGCCTTCGTCCGTATCGACTAGCTTGAATGAGCGACGGCGATACCCTTGTTGCCGAAAACGGATAGAGCGTTCCATCTCAGACTGCTTGGATGTAGCCAAGGACTCCAACTGCGACTCCAGTGATCGTTCGCTCTGCGTCCGATTCGAGAGCCCTGCGCTGAGATTGGCAAAATCCATTTCGATCCTGCCCTTCGCTTCAGCGTAAGGCTGCAAGTAAGCTGCGTTCCCGGTTAGGAGGTATCCGCGCTGGCCCGCTTCCATATCGGTGACATCTTTCAAGACGCCGGACAGTTCCGCTTGGATCGCGGAACTTTCAAGTGTGAGCGCCGCAGATTTCTCCACAGGCTTTAGATGGGTGACGGCAAGATAGGCATTCCACGCAATGAAAGCGAGGAGCGCGGGGACTCCTATTTGCAGCGCAGCTTTTCGAATCATCTAATTTTGCCGTTCTTCATGCGACGTTGAGTGCGCCCTCAGTCGTGATTCGACTGACTTTGCAAATTTCCTGTGCAACCCTGACCGCTGCCTTGCTGCTGTGGAGCGACCCTTCTGCTGACATTACCGAACTGGCGGCCAGAGTGAAAAGCAAAGCATCCTCGGGCTTCTCGAAGTAAAGTACTACTTGATTCTCTGCCATGAGCGTAGCTCCTCCCGACCGTTCTAGGGATCATAGGCCGATTCAACACGGGAACGAGGTTATCTGTTTTGGTGCGCGGATCAAACGTCGGCAACGCGGCTGCGGACAAAGCGAGGATTTCAAAGCATCGGAAAGTTGGAAAGCTGTCCCCCTACGAGTCACCGAACCTTCGCCCCAGCCCTCAAAAGGTATCTCGGCCGCTCGAGTGCGTCAGGAAAACGAAAGCGCCCCAGACTCATTCGAGTCACGGGACGCCCCTTCGTTCGAACAGCCCTCCCCCGAAGTCTGCTCACATTCAGCCTACGTTCTGGCGGGCGCGTTGGGAATGGCTCGGACGGGCTACTGTGGAAATGGGCGGTGAGTGTGGCAGGGAAAGCCAGACCCGAGGGTGCGACTGCAAAGCAGACCGGTTGACCTTGGGGATCGCCCCTAGATGCAGAACATTCAAGTAGCTATTCTGGCAGTTCGATTCGGTCGGCGTTCGAAACGCACGCGAGTGAAATTTTCATCCCGCCCGGCGTCAGGGCGTGATCGGTAACCGTGCAGAATCCGCTGGACTTGTCGATGTCGATCTTTGCAGCAGCGTTGCTGTTGCGCCGAGGCCAAGCTGGCGGCAAGTATGAGTGGAACGGCTATCAGGACTTGGGGTCTCAACATGAACTTATAAGTGTCGGAAAGGAGACTGTCCAGCAGAAGGGAGTCCACTCGGAGCCATCGACTGTGGGCAGTTGGCAAAGGCTCCGAAAGTCCAGATTTCATAGCTTGACCGACCCCAGTGTTCAAATCACCCACTGCGCCACTCACGCCGAGTAGCCGTCGCCTTCGTCATCCTCATCGTCATAATCATCTTCTTCTTTGTGGTCGTCTTCCTCATCGTCCTCTTCCTCGTCGGGCTCTTGCCGAAGGAGGACATTGGCAGGCACCGACTAGGTTCGACATGATCCTCGCTGACTGTCGGCTTCTTGCGAAAAATCTATCGAGGGGTCCCGCCAAGACTCGTTCAAATTTAGCAAGAATGTTATTTGGCGGGTCTTCCATTCTCCAGGCATAGCGCGACCAGGTCGGAGATATTTGATTCGCCCATGCACATGACCGTGTCTGCACCGCCCCAGTAGATTTTTACGATTCCATCGGGCTCCAGAACGGCGCCACAGCTGAAGACCACGTTGTGGACATATCCTGTGATTTCCCAAGGATCTTCCGGTTGCAAAATCCACGAGTCACCCACTCCGATGATCTTCGCTGGGTCTCGGAGGTCGTGAAGAGCAACGCCTAAACGATAGATCGAGCCATCCATCGTTCGGAACACTCCGTGATAGATGGACAACCACCCCTGGTCTGTTTTGATGGGTGGCGCACCCGGGCCGATCTTCATTTCATCCCAGTGATACGGCACAGGCCTCATGATCAACTGGGATTCTCCCCAATAGCATAGATCCGGAGAGTAAGAAATCCAGATCGACCAAGGGGCGATCTCCGAATGAGGGCGGTCGAGCCGGGCATAGAGCCCATCAAACTTCTCAGGAAAGATGACCACGTTCCGATAATCGGCTTCGGTGATTAGCGAAACTCTTTCAACTTGGATAAAGTCCTTCGTCTTGGCCAGCGCGATCCGCACTCCATTTCGTGAGTATGCGCTGTAGGTGATGATGTATTCGCCGTCGAACTGGGTCACGCGTGGATCCTCCACGCCGAACTCCTCATAGTCGGCGAAAGGGCCGTCCCGGTCAGGAGTCAAAAAAGGCTGTGGATCGACGGTGAAGCGAAATCCGTCGGGACTGCGCGCCAAGCCAATGATGGACCGTCCGGTGCGAAGATGGGAGCGGAACAGCATGATGTATTCGTTCCCGTGCTTCACGACCGCTGCGTTGTGAACAGTCTCCACTGGATAGGGAATCTCGGCCTTCGTGAGGATGGGATTGTGGCGGTACCGCCTGACAATGTTCTGCTTCATGATCGTCTCCTCGACTCCAGGTCAAAAATCGCTGAGTAAACCCGCTCGTATCCGTCCACCATGGTGTCGATCGAAAAGTTTTGCTGGACACGGCTGCGGCAGGCTCGACGATCAATCTCTGGAATTCGCTGAGGGCCCGAACGGCTTCAGCGACGTTGTCAACCAGAAAACCGGTCTCGCCATCATTGATCACCTCGCGGCAAGAGCCGAGATCCATTGCGATGACGGGCACGCCAGCAGCATTGGCTTCGACCAGGACGAGTCCGAATCGTTCCGGGATGGTGTTCAGGTGGAGAAGAGCTCGGGCACGAGCAAACAGTTCGTTCTTGCCCTTCACGTCCACCGGCCCGATGTAGAGAGATGTTTTGATCGTCGAGTGGGGCTTTATCTGCTCCCGGAAATAGGCCTCATCCTGGACGATACCTGCGATGATCAAACGCATTCCGCTCAGGCGAGCAACCTTGATGGCGAGGTGGACACCTTTATCCGGGTGGATCCGGCCCAGGAAAATCAAGTCTTCGCCAACGGAGTTCCGAAGGGGATACAACGAGAGATCGATGCCGTTGTAGACGGTCGCCAGGTAATTCAAGCCTGCGGCTCGGTCAGAGTCGCTGACGGAAACGAAGTATCCGTCGCGATACTTGTGATAGATCGGCAGAATTTCGGGCGAAGAGAACCCGTGGATGGTCGTCAAAACTGGTGTTCCAACCAGCCGGGTGTAGGTCAAAGCCATGAAGTCGTAGTGGCTGTGGATGAGATCAAACTCGCCAGCGTGCTCGAACGCTTCTGAGATATGAAGGTATTCGGCCACTTTGGGATCGACGGTGGCATCCTCTTCATATCCCTTGTCCACCACGGCATGCAGGTGAGCGCGGGTCACAGAATCCCGCTGGCGAACAATGTCACATCCCAACCACGAGCGACGAGTCCTTCGGTGATATTGCTGGCCACTGTTTCCCATGCGCCGTATTGCCGAGGAGGAGTTCGCCAGGCTATCGGCGACAGGACCGCCACACGTTTGTTGGGCTCTCTCATGCTGTTTGACGACACTTCTTACTGCATGGCCGCCAGCACTTCATCGAGCGGAACGGTAGCGAAACCAGTGGCGTGATCGGCCATGCCATACGGAATGATCAGTTCGCCGTTGTGGACGACAGCGCCACAGGTATAGACGACGTTCGGCACGTAGCCTTTACGCTCATTTTGGTTCGGTTTGAGCAACGGTTCCCGGAGGCGGCCGATCACTTTGCCAGGGTTGTCGCGATCGAGGAGAAAGGCGCCGATACAGTACGTTCGCAGAGGGCCCACCCCGTGGCTGAGGACTAGCCAGCCAGCTTCGGTTTCAATGGGAGACCCGCAGTTCCCAAGTTGAATCAATTCCCACGGAAACATCGGTTTGAGAAGAGCTTTGCTTTCGTACCAGAAATGGACATTGTCCGAAAGCATGAGGTAGATGTTTTCATTGTCCTGGCGGGAGAGCATGGCATAGAGGCCGTTGATCTTCCGGGGGAAGAGAGCCATACCTTTGTTTTTGGCTGCCGGACCGTTTAAGGTGATGAACCGAAAGAGAAGGAAATCAGAGGTCTCTACTAGCTCTGGAAATATCACCTTGCCATCGAAGGCTGTGAACGTGGCGTAGTAAACGTAGCTGCCGTCATCGTTCTGAAAACGGACAAACCGGGCGTCTTCAATGCCGTTGCGTTGCGATGGCGTGGCGGGGAAAAGAATGCGTTCAGACAACGGCTGTTCGGGTTGAAACTGAACCTCGTAATTGGACCGGGCCAGCATCAAAATTCCCCGGATCGCCTCCTGATCGGACTGGCGCGATTGCGTCATCTCGACTTCGAGATGGGCGCGCAGTTCTTCCAACGAGAACCGCTTCCCATACCTGTCCATAATCCGGCGCGTGAATCCGCTGGTCAGGCCCAACTCGAAGAGTTTTCGCTCGAACAGCGCCTTCTCGTAGTGGGGATTCGGGATTTGACGAGGCTCGGTGAGGAAGCCGGTTGGAGTTTCAACCTCGATCCGATTGTCAGAGTGGATGATACCCGTCCGAAAAGTGATGGAGGAAATGTGTCCCTCCCCAGTCGCGCGCAAGCTGAGGATAAATCGCAACGCCCCGGGAGGAAGGTCGGATTGGTCAGTGTGCAGCACGATGGACGGATTGAAAAGGGCTGCAGACTCTAGGGAGAATTCGCAAACGAAGTAGGCACCGATCAACAACTGTCTCTGTTCGGAAATTTCCACATCGGTCAACACGAGATCTCGGACCTGTTCGAACCGTTCCAGAAAAGATCGGTGGATTTGCTGGTGTCGTTGCGAAAATTCAGCGGATACGTCGTCCAGCAGTGGCCCGATTTGGCTTTCCGGAAGGGACATGATCCGGGCGATAATCCTGCTGGCTCGCTCGGAAGTCTCCGGTCTGAACGGGCGCAGAAGAACGCGGGACTGGTCAGGTCGGAGGATCGTGGCCGTGCGGTGGACGTTTATCGAAGTGGTGATCATGGCGTGGCGATTCCTGGGAGGCGCGACCGGAAGCCCTGGTTACTGAAAATGGTGATCGGTTTTGGTATCGAAACTCTTGGGTGTTCTGAGCAAAAAGTGATCGCTTCTGACCATACGGCAGTAGGAATACCGCGTAATTTAGTTATGCATGCATATGGACGAAGACTAGGCCGCGAACCTGCGGCCTTCCTTCTTGTTCCCAGCCAAGTATTCTCGCGGATAAAGGGAAACCCAAGATGACACATGAAGAATTCACTCAAATCGTCAGCAACGTAATCGAGAGTGGAACGGATCAAGACCAAGGCAAGGGCGCTGTGGAACAGGACCAGAGTAATCAGGGCGGCAATACGAGCATGAATGGTCAATTAGGCCACCGGGACGAGCATGCTGAGTTGAAAAACGCTGACAGTGATTTGTCCGGCTGATATCACGCGGACTTGCGAAGTGGGCGCTCCGAGCCAGGCCAAACCCGACCTATATTCCAGGTTGGTTTCCCCAAGTCCATACCGTGCTCCGCCTTGCTTAGGCAACAGACCCCGTTCTTTCTTCACGCGCTCCTCGGCCTTTCATTCTTGGTCTCGAATGGCATGGGCAGATGCAACCTGGCAGGCTGCAGTCACTATGTCTCGTTTCGTACGTCGCATTCTCCTTGCAGAAGGAGGAAATGATCGGAGGCCAGACTCCAAGCGGGTATCCCGGGAAGGAACTCTCGGTTGGTTCTGGCGACGTTTCCGGGTAATGCCGCACGATTGTCATGCCATCAGCCTACCGACTCCGGCGCAAGGCTGACTGTTCGATATTGCTCAGAGATGCTGAGTCTTATCGCAAAGGCTGACGGAAGCGCCCCTCAGGTCATGTTCTAAACACTGAGCAATATTTAGCAGACTCAAAAGCGCAGCGATAGTATCCCGCCTTGCAACAAGACGGGGAACGAGCGCGACTCCATTGGGTCGGTGCTTCTGTGCT
This sequence comes from uncultured Acidobacteriota bacterium, assembly GCA_963744055.1. Taxonomy (GTDB): domain Bacteria; phylum Acidobacteriota; class Terriglobia; order Terriglobales; family Acidobacteriaceae; genus Gp1-AA133. The sequence continues at coordinate 1,800,303 of CAVUSL010000001.1, read as the reverse complement.
TGCGGCGCAGCCTCGGTGAGCGAGTTCTAAAGGTCGCAGCCCCAATCGCACCCGGTGCGCCGCATCCTTCTTCAATGCACATTTCACAAATGGCGGCAAAACCGTAGCTGTGCACCATCCCGGCAAAGGTTGGCAGGCGCCCGGCACTCAGGATTCTCCTTCGACCACAAGACCCCACAATTCGAGCAAGTTTGATGGCACGTATCTGTGATCCTTGTTCTTTTGGGCCCAATCCCTGAGCTGAGTTGAGTCGCCGTACTGCTGAGGGGACAGGCACAGTCGCTTGGCGACCTCTTCGAACGAGGTCGCGCCCGCGTAGGGAACCGTATTTAATTCAGGCTTGCCCCAATTCGGATTGCCCCGTTTCTCTGCCACTCACATTCCCTCGGCTTTCTTTAATGATGTTTCTTTCCGACCGCTTCACTTCACGTTTGTGGAACACACACGAGTCGATGCTCTTCCAATTCGCTCTTGGCGCGCTCCATTTCGACATTCTTGTAGGCCGCTAGTTCCGTACTGACCCGATAATATGCAGCCGAACGAGCCTCGGCGTACTCGCTCAGCCTCGACTCACAAGCTGCCTCAAGATTTTCGCAGATTGGGCAATGCGTGGCTATCTCTCCAGCTTTCTGGCGTATTTACCGGGCAGAATGTGCTTCGGTTCCGCATGCCCCATTTATCTCCTGCTCGGCACGGAGCCAGTCCTGTTCGTCTTGGCCGGGCTCCCTACCACGACTCTCATACAGGTCGTACGCCCGCGCCCTTATCATTTCTTCTGAGCAGGCGGCCTTCGGCATAGTCGTCGTCTTCTCAGGGAACCTCTTGGGGTCGACGACCGTCGTGGGTTTCGGCTGCTTGCTAGCACTGGAATTGATCATGAAGGATACCTCTGGTGTTGCGAACTAAGGAGAAAGTTACTTCAGATAAGCTGACTTAGTTCAGGGGATCTGAAAGAGGAAAGGAGTACTCACTCACCCCTAACCATACTCCTGGACAATTGACGCGTCCATCACCATATCCAGGAAAACTGTTGTATCGAAGTAAACCAGTAGACTTGCTGCACGTCGCAGCTTGACAACAGCTCTGCATGCGCTTAACCTTTAAATTGAGTAAGCCACGTCTTTCTTACCCTTTCAGATCTCCTGAACTAAGTCAGCCCATCTGAAGTTAGTCCTCTTAGTTTTCCCTCTGAAGGAGAAACTCCGTAATGACACTATTAACCCGCTGGGAACCCTTTCGCGAATTTTCCACCATGCAAGACCGAATGAACCGCATGAATCGTCTTTTTCGGGAATCGTACAGCCCTGAAGGTCCAGAAGAGGCCTTGACGACCACCAGCTTTGCACCGCCGGTGGACATTTACGAAGACGAGCACACCATCGCGCTAAAGATGGAGGTCCCGGGCATCGACGAAAAAGACATTGATGTCCGTCTGGAGAACAATACGCTCACGGTCCACGGCGAGCGCAAGATCGAAAAGGAAGAGAAGGAAGAAAACTTCCGTCGCATTGAGCGGCAATACGGAAGCTTCACCCGTTCCTTCACGCTGCCCAGTTCCGTGGATCCAGGGCAAGTGAGCGCCAACTATGACAAGGGCGTGCTGAAGATCACCCTCGCCAAGAAAGCCGATGCCAAGCCCAAGCAGATTAAGGTGAATGTCGGCAGCGAGAAGACCGTCGATGCCAAGGTTCACGGCAAGGCGGCATAAAGCGCCAGAAGTTTGTCGGTGGCGAATGGCGAGTGAAAAAACGGGAGGCGGCTAAATGTCGCCTCCCTTTTTCGAAAAGGACCTTTCTAATGTTTGCTCGAATTGTCGATTTTGTCAGTAGACCGGGCAAAACAAGAATACTCACCGAGACCATCCAGAGCAGGTTGTTTCCCATTTTGCGTGTGCAACCCGGCTTCGTCGACGAAATCATATTGGAATCCGATGTTGAGTCCAAATCGAGTTGTTGCGCTGAGCTTTTGGAGACACTCGAGAACAAGCGGAACGCTATAACGAGGAAACCTACCCGGCGGTCACGGCTGTCCTGATTGGCTCGCTTGAGGCTGATCCTGTCGTGAGAACCTTCAAGGTGGCTAGTTCCACGACTCGCAACCTGGCAGGCGACAGCACAGCATAGTTAGGCCGGCAAAGCCTGGCAGCCGAGCGATGGCTAATACCCACTCCATTTGGACGAGTAATAGCTGGACTCGGAAGCTACCTCATTGATCTACGTGCCACAATGTCCTGTCGCAACCCAAAGGGCGGACGAATTCTCAGCATATCGCCTCAGAAATACACCGAGAGTGGGGGAGTATCTGCCAAGAATGTGCGCTTTTGACCAGACAGAGGGCGCCACTAAATGAGACAGTGCTCTAGCGTGGAAGAAAGCCCTGACCACGACGAGAACAGGGACAATGTCAAGCCTTTCAAGGCGCCCAATCCTTTTGGTTGATGACGAGCCGAGCATTCGTGAGAGCCTCGCGCTGTTGTTGGACTCGGCCGGATACGACGTGTCCACTGCACGGGACGGTTTTGCTGCGCTCACGCATCTGAAACGAACCCTACCAGACTTAATCGTCTCCGACCTGAGTATGCCGCAGATGTCGGGCTACGAGTTGTTGTCCGTCGTCCGCCGCCGTTTCCCCCAAATAGTGACGGTTGCAATGAGCGGCGACTATTCAGGCGACGTCGTCCCTGCTGGAGTGATTGCCGACGCCTTTTTCGGGAAAGGCCAGAGTCTCAGCAATCTGCTAGCAACGATTGCAGCTCTCATTCGAACATCTGAAACGTGGGCGTGTACTCATAAGGTGGATGCTCCGGCCTGGATTCCCCGTAACGGGAATGACGTCAATGGAGTGCCGTACGTTCTAGTCACTTGCAGCGAATGCTTACGGAGCTTTCAGTTGCCGGTGGTTGAGGAAACTACCGGCAAGGTGCAGGAAGCAGCATGCCGTTTTTGTCCGGCCAAGAATCGATACATCATCGAACCGGTGACTGCGCGCATGCGAGAAGTGTACGCGTGATGTTTTATTCCACTTGGCTACTTGCCGCTGCAGTGGCTGGTTGGACTGCAGGCAAGATCACAGGAAACGACGGGTTCGGGACGGGCGCCGACGTTCTGCTAGGAATCACGGGATCTCTCCTAGTTCGTTGGTCCCTTGAAAACATGGACCCTCCTGTTGCCAATGTCTATCTGCTTCTGTTCTCGATATGGGGAGCGGCAGCGCTGCCGGCGATTGTGAGGCTCGGGATCAGACGCCACAAGCGGTTGAAGACGCGATCGCGACTGCAAAACAATTAGCATGCGATCTCCCTTGGTCGCGAAAAGGCTGGTTCATACCTGCTGTGATGCAGCGCACGAGACTCGCTTTAGTCCATAGTCCCGAGTTTGGTATCCAACATACTCTTAACGATGCCGAACACAGCCGGAAAACTCGAGATAGCGAACCTGACTAATGTGAAAGATGAACAGACTATCCAGCGATGTTTACCAAGTAACTGGGAAAACAAAATGGCCTTCCGCGATGGCCAGCATGACGACCTTGGCACAGCACACACAACACCGAAACAACACCGCTCGGACACGGAAGAATTTGGAGTAGAAAAGACCCGACGGAGGTTTTGCACCATGAATGCGAGACTTGCTACTGTTGACGACAGCATTTTGGCCGGCACCCCCGATCAGGCTACCAAGCCGCACGATCCCCACCCGCAGGCACAAAAGGGCGCCATACAATTCGAATCCGGATATCTCTCCCCGCACTTCGTCAATCACCCCGAACGCATGGAAGTCGCTTTCGAGAACGTCTACATTCTTATTCACGAGGGCAAAATCACCTCCAAGAAGGACTTGCTCCCGCTCCTTGCGCAGATTACAAAGAGTGACAAACCGCTCCTGATCATCGCGGAGGACGTTAGGGGCGAAGCCCTGGCTACTCTTGTTGTAAGCAAGCTGGGCGGAACGCTGCAAGTGGCGGCCGTCAGTGCGCCCGGCATCGGAGACCAACGTAAAAATATGTTGCAGGACATAGCCCGACTCACGGGGGGAAGAGCCATCGAAGAAGGCATCGGCCTGCAGTTAAAAAATGTACAAATCTGCGACCTCGGCCAGGCCTGGCAGATCGTTGTCGGCAAGAACAGCACGGTGCTGGAATGTAGATGAGTCATTTTGCTCTCAACTCTGGCTGGGCTGCTCTAAGTGCAGACTGCAAATGCGGAGGGCAGGCGGATGGATCACAACATGAGCCATTTTGCACAGTAATGCTTTCGGAGATGAGGGAAGCTAAGAAATGCTTCAAGTGAGCGGTTCACCCCGTCAAACCAGGCTCTCTTGAAGCGGTCTGATCCTGGCGGCGGATTCGCGTCGTTGCCGGTCGTTTTCCCTGCGAGACTTCGCAGGCATGGCGTCTAGAGAAAAGAGACTCGTCGTCAGTGATCCGGCGCGAGTCGTCCATCGCCAGACACAACAAACACCTGCCCCCTTCCACGTAGGAGAACGAATGTTATTAGCCGGCAAAGTCGCGACGACAAGCATCGTATTTATATTGCTGGCCGCGGGATATCAGGACCACGTCCGTCACCCATTCCTGTGACAGCCACCGGCGAAGATGGAGTGCTAGCGGCCGCTCCTGACAGCGAGGTCAAGAAGACGCAGCAAGCCCTGCGCGACAGAAAGCACTATCGAGGCAAGGTCGACGGCTCGTTCGGTCTACGGACCCGAGCTGGCATTCGCGCTTATCAGAAGGCCGAAAGTTTACCGATCACAGGACAAATCGATACGCAGACTGCAGCGGGGCTCGGTGTCAGGCCTGAGTCGACCTGGCAGAATGTGAGTGCTATCTTTCACCCCGCGGAAACGGCACGTAGCCTGGCACTCCCGTGCATTCTGTGGACTCTGAGCAATTGTGACCGTTCTTCTCATCGCCCCTACATTGATAATGCGTACGTAAGATGAGAAACTCTGGATTGGTCCATTTGCGCAGTGGGGTCAATCGGGACCCATAAGATTCTAACTTCTAAGACGATACAACTTACACTTCCTCGGTTTCGGAAAATTCCCTGGAGTCACTCGTTCTCAGAACGTCGTTCCACACCGAGAGAGTCATCTAAACACTAGTTTCTGGCCGAAGGAGCAACAAATGAGAAAGTTAATCTTCGTATCAATAGCGGCCGCCCTGTTTGTGTCCGCAACCGCTTTTGCCCAAGTCACTCTGAAACCGGGCGACGTGACGCCAAGCAATACAGCACCGGTAGCGCAGGAACCTCAGAAACCCGCGAGTCCGGATACGACTGTGACTGGGTGCGTGCAGAAAGGCGACCAGCCGGGCGAAGTCTCAATTACCGCCGAAGATGGCAGGATTTGGGAACTCCACAGTACCACCGGCAAGCTCGACGAGCACATCAACCATAAAGTGACCGTTACTGGCACAGTCACCCGCGACACAAAGGCTGCAGACAAGAAGGCGGGAGAGGTCGAGAATGCTTCTGGCAAACAAGAGTATGGAGATCTAATGGTCAGCAGCGTGACCATGGTCAGCAAGACTTGCAGCAAGTGATTTTGATAAGGGCCAGTGATGCTTTGCTGGCCCTCTTTTATTGGATGGGACCGGCAATCTTGTTGTCTCGGTTGATCGTCATTGCATTGATTCAGAGACTCTGTCTACTTCTTTCTCATCATCCAGCCGATTAGCGCTCCGGCCGTGAAGCCAACCGCAAATGTCGTGGCGAGGGTTAGCACCAAATGATGCTGCATTCGCTCAGTTGCGTCGCTCAAGAATTCCTCCGCAACATCGCTGCTTTTCTTCGATGCACGCCTCATCACTCCCGCCCTTTCGTTTACTGCGTCGGCAACCGCGCTGGATGCTCGCGAAGCCTGCCCAGCTGACTCACCGATGTACTCAGCTGTTCTTCCTACAACCGTTTCTGACATGATGTTCACTTCCGCGATTCTTGCGAGCTACTGTTGATGCCGATGCGACTAGCAGCTTTGTTTCGGCGGCCACTGATACTCCATAAACCCGCAATTTCATCGAGCCCTCGTCGGGGACTGACGCGCGCCGGTACGTGCGGGGCGACGAACCATTCATTTCCCTCGTTGAACGCTGGGAAGGAGTGGCCTCCGAGCGCGCTCTTTGTCAGGGGGCCCGCCGGGCTCAGCAGGTGGTTCGAGCCCTTTGTTAAGCTGCTCGCGTGAGGCCTTGGTCTCACTGTGCCCATTGGATCCGTCGTCATCATGAAGAACAACGTTCAGCAGCGTACAGTGAACATGCAAGTTATCTCCCACGTCGTACTTGATGAAGCCGAGCTTCCTGAATCGGTTCATGAAGAAGCTGACTCGCGAACGCGTGGTCCCGACCATCTCAGCCAGCCTTTCCTTGCTCAGCCTGGGGACCGACATTTCGGACACTCCTTCTTTTCCGAATTGCGCCATCAGTAGAAGAACCCGGGCGAGCCGCTTTTCGCTGGAGTTGAACAGTTGATCGACCAGATCATCCTGATACCTGATGTTTCGCCGCAGCAAGTACTTCAGAAACACGGCCGACAATTTTGGTTGTAACCCCATCGCCTGCATCATCGCTTTCTTCTCGATATGCAGCAGGACACACTCAGTCGTTGCGATCGCGGACGACATGCGAAGCAGTTGACCGGCGAGACCGCCTTCCCCAAAGAAATCGTCTTCGCCTAAAATGCCAATGGTCGCTTCTTTCCCAGCTTCCGAAAGCACGCTGAGCCGCACCTTGCCTTTTTGGATAAAGAACAGTCCGTTGGTGGAATCACCTTGGGCAAAAATCACATTCTTTTTTTGAAAAGACAGCATCTCCCGGCCCTTGCCAATTGTTGAGAGGAAGGCTTGGGGACTAAAGTGTGTTTTCTTCTTCGCGCTTGAGCCGTGCTTTACCACTGGGGCCATCCTGACGGGTGGGAATGTCACCTGGTTCAAGTATGAGCGGATGAGATGGCCTAGGCTGATCAGTACTGCTCACAACATAGGAAGTCACGCTACGTCTCTTCGTTGGACAATGGCCGGCTCCGGCGCCTGCACCAGCTCATCAAACAAAGAGTGGTAGTGCACCATTGCCGTTCTGAGATCTTCCGTGTTTGCTTCGTCTTTCCCCACGCGCAGCGCAATTTCATGTGCGGACCGGTAGTTCTCCACTACGCGGGGATGGTCCACAGAAATGTCTGCGGAACGCTGATCGAAGTCGGACACAGGATAGCCACGGGTATTCATCAGCGCGCACACCAAGTCATCGGCTTCCGAAACCGCGCCCTTCGGAAAATCCACAAAGCGAGACTGAACGTAAGTCCATTCTTCCAAGTAACGTTCGCGCTCCCTCGGGTCAAGATCGCGAAGGTTGAGTTTTTCAACCCGCCTCTCACGATCCGTCAAGGTTGCCTCCGCCTTTCGTTCTGACCCGTGCACTAGAACAGCACGTTCGTACTCAGGCCCGAATCGCTGCCGCAAGGCTGCAGTTGTGATCCTGCGTCTTCGCACGTACAGCACTGCCGCGCTCGCGATAATCAGAATGAACACGGATACCAGCACAATCAGCTTCGGATCGAACAGATTTAGGTTCATTGAAGACTCCCTGCAGCGAGAGTGTTCGCTCCACCAAGGTCGCTCACGAGCTCCGTGGGGCGTTACAAAACTTCATGTGCCGCCAGTATCAAATTCTTAACTTCGGAAAACTGATCAGAATTGACCGTCCTGCAAATTAGCCACAATTTCAATCGAACTGACACAGGCTTGAGAACGGGAGGCCTTTCCCCCTGGAGGCAGGATGGCCGACAACCAGCGCAGATAGGCGTAAAGTATGGTGCATGCGCAAGCAGGTGATCCGGGTTCCACAGATTGCCGAGGCTTGGGTTCAGGGTTGGCTGGATCTGAACAAAGCGGCTTCGGTCGAGGTCTCATCGGAAGATGAGAATTATCCGATAGAGTCCGCACTTTTGGGAGACGAAAAGCAAGGCTGGCGTGCGGCGGAGCCCGGAAGTCAGACGATACGCCTGATCTTCGACAATCCGCAAAGGCTCAGTCGTATCTTCCTGGCCTTTGAGGATAACGAAGCTTCCCGCATGCAGGAGTTTGTTCTGAGATGGTCCTCGCGTGTTGGACAACCTTTCCGGGAAATCGTGCGGCAGCAGTGGAATTTCAGTTCGCCCGGAGGAGTCCGCGAGATCGAGGACTACGCTGTTGACCTGTCAAATGTCGGAGTGCTCGAATTGATGATTGTGCCTGACAAAAGCGGCGGGGAGGCTCGCGCGTCGCTCGTCAAGATGCGCATAGCTTGATAGGCCAGCGACAGCGATACCTTGTACGAGGCACAGTGTGTCGAGAGCAACACCGACACTGTCGGCTCCTCACGTGGTAAAATGCAGCTGAGGAAGCGAACACCTCTTCCTCTTTCAGGTTCTCTGAACTAAGTCAGCCCATCTGAAGTTTTCTTTCCTTAGGCTTCTCAAGAAAGCTGGCGCGCCATGCCTCCCAGTGCCATCCTGCACGAAGCACAGCAGCTCCACAGAGTAAGTGACCGTTTAGACTCTCTGGCGGAGCAACATCCCGTCGTCTCAGATGCACTTGTCACTATCTCGGGAAGCGTCCGAAACACGGCAACGCTGTTGGAGGTGTTGGTCGCGACGAAAATGGGGCAGCCCCTCGGATTTGATCCAGCCGAAGCCTGATTTGCTCACCACTTTTGTGCTGGGGCACTCGAGTTTGATGCTGAGCCTAGTCGTGGAGAACGACATTCAGGAGCGAACTGTGCACTTGCAGACCGCTCTCGCCATAGTCGAGGAACCCTAACTTCCTGAACCGGTTCATGAAGAAACTCACCCGCGACCGGGTTGTCCCAATCATCTCTGCCAGGGTCTCCTGACTGATCTTGGGAATTACAATTTCAGGCGCGCCTTCCTTGCCGAAATGAGCCAGCAAGAGCAGAAGGCGAGCCAGTCTCTTTTCGCTGGAATTGAAGAGTTGATCAACCAGATCCTCTTCGTATCGAATGTTCCGCGCGAGCAGATAGGCGACGAAGAGATCCGAGAAGGTATGTTCTCGGTGCAACGCCAGCATCATTGCCTTCTTGTCAATGCGCAGAAGCTCGCAGTCCGTCAAGGCGGTTGCAGATCCCATGCGCAACGCCTGCCCTGCCAGGGCGCCTTCTCCGAAGAAATCTCCCCTGTTCAAAATGCCCAGAGTGGCTTCTTTGCCGATCTTCGAAACAACCGTGAGGCTGACTTTACCTTCCTGGATGTAGAAGACTGCGTCCGCCGCATCTCCTTGCGTGAAGATTGTATCTTTTCTGGGATGGGCTAGTACCTTCCGACCCTCGCCGATCGTGGCAAGGAATGTCTTCGGTTCGAACTCACGCTGCCTTTTGGCCGACCGGGTTGGTGCCATGAATGGCTCCTCGTATACGCCTACACTCGTGAAAATCTTGTCAAACTCTGGCGGCTTAAGATGTTCCTTTTTGCTCACAATTGCGAAACATTGGCGCCGGCCTCCCCCGCCCTTCAGCTCAGCCAACGTCTTTTGATTGAGCAATATTGAACAGCTTTCCAGCGTTGGAACGTTGGAAGATGCGGCTATGAAAGTCAGAGAACTTACTCCAAGTCAGACATTATCCGTACCTTGTCCCACTTGTGGTGCGGCAATCGGGGAAGTTTGTGAACTGCATTCAGGTGCCCCACGCACCGAGCCACATCGAGATCGGAAGCTCACAGCAGCCGACGCCATTGAAGCGAAACTACGCAAACGAAAACGACTTCCCCCAAGCCGCCCGGTTCTTTTGCCGGCTGTCGCTAAAGTGTGACACCTCTTGCGGGTTGCGGCGAACATTTCCCTCCACACGATCCCGGCCGCTACTATATGGCCAAATAACCCTTTTGCTCGTTTCTAGAATAATGAGCGCTTTGGGGCAGATGATCCGACCCTGCCAACGCTGGTCTGCTGACGAAGTACAGCCGATGCTCGGGATCCTGCTGAAAACCGCAACGTCCGCCTGCTATCCCGAACTTCCTTGGAGCCCACCCATTGAAGGCGTAGGAGGCTGATAAGAGTGACGTGTTTTTGACTTGCCGCCTGCTCACCGGCCGTAGGATGCACGTAAATGGCGTCAATCGGGGTTCGATTGCTATTTCTGCAATTCGACCATTTACAAAATAATTTCCCACGGTCGAGAATAATCTTCTGTTCCGGCCTCCTGCGAGTCAGCGATGCACAAGATGCCCCTCGCCTGGGAAGCACGGCGGAGAGCTGCTGAACTGCAACTTTTCGAGACTACGCCCGCGAACACTTATGTCTCGTGCGCCGGCTCACGAACCGGTTTCATCTGAACCGGTTTTACGCAAGGGTGGCCCATTCCGGATGTGAGCTATCTTGCTCAGACGCCTATTCCCAAACCTGCCATCCTTAATTCACCTGAGTGTGGAGACCGAGCCACGACGCTGATTCGTGGCTCTCATTCTTAGGTCGCTGCAGGGTTCCAGTCCCGGCCACACTGCGAGGCGAAGCGACCACATCCAGCTTATCGGCATTCTTCATCGGTGTGTGCGCCGTGAAACCGCTTGCGGGGAGCACGAGACCAACTGAAGAGTTCTCAACTCGAAAATTATGGGCGTACCTCCTCGCAGATGAGGGGCGTAGCCCGCGAAGGAAGGGTCAAAGATCATGCCTTTAATTCAAATATTGGAAGTTCTGATCGTAGTCGGAGTCCTGCTGTGGGTCGTGAATCGCTTCCTCCCCATGCAGGGATCTATCAAGTCCATTCTGAATGGCGTCGTGGTCATTGCGGTCGTCTTGTGGCTGCTGAACGTTTTCGGGCTGTTTCATTCCCTGGCCCACATCCACGTTGGTACCTGAAGGTCGGCCGTAAGGAAACGCCATCAAGCAAGTTGCACTACGGACACAAAATCGAACCCCATAATATGGCAGGAATCTGCCTCTAGGAGATGCTTTGAAGAAGAGTCTTTTGTTAGCGGCCGGAATCACCCTTAGCTTGAGCGCGTTTGCGCAAACCAATTCTCAGACAAACCTGACCATCGAGCCTATGGCTCACACGCCGACATTCCGCGTCACGGTGGTCAGTCGCAGCGTGAAGGCAGTGAACTACAAGCACCGCGGGGGAGCCACAAAGCTGGATTTCGCAGGTACAGACCTGATGCCCACGGCCAATGGCCAAGCCAAGGTGGAAAGCAAGAAAGGCTACATCGAAATCGAAGTGGAATTTGGCAACCTGCAAAACCCCACGACGTTTGGCAATGAGTATCTGACCTACATCCTGTGGGCAATTTCGCCTGAAGGCCGGGCAGTCAACCTAGGGGAAGTCCTGGTGGGCAGCAACCACCGCAGCAAGCTGGACGTAACCACGGACCTGCAGGCATTCGCCCTGGTTGTTACGGCAGAGCCCTACTATGCGGTTCGGCAGCCCAGCAACGTAGTCGTCCTCGAAAACGTGGTCCGTGGAGATACCAAGGGGACCACTGAGGCAATGGAAACGAAGTATGAACTTATGGAACGCGGCGGCTATATTCCCACTGGCTACAAATTCGACCCGGTGGTTCTGAATACCAAGCTCCCGCTGGAGTTCTTTGAAGCGCGCAACGCGTTGCGCATCGCGCAGTCTGAGGGAGCTGAGAATTATGCCAACGACAGCTACCAGCACGCCGTTCAGCTCATGGACAAAACCGATCAATACGCCACCAATGGCCACATCGACAAAAAGCCGCTGATCGCGGCGGCACGCGAGGCAGTGCAGACCGCCGAAGATGCTCGCGCCATTGCGGTTAAAAAAATTGACCAAGAACGCTTGGAGAACGAACGCCAGGCCGCCGCCAACGCCCAAGCACAGACCCAGGCAGAAGCAGACGACGCTACCCGCCGTGCGCAACAGGCGCAGTCTGACCAAGCCCGAGCAGAATTAGCCTCCGCCCAGGCGACGGCAGATGCAGCAAAGGCCCGCACTGATGCCGCAGACGCCCAGGCAGAGACAGCAAAAGCCAAGTCCGATATGGCAGAAAGCCAGTCTGCTTCGGCAAACGCAATCAGTGCAGCCCAGGCAGATGCGGACCAATTCCGACTGGCCGCCCAGCAGTCCCAATTGACCGCGCAACAGGCGGAAGCCGACAAAGTTGCCATGCGCACACGTTTGTCAGAGCAGTTGAACAAGATTCTCGAGACTCGCGATAGTGCGCGCGGCCTGATTGTCAACCTGTCCGACGTTTTATTCGACACGGGAAAGTACTCGTTGAAGCCAGGTGCACGGGAGAAGTTGGCAAAGGTTGCCGGCATCCTGTTGGCCTACCCAGGACTCAACATCGAAGTCGGCGGCTACACCGACAACGTTGGCGGCGATGTAATGAACCAAACCTTGTCGGAGAACCGGGCGAGCGCGGTACGCGACTACCTGGTGCGACAGGGAGTAGCGACTGGTTCGGTCAGTTCGAAGGGCTTCGGCAATACCTTGCCTGTAGCGTCAAACGAGAATTCCGCCGGGCGGCAGCAAAACCGCAGAGTGGAACTTCTCGTGTCGGGCGAAGCCATCGGCAACTCCGTCAACGCGACGACCGGAACCTTGCGCTAATCGCAGTCCAGTATTGGAGACAGTAGTTATGAAAGTTATGAATATTACGAGCACCGCCGTTCTGTGCTTGCTTCTTGGAATTGCGGCTCCTGTGCACGCACAGAACGAGCACCAGGGTGAAAAACAAAACCATCCTGGGCAACAACAGAGCAAGCCCGAACAAGCGAGTCCGCAACAGCACGCTCAAAAGCAGAAGCAGCAGGCAGATAAGAACAAACAACAACAGCATGCTCAGCAGCAGCGCTCCGATCAGAACAAGCAGCAGCATGCCCAGCAGAAGCAGCAGGCGGATCAGAACAAACAACAGCAGCATGCTCAGCAGCAGCACCGCTCTGATCAGACCAAGCAGCAACAGCACGCTCAGCAACGTGAAAAGCCGCAACCTAGTCAGCAACAGCGGCACGTCGAGCAGGCGGCGTGGCAAGAGCATCGCGCACGAAGCTGGCAGTCGGACCACCGCAACTGGCAGCAGCGAGGCGGATACAACGGCTATCGCATTCCAGACAACCGCTATCGAGGATATTTTGGCCGGGACCACCGCTTCCGCATTTACGGGCTGCCGTTCTTAGTTGTTGGCGGCTATCCACGCTTCCAGTATCAGGGCTATTGGTTCAGCGCTGTTGACCCATGGCCGGAGTACTGGGCGAACGACTGGTACGACACGGACGACGTCTACGTGACCTACGTCGACAACGGCTATTACCTGTTCAACCGCAGGTATCCCGACGTAGGGATTGCGATTAGCATCTCGATGTAGCGCAACCATAACGGCCGCTGCCAGCACCGGCGCAAAACCAGGGCACGAGGCAGCGGCAGATCTCATAATGAACGCTGAATCATGAGCACGCGAGGAGAAGGGTATGCTTTGGACAATCTTTGTGGTTTTAGGGATTTTGTGGCTTCTAGGCTTCAGCCTGCACGTTGGCGGGGGTCTCATCCATCTGCTACTCGTGGTAGCGCTGGTAGTCCTTGTTTATAACCTTGTGAGCGGACGCCGAGGCGCCGTGTAGGCAAGATGCAATAGAAGGAAAATCACATCTATACCTAGCTGGGAAGCGGCAGTCGGAGCCGATTCCCAGCATTTGTTCAACGATGTAGTTCTTCTGGCTTTGCCACTTCTTGGCCCGATGATCTGTCCAGCATGTGCTCCCCGGGTACGGTGGAGAGCAGCCTCCAACGTCCTTGGGTGCCCGTTTCTTCAGCGCGGCCCTGATTTCTCAGTGCCTCTAATGCCATGCCGATGGTCCGAGCGGTTTCTCGGAACCGCATCGCCAATTCCCCAGCGCCCAGGACAACCGACCGAGAGCCGTAGTGCTCTTGTCGCATGCGCCCGTATTCGGCGATCGCGATAGCGAGTTCGTCCATCTCTTGCCGACCATATGGCTGCACAGGCGAGACGAATCCAAGGATCCTTGTTTTCAGGTGTGCGATGCTTTGGCGGATTTTTGAAAGGTTCACTATCTGCTCGGGAATGGCGGACGGTAGCTTCGTTCAGAACTGGAATCGTCTACCGGAATGCGCCCTCACACCCTCGGGGATAAAGGTGCGCCCCCACTTTCCGCTCCGGAGCGACGGTCACGCGCAGTAGTTTTTCTGCGGGCCCTACCCAGACCCAGGCGGTTGAAAGGTTTCCCGGCGGTGGCTGTGCGGGTCGTATTCTGTTGCTCCCATTGGACGCTCAGGACGAAATGTATCGTGGCCCCAAGGAAGTGCTGACCATCGGACTTGATCGCGATGGCGTCGACGGACTTCCATGCGTCCTCGGGCAGTTCTAAATTGTCACAAACCATCACAATGGGTATTTGGGGCTTTACCTGCTTGATTTCAGAGGCCACGACCGCACCGTCCAGCAATCCCAAGTGGTACTCCATTACGACGGCGTCGACTGGCTGCGACATCAACAGGCGCAGGCCCTCCTGACCGCAGGTTGCAGTGACCAGACGGTATCCCTTCTCCTCCAAGTGCATTAGCTGGTCGGGATCTCGGTGTATGCAGAGTAGTGTGCTCTGAGTCGACATTATGTCCATCTATTTAAGACAGCCGACCCGCGCAAGTCTGTTCAGAATTGCTCAATTCGAGTTTGTCCCCGGTTTGGAGAACGGACCACGGACAACGGACAAAATAAAAAAGGGTGCCCAGGATCTTGAAACTATGGGCACCCCTTGTAGTCAGCTACTTAGACCGGCTTTACGTTCTCTGCCTGCAGACCTTTCGGGCCTTTCGTGACGTCGAACTGTACCTGTTGGCCCTCTTGCAAGCTGCGGAATCCGCCCGCCTGAATCGCCGAGAAGTGAACGAAGACATCCTCGCCACTCTGCCGGCTGATGAAGCCAAAACCTTTCGCGTCGTTAAACCACTTCACTGTTCCTGTTTCCATTGGTGTTTCCTTTTTTCTATCTGAATTGTCTGCTGAGAAGAGTCGCTGCCGGTGAGAAGAGGTGACGCTGGTTGGCGGAACCGATTTTCAACTGGAAATGAACCAAACTTAGCTGATGTAGGTTCGATGCAGCCTTCCTTGCAGACGACTCGAAATATTGCAGGAACCGCCGGGGCCTGCCGAAAGATTAGAATGTGAGTCTTTTTGACCATACCAGCTGTGGGTACTCAGCATAGCATCCAAGTTGACCTGACTTCTGCGTCAAGCCTGGCATCGCAAGGACTTCCTGGTGTCCAGTCACCCACACGGAGATTTATGAAGCGATTTCTTGGTATTTTTGCCGTCCTTCTGATACTTACATTTTCGTCGATGGCACAGGACAAGGGCCCGCGCGACGATCAAGTTCCTGTAGCAGGGCAAGAGGTGGCCGCGACCGGCAACTTTGCGGCTTGCCAGCACGCATGGGCGGGATGCGATCGCTCGAAGCTGACGGCATCTGAATCGACTGAAATGGTGACCATCGACCACCAGCGGAATGTTTCCAACTGCCGCGAGGGCCTGCAGCCCTGCGATCGAAACAAATTGAACGCCGCGGAGCGTACGGCACTAGCGCTCGCCGAACACCAGGACAATGTTTCCGCGTGCAACAATGGATTTCATTCCTGCGACCATTCGCACCTCACCGAGCCCGAAGCGCGCGAAGCAGCAGTCGCCCACCACCTCCGCAACATCTCCGAGTGCGAGGACAGCATCGGGTCCTGCGACCTCTCGACGCTCACGCAGGCCGAAGCGGACGAGGTGCACGCTGCGAAGCTTTTGCGCAATGCGACCGACTGTCGTGATGGGATAGGGCTGTGCGACTCTTCTAAGCTGACTCCATCGCAGGCGAAGGATGTCGAATTCGCAGGCCACCAGCGCAATGTCACCAATTGCAGGAATGGATGGAACGACTGTAACCGCTCATCACTGACCATTTTGGAAATACGTGAAGTGGAATCGGCGGAACATGATCGTAATCTCTCCGATTGCAAGGCCGGCCGCGAGACCTGCCAATATGCGAAGCTGAGTGAAAAGGAAGCTGGTGCGTTGGCCAGCGCTGAGAACGCCAGGAACTACCGAGCCTGCCTGAAAGGCTTCGGATACTGCGACCGGTCCCGGCTCACACCGGCAGAGTCAAAGGCAATCCCTGACAAATCGTCTGTTCTCCAGTAAGAATCAACCCTGCACGGCCGGGCGGTCGCTGAGGATTCGAGCCGCCACTTTGCTTGCTTTTTCGCAACCACGTCTATGGAACTTTTAAGCCTTCTGAGGATTCTTCACTCGAGCCTGCAGGCAGCCGCCCTTGCTTTCTCTGCTGGTTTGAGCCCGTCATTGGTTGTTGCGCCGATCGCGATTGTGATGTTTTTCGCTGGTCTGGTGTTCCTAGCGAGCGACTTGCATCGGTGGCATGCTGTCCGAAAGCAACGGCAAAACTGGCGCGGGTGGCGTAAAGAGTAAGGGAATATCGCGAAAACGGTTAGTTGAAATTCAGTCGCAAGGCGCTGGTGTAGGAATCACTGGAATGCGCGAGCGCATTCGCCAATTCAAGGGAGAGTTAACCATCGATTCGAACCCCCTCGGCACAACGATTCGTACGACTCTACTAGCCAAGGCACTTCCGGCGATGGAAGGTCTCCAGCTACTGAAGTTGTAATTGTGGGTGACGTCAGGGCTTGGGGAGAGAGCAACGAACTGGGAGTGCTTCTGGAGCGGTGAGGTTCCTCGACAAACCCGGGGTACCGATCGTCGTTCCAGGAGCGTGCGATGAATACAACAGACCGCGCATTCGCCGCCATGACTGAACCATCGGTTCGATCAGCAACTCGTAGAACAGTGTTCTCAGCGGGTGCAGCATTGTTTCCAGACTCCGATCAAGGGGTGGATTGAACAGGGTGCTCGATCTGACGACTTAGCTGTAAGAATCGTTGCGTCAGTTATCCAGCCTGACCGGGACGCTTGAGATGGTCCCGGTCGGCTGAATTATTCCTTGCAGAGGCCATACCGGCAGATCTACTTCTTGTCTTCTTTTGCTTCCGCAACCCGAGCCTGCTGGCCCGCTTCGGATACTGCCTTCATGAATGCATCTGCACTCTTCGGAGTGGACGCCTTACCCGAAAGAATGTTGCGGAACGTCATGTTCTTGCCATAAATCGCGCGCGTCGAGTCGTTGTCCTGCTCCACCACCGCA
The DNA here is from genome assembly GCA_963744055.1 of uncultured Acidobacteriota bacterium. Lineage (GTDB taxonomy): Bacteria > Acidobacteriota > Terriglobia > Terriglobales > Acidobacteriaceae > Gp1-AA133. The sequence continues at coordinate 1,783,135 of CAVUSL010000001.1, read as the reverse complement.
CCTTCCAGCGTCAGGCCGGCAAACACACCCTTGGAGCGGGAATACGTCAGCATTTCAGTGTTCATCTTCCAGTCAGTTCCGGCAGAGGCGTGACGGCCGACCGGGCCCGCCGCTACAGATCCCTCACCCGTAAGTTCAAACTTGCTGGAAAGCAAATGCTGAAAACCCTGGTCATTCATTACCAGCATAACCAGGTCTACGCCTTCGACTCCGATCTGCAATCCCCAACTCCCACCACCTACTGAGACGAATGCGGGAGCGCTCCAACCCTCAGAGGTGCGGCAAGTAGCGACGCCGCGCCCGTGCTTGCCACCGATGATGAAGCCGCCCTTGATGAGGTTGGGAATCACCAGGATGCACTTGGCGTTGCTCAATACTTCTTCGGGAATGCTTTTGTCGGGTGTCGACATGATCGAATGCAGAACTTCCACGGAGGACTGTAGCCGCTCAACCGAGTCTTCGCGATTCGAGCCGGCCCAGGCGTTTGTTCCAACTATTCCCATAAAGCCCATCAACAACAGTGAAATTGTCTTTTTCATGAATTGTGCCCTTTCGAAGGACTAAGAGGAGAGGACTTCAGATGGGCTGACTTAGCTCAGAAACCTGAAAGAGCGAGAAGAAGGGCTCGTCTCTGCTGTCATCATCGCTCAAAGCCCAAATCTTAAGTGGTCTGAATTGCTCACTCCCGCAAGCTTTCTCCGGCAGGTTGCTCAAAGCTCGCACGATTACGCAGAATTGTTCGTGCAATTATGAGCAATCCGACACAGTATTCGTCCGTCCTCGCGTGTCATCGTTCAGTATCCGGAGCGTGAGGCTTTTTGCTTGTGCGGATTTTTCCCAGCGAGGTAAAGCGTCCCTCATGCGCCAGGCGGCAGGTTATCAATGGCACCAGTCCCACTTCCCTACGGCGTTCGGGTCCGCAGGCGGCTTGCCGCTATCACTCGATGGCTTAGAAAGGTGCCGACGACCGTTGCAGAGAATCGTCCACAGGTCCGCGTGCAAAGGATGTGCCCGTTTTGCGGCTTGATTACGCTACGCGACAAGACGTGTTGCCTGGAGTGTGGCAAGTCTCTCAAACCCGCTTAGATTCAAAGCGTCGGCAACCCCAGGCCTGTGGCTTGCCCGCCGCGCCGGCAAGCAATGAAATAGAAGTCCAAGAGTAAAAAAAACGACGATGCGGCGGGGAACTTCTTCAAGAGAGAGGATGCCGATGAGAAAACAATACCTTCATCTTTCGGCCTATGTTTGTAGCCAGTGCAATGGTCCTGCCGTGACCGGGTCGCTGGCTGTCCGCGAGAATGAGATCTCCAAAGAAACCGAGATACGCATGCTGGGCGAGGTCTGTCTATCATGTGGCCACACCCAACCTCACGCAGGAAATGTGGATTTTGCCCGGCACTTTCCGCCAACCGAATGGAAACCAGACGCTGCTCCGAAGCCGACCGCTGCACCCAGCGTCGATCTGGCGCCGGCTTCACACGGATAAATTCAGCACGGCTTCCTCACCCGTTCGCGTTCGACTTCCTGAGGTTGCGTCGAAGCGTTTTTTCCTCTGCTTGTTGGCCATTCGGGTCTACCGCGAGCTTATTGTCCGACGGTGACGACCCTTTCGTTTTTGCCTCCTCGATCTTCTCTTGTAACTCCGCCATTCAGTTTTCTCCTTACTGAGACGGGTTGTAGTCCGCGATTTTGCCGGGTAGCGTCACCCTTCTTCGACGGGTGTGACGTAGCGCGTTTCCCGGCGCGGAGGTTGATCTGAAGTGAAAGCCTGTCCTCTGGTGCTGCATTTCCAGGTAGCGTTTGATTTCATCACCCGTGCGGTGCCCGGGACGAGTCGGCCGCTCGGACGGAAAGCCAGCACGAGTTCACCGCCGCATTGCAGGCACTACCGTATAGCCATAGCCTTGCTGTTACCACATCCGGTGGCCCGTTATCTGATCGCAATCGCACAGTGCTCTGCCTTGAGACCGTGAACAATGCCCTGGAGAATGCGCTCACAGAAACCTTAAGAAGTCCGCTGAAGCGAAGGAACTTAGGCAGGAATTTTGATGAGCTGAGAAATCAGGCGTTGGCTAGCACCCCGAGATCAGTCGTGCAGCACCACATTCAACAGGGAACTGTGAACCTGTAGACCGCCCTCCACTCCCCCGGCGTAGTCAATAAAGCCCATTTTCCGAAACCTGTTCATGAAGAAACTTACGCGGGAGCGAGTGGTCCCCACCATCTCCGCCAGCGTCTCCTGACTGATCTTCGGAACTACAGTTTCAGGCACACCTTCCTTGCCAAAGTGAGCGAGCATCAGAAGAACGCGGGCCAATCTCTTTTCGCTGGAATTGAACAACTGGTCGACCAGGTCCTCTTCATAACGGATGTTGCGCGCCAGCAGATACGCTACAAACATGTCAGACAAGGCGTGTTCATGGTGAAGCGCGTCCATCATTGCCCTTTTCTCGATGCGCAGAATCTGGCAGTCAGTCATGGCTGCCGCAGATCCCATGCGAAGTGCCTGGCCCGCGAGTGAGCCTTCGCCAAAGAAATTCTGTTGGCTCAATATTCCGATCGTGGCTTCCTTGCCAGTCTTCGACACGACGGTGAGACGCACTTTGCCCTTTTGAATGTAGAAGACGGAGTCCGCCGCATCCCCCTGCGTGAAAATCCTTATCTTCCGAGCGACGGCGAAAGTCTTCCTGCCTTGGCCAATGGTCGCGAGGAAGCGGTCGGGATCGAATGCTCGATTTTTCTTGATCTTCGGAGCAGAACTCATTCTTCCCGATTATAGTCCCGCTGATTAGAACCGCTCGCTCATCGAGCAAAGTGGTCCCTTCCCTTCAAGTGCTGGCTCACGGAATCGTCGCAGTGATGCCGGCTTCAGCAAGATGTGTTGGAGTTGCTGAACCGACTATGCCCCGGACATCCGGTGAACGATCTTTTTGACCTCGGAACGGGCGGGCAGCTGCACGAAAACGATAGTGAATTCTGCCACGGTGAAAGCCTCCGACGATGTAGATAAGGCATCTCGGCATGCGATAGAATGCCGCCACGGAGGATCGGATTATGATCAGCCCGTCTGCGACTCAGGACAGCTATCCCTACCAGGACGAACCGAATTGGTCGAGGTCAGAAAGAACTGTCGCCCGCGCAGCCTTCGACGCTGCTCTGAAGCAGGAACTTCAGGAGATAATGCAGGAAGCAAAGCAGATGGCCAATCAGATCAACGAAGCCGCGGACCTGTGGGAGTTGGAACATTACCTGACCCAACGTCGTAAGGAGATCGACCGCAAGTACGAGTATAAATATTCGCAACTCACGCGCGTCATTGGGAGACTCTTACACGAAAGCCGACTCAGCGAGGACGAACTGCGCGGCTTAAACGAGGACAAGCTGAAGTTGATCCGTTCTTTCGCCAAGGTCTTAGCGGAGGACGCAGCCTGACCAGCATTCTGAGCGCTATGGCCTGATTTCATCAGTCATCCTTCGACTCTTATCTCCGCTGTACTCTGACGCCAGCGCATCCTACCCGACAGATGTCTGACCAACAGTGGGCGGACGACAGCAATCCCGTTCCCTACAATCGAGAAATCGGCCTGTGGGAGAGTGTGGGGCATGGTCAATCGAAAAAAGCGCATCCCCAAAACTGGCAACCGTGTAATGGCACCTGGAAAGACGGGTACGTTTGTAATCTACGGTGTGGACAAGTCCCTCCGAACCGCCGAATTGAAGCTGATGGGTGGCGATTTGAGGCTAAGCTGCATGCCTTGGGACGTCTTAACTTTCCTCGACCAAGAGGATGCCAGCCGAGCCGCGACGACGATCGCGAAGAAGCCACCGAAAAGGCTTAGGTTCCCCGCAGAGTAGTTGCAATAGTTGATTGCAGTGGTTGAGAAAGAGAGTACCTGAATCTTCTTTTAGCTCACGCAAGGATGGGGGAGCGGCCGCGCGGGAAAGTGCTGGAGTACCGGGAACGACCACTACGAACTACTCGAGGTCGTCATTTCCGTCGCCGGTCACTGCGATATCGGCTGGGCGTGCCGACGGCTCGCGCTTTTCTAGCGTCTCCATTGACCGCTGAATCATCAACAGTTCTCCGCGAATTCGGTCGAGCATGTCGATAGTTCGCTGATTTTCTTGGGTGGTTCGTAGCGGGGATTCATACGCAGAAGCTCGTTTTACACGGGATTAGGGGAGGGCAGGGCCGAAAGGCCAAACGCGTGCATCCCTACACCGATTGGCTCTATGACCCTTCCACCAGAAGTAATGTTAACGCCGCGTGATTTTAGATGTCGGTTCGCGTGCGAACAGAGTTAGGTCGCGTTCCGAAGCTGCCTATCGGGGTGTTCCTGATTGACAGTCTTGTGGGCGAGTTCGATATATTTTTTCCACTATGATGCGCCAGGAAAACGATGAACCCTGGAACGAACTGTGCGCGCGGGCCGCGGAGCAGAGGTCGTCTCCAGTATGCGATTTGTGGAATCTCGCTTACCGAGGTTTAATCCCGGCGGCTTCGACGATACGTGCGGCGTTTTCTCTCTCGCTCACGACGAAGTGCGCGAACTCAGGCTGCGTCATACTCATTGGATCGGCCCCGTGCTTCGCCAGCCAGTCGCGCATATCAGGCGCGGCCAGAACCTGGGCGATGTCCTTCGCTAGTTTGTCCACCACTCCGGCCGGAGTGCCTGCGCGCACCCATACCCCATACCAAATTGGATAGTCGAAGCCCGTGACGCCGGCCTCAGCGATCGTGGGCACTTCTGATAGCAAGGGTGAGCGCGTGTTGGTCGTTACACCCAAAGCGCGCAGCCTGCCCGCACGGATGTCGGCCAAGGCGTAAGAGATCGGTGTAATCAGGTAAGTGGTACGGCCGGCGACCGTATCAGCGATCGCTTCGGGGGTCGTGTTGCCAGGCACATGTATGGCCTTAATGCCCGTCGCTAGATTGAATTTCTCGGCCGCCAGGTGAGTGCCGGTGCCTATGCCAGCCGAGCCGAACTTCAGCTTGCCTGGCTTTGCCTTCGCTGCGGCAATGAGATCGCGGACTGAGGCGATGCCTGATGACTTGCCCGTCACCAGCACGTAGGGTTGGCTGGTGAGTGGAGCGACCGGAATGAAATCATTCAACGGGTCATACGGCAGATTCTTCAATAGCGCGGCGCTGTAAGCCTGAGCGCTGGTGTTAACGAGCAACGTGTAACCATCGGCTGGCAACTGCGCAACCAGAGCGGGCGCCGCTGTACTCCCCGCGCCGGGATGGTTCTCTACTGTCACAGGCTGGCCCCATAGCGCGGTTAGCTTCGGACTGATGGCGCGAGCTATGATGTCAGGTCCACCACCAGCACCGAATGGTTCGATTATCCGCACGGACTTCGCTGGATAATCTGCTGAACCTTGCAGCATCACAACCAGCGAACACACAAGACCCAAAACCATCCGCGTCGACATGATCCACCGCCCGAAGGATTACTGCGTCACGACCGTAACGGACCCGAGATTTAGAGAATTGTAGCCTTAGCGAACGGTAGTTGGTGAAACATCCCTATTGCGCTCAAAACCCCTCAATGAGCGTTATGGCCTTCCATGAGAAGGCCGGTCGGAGTCAAGTCGATTCTTGTGTGGCTTCGTTGAACAAGGTTTTCTTCTTCCGCCGAGGGCCACTGTCGCCATGCTTCCATCCGCACTCTCGAGGAGCGAATCGTTTCGCTCGGTGCATGTTGGGCGTTCTCGGTTCAGCCGGTGCTGCCATCTGATTGGCGCCCTGTGGTTCTGCTTTTTCAGAGTTAAACCTGGGCCAGGCCATTAACGCAGTCACCGGAACTCGGCTTTGGGCTTTTGTCTGTTCTCTTCCTGGAACGGTTTTGACTTTTGTTTTGCTCTTTCGTTTTATGCGGCTGCAGCCACGGTCGCTCTTCTGCTGTTGTGCATCGGGTCGTATACTTCGCCGCTCACCCACAGATGATGCAGCAGCACCGCCAGCTTTCTTGCGGTGGCGACGATGGCGCGCTTCTTGCCGTTTCTCCCGCCACGTTCTGCTAGTTTCAGGCCCCAGCGCCTGAGATCACAGTCGGGACCGAACGGACCCAGAATGTGCTGCGCTCCTTGCACCAGCAGCGTTCGCAGATAGGGATCGCCTTCTTTGCTGATATGCAGCTGCGGTTCGCTTTGCCCCGAGTTCCGCCGTCCCGGCTGCAGGCCCAGATAGCAGCCCACGTCGCGGCTCTTGCCGAAACGATGCGGATCTTCCAGTGTCAACAGGAAGGTCAGCGCGATCAATGTACCTACTCCCTTGATCTGTTTCAGCAGCGCCACCTGCGGATAACTCTGCTGTGCCAGGTTCTCGATGCGCTGGTTGTATTCCACGATGCGCTCGCTCAGCGACTCGATTGCGTTCAACAGCGGTTCCAGGGCGGCTTGCAGTTCTGGACTCAAGCTCTCGGCTTTCTCCGGATTCATGTTCCGCACGTTGCATCCACGCAAGCGTTCCCCGTAACTCTTGGCCAGCCCGCGAGCTGTGTTGACCAGCGCGGTCCGTGCTCGTACCAGCCCAGCGCGCGCCCGAATCAGCGTCAGATCCGCTTGCGCCTGCACGCTGCGATGTTTCACCGGATACAGCAACTCTGCATCGATCCGGGCCAGCCGCGCCAGCGTCTGCGCATCCAGACGATCGTCTTTCTTGCGGCTCTCCCCGATCAGCCGTACCTTGCGCGCATTGGCCACGATCACTTCATGCCCCAACTCGCTGAGCAAGCGACTGATCCAGGGCGAATGTGTCCCGATTTCCAGTGCGATCCGACTGCGCGGCATGGCACCGAACACTTCGCTCAACGCTTTCGCATTCGTCCGCACGCGCTGCTCCAGTTGTATCTGGCCGGCTTCATCCAGCACGCAGTACCAGCTGTTGCGATCGCCCAGATCGAGTCCGATGGTCAGTTTCTGCGCCGAAATATTCCTGCTCTGCTTGGCCACTGCGGTGCTAACCTTCTTCATTGCCGGTCTCCTTTTTATCTGTGCTTCGAGCACGTCGATAACTTGGGAGCGTACACCGCATCCCGTCCGGAGGCCGGCCTTCTCATCCCATCTGATTTCGACATATCGTGGAATTCGCCCTCCATTTCGCGTAGAGTGCTGGCGTGGTAGAGCCAATCCCCGACATTAGACATTGGAAGCAGGCGCTTCGTAGTGCGGTGAAAGTGGTTGCAGTAATCGCTGGCTTAGTGTTCTTGGTTGCCAACCCCATATCCGCGAACTGGCCGCTGGCGTTCTTCATCTCAGTCCCAGTGCTCCTTGTGTGCTTGTACCTCTGGCACTCGTTGAACGAGAACGACGATGGCGGCTACTGGCCTGAAAAGCCTCCCGATCCCTAGTGGTTGAAAAATCCCCATTGCACTCAAAACCCCCTGCTCGGGGGCTGGCCGGGTCAATGAGTGTACTGGCCTGATTACGACAGTTATCTCTCGGGACCTGAGCAAATGTATGACAATTCGCCCAAGGACAATTGGAATTCTACGTTTCGCACCAGAGGGTAGCTAGGGTGTACATCTGCAAGAAGTGCAATCAAGAGGTCGAGAAACCAAAGACCAGACTCTGGCGAAAGTATTGCCCGAGTCGTCACCGCTTGCTCCGCGATGCCGTCGTTCAATCGTTTTGGGGATCATTTGCAAGAGCATTCGGAATAACCGTCTTTGTTTTGCAGTGGGCGCTAATGCTCATGGCAATGAGCCACGATTCCGCCGCCAGCGCTGCCGCGACCCGCGAACACGTAAAAATCGTGTGTTACGTATTTGGCTTCCTCCTCTTCATTGCTGCCCTCAATGGCCTGCTGGCATTCAGAGAAGGCCGCGGATGGAAGGAGCGCGGAGGGGCCGTCGAGAAACTGATCCCTCGGGCTAGAGGAAGGGCATATGGCTGCGTCTGGGCTGCTGGTCTGATGACGCTTTATCTTGTGCCGGGGCTATGGCTGGTCAGTCGAGGCTAGGCGAGTGCAGGGCTGTCGCATGGAACCGGGGTTTTGAGTGTAAACGCCTGTTTACGTCATTTACCAGCCAGGAGCTAGAATTGTTAACGGATGGTCATTGGCGTCCGAACCCGCTTCGTCATTGCGGAGATCGCAATCGGCACTTTCCTGACTCTTGTGATGTCGTCGCCCACGCTCAGGCTTTTCCACTTGTGGCGCAGGTCACCGTTACCGTCTTCGACGAAAGCGGAGCCGTGATTCCATATAGCGAACTTGTGTTTAGGAACGATTCAGGGAAGACTGTTTCGCACACAGGCGCAGACGGTTCCGTCAGTATGAGCTTGCAGTACGGAAGTTATTCTTTCACCAGCACTAAACTCGGATTTGCGAAAACCGAGATTCGCGATGTTCAAGTTCAGATGTCGGAAACACTTCGCGTCATAATGAGAGTGGCTCCAACCCCCATCAATCCCCCAGTTCTTGTTGTAGGGCCGTACACCATTACATCTGATCTGCCAAATGTCATAGAGCATGAGCCAACCCGCCGCCCCACGTGGCGCTATCCCGACGACAAGAGCGCCATTCGTTTGCAGAAACCATCAAAGCCTTATTCAGCGAGAGGGCTGCCGGACGGCACACTCGCGGTCCTCACAACATATCGGCTGTCCGGTTTCCGTGTTCCGCGTCCCGAAGGCGGATTCTGGGAATTTCAGGAGGTTGCGAAGCTGTATTACAAGGGGCAGTTATTCGCTCTCGTCGGGAGCGCGATCAGATCATTTCGCCCCCATAAGAGCTGAGCCGCCACTCAAGTCACCTGAAGCAAGGGTTGACTCAATCCGTCTTGAGACGCCGTACGCAATACGGAGTGCCCTCTACGTGCTGCCATTCGTTCAGTTCCGATGCCGGGCACGCCGGGCAGTTCGTGACCAGAACTTTCGCGCTGGTCTTGGCAAATGTTTCGAAAACCTTTCCCCGCACATCGGGTGGCGCTTTCCAGAATTCCTTGGCGTCCATCTGCATGATCTCGGCGACAAAGCGCACGCGAGCCAGTCAATATTCAGATCTGACCCCTTTTTCCTGTTAGCTTGGTCTGATATGCTTATCTGAAGGGTTGAGGCTCGCCCGCCTGTCTAACTCCTTTCCCGAAAACCAATGATATGATCATGGTTGTCGTGGAATGTCGTCAAATCAAACACGCACAGTTGCCCTATAACCTCTTATCGGAACCCAAGGGAGGGCACGCACGGCAGACGACGGCGGTCGGATCCAGAAGATTCGCCGCGGATGAGGCAGCTTATCCCGCCTATCCATTGGAAACGCTTTAAAAGCACTATTATCCTCCCGGAAAGCTCGGTCTGGAGGTAACCGAGTCCGGCAAACTGAACGTTTCCCGGCACACGATGGAGACGATTGAATGGCTAACCAAATGCAGAGCCGTCTCCAACTGTTGATGTGGAGACGGCCCTGCGCTATTGATTTTGACCTTTAGTAAGCCAAGCTTTGAGAGATAACTGTGATCCTAGTGCGCTAATGGCTTCGCGTTACCCCACGATGTAGCACTTGTCAATCTTCGTGTTTCCCGACGTAGCGACATACACCCTGTACGAACCTACCTGGTATGTGCCGTCCGCGTTGTTGTGGATCGTGAACGTCTTGACGATCTTGTTGCTCGTTCCATCGAACAGCGCCTCGGTCACCGTGATCGTCAGCGTGTTCGTGTTGCCTTTGTCCTTTGTGACTGCCGCAGACGGGCTAGCTGCTATGACCATTGGCGTCCACTTGGCGAACAACGTGATGTCGCCGGTCACAACGTCGGCCTCGAAGTTCCAAGCACTAATCAGCTCGGCTTCCTTGTACCACCCTTCGAATATATATCCATGTCTTGTAGGGTCGGTGGGCTTGAAGACGAGTTTCCCATCTGCTACATGCGCGGCGACAACAGCGCTGCCCCCGTTCGAGTCAAAGTTTACAGCACTTGCCCACGGAACTCCACCGAGAGCAGCATAATAAGCTGCCCACGCAGTCCACCGACTCCGGCTGTACACACCTACGTTGTCCAAATAAACACCGTCAAAGCCGGCATCAACAATCCTGTCGATAGAAGATTTCTGGTTATGCCACCCGTTGATTATAATGTCTCTCCACTCGGGATGCCACCATTCTACAACACATTCATCACCGTACCTTCCGCCGTAACCATGCGCCAACCATTGCGGGCCGTCTGGACCTGGAGGTGTGTAAATACCAGAACTGCTGCCGGTAGAGAAACCACTATCGCCCGTGCTTGGGTCAACTCCTAACCAGGCAGGATCAACATACCACCGGTAGGTCTCCGCGGAGCCGACACTCAGATACGCGATAACCTGCCGTTTGCCGCCACCCGGCTTATGCTTAAGACTTTCAACCTCGTCCCTGGTGAGAGGAGATTCACCGCTTAAACCGACTACTTCCACTCCCTCGGAGGGGCTTGCACCGATATGCGCGTCAATATAAAGGACATCATAAGGCTGTGCCTGGAGATCCTTAATATACTGAGCTCTGTGTTCCGTCTCGAGGAGGCCCTTAGCGCGCCACCACCAGTCCCAGCCGCCGGTGTAGTCGGGCAGGGGGTTAGTTCCATATGGCTGCAACGGACCACCTTGGCTCGGAACCAGAAAACCCTGATGCTCATTATCATACACATCATTCCTGTAGTTGTTACCGCTTGCTACGTCAGCATCCCAGTCGCTCCAAGGATCGTACGCAGCCGGATTGATATAGTACAAATAGTTTTTCGCGTCAGCCAGACTGTTGATATCGTTGCTGTTTATTGAGAAGGCAAAACCGGTCTTGTCCATACTCCAGATTCTGTTGTACTCACTATTTCCCGCAAAAACTGTAGGATCTAATGCGTTAGAAAAAGGGTAGCCAAACCGCGGATACCCGAGCCAGTTCCACGCCGTGGATCTTGCAATGTAGTTTGTAAGTCCCGCAGCAGTGGTAACAGAGGTGGTATCCGTTATCATTTTCCCTATCGTACGCAAGTTTATGTACCGTTGTTGACTTGCATTTGGTGGATTAGGAACCTGCGCCCCGGCAGTATTGCTGGTGCCCATCGTTCCTTCGATCCCCCAACCGTCGATAACCTCCATGAGGTCCAGGAGCAGGTCATTGACTGTGCTCCCCGTGCCATTTACATAGGCTAGGGGAATTCCGTCTTGCGGAATAATATTGAAGTCGGGATTTCGACTCTTTGCATGAAGGGCTATTTCCATAATAAAGGCCTGCATCTTATTGATACGCGCAGCTGGGCTGGCGTCGTTCGGATTTCCATAAAGCTCCTCCATCTTCGCTCTGAGTGCTGCTACTTCCGCAGCATCCGCGGCCTGTGCAAACAGGCCGGCCGGACAAAGGGAGGGCACGAAGATAAGTGCCAGAGCCATCAAAAGAAGTTTCTGTAGTGTTTTTTTCATAAATTCTCCTTGCCTTTATTAAACTAGTTATTCGCGCATTCCTGCCGGCGCCGGAAGAGCGGCTATCGAAGGGGTGAGGATCGCGACGGCCAAGAAAACCAGCATGACGAAACCGCCGTCTTTTTGCTCGTCCTGCATTTCACTCTTTAGGCCAGACCCACGTCAGTGATGTGCGTCACAGTCTAGAATGCCGACCGCAGCGTCAACCGTTGACATCAGATGAAAAAACAACAGCCGAGTGTAAATACCGACTCTACAGATGGGCATTCGGCCCGATTATTATTCTGAGTTCAAGAATGGGTCGGAATGGTTTTTTCCCGTTTCGTGTGGCAACCAGCGCCTTTCGCAAGTGCGGCTACTTCGGTCTCCGGCGTCGTGAACCGCATACTTCAACTGTTGTAACATCGCCATTACACTCAGAACCCCAACCGGGGGCAGCCCGAAGGTGTAATCGCCTGTGGTTGGGAGTCAGCTTATAATCCACCGTTAACACATCAGACAGTGATGCTGATCACGGCAATCCGCCGGGCCCTAGCGGCAGAATAACAATGCGGATGTGTCGACGTGTCTCTTGGATAAGCAGTAGAAAGTTGTGATGAGGGTCGCCAGCTTTTCCCAGTCTCGTCGGCAAGCCCTGCTTTTCATCCTTACATAACAAGAAGTTTCCTTTTGCGCATTCGGACCCTCGAAAGCGGGGCCAGTCATGGCGCGCGTGGCAGCGGCAAAAAAACTTAGGCAATTCGATCCCAAGACATTCCTTACGGTCATCAACGGTGGCAGGAAGGTCTTAGTTTTTCCAAAAAAGCAGGCGATCTTTGGTCAGGGCGACCCTTCCGATGCTGTTTTTTATATACAGAAAGGAAAGGTAAAACTCACCGTTGTGTCAAAGACGGGGAAGGAAGCCACAATCGGCATTTTGAAGGAGGGCGATTTCTTCGGAGAAGCTTGCCTTACAGGGCAACCTCTCCGCCTGTGCTCCGCAACCGCATTGACCGATTGCTCTGTGATGCGAGTTGGAAAAAAGACAATGGTGGAAGTGCTGCACGAAGAACACGCAATGTCCGATCTGTTCGTGGCATACCTGCTCACACGGAACATCCGATCGGAAGAGGATTTGGTTGATCAGCTTTTCAATTCCAGTGAAAAAAGACTGGCCCGGGTGCTGCTCATGCTGGCTCATTTCGGCAAGGAAGAAGAACCCCAGCCTGTAATCCCCAAGATCAGTCAGGAGACCCTCGCGCAGATGGTGGGCACCACCCGGTCACGAATCAATTTCTTCATGAACAGGTTCAAGAAATTAGGCTTGATCGCCTATGACAGCAAGAGTGAATTGCAAGTTCATGGCTCACTTATGAATGTCATTCTTCACGATTAGTTTCTGGCCACAACCTGTCGCAATCAACTTCGCGTCAAAGGCCTCCGTGGACAACTGGCGAAAAATCTCCATTACACCAAGTGAGAATTGGGTCACTTTTAGGGAGGGTGAGAGCACCGGTAGCGCGATCTGCGGCGCTAATTCTTTCTCGTCCAAGCCGGTTCGGAGGCCAGCAACCTCCTTCCATCCTTCAGCTTGAGAAAAATTCGCCCTTCTGGATCCTCCTCCTTCGTCGCAGGCCAGAGATTCGGGGAAAAGCTGGCAAACCAGGCTTTCCGGTATTGCTCGCTGTGGTGGGTCCAGAGATGTTGTGCTTGCTTGAGCCGAAGCCATTTGGCCACGTGGATGCGAAAATGTGGCTTAAACCTTTGGCCGTGAATGGGGCAGGTGACCCGGGTCAACATCTCCAGCTCGATTTCGAATGCAAAGAACGGTGGTTCGTTTTCGGGGAAGCAGATGCATTCGGCCGAATGGTTAAATTTTGCCTTCGCTGCCAACTCAGCGCGCTCAATTCGTTTCTCGAATCCTTGCACTCTCATGTGTCGGCCGCCTTGTTCTTCACTCTCGTTTCAACTCCAACGTAGCCTCAAGCCGCTGCAGGCGTTCCTCCATTGGACCTTGCTGTAGCGCGCCCAGAAGGATGCTCGCCATGTAGCCCACTGCGTTGGCGATTCGAGGATCGAGCTGGCCGCGGCACACTTGATTGATGGATTCCCGGAGTAGCACCGAGACGTCCTGCGCGTTGCGCAGAGGATTGTCCGGCGTCTCCAGAGCGAGAATCGTGGCCCCTCGACTTCTGTTGATACCGCCCAATCGCCTGGCCCTGCGACCCGCCGCGGCCTTCGCTGGATCATGAAAGACACAAAGGTGTTTCCCGGACTGCGCGTTAGCGCCGCAGCGCGGCCGTCGTCTCTTCGAAATTGGCACTTGCTTGCCATAGGAATTACTACCTAGGTAAGGAACCCGTTGCTGTGATCTCGACCGCCGAAGACGCTAATCCGACGCTTTATCCACCGGCCTCTCCACTACCTAGGTAGAGGGGGACACCCCCTCTAGGCAAACGGCCCTTGACCCGACAAAACCGTTGTCTGACCGTGCAAGAATTGGGTGCATATTTGGGTGCATAAAACCTCCCAAACAGCCTGCTTTCACCCGAATGAGGGCACCTATGCTGAGGGTATGTAATTGATTCCAAGCAACAGGCAAGGCGGGGCTGAATTTGCTAAACCGTTGTACGGGCTGACACCTGTACCGAGGGTTCGAATCCCTCCCTCTCCGCCAAATTCTTCAATCCAATCACTTAGCAGTTACTGCAGCGTCGGTGGCAGCACCAGGGAAGTGATGTTTAGTGTGCGATTACTGGCCAATGGGCGTTCCGGCATGCTGTTTTCCAAATTCGTCATCGCGTTCCGAACATCAGAAGTTGATGTCTTGATGTAGTAGCCCGTCGTCGTGCTCACGTTGGCGTTCCGAAGAATTTTTTGGATCACAAAATGCTTCGACGATCATGTGGCAGTAGGAGATGTCACCTTCGACGTTCGGGACGGCGAGTTCGTCGTGCTGGTGGGACTTTCGGGCTGCGGCAAAACAACCGTGCTGAGAATGACCGCGGACTGGAGAAAGTCACGGAAGGCGAAGTGCCCATTGATGGCGTCCTCGCACACGATCTTCCGCGCGCTGAGAGCAGAATTGCGGTGGTTTTCCAGTCCTGCGCCCTTTACCCGCACATGACGGTTCGCCAAAACATGAGCTTTGGACTGAAACTTGCGGGCGCGCCGAATAGCGAGATCGATACCACAAAGTCCGGAAGGCAAGCGAAGTGGTCGATTGGTATCTTTCAGTTCAAGTGGTCGGGATCCATTTCAGGGGTACGCAGCCCCGCCATTTCGAGCGCCCGCAAAACAAACGCATTCCACGCAAACACACGATGGTAGCCGAAGAACGGACGGGTAGGGTCGGTAGCAAGATATTCTTGACTGGTCGGGAACTCAGGAGACATTCTTGTTTCCGTCCAGAGGCGATTTTGGATCGCATGGTCGGCTTTCGCCCAGCCGTGGAGTTTTCCGGCGACGTAACCACATAGCTCAAGTCGCATCCAACTCCCGCCGTTGTAGTAGATGCCATCCATGTTGTGATTAGCGTAATTCGCGGCGTGCTCTTTGCTGATCATCGGATGCCATCGTTCCGTAAAATAACTCCAGCCTTTACCCTCCTGTGTCAAACCGATAAAGATCGGACGCGCCGTGCCGCCGGAGGCGGGATGCGGAGCGTCGCCCTGCGGCAGGAGCACAGGAATGCGTTCCAGATGATGGACCAACATTTCATCGCTAAGGATTTTGCGTCCGAACAACCACAGCGATAGAAACTCGGGAAAGATTTCGCCGAATCCGATCGCGTCCTTAACATTGCGGGCGGGCAGGAAAAATTCCAGCGCAGGATCGTAATATGATCGGTAGATCTTCTCTGCTTGCTCGATGTAAGCGTCGGGAATCTGTTCACTCACGCCCGGGATTTTCAGCTCCTTGATCACTCGTAGCGTGACGGCCAGCATTCCCTGGTTCTCGCACAGCTCCGTAGTGCCTTCCGGATAGTCGACCACATCGAGTTGCCCCATCACGAATTGAGCCCAGCATGTACCGTTATGATGGCGATCGTAGGTTCGCAGACAGTACTCAGCTGCCTTCCGAATCTTCGCCATGGGCAAACTTGTCCCAAAGCGGGCACGATTCTGTAGCGCCCACATGAGCCATAGCGGGGTGGAGTCGTTTGACTTGCGCTCCAGATTCGCCATGTAAGGCTCAATCAACGTGTTGATTGCTCCGTCTTCGCCTTGATTCTCAGCCCACACGTTGAAAACTCGTTCGTTCAACTCACGATTGTGGATCCCGTTCAGGCTGTAAAAACTGTCACGCATGTACATTTCGCCGGCGGCTGAGTACCAGATGCTAGGCGCCACCATGGGTTCAGGGTTCTGCGGACTGACTGACCAGCAGAGCATCATCAGATCAGAGTAAAGGGCCTTCTCCGTTTCGCCTCCATGGAAGCCGAGACCATCCGCGAGATACTGTTGGCTGGCAGACCGGTAACCGCGAAGCGTGTCGGGAATGTGTTCGTCGACAAAAATGAACGATGTCTTTTCACCTGGGCGATCCATTGCCAGGCGGTGATAGGGCTCCATGCGCGTCACCAGGCGACGAAGTTCCAGCGCTCCCAGCTCAATTCTTAGCGCCTTTCCCGAAACTTGAGTATTGATGGCCTGGTCGGATTCAGCGTCTGAAATGGATATGGCGCCGCCTTGCCCCTGTAACGACGGAAAATACACCTCCGTCTGAAACTCTGACCATTCTGATGATGCAGGAATCCGATCGTTGTAGAGCGTTATGTTCCCGAGCGAGGTAAGCTGCTGGTCGACGTCCCACAGTTGCAGAGAGAAAGCTTGAGGCGAACGATACCTTAAACGCAAGGAATACAGTTCAGCATCTTTCGCGCGGAAAGGAATGATTGCCCTGCCATTGGGTCCATGGACTGACAAGCTTATGGTTCCGTCTTGTTCTTCCAAATGCGAGTCGCCCAACCTGTGCCAGGCTGCGGGAGGAGGCAATGCGATCAGAGTACTTGAGTCCTCATCTCCATCTCGCACCAGCGCTTCACCAAAGGTTTGCTTCACGAAGAAATGATTCTGGCGCCGATCGTCGTCGCGGCACACATCATAGAGGTGGACGTCAGGAACGTGCTGCGGAGCTGGCTTTACAGGTTTAGCATCCCTTCGAATCACCCGGCTCCATTGGTTGCGATAACCGGAATCGGTGAGCAAGCCAACGGTGATTCCTGTGTTCGTTCGAAATCCAGCAGCGGGGAAGTACTCGCGTAATGCTCCCCCCTTGCAGTTGGCTTGATCGAAACTCCAGAACGACGCAGGTGCGTCGGACGGCTCCAGAGAATTACTTACTTGAAAGAGCAAATCGTATGCATCAATTTGATGGAAATGGATCCGTTTGCGGATGACGTGCGTTGCAACAACTTGGTACTGCACTTCGGCAAAAACCGTCGTATTGAGGTTGTGGAGCTCGCACTTGCCCTTAAGCAGCAAATGATCAGCAGTGCCTTCGTAGGAGTCTGCCCGCCAGTTCTTTATTTGATCTTGCAGACTGCGATCGGAATTTTGGAAAATTGCAGAGAACTCTCCGCCGTCATTGTGCCGAACAATCGGCTTTCCCCTGAAGTGAATAACGGATCCATAGCCCTGTTGCGCATTTCCCGCCGGCGCTAAGGCCAAATTTTGATTCGACGAACGAACTTGCGCGCAAACACTTGAATCATGGCCTTCGACCATTCTGGCGAGGCCGACAGCAGCTGACGTTGCGATGAATTGGCGACGTGAAATCCGCATACGAAGTGCTACGCAGTTGGAAAACTACAAAAGTCGAAATCATCTTGGCTCGCTAGAAGTTCGACAGGCACTGGTTCAACCCGAAAAGAAACCACAAACCAGAAATCTCAAGCAGAGGGTCCCTGTGCAACTAGCGAACTGGTGCGGACGCTACACCCACGTACTTATCGGCGCCGCCATAATAGAAAAGCCAGCGGTCACCATCGCGAGCCATGCCTTCCACAAAAACAACGTTAGGAACCTGGCCCTCCTTTTCCCAATCATGCACCGGCCTGAAGACCGGTTCCTGTGCGCGCGCCACGACCTTCGTGGGATCGTTCTTGTCGAACAGGACCCATCCGGTACGGTACACGTTCTTGTCATCGGCTCCGTTATAAACGAGAAAGATGCCATTTTCTGTAATTAATGGAGGCGGTCCGGGTTCGACGACATGGGAATCGAACATTTTCGGCCGGCTGAACAGAACCGGATGGTCCAGCGCGTCCGTCCAGTGGAGCAAATCCTCCGAATAAGCGATCGACATCTGTGTTTCCCGGTCAGTTGCGTCGCCAAGGTAGTACATCCAATACTTGCCATGGATCTTCTCTGGGACGATTGCACCCGATTTAGTCCATCCGATATTCCACCTCCCTTTGTAGGCAGGCATGATGATGCCTTTCCGCTCCCAGTGAATGAGATCTGTCGAGGTCGCCAGACACAGCTGCGCATCTCCGTGGAGCGGGCCGTTGGCATGGATTCCGCTGCCCCCCAGTTTGTTGTATCCCGTGTAGGTCAAGTAAAACGTATTGCCGATCTTCACCAGGCGAGGATCTTCTACGCCGCCGCCAGTCTCATAAGGGGCTTCAGCGACCATCACAGGTTCAGTTCGCTGGACGAAATGAACACCATCGGTACTGGTGGCGTAACCAAGCGACGATTTGCCTTTCTGGTCTTGGGCCCGATAAAGCATCACAAACTTTCCATCGTTCTTGACTACGGCAGGATTGAATGTTCCCGCTGATTCAAATCCCTGCCCTTTGGGAGAAATGATGGGGCTGTTCGACACCCGATCCCAGGTTCCGAACGGTACTTTGAACGGCGTGGTCGTTGCGGCTGCGACGATCACAAGAATTAGTAAAGACAGAACGCGCATGCGCGTGCGAGTTATCCAGCTGGTCATTGAGGTTGATGCCTTCTTTCCATGGCTACCTGTGAGCTCCCATGCGTCGCCGCCATCAAAATCGGTTCGCCTCAGAACTCGGCGACCAGGTGTAAAAGCGAGCGTCCGGGAACATTCAATGTTTCCGCCACAAGATTTCCGTTCTCAGTGGTTCGCACCTTAGCGCCTTGCGCTGCTGGAATTGCGATCGATGCCGAACGCGTCTTTGTAGTCGGGTTGTAAAGCAGGAAGTTGAGCCGGTGCGGCGGAAATTCCTCTGCATTGAAAATATCCAGTAGATCGAGGTTCACCAGCATCAGTTCGCGATCAGTGACCCGCCCGAGAGCCTCAAACATCAGATACATCCAGATGCATTCACCCGATCCATAGATTTCCTTGCCGACGTTACCTGTTTGCCCGCCGAGTTCCAGGGTCCCGAGATTCTCGAAAGGGATGAACCCCATGTCGACGTTCTGGCGATCTGCGGAGCACTTATCGAAGAAAAAGAAGTTGCTGCGCCGTTGCTGGTCCATGAAACGCAACAGTCCTTCAAAGACAATTCCCCGTTTCATGATTCCGGTCCACGGCAGAATGGCCTCGATGTTCTCCTTGAACGCGGGATACAGGATGGAAGCCGCTGCTTGCACCATGCCGCGGACATCGTGCTTTTTCTGGCTCGGGTCGGAGTACCAGTAGAACATGCGCAATTGTTCATAGAGCAGGTACTCTGCCTGCTCGCGCATGCCCAGATCGGCTGCCGCCAGTGCACCGTAAGCCAGTTCTTGTGGCTCGTGAAAGAGTCGGTCCGAAGGTACGGTGCACAGAGCGTGGATTGCCCTTTGCGCCTCGTCGCGATAGCGAGCTTCTCCAGTCAGGCCGCTGGCTATCAAAGCTGCCCATGCATATAGGCCGCCGATAGCGTAGTTTGTCCCCGCACCCTGGGCGCGAAGGGTCGAGACGTCGTAATAAATTGGAAACAGGTAATTGTATTCATGCGCCATTCGTTCTGCGGTCTGGAAGGCATCGAGAAAATTGCCGATAATCTGTTTCGATCCCGCAAGGCTTCCCATCATCGGATATTTAACGAGACCGTTCTCAAAGGGATACCACGAATCCGCCCTCTCATTCGGAACGCGCACAAAATCGTTACTGATGCTGCGAGTGTCCGCGTGATAAAAACCGGGGAGGTCGGCGATCAGGTCGTCACATTGGTGCTGGAGAGCAGGCGATGGATGCAGACGCAAATAGAGGAGCGAGGGCCACAGAACGTCGGCCACCGACATCAGTTCGAAGTTGTTAGCCGGCTGCTTCCACAATTGTGAGCTTTCCGTCACGTAGGCGCGAAGGCCAGTGTGTCCGGCGACCTCGACTTGCGTTTGGGCTTTTCGCTGGAGTTCCTTGATAGTCCCAGCCGCAAAATCGCTCCAAGTGCTCGCGCAAGGGGGCCAGGAAAGCTTCTCCTCGAAAAGAGGAAGCAACGCTTGCATCCAGCGAGCGACCGCCTGTTGCTCAGTCAGCAGTTGAGTGCATGGACGCTGCAGCAGCCAATACGTGAATCTAACTTCACCGGCAGGAAGCACATTGCCCGTCGCTTCATTAGCGATGAGACCGACGCCAAGACGCTGAGTCCCGTCTCGGTTAAGTCGAGAGATGCTCGAACATCGATAAGCCAGGAAACGCGGGATGTTTTCAATCGACATCCAGTCCATATCGCCGACATCGAAATACATCAGAGTTTCGATACCGACGTTCTGATCGAGCAGATAGAGGGCGGGCAGATCGTTTCCCCATGCGCCCAAAGAATTCCGCGTGGGCTGCTGTAGCAGAACACGCCTCCAACTTCCAGACTGGCCTTCCATGAGTGTCGAGTTGGAAGACACCCAGAGGATGATCTGAGGCTCAACTTGAGCTCCTTGTTGCAGGCGGACCGGGCGGGGCAGGTTGAGCGTCGTATGAAACCGAAACCATGGAAACGCGACATCTCTGAACGCGGAGATCTCAGCTTTCCAGTTGTACTCGAGGGACTTGCCATCGAGGCCTTCGGCTTCGCCAGAACCTTCGTAGGCCAGAGCGGTGCTTGTCCTCGAAGCTGTCGTTGCTGATAACGGAAATGAGGGTCCACTGACAAGCGGGTTCTGTGGCAGCGTGGCGGGGTGCCATTCGTTCGAGACACGCACAAAGTTTTGAAACGTCAATGCACCTTTGCCCGACGATACCTGCAGTTGCTGATCTCCATTTTGAAGAGTGTCTGATGCTGAAGCGGACTTCTTGTCGGTTGCCAGCAATGCAGCCGCTGGAGACAACCTCGCGTACAGCGGGGAAGTTCCTACCGCTGTAGCGATGAGCGTTTTCATGAAGCCACGTCGATGAATAAGCCGCATGTGGCTATTACGGATGGCGCGGACGAAAGCCCTGCTGCGCAAGGCGTGCTCAGCAGGGCCTGCCGTCTTAATACTCGATTTTCAGTCCGAACTGAATGGTGCGCGGTCCGCTTGCACTGCTGATCGAACCAAAGCCACAAGCGAAGGGACCAGGACAATTGGGATTATTGGGGTCCGGTTGGCTAAACGTATTACCCAATTGCGGTCCGAAGCCGCCTGGTCCTCCAGGCTGTTGCAGGATGTGGCGATTGAAAATGTTGAAAAATTCTGCTCGAAAATCGATCACCATGCGCTCGCCAATGATGTTCGTTTTCTTTCCGAACGTGATGTCCTCACCGCGGTCGCCGAAAGTCCGAGCACTGCCAAGAGTGCGAGGCTCATTGCCAAAGGTCAAGGGATCCGGGGCAGAAAATGCAGCTGCGTTGAAGAAAGGAGTGGTGAATGGATTCAGATCCCGGCCATTCCTCTGTGTTACCCCGGGAATCACATTGACCCGTGCGCTGCCGGTGAAGTGACATCCGGCGAATAAAACATCACCGGCCGTTTTGCTGCAATCGGAATAGACCGCCGTCGGGATGCCGGATTGATAGTGCAATACTCCGGAAGTGTACCAGCCGCCGACGACGCGGTTCGCCCAGCCATTCGTATTCAACACTCGCTTACCGCGCCCCATCGGCAGCTCATAGAAAAAACTCATAACCAGGCGCTGCGGTGTATCGAGCTCGCTTACTGCTTTCTCGGCCCGCCGATCGTAAGAGTTCTGCCCAATCCAAGCGTTGGCCCCCATGAAACCGGCCACCCCTGGTCCCTGCGAATCCGCGTCCGTAATGTTTTTCGACACCGTATAAGACACCAGGAAATTCAGCCCTTGCGCGAAGCGCTTGTTCAACTGGGCCTGCATGGCATGGTAGGTCGAGTTGCCGGTGCGATCGGGCGTAAAAGAATTGTCTTCCTGGTTGAAATCACCGTACTGCGGGAAACGGGTCGCAGAGCTTGATTAACGAGGTCCAGTGAAAACTCGCGTAAGGCAAATGTATGCCCGCAGCAACCGCGTTTGGACACGTTGCCGCTGCCAGGCAACTCGAATCCATCGTCAGTTCACTTCCCAATGCCAATGCGAAGAACGGTAACCGGATTGACCTGATTGGGAATAATGTTCAGCGCAGGGAGGTGAGTTCCCTTTGAACCCACGTACGCGACGCTGACCTCCAAGTTCTTTGTGATCTGCCGTTGAACGTCCAAGTTCCAAGATTGAATATCGCCGGGCCGCCCGCTATTTCGTGGAATCAGGATCACTCCCCCATTTCCATTTTGCCCCTCGGGCGTGAACGGACCCGACGGGGGCTGGATGTGAGGAAATCCATTATCGATCTGGAAAGGCCCACCGTTGCCGACGCTCAGGTTTTCAATGTTGAAAAAGCCCAACGCGTCCTGGTCCGCAAAAGAACCTTCCTTCAACGGTTGGTAAAATATGCCGTATCCACCGCGCAGGACCGTTTTGTCATTGATGCTGTAAGCGAAGCCCACTCTGGGACCAAAGCCTTTCTTGAAAGTGTCCTGCAGGCGGGTCTTCCCATTGCGGCCTGTGCCGCTGCCGTAGTAGATGTAAGCACCCAGAATATTTCCTGCGCCAGGATTGGGAAGGGTAGGATCAACCGCCGAAAATCGGTCCTGTGATTCCCGAGCGGGCAGGTCCAAGTCGTACCGCAAACCGTAATTCAAGGTGAGGCGCGAGGTGACCTTGTAGGTATCCTGGGCGAAGAAATTGAAGCTTTTGTAGCGTATGCCGATGGTGTGACCGTAATTCAACGTTCCGTTGTTGACCAGGCCGAATAGCGCGCTGGCGACCGCATTACCATTACCAGCAGTACCGCTTAAACTGGTTTCGTCCGATTGAAAATGGAATTCGCCTGAAGATTGCGTGAGCCGGCGCGTGTTGAATTGCAGGAAGCGAAGTCCCCCGCCGAATTTGAAAGCGTGCTTGCCGCGTACCCACGACACAGAATCGTTTGCCTGGTACACATTGTCCGCGAACTGCGAGTCGCCGCAATTATTCAGGTTATCCTGATAATCGGTTCCGATGAACTTGATGCAGGGAAACGTATTGTTCGCTACGCCGGTTAAGCCCAGCTTTTCGGGCCATCCCTGACCTAAACCGTTGGACGCTTCCGTTCGAAACCGTCGACTGAATCCCACAAGAAACTGGTTCACCACGTTTGGAGTCAAGATGTAGTTGTGGTTGAAGCGGACATACCGTGTGTCTTGCGGTGTTTGTGATCCGAGGAAAGGGGCCAGTATCGAGCTCCCACCAGTTTTGGTATTGGCGTAGTCAAAACCAAAAGAGATTGCTTGTTTGTTCGAGATGGTCTGGTCGAGTTTGAGATCCCACAGATTGGCCGTTGTCCTGGAGGTAGACTGGTCGAAAACGTTGTTGGTTAAGCCCCCATTGGTGGGAGGTAGCAATGCAAAAACGTTGGTCATGACCGAACTGGGAGTGAAATTCGGATCATTGCTCAAAATATTGCCGGGGATTGGATTGTGCGTTGTCGGGTCGTAGAGCTGGTGAGTAACGACGGGGGGAGTCCCTTGGCGGTCGTTGCAAATTCCGGCGGTAAATCCGCTCAAGCAAATCGCTGAGAAGTCGCCGTTACGAAACGATTCCGGGACGTAGCTGGTTGGACCAGAGCTTCCTGTATGGAACCGGAATCCCTCGTAATCAAAAAAGAAAAAAGTTTTCCCTTTGCCGTTATAGATGTGCGGCAGATAAACAGGACCGCCAACCGTAAATCCAAAGTCATTTTGGGTGTTCGGGGGCTTGGGTATAAGCGGCTTGCCATTGGCGCGATTGTAGGCGTTCTGTGTGTTAAGCGTCCACGCACGTGCATCCAATGCATTGTTGCGCAGGTAGTCATACACGGAACCGTGCAAATCATTGGTGCCGGACTTCATCGTTAAATTTACGATGCCGTCGCCGGACTCACCAAACTCCGGCGAAAAGTTGCTCTGCAGCACCTTGAATTCCTGCACACCATCGGAAGACACACCTTTATTCCATTGAGTGTTAGGCGAGACGAGGGAAATCGAGACGCCGTCTACAAGTACATCCGTGGCGCCCATCTGACCGCCATTTACTTTGAAATCGTCGGTTGAGTTGCTCCCCGGGTCATTGCCTACGTTGCCGACAAAACCGGGTATGAGGGTGATGAACTGCACTGGGTTACGGATCGTCCCTGAGACCTCCAGCGGAAGGTTTCTGATCAGGGTGTTTTGGACAGTCGATCCCACATCTGAAGTTTCGGTTTCTAATTGCGAGGCGTCGGAGGTGACAGTTACCGTCTCGGTGGCTGAGCCCAGTTGCAATTGCAAATCCAGCCCGACGGTGCTGTTCGTCGATACTTTAATACCCTCTTGCACGTACTTCTTCATGCCAGTCGCCTCAACCGTTATCGCGTACGAGCCGGGAGGAAGATTAGGCAGGGAATACACGCCAGCGCTGGTCGTCGTAGACGTGGTGGTCACCCCAGTCCCCATGTTCCGGGCGGTGACGGTTGCTCCGGGAAGGAATGCACCACTGGGATCAACAACCGTTCCTTGCATGGTCCCGCTCGCACTTTGCCCCCATAGTGCGGTTGAAACCACGACGAGCGACCCGACCACACAAAGCACACGCAAGAAGTGTTTCACTCTGGCCTCCTTTGGCGAGAGTTCGGCTGCTGCTTCATCAGGATCTATGTAAATTCATACCGCAAGAAGCCACACCCACCCTTTGACCGTAATATAAAACCATTACGACGAGGCCTGAAAAAGGAAGTAGCTTGTGAATTCATGGTGATTCACCTCACCTAGAAAAGGATTTCGAGGTCGATTGATTTCATTTTTCGGTGTGGTATTATGCTGGCACTTTTTTGCATCCGGTAACACGTCGCCCTCCCATGAGTATCCCGGCTCCGCAACCGCCAGTCCTCGACGATTCGCTCATTGATGAGCGTTGGCTGCTGGTACAGCGGATCATATCGAGCCCGCCATTTCAGAAGAGTTCGCGATTACGCGATCTGCTTCAATACGTTACAGAGCAAACCATCCGCGGCTTTGCTCATGAACTGACGGAGCAGCATATCGGTGAAGTGCTTTTTCACAAGCCGGAAGGATACCGTCCTCTCGAAGATAGCTCCGTACGGGTCCACGCCCGGCAGTTGCGACTGAAGCTTCACGAATATTTCGACGGGGTCGGCCGAGATGAGGCGCTGATAATTGAAATACCCAAGGGAGCGTATGCTCCCGTATTCCGGGAAGCCCGGCGTGAGGCAGCCCGACGTGAGGCCGTCGTCGCCACGCCCGTGCAAATTGAGCACGTCGAAGCTCGGTCCAATAGAGCAATCCTACCGTGGACCTTGTGCGGAGTGCTGTCCGTTCTCTGCGCGGCAATCCTCTGGCTGAACCACGCTGATCGTTCTGCCAGTGCCGCGGCGGGTAATCCGCCGTGGCCTGTGTCCCGGATTATTGACGCACGGCACAAAACCGTTATTGTGGTCGCGGATGGCAACTATGGAATGTTGCGCATCCTGACAGGGCAACGTGGTTCGCTGGAACAATACTTGAATCGAGATTTTCCCCAGAAGTCTGGCGTACTCAAGTTCGGGGAGGCAGGTTCTCATTTTGCGGATTATCTCTCTGACTCGACGCTCACCTCATTCGCGGATGTCGCGAACGCCGTATCTCTGGTGAAAGTAGCCGGTCCGCTGCAGAAGCAGGTCTCTGTGCGCTCCGCCAAGGATCTGAAAATACGAGACTTGGATCACGAGAACTATGTTTTCGTCGGTTCCCCGGCATCCAACCCCTGGGTCTCGCTCTTTCAGGACAAGCTCAACTTTCGCGAGGGCGAGGAGGCGGTCGGAAAGAGCGTAAAGGCGTTTGTGAATACTACTCCGCTTCCGGGCGAACAGGCGCGTTATGAAGGCCTTCGCTGGACAGGTGGCGAAGGGGACGACTATGCGACCATTGACCTGGTTCCTAACCTTACCCATGACGGAAGCGTTTTGATATTGCAGGGACTACAGCAAGAGGGCACCGAAGCGGCGGGAAGATTTTTGGCAGATCCGGAAAACTGCCGCCAACTGCAGCGCTCGTTGGGCGTTCCCGCATCAGACACCATTCCAGAAAACATCTGGTTTGAAGCTCTCATTCGCTCCCGTAGCGTGTCCGGATCGCCGAATTCAACCACGCTGGTTGCAGTCCGCCGAATTCGCTAATTATTTCTGCCCTTTTCACGCCGCTCAGAGACCTTGACTCGCTGCAGTACACTGTTGCTGCCTCTCAATTGCCTGACCAGAGACTCGATTCAAATGGGTTCGCGGCTGCATCCCTCTCCCGCTCTTTCATTTCATGCTCCCTGCCGCTCTACCCTTGCAGTCATCATCAGCGCACTGGCAATCGTTTCGGTTGCGTGGGCCGAGGATGGAGTAGGCACTTTACTGGAACAAGCGCGCGCCGCCGAGAAAATCAGCGATTACGCGGCCGCGACTCGCATCTACGAGCGGGCATTAGTTCTGTCCCCGGGAAATCTCGAAGTCCTCAAACGTTTTGGAGTGTTGGAACAGACCGAGCTGAAATTTGACAGTTCGATCTCACATTTTCAGCAAGTGCTTGCTCGTGAGTCGCAGTATCCGGAGGTCAACTTTTTCCTCGGTATGTCGTACTTCGGCCAGGGCGAATTTCAGCGCGCAATTCAGAGCTTCGAACTGGACCTGGAAAATGCGAAACCGCATCCTCGCTGCCGTTATTACCTTGCGCTGGCGCTGCAATCCACCGGCCGCCTTCAGGACGCGGTCTCCCAACTCAACCAGGCGATCGCCAATAATCCCAATGATGCAGACGCGCTTTTTGAACTGGCACGAATTCACAAGAATGCCTCGCTGCAAGCCATCGAGCGGCTTAAAACTATCGACCCGGACTCATTTCAGTTGCACGTTTTGATGGGCGAAATATACGCCGAGGAGAAGCGCTACACCGAGGCCATCGAGGAGTACCGGTCAGCGCTCGATAAGCGCCCAAATGCCCAGGGAATCCATTCTTCGATTGGACTCGCATATTGGGTTCAACGACAACCGGCTGATGCCGAGAAGGAGTTCAGGCTGGCGTTGCAAGAGAATCCCGGCGATCCGATGACCAATTTATATTTGGGGGACATCGCCGTGCAGGAGCAACGTTTCCCAGAGGCACTGACTTATTTGCAGGTTGCGCAGAAAGCACACCTGGAGGTTCCGCAGATGCACGTGCTATTGGGAAACTGCTATCAGGCACTGCACGATCTGGAGAAGGCTAAGGCTGAGTTTCTTGCCGCCATCAACGCTGATCCTGGCGCAGCCCCGCCCCACTATTTGCTCGCGCAGGTCTACCGTGAGCTCCGCAATCCCGAAGCCAGTGCCCGCGAACTCACCGAATACCAAGGCCTTCTGAAATCAAACGCTGACAAAGCCTTCGAATCCCGAAACGGCTCTGATCGGGATTCAAAGTAGGTTCGTTTGGCAGGCAAAGCAAATCGATTTCGGGGGAGGGTCGCTGCCAGAGCTTTGGCGCTGATAGTTTCAGCATTCGTGATTAGTCCAATTGTCATTTGCCAGCCGCGCTCCAGCGTTGGTCCCGCGCAGCCCGTTCAGCCAAAGTTTACCGAAGTGACTGCAGCTCTTGGCGTGCGCTTTCAGTACATCGCTTCGCACACCTCCAGGAAGTATCTGATCGAAACCATGGGCTCAGGGGTAGCCTTGCTTGATTACGACAATGATGGGCGGTTGGATATCTTTGCCGTGAATGGAGCACTGTTAAGCGACCCTACACCTCGCGGATCGATTCCGCAGAAAACGGGCCCGGAATATTGGAACCGTCTCTTCCACCAGAAGCCGGATGGCACTTTTGAAGACGTAACCGAGAAGACCGGATTACAAGGTGTCGGCTACGGAATGGGCGTTGCAGTTGGTGATTACGACAATGACGGCTACGAAGACTTGTACGTAACCGCCTACGGTGGGAACCGGCTTTACCACAATAACGGCAACGGTAAATTTACGGACGTTACTGAACAGGCCGGCGTGGGAGGCGGCGGTTGGTCGACGGGCGCTGCATGGGTTGACCTGGACAGCGATGGCCTGCTTGACCTCGTTGTGCTCCGTTACATGCAGTGGGATTTCGAGGACATCTGGTGCGGAGAGCGCAAGGAGGGATCTCGAGCGTACTGCACGCCCGATGTATTTCGTCCTATCAGCCCGCTGGTCTACCACAACGATGGTAATGGTCACTTCACGGAAGTGTCGAAGAAGATAGGAATTGTGCAGCCCGGGAAAGGATTAGGCATCGCCATCGCCGACTACGACCGGGATGGGCACATCGATATTTTTGTTGCGAATGACTCGGTACCGGAATTTCTTTACCACAATCTTGGTAACGGAATCTTTGAAGAAGTAGCTATGCCCTCGGGAGTTGCAGTTGACGGAGAAGGCCGTTCGTTTGCCGGAATGGGAGTCGATTTTACGGACTACCGCAACGATGGCCTTCCGGCTTTGCTGATTACAGATCTGGCCACCCAAGTGTATGCGGTGTACCAGAACAATGGAGACGGCTCGTTTACCTACGATAGCTATCCTTCTGGCATCGGGCGCATGACAATGACCCACTCGGGCTGGGGTGTCCGCTTTCTCGACTACGACAATGACGGCTGGAAGGACCTTCTGATCGCCCAAGGGCACGATTTGGACACAATTCAATTAACCTTCCCGAACATTCGTTATCGCGAACCGATGTTGCTGGCGAGGAACACCGGCAAAAACTTTGTCGATGTATCCGGCGAGGCTGGGCCCGTGTTTCAGGAGCCCTGGGTGGGCCGGGGCCTTGCCATCGGAGACATTGACAACGATGGGCGAATTGATGCCGTTGTGACCACGAACGATGGTCCACTCCACATCCTTCACAACGACACCACGACTCCGAACCACTGGCTGACGCTGAAGCTTGTCGGGCACAAGAGTAATCGCGACGCGATTGGGGCTGTTGTCAAAATCGTGACCAAACAGGGCGCTCAGTTCACAACCGTTACGACCGCCAGCAGCTATTTGTCTTCAAGCGATAAGCGAGTGCATTTCGGCATGGGGCTCGACACTGCTGCCAAGACCATTGAAATTCACTGGCCCAGCGGCACTCGCCAGGTCCTGGAGAACGTGCGTGCCGATCAGATACTGCAGGTGGACGAACCATCGGCGACGGCGAACGAACGCCCCCGAAATTAATCGGCGCCTGCCAGGGGTCTCTGCGCGCTGGAACTAACTGCCGTTCCAGAACCTTCTTTCAGACTGTGGATCTGGTCAATCGAAAGGTTGTCGAAGTGCTCCAAAAGTCCGCTGGGCCAGCGTATCTCGACTGCGTCAATTTTCGTGGCAGAGCCGATTCCGAAATGCACCCGAAGATCGTTCTGTGATATGTAACTCGAACCGCTGCGCACCTCATCGATCATCTTTCGCTTGCCAACCGTGATCGTGATTTTTGCGCCGATTCCGTCGCGGTTGGAACGGGTTCCCACAGTCTTCAAACTTACCCAATGATTGTCTGATCGCGCTGAATTCACCAACAAGCTCGGTTTGTCATTCATGTTGTTGATGACCACGGAAAGCCGACCATCGTTCCACAGATCGCCCACGGCCAGGCCCCGCGAGGATGTGGCCGCGCTGATGCCGGGTCCCGCCATTCCAGAAATGTCGCTGAAGGTTCTATTGCCATTGTTGTGGTACAAAAGGCGCGATTCGCGGTACACACTCCCCAAATGAAATTTATCGACTTCTGGATAGACATGACCGTTGGCAAGGATAAGGTCTGGCCAGCCATCGTTATCAAGATCAAAAAACATAGTTCCCCAACCGAGGTACTGGGTGTGCAGCCCGAGCCCGGAGTCATAGGTCACGTCCGAGAACACTCCCGCACCGTCATTGTGGTACAAGGTCGGCGTGTCGTCAGAGAAATTGGTCTTGAAGATATCCGGACGGCCATCGCCATCGAAGTCCCCTATCGTCACTCCCATCCCCGCCTGTTCGCGCCCGTCCTCATTGAAGGCGACGCCCGCAGAAACCGCAACATCGGTGAAGGTGCCATCGTGATTGTTGCGATAAAGGATGCTCGGAGCACTGTCGCAAGCCACGTAAATATCAGGCCATCCATCGTCATCGAAGTCGAATGTCGCGACCCCCATTGCGTAGTGCCCTTCCGTTCGATCGATGTGGGCTTTGACGGTTACGTTCTCAAATGTTCCGTCGCCGCGGTTCCGGTAAAGAACATTTTTCGCGCCTGCCAGACCTCGCGGCCCGCACATGACAGGCACTCCCTTCCAGGTACATGCGGCACGCTCACCTGGCTTGGGGGCAGTGGCAAGATCAAAATCAACGTAGTTGGCAACCACAAGATCAAGAGAGCCATCGCGGTTGTAATCGATGAAAGCGCATCCTGTGCCCCAGGCTTTTCCCGTGCCCGTGACCCCCGCCTTCTCTGCCACTTCTTCAAAGACACCGCCTTTGTTGCGAAAAAGGCGGTTCCTGCCGTAATACGTCACGAAGAGATCGTCCCAGCCATCATTGTCATAATCACCGACGCATGCGCCCTGTCCCCATCCCGTCGAAACCAGGCCTGCTTTCACGGTGACGTCGGTGAAGGTGCCATCGTGGTTATTGCGGTACAGGTGATTCGTAGGCGCATTTTCTCCGCTGGAAGCCTCGAGCATAATTCCGTTCACAATGAAAATATCGGGCCAGCCGTCATTGTCGTAATCGAAGATGGCCACTCCAGTCCCCGTGGTTTCCAGAATGTATTTCTTGGTGTCTACTCCGCCAAAGATGGTGGTCGCAGTAAGGCCCGCTCGCCCCGCGATATCTTCAAACTGTGCGATGTTTGCGTTCTTTAGGTTGGAGGATCCGGCTCCCGCCTGAGCAGCCAGAGTATTGCTTCCCAGGATCACAAAGGAAATAAGCGATAACAACAGGGGTTGTCTCGCCGAAAAATACCGCCGCAGAATAAGGGAATCAACTTTGTCCATGGAGCTAAGGAAGGTGCGGCTTCTGGAAGGAGATCGCTCCTGTAGAACTGTTCCTCACATTAGCTCACGAAGGGATCGATCTGCAACCCTTGCGTCGCGAAATCTAGATTGGCTGAATTCAATTCTCAGCTCATTCTCGTGGAAACTCCCACTCGGGCGGCAAGAAATCTCCCAACAGCTCTGTTTCCGGACTCGGCTTCTTTCCTGCACTCGCTTGTACTTCATGAGAAGTGGGACGTTCATCTCCGGCTCGGCGGTATGCCTGACTGAGCAAACGCTGAGCCTGCACATTGGCTGAATCGAGCCGCAGGCTTTCCTGAAGTTCAGCGATTGCATCGCGTGCCCGGCCAGTTGCCAACTCGGTTTTCCCCAGTTCCAAGTGGGCCTCGGAACTGTTGGGATCAAGTTGAGTCGCCTCTTCGAACGCCGATACGGCCTCTGGTGCTCTACCGGCGCGGTTGAGAGCCAGTCCTCGAAAATAACTGATGAGAAAGCTTGACCCAAGCTTCTGCTCAGCGGCAGTGAGTTCGGAGACAGCTTCCTCCCCGCGCCCAGTCCGCAGCAGCACCTGTGCCAGTCCAACATAACTCGTGGGGAGAGGATCGCCTGCAACAACCAGTTGGCGAAAGACACGTTCCGCATCAGAGTATCGATCGCTAGCCAGATAGGCTGCACCCAGTCTCAGGTGCAAAGCATAAGAGCTCGGATTCGACGCCAGTCCGTCCTGCGCTGCGGAGATCGCCTCGCCATATCGATTCAAATCCATCAGCTCACGTGTCAGATTGAGCCAATGCTCTTCTCGGAAGGCGTTCAGCTTGCATGCCTGCCGAAACGCATGGACTGCGGCTTCCCGCTGCTGGAGGCGAGCATTCGCAATGCCAATCAGAGACCACGCCGATCCGGCTTCCGGAGCCATCGCGCCCTTCGCGGGTTGTGTTTTCAAAAAGCGCTGCGCCTGATCAGCAGCCTTCGCATAATCGGCACTGAGTAGGTATGCGAGCGCCAAATCAAATTGAGCCCAACTTGCATTCGCATTGTTCGTGCGCATCCTCAATTTGCTGAGCAGGTCTATCGCGGCACCATTTTCATGAGCTGAGACAAGCAAGGCAGCAACGCTGACGGCCTGGGCATCCCGGAGCGGCATCGTTTGAAGACGATCGAGGGTTCTGCGTGCTTCATCCAGCCGGCCCAGCGCGAGGTATCCAGTGGTAGCCTGGACGAGAAAACCCACGTCTGCCGGCCAAGGAGCCTGAGAGCGGTCCAGTTCCTTGAATGCACTCTCGTAGAGCTTGGTATCGAGGTGCACACGCCCCAGGTAGTAATGCGCGAAAGCATCCTCTGGAGCGATATCCAGGGCCTGGTTGAGGTGCGTGCGTGCAGCGTCGAGGTTGTGTTCGGTCCACTCCAGAAATCCAAGGTTCCTGTACGCATCTTCCAGCTTAGGATCCAATCGAATCGCTTCCTGATACTCGCTTGCCGCCTCAGAATTTCGCCCCATTTGCGCAAACACAATTCCGCGGAAGTTTCGAATGTTGGCATTCAATGGGGACTCACGTTCAGCAGCAGTGAAACGCTCGAGCGCTACGTCGAGATGATTCTCCTTGAGCGCAGTCAGGCCTTGCTGGAGAGCCTCATCCTGCGCGGCCCAAGCCAAAGACAGACATAACCCATGTGGACTCGCCAGACAGAGAGCATTCGGACTCATAAGTCCTTGAGCAAGGAAAAATATAAGAACAGCAAATCGCGATCCAGTTCTTGGTCCACTGCCCGCGCACCCTACGTCTCTCAGACCCCGCGCCACATACTGGCTCACGATATCCAGCAAATCCCGATAGGCGCTTCGCATTCCCCCATCGGTTTTTTGCGGATTGGCAAGCTTCGGATGTTCAGGGATTCTGCGGCTTGGCCTCAATTTGATTGAGTCGCTCCGTCTGTTTCTGGAGTTTACTTCGCGATTCGCTGTTGAGCGAGGTGGATAGCGCAAACTCGCGCGTTGCCTCATCTTTCCGCCCCAGTGCCTGATACGCTCGACCTAGCTTGTAATGCAACGAGCCATCATCATCCGCTTGCAGTGCAATTTTGAACTCCGTTATCGCTTTCGCGTAATCGTGGAGGTCGGCGTACCCGGTTCCCACGTCCCGATGAAGCTCGGGATCTTTCGGGTTTACTGCCAGCGCACGCTGTAGGTAGCTTAAGGCTTGTTGGGTCTTGTGCTCCATAAGATAAGTCTCGCCCAGGTCGTGAAGGGCGCCGGAATGACGAGGATTCAGTGCCAGTTCAGCTGCGAATTCCGTTCGCGCGGCATCGGTACTGAGCTCCTTCCAGAGCAGGTGCCCTAAGCTATAGTGCAAATTTGGCAATGAGGGCTTCAGTGCCACCGCGGCGCGGTACTCTTCAATGGCCTTTGCATCGTTATTCCTCGCAGCCGCAAGATCTGCCATTAGCTGATGTACGCGATAGGAGTTTGGGTCTGCCTGATACAGTCGAAGATAGGCTGAAGTCGCCAGCTTCTCAAAGCAGCGGGCACGCCAATAGAATGTAGCCGGGGAATGCTGATCGGCGCTAGATAATCCGGCGAGAGCATCGAGAGATCCCTGGTAGTTTCCCAATTCAAACAGTGCCTGGGCAATCTGCACCCGGAAATCCGCGGAGGATCGGGGCGTCAGAATCCGGAGGAAACAATGTGACGCCGGTGAAAACCGCCCTTGGTTCAGCAACTCTTTAACGTTGCTTTGCGCGCAGGCCGTTGTCGAATACTTGGCCGAGCCTGCGTCGCCAGCCTGAGGAACCTCAGCAGCTGCCGCAGTGGAGCTCCCGTTCTGCACGGCAAGAAAGGCCAGTGCCAAGTGTCCCACCGCATCCTGATGTTGCCGGAGCTGAGGAGCAAGTGCCTCCACTCGTTCGCGTAACGCATCGGGAAGCTGCTCGAAAGCTGCATCTCCGAGCCCTGTTTCGCGGATACCCAGGACCTGCTCCGCGCGGGGCTCGTCCATTGCGATTGCTTGCGACCAGTCTCTGAGCGCCTCGTCGATGTTGCCTTGGATCAGCCTTACCTCTCCGCGCCGAACGAGCGCCCGCAGGCTATGAGGATCGAGCTGCAATTCCTGCTCGAATTCGCCAAGTGCTTGATCGAGCTTTCCGGCGCGCAAAAAAACCTCGCCATTTTCAACGTGAAGCCCGGGACGGTTGGGAGAAATCGCCAACGCGTTTTGAAAACGAATAACGGCGAACGACCACTCGTTGGAGGTCGAATAACTCTCCGCCAGCAGCTGTTCAGACCAGGAAGAGCCGGGCGAAACTCTTTCCAGCCCTTTAACTTCTTCCTTGCCCATCTGCTCGTAGGCGCGGCCCAGCAAATAGAGGGAGTCCACGTTCTGAGGTTGCAGGCTGATCGCATGCTTCAGGGTGGCGATTTCTGCTGCCGTGTCCCCCGACATTTCCTGGGCGGTGGCCAACCACGACCAAATGTCTGGCTGGTCGGGTTGCTGACGAGAAGCTGCTTTCAGATAAGGAATTGCTTTTGCGCCCTCGCCGTTCTTGCAGTAATCGACCCCAAGGAAGAAGTTGGCGCCGGCCAGCATGGGTTTTATCTTGAGCGCCTGGCGGAACTGCGCCATTGCTTCTGGGGCACGATCCTGAAGCTGATAGATCAGGCCGAGATTCATGTGCGCCTCGGCAAAGCCAGGCGATTCGACCAGCACGGCCTGGTATTCGCGTTCTGCCGTGGCATAGTCATTGCGCTGTTGTGCCTGTTGTGCAGCAGCAAAGTGATTTTGAATTCGGTCGCCCGCGGGAACGCGTGAGGTACTGGTTTGTCCAGTTGATTGGCACCAATGGCAAGCCATCAGCATAAGAACGGCGAGCAAAGCTCGACCCACGAAGCAACTGATCCGCGCATTCGATAATAAAGTCACGCATTGCCCCACATGAGCGATAATAACGCGCGCCGGCTTTCGAAAAAAAGGGCCGGGGAAGCCCTGTGGCGCCGAGGGGGTGAATCCCTGCGGAGGTCAGGGGTGCAGGCGGATCAAAATAAAGGAAGTTCGGGTCGCTTTTCTCATTGGTTCATGAATGCGCTCATTCCCAGAATTTTTCTGCTGTTCGCCACCTGCTCTGGTGGATACCAATTTTTCTCTCATGATCGCACTTCAATCTCGTGGTCTTAATTTGTTTATCCAGAAACCAAAGGCTTTCGCTCGAACAGATGCAGAAGACGCTGGGGATTGCTTGAAATGAAGCCTGTGGATTTTACCCATGAATAAAAGATCCTTTATCAAGTTCTTCGCTGCTGCCATGGCGATCCCGGCCGTATCGCGCCTGTTGGTGTGGGCGGGAGGGGAAAGACTGAAAAACTGGGCGGGGAATCTCGAGTACAGTACGGACCGCTTGTACTCCGCCACGTCCCTCGAACAAGTGCGGGACTACGTCAGGAAAGAAAATAGGCTGAAGGTGCTGGGCACGCGTCATTGTTTCAACAACATTGCCGACAGTAAGGACACCTTCCTGTCGTTGAAGCCAATGAACGAGGTGATTGCCATCGACCCGGCGAAGCATACCGTGACGGTGGGTGCGGGTATAACGTACGGGCAGTTGTGTCCGTATCTTGACAGTAAGGGGTTTGCGCTACACAACCTGGCATCGTTGCCGCATATTTCTGTAGCGGGTGCGTGCAGCACTGCAACGCATGGTTCTGGTGAGACGAATGGAAACCTGGCTACGGCGGTGTCAGGGCTGGAACTGGTGATTGCTTCCGGCGACGTAGTGAATCTAACGCGGGAACGCGACGGCGATACGCTTCGTGGGGCGGTAGTGGGGTTGGGCGCGTTGGGTGTGATCACAAAGGTCACGCTTGACATTCAGCCCACGTACCTGATGCGGCAGTATGTTTACGAGAACATGCCACTCAGCCAGTTGAAGGATCACTTTGATGCGATCGAATCGAGCGCGTATAGCGTGAGCTTGTTTACTGATTGGCAAAAGCGGCGCATCAACGAAGTTTGGATCAAGAGCCGCCTCGAAGATGGACAGACGTTTCACGCTACACCAGAGTTTTTCGGAGCCAAGCTGGCGACCCGCAATCTCCATCCAATCGCAGAACTGTCGGCGGAAAACTGCACCGAACAAATGGGCGTGCCCGGTCCTTGGTACGAACGACTGCCGCACTTTCGCATGGGTTTTACGCCAAGCGCCGGCAAAGAGCTGCAGTCAGAATACTTCGTGCCACGACAGAATGCGGTCGAAGCGATTCTCGCGGTGGAGCGACTGCGCGATCAAGTGAGTCCACACCTGATGATCACCGAAATCCGGGCAATCGCCGCCGACGAACTGTGGTTAAGTCCCTGCTATGAACAACCTTGCGTTACGATTCACTTTACCTGGAAGCAGGACTGGCCCGCCGTGAGCAAGTTGTTGCCCGTGATTGAGAAAGAATTAGCACCGTTTCATGCGCGGCCGCACTGGGGAAAGCTGTTCACCACGTCTCCGACGGAGCTAAAAGGTCCTTACAAGAAGATGCCTGATTTTATTGAGCTCAGCAGGAAGTACGACCCCCAGGGCAAGTTTCGCAATGAGTACCTGAACAACAACGTGTTTGGCTGTTAACATCAAATTGCGCCGGTAACGCTCGCATCTTGTGGCGCGAACCGCCATCTTCTGCTGATCGTTATCCACCAGCACGACGTCATGCCCCATATCCGCGAAGCACACCCCCGTCATTAGCCCGACGCATGCCGAACCCACCACATCCTCTCATAGGGTAAAAAACACCCAACCGTTTCTCTCGATGGCCTTTGAGATCACCTCTGGCTGGCAAACAACGCATGTGGGAACGCTAGGTTCACGCCGCGGCTTCGCAGTGCAGGTATTGAACGAATGCCTTTTGGTCCATCTGAAAGCCGTTCATGGGAATGATCGCGGCCGTTCGGTACACGTCATTCTCCCAACCTGCAGGGTGTTCACAGTCTGCAAGGATGCCCTGCCTGATCAGCAAACTGAGCTGGGTATACCGGAGCCAGACCGCAGGCAAATTTGCTCCGGGACTGCAAACCCTGGCCATCAAATCGACGCTGACCATTCCATCTTTGCCGACCCGCCGCTGGGCTATATCTGCTGAGACCTTGTGCAGGCTTCTGAGATCGTCTTCGGCGACGGGTGGTATAGGCGCGCCTTCCTCTGCTGCCTTGATGAAGGCTCTGAAGGACTCCAAGCGTTCGCGCTGTTCGTCTGCCATCGCTTTATCCTCCGATGCGGATTGAAAAACGAGCAATAGTCGCCATCATCGGCGGCGGGTTGCAGGTACGAGGAGGAAACGGCGAGAAGAAACTCGGGCCGTCCCCTGAGGCGATTGGGACCGCCAACAAATCGAATTCGGCGGAATCTTACCTGCGAAGGCTGAATGCGTCGGTGATCCTTATCACAAACCAGGATATTTCCTGACCATAACGTTCTAAATCGGAGGCGGGCTGATGAAAGTGCGGAAGCCATCATTTCGCTCAGGAAACGGCGGATGCCAGTCACCTTCACAAATCTGCAGTCACATCCAAAATCCCCATGCCTGTAGGAGAAACCATTCTCTAGAGGGCTGCCACACCGCGTTCCTGATTCCGAATGCGGATCGCTTCTTCCACCTTTGTGAGAAAAATCTTTCCGTCCCCAATCTTGCCTGTAGCTGCGGTTTGCAGGATAGCGGCGACGGCAGCGTCAACCAAGCTATCGTCCATGACCGATTCGATCTTGATTTTGGGCAGCAGGTCGACAGAATATTCCCGCCCGCGGTACACCTCGGTATGTCCCTTCTGGCGGCCATGCCCGCGCACCTCGGAGACGGTGAGACCGTCAATGCCCAGTTCGGAGAGAACTGCTTTTACAGCTTCCAGCTTGCTTGGCTGAATGATCGCTTCGATTTTGGTCATCATTGTTTTGCCCCATCGCTCCAGCAACTGAATTTGTTCCTTCCACACCAGGACTCGTTGTGAATATCAGGTTTCATGAATCGCCCTGCTCACTAATTTTGGCCAAGCGATCCGTCAAGTCATGATCACTACGGCGACCCGCAGCACCATTCGGGCCGAGCCTTCGTGAAATGAGTGAATCGAGCAGAGACTGCTCTCTGCCCCATTCAACAATTCCCTCACCCATTCACAGTTCGCGGCACTGAGCTGGGCGCGAGAACTGGCTTGTGCTCAGGCCGCGGCGCTTGCTGCGAGAGACCGGACGGGGCTCCCAGAGCGGTGATCAGATATTCGGGATACGCTGAAATCCCGTGCTCATGCAGATCGAGCCCGTAAAGCTCCCCTTCCTCCGAGACGCGTAGCAAGCCGGTTGCGTTGACCAGGTACATCAGAGCCAAGGCCACGGAGAATGTGGCCAATGTGATCACCAGGCTTCCAATCGCCTGAGCGACCAGGAGCTGCGTTCCACCGCCGTAAAAAAGGCCCTTCAACGCAGCGGAATTGTCAGGAGCCACTGGGCCGGTAGCTCCATACTTGCCACAGGCGAACAAGCCCAGGGACAGTGTTCCCCAGATGCCACAAATGCCATGGACGGGAACAGCGCCAATCGGATCATCAATACGCAGCCACTCCAGCAGTTCGACGCCGAGCACGACAATCACGCCGGCAACGCCTCCTAGAAGTATCGCCCCCGTAGGACTCACCCAATAGCAGGGACACGTGATGGCGACAAGGCCGGCGAGAAACCCATTGGTGGTGAAGCCAGCGTCCCATTTCTTGCTCGACATGTATGCCCAGAACATCGCGGTCAGTCCCGCGGCACAGGCGGCGAGCGTCGTGTTGGCGGCGACTCGGCCGATCCCTTGGAAGTCCATCGCCGACAAAGTGCTACCAGGATTGAAGCCGTACCAGCCAAACCAGAGAATCAATCCGCCGCTTATCGCAATGGTCAGGTCGTGTGGGAGCATGGGCGCTCCACCATCCCGTTTAAAGGTTCTTCCCAGGCGTGGGCCGAGAACAATGGCGCCAGCCAAGGCGATGAAGCCTCCGATCGTATGGACAACGGTAGATCCCGCGAAGTCGTGGAAACCCATGCCGAGAGAGGGAAAGAAATGGCCGTCACTTCCCATCGACGCCAGCCAGCCGTCCGGGCCCCAGGCCCAGTGGCCAATGATCGGGTAGATAAAGCCAGAGACGCCGACGCTGTAGATCAGGTCGCCAACAAAACCGGTTCGCCCGATCATCGCGCCTGAAGTGATGGTGGAACAGGTGTCAGCAAACGCGAATTGAAAAAGCCAAAACGCAAGGAACGCGACCCCGGTAGTCTCATAGGTATCGGGTGCTCCTTGCAGAAAGAACCAGTGATAGCCGATGAAGCCGTTGCCATGGCTGAACATGAAAGCAAAGCCAAAGGCATAGAACAAAAGTCCACAGAGGCAGGTGTCCACTACGCATTCCATCAGGACGTTGACAGTCTCCCGCGAGCGGCAAAAGCCCGCTTCGAGCATCGTGAAACCCACCTGCATCCCAAAGACGAGAAATGCGGCGAGCAACGTCCACACCGTGTTCATCGGGTTCACAACGTCTGCAGCCTTAACTTCCACATCCGCTGCAAAGACATGCGCGAAGAAGAGACCTGAGATCACGGTAATGAAAAGCATCAGGATCGCGATCCCGAGGACCTTGCCGCCGAACAGCGCGCTGGCATAGCGACGCCATTCGGGATCCTTCATCCGGACAGCCAGCCGGGAGAGTTTCTGCGAGAAAGACAGCCTCATTTCTCTTCCTCGAAAGCCACGCCTCATGTTCTGCTCCTTTTCCATTTTGAAAGTTCGATTTGCAGCATAAAAATGCAGCCGCCTTTCGATTTCAGCCTTGCCTTCCGCCGGTGCTAACCGGGACGTCTCGTGCAACAGGAGCCTTCACAGCGATGCGGTGTTTCTCAATCTGGAGCGTGATCATCTCCGCCGCTCCGTCTGCGCACACCCAGAGATTCCTGTGCTCCGCATGGACCTGCCGTCAATTGCAGGGACGCCCCCATCGCACCAAGCAATAGCAGGACACCCCAAACGGGATGAACTGACAAAGTGAGTAGGCCGACAACTAGAGCGACATAGGAGATCGGTATTGCGAGCAGAGAGACTCGTTGCGGTTGTGTCACGACTGCTCTCCTCCGATCTGGTGGGTTACGGGAAGTCCACAGATGAAACAGTGAGGCCCCGCCCACCCTTCACCGTTCGCTGTAATTGCTTTCGACCCCGGCTCGTAATGGAGCGGGGGGCGGCCAGGGTGCTGACACCAGGGGTTAGTTGGGTTTGTGCCCAAGCCGCTGATCCCCACATAGCGAGCCACCCGGGTTCTGGCGGCTCGGACAAAATCAAAGAAACTGGCGGCTTCGAAGCCCATACCGTTACTTTGCCTCCCGGCTGTCGAACGTGAAGACTAGTCCGGCCGTGAGTGTGTTCTGAGCCAACACGGGATTGCTGCCCTTCAGGAATACTGGTTGATTCGACATATCTCGCCGAAATTCGAAACGACTGATGATGTGGTGCGCCATAAGTCGCTCGAACGTTGTGGTGAACTCGTTAAAGTGAGTTGGCGCTAGCGTGCCGGTGGTGAAGCCGTCGTGATCGTCGTAATACTCATAGCGCGTGACGATGGCCGAATGGCTGTTGAGGGCATACTTGACGTATCCAGCGACACCCGTCCAGAACACCGGATGAGAATAGCTATTCGTTACAGGATCGGTAATGAACCGATCACCTCTGCCATAGTCGCCATTCACGATGAATGACAACTTGCTGGTGGGCGAATAAGTGATCACCGTATCACTCAGCTGGCGCACATTGCTGTTGAGACTGTTTTCCTCCGGCCCGATCATGTAATTCTGAACGATCCCGACTTTCTTGTTGGGATTCCAGCCAAAGCTGATGCCATAGGTTTTTCCAGTGTTGTTATCAACCACGTTGTTCCAACCATTCACGAAGAACCCAGTTAGCGAATACTTGTCGTTGAACGAGTACTTCGCCCGCATTCCGAAGTGGTAGTACGGAATGGCATAGGAGAAGAGCAGTCCACGAGAATAGTTCCAGTTATCCTTGGTCTCGATGACTTCCGCTCCATGTGGCGTAACGAACTTGCCGACGTCCACTTGCAGGCCCTTGCCCACGGGCGCGAGATAGGAGAAGTAGGCTTCCTTCAAGTATTGATCGAAGCCCAGGCCACCGTGGTCGGAACCGTTGACAGCGTTCATTGCCTGCCCGAATCCCAGGGCCACGTGGTAGCCGGTTCGGCTGTTGGTGACTTCAGGAGCCTTGTCCACAACCAGTTCAACCAGATTTAAACCAAACTGGTTTGTGCCTCCATCAAAGAAACGCAAGCCATTCGTCTGGGACGCAGGGTTGTTGAAGTTCTGCCCATAGTAGACATCAACGAATCCACTCAGGGTGGTCGGCCCCAGTAACCCGGCCAGAGATGCAGGGACTGCGGACGGCGTGCCGGACGTACTCGCGTTGCTGCTCACTAGATTGCTTTGTGCGGATGCCGGCACCGCCGTTGTCGTCGCTGGCTTGTCGTTGTCTTTCTCTTTCAGCGTTGCGACTTCTGCGCGGAGTTCTTTCACTTGCCGTTCCAGTTCCTCCATGTGGTGGACGATCGCATCGTTGGACGGCGGAGGCGAACTGATCTCTTGTGCACGACTCACAGATACGAAGAGCAGACTGGCAAAAGCGACCACGGCCCCTGCGCGGGAGCGGTTCTTCATCTCGGTGTCCAGCTTTCCCCCCTGGTACATACAACGAATGACCGTGCACATCCGCTGTCAGCAGGCCGAAAGTAGCGAGGCTCGAGTTTTTAGTCCAACGCATACTTTCGCTGGCACGTATCAAAAGTTCGCTGAGAACGAAAACTTATGAGGGCAATAAATCCGACTTATCACTCATGCAGCGCAATAGCACAGAATGGAACTGACTTCGTTTCGCTCGAATACAACGCAGTCATGCGAGACCATTGGGGATTTCGACTATCGGTGACCAGTGCACACTGCGAAGAACACGTTCTCTGAAATCAATCCCGGCGTATCAATTGTTGTTGTTTTCAGCAGGAGTCCGCATGGCCAGATCGTATCGGACTGATTGATATTTTCGATGGGCGCGAGCTATTGGCAGCTTGAGAACGACGAGAATGCGGAGAACCTCTCGCGGGTTTGTGGGGCGGAAAATTCTTGGATCTGGTGCGTTAGTGCGGACCCGCTGTAGGGGCGTGGCCAGTGATCCGGCCCACATCGTGGGCCTGGTCTTCGAGTTTCTGCGAAGCCAATTTGTCCGAAGCGCTCACCACACCGCCTTTTCCCCCGACCGACGCGGCACGATCGCGCCACCGCACATAGGTTTCCTGTGCTTCGAGAATCTCCGCCTGGGTGGCATCGGTATCAGCCTTTACCCAGTCCGCGGTCGAGTCATACTTGTCGGTAAGATCGCGGCCTTTGTCGGCATCGGTGTTTAGGAAGTGTTTGTAGATGTTGTCTTCAATCTTGCCGTTTAGCTTCTTCGCGTCATCGGCGATCTTTTTCCAGTCGACATGTTGTTCATTCGCGATTTGAAGAATTGACTGATGAGCCTGAAGTCGCATCGCCACATCGAGCATTTTCATGCCGCCTGCGGTCAGTTCATGTGCGATGAACAGAGACCCATAGTTCAGGTTCATGGCCCGTCGTTCCCTTTCGAACTGGTTCCGCTCGATCTTCAACATGTCGGACATCGATCGGCTGACAATGCTACGAGCGCTCACATCCGTGGCCATGGCGCTGATTTTTCTGATCTGCTTTTCGGCTTTCTGCTGATCATCACTGAAGGCTGGCACTGCTGAAAGGGCTGGCGGAAAGCACAATTAGAAATCCGACTTTGGGTCTCATGGCGAGCACCCCCGTTTGTCGGATTTTACGAGAACTCCCCCGGAAAAGGAAGGATGCGGAAGATGCATTCGAGATCGACCTTCGATCTGGCTGAACGGCTCGTTCTCCGCCCTGTCCTCACTGCGGATTCGGTCTGCGATGCTCCCCTCGCCTCGGCCGCCGGCGGCTCATTCTGAGCTTGCGGGATCTCCATACGCCTGATTGGTAAGGCTTTTGTCCCGTTCCGAAGACGCATTCAATTGCGCAAAGATAGCGCGTTCTCGCTGCGCGTCGCCCGGCCTCTTGGCTTTGGCATACGCGCGCGCCAAGCTAAAGTGCACCCCAGGATAATTCGGCGCGAGTTTGCTTGCCGTCTCGAGTTTCGCACCGCAGCCTCGACCTTCCCCTAGTTCCAGCAATGCGCGACCCAGAAGTTCATGTGCTCCGGCGGACTGAGAATCGAGTTCCACCGCGTGCTCGGGCGGCGCTCATCGCATCATCCGGTCGATGTTGCTTCAGTGCAATCGACGCGATGAGCTGATGCGGGAGAGCGACTTCCTGGGTTGATTCGGACTTCCTCGCGTAATTGTGAGGTGGCATCGTCGTATCGCGAAAGAATGTCCAGAGCCGACGCATAGGCATAATGGATGAACGGTGTGTCGGGAAAGTCCTTCGTCATCCGCTCAAACGCCCGGAACGTGTCGTCATATTTATAGGAATACTGGAGCACAGCGGTTTCGCCTGCCGCAAGCATCAGTACGTCGGCTCGAAGGAGACAGTTGAGCCGGTAAGAGTGGTACTCGCAACATCGACATTCCAAGAACGATCTTGGTCTGCTCGTTGACGCGGCCTTTGTGTACTTCCGGAATCAGCAGATCAGCAGCGCCGAAGTAATCACCGTTCAAGTTCCGCAACTCCGCGAGATGGTAGATAGCCAATAGCATCACTGCCGGAGTTCCCCGAAAATCCAACTCCCGCGCCCGGTCCAGATGTACGTAAGCGTTCGAGTAGTCTTTGATCTCGAATTCCGTCAGTCCGAGGAATGCCCACGCTTGAGAATTTTTCGGATTGATTGCGATCGAGTTCTTCAGGGCCGCGACAGCCTGCGGAAACTTGCCGCTAGCGTAGTAGAGGGCTCCCAGATCA
Organism: uncultured Acidobacteriota bacterium; assembly: GCA_963744055.1. Classification (GTDB taxonomy): domain Bacteria; phylum Acidobacteriota; class Terriglobia; order Terriglobales; family Acidobacteriaceae; genus Gp1-AA133. Next base: position 1,739,401 of record CAVUSL010000001.1, on the reverse strand, counting down.
GCCCAACCCTTGTCCCACTGAGGGTTCACCTTGAGTGCACTCTCATAGTCGCGGATCGCGTCGTCAGTTCGGCCCGACTGCCCCGCCGCCGTTGCTTGTCGCGCGAGCTCATCGAAGGCTGCGGAATCCGGACCTCGCGCCCCCTCTCCGGGAATCGACGCGTGAGCGTAGGCCTTGGCGACTTCAGGATCAATATCCGGCTTCTCGGGTCTCAGTTTTTCCGCAGCTTCAGATTCCTTCGCTAGCCTCCTCAGTCTTTCCAAGGTCGCTCAAAATCCGCCCCAATATTTCGTGGGCCAAGGCGGATTCCGGAGCGAGTTGGACGGCGCGCTCGGCCATCGGCAAAGCGTCCTGCGTGTGATGTTGCTTCATGGCGATGATTGCCAGGCGCATGAAAGGCAGCGCACTCTTCGGTGTCAGCCTTACTTCCTCGCGTAACTGAGCTTCTGCTTCGGCGTACCGAGAGCGAAAAATCAAAGCGGATCCGTAAGCATAGTGCAGGAAGGGCGTAGTCGGATAAGTCTTCAACATCTGCTGGAACCCCAACAACGCCCGGTCGAAATTTCCTTCGGCCAGATCTCCGGCAGTTTCGCCTGCCGCATCAATCAACGCGTCCTTGGAGGGGTCCACCTGATCCGGCAGCAGAGGGACGCGCAACAGCGCCAGCGCCAGCGCAGTCTTGGTTTGCTCCGCCAACTGATTTCGTCCCAACTTGGACGCCAGCAGTTCCCATGCGTCTTCGAACTGGCCGTTCAAGTTGAGCAACAATGCCAGGTGATAGGTTGCAACTTTCTCCACGCCGGGAGCTTCGGCGAATCCGAACTGCTTCGCATTCTGCAGATGCGCCGAGAGAGCTCTTGTAGTCCTTTGTTTCAAACTCACACAAGCCAAGGTATGCCCATGCCGGGTCCGAGCTTGGGATAGGCTGTCGTTACTTTCTGGAAAGCAGGAATGGCTTCGTTATAGCGACCTGCGTCGGCGTACAAAGTTCCCAGGTACCACAAGCCGTCGGTCCAATCAGGACTCTGCTGCAGGGCGCCTTCGTAGAAATGAATCGCCTCTTCGGTCTTGCCTTCTTCTCGCGCTGCGGTAGCCTGCCGGGCAAGCGCTTCGAAGCTTTCTGTTCCAGACCCTTGCTGGACCGGCTGCGCTGGAGCAGTCTGTCCGACCATCGATCCTGCGAAAGAGCAAAACGAGAGCGGTCGCGAGCACAGGGACGATGCATCGACCAATACGTGGGATCGGCATGAGGAGCGCGCTCTTGCCGGGAATCTTAGCATGGGCAACTCCAGACGCTGCGTCCATGATAAAATCCCGCCTACTCTCGAAAGTCGGATGTCCTTTCTGAAGCAGAATGCACGGCAATTTTCCTTTTCCCGCCGCCTCTTCCTCCGTGGCCTGCTAGGAAGTCTGGCCCTCAGCAGATTCCGTTCCTTTGGATATGCCGCAGCGTCGGCTTATGCCTTCGAGGAGGTCCCTCCTTCTGCCAGCGGGATTAAATGGGTGCACACCGCAGGGAAGTCTCCTGAAAAGTATCTGCCGGAAACGACGGGAGCGGGCTGCGCATTTCTTGATTACGACAATGACGGCTGGATGGATATTTATCTGGTGAACAGCGGGAAGTGTGACTTTTTTGATCCATCTCCATCGCTGCGAAATGCGCTGTACCGCAATAACCGCGACGGCACTTTTACGGATGTCACGGAGAAAGCCGGCGTCGCAGGTGGCGGATATGGGATGGGAGTGGCTGTAGGCGACTACGACCGAGATGGCTTCCCTGACCTCTTTGTTTCACAGTATGGCAGGAGCATCCTCTATCACAACAACGGCGATGGAACTTTCACGGACGTAACCGAAAAAGCCGGGGTTGCCGCGCCCGGATGGGCTTCCAGCGCAGTGTGGTTTGATTATGACAATGATGGGCTGCTCGACTTGTTCGTAGGACGATTCGGAGATTTCAGCAAGGCAAAATCAATCTCTTGCGGTGAAGTGGGGAGACGTCGCTACTGTTTGCCCAGGATGTTCCAGCCTATGCCGAGTTGGTTGTTCCATAACAATGGGGACGGAACTTTTACGGACGTCAGCAAGGAATCAGGGATCGCGAATAGTCTGGGAAAAGCATGGGGTGTCGTGGCCACGGATATTAATAATGATGGCCGCATGGACCTGTTTGTGGCGAACGATACGGTTGCCAACTTTCTTTTTGCCAACCGCGGGAACGGGCGCTTCGAAGAAATCGGACTGCAGGCGGACGTAGCTTACAACGCCGAAGGGCAGTCCCGCTCTGGTATGGGCACGTGACTCGGCGGACTTCAATGAAGATGGATGGATGGATTTGTTCGTCGCCAACATAAATGAAGAGATATTCTCGCTCTATCAAAACAATCGCGACGAAACGTTTGAAGATAAGGCCATGGAACTGGGAATCGGCATGGCAACACGTTCCATGAGTGGCTGGGGATTGAAGTTCTTTGATTATGACAACGACGGCAACCTCGACCTTTTTCTAGCGAACGGCCATCCCGACGACTTGATCGAGGCAGTTTACAGCGGGGTCAAATACAATGAGCCGCTCCTGCTATTTCAAAACACCGGTGCTGCATTCAAGAACGTAAGTGCGCAGAGCGGACCCGTTTTCGCGAAATCATTCTCCTCTCGCGGCTTGGCGATTGGGGACTTCAACAATGATGGCGCAGTTGACGTGCTGATTTCTGTCAACGACGGTGCTCCGGTTCTTCTTCGAAATAATAATGTTGGGAGAAACCACTGGCTGGGAGTGCGCCTGATAGGCAAGAAATCGAATCCGGACGCGATTGGTGCCCGCATCACCTACCAGGCAGGCGACCTGAAGAGAAGCAGGATGAAAGTGGGCGGCGGAAGTTTTCTGTCCTCGCATGATCCCCGCCTAGTACTGGGGACAGGCAAGCAAACCAAAATCGCGTGGCTGGAAGTGCGTTGGCCGCAGCCCAGTGGCGCCGTCGAGCGCTTTACGGATCTTCCCATCGATCGCTACATCACGATTGTGGAGGGTACCGGCAAATGGAAGTAGGTGGCAGTGCGCGAGGTTCGTTTTCTCGGCCGAATACGCTTCCACCTCCAGCAGTGGGCCCGAATGAGTTTCTGATGAGAACCGCCTGTTCAGCGTTGATGATCGTGGGCTTCGTAATTTCCCCCTTCATTTTCTGGGCGCAAGAGCCTGCGACTATCGACAAGCAAATGACCACGGAAGATCGTTTGCGGAAGCCCGGCTGGTGGCCGACGAAAGGTGCTCCTTCCCGAAACGAGTATGTGGGGCCGGCGACCTGTGCGCAATGTCATTCGGCAATCGCCGCCACGCAGAAACGTAGCGCCATGGCGAGTGCCGGAACTTATCCAGCCAATTCTTCCGTCCTGCTAAACCACCAACTGAGCTCTTCGTCTCAGTCCGTACAGTTACACAATCAAACAATCGGGTGGCGAGAGCCTGTATTCGGTCGCGTGATCAGGACAAAAACTTCGTCCGTGCCTCTAGCGCTTGCCGTCGGCGGCGGCAGTCGGGTTGGTCAAACTTACCTCTTCGAGAAGAATGGAACTTACTTCGAAAGCCGTGTGAGTTACTTCAGCGCCATACAGGGACTCGATTTGACACCGGGTCACACGAACTCCACGCCACAATCCCTCGAATCAGCCGCCGGGCGTCCGCTATCCGGTGCGGAAGCTCATCGATGCTTCGCCTGTCACACGACGGCATCCACCACGAACTACACATTCGATCCCCAGCATCTGATCCCAGGCGTAACCTGCGAATCCTGCCATGGACCTGGAGCAAAGCATGTAGCAGCCATGAGGGCTGGCGCTGAAGGAGGGGAAGAGCTCATCTTCAACCCTCGCCGGCTCACACCTTCCGATTCCGTTGACTTCTGCGGAGCCTGCCATCGCACTTGGTGGGATGTGAGTTCGAATAAGGATATCGGTATCTTGAATTTACGTTTTGCGCCCTTACCGTCTGGAAAAAAGCCGCTGCTGGGGAAAGGGAGATCCGCGCATCACGTGCGTTGCTTGCCATGATCCCCACAAGCCGCTGGTAGAAGATGCCGCGTTCTACGATCAGCGCTGCCTGACCTGTCACGCGACAAAAGATCCCACGCTCAACTGCCGACCACATGGCTGCTGCCTGCCCAGTCAGTGGAAAGGATTGCGTGACCTGCCACATGCCCAAGTACGACATCCCGGGCATGCACTATAAATTTACGGACCACTGGATTCGAGTCGCTAAAGCCGGAGCACCCTATCCGGAGTGACTTGCTAATCAATGAGCGACTCTTATGAGGGCGAATCTCGTCCGGAGACACGATTCCTTTTCCTTCTAGAATTGCGTAAAACCGGTCTGCCGCCAGATCTTTGACCACTTCGGTGCTCCCGCCTGGCCATCGGATTTCCAGGGAGTCGATCTTATCCGCCGCTACCCAGGCCAAAGTGAACGCGCAGATCGTTCTGCGACAAGTAGCTGCCACCGCTGTGAATCTCCTCGGTTTGAGTGATCCCGCCCGCAGTGATTTTCAGTTTTGCGCCAATCGCAAGACGGTTGCTTTTGACTCCCGCGAGTTCAAAGCTGACCCAGTGTCGTGCCAGGGACTCCGTGATTCCTGAGAATCACCGGCGCCCCATCCAAGTCGCCGACAACGACGTCGACTTGGCCTTCATTGAATAGATCACCCACTGCCAAACCACGAGAGACGCGGCGTTGCATCAGCGCTGGTCCGGCCTGATCACTGGCATCGCAGAATGTGCCATCCATCTGGTTCAACAAAAGATTTCCTGGCTCTCGATAGCCTAACGCTGGACTTTAAGGAGTCGATCTGGGGATAGACATGCCCGTTGACCGCGATCAGGTCGAGCCAGCCATCATTATCGATATCGAGGAAAGCGGTTCCCCATTTCACGAAACTCAGCGATGGCAAAGCGACTCCAGACTGGTACGAGAAATCCTGGAAATCCCATTTCCCGTCATTGCGGTAAAGCGTGCTGTACTCGTCCGCAAAATTGGTCACGTACATGGAAGGGCGGCCGGTATGAAAATAGTCCCCGATAGCGATGCCCATGGAACCCTGCTCCAGCCCGTCTTTGCTGACCGCAGTTCCTGACTCGAAACTGATGTCGGTGAACTTTCCGTTCCCATCGTTGCGGTAGAAATAGTTTGGAGTGGAATCGTTCGCCACATAAATATCGGGACGCCCAGTGTTGTTGAAATCCGACCAGATGACGCCCATTCCGAAGTAGCCCGGTGCATCCGCGACTCCGGCCGATTTGGAAACGTCGGTGAAAGTGCCGTCGCCATTATTATGAAATAACGAGTCACCGGACCCGCGCAATCCGCGCGGTCCGCATTGCACATCCAGTCCTTTGTATTTGCAGTTCAGGCTCTTTCCGAATTCGGGGGGAGCATCAAGGCGAAAGTCGACGTAGTTGGCGACCATCAAATCGACGAAGCCGTCCCCATCGTAGTCGCCAAAAGCAGCGCCCGTAGACCAACGTCCGTCCGCGACGCCTGCCTTTGCAGTCACATCAGTAAAAGTGCCATCGCCGTTGTTTTTATAAAGGTGATTCCCACCCAAGCAGGTAATGTACAGGTCTGGCCAGCCATCGTTGTTGATATCGCCGACGGCGCCGCCCATAGCAAAACAGGGCGCGATTCCTGACTTATCGGTGACGTCGGTAAAAGTGCCGTCGTGGTTGTTGTGGTAGAGCGCACCTTTTGCGGTCTGATGTTTCACCGCCATCTCGAGCGTCGGAGCATTGGTGAAGTAAATATCCGGCCAGCCGTCACGGTCATAGTCGATGAGAATGACCCCGCCGCTCATCGATTCGACGATGTACTTCTTCTCGGGCGCCGCCACATGTCGAAACTGGATACCGGCTTTCTGCGTGACGTCCTCAAGCTGCGGAACCTGTCTCCCCTTGCAAATTCTGCTCTTGGCTCCAGCCGGTGGTGCAACCGGCGGAGGATGTCCGCCTTGGGCGAGACCGAAGGCCGAAAGGTAGAGCGCAAGGAACGTCGAGAACAGACGACCTATGGAGTGGCCGCATGATTTCTAGTGATCCACGTCAGGCACACCGCTAGTGTCGGGCTGCGGAGGAGTGCGGCCACGGTCGTGCTCCTTGATTTGCCGGTAAAGCTGGAGCTCGCGATCCGCATCGCTGGTGCGCGCAGCCTTTCGATATGCGGACTGAAGTTGATAGTGGATGTAAGCGCGCTCCGGATCGAGCTTCGCCGCGGCCTCGAGGTTCTGAATCGCCTCCTCGGTTTTTCCAGTCTCGAGCAGCTCTTTTCCCAGATCGTAGCGCCCTCGCGCGTGATTCGGGTGAGCCGCAATCAGCGCGCGCAATACTTCGATCGCTTGTTCCTCCTGCCCGGTCTGCAGCAGCGCGTAGGCCAGTCGGTACTGGGTGTCGGGCTCGTCCGGATTCAGTTTCAGTTCCGCTTGCAACTCCGGGACAGCCTCCGCGGGACGGTCCAGGCGAATCAGCGCGCTGCCCGCATCGTCATGAGCTTTCTTGATCGACGGGTCCTGCTGGATTGCCTTTCGAAAGCAGGCCAGCGCGTGCTCGTAGTCCCCGAGATGATTGTAGACTTCCCCAACCGAGACCAGCATTTCCGCCGTCATCTGCTGGGATGTCAGCTTTTCCAGAATTGCGCTCGGCTTGCTTGGGCTGGTTGGTGTGTGCCAGAGAAAACGCCCAGGCGTAGGCCATGTTTGGATCAGCTGAGAGCCGCATCGCCCAGCGTGCCGAAGACCGGAACGGCTTCCGCGTAGCGTTCTGTGGCAAACAGTGAAACCGCAAGCAGGGCGCTTGCAACGCGGTCCTTGGGATCATGCTTTACCACGATCTTGAGGCGCGGGCCGCTTCCACGTTATCTCCCACCTTGGCGGCCGCCAGTCCTATATTCCGCATCAGGCCGGGCGTAGAAGCGCTCCAGCGCTCCGCCTCGTGGAAATGGATCAAAGCCTGCAGATACTTCTGCTGTCGCGCCTCCGCCGCTCCCAGGTCGTTGTAGCTGGTGCCCAGAATCTGGCGCAGACGTTTCTCTTGCATCTTGCCGCGCTGCAGTTGGGCGGGAGTGAGTTGCGCAGACTTAAGAACGGACAGCGAGGGAGCAGCAGCGGGATCTACGCTGTCCAAATCCAGTCGGCCCCGGCGCGCGGCCTTGCTTTGCGCGCTCCTCGGCAGCCGCCAGATCGGCGCGAGTTTCCGGACTGTCTTCCAGCAATAGTGAATTCCGATAGAGTTCGATCGCCTGTGGATAGGCTTTTTGCTGCATCCTCCACTCGCCCATTTGACGCAGCGCCAAGGCAATGAGCTTCTCGCTGGCTTCGCTGATTGTCGGAGGATTCGCCGACTGCACGGCGGCGCGCTGCGCCTCAACTCTGCGCTTTAGCTCCTGAGAGTCCGCATTGGTCTGCACTTGGCTGGTGCGCGCTGTCGCGCCTGATGGTGAGCCAGGCACAAGCAACATCAACGCGATCAGGATGCACGCAGCAGAGAATTGACTTGCAAGCAGACGGCCCGACCAGGATACGGCTTTAGATCGCCGCAACCGAGAAGAAGAAAGGAGCACAACGAGATCCGGTGAATTCCGACCACAAGTTAAGCGGCAGGACTTGACATTGTCAAGTCCTGCCGGTTGGTTGCAGGTTTGCGCGAACAGTGCGGCTAGAAGGTGATCTTCAGGCCGTACTGGAGTTCGCGGTCGTTGTTGGGAATGATGGACGAGAGGTTGAGGTTGGAACCCGCACTCTCAGACGTGATGACGTTATTTGTCGGGCTGCAAGCGTTGTAGACGCCGCCGATCGCCGCTCCGCAATTGACCGATCCGATCGGACCGCCCGGTGCCCCGCCGGGGTATCCGAAGTTGGGGTGGTTGAGTAGATTGAACGCGCTTAAGGTGAATTGCAGATTCAGGCGTTCTCCCATTTTCCAGGTCTTCTGAACGGTCATGTCGATGTCCACGTATTTCGGACCGTGACAGTAACCACTTGGTTCATTGCCGACTTCGCCGATGTGATGTCCCACCAGGGTGAAGGCGGCATTGTTAAAGACACTTGGACCATTCTGTCCCGCGTTGCAGTCGGTACCGCTGATGTCGGGGCGGTGGTTGGCGCCAGGATTCCATCCAGGACTGTCCGCTCCCGTGCCGTAGGCTGAGTTGAGCGATCGCCGATCACATTCGGGTCCGACGCGCGTCCTGGTGCACCAACGTTCTTAAGTTTTCCGATATTCCGCTCTGGAAGATAGTCGGTAGACGGTCCAGACTCAGCCGTGAAAATGCTGCTGATCTGCCAGCCTCCCGCTGTTTCTCTGACCAGGGAATTGCTTCCCTGCAGTTCAGGCAAAGGCACGATGATGTTGCCTACGAAAATCTGGGGACGATTGATTTGCGTATTGCCCCTATCGAGGCTCGGATTGAAGCCACTGGTCAGAGTCTGAGAGCCGACCGAACCATTGGCTTCATCGAACGGCACGTTGCCGATGGAGTGCGACCACGTATAGGACAGGTTCACCTGAACGCGGTTAAACCGGCTTTTGAATACCGTCTGCAGAGCATGGTAGTGGGCATCGCCAAGATGAGCCCACCAGGTGAGGAAGTCATAGTTGCTGTAAGGGCGGAGGCTCTGGCAACTGCTCCGGAAAGAGCAGGCTGTCCAGTCGCTCTGTGGTACTTCGTTTATGTCGCTCGTGGTGACTTGATGAACTGCCCGGTTGCCAACGTAAGCGACCTCGAGGCTCGTGTCCTTGTAGAGGCTACGCTCCACCGCGATGTTCCACTGCCAGGAATTGGGCGTGGCGTTGGACGGGTCCTTGCCACCGGTCGGGGAACCCGCAAGACCAGCGATCGAGGTCAACGAGGCACCGTCCAGGGTGCGGGTGATGTTGCTTGCGCTGAACGAAAATGGGGCATTGGCGGCGAGAATGTAAGAAGTTCCGCCGACTTTATCGCGCTGGAAAAACTGGCCGAGGCCGGCACGAATCGCGGTTTTTCCATCGCCAAACAGGTCATAAGCGATTCCGAGGCGAGGAGCAATCAGGTGATAATTCTGGTCTGCGAGGTACTTGTTTGGCCCGCGTGCGCCAGAACTCAGAGTTTAGCCCGAAAATGGCGTTGGCCTTGCCGCACGGATCCTTTCCAGGAACCACCCACAACCCGTTGCAGGCGTCGGTTGCCGGTTTGTTCGGGTCGTAGAGGCTAGGCTGGAAGTTCGTGGCGTTGCCGGTCGGCACGTAGGGCGTGAACAGCAGCGAATAGCGGAACCCGTAATCAACCGTCAGCTTGCGGTTCACCTTCCACGAATCGCCGAAATAGAATTCGTAGTCGCGCCAGCGCATGTTGATGTAGACGTCGGTGGAACTTTCGCCGAGGTGATATACATTGCCTGGAATCATCGCATTGGCGAAAGCCATGCCCGTCTGCCGTGAGTGGCCCCCGTCAGCTGCACATTGGTGTCCGCTGTGTTCGTATTGAAGCGTTCGGCGCCGCCGCCGCCGTTGAATTCGTTCTTTCCGTTGAATCCCAGGAATACTCCGAACTTGAAGGTGTGCGGTCCCTTTACCCAGGTCAGGTCGTCGCGGACGCCATACAGGTCTTCGTTATTGCTCCAGGGGGCAAGCAGTTGGGGCGGGCTAGCACCCTGTCCCGTGGCGCCCGTATTGATGACTGGCAATCCCAGCGGGTGGCTCTTTACGGAGGTGGGGAAAAGAGTGGGGAAGGCTGTGTTGATTTGGGACAACAGGCCCGCGTTCGTACCGCCCGCCGTGACCAGAATACGATTGTTCGAATACGAGAATTCGGCGTCGTTGATCAGATGGACGCCGAGTATGGAGGTAACTCTGCCAACAATCGATTTTGAAGGCTGGGACCAGTTACTTTCCAGCGTCGTGAAGCCGTCATCCCCCCAATAACCGGCGTTGGGAGCGGGATTGACCCACGTGTCCTGCGTATAGCGGAACATGACCGTGTGCTTCTTCGTCATGTTGAAATCACCGCGAGCATTCTCCTGGCGCCAGTTGAGATGGGTGCCGGGGAATACTTGCCAGTTCTTGCACCCATTGGAATTGCCAGCAGCAGTGCCGGCACCAGCCGGGGTAACATCACAGTTCTGGTTCGGCGTCGGATACTGCTGCATGTACGTCTTCATCGCAGGCAGGATCTGGGTAGGATCCATTACGTACTGGTTTCCGTTCAACTGAAATGCCGCCGGGAAACCTGTAACCATCGTATCGCCGCAAGTTATGCCGCCGGAAAAGTCGCCGTTCAGTTCTGCGGCATTGGGGACGCAGCCGGTTCGAGGCACGCCACGAACTTCCTTATTCCACTCCTGGCTCCAGAAGAAAAACAGCTTGTCCTTCTTGACCGGACCGCCCAGAGAATATCCGTAGTCGTTGCGCCGCAGAATCGGCTTGTCATTGTTAGGATTGGAGTAAACCGTGCCGGTGGCCGGATGAATCGATGCCTGCTGCCCGGTCATTAAAAGCTTGCCGTGCGGCAAACCAGTTATAGGCATTCAGCACATCGTTGCGGCCCGCGTAGAAAACGCTGCCGTGCCAGTTGTTGCTGCCTCCCCGCGTCACAATGTTGATGACGCCGCCGGAAGCCTGTCCGTATTCCGGCCCGTAAGCATTTCGCAGCAGCTTGAATTCGGCGATGGATTCGAGGGAGGGATAAATCAGGATCGTGCGGTTGGAACCGATGTCGTTGTTGTTCGCGCCATCAACCAGGAACAGGTTGTTGGTCATCGAATTCCCGTTCACGGCGAAGTCGACGCCGCCCTTGAGCCCTTTTCCTACCGCGTCAAAACTCTTCGAAGCGGAAACGCCGGGCTGCAACTGCGTCAGTGCTACGAAATTCCGGCCATTGAGGGGCAACTCCCGCACCTGCTGGCCGTCTACAACGCCGGCCAGCTGCGAGTTGTCGGTCTGCACCTGGATCTCATTGGCCTCCACGGTGACCGTCTCGGTTGCACTTCCCAGCTGCAGCGTGATGTTTGTAACTGCAGTGCTCGACACGTGCAAATCAACGTTGTCGATAACTGACTCCTTGAAGCTCGCCTGCTTGACGCTGACGCGATAGACGCCAAACGGCAGGTCGGGAGCGCTGTACTCCCCCTGATCATTCGTGGTGACTGTGCGCGTGAGGCCGGTCGCCTTATTCGTCATATCCACGGTTGCGTTGGCAATCGTCGCCCCCGAAGGATCCGTGACCACGCCTTTGATTGTTCCGGTGACTTGTTGGGCAAAAAGAGGTGAGGAGACGGACACAAAAAACACAAAGACTAGCGTTAACAACAGGGCTTTACGCATACATGCCTCCGCAAACATGGCCAATGATCTGAAGGCCCCACGCGATTGTGGCGCAATGGTAGGTCGGTCAATCACGGCTTGGCTGTTCAAAATCGCACATCCTAGAGAAATCATCAGTTGCTGCAACGAACGTGAGGCCGCGTATTTGTTAAGGACTCAGGTTGCGTTTGTAACCACCGCCCCGATGGATCCGTAACCACGCCCTTGGTTGTTCGAGTGACTTTGAGAAAAGGTGGAGATACAGCCCCAAACAACACTAAAACCAGCGCTAACACCAGGGCTCCACGCATCCTTGCCTCCGGCTCACGTAGCGATGTTTTATGCCTGTAGAAAATCGATGTGGCAGCAAATGCAGACTAAGGGATTACGCCCCCACACACGAGTGCTATCTGCTATATATCAGTACACACAAAGAGGTCAAGAAGAAAAAACGGTTTTCCTCAATATAAGAAGACTCGATGTCTCTGCGGAGCAACGCACGGCTCGAAACTGACGAGCAGTCGGCATGATCGGTCAGCTCGTTTACGGAGAGATTGTGACGCGAGGATCCTGCCTGCAATCGGAGCCTTCATTGTTCCTACAATTTTTGGTATTGCGCTATTTTTGCTGATTTTATTGGGTTTTCTGGCGATGTAAACGCTTCAACTTCTACTTTGAGTCGGGCGAGACTGTCCCTATTGCTAAGTGCAAGATTCAGTTTCGGGGGTCGCCACAGGCGAGGTTAGTGACGCAAAGCGGGTCTATCGCACACATGTGCTATATAGCTGGCAAAATACATCTATCGAGATGTCGCTGGAATTGGCGTAATAGTAAAAGTTAACTAAAGGGGAGGGAACTGGACAAAACAAAGGCGGCAGCCGGAAGCCGGCCCCGCCTATAGTAAGCTCGGGTGCGGCGGTGGATCGATCCTCCTTCGGGGATCCGTCACCTTCAGACGACCACCCTCTTCGAGACTACGGGCGAGCTTCGTAGACTATGTTGAAAGGCGTTTCCGCAGCGCGCCGGAACCGGTTGAATCCGGCCGAAGTCACAACATCCCGGATTCGCGCCTCTCCCGCCTGCGCCCCTAAGCACAGCCCGACTTCTTGTGATCGTGAGCAAGGCGTACATAGCAACGTCGAAAAAGAGTAGTAGACCCGGCCCACAGGATTCAGGTTGTCCTTCAACTGGTCATTTGCGAAGGGCTCAACGATCATCCATGTCCCGTCTTTTGCCAGGGACTGCCGAACGTGCGCAGCGGCGCCAATCGGATCGCCCATATCATGCAGGCAATCAAAGACAGCAATGAAGTCGTAGTTCCTGCCCGGAAATTCTTTGGCCTTAGACACAGCGAAAGTGACACGGTCGGCGACACCATTCCGTCGGGCAGACTCGCGGGCTGCCTCAATTGACGTCTCGTGATAATCGAATCCATAAAATTGTGAGTTGGGGAATGCTTTTGCCATCAATATAGTGGAAGCTCCTTTCCCGCAGCCGACGTCGCCCACGCGGGCTCCCGCCTCCAGTTTCTCTTTGACACCACTTAAGGCCGGAATCCACGCGCTTACTAGATTCGCGGCATAGCCTGGACGAAAGAACTTTTCGCACCCGTGGAAGACACCATCGGCGTGCTCATGCCAGCCCATGCCGCTGCCAGTACGGAACGACTCCGCAATCCGAGGAACTGCCGCCAGCGACCCCAAAGCCAGTTCGAATGCTCCTGGCAAATATGCGGGACTGTCTTCGTTTGCCAACGTGAAAGCTTGCTCTTCACTCAAGCTGAACTTGTTTGTCCGGTCATCGTAGGTGATGTAACCACCCGCCGCCTGGGAAGCCAGCCACTCGCGCAAATACCGCTCGTCGGTCTGCGTCCTGGCCGCGAGTTCAGCAGAACTCATGGCGCCCTCGGCCAGGGCTTTGTAGAGTCCGAGTTTCTCACCAATCACAACCATGCCGGTGTGAACCGCAGCGCCAAGATCGGTCACAAATTGTCCGATAAAGGCATTCAGTTTGCTCATGTCAATGGCCGGAGCTTGTGTTGTGCTCATTGAAACCTTTCTCCTTCTTGCATCGATGCTCGCCTGCATTTTGGTGTTATGGTGCGCGCCTCTCCGGTCCGGGAAGCAGACCGAAGAGGCGGTTCCCCTTGTTTCAACGATCACCTCGACTCAGGGGTTTTGGCCGGGGAATAACTGGCACGAAACGTTGGGGTGCCAGTTAACGAACGCGCCTTCGGGGTTCTCTTTCCACGCCCAGACATGCAATGTATAGAAGGCCGGAAGTCCGAAACGATTCGGAGTGTCGAAGAAATGGAAAAGCTGTCCCATGAGCTGCGGCGGATCGTTTGGATGCTTCGCATTCCACGCGTCGGCGAAGACCACGAAGTCTGCTCCAGTGAGTCGTAGACTGCCGTCCGCAGTGGGCTCGTAGAGAACGATCTGAGGACGCGTAGGGTCCAGAATGCCGCTCTTGTTCACTTCATCCAGCAGCGCGCCGTTCAGATAGTGAAGCCCCATTGCGCCAGCGTCGGACCCGCTCACGCAACCAAATATGAGGGAATAGTGTTCTCTCTCAGCCTCCTCCACGTCCTTGAAGCGCTCGGTCGCTTCCCGGACCGTCTTGATAAGAGCACCCGCTTTGCTCTTCTGATCTTGCGTCATTGCGTGCGGGTGACCCGCCTGCGCCACGCCGCGCAACGAACAGATAGTCAAGAAAGCGAGTGCGATCAGGGAATACTGAAAGGGCCGCGCGACCCGCCGGACCTTCATGCCAAGCATGAGAATCTCTGCTGTACTCATACGACGTATCTCCTTTTTTTCTTAATGGGGCTCGATAATGTCAGTTAACGTCAGTTCCGTGAGTGAATGAGGAATGTGCCAATTCAACCGAAGTGTGTTCGTAACTGAATTCCGTACCGCTCACAGAACGTCCATTCCAGATCTGGACCAGAACATGACGGCCATCTACGGTGGCGAATTTGAGCATGGATTTTTCAGGAGGCCCATCTCCCTGCACAAAGGCAGAAATCCGGGCAGAACTGACTGCGACCATCTACGCCGCGCACCCGAACGATGTTGCCGCCGGCTCCAGTGCGCAGGAATTCATATTGACCTGCAGGGAGTGAAATGCTTCCGACGGTGAATTCAAAGGGAATGTTGGCTGTCATTCTTTTCCCGTCGGACTGGGCATGAGCCGAGCCAACAAAAAACAAAACGGCGAGTGAGAGACCGGTCAAGATGCTTGCAATGCGATTCATAAATTCTCCAGGTGGTTGACGTTTCGCGGTTCGGTGCTCATCTTCCGCGGCAGGCATTGCGAGACGTCTTCGGGAATCAATTTGCTAGAATCCGCTCTGTGGAGCGTCATCCTCGGCCGCTCCCAGCAGCGCCTGCAGCGATTGCGGAGCCTCATCGAACAAGTGCAAAGTAGCAAGCATCGGAACGGGAAGTAACGAAACAACGCCCAAAAAAAGCCAAAATCTGGGCGCACGAACCCTTAGCGCAAGTGGGAGCACATTTGGAGAGCAGTCCTCTGAACTACCAATTCGGCGATTTCACGCTCGACGTCGCGCGCGGGTGTGTGCGCAAGGGGGAAGAGGAGATCAAGCTGCGCCCCAAGGTCTATGAAACCCTCAAATACCTCGTGGAAAACCCCGGACGGCTGATCGGGAAACAGGAGTTGATCCAGGCGGTGTGGCCCGATGCCTTTGTCACCGACGATTCGGTGGTGCAATGCACTGTCGAACTACGTCGCGCCCTGGACGATCGCAACCAACAATTGCTGAAGACTGTGCCCCGCCGTGGTTACCTGTTCACAGCCCCGGTGATCCGATGCGCACCGAAAGCTGATCCTCTTCCTGCCCCCGATTACTTTGACTTGCCAGAGCGACGCACGCAATTACCTGCGAAGACTGCCAGGAAGCGCCACGATCTGCCCCTTCCGCGTACTTCCTTTGTCGGACGGGAACAACAAGTGGCAGAGGCAACCGAGTTGCTACTGAGGCGCGACGTCCGCCTGTTGACGATGACCGGCCCGGGAGGAGCGGGAAAAACACGTCTCGCTGTCGCGATCGCCACCGCCATTGCAGACAAATTTCCTGCGGGCGCTCAGTTCGTTGGCTTGGCTTCGATCACCCAGCCGGACTTGGTAGCTACCGCCCTCGCCGAGGCTCTCGACATCCAGCAAGTCGCGAACCGCACCGTCCCACAATTGATCGGCGATCAACTGCAGAACTCGGGAGCGTTCTTGCTCCTCTTGGATAATTTTGAGCAGGTCCTCTCGGCGGCCACTCTGGTCGCCGACATCTTAGAATCCTGCCCGTCTCTCAAGATATTGGTAACCAGCCGCGCGGGTCTGCGCATTTACGGGGAACAGGAGTTCCCGGTAACGCCACTTGCGCAGGATTCAGCGATCGAGTTGTTTGTGCAGCGAGCGGCAGCCGTCTGGCCAGACTTTACGATTGCTCCAGAAAATGCTCCTGCCATTCAGGAAATTTGTTCCCGCCTGGATGGGCTGCCCTTGGCGATTGAGTTGGCGGCTGCCCGAACTAAAGTGCTGCCTCCCAGCGCCATTCTGGATCGGCTGCAAAGTCGCCTGCAATTACTAACTGGCGGCGCCCTCGACCTGCCCGAGCGGCAACACACGCTCCGCAACACGATTGACTGGAGTCACGATCTGTTGAATGACGCCGAGCGGAAACTGTTTCGGCGGCTTTCGGTGTTTGTCGGGGGATGCACATTGGAAGCCGCGGAAGCCGTTTGCAATACAAGTCGTGATCTCGGTATCGATCTGTTTGAAGGCCTGTCATCTTTGGTGGGCCAGAATCTGGTTCAGCGTATCGACCGCTCCGAGGCCGAGCCGCGGTTCCAAATGTTGGAAACGATCCGCGAGTATGCGCTCGCACGCCTCAACGACAGCGATGAGCAACCGGCTGCGCGGCGCGCCCATGCTGCGTATTGTCTCGTCCTGGCGGAGGAAGGAAACCCAGAATTGGACCCCGCCGACCGGGGTCGTTGGCTAGCTCAATGCGACGTCGAAATCGATAACTTTCGTTTCGCTCTCGACTGGCTATTTCAAACGCGAGATCTCGACTGGGGATTGCGCCTTTGTATGGCCCTGTTCCGATTCTGGGACATGCGCGAGCACCTCACCGAAGGTCGGCGGCGACTGGAAACTATTCTGCGCCTGGCGGGAACGGAGCGCTCCGAAGAAAGGGCCAGAGTCTCGCATTTTATCGGTGCCTTAGCGACGGCTCAGGGCGATTATCCGGCTGCTGAACATTATCTACAGGCCAGCCTCTCTCTTTATGAGGAATTGGGCGATCAGCCGGGCATTGCCGCATCGTTGAACGCACTGGCCGTATCGGCGCGAGACCGCGGGGACTACCCGTCCGCCCAGAGTTATTTTGAGCGAAGCCTGGCATCCTGGCGTATGTTGTCTGACCAGTTGGCAATCGCGCGTTGTCTTCACAACCTTGCTAATGTGGTCAAAGGCCGCGGAGACTACGCACGCGCTCGATGGGCCCTGCGTGAGGCTACAAAGACTTTTGAAGAACTTGGTGATCACACGGGTGCCGCTTGGTCCATCAACCAGCAGGGCGATATAGCACGCGCGCAGGGCGATATGGCCGCCGCTCGAGAATTGTATCAACGTGCGCTTTCAGCCTTTCGGGATGCAGGCGACCCTTGGGGTTCCGCGAGATCCCTGACAGATTTGGGCTACATCGACTGTGAACAGGGAGACCATTTGACTGCCCACGCTGCATACCGCGAAGCACTGGAAATCTTTGCAGGGCTGGGGCACCGGCGTGGCATGGCGCGCGCAATGGAAGGTTCCGCTTGTCTGGCTCTCGCTCGAGGGCATGCCGCACGCGCACTGACGCTGGCCGCTGCCGCAGCGTATCTGCGTCGGCAGATCAGCGCACCTCTGCCTCAAGCTGAGCAGTCTAAACTCGATGGAACGATGCTGCTCGCATGGCAATCGCTCAGTGAATCGGCAGGCAAGGGCGCTTGGGAAGAAGGCTCTGCCATGAGCCTGGAAAGAGCCCTCGAATATTCTCTAGAAGACTTGGGGTCTCTTACTTGAAGTTGACGGGGTCAATTAGACGGCGTACCGAGGAGACACGATCGGCGGGAATACCCACCCTGCGCGCGTGCTCCCGAATGCTGTCCTCATCGGGCGCCAGGTAGATGCAGTAGACCTTGTCCTCGGTGACGTAGCTGTGGAGCCATTGAATCTGCGGCCCCATTTCATTCAACGCCTGCAATGATTGCAGAGCTATGTCCCGGATCTGAGCTTCTGACAGTGCACCGGCACCAGGTATTTCGCGTTCAATCACGAATTGCGTCACAGTGGGAAGAGTTTAACATTAACGTCTACTTCCACGTTGGTTCCACAACAGAATTCGTAGGGACGACTATCCGCACAGCAAGGCGATCGCAAGCAACATTCCGAATACGATTCCATGATTCATCTCAGACCAGCCCAGGCGTTTGACATTGAGGGCTTCAGCCTTGCGAAAAAACCAAAGCGAGCCTCGCACAATTGCAGGAAGAAAGGCGAGGATCGCCAGAGTAGGCATTATCTTCCAACGCGACGCGAACACAAGCAGTGTCAGTAATGCCGCTTGCGCTACAAAAAAGAATCCTCCTCGTTCGAACTTTTCGGCGAACGTGTCTGCGCGCGCAGCGTGAATGCGCAATTGAACGAAGTGAATCTGGTTACCGGCGAAAATCCAGTTCGCAATCCACAGCACGAACGCGCGCGTGTCGAGCCGTCCCGTGCCGATGTAGTAGGCCGCCGGAGCCGTACAGGTAAGCCCAAAGGCACCCACGATCTGCGAAATCATGCGTGTGCGACGGCCCAATTTTCGAAGCCCTGCCTGCAAGACAAATGAGCCGGCGGTTGCCGCTCCAAGAAGCCACAATGCCGGGTATCGCCCTTTCCACATCAGGCCTATCAAGCACGCGGAAGACAGCAGCCCCAGCCCAGCTGATGCGATGAGCGCCGTCCAACGCTCGCCTGCTGTGCGCGCCAGGATCGCGCCCGTGCCGAGCAAGCTCTCGAGTGGCGTCCGCAACAAAAACAATGAAAATGCGATCAGCGTGAGCTGCAGCAACGCCCAGGCGCGATGTTCCGGAGCGAAGCCAGCAGCCACCCCGGTAAAGAGGGGCACCAACAGCAAACCCCAGGCGCCATGTTCGCGGGGGACGATCATGGCGCGCCTGCGAGTCTGCTGAGTGGCCCACATAGTGTGCGTTGATGCCGTCATAAGTTTCCCCTCAGTCACCCTGATGCACGAGTTCTGGCTCGTGCGGCGTGTATTCCCCTTCCTCCAGAACTCTTGCCCCACGGTCGAACGAATGCCCCGTGATCAGTCCGAGGACGAACCAGCCCAGGACTAGCGCTCCGAACGCGAAGATCGTATCGCCGAACATTCGCATCCAGCGCAGGCGCGTCAACATAGGGGTATGCAGGAATTCCGACGACCGCGCATACCAGGTTCCTACCTCAACCGACGCCCAGGCCTGAGCCAGGCCAATCGGCAACGTGCTGAGCAGGACCATCGCTGCCAGTCCAATGTTGATGGACCAGAACGCAATCGCCAGGGGCCGATCCTTCCACATCAGTCCCGGACGTAGCGCACGCAGGCAAAACAGCATGAGCCCCAATCCCAGCATGCCGTACACACCGAAAAGTGCGGTGTGGCCATGCACCGGGGTGAGGTTCAACCCTTGCACGTAGTAGAGAGCGATCGGAGGGTTGATCATGAAGCCGAACAGACCTGCGCCAACAAAGTTCCAGAAAGCGACAGCCACGAAGAAATAGATCGGCCACTTATAGGCGCTGATCCAGGGATTGTCCGCGGTGCCGCGCGA
Source organism: uncultured Acidobacteriota bacterium (assembly GCA_963744055.1). GTDB lineage: Bacteria > Acidobacteriota > Terriglobia > Terriglobales > Acidobacteriaceae > Gp1-AA133. Next base: position 1,720,211 of record CAVUSL010000001.1, on the reverse strand, counting down.
CAGGCGGATGTTCTCCCATGCCTCAAATCCGATGAGAATCAGGGGCACGACTTCGAGCGCGCTGAAAATAGCTCCCAGCGCCAAAACTGAGTTAGGCATTCCCGTAAAGTACAGGTGATGAAACGTCCCGATAATGCCGCCCGAAAGATAGATCACAGTCGAGAACAGTACCCCGCGAGTCGCCGTCACCGTTGACAGCAGTTTGAGCCGGGTCAGCAAGAAAGCGATGACAACCGTGGCGAAGACTTCGAAGAATCCTTCTACCCAAAGATGCACAACCCACCAGCGCCAATACTCCGCAGTGATCAACGGAGAGCGTTGGCCGTACATCAACCCGGCTGCATAAAAGAGCGGAATGGCAATGCTAGAGATCAGAAACAACATCAGCAGCGAATGATTCTCATCGCGGCGTGCCAGCGCAGGCTTCAGTCCCCGCCACATCAGCCATAACCAGAAGGTCAGGCCGACGAAGAGCAGGATTTGCCACACGCGTCCGAGGTCGACATATTCATAACCTTGCGATCCCAACCAGAACCAGAGGTTCCCCAGCTTCTGCTGGATGCCTAGCCACTCTCCAGCGAGCGAGCCAACCACAACGGCCACCACGGCAACAAACAGCGCGTTCACGCCCAAACGCTGTCCCTTGGGTTCAATTCCGCTCACGGCCGGAACAATGTAAAGACCCGTCGCAAGCCAGGACGTAGCGATCCAGAAGATACCAATCTGCAGATGCCAGGTGCGCGCCACCGAGTAAGGCAACCATTTCCCGAGTGGAATGCCGTAGAAACCGCCGCCCTCGACGCCATAGTGCGCAACGATCGCTCCCAGTGCCACCTGCACGACCCACAAGGCGGCCACGACGAAGAAATATTTCACCGTCGCTTTTTGGGAGGGCGTTGGCTGCAATCCAAGCAGAGGGTCGCGTCTCGGCATCGGATCCCGGGAGGCGTGATGTTCCTGCGATCCGAAGTACCAAACCATCGTGCCGATTCCGGCCAGCAGCAATACAAAACTAATCACGCTCCAGACAATCGTTCCACCCGTCGGGCGATTGCCGACCAGCTCTTCGTGCGGCCAGTTCTGCGTGTACGTAACATCCTGGTCCGGGCGATTGGTGCTCGCCGCCCAAGCTGTCCACCAGAAGAATGTCGCCATCTGCCGCTGTTTTGCCGGATCGGTCAAGGCACCCGCGGGAATCGCGTAATCATCCCGTCCTTTGCCGTAAACATCAGCGTAATACCCTGCCAACTCCTCGAATGCAGCAGCCCGATCACGATCCAGAACGATAGTGTCGCTGGCTGCGTCATACGTATTGCGCCGCGTCAGTTCCGTTAACCGACCCTGCAGGGCAGCGCGTTCTTCGGCTGGCAACGACTGATAATTTGCGTGACCGGATTGCTTCGCCCAACGATTCAGCACAATCTCCGATTGGCGATGGAGATAATCGGCGCTCCAGTCGGGCGCTACGTATGCCCCATGCCCCCAGATCGTACCGATCTCCTGTCCGCCGGTGGACTGCCAAACATTTTGTCCGTCGCGAATTGTCTCGCCCGTGAACAGCACCTGACCGTCCGCGGTGACGACCTTTGCCGGTGTCGGCGGACCATTGTTGATTGCCTTATATCCGACGCCACCCAATACCGAGAACGAAACCAGCATCACCAGTCCGAAGGCGATCCACAACTTTTTGTATTGCATGAATTCTCTCTCCTATGAAGGCTCGCTTAGAGATCGGGTAGCGAGCTAGCTTACTTTTCCATTGCAACTGCGCGCGGAAACAAAATGTTATTTTCCAGGTGGATGTGGCGATGCAGATCGGCTTCAAACTCAGCTAGAGCTTGGTAAAGCGTTTGATAACTGACGCATGCATTCGGAGGTGCGGTATACCCATCGCTCGCCTGCTTCATGGCACGCAATGCGTTTCCTGCGGAATCGTGCTCGTGTTCCATCATGGAAACCGGGTTTTGCACCGAACCGAACGGGGCCCGTGCCAACTGCTCTTTGTCTGCTTCCATCTTGAGGATGTAAGGAAACAGGATCATCTCCTCCTTCATCAAATGCGCACTCAATTCCTGTGCGAGCGCCTGGAATGTGTCGCGGATCTCCAGAAGTTCAGGATGATTCTTGCCATGCACCGAGCAAACCTTGTCGAAAAGCGGTCTGAGGCGCGCGATCTCTTCGCGGGTATACGAGTGGTGTGTTTTCTGAATGTGCGCGATTAACGCCGACACGGGCTCGCTTTGCCAGTCCCGGTCATCGTGCGCAGCCAACGCCGTTTTGTCGGCGACCGCCAGCGACTCAAGTACCTGTTCGACTTTTAAATTCGCCGTGCGACAGGCCTCTTCCAGAGACCGGTTGCCGCCGCAACAGTAGTCGATACCCAGTTTTTCAAAAACTCTCGTGGCCGAAGAACTCTCGAGAGCCAATTCACGCACCGTCTTTTCGGTAGCTACAGTCATCGTTCTCACTCCTTTCAGGTTGAACACATTGGCGATCTTCTTCCCGCGCTCCTTGCGCCGCCCGTCCAGAGTTGCTCCAGACCTCCTCAGGGGTTCCTGCGATTGCCGAGAGCGGGGTGGAAACCAGAAATTTCAAGTAAGCAACTTGCACTTCTCGCCAGGTGGAATGTGCAGAACAAGGAGTCGAGTCCGAGCACTTTCTCTTCTGCCCCAAAAAACAAGGTGGCTTTGTCCTTGAAATCTCTTCGAACAGTTCCACTACATCAACCAAGTAGATTTCATCCGCTGCCCTGCCGAGACGATAGCCTCCGCCCGATCCCCGAGTCGTATCGACGAGCCCAGCATTGCGCAAGGTCAACAACACTTTGGACAGATAGTTCGCCGGGATTTCACCGGATTGCGCCAAATCTCGGCCCAGGACAGGCTCGCCAGCGTGTCGTGCCAGATGAGTGAGGGCGCGGAGCGCGTATTGTGAGGTGATTGAGAGCATTGTTGACTTCTACATGTAGATATCCTCTATCGGCGGCCACCAATCGGTCTGTGATCTATGTCCTATGAGTGTGTGATCAAAATCACACTGCCAGGAACTCGACTGGGAACACGGCAGGTCAACAAGACCATTGCGGCGAGGCTGGTGCAGTCTCTTTTTAGACACTTCTAATCGAGCGGAATGGTTCACGCTCAAGGCAACTGGGGTGCAGCGAGAGCGCGGGGCGAAAACTAGACGATGAGCTCTCGGTCGTACTAGTCTTCGGCAAATTGTTGCGAACGAGATTCTCTTGCGAGCGAGAAGCGAGGTCAGCCGCGGAATTCGTCGAAACGGCGACCGCGCATCTCAGGTTGGAATTCCGTCAATTCTTCTGTACCCCTCGCTTGGTGAGCCGACGAATGAGATCGACCTCCGCCTCCCGGTACGGCTTGCCGTCTTTGTGAAACACGTCGTGGAACCATACCGGTGGCTGTTCCGTGATGTACGGGTGTCGCCAGGATTCCCACGGATAGTAAGTTTGTGTCTTGCCCTCGACGAGTCCCCAATTGATCGCGGCGACGTTCAGTTTTCGCGCCACTGGTAAGACCGTGTCGAACGTGCTGCCAGCGCTTCGCGCCATGTACTCGGTACACACAATCGGGCGATGAAACTTCCCGAGGTACACCACTTCTTTCTCGAAGCTCTCGGGCCAGCCGTAATTGTGAAAACTGAGGAGGTCTGAATTCTCGACCTGGAGCTGCTGGATTTTCGATAACGGCATGTCGTGTTCGAAATCGATATCCCACAACCCGCTCGTGAGAGGTTGCGACGGACGCGCCTCTCTTGCCCACCGAAACACCTTTGGCAGCATTGCCTCCACAATCTGCTGCTTTCTGGCTGGCTCTCGCTGGGAGTAGCTTCCTTCATTTGTGTTCGATGGTTCGTTCCAGACGTCCCATGCCAGAACGCGACGGTCCTTTGCGAATGCGGCGATCACTCCTCTTACATAATCTCGTAATCGTGCCTCCTGCGCAGCATCCGCAAGCGCCGCTGCCCCGGGGGATTGAACCCATCCGGAATTGTGTACTCCCGGCACTGGCGGATGTTGCGGGCCCAATTTTGGGTTCGGATCCCAGCACGAATCGAACAGCACAAACATCGGCTTGATGTGATGGCGGTCAGCCACCTGCAGAAACTGTTCCATGCGTTTCGAGAATCCGCCGGCGTCCTGCTGCCACAGCAGATCATGCAGAAACACTCGCATGGTATTCATCCCGCTGCTTTCTGCCCATCCCAATTCCCTATCGATCTCCGCGACATCAAAAGTCTCGGCCTGCCACATCTCCAGTTGGTTAATTGCGTACGCGGGAATGTAGTTGCTTCCAACCAGCCAGGCCTGCTGCTTGTACCAGTCATTTGCCGCTTGCTCCGACCAGCGCGACGCATTCTCCTCCCCCAACGTCAGCGTTGCAAAAATGAGAAGAAGGACTGGAAGAGTTGCTGCTCGAGCCGCGAGTCTTCGCTTTCGAACCATTGGGCCTCCGCGAACCTAGCATCAGTCCGCACCCGCAGAGCGGGATTTGTATCTTGCCTGCGGAAGGCCATCCTACGCGCATCTGGGTTTACTTCACCGGCCCCAGATTGTACTTCGCCAGGAATTCTCGGATCGCGACGTAGGCTCTGCGGTTGTCCGCATCCTCGAATTGTCCATGGCCGCATCCCGATACGCCTACAGTAAATACTGGACTTCGAGATTCGGTATTTAACCTCCCGAATTTCGTATACGAGCAGTCATAACTCCGCATAACTTCATAAAAAATCGACATCTTATTTTTGGTGGCTAGCTTGCGACGCGATGGAGATAAAGATAAAGATCGCTCGGGTCCAGGCTTGGGGCAAGCCACTTCGCTGACTCTGAAAGATCATTGGGAGAACGCGATGTCTTTGAAGCGCTTGCTGGGAGTAGTGTTTGTCCTTCTTTCCACCTTCACTCTGGCTCAAGAAATCACCGGTGACATTCGAGGCATCGTGCGCGACCAGTCGGGCGCGGCTATCAGTGGCGCCACCGTCGAGGTCATCAACACCGATCGCAACGCCACCATCCGCAAGCTGACGACCGACGCTGCTGGCGCCTACGTAGCCCCTCTCCTTCCGCTCGGCCGCTACAAAATCTCAGTGACCGCATCCGGATTTCAGGAATACAACGCCACCGACATCGTGCTGAACGTCAGCGATCGGCGCGTAGTCGACGTCACTCTCTCCGTCGGCGCCAATACGCAGACGATCAACGTGACCGAAGCCGCCGAGGCCATCAACCTCGAGACCGCGACCGCCTCCGGCCTCATGACCGGCAACGAAGTCCGCGAACTCAGCAACGTCACGCGCAACTACGAGCAACTGGTTTCTCTCCAGCCGGGCATCGCTTCGAGCCTGGCCTCCGATCAGTTGTTCGTCGGCGTGAGCAACCCGGTCGGCACCTCCAACCAGATCAACTTCGCCATCAACGGCAACCGCCCCACCCAGAACAACTGGACCATCGACGGCGCGGACAACGTCGACCGTGGCGCTAACCTCACCCTATTGGCCTACCCCAGCATCGATTCCATCGCCGAATTCAACGTGCTCCGCTCCAGCTACCTTCCGGAACACGGCCGCAGTTCCGCAGGAGAAATCACCGTCATCACGCGCAGCGGCACCAGCCAGTTCCACGGCAGCGCCTACGACTTCTTTCGCAACGACGTCATCAACGCGAACGCCTTCTTCAACAACCGCAACGGCATTAAACGCCCCGAACTGCGCTGGAACGATTTCGGATTCACGCTGGGCGGCCCCGTTTATATCCCGGGCGCCTACAACAAGGATCGCAACAAGACCTTCTTCTTCTATTCACAAGAGTGGCGCCGTATCATCACCTACAATACGTTCACCAGCGGCGAACTTCCTACCCCAGCCATGCTGCAGGGCAATCTTCCACAAGCAGCCTGCATCGCTTTCGATCCCATGAGCGGCGATTGCACCAACCAGACCGCCCAGATCACGAACATCGATCCCACAGCGCAGGCTTACATCACCGACATCTATTCCAAGCTGCCCCCGCTCACCGATACCACCGACAACACGCTGACTTGGGCAGGCCGCAACATCTTCAATTACCGGGAAGAGAACGTTCGCATCGATCACAACTTCGGATCGAGGCTCAGTGTATTTGGCCGATTCCTCGACGACTCCATTCCAACCCAGGAACCGGGCGGCCTCTTCACCGGCCTCGGCATCCCCGGCGTCGCCAACACCAGCACGAATTCCCCCGGCCGCAACATTGCCGTGCATGCGACGGTCACCTTCACGCCAACGCTTCTGCTCGACGCAGGCTATGCCTACTCGTACGGCGCAGTCCTGAGCACGCCCAGCGGACTTGACCTGGTTGCCAACTCGCCCGACATCCGTCCTACGCTGCCGTTCGGATTGTCGCCTAGGATTCCCGACGTGTCGTTCGGCGATGGTCAGGTGATCTCCGGCTTTGGTCCTTACCGCGACTACAACCGCAACCACAACGCCTTTGGAAGCCTGTCTAAAACGCTGGGCCGGCACCAGTTGAAGTTTGGCGCGAGTTTCAACTACTACACCAAAGATGAGAACGTGAACGGCTTCGGAGTGAACAACGGTTCCTATACCTTCTCAGATTCTGGTGGAGGAGCTCCTGCCGATGGAACCTTCGTCCAGGAGTGGGCGAATTTTCTCCGCGGATTCGCCAACTTCGGCCAGACCAACATCGACTTCCGCGCCCTGGTTCACCAGAGGCAGCTCGAAGTCTTTGGCCAGGACGAGTGGCGCATCACTCCCACCTTCACGCTCAGCTACGGCGCGCGCTACTCGCTATTCTTCGCGCCCACCTACGGCAACGGGCTGCTGACCACGTTCGATCCAACCCGCTTCAACTTCGGGAATACTCCGGCCATTGACAGCAACGGCCTCTACGTCACCGCTCCGACGAGTCCCTACGTAAATGGCATTCTCATTGGCGGAAAGGGCTCGCCCTACGGCGATGCCGTGCAGCAGACTGCCAAGAACACGCTTGCCCCGCGCATCGGTATGGCGTGGGATCCCTGGGGCAAAGGCAAGACTTCGATCCGCAGCGGCTTTGGAATCTTCTACGACTCCCCTGCCGTCAACAGCATGGAACAATTTCAGCCGGGCAACCCGCCCTTCGTTCAGTCCACCTCAATCCCTGACACGTCGGTCAATAATCCAGCGTCCGGAATTGCCGACGTAAATCTCACTCCCCCCGACATCGGCGGCGTTCTGCCCAACTGGAAGCAGCCCTACTCCATGATGTGGAGCTTCGACGTTCAGCAGCAACTCAGTCCGAAGACCACACTCGCGATCGGATACTACGGCACCATCGGACGCCATCTGGTCGGTGTTCTCGACGTTAACCAGGCTCCGCCCGGCGCATTTCTGAACATCGGCTTGACGTCACCGGTGGGCGCTGGCACACCAACCCAGCAACTGAATCAAGTGCGCCCCTTTCTGGGTTACGCCTCCATCGATCTCTTCAGCCCGATTTTCAACTCGAACTATCACGGCCTGCAAACGCAATTGCGCCGGCAGTTTTCCTCCAACTCTACCGTCACCCTGAACTACACTTGGTCGCACGCCATGGGAACCGCCACCAACGATTTCCGCGCTCCCCAGGCCAGCTACGACATCGCAGCCGAATACGGCAATCTCGATTACGACCGCCGCCACATCTTCTCTGCTACATACGTGTACGAATTGCCCTTCCTCAAGAATCAGCAGGGATTCGCCGGGCACGTCCTCGGCGGATGGGAAGTGGCTGGAATCTTCTACGCGAATACTGGCAGCCACCTCACCGCCACGCTCTCGCGCGATCCTGCCGGCCTCGGCCTGCGCGACCCGAACACCTTTGAAGGCGGTCGCCCCGACATCATCGGCGACCCCAACAAAAGCGCGCCCCACACTCTAGCCAACTGGTTCAATGCGTCGGCCTTCGCGGCCGTTCCCGCGGGCGAGATTCGTCCGGGCAACGAAGGACGCGGCAGCATCGTTGGCCCCGGCTACTTTCGCTGGGACGCGTCGCTCTACAAGAACACGCACATCACCGAGCGGGTAAACATTCAATTCCGCGCGGAAGCGTTCAACGTCCTGAACCACACCAACTGGAACAACCCGGCGTCGCTCTCGCTGACCAGCGGCGTGTTCAACAAGATCACAACCGCACGCGACCCGCGACAGATGCAGTTGGCATTGAAGCTGATCTTCTGAGAGTGAGCCCCGAAACTGGACGGGGATCGAAGTAGGAAGATCTAGCACAAACTGACCGTGCCCCAGGTTCGCGTCCGTTCTTTGGAAGCTAACCTGGGCCCTTCACGAGTGGGTTACTCCTTTACACTCCCAAACATTGTCATTCCCATCACCAGCGGCTCACCTCTTCACGCACTCCCAAACATTGTCATCCTGAGCACAGCGAAGGACCTGCTTTTTCTCGCCATGAATTACAAGCGACGCATTGACCTCTAAATCAGCTGCGACTGCACATGCGAGTCGCCGGAGGCGGCGACATTCATCAGCCCAGCGCGTAAGCGCTGGGAAAATCGTCGAGAGCTTTCAAAGTCCCGCAGGGGCGACGGCAACCTCGGCCGACCACAACCGCCGCTGCTAAATCCGGCCATGCAGCCTTCAAGATCGAACACCCGCAGGTGCCCTTCTCCTACAAGGTCTTGCACACCACGACTTGCTTCGGATCCCCCCTCCCAAACGCCTTCCGCTCAAAGTTCCCGAACTTCTCAACAATCTCAAACCCCTGCGACCGCACCAGCAAATCCAACTCCTGCGGGAAGAAGCTGCGCAAATGCAACTCTTCCTCGCGCACTTCGATCTCTTCTCCGTTCGCGCCGCGTCGCACGAAATAGCACTGGATATGGCTCACCTGCGAAGCGTCGTCGTAAGTCGCGCTGTACTCGAACGACATCGTGCCCTTACCATCGGGATCCTCGTATTCGCGCTCAAGCCGCCGTTCTCCCGAAGAGCGGGCGAGGATTTCGACCTTCGGATTGAACACGTCGAATACGAACCGGCCGTCCTCAGCGAGATGCTTACGTACATTCGCGAACAACGCCGACAGCGACGCATGGTCATGCAGATGCTGCATCGAGTTGAACGCCATGAAGATCAAAGCGAACTTCCTCGGCAGCTCAAACGACCGGCAATCTCCCTCGACGAATTTGATTTCCACTCCCGCCGCTTCAGCCTTCGTCCGCGCATGCGCCAGCATCGACGGAGACAAGTCGAGCCCGACAATCTCCACTCCACTCTGCGCAATCGGAATAGTGAGCCGTGCAGTCCCGCAAGCCAGTTCCAACACCGGGCGCCCCGCCTTCCGCGCTTCCTCGAGATAGAACGGGAAGTCGGCAACAAGAAAACTGTTCAATGCATCGTAATGTCGACCGTCACGATAGAGTGGGGCCGCTTGTTTCGTGCTCATCGCCACTCCTTCAGTAATACATAACCCAATGCCCTAACCTTCCGAACCCTGCATGGAAGGAGGAGGCTGTCTCGCCCGTTGCTCGCCGCTCATCATCCGAAGTTGATCATAAAGTCATCAGGCAAGCACCTGATTGACGATCCAAATCCTCGGTTTCATCATGCTCGCCGTCCTCGTCTGAAAAACCCGGCCCCACAGTCCTCGTAAAGCCGAGCACAAGCGTGCACGCTTGTGCCTTCAAGGATGTCCGTCTTCCCCGACTGTCCGCGAAGGAGAATATATCTATGAAGAGAACGCTGATCGTCAGCGCCCTCGTGCTCGTCGTCGCCTTTCCCCTTGTACTCGCCAGCTCTCCCAGCAGTCCTGTGTCCACGGATCCGGAAATCAGCGCGATCCTTGGCAACATCGACGCCAACCGAATCTTCAACACTGCCCAGACCCTGCAAAATTTCAGGACACGGCAATCGTGCTCCGACCAGCCCGAACCCGGCCACGGTGTCACCGCGGCGCGCGACTTCCTTTTCAACCAGTACAAATCGATTCCAGGACTCCAGGTAAGGCTCGATTCGTTCGTGCATGGCAGTTGCCCTACAGCGCCTACCTTCAATGTCATCGCCTGGCTGCCCGGCCGCCATCGCAATCGCCTCGTGATCATCGGCGGCCACTACGACTCGCGCACCACCAATGTCTTGGACAACACCTCCGACGCGCCCGGTGGCAACGATTCCGGTGCGCAGAGCGCTGTGGTCCTTGAAATCGCGCGCGTGCTGGCCGGCCATCAATACGACGCCACCCTCGTGTTCATGGCCTTCTCCGGCGAAGAGCAGGGATTGTTCGGCTCCGCTTCCATCGCCGCCAATCTCACTCGCTACTTCGACGAGCCAAACGTCATCGCGATGCTGAACACCGACATTCCCGGCGGCGACAACACCGCCAACACCGCTGCCGATTTGCAGAACTTCCGCCTCTACTCGCCTGGCATCCCGCGCGAGCGCCTCAGCACGGATCCCGACGGCACCACCGATAACGAATCCCCTTCCCGCGGCGTGATGCGTTATGTCGGCGTGTGGGGAAGCGCCTACGTGCCCACCATCAACATGCTTCCCAAACTCCGCGAAGATCGGCCCGGGCGCGGCAGCGACCACACATCCTTCATCAGCCAGGCGCATCCTGCCGTTCGCTTCATGGAAACCCACGAGTGTTCGCCCTCGCCCGTCGACAACAGTTGCGGCGGACCGTTTCCCTGTCCTCCGCCAGCGCAAATTCCTGCGTTCTGCAAGGACACTACCTTCATAACGACACACCAGCACTCGCCCAACGACCTGGTGCAGTACATCACGCCCACTTATGCCTCACGCATCGCGCAAGTCATGGCTTCAGTCGCCGCCAGCCTTGCTCGTGCCCCGCTTGCTCCAACCGAATTCAACGCTAGCAGCAACACCATGCAGAGCGTGAGATTTCACTTCGAAGAGCCGGAAGGCCGGGTCGACCACTTCGTCATAGCCGCACGCTCCATCAACGAAAACTTCTATCGCCAGCGCATCGTAATTTCCGACGATGGCGGCCGCATCTCGCCACAAAAACTTGGCTTTAATCCCGGAGACAGCTTCTACGTCTCCGTCGCCTCGGTCGACAAGCAGGGACACGAGTCGCTGTTCGCCTATCCCGAAGTGCGCTGCGACGCGACGACTTGCGCCATTCCCAGTTACGCCAGCGATGTCACCGCACCGTTGCCCCTGCCGCCACCACCTCCGCCCGATCACGACAACGACGACGACTAACGCCCGCACTGCCGTCAAAGAGAGAGATTCGGGTGCCCCAGCCTTCCGCGTCTTGTGCGGAGGCTGGGGATTTCATCGGGATTTTCGGACTCAAGCCCTGCCACCTGACACCTAAGACCTGAGACCTGACTCTTCCAGAGTGCGGACGTATTCGACCACCGCCTCGGACCAGCCGTCGATGTGTGTCCACTTGCCGTAGCCGACCCCGTTCTTGTAGCTGGCCACGTTGATCACGTAGCCCTTCCCTTGCGGGTTGGGCACCGTGTCGTGCGCCTGCTCGTCGGTGATCACGATCAGGCGGTCGTAGCGCCCGCGCTCGTTCAGTTGCTCAACGGCCTTTCCGAGATAGGTGCCGTTGTGGCGCTGCGAGGCATCGATCGCATCGCGCAATGCGAAGCCGCGACGCGCCGGCACCTCGACCAGGTTGTCCGAGAACGAGTACACCGCCACGCGCTCTCCGATCTCACGCAGCAACACCGCGAGACCGTAAGCCGCGTCGGTGCGCAGCATCTCCGAACGACCCGAGAGCCGCACTGTCATCGATCCCGAGACGTCGATGAGCAACGCAGTCTTGCCCGCCAGCTTCGGTTGAGACGCCACGCACTTGAGCATCGCCGCCTCAAGCGCAGGCTCCCACTGCGGAGCATGACGCGCCGCCGCCAGGAAGCGAGACGGCAGCACACGCTGCGTGCTCATCGCCTCGAGCGCCGAGAGCACGAGCGTCTCGTCCACTCCAGCCTCGCGCAAATTGCGCAGGTTGCGGAGCAGAGCAAGCGCGCCCAGCTTGTTCTCGGCCACCAGACGCGTCCACGCCTCGGTCTTCGAAGCGCCGTTGCCGGCGCCCGCCGCCGAGAGTGCGACCTCCCACGTGTCGGGCACCGCAAGACGTCCCCAGATCAGCTTCCGCCACACGCCGGCCTGCGCATCGTCACGCGGCTTGGCGTGGCAGAGGAACAGGACGTCGCGCAGCTTGATCGGCCCGCCGCGGTCGTACTCCGCGAGTTGATACTCGTCGAACTTCGGGAATGCAGCCGCCAGCCCCTTCTTCACCTGTCCAGAGAGCGGCACACGTCCGTCCTTCCAATAGATGGCGACGAACTCAAACAGCTCGTCGGCACGCTGGATGACACGCTCAAGAGTCTCGGCCACCAAACCGTGGTGGGTCTTGTGACGAGCCATTTCGCGCACCAGGAGCAACGGCGCATGACGAAGCTTCATATGCTCGCGCGCCTCGACGGCGAGCGCAGCCACCCGCTCGGCCTCAACCTTCGGCACCAGTTCCGCGATGCGGTCCGCGATCTCGACTCCGTCCTCATAGAACTGGTTCTCCCACAGGAGACAAGCCAGCACCGCGCGACGCAGTTGCAGTTCATTCGAGATATGACGCGCAGGCGCGCCCTCGTGAGTGCGCAGTCCGCGAGCAAGATTGAGTAGATTGAGTCGAGCCATTTTTAGCTCCAGTCTTCAGTCGTCAGTCTTCAGCGTTGGCTGATCGCTGATAGTCGTTGGTCCTTGGCTTAGTGCGCCCAGCTTTGCTCGGAAAAACCTCCTCGCAGACGAAGCAGCCGCGATGCGGTTCGGAGGCTCTCCCGAAGTCGAGAATCAGTGTTGAACGATTGCAGCTTCCGTAGCGACGTCTGCGTCCACCACCTCGTGCGAGAAGCCAATCGACACAAGACGCGGAGCAGCGCCGCGATCGCGATAGTCGGTGCAATACATCACATCGAGCAGCACCGGGCGAACCGCTCCCGCGAAGGTGCAAGCGATGGCGCGCCGCCCGTTCACGGCATACTGCACGTGTGCGTGCGAACAATCAGTGCACAGCGGACGAGGCTTGGGCACACGCCCCTGACGCAAGCTCTTGGCGACTACTTCCACCAGTCGGACCATCAATACAAGCAACAATGCGGGCACGCCGTCGGCCTCCTTTCTTCTGCGATTGCGTTAGCTACTTATTGAGCAATAGTCTCCGACTCACGCATCTCCGCCTCGAATGCAAGACTGACCTGCTCGTCGTCGCGACTTGTCGCTTCGCGACGAAGCAGCAGTCCCTGAAACTCAGCCATGGTGTGCGCCTCCGGATGACTGCCCACGAACAATTGCGCCTCGACCACCGAAGCCAGCGGAAAGAATCGACCATAGAGTTCTGCCTTCTGCTCCTCGGTTGCCGGCCCAAGATACAGCCGGTAGTCGATTCGCCCCGGTCGCAACAGGGCCGGATCAAGGGCTTCGATCTGGTTGCTGGTCATGACGAACAACACGTTATCCGGAGCGCTGAAGCCATCGAGCGCATTCAGCAATCCCGAAAGTGTCACTCCGTTGCGATCTTTTTTTGCCCCCGCCGTCTTGGCCTGCGCCTCGTTGCTCGGGGTCTCGACCTTCGTGCGTGCATCTCCGCTCTTCATGCAATCGATGTCTTCGAAAAGAATCACTGAGTTCTGCTCGACCTCGTTCATGGCGGCGACCAGCGATCGATCGTTGAAGTGCGCCAGGTTGATCGCATAAATCGACATACCGAACTTCTCCGCGATGGCCGAGGCCAGCGACGTCTTCCCAGTTCCTGGCGGTCCGTAAAACAAATAACCACGGTGATATGGAACACCCAAACTCCGGTAACGCTGTTTCGAGCTCTTGAACGTCTCGATGTCTTCCAACAGACGCTCCTTTTCTCCCGGCTTCAACACGACCGATTCAAGCGAGCGGGGCACATAAGCCTCTATGTAACTCCAGCCGTCGTTGTAAACGTACAGATACGACTTGACCGCATTGTGCTTGCGATGACAGTCGACGATGTCGTTTACAAACGCCCACAGCACGCTTTGTTGGCGTCCGATGGTCCGGAAGACCAGCAGCTCGCGGCGCTGCGGACGCATTGTGTTCGTCTCCTCATTTCGATAAAAGCCCACGCGAAACGGGCGTCCCGATCGCCAGAACCAGTGATACCCCGGTGCCGGAATCAGGACCAGCCTCTGACCGCGAAGAGTGGTATCAACGTCCAGCCTGCGAATGCGCTTCAGAAATTGCTGATCGAGAAACCATTCCTTGACCCATCGAAACGCGACATCATCGTCTTTGATGGTGACGCTCATGGTGCCTTGCTCTTCGATCCACGCCCAAATGCGCATGGGCACAACACGCAGATAGACGCTGGCACCTCCAATAATCATCAGAAGCAGCCCACCGGAGGCGAACTGGTTCTGTCCGGCCAGTATGCGTTTTAAAAGTTCGATCATCTTGCTGTCTTTTCTAACCGGCTCGTTGCCGGGGTTCATAAGTTGCGGTTGCGATGAACGTGGTCGGAGGGAGCGTCCGCGCTGCACACTCAGGCCGGGGAACCTTCGATCAGAGTCGAGGCCGATTCTTTTCAGGTACCTTGCGTTTCGGGGCTGCGCCCCCGTCCCTGGAACATCTGCGCCTCGGCAGGGTCCGCTACCCTGCTTTGTCATTGAGCGAAGTAACTCTGCTCTTTCACCACCGGCGAAACTCTGCGCGAACACACGTCCGCACCCGCGGCGGATTGGCTTTCGCCGCACCGCCGTTACGTTTGCAACCTTTCGCGGACAAGAGTGTCCGCGCCACATATCTTTAATGGCCAGGGAACAGGAGGACACGGAAGGGCTTGCGCCCTGAGGCTTCGAACCTCACAGTTCGTTCGTTAGAACGAACTGTCTGCCAGAGAAGTATCCGTGGCCAATCACCACTGGCCCTGAGTAGTTAGGGCTGGGAGAATCAATAGCAGCGGTGTTAGTCGAGGTTCAGTCGAAGGAACCGCGGCCTGCGCCACCCAGCGTGTTTTGTGTTACCTGGATTGCTTGCGAGTGAAGTTAGTAACTGACGTTACGAAACGACGCCCACATGCAACCCAAGCCGTCTAGCGGCTGGCATTGCTTAATTGCGAGTTGTGTTTTAATTCGCAGCAATGAGCGTCCTTTCTTGAAAAGATGTTCTAAGATGCCACGACTTCGAAATGTTCGCAAGAGGAAAGATAAGAATTCTTGTAAGAATCTCGTTACTTCTGCGATCTTCTTTCGCCGCAAAGCTTGTGCGCCAACATTTTTTCTGCCGATCTGCACTCATGCAACTTTCCGCAGCCCGGAGAAGCCCGAACCGCAAAGCACGCAAAGCTAACGCAAAGATCGCAAAGAAAAACGGTCGGCGTCCTCAAAATTGGCCGCGGAACCTGAGGGGCAAGGAGGGTGCTCTTCTCTGCGTTCTCGAAAGCCTCTCTCTGCGCCCTCCGCGTTCCAAGATTTTGCGCACTGCAACCCTCCTCCCGCAACCTCCTAAATAGCCCTATTTTCAGCTGATAACAAAAACCCCTACTCCCCTGTCGATTCCCACACCCTCCATTCGATGTACCAGTAGAGGGCGCACAGATGAAAACCTTAAATCTTCCTTGCGAGATCTTCCGGTCCGTGGCCGGACTCGCCATCGGCGGGACGGGACTGTTCCACACGATCACACACGTGATGGACGCCACCGAGCAGTTGACGCGCACATTGGACCAGACTTCCGCCGCGCGGATGCAACTCTTGTCGTGGATCATGCTGGCCTCGTCTCTCAACGCGCACAATCTGAAGCACGACTTGTTGAGCATTCTCTGGCCGTTACTGCCGAGCATGGTGGGAAGTGTTTTGCTGTGGAGCGCCGCCTCGCGCCAGCACAATAGGAATGGCAGGCCGTGCGCGCGTTGGGCATAACTTTGTATGGAAGTCTACGCGACCTGTTTATTCGGCCCGCTTCGCGATTCCCCCGCATGAGCACTTCTCAGACGGGTCTGCACCAGGAAGGCGTAATGCACCCACGAGATCGCGGTGAAAATAAAAGTCGCCCACAGCAGCATAGTGCGCGCGATCCACACCGACCGAAAATGGGTTATCTCAAACAGCATCACGAAGAAGACCGCGGCAATTTGCGCGCACGTATTGGCCTTACCGAAAATGCTCGGGCTGAAATTGCGCAAGCCGGCAATCGTGTAGAGCACCGCACTCGTCACCAGGATCGCAATGTCGCGCCCGAACACCAGCACCGTGTACTTCCACGGAATCTTGTGAAGGATCGATAGCACCAGGAAGAGGGTGCTGAGCAAAAGCTTGTCAGCGATCGGATCGAGATACTGCCCTAACAGCGTCTGCTGATGAAGTCGCCGAGCCAGCAACCCGTCGAGCCCATCGCTGATCCCCGCCAGCACGAACAAAATCAGCGCGATCGTATAGCGCTCGTCGACCAGGCTGATGACAATAAACGGCAGAAACAACATGCGCAGCAGCGTCAACTGGTTCGGTGCCGTCCAGAGCTGCGAAAGTTTCATGCGCGCTCCTTGGCGACCACGCGAGACTCCGACCGCAGCAGCGTCGCCGGATCTAATCCCGTCTTGGCAGTAAAACGCTGCGAAAGTGACGGTATGTTTCCGTCCGGCAGATCGAGTTCCATCCGCTCCACCCGGTGCATGGGAAAGAACACCACGCCCAGGGAGAATGGTTCGCCGTCTTTCACCATGGCAACCAGGTCCTCAAAAGATGCAAGCTCGATGCCTCGCAAGCTGAGCCCTTCGGCACTCAGCGAGAGGATCGCGCCCCAGAACTTTTCCCGTGGATTGGCCAGGGTTGTCACAACCATAGTGCCGGGCTGGAAGGGGCTTCCGGACATAGCTTTGTCCATGAAGGAATTGTCGCCGTGCTTCCAATGGAATGCAACTGACAGGGCATTGCCGCGTATTGAGAGCGGCAATAATTCCATCGCCCCCGCGGCCAAGATCAAGGTTTGCCGAATACGGACGTGGTAGTAGGGATGTGCTTTTGTTAGTTTGGCGGGCGTTCCACAAGTGTCTTACAGGCCTCCCGGACTGGGTCCCGGAAGGCCTTTTTTATTTGCTGAAACCCGCTGTTGGCGCACCTTTGGCGCGAATTGGCCATTTGCTTTGTGCCCTCCTTGGAGTAGAATCCACGGGATCATTTTTGGGGGATCAGTGAATCGCTTTTTTCGTTCAAACCAACCTTCTTTGAATCAACTTGGTCCGCTGGAGCAGCGCTTGCTCGGAGAAATCTGGTCGCGCAGCAATGCGACGGTCCGCGAATTGATTGACTACAGCCAACTCGACATGGCTTACACCACAGTTATGACCACGCTCGACCGGCTCTATAAGAAAGGCCTGCTGGAACGCAGTGAGGAAGGTCGCGCCTTCCGTTATTTTCCGCGCGTTACGAAGGAAGAACTGCAGCGCGAAGCCGCCGGACAGGCCATTCAGCAACTTCTCGGTAGCGGTCCGGCCGCGATGCCGCTCTCGTATCTGGTGGAAGCGGTCACCGAGCACGACACGCAGCTGCTGGACGAACTGCAACAACTGGTTGAAAACAAGCGGCGCGAGCTTCGTGACCGGGAGAAAGGTTGATGTTTCTGCTGCGCTGTCTGGGCGTGTCGCTCTCCTTCTTTCTTCTTCTATATGGCGTGCTCTCGCTGCTCGTCATGCGCGGGTGGCGGCTCGCTCACCACGTCGGTCGAACCCTGTCCGCACAGCGTCTGGCAAATCTTCTGTTTGCCTTACGCACCCTGCCTTTCGCGGCAGCCTTTTTGATTACTGCCATCTTCGTTGTACCCTCGTTTTTACTGCTCGAACCGCGTGCGGTCGCCGAGCCCATCGGAGAAATTCCGCTCACGCTGGGAGCCGCTTGCCTGCTGCTTCTGGGTGCCGGCGTCTGGAATGCCGTCAACGCACAGCGCAAGACTTCGCATGCCGTGAATGGCTGGCTGCGCGATTCCACCACCGACGCGCATTGCTACCCGGTTCCCCTATTTCGCATTCGCCCGTCGACGCCGGCGCTGGCCGTCGCGGGCGGACTGTCTCCCAGGGTTTTGTTGTCGGACGCAGCCGCCGCGTCCTTGAGCGCTCAGGAACTCGATGCCGCCCTCAAGCATGAGATTGCGCACGTCGAGCGGCGCGACAATCTGAAAAAGCTCCTGTTCCGTCTTTTCACGCTGCCCGGAGTCAAGGCGCTGGAATCGGCTTGGTCTGAAGCTGCCGAGATGTCCGCCGACGATGCCGCCGTGTCCAACTCGCGCGAAGCCCTCGATCTGGCCTCGGCCCTGATCAAGCTGTCGCGCTTCGCTCCTCCACAAAAGAGCGCAGTCCTCGCGACCGGCCTCGCGCATGCTTCGAGCTCGGCGCTGAATGCGCGCATCGCGCGCCTGGTCTCATGGGACGAGACTCACCTCAGCCAACCCTCGGGATCGCTCCTCAAATATGGCGTGCCGGCTTTGCTGGGGACCGCCCTTTGCGTGATGGCAACCTATGGCGTTGTACTCGCCGACATGCATAAAATGACGGAGTGGCTGGTGCGCTAGACGGATTATTGACGGCGCTCTCGAGTTCCCGATCGACTTCCGCAGGTTTCCTCTCTTTTTGGCAGCTTCCCGGCCAAGTCACACAAGTCGCTGAAATAGCGCAATTTAACTGAGAGCACGAGCCCAATCCCAAACACCTGATGCCTAAAGGTCGAGTCCCAAAATGTCACCCTTCCGTTATCTTGTCCCAACCGGGGACGAGGCTGCAAACTCTAACAAAAGGCAGGCACTTGTAATCAGCATCACTGCTTTTTTGGATTCACTGGGCGAAACTTTCGGGTCAGGAGTGCGTTTTTAGTCGTATGGGTTGCCGTCGCTGGATTGCTGTGGCTTTTCTGCTGTGCGCTATGGGCGGCGTGTATGCCCATGCCAGCGCGACCCTTCTTTTGGAAGAGCCCTACAGCTATGACGGAACTTTCGCCGGCACCGGACACGTTGCCCTCTACCTGGACCGCGTTTGCGCCGACTCTCCGTTTGTTCTGCGCCGCTGCAAAACCGGCGAGCAGGGCATCGTCTTAAGCCGGTATCACGGAGTCGCGGGACACGACTGGTACGCCATCCCGCTGATGCCGTACCTCTATGCTGTCGAACTGCCGGAACAGGTTCCGCTGTTCGCTGACCCGAAGCTGGTTTCGTTTTTGCGCGATCAGTATCGTCGCAGGCATTTTTCAACCTTCATTCCCGACGCGCCCGATGGAGAGGTTCCGGAAGGTCCGTGGGTGCAATTGGTCGGATCTTCTTACGATCGCACCAGCTACGCGTTTCAGATCGAAACGACCGTCGAGAAAGATGACGAACTGATCCGGCGCTTCAATGCCGATCCGAATCACGGTATTTACAAATTACTGTCGCGCAATTGCGCCGACTTCGTTCGCCAGATTGTTAACTTCTATTATCCGGGCGCACTGCACCGCGGAATCATCGGCGACTTCGGCGTTACGACGCCCAAGCAGATCGCCAAGTGCCTGGTTAAGTTCAGCAAGCATCATCCGGAACTGCAATCGGCGAGCTTCGTGATTCCACAGGTCCCGGGCACGGTGAAGCGCAGCAAGCCTGTGCGCGGCGTGGTGGAGTCCGCTTTCAAAGCGAAGAAATATATGGCGCCCCTGCTGTTGTGGCACCCAGCGATCGTGGGATGCTTCGCGGCCGCGTACTTCACGGGTACCGGCGGATTCGATCCGGGCCGTCATGCGCTGGTCTTCGACCCGAACCGCGATCTTGAGCCCCCTATGAGCGCGCAACAGCGCCGCGAATATCTCAATCGCCTGGAACTGGTCGCACACAGCATCGAGGAGTCTTCCGTTCAGGAAGTGAAGTGGCCGCAGCTGCGAGCCAACGCGCAGCCGGAACTCGATGAAGCCGGCCGCCCGGTCTTGAACGTACGCATGGGCGACGGCACCGTGAAGGTCGGCCTGACGAGTGAAAACATCGTGAGCTCATCAGAGTCCACCGAAATCGCCCAGCACTTTCTTTTGATTCGTCTGCGTGAGGAATTGCGGCGCAACGCCCCCAAGGCAGCGCCCAGCGACGTGCATCGCGATCTGAGCCTGCTGGAAGAGTTGCAACGCAGCCGCGCGGAGATGGCGTCGCCGGTGGCGGGAACGTATTAAGCGCGAACACCGGACACCATGGCCGCGCTAAACAGCGTCCGTGCCCGCCGAATCTCGCGAACACGTTTGCGGATCCAAGAGATCACGAAAAGGGAAGGGCCCGACTTCAGTCGGGCCGAAAGCTGCGACACTGTATGCGGCTTCAGCCGCTGAGGGTTTGCTGTTCGTCAGTAGCGAACTCGAAAAAGCTTTCCTCAGGCGCTGAAGCGCCGTACTTGAATCGCTTGGCGACACGAATAAATTCGCGCCCTTCCCAGTCTTGTTCAGCTCTCGTCTAAAACAAATTCCACAAAAACTGGTTGTAAACCTCGTGGTGATACTGCACCTCGGGCGCTTTCACGAAAGTTCCCAGCGCACGCGGGCAGCGGTCCGCAGCCGCCTGCTTCAGATCGGCATAGCGTCCCTTCACGTCCTCGCCCAGCACCTTACTCGTCCACTTCGAGTCGCGGAAGTTTTTGATCGCGTCGTAAATGTTGTCGGGCAAATACCGCTCAGCCTGCCGCAGGTTCTTGATCTTCGCCGTCTCCCCTTCGATGCCCGTCTTGAACACGGCGTACATCACCATGTAAGGGCTGGCATCGGGACTGACCGAGCGCACTTCCACGCGCATGCTCTTGTCGTTGCCGATGGGAATGCGCACCATCGAGCCGCGATCCGTGGGCGAAGCCTTGATCTGGTTCGGCGCTTCGAAGTGCGGATCAAGCCGGCGATACGCGTTCACGCTCGCGTTCAGCATCAGGCAGATGTCGTTGCCATGCGTCAGAATGCGATCGGTGAACTCCCAGCCGAGTTTGCTCAGTTTCTCTTCGCCCTTGGGATCCCAGAAAAGATTCTTGCCGTTCTTGCTGATCGAAACATTGGTGTGCATGCCGCTGCCATTCACTCCAACCACCGGCTTCGGCAGAAACGACGCGGTCAGGCCCATGCGCGTCGCGATTTCGCGGCACACCAGCTTGTACAACTGGATCTGATCAGCGGCCTGCACCACTTCCCCGTATCCATAATTAATTTCGAACTGCGAGGGCGCGACTTCGGGATGGTCCTTTTCGTTCTGGAATCCCATGGCGCGCTGCACTTCGGCCGTCGTGTCAATGAACGTACGCAGCAGGTCGCCGGGCAGTGAGTGGTAGTAGCCGCCAGTATTCACGTACTCGAACTTGCCGGTCTCGTGATAGTGGCGCTCAGCGTCCGAGCCCTTGAACAGGAAGCCTTCAATCTCGTTGGCAGCATTGAGCGTGTAGCCGTCGTCCTTGTATAGCTTATCGGCGAAGGTCTTCAGCATGCCGCGGATGTCCCCGGTGTAAGGTGTGCCGTTCTTGTCGATGACTTCACCGAACACCAGCACCTTGCCGCCACCGAAGAAGTCAGCCGGGGCCCAATAGAACGATGCCCAGTCAATGCCCAGGCGCAGGTCGCTTTCGCGCTGCGCGGTAAACCCGCGAATCGAGGAGCCGTCGAAGGTGAGGTTGTCCCAGCTCTTGATCAGGAACTTCTTGTCGTAGTCGAGCATGTGCAGCCGGCCTTCGAGATCGCTGAAGAGCACGGTCACGGCCTTGATGCGCTTCTCATCGGTCAGGTACTTCAGGCGCTCTTCCTGAACCTTATGCATGGGCGCGCGGTTCTTGCGCTGATCCTTCGCCTTCAGATTGAGCTCTTCGAGTTCGTCATACGAGAGCGCTAAGAAATTTCGAAGTTCGGTCGACATGAGTCTCCTTGAAATGAGTGGTCGTCGCTGGAAAATCCAGGGCTTCCCGTGGCCAGATACGAACAGCTGAGGGTACCGTGCCACCTCGCAGGTGGGCCAATAAAAAGAGGTTATCGGCCACATCAAAGAGATTTATTGAACAGAAACTGGTGCAGTTTGTGCGAGTTCAATGCGAATCGACTATAACCGTAGAACTATCGATGGAGCGACGGGCGTCCCCGCCCGTCGGCCTCTAACGGACCCGTATCTGCCCGCCGATCCGTCCCGCACGGAACTTCTTCCCACCCTCCCCCGTATCTCTAACCAGAGCGGCAAGCAACACGGCCGCCGGCGAAATCGAAGGAGCAATTTATGGGCGACATCACTGGACTGGCAGCCGTGGTCATGCTGTTCTCGATCCCCATCGTGGGCATCGGGGTTTACGGCTACTATCGCGTTTCAAAACTGCGCACCGAAGAGCGCCTGGCCGCGTTGGCTCGCGGCGTCAACGTCCCGATGGAACCGGAGCTTTCGCAAGCAGCCCGATCCCGCCGCGCCGGGATCCTGCTGGTAGCGGCGGCCATCGGATACGTGATCACGTTCTCGCTGATCGCGCGCGTCGAACCCGACGCCTGGCTCGCGGCTTCGTTCGGCGCCATCCCCTTCACGCTGGGACTGGGCTTCTTCCTCGACTCGAGCCTGGTACGAAGAGATCTGAAAGCATCGGCGTAAGCAAGTTGCGAGAACAAGACTATGGAGCGACGGGCGTCCTCGCCCGTCGGCCCTTAGCCGACGCCTTGCTGCCGAAGTACAGCACAGCAAAAAGCCCCAGATCTCTCTAGGGCTTCTCATTTCTGAACGTATGTCTGAATTATCCGCGAAGTTTCTTGCGTGCGAACCCAGCCAAGCCGCAAGTGTCGAAAGAACCAGACACTCGGGGACTGGTATCAGCCAGTGGCGACTACCTTCAATTGCGGCGAGCCTCGCAGCTCTTTCCATCGAAATGCCGCGGAAGGCCTGTATCGGCCGGATGACCCCCGCTATGCTCAGCAAATAAGACGGCAAGAATCAGCCCTCCGGTTTTCAACCACCTCTTGCAGCCTCGCCAAAGCGTCGCAAGTCGATTCGCATTGTGCCGCTTCTATTCAGAGTTAGAGCGGGAGTCTGGGTATTTGTTCCCGGCAGATCTGCTGTTTGGAAGTAAACGACGTTGCTGTTGGCGAAATGATTCCGTAACAATGTCCGCTCCCCGGCCCGAGTAAAGTTGGTGGTGCAACTCGCTCGGTTTGTAAGCCATCGACAAATGAGCTACCGAGTGTTTTGGCATTGCGTCAGATTCCAGGAGACAGCGTTGGTCACTCCAGCCGCAGTGCCGGGCAGGGACACGCTGCCCCGGAGTACGCCAGGCTGATTTGGGTCTTCTTGAACCGTGAAGGCTGGAAAGCCCACCGAATAGGTACCCGTGCTATTCGTGTCGGGCGGGGTCTTGGCCGCCGGTGGGCAACCGGAACAGCTCCGATGCACCAGGTCCACGCTTGGGAAAGAGACTGTCGTCGTGCCCGTGATCGTATACTTGTTGTCTCCGGCAGGAGAGATTTCAAAGACCGCCTCTCCTCCGCCGACAGCGGTGAAGGTTTCATCTGCAGTGCACGTGCAACTCCCTTGGCGGTCGATGGCTAGAGTTTTCCCGTTGACATTGGCGATGAACGTCCCGGCGGACGCACCGTTCCAACCTTTCGCGCTATTTGGATTGCCACTCAGACGTACATCTTCCCGTTCGGTTTGGTCTCTGCTGAAGGTTTTGTTCCAGCCTCCGTCATTCGAGTTATGGACCGAATGCCAACCCCTCGTATAGCTGATGGTCCCAGCCCAACCCCCGTCGCACGAATCCCAGTCTTTCACTGGGATCAAGAGCTTCTTTGACATATGGATGTCGCTACGCAGGAGCATTTCAACCGGCCCTCCAACAAAGATTCCGATCGGGCCTGAAAGACCGTTTCCGGCGGCGTCAATCACGTCCTGGGACATGCTGACGGGTTTGGCCGAGCACGTAAAGCGAACTTCCGCCTGCTTCATCAAAGGCACCGGGCTACTGAGCTTTTCTCTCTGCTTCACGCCCTCGATGTCAATTGTGGTGTGACCTTCCTCGTCAGTCTTGGGAGCGGAGGCGTTACTGATGGGAACCATAGCGTCTTGGACACGGGGAGTACCCTCCGGTGACACGAACTGGACAAAGGGATAGGTAATCACGTTGTTGCTGACGCTGGTGCCGCCACTTGTCAGCACCCATTGGGTCTTCACTCCTGCCACCGGACCATCGTTGGGCAAACTGATATCAAAGTTGGCGCCGTTGAGCGCTATGCGCGCACAATTCATGGCTTGCCACTTCCCGATGTTTTCCCGCACCGTGGCGGTAAGCGTGCGTCTTTCTCCAGTCTCATAGATGCTCTGCGTCCGCACCAGGGGTGGATCGCCACTCATGGTGATATCCGTTTCCATACATGCGTAATAAGCAAGGAGCTTGATTAAGGCGAGTATGGCGTTGATTCCTGATGCTGCTTTGCCGTACTGCTCCGCACCTTCCATCCCATGCTCGCTCATATATTCGAGCATCGTGTCGAAGCCCTTCATGTAGGAATATGCGGTAACGTCGAGAATCTGGGCTTCCAGTTCCTTCAAACTGCAGGGTAGGCTGGAACCGCCTCCTTCCTGTACAAGCTGGAGGTGTGGTCGTCCCCCGAGCCGCCACACGGCACTACGAATAGCCCCGACGTCAAACTTGTACGACGTGGATCTCCATCGCGGAGTGGTCGAGTTCCTTTCCCAAGCCGGCGCAAACTCCGCTTTATGAGTTTTGCTCCCCTGGAGAATCATCATGTCAGCAACCAGCCGGCGAAGAACCAGGGAGACTTGGACCGCATCCAGATCTACCTTCGCGGTGTCGAGATCGGACGCGAGTAAATCGTAGGGCGTCGCGGATTGCCGGCCGAGTTCGACAATGAAATCAGCCCAAAAACGCATGGCTGGTTGGTCTCCCTGCGCCGCGCCGCGAAGGCCCTTCAGCAATAGGTCCGCCACCGGTGCGCCCTTAAGCGACGGAACGGTGTTCGCGAACGAGTTGCTCAACGCCGTCAGCCGGATCTGCATCCCGTCGCCAAACAGCTTGGCCAGAGCCGCAACCTCCCAGGCATCGATGTTGATCCCTTGTCCGGGCTTCACCGATTCAAAGGCTAGCGAGCCGTCGTCCCCACGCACACTGAATCCCGACATTTGCAAGGCGGTCAACAGCGCGGCAGTAGACTGCTCATCTTCGGCCATTACGCGTTTCGCCAATTCCATCGCGGCCTGTTCCGGAGTACCTGCCGGTTGGGCCAATGGCGCGGGCAATTGGCCGTTGCGGAAGGCTAGCGCCATAGCCGCGCCCCTTATGATGATCGGCGGTGAAGCAATTGGGGGCGCGGACGCCTCTTTGTTATTTGCAGGCATCTCCGCGTTCGGCGCAGCGCCCGACTGCACACTATTAAAAGCCCCTTTGACCCAACGGTAAGTTATGAACGATCCCAGTGCGACCACGACCACAAGACCGAGAACTAAGCCTGCTTTGAGTTTGCCGTGTCGCATTGAGCCTTCCTCTTCCTAGTCAACCGAAAAGCCGCCCATTCTAGCTCAGCTTCCTCTTAAATACGAAAACTGAGAGAAAAATAGCTCATCTGCAAAAATGAATGCACCGGGAGCGCCAGGGTTCTATCTGTTGAATTTCGGCCATTACACCGAAGACCCCGACAGTGCCAAGACGCCAATTGTGATCACAACAAGATCAGGGAGAAGATTCTCGCGGATGATTTTTGGGGCACTCTTCCCGATGGGAGCGGCGTATGGGAAAGCCGAGGAAGTGAAGGAGACCGAGGATCGGTCGAAATCGGGGCGCGAGTGCCGCATCAGTGATACGAGGGTACGCCTGTTCGGAGACAATCTCGCCGTGGTGTAGGGCAAACCGTTTTTGGTACGCAAACTCAAAGATGGACGCGACGGGCGGCGATGCCTGATCTACACCGATACTTGGCTAAAGCGGAATGACGTGTGGCAGATCGTCGCGGCACACGATGCGCAACTGCCGTGCAGTCACTAACTGGCGAAAGGTATTTTCACTCATCCTCCAATCAGCCGTGGGGTTTTGAGTGTAATGGTTTTTCACCAAGCAAGGCATGATGGGCGTGACTCGTTTGGCCTTGCGCGGATCGCTCTATCTTCCCGCAAGTTGCTGAAGGAGTGTCCGTTGACAGCAGCTTCATCTCGGTTCATACTCCTCGCGCAGTAGTGCAGATTCTTGCGGCCGGGGCTTATCTTCCTTCCCTTATGATCTCCGGTTCTGTCCTGGTTCCGGGGGTCATCAATAACATTCTGGTGGCAGCCGTGTGATTCGAGAGTGCGCGCGGATGGCAATCAAACGCGCAGCGCCGGAGGCAAACTGTCATGTCAGCAGCCATCACAGACGCAGTCATTCGATCGCAAGCGCAAAATGCGGCGTTGCGAGTCCTGGTTTACGAACGACTTTTCTATGTCATCGCTGGAAGCCTAATGCTGGTTGCGACTGCCGTGGGATTCCGCTCATTTCTTACGCATGGGAAAGGTTTCGGAGGCGGCGAAATCACACGGCAGATTGTTCCCTTGGTTGTGGTTCACGGCCTTGCCATGTTCAGTTGGATCGTCTTGTTTCTGGTGCAGAGCATCTTCATTTTGAACGGAAACCGGCGACTTCATATGCGCATCGGTGTGGTCGGCGCTCTGCTCGCGGGTGTCATAGTTATTCTCGGATCAGCCACAGCGATCTTATCGACTCGCTACAATCCTGCGTCGCAGCTTTTTGGCGGCCCCAGATTTTTCCTGGCAATTATGCTCGGCGAGATGCTCTTCTTCGGCGTGCTGGTGGGGGTTGCAATCATTTATCGTCGCCGCCCAGAAATCCACCGGCCTATGATGCTCCTGGCGTCATTGATGATCCTCTCAGGCTCTCTGGGCCGCTGCCCTTACATTGGGCAGTTTGCCATCATGCCGCCGTTGTACGTACTTGGTCCCGCGTTGGCGCTCGGGGCGTTGTTTCTGATTCTCCAGTGGGGAATGACTCGCGCGTTTAATCGATGGTATGCAGTCGGCTATTCCGCAATGCTGATCGCGTCGTGCATTTTCGTCGTGATCGGACACACCGCAATGTGGAATCAGATCGCTGGAGCGATTCTCCGTTAATAACCCGCTTGGCATGACTGACGAAATCAGATGGGATGAGAAGGCCGGTCTCCGGGCGGGATGCGGTGTACGCTCCCAAGTTATCGACGTGCTCGAAGCACAGATAAGCCGTGTAGAGTTCAGTGGTGGGCAACCCAGAAACGTACAGGTTGTATTTCACCAGGCGACCGTCTTTTTCCGCTCGCTTCGCTTCAATCTAAGCCCGGGAGTCGATATCTTCGTTTTCCATGAATCGCCCTTGCGGCGATTCCACCAAAACACACCTGGGCTTGATCGGAACGAACTTGCCGGAATTTCTGGCGACCCCGGAGGGAGTCGAACCCCCAACCCTCAGATCCGAAGTCTGATGCTCTATCCAGTTGAGCTACGGGGCCGCGCTAGAAAACTTTATCACTTTTGACGCCTTGGCAGACTCGTCGCACAACAATCGACCGTGAACAGACATTGCAAGGCGGATGCACAAGCGAGATCTAGCTTGTGCCTCGGCCTGAGGGCGGGACGCCCTCAGGACTGCCGGCGGGACGCCGGCGCTACTTTACATTCCACCCAGCACTTCGTTACGTATAGCGATTTCTCGTTCACACATGGTGGGCGGTGCGAATTTCTGCGGAGTTTGCAATATCCATGAAGCGCGCATCGCGCGCCTCGTCGCGCACGGAACTCAGCGCGACGTTGACCTCGCGCAGGTAGTAGCACGCGCCGGCAAACAGGCTGATCATCGCAATCACAAACACGATCACCGCCAACAGCGCCGCCTGCGGCCAGTAGAGTCCCATGCCGAGCAGCAGGCAGGACGCGATCGTTCCCGCCAGCGAAATCAGCGCCAGCAGAAAGCACCGGCGGATCAGCTCGGCGCGCTGCTCGATCGACTCGATCTGCGCCGTGTAGGCATCGGCCTCGGCGACACGCCCATTCTTGGTGGCGTCGTGCTTGGCGTGCACATACTGTCGCAGGCGGCTGACGATTCCCATCAGCCGCACGTTGATCGACAGAATGAGCAACGCCGTCGCCGACACAAACAGCGCGGGAGCAAGGAACGCCTGAAACAGGCGGCTGATATCGTTCACGTCGTTCAAGCCTTCAACAAATTACGCCTTATGGAACCAGGCCGCACCTTGAAACGTAACAATTTTCAACGGCCCGCGGTGTGACCTGAGACACAGTAGGCCGTCCAAAGCGTCGTACGCGGAAGCAATTTTGGCCTTGAGTCACAGAGAAGCACCGAGGCTGGCAGAACATAACAAGACATTTTGGGAACTTCAGAGAAGGCCGCTGCTGGAGTGTCGTGCGTCGCAGCCCGACACGACGGGCGAGTCCCCCGTCGCTCCATTGGCGAACGAAGGAATTTCATGGCCGACGGATGCAATTCACGGTTTTTACGGTATGCTGACGAGCACTCCGCGTTGAGTCCCAAAAGAAAGTTGAACGATTAGCAAGCGGGAATCCCGGTTGAGGTGTGTCTCTGCCGATGCTCGGTTCGGCAGCAAAACATTGAGGGGGCGTAATGACCAAGAATTTTCTGCTCGTGTGCGTGGTGTGTCTCTGTTCCATCCTGGCTTTCACCCAATCCCAGAACGGCCGTATTCTCGGCACCGTCACCGATCCCAGCAACGCCGTGGTCGTGGGTGCGAAGGTCACCATCACCGACACGGAACGCGGTGTCTCGCAGGTGTTCATCTCCAACGAGTCGGGCGATTATGTTGCGCCCAGTCTCAAGCCGGCTCTCTACTCAATCACGGCCGAAGCGCAGGGCTTCAAGAAGATCGAGCGCCCGGCGATCCGCGTGGAGGTCGGCCAGGATCTACGCATCGATTTCCAGCTTAAAACCGGCTCAGCCTCCGAAGTTGTCACGGTCATGGATGAGGCGCCGCTAGTAAATTCCACTACCGATACGCTGGGCGGAACGTTCACCAACAAAGCCATCAACGAGCTTCCCCTCAATGGGCGCGACTTTCAGAATCTCGTGACCCTGCGCCCCGGCGTGCAGCGCTACCCGGGCGGCGGATTTCTCTCCATCAGTTCCAACGGCAATCGTCCGGAGGACAACAACTTCATCGTCGACGGCACCGACAACAACGATCCCTACTACGCAACCACCGTCATCAACGCCGAGGGCGTGCAAGGCACCCCGGCCACGCACCTGCCCATCGATGCAATTCAGGAATTTAACGCAGAGGAACAGCCCACGGCCGAGTACGGATGGAAGCCGGGCGCGATCGTCAACGTCGGCTTGAAGTCAGGAACCAACTCACTGCACGGCGACCTCTACGACTTCGAGCGTAACAGCGGACTCGACGCGCGCAACTACTTTAATCCCGCGCCCGGCAAGCACCGCCCGCTGCGCATGCACCAGTTCGGCGGGACCGTTGGCGGACCGATTGTGAAGGATCGCCTCTTTTTCTTCACCGCTTACGAAGGCACGCGCGACCTGGTCGGCAATTCGGAGACGTTGAATAGCCCCGCAACTGTGGCGGTCCCCACCGGCAACGGATCCGGATGCGTCATGCCGTCGACTGGAGACTGCACCAACAGCATTCCCGACGCGATTGCCGATTTGAACGCGCAGGGATTGTCCGTCAATCCCTTGAGCGCGACCTTGGTAGCGCTCTTTCCCACCAACAACGCCGCCGACCCGGCCCATCCGGAATTGCTGAATATCGGCTTCCCCAATCGCAATCGCGAAGACAACGGGCTTTTTAAGGTCGATTACAACCTCAATCAGCGCAACGCCCTCACCGCGCGCTACTTCATCGGCGACAGCATACAGACCGAACGCGACATCCCCGTCTTGCGGCCGGAGTGGCAGTCGCAAGCCGTCACCCGGGCACAGGTCCTCGGCGCGAACTGGATTTTTACGGCGAATTCGCATTGGATCAATGAATTCAAGTTCGGATTCAACCGCTTCAACCAGTCGATCCTGACAGCCGATGCCGCCGTGGATCCGCAAACCTATGGCATCAACACCGGGGTCACGTCGAAGATCAATTTCGGCATGCCCGAAATCGCGGTCTCCGGCTTCACGTCCCTCGGCGGCAATCACGGATGGCCTCTGCTGACCACGCCTAACCAGACCTACCAATTCACCGACAACATCTCCTACAACCGCGGCAAGCACGCCTTCAAATTCGGCGGAGAGTTCCGCCATGGCAGCACCGACAACATCCGCGACCGTTACGGCAAGAGCCGGATCCGATTTGACGGCGGAGTTTTGTCCGCAAACAGCACCTCGCTCGAAGATTTTCTCTCCGGTTCCCCGGACGTCGGCCGCATCTTCGTCGGCGACAGCCATCGCCACGTGAGCACGAAATCGTTTGGCGCTTTCCTTCAGGATGACTGGCGCGTGAACAACCATTTCACCATCAACGCCGGGTTGCGCTACGACCTCAGCTCCGTTATCAAGGAACGCGACAACCTGCTGGGCAACTTCGATCCCAATCAAGGCCTGGTACAGGTTGGCTCGCAGGTGAAATCGCCCTACAACGGGGACCACAACAATTTCTCGCCACGCTTTGGGATGATCTGGGATCCCTCAGGCAGCGGCAAGACTGTCATTCGCGCCGGTGCCGGCCTCATCTATGAGATCCCGCACATCTCCGAGTTCATCGGGCAAAACGGCGTCAACAATGCCTCTACGTCGGGCTTGAACTCGGTTCCGACCGGCGCGCCGTCTATCAACCTGAGTGGCGGCAAGATTATCGCCGCCTCCGTAAATACCTCTGATCTGAACTGGACCGTGGCCGGGCCAGTCTTTACAGCGCCCGCGGACTGCACCATCGATAGCCCGTGCGACATCCTGGGCGTGAACCGGAACCTGCGCACACCTTACGTAATGAACTGGAACCTAAACGTGCAGCGCGCCCTCACCAACAATCTCTCGCTTCAGGTTGGCTACGTTGGCAGCAAGGCTACGAAGCTGTACAGCGTCTACGACATCAACCAGATACCGAACCAGTCGGCGGCTGAGATCGCCTGTGGACATTGTGAGGCGAACTCAGATCGTCCCTTCGGCGTCGCATTCCCTTACCTGGAAGTGATCAACTATCTTGGCAACGGGTATGAGTCGAAGTATCACGGTCTGCAGGCTACGCTCACGCAGCGCGCCTGGCGCGGATTCTCGTTCGTCGCGGGCTACACCTGGTCGCATGCCCTGGATCAGGCATCCTTCAATCGCGGGCAGAATCCGCAGAATAGCTACGATCCCGCCGGCGAATACGGTAGCAGCGACAACGATATCCGCCACCGCCTCACGCTCTCGATGACCTATGACATTCCCGGACGCGAGGGCTTTGCACAGATGCTGAAAGGCTGGCAGCTCAACTCCATCGTGACGCTGCAGACGGGACTGCCGTGGAACGTGGTCGACGGCTACCAGAGCGGCAACGACGTCAGCGCATCGGGTGAATACAGCGACCGCTGGAACTTTACCGGGAACCCACTCGATTTCAAGCCGTCGCCCACGGGCATTCCCTACGTTGACCCTTCCGAGTTCTCGGTCGACTCGGGTACGGGAATTGTCACCATCGTGGGAAGCAATCCGGCGGATGCAAGGTGCCTGGCAGCTGCGGGATCATTGGAGAACCAGCAAGCGCTCGCGAACTTCGGTTGCTATGTAAAAGGAAGCGGCGTCATGACGCCACCCGCCCCGGGAACGTTCGGCACCATGCACCGCAACATCTTCCGTGGCCCCGGCTACCACAACTGGGACTTCTCGGTCACCAAGATGTGGACGTTCCACGACCGTTTCTCGGTGCAACTGCGCGGGGAGTTCTTCAACATTCTCAACCATCCGAACTTCACCAATCCGAATGGCGTGGGTGGACAGCTCGGTAACGTGGATCCGTCCGTACCCGGAGGTTTC
Source organism: uncultured Acidobacteriota bacterium (assembly GCA_963744055.1). Lineage (GTDB taxonomy): Bacteria > Acidobacteriota > Terriglobia > Terriglobales > Acidobacteriaceae > Gp1-AA133. The sequence goes on along the minus strand of CAVUSL010000001.1, from coordinate 1,688,263 downwards.
GGTGGCGACGGCCTGACTCCGGACGTGGCGGCCGCCAACCCGGTCATCGGCAGCGGTGGACCCCGCGCGATTCAGTTGGGACTGAAGTTGAAGTTCTGAGAGTTGCGAGGCGGACACTCCTGTCCGCCAGACCTGAGCAACTGCAGCCCGCCGACGCCAACATGGATCGGCGGGCGTTTTCGTCCGCCGGACGGGCGAGACGCCCGTCCCTCCATTCCACCTCGTGCGCGATCCTTACCGCACGCCAGTTCCCGATAGCTGCACTCTGAAATGTCCCAGCGCCGTCCCGTCGGTGATATTGGTGGCCCCAGTCGCCAGGCCGGAGGCAAGCGGCGCAAAGGTCACGTTAATCGCGCAACTCTTGTGACCACCCAGCAGACCGCCGCAACCTGTGCTCTGGAAAGGCCCCGTGGTTGCCACCCCAATCTTAACGGGGATCGCCAACCCGTTCTTGACGGAGATGATCTTGGACGCACTGCGCGTGCCAATTTTTTGGGAACTGAACACCAGACTTTTCGGGCTTACCGAGACCGCCGGCCCGCAGCGGGTGCATTGTGAAAAGACAGGGACGCTTAAAGCCAGCATCAATACTGCGATGGAGCTTGTTATTCGCATCATGAAGCTCATAGCTCTCACCCCTTAATCGTCGGAGTAGCTTACTGCCACGTCTATTCCCCAGGGTAATCAAAGCTTCGGATGTATTTGATATGGTAGGCCCGAATGGACTCGAACCATCGACCTCTTCCGTGTCAAGGAAGCGCTCTAACCAGACTGAGCTACGGGCCTACAATTTTCCAGCGGCCGCGGCACGCGACGTTGCCGGCGTGGAGCTGATAACTGGATGATTTTATCACGCGGCCGCAGACGGGCCGCAGCCAGCTTACCGCTCAAGTCGTCGGGTCGGCCGGCTGCGGCGACTGCTGCAGCTGGCGGAACTTCTCAACCGCCCATCCGCTGTGCTGCTTCACATAGACGCCGCAACCAATCAGGCAGAGTGCTACCGCCGTAAAAATCATCCGCTCCCGGGCGAGCCGCTGTTCGCGTGGCTGATTCAGATGCGGAGCCAGCACCGCGCCGATCGCCAATCCAGCAATCAGACCGCCGATGTGCGCGGAGTTGTCGATGAAGCCCGCGGCTGCTCCGAATCCCAGGTTCACCACCACAACCAGCACGAGATTCTTGAGCATGCGTTGCACGACCGGCTTGGGAAATGGTAGCCTGCCCAACCACAGCGCGGCGATCAGCGCACCCACAATTCCGAACAGCGCGCCCGACGCTCCGGCACTGATACGCATCGGATTCCAATACAAGCTCGTCAAGCTGGCGGCGATGCCTGTCGCCGTATAGACCAACAGATATGACCATTTCCCGAAAATGCGTTCCGTCAGGCGACCGATCTGCCACAGACTCCACATGTTGACAGCAAGGTGCGCGAAGCCGATGTGCACGTAAGTCGATGTCAGCGTACGCCAGAACTGTCCGCCCAGCGTGAGGGGACCGAAATCCGCGCCCCACTTCAGAAGTTGAATATCACCCGGCTCTGTCGCCGAGACTCCGCTGAAAACCATCGCGGCGAATACGAGAATGTTCAGTGCAAGAATCGTCGCTGTGACCGGGGGACGATAAGGATCGGCCCGCTGCGGGTTTGGGGGCGCGGGTTGTGCCGTGCCGGCGAATGCCGCCCGGCAATCCGGGCAGAGGTTCGCGGCGCCGTAGGCCGTATCAGTGACCGGGCGTCCACAACGCACGCATTGCATCAGGCAGACTCCTGCTTAACCGATGTTCGTGATGCGCCGCCGCAAGAATACACAGGTCCTTCGCTGCGCTCAGGATGACAAGACCTTGATTTCATCGAGTCTCGAGGGTCTTCCACAAATCTGAAATCAGGAACCCGTACTAGTCTCCCGCCGCCTCGACTACCGGCATTTCTTCCGTCACCGGCTTGGCAGAAGTTTTCGCGCTGGTCACCAGGATGACCGACGCGATGATAATCGCACTGCCAATAAGGATGTACCGGTCGATGGCCTCATGCAGCACCAGCCATCCAAGAAACACAGCGACCACCGGATTCACGTACGCGTAGGTCGAGACCTTCGAACTGGGCGCATGTCGCAGCAGCCAGATGTAGGACGTGTAGCCGATCCACGAGCCGCCGACTACGAGATAAAGCATGGCTCCGACGCCGCGCGGCGTCCACACGACGCGCGCGAGATCGCGGTTGCCGATGGCGAAGATAAGATTCGACACTCCCGCGAAGATCACTTGCCAGGCCGTCGAACTCAGCGGATCGAGATCGTTGGTGTGCCAAAGTTTCGAGAGCACGGATCCGAGCGCCCAGCTGAACGATCCGGCAATCAGACTCAGGGACCACCACAGCTCCCGCCGCCCCAGCGTGCCGGCCGTGGTGAGTTTCGGCCAGAGCAGCACCACCATGCCGACGATGCCGATCGCCAAACCGGCCAGTCCTCGCCGCGAAATGTGATGATCGCCGAGCAACCACGCGTCGAGCACCAGGAACCACAGCGGCGTGATTGCGATCAACAGGGCTGACAATCCGGAAGGCACAATCTGCTCCGCGTAGGAAAGCGTGAGGTTGCCCCCCATCAGCAGCAGAGTCCCGATTACCGCCATCTGCCAAAGTTGCCGCGTGGAATACAGCACGCGGCGTCCGCGCACGGCGCAGTAGGCGAGCATCAGGGTGCCGGCGATCAGGAAGCGCGTGGCGCACATCAGCGCCGGCGGGATGTGTTCCACGGAGATGGCGATGGCGAGATAAGTCGATCCCCAGAAAAGGTAGACCAGGCCAAAGGCGAGAATCACCATCCAGCGAGTTGAAGATGTCTGGGTCACGGGAGCAAGAGGCTAAAACATACCAGATGCGGGAAGAACGCCCGCGGACGCGAGATCGTTTGACGCGTTACAGAGATGCCACACAGGATCCGCGACGAGATCAGTGTGGGACGTGTCGTTGGCGCCGAGGAGTGTAGCGCCGGCATCTTGCCGGCAGTCGCGAGGGCGTCCTCGCCCTCGCTCATGGTGCGACATCACGGCGGCGGGCGAGACGCCCGCCGGACTGCCGCCGGGACGGCGGCGCTACGGTCGAGTGACGCTGGCAACTTCCGGGCATTCTGCGCAGCCTGGGACCTGAAGGTGAAGAAGGGAAAACGGATAACGCATAACGAAACAGGATGGCGGATCGAGTCAGGGACTTGGGAAGCCGATTTTGAAAATGAAATTCATTTTCTTAAAGCTTAGTTTTGCGCCAGGACGCCCCAGGATCGACCGTCGCCCCCTCGGACGACCCGAACCATCACCCCACCCCCAAAGTGCGCCTGCAGGCCTCGCAAACGCTCGCAATGGGCCTTCTACGAATTGTCGCTGGGTTTTTTTCACTCGCCACTGAGCCAGAGCGGGCCGATTTTTCAATATCAATAAGCTAAGTTATTGAAAAATCCGAGCTTTAGATCCCCTGGTTGAGAAACCGGACGCAGGCGCCCGAGAAGTGGAGCGTCTCGACCGAAACGGTTCTTCCCCATCCCTACAATCCAAGCTATAATTAACACGAAGTGCTGTAATTCCATGAACCTGCAGAATCCAAATTCGCACTTGCCCGCTTGCTGGCTGCACCAACTGTGCTGCCCGCGGCGCCATCTGGCAGTGCTTCCTTCGCAGGTGCGGCCGAATCTGTTCGGCTGCGACTAACTCCCGTCCTTCCTGTGCAAATTTTCTTCGGGACGTAGTCTGCGCTCTTGCCGCAACACGTTCTGAAGTGGCGGAAAGCGATCAGCCTCGCCAACGACCAAGAGCCAACGACCAACGACTGCTTCAGGAGGATTCCATGCCGACCAAGACTCTCACTGCCGGACCGAAGATCAGGACCGCTCTGCCCGGCCCCAATGCCAAGCGCGTGCTGGCGGGCGATGACAAATACATTTCGCCGTCTTACACGCGGTCCTATCCGCTGGTCGCCAAGAGCGGACGCGGCATCGTCGTCACCGACGTGGACGGAAACGAATTTTTTGATTTCTCCGCCGGCATCGCCGTGACTTCCACCGGACACTGCCATCCCGAAGTGGTCGCCGCCATCCAGAAGCAGGCCGGCGAACTGATTCACATGTCGGGGACGGATTTCTACTACGAAAGCATGATCACGCTCGCTGAGCAGCTCTCGAAGATCGCGCCCATGCCCGGACCGCACCGGATCTATTACGGCAACTCGGGAGCCGAGGCCGTCGAAGCCGCGTTGAAACTCGCGCGCTATCACACCAAGCGGCAGAACGTGATCGCCTTCTTCGGCGCATTTCACGGACGGACGATGGGCGCTTTGTCGCTGACCGCGTCGAAGCCGCAACAGAAGCGGCGTTTCGCGCCGCTGGTGCCAGGCGTTACGCACGTGCGCTATCCCGATGTATACCGCGGCTGCTCGGGCGGGGCTCAGGATGCTGAAGCATTCGCGCTCGGCTGCGCCCGCTACATCGAGGAGAAGCTGTTCAAGACGATTCTTCCTCCCGAAGAAGTGGCGGCCATTTTCATCGAACCCGTGCAGGGTGAGGGCGGATACGTCGTCGCACCCACGCCGTTCATGCAGGAACTGCGGCGCATCTGCGACAAACACGGGATATTGTTGGTCGCTGACGAAGTGCAGAGCGGGATCGGCCGCACCGGCAAGTGGTGGGCGATCGAGCATACCGGCGTGCAGCCCGACATCATTTGCAGCGCGAAAGGCATTGCGTCCGGCATGCCGCTGGGCGTGATGATGTCGCGCGCGGACATCATGGACTGGGTTCCCGGCTCGCACGCGTCAACGTTCGGCGGCAATCCAGTCTGCATCGCAGCGGCGCTGGCCACCCTCGACGTGATCGAGAAAGAAAACCTGCTGCAGAACTCGGCCGAAGTCGGCGCCCACATGCTAAAGCGCATGTCGGATTGGCCGAAGAAACATCGCATCGTCGGCGACGTACGTGGACGCGGCCTGATGATCGGCGTTGAAATCGTGAAGGATCAGAAGACCAAGGAATACGGCGCCGAGCTTCGCGACAAAATCGTGGAGCTTGCTTTCGAGCGCGGCATCCTGTTCCTGGGCTGCGGTCCGAGCACGGTGCGCATCGCTCCTCCACTGGTCGTGACCAAGGATGAGGCGGACGCTGCGGTCGACGCGCTCGAAGAGTCGATCGAAATCGTCGCGAAAGCGTAGTTTCATCGGGACGGGCTGCCGCGCACGGCCTGCCCCTCCCCTTTTCTTTTTCAATCGACAGGAGATGCCTATGTGGAGCGGCACAGTGGAGTCCATCCACGTGGCGCCCGCCGCCAAGGCGCCCACGCAGCCAGTAAATGAAGTAGAAGCCGTTCCCGGCGCCGGACTGTCCGGGGACCGCTACTTCTTGAAGCAAGGCACGTTCTTCAAGCCGGAGCCCGACTTCGAATTGACCCTGATCGAAGCGGAAGCCATTGAAGCGGCGGCCCGCGAATACAAAGTGACGCTTGCGCCCGGCGAGACTCGCCGCAATGTGGTGACGCGTGGCGTGCCCCTTAACCACCTGGTGGGGCGCGACTTTGTGATTGGCGACGTTAAGATTCATGGCATCCGCCTGTGCGAACCCTGCAGCCATCTGGAGGCGATCGCGGGAGTGCCTGTAATCAAGGCGTACCGCCATCGTGGAGGGTTGAGGGCGCAGATCATCTCGCAGGGCGTGATCCGGGTGGGGGACGTTGTACGGGAATAGACGCGAGATGATCGGTCTGAAAAACTTAGAGGCAGTTTGCCGTCCTCCAGGTTTGGCGGACAGGAGTGTCCGTCCCACACGATCATGATGGACTCGACATATCGTTTGCTTCTGCGCGGCAAGGGTGCACATGCGGACCCGATCGCGATCCTCGCCGATGTTCCGGCTTCCGTGGCGGGACGCTTGATGGAGGGGTACCCGCATTCGATCTGGCAGATGGTCGGGCACATGAATTACTGGATGCAGTACGAACTGGACCGCATTGCCGGAAGGAAGCCGCAGTATCCCGAGCACGCCATCGAAAGCTGGCCGGCCGAGGTCGCGCCGCGCGACGACGCAGAGTGGCGTGACGCGCGCGCGAACCTGGTGGCCCGGATCGATTTGCTGTCAGCGTTATCGGAATCGAGTGCGGAGATTCTCAAGGCTCCGGTTGATTCGATGCACACGAAAGAAGAGCCGCGCTCCACCAGCGTGGAATCCGTGTTGTGGCAAATCATGGTGCACAACAGCTATCACGTAGGACAGATCGCAATGCTGATGCGCGCGTTCGGGCTTCGGCCTCCGCACAGCGGAACGGACACCTGGTGAGGCGATGGCCGGCGTGATTGTGGTCGATCTCTAGGAGAATCGGCTCTTGGGATGCACCCGCGATGTATCGAACTGAACGTATTCTTGTGCCCGCGGTCACTTTCCCATCGAAAAATTGAGGCTAGGATCGAAGCGCGTCTGTGCTTGCTTCCATCACTCGCGGGACGATTCGCCTGCTCGATCGCGTGTTGCCGAAAAGTCGCCGCGACGGAGATCTCCCGGCGCGTCACCGGGTCGGCCGTCGCGGAGAAGAAGAGGCCTACTTCTACCTGCGAAAACACGGCTACGTCATGGTGGCGCGCAACTACCGCTCGGCGCGGCGCCGGGGAGAAATCGATCTCGTGGGCTGGGATCGGGATGTGCTCTGCTTCGTGGAGGTGAAAACGCGCACATCGCGCGATGTGAAACCGGCCGAGGCGGCGGTGGACCGCGAAAAGCGGCGGGAACTCTGCGGCATGGCCCGGGACTATCTGCGCCGCGTGCGGGAGGAAGTGTCGTGGCGCTTCGACGTGGTCAGCATTTACTACGAAAACCCGGGTGCGCCGCCGCACATCGAATTGTTTAAAAATGCGTTCCCAGTATCGTAAAATACGGGATTCATTCGAGTACTGAAAGGATTTAGTAATTGCCGGAACTTAGAAAAGATCCGATCGTGGGGCGTTGGGTCATCATTTCCACGGATCGCGCCAAGCGACCCACGGACTTTGTGCGCGAGGGCGTAAGAATTCGCGGAGGATTCTGCCCGTTCTGCCCGGGCAATGAAAACAAGACACCTCCCGAGATCCAGGCATACCGGCCCAATCCGAACGGCGGCCCGCCGCCGCTACGCGATACGCCCGGCTGGACTGTGCGCGTCGTCCCTAACAAGTTTCCGGCACTCGGTATCGAGGGCAATCTCAATCGGCAGGCCGAGGGTATGTTCGACAAGATGAACGGCATCGGGGCGCACGAGGTCATTATCGAGACGCCCGACCACGCCGCCACCCTCGCGACCATGCCGGCGAAACGTATTGAGGATGTTTTGTGGACCTTCCGCGACCGCATTCTTGATTTGAAGAAGGACCGGCGGTTCAAGTACATCCTGCTATTCAAGAATCATGGCGAGCCGGCGGGCGCGTCGCTCGAACACGCACACTCGCAGCTGATCGCACTGCCCATCCTGCCCATCTATGTCGCCGAGGAAATCGAAGGCGCCAAGCAGTATTACATCTACAAAGAGCGCTGCGTATTCTGCGATCTGATCCGGCAGGAAGCCGAGGCGGGCGCGCGCGTCGTGGACGAAAACGACGACTTCATCACGCTGGCGCCGTACGCGCCCCGTTTCCCGTTCGAGACGTGGATTCTGCCCAAGGAGCACGAGTCGGCGTTCGAAAATTCGTCATCGCACATGTTCCAGAATCTGGCGAAGGCCTTGAAGACGCTGTTGACGAAAGCCGACCGGGTGCTGGATAACCCGCCCTATAACCTCGTGATTCACAGTTCGCCGGTGCAGGACTCGACCAATGACCACTATCACTGGCACATCGAGTTCATGCCGAAGCTGACCAAGACCGCGGGCTTTGAGTGGGGAACGGGGTTTTACATCAATCCGACGCCACCCGAGGAGGCGGCGAGGTTTTTGCGGGAAGCGGGAGTGGAGGAGCCGGCCACGGCGACCGTCGGGTAGATCGGTGCCTGGCGACGAAAGGTGCATAGGTCCTTCGCTTCGCTCAGGGTGACACTCATATCTCGCTGTGAGGTTCGCAAAAGCAGCGGACAATTGGATTCCTTGTCACGCTTGAAACGTTCAACCGTCACCATCGATTTCTCCTTTAGTTTGTCATCCTGAGCGTAGGGCAGCGCCGCCAGGTGCTGCCCGGAGCGAAGGACCGATGTACTCCGATCGCAAGTCCTACTGCTTGTACATCATCACGAACCGTTCAAAAATTCTCTATATCGGCGTCACCAACAATCTGGAACGAAGAATGTGGGAGCACAAACACTACAACGGCTCAGAATTTGCGAGCCGCTACAAGCTTGATCGCCTCGTATATTGGGAGAGCTTCGACGACGTGCGCAAGGCAATTGATCGCGAGAAGCAGATCAAAGGCTGGCTACGCACCAAGAAAATCGCTTTGATTGTTGCGAGAAACCCAACATGGAGCGATTTAAGCCAAGAGTGGTTTACCAGGCATCGTTACCAACCGGACCAAAAGAGTGCATAGGTCCTTCGCTGCGCTCAGGATGACAAGGCTGAAGAGTTGAGACTGGACTAAAAAAGAGGGCACGCTTCCCCGAAGATCGTGCCCTCTTAGCTTTGCGAGAGAGAACTCGAAAATCTTGGTGGTACGGGCGGGCGCAAACCCTTAAGGAACAGGCCCCTGTTCATCGAAGGGTCCGCCCGCTCATACTTCCGTTCAAGTTCGCTTGGAGTGTAGGGCAGGCGGCGGGAGGTTGTTGTCACAAAGATGTAAAGGCTGTGTCTCGGAGTTGAAAAATCATTCAGATACGGCTCTCGGACGGTAGAAAAAGGCCTGCGACATCCGATTTTTCTTACACCCGCAAGCCGTCCGGTCTCACCCCTGCGTGCGGTCGAGAAACTCTTCGTGCCAAGCCATCTGGATGGCCTCCAGCTTGGCTTCATTCGATTTCTGCGGATCGTCTTTGAATTCGGGAAGTTCCGTCACATAGCGGTGCAGGTCGGTGAAGCGCACCGAGAGCGGATCAATGTCCGGGTGCTTTCCAGAAAGAAGAATGCCGATGTCTTCCGCGTCGGCCCATGTTATGTCTTTCGGCATAAAAGCTCCTCCGGCTGATGGCTAGTGGCTGATTACTAGTGGCTGAGCTGATGGATGCTGGCGACTGGCCAGGGCTGCATCCGCATGAGCTTACCTACCAGCCACCGGCCATCCGCTATCAGCTGTTCTCAGTGTTCTTCCGAAACGTAATTCCGATTCCACGCGGGAATTTCCACGACGACTTTGCCGGGCTTGTTGATGACGGCCTGGCATCCGAGGCGGGAGTTTAGCTGGAGATCGGCCGCCATGTCGAGGCGATCGGCCTCGTCGTCGTCCATCTCGGAGAGGTTCTCGGCACCTTCCTTCACCCAGATGTGGCAGGTGGTGCAGGCGCAGTTGCCGCCGCAAGCGTGGTCGAGCTTGATGCCGTTGTTCAGCGCCACGTCGAGCAGGGACTGCTCCTTGCCGTGATCCTTGTAGGGCAGCTTGCCATTTTCAAACTGCACGGTCTTGCCTTCCGGCAGGAAGGTGACCTGGACGGTGTTTTCGCCCGGTGCGTCGAGGGTGGCGGTGGTGCCGCTGTTTTTCATCTTTTCGTCAGACATGAAAACTCCATAGGTGTCAGGTCTCGGGTCTCAGGTGTCAGGCAAACCACCCGAAACCTACCCGGTGTGATTTTCCTGAGACCTGAGACCTAACACCTGAGACCTGATTCACTCAAACTCTGCTTTCGCCATCGGATGCGGCGCGTCTGGGCCTTCCCCCGGATCGGCCTCGTCCATGGTTTTACCTTTCAGCGCACTGGAAACCGCGCTGTCCATCATCAACTCGGCCAGGCGCATCGTGGCCTCGTTCAGTTCGTCGATCGCTTTGCGGATCGCCTGGTAGTCTTCGCCCTTCTTTACTTCGTTCAGGGCTTTCTCGAGTTTTGGGATACGGCGTTGTTCGTCTGAAGTGAGTTGCCCCCAAGCGGGGCTTTGCCGGCCTTTGCCTAGCGCGGTGAGGATTGTGTCGGCCTCGTTGCGCGCTTCGATCACCTGGCGCTGACGGAAATCTTCTTCGGCGTAATCGAAGGACTCGAGCAGCATGTTCTCGACCTGATCGTCGGTGAGGCCGTAGCTCGGTTGCACTTCGATCTCGGCTTCCTTGCCGCTACGCTGTTCGCGCGCGGTCACGTGCATGATGCCGTTGGCGTCGATCAGAAACTTCACTTCGATGCGCGGCATGCCGGCCGTCATCGGCGGAATGCCTTTCAGGTCGAAGCGCGCCAGCGAGCGGCAGTCTTTGGCGAGCTCGCGCTCGCCTTGAAGCACGTGGATTGCGACGTTGGCTTGGCCATCGACTTGCGTTGTGTAGAACTGCGTCGCGGAAGCCGGGATGGTGGAGTTGCGCAGGATGATTTTGTCGGTGACTCCCCCCGCGACTTCAATGCCCAGCGACAGGGGCGTAACGTCGAGCAACAGCATTTCCCTGGTCGCTTCCGAGCCGCCGCCCAAGATATTGGCCTGCACGGCAGCGCCCAGCGCGACGACTTCGTCGGGATTCAGATCCGTGTGCGGCACGCGCTTGAAGAGATCCTGCACCAGCGCACGTACTTTCGGGATGCGCGTGGAGCCTCCCACCAGAACAACTTCGTCGATTTGTTCCGGCTTGAGCTTCGCATCTTTCAGGGCCTGCTTACAGGGCGCGATGGTGCGGTCAAGGATCGGTTGAGCGAGTTGTTCAAACTGCTCGCGCGTGATTTCGCGCTGGTAGCGCTTACCTTCCGGAAGCTCGATGTCGAGCTTGATCGAGTCCTGCGAAGACAATGCGATCTTGGCTTCAATCACGGCCTTGCGGATGGTCTGCACGCCTTCGCCGCTGCGGCGGAGGTCGAGACCCATGTCGCCGCGGATATCGTCGAGCGCAATGGTGATCAGCAGGTTGTCGATGTCGTCGCCGCCCAGGTGCGTGTCGCCGTTGGTCGAGATGACTTCGAAAATGCCGTCGTGCAGCTTGAGGATCGAGATGTCGAACGTGCCGCCGCCCAGGTCGTAAACCGCGACGATGCCGTTTTTCTTTTTGTCGAGTCCGTAGGCGAGCGACGCGGCGGTTGGCTCGTTGACAAGGCGAAGGACTTCCAGTCCCGCGATGCGGCCGGCGTCCTTCGTGGCTTGGCGCTGCGCGTCGTTGAAATATGCGGGAACCGTGACCACGGCTTTCGTCACTGGTCCGCCGAAAAAGCGCTCCGCGTTACGCTTGAGCTGGCGCAGGATGAATGCCGAGATTTCCGGTGGCGTGTAGGTCTTGTCGCCCAGCTTGATGCGCAGGACTTCACCGGGCTGCAAATCTTCCGCCAGGCGGAACGGGAAGAGCTTCAGTTCTTCCTGAATGTCTTCGACACCGCGCCCCATGAGGCGCTTGATCGAGTAAACCGCGCGCTCCGGAGTCTCAATGAGATATTTGCGGGCAGCGCTGCCGACGATGATCTGGCCGTGCTCGTCGAGCGCGACCACCGACGGCACGAGGTTCAGGCCGTCTTCGCCCGGAATCACGACAGGGGTCTCCTCCTGCATGAAAGCCACGAGGGAGTTCGTGGTTCCGAGATCGATTCCGACGATGCGATCCGTGGGCATTCGAACTAACTCGCCTTCCGTTCTGCCGGTACGGCGGGCTGCTGTTCAGCGGCCTGGGTTTGCTGATACACGCGCACCGGCTTCCAGGCGTCGATCGCCGTGCCTCCGCTGATCATGCCCTGAATGAACGACTCGAAGAACATGTAGGGATGGATTGACGCGATTGCGCTCGCCTCGTCGAGACGGCGGCGAAGCTCGGTGGGAATCGTGAATTCGATCGAGCTCAGATTGTCGTTGAGCTGCGCCAGCTTGCTGGCGCCGATGATGGTCGACGAGATGCCAGGCTGAGTGGCGACCCAGTTGAGAGCCACGAGCGCGGGTGGCCGGCCCATTTCCTTGGCGACTTCGAGAAGTACGTCGAGGACTCTCCAATTCTGCGGATTGAATCGCATCAGCGTTGGATTGCCCGAGTCTTTTGTCTTTTCGAGACGGCCGTCTCCGCTGCCGTCCTCGCCCTGACGCTTGTACTTGCCAGTCAGGAAGCCGCTGGCGAGCGGGCTCCAGGGGCAGATGCCGAGGCCCAATTCCTGCGCCACCGGAATATGCTCGCGCTCAATGTTGCGTTCCACCAGCGAGTATTCGAGCTGCAGTGCAATCGGACGTTCCTTGCTTTCCTTTTCGGCCAACGTATAAGCCCGGGCCACGTACCATGCCGGCGTGTCGGAGAGACCGTAGTGGCGGATCTTGCCCTCGCGCACCAGGTCGTTCAAAGTCGCGACGACTTCTTCGACCGGGGTCACCGTGTCCCAGGCATGCAGCCAGTACAGGTCGATGTAGTCGGTGCGCAGGCGGCGGAGCGAGCCTTCGAGCGCGCGGTAGACGTTCTTGCGGCCGTTGCCACCCGCGTTCGGATTGCCGGGTTCTGCGTTGAAGGTGAACTTGGTGGCCAGCACGATCCGGTCGCGGAGCTTGCGGTCGGCGATGAACTTTCCTACGAGTTCCTCGCTATGGCCGCCGGTGTACGCGTCGGCGGTGTCCACGAAATTGCCGCCGGCATCGACGTAGCCGTCAAAGACCGAGCGGGAAACATTTTCTTCCGAGCCCCAGCCCCATTCGGTGCCGAAGGTCATGGTTCCCAGACAGAAGCGGGCTGATCCGCAATCCGGAACGGCCCAGCGTGATGTATTCGTTCAAACGCATAAGCACCTAGCTTTCCAGAACTTCGGTGACGTCGCGCACGAGGTTTCGCAGATAGTTTCGGCGATTCAGGAGATCGAGCATTCGGTCGCGGATTTTCACGCGGCCGGCTTCCGTGCCTGCGTCCACGGCCTGATCCCACGCAGCCCACTCTTTTTTCAGTTCGTTCAAGAGCGCTTCGTGTTTTTCTTCGAGTTCGAGTTTCTGGCGGCCGACTTCCTCGATCAGAGAGGGATCGTCTTCGCCCATTTTCTTCTGCATTTTCAGTTCTTCGAGCTGCATGTTGAGGTCGAAGACTTCCTCCAGCAGGTCGGGCGGAACGACCTGCTTCTTGATCTGGCCGCTGGCGCGCGCAGCCTCGGTCGCACTTTTTGATTGCTCTTCGAGTTCCACGCCTTCGAGGCGAAGCAAATATTCCGTGCGCTTGATCGGATCTTTCAGGGTGCGGTACGCGTCGTTCAATTGCGAACTTTGCTCGAGGCTCCATTCCTGCTCGCGCTTCTCCGCGTTGGAATAGACGTCTGGATGCAGCTTGCGGCTGAGTTGGTAGAACTCGCGCTCAAGCTGCGCGACGTCCACATTCAGCTTGCGCGCGAATCCGAAGAACGTGAAGTAGTCCACCGGAACCGGAGGCTGGACTTTTCCGCACGCGCTGCAGAAATGTTCGGCGCGCATGGTGCCGCACGACCAGCAGGTGGACGTTACGTCGCCCGGCATGATCAAAGACGATTTGGTTTCTGGATTCGCCATGGTTCGACTCGCGTTTGCAGTTCACTTCAGCGGCTGAAGCCGCATTCTGCTTGGCTTTTGCGGCCCGACTGAAGTCGGGCCCTTCCCGTTCCTGCCTGGTCCTTCGGAGCCCTATCGTTCTTGCCTGCTCAGTCGGGTCTTGCCGCCCGTTCCCGCAGACAAATTCACCACGACCGCCCGCCCCGCATCATGTGTTCACACGGTGCAGGCAGGAGCGCCGTGGTGCAGGGATCTGAGGTTTGCCTCCAAACGTCTGGCGGACAAGAGTGTCCGCTCCACATCAAGCCGTAAAAGAGCTGCCGCAACCGCACGACTTCGTCGAGTTCGGATTCACGAATACGAAGCCCTGCTGCATCAGCGTTTCCTGGTAATCCAGGATCATGCCATGCAAGTAGATGAATGACTTCGGGTCGACAAACACGCGAACGTCGTCGAACTGGAAAATGCGGTCGCGCTCGCGAGGCTGCGTGTCGAAACGGATGTTGTAGCTCAAGCCGGAACACCCGCCCCCCTGCACGCCCAGACGCAGGCCGCCCTCGGTCGGCGAAACGCCTTCCTTGGTCATCGCACTGCGAATTTTCGTGATCGCCTTTTCCGTCACCTGGATGCCCTTGATGGGAGCGGCCGGGGCTGGCGGTGCAATCGTCTTGGTCGTTTCTTCTGCCATGTTGCTCATAAACTATCCGGATTTTCGGCAGAGCGTCTGTGATCTGCGAACGGTCTGCCCGCTCACGGGGCGAGGGCAAGATGCCCTCGCGACTGCCGGCGGGACGCCGGCGCTACAAACGATCGCCTCGCTACCTCTTAATTAGTGCGCTGCCTGGCTCGTCGGAACCCGCGCGTCGGCTGCTACCTCGCCGTTCTTCTTCTTCCAGTCGTGAATCGCGGCGCGGATGGCGTCTTCCGCCAGTACCGAGCAGTGAATCTTCACCGGCGGCAGCGCCAGCTCTTTCACGATCTCGGTGTTCTTGATCTGCAGCGCCTCTTCGACGGTCTTGCCCTTTACCCACTCCGTCGCAAGCGAGGAAGAGGCGATGGCCGAACCGCAGCCGAAGGTCTTGAACTTCGCGTCTTCGATAACCTGCGTCTCAGGGTTCACCTTGATCTGCAGCTTCATGACGTCGCCGCACTCCGGCGCGCCCACCAGTCCGGTGCCGACTTCCTGGCTGTTCTTGTCCATGGAACCGACATTCCGGGGATTCGAATAATGATCGAGAACCTTATCGCTATATGCCATTTGTGCTTTCTCCTACTCCAAACTTGAAACTAGAAACTCGAAACTGCCTTTACTCTCCTGCCCACTTCACGTCCTTCAGATTGACGCCTTCCTTCGCCATTTCGTAGAGCGGAGAAAGTTCGCGCAGGCGTTCGACGGTTTCGCAGACGCGATCGGCTACGTAATCGACTTCGGCTTCGTTGTTGAAGCGGCCGATGCCGAAGCGGATCGAACTGTGCGCCAGGTCGTCGCCCGTGCCCAGAGCCTTCAATACATAAGATGGTTCCAGCGTCGCAGAGGTGCATGCAGATCCGCTGGAGACGGCCACATCATTGATGCCCATCAGGAGCGACTCGCCTTCCACGTAGGCAAAGCTGATGTTCAGGTTGCCGGGCAGACGGTGCTCCATCGAACCATTGATGTAAGTTTCGTCAAGCCGGCCCATGATGCGATCGCGCAGACGATCGCGGAGAGCCGCGAGGTGTGCGCCTTCCTTGGCCATGTCTTCGCGGGCAATCTCGCAGGCCTTGCCGAGGCCGACGATTCCGGGGACGTTCAAAGTTCCGGAACGCATGCCACGCTCGTGCCCACCACCGTCGATGATTGCGGAAATCTGCACGCGTGGATTCTTGCGACGTACGTAAAGCGCGCCCACGCCTTTGGGACCGTAAATCTTGTGAGCGGTGATCGACATGAGATCGATGTTGTCCTTGTTCACATCGATGGGAACTTTGCCTACGGCCTGCACGCCATCAGTGTGAAAGAGCACGCCCTTCTCACGACAGATCTTGCCAATTTCGCGCCACGGCTGCAACACGCCGATCTCGTTGTTGGCCGCCATAATCGTGACGAGAATTGTCTTGTCATCGATGGTGCGCTTCAGTTCTTCGAGATCGACCAATCCGTCCTTCTGTACGGGCAGGTAGGTAACGCGATAGCCATTCTTCTCGAGGCGCTTGCAAGTATCGAGCACGGCCTTGTGCTCGGTGACCGCGGTGATGATGTGGTTGCCCTTCTCGCGGTACATCTCGGCCACGCCCTTGATGGCGAGGTTGTCGCTCTCGGTGGCGCCAGAGGTAAAAATGATTTCCTTCGAGGTCGCGCCAATCAGCTTCGCAACTTGCTCGCGCGCATTTTCGACCGCTTCTTCAGCAGTCCATCCGAACGGATGGTTGCGGCTGGCAGCGTTGCCGAACTTCTCCATGAAGTAGGGCAGCATGGCCTCGAGCACGCGCGGATCCATGGGGGTGGTGGCGTGATTGTCCATGTAAATGGGCAGCTTGACGCCGGCGGGAGCGGGCGTGCGCTGCTCCTGGGTCGCGGTCTTCAAATCGATACTCATGACTGTCTCCTACCTCGTTCTCAAAGCCTGGGTCGTGCAGCGCGATCAGGTCAGCGTCACCAGATCACTCAAACTCTTCTTCGCGTCCACGCTTTCGCTCTCGGCGGCGTCGGACATCTCTGAAATCTTGATGTTCTTCAACACGTCTTCGATGCTCTGGTTCACCTTGCGCAAAGGCTCACGAATCGTGCAGCGCTCCGTCTGGTCGCACTCGCCGCGCACCGTAATGCACGACGTAATGAAGAGCGGCCCGTCGATGGCGCGAATCACTTCGTATGCAGTTATTTCGGCTGCCGGCCTGGCCAGCGTGTATCCGCCGTTGATGCCATGCTGCGAATGCAGCAGTCCGGCTTTTGCCAAGCGCTGCAGAATCTTGGCCAGGGCTTCGGGGGGGATGCCATACGACTCGGCAACGTCTTTTGCTCGACAAGCTCCCTGGTGAGCATGCTCAGCAAAGTGGCGCATCGCCATCAACCCGTAGTCCGCTTTTTTGGAAAGCTTCAGCATGGGGCGAAACACTAGCCGACCAAAATGATCGGATTAAAATGCGACTAATTAGGTCGCCTTTTATTGTAGCCTTCCCGGCCAAGTTCGCGCAAGGCGGCTCAGCGAATGGTAAGAAAACGTGCTCTAACGGCAACTATAATGGTGTCAGCGGTTTGCGGACAGGCGATGTAATTGGTCGTATTTTCCAGTTCAAGAGTGGATTCGCTCAAATTGCCGGTTACCGATGGGGGCTTGACTTCCATTGCCACGGGGCTAAAATACCCAAAATTTCCGGCAGTCTGGGTTCCGCCTCCTGTTTGCGGAATCGCCATCCCGGAGTTATGAAGCCAACCGCCGTCGCACACCCCCCAGCAGAGAAGGATCATGAATCAGTGTAAGCACCCGCGCGTGCAGATCGTCAGCCGCGACGAGGACACCGAGTACGTCGAGTGTCTGGAATGCGGCGATGTCTTTGAGTCCAGTGAATTCAAGGACATGGCGATCGAAGAGAGCACGCAGTCCGACGAAGCCTGAACCAGTACCCCACGTCTCCAAATGGCCTGACGACGCAATTCAGGGAATCCCTGCCTCCGGCATGACGGACGTAATCGTTGTGCACCGTTTGTGTTTGTTGAGCCTCAAATTGGTTTGATCTAATCGCTGGCACGGGGATGTTTGTCCGCTTGGGGAACCGAATGCCCGGAGTGGCTTTGGTTGTAGACGATTCGATGGTGATCCGGCACACGGTCTCCCGCTTCCTGGAGGAGCGGGGGTTCGCCGTGGAATCGGCGTCGAATGGCATGGAGGCGTTGGAGATCCTGAAGAGCGTCACCCCGGTCTTGGTGATCACCGACATGCAGATGCCCGCCATGGGCGGCAGCGAATTGATCAGCGCAATCAAGAGCAAACCCGAGACTGCCTCGGTCCCGATCCTGATCCTAACTGGAGCCTCGAGTGGATTCGATCGCAAAGAAAATCGCGCCGAGTTTACGATCTTCAAGGATATTGACGTCCAGGAGCAGTTGGAGAAGGCGCTGGACGCGGTGGCCGGGAAGGCTGCTAAGGCGCAGCCGTCGGGGAAGTAGTTGGCTGCTGGCTTGGCTTCTAGCTGCTGGCTTCTCGCAAACCGATTCTGGTCGGAACCCTTTCGGTAATTTCTCTGCGTTCTGTCTTCAACGATTGTTTATTACCGCGTCGACCGCCTCTCAATCCGTCCGCAATTGCAGACCGGGTTCCGCAGAAGAATCCATAGGAGCGAAATCTCTCGCCAGCCACTTCGGATAGGCTGCGGCGGCAATCATAGCCGCGTTGTCGGTGGAGAGCGGGCGGGACGGAAAGAAGACTGGCAGCCCCTGCTGGGGGGCAGCTTCTTCGAAGCGCTGGCGAAGCTCATTGTTCGCGGCCACGCCGCCGGTAACGAATAAAGTCGCGACTTCGTAAGCTTGCGCAGCTTCGAGTGTCTTGGCGACCAGGTCGTCGACCATGGCACGCTGGAACGACGCGACCAGGTTCAACGTTGCGGGCTCGCAGGCGGCGAGGTAGTCTTCGAATTTTGGCTTGGCGATCGCTGACAATGCGTCTCGCCGCTTCGCGATGGCCGGAGCAAGGTTTGTGGTCTCGATGTAGCGCAGGACGGCTGTTTTGATCCCGCTGTAGGAGAAGTCGAAGCGCGGACGGCCGTCGGCCGATGCGCCACGGCGCTTGCGCTCTGGATGCTTGATCTGCGGGCTGGCAAACTTCACAGCCGTAGGGCCTCCGTGTTTCGACAGGCGGTCGATGACCGGACCACCGGGATATCCCAGGCCGAGCAGTTTGGCGACCTTGTCGAAGGCTT
This sequence comes from uncultured Acidobacteriota bacterium, assembly GCA_963744055.1. Lineage (GTDB taxonomy): Bacteria > Acidobacteriota > Terriglobia > Terriglobales > Acidobacteriaceae > Gp1-AA133. Next base: position 1,669,855 of record CAVUSL010000001.1, on the reverse strand, counting down.
CCCCTGCAGCGTCGTCGCGCGTGTGCCCGATATTCTCGTAGGACCAGCTCTCGCCTTTCTGCTCCGCAAGATAAAGATGCGTATGCCCGCCCGACACGACCAAAGCCAGCACCGGAAAGTTCACAAGATGATTGCCCTTCTGGCGCTCTTCGAGCAGCACGGCGTGGATGTGCCCTTCCAGGTGATTTACCGCAATCAGGGGTTTGTCGAGCGCGAAGGCCAGCGCCTTCGCATAACTCAGGCCAACCAGCAGCGCGCCCGCGAGGCCCGGCCCCTGCGTGACCGCGATCGCGTCAAGGGATGCATAGGTGCGACCGGCATCGGCCAAAGCTTTACGCACCACCGGCACGATAGCGTTGAGGTGCTCGCGTGACGCCAATTCCGGCACGACGCCTCCGTATGGCAAGTGGGTTGCAATCTGCGAGAACACCACATTGGAGAGGATCTGTTCGCCCGAGCGCACCACGGACGCTCCCGTCTCGTCGCAGGAGCTCTCGATCCCGAGAATGAAAGCGTCTGGCATTCCCTCTATATTATTTGAAGTGAGCCGGCAGGTGATGACTCCCATACAATTCGCGACCTCCGTCATCGCAACGCTGCGTGATCGTGGGTATCAAGCCTACCTGTGCGGAGGGTGTGTGCGCGACCTTCTCTTGGGACGAGAGGCTACGGACTACGACGTGACAACAGATGCGACTCCTGAGCAGGTGATGCGTATCTTTCCGGAAACCTATGCGGTCGGCGCGCAGTTTGGCGTCGTGCTCGTGCCGCTTCCTCAGGATTCCATCGTGGGAGCGGACCCGGTGCCTGCCGCCACCACTCACGGCAAGTCCGGAGTGATTGAAGTCGCTACCTTCCGCTCCGACGTGAGTTACAGCGACGGACGCCATCCCGATGAGGTGCGCTTCAGCAAAGATCCGCGCGAGGATGTGCAGCGGCGGGATTTCACCATCAACGGGCTGCTGATGGATCCGATGTCGGGCGAAGTGCTCGACTATGTGGACGGCAGGAACGATCTTGGCGCGCATGTCATTCGCACGATCGGCGACCCCCACCAGCGTTTTGCCGAAGACAAGCTACGCATGCTTCGGGCCGTGCGCTTCGCGGCGCGCTTCGGGTACCAAATCGATCCGGCAACCATGGAGGCGATCCGTGAAATGGCCGGGCAGATTTTTCAGGTAAGCCACGAACGCGTGCGCGAAGAGGTGACCAAGATGCTTACGGAAGGGCACGCCCGGGACGCGTTTCTGCTGCTCGACGAATCCGGACTTCTGCAGGAAGTGCTTCCTGAAATTTCTGCGATGAAGGGCGTGGAGCAACCTCCGCAATATCACCCGGAAGGCGATGTCTTCGTGCACACTCTGTTGCTGCTCGAGAATCTACCGCATCCTGCTGCCCCCACGCTGGCATGGGGCGCGCTGCTGCACGATGTGGGCAAGCCACCTACGTTTCGCGTAGCTCCGGACCGGATCCGCTTCGATGGACACGTAGAGGTCGGCGTGAAAATGGCGGAGGCGCTACTGGGCCGCTTGCGATTCTCCAATGACGATACCGAGCAGATTCTCGCGCTGATTCAGAACCACATGCGTTTTGGCCAGATCACGCTGATGAAGGAATCGACGCTCAAGAAATTTCTGCGCATGCCCAAGTTTGACGAACACCTTGATCTGCACCGCATGGACTGCATGGCGAGCCACAGAATTTTGAGTGCTTATGAATTTGCGCAAGAAAAACTGGCATCGATACCCGCTGAGAAGATGCGACCTGAGCCACTCATCACGGGCGACGACCTGATCGCCGCCGGCTACTCGCCTGGACCGCGCTTCAAGGAAATTCTATCCGCCGTGGAAGACGGACAACTTGAAGGAAAGCTGCTAAGTAGAGAAGATGCTTTGACATTTGTGGCGCATGAGTTCCCGTTGCTGAAGACTCAAGCGTGAAGTCGCGCGCGGTGGAAAAAATGTCGGTCGTGCGATGTTAGAATGCGTGTCTCGCAGTCGCACGCGATCTCCGCCATGCCGCCCAAGAAAAAGCATTCCATGCAGCCCGCCGCCGCTGGACTCGACAAGGTTTTAGCGCGGTCGATCCGCAAGGCTCCTGCAGAAGAAGCGCCGCTGCTGGCGTGGCCTTTGGCTTGTGGAAGCGCAGTCGCAGCGCGCACTCGGGCTCTGGATTTTGCAGACGGCATTTTGCGCGTGGAAGTACCGGATGCGGGTTGGCGCCGCGAATTGCAGGCACTTGCGCCGCGCTATCTGGCAACGCTCAGCCGTTATGGCGCCGACGGCGTCGCGCGCGTCGAGTTCGTGGTCGCCGGACGCAAGCAGGCAGTTAGCGTGAAATCTCCGAAGACCTCTCGCAGCAAGCGAGCCTAACACATGAAAGTCACCGACAAAGATGTCGCGTACGTCGCCGACCTCGCCAACCTTGAATTGACCGAGGAAGAGCGCACCCACATGGTGCGCGATTTGAATTCCATCTTGGAATATGTCGACAAGCTGAGCCGCTTGAACACCGACAAAGTGGAACCCATGGCGCAGGTCTCCGATCGTTACGGCGTCGACACCAGCAAGGTCGGCAACGCACGCTTCTCCTATGCGAGCCGCGAAGACATTCTTTTCGGATTGCGTCCTTCTTTGCCGCATGAAGAGGCGCTGGCCAACGCGCCTGATGCGGATGAAAGCTTCTTCAAAGTGCCGAAGGTGATCGAGCGCTGACCCGTTACAGGCAAGTTCGTCTAGACATGGATCTGAATCAGCTCACCATCGATGCCGCACGCACCGCCATTCAGAAGCGTCAGACGACGGCCATGGCGTTGGTGGAATTGCACTACGAGCGCATACAGAAAGAAGACTCGGCCATCGGCGCGTTTCTCACGCTGACGAAAGAGCGCGCCATGGAGCAGGCCGACCGCATCGATCGCATGGCGGCGGAGGGGAAGCCCCTGCCTCCGCTGGGCGGCGTGCCGGTCGCGATCAAAGACGTAATGTGCACGCGGGGAGTGCGCACAACAGCCGGCTCGAAAATTCTGCAAAACTTCGTTCCTCCGTATGACTGCACAGCCGTTGCCCGGCTCGAGGCAGCGGGGGCCGTCGTGCTCGGCAAATTGAACTGCGACGAGTTCGCGATGGGCTCGTCGAATGAAAACTCGGCGTACCATCCGGTTCGCAATCCGCGCGACACCAGCCGAGTGCCGGGAGGATCTTCAGGCGGATCGGCCGCAGCCGTTGCCGCGAACATGGCCGTGGTCACGCTGGGGTCGGACACGGGCGGTTCGATCCGCCAGCCCGCATCATTTTGCGGCGTGGTGGGATTGATGCCTACGTATGGACGCGTATCGCGTTACGGATTGATCGCATTCGCTTCGTCGCTCGATCACATTGGGCCCCTGGCGAAGAACGTGAAAGACGCAGCCACCGTGCTGAAGACGATTGCGGGTCGCGATCGGATGGACACGACCTCCGCGGAGGTGCCCGTGCCTGATTACGTCGCGGAACTCGAGAAGCCGGTGAGCGGGCTGAGGATTGGCGTGGCCAAGGAATACTTCAGCGACGGATTGGATGCGGAAGTTCGCAAGGCGGTGGAAGACGCGATTCAAGCTTTGGCGCAGCTGGGTTGCGAGGTTGTGCCCGTGTCGCTGCCGCACAGCGAGTATGCAATCCCGACTTACTACATCGTGGCGAACGCCGAGGCATCTTCGAACCTGGCGCGCTTTGACGGAGTCCGCTACGGATATCGCGCCAAGAACGCACGCACGCTGTCGGAAATGTATCGCCGCACACGCGATGAAGGATTCGGGGCGGAGGTGAAGCGACGCATCATGCTGGGAACCTACGCGCTGAGTGCGGGCTACTACGATGCGTACTACCTGAAAGCGCAGAAAGTGCGGACGCTGCTGACTCGCGACTTTGATGAAGCTTTCAAGAAAGTCGATGCGATCGTAACGCCTACGAGCCCGACCGCTGCGTTCAAGCTCGGCGAAAAGGCAAACGATCCGCTGGCCATGTACCTCGCGGATATTTATACGGTGACGGCGGATCTGGCGGGGATTCCCGGGATTTCCGTTCCGTGTGGCGAGACGAAGGAAAAATTACCGATTGGGTTGCAAATTCTCGGGAAGCATTTTGACGAGTCGACGATTCTGCGACTGGGGTACGCGTATGAGCGGCGGGAGTGTTGAAAGTACACCACCTGCGTGTTCCAGGTCGCGAAGCTATACTTCTGCCCTCTGCCGTGGGAAAAGCCTATGTATCGAGTAGGACTTTTACTTCTTCTCGTGTGCGTAATCCTCTCTGCAACTACTTTCTTCCGAATTCGTCGTAACAAAACTTTGTCCAGTCAAAATGAAATCACACTAGATCCAAAGGCTCTGCTTTTTTCGCTTCCCACAATCTCAGATGATGTTCCTTCGACCATTCAGAAAGGTTCGGATCTGTCCCAAGATGCAATTAGCATCCATGAGATGATTGGAGGCAGATTGAGTTTGTCGAGAGGGCGGCCCTGCCAGAGGTCCAACACGAGACAAGAGAGATCGAGGCTTTCAAGAACCAAAACCGAGACGGCATCGGCTGGAAAAATGTCTACGTGCGGAAGCAAAGGCCAACCGGTCTGTTTCCGGTTCGCCTCTCGTTCAATTTGATTGATTCTTTATCTCACGACCCGGTCAAGAAGTTGGCGATTGGAACTTTTGATCAGAAATCGATCGTTGAAAACGGTTTTGCGGTCCGCCTCGGCCCTTCTGACTTCATGTACGGACGCGAATTTAATGGGACTCTCGTAAATCTCGCGCTGAGCAGGTTTCCGAGCGATAAAAAGTCGAAACTTGATCAGCAACTCCTTGTTTTCTTTGAGAAATTCAAGCTGGTCATCGTCGATTGGTGTGCAGGCCGAGTTTTTCCTTCCGAACAATAAACTCAACCTCGTCAAATATTCCCCAGCTATTTCCTTCTCCAGCGCACGCCTTCCTTCGTGTTTTCGATCAGGATGCCGGCGGTGATGAGTTCAGCGCGCAGCGAGTCGGAGCGCTTGAAGTCTCGTGCCTTGCGCGCCGCTTCCATCTCGGCGATTTTCTTCTCGATGTCGGCATCGGATAGCTGACCGGACCCAGCCAGCGCCAGGGCTTCCTCAGTAATATCTTTTTCGCGGCCTTCGGCTTTCGCCCATTCGATGATGGCCTTCACTTTCGGCGCATCGTCATCGGCGAGCACGGCGAAGATCTCATCGAACTTGTCGATTGCGCCTGACAGCGGCGCGACATCACCTTTACGCATCTCGCCAGCATCGATCGCTGCGTTCGCGGCGCGCACCATTTCGAAGATGGCTGCCTGCGCCTGCGCCGTGTTCAGGTCGTCATCGAGTGCGGCCTTCATGCGCTCGATCGTGTCGGCGGCAAGCTTGGTCATGACCGCGTTCTCGCCATCGGGAAAAGAAGTGCTCGACAGGCGTAAGCGAAAATTCCGCAGACGATCTACCGACGTCGCAGCCTGCCGCAGGCCGTCCCAGGTGAAGTTGAGCTGGTTGCGGTATGGCACCGACGTCAGCAGGTAGCGGATCGACGACGGCTTATATCCCTTGAGCACCAGATCGCGCGGCGTAAAGAAGTTGCCGAGACTCTTCGACATCTTCTCGCCCTCGACCAGCAGGAAGCGCGCGTGGAACCAGAAGTTGGCAAAGGTTTTGCCGGTCAGCGACTCGGACTGCGCGATCTCGTTCTCGTGATGCGGGAAAATCAAATCCTCACCACCCGCATGCAGATCGAAAGTCTCGCCCAGTTCTTCCATTGACATGACCGAACACTCGATGTGCCAACCCGGACGGCCGCGCCCGATTGACGTCTCCCAAAAAGCCTCTCCCGGCTTGGGCGCCTTCCACAGGGCGAAGTCGCGCGCATTATCTTTCTCATATTCGTCCACGTCGACGCGGGCGCCGTCTTCCATCCCGGCAAAATCTTTCTTGGAAAGCTTTCCGTACGCGGGGAACTTGGCGATGCGGAAGTAGTACGAGCCATCCTCGGTGCGATAGGCCAGGCCTCTCTGCTCGAGCTTCGCAATGAATTCCGCCATCTCGGGGATGTGCTCGGTGGCGCGCACCAGTTTGGGCTGCTGAATGTTCAGCATGGCCGCGTCTTCGACGAAGGCCTTCTCGTATTTAGCGGTGTACTGCTTGACGTCCACGCCATCGCGCGCCGAGTTGCGGATGATCTTGTCGTCGACGTCGGTAATGTTCATCGCATAGTGGAGGCTGTACCCGCTCTGCTTCAGGAAGCGCTGCAGAAGATCGACGGCGATAAATGTCCGGAAGTTGCCGATGTGGCCGTAATCGTAGACGGTCGGGCCGCAGGCATACATGCGAACTTCATTGGCCTGGATCGGGCGAAACTCCTCCACCCGGGCAGACATAGTGTTAAAGAGACGCAGGGCCATAGTTTAAGAGAGCGTAAGTGAGAACCGTTTATTTTAGGGGGATGGGAGAAAAGGGGTCAATGACTTGCAAAGGAAAGGCTGTAGAGAGAGAAAATTGCCATGTGTGATTCATTGGGGACATGGGAAATATCACTTCGTTAGTTTTCCGATGAATCTCAACTCCGCGCATCTTTGCTAATATCGCGACACGCTCGTATCGAACTTTTTGATGAGGTGGCGGTTGGAACCCATTCGTAATTCGTGCGCGACCCAGGCAAAGATCCGGTGGGCTGTTGGACTCGCCATCTTATCAACTCTGATCGGCACAATCCGCATTGTGGTTAGCTACTCCCATACGGCACAAAGCTTTGACGAGCCATGCCATGTTGCTGCAGGTATTGAATACCTCGACAGAGGGACCTATCTTCTCGACCCGGTTCACCCGCCATTATCACGCATAGCGATTGCCTTGCCACTGTACCTCGCTGGAGAGCGGTACCCCCAATTGGATCAAAAGGATCCGATGTCCCAAAACTACAATATTGTCGGCAATCACATCCTGTATGACAGCGGACACTTGGTCCGTAATTTAGCGCTTGCAAGGCTTGGTGTGCTGCCCTTTTTTATCTTGGGCGCAGTCGTTACGGGCCTGTGGGCCGGACAGGCAGGAGGCGCGGTCGCAGCCGTGGTCGCCGTGCTCCTGTATACAACAACTCCTTCCATTTTGGCATTTTCCAGCATCGCGTATACCGACATCGTTGCGTCGTCGACTCAACTTACAGCGATGTTTGTTTATTCGCTATGGCTTTCCCGCCCAAATTATCGTCGCACATTGTTTCTGGGCACCGCCCTGGGACTTGCGTTTCTGGCGAAGTTGACATCCCTCCTATTCTTGTTCGTCGCAATCGCATTCATGACGGTAGTGTGGTTTCTCGGACGCGACCAACAAGGCGAGGCCACACCGATTCGTCGAATCAAGAATTTCCTGATTGCGTGTCTCGTGACTCTGGTCATTGTGTGGGGTGGGTACCGCTTTCAGTTGCCCCACTCCATGTATCGACTGGGATTACAGCGGCAAACATGCCATCTTTTCAGCACTTTCCTGGCCCACTGAGATCGGTGGCTCGATCTCTTATCTTGCGCGATACGACTGTTCCAGCACCCGATCTTATTCATGGTGTTGCTATGGCTTGGGTACTCAACAAAAGCGCTTCACAATCGTATCTTCTCGGGCGCATTAAGACCGCAGGTTGGTGGTATTTCTTCCTCTTGGCGTTAGCTGTAAAGCTACCGATCCCCCTGCTCATCATTCTTCTACTAGGACTGATTGCTGTTTTGCAGTCCAGATCGAGAGAGGTGCTTTTGCCGTTGGTAGCGCTGGTGTCTATTCTGCTGATCACTATGCCGGTTTCTTATCAGGTCGGTAGCCGCCATGTTTTAGTTGCGTTGCCATTGATTGCAATTATCGGAGGAATCGGAGTCGGGGATCTACTTGAGTGGAACAAATTGCAAATTTATGTCGGGCTGACATTGGTGGCGCTCCTCACTTGGCTAGTGGGCGAAAGCATTTCGTCTCAATCGGATTTTCTGGCCTACTTCAATGAGTTCTCTGGTAAAGACCCAAGCGCAATCCTCGTCATGGGTTGCGACCTAGATTGCGGGCAAGACCTGTTTCGCCTTGCGCGAGAACTGCACGCGAGGCAGATTTCGAGAATCGGTTTAGCCATCTGGAGTAGCGCTGATCTCGATCGCTCCGGCTTGCCTGCCTATTACATTCCCGACCCGACCGTTTCGCCACAAGGCTGGGTTGCAGTGAGCGCTCGCGCACGCAGAATAGGAGACGTTCTCCACACGTCCCTGCCTCTCGAGTATTTCAATCATTTTGAGGAGCACCAACCCGACGCTTACGTTGGCAAAACGATTCGGCTTTATCACTTCCCCGATCCCGGAACCGCGAGCGTTGTTGAGCGGCCTGACACGCTTGGTCCCAAACTCTCCGCCGATGCACAGTTGATTCTCCCCGACAAGGCGCAGGAATAGTTTCTCAACTGAGCCCGTACACTCTTAATTTGAGATAACGAGCGCGACTCAGCCCTGAGTCCGCTGAACTCTCACGGCGACGAGCAAAGGAATCTCTTGAAAGAAAATGATCAATGTTTGCGGCTTTGCGAGAAGACCCTATAGAATCCGAGTGCTTCGACCCGTCCGACATGGGATTCAACACCCAAAAACTGGCAAACGTGAGTCTTGGACTCATGGTGACGTACGTGGGAATCACCGGTGTGCTGCGCGCGGCCGCGAAGCCATTCTGGTGCGATGAGGTAATAACCATTGGACTGGCGCGACTCCAGAGGTTGAGTGCAATTCGCGGAGCGCTCGCAAACGCTGCAGATTCTCACCCCCCGCCCTTCTACCTGTTGGAAGCTGCGGCTGCACGACTGCCGTTCAACGAACTTGTCACTTTTCGCCTGCCGTCAATCGCCGCGTTCTGCGTCTTGTTGCTGTGCACGTTTCTCTACATTCGGAGAGCCAGTCGTGCCGAGTACGCGCTCATTTGCACGGCTATCCCACTCGTCTCGGTTCTGTTTTACCCATTCGCTGTGGAGGCCAGAGGATACAGCCTGATGGCGGGGTGTACGGCCTTGGCCATGATTTGTTATCAGCGTGCAGACAAGCTCCTTTGGTGTTTGTTGTTGGCTCTTAGTCTGGCGGCAGCGGTGGATTCGCACTACTATGCGATTTTTGCCGTGTTCCCGTTCGGCCTGGCCGAACTGGCGCTTCTGCTTCGCGAACGACGTGTGCGAGCGGGAGTTTGGATAGCCCTTATCTCTAGCTTGCTGCCGTTGATTGTGTACTGGCATCTCCTGGAAGCCATTAAGAAGACGTATAGCAGTCACTACCATGGCCATCTATCCGTCATGGAAATTCTCAAATCTTACGGTTTCCTTTTTGACCTGCCGCCTACGCCCGGTATTGGCTTCGCAGCCGCCGCCTTGGTTGCAATTCTGATCTTTGGCTTCACGATCAGAGGCCGGGTTGCGGACGCAGACAAGATTCCATTTCACGAGCACGCTCTTGCGCTGGGGTTCATCACGCTGCCCTTTGCGATGTTCTTCATACTCAAACTCTCGCATGGGGGCTTCGCTGACCGCTACACAATCGTGACTGCCTTGAGCTTTCCTTTGGCCGCTCGATACGTTCTTCAGGTCATGGATCGGCGGGTCATCTATGTGTTTTGCGCTTTGCTGCTGGTCAGCCTGGGCGCACAGGAAGCCTCATTCTGGCAGCGTGAGCATGCGATGTTTGGGAAGAAACTTGCTCCTGCGGAGGGCTTCGAAAGGTTTGTGGTGACAGCTCAACATCCCGATCTACCAGTGGTCGTCTCAGATGCGATAGCTTACCTCCCACTTGCGTATTACGCGTCTCCAGAAGTGAAGCGCAGATTGGTTTTCTTAGCTGACCCCCAGACAGCGATTACCTATACCGGCAGTGACAATGCGGACAAATGCGTTTCGGCGCTACGACCCTACTTGTCGCTCCAGGTTTACGATTTCAAGAATTTTGTCGGCACTCACTCCGATTTTCTCCTCTACTCCGATGGTGTGGGGATCTGGGACTGGTTACCGACTCGGATGACCCACGACGGCTTCGACCTTCAGGTCGCCACCATGGATATGGAAAAGCGGATATACCTGGTGCACGCAAAGCGCTAAGCTAGGACTCTCCCGCTGTTGCCGATGGCCAGAATGATCATGTGGGTGTGGTGCGCGCTGTTGCCGGAAAACATTCTGAATGCCCACTAGAGCCCAAGAAGAGATTGGCAGCTTGTAACGCGAGTATAGTGTCATTTTCGGTCATCCCGGGGTCGATATATGGAACAGCATCGAATCGAATATTTATCTCGTCCGATGCCCGTGAGCATGGGAGATTGGTGGTTCGACATTGCCACGGCAGACCACTTCTGGATTCGCCGACGTTTTGATGTGATGAGGAAAATAGCCGGCCCCCGGGTAAGCGGAGCAAAGCGGGCCGCAGAGATCGGATGTGGTAACGGGCTATTGCAGAAGGATGTAGAGGACTACTTTGGCATATCCGTTGCCGGCTTCGACCTCAACGAGGTCGCTTTGAAGAAGAATGTGAGCCGGTTGAGTCCTTTGTACTGCTACGACATTCACCAGCGTGATCCATTGTTTCGTTCACACTTCGACACGCTGTTTTTGTTCGATGTGCTTGAACACATCGAAGATGAGTCGGGGTTCCTTCAGGCCGTGAAATTTCACCTGTCTGACTCTGGAACGCTCCTCGTCAATGTGCCCGCTCACCAGTTCTTCCATTCCGACTATGATCGTGCCGCAGGGCACGTTCGGCGTTATTCAGCGAGCCAACTGCTACGGGTCCTGGAAGCAAACGGTTTCAAGGTACGAGTTTCTACCTACTGGGGCCTGCCCCTGGTGCCACTGCTCCTGGTGCGAAAAGCGATACCTCTTTCCAGTGGCGACGGCAAGTCGGGTTTCGACCCAAAGGGGCGCGGAACGAATCGTATGCTTCGTTTGTTGGCTCGTGCTGAACTAGTTCCCCAGAGTTTCCTGGGCACGTCTGTGATGGCGGTTGCGGAAAATCAAAACTGAGATGGACGGGAGTGCAATCACTCTAACAATACCTAATTTATGAGCCAGCACCCCCGAGTCTCCATAGCAATTCCGATCTATAACGAGGAGGAGGTTGTTCCTCTCCTGCTTCGGCGCACGGCAGCTGTTCTTGATACCCTGCCGGGCGGTCCTCACGAAGTTGTGCTTGTGGATGATGGCAGTTCAGACCGCACTCTAGAAATAGTCGAGGCTTCCGCGCAACTGGATTCGAGGTTGGTGGTGGTTGCGTTGTCGCGCAACTTCGGACACCAGACGGCCTTAGCTGCGGCTCTGGACAATGTATCGGGTGACGTCGTGGTTCTAATGGATGGAGACTTGCAGGACCCGCCTGAAGCGATCCCGGCTCTCCTCGAAACGTATCGCCAAGGTTACGATGTTGTTTACGTGCAGCGCGTGAACCGCAAGGAAGCCTGGTGGCTTCGGTTCTGTTACTACGCTTTCTATCGCCTGTTGGCGGCACTCTCATCAGTTCATTTACCTTTGGATTCCGGTGATTTTGGTTTGATGTCTCGTCGTGTCGTCGATGAAGTCCGCCGAATGCCGGAGCACCATCGTTATCTGCGTGGTATGCGCAGCTGGGTTGGGTTCCGCCAGATTGGCGTCCCCATGGAGCGCGCTGCCCGACAAGCTGGGAGCACGAAATACAATCCGATTAAGCTGTTGAAGCTGGCTTCTGATGGGATCTTTGCGTTCTCGATTGCTCCCTTGCGCGCGGCCGCAATCATGGGCGCAATCGCAATTGGGGTGTCATTTCTATTCGCCATGTATGCGATCTACGCGAAGTTCTGGTTACACTCTCCTCAAGGTTTCACCGCATTGCTCGTCGTCATGACGTTTCTTTCGGGAGTCAACCTGTTCTTCCTGGGCATCATCGGTGAATACGTTGGGCGGGTCTACGAAGAGTCCAAAGGGCGACCACACTATGTCGTGCGTAAAGTGATCCGCCAAAGAGCTATGCAAGGAGAGCAGCCCGGGCTCAGCCAACCTGCGAGCATGTTCAAGTCGTTCTAGTAGGCCTTCCCTGGTTCGAATCCGACCTCGAAAGCGATTTTTGCATTCAATTCGCGGGAATCGCAGACTCCTGAATTTTGCGCGCGGCCCGTCTTCTGGTAGTTTGGTGCGCGCGTTCAGAACGAGTCCAGGAGACCGCCGAGTTGAATCCACGCAAACTTTTCCATCCAGTGCTCGTCTGCCAGTTCGTTCTGTGTTCCATTGCCTTTGCCCAGATCGACAATTCCACCAGGCAGCTCTCGCACGACATCCTCAAAGAGCTGATCGAGATCAACACCACCGACTCCGTAGGAAACGTGACCACCGCGGCCGAAGCGATGGCCAAGCGGCTGCGCGACGCGGGCTTTCCCGAGAGCGACGTGCAGGTGCTCGGCCCGAACGACCGCAAGAAGAACCTGGTGGCCCGCCTGCGCGGCACGGGCAAGCGAACAAGCCGGTGCTGCTGATCGGCCACCTGGACGTGGTCGAGGCGCGGCGCGAGGACTGGACCACCGACCCATTTCAGCTCGTCGAGAAGGACGGTTATTTCTACGGGCGCGGCACCGCAGGACATGAAGGCCTCGCGACGCGATCATGGTGACGACCCTCATTCGGCTATGAAGAAGGACGGGCTACAAGCCCGACCGCGACATCATTCTGGCGCTGACCGCCGACGAGGAGGGCGGCAAGTCCAACGGCGTGGACTGGCTGCTGAAGAACCATCGCGATCTGATCGACGCGGAGTTCGTGCTCAATCGCGACGGCGGCGGCAGTCGATCACGCGAAAACGGCAAGCCCGTCGTGGTCGAGATGGGACGCCAGCGAGAAGCTCTATGCCGACTACGAGTTGGAAGTAACCAATCCCGGCGGCCACAGTTCCCTGCCGACCCCGACAACGCGATCTACCAGCTCGTCCGACGCACTGGTGCGCCTGCAGCACTTCCAGTTTCCGTTCGAACTGAACGATGTGACGCGTGCCTTCTTCAGCAGACGGCGAAAGTGGAGAAGGGACAGGTCGCCGCCGACATGATGGCGATCACGAAGACTCCTCCGGACCAGGCAGCGATCGAGCGGCTGTCGAAGGATCCGTATTACAACTCCACGATGCATACGACCTGTGTCGCCACGCGGCTGCAGGCCGGCCACGCCAACAATGCGTTGCCGCAACGCGCCACGGCCAACGTGAATTGCCGCATTCTGCCCGGGACACTCGCGCGAGGAGATTCGGCAGAAGCTGCTGCAAGATGTGGTGAACGACCCAAAGATCTCCCTGAACTATGTGGCGCAATCGGCGAAGTGAAGGTCATCATGGCACGACGAGGAAAGTCGCACTCGCCGGTCCGCTTAAGCCGCGAGGTGATGTTCAGCCGCTGGAGAAAATGGTCGGCAGAGATGTGGCCGGGCGCTGCCCGTGATTCCGACGATGGGCACCGGCGCTTCCGACGGCGTGTACACGAATCGGCGGGCATTGCCGACCTACGGGGTCAGCGGGCTGGCCATCGACAGCAACGACCAGCGCGCGCACGGGACAGGACGAGCGGATCGCTGCGTGGAGTCCTATTACAAGGGCGTGGATTTCTATTACCGCTTCTTGAAAGCCGTGACGCAGTAGTCCGTCGAATCTGGTGGAGCGAACACGCGAATCTGCGCGGAGTGTCGCTCCACCAGACTTGTCTCCGCATTTGTCTCCGCTCTTGACACAATCTTTACTAATGGCGGATGTCCTGCGGCCTCAATGATATGACGCACTATTCCTGTGGCCGTGGGTGCCGTTATTACTTCGGTTACGTTCCTGTTCTGTGAACCCTCGCGCACAATCGCCCCAAGAAATCCGAGAGGTTCGCAGTTGCTTTATCTGTTCACAAGCAATACGTCTCATCGCCGCTGGCAAGGTGTGCTGCTGCGGCTGACCGGATTGTTTCTTCTTGTACTCTTCGCGCCGGCACGCGGGCTCTCTCAAACAACCGATACGGAGAAACCTGTTCCCATCTTGAGCGGAACGGCCGGATTTCTTTCCGACAAGACCGCGGGCCAGACGCTGCTCGACACGCAATTCAATCCCGTTCTGCTTGTGCCATTGGGCGAGCGGTGGCTGGTGGAGGCGCGTGGCGAGTTTGAAGGAGAGTTCCAGCGTCCGCGTGGAGGCGGGTCGTTCAGTGGTCCGGTAAACAAGCACCTCGACTACTTGCAGGCCGACTACATCGCGAATCCTTACGTCACTGTCACCGTGGGGCGATTTCTCACGCCCTTCGGAATTTTCAATGAACGCCTTTACCCGATGTGGATTCGAGCGTTGCAGCCTGATCCATTGATTTTGCCGATCGCGACTGCCTCGAGTGACGGAACCATGCTGCGCGGAGGCTTTCCGCTGGGTGCGCGCGCGAATCTGAACTATGCCGCGTACGTGTCGGCTACCAGCATCGGCATCGATGGCGTTGAATCCGAACGCCACGTTGGAGGGCGAGCAGGATTTTTCTTTCCTGGTCCCCGGCTGGAAGTTGGGGCTTCCTGGCAAAAAGTCCTGCAGGACGATCGCAAGAACGCCGTCGGCTTCCACGTGGCGTGGCAGCCGCGGGCGCTCCCGCTGAGCATGCATTCTGAATTCGTCCGATCGAATCAAGGAAGCGGCTACTGGGTCGAAGGCGCGTACCGGCTCAGTCAGGTCCATTTCTGGGAGAAGGCGATGCGGCGCACGGAACTGGTCGCACGCGGGCAGCAGTTCTTTAGCGGAAACATCACTTCTGATACTGCGGACTCGCTGGGCTTGCCGGGCGTGAGCACTCGCGAAGCGGATCTCGGCGTCAACTACTTCTTAAAAGATGGTCTGAAGCTGGTGGGCAGTTACGGACGCCAGTTAAGCTCGGCCGGCGATTTCAACCAGTGGACGGTGGGCATCGCTTACCGCTTCCTGGTCCCGCTGGGACGAGGAGGCAATCCATGAAACGTGTTCCGGTTTTGCTTCTCGCGCTCGTCCTCGTGCTGACCGCTTTCGCGGCGTCGTCGAACAAGAAAGAGGCGGCCGCGGTATCTCCGGTCGTGCACGCAAGCGATGCCGATACCATGCGCGCGCAGGGAGAGCAGAGATTCCGCGCAAATTGCGGACGCTGCCACGCGGCTCCACAGAAGTTTCCGCCGCGCGCGATGGCCACCGTGCTGCGCCACATGCGAGTGCGCGCCACCATCACAGACGAAGATATGCGTCTGGTGCTCTTTTATATGACGCAGTAGTTGAGCACATCGTATGAGAAACCGAGTTTGCCGAGTTGCTTTGATTGCGGGAATTTTCATTGCGATTCTCCCCTTCGCAGTTGCCGAACCCCGACTCATTGAACTAACAGCGGATCGCGATAGCCGCTACCGGATAACGGGTCAGCGATTTCCGGAGATCACCGTGAAAGCCGGGGAGCAGATACGTCTCCGCGTCACCGCACGCCGAGCCAAATCTTGGAATCG
The DNA here is from genome assembly GCA_963744055.1 of uncultured Acidobacteriota bacterium. GTDB lineage: Bacteria > Acidobacteriota > Terriglobia > Terriglobales > Acidobacteriaceae > Gp1-AA133. The sequence goes on along the minus strand of CAVUSL010000001.1, from coordinate 1,654,365 downwards.
AGATGGATCCATCCACGGATTCACGTTGCTGCGTGCGAAAGATCGAAGCAAGGTCGAAGGCTGGGATCTAATGTTCAAGCCGGGCACGCAGGAATTTGTGCTGACCGCGCCCACCGAACCCGGGGAGTACGAGGCCGTTTGCACAGTGATCTGCAGCGAGGATCATGAAGGCATGCACCTGAGAGTGACGGTATTGCCGTAGAAAGTAGAGAACAACGCCATGAACCGACCGACAATTTTGTGTCTGGCGGGAATGTTGGGCCTAGCCGCCGTTGCCCATTCCCAAAGTACTCGCATTTTTCGCGGAGAGGTCTCCGACAGCCAGTGCGCATTGAACGTGCACTCGCTGACGCGTTCTCACCAGGAAATGCTGAAATCGAAATCGATGGGCGGGACTTCGAACAGCTGTTCGGTGTATTGCATCGAGCACCTGGGCGGCACACTCGTATTGTCGGCGAGCAAAGACGTCTACCGCCTGGACCGGCCAGACCTGGTACATGGCTTCGAAGGGCAGAAGGTGAAAGTCATCGGGACGCTGGATTCAAAGTTGAAGCAGGTTCATGTCTTGAAGATCGAGCTGGAGAATCAGTAACAGCCAGCCCCAGCGCGCACTCTCTTCGAGAGAATGTTTTGGAGCGTTAGCCATTTCGAGGCCGAGGGACTCGCGAGCCGCACATCGCACTTGACATTCGCCTTTTATTCGCTCACAATCCGCCCATGGCAATCACGCGTCGACAACGAGAGCTGTACGACTTCATTTCCAGATTTGTGGCGGAGCGCGGGTACTCTCCTTCGTTCGAAGAGATCGCGGAAGGCCTCGGGCTGAATTCGCTGGCCACTGTGCACAAGCACGTGTCGAACCTGGAGAAAAAAGGGCTGCTCACGCGCGACTATAACCGCAGCCGGTCCATCGACCTGGTGGCGCCTAAGGGCAAGCTCAAGCAATCCATGGCGGTGAACACCGGATTGGTGCTGCCGATCATCGGACGCATCGCCGCCGGTCTGCCCATCGAGTCGATGCAGCAGAACGACGGCAACACCATCTCGCTCGCCGACTTCGTGCGCTCGAAAGAAGTCTTCGTACTCGAGGTGCGCGGCGAGTCGATGCAGGATGAGCACATCATGGATGGCGATTACGTGCTGGTCGAGAAGACCAAGGTCGGACGGAACGGGGATCTGGTTGTGGCTTTGGTGAACGGCGACGAAACCACTTTGAAACGCTTTTACAAGGAGGGCGACAAGGTGCGGCTGCAGCCTTCCAATGCGGCCATGCATCCGATTATCGTTCCCGCGACTGCAGTCGAGCTGCAGGGCCGGGTGATTGGGGTGCTGCGGAAGTACTAGTCTGGTGTCAGGTCTTAGGTCTCAGGTGTCAGGGAAAACGTACCGACGCCGCATTCCCACTTCATCTTAAGCAGCCGAATGCATAGGTCCTTCGGGGCGCCCGGCTGGCGCCTCGCTTCCTCAGGATGACAAGCCTAAGGAACTGCGCGGCAATGCGATCCACGAAAGACGAGCCGCTAACTCAAGACTTCTCGCTGGTGGCCACCTTGACCAGAAAAAACGCCCGGCTCTGAAACCGGGCGTTTCACTCTTTACGAAATCCGAACCTACCCAACGTGCTTGTCGAGCGCCTTCTGGATCTGTTCTTTGGGCACGTAGCCGACGATCTGCTCCTTCACCTGGCCGTCTTTGAAGACGAGCAGGGTAGGGATTCCACGGACGCCATAGCGCATCGGGGTGGCAGAGTTGCGGTCGACGTCCATCTTGCCGACCTTCACTTTGCCCTGATACTCGGTTGCCAGCTCGTCCACGATGGGGGCAATCGCGCGGCAGGGGCCGCACCAGGTCGCCCAGAAATCGATCAGGACAGGCTTGTCGGATTTCAATACATTAGCGTCGAAGTTCGCATCGGTAACTTCGACAATTGAATCATTCATAGTTCCTCCAGGTACCTCGTTCCGGCCCCGGTGTTGCAACAGCCGGTCGCGGCACCGGTATGAGTGCTATACCACTTACGGTGGTCACGAAATTCTAACACTCGCATTAGATGCATTGCAGTAGAAGAAGGTTCAAGAGCGGGCGACAGGCGACAGGTCACGGGTGACGGAAGCGGTTTGGCCTTGGGCCTTGGGTCTTGGGCCTTGGGCTCCAGATGACGCCACCCCGATCTCTCAAGTGTGACCGTGACCCGTCACCTGTGACCTGCTCCCAAAAATTAAAAGCGTCCTGAACTATGTTCAAGACGCCTCGGCAGCCCTCCCCCAGAACTGCCAAACCACGAGCGGATAATACGGCCACTCCTCTTGGCCGTAAATGTCACCTTGGTAATTCTGGATCTTGGTGCGTAATCTTCGTGAGTCTCACTTAAGTAACACGCTGGCGAACACGAGAGCGATCCAACGAACCGCGCAAACTTTCTGATAGCAAAGAAAAAAGTTCAGTACCCACACTTGCGTTCCACGCCAGTTACCCCACGACATTTCAGAAAACTCCGCCAGCGTTGTTCGCAAAGAATTTACAAGCGCGGTGCGAATCACGCCCTGATGCTGCACAACGAACTCGCTCTGATCCCCGGCTTCCAGTCTTCAGGCGCCAGTCTTCAACTAGATCTGCTGACGACTAGAGCTGACGAGTGGCACATGCACCTTCAACTTCGATCCGGGTCCACTGCCTGGTCAAAATAAATCCAGAGCACGCGCGAAAAATATGTGATGGCCGGAGCCAGGGGCAGAAAAAGCACGACTGCCCAAATGACGTCGTCTGTAATCCACCATTTCGTGATGAGCCAGAACACGGTCGCCAGCACCGTGATAATCACCAAGGCAAGGCCATAGCTGATGTACATGGCTCCAAGGAAGTATCCGGCTTCCCGTTCGAAGCGCAGTTGGCAGGCGGCACAACGCTCGTTCATTTTTGGAAAGCCCAGAAAGGCGGAGCCTCGGAATATCTTTCCCGACCGGCAGCGTGGACAGCGTTGGTGAAGGATGTCCGCCAGCAATGATTTGCCTTCGCCCATGGCCGATATTTTAGGCGCGAACCGCGGCCAGGCAACTAGCGGATATCCGAGGCTCCAACGCTTGCGCCCCAGTCTCATTTGACATCCGCGCGCGCGTCATGGAACATGACCGTTCTCTCAGACTGCCTTCGAGGCCCACCATGCGATCGCGAATCATCCTCCTTCTCAGTTGCGTACTGGCGGCACCCGCGCTGGCCCAAAAACCCGCCAGCAAAGTCGCGGCTCTGCTGCCCTGGTCGCAGCAACTCACCGTGCGCGAACAGTGGCTCGTGAAGCGTCATGAAATGATTCTTCCCATGATGCGCGCCCACGGCATCGACATGTGGATCGTCGTTAACGAGGAATTCCACGACGATCCGCTGACCCAGTACATCGCACCGCCGCGACCTTATGCTGGAGGCCGTGACTACTTTGTTTTCGTCGATACCGGCGACAAGGGGCTGCGCAAGATCGCCATCACCGGCTTCTCTGAAGAGAATCTGAAGAAATTCTTCGAGTCGCCCGACGAACCGCGCCCCGCCGAAAAAGTGCTGCCCGAACTTTACGAGCAGTACAAGCCGAAGAAGATTGCCCTGAGCTACGGCGCACGGCGCGGAGTCGAGCGCAGCATCACGTACGATACATACAACCTGATCGCCGAGAAGATGGGCTCAGACGCGCCGCAGCATTTCGTTCCCGCCGCCGACCTGATCGAAGACTATCTCGATACGCGCATTCCGGAAGAGTTCGCGACGTACACGGCCATGGTGCAACTGACGGATTCGCTAACACGCCGGGCGCTGTCGAGCGAAGTCATCCATCCCAGCAAGACGACGGTGGGCGACGTGCGCCGCTGGCTCTACGACCAACTGTGGGAGAACCGAGTAGGCACGTGGTTTCAGCCAGATCTGCGCGTCCAGCGCAAGAGTAAGAAGAACGACACGTCGCGCGGATTTCTGGCGGTAGCGTCCGAAGATACCGTGATCGAGCGCGGCGACGTGGTGCACCTCGACTTCGGCATCACCTACATGGGCCTGAACACCGACTGGCAGAAGATGGCTTACGTGCTGTTACCCGGCGAGAAGGATGCTCCCGCGGGCCTGAAGAACGCGATGAAGAACACGAACACGCTGCAGGACGCGCTTACGCATACGGCACGGCCCGCGAAGCTTGCCTCTGAGGTCTACAGCCAGACTATGGACGAGATGAAGCAGAAGGGGATCGAGGCGCAGATTTACAGCCATCCCATCGGCAACCAAGGGCACGGCTTGGGGCCGAGCATTGATTTCCGTTCCACGCAGCGGAGCGACATCGGCGCCACCGCGGCAAAGCCTTTGCGCAAGGGCGCGTACCTCTCGGTGGAATTGAATACGCAGACGGCGGTTCCTGAGTGGGATGGGCAGAAGGTGTACATCATGATGGAAGACGACGCGTACCTTACCGACGACGGGTACAAGTTCTTCATCCCGCGGCAGGAGGCGTTTTATCTGGTGAAGTGAAGTTGTTTTTGAATTTGTGCTAGTTGCAAAAGGGTACAGAGGTCCTTCGCTTCGCTCAGGATGACAATGCGCCTACTACTGCTTGCGCCAGGTCTGGCCGGCGTCTTCGGTGATCCAGCTTTCGCCGTTAGCCGCAGTGATCTTACCGTGCAGGATGTCGGTGAACTCGATCGCAGAAATGTCTGCACTCAGACTCGTTCCGCCGGAAGTTGGTTTCACCTGTATCCAGGAGAAGCCGGAATCGCGGGAGTGATAGAGCGATCCCGCAGCGCCCCCCACCCAGATGTCGGGTCCGTTGGCCGAGAGGGCGCGGAAACTCGCTTTCGCTGCAACGCTGACCGGTTGCCAGGTTTGTCCGGCGTCGACCGAGTGCTGCAGCTGGCCATCGGCGGAAATGGTCCAGCGGCTGACCAGCGAACGGCGGAGCTTCGAGCGATCCATTTTCTGCGCGACGGTTTCTTCCGAGCGGGCGGCCTGGTTCGCCGCTAGCGAGTATGACTGCGATTCACCCTGACCCTGCATCGCACCGATGGCCGCCTTGGCCTTCCCTGGGCTTTCGCGTTTGTCGGCCGATAACTCGTTTTCGAGCGCGGAGGGAGCCGCCGGTGCCGGCGCGGCTGCCGACGCCGATTCCACTTGCACCGTCTGCGTTGATTTTTCCAGTACGGTTGAGTCTGCGACGGCCTTGGACTCCGGTGCCGGTTTTTTTGTTTCAGCAGTGACTTGAGCGGCAGCAACGTCCCACGCTGCCCCCTGCGTTTTCATTCCGACTGCATAACCGCCGTTCGCGGCAGTCGCTCCCAACGCTCCGTTGACGACTAGTTTCTTCTCGTCCATTACAGACAGTGCCGGTGGATGAGCTGGCGGCGCCGGTGGAAGCTTTGGCGAAACTGCCGACTTCAATGCCCGGTCGCGGAGTTGTCCCACATCCTTGTCAGCCTCAGCGCGCATGGCCGAAGGAATCGATTCCTTCATCTGTGGGGCCGACGACGCGTTGGCCATCCGGTCGGTGCGCTCATAGGCCTGCCGCTCCGACTGCTGGTCCTTGCGAACGACTGCGATGCTCGCACTCTTTGGCGCCATTGCCTCGCGCTTCAAAAGCACGGCCGATCCGACAATCACGACGCAGGCCACTGCCGCTCCCCAGCGCAGAACCCTCCATTGGAACCAGGGAGCCGGTCGGGCGGTGTCTAACGAAGAAGGGACCGTCACGGGAGGGACGGCCAACGCTACAACGTCGCGGCAGTCGGCGCAGCGCGAGAGATGCGTCAGTACAAGCAAGCGTTCCTGCTCGGGCAAAGCCTGTTCGGCAAACGCCGTCAGCAAGTCGGCGTCGGGGTGATCCCCGCCCGCCTGCGCCTTCAGCCGCTCACGCACGATATTGGGAAGATGTTCCATGAAGTTCTTAAGTGCGCCGCACGTAACGCTCTGTACCGCAATTTCCTGATCGACTTAGCCCCCACCATCTCGCGCCGGGGCTTCCACGCTCTTCTTATGGAACGCATCGCCGGAAGAATCTTGCGCCAGCCGATCTCGTAGATTCAACGTGAGATCCCGCACATCGACCTCGAGCGCCTCTTCCGCCTGGCGCCGGCTCAGGCCCCGGCGGCCCAGACCTGCCAGAATCTGTTTCCGCAGCGATTTCGCCAGCTTGTCGAGTTTCCGGCTGATGGTGGATTCGTGCACCCTCAGCATGCGCGCGATCTCCGCCAGCGTGCGGCCGTCGAGATAGTACGCGGCCAGCATGAATCGTTCCTCGGAAGACAGCGAAACCAACGCCTCGTCGGTCGCCGACTCAAGCCGCGGATCGACCGTCGGCAGCCGGAGCCGACGTGGGCGCCGCGTACTGTGTGCCTTCTTCTGTTTCCTCGTCGAGACTGACCAGGCGTTTCTGGCGGCGGTAGCGGTTCACGTGCTCCTGCGCCATCACGGTTCGCAGCCAGCCCTCGAGCGATCCGCGGCCTGTGTACGACGCCAGCTTCGAAACACGCACGCCATCGCGGCCACCCGTGCCATACAAATCCGCATAGAGCGAATCGGAAAGCTCGCGACCGGCTGACTCTTCGCGCGTGATCTGCAATCCGACTTCGTAAAGTTTTTCGCGATAGCGCGCCATGAACACTTCCCACGCGCGCTCGTTGCCGGCGGCGCACGCGCGCGCCAGCACCAGCTCTTCGATCTTCAGCGAAAGGCAAAACTCACGCACCAGCGTGGTGGATGCGGCCCCGAGGTATTTCTGTGAGACCTCTCCGAGGATGACGGCAAAGTCGTCAGCGCTGATGGCAAACTGCGCGCCGCCGCTTTTCGCATGCAATTCCTGCGCGAGGCGTTGCATGTCGTCCGTCGGTGCGGAAACGGGTTGCGTGGCGCGGTTCATCGGTTCGCCGTCATTGCCGATGCTATCCATTTTTTTCTGTGCAAGGAAGAACGAAATTCCCGTTCCTCCACCAGCCAGGGAAGCACGGGCGCCCTGAAACATTAGGATGCGCCCATCAGTCGCGGTGTCGCTTCGCTCGCGGAGGATGCCATGAAGAGAAACGCGTTTCTGGGTCTCGTATTGCTGACGCTTGCGGTGACTCTGGCCGTCGGCGGGCGGTGGCAGGCTTTTGCAGGGGAGCCTTCCGCCGCCGATTACAAAGTGCTACCACCGATCCGGCACGGCAACCTCACTGTCTTTCCGGTGGTCGCTTCCACCTCCCACGACACGGCGGATTTCTCACGCTGGACGAAGGCCTGAAATCGGGCGAAGTCGAAGTCACTGAATCCGGCAGCGTGCGCGGCATGGTCCGGCGTCCTCCGCGCGGGAGTCATGGAGTTCTTCGCCCCGAATACCAGGAACAGACCGGCGCGCAGGTGAACAAGCTCGTGCTGGTGAACAATGCAAAACGTCCTCTGCTGCTGCTGGCGGGTGAGATTGTCACCGGCGGGAAGCAGGATCGCGTTATCGCGAAAGATCGCATCGTGCCAGCCGAGAGCGACCCGATCGACCTCGACGTATTCTGCGTGGAACCAGGGCGCTGGGTCGGCGCGAGCGGCAAGTTCGCGGCCAGCACAGTGAACGGAGCCATGGCGGCGCCGTCGGTGCGCGGCAAGGCGATGGCCGACAAAGATCAGCAGCAAGTGTGGGCGGAAGTGGCCAAAGCGCGAACGCAGATGTCGCAAAGTCTCGAAGCAGAAGCACCGCGTGCTGCACGCGATGTCGCAGAGATGACTTCTTACGCCAAGGTCATGCAGAACACGGAGGTCTCCCGAAAAGTCGACTCCGTGGCCGGTTCGGTGGAGAAGGAATACGCGAGCACGATCCAGCAACTGCGTGATCGCAATGCCCTCGGCGTGGTGGTGGCGGTGAACGGCGAATTCGTGTGGGCCGACATTTTCGCGAGCGCTAGTCTGCTCGAAAAATATTGGCCGAAGCTAGTGCGCTCCTATGCAACGGAAGCCGTGGTAACTCGCGCCAAGGGAGCACAGGCGAGCGAGAAAGCCGCTCAGGAATTTTTGGCGGACCTGCACGGCCGACACGAGACCGTGGACAGCGAACCTGGACTCTATCGCCATACAGAAGTTGCCGGCGATGGGTTCAAGGCGTTCGAGCTCACGTCGCTCTTGCCGAAGACGGGTTATGCGCTGCACGTGGCGAAGATGACGGAGTAGCAGGTCAGGTGACAGGTCTTTGGTCTTAGGTCTCAGGTCTCAGGTCTCAGGTCTCAGGTCTCAGGTCTCAGAGAGGCTCACACGGCTTCTTTTCTCGCATAGCTGTTGAAAGTTTTCGACGCTGGTGGTTTTAGTAGCGCCGGCGTCTCGCCGGCAGTCGCGACGGCGTCCCCGCCGTCGCTCGTATCTTGCCCTCAAACAGAGTTTCGACGCTACCTCTCTTGGTGACGATCCTGTAAGCTGTGGAGCGCATCTCCCGCCGGTACTCGGAGGTCATCATGAAATCTTCCCGCCTAACAATTTCCTTGATCATCCTTCTTGCTCTCGCCACTGCAATGGCAGCTGCGCCTTCGTATCACATCCTCCACACGTGGACGCTCGGCGGAGATGGCGGCTGGGACTATCTGAAGGTCGATCCCGACGCGCGACACCTTTACATCGCGCGCGCTACGCGCGTCATGGTGGTCGATGCAGATTCCGGCAAGCCCATAGGCGAAATTGCCGACACTCCCGGCGTGCACGGAGTCGCCCTTGTTCCCGAGATCGGCAAAGGCTTCGTCAGCAATGGCCGCGAAGACACCGTCAGCGTCTTCGATCTGAAGACTTTAAAGACGCTGAACAAGATAAAGGTGGGTAAGCGACCGGACGCCATCTGGTATGACCCGGCAACCAAGCGCGTTTTCACATTCAATGCGGGCAGTCAGGATTCGACCGCCATCGATGCGCAGAAGGGCGAAGTCGTCGGCACCATCCCGCTAGGCGGCAAGCCGGAGTTCGCGCAGAGCGACGGCAAAGGCACAGTGTTCGTCAACCTCGAAGACAAGAATCAACTATTTGCGCTCGACGCAAATAAGCTTACCGTCACGCAACGCTGGCCGCTCGCCGGATGCGAAGAACCCAGCGGCCTCGCCATCGACACGAAGAAACGGCGCCTGTACGTGGGCTGCGGCAACAAAGTCATGCCGGTCGTCGACGCCGACAGCGGAAAGATTCTCGCCACAATTCCGATCGGCGACGGCGTGGATGCAACCGCATTCGACGAAGAGACCGGCCTCGCTTTCGCGTCCTGCGGTGAGGGAATATTGACCGTTGCGCACGAAGACTCGCCCGGCAAGTTCAGCGTGACAAACATCCCCACGCAACGCGGCGCGCGCACCATGGCGCTCGATCCCAAAACGCACAACGTCTACACCGTCACAGCGAAATTCGGCCAGGCGGCGGCACCAACAGCAGATAATCCGCACCCGCGGCCGCCTGTGCTCCCGGACTCCTTTATTGTGTTGATGTTAGGGCAGTAATAAATTCCGCCCGGCGCATTCCGCGCTGGCATCTTATGTTCTTGCGCCGGCTGTCTGCCGCGGCATGACAAAGATGCCATTCCAATTCGTGCGAAGGTTGAAGGCAGCGCGCCCCCTACGGGCAGCGCTGCTGCTGTTTCTGTTCCTTTTCACAACTCATCTGTGTCCTGCGTATTCGGTCCTGACCCACGAGGAGATCATCGATCTTCTCTGGAAAGATCAGATCGTGCCGTTGCTCAAAAGACGCTACCCGAATGCAACGGAAGAAGACCTGCGCAAAGCGCACGCCTTCGCCTATGGCGGATCGTTGATCCAGGACATGGGCTACTACCCTTTCGGCAACAAGTATTTCAGCGATCTTCTGCACTACGCGCGCAGCGGCGATTTCGTCGTAATCATGATTCAGGAATCGACCGATCTGAACGAGTACGCGTTCGCCCTGGGTGCGCTCTCTCACTATGCGGCTGACAACACTGGACACCCGGTGATCAACCGCGTAGTGACCATTGAATTTCCGAAGCTCGGGAGAAAGTTCGGCGAACGCGCCACCTACAACGACGATCCCAAAGCGCACATCCGCACCGAATTTGGTTTTGACATGGTGCAGGTCGCGAAGAACCGCTACACCTCAGACCGCTACCACGATTTCGTCGGATTCGAAGTCTGCAAGGACCTGCTGAACCGGACCTTCGACCGCACCTATGGACTCCAGCTGGACGACGTGTTCGGCAATACCGATCTCGCCATTGGTACGTTCCGCCGCTCGATCAGCATCGTGATACCGGAAATGACCAGGGTCGCGCTCACAGCCCGCAAGCAAGCCATCGTCCGCGATACACCGAACTTCAACAAGAAGAAGTTTTTGTATTACCTGTCGCGCAAGCAATACGAAAAGGAATGGGGCACGACGTACCGCAAGCCCGGCTTCGGTACCCGAGTCCTCGCATTCTTCCTCCGCATCGTCCCGAAGGTAGGGCCGTTCAGCGCTCTTGCGTTCAAGATCCCCACGCAGCGCACCGAGGATATGTACATCAAGAGCGTCGACGGAACCGTGGAGGACTATGGCCAGCTGCTCCACAACACGCGCGTCCGGGATCTGAAACTTCCGAACAAGGATTTCGACACGGGCCAGGATACCAAGGCCGGAGAGTATGCCCTCACCGACAAAACCTACGAGCACCTAGTGAAACAGATGGCCGACAAAAAATTTGAACACCTGACCCCACAGCTCAAGGAGAACATCCTCGAGTTTTATGCGGATCTGAACGCGCCCATCCACACCAAGAAGAACAAGAAGGCATGGGACGCCACCCTGGCTAACCTTGAGAAGCTACGCGCCGCGCCCGCGCAGCCGTATTCCCCTCCCAGCATCACGGAAGTCGGCCAGTAACGCTAGGGTCTCAGGTCAGGTGTCAGTGTCAGGTCTCAGGTCTCAGGTGTCAGGTCTCAGGTCTCAGGTCTCAGGTCTCAGGCGGGGATGTTGGAACGCGAGCAACCGTTGACTGTATTCTCAAGACTCGATGTCGGAAATCCCCCACCATATTGTCCCTCCGCCCGCCCGGTGAAAGTCAAAGGACAACTCGCGTTCCCATCCTTTCGTAAGTTGAGCACCTCTCGCTAGTCCGCTCTACTGATTCCGCGAGACTAAATTCCGCCAAGGGGCACTGGGGGACTGCATGAAGGGAGCAATCGCATTTCTGCTTCTCATCACCATTGGCGCTTTCGGACAGCAAGCGATCGATTCGGGTTCGCCATCCCATCCAGCTCTGTCTTCGACCATGAGTTCAGGATTCTCGGGCATCAACCTGTTCGGCGGATTTTCCTTCACCAGCATCGATACTAATGGTCTGGGCTCGCGCCAGAATGCAAATGGGTGGGAAGCCTCCGTGGCCACGCGTCTGATGGGTCCGTGGGCGGTGGAAGCGGACGGCGGCGGCTATTACAAGACCATCAACGCCAGTGGAGTTGCGCTCCGTTTGAACGACTATTCAGTCATGGCTGGACCGCGCTTCAATTTCGCGAAGGGTGCATTTGCGCATGCGCTTATCGGCATGGACCGCCTGCAGGGCAATCTTGCCGGCGTCGGGTCGGCTTCGCAGAACGGTTTCGCGGCGGCCTTTGGCGGAGGCATTCAGGTGCACGTAACTCGCCTGGTCAGCTTCCGCACATCAGCCGACTACGTGATGACGCGGCACAATATTTTCGACGGCGGGAACAATGTGACCCAAAACAATTTCAGAGTTTCCGTCGGACCGGTCTTCACCTTTGGCGGAGCGAGTGCCACTCAAGCACTGCAAGCCAGCAGTTCCAAGCCCGACCGCCTGCGCAGCCAGCAGGTGCCCGATTGGCGGACCCATCAGGCCTCCAGCAACCTGCAGAAATAATCATTTCGAAGCTCTCTCTCGGGCCTCCTCTGAGGCCTTCGTTTTGTATCCGACCTAACATGTCCTTCAGTAATGGCCTACTCATTAGTCCCTGAATGGGACGAAATCCGGACGGTTTGCCGTATCTTGCAATGTATGACATCTTTTTGGAATGAATCGGCGTCTGTAGGGGGAGTAACCTTTCCAAGGGAATTACCCATGACCACCATGAGCGACAAGCATTACCGTGCGCGCATTACCAAGCGCGTCGACCTTGCGCCCGAACTCTGGATGATTCGCATTGATCCGGGCGCGGAGTTCAAGTTCACTCCGGGTCAGTACGCCACGCTGGGCATCGAAGGCGTAGAGAAACGATCCGAACGCCCCTACTCGATCGCATCGTCTCCATACGAGAACGAAGTGGAGTTCTTTTTCGAACTGGTGCCGCACGGCGAGTTGACCCCGCAGATCCACGCGCTGAAGACCGGCGACGAACTGCTCATGCGCAAAGCGTCGAAAGGCCGTTTCGTGCTGGACACGGCGAGCGGCCGAAAGAATCACCTGCTCGTTTGCACGGTGACGGGCGTCGCGCCCTACGTGAGTTTCGTGCGCACGCTGTACAAAGATTGGAAAGAAGGAAAATTCCAGGGTGAACATAAGCTGTTCCTCCTGAATGGCGCGAGCCGTTCGTGGGAACTCGGCTACGTCGAAGAATTACAGCGGTACGCTGAAGAGGCTCCCTGGCTGCAGTATGTCCCGACCGTGAGCCGCCCTTGGGACGACCCGAACTGGAAAGGCGAAGTCGGCCGCGTCGATGAACTGATCCGCAAATACTCCGACTCCTGGGGAGTCACCGGCGAAAACGGCGTCGGCTACCTGTGCGGCCACCCCGAGATGATCGAGCACGGGAAGGGAATCCTGAAGCGCATCGGCTTCACCAAAGAATTCCTGCGTGAAGAAATCTATTGGGTCCCCGGGAAAGAGATGGCAGCGGCAAGAGCGTGAGAGCGGGTCACAGGTGACAGGTCAGGTCTTGGGCGTTAGGTGTTAGGTCTTAGGTAGCGCCGGCGTCTCGCCGGCAGTCCCGAGGGCGTCTCGCCCTCGGCGCTCCAGCAGCACGACATCTCTCCACACGCCTCGAAGCTGACCGATCCGCTCGCGAACGCCCACCTCGCGAAATCCATAAACTTTGTGCAGAGCGATGCTGGCCCGGTTCTCCGGGAAGATTCCGGCCTGAAGAGTCCAGATCCCGTTCTTTTCCGACTGCTCGACCAGCACGGCCAACAAGGCTTGTCCCACGCCTCGGCCACGTGCTGCTTGGGCTACATAGATGGAAACTTCCGCGACTCCTGAATAGACTCGGCGCGTTGAGACCGGACTGAGCGCCGCCCATCCCAGCAGATCTGCACCCTCAAGCGCAATCAGCCTCGAATGCCGGTGATGCTTCGCGTCCCAGTTCTGCCATCCGGGAGACTCAGTTTCGAACGTCGCATTCCCAGTGGCGATGCCTTCAAGGTAGATGCGCTCCACTTGCGGCCAGTGTTTGGCGAGCATCGGCAAAATGCAGAGGTCCGAAGTGTCTTTGCCCGTCATTCAACCAAAGCCGCCTTTCAGGTCGCTGACTCGGCGGGCGCGAAAAATACTAAAACTTCCAGTTCCTCGCTGATATCGAAAAAACGATGCTCCACCGCGCCGGCCACAAAAATCAGGCTGCCGGCTTTCACCACTTGCTCTTCCGACCCCACGCGCATGCGCGCCCGCCCGCGCACTACGTAGTAAACCTCATCTTCACGATGCGGCCTTTGCGGATCAGTTCCGCCCGCCGGCAATACGTACACGCCGACACTCAGCAGAGGCACGCGAATAAATTCCCTATAAAGTTTACCGGCCTGCGCTCGCTCGGCCGAAACTGTGGGGAGATCAAAGAAATTTGGTGGCGTCATGCTCTCCGTATAGGGTCCGGTTCAGCGGTTGTACTCTTGCAAAGGAAAACCCGAATGCGGGGCGCTTTATCAAATCGAATGAATCCTGAACTTGCCTACAAGAATGCTCCCGCAAACAACAACTCGGTGTACTGCGGAATCAGATCCTGCGCCTGCAGCCGGCCTTCGGGTTTGTACCACTGGTAAATCCAGTTGATCATGCCGAGCAGCGCCAGCGCCGCCGCGCGAGGTGAAACACTTCCCTTCGACCCCTTCTGCTTCTGCACATCGGCAATCACGCCCTCGACGAAATGGATGTAATCCTTTTTCCGCTGGTTAATTTGCTTGCGCAACGACGGCGGCAACGGATGGTTCTCGTGCAGCATGACCGTGACTTCGCGATCGCGCACGCTCAACACCACCTCGATGTGCAGGCGAATCAGCATGCGCAGGCGCTCCTCCGGACTCTGCACGCCGCGCACCGCTTTGACCACGCGCTCCTCGGTGATGTCGAGCGCGTGATTCATGATGTGGAACAGCATCTCGTCCTTGCTCTGAAAATGGTGGTATAGGCCGCCCTTGCTGAGCTTGAGCGCGGCGGCCACGTCGTTCATGGAAGTCGCGTCATAGCCGCGCTGCTGGAAAAGTCGGGCGGCGGTCCGGAGAATGTCCTGGCGGGAGTCGAGTGTCGCTTCGCGAGTCACGTGCGACATGGTAACAAAAGTCGGCGCTGGGCTTTGGGCTCTGGGCGTTTGGTTCCCGGTTAGCTGTCGGTCTCACCGTCTTTCCGTAGCGCCGGCGTCCCGCCGGCAGTCCGGCGGGCGTCTCGCCCGCCGCCTCGACCGCAAGATGAAAGCGAGGGCGAGGACGCCCTCGCGACTGCCGGCGGGACGCCGGCGCTACTGACAACACATCAAGGCTCGGAGATTCAAGTTCGCGGCCCAAGCCGCGGCAAATGTGAAGGATCGCCCCCCTTCCCCTTGACAGCCCCACCACCGCTCGCTACCATACCTTGACCGACCGACCGGTCGGCTTTCGGTGTCGCGGCTTCGCCCTTCTGTTACCCTGTCCGGATATTTCACAAGGGCCTGCTCGTGTCTCCCTTGTCACAAATGAGGAGTTTCCCGTGGCTACAGTTTTTTACGAAAAAGATGCAAACCCGAATGCATCTGAAGGGCAAGACCATTGCCGTCCTGGGCTATGGCAGTCAAGGACACGCCCAGGCCCAAAACCTCCGCGACAGCGGATACAAAGTCATTGTCGGCCTCGACCCCAACCGCCCCTCGGCGCAGCAGGCGAAAGCCGACGGCATGGTCGTGGTCGCGCCCGACGAGGCCGCCAAGCGCGCCGACTGGATCCAGATCCTCACGCCCGACGAGACCCAGGGCGAACTCTACGAGTCGCAGATCAAGCCCTACCTGCATCCCGGCAAAGTGCTGGGCGTTTCGCACGGCTTCAGCATTCACTTCAAGACGATTCAGCCGCCGAACGATGTGGACGTCGTCATGATCGCGCCCAAGAGCCCGGGCCATCTCGTGCGCCGCATTTACACCGAAGGCCGCGGAGTGCCGTCGCTGCTGGCAATTCATCAGGACGCCACTGGCCGCGCTCATGAAAGCGCGCTCTGCTACGCGTACGGCATCGGCTCAACCCGCGCCGGAGTTCTACAAACGACCTTCAAAGAAGAAACCGAGAGCGATCTGTTCGGCGAGCAGGCAGTCCTCTGCGGCGGCCTGACCTCTCTGATCAAGAAAGGCTTCGAAACGCTGGTTGAAGCGGGATATCAACCCGAAGTTGCCTACTTCGAGTGCCTGCACGAAATGAAGCTGATCGTCGACCTTATCTACGAAGGCGGCCTGGCGCGCATGCGCTACTCGATTTCGAACACGGCTGAGTACGGCGACCTCACCCGCGGCAACATCGTCGTGGGTGACGAGACGCGCACCAAGATGAAGGAAATCCTGGCCCGCATTCAGGACGGAACGTTCGCCCGCGAGTGGATCGAGGAAAACAAAGCCGGTGGCAAAAAGTTCGCCGCCCTCCGCGATGCCGAAAAGAAGCACCCCATCGAAGAAGTCGGCGCAAGGCTGCGCGGCATGATGTCGTGGCTGCACAAGGACGCGAAGAAAGCCACGCCCACGCAAGAACCCGAGCCCAAGGTCGTGAACGCGTAAAGAGATTTCACAAGTCTATTTCTGAGCCCATGCCCGGGTTCGGTAGGGCCGCCTGCCGAGCGTAAACCACCACACAGGTATCAGGACGTTGCCGGCGATGTAGATTCCGAATGCGATACCGATTGCATAGTCAACAATCGGCAAGTCGGGGGCGCCGTTCCACACCGGCGTTTTTGGCAGCAGCGCGATCATGCCGCCTCCACAAACGACCGAGATCACCGACAGGACGACCAGCCCCGGATGCCGTAAACGCACGGTCTGGGCGATCCCAAATATCGAGGCGCCCAGCATTCCCAGGGAAAGCGGCACAGCGAGACCCATTCCAAATAACATTACCAAGGTCCCCCCAGTCGAACCCTCATCGAAGTTCATCCAGTGCAGCACCGAGAGCAAGATGCCAACCCCGACCGGTAGCGTTGCCAGGCCGAGAAAAGCGAAGCAGCCGTAAGCACGGTTGAGCAGGGACTCATTGCTTTTTGCCGGGTCGCTGGCACCGGACTCAAGTTGTATTGGCTTTGAATCTGAACCTCTGCAGTAATTCACGAGCAACACGATCGCTGCAGCCACGATCAGAAGAGTCGTCAGAGTGAATTCCGTATGCTGCTCCCTCTAGGAATCGATGGCATTGACCGGCGCAATTCACTCGCGATCGGTTTCGGCTCAGGTCCTGGAATGCGCGATGGCTCTCTAGCTAGTCTCGGAGAGCGGCCTTGCTTCTATATTGCCCTGCCCTTAATGAACCACCATGCGGGTATCAGGACGTTAGCCGCTACATAGAGGCTGAATCCGAAGCCCAGCAAATAGTCCGTCACATGGTGTGGATCGTGGCCGAACGAATCCCAATAGGGGATGGAAAGCAGGAACCCGCCTCCACAAATAATGGAGACTGCGGAGAGAAATACTAATGGTCGGTGCCGGAACCGCACTGTCTGCCGGATGCCGTAAATCGTGGCATAGAGCATTCCCGCAAAAGTGGGAAGAGCGAGAATCATGACAACCAGTTCGGCTAACACGCCCCAACGCTCCACAATGCCATTCGCGGCTTTAAACTGTGTTCGTAGGTCGAGAAGGGGGAACGGAAGCGTTACGATGCCGAGAAAGGCGAAGCATCGGTAAGCGCGGTTCAGCCGGAATTCATCACTCTGTTCCGGGCCACGGGCAGGAGGCATCGGTTCCGCTCTTTCCAGATGATTCATGGCTTGGTCCCCGAGCTAACAAACCGTCTCACCCATGCGGAAGAAATCTTGCATGCAAACGCGACAGCAGCGGCCAATAGTACGGTCAACAGATACGCCACTGCTCTGGGAAAATTCCCCGCATCGGCCAGTTGACAAAGTTCGATAAATCCCACGATGAGGACCGCTAGACTTCCCACTCCCAGTACGGCGGTCCCGAGTACAAACAAGAAGGTTTGCATTGCATTCCCGGTGCGCTTCAGTCCTAAATGAGTCTCCCCGAATCGTAAACCTTCACGCCACTGTCGCGAATTTTGTGACCTAATTCCATCAGCAGCAGTGAATCCGAAGAAGCAAAGTGTACGTCGGCATCGTTGCAGAGCATAAAGGCCAAGTCTGCGCCAAGCGGGTGGAAAAGAAAGTCTGAAGTTCTGGCCCACTCGATCGTTCCCTCATCGAAACCTTTCTGTACCACTCCTGTCAAATCGGTGAGTTGAACGGTTTGGCTTTGTGCCTGATGCTTTCCTGCAAGGTCTCGTTCTAGAACGGTCCCATATTCGACACGAACACTGTCGACTCGTTTAGATTGGAGGAATTCAACTATCAATCCTAGAGTGCTCCACCAGCGCGCCCTATCGATGATCTCAGTCACTAATTCGCGTGCGTTTGGGTTGGCGTCTTTGAGTGTACTCATGGCAACAATCTTAGCAATCACAGTTCGTTTTTGCGGCTGGTGGAAGAATAGGTCCGAACGCATGGGATTTCTACTTTCCACTCCATTGTCGTAATCTCTACCCCTATGGACCTCAAACATCGCAGCCGCGGCATCACCGACGGGCGCGACCGCGCTCCGGCGCGCGCCATGTTCAAGGCGATCGGCTTCACCGACGACGATCTCGCGAAGCCGCTCATCGGCGTCGCCAACACCTGGATCGAAACCATGCCCTGCAACTTCCACCTGCGCCGCCTGTCGGCCAAGGTGAAAGAAGGCATTCGCGCCGCGGGCGGCACGCCCATGGAGTTCAACACCATCGCCATCTCCGACGGCGAGACCATGGGCACCGAAGGCATGAAGGCTTCGCTGGTGAGCCGCGAAGTGATTGCCGACTCCATCGAACTGGTCTGCCGCGGCCAGCTGTTCGACGCGGTGGTCTGCGTCGTGGGCTGCGACAAGACGATTCCCGCCGCCGCCATGGCGCTGGCGCGCATGAATCTGCCCGGCCTGGTGCTCTACGGCGGCACGATCGCGCCGGCATGTATCGCGGCAAAGACGTCACCATTCAGGATGTGTTCGAAGCGGTCGGCGCGAACGCCGCCGGCAAGATGACCGACGCCGAACTGCTCGAACTCGAAAACGTCGCCTGTCCCGGGCGCAGGCGCGTGCGGCGGCCAGTACACCGCCAACACCATGTCCACCGTGATGGAACTGATCGGCCTCTCGCCCATGGGCTTCAACGGCGTTCCCGCGATGGACCCGCGCAAGGACGAAGTCGCGTTCCGCTGCGGCGAGGTGGTGATGAATCTGCTGAAGAAAGGCATCCGTCCGAACGACATCCTGACGCGCGCCGCGTTCGAGAACGCGATTGCCGGCGTGGCCTGCACCGGCGGATCGACCAACGCCGTGCTGCACCTGCTGGCGATTTCGCGCGAGATGGGAGTGCCGCTCGCACATCGACGACTTCCAGAAAGTGAGCGAGCGCACGCCGCTGCTGGCGGACCTGAAGCCCGCGGGAAAATACGTCGCCGCCGACGTGGACAAAGCCGGAGGCATTCCGGTCATCGCCAAGCGCCTGCTCGACGGCAAAGCTTGCGCAGGGATCCACGATGACCGTGACGGGGAAGACTTTTGCCGAAGAAGCCAGCGCCGCGAAAGAAACGCCCGGCCAGCCGGTGATCGCTCCGCTCGATCAAGCCGCTGAAGAAGACCGGCGGCCTGGTCATCCTGAAAGGCAACCTCGCTCCGGAAGGCTGCGTCGTGAAGATCAGCGGACACGAGCGCCTGACGCACCGCGGTCCCGGCGCGCGTCTTCGATTCCGAAGAAGCCGCCATGACGGCCGTCACCAGCAAGCAGATCAAAGCCGGAGACGTGGTCGTCATCCGCTACGAAGGCCCGAAAGGCGGTCCGGGCATGCGCGAGATGCTGGGCGTGACGGCCGCCATTGTCGGCGAAGGTCTGGGCGACACCGTCGCGCTGCTCACCGACGGCCGCTTCAGCGGCGCCACCCGCGGCCTGATGGTCGGCCACGTCGCGCCGGAAGCCGCGCTGGGCGGCCCGATCGCCGCCCTCCGCGAAGGCGACATGATCCACATCGACATCAACCAGCGCAAGCTGGAAGTCGAGATCAACGACGCCACGCTGAAGCAGCGCATGGCCCAATGGAAGGCGCCGAAGCCCAAATACCCGGCAGGCGTGTTCGCCAAGTACGCAGCCCTGGTGCATTCGGCGTCAGAGGGGGCGATCACGAAACCGCGGTAATCGTTGTTGATGGAGTGAGGGGCAATCTTGCCCGCCGGAGGGTCGGGGACGCCCGTTTTCAATCGACGAGTTGTACTGAGCGGTCTTTGCTAGCCCTTCTTCTTTACCAGCTCCACATCAATCTGAATCTTCACTTTGTCGCTGACCACGGCTTCGCCCGACTTCAAGTTGTGACTCCAGACCACGCCAAAGTCCTTCCGGTTGATCGTGGTTGATGCCGAGAATCCTCTCCGCTGATTCCCGGAATTGTCGGTCAGCTCCGCCGTTGGCGCGTCCACGTCGAGCGTGACCTCGCGTGTTGTGCCGTGCATGGTCAGGTCGCCGATCATCTGCAGTTTGCCGCTGCTGTTCACGATCCGCTTGGACTTGAATTCAATGGTCGGGTATTTGTCGGCATCGAAGAAGTTCGGGCTGCGCAGGTCGTTGTCGCGATCTGGAACGCGCGTATCCACCGATTTCACGTCGATCACAGCGTTCACTTGCGACTGCGTGATGTCCTTGTCGTTGATAACGGCGCTACCCGACACCTGCGTGAAACTTCCGCTCACGTTCGAGATCCCCATGTGGCGGACAGTGAATTGAGCAGTCGAGTGGTGGGAATCGATAGTCCAGTTTGAGGTCTGTGCCGAAGCCAGCGCCGCCAACGACAGGAGGAGTGCGAGAACTGCAGGACGAAGGATTTTCATTTTTGCCTTTTGGATGATTTGTCGCTCGGCTCAACGGCCTCGCGAAAAATGGGGATCGATCCTGGCTAAGCGTGGGTATTTTGATGAAAATCAAGGGCTTTCGGATGCCACCGTCACGGTCCCTGACTCACATCCCGACAGCTGCCGAGTAACTGGTAGCTGGCCCGTTTATTCGGTATCATAAAGGCATCCGCTATCATCCAATGGGTCTGGTGTCGGGTCCAGTTTCGACTAACTTGTTCATTTAAAGAGGGAAAGCGCGCGCATGGGTGTTCCGGTTTCACAGATGTGGACGGTGGCCAGCTACGTCATCGGCCAGAAACTTCGCCGGCGGAAGCAGTTCCCCGTCGTCCTCATGCTCGAGCCCCTGTTCCGCTGCAACCTCGCCTGCGCCGGATGCGGCAAGATTCAGTATCCGGCCCACATCCTGAAGACCGACCTGACTCCGGAACAATGCTTCAAGGCAGCCGATGAATGTGGCGCACCACTGGTCAGCATCCCGGGCGGCGAGCCGCTGATGCATCCGCAGATCGGCGAGATCGTCGAAGGCCTGGTCGCGCGCAAAAAATACGTCTACCTCTGCACCAACGGACTGCTGCTGAAAGAAAAGATCGACCAGTTCAAGCCCAGCAAATATTTCTCGTTCGTCGTCCACATGGACGGCCAGCGCGAGCATCACGACTTTTCGGTCTGCCGCGAAGGCACGTACGACAAGGCCGTCGAGGGCATTCAGGAAGCTCTGAAACGCGGCTTCCGCCTGACCACGAACACGACGCTGTTCGACGGCACCGATGCCAAGAGCGTGCGCGCGTTCTTCGATGAGATGATGGACCTCGGGGTCGAGGGCATGATGCTCTCTCCCGGCTACACCTACGACAAGGCGCCCGACCAGGATCACTTCCTGAGCAAGAAGAAAACGCGCCGGCTGTTCCGCCAGATTCTCAGCAACCGTCGCAAGCAGTGGCGCTTCAACATGAGCCCGCTCTTCCTCGAATACCTCATGGGCCGCCGCGAGTACAGCTGCACGCCCTGGGGCATGCCGACCTACAGCATCTTCGGCTGGCAGAAGCCGTGTTACCTGATGGCCGACGGTTACGCCGACACGTTTGAAGAACTTCTGCGCGACACCAAGTGGGAACAGTACGGGACCGAAAGCGGCAATCCGAAGTGCGCGAACTGCATGGTGCACAGCGGCTACGAAGCCAGCGCCGTGAACGACACGTTCGGATCGCTTAGTGGATTTGCAGCAACTGTCCGCGCAACCTTATTCGATCGTTACAACGATCCCGACGTCGACGACGACACGCCCATGTCCCCGCACAAGACGGGCCCACTGGTCCAGATCGGTGCCGCACCCGACGCTTAGAAAGCTTGCAGGCTTCTCAAGCGCATAGAGACTTTCTAGTAAGTAAATTTTAGGAAGTTCGCGAAAGCTGCGTGTCCCGCGCATCCTAGCCCGCCAAGCGGGCGAAATTCATTAGCCCAGCGCGTAAGCGCTGGGTAGGCAAAGGCGATTGAAAAAGTCCCGGAGGGGCGACAGCCAGGCCCGCACGCACAGGTAAGCCTCGGTACCAACGCCACACCGATCCCATGACAGACGCATCCCAAGAGTCCGCGCCCGAAGAACTCGAGAACGCGCCCGGCACGGTGCACGAGAATCTGGAAGGCTGGATTCCTCAACTCGCCACCGACGCGGAAATCCGTGCCGCTCTCGAAAAAGCTTTCGACTACCGCGGAGACCTCACCATCACGCTGAAAAACGGCGAGAAGGTCGAAGGCTACCTCTTCGATCGCAAGAACGACGGCGCCACGCTTGCCGAATGCAATGTGCGCATGATCCCGAAAGGCCGTCCCGAAAAACTACGCATCCCCTACAGCGACATCGCGGCGCTAGCCTTCACCGGCAAAGACACCGCCGCCGGAAAGAGCTTCGAAGCCTGGGTGAAGAAGTACCACGAGAAGAAAGCCGCGGGAGAAAAGGACATCGGCATCGATGCCGAGTCACTCGAAGAAGATTAACTTGAGTGTGTAGCGCCGGCGTCCCGCCGGCAGTCGCGAGGGCGTCCCGCCCTCGCCCCCAAGAAGCGGCCAAAAAATCGTATTGGCTCAAAGAGCAACTTTCTAGGTTTCCAGCTTTGGTGAAACCATCGCGACGAGGTATCCAATGTGCTTTTTCCAACACTGCGTTCGCAGCGCCGCATACAGCGCACCCTTTTTTGCTTCGTTCCTTTTCGACTCCAAAGTCTCTATTTGACGGCGATGGCAAGTCAAGCATCTCAATCCAAGATCGCCTTCCACCTTGCAGCCTTCTAAATATCAAACTCCTTCGTACATGCCAACGATTCGAGAATCGCTTCTGCCCCCATTCTCCATTCATCACCTTTTCAAGGTAATCATCCTCAAATCTCACCCCAAGGCGGGTTTCTTCCTGCCGCATCTTCTCCGTCTTCTGCCCCCGAGGAGTCGGCACAAATCCCCGGTAACCGGATCAAGAGTTACATTTCTCCTCATACGATCTCCTGTACAACCGGCACAATTGCACAGGTTCATTGTTTGTGATCACAAACGCCCCCGCAGTGACGTCGCTCACACCTAAGCGAGAGCACAGGATAGGAACAAGTAACCGTCCGAAACAGGCCGCCCTCACTGGTATGCGCCTACTTTTCTCCCTCCTCACTCCGCCCCTTCCTCATCTTCCTCCGCATCATTCACCACATCCACCGCATGCCCGCGCACCGAGAACGTCAGCTTCTGATTCTCCAAGGGCTCGAACGTCACTCGCGTCGGCAGCCTCTGCCATACCGGCGCCGGACACTCCGAATCCGGCACATCGTCGCCATCCGCCTCTCCCAGCGCCTTCTTCAGAATCGGCCTCCGCCGCCCCAACTGCGCGACCATCGCAAACAACTTCTTGCCGTCATCCGACACGCCACAGTACGCCACATAGTCGCGATACCAACTCGGCGTCGAATAGAACGAATCAAACTCTGGCAGCGTAAGCTGCGTCACTCTTCCTGTGACCCGATCGACCAGCAGCCACCCACCACGCTCCCAGGTCCACTTGGTGGTAGCCGCCGCCTCGGTCGGCAATGTGTCGTTCAGACGGAACATGCGCCGCACCACGAACAATCGGTCCGTCACATCGTGCGGCATCCCGGTCGTAAACTCTTTCGGCCGCGTATCGACATAGAGTGCACGAATCTTCACATCCAGCGCCTTGCCCTGCGGCCCCACGTACCACTTACCCGCCGTCCACTTCCCGAATGAAATCACATGCGGCTTTGGCGCCGCCAACATCGGCGAAGTCCACACTAAAATTCCGACAAGAATCAGCGTATGAAATATTCTGCGCATAAAGTCAGATAAGCATGCGCCCCGCCGCCAGGCAAGGTTGTTGGACACAGCTATTCCTGCTCAGTTCCCGCGAAGGGAATCTCAAAAACGGCGGCGGAAACGATTTTGTCAGCGTGAAACGTGCCGCTCGCGGGTAAACATCGTTTACAATCGCAGAGTAAGCTCGGCGAGAGTGGCTCGCGCCTCTCTCATTTCAACGAATCGATGCGGATCGGACTCTATTAAGGTATGGGTGAGCTCCTGATCCACCGCCGCGTTCCAAGGGTCCTGGTGGTGGACGACAACCCCGACATGGCTGAGCTGATGCGGGAACTCCTCGCCAGCCGCGGCTACGATGTCTGCACTGTCCCCGACGCCGACCAGGCCGAGATCGAAGTTCGACGCCACCTGCCCGACCTCATTCTCTCCGACGTGGTGATGCCCGGCCGTTCCGGCTACGAACTCTGCCGCCAGCTCAAAGAAGATCCCGCTACTCGCCTGATTCCGTTTCTCCTGATCACGGGCCTCAGCGATCGCGAAGACAAGGTCAAAGGCATCGAAGCCGGCGCCGATGACTTCCTGAACAAGCCGATTTTTCCCCAGGAACTTTTCGCGCGCGTGAAGTCGTTGCTCAAGCTGAAGGAATTCACCGACGAGCTCGAAACCGCCGAGTCCGTTCTGTGCACGCTCGGCCGCAGCGTGGAAGCGCGCGACCCTTACACCGAAGGCCACTGCGAGCGCCTATCCAATCGCGCAGTTTTGCTCGGACGCCATCTCGGTCTCGACGAAGAATCTCTGACCGCGCTGCGCCGCGGCGGCTACCTGCACGATCTCGGCAAAATTGCCGTGCCCGACGACATCCTGAAAAAGGGCTCGAACCTCACGCCCGACGAGTGGAAGGTCATGAAGCAGCATCCGCTGACGGGCGAGAACATCTGCAAGCCGCTGAAGTCGCTGCGCCTGGTGCTGCCCATCATCCGCTTCCATCACGAGCACTCCGACGGCAGCGGCTATCCCGACGGCCTCACGCAGAAAGAAATCCCACTATTGCCCCGCATCCTGCAAGTCGTAGACGTCTACGACGCCCTCCGCACCACCCGCCCCTACAAAATGGCCCAGTCCCACGAACAGGCCGAGCACACCATGCGAGTGGAAGCGCATTCCGGGCTCTGGGACGAAGACCTGGTGAACCAGTTCTTCGCCATGCTGGAACGCCGCCAGGTCGCGTAGATCGAATTGTTGTCGGTGTTACTCTAGGGCGCATCAAAACAGCAGGTCCAACTGAATTCGATTCGGCGGATCGTTGACGAAGCACCTTGTTTTCGCCAACGACCAACAGCCAACGACCAACGACCGGTTCATGCCCCCGACCTACAGCATCGTCATTCCGGCCTACAACGAGAGCGCCAGAATCCGCGCCTCGCTCGACCGCGTGATCGCCTTCGCCAACCAACGCCAATGGAACGCCGAAATCCTCGTCGTCAATGACGGCTCCACCGACAACACCGCGCAAATTATCGAGGATTGCAGCGCGCGCCATCCGATCGTCCGCCTGCTTCCGAATCCCGGCAACCGGGGCAAAGGCTACAGCGTCCGCAACGGCATGCTGCATGCCACGGGCGAGATTCTGCTCTTCACTGACGCTGACCTTTCGTCCCCGATCGAAGAAGCCGACAAACTTTTTGCCGCCCTGAACAAGGGCGTCGACGTTGCCTTCGGATCCCGCTGGCTGCGCGCCGAACTTCAAACCCAGCGCCAGTCGCTTCACCGCCAGCTTTTCGGACGCATCTTCAACCTGGCCCTGCGCATCTTTCTCGGCCTGCCCTATCGCGACACGCAATGTGGGTTCAAGGCCTTCACGCGCCGTGCTGCCGACGCCATTTTCCCGTTGCAGCGCATCGAGCGCTGGGGATTCGATCCCGAGCTTCTTTTCTTGGCGCGCAAATTCGGAATGAAAATCGAGGAAGTGCCCGTGCACTGGGCGCACGCCGAAGGCACGCGCATCAATCCGCTGCGCGACGGCACACGCATGTTTGTAGAGATGCTGAGGATCCGCTGGTATTCCCTCACCGGAAAGTACGACGCCGCTCCGCCCTCGCCAATCGCAACCCTATGACGCCGCTTTGAGCAGCGGATGGCGCGGATGCATGGTCACGCCGATCCCCTTGCAGCGAATCAAGGTCATCGACGCGGAGCAGTTCTCGCACAGCCAATAAAACTGGACTCCGGAGGAGTGTTTCCGCACGGTAGGATCAAACCCCAGCAGCAGCTCGGTGTCAGCCTGAGCCTCACGCTCAAAGCGATAGAGCTTTCCCTGATGAAGATACAAGAAACGGGCGGCGCAGGCAGGATTCGCGCACTTCGAAATCATCGCGGCCCCCACAAATGAAGTCTGTGTTTTTCAGTCTACACCCGAAGGCATGCGCGAAATACTGGGAAGTTCTCCTGCTCTGTTTGATTCAGTATTCGATTAAGCGGTCTTTTCCCGCTCTGCTGTGCCAGCAAGCGTTTTTACAGTTTCAGCAACCTTTCGCCCCATTTCGGTTGTGCTCAGCGCTGGTGAATCCGCGCCCACCAGGTCGCGCGTGCGATGCCCGGCGTCCAGCACGGTTTCGACGGCCATCTCGATGCACGCCGCTTCCTTCTCCAACTGGAAGGAATGACGCAGCAACATGGCCGCCGACAATATTGCGCCCAGCGGATTCGCGATTCCCTGCCCGGCAATATCCGGCGCCGACCCGTGTACGGGCTCGTACAGCCCAACCGAACCTCCGATGCTCGCCGAAGGCAGCATCCCCAGACCGCCCACCAGCCCGCCAGCCTGGTCCGATAAAATGTCGCCAAACATGTTCTCCGTGAGCAGCACGTCAAACTCTTTCGGACGCAGTACCAGCAGCATGGCCGCCGAGTCCACATATTGGTGCGCCAGCTTCACATCGGGATACTCCGCACCCACGCGCGTCACCACGTCGCGCCACAGCCGCGAGCACTCGAGCACGTTGGCCTTATCGACCGACAGCACTTTTCCCTTACGCTTGCGTGCCAACTCAAATGCCACGCGGGCGATCCGCTCGATTTCCTTCTCACCGTAGCGCATGGTGTTCACAGCCTCACGCGATCCCGGCGCCCCTTCGATCGAGCGCGGCTGCCCGAAATACGCTCCGCCCAAAAGCTCGCGCACAATCATGACGTCGGTGCCGCGGACCACTTCCGGCCGCAGCGGAGAGTTATGCAGCAACGCCGAAAAACATTTCGCCGGACGCAGGTTCGCGAACGCACCCAACTCTTTGCGCAGACCCAGCAGGCCAGCTTCCGGCCGCAGATGCCCAGGATTCTTGTCGTACGCCGGCGACCCCACCGCACCCAGCAGCACAGCGCCCGACTTGAGACAGGCCTCCAGCGTATCGGCAGGCAGCGGATCATTGCTCGCCGCCAGCCCGGCCCCACCAATGTTCTTGCGCGTCAGCTTCAGCTCGTGCCCGAAGCCCGATGCCACGACTTCCAGCACGCGGATCGCTTCCTCAGTAACCTCAGGCCCGATCCCGTCCCCGGCCACCACTGTCAGATTCAGAAGCACAAGTCTCCTCTCACACCGCCCGGCGCATTACCACGCGCACTCCTCTTAAATCGAAGCTTGCATTCTACAAAAACATCGCCTCTACCGCTTTGCGCGACATCCCATTGCAGATATGGAGCGGGGAGTGTGAAGGCCTGGTTACAACAGTTTGACCAGCAATTACAATGGCGGTGAACCGAAGTGGGACGAATCGGCGCGACAACCCGCATTGAACACACTGTGAAGATTGATCCAGATCGCCTTCTCGACCAAATCCTCGAGGTTTTCGTTGAGTACAACAACTGGCTCACGTTTAGGCAACTCGCATCTCGTCTGACTGGAGACCAGTCAAACGCGGACCTAATCGCGGGAGTTGTTCATCGGCATAGCAGAGTACTCATTGTGAATGACGGTTGCAGGTGCAAGTTACGCGCAGCCGAAGATAGTGACGCATTTGAGCTCCCGCGTTGACGAAGAATCCCCATATCACTCATTGACCAGCAATAAAAACGTGTAATCGCCTGATTACAGCAGTAATGCGACTGCGTATCCGCAGGTCCGTCATAATGAAGGTGATGTCCAGAGACAAATGGAAATGCGCTCTCATCGGCGCCGGCATCTGTGGAATCGTGGGCCCGGCAATTTCGGTCATATTGCTGAATGTCTTTTTTATTCGGCCGCCATCGATTCGAGTGGCGTCTCGGATGATCTTCGAGGAGTGGGCTGTTGCTTCCCTCGGATTCGGCCCGCCCGCACTCTTGTTGGGGGGGATCGGAGCGGTAATTCTTCAAAACCTGATTCGGCAGGGGCGTTCCATAAAGGTCGCGTTGCTTCAAACCGCCGCGCTGGGGTTGATCCTGGGGAGTGCAGTTCCCGTGATGACTAATGCTGTGTTTGCTGTCCCCGCACCGCAAGAATACAACCTCAAGAACGATGTCCTGTTCGAGTTGCCGCTCGCTGCCATAACCGGGGTTGTTTGCGAACTCCTCGTGCTTTGGATGCTCCGTCTAACGAACTTGTTACGTCAGCCAAATCCGCCTGCGAGGGTGTGAGGGTCTGTTTTGACGTAATATCCCGATTACACTCCTCGACTTGCTTCTCCACTCAGGCAAATTAGCATCCGTTTCGCAAAATGAAGAGATCTCGTCACTAGTTCCGACAAAAAAGGCCCGGCCTACGCCGGGCCGCCGCGAATTACAGCCGACTTACACACCCCATAGATAATCTTCCTGCTCGCCGTGATGCTCGTGAACCGAATGCAGCGAGATCTCCAGCGGATGCCGCTCGATCGGTCCCGGCACATGAAACGACTGTCCCGCCGCCGCCGCGATTACCGCCGGAGGCACCGCCTCCACATGCTGCGGCATGCGCTTCGCCACCGGTCGCGCCTCGCGGATCAGTTGCAGCAGATGGTGATCCTCCACGTGCTTGATCTGGTCGGCAAGTACTACAAACCTCCGGTAAACCTCGTCGAGCTCGCGCCGCTCGAAGTGATAGCCCAGCTGCTCGCAGCGCAGGCTCAACGCATGCCGCCCGGAATGCTTGCCTAGCACCAGCCGCGAATCGGGCACGCCCACCGACGCCGGCGTCATGATTTCGTAGGTCAGCGGATTCTTCAGTACGCCGTCCTGGTGAATGCCCGCCTCGTGCGCGAACGCATTGCGCCCGATGATCGCCTTGTTCGGCTGCACCGGCACGCCCGTGACTTCGCTCAGCAACTGGCTCGCGGGATACAGATGCTCGCTGGCCACTGCCGTGTCGTACGCGTAGCGGTCAGGACGCACCCGCGTCGCCATCACAATCTCTTCCAGCGACGCATTCCCGGCGCGCTCGCCGATCCCGTTGATTGTGCACTCCACCTGCCGCGCTCCGGCATCCAGCGCCGCCATCGTGTTCGCCACCGCCAATCCCAGATCGTTGTGGCAGTGCACCGAGATCGTAATGTTCTCGATTCCCTTCACGCGTTCCCGCAGCATCGTGATGATCTCGGCGAATTCCGCCGGCATCGTGTAGCCGACCGTGTCCGGAATATTCACCGTAGTCGCGCCCGCATCGATGACCGCCTGCACCACCTGGCAGAGGAAGTCACGATCCGTCCGGGTCGCATCTTCGGGGGAAAACTCAACGTCCTGGCAGAACGACTTCGCCAGCCGCACGCTCTCGCGCGCCTGCTCCAGACACTGCTCGCGCGAAATCCGCAACTTGTATTTGAGGTGAATATCGGACGTCGCCAGGAACACATGGATACGCGGCCGCGCAGCGCCCTTCAGCGCTTCCCACGCCCGTTCGATGTCCTTCGGGCACGCGCGCGCCAGGCCGGCAATGATCGGCCGCCGCACGGCGCTCGCGATGGCATGTACGGCCTCGAAGTCGCCGTCTGAAGCGATAGGAAATCCGGCTTCGATCACGTCCACCCCCAGCCGGTCAAGCTGGTGCGCCATGCGCAGTTTCTCGTGGACGTTCATGCTGCAACCCGGCGATTGCTCGCCATCCCGCAACGTGGTGTCGAACACCGTAATCCGTACTCGGTCCATAACCCTATGTCCTCCCTGAGGCTAGAGTTATGGTAGGTGGACACGGAGGTAAAGCAAAGCTTATAATCTTTCAATTAGTATAAGTGTCGCTGCGATCGATAAGCTGCCCTGATAGCGATGCAACTTTTGCTTATGCCGCCAAGGACTGCTTTTGCGCCCAAGGACTGGGCCGAGTCGGAACTTGCGAGTACCCGGACCCAAGCCGGCAAAGCCGGCGATATTCATTAGCCCAGTGCGTAAGCGCTGGGTAAAGCAACAAAAGGGAGTACAGCCCCGGGAGGGGCGACAGCAACCTAGCGCGACCAGTCCCGCAGGGACGGAAGCAACCATGGAACTTTCCCAACTCGAAGTCTTCCTCACCGTTGCCCGCGAAGGCCGCTTCTCCCGCGCCGCAGAAAAACTGTTCCGCACGCAGTCCGCGGTCAGCCAAACCATCCGTAAACTCGAAGACGAAATCGGCGAACCCCTCTTCGACCGCTCCTCGCGCGAAGGAGTCCTCACCGACGCCGGCACCACTCTCAAGGAATACGCCGAAAAACTCCTCAACCTTCGCAACGACGCGCAGGAAGCCCTGGTCGAACTCCGCGAAATTCAAAAGGGCAAGCTGGCCATCGCCGCCAACGAATTCACAGCGCTCTACCTGCTGCCGGTGCTGGCGGAATTCCGCCGCCTGCACCCCATGATCAAGATCACGGTACAGCGCTCGCTGGGCAGCCACATCCCCGACGACCTGCTGCGCCACACCGTGGAGATGGGCGTCCTCACCTACGACCCGCAGGATCCGCGCCTGCGCTCCATCATCGTTTACCAGGACGAGCTAACTTTCGTAGTTCCGCCCTCGCACCCGCTGGCCGGGGAAAAGCAAATCAGCATTCGCCAGCTGGGCGCCGAAGTCTTCGTAGCCCACATCGTCTCGTCGCCTTACCGCGAGAAAGTGATTGAGGCGTTTCGCCGCCACAAGACCCCTCTCCACATGGACGTCGAACTCCCCACCCTGCAAGCCATCACGCGTTTCGTCGCGATGGGCAACGGCGTCGCCCTGGTCCCGGAAATCAGCGTGCAGAGCGAGTTGGCGCGCGGCGAACTGGTCCGCGTACCCGTCCGCGAAATCCGGTTCCACCGCAAGCTGCGCCTGGTCTACCGGAAAGAAGCCACCCTGTCCCACGCGGGGCGAGCCTTCCTGCAAGTAGCCGAATCCATCGCCACCGAGCGCAAAGGCCAATACCGCTTCCTGCGCGATCACTAAGGATGGGCGCAAGCCGGAGTGGAGTCTACGGCGTAATTGTGAAGTCCACGCTGGCCGAACTTTGTCCGCCCTGGTTCATGTAAATCCCCGTTCCCCCGGGATTCTTTACAAAAACAAGGACGGTTTGCGCGGTTCCGATATCGGCGGCCGTAATGGCGGCGGTGAGTTTTGTGGACGACACGAACGTCGTGCTGCGACTAGTCCCGCCCCAATGGACCTCGGCGCCGCTCGCAAATCCCGTACCGTTGACGGTCAGCGTGAAGGCGGCCCCGCCCACGGCAGTGCTATTGGGCGCGAGCGAGGAGATGGTCGGCGCCCCGGCCGCAACCGTGCCTTTTCCATTAGAACTGTAACCGCAACCCACGCTGCAGAGAACGAGCAGAAAGAGGCAAATCGTCTTCATGAGACAACCTCCGGAACGAGCTTTGCCTGACTACCCCAGAGGCTACAATCCGGCAATCGGCACATATGTCAGCCGAATGTCATTTTGTCGTAAAGATTTTGTGGCAATCTGCGAACGACCGCTCCGCGCCGTTTCCCGTTGCTTGATCGATCGCCGCTCCCGTCCGCGCGACCACACATCCTTTAGCGCCGCGACTCTAGCAGCGTCCCGACCGCTTCCGCTCGTGGCACCATGGAAGACAACCCCGTCCGACCCTCGCATTCGCGCCGCTTCCTCCCGCTGCCCACTAGGACATGTCCTTTCGTCAGCCCTCTGTGACTAACTCTGTGGATGATGTCCATTTGTTTCCGCAGTATGCTCTTGCCGTGCCCAGGAATTTCCTCCCCCTGCTCGTGTTCTTCACCCTTCTGGGTTCCGCCGCGCTCACGCGCGATAAGCATCACACGCCCACTCCACCGCCACCACCCGCACCCGTAGTCGTCACCGAACATTGGGCGGAAAGTACGCTGAGCACGCTCTCGCTTGAGGAAAAAGTCGGGCAATTGTTCATGGTCCGCATGCGAGTCGAGTTCCTGGGCAGCAGCAGTCCCGAATACGTCCGGCTGCGCGACAGCATCCGCAAATACCATGTCGGTTCGCTGGCCATGTCCATCCCCGCCGCTGGCCGTTTCCTGAATGGCAATGACCGGTACCAGACCGTCACCCTGATGAATCAGCTCCAGGCCGAATCAAAACTCCCGCTGCTCGTCGCCGGAGACTTCGAGCGGGGCGTTCTTCCTCCAAAACTATTCGGAACCACGATCTTCCCGCACGCCATGGCCTTCGGCGCGACGGGGAATCTGGCCTACGCTGAGGAATTTGGCCGGATCACCGCTCAGGAGAGCCGCGCCCTCGGCGTGCACTGGAACCTGTTTCCGGTCGCCGACGTGAATTCCAATCCCGCCAATCCGATCATTGGCACCCGCGCCTTCGGCGAGAACCCCCTGCAAGTTGGCGATCTGGTAGCGGCCTACATCCGCGGTGCACGAGCGGCCGGAATGCTCACCACTGCCAAGCACTTTCCAGGTCACGGCAACACGGCCACCGATTCCCACATCGCCGTCCCGGTCGTGGGCGAAAACCTGGCCCAGTTGAACGCGGTCGATCTTCCGCCTTTCCGCAAGGCCATCGCAGCCGGTGTGGACGCCGTCATGACCGCGCACGTCCGCGTGCCCGCGCTCGATCCTGAACCCAACCAGGTCGCGACCACCTCGCACCGCATCATCGCCGATCTCCTGCAGCATGATCTCGGCTTCAAAGGACTGGTCGTCACCGACGCGCTCGACATGGCCGGCCTCACCAATCGCTACGCCGGGAATCCGGGCCGGGCCGCCGTCGAAGCCTTCAAGGCCGGCAACGACGTCCTCACCATGCCCGCCGATCTCGACTCCAGCTACCGTGCCATGCTGGAAGCCGTGCGCAGCGGCGAAATTTCCCGAGACCGCCTGGATGCCTCCGTCCTAAAG
The DNA here is from genome assembly GCA_963744055.1 of uncultured Acidobacteriota bacterium. Lineage (GTDB taxonomy): Bacteria > Acidobacteriota > Terriglobia > Terriglobales > Acidobacteriaceae > Gp1-AA133. The sequence goes on along the minus strand of CAVUSL010000001.1, from coordinate 1,621,545 downwards.
GTCCTGCGCGCCAAGAGTTCTTTGCATCTGGAAAAGGACCGCTTGGTGGACGTGGGCGCCATTCACCGCCTGGTGGGCAATCCTGAAAACATCGCGGAAGGCCAGCGCATCTCCGACGACTCCATCACGCTTGTGCGCAACAACAGCCACCTGCTGCCGCTGACCCTGAAGCGAGTAGACCAGAACAGCCTGGTCCTCTATCAGCGCGTGAAGCCCGTGCCATCCACCGCGCTGGTGATCCTGTGCGATCGCCTGAGCGCCGACGACGGGCACGTCCTCGAACGTGAAGTGCGTCAGCGCGCCTCCGACGCCGACGTGATCTATGTCGATCCCCGAGTAGCGGCCGCCCGAACCGATCTTGTCTTGAGCAAAGTTGAACAGGCGCGCGCCGTGGTGGTCGCTGTCTACGTCGTGCCATCGGCTGCGAGGACCCGGACGGTCGCTCGCGGCCAGAAGAATTCCTCGTCGCTACCGGATTCAACCGCACGCCTGCTGAACGCTATCCTGGCGCGAGCAAAAGAGAAGACCGCGGTCCTGGCCATGGGAAATCCGTATCTCACCAGAGACTTCCCCGGGATCCAGACCTACATCTGCACCTTCTCGAACGCGACAGTGTCGGAAGTCAGCGCCGCCCGCGCCCTGTTCGGAGAAATTCCGCTCTCGGGCCACATGCCTGTGAACATCCGTACCGCAGCGCTGACCCCGGCCGACGCGCCTAAGCTGGCCACGGCCGCAGTGCCCCCAGCAAACTCCGACGCGATCGATCACTCCCCGAAAGCCCAGTCAGCGCGCTAGCCCAGGCCGATGCTTGCCCGGACACGCTAGCCTGGGTCCGATGCTTGCCCCACAGCAACGCCATCGAGTCCAATCGCCAAAATTAATTTGTCATCCTGAGCGAAGCGAAGGACCTGCTTTTTCTTAATCCTGCAAGACCGAGGGGTGCCCCATCCTAGCGCGACCTTTGCGCTAGAGCCTGCCCTGAGCGCAGTCGAAGGGGTGGGATTCCACAAAAGCGTGGAGTGTGGGATTTACTTAACACTCCCGCGGAACAGCACGCAACAAAGTCAAAGCCCTGACGTCGATCGCCATCACTTCCCCTGCACCTCTACCGCCTCAGTCAACTGCACAGCATGGCTCCCTGGCCCGGGCACCACAACCGTCTGCCCATGCCCAACATACTTCGCCAGCACCCCAGCCCGCGACCAATCCAAATCCCACCCGTCGGCGATCGCGATCACGGTATACGTACCCGGAATCACCCCCTGCAGCAAAAAACTTCCATCCAGATCGCTCTGGTCCCGGCGAAAGAAGTCGAGACTCCCTTCCGGATGCTTGGGGACCAGCACAACCATCGCCCCGGCAACTCCCTTGCCCGCTAACTTCGCGACTCCCTCCACGCGACCACTGCCGCGGGCCAGCGTCAGTGTCACAACGAGGGCCCCCCCGGGCGCGACCTTCAGGGTGTGCCCAGATCCGGCTTCCGACGTAACCTTAATCACGGCGTACGTTGCATTCTGCGATCCGGCCAGTACCTCATAGTTGCCCGCCGCCACATTCTTGAACTCCACTTCTCCCGTGCTGTTCACCCGCCCGTAGGCCACGACGCGCTGTTTTTCGCGCAGCGCCAGGAAAAGTTCTCTGGGAACCGCGTCTTCCCCCAGGATGTGCACCGTTGCGTTGACATTGCTGAGCGCCTCACCGCTCGACGCGTCCACCTCCTGCCGGTCCTGGGAGATGTCAACCTCGCTGATGCGGCTGTTCTCGGTTGGACCAGACAAGCGGACCGCGTACTTACCGGGCGCCGTAGCTATTTCGTATACGCCGGGCGAGACAGGCTGAACAGCCTCCGCTCCCCGCGACATATCCAACTCGTCGAATACGCGTTTCTGTAGGAGGGGATACGGGTACCCGTTGTTGGCATCCTGCTGCTCGCGGAAAATTATGTGCAAGGCCGGCATGGGTGTGAGTCTGATATCAATCTCTAGACGACCACCGCCCCGCACCGGAATAGGAGTCGCGTCCTCTGATTCGATCGCCCCCGCATAAAATGTAGTTGGATAGACTACGTCCAGCCCGCGGTCCACCACCGCGGGCGCTGGGGAAGCACCCTCAGGCGTCGATGTCGTAGGATGCACGGCGTACCACGGGGTCGCGCTCACGGACAGAAAGTAGGTGCCAGCATCCAGCGGCGTGAACTCGTACGCGCCCTGATCGTCTGTAATATCCCGCTCATATTGCGCGGTCCGGCTCACGCCCGTACTGTGATCCTCGCGCCATAGATTCACGTCGGCGTGCCGCACTGGGTCCCCGGATTCGTCGAGAATCTTTCCGCTCAGCGCTGCCCATGGCAACAGTTGCAGCCGCAGGTTTTCCGTGTCAATGCCAGCGCCCGTTACGATCGCGCTCGAATATTGCTCATGCTGGTTGTAGTCCGAGCTAACGAATCCGCGTTTCGCTCCGTGCAACGAATACTTGCCCGCCGGCACTCGAAACTCAAAACGGCCATCGTCCCCGGTCAGCTGCGACTGCACATCTTTGGGATCCTTGGTATTTCGGAGAATCACTCGCGTACGTGCCAAAGTGTTACCACCCGGCTTGGCAATCACAGTTCCGGCAATCCGAAACTTTGCACTAACGGCATCCCCAACGGCGATTTGTGCGGAGGCGCCGCCAGAAAAGGCCAGCGCCGCTAGTATTGCGGCAGCGGTCCTCAACTTCGCTTCGAATACCGACATATCACTCGCTTGCCGAAATCAACTGCAGCGTAATCTGATCTTTTTGGCCGGCGCCGATCCGCACGACCTGACCCTTACCGTCGTAGGCGCGCATTGCTTCTCTGCTGGAGTATTCCAACTCCCGCTGCGGGCGATCGAACGCCAACACTCGATAAGAACCTGGAGGGACTTGCCGCAGGTCAAACTTTCCATCCCGCCCCACCGTCCCGTACCGGAATTGGCCCGTGCTGTCGGGCAGGGGGAGACAGTAGACATGGCCGGATGCGTTCGACCAGTTGCCGCCCACCACGCCCAAGGGTTTCCAGGCGCATCCGCCGATTCACCCAAACCCTCAACACTGCCGAGAATCTCCCCACCGTCATCCCGTATGCTCACATCCACGCCGATCTGCTCACCGTGTCCGATAGTCAGCGGGTGGCGCAACAGGTCAACTTCTCCTGATGTCACCGAAGCGGCAAACCCGCGTCTCGGATCGACTCGCACCCAGTAACGACCCGGACCAATACCCCCCATAACTACCGATTCGGGTCCTTGCGTCACGGATCGCGGCCTCGAGAACATATCCGAACTTGCGAATTCATCCACCGGTTGGAGACTGACCGTGAAGTTTTCACCCCTCACCTGGCCCTCACGCCAGAAATTCTGAATAGGCTCTTCATTGCTTGCACAATTTCCGAGGAAGATTTGAAGTCGAGCTTGGCTTTGATGTGAACCGTACTGTTTGGCATCAAAGTCATCGGCGCGGTTTCCGAAGCCCCGTCCTTCACCACCAGATTGACCGATCCGCTCAGTCCGATTCCTCCATTGTCCGTTGCTTCGACAAGGTAGGTTCCGTTCGGCAGCCCGCCCTCGATTCTCTGCTCCCGGGGTTGTACCCCAGCGTAAATCCTGGACCCTTGTGCCCGTGCACGGAAACACTGACTTCGATCTGATTGTCGATCGGGCCGTTCGTCACCGGTACCTTTATCGGATAGTAAGCTTGCCTCACAGGCGAAAGCTCAGCTTGGAAAGTGGCGCCGGCGGTCATTTGGATCGCGCCGGCAGTTTGAAAGTCCGTCGCATTCGGAAAGTAGGCGGGCGGATATCCGTACATCGGCCCTCGAGGATCGAACGTCAGCGGATCGCGATCCATTAATTCGCCGGTAAGCAGCTTGTAGGTGCCCGACTCGAGATCCGAGAAGCGAAACTCCCCGCTCAATCGAGCCTCTACCGATCCAGCCAGCGTCCAATGGCCGCGTCCTTCGAGGATTTGGCGTCGGTAAAGATGCACCGTTATACGGTCTGAGGCATTGGAACTCGGCAGAATTATCCGGCCTAGAATCCGGGCCTCCGGCACGAGAGAGATCGTGACATCTCTCCCCGGGACCACCAGCGAGGGCTGAAAGGTCTCCGGATGACGCTGTGTCTCCAGAAATCCCGGCTTGCGCGCCATCAGGATCAGCGGAAAATTCGCGAACCAGCGAAGCAGGCCGCTGTTGCTGTCCATCTCAACTGGAGAAGTGCTGTTTTGTTCAAGAGGCGGCGCCGCAGATTCGTGCGGTATCGCAAACTCAAAGCGTCCTTGATCGTCGGTCAGCGTGGCATAGCGACTGTCCGGGGAGTATACAAGTGCGCGCCCGATAGGTTCACGCGTGACGCTGTTTACCACAACACCGCGAACAGTGGTCTTCTGGGAGTCGACGGATGCAGTTTGCCCGTCGGCGCGCCCCGCAAGGGACAAGGCCATCACCAGGAGAGATGCGGCCAGGGTGGACGATACAAAAAACAATCGCCCCTGACGCCGTGCGATGTCCGCGCTGCACTCGCGCCTGGAATGAAGGCGAATAAACAATGGCTGCCGAAACACGATGCATCACAGCAAACTTACTCCAAGTGACTAACTAATCGCGGCAGCTTAGACCATATGTATGATCCATTCAACTCGGTTCTCCCGGATCAAAGAGATCCCGCCGCAGCAATGTTTCCCTGGTGCTCGCGTGAGAAGCTTCCATCACCAGCCCCTCTGCGCCCTCGCCGGCAGTTCTGTGCGACCTCAGCGTTTTAAGACTTTGTACAGGAGTCCAGGCGAAGGTTTGTGATGTCTGCCGAAACTCGGGCATGAGCCGCTTGCGCCCTAACCGTCAGCATGCCAATAAGATCGCGAGTGTTAATTCTCTTTAAGCTACTATGCTTGAATTACCCGAAAAAGCGAAAGTGTTCCACGTGGAACATTACGCCAATATGAACAGAGTGTGACCTACGCGGTTACCACTGCCTCATTTTTAGTGCAGATTTCATCACTCTGTAACATCCACTCGCTATAAGAAGAGTATGGGCGCGGTCGTCTACGACACGCTGATCCTCTCCGACGTGCACCTGGGCGCGGAGGTCAGCCGCGCGCGCGCGGCCACGCGCATGTTGAATGAAAATTCTTTTCGTCGCCTCATCCTTCTCGGCGACATCTTTGCCGACCTGAATTTCGGCCGCCTCAAAAAAGAACACTGGAAATTTCTGGGCGCGATCCGCAAGCTCTCGAACCCGAAGCGCGGAGTGGAAGTCGTATGGGTCGAAGGCAACCACGACCTCGGCCTGACCAACGTCATGTCGCACCTGGTGGGCGTGCGGGTGTTTCAGGAGTATCGGTGGCGCTACGCTGGGCTGACGCACCTCGCGATTCACGGGCACCAGTTCGATGGCTTCGCAGTGAACAGCGTCCCGCTCAGCAACCTGGGCACGCGAATCTACCTGCAGTTGCAGAAGCTTGACCTGAAAGGCAACCCGATCGCGCGCCTCATCGACCGGCTGAACACGCGCTGGCTGCGCATGTCGGCCAAGGTGGCGGCGGGGGCCATCGCGCACGCGCGCGAGCGCGATGCGCAAGCGCATCTTCTGCGGACACACGCACGATGCAATGCACACGGAGCAGGACGGAGTCGACTATTACAACGCAGGCGGCTGGATTGATTCGCGCCTGACGTACATCACTATTGGAAACGAGGGGATTCGCATTCATGAATACAACGAGCGAGCTGACGATCGTGATACCGGCGAAGAACGAAGCGAAGCTGATTCCGAGTTTGCTGCATTCGCTGGCGACGCAGGACTACTCGAAGATGTCGAGTACGAGAGTATTGGTAGCTGACGCCAACTCAACCGATGGCACGCCGGAACTTGTTCTGAGTTTTCGCGACCGCCTGAAAGTGAGCGTGATTGCCGGTGGGATGCCCGCCGTTGGCCGCAACCGCGGCGCTGCGCTCGCAGATTCAGAGTACGTGCTGTTTCTCGATGCCGACATCGAGATGGCGCACGCCTCAGTGATTCGTCGTGCCGTTGAACTCGCGCAAGAGAAGCGACTGCATTGCGTGACCACGAACATCGTGTGCCGCGACGGCAGCTGGTTCGATAAGGCGATGTATGCGGGCAACGACTTCTTTCAGTACCTGTCGCGCCTGCACAAACCGTTCGCGACCGGCATGTTCATGCTGTTCGACCGCCGGAAGTTTCACGACCTCGGCGGCTTCAACGAGCAAGCCTCCTTCGGCGAAGACTATTTGCTTAGCCAGCGCGTGGCGCGTAACTGCTTCGGCATTGTGCGCGGTGGTGTCTACACCACCAACCGGCGCTTCCAGCGCATGGGACATTTGCGCGTGGCGCGCTTGTTCCTGCGCACGGCTTTTAATTTCTGGAACGAGAAGTTTTTTATGCGCGACCACAAGTATTGGGTGGAAGCGAAGTAGCAGGTGACAGGTCACAGGAAACCAAGCCGCGCTTCTTGTTCTAACCTGCTTTGCGTGCCTGGAAAACACAAGGTCTCTCGACTGCGTTCGGCTGGCGCCTCACTTCGCTCGAGATGACAGATTTACGTCCTCAGTTGTGAAGCTGCAAGCACAAATGCATAGGTCCTTCGCTTCGCTCAGGATGACAATCTGTGAAGGGTACCGGGACTTCGACTCAGAAGCGCAGCACGAGTCCTGTTGAAGCGCGAATCATGTTTTGGGTCAGGCCGAAGAGATTGGTGCGCAGGTAGTCGGCTTGCACTCGGATTGCGAAGGGGCCGCGCCATTTGTAGTCCACGCCGCCGCCACCGGCGATTGTCCAGTTGGTGCTGCGATCAAAAAATCCTGGGGTGGTGACGGTGACGCGGGTTGCGCCGCCGAGTACGTGAACGAAGGGGCGAAGGTTACCGCGGAAGGTGGAAATCTGCGGGCCGCCGAGGAGCGTGTACTCTTTGGCTCGTGAATTCGGGACCGCCGGCGTGCAGACCGGGACGGTCACGCACGAGATGGGAAACTCATTCCAGCCATAGTGGCCGCTGCCGTCTGCAACCAATGACAGCCAGGGCTTCAAGCGGATGCCTTCGACGGAGGCCTCCCAGCCATTAAGGTTGGAGCGGTTGCCCGGCGCGTAGTTCGTGTTGCCGTAGGAGTATCCGGCGAAGATAGTGAAGCGGGGATTCTGCGCGGAAGCCACACCGCTCACGGTCAGCAGCACTGCAACGACGAGTGCGCGTTTCAACACGAAAGAAATCCTCCTGGGTACGACTACCGGCCCCGTATGCGACTGAAGAGATTTGGATGCAAGCGTTTCCCGAAACTTTGCCTGACTGCCGTCGATAAGGTGACAAGTTATTTATGAGATTTTTACACGCCAGCGACAACTGCACAACTTGGAAACGGTATCGTCTAAATATTCAGAAAGAGATTGATGCGCGTCAATGTACTTCCCTCGGGCGCAGGAAACGGAGAGAGCACCTTGGAATTGGATCTGGAACTTCGACAATCGGGCGCCATCATGGTCATTCACTGCCGTGGTCGCATGATTTACCGGGAGGAGGCAGCGGCGGTTTCGCGAGCGGTAGAGGACGCGCTGCGCACGTGCCGGGAAGTAGTACTTGACCTGGAGGGCGTGCAGTTGGTGGACAGCGCCGGCCTGGGAGAACTGGTGTTCGCGCATATTTCGGCCGAGGAGCAGGGGAAGACAGTGAAGGTGGTAGCAGCGAACCGCGCCGTTTCCGATTTATTTGAACTGACGAACCTGATTTCTGTGTTGGCCATGTATCCGAACGTGGCCGCGGCCATGGAGATTTAATTTTCAGCCGTCCGTAACTGTGGGGAGCTACGGTTGGGCTGACCCGTCACGAAAGTGACGGGTTATTTTTTGGTGTTGGGGGGCTCGCGGGCTTACGCCCGCATCGCCTGGGTGCCGTCCCTGCGGGACTCGCTCGGCGCTTCGGCTTACCCCGGACTTACGTCCGGGGCTTTCTTCTGCCGCCGCTGCGCGGCTCGGCTTTTGGGCGACCCCCGGGGCGATCTCTCATTGTTGTGCGGCGGCTGTTTTTAGGAGGGCACTCAGCTTCTGGATGTCGTCGGCGGATGTGTCTCCGAACACTACGTAGCGCAGGCCGCCCTGCGTCCAGTCCTCTACGTTGAAGGTCTGGCGGCGTTCGACCTTGGAGTCGTCGCTGAAGAGCGAGGCGCTGCTACCCGCGGGAAGAATGAATACCGAAATCTCGTGCTTGCGGACCTGGTAGATCAAGTGGGCGCCGGAAGACTGGCCCACGTAGGCTACACGGCCACCTAGTAAGGTGAAGTCGGTGCCCTGCAATTCGGGCAGGTTGAAGCTGAAGGGGATCTTGCCCTGGAACCAGGGCTTCACCGTGTGCCGGTCGGTGGAAATGACATCAACTGGATTCGTGCTACCCAGTGTCGCCACGTGCAGGTCGGCGAGTTCGGTGTAGAAATGCTGGCGCTCGAGATTTTGCCTGCCCACATAGGAAGTCACTACTCCCGCGAACAAGACCAGGGCCAGAGCAGCGGTGGCTAGCTTCCAGCCAAAATTCCAATTCCAGCGCGGCTTGGCGGCGATTGACTTGTGGATTTTTGCGCGGAATTCGGCGCTGGGGGCAAAGCGATTGCCAGCCGCCGCCTTGATCGAGCGCTTGAACTGCACCCGCGACAACGCGTCTGCGGTACAGGCCGGACAGGTGCGCAGGTGCGTATCGAGCGAACGCATGGCGTCGGACGACAGCTCGCCGTCGAGGTAGCCATCGAGTTGGTTTTGCCACAGTTCGCACGCCATGGTTCAGCCTTTCTGCGTTGCTTGCAGCTTCTCGCGCACCAGGCTCCGCAAGGCGGCGCGGGCCCTCGACAGGCGCGACATTACCGTGCCTGCGGGAATGCCCAGCGTATCGGAAATCTCCTGGTACGACATCTCTTCGACCTCGCAAAGCAGCAGGACTTCGCGGTAATGCAGCGGCAGTTCCTGGAGCGCGTCCTGCAACAGCTGCTGGTTCGAGCGATCGAGCAGGATCGACTCGGGCGTGTGCGAGTCGGTCGCGACCACCACCGGACCGTCCTCGTCGGTTTCTAGCGGAACGGTCATGGTGGCCTTCAGCCCAGTGCGCGAAGTCAGGAACGTATTACGCAGGATGCGGTACATCCAGGCCCGGAAGTTCGTTCCCGACTGGTACGAAGAGAATCCGCGCAGCGCCTTGGCATAAGTTTCCTGCACCAGGTCTTCGGCCTCTTCCCGATTTTTCGATAGCCAATGGGCGAAGTTGTAGAGCTGCTCAAACAGCGGCATAGCCAGCTCTTCGAACGTCGCGGGCTGCGGGGTTGGCGCCACGCACACTAGAGTAAACCGGCCGAAGCTGGATTTATTCCCATCGCACAAAAAGAATTTTTTCAGCCTTTTTCCTAAGGAATTTTCGAAATTCACGGAATAAGCCCGCCCCCACGCAGTTATCCGCAGTGAGCATTCAAACAAAACAGGAGCGAGCTATGAAAAAGTCGGTGAACCGCAGATCGTTCATGAAGATTGCAGGGAGTTCCCTGGGAATTGGCGTACTCTACACGGCCCTGCCCATGCCCGTGGCGGGCGAGGCGGGCGAAATGATGAGCTGGCTGGGCAAGCAAAACGGCGAGGCGGTGACACCGTTTTCCTTTGTCCAGTTGAGCGACTCGCACGTCGGTTTCAATGGGCCTCCCGATCCGCTGGGCACCAAGGCCTTCGAACGCGCGGTTGAGATGATCAACGGCCTGCCCAAAGCTCCCGACCTGGTGCTGTTCACGGGCGATCTTACGCACGACACCGAAGAGAAAGACATGCACGCGCAGCGCATGAAGCAGTTCCAGGAAATCAGCTCGCGCATGAAGGTTGGAAAAGTGATGTACGTCCCCGGCGAGCATGATGCCGGCCTCGACGGCGGACAACTGTACCGGGAGTTCTTCAAAGAGACTTACTACTCGTTCGATCACCGGGGAGTTCATTTCATCGCGCTCGACAATGTTTCGCGGGCCAAGCCGGAAGTTGGTCCGGAGCAGCTGGCGTGGCTGAAGAAGGACATTGCGCGTTTCCCGAAGACGGCGCCGATCGTGGTGTTCACGCACCGTCCGCTTTTCGACCTGAAGCCGGAGTGGGAGTGGTTCACCAGCGATGGCGATGACGTGATGAACGTGCTCGCACCCTACGAGAACGTGACGGTGCTTTACGGGCACATCCACCGCGACCACGACCACGAAGAAGGGCACGCGCACCACTACGCGGCCCGATCGCTGATCTTCGCATTTCCCGACCCTGACAAAGTCGCCGACAAGAAGCCGAACCCGTTCGACAAGGAGAATCCCTTCAAGAACCTGGGCATTCGGATGGTGAACGAGTCGGGGACGGGGGCCCTGGCGGTGAAGGACGTGGAACTGACTCTGCGCGAGTACTCCGGGATCAACGGAGTCCAACAGATTCTGCGGGAACCGGGATTGTAGTCCGGGCCGCGGGCGAGTGTGCCTGGGAGACTGGGCGAATCCAGCAATCAAACTTACTGTGAAAGGAAAGAAAATGAAGAACGAAAGACTACGGAAATGGATGGTGAGCGGAGGTATGGCAGTCGCGCTGCTCGGCGGAACTGCGTTGACACATCGGGCGTATGCGGCCGAACCGCGCGTGGTGGAGATCACGGCGAAGCGATTTGGTTTCGTGCCCGAACAGATCACGCTGAAAAAGGGTGAAGCGGTGACGCTGCGACTGCATAGCGAAGACGTGACGCACGGATTTTTCATGCGCAAGCTGAAGATCGACACTGAAGTGGAGGCGGGCAAAACGACCGATGTCACCATCACGCCCGAGGTTGCCGGTTCGTACACGACGATTTGCGACCACTTCTGCGGAGCGAATCACGGCAACATGAAAATGACCATCGTGGTGGAGTGATGACCTCGACGGCGCACAAGATCCGGGTTGGGTGTTTGCTGGCCGCCTGCGCGGTGACGTTCGCGGGCTGCAAGGTACACCAACCCGGGCGGGTTGAAACTGCGTTCGCAGAGAGCTTCAAGCGAACGATGAGCGTGGGCGGGAAAAAGGACGTAAACCCTCTTCCGGCGACGGCGGAGAACGTCCACGCCGGGCAGAAGAACTTTTCGAACTACTGCATGGTGTGTCACGGGCTCGATGCGCAAAACACGGGAGTGCCTTTTGCGGATCGGATGTCGCCCCCGGTTCCGCCGCTGAATTCAGCGGCCGTGCAGAAATACACGGACGGCCAGCTGAAGTGGATCATCGACAACGGAATTTTTCCGTCGGGGATGCCCGCCTCGAAAGGCATTCTGAGCGATGACGAGATGTGGGAGATTGTCGACTACATCCGGCACCTGCCGCCCAAGGGTAGCCTGGGTGAGCCTCCCGTCTATAACGGCAATTAAGGACAGTGCGTTCCTTTTGTACAACGCTCCCGCGACGAAAATCGCCCGCCATCCGAGCAGCTTATAGGACAATCAGAAGCATGCGCCTTCGCTGGCTCGTGCCGCTGATGCTGTCTTCGATCTCACTGGCGCAATCCTTCACGGTTCAGAACAGCACGACGACGGAGAATCTGCGCGGGCTCAACGCAGTTTCTTCGTCGGTGATTTGGGCGAGCGGCACGCATGGCACTTACCTGCGCACGGTGGATGGCGGGACGACGTGGACTGCCGGACAGGTTGCAGGCGCCGAGACGCTCGACTTCCGGGACGTGCAAGCCTTCAGCGCCGACGAAGCCTATCTGCTGGCCGCCGGGCCGGGGGATCAGTCGCGCATATATAAGACCGTCGACGCGGGCAAGACCTGGGCGTTGCAATTCACTAATGCCGAGCCAAAGGGCTTTTTCGATTGCATGGCCTTCTGGGATCGGACGCACGGCATTGCTCTGGGTGATCCGGTTGATGGGGAGTTCGAACTGATCGTGACCGAAGATGGCGAGCGTTGGCACACGATGCCTGAGGCCATCGGACCACGCGCTCTGGCTGAGGAAGGCGCATTCGCAGCCAGCGGCACGTGCCTGGTCACGCAAGGTACGGACAATGTGTGGTTCGTCACGGGAGGATTTTCCGCGCGGGTGTTTCGTTCAAGCAATCGCGGGGCTACGTGGTCGGCCGCGGACGTTCCTCTGGTAAAGGACAACGCGTCAGCAGGCGCTTTTTCGCTGGCATTCGACGGACAGGGGCGGGCCGTGATCGGCGGCGGCGATTACCAGCATGCAGAGCGAAAGCCGACGCTGGCCTACAGTGACGATCGGGGCATCACCTGGCAGAATCTTTCCTTCGGCAGCAGTCGTACTTCTCGGCAGTGGCGATCGATCCCGCCAATCGCCGGCATCTATTGGCAGTGGGCAGCGCACACGCCGCGTATGCCGACGATCTGGGCGGCGGACCTGTGGAGAGCTTATTGGGAGTTGAATCTGAACGCGGCCACATTTGTCGGACCGGGTGAGGCGATCGCGGTGGGACCGAAGGGGAACGTGGTGCAGCTTCAACGTGCCGTGAAGTAGGCGGGGAGTACTTCAGGAGCGACGAGGCGGCGCTAGCCTTTTCGCCGTCCAGCGCCGAGTAGATAGCTCGGATCCGTGCACACTTCGTAGTAAGACTTGTCGGTCCACTTCTGTAGAGTGAACGTTGCGGGGATCGATCTGGGCGACCCGGCTTTCGCGTAATCACGATCTTGCGGAAGATGTCATTGCCGACGCTGACCAGCGCGCAGTATAAGCGGTATGCGCTCGCGTTCCCCACAGCTCCGGCAGTTTCAGATCGGCGGGTTCGAAGGAAATTTCTGAACGCAGTTTCTCGAATGCCGAAGGGCTCAGGCGGATGCCGCCCAGGTTGAAGGCCATGACGAAGTCCTCGGCGGCCTCGCCCGCGTCGGCGTCGCTCACGGTCTGAAACGCGTACACGTGGAACGGGCTGGCGAGAGGTTCCATGGCTTTGCGGGCGCGCTTGTTGCAGGAGGAGAGACGGTCGCTCTCATTCAGCGCTTCGGAGATCATGATGCGCTTTTCGCCGTCCATGAGATAGAGGGGAGCGGCGTCCTGGTAGCAGATGCCGACTCCCAGTTCGAGCGGCGGAAGGCCGCTCTTGGTGACCAGTTCGTTGTAGCCACTCACGATCTCGACCATCTCCCGGGCCAACACGCAAGCGCGGCTTACGGCGAATCCTGCCTCGCCTTCTTTCTCATGCAGCGCGAGGATGACCGCGTCGCCCTCGATGAACACCTTGATGGCGCCGTACTTGGGCAGCAGCTTGTTCACGGGATCGTAGAAGTTCAGGCTGAAGTAGGAAGCCGGATTGAGGCCTGAGTCCATCAGCGAGCGGGTCAGGCGAGACGAATCGCGGATATCGGCCTTGATGATGACGTGGCCGAGCGTTCGTTCTTCCGCGGGCTTTTGTTCGGCGGCGAGAAGGAACTCGTAGAGCGTGCCGTTGACGGCCGAGAGTTCGCGCAGCTTGGCGTTACCGATCAGGTTGATGCTGTCGAGCGCGGAGTTCAACGCTTCTAAACGGCGCATGTCGCGGTGATAGCGCAGAAAGTCGCGCAGAAAACGTCCGGCGACCTTGGCGCGATCGGCGCCGCGGCAACTGGCGACACGGCCGACGGCTCCGTAGAGATTGTTGGCGGAAAGACGTGCCACCTTCCTGGATCAGGCGCTCGACGCGATCGCATTCGGCGCGGTCGACCAGCGCATTCTTCAGCTGCTGCGGATTGATGCGCGAGGCGTATTCCGAGAGCAGCGGCACGACTTCGTAGGACGCGATGACGTACTCCATCACCGACTGGTCTTCGAGAAAACGTACCCAGCCTGCGAGGCGCGCTTTCTGAGAACGGCCTTCGGGCGTGGATTCGTTCGGAGTGCCGCCGCCTACCAGAGCCTGCGCGTTTTCCGGGTGCGTTGAGCCAGGGATCGAGTTCGGTGTCGTCGTCGGGCACGTCGATTTCGAGCGACCGCAGAAATTCGCAGAGAATCTCGCGCATGCGCGTGAAGCGGTCGGGATCGCGGTCCCAGTTGCCCAGCATGACGTACTGTTCGGCGCAGAGGTAGTCGTCACGGCCGTCTTCAGAGAGCACCAGGCGATTGATGAGCAGCTTGTGTCCTTCGCTGTCAGCCTCGCCGAAGCGCGAGCGGCGCATGCGCGCCAGGGTTTCCTTCTCGATGTCACGCAGAAGGAGGAAGAGATCTTGCCCGGTTTTGCGCTGGATAATTTTCTTGCGCACCTGAAATGACGCGACCCGCTCGCGATACTCGAGAGCTTTCAGCTGGCGAACGCCCTCGTAGCTTTTGAGCATCATGCGGCAACGCTCGAGCACCTGCGCAAACTGCGAGTTCAGTTCCATGCGCAGGAACTTGATGACTGCCAGGCGGGCGAGGAGGTCGATGGTGACCTTGTTCTCGGCCTTGGCGCGATTCAGCGCGCCGACATGCAACTCCGTGAGCACGCTTTTGAAGTCTGAGGGCTCAGCTTTCTGTCCGGGCTTTAGAACGTTGGTCAGCTTGTTGAGAAACGGCGTGCGCGGCGCGGAGGCCGGAGCTTCCGCCGCCAGCAGTCCTTCGACATCGCCATGGCGTGCGATCAGACGCGCAATGTGGGCGCGCGCGGTTTCGGTGAACTTGGGACTGAGATGAACGTCGTGGCGGAGATTGTCGACGCCGACCTGCAAGCCCTCCAAGCGACAGCGAGGGCGCGTAACTCGACAGCACGGGAGGGATCAGTTCTTCGGAGGAGCCGCCGAGTTTGAAGATCGGGATACGAGGCATGGAGGTTCTTGGACTACTTGGCCGCCTGCCTTTGCTCGTCGGCCAACTCGACGCGGAACTGCGGGACGACCAGGGCCTGCTCGACGGTCGGCTCGTTCATTCCGACGAGGCGCGCGGCGAGAATCTTGGCGTCTTCCTGGGCGCCGGTTTGGCGGTAGGCCTTCCACAACATCAGGAGCGACTCCGGATTCTCGGTATCTTCCTGCAGGTGCGGGATCGCCTCGGCGTACTTGCCTTGCTCCGACCAGGACCGCGCCCGCGGCGGAGTGGTAGGCAAGCTGGATCACCTGGCTGCGGCTCTGCGCGGCCATGGTTTCCAGTTGCGCGACCGACTTGGTGGCAGCGTCGTCAGTGCTCTGTTTTGTGCCGCGCGGCGTGCCGCTACCGACAGGACCAGGGCGCGCTCCTCCTCGCGATCGCTCTTCGAAATCGTGTGGCCTTCATCGAGTGCATGCTCGGCCGCCTTCAAGTGATGGGTCGCGTCTTTGTAGTCGGGCGCGCTCATCGCCATGATGCGGTTGGCTTCGGCTTCGAGTCTTGGCCAGGCCGACTGCGTGCGCGTGCTTGGCGACTTCGTGCAGGGACTTGTCGACCTGCTTGTGATTGTTTTCGCGGATCCAGGTGAGGGCCGCTCTGCAGTTCGTACGCTACGCGGTCGCTTTCGCTGGTCACGAACATCATGCGCCTTCGCGTACTCGTCGCGGGCTTCTTGCTCGCGGCCCATGACGGCGAAGGTGTCGGCCACGCCGAACTCGGATCCGAACGTGGGATCGACGCGGATTGCCATGCGGTACTTGTCGAGTGCCGCGTCATATTGCCCGGCCTCGCGGAGAATCTCGCCGTAGGAGTCGTAGGGATTGGGCTGGTCGGGCTGCAGCTGGACGTAGCGTTCCATCAGCGCGGAGGCCTTTTCAAAGTTGCCGCTAAAGGCGTAAGCGTAGGCCAGTTCGTTGATGGCGGCTGGATAGTCCGAGAAGAGAGAGACGGCGTGCTCGAGGACGAAGATCCCCTGCGCGTAGCGCCGCTGATGCACGAGCCACCGGCCGGCAAGGAACGCGGTGCGATGGTCCTTGGGATACATCGCCAACAGATCATTCATCGCTGAGATTGCGGGGACGTAGTTGTTCTCCTGCACGCCGCTGAAGCCAGCGAATCAGCAGGCGCTCGCCGGGTGTGACCTGCGGGGCCAGTTGGACGGAGCGAGCGCGAGCGGCGATCTGCTCATCGGGATCGTGCGTCAGGTGCGAAATCAAAATCTGCGCCTGGGCGAATTTTGGATCGCGCTTGATGGCAGCGCGCAAGTCGTTGACCGCGTCGGCGCGGCGGAGCGCCTCGAGGTCGACCATCGCGCGCTCGAACTCCTGGCGCGCAGCGGGAGATGATGTGGTAACGGGCAGCGTGCCGCTGTTGGCCGACGGCTTGGCGTGATGCGGCTTCGCGTCGCTGGCAAAAGCAGCAGCGCAGAACACGAGCAGGCAGGCAGTCCAACGCAAGGTACCACCTCGGAAATGCTTGATTTCAGGAACTATAAAGACGAGCGTAGCATGCGATTTGGGGGGCGAAAACGTTACGCAAGTTACTGACCAAAGGCTTGATTCTGAGGGGGAAAACGGATGGTCGCAGGGAGGGCGGAGTGCCCTCCCGAATGCCGGCGGCTCCGCTCACATCAGAGTGGCGAGCGACCGAGCCTTCTAATCGGCTCTCTTCAGCCTGGCGGCTTCGAATTCGTCACCTTTCTCCCATCCGATCACTTGCGGCATGGCAGCAGCCTGCCATCCCAGGACGAAGCCGAAGCGAGCCATGGTGGCGTCGCCGGTGAAGTCCATGCTGGGAGGATATTCGTCGCTCGGCTGGTGGTAGTGCTTCTGGTTGTACTCCTCGTCCTGCTTTAGCCCCCACGCTTCATCGTGGCCCTTGTACTTCACGCCTTCGTTGATGGAGAAGGCGGGAATGCCGACGCGCGCCAGGCTGAAGTGGTCGGAGCGGTAGAAGTGTCCGGCCTCGGGGTGTGCATCGGGCCGGATCGCGAGTCGAAAGTCCTTCGCCGTGGCTTCCACTGTCTTGTAGAACGTGGTGCGCTCGGCGCCCGAGACCTCGACTTCTTCGGGCGAGCCGAGCGGGGGGAGGTCGTCGTAGTTCAGGTCGAGTGTGATTTTTCCGGCCGGGAACGGTGGATGCTTGCCGAGATATTCCGAGCCGAGCAGCCCCTGCTCTTCGGCGGTGACGGAAGCGAAGATGATCGAGCGGCGCGGCTTCTCCGCCGACTGGCTGAAGGCGCGGGCCAGTTCCAGCAGCACGCCGCAGCCGGTCGCGTTGTCGTTGGCGCCGTTGTAGATGTTGTCGCCCGGCATGTCGGGACGGATGCCGAAGTGGTCGTAGTGCGCGGTGTAGAGTACAGCTTCGCTCTTGAGCTTGGCGTCGCACGCCGGGCAGCACGCCGATCACGTTGTTCGATTCGAACGGACGAATCTTGCTGACGATGTGAGCCTGGAGCTTGGCGGGCAGCGGCACGGGCTTGAACTGCGCGCGACTGTGCGTCGGTCATCATCTTGTCGAGATTCAGGCCGGCGGACTGCGCGAGCTTCTCGGCGACTTCGAGTTGAATCCAGGCGGCGGCTTTCAGCTTGGGCGTACCGTCCAGTTTCAGGTACGACTTCTCTCCCGGAGTTCGAGTTGCGCACCACTTCCCACGGGTAGCTGGCCATGTCGGTCTGGTGAATCAGCAGGACGCCCACCGCCCCTCGGCGCGCGGCTTCTTCGTACTTGTAGGTCCAGCGGCCGTAGTAGGTGAGTGCCTTGCCTTTGAAAAAATTGGCGTCGTCGGAAGGCGGCTCGTTCACCAGCATGAGCAGAACTTTGCCTTTCACGTCGACGTCTTTGTAGTCGTCCCAGTTGTATTCGGGGGCGTGAATGCCGTAGCCGACGTAGACGATGGGCGCATCGATGTCGGATTGCGGCTGCTGCGTCTGGTCGTAGGCGACGTAGTCGTCGAGAGCCTTCAGGTTCAGTCGGCGAGCCGCTGGCAGGCACCAGCGAGAAGGTTGTCTCGGGCATGGGCGTGATGCCGACCATCGGGACCTTCTGCATGTAGGTGCCGTTGTCGCCCGCGGGCTTCAGTCCGTAGACCGCGAACTGGGTCGCGATGTATTCGGCGGCGATATCGCCGCCGCGCTGGCCGGTGCCGCGGCCTTCCAGCAGATCATGCGAGAGGAAGCGGACGTGGGCGCGGATGTGCTCGGGATTGATGGTTTCCATGGCGGCGAACGCCGCCGAAGAGGGCCGCGGCGCGGGGGCCGGGAAATGGACTGCGCTTGGCCGCGTTCTGGGCGAGAGCCATTACGGCCACGCCGAAAAAAGACAACAAAAGGGGCTTGCGCATAGTTCGGTTGAAACTCCTGGATGAAAGACGAAAAAAACTGAGAATTGTCCTATTGTACGGGAAGAATCTTGGGGGATTCCTTCTCGTGATCTAGCGAAGGAGTTACGTCTTAGGTCATCCCAAGGTGGCTGCTGGAAACCCTTAACCACAGCGGAGCACGGAGGCCTGCTTTAATGCGTTGTTCCTGCTTTGCTTGTCCCGCGGCCCGCGGGATCAGTTTTTCGAGCTTCAACCACCGCGGTAATCGCGCACATCCTCGCCCGGGCGATAGACGAAGGCCTTGGCTATTGCAGAAGATTCGGCCATCCGGCGATTGACTTCTTCAAATTCGGACTTAACCCACCCCACACTGCTGACTTCGATTTCTCCATCCCTCTCGATCCAGAAAACTGTGGGTACGTTCGTCAGACCGTACGCGTTCGAGATTGGATACTTGATGGTGTCGTCGAGCAGCAACGGGAACGTAATGCCGAACTCTTTGGCGAAGGCGGTCGTGTCGCCGGCGTCGTTCTGCGAGACGCCCAGCAGGGTCACGTGCTGATCTTTGTACGCCTGAAAGAGCCGTTCGTAAAACGGAAGGGCGTACTGGCAGGTGGGGCAGGAAATCTTGAAAAAAATCAGAACGACGGGGCCGCGGGCGAGCGCGTCGCGCAGCGAGAAGGGCTTGCCGTCGAGCGAGTTCAGACTGAAGTCGGGCGCCGTACGGCCTTGGCCAAGTGCAGGCATGATTGCGGATCCTCCGAGAAATTCTGCAGTCGCTATTTATGTAGATGAGCCGGGACCGTGATCCGTTGCGACAGAAGTCAGGCCGCGGTCCTGTAGGGGACTTGCGCCTCAAGTAAATTGCGTTCCCGCCGATAAAGGAGAAGTGTCATCATCTCCCGGACTTCAACCCGTTGCCGGCGATCCCCAGCACGCCTTCCGGTTCGTAGCGCGGCAGCCGATTCTGAACCGCGACCAGCAGGTGTTCGCCTATGAGCTCCTGTTCCGGGACGGCATTGAGAATTTCTTTCCGGGCGAAGGATGCGGAAGCGGCCGCGCGCAGCACGCTCGACAGCACGCTGGTGATGGGCTTTGACGTCCTCTGCAACGGGCACAAAGCGTTCATCAATTGCACGCGCGATCTGCTTCTTAAAGAGGGGATCACACTGCTGCCGGCGGAACAGACGGTGGTCGAGGTTCTGGAGACGGTGGCGGCGGATGATCTGGTGGTCGCCGCCTGCGAGCGACTGCGCGCGGCGGGATACCTCATTGCGCTCGACGACTTCGTGACCAACGATCCGCGTGCATCGCATGGCGAGTTCGGTGGACTTCATCAAGGTCGACTTCGAGCGAACCACGGCTGCCGAGCGATGCGGAACTGGTGAAGCGCTATTGGTAGTGCCGCGTTGCCGCATGCTGGCGGAAAAAGTGGAGACCCGCGAACAGTTTGAAAAGTCCCTGAAGGACGGGTTTGATTACTTCCAGGGATATTTCTTTCGCCGGCCGGAAGTCCTCAAGGCACGCGAGATTCCTGCCAACCAGGTGAACTACCTGCGCATGCTGCAGGCGGTCGCGCGAGAAGAGATTGACATACGCCAGCTGGAAGGAATCATCAAAAGCGAAGCGTCGGTGCTTGTACCGACTGCTGCGCTATCTGAACTCGCCCATGTTCGGCATGCGCAATGAAATTCATTCCATCCGGCACGCCCTGGCGATTCTCGGCGAGCGCGAGATACGACGCTGGATTCGGCTGGTGGCGCTGGTTTCCGCCGGGCAGCAGAAGACCTCGGATCTGGTGTTTTCGGCTCTGGTGCGAGCGCGCTTCTGCGAGCAGCTCTCGCGCAAATTCCGCGTACGCAATCGGACCTTTTTCTGGTCGGCATGGTATCGATGATGGACGCCATCCTGGATGTGCCGATATCGGAAGTGCTCGAGAAGATTGCGATCGATCAAGATACGAAATGCGTGCTCTCTGGAAATGGCGGGAAACTGGAAGCCGGTCTATGAACTGATGCTTGCACAGGAAGCGGGCAACTGGGCAACGGCGAAACTTTCGCGACGAAACTGCGCGTCAGCGAAAGCGAAGTTGGGCGAGATGTGGTGGCAGGCGATGCAGTGGGCGCGGCAAGTCAACTGCGGGAAGTAGCTCCACGAAATACCTGCATAGTGCGGCGGGGGTGTGCTGCGCGAAAGTGCGGGGTGCGAACAGTACCTCTGTGCAAAACGGTCGCCACTTTGGACTTGCACGGAACGTGCGGCACAGCGTAGCATTAAAGAGTTCCCAGCGGCCGAGCTTCCCGCGCTGGCCCTCCGCGCCCCTTAGCTCCAGGCGCTTAAGCGGAAAAGATCTAGAGAGTTTTTCCAGTCGCATCGAGGTTCTTGCGCATCGTAAGTATGGCGCTCAAGTGGGGTGCTACCTCGAAGGCGAAGCAGGGCAGACGAGAACGAATACCCTCTCATTACTGACTGTTGGGACCACTTAAGAGAAAACTATGAATGCAGGACCTGGAAATCCCTCCGGTGGAGGAGGGAAAGGCAGACGGCGGCGCGGACGACGTCCGCCCAACCATCGTGGTGGCGCCCCAAAGCGCGACCGGCAGAACACGGGCGGCGGCATCTACAGCGCGCCCATGGACCACAGCTATCGCGCTGTGATGGGCAACAATAACGGACATGGACAGAAGCAGAATCGGGGCATGCGTCCCGGCTTTGCGGCTACCTATCAACCGCCGGATCCGGAACCGTTGCCGGCGCGAGAAGACGGCAATTCCCGCATCTTCGCCTTCGTGGACGACTTGTTCTTCCTGGCGAAGATTCAGGAAACCGCGCGCAAGATGAATGTGAAGGTCGAGTTCGTCAAGACCGACAAGGATCTTCTCGAGCGCATGAAGCAGAATGGCGAAGAAAAGCCTTCGCTCATCATCTTCGACCTGAACAACGTCAACGCCAAGCCGCTCACGCTGATCCCCAAACTAAAAAGCAAGCTGAAGAAAGACACCTCGATCATCGGGTTTCTTTCGCACGTGCAGGGAGATTTGAAGCAGAAGGCGCATGAAGTGGGCTGCGACATGGTTCTGCCACGCTCGGCGTTCTCGCAGAATTTGCCCCAGTTGCTGCGGCGGCACGGAGCGGCGGAGGAAGCCGAGATTCAGTAAGCGCGAAGTGCGGGCAGGATGCCCGCACGACTGCCGGCGGGACGCCGGCGCTACTGTCTGGATCTTCTCGAAACCGAAAACTCTTGCGTAGTCTCCCGCTCCGATCAATCCATCGAAATTCTTGACAAGTCTGTCTAAGAGCAGAAACCACTGCTTGCGCGTTTACCCTGGCGGCCATTTCATGTCGCGCCCGCCAATGAGGTGGACATGCATGTGGAACACGGACTGGCCGCTTTTGGGTCCGACATTGAGCACAGTGCGGTAGCCGTCTTCGATGCCGCGCTGGCGACCGATTTCCGCGGCGGCCAGGTGCAGGCGCCCAATCAGTTCGGCATCTTCGGCCTGCGCTTCTTTCAATCCGCGGACGTGCTTCTTCGGAATGATCAGAACGTGGGTGGGGGCTTGCGGCTGGATGTCTTCAAAGGCGAACGTGTGCTCGTCTTCGTATACTTTCTTCGCGGGAATCTCGCCGCTGATGATTTTGCAGAATAGGCAGTCAGACATGGAGGTCACAGGTCACAAAAAGGATTGTGAGACACCTTTCAGCCAGATGCAACTCAGTGTTGCACCCCAAATGCAGCACGAAGACGCGATATCTCATTCCGACCCAATCGCCTGAGACCTGTCCGACCTGTCACCTGATCTTCAGTCCAGCCTCACCAGATACACCGATCCCACCGGCGTCTCCGTCTCATGCGCGAGCGCTTCAGCTCTGGTTCGGTCGTCGTTGAGGACGCGGACGCGGACCCACCAGTCGCCCACCGGGCTTAAGAATTTATCGACCTTGGCCGCCTGATAGCGGCGACTCAGGTGAGCCGCCATGTCCGAAGCTTCTTTCTGCTTTTTGAAAGAGCCGATCTGCACCGCCCAGCGACCGCCGGTCGCGATCGCAACCGGGGTGAGCAGCACTTCGAGTTTCACGCGCGCTACGCCCGGCTGCCAGATGTCCAATGCCTTGGCAGCGGCATACGAGACGTCGATGATGCGTCCATCCACAAAAGGCCCACGATCGGTAATCTTCAAGAGCGCCGATTGCCCGGACTTCACGTTCGTCACGCGCACCACCGAGCCGAGTGGCAGCGTGCGATGCGCGGCCGTCATCGCGTTCATGTTGTAGATCTCGCCGTTCGAGCTGCGGCGATTGTGATACGGCGCTCCATACCAGCTGGCCATGCCCGTTTCGGTGAGAATGGGAACCGTGTCGGGCGGCACCGACAGTGGAGTTTCCGCCGACTTGTCTGTCGGCTCGGGAGCGGGAGCCTTCGACGTGGAGGGCGTTTTTCCCGGAGCGCTCGCGACCGGCGGCTGCGACGGGATGGACGGCGGAGGGGGGATGTCGACCCGCGCCTGCTTGTGGTGATTGCAGCCGGCCAGCGTTATAGCCAGAAATATCACCGCGAACGCTTGCGAACGGCGCTTCGTCATGGCTTTTTGGCCGCGTCCTTGGTTTCGTCCATGTAGTCGGCAAACTGGTGCAGGCGTTGCGCCGCCACGCGCAGGGCTTTCGAGGATTGTTCGCGCACCGCCGGGACGACTTCCTTGTTGAGGTAGCTGATTAGATCGGCGCTTTCTTTCTCGAGGCGCTCGGCGGCTTCGGATACTTTCTTGCTGACGCGCGCCCCGGCGTCTTCCATCTTGCGATTGAAATCATTCATGACGTACCTCGGCGAGCATCGGCCTCGGCTGTAGCCTCGACACTCAATTTCCTCATTATTCGTGGCGCAAGGCACAGGGTCAATGGTGAAGCACCTCAAGCGCCACGTCCGCCCGCACTTTGCGGAAACCCTGGTCGAAAGTTGGTTTAAAATCGCCCGCATGTCGACGATTTTTACCTGCCTGATCTTGACCAGTCTCGTGATTTTTTCGGGCTGCACGGTTTATCCTGACCATCCCATCAAGGCATTTAGCCAGGCGACCGGTGGGGAGGGCTTCGAGCGCGCGTTCTGGAAAGAAGTGCAGGCACAGGATTGGAAAGACGTGGGCTCGCATCTGGCTGCAAACTTTATGTATGTAACTCCCCGGGGCCGATGGGAGCGGGCCGCGGCATTCGATCACATTCAAACCCTACGAATTCAGGATTACGTGATCTCCGACATCTCCACAGAAATGAATCGCGATACCTTCGTGGTCAGCTACACCATCGTTCTGCGCGGCACCTCGCCCGCAGGGCCGCTACCTACCGCTCCTGAAAGAAGAATGACAGTCTGGCAACAGCAAAAGAAGGGGTGGATGGCGATTGCCCACTCGGTGCTGGGACCCCTTCCGCAGTGAATTCCCGGAAGCATGGCATGAAGCGCAAGAAGCTTAACGGATTGGTAGCAGACAAGAATTTCCGCGGATCCGACATTCAACCTGCGTTTTCGGCCCGCCTGCTCGCCTGGTACGACGAGAACGCCCGTGATTTGCCCTGGCGCAAGAGTCGCGATCCTTACCGAGTGTGGCTTTCGGAAATCATGCTGCAACAGACCCGAGTGGCCGCCGTGCTCGAGCACTACCGGATTTTTCTAAAGAAATTTCCCACAGTGCAGAAGCTTGCCGCGGCCCGCGAAGCCACCGTATTGGCAGTCTGGAGCGGCCTCGGTTACTACCGGCGTGCGCGGATGCTGCATGCCGCGGCGAAGTTGCTAGTCAAAGAGCACGACGGCCGATTTCCAGAAACCAGCGAGGCACTGCGACAGCTGCCCGGCGTGGGACGGTATACGGCTGCTGCCATTGCCAGCATTGCCTTTAAGGAGCCCGTCGCAGTCGTCGATGGCAACGTTGAGCGCGTCCTGTCTCGACTTTTCGGGAAGCAACTAGACGAGCCCTCGATCTGGAGGGCCGCCGAGGAACTCCTCGATCGAAAGCGTCCTGGCGACGCGAACCAGGCCACGATGGAACTGGGAGCGACCGTCTGTTTGCCTCGGGATCCGAAATGCCTGCTGTGCCCTATATCTGAGTTTTGCGTCACCCGCGGCGATTTGCCGCGGATGTCCAAGCCAGTGCCGCAAACGAAGCGAGAGATCCTTTACGGCCTGGCCCGCAGGAATGGAGATGTCTTTCTGCGGCAAAGAAGTGAGACGGAATCGTTGATGCCGGGGATGTGGGAACTGCCAGCGCTTTCTGACGCGCAAGGCGGAACAGCCGTGCTCTCTCTGCGGCATTCCATCACGATCACGGACTACAAAGTTCGCGTTCTGGAACTCGCTTGCCCGGAGGAACATGGCGGGGCTTGGATCCCAGGAACAAGATTGACTACGCTTCCTCTTACGGGGCTCGCTCGAAAAATCCTGCGGAGGGTTGAAGTGCTGTGACGAGTTTCCGGTCGGCTTATTACGTCTTCTGATCATGCGCGATGAAGGCCCCTCTGCC
The DNA here is from genome assembly GCA_963744055.1 of uncultured Acidobacteriota bacterium. Lineage (GTDB taxonomy): Bacteria > Acidobacteriota > Terriglobia > Terriglobales > Acidobacteriaceae > Gp1-AA133. The sequence goes on along the minus strand of CAVUSL010000001.1, from coordinate 1,596,912 downwards.
AAGCCGGATCGGCGCGATGCTCATGTCGTCAGCGCTCGTCGGAACAGCCGCAGCAATTTTGTCGGTGACCGGGATCGGCGGTCCACTGCGAGCAGCCGAAAGCAAGCCTTCCACACAGAAAACGTACCTTGGATTCGATCGTAACGAGTATCCGGGAGACGCCGTTCTTGCCGCCCTGCGCCAGACGTTTTCGTTCGCAGGATATTGGCTTAACATTCCGCCCGGAGCGAAGACAAACTCGTGGACTGGGAAGCGTTGCGCCGTAAAGAATGCAGGGCTCGGCTTTTTGCTTCTCTTCAACGGCCGGCTTGACGCCGAAATAAAGAAATCTGCAAACGCGACGGAACTCGGACGCTCCGACGCGCAGGCGGCAGTCGCGGCTGCGCACGAGGAAGGTTTTCCGAGGAGCACTCTGATTTTTCTAGATCAAGAACAGGGTGGTCGCATGCTGCCGGAGCAAAGAGCTTACGTCTACGCTTGGATCGATGGAGTGAATGCAGCCGGCTACCGGGCAGGCGTTTACTGTTCCGGGATAGCAGCGCCGGAAGAAAGTGCGTCCGTAGTCACCGCCGACGATCTCCGTCAAAACTCCGACGGCCGGAAGATCGAATTCTGGGTCAGCAATGATTCGTGCCCACCGTCGCCGGGATGCTCCAATTCCCACCCGCCCCGGCCCTCGGCCACCGGAATCCCGTTCGCGAGCGTTTGGCAATACGCACAGTCACCACGGCGACGCGATTATGCTAGCGGCTGCTCAAACTACGCCGCAGATAAGAATTGCTATCCGCCAAATCTTCTAAGTGAAAAGATTTTTGTTGATCTCGACTCGGCCGAGTCCCCGGACCCCTCGAGTGGAAGATGATTGCAGGTTCTCCCGCGATGGGTAGGTTTTACCCCAACGCGAAGTCTTCTAAATTACCGTTTGTCAGCCCTTTGATCGATCTGAGCGATAAGACCTTTCATGTCGTCCGCCGCCGGACCGCTCGGGCTGATCTTCAAGAATTGCTGGAAGGCACGCCGAGCGTCGTCCGCTTTCTTCTGGCGCAGTAACGAGTAACCCAACACCACGTACACCCCGGGCCTGAGTTCCTTCAGCTTGATTGCCGTGCGGGCCTGTACCTCGGCATCCAGGAATTTGTTCAAGGCGAAGTCAACTTTCGCCAACTCAAAGTGAGCGTCCGGATTTTGGGGATCCAGTTCTGCGAAGCGAGTCAAAGGTTTCTCAGCGAGATTGGCCCGGCTTGTCATGGCATAGAGCACGCCGAGAAGGTACTGGGCCCTCGCCATTTTGTCCTCGATCTCAAGGGCCTTGATCAATGCAGATTCCGCCTGCGCACCGTGATCCAGCTGCAGGTGCGCCAGGCCCAATAACTGATAAGCCTCGGCAAACCGCGGGTAGAAGCTGATCGCCTTCTCCAAGTGAGGAATGGCATCCGAATAATTGTTGCTGTTGACGTTGAGCTGGCCGGCATCAAATTCGACCTTTGCTTCGGGAGGAATGCTGGCGATGCGGCTGTCAATGACTCCAGATGCGGGGACTTCCTTCTTGTCGGCCGCGCTCTTCGGATCCACTCTCAACGTCACCCATTCCAGAACGCGGCAGGGCTTGATGCTCATATCGACGCGTCCGTAGATGGGGCGATAGCCGGTGGCATTGATCTTGTACTGGATCACCATGCAGGGCGCGCCTGCCTGAAACTTCCCCATCCGATCGGTAGACGTAAGGGTGCGCCAGCTAGCTTCGCCGTCCGTCCATAGTTCGACTTGCACGAACTGCGCGGGAGCGTTGTCCTCGTAACGAACAACACCTGTAAAGTTCGTACCGGCGTCCGCGCCACTCTCGCTTTGCGCGCAGGCGAAGAGTGAGAAGGCACACACCACAACGAAGATATGACTCGCAGTGCGCGTGCAAATCTGCACCAAGATAGTTTTCATGGCCGCCTCCAGCGATGTGAAGCGACGGCCGCGAGACCCCGCCGAACTATGCGAGGCAGCGACTGCCCCAGGCCCAGTTAGTCTCATATTCTGAACCCGTTTTGCCAGGAACTCAATGTGCAGAATGGGATCGCGGATGGTGGGCGACTGTCAAGATTTTTGCGAGACCCCTTCGGCGGGTTCGAGCATGTCACCCGAAGATCGCTTCGCTCGTATTGTCAAATACTTAGCGGAACATTGCTCGCGCGGCGCCCATCCGAAATCGTCTATGGAAGGTTCATAGTTCCGGCGAGAAAATCGCCGAGGGTCGTTCAACCTGAAGTTTGGGTATCACACCAAATAAGCGTAGAGCGCATGGGCTGTTTCCACTCGAGCGAAGGATTCTCGCAGGTCATCTCCCATTCGGGCGACTTCCCCGCCTTGTTCTGCTCCTATTCGGCGGCATCCCTAACAGCCCAGGCTTTTTGGTTGCGGTCAAAACCATGCTAACGGGGCCAGGTGTGCGTCGATAGTGACCAAGGTCGTAACACGTCCGTGAAGAGGAAGGCTTGCACGCTCGCGCTTTTGCGAGGATGATGCCGCAGGATTCCGCTGCGTAGCCCGACCACACAACCGACGAGGTTCAAACACCGATGAACTCTAAAGCCAAATTTGCTCTTGGGATTTTCACAGCACTTGCGATGTTGGCGCTAACCTTTGCTCTGCCCCGCGGAGGAGCATTGCAGGACGCTCAATTGGCCCAATTCCCTTTGACCGTTGGGGTGTGGGCAATCTTTGTTTTGCTGTTTGTGAAATTGAAGTAGGAGCAGAAGGTCTTGCGCGCTGCTCCTCGGGACGCAGGAACCTGCTGAAAACAAAAGTAAGAATGGTGGGAGCTTATTTCAACCGGTCTCGCCTGCTCATTCGAAATCAAGACGTCAAAATTCTGGGCGTATGTCCAGGTTTCTCTAATTCGCGGCCGTCGACCGATGGAATAATTTTGTTGGTTCGAAGATAAGGCTGACCGATCCCGCCACGTTTTTGGACGGGCCTGGCTGGAGAATGGGGAATAGCCAACGCTCATACTTTATAGAGGCCGAAATGCCCAGATTGTGCTTGAACCAGTAGTCGGCTGTGACACCGATGTCTGTGAGCGTCCCGCCCTCCGGAATGAACTCGGGGCTGACCTTCTGATGCCTGAAATTCAACTGGATATTGTTTCTCGGGCTCAGCCAGTAGGTAGCCCAGGCCTGGGCCCCCTGCCCCTGACGACCGATCCAACTGCCGATCAAGTATCCGTCGTTGGTGTAACCGCTTTTAAACCGGCTGTTGCTGTAGAAGAAACCGTGGCGCACGGTCGAATTGCTGCTCGGCGGATCGGAATAAAGACCCTCTCCCCGCAAATCGAGTTTCGGGATTCCTGGCACTCGCGCGAGATGAAAGCCGGAGATCAGTGCTGCCTTGTTCCACGCCAGCCAGGGTGTTTGTGCATCGTCGGTAAACGCATCGGCGTACAACGTGAGGCCGTTCAGCTTCGAAATTCTGTACGAAATATCAAAGGCTCCCCGCCGGTCTCCGGCATCTCCCGAACTTCCAGGCACGCCATTGCCGGTGGAAAACATCGCTTGCAATAACTTGTGCGAGGTGGCGGGCACTCCGGGACCGCCGAAAAGCGCGGTGGAGCTGAAGCTGAATTCCAGATTATCGGTAGGTTTGAGGCTGACCTTCTGTCCTACGATGAAGGGTTGATTGCCAAGGGTCTGCAACCATGAACCGACGAAGCCGGAATTTTCGCCAAACACCCAGTGCTGCCCGGTGAGACGCCCTACCACGTAATCCACTCGGATGGATCCGAGCACGGGCAACTTGAAAGGCGTGACCCGATTGATTCGAAACATCAAGATCGGGGCAGCGTTCGTGCTGAAAAGGGTAGGCCCACTCTCATCCGGTCCCCACCAGAGCGCTTGCTTGCCGAAGCTGAACTGCCAGTGGTTGAGTTGCATGCCGACGTAGCCTTCCAACAACTCCAGATGGTTTACCGCAGCCATCGGGCTTTCGGGCGGAGCGGACGGGAGACCATCCGCATTTTGGATAGTCTGCGCGGCGGACGCGGAGAGTGCCGGGATGGAAGGGGCGTGCTGATACTCGGCACGCACATAGAAAGACAGTGGGCCGGCCACTGCATGGGCAGAGATGCCGGTCACATTATTGAGACCCTCGGCGTACGGGCGTCCATAGTCATTCACGATGGTCTGCCCAAAGTGGAGTCCATCGTGCAGAAGTGTGCCGGAAATCCCTGAGAGGCGAGAGTAAACCGAATCGATGCTCACCCCGAGATTCGTATCTCCACCCAACCGAGAAAGCTCACTACTGAATTCAACGCTTAGTGCTTCGTAGAGTTTGTCGGCCTGGAGATCGTTTTCGTTTACATCCTGCAGTGTTTCGTTCGCCTCGTGCAGAAGCAGGCGTGCGCATTCCATGCGAGTCCAAGGTCGCATCCCCAAAAAAGCCGAGTGAATGTATCCATCAGCGATGAGGCGTTCCATAGCGGGATATATCCAGCTGTCCAACGGGACAAATGGGGATCCCATGTTCCTCGGCTCGTGGGAAGTATCTTCGGGCTCGCCCTTGGTGAACGTACCCCACTTCGCAATCTCGGCAGCGCTATAGCGAGAGTGCGCACGGAACACCTGACGGCCCATATACCATCCCAGGGCGCTGCCAACGATCACGTCGGTGGCGAAGTGCTGCTGGCCAATTAAGCGCGCGGCGCTGATTCCGCTGGCTGCGCCGTAGACCAGCAGTTGGGTGAGTGGGCCTGGATACTCATGCGCAATGACACTGGCGACGGCCCAGCCAACCGCTGCGTGTTGAGAGGGGAACGAGGTTCCGCTCTGAAAGAAATGCCCGCGACCGTCGCCGGTGAAAGGACGCTCCCGGCCAAAGGCATACTTCAACACTTCCGTGTCGAGAAATGCGTCAACGGCGGCTTCACCGGCAAGCAGCCCCGTTTCCCGCGGCGCATCGTGGTGCGTACTGCGCCCCCAGAGGTACATCCCTGCGCCGACACCCACCAATGCCGCCACACCAGCATTCGATACGGTCACGGCGTGGGATGCGGTCGTCTTGCTGGTCGGAACGTGCTGCTCGATGGCAGTGTCACTTGCCAGCAAACCAGTTCCTAGCAATGCCAGTGGAACAGTCCACTGCCATTGTGACTGTGTCATTCGAAACGGGGTCGTCCAAAATGTTGTCTGGTCCCTGATGATGTTTCTGGGTAAAGACGTTAGCGCAAGAGGATCGACGAAATCTGAGGCGTCGACGTGCTCCGGTCTTGCGGAAGTAGAAGGAGACCCTTGGTAAGCGTGGACCTGGCCTTGTGCGCTCACCCCGAATCCAATTGTCGCGGCCAGCAATAGGCGTGAGAGGAAAGGGCCTCGTAAGAAGGCACATCCAGTTCCAGGGCTGTCGAGGACAGCGTCAACAAACTGCATTCCAAGTCCTTTTGTAAGTGGAACGAATCAGGCGGTTCAGGCCCCGCATGGCAGGGATGCTTTTTGGGACCTATAGGGCTGTACGTTGAGGTTTTTTGGCGTGGAATTTTCTGTCCGACCCTGACCCCGGATGCATCAAAAACCACGACCGCCGTGTTCCGCGTGCGCCAACTGTGGTTGGAGACAACCGAGACCTGCCTAATTTTTAAACGGAGACCGACGAGAGGTAACGCTATATTTCGCAAAAAATGTTGCCCGCGGAAATCCAACCCGAACACTCGTTTGGTCGACGACTAGAAGCGTCGCGGCCTGAGGCGGACATTTCTCTGCTCGACCACCTGATTCTTCTTCTCGAGCACAGGAGGTTTATTGGGCGCTTTGTGCTCGGTGCGGTGCTGCTGGCAACCGTGGTCGCATTCCTTCTTCCCATACGATACGAGGCAAAGATCGTGCTGCTTCCGCCCGCGCAGAACACTTCTCTGGGATCGGCTTTGTTAGGTCAACTCGGCAACATGGGCGCCTTGGGATCTCTGGCTTCGTTGGCGGGTGGCAATCTGGGCATCAAGAATCCGTCTGACATGTACGTTGCCCTGATCACGAGCCGCACCGTGGAAGACGCGATGATTCAACGATTCCACCTCATGCAGGAATATGACGAGAAGCGAGTATCTGACGCACGCAAAGTGCTGGAACGCCGGACGACTGTTTCCTCCGGCGCTAAAGACGGCCTGATTCGCCTCGCGGTCGAGGATCATAACCCGGCTAGGGCTGCAGAACTTGCCAATGGATACGTAGAAGAGTTTCGAAAGCTCTCCGCATCGCTGGCGATTACCGAGGCGGCGCGGCGGCGATTGTTCTTCGAGCAGCAATTACAGCAGACCAAAGATAGCCTTACCGCGGCAGAGAATGCCATGACGCAGACACAACAATCCACCGGAGTTCTCGAGATCGACAGCCAGGCTCGGACGCTCATCGAATCGGCAGCAATGTTGCGCGCGCAGGTGGCAGCCAAGCAGGTTCAGATCGAAGGCATGCGAGCGTTTGCGGCCGATAACAATCCCGATCTCATTCTCGCCAGGCAGGAACTGGCTGCGCTCCAATCCCAACTCGTGCGCATGGCCGGCTCGCAGAAGGATGCCGGCTCCGATATCAATCTGTCCAAGGGCAGAGTTACCCAGGCCGGAATGGAGTACCTTCGGCGGTATCGCGATCTGAAGTACCAGGAGACAGTTTTTGAGTTGCTGGCGAAAGAGTTTGAGATCGCAAAGCTCGATGAGGCGCGAGAAGGGTCAATCGTTCAGGTCGTCGACAATGCCGTGCCGCCAGACAGGAGATCCTCTCCGCACCGGCTCTTGATTGTGATAGGGACAGCGTTTGTAGCCTTTATAACGGCCTCATTGTGGGTAAATCTGCGTGGGCGTTTCAGCCGGGCCTCCGAGTTACCCGAAAACCGACATCGGCTCCGAGTAATCAGAGGGTTATGGAAATCCCGACCCAAAGCTCTATAACTTGTTCCCGACGAGCGGGTTACTGTTAGTAACCCTAAGTGAATGAGCGATGCAAGAGCGCGGACTCGAGTTGCTCGTGAAATTTGACCTTTGTAACTCTTCATGCTCTAAAAACTTGCCCAAACCCAGATCCCAATGCATCCAAACCTGATTATTCAAAGGAGACTTCCAGGCTGCGGACTATGCGTGTTTTGTTTATAAATCCGCCTTTTCACCCGCGCTTTTCTCGTGAGCAGCGCAGCCCCGCGGTCACCAAGAGCGGAACGCTGTATTACCCGAAGTGGCTGGCCACGGCAGCCGGTGTGGCCATCCGCCATGGGCACGCTGTCGATTTGCTGGATTGCCCGGCAGCCGATTCCTCAGTGCAAGCCGTCGTGGATCGCATTACCGCCAAAAACATCGAGGCAGTGGTCTGCGATACATCCACGCCCAGCATCTTCAACGATGTCAGCGTGATTGAATCGTTGAAAGCGGCGAAGCCCTCTTTGCACGTGCTGATGGTGGGACGTCATGTGTCTTCGCTTCCCGCTGAGACCCTCGGGCTATCGCCTGCACTGGAAGCAGTCGCCATCCGGGAATATGAATACACGGTTCGTGACTGGCTGGAGGCGAAAGCCTGCGGTGCCGACCTTTCGACCGTGGATGGTTTGGTATGGCGCCGCGCACGAAATGGGGAAATCGTCACCAACCGTCCGCGCCCTGCAATCGAAAATCTTGACGAACTTCCCTTCGTAAGCGAGGTCTACAAGCGGTTTCTGCATACCCCGGATTATTTTTATGGCCACTCGCTATGGCCTTTAGTTGTTTTCGATACGAGCCGGGGGTGCCCGTATCACTGCTCGTTTTGTGTGTACCCGCAAACTTTCAGCGGACACAAAATGCGCTACCGCTCGGTAAACAACGTGGCCGATGAGTTCGAGTTCGTCTCCCGGGAGATGCCGGAAATCAAGACGGTGATGCTGGAAGACGACACGTTCATCATCAGCAAGCCTCGGACCATGGAGTTGGCGCACGAACTGATTCGCCGGGGCAACAAACTCCCCTTTGACTCAAATTGTCGAGCCGACATTGGCGCTGAGGGCGAATTGCTTTCAACGTTGCACAAGGCGGGCGCGCGCTTGTTCTGTGTAGGCTTCGAGAGCGGCGATGTGGAAGTTATTCATGGCATGAAGAAGAACAACGATGACCGGCGCGACTCGAAATATCACGAAGAGGCTTTCCGCTTCGTGCGCCGCTGCCGCGAGACGGGGATTATGGTGCACGGCTGCTTCATGGTCGGGAACTTGAATGAGACACCGGCAAGTATGGAGAAGACGCTCAAGTTCGCCAAAAAGCTCCGGCCGGATACGGCGCAATTCTTTCCCATCATGGTTTACCCGGGAACAAGCGCTTTTCAGGAAGCCAAGAACCGCGGCTATATCCAGATCGAAGACTGGAGTGCATGGCTTACGAAAGATGGCCTGCACAACAGCATCGTCACTTTGCCAAATATTACTCACGAGCAACTTGTCAGTTTCTGCGATCGGGCCAGGCGCAGTTTCTACCTGAGCCCGGCTTACCTGCTGTACAAACTGAAACAATCGTTAAAGGATCGCCGCGAACTGCAGCGCAACCTGAAGGGCTTTATCACGCTCTCAAAGTATCTTCTGCGCGGGAGTCAGCACGAGAGCAAGGGAGTGGCTCCGTCAACGCACGATTCCAAAGCTGTCACTGCAAGCTCACAGACTGTCGAGGAAGGCTCCCACGCCATTGTGACTCCCCGCCGCGATGCAGCCTAGTTGCGGATTGGCGCTGTGCGTGGAATTGGAGTATCCCATCGAAGGCCGGTCCATATCGATTGTGGTTCCAACGTTCAATGGAGCTTCTCGCATCGGTAACTGTCTCGCCGAACTCCAACGGCAGACGAAGGGTCACGATGCGGAGATCATTGTCGTCAACGACGGATCGACGGATCAAACAGCGGCTATTGTCAGGCAGTATCCAAACGTCCGCTTGATCACGCAGGCCAATGCAGGGCCGGCAGCCGCTCGCAACCACGGTGCTTCGGAAGCCTCTGGCGCGATTCTGCTCTTCACGGATGACGATTGCATTCCGGGCGCGGGATGGCTTGCTTCCATGCTTGAACCCTTCGACGACATGCAGGTGGTGGGAGCGAAAGGAACCTACCGAACCCGGCAGAAAAGCATAGTGGCTCGCTTCGTGCAGATCGAGTATGAGGATCGTTATCGGCTGATGAACGAATTTCGGTATATCGACTTCGTCGATACGTATTCGGCGGCATTCCGGCGGGACCACTTCCTGGAAATGGGGGGATACGACACCTCGTTTCCGGTGGCCTGCGCTGAGGATATCGAGTTGTCGTACCGCATGTCTGCTCGCGGCTGGAAGATGAAGTTTGTCCCCGAGGCAACGGTGTACCACACGCATCCCGGCACCCTTTGGGGCTATCTCAAGAAGAAATACAAGTTCGCCTTCTGGCGGGTTCTGGCGGTGCGCAAGAACCCGGGTAAGGCGCTTAAGGACAGTCACACTCCGCAGATTATGAAGCTGCAACTGCTGTTGGTGCCGATGCTCGCGGCGGCACTGATCGCCGGCCTTCCAGAGCATTTGGCCGTCTCTTTTGCAGCGGGAGTGGCAGGACTTTTTGTCGTGAGCACCTTGCCCTTCGTTGTACGCGCGCTCGTGAAGGATCCGGTAGTGGCATTGTGTTCTCCCGCGATGCTGGCCGCGCGCGCCTGTGCGCAGTTCGCCGGGGTGCTAGCTGGGTTTATCAACGCTGGCCGCAGGGCTGTGGACGTCGCGGCCAAGTCTCCAGTCGCAAGCTAAAGGCAACCTACTGTGAGCCAGGCCTCTACCACCATTCACGAGTTGCCCGTCGACCTGGTGGCACAATCGAGCAACTTGCACTCGACTATCTTCCGGAACATCATCGCCAGCTGCGCACGGGTCGCTGCGGTCTCTCTGGTCGCGCTGGTACTGCCTGCATTCCTGATCCGCCATTTGCCAGTCCAAGTGTACGCGGCGTGGGTTCTGATCATTCAGCTTGGCGCTTACGTTTCTTATCTCGACTTCGGAATTCAGGCTGCGATATCAAAGTTCGTTGCCGAACATGATGCGCGAGACAATCATCTTGCGGCAGGACGCTATGCCAGTGCCGGCTTTGTTCTGATGTGCCTGGCTGGGGGACTGGGCGTGGGACTGACGGCCGTTCTCGCCTGGAGAGTGCCAACGCTGTTTGCCAGCATGCCTGCGAATCTCTATCACGACGTTCGCATCAGTTTGATGTTGGTTGGAGCTTCGCTCTGTTTCGGACTGGTCTGCGCGGTGTATTCAGCCGTTTTCCTCGGGCTCCAGCGTTACTGGATTCCCACGACCATCACGATTGTTAACCGGGCCTCTTTCGCTGCAGTCATCATCGCCGTCATTGTTCTGCGCGGAAATCTCGTGGCCATGGGATTGGGCGTGGCGGTTGTCAACGTCGCCACCGGAGTCATGCAAGTTCTGGCTTGGCGCGGAAAAGCGTCGCACGTCTGCCTATCCATTCGGCTGGTCGAATTCGGTGTGCTAAAGAAGGTGGCCCGCTTCTGTTCATTGCAGTCCATATGGACGACGGCCATGCTGTGCATCAGTGGATTCGACATTGCAATCGTGGGTCATTTCGACTACCTCGAAACCGCCTACTATTCCATTGCGACAATGCCCACCAGTTTCGTGTTGCTGATCATCTCATCACTGATGAATCCGCTGATGCCCGCAACGTCAGCACTGAGCACGCGGCGCGATCCCTCGGAAATGGGCGCTGTTCTGGCCCGGGTCACGCGTTACACCTCCATAACGCTGCTTCTAAGTGGCTTGCCATTGGTGGTCTTTGGCTTTTTCATTCTCAGAATTTGGGTTGGCCCTGAATATGCGGTACATACCCTGAAATATCTAAGGGTTCTCGTACTGGCAAACGTGCTGCGCAATCTGTGCGCCCCATACGCAACCATGTTGACTGCGACTGGTAAACAAGGACCGGCTACTGCAGCGGCTATCTCGGAAGCCGTGGTGAACCTCGGGAGCAGCCTGTACCTGGCCAGCCGTTTTGGCGCGATCGGGGTTGCAATCGGCACATTGCTCGGTTCGGTTGTGAGCATTTTGCTTCACTTTACGATTACCATGCACTTCACTGGCCAGACATTTGCCATCTCGCGTTCACGATTGTTCGCGAAAGGACTAGTTAGGCCTGCGATCATCGCGATTCCGTCACTGTTGTTCCTTCCGTTCTGGTGGTCGCCCTCTCATATGAGTCTGAGCGTGAGTTTCACTGTTGTCTGGAGCGTCGCCACGGTCGCGCTTGCCTGGTGTGTCGGATTGAGAAACGAGGAACGGAACGAATTAATACGTCTTGTCAGGAACTGGTGGGAAATATCGTTGCGGTCCGCGTAGCAGTTGGACAAACGGGCACTGCGAGCGGGAAGTGTTTCTAACGTTGGAGGCAGGGTTGAACTGATGACTCTTTGGTCTGAGTTTCTCGATAACGACAAGAGAATTCTCCACAAATGGAAGCATTACTTTCCCATCTATGAGCGCCATTTCAAAACTTTCGTGTATCGACCGGTCACCTTCATGGAAATCGGATGCGGGCGGGGAGGGTCGTTACCAATGTGGAAGCGCTACTTTGGTCCACACGCCAGAATTATCGGAGTCGACGTCAACCCAGACTGCAAGACATTTGAGGAAGACCAAGTCGAGGTCCACATCGGCCGGCAGCAGGACGTTCAATTCCTGCAGAGTGTAATCGATGAGGTTGGTATACCGGATATCGTCCTAGATGATGGGAGCCACGTGATGAGTGACATTACTTCCACCTTCCAATTTCTCTATCCCAGGATGGCGAAAAACGGCATCTACATGGTGGAGGATCTGCACACGTCGTACTGGGAGGAGTATGAAGGGCGGACTGCGCAAGCCGACCACATTTATTGAACTTTGCAAGGCTTTGATCGACGAATTGAATGCCGATCATACCCGTGGGGTTCTTGCCGCCTAACGAATTCACACAATTCCACCATGTCGATGCATTTCTACGACAGTGTCGTCGTTTTTGAGCGAGGCGCCTACACCAGGAAATCTGCTCCACAAACTGGCGGATCTCTTGCAAAGCTAGCGGCTCGTTTGAAGGACAAGCTGGCTTAGTCGATCTGACAATCAGATGGGAGGTTTGACAAGTTCGTGCACCGCGAAACCTATTTTGTAGTGAGTGAAGTGGAATTCTGGAAAGCATTCGTGCGTGGCATAACCTCGCCCAAGGTTCCGGTTGTTCCGTACGTCCCGAAGCGCCGCGCCCTGCCCGCGAGGGTGGTGTTCGTGCCCAGTGCATGGAAGGGCATAGAGAGCGTGCTTAGAAGATCTGATTCAGAGGTTCAACATCCCTACCAAGCGATGCCTCGAATTCGGTGTAGAGTATGGCTACTCCACCGCCGCTCTCTCGTCGTTCTTCGAAACCGTCGTCGGTATTGACATGTTCGTGGGAGACAAGCACACCTTGGACCGCACGGATATTTACTCCGACACCCTGAAGCGTCTCTCTCCCTTCCGTAACATCCAACTTGTACGAAGTGACTATCGCGACTGGATTGCCAAGGACGACAGTTTCTATGGCCTGATCCACGTCGACATCGTCCACACTTACACGGACACGTTTCGTTGTGGACTATGGAGTGCGCGGCATGCGCACTGTGTTCTTTTTCACGACACCTTGTCCTTTCCCACGGTGAAGCAAGCCGTCGTTGACATTGCACGCCAGACAGGAAAGCGCTTTTATCATTTCAAGGAAAGCAACGGTCTCGGAATCTTGGTCTAGGCGAACGACTCGAAAATGGAAGTCCGTCTCACATGTGGGCAATTCACTCCCGCACTCGCGGGGGCTGGGAGTATGACCGCGCAATCCATATGCGCGGTCATTGTCAGCTACAACCCCACTGCTGAAATGCTAGGAAACATCGGTAAGGTTAGGGCGCAAGTGCAAGGAATGGTCCTCGTAGATAACGGCTCAAGCGCTGACACAATCGACATGCTGCACCAGGCGTATCACGCTATCGACTTTCACCTGATCGAAAACGCGGAAAATCTCGGCATTGCAGAGGGCCTGAATCAAGGCGTCCGCTGGGCGCAAAGCAACGGTTATCCATGGGTCATTCTCTTTGACCAGGACAGCTCGATCGACGAAGGCTTCGTCGCGCGTATGTTCGAGACATGGAATTCTCATCGCGAGAGCGAGCGCGTGGTTTCGATCCACCCCAGGTATAAGGATCCTAAGACGGGCTGCGAGCCTGTGGTGCGGCGCGCACGGGATGGCGGTCCCGTGAGCTCTATGACTTCCGGAGCCCTCATGCCGGTTTGGATCTTCGACAAGATCGGATGGTTTGCCTCTGAATATTTCATCGACTGGGTGGACATCGAATATTGCTTCCGCATTCGGGCGGCCGGTTACCTCGTTGCCGACTCACCCCAAGCGGTTCTGCTCCATGCGCCCGGTCACTCGCAATCCAAGAAGCTTTTGGGGATTGACTTTCGACCCACTCATCACAGTTCGATGAGGCGCTACTACATGTCGCGGAACCGGATTGCAGTCTTTCGGAAATATCTCACTATTTTCCCTCGCTGGACTTTGTGGTTGATGTATGACGCCTTACGGGAAACGGTCAAATGCTTCATCGGTGAGCGAGACCGCTCCATCAAGTTTCGACGTTTCGTACTCGGAACCTGGGACGGGCTTACCGGAAGAATGGGAAGACGAGAGCTGCTGTGAACAGTCCTGATGTCCGCGGAGCAATGTGTGTCTAGTCAAGCGCGTCTCACAAAGCTAATCCAACATGAGACGCCATTCGATTCTCGTCCTCAGGTTACTTGCGTCGTTCTGAACTGGAATGGCTGGCAGGACACGATCGAGTGTCTGCACGCATTGAAGGCGTGCGCTATCCAATCTGCACGATCGATCGTCGACAACGGTTCGACGAATGACTCCGTCGCCAGAATCCGCGCGGCTCATCCAGCGCATTCTCATTCTTGAAAGTCAAAACAACCTCGGATTTGCCGGAGGCAACAACATCGGAATTCGTCTACGCCCTTGCTCACGGCGCGGACTATGTCTGGCTGCTGAACAATGACACGCAACCGGCTCCAGATGCGCTCTCTTCGCTTGTCGCAAAAGCCGCCTCTGACAACCGAATTGGAGCCGTCTCATCCATCTGTTACTACGCCGACGCGCCGTCGCAAGTGGAAGCGTGGGGAGGCGCGCATGTAAATCTGTGGATCGGATATGGCCGCAACAGCCGGCGACCGCGGGAAGACAACTGGTTTCACGCGCTGAACGGTACCAGCCTGTTGATCGCGAGGAAAGCGCTAGAAGATGCGGGTTTGTTGGACGAAGTTTTCTTTTTGTATTGGGAGGACACCGAGTTCTGCCTGCGACTTCGCAAGAAGGGCTGGCGGATTGCGGCGGCAGCTGATTCGCGCGTTTTACACAAGGTGAACGCGAGCACGGGCGGAAATAGAGTCGTCCTCGATCGTCACCAGACCGCGTCAGGGCTCCGCTTGCTACGTCTTCACGCTCCATTTCCTCGCCTCGCCATGTTTTTGTTCCTGGCGATACGGTTGGCGAGACGCACTAACTGCGATTTCAGTTTGAACGATGCAGGAGCGTGTGGGAAGGCCTCCGGGAGTATCGCAACAAGTCTGTCCGCGCCACCGAAAATAAGCTGATCGGGAGAACGACCGACTTGACGACTTGGGACAAGCTTTACCTACTCGACCTGATCGCGGTGGCTCTGTTCTCAATTTCTTACTATCGGAACTGCTACCGCCGAGGCTATCGAGTCGATTTCTGGCACGCTCAGCTATTTCTTGCTTGCATATTTCCGAACATGATCATGCTGCCGTTTGCCGCGAGCGATTTGAACTTCCTCGTTTTGGGAAGAGACTTACCCGCGGTGGTTGCTGTTCTGCCGATGGTGTTCCTGGTCACTCTCCTCGGATATGCAAGCGTGCTTGCGGGAGGATCGTTCTGGCGGCTGAAAGCCGGCCTTGGTATACGTCAGGACGCAGCTCGCGTGCTTGATATCGTGCCTCGGTGTTCGATGATGCTTATGTCATCTCCTCGGATTCTGGTGTTTCAGTCTGCGATCTGTTTGTTTGGGCAAGTGGCGATTCTCTGGTTCTATTTCTTTTCCAATGGCTTCGGCTTTGACCTTCGAGGCTTCACCTTCGAAAATCCCACCCTCCGTCCGATCGCGCTGGTGATCTCGAATTATTCGATCGTGATCGCGTCTCATTGCCTGGCCCGATACGTGGATACAAAAGAAAAAATCCTTCTGCTATGCACGTTGGGGCTGACGGGCGGGCTGGTCTTTTTCGGAGCGAGGGGCAATCTGGTCGCAATCTATATCAATGTCCTGCTGTGCTACTTCATCCTGTTGCGCAAGCGGGTCAGCCTGTTTCGAGTGGTGAGCCTCATCGTGCTGGTGACCATTTTCGGATTTTATTTAGGGAGTGCGCGGGCAGGCGATTTTTCTCTAGGGGGATTCTTTGCAACCTTTGTAACCATGCTCTTCTACGGAAACACGTTCTCCGACCTGCGAGACTTTGCCTGGGTATATTCCGCATGGGATCACGCATTCTGGGGAGGCAAGACTTATCTGGCCGCCATTATGTCCTTCGTGCCGCGGTTTGCTTCCAACTTTCGCGACACCTGGGCCATGGGTGCAGCCACCGCTGCCACTGTAGGATTCGATCCGCAGGTTCACCCCGGATTGCGCCCGGGAGTTTTTGGAGAAGGCTACTTCAATTTCGGTTTGGGGGGCGTGGTTGCCATCGGTCTCATGCTGGGATTTATTCTGCGGCGCGTGGACACAGATGTGAAACGGGCGCTCGCCCCACCGAGGCCTTCCATGATGCAGGCGTTTGCTTCGACCATGTTGCTGAACATTTCTGGTTGCATCGCAATCTCAGCCGGGTTTTCCGGCCTTTATACGTTGGCCGGCATTTATCTATTCTCGTGGTTCTGTCTGAGCGTGGAACGCGTATTCCGCCCTGCGCGGGCAGTCGTTGGGATCGCCGACGGGCTCCTGTAATCGTTCTGCGATCAGGCGAATGCCGTCTCTAACCAACAGATCCTAGCGCCTCGAGAACTTGATGTACCTTGGTGCGGGTACTTGTCCAGGAAAATTGAGACGCGCGCCTCAGGCCCTTCTCTCGAAGCCGGGCACGCAAGCCGCGATCGCCGATCAATTGCGCGATAGCCTGCGACATCTGCTCGATCGAGGTGGGATCCACCAGCAGTGCAGCTCCTCCTGCAGTCTCTGGCATTGCGGTAACGCTCGCAGTGATGGTCGGAGTTCCGCACGCCATCGCTTCCAAAAGTGGTAACCCGAATCCTTCGTATAGAGAGATAAACATCAGCCCCTCAGCCCCTCGATAGAGGGAGGGCAATTTCTCTTCTGCAACCACGCCCAGAAAATCGACGCGCTGCGCCACGTTATGTTTCTTAATGCAGCCGGTAAGGGCCGCGTCCGGGTCGCCCGTAAACACCAGATGGATTCGAGGATCGAGACCGGCCTTAGCAAATGCCGCCACCGTCCGGAATTCGTTCTTGTGCCCTTTGCGATTGCTCACAGACAAGAGGTATGGAAACGGCAGCCCGTACACGTCGGCACCGGGGTGGTAGTTGGGGTCCACGCCGCAACTAACGTTCAGGATTTTGGAGGGTGAAACGCCCGACCACTGTGCGATCTGCGTGCGCGTGAATTCCGAGACCGTAAGAATCTTGACCGCACGATGGCAGGCCCGCTTCAGGACCGTCGCGTAGTAGAGTCGAATGAGTGGGCTGCTATTTTCAGGACAATAGACGTGGCTGAGATCATGAATCGTGAACACGAACTGAGCGGGACAAAACAAGGGCGTGTTGTATCCGGGAGAGAAAAACAAGTCGGCAGAAGTTGTCTTCGCCAGCGCTCGAGCGAGGCGCCAGGCATCCAGCGGCGCAGCCGGATTCGAGGAGAGGGAGATGGCGCGGTAGTCGAGGTCCGCCAGGACACTGCGCGCGAAACGACCGATGCCGTGATTGCCTATCCAACGCTGATCAGCGTAGATCATTGGGAAAAGTACGGGAGGGCACCAGCGCTTCGCCAGGAATCTACCGTACCTAGGTTAAACACAGAGCGACCCATGTCTTCAGGGAGCGACTACCGCGAGGGCCGCAGCCGTCAAGGCAAGTTGCGAACTGATTTGGGTCCAATCCCGCAGTCCTCGGACAAAGGATCCGGTGGGAAGCTTGTACGGCACGATGATCTGATCACCAGGGTACAGGTGAATGCGTTCAAATTTCGAACCGGTAAACAGACCGTTCACATCGTTGGCAGCGACCACGAAACCATTTGCCCGCAGTACAAAAGCGTGATGCAAGTCCGATTGTGGCTTTCCCTTGCCCGCGACCTCCAGATAAGCGCCGGCGGTATTGCGCGGCTCAAAAATGAAGGATCCGGGATTGTAGACATCTCCGACGACGGACACGGTCGAGGGAGTGTGAGGGATCAACAGCCGGTCGCGGTCCTCCAGCGCGAGATCGGGAAAATCGTTGACGCTTTTGTCTTTAGGCCTGACCGCAAGGGCAACGCGCCCACTGGCCCGCGTATTGCGCAGTTGATTCACGATGGACTGCTGGGCAGCCACCATCTGGTTCAAGTCGCCTGGGTTCGCCGACGCAGCGATGGACGTCGCCGACTGTCGAATTTGGACATCCATGGTGCGAGCCAGCTCATCCAGGCTTTTCTGCTGGTCCACTCGGGCCGACTCGCGCGTGAATTGCGTTCCGTACACATAGGCATTCGGGGTTAGACCACCGGCACGTTGCAGAAGGAGACGAAGTGTTTCGTTCGCTTCCAGCTTATAGATGCCGGGGCGCATCACTTCACCCTCCACGATCACGTAGCGAGACTGGTCTGCCTGCGGCACGCTGATGTCGCTCTGGGAGAAGATCGTGACGATGTCACCCGCCTGCAACTCGATGTTGCTTTGCTCGTCCCGCTCGATGATCGCCTTGCGCGGACTCATCCAAAGAAGCTTGGAGGAAAGATCTTGCGGATTTACTCGCTGGATAATGGCGTAATCCCAGTTGATTTCGGGAGCGTACCGCCGGACATCCTCTGCGATGTCTTTGACCGTCGAAGTCTGAGACGGCTGCTGCGCCATGCGCTGCGCGGCAACAACATTGGGCGCCTGGCGGTTGGGAAAGGTCTGCTCGTTCTGGAGCCCTGCAGCGACACTCGCCCCATTGGAAGACACCGGCACGTTGTTATTCGTTCCGGTGTTGAGCGAATCTGACGATCCGCTAACCAGGGGGACAATACTGCTGGACGGCTGAGGATACTCAGGGCGGCCGTTGAGCGATTGGTGAAGCGGATACTCAGTCGCGCGTCCGGTTACCAGCGCCGCACGATCACGCCAATAATTACGCGTCAGCAAGGCCTGCGAGTTGGGAATCAGATCGCGAATACGCATGCCCGGTTTCCACGGGTAACGGCCGGGGTTCGCGACGTTCCCCCGCAAAGTCACGGTGTCATCGAATCGCGGGACAATCGAAAATACTCGAACAATGTCCCCGTCTTTGAGCAGTTCCGCTCGCGCCTGGTCGTCATAAGGGAACTCCAGCGCCTTCCGTGAACGATGATCCGCAAAACGATCGATGGTGATTTTTTCGGTATCGGCTACCGTGCTCAAGTCTCCAGCGATCTCAATCAAATCGCTGAGCGTGGAGTTCTCTTTCACTTCGTAAATGGCGGGAGTATTCACCGAACCCGATATCGCGACGAGAGGCCCGACGTGGGGAATGTAGAGGACGTCCCCGGACTGCAGACGGACGTCCTTCGACTTGTCTCCCTTGATGAGCAGGTCATAAAAATCAAAGTCGGTTATCGTCACACCGTCTCGCCGCACCTGAATATGGCGCAGTGAGCCTTGAGGGGCAAGTCCGCCGGTGGCAAAGACGGCATTCACGAGCGTGCTGAGCGAACTGATGTTGTACGTCCCGGGGTAGCGCGCTTCGCCCACCACCAGAATCTGTATGGAGCGAATGCGGCCAATGTTGGCGGTCAGACTGAAATTCTTGAATATCTTCGAAACCTCCCGCTTCAATGATTCTTCCAACTCACTGTAGTGCAACCCCGCAACGGCGATTTGCCCCACACGTGGAACATAAATTTGACCAGCGCGATCCACGACCACACGCAAGCTGGCCTCCACCTGGCCCCATATCCTGATTTGCAGCTCATCTCCAGGACCGATCACGTAGTCGCTGGGAACCTGCATCGTGTCGATCGGCGAGAATGTGCTCGGCGCCTGGGTGAAGAGAGATTGGCCGAACAGAGGCAAGACGTGTCCGACTGAGTCGGCAACCATTTGTTGAAACTCGGTTTCGGGGCGTGATGGCATTTGCGGACGCGCGTTCTGCGATGGGTTTTGCGGCGGCGTATTCGGAGCAAGTTCGTCTTGATTCGGTCCTTCGGGTGTCGTGAGCACTGGCGTGCGAAGGGCAGGGACCGGAGTTTGGTCGTGCCCCTGGCCAAGATTTGTACTTTGGTTCTGTGACGTACATTGAGGACTTCCAGCCATCGAAGGATCAGAACAATCCCCGGCCGCGCCCGGCGACGTCGAGTTGGGAGAGAAGAGATCCCCCACAGATTGCGAGAAGCACAAACTCGCCCAGAAGATCATTAACACCAGAAGAAATAACTTTTTCATGATCGATTTGCAGTCGTCACTAAGAAAACTTTTTCGCTACCCGCCGATCGACAGTGCGATGGCCGAGTTCTTGAACGTCAGTGCGATCAACGACAGTCTTCGCTCAGACCGGTTGGCTCGGTGAACGCTTCCTCTCGAAAACACCGGCGAATACCTGAGTTGGATTCAAAATAGCTGTCCTCCGCACAGAATTTTGCGACGGGTACAGGAAAGTGCCGATGGGCACCCGTAAAACCGCTGAAACGACAGGTCTTTTTGCAGTAGCCACAAACTAGACAAACCAGCGGGCGTTAAGTGGGCATCACAATCACCCTAAGAGCCAAGTCAATTGGTCGCATAAAGCGGAGTACGCTTCGGTGCGGTCATTGCTGGAAGTCGGAGCCTGTCGCAAGCGTTGTTATGATTCGCAGTCGTCTCACTTTTGTTCGTCTTTACCTGAGAGTGTTCACACTCCTGCTACCCGCCCTCGCGTATTTCGTTGCGGCAGAAATTCATTTCGGATTCAACATCTTTCTTTCAAGAACCCCTACACCGGGATTGCCTTCCTACTGGGGTCTTTTGTTTTTGACCACCGTCGTGTGGGCAATCGCCGGAGAGGAGGCCGGCCTCTGGAACGTCCAGCAACTGTATGCCCCAGGCCAGAAGACTCGCCGACTCCTCGAGGTGCTGGCTTTCACTTACGTAGTCGTGATGGCAGTCGGTTTCCTGTACCGGGCCGCAAGCTATTCGCGCATGGTCATTGTCCTCAGCGCATGCTCGCTTTTCGTCCTGGCGACCGCTACTCGAATCGGATTTCGCGTTTACCTCGAATTGCTACGCAAGAAACACGACAGGGCGGTAAAAATCCTTCTGGTTGGTACGGACCGCTTCGCCCGGCGCGTGGCCACATCGTTGCAGCACGGCGAGGTTCTACCTTGCAGAATTGTTGGCTATGTCAGGCTGCCGGATCAGGATGTTGCGGTTGAGGGGCCAGTGTATGAACTGGATCAGATTCCGGCATTCTCCAATGGCCATTCCATCGATGACATTATCATCGCGTTGCCGGCAGGACGAATCAGGGATGTGCCTAACATCACGCCCTCACTTGAGAAACTCTGTGTTCCGACGCGCGTTGTGATTGATCTGGGCGAAACCGTGGGGGTCCGCAACCGCCTGATCGATCTGGGTGGCATCCGCATGCTGGATCTGCAACCCACGCTGGCGGAAAGCGGTTCTTACCTTTTCCAGAAGCGCGTTTTGGACATCGTGTTCTCCGTCCTGTTTCTGTTGGTTACTTTGCCCATTACAATTCCGATCGCGATAGGGATCAAGCTCAGCAGCCGCGGGCCTATCTTTTTTGTCCAAGAACGGGTCGGCCTGAATGGCCGTGTCTTTCGCATGTTCAAGTTTCGGACCATGCGGGTGGGCACCCGAGAAGAATGCGATACGCGCTGGACCTCGGCCAATGATCCGCGAAGAACCGCAGTTGGGGTCTTCCTTCGAAAGATTAACTTCGACGAAATTCCTCAGTTTCTGAACGTAATCCTGGGCGACATGAGCATCGTAGGCCCCCGCCCCGAGCGACCTCATTTTGTGGAGAGATTCCTGGACCAGTTTGAGCGGTATAACTCCCGTCACACTTTTAAAGTTGGTATTACCGGCTGGGCACAAGTAAACGGCTGGCGCGGGGACACTTCCATTGCGAAACGGGTGGAATATGATCTCTACTACCTGCGCAATTGGAGTCTCACGTTCGATCTCCAGATCATCCTCATGACCTGCTTGCGCGTTTTTAACGGCAAGAACGCCTACTAATCGCCCTTGGAGTTGGCAGCGGGTCTCAACAGTAGGATGGTTGCCAATCGACACACGCTCGGCAGCCGTCATAGACAGGCAAAAGTGCATTTGCTGGACGAGTTCGAACCGAACCACGCCGAGTGGATAGAACGCTGCTGCGAGGCAATGGAGAGGACGTCAAGGTGTAGCAACAACTCACGCTCCACGCTGACATCAGAACCAACGATGAACCTCTACGCTCAGGCTAATTCAGATGAGAAACGACAAGCGCAAGGCAGGATCCTGGGGAATGGTTCTGGTCTGAAGGGTTGCTGCCCATGCTCCCTCGATCCTCAGGAACCTGCTGAAAAAATGAGAATGGTGGGCGCTATAGGATTCGAACCTATGACTTCCACCGTGTGAAGATGGCACTCTACCGCTGAGTTAAGCGCCCCGATTTTGCTGGGCCGGGTGGGGGTTGCTCTTGTTGCAGTTTCAGTGAGTTGCGTTGTGGCGTGGTGTCCACTGGAATTGAATTCTAGCGGTTTTCTGGCGTGGTGTCCACGATTGTTGGACACCAGTGGTGTCCTTCCGCAGTATTGCTCCCTCGATCAGATTTCGGCAGCGTGCCTTTGGGTCGGCACCTTCCTTATCTTTTGGGTTCGTAGTTCGTGGCTCGTAGTTCATGGTTCGTGGTTCGCGGGACGGGTCCGTCCTGGCTATCGGGAGGCGTCTAGTTTCTCGCTTGCTTCCCGCAGCATTTGCCACTCTTCCCCTATTTCCAGCAGGCGAATCTGAATTGCTTCCTTGGCTTCTTTGACGCGTTGGCGGCGCAGGTTGGGGTCTTTTTCGAAGAGGGCTTTCTCTACCAGGTCCGGCCATGGTTCTCGGCGCGCTGGCATCTGGGGCCTCACTCTCTGTCAGAGAGGGGCTGGGCGGCGCGGGCGCTCGGTGACGTGTGAGTTGCTTGCCGGCGTTGCGTGTTGCGGTCCGCGCCGCTGCAGCTTTGCTGAGAGCCGGTATGCGGGCTCTTGCCCTCTCCAGCTTTCGCGGCGGATTCTAGCACCGGGGTTCGCGTCGTTGCAGTGACAACGGTGAGTTTTTTCCGATTGCGGCTGCGCTTTTTGCGGCCGCTCTTCGGGACGGCGGGGGCCCGCTGCGGAAGCGGTCCGCGCCGGTAGGGGGAGGGGGGTGGCACGGTCCGTGGGCGCACCGCTGGAGCAGTGGGCTGCCGGCCACGTTGGGTCAATGAGTGCAATGGCGATGTAACCACAGTCATCGCATATCCCGCGTTATAAGGGTTCCCGCGCGAGGTCTTTCTAGTCTCGAAGAGCTGCCTTGCTTCTGTACTGCCGCCTGCCCTGGATGAACCACCACGCGGGTATCAGGATGTTGGCCGCAACATAGAATCCGAATCCGAGCGCCATCAAATATTCCCTCACGGCGTTGCGGGGCGAATCCCAATAGGGGATGGAAAGCAGGAATCCTCCTCCACAAATGATGGAAACTGCCGAGAGAAAAACCAATGGCCGGTGGCGGAATCGCACCGTCTGCCGAATGCCGTAAATCGTGGCATAGAGCATTCCGGCAAGGACCGGAAAGGCGAGAAGCATGCCGGCCAGTTCGGCTATCAGTCCCCAACTCTCCACAATGCCCTTCGCGGCAAACTCTGATAGTAGGTCGAGAAGGGGGAACGGTAACGTGACGATGCCGAGAAAGGCGAAGCATCGGTAAGCGCGGTTCAGCCGGAATTCATCACTCTGTTCCGGGCCGGGGGCAGGAGACCGCAGTCGTTCCATGTTCCACGCTCTCAGAGTTTCCAGACGTGCGATGACTCACTAAGCCTTGCTCTGTAGCGCCGTCTGTCCTTGATGAACCACCACGCGGGTATGAGCAGGTTGGCGGCGATGAAGATTCCGAATGCGACGCCCAAGGGCAAGGCCATGACGAGTGTAATCGGAGACATTTCGCCAAACGGATAAAACTCTTCCTATTGGAATGCAATGCTCCGATAGAAACTCGCCTGCCCGCCGGCAAATTTTTGCCAGCCTTCGTCGGACTTCGCGGCCTCGGTACTCCCGCTTGCGAGTCCCATGGCAGTCACGGTCTCAGTGGACAGCAAATATACAAACTGTCCTTTGGGGAAGATGATGAGCCCTAGCCGTGAGTCCATCCGCTTTTGGGTTGCAGTGGTCATCACCGCGGACCCTTCAGGAATCACTACCATGGCCAACAATACCGGCATTCCTTCGAATGTGCTCATCGCTTCGCGGGTGATTCGGCTTTGCGGGGAAGCACGCAGGTACCAGAACGGCATGGCTCCCTCGTGAAGCCACGCTTTCAGCGCTTCCTCCCGTGTGTCGGGAGCTTGCAGTCTTGCCATCGCCTGCTCCGGCATCATCGTGTAATGGATCCCGAGCAGGAATCCTGCATCGTCGGGAAAAGAGACGACGCCGACGGGACGCCCCCCTGGCCCACCGTCACTACTAAAGCTGTCTTCGACGCGCGACCATTTCTGAGAGGTGCCGTGAGGAATCGGGACCGTGAAGTTATTCGCTGGCGAGTAATAGACGTGACTCTTGACTTTGCCCTGGAGTGACCCGGCGAATCCCAGCCCAACCGCGA
This sequence comes from uncultured Acidobacteriota bacterium, assembly GCA_963744055.1. GTDB lineage: Bacteria > Acidobacteriota > Terriglobia > Terriglobales > Acidobacteriaceae > Gp1-AA133. Next base: position 1,572,839 of record CAVUSL010000001.1, on the reverse strand, counting down.
GCGAAACGACGAAAAGCACTGCCCAACCGCGCAGCAAACCACGAAAGAGCGTCACAATGGGCCTCCTTCGGATACGCTCTCTTTCAGGCCGTGAACGCAGCAGGCTGCCTTCATATTGCCCCCCAAGCTGGCAGTGTGAACGACTCACCGCTGTGCCGTACGAAACCATACACCTAGTGACTCCCGACTACTACTGCTGGTTCAATTGTTGAGAACATTGGGGACCGCGTCGCGGATCGTGGACGGAGCTGCGGCGATGCGTTCGAGCCAGCGCACGAAGCGCCGGAGACACTTCGTGTAGGTCGAGCGCGTGTGCTGCGCGTAGTCCTTGCGCCATCCGCTGACGATGAGCTGCAGGTGCTCAGCGGTGAGCTGCGCGGGCAGCAGGTGGCCGTGCTGTTTGACTAGGTGTGCGAGCGCTGCCTTCGTGTTCGGGTTGTAGGTTTGTACGCGCGTCCACTCCTCAGCGGCTTGCGCGATGGATGCCGCTGGGCCGATGCGTTTTTTGACGCATCACTCTGGGTGCGAATTTGGGTGAGGAAGTCGAGCGCTTCCCTCTCAGCGGCGAAGGCTTTCCGGTGGCGCACACCGGAGGCATCTCGCCAGTCGGCAAGGTACTTTCCGCATTTCCTTTGCACGGTGTCCTCTTCCTGAAAAAGCTGGGGCCCTGGCTGGAGTGCAGGGCTGGTGGGTGGCTCTTGGTGACCTAGATTGCAGTCGGCTTGCCGTTCAGTTGGTGGGTGATTTTTGCGGGTGAATTCCACCACGGTGGACACCACGATGCGCGGAGATGCGATAAAACGGGGTTTGGAGAGGTGGGCGAAATTCCGCTGGTTAAGCGCCCACTGATTGCGGTTCGCATATTGTAGCAAACGAAGCGGTTCTCTCCGGCGACCTCGCCGTGGTAGCCTTGGCGAAGCGCATCTTGAACGGTCTGCGATTGCTCACGCGAGACCGTAAACTGCTGATTTCAGATTCCTGAAGCCGATGGCACGTCTCCCCGATCCCCGGCGACCCTCCGTAAGTGCTTCGCACAAAGGGACTTCTGCCGATCCTCCGGACGAACAAGACGTGCAACTTTCTGATTCGGACCGGGTTGATACAGATGTGAGCAGTGTAGCTATGGACCGGGAACTCCTCGCGATGGGTTCCATCGGAGCTCAAGCTGCGGCCGACACCCGTACCTCCCTCGCTGGGTCAGCAGCCGAGTTCACCGATGCCGACGTCATGCTGCGAGTGAAGGCAGGCGATGAGTCTGCTTTCGAGTACCTCGTCCAGAAATATCGCCGGCCGATGGTGGGCTTCATGTATCGCATGTCGCATAATGCGGCGGCGGCCGAAGACCTGGCGCAGGAAGTGTTCCTCCGCGTATACCGGTCGCGCACGAGCTACGAGGCGAGCGCGAAGTTCACGACCTGGTTGTATCGGATTGCGACCAACCTGGCGGTGAACCACGCGCGCGATACGCGCAACGAGCGGCCCGACAAGATGGCCAGTCTCGACGAGCCGGATGAGGAAACTGGGACCACGATGGATGTGGCCGACAGTTCCCTGACGGTGGAGCAAAACATACTCCGGCGCGAACGCATGGCGGCGATCCGCGCCAAGGTGCAAGGGCTGCCCGAGCGGCAGCGCACGGCGGTGCTGATGCACAAGTATCAGCAGATGGATTACAAGCAGATTGCGGAAGTTTTAAAACTGAGTGAGTCGGCGACGAAGTCCTTATTGTTCCGGGCATACGAAACGCTGCGGGAACAACTGAAAGAATTTGTGTAGAGGAAGTGGAATTATGAAGTGCGAAGAGATCAGGGATTTGATGCTGGATGTAGTGGCGGGCGCCGGGGAAGCCTCGCCGGCCATGAACGAGCACCTATCGGGCTGCGACGCTTGTGCTGACAAGTTTGCGGACATGCAGAAGACGATGGCCTTGCTGGACGAATGGAAGGCTCCGGAGCCGTCCGCGTATTTCGATACGCGGCTGATGGCGCGGGTGCGCGAGGAGCGCGCGAAGCCGCAGCGGTCGCCATGGTTTTCGTGGTTCCGCATGCCAGTCCTCGCTGGCGCGTTGGCCCTGGTGTTGATGATGGGCGGGGGAGTGACGTGGTTCACTCACCGAGGTGGTTCATCCATCGAGGCGATTAAGAATCCACCAGTTCCGCCCGCGGTCGGCACGGCGGTAGGCGACCTCCAGACGCTCGATAAGAACGCAGACCTCTACGCGAATTTTGATCTGCTCGACGATCTGCAGGTGCAACCCGATGTCGATGCGGATCAGGAAACGCCGTAACAGTGGATAGTGGGCAGTAGGCAGTAAAAAACGCCCGGCGGACAGCGGACAGAAGAGAAATTATGACTCGCAGGCTTAAGAACGGGATTGCGACAATGTCCAGCTTGCTGCTGGCGGTCGCCCTGTCTCTGCCTGCTCAAGGGCAGCACCCCAAACAGGAGCAACGGCGAGAGCAGCGGCAAGTGACTCAGCAACGACGCGAAGCGCCACGACCGCCGAGGCAGCAGCGTTCCTTCAGGCCTGCGGAGCGTTACAGGCCGCGGCAAGCATCACCCGCCTATACGCCCCGGAAAACTGGGAATGGGCCTGCATACCCGCAAGGCCGACAGGTGGCTCGTCCGCCGGAGAATGTGAGGCCCGGAAATCGCGCGGCTGCTTTCTCAGAACAGGCATCGCAACCACGCCGCGAAGTTCCGCGTCCGCCAGCGCGCGGGGAGGAACGAACCGGGCAAAGGGTCGAGCAGCCGCAACGAGACGTAGCGCGCCCCCCCGCAGCGCAACCTCGATCGGAGATGACGACAAACAACCCGGCGCGCTCGCAGGAAGTGTCCCGTCCTCCGCAGAGTTTCGGCTCGCAAGGTGGCCGCGAAGTGCCTCGTCCGCCTAGCGCCGCGCAGCGGCACGGTGGCGACTGGCTCCGCAAGAATCGCGACTTGTCTCCTGCGGACCAGCAGAAGGCCCTGCAAAACGATCCGCAATTCCGCAAATTGCCTGCGCAACAGCAGCAGCGGCTCGTGAACCGCCTGCAGAATTTTAATAGCCTGACTCCGCAGGAACAGCAGCAACGGCTGAACCGTATTGAAACCTGGGAACACTTGACGCCCCAGCAGAAATCGCAAGCGCGGCAGTTGGCTTCGCAGTGGCAGCAACTACCTGCGCAGCGCAAGCAGATGATGAAGACCGCCATCGGCGACTTGCGCGGGATGCCTCCCGATCAGCGAGAGCGGGTGCTCGAGTCAGACCGCTTCAAGGGCATGTTCTCGGATCAGGAACGGAGCATGCTGAGGGAGACGACGAAACTGCCGCTGGCCCCGGCGCAGCCTTCGGTGCCGCGGCCGCCGCAAGAGTAGGGTAGGTCTCAGGCCTCAGGAAGGCTCACTCAACGACTGCAATCTATTCCACACAAATTATTTGCGAGCGCTGTCAACCGTAGCGCCGGCGTCTCGCCGGCAGTCGTGAGGGCGTCCCGCCCTCACCCCTAACTTCGCAGCATATTCTTTGCAATAAAGAACACGTTCGCCGGCCGCTCGGCCAGGCGGCGCATGAAGTAGGGATACCACTCCGACCCGAACGGGACGTACACGCGCATGCCCCATCCATCACGCACCAATGATTGCTGCAGATCACGCCGGATGCCGTGCAGCATCTGGAATTCGAACGAATCGCGCGGAATTTTCTCGCGGATCGCAAAGGCTTTGGCGTCGTTGATGATGTTCTCGTCGTGCGTCGCCAGGCCGTGATACACGCCGCTTTTCAGCAGCATCTTCATCAGCTTGATGTAGTTGGCATCGACGTCCGACTTCTTCTGATACGCGATGTCCGGCGGCTCCTTGTACGCACCCTTGCACAGCCGGATGCGGATTCGCTCGGCAAGAAGTTGCTCGACATCGGCCTCAGCGCGCAACATGTACGACTGGATCACCGTCCCAACGTTATTGCCATGTCCCGGCATGCGGTGAAGTGCGTGTACGAAGTCGAGCGTGCGCTGTGTATAGGGCGATCCCTCCATGTCCACGCGTACGAAGTTCGCCGGGCTCATGCTCGCTGCTTTTTGCACCAGTTCAGTCACCAGGTCACGCGCGAGTTGTTCGTCCACGTCGAGGCCCATATGAGTCAGCTTCAAACTTACATTCGCTTTCAGCTGGTTGGCCGCAATCTGGTCGAGCAGTTTGTGATAGAGCTGAGCGCTGGCGCGTGCTTCCTCGACGTTGGTGACGTTCTCGCCCAGGTTGTCGACACTGACAGTGATTCCCCTTCTGTTCAGGTCCGCAGCCACGCGGATCGCGTCTTCGACTTGGTTGCCGGCGACGAACCGGCTCGAAACACGTTGTCCGATGACGGATCGTTCGGCGACAGAGCGAAGGGAGCGGCTTTCGGAGAGGGAGATGAAAAGGGATCTCAGCACGGGAGACCGTCCGAGAAAGCCCCTGTAGGTTGATTCGCGCCTGAGACGTGCATGCGGCTCACAGAAAGTTGTATCACAAACCCCGGAGGTAGCCGGTGTGATGGCGGTCACTGATGCTAGTCGTCTGCTAGTCGCTAGTCCTCAGTCACCAGTCTCTAGCAAAACCTAGTGCATAGGTCCTTCGCTTCGTTCGGCTAGCGCCTCACGGCGCTCAGGATGACAACCAATTTTCGTTTCGCTAGAGACTGCCGACTGAAGACCGACGACTAGCGATTGGCCGCTGTTTTACAAGAACACTTCGTCTACGTAGCACCACCGCCAATCCTCTCCCGGCTCAAATGACTGAATTACCGGGTGCTTGGTTTGGTGAAAATGCTTGGTGGCGTGCTTATTCTTCGACGAGTCGCAGCAACCCACGTGCCCGCACTCGAGACACAATCGCAAATGAACCCACGTGTCGCCCATCTCGAGGCACTCCTTGCAGCCTTTGCCACTGGGGGTGACCTTCTTGATGTCTTTTTGATGAGTACAAGTTTTGGCCATGAATCACCTCAGGATTTGGTCGAAACTGAAACCGCTTTGGCTCACTCCGGATGCTCTTCCAGAAACCGCTCCGACTCGATCGCCGCCATGCAACCCGTCCCCGCAGCCGTGATGGCTTGCCGGTAACGGCGGTCGGCGACATCCCCGCTCGCGAATACACCGGGCACGCGCGTAAGAACGTATTCGAGGGTTTTCAGGTAGCCGTCTTTGTCCATGTCGAGCTGGCCTTCGAACATCTTGGCATTCGGCTCGTGACCGATGCCCAGAAACAACGCGTTGGTGGGGTAGTCGTAGACCAGATTCGTCTTTACGTTCTTCAGTTGAAGGGCAGTCACTTCCTTCTTATGCACGTCGTGCACATCTTCGACAACTGTATCCGTAAGGAAGCTGATTTTCGGATTCTTACGCGCGCGTTCCAGCATGATCTTCGATGCGCGGAAAGTGTCACGGCGATGGATGATGGTGACCTTGCTGGCAAAGCGCGTGAGGAAGTTCGCTTCCTCCATTGCAGTGTCGCCGCCGCCGATCACGACCACTTCTTTCCCTGAGAAGAAGAATCCGTCGCAAGTGGCACAGGAACTGACGCCGTGTCCGATGAGTTGCTGTTCGTGAGGCAACCCAAGCCAGCGCGCCGAGGCGCCGCTCGCGACGATCAGGGTCCTGGTGTGAATTTGGTGCTTGCCCACGTGCAGTAAAAACGGCCGCTGGCTCAGGTCGGCGCTGGTCACATGGCCGAGCATGTACTCGGCTCCGAAACGCTGAGCCTGCTTGCGCATGTTCTCGATCAGTTCGGGCCCTTGGATTCCTTCGGGGAAGCCCGGAAAGTTTTCGACGAGAGTGGTGATCGACAACTGCCCGCCCGGTTCGTGGCCTTCAATGACCAACGGCTTGAGGTTGGCGCGCGCGGTATATAGCGCGGCCGTGTGTCCGGAGCATCCGGAACCGATAATGACGACGTTTCGGGTATCCATAGTGGCTGTCTGTTAGATTGCGGAAATACAAATTGGGTGCAAGCGGGGTTTTCCGACGCTCCAGGAAAAGCCTGTAACCGCAAAGAGCGCAAAGGATAGCCGCAAAGTTCGCGAAGATCAACCGCTTCACTTCTTGACCGGCTACTGGCTGGCCGGCTTCGGTGAAACGGCACCTGTCTTCCCCCCCGATTTCGCTTCGGCCGCCACCCTGGCAAGTTCCGAGGGTATGGTGCGGCGCGCGTTCAGCAGCGACCGATAGTTCGTCATGATCGACGACGCGCTCGCGAACAGCGGTTCGTAGGCGTGCTGATCAGGCGGCGGCCCGCCTTCGGATGCGGCGCAGCGCGCCAGCACCACCGACGACTTCCCAAAGCGTTCAAGCTTGATGCGGCTGGCCGGAGTAGAAGTTGCGAGCATTCCGGCTGAACTGGTCACCGACGACGCGCTGTCTTCGATCGAAACCTGCACCAGATCCTTGGGATCACGCATGTGCAGAACCAGGGTCTCGATCATGTTCTTGCCGTCGTCGCTGAACGAATACTGCACAGTCGAAAACGGTGATTGTGCCGGCAACTCCCGTCGCAAACGGACCCAGCTCGCGACGGAAGGCTCGTCGGACATCTGGGCGCTTTGCCCGGCCTGCAGGAGTCCGGGCGCTCCCGCCAGGCTCGAGCGGCCCCGCGCAACTTCGAAGTCCTGGCTGAACGATGGCTGCTTCGGAACGCGTGCCAGGGCTGAAGAAATCTCCTTCTGTTCGTCTGCCGACGGAGAGCAGACGTTCAGAACATTCACTTTGACCGGAGGTTGCTGCGCCCATACGACAGCGCACAGAACAAAGACCAGGGGCAAGAACGTTGATTTGGGAGGCACGCGGTCATTTTAAATCAAGACGAGACAACTGCCAGCGCGCGCGACAGTGTTATGTTCTTTCAATAGAATCTTGCCATGGCAAACCTGACCTTAGTGTACGGAATGCGGCTGTTGCCCTCAGACGAGGTGACGGAAGTCGGCGACGCCACTGTAAAGCTGAAAAACGGAAAAGACGCGCATGTCACGATGCACGTGCTTGAAGGAAGCAAGGACGATATCGAGAAACAGTTGAAGACGAGTTTGGACGCGTTCTTCGATTTCTATCCGGAGATATGAACGGGTCTGCGGCGCGAGTTGGACAAGACTTCTCTCAAGGCATCGTGAGAAATGCATAGGTCCTTCGCTCCGCTCAGGATGACAGATCGAATTAATTGCCATCTGCGAACCGGCGCGCAATTTATTACGGCTTATACCCCGGCCCCCGCAGCACCTTTCCCGACAGCGCCCCCGTCATCTTGCCCTGGTCAATCACCACGCCGCCGTTGACCAGCACGTACTCCATGCCTTGCGACAACTGGTTCGGATCGCCGAACGTCGCCACGTCTTTGATCGTCGCGGGATCGAACACGACGACATCAGCCCACATGCCCTCCTTTAATACGCCGCGATCCGTCAGGCGCACACGCTGTGCCGGCAGAGCAGAGAACTTGCGTATGGCATCTTCCAGCGCCAGCTTCTTTTCTTCCCGAACATATTTGCGGAGGATTCGCGGGAAGGTCCCATACGCACGCGGGTGCGGATGTTCTTGCCCGAGCAGGCCTTCCGGGGATGCGCCCGACGAATCGTTACAGACTGAAGTCCAGGGTTGCTGCAAGGCCAACGCCACATCGTCTTCTGACATGCCGAACACCGCAACACCCGTATACGCCTGGTCCTCGATCAGCAGATCAAACAGCGCGTCCATAGGATCTTTGTTCTGCAGCTTGGCCACATCGGCCAGCGTCTTGCCTTGCAGGGGCAGCAGCTTCGGATTCTGCACAACGCCGATGATGATCGCTTCCGGGCCAGGAATTTCCTGCCATTCGTTGTCCCACGTGGTCGAGGGCGTGAGCATGTCTTTGCGCATGCGAGCGCGCATCGCGGGATCCTTGAGCCGCTCGAGCAGCTTGGTTGTGCCACCGTCGTGCGCCCAGGGCGGAATGAATGCTGAAAAGTCGTTGAACCACGCCGGATAGGCGTAGGTATCGGCGGTCACATCGACACCTTGCGCACGGGCCGCATTGATCTTTGCGACGACCTCGGGCATCTTGTGCCAGTTCGTTTTGCCTGCCACTTTGAGATGCCAGATTTCCACCGGAATGTGCGCTTCCTTGCCGATGCGGAAAGTCTCGTCGAGGGAAGCGTCAATGGCATCGCCCTCGCTGCGCATGTGAGTCGCGTAGATGCCGCCGAATTTAGATGCCTCCGCAGCTAACGCGATGATCTCCTCGGTCTTCGCGTAAGGCGCCGGCGCATATTCCAGTGAAGTAGAAACGCCAATCGCACCATCGTGCATCGCGTCGCGCACCAGCGACTTCATCTGGTCGAGTTGAGCGGCAGTGGGTTGAACATCGGCATCGCCAAGAACAACTCGCCGGACCTGCGTCGCACCCACGTAACTGGCCAGGTTGATGCCGATGCCCTGCTTTTCGAGCCGCGCGAAGTACTGGCGGAAGGTACGCCAGTCGGGCGTAATTTTCAGATGCTCGTAGGTGGTTTTGTCGGCGGCGATGATTGCATCGTTCTGCGGAGCGATGGAGCCACCCTCGCCGGTGATCTCGGTCGTGATGCCCTGGTAGATCTTGGATGGCAGCCGGGGCTCGACCAGAATGGTGGTCTCGGACTGGCCTAGCATGTCAATGAAACCGGGCGCCACCACGTCGCCGTGCGCATCAATCGTTCTCTTTGCGGAAGCGCCCGCCAGATTGCCAATGGCCGCGATTTTCCCGTCGCGAATCCCAATGTCCCCCGAGTACCAGGGCGAACCTGTGCCGTCAACGATGTGGCCGTTGGTAATGACGATATCGAAAGATTGGGATTGTTGCGCGGAACACAAAGCGACGACCAACAAGATGGACAGCAGGAGCAACCTTCGCGAAATAACGCGCATGGACGATTCCTCTCTTCGGGGTGAGAACAGGGACTCCGCAGTGTACTCGTTGGCGAATCATTCAGCGACAGGGAATAGATCGTGAGGATCGCCAAGGCGCCGATGGAGCGACGGGCGTCCCCGCCCGTCGGGGCGTAGAGCACAAGATAGGCCAGCGGAACCTTTTCACGAGTGCATCGCCGACTGCTAGAACGCTAGATTGAACTCGACTGCCCGACGGGCGAGGACGCCCGTCGCTCCATCGAGTCATGCTAGTTCGGGGCAACGTTTTGGGGACGTCTTCGCGCCAGCAGCGCGCCAAGCCCAATCCAGATCGCAAGCGCGATCCATTCGTAAATAGTGAAGTGGCCCGGCACACGGGGAACCACCTTCATCAGAATCATTGCTAACCCAATCACGATGCCTACAGCTGCGATCAGACGCTGGCGAAGCGGCGGACCCATCGCGTAGTAAGCCGCGCACGCGGCGAGCCATCCGCTAGCAGCAGCCACCGAACCCACTTCGGTGATGGGTACCAGGATTGCATCCCCGAGAAACATGCAAATCGCTGTGGCTGCACCAATCACCAGCACGGCGGCGGCCGGTGTTCGATTTACCGGATGCACTACACCCACGCGGGAGTCGAGTAGTCCGCGACGGCCCATGGCGAACATCAGGCGCGACGCCGCCACGAAATTTCCATTGAAGCACTTGAAAAGGGACAGAAGTGCCGCCGCCAGAATGCTGCTGACGATCCAGCGGGAACCTACCGCTCGCTGGAACGCTACCGCCGTCATGAATCTCTCTCCCGTGAGCTCGTGCCAGGGAGCTGCGTAGCCGACCGCCGCGATCACGATCGTGTAGAAAAGAATGCCCACGCCAATCGCCATGCAGATCGCGATCAGGAAACTCTGCGAACGGAATTCCGGATTCGCTTCTTCGGCCGCCTTCGTAACCGACTCGAACCCGGTCATGAAATAGGGCACGATTTGCATTACCAGCAAGATCGAAAGGAAAGGCGTGTGTGAAAATAGAGGCGTGAAGTTTGTGGGGGAGCCTTTGCTCACGCCAACCCCAACGAAGACAGCGAATAAGGCGATGGTTCCGAATGAGGTCCAGTTCTGAAACGTCGCGCTGAGCCGGATGCCCCGATAGTTAAGGACTGTCAGAAGTGCGGTAAGAGCAAGACCGATCACGAGACGTGGCAAAAATACCGGCTTGCCTGCTATGCGGTAGAGTTCAACCGAATCGAGTCCCGGGAAAATGTAAGCAGCGATGCGCCCGACCGCGACCGCTTCCCACGGACACACGATGAAGTAGGCCAGCATCATCATCCACCCGGTGGCATAGCTGATCGATCTGGGGAAGACCTTCGCCGTGTAGGCGACTTCGCCCGCAGCATCGGGCATTGCGGCGACCAACTTCCCGTACACGTATCCGATGGGCAGCAGGAGCGACCCGCCAATCGCGAAGCCTAGAATTCCTCCAAGTGGCCCGCCGCGCAGCAGCCAATCGTCCATGACAACCAGCCAACCAACGCCGACCATTGTTCCCCAACCGAGGGTGAAGTAGTCGGTGATGCGGAGTTGGCGGGCTAGTTGGGTCATGGGTCAGGAGACAGGTGACAGGTCTTAGGTCTCAGGTCTCAGGTCTTAGGTCTCAGGTCTCAGGTCTCAGGTCTCTAGGTCTCAGGTCTCAGGTCTCAGGTCTCAGGTCTTAGGTCTCAGGTCTCAGGTCTCCAGCCTTCAGTGCCGGATATTAAAGTCTTGGGCCTCGTATCAGGGCGCGCCTTCAGACGCGCGGAATAGCAATTTAAATCCGGCGGCTTTAGCCGCTGTCTGGCCCCCACGACGATGGCGGCGGATCGTGTTGCCTGCACCGCGGCTAAAGCCGCATCTCGTTTCTGACTCTTACGGCGCGCCTGAAGGCGCGCCCTGATACGAACCTTCCTGCGTGCCCCAGCTAGGCACGTCAGATCTTTTGCTGCTGCGCACGCTCCGGCGTCGCCGATCGCGCCGAACGTAGAACGACATCTTGTTCTTTCAGGAACACGCCATCACTCGACTTTGCTACATCACGCAGACCAGCTCATACAACAAGTTCGCCGCCAGTAGTGACGTGATCTCCCCCGTGTCGTACGGCGGGGACACTTCCACCAGGTCGCAGCCCACGATGTTCAGACCACGCAGACTCCGCACCAACTCCAGAATCTGCGCACTCGAGAATCCGCCGACCTGTGGCGTCCCTGTCCCCGGCGCGAAGGCCGGATCGACCACGTCGATGTCGAGCGTCACGTATACTGGGCGCCGTCCTAATGTCTTTAAATGTCGCTTCACCAGCGGTACACCGCTACGATGAAATTCCTCCGACGTCACCACCTTGAATCCGTGCTGTCGGCCGAAATCGAAATCCTCTTTCGCGTACACCTGCCCGCGCAAGCCGACTTGCAAAACATCTTTCCCGAAAATCAGTCCCTCTTCCACCGCGCGCCGCACGGGCGTTCCATGCGAGTGCGGACTCCCAAAGTATCCACCCCATGTGTCGTTGTGGGCGTCGAGCTGAATCAGGCCGACCGTCCCAAATTTCTTGTGGATTGACCTCAAAATCGGCAGCAGGATCGAATGATCCCCGCCCACGCACACTGTGCGCGCTCCCGCCTGCAACACGTCGTCGAGTTGCGAACTGATCCGCTGAAAGGTGTCCTCAATAGACAGCGGATTAATCGAGAGATCCCCGAAATCCGCGATGCGCTTCTTCTCGAAGGGATTGAGACTAAGGACGGGATTCCAGGGGCGGATGATGGCCGACTGTTCCCGCACGTGTCGTGGGCCAAAGCGCGGTCCGGAGCGGTAGGTCGCGCCACCGTCATACGGAATCCCGATCAGGGCAATATCGAGTTCTTCGGCCCGCGGAATGTGCGGCAATCGCATGAAGGTCGCGATGCCCGAGAAGCGCGGATAGACCAGCGCGTCCACGGGCTGCGGATGCACGTCCGAAGGCTTGCGCGAACTTCCTCGCCTGCGCTGCTGCATAGTTGGCGCGAATTATAGAGCATGCAGCAAACGCAGCCCGAAAGGTAGCGCCGGCGTCCCGCCGGCAGTCGCGAGGACGTCCCGTCCTCGCCTACGGAAATCAGCGCGCGGGCGCAGTCGCTCAAGAGCGGGCAGAATCAAAAGGAAACAGATGTGCGGGCCGGACGACTAGGCTACAGCGCGGCGCGCATCCACGGGGACGTTGATCGATGTACACAGAATATCGACAACGTCCTCCATGGACGAAATGTTGAATACGCAGGTCAGGCGGGTGCGATCGAGCATCTCACGCACAAACGGCGAGGGATTCACCAGTTTCAGTTGGATGTCGTTGTCGCGCGTCCAGCGATGCAGGAAGACCAGCATCCCCAGGCCGCCGCCATCGAGCATTTCCACATCCGACAGGTCTAAAACCACCAGCCGCGGTTCTCGCAGAGTGGTCACTGCGTCTTTCAGGAAATGAAGTGGTTCGCCGCGCACGATTCTTCCGGCGCATTGCAACACCGCCACGTCCCCGGTTTGCTCGCTCCTTATTCGTAGTGCCATATGTTCCTCAGTGTGGCTAGGTAAACCAGTTGGGAGGTTAACGAAGCTTGCGGAGTCTTTATCTTAGACGAACGAACCGGTGGAAGGTTTGCTCTCTCGGCACTCTTTGTTAACTGCTTTGCCTGCTGAGGGTTCGCAGCTCTTTCGCGACAACGAAACCTGTCGTAGTCTTCGCTATTCCTTTTCCATCACCAGAGATGCGCGCCACCCGGGTCAGCGTCGAGGTGTCTGCTAGAATTGCGCATTCCCGATGGATTTCAGCCACATCGACATTGTCGGCATCGTGTTCAAAATGATCGCATTTATATTCGCGATCAGTGTCCACGAATCGGCGCACGCCTGGACAGCAAACCGGTGTGGCGATCCCACCGCACGTATGTTGGGCAGAATCTCTCTGAATCCCGTTGTGCATATCGATCCGATCGGTACGATCGTGATGCCTCTCATTGCGATGGTCTCGCACTATCCCACAATCGGATGGGCTAAACCCACACCGGTTGATCCATCTAACTTCAAGCACAAGGTAAAGGATGATGTATTGACCTCGGTGGCTGGCCCCGTCAGCAATGTCATCATCGCATTGGGAGCGCTTGCTGTGCTTTTTTTGGTAGCAAGAGTGTCGCCCGAAGGAAGAAACCTGGTGACGTTCATGCCCTACACATACGATAGGGGCATTTCCGCGATGGGGAGCTCGTCGATCTTGGTACCGATCACAATGTTTTTCTATGAGTTGGTAAGAATCAATATCATCTTGGCGATATTTAATCTGATCCCGGTGCCCCCTCTGGATGGCAGTCATGTTTTGCGTCATTTCCTTACTGAGCCAATCCGGCGCGCGTACGACTCCATAGGCATATTCGCGCTTTTTGCTCTCGTTTTTCTCGGGGGCAACCTACTGTGGCGGCTGATCTCCCCATTCATTGATGCCGCGGATCGCGTACTGGTTAAATTCTGATGCCAACCTCCAACCGCAAACGCGTGCTCAGCGGCATGCGCTCTACCGGCAAACTGCATCTCGGCAACTACGTCGGCGCCCTCCAAAATTGGGTGGGCATGCAGGACCACTACGAGTGCTTCTTCTTCATCGCCGATTGGCACGCGCTCACCACCGACTACGCCGACACCTCGAAGGTCAAGGAAAATTCCGTCGAAGTGCTGCTCGACTGGCTTGCCGCTGGACTCGACCCCAACCGCTGCACGATGTTCATCCAGTCGCACGTCCCGCAGCACGCGGAACTGCACCTGCTCTTCTCAATGATCACGCCCCTGGGCTGGCTCGAACGCGTGCCTACTTATAAGGAGCAACGGGAGAACATCGCGGAAAAGGATCTCAGCACCTACGGATTTCTCGGCTACCCGGTGCTGCAGGCGGCCGACATCCTGATCTACAAGGGCGATTTCGTTCCAGTGGGCGAAGACCAGGTTCCACACGTCGAACTCACGCGCGAGATCGCGCGGAGGTTCAACCAGTTTTACGGAAAGCCTGCGCCCGTTTTTCCCGAGCCACAGCCGCTGCTCACGCCCGCCGCGAAGCTTCCCGGCACCGACGGCCGCAAGATGTCGAAGTCGTATGGCAACACCGTCATGCTGACTGACCCCGAGCCCATCGTCCGCCAGAAACTGAAGACGATGGTCACCGATCCGGCGCGCGTGCGGCGCAGTGATCCCGGCAATCCCGACGTTTGTCCGGTCGGCGATCTCCACAAGATCTTCAGCACTGAAGAGACGATGGCCAAGGTCAACGAAGGCTGCCGCTCCGCCGGGATTGGCTGCATCGAGTGCAAGAGCTGGGCCGCCGATGCACTGGTTCAGGTGCTACAGCCTATGCAGGAGCGGCGCAAAAAATACGAGGACAATCCACGCCTCGCCTGGGATATTCTTGAGGCAGGTTCAGCATCGGCCAGCAAGGTGGCCGATGCCACCATGAAAGACGTGCGCGCCTCCATGGGCATGTCGCTTGAATTTGAACCTAAGCGGAAGCAGTAGCGTCAAGGGGTGAGGACGAGTCCTGGAATGAGTGAAGACGTGAAAACCATCTCGGGCGTTTTGTTGCCGAATGAAGGCGTACCGCCGCCCATCGCCGAGAAGCTGCGTCCCAAGCAGGAAGCCAACGACTTCCCTTTCGCGGTCTCCGTCGGCTCGCTCTACGAAGGCCCGCTCGACCTGCTGCTCGATCTGATTCGCAAGCAGGATATCGACATCTACGACATCCCCATCTCGCGCATCACGGCGCAGTACCTGACTTACGTAGAGCGCATACGCGAATTGGATGTGAACATTGCCGCCGACTTCATTTACATGGCGGCAGTGCTGATTCACATCAAGTCGAAAATGCTGCTGCCCCGCGATCCGCTCGCGCCCGCAGACGCACAAGACGATCCACGCAGCGAACTCGTGAACCGCCTGCTCGAGCACGAAAAGTTTAAGGCCGCTGCGCAGATGCTCTTGCAGAAGCAGCAGATCGAAGACGCGGTGTGGTCGAATCCTTCGCTGAAGGAATTTAAGGACGCGGAAGGCACCGAGCCGGAAATGGCGGCCGACGTGATCGACCTGGTAAAGACCTTCCAGCAGATTCTTGACCGCGCGCGCTCGCGTCCAATCCTGGAGGTCGACGAGGATACCGTTACGGTCGGCCAAATGCTCAACTTTCTGCGCCGCAGGTTGTCGCTCGAAGACCGGCCACTGCGGCTGAAACAGTTGCTGAGCAACATCGAGTCGCGGCAGGCGTTGGTGTGTATGTTCCTGGCGATGCTCGAGCTGGTGCGGTTGCAGGCCGTGCAACTGCGCCAGGAACGCATGTTCGGCGAAATCCTGATCCGCAAGCACGTCGGTTTTGAAGCCATCATGAGCGAGCAAGCAGCGGTGAGGGATGATTGGAAGTAGCCGATGGCTGGTGGCTAGTAGCTAATGGCACCTACGAGGAACTAGAAAGCCAGAGGCTACAAGCTACCGGCCACAAGCCATAAGCCGAGGTTCAATGAGTCTTAAAGCCCAAATCGAAGCGATTGTGTACGCGTCCGAAACGCCAGCCACGTTGGAACAGATCTTTCAGCTGGTCAAAGAGTCCGCGCTCGCCGAACAGGGAGACGCCGACGAAGCGGCTGCGAAATCGCGTGTGCGCGCGTCGCTCGAAGAACTGATCGTCGAATACGGCGCACCCGGTCACGGCATCGAGGTCCGCCAGGTCGCCGGCGGCTACCGCATGTCGACTAAGCCCGAGCAGCACGACGTGGTGCGCGCTTTTGCCAAGAGCTTGAAGCCGCCCATTCGCTTGTCGCTGCCCGCGCTCGAGACGCTGGCGGTCATCGCGTACAAGCAACCCGTGACTGTGCCGGAAATCAGCGAGATCCGCGGCGTGGATTCCGGTGGCGTGATCGCAACGCTGCTCGACCGCAAGCTCATCACCACCGCAGGTCGCAAAGCCGTCATCGGCCGTCCGATCTTGTACAAGACCACCAAAGATTTCCTGATGCGCTTTGGCCTGAAAGATGTCAACGAACTGCCCAGCATGGAGGAGTTCGAAAAACTGGTGGCTGAATCGTTTCAGATGGATGAACCTGCACCTGCAGCCGGGACGTCGGCCGAGCCCGGTGCCGGCGAGACAGGCCAGGGGGCGGAATCCAGTTCAACCGATCTCATGGAAATAAATTCCGGGGATGACGCCATCGTTTCTGAGACTATCGGCGATACGCCGGAGGAACCGATCGAAACGCACGCGAGCAAGGCCAGCGATTAGAAATAGTCGCTTGGTTTGTGGGATTGTACGGTAAGGTTGTACGAAGGGCGCCGACGAAGAGGAAGCAAACCTCAGGCGCTGAAGCGTGGCTAGTTTTGGTGACTTATCGGCACGACTTCAAGTCGTGCCCTTCCCGAACTATTTCTCTACCGTTGTTAATATCAGAATTTATTCTCCTTATGCCCACGGAACGCTTGCAGAAAATCATCGCTGCCGCTGGAATCGCCTCCCGCCGCAAGGCTGAGGAACTGATATCCTCCGGTCGCGTCCAGATCAACGGGACAACCGTCACCGCGCTCGGCACCAAGGCTGATCCGGAGAAAGACCATATCCGCGTCAACGGCAAGCTTCTCCACGGAGCTCAACGCCACGTCTACCTGCTGCTGAACAAGCCCGTTGGATATGTCACCACGGTCAGCGATCCCGAAAAGCGGCCCACCGTGATGAACCTGATTCGCGGAGTGGGCAGCCGCATCTATCCGGTCGGACGCCTCGACTACGCCAGCGAGGGGCTCGTGCTGATGACGAACGACGGCACGCTCGCGCACAAGCTGATGAAAGCGGCGTCGCACGTGGCGAAGACTTACGTCGTAAAAGTCAGCGGCAAGCCCACTGAAGAATCGATCGCAAAACTTCGTGGCGGGCTTTCGATCGCCACCGACGACGGCCGGCGCGTGCGCACTTCCCCCGCAAAAATTCGTATCGTGAAAGAAGGGCCCAATCCCTGGTACGAAATCACGCTGATTGAAGGTCGCAACCGGCAAATCCGGCGGATGTTTGAGGAGGTTGGCCATCACGTGGAGAAGATCAAACGCGTCAAATATGGCCCCCTCGCGCTAGACGTCCCGCCCGGAAAATTCCGCGCCCTCACCTTGAGAGAAGTCGACCGCCTGCGCACGGCGGCCGGGCAAAAGCTAGCCGAGAATCGCGCTTCCTGAAACCGCGCATGGATAGGTTTTTCGATCTCGTCACCGAAAACGCACGCTCCGCAGGCCCCAACGCAAAAACCACTCCCGACCAGTCTTCCGGGCTGATCAAACTGAACGCCAACGAAAGCGTCTACGGGCCTTCGCCGAAGGCGCTGGCGGCCATGCGCGCGGCCCTTGAAAACTGCAACCTCTATCCGGACAACGACTCGCCTAGCTTGCGCGAGAAGCTCGCGCAGCGACATGGTATCGCACCCGAGCAGATCGTTGTGGGTAACGGAACCACGGCGTTGCTGGGCGTGATCGCTCGCACCCTGCTGCAGTCGGGACGGAACGCGATCACGAGCGCCTGTTCCTTTATCTCGTATCCGGCGGTCACGCAGACGGCCTGCGCACGGCTCAATGAAATTCCGCTGCTCAATCGCGGATTCGATCTGGATGCGATTCTCAAGGCGATCGATGCGAACACACGGATCGTCTTCCTAGCCAATCCCAACAATCCGACCGGCTCACTGCTTGATGCGGCCTCCATTGATCGCTTCCTCGCCACAGTTCCGCAGCACGTGGTCGTCGTGCTCGACGAAGCTTACTTCGATTACGCACAGTATTTCGCCCAAAAGCGCGGCGTCGAATATTCTCATTCGCTCGATTACATTCGCGAGAAAAGCAATGTCCTCGTCCTGCGCACGTTCTCGAAGGCGCACGGCCTGGCGGGAGTCCGCGTCGGATATGCCATGGGCCCCGCCGAACTCATCGCGTACGTCGCGCAATTGCAGGAAGTGTTCGCGGTTTCAACGATCGCACAAGCAGCAGCTTTGGCGGCAATTGACGATGAAGATCACATTCAACCTGCGCTCAGGGATAACGCTCAGCAGGCCGAGTGGATGGAAGAGAAACTTAAGAACCTTGGATACGACGTGCTTCCCACCTGGACAAATTTCATGGCTATCGAGGTTGGAGAGGATTCGCGCGAATTCGCGCGGCGCTTAAGAAAGAAAGGCATCCTGGTGCGGCCGTTGGGCGCATGGGGCGCGCCTGCATCGATCCGGGTCACGCTAGGCACGCCGGAGCAGAATCAGTTCTTTGTGCGGGCACTAGCGTCAGAAAGGTAGCGGCGGCGATTCACCGCTAGCCAAAAACTGCATCACATCGTAGTTCGCGATCGTTCGGGCTAAATTCTCGGGGCTTACTCCACTCTTGTTTTGAAGATCTTTATCGGCTCCGTGCGCGCGCAAGAATCTGATCATCTCGCCACGGCCGCGGGATTCGTAGACGGCTCGCCACAGCGCAGTATTTCCGTGCATATCCTGCACATCCACGTCCGCACCGTGTTGCAGCAATACTTCAGCGATTTGCGTTCGGTAGTTTCGAGCGGCGAAATGCAGCGGTGTTTCGAGGATCTTGTCCTGGGCGTTTGGGTTTGCTCCATGCCCTAGAAGTTCAAGTGCGATCGCGAGTTCTCCATCCCGCACTGGATAGAAGAGTGGGGTTCGCCCATCACGGTCCAGTTCCTCAGTCTTCTCACCCCTCGACAGCGCGCCCCTCAACTCTTTCAGATCGTGCCTCAGGACCGCCAAATGAACGGAGCCCAATTCTTTCGCCACCATGGAGACAATCCTATTCGGATCTCAAGCTTCCCGCGTCATCGGCAGCCGCGCCGCCCCATACAACCCGGCATCGCTTCCCAACAGCGCGCGCGTGATAATCGTCTTCCGCCCCCCGCCGGGCTCGACCTGGCCCGATGCCCCCGATGGCATGTGCAGGGGATCAGCTGGCGCCGTCGCCGCATACACCATCGCGCGCTGGCGCAATTCCTCGAATATGGTTGGCGAGAAGGCTTCCCACGCGCTGCACACGCCGCCGCCGATGACGTACATCTCGAGATTCAAACCATTCACCATCGCCGACAGTGCGATTCCCAGAGCTCGGCCCACGCGGCGGAAGATTCTCTTTGCTTGCTCGTCGCCCTGGATGGCCAGGTTGTAGATTTCCTTCGCATTGAATTCCAAGTCGGCGCCGGCCGCTTTGGCCAGTCCAGGGGCGTCGCCCGTCGTGATCAACTCACGCGCCATACGCACGATTGCTGTCGCCGACGCGTACTGCTCGAGGCAGCCGTGATTTCCGCAGCCGCACAGCTGGCCATCAGGATCGACGGTCATGTGTCCGAATTCGCCTGCCATGCCGGTCATCCCGTGCCAGATTTTGCCGTTCAGCACTAGACCGCCGCCCACGCCGGTACCCAGCGTCAGCATCGCCATGTCGCCCACGTGCCGCCCTGCACCCAGCCACTTCTCACCGAAGGCGGCGACGTTGGCGTCGTTTTCGAGAATCACGGGCGCGCCCAGGCGCTTCTCAATTTCGTTGCGAACGGGATAGTCTGACCATCCCGGAAGGTTGGGCGACTCGCGAACCATCCCGGTTTGCAGGTCGATGATGCCCGGAACACCAATGCCGACGCCCAACAGTTCGCCGGATGATTTGTACTTGTCAGAGGCATGGCGAATGGCTTCGCACATGTCGTTCAGGACGTGGTCACGACCCAGCACGGTCTTCGTGCCGAGCGTGACTTTCTCCATGAGTTGTCCCTTCTCATCAACCGCTGCGATGCGAAGGTTCGTTCCGCCCAGATCTACACCAATGGCAAAATTCGACATAAGATCACAAAGGGAAACAGACTACACCGCGGGAAAGCGATTGTCGATTTATGAATGAAGGTAGAAGTTCGCGAACCACGCTGGCAAAAGGGAAGGCCCTGTACAACGGAAAAATGCATAGGTCCTTCGCTGCGCTCAGGATGACAATGGGTTGGTGGGACGAGGTTACTTCTGGCACTTCGGGCAGTAGTGGCTGCTGCGGCCCACAATCACTGTGCGCTTGATCGGCGTCTTGCACATAAGACACGGCTCGCCCTCGCGTCCATACACCCGATGTCGCAACTGAAAGAAGCCCTCTTTGCCATCCGCGTCCACGTAATCGGAAATCGAAGAGCCGCCGAGCCGGATGGCTTCCTTCAAAACTTTCTGCACCGATTTGTGAAGAAGTTCCAGTTGCGCTGTCGTGATAGTTGAAGCCCGTCGCCGCGGGCGGAGTCCGGCACGAAAGAGAGATTCGTCGGCGTAAATGTTCCCGACGCCGCGCAACAGCTTCTGATTTAGCAACGCGCTCTTGATCGGAGTCTTGCGTCCACGAAATAATCCCACAAACTGATTCTTCTCGACCTCCAGAGGCTCGACGCCTCCAGCCTCGAAATCACCAGCGGTGTGCACGCTCAAGCGTCCGAAACGGCGGGGGTCAATGAAACGCAATTCACGTCCCGAGCCCAGCTTTGCAATCGCGTGAGTGTGCTTGGCGATGTCTGCGTCCGGCTCGCACACCACCATGCGACCTGTCATTCCTAGATGAACAATCCACTGGGATCGCGGTCCAAGTGGCGCACTTTTCTTGCGGCCTTTCGCAGGTAGGATTGTGCGCGCCACACCATTGCGTTCCAAATCGAACACAATGTGCTTGCCCATCCGTCGGACGGAGGAAATTCTCGTGTGCTCGAGCGTAGCGGCGATTTCGGCTGGCGGCGACTTCATCGTCTGCGGCTTCGATCCGAGCCACACCGTCTCGATCACGTCGCCGGCGACACGTTTGTGCAGACCGCGTGCAATGGTTTCAACTTCCGGAAGTTCGGGCACGAATCCAGTCTACAGTCGCAAGTCGCTGGCTGTCAGATCACGGGCGACACGTGACAGGTCACAGTCTAAAGACAAGAACGCACTACGCGCGCGGGGGCTTCGCTCGCGACTGGTGACTGATGACTAGCGACTGCCTTCCAGTGTATTCTTACTTGTACACACTCCGATCCGCTCACATCCCAGCATTCTCATCACGGCGACCATCCGCGGGCGAAGCGTGTGTGCGAACCCCGGGAGCCCACTACTCTTTGGGCACGGAGCTGGCTTTGAATAAAGGTAAAGCTGCGGTCATCGTAGGCGCGCAATGGGGAGACGAGGGCAAGGGCAAGATTGTCGACGTGCTCTCGGAAGGCTTCCCGGTCGTGGCGCGCTATGCCGGCGGACATAATGCCGGGCACACGGTCATCATCAACGGCAAGAAATTTGTCTTGCAGCTTGTGCCTTGTGGCGTGCTGCGTCCGGGCTGTTTCAGCGTCATCGGCAACGGCGTCGTGCTCGACCCGATCGCCTTTCTGAAAGAAGTCGCCGGCCTGCGCGAGGCAGGAGTGCAGGTCGATGGCACGCTGTTCGTCAGCAACCGCGCACAGGTCATCCTGCCCTACCATCGCATGATCGAACTCGCGTCCGAAAACGCTCCGGGACGCGTGAAGATCGGGACCACCTCGCGCGGAATCGGTCCCGCTTACGAAGACAAGATGGGCCGACGGGGCCTGCGCGTCGCCGACCTGCTTGACCTGAAGTTGCTGAAGACTCACATCGAGAACGCTGTACGTGAGAAGAACATGATCGCCCACGCGCTGTTCAACTCCGAACCGCTCGACGCCGACAAGATGTATGAAGAATATGCCGCTGCCGCCCAGAAAGTTGCGCCCTTTGTTCGCGACACTGCCGCCTTTCTCAACCGCATGCTGTCGGAAGGCAAGTCCGTCGTGTTCGAAGGCGCCCAGGGCACCATGCTCGACATCGATCACGGCACCTACCCGTTTGTGACGTCCTCGAGCGCGACGTCTGGCGGAGCGGTCATCGGCACCGGTGTTGCGCCGACGGCGATCGACATCGTCATCGGCGTCACCAAGGCTTACTGCACGCGCGTCGGTGGCGGTCCGTTCCCCAGCGAATCGCACGACGACAAAGGCGAACTGCTTCGCAAGCGCGGCAACGAATACGGAGCCGTTACGGGCCGTCCGCGGCGTTGCGGCTGGATGGATTTGCCTCTTCTCCGCTACGCTGGCATGATTAACGGAATCTCGTGGCTGGTGGTCACGAAGCTCGACGTGCTGGATGCGTTCGACGACATTCCGGTTTGCGTGGGATATAAAATCGACGGCAAGAAGACCGACGAGATCCCTGCGCAGGACAGCGGCTTCCAGAAAATCGAATGCATCTACGAAAGCAAGCCCGGATGGAAGACGTCGACGGAAGGCATCACCGAGATGGACAAACTGCCGAAAGCGGCACGCGAGTACTTGGCGTTTCTTGAGAAGGAAAGCGGCGCGCGCGTCGGCATGGTTTCGACCGGCCCCGATCGAGGCCACACCATTTTCGTCGACGAGTTTGCCGCCGCTATGAAGGCTGCAACCCAGCAGAGATGAAGGCTGATAGCTGATAGCCGATGGCTGATCGCTAAATCAACGGAGCGAAGGAATGGTGGTCCTGGCTGTAACTTGGATGGCAAAGGTGGGGCACGAGAACGATGTTGCCGGAATTTTCTCCAAACTGACCGAGGCATCCCGCCAGGAGCCTGGATGCGCGATGTACATTGCGCATCGCCACAAGACCGACCCGCGCCGGTTCTTCATCTACGAGCAATACAAAGACGACGCCGCACTCGAAGCGCACCGCGCCGCCCCGCACTTCCTCCAGTTCGCCAAGAAGGAACTGCCTAAAGTCGCGGATCGCGTGGAAGGCAACCTGTTCGAACCGCTGGGCTAGCCGCATCCGCCGGGATCCAGCTGTCCGTCTGGCTCCCGGCAAAATCTCCTACTACAATCCATCTTCGTTAAGCTGGTTCGTCCAATCGCGCCTTGTTAGGGGAATTCGCCATGCGACAATCCGTCCGACTCTTATTGATGTTCACGCTGGCTGGATGCCTCGCCTACTCGCGAGAAAACTCCCCACAATCCAAGACCGTTCCCGACTCCATCAACTTCATCTGGAAGAACGTCGCGAAGGATTTCACTCGCCTGGCCGATGTCATGCCAGAGGAGAAATGGACTTTTAAGCCGACGCACGGTGCGTTTGCGAACGCTCGCACATTCGCCGAGCAGGTTAAGCACGTTGCCTGCGCGAACGATGCGTGGGCTGCGCAAATCCTGAAAGAAAAGCAGCCCAAGCGCTGCGATCTTGGCGGACCAAGTCCCGCGAAAACGAAGGCCGAGATCATGGCCTACCTGAGCGAGTCGCTCACGCACATGGACCGGGCCATTGTCTCCGTCAGTGTCAGTAACTTACTGGAGCCGGCGCACGGAGAATACTGGGGCGACAACCGGTTGTCGGCTGTAACCGCCGCCGTCTGGCATATCTCCGATCACTACGGACAGCTGGTTGAATATCTGCGCATGAATGGGATCGTGCCTCCGGCAAGTCAGTAAGCTTGCGTTATCATTTCCAAAGTGTGCGACTGCATTCGTCGGGCGCGTTTTTTGTGCAGACTTTTGTACTCGCCGGCAGGTGAACTCCTGCGCACGACTCGCTTCTCCAATTTTCATTTTCTTTTTTACCGCCGAAGCAAAACCGTGCATCGAACCGTCGCTTAGGTGGCGACGCTCGAGAGAGTTGGGGCACTCACCCTTGGAGTTACTCTCGTCCGTTCGCGGGGCGAGGTTTCTCTTGCTGTCTCGGGATCGACATGTCCGCAAGACGTCCGTGGCCACGCCGCCTGTAGCCCTCCCACAGAGGTCATCCGCTTTCATTCCGAGGATGATTGCCATCCAGACAAGTATGCGATGGCGCCTCGGCATCTCATTCCCTCATCCGTCCGATCACCTGCGTCTCCCGTTCGGGAGTTACTGCAGATGCGGTGTCGGCACAAACGAGCGCCTCTTCGGAGCTGTTCCTTGGATCCAGATCGAACTCGACGATAAGGAGTTCTCCCCCAATGAAGAAGGCCCTTTTTATGATCCTGGCGATGTCCCTGCCGATGTTCGCTCAAACAACGATAACGACCGTCACGACGGTTCAAGACGGTTGCGGTGGAAAGGCTTTGTATTGCACGCTCGCGGTTTCGGATGAAAACGGCGGTGCGGGACAAATCACTCTCGACAATCGCGTAAACGGAACCGGTCCGCTGGGCAACCTGTCAATTTCCGCGCTCGAGTTCAATGGATCCGCACACGGGAGCTACCGTGGACTGGGCGGGAATCCCGACGGAACAAAAAATCCATTCGACGGGGTGGCTCGCTATAGCGGTACCGGTTACGACGCTAGCGGTATGCCGTTTTCCGCAAGCGGTACGCTTAACTACCACGCCGTATTTGTATACGTATGCCAGGGTCGCGGCTGTCCGACCTACGGCTGGCACTACACTGTGAAAGCAGGCAGTTCGGTATCGGTGTCGCAATAGCAGACGTTGGCCAGGGGCGGCTTGGACTTCAGAGCCCGGGGCGCCCCGACCAATCAATCCCTCTCGAGCATTCATCACGGCTCTCATTCCCTCCCGATCGAATGCTCGTCCCGCAGTTCTACCAAGCCTGAAACGTCCCCTGCAAATTACTCATTGTTAACAGAATGATGACACACGCCTAAGTGCTCTCCCACGACAATCACTCATCGCGTAAGTAAGGGCCTCGGGACATATCATCCGTTCGCATTCGAACAACTGAACATGCTGAATACATCTAAAGCGACGCGGTACTCGACTCTGTCCCTCAAGGACGTGGTGTGCCTGTGCGCCGGGCCGGGCGATGAAGAGGCCTGGGCAGAATTCGTTTCCCGGGTCGGCCGTCCGCTGCGCATGGTGATCGCGCGCACAGCATCGATCTGGGGCGACACTTCGACGGCTACGGTTGAAGATCTGATTCAGGCAACCTACCTCAAACTTTGGGAAGGTGGACGGCATCTGTTGCGTGAGTTTGCCATCGAGCGGCCGGACGCGATTCTGGGATATCTGAAGAAAACCGCCGCCAACGCAACGCACGACCATTTCAAGCACGGCCGCAGCCAATCCGCCGGAGGGGCTGCAGAGCACGTTTCTACCTACGACATCGAACCCGAGGCTCGACAGGGGTCGACAGGCAGCGAGCAGACGATCGCGCTCGACATCCTCTTGTCAGAGATCGACGAACACTTGCGCGGTCAGATCGGACCTGACGCCGACCGCGACCGCACGATCTTCTGGCTCTATTTTCGGCAGGGACTCAGCAGTAAGGAGATTGCTTCTTTGCCCGGCATGGGACTGGGTACCAAGGGAGTAGGCAGCGTGATTGAACGGCTAAAGCACTCCATCCGTGAACAAATTCTGGGTGCAGACGGGCCCAGCGACCCGGAATGGAGTGAAAAAGCAAAGTCCCTCCAGAACTCGTATTGAGGATAGGGAGAATCAGGCTTTGGGGCGTCCGCCGGAAAAACACATCGACAATCAGGAACTGCACGCGCTGGTACCCTCACGCGCGGAGGCGACCCGTGAAGTTGCCAGCCTTTCGGGCGATGCAGTGCGGGAGACGCAGCTTCATGTGCGTTCCTGCCTCGAGTGCGGGAAGAAAGTCTGGAAGTATTGGCTGCTGGTGAATCGCATGTCGATTGTCGTTTCGGGCGTACCCCCGGGTCCGGATTGCCCGAAGGAAGACGACGTCAGTTGGTACGAATTGGCCTCCGGACTCTGGCCCGAGTTCAAGGCTGCGCAACTAATCAGACACGCTGCGTTATGCGATCACTGCGGCCCGTTGCTGCGCGCCGCCACCCGCATGGACTATTTCCCCCGCCCGGCCGAGGAACAACTGGTCGAGGGGCGACGAGCTAAGTTCACTGCGGTTCCGATTGCATCACAGGCTTCGCATTTGCCATTCCGGCAATTCGTCAAGTGGCTGGCGCCCGTCATGTCGGTCATCGTGATCGCCGGAGTCTGGGCTGCACGATCCGACACGTCCCCTCGTCGGCTTTCCGGTGCAGAAATCGCTCGCTTTGCAGTTACGGCACACCGGCGGCATGCGGAGGGCGCGCTTCCGCTCGAGGTGCAGACCGACTCTGAGCAAACGTTGAATCAGTGGTTCAACGCAAGATCGTCATTTGCGGTGGCCCTGCCTGCGTCGAATTCGGTCGCGGAGGAAAATCAACCGTATCGACTGCAGGGTGCGCGATTCGTGCCGATCGAAGGAAAGAACGCCGCCTTCATCGCATACCAGATGCCGGGCACGCGCACGCCACTCGCGGGCGTGAGCCTGGTGATCACGCCCGACACGGTGGCCCTTGCCGGCGGCGGAGTTGAAGCCCGGTTCACCAACGTCCGATTTCACTATTCGCGACTGGACGGCTACAAGGTGGTCACCTGGTCTGTACATGGGCTCACGTATGCGCTGGTGTCGCAGGAAGACGATACGACACAGCGCTCCTGCATGGTCTGTCATTCCGCCATGCGGGATCGCGATCTGAGTCACACGTCAACTCCCTTGCGCCACGGAAAAGAATCCGTAGAACCTGTGTGGCAGTGAATTGTCATGCCGATAGAACTCACAAATTCGGTTGAAAGCGCACGTGGCGAACGTCGCGAGAAGAACGGCATGCACAAAACGGCACGGGTGATGCCCCTGCGTTACGGGCTTCCCTGCGTGAGTTGCAGACTCTACTACGAAGCCGACGTCAACACCTGCCCGATTTGCGGATGCAACGAACGCGTCTCGCCCACAAAGTAATCGCGTGGTGCACCTCGAACGCAGGTTGTCAATTCTCCAAAAAGCAAACGGCTCGCAGATGTCGTCTTACCCAGTGAGGCCGCTTATACCGGCAAGCAAACTGGCGAACAACGAAGCGCCGGGAAGCTTCAGATTAGCAACATGGATGAAAGCGGTGACAGCTTCGTCCTTGCGCGTGTGGCGGCCTCATCACGAAAAAACTCGAGTCATTGGAGAAAAGAATCGATGAGCAATACCTTCACACAGCAAATCACCAACAACATGCGGGGCCGCAAGATGATGTGCGCCGCATTCGTTCTCGCATTCGCGTTCACCTTGGTTAGCCAAGCGGCGGCACAGGTGACGCCCCCGCAGACACCCGACACGATTGCCGTGCCGGCTGGTAACGCTGCATTTCTGGTCGGCCACGCATACGGCAGCCAGGGCTACACTTGCCTGCCCACCGCCACCGGCGGCACTGCATGGAACCCTTCTGCCCGTCCCGAAGCGACTCTTTTTTCGGATATCTTCCGGTCGCAGTTCCAGATCATCACTCATTTCCAGAGCATCAACGAAAACCCGAAGCCGGGCATCGTTGCCCCTCGCAGCGGGAACGCGACGTGGCAGAGTTCGTTCGACAGCAGCCGGGTGTGGGCGGTAAAGGTGGCGGGAATTGACGCCGGCAGCGACCCAACCAGTTGCCCAAACAGCGGCTCGATTCAATGCCTGAAGTTGCAGTCTGTCGGAAACAAGAAAGGGCCGACGGGCGGGAACCTCCTGGCCAACACCACATTCATCCAACGTCTAAATACCGCTGGAGGCGCTGTTCCGACGAGCGCCTGCACGGCGGGTCAGACGGAACTCGTGCCGTACACGGCTGACTACTACTTCTTCCACGCGGTAAAGGAGTAGGCCAGTCCCTTAACCGAGGAACGCGTAGTGCACGCGGGCACACCTGAAGTTTTGGTGTGCCCCGCGTGCACATCGTCGATTTTACGGGATGGCGCACCGAACTATTTTGGAGGAATCTCGAACATGCGAATGTGCTGAAGCCGATCGTAGGTCTGCTACTTGGCTATCTTTCGTGTCACGGCGAGCCACAGCGCAGGATTCAAGGGACTGTCTCTACAACGACGCCCACTTTCATATCCAGGACTTCAAAGCCGACGGCCCGCCACTGCCCGACGTCCTCAAAATGATGAACGCTCACGTGTGCCGCAGCGTGCTGATGGGACTGCCGGCCACCGTGGCACACGATCCGCTGATCGACCGCGACTTCGCACCCGTCTATTACACGCAAACCGATGCGCAGGCCGTCTACTACAACGCCATTCAGGACGTGCTGGTGGCGCACAAGTTTCTCGCGCTGCCGGACGCGGACCGCGCACGCGTCGACCCGTTGATGAGCGCCATCAATTTGAAAGACGCTCGCGCTGGCGAGTACATCAAGAAAATGGTGCGGATGTATCCAGCTGTGTGGACCGGCTTCGGAGAGATCATTTTCAAGAAGCAGGAGGTCTCCGAGAAGATTGC
This sequence comes from uncultured Acidobacteriota bacterium, assembly GCA_963744055.1. GTDB lineage: Bacteria > Acidobacteriota > Terriglobia > Terriglobales > Acidobacteriaceae > Gp1-AA133. Next base: position 1,544,694 of record CAVUSL010000001.1, on the reverse strand, counting down.
CGGCGGGCCGCCCAGTCTCTACAGTCCGTCACTGGACGCGATCTTCGACGTGATCGGCGAGATGGGCGCCGTGGCCGTGGTGCATTGCGATCACGACACGCCCTACAACCTCGCCCTGCAGAGCGACTCAGCCGCCAACGCGATGATCTTTCACGGCAAGAAGCCAACACCACAATACATGGAAGCGTTCCAAGCATTTCTGAAGAAACATCCCAACGTCCATATGGTGTGGGCGCACCTCATGGGTAACGGACGCGGCGTGCTGCCCTATCCTGAGCACTGGAGGAATCTCGATGCGATGCTCGCCGATCCCGCATTCGCGCACGTGTCGATTGATCTCTCCTGGGGCCCGGTGATTGCGCCCTACTTCATCGATACGTCCGAGCACCTGAAAATGACCACAGACCTGATTCGCAAATATCCCGGCCGTTTTCTGTACGGCAGCGACCAGGGCGCGACCAGCGATTGGGCAAATGTCGAGAAGAGTTATGAGGTCTGGGCTCCTCTGTGGAAGGAGCTAGGGCCTGATCTGACCCGGCAAGTGGCGAAGGACAACTACATCCTCCTCTTCGACCAGTCGCGGAAAAACATGCGTGCATGGGAGAGGGCGCACCCAGAGAAGATTGAATAATCCCTGGAACAATCTTGCGATACCGCCGCACTGAAATCCGTTGGCTTGTGTACTCGGGCCGGTATATGATGCCGCGCTACCATGGTCCATCCGGATGCCGCTTCGGGATGGCTTCGACTCACCGCGCACTATCGCCAGATGAGTGATGGTGAACTTCTGGTGCTGGCTCGCAATCCCGCCGCGCTGACCGAAGCCGCGCAGCAAGTATTGAAAGCCGAATTTTCGGTGCGGCGCCTGGAACTTCCCGCTCCCGAGGAGCCCGTTGCGCCTCCCGAACCTGAACCGGATCCCGACTCGCCTTACGCCGAAGACCGCGAACTGGTGGAGATTCACACCGTCTGGAGCCTGCCGGACGCACTGCAGCTGCAGTCGATACTCGATCGCGCTGGAATTCCCTTTTACATAGGCGACGAAAAAGCAACCGGCGTAAACAGGGTCACGTCAAATCTCGCCAGCGGCGTGAGCGTGAAAGTGATGCGCGTAGGCTATCCCTATGCTCGGCAGGCACTGCAGGGGTACGAACCGGCGAACGAGCCTCCGGAGGAGAAGGAAGACCTGCACGGACTGGATGAAGACATTCCGGCCACTTGCCCGAAATGCCGTTCCACCGAGGTGGTTTTTGAAGGTCTGGCCCCTGCACCCGCGAAGGAAGAACACGATTCCAATCGCAACTTTCAGTGGATCTGCGATTCCTGCGGGTATCAGTGGGAGGATGAAGGAATTGTGAAAGGCAGATGATTCCAAACTGCGGTAACGGGTGCGGTTTACGGCAAACCCTGTTCGTCGGCAGGTGCGTTCGGCGAGATATTCAGCAATGACTTCAGATCGTCTTCGAGGCTGGCACGGGTTCCGTCGTCGAGATCCTTGAAGCGGAATGGCTGCAGGCAGCCTTTCGTCGCCCACATGGGAAACAGCATCTCCGCATGACTGCGGACGGTGGTCGCTCCTACGTGGAACAGCACCTCCACCACGATGCCTTCATCGAGCGGCTTATCGAGTTGCAGCAGTCCACCATTCGATGAAAGCTGGCTGAGCCGCGTGCGGATCTGCCGACGATTCTGCAGTTGCAGCAGGGCAAGCACCGATCCACCGAGTTTCACGCGCGGACCGCGCTTCTCGCGTTGCATCTGGGGTGCCTGCGACATGCCCTTCTAATATCGCACCCCACACGCTGCCCTGAGGAGGTTACGAAAGCACGACTCCCAAACGACTAAGCACCCTCGGCGGCTTGTTGCAAACCCTTGATATCGAGCTTCTTCATTTGCAGCATCGCGGCCATGACGCGTTTGCTTTATTCGGGATCAGGATTCTGCAACAGCTTGCCCAGGATTGGCGCGACGACCTGCCAAGACACGCCGAATTTGTCTTTAAGCCACCCACAACGTTCCTGCGTCCCTCCGTTAAGAATCTCTAAAATTCGTCGATCTCCCGCTGCGTTTCGCAATGCATGAAAAAAGAAATCGCCAGTGTAGGTAGGGACGTTACGCTGCGTCATCCTCGATACGAATTTTAAAGTTCGCCGCGAATGTGCGGAGCTCCTTCGCCTTTCTCAGGATGACAAAATCGAGTTAGTGGAAAGGTGCGAAAGATTGAAAATTCTTCAGGTACAATGGCCGCGCTTACAAATCATGCAATTCCCCTCTATTGAAACGTAAAAGTGGACTTTAAGGAGATTCCTTTGCACCTGCCTTCGCGTGCCGCCACGGATGTCTTTTCGCCGCTCTCGCAAGCAACATCGCGTAGCACTCATTCCACGATCGCACGCGCTCTGGTGGCCTTGTTACTCCTGCTGGGAGCGTTCCCCGCGCTGGCGCAAACCGTCCGCGTCGACATCACTCCCGACCACGTGGCCAACAAGTTTGTTCCGAACCAGGCGCTAGGTGCAGGCATTGACCGCATGCCGGCTGCGGCGATCGATAAGCTCTTCACTCCTGCGGCGCTCGATCGCGTGTTAAGTGCGGGCTGGCAGCCCGTCACCTATCGACAAAACACCGAACTGCATATCGAGGCATGGCACTGGAATCCGAAAGGCACCTGGAGCGATCCGGCGGGCAAGGGATATTTCACGGGCAGCGATACGCCGACCGAGATGGTCCGCAACTCCTACGGGTATCCGCTCCCGCATCGCGGCGCTACCCGCAACGACGGCACCGACGCCACCGGCTACGGCCGCATCACCGATGGCGATGAAAATACGTATTGGAAGAGCAACCCCTATCTGACCAAAGCGTTCACCGGCGAAGACGACGAGTTGCATCCGCAATGGATCGTCGTGGATCTCGCCAATCCGCTAGCCATCAACGCCATCCGGATCGCGTGGGCCGATCCCTACGCGAAACACTACCGCGTGCAGTACTGGACCGGCGAGCAACCGATCGTTCATCCCGACAAGGGCACCTGGATCACATTTTCCGGCGGTGCGGTTGACAACGGCCAAGGCGGCACGGTCACGCTTTCCCTCGCCCCCGTGCCCATGCCGGTCCGTTACCTGCGTATCTGGATGACGGAATCGTCCAACACGTGCGACTCACACGGCTCTGCCGACAAACGCAATTGCGTTGGCTTCGCGATTCGCGAACTGTATGTGGGCACAGTCAGCCAGGGCCGCGAATTCCACGACTCGGTGCTGCATACGCCCGACCAGGCACAAACGACGACCTGGTGCTCCTCGGTCGATCCGTGGCACGAGCCTGCCAATTTCGATCCCAAGCTTGGTGATCAGGTGGGACTCGACTTGTTCTACACAAGCGGCGCCACGCGCGGACTGCCCGCGATGATTCCGATCGCGATGGTCTTCAACATCCCGGAAGATGCCGCTAACCAGATCGCGTATCTGGAAAAGCGAAAGTATCCGATCTCCTACGTCGAGATGGGCGAAGAGCCCGACGGCCAGTTCATGCTTCCGGAGGACTATGCCGCTCTCTACGTCCAGTTCGCCGACGCCCTTCACAAGGTGGATCCGGCTCTTAAGCTGGGCGGCCCAGTCTTCACCGGGCAAAACGAAGACATTCTGGTGTGGCCCGATGCGCAGGGACGCGCCTCGTGGACGCGGCGCTTCGTCGACTACCTTCGCGCTCACGATCACCTTAAGGATCTGGCCTTTTTCTCGTTCGAGCACTACCCCTATGTTCCCTGCACGATCACCTGGAATAGCCTCTACGATGAGCCGAGACTGGTTAGCCACATCGTCGATGTATGGCATGACGATGGCGTTCCTGCCGATGTGCCGTTGTTCATCACGGAATCGAATATCTCGTGGGTGAGCGACGAATCATTCGTCGACATCTTCGGCGCACTCTGGCTGGGCGACTACGTAGGCGCCTTTCTAACCGCCGGCGGCAATGCCGTGTACTACTTCCACTATCTCCCGATGGGAATCCATCATGGCTGCAACAATTCCATGGGAACCTTCGGCATGTTCTCGACTACCGAAAAGGACTACCAGATCGTACAGCCGACCTCGCAATACTTCGCGAGCCGACTGATTAATCTTGAGTGGGTGCAGCCGGGAAGCGGCGAGCATCAACTGTTTCACGCGACCGGCGATCTGGAAGATCCCGCCGGGCACTCCCTGGTGACTGCCTACGCCACCCTCCGCCCCGACGGCAAGTATTCCCTGCTTGTCATCAACCGCGATCAATGGAACGCGCACAAAGTCCACATCCAGTTCCACGACGATAAAACGCACACGGATCGATCGTTCTTCGGCCCGGTCGAGACCGTCACCTTCGGTCGCGCCCAATACCAGTGGCACCCCGACGACAAAGGCGGATCCGCCGATCCCGATGGGCCGACGCTCACAGGGTCGATCGCTGCCGGTGCGGACACCACCTTCGATCTGCCCGCCGCCTCGATGACAGTCTTGCGCGGGGGTTTGAGCAAAGGAGGAAAGTAAGATTATGCGGGTCGGACACCCTTGTCCGACAGGACTGGAAATATTAAAGCAGTCGGACCAAAGTGTCCGACCCACCTGAATCGCACTTTCTTTCGGGTGCCAGCCCCGATTTGGGCTGCCGCTCGGGCGGCAGCAATCATCCTCAAACTCACCCTCCAACCGCCTATCTCCCATGCCTGCTTGGAGCGCAAACACCTACGTGCAAAACCGGGTTACGAAAGTTTTCGACTATTCCCGTAATTGATTGGATTTGCACAGGTTAGCTGCTAATTCTAGTTGTTGCGCTGGTGTCTCCTCAGGCCCCGAGGAGAACGCTGCGGAGGTTCGTCGAAGACTAGGATGGCAGGCAAAGCACAATCATGGAATTCCATGTCCCTGAGCGCCCGCTTGTATGTGGGTGTCATGGTGGGACTGGGAACGGCCGTGTTGGCGGTCGGTGCTATGCACCCGACCAGTCACCAGCCCATGAAGTTTCTCTGCTACCTGCTGGTCGCAGTGGCTGCGTCGCGCCTCAAGGTGAATCTGCCGGGGATCACCGGCACGATGTCGGTCAACTTCCTGTTTATCCTGCTGGGCATTCTGGAATTGAGTTTCGCGGAGACCCTGGCGCTCGGTTGCGCCGCGATCCTGACCCAGTGCTTCTACCGCGATCGTCCCAACGCCGTCCAAGTAATCTTCAACACGTGCGCGACCGCCTTTGCGATTGCCCTGGCGTTCAGCGTCTTTCACGTTCCACTGTTCAAATCGCAGAACAACCCGGCGGTCCTCCTGGTAGCTACCGCGGCTATGTACTTCGCGGCCAACACGCTTCCGGTTGCGACCATCATTTCGCTCACCGAGCACAAATCGCTGCGCCGCATCTGGGCCGACTGCTATTTCTGGTCGTTCCCGTACTACCTGGTGGGTGCGGGCGTTGCCGGACTCGTCAGCTGGCTGAACCGGATTGTCGAGTGGCAGACGTCGCTGCTGATTCTCCCCGCCGTCTACCTGATCTACCGCTCCTACCGGCTCTACCTGGCGAAGCTGGAAGACGAGAAAGGCCATGTCGAAGAAATGGCCAATCTCCACATGCGGACGATCGAAGCCCTGGCGCTGGCCATCGAAGCCAAAGACCACACCACGCACGACCACTTGCAACGCGTGCGTGTGTATGCCATTGAAGTCGCGAAAGAACTACGCGTGAGCGCCGAGGAAATGGAAGCGCTCCAGGCAGCTGCCTTGCTGCACGATATCGGCAAGCTGGCCGTGCCGGAGCACATCATCTCGAAGCCTGGCCGCCTGACGCCGGAAGAATTCGAAAAGATGAAAATCCACCCCGTGGTGGGTGCGGAAATTCTGGAGCGCGTGCGCTTTCCTTATCCGGTGGTGCCGATTGTTCGCGCCCACCACGAAAAATACGATGGCAGCGGCTATCCCTATGGGCTGAAAGGCGATGAAATTCCGATTGGCGCGCGCATCCTGAGCGCGGTCGACTTCCTCGACGCCCTTGCCTCGGACCGTCAGTACCGCCGCGCCATGAAGCTGGACGAAGTCATGGAACGGCTGAAGAGCGAATCGGGCCACTCGTTCGATCCGCGGGTCGTAGACGTGCTGCGCCGACGCTACCGGGACCTTGAGCAGTTGGTGGCGCAGCGTTCAGAATCGGTGAAGTGGTCGAAACTATCGACTGACATGATCATCGAGCGCGGCGTTGCGCCGGCCGCCGGATTTGCGGAGACCGGCGTCAAAGAGAATCAGGAAGCCACCTTCCTCGCGTCCATCGCCGCCGCGCGGCAAGAAGCGCAGATGCTGTTTGAACTCAGCCAGGACCTGGGCGCTTCGCTCAGCCTCGACGAAACGCTCTCCGTCTTTTCCGTGAAGTTGAAGCGGCTGGTGCCCTACGACTCGATCACCATCTATGTCCGGCACGACGACATCCTGTATCCGCAGCACGTCAGCGGCGACAACTTCCGACTGTTCGAGTCGTTGCGCATTCCGCTGGGACAGGGATTGTCGGGCTGGGTCGCGCAGAATCGCAAACCCATCATCAACGGCAACCCGTCGGTCGAACCCGGCTACCTGAACGATCCCACGAAGTTCAGCACGCTGCGCTCGGCGCTGGCTTTGCCCCTCGAAGGCCTGAGCGGCGTGGTGGGCGTGTTGGCGCTCTACCAGTCGAAGCCCGATGCGTTTACTTCGGACCACCTACGCATCCTGTTGGCCGTTACCTCGAAGATGGCGCTCGCGATCGAGAACGCCCTGAAGTACCAGCAGGCCGAGAACTCGGCCACCACCGACTTCCTCACAGACCTGCCCAACGCCCGTTCGCTGTTCCTCGAACTCGACCGCGAACTGGCGCGTTGCAAGCGCAAAGAGACTTCGCTGACCGTGATGGTCTGCGACATGGACGGTTTTAAGCAGATCAACGACCGCTTCGGCCACCTCGAGGGCAATCGCGTTCTGCGCATGTTCGCGCAGGCACTGAAGCAGTCTTGCCGCGAGTACGACTACGTAGCCCGCATGGGCGGCGATGAATTTGTCGTCATCGCGCCGGGACTGGAAGCGGACTCCGCCGTCAAGAAAGCTGACCAATTGCGCGAACTCGCCCGCCAGGTCGGTCAGGAAATTTGCCAGGAGGATATTCTCTCGCTCAGCGTGGGTCGGTCGATGTATCCGGAAGACGGGCTAGACGCCGAGGAATTGCTGGCCGAAGCCGACCGGCGCATGTACATGGAAAAACAGCAGCAGCCGAGCCGCAAGAACCGGCGACTGTATCCACGCATGAAGGGCCGCATCACCATCGAATACCGTCCCGAAGGCAGCGACATCCCGGTGCTCGGCAACCTCACCAACATCAGCCTGGGCGGCTGCTATGTCGAGACCAGCGTCATCATGGCGCCCGACAGTCGGCTGGTTCTGAATTTCGCCATCGATGACGGCCCGCTAACCACGGAAGGCAGCGTCGTCCGCTCCGATCCGGGGATGGGGCTTGCTATCAAATTCAAGGAAGGCAACCGCGAGAATCGCACGCACCTGCAGAAGATTCTCGACTACGTCGACAACAAGACGCGCGCCTATGACTCGGAGTACTTGACGCGCCTGGGAAGGAAGTAAGTTCGATCGTAGCGCCGGCATCTTGCCGGCAGTCGCGAGGGCGGCTCGCCCTCGCTCAGGGCGGGCAAGACACATTCGGACGCCGCCCAAGACGGCGACGCCACAAACTACGCATGCAATCTGAAATGTTCTAGCGTCTGCCCGGATGGGCTTCGCCTTTTTGCGAAAACATCGAGTAGGGCCAATTCTTCTTCTTAATGGGATCTTCTGTAGCGGGCACGGCAGTCGGCACCGCCGCCTCTTCCCCTTCCCAGTCCGCCGGAGTCTTCTGAATCCCCCAGATGTTGCCGGGCGTTTCCAGTGCAAGCCCGACCAGAAACCCTTTCCCATCCGTGCCTAGCGGCAGGCAGTTTGCCACACGTGCGTACGCGCTGGCGCCTCCCGGAAGGCCGTCAAGCAGGACACGAGTTCCGGCCTCCAGCGCCCGCGATAGCTTGATGCCGCACCCCTGCGGGTTGACTACCAGCGTGTGCGACTGCTCGGCATAGACCTCAGCCGGAGCCAGCGTCGCCAGGCGCACAGGAAGCTCGACGCGCATGCGCGTCATGCGCCGGGGAGCGCCGGGTTGGGAAGAAACAGGCGTCATTCCGAGTTGGAAGGCGGAAACCTACGCCTCCAAGTTCCCAGTGTGCCAAATTCGGGGCGCAGGATGGTGTGATATCGACCACGACGTGATTACTGAAGTACTCACCAGTTTCGGTGGTCCAGGATGGAATAAAAGAGGAGGAACCGCTACATGCCCATGGGCAGGATCTGCACCAGCGGTCCGCTCGAAGCTATGCTGGCCTTGCGCAGCATGTTGGCCGATGGAATCCCGGTCCGGTGGTAGGACTTCTCACAATCGGTGGTCGACGGTCCGCGCATACTGCCCTCCATATAAGCGAGGCCCGGGCAGCGCGAGCATGTACCGGCATGCGAACAGGACGAACATACCGTCAAATCCTTGACCTTGATGGAGCGCACTTCCTCCATCTGCGGCGAGCGGTACCAGATGTCAGCGAACTTCTGGCGACGCACATTGCCCGTCGGCAACGGGAACTGCACGCACGGAAACACGTCCCCGTACGGCGAGATGTAGCACGCCGTATGTCCCGCGCTGCACGAGTAACCTTCCAGCGCATCATCGTCTACTGGCGCGGGCGGCTTGCAGTACTCATCGACATTGCCAACCAACTCAGGGTCGGCGAACAACTGATCCAGATTGTCGTCATCCACGCGTAAATGAAGGTTGGCAGTGTTGCCGTCCATCATCGGCGTTACGGTCGGGTCGAGCGTATACGAGATGCCCAACTCTTTCGCGAGTGACTGCGTTCCTTTGTGATCGTCCCGGTTCACGGTCATCAGCACGTTCGAGAGCGTGACCTTCAGTCCTTGCGACTTGAGGAACTTGATCGAATCAACCGTCCGCTTCAACGAGCCCGGCAGTTTCGTGATCGCGTCATGCACTTCGGGCCGATGGGAATAGACGCTCAACTGCATCTGTTCCACACCCAGTTCACGCAGGCGGCGGGCCTCGGCCTCGTGAATCATCACACCATTGGTTTTTACCTTGACGTTGAATTGCAGTTTGCGCGCGTGCTCCACCAGTTCCAGAAAATCGCGGCGCATGAAGACTTCTCCGCCGCTGAATACCAAAAAGAAAACGCCTGCTTCCGCCAGCTGATCGAGCACGTCCTTGATCTCGGCAGTCGTCATCTCGCCGTGATCGTCGTGATCGAGATAGCAATGAACGCAGCGCTCGTTACACCTGTAGGTGACATCGATGTGCACGGTGAGCGGAACGCCCAGCGCCATGGCTTTCTCGTTCATCTCCACTAGCAGGCTCATCGCGCCTCCCGGCTTCCCGGCTTCGGTTCCTGAATCGGACGATCTGAAACCAGCAGGATGCCGTGCTCCGACAACTGGCTTACGAACTGCTCCGCGTCGCGCCGCGCGACTTCGGGCTCAATCTCGAATTCCCCGCACACCCGTCGCTCCACAATCTCCGAAAGCGGCGTGTTGCCGTCTGCCGCCTGCCAGATCACAGTCGCGACTTCATTCAGCGTGAAAAACGTCGAGTCAAGTGCGGACATTATCATCATCTCGCCGCCCAGCATGCGAGCGGCGATCGCTGTGCTGCGCGCGATGTAGGTCTCAGGCATAGTGCGTGATCTACTACTCAATCAGGTCCCAGACTCGACCGTCAGGGTAAAAGGTCAGCCGGTACGCGGGAACCTGCCCCAGAAATTCGTTCGCGGAACGGAATACCATCTTAACTAACTCCGGATCATCCGCGAAAAATAAGATGTTCCGCAATAGTAAGCGAAGGGCTTCTCCACTTTCCACCGGCGCAATAGTGTTCTCCGGGCCTTTCGCCAGGAAATACAGTCGCTCGATCGGGGCCGCCTCGTTCTCCCCGGGCCGCGCTAACTCCCCGGCAAAAGGCGTGCCGCTAGCCCGGTAGCCGGAATCCACGCGCGTGATGTACGAAATCTCGTCGGTCAACAGAACGGCGTCTTTTGGCGCGAGCCGCGAAATCGTAGTCTTCCCCGCGCCTGAAACACCGGAGAACAGGAATGCGCGTCCATTGCGGATCGCGCTGGCCCCGTGCAGCAAAAACCCTCCCCGGGGCGCCTGGATGATGGTGTGAACGATGCGCAACGCGGTGTCGATGGCGTACGGCGTTGCTGTTTGCACAATGTGCCCGTGACCAGTACGCGAGTTCCACTCCACGCGGAAATCCCCACGCTCCAGTTGCCAGTCATCTCCATCGTTGCGCACGAGCAATTCGCGCACCGACGACAGCGATCTCTCCGGCCGCGCGACCTCCACGTCGAAGGTGCACGCGGGGGGGACACTTTCGCTGACAAAACCCGAGTAGCGCTGTTCGACGATCTGCCAGAACCCCTCGTCCGCGCAGCGCAACAGGATCGGCGTGTCGCCGATCGCAACTGTCATTTCCTGGGCTATTTGCGCGATGCGAGTCATCGTTGCCGCTTCCTGCAACCCATCGAACTACTAACGCAAAACTTCTCCATTGACCAATTCTGGAGCGGAAGCATTAGCTCGCGGCTTACGCCGGCGCAGAGCCAGGCTTCGCAATTTCCCAGAATATGCCAGCGCCAGCCCCGCACCGCGCCGCCAGACTGTGCACGATGGCACGGGACTTCCCTCATCACCGTCGCCGATGCTGACGACCTTACCCAGCAGTTCCGACGCCATGACTGGTTCATCGGCATTGGGCATGGAATCGCCCCGCGTGACCAGCGCCGTTTCCGAACCCATTTGAACCGCACGCAGATTGCGATGAATGAAAAATCGGCCGTCACGCGTGTACAGCACAACATCGCCCGGTTCAATCGCGCTGAGGGTTTCGCGCCTGATGGTGAGAATGTCACCCGGATAGAGTGTGGGGAGCATGCTGTATCCAAACGCGCTCAGGCGAAGAACTCCCGTCGTCCGCAGAACCTCGACCGCAAGATTATGTCTGGATTGATCCCGGGTCTGGCGGTCCTCACACATGAGCGCAGACTATGAACTCCGGCGGCGACTGCCTCGGCAGGTCTGCTGGGTGGGCGCGATTTTGCCGCACGCCAGGGCCATTGTCTCGAACACTTTTTCCAGGCGGAATTCGGGCTTGCGATACGGACGCTTGCCCGGTTGCTGGCTGTCGAGTGCGTTCTTCTCTTCGTCACCAGTGGGACGGTTTTTCTGAGTCATAGGGAATCTACGGGCCTTTGTTCTTTCACCCAAAAACAGGCATGGACAGCCCGGGGTGAGAAGTCGGTGCGGGAAGTGTACAACAGAGTCCCGGACATTTGCCAACGTTCTACAGTGCAACAATTTCGGGGCAATTGGGCGTCGAAAATCTAAAACAGCTTCAGTAAAAAGACAACGTTCCTTCCATCCGGGCACGCCGTAACGTCCACGAAAAGAACCACAAACTAGCCGGCACCAGCACAACCGCGAACACCGTAAGAATGATCAATTCGTGGGACACGGCGCGGAACGAGGCGCCTTCGAGTAATGCCAGCCGCATGCCTTCCAGGGAGTGGGTGATGGGGATCAGTTGCGCGACATCACGCAACGGCTTCGGCAGGGTTTGTACTGGAAACATCGTGCCAGTCAGGAACCAGACGGAACCCAGCGCCCACACCACGGCCGACCCTTTTTGAATAGCCAGTTGGAGGGCGGCCGCCAGCAGTCCGATCGAGATTGCAATGACAACCGATAGCAAGAATACCGGGATCGATGCGGCGAGATTCGGATGCAACGGCGCACCGAATAGCAGTCCAGCCGCGAGGTAAAACAGCAACGCGAACGTATTGGCCGCGAAGGCCGACATGGCGCTCAGAAAAACTAGCACCGAGGGCGAAGTCGGAGTGGTCATCAGGACTTCCAGCGTGCCGGTCTGCTGCGCCTCCTGCACGGTCTGCAGAAAAGAATGCACGCCCATCAACAGAAATGTGAAGAAGCCCGTGCCCACCAGCAGGAACGAAAAGAACTCGAGTCCTTCGGGTCGAAAGCCCGGTCCCACCGCGCGCGAGAGATAGTAAAACGCAACCAGCTCTGTGATCGCGCCCGCCGCACTGAGCAGGAAACCCGTGCGATAGCGCACCGCGGTAAGCGCATCCCGGCGCACGATGACGATGGTCTTGTCGAGTAACGATGGCATGTTCATCGCATGCTCCGCGAAGCCACTGGCTCAACTTCCTCGAGTTCTCCCGTCGTCTGGAAATAGAACGACCGCAGTTCATCGACCCGCATGGTTGCCGACAGTTTGCGTTCGGCGGCGACCGTTCCGTGGAACAGAATGGCCACATGATTCCCCACCGCCACCGCTTCGTTGAAGTTGTGCGTGGTCAGAATCACGGTCGCGCCCTGTGCTGGAAGCTCGCGTACCAGATTCCAGAACTGCGCGGCCGAGCCCGGGTCAAGACTGCGCGTAGGCTCATCGAGCAGAACCACCGCCGGCCGCTTCATCAGGGCGCGCGCAATACCCAGGCGCTGGTACATGCCGCTCGAAAATTTCATTACCAGCGTATCGGCGGCCTGGCGCAGTCCGGTGCGGGCGAGCAGTTCTTCAACCCGATCGGTGCGCGTTCGACGTGGAATGTCATCGAGCGTGGCGAAGAAATCAAGGTTCTCGCGCGCCGAAAGACGGGGAAAGAATGACCGCTCGGTCGCCACCGCGAACCCTACTCGCTCGCGCACCGCCCGCGATTCGCTGCGTGTATCGAAGTGGTGCACCAGCACGCGGCCTTCGTCGGGCAACAGCATGGTCGAGATCAACTTAAGCGTGGTGGTCTTTCCGCTGCCGTTCGGGCCCAGCAGCACCAACACGTTGCCCGCAGGAGCTTCCAGCGAAATCCGGTCCAGAGCACGCGTTTCACCGCTGCGCTCGCGCCCCAGCCAGTTGAAGAGCGCCGGCCGGTGGCGAAACACCTTGCTCACGGATTCGAGTCTGACGGCAGGCATGGACGTGAACGAACAAGATTGTATGGGCCTCTGTATTATAGTGTGCGAGCTTTCGCTGGACGCTCCGACGCGTTTCCCTGGTCCCGCTGCACATGTCTGCGCTCGCTTCTTCGACGCTTGCCTCCCACGGTCGGGATATGCCGCTAAATGCCAGATCCAGCCCGGACTTCGCGTTCCTCATGGCCTGCTGCTCATTGCGAAGAGGAGCATTTACGGAATCGGCCCTTTCCGGAAACAGCCTTGACTGGGCGAAAGTTCTCGAACTAACCGAGCATCACGGGGTCGCGCCACTCGTGTATCGGACACTGAGCGAACGCACGAACTTTGCTCCAGCGGAAGTTCTCGGACAACTTCGCAGCCGCTATGAATACACGGCACGCAAGAATTTACGATTCACTGCGGAGTTGTTCCGCATCCTCGACTGCTTCGAAGCGCATGCGATTCCGGCAATTTCCCTGAAGGGTCCGGTCCTGGCGGAAAGCGTTTATGGCGATCTCGCGTTGCGCGACTTCTCGGACCTGGATGTGCTCGTCCACCAGCAAGATGTCGTGCGAGCCAAGGCGGCATTGCGAACACTCGATTATTCCGTCCCCACGGAGCTTTCTGATGCCGAGGAGCGCGCCTATCTCGAGAGTGGATACGAATTGACCTTCGACGGGCCCGCAGGCCGGAATCTGTTGGAGCTTCAGTGGAACATCCTGCCTCGCTTTTATGCAGTGCCGTTCGCCGTTGACGAACTGTTTGCGCGTGCAAAAGGCGTCCCGCTATGTGGTCGCACGGTGCCTGCTCTCTCTCCCGAAGATCTGTTCCTCACCCTGGCCGCTCACTCTGCCAAGCATGCGTGGATAAGGCTCCACTGGCTACGCGACATTGCGAGCGTCGTTGAAACCCAGCGCCTCGACTGGAACACGGTCACGCAGCGCGCGCGGCAGCTGGGGATTGCAAGGATCGCCGGCGTCAGCCTGCTGCTTGCGCAACGCCTACTGCATGCCAACCTGCCTGAAGAAGCGCAGGCTCTTTGCATGGCAGACGAAGAGATTCTTCCGCTAGTGAAATCCATTGAGCAGGAGCTTCCAGCCGCGCAGGCATACAACGTGGAATCCCCCCGTTATTTCCGTCTGATGCTGCGCCTGCGGGAACGTCGCGCGGATCGCGCGCGATTCTCATGGAGACTGGCCACAACGCCGGGCGCGGGGGAGTGGAGCGTCATTCGCCTGCCAGCGTCGCTCTTCCCTTTTTATCGAGTGATCCGTCTGTTGCGGTTGGCCGCAAGGCCGTTTCATCAGTAGCCCACTAGTCCAAGCGGCGGCGGCCTCGAGTAGACTGCGCGTTTTGGCGCGCGCGCGCCACGCCCGCAGTTAGAGCGCGACAGATGATCTCCTGATAGCCAGACCCGTCCATCGATCTCGCGACGGTGGCAGCGATTCCGCCCGGGGTGGCGGCTTCACTCAACAAGGCATCGAGCGACTCTTTTCCGTCGCGCCAAGCAACAATCGCGTCTCCCAGTGCATGAGCCGCCGCGACGCGCGCCATCTTCTCGTCTAGTCCCAACTTATGCGCAGCCCGTGCCAGAGCAAGCAGCGCGTGATACCCGTGGCTCGCCGAATACGTTACCGTGAACGCGTCGAATTGCCTCTCGGGAATTTCAACCAGTTCCCCAACCTGCGAAAAGAAGTTCCGAACGAGCAATCTGTCTGCACGTGGGAACCGGGCAGGGAAAGTCAGGCCCGTCAGCCCGCGCCCGAACCGCGCCACCGGACTGGGCATCGCACGCGCCCACTGGACTGGCGGCCCGACCATCTTCTGCAAATTCACCAGCGGAATTCCAGCAGCAAGGCTGCAGGCCACGAAGCTCGGGTTGCCTTGCAGCTCTCGGAGCCCACTCAGCACGCCCTCCACATCGCCCGGCCGCACCGCCACGACCAGCAACCCCGCCTGCCGCACCGCGCGCAGCAGATCAGGTTCGACGGCTACGCCAAACTCTTTCTTCAGGGCACGAAGTTTGTGCGGATTGCGATCGTGCACGATCACCGGCGCCCGGAACTTCGCGAGCCGCAATCCGGCGAGCAGCGCGGCGGTGACGCGGCCCCCGCCAAGAAATACGGTTGCCTTCACGAAAGCTCCGAACAGGCCCGATCGGCGGCCGCCACCAGCGCATCCACGTCTCTCTCGGTGTGTGCGGTTGAGATGATCCAGTGCAGGCCATTCGAGGGCGTCATGTAAATGCCGTGGTCGTGCAAGCGATGGACGAAGCGCGAATACTTTGCTGTATCAACAAATCGGCAATAGTCGCGATAGTCGTAGATGGCCTCGCGCTCAGTGAAGTAGACCTGGAACATCGGCCCGAAGCCCTGCACGATGGCTTTCGCATTGCGCCGCCGGAAGACATCGCGCAATCCGGCGATGGCCGCATCGCCGATCGCAAACAGTTTTCGGTATGCGCCTTCTGCGCTAAGCAGGTCAAGGTTCGCAGCCACTACGTTCATGGTAAGCCGGTGCCCGTTGAACGTGCCGTAATGCAGCACCATGTGCTCTGACCAGCGCATGCGGTCGAGAATCGCCCGCGGCCCGGCTACGGCGCCGATCGGAAATCCCGCCCCCAGCGCCTTGCCGAACGTCGAAAGATCGGGCCTCAGGCTGTAGAACTGCTGGCATCCGCCGGGCGCATAGCGGAACCCGGTGACTACCTCGTCAAGGATGAACAACGCACCATACCGGTGCGCTAAATCGCAGACTTGCTGCAGATAACCGTCGCGTGGCAGGATGCAGCCCATGTTTGCCATGATGGGCTCGGTGATGATGGCGGCCAATTCCGGGCCGTGCCTCTCGATAATCGCCTCAAGCCTCGGCACATCATTCCAGGGCGCGACCACGACATCTTCAAACACCGACGCGGGGATGCCTTCCGAATCCGGAATCTTCGTGGGGTTTTCGGGCAGCCCGAGTTGTTCGATGGGATGGCCGTGCCCGTTGAGGCAGTAAGGATCGTACCAACCGTGGTAATGCCCTTCGAACTTCAGGAACTTCGTGCGGCCAGTGTGCGCGCGCGCCAGGCGCATTGCCAGCATCGTAGCTTCGCTTCCCGTGTTCGCGAAGCGCACCACCTCGGCCGTCGGGACCATGCGGCAAAAACGTTCAGCGGCCTCACTCTCGGCGGGAGTGGCAGCCGCAAAGTGTGAACCCTGCGCAATCGTGTTGGTAACAACTTCGACAATCTTCGGATGCGCATGTCCCTGGATGAGCGCGCCGAAGGACATCATGAAATCGATGTATTCGTTGCCGTCCACGTCCCAGACGTGCGAGCCACGGCCACGCTCGAGCACGATGGGGCCGGGCGAGTACACAGCGGCGCCGCGCGAGGGGGAGTTCACGCCTTCGACAAGCGATTGCTGGGCGCGGGCAAAGTATTCGCCAGAGCGGCTGGTTTTTTTCATAAAGCGCCAATGGCCAGTTGTCTAGTTCTCAGTATTTTGTAACGCCGGCATCTTGCCGGCAGTCGCGAGGGCGTCCCGCCCTCGCTTGCGGGTTCATGCCCGATGTGCTGCCCTGCCGTGGTTCGCGATCGTCTGGGGGCGGAAAGGGCCTGGATCCTCTGAGTCAGAACTGAGAACCGCACAACTGAGAACTGCTCTCCTCAATCCGCGGTTCCCCCGCCATCCACCACCAGCGCCGCCCCAGTCATGAACGACGATTCCTCCGACGCCAGAAAAAGCACGGCCTTCGCGATCTCCTCCGCCGTTCCCACGCGCCCCAGCGGCCGATTCGCGCAGCCGGCAATGTACTCCTCCCACTTCTGGCCGCGCATCTTCGCATCCAGCGGCAGCATGGGCGTCTCGACATCGCCGGGGCAAATACAATTCACGCGGATGCTATGGCGCCCGTGGTCAATCGCCATGGCCTTCGTCATCAGCACCACGCCGCCCTTCGACGCGCAGTACGCAACCGCCTTGTCGCCGCCCACGATGCCCCATCCGGAACTGTTGTTGACGATCACACCCCGTCCCTGCGCGATCATGCCGGGCAGCGCCGCCTTCGACATGAGAAACGTGCCTTTCAGGTTGATGTCGATCTGCTCATCCCATTCCTCTTCGGAACATCCCAGCGTGTCGTGCGGATAAAACACACCGGCATTGTTGAAGAGGACGTCGACCCGCCCAAACGAACTCACCGTTTCGCGCACGGCGCGCTCGCATTCGGCCGCCTTGCGCACATCGGTGCGCAGGAAGATCGCCTGTCCGCCGGCTTCGAGGATCGCCGCTGTCACCGCGTGTCCGCGTGTTTCATTGCGCCCGGTGATGGCCACCCGCGCTCCTTCGCGCGCAAAAAGCAGGGCGGTGGCCTCTCCGATGCCAGAAGTTCCTCCGGTAATGAGTGCGACTTGTCGGTCCAGGCGCATGCAGGCTCGTTGCGAAAAACACAACGTCACGATCCATCTTCGGCATAACGAAAGTACGCAGAGAGCAATCGGTCTGCGAGGCGCCTCCGTGCGTGCGATGGAACGCGTGGAATCATAAGCTTAGCGAGACGCTCCTGCAAAGTGCCCGGTGCAAGGAAGTTTTCCTCGGAATGCGCGCCTCAAGTGGTTCTCCGTTGAAGCCGAAGTAGGAAAATGGAGCCGAGTGCATATGGAACGGCGCAAGGAATCGAGGTACCGACTGTTGGTACCCGTGAAGGTGTCGGGTATCGACGGAGACGGCGAACCTTTTGCAATCGAGGTAATGGCAACCCACTTCAGCCGCAGCGGAGCGCTGCTGACCGGACTTGAAGTCGAGCTTCGTTGCGGAGACATGCTGGTCCTGGACTATGAGGGGCACCGCGCGCACTTTCGGATTGTTTGGTTCCTGAACCAGGGACCGCGGATGGGGGCTGAAGTGGCGATCCAGAAGTCGAATCGTGAGCCCTGCCCGTGGGCGGACCTGCTGCCGGCCGAACCCGCGCTGGCCAGCGCGACTTCGAAAATTCAATGACGACTACCATCGAGAAACGCATAAACCGCCGCTGGCCCCGATTTCGTCTGGACGTACCCATCCGCGTCATCGTACACACCGGAAGCAAGACCAGCGTCATCTCGGCGCGCGGCAATGAACTGAGTGAAGGCGGGATGTCACTGACAGCAGGCGTCGAGCTTCGTTTGGGCGATGAGACCGAAATCGAATTTACGCCACCCTATTCCGGCGCACCCATCCGCATCCGCGGAATCGTACGCAACCGCTCCGGCTACCGCTACGGGATGGAGTTCGTGGCCGGTGATGATCAGGAACAGGAGGCAGTTCAGCGACTCAAGACCGTGTTGGTCGTGCTGGCCTCGGCCTAGCAGGCGTCGGAAGCAAGCGACTGAGCTTTGCACACAGTTTTGAATATGGCAGAGCGAGCCATCAGCTTTTCTTTGCGCCGTTAGCGGCCTTCCTCTGAGTCCTTCGCGGTTAATAGCTTTACCCTATCGACTGGCCAAACCACCGGCAGTCTCCGCCCCATCGCAAGTGTAGACGTGGCCGGTAATGTAAGCCGCATCATCTGAGGCGAGAAATGCGAACAACGCCGCAATCTCCTCAGGCTGCGCGTGGCGGCGAAGAGGCACTTTCCGATTGACCTCTTCCAGCATCTCGTCGGTGTATTCGGCGCGCTGCATGGGAGTCAGGACGTATCCCGGCGCGATGGCGCAGACGCGAATCCCGGGCGCGAGTTCCAGCGCCATTGTTTTCGTGAGCTCGATCACGCCCGCTTTGGTCGCGTTGTAGTCAGCGTAGAAGGGCTGCCCGACGAAACCGTTCGTTGAGGCGGTCTGCAGGATCACGCCACTCCCCCGCTCCCACATATGGCGCGCGGCGGTCTGTGCCACGTAGAACACGCCCGTCAGATTCACGGCCAGAGTCTTGTCCCATTCCTCCGGCGTGATGTCGAGGAAGTTATGGCGGATGGAGATGCCGGCGTTGTTGATGAGCACATCGACTCCGCCCATCATCTGCACAGCTTGCACAAAAGCGGCTTGCACCTGCGGCAGGTTGGAAACATCGGCGGCCACAATGCCAGAGAGCTTGGGCAAAAGGCGCCGGATTTCAGCGCGGCCTTTCTCGTCGCGATCGAGCACAACCACGCGCGCTCCTTCTTCCAGAAACCGCGACGCCGTGGCGGCGCCAATCCCGCTCGCTCCTCCAGTGATCAACACTCGTTTGTTCTGCAGACCGCGCATGTGGAACTCTCCCCGGTAGCGGGACAGGATACCGGGTTGTAGCTGCGGGGGAAAGCCTTTAACGGTCAAGCACGCGAAGAAGACCGCAAAAGCCGCTACCGGACAAGCTGCGTGCGACCAACGGATGGCGCAACGAAAAAGATCTACCTCCTTAGCGACCTTTGCGTTGACCTTTGCGAGCTTTGCGGTTAGAAGCTTTGCGCTTCCCCTTCTACCTGCAGCATTCTGAGACACAAACCAACTTCATTCGTTAGTCTTACTGGCAGCCATCACGATTCTGCGAGGAGGTCTGCATGGAAGAGCAAGGCATTCGAGAGCAGCCGGAATCAGGCACGGTCATCATCACGGGCGCCAGCCGCGGCATTGGTGCAGCGACCGCCATCCTCGCAGCCGAGCGCGGGTTCGCCGTGGCCGTGAACTATGCGACCGGAAAGAGTGAGGCTGCGGAAGTTGTCAGCCGTATTCAGTCGAAAGGAGGTAAAGCAACTGCCATCCAAGCCGACCTCGGCCGGGAAGACGACATCGTGCGCCTTTGCGCGGAGGCAGCGCAACTCGGAGTTCTCCGCGGACTGGTCAACAACGCCGGCGTCACCGGCGGCTTTGCCCGCGTGGAAGACGTCACCTCCGCGATGCTCGAGCGTCTGCTGGCCGTCAACGTCGCGGGAGCGATTTTGTGCGCGCGCGAAGCCGTGAAACGGATGTCGATGAAACACGGAGGCAGCGGAGGCGCCATCGTCAACATCTCATCGCTAGCGGCCAGGACTGGCTCGCCCGCCGAGTGGGTGCACTACGCAGCCACCAAGGGCGCGATCGACACGTTCACGATCGGGCTTGCACGCGAAGTCGCCAAGGAAGGCATCCGCGTGAACGCCGTGGCCCCCGGCCTGGTCGAGACCGGTATTCACGCTGCCAACGGCGAACCTGGCAGGCTTGATCGCCTCAAGCCAACCATTCCGCTAGGACGTCCAGGCAAGCCCGAAGAAATCGCGGAAGCCGTGGTCTGGCTGCTGTCTTCAGCTTCGTCGTACGTGACGGGATCGATTCTTGAAGTAGGCGGCGGCAGATAAACAAATTTGGCAATTGGGTAATTGAGAAATTGGGTGATTGCGAAGCCTTTCAATTCTCCAATTACAATTCTCCAATTACTCAATCCCTAAAACCCGGGCTTCCCCCGAAACAGCATCACCAGCTCAATCACCAGAATCACCACTACCATCAATTCCAGCACGAACGCCCGGCTCTGATTGAACTGGTCGACCATGAAGTGGTACAGCTCCTCGGCAGTCTTCAGCTTTTGTTGCACCAGGTCTTTGTAATCGGGCACGCCGATCTTCGATGCCGCCAGCTTGTAAAGGCGCGCCGAGAACATGTCGCTCAAAAACTTAATCGCGTTATCCGCGTGCTCGGTAAGCTCTTCGACATCGAGCAAAACCGTGTGCAACTTGGTCGCGGCATTGGCTGTACGCCAGCGCGACCACAAGCTGTTGCCCCCGGCTTCCAGAAAGTCGTAGACGCCTTCCAGTTCGCGAGTCAGCAGTTCGTCGTAATGGCGGAATTCCAGTAGCTGCGAATTCGCATACTCGAGCAACTGGATGGCAGTCTCCGCACCGGTGTTGCTGTCGTATATGAATGCGGCATTCCAGCCAATCACCGTGAGCTCGTTGGGATAGTAGGAAATGCGGCCCTGCATGATCTCCTGGCGCTCGCCTTCTGAAAGTGGCAGGGTTTCACCGCGCACGATCTGCGCGATCTGATCGCCGTGGCTCTTCAAGAGTTCACTGGCGGAGGGCTTCGCCGCCATCTCGCGCACGTGGAAGATGAAATAGTCCTCGTGCAGCCAGTTGTCGTAGGGCTTGATCAGGGCCGGCTTGGCGCGCTCCAAGCGTTTGGTCACGATCTTCGACGCCAACGCCGTGAAGTCGGTGTCCCATACCCAGCGCCCAGAAATCCGGACCAGGTCGTCCCACTCCCCGGTAAATGGCAGCTCAAACACCACGCTAAGCACGCCATAGTCGTAATACTTGATCTGGCCGTCGAGCCGCTCGCCGGTATCGAGCACCAGGGCCTCGATCGGCTCTACCACTGGAGGCCGCTGGTACTGCACGTACCCCGGCGCCGGGTGCTTGAAGCTGGCGCCTTTGGTACGGGCGCTGAAAATCTTGCGCAGCTCGTCCAGGCGGATCTCCTCCGCCACATCGAACTGGATCAGGACCAGAATCGACCCTTGCAGCGAGGTGTCGGCCTTCCGGGCGGGGACGGCTTCGAGCTGTACGGAGTCTCCAGGGACTCCTTCGACGATGGTTTCGCGTTCCATGATTTTCACTCGGCTCCCGAGGGTAGCCAGGGAGCAACAACGGGACACCGCTGACGGGTGGCGCCCCAAAAGGGTGGTACTGAACATTGTCCCAGAAAGTAGAGGGGCTGGCGAGGGGGACGGATTCTCAAAAGGCTATAGAAGCTAAGTATTTTACAATCAGTGCTTTCGGATGAGCTGCCATAGCAGCGCGGCCCCCGCGGCAGCCCCCGCTAAAGCCAGACTGGCACGCTTCATGGACGCGCGGACTGCCTCCTCCCGCTCGCGCACTAATCGGCGTTCCGGGTAGGAGCCCTCTGGCCCCGCAGGCCCTTCGCGCATCGCCAACTGGAGGATTTCCGCCAAATGGAAGGCCTGGCGGTCGGTTCCCTGCGCAATCTGCTCGCGGCAACTGAACCCGTTGGCGATGACCAGCCAATCCGGCGGCGCTTTCCGGATGGCGGGCAGCAGATCCAGCTCTCCGATCGCCATCGACACATCGTATTTGTCGTCTTCAAAACCAAACGACCCGGCCATCCCGCAACAACCGGCCGCCGGAGCATGGCAGTCAACGCCTATTCGGGTCAGGACCGCGTCCTCGGCATTCATCTTCAGCACCGACTTGTGGTGGCAGTGTCCGTGGACGATTGCCTTGCGCTCCAGTCGAGGCAGCGGGATGAGGTTCTTGTAGTTCTCCAGAAATTCACTGAGCAGGAAGGTCTGGCGCGAGAGGCGTTGCGCCCGCTCATCGCGGGGAAACAGATTGCAAAGCTCGTCGCGGAACACAGCAATGCAACTTGGCTCCAAGCCGACGATCGGCACGCCGGCCTCAATCTCCGCGGCGAGCGAGTCGAGCACGTTCAGCAACAGATCCTCTGCCCGGTCCAGCATGCCGAAGTCGTAGAGCGGGCGCCCGCAGCACAGATTCCCCTGCGGCAATTCCACACGGAACCCGGCATTCTCCAGAACGTCAACCGCTGCTTTGGCGGTATTTGGCAGGAAGTAGTTGTTGAACGTGTCGGGCCACAACACGACAACGGGCCCATCGGGATGAAGCGGCCGGTGGCGCCGGAACCAGCTCTTAAACGTCTGGGGCGCAAATGCAGGAATCGATCGCTGCCGCGGAATCCCAGCAACCATCTTGGCAATGTCGCGCAAGAAGGGCAACTGGGTCGCAAGGTTCGCCAATCCCGGGGCGTTCGACGCCAGCCGCGCCCAGAAATCGATGTTCCCGAATGCATAGTGGCTCAGCGGGCGCAGGCGGCCTTCGTGATAGTGCGAGAGGAATTCCGCCTTGTAGGTCGCCACGTCGACCGATACCGGGCATTCGGTCTTGCAGCCCTTGCAGGCGAGGCAAAGGTCCAGCGACTCTTTCACTTCCTCGCTGCGCCAGCCGTCCTGAATGATGTCGCCGTTCGCCATCTCCCAGAGCAGATGAGCTCGACCGCGCGTCGAGTGCTCCTCCTCGCGGGTCACCCGGAAGCTCGGACACATGA
This sequence comes from uncultured Acidobacteriota bacterium, assembly GCA_963744055.1. Lineage (GTDB taxonomy): Bacteria > Acidobacteriota > Terriglobia > Terriglobales > Acidobacteriaceae > Gp1-AA133. Next base: position 1,521,639 of record CAVUSL010000001.1, on the reverse strand, counting down.
CGCCGCCTTCGTAGTGACGACACTTGCCGACTCCGACGCAGCGCAAGGTAGCATGCGCAAGGCTGCCATGATCATCCGGGAACTTGAAGTGTGTCGGCGGGCGCCAGGGATTGTAGTCCGGACCGAGCCGCAGGTTTTCATCCAGCCGGTACGGTTCGACGACCTTCCCGGGATTCATCTTCCAGTCTGGATCCCAGGCACTCTTGAATTCGTTGAACGCCTGGATCAGTTCCGGCCCGAACATCTTAGGAAGAAGCTCGGCGCGAGCCTGCCCGTCGCCGTGCTCGCCAGAAAGCGACCCGCCATAAGTCACCACGAGATCGGCGGCTTCGTTCATGAACTGCCGGAAGCGAGCGATGCCCTCTTCGCTCTCATGGTCGAAGTTCATGCGGGTATGCACGCAGGCGTGGCCAAAATGCCCGTAGAGCGTGCCGTGATAGCCGAACTGGCTCATCAGCCGCTTCAGATCGCGCAGGTAGTTGCCCAGCTTTTCGGGAGCAACAGCGGAATCCTCCCAGCCTTCCCAGCTCAACGGCTCGCCAGGCACGTGGGAAATCACACCCAGGCTCGATTCGCGGACGATCCAGACTTGTTTGGCCTCTGCGGCGGTGCACAAGCGCATGTTGGGAGGCGCAGCGCTCCGGTTGAGTGCTTCCATCAGGCCCTGCGCCTGAGCTTTCGCCTCCGCTTGCGTCTGCCCGCCGAACTCCGCCAGCAGCCAACCGCCGCCTGGCGGCAGCAGCGCTAGCCCTTCGGAGTTGATGCCGCGCCGCCGCGTGTACTCGGCGAGTAGATCATCGATACCTTCCAGCCCAATCGGCTTGAACGCCATAATCTCGGGCACATGATCGGCCGCCTGAAAAATGTCGGGATAAGCCACCACCACCAGCACCCGCTCTGGCGGGCTTTCTACAAGCTGGCAAGTTGCCTCAAGAACAGTGACGCAGGTCCCTTCCGACCCAACCAGTGCACGGGCCACGTGGAATCCGGTTTCCGGCAGCAGGAAGTTCAGGTTGTATCCAGAGACCCGGCGCGGAATGTCGGGATAGCGGCTGCGGATAAGGTCGCCATACGTGTCGGCGATCGATTTCAACTGCGCGTAAATCTCACCGCGCCTTCCGCCGGCAGAAATAATCTGCTCGAGTTCAGCAGGCGTGGTCGCTCCAACTGTCATGCGAATGCCGTCGTAAGTGACGATGTCGAGCGACTCGATGTTGTCGTCGGTCTTGCCCGCCATCACCGAGTGCACGCCGCACGAATTGTTGCCAATCATCCCGCCCAGCGTGCAGCGGTCATGCGTCGCTGGGTCGGGACCGAACGTAAGGTGGTGCTTCTCCGCCGCATTCCGCAAGTGATCCAGAATGACTCCGGGCTGCACCCGGGCCACCTTGCGGGCGGGATCGATCTCGAGAATCTCCGCCATGTACTTGCTGAAATCGAGTACCACGGCGGCGTTGCAGCATTGCCCGGCGAGAGACGTGCCACCACCGCGGGAAAGCACTGGCGCCCCATGCTCGCGGCAAGTCGCGATCGTGGCCAGAACATCTGCAGTATTCCGGGGGATCACAACCCCGATGGGAACCTGCCGATAACTCGACCCGTCGGTGGCATAGAGCGCGCGGCTGCCTTTGTCAAAGCGGACCTCGCCGCTGACGCGCGCGCACAAATCCGCCTCCAGCAACTTCTTGTATACGGGAACATCTCTCGCCGCGCGGGCTCGTTGGGCGAACGCCTGCGCGCGCTCCGCAGAAAGAATGGGCAGTGGATCGGTGGGAGGCATGGATTTTTGGTGACGTTCCATGTTCGGGGAAAACTGCGCGCCTTGCAAGGACATTGGCAGATTTTCGAAGCGGGATAGACGTCGCCCGCGCAATCACCCGTCGCTTACCCTGTTGGGCTATAATCTCCGACGCTGACGCGCACGCCCGCTCGATACCAACAACCCGGGCACAACAGTTCCCCCCACCTTACAGCCCCAAGATCCATTTTCACGGAAGGCGACCGCATGTTCATCGCTCCCAAGAGTGGCTCCATTTTTCTAGCTCATCCCTTCTGCTTTCAGCACTCATGGCATTTGGGCACCCGCCAAACGGCTCGGGGCAATCATCACCGTCCCCTGCACAAGCACCTCCGGAACGAAAAGCCCAATCGCTCGAGCGAAACAGGCGTGCGCAGCGCCGAAATTCCCGACGTCCCCGAAGAACCGCCCGAGGATGAGTTTGCGCCGGCAGCAGTCGAAATGGACGTCTCCCAGGAGTCTCCGCTCCTGCAAGTCCTCTACAAGGCGACACGCGAAACCAAGGAGAAGGAAGTTCTCGCTCGCCTGGACGAAGCGAAGGCTCTGATTCAAGTCGGGCACGGATTTGAAGGCCACCGATCCGCAGGGCCGCACCGCGCTGCATTGGGCCGTCTTCGGTTCTAGCTACGCAATGAAGTCGTCGGTAACCGTTGCGTACGAAGAAATCGCCGACGCGATGATCCAGCGCGGGCATCGACATCAATCACGAAGACAACTATCAGGACACGGCGCTCGACTATCTGCTCTACTCGCCGTCGTTCGAAATGCAGACCCTGCTGATGGAAAACGGCGCGACCAGCGGATTCCTGGTGGCGACCTTCCGCTTTTTCGACCAGATGCAGATGCTGTCCCCGGCCACCAACGTGCCGAAGGCAGTTTCCTTGTCACGCAGGGCAGATCATGTCCCCGGGCGCCACTCTCAGCGTCCGCCTGATCACGCCGGTGTACAGCGACCGTTCGCGCACGGGCGATCCGATCGAAGGCGTCGTCACTTATCCGCTTTGCAAAGACGGCGAAAAGATGGTCTGCAAGGACGGCGAACTGCTCGTACCACCGGGAACCAAGGTAAACGGCACCATCCTGTTCGCCACCAAGGCTCCCGATAAGTATTCCCGGCCGCGCCTGGTGCTGGATTTCTCGAACATCGTGCACAAGGACGGACAGGTGTCCCCGCTGTATGCGCGTGTGCTCGATGTGGACAACGCCCGCGAGACCATCCGCAACAACGAAATCCTCGGGCATCATCCAGCCGCACGCCTCGAAGAAGGCGTCGCTGATCTTCGCCGGGATTGAGCGCCGCCAATCCGTTCGCCGGATACGCCATCAAGGGTGTGCTCGACGGTCTATGGCCTCTCTATTCGTCGAGAAATTCTCTTCCCCGCGGCCACCGATCTGCAGATTCAGGTCGTGCGGCCCGTCCATGCTGAAGCAGAAAGAAGCCTGGCCCGGGATGGCCGCAACTGGCGATGGACGACGACCTGCAACAGATCGTGAAGAACGCGCCACTGCGTACCTACGGCCCCGAACAAGACACCTTCAGACTCTGACCAACCTGATCTTCCTCGGCAGCAAGCAACGGGTGACCTCCGCATTTACCGAGTCGCACTGGATTGAAGCCGACGATCTGGGCGTCAAGGCGGCCTTGAAAGTCGCGCCAGGCGACCATGCGCAACACCGGGCTACACGTCCGCCCCGGTTTCAACTCTGCTCCTGAACGGACAAGCCGCCCGACCTGGTGTTTCAGAAAGTCCCTGAACACGTTTGCGAAACGACACCACATCCGTATCTGGAAATTGAAGAAGCCGTACAAGGGACAGGACGTGTGGATTGGCGCCGCCACCCACGACATCGCCACCGAGAACAGCCGCGGCTATACCAAGTGGACGCACCGCATCGATCCGCACGTTGATCGCGAGCGCGACTGGATTCAATCCGACCTTGCTGTTTTCTGGTATGGCCGATTGGCTACGCCGACATAGAACGCCCGCACGCCCCGAAGAAGGCCGTCGAACGCCACCGGAGACGACATCGTCACCGACGGCAAAATCACGATTGTCGATCTGGGGACAACGAAGGATCAGACCAGCAAGGACCGGCGCTGGTTCCGCGTCCCACGGAAAAGACCACCAAGTAAGCGCACCGCAGAAAGTCTTTAACCGCAAGGTTCGCCAAAGAAAAGCCGCCAAGAACGCAAAGAGAACCTTTGAGGTTTCCTTCGCGACCTTGGCGGACCTCTTAGCGAACTTTGCGGTTAAAAGCTTCTTGGTCTACGAAACCCCTAAGTCCACAGCCGCGTAGTGTAGTCGGCCATAGTCAACGCCAGCAAGATCAGGAAGAAGAAAATCGCGGTCACGATCACCAGCTTGGTGAGTTTCTCATGCGCGTACTTCACGTGCATGAAGAACAGCACGACCAGCACTGCCTTGGTCGTGGCAATCGCGAGCGCGACGATCGGATTGAATGGCCCGAGATCAATCCTCGCCGCGACCACGGTGAGAATCGTACCCGCCATCAGGGCCAGCCAGATGCCGACGTATAACTTCACGGAAGAAATATGTTCAGACATGGCGCCTCACGGATGACGGTCGATCAGGTACAGCAACGGGAATAGATAAATCCAAACAATATCGACAAAGTGCCAGTACAACCCGCCGTTCTCGAGCGGCGTGTAGTATCGCGGCCCGTAGACTGCCCTTGTAAGCCTTGTACGTCAGATACGCAAACAGGCCAACCCCGATGATCATGTGCAGGGCGTGCATGCCGGTCATCGCGAAGTAAATCGAAAAATAAATCTGCGCGTGGTTCTGATTCACGGGCACGTCAGGATGGCGCGGGATGTGGCGCATCGAGATGGAAATTCGCCATGCCGGGAACATGGTGCTCGTCGAACTTGTCTTGTATTCCTTGGCTTTGATCCCGAGAAACGCCAGTCCGAGCACGATGGTGAGCATCAGGTAGACGACGATTGCCTTCTGCTTGCCCACCTGTGCGCAGCGCACAGCCATCGCGACCGTCAAGCTGGAGCCAATCAGAACGATCGTATTGACCGTGCCGAGCGTGAGATTGAGGCTTGAACTCGCCGCCGCAAAGTCCCCGAAATACGAGTACCGGTACACCAGGTAGGCGCAGAACATCCCGCCGAAAAACATGATTTCGGTGATCAGGAAGAGCCACATGCCGAGACTCGCGGCATTCTTCTGCTGCTCCTCGGTCGCGAAATGGTGGAGGAGGGCGGGGTTCTCGTGTGCTTCACCCTCGACGGTGGCCGGCGGGCTAGTGTGCAACGGGGACCCCCTCTCTGCGTTTGTCGAGTCTCGTCGTAGTTGTAGGCTTCCCAGGTCACGACTGGCTGCTCTTCGAAGTTGAAGCGTTGTAGGCGGCGAAGGGATCGTCCACTCCAGGCCGGCGGCATTCCATGGATTGTCGGGTGCGGGCTTGCCGTAGCGCATCGACCACAGGAAGTACACCATCGGCAGCAGATAGCCGACGGCCAGAATCGTGGCCCCTGCAGTCGAGAGCACGTTCAGGATCTGAAACTCGGGCGAATGCGAGTAGTCCCAGTACCGGCGCGGCATGCCCATGTAGCCCGAGAATGAATTGCGGGAAGAACGTCAGGTTGAATCCGACGAACACCAGCAGCGCGGCCAGCCGTCCCCAGCCTTCCGGATACAGCCGCCCCGAAATTTTCGGCCACCAGAAATGCATGCCGCCCGAGGTACGCCATCACCATGCCGCCCACCATGATGTAGTGGAAGTGCGCGACGACGAAATATGTGTCGGTCACGTGGACGTCGATGCCCGAGGCACGCCAGAAACAATCCCGTCAGACCGCCGATCGTGAACAGTCCCATGAAGCCGAACGCGTACAGCATCGGCGTCTGGTAGGTGATGGACCCCTTGTACATGGTGGAGGTCCAGTTAAAGACTTTGATCGCCGAAGGCACTGCCACAAAGTAGCTTAGGAAAGAAAAGATCAGCGCGGCATAGAGCGAGATTCCGGCGACGAACATGTGGTGCGCCCACACCAGGAAGCCGACCACAGCGATCCCAAGCAGAGCCAGCGCCATCGCCTTGTAGCCGAACACGCGCTTGCGCGAGAAGCAGCACACGATCTCGCTGACGATCCCCATGCCCGGCAAAATCATGATGTAGACCGCCGGGTGCGAGTAGAACCAGAACAGGTGCTGGAACAGCAGCGGATCGCCGCCCAGCGTCGGATTGAAGATGCCCAGATGGAACAGCCGCTCCAGCGCCACCAGCACAATCGCGATCGCCACCACCGGCGTGCCCAGCACCTGGATGATGCTGGTCGCGTAGTGCGCCCACACGAACAGCGGCAGCCGGTTCCACGTCATCCCGGGCGCGCGCATGCGGTGAATCGTGACAATAAAGTTCAAGCCGGTAAGAATCGAAGAGAAGCCTGACACGAACACTGCCAGCGCCGCAGTCGTGACGTTGGTTTTCAGAAATTCGGTGCTCAATGGCGTGTAGAAGGTCCAGCCCGGTATCCACGCCGCCCGTCAGGATGGTGTACACCATCAACATCCCGCCGATGATGTAGAGATACCAGCTCAGCAGGTTGATACGCGGGAAGGCCAGGTCCTTGGCCCCGATCATGATCGGGATCAGGAAATTTCCGAGTACGGCGGGCACGGCAGGAATCAGGAAGAAGAACACCATCACCTGCCCGTGCATCGTGAACAGCTTGTTGTAGGTGTCGGCCTGCACCAGGTCGCCTGCGGGCGTCAGCAATTCCAGCCGGATCAGCAACGCGAAGAAGCCGCCGATAAAGAAGAAGAACGTAATCGCCCATCAGATACAGCAGGGCGATGCGCTTGTGGTCGACGGTCAGGAGCCACGACTTGATCGCCGTACTCGCGGTTCAAGTAGGTTTCGCGTTCGCCGGATTCCAATACTGCAGTTGCCATGCTCGTCACCTGAAACTTACGGTTGCGGGGCCGCCGTGGCCACATTGTGGGCCGGTGCATTCGACTGCTGGCCCAGCGATTTCACATAGGCCACCAGCGCGTTGAGTTGCTCGTCGCTGATCTGTCCTTGAAACGTCGGCATGATCGGTTTAAAGCCGTTCACGATTTTTGCCGTCGGTTGCAGAATCGACTCGCGCAAGTAAGTTCTCGTCGGCAGCCACGGTACGGCCGTCTTCCAGCAGCACCGGCTTGCTGAATAGACCCCACCAGATTCGGTCCGCGCCCCTGGGTGTCGGTCTTGTGGCAGGTCACGCAGCCGAGTTCCGCAAACAGCTTTTCGCCAGTCACCGCCAGCGGTTGATTGCCGCCCCCGCCCATCCACGCTTCGTAATCCTTCGGCTCCATCACCACGACCGAACCGACCATGCCCGAGTGCTCGTTCCGCAATACTCGGCGCAGAACAGGTGATAGGTTCCGGCTTTAGTGGCATGGAACCACGCCACCGTATAGCGGCCGGGCAGCACGTCTTGCTTGATGCGGAACGCCGGAACATAGAAGCTGTGGATGACGTCCTGCGAGGTCATGATCATCTTGACGTCGCGGCCCACCGGCACATGCAGTTCGTTGATCTCGCGCTGCCCTTCCATGTGCTCGAACTTCCACATCCACTGCTTGGCCACGGTATAGACCTCGGCCGAATTCTGCGGAGGCTCTGCGCTCCTTGAAGTAAATCGCGGCACCCCAAACAAAGAACACCATGAAGACGCAAAAAGGAATGACCGACCAGGTAATTTCGAGCGCATGCGATCCATCAATCTGCTCGGCACGCACGCCGGTCTTCTTCCGGTAGCGCACGGCGAAAAAGATGACCATGGTGAAGATCAGCACGCTCATCAGCGCCGACACGACCAGCAGGAAGATGTAGAGCGCATCGACGTTGTTGGCCATCGTCGAAGCGCGTGCCGGCCAAAGTGGCATGTTCTCAAACATAATTAGTGGGCCCGTCCCGCCCCGCCGCTAGCCGGACCGCGGCGGATCATCACAAAAATCAAAGTTCCCAGACCTAGCATGGTCGCCATCGCCAATAGGCGCATCACCCGCAGGATGGTCGCACTGTACTTTCCCTGCTCCGGATCGTAGTGGTAGCAGTAGAGCAACAACTCATCGACCAGGTTGCCGATTTTGCCGTGTCCAGCCTCAACCAGTCCCAGCCGCAAATCTTTCGGCGGATACTCCACCCCGTAGTAGTACTGCGCGATCTTGCCCTCGGGCGTCAGCACCATGATTGCGGTCGCATGCGCGAATTGCTTGGTCTTCTCGTCGTACTGATACTGGAAGCCAGCCGCCTTGGTCAGAGCCTCGATCGCGTCCTGCTTGCCCACCAGGAAGTGCCAGCCCTGCTCGGCGCCCGCGCGCTTGTAGCGCTTCAGGAACTCAGCCTTTTTCAGCAGCCGCCATCTCGGGCGTTTCGCTGGGATCGAAGCTCACCGTGATGACGTCGAATTCCTTGCCCACATCGAACTTCATCATGCGCAGCGAATGTTCCAGCCCGCTGAGCACCTCGCCGCACAGCATCGGGCAGTTGTAGTACACGAGGTTCAGGATCATCGGCTTCTTGCCGAAGTAGTCGGCGAGGCGCACGGGACGTCCCAAGTCATCGGTGAAGGCAAGATCCCCCGGGATGGGTTGATTCAGATTTTGCTGGATGCCAACGTTCTTCAGTCCTGGCGGCCGCACATTCGCCGGTGGCGACATGATCCCGTTGCGTCATACCTTGCCCGAAGGCGCACGCGGCAAGAAGTAGAATCGCCATGATTGTCCGAATTGTTTTGATACTGCTCACTGCTGACCTTTCGTCGCTTTGGCCTTCTGCGGAGCGCCAGCCTTCTCATTCTGGTTGCCGACCGAACTGACTCCGCCCGCCGCGCGCTCGGAGTCTGCTTGCGAAACCACCGGCAGGCCGCGTTGCGCGACCAATTCCATAGCCCGGTCGATCGGGATGCGAACTACACCATTCTTCTGATCGACCCAGTCATAACTTCCTAGAATCTCGTTCTCTTTCTTCACTTCTTCCAGATACTGCGTCTGTTCACTGTGCTCAAGCACCGGCTTCGGAAACGTCTGCTGAGCCTGGTCCAGAATCTGCTTGTAGTTCATGGTATGCGGATCGACGCCGGTCGTTGCCGCCATCGGATTCGCCGCAGGCTGATGCATCCGGTCGTAATTGTCGAGAAAGCGGTACATGCCGACCAGAATGAAATAGATCACCACCCCGAGGACCGCGACGCCGCCCATGAAGTAGAAGACGCCCTGCGGGCTCAGATCCTCCTGCTCGTAGCCGGTTCCGCATTGTGTCCGCCGATTTTTTCGTCACTCATGTTCGGGCTCCAGCACTTCCTTGGCGTACACGTCGTAGGCGGGCAGCAGCGGAATCGAACTGAGGTTGCGGCAAAAGTACGCCAGCCACAATCCACCCATGCCGAAGGGAATCAGAAGATCGGCCCACGTCACATGGAAGGTCGCCGAAAAATTCGGCTCGACCAGCCAGAACAAATCCACGTACCGCACGACAATCAGCCATACGGCCAGCCACACCAAGTTTCGTGATATCACGCTTGAATGGCCGCGACAGCAAGCAGCGCAAACGGCACCGTGAACTGGAAAATCACCAGGAACAGCCCGACAAAGCCCCATCCGCCATTCAACCGTCGCAGGTACCAGGTAATTTCCTCGGGCAGGTTGCCGGCCCAGATGATCAGCCACTGCGAGAACGAGAAGTATGCCCACACCATGACGAATGTCATCATGAACTTGCCGTGGTCATGCACGAAAGCAGGCCGCAGCAGCAGCGACATCGGCTTGTACTTGAACAGAATTCGCTCGATCACCACCGCAAAGCACAGTGCCGAGATCAACTCGCCCGCAACGAATAGCAGCCCGTAGATGGTCGAAATCCAGCTCGGATCGAGCGACATGACCCAGTCGATCGCCGCAAACGAAATCGTGAACGCATACAGGATGATGCCCGGCCCGCTGATCACCTTGAAGCGCGCACTGTTGTCGCGCAACGGCGGCGAATTCTGCTCCCTCGACCAGCGCGACAGCAGATATGAAAGAAGGTTCCAAATCGCGAAATAGAGAACGGCGCGCATGACAAAGCCGTGCCAATTCAAGTAGCCCAGCTTCACAAACTGATTCTTCGCCAGATGCTCGCGGATGGTGGGATTTTCAATCGACTCCAGCGGCATCGCCCACGGGTAGATATACCGCCACCCGATAAAAGCAATCGGAACGAAGAACGCTGCCATCAGCGGCACGGTTCGCATGGCCGCGCCCAACACGCGCCGGATCACCATGCCCCAGCCACCGCCGGTCAGGTGGCGGATCATCAGGATCACCATCGACCCGAGACAGATGCCCAGCCAGTCCATGAACGACACAAGGTAGCCGCGGAAGAACACTTGCGGATTCGTGAAGCCCAGCGCGATCGCGATCACCGAGCACACCGCGCCGATCACGAGCGACCGCCGTCCGATCTGCTTGATGACCGGAGGCGCCGACAGGTCGAGGTTGGTCATGTGCGCGGTGCTCATTTCGATTCCTCACTCGCCTGCTCGGAAGGCTTCACGCGTGGCAACGTTGCACCCGTGCCCGGATCCAAAAACGCCGGCGCCAGCCGACGGGATCGGTGCCCGGCCGCATCCGCCGACGATGCATGCTGGCTCAACTGCAGGGCGCGCACATACGCCACGATCCGCCAGCGATCCATGCGGCGGAATCTGCGACGAATAGTCAGGCATGATGCCGAAGCCCTCGGTGATCACGCCATAGATGTAGCCCACGCGGCGCTTTCTCCAGTCGGTCGATGTGGAACGACGGCGGCTTGCGCGAGAACCCGCGCGACGGGATGTACCCGTTGCCGTCGCCCACGCGCGAATGGCATGGCGCGCAATAGATGTTGTAGCGAACCTGCCCGCGCTCCAAATCCTCGCGGGTCACCGCGAACGGCATATAGTCCCCGGGATTGTTCCCGAGCTTGCCGGTGTACAAGTATTTGTCCGCGCGCAACTCGCCCCGCGCCACCGTGCCTTCCACCGGCGGACGCGCCGAGCGGTGATCAGCAAAGAAATCGCTTTTCGCGAGCGGATTCTGACGCGGCTGCACGTGCATATCAAGTCGGCATCCTGCCAGCACCATCACCAGGCGCGAGCGGTGCAAGTTTGCGAAGACGCGCGCATTAGCTGGGCACCTCCGAAATCGAACGCGGACCCAGGCTTTCCAGAAACTGCCGCGTACTCGTCGGGCTCGTACTTGGGATCGGTCGAAAACACGATCAGGAAGAAACGGTCCTTGGTCGCCATGGCGAAGCGCGGCACGTTGAACACCGGGTGATACGGCATGGGCAGTCCATTCAGCGCCAGCATGCCCAGCACGGCAAAAATTCCGCCGAACAGAATCGTCATCTCGAAAGTGACCACGATGAACGACGGCCACGAATGAAACGGCCGCCCGCCAACATTCACCGGATAGTCGACAGCCGCAATCCAGTACTGCATGAGATAGCCCGACAGGCCGCCGATGATAGCCGCCGATCAGCGTCACCAGCGGGACGCGATTCTTGTGAAATCCGATCGCCTCGGCCAGTTCTTCCACCGGGAACGGGCTGTAGGCGTCGATCTTTCTGATAGCCCGCTTCGTGAGTCTTGCGCGCTGCCGCCACCAGGTCGCTCGCCGAATCGAATTCGGCCATCATGCCGTAGATGCGGGTGGTTTTCATTCGGGCTTCACCTCTGCCTCCGGCAACAGCGTCCGCATCTCAAAAATTGAAATCATGGGCAGGATGCGCACGAACAGGAACATGGCCGCCAGGAACATGCCCATCGTCCCGATGAAGGTCATCCAGTCCCAGCGCGTTGGGTAGTACATGCCCCACGACGAATTCAGGAAGTCGCGATGCAAGCTCATCACGACAATGACGAACCGCTCGAGCCACATTCCGACCAGGATGACCAGCGAAACGAAGAACAAGCGCGATCGTATTGGTGCGCAGTTTGCGAATCCACAGCACCTGCGGGATCCCGATGTTACAGAGCAGCAACAGCAAGTAGAAGAAGGCGTACGGGCCGTGCAGCCGATTCCACAGCAGGAACAATCGTTCCGGTTCGCCGCTGTACCAGCCCATGAAGGCTTCGATCCCATACCCGTAGGCCACGATCCATCCCGTCGCCAGCATGACCTTGGCGGAGTTCTGCAGGTGCCGGTCGGTGATGAAATCTTCGAAGCCATACAGCTTGCGAATCGGAATCGCCAGCATCAGCACCATGGCGAAGCCTGAATAAATCGCGCCCGCAACGAAGTAGGGCGGGAAGATGGTCGTGTGCCAGCCGGGAACGATTGCGATTGCAAAGTCGAAGCTGACCACCGTGTGCACCGAGAGCACCAGCGGCGTCGCCAGCCCGGCCAGCAGCAGGTACATGGTTTCGTAGCGATGCCAGTGCCGCGCCGATCCGCGCCAGCCCATGGCCAGCGTGCCGTAAATCATCTGCGCCCAGCGGTTCTCGGAGCGGTCGCGCAGAGTTGCCAGATCTGGAATCAGTCCCACGAACCAGAACAACAACGAAATCGTGAAGTAAGTCGAGACCGCGAACACATCCCACAGCAGCGGGCTGCGGAATTGCGGCCAGTAGTTCATCGTGTTGGGATACGGAAACAACCAGTACGCCAGCCACGGACGTCCGGTGTGGATCAGCGGAAAAATTCCGGCAGCCGCCACCGCGAATAGCGTCATGGCTTCCGCAAACCGGTTGATGGAATTCCGCCACGATTGCCGCAACAACAGCAGGATGGCCGAGATCAGCGTTCCCGCGTGCCCGATACCGATCCACCACACGAAATTAACGATCGCGAAGCCCCAGCCGATGGGGATGTTAATGCCCCAGATCCCCGTCCCCTTCACCACCAGGTAGCCGATGGCGAACAGCATCATCATGGTAAGCATGAACGCCACCCCGAAGCCGACGAACCATCCCGTCGACGTGGGCCGGTTCAGCACGATGGTGCTGATCTTGTCGGTCACCGTGCCGAACGTGTACCCAGGCTCGATGACCGGGGCCTGCTTGTTCGCGACCGTGACTTCGTCCATCCGCTCTGCCATGACTTGACTTCGCTCCGCTTAGCCTTCCAGCTCCGGGTTCGGGTTGCGAACCTCGGCCAGGTACGTCGTCCGAGGCCGCGTGTTCAGATCCGCCAGCAACCCGTAATTGCGATCCTGCGCCTTCAACTTGGCGACCCGGCTCCCCGGATCATTGATGTTGCCGAAAATAATCGCGCCCGCCGGGCACGATTGCTGGCACGCCGTCTGCAGCGAATTGTCGTCCTTGATTTTCTCGTCGGCGCGCTCGGCATCGATGCGCCGCTCCGTGATGCGCTGGATGCAGTACGTGCACTTCTCCATCACGCCGCGGCTGCGCACCGTCACGTCGGGATTGCGCATCATCTTGTACTGCTCTTTCTCCCAGTCCTGGAATAACAGGAAGTTGAACCGCCGCACTTTGTACGGACAGTTGTTCGAGCAATAGCGCGTGCCCACGCAGCGGTTGTAGACCATGTCGTTCAAGCCTTCGGTGCTATGCACGGTCGCGCCCACCGGGCAAACCAGTTCGCACGGCGCGTTCTCGCATTGCATGCACGGGACGGGCTGGAAGTACGCGTTGGGATGATCGCGATCGCCCTGGTAGTAGGCATCCACGCGGATCCAGTGCATGTGCCGCCCGCGAACCACCTGCTCCTTGCCGACCACGGCGATGTTATTTTCCGCCTGGCAGGCGATGATGCAGTTGTTGCAGCCCACGCACGAATTCAGATCGATCGCCATGCCCCAGGCATAGTCCTGCTTGGAGTAGTCGACGTTGGGATACAGCGTCAGTTCCCGCGATGGCTGGTCTTCCTGCGCGAACTTCGGTTCCTTGCGATATTCCTCGAGACTCGCTTCGCGAACGATCGGACGGCTGTCGCCATTGGGCGTGTCCATCGTCTGGTAGCCCTGCGTGGATGCGAGTTTGTAGGTATCCCCGGTCTTGGTGAGCTTGCCGCCAGTCGCAATCCACGGAGCCGCGCTGGTCCGCAGCGGATACACGTCGAAGCCCGCGCCTGTTCCCGCTACGCCCGCGCGCTTGCGCCCGTATCCGAGAAACACCGTGACGGAATGATCGGGATGCCCGGCTTGGATCCACACCGGCAAATTCGCCTTCCGTCCATTCAGTTCGAGTGTAACCATGTCTTCCGTTTTCAAACCTTCCCGTGCCGCCATCGCCGGGCCCACCAGCAAGGCGTTGTCCCAAGTGAGCTTAGTCATCGGCTTGGGCAATTCCTGCAGCCAACCGTTGTTGGCGAATTGCCCGTCGTAGATGGAGGGGTCGCGGCGGAAGTTGACTTCGAGAGAACTAGGATCGGCAGCAGTACCCGGGAGAGAGGGAGCCACCTTCGCGGAAATAGATTTCGGTGCGTAGGTCGTGCCTTCGACCCAACCGTCGTGCAGCGACTTTCGCCAGAAGTCTTCGAAGTCAGCGCCCGCATGCTGCTTTTGCCAGTAGGCGCGCACCAGATCGTACCCCGTGATGTCAGAAATTCCCGACAAGGCAGACACCAACTCCTGTGCGCTCTTCCCCGCGTACAGTGGCGCAATAAGCGGCTGCACAATGCTTACGGTTCCGTCATATGCACGCGCGTCACTCCACGATTCGAGCGCGTGAGCTTCATTCACATGCCAGTGGCAATACTCGGAGGTCTCATTCTGATAGAGCCCGTGATGAATGCGCAGCGAGATATTCGAACTCGTCAGCGCATCGGCGAAGCCCAGATCAGCGGGCGCGTCGTACGCCGGGTTTCCGCCCATGATGACCAGCAGATCGACCTTGCCCCCGCGCATGTCCGCGACGAGGTCGCGCAACGATTCAGTTTGATTGACTGGGTTGGCATCGACTGGGTCGGTGTAGAAAACGGTGTTACCGACGTTGCCCAGCGCTGTGTTCATCGCGTGGGCGAGAGCGTGAACCGCCGGGGGCTGATGATCGCCTGCGATGACGACGGTCGAGCCTTTGTGCTCTGCCAAATCCGATGCAAGATGGCCAAGATCGCTTCCAGTCCATGATCCGGCGCCCCAACCATGAACACCTACGACAGAGGCAATAAACCTTGCAGCCTGATCGATGGTCGCAGCGGGAAGCGGGAATCGATGATCCGCCTTCGCCCCGGTCGAGGTCGGCGTACTTTCAATCGCATAAATCCGGCTCATCTTCCCATCGGGATTGCGCCGGCTCGCGAAGTCGCGGATGTAGCGCGTGTTCCCTGGGTATCCTGCGTATAGGAAGTCGGCGTCCAGCGAGACGATGACATCCGCTTTCGTGAAGTCGTAGCGCGTCTCCACCGCCTGCCCGAACGCCAGCTTTGCGCCCTCGAGCACGTTGTCGCGGTTTACCGGTTCGTACACGTGCCACTTGGCTTGCGGATAAATCTTCAGAAACGCGCGCAGTTGGTCGGCCAGGGAGGGCGAAGAAATCGTCTGGGTCAGAATGCGGATCCCCGCGCCGCCGATATTCTTCTGCACCATCAGCGGGCCCTTGGTCTCGCGCACAAACGCCGACCAGGAATTCACGTCGCCGTTCTGCGTAATCGTCTGCGAGCGGTCGGGGTCGTACATGCCAAGCAACGCGGCCTGCGTGAAAATGTCGGTCCCGCCCAGGCTCGCCGGATGCTTGTCGTTGCCTTCAATCTTCGTCGGCCGTCCCATGTGGCTTTCCACCAGCACGGGACTCGCATACCCGCTCAGCGTCACCGCCGTCGCATAGAACTTTGGCCGCCCCGGAATGATGTCCTCGGGTTGTTTCACATAGGGCACGATCGGCTCGAGCGGCAGCTTCGTGCAGCCGGTCATCCCGGCCATCGCCAGCGACGCCCCCATCAACTGCAGAAACCCGCGCCGCGACACCGACTCCACCCACTCCGAAGCTCCCTTCGGAAATTCGCGGTGCAGCATCTCCTGGAATTCCGGAGTGCCCGCCAGTTCTTCCAGGCTGCGCCAGTATTCCGGCCCGGTCGTCTGCCTGATCTGCGCTTCCACGGTCGCGCGATCCAGCTTCTTGCTCGGGCAAACCGCTTCGACTGAGCCTGCCGAAGTCTCTTCGCGCTTGGTTTTCTGTGCGTCTTCCATCTTGATGTCCGGCGGCCTAGCCGCCTGCAAAAACTGCAACTCCTTACCGGTGACACGTACTGCAACTGGTGATGTCCTGCACGCTGCGCAACTTGTATTTCGCCACCAGCGCGCTGCCCAGCGCTTCCTGCTCGGTAAAGTCCTTGCCGTCAAATTCCACCGGCCGCGCCGACGACGGCTCCTGGTACCGCATGTTGAAGACCTGGTCACGCGGCCGCAGATATTTCTGCGGCGCTCGATGGCACCCGAGGCACCATTCCATCTGCAGTGACGCGTACTGGTACATCAGGGGCATCTGGTCTACCGGACCGTGGCAGGTATTGCAGCCCACGCCCTTATTGATATGAATACTGTGATTGAAATACACGAAGTCGGGAAGCTGGTTGACGCGCGTCCAAAGCAGCGAGTCGCCGCTCCGGTAACTCGCGCGCACCGGCTCAAGCATCTGTGCATTCGTCCAGATCTGCGAGTGGCAGTTCATGCAGGTCTTCGTCGGTGGGATCCCGGCAAAGCTCGACACTTCCACCGACGTGTGACAGTAGCGACAGTCAATGCCTAACCCGGTCACATGATGCTTGTGACTGAACGGCACCGGCTGCGGCTTCACCACGCCCGCGTACGTGACGTACGGCGAACGCTGGATCTGCATCAGCGCCGAGAAAAGGCCCACCACGATGAACACGGCGCCGTAAATCGTCGCCCGGGAGAACGTGTTCGTGCTGCGATGAAAAATCTGCATTGATGGATCAAGACCAGCAAGCGAACAAGACGGACTTTTCGCTCGCTGGAGTCAAGACTACGTGGTACAGAGTGATGTGATGGCGCTCACGGAAACTGGTGATTATAGCAGTTGGCTCCGGTTTGTAATCCGGTCGAAGCCGCTTCTTGCGAAAAATTTTTGGTAAGTTGATTGCCGTGCAAAAACGCTGTTTCGTTTTTCAACGGCAACGAGAACGGAGACGGCACCAGTTGCACCCGATCTCCGCGTGTCCGGGCGAGGTTCGTCCTTAACGCAGATTCATTACCATGAGTTTGGGTTCGGTCATTTCCTCGATCGCGTACCGCAAGCCTTCGCGGCCGATCCCGGAATCCTTGATGCCCCCGTAGGGCATGTGGTCGATGCGGAACGTTGGGACATCTCCGGCCAGCAGGCCGCCCACTTCGAGTTCTTCAAACGCCTGGAACATGAGCTTCGCGTCGCGCGTGAAGATGCCCGCCTGCAATCCGTACGGAGAACTATTGATAAGGCGTATCGCCTCGTCGAATTCAACGTAGGGTTCCACCGTAACTACTGGCGCAAAAATTTCCTGGCAGTTGACCTTCATGTCAGGCCGCGTGCCGGTCAGCACCGTCGGCTCCAACAGGGAGCCTTTGCGACCGCCACCGCACAGTACGCGCGCGCCGCCGCGCACCGCTTCCTGAATCCATTCCGTCGCCCGGATCGCATCGCTCTCGCGAATGAGCGGGCCCACATCGGTCGTTTCATCCAAAGGATCGCCGCAGCACAACTCCTTCACGCCCGCCAGAAACAAATCGACAAACTTTCCATACGCCGACTGCTGTACCAGCACTCGCTGTACCGAGATGCAAGTCTGCCCGGCGTACCCGAACGCGCCAGCCACGCATCTACCCGCGGCATAGTCGAGGTCGGCGTCGCTATGAATGATGACGCCTGCATTGCCGCCCAACTCGAGGATGACTTTTTTCTTGCCGGAATTCTTCTTGATCTGCCACCCGACGGCGGCGCTCCCGGTGAAACTGATCAGCTTGATACGGTCGTCGGTGACCAGCACGCTCGCGTCATCGTTGGAAAGCGGCAACACGTTCAGCCCGCCATCCGGCCAGCCCGTCTGCTGCACCACTTCGGCCATGAGAAGCGAGGAGAGCGGCGTCTGCGGTGCCGGCTTCAACACCATGGGGCACCCCGCCGCGATAGCCGGTGCGACTTTGTGCACAACCAGGTTCAGCGGGAAGTTAAACGGAGTGATTCCGGCAATCGGACCCAGAGGAAAGCGCTTCACGATGCCCCAGCGCCCGGCAGTGTACTCCTGCCAGTCGAGCGGAAGGTACTCGCCGTAAATGCGAGTGCTCTCCTCCGCCGCCACCGTGAAGGTGAAGATTGCGCGGTCCACCTCGGTGCGCGCTGCCTTAATAGGCTTGCCCGCTTCCTGGCACAGGGTGCGGGCGAATTCTTCTTTCCTTTTGCTGATTCCTTCGGCGACCTGGCGCAGAACGCGCTGGCGCTCGAAGGCAGGCAAGCGGCGAGTCGTACCAAAGGCTTTCACTGCCGCCGCAATGGCGGCTTCCGCATGCGCGCGCCGGCCCTGAAACACCCGGCCCACGACGGCACCGTCGTAAGGAGACTTCACTTCAACGGTGTCGCCATCCTCAATCCACTTCCCATCGACCAAAAATCCGTGGGTCGCAATATCCGCGAGGGTCATCTGTGCCATGGGACGATTGTGGACCTCCACCCCGGAGCGCTGCGATTTTCGATTATAGGCTCACGTCCCGCGTCTTGGCGCGCGACTCCACGATAATATTCTGTGCGATGCCGAACTCCGCCCCAACCACGATTCTCGAACTCGCCGAAGCGCTGCGAGCACGCAAGCTCTCGCCGGTCGAACTCACCCGCGCATGTCTGCAGAAGATCGAAGAACTGAATCCGGTGCTGAATGCCTTCATCACAGTGACAGTCGATGAGGCGCTCGCCCAGGCCCGCACTGCCGAAGAAGAAATATCCCGAGGTGACTGGCGCGGGCACCTGCATGGCGTGCCCATTGGTTTGAAAGACCTGATCGACACGGCAGGAATTCCGACCACAGCCGCGAGCGAACTCTACAAGCGTCGTATTCCGACGCAAAGTGCCGAGGTTGTGCAGAGACTCGAGCGCGCCGGAGCAATCTTTCTCGGCAAACAGAACCTGCACGAGTTCGCCTACGGCGGCAGTTCGATGATCAGTTGCTTCGGCGAAGTCCACAACCCGTGGAATCCCGAATTCATCGCCGGAGGCTCTTCTGGAGGATCCGCCGCAGCCGTCGCGGGAGGCCTAGGGTACGCAGCCATAGGTACCGATACGGCAGGCTCCATCCGTGAACCGGCGGCGCTCTGCGGCGTCGTGGGGTTGAAGCCTACCTACGGACGCGTGAGTGCGCAAGGCGTGATCCCGTTGTCGGAATCGCTCGACCACGTCGGCCCAATCGCCGCCACCGTGCCCGATGCCACGATCGTCTTCCGCGCGCTCGCCGAGGGCCAAGGCGTTCCACCCGCAGATTTTGTGGAGCAATGGTCGAAGCCTCACCAACTCCGCGTAGGAGTTCCCCGCGCTTTTTTCTACGACGACTTGCATCCAGACGTGGCCAAGTCCGTCGATGCAGCCTTAGCCAGCATCAGTCCGCTCGCGTCCGAAGTCCGCGACGTCGCGCTCACTCCCGACAACGATCGCACCGTGCAGGCGGCCGAATCCTACGCCTTCCACGCCGAAGCAGCCGCAAAGACACCCGACCTCTATCAGCCAGAAACTCTACGCCGCATCAAAACGGGAGAAAACATTTCCAAGGAGCACTACCGGAAGCAGCACGCGGTACTCGAGCAGATGCGAGCCGATATCCTCCGCGTGTTCGAGTCGGTCGACGTCATCGTCACGCCCACCACTCCAATTCCCGCGCCGAAAATTGCAGATCTGAAACAAAAGCCCGAACTGCTGCGCCCGCACGAACTCTTGCTCTTGAGGAACACCCGTCCCTTCAACGTCTGGGGAGTGCCAACCATTTCCATCCCCTGCGGACTGACCAAAGATGGCCTGCCCATCGGCCTGCAGATCGCCGCCGCCCCCCTGCGCGAGGATCTACTCTTGCAGTTTGCCCACGCCTGCGAACAGACACTTCAATGGAGAGAAAGACGCATGCCTTGAGGCCAGACTCACGAACCTAACGGGCCTCTTTCGCGTCCTTTGCGAATACCTTCGCGACCTTTGCGGTAAATGCTTTTTTCTGGAACCGACCGCAGCGTCTAGTTCACCGTCCGCACATCGTCCGGCAGCATCAGCACGAACGTACAGCCCCCGGCCTCCTGCGTACACGAGAGTGTCCCACGACGCAAAATCTTCGCCGGCGTGTCGTCGGGAAAATTGATGGTGTATTTCAAATGCTGCAGCGCGCCTTCCAGCACGCGCAGCTTTTCTTCCCCGCTGATGAACTTCACCTTGTCGACCGCGGCACCGTTGCTGTTAGTCCCGAGCAGAACCCAGAACTCCGCGCTGCCCGAAGCCGGCGGCTTGTCGTTCAACTTCGTGGTCCGCATCTGCTGCAGTTCGTCGTGATATTTGTTCACCACCGGATCAACCTTGTCCTCTCCGCCCAACAATCCGCCGAGACGCCCACGCGTCTCCGGAATCGGCCGCAGTCCACTCAACGCCATTGCGTAGGTGCGGATCGCTTTCTCCCTGTCGCCGCGCTTTTCGTAAATCTGCCCCAGGTGATCGCCCACTTCCCCGTGATGCCCCAGGCTCCATGCCGCCGAAACATACCGCTCGGCTTTCTCCAAATTCCCCTCGGCGTAGTAGACCCAGCCCAGCGTGTCCCAGTACGCGATCAGCGAAGGCACCAATGCCAGGTCCCGCTGATTCAACTGGTCGAGCGACAGATTGCGCAATCCCGCTGCCGTCGAAGCCACAGCCGACTCCGCATACTGCTGCGCCTTATCGAGATGGGTGTTCTTCAGCGACAGCTGATACGCGATGTTGTTCCACACCAGCGGCGAAGCCGAAATATCCACGGCGCGATCGAACGCCGCCAGTGCTTTGTCATCCTGCCCGAGGTTCAGATACGCGTCGCCCAGGCTGACCTGCAGCCCGGCGTCATCCGGCGTGAGCGAAGCCGCCTTCTCTAGTTCAGGGGCCGCAAGATCATATTTGTGCCACTCGGCATACATCGCGCCCAGGTTGGCGTGCGCGAATTTGTCGAGCGGATTGTTCTCGAGTTGCTTGTGAAACGCATTGGCCGCTTCATCGTACTTGCGATCCTGCCAGTAAGCGCGTCCCAGGTTGTTGTAGGCATACTCGTCGTACGGATTCACTTCAAGCGCCTTCTGGAACGAGGCCACCGCTTCCGGACTTTGCCGCATCGAAAGATAACAAAGGCCGAGATTGTTCCACGCGTATTTATTTTTCGGCTCAACCTCGACCGCGCGCTTCAGAAGCTGAATCGCCAGCGGGAAATTGCCGCTCTGCATGGCGGTGCGGGCGCTCTCGTTCAAGTCGTCCGCTTTCATATCCGCAGGCGGCGCCAGAGATCCGGCCGCACTGTTCTCCACCGCCAAATGCTGGCCCAGATCGGAAAGTATCGCGCGTCGGAACGACAGGTACTCGCTCGCGCGGGTTGCCGGCAACTCCCGTTCGCGCATCAGCATGCGGCGTTCCGCCGTGAAGACCGCGCCATCCAGTTTGTAGCTCGCCGAGTACTCTCCGTAGTCGCGCTTCAACGCAAACGGCAGAGGCGCATGCCCGCTGTACTTCGCCGGCAGCGTCAGCTTGATGCGATATGTGAATTCTCCCGGAGGCCCGAATTTGATCGGCTCCGCATCTGCGCCCGTATCGTCTTCGTCGGCATCGGCCAGGGTGAACTGCGACAGCGGCAAATCGATGTCCGACTTCTTTTTCGACCAATCCAGAAAATTCGCCTTCGACACATCGTAGGAAAACTGGAATGGCTCGCGCGTCGCTGCAGGATCGCCGACCTTCAGGTTCGTAATATCCCCATCCAGGCCGCCCATCGAGTTGATGTTCCCCACCAGGCGTTCCCACTGCGCGCTCGGCACGCGACGGAAGATGATGCGCATCAGCAATTCCGTGTCGCCGCGTACCACGTAGCTCACCTTGGCACTCAACTTGCCAAGTTCGTTAATGGTGCCGTCGATGGTCTGCACCTGCGTGTTCGCCATCGGCGGATCGGCCGGAGTCTCTTCCAGGTGCGCTGCACCGTTGACCGGAATCACCAGTCCCTGTTTCTTGCGGATGTTGAACGACAGCAACCGGAAGGGCGCGACCTCTGTGGTCGTGTCCATCCAGACTTCTTCCTTACCCATTGGCAGCAGCGTGATGACGTGATCGAACTGCGAGGGCGACGGAATGTCGGGATCGAGTTTGCGGCTGGAATTGATCAGCACCGACGAGGCGTGCATCCCTTGGGCCTCAAGCAGTGAAGACAGCAGCGTGTGCTTGTCCTTGCAGTCGCCATACTGGTTATGCAGCACGTCTGACGCGGCATGCGGCTGATACCGCCCTAGCCCGAGCGACAAGCTCACGTAGCGGAAATTTTTGGCGACGTAGTCATAGAGCGCTTCGACTTTGTCCAGATCAGTGGCCGCGCCCTTGGTCAGTTCCTCCGCTTTCGCGCGAATGTCGGCCGTCGGCTGTCGCCTGTCGTGATCGAGCCCGGCATACCACTTCCCGACTTCTTCCCAGCTTCCGAACGTCGTTAACTGCACAGCGGGCACTTCGTCTTCCGGCTTTTTCTTCTTTCTCTTTTTCTTGTCCTTGTCTTTATCTTTGTCCTTGTCGTCGTCCTCGCGCTCCAGGTGGGAACTGGTCCAGCGATAGATGCGCCGCCCGTTCTCCTCGGCAACCTTCGGCTCGAAACCGGGCTTGTTCTTCAGCTTGATGGTGCGGTCCTTGGGAATGTTGACTTCGAGCTGTTCGTCGAGCGTGATGTTGTTCTTGTCGAAGTCGTACTCGGTCCAGAACTGGTTGGGCGCCAGAGGCGTGTGGATGATGGTGGCAATGTCGTATTCCAGCACTTCTCCGGGACGCAGCCCGGGCACCGTAATGTGCTTCTGCCGATAGTCGGTATAGACCGGCGCCTCGCGAGCAACCGGCGCGCTCAGGTCCTGCACCGCATCAGCGGGAGCGGTCACAACTGTGCCGTCTTTCTTCAACACGCGAACATAAGGAATCTCGACGCGCTCGTTCGCCGAGCTGTACCCAATGACCACCTGTCCCCACTGCTCCACGCCCGCTTCGCTCTGCACGCGCACGCGCGCAATCGTTTCTTTCCGTCCCGTGCCATCGCTTTCAAAGCGAAACAGCGTGCGCACCTGCTCGATAACGAAGCCTTCCTGCGAATAATCCTTCTTATCTTTGTTCTGGTCGCCGGCCTTTGCGTTCTCGTCGGCAGGTTTCGCATCCTTCTCGGTTCCAGCCGGTTTCGGGGCTTTTTCCTGCGCAGGCGTCTGCGCGACGCCGGCGTCGGCGGTCTTTGTGGGTGTTTGTTGTGCGGCCAGGGCGTAAATAAGGCTGGAAAGAAGGAAGACGGGAACTGCTAAACGGCGCATAGATTAGGTCCTTGGGCGTTTGTACCGTATGCGGGGGGCGGGCGCAAGGGGGGCGGCGAATGGCCTCGATACCTATAGTAATGCGGGAACCTGCACCCAACTGGCCTTTTGGCGCAGCGGACCGGGTGTCGGCCGGGCACTCTAGTCCGACAAAGGTCGGGATTCTTATCACGGCCAGGCGGACAGGAGTGTCTGCCCCACATTTAGAACTGTCCACCTGTGACCTGTCACCTGTGACCTGTGACCTGTGACCTGTGCCCATTTATCATGGTCCCGTGCCAACCCGGGCTCCCGCAAAATCACAAATTAAAATTCTCCAGGCGGAACACTTCAAGAAGTATCCCTGGCTGATTCACGGGTTTTCTACCCGCCAGGGCGGATACTCCCGCGTCTACGGAGGCCACGCGCTCAACCTGGGCTTCACGAAGGGCGATTCCCGCCCAGCCGTCGAGCACAATCGCGCAGTGTTTCTCACCGCACTCGGCGCCAATGGCAGCCACGCGTGGCCGCTCGTCACCCTACGCCAGTTTCATTCCGACATCATTCATCACATCACCAATCCGCCCGCTGCCCCGCTGCTCGGCGACGGCATGGTCACCAACACGCCCGGTATCGTGCTGGCCATTCAAACCGCCGACTGCCTCCCGGTCATTCTGGTTGACCCGAAAAAACGTGCAGTGGGAGTCTTCCACGCCGGCTGGCGCGGCACCGTTAAGCGAATCGTCGAGAAGGGCGTGGGCGTAATGCGGCTTCACTTCAACAGTCGCCCGGGCGATCTTGGAGCCGACATCGGCCCGGGCGTGCACAACTGCTGTTACACCGTGGGAGAGGAGGTTCGCGACCAGTTCACTTCGCAATTCGCCTACGGTGACCGTTTGTTTCACGAAATCAAGGAGTCTGATCCGGTGCGCGAAAAATATCCCATGCTATTCCTGACGGCGCGCGCCCCGGGCCACAGCAACCTGCCCGTAAACATCTTTCTGGACCTGGTGGAAGCCAACCGCCGCCAGTTGCTCGATGCCGGTGTCTCCGCACGTCGCATCAAAACGATCCCGTTCTGCTCCGCGTGCCATACCGACTTGCTATTCTCCCATCGCGCCGAAAAGGGCAACACCGGCCGCATGATGGGAGTGGCCGCCATTCGTCCACAGTCCCGCAGAGGAGAGAGATGAAGCGAATTCGATGCGCTGCCCTGCTGACCCTTGCGCTGGCGATGTCGCAACTTGTGTTCGGTGCCGACCGCGATCCGGCCGCGCTGTTCGCATCGATTCTTCCTTCCACGCCCGGCGCTGCCGTCGAAGTCATCCGCAAAGGGCAGGTGGTTTTTCAGCACGGCTATGGCGTAACCGATCTGCGTGCGCTTCACAAAATCGACGAGCACACCAACTTCCGCCTCGCATCGCTCACCAAGCAATTCACCGCGATGGCCATCATGCTGCTCGTGCACGACGGCAATTTGCGCTACGACGAATCCCTAGCCGAAGTCTTCCTGGAATTCCCGGCCTATGGGAAAACCATCACCATCCGCGAAATCCTGAACCACACCTCGGGCCTCCTCGACTATGAGGACCTCATGGCCAAGCAATACGGCAACACGCCAGACGACCAGATCCCGCAGATCAGCGATGCCGGCGTGTTTGCGCTTATGGAGAAAGCCTCCACCACCCAATTTCCTCCAGGCAGCAAGTGGCAATACAGCAACTCGGGATACTGCGTGCTCGCCATGGTCATCGAAAAGATTTCGGGCAAGAGTTACGGCGAGTTCCTGCAAGAGCGCATCTTCGTCCCGCTGAAGATGTCGAACACGCTGGCCTACGAGAAAGGAAAGAACGAAGTTTCGAAACGCGCCTACGGCCACACTGCCGATGGCACCACCTTCCGCGAGACCGACCAGAGTTCAACCTCGGCCACGCTTGGCGATGGCGGTGTCTACACATCGCTCGCTGACCTCGCGAAATGGGATGCAGCTTTGCGCGAGCACACGCTGTTGAGCGAAGCCGAAATGCGTCCCGCCCTCACCCCGGTTCATCCGACCGCAACTCCAGCGCAGGAAAACGGCCACTCCGTCAGCTACGGCTTTGGATGGTTTCTGGAACCTTACAAAGGCCACGAGCGCATGTGGCACTACGGCGAAACCATCGGCTTCCGCACTTCTATCCAGCGCTTCCCGAAAGACCATCTGACCGTGATCGTGCTGTGCAATCGCGCCGACCTGAGCGCAATCGATCTGGCATTGAAGACGGCAGATCTTTATTTGAAGGGCAGGTGACAGATCTCAGGCGGCAGGTGACAGGTCGCAGGTCTCAGGATTTCGTTTGTAAGATTGGGCAAATCTAGGCAGCGAGCGAGGGGAGTGGGAGATCGCCCCTAAGACCGGAGCCCCGTGACCGGTCTCCTGCGACCCATCTTTCCCCAGAGCTAAGTTGTTGAAAACCCGTCCGCCGCCTTTTCGTACCCCAAAAGCACCCCGCAACCATCGCACAGAATGCCCACCAACAGTGTTCCCGGGCCCGTAGAGCGCAAGTGGACACCCCGGAGAGGCCCGAGGTCATCCCGGCGTCCAACTGTGCGCCTGAGGGCGCCGTACGCGAGATGTTACCTTTAAGTTAATGGGATCCGGAGGTCGCCTTCCCAGGCCACGAGAAAGCCGATCGATGATTCACCTGCCACGATCACGGCAACCAAACTTGGAGCAATCCAGCGACCGGGGACCGCCGACCGACGACCACCTTTAAAACTGTTGCCCCTGCGCTTTCGCCAGAAAACTCATCATCGGCGCCATCTTCCTGGCGGCGGCCGTGACCTCCTGCAGAAACCGCTGACCACACACCTGCGCGTCCGAGAAGCGCACGCTCACCACGAAGTCCTGTCGTTTCAGGTCTTCGATCAGCGGATGGTCCTCTGCATACCCGCGTGGCGCGCGCGTCAGGCTCGCGCCTTCCAGCGTCCAGCCACGCTTCGCCTTCTTCCATTCTTCGGGCTTCCATGCGATCGCGTCGCGAATCTTCGCCAGCGATCGACGGTCGGGCTGCCATGTGCCTCCGTACAATGCGCTTTCCCCGGGTTCGAGTTGCAGGTAGTAGCCGATGGAGCGCACCTCTTCATCGCGGCCGGCATGCGGGAACGTCATGCCCACCCACGTTTTGTACGGACGCCGGTCCGGCGAGAAACGTAGATCGCGGTACACGCGTTGCAATGATCCACCCAAGGGCTTGGGGTTAACCACGATCCACGGGCTGATTTGTTTCATGCGGAAGCTGAAGTCGAGCACGAAGCGCAAGCCGGGCTGCCGCGCAACTTCTTCATAGCGCTCGCGATTCTTCAGAAACCACGTACGCCGGTTGTTGCGCTTGATTTGTTGCAGAAACAAAAACAGTTCTGGACTGAAGTATGCCTTACCCATGACTCACCGATAAGAGATTGCAGGAAAAGGGAAAGGCGCGCACTAGGGCGCGCCCTGAAGCGGTTCGCCGAAGCTACTGCGCGGGAGCGGGTGGCGCGGGAGGAGCGGCGGCGGCGGCCGGTGCGCCTTCTCCGTGATTCACCAAGTCCTTCAACTCCTTGCTGGGCTTGAAGAAAGGAATCTTTTTTGCGGGAACTTCAACCCGATCGCCGGTCTTCGGATTGCGCCCCACGCGCGGCTTGCGCTGCCGCGTGCGAAAGCTGCCGAAGCCGCGGATCTCGATCTTGTCGCCCACGCGCAGCGAGCGCACGATGCTGTCAAAGATCGTCTCTACAATGACTTCGCTGTCTTTCCGCGTAAGTTCCGCCAGACGCGAGACCTCGTCAATCAGATCCGCTTTTGTCATACGCCTCTAGGCTCCGATGATGAATTTTTGTCTGGGGCCGCCCGGCCAAGCAGCCTGGCCCTCTGCCGGGGCCTACATAACTCTCTCAGATTCAGAGACTTCGCGCAAGTTGTGGTAAAAGGCTCTGGCCTTTAGGGGTTGGGCTCTGGGCTGTCGCCAGAACCCAGTGACGGTTCTGTAGATCACCCAGGGCCTAGATCCCAAAGCCCAGAGCCCGCTTTCCTACTTCCACATGTAATAGAACCCAACGTGCTGATCCATCAGCTTTTCGCGTGTCGGAATCCACTCCGAGACGTCGCCAAACAGCAGATCGCCCAGCGTCTTGCGGTCTTTTTCAGGGCGCACCAGAACAGGTTCGCCGTGGATGCCGACTGCTTTGGCGGTGTCGTCGACCGCGGTCTGGAAGTCGGCGACCTGATCGACCAGCTTCATGGGGAGCGCCTGCTGCCCCGTCCAAACTTTGCCGTTGGCGATCGACTTCACGTCTTCGAACTTCATCTTGCGTCCGTCGGCTACCGCCTGGATGAATTGACCGTGCATGTTATCGATCATGCCCTGCAGGTATTCGCGCTCGGCCGGGGTCATGTCGCGCGTGGGCGAACCTGTGTCTTTGAACTCACCGGCTTTCATCGTGATGTCTTTGAGCTTGGCCCACTGCAACAGTTCGGCGTAGTTCACCCACTGCGCGATCACACCGATCGAGCCCACAATGCTGCCGTTGTCGGCATAGATCTTGTTGGTCGCCGATGATACGTAGTACGCGCCGCTCGCGCCCACCGTCTCAATCGACGCGACGATGCGTTTCTTCTTCTCATCACGGATGCGCTTCACTTCGCGATAGATCTCTTCCGAAGCGGCCACGCCCCCGCCGGGAGAATTCACGTGCAGGATGATGGCCTTGATGGAATCGTCGTCGGCAAACTTCTTGAGCTGTTGCACGACTGGATTGGGCGACAGGATGACGCCTTCCAGATCGACCACCGCGATCTTGTCACCGAAAGCCAGCGAACTATCCTTGCCGGCGTGCAGTGTGACGTATACGAGAGCAAAAACCGCCAGCACAAACAGGAAGAACGCGCCCCCGCCGATGACTATCCACAGAAATGCCCGCGAACGTTTTTCTTCAGTCATAACTTTTGAGCTACTGATTCCCACCCACGGCTGCGCTAGTTTAGCACTCTGGGGGCGCCCGGATAGGAAACCGCGCCTCAGTGCATAATGGCAGCATGCGTCATGCAATTCTTGGTTCCGGCGGAGTCGGCGGAGTTCTGGGCGCCTCGCTTGCGAGAATAGGCGAGGCCGTCACGATGGTAGTGCGAGCGACGTCGCTCGCGGAGTTTCCGGGCGAACTGCAACTGGAAAGCCCGCTGGTCGGCAACTTCACGGTGCCCGTCGAGATATCGGCCATCGCGCCTTCCACCGACGTGTTGTGGATCACGGTGAAAGCGACGCAACTCGAGTCGGCGCTGAGTGCGGTCCCCGAGTCTGTGGAGATTCGCGCCGTTGTGCCCTTGCAGAATGGGATCGACCACGTAGCGCGCTTGCGGGAACGCTTCGGCCACGATCGCGTGATCGCCGCCACGATTGCCGGAGAGATGGAACGGATCGCGCCTGGACGCATGGTGCATCCGTCACCCTTTCTGATGCTGAACATCGCGAGCAGCGGACGCGGGTTGCTGGGCGGCGTCGCCGAGAAACTCGACACGCTGCACTGGTCGTGCCGCTTTGTCGACGACGAGGCGACCCTGCTGTGGATCAAGCTGGTTTTCCTGGGCCCCTTCGCCCTGGCAACGTCAGCGGCAGGCGTGCCAATTGGCGGAGTCCTCGCCGACGCGCACTGGCGCCAGCAACTCGAGAATTCCGTGCGCGAATTCTGCGCGGTCGGGATGGCCGAGGGAGCGCAGATCAATGTCGACAAAGTGCTGGCAGCATTTTCCATCGTGCCCAAAGAAATGCGCAGTTCCATGCAGAAAGACGTCGAGCGCGGCAACCCGCCAGAACTTGAGGCGATTGGCGGACCGGTCGTGCGCGGAGGCGAGCGACATGGGATTCCAGTACCCGTCACGCGCGAGTTGATGGAGGTGGTGGAGGAGAGAACGGAAGTGGTGCGAAGACGGGCCTAATCCTTAAGAGCGTACCTCAGCGGCTGCAGCCGCGATTGCATACGACTCTGTGGCCTGGCTGAAGCCGGGCCCCTCCCAAATTTTCCTCCTACCGTTGGCTGTTTCACGGAGAAGTTCGACCCTCAATCTGTGAGACGAGCCGAAATGCATAGGTCCTTCGCTGCGCTCAGGATGACATTGCTAAGGCGGGGCGCATTGTGGGCAGATCGAACTACGGGGCGATCGGATTACGACAAATGACCTTCAACGCTCCGCGAGCGACGCCCACTTCCACCGGCGTGCGGCACACGTATTCTCCGTCGGCGTAAACGTCCAGCGGACGCTCGGTTTCCACCCGAACTTGCGCGGCTGGAAAATAATCGACTTCGCGAATTCCAAGATGTTTTCCCAGATACACCGACGGGAAGACCGACAGCAGTTTGAGTTTCGACATGTCGCGAATCACGCAGACGTCGAGCAGGCCGTCGTCCATTTGTGCCTTGGGCGCGACTTTCATGCCACCGCCATAGACGGGCGTGTTCGCGAAGACGGCGGCGACCACCAGCTGTTGCGTGCGCAGGCAGAACTCGGGGGGCTCGCCTTGCGAGACGCTCAGCTTCAGATCGAACGGCCGGAAGCTAGCCAAGGCAGCTGGCAAACTGAGCGCGTAGCCTCCGTGTGCACGCAACCAGCGCGGCAGCGAGTTAGCGCGTCGAGCTATTTCGCCATCGAGGCCGACTCCGGCGACGCAGGAGAAATAGATGGATCTGCTATTTTCCGAGCTTTTGTCTCGCGTCTCGGGTCGAGTGTCGTCGTCAGGCGAAGACTGCGGCTGAAGCCGCGATCCCTGTGGGCGCTGTTGTGGCACGCCTGAAGGCGTGCCCTGATACGAACCTGTTACCGCAAGCGGCGTGATGACTCCAAGATCGATGACTCGTACGTTGGCGGCGCCTGCAACGGCGCCGCCTGCAACGAACTTTTGCCAGGCAGCCGCGGAATCGCGCACCGACAATATGCCGAGCGCCCGCGCAAAATCATTGCCACTGCCCGCGGGCACGACCAGTGCCGGCAGCCCCAGCTTGACGAGCGCTCCCAGATGGCGATGCACGGTGCCGTCTCCGCCGAAGACGAGAATCGCGTCGAGTCCCTCGCTTTGTGCAGGTTGACCGACCACCCATTCGACTTGTGAGTCGCGCTGGAAGGGCTGCAGATCGCGCGTCGAAGATCCCAGTCCGAAGATGGCAGCGGCGCGCATTTTTCGCCGCCGAGCCTAACACAGAAATTGGCTGATAGCTGACAGCCGATGGCTGGCAGCTGATCGTTATAATCAATCCGCATGCCCAACTTCGCCCCGGTCGACGAACAAATCGCCTACATTCGGAAAGGCGCGGCGGAAATCATCCGCGAGACGGAACTGCGCGCCAAACTTGAGAAATCCCGCACCACCGGCAAGCCGTTGCGCGTCAAGCTCGGCATGGACCCGACCGCTCCCGACCTGCACCTCGGCCACACCGTTGTGCTGCGCAAGCTGAAACACTTTCAAGATCTGGGACACACCGTCATTTTTTTGATTGGCGATTTTACGGGAATGATCGGCGACCCGACTGGGCGTTCGGCCACTCGGCCGCCGCTGACGCGCGAGCAGATTGACCAGAACGCCGAGACCTACAAGGCGCAGGTGTTCAAGATTCTCGATCCGGTGAAGACGGTGGTCGACTTCAACAGCCGCTGGTTCTCGAAATTCTCGGCCGAGGATTTTATCCGGCTGACCGCGAAGTACACCGTCTCGCAAATGCTCGAGCGCGAGGACTTCCACAAGCGATTTCAGGAAGAAAAGCCTATTGCCATGCACGAACTGATCTATCCGCTGGCGCAGGGATATGACTCGGTGGCGCTCGAAGCCGACGTTGAACTCGGCGGCACGGATCAGAAGTTCAATTTGCTGGTCGGGCGCGAATTGCAGCGCGCCTACGGGCAGGAGTCGCAGGTTGTGCTGACCACGCCGATTCTCGAAGGGCTCGACGGTGTGAACAAGATGTCGAAGTCGCTGGGCAACGCGATTGGCATCCACGAACCGCCGCTTGAGATGTACGGCAAGATCATGTCGGTGTCGGACGAGATGATGTGGCGGTATTACGAGTTACTGACGGATGTGACGTCGGCCGAAATCGCGAAGATGAAGCAGGACGCAGCGTCGGGCACGGCGCATCCGATGGCAATGAAGAAAGAATTGGCGCGCACCATCGTGGCTGACTTTCATTCAACCGACGCGGCCACCCAAGCCAGCGACGATTGGGCCAAGCAGTTCCAGAAACATGAAGTGCCCGACAACGTAGAGGAAGTCGAGGCCGCAGTAGAGACGACACCCGACGGCAAAGTTCGCCTCGACAAGTTGCTGGCAAAAATCGGCCTCGCTGATTCGGTGAGCGACGCCGCGCGCAAGTTGAAACAGAAGGCAGTGAAGGTTAATGGCGAAGTCGTGACGGCGCCCGTCGCGGCAATCGACATCAAGCAGCCTTTCACGTTGCAGGTAGGGAGGAAGATAAAGAAGGTGCGGGCGGCAAAAGTCTGATTTCAGATTGCAGATTTTAGATTTCAGATTTTGCGGAGTGCTTGGCGGTGCGCAGTGACGTTACGAAGATTGCCACGAGTTCATTCGCCTCAGCCCTGAGCATCCCGATGTTGTCTTTCGATGTAACCCCGGCGTCAACCAGCAGGTCAATCCAGAACAGCGATTCGTCCGCCTCTTCCAAGACCACCCCAAGTTTTGAAACGAAATCTGGCGTCGACCTGGCGCGACACACCGCTCGATAGTTTGCGCCTACTGATGTTGCCGACCGCATCAGTTGGCGACTGATGATGGTGGACTCAGAACTCCGGGGCAGCGTTCGACATAGGCGAATCACGTGAAGCGCGAATTGTTTGGTCCGCTCTTTCATTTGTTCTGCATTCACGCCGGGAAGCATCGGAGGCTCGCAATCTGAAATCTAAAATCTACAATCTGAAATGTACGACCCCCGGAATTACTTGGCTGTGACGGTCCTCACAAGCCTCCTCCCCCGAACTTCATACTTCCCTTCCAAAACGATCCGGATCGCTTCCGCATATGCAATGTGCTCCTGCTCGAGGATGCGCGCAGCCAGCGTGTGTTCGTCATCCTCATCACGCACCAACACCGTCTTCTGCACGATGATGGCTCCGTGGTCGAGTTCTTCGTCGACGAGGTGCACGGTGCAGCCCGAAACTTTCACGCCGTAGGCAAAAGCTTGCTCCTGCGCTCCGAGGCCCGGAAACGCCGGGAGCAGGCTGGGGTGGATGTTCAGAATGCGTTGCGGGAATTGCTGTACGAACCAGGGGGAAAGCAGGCGCATGTATCCGGCTAGACAGATGAGGTCGACCTTGTGTTCTTGCAGCGCGCCGGCCACGGCGCGATCGTGCTCTTCGCGCGGTACGCCCTTGGAGGGAATGGCGAGTGCTGTGAGGCCCAGACGGCGGGCCGTTTTAAGGCCGCCGGCGTCCGGTTTATTCGAGATCACCACCGCAATTTGTGCGTTGGGGATTGTGCCGCTCGCGACGTTCTTGGCGATGGCCTCGAAGTTTGAACCGCGCCCGGACAAGAGTATGCCTAGGTTGTGCATGGGTCTCACCATTATTCATCAGGCGGGGGAAATGCACCACGGGAAGCGGGACTTCAACCCTCACCTCTCCGTGCGCTAAGGTTCGTGGCTGAAAATACTGCAAGGACGATCGCGGCCTGGGCAGTCGCGGGGTCCTTCGACTGCGCTCGGCTGGCGCCTCACTTCGCTCAGGATGACAATTCTAGGATATTCGGGACTCAGCCTACGAGTACATCACCTTGCGCTCGCCCTTCACGATCCGGCCGACGTGGAAGAACTTCTCCCCTGCGCGCTCCAGCAGGGTTTGGGCCTTCTTGAATTTCTTGGGATTCACGACCAGTAACATCCCCAGACCCATATTGAAGGTGCGCAGCATTTCGTCTTGCGGAACGTTGCCCAGCACCTGCAGATGTTCGAAGATCGGCAGCTTGGGCCAGCTGCCTAGTTCAATCACGGCCGCCATGCCACGGGGCAGCACGCGGGGAAGATTCTCTGTTATCCCGCCGCCGGTGATGTGCGCCATCGCAGAAATCACATCGGCGTCGATCATCTTCTTCAGCGCGGGCCAGTAGCTTTTGTGCGAACGCATAAGCTCATTGCCGACTTTGTTCTTGATCTCGTTGACGTAGGTTTCCGGAGAATACTTCGCTACCTCAAACAGCAGCTTGCGGGCGAGCGAATAGCCGTTGGTGTGCAGGCCATTGGAAGGCAGGCCCAGCACAATGTCGCCGACTTCGACCGTCTTGCCGGTGATGATCTTTTCTTTTTCGACCACGCCGAGAATAAAGCCCGCCAGATCGTACTCGCCCGCAGGATAGAAGCCTGGCATTTCGGCGGTTTCGCCGCCGATCAGCGCGCAGCCGTTGTGCTTGCAGGCTTCCGCGATGCCTTCGACAACTTTCTCTGCAACTGTAGGTTCCAGAGTTCCGGTGGCCAGGTAATCCATAAAAAACAGCGGTGCGGCGCCCTGCACGATGATGTCATTGACACAGTGATTGACCAGGTCCGCGCCTACCGTATGATGGACGCTCATCTCGAAGGCGACCTTCAGCTTGGTGCCCACGCCATCGACGCTTGAAACCAGCACCGGGTCAAGGTAGGTCTTGGCGATCGAAAACAGGCCACCGAAGCCGCCAATCTCGCTGAGCACGCCCTTGGTAAATGTCTTGTGAGCGAGATACTTGATGCGCTGCTTGGTGCGATTGGCGCGATCGATATTCACGCCGGCATCGGCGTAGGTCACACTGGCGGTCTTTGTGGGTCCCTGAGCCAAAGCGCGTCTGTCCGTTATGAAATGCGGGGAGCTTTCGATCAGACTACAGCCCGAAAGCAATGGGTGAAACGCGGGTCATTGTAGCACGGCAAGGGCTGAGGATTACGGGCTGCGCTCTCGCGCAAAGACACTCCTGCACACGCTCGCGCGTACGTTCTCCACAGCCGCTACGCGAGCGCGGCTCTAGTGAGAAACGAAGTCGCTGAAGTAATAGGCGAGGACGCCGAACAGCGCCAGTCCTGAAATTCCGTACGCGGTCAGAACCCAGAAATTGCGACCCTCAAGGGCGCAAGACTTGGTACTGGTGGATGATGAGACAGCAGAAGACATACTTTCGGGGGCCCGGGATTGCATGCACCCTCCTTGTTGAGACGTCGCGATCGAGACAAGGACCGCGTACGCTTTTCCCCACACCTGCGACGTGGCAGGTCTTTACTTAGAGCGGATTTTACTACGGTTTAATGGACCTGATTGTCAATTTTTTGTAGGGAATCGAACACCCGGGCAGCAAAAAACTTGCGCCTTTTGGGCTGGGAGGGACTGTTTTACTGCAAAAACAGCGCCCCGGCACGCGGCCGGGGCTTGTGAAAAGACCAGACGGGACAGACTATTTCTTGTCGTCCTTCATCTTGTCGTCCTTCATTTTGTCGTCCTTCATCTTGTCGTCCTTCTTTTCTTTCTTCTCTTTCTTGGCCTTCTTCTCTTTCTTCTCTTCCTTCTTGGTGTCGTCCTTCTTCATGGTGTCTTGGGCGAAGGTGGAAGTAGTGAGCGAGAAAGCGATGGCAGCCGCGAACAGCAGCGTGAGCAGCTTCTTCATTCCTGAATTCTCCTTGTGAACTTAGTCCAGGTTTGTAACCAGCCGGGTCACACACTCCTGCGAGGTGCAGTTACATGGAGTTGTATGCCGGGGTCCGGGAGATTCTAGCCGAGCCGCAACCATAAGCAAGCGGAAAATGAACTTCCCAGTAAGCAGGGTGTTTTGTTGCGTAACTCGTTACCGCAGTCCCGAGGTGATTGGGTCACAGACGTAAGTGGGGGCAAGCGGTACACTTCCGAGACATGATTCGCACCCCATCAGGCAAGACGAACAAAGCGGCGAAGACGTTGCCCACGCAGGATCGTGCCCACGACGTGCTGCGCTCGGAGCTGCACCCCCTGGACGCGATCTTTGCTCCGCAGAGCGTTGCGGTGATCGGTGCGACCGACCGTCCGGGTAGCGTGGGGCGAGCAGTCTTGTGGAGCCTGGTGAGCAGCCCGTTTGGCGGAACGGTGTACCCGGTCAGCGACAAGCGCAGCAGCGTGCTGGGCATCAAGGCCTACAAGAGCATTGCGGATCTGCCGGAGCCTGTCGACCTCGCCGTCGTAATCACTCCCGCGACCACCGTGCCCGGGATCATTGGCGATTGCGTGGCCGCCGGAGTGCGCGGGGCGATCGTCATCTCCGCCGGCTTCAAGGAGCACGGCGAAAAGGGCCAGGAGTTGGAGCGCCAGATACTGGAGCGCATTCAGGGAACCGGCCTGCGCCTGATCGGCCCGAATTGCCTGGGCGTCATGAACCCGATCAGCGGCCTGAACGCGACCTTTGCATCCACCATCGCGCGTCCCGGCAACGTGGGGTTCATCAGCCAGAGCGGCGCGTTGTGCACGGCGATTCTCGACTGGGCGCAGAAGGAGATGGTCGGGTTCAGTTCGTTCGTCTCCGTGGGATCGATGCTCGACGTCGATTGGGGCGACCTGATCGACTACCTGGGTAATGATCCTCGGACGCAAAGCATCATCATGTACATGGAGTCGGTGGGCGACGCGCGCTCATTCCTTTCCGCAGCCCGCGAAGTTTCGCTGACTAAGCCCGTCATCGTGATCAAGGCGGGACGCACGGAGGCGGCTGCGAAGGCGGCAGCTTCGCATACCGGATCGCTAACGGGCAGCGATGAAGTGCTGGACGCGGCCTTTCGCCGGTGCGGCGTGCTGCGCGTGCAGACCATCGCCGACCTTTTCTACATGGCGGAAGTTCTCGCCAAGCAACCGCGCCCGAAAGGGCCGCGTTTGGCAATCGTGACGAATGCAGGCGGCCCGGGCGTTCTCGCCGCCGACGGTCTGCTCTCGAACGGCGGGCAACTGGCGCAGCTCTCGTCGGAATCGATGGACGCGCTGAATGAACTGCTGCCACCGCACTGGAGCCACAACAATCCCATCGACGTTCTGGGCGACGCTCTCCCTGAACGTTACGCCAAGGTCATCGAGATTGCGGCGCACGATCCCAACATCGATGGCCTGCTCGCCATCACCTGCCCGCAGGGCATGGCCGGGCCGACCGCCACCGCGGAGCACCTGAAGCCCTACGCGCACTCGACCGGCAAGCCTGTGCTGGCGAGTTGGATGGGGGGAGGAGACGTGGCGGCGGGCACCGACATCCTGAACCAGGCCGGCATCCCGACGTTTCAATTCCCCGATACCGCCGCCCGCGTGTTCTGCTACATGTGGCGTTACACCTACGCACTGCGCGGCTTGTACGAGACTCCCGTTGCTTCGCGGAGAAGACGCTGCAGGCCCCGATCGCGCGCGCGTGCGCGAGATCATCGACAACGCGCTGCGCTAGCGGTCGCACGCTTGCTGACAGAAGTGGAATCGAAGCAACTGCTTGCCGCGTATGGCTTGCCAACCGTGCCTACGTGGATCGCGAAGACCGAAGACGAGGCGGTCGTTGCAAGCCGCGGCCACCGGCTATCCGGTCGTGCTCAAACTGCTGTCTGAAACCATCACGCACAAGACCGACGTGGGCGGCGTGCAACTGAATCTGCGCGATGAAGCCGCGGTGCGAAGCGCATTCCGCGCCATCGCAGCGGCCGTCACGGAAAAAGCTGGCGCCGAGCACTTTCTGGGCGTGACCGTGCAGCCGATGATCCGAGCTCGATGGCTACGAGTTGATCGTGGGCAGCAGCATCGATGCACAATTCGGCCCGGTGCTTCTGTTCGGCACGGGCGGCCAACTGGTGGAGGTTTTCAAGGACCGCTCGCTCGCGCTTCCGCCTCTGAACACAACGCTCGCGCGGCGCATGATGGAGCAGACCCGTGTCTTCACGGCGCTGGAGGGCGTTCGCGGTCGCAAGGCGGTCGACCTGGGCGCGCTCGAAGAGTTTCTCGTCCGCTTCAGTCACCTGGTGGTGGAGCAGCCGCGCATTCGCGAGATCGACATCAATCCCCTGCTCGCCTCGCCCGACGGTCTGGTCGCGCTGGATGCACGCGTCGTGCTGCACGGCCCCGACATTCCCGACGAAAAGCTGCCGCGCCCGGCGATTCGTCCTTACCCGGTGCAGTACGTGCAAGGCTGGACAGATGAAGAACGGCGACGCCGTGACGATCCGCCCGATCCGCCCCGAGGACGAGCCGTTGCTGATCCGCCTGCACCAGGCGTTGTCGGAGCGCTCGGTGTATCTGCGCTACTTCCAGCCGCTGAAGCTGAGCCAGCGCACGGCCCATGAACGGCTCACGCGCATCTGCTTCATCGACTACGACCGCGAGATGGTGCTGGTGGTTGAGCGCAAGAATAATGAGGGGCAGCCGGAAGTCATCGGGATCGGCCGATTGAGCAAGTTGCGGGGCGGCAGCAACGAAGCCGAACTGGCCGTGCTGGTGGACGACCGCTACCAGGGCCAAGGCATGGGCACAGAGTTGTACCGGCGATTGGTTTCCGTGGCGCGCGACGAAAAGCTCAAGCGGGTGGTCTCGACCATCCTCGCCGAGAACCGCGAGATGCGCGCGATTTGCCAGAAGCTAGGTTTCCGGATGGAGAGCGATCTCGAGGACGGCACGATCAAGGCTGAGTTGGAAGTGTAAGACTGTTGCCGGGTGCCCCAGGTTCGTGCCCGTCCTTTGGGCACTAACCTGGGCTCACCACCGACGCTCGCGACACACATTTTTCGTGGGAGGCATGAAATCCCACGTTAGCGCAAAGGGCGCGCGAACGTGGAGCACCGTCGCAGATTCCCGTCCCAAGATTCTGCCACCAGGTGTTGGGCCTCGGCATCCTCCCCTAATGTACAATCCGCCTACCATTCGGGAGGAATCTGGATGCACTCACTCGCACTGTTCAGTCCGAACGTACACGTGCCGTCAGACTTCAACACCAACTTCCTGATGATCACGCGCTGGATCCACTTCCTGGCGGGCATCACCTGGATCGGCCTGCTCTATTTCTTCAACCTGGTGAACGTTCCCTTCCAGAAAGAGCTGGACGCGGCCACCAAGGGCAAAGTCGTCCCCGCGCTGATGCCGCGCGCTCTCTGGTGGTTCCGCATGGCCGCCGTGCTTACCGTGCTGGCAGGCGGTGCGTACTGGGGAATGGGCATCGTTGACGTCGACGCCAAGAACGGCGGCGGCTCCTCAGCTCATGTCATGTTGAGTTTCGTAGTGATCTGGACCGTGGTTTGGGGAGTTCTCTACGCAGTCCTGATCCCCGGGAAAGGCGCGCTGGACAAGGGGCCCGTGATCGCCGTGATCTACACGATCGTCGTGATCGTGGCGTCGTGGCTTTTCCTCGACATGAACGACCAGGGCTGGCAGAGCAATCGACTGCTCAGTATCGGCATCGGCGGCGGGCTGGGCTGGGTCATGATGCTGAACGTGTGGGGCGTGATCTGGCGCATTCAGAAGAAGCTGATCGCCTGGACCAAAGACAACGCACAAAACGGCACGCCCATCCCCGAGCAAGCGAAGCGCCTGGCACGCATGGGATTCCTGGCCTCGCGCGCAAACGCGTACCTGAGCCTGCCCATGCTGTTCTTCATGGGGGCGGCGAGTCACTATCCGCTGTTCGGAA
The DNA here is from genome assembly GCA_963744055.1 of uncultured Acidobacteriota bacterium. Lineage (GTDB taxonomy): Bacteria > Acidobacteriota > Terriglobia > Terriglobales > Acidobacteriaceae > Gp1-AA133. The sequence goes on along the minus strand of CAVUSL010000001.1, from coordinate 1,482,756 downwards.
AGTAAGTCGGCGCCAAGAGTAGACGATGGACGACGATAGCCTTAGTCACACTGTCATCCTGTGCGCAGTGAGGCGACAGCCGAACGAAGTCGAAGGACCCCGAGGACGTCGGCAGCACAAACCGGCCTAATCAGGCTTTTCTAGCACGACCGCCTCGGTCTGCAGTTCAGAACAGAATGGAAAAGGCCGTCCGGTGGTTCCCAGACGGCCCCTGAACGGCAGCTGTGCTTCTTAGAATGTGACCTTCACAGCAACCTGCATCTGCCGTGACGACGTGGTTCCGTCTTCGCGGGTCAGAGTCGAAGTGATCAGTCCGGTCAATCCGGATTCCGTGAGATTACCCAGCGCGCTCGGATCCGATCCGGGCACGTTGAACGCCGGATGATTGAGCACGTTGAAAGCATTCAAAGCGTAATTCGGCGCCGACACGCTCGCCGAATTTCATTTTCTTCGAAGCGGACATGTCGAAATTCACGTAGCTCGGCCCATGGAAGTGGTTGCGCCCGAGATTGGGAATTACCCCATCGGCGGGCTGGGTAAACGCGCCGGGATTTGTGAAAAAGACCTTCTGGTCGGTGTTCCCGGTGTTGTCCCCCGGAGCGAATGGGTTCCCTGTCAGATCGGGCCGATTGCTAAATCCGGTTCGCTGGTTGTCCGTAATACTGTACATGTCGAAGGCATGACCGGTCTGCGCTGTAACGATCCCGCCAAACTGAAATCCTTCCAGCAGACGGCCGACGACTCCGCCAGCTAGCAGAGACTTACCTTTGCCAAACGGCAGTTCGTAAATGTAGTTGACTACCCCGATATGCCGGATGTCGTTGTCTGAATTGCCTCGCTCCTGGTACAGCGCCCGGCTATTGCGTGGGTACGCTCGGTTCCCCGACCCCGGCACCAACGGATCCCCCGAATCATCGATGGCATGGGCCCAGGTGTACGAACCCTGGAACTGCAAGCCGTGCGAGAAGCGGTGAGTGATCTTCGATTGCAACGCATGATAACTAGAACTCGAGATGGAGCGATTGTAAGCAGGTTCCACCAACGCGTTGTGGGCGATGGCGTTGAACGGCAAGACTCCATTTTCATAGCCCGTATACAAGTTGCCCTTTACGACATCGGACGCCGCACACGTCGTCGGTCTCCGAAAAAATTCGTAGAACTGAGTGGTGCCGTCGCAGGCCTGAAGCAAGCTCGAAACCAACGTTGGATCCGGCGGATTCCCGTCCATCACGCGGAAGATATGCGATCCCTTGGAGCCAACGTAGGCGACGTCCAGAACTGAATTCCAACCGATGTCGCGCTGCACGCCAAAGTTCCAGCTGGCGTTGGCAGGATTTCGGAAGTGCGGATCGAAAATTACCGGCGCGAGGAAGGCCTGATCCGGAACCGTGACTGACGGTGTGGTATCCGGAGGTGAGGGTAGCGGAAAAGCATCGCTCCCGAAGAAATTGTTAATCGTTTCGAACGGTTGTGTCGACCAGTCTTGTTCGAACGGCGGATTGCCGCGCGCATTGCCGAACAGATTGCCGAATACGCGGTCGTGGAAAAGACCGAACGCCCCGTGAATGGCAGTCTTGCCGTCGCCCTTCGGATCGTACGAGAACCCGACCCGCGGCTCGATTCCCGAATAGTCGTTGTTGTAAATCATTTTCCCCGTACCTGGCCCAACCACCGAGAACACGACAGGGAAAGTCGACGGATCCGTCAACAGATTCGAGAAGTTGGCCTGCTCTTCGAACGGCACGCCGTTGAACTGATAGCGGAGACCCAGCGAGAGCGTCAGGTTGCGGCGCACCTTCCATGCATCCTGCGCGAAAAAGCTGTATTCATGCTGGCGGAAATGACGATCGTCCAGTGGGACGCGGGCGCTGCCACCCTTGGAGAAGAATTCCGCGTTGAAATCGCCGGTGACAAATCCGTAGTAGAGCGCAGCCGCATCCTGCACAAAGGGGTCGAGGTTGGGGTCAATGTTCGAACCTGGATCTATCAAATTGACCCCGAAACTAAAGGCGGGCGATATGCTGAGCTGCCGCCGGGAATAGAACGCATTCGGGCCGCTCTCTCCGATGGTCCGGAAATCCGCGCCGAACTTCAGGGTATGCGATCCTTTCACCCAGGTCAGATCGTCGCCGTAGCTGACCGTGCCTGTGTTGCGGTACTGAAGATCGGAAGCCAACGCCAGGCAGCCGAACCCGGTATACGGATCGGTCAGGTAGTCCCAGCCTCGGCCAAACTGATCCAGCGGGTTGACGCTGTCAAGCGTGCTCAGACCATTGCACTTAAAACCGGCAAAAATGTGGTTGATACCGAAATTGAAATTGTTGATGAGCGTCGCGCTCAAGGTTGAAACAAAATTCGCGGACAAAGCTTTCGAGATTGCCTTCTCGTCCTCGCCGCCAACTCCACCTGGCAGAATATCGAAGTGCCCCGCATTCGGATCGGTAACGTGATCGTACCCGAGGCGCACGCTTAACACATGCTTATCGTTCAGGTGGTGGTCCAGCTTCAACATGGTCTGATAACTGTTCTGCACGTCTGCACTAGGAAAAAATAATTGACCGGAATAACCGTCCCCATTGGAAAGCGTCGGTAGCGGTAGCAGCGCAAGCACCTTGGCAGCGGTGGGGTCCGGCAGCAGTCCATAGGTGTTCTGCGACGAACTGGGCGACAGATCGATAGGCACCGTGACAGGGTTCTTGCCAGTGTCCACCGTCGAATAGTTGAATTGCCCGGTTTTAAATTCCTGTGTCGGCACCGTCGCCTGGTTGGTCAGTGTCGTCTTGAAACGATCGAACTCTTCGTTGAAGAAGAAGAATGTCTTGTTCTTGATGATGGGCCCGCCGATCGAATAACCGAACTGATGGCGGTGATAGGGATTGATGCGCTCCAACTTCCCGGTCTCGGGATCGATATTCTTATTGAACCAGTCGCGCGCGCCACCCAGCCAGTCCCAGCGCCCGAACTCGTAGGCGTCGCCGTGCAGGCTGTTCGAACCGCTCTTGGTGACCACGTCGACGATTGCGCCCGTGTTGCGCCCGAACTCGGCGTTGAACGTGTCGGTGATGACGCGGAATTCCTGCGCTGACTCCGGGCTCGAGGCCAGAACGGTGCTACCCTGTCCGCCCGGGACCGACGTGTCGTTGTTGTCGACGCCGTCGAGCAGAAAGTTATTGTTGCGCTCGCGGGATCCGTTTACCGTGTAGCCGCCCAGCGCATTGGTGGTCGCCGTCCCCGGCGACAGCAGCAGCAGGTCATAGGGATTGCGCGTCAGTAGCGGTAGATCTTTCATGGTGCGCTCATCCACCAGGTTGCTGATCTGCGACGTCTCCAGATCCACCGGAGGTACGTCACTCGCCCGCACCATCACTTCCTCGGACACCGTGCCCGGCTCCAGCGTGACGTCGATGCCCAGCGCCTGCGCCACCGTCAGCTGAACGCTGTCGAGGTGATAGGCCTTGAAGCTTTCTTTCTTAACCGTGATTTCGTAGTGCCCGACCGGCAGGTTGGGAACGCTGTACACGCCCGACGCGCTGCTGGTGACCGCGCGCTGCGCGTTGGTCTCGATGCTGCGCACGACGACGTCGGCGCCCTGCACGACCGCGCCGGAATTATCGGCCACGGTTCCCTGGATCGACCCGCTCTGCGCCGCCGCAACTCCTGTGAACGCGGCCAGCACTAGTAGCACAGCAAGAAAGCGAAGCTTCAACATGTTCCCCCCTCGGCGAGCCACACAGGCCCACGCCAACTGCAACATTTCCAAATCAGAAGAACTTTCCCTGGGACGGTGCTGGGCAAGAACAGGCACAACGCGCCCAGTCACTTACAGTGATATGTCATCCGTTGGTGACAAGGGAAGGTTACGAACGTAATCGGGGAGCCCCAGGGGGATGGGCAGGTGGCTCTGGCTTCGGGCTTTGGGCTTTGGCATTGAGTAGGAGGTGGCGTGCAGTCGGTGGGTGCGCGGAGGGAAGTGAGTTCGACAGACCAAAGCTCGCCCCTCGCGCGGGCTCGCGGGAAGTCGATCAATTCTCGGTAGTGGATGAGGCTGCTCGGGGACACTTGCTTCTACGCCGCAAACTCGCCGCGGAAAAGCACCACAGGCAACTGGGGACTCGCAACTCGCAACTGCCTTACCGCCGATCTACTTTTTCTGGCTGGCCTCGATCTTCTGGATCATCTGCGATACCCCGGCGGCCATGGGCCCCTTGGGATCGAGCCGCAGATACTCCTGGAACTCCTTCACGGCGCCCAGCGGGTCCTGCTTGCGCAGGGCGATGTTCCCGAGCAGCACATGCGGCGGAGCCAAGGTTGGCGCCAACGCAACGGCCTTCTGCGCGTGCGGCTCCGCGTCCTGCCACTTGCCGGTAGCCCAGTAGGTCTTGGCAAGCTCGTACTGCCCGTCAGGGACGTCCGGCTTCAACTCCAGACCGTGCGTAAGGGCCTTCTCCGCGTCGTCGTACTTCTTCTGAGCGTTGTACATGGTCCCGAGGGCCAGGTAGCCGCCAGGCGCGGTCGGCGTGATCTCGTTCGCCGCCTGCAACGCAGCTTGGGCGTCGTCAAATTTCCCGAGTTCCAGGTAAAGCAGGCCCAATGCCAGATAGGCTTCGGAATACTTACCATAGAGCTGGATCGCCTTGCGGTAGTGCTTCGTCGCGGAGTCGGCGTCTTTCTTGTCGTTAATTGCCTTCTGCCCCTCGTCGAATTCCTTACGCGCCGCAGCGGGGATATCTGCGCCCACTGTGGCGTTCGGACCCTCTGGGGGTACGGCAGCAATTGGGCGGTCTTTCGCAAACTTCAGCGTGATCTGCTCGTACGCCATCCCCGACATGCTGATGTCGAGAACACTCTCGTAAGGACGAACCCCTTGTCCTTCAATCGTGAGGTGGTACGTAGTGGGCCCTAGCCCCTCGAAATCGAATTTGCCCTGGGGGTCGCTCGTCATTTCGGTTTGGAATGAAACAGCATCGCTGCGCAGACGCACTACTATGTGGTCCGCCAACCTGCCATCCTCGTACCGGATCTGACCTCGGATGAAACCAGCCAACTTGCTGCCCCCGGATCGGATCTGACCCTGAACAAACGTCGAAAGTGAAACTAAAGCCAGCACCGCGAAGATAATCAGCGAATCTTTCGCTCGAACCATAGAACCTCCTTCCAACAGTCCGGTGGCCAATCGGCGAAGCTCCCCATGCGACCGAAAGCTTACATCGCTGGATAAAAAAAAGGAGGGCCATAGCGGCCCTCCTTCGTTAGCGAATTCCAGGCAAGCCTAGAATTCGAACTTCACGCTAAACCGCGCGTAGAACGGGCGCAGATAAGGAGGATTAGTGTTCCCGTTAACGGCCGACGGCCCGATGCCCTGCGGCTTCAGGAAGTCAGCGTTCGGCACTTGGTACGAGCGCTGCGCCAGCTGATTCACGCGGAGCTGCGTACGGTTATTGGTAATGTTGAACAGGTCAGCTCCCAACCTCAAACGAGCCCCTTCCGAGATCCGGATGGGATAGTCCATGTGGTAGTCGACCGTGCCAAAGTCCTTGGTGCGACCGAGTGAGCCACGGGCTGAGGTGCAGTTCGTGGTGTTGTCAGCGCAGAACGGGATTTCTCCAGCATTCTGATACGCCGGGTGCGCGAACAGGTTGTTGATCGGGACGCCGGTCTGGAAGTGCACCGAACTGCCCATGGTCAGACCTTTGGCGTGGTTTCCGCCGAAGGTGTAGCTGACAAATCCGTTCGCCAGGTGACGAACGTCGGTGTTCAACACGCCCGGGACGAACTGCTGTCCGAGGAGGTTGAAATCACCACGCGTGAAGTCAAACAGCGAGCTGATGTTCGGGTCGTTCTGGCCGTTGTCGTTGCGGAACGAACCTTCGTAATTGCCTTGCAGCTTGGCAATACGGTAGTTCGCGCGCATCTGCCAGCCCTTCGACATCGACTTGTTGACTTCGATTTCCATCGCCTGATACTTGCGAACTGGATCTACGAAGCCGTCTGGAATGCCGTCCGAGAACGGGTCGCCCGGGCCGTGGCCGTTTGCATAGGGTCCCGGTTGGACGCACATGCTGTCGGAGCCATTGGCGCTGAATGCGGGCGTTCCGTTGCTGTCCGTAATGCCCTGCGTGTCATACGGATCGTTGTAGCCGTTGGGTTCCGTTGGGCTCGGGGGTCTGTTGTACGGGCAGGCGGTTTGACCTTTCGATGGGCCGGCATCAGCACTGTTGTAGTCGGCCTGAATCGGGTTGGTGAACAGGTCCTGAGCCTTGTTGGGGTTCGAGATGAAGTACTGTTGGCCCAAGGTTGCGATGTAGGCTTCGGGGGACAGAGCAGCGTTGTCTTCGATGATGCGCTTGATTCGACGGTCGGTGTAGCGCGCGCTGAAGACCACGCCCGAGTTGGCGAATTCATGCTCGAAGCCAAGCTGGTATTCGTCTAGGTACTCACTGCGAGTGCCCTTGCCGAACGCCACCGAGGACTGCGCCGAGGTGCCACCGTTAAAGAAACAAGGACCGCATTGCCGGTGGGGTCGAGTCCCCCACAAGCAGCGAAGTTATTGGCTACGCTGAAGTTCGTGAAGTCCAGCGTGCCGTCGGGATTGACCAATACATTTCCGTTGGCATCGTGGGGTGCCGAGGCGATCATTTGTGCGGAATCGAATTCCGCGCTGAGTGACCGGATCGCGATATCAAGCGGCAGAGCTTCGGTGTAACGGCCGAAGTTCGCCGTGATCTTGGTCTTCCGGTTACCCCAAGGATCCACGCTGATTCCAACGCGCGGCGACCAGTTGTCGTTGAAAGTGTACGCTGCGTTTACGCCTTGAACGTGCTGCTGTTCCCAGCGAATTCCGGCGTTGATCGTGACGTACTTGCTCGGGCTCCACGCGTCTTGCGCGAAGACCGTGTTGTAAAGCGAGGTGGTCTTGAAGTTCAGGTTTCCGAATTCTCCGCGAACCTGAATCAAGCGCACGCCCGTGCCGCCGTCGCCGCAGCCGTCCTGACCCGGGATAAACAGTTCCGAGCCTACGAAGTGCCGCCGGATCGTTGCAGAAGGCGCTGCTCGTCCGCAGGTAGTACGAGGCAGTGGTGCCGTTAGCAACCAGCGCCGCTATCTGCGTCGGATCATTGTTAGTTTCCAACGCTGCGGTAAGGGGGTCGACCGCGATACGGGAACCGGTGTAATTCTTGGCGCCGTTGTAGTGCGAACGATCGTACCGGTAGCCGAAACTTAGACTGTGCTCTCCTGCAAAGTGGAAGGTTTTCTGGGTGTCGAAATTCAGCCCGTAAGTGTCTCCCTTGGTGTTCTCGTAGTAGCCGAGGCCCTGGCGTTGGTAAATGCCGCGCTGCGGGGTGGTTAGACTGTCGCAAGCACCATTGTGAAGCGGTGATCCGACGGGCGCGTAGCAAGGATTGCGCTGCGTTTGGTCTGAGATTGAGAAAGCGCCAAGAGTAGCAGCGGTAGGTGTATCGTTCAGGTGGTTGTTGCCCCAACTGAAGGAGGCGTTGAACAACCAGGATGGGCTCAAGGTTGCGTTATAGCGAGCAACGAAATTGCGGGTGCCATATTGCAGCTTGTCGAACGTCGACGGTGACGCTGTGACCAGCCCGGCGTTTCCATTGGGATTAAAGTCGCCGTAAGTCGGGTCGCCGAAGATCGATACTTCAAACTGGTTGTGATCATTCAGTTTGAAAGTTCCCTTGCCCGCGTACGAATAAACTCTCACTTTAATGTCCCGGTTACCCAGGGATCCCTGCGTTGGGGTACTCAGAGCGCCGCCGGTGCCAAAGTCGGAACCATTCGCGAACTGAGCAAACTGATCGTAGTCGGTGTTCCACTGCGGATTGAAGGACCCGAAGAAGAAGATCCGGTTCTTTACGAGCGGACCGCCTGCTTCGACATCCACATCGTAGTTGCTCTGATGAAGGATCTTGCCTGTCCGGTTAAACAGCGCGTTCTGGCTCCCGGCTGCAAAATCGTCGGCAAACAGCCGCTGCTTTTCGAGTTGTTGCGGGGCGAAGAAGCCGCCCACCGATCCGTGGAAGCTGTTCGAGCCACTCTTGGTCACGATCTGCACGATGCCGCCAGTGGACTTGCCATACTGGGCTTCGAATCCACCCGTTTTGACATCCACTTCTTTTACGAAGGACAGGTTGATACCAGTTGAAAGGGATCCGTACAAGCGGGAGTACACGCCGATGCCGCCGAAGCCACCGTCGGTGATGCTCACGCCGTCTGCGACATAGTTATTTTCCAGACCGGTGCCACCCGCGATCGAGGGGTTCGCCGTGCCTGTGCCGCCACCCGAGGCAACGCCCGGGGCTGCGTAGAAAAGACCGGTGACGCCGCGCGCCACTGGAACCGATTGGTAGAACGTGTCGGTCAGGTTGGATCCGACTGCAGTCGATGTCGTGTCCACTTGCACGGACGACGCACTCACCTCGATTGTGGTCGCGGAAGCACCCAACTCAAGCTTCACGCTCACGGTAGAGGTACGACCCGTGACTACTTCAGCCGTCTTTACCTCAGCCGACTTGAATCCTTCCTTGCTGACTTTTACGGAATAGTAGCCAGGAATCAGTAGCGAGAACATGAACCGTCCTTCGGCATCGGATGCGACGGTTTTTTCTCCGATTGGGCCGACCACAGTCACATTGGCGCCGGCAACTACTGCGCCGGTTGGGTCGGTTACGGTGCCACCTAGATTGCCCTTTACGGTGGATTCTTGCGCAAAGCCGATCGCCGTGAGGCTAAAGGTCAATGCGAAGAGGGCAAAAACAGCTACAAGCCTTTTCGCCATAAGCTTCAACTCCTCCTTAAGTTCCGTGCTTATCTTGGTTCTTTGCTGGTGCTTAACTTGGTTCTCTGCTGGGGCCAAAATTGCCGCGTGCGTGGGTGACGCTCAAAACACTTCCTGAACAGACTGACTCACATCACTGTGCACACTCGGTACCAAAACACCGGTGAGTGATGTGTGTCAGTCTAGTGCTGTGTTTTTAACTGTTTAGGAAAGGCCGAAGCCGCGAAAAGCCCTATTTCTGCTACAGGGTTATTCGGATAACCGTAAGTTTTGAAAGGTAGCTATATGGGTTTTCATATGGATGCGAGTGGGTAACCGGCCGAATTACATCCATTTGGGAGGGACTAGCCTTACTGCTCCTCGGCTTTGCCGCCTTCGTTCAATAGAGCCCGCCCCTTGGTTTGGGAGGCCTCGGCTCGATCCGGCTTGCCCGAGTGCTGGTAGTACGTTGCTAATGCCAGGTACAGCGGACCGGTGGGGGTCTTCACTTTGAGCGCAGTCTCCAGGAGTTCGGCGGCCTGGCTTGACCTGCCGGTGCGGTCCAGGCTGTCGGCCACGGCGAGGATCGTCCCATCTTCCGTTTTGGAAGTCACTTCCTGATGCGCGAACAGTTCGACAACTTTGGCGAAATCTTTCTGCTGAAAATAGTAATCCGCTAAACGCGCCCTGGCTCGCTCATGATTTGGATCATGTCGTAGGGCTTGCTGAAAAGCGCCGAGCGCCGCCTGCTGATCTTTGTTTGCCAGAAACACAACGCCTCGATCAAAGTCCGCTTGCCCAGAGGTGACGTATTCCTGCAAACCTTCATCGTCGATCTGCCAAACGTCGGCCGGTGAGGACTCCGCACCGATCCGAAATGATGTTGTGCTGAAAAGCTTCTGCTGCGTTGCCGGATCCGTGACCGACACCGTCAGGCGATAGTTCCCGGCCCCCAATTCCGTCGTGTCGATTTTTTTACCGTTCACCATCGACCCGTAGGGATCAAACTGGTTCGTTGCCAATTCTTCGTGCAGGCTTTTGGCAGACCCTGAATAACTGGGCCGGCCGTAAGCGTAATCGACCATCAGTTTGGAATCAGCGCTGCCGCTCGCGATGTTCTGCCTACGCCAAATTTGATAGAAAAATTTCAAATCCTGTCCTTGCACGAGAGCGAGCTCCTTCGCGACGTAAGGACGAAAACGAATGCCGCCGCCCGTAAATGGGAGAAACTCAGCTTTCGACGGATCAACCGCATCGGCTTGCGAAAATGGCACAGGGTCGGTGACTACAAAATCCTGCTTCCTCACATCCGGAATCGTGACCTGACGCTCTGCGGGAAAGCTGGTCTTGGTCAGCAAGTTCGTAAACAGGAACTTCATGGTGTACTTACCGGGAGCCAGCGGCACCCAACCCTCGTACATGACGGGCTTGCCCTTAAGGCTGTCCAGATCCGCCTTGCTTATGTACTTGTTAAGCTTCTGTTCGCGATTGAAAAGCTCTTTGCCGTCAGCACCCAGCACACGCACCATCGCATCCAGCGAGTAATAGAAGCGCTGATCAGCCTGGGCTACCGCAAAATCCTCGGGCTGCGGCAGACGTATCGCATAGTGCAGTCGGATATCTCCGTGCGCATCCCGCAGGGGCACGCTTAAGACGTTGAGTAAATCCCCGGGAAGGATGACGCGGTGAGTAACGTCCTCGCTCAATGCTTGTCGCAACTTGAGTGCTTCCACTGTAAAAGGATGGTTGGCGAGATCGCGAATCGTTCCCAACATCAGGTCGGAAAGCAAAGTTGAATCGGCGTTCGCGGTGTCGACCGGCTCGTCCGGCAGCAAGCTCAGCGTTGTCTTCGCGACTTCGCGGCCGAGGATGTGATCAATTTGCAGGTACGATTGCTTTCGTCCCTGCTCCGCCTGGATGCCCGTCACTAGTTTGTTCGGGCCGTCCATGTAAGGGCTGTACAGCCTAAAGTCACCGGGGTCTTTCTCCCAGAACACAACGTAAAAGAATGGCGGCAGCGCCGGGTGGTTGCTGCCGTAAAACCAGATTTCCATCCCGCGCACGCCGCTTTGCGCGACATACCGCGCCTTCTGCTGTGGTGCCCCCAGCGTGATGTAGATGCGGCCCATGTCGGTGTTCCAGCCGTCCCCGAATTTGCCGAAGTGATCGCTGGCATATTGCAGCCGCTCGTAGTGCTCTTCTCGATACGAATTCGTCGGTGCGCCCGGATTCGGATTCCGTATCTCCCAGAAGTGCTCAATGAACTTGTCTCGGGCCTCGTCTGTGTTGAGCCCTTTGAACGTGGCCCTTTCCTCATTCGTAATGATGTAGCCGACGTCTTTCTTCAGCCACTCGGCGTACTTCTTCGGCAGTTTCGTGGAGTCGCTGGCAAGTGCCACGGCGAAACACGCCAGAACAGTCATCAACACAGCAAATTTGCGCATGAGGGCCAATCGCGACACGGGAGAAATATCAAATACAGACATAGGCTTTAGGGTATGTTGTTTAGCGTATTGTTATTCAAACCACGCGTCAAGAAGCCGTCCCGCGTTGGGGACCTGCGGTTCTTCGGGAAGAACTTACGATGTTCGCGGTTTCTTCTCTCTGTCAATTGCCCCACCCTGGAATGAGTCCATTCAACCGACCGTCATGAGTCACCCTCGCGAACGCGATCTGAATGGTCTTTTCCATCAGGGCCTTATCCTCTTTAATGCCGCCCAGTTCTTTGAAGCCCACGAGTTGCTGGAGGATGTCTGGCGTCCCGCTCCCGAGCCGGAGCGCAAGTTTTTGCAGGGCCTTATCCAGATCGCCGTCGCCCTGCATCATCATTCCACGGGGAACGTCGTTGGGTGCCGATCGTTGCTGCAGCGCGGTTTGCGCAATCTGGCACCCTATCCTGACCGGCATTCCGGAGTGGAACTCGCCCTCTTTCGCGACACGGTCGAGGCATGGCGCCTGGCGCTCGAGTCCCAGCTACCCTTGCCGGCGCTGCCGTCGATCCGATTCGATCTGCGTTAGTCGGAATCAGGCAAAGTTGGGGCTTCGGGGCTGGGAGCCATTCCGATTTCTGCACTGCCGCATTTAGCCCTTGCGCCCTGCCCCTTTCTCAGCCTGATAAACTTCCGCTATCCGTGAACAGCCGCATTCCATCACTGCCCGACACAATGCCCGGCGTCCCCATGCTCGATCTGGGACGTCAATACGCCTCGATTCGCGAGGAAATTCTCGCCGCGGTCGAGCGCGTGTGCTCTTCGCAGCACTTCATTCTGGGCGATGAAGTCGAGGCCTTTGAGCGCGAGGGCGCGGCGTTCCTCGGAGTCGATCACGCCGTGGGCTGCGCTTCCGGGACGGACGCCTTGTGGCTCGCCATCGCCGGCTGCGGCATTAAGGCGGGCGACACCGTCATCACGACGCCCTTCAGTTTCTTCGCCTCCGCGAGCGCGATCGTGCGCGCCGGCGCGCGTCCCGTCTTCATCGATATCGATCCGCACACGTTGAACCTCGACCCTGCGAAAGTGGAGGCCTATCTCCGCGCAGGACAGTCAACGATCCTCCGCGCTCTCCTACCTGTCCATCTCTACGGCCAGTGCGCCGACATGGATGCCTTCGCACGCCTCTCAGATGAATTCGGCATTATCGTGCTAGAAGACGCGGCCCAGGCCATCGGCGCACGTTGGCGCGACTCGCGTGCAGGCTCGATGGGCAAAGCGGCTGCCTTCAGTTTCTATCCCACCAAGAATTTGAGCGCTTACGGCGATGCCGGTCTCGTGGTCAGCAACGATGCTGAAACCGCAGGGCGCATGCGTCGACTCCGCAATCACGGCAGTCCGCGCCGCTATCTGCACGAAGAGATGGGATGGAATTGCCGGCTCGACGCGATTCAAGCCGCCATCCTGCGCGTCAAGTTGCCGCATGTCGAAAAGTGGAACCGTCAGCGGGCCCAGCACGCCGCCACCTATGATCGCCTGTTGACGCAAGCGGGATTGTTCACTCCCACAGCTGATTCACCGGTGCGGCCCATCGCGCGCGCACCGCTCGCGCATCACGTCTACCACCAGTACGTGATTCGGGCGCGCCGCCGCGACGAACTTCGCCAGTTTCTCGCCGACAAGAAAATTGGAACAGAAATCTATTACCCAATCCCCTTGCACTTGCAGCCGGTGTTCAGCTACTTGGGATATGCGAAAGGCGATCTGCCGGAAGCCGAGCGGGCCGCTCGGGAAGTTCTCGCGCTTCCTATGTTTCCGGAATTGAGACACGAAGAACAGCAATGGGTAGTAGAAAGCATTGCTGGGTTCTACAGTTAACGCTGCGCGCCCTTCTTATCCGCTCTCGTGCAAATATTGCCCGACCACAGTTCACCAAAGACAGTGGTCCACGCAGGATTCCCTAGGGCGTTACCTGTACGGCTCGCCTGCGAATTTCCTTAGAACCTACCCGCGGTTCACTGAGCACTTCCGACTTTGGGCTCGTAACATGCTCAGCCCAAACACTCGCGTTCATTCGCAAACTGCGACGCAGAAAACTCCACTTTTTCGCAGAATTATTGGCCACGTGTTTGCTAGGTAGTAGGGAGCCGCACCAAATTCCTCGGAGGATGATGATGAATAAGCCAACGAAATCTTTCTGGATGCTGGGCACACTCGCTCTCGCACTGAGCGCCGCCCCGCTATTCGCGCAGCAACCTGATGCCAGCTCGCCGTCGCCGAGCACGCCGTCCACGCAGTCGCAACAGCCAGGACAGAATCAGCCCGGAACGCCGCCATCGAGCCAGCAGCCCGGCGCGACCGATCCCAGCCAGTCTTCGCCCAGCCAGCAGCCGGGCGCGCAGCCGCCAGCCGGCCAGAGCGGTCCTGACGCGCAGGCGCAGTCTGCCAGCGACGGCCAGACCTTCAGCGGAACCGTCTCCAAGTCTGGCGACAAATTTGTTCTGCAGGATGCCAGCGGTAAGACCTATGACGTCGACCGCCAGGAAGAGCTGAAGAAGTACGAAGGCAAACAGGTTCGCATCAAGGGCACGCTTGACCCCGACGGCAAGACCATCCACGTAAAATAACGTTCCCCCAACTCACACCGATCAGACCGGGGCCACAACCGTGGCCCCTTTTTCTGCGGATTTCTGATTTTCGGCATTCGGGTCCAGAGGCATGATCGCAGTGGGCATCGCCGCTTTCTCATTTACAATCGCAGCGCTCCCGGAACCCCCAGAAACATGCTGCCTGCCCCGCAGACTCGCACACCACTGACCCACGATGCGAGGCGAACTTTTGAGCGGGTGTTCGGCGGTCCCTGCCGCATCTTCCGCGCGCCCGGACGCGTCAATCTCATCGGCGAGCACACTGACTACAATCTTGGCTTCGTAATGCCCGCGGCCATCGACCTCTTTTGTTCGGTCGCCGTCGCGCCGCGCCGCGATCGAGAATTGCACATCTACTCCGCCCATTTCGCCGAGAAATTTGTCTGCGACCTCGAGCCCCCCAGTCCATCACCACGCGGCGACTGGAGCGACTACGTCATCGGTACGGCCATCGCGCTCGAAAATTCCGGCTTCGAGCTTCGGGGAGCGAATCTAGTGATCAGCGGCGAAGTTCCGTTAGGCTCGGGCCTGAGCTCCTCCGCGGCCATTGAGGTCTCTACCGGCGCCGCCCTGCTGAATGCCAATGGCCACACTGTGGACCGCAAGCAACTGGCCCTCGCCTGCCAGCGCGCCGAAAACGAATTCGTGGGCGCTCGCTGCGGCATCATGGATCAGTTCATTTCTGCGCATGGCCGGGCCGGGTACGTACTCATGCTCGACTGCCGCAGTCTCGATGCTTCTTTGCTCGCAATTCCCGCAGACCTGCGCTTGCTCGTCAGCAATACAGGCGTGAAGCACCAGCACGCCGCCGGCGAGTACAACCTGCGCCGCCAGCAGTGCGAGGAAGGAGTCCGGATCCTGGCCGCTACGCTGCCGGGCATTCAAGCTCTGCGCGACGTGAGTGTGGCTCAACTCGAACAACACCGTCACCTGTTGCCTGACCTCATTCACAAACGCTGCCGTCACGTGGTCACAGAAAATGAACGCGTGCTGCAAATGGCGAACGCGCTTGCCAGCGGAAATCTGGAATCCGTCGGCACGCTCATGGCTGACTCCCACCGCAGCCTGCGCGATGACTACGAAGTCAGTTGCACGGAACTCGACACCATGGTGGAGATCGCAGTGAGCCTTCCCGGCGTTATCGGCGCCCGCATGACGGGTGGCGGATTTGGTGGATGCACCGTGAATCTGGTTAACGAACGCGCAGCCGAGTCCGTCGAGCACGAACTTGCGGCCCAGTACAAGGCGCGCACCGGAATCCATCCTGAAACATACATCCTGAACGCTACCGACGGCGTGTCCGAGGTCACCTGAGGCCGCAGTGCCACTTATCAATCCAACTAGCATCCTCTGTCTCGAAACGACGCATGAATCTCGATCAACTCAAGGACACGCCTCACCGCCGCTTCAATCCCCTCACCCAGGAATGGGTGATCGTCTCGCCCCATCGCACCGAGCGGCCATGGCAAGGCAAAATTGAGAAAGCTCCGGTCGAGGACGCGCCCCAGTTCGATACGAACTGTTACTTGTGTCCCGGGAACGCGCGCGCCGGCGGATCGCGCAATCCGAACTACTCCGGCACTTTCGCTTTCGACAACGACTACGCCGCGCTGCTTCCCGATCCGCCGCTGGTAGGGATCGACCATGACGATCTACTGATCGCCGGCACGGAGCGCGGCATTTGCCGGGTCGGATGTTTTTCTCCGCGCCACGACCTCACTATCGCGCGCATGAGCATCCCCGAACTTCGCCCTGTGGTCGACATGTGGATCGATCAGTTCAACGAACTAAGCAGCCCTGCATGGGTGAAGCACGTGCAGATTTTCGAGAACCGCGGCGCGATGATGGGAGCGAGCAATCCGCATCCCCATTGCCAGATCTGGGCCACGGCTCATCTGCCGAATCAGGCGATTCGCGAGCAGGCGGCGCTCACTGCCTATTCGGCGAAGCACCAGGCGTGCATGCTGTGTGCCTACCTGCGTCTCGAAAGTAATCTCCAACAGCGCATTATCTGCGAGAACGACTCGTTCGCCGTGCTCGTGCCCTTCTGGGCGGTCTGGCCATTCGAAACGCTGCTGATCAGCAAGCGTCACATGGAAGCTATTCCCGACCTGGAAGACAACGAACGCAACCTGCTCGGCGAGATCCTCAAGCAGATCACCATCCGTTACGACAACTTGTTTGAAGTGTCGTTCCCGTACTCGATGGGCTTCCATCAACGCCCCACCGACGGCGAGCGTCACCCGGAGTGGCACCTGCACGCGCATTTCTACCCGCCGCTGCTGCGTTCGGCTACCATTCAGAAGTTCATGGTGGGTTACGAAATGCTGGGTGGTCCCCAGCGCGACATTACTCCAGAGGCCGCGGCCGATCGACTGCAGAATGTTTCGAAGATTCACTTTCGCGATCGCGGCTGAACAACGTTCTTGATGTTCAGACGGTGACGCGATCGAGAAATCTGTTCGGAGATCAGAATGAAACCTTCCCCAAACCTTCCTGTCCTGCTGATCCTCATCGTTATAGTGTTCGGCGCTTCGGGTTTCGCGCAACAAAGTCATCCAATTCTTCTCGGCACGGCCTGGTATCCCGAACAGTGGCCGGAAGCGCGCTGGGAAGCTGACCTCGCGCTCATGCAGCAAGCCGGTGTGCACATGGTCCGCGTCGGCGAATTTGCCTGGAGTCGCATGGAACCGGAAGAAGGCCATTACGATCTCGACTGGCTCGATCGAGCGATCGCCGCCGCCGCACGTCACGACATCTCTACCGTGATCGGGACTCCGACCGCTGCACCTCCTGCCTGGCTGACGCAGAAATATCCGGAAACGTTGCGCACTCTCGAAGACGGCCGCAAAGATCAGCATGGCAATCGCCAGCAATTCAATTTTGCCAATCCCAAATATCGCGAAATGGCGCGCAAGATCGCCGAGCAGCTCGCCAGGAAATTCGGCCACAATCCGAACGTACTCGGTTGGCAGATCGACAACGAGTACGCCGAGGTTTCTTTCGACGGGGCGACCAAGGCGCAGTTTCAGCAATGGGTAAAGGCGCGCTACGGCACCCTCCACAATCTCAACGCACGTTGGACCACAGCCTACTGGAGCCAGACTTACTCCTCATGGGATCAGATTCCGATCCAGACGGGCTATGGCAATCCGGGCCTGCTCCTGAGCTGGATGCGCTTCGTCAGCGACACCTGGCAAAGCTATCAACGCAATCAACTCGACGTCATCCGCGGCAACGTCGACGCGCGCCAGTTCATCACCACAAACATGATGGGCTGGTTCGACGGCTTCGATCACTACACCGTTTCGCAGGATCTTGATATGGCGGCGTGGGACGACTACGTCGGCCAGGGCCATCTGAATCCCGCGCGCAACGGCGCGACCCACGACCTGACCCGCGGCTTCAAGCAAAAGAATTTCTGGGTGATCGAGACACAGCCCGGCTCCGTCAACTGGGCCGAAATCAACAACGCGCTCGACAAAGGGGAAGTCCGCGCCATGGCGTGGCACGACGTCGGGCACGGCGCGGACGCGGTCAGCTACTGGCAGT
Source organism: uncultured Acidobacteriota bacterium (assembly GCA_963744055.1). GTDB lineage: Bacteria > Acidobacteriota > Terriglobia > Terriglobales > Acidobacteriaceae > Gp1-AA133. The sequence goes on along the minus strand of CAVUSL010000001.1, from coordinate 1,465,360 downwards.
GGCGCAGCGCCCTGAGCGGACAGGAGCAGTATCACGGCGTCATCGTAGGATCTGACGGCACGCCCGTTCCGCTCTTCAGCGAAGTCGCGCAGATCGGCAAGGAATTCGAGAAAGCCGCACCCACTCTCGCCAACACTACGGTGCGCTCGGAGGTTGCTATCCTCCACTCGTACGACAGTCGCTGGGCCATCCAGTGGCAGAAGCACAACAAGAACTACGATCCGGTCGAGGAACTCGTCAGCTACTATGGGCCGATCCGGGCCATTGCTCAGTCCATCGACATCGTGCCGCCCACGGCTGCCCTCACCCAGTACAAACTCGTCGTCGCTCCCGGATTGAACGTGCTCTCCGACGCCGCAGCGAAGAATTTGATGACCTACGTCCAGAACGGTGGCCACCTCGTACTCGGCCAGCGCTCCGCCATGAAAGATGACGACAACGCCCTCCAACCCCAGCGCCAGCCCGGCCCGTTGGGTGATTTGCTGGGCGGCCGCGTCGACCAGTACTACGCTCTCACCGATCCAGTTCCATTCTCAGGCGATTGGGGATCGGGCGAAGGCGGCCTCTGGGCCGAACTGCTGAGCACGCGCGATGCTGACACTCAAGTGTTGATGCGTTATGGCAAGAGCAATGGCTGGCTCGACAACCAGCCCGCCGCGATCACGAGGAAGGCAGGACGCGGCCGCATCACTTACATCGGCGCCTGGCTCGATCCAAAAACCATGCAACAAGCCGCCAAGTGGATGACGACCACCAGCGGCGTGAAGCCAGCCCTGGGCGAGGTCCCAGACGGAATCGAAGTGTCTCCACGCTATGGCGCGCAAGGCACAGTCTTCATCCTGATCAACTTTTCCAAGCAGACCCAGACCATCGCGTTGCCGCAAACAATGACCGACGTCCTCGAAGGGGGAGAGAAGCAAACCTTAAGCCTACCTATCTACGGCGTTGCAGTAGTCTCCGCGAAGAACCACTAAAGACGGTTCTATTCAGTCTTGTCATCCTGAGCGCAGTGAGGCGCCAGCCGAACGCAGTCGAAGGACCCCGCGTCCGCCAGTAGTACCGCGAACGTCGCGACCTTTTCCGCCACAGCCCGTCAAAAGCACAGCAATTGACTCCCCTGCGCACACGCACTAGGATTACGCGCGCCAAATCGCCATCCGGATGGAGACACTCCCAATGCCTTCGCACCGCCGCGCGCAGCGCAGCTGCGCTCTCTTCCTGCTTCTGATCGCGTTATTCGCCCTACCCGCCCAGGCCGAAAAATCTACAAAGGCCGTCGACAAGAAGAGGGAAGCTTCCGATAAGAAGAAGGAAGAGAAGCTCCCGCTCAAACCCGCTCGCAAAGTTGAGTTCACCACCGACGAAGGTACCTGGCTCTCGCTCGACGTCTCTCCGGACGGCAAAACCATCATTTTCGATCTGCTCGGCGATCTCTACACCATCCCGTTCACCGGCGGCGAAGCCAAGAAAATCACCACCGGCATGGGATTCAACAACCAGCCGCGCTACTCGCCCGACGGCAACTTCATCGCCTACGTCAGTGACAGCGGCGGGGCCGAGAGTGTCTGGATTTCCAAGCCCGACGGCACCGGCGCCAAGCAACTCAGCCAGGACGAGCAAGTCGAATTCGCCACGCCTACCTGGACGCCAGACAGTCAGTACGTCATCGCCGCGCGCGAGAGCCAATTCCCTGTCCAGACCTTCGAGCTGTGGATGTATCACGTGAAAGGCGGCGCAGGCGTTCAGATCACCAAGGGCAAAGCGAAGCCCGACGCGAGTCCGCGCGACTGGAGCCACTCAATCGGCGCCTCGGCTTCGCGCGACGGCCGCTATCTCTATTACACAACCCGGGGCGGCTTCTTCGACAAGGTTTACAACGTTTCGTTCCCGCTTTCGCAGATTGCGCGCCGCGACCGCGTCACTGGCGAAGAAGACGTCGTCACCGACGCGCCTGGCAGCGCGTTCAGTCCGGTAATCTCGCCCGACGGCAACAAACTCGTTTACGGCACGCGCTACGAAACCGAAACCGGCCTCCGCATCCGGGACATGAAGACCGCCGAGGAGCACTGGCTCAAGTACCCCGTGCAGCGCGACGACCAGGAATCCCTCTTCACGCGCGACTTCCTCCCCAGCTACACCTTCACACCCGACAGCAAGGAGGTCGTCGCCACCTGGGGCGGCAAGATTCATCGCGTCAGCGTCGAAAGCGGCGAGGACCACGAGATCCCATTCACGGCGAAAGTCGCCCGCGACCTCGGTCCCAACTTGAACCTGCCCATGCGAGTCGAAGAAGGCCCGGTGCAGTTACGCATCGCGCAAGGGCCCACCGAATCGCCCGACGGCAAGCGCCTCGTCTTCTCCGCCCTCACTCATCTTTATGTAATGGATCTCCCCTCCGGCACGCCCAAGCGCGTCACCAACGATCAGAATCGCGAATTCCAGCCGTCCTGGTCACCCGACGGACAATGGCTCGCCTACGTTACCTGGGCCGAAGAAGGTGGTCACATCTGGAAGACGCGTGCCGATGGTTCCGGCTCTCCACAACAAATCACGCGTGTGCCCGCCTACTACCGCGATCCTGCATGGTCGCCCGACGGTCAGCGCATCGTTGCCCTCCGCGCTCCGCGCATCGCGCACGTGGAAGAATTCGATGAGTTTGGCCATCAGGAAGCGATGGACCTGATCTGGCTTCCGGCCGACGGCGGCGACGCCAACTTCATCCTGCCCGCCCGCGGAGGCCAGCACCCGCACTTCGGCCCTGAGAAGGATCGCGTCTACGTCTACTCCGATGCCGGCCTCACGTCGATGCGTTACGACGGCACCGACCGCCGCACTATCGTGAAGGTCGTCGGCAAAGTGTGGTTTCCGCAGCCACCCGAAAAAGGCGAAGGCAATCCCGCCGAAGACGTCCGCCTCAGCCCCGACGGCAACTGGGCTCTCGCGCAAGTCAGCACGCAGCTTTACTTGCTCGCCGTTCCCCACATGGGCGGCGAGCCTCCCACCGTCGACATCAACAAAGCCGTGCTTCCTCTGGCCAAGCTCACCGACATCGGCGCCGACTTCATGGGATGGTCCGCCGACAGCAAGACCATCACCTGGGCCGTTGGCTCTACGTTCCTTCGCCTGCCCATCGACAGGGTGACATTCGAAAAGCCGAAGCCGGAAGACGAGAAAGATAAAGAAAAGAAGGAAGACACTGGCGCCAAGCCCGCACCCACGCCTAAGCCTGAGCCGCCACAACCTCCCGAGCCGCCGCGCGCGAAAGCGAGCAAAGACAAGAAGAGCACTTCCGACTCCTCAGACTCCACCGACTCCGACGCGTCCTCCGGCTCGAAAGAAGCCAAGGCCAAGAAGCCTAAGCCCGAAGAGATCCCGATCAAGTTGGAGTTTCCACGCCACCACCCCAGCGGCACGGTCGTTCTTCGTGGCGCGCAAGTCATCACCATGCACGGCGATGACATCATTTCCAACGCCGACATCGTCGTCAAAGACAACCGCATCGCCGCCATCGGTGAGCACGGGAAAGTCTCCGTGCCCGAAGGCGCGAAAGTCATCGACCTCACTGGCACCACCGTCGTCCCCGGCTTCATAGACATTCACCCGCACTGGAGCGAAATCCGCCGGGGCGTGCTCGACCTGCAGAACTGGGGATTCCTCGCCAACCTCGCCTATGGCGTCACTGCCGGCCGCGATCCGCAAACTTCCACCAACGACATGTTCGCTTATCAAGACATGGTTGACACCGGCGACATCATCGGCCCGCGCGCATATTCCACCGGCCCCGGTGTCTTCCCCGACACCGACTTCCAGTCGCTCGACGACGCCAAGGGTGTAGTCGAGAAGTACAAGCGCTTCTATCGCACGCCGTACCTGAAGTCGTATCTGGTCGGCAACCGCAAGCAGCGTGAGTGGATGGTCATGGCCTGCAAGTCGGAAGGCGTAATGCCAACCACCGAGGGCGGCCTCGACACCAAACTCGACCTCAGCCACGTCATCGACGGCTTCAGCGGCAACGAACACAGCATGCCGGTCACGCCGCTCTACAACGACGTCGTTCAGCTCATGGCGAAGTCCGGCATCTTCTATACGCCCACGCTGATCGTGGCCTATGGCGGTCCTTGGGCGGAAAATTATTGGTACGAAAAAACCGAGGTTCACGACAACCCGAAGATTCGCCACTTCATGCCGCACAACATCCTCGACGACCACACTCGGCGCCGCCCGATCTGGGTGCGCGATGACGAGCAAGCCTTCCCCCGCCTCGCCAAGCAAGACGCCAAGATCATGAAAGCGGGCGGCAAAGTCTGCATCGGCAGCCACGGACAGTTCCAGGGTCTCGGCTATCACTGGGAAATGTGGTCGCTCGCCGCGGGCGGCATGGGCAGCATGGAAGTTCTGAAGTCGGCAACGATTCACGGCGCCGAAGCCCTCGGCCTCGACAGAGACCTGGGCTCAATCGAACCCGGCAAGATGGCCGACCTGGTAGTCCTGAACAAGAACCCGCTGGACGACATCCGCAACACGGAGTCGATCCGCTACGTCATGAAAGACGGCGAACTGTTTGAAGGCGACACGCTGAACGAAGTCTGGCCCACGGAAAAGAAACTGCCCTCGCTCTGGTGGTGGAATGAAAAACCGTAAGCAAATGTGCAGGGGCGATCATTGAAACAGCGGATGGAAAATTGTGGTGCAAGCCACAGGCTCTTGCTTGAACAGCTTCTGTGTCGTCACAGATGTAAAGTCAGCGACGCAAGAGGAACTCGGGTTCTAAGTCGACCCCAAGTTCCTCGAACTCTGCCGCCCAAGCCGCAAAGCGGCGGCAGAGGACCAGCGCGTAAGCACTGGGTAAAAGCGAGAAACAACGTGAGCCCTAGGGTCGGCACTCGGGCGACGTGGCCATAAGCCCACAAGCCCCCTACGCGGCCTCGCGTTCCCCGACACGCAATTCAACCCGAATCTCCTGCGTGGGAATCGACATTACCGCCCTTGCCGGTGATCCCGCGACCACGGTATATGGCGGCACATCCCGCGTAACCACGCTATTGGCGCCGACCACCGCTCCCTCGCCTACCGTCACTCCCTTAAGGATGAACGACCGGAATCCGATCCACGCGCCCCGGCAAATTCGCACCGGATGCACCTCATCCGGCCCCGGCGGCATTCCCATGATGCGCCGCTCCATGTTCACCGAATGCCCGTCGTTGTCGGAAATCCGGCAACAACCCGCCACCATCACGTCATCCTCAATCACGATCTCGCGGTTGCAACTGATCTCCACATCGTGCCCAAGAAACACCCGGTTCCCAATGTTCAACACTGGCTTGTCAAACGTGCGTCCCGACACGATTCCCAACGTCCCGCTCAGCCGCACATCATCGCCGATCAGGATGGACGCATGCCCGACCACCCGCGGCAGAGCGATCAGGCTGAGCCGCTGCCCAACCGACTCGCATCGCGACCGGAACAGCGGTTGCAACCACAGGAACGCGCACACGCGTTTGAGCGCTACGCGCGCATACAACTGCAAGTCGTAGATCAACCGTCCCATCGGTTTTGCCACCTCCGGCACCGGCAGATTTGCCGACACGCAAAAGCGGTGAACCTTCCGCAGGAGTTGGTACGACGGGCCGTCACCCCTTTTCAGCCGCAGCACGGCCGTTTCAAGTGTGGAAATCATGGGTAACTCCTTGGCGGCCATCCCGCGCCAAGCAGAAGTGGGACAAGAGTCTACCTCCGTTCGGATGGAAAACCGACAAAATCTTTTCAGGCCGAATAAGTGTCCTTGCCCATCAGCCTTGCCTGGCGGCTTCTTCAGCCATCCTGCCGAATGCGAGAGCCCTTTGACCGGTGGGGATGCACTCCTGCCACGGCCCCTATAAACTACTGTCGCCCGATCGGCGTCGGGCAACAACCACCCAACCCACGAGGCATTCGATGGCTTGCAATCCCGAGATCCTGAAGCACGTTCCCCTGTTCGCGCTGCTCGACGCAGACGAAACCGCCGTCCTGGCCAGCCAGGTAGAGCTCAAAACCTTTACCCCGCGTCAGCGCATTTACAAGATGGGCGACCCCGGCGGACAGGCCTACGTGATGGTTTCCGGAACGGTTCGCGTTACTACCGTCGATCAGGATCATCAGGAAGTCGTCGTCGACGAACCGCAGCACGGCGAGTTCTTCGGCTTTGCTTCCATGCTCGAGCAGACTCCGCATCAGACCACGGCCATCGCCCTCGACGAAACCGTCTGCCTCGAAGTTGACCGCAACGACATTTCGGTGCTGCTCCAGCGCAAGCCCCTCGCCGGTATGGACATGCTCACCGTACTCGGCCGCCAGTTTCATGCGTCGCAACAACTGGTCCGCGTGCGCGCCATGCGCAACCCCAACGACGTCATCGACAAGGACGCCACCTTCGGCGAGCGTATCGCCGATACCGTGGCCGGGTTCGGTGGCTCCTGGACTTTCATTATCCTGTTTCTGAGCGTTCTCGTTATTTACAGCGTCATCAACATCACGCTCGGCCACCGCGCCTGGGACCCTTATCCTTTCATCCTGCTCAATCTCTTCCTTTCCATGCTGGCCGCCATCCAGGCCCCGGTCATCATGATGAGCCAGAACCGGCAAGATACGCGCGACCGGCTGCGCGGCGAACTGGACTACGATGTGAACCGGCGCGCTGAATCCGAAATTCAGGGCCTCGCCAGAAAGCTGAACCACATCGGCGAAAAAATCGCCGACATCGAAGATATCCTGCGCACCAGGTAGAGAAGCATTGATCGAGTACAGCCGTGAAAGAGGGGCGCACGCTGCCAAGTCGTAGCGCCGGCCTCGCGCAGACAGTCGCGGGGGCAGACCCAGAAGCACTAACTTGAGCAGGATTCTCTCCGTTGGCCAACAACCGGCGGACTGTTAACACTCCCCTCCCCGCGAACGTCTATCATCTAGCGGGGATTTTTGCACGCATGGCCAGGTCCGGCGACAGAGTTGACCTGTTCGCGGCAGGCCTTCGACCCGGGCCTCCGAGGGAGTCGTCCGCGTTGGAAGCCTCCGACGACGCGACCTCAGTGGCTGCGGCCCGCGACGGCGACCGCACAGCATTTGGACGGCTCTATGAGCGGTACGCTCGCATGGTCCACGGAGTTCTGCTGGCGAAGGTCCCGGTCGGCGATGTGGATGACCTCGTTCAGGATGTCTTCATCCGGGCACTTCGCCGGCTGTCAACGCTGCGCGAAACGGCAAGCTTTGGAGCCTGGCTGGCAGCCATCGCTCGAAATGTGGCGCACGATTATCACCGTCGATCGGTGCCAGAGGAACCACTGCCGGCTGATGCCTCTGACCAAGAAATTCAGCGTGCAACGTCCGACGGCGATCAGGATTCCACGTCGGCCGCAATTCTCGAGGCGGTCATGAGTCTGTCCGAAACCTATCGGGAGACTTTGATTCTGCGGCTGGTCGAGGGCATGACCGGGCCTGAAATTGCAGCTCGCACTGGGATGACGCACGGCTCGGTGCGCGTCAACTTGCATCGCGGCATGGAGCAACTCCGCGCCAAGCTAAGCGCGGGCCCGAGCCGCGTTGGGCCAGAACAGGAGAGGTCCTAGTCATGGACACGGGCAACGATCAAACCGAAAACCGACCGTCGATAGAGAGTGACAACTATCTGTGGGACCGATCTGGCGAGCCCGATCCAGAGATCCAGCATCTGGAAACGCTACTCCGGAGGTTTCGACATGATTCTCCAATCCCGGTTTTTCCGGAGATCGTCCTCGAGCGACGATGGGCATTCTTTTCCTGGCGCCTGCGGTTGTTCCCCGCCCTAGCTACGGCAGCGGTGGGCATAGCAACCGTCGTTGCAGTGACATTTCTGGTCTACAAAACGAAGCCCACGCCAACTACTCTCGCGGGTTGGAATGTGTCTGGTGTACAAGGGACGCTTCGAATCGGACAAAAAACGATCAGCGCGAAAGAAGGAGCGAGCCGTCTCGGCATTGGCCAAATGCTTGAAACCGACAGTCAGTCGCGGGCCAGCCTTCAGGCGGACGATACCGGCAAGATCGAGGTGGACCCCAGCACACGCTTGCGCCTGCTGAACATGGGCGCAGGGCTGAAGCGGATTGCTCTGGATCGCGGAACGATTCATACGTATATCTGGGCGCCTCCCGGTCAATTCGTGGTCGACACGCCTTCGGCCGTCACGGTCGATCTGGGTTGTGCTTACACTTTGCAGGTCGACGATTCGGGCGCAGGCGTGGTGCGCACATCTCTGGGATGGGTCGGATTCAAGCTGAATGGCCACGAATCCTTTATCCCGGCGGGCGCTGCTTGTTCGACCCGGCCGAAGGTCGGTCCCGGGACGCCATATTTCGAGGATGCCTCCGCAGAGTTCCGCTCCGCGTTGGCGAGGTTCGATTTTGAAGACACCACATCGCAGCAGCGCGCACATGATGTGGCGATCGTACTGAACGAGGCTCGCAAACGCGATGCCCTCACGCTGTGGCATCTCCTGACGCGTGTCGATGACCAGCAGCGAGTCCTTGTCTACGACCGGTTGAGCCAGTTCGTGCCTCCTCCTGCCGCTGTCACGAAAGAAGAGATCTTGCGACGCGATCAGCCCATGCTCGACCTGTGGTGGAACGAGCTTGGGTTTGACGACATCTCGGTTTGGCGCCATTGGGCGCGCTCCTGGGCTGGAAGGGCGACACCCGTTCGCGAAAAATAATCTGCAGCATTCCACCTCGTAATTCGACCTACAGTTTCGTCCGCATATCGCGCGTCGGCCTGTTAACAGCTGCCATTCTTCCGGCGTCTCTTGAAGCGTGGGGTAAATCAACAAGCTGGGGGGACAAGGAATGAATGGACATGCCTTTTCGCGCCTCGCGCTTAGCACAGCGGCCGTTCTGCTCGGGTTTACAACCTTCGCACAAGCCGGACCGCCGCTTATCTGCCATCCCATTGAAATTGGGCAAGCGAAGTCGCTGCCCTGGGTTGAGCTCAACTACACACGAGACACGAGCTACGACCTGAAGAATCTCAGCCAGGAGACGCTGGCAATTCTAGATTCGCACGCGCCTGTCTTGGTGCGCATGGAGACTTTACGTCGGGCCACAATCTACGCTCGCCAGGACCCGCAAGCGGCGAAGGAGTTGATCACACGACTTCAGGCGCGCGCGGCGAACTCAGATGCCGCCGGCCGCCCGGATGCCCTCGCGTGGTTCGACGTCGGCTACCTGGCCGAGGCTTACAAGCAATGGATGGGCAAAGGCGAGCCCAACCCCGCGGCCGGGCTCGACGGATATAGCTGGGTAAGAAAGGCGATCAGTTTGCGCGGATCGGATCCAGAAATGGAATTCGCGGCTGCCATGATCACCCTGATGGGCCCTGAAAGCGCTCACCGCGATCACGTTCAAAAGGCGATGGCCGGAGCCAAAAGCGATTCTCTCCTCGCTCGGAACCTGGCCTCCATTTTCAAACACGAGACCATCTCCAAACGTCCGGTCGCCGGCCCGGCTGGGAGGTCTTAGCAATGAACCCGGCAATCGGCAAGTTTCTCCCTGCAGGGGAAGTTAGATCGTGGCTTCCCCTTCTGTCGGCCTGTGGGCTGTTGGCGTGTGCTGGTCTGTTGGCCTTCTCGCTCACGGGGTGGACCGCAGACGAGCAGCACACCGCTCCAGACCTCACGGCCCACGAGTGGGGAACATTCACCGCTATTGCCGGCCAGGATGGTCGGGCAGTCGAATGGTTGCCGTTAGGCTTGCCTCGACTTCCCCCGTCCACCGATCTACCCCAGTTCGTGGAGCATATCAGCGACGTTAACTTCAAGCTGGGGCTCGGTGGCACCATTCGCATGGAAACGCCAGTGCTCTATTTCTATTCTCCGCGCGACCTGACCGTGTCGGCGAAGGTGTCTTTCGCTAAGGGGCTCATTACTGAGTGGTATCCCCATGCTGATCGCGTTCAGCCGGGCGGAGTCATGACCGATACCAGCTTGAGCCGGTTATCGCTGGACGGCAGCATTGAGTGGAATCACGTCGCGGTCTCTCCGAATCTGGCTGGCGAGTTCCCGAGCGAGAAGCAGCCGAATCGCTACTACGCTGCTCGCGAGACCGCTTCCTCGCCACTGCGCGTCCAGGCCACCACGGGGGAGCAGCGAGAGAAGTTCCTCTTTTATCGAGGAGTTTCCGCCAGCCCATTGCCCATTTCCGCCCGGTTGACCTCTCACGGAAAGCTCGTGGTCAAAAGTCTTAGCGGGGAAGAGATTCCCAACGCCATTCTTTTTGAACGCCGCGGTGAACGAGTTGGCTATCGCTTGACCGGCGCGCTAACCAGTGCAACGACTCTGGACCCTCCGGCGCTGAACGGAAACATTGACTCTTTGTACGGCGACCTGGAAGAGATTCTCGTCGGCCAGGGTTTGTTTCGGGACGAAGCCCACGCGATGGTTGAGACCTGGAAGGACTCGTGGTTCGAAGAAGGCAGTCGGCTGATTTACATCGTGCCGGGCGGATTCGTCGACAAGATCTTGCCTCTCGCTATCGATCCGGTGCCGGCGCAGATCGTGCGCGTCTTTGTCGGCCGGCTCGAAATCGTGACGCCCGCCACGGCCATGGCCGTAAGAACAGCGCAGGCCCACAACGATGAAGCCACGTTAGACAAATACGGCCGCTTCCTGGAGCCGATTCTCCAAACCATCGGGCAGGCACATTAGAAGAGTACGACGCAAGAAACGCAGAGGCGGGTGAAATGCAAACTCGGGAGAACACCCACGTAGCGCTTATGGCCGCCCACAAACTTCGACTACGACAATAAAAAAGCCCAGCGCCGAAGCGCTGGGCGAATCAACACAGAGAGAGAACTTATTTGTTTTCCGCCTTCTCGTCGGACTTGGCGGCCACGGAATATTTCTTCACGGTCGACAGGAAAGTCTCCGACCCCTCGGGAGCGGGTACTCCGCCCGTCAGGATCTTCTGGAACGACGCATCATTGCCGTACAGCACGCGCGTCTCGTCATTGTCCTGGCTGATGGCTGCGCCGTTCAGCGACACGCCGGCGAAAACGCCGCGAGCCCGCGAATACGAGAGTACCTCGGCACGCATCTTCCAGTCCGTGTCACCCTCGGCATGTCGACCAACCGGTCCGGCCGCTACTGAAGCATCCGCTCCCAGCTTGAACTTGCTGTTCAGCAGATTGCGCATGCCTTTCTCGTTCATGATGAGCATCACGACGTCGACGGCTTCTCCGCCAATCTGGAAGCCCACGCTACCGCCCGCTAGTTTGAACGGCGCCGGCGCGCTCCATCCGGTGGCCGTGTGGCAGGTCGCAACTCCTTTGCCGTAGTTCGCGCCCACCACAAAGCCACCCTTCAACATGGAGGGCACGACCGCGACGCACTTCGCCGACGAAAGGATTTCCTGCGGAATGCCTTTGTCCGGTGTGCCCATAATTTCGTTCAGAACAGATGCCGCCGAGTCCATGCGCTTCACTTCGTCGGAAACATCTTTCTTATCGTCAGCGCTGGCGTAGAGAACCATGCACGCGATCGCAAGCGCCGCGACCAGCAACGAACTGCCAAAAATCTTTCTCATTCAGGTTCCTCTTCTCTCTCGCTCGAATTCCGTGGGCGCCGCGAAACCGCAGCAACAGGTTCGAAGCGCGGTTGGGCGCGGCGCGTCTCCGGAATTCAAGCAACTGGACTGCGTCCCTGGATCACGCGGATCAGGACGACCACGATGGCCAGCAACAGCAACAAGTGAATGAAGCCGCCCATCGTATAAGAACTCACCATACCGAGAGCCCACAATACGAGCAGGATTACCGCGATTGTCCAAAGCATTGTGAAACTCGCTTTCTCGGTCGCTATGTCGACCGACTAACATGGATTGCCAAAATCTCTTCCACCTGCGTGCTGAAGTTTAGGTCTGCCCTGCGTACATCAGAATCAGGCAAAGACCCTAGACTCGCCGTCGTGTTTCCCCTAAATTCTTACTACTGCACCGAGTACTCGTACTGCATTGCGCTCGGGTTATGCCGGATGCCCAGCGGCCGGCGCAGAAAACGGCGCAGTCGCACGCGCGCCTGGTGGAGTTGCGATTTCGAGTTGCCGATCGAGCAACCTAGTTCTCTCGCGATCTCGCTGTGCGCCTTTCCTTCCACGTCATGCAGTAAGAAGATCGTTCGGTATCCCGGCGGCAGTTTGCGCAGCGCGCGATGAATCGCGATGCGGTCGATCGCGCCTGTCAGATGGAGATCGTCTACCGGGCAAGCGTTCACCATGGCGGTCTCGTTCGAATCAGGAAGCGTCCCGCCCGTGTCCAGCGAAACCGGCTTGCCGTGGCTCGTCCGCAGCCTCATCAACACTACGTTCACGGTCAACCGATAGAGCCAGGTGGACAGTGCCGAGTCACCACGAAACGTTGGCAGCTTCTGGAAGCACTGCAGAAATGCTTCCTGCGCGCAGTCCTCTGCCTCCGCCTTTTCGCGAGTGATCCGCAGACAAATTGCATACACCCTTCTCTTGTGAGTTTCGTAGAGCTGGGCGAATGCGTCTTTGTCACCCAGTTGTGCCTGACGCACCAGTTGCATTTCTGACGGCGTTTCAACTCGCAGCTTCGTTGTCATGCTGCAGATGAAAACATGCTGCGTTTAAGGCGGGCATCGGGTGCTAGCTGTAGAGTGCGAAACTCGAATACGTAAAAATGCGAATCTGCAGACTCGAGAATTCCTGAGTTGCACAACCCATAAGCGGTTCAGGTCGACGCCAGCGATAGTCGTCGCAGCCGCTAAAATCGCGGGTCGGGCCGCTATCGAACACGTGTCGCGAAATGCAAATGCAGAGCATCATTTTTTCAAATAGCTAACTTGGCGATTCGTAGGTCAAAATTCTTGTAATGCCGACCGCACCCTTGTTGAAGCCTGACACCTTGGTCTGCCGAGTACGCAAAGCTCGACTGAATGGTCCGGCAAAAATTACATCCGGCAGCGCCTGCGTGGATTACCTTAAGTTCGAAAACTCAGTCGCTTACGAGTTTGGCACCTATAATGCAGGGTCTATTCTGTAAAAGCATGCGACGGTAAACATTTGTAAAGCGCAGTTGATGACGGGCAGGTTTCGCGTCATTATGAAACTCAAGCGGCCCGGAATGCAGCGAACATCCCCGATTCTGGCCATACCCAGGGTTGTCTTCGTGCAAGTTACAAACTGACGTTTGACTGAAGGGAAGCTTTCCTTTATGCATGAAGTAGTCGCCGTCACCGTTTTCAGCGGCTGTGTGTCAGCCTGGCAGCGCTCTTGCCGGTGCGCCCGCCTTTCCGCACTTGCAATTTCAAACCTACGCACTTACTCGATTTCGCATCTACCCCTTACCAACCTGGGCGTAGCTCCCGCTCGGAGGTGAATTATGAGTACGTTTCGCATATTGATCGCAGATGATCACGAAATTGTTCGACGCGGTATCCGTGCGCTTATTGAAAATCATCCCGGATGGGAAGTGTGCGCCGAAGCCTCGGATGGACGCGAGGCGGTGGAAAAAGTGCGCGAACTGCGTCCCGATCTCGCGCTGGTTGATGTCAGCATGCCCAACCTCAACGGGCTCGACGCCGCTCGACAGATTGTCGACATCGCGCCCCAAACGCGTGTCCTGATTCTCACCATGCACGAATCAGAACAGATCGTTCGCGAAGTGCTCGAGGTGGGCGCCCGCGGTTTCCTGCTGAAGACCGATGCCGCCCGCGATCTGGTCTCCGCCATTCAGGCCCTGCAGCGCAGGACTACCTTCTTCACTTCCAGCGTGGCTGAAATGGTGCTCAACGGCTTCCTTGACGGACGCGGCGACACTCGCAAGATTTCCAAGGAGCGCCTCACTCCGCGCGAGCGAGAAGTCGTTCAACTCCTCGCGGAAGGCAAAAGCAGCAAGGAAGTCGCCGTTGTTTTGAATCTCAGTGTGAAGACCGCGGAAACCCACCGCACCAACGTCATGCGCAAGCTCGACCTCCATTCAGTAGCCGACCTGGTTCGCTACGCCGTGCGCAACAAGCTCGTGCAAGTCGCTTAATCCTGTCTATCCTTTAACTTAGCTTCAATTTCCAGCTAAGTAAGCTTCCGGTCAACGCTACGGCGTTGACCGGATGGGCTTACTCCCCCTGCAAGATTAACGTTCTGGCAGCGGTTCCACCAGGTACTGGCGCCGTGGAGCTTTCATCCGTCGGAGGTGGAGGAAGCGCCTCGGTTTACAAAGTCCGGTTTAAGTCCTGGAGGGAGGAAGTTACGACTACACCAGGCCGAGTTCTAGTGATCAGCACGGGCGAAAATCGCGACGTGGTCACAGCTGCGATGAGCCATTGGTCGATCGAGGCAGTGCCTTGCAGCGGTGTGGGCGAAGCTCGCTCCCTGCTGCCCAGTACACGCCCCTCGCTTATTTTCTGCGAGGAAGATCTTCCCGATGGAACCTATCGCGAACTGCTGCACGACGTCAGCAAAACCGCCAAGACGCGCGTCGTCGTGATTTCACGCGATGCCGAACTCGACACACACTACAATGAAGCACTCGCCTTGGGCGCGTTCGACATGATTGCCAGCCCATGCCGGCGGAGCGACGTCCAATGGATCGCCATTCGCGCCATGCAGGACGAACTCCGGCGCTCTGGCGGTCGACGCCGCACCAAGCTGACCCCACACGAGATCGGTTCTACGCCTACCCCCGAGAATGGCGAAGAAACGATCCCCAACGGGCACTAGACGGAGCGAGTGTTCGCGAGTGCGGCTCTCGTTCTCGTAATCGACAACGCATCCAGCAGTAGCAATTGTGCTCTCCCATGAGCCTCAATACCGATCGACGACTCGCTGTGGCGCAGTCGTCGCGCCTAACCTTGCCTGGCGCAATTCTCTGGACACTCTTGTTGACCGTGCCAGCCGCGGTCGCTCAGACTCCCCAAGCCCCACCACCGCCCACCGCGATCGACGCTCAGCCCCAGAAACCCGCCGTCGCTTCCGCCAAATCGCACACCGTCGAAGCTTGGGAGATCTTGTCTACGGGCGTGAACAATCGCAATGCCCTGCGTCGCGCGGAAGCCGTCGTTGCTCTCGGCACCGCCGGTTCGCAAAAACACGTCGTCCGGATGCTCGAGCACGCCCTCGACGACAGCGACCCGTCGATTCGCGAACTCGCCGCCAAGTCTCTCGGTGAAATGCGCGCCCGTTCCTCGATTCCCAAGCTCACCAAAGCTCTCAACGACGAGTCTGCCGACGTCAGCTTCGCCGCTGCCAGATCCCTTTGGTCGATGGGCAATCACTCCGGCCGTGAAGTCTTTCTCCAAATTCTTTCCGGAGAAAAAAATTCCACCGGGGGCGTAATGAGGAGCGGCCTCATCAAGAATGAATTCCAGGGCGCACGCAAAAGGCTCGATGATCCCAAGAGCCTCGCTTTCATGGGCGCCAAAGAAGCCGCCACCTCATTGTTCGGCCCGGCTGGATGGGGCATCAGGATCATGGAGGAACTCACCCAGGACCGCTCCGCCTCCGCCCGCGCCACCTCTGCACTGCTGCTCGGACCGGATGCCACCCTTGACACGCTCCATCAATTACAGGATGCTCTCAACGACAAGAACTGGATCGTTCGTGCGGCTGCAGCTCAAGCCCTCGGCGCCAGTCGCCATCGCGACCAGGTCCCGTACCTTCAGCCCTTGCTGGAAGACTCGAAACCTGCGGTTCGCTGCATGGCAGCTGCCGCCATCGTTCGCTTGTCCGCAGGACCGGCGGCAGCTGCGCCGGCGCAAGGCCCTTCCGCGGCAGAAGTTCATCCCGCGTTCGATCCAGAAACTCAGAAATCTTTGCAATAAGGAGACCCAATGAAACATCCGCGGTTGCTCGCTGCAGTTGCGATGCTGTTGGTGACTTCTCTCTCCCTCAGCGCGCAGCAAACCCCGCCCTCCGACCGTGCCGTCGAGCGCATTCAGAAAGAAGTGCGCCACGAACTTCTCATGCTGCCCTACCTCGGCGTGTTCGATAACCTCGCCTATAAGGTGGACGGCTACAACGTCACCCTCATGGGCCAAGTCACCCGTCCCACTCTCAAAAGCGATGCCGAAAACGTTGTGAAGAAGATCGAAGGCGTCGAGAAGGTCGACAACCAGATCGAAGTTCTCCCGCCCTCGCCCATGGACGACCAGCTCCGCCGGCGTCTGTACCGCGCTATCTACGGCTTTCCCAGCTTGCAGAAATACTCCATGGGAGTGCAGCAGCCCATCCGGATCATCGTGAAGGGCGGCAACGTAACCCTGGAAGGCGTGGTCGATAACGAATCCGATAAGAACGCCGCCGGCATTCGCGCCAAAACCGTCTCCGGTGTGTTCGGCGTCACCAACAATCTGCAGGTCGTCAAACCCTAGTGCTCGGCAGGCTTCGCCGCCTCGGCACCTTTCGGAGCCTCCGCATCCTTCGGAGGCTCTGAACCTTTTTCGCCATCTGCGCCCGCGTCGCTCTTGGGCGTGTACTGCACAATCACCGTGATCCTCCGGTTCGACGGATCTTCCGGACTGTCCTTCTTCCGAAGTTGCTGATCAGCATACCCCCGGATCTGCACCACCTGCCCCGGTGCCATCCCGTTATCCTGCATCAGCCGCCGCGCCGCATTCGCGCGATCGGCCGACAGTTCCCAGTTGCCGTAGTTGCCGACTTTCGCGAACGGCTTCGCGTCCGTGTGCCCCTCGATCGACACCTTGTTCGGTAGCTTCCCCAACTCCCCGGCCAGCGCGCTCAAGAATGCTTTGCCTTCCGCGGTCGGCACCGGATTCCCACTCTCGAAAAACGTCCCCGTCTCGCCCTCCATCAATTCGATTCGCAGCCCCTCCGCCGTCACCGTCATCTCGATCTGATCTTTCAGCTTGTCGAAGTCCGCAACCCTGCGCACTGACTTCTGCAACTCCTCCTTCAGCTTCGGCATGTCGTCCTGCGTCAGCGTGAACGACTCGCCCGATCCTTGCATGTTCGATCCCACCAGCTTCGACGTGCCCGTCGGGTCCTTGAAATATCCGCCCACCGCCTCCTGCACCTGCTTGCTGCGTGTTCATCAGCCACAGCACGATGAACAACGCCATCATCGCGGTCACGAAATCCGCATACGCCACCTTCCACGCGCCGCCGTGATGGCCGCCGTGTCCGCCCTTCTTCTTGATGATGATGATCGGGCCTGTCGTCCGCCATATGCCTGCTCTACGCGGAGGCCGCAGCCGCCGACTGCACCGCCGCCGCGGCACACCTTCTCCACTTCCTGGAACGACGGCCGCACATGTCCCGGGACTGCCCGTCGCCCGATCTCCACCGCCATGATCGGCGACGTACCTTTCAGGAAGGCAAGCAATCACCACTCGCAGCACGTGATAGAACGCATGCTCTTCGTCAGCGGTCTTCGCCATGTTCGCCGCCAGCGGACCCACCAGCCCGTAACACAAGCAGAATTCCCAGGAACGTTCCCACCAGCGCCGCCGCCACTTTGTGCCCGATCTCTTCCGGCGGTCCGCCCAGCGCGCCCATCGTGATCACCACGCCCAGCACCGCCGCCACGATGCCTAATCCCGGCAGCGAATCCGCCATCGTGCTCAAGGCCGAAATCGGCACCGTCTGCCCCGTGATGATGGACCTCCATATCCACTTCCATCATCTGGTCCAGATCGAACGGCTCGATGCCCCCGGTGACCGCCATGCGCATGGTGTCGCAGATGAAATCGCGCACATGGTGATCCTTCAGAAAAACCGGATTCTTCGAGAAGATGGGACTCTTGTCGGGCTCTTCCACATCGCTTTCCAGCGCGATCAGCCCTTCCCGCCGCGCCTTGTTGAACAGGTCGTACATCATCTTCAGTGACTCCAGGTAGCGCTGTTTGGTAAATTTCGATCCGCCGAACACCCCCACCAGCCCGCCCGCGATTTTCTTCAGGATGTGCAGCGGGTTGGCGACCAGCACCGTGCCCGCCGCCGCCCCGCCGATGATCAGCAGTTCCGCCGGCTGCAGCAGCACGCGAATGTTGCCGTGCTCCATCAGGTAGCCGCCCACCACTGCGCCGAACACCACCACGATTCCGATAATGGCAAACATGCCCGCTTACACTCCCGCGCCGTTGCCACCAGCTGCGACCGGGGTCTCTGCCGCACTCAATTTGCTCTCCACGCTCTGCACCGAATCCCCGGCCTCCAGAAACGCCGTCCGCGTCGACACTTTCAGTGACAGCCGGTCCCCCCACCAGGAGATAGCCACCCGTCCCGCCGCCTCTTTCATCCGCTCGCTCAGCCGCGTCAGCGGACCCTGGCCGCATCCCGGCAACACCGCCATAAAACTTCCCGAGCCCCAGCGTCCCAGAAAATCGCCCGTCCGCATCATGTCCTTCAGCGTGCGACTCACTTCGCGCACGATCGCGCCTGCCGCTTCCTGCCCATGCCCACGCTGGAATTCTTCCAGCGCCTCCAGTTTGATCAGGATCAGTCCGCACTTCATCGACGGTTGCATACAGAAATCGATTTGACCCTGGAGGAAGGCCTCTGCTGCTGCTCGCCCCGGAAGCCTCGATTCCACATGCAACTCCTCCAGCAGCCCTCCACTTTTTTCCACGCTCGCTTCCGGCGCATTCGCCCGGTCGGTGAACACTTTCACCGCGCCCACAATCTCTCCGGCCGCGTTCCGCACCGCCATCGTCCACAGCCGCACTCGCAACAAATGTCCCGCGCGGTGCCGCATGCTTACCGTCACATCGTGGCTGCGGCTCCCGCGCCACTCTCTCCATCGGACACTGGTGCACGCACATGGCGGGATTGTGCTCCAGCGTCTCTAGTCCCAGATTGCTGGCGCACGGCCGGCCCAGGATTTCCTGCGTGAGCAGGCCCGTGATCTTCTCCGCGCCGTGGTTCCAGTACACGACCCGCTGCTTCCCATCGACCACATAGACCCCGGTCTCGATCCGATCCACCACTGCCTCAAACACTTCCGGACCGGGAAATTCCAACATAGCCGCGCTCCACCTACTACATCGGCCCATCTCTCCCACCCCTTCAGCCCCTGCCCGCCCCTACAAACCTTTACAAATCTCTCCTAGTCTCAGTCCGGCGCCCGTGTTCTACTTGTTATTAGGCGGATGCGCGTAAGTCTTGCGACCTCTGAGCTTTAGCGGTTTCCGAGGAAAAGTGCGAGAATAGAAGAAACTGGCCCCAGCACGCCGCCGGAGTCTTTTCGCGCGCAACCCGGATTCCCTGCTTCGTGTCTAAAGGCTGAACGCCCAACGATGTCGATTACGCCCACAACTCCACGGGGCCACACCTCGCCTTCCGCTCAGGAGCCGCCCGGCCTCGACGACGCGCGCCATTGGGAAACTGCCTATCGCCACTTCGACGAAGATGCCGTTCCCGCTCTTCTGCTTCATCTGCAGGACGACCTCACGCGCTCGCGCCGCCGCGAAGCCGCCTGGCTTTCCGTCATCGTTCACCTGCTCATCATCATCCTGTTCGTGAACCAGCCGCGCCTCGAAGGCTTCTACCGCCGTGTGTTCCTTCACCAGCAACCCATCATGCGCGTCTCCATGCAGGATTTGCTCAAACAACGCGACTTGACGTACCTCCAGCTGCCTCCCGATTTGCAGAAACCGCCCGAGCGTCCGAAAACAAATGTGATGTCCGATAAGGACCGGATTGCGACCACTAGGACTCCGCAGGTCGATCCGAAAGAATTGAGGAAGCTCTTCGCCAGCAGCCACCCGGGCGTTCCTAAAGGCATGCAGGGTCAAGGGCAGGACAGCAACTCGATTCAGCCTGCGCCGGCACCAGGCCAGGCGCCCACGCAGCAGCCGCAACAGCAGGCCACTCAACCTCAGCAGCAACAGCCGCCGCAGAATTCTCCAGCAAGCCAGATCGCTCAGCTCCAACTGCCCCAGACGCAAGAGAAACCGCCGGTGAAGTTTGGCGGAAACGTGTCGGCGGGCTCGGCAATTGATCAAGCAGCCCGCGCCGCGGCGCAGAACCGCGGCGGATACGGCGGCGAAGGCGGAGACTTCGGCCTCTCGCAAGGGCAAAGTCGGGCGGCGTGATGGGCCCGCTGGAAGTTCTCACGGACACGATGGGGGTCGACTTCGGCCCATACCTGAATCGTGTTCTTTATGACGTTCGCCAAAGATGGTACCAGCTCATTCCCGAGTCGGCGTCTTTTAAAAGAGGCTGGGTCACAATCGAGTTCTTTATCATGAAAGACGGGAGCAGTACAGGGCCTGAAAATTACCGACTCCTCCGGCGACGTCACTCTCAATCGGCCCGCCCAAGGCAGCATTACCGGCTCCGACCCTTTCCAACCCCTCCCGAGAGAATTTCCGGGCCCCTATCTCGGCCTCCGCTTCCGCTTTTTCTACAACCTGAATCCCGACGGCACCGAAATCAAATAGCCGGGCAGATTCCGCAACCAGAATGAAGCTTTATTAAGGTTGTCGTCTTGAGCGAAAGTGAAATACCTCTGCCTTGCTCCGCAAGCGCACAGGGTGCCCCACACGTCTGCCGCTTTTCAACGATTTGGAGCTCCACGTTGGTCGCGAAACTGAACGTCGCCGCGAGCTGCGCTCTGGTTCAGCAACGGCAAAGAGCCGCGAAGCGGTGGCACAGGATAGCCCCGCACGTAAGTGCGGGGTAGGCTCCGCACCGAACGCGAACCCGTAGGGGCGGCACTCCGCGACGCGGGCGTGAGCCCGCAAGCCCACTTCCACAACCGAACACCAACACACGCGAACCGCCTCCGACCCGCTTTCGTTTCGCTGACGACTGGCGACTAGCGACCTACCACACCCGGCACCGGTTCGCCGGCGCCATCGGCGTCCCGATCTTGCAATGAAACGCCTCCTGAAACTCCGGCATATTCGTCACCACGCCGCTCGCCCGATAATTATCCGGAGAATGCGGATCCACCGTCGCCCTTAACCGCTTGGCCTCATCGCGCGTGCTGCTGCACCAACTCTGCCCATATCCAATAAAGAATCGCTGCTCGGGCGTCAGCCCGTCGATCGGCTCCAGCTTCTGCCCCTTGGTATCTTCTTTCCACGAGCGGTAGGCCAGCAGCAACCCGCCTAAATCCGCCACATCCTCGCCCAAAGTCAGCTTTCCGTTGATCCGGATATCGTCAATGATCACGTACTGGGAATACTGATCGGAAATGCACTTCGACCGATCCTGGAATTCCTTACCATCGGCCGCCGTCCACCAGTCGCGCAGGTTTCCCTGCGCATCGAACTGCCGCCCTTCATCGTCGAATCCGTGCGTCAACTCGTGCCCGATCGTCCCGCCCGTGTCACCATAATTCGGCGCTGCATCCGACGTGGCATCAAACAAAGGCGGCTGCAGGATGCCCGCCGGAAAATTGATGTCGTTGCGCTGCGGATCGTACTCCGCGTTCACCGTCGGAGGCGTCATGCCCCACTCCAGCCGGTCCACCGGCTTGCCGATCTTCGCCAGCCGCCGGTCGAATTCAAAATCGCGTGCCCGGATCACGTTGCCCATCGCATCGCCGCGCACGATTTCCAGCTTGCTGTAGTCGCGCCAGCGGTCCGGATATCCCACTTTGTTCGCCACCGCGTGCAACTTCTCGAGCGCGTTCTTCTTGGTCTCGCCCGACATCCAGGGCAGCGTCTCGATGTCCTGCTGCATCGCCACTTCAATTTCCTTCACCATTTTCAGCGCCTGCTGCTTGGCCTCCGCACTGAAGTACTTTTCGGCGTATGCCTGGCCGAGCGCTTCCCCCAGGTCGTTGTCGACATCTTCCACGCACCGCTTCCAGCGCGGCTGCAGTTGCTCTGCCCCTACCAGCTTCTTTCCGAAGAATTCGAAATTCTCGTTCACGAAAGCCGTCGAGAGATAACGAGCATTCGCGTTCACCAGATGCCAGCGCAGGTATGCCCTCCAGGCCGGCAGGTTTTCCTTCTCGATCACAGTATTCATTGCCGGAAAAAACTTCGGCGTCTCCACGTTCAACGAATGCAGACCTTGAGGTCCAGTCTTCGCGAAAAATGCTTTCCACTCGAAGGCCGGGCTCAGCTTCTCCAGTTCTGCGACCGTCATTTTGTGATACAGGCTGGTCGGATCGCGCCGCTCCACCCGCGTCATCGAGGCGCGTGCCAGCTCGGTCTCGATGCGCATCACTGCCTGCGCACCCCCAGCCGCCGCCTCCGGCTTGTCGCCCAGCAGTTCGAGCATTTTGGCGACGTGTGCCGCGTAGCCTTTGCGTAGCTCTTCCGACTTCGCATCGTCCTTGAAGTAGTAGTCGCGGTCCGGCAGGCCCAGTCCGCCCTGGTCGACTTCCGCGATCACCTGCGTCGCATCGCGATAGTCCTGGTCGGAACGGTACTTGAACAGGGGCCAGTTCGAGGCCATGGCCGCTACAGCTTCTGCCATCTGGCCTTTCGATTTCATCTTCTCGATCACATCGAGTTGCTTTTTCAACGGCGCGATGCCGGCCCTCTCGATCGCCGCCTCATCCGTGCAAGACGCGTAGTAGTCACCAATCTTCTGCGAGTAGGGCGTGCGCTCGCCGGTGACTGCGGCCGCGCTCTCCAGAATACCGCGCAGTTGCGCCCGGTTGTCATCCTGCAGCTTCCCGTACACGCTCCAACTCGACTGGTCCGGCGGAATGGGATTTTTCTTCATCCAGCCGCCGCATGAATACGCATAGAAATCCACGCACGGGTCAACGCTCGTATCCATCGAGGAAGGATCAAGGACGCGGGCCCGCGCCGCTGGTTGCTCCTGAGCGAATGAGAGAGAAGAGACCAGAACAGAAGCAAGAAGAACCGTCCACATCAACGGCGCACTCGAAAGTCGCATGCGGCTCCTTCGGAGATTCAGAAGAGATGGAAACGTGAAACCCGGGGGACCTAGCAGAGTTTGGACGAATGCAGCCGCGTCTCGTTAGCCGCGCTTATGAAGGCGGCTCCCTCATCCGGGCGCGCCTCTTGCGCTAGGGTTGGGTTTCCACGACAGATTGCAGCATCGGATTCAGCTAACGACCAACGACTACGACCAACGGCGCTCCTAAGACTTCCCGACCCGCACCGATCCGTCGCCAGTCTTGATACTCAACAACGGCCCGCCGCCGTTCAACTTCCCATGAACATTATTGGACTCATACTTCCCCGACACCGAGACCGGCATGTCAAGCGTGATGTGTCCGTCACCGGTATGCACTGAAATGTCCGCCGCGAAATTTTCCGGCACCATCACCGTGACCCCGCCGTCGCCCGTGGACAAATTCCAACCGCTCCCGATCGACGATCCAGCCAGCGCCTCGGCCTCAATCCGCCCATCGCTGGTACTGATGTCCAGATTGTCGAAGCGCCCCCGCACCCGCACATGCCCGTCGCCGGAGTGCGCGCGCAGCGTTCCATCCACTCCCTCTACTTCCAGGCGCCCGTCGCCGCTCTCCAGGTCCATCTGTCCTTTCATGCCGCGCAACTGAATCTCGCCATCGCCCGTGTGCAAGCGCACCTTTCCTTCGCGCGGCATATGAATCTCAATGATGGTGTGCCGGTTCCCGACGCTCATCACATGAATGCCATGCGGAAAGCGGACCTCGAGCTCCACCGTGTCGCCGGTCTGGTGATCTTTCACCTCAATCCCGCCCTGCCCAAAGCCCCACTTGGTAGACGTGATGTGCGCATCGATCTTCTTCTCATCCCAGGTCTCGACATGAATCTGCGCGTCCGAAGTCTCTACGCGCAAGTCAGCCACTCCGCTGATCGGAAAACTCTTGTTCCACTCCTCAGCCGAAGCCGCCGCCGACAAGAACACCAAGCCCAAAATCATCCAACCAAATCGCCGCATAAAACGCTCCTGAATTTCTGCAGTCGTACTCGTCACAAGCGAGGGTGCCCCATCCTAGCGCGCCTTTTGCGCTAGGATGGGATTCCACAGCTGCATCGATCTTGGGATTCCTTCCGGCCGGTGCGATCCAAAGCTGCGAGTCGGAGACTCCGCACACCTCTCCCAAGTCTCAGACGCAGATACGCAACCTACGTAATCAAAGTTCCCAACTTTCCGTGACGCTGGAGGAGCGACGGGCAGCCCGGCCCAGAGCGCTGGAATGGTCTTCGCCCGTCGGCAAGGCAAGCCATCCCGCGTCCTATTCGGCCGTGGGATAGGCCATCCGCACCAGGCTTCTCTCCGAGAACGGCAGGTACAACAACCCAGCGGTCGCAGCGAAGGACAGGCCAAACCCGATCCGTTCCGCCAGAAGAAACGGCGCGATCGCCCACAGCTCATCCAGTACCAGGATCGCCGGAAACAGTCGCTGAAACTTTTCCCCCAGCCGGCGATGATCGAAGGCCGCACCCGAGATCAGGTAGCAACGCAAGGGGATCCCCGCGCCCGCTGTCACCAGCACTGCGATCACGATCGCTTCCGCACCCCATCCTGGCAGGAAGCCATCGGCGATGCGCTGCACCGCTTGCCAGCGAAATAACGCAGTGATGTAGAAGATGAGATACATGACCTGGATCAGGATGAACAGCCCGCGCGTCAATTCTCTGCGGGGCATGGGCACTTCGAGTTCGGGATGAAGAGTCTCTTGAGTTGTGCCAGCCGTAGACTCATTCTCCTCGACAACAACATCGCTAGGCGACCCAAGACGTGCGGCCGCTGGGCTCGCGACACGCCCACCGTTATGTTGCACGGGTGCGATGAAGCGGTAGCCGCGCCGCGCCACGGTCTGCACGAAGCGGGGGTTGGCAGCGGCATCGCCCAGCGCCTCGCGCAGCTTGTTCACCGCGGTGTTGAGGCCGTGATCGAAATCGACAAACGTGTCGCCCGGCCACAGGCGGGTGCGCATCTCTTCGCGCGTGACCATTTCTCCCGGACGCTCCAGCAGCATCGCGAGCACGCGGAACGGTTGCTCCTGCAGGCGCACACGCGTGCCGTCCTTGCGCAGTTCGCCCGAGACCAGGTCGATCTCGTACAAACCGAAGCGCGCGACCTTGGTCCTGTCTGCTGCCATAGCCATCCCGACGACGCGGTAGTTTACCAAGTGGAGATATGTTCCACGTGGCACACTTTGGAAATGTGCACAGCTTGCTTATACCTATTAGAAATAGGTACTCCAATCCGGAAGTGATTGAAATGCTGACGTTTGCGAGTCTCCGGAAATTTTGGATGACAGAGAGTTGTGATCGACCTCACTTCAGCCCACCTATCGGCAGTGCTTCCCCAGAAACTTAAAACGCAGAGGGCGCAGAGTTGATCGCGATAGTTTTCGATTTTGGCCTATTCAGGCGCCAGCGGGACACCATTTTCCCCGACGCTTCCGCCCTGTATCCGACCATCTGGTATGGGGTTACCTGATTACCCGGGCGCACTCTGTTAGTAAATTCTTGAGTTCACTCTGGCGCGCTGCGGCGCTACAATGAGCGCAGACTCCCCCATGGAAAAGACTGCTCACAGTCGGAACCGGCATCACGTCTACGCGTTAGAGACCACTGGATTGCTGATCGTTGCGGCGACGCTGTTGACCATAACGCTTGTCCGCTACTGGTATGCGATCCATTGGAGTCTTCGCTGAGCGTTGCCGACCCGTTACTAGTCGCCATCCTAGGTCCTACGGCCAGCGGCAAGACCGCTCTGTCTCTGGCGCTGGCTCGCGCGCTGCACGGCGAAATCGTTAACTGCGACTCGGTCGCGATGTATCGCGAATTCGAGATCGGCACCGCCAAGCCGACCGCTGAAGAACGTGCGCAAGCTCCCCATCATCTGTTCGACATCGTCTCGCCTACTGAATACATCACAGCGGGAGAGTATGCGCGACAGGCTCGGGCAGTGTTGGGCCAGATCAAGTCGCGTGGGCGCGTGCCCATTGTTGTCGGCGGGACCGGCCTGTACCTGCGCGCGCTGCTCGACGGACTGTTCCCTGGACCGCAGCGTTCTGAAGAGTTGCGCGAACGGCTCCGCGCGCGCGCTGAGAAGAAAGGGTCGGCACACCTGCACAGGATTTTGCTTCGTCTCGATGCGACCGCGGCCACGGCGATTCATCCGAACGACTCACCGAAACTGATTCGCGCCATTGAAGTGTGCCTGGGCGCACGCCGCCAGATGAGCGAGATGTGGAGCGAGGGTCGGGAGGCGCTGAAGGGATTCCACATTCGCAAGATCGGGCTGCTTCCGGAGCGGGAGGCGTTGTACGCGCGCATTAATGCGCGGGCGCGGCGGATGTTTGAGACGGGGCTGGTGGAGGAGACGCAGTCTCTTCTGGCTAGATATGGAGAGGGGGCGCGGCCGCTCGCCGCGCTCGGATACAAGCAGGCTGTGCAATTGCTGCGCGGCGAGTTGGGCCGGGAAGAGGCCATCAGCGCGGCGCAGCAGGCGCATCGCAATTATGCGAAGCGCCAAATGACGTGGTTTCGGCGGGAGGAGGGAGTGGTTTGGGTGAATGGGTTCGGAGACGATGCGAGTTTGCAGGAACAGGCCGTGCAGGACTTCGGTCACGCGCGACAGGCCACAGGTCACGGATCGTTTTAGCGAGTGCTCGTCATTAGCTTCTGTGCTGGATGGATGAAAAAGCAGGTCCTTCGCTTCGCTCAGGATGAACTTTTTATGACAATTATTTTTGATGACAAGTTTTTAGAGAGTGGCACTTGGATTTTTGATTGACAAAGCAAGGCAAGAGCCGCGGGCAAGGGCCCCCGGGCTACATCATCTCTAACGCTTCAACTCTGACACCAATATCTAACACCTAAGACCCAAGACCCAAGACCTAAGACCTAAGACCCAAAACCTAAGGCCCAAGACCTGAGACCGTCACCTGTGACCTGTGACCTCCTCCTGTGACCTGTCACCTGCCTTTCTGCTATCGTCTGCCTATGCGTTTCTTGAGTGCGTCGCTGCTCGTTCTTCTTCTCATGAGTGCTTCGTTTGCAAAGGACAAATTCCAGAAGCCGGGTCCAATTCAACTCGATCATGATGGGGAGAAGTGGGCGGAGAAGACGCTGCACAAGATGTCCACCGAAGAAAAGGTCGGGCAGCTGTTCATGGTGTGGGCGCGCGCGCAATTCCTGAACAACGACAGCGAGATCTTCGCGCAACTGCGCGACACCATGAACAAGTATCACGTGGGCGGATTCACCATGACCGTTCCGGTGGATGGGCCATTCCTTATCAAAAGCGAACCGTACGAAGCGGCGATGCTGCTCAACCACCTGCAGGAAGAATCGAAGCTGCCGCTGCTGTTTGCCGCTGACTTCGAGCGCGGGTTATCCATACGGCTGAACGGTCCCACGATTTTTCCCTCCGCCATGGCGTTCGGCGCAGCCGGAAAATTCGACTACGCCGAAAACTTTGGGCGCATCACCGCGCATGAAGCGCGCGCCATCGGCATTCACTGGAATTTTTTTCCGGTCGCCGACGTGAATTCCAATCCCGTGAATCCCGTCATCAACACGCGTTCGTTCGGCGAAGATCCGCAGGCGGTGGGACAGATGGTGGCTGCCTACGTCAAGGGCGCACATGAAGGCGGAATGCTCACGACCGCCAAACACTTCCCCGGCCACGGCGACACGGCCACGGATTCGCATCTGGGTGTGGCGCGCGTCAATGGCGACATGGCGCACCTCCAGTCGATCGAGTTGCCCCCTTTCCAGAAAGCAATCGATGCGGGCGTGGACACGATCATGGTGGCGCACGTGAGCGTGCCCGCTCTCGAACCGGATCCGAACCGGGTGGCGACCACTTCCACGCGCGTGGTGACCGACCTGTTGAAGACCCAGATGAAGTTCAACGGGATCGTGACCACCGATGCGCTCGACATGGCGGGCCTGACGCGGCTCTACGCGCAGGATGTGGGCCGGGCCGCGGTCGAGGCCTTCAAGGCTGGCAACGACATGTTGCTGATCCCGGCCGACCTCGACGCTTCTTACCGCGCCATGCTGAAGGCAGTCGAAAGCGGCGAGATCCCGCAGGCTCGCCTTGACGCGTCGGTGCTGAAGCTGCTCAAAGCCAAGGCCTCGCTCGGACTGAACAAGGCCAAGCTGGTGGACGTGACCAACGTTGGTAAGGAAGTTGGCAAGCCGCAGAACATGCTGAGCGGTCAACAGGTTGCCGACGATGCAGTCACCCTGGTCCGCGACGACGCCAAGGTGCTGCCACTGAAAGCCCGGGGAACCGTGGTGGGCGGGCTTCCGTATATGTCAACAGTGGAGACACACGACCGTCTGGTTGTGATTGTGTTCTCCGAGGATGTGCGGATGAATGCGGGCCGGACGTTCGACCGGCAAATCCGCGCCCGTGTGCCCGATGCGAACGTGATGTTTGTCGATCCGCGAATCGCCGCGGGCATGTCGGAGGAGATTCTGAAGGCGGTGGACCAGGCAGAGGTGGTGGTGGCCGCGGTGTACGCCGCGCCGACACCGGGAAGCACGAAAAATGGGGTTGCGGTGGCCGATGCCACGGGAAGGCTGTTGAGCCGCGTGCTTGAACACGGGGCGGCCAAGACCGCAGTGGTCGCCATGGGCAGTCCGTATGTGCTCGCGGACTTTCCGGAGATTGACAATTATCTATGCACGTTTTCGAACGAAACCGTTTCGGAGGCCAGCGCGGTGAAGGTCCTGTTCGGAGAGATTCCGATCCGTGGCCACCTGCCGGTCACCATTCCGAATGTGGCGCAGCGCGGCGCGGGCCTGGACCGCTTCGCGCAAGGAGATTCCCAGCATGCTCACAATAACTAAGAAAGTTGCCCGCATCGTGTTCGCAACCGCTCTGGCGGCGGCACTCATGACGGCGCTTACCGCCTGCAAGATCCATGTAAACAAATCGGAAAGTGGCGAAGACAAAAACGTTGACATCCAGACGCCGCTGGGCGGCATTCACGTCAACAAGGATGTAAGTGCGCGCGATACCGGCCTGCCGATCTATCCCGGCGCACGCGAAAAGCCCAAAGACTCCGACAGCCACGGCGGTCAGGCCAACGTCAACATCTCCTCGGAGTATTTTGGCCTGAAGGTGGTGGTGGTCGAATTCCTGAGCGACGATCCGCCAGAGAAAGTGATTCCTTATTATCGCGACCAGTTGAAGAAGTACGGTGGCGTTCTCGAATGCCACACCAAGAACCACAAAGACGGGCCGAATGTCGAAATGAATCACAAGAAGGGCGGCGATAACAAGCTGACGTGCGAGGAAGACAGCGGTCCCACGGTGGAATTGAAAGTGGGCACCGAGGACAACCAGCACATCGTCTCAGTCGGGCCGCAAGATGGCGGCAAAGGATCGGACTTCGCGCTGGTTTATGTACAGACGCGGGGGGACCGGAAAGACTCGATCTGAGGGCGGTAATCAAGACAAGCAGACCCGACACGCGAACGTGCGGACTGCGTCGCTACCCCACAATCGCACAGCCATAGAATGCGACTGAATCCGGCACACGCAAGGGGAACTGGCCGGAGGGCCAATGTCTTCCCTTTCAACTTACCGAATCGCGTTCAGGGTCTGGTAGAACCACATGGCCGCGAGCAACATCAGAAATACCCCGGACCCGATGCCCAAGACGCGCACCGGTATGGTAAGCCGGTTGACCTTGGCAAGCAGTTCCATCTGCTCGGCGTGCATGTGCGAACTCGCGTCATCCAGAAACAACTGGTCATCCCTGCGCATGGTGAGTGTGCTCTTGTAGATCAGGAGCACGACCAGGCCAACTGTGAACACTCCGAACATCAATGCCATCAATGTCAGCGTCATGAGCCACCTCGGGCAGAGCCAGCCTCTCTCGGCTTCGTCATTTCCTCGACCACTTCGGCAAGTGTCCCCTTGGGCGACAGCTTTGGTGCTTTTTTCTTAGCCATACATCCATAGTGTCAGAAATCCGGGGCGTGAACTGCTCAATTTGGAACACGTGAACTTCTATCCAAAAAGCCGGCTAGTCGGCGGTGAAAACGGATTGTGGGCTAATCGGGTGACTACGCTGGCGAGAACGCTCTGCCTGTAACCTCTCAACCGCAACGTCCGTCTTCGTATAGCCTAACTTGCGGCCCGGACGGCGGTCAGGCCCAGGCGATCCAGCGCAACCTTGAAAGCGGCGGCCAGGGTTGCTTTGGTGATGACGTCATGAAGATCGATGCCAAGATGAACAATGGTCTGCGCAATCTGCGGACGCACTCCACTGATAATGCAGTCAGCGCCCATCAAGCGCGCCGCCGTGACTGTTTTCAGGAGGTGTTGCGCGACCACGGTATCCACGGTCGGAACACCACTGATATCAATGATGGCGATGCGAGAGTTTGTGTCCACAATCGCTTGCAGCAAAGATTCCATGACAATTTGGGTGCGCGCGCTGTCCAACGTACCGATGATGGGAAGCGCGAGTACGCCCTCCCAAAGCTTGACGACCGGGGTGGACAACTCCAGCAACTCTTCTTGCTGGCGGCGAACAACATTCTCCCTCAACTTCTGAAAGACCTCTATGGAGTAGAGGCCCATGGCGTCAAGAAGAGTAGTGGCTGACCATATCTCCTGCGCGTAAGCGTCGTCGTCCGTTTTGCACGCTTCGCGAATCTGAGTGAAGATGGGACGCTTGGCCGAGAAAACGAAGGCCGCCGTCTCTTTGGGCGAGAATCCCTGCTGGGCACGGGATCGGGAAATTTCTTCCAGCAGCTGGCGAACTCCGTCCCACGCGGGCAATGCGAAGTCGGCGCCTGCGGCAGTAAGCGCATTCCTGGTCAGGCGGAGGAACTCCGAACACTGGACGCGGAGATCTGCATTCTTGATCAAATCGTCCCGGCGCGTGGCAGCGGACATCTCCTTGATCCACTCGGCCAGAATCTTGTCTTCGTTCTGCGAAATGATTTGGGAGAGGACAGTACGTTTCTGGTCAATTGCAATCGTCATTTTTTCCTTAGGCGGCGCGGATGCCGCATCTGGCCGGTCGGGTACCGGAGCGAATCATTCGCTCGCCGATGTTTTGTCTGATTTCGCAGCGAATTGGCAGCCCGAAGGGCGCCGCAGAATGCTAGAGGAGACGAGTTCAGACTACTCTTTTTTGAGGCTGTTGTAATCCCGGAGGCAATACCCACCAATAAAATTGGTCGGTGCCTGATCTGCTGATACCAATTGGCGAGCCGCGTACGGATGGCGGGCGCGCCCGCGCTGTCGCACGCCGCTTTCTTGCTGAATCCATTCGGCTACGGTACCTTGAATTCCGGTGGAGCATCCTTGTCACAAGTGTGGGACGCAGGTGGAGCAGGGCGTGCCGTTTTGCAAACAGTGTGGTGCGCCGCAGATCCGCGTGCTGGAGGTTGAATCCGAGCCGCTTCCTGCCCAGCCCGGCGAGAGTTCTACGGACGTTCTGCTTCCGCCGTCTCTGCCTACACTTCCGCCGCCATTTCCGCCCACACAAACCGGCGCGGTGCAGTGGTCGCGTGCCCTGCCGGGGGCAGCTCTGGGCGGGGTGTTCTCGTTGCTCGCGATGGTGATTCCTTTCGGCGTACTGGGTCCCGCGTTTATGTTGGGAGGTGGTCTGGCCGTGATGCTCTACCGGCGCACGTTGGGCGGAGCTGTGCCCACGCCGGGAGCGGGCGCACGGATCGGAGCGGCCAGCGGCGGTTTGGGATTCCTATACCTGGCGGTGCTGACCGTGGCGATCGCCGTGTACTATCCGGACGCGACACGCAATTGGATGCTAACCCCTCTGTCGCAAATGACGGCGCGCGGATATAGTCCGGAGCAGGTGGCGCAGGCGCAGGAGTTGGTCAAGAGCCCGGGCGGGGTCATGGTCGTTCTGGGCTTCCTGCTCTTCCTGATGCTGCTGATCATGGTCGCAGGATCGAGCATTGGAGGCGCGCTCTATGCGGCGTGGTCGGGAAGGCGGTCCCGATCGTAATCATCGCGGCCGGAGCGCGGGTTGATCATCGGACATGGAGAAGCAGAATGAGGATCAGCAGGCCAATGTTGGCTTGTGCGCAGATTGCGTAAATGCACGCATCGTCGAGTCGGATCGCGGAGCAGTGTTCTGGAGATGCGAGCTGTCGGCGCGCGATGCGCGGTTTTCGAAGTATCCACGGCTTCCGGTGATGGAATGCCGCGGGTACGTGAAGAATGAAGACCGCGGCTGAAGGCGCGCCCCGATACGAACTATTCGTCTTTGAGGCAAGACTCTTCTTTCTACTGCGCCAGTGTTCACTCTGATGCCTGGATATCTACAGACCGTGCGGGGCGGACACTCTTGTCCGCCAGTTGTGCTCGTGGCCGAGTTTTGTCGAACAGAAGTGTCCGACCCGCACGTTTTGTTAGTGCGCCTATCGCTGCCAGGAAGGGCCCGACATTTAAGGATGCCTTTCGGGAGCAACCTAAAGTCCTCGCCTATCCTCCAACGAGCCAGAGGAGACCAAGATGCGCATCCCTATCGTGTTATTGGTAACCACCCTCTCCCCAATTCTCGGGGCTCAAGACGCAGGCATGATGGCCGCGCAGCAAGCCCAACAGGCGGCTCAGCAGGCAAGCCAAGCGGCTCAGCGAGCGAGTGAGGACGCGATCCGCCAGGCACAGCGGGCCAATGAGGACGCAGCTCGCGCCAGCCAGCAGGCCTCGCAGAATGCGCAACTGGCGCATATTTGTCCACCAGCGGCCAAGCCCAAGTTCTCCGTAAAGGGTGGCACGTTCGCCAAGCCGGTCACCGTGAAAATTCGCGAGAACACGCGCGGAGCCGTCGTCTACTACACCGCCGATGGCTGGACCCCGACGACCAATTCGGCGCGGTACACCGGACCCATCACGATCACGTCCACGACCACTCTGCAGGCGATCGCTGTCGCGCCCGACATGCCGCGCAGCCGGATTGCCAGCGCCGTCTATCGCGTGGATCTTCCGTCCGGCAAGAGCGCCGCAGCCTCGACGGCTACAGTTGCTGCCGCCCCTTCTCCCAGTACGCCCGGTGTGCTCCCCAAAGGGACGTCGGTGCCGTTGGTTTTCGCGGCGGATTTCAGCTCCCGCAAGACCGATGTTGGCGACAAGATTAACCTCACTCTCGCCGAGGATCTCAAGATCGGCGACGCGGTCATCGCTGCCAAGGGCGCTACGGCCATCGTGAACGTGACGGAGGCGCACAAGTCGAGCGTCGCCGGAATACCCGGATTCGTCTCCTTCGAAGCTGAATCCCTGACCATCGACGGCACCGTGGTCAAGCTGACGGGCTCAGCGGCGAAGGAAGGCCGCGAGGTCCAGATCAACCCCGCTACCGTCGGCCTCGCGTTTGTCGTGCCTGGGGGTGTGTTTCTTGTTCACGGAAACGATGCTGAGATCAAGGCGGGAAGCGTGTTTGTGGCGACTGTCGCGGAAGATACCAAGGTGACGAAGTGAACGACAGTGGGAAGTTCCTCGACAAGGCAGGCGGGACGCCTGCCTGACTGCCGGCGAGACGCCGGCGCTACTTACTAAAGCAGATGTCGCTCGCAGCGAGGGGAATCCCCTTTTCT
Source organism: uncultured Acidobacteriota bacterium (assembly GCA_963744055.1). Lineage (GTDB taxonomy): Bacteria > Acidobacteriota > Terriglobia > Terriglobales > Acidobacteriaceae > Gp1-AA133. Next base: position 1,431,919 of record CAVUSL010000001.1, on the reverse strand, counting down.
TGACACCCCCATCCACCGCCGTTATTCTTAAGTGTTGCTCCCTGGAGAACTTACGCCTCTGGGCGTGTTCCGCGGGCCTTCGCGGTATCAAAAGGTGGGCGCGGAGGTTCCCGATGCTGATTGAAATTGCCGAGCTTGAACTCCATCCTGTTGATTATCAAGAGGAGTTCCCTCCGGACGCCATCGATCTGGGAGCCGATGTGCGCCAGTTGTCGGTGCTTAAGACCAGCGGCCGCGCACAACTGGTCGAAGAACATCACGGAAAGCACAACGTAATCAAGGATTTACGTCTTCAGGGCGACTTGGCTACCACCCTGGAGCTGCCGTGCGCACGTTGCCTCGATCCTGTGCGGCAGGACGTGGCGCGGACGTTTGATCTCCTGTATCGTCCGTTGGGAACCGATGCGGGGAACGAAGAGCTCTCGGTGACAGCCGCGGAAGCAGAGATTGGGTACTACCAGGGCGAAGGTGTATTGCTCGAAGACGCGCTTCGGGAGCAAGTGCTGTTGTCGATTCCGTTGAAGGTAGTTTGCCGCGAAGACTGCAATGGGCTGTGCCCCAGTTGCGGCAAGAACCGGAACACGGACCCGTGCTCGTGCCCTCCAGTTGTGGGCGATCCGCGATGGGCAGCGCTCAAGGACTTGCGCGAGAAGCTGGAACACTGACGGACCGCGAAAGTAAAGCTGAAGAAATAAGATTTCGCGGTATAAACGATCCGGCGTGCGAAGTAAGAGCCAGTTCCAAAATTCCCACCCAGGCGGAGCTTGGATGGGGTAGCCAAAGAAGAGGAATTTTTCATGCCTAATCCAAAACGGAGACACTCCCAGAAACGCACTTCCACCCGCCGCGCGCACGACGCGCTGTCGAAGCACTCGCTCTCGGAGTGCCCGAACTGCCACGAGAAGAAGATGCCGCATCGCGCCTGCGCCAAGTGCGGTTACTACAAAGGTCGCGAAGTAGTGGAAGTGAAAGAAGCCAGCTAACCGTTCCGCCAGCGCCTCCATGCCAAGCGTCATTGCTCTGGATGCCATGGGTTCCGATCGCTCCCCTCGACCTGAAATCGAGGGAGCGATTCAAGCCGCCCGTCAACTCGGCACGCGCGTGCTGCTGATCGGTCAGGAAGACCGCATCCGGCCGGAACTGGGCCGCCATCGCTGGATCTCGCAACTCCCCATCGAAGTCGTTCCCGCCAGCGAAGTCATCACCATGGAAGACAAGGCCGCGCAGGCGGTCCGCACCAAGAAGCAGTCTTCCATGCACGTGGGCATTCGTCTGGTTCGCGAAGGCAAGGCGGCTGGATTTGTGACGGCCGGGAATACGGGCGCTGCGATGGCCGCGGCCAAGATGATCCTGGGTGCGTTGCCCGGCGTGGATCGTCCCGCGCTGGCCGCGGTTTTTCCGACTGCAGTGGGAACGGGCGCCATGCTGCTCGACGTGGGCGCAAACGTCGATTGCGACGCGCACAATCTTGAGCAGTTCGCCGTGATGGGCGAGATCTACTTTCGTTCCATCTTTGGAACGCGGCGTCCTCGCGTGGGCCTGCTCTCGATCGGCGAAGAAGAAACCAAGGGCAACCTGCTGACGCGCGAATCCTTCCAGCTGCTGAAGCAGCTTCCCCTGAATTTCGTAGGGAATGTCGAAGGGCGCGATCTTTATAACGGCAACGTCGACGTGATCGTCGCCGATGGCTTCGTGGGCAATGTCGCCCTGAAGATTTCCGAAGGCGTGGTCAACCTGGTGCGCGCTACTTTGAAAGAGGCGTTGCAGGCCACGGTCACCCGGCAGGTCGGCTACCTGATTTCGCGCAGCGCATTCACCGATTTCAAGAAGCGCCTGGACCACACGGAGTACGGCGGCGCGCCGTTGCTGGGGCTGAAAGGCGTCAGCATCATTACTCACGGTTCGTCCAATGCGAACGCGATCAAGAACGCGATTCGCGTGGCTTCTGAATTCGCCGAGAACCGCGTGAATGACGAGATCGAAAAGGGGATCGCGGCCTTACGTAGCGCGGCGGTGGCGAGCAACTGAAGGGCGTCGAACAACTTACGGTTCACCACAGAGTCACAGAGACACAGAGGAAACTCAAAAGCCTCAGAAATCTCATTCCAAACATACCCACCAGACTATGACTGCAATTGCACTGTTGTTCCCCGGCCAAGGATCTCAGGCTGTCGAGATGGGCAAGGATCTCGCCGCCCGACACGCCGTAGCTCGCCAGACTTTCGAGGAAGCCGATGAAGCTCTGGGCTACAAGCTGTCGCAACTCTGCTTCGAGGGTCCCGAAGAGCAACTGCGCCTCACCGAGATTACGCAGCCCGCGATCCTGACCACCTCAGTCGCAGCCTGGCGCGTTTTGAATGAAAAGGGAGTTACACCGTCATTCGTTGCGGGACATAGCCTGGGCGAATACGCCGCGCATGTGGCAGCGGGGACTTTTGCGTTCGCCGACGCGGTTCGCACCGTGCGCAACCGCGGCAGATATATGCAGGAAGCCGTACCTGTGGGCATCGGCGCGATGGCCGCAATCCTCGGCATGGAGTTGGAAAAGGTCAGCGCAGTCTGCGCGGAGGCGGCACACGGCGAAGTGTGTGATCCCGCCAACATCAACTCGGCTGAGCAAATCGTGATCTCGGGCAACACGGCGGCCGTCGAGCGCGCGGCGAAACTCGCCAGCGAACGCGGCGCCAAACGCGCCGTGATGCTTCCCGTCAGCGCACCCTTCCATAGTTCGCTGATGAAACCGGCGCAGGATCGGCTCTCCGTCGACCTGGCGGCGCTGACGTTTCAGAATCCGTCGATCCCAGTAGTGTGCAACGTGGACGCGGCAGCGGTTACCGATGCGGCAACGAGTCGCGATGCTCTAGTTCGACAGGTGACGGGATCGGTAAAGTGGCAACAATCCATACAGCTACTGATCGCAAGCGGAGTCGAGCACTTCGTCGAAGTGGGCCCCGGGAAAGTTCTATGCGGCCTGATGCGCCAGATCGATCGCTCGAAGCCGTGCTCGAATGTCGGCGACGAAGCGTCACTCCTGAAGACACTCGAACAGCTGTCTTAATCGAATTGAATATCGGGGCGCTCGCCAGAAAAACCGCACTACCGCAGTACGCTGTCTTCTACGCGGATCGTCTGCGTTACCTTCTCCTTCAGTAAAAGCAGATCAAGAGTAAGTTCCATATCCCCGTCTCGTTCTGGCCGAACCTCGAAGTCATAGGTTTCGCCGGGCGCAATCAAGAAGGATGCTGGAGCCGTGAGCGCCTGCTCGGGAGGTAGATCAAGCCCATCTTTCGCGAGCGACTTCCACATAGTGGGGACACCCTTTTGAGTTAACTTTACGATGATGGTGTTGTTGGCGTTGATGTTGATGAAGCGGAGACGATACCGCTGGCCGGCAATCCACTTCTGAGGCTCTGGTCTCGCGGCTCCATTCAGCAGCAGCCCTCCGTCCGTGCGCATCCCATTGCGGCTGATGACGAAGATCCGGTCGGTCTCGGGCGCGAACGTCTCGCCGGGAGGCAAAACAATAATCGGCCCGTACAGGCCGGAACTGAGTTGCGGCATATCGTTGAGGTGAGTGTGATAAATAAAGGTCCCGGCGCGCGGAGGGTTGAAGTAGACATTGAACGCTTTGCCAGGTTGAATCATCGGGGTGACTTGATCGCCCAAGCCCGTCCAGCCTGGGACACCATCGTAGTAGCTCTGCAACTCGATACCATGCCAGTGAATGGAAGTGGGTTCATGCAAGCGATTGGTCACGCGAATGGCTACGGGCACTCCCTGCGTGAGTACTAAGGATGGACCCGGAGCACTTACGGCGGTGCTGGGCTTGCCATGCTCCGTTAAAGAGTAGCCTGCCTTGTTCTCTCCGCCTTGCTGGTTTGCAATCACTAGGGAAAGCTTGCGTTGGGGCTTTGGAGGCTTTGGAGGCTTTGGATCTCCCGGCCGGGGTCGAACGGTGATCCCCATGACCAGTCCTGCCATGTCTTTCATAGGGCTGTCGTGCGCCATGCTTGTGCTGGCAATACTCAAATCGCGACGGAGCATCATCGTGTCCGGCGAAATATGCGTCAGGATGTGGCAGTGAAAGAGCCAGCGGCCCGGCTGGCTGGGCTGCCAATACGTGGTCATGGTCCCACCCACAGGAATCAATTGGGTGGCCACGGTCTTGCGCTGGGCGATTGGGAGGACAGTGTCGCGTTCACCGTCACCCAGAGCGTCGACGCGAAAATACGAACCGTGCAAATGCATGGGGTGTAACTGGGCGCTGGGGTTGAGCCAGCGCCAGCGCACTTCGCTGCCGACGGAATACTCCAGTCGCTCCGTATACGGCCATGATTTGCCGTTGATCACTGGAATGTCGAACGATTCCTGCGGTTTCAGGCGGTCGCGCCAGGCGGCAATCACGAAGACGCGGTCCGGCGGAACGTTCCCCACGGGATCCACAATAAAGGCCCCGTTCAGCTGACTGTCTTCCTTGTAGGGTCGACCGTCCAGAAGGCCTCCTCCTGCAGTAGCCCAGTAGTAGTACGCACCTGGTTCGCCAGCCTGAAACGAAAAATCGTTGGTTTCTCCGGACGGCACCGTGAGGATGTCGTCCTGTTTCCCAGGATGCGAATGCATGCCATGCATGATTACCGTGACTGAAAGAGTATTGTGGATCCGCAGGTGAATCGCTGTGCCTTCGGGAACTCGGATCATGGGGCCTGGCACCTGCGCCACCTTGCCTTGCTCTGCGAGCGCGAAAATCTTCACACTCGGACCATGCTGGTCCTCGGGAAACCAGTCCCCTTCCCGCACTTCGAAGTTGACGTTGAAAACCCCGTTGGACAAAACCCCTGCAGGGGTCTGATTGGCATTGGCCTGTATCGACTGCAGCCCTGAAGCCGGATCTGCGTCGCCGTTGTGACGAACGACAGTCCCCAATCCCGACGAGTCTAGAAGCGACACCGTCAAGAAAAAAGCAAGTGCAGTACTTGGGAATCCCATCGCAGCAGCCTTCTCTCTGGCCGCAATTTTATCTGAGAATTACGAAGCGAACGCAGATGCATCAAACATCCTGGGCTTCGTGACAGAAATGACGGACCACCATCTCAACTGCAGGGCGACTGGCTGAAGGTCTTCTCTTTCTTCTGCACGTAGATCTGCTCGTGCTCGTGTCGATCATTCACAATCACTTCCACAATCACGCCGCTGCCGCCGTGCGGACATTCCCCAGTTGCGTAGACCTTGTAGTTTTTCACCAATCCCCATTCTCCGCCCGGACCCCAGTCGCGATAGAACTCGTTATATGGATACAGGGGATACTGCTGGGGATGTTGCTGCCAGGCAGGGTCAGCCATGTACAAGCCGTAGGCAGATTCGAAGTCCTTGCGCTCGAGTGCCGCGAAAAATCTATCGACCAGACGCTCCTCAGGCCAGTAGCGGAATTGATAGACCAGAAATCCCACCACCAGCAGGGCAACCACGATGACTACGATGCGCACTTTCTTCCGCTTGGCGCCCGCCTCGTCGAACTCTTTCGCATCCATCAGTGTCATAGGCCTCTAGCATAACGGAAACCGGCGGGTGTCCAAAAGTTCCCACGCAGGCAGCAATTGCCGGAGCCGCGAATACAGTAAAAAATTGATGACCATGGTGCACCCACCGATGGGACCTTCAGACCCGGCTCCGGATCAATGAAACTATGGCCCTCGTACCGCAAAACGGGGATCGTCAAGCCCGCAGCGGTTCCGGAGGACCTTTCATGAGATTTCAGCTTGTGTTGTGCTGCGTGTTGCTCGTTTCCTTTTCTTTTGCGAAGGAGCCCAAGCCCCGCCAGTCGGGCAAAATTCTGCAGATGGAATCGGTCGCTTGTGGGGTCGATGAGAACAGCGGCAAGAGCGTGGTTGGCGAAATCATCGGCACCGACTCCGCTCACAAGAAAACGCACGAACTGCTCTGCCAGGAGTACGTGCTGCAATCCGACAAAGTGATCTATCGCATCCGGCCCCGGGACGAAAAGCACCCGGTGTTGCTACCCGTTGGCGAGAAAGCGCAGTTCCGCATGGAAAAAGACAAATTGATTCTGCGCGTGGAAGACCTCGACGACAAGGATCGCCAGTATGCCGTCGTCTCGATGACGCCACGCGAGCGCGACGACGATAGTTCGGAAAAGGCCGCCCTGAAGTAGAGCTGCGCACTCACAAAAACGAAGGAAGAAGCCCGGTGCCCCAGGCAGGCCCGTATGGTTTTACTGATTTTCTCCGCGAGAAATGCGCAGCGAGATGCCCGCTCCGCCGCGTCCAACCATGGGTGCGAAGGCCACATGAGTCTTCGAACGGCTCGAGTGGTGGTCGAAAATGTAGCCCCCGACCAGATAGCCGATCGCGCCCCCCACCAGCACATCGCTGGGAAAATGCTCGCGTCCCTGGATCCGTTCGAATCCGGTGGCCGCGGCCAGCCCGTAAACTGCCAGCTTCACCTTCCATCCCGGATATTCATCGGCAATCACATGCGCCACCGCGAACGCGTTGGCTGTGTGCCCCGAGGGGAATGAGTCAGCAGAGGATGAGTGTCCCGAGGCCCAGAATGATCCGGCCTGCGACGTCAGTCCATTAGCCTGCGGCCGCGTGCGGTCGGAGGCAAACTTCAAAAACGACGTGAGCAATTGCGTGTCGGCCATGGCCCTCATAGCTAGCGCTCCGGTCTCGCGCAGGTGCTCGTCGTGACGAATCGTGCCGGCAAACAGCGCGGTCCCGGCGGCCGCGACCGGAATGTAGATCCCGGTGAAATTCGAGGCCCGCTGGAAATCTTTCACGCGCGTGGAGTCGGTGCTGACATCTTGCAAGGCGCTGCGATCAAGCGCGAACGCCGTACCCACCAACGCGGCCCCGGGTAACAGCCACTTGAGATCATGCTTCTCGAGCCGCATCGGGCTGGTCATGATGCCCCGCTGATCTTTCGCCATCTCGCGAAAGCAGCGCGCGGGCGACAACATTGAGCAGGACGTCACCGGAGAACCGGGTTGCGGCACCGACTGCGAAGGAAGATCCGGCTGCGCAGCTTTCGAAGACGACTCCTGCGCTGACAAGACTTGAATGGAATCCGTTGACGTTTGAACTTGCTGCGCAAAACTGACGAGGGGAAGAAATCCGATCAACGCCACTCGCGAGATGCGAACACAGACTGGGACCCGGCGACGAGAAAACTTCTGAATCGACTGCATGGGAGGGTTCTTAAACACAACATAGCCGCGGAGCCCTACCACGTCAAGGGTAGTGTTTGCGGTGTAGGGAATAAAAAGGGCAATGCGCGCGCGATGTTCGCAACTTCAAGTGGCGCTAGGGGAACGCCGCGCTGGACGCGGCTCTCCGCAAGGGTGCCAGAAATGTAGGCTGGCCGACCGATCCGCAAAAACTGTAGATCGTAGTAATCGATCCGGAAGCAATGGCAGCCTAAAGCGTCCGTTTAAACAGAGGCGTGGCCAGCGCCAGCGCCACTGTCCCGAAGATTCCCAGATACACCATGTCGGGCACGATTGCCATGAATCCGGCCTCCTTCAACAGCAGTCCCTTGAAGCCTGCAACCGCGTAAGTGAACGGATCGACTTTCGCAATCACGCGCAGCCAGGGTGGAAATGCCTGCACCGGATAGATCGACCCACTCGGGAAAAACAGCAGAGTATTGAGAATTCCGAAAATCGCCCGCGGCACCAGCGGATCGTCCACTCGCACCATTAGCAGGAACATCATCGTGTTAAATGCAATCGAGGTCAGCGCAATCATCAGCAGTAGACCGAGTGCGGTAGCCGGATTGAAAATCGTGTTCACACCCGCCAGCAGAGCGCCGATTACCGTGATGACCACCCCGGTCAGCACCGCCTTGATGGCTCCCGCCAGGTTCAGCCCGAACACCATCTCGGCCTTGGTGATTGGAGTCACGAGATAGCCTTCATGGATTCCACGTGCCTTGTCGTCGATATACAACATGCCGCCCCCAATCATCACCGATACGAACATGGCCAGCGTGATCGAGCCGGGCAGGAGGTATTTCATGTACTCGATATACGGATAGAGTTCCACGATCTGCAGCACGGTCTGTTGCAACAGGCGCGGCTCGATGGTCGGCTGGTTCAGAGCGTTAGTGATGTCGGCCAGTTCCTGCTCGAGCGTGGAACTCATGAAGTTGTCGCTGTTGTCGACCACCAGCGCGATTTGCGGACGATCCTTCTCATACACGCGCCGCGAGTACTGCGGCGGAATGATGACTGCACCCTGGATTTTGCCGTTGCGCACATCTTCACGCGCCGCCTTCTCGTCGTCGTAATAGACGGGAACAAACGTCCGCATGTTGGCGCGCACGGAGTCGAACGCCTGGCGGATCTTAAGCGCCTGCGTACCGCCGTCCTGATCCACAACTCCGAGCCGCGCGTCTTTGATCTTGCCGCCGAACGCGTTGCCCAGCACGATCAACTGCACCAGCGGGAAGATCATCGAAGCCAGCATCAGCGTCGGTGACCGGAAAAACTTGCGCATTTCGCGCTCGACAATCGCCATCATTCGATTCATGGTCGTAACCCCGGGGCCTGTGGCATCGTGAATCCGTAAGCCTTCACCAGTTCATCGCGCAGCTGGCGTCCGGTGTAGTGGACGAAGACGTCATCCAGGGTCGTGCTCTGCACAGTCAATGTTTTCACGGGAATTTTCGCGTGCACGGCCATTTCCACCAGCGCGGTGGTGGTGGCCGAGCCATTGCCGGTGAGCACGCGATACATGCCTGCTCCCTCATGTTGTACTGAAGTCACATCGGGCAGACTACGCAACCGCTCCTCCATATCTTCTGGCGGATGCTCGAATTGCACTTCAATCACATTCGATCCGGGCACGCTCGCCTTCAGCGCTGCCGGCGTATCCAGCGCCACCAACTTGCCGTGATCGACAATCGCGATGCGATCACACAACCGGTCAGCTTCGTCCATGTAGTGGGTGGTGATCAGGATCGTGAGCTGCCGGTTCTTTTTGATGTTGGTCAGCATCTCCCAGACCGCCACGCGTGAAACTGGATCAAGCCCAGTCGTCGGCTCGTCCAGAAAAAAGATCCGCGGGGAATGCACCAGTCCGCGCGCGATCTCCAGCCTCCGCCGCATTCCGCCCGAAAGAGTTTTGGTTTGTGCATCGCGCCACTTGGTCAGGTCAACCAGTTGCAGCAACTCGTCGATAGCTTCTTTCCTGCGCTTGGTGGGAACGTCGTAAAGTTTTGCGTAAATATTGAGATTCTCTTCCACCGTCAGGTCGAGATCGCTGGTCAGCGCCTGCGGAATTACTCCGATGCAGCGTCGCGCGCCGTCCGGATCCTTCGCTACGTCGTGGCCAGCGACGACGGCCCGCCCCGCGGTGATCGGCAACAGTGTGGTCATCATACGGATCAGGGTCGATTTTCCCGCGCCGTTCGGACCCAGCAATCCGAAGATTTCTTCGTCGGCCACGTGAAACGTGACGTCATCCACGGCCTTGAAGTCGCCGTACTTCTTGACGATGTGCTCCACGTCAATCGCGTTGGCGCCGGTCTTTTCCGGGCCCTCGCAGCCATGACCCGTCTGCACGCCCTTGCCATTGGGTGCGCTCATGGCCGCTGCTCCGCCGACGCATCCTGTCGCGACGTGCTTTTCAGTTGATCGGGACCCACCAAAACTTCGGCGGTCATGCCCGGCACGTACGCCCCCTTTGGATTGTCGAGGCGCACCTTCAACACGATCGTCTTGATATCGCGCTTGCGCCGGTTGACGTCGCGCTGCGTCGCGAAATCCGCCTCGGCCGCTTTGAAAAATACTTTGCCGCTCGTTACCGTGCCCCCCGGCAAGCGCACTCGCAACGTATCGCCTAAGCCTATGTGGTCGGCTTCCGTCTCCGGAATCGCGGCGCGCACCCAAGTGTCGCCGAGATCCACGATGGTCACGATCGGCTGCCCGACATTCAGCACTTCGCCTTCTCTCGCCGCACGCACCGAAACCGTTCCAGTCACGGGGGCGTAGATATTGGTGTAGCCAAGCCGCACTTCGGCTTGCCGCTTCTGCTCCTCGGCATTCTTCAAATCGGCCTGCGTCGATGCGACCGTGCTCTGCGCTGCGTTGGCCTGGTGGGTGCGCGCTACCGCCGCATTCAAGTCAGCCTCCGCCGCGGTCACCTGATCCTTCAGGGACTGCACGTTTGCCTTCGAGGCGGTGAGATTCGTTTCCGCCTGCACGCGTTCCTGGTCCGACGCCACTCCCTGCTTGGCAAGCTCAATCATGCGCCGGCTGTCGCTCTGGGTGCGTTCAAGCGCAGCTTGCGCTTGCGCGAGTTGCGAAGTCATGGAACGCAGCTTAGCCTGGGCATTCGCGACGTCGCTGCTGGTCGAGCCTTGCGTTGACTGCTCCGTGTAACGCATCCCGGAAACTTTCGAACGCAAACTGGAAATGTTGGCCGAGGCTGCGGCCGCCTCCGCCTGCAGTTCCGCGGGATCAATGACCGCGATCAACTGCCCGGCCTTCACGGGCGTACCTTCATCGACCAGCAACTTCTGCAGTCTTCCCTGCGTCTGCGGGCTGACGATGACCTGGTTCGAGTCCACGGTGCCGATCAGCACCAGGTCCTTATTGCTGGGTGTGGAGAAAAAGTAGTAGCCGAGCGCGATCACAAAGATGATGCCCAGCAGAATGAAAAATCGGTTACGCGGATTCACTTGGATTCTCCTTCGACCGGCAGGGCCGTCGGTTGGAAGAGAGCTGCGGAAATGAAATCGAGCACGGCAGCCCGTCGGGCCGCCAGACGCTCCGGACTGAGCGGATCCTGATCCGTCATCAACTTCATGAACGGGGCCACGCCGAAGTAATGCACCACCACGGCGATGATGGACGGAATGTATTGCATTGGATCGACCGGACGAAAGACTCCGGCCGCAATGCCTTCGCGAAACACTTTCACGAGTTCTTCGAATGCGGGACGCATGTACGACTTCATCACGCGCAGCGCCTGCGGACTACGCGGCATCAGGAAAGTCTGCCGCTGCACCATCTCGCGATGCTGCGGATGCGACGCGAGAAAATCGAACAAGCCGCCCACGTAGCGCAGCAGCCTTTCGCCCGGCGGAGTGCTCTCGTGCAGGATCGGCATGAGCACAGCATCGCGCTCGCGAAAAACCTGCTCCAGCGCCGCACCGTACAGCGCGTCCTTGTCGCGAAAGTAGTAATAAAGGAGCGCCTTATTGACCTTGGCAGCCTTGGCGATAGCATCAGTGCGCGCCCCGGCCACACCTTCGCGCGCGAACTCGCGGATGGCGGCCTGCAGAATCGCCGCGCGACTTTCCTCCGGCTTACCCCGCGACCCCAACCGCGCCCGTGCCTGCCCAGTGGCCATCGTCTATTTATGCTTTCTCATTAACTAACCAGTTAGTTAGATTGTAAAATAATTCCGCCGATTCGGCAAGCGTCCACAATTGGTTATAGACACGTCAGTGCCCCTGGTTCGCGTCCGTTCTTTGCACGCTAATCCGGGGCTGGAACGAAACGAGCCGCTCACACCAGGTTTATAATCTGTCCGGCGGAGACTTCACCATGCTCCCTGTCAAACTCATCCTGTGTCCCACCGACTTCAGCGGCCCCGCCTGCACCTGCGTGCGCACCGCCAGCGAACTGGCCGAACACTTCGGCGCTGAACTCGTGCTGGTCAACATCGTCCCAGCCGTGCCTAGCGTTCCCTCTGACCCCAACTACGTTTTCAAGATTCCGGAGTACGAGCGCTATCTGCATGCCGATGCGGAAGCCCATCTGAAAAAAGTGCGCGAAGAACTGGTCAGCAAAAAGGTGAAGGTGCGCACCCAGGTAGGCCACGGCTCCGCCGCCGACGAGATCGTCCTCATCGCCAAGGTCGAAGGCGTTGACCTGATCGTCATCTCCACGCACGGTTCGACCGGCCTCGAACGCCTGGTCTTCGGCTCAGTCGCGGAAAAAGTGGTCCGCCTGGCCCAGTGCCCGGTGCTCACGGTGAGGCAAGAAGAGAAGGCGGCCTAGAATTTGCCAGATGCGAAGGACACGCCAGGTTCGTCAGGTGGACTAAAAAGCGTCCGAGAGAATTCCTCTCCTGCCGCCGAGAAGGCAGACTTATACAATCCATCAGTTCTTTGAGTTTCCCTTTCACCATTCCATGCAGTATCTGTGGAGGAGCACGGCGAGGGGCTTTACTCGCCGGGAGGCTTCCATGGCCAAGGCAACAACCGCCAAATGGCGAAAACCGGCTCCCCCCACATCTCACAAGGAGCTTGATAAGTTGTTGGAAATTTTGTCGGCTTGCGATCGCGGGGTCGTAGAGTTTTCGATGGGGCTTTACAACGTGCCGCGCCGGGATCGGGTCATGATGAGGCGGCAGAATCGGCGTTTGCATCGCGCTCTAAAGTCGTGTTTGCCACACCTTTTGCAGCCGCAGCAAGCTTTCTTCGCGTTGCCCGACATTCGCTGAACAGCCAGCCGACGGGCGGGGACTCTTCGACTGCGCTCAGGACAAGCTGCCCGTCGCTCCATCCTCAACGGCACCCACCCGCGATCGAGGGCACGAGCAGAATCTCATCCCCATCCTGAAACGTGTAGGTCGGCCCGCCCAGGAAGCGGATGTCTTCTTCGTTCACGTACACGTTGAGAAACCGCCGAACCTCTCCGGCCTCATCGCGCAAGTGCGGTTTCAGTTGCGGGAATTTCTGATCGAGAACCGTAAACAACTCGCCTAGATTCGCCGCCGCGCAATCTACCTTGCCGACACCGTCTGTGAGACGGCGTAATGCGGTCGGAATCTGCACTGTGATCGACATATCAGGCCTCCACCGTTTCCGGGACGTCGAGCGAGTTCGAAAGATACCGTTCGAACTCGGCAAGCTTGGGCGCGATCGCCGCCTCGGCTGGATACTCACCCGCCAGCGCATCGGTCGTCTTCAATCCGTTGCCCGTAATACACAGCACGGTCGTTTCTTCGGGAGAGATACGGCCTTCGCGATACAACTTGCGCGCGCACCCAACCGTCACGCCGCCCGCCGTCTCGGTAAAAACGCCTTCCGTTTCCGCAAGTAAGCGGATCGACTCGACCACCTCGGGGTCCGAAACATCTTCTGACCAGCCACCGCTCTTGGTGATGGCCTTGATCGCATAGTGACCGTCCGCCGGATTGCCGATCGCCAGCGACCGCGCAATAGTCGCAGGCTTTTGCGGCTCGATCTCGGCACGCCCAGCCTTCACAGCAGTGGAAATCGGCGAGCATCCGGTGGCTTGCGCGCCAAAGAACTTCACAGGCTTCGCCTCCACCAGTCCCAGCGTGATCAGTTCATCAAACGCCTTTTTGATTTTCGTGATCAATGATCCGCCCGCCATCGGGACAACAATGTTGTCGGGCAGCCGCCATCCCAACTGCTCGGCGATTTCGAAGCCGACCGTCTTCGATCCCTCGGCGTAATACGGCCGCAAGTTCACATTCACGAATCCCCAGCGATGCTCGTCTGCAATCTGCGAGCAAAGCCGGTTCACCTGGTCGTAGCTGCCGGCGATGCGCACGACTTTCGCACCGTACACCTGCGTACCGAGAATCTTCGCGGGTTCCAGATCCGCGGGAATAAATATCCAAGCCTTGAATCCATTGCGGGCCGCCTGCGCCGCCACCGAGTTCGCCAGGTTCCCGGTCGACGAGCACGACACTGTGTCGAACCCAAAGGCGCGCGCCTGCGATAACGCGACCGCGACCACGCGATCCTTGAAGCTCAGCGTCGGCAGGCACACGGCATCGTTCTTGATGTGCAGTTTCTGCGCGCCAACTTGTTTCGCCAGGTTGGGCGCGCTCAGCAGCGGCGTAAATCCCACCGGCAACTTGGCTTGGAAATCCGGGGGGAGGGGCAGCAACTCGGAATACCGCCACATATTGGGAGGGCGCTGGGCGATCTTCTCGCGCGTAAACTCAGCGCGTGCTTGGTCGTAGTCGTAGCTGACTTCCAGGGGAGAGAAACAGTCGTCGCAGATCGACCGGGGCTGGTTTCCCCAGCTCTTGCCGCACTCGCGACATCGCAATTCGTATTGAGCCATCGTGCTACTCGCATTCTCGCGAGCAGCTGAGAACGAGCGTCCCTGGAGAAAAAATCTTCGAGAAAGGTTTGCGGAAGCGCACAACGACCCGCCGATCGGGTTCGTAACAGGGCATCGCTTCAGCGATGCCGCCCGCGCCTTGCTTACCGCGGCCCCTTTAGGGGCTGATTCGCTTCGTCCCGCAAATCCCCTAAAAACGAAGACCTCTTCTCCGGAAAAGGAAAAGAGGTTACGGGAAAACGGGTAGAAATGCCGCTTGCCCGAATCCCATGTTCCCCGTTTCCAGGAGAGAGTTGGCACCAGGCGGTCGCGATATATGATCACGACCCGGTTGCCGTGGCGTCTCAGGGCTCGTCCCTCAGCCACTCTGCATGAAATTCAAAGCCAGCCCGCGAACGGGCTAACTTGGGGATAGATGTTACTTGTCACATGGGGGTGTGTCAAGGGGAGATCCTTGGATTCACTGCCTCGGCACGCACCAAGGCGAGGGCTGTCACATCGTTGTGGGTAAGGGGTATACGCGCGAACGCCTCGGCCGCTTGCAGCAGCGCGGTACACACATCGTGCGCGCCAAGCCCAGCCGAACTCTGAAAACTTGTAGCGGCTCCTGCGAGACCAAACTCCTCTCCTTCGTATTCCGCCTCGACAATGCCACGCGAGATAACCAGCAGGGCACCTTCCGGCGGCAAGACACAAGTGGAGGCGCTCTGCGGCACATGGGAGAACAGGCCCAGAGGCAGGCCGGTCGCCTCCAGCAACGTAACCCCGGTTGTATCGCACACCAGCGCCGGCGTATGCCCCGCGTTCGCATAACACACTGTGCCCAAGTCCTCGTTGTAGCAGGCAATGAACCCGGTACAGGTACGAATGCCGCCGCGCAGGATGGTTCGGTTCATCGCGTGGCAGAGTTCAACCATGGTGGTGGTTTCGTTGAGATCCTCGCTGGCAAAGCGTCGAAACGCAGTTTCTCGAAACGTCTTCTGCGCCGCACGAAGGATGTCGCGCGTATCCGCCCGGCGGCCAGCCATATCGAGAAGAGCGAAAAGCATGCGCGAGCGTCCCACCCGCAAGAACTCGTAGAAATCACCCGCCCGGCGCTGGTCGTAGTAAACCGCAGCCACTTCCGCGCCACGCAGCGTAGGCACGTCGCAGTGTATGGGATCGTTCGGGGCCACCCTGAGCTCTGGGCGGAAGAGTTCTCGCCAGAAGCGCTGCGAAGACGTGCGAACCGCTTCCCATTCCGAGCTCAACACGGTATCTCCCACGGGTCGAGACGCGCGAGCTCCGTCTAGCAAAGCGAATGCTCGCGGATCGCAACCTTTCTCCTGCATCGGCAGATCCACCCACCAGCTTTAATTCAACCAGTCGCGCGCATTGAAACTTGCTCAATCAGGACGGAAAGGTGACGAGGATACCTTGGGCGTTGCCCAAAGCGCGGTGCAGGCCGCCTGAAACATCGTGCATCCTAGGTCAGCTTCACATCCAGCAGCGCCAGCCAATACTGCAGCGACTGCAATGCAAATCCGCACAGGATGAGTCCAATGCCAAACACGCCCATGCGCCGTTCCGGAAGATTGTCCGCGTAGTACTCGATGTAGGGATTCACCGTGATTCCCACACCAGTGACGATGCCGGTCACCAGGCCGACGCGAATTGCAAAAGCCCAGGCATGCGCAACGTGATGAATGAAAGCGCTGCAAGCCAAGGCCGTAGCCATGTATCCGAAGGTCCGAACCACGGTGCCCCAGAATTGACGGCGCGTGATCCGCGGGCGCCGGAAGGCCGCATAGTCCAGCGCAGGGCGCATGCCCCTGGAATACGCGAAGGCCTGACCGACCGTGATGAGAAGGGCAAACGCAATTGCGAATCCGGAGCCGGTAGTCGGGTAGAGGCCCATCCCGAAACCGAGGCCGCGGATTGCCGAAAACAAAACTTCCCACGGCAAGGAGAAATGTTCGAGCCCTCGGGCCGCGCGATTCAGTTCAATCGCCAGCGTGACGCCGGTCGCAATCCCGGAAGCCAACCCAAAGATCAGACCGAGGCCGAGCGCATAACCAACTCCGAAAACCAGCGAGTACGTCACCGCGCGCGTAAGAAGGCGGAGCGGTCCGTGCTGTCCGCCCAGCAAGTCGTATGCGAGATACAAACTGCCCAGCACATCCAGACATGTGCCCGTGATGCTGACCGCGGCAACTATGTGGTGGTCCATTCAATCGTGGAGATGTTGACAGTGGTGATTATGCCTTGCATCGCGGGCGAACGTGAAGGGTCGGATCGTACGAAGCTTTGCGTAACGAAATCAGATGCCGCCTTGAGCCCCCTATGCCCCTGCTAGAATCAAGGATTAGCCCGTCCATCATGGAAGCAGCCTACATCCGCAACTTTGCGATCATCGCCCACATCGACCATGGGAAATCCACGCTGGCCGACCGCCTGCTGGAACTGACCGGGTCGCTCGCCATGCGCGAGATGCAGGAGCAGGTCCTTGATTCCATGGACCTTGAGCGCGAACGCGGCATCACCATCAAAGCGCACGCGGTCCGCATGATGTACCCCGCGCAGGATGGCAAGATCTACCAGCTCAATCTCATCGACACGCCCGGCCACGTGGATTTTTCCTACGAAGTCTCCCGTTCGCTGGCCTCCTGCGAAGGCGCACTGCTCATCGTGGATGCCTCTCAGGGCGTAGAAGCGCAAACTCTCGCCAACGCGTACCTGGCGATCAATCACGGTCTGGAAATTATTCCAGTCATCAACAAGATCGATCTCCCTAGCGCCGACATTCCGCGCGCCAAGGAGATGATCGAAGGCGCCGTCGGCCTCGACGCCTCCGACGCCTGCCTCATCAGCGCCAAGACCGGACAAGGCGTGCCCGACGTTCTGGAGGCCATCGTCAAGCGCATCCCTCCGCCCAAGGGATCAGCCCAACACGCACTACAAGCCTTGATTTTCGATTCCTGGTTCGATCCCTATCGCGGCGTGATCGTGCTGACGCGCGTCTTCGAAGGCACGCTTAAAAAGGGTCAGAAGATCCGCCTCTGGTGGAACGGCCGCGTCTTGCAGGTGGAAACACTTGGCGTGCTCACGCCCAAGCCGGTCGAGATCGACGAACTGGTCGCCGGCGAAGTCGGCTTCCTCATCGCCAACATCAAGAACGTAGCCGACACCAAGATCGGTGACACCATCACCGACGACGACCGCCCCGCCATCGAACCCCTTCCCGGCTTCGAAGAAATCAAGCCCATGGTCTTCGCCGGTCTCTACACCGTCGACGCCCATGAGCACACGCATCTCCGTGAAGCGCTTGAAAAATTGCGCCTCAACGACTCTTCTTTCTTCTTCGAGCCGGAAAGTTCCGTCGCCCTCGGATTCGGCTTCCGCTGCGGCTTCCTCGGCCTGCTGCACATGGAGATCATCCAGGAACGCCTGGAGCGCGAGTACAACCTCGAACTCATCACTACCGCGCCCGGCGTGCGCTACAAAGTCACTCTCACCGATGGCAAGCTCATCGAAGTCGATAATCCTTCGCGCTGGCCCGATCAGAGCGAAATTGCCAAAGTCGAAGAGCCGGTCATCCTCGCGGTGATCCTGACCAACGAAGAATATGTTGGCGGCATTCTGAAACTGGTGGAAGAAAAGCGCGGCAAGCAGAAAAGTTTCGAATACGTCAGCGGCTCGCGCGTCATGCTGCAGTACGAGTTACCGCTCAACGAGATCGTGCTCGACTTCTACGACCGCCTGAAGTCCGTGTCACGCGGATACGCCTCGCTCGACTACCACCTGGCCGGCTACTGGGAATCGCCGATGGTCAAGCTCGACATCCTGGTTGCGGGCGAACCGGTCGATGCGCTCTCGCTCATCGTGCATCGCGACTTCGCCTACGAGCGCGGCAAAGCTCTGGTTTCCAAGATGCGCGAACTGATCCCGCGCCAGATGTTTGAGGTCGCCATCCAGGCGGCGATCGGCGCCAAGATCATCGCCCGCGAAACCGTGGCCGCCATCCGCAAAAACGTCCTGGCCAAGTGCTACGGCGGCGACATCACGCGCAAACGTAAGCTGCTGGAAAAGCAGAAAGAAGGCAAGCACCGCATGAAGCGCATCGGCCGCGTCGACATCCCGCAGGAGGCTTTTCTGGCCGTGCTGAAGGTCGGCGAAGGCAGCAATTGAGGCCGGATTGCAACTAACTTTTTGAACGCCTGATTACTTCTAGATGTGCAAATCTCAAGGGTTGCTTTAATTTCCGCCCGTCGCTGTTGCATTTGACCGCTGCCGCACAATTCCATCTAACCGTCGCTAATCAGTGCATTAGGGCGATGCAAGGCTCTCGAATAAGCCGACCATGTGGTCGCTTTTAATGCCTACAGGAAAACGCGTAGCTCGGTTCCACAAGCTTTTCCACAGGCCAGTGGTGTGCGTTTTGGTGTGAGAAAGCGTGACCCCTGGGCAGAGCGCGAGCGCTGTCACTCCTCCGCAGAGATGCCGCCTTCCGCCAGGGTTTCAAAGCGCGTGGATTGTTTCAGGAACGCCAGATTAACGCGCCCGATCGGGCCGTTGCGCTGCTTGGCGATGATGATCTCGGCGTGCCCTTGCAGGTCAGGGTCGTCCTGCTTGTAGACTTCTTCGCGGAAGATGAACATCACCAGGTCGGCGTCCTGCTCGATCGATCCCGACTCGCGCAGGTCGGCCAGTTGCGGACGGTGATCGCCGCCGCGGCTTTCGGGAGCGCGGCTCAACTGCGAGAGCGCAATCACCGGAACGTGCAGCTCCTTCGCCAGCGCCTTCAATCCGCGCGAAATCGCGGACACTTCCTGGGTGCGATTTTCGTAGCGCTTGCTCCCGCCCGACATCAGCTGCAGATAGTCGACGACGATCAGATCCAGCGACCCGCACGATTGCTGCAGGCGTCGCGCCTTGGCGCGCATCTCGCTGAGCGAAATGCCGGGCGTGTCGTCGATGTAGATGTGCGAACTCGCCAGCTCTTCCATGGCGCGCACAACTTTCTGCATGTCGTCGCGCCACAACGAACCGGTCCGCATCTTGTGCGCATCCACCCGCGCGCGCGAACAAAGCAAGCGAAGCAGCAAAGCCTCGCGCGACATTTCCAGAGAAAAGATTCCGACCACCTTGCCATCGTCGATGGCCGCATTCTCGGCGATGTTCATCGC
This sequence comes from uncultured Acidobacteriota bacterium, assembly GCA_963744055.1. GTDB lineage: Bacteria > Acidobacteriota > Terriglobia > Terriglobales > Acidobacteriaceae > Gp1-AA133. Next base: position 1,412,683 of record CAVUSL010000001.1, on the reverse strand, counting down.
GAACGCAGTCTTGCCCATCGAAGGGCGCGCCGCGAGAATCACGAGATCCGATTTCTGCAGCCCGCTCGTCATCTCATCGAGATCGTTGTAGTGCGTGGCCAATCCGGTGATGCGTTGCCCGCGCTGCAACAGCGCGTCGACCGATCCGAACGAATCGTTGACGATCTCCTGGATGCCCAGGAACCCGCGCCCAATGCGCTTCTCGGAAAGCCCGAAGATCGCCGCTTCGGCATCGTTCAGGATTTCTTCGGCGGGATCCGATTGCTCGGCCGCTCGCCCGATGGCGGCATTGGCCGCATGAATCAGCCCGCGCAGCATCGCCTTGTCGCGGACAATCTTGACGTAGTGTTCAATGCTAGGCCGGTCGGGCACGCCGTCGAGCAGCGACGACACGTAGCCCATGTCCCCGATGGCCTGCAGTTCCTTGTTGCGCGACAACTCGTCGACCAGCGTGATGATGTCGATCGGCCGCGACGACTCCGCCAGATCGATCATGCGCGAATAAATGCGCCGATGCGAGTCCAGCGAAAAATCTTCCGGCCGCAGATGCTCGGCCGCTTGGTTGTACGCAAGATTGTCGAGCAGAATCGCGCCCAGGATAGAGCGCTCGGCTTCGACGTTCGCGGGCAACATGCTGAGATTGAATTCCGTGGTCGCCAATGCCATGAGCCCTGCCCGCAAATCCGATTAATTGTTGTTGGAAGCGAACTGCACTATACCCGCGAACTCGCTTGTGGACGCAAAGTGTTCGCGTAGGAAAACTGAGCAAGCCCGATTTTTTTCTGGCCGCTCACGTGCAACGCTTTTCCTAGCAAACAGTATAGGCGAAGAAAAAACGAATCTCAATGGCAAGTGCATCGGCAACGCAATAAAACGAAGCAAATCCCACAACGAAAGCCGCCCAATCTTCATTCAGCCTGAGACCTGTGACCTGTGACCGGTCACCTGCTCCAAAAACAAATGCGGTCCAGGCCAGCCACCCGGACCGCATCGGTTTCGCAATTCGTTCTGTGACCCTTGTCCACGCACGAGGCATGGGGGAGTCCATCTCTCACGCGCTCCGAGAAGCGCTGTTTTCGATGCACTCGGCAGACCGCCACGTGCTAAGCAAACTTCGCACGTCGATCTGCAACACCACGGTGGCCGGCGGCCAAGTCCTGCCATTTGTGTGGAGGACTCGGTGAGGAGGCCGCAACGCCCGGGCAACCAGTCGCGCGCCGAAGCGCGCTCTTGGTGGATCCCTCCCAGCCATTCACCCTCGAGAATCGCTGGGCACCGCCGGCTCTGCCGTAATGCTCTGGCAGGGCACGCAGAACGTCTCGCTCGATGTCAGCACTGTGCTCCCGCACCCGTGTTCGCATCAAGCAAAAACCCGATCCCCTTTGTGAAGAAACTGTGGATGCCCGCGATTCCTTGTGGAAGTGCGTGGAAAATCAGGACAGTATTCTCCATCCTCCTTCGCAAGATGCCTTCCCACGAGTTCGGCACACCTGTTCGCGGACGAACGTCCCAGAATTTCCCTGTCTCACGCCGCTGCAGGATAACGCCGCACGATTTTCAGGAAAAATCCGTGCGCCCGATGAACGAAGCCGGTGCTCTGGAAGAACATGAACGGACAATGTCCTTCCACCGCGCCGATGTCATGCTCTCTGCAAAATGCGAGCGCCTCTTCACTAACAGCCCCGGTGCCTCCCGCGCGATAGATCCACACCCGGTTAATCCCGGCCTCGGCGCAGTCCCGCACAACTTGAATTGTTTCGTAGGCAGGCGTCATGATCAGTACGCCCTCGACCGCTGGCCGTACGGACTGCAGGCATTGAAAAGATTCCCGACCCTCAATCTCCTTCGCCACCCGGTTGACTGGCACCATGTCATATCTGCGGTCGCACATCTCGCGAAACAAATGGCGGCTGAAATCTTTCGGGTCACGTGACACACCGACCATCGCAATCCGCTCCAGCGCAAGGAAATCCTCGACGTCCCGAATCGTCGTCATAAGAAAGGCCCTCCTGAGCCTTCCCTTATTACTCTCCTTCCGCACGATTTGCAGTGACCAACGTCACCCAAGTGGACCTTGCTCTTTTCAGCGTTCTCGAAACACGCCTCGCTGATTGCTCTGTGCGGATCTGCGTGTCTTTCACAGGTAAAAGGCTCTTCTCTGCGCCCTCTGCGGCTCTTCCTTTGCGCCCTCTGCGTTTTGAGATTCTCGTCCGAGTCCCCCAAATCGCAACCCAACGCCCGAGTTCACTCCTTCACCTCCTCAATCCGCTCCACGGTAATCGCCTTCGACCCTCCGCGTTCATAGACTTTGCCCGTCACCTTCACGTACTTCCCGGCAAACGGCAGCAGTTTCGCGCGCACATCCACATCTGGCATCTCGTCCGATACAGGATGAAACACTTCCTCGCTCTTGCTGAGAATCACCAGCGGCGATCCAGCGCGCACGCAAGCCTCCAGGCATCCGTTGGGCAGCGGCTTCACCACTTCGTGAAATCGATGCACGCAGCCGCTATCCCGTACGTATCCCACGATGGTTGTGGTCGGCGCATCATCGGGTTTCTCGATCGCCCACAACAAGCCAACGCTGACCAGAAACAGGAACACTCCTCGCAACATCTTCATCACTGACTCCTTGCAATTATTGTTCCGACAAAAAGATTCTCGCTCAGCGCAACCATGCCATAGTTCATGTAGGATCGAACTATGGATGCAGCACATTTCCTATCCCGTGCCGGATCGCTGGTCGGCGACCCCTCCCGCGCCGCCATGCTGTGGAGCCTGCTGGGCGGCGAAGCCCGCCCCGCCAGCGAACTGGCCATGCTCGCCAACGTGTCGCCGCAAACCGCCAGCAATCACCTGCGCCTGCTGGTCGACGCAAAGTTCCTGCGTGTCGAGTCCCTCGGCCGCAACAAGTTTTATCGATTGAATGGACCGCTAGTCGGAGTCGCCCTGGAATCGCTAGCCGCCGCCGCGCACGGCAAGCCCGCCGCGACCGGCCTCGCACAGCACAGCGCGCCCGAACTGGTGTTCGCGCGAACCTGCTATGACCACCTCGCCGGAGAGTTAGGCGTCGCCATTCGCAATCGCCTGGAAGAAATCGACTGCTTGCACCAACACGGAGACGACTACCGCGTCAGCGCATCAGGAGAAAAATTCTTGCGTGGGCTAGGGGTCGATCTTGACACGGCTCGTGCCAAACGACGCCGCTTCGCCTACGCCTGCCTCGACTGGAGCCACCGCGTTCCCCACCTGGGTGGCGCACTGGGCGCGGCCTTGCTCTACTGGATGTTTGATCAGCGTCTAGTAGCGCAGCGCAAATCCACGCGCGCGGTGCGCCTGACCGAAGCCGGCCAAAAACGCCTGGCCCAACAATTCGCAATCCGCCTGAACCGCACGGGCACAGCCATATCACCGTAACGCGTCTCATCGCAGCCGGGCATGCCTGTAATCCCGATCGCAGAGCCTCTCCCTCGTCCCCGGCCCGAAATATCTTGTCATCCCGAGCGAAGTGAGGCGACAGCCGAACGCAGTCGAGGGACCCCGAGTTACTTGCTAGCTCCTGCGGCCCGTCAAATTTTTTCACCACGGATCTCCCCGCCGCTCGCAACCGCTCACTTACTCTTCAGCGCCTCCAACTCATCCATCGTCCGAGGCCAGTCCGACCCCAGCAGCCGCGACAAGCTCCGATCCGCCAGTACTTTCCCCCCAGTCTGGCAGCGCGCGCAATAATTCGTCTCATTGTCCGCATACCGGATCCGGAGAATCTTGTCGCCGCAGCGCGGACAAGCCTCCCCATACCTTCCGTGCACCGCCATGCCCTTGCGAAAGGCTGTCACCTTCTCCGGGAATTTCTTCTCCGCCTCTTTCCGCAGCTCATTCACCCAGTACTGCAACGTGTGCTGCGTAGCGTGATAGAGCCGTTCCCATTCCTCCGGCTTCAGCTTGTGAGTCTGGGTGATGGGCGACAACTGTGCCGCGTGCAGGATCTCATCGGAATACGCGTTCCCAATCCCGCTCAGTAACCGAGGATCCGTCAGCGCCCGCTTCAATGTCCGATTCTCCGCCGTCAGCGCCGCACGAAACGCCTTCAGATCACTCGCGAGCACATCAATCCCGCCCGGATCCATCGCTCCGAGCCCGTCTTCACCGCTCACCACATACAACGACGCGCGATGTTTCGTCCCAGCCTCCGTCAACACTAGTGATCCCTCAGCAAAATCCAGCGCCGCCAGATTTCGCCGACCGTCCAACTTCGCTCCGACGGGTCGCCAGTGCAGGCGCCCTGCAATCATCAAATGCAGGACAAGCCAGAGTTCTCCTTCCACCCCAAACGCAATGCGCTTCCCGACGCGCCGCAGTTCCCGCACAACGCGGCCCTCCAGACTCGACACGGGTGGCTGCGCGGACCGCAACAAAAACGGACTAGCAATCCGCACACGTTCTAACCTTCGCCCGACCACGCGCGGCCCCAGCGCGGTCAGATAGGCGGAAATGTCAGGCAACTCCGGCATAAGACCAGCTTGCCTATTTCCTCCCGATCGCGCAACCACCGCATCTCGCACCGCCGTATCTCAGAATTCGCATCCCCCCAACTCTGTTATCCCGAGCGAACTGAGGCGCTAGCCGAACGCAGTCGAGGGACCCGGCGTTGCTGGCGCTCTCAAGCGCCCTCGATAGCTTTCCCAGCACGAACCCGAACAACATCCCTCCAATGATGTCTCCCCCAAATCCCCCGCCCCGCGCCCAGTTTCACGCATCACTCAATTGACACTCTCTCCCTCCGAAGCCTATACTCGCGCTCCGCCAACGAAAATTTCTCCGGAGACTCACCATGTTGAAGCGTTCCCTGGCCGTTCTTCTGATCTCCCTGTTCGCATTCGCGATCCTGACCCTTGCCGACGACCACATTCGTCCGCCCAAACTCACTCCGCAAAACAGCAACACCACGCAAGGCCTGATTGCCGTCAGCCCCGTGAACGAGCGCGTGGTCTGGGCCTCCGGACGCGGCGGGACTTTCGTCGTCACGACCGACGGCGGCCGTCACTGGCGCTCGGGCGTCGTACCCGGCGCCGAAGCCCTGCAATTCCGCGACGTCGAAGGCGTCAGCGATCGCGTCGCCTATCTGCAATCCATCGGGAACAACACTACCGACTTCCGCATCTACAAAACCACCGACGCCGGTGCTACCTGGACCATGCAATTCCAGAATCAACTGGTTGGCGCTTTCTACGACTGCTTCGCCTTCTGGAGCCCGACGCGAGGCATCTCCCACAGCGACTCCGTCAACGGCGTCTTCCCCGACCTCCGCATCCGCAACGGGCATACCTGGAACAGCATCAGCGCCAACATGCCGCCCGCTCTCCCCGGCGAAGCCTCCTTCGCGGCCAGCGGCACCTGCGTCGCCACCGAAGGCGAGCGCAACGCGTGGATCGCCACCGGCGGATCCACCGCGGCCCGCGTCCTCGCTACCACCGACGGCGGCAACACCTGGAACGCCTACAACACTCCGCTGGTCAGCAACCCGAGCGCGGGCGCCTTCAGCGTCGCCTTCCGCGACTCCCGCCACGGCATCGTGGGCGGCGGCGACCTCGACCCCGCCGATCCCAACAACGCATCAACTGCTACCTCCAACGATGGCGGACGCACTTGGACACTAGGCAGTCCAACTCCAGTAACCGGAGCGATTTTTGGTTTGGCCTACGTGGATGGTGGACGCCACAACCGTCACGACGACGATGACGATCGCGCCGTAGTGATCACCGCCAATGCCGGCGGCGCGGCCTGGACTCCGAATGAAGGCAAGACGTGGCATCTGCTTAATGGCGTCACCGGCTTCTGGGCCGTAGCTTTCGCGAGCCCCCGCGCCGGATGGCTAGTGGGGGTAAATGGAACGATCCTGAAAATCAGCTTCTAGCGAGCAGCACAGAAAACCGAAATCCCCACGCCGAGTCGTCGCTTGGCGTGGGGATTTTTCTATCTCACTTTAGTTACTCACCAAAGAAAACTACGGCCCCGCACAGCTTGAATCCCAATCAACGGGACACGCAACGGCCTATTGTGCGACTACTCAAACTGCTTTCTAAAACTCGCCACTTCTTCGCGCAAATCGGCCATCTCTTTCTTCAATACCAACATTTCTTCTTCCAGCGTGGCGAGACGTTCGTTATCACTAGAACCCTCAGAGCGCGCTTCAACCACCACAGACTGGGGCGCATCCCATTCTGGCTTCTGGCCGCAGAGCAAGTGCGCGTAGCGAGCCTCTTTCGTTCCCGGCTGGCGTGGCAGCACTTTGACCAGGGGCTCCTCGCGCGTCATGAGTTTCTGCAGCGTGGCCTGCACGTCGGTCAGATCTTCGAAACGCTGCAGACGCTCCGATCGTCCACGCAATTCTCCCGGCGTCTGTGGACCGCGCAGCATGAGCACGCACATGATGGCGGTCTCGCGGCGCGTGAAGTTGAAAGCTTCCTGCATGCGATGCTCGTACTTTGGCACGCGGCTATCGCCCGCGCTGCTGGCCGTTCCCGTGAGGCCTTTTTCATTCAGCGAATGCAGTGCCTGCCGGACAGCCTCTTCGTTCAGGCTCATCACCGGATCGCGGTTCGACTTCTGGTTGCACGCATTGATAAGCGCATTCAGCGACAGCGGATAGTAATCCGGCGTGGTGATTTCTTTTTCGACCAGGCAGCCGAAGACCCTGGCCTCATTATCCGTAAGCAGAACGTTCGTAGCGCGAAATGGCATAGGCCTGATCGGAACTCCGGCGCGGAGTTTTCAAACCGCGCGCTTCAGAATGAGGGAGAAGAGTGCGTCGCTATAGTACTTGGGACGGGCGGACTATCGCAAAACCACCATGGTAATCATCCAAAAGATTCAGAGGTGAGGTTCCGGACGTGCCATTGCGCGGAAGGTCAGCGGGTGAACTTGCCGTAGGCGCGCAGGGTGGAGATCTCTTTGCGCAAGCGCTCCATCTCGACTTCCTTGCGGCGAAGAACGGTGCGCAGGTCGCCGCTTTCCGTGCTGCTCTTCGGAGGTCGCACCGCGACCGACGCCTTGGGAGCCTCGCTGCCCAGCGGGGTCAGGAACTCCAGTCCGAAGCAGTAGCCGGTCCGGTTGCGAACGATAGCCGAGACGCGCGTGCGGCCAGGCGTCTGAAACTCCAGGTCCATGTAGTCGCCCGGCTTCAGTGGCACGCCCGCATACAGCGTCATGCCCCCTTCGCTGATTTCAATTCCGCGGCCCTGGACAGCAAGTTTGGAATCCCCGCCCCGAGGCACAACCAGGACGGGCAACTCTACCGGATGACGCAACCAACGGCGCGTGTTTACAGGGGAGGACATCTTTTCACACCGCCCAAATCGAGGAAGTGATGGTAGTCCGGCTTGGGTGGGTGGACAAGATTACGAAGGTTTCAGCCGACAATGGTTACTGGTAACCATGCTCCGAGCGAATGACAACTCTACAGTTTTGTCATTCTGAGCGAAGCGAAGAACCCATGCACCACCGCCTGCGACGGCAAAGTACACAGGTTCTTCGCTGGCGCTCAGGATGGCAATGCATTACTGGATGACAATGCATTGTGGATGACAAATGCATCGCGAATGGCATGCATTACGGCGACCGATCTCTAAGCCCAGAAAATCTCCGGCGTGGCGGTCGGCCCGTCCAGATGCCCAGTCAGATTGTGCTCCAGCCCCTCGCGCGATGGCGAAACATCTTTACGGAGCTTCTCCATCTCTTGCTCGGAAAAGGGCGCGAATCCTCGAGCGATCTCGACGTTGTGCTCAAGCATCTCAAGCTGCGGCATCCCGACCACCGCGGTCGTGACCGGCAAGCTCATCGAATAGCGCAGCAGCGCATTGATATCCGTTTTGCCCGTCCCCTGCCCCAGCAGAAACTCCTGCCCGGTAATCTTCATGGCAATGACGCCGAGACTCTTCTTATTCGCGGCAGGCAGCGCAAGTTCCTCGAAACGCCCGTTGCGCGAGGCATTCAGCGCCATCTGCACGCAATCCAGATCGTGCCGCTCGATCGCCTGCGCCATCACCGCGCCGTCAGTATGGCTGGTCATTCCGATGAAGCGGGCCATCCTCTGCTCCCGCGCTTCCAAGGCAGCCTTGAGGCATCCATCCGGCGCTTCGATTTTTGCGAGATCATCGGCGTGGCCCAGGCTGTGCATGTGTAACAGATCTACGTGATCAGTCTGCAGGCGCTTCAAGCTTCCTTCCAGCCGGCGCTTGAAGCCGTCATAGCTGCGATCGGGAATTTTCGTGGCGAGCCAGACGTCCTTGCGGCGCGACGCCATCGTCTTGCCCACACGAGTCTCGCTCTTGCCGTCGCCGTATGCGTACGCCGTATCGAGGTAGGTAATCCCGAGATCGATGGCGTGATTCAGCGCTGCCTGCGCCTTCTCCTCATCTTCATACATGAGGAAGCGGCTGCCGCAGCCGAAGGCCAGGATCGAAACCTTGGCCCCGGTGCGCCCCAGTGTGCGCGTCGGCAGCGCGGCCGCCGGAGGCTCGGCTTGCGCCACATCTTTCAGCAACCACACGCTGGCGCCGGTCGCCGCGCCCAATCCAACTTTTTCCAGGAATTTTCTGCGCGAGAGATCGTTGCTCATGGATCCTCCTCGGAATGCGGCGACGAGATGAGAGCTGTACTTCCTGACTCTACCCCAACTCGCAGCGCAATGGGAGACTACTCCCAGAAACTACTCGCGGTCCTTTACCACAACAGGAAACTGCTATCCTTTCGTTTCCGCCAAAATTCCCGGGAGGATTCATGCAACGTCCAATTGCCACGCTGCTCCTGATGCTTACCGCACTCAGCGTGGGCGCATTCTCCGCCGACCAAAAGGAACCGGCGCAGGGGCACTATCTTTTCGCTTGGACCGGCGACGCGGATGGCAAGGGCAACGACTTTCTCGTGGTCATCGATGCCGACCCGGCCTCAGCTTCCTACGGGCGTCTGGTCACAACTCTGGCCACCGATCAGCCCACCAAGAGCGCCCACCATACCGAATACTCCATGCCGGCAAGCGGCATGCTCTTCGCCAACGATCACGAAGCCGGACGCACTTTCATCTTCGACCTGCACGACCCAATTCATCCCCAGGTCGCGGCCTCATTCACCGACATGGATGGCTACATGCATCCTCATTCTTATCTGCGGATGCCAAATGGCCACGTGCTCGCCAGCTTTCAGCACGCGCACCACGCCGTCTCGCAAGGCAGCGGCGCGAGCGGCGGCCTGGTCGAGATCGACGATCATGGAAAACTTGTGCGCTCCACCAGCAGCGCGGATCCGGCCTTCCCAAACGCTCTTCTGACTCCGTATAGCCTCGTAGTTCTCCCCGACAAAGACCGCGTCGTCGCCACCGATTCTTCGATGCATCTCGAGAACATTTTCAGCGGCGTGACCTACCAGGTGTGGCGACTGTCGGACCTTAAGCTGCTGAAGACCTCGTACTTCGACGTCGGCGAGAACCGGTATTCGCAGGTCGGACCACAGGAACCGCGGCTCGGCCCCGATGGATCGGTCTTCGTGCAGACCCTCAGCTGCGGCATCGAGCGCATCACCGACGTCGACACCAACGATCCCAAAGCAAAACTCGTCTACACGTTCCCCGGCAACTGGTGCGGCGTCCCTACGATTGTCGGCCACTTCCTGATCGAAGGCGTGCGCGCCACTCACGGCCTGGTCGTGCTCGACATCACAAATGGCGCCAAGCCGGTGGAAGTCTCGCGCTTACAGCTGACCGACAACTACATTCCTCACTGGACGTCGTGGGACGCCAAGACCCAGCGCCTGGCCGTGACTGCCGGTTTGAATACACGCGGCCGCTTGTATCTCGTGAAGTTCGATCCCGCGACCGGAGGCCTGACTATGGACGAAACCTTCCGCGATACGGACGGCAATGTCGGCTTCAACTTCGAAGACCGCCAGTGGCCGCACGGATGGAAAGGGACCGGCCTGCCGCACGGCGTGGTGTTCTCGCGATGATGAAGATCGGTGCGACTCTGCTTCTTGGTTTCCTAGCCACCGCGGCCGCCCAGCAATCTCCGCCCGCAGCTGCGGCCGCGCCTCGCGTCGACGCGGGCCAATACATGCACGAAACTTATACCAACGAATGCCTGGGATTTTCCTTCCACTTGCCGGCCGGTTGGCTGGCTAAAAACCAGGGCATAAATGGCCCGGCGCGCGCCATCCATCAGGCAGGTGGAGGACTCGGCCTATTCATGATCGAGCAGCCCAAGCAGGGCACTTTCGGAAATACCATCACGTTGTACGCGACCCCGGCCAATCAACAGAATGCGGACCCCAAAGAATTCGTGAGCCATGCAGTACAAGCACAGGTCAAACGCGCCCCCGATCAGAACAAACTCTTGCGCGACACGGGTGCCGTGGAATATGGCGGAAAGAAGTTTTTCCGTTCCGATTACAAAGTTTCCTTTTCCTACGGCCGCGACTCGTACCGTTCGTTAGTCTTTACACGTTTTCGAAACTACCTCATCGGCGAGATGGTGAATGCAGGCTCCCAGGAAGAACTTAATCAGGCCGTGGATTCGTTGAAGGGCATTTCGTTCCGTGAGGATGTTCATAACCCCACATGCGAAAAGTGAAATCGACCCGCCGCAAACCTGCTGCCCGCGACAAAAACGCTCAGGCGAGCGTCGAAGGCTATCGGGCGAAGGTCCCGGAACCCAGTCGCGCCGCGTTCGACAAATTGCGCGCCGCGATTCGATCGGCCGTGCCTCGCGACGCCGTGGAAACCATCAGTTACCGGATCCCGGCGTTCAAGCGTGACGTCGTTCTAGTATGGTTCGCCGCTTTTGCAAGCCACTGCAGCCTGTTTCCCACGGCGTCGGTGGTCGCAAAATTCAAGGCTGAGTTGAAGAACTATTCAACATCGAAGGGCACAATCCACTTCCCGCTCGACGAGCCAATCCCAGTAGCCCTGGTCAAACGAATCGTGAAGGCGCGTGTTGCCGAGGCCGCAGGCAAGAAACGACGCTGACGGCGTCGTCATCAAACCTCCTGGTTGTGATACAGATCCGTACTCACGTACTTCAAGCCTGAATCCACCATCAGCGTCGCTACTTTCGCCGACGGCCCAAGCTCCTTCGCCACGCGGATCGCCGCCTGCACGTTCCCGCCTGAAGATGTGCCTGCAAAAATTCCTTCTTCCCGCGCCAGCCGCCGAGACATGTCCTTCGCATCGGCCGTGGCTACGGCGAGCACCTGATCGACCAGCGTCGGATCCCAGAGTGGCGGCGTGTAACCAATCCCTATCCCTTCAATATCGTGGGCGCCAGACTTCCCGCCTGACAGCACCGGCGACTCGCCCGGCTCAACCGCAACAATCTTGATTTTCGGATTATGTCGCCGCAACACATTCGCCACTCCCCGCAAAGAGGCCCCCGTTCCGATCGAGTGCACGAAAGCATCCACTTTGCCATCCATCTGCTGCCAGATTTCTTCGCCCAGCGAAGCGTATCCCGCCACGCTGTCAGTGTTGTTGAGCTGATCGGTGAAGTAGCTGTTCGGCGCAAGGCTCAGCTTGCGGGCTGCTTCGATCATGTCGAGAAATAACTGTTTTCTGATGCCGCCTCCTTCATAGGGGACGAGCGTCAACTTCGCGCCATAGGCGACCATGTGGTCGAGCTTTTCATGGCTGAAAGCGCGTGCGCTCACGACATGAATCGAATACCCCTTAGCGGCACACACCAGCGCCAGGGAAGTCCCAGTGCTGCCGCCCGTGTATTCGACCACTGTGCCGCCTGGCCGCAGCCGTCCGTCCGCCTCGGCTCGCGAAATCACCGCGATGGCCATGCGGTCTTTCATGCTTCCGGTGGGATTTTCCCATTCCGCCTTGACGAAGATCTGTCCGCAACCTTCAGGAACAACGCGGTGAAGTGGCACAAGCGAAGTGTTGCCGATGGACTGCAGTATGTTGGCGCTCATAGGTGTTTGTAGCGTTTTGATTCCGCCAGGCAGCTCGCGGTCGCAGGTGCACGAAAGAAATTACAAAATGCCTGCCCAAGAAATTCTGGGCGAATCGGACGTGACGAACTGCCTCAATTGCCTATGGGCGCCACCATGACTTCACAATCCACGCCGAAATCTACTTTCACGCAGTTGGTGAAGTAGATGGTCTTGCCATCGGGCGACCAGCGTGGCTCCGTGGCGCGGCCCTCGGTATTCGACACCAGCCGCACGCCGCTTCCGTCGGCGTTCATGATGTGAATCTGATAATTCGCGCGCCGGTTCGAAGAAAATGCGATCTGCTTCCCGTCCGGTGACCACGCGGGCCAGCCGTCAAACGCCATATGGTTTGAGATATTTCTGGGCTCGGATCCGTCGGCGTTTGCGACAAACACTTCCGAGTTCATATCGCCGATCATTTTCCGGAAAACGATTCGCTTTCCATCCGGCGACCACGAGGGATAGGTGTTCACTCCACCAGTGACCAATGTCTTGGTGGCTTTCGATTGCACATCAACGCTGTAGATGGATGCGTCATTCTTCTTGGGTGGCTTCAGGTCGTCATCCGCGCAGTAGATGACTTGCCGGCTGTCGGCCGACCAGTTGGGATGGATCGACTCCGAATTCTCAGGCGACAACCGCTCCAGCCCACTCCCATCCACGTTCATGACGTAAACAACCGAATGCTTGTTCTGATCAGACACGAAGGCAAACCTCCGGCCGTCCGGGGACCACGAAGGCGTGTCGTGGTTCCACGCATCGTGCGTGATCCTCACAACGTCGGAACCATCGGACTTCATGGTGAACAACTGGTAGAAGCCGGCAACCTTGCTCTCGAAAACGATGCTTTCCCCATCGGGCGAGGGGAAAGGCTCACCAGTATCCACATGCGTTAAGTGGTAAGCGAGCACAGGCTTTTCCGTCTGCGCCAGCGCGGAAGCAAATGCGATCGCGCAGATGGATACTCCAAGAAACAAACACCAGCCGCGCTTTGCACTAAGAATCGCCAAGCACTCCTCCGCAGATCCTTCGAAGACCCGATCAGCGATGTTCTTGGACGTTCGGAGGCAGGAAACGTCTCACGTGTAGTAGCGGCTAACGAATGAGTTCGCCGTACCTCACGGCTGCACGACGCCCTCAGCAATGAATATCCGGCTCTTGGTCGAACTCTGCCGGAACGGCCGGATGGCCGCATAGTCCGGCGAGTCGTACCACCCACGTGCTTTCTCCAGGCTTTCGAAACCGATGACGACGACATACCCTTTGGGTGCTTCGCCTTCCAGGGCCACGGTCTTGCCGCCGCGAACTACGTAGTGCCCATTGAAAGACGCCACGATCTGAGGGGCCTTCTCGCCATACTTCTGAAGAGTGGTCGGATCGGTGACCTCGACTTCCGCGATAACGTAGGCGGGCGGCGTCTTGGTTTGCTGCGCATGAATGAGCCGCGCGCCGGAAACGCCGATCAAGATGCCGGCCAGCAAAACCAGCGCGGATCTGCAATTCATTCTCACCATGATCATTCTCCCCACCAAATTTGCCGCGGTCTCCACCCATTGCTAGTATGCGTAGCGGCAGTGTGCGCGTAGGCTAGGCGAGGCGCAGAGTCCAGTCAAGAACGCACAATTTTGTAACTTACTACCCAGTTGGATACCTGGAGCAAGTCGTATGCGGAAGCTCAAGAACGAAACCGTCCGCGAGTGCCCTTGTGAATACGCCCTTCGTTACGTCGGGGGCGCGTGGAAGATTTTGATCGTGGCGCACCTGGTTCGAGGCAAGATTCGTCGCCACGCCGAGCTCAGACGATCCCTCCTCGGAATCACAGCCAAGATGCTCACGCAACAACTCCGCGAGATGGAGCACGACGGCCTGATCGGACGCACGGTCTACGCAGAGGTTCCGCCCAAGGTGGAATACAAACTGACTCCCCTCGGTGAGACGCTGCTCCCGGTTCTCGAGGCGATGTACGCGTGGGGCGCAAAAACCCGAACGGCACGCGCGCAGTTAGGGGACGAAGAGACAGGTCGAGCGAAATCTCAGGGACGCGAAGCGTCAGTCGAACCGGTGGCCGCAATCTGTCCCTGAATGAGGCAGCTGGCTTGAACGTCCCGCGAGTACGCGAGGATCTCAGTGGCGCCGCGCCGCGCGCCCACGATCTCTCCACGGTCTCTGCACGGTGTAAGAGGGAGTCGCGGTGACGCTGTCCTTCCGGACCGCCAGCAGTTTTCGTCGCAGCAGCCAGTTCACTGCGACTTGCGCCGAGCTCTTCGATACGCCCACCGACTCCGCCAACTCCACGTAGCTCACCTGCACCGCTCCATCCCGGCGCGTCTGCTCGGCATCGAGCCACAGGTATACAAGAAAACTGGTGGGCTTCCGGTCATGTCCGACCAGGTCGCGCATCAGCACATCGATCACATAGTTGTCGAAGGAAATCATCGCTATACCGACCGTCAATATAGCATCGGATACCACATTGCAGTGCGGATTTTGTCTACGCTATGCTCCCGGAATTCGAGGAGGATTCAACGATGGTTCGAGGCATCAAGTTCGTCAGCATTCCGGTTCGCGACCAGGACGCGGCGCTGGACTTCTACACCGAAACCATGGGCTTCAAGGTCGTCACCGACCAGCCCTTCACACCCACGCAAAGATGGATCGAGCTCATGATCCCCGGCTCCGAAACCGGTCTCGCTTTGTTCACGCCCGAAGGCCACGAAAGCCGCATTGGCCAATTCCAGTCCATCGCGTTCTGGTGCGACGACGTCTTTGCCACCGCGAAAGCTCTGAAAGCAAAAGGCGCGAAGTTTACGCAGGAACCAAAGAAAGAAGTTTGGGGCGCAACCGGAGTGTTTCAGGATCCAGACGGCAATCAGTTCGCACTCTCGAGCAAAGGGAAAACGAAGTGAAATCCGCGTCCACAGCGAATCTACGCCTTGCATTGACAGTCCCGATGGCGCGGACTACAGTCCTGTTCGCGAAAAGACTAACAATCGAGGAGAAGCCTATGAAGAGAGCGTGGATATTGTGTCTGGCGGGTGTGTGCTTGCTTGTAAGCGCTGCATGGTCGCAAGACGGTTCTGAAAAAGCTGTTGCAGCATTGGAACAGAAATGGCTGGACTCACAGAAAACAAACAACCCCGACATGGTTGCCCCCGTGCTGTCCGACAAGTTTGTAAACACGGGCAGCGACGGCAAGGTAACCAGCAAAACCGAGTCGCTCGCCAGCGCGAAGGCCACGAAATATGAAAGCGTGGCTTACGACGATCTGAAGGTAACGGCGTTTGGCGATGCGGCGGTCGCGACCGGAGACTTCAAGGCCAAGGGCACCGATCCCGACGGCAAACCGCTCGATGTTCACGAACGCTTCACGGATACCTGGGTGAAGGGACCGAAGGGCCAATGGCAATGTGTGGCGAGTCATCAATCAACCGTGAAGTAGTACGAATTTCCGCTTAGACAAGCGAGTCACCAGACAGTCCGGTACGCGTGGCCGTCGGGCATAATGATTTGCTAAGGGTGGTTTGCTCGAGAACGTCGGCGACCACCCGCCAGACCTAATCAAGAACAGATTGCCGCGAAAGTTTTACCTTCGCCCGTTTTCCTTCTAAATCCCCAACTCTAGGCGAGTTACGCCCGCATAGGCGGTCTGTCTGTTATCGGACAATTTTGCGTTCGACAGCAGGCTGAACGGCAAGAAACTGCTTGATACATCTACGAGTCGTCTGGGAGGGCGCCATGAGAAATAAGGAGCGCTGGTACGAGTTGTGCGAGCAAGCGGCCTATGAAAACGATCCAGCAAAACTCATCGCGCTTGTAAAAGAAATCGACCGACTGCTGGGCGAAAGAGACGCCCGCCTGAAGGCGACCAAAGAGAAACTTTTTGTCGTAAAGAAAGAAAGTGCGGCGTAGCTTCTCATCTGAAGCCCCGCGGATTCCGTCCATCAAACCCTCTAGGTAACTCTCCCGTTCAAAAATACAGTCGTGCGTGCGGTCAGCCTTGTGCTTTGGCCCATCTGATTTGTGTGCGCAGACGGGGGGCCCAAATGAACTCGGAGAACCTGCAACGCGCTTGGGAACTCATCGCCGAGAAAGCGGCACTGGAGAATGATCCTCAAAAGCACCTGAAATTGATTGACGAATTGCTTAAGGTGATGTCAGAGCTTCATGCATCACGGGCGAGAGATAAGAAGTCGGGAGACAAGAAGAAGGAAAATCAGAAGTGAAGCAGTCTTGTGCCAGTAAGGACGTTTGCTCAGACTTCCGCAACAGGGCTGCGTAACAGCTTGATAAGGAAATGGTCGGGACGGGCAGATTTGAACTGCCGACCCCTCGCACCCCAAGCGAGTGCTCTACCAGGCTGAGCCACGTCCCGACAGGAAGGAATTCGCAACTACCATCGCCGCGAATGGGGTTGACTTGAGAATTTTACCATCACAGGGACTCCCACGACGTTCCGGATACCGGGATTCGCAGGATTGTCCGTCGATCTCGACTGGGAGAGCGGCAGGATTCGAATCGGACGGCATTCGTATCAGGGGACTCGTATCAGGGTGCGCCTTTAGGCGCGCCATACGCGTGCCACGCACGAAACGCCTTCAGGCGCTGTCTGGCCCCTCGCAAGAAATCCGATTCACCTCAAACACTTAGCCGTTTCGCGGCTCCATGCCATAGTTACTAAAAGCTAACAAGCCAACGATTTTGCGTTTAAACGCCGCAGGACGCATGATTGATCGCCGGGTGACCTCCAGGCCTTCCGCAGGCGCGGTCGTCGCCCCAGAAGCCTGTAATGCGAAGCGAATGGCATTATGAGAGATGGTCGGACCGTCTTCCGGCACTCGCCGCTAGATCGCCAATGCTATAGCTACGAGCTACCATGCCTCAGCAACCTGCCGAGATTTCGGCGGCCGCTATCCTCGCCTGCGGGAGCGTTTCGCAGTGCGTACCGGCTCCTCGGTCCAAAATGCAAACTGGATTTTCTTCTCTACCGGATCGATGCGATCCACAAGCACAGTCACCTTCTGCCCCAGCCTGTAGGTCTTGCGGCTGCGCTGGCCGATGATCTCGCGCGTGTTCTCGTGATACGTGTAGTGGTCGTCGGTCAGGGTGGTCAGCGGGACCAAGCCTTCAACGAACAGGTCGTTGAGTTCGACAAACAGGCCGAACTTCGTCACGCTGATGATCAGGCCCTCGAACACGTCGCCGACGCGCGACTGCATGAACTTCACTTTCTTCCATTCCATCAGTTCGCGTTCGGCGTCGTCGGCGCGGCGCTCGGACTGGCTGGATTCTTCGGCGATGTCGTGCAGTTCGTCGAGCGGGATCGGGCCGCTGGTGGGCTCGAGCGATTTCTGGTGAGAGGAATGATCGCGTCGCTTGGACCACGGCGTGGCCGATACCTCATGCCGGGCCTCGGTCCGCGGGCCCCCAGGGGCTGAAGCCCCTTTCCCTTTGCCACGCGCAGCGGCACGACTGAAGTCGTGCCCTTCCCGTTCGTGGTGACTGCCATCGTGCCCATGGCCTTCCCGTTCGTGGTGACTCCCATCATGCCCACGCCCGTCCGGTTCGGGCCCTGCCTCTTCGCGTTCGTGTCCGCTCGCTTCCCGCTCGTGCCTTCTCTCGTCGCGCCGTTGCTCGGGGTCTCCTCGATCGTGATCTGCTTCGGACCTCGCCTCTTGGGCGTGCCGTGCGTCCATCGCTGCGCTGATCGTGCCCGACACTCCCACGGGAATGTTTCCCTCCCATCGTTCCGGAGATGTGCTCAACACGTCTTTCAGAATGCGATGCACGATCAAGTCCGGATAGCGCCGGATGGGCGAGGTGAAGTGCGTATATGTCGGGGCGGCCAGCGCGAAGTGGCCTTCGTTCACTTCCGAATAGCGCGCCTGCTTGAGCGAGCGCAGCATCAGGTAACTCAAGATCTGTTCTTCCGGCTTGCCCGCGATTTTCTCCGTCAGTTTCTGGTACATGCGTGGCGTGATGTGAACTTCTTTCGGAATTTCGATTTCGCGCACGTTGCGGCCCGTGCCGCGGGCGGCACGGCGGTCGGTCTTCATTTGCATGCGCTGGATCGGCAACGCGCCCACGCCCAGCGAATATCCGAACGTGGCGGCGATGGTTTCGAAATCGTAAACGCGCTTGGCGTCGGGCTTCTCGTGGATGCGGTAGAGCGACGCGATGCGGCGGTTCTCGAGGTAGTGCGCCACGCTCTCGTTCGCCGCCAGCATGAATTCCTCGATCAGGCGGTTTGCGATGTTGCGCTCCGAGCGCGTGATCGACTTCATGAGTCCGTTCTCGTCGAACTCGATGACCGGCTCGGGCAGGTCGAAATCGATAGAGCCGCGGCGCACGCGCTTGCGGTTCAGGATCAGCGCCAGGTCTCGCATCTGCTCAAACCGCGACACCAGATCGGCGTATCGCTGGCGGAGCGGCTGATCCCCTTCGAGAATCGCATTGACGGCCGTGTAGGTCATGCGCTCGGCTGACCGGATCACGCCTTCGTTGATTTCGTAGCCCAGCACTTCGCCGCGGTGATCGATCTCCATAATGCAGGAGAGCACGAGGCGATCGACTTCGGGGCGAAGGCTGCAGATGTCGGTGGAGAGCTCAAGCGGCAGCATGGGCACGGCGCGGTCGGGAAAGTAGACGCTCGTCCCGCGGAGTCGTGCTTCCTGATCCAAAGGGCTATCTTCGGTGACGTACTGCGCCACGTCGGCGATGTGTACCTGCAATTCGTAGTTGCCGTTCTCGAGTTGGCGGACGTGCACGGCATCATCGAAGTCGCGGGCAGTTTCGCCGTCGATGGTAACGATGGGCAGACCGCGATAGTCGCGGCGCTCGTTCAGTTCGCGTGCCGGGATGGCATTTTCCACCGATTGGGCTTCTTCGAGCACGTCTGCCGGGAAATGGTGCGAGAGGTGGTGCTTGCGGATCATGATCTCGACGTCGACGCCGAAGTCGTCTTCGTACCCCAGAATCTCAACGACCTTCCCGCGCGGATTCTGCGTGGGCGAAGGCCAGTCGGTGATTTCGACATCGACCACCACGCCCTCGAGATCGTCGAGATTAACGCGCCGCGCAGCTTCGTCGCCGAGCACGCGGTCAACGTTTTTCTTCGCGCCGCCTTTCGTAGCGCCGGCGTCCCGCCGGCTGTCGCGAGGGCGTCCCGCCTTCGCCTGGGCGAGCGGGACGCTCCCCTGACTGCCGCCGGGGACGGCAACGCCACCATCATGGTCGCCAGTGTCGGCGTCTTCCGGGATTTCCATGCCCGCTGGTATCACGACTTCCTGGCGAATCTTCTCGTCGACGGGCGTGACGTAGTTGTAGCGCGAGCCGTAATGAAAAGTTCCGACCACGGTTGTATGCGCCCGGTTGACGGGCCGAATGATGCGTCCCTCGGCGCGGCCGTCCGGGCGAATCGTTCCGACTTCCACCAGCACCTGGTCGCCATGCATGGCGTTGCCGATGAACGGCGGCGGAATGAAGATGTCGCCCGCGAGCGCCTTGAAGCGGTCGCCGCGCGATTTCGGGTCGGGCAGCACGAAGCCGTAGCCGTCGCGGTGCATGCTCAGGCGGCCGACAACCATGTTCTTGTCGGGCGCGTTCGTCGGCAGCGCATAGCGGTCGGAATCCACTTTCACGAGTTTTCCGGAGGAAACCAGGCGACCGAGGTGGTCGTTCAGTTCGCGGCGCTGTTCTCCGCGCAAGCCGAGTTCACGAGCCAATTGCTTGTATCCGGCCGAGCGTTTGGGTTGTTGGCCGATCTTTTTCAGGATGGCCGGGTCAGAAAGCATGGGAGCAAAGCCTTTAAGAAACTATCTCACAAACGAGAATTCGACGTTTTCCACCGGGCGCCGCGCTCACAAAGGCGTAACCGGCGGCCAGCGGTTACTTGCGTAACCCGAATCGCGGCCCTCTCACGTTTCCATATGGCTCGAAAGAACGCGGCCGGCTTTACAATGCGCTTAGAGACCAAATGAGTTCATGGCCTGGCACCGGTGTGAAAAAAGCGCGCGAGCGGAAATATCCGCGCGTGAAGGTCTCGATCCCTGCCGAGGCGAAGCACGTGATGGAGAATTATCCGCGCCGCGGGCAGACCTCAAATCTGAGCGAAGGCGGATGCTACATCGAGATGGTGCAGACGCTGGAGCCGCCCACCTGCGTGGACGTTGTCTTGTGGCTCAACGATGAAAAAGTGCAGGCCCGCGCCGAAGTCGTGACCCGCAATGCGCATCTGGGCAACGGGATACGATTCACTCGCATTTCTGACGCGGACAAGTTGAAGCTGCGAGCGTTCGTGGAGTCGGCGCAGAAGAATCACGGCCTGCCGTTCCGCGGACCGAGTCGGTTGGAACCGGCGGCCGAGTAAAGCTCTTTCTTGTGGGTCGGACACTCTTGTCCGACCAATTCACAAACAGGCACACCCTTTGCCGGACAGGAGTGTCCGACCAACACAACTCATTTGCATCCCGCAAGGCTCATGCGATCTCCGCACGAACCTGCCTCCCCAAATATCGTTCCTCGAGAATGTTGCGGTGGTGCAGTTCGTGCCCGGCAATGATATATGCGAGCGCGCGCACGGTGATGTCGTTCTTGTTGGCGACGCCCTGCCGCTTCCAGTCCTCCTCGCGCAGGTTGCGCAACAGTGCGATGGTGGCAGCGCGCACGCTCTTGAATTCCTCCACCAGGTCGGCCAGGCGAATCGTCGCGTGCGGACCGTTCCGCGCATAGTCGTCCTGTTCGAAGCCTGCTAACGGAGTGTTGTCCCCGCGGGCGATGCGCAGCGCGCGATAGGACATGATGCGTTCCGTGTCGATGAGATGCCCCAACGCTTCCTTCAGACTCCACTTGCCGGGCGCGTAGCGCAGGTCGCCATCCTGCTCGCTGAGCGAGGAAAGCAGGGCAACGGTCTTGGGCAGTTGGCTGGCCAGGGTTCCGACGACATCAGTGCCGGGGATGAGCGAAATGTATTTGTCGTAATACGGGGTGTATTCGCCTGCTTTGGGACGTTCCGTGGGCATTGTGATCAGAATCTCCTGATGCCGTGTACGTTGGACGGCGGGCTGGATCGCGCTTGTTTTTAGACGCATACGGAGGGCGAAGGTCGCAGAAAGCGGTCGTCCGGCGCGGAGATTCTCCCAAAAATCTTAAAACGCAGAGGCCGCGGAGAAAGGCCGCCGAGGGCGCAGAGAAGAGCCTGGTCGGTAAAACTCGTAATGGCGCCATAGAGAAGCGAAGGAAGTCTTAAGTTATGGCGGTTTCAAGAGTTTCGCGGTGGGCTGAACCCCTCGACCTCCACCCGTAGTAGAAGTGCCACAGGGCGGGGCGAAATTACACCGGGGCGTAACCGACGGAGGACTGTCCGATCGGGCATGGCCTGAGCCACGCGACGACGCGAAATGCGGCATCCCTTTTGGCATCAACGAAAATGCGAATTTCCACAGCCCGGGCTTGGTTTGGGGGAGTAGAATGCGATTTGGTCACCGAAATGCGGCCAGTGACCGTTAATCCCACAACTGGAAAGGATTTACTCGAACATGTGGAAGCCCACGAATCAGCCTGCTACCCCGGGACGGCCTGGCACTCCTGAGCCGGAGCAGCGTCCAGCGATGTCCACACCGCCCGCGCCCACGATGTCGTCGTCGGAGCCGGCGGCCCCGCGCCCGGTCTCGACGACCACCACGGCGGACCAGGCAACGATCGGCAAGTCGCTGGTCATCAAGGGCGAAGTCACCGGTTCGGAATCCCTGTACATCGACGGCCGCGTCGAAGGCTCAATCAATCTGGCCGGCAATCGCGTGACGGTAGGACGCAACGGCGTAGTCGCCGCCAACATCAATGCCCGCGAGATCGTCGTGCTCGGCAAGGTGCGCGGCAATCTGACCGCGAGCGATCGGGTCGACATTCGCAGTGACGGCTCGCTGACCGGCGACGTCGTGGCCGCGCGCATCTCGATCGAAGACGGCGCCTTCTTTAAAGGCGGCATCGACATCCGCAAGGGTGCGCAGCAAGGCGGCCCGAAGGAAGAAGCGAAGAGCGCTTCGGCAGCGGCTGCGGAACCGGCAGTGGCGGCACGGGCTTAGAAGCAGGCTCTGGGCTTTCGGCTCTGGGCTCTGATGGATTTACGGCAGGCATTCTCGCATGGCGAGGATGCCTGTTTTAGTTTTGGGATGGAATGATCGATGGAGCGGCGGGCGCCCTCGCCCGCCGGACGGGCGAGACGCCCGTCCCTCCATCACAATGCAGCTTCCTCGATTGCCGCACCCAGTTCCTTCACCGCCCACCGGATCTGTTCTTCGGTGATCACGGCCGGGGGTGCGACCAGGATGTGATCGCCTGAAATTCCATCCACGCTTCCCTGCATTGGGTAGACGAGCACACCGCGTTGCGCGGCGAGTTGGCCCACACGCGCAGAGAAAGCTTTCTGCACGGCGAATGGCTGCTTGGTTTCTTTGTCAGCCACGAATTCCACCGCGAGCAACAGGCCAAGTCCCCGCACATCGCCCACGAGCGCAATATCCAGCAAAGTGTCGAGCTCTTTGCGAAGCGTGTGGGCCGCGGTGCCTGGTTTCTCCGAGTCGGCGGCCTGCACCAGTTTGTTCGACTTGAGATGGCGGAGCACGGCGCGTCCGGCGGCAACGGATACCGGGTGTGCGTTGTAAGTGAAGCCGTGCAGAAAGGCACCCGATCCCGCGGCGATGGCGGCGATGATTTTTTTGCTGGCGATGACGGCGCCCAGCGGAGCATATCCGCTGGAGAGGCCCTTGGCGGCGACGAGAATGTCGGGCGCGATGTTCCAGTGATCGACGGCAAAATTGCGTCCGGTGCGGCCCATGCCCGTCATCACTTCATCGGCGATCAGCAGCAAGCCCTGCGCGCGGCACACTTCCGCAATCTTCTCTAGATAACCCGGAGGCGGAACAACCGCACCCAGCGTTGCGCCGCTCAGCGGCTCGAAGATGAGTGCGGCCGCTGCGCCGTTGGCTTCGGCGATGGCTTGCTCAAGCTCCGCAGCGTACTGCTGGCCGCAGTTGTAGCAGCTATCGGTACAATCGAATTTGCAGCGATAGCAATACGGCATGCCCACGTGCGCGAATTCCTTCACCATGGGCAGGTACATCTCGCGGCGCTTGCGGTTGCCGGAGACTGAAAGTGCTCCAAGCGTTGAGCCGTGGTAGCTCTGCTCGCGGCTGAGTACCTGATAGCGCTGTGGCTGGCCGATCTCGACCTGGTACTGGCGCGCCAGCTTCAGCGCGGTTTCGATCGACTCTGATCCACCGCTGGTGAAGTACACGGCGCCGCCGCGGAAGTTCTCTCCCGCGAACTCGAGCAGTTCTTCCGCGTAGGCTTCGGCAACAGGCGTCGTGAACTGGCTGGTGTGGACGAATTCGAGTTGCGCCGCCTGCTCGACCATGGCTACGGAGATTTCACGCACGCCGTGGCCGATGAAGTTCACGACAGCCGATCCGGCGAAGTCGAGATACCTCTTACCGTCGGCATCGAAGATGTAGACGCCTTCACCGCGCACGGCTGTTGGGAAGGTCTTGCGGAAAGACCGGCGCAGGACGGCGGATTCTGGAGTGCTTGTTGTGGTCACGGGTTTTGATTATAGATTTCCGGGCGCCGTGGAAGATGCTGGGGACCGTGAAAGACTTTAACCGCAAAGATCGCAACGAACAGCCGCCAAGATCGTAAAGGAACACTGTGCCGGGTTTCTTCGCGTGCTTTGCGGGTTTTCTTGGCGTCCTTTGCGGTTCAGGCTTTTGAGATAAAGCTAACGGCGTGGCGAGGGTTAATCTCCTGCCACGCCGCGAGTTGTGCAGAGTTGCTCAATTTCGAGTGGGCGCCTGCTGTTTACGCTACTGCGTCGGCCGGTTCCAGTTCTTTCTCTTCTTCCGCCTGCTGCACGTCTTGCGCCTCGGCTAGGTGACGCTTGGCCACCAGCATGTAAATCGATGGCACGACGAACAGCGTGAATGCCGTGCCGATGATCATGCCGCTGACCAGCATGATGCCGATGCTGTTACGGGCTCCGGCGCCGGGGCCCGTGGCAAGCACCAGCGGGAAGTGGCCGATGACCGTGGCGGCCGTCGTCATCAGAATCGGACGCAGTCGGGTCGTGGCTGCTTCGATGATCGCGTCCAGTTTCTGCTTGCCGCTTTCCTGCAGGTGGTTGGCGAACTCCACGATCAGAATGCCGTTCTTCGACACCAGTCCGACCAGCGTAATCAATCCGACCTGACTGTAGATGTTCAGCGTGGTCAAGCCGAGGAACGAGAACATCAGCGCGCCTGAAAGAGCCAGTGGCACCGATCCGGCCAGAATGATGAACGGATCGCGGAAGCTTTCGAACTGCGCCGCCAGCACCAGGTAAATCAGGATTGCCGAAAGCAGGAACGTTCCCAGGAACTTGCTGCCTTCCACGCGCAGCTGGCGCGACTCACCCGCGTAATCGACCGTGAAGCCCTGCGGAAGAATCTTCTTGGCTTCAGCCTCCAGGAAGGTCAACGCGTGATCGAGCGGAACGTTCGGCGGAATCACGCCCTGAATTCGAACCGCGTTGAGCTGCTGGAACTTCTTCAGGTCGCGCGGCTCGGTCGTGGTGCTGCAGCGTCGCAAACGTGGAGAGCGGCACCAGCTTGTTGCCGGCACCCGTGACGTAAATCTGCGAGAGCTGTTCGGGAGTCAGGCGCTCCACGCGCTTGACCTGCGGAATCACCTTGTAGCTTCGGCCCTGGATGCTGAAGCGGTTCACGTAGTTTCCGCCCAGCATGGTGGACAGATCCTGCCCGGCCTGGCTCAGGTCGACGCCTTGCGATCGCACTTTGTCGCGATCGAACACGACTTCGGCTTGCGGCTGGTCGTACTTCAGGTCAGAGTCGGCATAGATGAACATGCCGCTGGTCATTGCCTTCTGGACGAGCTGGTTCGCGAACTGAACAAGCTGCTGCGGCTCGCCGGGGGAAGCGATCACGAAATCCACCGGGAAGTTTCCGCCGCCCGGCAGGGCCGGAGGCGTCAGCGGAATCACGCGGATGCCGGGAATTTTCGAGAGCGGGCCGGCTGACTCAACCAGCAGTTGCTGCGCAGTCTTCTTGCGCTCGCTCCATGGCTTGGTCACCATGCCGCCGAAACCGCCGTTGGGACTGGTGATCTGGAAAATGCTCTGGCTTTCCGGAAAGCTCTTGTAAACGTCGTAGACCTGATCGGTGAAAAGGTTGGTCTGGTCGATAGTGGAATTCGGTGCCGCCTGAATCACGCCGAACACGACGCCCTGATCCTCGGCCGGCGCAAGTTCGCGCTGCGAGAACATGTAGAACGGGATCATCAGCGCGGCCACGATCACCCACAAGGTAAGAACCACAGGGCGATAACGCAAGGTCGCCGTCAGCGTGCGGGAGTACAGCCGGCGCACCCTCTCGAAGTGGCGGTTGACGATACCCGCAAAGCCGCGGTCGGTATCGCCCGGCTCGCAGCAGCCTCGATCCCATCATGGGCGACAAGGTCAGAGCCACGATGCCGGAAACGATGACCGCGCCAGAGAGCGTGAATGCAAACTCGCGGAAGAGCGCGCCGGTTAAACCGCCCTGAATGCCGATCGGGGCGTACACCGCCGCCAGCGTGATGGTCATGGCGATGATCGGGCCGACCAATTCACGTGCCGCATCTTTGGCGGCTTGGATGGGACTCTTGCCCATGTGCAAATGGCGCTCGACGTTTTCGACCATGACGATGGCGTCGTCAACCACGAGTCCGACCGAGAGCACGATGGCCAGCAGCGTCAGCAGGTTGATCGTGAACCCTGCCATCAGCATCAGGAAGACAGCGCCGATCAGCGAGATCGGGATCGCGACCACCGGAATCAGCACGGACCGGAACGATCCCAGGAACAGGAAGATGACAACGATCACGATCAGCAACGTTTCGGTCAGCGTGCTGAGCACTTCGTTGATCGCGTCCTGAATGTAGGCGGTCGAGTCGTAGGGAATGCCGACCTTCATGCCGGCGGGCAACTGTGCACGGATGCCGGGGATCTCAGCGCGCACCTGCTTGATGACATCGAGCGAGTTGGCGGTGGGCAAGACCCAGATGCCCATGAAGGTGGCGGTTTCGCCGTTAAAGCGCACGTCCTGATCGTAGGTCTCTGCGCCCAGCACGACGTCGGCGATCTCGCCCAGCCGAACTACGACGCCGTTGTTCTCTTTCACCACCAGTTGCTTGAACTCCTCGGGCGTCTTGCAGGTTCGTGTTGGCAACCAGGTTCACCGACACCATGGAGCCCTTGGTGTTTCCGATAGCCGAGAGGTAATTGTTCTTGGCGAGCGCGTCGTGCACCGTCGAGGGTGAAATTCCCAGAGCCGCCATACGATCGGGCTTCAGCCAGATACGCATCGCAAATGTACGATCGCCGAGAATGTCGGCGCGCTGCACGCCGCTCACCGCGCTCAGCTTGGGCTGCACGACGCGGGTCAGGTAATCGGTGATCTGGTTCTGATCGAGGTCAGCCGAGGAGAAGCCCAGGTACATCGCGGCAAACTGGTTGTCGGCGGTCTGCAGGTCGATGACGGGAGCTTCCGCTTCGGGCGGCAAGTCGTTGCGCACCTGCGCGACCTTGGCCTGAATCTGGGTGAGGGCCGCGTTGGTGTCGTAGTTGAGCTTCAGGTGCACGGTGATGGTGCTGAGGCCCTGTGCGCTCGACGACTCCATGTAGTCGATGCCGTCGGCGCTGGCAATCACGCGCTCCAGCGGCGTGGTGATGAATCCGCGCACCAGGTCGGCGTTCGCGCCGACGTACGTGGTCGTTACCTGGACCACGGCGATGTCGCTGCGTGGATACTGGCGCACGCTGAGCGAACGAATCGATTGCAAACCGGCGATCAGGATCACCAGGTTGACGACGATCGCCAGTACCGGCCGCTTAACAAATAGATCCGTAAACTTCATGGTCTTTCCTTAGGTCTGTGCCGCCCTTAAGTTTGTATCGCGACGATTAGCTGTCCTCAGGTTTCGGAGCCGGATTGTTTTCCGGCTGCACCTTGTTGTTGACGGTGACAGCGGCGCCGTTGCGCAACTTGAAGACGCCGGAACTGACGACTTCGTCGCCGGGCTTCACGCCGGAAACCACGGCAACCTGATCGCCACGCGAGCCATCGATCTTCACGAACTGCTGGCGCACGCCGCGGTAGGTGTTCCCTTTCGGATCCTTGAGGTCGGTAATAACGAAGACCGAATCTCCGTAGGGTGCATAGTTGATGGCCGATGCCGGCAGCGTGACCGCTTCGCGGGCCTTGCCGTAGTGCATCGCCACCTGCACATACATGCCCGGCTTCAACTTGCCTTGCGGATTCGCCAGCGTGGCTTGCACCTGCACGTTGCGTGTCGCTTCATCGATCACGGAATCGAGCGCCGTGACGCGGCCGGCGAATTGTTTTCCTGCAAGATCCTGCGCGGTGACAGTCACGTTGCCGCCCACCTTCACCTGCGAGCCGGATTGTTGGGGCACGCCGAAATCCACGTAGATGGGATTGAGTTGCTGCAACTGCACAATCGGATTACCCGCAGCCAGATACTGGCCCAGATTTACCTTGCGAATCCCAAGAATGCCGGAAAAAGGAGCACGGATGGTCTTGCGTTCAATGGTGGCGCGAATCTCGCCGACGTTCGCTTCGGTCTGCTTCTGCGAAGCGACGGCGGTGTCGTATTCCGACCGGGAGATGACGCCCTCATCCACCAACTTCTGCATGCGCCCGAAATTGATCTTGGCGAGATCGCGCTGCGCTTCCAAAGCTGCCAATTGCGCACGCTCCTGTCGCGTGTCGAGTTCGACAATGACGTCGCCTTGCTTCACGGCTTGTCCGGATTCGAAGTTGATCTTCGAAACGGTGCCCGGCAGGTCGGCGCTGACGACCACTCCGTGTACTGCTTCCATGCTGCCGATGACCGAGAGGCTGTCGGGCCAAGCTTCCTGCTTGGCGACGACGCTGGTCACCGCCTCCGGTGGCGGGGCAAAACTGGCGGCCGCCTGAACGGCGGTCTGCACTTGCTTGAACTTTACGAAACCCAGGGTCGCCAGGACCACAACGGTCACGACCAACATCAGGATCATTCTCTTAGCCATGCGTGCCCCTTACAGGTTGGTGAACCTTACGGTAAAAGTGTTAGATTTCGGTGTTGCGCGGAAGGATTCGGAACTGAATCTCGTTATCTACCGTGCACGCCCGTCCAGCCATACGCGCCGTGCCCCGGCGGCATAACAAGACATAGTCCCTATGTTATTGACCAGTCAGGAGAAGTACTTCCTGATCGCTTCGCTTGAAGTGCTGAGCGGAAGCCGCCAGGAGCAAATTCGAAAATGCGCAACCACTTCCATGCTAACCGACGCGGCCGGGTTGTGAAAAGTGCGTCGCCCGGAGAGATCGGATTCCGACTCCAGATGCGGAGCAGCCGTCGCTGCCAAACGTAATGCCACGAAGGTGTTACAAGATCTTCCCGATTGGCGATGTTCGCGTGAGCCTGTACGTTCGTGGGAGGCTTGATCGAGGGAGAAACTCGGGTGCCCGACATTCAACACATTCAAAAACTAGCTCTGCGACTGTCAAAAGAACGCGATCCCCAAAAGATGACGGAGCTAATCGACGACATTCGCAATGCCGCTGCGGCGTATGTCGAAGCTGCGACACCAAACCAACGGGACAGCCAATCGGCTGCCGGGGGCGCTTAGCCGTACCGACCCACTCCATGGCCAATCAAAAGTTCTGGCTTTTGATTTTATTCATGCTGGTGATCACCCTGACGCTGGTCGCGTCGCTATACGACTTATCGCCCATCCTGCATTAAGAGCCTCTCAATTCTTTACTATTTTTTCCATTTTCCTGGCGACGCGCGTGGTGAAGACCGATCTTTTCTGCCTGTGCAAGCTTTTTCACGTGGCATTCACAATCTACGGCTAAAACATCAGGTGAGGATCGGCACGAAATGGAGATCGTGAACAACCCGGGCCGCGCACGGCTCCGGCAAGAAATCGTCGAATGGCGCGCAAAACAGGCTGCAACCCGCCTGAGATCGGCTGCAGGAGAGTGTCGCCCTGCGGATCAGAAGACTACGAACAAGGTAAAACGCGAACCGCAATGCTTGAGGCCAGACTTCAAAAGACAAACAGCAATCTGACCTTCATTTGAAGGTAGTCGGTCGATCTGCTCTCGCGTATGGTGAGGAAAACCTTGGGAGATCCATGCACATAGAAAGCGAACACCGGCCGCCCCACATAATCGCCGAAGAATTATCGCGCGAGAGCGACCTCGACGAAGCCACGGAACTCGCTACTGAACTCGAACGTTCGCTCGAGGATCAGAAGAAAAAGATGGCGGAATCCGCCTAGTTTCGAGCAAGCTCCGGCGATTCCAGTTGCAACAATTCTTCTCGCCAACCGGATTCATGCGCGCCGTGCCTGCCCTCCTGCCGACTTCAAATGTCAATCTGGGCCGTGACGCTCACGCCCCGTTGCGCCCCCTTGCTACACTAATAATCGAAAGTGAAAAGCGATCTATCCGCAAGCGGCCACCCCAAGGCGGGATCGGCAGATTGTCGCGGAGGGATGTGTGAGTGGTTGAAACAGGCGGTCTTGAAAACCGCTGTACGGGAAACCGTACCGGGGGTTCGAATCCCTCTCCCTCCGCCATTGAACTGATCAATTCCCCTGAGCTCTGAGAACCATGCGGGGACTTGCACCCTTCTGACTGTGCAATTTGAGCAGGGCAAATCTAACCGCCATCATCCGATGCTGCGATGATCCGAAATGCATGTGCCGCGCACGAGAGATGTGTGAGAGCACGGTAGGAGCCGCATGAGGTCCTCGCAGACCAGGGACGATGCATACTCCAAAGCTATGCTGCACTGGGCAGTCGGAGGATCGGACAGGCTTCGATTCTGCAAGCCTAACCTGGGCACTCGGCGAGTTGCGACCGCAGAATGTTCCTTGACGAGCATTTAGATGTTCGGTTTCGTACAGCATTCCCTCGATTGCCATCTGCGCGCAATAAACCTATCTTGCTAACGACTTGTCATCCCAAAACTTAGCGCGAGAGATCCAAGAGCTTTGCCGCTTGATAATCGGCACTCACGACGATGTGCTGCTGGTGACTTTGTGCGAGAAACTTCGCACCCTTCTGCATGAGCACAACCGGCAAACGAACGATATGGCCTCAGAGACGATTGCAAAACTTCTGGAATCAGAAGCCCGCCTGAAGAAAGTCAGCTAGATCACTTTTCTTCGCCCCGTCCGGTAGAGGTTGGCCATTCCGCGGCGGTGCCTGATTTGGGCGTAAGTATCAGCGTCAGGGCTTTTGCAGCAGCACGGTTACGTGCACTTCCGATTCTCCGGTTCGGGCATTGTCTTTCGCGACGCTGCTCATGAGGATCGGCAGATATCCACCGGCCGCGTGCTTGTTGATTTCCTCGTGAAACCGGTCGTCCACCTTTCCGCCGATAATGATGATGTTCGCCATGGGCCACGCTCCTGAGGCTATCGTGCAGCGGTGGGGGGTAATCGTTTCTGTTGGTCGCGGAGATTCTGGCCCAGCCGTGCCATGTGTGCGCACGCGCGAGCCATTTTGCTTTTTTGGGCGAAAGACTAAAAAAATCTCTGGGCAGGGCTCTCGGGGGAGGGCGCTGCTCGGGCGAACGTCTCAGGGGAATCTCCGACCGCGTTGGGACGTTCGCCCTTCTGTCTTGATTGGCACCAAGAGTTGGTAGTTGCGAAGGTGGCCCCTGAGTAATCAGAGCACTGCGGTGCGATTGCGGCCTTCACTCTTGGCCTGGTAGAGGGCAGCGTCGGCGACGGCAAGAAGCTGCTTTTCGCAAGCTTCGGCGGCCACGGCCGTGACTCCGATGCTGGTGGTAACCGAAATCTGCAGGTTGTTCGCATTGATGGGCGCGGCCGCCACCGCGGCACGGATTCGCTCGGCGCTTTGAAACGCGTGGATGCGGTCGCAGCCCGGGAGAATCACCAAAAATTCTTCGCCGCCGTAACGGCCGACAAAATCATAGGAACGGATCACCTGCATTACGCGGCGCGCAACTTCCCGCAGGACCGCGTCCCCGGCGAGATGACCGTACTTGTCGTTCACTTCCTTAAAGTGGTCGAGATCGAGCATGAGCAGAGCGGTAGAACTGTCGCTCCGGCTGGCGCGCTCCAGTTCACGCTGCAGCAGGTCCAGCAGCGCGCGGCGATTCCAGATTCCGGTCAGGACATCGTGGGTGGCCTGAAAACGTAACTCCTCGCGCGCGCGGATCAGCCCGTCCTGCAGGTCGAGAATCCGGCGGCCGACTGTCAGACGAGCGCGCAGTTCGTTGCGCTCGAACGGCTTGGTCAGGTAATCGTCGGCGCCCGCTTCCAGCCCGGCAACGACAGCGGCGCTGCCGTCTCGCGAAGTGACCAGCAATACGTACTGGTACGGGGTTCTCTGGCGGGCCCGAACCCGATGACAGATTTCCGGACCATCAATGCCCGGCATCACCCAGTCGAGGATCAGCAACTCAGGCTGGGGCTCCTGCTGGAGAACCTCCCAGGCCTGTGTCCCATCCTCAACAATCGTCAGCCGATATCCCCAATTTTCGAGCCAGCTCTTGAGGATTCGCCGAAACATCGGGTCGTCTTCCGCCACCAGCACGCTGAGCGACGCGGCAGAACTGGAGGAGTCGGGCATTGTCGGGGTTTCTGGCATCGTCATCAGAATTGCCGTCTTGGAGCTGCGATCCTCAAAAGCAGGACCGATGGTTTTATCGGCAAAAAGCACGAGAAACTGTAACGACACGCGGTACTGCCACCAACCGAGTCTTGCCCGTTTTTCCGAAGGACGCAAACCATCCGCAAATAAAGACAAAAGTGCAATTTGCCGATGGCGAGGGAGGAACCTTGCAGGGGCATGTGTGCGGACTACCGAAGCTACCAGCGTCCAGATCGCGATGACAGCAACCGACGTCGAGCAGGGGAACTACGTGGAGCCAGTGGCAACGATAGAAACCCGCTGGCACCGGGCCCCGGTGTGGAAGCAATGCGTCTTTGGCGCCATTTTCGTGACTCTCTTCTTGCTGCTGGACGGTTCTTCGAAAGCTTCGCAGGCCTGGGAGGGAGCGCCCCCCTGTTACTTGCCAGTGGGTTTGGCGGTAGGACTCATGTTGTGCGGCGGTCTACGCTATGTACCGCTGCTGTTCCTAGCGACGATCACGGCAGCCGTGCTCGACTACCATCGGCCTTTACTTTCCTGGTGCGGTATCCCCGGCGCGACCCTTTCGTATGCGGGCTATATCGTCGGAGCGGAAACTCTGCGTCGCCGGTGGCGCATCGATTCGAAACTCGGCAGCGTGCGCGACGTTCTGGCATTCCTGGTCACTTTCTTCACGGCGGAAATTCTCAGTTCCACGATTGGGGCTTTGACGTTGCTGGGGGATGGGCTGATACATCGGGCCGATTTCATCCGGACGACCTTCGATTGGGCGGCGAGCGACGCAATTGCAATGGTGGCCTTCACTCCTTTTCTGATGGTCTATATCGTTCCTCGCTTAAATTGCTGGTTTCACGCGGAGGCTCAGCCCCGCTTTGGGTTAAACCTCTTGTGGTATGAGTGGCTGGAAATCGCAGCGCAGGCCGCGTCGTTGCTGCTGATTATCTGGCTGGCTTTCGGAATGACGGGGGCGATGCCGTACCAGCCGCTCTACCTTTTATTCGTGCCGGTGATATGGGCCGCGGTTCGGCGCGGTATTCCCGGGGGAACGCTGATTACACCAACCGTCACTTTCGGATTAACGTTCGCGGCATGGTTGAGTCACGCACAGCGGGGATCGTTGCCGCGGTTGCAACTGGCCATCCTGACGGTGGGGCTGACTGGTTTGTGTCTGGGAGCCGTGGTCAGCGAGCGCTGGCGAGCGGAGCAGGGCCTGCGGCGCAGCGAAGCTGGACTCAAGGAAGCGCAGCGCGTGGCGCGCATGGGCAGCTGGGCCATGAATCCCTGGACCGGGCAAGTCACATGGACCGAAGAACTGTACCGCATCCTGGGTGTGGATCCCTCCATGCCGGTGCCGGATTTTGAGCGCCAGAAAGAATTGCTCTCCGAAGAAAGCTGGGAGCGATTGAACGCCAGCCTGGCCGAAACCCTTCGAACCGGCAAGTCCTGGGAAATCGAGTTGGAGATCAGGGGGCGCACCGGAAACCGCTGGCTTTTGGCGCGAGGCGAGCCGCAGCGCGATTCGCAGGGAGTCATCCGAAACGTCTGCGGGATCGCGCAGGACATCACCGAGCACAAGCGCTGGGAGGCGGAACTTCAATCCAAGACGGCGTTTCTGGAAGCGCGGACCAACTCCACTATCGACGGGATTCTGGTGATCGACCGGCGTGGACAGAAGCTGGTGCAGAATCAAAAATTCATTGATCTATTTCAGGTCCCCGCCGAGATCCAGTCCCAGGTGGGCGACAGCGCCATCCTCGATTATCTGGCGCCCTTGCTCAAATCTCCCGAGGTGTTTCTGGCCCGGGTACGGTCCCTCTATGACCATCATGAGAAAACTACCCGGGACGAAATTGAGCTGAAGAACGGCACGATCCTGGATTGCTACTCTTCGCCGGTGGTCGGCAAAAATCAGGAATATTACGGAAGGATCTGGGCGTTTCGCGACATCACAGAACGGAAGCGAGCGGAGCGCGAACTGGTGAAAGCCCGCGAGTCGGCGGAAGCGGCCAACCGCGCCAAGAGCGAGTTCCTGGCCAACATGAGCCATGAGATCCGTACGCCGATCAATGGAATTCTGGGCATGGCGGATCTGTTGCTCGACACTACACTCACGCCCGAACAACACGAAGACTTGCTGATTCTGAAATCTTCGGGAGACTCGCTTCTGGGGGTAATCAACGACATCCTCGATTTCTCGAAGATCGAAGCCGGCAAGCTGCAACTGGATCCGATCGATTTCAACCTGCACGACCTGGCCTCGGACACAGTGCGCGGGCTGGCCCTGCGCGCCCACGAAAAAGGGTTGGAGCTCGCTTGCTTCATGGACCCGGGCGTGCCCGTGATGGTATTTGGGGATCCGGGCCGACTGCGGCAAACGCTTTTGAATCTTGTCGCGAACGCGGTGAAATTCACGGAACATGGAGAAGTATCGGTGCACGTGATGGCGCTGGCTGCGACCGACGAGAATATCGAGCTGCAGTTCAGCGTGGCGGACAGCGGGATCGGAATCGAGCCCAAGAAACATTCGCTGATCTTCGAGGCATTCGCGCAGGCCGACACCAGCACCACACGAAACTATGGAGGCAGCGGGTTGGGGCTGGCCATATGCGCCCGGCTGGTGGGGCTGATGGGCGGGCGCATTTGGGTGAACAGCGTGGTGGGCCGAGGCAGCACATTTCATTTCACGGCCAAGTTTGGTCGCGCGGCCGGCAACCCGGTCGCAACCGTGCCCAGCATTGAGTCTGAACTGTTGCACTTGCCGGTTATCGTGGTCGACGACAATTCCACCAACCGGCTGATCCTGGTTGAGATGACCAGAAGCTGGGGGATGAATGCCGTGGCCGCCGAAAGCGGAGAAGCGGCACTTGCCATCATGCGAAAAACCCTCGCCGAGAAGGAGAAATTTCGGCTGGCCATCATCGATGGGCGCATGCCCGGGATGGACGGCTTCGCCCTGGCAAAACAAATTCGAGAAGATCCTGCACTCGATAACGCGATCATCATGATGTTGACGTCGACCGAGCAAGGCGAAGATGCGGCCCGTTGCCGGCAACTTGGTATTTCCGCCTACCTGGTGAAGCCCATTCGCAAGGCGGAACTGCTTTCGTCGATCCTGAACATACTGGGTCGTCACGCGCGCGATGAGACAAAAACGGAGGGGGAGGCCAAGCCCACCACTTCGGGCTTGCGGATTCTGCTGGTGGAAGATAATCCGGTGAACCAGACGGTCGGGCTCCGCATGCTGGAAAAGATAGGACATAGCGCGGAGCTTGCGAGAAATGGACAGGAAGCGCTGGAAAAAATCGTTGAACAAAAATTCGACGTGGTCCTGATGGACGTGCAAATGCCGGAAATGGACGGCCTCACGGCGACACAACACATTCGGGCAAGCGAAAAGAAATCAGGCGGCCACCTGCCCATCATCGCCATGACGGCGCGCGCCATGCGCGGGGACCGGGAGACTTGTCTGGCTGCGGGAATGGACGGATACGTGTCGAAGCCCATCAGCCGGGAAGAACTGCAAGCAGCGATCGAGGAACAAACCAGCCAACTTGGTCGTGAAGCCCCCCTCCCGGCCGTATCCGCCAACAAGCCCGTGCCTGCATCAAAGGTGGGCGGATGGGATGCTCGAAAGTTTCTGGAAAGAATTGGCAATGACGAAAGCCTGCTCCGTGAAGTAACCGACATCTTCCTGGAGGAGACGCCCAAACTCCTGGCGCGATTGCATGAGGCGGTCGCCTCGCAGGCCGCTGAAATGGTGGAAAGGACGGCGCACAGCCTTAAGGGAGATCTGGCTTACTTCGGGTCGGCGGCGGCCGACCATGCGCGCGAACTGGAGACGATGGGGCGCGCTCATGATCTCGCGGAAGCATCTGGGCGGCTCGCTTATCTGGAAGCGGAAGTCGCCTCCCTGATGGCGGCAGTGCGACGCGACGTGCGCGGTGAGAGTGCTCGCGCGAGGTAAGGTGCGCTAGCGGTCTAAGCCTTTACACCGACTCGCTGTGCAACCCCAAGAATCTACGGGAGCATGCTCATCGCGAGCGGCTCTTCACAATCAGACACAGAGAACAACCTCAAGAAACTGCTGTAATATCGAGACTAGCTCGAACTCGGTTCCCCCGATGGCCCCTGGTAAAAGCAAGCCCGCTTTCAAACGCAAGAAGGCAGGCGCGTCGGCGAAGGGAAAGAAATCCGCGCGACCCGTCTCCAGACCTCGGACTGCCTCCGCGGACTCAAATCACGGCAACGACTCTCGTCTATCTGAACCCGGGTTGCAGGCCACCAGCTTGCTGGCTGCGATAGTTGATTCTTCTGACGACGCCATCATCAGCAAAACCCTCGACGGCATCATTACCAGCTGGAACAAGAGTGCGGAGCGGATATTCGGCTATGCCGCGCAGGAAGCGATCGGGAAGCCCATCACGCTGATCATTCCGAAGGATCGCCTGGAAGAAGAGAAACATATCATCCGGCAGCTAAAGCAGGGCAAACGCGTCGACCACTTCGAGACCATTCGTGCACGCAAAGATGGATCGCTATTGAATGTCTCGGTGACGATCTCCCCTGTGAAAGATGCGGATGGGCGCGTGGTGGGCGCGTCGAAGGTGGCACGCGACATCACCTTCCAGAAAGACGAAGAGAAAGCGCTGGCCAATCGCATGAAGCGGCAGCGGGCCCTGTATCACCTGGCGGATCAATTGCATCGCGCGAAATCGAAGGAAGACATCTACACCGCTGGACTGGACGCGATTTTAGCCGCTTTGCGCTGCCACCGCGCTTCCATCCTCCTGTTCGACGAAAGCGGAGTCATGCGCTTTGTGAGCTGGCGCGGACTTTCCAACGATTACCGCAAGGCCACCGATGGACATTCGCCCTGGAAATTGACAGACGAAAATCCCGACGTGATCTGCGTGGAAGACATTGAGAAAGCAGAGTTGCCGGAACCGCTGCGCTCGACGATCCGAGGGGAAGGAATTGGGGCTCTTACATTCATCCCGTTGATTGCCGGAGGACAACTGATTGGCAAATTCATGTCGTATTTCAACGAGCCCCACCCCTTCACCGAGGAGGAGGTTGAACTGAGCCTTACGATCGCGCGGCAGTTGGCATTTGCGATTGCGCGCTCGCGATCGGACGAGGCGTTGCGCCGGAGCGAAGAGCGCTTCCGGAATCTGTCGGAGACGCTGGACGCGGAGGTCCGCGCCCGTACGCTGGAACTGGAGCAGCGCAATCACGAGGTGGTCGAAGGAGCCAATCGGCTTCGCGAACTGTCGCGCCACATGATGCAGGTGCAGGACGAAGAACGGCGGCATATCGCCCGCGAGTTGCACGACAGCGCGGGCCAGGTGCTGGCCGTGCTGGGCATGAAGATGGGACAACTGGCGGAGGAAGTGAGGCCGGCACTGAAGGCGTCGGCGCGCGAAATTCTCGAACTGGTGCAGCAACTCACCCAGGAATTGCGCACAATGTCATACCTGCTGCACCCGCCGTTGCTGGATGAGATCGGCCTGGCGGCCGCGCTGAACTGGTATGTGCAGGGGGTGACAGAACGCAGCCAGATCGACATCAGCCTGAGCATCGCGGAAGATCTCGGCCGGCTGCCGCAGGAACTGGAACTGATTCTCTTCCGCCTCGTGCAAGAGAGCCTGACCAACGTGCATCGTCATTCAGGGAGCAAGACCGCAAGCATTCGCGTGACGCGCGAAGGGGACCGCGTGAGGCTGGAAGTGCAGGATCAGGGCAAAGGAATATCGCGGGAGCGGCTCAATGAGATTCAGACGCAGGCATCGGGCGTGGGCGTCCAAGGAATGCGCGAACGCGTGCGCCAGTTTCATGGCGAGATGACTATCGATTCTGATCAGAACGGAACGCGGATCACGGCTGTCCTTCCTGCGAAAGCGAAGGCAGCGCCTACGGTAACGCGAGTGGCGAGCTAAATCTTCCCGGCCGCGATATTTCTCTATTTCAATCTCTGCAGGCAATCCTGAAGCATCTCGCCTTCCCACGCGGGCCGATGCAGATTTCGGGGATGCGTTCGGTCGGTTGGAATGCGGCCTGTGAGATGCAGGAAGACGGCCGCTGAATGTTTGTAGGCCGGGACTGGCTCGCGGAAAGCCACGTTGCCAAGGTACTGCAGTGCATCGGCTAACTTATAGTAAGCGGGGTCCTGAGCCTGCCAAAGGCGGTCCCGCTCGGAAAATTTTTCGGGGGCAAAGGTCGCCAGGCCAAGCAGATAGTCGGAGCCGTATTCGATCATGTCGATTCCGAGATCGTTCCCCGTGTAGATCCGGAAGTCGGGACGAAGTTGATCCCGCAGAGCGAGCCGTTCGAATTCGACGACCCGGTCGAGCGAAGAGTGCTTCATGCCCTTGATCTCGGGAATATCCATCAAGCGAGCAACGGTTTCGGACGAGAGAATTTCGCCGTTCGGCGCGAACATGGAGCCGAGTTCGAAAGCGATCACGCTTTTGTAGCCATGGCAAACGGCTTGGTACACAGCCGTTAATTCCGCACCGGGTTTGCCCTTGAGGCGCGAGGTCTGAAACAGGATCGGGGTGCCACCGGAACTGGCGATTGCTTCCATCTGCCGGCGATAGAGTGCGACCGTTTCGCCGTCGAGTCCTTCGATGTAAGCGCCTGCTACGAACGGGGCATCGTTCCCGAGTGCCTCTCGTGTCCAGCGCAGGACGTCTTTCTTTTCGGATTCGGAGAGGTAATTGATATACCCGGTGTCCATGTTGACGGCGTTCATGAGGCCGGCACGATGCGTGGTCACCAGATGACGTTGAAATGCATCGACCGCGACTCGCCCATCAGATTCGAAGGGCAGCAACGCAGCGGCGATTCCCTGCACTCGGCGGCCCGGTTGGCGCCGTGCGGCCATGGCGGCGATTGTCAGATCATTCTGCATGGAGTCTCGGAGAGACTATTTTCTGCGCCCCGGGGTTGATCGTTCGCTTCTGGCCCCTGTCCAATTTCTTTTCAGCTGTGCCAGTCGTGTAGCCGCTTCCGATTCTTTGTAGTAGCTGTCTAGCGGATAGCACCCTGAGGGCAAGCCCTTCCGGGGAGCGGTCGTGCAATCGCTGAACGTCCGGCAAATTCGTTTGTGGTCGATGGGCCTGCCGTTGGCCGCGTCCCAGAGAACTTCGGGATAGGTCAAGACCATTCTCCCCAGCCCGACGAGATCGACCCATCCCTCGCGCAACGCGGCTTGCGCTACGTGCGGCAGAAAATCCTGCAGATAGCTGTAAGCCGAGCCCACGATGATCAAATTTGGAAAGCGCTGCTTGAGCTTGCGAGTCATTTCCATTTGCCGCGCCACGCCGATGAGTGGATCTTCGGGCGGCTGATATCCGTCGGAAGGTGGATACAGAGCTGGGCGCTGCACGTGCGGGTTGTAGTAGGGACTGCCGGCGGTCAGGTTCACTAATTGGATATTGAGTTTTTCGAGAAGCGACAGAAACTGGACCGGCTCGTCCAGATTCTCGTTCTCCGGATGGAGCGAATCGACTCCGAATCCCCAGCGATAAGGAATCAGGCTGCTGTTGGTTTCGGGGATGCCGGGACCGAGCTTTCCATTTGCCGAACGGCTCGCGTCGGGGATGTACGGCACGGTGTCAGCAGCGGAGAGACGCACGGCGATGCCGAGCCCGCGACAGTTCGAGCGAATCCCTTGCACGATTTCGCGTAGAAAACGCGTGCGGTTCTCAAAACTCCCGCCATAAGGCCCGCTACGAGTGTGCGCGCTAAGCAATTCGTGACCGAGATAGCCGTGGCAGTGCTTGATATCGACGAAGTCAAAGCCGAGCTTCCAGGCGAGGGCCGCGGCGCGGTGGAATTGCTCGATGATGATTTCGATTTCAGAGTCAGTGAGAACAGGATAGTCGTCCGGCAATTTCAGGCGGCGATCGAGCAGCGGATGACGATAAAGTATGCGCGGTTCGGGACGGTCGTTAGCGTTCGGTCGGCAGAAACGGCCTGAGTGGGTGAGTTGCAGCCCGATGAGCAGGTCGTCAGAACCGGTGACCTTACGATGTTCGGCAACAAGGACAGCACGCATTCGCGCTAGCGATGCAGCCGTATGCTCAGCAGCGACGAGTTGATTGGGATTCGCGCGTCCCTCGTGGCAAATGGCGACCGCTTCTCCGCCCCAAATCAGCTTCCCGCCGCTTTGTCCAAAGCGTTGCCAGCGGCGAAAAGTGTTTTCGGTGGGACTGCCGTCGGGTGTCCCGTCCCAACCCTCCATCGGGTGAACACAGATACGATTTCCAATGGTCAGAGATCCTCGGATCAGCGGCTTAAGCAGCGGCGAGCCCGGACCGGAGATGAGTTCATCATCGCAAGGAATGATGAGGCCTAACGCGCGCAAGTGCTCTTTGAAGCGAGCAACGTGCTTAACGCTACCCACGCGGAGGATGGGTGTAGCGCTCATGTGGCCCTTCGATGCCGTGGCAAGGGAAGTACGGCCAGGGCTCCGAGCAAAGCGAAGCCGACGAGCACAAAGCAGGCCGAGGTATAACCTCCGCTTGCATCGCGCAAATGACCGATCAGCCATGGCGCGAGGGCATCGGCGATGCCACCTGCCGTGAGGATGACGCCCATGAGACGGCCCAGGATTTTCAGCCCAAAGATGTCGGCGGTCATGAGAGGGATGATCATGTAATCGCCACCCAGCCCGATTCCGAAGATCACGGCAAACGTGTAGATAGCGAGCCGACTGGTTCCGAAGAACAGGAATGGAATGGCAATCGCGACCAGCAGATAAATAAGCAGCATCACGTTGCGCTTGGGATAGCGATCGGCCAGCCATCCCATCAGGACCCGGCCAACGATACTGAAGCCAAGAACCATCGACAGAATGTGCGCAGCGGCGGCTTGCGGATAGTGCCGGTCGAGACTTAGATAGAGCTTCAGATTTTGCTGGGTGCCAGCCACGGCAGCGATGGAGCACATACTGCCGATGGTGAGCAAATAAAAGTAGATGTTTTTGAATGCCCCGCGAGCATCGGGTGGAGTGACGCGCACGGGCTTTTGCTCGCGGCTGGGAGATTCCTTGACGAAGAATGCCAGCGGCAGCGACAGCACGATGATCAGAAGGCCGAGAATGCGCAGCGCTACCTGCCATCCGAAGTGTTGAACGAGCGTGTGCGAAATCAACGGGACAAGCGCCCCGCCGAACCCGATACCGAGGTAAGCAAAGCCCATCGCCTTGCCGCGTGATTTGTCGAACCAGTTTGAGAGCAGAACCTGTACGGGAAGAGGGCCGCCGCAAACGTAGCCCAACGCATTGAACACATAGAAGAAGTAAAAGAATCCGAGGGTTGAAATGCTGCCCAGCCCGATCAGCGCGATGCCCGCCATGAGGATGCCCGCCATCATGATGCGGCGGGGGCCAAAGCGGTCGACAACCCAGCCGGCGAAAAATCCGAACAGCGGTCCGACGAGAAGCTTGCTTAGAGCATTGCCCGAGGTCACCTGGCCGCGGGTCCACCCGAACTGTTGCACCATGAAGTCGTAGAAGAACGGCAGTCCCCAGAGCGCGAGGCCCACGATCGAGAACAGGACAACGAAGGATGTGCCCGCGACCTTGAGTGTCTCTGGATGAAACTCTTCGGCCGCAGGGTGCGCGACTTCGGTTTGCACGACGGTTTGGTCAGGATTAGTCACGCCAATCTTTCTGCTGCGCTTGCGGTCTTCCTTCGTCGCTCAGACGGGGCGCACTACGCCACGTTCCGTCGCCTCCGTGTTACGGATCAGCAGCAACGTGAGGATCATCGCGACGAACGGTACGAGACCGGCCACGATGATGATGGGATCAAACGAATGTCCGCCCAATGCCTCGCGCGCATCGGAGAAGTGCCCGATCAATTTGAACGCTACGATAGTGCCCAATCCGGCCGCCGTCCCGCTCATGCCAGCGACCGTAGCTACAGACTCGCTGTAGAAAAGATCTGAGGGCAACACGTTGGCCATGGTGGAGAAGGCGGCGTACGAGAATGTGGCCAACGCAAACAGCAACGCGATGAGCGAAAGATTGCTCGTAAATACCGTTGGAATGAGCATCGTCACACCGATACCGCCAAAGACGACGACCGCTTTCCGTGCCGCGCCCAGAGGCCATCCGCGCTTGATCAGGTAACCGGAAATCCATCCGCCGAAGAAGTTGCCCAGATCGGCCGCGAGAAAAGGAATCCAGATTGCGATCAGCCCCGTGCGCAATTCGATTCCCTTCGCAACCAGGTAGATCGGAAACCAGTCGGTGACGAAAAACCATACAGGATCAGTGAGCGCTTTGGAAACAATCGCCGCCCAGGTTTGCGGCAATTGCAGGAGCGTTTGCCATCTCAGTGGATCTTTGGAGGCTGATTGCTCGTGTTCGTCGTGTTTGTCGGCCAGGATCATGGCGCGCTCCGCGTCACTGATGCGCGGATGCGATTCGGGCGGGTAGTACCAGCGGCGCCACACCATGAGCCACAAGAAGCCGAGCGTGCCGGGAATCGCGAACGCGGGCCGCCATCCCCAACGCCCGTAGATCCACAAGATAAGCCACGCGGCAACGGCACCACCCACGGAAGAACCGCTGTCGAACAAGGCAGTCGCCAGACCGCGCTCGCGCTTCGGAAACCATTCGCTGACCGCTTTCGTGGCGGCGGGCCAGTTGCCCGATTCGCCAGCGCCTAGCAGAAACCGGAAACCCGCGAAACTGTAAAACCCGCGGGCTAGCGAAGTCGC
This sequence comes from uncultured Acidobacteriota bacterium, assembly GCA_963744055.1. Taxonomy (GTDB): domain Bacteria; phylum Acidobacteriota; class Terriglobia; order Terriglobales; family Acidobacteriaceae; genus Gp1-AA133. The sequence goes on along the minus strand of CAVUSL010000001.1, from coordinate 1,370,249 downwards.
CATCGACACAACCGAATAGAACGCGACGGTCATTGACAGGCCGCGGCGCGTTCCAATGCGATCCATGAATCGCCCGAAGAGCGTCTGTCCGAGCGAGTAGGCGACGCGAAAACCGATCACGAGATTGGCGTAGTCGGTGTTGGTCCAGTGATATTCGAGTTTCAGGTAAGGAGCGAGCAACGAAAGCGTCTGGCGATCAATGTAGTTGATGATGGTGGATGCGAACAGAATGCCGCCGATCCACCAACGCAGGTTTGAAATAGGCTTGCGCGCAGAAAAAGGGGTGATGGCCTGCGGACGTTCGGAAAGGCTCATACGCGGGCAATCCGCAAACGCAGATTTTTCAGATCGCCGCGCTGTAGGCGCAGAATTCCTTTCGAGTTCGCGCGCAATCGCTCCGTGCCTGCGGACACCCCGGGAAGAACGGCTCCTTTTACGTTGGTCGCGTTGAGTCCTCCCAGATTTAGTTCGTACATGGCGTCTGCCTGCAAGCCGGTGAAGAGAATGGAATCGCTGGACACATCCGGCAGAGAGGCTTCGGCGTTCGTGAGCGTCGCGCCCGTGGTATTGAAGAGGACTATGGGTCCGTGCTCGAAGGTCGCGCCCTGTACGCCAACGCCGTCGACGAGTTGTACGCGATTGCGGCCAGTCTGTCCGGAGTCGCCGATTTCAAACACGTGCAGGAATAGGTCTTCTTCTGCCGGTACCGCCGGGGAAACCTCAACACGCCACGCGCCGGGCACAACGTTTTTGCGATTCGACGGCAGGATGCGCTCGAAATCATCGCCCCAAAACAGTTTCCACATTTTGCGAAGCTTCGGATCTTCAGGAAGCGGAGCGCCTTCGGGCGACTCGAGCGGCCAGTTCTGGCCCGAACCCCACACGCCTCCGCGATCGTCGCCGGGCGCATAGAACTCATGACCGCTTCCTCCGCGCCGCGTGACGATGCGCTCCTTCGGCAGCAGACAGTGCGTGAGCAACTCGCCTTGGCCTTCGGAGAAGCGGAATGTTTTGGCTTGCCGAAAATCCTGCGCGCCCGCGGAAGCATTCCCGGATTCCTGATCGATGGCTGGCTGATTCACCCCATGCAGCAGCCACGCTTTACGGAACGAAGGATTCACGCTGACAACGCGATCGAAGACGAATAGCAGATTGTGCCCAGGAATGTAGACCAGTTCACGAGTGAAGGTGCGCAGCTTTTTTGGCGAGTAGGCGCGGCTCGCATCGCCGAGCGCATAGTGATAGTGACCGGGAACGTAGTCCACCAGCCGCATGGTTCCCAGATCCCACAGATCGCGCGTGCGGTTCCAATCTTCGCGGCTGCGGATCGTGTTCCAGTAACGCGAGGAATCCATGCGCTGGCCCCCATCGTTCACGGCGGCCCACAGATTATCGGACCAGAAGAATTTTTCCGTGGGGTCGTATACCAGCACGGAATTATGCGCGACAGTGCGCCGGTAGTAGTTCAGGTAGTGCGGACTCTCGGTGTCGGTGTAATCGGCGCCGCTGTCGATAGCGAGATAGCCGCGGTGGTAGATCGTGAACTGATTTTGATCGAGGTGCTGATGCTTGGCGAAGTATGGCCCGCAATCGAATTCGATCCAGGTGGACTCGGGAGTCCATCCATCGCGCATCACAAGATGGCCCACTCCCGGGAAGAAGCGCTGACGCGGCAACTCGCTCTCTGCGGCGAGGGCCGGATTGCGCGGGGCGACTTCGGGATCGTCCCAGAGAAACTGCAGCACGGGGACGACCCAATCCTTGCCGACGAAACCGCTTTCCCGCAGAAGCCACGCGCTGTAGGGATCCTTGAAACGGTTGACGGCGTAGCCGAGCAGAGCGGTGTCACGGTTGTCGAGCACCGGGTACTCGTTATCTCCTTCGCGCGACGGAGTGCCATCGGGAAGGAGTTTGTACAGATAGGTCGCGCCGACGTTGCGGAAGACCGAAAAGTGCTGCGCGGGATCCACGCCAGTAGTGGTGCGCTGCAATTCTACCAGCATCACCAGGGACGCCCAGGTGATGCGCATGTAGTCCATCGACTCGTGGTAGCTGCCTTCTGGAGTTACGAACTCGGTGATGTCGAGGATGTTGTCGAAACACGCAGAGATCTTTTCGCGCCACACACGGCAACGGTCCGCACAGGAAGGATAGTCGGCGACAGCAGCCGCGGGGAAAGCCGCGAATGCCAGGTATCGAAGAGCATAGTTGTGATACGACATTTGGCTGGGGTCCGCGAAGTCGGGCGTGGCCAGCATGGTGGTCACGCCTGCACTCAACTCCCCCGCGATGCGGTCTTTCAAGGCGGAGTCAAATCCGCGATACGCGAAGAGCCAATCGAAGGCCAGTGACCAGCGAGCGTAATCTACCCAGGAGCGCGACGGCTTGCCTTCGGCACCGAGATGCTTGGAACGCATGTCGGCCAAGGCGCGCTCGGCAAATTCGTCTTTGCCGGTAATGAGCCAGGACAGCGCCCAGCCTTCCATATCTTCCGGCGGGTGGTGACCCATAGCGTAGCGGGACTTCAGCTGAGGCAATCCGGTGAACGGATCAGTTTCGGCGATGAGCAACCGCGGGCGACGGGGCGCAGAGTCGCCTTTCAACGGCCAAGCTGAGGCGAATGCAGATGAAACCAGCGCGGCGATGAAATCTCTGCGCCTCATGCGACTCGACCTCGCCATTGCATGCGACCTACGCGGTCTCGGCAGGCTAGGGTCAGCCTGAAATTCGACCGAAAACTCGAGAAGCTAAAGGAAGGTAAACGCAATCCAGTTCCTGACTTCCGCACGCTAGCTCAACCCCGCGAATCGGCAGCTAAATCTCGACACTATTGAATTTTCCCACATTTTCTTTCGGGCTTTCGTTTCCCTGCTATTTTCTTTCTTCTGAACAGCCCCTACAAGTGTATAAATGATGTGTTCCATAAGCCAGCCGTGACGATTCCCATCGTGCATTGAAACGCGAGGACTAGATTGATGCGTGGCCCGAAGGACTCTCGATTGCTGTCGGAACAACGGCGCCGGAAGATTCTGGATCTCATCGAACAGCGGAGCCAGGTCACGGTACGCGATCTGGTGGAGAAATTTTCGATTTCGGCGGTGACTGCCCGCGCCGACCTGGACGCGCTTTCGTCGCAAGGAATGGTGGTCCGGTCTCACGGCGGAGCTGTGCGGCAGGTGGAAGCGAGCCAGGATTATCCGCTCCGGCTGAAGAAGACCTTGCACCATGCGGAAAAGGCGCGCATCGGACGCGCCGCGGCGGAACTGATTCAGAACAACGAAACTATCGTTCTGGATTCCGGCACCACCACCGCCGAGATCGCCCGGCATTTGAAAGTCCGGCGCCTGCAGTCGGTGACCGTTATTACGCACGCATTGAATGTCGCCTACGAATTGATGGATGCGCCCGACATCTCCGTGATCATGATCGGTGGACTGCTGCGTCCGGTGTCGTGCTCGCTGGTAGGACCGCAGGCCGAGGCGATGCTCAAGGACTTTCATGCCGACCGCCTCTTTCTCGCCGTGGATGGATTCGATCTGGAGATCGGGCCTTCGACTCCGGATGTGCTCGAGGCGCAGTTGAACAGCATGATGGTGCGTAACTCGAAAGAGGTGAATGTGGTTGCCGACTTCAGCAAGCTTGGGCGCCGCAGCGTCTCGCGCATCTGTCCTCTTTCAGACGTTCATCGCTTGATCACTGACACGCGAGCTCCAGCCGAAATCACTGAGGCGCTGCGTAAGTCGAAGATCGACGTCATTACGGCGTAGATTTCTCAGTCGCTAATCGCGTGAAGTGATACGCGAGCATGCGATCCGGCAGCAGCAACGCCTTTCGGAAGCGCGCCCTGACCTCATCGCTTTTTCCCAACTCTTTCGCCAGCGAACCTGCCGTGTAGTTCCAGTAGCTTGGAAATGCGCTCGTCTCGCTGCGGCTGGCTGCCTGATCAAAGGACGCTTGCAGGCGAGTTTGCCACTGCGCCTGATCGAAGCCGGGAAGCTGCTTGGCCGCAAGCCACGCCCAGCGCATCTGATCGGGCGCCGAAGCGCCGGCAGCTGCCTGATACTTTGTTTTGGCTTCGGAGGATCTACCACAGGTGCTGTAAACCGTGCCGAGCAGATACTCGGTCCGCGCCGATTTAAGGATCGGCTCCAGCCCGTCGCGCGTGAAAGCCAGATCCGGCACCGCCGATCCCAGGTTCTGTGCGATCGGGAACGCCTGATCGCAATGCCCGGCTTTGGCCGTGGCAAGGGCGTGCTGCAATTGCACCTCGATCCACACCTGGCGAACGTTCGTGCCACCTTCTTCGCGGGCAAAAAAGCGGTTGTGGAACAGCGCCGCAGCGCGATTGAAGTCTCCAGTTTCCGCCAGATTCAGGATCAACTCGTATATCAGCGACGGCGGAGCCGTGTCGAGATGGGGATACTTCTCGAGAGCCTGCGCCCGTTCACTAGCCGGCCGATTGAGCAGGCTGAGCGCCTGATCGATGCCGAGATAAATGGCAATGTTCGAAGGATCGCTGCGCAAGCCATCGCGAAAAGATGCCAGGGCCTGTTCTGGATCGTTCTTGATGTGGAGAAGAGCCAGACCCGTGCTCGCGCTCAGCACCGGAATGTCTGGACCGTTCTTGTGAGCTTCGGCCCACTCCTGCAAAGCAGGATCGGTTTCGCCACGCGAAAAAAAGAACGTTCCGAGCAGATAGTGCGCGGTCGCATCGGTGGGATGCACGTGCAATGCTGCGCGAAGAACGGCGAATTCTTCGGCGGTATTCGGGAAGATGAAGACGGTGGAGAGTTTCGAGGCCGCGCTGTAGTCTGCCTCCGGCGACTGTCCAAGCTTCTCGTGACAGTAACCGCGGAAATACGCGACCATCGGATGCTTCCGCGGGGCGACCGTTCCCGGCTCGCTCTGGTCGGGCGCCGGGGCGGGATACTCGAGATCGAGGACAGCGAGCGCTTTCGTGTACAGACCAACGCGCATATATTGTGCGGCGAGATTCAGCACCCGATTGGGATCGTTCGCAAGCTGAACGAGGTTGGGATTCCCGGCTTCGTTTTGCAGAAGATAGCTAAGGGGAAATCGCGACAGTCCCTCCTGCGCGAGTTTTCGGGCTTCGTCCGCTTTGCCCCCCGCAGCCTTCACTGCTACGAGTTCTTCGAGAAGGCGTTCGTCCCCGGGCGCCGCATGAACGGCATCCGCCAAATGGCGTTCTGCTCCAGCCAGGTCGCCAGTACGTGCCAGCAATTCTCCAAGACGCAGCGCAGCTGCCGGGTAGAACGACGGCAGCCGTTCGGCCTGCTCGTAGGAGGCACGCGCACGGGTGGCGTCTCCGAGTCCATCATAAGCAAGGCCCAGGTAGTACGAGATTTCGGTGTCGGTGGTGTCGCGGAGATGCAGCGGCTCGAGAACTTTCCGCGCTTCCTCACAACGCAGCAACCCTGCGGACAGTCGGCCCGCAGCCTTGCCTGCGACAAAGCTGTCGGGCAACTTTGCCAACGTCTGCTGATACGCATCGAACGCACTCAGAAGCCTGCCGTTCAATTCCTCGTCTTTGGCGAACTGAATCCAGTCATCGAAGCTGCGCTTGTCAGGATCCGGCAGGCGGTAGGAGGGTTGCGGCCCAAGGTGAATTTCTGATGCCGGCGTCCAGTCGTACTCGTCTTCAGTCTGGCGTAAGAGGGTTGCACCCTTCGAGTCCTGAACTTCGATCGTGTACTTCGACTGGGCATCAGCATTGGGGACTTCGCGGGTCCAGGCATGGTCGGGAGTCAGGTCGACTTTCTCGTGAACGATTTGCTCTTTGCCCTTCGAGATGGAGACGGTCGCTTGCGGAATGGCCTGGTTCGCATTAAATCCAATAGAAAGTTTTCCCGCGGTCCGCGTCAGGCTCGCAACGCCTGAAAGATTCGCCCGCGATATACCGCCGATCTCGCGCACTGGCATCCAGTATTCGGAGAAATGCAGGACCTGCCGAGGTTCGAGAAATGCGTAGGTTTCCTGGTTGCGGAAGAGTCCGGCCTGCACTTCAAGATAGCCACTCTCGTTATCGGAAAGAGCTTTGCGCCAATCGAGACCGTCAGCGTCAACTCCCCATGACCAGATTTTCTTCGCGGGCAGATCTTCATACATCGCGAAGTGAACGGTGCCGGTATTGGTGTGCGGATTCCACACGCCCATGAAGGGCTCGCGGCTGCCATGCACGAACATCGACACCGGACCCTTGGTGTGATTGCGCAGCAGGCTGTAGTCCACGCCATCCTGATCGACGGGCCAGGTGTGAATCTCCGTGAAGCCGTGGGTGGCCGCAAATTGCATCGGATACGCGATGCGAGAATCATCCCAGGCTTCAACGCCCGCATTGTTCCACCAGTAGAAGCGATGCCGTGCATCACTCCGATTGGTGAGGGTAACGCGCTCCTCGAGCACGGTCGATTTCGGACGAAGAATCAACTCCACCGTCCACTGCATGCCATAAACGCGATCCACATTGCCCACGGTGGCGGAGGCGCTGCCATCGTCGTGCTGTGCGAAGGCGAAGCTCACCGGCGACATCGTCATCCAGTTGTGCGAGACCGGGAAGTTGAACTCGACTCCGAAGGCCGCCCAGGCGCCGCGATAAGCAATTGCGGCCTTCTTGATCGAAGGGTTGGCGTAGAACATCGGCTTGCCAGAGATCTTGTCGATGCAGGTGTAGAGGTGACCGCCGATGTCGGGCAGCACTGAGCACTTCAGATATTCGTTCTCGAGATAGACGGCGCGCCAGGCTTTATCGACGCGGTTGCTGGTGAGATTGGTGCGGAGGGTGTACGGGTAGTTGAAGCGATTGGTGGTGAACTGATCGAAGGGAGGATTGGGATCGGGCAATCCTTCTTCATATGTGGGAAGGTTTAACGTTCCCTGCCAGACGCGGACCTGCGCCTGAGTCATGGGCGCAAGAAGCGCCAGTCCTGCGAAGAGAACGCAACAGATGTTTCGCACGCTAAATCCGGAGCAATCTTGCGGCATTTTCGTTGTAGACCTTGCGCAGAATCTGATCCGACAGGTTGATGCCATAAATGCGCCACCGGCCCTGCGGCGGAATTTTCGCGGGCGCATAGTCGAAGTACTCGTCTTCCGTCTCGAGGAAGCGGTAATAGATTTCGTAGAGCTGGTCGTTGAACACCTGTTGCGGAAATGCGTCGCCGTGCGGCGTGGCGTCGGTGGCGAACAGGATGCGGTCCTGATACTTGTCGAAAAACTTCTTCGAAGTGAAAGGCTGCCGGCCTAATTCGCCGATGCGCGCCGCCATATCGACGTACATATTGGGATATTTGTCGAGGTTCTCCGACACGTTCTGCAGGTTCTCGGAGAAGTTGCCGAAGTGCAGCGTGACGAATTGCGTCTTAGGATGCTTCCCCATCATGCGATTGCGGGCTTCGAGCAACTCGGCGTTGCTGGGGAAGTCCGCGCCGTAAAAAGACCAGTCCGGATGATTGTTCAATTCCTCGTAACGTTCGTTGAAGCGGTCGGTGGGCGTGAAGAAGGCGGCCGGATCGGAGATGTGGATGGCAACCGGCATGTTCAGCTGCCCGCAGGTATCCCACATGGGGTCGAAGCGCGGATCGTCAATTTTTACCAGCGGACCCGACGTGATGTTCTCGCGCAGGTAGAGACCCAGCGTCTTGAGAATTTTTAATCCACGTGCGCCGTCGCGATGGGCCTGCTCGATGGCCTGCGCCTGCAACTGCGGATAATTGGACTCTTTGAAGTGACTGTAGGAGGGCTCTGTGAACGTAAGAAAGCGGCCCGGGTAGGCGCGGTCGTATTTGCCAACCGCTTCGGCGAGTCCTTTCTCGTAGCCGCCCGTCAGGTTGACCATCATCTTTATGTTCTTACGATCCATCACCGCCAGGCATTCCTGCGGCGTGCCCAAATACTCACGATCGGGCGAGATGGCAACTCCCTTCTCCGCCTTGGCGGAAACCGAGATGTGCGTGTGGAAGTCGATCACTGGAAATTTCGCGCGGTCGACGTGCGTCTCATGCACCTGGAGCATGCTCTTCGGTTCGTATTGTGAGAGGTCGAGCGGGGTGGGAGCCTTCTTGCTCTGCGTATCTTCAGCGGTGGGGAGATTTTCTGCGGGTAGTGAACCGGCCCGCATTCCCACACCGGCCATGACGCCAACGCCATACAGCCACTGACGGCGATTGATCAACTGGGGCCTCCTGACTGCGTAATGCCTATTGTCCCGGTTCGAGGACGGGTGTGGCAATGTCGACCGGCTTTTGTTCTCCGTTGATGGAGCCATGCCACACGCTGCCGCCGAACGTGGTGATGTAGATCTTGTTATGGTCGAGCGGATCGGGAATCACGCGCTGGCCCCACTTGAAATTGAAACCCGGGATACGCGTCCATGTGAGCCCGCGATCCGCCGAGCGCCAGGCCGACGACTCGAAGCCGGCCGCATACAGAACATCGGGATTCGAAGGATCGATGGTGATGTCGTAGATGTGCCGATCTTTTTCGAGCACCTGCTTCCAGGTCTTGCCCGCATCTTCCGAAAGGAAGATGCCTCCGCCATCGCCGTGTTCTCCCGCGGCACGTCCCCACACAGTAAGGTACAAGCGATTGGGCGAACGCGGATCGATGGCCAGACCGTTGGGAGCGTTCGACCCCTCAGGTAGCTGGATTGGCTGCCAATGTTCGGCGCCATCGGTGGAGCGATACAGCGCGCCGTCTCCGGCGTTGCCGATGCTGCCATCTTCCGAGCGCCGCGCGATCAGCGCGTACAAAACGCCATCCGAACTTCTTGCCAACCTCCAGGCAAAAGGCTGCGATTGCGTGATGCCCTGATTCTTCAGGCTCCAGGTGCGGCCGCCGTCGGAGCTCTTATAGACCCCTCGGCCGAATCCTGCCACGTAGAGAACGCGATTGTCGACCGGACTGTCGGGGTCGAGCAGGATGTGGGTCGCGCCGGTTTCATCCATGCCCTTATTCGATCCGCGCCCAGTGGCGGCCGCCGTCGTCGCTGCGGCACACGCCACCTTTGAAGTTCATCGGGGAATTGTGTCGCCACATTTTTGGCCGCGGCAGGTCATGCGTGTAGCTGTTCACGCTCCACATGCGGCCTTTGACTTTCGGGTCGAAGACGATCCAATACGTTGTGTTCTGCCACTCGCGCGGAACGCCGGTGATGGAACTTGTCCAGGAACCGCCGCCGTCTTCGCTGCGAAACAGTCCGATGTCGGTATAGGTGATGAACACGCGCTTGGAGTCGAACGGATCGAAGTGGATGCCGTAGCTGTTGGTGACATCGAGGCCCGTGGTCGTCCAGTCGGGGCCGTTGACTCTGCGTGAATACTGCGCGGTCCAGGTTGCGCCGCCATCATCGGTGCGCATAGTTCGGCCGAGATCGGTGCCATAGGCGATGTTCGGATCCTGATCGGCGACCGTCATGGCCAGCGGGTTCTCGCCCCATCCCGGACCGAAGCGCTCGGTGATCCAGGCATCGTGAATATTTTTGGCGGCCGTGTCGGCTTCCTTCCAGACCAGTTTCCAGTCGGCGCCCGAGTTCGTTGTCTTGGCGACACCGATCCAAGTTCTTGCCATCGAGCGCGAGATGGTCGTAGGAAACGTAAGCGACTTCCGGATGATGCAGGCTGGTGGCGATGGCGCGCACCTTCGCTCCAGAGCCCGGCAAGGTTCGTCTGCTTCCAGGTCGCGCCGCCATCGGTGGAAACGAAGGCGCCTTTCTCTGACGTGGTGTATACGGTCGGCTGCGATCCGGAGCCGAAACCGAGTGATGTTTCGTTGGCGGTTGCTGGCAACGGCAGAGTTTTGACGGCGGACGGGCTCGCGACGAAGACATCATGCGCACTCGCCATATATAAGGTGCGCGAACCTTCGGGTGAGTGCGGATCGATCCAGATCCGGCGGGGACGGCCGGGGACATCGACTTTCTTCTGCCAGGTCTTGCCCGCATCGGGCGAAACGAAAAGCGCGATCTTATCTTTCTCGCCCGCGGTCACGTAGAAGATTCTGGAATCGGCAGGATCGATCGCCATCGCGGAAATCGTGCCCAGCGGATCGGGATCAGCGATGATGATTTCATCCGCGTGGTCGGACGCCATCTTCACGCCCTTCACCGAATCGGGCGCCGGATACACCAGTTCCCAGTGCTCACCGGCATCTGTGCTGCGCCACAACGCAGTCGCGTGCGCATACATCGTCTTCGGATCTTTGGGATCGAACACGAAGAAATCCACCACGCCGCGCAGGCTGAACATGCGCCAGTTCTTTCCGGCATCGTGCGTGATGTAGGAGCCCGTCATGTCGCACGAGATGAGAGCGGTGTTGATGTCGAGCGGGCTGATCGTGGGATTGAACATCGCGCCCCCGCCGCCCGGCCCGATGATTTGGAAATCGCCCGGACGTTCGGCGGCGAAACTGGATAGACACACTGCGACGAGAATTGCGGGAAGAAGACGGAGTTTCATCGGTCCCTGCCTAGTGTTGTGAGAGCGGCGAGAAGTGGCCGCCCCGCGATATGAATGCGGTCGAACTGGAACCGGCCGCCTGTGCACTTGCGTGACAAGAGCGGCCGGTTTCCTCGACGGGGTGAGTTAGAACGTAATCCTCAGTCGGAGACGAATGGTGCGACGACTGTCGACGCCTTCCTGGGTATAGGTGTTGACCAGGCGGCCGAAATCGGGGTTTAGGTTGAATACAGGGTTCTTATTATCATCTCTCTCGATGTCTGGTTGGAGAGTCGCTGGATCTACCGCGACATTGAAGTCTCCGAGATTCGCAAACGATCCTCCCCCTCCTCCGTCGTCGGCGTTCGGCGAGAAAAGGCGATGGTTGAAGAGGTTCTGGACGTCGGCGCCCAACGTTGCTGTGACTCGCTCTCCGAAGTGGAAGTCCTTATGGAGACCCAGATTCACCCCCCACGTGCCGGGGCCATACAAGAGAGTTGCGCTTTGCAAGTTTGGGATTGCTCAGCACGTCCGCACCAATCGGAGGGAGCCCGAACGCATTCGGATCCCAGAGTCTGGTCTCCGCTGCGGTGGTTCACGTCCCCGATCACCACCGGCCGATACGACGGACCATTGAAATCTCCGACCGCATCCACTGAACCTACACCGATATTCCCGAACGCGACCGGGCCGCAATTGTCGCAAATCCAGAAAGGAGTGAAAGCTGTTCCTGTTTTAGCGAACATATTGAAACTGGTCTGCCATCCTCCTATCAACGCGTCTGCCCACCGCGAGAACCCCGATCCGTACGTTCTCCCTCTTCCTACCGGCAAATCCCAAACGCCATAAGCCACAACTCGATTTTTCGGAATCCACGAGTCCTGTCCGTAGTCACGATTAGGATCGAAAGGATTCCACGCGAGGCCACCAAGGCTGGAGTTGCCCCAATCGAGTGCGGTAGTCCTCTGATCAGCGTAGGTATAAGCGAAATTCAACAACAAACCATGCGAATAACGGCGTTCGAACTGGGCCTGAAATGCATTGCTGCGCCCGTGACCGAAGTTCCCGTAGTTCGCCAGAAAATCCCCTAACCCAGGAAGTGGCTGGCGTGCAATGTCCGCGGGCGAATAGTCGCAATCTCCATTGTTGATTGGATCACATGCCGTAACACCATCGCCAATTGTCGTTCCAAACGGGATGTCACTCGGTGGAATCTCGTTCAAATCAACGCCGGCAATCAATCCGCTCATGCTACTGCCGAGATACGAGAAGCGAATGGATGTATCTCGCATAAGCTCACGTTCGAAAGTTACGTTGTACTGCTGAATGCGGGGTTCCTGTAAGCCAACTGGAACCGGATTGATGGACGGAATGCCACCAAAACCCGATCTGACCGTACCGCCTGTGAGGGGACTGAAACCGTGATCGAATCCCGGCCAACCCGCAAAAGGGGTCGGACTATTATTTGCGTCCTTGTTTCTCTTTGTCACGCTCTGGTTGAATGCATTGGTGGCGAGCGGGTCTCGTATACCCTGCGCAGCAGAAGTTGGGAAATAGAATCCCCATCCTCCCCGAAGTGAGGATTTATCGGTCAAGCGGAACGCGACCCCAACTCGGGGAGCGATGTTGTTCTTGTCAGTTCTGACCAAGCCGCGGCCGATGCCTAACCCCGACTGCGATGCAGTCACGATTGGTCTCGTGTCAGCAACTCGAGTATCGAGGAACGGCAGCGTCTTTTCGGAAGGAACGATAAAACGTCCTTTAAGCCCCGTTGCCGGGTCGACGAACTTCGGATCGAAGTTGATCAACATGTCATTGTTATCAATGAAAGGTGTGATGACTTCATACCGAATGCCCAAGTTAAGCGTGAGCCGGGGGCTTACTTTCCAGTCATCCTGGAAGAAATAGCCCGTTTCCCAGTTGTAAACATCCATGGGGGAAGGCCTCGGCAAATTCACATAACTGACACTAGTAGAGCCCAGCCCGAGGAGAAACGGGACGAATGTGTTTGCACCGGAGCCGGCATAAGTGACCAAGCCGCGCACATTTTGTCGATTCTTAGCAAAGCCGTCCACCGCGGTGTTCTTCACAAAATCAGCGCCCATCTTAAGGCTGTGCTTTCGGATGACCCAAGTGAGAGTGTCTCCGAACGTAGCCAGATTCTGGTCCTCCGACCTATCAGTATCCCGGTTGCCGTTAGCGAAGGTTGCATACGCGTTACTGAAGCTCACTGCCGGATGGCCAAACGTAGCGAGTTCCCCGGGCTGCGTCACTGCTCCGTAGGCGTCAATATCGGATTGATCGAACCCAATACTCGAAAGGAACCCCCCGAGTGTCGTGTTGCTGTGTATATATTTACGTTCACGATTGAAACCACCGCGAGCTTCATTGATCACATTCGTGTTGAAAACACGATTGTATGAAATAGAGATTGTGTTGTTCCGGCGCTCCTGCTGCTTAAGTCCAAGGCCGGGATAGGCACCCACGACAGATTGATTTGCGATGGTCGCTCCGGACCCGGTGTACACGACGTATATGCGGTCTTTGTCGCTGAAATCGTGATCGACTCGAAATGTCCCTGTATCGATGACGCTTCGGCCGGGCAGAATGGTGTGATATCCGGGAATGCGCCCTCGCCGGTCGATGGGTGCCCCCGCACCGATCTTGGGGAAGTACGTATTAATCAAAGCCTGAGTGGTGGGGTTCAGCAGCCGCGAGGGGATCGTAATGAACTGCTCGCCCAGGCCTCCAACTGTGTCGTTGGCCTTCTCCTCCGAGGTGAGCATCACGCCAGCGGGAACGTCGGGTTTTATCGCAGTACTCGAGCTTGTACTGGAGTCTGGCAATAGGGAAAAGTCGCCTGTCCAAAATGTAGGATGCGGCAAAGTATTGGACCTAACCTGAACCGGCGAGCGGTTCCAATTCCTCTCATAGGACGCGAAAAACCACGTCTTTTTCACCTTGGGGATCGGTCCACCGAATGACCCACCGATATCGGTCAAATTGAAGTACGGGTTGGGGTACGTACTCTGACCGGGATACGGCGCAAATTCCTGCTTGCCGGTGATGTCCTGCGAAGTCCATGCCGCCAGCGCAGAATTTTTGTTGTTGTAGAAAACCGATCCGTGATAACCCGCTCCTCCACGCTTGGTGGTGACACGGATGTTCGAGATACCCGCATACTCCGCGCTGAAATCATTCGACAGAACATTGATATCGGCCACCGCTTCCAAGGAAGGCTTACTGTCAGTCGGCGAGCCGGCAATCCCGCCGTTCGACCGTTGCCCATCCAAAGTGAAGTTGCCGCCGTAACTTTGGGCTCCGAGAAACTTGAATTCGCCGTCGTCGGATCCTTGCGTGATGTTGGGATTGAGATAGAGAAACGAGTAGACATCACGACTATCGCGCGGCAGATCGATCACCGCGCGACTGCCAATCGTATCGCTGATGGTCTGGTCAGAACTGTTGACCAAGGGCGCCTCGGCCGACACATCAACGGTCTCGCTCGCAGAAGCCACCTTCAGTTGGGCGTCCGCGCGAACGGTGTCGCTGCCGTTGAGTTCGATCCCGGTGATTTGGGTCGTCCTCATACCGGCCACGGAAACCGATACCTGGTATTTCCCGCTGGCCAAGCCGAAGACCCGGTACTCGCCCTGCGCATTGGTCTTCGTTTCCCGCGGATTGTTGGTGGCGAGGTCGAGAATCACCACTTTCGCGTTGGGGACAATCGCCCCGGTACTGTCGGTCACCGAACCCGTGATGGTGCCCAAATCCGTACCTTGCCCAAACACCAACTGGGTGCTTCCAAGAGCGGCCAGCAGGATCAAGAAAATAGCGAAATATTTCGTCGACTTCATACGCACGCGCCCCCGTTTTGCGCAGAGTTGCTGATCGTTGATTTCTTAACACACCTACATAACAAAAGCAAAGAAAGAATAAGCAAATGAAAATATATGACAAACCAAACGCAAGGTCTTCCAATTTTGGAAGCACTGTCTGCGTTATTCCCCCCGCGGGAAAACCACGGGCCCATTAATCCTGAGGCAGATGCAACGCGAAGGTCTGCACAACCCGGCTGATCACGCCGTCTTCCGAGGGCGAATCGGGACGCAGGCCTTCTTCGAGGCATCGGAAAAACGCCAGCAACTGTCCTGCAATCACGTCGATGACTGGAGAGTTGTCATCTCCCACCTTGCCGGGGCCTTTGCAGTCGATCACCACGTCGCCTTCCCGCACCAGATCTGCCGGGACATCCTCGCCGACGATGACTTTCATCAGGCCGAGTTCTTTTTGGTCGAACTCCCGCAACAGGTCGGATTCGTAGCGGCGAAGCGTCGGGTCCGACGAGAAGAAACAGACGACCAGCGTGTCCTCGTGAACGTAGCTCATGGGACCGTGGCGGACACCAAGATAGGTCTCGCACATGGTGGTCACGCGCCCGGCTGTCATTTCGAGCATCTTTAGCGACGACTCGCGGGCTGCGCCGAAGCGAGCCCCGCTGCCCAGGAAAAGCGCGCGCTTGAACGGCTCTTTGCCGATTTTTGCAAACGTTCCCAGATGCTCCTCGAGCAGGCGCGCCGCGATCCGGCCGAGCGTTTCGCAAACTTCGCCATAGCGACCGGGTTCGGCGGAAAGTCCCAGAAAACGGGCGGCCAGCACCAGATTCGTGAAGCTGCTGGTCATCACCAGTCCCTGGTCGTTGGTCTCTTCCGGAAGCGTGACGACCACGACGCGGGGATCGTTTCGGTAAGTGCGCGCGAGGCTTCCGGCCTCATTGCAGGTGAGCACCAGATGGCGGATCTCCGGCTCGGTCTTCAGCATGAGCGCTAGCGTGCCGGCACTCTCAGGGCTGTCGCCGGAACGGGCAATTGACACCATCAATCCGGGACGGCGAGGCGGCAAAGCCTTGCTGCCGTGGGCCAGCAAAGCGCCTCCGCCGATGGCCTGCGTCAGCACACCGAGTTCGTTTTGCAGAGGCAGGCGAACACAGTCGCCCGCATATTCGGAACTTCCAGAGCCGGTGAGGGTGAGGGACGCAATGCCCGCGAGAACGGTACGAACGCTGGCCGCTTTGCCCTGCATCAACGCCGAAGTTCGCAACCATGTGGCAGGCTGCTGGCAGATCTCGCGCAGGGTGTGGAAATATCCGAGCCGGCGTTGTTCCTCGGTACTGCGGGAGAGCAACTCGGCCGCTTTGGGTTGGCGTTCGGAGAGCGTGCGCAGCCACTCCGGCTCGACGAGAGACGTAGGGGACATAAACTAGGGCTGCTTTTTCAAAGCCCATAGGAAAATAACAGAAATATATAAAAAGTAAAAGAAAATATAAAAACAAACCGGGAATTCCCCGGTATACTCGGGGCGCTTTCAAAGGAAACATAACATCATGCGTCGACGAGACCTTCTCAAGGGCGCGTTGGTCCTCCCGGCCGCGCTGGCGGCCGCCGATGTTCCCCAGCATCTGTGGCAAGGCTACGACTTCGGCGGAGGCCCGCCCGTGAATGATCGGCTGAACCAGGGTCCATTCGACGTGGATCAGGATCAGGGCTGGCAGACGGTGCTATACACGACGGCGTCCGAGAAGCCACTGCGGAATCCGGGGCTCGGGCTGGTGGGTTACGCGTGGGAAGAGAGCGGACCGTCGCTGGCCGCGCGCGCCGGACGCGAGACGCTCGAGCAGCATGTTGAAAAGATCTCGAGCCTGCCCTTTGTGGATGTCCTCTACATCCGCTGCGACTGGCGTGATGTGCAGAAGCAACCTGGCCGGCTCGATCTCGACCCCGTCTGGCAACTCACGCTCGATGCGGCCAAGGCCAAGGGCCTGCGAGTGGCCTTTCGCATCCAACTGTCGAACTATTCCTTCCAGCCGGAGAAAGTCGCATTGCCGGAATTCTTGCTGGATCGCGTGCCGCTGATGAAAATCGGTCGCATGCCGCACGGCGAGGGCGAATTTCGGGAACCACGCTACGATCACCCCGAATTTCAGAAAGCCTTCGCCGAATTGAATGACTTGCTCGCCGCACGCTTCGAAGGCGATCCGATCATCGAGTGGATGGACTTGATGCAATACGGTTTCTGGGGCGAGGGTCACACCAGCGACTATCCCAGCCCCTTCCCCGATTACCTGACAGCAGAGAAGACGTTCGTGGCAATGACGGAACGGCAACTTTCCAGTTTCAAGAAGACGCCGATCGCCGTGAACACGCAGCCCGACATCAGCAACGTCGGCAATCGCACGGTTATCGACATGGCGGTGCGCGCGGGCGCATGGCTGCGCTCCGACAGCATCATCGTGGAAGAGCCGATTCAGATCGAAGAACTCGCGAACCGCCCACCGTGGCTGGCCACAATTCTTGAGGACGGCTATAACCGCGAGCACGATTTGCAGAAGCTGAAGATCGATGCCGCGGGCGTCAACGACATGGAGAACTACACGCTCCATGCTTTAGACCTACGCACCAACTTCTGGGCACTGTGGACTGAGGCCGACAATCTCGCGCGTTATAACGAAAAATATCCTCGCGCATTTGAACGCCTGCGCACGAATCTGGGCTACCGGCTGCGGCCGTCGTGGGTCTGGCAGCGGAAGCGATACGGGACTTCGGAACTGATCGTCTGCGTCTCGAATCGCGGCGTGGCGGGCGTGCCGGGCGTGTTGTGGCTGCAGGTGGAGAGCCCGGATGGAAAGTTCAAGTTGCGAGGCGCACTCGACGCGGGATATCCGCACGCGGGCGGCCTGCGGCAGGCTTCTTTCCTACTGCCCGAAGGGTACACCGGCAAAGTACAGCTTTCGGCGGAGCTTGAGATTCGTCCGGGCGTGATGAAGCGAGTGGCGTGGGCTTGTGAGCAACCGCTCAACTCCGACGGCTCCATCAGCGTCGACGTGAAGGCCTTCACCGATCGAGGCTGGAGAAAAGGTGTGTAGTGCGAATCTCCGGCAAGCCTGAATGAAAAACTGCTTCCACCGAATTCTGTTCTGTCTGCTGATCGCGATCCAGTTCGCCATTCCACTTTCCAGTCAACAGAAAACTGTCAGCGTGGCGTCTCCCGGACCGGAGCGACTGGAGCAACTGGTTGATGCAAACATTGTCGCCGTTCATGCTTACCAGATGTTGCTGGCTCGAAAAGAGAGGAACATGGATCCGGCATGCTGGCCTGCGACCGATCCCAAGGATGCTGATCTCGAAGCCATGGTCGCGCACCAGACTTCCCTGCTCAGTACGCCATCTGCCGCTCGGGCCTGGGCCTTGGGAGCGCCCTCACCATTTGATCCCGCAAAAGATCTGCAGCCACTGCTTTCGGCGCGACTTTCCATGCCGGAGAATTTGCCAGTGAACTTGTTCGCCTCGTACCTGCACGGCAGAGCGCCGCAGTTTCGACGGGAGGAAATTCGCTCCATCGCGAATCTTTACCAGACGGTGCTTGAAGTCGAACGCGACGGCGGCCGTCTGCAGGATCTCTACGCGTTCTACATTGCGCTGGGCCTTCCGGTATATGCCGGCCAGTTGGGTTTGCCGGGCAGGGATGAAGACTTCCTGGCGACCGGTCGGGTTCTTGAGGGACACGCGTGCGCATCCCCGGTGGGATTGAGCGCGGCCGAGTGGCAGATCGCAGGACGCAAGATCTGGAACTGGGGCGAAAAGAATCTCCACGTGCGCGACGCGAAGGTCGTGGCCGATGAACTGTTGGCCGAGCCCGATGTGAAGGCGCTGGCGCCGCGTATGAAAGCGCTGCCGGCGCAGCGCATCGCCATCATCGGTCACTCGTTCACGATGGACCTGCATTGGGCATCGCCGTCGGCGTTTGTACCGATCGTCACCGCCATGTTCGCGACGGAAAATCCGGCAGTGCAGTTCCGGCAGTTTCAGGGTGGAGGGCTGACGTCCTCACGGGCGATGAAGAATTTCTACAAAGATGCGCTCGCGTGGAAGCCCGACACTGTACTCCTCGTGCTGATTAATCGCACCGACCAGGACCTGGAAGATCTCCGCACGATGGGTCAGGGGTTCAAAGCAGCCGGAGCGCGGGTGGTGATGTTCGATGACGTGCATGATCCCGACTCGGGCGATCCGCAGGCGCGCCAGAAAGAAGCGTCGGTCGCACGCGAGGCTGGAATTGAGATCGCAGCGGTCGGCCCGATCCTTGCGGCAGCCCCCGATCGCAGCCGCTTCTCTTGTCTCGATCACATCCACATGACCGAGCCCTACCATCGGCTTATGGCGAAGGCGTGGCTGAAGGTAATTCTCAAAGAGCCGCTCACGGCCGAAGGGAAGTGAGCATTCCTTCAGGACGCGGAAGCCAGCGTCGCCGCGCTCAACAAAGCTGAAGACTCCCGGTCGAGATAAACGTTGGTCTGCTCATGTCTGCGCAAGATCGAGGCGGGCGCCATCGGCGAAATCTCTCCGCCGAAGCATGCGTGTACGGCCTTCGCCTTGCGAGCGTCGGGCACGAAGCAGATGATCCTCTTCGTCTTCATGATCTGCCGGATGCTCATGGAAATCGCGCGCTTCGGCACGTCGTCCAGCGTTGCGAACCAGCCCTCTCCCATCTGCTGACGGCGGCAGGCCTCGTCGAGTTCCACGACGATGTAGGGTTGCTCGGTCTCGAAATCTGCCGGAGGATCGTTGAAAGCCAGGTGCCCGTTCTCGCCGATACCGACAAATGCGACGTCGATGGAAGCGGAGACCAGTGCGGTTCCCGTTTCGCGGATAACCTTCTCGGGATCCAGATCGCCGTGCAGCAAATGATGCTGCGTGATGCCGGTCTTATCGATGAGCCTCTCTTTCAAGAAGCGGCAGAAGCTGGCAGGATGCGTTTCCGGAATGCCGATGTACTCGTCGAGGTGAAACATCTCCACGCGCGACCAGTCGATACCAGGCAAGCGGGTGAGCAAGTCGAGAAAGGCAAATTGCGCGGCTCCGGTTGCGGCGATGATGCGCGCCTTCCCATTTTTCTGGATGGCTTCTCGCAGGATGGAAGCGGCTTCGTCCGCGGCGACTTTCGCCATCTGCTGTTTATCTTCGAACCGTTTGATCTGCACTTTATGTATGACCTCGTAATCAGGATCTTCTTGGAACTTGTGGGGTGTTCTGCGCAACTTGTGCCGCTAGATTCAGACACAGTTGCACAGACGGGAACACGTCTTCAATCGACGGACGCAATTCTTGTTTCGCCTGCAGCGAGCGGATCAGACTCGCCGCCTCGTCATAAAAACCATTCACAACGTCTTCAGTCGTGGCCGGCGATTCGTATTCTTCGAGAACCACGTGATTTTCGCGAAAGCATCGAAAGCCGCGTTGCGGCCCGAAGGGACAGGTCACCACGGCACGGAAGCCTTCTCCGAAAAGCTCATACGTTTCATCGCGTACGCCGCAAGTAGGCAGCACATCGATTCGGCCTGAGGTGCCGCTGGCGAATTCGAGATCGATGGCATACCAGTCTGCGCCGCCTTCCACGATCTTAATGGTGCGAATGCTCGCGTTTGTAACCTCGTCGCCGATGTATCGCATGGTGTCGACCGCATGCACGGCCGTTCCCCACAGAAACTCCCTCTCGGTGCGCGCATGTCGCGCGAACGTGCACCGGACATAGCGAAGCTGGCCTTGCCTGCGGCTCCACTCCAGCGCTCGGTTGAGAAACGGCATGAATCTGCGGTTGACGGAAACCATGTTGGGCGTGCTGCTCTCGCGCGCTGCCGCTCGCAGGGCCTCCACTTCGGCCAGCGAAGCGCCTAGCGGTTTCTCGACGACGCAGGGCATCCGTCGTTCAAGTAATTGGATTCCGACTTGCGGAATCTTCTCGACCGGCACGACCGCGATGCAAGCCTCCAGATCGCCGCGGCCCAGCATTTCGTTCATGTCCCCATATGCGTGCAGAAATCCGTAACGGCTGCTGAACGACTGCGCCCGCTCCAGCCTGAGATCGCATACTGCCGTCAGTTCGATCTCTCCTGGATGCTCCTCTTTGTAGCGCGCCAGGGGAACCGCGTGTCCGCCCTCGGAATGTTCACCGCAACCGATCAATCCCAGTCGAATCATGAGTCGTGCTCCGCCGGAGAGACCAGCACCGGCGCTTGAGGCGTCTCCACCGGATTGGAGGTCCCGCGGATCAGGTGCAACGATGCTCCGACGGCAATGGTCAGGCCCGCAAAACAGAGAACCGTTAATCGCTGATCCGGGGGAGCGGGCAGCAACAGCAGCAGACTCAACAGCCCGATCGCCGAGATGGTGCGGCTTAGGAAACGAAACACCGGGACCGTGAAGTCCGGTGAGTCTCTCAACTCCTGGGCCACATCGATGGGAGTATTCAAATTTCTGAAAAGCTGCGCGCGCGCCGGAGTGTCGCCGCGATCGAAGAGCATGCTCAAAAAGAAGATTCCGAACGACGCGGGAATGATGTAAGCGACTTGCTGAATCAGTGACCAGTGATAGACAAAAGCTCCGAGCATGCCAAGAACAAGGCCCACTGTGAACGAGGCCAGCCCCGACCAGCGCGGCGTGCGTCGCACCGCCAAGCCAAGCAAAGCTGGCGGGCCGTAAGCCAGCGAGATCAGCGTATTGAAGGTCAGCATCACCTGGAAGACGCTCTGGCCGCTGGCCGCCATCACCGCAGCGATGATCGTAGTTGCTGCACCCACCAGGAATGTGGTGATCCATCCCACGAGCAGCAGTTCCCGGTCGCCTGCGTGCTGACGCAGCAACGCCTGATAGAGATCTTTTGTCAGAATCCCCGATTTGAGATTGAACTGTGCCGAAAGATTTGCCATGGTCGAACTGAACATGGCGGCCAGCATCACTCCGATAAGTCCGTGTGGAAGAAGCGTGAGGCTGGCGACCGCATACGCGCCTTCGCTCGGATTCGCGAGCGACGGCCACAGCGCGTGCAAGTCGGGATACAAGACGCGCATCGCCATGGGCGGAATGAACCAAAGAAACGCGCCCACGAAGAATAGCCCGCAGCACAGCAATGCGACTTTTTTCGCGGAACGTTCGTTGTCAACGCTGAAGTAGCGCTGCGCCATCGCGCTCGTGTTGTAGCCGAACGAAACCATGATGGTCCACGACACGAGGTAGATCCAGCCAAACTCCCCGGTTACATGCAGCGTCTTCATCTCCGGCGGCAACGAGTGCCAGAGTCCGCCGACGCCGCCGACGCGCGCCAGCGACGTGATCACGAGCACCAGGCAGAACGGCATCAGAATGGAAGCCTGCAGGAAATCCGTGACGACCACTGCCCACAGACCGCCGATCACGCAGTAGAAAACGATGATCGCCCCTGCGCCGAGAATGGTCCAGGTAACCGGAAATCCGCACGCCGACGAAACGAACAGGCTGAGCCCGTACAGCATGCTGGCGCTGGTGAAAAGCTGAAACATTATTGTGGTCCACGAGAATGTCTGATGGGTGGTCGAGTTGAAACGAGCGGACAGATATTCCATCACCGTCGTGATGCGGCTCCGCCTCCAGCGCGTCGCGAAGACAAAATATCCGAGCAGAAAACTCAGAGCGTTGCCGACGTAAAGGCCCGTAGCCGCGATCCCCGCGCGATATGCAACCCCGGCGGCGCCCGTGAAAGTCCACGCGCTGAACCCCGACATGAAACAGCTGAGTCCCGCGACCAGCCAGGGCACGCGGCTACCACCGCGGAAGTACTCGGCCGCGCTTCGATTGAAGCGCATCACGTAGAGACCGACCAGCGCCATGAGCAGGGCGTACAAGCCGATCACCACGTAGTCGATCAGGTTCACGCTCTGCATGCCGATGGAGCCTCTGGATTTCTTATACTGTGTCAGAGTGCAAAAGAGAAGCCAATAGATACCAAACGAAAGAAAAAGTCGAGAAACGATGTTAAACTGACCCGGCATGTCCCGCCCCCGCCTGATCGTTTGTGCCGGCCCCGAGTTGTTTGGGTCGTTCTTCACGGCGGCACAACGGAAGCGGCTATCGCGAATGTTCGAGTGGCGCCGCGACGGGGCGCGAAAGCTTTCCGCGGTGAAGCACCTCTCGCATGCGCAAGGTTTGATCACGACCTGGGACAGCCCGAGGTTTTCCGACGAACTCCTCGGCCTCGCGCCGGATCTGAAAATCATTGCTCACTGCGGCGGCGAAGTGAAAACGCGCTTTGCCCGCAGTCTCTTCGACGATCTGATGATCACGACCGCACCAGAACCAATGGCGCGCGCCACCGCGGAAATGGGGGCGACCCTCTTGCTGTACTGCGCGCGCGACGTCGATTTCTACAGGGAACAGTTGCGCGGACGCTCGAACCGGATTTATCAGGACCTGCACTTGCATGGATCGAGCGAATCGATCGTTGGGCAGGAAGTCGCCATGATTGGCTTCGGGCGCATCGGTCGGGCGCTTGTCGACCTCCTCCGTGGATTCGATCTGCGCTGGATGGTCTACGACCCCTACGTACCCAAGTCAGTCGCGCGAAAATATCCGGTGCGCATGGTGGGATTAGCGTCCTTGCTTTCGCGCGCGCACCTGCTGGTGCTCACGGCGGCCTTGACCGACGAAACGCGTGGACTTCTCAACCGCGCGCGGCTCGCACGCCTTCCCGATAACGCGGCCATCATCAACGTCGCCCGCGGCGGCCTGATCGATCTGGAGGCTTTGACGCGGGAAGTCCAACGCAAGCGCCTGCGCTGCGCGCTCGACGTCACCGACCCGCTGGAACCCCTGCCCGTTGACCACCCGCTGCGCAGGATGCCAGGGGCGATTCTCACGCCGCATGTTGCCGCGGCGAATCGGCATGTGCGTCACGACATTGCTGATGTAGTGATGGACGACCTCGAGAGATTCTTCCGCGGCCGCCCCGTGCGCAACCGCGTGACCACCGCCATGCTCGACCGGATGACCTAGCCGTGAAGATTTCGTTCTCCACCCTCGCCTGCCCGGACTGGACGCTTGCGCAAGCCGCAGCGATCGCGGGCTCGTCGGGCTACGATGGCATCGAGCTGCGCTTCATCGAGAACGAAGATTCGTTGTGGAAGCTGCCCGCCTTTAGCGGTGCGCAACTGCCTTCCACGAAGCGCCTGCTGCAGGATCGCGGGCTCGTCGTTTCCTGCGTCGACACCAGCTGCCGCTTTCACTTCCCCGATCCCAAGGAGAGGGAGCGCTGGGTTGAGGAAGGCGTCCGCATGGCAGATCTGGCGGCCGCGCTCGAGGCACCGGGCATCCGCGTGTTCGGCGATACGATTCAGCTTGGCGCCACTCGCGACATGACGCGCACATGGATCGCCGAGTCGATTCGTCGCCTCGCCGAGAAGATTGCACCTACTGGAGTGGAAGTGTGGCTTGAGACGCACGGCGACTTTGCCGGAGCGGACGAAACAGCATCGATTCTTTTCGAAGCGGCTACTTCAAAGGCGGGCACGCTGTGGGATCCGGCGAACTGCTATATCGAGTCGAAAGAGCGGCCGCAAGAAGGCGCGGCTCGCCTGGGCAATTCCATCCGGCACATGCATATCAAAGATCTGCTCATCGAAGAGAATCAGTGGACGCCTGTGCTGACCGGGGCAGGGACTTTTGCGTTGCAGGAAGTGCAGGCGGCTCTACAGCAGATCAACTACCAGGGCTTCGTTTCGTTCGAATGGGAAAAGAAATGGCATCCGGAAATTCCTGATGCGAATGTGGCCTTGCCGCAATTCGCGCGCTGGTGGCGGGAGAACGCAGCACAATGAGCGACAACCCAATCCTGCGGAAGCTGACCGTGGCAGACGTCCCGGCTGCGATGGCCTTGTCGACCGAAGCGGGATGGAACCAGACCGCTGACGATTGGCGCATGTTGATCGAGTTATCTCCGCAAGGCTGCCTCGCCATGGAAGTCGATGGGGAAATCGCATCGACCGCGACGCTCACCTGTTATGGCAGCCGTCTAGCATGGGTCGGCATGGTGCTCACCAGAATCAAGCACCGGGGCCAAGGCTACGCGATGCGCCTTTTGAAAGAGTCTCTGCGGGTGGCTGACGAACTCGGCATCGAGAGTGTGAAACTTGACGCCACCGATCTGGGGCAACCGCTCTACGAGAAGCTCGGCTTCCGCGCCGAGCAACCGGTGGAACGCTGGTGGCGCGCAGGTCACGAGAACGCAAGCAAAAAGTCTGCGCCCGAACCAGTTGCTCCAAATTGGCAGGCGTGTGATCAGGATGCGTTCGGCGTTGACCGCCAAGCTCTGCTTGAAATGCTAGCCCGGCGCAACCCTCCGCTCACGATCGGCAATTCTTACTTGCTGACGCGAGCAGGCCGCGAAATCTCGTATCTGGGGCCTTCGGTATGCGACAGTCCTTCGGTTGCGCAGAAGTTGGTGGAGCGCGCTTTGCAGAATCCGAGCCCGGGAGGCTGGTTCTGGGACCTGATGGCTGCTAACAAGGCGGCGGTCTCGCTCGCGCAAGACTTAGGCTTTGCGCCGAAGAGGCATCTGCTCCGCATGGTACGAGGTAAAGATGTCCGCGGAAATGAGGGCAGCGTTTACGCACTCGCGGGATTCGAACTGGGGTAAGGATGAAGATTCAGAACGTAACCGAACTGGAAGAATTGCTTTCCCGTCCGCGTGCGGCCGACGTGGCCGCGATGGCTGACTTGCAGGGCGATGTGCTGATCCTCGGCGTTGGCGGGAAGATGGGACCGAGCCTGGCGGCATTGGCGCGTCGAGCTTCCGATAAGGCGGGCGTGAAGCGACGAGTGCTCGCGGTGGCGCGCTTCAGCAATTCCGACCTGCCGAAGGAACTCGCGGCGCAAGGCATCGAAACTATCGCCAACGATCTGCTTGAACCGGGCGCGCTCGACCGTCTGCCCGACAGTCCCAATGTCATCTTCATGGCCGCCCGCAAGTTCGGCAGTTCGGGCGCCGAGCATCTGACTTGGGCGATGAATACCTTTCTCCCCGCTCTGGTTGCCGAGAAGTATCGCAACTCACGAATCGTCGCGTTCTCGACGGGGAATGTCTACCCGCTGCGAGCAGCCGGAGAGGGCGGCGCCACCGAAGCGACCCCGGTCGGGCCCATCGGCGAATACGCACAATCAGCGCTCGGACGAGAGCGCATGTTCGAGTACGGATCTTCGCGTTACGGAACGCGAGTCACAATTTTGCGTCTCAACTACGCGGTCGAACTGCGCTATGGGGTGCTGGTCGACATCGGACGCGCCGTCTATGAACGCCGCCCGGTCCTGTTGAGCATGCCGCATGTGAACGTCATCTGGCAGGGCGACGCGAATTCCTGGTGCCTGCGTTCGTTCGCGCACTGCCAGTCTCCGCCGTTGGTGCTGAACATCACGGGCCCCGAGACACTGTCGGTCCGTGACATCGCGGCGAAATTCGGAAAACACTTCGGTATCGAACCAACGTTCGGTGCCGAGGCCAACGAACCCACGTCCCTGCTGAACGACGCGAGCCGCGCAAATTCACTTTTCGGAAAGCCGGGGGTGACGCCGTCGGAAATGATTGCCTGGATCGCCGACTGGATCCGGCAAGGAGGAACGATGCTGAACAAGCCCACGCATTTCCAGACGCGGGACGGAAAATTCTGATGCAGCTGCGAGACAAGCTGCGAGAGGGCTTGGTCATTCCCGCGCACCCGCTCGCGCTGAATGCCGAGCGAAAACTCGATGAGCGCCGCCAGCGCGCTCTGACCCGCTATTACCTGGCAGCGGGAGCGGGAGGCGTTGCCGTCGCAGTCCACACTACGCAATTCACCATCCGGGAGCACGGACTGCTTGAGCCCGTTCTGCAACTGGCCCATGAAGAATGCAGGGAGTACGACGTAATAAAGATCGCGGGTGTTTGCGGAAAGCGCACGCAAGCCGTGGCCGAAGCGAAGCTTGCCTTACGCCTGGGCTACGACGCGGCCCTCCTGAGCCTGGCCGCCTTGCGCGACGAATCGATTGCAGACTTGCTTGAGCACGTGAAGGCGATCGCGTCCATCCTCCCGGTGATGGGCTTCTATCTTCAGCCATCAGTCGGGGGCCGCTTCCTGCCCTTCGAATTTTGGCGGCAATTTCTCGAGATTGAAAACATCGTGGCCATCAAGATCGCGCCGTTCAACCGCTACCAGACCATCGATGTAGTCCGTGCGCTCGCCGAGTCGGGGCGCACGAATGAAATCGCACTGTACACGGGCAATGACGACAACATCCTCAACGACCTTTGCTCCGTTTTTGACTTCAAGGGTCAGCACATCCGGTTTGCCGGAGGCCTACTGGGGCATTGGGCGGTCTGGACGCGCATCGCGGTCGCGCATCTGGCGAAAGCCAAGGCCGCGCGCGACAACATGCCCGCTGAGTTGCAGTCTTTGGCCCCGCAGGTGACCGACTCCAATGCCGCCATCTTCGATCCCGCACACCACTTCCACGGTTGCATCCCTGGCATTCACGAAATCCTCCGGCGGCAAGGGCTGCTTGAAGGACGCTGGTGTCTCGATCCAAAGGAAGAACTCTCGCCCGGGCAGATGGAAGAAATCGACCGCGTCTGCAAGGCATATCCGCATCTTCAGGACGATGCATTCGTAAAGGAGCATCTGGATGATTGGCTTCGCTAGAGCTGTATTCGTCGTGTTTCTCAGCGTGTTTCCCGCGCTCGCCGCCGACCCTCCCACCATCGAAAGCACGCGCGCCAACGAAGACGTTCACCTCACGCTCGATCCCTCCGCTTCCTTCTGGAAGAGCGCCAAGGCCGTGTTCGTCGACAAGGATCGCTTCGGCAACCCGGTGCACGCCTATCGCACCGAAGTCCGCACCCGCTGGACGAAAGACAATCTCTACTTCCTCTTCATCTGCCCTTACAAGGAACTAAGCCTCAAGCCCAATCCGAACACCCACGAAGAGACCAATCAACTCTGGAACTGGGAAGTCGCGGAAGCGTTCATCGGCTCCGATTTTTCCGATATCCAGCGCTACAAAGAATTCGAAGTCTCTCCGCAGGGCGAATGGGTCGACCTCGACATTGACTTGAAGAAACCCCATCACGAAGACGGCTGGACGTGGAACTCAGGTTTTGAAGTCCTCGCCAAGATCGATTTGCAAAAGCACATCTGGTACGCGGCGATGCGAATACCGTTCCGTGCCATCGACACCCGACCGCCGATCCCCGGCAACACACTGCGCATCAATCTATTTCGCAGCGGCGGGCCGCCGACGCGTCCTTACGGCATCGCGTGGCAACCGACCATGAGCAAGACATTTCACGTGCCCGAGAAGTTTGGCCTGATCAAACTGGTCGAAGTGGTAGATCAAGTGACCACTCGCAATTCGAATTGACATACAGGCCGGTTCACAAGTTTGAGGGAGCGCCATCTCGTCTCCGCCCGTACGTCGCGCCCCCGTGTTGGGAACGCACAATCGCAACCCCAACCGCTGCTGTCAGCAGCTCAAAGAAAGGAAACTGTATGCAATCGCTTCGAAGTTTTCTCGCCGTCACACTGGGCCTTCTCATCGTGGCCTGCAGCATCGCCTCGGCGCAGTCCGGCACTTGCAGCGGGATGAGTTTGGGCCAAGGCGCCAGCCTGAATGGCTTCGTTCCATTCCAATCGACCAGCCTCTGGAACACCGACATCTCCACGGCGCAAGTCGACGCCAACTCGACGAACATAATCAACTTCATCGGTTCAACCGTGACGCTACACCCTGATTTCGGAGCGGGCACCTTCCATAACCAGACGCTTGGTATTCCTTACCAGATCGTTGCCGGGACACAGGCCAAAGTTCCGGTCACGCTGGGAGCATTCTTCGACGAGAGCGACCCCGGTCCCGAACCAGTTCCGGCCAATGCGCTCATTGAGGGCTACCCGAAGCCAGGCAATGGAGACCGCCACGTTCTAGTCCTAGAGAAAGACGGGTGCTGGCTGTACGAGTTGTACAACGCATCCGTGAAGAGCGGGAAGTGGAGCGCCGACGCAACCGCCATCTGGGATATGACGATCAATGAACAGCGTCCGTATACCTGGACGTCCGCCGACGCAGCCGGGTTGCCCGTGTTCGTCGGGCTCGCTCGCTACGATGAAGTCGCAGCCGGTGCAATTAATCACGCATTGCGCTTCACAGTGCCAACTTCGCAGAAAGCCTTCGTGCTGCCGGCGACGCACTGGGCTTCTACCACAACCGACCCGAACGCCCCGCCAATGGGAACCCGGTTGCGGCTGAAAGCCAGCTTCAACATTTCCGGATTTCCCGCCGACGACCAGGTCATTCTCACCGCGCTCAAGAAATACGGGATGATCCTCGCCGACAACGGCAGCGCCATCTTCATGAGTGGCGTGCCCGACAACCGCTGGAACAACACGAATCTCAACATGCTCAAGACGCTCACGGCTTCGAATTTTGAAGTCGTGCAGATGGGAACCATCTACACGCCGGCAAACGTGCCCACCGGAGCTTCCCCGACCATCAGCAGCTTCACCGCGAATCCGACCAGCGTGACCGCCGGCTCTCCTGTCACCTTGAGCTGGAGTACGAGCAACGCCGAGTACAACATCATCGATCCACAGGCGGGCCCGGTGCGCGGGACGAGTGTGGTTCTCACGCCATCGGCCACCACCACTTACACGCTCTCGTCCACGAATCAATTTGGAAGAACTACGGCGACGGTCACAGTCACTGTTCACTAAAAGCGGGATCCTGCCTGCGCTTCTGCGAGCGCGGGCAGGAGTTTTAGACCTTCAGGATTTGCTGATGCAGAAAGATGAGCCCGGCCGCACCCAGGACACCGCCATATCCGACGGCGCTCTGCAGAACCACGGGAACTTCCCGTCCAAGCATCCCGCAGCCATTTTTAGCGATTGCCGCCCGCACTGGACCCAGCACCTGATCTCCAGCTTGCGCAATGTTGCCGCCCAAGATCAACACTTCCGGATCAAACCCATGCAGCAAACTCACCACCAGCGCCCCCAGATAGTCGAACGCGCGTTCAAGCACAGAACGCGCACTTGGGTCCCCGCTTGCAGCGGCACCGAAGATTGCTTCGGTGTCGGAAACTTGTCCGTCGCTCCTCGCCGGCAGAGTGGTGGATGCAGCACGGTGCTGATGCGCGAAGTAATCCGACTCGATCGCTCGCGAAGAAAAATGCGTCTCAAGGCAGCCGTGATTTCCGCACATGCAAAGCGGGCCATGCACATCCACCGTCATGTGTCCGAAGTGGCCGGCGATCCCGGCAGCACCATGCAGAATTACTCCATCGACCATGGCGGCGCCGCCCACTCCAGTTCCAAGAGTCAGCAACACCACATTTCTTCGCCCGCGTGCCGCTCCCCAAAGCACCTCGGCCACCAGAGCGGCTCGCGCATCGTTGTCAGCACGCACAGGCAGATTGCTGCCAACGAGGTCGCCGAGAACCCTCCCCTCCAGGAAATTCAAATCGCCCGGCAGCCGATTGATACGCGAAGATTCAGCATCGATGATGCCCTTGCAGGCAATGCCCACGCCGCGAAGCGGTACGTTCGCCTTCTCGATCGTGGAGTGGAAGAAATCGCGCACCTCCTCGACGTTGCGTGGGGACGGCGCCTGAAACTTTTCTCCCAGTTCGCCTGCGGTGCTGACCACCGCCGCTTTGATGGCGGTACCGCCGATATCGATTCCCAGCGCCTGCGAGATTGCGTCTTTGTGCGATCCGATTTCACTCATCGCGATTGTGCATTATACGCATCGTGTGCAATTCTACTTTGCGCTAGCAGCCGGACATCTGCGTGAGCGCGACGCGCTTGTCCGGCGAAGGAGAAGATTACATGGAGAAGCGCGCCCCCTCCGGCACGCCTTCCCACGAAGGTCCTAAGGCCGCATCGCAATACTTCGATCGAACGCTGGCTCTGCTTGAGAAGCTGAAGCAAACGCAAGCTGACGTCATCCAGCAGGCAGCCGACCTCTGCATCGATCGTATCGCACAAGGCGGCCTGATTTTTCTATTTGGCAACGGCCATTCGCGGATGCTGTGCGAAGAAATGACTCCGCGTCAGGGCTGCTTCCCCGGCTTCGTGGCTCTGGTCGAGCTCGCGCTTTCCAATCACGCCAACATCGTAGGAGCCAACGGCCTGCGCGCCCCGCTTCACCTCGAAAATTACGAGGGCTACGCGGAACAGATTTTGCGAGGATTTCATTTCGGCAAGCACGACGCCTTTTTCGTGATTTCCACCAGCGGCATCCGTCCCGTCATCGTCGAGATGGCCATGGGTGCGCAGCAGCGCGGCTTGCCGGTCGTAGCGATCGTCTCGAAAGCCCATTGCGAGCAAGCGAAAGCGGCGCACTCCTCTGGTAAAAAGCTTATCGACTGCGCCGACATCGTTATCGACAACCAATGTCCCACCGGCGACTGCGTGCTACAGTTGCCCGGCCTCGGATGGCCGACGGGCCCGGCATCTACCGTGACCGGCGCGATGATCATCAACATGATCCGCTGTGCGACCGCGGAAGGGCTGCTACAGCGAGGAATCACTCCCGCGATTCTGCCGAGTCACCAGTTTGTCGGAAGTGCCAGCGCGGCGCAGCAATTGGAAACCTTTTACGAGGCATATCGCAAAAGTCTCGTTCACCTTTTTGAGTAGCTTCATCAACCCGCAAAACTTCGGAGCTCCAACATGCGCACACTTGCACGGTATCTTGTGATCATTCTGGCTGTCATGCCAGGCGCGACGCTCGCTCACGCGGCAGATTCCCACGCGATTGCCACCGAGTTTGGCGTGGAAGCCAAAATGCGCGATGGCACCATCCTGCGCGCCGACGTCTACCGCCCCAAGGTCGCCGACGAAAAATTCGCCGTCCTGCTCGAGCGCACGCCCTACGACAAGCGGAACTCCGCTGCCTTCGCAGTACGGGCTGCAGCAAAGGGCTACGTCGTCATCATCCAGGACGTTCGCGGGCGTTACAGCTCCGAGGGCGAATGGTATCCGTTCAAGAACGAATCGAACGACGGTTTCGACACGGTTGAGTGGGCGGCGACGCTCCCCTATTCCAACGGCAAGGTCGGAATGATCGGCGGCTCCTACGTCGGCGCAACGCAGATGCTGACCGCCATCGCGCACCCCCCGCACCTTGCCGGCATCTGCCCCGTGGTCACGGCCAGCAACTATCACGAGGGATGGACCTATCAGGGCGGCGCGTTCGAACAGTGGTTCAACGAGTCCTGGACATCGGGCCTCGCGCAAGACACGCTCAACCGCTCGGTCGAGAAGGATACAAATGCGCAGAAAGGAATGTGGAAGCTTCCCCTCACACAGTACCCGCTGTTTGAAGTGCCGCAAAGCGACGCAGACCTGACCCGCTCGCTCGCGCCCTACTTCCTCGACTGGCTCGCTCATCCCAACTACGACGACTATTGGAAGCGCTGGTCCATCGAAGAACATTTCGCCGACATCAACATTCCCGTGCTCACCATCGCTGCCTGGTACGACATCTTCCAAGGAGGATCGCTGCGCAATTACATCGGCATCAAGCAACATGGCGCCAGCGATGCCGCCCGCAAAGGCCAGCGACTGGTGGTGACCATCGGAGGCCATGCCGGATCGGGCCGCAAAATCGGGGATGTAGACTTCGGGCAGGCCGCCGAACGCGACGAAGACGACGTTACGCTCGCCTGGTACGACGGCCTTCTGAAGGGTGAGAGCAACGATTTCACCAAGGCGAAGCCTGTGCAGATCTTCGTGATGGGCCTGAATCAGTGGCGCGATGAAGATGATTGGCCGTTGGCGCGAGCACACGACACGAAGTATTTTCTTCATTCTTCCGGCAAGGCGAACTCTCTCGGTGGAGACGGCGCGCTCTCAACGGTGGCCCAGCGCGCTGAAACCAACGATCACTACGTCTACGATCCCGCGAATCCTGCGCCCACCATCGGAGGCCCGCTGTGCTGCGACTCTCACCACCTCAAGCCCGGGCCTCGCGACCAGCGCAGTGTCGAAGCTCGTCCCGACGTGCTTGTCTACTCGACTCCGGCGCTCGCCCAGGATCTCGAAGTCACCGGCCCGATTACGCTGGAACTGTTCGCCAGTTCATCCGCAGTGGATACGGATTTCACTGCCAAGCTGGTGGACGTCTGGCCCGATGGCTTCGCGCAGAACCTGACAGAAGGAATCGTCCGCGGACGCTACCGTGATTCCCGCGAGCAGCCTCAACTTCTAAACCCAGGCCAGACGTACAAGATCTCGCTCGATCTCTGGTCCACGAGTAACGTCTTCAAGAAGGGACACCACATTCGCCTCGAGGTCAGCAGCAGCAACTTCCCGCGCTTTGATCGCAATCTGAACACCGGAGAGGACAGCGCCACCGGTCGCAAGCCAGTCAGCGCGACCAACACGATCTACCACGACGCAGAGCACCCGTCGGCAGTGATCCTGCCGGTGGTCGGCGCTCAGTAGAAGCGGAAGCGTTCTTTCCATCGGATGTCATGCGCTTGCGATGTTACTTGTCGCGTACTGAAACGATGGCCGCCGCACCCTTCGCGGTTTTCGAAGGGTGGGAAGCAAGGACTTTTCAACCTGACCGAAACCAAACCTTCGCAGTCTCCGGCTAATGGATGTAAGCTCCCCCGGGCAACAGGAACAGAATCGGCCACACCTCGGTTTTCTGATCAACCAATTGCGACCATCGAAATGGCTCGTTCGTGGTGTTTGGCGCGAGCTTGACTTCGGGCAAAGTCTCAGCGATCAGGCTAGCAACGCTCGCTCCCGTTCCAGAGCCAGCAACAAATATCCCCGTACTCCGAGGCGCGACAGCGCGCACGAAACGCAAGGCGATCTCCGCATCCTCGATCGTCTGCAGCAAATAAGGCCGGCCCACCAGCAGCGCGTTGTATTCGTAGCCCCCAAGCACACTGGACAGCGGACTCAGGTACGCCCGATCGAAATCCAGGTGCGCGAGCGTGGGATCATCGGGTGACACGGCCTTGAACGGCATGCGGGTCTCTCCGAGCCCGCGCGGATCGACGGACACCACCGTGTAACCCTCTTCAACATACTTCTTGATAGCCGGCCAGTCTTCCGCAGTAGCTTTTCCGTTCTCTCCCAACCAGAGCAGCACCGGCCCGTGATCGCTTCCTGCTTTTCGGATGCGCAAGAGCGGCATCTGAAGATATCGGCTGTGGTGTAGCACGTATTTGCCGATCGTCATGTCGCCGGATTGAGTCTCGCCGACCGACTCCCACCGAATCTCCTCCACTCCCGTCACGCCCCCATCAAATTCAGCGACCTTCCACTTGTCGATGTTTGGGCGAAGATTCGAGTAGTACAGCTGCTTGACGGTCTTCGCCGGATCTTTCTTGTGTCCCTCGTAATATTCCCGGATCACATCCATCATCGAGCGCGCATCCTCGAAGTCCAGCATCACCTGCCCGGTGCGCGTCACCTGCACGGTCTTGTCATCAAGCTCTTTGGCTTCGAACTTTTCCTTCGGCGGCTTCAGTCCGTTGAAGTGGTCAAGGAAGGCCACCGCGGCCTCCTGATTTTGCGGGGAGTATTGGTGGTCATGATAACCCTCGGCCATCGCAATGCGGTCCGCGTGATGGAACTTGCCGTAGATCTCCGTGACCTCACGCACACTGCGGTGCGCGCCCTCAATCGGGAAAAAGTCGAGCACCGCAGCCGACACAAACACCGGTCGCGGATACATCATGAGCAACAGGCCCGGGTTATCGATGTGATTCGAAATCATCCCGTACAAGTCCTGCTCGGGATCGCTGTCGGGATCTTTAAAGATGCGGTTGTAAACACGCATGGGCAGCACTGTGATGTAACAGGAAGGCGCGGCCGCCTTGATGCGCCGATCGAGCGCCGCGATATGCGCAACTTGAAATCCCCCGCCGCTCGTCCCCGTGATATTGATCCGCTGCGGGTCGACGTCCGGGCGCGTCAGCAGGTAATCCACCGCGCGCATGCCATCCCAGATTTCCCAGCGCGCAAGATTTGTTCCCGCTAGATACGCCAGGTTTCCCATCACCGCATGCTCGGCACATATCAGGTTGTAGCGACTCTTGCCGGTCTTTACGTCCCAGAACTGGCTACGCTCTCCTTGTCCTACCGGGTCCCACGCAATCACGACATATCCGTGATGAACTAGCCGCTGGCATAAGACCTGGTAGTGATTCTTTCCATTCGTCGAGTGCCCAGCCGGGACGAGAATTCCAGGATGCAATTTATTGCCGTCGTCGGGCACAAAGACCAGCGCTGTGACGTACATGCCCGGCAAACTTTCGTAAATCAACTTTTCGATGTGGAAGCCATCCATCGCAATCTTGCCCGTGATGCGCGCATGCAGCGGAGTGCGCTCGGACGGCAACCCGCCGAGCATCGCAAGCAGGCTTTCCTGCATCTTGTGCTGCAAGCGGATCAGGTCCGCTTCCGTTCGAATCTGCGCCCACTCCTTGCGCCGTTCTTCGTCCTCGCGCCAGGCCATCTCTGTCTGGTACTTGAGGTACGGGGTGATGGTCGGCCCCTCGGCCGTGACAGGCGGCAGAATACGGAAGGCTTCCGGCGGAGGACCATCTGCGCTAAACCCACGCAGACTGGCAGCGAACATCGCAACAACAACGAAAAGGCTTTTCATGATTTTTCCGGCCAACCAGAATTCACTTTAAAGCGAAATGCCGCGCTTCCACGGGATGAAGTCATCCTGCCCCAGCACTTCAGCCTTGGTGCGCACTTCCCCGCTGGCAACCTGGATCACCGCCTCGAGAATCGTCTCGCCCATTTCCTCGATCGACTTCTCTCCCGCGATGATCGGGCCTGCATCCACATCGATGATGTCGGGCATGCGCCGCGCCAGGTCGGAGTTGGTCGCGATCTTAATCACAGGAGCCACAGGATTCCCCGTAGGCGTCCCCAGTCCAGTCGTGAACAGCACTACATTCGCCCCCGCGCCGACCTGCGCAGTTACGCACTCCACGTCATTGCCCGGAGTGCATTGCAAATTCAAGCCAGGTTTCGCGGAATATTCCGGATAGTCAAGCACGGCCATGACCGGAGAGCTCCCGCCCTTGCGCGCCGCACCCGCCGATTTCATGGCATCCGTCAGCAGGCCATCTTTGATGTTGCCTGGCGAAGGGTTCATCTCAAACCCAGAGCGCACTGCCTTCGCACGCGCAGCGTAGTCGCGCATAAGCTGAATGAAGCGATCGCCAGTCTGGCGGTCTACTGTCCGATCAATCAGTGCTTGCTCCACGCCGCACAGTTCAGGAAATTCTGAAAGAATCGTGCGCCCGCCCAACGCTGCGACCAAATCGGAAACGTGTCCGACCGCCGGGTTGGCAGAAATTCCAGAGAACCCATCCGACCCGCCGCACTTCAATCCAACGCAAAGCTGAGACAGGGACGCGGGACTTCGGCGATTGCGGTTTGCCTCGACCACTCCCAGAAAAGTCTGGCGGATCGCGTCCGAGAGCATCGAAAATTCCGAACCGCTCTTCTGTTGCTCGAATACCAGCAGCGGCTTCTGAAAATTCGGATCGCGCGCGGCCACCTGCTCGCGCAAAATGCTGACCTGCGAATTCTGGCAACCGAGACTGAGAACGGTAGCACCCGCAATATTAGGGTGATGCAGGTACCCCGCAATCAACCCGCACAGGTTATGCGAATCTTCGCGCGTGCCGCCGCAGCCGCTCTGGTGCATCAGGAACTTGATGCCGTCGACATTCTTGAACAACGCAGGCTTCGCCGCCGGACGCGCGCCTTCCTCGGTGCGCCCACGCTCAATCTCTTCCAGTTTCCCCTGCCTGTAAAGCTCGGCCATCTCCGCCACTTGGCGCCGGTAAACTTTCGGCGGAGCGAATCCAAGTTCCTCTTCAAACGCCTGCTTCAGGGTCTCGATATTCCGGTTCTCGCAAAACACCAGCGGCACCACCAGCCAGTAGTTGCGCGTGCCGACTTGCCCGTCAGCGCGCTCGTACCCAAGGAATTGGCGCTCCTTCCAGCGAGAAACAGCCGGTGGGTTCCACTGCTGGTCCTTCGTCTTCTCGTGAAACGACAGAGCGTCGTGTCGGATATTCAAAACATTCAGCGCCGATCCCTGCGGAATTGCTTGCGTCGCCTTGCCGACCAGCACTCCGTACATAAACACCGGATCGCCCGGAGCCATCGGCTTCACTACGAACTTGTGTTTTGCGGACACGTCGGACGTCATGGCGAAAGAATGGCCATCGGCTTCCACAGACTCGCCTTTGCGCAGGTCGCGCAAGGCAATCAGCACATTGTCTTCCGGGTGCAGTCTCAGAGCCGCTTTCGCCATCGCTCGTACCTAGTGCATTTATACCTGATCCGAGCCGCTGCATGAGGATCGCAAAAAGCGGCACTCCTCTCTGTCCTGCACATCTGTCTGGCGCATGCGTCCAGCAGACCAGAGCCGCGAAGCGGCGGCATAGGAAAGCTCACCACGTAAGTGGTGGGTCAGCCATCAAGGGAACCGCGAGCCCCGCAGGGGCGGCACTCCACGACGCGGGCGTCAGCCCGCGAGTCCCCAATGCCGCAGACTCGCGCATTGAACTTGTGTATAACAATACTTCGAATAAAACGCCTGCTCGATAACAACCAATGCCACTGAAGATCAAAGATAAAAAAGATTGCCGATGGGACCTGGTGAGCCTCGGCGAGATCATGCTGCGCCTCGATCCCGGCGACCGGCGCATCGCTACCACCCGGGCCTTCGAAGTTTGCGAAGGCGGCGGCGAATACAACGTCGCGCGCGGACTGAAGCGGTGTTTCGGTCTCGAAACCGCGGTGGTCACCGCCTTCGCCGACGACCCGGTCGGCCGCCTGTTGCAGGATTTCATCTTTCAAGGCGGAGTCGATCAGTCCCTGGTTCGCTGGGTGCCGCACGATGGCGTCGGTCGCGCCGCTCGCAACGGCCTCAACTTCACAGAGCGTGGCTTCGGAGTTCGCGCAGCCCTCGGCTCTTACGATCGCGGCCACACCGCCGTATCTCAACTCAAGCCAGGCGACATCGATTGGGAAGAGATCTTCGGCAAACTCGGCGCCCGCTGGCTGCATACCGGCGGCATTTTCAGCGCGCTTTCCGACACCACTCCCGAAGTCGTCATCGAAGCCATGCAGGCCGCCAAGCGCCACGGCACGATCGTTTCCTACGACCTGAACTACCGCCCGTCGCTTTGGAAGTCGATCGGCGGCAAGAAGCAGGCGCAAGACGTGAACCGCCGCATCGCCCCTCTGGTCGACGTGATGCTGGGCAACGAAGAAGATTTTTCCGCGGCGCTCGGCTACGAGGTCGCCGGAGTAGATGCAAGTCTTTCCGACTTCGAAGTCGCGAGCTTCAGGCAGATGATCGAGAAGGTCGTGAAAGATTATCCCTTTCAGGTGGTCGCCACCACGCTTCGCAAAGCGAAGACCGCCACGCGCAACGACTGGGGCGCCATCTGCTATAGCGATGGCAATTTCTTCCAGGCGAAAGAACGCAAGGATCTGGAAATTTATGATCGAGTCGGCGGCGGAGACTCGTTCGCATCGGGCCTGATCTATGGTTTTCTTGCCGGCAAGGGTCCACAGTGTGCCGTCGAATGCGGCGCCGCGCATGGCGCACTGGCCATGACCACTCCAGGCGACACCAGCATGGTAACGTTGCAGGAAGTCTTGCGTGTGATGGAAGACGAGGGCGCTCGTATCGCGCGATAGTGATTAAGATTAATGGAGACAGCTTGATGGACAAACAGCAAGTGCGTGATCAGATTCTGAAGATCGGAGTTGTCCCCGTAGTGCGTGCTGCCTCGGCAGGCGAAGCACGCCTCGCTGCACAGGCTGTCTGCGACGGCGGAATCCCGATCGTTGAAATCACCATGACGGTTCCCGGCGCGATCGATGTTATCCGCGAACTCGCAAGAGCGCACCTGCGTCGGTCCTGATTGGCGCCGGCACCGTGCTTGATGTCGAAGCCGCGCGGCGCTGTTTGGACGCGGGAGCTCAGTTCATCGTCAGTCCAGGCTTGAATCTTCCCACCATCGAGTTTGCTGCTCGTTCCGGCATTCTGATGCTTGCCGGCGCCCTCACACCCACCGAAGTCATCACGGCCTGGAATGCGGGCTCCGACTTCGTCAAGGTTTTTCCTTGCGGGCAAGTTGGGGGAGCGAAATACATCAAGGCCTTGAAAGGTCCGCTGCCGCAGATCCCTCTCGTCCCAACCGGTGGAGTCAATCTGAATACTGCAGCTGAATTCATCGAAGCAGGCGCGGCAGCACTCGGAATCGGTGGAGAACTGGTGCAGGCCGACGCGTTGAAATCCGGCAAGGCCGATGTGATTGTCGAGAATGCCCGGAAGTTCGTCGCGATCGTGAAGCAGGCCCGCGAGGGCGGCGCCGCCCCGAAAGTCCGCGTCGCCAGCTAGAAAACGTCGCAAACCCCACCAGCTTTGATTGAAATTGTCATCCTGAGCGAGCGAGGCGCCAGCCGAACGAAGTCGAGGGACCTTGCGTTCGGCCTTCGCCACTCAACGGTCTCCGCAAACGCTACTGATTCACGCCGCTCGCCAGAAATCCGCCATCGACCACCAGCAGGTGCCCCGAAACATAACTGGCAGCATCCGACGCCAGAAACACCGCGGCCCCGACCAGTTCCTCTACCTTGCCGAATCTCCGCATCGGCGTCCGCAGCAGAAACTCGCGCCCGCGTTCCGTCCCATCAAGAAGAGCTGAGTTCAACTCGGTCCGAAAAACTCCGGGCGCGATGGCATTCACGCACACGCCATGCTTCGCCCATTCCACAGCGAGCGACTTGGTGAGAGACGCGACCGCTCCTTTGCTGGCGCAGTAGGCCGCCACTTCAAATAGTCCGACAAATGACGCCAGCGAAGCAATGTTGATGATCCGCCCGTAGCCGCGCTCGATCATGTGTTTCCCGAACACCCGGCACGCGCGCATCGTGCCATTGAGGTTCGTTTCCATGATCGCGTTCCATTCCACCTCCGGAACCTCAAGCGTCGGCGTGCGTTTCGTGCGGCCGGCGCAGTTCACCAGGATTTCGACTGTGCCAAACGCCGAGCACACTTCTTTTAGCAACCGTTCGAGGCTGGCGTTCTGAGTCACATCACAAGTCACGGCGAGTGATTTTCGGCCGAGTCCCTCCACGGCCGAAGCCGCCGCCCGCGCTTCCGGTTCACGGCGTCCAGTAGGAATGACGTTTGCACCCGCTTGCGCGAGCCCTTTCGCGAGCGCCAGTCCAATTCCGCTGGTCCCGCCGACCACTACCGCAGTCTTGTCCTGTAGATCGAGAAAAGGATGTCCCATGTGGAGGATTGCCTTCGATGATCGATGAATGTCTCGGCGATTATAAAGCGTTCAGCGGCGTTGGCTCCTTTTGCGAGGCCGCTCAGGGAATGCAAACCCTCTGCGGCATTGAAAAGCGGCCGGACTCACCCGGCCGCCTTTGATCTATCTCGCCAAGTACTCGTGACCTCTCCAAGAATTAATCTTTTTTCTTTTTCCCTCCCCCGTGCGAGTGGCCAGCGCCTTTTGCTTGCAGCTGCCCGGCAAACGGAGCTGGCGTCTTTAGCGGCCCCTCCGGGCCGTGTGCATGATCGGAGTACTGAAACTGCACAGGAACGGTTTCGTTGCTATTGGTCAGCTTCACTTCCTGAAATACCTGCCTGAGAGGATTCGCTTCAAAGACTGGGAAGTCGCCGCATTCTTCTCCCTGCTTCGAGGTCCAGCCCAGAAACTTCACCGCCGAAGGATCGTTCCCCGCGCGAATTACGTCTTCCACGTCAGCATCCGTTCGAGCTTCGTTCAGTTCGTGATAAAAAGTCGCAACCACGTTCTTCCACGATTGATCGAAGACCGGAATGCCATTCGTTCTCCCATCTGGGAGATTCTCCGAATAAACCCCGATGGCGTAGTAAATGATCTTTGCCGCAGCACCGCTGCCCACGTGTACCGAGCCGTGATACCCGCCCAGACCCTGCGTCGAGTCTTCGTCCTCTTCAGCGGGAAGGTGCGTTCTCACCTTTTCAGCTTTTGGAGAGATCGCCCCACCCGTGGGAGTCGTGTCGGTGTTCAAGATTGTCCCGCTCGGCAGCATGAAATTGAATAGGGTTGACTTGAAATCGAATCCGTTCAGAGTGCCGGCCGTGAACAACTGCTGCACCAGATTCTCAACATCTCCCTGCGAAAATAACTTTGGAGGCGGCCCGGCCAGCATCTGCGATGGTTTGAACGTGCTCGTAATCTTGCCCGAGGGATAGTACTGCGACATCACGTTGTTCAGATCCTGATCTGACATCGCTGCCGCCAACGCCTTATCGATGTTCTGAATGTCGCTCGCTTTCCAAGCCGTACTTCCACCCACATAGAAATTGGTGAAGACCAGGTCGGCAATCGTGTGCCCTCCGTGGAAGATCAAATCGTGGGCTGGCGTCGGGGAAACTCCCGGCGTGATCGCCTCGGGGCGTGGCATCGACATGCGGGCGTGAAAGCCCTTTTCGGCCTTGGTTCCTGGCCCGACGAAAACCCGCAGCGGTCTTACCATCTGCTTCGATTTTTCTCCAGTCATCAAATTCCTCCAAAGGAATACGTGGTTAAAGGTTCAGCAGGAACAGGTGGTGGCTTGCGGGGATATCTCTTTCATAGTGCCGCCGCCTCGGCTCGTCAACCGTAAGATTTGCAGACTGTACGGGCATCATGAATAAGGACTTAGGACGCCACCGGCCATCCACTCACGCAAGTTTGGGCCGGTGAGGAAGGGTGTTCACGAACCCAGCAGCCTGATGCGTGAGTTACCCGCTTTATTTGTCCTACGGGAAAAGCTGGAGGCTCGCGAGGCCAGAAAAAAATCTCCCCGCAACAACTTCCGTCGAGTGACCGTGTTTGATCAAAACGGGGCGCATAGGGTCGCGCCCAGGACATCGCACCAAAACTCGCAGGAGCCGAAGATTGAGCCCGCGAGGGTGTGAAAGAAGTGCAGAACGGGCCAGCGGAGAGATCCGCTCGTCGGACCGGTCAGCACCGAGAAGGGCGTGCCAGGGGATGGGGACGCCCTTCTCATTATTTTTACACCATCATTGAACATCGTAGCGCCGGCGTCTCGCCGGCAGTCCGGCGGGCATCCTGCCCGCCGCTGGGTCGCACTTCTCATGACCCTCTACTTCGTAATCGTTCCGCAAGCGATCCGGTCGCCCGCATTACCCGCCGGGTCCGACTTCATGTCGTCGGCCTTCGCGTGAATCACCAGCGCTGTGCCGCCATTGCTGAACACCGAATGGTTGTCGTCTCCCAAGTTGATGTCTTTGTTCGTCACTGAGGTCTTGGCGGTCCCATCGGCACCCACTGTGAAGTTCTGCATGTCTCCAGCGTGATGGCCTTCGGGATTCTCCAGCCCATGTTTCTTGCTGTCGGGATTAAAATGCCCGCCAGCTGATTTGAAATCGGGCCCGTCGCATTTCGCCGTTTGGTGTACGTGGATGGCGTGGTCGCCCGGAGGCAGGTTCTTCAGGTCGAGAATTATCGTCACGCCACTGCCTTTGGATTCTTCCAAAGTGGCAGTCCCGACGGTTTCACCCTTTGCATTCTTCAGTTCAACAGTCTTCTTGTCTGCTGCGTGCAACAACGATGCAGCGAACAATAAACAGAGAGGGAGAACGGTTTTAAGTTTCATGCTCAAAATTATAGACGCCGTCTGCGAGGGCTCGGGTGCCTCGCTGCCCTCCCGGATTCCGTAAGTGCGCGAAAACCGCGGTCCTGCGGATCGACGAGCATTCAAAAAATACAGGCTTTGCAGTATCGACACGCCTGCGCGAGTTCTTGATTCATCGGAGTCCGGCCACTCTCTGCTGTAGTTCAGCAGCGATACTCAAAGCCTCGTCCGTAGCCGCGAAGTTCACCGGCTTCCCGATCCGCACGCGAATCTCTCCTGGGCGCGCCGATCTTCGCCCGGCTCGCTTCACGTCAAACAGCCCATCAATCCGCATCGGAACCACCGGTATACCAAGCCGAGTTGCCAGCAAGCCGACGCCCGCGCGGAAAGGGCGCAATTCACCGTCGGTCGTGTGCTGACCTTCGGGGAAAACAAGTACGCTGTAGCCCCGATCCACGCACTCTCCCGCATAAGCAAAGCTCTTCAGAAACGCAGCCGCTCTCGGTAACGGAAAAAGATTCAGCAACGCCACGCCCGAAACCCATTGCAAACGGTCATACGCACGCAACAAAAATCCGCGACCGGCAGCGGGAGTCCGCAAAGCTTCAAGCGCTTCGCCGCCGGTAGCGGTCGCCAGGCGATGGCGTAACCGCGCCGGCAATGCCGTCTGCACGAATCCGACGTCCACATCATCAATGTGATTGCAGACGACCAGCACCGGGCCACGCACGTCTTTCAGATTTTCGCGGCCTTCGATCCTCGGCCAGGCCAGCAGCATGATCGCCGGACGCATCAACGCGTAGTAAGTAAGTGTGCGCACCCAACGCACCAGCCAGCTCAAAGTCCAACACGGATAGTGATATTCGACGGGTTGCCCGCCCTTGCCACTTAGCATCTTTTCCAGATCGCCCACCGTGCGCGCCGCGCTGAAGCTGGTCTCGCTCAAGTCCACCTGGTAGCGGTCCTCGAGTGCACTCATCAATTCCACGCGCTCCAGCGAGCCCAGATTCAAATCGCTTTCGAGATTTGCATCCCGGTTCAGGATCGGCGCCGCCCGTCCCGAGATTCTCCCGATCAAGTCCGCCAGGGGGCTCGACCCTGCGACGGGGGAAGCCTCCGGGACACGTCGCATCTGCACCGCCTCACGAATCACATTGAGGCGCGGCTTCCCGGTGGTCGTTCTAGGGAAATCCCTCTCAGGCCAGACAAACCATTCGTGCAGGCGCTGGTATTCAGCCAGACCCTGGTTGGCGCGTTGCACAACCTCCCTCGCATTTGCCGCCGGATCTCGCAAAATTACGACCGCGCAAGGCTCCTCGTTTCCGCCGCGCGCCATCCCGACAATCACGCAGTCTTGGACTTCAGGCTGAGCACGCAACGCCGCTTCCAAATCCTCCGGATACACATTCATTCCGGCCGGGGTGACGAGCACATCTTTCTTGCGCCCCTTGAAATACAGATTCCCGTTGGCATCGAGCGCGCCAAGGTCGCCGGTGCGATACCACCCGTCGTCGCCCGTCACCTGTAGCGCGGCCCTCTCGCCTTTCGCAGATTCTTGAGTTAAGTCAATCGATGATCTTGGTAGCGCCGGCGTCCCGCCGGCAGTCCGGCGGGCGTCCCGCCCGCCGCCCGTGCCTGTCCAATACCCAGCCGCCACCCCACCACCTCGAACCAGAATCTCTCCGTCCTCGGCCAGCTTCATTTCGC
Source organism: uncultured Acidobacteriota bacterium (assembly GCA_963744055.1). Lineage (GTDB taxonomy): Bacteria > Acidobacteriota > Terriglobia > Terriglobales > Acidobacteriaceae > Gp1-AA133. The sequence goes on along the minus strand of CAVUSL010000001.1, from coordinate 1,326,557 downwards.
GTCCGGGAAGAACTTTGCCAATCGATCCCTTCCCCAACTTAAACGGATGATTCACGCTCACCAGCGAAGTCGTCTCCGTAAGCCCGTATCCCTGTATCACCGCGAAACCCAGTCGGTTCCAGAACTCCTCGGTCTCCCGATCGAGCGCTGCCCCGCCGGAAATGAAAGCCCAAAACTTCCACCCGAATCGACGGTGCAGGCGACGAGAGATCCACTCACGCCGCAGGAATTTCTTGCCTTCCGCCCTCTTGAACCTGGCACGAAACGCATTCGATTGCCCGGCATCTTCCTCGTCCCTTTCGACTTTCTCTTTCAGAGATTGCAGCATGCGCGGCACCGCCACCAGCACGGATACTCTTTCCCGCCGGATCGTTTGCAGCACTTCCGAAGGGCCCAAGGAGCCTTGAAAAATCACCGTTCCCGCCATGAGCGGAGGAAGAAACATCCCCAGGAATTGCCCGAACACGTGGCTCAGGGGCAGCAGGTTCAAAAACCGCACCGGATGCACCCACCGCTCGTACTTCAGATACTTTCGAATTTCAGTTTCAAGGGGCGCTGTATTCGACAGCACATTGCCATGCGTGATCACCACTCCCTTCGGTTCGGCGGTCGTCCCCGAGGTGAAGATAATTTCCAGCGGATCACCCGGGGCAACGAGGACAGGCTCGCGAGGCGTGGCCGGTTGTGATGCGAGGATGGCCCGCAGTTCTTCCAGAATCAGCATCTGAACGCCGAATTCAGCCGACGAGTGCTCACGCGAGCAAACCAGTAACCGCGCTTCCACTTCGCGCGTCACCCGCCGCGCAAAGTCATCGGTCGCAGCGTCGTCCATCGGCACCGCAATCACACCCGCCAGCGCGCATCCCAGGAACGCGGCGACCCATTCCGCGCAGTTCTCCCCCCAGATCAGAACCCGTTCGCCCTTAGCAATTCCTCGCGCCTCCAGTTCGCCGGTGAATTGAAATGCCAAGCCCGCCACTTCGCCGTATGACCATCTTTCGGTGCGATAGCCGCGCCTTTGCACGTATGCGCATTCCCGGCGCTGAGCAAGAAAGTCGCTTATCCACTCGCCGACGGAAGTACGGGCCATCCTCATCAATTTACGCGAAGCAGCCGATTGCCGCGTTCCAACCCTGTGCAGCGTCGACCTCATTTGCCAGACAGCACCGCCCGGAGGTAGGCTGCTAACGCTGTGGCAACGCCATCCCCCGCGTCGCCCGGCGAAGTGCTGGCGTTCGGGCCCTCAGGACGCAACACCAAGTTCCGACAAATTAATGAATGCCGCAGGAAGAGCCGTCATTCCCGGACGCACACTGGCCGCAGTGCTGGCGATTCTGCTCACCGCCATTGCCTGCAACCAGCAAGGTCAAACCTCCGCCAAACCCGATTTTCCACGACCCGTGCCAGCTTCATCCGGGACTTCGGGATCGCCGCGCGACCTTTCACAGGATGAGTCTGCCGGCGGGCACACACTTCGCAAGCACGTCGGCCGCACCGACGATCAACTCCGCGAGCGCTTGCGCCACGAACGCAATATCTCCGCGGCTTCGACCTGGACAGATCGGGGCACGGCAGAGCGGGCCGTCGGAACGGCACTTGAGCAAAATCGCAATAAGATCGAACGCTGGCAGAGCCGCGAAGGCGGTCACCCCAACCTCGTAGTCGACTACGAAGACGATGCATCGCATCCCATCGGACGATCCCTGCGCCGGGATGCCGACCAACCCGAACCCTGCGCCCACGCCACCATCGTTCTGCGCTGGGTTCCACCCGACAGCTATTACGTTTTGACTTCCTACCCGGAGTGCCGCTGATGAGTTCGAATGCGTCTCGCAAACACAGCAGCGATATCGCTGCCGAAACCTTCCCGGCCCTGCGGAGTTTCATGCGAGGCTATTTTCACGAGGATATGGCCGACGAATACGGCACGCTCGATGAGGCCGTCCGCCAGTTCTGCGAAGACGCCGATACCGACGAACGCAAGACAGTCTCGACCGAATGGCACCAATTCGTAACACAGACGAAGGGCCAGCCTCTGCCGGCTATTAACAAGATTCTCAAAGATAAGTTGGGCAGCGCCTGCCGCCTGCAGGCCGACGACATCGACAAAATCACGCGCGCCTTCGAGGGCCTGCCTCCAGACTAGTCGCTAGTCTCCAGTCACTGGTCGCTAGCCATGAGCCGCGCGTGGGCGACGAGCGATAAGTAAACTCCACCGGCTGAAAAGTGCGCACCGGCGAAGGCTGGTCCTCAGTTTTGGGCTTTTGGCTTTGGGTTTGGGTTTTGCTTCGGCTGAAAACTGACGACTAGCGACTGCCGACTGGCCTAGTAACCTGTACTACTAACTCCTTGCGAAATCCTCAAGCCTCTGCTTACAATCGGCCACCACAGGTTCACTTTTGGCGAGGTAGCCTCTTTCGGAGGCTGGTTTCGAAGATTCATTCGCGGTCTCCCCCGCGCGGAGGATCCACTCGATGAGCATTATGGTGTGGCATGTTATGCGCCGCCTGCCAAGGCCCGCCCTGTTGGGTATCTTGATTTTCGTTCTCACCACCGTGGCGCGCGCGTAAAGGCAAAACCTGGTTGCTGATTGTTTCCGACTTTGCCTTTACCCTGCGAGGCTAGCGGGCAAAGCTTTTTCTGCGTCCTCCGCGGCCGTTCTCTGCGCCCCCTGCGTTGTAAGGCTTTCTCCGCAAAACGAGGTGCCGCCAGCAATTCCTCAAAAGGAGGAACGCGCTAAGCGACCTATTCCCAAAGAGGTTCCATTCCCAGGTTCCTTCCGTAACCCAGTCGTACACTCCCTTTCGGTAACCCTTAGTAACCATACGAATCCGGGTTACCCGCCTTACAATTGCGTTGGTTAGGCTGTCGTCGGGCGAACTGAGCCCGGAGGCAGCTTGTTCCGGCCCGTCTGTCGAGGCTCTCAGCTGAGCAGATCTTCGGCGGGGAAGAAGCTGGAGTCCGCACCCTTATGGCATTTGGTTTCGGCTTTAACAAACAGAAAGTTCTGAGCGCTGCGGAGAAGTACGTCCAGCAGGGCAAGCTCCAGAACGCCATTGCCGAGTACGAAAAGGTCCTCAAGGCTGACCCCAAGGACCTGACGGTGCTGAACACCGTGGGCGACCTCTACTCTCGCAACGGGGAAGTCGACAAAGCCACCGACTGCTTCAAAAAAGTCGGCGATGCCTATGCCGCGCAGGGTTTCACGGTCAAGGGCATCGCGATGTACAAAAAGATCGGCAAGCTCAAGCCATCGCTTGAAAGCGTCCTGAAGCTGGCCGAACTTTACACTCAGCAGGGCCTGTTTAATGATGCCCGCGCCCAGTATCTGCAGGTCGCCGAGGAGTTCCTGCGCGCCGGGGAACTCGAGCAATCGGTTCGCATCTTTCAAAAGATTTTAGAAATGGATCCGGAAAACGTCGCCATGCGCGTGCGTTTGGCCGAGGTTTACATCCGGTTGGGCAAGAAGAACGAAGCCTGGCAGATTTTCTCCGCGGCCGCCGAAACCTTGCGCAATCGCGGCTCGCGCGGCGGCGTTGAAGAAATCCTGCAGCGCATGCTTACGCTCGATCCGGGCAACAGCTACGCGCTGCTGTTGCGCGCCCGCAACGCCATCGAATCTGGCGACGCCGCCGGCGCGATCCCGCTCTTCCAGAAAGTTCACGATCTCGATAGTCATCCCGATGGCATGCGGGACTTGCTCAAGGCCTACCTGCAGACCGGGCGGGTCAGCGAAGCCGGCCCACTGGCCGGGAAGCTGCTAACCGCTCACAACGACTCGGGCGCGATGTTCTCTTACGTTGACGCGCTCCTGCAGAACAACGCGCAGGAAGATGCCATCAACCTGATCGAAGAGCACGCCGACCGCCTGTTGGCCGAGAATTCGGCAAAGATTCTGGAAACGCTGCGCGCTGTGATCGGTCCGTTGAGCGGCAACCCGCCCGCGCTCGAGAAAGTGCTGGATCTGTTCCACAAGGCGGGCGACCAGTCGCACGACACGGAAGTTCAGGAACTGCTCGCTCACGCGAGCGTGCAATCGGGCGATCTGGCACGCGCCCGCGACCTGTATCAAGGACTTACCGAGGAGGAACCGCAAAACCCCATCCACATGCAGAATTACCAGCAGGTAGTGGGCATGATGGGTGGCGGCGGCACGGGATCGAAGCTCCTCACGGTGGAAGAAGGCATCGTTCTGGTCGAAGAACTCGAGGCTACGGCGCCTCCGATCGACCAGGAATACTCTCCAGAAATCGCGAATGCGTTGCGGGCTGCCATCACGGACACCGAGCTGTTCGTGTCGTACAACATGCCTGACAAGGCGCTTGGCCCGCTGATGGCCGTGTTGCCCATCGCGCCCAGCGACGTGCGTTTGAACCAGCGCCTGGCCGCTCTCTACGTGCGCTCCGAGCGCTTTGCCGATGCGGCCGCCTGCTGTCAGACGCTGGCTTCGGTCTACAACGAAGCCGGGCTTTCTGAAGAAGGATCGCGGTACGAAGAGCTCGCACAACGCTGTGAGGAGCACGCCTCAGCCGTTCCCGGCCGTGCTTCCGCACCGCTCACCGACGAAGCTGAGATTCCGCTCGCGCCCTGGCCGATGTCGTCCGAAACAACTTCGGAATTCGCCGTTGCCAATTCGGAAGAAACCTCGACTCCCACTCACCATGCACACGACCCCGAGGAAATGCCGGTGATCGTGAACGAGACGTCGAGTGAAATCGATCTCTCCGACGAATGGGATGGCGCGGAAGCCAGCGTCGCCGATCCGGAGCCGGAAGTCGCACCCGCCGAGCCGGCGATCGAAGAAATTTCTGTGGAAGCCAGCGACGCCGTCGCGGAAACCATCGAAGAAGTGCGCTTCTATCTCGAGCACTCGATGGTCGACCAGGCGCGTGCTGCCTTCGTAAAATTGCAGTCGCAGACTGCCGACTACGAGCAACTCGCCGCTATCCAGGCGGAAATCGATGCCGCCGTCCCCGCGGCCCCCGAGGCCGCAACCGTCGAAGAAACTTCGCAGGAAATTCCTGAAACCGCCGTCGCGCTCGAAGAAACAGTCCCCACTCACGAAGAGCCTGCGAGCATCCGACCCGAAGGTGAGCCGACAACGCCTCTGCGCCAAATCGTGGCGGAGCTTGATTCTTCGTTAGGCGACGGATTTCTGCCTGACACGGTGCATCACGAAATCGAGCAGGAACAGGAAATCACGGCGCACGCAGGCACCGACCCCGGCCTGGTCAGTCATCTGGAGTTCATGGCGGGCCCGAAACACGCGACTGCCTCCGAGCCAGCGAACAAACCAAAAGAAGCCGGCGTGCTGGGCGAGTTCGTCGCCGATCTCGAAAATTCGCTGGGAGACAGCTTCCTGAAAGAAGCCCCGGTGGTCACACCCGAACAACCCGGGATCGCTCCTGTCGCCGCACCCGTTCCCGTCTCCGAAGCCGCGGGCGCTCAATCCGGATTGCACATGGCTGCCAGTGCGGCTTCCGGGGCAGCGCCTCACTCGGTTCCAGTACCACCGGCCGTCGAGCCTCCGACAGCTGCCGCCTCGGCCGTTACAGCACAATCTTCCGGCACGGCTTCCACTTTCCGCGCTTCCGTTCGTCCGACCAACGGCGCCACGGCGAAACCCGACCTGGCAGCCAGCGTCGATCTGGCCGACATGTTCGGCGAGATCCGTCACGAGCTCGAAGAAGAAACCACCACTTCCGACGAAGATCCTGAGACGCATTACAACCTCGGCGTTGCCTTCCGCGAAATGGGCTTGCTCGACGAAGCGATCGGTGAACTCCAGAAAGTGTGCCAGTCCATCGATCACGGACACGGCTTCCCGCAAGTCATGCAAACGTACACCTGGCTGGCGCAGTGCTTCCTCGACAAAGGCGTGCCCGAGGCGGCCATCCGCTGGTACGAGAAAGCTCTTGCCATGCCCTCTCTCGACCAGGAAACGCGCACCGCTCTTCATTACGAACTGGCCTCCGCCTATGAAACGGCGCAGGACAAGAACCACGCCCTGCAGCATTTCATGGAAGTCTATGGCAGCAACATCGACTATCGCGATGTTGGTGAGCGCATAAAGGCCCTGAAGTCGTAGAATGGCGTGATGATTTCCAGAAGGGTCGCTTCCCCGGGAAACGTAGCTTTGCTGGAAGGGCGGGCTTCCGCCTGATGCCTGATTCCCAGACTCCTCCGCGGACTGAAATCCAGACGCCCGTTCCCACTGGTTTAGCGCCCGAGCCCCTGCCGTCCGACTCCGCAAGTACAGTTCCGGAAATAAAGGGTCTGACGCGGGCGCAGGTCTGGGTTCACCGTTTGCTGGTCTTGTTATTCGTCTTCGTGTGCGCCGCTGCGGGCGTGTTGCTGGTCGTACTGCCCTGGACCCCGCAATGGACCGATAACTCGCTGCTCCTGCGCTATCCCGACCTGCGCACCATCATGACGCACGGCTTCTTCCGCGGACTGTGCAGCGGCTTAGGTATGCTCGACATATGGATCGGCTTTTCGGAGGCCATCCACTATCACGAAGACCGGCTCCCTTAAGTACGGATGATCAACTGACAGTATTCCCAAATTTTTCGTCGAAAGTCCCCGCATGACCGACCGACTCAAGCCCGCCACGCTCGCCTATCAGAACGAACCGTTTCTCAACAGTCCCGACGGCCGCATTCTCCGCATCCTTGCCGAATACAGCGAGCCCTTTGCCCGCTTCCGCCGCGAGCAGATCCAGGACACAGTTGTCTTCTTCGGATCTGCGCGCTTTCAGAGTATGGAAGACGCGGAAAGCAATCTCGCTACTATCCGCAAAGGCGACGCCAAGGCCGACGACTACGCCACCGACCTGAAACGGGCCCAAGCCGCCGTCGACATGGCACGCTATTACGAAGATGCCCGCCGGCTCGCCTCGATGCTGACCGACTGGTCCGTAAAGATTCCCGCGCGCCGTCGCCGCTTCGTAGTCACCACCGGCGGCGGCCCGGGCATCATGGAAGCCGCCAACCGCGGCGCGAAGGAAGCCGGCGGCAAGACCGTCGGCCTCAACATTAATTTGCCCTTCGAGCAATTCCCGAATCCCTACATCACCCCTTCGCTGAACTTCGAATTTCACTACTTCTTCATGCGGAAATTCTGGTTCGCGTATCTGGCAAAAGCGCTGGTCATTTTTCCGGGAGGCTTCGGCACCTTCGACGAACTGTTCGAAATCCTCACGCTCGCGCAAACGGACAAGCTCGCCAAAAAAATCCTGGTCGTGATCTACGGCACCGAATATTGGAACAAGCTCATCAACTTCCAGGCGATGATCGACGCCGGCACCATCGCCGCCAAGGATCTCGAACTGTTCAAGATGGTGGATTCGCCCGAGGAAGGCTTCGAGTTCCTGCGCGACGGCTTGACCCGTCACCACCTGGGAGGAGCGCCCAAGAAAGAGGGAGAGGTTCTCCCCGAAATAGCGAAGACGCGCCCCTGAAGGCGGAGCGTGCCGCGATTCCTGGTCGCGCAAGCTGGACGGTTTCCGATGCGTAGTCCCCTGCTCTACTACATCACAGACCGCAAGCAATTCCCTGGGGATGAGCCTTCTCGCCGCGCCAGTCTGCTCGACAAGATTGCGGAAGCGGCCCAAGCCGGTGTCGACTATATCCAACTCCGCGAAAAAGATCTCCCCACGCGTGAGTTGGAATCCCTTGCGAGAGAAGCCTTCAAAATTATTCAGGAATCACAACTGAGAACTGAGAACCGGGAACTGAGAACTGAACTCTTAATCAATTCCCGCACCGACGTGGCCTTAGCCGTCTCAGCCGATGGGGTACATCTGCCCGCAAGCGACCTTTTCGTCACAGAGGTCCGCCAGATATGGCAGCAAAGTCGCCTGTGTAGCGCGGGCCCCCCCGCCCGCGTCACGATCAGCCAGTCGTGTCACCAACCCTCTGAGGTTGAGCAGGCCGCAATCGCGGGAGCCGACATCGCCCTCTTCGCCCCAGTCTTCGAAAAACGCCTCGTCCCCAACGCCAAAGCAGCCGGGCTCGACACTCTTCGCCAAGCCTGCCAATACAACATCCCCGTGCTCGCGCTCGGAGGCATCACGCTCGAAAGCGCATCTTCCTGCCTCAAAGCAGGAGCGGCCGGCATCGCCGCTATCCGTCTCTTCCAGGAAAATAATGTCGTCGAGGTCCTCCGCCAACTGCGCAGCCACTAGCCCGTTCATCCGTTTTCTGTCGACGAACGACTGCTTCTCCTCGCCGGATCAAGAGCTCTTAACCGCGAAGTTCGCAAAGAAATTCCGCGACGTTCGCAACGACAATCTTTCGCATCTCTTCGCGGTCTTTCTTCGCGTCCTTCGCGGTCAAAAGCCTTCCCCGACCGGAAGCACACTATGCTAGCCTCAACTCCTGTTCTATGTCGGCACTGTCGCGGTCCACCATCCTCGATCCCGTTCCGCAACTGGTCACGATCCCCGCAGGCTGGTTCCAAATGGGCTCCGACATCGGCCAGGATAACGAGCGTCCCATCCATCGCGTATGGATCGATGCATTTCAGTTCGCGGCGCATCAGGTGACCAATGCCGACTACGCGATTTTTCTGCGCAGCGAAGGCAAACTCGCGCCGCCCTTCTTCGACGATCCAGCCTTCTCCCATTCGCAACAGCCGGTAGTCGGAGTCTCGTGGTTTGAAGCTACGGAATACTGCGCCTGGTTGCGCTCCGTCACCAGACAGAACTACCGTCTCCCAACCGAAGTCGAATGGGAGCGCGCTGCACGTGGCGGCGTAGAAAGCAAACTCTTTCCCTGGGGCGATGCGCCTCCCGATTCACTCCCCAATTACGCGACGCGCTGGCAAACCGGTCCGGAACCCGTCGGCCAGTCCGCGCCCAATGCATTCGGCCTTTTCGATATCTGCGCCAATGTGCACGAGTGGTGCAGCGACTGGTTCGGCCCCGACTATTACGCGGCCTCACCTGAACGCAATCCGCGCGGCCCTGAGAGCGGCATCCGTCGCGCCTCCCGCGGAGGCTCTTGGCGCCACCACGTCAAGGTAACGCGCTGCGCCGCCCGCTCCAGCATTCCACCTCACCTGCAATACGCCGACTACGGCTTTCGCGTGGCGTGCGATCTGGAGGAAAGAATTTCATAACGCAAAGACGGGCGCCCACAGGCGATCTCACGAGTCCTGCTAAAAGCACCGTAGCCTGTGAATCCGCAGAGCGGTCTCTACGTCCTCTGCGGACGTTCTCCGCGCCCTCTGCGTTTTAAGATTTTCCGCCCTTCGCGATCTTAGCGGCTGTCCTTCGCGAACTTTACGGTTAAAAAGCTTCTTCCCCAACTCCGCTACAATCACCAGTCGCAGGTGACTCATGTTCCAAAACGATCTCCTGAAGAACAAGCGGATTCTCATCACGGGCGGTGGCACTGGCTTAGGCAAAGCCGCGGCCAAGCGCTTCCTTGAGCTAGGCGCCACGCTCTACATCTGCGGACGCCGCCACGAAGTCCTCGCTGCCACGCAAGCCGAACTCCACCAGGCCACCGGCGGCCCAATCCACGCGCGCCCCTGCGATGTCCGCGACGCCGCCGAAGGTCGAGGAAATGATCGACACCATCTGGCACGATGGTCCGCTCGACGTGCTCATGAACAACGCGGCCGGAAATTTTCTTGCCCGCACCGAAGAACTCTCACTGCGCGCTTTCGAATCCGTGCTCGGGATCGTGCTGCAAGGCACCCTGAACACGACCATGGCCTGCGGCAAACGCTGGCTGGCAGCAGAACATCGCGCCGTCGTCCTCAACATCACCACCACGTATACAACGACCGGCTCGGCCTATGTAGTTCCTTCCGCCGTCGCGAAGGCCGGAGTGCAAGCTCTCACCCGCAGCCTGGCGGTCGAATGGGGCAATCGCGGCATCCGCATGAACGCCATCGCGCCCGGCCCGGTGCCGACCGAAGGCGCCTTCTCGCGCCTGCTCCCGCGCCCCGAACTCGAAGAACTCGCAAAGAAACGCATTCCGCTCGGCCGCTTCGGCACGCTGCAAGAATTCGCCAACTTGGCCACGTTCCTGATTAGCGACGCCTCCACCTACATCAACGGCGACGTAATCACCATGGACGGTGGCGAGTGGCTCCAGGGCGCCGGCGAATTCACCGCTTTGGGCAGGATGCTGACAGAGAAAGAATGGGAGGCCATGAAGCCGAAGAAGACTCAGCCGTCGAAATGATGTCGACCCAACCAAGCGCGGACAGCGTAGACTTGCGAATCCACAATCCCGCGCCCCGAATTCCGAGGCCGAGCCGCCGTCAAGCGGCGTAATTCATTAGCCCAGCGCGTAAGCGCTGGGTAACAATCCAAAATGAACTCCGGCCCCTCGGGGGCGGCAGCACAAATCCGAAAGCCCCAGTCATTTCTTCTCCGGCAGAATCAACCACTTCAGCGCCATATTCACCAGGCTGAGTACGATCGCTCCCCAGAACGCCGCGCCGAACGTGTCGACGTGAAAGCCGGGCACAATCGCCGACGCCAGCTTGATCACAACCGCATTGATGATCAGCCAGAACAATCCCAGCGTCAGCAAAGTCAGTGGGAAGGTAACGATTTTCAGAAACAGCCCGAGCGTGGCATTCACGAAGCCAATGACAACGGCCGCAATCAGCGCGGCCACCGGCCCGCTCACGGCGAACCCCGCCACCAGCCGCGAAACAATCCAGATCGATAGCGCACTCAACACCCAGTGAAGCAGCATCCTCATCGGTCACCTCGCAAATCAACGCAGCCGAATATAAAGGCCCGACCCGCGAAAGCGCAATCTCAGGAATTTGGGTTTTTCCTGGACTCAGAAGCCCTTTCGCTGCACACTGACCGGTAATCGGAATCCACTCTCTGGCTGGGTGAGTTATGCAGTTGGACGAAATTGGGCCACCACTTCGATCAAGCCAGCAATCTTTTCGTTGAAGAACCCCAACTCGGCGGCAGGGACCCAATACTCGCGGTGCTGCGCATCTCCGACCTGGTGCACCTGATACTTCTTCAAAAACTCGGCATCAACCGCGAATCGCAGCACGTATCCCACATGTCCGGACTGCGGATCCTTTACGTTCCAATCCCTCGCGATCTGTGTGGCGTACTCCATATTCAGCACAGGATAGAAGTAGGGCTACTCCGCCAGTCGCGGTGGAAATGCGCGAAATCCGCTAGCTCGAATCAGATCGAGTTCACCCTGCCCCACCGGCCTGAAAAGGGTCGCTGTCGCCCTCACAGCTTCCCACCTACTGCTGCCCGAGTCTCCAACTTCTCGAACACGTCCTGCGCCCGCCGTACAGCGTCTTGAACGTTCTCGCAAATATTGTTTTTTCCAATCACCTCTTCGAACTCCGCCTCATGCAGCAACTTTGCCGGCTGTTCCCGAGCTCCGCACAAAATCAGAGTTCGCCCTGTCGCCTGCAATGCCCGCGCAACTTCCTCAATCGCAAACAGACCGGTAGCGTCCAGCGCGGTCATGTTTCGCAGTCGCAGAACCACCACCGGCGGAAGCGCATGCATGTTCTCCGTTACCGCCGCAATCTTGTCGGTCGCGCCAAACAGAAACGGCCCATGAATCCGGAAGATGGTCGCGTAGTACGGGATGTCCTTGTCCTGCAGAATATGGACCCGCCCATCCTCGATGTAGTCGTCCGTCACCTGCGACACCGTAGTCGTCGCCGCCACCCGGCTGATGAACAGCAGTGCCGCCAGGATCATTCCCGCCTCCACCGCCACCGTCAGATCAGCAAACACCGTCAAGGCAAACGTCACCAGCCACACGCTGATGTCCGTCTTGGTCAGCTTCAACAGTTGCGGGATCTCCCGCCACTCGCCCATGTTGTACGACACGACCATCAAGATCCCCGCCAGCACCGCCATCGGCACAAAGGCGACCAACCGCGAAGCGAATAACAGAATGCTCAACAGCGTGAGAGCATGAATGATCCCGGCCACCGGAGTCTGCGCGCCCGACCGGATATTCGTCGCCGTTCGCGCGATCGCGCCCGTAGCCGGCAGTCCGCCGAACATGGGAGACGCGATATTTGCCACGCCCTGCGCTACCAGTTCCACATTCGGATTGTGATGATCGTTGCTCATCCGGTCCGAGACCACCGCCGACATCAACGACTCGATCGCACCCAACATTGCCACGGTGACCGCCGGCCCGAGCAAACTATGAATCAGATCCACACGGAACATTGGAATGTGAAGCTTCGGCAACCCGCTGGGGATTCCCCCGAAACGTGATCCAATCGTTTCCACCGGCAGTTTGAAGACAAACACCGCGGCCGTGCCCACCACCAGCGCGACAATGGGCCCGGGAATCCTGTTCGACAAACTGCGGCACACTATCAGAATGACCACAGTCGCAGCCGCCAGCAGAGCCGCATCGTAATTCCAAGTTTTGTAGTGAGACGCGAAAGCCAGGATTCGAGCGGCAAATTCCCCGGGCACCTTATCGATCTTGAGGCCAAAGAAATCCTTCACCTGCGTGCTCGCAATCAGGATCGCAATGCCATTTGTAAATCCCACCACGATGGGCCGGGGAATGAACTTGATCGCCGACCCCATCCCAGCCAGTCCCATAGCGACCAACAGAACGCCCGCCATCACCGTGCACATGAATAACCCGTCCACGCCGTGCGCGGCGACGATCCCGGCAATCACAACAACAAACGCCCCGGTCGGCCCGCCAATCTGCGTCTTCGATCCCCCAAGCAACGAAATCAGAAATCCGGTGACGATCGCGCAATAAATACCAGCCTGCGGCGTGAGCCCGGAGGCAATCGAGAATGCCATCGCCAGCGGCAGAGCCACCAGCCCGACCGTAACGCCCGCAATCGCATCGTGCAGGAACTTTGTGGAGTCGTAGTCCCGCAGGCAAAGCACCGACTTCGGAAGCCAGCGCTCCATTGAGAAAATAAACGCCATTTAACAATTATGGCTGTAGTCGAAGCAAATCGACATAGCAAACTGCGGTCGCGGCGGAGTGCCGTTCCCGAATCAAGCGGGCTCAGCAGTGCCAATCTGACAATGGTGCCCCAGGTTCGCGCCCGCCTTTGGGCGCGAACCTGGGTTCACCACCGACTCCCGCGAGATACCTTTCGACCCAGATAAGACGACCCACGTTAGCGCAAAGAACGCGCGAACGTGGGGCACCTTCACTTCGTGGAGTTCGTTCAGTCTTTCTGGCCGCCCCCTCGCACCCATTGTGGGGCCCGGCATTTAAACTGCTTCCCCGTCAGTGCTACATTGCTTCCGAACTAAGGAGACATCATGCTCACGCGCCTGCTCGTTTCTACACTCGCAGCCACGCTGCTGGCCGCCACTGCCCTCGCCCAAGCGACCCCCGCCCACGTCGACGTCCCCACCATCGATCCCCGCCCAACTGACGTCGGCACCCTCGACGGCATGATCGCCGCATACTACGACGTGATCTCCGGACCCGCCGGCCAGCCGCGCCAGTGGTCGCGCGATCGCACCCTCTACATCCCCGACATCCGCTTCGTCTCCATGTCGCAGAGCAAAGAGGGCAAGCCCGTCGCGCACACCATGACCCACCAGCAATTCGTCGACGCTTCCGACAAAGGCCTGCAAGGCGGCTTCTACGAGAAAGAAGTCCACCGCGAGACGCAGCGCTTCGGCAACATCGCGCACATCTTCAGCACCTACGAGAGCCGCATCAAGGCCGACGGTCCCATCATCGCGCGCGGCATCAACAGCATTCAGGCCTTCTGGGATGGCAAGCGCTGGTGGATCACCAACGCGATCTGGGACGAAGAGCGTCCCGACAATCCGCTCCCGCCCGAGTACTCGCCGAAAAGCGCGGACCATCCAGTTTCAAAGTGAATTGCCGCAAAGACTTCGACGGGGAAAAAGCATCCCCCGCGCGAGTCGCGGGGGATTGGGGGAGGGCCTGATGGCCGAGTGTTTGACCTCTGGTGTATCATCTGCCGAAAGCAGGCGATCTAAACTACATGTAAATAGTTGATTAAAAAAGGATTACAAACAGCCATGGTACAAATCCTCGAATCAACTACTTCGGTAGTATGTGCAGCATTCCGTTCGACTTCTTTCCGCACCAGAAGGTTGTAAAGAAAAGTTTGAGCAGGAGATCCTCTCTGCGGCACTTCTCCGCGCCCCCTGCGTTTTAGGACTTTGGAGGCGACCTTAGCGTGTCCGATCAGTCTCCCGACCGTCAAACTCCTCGCCCTACCACACGCGGCAAGCATTCGCCCGAACCATGGGCTGCCCCGCTTTGCAACCAAATGCATGCGCGAATTCGGACATATTTCCCACCACGTTGTTGATGCGATAACGATTCAACGAGTGCCCCTGAGTCATAACCGCCGTCCGCGCCGCCTCCGGGCGATTCTCGCCGCACCACACGTTCGCATACGCCAGGAAGAAAGTCTGCAATTCCGTTACGCCTCCATCCGCGGGCGAGTCAAGCTCCCTCCCCTGGGCTTTCAGCGCACTCTGCAATCCGTTGAGCGCGATGTGCACGCCGCCGTTGTCGGCCGTGTCCTCTCCCAGCGACAGCTTGCCGTTCTGCTTAACGCCCGCTTCCGGAACCTCCTGCGTGTACTCGTCAGCAATGCAGCTGTCCCGCTCGTCGTACGCAGCTGAGTCCTTGGGCGTCCACCAGTCTTTCAAATTGCCGGCGGCATCGAACTTGCGTCCCTGGTCGTCGTACCCATGGATGATCTCGTGCCCAATCACCGCTCCGATCGCGCCGTAATTCACCGCGTCCCCCAGCTTCGCATCGAAGAAGGGCGGCTGCAGAATTCCGGCGGGGAAGTTGATCGTGTTGGTCTGCGCATCTTCGTACGCATTGACGGTCGGCGGTGTCATCCCCCATTTCAAACGATCCACCGGCTTGCCGAATTCTCCCACCCGGCGAAGCAGCTCGTGCCGGCTCGAGCGTTGCACGTTGCCGAGAAAATCGTCGCGCTTGATTTCCACCGATGAGTAGTTCTGCCAGTGATCCGGATACGCGATCTTGTCGACCTGCGCCTCCAGTTTCACGTGCGCCTTCTTCTTCGTTTCCGGCGACATCCAGTCCGCCGCATCGATGTCGGCGCTCAACGCTGCCTCGATGGTCTTCACCAGCTCGAGCATGCGTTCCTTGCTGGCGGGAGGGAAGTAGCGCGCCACGTACGCCTGACCAACGGCATCTCCCAAATCGATGTCCGCATACGACGAGCAACGCCGCCACCGCGGCTGAATCTCTTGCGTGCCGGAGAGCGTCCGCCCATAGAAATCAAAATTCTCCTTGCACGAACGGCTCCGACAGCGAAGACGCCGACAAGTGCAGAATCGAATACCTTAGATATCCACGCCAATGTTCGAGCGGCTCCGATGCGATCAGCTTTTCCATCCCGCTTGAAAAAGTCCGGCGACGTCACGAGGTACTGCTTCGCCACCGGTACCTGCATCGCGCCGAAGTACTTGCTCCACTTGAACGAAGGCGTCAGCGCCTGCACCTGCTCCGCCGTCATCTTGTGGTTCACGTTCTTCGGATCGCGCCGCACCACAATGTCCATCGCCGCCTTGGCCAGCGCCGTCTCCATCGCCAGCACCGACTTCGCATCCGCCGCGGCCTGCTCCTTCGACTCGCCGCTCAACTCCAGCATGTGCGCGACGTGCTTCACGATACTTTCTCGCGGATCTCCTTCGACTTCTCATCGTCGTTCAAATAAAACTCGCGCGACGGCATGTTCATGCCCGACTGGTCCAGCGTGCCGATGTTGACGCTGGCGTCGTCAAAATCCGGCCCGTTGTAAATTCCAAACAGAATTCCCTGGTACTGCGCTTCGATGAAGTTGAGGTTTGCCGGCCGCACCATCTGTTGCAGGCTCGCCACCACCTCCGGCAGTTGCGATTTGTCTTTCATCGACGCGATCCGGTCGAGCGCCGGCTTGAGTGGAGTAATTCCGGCCTTGTCGACGGCTGCCTCATCCATGCACGATGCGTAATGGTCGCCCGCCTTCTGATCCGCAGCGCTGCGACTCGCCGACGGCTTCGCCGCATCTTCCAGCGTGCTGTGGATCGCCGCGACATTCCAGATGGCCAGCTTGTTGAACGTCCCCCACCCGGCTTGGTCGGAGGGGATCGGGTTCGCCTTCAACCACTTGCTGCAGGCGTACTGGAAAAAGTCATTGCAGGGATCAAGCGACTTGTCGACCTGATCCGGGAGTGAAGCTATCCAGATCCGGCATCTCGTCGCCGGTACCGGATTTCGCCGGCTGAGCGAACGCAAGGGTCGAAAGCAGAAACGTCAGAACAAGAAAAAAGCGCATGAGAACTCCTTCGTGGCGGGATGACACAAATGAGGTAGACGGCAGAACCCAAGAATGGTAACAAGCTAACGTCTCCATGTGGTCCATTTATGTAGCGCGGGCGCCCTCGCCCGCGTGTCGGAAGAATCAAAAGTGTGCGCTTGGCTACCCGCCGGATCTGCACTCCAGAGCCGAGATCGCCGATAGTGGCTTCACCCCAGGGCATCCCAGCTGAAAACTCGTCCTTTCAATACGATCCCGCTCCCTGCCCTTCCGATTCCCAGAGGCGTAGCCTGATCGTAACTATCCCAAGGACGTGAATCCGCATCATACTGTCGTGATGGATGTACAAGAGCTTTTCGTGGAGTTCCTCCGGCCGGTCGCTTTGGGCACCGGAGCAGTGCTGGCGCTGATCGTTCTCGTCGGCCTGCGCCTGCCCAGCCGTGCCAAGGTGGGCACCCGCCCTCCACGCAACAGCTGAACCGATTTCGCCTTCCCTTTGCTCTGAAATCCCCGCAGACCTTCGCCGCAGTTTGTCTTCCGCAACTTCCCGTCCCCTGATTTGACTGGATTTCGGGGCGCGTGAGATAGTTGGCTCGCTTCTCAAACGTCTTCGCCAGTTGCTCAACCGCGTTGTGGAGTTTGCTGCGACCTAATGTTCCGAATCATTCCCAGGGACACCAGTTTTTTCGACATGTTCGCCGCGATGTCGAACAACCTCATCGACGCCGCCCGCGCGCTCGTCGACCTGTTCGCCGACTATCGCGACGTCGACGCCAAAATCGAGGAGATCCGCCGCATCGAGCACTTGGGCGATGAAATGACCCACTCGATCATGCGGAAACTCAACCAGACTTTCATCACCCCGTTCGACCGGGAAGACATTCACACCTTGGCCTCGTCCCTCGACGACGTGGTCGACTTCATCAATGCAGCCTGCGCCCGTATCGTGATGTACCGCATCACTGACCCGCCGCCGGAGGCCGGAACCCTCGCACGCCTGATCCTGGCGCAGAGCGAGGAACTCGGCAAAGCAGTCTCTCAACCTCCAGAAAAGCGAACTGCGTTCTCGCCCGTTGCGTCGAAATCAACCGCCTGGAAAACGAAGCCGACCAGGTTTCGCGCGTCGCCATCGCGCGCCTGTTCGAACAGGAAACCGACCCCATCACGCTGATCAAGATCAAGGAACTGCTCGAGTTCCTGGAAACCGCAACCGACAAGGCGGAAGACGTCGCCGACGTGCTCGAAACCGTCGTCCTGAAGAATGCCTGAAGCCGTGCATCCTAGATCGCAGGAACCGAACGGGTGAATCCGAACCTTCTGCTCCTCATCGTCACTGTCCTGGTCGCGCTGATTTTCGATTTCCTCAATGGATTTCACGACGCCGCCAACAGCATCGCCACCGTCGTCTCCACTCGCGTGCTCTCTCCGAAGCTGGCCGTGGTGTGGGCCGCCTTCTTCAATTTCGTCGCTGCCTTTTTCCTGGGTACCGCAGTCGCCAAGACGATCGGCAAGGGGATGGTCCAGATCGACTCCGTCACGCAATACGTCGTGATCGCCGGATTACTGGGCGCGATCGTTTGGGATCTTGCTGACCTGGTGGTGGGCCCTTCCCACGTCTTCTTCGCATGCACTGATCGGCGGTTACGCCGGCGCGGCCATCATGCGTTCCGGCTTCCACGTCATCATCGTCGCGGGCTGGTACAAGACTCTGATCTTCATCGTCGTCGCCCCGATCATGGGCCTTGTGCTCGGCTTCAGCTTCATGGTCGCGATCTTCTGGCTGCTGCGCAACAAGCCTCCCCAACGCATCGACGAATGGTTCCGCAAGCTGCAGCTTTTGTCGGCTGCCGGGTACAGCCTGGGTCACGGCGGCAACGACGCTCAGAAAACCATGGGAATCGTGGCGGGCGCCCTCTACAGCGCAAAGTATATGAGCGCCTACGACATGAACCACAACTGGGGCCACTATCACTGGCCCATCATCCTCGCCGCCCACACTGCCATCGCTCTGGGAACGTACTTCGGCGGTTGGCGCATCGTTCACACCATGGGATCGCGCATCACCAAGTTGAAACCAGTGGGCGGCTTCTGCGCCGAAACAGCGGGAGCCATCACGCTGTTCGCAACCGCACTCGCGGGGATTCCCGTGAGCACAACGCACACCATCACCGGCGCGATCATCGGCGTGGGAGCCACCAACCGCCTGTCCGCAGTCCGCTGGGGCATCGCCCGAAAAATCGTCTGGGCCTGGGTCCTGACCATCCCCGCATCGGCCCTAGTCGCGGCCGTAGTATTCGAAATAGTCCGCTGGCTTCACCCCGGCGCGTAAATTTCCCGCGAAGCGCTGCCCAGTTTGTGTAGCGCGGGCGTGGTCCTGGGCCACGAAATCGAGCATATCAATCTCAATCAATGTCGCGAGCGTCTGGCGAAAACACTCGACGAGCAGCATCTCGCTCCAGCCACCGCCACCAAGATGAAAGTAGGCCCCTTCCTGCCCGGCTACGGACGCGAGGGCGAACTCGCCGCCGACCGCGAAGGCGTAAAACTCGCCATGCAAGCCGGATACTCCGGAGAATCCGCCATCCGCCTGCTCCAGACCTACATCATCCTCGGCGACAACATGCCGAACTCCCCCAAAGAAGCGAAAGAAAGCCTGGAGCGCCGCATCGCACAACTCCGCACAGTAATCGCCGAAAGCAAGCTTCCGAAACCGGAGAAAGAAAAGACACTAGCTCTCCCATAACCTCGATCCGTCATCCCTGATCGACGGATAGGATCGATAGCTCCCGAAAAGTAAACCGTAAGCAGCTTCGGCCCCCTTAGCGCGATCCCCTTCGCGCCCTTAGCGACCTTTGCGGTTAACCGCTCTTCTCCGCGCCCTCACCGGCATCTCTCTGCGCCATCTGCGTTTTGAGATTTTCCGGGAAGAGTAGAAATGTCGGAGCCCCGTGTTGCGGAATCCACACCGTGGTCCACGCACCACACCGATCAAGACGAATGAACCCAGCAAGTGCCCTGCAATCAATGAGCACCGACTTGGCGCCCACCGTGCCACCTGATCCAGCGACTGGGGGAACCAGCAACAGGAGGCTACAATGGCAAACTTCACGCAACTCAACATCGGAAATCCGCAGGACCAAAAGAAAACTCAGACCACCAAGAACTCTCTCTCCAAAGAAAAAGCCCTGTTCGGCGCAGGCCTCGTGGCAGTCACCGCCGTTTCAGGAGTATTTCTTCTAATCACCAACGGCTGCTCGAAAGGCTCTTCGAAAGCGCCCAGCGCGATCAGCGCGCCGGCACCTGTCAGCCCCGAGATCACGAACCCGGCGCCGATCGTGGCCGCAGTGCAACCTGTGATCGAGCCGAAACCTGCCAAGAAGCGTGTCCAGCACAAGGTACCCACGTACACTTTCAATGACCCAAACAACGGCGTGTCGTTCAAATATCCCAGGAACTACATCCTGAAGACGGGCGACGAGCCGCAGCAGATGGACCTCGCGGGCCTCGGCCAGTTGAAGACCAACTACGTGCAACCGGGCGGGGTGACAGTCGCCGCGATCGAACTGCCGCGTAGTTCCTATCCCGGCACCGACTTCACGTCCGCCTATTTCGGGGTGAGCGTCAACTCCACGATGTCGAAGGACCAGTGCGAAGTCTTCGCCTTCCCGAAGAGCGAGCATCCGGAAAACGAGCCCAGCTCGGTTTCCAAAGTGAAGATCGCCGGAACCGAATACGCCATGGTTGAAGATCAGGGCGGCTCCGACCAAGAAGAAGCTCGCCTGAAATACTTCCACCACTTCGAGAACGGAAATTGCTACGAGTTCAGCATGGGCCTCGGCACAACCGACGCCACGGTGGCAGGTCTCAAGCCCGTCAACCGCTCCCTGGTCTTCGGGCGCATGGAGCAAATGCTGGCAAGCGTAAAGCTCCAACCAGTAGCAGTCCCAGAAGTCGCGAAAGACTCAGCGACCCACGTGATCGTAGAAGGCGGCAAAGAGTAGTCGCACTTCATGTAGCGTGGGCGCCCTCGCCCGCGGAAGGGCACCCAAAAGATCGGGTGCCCGTTTTCGCTGATGACTGACAACTAGTGACTGGCGACTGACTAGCAACTAATCTGAATCCACTAGAGCCTCTCAGCCGAAACTGCGCTACTATTCCCGCCCAATGGGGATCAGCACATCAAAAAAGAAGTGGGCGATCCGCGCCTTCGTGATCTTCGTTGTCCTCTACGGCGCGTACACCAGCTACATCGTCTGGGCAATGCGCCAGCCCCCGGAGACTTTCGCGCGAGTCATGTCGCGAATGCCGAGCCCCGCCGTTTTCCTCACGCTCCCCTTCGAAACTCTCTGGACCCACGCACGTGCCGGCGAACTTCGCCCCGGCGATGCCGCTCCCGACTTCTCTCTCCTCAAACTCGACAAAAACGATCGCGTGCAACTCTCCGCGCTCACCGCTCAAACGCCGGTCGTCCTGGTTTTCGGCAGCTACACTTGACCGCCCTTCCGGCGGGAGGTTCCCGCCCTCAACAAGCTCTACGACGACTACAACGGCAAAGTCGCCTTCCTTGTGGTCTACATTTTGGAAGCGCATCCCAGCGACGTCTGGCAGATGCAGAGCAACATCAAAGACAAAGTCGTCTTCGCCAGCCCGAAAGATGAAGAAGAACGCGCCCAGGTCGCCGGATCCTGCGTCCGCAAATTAGGCATCAAGTTCCCGGCAGTCCTCGACGAGTTCGGCAACTCCACCGAGCGCGCCTACACGGGATGGCCCGACCGCCTCTACCTGATCGACACCAACAACCGCGTAGTCTTCAAAAGCAAACCGGGCCCCTTCGGCTTCAAACCCAATGACCTGCGCTCAGCCCTAAGCAAACTCGTACATTAATGGATAGCGGATATTCGGTCGAAGCAGAGGAACGGGCTACCCCAAAGAATGTCATCCTGAGCGAAGTGAGGCACCAGCAGAACGTACTCGAAGGACCCCATGGAATCGGCGGCCTCCACCGTTGCCGAAAGCATTTCCACCACGAGCCTGCACACAGGGTCACCCCGAGTCCGCGCGCAAAGAGAAAAGCCGCAGTTTCCTGCGGCTCACCCGTTACAACTCTTGATCTGAGCTACTGATTCTTCGACTTCGTCACAGCCTTGTCCCGCTTGATGCTCCGGCTGATCCGGTTCTGCTGTCGGTTAATCCCGCGTTGCTCAGCCCTGGTCAGATGCCCATTATGCGCAGCCATATCCGCTTTCTCGCGGTTCTGCACGGCCGTCTCGCGCTTTTCCAGATGGGTGGCCTGCTTCGAAGTCAGCGTCCCCTTGGCAACGCCATTCCCGATGCGCTTCTGCTGATGCGCTTCGCGGCCGTTGACCTGGTTCACTCTCGGATGTCCTGGATCATGAACGCCCGGTCCCGCGCCGGAAGTGTTGTCGGTTGCGGACTGCGCAGCAGCGGAACCGACAAACATCAGTCCCCCCACCGCAAGAACTGCGAGTACGTTGCTGATTTTGCTGCTCATGCCAGTAGAAAACCCCCGGCCAAGAGAGTAGTTCTGCCCACCGATTCCGGGGAGGTTACGAAGGTGAACCCTCAAAAGTCACCGGGCCTGTGCGGGGCGGACACTCCTGTCCGCCGCCGTTGCTTTTGATCTTGATCTTGTCTTTGACTCTGCCTGCCAATGTAGCGCGGGCGCCCCCGCCCGCGGCCTTTGACTTTGATTTCAACCGCCAATCACCAAGCGCAGATCTCCATTAATTCCCCACCACAAACAAATGCCCATCATTCTGCACATACAACTTCCCATCTGCCCCAATCGACAGCGGTGTATAAGCCGCGCCCAGAGCCAGCTTCAAAAACATCTTCTGCTGCGGATTCGCAAACACGCCGCTGTGCCCCTGCGGAATCGCATACACATTCCCATCTTCACTATTCGCGTACACCACGCCATTCGAATCAATCGCCGGAGCATTCACGCACCACTCGTAGCCATTAGGATGGCCTGCGTCAATCGTCGTACTCTGGAACTGCCACTCCACATTCAGATTCGCGTCCAGTTGCGTAATGTAGAAAGGCCCGGGCGTCCGCGGCGTGCACACCGGATTGGCCCGTGCCCCGCAATAGGCGGTCGCCTCGTAGTGATTGTCCTTGATCACGATCGAATACGTTCCATCATGCGAATACACCGCGGGCGTCGAATCCCATCCGAACGGATACGCCGCAACGAAATTTCCGTTGGTATCGATCTTGAACAAATGCCCACGCGCGAAGTTGTAACGGTCGACAGTTCCAAACAACACTCCGTCGGGCAGCGCGGTCGGCGTCGACGAAGCCTCATCGATCATCCGCCCCGAGCCAAATGCATTGGTCGTCGGGTCCACCCCCACCATCGTGCCCGCAGCACAACTGTTCGGAGTCGTCGTATCACTGGCAATTGTCAACAGCCCCCCACATCCATCCTGCAGCAAGTTCTGCAACGAAACCTGCCACTTCGGTGTGAGATCGGGATTCACCGCCACGACGTACACCACCATCTCATCAAAGTGCGCGCGGCTCACCGTGTAGATCGTCCCATCCGCTGCAATCGCCGGAGCCACATTCACACCCGGCCGTTGCGATCCGCATAATTCAGTGGGCGGCACTGCGACCGGCGTCGGTGGCCAGGGGAACGGCGGCCGCGGTGGTACAAGATCAAAAAATGTTCCCGGACAATTCGCCGCGCCAGCAGCCGGCGCATTCGGAACCAGCGAAGCGTAAGTCGCAACACTGGCCGCGTCGGCCGTGCTGACTTTCACCAGCCACGCTCCGACCGCGTCCGCGCCGAACCACGGATCCGACACCGCCGGATCCGCCAGCGCCAGCACGTTGTAATAAGCATTCCCGTTCGTATCCGCTGTTAGCGGCCCCGAAACGTAGGTATGCGCCTTGTCGATCGTCATCGAAGAAAACGGATCGATCTTTTTGACCGACATGCCAGAGTTCTTATCCACCTTATATACAGTCCCGCCCGCGCCCGGTACGAACAGGAACCCATTCGCGAGCACGGGATGAAACACCGGCTCCCATCCTCCGAGCCCACCCTTCGCGTTCGGCTCCGGCTTCCAGTCAGAAGCAAACGTCCAGATATGCACCGCCTTCCCGCTCTCCCACGTATACCGAGTCACGCTCCAGGTAAGCCGCTCCCACGCATTCGGCCCGCAAGCCGTTCCGTTTTGCCAGTCGCCCGCCGGAGTGCACGATGGATACGTCCCGCCCTTGCTCTCCATATAAAAATCATTGCCATCAGTGAGCGTCGCCTGATAGTGCGCCACGAGATCGCCACCGAACTCGGCCTGCTCCTGTGCGACAAACGGATCGTAAACAATGTCAGCCAGTTTCGTGTTGAGTCCCTGCGCCGCCACGTTCACCGAACCGCCATGCCCCGCCGAAGCTCCCCACTGGGCCCAGAAAGGACTATTCGAAGCGGGAGGAGGTGGCGGCGGAGGCGGTGGCGTAGTCCCGCCCGATGAACCACCGCAAGAAGACAGAAAAACTAAGCTGCAAAAAGTGAGAGCCGCGCAAGACAGACGATAGCAGCGCTTTGCCGATGCCATCCGCAGGTACTCCTTGTGGGTCGGAGAATCGAGCGAGTGTAGCAAAAGAAAACCTGCAGAATCCTCTTTGTGGAAGATAACTATCGCGCTACGTGGCGAGGATGGCTGGAGGGAACCGCATGAACTTCCTTAAATCATCAACATGACTAACAAAGGATGTTATGTACCAAGAATTGTCATCCCGAGCGGAGTGAGGCGCCAGCCGAACGCAGTCGAGGGACCTTGTGTTTTGCTGGTGTGCGCCAAAGCCGCCAAAAGTCTTCCCCGACTTACGCGCCACGCACAACTCAATACTCCCCATACCGCCCCTTCACCGACTCCAGCAACTTAGCCGAATCGTACCCAACGCCATCCTTGAACACGATCTCCACATTCTCCACATCGGCAATCCGTGCTGCCGGATTCCCCTTCATCACCACCAGGTCGGCATTTTTCCCTACTGCCAAGCTGCCAATCTGATCCTGCTTCCCCATGTAAACCGCGCCATTCCAGGTCGCGACCTGAATCGCCTCCACCGGCGTGAACCCCGCCTCCACCAGCAATTCGATCTCCCGTTGATCGCCAAAGCCGGCGGCCACTCCGCCATCACCCGTCGGATCAGGCCCCGCCAGCAACAAACCACCCGCCTTCGCGAACGCGTGCTCCAGTTCCATGTCGCGCTTGATCAGCATCGGCCAATCATCGCCCGGCGAATCTACCGGAGTTGCCGCCGTCTCTTCCTTCACCGGCTTCTCCCGCCGGTACAGATACGCCTCCCGCGCCGCCGGAGACAGCACGTCCAAGAACGCCTGCCGCAGCGGAGGCCGTCCCGGAATCCCGCCGCTCTCGAACACTGGCAACGTCGACGTCACGGCCACATGATGCTTCACCAGCGTATCGATCAGATCCTTGGCCTCCACGCTTTCAGGAGCCATTGCCTTCAGCGTCGGCGTGCCTTCACCCTCACTGCAAACATCTGGCTTTTTCCCCGGATCAAGCTGTGTGTTCACAAAGAACCCATGCTCCAGGTCATCAATTCCCAACTCCGCCGCTTCCTTATAACTGACCGAGCACAAATGCCCCGTCACCTTGATATTGCGCTTGTGCGCCTCATCGATCGCCGCCTTCAACTCTGCGCGCGAGATGTTCATATACGCTTTAAACGACGTCACGCCCCGATCCGCCCAGTAATCCACGAACTGCCGCGCTTCTTCCGGACTCCCCAGTTGGTGCATCTGGATGAAGTAGCTGTCCTTGCCCTCGAGATATGGCCCGGTCACATCGATGTGCGGCCCCGGCAGAACCCCCGCATCAATTCGGTCGCGCAGATTTAAGTCCGCAAAGGTCTCAACGCTTCCCGTCGTCCGCATAGTCGTTACGCCCGCAGCTAAATAAAGTCGCGGTGCCGAGAATGTCATCTGCGGCACTAGCAATGGCTCGTTTCCATGCCACTTGCTATCGAGATTCGGCCGCGCCACATAAAAGAGATGATTGTGCATCCCCACGATGCCAGGCATCACGCTGTACCCGCGCAGGTCGAGCACTTCCGTATCGTTCGCTTTCGCAACATCAGCGCCCGGCTGAATCGCAGTGATCTTTCCGCCTTCGAGCACGACGTTCCGATCCTCGACTGCCGCACGGCCCGTCCCATCGATGATGCGCACATGGGTCAGCACCACCTTCGGCGATCGCACTCGCACATACTTCAAAACTTCCTTGGATAGCTGCGAGGACGAGGCAGGCGAAACCGCCTGCTGCGCAGGAATAAATGCGCTGGTAGAGAGAACAACGCAAACCAACCACTGAACAAAACGCATGCAGTTTTCTCCAAAAGAAGCCGCCAATTGTAACCTTAGTCCATGTGGGGCGGACACTCCTGTCCGCCGCAGTTGACTCTGCTCATGTAGCGCGGGCGCCCTCGCCCGCGGCCTTTGACGTTTAACAAAACACTTCCGCACTACCAGCGCAAGAAAGAATTCTTCCTGTATCTTTATTCACTCCGGGAGCCAATATGAATCTGACCCGAAGAAACGCCTGCCTCCTTCTGCCGATGCTGGGAACTCTCAAAGCCTGGGGTTCATCAGAAACGTCCCTGCCCACCACGGTCCGTACATTCGACGAACTCCACGCCGAAAAAGACGCGGGCGCCACCTTCCGCGCCATCCTCGAAGGGCGTACTCACACTGGCGACTATCTCGAAGTCCACGAAACCGTCCTCGAACCCAACGCCGCTCCGCATCCGCCCCACCATCACCTGGGCGAGGAAATGTTTCTGATCATTTCCGGCACGGTCGAGATCACGATCTCCGGCAAAGCGACACGCCTCGGCCCGGGATCCGCCGCCTTCGTCGCCGCCAATGAAGAACACGGTCTTCACAACGCCGGAACCGGCCCGGCGCAGTATTTTGTGGTTACACTCGGATCGAGAGCGGAATAGAAGCAGCGCATTTTCTAGATCAGTTCTTTTACGGACGGGGATCTCTCCAGCGGCATTACTCTGCGGTCTCTGCGCCTTTTTCCGCGCCCTCTGCGTTTAAGATTTTCACGCACTCAGGGTGCGGAATAGCCCAAAACCCTTGCCCAGCTTGGCTTCTACCGAGGGCCCGAACCTCCATCTGCAGTCTTTACCCGATACCGCCGGCGGGGGGGCACTGGCACACTCAACCTTCGTTCGACGCTTTCCCTAGTAGAAAAGGTGCTTCCCCGATGAAATTCCAACGGATCCCGGCAGCTTTCGGCGTTTTAGTCGTTGTGGCCGGTTCGTTCACAGCCTCCCCCACCCGAGCCCGTGCCAACGACGTCGCTCTGACATTAGGGGCCCGCTCTGTGACCCCGATTGCCTTCACGGCAACCTCCCCCTACTTCACCGCCGCCCAATGGGCGACGGACATGAGCTCGCGCTCGCTGTTGTCTTCCCTCGGCCTCCATGAAGAGCACGAGGGGTTGGGCGGAAACATCGCGTGGACCTCGAATCACGTGTGGACCGAACACGAGGGCGACGGCTGGCGCCACCATGATGATGACGATGATGATGGCCACCACAGCACTACCGTGCCTGAGCCGTCGAGTGGATTTCTGGTTTTCTCTGGTATTGCAGCGCTTGCCGGCTGGAGATTGCGCCGCAGCATTTCGGCGAATGTGGCCTGAGCGCTTAACTGACTTCACTCAAGGCCCCTCTTTGCAGGGGCCTTCTTCTTTAGCGGGCTTCGCTAATCGTTTCGGCCGGAAATCGCTCAAGGCGCGGGCGACATCGCCGCGAGCACGATCATCGCAGCCAACACCAGCGCGGACGAGACGAGGAACCAGAACCTCACGGCCGCGACATCATTTTCCTGTTTATTCATTGGGAAGAGAGCTGGGGGGCATGCTTAGATTCACATGCATCGATATCCTGGTCAAGCACAGAACCTGTAAAATTCGCTTAACACCTGCCAGGCGTGCCTTTCCGCAGGCTAGAATCGCGCGAAGCGCCACCAGTCTCTCGAGAGGATTGGTTGCGTCCGGCGGCCCGGACAAGGTACCCGCTACGTTGTTCGGGCCGGACTTCCTTTCGTGTTGCCTATTTCGCGAACCGCGCCCACTCCACACGTCCTATTCGTAGCGGCCTTCGCGAACCCATAACCTCACTTGCTCTTCCACTGAAAACGCTTTGTCCGGAGAGACCGCGAATTTCGATTCCAGCGAGAAAGCGTGCGTCTCGAGCGGCACCGTGAAATGAGCGTTGGTTCGCAGGAACGCGCGCACAAATAAATCAGTGTAGCGTTCCACGCCCAGGATCTGGAATTGCACCGCGTGCACCAGCCCATGAAACAGCGCGCGCTCGATGACCAGGTCGTTGAAGACGATGACGTCCACAAACGTGACCGACGACATGTGCGTAAGCTCGGGCAGATGCTCGATGCCGAGCTCCAGCGCTTCGAGGTAGAACGGGGGAGGGGGGAGGCGCCGGCCGTGCAACTCGACGGTGCGTACACGCTCGAGCAGGGCCGGCGAAAAGAAAGGCTGAAGAGCTTGTTTCTGGCGCGGGCCCAGCGGCACGCCTCGCGCAAAAAAGAGTTCCCGCTGACTGCCGAAGTAATCGCTCACGCGCTTCACAGCTTGAGCGATCTGCGGCGCGGAAAGAGTCGCCGGGTCGGGCGGCATTTCGTTCTGGATCGACAAGTAATACTCATGCAGGGCGACGGCAGTGCCAATGGTCTTGCGAAGCACGTCGCGCTCACAATAACGCGCCAGGTCTGCGACCGAAAAACGCAGCCGCAGACGGTCAGTCGCGCACTGCGCGCTCAGCAGATCCAGTTGTGCGTGACGCAAGTCTGAGTTCATCTGGGCGATCGCCACGCGATCGTCCGGGTCATTCCACGAATACATCCCTTTACTCCTTAGCGGGGCAATACGGGTCTTTACGAGGAACCGGGAAGGGGCCTATACTTTCCTATTATGTATACACCGTTAAGTGTACACTGTCAACGATATTAAATCGCTGTAATCGAGGTTTTACAAGTTTTCCAGGAGACAGCAAGATGCCCAGGCAGGCCGATCCAGACTTGGAAAAGCGGGTGCTCGATGCGGCTCAGAAGCTCTGGCGCGGCGGCGGCGACCGGACTCTGAGCATGCGGGCTTTGGCGCGGGCGGCGCGCACCAATACGCCCGCCATCTATCGCCGCTTCAAAGATCGCAAAGACATTCTGCGAGCCCTGTTGCTGCGCGCCCGCACCAAGCAAGTCGAAGCGATCCAATCGGCGCGTTCGCTCGAGGAAGCCATCGATCGGTACATCGACTTTGCCCTGCGCAACCCGTGGGAATACGAACTCTACTACCTGCAGGAGCACGAGCAACTCCGGCCGTCGGTGTCGCGTTCGCCAGAAATCGGCCCCGGCTTTACCTGGTTGCAGCAACAACTGGCAGACCGCCTGAGCGGATCGCCCGAAGAACATGCGACGCTTGGACTGGCACTCTGGGGCCTTGCGCACGGAACCGTAATGCTGCTGATCTCGAAAGTCGTCCCTCCAGCCAGAGCGGCCGAACTGCGCGCCGGATGCAGAGAAGCAATCGCCGTACTGCTGAAGGGTGCGGAGAAAAATTCCCGCGACGTCTGAAGTGTGGGGCGGACACTCGTGTCCGCCTGCGACTATCTCTTCCGAATCACAACGTGCGTAGCGTTCTCCCCTGCCACGCTCCGCTCAACCGCCATACCCAGCGCGTGCAGGTTGATCCCAGAAAAAAGATTTTCTCCTTCGCCCAACAGAACCGGCGACAGGGCCAGGTGCATTTCGTCGATGTGTCCGGCCAGCAGGTACTGGCGAATGACCGACACGCCCCCACCGATGCGAACATCTTTCCCTTGGGCCGCATCCTTCGCTCGCCGCAGTGCCGACTCGATCCCGTCGGTGACGAAGTGGAACGTAGTGCCTCCATTCATGACCAGCGGAGCGCGCGCGTGATGCGTGAGCACGAACACCGGCGTATGGTAGGGCGGAGTGTCTCCCCACCAGCCCTTCCATGAATCGTCGGGCCACGGTCCGCGCACCGGACCAAACATGTTGCGCCCCAGGATGAACGCGCCCACATTCTCAAACGAGCGCAGCGCGAAGTCGTTGTCGACGCCTCGCGCCCCGTCTGCCTGGCCTTGCATCTTCCTGAAGACGTCGGTCTGAAAGAACCACGCGAACATCTCAGGCCCGCGCACGCCGAGGGGATTCTGCAAATCCTGGCGAGGACCTGCGCCAAAGCCATCGAGGGACACAGAGAAACAGGCTACTCGAACTTTGCTCATCACCTAAAAAGTGTAGCGCGGGCGCCCCCGCCCGCGGCCTTTGCAGGAAGAATTGTTCCCCATTTGTGGGGGTACCCCCCTCCCCCCTGGTCCTGTGGAATCATGGGGTTACGCGCGAGAGAAAGCCGAGATCTTTGATTTCAAAGAACTTATACGCAAAATATTCCGGACAAAGCACTTAGCTCGCGTCGCTCTCATGTCCGAGGGATACGCCCGGCGAGTCATGATTACTCACTAAGCAGAGCACTCGCAAGGGCGTTGGTCACAGATAGGTGTGACGGGAGCGGGCTTGGCGTTTCAAACACAGTCTCGAGCCCGCACATTCGAGAGTTGCCCACGTTAGCGTCCAGAGAGCGGACGCGAACGTGGGCACCGGGGCGTCCAAAGGGTGGGCAGACTCGGGGACAGACGCGACGTTTACCTATTTTCTCTTTGAGCGGGTTCCGCAAGGCCAGGGTACGTACCGTTTGTCCCTTATCCTCCTTATTCCCCAATTTGCGACCGCGTCTCGCGTCCTGTTAGTCTCACGCCCGATGAAACTGTGGATCTTCGCTCTCGTTCTCACCAGCTCCACTGTTGTCCTTGCTCAGAACTCTTCGGATGCTGGAACTCGCTTCCTTGAGGATCGGAACGTCGCCATACCGATGCGCGATGGTGTCGTTCTACGCGCGGATGTGCTACGCCCCGCCGGGGAGGGCAAGTTTCCGGTACTGGTGTATCGGACGCCCTACGGGAAGGACGAAGCGCAGCAAGAGCACACAACCTTTCAAGCATGCCCTCGAGCGGGGCTACGCGGTTGTCATTCAGGATGTTCGCGGCCGATTTCATTCGGAGGGAGAGTTCCGTCCTTACGAAAACGAGGGACGAGACGGCTATGACACGATCGAATGGTCCGCCAAGCAGCCCTGGTCGAATGGCGCGGTGGGAACGTTCGGCCTTTCGTATCCAGGTGCGGTGCAATGGCTGGCCGCGGTCGAGAATCCGCCTCATTTGAAGGCCATGGTCCCGGCGATGACCTTCTCCACGCCGCAGAACTTTTTTTATGCGGGTGGAACGTGGGACATGTCCTGGATGGAATGGATCTGGGACAACATTGCCTGGGACGTTCGCGTGAAGAAAAACCTGCCTGGCCCGCGAACTTACAAAGAGGCGCTGGCTGCCTGGGAACAGCAGGGACCAGCGATGTTGAACACTCTTCCCTTGCTTGACGTGAAGCCTCTGCAACAGGTCGCGCCGTACTACTTCGACTGGCTTCGACATCCGCCTGAGGATGCGTGGTGGAACTGGAGCGAATTGCGGGACAAGTATTCCCGCACCAGGGCCGCGGTCCTGAACCTTTCCGCCTGGTACGACGACAATTACGGACCTGAGGGAGCTACGACAAATTATGCCGGCCTGGTGAAGGCTCGTGCAGGAGAAAAAGACACCCAGACTCACCTTCTGCTTGGGCCGTGGGTTCATGGCGTGGACAGCACAGCAAAAACGCGATCAGGAGAGCGCGAGTTCGGCCCGACCGCAGCGATCGACTACGACGAAGTGGTTCTGCGCTGGATGGATCAGTATGTGAAGGGCACGGACAACGGGGTAGCTCATGAAAAGCCGGTGCGCTACTTCGTGATGGGAAGAAATGAATGGCGCGAATCTGATCAGTGGCCGCCGGCAGCGGTTGAGACGCCAATGTTTTTCGCCCCACCCGCCGGCGGCGTCTCGTTCGGGCGACTGCAAGCTGCGCAGTTCGAACAGAAAGAGAGCTTCAGTCAATTCCTGTCCGATCCAGCCAATCCCGTGACGAACTCCTACGATTCCTCGGGAGCCCACGATTACGCAAAGCTGTCGGAGCGAGCCGATGTCCTTACATTCGATTCTGCCGCGCTGAAGCAGGACACCGAGGTGACTGGTCCGATCCGCGTGCACATGTGGGTTTCCTGTGATTGCCGCGATTTCGACCTTTGGGCGCGGCTGCTGGACGTGGCACCCGACGGGACGGCCATGAACCTGATGAGTCCGGGGCTCGATGTGCAGCGCGCCAGCTATCGCGACTTAAAGCGCGGCCGACAGTGGTTATCCCCCGGAGAAATCTACGAACTGAAGTTGGAGAACCTGATTACGAGCAACGTGTTTTTGCAGGGACATCGGATCCGGCTGCAGATCTCGGGAAGTTTCACTCCAAACTTTTCACGCAATCTGCAGACCGGACAATCGGAGGTGAACAGCGCGGAGATGAGAAAAGCAAATATTCGGGTGTTTCACGATGCTTCCCACCCGTCGCGCGTGGTGCTGCCTATTGTCTCGATAGCCAAATAGGTCGTGGGAAAACCGGATGTGGAGAACCCGTCAGCATCGCAACCCCACTCAATCGCAAAGAACGTGTCCAGTCTCATGACATCCTTTACAAAACGTCCCGGGACATCCTTTACACTCTCCGCGCTGGCTCGACCGGCTCGGGAGGTTATGAACTGAGATCTTCAAGATTGTCATCCGCCTCTGACCGAGGATGCCAGCGTTGCACCAGGATCGAGGATCGGCTCTGCAGATCCAGTTCGCGAATCAGAGTTCGGCAGTAATAGACCAGTACCCGTTGTCCGACCCGCTCCAGTTGGACCCATTCGCCGGCCAGAGCCCGGGCGATCCGCCAGCGTATTTGGTAGGCATCGAGACTGCCCTGACTGCTCACCTTTAGCACGTGGGCGCCGGGCGGATATTCCCAGCGCGGCGGATGCGGATCGTAAGGGCGCTCGCTGCGGTGCCAGACACTGGCCGGAGTTTGCATGGCCAGCGCCTCGTGCGGACGCACGTGGTTGTGTTCCCAGCGAAACTGATCCAGCCAGGCTTGCGGCTGCTGGCGGGGGGCCGCGCGCAGGCGCAGGGCCCGTTCCAGCGCACCATGAAAACGCTCCACCTTGCCCTGCGTCTGGGGATGGCGAAAGCCGCTCCAATGCAGTTGAATGCCTTGCTTCATCAGCCACACCGTCAGGTGCGTGGCTCCGCTGGGGGCGCGCTCGCTCCACCATGGAATGCCGTGGTCCATCAACATGGCTTGCGGCACGCCACTGCTGGTGAAGGCCGAGGCCAGTTGTTCCCGCACCAGCTCGCCATGATTGGTCCACACCGCCTGCAGCACCAGCAGATACCGGCTGCAATCGTCCAGCACCGACAAGGGACCGACGGCCGCATTCCAGCCCTTGGGACTTTTGAAATCCATCTGCCATAACTCATTGGGCGTGCCCCGCTGGAAGCGCCCGGGAGCTTGCCGGTGGCGGTCGGGATCGCGCACCTGATGATGGCGCAACAGAATGCGATGAACGGTGCTGCGCGTCATCTCCACCCGCTCGCGGGCCAGCAGCACCTGCAGCTTGCGTGCTCCCCAGTCTGGATAGCGCTGCCGCAGCTCGATCACCCGTCGTTCCAACTCGGCCGCCGTCCGCTGCGGACTCTGCTTCGGTCGCCGGCTGCGCTCGCAGATTCCCGCGAGTCCGGCTTCCTCATACCGCCGCCACCACAGATAACCGGTGGGACGCGAGATCCCGAACTCTTCACATAAAGCGCTCAGCGGTTTCTCCCGCCGTCCGGCTGCTACCACAAACCGCACTTTTTGCTCTTCCACATCTATCTTCATCCACGGCATCCGTGCTTTCTCCGAGCCGGTCGAGCCAGCGCGGGAGTGTAAAGGATGTCCCGGGACGTTTTGTAAAGGATGTCATGAGACTGGACACAAAGTGCGCGATTGAATGGGGCACCCTCGACTTGGGTGGGCACCACCCGCCCAGCCCACTGACCTCATTGACCCCAAACCGAATCCAGCCACACATATCTCTTCCGTAACGCATCCGGCCGCGCCTCCGGCTGTCCATCCAGATACATCACGATCCACGCATCGTCTGCACGATACTCCGGCCACTTCGGCAGTCCCGGCCCGTTCGGATCGCCACTGCGCGCAAAGTTCGTCCAGTACTTTTGGATCAGCCCGCTCAAGTCCCGATCCTCCGGCCGCCATGGCAGCTGTTTCGACTCCAGCTGCCCAAAGACATATTCGATTTCCGCCGAATGATATGCACCTAGCCCTTCCTTCTTTTCCGCCGACGGCAACGACAGATCAAAGCGGTACCGATACACCGCTTTCTTGCCGGTCGCCTTCTGCGCCTCCATCCACTTCCAGGTTGACCACGCGATGAAGTCGTCCCCTTTGAAATCCTGCAGGGACCTCCTTGCTTCCCCATCCGTTTCCCCCGGATACAGCTTCAGGAACTCGGGCGCGCGCGCGCCGAACTCCCGCGTCGCAGCGGCCTTGTAGGCAGCGACATCGGGATTTCGGTTTCCATCCAACTCCGCGTCTCCCTCGTCGTGGTTCCATCCCGCCAGCAACGAGACGTCATTCTGCCTTCCCGCCGCAAAAATCGCTGCTACCGGCTCGGGCAGAAAATACCCATCCACTCCAGGACGAAAGTGATAATCCTCCTTTCCATCGATCTTTCTCATGGAGGCCTCCAGGAGCTTGCCCGCCGGTACCGCGCGCAACTCACCCAGCGTTTTCGCCTTCAACTCGTTCTTCACAAACGTCTCGTCTTCTTTTTCTCGCTCCGGGAGTGCTTTAAATGGCAATTCATGGCTGTTAAACGCCGCCCCGCTTTCTCCGATCGCCTTTTGAAACAGCCCTTTCGCTAGCGGCGATGCCATAAGCGCACTCACCGAAAACGATCCCGCGCTCTCTCCAAAAATCGTGACATTCCCCGCATTGCCTCCGAACGCCCCGATATTCCGCTGCACCCACTCCAGCGCTGCCACCTGATCGAGCAGCCCATAGTTCCCGGCCGACTTTCTCTCCGATTCCGCCGCCAATTCTGCATGCGTGAAGAACCCGAAAATCCCCAGCCGGTAGTTCATCGACACCACGACCACTCCCAGCTTCGCCAGATTCCCGCCGTCCTGCCGTGGCTCCGACGTCCCCCCCGCCATGAACCCGCCGCCATAAATCCACACCATGACGGGTAACTTTGCGTCGGCCCCCGCTTTTCCAAATTCCGCCGGCGTCCACACATTCAAGTTCAGGCAATCCTCGCTCGGTCCCGGATCTCTGAAGATCATGTCGTCATACACCAGCCCTTGCATGCATCGCGGTCCGAACTTCGTTGCCTTGCGCACGCCATTTCATTTTTCTGCCGCAGCCGGAGGCTTCCACCGCAACGGACCAACCGGTGCCGCGGCGTAGGGAATGCCCAGGAACGAGCTCACCGCCCCATCCCGCTTTCCTTCGACCACGCCCGTTTCCGACGAAACCCGCGGCCCCGCAGCCAGCAAACGATTAGGCAATATCGTCACCATCATCGCTGCCGCAATCACGATTCCCTTCGTACTGCTCACGCCATTCATAAGCGTGATCGCGATCTCCCTTATGGTCCGCCCAACCCTGTCGCCAATCGCCCACATACGCACTCTCCCGACCGCGACCCTACCACACTCCGAATTAACGAGCCACGTCCACCTTCCACTCGTCATCTCGTGTGAAAGGCGAGCACAGTCTAGCCACAGCCGGGTGCCCGATTCGATCGCGCACTTTGCGATTGAGTGGGGTTACGATGCTGCTGATAGGTCTGTCTCTTGCGATATACTCCGCCTCGATGGAGACCACCAACTTGCGGGACTACGCGACCGAAGCCATCAAGTTCTGGGAACCCTATCGGCTGCTCTATAACCTGGCATTGGCTGCGATCGTCATCGCTTACTTCGCGATCGGATATCCGCTGTCCAAGTCGGTCCTCACCGTGGACTTTTGCTTAGGCCTGTTCCTGCTGGCGGTGATCGCCAACGTCGCCTATTGCGCGGCCTACATTGTCGACATCTTTGCGCAGGCCTCCGGATTTCGCGAGGTCTGGCGGCGCTACCGCAAGCTGCTGTTTGTGATCGGCACCCTGTTTGCGGCCATCATCACCCGCTTCGTCGCTATGGGAATGTTCCCGGGCAACCGGTAATCGTTCGCGGACTCCACAGTCTTCGACCTCGGTGCGAACTGCTGCTTTCGCAGTTATTCCATCCTGCCCTTGCCGGCGCAAAGAAAAATCCCCGCCCAAGCTGAGCTTGGACGGGGCACCCTCGAGAGGACGAACGATGCGTGGGCCGGGTAACCCCGATCCAGGTTGATCTCTGACGAATGTTCCGCAGTTCATCTCGATCGTCCTACAACTTGTTGACAATCATGTGACATCTCGACGGAATCGTCTGCTTGATCGCGGATATCTAAGCCACATACGCGCTGAAGACCACTTCACAACCATCGCTGAACCATTCGCGATGAGACGTACGGCGCTTGAGCGAAGAGGAGAAACTATGAGAAAGCAGTTCCTGTCCAGTGTGCTTACGCTAAGTTGCGTGCTTGGTCTGGGCCTCGGTGCCCAGGCTGAAGGCAACAAAGTTGTCACCAACGTCCCGTTCGAGTTTTCTGCCGGAGGCGCGACCTTGCCGGCCGGGACCTACACCGTGGATCGCGTGACGACTCCCTCGGATTCCCATTTGATCATTCGCAACCGCGAAAACGGAGCGTTCCTGCTCCCTGTCACCTTCGATGGAGCTTCGGTGGAGGGTGCGCTCTTTACTTTCCAGCATGTCGGAAATAAATACTTCCTGAGCAAAGTGAAGACACCCGCAGGCGTCTACACCATTGGGGCGCCGCAACCATTGAAGACGGCAGCCCAGAAGAAAACGATGGAGGGCTTGTCGTCTTCCGGCACCAACTAAATATGGCCGGGTGGTCGGACTAACGATCTCCCGAGTCCAGAGGGTGCCCCGTCCAAGCTCGGCTTGGGCGGGGGTTTTCTTTTGCGGTGTACACGATTCCGAAAATTCTGAGGTGACTCCGGTGTGGCGCGGGCGCCCTCGCCCGCGTCAACCTAACCACGCCATGTGTTCATCCGTCACCGACACTAAAAGCACGATCGGGAAACCCTGTTGGCGGAGCGGCTTTCGGAAATGTCTCCCTACTCCCTGCGTGCCAAATACGAATATCGCCGTCGACTGCCTCACCTGCAAAAAGCCGATGCGGCTCTCTTCGTCACCTTCTGCACAAACGGCCGTGTCTTACCCGACCTGGCCCGCGATACCGTTCTCGCACACTGGCTGCGCGAGGCAGGGATTCAGGGCTTGTGTGGCGCGGGCGCCCCCGCCCGCGAAAAGCCATGGAACTTCACCCCACGTATTCATCTGCATGCCGTTGTCGTAATGCCCGATCATGTTCACGTGCTGCTCACTCCGCTTCGCGACGAAAAGGGGTGGCCATTTCCACTGGTAGATATTCTTCAATGCTGCAAGAGCACAACCGCTCATCGCATCAATCGGCTGCTCCATACGGCAGGCCCAGTGTGGGAAGAGGAATCGTTCGACCACGTGCTACGGTCAGAGGAAAGCTTCGAAGAGAAGTGCGAGTACATCCGGCAGAATCCTGGAATGGCGGGCCTCGTTGGGCGACCTGAGGATTACAAATG
The DNA here is from genome assembly GCA_963744055.1 of uncultured Acidobacteriota bacterium. Lineage (GTDB taxonomy): Bacteria > Acidobacteriota > Terriglobia > Terriglobales > Acidobacteriaceae > Gp1-AA133. The sequence continues at coordinate 1,289,469 of CAVUSL010000001.1, read as the reverse complement.
GCTGTGGGTGGAGTCTGAGGCCAGGTAAGTCAACAGCCGCGGGCGAGGGCGCCCGCGCCACACAAGACAGCACAAAAAGGAAAAGGCCGTCGAGATTTCTCTCAACGGCCTTTACTTAATGCCGGCAACTACCTACTCTCCCACACACTTTCGCGTGCAGTACAATCGGCCCAGCGGGGCTTAACTTCCGTGTTCGGGATGGGAACGGGTGGAACCCCCGCGGTAAGATCACCGACAACTTGATCGCGCCTTCGGCGCGAAGCTTTTAGCTGCTAGCTCTTAGCCATTAGCTTGATCCCGAGGGATTTGAGCTAAGAGCCAAAAGCTAAGAGCTGAATTTCTCAAAGAACGTGAGGTCCAATGCCTCACAACTGAATAGATTGGGTTGAAACAATCGACAAGACCCATGAAATCGTCGGCGCCCAGCGTCAGCGTCTGTGGGTTTCGCTTCCACCCAGGTTCTGGTGGAACGTGAAACTCGCTTTGGCCTCAGCTCAGGTTCTAGCTGAAGGCTGAAAGCTAAGAGCTGACAGCTGGTTTACTGCACCGAGTAAATTTTATGGTCAAGCCGAACGGGCGATTAGTACTGGTAAGCTGCACGCATCACTGCGCTTCCACTTCCAGCCTATCAACCAGGTAGTCTTCCTGGGCCCTTCTTATCCCTTACGGGTTGGGAGATCTCATCTTGAGGAGTGCTTCCCGCTTATATGCATTCAGCGGTTATCACAACCGAACTTCGCTACCCAGCCATGCCGTTGGCACGACAGCTGGAACACAAGAGGTTCGTCCATCCCGGTCCTCTCGTACTAAGGACAGGTCCTCTCAAATCTCCTACGCCCACAACAGATAGGGACCGAACTGTCTCGCGACGTTCTGAACCCAGCTCACGTACCGCTTTAATAGGCGAACAGCCTAACCCTTGGAACCTTCTACAGCTCCAGGATGCGATGAGCCGACATCGAGGTGCCAAACCGGAGCGTCGATATGAACTCTTGGCTCCGATCAGCCTGTTATCCCCGGCGTACCTTTTATCCGTTGAGCGATGGCCCTTCCATGCAGAACCACCGGATCACTAACGCCTACTTTCGTACCTGCTCGACTTGTAGGTCTCGCAGTCAACCACGCTTATGCGTTTGCACTCGTCGGCTGATTTCCAAACAGCCTGAGCGTAGCTTCGCGCGCCTCCGTTACCGTTTAGGAGGCGACCGCCCCAGTCAAACTACCCGCCTTACTATGTTCCTCTCCCGGATCACGGGAGTAGGTTAGAACCACAGAACTCGCAGGGTGGTATCTCACCGTTGGCTCCTCCAAGCCCGAGAGCCTGGAATCAAAGCCTCCCACCTATCCTGCGCAGCAAGTGCCATAGTTCATAGTAAAGGTGTAGTAAAGGTGCACGGGGTCTTTCCGTCTAGTTGCGGGCAACCGGCATCTTCACCGGCACTACAAGTTCGCCGTGTCGCTCATTAAGACAGTCGCACTTTCGTTACGCCATTCGTGCAGGTCGGAACTTACCCGACAAGGAATTTCGCTACCTTAGGACCGTTATAGTTACGGCCGCCGTTCACTGGGGCTTCAGTTCGAAGCTTCACCTTGCGGTTGACCTCTCCCTTTAACCTTCCAGCACCGGGCAGGCGTCAGCCCCTATACGTCGTTTTCGACTTAGCAGAGACCTGTGTTTTTGTTAAACAGTCGCAGTGCGCATTTCTCTGCGGCCTCTTCGGGCTTTAACACCCTAGTGAGGCGACTCTTCTCCCGAAGTTACGAGTCTAATTTGCCGAGTTCCTTAACAAGCGTTCTCACGAGCGCCTTTGGATATTCTCCTCGTCTACCTGTGTCGGTTTGAGGTACGGTTCCCTTTTGTTCTCCTTAGAGGTTTTTCTCGGCAGCGTGGAATCGGCGGCTTTCACCCATACGGGTTACTGCTTTGCGTCTCAGTGATAACTCCTCGACGGATTTTCCTATCGAAGAC
>CAVUSL010000001.1:0-1282500 GCA_963744055.1 uncultured Acidobacteriota bacterium | reverse complement strand
TGGTCTAGTTTGAGCGAGGGCGGGGACGCCCTCGCGACTGCCGGCGGGACGCCGGCGCTACATCTTAAGCTTTGGCAAGTTCTCGCGGACAGGAGTGTCCGCGACACCACAAATCACTGGAATTCTACTGTGACGAATTTTGCGAGTTGTTTGCTGATGTTGGTAAGCGTGTGGGTGTAGCCGCCTGGGACCCACTTCACTTCTCCTGACTTCATTTGCGACGTGGGGCTGCGGCCTTCGAAGTCGCTGCGCATATCTAGGTCGGTGATCGCCACGACCAGGTGCGGTCCTTTGTGGTGGTGGCTCGGGATCGTGCCGCCCGGTTGCAGTTCGATCCCGGAAACACGCGCGCCGTCTTTCACGAACAGGATCTCCTGGGTGCCGCCGTGCAGGACCTGGAGGCCGCGCTCTTCGTTCCACTTCGGCGGCGGCGCGGTGCGGGCCTTTTCGTCCTGCATTAATTCGATGGTGACATTGCGGAACGGCGTGTCGGCGAGGTTGCGCGCGATGTGCGCGAAGTTGCCGGGAAGAAATCCTGTTTGGCCGTCCTGGAGTTTGAGCGTAGCCGGCGCTTTCCCTTCGACTTCGTTGGAGACGTCGGCAGGGCCGAGCGAAATATAGAGATAGTCGTGCCGATGACGGTGCATGAGCGTCGCGTCGTGAGGACCGACTTCTACTTTGAAGACACGGACGAAGTCGTTCTGCAGCACCTGATGGTGATGGCCTTCGTTGGTGATTTCGACTTCGGTAGGAGTCTGGGCCGAGAGCACAACGGCGGCGAGCAGGATCGTAAGAGCGCGGAGCTTCTTCATCGGCGGGAATTCTAGCAGGCTAGTCGCTAGCTGATGGCTGACAGCTGACGGCTTATTCACCTCTTGTTCTGCGGATCAGGTCTTCCATTTGCTTGATGTAAGTTTCGAGGGCGCGGCGTCCTGCGGGGGTGAGCCGGTACTCGGTGCGCGGGATACGGGACTCGAAGAACTTGTAGCAGGCGATATAGCGGGCTTCCTCGAGCTTGCGGGCATGCACGCTGAGATTGCCGTCGGTGGTTTTCAGCAAGCGGCGCAGGTCGTTGAAACTGAGCGAGTCGTTGATGGCGAGGGCGCTGACGATGCCGAGACGCAGGCGCTCGTGGATGATGCGATCGAGTTCGGGGAGATCGTCGAAGGAACGCTCGCGCGCGGGTGCGACGGGCTTGGTGGGGCGTGAGGCGCGCTGGGTTTTAGCCGCCATGTTTCCTCGCGATCAGAAAGCCGAAGAGGATGTGGAGTCCGCCGAAGCCGAGGGCCATGAAGGCGTCGCCGCGGGCCGGGACGAAGAGTGCGAGCGTGCCGATGGCCAGGAAGGCGGTGCCCATGGCGGGGAGGAGCGGAATGGAGAAAGCGCCGCCGGTGATGACTCCGGCGCCGTATAGAAGGAGCCAGAGCGCCGGCATCAGCGATGTTAGGCCCAGACGGGCGAAGGCGATGGTCAGGAGAATCGCGACTACCACGCAGGGAAGAAATCCCAGGGCGAACTTGCGGCCGGGCCCACTGGTGAGCGGCAGGCCGGCTCGGCGGGCTTTGCGCGACATCGCCACGAGCGCGATGGTTAGGGCGAGCGCGGCTTCGGCCAGCCAGACGGCTAGCCACCTTGTGGTGTTCGGTTGGCGGGTTGCGAATGCGGCGGCCGCGATGGCGGTCGCGCCCATAAGAATTTGTCCCCAGCCGGAGGTTGCTGTGAAGGCGGAGGACCGCTCCATAGTTTCGCGGATGTAGCGCAGGTCGTCGAGGGCGTGCTGCGCAGGACGCCTCGTCAGGGGACGGCGCAGGCGGTGCGGTTGGCGGTCGGGCATTGCGTGGTCAGGATAGGCTTGCGGCTTGAATTGGTCAAGTTCTTTGTATGGCAAAGTATTTTGATGGAAGTCGAGAAACGCCGCGAGAAGTGGAAGTAGGAAGGGAAGGGCGCGACTTTAAGTCGTGCCAACCCGGATCGCAGGACTCGGCGCTTTCAGCGCCTGAGGTACGCTTTCGATATCTTCAGGGGAAAGCCGGTTCCTAAGAGCCAACCTCAGCGGCTGAAGCCGCAAGGCTGTTGCTACGTTTCGGCCCGACTGAAGTCGGGCCCTTCCCGTGCCGGAGCATGCCGCGCTAGTAGCGGGGACTAGACTTCAGCTATGACCGATTTGGGGAAATTGCTGGTCGTGGTTGGCGGGTTGCTTGTTGCCGTCGGGGTGGTCGTGATGCTCGTGGGGAAGAACCATCTTCCTCTGGGACGGTTGCCGGGGGACATCGTTTATCGCGGAAAGAACACGGTCTTTTATTTTCCGCTGGCCACTTCGATTGTGCTGAGCGTGGTGCTCACGATCTTGCTGGCCTTGATCTCCAAGTTTCGTCGGTAGGCCCGACGGGCGAGGACGCCCGTCGCTCCATCGTTGAATTTTCATGACGCCTAGAGCGTCGGCTTCTTTTCCGCGATCAGCGTGCGGATCTTTTCTACGAAGTCCGCCGTCGGCATGTCTTCGGTTTTTTCTTTGCCGCGCGTGCGTACGTTGACTTTGCCGGCTTCGGCTTCTTTGTCGCCGACAACCAACAGGAACGGAACTTTCTGCATGGCGTGCTCGCGGATTTTCGCGTTCATCTTTTCGTTGCGAGCGTCGACTTCCACGCGGACGCCGGCGGCTTTCAGTTGCGCCGCGACTTTGTTTGCGTAGTCGGCGTGGCGCTCGGCGATTGGGATCATGACCGCCTGCACCGGCGACAGCCAGACCGGGAAGGCGCCGGCGTAGTGCTCGATCAGGACGCCGAAGAAACGCTCGATCGATCCGTAGAGCGCGCGATGGACCATCAGCGGCTGCTTGCGGCTGCCGTCTTCGGCGACGTATTCGAGTTCGAAACGCTGCGGCAGGTTGAAATCGAATTGCACGGTCGAGAGCTGCCAGAGGCGGCCGATGGCGTCGACCAGCTTGATGTCGATCTTGGGGCCGTAGAAGGCGGCTTCGCCGGGGATCGTTTTGTATTCGATGTTGAGTTCTTTCAGCACTTTTTCCAGCGAGTGCGTGGCCATGTTCCACTGCTCTTCGCTGCCGACGAAGCTCTTGCGGTCGTCGGGATTCCAGGTGGAAAGCTCGGTCTGGAATTTGTCGAAGCCGAAATCTTTGAGCACGTCGTGGGCGAAGTCGACGCAGGCGGCGATCTCCGCTTCGATCTGGTCGGGCGTGCAGAAGATGTGGGCGTCGTCCTGGGTGAAGCCGCGCACGCGCAGCAGGCCGTGCATCACGCCGGAGCGCTCGTAGCGGTAGACGGTGCCCAGTTCGCCGAGGCGGACCGGCAGGTCGCGATAGGACTTCAGCGAGTCGCGGTAGATCAGGATGTGGACCGGGACAGTTCATGGGCTTCAGGCGGTACTCGGCATCGTCGAGCTCCATGACGTCGAACATGTTCTGCGACGTAATAGCCTTCGTGGCCCGAGGTCTGCCAGAGCTGGCGGCGCACCACGTGCGGCGTGTACACCAGCGAGTAGCCGCGGCTGAGGTACTCGTTGCGCATCCAGTCTTCCATCTCTTTGCGGATGATGCCGCCCTTGGGATGCCAGAAGATCAGGCCCGGGCCCGGCGAGTTCCTGGATCGAGAAGAGATCGAGTTGCTGGCCGAGCACGCGATGGTCGCGCTTCTTGGCTTCTTCGATCTGCGTGCAGGTAGGCGTCGAGATCTTTCTTCGAGAAGAACGACGTGCCGTAGATGCGCTGCAGCTGCGGATTCTTTTCGTCGCCGAGCCAGTAGGCGCCGGCGATGTTCAGCAGCTTGAAAGCTTTGATCTTGCCGGTCGAGGGGATGTGCGGGCCGCGGCAGAAATCGAGGAACTTACCGGTCTTGTAGATCGAAATCTTTTCATCGGGCTTGGTGAATTGCTCGATGAAATGGCACTTCATGAAATCGCCTTCGCCCTTGAACTTTTCCAGGCCTTCGCTGTCGGGGCAGGAATTCGCGGGCGTAGGGAATGTTCTGCTGCACCAGTTCCTGCATCTTCTTTTCGATCTTCTCGAGATCTTCGGGCGTGAAGGCGGTCGGGCGGTAGAAGTCGTAGAAGAATCCGTTTTCGGTGGCGGGGCCGTGGCCGAGCTTGGTTTCGGGAAACAGTTCGAGCACCGCGGCCGCCAGCAGGTGCGCGGAGGAGTGCCGGTAGACCTCCAGGGCCTCGGGGTCCTTCTCGGTGAGAATGCGGAGGTCGGTGTCCTTCTCGAGCGGACGGGTCAGGTCGATGAGGTCGCCGTTGGTCTTGGCGGCCAGCGCGGCGTCGGCCAGACGCGGGCTGATGGACTTCGCGACATCGAGCGCGGTGGTGCCCTTGGGGACTTCCTTGGCGCTGCCGTCGGGAAGTTTTATGTGAATATTGTCGGCCATGATACGGATGATACTGAAGTATTTGAGTCTAAAGGACGATCGGAAAGTGGGTCAAACGATGCGGACCGTCGAGACACGGGAACATTCATCGCCTGCTCCCTTCGTTGACTTGCCCCATCTGCAGCCCTAACATGTCAGCCCAATGATCGGCCAGACAATCTCGCACTATCGCATCATTGAAAAACTTGGCGGCGGCGGGATGGGGGTTGTCTACAAGGCCGAGGACACTACGCTGCGACGCTTTGTTGCTCTGAAGTTCCTTCCTGACGAGGTCGCCAGAGATCCGCAAGCATTGGCTCGCTTCCAGCGGGAAGCGCAAGCTGCTTCGGCGCTGAATCATGCCAACATCTGCACGATCTATGAAATTGGGCAGCAGGATGGCAAGCCGTTCATCGCGATGGAGTTCCTCGACGGTGTGACGCTCAAGCACCGGATCGCGGGCAAGCCGCTTGAGACCGATGTACTGCTCGGCCTTGCGATTGAGATCGCCGATGCGCTGGACGCCGCTCACAGTGAAGGGATTGTCCACCGGGACATCAAGCCTGCCAACATTTTTATCACCAAGCGCGGGCGCGCCAAGATTCTCGATTTCGGTTTGGCCAAAGTCACGGCTGTGTCGATTTCTTCCAGCCAGGTGGTCGAGACCAACACCCAGACAGGCAGCCTGGATGGTCCGCATCTCACCAGCCCGGGCACGGCGCTGGGCACCGTCGCCTACATGTCGCCAGAGCAGGTGAAAGGCAGAGAACTCGACGCGCGTACGGATCTGTTTTCGTTCGGAGTGTTGCTGTACGAGATGGCGACCGGAGCCTTGCCGTTTCGGGGAGACACGTCAGGGGTGATCTTTGAGGCCGTGCTGAACCGCGCTCCCGTGCCCCCTGTGCGGCTTAACCCAGATGTTCCCGCGGAACTGGAAAGAATCATCAACCGGGCGCTGGAGAAGGATCGCGATCTGCGGTACCAGCATGCGTCTGACATGCGCGCGGAGTTGCAACGCCTCAAGCGCGATACGGATTCGAGCCGGCATGTCTTAACCGTCGGAGAGGAGGGAACGTCCGGGTCACAAGCGACGGTTCATTCCCCTGCGAGCGGCAGCGCCTCCGTCGTGGCTGAGCGTCGTCGTCCGAGGTGGTATGGGCCCGCAATCACGGCGGGGGTGATCCTTCTGGCGGCGGCAGCCCTGGGGTTGTACTTGCTGCTTCACCGCACGCCGCCGACTCCGTTCCAAAACTTCGCGATCACACAGGTCACCAACTCGAATCGCGCCGTGGTCACCGCACTATCGCTCGACGGGAAATACGTTCTCACGGTGATGGACGACAAGGGACTGAACAGCCTCTGGCTCCGTAACGTGGCGACTGGGAGTGATACGCAAGTTCTTCCGCCCACGGCTGCCATACCCAACGTAGCGTTCTCGCCGGACGGGAACTACATTTTCTTTCGCAAAGCCGAGAATGCCATCGCGAGCGACTTTAACGTTTATCGCGCCCCGGTTCTGGGTGGAACTCCGAAGGTAGCGGTGAGGGATGTGGATAGCGCCTTTGCGTTTTCTCCGGATGGCCGGAGGATGGCGTTCATCCGGGGCAACAATCCGGAAACCGGGAAATATCGGGTGCTCGAGGCAAATCTCGACGGTTCCGACGAGAAGGTGTTGCATGTCGAGGTGATGCGCTTTCTGCCGCGCTGGTTGGCGTGGTCTCCGAATGGCAAGCAAATCGCCTATCCCGAGGTTCTGGCGGGCAAAGCGCTCGGTGCGATCAATCTCCTTGACCGGGAAACAGGCAAAATCAAGACCCTGACCTTTGCCGATAAGACGATCTGGGAGATGACGTGGTCCCCGGATGGCGAGGGTTTGTTCGTCATCTATCAGCAAAAAGGTCCCAATTTCAATCGCCGGCAGATGGGGTATGTAGCGTTGTCTGACGGACAGTTGCGGCCAATTTCCCGAGACACAAATAGTTATGCGACCTTGACTCTTTCGAGCGACGGGAAGACGCTCGCTACCGTTCAGCAAAGGACGGTTAGCAACTTTTACGTCTTGCCTGGAGACGGCAGCACCTCGGCGGACGTAACACCGACGGGATCCGATAGTGACCATGTGCAGTTCTTCAACTGGGGAGCGGACGGAAGCTTGCTCACTTCCGACCTGACGCAACTAATGCGCAGGGATGCGAACGGCGCAAATCCCGTCCAGGTGATTGGTGATCCGACAGCGAACCTCCTCAGTCCGTGGTCGTGCGGAAACCAATTCATCGTTTTCTCTTGGGCATTTCATGAGGGCAACTCACTCGCGATTTGGCGTATCAATGCAGACGGATCGAATCCCATCAAGCTGACAGATGAGAGGGTGGGGGATACGTTTCCGGTGTGCTCGGCCAACTCAAACTGGGTGTATTACTGGCCTGGAGTGCAAAATCTCGCTCGTGTCCCGCTGGACGGATCTGGCAAATCGGAGCCGATTCCAGGTAGCGCGGTGGAAAATGCATTTCTGGCGGGCAGAGGAATTGGCATTTCGCCCGACGGAAAGATGTTGGTTTACGTTGTTGGTCTGCAAACCGCGGCAGGCCCGAGCAAAGAGAAGATTGCGCTGCTGGACACCACGACTCTTCGGTCGCCGCGCATCCTCGATACCAATCCAAACATCTCCAAGGGCGTGCAATTCACGGCAGACGGAAAGTCAGTCGCCTACCCCGTGAAAGAGAACGGGGTGGATAACGTCTGGATTCAGCCGCTTGATGGTTCCTTCGGACGCCAGGTTACACAGTTCAGGTCGGAGCAGATCCTGTCATTCCATTGGTCGCCGGACGGCAACAAGCTCGGCATCTTGCGCGGCCACACCGACTCCGACGTCGTTTTGCTGCAAGAACCCCAACCGTGATTCACTTGCTATCGAAGCCACCCACCAGCGAAGTGACGAAGGTCACTCTGTAGTTTCGATGGCCGGAACCGATTGCTGTCATTAGCCCTCCACGTTTTACCCCATCGGCATTTCGTTCCCACCTTTGGTCGTGATCTTCGGTGACCTACTCGTGCCTCTCCGCGATTGCTACCGTGAAGCGCAGGGGAAAGGGAGAATTCGGGTCATCGTATGTCGAAATCTTCGTTCAAACTGAACATTCTTTACGGGGAAGGCGATCAGGAAGTTGTCACCGAGCAGGCTGGCTCGATGACGAAAGCTGGGCATCAGGTCACGACGGCGGTCGGCCGCAAGGAAATCGAGGCCCAGTTGAAGAAGGGCTCTTTCGATCTCGTGATTCTGGGACCGACGCTCACGCGCAATGACCGTCATCACCTGCCTTATATGGTGAAGAAGTCTCACGAAGGTATGCGCGTTCTGGTGTTGCACGCTGACGGCGGGCGCCATCCTTATGTCGATGCGGCGACCGATACGGGGCGCAGCATCGAGTCGATTCTGGAGACCATTTCGTCGATGATGGCGTCGCAGGCGACGGTTAGCGCGCGATAAGTTTGGGTCGGACACTCCTGTCCGACAGTTCAACCACAATCCCAGTCGGACAAGAGTGTCCGACCCACAAAAATCTGGGCGGCTCACGCCGCCCCGTTTTATTTGTGGTTTTCGGGAACTTACTTCCGTGACCCCGGTTCGGGTACCATAGACACAAGCCAAGGCAGCGGTTTCCCCGAACTGTTGCATCAAAACATCGTTATGAAAAAACTGCTTTTAACGACTGCCATGTTGTGCCTGATGGCTGCGCATGCCTTTTCGCAAGCGCCGGCCCAGGCTGTGCATCCGGCCTTGCGGCCGCCGAAGGGTGCGACCGTCGCGCTGGTGATCTTCGAGGATCTGGAGTGTCCGGATTGCGCGCGCGCCGCGCCGCTGCTCGAGGAAGCCTCGCGCACCTACAAGATTCCGGTCGTGCGCCACGACTTCCCTCTGCCGATGCATCCGTGGGCCTACGAGGCCGCGATTCTGGCGCGCTATTTCGACACCCATTCGAAAGTGTTGGGAAACGATTTTCGCGATACCGTCTTCAAACACCAGATTGAAATCACGAAAGACACGTTGCGGCCGTTTGCCGAGAAGTACGCTGCCTCGCACAAGATCGAGCTGCCGTTCGTGGTGGATCCGGACGGGAAGCTGGCGAAGCTGATCGAGGCGGATAAGGCGGCCGGGACGCAGCTGAATTTGCAGCACACGCCCACGCTTTACGTGGTCAGCAACAAGCATACTGGGACGCCGTTCGTGGAAGTGGTAGACCGGACGCAGCTGTTTCAGTTGATTGACACCATGAAGAAGGAGTAGGGGCGACAGTCGCTAGTCTCTAGTCGTCAGCGACCCCGTATTAGGATCGAGTCGTCCGGGTGAGAATTCCTCAGGGCGTCTAGCTCGCGGGCTTACGCCCGCCTCGCGTGGTACCCGGCCCCTACAGGACCGTTGGGGCGGTTTATTTTACGCATCGCAGCTCCTGACTTAAATCGATTCCTGCGGGCCTGCGTCGGGTGGTCGGCTCTTCAGTGCCATCTCGAGATCTTTCATGAGCAACATCAGCTGAAAATCCCCAACGGAAGAGTCTTCGAAGCCAAACCGCTTGTAGGAATCCTTCGCTTGCTGGTCGATAGCATGGACAAGGACTGCGCGCGCACCGATCTCTTTAGCCGCGTTATATGCCCGTTGCAGCGCATTCTTGAGCAAAGCCTTTCCCAAGCCTTGGTCCTGTTCATCTTTATGAATGGCCAACCTGGCTAGCAAGATGACACCAATCGGATGCGCTGGTTGGCCCTTGGCGACTCGCTTTGACGCATCTTCCCTCTTTACGCTGGATGGACAGAGAGAGTAGTAGCCCACAACACGTCCTTCACGATGAACGACGTATGTGCGCGCGGAATTTGATTGCTGGCTGCTAAGAGCGAATCGCTTGAGCCACTCATTCAAAGATGGATGCTTCCCGCAATCGAAATCGTCAAGCAGATGTGCCTTGCTCAACGGCTCAACAACCGAAAGCGCGGGTTTACTCTCGGTCAAGAATGGAAGGCTCAGACATCAATCGGGCCAGGCGCTCGCGCCGGGACACAGGTTTATCAAGAGCAGCAACGAATGCATCCCACCGATTTTGGGACAGCACGAATTCCCTTTGGTCGGCCAAGATGAGCGCTGCCTTCTCTTGCGCACTTGAAAGCACAAAGTCTGTGAGATTCTGCCCCTTCATCCGTGCGCAGCGCTCGAGGAAGGATTTTGTGTCCTTCGATGTGCGCAAATCGATTCGGCAATTCTTGGTGGCAGCAATTGGTGACATGGCAGCTTACCTTTTCGTTGGCGGTGAAAAAGCCACAGCAGCAACCGCCTGCAATCCGTACGTACAATGTACACACAATAAAGATCGATGTCAACTTGCGTCATGGACGGCGACCGGGTTCTCCCGCAGAGCGCTCCGGGCTCCCCGGCACGCCAACCTGTCCCTAGCTTATTGATAATAAATCCACATAGCGCCTACAGTGGAAAACCTTAGGTATTTCTGAGGGATATAACGTACAATATAAGTGCGTTTGATTTTTGCGGCTCTATGCACTCTGCAGTTTCTCCGCTTACCGGCGTGACCTGCCTGCACCAGTCCTGCGAAAAACTTCAGCGCAACATCTAAGTAAAAGGAAACAAGCAACACCATGGAAACAGGAACAGTAAAGTGGTTTAACGACGCAAAGGGTTATGGTTTCATCAGCCGCCAGAACGGGGAAGATGTATTCGTGCACTTCTCTGCCATCCAGGCCGGTGGATTCCGAAGCCTACAAGAAGGTCAGCAAGTGCAGTTCGACGTGGTCAAAGGCCCGAAGGGCTGGCAGGCCGAGAACGTCAAGGCGATCTAAACCACTTTCCAGGTCAAAAACCGAATCGAGGGGCGGCTGCGAAGCCGCCCTTTGTATTTGTTGCGAGCGTCTTGATCCGCTGTGCGAGGGCGAGACGCCCTCACGACTGCCGGCGGGACGCCGGCGCTACCAAAAAACTTGCATCAACACTTACCAACTGTTCAGCTTTCTTCTGAACCAGATTCGCGCTCCGGGCTTGCCACTTCTTTCATTCCCGGACATCATGATGGAATGCGTTGTCGTGATGGAATCCTTCGCTTCTTTATAGTTGTTGTGATTCTTAGCGCGTCGGCTTTTGGCGGGATTGTCGACGATGTTCGGCAGTCGCTTGCCCAGTCGAATTTCTCTGGCGCTGAATCGCAGCTCAAGAGCTACCAGGCTACCAAAGGTGTAACTCCGGAATACCTCGAGGCATTTTCGTGGATGGGGCGCGCTGCTCTCTCCATGCAGCAGTACACCCAAGCCGAGAACTATGCGCGGCAAACTTTGACGCTGGCTGCGCCTGTTCTGAAGAAGCATCCGATCAATTCCGACGAGCAAATGGCGACGGCGGTGGGGGCCGCGCTTGAGGTGCAGGCTTTATCGCTGGCGGGTCGCGGACAGAAGACGCAAGGGATCGCCGTGCTGCGCCGCGCTTTGCAGATTTACGGCGGGACGTCAATTGCGCCGCGCATTCATAAGAACCTCAACCTGCTGTCGTTCGTTGGACAACCTGCGCCTGCGCTGCATGGCGGAGAGTTTCTTGGGATGCGGGCGCCGTCGCTGGCGGAGTTGAAAGGCACGCCCGTGCTGCTGTTCTTCTGGGCGCACTGGTGCATGGACTGCAAAGGCGAGTCACCGATCCTGGCGCGCTTGCATTCGGAGTTTAAGGACCTGACCATCATCGCGCCCACGCAGCGCTACGGATATGCTGCCGGGCGGTGACAACGCTACGCCGCAGGCTGAGTTGGCTTACATCAAGAAAGTGTGGGACCAGTATTACTCGGGATTGCAGAATGCGGCTGTGCCGGTGAGCAAAGAGAACTTCAATGTTTATGGGTCGAGCACCACGCCGACCCTGGTGCTGATTGATCGGTCCGGGAAAATCGCTTACTACCATCCTGGGGCGGTGATGTATGACGAGTTGCGGGCGGCGATTGAGAGAGTGATACGCGGGTGAGTTCAAAAACTCTTAACCGCAAAGGTCGCTAAGAAAAGCCGCTAAGGGCGCAAAGAAGAACTGTGATTTTCTTGGCGTCCTTGGCGGCAGTTCTTTGCGAACTTCGCGGTTAAGAGCTTTGAATACGACTCCAGTTCCCTCAGAACCGGAAGCGGTATTTCAGCTGCACTGCGATCTCCCGCGGATTGGCGAAGTGTGTTCCGCCGAAGGTGTTGCTGTTGTCGAGCATGTAGTGGTTGTTGCCGATATTGAGGGCGCTGCAGCGCAGGCTCCAGTTCTCGCCGAACTGCTTGCCTACTGAAAAGTCGACGGTGGTGTGCGGGGGAAGATGTCCGGGGCCTTCGCCGTCGAGAAATCCGGAGCCGTAGTTGACGTTGAACGCCGTCCAGAGTCTTTTCGGCAGATTCAGGTTCACGCCCGTGCTGAGCGTATCCCTCTGATCGTGATCGAGCGTGCAGATCGGGTCTTCGCAGGCATCTCCACCAACCAGTCCGCCGGTGATTCCTCCGCTCCACTGCGCATACTGATGCGAATACGCCAGATGCCACGATGCAACTCCGCCCAGCCGCGGAGATGCCCCCGTCATCTCCCACCCGCGAATCCGCGCCCGTTCCAGCGTCAGCGGAAAGAAGATGTTCGAGTTTCCGAGCACATCGTGATCGAAGAAGTTTTTCGCGCCGGTGCGGAAGTTGCTGACATCGAACGTCCAGCCCGCGACCGGAATCGTCAGTCCGAATTCATGCTGCTCGTCGCGCTCGCCGTGGAGCGCCGCGAAGTGACAATCCGGTGGCATGCACTGTTCGATGAGTGTTCCTGAAACAGTCAGAAGCGGAGGCGGCTGGTAGTAACGTCCCCAGAACGCTCGAGCAACCCAGTGCAGTTTCGGAATCTGCAATGCCGCGCCGATGCGCGGATCCGCCGCATTGTCTACCACGCGCGCCAGGTCTGATCCGGCCGGCGATCCGGCGCTGAAGTGCGATAGCCGCACGCCGCCATTTAAAGTGAGCCACTTGGTCAGTTTGAACTGATCCTGAAGAAAGATGGCGTTCGTGCTTCCCCACACGGTCTCGCGCTCTGCAATGGGATCGAAGAACTGATTGTCACGAATGCCATACGTCTGCACTCCACCGCTCAGGTTGTGTCGCCCATGCCGGTAGGTCAGCGAAACGACCCCGCCCATGTAGTTGGACCCGCGATCATCCACTCCGACGTAGTGGGCACGATTGAAGTGATAGAAGGGCGAGACGGTGAGCACCGTGCTGGGATTGATCGAGTGCAGCCACGAGAAATTCACGAAGGCGTCGCGTTCGTTCTCGACGTCGTGGACTCCGGCAGCCTGCTGCTCCGGCGTGTTCGGCACCTGGTAGTGATCGCCCCGGACCGACGTCACCAGGCGCAATTGATCGTTCGGGGACTTGTTGAAGATCAGCGATCCGTATCCGCCGAGGCCGGCGGACAGATCGTGCTTCACATCGACGGTCGGCGTCTCGAGACCGAGGTCGGTGCGGTAGCCCGAAAGGCTGCCCAGCCACGCAAAACGTTCGGTGTGATCGCCGAAGCTGATCTGGTTGTCGGTGTTGTTGTAGCTGCCGTAGCCGAGGACGAGTTCGCCCTGGCGGTCACGCTCGAAGCCGGATCTCGTAACGACATTAAAGACGCCGAAGGTGCGGTCGCCGTACTCCGCGTTGTAGCCGCCGCGCTGGACCTCAAGGTAGTCGACATCTTTGGGATCGAACTGTGGACCGACGTTCGAGGCGATGTTGGTGTTGGGCACGGGGACGCCATCAAGCAGCCAGGAGACCTGGTGGCCGCCGCGAATGTGCAACTGATCGTGCACCATGTAGGCGCCCGGAGTGTAGTCGGTGATCATGGCGAGGCTGTTGGCCCCATCGCCGCCCGGCGTTCGAGCGATCGAGTCGCGGCTCACGATGTTGGTGCTGGTCGAGGACTCCGGGTTCACGGCCGGGGCGATGTCCTGCACCTCAACGCTCTCAGCTGCGTGCGCGACGGTCAGCGAGAAATGCGGCTTGGCGTCTCGGCCCGAGGTCAGGACAACTTTCTGCTCCTCAGTGGCGAAGCCCGGCACTTCGACGATGACGCGGTACTCGCCCAGCGGCACGTTCTCGAATAGAAATTCTCCGGCGTGATCACTGGCCGCGGTTTGCGACCAGTCGGAGTTGAGCGCCTGCAATTTAACCTTGGCGTCTTCCACGGGACGGTGCTGTGGGTCGTGAATCAGTCCGTGGATGGACCCGAAAATCGTCGCTCCGGCGATGGCGGAAAACAGCAGCAGCGCCGAGCACAACGCAATCCGAAATAGCGTTTTCATATGCCCTCAACAACCTGTTCACAACAACCCTGGGGGCGAGTTCAAAATTCTTTGGGACGGCGGATTAGGTCCGACCAAGAATCTCGTGGGGGAAAACTCGCGTGATGATCAGGTGGGTTACAGCGCCGGAGGGCCGCGAACGGAGTGGGACGCTACGGAGTCGCGGTTGAGGAAAGATGTGTGCTGCGCTGGAACATGATCTTGCGTTTGGGCGATGGCCGCGAAAGTAGGTCGCGGACTGAAGTTGGCGGAAAGAGTCCGAACCATCGACCGGCAACATTCGTGTCCGTCGCAGCAGTTGCCGGAGCGGACGGACGGCGGAGTGTGCGACGATTCGGTCGGAGCGGCTGCGTGGTGATGGCATCCGGCCATGGCGGGGGCGGCCGCAGATTTGCGCTGACAATGATCCGCGGGCATGGCCGCATCCGACAGCCTGGGGGCCATCGAATAAGCGGCTGCCATCGGGGCAAACGTGCCCGCGAGCAAGACCAGCAACAGAAATTTGGCGGTCCAGCGAATCATGTTTTCAGGATACGAAGAGGGGAGCCCCGCTGCGCGTCCGTTCATCCCCACATGCGATGTCGCTTTCGCGACTAGAACGGAGCAGCAGCTCATTTAAGAATAGGGTAGTTTTCGGCCGAGCACAACCCCGGTCGGTAACGGTTACTTAACATTTACATCGTCGCGGGTTTGTGCCCCGGTGAGGACCGCCCCTAAAGGGGATTTTTCCTTTGGACGGGGCGGCGCGGCTGAAGCCGCGCCCTGATACGAACCCTCTTGTTGACAGTGGTCCATCTCATGGAGGCTGAGCGGCCCGGACCGCCGAGAGTGATCGGTCCAAGCTGCGGTCTCCTGGACCACAAATTACCGGCCCACGATGTCGCCCTTCAGACCTGCCAGGGCCCCAACCACATCGGCCCGTTCTTTCTCCGGAACGCTGAACTTGTCGAACGTCTCGCCCAGAAGCTTGACCATCTGATTCCAATCGGCGTCGGTGATGTTCAAGCCGGTGTGGGCCCTCTTCATGTCGCGACCTGTGTATCTGCAGGGTCCGGCTGTGGTCACGCACAGGAAGTCGACGATGTGCTGGCGCACCTTGATCTTGGAATCGGCGCTGAGGCCAACGAAGAAGCGGCCGAGCGATGGGTCGGCGGCCAGGCGGCCAAGAAAATCGTCACTGACGGCGGCTAAGGCGTCATATCCGCCGAGGCGCTGATACAGAGTTTTCTGAGCTTGAGCGGCCTGCGGAGGTGCGGCTGCGTACGCTGGCACGACGGGTGCAAAGCTCAGTAATAGGAAATAGAGAAATGGAATCAGTTTTTTCATTTTTTGCTCTGCCTCTGAGTTTCGGAGTTTTCGGGGATTTTTGTCCTCGGTTGTAGATACGGCTCAAACGCACAAACGGATTGGGGGCTGTTCCGTAATGGCCCGGAGTGTCAGGCAAAAGGTGCGCCTCCGGGTTGAGACGCCAAGTTGCGGCGTGGTAGCATCCATAGTTTTGGCAGGCAATGCCTGCCCAGCCTTTGCAGTCCTCATCTTTTCTTCGCCGGACTCCTCTTCCGATTTCCGAGCTGGCGACCGACGACTGAAGACTGACGACTGACCCCGGAGTGAGCCCGTGAAAGTCTTCGAAGGAGCAAACATCCGCAACGTGGCGCTGGTCGGCCACGGTCATGCTGGTAAAACTTCCATCGTCTCGGCAGCGCTCTTCACGGCCGGCGCCACCCCGCGTATGGGCCGCGTGGATGACGGCACCGCCACCACCGACTACGACGAGGAAGAAATCGTCCGTAAGATGTCGGTCGGCACCGGCATTGCCTACGCGGAGTGGGGCAAGACCAAAATCAATTTTCTCGACACGCCCGGCTTCAACATGTTCGTGAATGAAGCAAAGACCGTGCTGCCGGTGGTCGAGGCGGCGCTGGTTGTGGTCGACGGCGTAGCCGGAGTGGAAGTCGTCACGCAGCGCGTCTGGGACTACGCGGAAGAAATCAACCTGCCCCGCGTCATCGTGGTGAGCCGCATGGATCGCGATCGTGCCGATGCTACCCGCGTCCTCGAGTCGCTCAATAGCGCGTTCGGGCGGGCGGTGGTGCCGCTGCAATTCCCTATCGGCAAGGAGAAGGGCTTCACTGGAGTTGTGGATCTGGTGAAAATGAAGGCTTACATCTACGAACTCGGCGGAAATGGCAAGGGCAAGGAAGCCGACATTCCGGGGGACCTGGCGGCGGCTGCGCAGGAAGCGCACGAAAAACTGGTGGAACTGGTTGCCGAGGGCGATGACAAGTTGATGGAAGAGTTCTTTGAGAAGGGAACGATTCCTGAAGAACATCTTATCCCCGCGCTGCATGACGCGATCCGCGAAGACAAGATTTTCCCGGTGCTGTTTACTTCGGGGCTGGGCAACGTCGGCGTCGACAAGCTAATGGACTTCCTGGTCGATTACACGCCGGCCGGAACCGAGCATACTGCGCTGCACGGCGTTGCCGGCAGCAATGGACAGGCGCCCGAACGCCATGTCGCGGATTCCGACGCGCTCTCTTTATTTGTTTTCAAAACTGTTTCTGATCCGTTCGCTGGGCGGATTTCCTATTTCAAGGTTTACAGCGGCGTTCTGAAGAACGATGCCTCGGTGCAGAACTTCACGCGCAACTCGCAGGAGAAGCTGGCCCACATCTGGGTGATGCAGGGGAAAGCCACCACGCCCGTCAATGAATTGCACGCCGGTGACATCGGTGCCGTCGCGAAACTGCGTGACACGCTGACCGGCGATACGCTCGGCGACAAGAACGCACCCATCCAGTATCCGAGAATCGCACTGCCCGAGCCTGCGATCACTTTCGCGATCGAGCCCAAAAGCCGCGCTGACGAAGACAAGCTCGGGCCCGGCATCCACAAGCTTATGGAAGAAGACGCCATGCTGCGTTTCTTCCGCGATCCGCAGACCAAGGAGTTCCTGATCGCCGGTACCGGACAGCAGCACATTGAAGTCGTCGTTTCGAAGTTGAAGAAGCGGTATCACACCGAGGTCAACCTGAAGGCGCCCAAAGTGCCGTATCGCGAGACCATCCGCGGCAAGGCCGACGTGCAGGGCCGGCACAAGAAGCAGACCGGCGGCCACGGGCAGTATGGCGACTGCAAAATCAAGATGGAGCCCCTGCCACGCGGAGGCGAGTTCGAGTTCGTCAACGACATCTTCGGAGGCGCCATCCCGAAGAACTTCATTCCTGCCGTCGAAAAAGGCATTCGCGATGCTGCAAGCCGGGGCTACCTGGCGGGATTCCCGGTAGTCGATTTCAGAGTCAGCCTCTACGACGGTTCGTACCACGATGTCGATTCGAACGACTTGTCGTTCCAGATGGCCGGCCGCATTGCGTTCAAGAAGGCCATGGAAGTTGCCAAGCCGACGCTGCTCGAGCCTGTCATGTCGGCGGAGATCACGGTGCCCGACGAGTTCGCCGGGGCTATCATGGGCGATCTCAACAGCCGGCGCGGCCGCATCCAGGGCATGGACAACAAGGCCGGCAATACCGTGGTGAAGGCTGAGGTGCCGATGTCAGAAATGCTGACTTATGGCGTTGACCTGACGGCAATGACGCAAGGCCGTGGCAGCTTCAACATGGAGATGAATCACTACGACGTGGTCCCGGCGCAGCAGCAGGAAAAAATCATCGAGAAGGCCAAGGCCGAACGCGGCGAAGTGAAGGAAGAAGAAGAATAGTTCGCGGGCGGCGACTCATCGGAATCGTTGCCCTTCTCCCGCGTGCTAGGGCGAGACGCCCTCGCGACTGCCGGCAAGATGCCGGCGCTACTGTTGAAGCCAAGTACTCTGCGTAGAATCAGCTTCTCAGTACGTCTTCCAACGCCTTCCGCAACTCCGAACACTGAAACGGATATCCGCTGGTCACCAGGCGGGCCGGTTCGACTCGCTGGCTCGCCAGCAGGACTTCCTCGCCCATCTGTCCGAAGAGCGTTTTGATCGCGAACGCCGGAACGGGAAAAATTGCGGGGCGCTTCAGCACGGATGCGAGCGTCTCGGTAAACTCGACGTTCGTGACCGGCCTGGGCGCTACCAGATTCACAGGGCCCTGTAGCAGATCGGTCTTCATCACGTGATGGATGGCGCCGATCATGTCGTGGATGTGAATCCAGCTCATCCACTGGCGACCGGAACCCAGGCGCCCGCCGACTCCCAAGCGGAACGGCGGCAGCATCTTCTTCAAGGCGCCGCCTTCAGCACTAAGCACGATGCCGGTGCGAATCTGCACGGTGCGAATGCCCGCGTCGGTGGCTGGTTGGTTCGCCGCTTCCCATTCGCGACAGACGTCGGCCAGGAAACCCGTGCCCGGCGCGCTCTTCTCGTTGAGAACTTCATCCCCGCGATCGCCATAGTACCCAATGGCCGAGGACGCAATCAGAACGCGAGGGCGCTTGCTGGCTTTCGCCAATGCGTGCGCCAGGGTGCGGGTACCGGTGACACGACTATCGCGAATTTTCGCGCGCTTGTCGCTCGTCCAGCGGCTGGCGACGCTCTCGCCTGCAAGGTGAACGGCCGCATCGAATCCCGAGACGCTCTCCGGAGCGAGAGGCCGCGCCGGGTCCCACTGAATCTGATCGGGCCCAGTGGGAGTTCCGCGCACCAGGCAGGTGACTTCGACGCCGCGGGTTTTCAAAGAAGAAACGAGCGCGCGGCCGATCAGGCCGGACGCGCCGGTCACCAGAACGCGGGGAGAGTCGAGAGCCATGGTCGCCAATGTAGCAGAGCGAGACGCGGGGAAATTGAGGATTTTGAAGCCGACGGATGCCTGCCTTTCCCTGCGGGCAAAAGGTGTGGGGTTTGATTGAACGGTGAGATCACACCTCGGCTGCAGTTGCCTTCGTTCAACTCGCCACCCCAATCCCGGGACCAAGCTACAATGCGCAAGCCGACGAGTGCTCCGGATGGCCCGAGGCGATATCTAGCGGGTGCTCCGTAGGAGGTGAAGTATGCAGGGAACCATGATGCAGTCCGGGTTGACCCTCACTTCGTTTCTGGAGCGGGCGGGCAAGTTGTATCCGAAGGTTGAAGTCGTTTCCCGCTTGCCAGATAACTCTGTGCGTCGCTCGACGTATGCCGACCTGCATCACAGGGCACTCGCCCTGGCATCGAGCCTGCAACAGGCCGGAATCCGGCAAGGGGACCGGGTGGCCACCTTGATGTGGAACCACGCCACCCATCTGGAAGCGTACTTCGGAATCCCGGCGGCAGGCGCCGTGATCCACACGCTCAACCTGCGACTTCATCCGGACGAACTCGCCTTCATCGCGAACCATGCCCAGGATCGCTGGCTGATCGTGGATGATGTGCTGCTCCCAATTTACGAAAGCTTCAAAGACAAGATGCACTTTGAGCGCGTGATCGTCGTGCCGTTCAGCGGACTGCCGACGCCTTCTCAGTATGAAGACTACGAATCGCTGCTGGCGCAAGGTTCAGGCAGCCCCGCATCGCTGGATGTTGACGAGAATGCGGCGGTCGCCATGTGCTACACCTCGGGAACCACGGGCAAACCGAAAGGTGTGGCTTATTCTCATCGGGCCCTGGTGCTGCATGCCTTGTCACTTTCGTTGCCCGATAACTTTTCCATATCGCGTATGGACACCGTCTTGCCGGCGATGTCGATGTTTCATGCCAATGCCTGGGGCCTGCCGCATGCCGCGGTGATGAACGGCAGCAAACCGGTGTTTCCCGGCCCCAATCTGCAGCCCGATGCGCTCCTCGATTTGCTGGCGAGCGAACAAGTCACTTTGACGGGAGGAGTGCCAACAGTCTGGCTGGGCGTGATTGAGTGCCTGGAGCGCAACCCGCAGCGTTGGAAATTGGCAGAGGGGATGCGCATTGTGGTTGCCGGATCGGCGGCTCCGGAAAGCCTCTTTCGCCGCTTCGACAAGTTCGGCGTGCATGTCATCCAGCCGTGGGGTATGACGGAAACCACGCCCATCGCGACGACTTCGACGCTCAAACCCGAGATGGCGAACTGGCCCGAAGATCGGAAGTACGAAATCCGCGCCAAGCAGGGCTTGCCGTCGCCGCTGGTGGACATGCGCGCGGTCGGCGATGAAGGAGAGATTCCCTGGGACGGCGCGACCTTCGGCGAGTTGCAGGTCCGCGGCCCCTTCATTGCGGCAGGCTACTACAAGCTTCCAGAAGAGCAAGACAAGTGGACAAAAGACGGATGGCTGCGAACCGGGGACGTGGTTACGATTGATGCCGACGGGTACATGAAGATCACCGACCGCACCAAGGACCTGATCAAGTCGGGCGGGGAGTGGATCAGTTCTGTCGACCTGGAGAACGCGCTGGTCGGGCATCACGCGATTAAAGAAGCGGCTGTCATCGCCATTCGACACCCCAAGTGGCAGGAGCGTCCGTTGGCATGTGTCGTGCTGAAGGATGGAGCGCAGGTTTCCAACGAAGAACTGCGGACCTTCCTTGCTGATAAGTTTGCCAAGTGGCAATTGCCGGATGAGTTTGTCTTTCTCGCGGAATTGCCACATACGTCGACTGGGAAACTACTGAAGTCGCGCTTGCGCCAGCAGTTCAGCGAATTCGACTGGGGCATCACCAATTCGGACTAGTTGCCAACGGTGGGTCCCGATGCACCTGTCATGAGTCGATCATTCAGGCTGATGCATCTGTCCCCTGCGGAGGACGTGGACTTTGCCATTGGTCACATTGCGTGATTCGCCCCTCGCCGGTGGGCCTGCGGAAATCTATTACCGAGAGTTCGGATCGGGGGTACCCGCGGTATTTCTGCACGGGGGCTGGGGATATGACATCTACGCACTGGATGCGCAGGCGCAAACGATTAAGGATTTTCGCGTTCTGATCCCGGACCGGTCAGGCTATGGGCGCTCAACGAAACCCGCCATCTTTGGCCCTGACCTGCACAAGCGAGCAGCCGAAGAGACCCTGCAATTTCTGAATGCCTTAAACGTTCGCCGATGTATTTTTTGGGGACACAGCGACGGTGCCGTCATCGCAGCCATGCTCGGAATCAGCGAGCCCGGGCGGTGCCTCGGGCTCGTGCTGGAAGCGATTCATTACGATCGCGAGAAGATCAGCTCGCGAAGTTTCTTTGAAAGCATGGCCTCGGAGCCGGAATCTTTTGGCCGGCGCGTCATCGACGTTCTGAAAAAAGAACACGGCGATCCGTACTGGAATCAGTTGCTGCGCAGCGAGGGACAAGCCTGGCTCGACATTGGGCGCCCGGCGAATGGAGGAGCGCGCGATCTTTTTGATGGCAGACTTTCGACTCTGAGTGTTCCCACTACATTCCTTCATGGGGCGCAAGACCCTCGTACGGAAACTTGGGAACTCGACGCCATCCGGGGCGAACTGCCACGTGCCGACGTGCACGTAATCGCGTCTGGAGGACACAGTCCTCACTCCGAAGCTGCTTCGTTGCGGGAATTTAATTTTCATCTGGGACACGCGTTCGCGCGCTGGTCTACCGCACCCTGAAATGCGGTTCTGATCGTCTGCCTTCACCCGTAGACAAAGCGATTGACACCTACTATCGACGGTAGTACAAAGGCGGGGCTGCGGAAACAGGTTCTGAAAGGCTTCCTGAGGCAGCAAAGAATCGAGCGACAACTCCCTGGCCAGTTCGACTGTCTTTCACCACTTCCTCGAACCAGCCGTCTTTTGCCCGCGGTTCCGTAAACGGCCCCTTACCCCGCGCCGATCAATCTTCGTCATCTCGTTTCGGAGGACTATACAGATGAGATACCTATCCGTCACTCTTGTGCTGACGCTATGTGGCTTTACTAGCGTGGCTTCGGCGAAGCAGCCTTTTAAAGCCCCAGCACCGAAAATCACCAGCGCGGTAGCGTTCGATGTTTCCAAGCCAGTGAGCAGTCTGCCGCCTATTTCTGGTCTCGCAGCAGGGGCTGATTGGGGGATCATGAAGGAGGTCCGCCCTGAGACTGAACTAGGCAGCTCAGCGGCGAAGCCCTTCGCAGGCGACGGAGCGCTGCAAGGAGGTGCGGCGAGTGCCGTATCCGGGATGGCGGCGATTTCTGGACCTGGTCTCACGTTTGAAGGCGTCAGCAATCAGGACAACTTCAATATTTACGGTGGGCGCGTCAACCCGCCTGATCCAAACGCAGCCGTGGGCCCCCACCACATCGTTGAGATGGCAAACCTCATATTCGCGGTCTATGACAAGGCCGGAAATAGGTTGGCCGGACCGACGGCTATCGGCAACCTGTGGGCAAACTTCGCGGTGCCTGACTGCGACGACACGTCGGGTGATCCAGTCGTTCTGTACGACCGCCAGGCAGACCGCTGGATTCTCTCGCAGTTCACCATTTCCGGATTGTCCGATCCGACAAAGCCTTTCTACAACTGCGTAGCGATCTCACAAACCGGTGACCCGACTGGCGCGTACTTCCGTTATGCGTTTGCAACGACGCAGCCTGGCGACCTGTTTTTCTTCCCTGACTATCCGAAATATGGCGTATGGAACGATTCCTATCTGCTGACCTCGCGCGATTTTGGGCCGACGGTGCAGTACGGCATCAGTGTCTACGCGCTGGAAAAGGCGAAGATGCTGGTAGGCGATCCAACTGCGCGGTCAGTCAAGTTCTTCCTCGACTCAGACCTCATCCCCATTTACCTGATGGGCGACGGATTGTTACCGGCTGACATCGATGGACGCGTTCCTGATAACAACGGCAACAATGCGAACCACGCTGCCCCGATCGTCGGCACCATGGATGACAATTTCGGATATGGCGCGCCCTCCGACGGGCTGAACATTTTCGAGCTCGACGTGCGTTGGAAGCCGAAGTCGGTGGACGCCTCGTTCATTCTGGCGGCGCAGTTGCCGGTCGCAAGCTTCAACTCGGTAATGACTTGCAATCCGGGAAGCAGCTTCCGCTCCTGCATTCCAGAGCCTGGCGTCCCCAGCAATCGCTGGCTGGATAGCCTGTCGAGGCGCCAGCGCCCAACCTACCGCCTGGCGTTCCGTAACTTCGGCAACTACCAGGCCATGGTCACCAACCAATCGGTAGTTGCACGGGGAAGCGGGCTGGGCAATGAGATCGCGGGTGTCCGCTGGTACGAGATCCGCCGCAAGAATGGGACCTATTCTCTCTTCCAGCAAGGGACGTACTCACCCGATGATGGCGTGAACCGCTGGATGGGTAGCGTCGCGATGGATAATGCCGGGAACATTGCGGCGGGTTACAGCGTCTCGAATGCGGTGAACGTGAAACCAGGCATTCGCTATACCGGCAGGCTTGCGGGAGATGCTGCCGGCCAGATGACGCTGGGCGAAGCCACCCTCATCGATGGGACCGGTGTGCAGGTCACCACCAACAACCGCTGGGGTGATTACACTTCTTTGAATCTCGACCCCGACGGCTGCACGTTCTGGTACACCAACGAGTATTACCAGATCGATGGAATCATCGGTGTGAATACCGCTCCGTGGCAAACACGCATCGGTAGCTTCAAACTGCCCGGCTGCAAATAGGTAGAAGGGCACAAGTAAAAGACGCTCCCCCTCTGGGAGCGTCTTTTTTGCTTCATCTTTCATCGACAGCACTTCGCAAATTACTTGCATCAATGGTTGGGCTTCTTGCTGAGTAACCTCTTTAGTGTCTCCGCTGTTTAGCTGCCTGTCTTTCCGGCCTTTGCTACACTTGCCAGCCTCCAAAGGAGTGTTCATGCGTCTACGCATCATCCCCGCAATCTTTGTTCTTGCGTTTGCGACCGCCGCCTTCGCGCAGTCGCAACCCGCGAACCCGTCCGCTGTTCCAGCGGGGACCATCAGGGTCACCTTGCTCGGCACCGCCTCGGGTCCGCCGGTGCGCCTAAATCGCTACCAGATGAGCACTCTGGTCGAAGCCGGCGGTCAAACACTGCTGTTCGATTGCGGACGCGGTACGATGCTTCGTCTCGCGCAGGCCGGTATTCCCATCACTGGCGTCAATAAGCTCTTCATCACGCATCTTCATTCCGACCACATCGTTGATATTCCTGACCTTTATCTCAGCGGATGGGCGGCGCGCAAGCAGTCCATGGAGATCTGGGGGCCGGCCGGTACGCGCGCCCTGATGGCGAACCTGCAGAAGGCGTTTGCCTTCGACATCCACATCCGGCGCGATGTTGATGAACGATTTTCCGCCGCGGGCATCACGGCCATCACTCACGACGTGCAGGAAGGCGTGGTGTACAACCACGATGGCGTGAAGGTAACTGCATTTCTGGTTGACCACGGTCCGGTGAAACCGGCTTACGGCTATCGGGTGGACTATGCAGGGCACTCCGTGGCGATTTCCGGCGACACTCGCCCGTCCGAGAACCTGGTCCGCTTCAGCAAGGGCGTAGACGTATTGATCCACGAAACGATAGACCCAACGTTCATTCATTCAAACCCCGGGAATCTGAGTCCCAAGCAGGTGGAGGCGATCATTGCCCACCACACATCGCCCGAGCAGGCCGGAGAGATCTTTACCCGGGTGCAGCCGCGGCTGGCGGTCTTCTCGCATTATCCCGACTCCCCCAACATTATTCCGGCGGCAAGAAAAACTTATTCTGGACCACTCGAGCTCGGCGAAGACTTGATGACCATCGAGATCGCCGAAAAGGTTGAGGTCGGTCATGCCGGAAAGCGTGAGGAAATGTCTCACGCACAGGAAGCGATTGCGCCGAAGGCCGAGTCCGCACCACCCTCCAGCGCAACCGAGCTTTCGGCCGATCAGAAAGCCGGGCTCGTTGAGATCATCTCTGAGGCCAGGGAGAACGGCGAGACGGTTGCCAAGCGGCTCCAGTCTAATGCAAAGAAGTTCGACGAGGTCATGCTGGCCGACACCATTGACCCGGTGCTCGAGAAGCGTTGCGTCGATGGCATCACCGCCGCAATTTACGACTCCACTCAGTTCCGCCTGCAGGCCGCCACGCAGGTCGTCCACCAGCTCACTGCCGAACAGCGCCGCTACCTGAAGGCTGAGATGGCCAAGCCCGACTCTGAAAAGGGCATCCTGGAAGCGGTCCCAAAGGTCTTCCATCTCAAGCTCGAGGACAAATAGACGGACAAAAAGCGACCTCAACTCCGCAAGATTAACCTTCAGCCCCCTCAAGTGGTCAGGAACGGTTCCTCAGGGCGTGGACTAGGCGCTTCTTGGTTGTTTTCCGTATTGACACCTGGGTAAGAGAAGCGGAAAACTGCAAGCGCGAGTAAAATGCTGTTACCCGCCCGGCAGTCTTCCTATGAAGTCGCACAGAATAGGGGTTTTGAGTTGAGCAGCGATCCCACCCTCGATCGGGAGTCTTTTCAAAAGCTATTGGGGAGCGCCTTCGCCGTACAAGAAAGCGGCATGAAGAGCCAGTCCCTTGCGGCCATCCTCGAACTGCAAACATCCATCCGTATGGGGCATCTCGACGTGGACGGGGCCGCCCACCTGGTCGCCGAATGGGCTCGCAGCGTGGCCAACGCCAGCGGGGTTGCCATGGGCCGACTGAAAGGCGATCAACTGATCTACACGGCCGGCAGCGGCAGCGCTGCTTCTTATATTGGCCGGCGCGTGATGGCGACCTTCAGCACGTGGGCTCCCCGCGAGACAAACTCCGAGATCTTGCGCGTCGAAGACACCACACAAGACGGACGCATTCAAGCGGCCGTATGCCGTCAGTTCGGCGTAGAGGCCCTGCTCATTTTGCCCATTTATCACGGACGCTTCGTGGGCGGTGTCTTGCAGGTCCTGTTTAATGAGCCGCACTCGTTTCAGGACCAGGAAGTTCGCACGTACTGGATCCTGGCGAAACTGATCGGCGAGGCGATGTCGCAGGCGCCCGTTGTACAGAAACGGAGTGAGACGGTCGCTCCGGCAGTCGTCGAGGAAGTTATTGAAAATTTCCCGGCACCTCCGCGGGAAGCTGTGGACAGGGTTGAACCTGTGGGCTCGGCCCAGCTGCCAGTTCCCGTTGCCCAGATCCCACCTGCCATCCAAGAAGTCCCTACTTCGGCCATTGTTCTACGTTCGGCGCTGGATCGCTTACGGCTTAGTCCTCGCGCTCGGCTCGCGATGAATCGAGTTCGCGGGTATAAGCTGCCCGCCTACTCCCTGAATCCGTACAAAATTCCGGTGTACCAGCGTAAACGGATTTCGGGCTTGGTCGTGGCCTCGGTCACCCTGGTCTGTATCTGGATTCTTTGCACGGATCGGCCGGCGACGGTGTCATCGGCTGGCCCGCCTCAGCAGGCGCCAAACGTGGCTACGCCGCCAACTCCGCTATCGGAAACAAGCCAGATACCAGGGGCCGCCACGCCTGCGGCCTCATTTCCCGCCCACCTGGAATATCCGACAGTTCGCTACGTTACCTCCGCCGGGCGGGTGCGTTCCTCCGATTCGGGCATTCGTGTAAAGCATTTCGGCGACGATGTAACCGTGCGCTACTTCACTCCTCGTAACGCGGCAATCAAGGCGGGCGCTGGCGGTGAGGTTCGTCAGGTGTCCGATGATGTGACGGTCCGATATTTCACGCCGAGAAACACAGGCGCTCAAGCGGAGCCAGCCGCGGGCGGCTCGCCACGGACCGTGGCACGATAGTCTGGTTCGTAACGCACCCCGGCTTCGCGAAAACTCCATGCTTCCTCATTACGCCGACCTTCGTTACGCCGGCCTTCGCGGACAGGAGTGTCCACGCCACACGTTATAATTCAGTAAATGGCTCGGGCTGCAGGGATCACGCTTCCGTAACTGGCCTCCCCCGGTTTGCTACGGCTATAATCCTTCATGGCGACGCTGCGCCAACAGATCGCAACCAACGTCCTTACGGTCACGAAGTTCCGCGACCTGATGAAGAGGATGCAGGCCAACCGGCCGGCCGACGATCTGGAAATCGTAAAAAAAGCCTACGACTACTCCCTGCATGTGCATTCCGGCCAGAGTCGCGCGTCGGGAGAGCCTTACCTCGTCCATCCGCTTGAAGTCGCGCTCGTGCTCGCCGAGATGAAGATGGATCCGGTCGCGGTGGCGGCCGGACTGCTGCACGATTCGGTGGAAGACACCTCGGTAACGATTGTCGATATCCGCAAGGAATTCGGCGAGCAGGTCGCTCACATTGTCGAGGGCGTCACCAAGATCAGCAAAATTGATTTCGCTACCAAGGAAGAGCAGCAGGCCGAAAACCTGCGCAAGATGATGCTCGCCATGGTCGACGACATCCGCGTGGTGCTCATCAAGCTGGCCGATCGCCTGCACAACATGCGTACGCTGGAGCACCTGCAACCCGACCGCCAGCAGAAAATCGCCAAGGAGACGCTGGAAATTTACGGGCCGATCGCGCACCGGCTGGGCATGGGCAAAATCCGCGGTGAACTCGAAGACCTGGGATTCAAGTACCTCGATCCCATCGCGTACGAGCAGGTAAAAGGGGCGGTCGATTCGCAGCGCAAGGTGGGCGAGGCTTTCCTGTCGCGTGTTGAGGGAGTCGTCCGCGACAAGCTGAAGGAAGCCGGGATCACAGCGAAGGTCGAGAGCCGCACCAAGCGCTACTACAGCATTCACAAGAAGCTGGTGCGGCAGCACATTAACGTCGACCAGGTGTACGACCTGTACGCCATGCGCATCATCACGCGCTCGGTGCAAGACTGCTACGCCGTGCTGGGCATCATTCACAACGTATGGCGGCCAGTGCCGGGGCGCATCAAAGATTTCATTGCGATGCCGCGGCCGAATTTTTACCAGTCGCTGCATACCTCGGTGATCACCGAAGAGGGCGCGCCCTTCGAAGTGCAGATCCGCACCGAAGAGATGCACAAGATGGCCGAAGAAGGCATCGCGGCCCACTGGAAATACAAAGACGGCGCGGTCTCGGCGCAGGATGAGCAGCGACTTGCCTGGCTGCGGCAGGTGGTCGAGTGGCAACGCGACGTTTCCGATCCCAACGAATTTCTTTCCACGCTGAAGATCGATCTCTACCCGGAAGAGGTCTACACGTTCACCCCGAAGGGCAAAGTGGTGGTTCTGCCGCGCGATTCCACGCCCATTGATTTCGCCTACTCCGTGCACACCGAAGTCGGGCACGCTTGCGTAGGCGCCAAAGTCAACGGGCGCATGGTGCCGCTGCGCCACAAGCTGCATAGCGGCGACATCGTCGAGATCCTGACGCAGCCCGGGCACAAGCCTAGCCGCGACTGGCTCGCCATCGTCAAGTCGTCGCGCTCGCGCAACAAGATCAAGCACTGGCTCAACCTCCACCAGCGTGAGCGAGCCATCGAAATCGGGCGCAAGCTGATCGAGAAAGAAGCGCGGAAGTACCGGATCCCGCTGAAGGAATTGAAGGACGAAGAGTTCCAGCGGATTGCCTCCGACTACGGACTGGGCCGTCCCGATGACCTGATGGCCGGGATCGGTTATGGAAAGTATTCCGCCCGGCAGGTGCTGGCGAAGCTGACGCCAGCCGCCAACCACAGCCTGGCGGAGAGCGAAGCCCGGGAACCGGAATCGACGGTGAGCAGCGTTGTACGGCGCGTGTTTGGCGGAGACAACAACGCCATCACCGTGAAGGGTTCGGGCGACCTGCTGGTCTACCGCGCGCGCTGTTGCAACCCGATCCGCGGCGAAGGGATCGTGGGCTACGTGACGCGGGGCAAGGGCGTGGCGGTGCATGCCGTGAGTTGTCCGAACGTCGTGAACCTGATGTACGAGCCGGAGCGGCGCATCGACGTCTCGTGGGCGAAAGACGAATCGGCGCCCAACATTTATCCCGTCAAGCTCACCGTTTTTTGCGACGACCGCTACGGCATGCTGAAGCTGATCACGGGCGTGATCGGCGACGCCAAATCCAACATCCGCAACATCGAAGCCCGCACCGCCAACAGCCAGGCTGTGGTTGAAATCATCCTCGACATCAGCGACCTCAAGCATCTTGAGACGATCATCAATGGGCTGCGCAAGATTCCGGGCGTTCGGGATGTGCAAAGGCTGCAGAAGATCTAGTCGTCAGTCGCTGGTCGTCAGTCTCTGGCAAAATCTAAGAGCGTCGTTGGCTGATGGTCGTTGGTCGTTGGCTGAATCCCATTCACCGAAGTTCGTCTTGGCGCCTGGGCAATTGACTTCCCGGGCACGCATCTGCGTTAATCACGGGTCCAAGGGTTTTTGCCAACGACCAACGACCGACGACCAACGACGGGTTTTGTGCTAGCGACTGGAGACTGCTTTCATGCGCGATGTGATTGCTACCAAAGACGGCCCGGCGGCGATTGGGCCTTATTCGCAGGCCATTCGGGCCAATGGATTTGTGTTTGTGTCTGGACAGATCGCTCTTGATCCGGTGACCAACACGCTGGTCTCGGGAGATGTGGCGTTTCAGACGGATCGCGTGCTCAAGAATCTGTCCGGCATTCTGAAAGCTGCCGGCACGAGCCTGGAGAAGGTGGTGCGCGCTACCGTGTTTCTCAAAAACATGGGCGACTTCGCTGCCATGAACGAAGTGTATGGAAGCTACTTCAGTAGCGCGCCGCCGGCGCGCTCGACCGTGGAAGTCGCGCGGCTGCCGAAAGATGTTCTGGTTGAAATTGATGTGATTGCGCTGGCTTAAATCCAGGAGAAAATTCAAATGATGAAGTATGGCTTGCTTGTACTG
The DNA here is from genome assembly GCA_963744055.1 of uncultured Acidobacteriota bacterium. GTDB lineage: Bacteria > Acidobacteriota > Terriglobia > Terriglobales > Acidobacteriaceae > Gp1-AA133. The sequence continues at coordinate 1,253,170 of CAVUSL010000001.1, read as the reverse complement.
ATTGTGCTTGTGGTGATGGCGGCTTTTGCGCTGGCACAAACGAAAGCGCCGGCTGCGGCCGGTCCTACCAAGGTGACGGGAGACGGCACCAAGACGTCGACCGGCCTGCAGTATTGGGACATCAAGGTCGGCACCGGCCGCATGGCCGACAAGGGAAATACGGTGCACGTGCACTACACCGGCTGGCTGACCAACGGAAAGAAGTTCGACAGCTCCGTCGGCGGCCAACCCTTCAAGTTCCGGATCGGCGCGCATCAGGTGATCGCGGGCTGGGAAGAAGGCGTCACCGGGATGAAAGTCGGCGGCAAGCGGCAGTTGCGGATCCCTCCGAATCTTGCCTACGGAAAAGAAGGGTACCCCGGAGCGATCCCGCCGAACGCGACGCTGGTGTTTGATATTGAATTGCTGCGCGTGGAGTAAAATCAAAGCCCTTCACCACGAACGACACGGAGGTAACCGCATTCCTCTGTGGAACCCTGTGTCCTCTGTGGTTATTGGCTCTTAGGCTTTGACGACTTTGCCGCTGCGCAGGCAGGACGTGCAGACGCGCATGCGCTTGGTGGTCGCGCCGACTTTGGCGTGCACGGGGCGCAGGTTGACGTTCCAGCGCCGCTTGCTCACGTTGTGCGCGTGGCTGATCGTGTTGCCGCTCATCGGCTTCTTGCCGCAAATCTGACAAACTTGTGCCATCGGACTGCTCTCCAGATCTATTGGAACTAGGTGTGCAAAACGTAGATTGTACAGGATTTGAGCGGGTTGGGGAAGGGCCCGGCTTCAGTCGGGCCGAATGCAGAGAATGAGGTTGGCGGTTCAGCCGCTGAAAGTGTCTTGAACTACCCCACGGCTATTCATCGACCTGCATACGCTCGGCAGCAGCCAAGATGTCGAAGTGCATCCGCAATGATCTGCGCGCGCCCGGCCTGAGACCGCATCTTCGGTTCTGGCCGGTCTACTATGGGCATCGTTGGTGAAATGGCGATATTTCAACAGTGAAGGGTTAGGAGCGATAATCAGGCATGTCGCTTCCTGAGGATGTGGTGGTGTGGGTTAACGCTCACTTTAATGATGATGACAAAGCTCAGACGTTAGCTGTTTTACGGACCGCCGTAATTCACACTGGCGAACCCGCAGTCCCTCGACTCCTGCGGTGTGCTGTCGTCAGTTCTCAAGGCGTTCTTCGGCGGCTCGAAGACTGCGTTCAGCAGTTGCGGGTAGACTGGCGCGACGTAATCATGGCAGCCGAATACAGGCTCAATGGCCGCAACTTCGACGGAAGCAGCCGCTATGAGAGGGTTTACGACTTCGACAGACCTATCGAGGAAGCGGCCCTTGCCGACCCCACGCGATAGCCGACCCCAGGCGATAGCGCTCAGTGAGGGGTTTTGAGCGTAATGGCGATGTTTCGACAGTTGAGAATGCAATCGACTACCATCCCCTAATGGCAGAAGCCAATCACTACCGTGCTCCCGAAAACAGGGCGCTCACGTCTGACGAACGAATCCTTTTGGAATGGCTGATTTCAAACGGGTCCCCAAATGCCGCTAAGTATGCGCCGCAAATTCCTCGTGTCAGGGTAGTGAGTCGCTGCACCTGTGGTTGCCCCACCATCGATCTTGCCGTGGATGGCAAGCACGAAGACGGCGGTTCTGAACTGGTCGCAGATTTCGTCGGTAAGTCGCCCGAAGGCATACAGGTTGGCGTCATTCTTCATTGCAGAGGCGGTCAGATTTCTGAACTGGAGGTCTATGCAATGGGTCAAGTGAATGGCGTATTCGGGCTGCCCGGTCCTGACCGCTCGTGCCATTGGGCAACGCCGAACCCGAGTGACTGTCGCTATCAGTCGCAGGTTTTTGGTGAAATGGCGATGTTACGCCAAGAGAGCACCCGAGTAACCTAGCGGTTCCGGCCAGATGGCCTCTAGTATTAGAGAATGCTCGCGTTGATCGGTGCGCTGGTCTGCGGCGCTCTACTCGTTCTATTGTTCCTAATCGTTTGTCGTGGTGAAGGCCGATCAGTTGCCTTTCCGGCGTTCTCCTTAGCAATCGAGTCCGTCTCACATGAGGACGCCTACCTCTATTACCAAGTCGGGGAAAAGAAGACAGAGATTCTACGCAGCTATCCGCCGCGGAAAGACGTTCTTCCGAACATCAATGATCACAACCATTCCGAAGGAAATTGCTGACGAGGAAGCGACCAAAATCGCTGCTGATCTTGCTCTCGGCCTTTCAAAGCTTGGGTATGACTATGCGATCTATCGAGACGGCGCAGTGTTGGCTCGCAACTAGGTACGATCAGTTGACGTAATCAGATGGGATGAGAAGGCCGGCCTCCGGACGGGATGCGGTGTACGCTCCCAAGTTATCGACGTGCTCGAAGCACAGATAAAAAGGAGACCGGCAATGAAGAAGGTTAGCACCGCAGTGGCCAAGCAGAGCAGGAATATTTCGGCGCAGAAACTGACCATCGGACTCGATCTGGGCGATCGCAACAGCTGGTACTGCGTGCTGGATGAAGCCGGCCAGATACAACTGGAGCAGCGCGTGCGGACGAATGCGAAAGCGTTGAGCGAAGTGTTCGGTGCCATGCCGCGCAGTCGGATCGCACTGGAAATCGGGACACATTCGCCCTGGATCAGTCGCTTGCTCAGCGAGTTGGGGCATGAAGTGATCGTGGCCAATGCGCGCAAGGTACGGCTGATCGGGGAGAGCCGCAAGAAAGACGATCGTCTGGATGCGCAGACGCTGGCGCGGCTGGCCCGGATCGATGCAGAGTTGCTGTATCCGGTGAAACATCGCAGCGTGCAGGCGCAAGCGGATCTGACGCTGATTCGGGCGCGCGCTGGGCTGGTACGAGCACGGACCGCGCTGGTCAACACAGCTCGCGGGCTGGCCAAGAGTTACGGGGAACGCTTGCGTGGATGCAACGTGCGGAACATGAATCCGGAGAAAGCCGAGAGCTTGAGTCCAGAACTGCAAGCCGCCCTGGAACCGCTGTTGAACGCAATCGAGTCGCTGAGCGAGCGCATCGTGGAATACAACCAGCGCATCGAGAACCTGGCACAGCAGAGTTATCCGCAGGTGGCGCTGCTGAAACAGATCAAGGGAGTAGGTACATTGATCGCGCTGACCTTCCTGTTGACACTGGAAGATCCGCATCGTTTCGGCAAGAGCCGCGACGTGGGCTGCTATCTGGGCCTGCAGCCGGGACGGCGGAACTCGGGGCAAAGCGAACCGCAGCTGCATATCAGCAAAGAAGGCGATCCCTATCTGCGAACGCTGCTGGTGCAAGGAGCGCAGCACATTCTGGGTCCGTTCGGTCCCGACTGTGATCTCAGGCGCTGGGGCCTGAAACTAGCAGAACGTGGCGGGAGAAACGGCAAGAAGCGCGCCATCGTCGCCACCGCAAGAAAGCTGGCGGTGCTGCTGCATCATCTGTGGGTGAGCGGCGAAGTATACGACCCGATGCACAACAGCAGAAGAGCGACCGTGGCTGCAGCCGCATAAAACGAAAGAGCAAAACAAAAGTCAAAACCGTTCCAGGAAGAGAACAGACAAAAGCCCAAAGCCGAGTTCCGGTGACTGCGTTAATGGCCTGGCCCAGGTTTAACTCTGAAAAAGCAGAACCACAGGGCGCCAATCAGATGGCAGCACCGGCTGAACCGAGAACGCCCAACATGCACCGAGCGAAACGATTCGCTCCTCGAGAGTGCGGATGGAAGCATGGCGACAGTGGCCCTCGGCGGAAGAAGAAAACCTTGTTCAACGAAGCCACACAAGAATCGACTTGACTCCGACCGGCCTTCTCATGGAAGGCCATTACACTCATTGACCCGGCCAGCCCCCGAGCAGGGGGTTTTGAGTGCAATGGGGATGTTACAACAGCAATTATCGTGAGCGCCCGAAACGAGGCGGCTGTCAATCCTCGTGGCTGTCCTGATCTGGGAATCCTCGGTTCGTCTCCCGGTCGTTTCCCCAAGCCGACAAGGCCAAACAGCAGGAGAATCAAAAAGTAGTCCTTCGCCTCCTCGAGATTGACGCACGACTACTAGTGAAGGAGAACCATCCATGAAGCGCCTACTCTGGAAAGTCGTGATGCTTATTGTCGTATTTGTGCCGTACTCCTACGCTGACAGCTTCCAAATCACTCAAGTAACGGGTTCGATGGACCCGCGGACTGGAAACTCAGGCGACAACCTATTTTTCACTTTCACCGGTCCGGGTACCACGTTCCAGGCATTCGGCATGATGCAATGCTACCCCTGGTGTTACAACGACCAAGAATTGCTTCCGAACCCTTCTCCCGGTCCTATTGGGGACATTTACGTTACTTCCGGAAGTTACGGACCAGCGATGATTGGAGGAAAGACCTACAGTGTCGTCTACTACGACCCGGCTAGCTTTTTTGGGCCCGGGGGTGTTCTGAACCCGTCGGTTGTCCTACTTGTTGACCAGGGAGGGGTTGAAAAAGAAATCGAGCTTGCGTTACCTGAAAATGGAGGAGCATGGAATTTCCACTTCGACTACATCCCTCCCCGTGAAGACTCTCCCGGTGGGTATGTGTTCTCGCACGGCGAGTTCTATGCAGCGTCTCCCCCAACACCTGTCCCAGAACCAGGGACGCTCGGGCTGATGGCGACAGGGCTGGCAGGAATTACTAGTCTAATCCGTAGGAAACGGCTGATTTGCGGGAGAAGGCCGAACTGAAAATCTCATCGCAGTCGGATTCATCAGGCATTCACGCCAGTTAGTCCAGCGGCCCGATAAACAAATCTCCATACTGGCGGTTGAACCTTCCGCATGCATAGCGGATACTCCCCCCAGAGACCACTCGTCAATTGTCGTAACCAGGCCTTCTCACCAGCGTACGCCGTTTGCTCGCCCAAAAATCGCGCCTTCAGCCGCTGAGGTTTGCTCTTCCGAACGAATATTCGGACCAGGAAAGGCCTCGCGGATTTTGGCTGCTTTTGTATGCCCACGCAAGACTATGTCCATTGCGGGATCGCGCCCGGCCATGTAGTCCGCGAAGCTTGGGCTGGCCGGATAGTCCGGCGCTAACGAGTCGATGCTCAGCTCTTCGAAATAGGGCTTTCGGTCTGGATACTCCTTGTGGGAGTAGCGGTGGAAGGAGTCCGCAAAATGAATGGCAATTTTGGAATTGGGCAAATTGAGATTGCCGCCCTCTGACCAGTAGTCCAGACGGTCGCCCGCCGGCTCTCCGATGAAGGTCGCTTTCCCCCACTGCTTCCATTGCGCCGCGTGGTAGAGGCCGGCAGAGAAGGTCGCGCGCCCGGTGATCACGTAAACCGGTCGGCCAGATGCCTCCTGCTGCAGATGCGCCATCATGTCTTTCGCAAGGTCGAGATTCCCGCCGGTATTGAAGCGCAGGTCGACCACCAGAGTCTGCGCCTTGGGATCGCGCCATGCAGATTCCAATCGCTTCGCGAATTCGCTGATCTTCTCGTCGGCCTGATCCACGCTGCGATTGAACTGGAAATACAAGAGGCCAGTGTCACTCTGAACTTCGAACCAATAATTCTTGTCCAGATGGCTCAGGTATAGCGGCACCGATGAGAGCTGCAATCCAACCAGTCCCTGCTCCGGCTCGAATGATCGCGGTGCGAGGTTCGGCCACGCCTCAACGGTGTGATCCTGCTTGCGCAGGGGCTTGGGTTCAAGATCGACGGACCGAGTGCCATTCGCACATCGGAAGGTCCAGCCGGCATGGTTCATGTCGGAGATCAGGTCGAGGCCGCGCAGAATTTCCGCACTCGTCAGAGTGTACGTGCTCATGTACTGCGCCCAGGTCGGGCTGCCCGAATAGAGTGGGGTTACGCGCGCGAACGCGTTCGAGGCGGAGTGCGTTCCGATCTTCAGCACCTCACAGCCCAGCAGGTCGCTGTGCTCGGGAGTGGCGCGAATCACGCGCAGTTCGTTGCGAAACCACCAAACGCGAATGGGATATTGGCGAACGACCGTGCGGGCGCGAACCAGGTACAGCCGCGTGTGCCCGTTATCGGCCAGGGCCACCGCCTTCGCGAGCCCAACCATCAGGTGCGGGTCGTCGAGCGTGTGAACGTGGCTCTCGAGTTCCGCGACTTGCTTCAAATATTGAGCCCCCGTTATCGGAGTGAAGCTTCGGTCAAGCTGGGGAAGCTTTCGGGCAGCGTAGGCGAGATCCTGCTTCCAGGCTTCGTCGCGATCCCTGGCGGCCGGCAACGGCGGTTCGAGCTCCATCCAGAACTGCGCGGTGGTCTGGCTGTCGACGACCTCGCCGGTGATGCGATCCGCGTGGCGTTCGCCGCGAAAGATCGCGGGCTTGCTCTCGCGCGTGCGGATTTCAATGTGATTGCCGTCGCGGCTGACGACGTCGAAGGGGATCTTCTGCCCGAGCATCTCGTAGATCCCGGCTGAGGGCGACGTGAAGTCCATTTGGAAGAAGGACGCGCGCCCGCCCTCTCGGATAGAACCTTCCCAGTGCTCGGCCGGCGGGTTCTGGCTCAGGCCAAAGCCTGAGCATAGGAACCATGCGATCAAAACACGCCTCAGCCAGCAAAGAAGCATAGTGGTTGGACGTGTGAAATTTTGTCCGGTTAGGGTGGTCGATGCCAGGTAGCGTCGCCTGAGCGACGGCCGTGACAAATGAAAAGGCCCCGAAGATCGAGGGCCTTCTGGAATCGATAGAAATGGCTAACGCTAGTGCGCCCGAGCTACTTTCAAAAATAACGTGCGGAAGACGCAACGCCGTGACAGCCTACTCGGTGCCGACGGGCAGGGACGCCCGTCGCTCCATCGACAATGGCTTCATTAACCATGCGATACTTGAAGCATGCAGTCCCCGCTGAAAGCGCCCAGTGCCAGCACGGATCCCAAGTCGGTTCGCGTGAATCTAACTACCGGTACGGGAATGGAAATCGACTGGCGCGATGGGCATCATTCGAGCTATTCCTTTCCTTTTTTGCGGGATGCCTGCCCTTGCGCCCTCTGTGAAGATGAGCGCGGGAAAGCCGGGCGAGCGTACGGGGAAGGCCCGAAACTGGCCCCTGGGGCGCTGCCCATGTTCAAGGCCGCCGCCAAGCCGCTCTCCGCCGAAGGCGTGGGCAAGTATGCCATCAAGTTCAGCTGGAACGACAGCCACGATCTCGGGATTTATTCGTGGGCTTTCCTGCGGGAAGTGTGCCCTTGCGCAGAGTGCAAGGCGGAGCGCGCATCTCGAGAATAGTTGGCCTGCGTCGGCAAGGTGGACTGCAATGCTTTTCACGGGCGATTCCGCGAAACAATTTCTGCTTGCAAAGGTGAAGAATCAAGCCGAACGCAACAGCGTGCCCGTGGATGACATTGAGCAGCGGATGTTTCTGTTCTCTGAAACGTCCGGAACTGCCGATTTCGCAGCGAATGAGAAATTCGATGCTAGCTACGATGCCGACGCATATGAAGCAAAGATCACGAAGTTGGTGCGTGAGGCGTATCAGCACGACAAACGCGATGCCGATCGGAAAGAGGAATGGGTGGAAGCTCTGAGGGCCCTTCGCGCGGAGGACTTCTATGGATTGGTGATGGTGGATCAGGCCGAGATTCCACGAGAAGCTATTAATCCGCTGCTGGGTACTAGTCGTTGGGCATCCGTGATGGAGATGCTCCCTTTTGCGGTCACCGAGCTGGCCGTCGTTGGGATCTGTTGGTTTGTCGTCTTCCAGCCATGGGGGATCATGGTGCGTTTGCCTGACTGGTCGCGCCTCATCCTTTTCGCTCTGTTTGTGGCGCTGTTCTGGTACGTAGGCAAAGTGTTTGGCAAAGTTGAAACATCCGCGCGAAACAGCGGCAAGAATTCTTGATTCGGATCCTGCAAATTTGTCCTTTCTAGACCAACTCAACCCCCAGCAGCGCGAGGCCGTCGAGACTACTGACGGGCCGGTGCTGATCCTTGCCGGCGCGGGCAGCGGGAAGACGCGCGTCATCACCTACCGCATCGCGCACCTCATCGAAAACCTCGGCGTCATGCCCGAGTCGATTCTCGCCGTGACCTTCACGAACAAGGCTGCGGCCGAGATGGTGGAGCGCGTGGAGAAAATCGTCGGCGGCCTCTCGGTCGCCAAGCCTGTCATCTCGACGTTTCATTCTTTCTGCGTGCGCGTGCTGCGGCGTGATGTCGAAGCACTGCGAACTCCGTCGACCGTACCGGGCCAGCCGCCCATCGGGCATACCAAGAATTTCGTGATCTACGACGAGTCGGATCAGCAGAGCATCGTGAAGTCGGTGATGAAGCGGATGGGGATCGACGACAAGGAACTTACCCCGCGCATCGCGCTGGGCCGGATCTCGTGGGCGAAGAATCACATGCTCGATCCGCAGGAAATTTACCTGCAGTCGGCCGACCCGAAGACCGAGAAAATCGCGCACATTTACGAGGAGTACCGCAAGGAACTGCGCAAGGCGAATGCCTTCGACTTCGACGACTTGCTGCTGGAGGCGTTGCGGCTGTTGAAGTCGGTGGCCGCCGTGCGCGATTACTACAACCGGAGATTCCAGTACATCCTGGTGGACGAATATCAGGACACGAATCGTCCGCAGTATGAGCTGATGCGGCTGCTGGCGGGCACGCGCCACAACCTGTGCGCGGTCGGCGATGAAGATCAGTCGATCTATTCGTGGCGCGGCGCCGATATCCGCAACATCCTCGAGTTCGAAAAAGATTTTCCCGAGGCTAAGATCGTTCGGCTCGAGCAGAACTACCGCTCGACGCAGAGCATTCTGGAAGCCGCGTCGGCGGTGGTCGCCAACAACGTCAAGCGCAAGGGCAAGAACCTGTGGACGTCGCGCCAGGGCGGCGCCAAGGTCGGATACTACGAAGCGCCCGACGGCGAGAACGAAGCGCTGTTCGTTGCTGACCGGATCTCGCGCTATCTGAAAGAGGCCGTCGAAAACGGCGAGACGCCGCGGGCGGCCGTGCTCTATCGAACGAATTCGCAGTCGCGCTTGTTCGAAGAAGCCATGCGCCGCTACCAGATGAAGTATCACGTGGTCGGCGGCTTCTCGTTTTACGACCGCTCCGAGATCAAGGACATGATCTCGTACCTGAAAGTCATCGTGAATCCCGATGATTCGGTTTCGCTGCTGCGCGTGATCAACACGCCGGTGCGCGGGATCGGGAAGACGACGATTGAGACGCTCGAACGCCTGGCGCTGGAGACGGGGCGGTCGTTGTGGGGCGCGGTTGGGGAGGCCATCGAGCGCCAGCTTCTGCCCGCGAGGGCGTGCCTGGCGCTGAGAAGCTTTCGGGATTTGATCGAAGACGCGCGGGCGATGGCGGAAGGAACCTATGTCGAGCGTCTTGCGGCGCAGGCTTCTGAGAGTAGCGCCGGCGTCCCGCCGGCAGTCCAGCGGGCGTCCCGCCCGCTGTCGGGAAAAAGCGAGGATGCTGAAGATGAAATGAGCACCGCTTTCGATCCCAAGGCGTTTGATTTTGGAGAGGCAGATACTGGCCAAATTGAAGAGTTCAGTGGCCTGAAGCTCGACTTCAACACAAATGAGCGGGCGGGACGCCCGCTCGACGGCCGGCGAGACGCCGGCGCTACGGTCGCAGGCGACGGTACGACTAAGGCTGGTGCAGGACTCGAGGCTGGGGACGACGCTCGCAACGAAGCGGCAGGGGACGACCCGAACGCTTCTGCATTCCGTACGCCCGGTGGGCCGGCCAATACTGCCGAGATCCTCAAATTTCTTATCGACCGCACTGGCTACATTAAGCTGCTTGAGAATGAAGACACGCCGGAAGCCCTGTCGCGTATCGAGAATCTGCGCGAACTGGTGAATGCCGCGCTTGACTCGAAAGATCGCGGCGAGACTTTGGCGGAGTTCCTCGACCACGCGGCGCTGGTCAGCGATGCCGACGGCTACGACGAGTCGGCCCGCATCACGCTGATGACCCTGCACGCCGCCAAGGGACTGGAGTTTCCGCTGGTGTTTCTCTGCGGCCTGGAAGAAGGCTTGTTCCCGCACTCGCGCACCTTGCTTGAAATGGATGACATCGAGGAAGAGCGCCGGCTGTGCTATGTGGGCATGACGCGCGCCATGGACACGCTCGTTCTGAGCCGCGCGGTCTACCGGCGGCGCTACGGGACCGATCTCCCTGAGGCCAGCGTGCCCTCACGCTTTTTGGAAGAAGTGCCGGCGGGGTTGATGGAAGAATTGGGCGGGTCGCAGCGTCGCCCCTGGATGGGCGGTTCTGCTGGCGGCAGGCGGACAGGAGTGTCCGCCCCACAACGGCGGGGCTATGGAGACGATCATACTTCGTCGCACTATTCCTACGAAGACGAAGACCAGAGTGCGGCATGGCAGCGCGAGCGCGCCGAGCGAGCCAAGCCGACCTACTCCGGCAAGAGCTACAACTCCATCGACAACATTGCGGAGTTCTTTGCCTCGCGCGGGAAGAAATTCAGCCTGCCCAAAACCGTCGTCGAAGAACCCAAGGGCAAGAAGGGCTTTCGCCCGGGACAGAAAGTCCGGCATCCGAAATACGGCGAAGGCACCGTCTACCAGCGAGAAGGAGATGGGGAAGACGCCAAGATTACGGTACAATTCCCGAGGTTCGGGCTGAAGAAGCTGGTGGAGAAGTATGCCCAGCTGGAGAAAGCTTGAAGACATTGAGAAATTGGGGAATTGAGTAATTGGGAAATTTGTAATTTTGTAATCGGTAATTTTGTAATTTGAAGACGCGTTGCATATGCGGGCGTTCGGCTCGCCGGTTTTCAATTTCTCAATTGCTAAATTTCTCAATTACTCAATTACTCCGAAATCGCAATCGCTTTCAAATTACAAATTACAAATTGCCGATTACCAAATTACAAATACAGGAACCCTACATTGGCTAATACCTCATCTCTCAGCAAAGACGACCGCAAGAAAGCGAAACGCGCTTCGCGCAAGAAGCGCAAAACCGAGACCCCGCTCAAGCCCCGCGACTACGCTCGCGGATCGAAGAAGAGCAAAGTGAAGAAGCTGGCGCGCGGCCAGTCCAAGCGCGGCTAAGAATTGAAGAATTAGGGCGGGTCTTGCGATCCGCCCTTGATTTTTGCAGGACCTGAAGGCAACAAAGCTCCGTCATTTCGTCGTCTCAGGTGGAAGAAGCTCCGCTGTCCGCCTGGGAAGAGGTCTCATTGACACAGACATCCACCGAACCTGCCGGACCGTCCATCCCCGCGCAGCAGAATCAACTTCTCTGCTGCAAGTCCATCGACAAGCTGATCGCTGACGCCGACGCACCCGGCCACCGGCTTGAAAAGAAGCTCGGCCCCTGGTCGCTGACCGCACTCGGTATCGGCGCCATCATCGGCTCGGGCATTTTCGTTCTCACGGGCACCGCTGCCGCGGGCGAACATTTCGAAGCGCCGTCTATCCTGCACGCGCAGGTGCTCGACCTGTTCGTAAATTTCCTGCGAACGGGCAGCACCGCCGGGGCCCTGATGCATGGCCGACCGGCGGCGGGGCCGTCGATTGCGATCTCGTTTCTTCTGGTGGCTGTGGCGTGCAGTTTCGCCGGCCTGTGCTACGCCGAACTGGCCTCCATGATCCCGATTGCCGGCAGCGCCTACACGTACTCGTACGCCACGCTTGGCGAAATCTTCGCCTGGATCATCGGCTGGGATCTGATTCTTGAATATGTCGTCAGCAACGTCGCCGTGGCGGTGGGCTTCAGCGGATATTCCAAGGCGCAGTTAGCGGCCTTCGGCATCAACTTGCCTGAAAAATGGGCGAGCCCGGTGTTTGCGGGAGGCCACTGGACGGGCGCGTACTTCAATCTGCCCGGCTTTCTGATCGTGTTTATTCTGACGTTGCTATTGGTACGCGGCGTGCGCGAGTCCGCCGAAGCCAACAACGTCATGGTCCTGATCAAGCTGGGCGCGATCGTGACTTTCCTGGTCGTGGGCGGAATGCTGGTGAAGCCTGCGAACTGGACGCCCTTCGCACCTTCGGGATTCGCGGGTGTCGTGACGGGCGGCGCCATCGTCTTCTTTACCTACATCGGGTTCGATTCGGTATCCACGGCAGCCGAGGAATGCCGAACACCGCAACGCGACTTGCCGTTCGGAATCATCGCCTCGCTGGTGGTATGCACGGTGCTCTATGTGGGCGTCGCGATCGTTCTGCTGGGCATGCTCAAGTACACGACGTTCGTGTCGGGCGAAGCGGCTGAGGCACCGGTGGCCTACGCACTCAAAGTGCTGGGTGCGCACCCGTTCTACCGCACTGTGATCGTGGTGGGCGCGCTGATGGGAATGATTTCGTCGCTGCTGGTTTTTCAGTACGGACAGGCACGCATCTGGTACGCCATGTCGCGCGACGGCCTGCTGCCCAAGCTCTTCTCCGCAGTGCATCCGCGGTTCAAGACGCCGCACTGGTCCACATGGATTGCGTGTTTCGCTGTGGGCATTCCGGCCGGCGTGGTGGACATTGGGGACGCAGCCGATCTCTCGAACATTGGCACGCTGTTCGCCTTCACGCTGGTGTCGTTGGGAGTGATCCTGCTGCGGCGGCGGCAGCCAGACCGGCCGCGCGCATTCCGTGTGCCTTTCGTGCCGTGGTTCCCGCTGATCTCGATCGTGCTGTGCGGCGGCCTGATGACCGGGCTTACCGTGATTACGTGGATCCGGTTCGTGGTGTGGCTGGGGTTGGGATTGTTGATTTACTTCTTCTATAGCCGGCATCACAGCGAGTTCGCGAGGCAGAAGGCGTAATGAGAGTGTGATTACATCAACTGCGTTCCGTGCGATAGGGACAACGTACCCTTCGTGTTCTCGGGCTTCATTTCAGTAACCGCATCGTACCGGTGTTCGTTTGCTGTACGGATGGATGCTCTTTCAGCCAGACCGCTGCTCGCTCTTTGGCTTGTGCCACCTCTTCAGGCGACATCTTGCCCTCTAAGATTGTGAGCAAATCCCCTCGTGCTGTTTCACCCCACTGGGTGACGGTCGTCCATTGATAGCTAGAAACGTAGTCCCTTTGTGTTCCCTGTCCATTCAAATAGGCGAGGGCAAGATAGAATTGCGCTTCAGCTACTCCAGCGTTGGCCGCTTTGGTGAAGAAGTCGAAGCCCTTGTTCAGGTCCTTCTGAGTCCCAGTGCCGTCCATGTACAGCCTCGCTAACACTAGCTCCGCCGCGTGATTTCCTGCTTCTGCGGCAAGGCTATACCAGTAAAAAGCTTCCGTTGGGTCCTTCTTCACGCACGTCCCTGTCATGGAATAGGCGCCTAGGTTCGTCATCGATACAGTGTCACCCTTGTCCGCAGCCTGTCGAGTCCATCCGATACCACGCTTGCAGTCTTTCTTTACGCCTACGCCTGCACAGTACATGTTGCCAAGATTTCCCATGGCTTCCACCAATCCACCCTCAGCGGCCTTCCGGTACCAATCAACCGCGGTCTGGTCATTCTGAGGTACACCATTCCCGTGATGGTAGATGTTTCCAAGTTGGAACTCGGCTTTATGGTCGCCCTGCTCGGCAGCTTTTGTCATCCACTGCTCTGCAAGCTTTTCGTCTTTTGGCCGTCCATCTCCAAATAGATACGCGAGGCTCACCTTTACCTGTGCGTCTGTGCTGCCTGCTTCCGCATCCCGCAAGAGTGCATTCCATTTCTCCTGCTCTGGCGAGACGTATTGCTGTTCTGGAATTTGCTGGTGCGCTTCAATCCATTTGCGACATCGTATTTCCACCTCGGAGCGTTTTTCGGGTGAAAGTGAATCCCTGAGCTTGTCACGAAGTTCAATGATTCGTTGTTCCGATGAAGTAGACGCGAGGCAAACCCAGAAATAGGCTTCAACGTCGTCCTTGGCCACCCCATCCCCCATGTGGTAGGTGTAGCCGAGATTGAACTGGGCATGTCCGATACCGAGTTCAGCCGCTTTGCGCCACCACTTAACCGCTTCAGCCATGTTCCTCGGTACACCCTGACCCAAGGAATACGCCTGTGCGAGGTTGTACATCGAACCCGTGTTGCCCTGCTCTGCCGCCCTTTGGAACCAGCGCACAGATTCCGCCTCATTCCTTGCCACGCCGACTCCGTGCAAATAGCAGTACCCAACGTCATGCTGAGCTTGTGCATTTCCTTGGTCTGCAGATTTGAGAAGCCACTGAAACGCTTCGCGTTGGTCCTTGTCAATACCTCTCCCTGCTAGGTACGATTCGCCGAGATTGAGTTGCGCATCTCGATTGGCCTTTTCGGCAGCTTTGCGCATCCAGCGAAATGCCTCAGTATCGTCTTTAGACACTCCTCGGCCTGAAGAGTAGAGCAATCCGAGGTTCACCTGAGCACTCGCGAAGCCTTGTTCCGCCGCTTTTTGATACCACCGGGCGGCGGCGGCGAGATTCTTTGGAACGCCCAGACCCAGTTCGTAACTGAGCCCGAGATTGAATTCGGATTCAGCATCGCCCTGGTCGGCTGCCTTCTGCCACCACCGTGCAGCCTCTCCATCATTCTTCTGAAGCACGACACCAAGATGATATGCGTTGCCGAGAGCGGCTTGTGCTTGAGCATTGCCCTTCTCAGCTTGCACTTTCAGGGTTGGAATATCTTGGGGATGCAGACCAGTCGAAACGCCAAGGAGAAGCAAAGGAACCAGCAACGAAGCCCAAGGGCTATTAGTCGTCATACGATTTGCGGCGCAATTTTGGGGAAAGCTTAACGCCATACGCGGATCGAAGTCCAGATGAACTCCCTTCGACCCTCTAAGTTAGGGTCCCTCAGTCTAAGGACCTATACCAACGACCGGTTCCCTCAATGCACTTCATCCTCGGCGGGTGCGGCGTCGGGAGTGTCTACCTTCATCGCTGACGGATTCGGCGGAGTCATCGGCGTTGTCTGGAATGTGCCCGGATCTTTTCCCGACAGCGCCGTCTTCATGAACTCAATCCACATGGGCAAGGCGGCATGCGCGCCGCTTTCTTTTGCGCCCAGGGTTCGCTTCTCGTCGTAGCCGATCCACACGCCGCAGGTCAGCGTCGGGGAGAATCCCACGAACCACGCATCGGTGAAGTCGTTGGTCGTACCTGTCTTTCCGGCGAGCGGAAGTTTCAATCCTGAGGCGGCCGCGGCGGTGCCGTGCTGCACCACTTCCTGCAGCATCCCTGTCATCACGCGCGCGGTTCGCGAGGAGATTACGTCCTTGGCATCGGGAAAATCTTCTTCGAGGACGCGGCCTTCGTAGTCCGTGACCTTGGTGATGTAGCGCGGGATCAGGCGCACACCGTCATTTGGAAAGACGCTGTAGGCGCTGGTTTGCTCGATCAGCGTGACTTCCGCCGCTCCCAGGGCGACCGGCAGATATGGCGGCAGGTTTGAAGTAATGCCGAACTTGCGTGCGTACTCGATCACGTTCTTGATGCCCAGCCGGTCCGCGAGACGCAGCGTCGGGATGTTGCGCGACTGCGCCAGCGCGCGCCGCAGGGTGATCGTGCCTTCGAACTTTTCGTCATAGTTGTGCGGAGTGTAGGTCGAGTTCCCGGTCTCAAACGAGATGGGCGCATCGAGGATCGTGTCGTCGGGACTGCCGCCCTGGTCGATGGCCGCCGTATAGACATACGGCTTGAACGACGAGCCAACTTGCCGCAGAGCCTGCGTTGCGCGATTGAATTTCGATTCGTTGAAGTCGCGACCGCCCACCATCGCCTTGATTTCGCCGGTCACGTTGTCGATCGCGACCAGCGCTCCCTGCGCGCCCGAGTCCTGCTCGAGCGAAACGTGCGCCACGCCGTTGTCACTCAGGCTCAGGACTTTTATGTAACAGAGGTCACCCAGCTTGAAGAGTTCCGGCAGCCGCTTCTGCGTCCAGGCCGCGTCCTGCGGGGTGATGGTGGCGTGGTAGCGGCCAAACTTCACGGTCGCCGACGCGGGAGTTACTGCGATGACCAGCGCGTGCAGGTAGCCGTTGACCTCGGGCTCGTCGTCCCAGTCCGGATGGTCGTAGTGCTCGAGCGTCATCTCGCCGGAAAGAATGTTCGTGAGGTGATTCTTCCAGCCGTGGCGGCGCTCGTAGGCGGCGACCCCGTTCAGCACCGCCTGGTTCGCGGCTTTCTGCAAGTCCATGTCGAGCGAGGTGTAGACGCGCAGGCCACCTTCATGAACCTGGTCGCTGCCGAACTTGTTTTCAAGGTAGCGGCGGATTTCCTCGACGAAGTACGGCGCCAGCGAATTGGGATCGTGTTGCACGTTCAGCTGCAACGGCTTCGCCTTCGCTTCGGTGGCCTGCTGCGCAGTGATCTTGCCGTCCTCGAGCATCGCGTTGATCACGAGGTTGCGCCGCTTGAGTGCGCGATCGGGATGCAGCACCGGCGAGTAGTACTGCGGAGCCTTGGGAAGGCCGGCCAGTAACGCTGCTTCGTCGAGCGTCATCTTCTTCGCGGGCTTGCTGAAGTAATACTCCGAGGCCGACTCGAAGCCGTACGCGCCCTGACCGAGAAAAATCTGGTTGGCGTAGAGGGTGAAGATCTGCTGCTTGGTAAAGCGACGCTCGATCTGGATCGCGAGCAGCGACTCCTGAATTTTGCGGTGGAACGATCGGTCGGGAGAGAGAAAAAGATTCCGCGCCAGCTGCATGGTCAGCGTGGATGCGCCCTGTACCTTGCCGCCCGACTCGATGTCGCGGTAGGCCGCCCCCGCAATGCGCCAGACGTTGATGCCCGAGTGCGCGAAGAAATCCTTGTCTTCGGTGGAGATCAGCGCGTCGCGCAACACTTGCGGATAGTCGTCGTAACTCGCTACCACGCGGCGCTGCAGGGCAAACGTGCCGATGATGCGCTTCTGATCGTCGTAGAGTTCGGTGATCGATCCCGGACGGTAGTGTTCGAGTTCGTCGACCTGGGGAAGGTCGTTTGAATAGACGAGCAGCAATCCAGCGGTCGCGCCGATCAACGCCGCCGCCAACACCAGCAGGCCCAGCAACACGCGTCCCACAAGCTTGCGGCCCACCACCTCGGCAGGAGGAGCGTCCTGGAAAAGCGTGCTCATGGGGATGAGATCAGGATATCAGCAGGTCAGTCGCTAGTCGTCAGTCGCTGGTCGCTGGCCTTCAGTCGTCGGTCGTCGGTCGTCAGCCACCCGGGTGCGCGGCCGGTTGGCGAAGGGTTGTACCAGGGCGCGCTTTCAGGCGCGCCGTACGGTCACGCGATTGACGCGGCTTTAGCCGCTGTGTCGCCAACTCCCGCGCGTGGGGTCGCGCTGGCGAGCGCGAGGAAAACGGCGCCGAACAGCAGCGTGTCCGCAAAATAGTTGATCCCCTCAATTTGGACGCCCGCGCTCGGGTCCGTCAGCGCAGCAATCAGGATCGGCCCATAGATGAACAACACCAACAGAAAAATCCAGGTACCGAGATACGTTGCCGCCTTGCGCGTGTTTTTGGCGAAGAGAATGGCCGCCCCGGCTCCCAGGAGAATTGCGCCCGTCAGATAGCCAATAAGCACGCGGGCCGGAATCCATTCGGGCATCAATTTCGCGAGCGGAACCCCGGGGCGTCCCAAGGGATGCTGAAAATGCTCAAAGCCATAAAATAATGCGGCGACCGCGATCAACACGCGGCCCACGGTGATGAGCGTGCTCTTAAACTTCCCGTCGCTTTGTTCACCCATCGCACTTCCCGCAAGAATCCAGCCTCCGCCTGCGAATGTCATTTCGCGGATGAGCAACGTCCATCCAAAGCGGTCTCTGGGATTGGCGAGAGCTCCCGGGAAGTCCAGTGTCACCACAAAAAGAAACATCATCATCCCGAACAGCAGGCCGGACCAGCGCACCTGAACTTTTGTGGCAATGCTCAAGGACGCGGCCAGCAATGCGACGCCCACGAAATAAGCCCAGAACAGGCGCCCTGGCATGTACGGAGGCACCATGGGCAAGACGAGGTTTACGCCCGCGAGATGCAGGGCGCCGAAAACCGCCAAGGGGACGGCAAAACACAAATTGCTCAAGGCGACGATCTTGTCGAGGCCGCGCGCCCGCGTGATGTCCGACATTGCAGCCCACAGCGCAACCAAGAAAAGCAGGATGCCGGCGCTGCACATTGAGACCGGGATGCGAGAGGTCTCAAAAAATACTGCGAGCATGGACATTTGCATGTGGATGCCTTGCATGAGCTTCGTGGTCTATCGCGAAAGCTCGCAAATCCAATTTACTTCCCAGGTTTTCCCTCCGTCTGGCGAGAACGACTGCTCCATGCGCGCGGAGTTCGGAGAAATGTTGAGCCAGACGTAGCGCACGAGAATGGCCCGGCCCTTGAAGTCTTCCTGATCGTAAAACTCGCCTCGATTGCCGTCAAAATGACCAACCACCGGCGGCAGGCTGAGCGTCCCATTATCCAGGTCGACGAGATAGATGCTCCACTGATGCGACGTGGGATTGTACAGCCGAAGCGTCTGCGCCTTGATGTGAAGTTTCTTGTCGGCGCTGGTCACATCGAACTCCTCGAAGTTCGCATTGCTGTCGAGGAGTTTCTTGTGGTTCGAGATGCCGTCGTATTCGACCCAGGCATCGGAATTGTTGAGGCGGTCCGGGAGACGGCGAACATGAGCTTTCCAGTTGCCGATGACGAAGTCGAAGTCGTGAGAACCATCGCGGCTGGGAAGCTTCGCGGGGTTTGCACTGTTTTGAGCGCGCAGGGTGGCTGGGAGTAGCGCGATAAGCAGCAACACACGCGTTAGGTTCGCGTTCATCAACGTTCGCCGCTTCAACATGGAAGTAATCCCCATAGCAAGATCTCCGACCGTGTGCACGTCGGATGCCGATCGGCTTCATGAGCGCCAAGAGAATAGACGGCTTCGCGGAGCATTCGTTTTCGCGCCCATGAGCGGTCTCATCCAATGTGATGTAGGAGTATCCCAGAATTGGAATCTCGAGATTGGAGCGCAACTGGAAGGTCTCGCGGGCGACGGCGAAATTACGCAAGAAAGCTATTTTGCGCCCACGAGTTCAAGGATTCTGGGCGTGATCTTTCGAGCACGCCCATGTATGTGTTGAACCGGAGAAGTATGACTTCCGAGCCTGGTGCCCTGGACCTACACGAAGACTTCGCCGGGCAGCGCGGTCAACGTACGCGACGCGAGGGTGTTTTGGATCAACCTCTTCGGCTGCCCCGGTGCGGATCCGTCCAGTTGCTTGCGCTCGATCCGCAACTTGAGAGTGCGTTCAATCTGGCGTAACTCGATAGCTTCGCCGCCGCCGGCGACCAGGGTCGTGGCGTGGCCTTGCGTCCCGGCACGCCCGGTGCGGCCGACGCGGTGAATGAAGTCCTCTGCGGTCTTCGGCACATCGTAGTTGATCACGTGGGCCACATCGTCCACGTGCAAGCCGCGTGCGGCGATGTCGGTCGCCACCAGCACCTGGAAGTATCCTTCCTGAAACCCGCTCAAGGCTTTGTTGCGCTGCGCCTGCGAACGGTCTCCGTGGATCATGGTGGCGTTAAAACCATCATGGGCAAGTGATTTGGCAATGCGCTCGGCGCCGCGCTTGGTGCGGGCGAAGATCAACGTCTGACCGGATTCGGCGTAGAGCAACTGCCGAAGGGTGTCCATTTTCTCGGGCGGCCGCATTTCGTACGCGGTGAGTTGTACGCTCTCGGCCGGCTTGAGCGAGGATCCCAGGGCGACTCGAACCGGTTCACGCATGTATTCATGAACCAGGTGGGCAACAGATTGTTCCATGGTTGCTGAAAAGCACAATGTCTGTCGGCGCACTGGAAGTTTGGCGAGGATGCGCCGGATGGCGGGCAGAAATCCCATATCCAGCATGCGATCGGCTTCGTCGAGAACCAGCATCTTGACGCCGCGCAAGTCGGCCAGGCCGCGATCAATGAAGTCCTGCAGGCGCCCGGGAGTTGCGATGATCGGTTCCTGGCCACTGCGGAGACTCAGTATCTGGAGTTTCTCGGACACGCCGCCAATAACCAACGCGGCTTTCTTCATGTCCCTGGTGCGCAGCTGTTCGTATTGCTCGTGAACTTGCATCGCCAGTTCTCGCGTTGGCAGCAGAATCAAGGCTTTCGCCGTGCGGGACGGCTCGCGCTGCAACATCTCGATCAACGGGATCACGAAGGCGAGAGTTTTACCGGTGCCGGTCTGAGCCGTTCCGATTACATCTTTGCCTTCAAGGGCCGGAGGGATGGCGCTCTCTTGAATAGGGGTTAAGGTTGTGAAGTTCGCTGTTGCCAGCTTCTGCTGTAATGCAGGAGACAGGCTTAATTCTGTAAATCTAGCCATTCGAATTGGGTTTTCCTGAGAGGCCTCTCGACACACACCTGAACACAGATCGAGTGCGAAGGCCGCTCGCTTTATTTTGAATTTGACGCTGAGTAAGCCGGTGGGCAGGAAAGGCGGAGATAAAGCTGGTTCCAACAGGAACCACCGCGAGAACAAGCAAACCGAGTAAAAGCGACAAAAGGATTATAGCAGAAGTGGGTTTGGGCTCTGGCAGATCGTAAGAAATTCACGGGTTGGGTGAGGGCCTGCAGTCGTCATTACCCCCGGCGCCTGCCGTCCGGGAAGCCCAAGATAACTCAGGCTTTCTTGCCCCGGCATCTGGGATTTTTGGGTGCCAACGCCGCAACCTCGCTGGGGATTTGGCGAACAAACGGCGCAAGCTGGTGCTAAGGCCTGATAACAACACCTTAACTTCCGGTTGGCCCGTCATCCGGAAAATCCCGGGTATCGGAGTTCCAAACGCCGCGATGCCAGGGTTGATGCATCTTCAGCGGGGCGCGAAGCCGCAGCGCTCGAGCAGAGAGATGAACTGGGGCATCGCGCGAATGGGATCCCACTTGACGTCGCTGGGCAAGAACGCTAGATGGACGTCGCGCATCTCGAATGCGCGGTCCAGCCAATCAAACGCTTCGTCATAGTGACCGAGGCCGAGGTGAACGAGCGCCGGTGCATAGGGCGGAAGATACCGTTCTTGCGCGACCGATTCCAGCATTTCGAGCACTTCGTGCGCTTCCTGAGCGCGTGCGCTTCTCGCGTAGACGTAACCACGTAGCGCAAGAGGTTTGCTGTTGCCGCTGGAAAGACGGGCGGCAACGTTGAGCGCATCAAGTGCGAGCTGGGGCTCACCGAGTTGTTCGTAGGCCTGTCCCAGCTGCATGTGTCCTATCCAAAATTCCGAATCGATGGTGATGGCTTGCTTGGCAAATTGCAGCGCAGCGGTGTAGTTGCGGCCCATGAATGCGATCTGAGACGAGAGTGCGTGATGGCCAGCAAGAAGCGGATCCAGTTCACGCGCGCGGCATATGGCATGCCCAGCCTCTTCATAGCGGCGCATGTGGGCAAGCACGATACCGAGCAGGCGGTGCGCGAGAGGATAGTGGGGATCGAGATCGATGGCTCGGCGGAAGGCCGCCTCGGCTGCGGGCCATTCCCAGTCAAGCCAGAACTTCACAAAACCTAAAGAAGTTTGACCTTCGGCGAGCCGCGGATCGGCATTGACGGCGTGCGCTGCCGCGTCTCGGGCCGGCGGCCCTACTTTGAGTGGAGGAGCGTCTCCATTGATCGGACTCGCTGTGTAAGCGTCCGCCAACCCGGACCAGGCAAGTGCGTATTGTGGGTCGAGCTTGGTGGCACGGGCAAAGAATTCACTGGCGCGCCGGGTGGTCGCGGGCGAGAGCTGGTTCCAGAAATAGCGTCCGCGCAGGTAGAGGTCATAGGCCTCGGCGTTGCGAGTTTGCCGGCGGGTGATGGCGGAGAGGCGTTCCGGAGAAAACTGCAGTCGGACGCGCTCTCCAATGGCTGCGCTGATCTCGCGTTGGAATTCGAGCATACTGCCTGGCTCGCTGTCATAGGAAGTGGACCACAGCTGCACCTGGTCAGGCACGCGAATAAGCCTGGATATGATGCGAACACGGCCACCTTCGGAGCGCATCGAACTCTCGACCAGATAAGTGGCGTCGAGTTCACGACCAATCTCGGCGAGACTCTTCCGCGTGCGCTTGTAAGCCATGACCGTAGTGCGCCCGATGACGCTGAGATGGCTGGGATCGATTTGGCCGAGGCTGGCAATAACTTCTTCGGTAAGACCGTCGGCGAGATATTCGCGGTCGGGATCGGTGCCGAGGTTGTCGAACGGAAGTACAGCGAGGGTTACACGATCCGGCGCGAGTTGCGCTCGGCCGGTGATCTCAACTGTGGGGATGAAGTGGTAACCCTTACCGGGAACGGTGCCAATGTAGCGATTCTCTCCCCGCTTTTCGCCAAGAACTCGACGTAGAGTCGAGATGTTCTGGTCGAGGTTGTTCTCCTCGACCACGCTATCGGGCCACACAGCTCGCATCAAGTCGTCCTTGGCGATGACTTTCCCGTGATGCTGCACCAAGTGGAGAAGTGTGTCGAAGACTTTAGGGGTAAGCGCGACCGGGTCACCTCCGCGGAAAAGCAAACGTTTGTCCGATTCCAGACGGAAGTCTCCGAATTCGTAGATGTCTGCGCGTGTTGGGCTCATGGCGACGGCGGCGATCTTCAGATTGTTTCAGAAGCTTTCAGAGCGATTCTAAGGACTTTGCAGGCACAAAGGGAAGAGGATGAGCGGCGTGGCCAGGTGAGAATCGGGCGACAATTCTGTGGACGAGGAGCGAAATATATGCGGTCGAGCATCGTGAAGGGTTTGTCGGTATTGATGTTGGGCTCGGTGATTATGCTGGCGTCCGGACGTCGAGCGGCGGCGGAACCCGGCGATCAAAAAGCCCGACTCGTGGGAACCTGGCGTGTGCAGGTGACGCTGGTGGACTGCCAGACAGGAACCCCATTGTCACCAGCAGCTTTTCCATCGCTATTGACGTTTGCGTTCGGGGGGACAACGGCGGAGGACACGGCCAATCCGGCGTTTGGGCCGGGACAACGGGGTGTCGGCCAAGGGGTATGGGATTACAAGGGCCGAGGTACGTACGTGGCAAGGAGCGTGGCCTTCATCAATTACACGACGCAAGCGAATCCCGCGGCGCACAACCCGGGTTTTGAGGCGGGCGAGCAGACGATCACGCAAACCATCATGTTCCTGAATGGTTCCGATACATGGACCAGCACGGCGGCCATCGAATTTAGCGATACCACAGGCACGGTGTACCGGCAAGGATGTGCTGTGGCGAGCGCACAGCGCTTTTGAACAGGAGACACTCTCAGTCCATCCTGGCACTTAAGAAGCCCTTGGAGAGGACTGTCTGCAGCGATCAGCCACGCGAAAGATTGAAACGAACAGCCATTCGATACCTTGTCGGCACTCCCTCTGGCTTCACTCCCAAACATCGTCGAGAATTGGCCCGTCGATTGTTAGTTGGCGAAAAATCGCCGTTATACCAATTGAGGGCCCGTGGCAGGGTTTTTGGTGGCCTGATTACATCAATCGGAAACCTGGGGACAGCCGGGACGTTCACCAATTTCCCATCTGTCGAAAGATTGGGTAACGTTCCGTCCTGTCTCCGGGTTCCGCGTCTGTCCCCGGGTTCCGCACCCCGGGTTCCTAAATATGGGGCGGGAAAATGCCAACAGTGGCGCAAATCGAATATTGCAGTCCCTGGGGGGTGAAACTTCTCAAGTCCGGCAACTTAAAGTTGGTGATGCCGTCTCCACCGAAATTTATGCCAATAAGCGAGAACAGTGCCGTGTTCCCTGCGATTGGGAGAGTGCGCCCATCGGCAGGCAGCGCCCCCTGGCCGTAACCGTTGACCGAAAGATAAATGTCCCCGATGTCCAGAGAGCTGCATTGTGATTGCATGAACGTGCTCGAGCCAGTAAACGAGACGCCCCCGTTGGTGCTAAGCCCGTTCGAGAGGGCTATCAGATTCGCCGGAGTCGTGTTGCCCACTGCGGCCAGTGCTGCCTGCAATTGGCTGATGGCGGCTTGCAAAAGAGCCACCTGCTGTTGGGAAGTTGCGGCCTGCTGCTGAAGGGCTGCGACCTGCTGCTGAAGCGCGGTTACGTCACCGGTTGCCGCCGCTTCAATGGTCACCACAAAGATTGCCGGCAGCGTATTGGTGAAGGTCAGTGCCAGCGCATAATCTCCCGGCGTAATTCCCCCTGCGTTGGAGACAGACGCCACGACCTGGGTCGGGTTATTGCTTACCAGGTTCAGTTTCTGCGTTCCCAGCATAGCTGTCGGACCTTTGCCGAAGCCTGAGCCGGAAATGGTCAGTGTCGGGTGAGCGGAATCAACTGGATAACTTACAGCTACGCTGCTGATGAGGGGAAAGGCTTGCGCTGCAGTAGCGAGCAGGCTCACCCAGATTACAACGGACAGAACTTTCGCAAGTCTCTTCATGGGAGTTCTCCTATATTGGCGAGTTTCACAGGGCCCGAACTGACCAAAAGCAACATGCTTATTTCTTCATCTGTCCTGCTTGACCAAACTCAACCGCAAAGGACGCGATCACATCAGATGCCTGGCGGCAAGGTTTCAGCATTCGGATCCGCTGCAGCACGGACCAACTGACGGATTGGTATTCCTCGCCCCTACTCTGAAATGCGCAGGACGGGGGTGATTTCCCTCAGGGCGCGCGCAAGATTTGTGCGAACGGGCCAAGTCCGAAGAAGCCTGGGCTCCACAAAGAACGCGGAAGGCTGGGACACCCGCCTAGGTCAGTTCCCATCAGCGGGGTGTGAGTTGCGAGGGCCCCAGGTTAGCGCATCCGTGATCGTTGGCAAAAATCCCCATTTCACCAAAATCCCTCCGAGGCGAAGCGTATGTGGGAAACCGGCCGAATCCGCACTGCTGGGACGACCCCTTCCCCTTCCAGCAGGGCATAGAAGCGCTCGGCTGCGAGGTTCTTGAACGTCTCAACTTTCCCGGAAGGCCAGCGGACCTCCAGCGACTCAATCTTCACTGCCCCCCTAGCCCAAAGTGCAAACGGGAATCGCTCTGGGAGATGTAACTACCGCCACTGCGAACCTCGTCGGTCTGCGTCATCCTTCCGGCCACGATCTTAACGCGCGCCCGATTGCCATGCGATTGCTCCTGGTACCCGCCAATTCCAGACTCACCCAGTGGCGGCCGGAAACTCCGTGGTTGTGTAGGATCATCGGCGCGCTATCGAGATCTCGACCACGACGTCCACATTGCCGTCGTTGAACAGATCCCCGACCGCTAAGCCTCGTGACACGCGTCTTTCTCTTGCGGGCCTCGCACCGCGCTCAAGTTCATGGCTAGTTGTCTTCCTTCTTTTGCGGAACCTGCCCGGGAATAGTCGTCCCAAGTTCTCGCAGAACCGCGCGAGCCTCATCATCACCCGGGGCAAGCGTCAGCGCCTTTCGCAATGCGCGGATTGCTTCCGGCCGGTTCCCGGCGCGATAGGCCGTGAACCCGAGATTGCGCATCAGGTTGGGTACTTTGGGATCCCATCCCTCCGCTTCCTGGTAGTGTCCGAGAGCTACGGCGTACTGCTCCTGCATTGCTTCGACCGTGGCCAGATCGCTGAAGGCGCCGCCCAGAACAGAGCGCAAGAATTCTTCCTGGGCCGCTGCCTGTTTCTGCTGGCCCTGCGTCAGCTTGGCGTGCGACAGCGCGCTGCTGCCTGACGGCGTGGCCGCATCCTTGCCCGTCCCCAGAGGGACCGGCGGCTCATTTTGCGCAAGGCTGGAGACATCGGCTGGAGAAACTCCGGATCCACCCGAATCACCCATGCCACTCCCTTCCTGGTTGTCGGCGAGGATGTTGCGCTGAATGGCGCGCGCCTTTTCGAAGTATCGCTCCCCTTCCGCTGCTCTTCCCGAAGCAATAAGGATCCGCCCAAGACTGGTGTAGGCCTTCCTGATATCGCTGTGAGCGTCTACGCCAGTACGTTCGGCGAGCGCAATTGCCTTCCGGAAGAGCCGCTCCGCGCGCTGATTTTCCTTGCGGCGGTAAGCATTGAGTCCCAAGTACAGCCAGGCTTCCGATGAAGAGGGATTCAATCTTGCCGCCTCCCCCAGGTAGTGATCCGCCTCCGGCTGGTGCGAACTGAACGACATATAGCCCAGGAGATAGTTCGCATAAAAATTTCCAGGGTCGACTCGCAGTTCCTCGAGAAATTGCCGCCGTGCTTCCGGTGCCAGCACCCATTCGTTCCGCATCAAGTAGGTCAGGCCGAGAAAGTAGTGGCCGTTTGGAACTTTGGGATCGAGTGAAAGCGCACGCTGGAACTCCCGGATAGCGTCGCCATACAGGGTGGCATTTCGATAAGCGTCGCCGAACAAGAGATGCAGGCTGCTGCGATCACCGGACGCCACCGTCATCTGCTGGAAAATGGCCTCGGCCTTTTCGTTCTCTTTCAATCGGAGCAAACAACTGGCAAGGCCGTAGCTGGTTTCGCGGTCGGGACGAATCTCGAGGGACTTCTGGAAAGACTCCACCGCGGCGCGGTAGTCCTTTTTCTTGAGCTGCGCCTGGCCCTGAACAGTCCAGGCCGTGGCGTTGCGCGGATCGGCGGCAAGAGCCTGGCTGATCTCTTTCAGTGCTTCGTCCCACCGGCTGGTGAACAAGTTGGCAGCAGCGAGATCGACGTGCGCATCTGCAACATCCTCGAAGTCGAGGGACCTGCGGAAGAACCTAGCAGCCTCGGGATATGCGGCTTCAAAGAAGCGCAACTTTCCTATTTCGCGGAGTCCGAGGGCGACTATCTTCTTGCTGGCGGCAGCGGCAGCGGGCCAGTCACCCGCCTGCTTCGCCGAGTTCGCAGCCGCAAATCGCCGGTTAAATTCGTCGAGTGGTGGCGCGGGCTTCTGTTGCGCGCTGGCTTGCAGGCACCCCAGAACGGCAAGCAGGAAAAGGCGCGCGCCACGCGCAGACCGTCTCCAGAGAATGACGTTCGAAGACCGGGAAGGTGGGGTGTGGATCAAAGCCGAATGTCCCAAGTTGGTACCTAAAAGTACACGCTTGGTGGCGACCCGTTCAAGTCGCGGGATTTGGCGAGAAATCCCATTTCAGTCATCGTCCCTTTAGACTGCCTCCTAATGTCCAAAACTCTGGGGGAAGCGCCTTGAGAAAGTGGGCAGCAATTTTCGCAGTTGCTGGAGCTCTGTGGATGATCCTCGTGCTTCAGGCCGGTCGTTATCTCTTGCAAGACTTAGCAACTATCCGGGTACACTCGCAGCACGGTGGGTCCAATTCTGCTGGGCTTTCAATGTCTGGCTCGTTCTCACCAGTGCCGTTGAATGGTTAGCGTCGGCATGGCTCTGCGAGCCGTGTTACGCTGCCCGGTCAAGGTCGAGGTGCGGAGCTGGGGTCTGCGCCACCGGGACAATCCCTTCAAAATGTCCGCAGCCGCGTAAACCAAAATGATGGGAAGTATGCAATTGCAGGCAAAGTAGAGTCTGAAATCATCACTTAGACGCCGAAACCGAAAAAGCAAGTACAGCCCGGAACACAGTGCGGACACCACCGCCAGCGGAATCCCGAACAGAAAACAGAAGAATAAAACTTTGGCGAGGACCGCGAAGATACTCATGGATTGAGCACTAGCAGGCACGCGGGAAGGAATTCGCTGGCCACTCCCAGAAGCAGAGGCAGGTTGAGAGAGAGGCAGACCACCAGCGGCCAGAACCCTTTCTTGGCCTTCGGCTTCGCATCGCCGGTCATGATCTTGCCCTCCTGAACAAACCCTTACACACTGTCGTGCAAAAGCGTCCTGTACTGCCAGGGGAACAGGGTTTGACATGTGCGGCAGATGTTCAGGACGTCAGCGCGCACATCATTGTAGAGCAGGCATTCCGACATCCTTAGCCGATGCTGGGCATTCTGCAGCGGATGAACGTTAGCAATTTAGCGACTTGACCGGCGGCTAAAGCCGCCTCATTCTCGCGTCCGTTACGGCGCGCCTGAAGGCGCGCCCTGATATGAATCCCTTGATACGAAACTTGCGATACGAACTCCGTGATATGAACTCTGTGACACGAACCCTGTGAGGACCTCGTGCCACTATTCCACGCGCCCAAAACAAAACTGCGCGCCCCAAGGCGCGCAGTTAAGATTTGCTGACGACTAGCGACTGAAGACTGACGACTAGCTAGCCCTTTGCTTCCCGCTTCTTCAGAACGTCGATGGCCTTGCGCAGCTGTTCATCGGTCTGCGGGGCTTTGACTTTGTTTTCGTCGGCCGGAGTCGCGGAGTCCTGTTCCTCGTCCGGGGCTGCGGCGTCATCGTCCGTGTCGGCAATCAGAACGTTGGGTGTGATGGCTACGTCCTGGATCGCCTTGCCGCTGGGCGAGTAGTACTTCGCCACCGACAGGATCAGCGCTGAACCGTCTGGCAGATCGATCAGCTTCTGTACCGAGCCATCGCCGAAGGTCTTGTCACCGACCACGTCGCCGCGTGCGTTCTCAAGAATCGCTGCCGCCACAACTTCCGCCGGGCCGGCAGTTCCGCGATTCACCAGCACTGCTACCGGCAGCGTGGTGACAGCCTTTGCAGGGTCAGCCGTAAACGCTTCCCGCGGATATTTCTGTCCTTGCAGATAAGTGATCGTGCCGTGATTCAAGAACAGGTTGGCGGTTGCGATACCTTCCGACTCGTCGCCTTCGCCGTTGTTGCGCAGGTCGAGCACAAACTTCTTCGCGCCCTGCTTCTGCAGTGACTTGATGCGAGTGGCGATCTCAGCCGACTTGCCCTTGGTCAGGGTGTCGACCTTGATGTAGCCCACACCGTCTTCCATCAGCTTTTCGGTTGCCGTTGGGATGGCGACTACGTCGCGCGTGATGGTCACCTTCTGCGGCTCGGCGCGGCGCGCACGCACCACGGAGGCCGTCACGGTCGATCCGGGCTGCCCGCTGAGCAGCGCGCGAATTCCAGCCAGCGACATCTCGCGCGTGCTGTGCCCGTCAATTGCTTCAAAAATGTCCGAGCCCTGAATTCCGGCCTTATCAGCCGGGCCGCCGGGGACCACCGAGATCACTGCGGCATAGCCGAATCGTTTCGAGACGGCGGCGCCGATGTCGGCCTTCGCGTCGCTCTTCTTCGATTTGTAATCGTCGTATTCGCGCGGGCTCAGGTAACTGGAGTTCGAGTCGAGCGCTTCGAGCAAGCCATGCAGCGCGCCGTCGGTGACCTTGGGAATGTTCGGGTCTTCGACGTACTCGCTGTTCACGCGCGAAAGAACTTCGCTGTACACCTGCAGCTGACGGTAGGCGCCGTCGTTCGAGGAAGCGCGCACGCCACCCAGTCCGCCCACCACCATGAACAACAGCACAGCAAACGACGAAACGAGAATTGCAGCTTTGGCTTTCATTGACATCGCTTTGTGATCATCCAGCGCAGGAAGGAGGAGGTCACTTCCAGAGGAATACTCGCATTATATCCTTATTGATGTTCGATCCAGCCCAAGGGCTGCTCAAAATGACACGGTGGTAACTGATTAGGGACGGTGGAATTGTTGAGTCGTTGAGGCTGGGGTTGGTGCCGATTCGGGAATCTGGTACAGACAAAAATCCCCGCCCAAGCGGAGCTTGGACGGGGCACCCTTCGAACCTTCTAAGCTGTTCAGGAAAAGAGGATTAGGCTGAGACTGGGCTCATTTTAGTTTGGGGATTTGAAGTTCAGGGTCAGGACCGTCTGGAAATCGATGGCCTTCCCATTGGGACTGTAAGGTTTGAAGCGCCACTGCTTTACGGCGTCGAAAGCGGAGCGGGCCAGCACAAAATATCCTTTGACAAGTTTCACATCGCGCACCGTCCCGTCGCGCGCAATCCACGCCTGCAGAACCACTGGTCCCTCGAGATGCTGCGCTGCCGCTTGCTGCGGATATTCGGGTTCTACTCGGTGAATCAGGAGGCCGAGCGAGGTTTCTTCGGGAACGCTCGACGGCTCGAGCGAACTGGCCGGTGACGCCGCGGGAGAATTCTTCAGGCTGTCGGGAATGATGACGCCCGTTCGTCCTTCGCCGGGCGCGGACTGCACTGCAGGAGCCGGAGGTTGAAAGCGAACTGGCGGCGGAGCTACTGGCAGCGGTTGTGCAGCGGGTTGCGAATCGGGGACGCTATTCGGCGTGGCGGGGAGGGTTGCGGCAGGTGTTGCGTCGGGAGCCGGTGGCTGCGTCGTGTCCGGCGGGTTCGCAGATTGGTTCGCGGGATCTTTCGGCGGCTGTTCTGCGCCCGGCTTCGGGATCACCTTGGTCTCGATGATGTGAATCTTGCTGGGATCAATTTCGCCGGCAACCCCCGGGGCAAGATCGCCGGGTGGAGCATCTTCTGGTGCTGGCGATTCGGGTCCGGCGGCAGGCTTCTCCGCGGTGGCCTCTTGCGGCGCTGGTTCAGGGGTGGGAGTCGTGACCGGTGCAGTGCTCGTTTTGGATTTCGCGGTGAACGAATGGAAGGCCGACGTCACTTTGCCGACATAGGAATTTCCAGGCGCCCATACGTACAGGACGGCCGCGACCACCACACACGCGGCTACGGCGAACACCAGGTACCGTGGGAGCGATGCACTTTCCTGCTCCGCTGCCGCTTCCTCGAAGGGCACTGACTCCTCCGACAGCGAAGAGAACACGCCCGTGGAGTCTTGCGAAGTCTGCGGCGCCGAGACCGGCACAATGTCCGATTGCGGTTCCGGTTCTTCCTGGGGCTGGCGAAAGACCGAGCGAACTTCATCCCATCGCTTCTGGCTTACTGGCTCGGGCGGAGGCGCCGGTTCGGCTTCCTGTTCCTGCACGGCCGAGGGACCGCGAGCGACCTGAAAACCTGACGGGGCCGATTCGTACTCCGGCTTCACCATGTTCTGCTCGGCTTCGAGCGCGCTCTTCGACATGGACTGGGCCAGATAGCCGCTCTTCGGCGCTGCGTCCTCGATCACCGGCATTTCAGGGACGGAATCTTCCTGCGCCTGCAGTTGGGCTTGTGCGGCCGCGACGCGGGTTTCCTTTTCACGCTGTTCAGAGCGCCGGGACAGAATCAGATCGCGCGCGGTGGAAAGCGTGTCGCGCGCGGCGGTCGCATCCACTGGCTTCTTGATTACGGAATTCGCGCCCTGCTGCAGCGCACGGCCAATCGAAGCTTCGTCAGCAACCAGCGCAACGTTCAGCGCCAGGGCTTTTTTCTCGCGCGCCGTCTTCAGCAGGATGGCGGCTTCGGTTTCGTTGCTCCAGTCGACGATGATCGCGTCGTAGCGCTCGGTCGAGAGCCGGCCCACGGCCACCAGCAACTCGGGACAGATCTCCGCCTGCAAGCCCAGTTCATCGAGAACGTGGCAGAGCGTGGCCGTGCTTCCTCCATCGGAGGTAAATAGAAGCGCGCGGAGTTCCATCTCTCACAGGCTATTAGTTGCTATTGCTTGCAGCAAGTTACGGAGGTGGAGCGACCTGGCACGGTAGACCCGGGGGAGCCAGAACAAGGACATGTCCAACTGGAGCGAAAGGCTTGTACGGCGGGCAGGATCCGGCTGGAGTAACGGAATCAAGCCCCGTGGCGTCGGTTTTTTCGTAGCACTGCCTCGCGGGGCTACCGGGAGGACCCTTCGCTCACCTGCGGCGAGGGCGAGACGCCCTCGCGACTGCCGGCAAGATGCCGACGGTACAAGGGTAGCCTGGAGACTTCATTCACACCATGATAGAAGGGGAAGGCATTAAGCAACAGGTCGCACTGCCTGCTTTGCGATAAAAATCTTACAACGCAGAGGCCGCGGAGAAGAGCCGCAGAGTCTACAGAGAAAACCAGGAATCGGTTTATTGCCGATCAATGCTGAAAAACTCGATGCTTGTCATCGAAAAACCTGGAAACCATCTGCGCCAGGAGAAGGGCTTTTCTCTGTGCCCTCTGCGAGTTTCTCTGCGATCTCTCTGTTTTAGGGTTTAAGAAAATCGGAGCGGAACAAAGCACAATGCCTCTTGACGTATTTAGCTGAGAGGTTAGAAGTCATGCAGGTGAATACCAAATCGATTTTTTAACATACAATGCCTGCACGAAGCGGGTGCGCTCCCGGTGTACAATGCCGCGCCGGCGCTTCGGAATGTTTGAGGGGTCAGTACACTCACATCTATGTCAAAAGACAGGAAGCCACGCCAGAAGTCGGGCGCGGTTACGCTCAAGGCAGTCGCCGATCATCTGGGCCTCACGCCGGGAACCGTCTCGTCGGTTCTGAACGACGCGCCCTCCGCGCGCTCCATCCCGCAACGCACCAAGATTCGCATCAAGGCGGCGGCCCGCGAGCTGAACTACAGGCCTAACTTTTTTGCGCAGAGCCTTCGCAAGAAGCGCACCTACACCATCGGCGTCATTATGGAAGAGATCGGCGACGCGTACGGCTCGATGGTCATCAGCGGCGTCGAGCAGTATTTGCGATCGAAGAATTTCTTTTTCCTGACGGTGGTGCACCGACACGACGCCGAGTTGCTCAACCGCTATGCGCAGATTTTGCTGGAGCGGGGCGTGGAGGGATTCATCACGATCGACCTGCAATTGCGCGAAGCGCCGACGGTCCCTACCGTCGCAGTTGCCGGGCACAAGGACTTTCCCGGCGTCACCAACATCGTGCTCGATCATCACCACGCGGCGCATATGGCCCTGCAGCATCTGGCCGACTTGGGCCATCGGCAGATTGCTTTCATGAAAGGAGCGACCTTCAGTTCCGACTCCGAAGTCCGGTGGAATGCAATTCAGGAAGCAGCGAAGGATTTGCAGATCGAGATCCGGCCGGAACTCACCGTCCAGATCGACATTAACGACCCCACTCCGCAGCTGGGCTATCCCTTCGCCAAGCAATTGCTCGAACGGCGCGCGCCCTTCACCGCGCTGTTTGCCTACAACGATCTTTCGGCGCTGGGCGCAATTCGCGCGTTTCAGGAAGAGGGCCTGCGCGTACCGCAGGACATCTCGGTAGTCGGCTTCGACGACATCCAGGGCGCCGCGTACAACACTCCCAGTCTCACCACAGTGCGTCAGCCTCTGTTGCGCATGGGGGCGATCGCGGCGCAGACCTTGCTCGATCGAATTGAAAGCAGCAAAGACGAACCAAAGGAAATCGCGATCCAGCCCGAACTGGTGATCCGCGAGTCGACAGCGAAGCGGACGGCCTAGCGCCCGACCTGACTGCTGCAAAACGCAACAGCGCAGGTGGTGGGCAGGCTGACGCGCCTTCGTGATCTTTCCGTAACCGAGCTCGCCGCGCAGTTTCGATGGGATCGAATTTTGGGCGAGACAATTTAGTTCTCTTCTAGCTAAGTTATTGAAACTGCGTGCGGACGATTTCCATCCTCCGAAAGAGCCTGCGACCATCTTCCAGAATGCCCATTAATGGCGTTTATGGGCCCATACAGCGCGATCTGAGGGCTGGGTGATATCTGAGGTCATCCTGGCCGGCGATCGTGCGCCACAGCCCCTCTAATGCGCAAATAGTATCTTCTAGCTATTGACGGGGCTGCCAATGCCGAACCGGCCCCAGGAACGGCGAGGTCTTTCCGCAATCAGTCGGAGGGCCTCGCAGAGTGGTTGAGGTCACACCCGCGAGTGATTCCCAGCACAGCCGACGGCCCGTGGGGCAAGGGAAGATGCAGGGTAACTTCAGCGCGGTGAGGTCTCTATGAAAACCGTCCTTTTGCTCGGTGCTGCGGGCCGAGACTTCCATAACTTCAACGTCTTCTTCCGCCACAACCTCGACTACCGGGTGGTCGCTTTCACGGCCACGCAGATTCCTGACATTGCCGGACGGCAGTATCCGCCTTCGCTCTCCGGACGCCTGTATCCCGAAGGCATTCCTATCTTCGAAGAGAAGGATATGGAGAAGTTGATCGCGGATTACGGGGTCGACATCGTGGTCTTCTCGTACAGCGACATCGCGCATCAGAACCTGATGCACCTGGCCTCGCGCGCGGGCGCGGCCGGCGCCGACTTCTGGCTGTTGGGCGCCGAGCACACGCAGGTTGCATCGCACCTACCGGTAATTTCCGTGTGCGCGGTACGCACGGGATGCGGGAAGAGCCCGGTGTCGCGGCTGGTGGCCGATCGGCTTCATCAGCTGGGACGCAAGCCGGTGGCGATCCGGCATCCCATGCCCTATGGCGATCTGGCGGCACAGGCAGTGCAGCGCTTTGCCGTGATGGAAGATCTCGACCGTCATCAGTGCACGATCGAAGAGCGTGAGGAGTACGAGCCGCATATCCGCCAGGGCACGATTGTGTATGCGGGCGTGGACTATGAACGCATCCTGCGTGAAGCCGAGCGCGAAGCCGATGTCATCCTGTGGGATGGCGGCAACAACGACACACCTTTCTACAAGTCGGATCTGGAGATCGTGGTGGTTGATCCGCATCGGCCGGGCCACGAGCTTGCGTACTATCCCGGCGAAGTGAACCTGCGCCGCGCCGATGTGCTGATCATGAACAAGGTGGACACCGCGCAGGCGCACGACATCGAGACGGTTCGGAGAAACATCCAGCTGAGCAATCCGGATGCGATCGTCTTCGATACCGCTTGCCGCGTGTTTATTGACGATCCGGAATCGGTTCGCGGGAAGCGTGTGCTGGTGGTGGAAGACGGCCCGACGCTCACTCATGGCGAGATGCCATACGGAGCCGGTGTGGTTGCTGCGCGGCAGTATGGTGCGGCGGAACTGATCGATCCGCGCCCGTACGCGGTGGGGTCGATTCGCACAACGTTCGAGAAGTACGGACACTTGACCAGCCTGCTGCCCGCCATGGGCTACAGCGACATGCAGCGGCATGAACTGGAAGAGACGATCCGGCGCACGCCCTGCGACCTAGTGTTGATCGCGACGCCCATCGACCTGGCCCGCGTGATCAAGATCGACAAGCCGAATCTCCGCGTGACCTACCAGGTGGAAGAACGCACGACTCCGGGCCTGTCGGAACTGCTGGCCAAGTTTGTGCACGAGCACGAACCGCTGGTGGCGGGAGGCACGCGATGAAAGGAAATGACTTTCTCTCGATCCGGGACTTCACGCCCGACGAGATTCTCTACTTCCTGATTCTGGCGCGGCAGATCAAGGCGCATCCGACAACCTACAGCGATGCGTTAAAGCGCGAGACGCTGGCCTTGATATTCGAGAAGCCTTCGCTGCGCACGCGGGTGAGCTTCGATGTCGGCATCCAGCAGCTCGGCGGATTTTCCGTCTACCTGTCGCCGGCCGAGATCAACCTGGGCAAGCGCGAGTCGGTGTATGACGTAGCGAAGAATCTGGAGCGCATGGTGCAGGGCATCATGATCCGGACCTTCGCGCACGAAATCGTCGAGCAACTGGCGGAGTACGCGAGTATTCCGGTGATCAATGGGCTGACCGACTACAGCCACCCCTGCCAGGCGATGGCCGACTACCTCACCATCTGGGAAATGAAGGGCAAGCTGGAAGGGCTGAAGCTGGCGTTTGTGGGTGACGGCAACAACGTGGCGCACTCGCTGATGTTTGCCGGGGCGCAACTGGGCGTGCACGTGTCGGTGGCCACTCCCCATGGTTATGAGCCGAAGGCAGAAGCCGTGAAGTGGGCGCGTCATCGGGCGAAGGAGACGGGCGCGAGCTGCACAATCACGAATGATCCAGTGGAAGCGGTTGCCGGAGCGGATGTGGTCTACACCGACGTGTGGGCCAGCATGGGACTGGAAGCTGAAGCCGAGAAGCGCGCCAAGATTTTCCGGCCGTTCCAGGTGAATGCGCAGCTGTTCCGCAAGGCCAAGCGCGATGCGATGTTCCTGCATTGCCTGCCGGCGCATCGGGGCGACGAAGTGACCAATGACGTGATCGATTCGCCGCGCTCGGCGGTCTTTCAGCAGGCGGAGAACCGTCTGCATGCGCAGAAGGCGATTCTTCTCGAACTCATGAAAGGCGAATTCGTGCGCTTGCCGAGCCTGGAAGAGTTGCACGAGACGTTGCACGTTTGAGGATGGCGGAAGATGTGTATTTCGAGACCCTACGGTGATCGAGTGTGAATTGGGCGGTGGGCGGGGACGCCCGCCAGACTGCCGGCGGGACCCTTCGGCAGGCTCAGGGCAGGCTGCGGGCGCTACGGTCCACTTGAACGATGTGGCCGGTGATCCATGAAAACGATCCTACTGGCAGTCGGCGGGAATTCGCTGATCCGCGCGGGCGAGAAGGGCACGGTCGCCGAGCAACGGGCGAACGCGCGCCGCACTGCGGAGCAGATCGTGGCGTTGTGCGCGGCCGGCTACCGGCTTGTGCTCACGCACGGCAACGGGCCGCAGGTTGGAGCAGCATTGTTGCGATCCGAGCGCGCAGCCAGTGAGGTTCCCGGGCAGCCGCTCGATGTGTGCGATGCCTGCACGCAAGGTGAGATCGGCTACCTGCTTGAGCAGTCGATCGAAACCGAATTGAAGGCCGCCGGACTGCACGTTCCCGTTGTCACGCTGCTGACCCAGAGCGTAGTTTCTCCGCTTGATCCCGCCATGCAGAATCCGACCAAGCCGGTCGGCCCTTTTTATTCGCAGGCTGAGGCCGAAGAGCGCCAGCGGCAGTTCGGGTGGAAGATCGTTGAGGACGCCTCGCGCGGCTATCGCCGGGTGGTGCCTTCACCCGAACCGGTGGAGATCGTCGAGATTGAAGTGATCCGCGACCTGGTCGAGCGCAACGTGCTGGTGATCGCCTGCGGCGGCGGCGGCATCCCTGTGATGTGGAAAGATGACAAGCTGACTGGGGTGGAGGCGGTGATCGACAAGGACCGCGCGTCGGCGCTGCTGGCGTCGCTGCTGGGCGTCGACCTATTTGTCATTTCGACCGACACGGATTTCGTTTATCTCGACTACAAGAAGCCCACGCAGCGCGCTTTGCGGGAAGTTCGCGCCGACGAACTGCAGGCCTACTTGCAGGCGGGACATTTTCCACCGGGAAACATGGGACCGAAGATCGAGTCGGTACTGCGCTTTCTGAAGAATGGCGGGCAGGAAGCCATCATCACTTCCTGCGACAACTTGCGGCACGCGATTGCCGGCCTGGCCGGGACGCATGTGTTCCCGGCCGAACACAGCGTGCAGGTCGACGTGCAGCTCGACGCGCACGTTCCGATGGGAGGACGGTAGCCATGGCAGAACCAACCACGCTGTCTCCACCACCCTTGAATGCATTTCGGGGATCGAAGCTCCGGCATGTGGTTGAGTCGCAGCAGTTCACCGTGCCGCTGCTGATGGAGTTGTTCGACCGGGCACGCGGGATGGAGCGCATCGTGGCGCGGGGCGGCTCGCTCGATTATCAGAACCGCATCATGGCGACGCTGTTCTATTCCCCTTCCACGCGCACTCGCTTCTCGTTTGAAGCGGCCATGCACCGCTTGGGCGGGCGCGTGCTCTCGACCGAGCACGCGAGCGCGTTTTCGTCGGAGATCGATGGCGAGCAGGTGGAGGATTCGATCCGCATCCTGGGCTGCTACTCGGATGTCATCGTAATCCGCCATCATCAGGAGGGCGGGGCGAAGCGCGCGGCGCTGGTTTCGCCGGTGCCGGTGATCAATGCGGGCGATGGCGACGGCGGGCAGCATCCGACGCAGGCCCTGCTTGATCTCTACACGATCTACCGCGAGCGCACGTTGAACGGACTGAGCGTCGCGTTGATCGGCGAACTCGACAAGGGCCGCACCGCGCGGTCGCTGGCCTATCTGCTCGCGAAGTTCGAGCGCGTGAAGATGTATTTCGTCAGTCCTCCCGAGACTGCAGATGAAGGCCGACATCCTCGACTACCTTGACGAGCACGACGTGCAGCTACGAGCTGGAGTCCGATCTGGAGCGCGTGATGGGAGAGGTGGATGTGGTGTACCAGACGCGAATCCGGCCGGAACGGATGTGCGACCGGGCGACGCTGCGAGCGGTATGCAATCGACTCGTCGGTGCTGCAGCGGATGAAAGCGGACGCACTGATCCTGCATCCGCTGCCGCGCACGGTGGAGCTGGACAAGATCCGTGGACGACGATCCGCGCGCGCTGTATTTCCGCCAGGCGAGCAATGGTCTGTATGTGCGCATGGCGCTGCTGACCATGCTGTTGGAGAAAGAGTAATTCAGGAGAGCGACTGCTTACTGCCGAAAGTTGCCATGCCGTACCCCGAGAAGCGCACGCAGGACTTCGTCGAACTGGAGAACCAGTTTGGCGCCCACAACTACCATCCGCTCGATGTTGTGATCGAGCGCGCCGAGGGCGTGTGGGTATATGACGTCGAGGGAAAACGCTACCTCGATTGCCTGGCGGCCTATTCGGCGGTGAACCAGGGGCATTGCCATCCGCGGATTCTGCACACGCTGATGGACCAGGCCAGCAAAGTGACGCTGACCTCGCGCGCATTTCGCAACGATCAACTGCGGCCCGTTCTACCGCGAACTGCACGAGCTGACCGGCTTCGACAAGGCGCTGCCCATGAACTCCGGCGCCGAGGCGGTGGAGACGGCGATCAAGACCGCGCGCAAGTGGGGATACAAGGTCAAAGGCATTCCGGAGAACAAGGCCGAAATCATCGTGTGCGCCAACAATTTTCACGGGCGCACGATGACGATCGTCAGCTTCTCGACCGACGAGCAGTATCGCGATGGCTTCGGGCCGTTCACGCCCGGGTTCAAGGTCATTCCGTTTGGCGACATCGAGGCGCTGCGGGCGGCGATCACGCCGAATACGTGCGCGTTTCCTGGTGGAACCGATTCAGGGCGAGGCTGGCATCGTGCATTCCGCCCAAGGGCTTTCTGAAGCAGGCGGCCAGAAATCTGCCGGCAGAATCGCGTGCTGCTGGTTACCGATGAGATTCAATCGGGCCTGGGACGCACCGGGAAACTGTTCGCCTACATGCACGAAGGCATCCGTCCCGACATGGTGATCGTCGGCAAGGCGCTGGCTGGCGGATTTTATCCAGTGTCGGCGGTGCTGTCGTCGAATGAAATCCTTGGAGTGCTTCAATCCGGGCGACCATGGCAGCACGTTCGGCGGAAATCCGCTGGGCTGCGCGGTGGCGCGCACGGCGCTGCGGGTGCTGATCGACGAGCACCTGGTGGAGCGGTCGGCGGAACTGGGCGACGTACTTCCTCGGGCTGCTGAAAACGCTGCGCAGTCCGAAGGTGAAGGAAGTTCGCGGGATCGGGTTGTGGATCGGCATCGAACTGACACGAAGCCGGCGCGTCCGTACTGCGAAGCGCTGAAGGAAGAGGGCGTGCTCTGCAAGGAGACGCATGACCGCGTGATCCGCATTGCGCCGCCGCTGGTCATCAGCCGCGAAGAGATTGACTGGGCGTTTGAGCGGATTCGGAAGGTGATTGAGGGGAAGTGAGGGAGGCAGGTCTCAGGTCTTAGGTGTCAGGTGTCAGGTCCCGCGTATCGAGTTCACGTTTCAGTTTCGGGGTTTCAAAGGCTCGTGCTTGGGATTTGAAGTCCCGAGACTGAAAGTTCGCGAGGTTCGTATCAGGGCGCGCCTTTAGGCGCGCCGCCAACGTTCGCTCCACAACGGCGGCTTCAGCCGCTGAGGGGTGTTACTAAAAACCAACCCGGCCGGCTGTACCTCTGTTTTCGATTCGGCGCTAAAGTCGCGGCACTCCCATGCAATCCAGCGGCTGGTTCTCGCATCCACCGAAGGCGGTAAATTGGAGAGATGGCGATTTTGCAGCAGCAATCCAGTTTTCTGTTCGTCGGCGTATTGATCCAAACGGCTAAAGTGCAGCCCCCCACGGCGGTGGACTCAGTCCCCTGCGAGGGTCGTTTGGAGCAATATGCGTACGGCCTGAAGCTCTTGTGGTGAAAAGCTGCTCTTATCAAGGATGTAATGTCGGTTAGCATCCGCGTGCAAGATGAGACACCTTCGATTTTCTTGAAACTTCTGAAACAATAGCCACGAGCGGAAGGACTCCACCTTTAGCTTCTTCACTCGCATCCCTTTGTCCGAGAACTCTGCTTCAAACGGAAGCCCCAGGTCGTCGTAGGAAACCACATAACTGAGCACCAAATACCAGATCTGAGCAGTGACAATAATGAACAAAATCAAAGCACAAAGAAGCTCACCCCAAAAAAAATCTCCTGGCTTAGCGGGGCTGTCCAGGCGACGAATCATGAACACTAAGGCGCCAACGCCAAGAACGTAACCGACCAGCACAGAGAACGGTCGGTTCCTCCAAGGCAAAGTAAACTCAGTCAGCACCCAGTTCCAGAATGAAGGATGAAAATTGCATTTTGTTCCTGGAATGCGCAACGCAGCCTGGCGTAGTAAATCCAGAGTGTCTGGGGTGAGGCTCCTCTTTGGAACCACCGTTAACTGGTCCTTAGCGACCAGTGCTACCACATTTTGTCGCTCGACAGTTGAGAGCAGCCCCGCCCAGGTCATTTCTTTCTTGCTGGTTTCTGTTTCGTGACCCCACTTCTCCTGATCAATCGTAAAGACTTGCTCCTGCGAGTAAAACCGCTCGTAGAGAGACCGTGCCTCCTTCACTTTTTCCTTCTTGAGCTGGGTTGTCCGGCCTTTTGATTCCCAAATAGCAAGACCCGCGAGGAAGACGGAACAACTGTAGAAAGCCAGGCCTATGCGCCATTCCTCGGGACCGAGAGCGCGTGCCAAAAGGAATCCGAACACCGCAAAGGCCATCGCGAAGCCAGCAGTAGCGACAATGGCTACAACATTCGGTTTGGGCCATGAGTCAGTGTAGACCTCTGCAAATTCGTCCCACGAGAGGGTGTATGTGACGCGCATTGCGCGTTCATTGTACCGGGTTGGCGAGCAGGATGACGCGATGAAACTGTCTGTTACCAACAACGAACCTGATAACTGACGCGATCAGCGTTTACATCAAAACCCTCACCCTACTTCAACCGCATTTCCATCGGGCAAATCTCGTACAAAAGATTTTCAGTCGAGCCGCGTTTGAAAACAGCATCTCAACCGCAAGGCTTTGGCGTAGGATCCTTGCAATGCCCGCGACCCTCGAGCAACCGAAAATCGTGCAGCCGCGCGCGCCCGAAAGACCTTCGGCGCGGCGTTGGTGGCTGCTCGCGGCACTGTTGCTCGGCGTCATCCTGATCGGGGGCGCGGTCTTCTTCGTTCGCGACTGGCCGTTCACGCCCGCCAACGTGGTTGCGCAACTGGAGCAGGCTACCGACAGCAAGGTGACGTTCGGCGCGTTCCACCGGAACTTCCTGCCGCATCCCGGATGTTATTTGGAATCGGTGACGCTCACTCGCGGCAATAAGCCCGGGGAGCAGGAAGTGATGAAGATCCGGCAGCTCACCATCAAGGGCAAATGGACCGGCCTGATCCAGAAGCATATCGCGGTGATTCGCGCCGACGGCGTCGAGGCCTCGTTCCCTCCCATCGGAACCGGGCCGGGCTGGAAGCCGACCGAGAGCGACGTAGTCGTCGACACGCTGATCGCGAATGGGGCGGAGCTGCAGTTTGTGCGGCACAATCCTAAGCAACCGCCCATCTTGTTTTCCATCCGGAAATTCACGGGCCACACCTGGCGTCGCAGGATCCGATGAAGTTTGAGGTGAACCTGGCGAACCCGCAGCCGCCGGGCGATATTGAAGCCAGCGGAACGTTCGGCCCGTGGAACAAGAAAGTGGTCAGCGAAACTCCGTTGAAGGGGAACTACACCTTCCGCAATGCCGACCTGGGTTCTTTCGGCGGGATCGCGGGGATTCTTGCTTCGGACGGCGTTTTCGAAGGCAACCTCGACAGCATCGACATCAAGGGGCGAACGTCGATTCCCGACTTCTCGACTACCGACACGCCGCACAAGCTCGACTTGAGTAGCGAGTTCCACGCCGAAGTCGATGCGACCAACGGCGACGTGACGCTGGACCAGGTGCAGGCCAAGCTGGTGAAGACCGTGATCTTCACCCGCGGAAGCGTGGCATCGCACCGGGAGCAAGACGGCAAGCGGGCCGACTTGAACTTCAGCGTTCGCGACGGGCGGATTCAGGATTTGCTGATGATGTTTGTGTCCGACAAGCAGGCACCGCTCAATGGCACGATCAGCCTGCGAGCGCAGACGCGCGTGCCTGCGGGGAAAGCGGCCTTTCTCAAGCGCGTGCAGCTCGAAGGGGATTTCGGGATCGAGTCGGCGCGCTT
Source organism: uncultured Acidobacteriota bacterium (assembly GCA_963744055.1). Classification (GTDB taxonomy): domain Bacteria; phylum Acidobacteriota; class Terriglobia; order Terriglobales; family Acidobacteriaceae; genus Gp1-AA133. The sequence goes on along the minus strand of CAVUSL010000001.1, from coordinate 1,211,214 downwards.
TACCAGTGAAGAGACGCAAACCAGCGTGAACAAGCTGAGCACGGCCGGACAGGGTCAGGGCGATCAGACGGACAATCCCGATCGGGTGCTATCCGACCTGGAAGGCCACGTGGTGGTGAAGGACGGGATCGCGACTTTCAGCGGGCTGCGGTTCCGCGTGCCCGGAGCGCGGGCGAAAATGAACGGCACCTTCGATCTCATCACGCAGAAAGTCGATCTGCGAGGCATGCTCTACATGGATGCGAAGCTGCCGGAGGCTACCTCCGGAATAAAGTCGTTCCTGCTGAAGGCAATTGATCCTTTCCTGAAGAAGAACCGGCGCGGCGGAGCCAGGATTCCGGTGAGCATCTCCGGGACTTATCAGAAGCCGTCTTATCACGCTGATCCCATTTAGCGTTCGCGAACGCTTGGGAAGGGCCCGACTTTAGAGGTTGCGGAAAAAGTCCCTGGAGACGCAGAAAGCGCACCTCAGGCGCTAAAGCGCCGACAAATTTTTGGCGAGTTTACGGCACGACTGAAGTCGTGCCCTTCCCACAAGACGCCGCGAGGCAGAGTTTTTCCGCGGACCTGAAGTCGTGCCCTTGCTGTTCTTGCCAAGGCTTGGAGCTTTCCGCAGCCTTTGAAGTCGTGCCCTCCCACGAACCGTCAGAGGCCGAGTTTTACCGCAGGCTATGAAGTCGTGCCGTTCCCCAAACCGTCTTAGAGCCCGCGCGCTCAATGTAAAACCTTCCGTGCAACGACTGCGTTTTTGAGAGCAACGACTATAATTTCTGCGCGCTGCGCTGGCTTTACCCACACCGGTTGGGAGGTCGGGGGAAATGGAGCCACTTCTCGGGAAATGGAAAGAAGAAGCGTACGTCCTGATGCGGTTCATGATGGGATTCATGATTTTGTGCCACGGCGTCCAGAAAGTTTTCGGGCTGCTTGAGGGCGAAGGAAATCCGCAGGGTCTGTGGATGGCTGCGGGCTTTATCGAGACCATCGGCGGAACGCTGCTGATGGTCGGCTTGTTCACTTCGCCGATCGCGTTCGTGCTGTCGGGAGAGATGGCGGTCGCGTACTTCCTGGTGCATGCGCACTTGCGCTTCTGGCCGATTCTGAATGGAGGCGAGATTGTGGTCGCGAATTGCTTCGCGTTCCTGTTCATCGCGAGCAAGGGCGGGGGGATTCTCAGCGTGGACGCGTGGCTGGAGCGCCGCCAGGCGGAACTCGAGAGCCAGCGGTCGACCACCCAATGAACGTCATGCCTGCCCAGGGCTGGACCGGAAATTTGCGAGCAATCTGACCACAGGCTCGGGGATTTCCACAGCCCGCATTACTCGCAAGGACATTTTGGGCGCGGTACACGAAGGGGCGACTCAACTTGTCCAACAGTACATTTACTTTAGTCACATAGTTTTCCTCAGGCCTTTAGGTAATAATGTGCCCGTCTCCACTCCAATTTCAGGAAGGTAACGGAACATGTCAGTCCTCCCCCTACTTGCCAGGCTTTGGTCAGATGATCAAGGTCAGGACATCGCTGAATACGCTGTGATGCTGGCTGTGATTCTCGTGCTGGTGGTTGGCACGGTTCGGATGATCGGCTCCAACGCCAACGGTGTTTTCTCGCAAGCAGCAAGTTCGATTCAGTAGCAAAGCTTCTCCACTGACTGTTTAGCCGAGCATTGGTCACAATGCTCGGCTCCGTTTTTTTTAGCTGGTCGCGCGCTCAATCTTCAACCGCCAAGTTTGGGAGCTTGCGGGCTTGTGCCCGCTGCGTGTGGGTGCCGCCCCCGCAGGGGCTCGCTACATTTGCTGCGCTTTTACCCAGTGCTTACGCACTGGGCTTTCTTATGCCGCCGCTGCGCGGCTGGCTCGCTTGAGTTGCCTGCAGCCTTGCTCGTTGTATTGCCTCCTGCTGCCTTAGCTCGTTGTAATGCCTCTTGCTGGCTTGCTCGATGCTTGCCTGCTCGCTTGCGCGACTTGCTCGGTTGCGCGGCTTTGTTCGTTTAACTGATTGCTGGAGTCGGTCGGCTCGGACATTGCCCCTGCGATTAGCTTGAGGCTAGCCGTTAGCGTGAGTCCCGTCGATTGGCCCGAGTACATCGGTCGTGGCGCAGAATTGATCACTTGCGGCCAACACTTCTGCGGGAATCTGAAAGTGATATCGTGATTGGTTCGACGGCTTGCGCCATGCCTGCTGTCTGAGCGCAGGCCGGAAAACTGACCCGGAGGTCCCTGCATTATGGCCATCGCCACAATCAATCCCGCCACCGGAGAACTCGTCAAGAAGTTCGAGCCGCTTACGGACGCGGAAGTGGAAGCAAAGGTGAAGCGTGCAGCCGAGACTTTTCCCGAGTATCGGAAGGTGCCATTCGCGGAGCGGGCGCGAAAGATGATGAAGGCTGCGGAAGTCCTTGAGGCCGAAAAAGAAGCGTGCGGCCGGATGATGACGCTGGAGATGGGCAAGCCCTACAAGGCCGCCGTCGCGGAGGCGGCCAAGTGCGCGACCGCCTGTCGATACTACGCCGAGAACGCGGAACGCTTCATGGCGGATGAAGTCGTGGAGACTCCTGCGCGCAAGAGCTTCATCCGGTACCAGCCGCTGGGGCCGGTGCTGGCGGTGATGCCGTGGAATTTTCCCTTCTGGCAAGTGTTCCGATTTGCAGCCCCGGCCCTGATGGCGGGTAACGTGGGACTGCTCAAGCATGCTTCGAACGTTCCCCAGTGCGCGCTCAAGATTGAAGAAATCTTCCGGCGGGCGGGATTTCCGGAAGGCGCGTTTCAGACTTTTCTGATCGGGGCGGCGAAGGTGGAGGATCTGCTGAACGATCCGCGGATTGTGGCAGCGACGCTGACCGGCAGCGAGCAGGCCGGCATTCAGGTCGGCGTGGGTGCGGCCAAGCGGATCAAGAAAGTGGTGCTCGAGCTCGGCGGCAGCGATCCTTTCATCGTGATGCCCAGCGCGGACTTGGAAGCTGCCGTAGCGACTGCGGTGGAAGCGCGCATCATTAACAACGGGCAATCGTGCATCGCGGCGAAGCGGTTCATCGTGGACGAAACGATTGCGGATGCCTTCGAGAAAAAGTTCGTAGCGCGCATGGAAGCGCTAGTCGTGGGCGACCCCATGGATGACAAGACCGAACTGGGTCCGTTGGCTAATGCCGATGCGGTGACGTCCCTGCACGCCGATGTACGCAAGACGGTCGATGCGGGCGCGAAATTAGTCACCGGCGGCCAGCCTCTGAAGCGCGCCGGATACTACTACGCGCCGACTGTGCTCACCAACATTCCTCCGAATTCCCCCGCCTACAAAGAAGAATTTTTCGGACCGGTGGCTTCTCTGTTTCGGGTGAAGGATCTGGATGAGGCGATCCGGCTGGCGAACGACAGCCGCTTTGGATTGGGCGCGAGCGCCTGGACACAGGACGACGCCGAGCGCGAGCGCTTGATCAACGAACTGGAAGCCGGGATGGTTTTCATCAACAAGATGGTGGCGTCGGATCCGCGTCTCCCCTTCGGCGGGGTGAAGTCATCCGGCCATGGACGGGAACTGGGCGTCCATGGAATTCATGAATTCACCAACATCAAGACGGTGTGGATTCAGTAGCAGGATATGGGCCAGTGACGTTATTTCGGCGGTAGTGGGCGAAGGTGTCCTCGTGCGTACTCCCCGAACAAAAGTGATACTTGTGTGCAAGAGATTGCACTGCGGCGCGGCGTAACCCCTTTCTACCCAACAGCTAAGTGACTCTATTCATATTGATGTAACAATTCCTGCGCGATGGCGAATCACTTGCTGTATCCCTTGCTATGTCTATCAAGTTTGTAGACTTTCAAGGACTGGAATTGCATTGTGCACGCGCTGGAATGGCTTACACGATCGTTCTTCCCCAACTATTCCCGCTTCCGATCTGAATGCCAAAGTGCCTGCTCCACCTGTAATGGCGAGGACCGCGACCCGAAGGCGATTCCGAACGAGATCGAGGAGAACGAGAGAATCATGGGGAAACTGATACTGGTGAGACACGGACACACACCGCTGAACAAGCCGGGCGAGGACGAGCGGCTCCGGGGGTGGCTCGACGTTCCGCTGGATGAGACTGGCATGCAAGAGGCAGTGGATACCGCAGAGAAACTTCACGGATATCCCATCGAGGCGATCTATTGCTCGGACTTGAAGCGGGCGCGCCAGACCGCGCAGATTTTAAAACGCAAGATCAGAGCCCGGATTACGGCGACGCCCGAATTGCGGCCGTGGAATCTGGGAGTGTTTGGCGGAGAGAAAGTCAAGGACATCCTGCCGTTCCTGAACATGTTGAACGAGCACCCCGATCTGGCGGCACCCAGTGGAGAGTCGTTTGATCAATTTTATGGCCGGTACGCCGAACGGCTTAGGCATTTGTTGGCACTAGCCGACGGCGCAGAAGGTTACGTACTGGCTGTGACGCACGTGCGCAACCTGCTGGCCGCCACGGTCATTATTGAGGGCGGCGACAAAACCGAAGTCCCGGTGTGCGGCGGGCCGAGCACGGGAGCGATCACAGTGGTGGAACGGGTCGATGGCAACTGGACCATGCGGCGCGAGGATGGGCGGGCCGTGGTGCAGAACGCCAACGGCCGGAACGCAGAAGCACCGCTTGTCATGGAACCTCGAAGACCCGCCGTCCAAAACGGTGCGGGGCTGCGGAGGCGACCGATTCGCGCAACCGCATGAGCGCCCGCAGTAAGGCCCCGGTCTTCGTGTTGGGATGCAGCCGTTCGGGCACGACCCTGCTTTACCACATGGTTCTTTCGTCCGGGAACTTCGCGGTGTACCGGATGGAGTCGCAAGTCTTCAACCTGCTTGAGCCGCGTTTTCGTCCCCTCCGCGTGCTGGCAAACCGCCGGCGGATGCTCGACGCGTGGTACCAATCCCGCCTGTACACGCGCACCGAACTCACTCCCGACGAGGTCGAGCCGCGGGTTCTGAGCGAATGCCGGAACGGGGGCGACTTCCTGCGTATCGTGATGGAAGCGATGTGTCGCAAGCAGGGGGTGGAGCGCTGGGCTGAGACCACGCCCGACCACCTGCTGTATCTCGACTGGATCAAGAAAACCATCCCGGAAGCGCTGGTCATTCATGTGATTCGCGACGGGCGCGATGTCGCGCTGTCGTGGGAGAAGAAAGGCCAGATCAAGCGTCTGCCGACCGACCGACTGCGGCCTGCCATGGCGGCCAGCGTGTATTGGGAATGGATCGTCAGCAAAGGGCAGGCCGCGGGGAAAAAACTGGGCGGAGACTACCTCGAGTTGCATTACGAGGACCTGGTGCAGCGTCCGAAAGAAGTGTTGGCACGAGTTGAGCCATTTATCGAACACCGCATGGACCATGAACAGATCATGCGTGTGGCGATCGGGTCGGTGGCGTCGCCCAACACGGCGTTTCAGGGCGAATCGCGCAGTCCGATCGGGCGCTGGAAAACTGACCTCCGCGCCGACGAACTGGAGATCCTCGAAAGCCTGATTGGAGAAAGTCTGCAGCGCAATGGATACGCGCTCAGCACGCCGGCTTCGAAGCGGGCGGAACTGGCGCGCATGAAAAGCGCGTATCGCAAGTACTTCGCCGCCAAGTTGTGGGTAAAGACCAGGACACCGGTGGGCAAGTGGCTGGTGACCCGGGATCTGTCGTGGGTGTAGGCGAGCCCTTCGGCTAGTTCGGCAATGACTCCGTTGCGAGGTTATACGCCAAAGGCTACATTCCCGGGATTGGAGCGTGGGCCGGGAGAAACGATCGACGACTATTTGGAATCGCCGGCACGCCAGATCCGACGGCGGTAGATTCAGCTGAGGGTTGATCTGCCTGATTTCGGCGTCAGTGAAGGCTCTACCCCGAAAACTATTGGCGATCGCTAGCCGCAAAGTCTGCGCGAGTCCTAGGAGCCTCGGTATATTGTGATGATTTCCATCCCGCTTAAATGTGGTGGCGGCGGTTGGACTCGAACCAACGACCTAGGGATTATGAGACCCTCGCTCTAGCCACCTGAGCTACACCGCCATTGCTGGAAACAAATCAGGAGAGATGATCGGCTGATGCCGACGGGTGCAGCAGCGGAGTGGCTCGGCCGCTGCGGTCAGCTTATCGATTCTAAGAGGCGCGCTCGCGGAGTGTCAAACCTGTGGTTTGCAGTGTTGCCGGAGTCGGCGGGGTTCGCGGCTCGTCGTCGCGTGCCCGAGTTGCAAGTCGCGCCACTTCCTAAGACACTACTCAGACCCATGAAAGCCATTGCCGTGATCCCCGCGCGCCTTGCGTCTACCCGATTGGATCGGAAAGCCCTCCGCGATATTGGCGGATTGCCCATGATCGGCCACGTTTACCGAGGCGTCTGCGCCTCGCCACTGCTGGACGGCGTGATTATCGCGACTGACTCGCAGGAGATTGTGGATGTCTGCAACCGGCAAGGCTGGCATGCGCGCATGACCTCGGCGCAGCATCGCAGCGGAACGGAGCGCGTGCACGAGGTATCGAACTTCGCGGCCGCTGATGTTTACCTCAATGTGCAGGGAGACGAGCCGCTCACGCGACCGGAACATATCGCGTCGCTGCTGCGGGTGATGGAGGATCCGGATGTGCAGGTCGGAACGTTGAAGACACCTTGCGGGGCGGAAGATGTTGCCAATCCGAATGCGGTGAAGGTGGTGACGGATGGCAACGGGCGGGCGCTTTATTTCTCGCGGGCAACGATTCCTTACGATCGCGACAAGGTCGGCCCGGCGTATTTCAAGCACCTTGGATTTTATGCGTACCGGAAAGCGGCGCTGGATCGGTTCGTCAAGCTGCCTGAGTCGTTGCTTGAAAAGGCTGAGCGGTTGGAGCAGCTACGCTTCCTTGAGAACGGCATTTCGATTCATGTGGGAGAGACGCCGTTTGATACGGTCGGGGTGGATACGGCCGAGGATTTGCGGCGGGTGACGGAGTTGTTGGCAAGAAGCGGCGGATGAAGCCATGGGAAGGGCACGACTTCAGTCGTGCCGTAGCGGCTGGAATGATTTCGCGCTTCAGCGCTGCCGACACTCGAAAGAGCAAACCTCAGCGGCTAAAGCCGCCCAAAGATTCGTCATTGTTGGCCCGACTGAAGTCGGCCCTTCCCGAGGTGTGCCAGTCCAGAGCGGGGGAGATGCCGGTCCAAAGAACGGCGAGTGATGGCATTCCAAGAGCGCGGGTGGTGACAAGCATCTAAGAGCGGGGGTCTGCGGCCAGGCGCATCTTCCAGGCTTCGGCGGCGGCTACGCGGCGCGAGATTGCCGGATGCGAGTGGAAGAGCCACTCGACCCAGCGCGACGGCGTGCGCTCGGCCAGGTTTTGCGCGGCCAGTTTGTTCATGGACGTAATGAACGGCTGGACGCTGCGGATCGTTTTGAAAGCGTAGCGGTCGGCCTGGCGCTCATTGAAGCGCGAGTACGCGTTCATGGCTGGCATCAGTACGACTGACAGCACGGTCGAAATCAGGACCAGCAGCGGCAAATTCGAGAAATCCGACATGGTATCGAACATGGACCACTGTTCGATGGAGAGGTGCAGCACGTAGTTCGCCGCCCAGAAGCCGAACAGAGTCACGCCCGCCTGCACGAAAATGCTTTTCAGGATGTGCTTGTGCACATGATGCCCGAGTTCGTGCGCCAACACGGCTTCGATTTCTTCCGGAGAGTAGTGGTCGAGCAGTGTGTCGGCCAAGATGATGCGGCGCGTTGCGCCTAAGCCGGTCAGGGCTGCGTTGGCCTTGCGGCTCTTTTCGGACAGATGCCACTTGTAGATGCCCCGGACTTTTGTGCCGGCGCTCTCGCTGAGCCGGACCAGCCGTTGCTTCAAGTCGTCGTTCTCAAGGGGCTCGAACTTGTAGAAGATCGGGAAAAGAACGAGGGGCGCGATCTGCGCGAGCACGATGAACAGGCCCATGAACATAGCCCAGGAAAAAATCCACCAGTGCTGCGGCGATTGGCGAATGGTGAAATAGAGCAACTCGGCGATGATGGCGGCAAAGAGGAGCCCGACCAGGAAACCCTTGGTCTCGTCCCAGAGCCAGGAGCGCGTCTTCTGGGTGGTGAGTTGAAAGCGGCGTTCCAGGCGGAGGCCATAGTAGTCGAGTCCGATGCCGAGCAGTTTTCCACCCAGCAGGAGCATGAAGACGTAGATGAAGACCGAGAGAGTGTAGTTCTGAAACGCGAACCGGTAGGCCCAATCGCGCAACACGGCGTTCCATCCGGAAAGCAGAAGAATCAACAGGAAGGCGAGACCCAGCGCAAAATCACTGAATTCTAACCAGCGATGGATGCGGTTATAGCGCCGCGCTTCGGGCGTGTCGGCGGCGATGTCTGGACTGTCTTCTGCAAATCTCATGAGTGGCTGCGCTTAATAATTATCTACTATTCAGGAGGCATCGCGGCTTGGTCGCGCATGCCCAAAAGTTCAGTGTCTACCGGACAGTGGAGTCGCTTGTCGAAAGAACAACTTACCCGCTGGCCGAAACGAAAGTCTTCGCCAGATCGAGGATTTCCGCGACCAGTTCCGGCTTCGCGGCCTCGGAATAGAGACGCAACAGGGGCTCGGTGCCGGAGGCGCGGAACAAGATCCAGGGCGTGGCGCCGTTGTTGTCGGCCGGCGCGTCGAGAAAGAATTTGACGCCGTCCATGTTCTCTTTTTTGACAACTCTGTATTTGCCGAGGCTCGTGGTTTGGTCAGCACGCGCGCGCTGGATGGCTGCTTGCTTGACGTTGTCGGGGATGTGGAGGTCGCGGCGGCCGTAGAAGTGCGCGCCAAATTCGCGTTGCAGATCGGCCACCAGCACGCCCAGCGGCTTCTTTTCTTCGGCCATCACATTGGCCAGCAGCAGCGAGTTCAGCAGGCCGTCGCGTTCGGGCAGGTAACGCGAGTAGCCGATGCCTCCCGACTCTTCTCCACCAATGACGACTTCGTGATCCATCATGATGTCGGCAATGTGCTTGAAGCCGATGGAGCACTCGTGCAGCCTGCGCCCGTGCTTGGCCGCGATGCGGTCGACCATGCTGGTGGTGTTGAAGGCGCGGACTACGTCGCCCGTCCACTTCTTGCGCTCAAGCAGCCAGCGCAGCAGGACGGCGAAACATTTGTGCGAATCGACGAAGCTGCCATCCTCGGCGACAGCGCCAATGCGATCCGCGTCGCCGTCAGTGGCGAGGCCGGCATGACATTTCTCTTTCGCTACGGTCTGTTTAAGTTGATCGATGTGTGGTTCGATCGGTTCGGGATTGATGCCCGGGAAGAGCGGATTGATGTCCTGGCGGATGGCGACGTGGTTGATGCCGCGATCGGCGAAGATGCCGGCCATCACACCGCGGCCAGAGCCGTACATAGAATCGATCGCGAACTTGAGGTTGGCTTTGGCGATCAGGTCGAGGTCTACGAACTTGCACATAGCAGCGACGTGCGCGGGCTTGAAGTCAACTTCCTTTATGTCGGCCTTCTTGCCACTCGGCATCGCGTTGGCAGCCAGTTCGTCCTCGATCTTGCTCATGATGGCCGGAGTGGCGGAGCCGCCGAACTTGCCCTTGAACTTCACGCCATTCCAGTTCCACGGATTGTGACTGGAGGTGATCATGACGCCACCGGCGGCACCTTGCTGTTTCACGGCGAGAGAGACGGCGGGAGTGGGCGTGTAGTCGTTGGCGAGTTGAACGGGAATGCCGGCGCCTGCGATGACTTCGGCGACCAGGCGCGCGAAGCGAGCCGATCCGAAACGCGTGTCGTAGCCGATCATGACGCCGTGGGAGGCGTCTTCGTGCTTGAGGACGTATGCGGCGATCGCGCCCGCCACGCGGCGGACATTTTCGTAGGTGTAGTCGTCGGCAATGATGCCGCGCCAACCGTCGGTACCGAATTTGATGTCAGTCATAAAAGCGGCTGCGAGCTTCTGGCTGTTAGCTACTGGCAAGCAACTTCACAATCATCTTCTGTGGCAAATGACTGCTCGGGGCTCGCGATCCGAAGACCTAAGTCAATTTCGAAAGCTTCTTGTCGTCCAGGTACTTCACTACTTTGCCTACGTCCTGCGCGCGGTCGCGGGTAGTGATCAGCAATGCGTCGCCCGTGTCTACGATCACAAGGTTCTCGACGCCCACTGCGGCTACGAATTTTCCTGGCGCGTGCACGTAATTGCCTGAGGCGTCGAGCGTGAATGAGCCGTCGTCGACCAGGACGTTTGAGTTCGCGGACTTCTCTTTCGCAGTACGGTGCTCGTGGAGCGCCGTCCATGAGCCCAAGTCATTCCATCCAAACTCGGATGGAATGCAGTAGATGTTCGCGCTTTCGCCCTTTGCCGAGCGTGGCTCGAGCAGTGCGTAGTCTACGCTGATGTTGTCGCACTTGGGGTAGAGCTTGCGGAAGGTGGCTTCGAACTTTCGCGTGCCGTAGGTCGCGGCAATTTTCTCGAGAATTGTCGCCGTGCTTGACAGGTGTTCGCGCAAGGCGTTGGCCAAGGTTTGCGCGCTCCACAGGAACATGCCGCTGTTCCAGTAGTAGTTCCCGGCTGCAACGAATTCTGTGGCGCGCGCGGCATCGGGCTTCTCGGTGAAGCGGCGGACGCGCAGTGCTCCTTCGTCATCCGAAGCACCCGCTTCGATGTAGCCATAGCCGGTTTCCGGACGGGTTGGCTTGATGCCGAGAACCACTATGTTCTCTCCGCTGGCCGCGATCTCGATGGCACGCTCGACATTCTTGCGGTAGCTCTGCTCGTTGCCAATCACGTGATCGGACGGGAACAGTCCTATGACGGCTTTCGGATCACTTTGCAAAAGCAGAAACGCCGCGAGGCCGACTGCCGGAGCAGTGTTGCGGCCGATCGGTTCGGCGACGATCAGGCGCTTGTCGAGTTTCGGGAGCTGACGAATGATGGCGGCACGCGAGTCGTCGTTGGTGATGATCCAGACCCGCTTCGCCGGAGCAAGCGGCAGCAGGCGATCGAGCGTCTGCTGGATCATGGTTTTCTTGCCGTCGAGCGGAAGCAACTGCTTCGCGCAGCGTTTGCGGCTCAAGGGCCAGAAGCGCGTGCCGCGTCCGCCGGCAAGAATCACGGGATAGAAGTTCGATGGTTTAGCCACGCTGATTCATTTTTGCTTACGTCTCAGATCAGAGCCGGGTCTCAGGTTCTGGCAAACTAGTTCCCGGTACGTAAGCTTTTAAAAATGTAACTCCCCACTGAGGGCGCACGCCAAACACTTCCAAAGATGCGGGAATCACGGCTGCATCACCCTTCGCTAAGGTGACAGGCTCCATCCCGGGCGCTTCGACGATCCCGCAGCCTTCGGTGGCGACCAGAATCTGCACTGATGTCCTGCCAGACTCGTCGGTCGCGCCGAAAGTCTGAGCTTCCTTTAAATCAAATTGATCGACAACAAAATACGGCGCGCGGATCATGGGGGCGATTGTATTCTTCGTGCGCCCGATCGGCGACGGCGCGGGCCTCACTACTTTTCCCGAAGCTACTTTCTCTCTTACGGCCGCCAAGCCTTCTTTTAAATGCAGTTCACGCGGTCGTCCATAATCGTAGAGCCGGTAGGTCGTATCGGATTGCTGCTGCGTCTCGACAATGATCGATCCCGGGCCCAGCGTGTGCACTGTGCCGCCCGCCACGTAGATCATCTCACCGGGGTAGACGTTGATCCAGTTGAGAAGTTCTTCGGCACGATTTTCTTCGATGGCCGGTCGCAAAGTTGAACTGCTGACGCCGGGTTTCAGTCCCAGGGCAATTTGCGCGCCCGGCTTGGCCGAAGCGACATACCAGCACTCGGTTTTGCCCCAGGGTTGCCCGGTGCGTTGCGCCTGCGCGTCATCGGGATGCACCTGCACCGAGAGCTTCTCGTGAGGAAACAGGAACTTTAGCAGCAGCGGGAAGCGCTTCTCGTCGCGAGCGGCGTCGCCGACCAAAAGGCGTCCGCACGCTTCGCTGAGGTCGGCGAGGGTTCGTCCCGCCAGCGGTCCGTTGCCCACTTTGCAGTGATCGCCGGTCAGCCAGGCTTCGCCGATCTTCTCGTCAAATTTGTGATCGGGATAAATAGGAGAAAGATCGGTCGTTCCCCAGGGTCGCGGGTCGAACGCGGGCTGCATTCTCAGTGGGTAAAGGTTAGTCATTCTCCGAATGTCAGATGCAAATGCCGGGCGGTCTGGACGTTTCTTTTGATCAGAACTGCGAGCACGCGAACCTGACGCCTCCGCCAGGTAAGCATTCGGAATTCTGTTGGTAACCGAATCTACAATGCCGCAAAAAACTTGCGCATGCGCTCGAGGCCGCGATCCAGTTCTCCGACTGAGGTCGCGTAAGAAACGCGAATGTGATCGGTGGTACCGAATCCTTCGCCGGGCACTGCGGCCACGTGAGCCTCGCGTAGCAAACGTCCCGCCACGTCGGATGCGGACTTCACTCCGCCCTTTCCGAAGAACGACGAGATGTTCGGATAGGCGTAGAAGGCGCCTTCTGGCATGGTGCACTTCACGCCGGGGATCGCACGCAGGCCGTTCACGACGTGGTCGCGCAACTTGATGTACTCACGGCGCATTTCTTCGACGCACTCCTGCGGCCCCTTGAGCGCGGCGACTGCCGCCTTCTGCACAATCGAAGTCGGGTTCGAGGTGGACTGGCTCTGCAGCTTGGCCATCGCGCTAACGACCGGCGCGGGAGCAAGCGCGTAGCCCAAGCGCCAGCCGGTCATCGCATACGTTTTCGAGAGCGAGCCCAGGATCACCATTCGCTCGCGGTATTCCTGCAGCGATCCCGCCGAGAAATTGCGGTCGGTGTAGTTAAGGTAGACGTAGCACTCGTCGGACGCGACCCAGATTCCGCGCTCGTGCGCCATCTGGATGATCTCCGTCATGTGCTCCGGCTTCATCACCGCGCCTGACGGGTTCGATGGCGAATTGAGGATGATCATCTTCGTGCGGTCGGTGACGTTCTTCAGCACCATCTCCGCGGTCAGTGCGAAGTTCTGCGACTCGTCGGTTTCGACCAGCACGGGCTTGCCACCGGCGTAGCGAATGATGTCTTTAAAAGACACCCAGTACGGGCACGGGCAGAATGACTTCGTCGCCGTGATCGACCAGCACCTGCAGCGCATTGAAGAGCGCTTGCTTGCCGCCGGTGGAGGCGATGACTTCTTCGCGGCGGTAGGCGGAGGCGAAATCCGTGGCGTGGCGTTGCACGATCGCATCGCGCAACTCGGCAGTGCCGGCGACGGCCGTGTACTTCGTGAAGTTCCCCTGGATGGCTGCGATGGCCGCGTCTTTTATGTGCTGCGGCGTAGCGAAATGCGGCTCACCCGCACCGAAATCGACCACGTCCACACCCTGGGAGCGGAGCTTGTCGGCTTCCGCAACCACCGCCATGGTGGCGGAGGGCTCGATGCGGTTAATGCGGTCGGTCAACTTGACGGCGTGGGTCGTTTCCGCGGTCGTGGGTGTCATGCTTTTTTCCTTGCCCTGGATTTACGGCTTTCCGATTTCTCATCCTGCTGTGCCTGGAACTCCCCGAACTTGTACGCGGGGTCAAGCTTGCCGCGCAGGTGTTGCTCAACCAGTTCGGGCACCAATCCCTTCACCGAGCCGCCAAGTTGCGCTACTTCGCGCACCAGGCGCGAGCTCAGGTACGAATATTTCTCGGCCGGCATCATGAACACGGTCTCGAGTTCCGGCCGCAGCTTGCGATTCATCAAAGCCATCTGCAACTCATACTCGTAGTCGCTCAAGGCGCGGATACCGCGCAAAACCGAACTCGCGCCCACCTTGTCGGCGTAGTCCACAGTAAGGCCGTCGAACGTATCGACCCGCACGTTGCTGTAATGGCCGGTGAGCGCCTCCAGCATGGCCACGCGCTCGCTCACGTTGAACAGCGGGTCCTTGTCCGGATTCCGGAGGATCGCCACGATCAGTTCGTCAAAAATCTTGCTGCCCCGCTCGATCAGATCCAAGTGACCGTTCGTTGGGGGATCAAACGAGCCGGGATAAATGGCGGTAGTTTTATGCAACAGTCCTCACAGAGAAGCCGGCGCCAACTGGTGAACATTGATTTTAGTGGGGCGGGAACAGGGATGGCAAACGATTAAGGGGAACCATATTGACGACGAAAAGCGGCGAGCGAGTTGGAGCTCGCCCGCCGCCAGGTGACTCGATTTTCGGGAGTTAGGTTCCCGTCGTTCTATCGTCGCGCCGTCGCCGGAACCTTCGCATCCGTTCCCGTGGGCATGGTTGCCACTTTGGCCGTTTGTTGAACCGCGGGCGTTGTGCCGTTGGTGGGTGCTGCCGCTGCAGGACTCGCGGGAATCAGACCCAGCGCTTTGCGCACTTCGAGTTCCAGTTTGGCCAGCGTGTCCTTGTTGTCCTTGAGGAACTGGCGGGCGTTTTCGCGGCCTTGTCCAATTCGTTCGGTCTTGTAACTGAACCAGGAACCGGACTTCTCCAGGATATTGTTGGCGACCGCCAAGTCGAGCAGGTCGCCTTCGCGCGAGATGCCTTCGCCGTAGAGGATGTCGAATTCGGCCTCGCGGAACGGGGCCGCGACTTTGTTCTTAACGACCTTGACGCGCGTGCGGGAGCCGGTGACGACGTCGCCTTCCTTGATGGCGGCGATGCGGCGGATGTCGATGCGCACCGACGAGTAGAATTTCAGGGCGCGCCCGCCGGTGGTGGTCTCCGGATTGCCGAACATCACGCCGATCTTTTCGCGGATCTGGTTGATGAAAATCAGGCAGGTGCGCGACTTCGGACACGATGCCGGTGAGTTTGCGCAGCGCCTGCGACATCAGGCGCGCCTGCAGCCCCATGTGGCTGTCGCCCATCTCGCCGTCGAGTTCGGCCTTGGGGACCAGGGCGGCCACTGAGTCGACCACCAGGACGTCGATCGCATTCGAGCGCACCAGCGCTTCCGCGATTTCGAGCGCCTGCTCGCCGTAGTCGGGCTGGGAAACCAGCAGGTTCTCGACATCCACGCCCAGTTTCTTCGCGTACTGCGGATCGAGTGCGTGCTCGGCGTCGACGAACGCGGCCATGCCGCCGGTCTTCTGCGCTTCGGCGATCACCTGCAGGGCGATGGTCGTCTTGCCCGACGATTCAGGGCCGAAGATTTCGACCACGCGTCCGCGCGGGAAGCCACCCACGCCCAGGGCCGCGTCGAAAGAGATGGCGCCGGTCGGAATCACGGAAATCGGCACGATGGCTTCTTTCGATCCCAGCCGCATAATCGAGCCCTTGCCAAACTGCTTTTCAATCTGGGCGAGCGCGAGGTCAATTGCTTTGGTACGTTCGTCGGCCATGGTGGCTCCTCAAATGTAGGCTTTTATAAAGACCCTCGTAGGGTATACCCACGGGCTGGCGGGTCGTAAGTGCTGATCGTCACAGCAAACTTGGTCAATTTACCAGCGATTTCGGCCACTATACCATATAGCGAAGAAAAAGCGAATCGAAACCTGAGCGGAACCACGGTCGGCACCGTGTGATGGATGGCACTTTCACGGTGTGACGGTTGCACCTGACCTCGATGCAGTGTTGGGAAACAATCTTCATTCGATCAGAGAGCCGAGTTGCGCCTAGCTCGAGTCGCGCCTGGCTCGAGTTGCGCCTGGCTCGAGTTGCGCCTGGTTGTTCATGCAGGTGATCACAAGCCCGGAAGGGCGAAATTCATTAGCCCAGCGCGTAAGCGCTGGGACTGCTGAGAGCCGAGTGAAGCCCCGGAGGGGTGAAAGCGAATGAGCCACACCTATTCTGCGAACTTTGTGCATTGCGTTTTCAGCACCAAGGAACGGGCACGAACGATCCCGCAAGGACGACTGGAAGAGCTGTGGGCCTACTTGCTCGGAATTGCCCGGAATGAAAAAGTGAAGGTTCTGGCGATCGGCGGCGTTTGTGATCATTTGCATTTGCTCATTTCGCTGCCTCCGAAAATGAATCTATCGAAGGTTGTTTGTGATTTGAAGGCCAATTCTTCGAAGTGGATGAACGAATCCGGAGTTCCATTCGCCTGGCAAGACGGATACGGGGCGTTCAGCGTGAGCCCTTCCCGCATTGCAGAGGTACAACGTTATATCCGCAACCAAGCCGAACATCACAAGAAGAGGAATTTCGAGCAGGAATTTTTGGATTTGTTGAGGAAGTCGGGAATTCCGTTTGAGGAGAAGTACGTGTTCGGTTGATGTCGCCCCTCCCGGGGCTTCAACGTGGTATGGACTGCTTACCCAGCGCTTACGCGCTGGGCTAATGAATTTCGCCGCTCCGCGACTGGTTCAGCTGGGCTTTTGGCTTTTTGGCTTTGGGCTTTTGGGTCTTGGGTCTTGGGTCCGCTCGAATCAGCGAACAATGCCGCTCTCAAACATTGCAATCGCTCCCGAACATTTAAGATTCGTGTGCTGTTACCGCTTCAACAAATCGATCGGCTCTTTTACGTCGTGCACGCGGAAGTAATTCGCTAACGCGGGATATTTTCTTGCTACGGCCTCATACATTGCGTACGCCACGCTGCGGTAGGACATGTGCCCGGCGGGGCCGGTTCTTAGTTCGGAGATGTAGACCACTTCGGCGAAGTCCATTTTGAATAGGGTGCGCTTGCGGTAGCCGAGCGGGATGACGTACTGCGCGTTCTCGACGGTTTCTTCGCCCGGACGGCGGGCGATCTGATCGACCGCGATGGCGGCGTTCTTCATGGCGGCATCGTAACCGCCACGGGCACCGGCAGCGTCGATTTCCTGCGGAACGTCGTAGCCGTGGCGGGTGGTAAAACCCTGGCCGATCTGGATGCAGCGGCGATGGCGGTGCATGTCGCGGAAGCCGCCGATGTCCATCAGGATGTCGAAGCGGAATTGCTGTCCGGCGCAGAAGGGGCGCAGCAATTCGTCGTGCGAGCCGCGGCCACGCAGTCCGAGATCGATGATCTCGCGCCTGATTTTTTCTCCGGCGGCCTGCACGGCCTGGCGGACCTGGCGGTAGGAATAGTGGCAGTGCTCGTACAACAAGGTTGAAGCGAGTTCGACTTCGAGCGGTTCTTCGTCGAGCAGATCTACAAGCTTCGAGGGCGCGATCTGCGTTCTTCCGATGATTTCGACGGCCGCTTGCTGCAAGGCGCGGCGCGTTTCGATCTCGTATGGATTCGGATTGGCGTACTTGACCAGAGTCGGCGCCACCCGCACTTCTTTCAGCAGCTGCTCTTCGGCTTTCAAAGCCAGATCAGGAGAGACCTCGCGGATTTCGCTAACCAGATTTTCTAGAGCTTCCTGATTTACGTTGTACGCGGGAGAGAGTGCAGCCTTCTTGAGGAGTTCGCCGAGATTGCGGATTTCCGCGTGCGGCTGCGATAGCAGATGCGCGACCTGCGTTTCCAGGGTGCGCGCGTTCACGATTTCTCCCAGTGAAGTATTAGTGCCGAGCGGCAGGAGATAACGCGAGATGTCGAAGGCCCGGGCGCGCAGGGTGCGCTCATAGGCATCGGGCTTCATGTCCTGGGGGCGTGGAGTGATTTCAGCCAGGTACTCGTAAGTCCGCTGTGACAGAGCCTCGTAGACTTCGAACAGGCCGTCCATCGTATTGCGATACAAAGACTGCGCCTGATCGTCGCCCCCGAAGTCGGGCAGGTAGTAACCGCTTTTTTTGAAATCCTGATAGCGGGTGGAGCGTTCCTGCCCGTCCCAGCGCTGCTCGTCGGCCACCGCGATAGCCGCCAGGATAGAAAGCTTTTCGATGGCGAGGGCGATGTGCGCCAAATCCGCAATCGAGCGATGACCGTACTGAAAGTAGAAAGTGTTGAGAAACTTTTCGGCTTTCTGGGCGGTGATCTCCTTCAGCGACTCTTTCATCGAGAGCGCCGAGCGGGAATACTTCGCCATGGCGTACGCCTGTACTTCGGGTTCGACACCGTACACGGCGAAGACTTCGACGGCGGCAGCGTTTGAGGAAGAAGGCGTTTGGTGAGTTGTCTCTGGTTTTGTCATCACTTCAGACATGGGAGTGCTCGAATGTTATCTGTACGGGTGCGGATGCGCAATGCGACTGCCTGTGGAGATTCGGGGTGTTCGGCAAACGGGTAGCGGGCGTGGCGCTTGTGGTCCGGGGAAGCTTTTGTGTCTTTTCAGCCCGGTGAGGAATCATATATAACCGAGTAGTCCCTAACTATTATTGATGAAGCGCATTTTTCTCATAGTCCTCCTTTGTGGGCTTTGGGCTCCGGGAGGAGTTTTTGCACAGGCAATGTTTCCCTCGGGCGAGGCGGCGGTGTTGCCGTCTGCCAAGGGAGTGTTGCCGCCCTTTCCGCTCATCCTGGCGGACTCGCAACCCGTTCCTACGCTAGGACCTACGGCGGAATTGCCGCTGATGGCCCCGGAGTTGGCGCTCGCCACTTACCAAAATCGTGCAGCGCAACAGGCGGCGGCCTTAGCTTCGTATTCGGCCGTGACGATTGTTCGCGCCGAGTTGCCTGATAGTTCGCAGCAGGGAGAGTTCGAGCTGCAACGGAAGTTCGAGGCTCCGCACACCCTGCAATTCACGCCCGTGCATTACACCGGCGACGGGTTCGTGAAGAACAACGTCATCACCCGGCTCCTGCAGACGGAAGTGGATCATGTGCAGAAAGATGATCCGTCCCAGACAGCGATCAGCCTTACGAACTACAAGTTCAGCTATCGTGGATTGAGCCGTGTGAACGATCGCACCGTGCATGTCTACCAGGTGAAGCCGCACAAGAAGCGTCCGGGGCTGTTTAAGGGCCGCGTTTATCTCGACGCGCATAACGGGTCGCTGGTGCGCGTGGAAGGCAGCGTCGTCAAGTCGCCATCGTTTTTTGTGAAGCACATCGACTTCTGGCAGGACTACGCCGATGTGCAGTCGTTTACCTTGCCCGTGCATGTCCACTCCGTTGCGAAGGCACGCATTGTGGGCCGCACAATCGTCGATATCGTGCATCGCGATTACCAGGCAGTGCCCGCCATCACGGCGCGTGTCGGCACCCCTGCGCATCTGGGAATCCGCTCCGGATTCTGATTCTTTGCCTGGCAGTCAGCCGTCTGAAGTTTCATTCTCTATAATCTGGGCATGCATCCAGCGCTTCGATCCCTTGGGCACCGGCCATGGCCCTTGGCTCCCGGCCCTTGGGTGATGGCGCAGAGCTGGCATGATTTGCTGTTTGCGCACTGGCCCGTCGCTCCTGATTCGCTGCGTCCCCTCGTTCCCGCACAACTTGAGTTGCAGACGTTCGGCCAGCAGTGCTGGGTGGGAGTTGTACCCTTTCGCATGAGTGGCGTGCGAGCTCGCTGGCTTCCGGCTATTGCGGGGACGTCCTCTTTCCCCGAGTTGAACGTCAGGACCTACGCTGTTTGCGGCGGTAAGCCTGGCGTCTACTTTTTCAGCCTCGACGCGGCAAGTCTACTGGCTGTCAAAACTGCGCGTCTGCTCTATCACTTGCCATACTTCCATGCAGATATGCGATCCGACGACACGGGAGCGGGAATCGTCTACCGTTCGAAGCGGCGCCGGAACGATGCCGAATTCGAAGGACGATACTGGCCGTTGAGCGAAGTGAACCGCCGCGCATCCGCCACGCTCGAGCATTGGCTGACGGAACGGTACTGCCTCTATACGACTGTCAAGGGCGGCATCTACCGGGGCGAGATCCATCATGAGCCCTGGCCTTTGCAGGATGCGGAGGCCGACATCAGGGTGAATACGATGGCCCGGGCCGCGGGCATCAGCCTGCCAAATACCCAGCCTCTGCTGCACTTCGCGAGACGACTGGACGTGCTGATCTGGCCTTTACGGCGCATTTGATCTGGCAGACATTGAGTCCGCCTTCCCAACCAGGGTCGAGATGCCTGGAGCGCGCAGAACACTCGGTTCTGACGCGGCAGGTATAATTTCTAATTCTGCTCATGCACTTTTTCTTATCTGGGAGCTGATGAAAATGACCCTCTCCGGACGCGTTGCGCTGGTCACTGGCGCTTCGCAAGGTATTGGCCACGCCTGCGCTCTCAAGTTGGCGGAGGCAGGCGCCGCGGTGGCCGTGGCCGCTCGCAATCAGGCGAAACTCGACGAACTGGTTGCCCAGATTACGGCGGCTGGCGGGAAGGCCGCAGCTTTTCAGCTCGACGTCGGCGACGAAGAGCAGATCAAGTCTACATTCAAAGCGGCCATCGCCCAGTTCGGAAAGATCGACATCCTGGTCAACAACGCTGGCATCACGCGGGACCAACTGGTGATGCGGATGAAGCGCGCAGACTGGGATGCGGTGATCAATACCAATCTCACTTCGGCGTATTTGTGCATTCAGCAGGTCATCAGTTCGATGCTGAAGCAGCGCTGGGGGCGGATCATCAACGTGACGAGTATTTTCGGACAGAGCGGGCAGGCGGGGCAGGCGAACTATTCAGCGTCCAAAGCGGGATTGATCGGACTGACGATGGCGATCGCGCGTGAGGTCGGTTCGCGAAACATTACTTGCAACGCCGTGGCACCCGGTTTCATCGCTACAGCTATGACGGACGTACTGCCGGCGGAGTTGAAAGAAGCCGGATTGAAGATGGTTCCGCTGGGCCGGATTGGCACGCCAGAGGATGTGTCAGGGGCGGTGCGCTTTCTCGCGTCCGATGAAGCTTCGTACATTACTGGGCATGTGCTGAATATCAATGGCGGCATGCTGATGGGCTGACCCTTTAACCATAGAGGACACAGAGGTGCACAGAGAAAAGCAAAATCCTGTTGAAAGGAATTTCGGATCAATCTCCGTGCCGCCTGTGCCCCCTGTCGTTGAGGGTTTTGTTCTTTCGCAAGCCGAATCGCATTCACAGATCGCGCAGGCTCGCGAGCTGTTTCTCGAATACGAGAAGGCGCTTGGCATCAGCTTGTGCTTCCAGGGGTTCGAGCAGGAACTGGCTGGCTTGCCAGGTAAATATACGCCGCCTTCCGGGCGATTGCTGCTTGGCGTGTACGAGGGAGCACTCGCCGGGTGCGTGGCGCTGCATGCTCTGGATCCGGAGATTGGCGAGATGAAGCGCCTGTATTTGCGTCCGGCGTTCCGGGGAAAAGACCTGGGGCAGGCCTTGGTGGACGCCATCGTTGCGGAAGCGCGTACGATCGGATACCGGCGTTTGCGTCTCGACACCATTGAGCCGCTGATGAAAAGCGCAGTCGCGATGTATCGTCGCATGCGGTTCCGTGAGATTTCGCCTTACTGCGTGAATCCGGTTGCGGGTGCGCTTTACATGGAGTTGGATCTTGGTTAGTTCCGGCGTTCGGCGGGTGAGCGGAGGGCTGGTTCTTCTGTGCACTTCGCTTTTGTTTCCGCAAGCTCAGCCGCACACTGGCAATCCGAGGGAGAACACTTTGTCCGCGAACGCCACCGGAGCTTTTGATGTGAAAATTTCGCCGCTAACGCTTTCGGAGCAAAGCGCCGATCTGAAGCTGGGACGGATGGCGATCGAAAAGCAATATCATGGCGATCTTCGGGCCACGGCGAAGGGCGAAATGCTGACTGCCCAGAGTGAAATGAAAGAATCGGGCGTCTACGTGGCAGTCGAGCGGGTAACGGGTGCGCTGAAAGGCAAGCGTGGCAGCTTCGCGATGTACCACAACGGCGTCATGAATCGCGGCAAGCCGGAATTAAAGATCACTGTGGTCCCGGATTCAGGCACGGATGAATTGCAGGGACTCACGGGGACGATGAATATCAAAATCGACAACGGCAAGCACTCCTACGACTTCGGATACAGCTTGCCGGAGATATAGTTCGCCAGTTTTTGAATTTCTTAGGCCTTCGCTATCCGCATTTTGGTTGGGTTGCACTGCGCTTTGATCGGCCGATCACGGGTCTTCATCTCCGAAATAAGAGGCTAGGTTCATGACGAGAATTTTTCTCAGCCTGCTTCTCGTGCTGGCTTCAGTTGGGGTGTGCGCCCAGGCATCGCCGGCCGCGCCGCATGCAACCGCTGCCTCCGGTCCGCTCATCGGAACTTGGCGCTTAATCTCTGCGGGCAACATCTCCAAAGACGGACGCTTTGAACCGTTCGCGGAATACGGGCCGCATCCTATTGGCTACCTGATGTACGACATCACCGGGCACATGTGCGTCTCGCTTGCCAATCCGAGCCATCCGCGCTGGGCCAATGCCGACAAACCCACCGACGCGGAGAAAATCGAATCCTTTCGCGTGATGTTCGCGTACTGCGGAACCTATGAGATTCAAGAAAACCAGCATCGCATCATCCATCGTCCGGAGATGGCTTCGTGGCCCGACTATGTCGGGACCGACCAGATCCGGCCGTACCGGCTTGAAGGAAACCGGTTGATTCTCTTGGGGCACGAAACCGCACCAGGCGATGAAGCGAGCGACTACCAGATCACATGGGAGCGCGTCGAAAGATGAGTTGGCAATTCCACGACAGGAAAAAACTATGAAACTTACTTTGAGCAAGGTTTTGATTCTTTCCCTCTGTGTGCTTGTGCTGGCTGCGGCTTCGTTCGCCGCTACCGGCAAGGAGGTCTCCTACAAAAGCGGCGATGAAACCATCACGGGCATGCTCTACACGCCTTCGGGCAGCGGACCGTTTCCCGGCATCGTCGTCATTCACGAGTGGTGGGGACTGAACGACTGGGTCAAGGAGCAGGCGTCCAAACTTGCGGACCAGGGATACGAGGCACTGGCGGTCGATCTGTATCGCGGCAAGGTGGCCGACAATCCGGACACTGCTCATGAACTGATGCGCGGCGTACCTGAGGACCGAGCTGCGCGCGATCTGCACGCGGCTGTGGAGTATTTGAAAGCGCAGTCCAACGTGAAGAAAGATCGCATTGGCTCGATCGGCTGGTGCATGGGCGGCGGCTACTCACTGAATGTGGCGCTGGCCGAGCCGACGCTTGCGGCAACCGTCATCAACTACGGGCATCTGGCAACCGATCCTGCGGCGCTGCACAAAATTAACGCCGCAATTCTGGGCAATTTCGGCGGGAAGGATCAGGGAATTCCGCCGGAGGACGTCAAGAAGTTCGAAGAAGCGCTGAAGAAAGACGGCAAACAGGCAGACATCAAGATCTACCCGGATGCGGGGCACGCGTTCGAAAATCCAAACAATAAGGGCGGCTACCGGGCCGAGGATGCGGCGGATGCGTGGCAGCGTACCGTGAAGTTTCTGAATGAAACCCTGAAGAAGTGAGGAAGCGCAAGAATCGCAATCCAGGCCAGCCGTCACAAGACGGCTGGCCTTTTCGCGTTGAACTACGCAGCCTTTCCCACCGTTTGTGAGGGCAGCTTCGAGGCGATCACATCGATGCGTTTGATCTCTGGCGGCTGCGACAGGAGTTCCTGTGCGTTCGCCAGCAGCGCGGAAGCCACGGCGCCGGAGAGATGAGCCTGCCGTCCGGCCTCGTTGGGAAAGGCATCGAAGATGCCGAAGGTCGAGGGTCCCAGCTGAATTCCGAACCAGGCGACGGTCGCCGGTTCCTGCTGCACCAGCGGGAGGCCGCTACGGAGGAAATCGGCGACTGCTTTTTCTTTTCCAGGCTTGGCTTCGAGCCGAACCCAGAGCGCAACTTGCACCGTGTCAGACATAAGAGTGACTCCTTGTTGAGTTCAAATGTGGCGAGCGGTCCGACGAAGTGAAGCGGAGTTCCGGGGGTAGAGACCCGGAGCGAACTCTATTACTACTATCATAATGCAACCGGCGACAAAGCGAAGTTCACCGCACTACAAACCTGCGCCAGGAAAGTGATTCATGGAAAATTCCAGATTACTGCGCTGCGGCGGCCGACAAACTAATCACCGCGAACGGTTTTCACTCATAACTACTTTCTACTTGCCAGACCGTACTACTCTGGTTACTATGCAGTCCAACTCCGTCGCGTTTTGATGTTGCTCTACCTTCTATGAATATCGGCGAGACCATTCGAAACTACCGGCTGCAAAAAGGTATGTCGCAGGGCGATATCGAAAAACGCACTGGACTGCTTCGCTGTTACTTGTCGCGGGTGGAGAATGGACACACGATTCCATCGCTCGACACGCTCGCCAAGATTGCCACCGCGATGGAGCTTCCGCTTTCACAGTTTTTCTCCGACTCGGGCCACACCAACGGATCGAAGGGCCTGCCACAGCTTTCTGAAGACGAAGTGCGCTTCCTCAGCCAGATTCGCCGCTACTCCACCAGTCTGAACGACAGCGATCGGAAACTTGTGCTGGCGATGGTGAAGAAGATGGCGTCGAGCGCGGCGCGATAGTGCTCCTCGCTACTGGCGGCTGGCTTCTAGCTGCTGGCTTTCTCAACCTCTAATGTCCACAATGTACGCGGCTTGCGAGATTACAACTCTCCCGCGAGTTCTGGAAAGATAGCCAGAAGCTAGCAGCCAGTAGCCCGCAGCCTATTACTTTTGTACCTCGCCTTTCGTGTCCGCACGGTATCTCCCACAATCTTTTAAGTCTGCCTACACTGGTCCTCGAGGATTCGCGCGCTTTGACCATTGATGAGGAATTGACGCATCTCGACTCGCTGCTGCGGCGGCTGAAGATCGAGTACGAGGTGTACTTCAACAATCCGACCAAGCGCCCTCCTACCGACTTGGAATGGAAGACGGTCGCCCTGATCCGCAAACATTCCGATGGCGGCCGCATGAACTTCACGCAGCGTTTTCGCTACAACGAAATGGCGCAACGCTACGCGATTTACAGCGACCTGTGGCGGAAGAAGATGCGGATTCGCGAAGAAGGCTACCGGCGTCCGCAGGATGCATTGCTATCGGTGCAGGGTGTGCGCACCATGGATGAGCCAACGCCGGCACACAAGGCACGCGGCGTGGCGGCAGCCGCAGAGAGTCATGGCTTCACGCTGGAATGCTCCGCAGCCTGCCCCAAGGACGATGTGGAACGGCTCTACAACGCTTTGATCGCCGCCAAGAAGAAGTCAGGTGAAGCGGTCAGCGGCGATCTCAAATCGTTTTCAACATTCGTGAAGAAGAAGACCGATGAGATTCGTAAGCAGTACGCTTGCGAAAGAGTGGAATATTCGGTCGAGCTGCAAAACGGGCATGTCAAGTTGAAGGCCAAGGCGAAAGTGTAAGAGTAGTCGCTAGTCTCCCGTCGCTAGTCTCCAGTCGCCAGTCTCCAGCAAATTCCAAATCCCACAGGTCAGTCGGTGGAGCGCCGGCGCCCTCGCCCGTCATTTCGGGAGCCAGCGTTGGCTGACGAGAGGCGACTGAGCCTGCTAGAATTTCCGATACCTGCGCGACTTCCTACTCCCAGTGAGGCGTTCCCATGGCGAAAATTCAGCGTGCCATTCTTAGTGTGACTGACAAGACCGGACTAATCGACTTTGCCCGCAAGCTTTCCGGGATGGGGGTGGAACTGATCTCGACCGGTGGCACGGCTAAGTTGCTGCGCGATGCGGGCGTGCGGGTGAGGGACATTTCTGATCTCACGGGCTTCCCAGAAATGCTGGATGGCCGGGTAAAAACCCTGCATCCCAAGGTGCACGGCGGGATCTTGCATCGTCGCGAGAATCCAGCGCACCGCTCGGCGGTAGCCGAACATGGAATCCAGCCGATCGATATGGTGGTGGTGAATCTCTACGCGTTCAAGGAGACGGCCGCCAAGCCGGACGTCCCTTTCGAGGACCTGGTCGAGAACATCGACATCGGCGGGCCTTCGATGATTCGCTCGGCTGCCAAGAATTTTCAGGATGTGGCGGTCGTGACTTCGCCCGCCGACTATGCCGCGCTCGCCGACGAGATGGCGAAGTCGGGCGGTGAGATCTCGTCGGCAACGAAGTGGCAACTAGCGCAGAAGGCCTTCGCCACGACCGCCGCCTACGATACAGCGATCGCTTCGACGCTCGAACGCGTGAGTTCGAATGGGCACTTCGAGTTGAAACCGGCCAGCGGATTTCCCGCCAACCTGCGGATGTCATTTCAGAAAGTCATGGACTTGCGTTACGGAGAAAATCCTCACCAGAAGGCGGCAATGTATTCCGACGGCTCCGGCTCCGGAGTTGCGAACGGCAAGCAGCTGCAGGGCAAAGAGCTTTCCTACAACAACATTGTGGACCTGCAGGCGGCGTGGGATCTGGCGCAAGAATTCGATGAGCCCGTGGTCGCAATCATCAAGCACACAAATCCCTGCGGCACGGCCACCGGCAAGACTATGCTCGAGGCTTATAAGAAGGCGCTGGAGTGCGATCCGGTTTCCGCTTTTGGTGGCGTGATCGGAGTGAATCGCGTAATCGACGGCGCGGCAGCCGAGGAGATGGCCAAACTTTTCCTGGAAGTGATCGCGGCGCCGGGGTTCGATGAAGAAGCGCAGGCCAAGTTCGCGGCCAAGAAGAATCTTCGCCTGGTGCAGGTCGTGCCTTCCGACCAGAAGTGGACGCTGAAGAATGTTTCGGGAGGAATGCTGGTGCAGGACGCCGATATCCGACCGCTGACGGATGCCGATCTGAAGGTAGTCACAAAGCGCGCACCCACCGCGGAAGAGAAGCGCGCTTTGTTGTTCGGGTGGAAGGTCTGCAAGCACGTGAAATCGAATGCGATTCTTTATGTGCGCGATGGGCAGACCGTGGGCGTGGGAGCCGGCCAGATGAGTCGCGTGGATTCCTGCAAGATCGGTGCCATGAAGGCGCAACTGCCGCTCAAGGGAACGGTAGCGGCCTCCGATGCTTTCTTCCCTTTTCCAGATGGGGTGGAAGAGATTGCCAAGGCTGGGTCTACGGCAATCATCCAACCTGGTGGTTCGGTGCGGGATCAAGAGGTCATCGAGGCAGCCGACCGGCATGGTATGGCGATGATCTTCACTGGAGTGAGACACTTCCGGCACTGAAGATCGCCGGTGGCGGATTGGCTGATAGCTGGTGGCTGATGGCCAGTAGCGTGTGGCCAAGAATACGAAACGGATCCCCCATGTTTCGTATTCAGGTATCGGTTTCGTAGTCCGTGCAGTCTGCTCGACCTGACGCAGAAAAATGAAGTAAGCAAGTCCGGGAAGGCTTGATAAAACGACCCGCCAGTACCTGTCCTTTGGTGGTTACTTCACGTCATTTCAGGGACTTGGTTTCCTTGGGAATCCCCCCGGTGCGGAGTACAATTCAAATACACCCACGCGCGGCGGTTCAGCATCTAAATCGCTGAGACTTTGGGATCTAAGGTATTCCATGAAGAGACTTTCTTTTGCCTTTTCCGTGCTTCTGATAGCCACCGCTTTGAGTTTTGGCCAGTCAGCCAGCGCGCCGCAGAGCACGAAGCAGCCCGATCCGTCAGCCGCGCAAAAACCGGATAAGGCCGCCGCCTACTACCACTACACGCTAGCCCACATGTATGAAGAGCAGGTGGCGGTGTATGGACGCAGCGATCTGGCTACCAAGGCGATCGAGGAATACCGCGCCGCTATCGAAGCCGATCCGGGCTCCGAATATCTGACCTCGGCCCTGGCCGAGCTGTATGCCAAAACTGGACGCATCCGCGACGCTGTGCTCGAAGCACAAGACATTCTGAAGCGCGATCCCAACAATCTGGAAGCCCACAAACTACTGGGCCGGATTTATTTGCGATCGCTGGGCGACATGCAGTCGGGGAACAACGGTTCGAGCAGCGTGCTCAAGCTTGCCATCGAACAGTACGAACAGATCATCAAGATCGAGCCCGACAATGTTGACGATCACCTGCTGCTGGGCCGCCTCTACCGCATGAACAACGATCTGCAGAAGGCGGAGCGCGAGTTCAAGCTGGCAGTGAAGCTGCAGCCCGACTCGGAAGAGGCCGTTACGACGCTCGCTTACCTCTATAACGAAGAGGGCGATGCCACCCGCGCGGTTCAGGTGCTGAGTTCGGTTCCCGACGCCGGACGTTCGGCGAAAATGTATTCCGCGCTCGGCTACACCTACGAGCAACAGAAGCAGTACAAGGAAGCGATTGACGCATACCGTCGCGCGATTGAACTCGACCGCGACAATCTGGACGCGATCCGCGGCCTGGCCGAGAACCTGATGAACGATGGCCAGACCGATGCGGCGCTCGAGCAGTACAAGATCATCGCCGACGCGAATCCAGAAGACGCGCAGACCTACCTGCACATGGCGGAGATCTACCGTAAGAGCGGCAAATTCGATCTCGCGCTTGAGAACCTGAAAAAAGCCGAGAGCATGGTGCAGGATTCGATCGAAGTGCCCTACAACATGGCCGCGGTGTACCAGGCCCAGGGACGCTTTGACGAAGCAGCACAAACGCTGAGCGATCTGCTCAAGAAGACCGAGAAGACCGACAACAGCTATACGCAGGGCGAGCGCAATAATCGCGCCGTCTTCCTTGAGCGACTGGGAACGGTGTATCGCGACCAGGATAAGTACAACGAAGCGATTGAAGCTTTCCGCAAGATGATCGCGCTGGGCGACGACAATGCCGTCCGCGGATATCAGCAGATCATCGACACCTACCGCGAAGCCAAGCAGTGGCAGCAGGCAACGGTGGTAGCTAAGGAAGCTACGCAGAAACTGCCCAACGACCGCGGCCTGCAGATGGTTTATGCAGCCCAGCTGGCCGATACCGGGGCTCCCGATAAAGCGCTGGCGGAAGTGCAGTCGATGCTGAAGGGCAAGGGCGACGATCGCGACGTATACATCACGCTCGCGCAGATGAACACCCGCCTGAAGCGCTGGGACGATGCGCAGCATGCGCTCGACAAAGCCGAGCAGCTTTCGATCAAGCCCGATGACAAAGAATACGTCTATTTCCTGCGCGGCTCGAGCTTCGAGCGCCAGAAGAAATATGACCAGGCCGAAGAAATGTTCCGCAAGGTGCTGGCCAGCGATCCGCAGAACGCCATGACGCTGAACTACCTGGGCTACATGCTGGCGGACCGCGGCGTAAAGCTCGAGGAAGCGGTGGGCCTCATCAAGAAAGCGGTTGAGCTGGAACCATCCAATGGCGCCTACATGGACTCGCTGGGCTGGGCCTACTTCCGCCAGGGCAAGAACGAGTTGGCCGAAGAGGAACTGGTCAAAGCCTCACAGCGCATCGGCACTGATCCCACCGTGCACGATCACCTGGGCGACGTCTATCAGAAGATGGGACGCCTGAAGCTGGCGGTCGCTCACTGGGAACGCGCCGTAGCGGAGTGGAACAAGACCGTCGCTCCGGAAGTCGATACCGACAACTTCGCCAGCGTGCAGAAGAAGCTGGAGTCGGCCAAGGTGCGGCTGGCCAGGGAACAGTCGGAAAAGCCTTAAGGGCAAGTTTCAAGTTTCAGAGTTTCAAAAGTATCGGGGTTTCAGGGTTTCAAAGGCTTCTGTCTTTGAAACCTTGAAACCCTGAAACTTTGAAACTAGACTTCTTTTATGCTCGCTGATTACGCGGTTCGTGTTGAACAATCGCGCGGTCGGCGCTATCCGCAGGCTCAGCATCCCTACCGCAACGACTTTCAGCGCGACCGCGACCGCGTCATTCACGCCCGTGCTTTCCGGCGCCTGGAGGCCAAGACGCAGGTTTTCACACGGCGCTACTCCGATCATTTCCGCAACCGCCTGACGCACACTCTTGAGGTTTCCCAGATTGCGCGCACGCTGGCAGCCGCCTTGCATGTGAATGTTGATCTGGTCGAAGCGCTAGCGCTGGTGCACGATCTCGGGCACCCACCCTTCGGGCACGCCGGGGAAAAGGCGCTCGATGCGCTGATGCGACCGCATGGGTTTTTCTTCGATCACAACCTGCATGCCCTGCGCATCGTGGAAGATTTTGAGATCCGCTATGCGGCCTTTCGTGGACTGAACCTGACCTTCGAGGTACGGGAAGGCATCATCAAGCATTCGCGCGACTACGATCCGCAGAAATATCCGCAACTGGCGGAATACGTTCTCGAGCAACGTCCTCCGATCGAGGCGCAACTGATCGACCTGGCCGACGAAATTGCCTACAACTCGGCCGACCTGGATGACGGGTTCGAAGCTCACCTTCTGTCGCTGGAGCAGATCCGTGCGGGCGTACCCGTTTTTGCGCGCTACCTGGTGGAAGTCGAGTCAATCTACCCGCAGGCAGCCGACAAGCTGAAATTCAACGAGACCATCAAGCGAATTCTTGACCGCATGGTGGGCGACCTGATTCTGAACACTGCACGGCGAATCGAGGAGAATCGGGTCTACACGCTCGAAGACGTGCGCCGCTTTCCGGAGCGCCTGGTGGGGCTCAGCGCGGAAGTGGAAGAAGAGCGGCGCGCCACCAAGAGCTTCCTCTACGAGAATCTGTACTTCAGTCCGACGCTTTCCTATGAAAAGAACGACGCGGAAGTGGTCGTCGCATCGTTGTTCGGGCACTGGATGGAGAAGCCGTCTGACCTTCCGCATCAGTACCAGGAGAAGGCGCAGGAGGAACCACTGCCGCGGGTCATCTGCGATTATATTGCGGGGATGACGGACCCGTTTATTTACGAGCAGTATGAGAGAGTCTTTCGCCGATGAACGCGACCCAGAAGTGCCATTTGCACTCGGCTTCATCCGTATTAGCCTGTGGGTCTGCGATATTCTGCCGCTGAGAACGCTACCTGGCGTCGAGGAGACCAGCCCAGCATGATTAGGAGTAAGCACAGCCATCGAAGTGCGACGATCGCGAAATTCCTGCTGCTCGCCTGCCTGATGACCGCGTGCAGTGCGGCGTTCGCGCAGGCCCAGCCTACGGACGATCCTGAGACCGCTGCCCTGCGCCGGCAAGCGCTGCAACTCTACCGGGAGAGCAAGTTCGTTGACGCCATGCCTCTGCTCGAGAAGCTTTCCAACATCAACCCGTCGGACTTCGTGGTGAAAGAGCATTGGGCGTATTGCATTCTGGAATACTCGAAGACGATCACGAACCCGCTGCAGCGCAAGGCGGCCCGTCGCCAGGCCCGTACGCTCGGTCTGGAAGCGAAGAAGCTTGGGGACGAAGGGGAACTGCTGCAGGTGCTGTTGTCGATCCCGGAAGACGGGTCGGATCTGAAGTTTTCCGAACGCGCCGATGTCGACGAGGCGATGAAGGCGGCCGAGGCCAGCCGCGCCAAGGGCAATCTGGACGATGCCAAGAGAGGCTATCTCCACGTGCTCGAGCTTGACCCCAGGAATTACGACGCGACCGTCTACGTTGGGGACGTCTATTTCTCCGAGCGCGCCTTCAACAGCGCGGGGGAGTGGTTCGACAAGGCCGTCAAGCTCGATCCCGACAAGGAAACCGCTTATCGTTATTGGGGAGATGCCCTGGGTGAGGCGGGGAAGAACGGCGAAGCGAGAGAGAAGTACATCCATGCGGTGATTGCGGAGCCCTACACGCGTCCGCCGTGGACCGCCCTGCGCCGCTGGACAGATCGCACCAACCAGCAATTCAACGCGATTCTGCTGCAGAATAAATCGAGCGTGAAAAACGCTACCGACAAACCCATCAAGCTCGAAGACCAGCCGTTGAAAGAGGCGAACGCCGAGCAGTCCGGCTGGAATGCGTATGAGAAAGTTCGGCAAGAGTGGAAGGATTCGAAATTCAAGCAGCAATTTCCGAATGAGCCCGCTTACCGGCGCACTTTGAAAGAGGAAGCCGAGGCGCTGGATGCGATGGTGGCAGTGCTTGCTCCCGATGCGGCTTCGCTGAAGAAAGCCGAGAAGCTCGACCCTGCCTTGCTGGCGCTCATCCAGATCGATCACGAAGGGCTGCTGGAGCCGTATGTCCTGTTGAACCGCGCGGATCCGGAAATAGCCAAGGACTATCCCGCATATCGCGCGGCGCATCGCGACAAGCTTTACCAGTACATGGACAAGTACGTTCTTACGAAGGCCAATCCCTAAACTTGCAATAAGGTTAGCGCCGCAGTCTGGGCGGCCTTGAGGCCGGATGTCCGCTCCCGAGCGAGGGCAGGATGCCCTCGCGACTGCCGGCAAGATGCCGGCGCTACGAAAACCGCGCTAACAGGCCCCCACCCAATACGCTCGGAACTCCATTGCGTCGCCTCGGCTTTCGCTTTACCATCGCCTTAACGTGGCGACCCTGAAAAACACTCCTCAGCTCAAGGATCGGCTGGTGTCGGCGGCTCCGGTCGAAGACGATTCGTCCTTTGAGCTGAAGCTCCGACCGCAAAAGCTCTCGGAATTTATCGGACAGGACAAGGTTAAGGAAAACCTGGCCATCGCGATCGAGGCGGCGCGCTCACGCGGCGAAGCCATGGACCATGTGCTGCTCTACGGGCCGCCCGGCCTGGGCAAGACGACTCTGGCGAACATCATCGCCAACGAACTGGGTGTCGCTTTCCAGCAGACCTCGGGGCCGACGTTGCAGATCAAGGGCGACCTGACGGCCATCCTGACGAACCTGCAGGCGAAGCAGGTGCTGTTTATTGACGAGGTCCATCGTTTGCAGGCGGCGCTGGAAGAAATCCTTTATTCGGCGCTGGAAGACTACAAGCTCGACATCATTATCGGGCAGGGGCCGTCGGCGCGCACGCACACCATGGACGTCCAACCCTTTACATTTATCGGGGCCACCACACGGGCGGGGCTACTGTCGGCGCCGTTGCGGTCGCGGTTCGGAATCATGTTGCGGCTCGAGTTTTACATGCACAAGGATCTGAGAATCATTGTGGAGCGGTCGGCGGAAATCCTGGGTGTGGCAGTGGATGACGAAGGGGCCAACGAGATCGCCAGCCGGTCGCGGGGTACGCCGCGCATCGCCAACCGCCTGCTGCGCCGGGTACGCGATTATGCGCAGGTGCGCGGCGGCGGCAAGATTGACAAGCGTACCGCCGAGGCTGCATTGCAAATGCTGGAAGTCGATCGCCATGGCTTCGATGAGGTCGACCGCAAGCTGCTGCTAACGATTATCGAGAAATACCAGGGCGGGCCGGTTGGGGTCAGTACGCTAGCCGCGGCCCTCGCCGAAGAACCAGACGCTATCGAAGAGATCTACGAGCCGTTCCTGATCCAGATCGGATTTCTGAACCGCACCCCGCGGGGCCGCGTCGCCACCATGCTGGCCTACGAGCATTTTGGAATTACGCCCACGCGGCGGCAATCCTCCCTGTTCTAATCTCCACGCCGTCCACTGTACTTTCGTCTTGTGCGATATCTTTGGAAGCGCGACGCGATGGTGTATCGTGCAGGGTTCATCCCGTAAGTCGGATACACGGCGGACCTCCCCTTGCTTTTCGCACGAGCGTTTCGGGCACACGGACTGACCGCAAGACATATTGTCGCGGGGCTGTGGTGTGCGCTTATCGGGTCCACCCTAGCCGCAGCTCAGGCCGCTTCCCCCCGTAGCCTCCCAATGCAACAGCCCGCCCAAGTGCCAAATGCGCCCAGCGCTCTGGGACCGCCAGCCATCGCGATTCCCAGGCTCTCACGACCACCGGACATCAGTGACTTCCTCACCATGAAGGCTGCGGGCGAAGTCGCGACGCAAATGACCCGGGTTTCCGGATTCGTGCAGCGGGATCCGCATGATGGCTCGGCGGTTTCACAGCGCACCGATGCCTACCTCGGATATGACGAAAAGAATCTCTACGTGGTCTTTGTATGCTTCGATCAGCGGGGACAGGTGCGCGCGCACGAGGCGCGCCGGGAGGACGTCGGCGACGACGACACGGTCGAGGTCATGCTGGATACGTTCCACGATCGGCGCCGCGCCTACGCTTTTCAGATCAATCCGCTGGGCGTGCAGTGGGATGCTATTTGGAGCGAGATTCCTCACGAGGAAGTCAGCGGGAACTTCGACACATCGTTCGATACGCTCTGGTATTCGGACGGTAAAGTCACGCCCGAAGGCTACGTCGCATGGATGGCGATCCCATTCAAGAGCCTGCGCTTCCCACCGATCGCGGAGCAGTCCTGGGGCATCATTCTGTACAGGGGCATTGTTCGCGAGAACGAGAACGCCTTCTGGCCTGAGGTCTCGCAACGCTTCGAGGGGCGACTCGCACAGGCTGCGACGCTGACCGGCCTCGAGGGAATTTCGCCGGGACGGAACATTCAGCTGATTCCGTACGGCCTGCTGAATTCGTTTCGCGATCTGGATGCCCGTAACCCGGCCGATCCGCATTTTGAGAACCGCGCCATCGGCGGCACGTTCGGGCTGGATTCAAAAATCGTTCTGAATGACAGCCTGGTCCTCGACCTGACGGCGAATCCGGATTTCAGCCAGGTCGAATCCGATGAGCCGCAGG
Source organism: uncultured Acidobacteriota bacterium (assembly GCA_963744055.1). GTDB lineage: Bacteria > Acidobacteriota > Terriglobia > Terriglobales > Acidobacteriaceae > Gp1-AA133. Next base: position 1,177,069 of record CAVUSL010000001.1, on the reverse strand, counting down.
TCACGGTGAACCAGCGTTTCGCGGTGTACTTCCCGGAGAAGCGGCCGTTCTTTATTGAGAACGCCGATTACTTCCGCACCCCGATCGACTTATTTTTTACGCGCCAGATCGCGAATCCAAGTTATGGCGCGCGCCTGACGGGCAAGATTGGCCCTTACTCGCTGGGCTTGCTGACGGCGGACGACCGTTCCCCCGGCTTGACGGTGTCGCCCTCGGACCCACTCGCGGGATCGCGGCAATATTTCACGATCGCACGCGTGAGCCGGGACATTTTCAACCAGTCCAGCGTAGGCGCCATCTACACGGATGAAGAGTATCCGGCCGCCCACATGTTCAACAGGATTGGCGGGCTCGACGGGCGCATCAAGATCACGCCCAGTTGGACGGCGACTTTGCAGTCGGTGGTCAGTTCCACGCAGCTTCCGGGAAACCTGTATCGTGCGGGGCCAGCGTCGTATATCGACACCACGTACTCAGGTGTGCACACCACGTACGAGGCTACCTATAAGGACCTCAGCCCAGGCTTTTTGAGCTTGCCGGGATTCGTGAACCGAGTCGACATTCGCGACATTGCCAATCAGTTCGATTATCGGTTTCGGCCCGAAGCCGGGCCGCTGGTGGCGTGGGGGCCCTCGGTGCACACCGACTGGGTGTGGTCGCACGATGGAACGCATCTCGATCTGCTCACGGACCCGAGCCTCAATTTCCGATTCAAGGGGCAGAGTATTCTTGCGCTCTATCCCTATACCGACTTCCACGAGCAGCTTCGTCCAATCGACTTCCCGGCGCTCGCCGCCAATCACGACTATCACGAGCACAATAGCTCGGTGATCTTCGGAACGAGTTATTTGAAATGGATGCTGCTGCAGGGCTACTACTTGTGGGGAGATGGCATCAACTTTGTTCCGCCCGAGACGCAGACCCTGGCCACGTGCCCGGGCACGGCCGGAATTGCGTTCATTGCCTGCCCGCCGTTTCTCGCTCGCACCGATACTGGACATTTAACGGTTTCTGTCCGCCCGGTCTCCTCTTTGCGCATCGACAATACGTATTTGTTCTCGCGGCTGCGCGACCGGGCGAGCGCGGCTGCCATCTTCAACAATCACATCCTTCGGACGAAGTGGAATTGGCAGTTCAACCGCGAGCTTTCGTTCCGGATGATTCTTCAGTACACCACGACACTGGCGAATTCCGCCTTCACGTCGCTGCCCACTACCAAGCAATTTAACGCGGACTTTCTGCTGACTTACCTCATTCATCCGGGGACGGCGGTTTACGTGGGATACAACAGCGACCTGCAGAATATCGACCCCGCCCTGCAGACCGCGCCCAGCGGCGGACTTGTACGCACACGCGATCATTTCATCAACGATGGCCGGCTTTTCTTCGTGAAGATGTCGTACTTGTTCCGCTTCTGAGGGAGACGGACGCTCAGCGGAAGTTTGCGCTGCGGAACTTTTGGCGGAAATCGAGCCCGTCGAGCTTGATGATGCGGCACATTTCGTGCAGGCGGGAACGCATTCGCTCGCCAATCCGGTCACCGAGATTCTCGTCGCGGGCCGCGGCGCGAGCGGCGGATATTGTTCCGCCCACGCCAGCCGCCGGACGATCATCGAAGTTGGTGGTGATGATGGTGGTGCGGTTGTTGTTGTAGCGCGTGTTGAGGATCAGGCTGACTGTGTCCCAAACCCACTCGGTGGGCTTCACGGCACCCAGTTCGTCGAGGAAGAGGACCTCGACGTCGAACACCGGGCGCAGCACATCGAGTTCGGTGGCCTGAACGGAAGCGTTATAGGAATTCTGAATCTGCTTGAGAAGTTCGCGGTAGTCGTAGAAGAGGCAAGCGACTCCGCGGCTGAGCATGAGTTCTTTCAGAATGCCGACGCCGAGATGTGTCTTTCCCGTCCCAATCGCTCCGATCAGCAGCAAGCCCGTGCCGTCGGTCGGGTCGAACTCCTGGGCAAATTTTGTGGCCGCGATGTGCGCGAGGGCCAGTGAGGGGTGGGCGCCCGGGAAATCGGTGGTGAAACTGGAGAGTTCGCAATGCTCGTAACGCTTCGGAATACGGGCCGACTCCAGCAAGGATTGCGCGCGCGCCTTCAGCCGGCAATCGCAGCGCGTCACGCGCCGATCGCCATGCTGCAGCACACTCTTCCAGCCCGTGCCGTCACACAGCGGGCAGACCTCTGCCAATACCTTCGTGGATGAATGCATGTCTTCCTACTGACTGTGCGCCCGTGAGCCAGAATCGTGCAAGTGCAAATGGAACGTCTGCTGTGTACAAGCTGTGGAGGCGGCCTTGTGGTTGTGGATAAGCGTGGAAATCTTTGAGGTAGACAACCCTCAAAATCTTAAAACGCAGAGGGCGCGGTGAAAAGCCGCAGAGTACGCAGAGGGGTCATGTTTTTGGCAATCGGACCGTCTTCCCACGACGTTTGCAACGGCAACGCAGGCCCAGGTTAGCGTCCAAAGGTGCGGACACGAACCTTGGGCACCATTTGATTGATCTTCCCGGTGATGAATTCAGTCAGCGAAATGTACTTCTGTGTACTTGCAGAATCAAAGTCATCACCTGCGTGTACAAAACATGGTGCGAGGCAGCGTTTTCGCGGTCATTGTGCGTATTGCGACATTCGAATGCACGAATCATGCGGGTCTTCCGAGTTATTCACAGTTGACAACCGGAAAACTAGCGGCAGAATAGCAGCCATCAGGATTCCGCCTCGGCTAGTGTGCTTCACCTCCCCCAGAATTTGCTGGGGCAGACTGGAATTCTGCCTAGGAGAGAAGATGAACAAAGCTGATCTCGTGGACCGTATCGCGGGAGCCTGTGATATGAGCAAGACGCAGGCCACAACTGCGATCGACACCGCCGTGGACAGCATTACCGCTGCCCTCAAAAAGGGAGACCGGGTGGCATTGATTGGGTTCGGAACTTTCTCGGTTTCGCAACGGAAGGCCCGCAACGGGCGTAATCCGCAAACCGGGGCCACCATCAAAATTGCTGCTCGCAAAGTCGCGAAGTTCACCCCAGGTGCAGAGCTGAAGAAAGCGGTCAACAAGAAGTAATCTAGCTACGCACATTTTCGTCAGCGGCAGGAGGTCGGTCCTGCCGTTTTTCTTTTCAGCGAAGGCGCGGAAACAGCGACCCGGTGCGGCTGCGATACTCCTCGTACCCGGTCCCGAACTGGCTGGTCAGCAGCGCTTCTTCTCTTCGCGACTTCAGCCAGTGGCCCACGATAAAGATCGACGCGCCAATTAACGCTCGCCACTGGCCTGAGAACAACGCCGTACCCACCATTGCCAGCGCAATGCCGCTGTAGATCGGATGTCGCACCCGCGCATAGGGGCCGGTCTGGATCAACTGGTGCCCTTCCTTGAGTGTGACTCGGGAACTCCAGAATTTGCCCAGGTGGATGCGCGCCCATACCGAAAAGCCAAGCTTTGCTACGACCATGATCAGCGCCGCCACTCTGAGGCCGAAGCTGTCGGGTACAAATCGGTTGTTGAGTGACCGAGAGGCGTGACGCGGACGAAGATCAGAAACCAGCCGAAGGCAAGGACAAGTGCGGTGATCAGGCGCTGGCCCGCAGTTTCGCCACGTTCATTCCTCCGCACTCCCCAGGCGCTAGCGATCCAGTAGAGCAGCCAGACCATCACACAAGCGAGACAACATGCCAGAAGATCAGTTCAGGCAACGTTCAGCCCCCTTTGGACCCTTGCCGGGCCCGGCCTGAAGAACTTACGCCGGCCCCGAAGGCTCTTACAATCAGCAGCTTGGACCGTTGCTGAATCCCGGGGCATTCCTGTAGAATCAAAGATTCGGAATCGAGGACTAAAACGACATGAAGGCAGCTATTCATCCTACGTACGAAGAAATCCGGGTCATGTGCGCTTGCGGCAACAGCTTCACGACGCGATCGACGCATAAGGGCGATCTGCACGTCGAAATCTGCTCGGCCTGTCACCCGTTTTTTACCGGCAAGCAGAAATTGCTGGATACCGCAGGCCGCGTGGAGCGTTTCCGCCGCAAGTATGCGAAGAGCGACGCCGCCAAGGCGGAAGCTGCGAAGACCGAAACCGCGAAGAAGTAACGCAGCCGTCTTTGGATTTAAGTGCGGAACGTGTAGGAGCCCTCGCCTAAGCGAGGGCTTTCTTTTGCTGATTCTTGTGCATACGCGTTCGTGCAGCCCAATACGCCGTGGCCAAACCGAGCGCCAGGAACAGCAGCCCAGCAGGAAGGACAGTGGCGTAGTAGGACCAAGGCCAGCGCTGGACCGATATTTCGATCATGTCGTGAAACCCTCTTCGGATAAGAAAATTGACCGTTTCAACAATTCCTGTCTGTAACAGGTTTCCTGCACCTTGAATCAAGCCCGAAACCCCAACATGCAGAAACCACGCCGACACGATCGGAAGGACGAATCTGCGCGCGCCTCGCGAGAATTGACCAAACCCCGACTTCATATTGCTCCTTGATCTTCGAGTTGGTCCCCTGCCGCAGGAGGTTCGGCAGTGACGTCTTGCCGGTCTGGATAGAGCCACTTTGCCAGCAAGAACGCCGTTCCCAGACTCAGTATCAGGGTCAGCGCGGGACGAACCAAGATCTCCCAGTTCAAACCGCCGCGTGCCTCCTCAAGCACGCTCCGGTAAGATCGGATGTAGTTAGAAGCAACCATCGCAATACCGCCAATGAGCGAGAAGACGCCATCAGTTATGAGAAAGGCGATGGTGATCGCGCCAATGTAGTCGGTCAGAAGGATTTCGCGGATTCTTTTCATGAGCTGGGTCGAGCCGAAGTGCGGATTCTGGCACATCGGCGATGAGATGGAAAGGCAGTAAAATAGCAAACGTGCGCAAGTACTGGGACAAGCCGCCTGACGAAAGGCCCGCCGCCGAGCTTCCGCCGGTGCCCGCGAAGCTTTGTTTGGGCACCGTCGAGATCGCGCCGGCTACCGTCCTTGCGCCGATGGCGGGCGTCACCGATACAGTCTTCCGCCGGTTCATTCGCAATCTTTCTGGCTGCGGCCTGATCATGACCGAGTTCACCTCGGCCGATGGCGTGTTGCGCCACAAAGACAAGAAAGCCAAGCGCTACCTGCACTTCTACGAAGACGAGCACCCGATTTCGGCGCAGCTTTTTGGAAGCAATCCCGAAGTCATGGCCGAAGCCGCTCGCATGGTGGAGGGCCTGGGGTTCGATCTGGTCGATTTGAATCTTGGTTGTCCTGCCAAGAAAGTCGTGAAGTGCAATGGCGGCTCGGGCTTGCTGCGGGATCTGCCGGCCATCGGAAAGATTTTTGAAGCGGTACGCGCGGCGGTGAAGATTCCGTTCACCGTGAAGTTTCGCGCCGGGTGGAACGATCAAGAAATCGTGTGCGTGGAACTGGCGAAGCTTGCCGAGAGTTGCGGACTGTGCGCTGTCGCGCTGCACGCGCGCACCCGCGAACAGGGATATAGCGGCAATGCGCGGTGGGAATGGATTGCCGCGGTGAAAGATGCGGTCAAGATTCCCGTGATCGGCAACGGCGACATCCGCAGGCCGGAAGATGCGAGCGCGATGATCGCGCAGACCGGTTGCGACGCCGTCATGATCGGCCGCACCGCCGCTTCAAATCCGTGGATCTTTCGCCAGATTGAGCAGTACACCGCGACCGGCCGCTACGATCAGCCGGCAGAGTCGGATCGCTATGCCATGATCCGCACGTACTTCAGCATGTTGATCGAAGAGAAGTTCCCGGATGCTCCCGGTAAGATGAAGCAATTCGCGTCGTGGTTTACGCACGGCGTGCCGGGAGGTGCGGGGCTGCGGAAAGCGATCTACGAGGCACGAGAGGACCGCGAGATTCTGAAACGCGTCGAGGATTTCTTCGCAGCGCGACTTGCTGCTGGTGTCACGGCGTCGAGTGTCCCTGCTCCTGCTGAAGCAGTTCCGTTTGAGTGGGCCGCCGAGCCTTAGCTTGCTGGTTGCTTTTTCCGCCGATGGAGCGGCGGGCGTCCTCGCCCGCCAGAACGTGGAATTCTCGTCTGTGCTTTCCCAAAGAATCTACACGGGCTGCAGATCCGTATCCGGAGCCGGATATCCGAGAATTCGCAGCATCGCGACCACCTGGCCTTTGTGGTGGAACGCGTGGGTTATGACGTGCAACAGGATGAAAGCCGGACTGCGCAGTTCCCCGCCCCAATCCACCGGTCGCTTGAGCCAGTGTTGTATTCAATTTTACTTCTGTGAGGCTGCCCACGTAGGCTTGCGTCGCTTTTTGTATACGAACCTTGGCAGCTTGTAAGGCCGCCATTGTTGAGCAATCTTCTTCAGACCAGCCATCAAACGGCTCGTTCCGCAAATCGTGAAGCCAGCCTTCCTCACAGGTCAGAATGTGCACGAGTTGCTTCCAGACTGTCGGATGGCCGAATCCTGAAATCGGTCTGCGACACAGCGCATCGGGCACAGTTGCGACATGCCGCAATAAAAGATCCAGCCGTTCGTGCGTTGTAGTGTGTGGTTCGAGGATTGCATCCTTCGTGAACATCATCTACCTCTAACCCGGAGTCGATGCTTTCAATTTCTCCGCGTCGTCTTTCTCGATATACGCCCACGGCACCGCATCGTCGTGCGTAAACACGGTCAGCCATCTTTCCGGCAAAGCCCGCTCGTAGTACCGCTTCTTGCTGTCGATCGTGTCGATGGGCGACAAGTCGAAGGCCATCACCCACGTCAGATCGATGTGCGCACTGGTTGGAATGAGATCCGAAACATAACAAGCCCTTTTGCCATCGCTGGTCACGACGACGGCTTGCATATTCATCGTGTGCCCCGGAAAGACGCGGACAGAAATACCCGGCGCAATTTCCTGATCGCCACGCAGCAACTGCATCTGTCCTGATTCAATCAGCGGATTGTAGTTATCGCTGATATAGCTGATGGCGTCGCGTAAGTGCTGCTCTTGTGCATGCCCCCACTCGCCTTCCTGCGCGTAGTACTTCGCCTTCGGAAAAGTCGGCACTACGCGGTCACCCTGCCGCATTGTGTTCCAGCCGCAGTGATCGAAATGCAGGTGTGTGTTGATGACGATGTCAATTTCGTCAGGCGCAATTCCGGCCGCTTGCAAGTTCTCGAGCAACTTCGCCGGCTGACCGTAAACCTTGACCATTTTTTCGGGAAGCTTGCTGCCGATGCCGGTCTCGACCAGGATGTTCTGCTTGCCGGTACGAATCAGCAGGGAGTTCAGACCCGCCGTGATGAAGTTTCTGTCGTCGGGCGACGCCTTGCGCGACCACATCACCTTCGGCACCACGCCGAAGAAAGCTCCGCCGTCGAGGGGGTACGTGCCGTCGGAAACGACGGTCAGTTCGAAATCGCCGAGGTTCATCTTTCTCACGGCTTCGCCTATTTCAATTCCGTCTCGAAATGATGCTCGATTAGCTGGAACAAATGCGTGCGCGCCGCCTTCCCCGCAATACCATGAGTCTTATTGGGATAAACCATTAGCCGGAACGGTTTGTCGGCCTTTATGAGAGCGTCGATCATTTGCACGCTGTTCTGGAAGTGGACGTTGTCGTCGCTCGTTCCATGCACCAGGAACAGCGATCCATGCAGTTGGCCCGCGAACTTCGGAAGATTGCCCTGCTCATACGCTTTGGGGCTGTCCTTGAGCAGGCCCAAGTAGCGCTCGGTGTAAATGCTGTCGTAGTTGCGCGGATCGGTCACAGGGGCCACCGCGACTCCGGCCTTGAACGCTTCGGAATGCGTCAAGCCGTAAAGCGTCATGGTGCCGCCACCGGACCATCCCCAGAACGCGACCCGATCTTTATCGAGCTGAGGGTATTGCGACAGCAACTGATTCAAGGCGGCGAGTTGGTCTTTCAATTCGACCACGCCGTACTGGTGATAGATGCTCGCGCTGAAAGTGCGCCCGCGATTGGGAGTACCGCGGTTGTCGACCGAGAAGACGGCGAAGCCTTTCTGCAGAAGGAATTCGTGGAAGAGAAAAGTCGTGCTATCCCACTCATCGGTGACGACCTGTGCTGCCGGACCGGAATAAACATACATGACGACGGGCAGTTTCCCGGTCGAAGCATTTGGCGGGAGCAACAGTTGCCCGTAGAGGGTGGTGCCGTCATCCGCCTTGAATTCCAGAAATTTCTGCGGCACTAGGCCGTAGTCCGCTACGCCGCGCGACTCCCACACTGTGCTGCAGGCGCCGCCATCCCCGCCACACAGAGACCACTTCGGTGGAGTGGTCGCGTTGGAGTAGCGGTCGAGCCAGTGTTTTCCGTCATCGGAAAACGAAGCTGTATGCCAGCCGTCTGGTTGCGAGAGCCGGTGAACATCGCCACCATCGAGTCGCACGGAAAACACTCCCCGCTTGCGCGGATCGTCCTGATTCGACGTGAAATAGGCCGCGTTCTCGTCCACGGCCTCCACTGTAAGAACTTCGTAATCTCCCTTATCAAGTTGCCGCTCCAGCTTGGCGTCCGCATTCAGCGGATTCTGCTTGTCGAAGCTGTAGAGATAGAGATGGGTGTGCCCATCGCGCCAACTGGCCCAGAGAAAGCGGTCGCCGGACTTCAATATACGAAACACGTCGTTCACATTGACCCAGTTCCCCGGGCTCGATTCGGTAAGCACCTTGCGCGAACGCCCAGACTTCGCATCGATGAAGTAGAGGTCCATCGTGTCCTGGGCGCGGTTCAACACTTCCGCCCACAAAACGCCATCGTGCACCCAGCCGAAGCGGGGAATGTAGGTGTCGTTGTCATTCGTGAGCGAGATCCACTTGGGGTGGCCGCCTTTGGCTGAGATCACCCCCAGCCTGACTTCGGGATTCGGATCGCCGACCTTCGGATACTTCTCCTGCTCGACCTTCGGATGCGTGGGCAGCCAGTCGGTAATGGGATAGGTTGGCACCTGCTTCTCGTTCATCTGCAGGAAGACTATGTCCTTGTTATCGGGCGACCAGAAGTAGTTGCTGCGGACTTCGAGTTCCTCGGCATATACCCAGTCGACTTCGCCATTCAACAGGTTCTCGTCGGTATCTTCGGTTAGCTGATGTCCGTTCTGCGCTGCGAGCGGCTGCACGTACAGGTTGTGCTTGCGCAGGTACGAGATGTGGTTACCGTCGGGAGAGAACTTGGGGTCTTCGCTTGCGTCGGGCGAGGAAGTGAACTGCACGGCGACACCGTTTTCCAGGTTGTAGACCCAGAGCTGACCGTTCGAATCGAAAAGCAGATTCTTCGAATCGGGACTCCAGACATAGGCCGCAACGTGATAGCGAAGCACACGCTCTTTCTCGCGCTCGTCCTTGATCTTGGTGGCATCGGGTGCCAGAGCTGGCGAGTTTGGCTTCCGAAACCAGCATCTTCTTCTCGCCGGTCGCAGTGTCGACGTACCACAGTTCGCCGTGCTCGCCTGAGTCGTCGCGCTTGACGAATGTCAGCTTCTTCCCGTCAGGACTCCACTGCACGGCTTCCGGAGCGCGGCCGGTGATGCCACCGTCTGCGAAGATGGCTTCGATGGTCAGCGGCTGCTTCGGCTGGTTGGCGTCAGAAGTTTGCGGATACGCAAGCGAAGCAAGGCAGGTCCAGATCAAGAATGCAGAAAAGCGATGCAAGGAGTTTCTCCCGAAATCACGAATTCAGGTGCGAAGAGTGGAGCGAGAAAGTTTACACCGTACGCAGGGCTCCAGGCTGTGAGAGCAGGTAACGGGAACGCAAGACCTACTTGCAAGCGTGGCGTGCTTCCAGGAAAATCATCCCTTTCACTAGGAGACTTTCATGAAGATGGATTGGCTGGTGAAGACTCTGCTGGCGGTGATTGCGGTGCTGCTGGGCGTGAATGCCCTTCGGCCGCTGGTGTCGCCTCCGGCAGTTCGCGCCCAGGGCGGAGAAGCTTACTCGTTCTACATCGAGCCCGGGGTCACGATGCTGCGCGCCCCGGACGGCAGCCGCCAGGTCTACGGCAAGGTGGTCGTCGACCTGCGCAACGGCAAAGTCTGGGGATTTCCGACGACGGCGCAGGACGTACCGTATCCGATCGACCTGGTCAACGGTGGCACGCCGACGTCGCACCCGTTTCTGTTGGGGAAATATGCATTCGGCGACACGGACCGTTAGGACAGATTCCTGTAGCGCCGTCGTCTCGCGCCTGCCCGACGTGCGAGGGCGAGGACGCCCTCGCGACTGCCGGCAAGATGCCGGCGCTACGGTGGAGTGCTTTGACGATGCAGGCTGCTGCATCGACCGATCGCTGCATGACGACTTACCTATTAAGGAGGTCTTCGAGGCCCTGATTCGACGCATGCTAGAATAGCTACATTCCATGCTGCAGGACCTGCAAAACCTGATGGAAGTCCAGGTTGCTGACAAGGAAATCCTGCGCTTAAAAGAAGAAGTGGCCGCGCTTCCCAAGCGCGTCGTCGTCATCGAACAAAAGCTGGCCGCCACCCAGGCCAAGCTCGAAAAGGCGAAAGCCACCGCCAAGGCCGACGAAGCTGCCAAGAAGAAGTACGAAGCCGCCATCGTCGACGTGCAGAGCAAGATCTCCAAATACCGCGATCAGTCGCTGGCGGTAAAGACCAACGACCAGTACAAGGCGCTCATGCAGGAGATCCAGTTCGCAGAGCAGGAGATCCGCTCGAATGAGGACAAGATCCTGGATCTGATGCTAAACGCCGAAGCGCGCGACAAAGATGTAAAAGCTGCTGAGGCCGAGCTGAAAGCCGAGACTGCCGAGATCGAGAAGGAAAAAGAGCAGGCCCGCCAGCGCACCGCCGAAGACGAGAAGCTTTTGGCCGAATGGAACGGCAAGCGCGACAAGCTGCGCAGCGGCATCGACGCCGACATCCTGCGGCATTACGAGCGGGTCATGAAGTTTCGGGGCTCGGGCATCTCCGAAGTCAAAGATCAGAAGTGCACGACGTGCCAAGTTATGCTGCGGCCGCAGACTTATAACGAAGTTCGCGCCGGGCAGAAAGTCATCGAGTGCGAATCGTGCCAGCGGCTGCTGTACTTCAATCCTGAGAACGAAGCGAAAATCGAGCGCACCAACTTCACCACCAAGCGCCGCGCACGCCCCAAGGTCGATTCGCAGCAAGCCTGGTTCTATCACCCCGGGTATGGCGAAATTGGTGAGGCCTTTATTGCATTCGTGAATGCTTCGACTAGTTCCTCGCGTCGTGTATACGAACTGCACACCGGCCGGCAGGCAGGCGACACTCTCAACCGCGAGGGCAGCTTCCGGCTGGCTTTTCCTGAGGACCTGAACGGAGTTATCCGCCTCAATGGTCATTGGGACGAAGAAGAGATCGACAGCTGGGGCAGCGAATTACCTATGGTCGTACTCGACGCCCTGCTCTCTGACCTGGCAGCCGCGCGTGCCGAGTCAAGCCACACCTCGCATGCTGCGACCGCAGGCTCGGCGAGCGAGCATCCCGCAGCAAGTTAGTTTGCAATCCTTCCACTGAGACAGTCTGGTTTCGCAGACTGAGCTATGCGTTCGGGTAGCGCTTTGGGACTTCGCTCGCCTTCGCAACGTTTAAGATGGGAGCATGCCTCCCCGCCGTTCACCAGTGGTCACGCGTTCTGCGCAGCGCGAGCCTGCCATTCTTCCCGCCGGTCCCAGGGCTGTGATCTCATCACGTGGAGTCAATCGCCTTAAGGCAGGTCACGTCTGGATCTACCGCTCCGACGTCATCTCCGCAACGGACGCCGGAGTGGGAGCCGTGGTGTCCGTTTACGATGAGCGAGGACGCTTCTTCGGATCAGCGCTTTACTCCACGTCGTCTCAAATCGCGCTACGCATGCTTTCGGTCCGGCCCATCGCTGATCTGCCTGCGCTGATTCGAGAGCGCGTGCACCAGGCGATCGCCTACCGGCAGCCTCTGGTGCGGGACACAGACGCTTATCGCGTGGTCTTCAGCGAAGCTGACTTCCTGCCGGGCCTGATTGTCGATCGCTACAACGATATTCTCTCGCTCCAGATTCTGACCCAGGGCATGGACCGCCAGGACGTCCGGGATGCCCTGCTGGCGGAACTCTCGGAGAGCTTTCGACCGAGCACGATCGCCGAGCGAGTCGAGCCCCATATTCGCGAACTTGAGCAGCTTCCTCCCCGTGAATCCAGCCTACTCATGGGCGAGAAGACCAACACGATCTTTTCAATGAATGGCGTGCGCTTTCATTTCGACGTCCGCGAAGGCCAGAAGACCGGCGCCTTCCTTGATCAGCGGGAAAATTATGCCGCGGCTGCCACCTATGCGCACGGCGAGGCGCTCGACGTTTTCTGTTACCAGGGCGCGTTCGCTCTGCATCTGGCCAACATTTGTTCACGGGTTACCGCCGTCGACAGTTCCCGGCCTGCGCTGGAAGTCGCGGACAAGAACGCGCTGCTAAACCAGCGCGAGATCGAGTGAGATCGAGGCGAACGCTTTCGACCTTCTAAAGGACTATTCGGCTTCCGGACGGCAGTACGACACCATCGTTCTGGATCCTCCGGCGTTCGCGAAGAGCCGCAAGAACCTCGAAACCGCCCTTCGCGGCTATAAGGAACTCAATCTTCGCGCCCTCAAGATGCTGCGACCTGGCGGGGTGCTGGTGACCTGCTCCTGCTCGTATCACGTCAGCGAAGCGGAGTTCCTGGAAGTGGTCGCCGACGCAGGCCGCGACGCCCACCGGACTCTGCGCGTCGTAGAGCGGCGAGGACAAGCGAAGGATCACCCTGCGCTCTTGAATGTTCCCGAATCCAGCTACTTGAAATGCTTCATATTGTCCGTAAACAATTGATTAAATGGCATTAAACACATATTGACAGTATTGCACTCATATTTTATGCTTCTTTCATGCTAAGTGCTCATCCAATCTAAGTGAGTACAGCACCAAAACATTTAATTTCGGAGGTTTGCAGCTATGACAGTCATTGCGCGTTGGGATCCTTTCCGTGAGTTTTCAACTTTGCAGGACCGCATGAACCGACTGTTCCGCGAGTCCTACGGACCCGAAGGCCGGGAAGAGACCCTGAATAACACCAGCTTTGCGCCGCCCGTGGATGTTTATGAAGACGAGCACAGCGTCAACTTGAAGATCGAAGTCCCGGGCATCGACGAGAAGGATATCGATGTTCGCATTGAGAACAATGTTCTTACCGTGCATGGCGAGCGCAAATTCGAAAAGGAAGAGAAAGAAGAGAACTTCCGCCGGGTCGAGCGGCAATACGGGAGTTTCACCCGCACCTTCACTCTGCCCACGACCGTGGATGCGGAGAAAGTCTCGGCCAGCTACGACAAGGGCCTCCTGAAGATCGCCCTGCCCAAGAAGGCCGAAGCGAAGCCGAAGCAGATCAAAGTCAATGTGGGCAGCGAAAAGACGCTGGAAGCCAAGGGCCCCAGCAAAGTTGCCTGACGCAGCAACCAGTTGACAGTTTGCGGGAGGCGGCCGAGGTGACCGCCTCCCTTTTTCTTTTTTGTTCGTTGGCACTTAGCACTTGGCATTTAGCCTACGGTATATCGCCAGCTGCATTTCTAGAGCTATGCCGTCCAAATGCCAATTGCCAAGTCCAAAACCATCAGAAATCATCTTACGTAGCAGAAACAAGTTGAGGAGTTTCCATGGCAATTCGTTGGGACAAATTCACAGTAAAAGCGCAGGAGGCTGTCCAGCGCGCGAACGACATCGCATCGGAACACGGCAATCCCGAGTTGCTGCCGGTGCACCTGCTGGCAGCTCTTCTCGAAGACAAGGAAGGGATCGTTCTGCCTGTCCTTGAGAAGCTCGGAATTGGTCCGCAGGTCGTATTAAACGAGGCCTATCGCGAGATCGACAATCTTCCAAAGGTGTCGGGCGAGGGCGCGACCCAGGCCACCATGGCGCCGGCGCTTACCCAGTTGATCGACCGCGCGTTCAAAGAAGCTTCCAATTTCAAGGACGAGTACGTTTCCACCGAGCACTTGCTGCTGGCCGCGACCCAGGCCAAGCGCGATGCAGCGCAGGCCATTCTGGCTCGCCATGGCGCGACCTATGATGCCATCCTGAAGGCGCTGACCTCCGTCCGAGGGACGCAGAAAGTGACTGACCAGAATCCGGAGGCGAAATACCAGGCGCTGGAGCGTTACGCTCGCGACCTGACCGAGCAGGCCCGCCGCGGCAAGCTCGATCCGGTGATCGGGCGCGACGAAGAAATCCGCCGCCTGGTGCAAGTGCTTTCGCGCCGCACCAAGAACAATCCCGTGCTTATTGGAGAGCCGGGCGTGGGCAAGACGGCCATCGTCGAAGGCCTCGCCCAGCGCATCATCTCGGGCGACGTTCCGGAAGTCTTGAAGAACAAGCGGGTGGTTGCGCTCGATCTGGGGTCGATGCTGGCTGGCGCGAAGTATCGTGGCGAATTCGAAGACCGCCTGAAGGCTGTGCTCAAGGAAATCGAAGAGTCCGAAGGCGAGATCATTCTGTTCATCGACGAACTGCATACGCTGGTTGGAGCAGGAGCGGCGGAAGGAGCGGTCGATGCCGCCAACATGCTAAAGCCCGCGCTGGCCCGCGGCCAGTTGCGCGCGATCGGCGCCACCACGCTCAACGAATATCGAAAGTACATCGAAAAGGACGCGGCTCTCGAACGACGCTTTCAGCCTGTATACGTTGGCGAGCCAACCGTCGAAGATACGATCGCGATCTTGCGCGGCCTCAAGGAGCGCTACGAGGTGCATCACGGCGTTCGTATCAAGGACTCGGCCATTGTGGCCGCGGCCACGTTATCGCACCGCTACATCAGCGACCGTTTCCTGCCAGACAAGGCAATCGATCTGATCGACGAAGCCGCAGCTTCCCTCCGCATCCAGATTGATTCGATGCCCACCGAGATCGACCAGCTGGAACGGCGCGCCATGCAACTCGAGATCGAGAAGCAGGCGCTCAAGAAAGAGGACGATGCGAATTCGCGCGAGCGTCTGTCTGTTATCGACAAGGAACTGGCCGAGATCCGCGAGAAGTCGAATGCCCTGAAAGCCGCATGGAAGCAGGAGAAAGACCTTATCGCGCGGCAGCGAGGCCTCAAAGAGAAGCTTGAACAGTTGCGTATCGAAGAGCAGACCGAGGAGCGCAAGGGCAACCTGCAGCGCGTGGCCGAAATTCGGTATGGCCTCATTCGCCAGACCGAAGAAGAGCTCAAAAAGCTCACTTCGCAGCTGGAGACAACCAGCGCTCGCCGCATGCTGAAGGAAGAAGTCGACGAAGAAGATGTGGCGCGGATCGTTTCGAAGTGGACCGGCATTCCGGTTTCGAAGATGCTCGAGAGCGAGGTCAAGAAGCTGGTCACCATGGAAGACCGCCTGCGCCTGCGCGTCATCGGGCAGGACGAGCCTTTGCAGCGCGTGGCGAATGCCATCCGCCGCTCGCGCGCCGGATTGAGCGATCCCAAGCGTCCGATCGGCTCGTTTATTTTCCTGGGACCCACCGGCGTTGGCAAAACCGAGTTGGCTCGCGCTCTGGCGGAGTTTCTGTTCGACGACGAGCACGCCATGGTGCGCGTCGACATGTCGGAGTACATGGAGAAGCACGCGGTCTCGCGGTTGATTGGGGCGCCCCCGGGATACGTGGGCTATGAAGAAGGCGGGCAGCTTACCGAAGCCATCCGTCGTCGTCCGTACGCCGTAGTGCTGTTCGATGAGATCGAGAAAGCGCATCCGGATGTGTTCAACATCATGTTGCAGATCATGGACGACGGCCGCCTGACGGACGGCCAGGGCCGCGAGGTCAGCTTCCGCAACACGATCATCATCATGACCTCGAACATCGGTTCGTCGTTCCTGGTGGCGGAAAACATCCGCACCAACGAGGATTTCGAGAAGGCTTCAAAGGAAGTGGTCAGTTCGCTGGCGGGCTACTTCAAGCCGGAATTCCTGAACCGCGTGGACGACATTATCGTGTTCCGTCCGCTGGCCAAGGAGCAACTGGTCAAGATCGTGGACCTTCGGTTGGAGGATTTACGACGGCAACTGGCCGAGCGCAAGATCTCGCTCGAGTTGACGGAGGCCGCTAAGGAGTTCGTTCTGAATGAAGGCTACGATCCGAATTTCGGAGCGCGACCGCTGAAACGCGCGATCCAGCGAGCGATCCAGGATCCGCTGGCATTGAAGATCCTCGACGGCGAGGTGTTGCACGGTGATCACGTGATCGTGGACGCCGACAAGAAGGCCGGCAAGCTTACTTTCAAGGTGAGTGAGCGAGTGGGACAGAAAGAACCAGCGAAAGCGAGGGAGTAAGAAGCTGGCTGTCAGAAATAAGGGACGGCTTCTGCCGTCCCTTTGTATTTGGCCCAGTTTCAGCACCAGGCCGACCAGTTCACGCGAGGTCAAACAAAAGCACTTCGCTATTCTTTGCGCCTTTGATTTGCAGCTTCGGCTCATCGCTGATGGCCGCCCCATCGCCCTGCCCCAGGGTTTGACCATTGACCTCGACGCTACCCTTAGCAACCTGCAGCCAGCCATGACGATCCTTACCGAAGTCGTGGGTGACTTCGTCGCCCGGCTTGAGCAGGGTGACGTAGAGACGCGCGTCCTGATTAATCTTCACCGAACCGTCTTTTGCGTCCGGCGAAGCGATCAGGCGAAGCTTGCCTTGCTTCTCGTCGGTCGGGAATGACTTCTGCTCGTAGCTCGGTTCCAGGGATTTCTTGTCAGGCAGAATCCAGATCTGATACAGGTGCACCCGCTCGCTCTTCGAAGGGTTGTACTCGCTGTGGCGGATGCCGCGTCCCGCCGTCATGCGCTGACCATCACCGGGCAGGATCACCGACCCTGTCCCCAGGCTGTCTTTGTGCTCGAGTTTGCCTTCGAGCACATAAGTGATGATCTCCATGTCGCTATGCGGGTGCGTGGGAAATCCGGATGCAGAAGCGACATAGTCTTCGTTAATCACGCGCAGGGACCGGAAACCCATCCAGCGCGGATCATAGTAATCGCTGAAACTGAAAGTGTGCTTGGTGTTCAGCCAACCGAAATCGCCGCCACCGCGTTCGTTGGCCCGCCGTAAAGTGATCATGATGCCCCTCCGAGACGTCGACCCTGCCGATACTTGACTAGTCAAGTGATTTAGATGAGCTTCCGTTCGGAAAAGATTCAAAGGCGAGTAGCCCGCACGGAACAGCCGTTCCGGTGTCGTGTCTCGCAGTCTGATGAGGGAATTGGCGCGATAGAGGTGCATCAGCAGATCAGGATTTTTTCTCGGTCTTCTTGGCGGAACTATCGGTCTTGCTATCAGTCTTGCTCTCGGACTTCGCTTCTTTCTTCTCCTCTTTCTTGCTCCCCGACTCGCCGTTCGACGACGACGAGCCACCCGAGGACTTCTTCGGATAGTCGGTGACGTACCAGCCCGATCCTTTAAATTGCACGGCAGGCGCCGACACAACCTGTTCGACGGGACCCTTGCAGTCCGGACACTTCTTCACATGCGGGTCCGAGAACTTCTGGATTCGTTCAAAACGGTGGTGGCACTTCTTGCACTCGTATTCGTAAAGGGGCATGCAACTCCAATGTTTCGAGGTACTCACGGGCCACGCGCGGGACTTGCAAGGCTAGCCCTGTCGATTCTTTAGATTCTAGGGTCACCGCACGGGTCACGTCAATTTTGGAAGAAGCTGTCAGCTATCAGCCTTCAGCTATCAGTAAGTTCTCCCGTTCTTCGCGATTCTGGGAGCACGGTCTTAGCTGATGGCTGGCAGGTGAGAGCTGAGAGCTTGAAATGCTATCCTTCCCGCCATGGCCAACGAGCACTCGACGAAATCCGCGCCGCTCGATCCCGGGCCATCGCTGTACCTGGTCGCCACACCAATCGGCAACCTCGAGGACATCACGCTGCGCGCGCTCAGGGTATTGAAGGGCGTCGACTTGATTGCCTGCGAGGACACCCGCCAGACACAGAAGTTGCTGAATCACTATGGCATCTCGACCCGCGCCGTCAGCTATCACGAACACAACGAGATGACTAAGGCCGCGGAGCTGGTGGTCGACCTTGAGAGTGGCGCGAGGATCGCTTTGGTGACCGACGCTGGGATGCCGGGCATCTCGGATCCCGGCTTCCGGCTGATCACGCTCGCAATTCGACATGGCGTACCCGTCGTGCCGATCCCGGGCGCGTCGGCGTTTTTGGCGGCGCTGGTCGCCAGCGGACTGCCTACCGACTCGTTCCGCTTCTCGGGTTTCCTTCCGGCCAAGCGCGGCGAGCGCCGCACGCAACTCGAGGGCATCCGAACATCTCCACGCACCCAAGCTTTTTACGAAGCGCCTCACCGCGTACTTGAAACCCTGGAAGACATCGTCGAAGTGCTGGGCCCGGATCGCCACGTAGTGATTGCCCGCGAAATTACCAAGCTGCACGAAGAATTTCTACGTGGTCGCGCTGCAGAGGTTCTCGCAAACCTAAAATCTAGAGCTGAAATCAAAGGCGAGATCACGTTACTGATCGCGAAGGCCGAAGCCACCGAGCAAGTTCCGCCCTTGACGCGACTCTCGGTTCGCCAGCGCGTGGAACAGATCATTTCCGAAGAAAGGGTCGACGAGAAGGCCGCTTTGAAAAAGGTGGCGAAAGAGATGGGCGTATCTAAGAGCAAGGCTTATCGGGAATTGCAACGAAGCAAGTAGAGCGTCCGCTGATGGCCAACTAGAAGGTATAAGTCGGTGGCTTAATCCCTTTCACTCGCATGTAGACCTCGCACTGTGCCCGATGGTGCGCGGTGTGCACAAACATGTTCAGGATCATCGCCCGTCCGTCAGGATCGGAGCGTCCCTTCCAGGAAGGGATGTGCCAGGTGCGCTTCAGTTGCTCGCTCGTGATGCCGGGCAGGACGCTGATGACATAGTCGAAGGACTGCTCGAGCATCTTGACCGCGGAGGCCTTGTCGGTGGGCGGCTGGTGAGCGGGATCGAATTCAAACGGTGGCTTGATGCCAGTGATTTCGTGAAACCGGAAGACATTGGCTCCCGCGATGTGAATGATCTGCTCGCCAAACGTCATTTCGTCCGGATTCGGCTTGAAGGAATAGAGTTCGGCGGGCATCGCGTTCGCCACTTCTAGCGTGAACTGTTTCGAAATCGTCCAGTCGTGCACGAATTCCTGCATGTCGAGGACGGACTCGACTTTCGAGGTCTGCGCGAACGCGCTGGAGATCAAGAGAGCTACGATCGCCGCCACACGAACAGTTTGAGTCATTTTCGGTGACCTCGGTATCAGGGTTTCAGTTGTGAGGTCTGTTCAACAGACGGCGATCTTGGATGGAGGTGAGCGATCGAATTTCGCCCAGAGCGATGTGGTGACGTCAGCGTACCGGCAACTGTAGCCGCTAACCTACCCGTTCCTGCTGACTCATTTCCCGGCCAGTTCTTTCTTCACAGCATCGCTCACGACTTTCCCGTCCACGCGTAAGCCGGCAGATCCAAACCGCGCCATCGCATTTTTCATGACGGTACCCATCTCCTTCATAGTGGGAGATCCCATCTCGGCGATCGTCGCCTTTACGCCTGCCATGATTTCTTCTTCTCCTGCGGCCTTCGGCAAATACCCCTCGATGACCTTGATCTCGGCGGCCTCTCTATCCGCCATTTCCTGGCGGCCGCCCTTGGTGAACTGCTCGACCGAGTCCTTGCGCTGCTTGATGAGGGTGGCGAGCACCTGCTGCGATTCTTTATCGTCGAGCGGACCCATCTTTTCGGTCTGCTTCAGGGTCAGCGCTGTCTTCACCATGCGCAGGCAGGATAGGCGCAGTTCATCCTTCGACTTCATGGCGGTAACAAGATCTTTTTGAATTTGATCGATCAAAGGCATAGTGCCGCAATTATAGCGGCTGCCAGGAATCAGGCGACTGGGCGAGTGGCGGAGCGACGCAAACGGCCGTCTTACGGGCTGGACTGGCCCTCCCAGCGTGCGCCGATCCCGCACCTTCCGATAAACTATCTATCACCCTGTTTCCCAAGGACTCATAGCCATGCTGCGCAAAAATCGGCTCTTTACTCCCGGCCCGACTCCTCTTCTGCCCGCCGCTCAATTCGCGGAGGCCTCATTCACCGCCCATCACCGCACGGCCGATTTCCGCAACCTGTTTACTCGCGTGCTCTCTGACATGAAGGAGTTCATTGGCACGAAGAATGACGTGCTGGTCCTGGCGTGCTCAGGTTCAGGAGTGATGGAAGCCAGCGTCTCGAACCTGACGTCGCCCGGCGACAAGATTCTCGTGCTTACCGCCGGAAAGTTCGGCGAACGCTGGACGGCGCTGGGCAAGGCATTTGGCTGCAACGTGGATGTGCTGAGCAAGCCGTATGGCGAAACTTTTGCCTTGGACGAAGTGCGCGAAAAGCTCACCTCCGACGTGCGCGTGGTGTATACGCAGGCCACCGAAACCTCGACCGGCGCTCGCCATGACGTCAAGGGAATCGCAAAGCTAGTGCGCGGCATGGGCGATGAGACTCTGCTGGTCGTGGATGCGATCACCGGACTGGGCACAACCCCCCTGGATGTAGACGCTTGGGGAGTGGACATCATCGTGGGCGGTTCGCAGAAGGCGCTTATGATTCCGCCCGGCCTCGCCTATTGCGGGGTGAGCGAGCGAGCGTGGCAGCGCATGGAGACGACAAAGTCTCCGCGCTTTTACTTTGATCTCCGTAAGGAGCGGAAATCGGCGGCCAAGGGCGAGTCCGCATACACGCCGGCGACTTCACTGTTTGCCGCGCTGGGCGCCGCGCTCGACTACATTCGACAACTTGGGAACGGCGACCTTGCTGCGGGGCGCGAGGATCTGGTCAATAACGCCGAACTCGCAGCAGAAATGACGCGCGCCGGAGCCAAGGCCCTGGGATTGAAGTTGTTCGCGCCTTCATCGCCAGCAGCCGCGGTCACCGCGATCGAATCGCCGGCGGGCGTGGATTCGAGCGCGATCGTAAAGGAGTTCCGCGAGTCGTTCAACGCGGTCGTTGCCAACGGGCAGGGCGAAATGAAAGGCAAGCTGTTTCGCATGGCACACATTGGCTACTACGACTATCTCGACACCATCGGCGCGCTAGCCGCGCTCGAACACGTGCTGGCTCGAGTGAGCAGCAAGCCGGTGGAATTCGGATCCGCGGTTCGGGCGGCGCAGGAAGTCTTTGCCCGCCAGACCGAGACTGCCAGCGCGACTCGATAAGAACTGTCGCGGCCCCGGTCTGAAGTTACGGTGTGATCATTCTGGAAGCGGACTCGTCCCCCGCTTCCCCACCTTCATTCCCCCATATCCGAACTGGAGTGTGTATGCGACTGCAAGGTAGTACGGCCCTGTTCACCGCGATTGGGATTCTGTGCGGCACCTGCCGCGCGGACTTCAAGTACTCGGAAACCACTAAAGTGACCGGCGGCGCCATGATGGGCGCCGTAAAGTTCGTTTCCGTTTTCAGCAAAAACGCAAAGCAAGCCATGGCCCCCACCACGCGCACGGTAGCCATCAAGGGAAACAAGCTGCGCGAGGAAAACTCCGACGGCAAAATTGAGATCATCGATCTCGACAACCGCCGGTTCATTGAAATTGACCCGCAAACCAAAACCTACGGCATCATGACTTTCGAAGAAATGAAACAGGCCATGCAGCGCAAGCAGCAGGAGATGCAGGCCAAGATGAAAGAGGAGCAGGCCAAGCATCCCGACAACGCGCAGAAAACCAACGTGAAGATCACTCCTAAATTCGAAAGCAGCGAGACCGGGGCCACGCGCACCATACTGGGGTTGCCGACCAAGGAAGTGAAGGCGAAAGTCGAGATGCTGATGGAGTCGGACGATCCCAAGGCGCAAGGCCAGCAAGTCTCCACGGTTGTGAACACCGATCAGTGGATCGCCGAGGATATCCCAGGCTACAGCGAGATTCGCCAGTTCTATCTAAAGATGGCGAAGGAGATGGATTGGGTGCCGGGGCAGGTGATGCAGGGCATGGCCAACAGCAACGTGCAGGTCAGCCTGGCAGAGCTACGCAAAAACAACGTTGCTCACATCACGGGGATGCCGATAGTTTCCTATACCAGCATGACGCTGGGCGGGAACACTGCCGCCGGACAGCCTGCCGCGCAGCAGGCACCGCCGCCCCCGCAGAAACACGAGGACGATTCCATCCCGACCACCGCGAGCGGCGCCGTCATGAAGGGGATAGGCGGCATGTTCAAGAAGAAAAAAGAACAGCAGCAGCAGCAACAACAACAGGAGCAGCAGGCCTCAGGCGCGACCGCTCCAGCCTCGACTCCCGGCTCGCTCATGGACATGCAGTCGGAAGTGACGAACTACTCCAGCGACAGCCTTGATGCAGGGTTGTTCGGTCCTCCCGCCGGATACACGCAGACGCAGAAGAGTGCGGATGATGTGCTCGGCGGAGGCACTCACAAGTAGACAGGGCGGCCACGAATCGATTGACCTGGCCTTCTCCGACTCCTGGAGCATCCCAATTCGGTTCGTGGCCAATTCTTATTTGGTAGAGACTGCGCCTGACTCCCTTGCTAAGGTTGCAACTCTGCTACGATTTCAACTTCCCCAGGAAACATAGAGACACATGAAAATTGTAGTTGCTGAAAAAATCTCGCCCTCCGCCATCGCCCTATTGCAGGAGCCGCGTTGGGTGCTCGTAACGCCTGATCAGATCGAAGGCAAACTCACCTCGCATCTCGAAACGGCCGATGCGCTCATCGTGCGTTCCGCCGTGCAGGTGGATGGAGCACTGCTCGAGCATGCGCCCAAGTTGCGCGTGATCGGCCGCGCCGGCGTGGGAGTGGACAACGTCGATATCGACGCCGCTACCCGCAAGGGGATCGCGGTAATGAATACGCCGGGCGCCAATGCCGTCGCAGTCGCCGAGCTCACGCTCGGCATGATGCTCGGGATGGCCCGGTTTATTCCACGAGCCGATGGGCTGATGCATGCCGGCAAGTGGGAGAAAAAATCTCTGCAGGGGACGGAGCTGCGTGGCAAAACTCTCGGCGTCATCGGCCTTGGCAAGATCGGCATGGAAGTGGCGCGGCGGGCCCGCGCCTTCGGCATGGAAATTGTGGGCCACGATCCGTTCGTGTCGGCAAGTATTGCGAAGGAAAACGGCATCCGCATGGGCAAGCTGGAAGACGTCTACGCGGTGGCCGATTATCTGACGCTGCACGTCGGCCTGACCCCGCAAACCACTAGGATGATCAACGCAGCGTCAATCAAGACCATGAAAAAGGGCGTTCGGATTGTGAATTGCGCCCGCGGCGAACTCATCGATGAGGCTGCGCTAGCGCAGGGACTCAAACAGGGCCAGGTCGGTGGCGCCGCACTCGATGTTTTCCAAGAAGAACCTCTGAAGAATTCGCCGCTCACGTCCATGGAGAACGTGATTCTCACGCCGCATATCGGTGGCTCTACGCATGAAGCGCAGGAGGCCGTGGGCGTGCAAGTGGCACACCAGGTAAAAGAGTATCTGAAGAGCGGCGTCATCCAGAATGCCGTGAACGTGCCCTCCGTCTCGCACGAAGAATACGTCGAGATGCAACCCTACGTTGTGCTCGCCGAACGGCTCGGGTCATTTCTCGCACAGGTCAGCGATGGCATGCTGGAAGAAATTTCTTTGCGGTACAGCGGCCACATCGCGGAATGGAAGACGGAACTGATACGCAACGCGGCGATCAAGGGCATTCTGAACCAGATGCTCGATGAGAAAGCCAACCTCGTGAACGCTGCGACCATCGCCTCTTCGCGCGGCCTGCGCGTGCATGAGCAGCACAAGGCAAAGAGTTCCACGGGAGGCTCCGGCAGCGTGCTGTCGGTTCTCCTGAAGACCACGGCCCAGGAACACTGTGTAAAGGGCGCCGTGTTGCACGGACACGCTCCGCGCCTGCTTTCGGTGGATGACATCGACGTGGAAGCTCCGCTGGAACGCAACCTGATCTACCTGCGCAACCGCGACGTGCCCGGAGTCATCGGCAAGGTCGGGACGATTCTTGGGGAACACAAGATCAATATCGCGGACTTCTCGCTGGGAAGGCAGTCAGCAAACGGAGGTACCGAGAAAAAATCCGAACCGCGCAAGGCCGTCGCTGTCGTACACGTTGACGGCAAAGTCTCGGACGATGTGCTCAAGGCTCTCCGCAAAATCCCCGCGATCGAACAGGCCAAGGCCATCCGGTTGTTCTAAATCGGGTGCGCCATCCGTTCGTCTGCCAGGGTTGCCCTCGGGAAGGGCACGACTTCACAGGCTGCGAAAAAACTCAGAGCTGGACAGTTGTGGGGAAGGGCACGACTTCAGTCGTGCCGTTAGCGGTCGAACGCAGATCGCGCTTTAGCGCCTGAGGTAAGGTTCTCCTGTAGCAACATTCCGCAAAAGCAAACCTCAGCGGCTGAAGCCGCAGTCCCCGTAGAACTTTCGGCACGGCTGAAGCCGTGCCCTTCCCTTTAGCATTTTTCATCGAGGGTGTGCTGAGGAGCGTTCCTTCGTGTGGCCGTTCGTGTCCTGCGGCATACGGCGTCGAGACGTTCAACCATTGGGGCCGATGCCTCCCACCCTTCGAAAATCGCGAAGGGTAGGGTAGCCATCAAATTATAAGTTAGTTGTTCCGCAAGCTCTGAAACCGTGCCTTCCCAAAAACTTTCCCGCACCAGATTTTCCCGCAGGCTCTGAAGTCGTGCGCTTCCCAAAGAGCTCTCGCCTGTACATGGAGCGCTCGCTTACAAGATGTAGCGAGAGAGGTCCTGATCTTTCACGATGTCGGACAGCATCTTGCCCACGTAGTCGGCGTCGATCGTAATCTGCTGGCCTTTTTTCTCCGGCGCTTCGAAGCTGATCTGATCCAGCACCCGTTCCATGATGGTGTGCAGGCGGCGTGCACCAATGTTCTCCGTGCCTTCGTTCACGCGAAACGCGAAGCGCGCGACCTCTTCCAGGGATCCGGGCGTGAACTCCAGCTTCACGCCTTCGGTTTCGAGTAGTGCAATGTATTGCTTTACCAGCGACGACTTCGGCTCGGTCAGAATCCGAATGAAGTCTTCCATGGTGAGCGATTGCAATTCCACGCGGATCGGAAAACGGCCCTGCAACTCGGGGATCAGGTCGCTGGGCTTGGAAACATGGAACGCCCCGGCGGCAACGAACAGGATGTGATCGGTCCGCACCATGCCATAACGCGTGTTGACGGTGGTGCCTTCGACGATTGGCAGGATGTCGCGCTGCACGCCCTCGCGTGAAACGTCCGGACCGTGACCGCTTTCGCGCCCCGCGATCTTGTCGATCTCGTCGAGGAATACTATCCCGGAATTCTCCACGCGGTCGATCGCGGTACGGGTCACGTGATCCATGTCGATGAGCCGCTGCTCTTCTTCCTGGATCAGGTATTCGAACGCCTCGTTGACCTTCATCTTTCGCTTCTTGCTGCGCGGCCCGAAGATGTTGGGCAACATGTCCTTAATGTTGACGTCCATCTCCTCGACACCCTGGTTCGAGATGATCTCGAACGACGGGAAATTGCGTTCGCGGACATCGAGCTCCACCATACGTTCGTCGAGCTTGCCTTCGCGCAGCTGCTGACGGAGTTTCTCGCGGGTGCGCGACTGCGAATCACCATGCTCGTGTGTTGTTCCTTCGATGACGACGCCACCGGTCGGCGCCTCGGACGGCCGCGGGCTTGCGGGCGGAAGCAGCAGGTCGAGCAGGCGCTCCTCGGCATTTAGCTCTGCCTTGTCGGCGACGTCCTCGAGTTTCTCCTCGCGGATCATGTCGATGGCGATCTCGACCAGGTCGCGGATCATCGACTCAACATCGCGCCCCACGTACCCAACCTCGGTGAACTTCGAGGCTTCCACCTTCAAGAATGGCGAGTTCGTGAGCTTTGCAAGGCGGCGCGCGATTTCAGTTTTCCCCACGCCCGTCGGGCCGATCATGATGATGTTCTTAGGAATGATTTCTTCTGCCAGTTCAGGTGTCAGCTTCTGGCGACGCATGCGGTTGCGCAGAGCGATAGCGACGGCGCGCTTCGCGTCCTTCTGGCCGACAACATACTTGTCGAGTTCAGCCACGATCTCGCGCGGAGTCAGATCATCCAGCGCCAGCTGTTCTTCTTCGGCGGTTGGGGGGAAATAGATAGCCATAAATTCACGTTGGCTGATGGCTCATAGCTGGTGGCAAAACTGCTTGCCACAAGCCACCGGCCATTAGCTATCAGCTGCCCTACAGTTCCTCAATCGTAAAATTATCGTTCGTATAAATGCACATCTTGCCGGCAATCTTCATGGCCTGCTCGGCGATTTCGCGGGCGGAGAGCTTGGTGTGCGCCGCCAGCGCGTCCGCCGCCGCCTGCGCGAAAGGTCCGCCGGAGCCGATCGCCGCGATCCCGCCATCGGGCTCGATCACGTCACCCTGACCGCTGAGCAGGAAGGTCTGATCCTTGTCGCACACCAGGAGCAGAGCTTCCAGATGCCGCAGGAACTTGTCCGTGCGCCAGTCCTTGGCCAGTTCCACGGCCGAACGGCCTAGATTGCCATGATACTGCTCCAACTTCGACTCAAAGCGGCTAAACAGGGTGAAAGCATCGGCTGTCGAGCCGGCGAAGCCTGCCAGTATCTTGTCCTGATAGAGCCGCCGGATTTTCTTGGCGGTGTGCTTAATCACAGAATCGCCAAGGGTTACCTGGCCATCCCCGGCCAGAACTACCTTGCCGTCACGGCGTACGGACAAGACCGTGGTCGAACGTATCAGTCTCTTTGTTGTCATGAGCGCAATTCTTGATTATAGCAGCGCCGGAAGGGTTGCCTGGAACGGGCTGATAGGAAGTCGGGGAAAGCTTTTACCGCCAAGGCCACTAAGAAGTTCCGCAAAGTGCGCGAAGAAAAAATTGGCCTCTCTTTGCGTCCTTTGCGGCTTAATTGTTTTCGCGCGGACCTGCCAAGCCCCCTAAGCGTGAACGGTCTCCGGCTTTGCTGCCAGCAACTGGCGCAGCACGTACTGCAGAATGCCGCCGTTCGCGTAGTATTGCGCTTCTTGCGGCGTGTCGATGCGAACGATCGCATCGAAATCCGTTGTCTTGCCGTCCTTCGAAGCCTTCACCTTGATTTTGCTACCGGCGGCGAAATGCTCGATCAGTCCTCGGATTCCGGCGATGTCGAAAACTTCCTCGCCGGTCAGATTGAGCGAGTCGGCGTCCTGGGCGGGCAAAAACTGCAGAGGAAGAATTCCCATCCCGACCAGATTCGAGCGATGAATGCGCTCGTAGCTTTCTGCGATTACAGCCTGCACGCCCAGCAGGCGCGGCCCTTTTGCTGCCCAGTCACGCGACGAACCCGAACCGTACTCTTTGCCGGCCAGGATGACTAGCGGCACGCCTTCTGCGATGTACTTGGCCGACGCGTCGTAGATCGACACCTCCGCGCCGTCAGGCAGGTGGCGGGTGAAGCCTCCCTCGGTGTTCACCATCTTGTTGCGCAAGCGCACGTTGGCGAATGTGCCCCGCACCATAACTTCATGATTGCCGCGCCGCGAGCCGTAGGAGTTGAAATCGGCCGGCTTCACGCCGTGTTCGATGAGATATCTGCCTGCCGGACTATCTTTCTTGATCGAGCCGGCCGGGGAGATGTGGTCGGTCGTAACGCTATCGCCCAGAACCGCGAGCACGCGCGCTGCCTTGATATCTTCAACAGCTGACGGCCGCAGCTTCATGTCGTCGAAGTACGGCGCCTGCCGGATGTAGGTCGACCCATTCTCCCAGAGATAAGTTTGGCCCTGCGGAACGGGCAAGGAGCGCCAGTGCGAATCGCCGTCATAGACTTCGCTGTAGCTCTTGCGGAACATGTCGGACGAAATCTGCTGCACGGCCTCGTCCACTTCCTTCTGCGTAGGCCAGATGTCGGCGAGATGCACGGGCTTACCGTCGTTGCCGCGGCCAATGGGATCTTTCTTGAGGTCGACGTCAATACGCCCCGCCAGCGCAAAGGCCACCACCAGCGGCGGAGACATTAAATAGTTCGCGCGGACTTCGGAATTGATGCGGCCTTCGAAGTTGCGATTTCCGGAGAGGACCGAAGCCACAACCAGATCGTTCTCGTCGATGGCCTGCGAGACTTCTGCGGGCAGCGGGCCGGAGTTTCCGATGCAGGTCGTGCAACCGTAGCCCACCAGGTTGAACTTGAGCTGTTCTAGATAGGTCAACAAGCCAGCCTTCGACAGGTAATCGGTGACCACCTTCGAGCCCGGAGCAAGGGATGTCTTCACCCACGCCGGAGTTTGCAGGCCGCGCTCCACGGCTTTCTTGGCGAGCAGGCCCGCGGCCATCAACACCGAAGGGTTCGACGTGTTCGTGCAACTCGTGATCGCGGCGATAACCACGCTGCCGTGTTTCAGTGACTGCTTCACGCTTGCGGGAACATGCTCTTCGACGCGTTGATCTTCCACACCGACTGCAGTCGGGTTGCCGCCTTCCTGCTCCCAGCGATTCTCTTGTTTTGCAGCACTGTCGGGCGACGCATTTACAGAGGCCGTGGGCTTCGCTTTCGGTTTCATCAGTGAAGGCAGCGCCTGCCGGAAGGAATCGCCGGCATTCGACAGCACGACGCGATCCTGCGGACGCTTCGGGCCCGCCAGACTTGATTCCACTGTCGCGAGATCGAGCGCGAGCAACTCAGAGTACTGCGCCTCCGGAGTTTTCTCGTCGTGGAACATACCTTGTTCTCTGGCGTAAGCCTCGACTAACGCGATCTGCTCTTCCGAACGCCCGGTGAGGCGCATGTACCGCAGACTTTCCTTGTCGATCGGGAAGATTCCGCACGTGGCGCCGTACTCGGGCGACATGTTTGCGATGGTCGCGCGGTCCGCCAGAGGCAGGTCTTGCAATCCGGGACCGAAGTACTCGACAAACTTCCCAACCACGCCGTGTTTGCGCAGCATCTCGGTGATGGTCAGCACGAGGTCGGTGGCGGTAGCGCCTTCACGCAACCGGCCGGTCAACTTCACGCCAACAACCAACGGGATCAGCATCGAGACCGGCTGGCCAAGCATTGCCGCCTCGGCTTCGATTCCGCCGACGCCCCAACCGAGCACGCCCAAGCCATTGATCATCGTCGTATGCGAGTCGGTGCCTACCAGCGTGTCGGGATACGCGACGCGCTTGCCGTCGGCCTCATGCACGAAGACCACGCGCGCCAGAAATTCCAGATTCACCTGGTGAACGATTCCCGTGTCTGGCGGAACGATGGCGAGATTTTGAAACGCTTTCTGTCCCCAGCGCAGGAAGGCATAGCGCTCTTTGTTGCGCAGGAACTCCAACTCGGCATTCAAGCCGAACGCTTGGGCGGAGCCGAACTCATCCACCTGCACGGAGTGATCAATCACCAACTCGGCGGGCTGCAGGGGATTGATCAGCTTGGGATCGCCGCCCAATCGCTTCATCGCGTCGCGCATGGCGGCCAGATCGACCACTGCCGGCACTCCGGTAAAGTCCTGCAGCAGCACACGGCTCGGCGTGAAGGCAATTTCCTTGTCGGGCTTGGATTGGCTGTTCCATGCCGCCAGCGCGCGCACTTCGTCCTTCGTTACATTGCGGCCGTCCTCAGTGCGCAGCAGATTTTCAAGCAAAATGCGCAGCGAATAAGGCAGGTGTTTGGTAGAGATGCCCTGCTTGTCGAGCGCATCGATGCGGTAGATTTCGTATTCCTTGTTGCCGACACGAAGGCTGGAGCGGCTGTTAAAGCTGTTCATATCTCTTTAGTTTAGTCGTTCTGGCGGGGATTTCGTAGGGGGAGCCAACCATAACCGCGGGAAGCCTGGACTTGAAACGACGTCGCAACCCTTCGGACAAATCTCTCAGCGCGCGCGCAGCAGCAGGACGGGAATGGAAATACGATGTTGTACGCGGCTCGCGGTGGTGCCCAGAAAAATATCGGCTAGGAACCTGTGCCCATGCGTGCTCATGGCGACCAGATCGCATCCCTTCTTTTCGATCCACTTCACGATTTCATTCGCCGGATCCCCATAGGCAAGTTCCGCCTGCGCGGGGATGCCCGCGGCTTCGAACTCTGCTCGAACCGTTTCAAGATAGGCGGTGTCGGCGGTGATTTCGGGACTAACTGCTTCGGGGCCGTAGGTCCGGGCTGCCCATCCATCCGCGACGTGTAGCAGGACCAGACGGCTGTGCGCCAGCTTGGCGAGTTGCTTAACGTGCTCGATGATGGCCCGATCACTCGAAGTGCCGTCCAGCGTCACGAGGATGGTTTCATACATGCTTGTCGCGTCCTTCACGCACTGCTTATCCGCCATGAATCACGTGCCACGCGGTCTTAATCGAGTCCGGCAGGCCGTAGACGTCCATCAGGGTAATCAGAATAGCGCTTGCCCATCCCGCAGTGAGCAGGGCCCAGCCATTTTTCCATTCACCCATGCGCGTTTTGGAACTGGTGAATTGCAAGAGGGGAAACATGGCAAAAGGCAATTGCAGCGCGAGCACAACCTGGCTCAGCGTAAGAAGATCGGTGACGCTGCCCTCACCGCGAAAACCGATGATGAAAACCGCCGGCAAGATCGCCAATGTGCGCGTGATCAAGCGACGCAACCACGGCCGGATCCTCCAGTGCATGAAGCCTTCCATCACCACTTGCCCGGCCAGCGTGCCGGTAATCGTGCTGCTCTGACCCGCCGCAAGCAGAGCAACGGCGAACAGAGTACTGGCAGCCGCCGTTCCTAATAGAGGAGCCAACGTGAGGTAAGCGACTCGAATCCAATCGCTCTCCGGCGAGAAGTGAACCAGCTGGCTGCCCGGGACGACCACACTCTGTTTGCCAAAAAAGACCGTAGCGGCCAGCACGAGGATCGCCGCGTTCACGCAAAACGCGACTGACAAAGCCACCACAGAATCAATCGTGTTGAAGCGAATAGCGCTGCGGATCGAAGAAGTGTCTTTCTGAAACCTCCGGCTTTGGACAAGAGCAGAATGGAGGTAGAGATTGTGCGGCATCACGGTCGCGCCGATGATTCCAATCGCTACATACAGCATGCCGGCCTGCCGGAAATGCGGTGTCACCAGCGCGCGGCCCATCTCTAGAAAACTGGGCTGGGTCTCGGGAAGAACAAAAATTTCGATGAAGTAACAAACCGCGATGGTGGCAACCAGCAGGACCACGACGGCTTCAATCGTCCGCATCCCGAAACCCTGCAGTGCAAGCAACAGAAGCACGTCCAGTCCGGTGATGATAACGGCCCAGAATAGCGGAATGTGAAACAGCAAATTGAGGGCGACGGCACTGCCCAACACTTCCGCCAGGTCGCAGGCGCCGATCGCTACTTCGCTGAGCAGCCAGTTGGGCCACCGCGTCCATGCCGGATACCAGTCGCGGCAGCATTGTGCGAGATCTTTCCCCGTTACCACGCCCAGGCGCGCTGAGATAACCTGCATGAAAACCGCCATCAGGCTCGACAGGCCGACGACCCAAAGCAATCCGTACTTGAATTGAGCGCCCGCCTGCAGATCGGTGCCCCAGTTCCCGGGATCCATGTAGCCCACGCTGATCAGAATCGCGGGACCGACAAACGCCCGCCACTGCGGCCAGAAACCGGATTCGGGATGCGGAACATGGACCGAACTGTGTACTCCCTCAAGCGAGCGATGATGATTGACTTTCAACTCGTCGTCCGTAGGGCTGGCCGGCCTATCGAGTTTTTCCGGGTTCATGCTCATGGCTGGCGACTAGCGACGGCTTCCGCGTTGAAGACAAACCTTCAGCACAGGAAAAGCAGTGTACACTACATGGAGTTAGCTATAGTTAATTAATCAACGTCGCCGAAGTGCTATCGTGCGGGGGACAGCCAGATTTTCTCGGCAGGCAATCTACCCAGCACAGCCCGCCCGGCGCCCGTCCGGATGGAAAGCGTCTGGTCATAGTTGCGCTCGACCAGATCTACTTTGACACCCGGCCGTATACCGCGGGTTTCGAGGAACTCCAGCATTTGGCGATCGCGCTCGTAGATGCCGCTGACCACGTAGTGTCTTCCGGTCTCGGCTTCCGACATCAAGAGAAGTCCGCGGCGGCGGCGGCTCCCCGGACTTTCCCGCTCGCTGAGATTTCCATGAGGGCAAGGTTTGCTGCCGCCCAGCTTGGCCAGCAATTTCGCCTCGAAATCCGGCGACACCGCGTGCTCCAGGCGTTCGGCTTCATCGTGTACCTTGTACCACTCCATCCCGAAAATTTCCGCGAGCATGCGTTCGATCAGGTGATGGCGCAGCGAAAGGCGCTGGGCGATTTTGCGCCCCGCAGACGTCAGGCGAACATGCCCGTCGGGTTGTACTCGCACAAAGCCGTCGCGTTTCAACCGCCGCAGGGCCATGGTAACTGCCGGAGGCGAAACCTTGAGCCAGTGTGCCAGGGTCGCGGAAATCACCCGTTCTCCCTCGCTCTCGGCTTCGAGGATCGCCTTCAGATAGTCTTCTTTGGAGACGGTAATCATTCCCGGGGATTATACGGCGAAGTTAAGTATGGTTAATGTTGATTCACGGACTGGAAGAACCGGCGGCCTATGACGCTGCACTTGCTGACGTCTCATTTGTATGCCGTGTTTGCTCGTAGCTCCAGCGCTCGGCAGGCGAACGCTGAATAGGACAAGCCGACTGATCCCAATGGCGACGGTGACCCGTCGTTTGACATCCCACTTCGCTGCCCCTACCCTTGAATGTTTCCCAACTATGAAAGTCCTGGTCCTAGGCGGTGGTGGACGCGAGCATGCGCTGGTTTGGAAGCTGGCGCAGTCTCCGCGCGTCACGAAGCTGTATTGCTCGCCGGGCAATGGCGGCATTGCGCAAGATGCGGTGTGTCTGCCGGCCGACACGCGCAGCCTCGAGTCAATGGTCGAGATCGCCAACAAAATTCAGCCAGATCTGACCGTCGTAGGCCCGGAACTTCCCCTCACGCTTGGCGTGGTCGACGAATTTCAGCGCCGCGGCTGGCCAGTCTTCGGCCCCACGCAAGCGGCGGCCAGGCTCGAATCGAGCAAAAGCTTCGCAAAAGAATTCATGCAGCGCCACCGGATCCCGACAGCGCATTACGCTATCTGCAAGTCGATGGAAGAAGTTCGCGCGGCCTTGTCGCATTTCCATCCGCCCATCGTGGTCAAGGCGGATGGCCTGGCTGCGGGCAAAGGCGTGGTCATCGCAAGAAACCGGGAAGAAGCCGCATCAACCGCCTCCGAGATGCTGAGCGGCAAGATGCTGGGCGCCGCCGGTTCCCTGGTCGTGCTGGAAGAATGTCTTAAAGGCGATGAACTGTCATTCTTGGTCTTCAGTGACGGGGAGCGCGTGGTCCCGCTGGTCGCGGCGCAGGATCACAAACGCGTGGGCGACGGTGACACTGGTCCGAACACAGGCGGCATGGGCGCATACTCGACCCAGACTATCGTCGACGATAAGATGCGCGACTGGCTGGTTCACCACGTTGCGCAGCCGGTGGTTGCGGGTATGAAAGCCGAGGGCGCGGAATATCGCGGCGTGCTCTATTGCGGGTTGATGATGACGGCGCGGGGTCCTATGGTGCTGGAATTCAATTGCCGCTTCGGCGACCCGGAGACGCAACCCATCCTCATGCGGCTCGAGAGCGACCTCGTGGAAGCGCTCGAGGCCTCGGTACAGGGCCGCGTCAGCGAAGGAGATTTCCGGTGGTCGCCCGATGCCTCGGTGTGCGTGGTCGTCGCGTCCAGCGGATATCCAGGGACCTTTGAGGCGGGGAAAAAGATCGCCGGGCTGGATCGGGCGGAAGAGATCCCTGGGGTCAAGGTGTTTCACGCCGCCACCAGCAAGCGCGACGACGTGTACTTCACCTCGGGTGGACGCGTGCTCGGGGTCACGGCTCGGGCAGCCGATCTTGCGACGGCGGCGCAAAATGCCTACGCCGCAGTCTCTGACATCGGCTTCGAGGGCATGCATTACCGCAAAGACATCGCTGCGCGCGCTCTGAAGAAGTAATTCGCAGTTATTCCAGGTTCGCCTGAATATTCAAAGGATCATAGAGAGATGAGCAAGCCGCAAGTATCCATCGTCATGGGCAGTGATTCGGATCTCGAAATCATGCGCGAGGCCGGCAAGGCGCTCGAGGAGTTCGGCATCGCGTACGAAATGGACGTCACCTCTGCACACCGATCACCCGATCGCACGGCCGACTTCGCGCGTAAAGCCGCCAGCCAGGGAATTCGTGTGATCATCGCGGGCGCCGGCGGGGCCGCACATCTGGCAGGAGTCATTGCCGCGCACACCACACTGCCCGTGATCGGCGTTCCAATTCCCTCAACGTCGCTGCAGGGCATGGATTCTTTACTGGCGACCGTGCAGATGCCTGCGGGCATTCCGGTCGCTACGCTCGCGATCGGAAAACCGGGCGCGACGAATGCAGGCATCCTCGCTGCTCAGATGATTGGGCTCTCCGACTCCGCTGTGGCCAAGAAACTGGACGCCTACAAAGAAAAGCTGGCGCGCGGTGTGGAAGAAAAATCAAAGAAACTAAGGAGTTCGCAGGGCGCCTGAAGTCAGAATCTAGGGTTGGATCCACGACGTTCTGGCCAGCAAAAGGCTTACAACTGCAGCGAACGGAGATATTCCCGGAACTGCTCCCCGAGTTCCGGGCGCTTCAGGGCGAGTTCCACGGTTGCTTTCAGGAAGCCCAGTTTGTCGCCCGCGTCGTAGCGTCGGCCTTCGTAGACGTAGGCATAGATACGCTGCTCCTTGAGGAGGGCCTTCAGCGCGTCGGTGAGTTGCAATTCTCCGCCTGTTCCGTGCGGGGTGTCGGCAAGAATCTCAAAGACGCGCGGCGTGAGAATGTAGCGGCCGATAATGGCAAGATTCGAGGGAGCATCTTGCGATTTCGGCTTCTCGACCATGTTGTTTACTTCGAACAGACGCCCTCCGAACCGGCCGTCCGCCTCTTTCACATCGAGTACGCCGTACGCCGAGATGCTGGGCCCTTCCACTACCTGCGTGGCGATCACCGAACATTGCGTCTCTTCGAAGACCTGCATCATTTGCTTAAGGCAGGAGATCTCCGCGTCGATGACGTCGTCCGCCAACAGTACTGCGAATGCCTCCTGCCCCACCAGTTCCCGCGCCATCAGGACGGCGTGGCCTAGTCCTAGAGCTTCCTTCTGGCGAACGTAGGCAATGTGGATCATGTCGGAAATCGAACGAACGATTTTCAACAGATCAGTTTTGTGACGTTCCTCGAGCATCTTCTCGAGTTCATAACTCACATCGAAATGGTCTTCGATGGACTGCTTGCCGCGGCCGGTCACGATGATGATCTGGTCGCACCCTGCTGAAAGCGCTTCTTCCACGCCGTACTGGATGATCGGCTTGTCAACAATGGGCAGCATTTCCTTAGGCTGGGCCTTGGTGGCGGGCAGAAAGCGCGTGCCCAGTCCGGCTGCGGGGAAGACGGCCTTGCGAACCTTCATCGGCATAGTGTTTATTCTCTCGACCTGCATCGCGTGGACGGAACGGGAGGCGTCCGGATCAAGCGCGGGCCATCATGTCGCGTAAATGCACTGAACACAATAGCAGGAGAATCAGAATTCGGCGAAGTACCAATCTACCGGGTTTGTCGCTCGGAGTTCCTGTACCGGGAATAAGTAGGGGGCGTTTCAGGGCGCACTTTCATGAGACATAATTCCATAAGGTCCGACCTCAACGTGGGTAACTTGAGACTCGATGGCGGTAGCCTGCACGAAGCGTAAGCAGCGCGCCGAGAACAGGCTCGAAGGGGCCGCAGCCGTCGACGAGCGACTGGATACCCCTTCATTATCTATCCTGGAAGACTTTACTTCAGAGACGCCATGTCGATCACGAAACGATAGCGAACGTCGCTCTTCAGCACGCGCTCATAAGCTTCGTTCACCTTCTGGATCGGGATCATCTCGATATCGCTAGCGATTTTGTGTTTGCCGCAGAAGTCGAGCATCTCCTGCGTTTCGCGGATGCCGCCGATGGCCGAACCAGCCAGGCTGCGGCGACCCATGACAATCGATCCCGCTTTGACGGAGTTCTCTTTTTCGGGGATGCCTACCACAACCATCGTGCCGTCCACCTTCAGGAGTTTCAGGTAGTCATTCCAGTTGATGTCCGCGGACACCGTGTTGATGATGAGATCAAAATGACGCTCGAGTTTGGTGAAGGTTTCGGGGTCGGACGTGGCGTAGTAATGATCAGCGCCCAGTCGCTTGCCGTCCTGCTGCTTGCTCAGGGATTGGCTCAGCACCGTCACCTCAGCGCCCAAAGCATGCGCCAGTTTCACGCCCATGTGTCCGAGGCCACCCATGCCAACGATGGCGACTCTTCTGCCGGGGCCGGCCTGCCAGTGTTTCAGGGGCGAATAGAGCGTAATGCCCGCGCATAGCAGGGGAGCGGCCGCGTCTAACGGGATACCCTCCGGGATACGCAGCACGTAATTTTCATCAACCACGATCTTTTCGGAGTAACCGCCGTAGGTAGGAGTTTCGTCTTTTTCGCGGCCGTTGTACGTCCACGACGTGCGCACCGCGCAATACTGTTCAAGGCCCTGGCGGCACTCGGGGCAGGTTCGGCAGGAATCGACAAAGCAACCGACGCCCACGCGGTCGCCCACTTTGAACTTGCTGACCTTGTTACCAACAGCGGTCACGATTCCGGTGATTTCGTGGCCCGGAACCATGGGAAAAATCGCGTCTCCCCATTCGTCGCGCGCCTGGTGAATATCGGAGTGGCAGATGCCGCAGTACTTGATATCGATAAGAACGTCTTGTTCGCGCGGCTCACGGCGGTCGAACGTAAAAGGAGCCAGCGTCGCCTTGGCGGTTGCAGCAGCGTAGCCGCGAGTGGTCCCACCGGTTGCGCCTGCTAGAGTTTCCGTATCCGCAGAAGGTTGGTTCACGGTCATAAATGCCTCCAACTGTTTCGATGAAGCGGTTTAGATGCCGGCAACATGGCCGAGGCTTCAGGCTGCCGCGGTAGGAGTGCCTGTCAGTTCTTCCAGGAGCGTTTTGAGGTGGCTGAGGACTTCTTCCGGGGCCGTCGCCTTCTGCACAAACTTCAGTGTGCCGTCGGGCGTGAACTGGGTGCCACGCTGTGAAGCCACGAAACGCGCCAGGCGTTCGGGATCGACTGTGGCCGTTTGCCGAAACTTGATGCTGACCTGCTCGCGCTTGCGCTCGATAGCATTCACCCCCACCCGCACCGCGACCAGCTTGAGCTCGGCGTACTCCAGAAGATTGCGTACGGCGCGCGGCGGCTCCCCGTAACGATCGATTAACTCGGCCCGTACGTCGTGCAGTTGCGCCTCGCGCTCGACCCCAGCCACCCGCTTGTACATGCGCAGACGCTGGTTTTCTTCCGGGATGTACTCGGCAGGAATCCGAATGTTGAGGCCGAGATTGAGCTGGGTGGCGATTTCCTCTTCCGGCATCTCGCCCTTCATCTCGCGGACGGCACGATCGAGCATTTGGGTGTAGAGCTCGAATCCGATGGCCTCGATGTGCCCGCTCTGTTCCCCTCCCAGCATATTGCCGGCGCCGCGTAGTTCGAGATCAAGCGCCGCAATCTTAAAACCGGCCCCGAGATCGGAGAATTCCTTGAGAGCGGCAAGCCTGCGCCGTGCAATTGGCGTCAGTTCTATTTCAGAGGGCAGCAGCAGGTAGGCATAGGCGCGGCGATCGGAGCGCCCGACAC
This sequence comes from uncultured Acidobacteriota bacterium, assembly GCA_963744055.1. Classification (GTDB taxonomy): domain Bacteria; phylum Acidobacteriota; class Terriglobia; order Terriglobales; family Acidobacteriaceae; genus Gp1-AA133. The sequence continues at coordinate 1,139,408 of CAVUSL010000001.1, read as the reverse complement.
GCCCGCGCAGCTGGTAGAGCTCCGAAAGGCCGAGTCGTTCCGCACGATTGATGAGGATCGTATTGCAGAGCGGAATATCGAGGCCGTTCTCGATGATGGTCGTGGCGACCAGGATGTCGGCTTCGTGATGCATGAACTTCAGCATCACTTTCTCCAACTCGCCTTCCGACATCTGGCCGTGGCCGACAAGAATCCGCGCATTGGGTACGAGCGTCTGCAGTTTGGCTGCAATTTCCCAGATGCTCTCGACCCGGTTGTGCACGAAGTAGACTTGGCCGCCACGTTCCAGTTCCTGCTCCATCGCCGATTGAATCAGCTTCTCGTCCCAACTCGCCACTACCGTCTGAATCGCCATGCGGTCTTTGGGCGGGGTTTCAATGACGCTCATGTCGCGTAAGCCGACCAGCGACATGTGCAGAGTGCGGGGAATGGGCGTAGCCGACATGGTGAGCACGTCTACTTGCTTGCGCATCTGCTTGAGGCGCTCTTTGTGGCGCACGCCGAAACGCTGCTCTTCATCGACGATCAGTAGCCCAAGATCGGAAAATTTCAGATCCTTCGACAGGATTCGATGCGTGCCGATGAGGATATCGATCTTGCCGGTTTCCGCTTTCTGCAAGATTTCTTTCTGCTGTTTGGGCGAACGGAAGCGGCTGATCATTTCGATGGACACGGGAAACGCCGCGAACCGCTGTTTGAAAGTCTCAAAATGCTGGAAGGCGAGCACCGTGGTGGGCGCGAGCACGGCGACCTGCTTGTTGTCACTGATCGCTTTGAAGGCAGCGCGCATCGCGACTTCAGTCTTGCCGTATCCCACGTCTCCGCACAGCAAACGGTCCATGGGACGGCCTGATTCCATATCGTTCTTCACATCGATGATGGCCTGCCCCTGGTCTTCGGTCTCCGTGAACTCGAAGGCGTCTTCAAATTCTTTCATCCACTCCGTATCGGCTGGAAAAGCGTGGCCCTGGGCCATCTGGCGCTGTGCGTATAACTTGAGAAGTTCATCAGCCATGTCTTTCATGGCCTTGCGCACGCGGGCTTTCGTCTTGGCCCAAGCTTGGGTACCGAGATGGCTCAGCGGAGGCTTCGCGCCTTCCGAAGATCGATACTTCTGGATCAAGTCAAGGCGGGTGAGAGGCACGTACAGGCGCGCGGCCTCGGCAAATTCAAGCAGCATGAATTCTGCCGGCCCGTCGCCCTGGTTCAGTTCTTTCAATCCCTGATACTGCGCAATGCCGTGTTCCACGTGGACCACGTAGTCACCGACTTGCAGGTCTCGGAAATCCGAGAGGAACGCGGAGACCTTGGACTTCTGCCTCTGCGGGCGCGACGCTACCAGTTCCGATTCGTCGAACAGATCGCGCGCGCCGAAGATGGCAAGATTCGCCTCCGGGAAAATCACGCCGTCGGGCACGTAGGCCTTCACCAGCGTCGTCGTGAGCACGTCCGAAGAGAAGTATGCGGTCTCATCTGCATAGCTTTCTCCACCCCGCGTGCGGCTGCCCAGGCGGAACGACACGTTGTACTCGGTGAAGATGTCGGCCAGGCGCTCGACCTCGCCGGTGTTGGGCGCGGCAAAGACCACGTTCTTGTTCTCTCCGGTCAGCTTTTGTACTTCCTCGAGCATGGTCGGAACAGAACCGTGGAAACGCGGCGCAGGCTGCGACGGAAAATGCACAGCTTCTGCCTGGTCGGGACGCGTGATGCCCAGGTGCTCGAGGTCAGCACCCGGCAATGCACTCAGCATCTGCCACCATTGCTCCGGCGGAAAGTAGAGATCGGTGGGCCGGACTAAGTTTCCGATCAGGCTGCGCTCGTGGGCTTCTTCGATTCTGGTCCAGGTGCGGTCGAGTTCCTGCTTCAAGGCTTCCGGCTCGTCGGCCAGCACCGCCGCGTGGGGCAACAGATCAAACAGACTGCGGCTCTCACGCGCGACGGGCGCATAAAACTCCCAGCCCGGAAATACCGTGACGCCCCCCGAACGCACGGCCTGCTCAATCACTTCCTCATTCCCGGTGATGCGCTTGCCTGAAAGACGCACGTGAATCGCGCCCAGTAGATCCTCGCGCACTGGAGTCTCGGTAAGGGGTAGCAGCAGAGCCTCGTCCACTGGACTGGACGAGCGCTGCGTTGCGGGATCGAATTTGCGAATCGATTCCACCTCGTCGCCGAAGAACTCGATGCGCACGGGGCGGTCTGCCTCGGGCGAATAGACATCAAGGATGCCGCCGCGCAGCGCGTACTGCCCCGGCATTTCAACCACGTCGCTTGACGCGTAGCCCACTGTGTTCAGGTGCTCGAGCAACGGTTCCGTGTCGATGGTCTCGCCACGCCGGATGGTGCGGGCCAGGTCGATGTAGTACTCGGTGGAGGCTAGGCGGATCGTCGTGGCCGCGATGGGCGCAATGAGGATCGACACGGCGCCGCTGGCGATCTTCCACAAGGCGGCTGCCCGTTCTTCCTGGATTTCCGGATGCGGAGAAAGATTCTGGAAGGGAAGCACGTCGCGTGTGGGCAACGTTACGATGGAATCCGCTTCGGCCGAATCCAGGAGTTCGGCGAAGCCCTGCACCACGGGCAAAAGCTCCTCGGCCGCGCGATTGTCGCTGACCACGAAAATCAGCGGCCGCGCAATGGTCCGCTGCGCAAGCACCAAAAGCAGGGCTTTGGCTGTTGGGGTTAATCCGGAAACACTAATCCGCCCCGTGCCCTCCTTCAGACGGGAGGCAACACGCGCAAAAGCGGGCAGTTTTTCCACGTCCGCGAAGAGTTCGCGGACAAACGGTAGGGCCATTGCTGGTCTATTTTAACAGTTCAGGGGCGTACAACTGCGGGCCGTTCCGAAGACTCCTGAGGGAGATGCTTTTGACCGCAGAGTCCGCGAAGAACAGCCGCCAGGGTCGCAAACAAATCTTGAGCGATGAGAAAGTGCAACTACACCTCGAACCCGACAGCGCAGTTTTTCTGTGCGACCTTTGCGGCCCTTCTTTGCGATCTTCGCGGTTAAGAGTCTTCTGCCGATTTATCCACGAAGCAGCGGGCGCGTGAGGCATGTCGGCCCGCCCGCTCCATTGATGCAGATTTCCGAGCCAGGAAAAGGGGATACCTCAAAGCCAGCATCGCGCAGGCGCCGATTCGTGTTCTCATTCTCAGCAATCGCCACCAGACGCCCCAGTCCCAATGACAACACATTGCAGGCGAGGGTATTCCTCTCGGCGGCGTCGATCTCGATAAACCGGTAGCTCCGATTCTTCAGCAATTCCACAGTCTCGACCGCTAGCCAGGGCAGATCAACCAGCGCTGTCTTCTCATCGAGGAGGCTGATCAGCGACATTAAGTGCAGGCATTGAGAAGGTCCGGATCCGTGCGGCAAAGGCGCCGTCACAACTTCTACTCCGCGCGGCCGCAGCAAGTCCCGCATCTGCGTGATGCCGGCGGCGTTGGTGCGATAACCCTGCCCAATCAGGAGCGTGTGGTCGTCGATCCACACCATGTCGCCGGCCTCGGTCGTACCTGGGGACCGAATTTCGCCTAATACAGGAATCCCCAGACTTGCGCAGAATTCGCGGTGCCGGCCTGCTTCCGGAACGCGATTCCTCTTGCCCGGATTCATTAGAATGACGCCAAAGTCCGTCGGCAGGGACGAATCGTGCGCGTAAACCGCGTCGAGTGTGAGGTGTGACGAGCCCGGCAGCTCGAACACCTCTGCACCAGCATTCGTCAGAATTTCGCAGAGCGCCCGATGCTGTTGCAAAGCGAGTTCGAACGTCGGCGGCCGCGGGAACCCCAGCTCATTGGATTGCGCAACGCGTTCCGCGCGATCCCAGCCAGCCGCTTGCGGAGTGCAGACCATGACCTTGCGCAGCGCGCCAACCATAGAGTGGCCGTTGCATATTTCATTCTTCGCAGTGGTCGTCATCTCTGAAACTCCGACGCGGCCTTAGGAATCTAAACGGGTATCATGCCAAAAGCAATGTGGGAAAACACAGTGCTCGCAGAGAGCGACCGCACCATCGAAGTAGAGGGAAACCAGTACTTCCCGCCCAATGCCCTCAAGACGGAATTCTTCCACCCGAGCGATCAGCATACGACGTGCCCGTGGAAGGGCTTGGCCAGTTACTTCACCTTAGAGGTAAACGGCAAACGCAATCCCAACGCCGCCTGGTACTATCCCGAACCCAAGGCCGCTGCCCAACAAATCAAAGATTACGTCGCGTTCTGGAAGGGCGTGAAGGTGGAGAAGTAAAGGTCGTTGCTTTCGGAACGACGTTGATGTGCCGCAACGCTCTTTTGCTGCAAGTTCAACGAACCTAAAATTCCAAGTGCACGCGCAGTCCCGGCACCAGCACGGGGCCGCGATCGCGGTTGTATCCGGGATCGTTGATGTGCTGCAGATCGAACGCGCCAAACAGCCCGCGCCAGACGTGAGCGTTGTAGTAATACTCGACGATATTTTCGCGCCCGTAGGTTAGCGCGCCGTCGCCCAGTAGGAATCCGCGCCCGCCCAGCGCAAGGTAACGCTGGTGATCGGCTTTGATCGCGTTCGACACGAATACCGCGCCCGTTTTGTCGAGCTTGCGCTTCCACCGATCTCCCGCAAAGTCACCGCCGATCTGCACCGTTTGATCAACTTCGGTGTACGCGTACGACTCGTGCTGGCCTTCATTCCATCCGAAGCGACCGTAGAACCGCAGGGCATGCGTGATCTCCTGCTGCAAATTCACACCGAAGCCATATTTCACGGTCGTTTGCTCTGGATGGTTGGTGATCTCGGGGCGGGGAGTCTTTCGGGCGAGATAATCATTGACCGCATCCCGATACACGCCCATGTTGGCGTGATTCACGAACGACAGCAGCCGGATGAAACTGCCGCGCGAGTGAACGAGTTTCGGCCGTAGTTCGAATTCGTAGTTCTCGGCACGCGCCCTGCGCAAATTCCACCGCAGATCAATTCCATTCGCGACCTTGGGCATCAGGGCTTCTTCGAAACGAAATGTCCAGTTGCGCTCGTGGTATTCCGCCAGTAATCCGACCGTGTAGCCGCGCGTGTCAGCCGCGTAGTCGTAGGCGCCGTTGTTGTCGACTGTCCAGTTCATGAACTGGGAGTGACTGTCGGTGCCGATGTCGTTGATATCGAAGAAATCGTTCACGCCCATCTTTCCGAAACGCAGTTCGATCCTTCGTACGGGAACCTCGGTCGCGAGATACCACGGCGTGCGTTCTTCCTCCATCATTTCGTCACTCAACGGAATGATCTGGCGAATCATCCCGCGGGCGATGTAAGGAGTCGTTCCAAGCGTGGGATTGCGTACCACGTCAAGGTCGGTGAACCCGGCGAGTCCGAGCGCGTCGCTCAATCCGCCGCCAGCCGCAGCTTCAAAGTGCATAAAGATTTCGGTCGTGTGCGTGAGTTGCAATCCCGTGAATAACGTGGCAACGTTCGACGTAGCACGCTCCGCTTGTGAACGGAAGCTGTTCGGCCCGCTATATCTCGCGGGGAACGAGGGATGCCACTGCGACATGATGTTGTCCTGCCCTGACACCCACCAGCGGGAGGTCTTCGAATGCGGAAACATCGTGACGGGAGGATCGTCGGCCGCAATGTCAGCAGACGCGGGCGCTTCGGAACTTTGTGCTCCGCAGGTGACTACTAAGCAGAACGTCATCAGCAGCCGCCCAACCACAGCGCGCGGTATCCGAACAAAACATCGCTCGCCGATCTGAAGGAAATTCGTTTTCACGTGAGGACGTTTTTCGCAACGCTTATAAAGTCGGGTGTCGCAATCTTATCGAAAAATGACACACCCCTAACATGCGCGTTGCCTCACAGCTGGAATGACAGGATTTTGTCGAGGCAAAGAAATTAGGACAGCTCGGAGCCCCCGAAGCTGTCCTGCAAACCCTCCCGGTTAGAAGGGCAACGTATGCCGCCACCCTATGCCCGTCATGTTGCGGGAGTGTTTCCACTTTGTGAAAATCTCGTGAAAATCGCGTTTGAGCTATTGTGCGAGCCGTCACAACTGCCAGTGACCGCACCCGCTGCGCGTTCCAGCCCGCTGCTATAGTTATCATTCTGAAGACCCTGGCGGAGGTGTGCCCATGGCTCGCAAAGTCGACCAGTCGCGCAAGTTGCAGAAGCGCGCGGAAATGCTGATTCCGGGTGGAGTGAACTCCCCGGTGCGCGCCTTTCGCGCAGTGGGCGGCGATCCTGCGTTCATCGTGCGCGGCCAGGGCTCGCACATCTGGGACGCCGACGGCAATGAATACATCGACTACATCGGCTCCTGGGGTCCGCTGATTCTAGGGCACGCCGCCCCGGTCGTGCTCGAAGCCTTAACCGCCGCCATGCGCAACGGAACCAGCTTCGGGGCGTCCACGCCCGCCGAAGCCGATCTCGCCGAGTTGGTGATCTCCGCTTTTCCGCACATGCAGAAAGTTCGCTTCGTGAGCTCGGGCACCGAAGCAACCATGTCGGCGATTCGGCTGGCACGGGCCTATACCAAGCGCAAGTTCATCGTGAAGTTCGAAGGCTGCTACCACGGCCACGCCGACGCGCTGCTGGTGAAAGCCGGATCGGGCGTGGCCACACTCGGCATTCCTGGATCGGCGGGCGTGCCGGAAGAGTTCACGCAATTCACGCTGGCCCTGCCCTTCAACGACACCGACGCGCTCGAAGAAGCATTCAAGAAATTCAAAGGTCAAATTGCGTGCGTGATCATTGAGCCCGTGGTGGGCAACATGGGTTGCGTTCCGCCTGCTCGCGGCTACCTGGAAGCCGTCCGAGCCGTGACCTCGAACGATGGCGCCGTCCTCATCTTCGACGAAGTCATGACGGGGTTCCGTCTCGCATTCGGCGGCGCGCAGGAGCTATATACGATCCAGCCCGACCTTACGACGATGGGCAAAATCATCGGCGGCGGCCTCCCCGTGGGTGCTTATGGCGGCCCTTCCGAAATCATGGACCTTGTGTCGCCGCTGGGTCCGATGTATCAGGCGGGCACGCTCTCGGGAAATCCTCTCGCCATGGCCGCGGGCTACGCACAGTTGCACTATCTAAAAGAACACCGCGACGTATACGCAAAGCTCGATCAACTGAGCTCGGAGTTGGTCGCAGGCATCGCCGCAGCCGCAAAATCCGCGGGCGTTCCCATGACGCACAATCGCGTGGGCTCGATGTTCACCTGGTTCTTCACGAAAGGCCCGGTCACAGACTGGGATTCGGCTTCGAAATCCGACACAGAAGCCTTCGGCCGCTTCTTCCGCAACATGCTCGACGCGGGAATTTATCTGCCGCCGTCGCAGTATGAAGCGGCGTTCCTGAGCGCGGCGCACATTGAAGAGGACGTCAAAAAGACCATCGCTGCAGCGAAACAGGCATTTGCGATGGTGGCCGCATAAATAAGGAATGAGGAGTGAAGGATCGGTCGCCGCAGCAATCCGACGTGAAGCTCTAACTGACGACTGAAGACTGGCGACTGGCGACTGCGCTCATCATCTCCGGAATGGTCACGAATTCGTAACCCTTGGCCCGCCACTCTTCAATCAAAAGATGCGTGGCCACCACCGTCTGCCAGCGATCCGCTCCGAAGCCAAGATGGCTGCCGTCATGCATCAGAACAACGGCGCCGCCACCCATATGCCGGTTGCACGTCTCGACGATCTTGGCCGCGGGCGGCACTTTCCAATCCCAACTCGTCACATTCCACATGACCGACTGGAGTCCCAGCGCGCGCGCGATTCGTAGCGTATGGGGACGACGCGCACCGAAGGGTGGGCGAAACAGGATCGGCGATTCTCCAGTTGCGTCCTGCACGGCGCGCTGACATTCTTCCAACTGGATTCGCGTCTGCACGGCGCCCGTCAACGCCAATGACGGGTGCGTAAGCGTGTGATTGCCGATCGCGTGCCCTGCTTTCAGAACGTCACGCAAAATGTCAGGGCGCCGCTCGACGTAGCGGCCAATCAGAAAGAATGTAGCGCGCACGTCGTCTTTCGCAAGCACATCCAGCAATTTCAGAGTATGCGGATCGTTCGGGCCGTCGTCATATGTGAGCGCAATTTGCTTAGATGTGGCCGAGCCACCGACAAAGGTCGCGCCGAAGCCCTGCGCCCATGGTGTCATCGCATGATAGGCGGCGACACCCGCCGCAGCTACAACCGTTCCTGCGCCAATAAGAGGTCCGACCATCGAGGCATTGTAAATGCAGTTGCCAGTCGCTAGCCGTCAGCCAGACCAACGCACCGCCCGGCGGTCCTTCTGCAAGAAGAAGGAATTCATTAAGAAGCTCAACCACTCTTCGCGCCGGGGGCTTTGGCCAACGACCAACGACTATCGACCAACGACAGCCCTTCGCTGATGACTAGAGACTGACGACTAGAACTAGCGACTGCTCTGTTAACTCTTCCCGCAATTGTCATTGCGGCGCACTCAAGATATTCTGCAGTGCGACGAATTTCCCGCGAGCCCATGGCAAATCTTTTCGAGAGTCCCCGCTACATCGCAGTAGAAGGCCCGATCCGAGTCGGCAAGAGCACTCTGGCCCGCATTCTGGGCGAGCGCCTCAACGCACAGCGGGTGATTGAGCCCGAGGACAATCCGTTCCTGAAATCGTTCTATGCGGGCGAGCCCGGAGCCGCTTTCCAGGCCCAATTCGCGTTCATGGTGCGCCGCTTTGAGCAGTTGCGCTCGCTCGATACCGGGGCTCGCTCGAATCGGACCGTGGTTGCCGATTTCATTTTCGAAAAAGACAAGCTCTTCGCCTGCCTCAATCTAAACGACCTCGAACTCGAAACTTACAACCGCTACTACAATTTCTTTCGCGAGCAACTCCCCACTCCCGACCTCGTGATCTACCTGCAAGCCACGCCTGACGTCTTGAAAAAGCGCCTTAAAAAGAAAAATGCCCCCGGGGAAAAGGCCATCAACGAGGACTATCTCGAAGAAGTCATCAAGGCCTACGAGCACTTCTTCTTTCACTACACCTCATCTGACCTGCTGATCGTCAACACTTCTGAAATCGACTTCGTGGATCACAATCAAGACCTGAAAGAACTGCTGCGTAAAGTCACCGAACCGATCAAGGGCACGCAATACTTCCTGCCGCTGGGCAGCCAGGAAGCGGCGAGTGCTTGAGTAGCTGATGGATGGTGGCTGATAGCCGGTGGCTCAAAATTACTGGTACGGTGCCGAGTGTTCGTCCAGTGCCCCCTGCGCGAGGCTGTCGTCATCTGCCTGATAATACGCGGGTTAACGATTGGCCAGCAGCCATCGACCACCAGCCACTAGCCAGCGCTCGCCTTTCGATCTAAACTATCCCGGTTGAATCCAAGATGTGACAGGCTCTATCCGGCCTAGCCGGAGGGGCACTGGAGGACATCGTGAGTCTCACACCGATCGGCGAACCTCGCCACAAGATTACCGTCTCCACTCTTCGCGAAAAGAAACTTCAACAGCAGCCCATCACCTGCCTGACCGCGTACGACTACGCGAGCGCTCGCCTGGTCGATGAGGCCGGTATCGATATCGTGCTCGTCGGCGACTCGCTGGCGATGACCATGCTGGGTTACGAGAACACCCTGTCGATCACCATCGATGAAATGCTGCATCACGCGAAGGCCGTGCGCCGCGGCGTAAAGCACGCGCTGCTCGTCGTCGACATGCCGTACGGCTCCTATCACGTCAGTCCCGAGGAAGCCGTCCGCAATGCGGCCCGTTATGTGAAGGAAGCGGGCGCGGAAGCGGTAAAGATCGAAGGCGGCGAGAAGCGCGCCGACCTGATTCATCGCATCATCGACGCCGAGATTCCCGTGGCCGGACACATCGGGCTCACTCCGCAGTCGGTCAACGTGATGGGCGGATACCGCGTGCAGGGCAAAGACCTAACCGCCATCGAGTACCTCATGCGCGATGCGATCGCACTCGACCGCGCCGGCGTGGCCTGCATCTATCTCGAAGGTATTCCGCGCGAGGTCGCGGCCATGATCACGGCCGAAGTCAACGCGCCGACCATCGGGATCGGCGCTGGGCCGGATTGCGATGGCCAGGTGCTGGTCTTTCACGACATCCTGAATCTGACGTTCCAGCAGCCGGCAAAATTTGTGCGTCGCTACGGAGACGCCGCCGCCGAAATCACGCACGCCGTACAAGCATTCCGCGCCGACGTGATGTCGCGGCACTACCCTTCCGATGCCGAGTCCTATCATTTGCCGAAAGAAACGAAGGCCGCGCTGGAAACGGTTCTGGATCGCAAGCGAGCCATGCGGCGATAGATTGGATGGTGGCTCTGAGCAGCGGGATCGTGATGAGGCTCTGAGCAGCGGTTGATGAACGAGGCTCTGAGCAGCGGTTGATGAACGAGGCTCAGATCAACGGTTTGGGGAGGGGCCCGGCTTTAGCCGGGCCATTTGTATGCAGGGGATGAGCGGCTTCAGCCGCTGAGGTAAGCTTTTCTGCAATCAGGCGCCACGTTCGTCATGAACATCACCGAAACAGCTGAATCGACCCGCGCCGCCATCCGAACAGCGCGGGCCTCCGACAAGCGCATCGGTCTAGTCCCCACGATGGGAGCTCTTCACGAAGGCCACCTCTCGCTCGTCCGCATCGCCAAGGCGCAAAGCGATTTCGTGGTAGTCAGCCTGTTCGTCAATCCCCTGCAATTCGGGCCTAAAGAAGATCTCGCCAAATACCCGCGCACCTTCGAGCGCGATTGCGAGATGCTCCAGCGCGAGGGCGTTGACCTGCTCTTCGCCCCAGCAGTCAACGAAATGTATCCCACCCCGGCCGTCACTTATGTCAACGTGGAAGGCTTGAGCGAGCGCCTCGACGGCCAGTCGCGCCCCGGGCATTTTCGCGGCGTAACCACGGTGGTCTCGAAACTGTTTCACATTGTCGAACCGGATATCGCCGTCTTCGGACAAAAGGACGCCGCGCAGGTTGCCATCATCAAACGCATGGTGCGTGATCTGAACATGCCGGTCGGGATCGTGGTTGCGCCCATCATCCGGGAACCCGACGGCCTGGCCATGAGTTCTCGCAACGCGTATCTCGACCCGCAGCAACGTCAGCAATCACTCGTGCTGTCGCGAACCATACGAGCCGTGCAGGGGCGATTCAAGAAAGGCGAACGATCCGCGGAGCGACTCATCGCCGCCGGCCTTGAGGTACTTCACGAAGAACCTGCCGCGCGCCTGGACTATCTTTCCGTCGTAGATCCCGAATCTCTCGAGCCGATCACCAATGTCACAGCGCGCGCCCTGGTTGCCGTGGCGGCTTATGTCGGGAACACTCGCCTCATCGACAACGTTGTGCTCGAGTGAAAGTGCGCGCGAGAACAACCTAACCACGTAGATCGGAGTGCCACTCGCTTCTCAGCACGCGATAGACCAGGTGCAGCAGTCCAGCGTGCGTCGTTTCTTTCCAAACCTTCATCCCGTTTCGTTCAGCGACACGACACGAAGGCAGATTCTCGGGCCGGACCAACGAAATCAGAAATTCTGCCTGCAACTTCGCGAACCCATAGTCGCGGCAAGCCTGCGCGGCTTCGGTTGCGAATCCTTGCCCCCACCTGTCACGGCGCAAGTGATAGCCGATCTCCGGAAGGAACTCGCCGTCGACATCCTGCAGAGTGATCCCGCAATCTCCGATCATCTCGCCCGTAGATTTCAGATCCATCGCCCACAAGCCGTGGCCGTGGGCGGCGTAGCGTTGCTGATTGCGGGCGATCCACTCTTTGGCGGCAGCCTCGTCGAAGGTCATCGGGTAATAACGCATGGTTTCGCGATCACAGAGCACGCCAGAAAGGCACGCGAGGTCTTCAGCCACGAATTCGCGCAGGAGCAAACGATCGGTCTCGACGCCGGTCCCCGATATAGTCATTCTTAGATAAACGCCTTTCATTGAATAAGTTGCGGCCACAGCCGACGCAGGAAACGCCAAATTCTTTCGATATAATGGGGCCTGATATGAGTGCCGCTTCTCGCGATCTCGAGAAAAAGCTAGAAGACCTTCGCAACCAGATTCGCCATCACGAGTACCGCTATTTCGTGCTCGACGATCCGGAGATCAGCGACTTCGACTTCGACAAACTGGTCGAGCGCCTCAAGAAGCTCGAGGCCGAACATCCTGAACTGATCACACCCGATTCTCCCACGCAACGCGTTGGTGGCAAACCGCGCGAGGGTGTCGTCAAGGTGACGCATTCGTCGCCCATGCTCTCGCTCGACAATACGTACAACGAAGACGACCTTCGCGATTGGGAACGCCGCGTGCATGAACTCAGCGGCCGTAAGGACGTCGACTACGTGTGCGAGTTGAAGCTCGACGGCATGTCGCTGGCTCTGGTCTACGAAGACGGCAAGCTGGCGCGCGGAGTGACGCGGGGCGACGGCTCCGTGGGCGAGGACGTGACCCTGAACGTGCGCACGGTGCGCTCCATCCCGTTAGCCGTCCCAAAGGAAAAGCTGAAGAAGGCAGGCATCCCGGCAAACTTCGAGGTGCGCGGCGAGTTGCTTATGCCGAGAGCATCATTCAAGAAGATGAATGACGAGCGCGAAGCTAAGGGCTTGGCGCTATTTGCGAACCCCCGCAATGCTACAGCCGGCACCGTCCGCCAGCTCGACGCAAGCATCACTGCGCAGCGCCGCCTCGACTATTTTCCCTACATCCTGCTGCAGAACGGGCGCACGCTTCTGGACCGCCACTCCGCTACACTGAAGGCCCTGGAAACTGCAAGTTTCAAGGTCAATCCGCATCATGCCCTCGCCAAAAGCATGGAAGAGGTTTGGAAGTTCATCGCCCAGTGGGAGGGCAAGCGCGAGAGTTTGCCCTATGAAATTGACGGCGTGGTCATCAAGGTTGATCGCACTGGTGTGCAGAACGAACTCGGCTTCACTGGCAAGGCTCCGCGCTGGGCGATCGCGTACAAGTACGCGGCACGTGCTGGTATCACGAAAATTGAAGGCATCCGTGTGCAAGTTGGAAGGACGGGCAAACTGACGCCGGTGGCGGAATTGTCTCCCGTCGCGATCGGCGGCACAACGGTCCGCAATGCCACGCTGCACAACATGGATGAAATCGAGCGCCTGGGCGTGAAGATCGGCGATTGGGTGCAGGTGGAGCGCGGCGGTGATGTCATCCCCAAGGTCGCGAAGGTGATCGACGACAAGGATCACCCGCGCGGCACCGAGATATTCCACATGCCGGAAAATTGCCCGGTTTGCGGAACGAAGGTAGTCAAGACCGAGGGCGAAGTCGACTATCGCTGCGTCAATGCGAATTGTCCTGCCAAGTTGCGCGAGACCATCCTTCATTTTGCGTCGCGCGGCGTCATGAACATCGACGGAATGGGCGACGCGCTGGTCACGCAGCTTACCGACCGCGGCATGATCAAGAACGTCGCCGACATTTACTCACTGACCAAAAAAGATCTGCTGGGCCTGGAGCGCATGGGCGAGAAGTCGGCGCAGAATATTCTCACCGAGATAGAGCGCTCGAAGAAGCTTTCCCTGGAACGGCTGATTCTGGGTCTGGGTATTCGCTTCGTGGGAGAACGTACAGCACAATTTCTGGCCGAGCATTTCGGGGCGCTCGACGACCTCATGAAGGCAGGTCAGGAAGAGCTTGAGGAAGTAAATGAAGTCGGCCCGCGGATCGCAGAGAGCATCCATGAGTTCTTCGAAGAGCCCCGCAATCGCGACCTGGTTGCGCGCCTGCGAAAGGCAGGGCTCACGTTCAGCGGCAAAAAGCGCGAGCGGGGAACGAAGCTGGCTGGCAAGACCTTTGTCCTGACCGGCACCCTCACAAAATACTCACGGGATGAAGCCAAGAAGCTGATCGAAGATGCCGGCGGTCGGGTTTCCGGATCGGTGAGCAAGAACACCGACTACGTGGTCGCGGGTAGCGACGCTGGGTCCAAGCTCGATAAGGCGAAGCAATTGAACGTGCCGGTGATCGAAGAAGCCGAGATGGAGCGACTGGCGGGCTAGTTAGCGGGCGCACCTCGTCCGGACGGAATATACCCTCAAATGGATGGGAAGGCCTGCTGCGGAAGTGCCTTCCTTCTTGCCGTGCCTCACCGAGGTTATCCGCCCAGTGCCTCTTTAACCCGCTTCCAGGTCACGTCCAGCGTCTCAGGCAGCATGCGGGTCTCTCCAATCACGCTGACGAAGTTTGCGTCGGCTACCCAACGCGGCAGGGCGTGCATATGAATATGGCCCGCGACGCCCGCTCCAGCTGCTTTGCCGATATTCATTCCGAGATTCACCCCGTCAGGTTTGTAAAGATCTCGTAAAACGCCCTCAATTCTCTGAGAAAGTGCCATCATTTCCTGGGCTGCGTCTCCCGGAAGCTTGCGTAACTCATCCAGGTGCGCATAGGGAACGATCATCACGTGGCCCGGAGTGTAAGGAAAGGCATTCAAAATGATGTAACAATGCTCGCCGCGATAAGTAATACGGGCTTTTTCGTCGTCTCCGGCTTTCGGCAGATCGCAGAAGATGCATCCGGTGGCTTTTTCGGCGGTTGTAACGTAGGCGTAGCGCCACGGAGTCCAAAGGTAGTCCATCGCACGGCAGAGTAGCAGAAGAACAATACTTTCCGGAACCGAGATTGGGGTGATTTTGTCCTGTTTTTGTGCTGCTTTTTGCAGCGCTGAAGAAAGTTGTAACCGAATTCTGGGCCGCTCAATCTAAACCGCGCAGAAGCCGGGTTGGATGCAGGAAATAAGCGTCATTGGTGTTTGACACTGTTCGGAAGCGGTTGCTACACTCGAAGGGTTCCCGATTGGACGCGGGGTTCTTTCTCGTCCGAACGCTGGGATTGTTCAAGTTCAACCGCCAGGTTGAACCCACCACAACCTTAGACCCGTTCCGGCAGTCCGTGAAGCACCCGCATCCTCCCCGCACCCTGAGCAGTGCGAGGTATCGAAGAGGATATGACCTTGTTCGACGATAGCAGCGCCCGCGAATTCGACTCAGTATCGGCTGTAAGCGAACCGAATTCGAATGAGAGCCAGGCCACCGACGATTCTGTAAAACAGCCGCAAGCTGAAACTCACGCAACTCCGGATCAAAAACCAGCCATGTCCACGACCGCTACCGAAGAGAATCCCACTGTTCCCACACCCGCAGCCGAAGAAAAACCGGCTGCCCCAGCCGCTGACGATTTTGCGTCGGCGCTAGAAACCTTCACGACCGAAGCCGAAGAAGCCGTCAGCGAAGACCGTGTGATCAAGGGCACGGTGCTGAAGCTTACCGACAAGCACGTGGTTGTCGATATCGGCGCGAAGTCCGAAGGCATGCTGCCTTTGTCCGAGGTCCTCGACCACGAGGGCAAGTCTCGCTTCAAGCCAGGCGACGAAATTGACGTCATGCGCGATAAGGGCGAGGCCGAAGAGGGTTACATCAACCTCTCACACCAGAAGGCGCAGCGGCTCCGCGCGTGGGACGACATCGAAGCGGCGTACAACGAGAAGAAGCCGATCAAGGCGGTAGTCATCGACCGCATTAAAGGCGGCTTGACCGTCGACATCGCGGGCGCGCGCGCGTTCCTGCCCGGCTCGCAGGTGGATCTCCGCCCCGTCCGCAACCTCGACGGCATGAAGGGCACCACCATCGAAGTAGCCGTCATCAAGCTGAACAAAAAGCGCGGCAACATCGTGGTCTCGCGCAAGCAACTGCTCGAAGAAGAGGTCAACGAGAAGAAATCCAAGACCTTGGAGCACCTGGACGAAGGCGCGGTGCTGACCGGTGTGGTGAAGAACCTGACCGAGTACGGCGCGTTTGTCGACATGGGCGGCATCGATGGACTGCTGCACATCACCGACATGTCGTGGGGACGCCTCACGCACCCGCGTGATCTAGTGAATGTGGGCGACCAGATCCAGGTCAAGGTCCTCAAGTTCGACAAAGACAAGCAGCGCGTATCTCTTGGTTTCAAGCAGCTGACTCCTGATCCGTGGCTGGATGCGGAGCATCGCTATCCCGTGGGTGCGCATGTTTCCGGGCGCGTCATCAGCGTAACCGACTACGGAGCGTTCGTTGAACTCGAGCAGGGGATTGAAGGACTGGTTCACGTCAGCGAGATGACCTGGTCGAAGCGGATGAAGCATCCGTCGAAGCTGGTCAACGTGGGCGACCATGTGGAGTGTGTCGTGTTGAACGTCAACCCGACCGAGCGCCGTATTTCTCTCGGCATGCGCCAGCTGGCTTCGAATCCCTGGGACAGCCTGCATGAAAAGTTCCCGGTGGGCACGCAAGTCGAAGGGCGCGTGCGCAACCTCACCGACTTCGGAGCCTTCATCGAGATCGAAGACGGCATCGACGGCCTGGTGCACGTGAGCAATCTGAGCTGGACCAAGCGCGTGAAGCATCCTTCTGAAGTTTTGAAGAAGGGTGATCGCGTTAAGGCTGTTGTTCTGGCAATCGAGCCCGACAAGCGCCGCCTGTCACTGGGTGTAAAACAGCTGCAGCCGGATGTCTGGGAGACATTCTTCCAGCAGCATCACGTCGGCGATGTGGTGCACGGAAAGGTGCTCCGCGTGGCGACGTTCGGGGCGTTCGTCGAGATTGCGGAAGGCGTGGAAGGCTTGTGCCATAATTCCGAAGCCATCGACGGCAACGGCCAGCCCGTTCACATGGAGCCCGGCACCGAGCACGACTTCAAAATTATCAAGATGAATCCGGAAGAAAAGAAAGTGGGCCTGAGCATCCGCGCCGTGGGGGAAGAAGCCTCGCGCTCGGAAGTCGAAGCCTACAAGCATCCGGTTTCCAGCTCAAGCACCAGCTCCACCATCGGCGAGCTGATTTCGTGGAAGCGCGCCGGCGGTGACAGCAACTAGCTCGTGTAGCGCGGGCACTCCTGCCCGCGAAATTTAAAGTCTAAGAAAGGCCGCTTGAAAGAGTGGCCTTTTTCATTTTTGCGAAGGGCTCGCAGAGCTCGGGCCGTACGAGTCCTCCTAACTGCTCCCCGCATCCAAAACCCATGGATCTTCAACTCGAAGGAAAACGCGCACTAGTCACCGGATCGACCGCCGGCATCGGCTATGCCATCGCCGAAGCACTCGCCAACGAAGGCGCCAACGTCATCATCAACGGCCGGACCAGTCCCCGCGTCGAAACCGCTATCCAATCTCTGGGCAAGGCAGGCGTCCGCGGGAAGCTCGGCGCTGCGCCGGCGGATCTGGGCACTGCGGAAGGAGTAAAGAGCACGACCCAGCAATTCCCGGACGTCGACATCCTCGTCAACAACCTCGGTATCTTTGATCCGAAGCCTTTCGAGAACATCCCCGACGAAGAGTGGATGAAGTTCTTCGAGGTGAATGTGCTGAGTGGAGTAAGGCTGAGCCGCCACTACCTACCTGGCATGCTGAAGCACAACTGGGGCCGCATCGTCTTCATCTCGAGTGAATCAGCGGTGCAGATTCCCGCGGAGATGATTCACTACGGCATGACCAAGACGGCGCAGCTGGCGGTATCGCGCGGGCTGGCCGAAACGACTGCGGGCACGGGAGTGACCGTCAATACCGTACTCGCCGGGCCGACCTCATCGGAGGGCGCGACGGAGTTCGTGAATCGCGTCGCTGCCAGTATGAATAAGAGTACGCAGGAATTCGAGCAGGAGTTCTTCCGCAGCATGCGCCCCACGTCGTTGCTGAAGCGTTTCGCGCGGCCCGAGGAAGTGGCCGCCATGGTCGCGTTCCTGTGCAGCCCGCTGTCTTCCGCAACCAATGGTGCTGCCGTCAGGGCAGAGGGAGGGGTTGTCCGCTCAATACTCTAGATTCTGCTTTGCGCCAGGTGCGCACGTTGACACCGCAGAGTACCAGGCAGAACAGGTTCGCCGGCACGAAGCCGAATTGAGCTGTCTTCACTCCAATTACGCAAATGACGACGCTGTTCACCGCTGCCAGCGCCCAGCCTTCCCAGCACCGCTTTCCCACCAGGATGGTTGAAACAATGGTTAAAATGCAGGATAAATAGTCTAACCGCACCAAGTTCGATCGACCTCCGACCAATTCAATTTGTAGCATTGGCCGCCGCGCCGTCAGTGATTTCGGACGTACGTGTCCGTAACGACGGTAACGTCTTCAGGTGATGAATGGACATGCATTGCCAAAAAGTGTCGTTTCGCGTGCAATTCCCCGCAACCGACAGAGGTTTCTGAGACTCAAAGCAGGAGAGGATTAACATGGCGAAAAAAACGAATACGGCGAAGAAGGTATACAACGAAGAGTTCGTCGAAGACCCGGTTTCCACGCCTCGAGGTCTGGGGCCAGAATCTGCCGGCCAATCCGGCGACCTGCAGGGATTATCCGATATCCCAGGCGCGGATTCCGAAAGCGTGGAGGAGTTGATCGAAGAGGGTCAGGCCCTGGAAGCCGACGCCATCGCCGGCGTGGAGGATGCTCCGGACGCGGACGCACGCGAAGTGCACGTGCACGAACGTCCCGAGGACGATGTGCCCGAGGAGTACAAAGACCGGGATTAACCGGCTATTTGGTATCGATCTTCAGGTTGATATTGAGCTGCAGGCGATTATCGAACTGGCTCACCGTTTTGGTGTCGCTCTTGCGCCCGTTGAACTGGGCGTAGACCTCGTAATCGATGTTCGGCGCCAGCGACGGGAAGCGGTAGACGCCATCGTCGCCGACGATATACGTCTTTACGGCGCGCGTGCGGGTATTGGTCAGGTAGACCACGGCGTTGACCAACGCCCCATCTTGCTTGTCGGCCACGCGACCGCTCAGAGTGCGGCTGTTGTCGGATTTCTTTTCAAACGGCTCGCCGAACGCGGCCGCCGACATGATCAGAAACGTCAGAGCAATGATCAAGGCCTTCTTCATCTGGTTTCCCCTTTTATTCATGCCTCGCACTACTCCTTCACTTCCTTTAGATGCAAACCGATATCCATGCGCTCTTCCGATTCAATCTGGACAGTTACTTCCGGTCCTGGATCTATCTTCTTTCCATTCAATGACTTGAGGCCCTTCGTGTCAGCCGCAACCATGTAGCTTGCTTTGCCCGCCGGCAGCCGCTGGGCGAACTCACCCGTGTGATTGGAGTATAGCTCCCATTTCGCTTTCTTCTGGTCAGCCCGCCGGATCTTGACCTTCACTCCGTAAACCGGGCGGTCATCCGGCCCCCACACCGTGCCCACGATCAGCGCATAGGATTTGCGAGGGTCTTTGTGCTGGTCGTCGGCTTGATGCTGATCCTTAACTGGATGCTGATCGTCGACTTGGGCTTGGGCGGTACGAGGAAGGAGGAGCGTGACGGCTCCGAGCAGGACGAAAGCTCTGAGGCAGGAATGTATCAGAGAAACAAGGCCGCGCAGGTCAAACGTCGCCGTCTTCAGCTTCCTCGTCTTCCTCTTCATCGTCGTCTTCATCCAGTTCTTCGACCGCCTTCAATTCGAGCGGGTTGACGGTAACAATCTCGAAGTCGGTGCCGCACTCCGGACAAGAAACGACTTCGCCTTCGTCAACCTCATCTTCTTCGATATCGAGATCGCTTTCACACTCCGGACAATAAACCATGAATGCCTCCGTGCCAGGATCGTACCCTGATAATATTTAATTCTCCCGGGCCAACGGTCAAGTCCTCTCGTTCTGAGGTTCGGTGCTGCGCCGTACCGGGAAGCCGGAACCGCCTGCGCGTCCAGCAGGCTTCCCTTGGACCAAGATGACCCGCACTAGAATTGCGCCGACATTTTTTATCACACCTCGAACGCTTGCGCTGGCTGTGTGGATTGCGGTTTCTGGGCTGCGCCTGCAAGCAGAAGATGCGCTTCCTTCCTCGCCCGATCCGAAAATCGCCGCGGCACTGCAGCAAATTTCCGCCGAGCGCGTGCGGGGGAACATCGAGAGACTCGTGAGCTTCGGAACTCGGCTTACCCTTTCGGCGCAGGACCCGGCGTCGATCGCGTCCGGCCGCGGCATTGGCGCGGCGCGCGAATGGATTCGCTCGGAATTCGAGCGTTACTCCAAGGAATGTGGTGGCTGCCTCGAGGTCAAGACTGACGCGTTCATGGAAGGTCCGGTCGACCGGATTCCACAAGCGACGCAAATCACCAATGTTTATGCGGTATTGAAGGGTACTGACCCGGAGAGTGCCAAGCGAATCGTGCTGGTGACCGGACACTATGACTCCCGCAACAGCGATACGTTCGATGCGAAAGGCGATGCACCAGGCGCCAACGACGACGGCAGCGGCACCGCCGTCAGCCTGGAGTGTGCGCGCGTCCTGAGCAAGTTGAAATTTCCGGCGACCATCATTTTCCTGACCGTGGCAGGCGAAGAACAGGGACTGAACGGCAGTGCGCATTTCGCAAAGATGTCGAACGAGCAAGGCTGGCAGCTCGAGGCCGTTCTGAACAACGACATCGTGGGCGGGAACAAGGATCCGGAACAGGATACCAAGGTGGTGCGCGTGTTCTCGGAAGGCGTTCCCGCGGCAGCCAACGAAAAGCAGATAAATCTGATCCGCAACCTGGGCGGCGAGAGCGACTCACCTTCACGCGAACTGGCCCGCTACATCGCCGAAGTTGGACGCACCTATGATCCTGGAATCAAGCCGCTGCTCGTGTTCCGGCTTGATCGCTACCTTCGCGGCGGGGATCACTACTCCTTCAACCAGGAGGGATTCGCCGCTGTGCGCTTTACCGAGTTCCGTGAAAACTACACGCGCCAGCATCAGAACGTTCGCACCGAAAATGGCATCGAATATGGCGATCTGCCGAGGTACGTAGACTTCGACTATGTTTCGAAAGTGGCCCGCCTGAACGCGGCTACGCTGGCGGCGTTAGCATCGGCCCCGGCCCCGCCTGCTAACGTGAAGATCGTCACCAAAGACCTGGTCAACGATTCCACGCTGAAGTGGACTGCCGCGCCGGGGGCGACAAGCTACGAGATCGTCTGGCGTGCCACCAGCGCGCCAGATTGGGAACACGTTCAGGCCGTTGGCAATACGACCCAGACGACTCTAAAGCTATCGAAAGATAATGTGATTTTCGGGGTCCGCGCGGTTGATAATGAAGGGCACCGGAGTTTAGCGGTAGTGCCGGTCCCGGAACGCTAGCCGATTGACGCGCGTAAGGAGAGATTGGATTGATTCGCAGCACCGGCAAGGAGATGACGCTGAGCTTTCCGCCTTTCACCAAGGCGGTGGTGTGGCTGCTTTCAATCAATACCGCGGTGTTCTTGGGCTTGACTGCCTTTGGAAGTTTTAGTGTCCTCAACTGGGTGTTCGTTCACATTGGTTTGGTCCCCGAACGAGCCATACTGCATTTGGAACTCTGGCAGGTTCTCACCTATAGCGTCATTCATGTCGGCTTCTGGCACTGGTTCGGCAACATGCTAGGCATCTGGATGTTTGGCTCGACCTTCGAAAGCTCGTGGGGGCCTCGTCGATTTCTCGAACTCTACTTCACGGGAGTGGTGGGAGCGGCCATCACAACCATCCTGCTCTCATTTGCTCACATCCTTTCAACTCCGACCACCTCAACCGTCGGCGCGTCAGGGGGCGTCTTCGCCATCCTCATGGCTTACGGAATGGTTTTTGGCGAAAACGAAATCTTTCTCTTCCCGTTCCCCGCACTGATCAAAGCGAAGTATTTTGTCCTGATTCTGATCGTGATCACGGTCGCATTCGCGATTAGCGGCGGCGGCGGCACAGCCTATCTCGCCCACCTGGGTGGATTGTTCTTCGGATATCTCTATGTGAAGTACGGCGCCTCGCGCCCTCGATCCCGTCAAGCATCTGCTTCGGAGTGGTACTACGGAATGAAGAATTCCTATTATCGCTGGAAGCGCCGCCGGGCCGCGCGCAAGTTCGAGGTCTACATGCGCAAGCATGACCGCGACGTGAAATTCGACGAACTGGGAAACTACGTGCCCCCCGAAGACAACGAGAAGAAAAACGGCGGATCGAAGTCGGGCTGGGTGAACTAGCGCTCGCCTTACGAAAAAGCTCACAAATGCTCGGTGCCCCAGGTTCGCGTCCGCTTTTTGGACGCTAACCTGGATGTAACTGGGGGGCTAACAAAGCCCTGGGACGCATTCTCGTAGCGAAGCATAGGGCTCCCCAGGCAAGCGCCAAAGAACGGCGCGAACCTGGGCCACCAGGCTACAAGGCGGCCGTTCTGGCGGGGTGGTTCGTATCAGGGCGTCGCCTTCAGGCGCGCCGAAAATGCGCTGTTTTCGTCGCGCCTTTAGACGCTGTCTCTCGGATCGGCACGAGACTGGCTAGTTTAAGAATCCCAGAAATGCTTCTAAAACAACCTTCGCCAATTCCTCACCACCCATTTTCCCTTTAAAACCTAGGTCGTGCCCCGCTCCCTCGATCTTCAGCAACTGCGTTCGGGCAGGAATTAGTCGTATCGCGGCTTCCATCTCCTCGATCGATCCAAAAGGATCGCGAGTGCCTTCGATAAACAGACTGGGCGTGCGCAGGTTGGGTAAGTGTTGCGTGCGCAGCTGTTCCGGCTTGCGCGGTGGGTGCAGCGGGTAGGAGAGCAGTAGCAGTCCATCGACCAGATCCGGATCCTCTGCGCAGAGCATGGTCGACTGGCGGCCGCCATAGGAGTGGCCTCCCAGGAATACGCGGCGCCCGGCAAGCTGCCGCACGGCCGCTCACAGCGTTCTTCACGCCTCTGCGGTCGCGGGCCGCGTCGCCCGGTCCGGGCGGTCCATGGGGACGGGTTTGGCGAAAGGGGAGGTCACAGCGCAGCACGAAGAGGCCGGCGGAAGCGAATTCGTTCGCTAGAGCGACTGAGCAGGGGAGCTTGGGCGTTCGATCCCGCACCATGAGAGAGCACCAGGGCGTCACCATCGGCGTTATGCGGACGGTGGAGGTAGCCACGAACGGGGGGATCGGAGGTTGCGTCAGAGTAGAGCTCGGGATCGGGCATCGTTGCTGTCGCCCGCTGAAGCGGGCTGGCTTCTTTCATGGCGGGGTTTCCCAGTGCTTACGCGCTGGGCTAATGAATGCCGCGCCTCCGGCGCTGGTCCTGCACCGCTTCCGAGAACAGTTGATAAATCTCAGCGGGCCCAAACCCTGGGAAAAACGCTCAATTGTAGCGCCGGCATCTTGCCGGCAGTCGCGAGGGCGGCTCGCCCTCGCTGATGGCTGCGAGACGCCGCCACGACTGCCGCCGGGACGGCGGCGCTACGCTCTAGAGCTGAATTTCTTCCAGGCTCTCGTGCACCTTCAGAATGCGGATCTCATGGGCAAGTTTCGCCCAACATTTCTGGGCACTCGGATCTTCCATGGCCGCGCGGCGGGATTCATCCGACTTCCAGAAGCGCACCAGCACGTATTCGTCGGGGCCCCGATAGAGAACGTCGCGGCTATAGCCGCCGGCCGCCATCACGCTCGACAACTCTCTCACTGTGGAGAGGGCCTGATCCTCGTGGCCGGGCAGCGGCACGAACACCGCGACCGATAGAATTTCGCTCGACACGTCTGTCGCTCTCCTGCTATTTCCGGGCGGCTCTCTTCCATCGTTTCTTTACGCGCTTCCCGGAACTTTCCGCACCGGGCGGCGGCACCGTGTGCAGCCGCATGAAATTCGTCGATCCTGACGCCATCTGCGTGCCCGCCACCACTCCCAGCACATCCCCAGGCTTCAGCTGGCCGCGATGCAGCAACTCACGCTCCGCCGTGTTCACCATGTCCTCGGCCGTGCGCGACAGTTCGCGGCGCTGCACCGGATGCACGCCCCAGAACAAATTCAGCCGGTTACACACCGGGCCGGTGTGGCTGAAAGCATAAATCTTCACCCGCGGACGAAACTTCGAAATCATGCGCGCCGTGTTGCCGCTCTCGGTGAAGATCGCAATCGCACCCATCGGCAGATCTTCAGCGGCGTAGGAGATCGATTCACAAATCGCCTCAGCCACGGAAAGCTGGTGGCGATTGCGGCGCCGGCGCGGTTCGCTGAACGCAGCCATGTTGTGTTCGGCCTCGATGACGATGCGGCTCATCATAGCCACGGCCTCGCGCGGATATTGGCCGTTGGCGGTTTCTCCCGAGAGCATGACTGCATCCGTCCCATCAAACACCGCGTTCGCCACATCGCTGGCTTCCGCACGTGTCGGCCGAGGGTTCTCGATCATCGATTCCAGCATCTGGGTCGCGATGATCACCGGCTTGCGCCACTCCGCCGCCCGTCGGATCACATGCTTCTGAATCACCGGCACCTGTTCGGGAAGCATCTCGACTCCCAGGTCGCCACGTGCCACCATGACCCCGTCAGCTGCTTCAAAGATTTCTTCCAGCTGTTCGAGGGCTTGCGGCTTTTCGAGCTTGGCGATCACGGGCACATTGCCGCCGTAATCGAGAATCAGCTGCTTGACCTCGCGCACGTCTGAGGCTGACCGCACGAATGAAATCGCGACCAGGTCAACGTCATGCTTCAACCCGAACTCGAGATCCTTACGGTCTTTTTCCGTGAGGGCGGGAATGGTGAGCGCGGCACCGGGCAGGTTGATGCCCTGATGCTCGGCCAGCAGGCCGCCGTTGACGACATCGCATTCCACGTCCTGGCCGCGTCGGCTGCGCACCCGCAGTTCGATCAGGCCGTCAGAAAGAAGAATGCGCGCTCCCGGTCCCACCTCGCGGGCGAGCCCGCTGAAGGTCGTCGCAATCAGCGTGGACGTGCCCGGCACGTCCCGGGGCGTAATCGTGACGCGGGAGCCTGTCTCGAGCAGAACAGGATCGTGGCCTTTCAGGCGCCCAGTGCGGATTTTCGGGCCTTGCAGGTCCTGCAGGATGCAGACCGTGCGCCCTTCTTTCCGCGCCGCGCGGCGAATGCGCTCGATGTTGTGAGCGTGATCTTCGTGCGATCCGTGAGAAAAATTCAGGCGGGCCACATCCATGCCCAGGCGGAGCAGATCACGCAGGACAACTTCGGTGTTCGATGACGGGCCGATGGTGGCAATGATTTTGGCGCGCCGGATGTCTGCGGAACCACCTTCGCCGCGTAAATCGAGCGTGACGCCTCGCTCCGCATCGCGCTGCAGATGGGAAATCTCGCCAGACACCAGGTCGAACTTTCCAGGCTTCAAAGCTCAGTGCTCCAAGTGACGGAGGCCGCAGGGTAGAAAATTGGATTCGTCACGCGCGGTTCAATGCGCGGGCACATGCAACGTCGTGCTCGATTCCAGCAATTCCTTCCCCAGGAACGCGCGCGGAAACAGCATGGCATTGAATTCGGCGCCAATCAGCACGATGAGCGAGATCATGTACATCCACACCAGCAGCGCGATGCCGACGCCCAGCGAACCGTAGATGATGCTGTAGTCCGCGTAGCCATGCAGGTACATGCTGAACAGCGTCGTGGCCAGAAACCACAGTGCAGTTGCAAGCGTGGCGCCGGGCAAAACGCTGTGCCAAGGCTGCGTGCGCGGCACGGCGTTGTGGTAGATCAGCGCAATCACCGCGATGCTGGTGAGCGTCGCAATAATCCAGCGGGTCACTGTCCACAGCAGGCTGATATAGAGGCTGAATTCGTGTCCGGTATGGAACAGGATGCGGGTCTCAATACCCGAGCCAAAAGCCACCATCACGGTGGCAAATGTGAGCGGGATACCGGCCATGATCACCAACGAAAACGCGATCAAGCGTTCCTTCAGCAGTCCCCACACTTTGGGCAGCTGATAAGCGTTCCGGAAACCTTCCATCCAGGAAATCATGGTTCCAGAGGCAGTCCACAGCGTCAGGAGCGAGGTGCTGATCAGCAGTCCGACCGGACGCTGATTGGTGCCCCGCAGGTAAGCAATGGCGGTCGCGGATCCGGCGGGCAGTATGCGTCCCAGCGCGTATGAGACTTCGCGCAGGTAAGTGTCGCCGCGGCTCAACGTGGCCAGCACCGACCCCACGACCAGCAGCGCGGGGAAAAACGTCAGAATCGATGAGTATGCCGAGGCCTTGGCGACGGCAAACTGGTCGTGCTCGAAAGCCCGCCAGGTCGCCAGGCGCAGCAACCGGAAAAAGCGCAGCATTCTACGACCTAGAGTAGGGGGCGGGCCCTTCGGGCGCAACTCAGAAATGCGGCGCTGGACTTCCCGCGGTCCAAATTGTTGGGGACTGGCATTCATAGGGGAGATAAGAAGTGAAGGGGCGGTAGGCACCGCCCCTTCCTGAGTTCCCTGGCTTTACTCGGCCGCCAGTTCTTCCGTCTCGCCTTCGTGCCTCATCATTTCGAGGGCACGCTCCGCCTCCTCGTAAGCTGCGGAGACTTCCTCCTGCACCTTGGCGGCAGCTTCTTCCATTTCTGGCGACAGCCGCACGTTGCGGTAGTACTCCATACCGGTGCCGGCAGGGATAAGACGTCCGACGATGACGTTCTCCTTGAGGCCGCGCAGGTGATCGACCGCTCCCTGGATGGAAGCTTCGGTGAGCACACGCGTGGTCTCCTGGAACGACGCCGCCGAGATGAACGAGTCGGTCGAGAGCGAAGCTTTCGTGATGCCGAGGAGCAACGGGCGGCCGGTTGCCGGCCGTCCACCATCCTTGATCACGCGCTCGTTCTCTTCGGCGAAGCGGAACTTGTCGACCTGCTGTTCGAGCAGGAAGGCCGTGTCCCCGACGTCTTCCACCTTGCGCCAACGCATCATCTGGCGAACGATCACCTCGATGTGCTTGTCGCTGATGTTGACGCCCTGGAGCCGGTAGACTTCCTGGATTTCGTTCACCAGGTAAGACTGCAGTTCCTTTTCGCCGAGCACCGCAAGAATGTCGTGCGGGTTAAGCGGGCCGTCCATGAGCGGTTCGCCCGCCTTGACGCGCTCGCCTTCCTGCACGTTGATGTGAACGCCGCGCGGAACCGAGTATTCCTTCTCGGTGCCGTTGTCGGCGACCACGTAGATTTTGCGCTGGCCTTTCGAGACCTCGCCGAACTTGACCGTGCCATCGATTTCGCTGATGACCGCGGTTTCGTGCGGCTTGCGGGCTTCGAACAGCTCGACCACGCGCGGCAAACCACCGGTAATGTCCTTAGTCTTGGTGGTTTCGCGCGGGATCTTCGCGAGCACATCGCCCGGCGATACCGTGTCGCCATCGGCCACCATAAGGTGGGCGCGTGACGGCATCAGGTAACGCTTGCTCGACTTGCCCTTGATCACGATAGCAGGCTGGCGCTTCTCGTCGGGAGAGTCGGCCACCACGTGACGCGACAGGCCGGTGACTTCGTCCACTTCTTCGTGCAGGGTGATGCCTTCCTGCAAGTCTTTGAACTGGACGGTGCCGCCGATTTCCGTCAGGATCGCGAAGGTATACGGATCCCACTCGACCAGTATCTGGCCCAGATGGGTCGGATCGCCCTCGTTCACCTTGACCTTGGCGCCGTACACGACCGAGTAGCGCTCGCGCTCGCGGCCTTTTTCGTCAACCACCGCGATTGAGCCCTGGCGGTTCATCACCACCAGGTCGCCGGACTTCGCCTTAACGGTCTGCAGGTTGATGAAGCGCACCGCGCCAGTGTTCTTGGCTTCCAGGCGCGACTGCTCCGAAACTCGCGATGCCGTACCACCGATGTGGAAGGTACGCATCGTGAGCTGCGTTCCAGGTTCGCCGATGGACTGCGCTGCGATGACGCCCGTCGCCTCGCCCAGCTCGACCAAGCGGCCGGAGGCCAGGTTGCGGCCGTAGCACATCACGCAGACGCCGCGCTTCGACTCGCAGGTCAGCACGGAGCGGATCTTCACCCGCTCGATGCCGGCAGCCTGAATCGAACCGGCCAGCTCTTCGGTGATTTCCTGGTTGATGTCGACGATCACGTTGCCGTCGTAGTCCTTGATCTTCTCCAGCGACACGCGGCCGACAATTCGGTCGCGCAACGGCTCGATGATCTCGCCGGCTTCCACGATACCGGAGACGTAGATGCCGTCCACAGTGCCGCAGTCGTATTCGCTAATGATCACGTCCTGGGCCACGTCGACCAGGCGGCGCGTCAGGTAGCCCGAGTCCGCCGTCTTTAGGGC
Organism: uncultured Acidobacteriota bacterium; assembly: GCA_963744055.1. Lineage (GTDB taxonomy): Bacteria > Acidobacteriota > Terriglobia > Terriglobales > Acidobacteriaceae > Gp1-AA133. Next base: position 1,111,431 of record CAVUSL010000001.1, on the reverse strand, counting down.
GGTATCGGCCAAGCCCTTGCGGGCGCCGTGCGTCGAGATGAAGTATTCGAGCACCGTCAGCCCTTCACGGAAGTTCGCCGTGATGGGCGTCTCGATGATTTCGCCCGACGGTTTCGCCATCAGTCCGCGCATTCCGGAGAGCTGGCGGATCTGCTGTTTCGATCCGCGGGCGCCGGAGTCGGCCATGACGTAAATCGGGTTGATCAACCCTTCCTTGTCGCGCTGCTGCATCTGTCCGAACATCTCGTCTGCGACCTTTTCGGTAATCGCCGACCAGATTTCGATGACCTTGTTGTAGCGCTCGCCGTTGGTGATGGCGCCGTCCAGATACTGCTGCTGAACGCTGACGCCCTGTTTCTCGGCGTCTTTCACCAGCGTCTTCTTATTGTCAGGCACGACCATGTCGTCGATGCCGATCGAGAGGCCCGCTTTGGTCGCATAGTTGAACCCAAGCGACTTGATCTCGTCCAGCATCTTGACTGTGACTTCCAGCCCAAAACGCAGGTAGGTGTAGTTGACCAGCTGCCCGATCCCCTTTTTCTTGAGCAGGCCGTTGATGTACGGCATGCTCTCGGGCAGGTGATCGTTCAGGATGGCGCGGCCTACCGTCGTGTTCAGGAAGCTGCGCTCGTAGTGGACTTCATCGGTGTGGGTGATGTCCTGATCGTCATACGCGGTGGTCAGGTCGATCACTTCTCCGGTGTAGCGCAACCGGATCGGAGACAGAGTCTCCAGTTCCCCTGCTTCCAGCGCAAGTAGCACTTCGTCGATGTTCGCGAACGAGCGGCCTTCACCCTTCGCGCCTGGCTTCGACTTGGTCAGGTAGTAGAGACCGAGAACCATGTCCTGCGTAGGCACGGTGATCGGCTGACCCGAGGCGGGCGAGAGGATATTGTGCGAGGCCAGCATCAGCACGCTGGCTTCGACCTGGGCTTCCGGAGACAGAGGAATGTGCACCGCCATCTGGTCGCCGTCGAAGTCGGCGTTGAACGCCGTGCAGACCAGCGGGTGAATCTTGATGGCCTTGCCTTCCACCAGCACCGGCTCGAATGCCTGGATGCCGAGGCGGTGAAGGGTTGGCGCTCGGTTCAAGAGCACCGGGTGATCCTTAATGACTTCTTCCAGGATGTCCCAAACAATCGGTTCCTGCTGCTCCACCATTTCCTTGGCTTGCTTGATGGTGGTGCAGTGCCCGGTCTGCTCGAGGCGGTGATAGATGAACGGCTTGAACAGCTCCAGCGCCATCTTCTTGGGAAGACCGCACTGGTGCAGCTTCAGCTCGGGACCAACTACGATGACCGAACGGCCGGAGTAGTCGACGCGCTTGCCGAGCAGGTTCTGGCGGAAGCGACCCTGCTTGCCTTTTAGCGTATCCGACAGCGACTTCAGCGGACGGTTGTTGGCTCCGCGCAGCACGCGGCCACGGCGTCCGTTGTCGAACAGCGCGTCCACGGCTTCCTGCAGCATGCGCTTTTCGTTGCGCACGATGACTTCGGGAGCGTGCAGGTCCATCAGCTTCTTCAACCGGTTGTTGCGGTTGATGACGCGGCGATACAGGTCATTCAGGTCGGAGGTCGCGAAACGGCCGCCGTCGAGTGGAACCAGAGGACGCAGTTCCGGTGGAATTACCGGGATCACGTCGAGAATCATCCAGTTCGGCTTGTTGCCGCTGCGACGGAAAGCTTCCACGACCTTCAACCGCTTGGCGTACTTGAGGCGCTTCTGCAGCGACGCCTCATTCTTCATCTTCTCGCGCAGTTCGGTGGAGAGCGTTTCGATCTCAACGCGCTTCAGCAATTCCTTGATGGCTTCCGCGCCCATCATGGCCTTGAAGCCGGCCGCGCGATACTGCTGGTCGAGCTCGCGGTACTTGGCTTCGTCCTTGATGATCTCGCGCTCTTTTACCGGAGCGTCGCCCGGTTCGACCACCACGTAGGCCTCGAAATACAGAACGGACTCCAGGTCCCGCAGCGAGATATCGAGCAGGTGTCCGATGCGGCTGGGCAGGCCCTTGAAGAACCACACGTGCGAGCAGGGCGAAGCCAACTCGATGTGTCCCAGGCGCTCGCGGCGAACTTTCGACAGCGTAACTTCCACGCCGCATTTGTCGCAGATCACGCCCCGGTGCTTCATGCGCTTGTACTTGCCGCACAAGCATTCCCAGTCGGTTACCGGTCCAAAAATACGCGCGCAAAACAGGCCGTCGCGCTCGGGCTTGAAGGTGCGGTAGTTGATGGTTTCGGGCTTAGTGACTTCACCATGCGACCAGCTCCGGATTTTTTCCGGAGATGCCAGGCTGATGCGGATCGCATCGAAATCGGCAATGGGGTTCGCCATGTCAAAGGGGCTCGAACGATACAAGTGGTCCTCCGCTTCCTGCGAGTTCTCACGCGCCCGCTCACGGCCCTTGGAACCAGTCGCTAGTCTCTAGTCGTCAGTCGCTAGCGAAACTCTTCTGGACTTGGCGGCTCAAGAGCAAAACCGCCGGTCCTCATTTCAATCAAATATCTGGGCTGGACCGACTGGGGTCGCTATCAGCTAACGACCACCAGCCACCACGGCTTTCAGTCTGCTGCTACCGGCGTCGGCGCCACTGGCTTCTTCTCGCCCAGCGCCGCCTTGATCAGTTCCACATCCAGGCAGAGCGACTGCAATTCGCGAATCAGCACGTTGAAAGACTCGGGAACGCCGGGTTCCATGGCGGCCTCGCCCTTCACGATGGCCTCGTAAATCTTGGTGCGGCCATACACGTCGTCCGACTTCGCGGTGAGCAGTTCCTGCAGGATGAACGCCGCGCCGTACGCCTCCAGCGCCCACACTTCCATTTCTCCGAAGCGCTGGCCGCCGAACTGCGCCTTGCCACCCAGCGGTTGCTGCGTGATCAGCGAGTACGGTCCGATGGAGCGAGCGTGAATCTTGTCGTCCACCAAGTGCGACAGTTTCAGCATGTAGATGTAGCCGACCGTGACCGGCTGTTCGAACTTGTCACCCGTCATGCCGTCGTGCAGGGTGGTCTTGCCGGAAGTCGGCAGGCCAGCCCGCTCGAGCAGCGTCTTGATTTCGTGCTCGCGCGCACCGTCAAATACCGGCGATCCCGAGAAGACGCCGTGCACCAGCGTCGGAGCAATCAATTCAACTTCCTCGTCGGTGAAGGCCCCGACCGTGTCGGCAAGCGCCGTGTCCTTGAACAAAGCCTTCAGCTCACGCCGGACGGCTTCCGTGCGGGTGTTCTCCGCGAGGATCCGGCTGACCTTCTTGCCCAGCTCAAAGCCCGCCCAACCAAGATGCGTCTCCAGAATCTGGCCGACGTTCATACGGCTTGGCACGCCCAGGGGGTTCAGAACGATCTCTACCGGCGTCCCGTCCTGGAGGTACGGCATATCCTCTTCCGGCAGGATGCGAGCAATGACGCCCTTGTTGCCGTGGCGGCCGGCCATTTTGTCGCCGACGCTCAGCTTGCGCTTCATCGCGACGTAAACCTTGACCAACTTGATCACGCCTGGCGGTAGTTCGTCGCCCTTGGTGAGCTTGTCCTTCTTCTCGTTGACGATCTTCTTGAGCACATCGATCTGGCGCGAGGTCATTTCCTCGATCTCGTCGATCTGCTCGTTGACGCGCGGATCCTTGTCGTTGTACTTGATGCGCTTCAGGTTGCGGGTCGAGATGCGCTCGATCGTGTCGCGATCGAGGAACGCGCCCTTGGTCAGAAGCCGCTTATTGGTGCGCTCGTCGTGCAGGTCAGCCTGCACTTCCTTGCCGCCCAGCAAGCCTTCCAAGCGCTTCAGGCGCTCGTCGGTAAGAATTCGGATTTCATCCGACAGGTTCTTCTCGAGCTTAGCAATCTGCTGTTCTTCAATCGCCTTCGCACGCTCGTCTTTTTCCTGACCCTTGCGCGAGAAGATCTTCACGTCGACCACCACGCCTTCGATTCCAGGCGGGCAGTAGAGCGAAGCATCGCGCACGTCGCCGGCTTTTTCGCCGAAGATCGCACGCAGCAGTTTCTCTTCTGGCGTCAGCTGGGTTTCGCCCTTGGGCGTTACCTTGCCCACCAGGATGTCGCCCTGCTTGATGCCGGCGCCGATGCGGATCACGCCTGCTTCGTCCAGGTTGCGCAGCATGGTTTCGCTGACGTTCGGGATGTCGCGCGTGACTTCTTCCGGACCCAGCTTCGTGTCCCGTGCTTCGATTTCGAATTCCTCGATGTGGACGGAGGTGTAGTAGTCCTCCTTCACCATCTTTTCCGAGACCAGGATCGCGTCTTCGAAGTTGTAACCGCGCCACGGCATGAAGGCGACCAGGACGTTGCGTCCCAAGGCCAGCTCGCCGAACTCGGTACAGGGACCGTCGCCGATCACCTGCCCCTTCATGACGCGCTGCCCCTTCTCCACGATCGGCTTCTGGTTGATGCAAGTGTTCTGGTTCGAGCGCTTGAACTTGGTCAGCTGGTAAATGTCGCTGCCCACTTCGCGCGAGAGCTGCCCAGGGTGATGCTCGCCCTCGACGCGCACGATGATGCGCTCGGAGTCGACGGAATCAACGATGCCGTTACGCCGGGCCAGGATGACTGCGCCCGAATCGCGCGCCGTCACACCTTCCATGCCTGTACCCACCACCGGAGCCTGTGCGCGAAGCAGCGGCACCGACTGGCGTTGCATGTTGGCGCCCATCAGCGCTCGGTTCGCGTCGTCGTGCTCCAGGAACGGAACCAGCGAGGCTGCCACTGATACCAGCTGTTTCGGGCTCACATCGACGTAGTCGACTTCTTCCCGGTTCACCAGTACGAAGTTGCCGGCCTTGCGGGCGTTCACCAGTTCGCCGACGATGCGTCCCTTGTCGTCGAGTTCAATGTTCGCCTGCGCGATGACGTGGCGGTCTTCTTCCCAAGCCGAGAGATAGAACGAGAAGGGCTCGAGCTCAACGGCACGCTTCTTGCGGTCCCTGAGATCGGAGTTGAGCTTCTCGGCCTCGCTCTTCTCGATGTGGTCGCCCACCTTGCGGTCGCTGTCGCCCGCGTTGACTACGGTGACGTAGTCGATCACGCGCGCGCCCTTGACCTTGCGATACGGCGACTCGATGAAGCCGTAGTCGTTGATCCGCGCATAGCAGCTCAACGACGAGATCAGTCCAATGTTCGGACCTTCCGGCGTTTCAATCGGGCAGATACGGCCGTAGTGTGTCGGGTGCACGTCGCGGACTTCGAATCCGGCGCGCTCACGCGACAAGCCGCCCGGCCCAAGGGCCGACAGACGGCGCTTGTGCGTGATCTCCGACAGCGGGTTCGTCTGATCCATGAACTGCGACAGCTGCGAAGATCCGAAGAATTCGCGAATTGCCGCCATCACCGGCTTGGCATTGACCAGGTCGTGCGGCATGGCCGTCGACATTTCCTGGTACACGCTCATCTTTTCCTTGATGGCGCGTTCCATGCGAACCAGGCCGATGCGGAACTGGTTCTCCATCAACTCGCCGACCGCGCGTACGCGCCGGTTGCCAAGGTGATCGATGTCGTCCACCGTGCCGATGTTCTTGCGCAGCTTCAGCAGGTAGCGGATCGTGGCGTAGAAATCGTCCGGATCCAGCGTCCGCTGCTCGAGGCTGGTCGGCATCCTGGTTTTCAAACAGCTTGATGTTGAACTTCAAACGGCCCACGCGCGAAAAGTCGTACTTGCGCGGGTCGAAGAACATGCCTTGGAACAGGGCAGTCGCCGTGTCGAGCGTCGGCGGATCGCCCGGACGCAGCTTGCGGTAGATCTCGATCAGCGCTTCCTGCGGCGTCTTCACTGAATCGCGCTTCAGCGTCTGGCAGATGACTGTGCCCACGTCGTCGCGCTCGGGGAAAAACACATTGATCTCCACCACGCCCGAGGCATCGAGAATCTTGGGCAACTTGTCGGCCGTCAGTTCCGAATTCGCTTCGAGCAGCACTTCGCCCGTGGTCGTGTCGACCACGTCGCTGGCTACCCAGGCACCTTCCAGATCGGTGATGTCGATTTCGATTTCGCCGATCTTCGCCTTCTGAATTTCCTTCAGAACCGCCGCGTTGATCTTGCGGCCGGAGTGCGCGATCTCGTCGCCCGACTTGTTCTTGATGCTGTGCGCCAGCTTCATGCCCAGCAAGTTCGTTGGCTTCTCGCTGGCCGGATCAAGCGTCCAAAACAGCTTCTTGTCCTTAATCGCCAGCCGGTCGACGGTATAGAAGGTCTTAAGAATGTCGTCGCCGCCGCGCAGCCCGAGGGCGCGCAGGAAGATCGTGCCCAGGAATTTGCGTTTGCGGTCGATACGCACATACAGCACGTTCTTCTGGTCGTACTCGAACTCGACCCACGATCCACGATAAGGAATGATCTTGCCGAGGAAGTAGGTGCGGTTGTTCGCAGTCTCGAAGAACACGCCCGGCGAACGATGCAATTGGCTGACAATCACGCGCTCGGTTCCGTTGATGATGAACGTGCCGTTCTGCGTCATCAGCGGGACGTCGCCGAAGAAGACTTCCTGCTCCTTGATGTCGCGGATCGAGCGGTTGCCGGTCTCAACGTCCTTTTCGTAAATCGTCAGGCGCATCGTGACTTTGAGCGGAGCGGAGTATGTCATGCCGCGTTCTTCGCACTCGTTCACGTCGTACTTCAGTTGCAGTCCAACCGGGTCGCCGCACTTGTTGCAGAAATCGGGAGTGTTCGCGTTGTAGGTGCCGCACTTCTGGCACAGAACGTCGCCGGGATGAAACGGATCCGTGATAACCGTCGAGCCGCAATTCTTACAGGTGGTGCGCAAGTGATGCAGTCCCTTGAGGTGACCACATTTGCACTCCCAGTTACCAATCGCGTAATCCACAAACTCGAGTTGTGATACGTTGCGGAAATCGGTGATCGGGAACACCGACTGGAAGACGGCCTGAAGTCCGGCGTCATCGCGCTCGCTGGGCAACCGGTCCATCTGCAGGAACCGCTCGTAGGAGCGCTTCTGCACCTCGATCAGGTTTGGGATCTGGATGGTGGCTGGAATTTTGGAAAAATCAAAACGTTTACGGAAGGCATTCTTCTTCATTCAAGAAACTCCCAAAGTCAGCGCAGCCGCTTGACTGCGCTAAAGAAACCGCGGAATGTTGGAGCGCGTTGCGCGCGCCGGGAAATTACCGATCGATGAACCTAGAAAGACAATAGGGCACCCGCAGGGACAGGATTCCCCGTGGGCGCCATGGGCTGCGCGTTGCCATTCTGATTTGTTTCTTTCCGCGCCAGTTCTAAAGGCCTGTTTCCGTTCCGCCTGCATGCGGAACAGCCTGCCAACTCTGCCAACGGTCCGTGCTCCCTCCTGGGTTGCTGGAGCACAAGCCGTAATCACCTTGCGTGAAGCAGGGGTAGCGATGTTGTTTAGATGATAACATCACTCCCCCCGATTCAGCTAGTAGATCGTTCGCTGGCCCAAAACTTGCAGGAGGTCTGCAAGTTGTTGAGCTGATTGAAGATCAAAGTCGTTGCCAGATACAACCACCCGCCGGACCAAGGCCTGCCAACAACGGACTGTGCCCGACGTAACTGAAAAAGCTGTCGTAGTGCGAGGCTTGGCTCTGTGCTGTCCTTAAGAAACTGAGCAGCAAATTGCCGAAGAACCTCGCGAGCTGCTACTTCACTTCTACAGTCGCACCGGCCTCGGTGAACTTCTTCTTGATCGTCTCGGCTTCGTCCTTCGAGACGCCTTCCTTGATGCTCTTCGGCGCGCCGTCGACCAGATCCTTGGCTTCTTTCAGGCCGAGGCTGGTGACTTCACGAACCGCTTTAATGACGTTGATCTTGTTCGCGCCTACGTCCTTGAGAACCACGGTGAATTCCGTCTTCTCTTCCGCAGGAGCAGCCGCAGCAGCTCCGCCGCCGCCGGCAACCATCACCGGGGCTGCAGCCGCAGCCGAAACGCCAAGACGTTCTTCGAGCTTCTTCACCAACGCCGCCGCGTCCAGCAGCGACAAAGCCACGATTGATTCTTCGAGTTGTTGCAGGTCTGCCATGTTGTTCTCCAATTCTTGATGTATCGGTCGTTCGATTTCGCCACCGCCCGCCAGGTTTCCAGTGCGACCAGGCCCCAGTCTCCGCGCCAGACAACGCTCAGACTCGAACCGCGCAACCCCCGCGGGTGATAACGCAATCTCTTTCCGGCAGCAAAGCCGCCGAGAAACTTGAAATCGCCCCTGGCTGTCGGCTACTAGCTTCTAGCGAACTCAGATCGCCAGTAGCAAGAAGCAAGCAGCCAGCAGACGCTCTTATGCTTCTTTAAACTTGTTTTCCTTCACGCCCTGATCGATCACCACGGCCAGGTTCCGGCCGACCGCGTTCATCGCTGTCACCAGGCGCTGTGCCGGAGCGTTCAAGAGATAAAGAAGCTTCGAATAAAGTTCTTCCTTCGACGGCATGGTGGCCAGCGCTTCGATCTCTTTGATCGAGACTACGCGCCCTTCGACCACGCCCGCCTTGAAGCTGAATTCGGGGTTGTCTTTCGCGTACTTCGCCAGCGTCTTGGCCAGAGCTACGGGATCGCCTTCGGTGTACGCGATCGAAGTCACGCCGCTCAGGTTCTGGAGCGCTTCTTCGATCTTGGTGCCTTTTGATGCCCGCTCGGCCAGCGTGTTCTTCACCACGCGATACTTCGCACCCGACGTGCGCAGAGCCTTGCGGAGTTGGTAATCCTTTTCGACGGTAAGCTTGCTGTACGTGGCCACAATCACGCTGGAAACATTCTTCAGCTCGCCACTCAGCTCTTCGACCTGCTCCATCTTCTTCGCTTTGCTGACTGCCATGTTCGTATCCCTTCAGAAGTCTCTTTAGCGTTGTCATCCTGAGCGAGGCGCTTTTTGCCTTGCGAAGGACCCGGCGCGCCGCGCGAAGCATCCGCGGTTTTTGCGGATGCAACAATCGCGCGTTCGGCGCGCTTCCTTACTAAGCCTTAGCCGCCGCTTCCACTGCGCTGGTATCGATCGAAATCCCGGGCCCCATCGTCGAGCTCAAAAAGCAGCCCTTGATGTACTTGCCCTTCGCGACCGACGGCTTCGCCTTGATCACGCTCGAGATCACCACGGTGGCGTTCTCGACCAGTTTCTCGGGCGAGAACGAAATCTTCCCGACCGGCACGTGAACGAGAGCAGTCTTATCAGTGCGGAACTCCACCTTGCCGGCCTTAACTTCCTGCACGGCCTTGCCGACGTCGAACGTCACGGTGCCGGTCTTCGGGTTCGGCATCAGCCCCTTGGGACCGAGCACTTTGCCCAGACGTCCTACCGACTTCATCACGTCGGGCGTCGCGATCAGCGCGTCAAAGTCCGTCCAGTTTTCTTTCTGGATCTTCTCGACCATATCTTCGCCGCCCACGAAATCCGCACCCGCTTCTTCGGCTTCCTTCACTTTGTCGCCGGTGGCGATGACGAGGACTTTCTTCGATTTTCCAAGTCCGTGCGGCAGAACCACGGTCCCGCGCACCATCTGGTCCGCGTGTTTGGGATCGACACCGAGACGCATGGTGACTTCCACGGTCTCGTCGAACTTGGCGTATTTCACTTTCTGCAGAAGAGGAACCGCATCCTGCAGGGCGTATGATTTTTCACCGACCGCGGCGCGAGCCTTGGTGATGTTCTTTCCAGCTTTTTTCATCGTTTCTCCGTCTCCCACCGCCCAGCGCTGAATTGCGGGGCCGTAGTGTTTTCGACTGCTAGCTGCAAGCCACGAGCTGTGAGCTACGAGCAAGCGCTAGCTTCCTACAAGAACTTTGTCATCCTGAGCGAAGCGAAGGACCTATGTACCTCCTGGCCTTTGCAACGCCTGCTTCGACCGCACGATCTCCGCTTGCCAGAAGCCAGCAGCTAGCAGCCAGAAGCTCTACACCACATCAATTCCCATCGACCGCGCCGTGCCCTTCACGCTGTTCACAGCCGCTTCGAGCGACGCCGCATTCAAATCCGGCATCTTCTGCTTCGCGATGTCTTCCACCTGCTTCAACGTCACCTTGCCGACTTTATCCTTGTTCGGCGCGCCCGATCCCTTCGCGATGCCCGCAGCCCGCTTCAACAGAATCGACGCCGGTGGCGTCTTGGTAATAAAGGTGAACGAGCGGTCGTTATAGACGCTGATCACGACCGGGATGATCAGCCCTTCCAGTTCCTTCGCGCCGGTACGCGCGTTGAACTGCTTGCAGAATTCCATGATGTTGATCTGCGCCTGGCCAAGAGCCGGGCCGACCGGAGGAGCTGGGGTCGCCTTGCCCGCGGCGATCTGCAGTTTTACCGAACCTGTAACCTTTTTCGCCATACTCTCTTTTCCGTTCCAACTCCGGGTCTAGGATTTTCGGCCCGGCAACCTGGAACTCGCCTTTCACAAAATCTTTGTCATCCTGAGCGAGGCGCCCTTTGCCTCGCGAAGGACCCAGGCGCGCCGCGCGAAGCGTCCGCGTTCTTTGCGGACGCAATAATCGCGCGTTTGGCGCGCTTCCTTATCTCAATTTACCAATTACAGATTTCCCAATTCCTCAATTACGTAACGACCTTCTCCACCTGCCCGAACTCCAACTCCACCGGCGTCGAGCGCCCGAAAATCGTGACCATGACTTTCAAAGTCTCGCGATCTTCGTTGACTTCATCCACCACGCCCGTAAAGCTCGCAAACGGGCCTTCGGTGATGCGCACCGTCTCGTTCTTCTCGAACTTGACCTTGAGCTTCGGCTTGTCCTTCGACTCGCCCACTCGGTACACAATGTTCTGAACTTCTTCTTCCGAGAGCGGAGTCGGCTGCTGGCCCGTGCCGACGAATCCAGTCACGCGCGGCGTCGACTTCACGACATGCCACACGTGGTCGTCCATGTCCATTTCAACCAGCACGTAGCCGGGATAGAACATGCGCTCGCTGGTGTACTTCTTGCCGCCCCGAACTTCGGTGACAGACTCAGTCGGAATCAGCACGCGGCCAATCTTTTCCTGCAGACCGAAAGCCTGCACCCGCGATTCGAGCGACTCGCGCACCTTGCGCTCAAAGCCCGAGTAGGAGTGGATGATGTACCACTTCATGTTCGGATTGCGAGGCGCTTCGGTGGACACTGCCTCGCCGGCCGCCCCTTCGGTTCCCGCTGGGGGAGTTGCGCTCGCGTTTTTTTCTTCGTCCTGCATAAGTTGCTTCATTTCCCAGACTTTCCAGGTTCGATCAGCTGTGGCCCAGCGCACGGAACAAGTAGTCGATGCCGCGCCCGATCAGGAAATCCACCAGCCAGAAATACACCCCGAAGATGAAGACCGTGATCACGACCACAACAGTCGTCGCCTGTACTTCCTTTAAGGAAGGCGTCGTGACCTTCTTCATCTCCATGCGAACGTCGTTGTAGAAGGTCTTGATCTTATCCGGCCAAGACGCCACCTTCGCCGGTAATCCCGTTTTCCTGACCGACCGTTGCAATCGACTTAGACATTTTGTTCTCGTCTCGATTCCGTGCTCCGCACCATTCCAAAAACTGGCAGGGGCGGAGGGATTCGAACCCCCAAGTCCGGTTTTGGAGACCGGCAGTTTAACCGTTGAGCTTACGCCCCTAGATCAAGTTGTCATCCTGAGCGAGGCGCTCTTTGCCTCGCGAAGGACCTAGGCGCGCCGCGCGAAGCGTCCGCGCTTTTTGCGGACGCAATAACCGCGCGTTCGGCGCGCTTCTTTATTTCACTTCTTTATGCGGCGTGTGCTTCCGGCAACGCTTGCAAAACTTCTTCATCTCGAGCCGGTCCGGAGTCGTCTTCCGGTTCTTGGTGGTCGAGTAGTTGCGCTCTTTGCAATCACCGCACTGCATCGTAATAATTTCTCGGGGCATTCAAATACCGCTCCTGGCTTCTGGCTGCTAGCTACTGGCAACCCAAATTCCTCGATGGAGCGGCGGGCGTCCTCGCCCGCAGGACGGGCGAGAAGCCCATCCCTCCATCACAACCCTCTTAACCGTCACGCCCAGGCCGCCGAGGTCGAAGGTTTTGCCGACGACTGACGACCGAAGACTGACGACTGCTACTGCACAATCTCCGCAATCGTGCCCGCGCCCACCGTGTGGCCGCCTTCACGAATCGCGAACCGCAAGCCCTTTTCCATCGCGACCGGCGTGATCAGCTCAATCACCAGGCTCACGTTGTCCCCAGGCATCACCATCTCCGTGCCCGCCGGCAACTCCGCCACGCCCGTCACGTCCGTCGTGCGCAAGTAAAACTGCGGACGGTATCCCTTGAAGAAAGGCGTATGTCTTCCACCCTCTTCCTTCGTCAGGATGTAAACCTCGGCCTTGAACTTCGTGTGCGGCGTGATCGATCCCGGCTTGGCCAGCACCATCCCGCGCTCCACGTCATCCTTGCCAATACCGCGCAAGAGCAACCCGGCGTTGTCGCCCGCCATGCCTTCGTCCAGCTGCTTCTTGAACATTTCCACGCCCGTCACCACCGTCTTGCGCGTGTCGCGGAAGCCCACAATTTCCACTTCCTCGCCCACCTTTACCTTGCCGCGCTCAATGCGGCCCGTAACCACTGTTCCGCGGCCCGAGATCGAGAAAATATCTTCGATTGGCATCAGGAACGGCTTGTCCAGTTCGCGCGCCGGCTGCGGCACGCTCTTGTCGACTGCTTCCATCAGCGCGTCAATCTGCTTCTCCCACTTCGCTTCCCCGTTCAGCGCGCCCAGAGCCGACAGCCGGATCACCGGCACGTCGTCGCCCGGGAACTGGTAGGTCTTCAGCAGTTCGCGCACTTCGAGTTCGACCAGGTCAAGCAGCTCGGGATCATCAACCGCATCGCACTTGTTCAGTGCCACCACGATGTAAGGCACACCGACCTGGCGAGCCAGGAGCACGTGCTCGCGCGTCTGCGGCATCGGTCCATCCGTCGCCGCAACAACTAAGATCGCGCCATCCATCTGCGCCGCGCCCGTGATCATGTTCTTGATGTAGTCCGCGTGGCCCGGGCAGTCGACGTGCGCGTAGTGCCGGTTCGCGGTTTCGTACTCCACGTGCGCGGTGGCGATCGTGATGCCGCGTGCCTTCTCTTCCGGCGCGTTGTCGATCGAGTCGAACGAGCGGAACACGATCTTCGGGTTGTGCTTCTGCAACACCTTCGTGATGGCCGCCGTCAACGTCGTCTTGCCGTGGTCAATGTGACCAATCGTCCCTACGTTGCAGTGCGGCTTATTACGCTCAAATTTTTCCTTCGCCATATCTCAGCTCTTAGCTCCTGGCTTGTCGCTTCTAGCTCAAACTTTTTGTCATCCTGAAGCGCGTTATTTGCGCCGAAGGGCCTTGCATTTCTTGCTCGCGGCAACTCCCGTCCCTCAGTAATACTGAAAAATCTTGCGAAACTTGTGCCGCAACGTCTCGTGCACCTGCTCAAGCTTCGACAGGTAGAACTCGCGCATCTGGCCCTGGTCCGTCACCGTCAGTTCCTGGTACAGGCCCTTCGCGGTCTTGCGAGTCTCACGCAGGGTCGCATCCACATGCTCGATCACCTGCTTCTCGAGCACACTGTCGAAATCGCGGATCCGCGTGTTCTTGGTATCCAGTCGCTTCAGCATCTTCTCGACCGCACTAGCTGAAAACGCGCGCTCAATGGAAGCCTTTAATTCTGCGAACTGCGCTTCCTTCTCGATCTTGATTGTTGCCTGCTCGTAACTCACTTGCCCATCCCTTGTCATCCTGAGGCGACATGCCTCTCGTCGCCGAAGGACCTACGCGCGCCGCGCGATTAATCTCGCGCTTTTTGCGAGATTGCTAACTCGCGTGTCTGGCGCGCTTCCATATTTGGAGCGGGAGACGGGAATCGAACCCGCGACCAACAGCTTGGAAGGCTGTGACTCTACCACTGAGTTACTCCCGCGAAACCCAGCTGTCAGCTATCAGCTGTCAGCGAACCTCAGCGGCTAAAGCCGCTCTCGAACCTGACTCAGTGGCACGGCTAAAGCCGTGCCCTCCCAATTTCTGCGCTACGGAAACTTCTCTCCAAGCTCTGTCGCGCCACCAGCTAACGACCATCAGCCATTAGCGGAACTCTGGAGCCGATGACCAGGATTGAACTGGTGACCTCTCCCTTACCAAGGGAGTGCTCTACCAACTGAGCTACATCGGCTCAAAACCAGCTGTCAGCTTTCAGTCGTCAGCTGTCAGCCCAAACTCCCTTTATTCTTGGCCGTCATCTTCACGGTGACGGTTCAACAACTCGCCGCGGCGCAGCCACGTCCTCACCGCAAACAGCCCCAGGATCGCAAACGTCATCATCCGAATTCGCGGGTCGGGCAGCGTTACATACGCCAGAACTCCCAAAACTGCAAACGCCGCGAATGCCAGCAACAATCGATTCATCAATCCCTCGCAACTTCGCCAGGCGAAGCGCCGAAGGGGCTCAACTCTGGTGCACAGGGAAGGATTCGAACCTTCGTACCTCGCTAGGAGGGACAGATTTACAGTCTGTTGGCTTTAACCACTCACCCACCTGTGCAGAACTTCCAAGCTTTCGCTTCCTACGGAAGCATTTGTTTCCGACAGCCGGGAATCACACACGCGGAGTAAATCTGCAGGCTTCGCAACTACACAGAAAAACAGGAATCGCGCGAACACACTCGCGCACGGAAACCACTACACGTCGGAAAAATTCCTAAATGGAGTGCGTTTGGAAAACCTGTTGCGCCGCTAAACCGCTTCCGCCGCCCTGCCGGAAAATTCGTTCTTGGAGCTGGCGAAGGGATTTGAACCCCTGACCCTCTGATTACAAATCAGATGCTCTACCGACTGAGCTACGCCAGCAACTGAGGAATGCGCCCTCTCGGGCGCAAATCTCCTACGGATCCCTTTCAGATGACCGGGACAATTCTAAAAGGTACCATAAAGGCCAAATTGCTTGCAAACAATCCGTTACCTTGACTCCGCGACCGATGGAGAGGCGGGCGTCCTCCCCCGCCCATCAGTCCGTGTGCAACTAAAACCGGCCCCTTCGCGAAACCAACTGGCCCGACCCTGCGATCCCCGCCAGTGCTATCATATGCGCTTCCTGTGCGCCTGAAACGCAGAATCCCTGTCTTGCTCGCGGTCCTGCTGGTCGCCGCGGCGCTGGTTGCGGTGGTCCAGCTCCGGCGGCGAGCCCCTCCCGAAGCCGCTCGACTCCTGCCTGGAGCGGATGGCTTCTTCTACGTCAATCTCAAGTGGTTGCGGACGCTGAAAGCCATCGGCCAACTGCCGCCCGTCCCGCACGACGCCGACTACGAGCGCTTCCTTCAGGAAACCGGCTTTCAGTTCGAGCGCGATCTCGACGAAGCGGCGTTCGCCGTCCACTACCCCGCGAAATGGGGCAATGGGGGCACCGGCGGCGCGGCGCCGGAACCGCGCTTCTCCGAAGTTTTCGTCGGCAAGCTGCAGGGCGAGCGCATCATCAGCTACCTGCACAAGGTGTCGGCCGGCATGGAGAACTACCACTCGACCGACATCTACAGCATCCCGCTCGACGCACGCACACTGCGCGTCGCTATTCTGAGCGTCGATACGGTCGCGATCTCCAACCACGACGATCCCGCCGTCATTCGCGGGATGGTGGACCGCTCGCGCAAACTCGCCTCGCCTTTCGGCGGGCCCGCGCTCCTGCGCCAGTACTACAAAACCCTGCCGGTGGTAAGCAAGACGCTTCCCGTCCTAAAACTCGCTTGGTTCATTGGCCGGATCGATCCCAAATCCGAGTTGTTCGGTCCTGCGGGCTCGATGCTGTTTTCCAAACCCACGTCGCTTGTGGTGTCGGCTTACTATGCCGTCTATTCCCCCACGCTGCACCTCCGGGTCGAAGCCATCTCCGGAACCGAAGACGACGCTCAAACCGTTAGCGCCAAAGTCTCGACCTTCGTGAACCTGTTTCACGCGGCTGAAAATTCGGTGGCAACCGGGGGAAGCGATCCCGACGTGAAGGCCTTCTTTGACAGCCTGCAGGTCGAAAGGCATGGTGAGCGCTCGATCCTGACAGCCGCCATACCGCCGGGCTTCCTTCGGAAAGTCGTTGGCGCCTCGCAAGTGGAAGGCACATCGCCCGAAGCTGGCCCCACTTCCTCGAATGGCAGTAAGCCGAAACACGCCGAAACAGCACCGTCTGGCCAGAAGACACAGAACTAGAATCCCTCCTTGCCTTGCATAAATTATGGGGCCGTCCCGGTTTCCGGAAACCGTTTCGCACGTCTAACCGCTCGGGCAATCTCGGGAGCATGTTCGAAAATCTGCACGGCGAGGAAGGGGCTGCCGCACACTCGCTGCGACTCTTTATGCTGCTTGGGCACTTCTTCAAGGCGAAGCTGCGGGTGCACGTGGCACCAGCTCTCGGGCTGGCGCTCCTCATGACTCCCTGTCTATTCGCAGCGGCCGGGCCCTCCATTCAGATCCCTCGCATCGACACGCCGCCCACGCTCGCCGACTTCAGTGACATGGAGCCGAATTCCAGAGTCGCCAGCAGCATGTTGAAAGTGACCGGCTTCATCGTGCGCGAGCCCGCGGACGGAACCCAGCCCACGCAGAACACCGACGTCTACCTCGCCTACGACGAACACAATCTCTACGCTGTGTTCGTTTGCTGGGATACCGAGCCCGACAAGATCCGTGCCCGCATGACCCGCCGCGAAGACATCTTCTCCGACGACTCCGCCGAGATCATGATCGACACCTTTCACGACGCGCGCCGCGCCTACGCCTTCGCGGTCAATCCGTTTGGCATCCAGTGGGACGCCCTCTGGACCGAAGGCTCAATCGGCTCCGCGAACGCCAGCGACTTCAGCGGCTTCGACTCTTCTTTCGATACGGTATGGCACTCCGAGGGGCGTTTGACCGGGCGCGGCTACCTTGCCCTGATTGCCATCCCCTTCAAGAGCCTGCGTTTCCCTGAAGCGGACCAGCAGGAATGGGGCATCATCCTGAATCGCAGCATCCCGCGGACCAACGAAAATATTTTCTGGCCGAGAATTTCCAACCGCATTCAAGGACGCTTCAACCAGGCCGCCAATGCCAGCGGCATGGAGCACGTGGCTCCTGGCCGAAACATTCAGCTGATTCCCTACGGACTCTTTCGCAGCTTCCGCGACATCGACCAGCGCGACCCGGACCATCCCGCCTTCGAGAGCCGCACATTCAAACCAGACATCGGGCTGGACGGGAAATTCATCCTGCACGGCCGCTTTGTGCTCGACGCAACCGTCAATCCGGATTTCAGCCAGATCGAATCCGATCAGCCCCAGATCACGGTGAACCAGCGCTTCGAAGTTTTCTTCCCGGAGAAGCGCCCATTCTTTCTCGAAAACAGCAACTTCTTCACGACGCCGATCAATCTGGTCTTCACACGCCGCATTGCCCACCCGGAATATGGACTGCGGCTCACCGGAAAATCCGGTCCCTGGGCAGTCGGAGTGTTAGCTAGCGACGACCGCGCCCCCGGCGAAATATTGCCTCCGACCGATCCCAACAGCGGCAAGCACGCCACCTTTGCGATCGCGCGCGTCAGCCGTGACATCCTCGATCAATCCACCATTGGCGCGATTTTCACGGACCGCGAGTTCGCGGGCGGCTACAACCGCGTCGGCGGCATCGATGCCAACATCAAGCTCGATCAGAATTGGCGCATTCAGGGAGCAGCCGTGACCAGCTCCACGCTCAACGTGGACGGCACTCATTCGGCCGGCCCGGGATACAAAGTCGACCTCGAGCGCTCGGGCCGCAAATTCAACTTGCAGTCGCTGTACCTCGACTATAGCCCGGGCTTCGTCACTGAGACCGGCTTCGTGAATCGCGTCGACGTGCGCCAGCAGAATGTGAACGCGAGCTACTTCTTCCGGCCGGAAGGAAAGTTGCTGAATTCCTGGGGACCGACGTTGCGGCAGTTCAGCATCTTCGATCACAGCGGCACGGCACTCGAATACTTCGCCTATCCCGGCCTGCGCTTCGACATGGCCCGCGCCACGTGGATCAATTTCCATCCCATCGCTTACGACGGCGTCTTCCTGCGCCCGCAGGATTTCACTGGACTCAACACCGTCAAGAGCTATCCGCAACCCTTCTGGGGCGTAGAAGGCGCGACCAGCTGGCTGAAGCAGATCGACTTCAGCTGGTTCTATGTTTCCGGCGCGGGCGTGAACTACAACCCGTCGGCGGGGCGAATTCCCTTGATCGCGCATGAGGACCAGGCCAACGCCACGCTGACCATTCATGCTTCGGGCCGCTTGCGCGTCGACAATTCATACCTGCTCGAACACATCCGCGAGCGAGAAGCGCACCTTACCGCGGTGACCAACCACATCTTTCGCAGCAAGTGGAACTGGCAGTTCACCCGCGAACTCTCAGCGCGCGTCATCTTCCAGTACACGGGTGTGCTTTCGAATCCGCTCATCAGTTCTCTTTCGCCGACCCGGAATTTCAACACCGATTTTCTGGTGACGTACCTGGTGCGCCCGGGCACAGCCATCTACGTGGGATACAACAGCAATCTGCAGAATTTGGACCGGCGCCTTATCCCGACTCCAACCGGCTTGCTGACCACGCAAAATGACTTCATCAACGACGGCCGCCAGTTCTTCGTGAAGGCGTCGTATTTATTCAGGTTCTGAACCGATGGAACTAGGTTAGACGAAGGACGAACAGCCGATTTCAGATCTGCACAAGTCACACCCGATGTGTTTCGGGCTTGTAAAAGAATCGTCCGATGACCTTCTGCTTGTAACATCCGGCCCTTACCCCGCATCTCTTTAGTCAGTGCGGGAGTTTGGGTGCCTGAATGCGGCACTCTCGAGAAGCGCAGGATTAGCGTATTTTCAGCGAAGGACAGGTAAAATAACCTCGAATGTCGACACTCCCACTACCGATCGCGGCCTTCGTCGCCGGATTGATTTCCTTTCTCTCGCCGTGCGTGCTGCCGCTGGTACCCGGCTACGTGTCGCTGATCTCCGGCGCCGGCGTGGAGGAACTGAAGACGAGCGACGGCCAGCTATCTCCGCAAGGTCATGTTGAACTCTGCCGCGTTCATCCTCGGCTTCAGCATCGTCTTCATAACGCTAGGAGCGATCTCGACAGAAGTCGGCCACTTCCTCTCGCGTTACAAGTCCGTTTTGGCGCAAGTGGCCGGTGTCGTGATCATCGTTTTTGGGCTGCACCTGACCGGCATTTTCAAGATCAAGGCGCTCTATACCGATGCCCGCCTGCACAGCGTGAAAGGCGGCAGCACGGCCTGGGGATCGTTCGTCATCGGCTTTGCGTTCGCTTTTGGCTGGACACCCTGCGTCGGTCCGATCCTGGCCGTCATTCTCGGCCTGGCCGCGACGCAAAATTCCGTTATGAAGGGAATCTTCCTGCTGGCGATCTACTCGCTGGGACTGGCCGTCCCGTTCCTGTTGACGTCGCTCGGTATCGGACGATTTCTCAAGTTCTACAGCCGCTTCCGCTCGCACATGCATGCGCTCGAAGTGGCCAGCGGCGCGCTGCTGATCGTGCTCGGGGGATTGCTGGTCCTCGGCCGCTTTACGGTAATCGCGCGTTACTTCTCGTTCCTGAACCGCTTCGCGCTTTAGTGAGGTTGAACCTGTGAAACGAAATTTTGCAGCACTATTCTTTGTGGCTGTCCTGGTGGCGGCCATGCTCTACGTCGCGTCGCACGGTATTCGGGGGGCGGGCGGCAACAACGACGCCAGCCTCGACGTCGCCGGCAAACCCGCGCCGGACTTCACGCTCCAATCCCTGGAAGGCAAAAACATCCAGCTCAGCGGCTACAAAGGCCAAGCTGTGTTGCTGAACTTCTGGGCCACTTGGTGCGGTCCGTGCAAAATCGAGATGCCCTGGTTCGTCGAACTGCAAAAAGAATACGGGCCACAAGGACTGCAGATTGTCGGCGTCGCCATGGATGACGCCAGCAAGGACGACATCGCGAAGTTCGTCAAGGAAATGGGCGTCAACTACACCATCCTGATCGGCAAAGAAGATGTCGGCAATCAGTACGGCGGCGTGAACGTGCTGCCCACGACGTTCTTCATTGACCGCGACGGAAAGATCGTGGCCCGGGAATTCGGCTTGCAGAGCCGCAGCCTGTTCGTCGATAACATCAAGAAATCGCTGTCCCAGGGGACCCCGGTACAGGCGCAAAAGTAACGTAGGCGCGGACGGCCATTCGGTCTACCATCTTCGCGTCCTGTTAGCGAACGTGCCGATCGATGGCTTCTTGAGAACGGCCGGCTTCGAAGCGGCCTCCGTGAACTGACAACATGCGAACCTTCAAAACGCTGCTCGTCTTTATCTCGCTAGTCACACTGGTCTCGTTGTTCACATCGGTCCCGTTGCTCACATCGCTTGTTTACGCGCAGGGGCCCGGGAAGAAAACGCCTGCGGTCGCGGTTGCTCCCGTCGATACGGTCTCCGTCACCCGCGGACAAGGTGGACCGGTGACAATCCACTTCCGCGTGCCGCCCGGCTATCACATCAACTCGAACACTCCGAAATCCGAGTTCCTGATTCCCACGGCCCTGAAACTGGACGCGCCCACCGACATCGCGATCACGAAAGTGACCTATCCCGCAGGCAAGGAAATGACGTTCCCGTTCTCGCCCGACGAGCCTCTGAACGTCTACACCGGAGACTTCGCCGTCACGATGACGATCCGCCCCCTGCACACCGTGCTACCCGGCAAGTACGCTATCCACGGGGACCTGAAGTACCAGGCCTGCGACAACGCCGCCTGCTACCCGCCCAAACATCTGCCGGTTGATTTCGAAGTGAAGGTCCTGAAGAACGCGGTAGTGAGCGGAAAGAACCCCGCGCAAAGCCCGCACGCGCACCGCTAGATATCCCCTCAGTGAGTTCGAGTCGATGGAGCGACGGGCGTCCTCGCCCGTCGTGCGGCGAAGCCACATTCTGTAGGTCAGCTCTATTCAGATAGGTTGCGGGTCGGGTCACTTCGCCACGGACCATCCGCCAAAATGCCCGCAACTGGTCAATGAGCGTTATGGCGATTTATCAACAGCCGGAAGTCCCTGTGATGGTTTTCGGCATGGACTGGTGGGACAATTAGACGATGGAAGATCACACTGCCCAACGACATCCCGGCCCTTGGCGGGTGATGCAACTGGACTCCGAGTTTGCCGGATTGCTTGTCGCTGTCGGCTTTCTCGTAATGGGCTTGGTTAGTATGCCCATCGCCACAGTGTTCGTGATTGGGACTGTTGCACTGGGAGTGGTCGTCGCTCTGCTGCTTCGCTTCGTTCCTAGGAAAATCAGCCGCGTGATGGTGGGAACGATTATCGTCCTCGCCGCGTTCGTGCTGTGGTGGGCAGAACATAAACCTCGACGGCCGCATACTGTCTCGTCAAATGCACTTTACGTCGTGCCAAACAACTTGCCGCTGAGGTTGCGCCAGACTGGTTATTGGTTGGAATGCTGGTTCGATCAGAATGAGAATGTTGATCGATGCAAGCTGGTGGATACCAGCGGAAGAGGTGTGTTTGAAGATGCCTACGTCACCTGCGGAAGCCAAGCCACAATTCCACAAAACGAATTGGTTTATAAGCAGGAAACTGGACGAAAATGGATCCAATCGCATGACGAGAGCGTTAATGCGCCCGTTCTTTACGTTCGATACGACCAGATATTAGTTCCGAGAAGCCTTTACACAGAAGCGAAACAAGAGGGCTTTTGTTACGGTAATTGAGAGACACTTGACGAAGACAGGTCATTACAATCACTATCCACAGAGCAGGTGCCGGGTCAAAAGCTAGAGCCGATTGCACCCCCCCTCGTTAGCTCGGTCTTCATACGCAGTAGGCCATTCGATCAACCCGCTCGTAGCTTTGCGAAGGTCTTCAAGTTCCATGTAGCCGTCTAATTTGCCCCCTAGCTGCTTCTCCAAGATGTTGCCACCATTGGCAATGGCGACGTCCATTGATACGCCCATTCCGATTTCGAGACAGCCCCATCGGTATCGAACGTAAAGGTACCGTCCGTCTGCGGTCTTGGCTTCCCATTGTGACGGGGACCGTTCACACGTGCGCATGAGGGTCTTGACCACGATTGCTCCGTGCTCCATGCCAGAGATTAGAGCATGGAAGGAATGGCGAACAAAATGGCAACCTGTCTTACAAACCCTCAATAAGCGGGGCGATGCCCATTACTACTGCACCTTCTTTACCCGCACCCTCACCCGATCCGGCCGAATTCTCACTTCCTTATATTCCGTGGACGTTTCGACTTTGTAGTCAACCGGCACTTCGGTGATCACCTGCGCCGCCATCCCCTCGGGCTTGTGCACGACGCGCTTCAACACACAAATTTCCTGATGCATCTCTGCGTTCTTGGTCTGCACCGGCACCAACTCGACGGTGTAACCCGCTGTCGGGAACTTGCAGCTCGCGGTTACATGCAACGTGGGCGGATTCGTTCCCGGCTGTGCATCCTGCCACGCCTTCCAATGCTTGCAAGCCGTCGACGGGCGCACGCCGCCTCGCTGCGCGTTCGCTGCCGCGCCGAACAGCGTCAACGTTAAAGCAATCGCGATTCCCGTTCGCATGCTGCCCTCACTTTCCACCCTGTTTTTTCTCTACCTTGGCCCAGGTATCTTTCAGCGCGACGGTGCGGTTGAAGACTGGTTTGCCGGAAGCCGAATCCGGGTCAACGCAGAAATATCCCAACCGCTCAAACTGGCAACGCGTGCCCGCCGCAAGCTTTGCCAGTGAAGGCTCAACCTTCGCAGCCACCACCTCGAGCGAGTTCGGGTTCAGATTCGAAATGAAATCTTTCCCCTCCTCCGCCTGGTCCGGATCTTCCTTCGTGAACAGGCTCTCGTAAATGCGCACCTCGGCGTCGACGGCGTTCGCGGCCGACACCCAGTGGATGGTCGACTTCACCTTGCGTCCATCGGGCGTGTTGCCTCCGCGGGTCGCGGGATCGTAGGTGCAGTGCACTTCGACGACTTCACCCGCGTCGTTCTTCACAACGCTAGTGCAGGTCACGAGATACCCGTATCGCAAACGAACTTCGCGTCCGGGCGACAGCCGGTAATACTGTTTCGGCGGATTCTCGCGGAAATCATCCTGCTCGATGTACAGCACCTTCGAGAAGGGAACTTTCCGCGTGCCCGCGCTCGCATCCTCGGGATTGTTGACCGCGTCCATCTCCTCGACTTGCCCCTCGGGATAGTTGTCGATCACCACCTTCAAGGGACGCAGCACGGCCATCACGCGCGGCGAGCGTTTGTTCAGGTCCTCGCGCACGAAGTGCTCGAGCATGGCCAGTTCGACTACGCCGTTCGTCCGCGAAACTCCCGCCGCGCTCACGAAGTTGCGAATGGCTTCCGGCGTGTATCCCCGGCGCCGCATGCCGCTCAGCGTCGGCATGCGCGGGTCGTCCCAGCCCTTTACATGCCCCTCCTCCACCAGCCGGCGCAGCTTGCGCTTGCTCATGATGGTGTAAGTCAGGCTGAGCCGGTCAAATTCAATCTGCTGGGATGGAAAGATCCCCAGCTGCTGGATGAACCAGTTATAGAGCGGCTGGTGATCGGCGAACTCCAGCGAGCACATCGAGTAGGTGATCTTCTCGATCGAGTCCGACTGCCCGTGCGCGAAGTCGTACATCGGGTAGATGCACCACTTGTTTCCGGTGCGGTGGTGCTCGGCATGCAGGATGCGGTACATCACCGGATCGCGCATGTTGACGTTGGGCGACGACATGTCGATCTTGGCCCGCAGCACGCGCGAGCCATCGGGGAACTCTCCGGCCTTCATGCGCTCGAACAGCGCGAGATTCTCCTCGACGCTGCGATCGCGATACGGGCTGTTCTTTCCGGGCTCGGTCAGCGTGCCGCGATGCTTCCGGATTTCATCGGCGGTGAGATCGTCGACGTAGGCTTTGTCGTCCTTGATCAGCTTGATCGCCCACTCGTGAATCTGGTCGAAATAGTCAGACGCATAGAAAAGCCCGTCCCACTGAAATCCCAGCCACTTCACGTCCTCCATGATCGAATCGACGTACTCGGTGTCTTCCTTCTCCGGGTTCGTGTCGTCGAAACGCAGGTTGGTGTGGCCGTCGAACTCGTCCGCAAGTCCAAAGTCGAGACAGATGGCCTTCGCGTGCCCGATGTGCAGGTAGCCGTTCGGCTCAGGAGGGAAGCGGGTCTGCACGCGTCCCTGATATTTATTGGTCTTGAGGTCCTCAAGAATAATGTCGCGGATGAAATTGGACGGCCGCGGTTCCGCCGGCGCGTTCGCGGCGGCTTCAGTAGAAGAGTCAGTCGGAGTCATGAGCCTTGTATTTTATAACGTGTAGCGCGGGCGCCCCCGCCCGCGGCCTTTGAGGTTCTTGGCGACTTAAGTACGAATCTGAAGGTTAGGTCCTAAAACACATGGAGCGAAGCCGAACCTGGCGTGAAGCTTTCCTTCCGCGTAAAGCTCCTTACCGACTGCCAGGTCTGAACGACTGCCGCAATACAAAGCCCGATCCAAGTACACACCAAACTCACCAGGATCGACGCGTTCACTACGGCAGCGATCTTCACGGCTTGCTCCCCGCCCTGCGAGGCGATCACGAACGGATGCCACGCCGCACCAGCCGTCTGTCCGGCAGCATTGATCATGTAATTCACAACCACCAGACTGAGCACGGTCTGCAGCAGCTTGCTCCACACCGGAAAGCGCATCCAATCCGGCCGCACCAGAATCACGATCAGCCGCAGAATGGAAGCCACCGTCAGCAGCAGCACCGGCGCGTAGAACGTATGCCACATGGGCGCCGCGCTCAGAAAGCTCGCCGCCGGACCGAGAATCAGGAAAGGTTTGTAAGGCACCAGCAACAGCCACGCCAACGCCATAAAACTGAAAATCAGCTCGCACGCCGTCTTCCCACCCGACGCCTTGCGCTCCGGTTTCTCGAGCGGCGGCAACGACCGCGGATCCCACTTGTCCACCAGGGCCAAATTCTTCTGCGTGCGCTCGATCATCACGAACACCAGCGTGATGATGCCGGCCGCGATAAAGCTTCCCGTGCACATGATGCCGATCGTGCTCCCGATGGCGGCGCCGAAGCTCCCGGTCTTCACCCACTGCATCGGGCCCACGATGAACACGAAAATCGGCAGCATCATCCAGAGCAACGTCATCTTCAAAATGAAGCGGTATGCCGGAAACATCATCGGCCCGATCAGATAATCCTGCGGCCGCAAACGTCCCGCCACAATGGCCGGCCTGCCGCACTCTTTCAGAATCGCCGACACCTCGCCCTCCTCGAGCGGACGCCCAAGCTCCGCTTCTTTCGCCTCCACTTGCGAATGCAAGTCTTCGGCGAGTTCGAGCGCCAGATCGTGCTGCGACTTGGGCAACCAGAAGCGCACGGCCTGCAGGTAACGGTCGATCAGTTCCATGGGATTGCGGCTGGATGTGTTCGTCATAGCTATGCCTCTTGCAGAATTTTTTCGAGCGATGCGTTGATGCGTTGCCACTCCTCAAGCAATTGCGTCAGGATCCCTTCGCCGACTGGCGACAACTGGTAGAACCGCTTGTTGCGCTTGTCCTCTTCGCGCCACTGGCTCATCAGCAGGCCTTGCGATTCCAGCCGCCGCAACAACGGGTACAGCGTGCTTTCGTCGATCTCAAGCCCATCGTCCGCCAGCGCCTTGCGCAAGGTGTATCCGTATTGCTCCTTCCGCAATTGCGCGAGGACGGCCACCACCAGGCAGCCCCGCCGAAGCTCCAACTTCAGGTTCTCGAAGAGCTCAGAGCCGGATTGTTTACTGTTCGTCATATAGTGTACGACACATACTGTATCGCACATAGTATAGAATGTCAAGGCTTTTTGGCCCCGAGTTAGCCCGTCTCGCAGAGACGGATTCCCTCCCCGCGTCCTTGTCACGACGCGAGCCTTATTGCCTCCAGTCTCGGCGGCACGACGTATCGCGTGTGCAAGTCGAGTGATTTTAAGAAGAAAGATTTTCTTCCAGTCGATCCCGTACGGCGAATTTCCTTTGTTCATGTCGATTTTCCCGTGAGCACGATCCTGTAGGCGCGCCTAACTGCTTGAAGCGTTGGTCTGCCGACGATCGCTCTCGTAGTTGGCACGGGTCGTGCACCATCAGAACGCAGATTCCCATTCAGGAGGAACCTGCACATCATGAGACCAACGAGATGTCAGCATCACAAGCATTTGCTCGCGCTGTTGAGCATGGCGGCTCTGTTCTGGATAGGCCGGCCGGCCAGCGCGCAATCGACTCGGGACAATGACACGACCATTCGCGACGTGGCCAGCTTCGACATGTTCCTGGACGCCCACGCCGAGATCGCGGAACAGGTGCGCAAGGATCCTTCGCTGGTTCGCAACCAGGAATTCGTGAAGAGCCATCCTGCCTTGCAGGAATACATCCAGGCCCATCCCGGAGTGAGCGAAGAAATCCGTGAGAACCCGAGCGCCTTCATGCACCGGGAGCAGCGCTTCGAAGAGCGAGGAGACCGCCGCGAAATGGCGAGTCTCGATCAATTTCTCGACAGCCATCCTGAGATCTCCGAGCAGGTGCGCAAAGATCCCGCGCTCGTGAATAACAAGGAATTCGTCGAGAAGCACCCCGCCCTGAAAGAGTATCTCGACTCGCATGCCGGAGTGGCACAGCAGTGGCGGCAGAATCCGAACATGTTCATGCAGCAGGAACGAGGCTTCGACCGCCAGGAAGACTACCGCGATCGTGATCGCGCCAATGACCGCTATGCGGTGAGCAATATGGACCGGTTCCTCGACAGTCATCCCGAAACCGCCGAGCAACTCCGCAAGGATCCGTCGCTCGTGAACAACAAGGAGTTTGTCGCCAAGCATCCGGAACTGCAGGCTTATCTGCAGCAGCATCCGGGCATCCGCCAGGAAATCAGTGAGAATCCCAACGCGTTCATGCGCCAGGAACAGCGTTACGACCGCCAGGAGGACTATGGCCGAAACGGCGGCTTCGACCGCGACCCGGAACACCGTGAGGCAGCCAGCTTCGGACAATTCCTCGGCGGCCACACGAACATCGCGCAGCAGATCTCGAAGGATCCATCGCTCCTCAACAACAAGGAGTACATGGAAAGCCATCCGGAACTGCAGGAGTATCTGAAAGCCCACCCCGCAGCGCAGGCTGAGCTGAAACAGAATCCGCAAGCCTTCCTGCAATCGGTGCCGCAGGCCGGCAAACCGATGCCGAAGGCTCCAACCGTGGAAAAACCCTCGCAAAAGCAGTAATGAAGTTTGCGCGGGCACGAGGAGGGTCGGGTGACCGTCCCTCCTGTTTCTGCGGTGTCAGCATTCTTGGACCGTTAACGGAGGTGTCATGAAGATCAGCAAGGTTCTTATACCCGCGCTAATTCTCGCAGCAGCCCTTCCTTCCGGAGCCGCCGACAAGCACAAGAAGAAAAAAGGCGCCGAGAGAGGCATGCTCGAAAGAATGGAAGCCGTTCCCTGCGGCGCGAAACAAAGAGGCTTTACCGGCGTTGGCAGCATCTTTGCCTCGGCAGGCATCGAGGCGGTGAACTCGGAAGAAAAGCTGTGCCCGCAATACCTGCTGCGCACCGACGACATGGAGTATCACATCCGTCCAACTGACAAGAAGCACCCCGTGATCCTGCCCGTAGGCGAGGAAGGCGAATTCAAGATCAAGAAGAACTACATGTACCTGAAAATTCCGGACGGAGATAAAAAGCGGCGCACCTACCAGGTCGTCGCCATGAAGCCTCTGAACACCAGCGAAAACGCCACCGAGAACACCGCGTACAAGTCGGCCGATAAGCCCACGCAGTACCGCGCACCCGAGTACCCGGCAGACAAAACAGGAGGCCGTGCCGCCAACCCAAATAACACACCGCCTCCGCAATAGCCGCTGGATTTTGTAGCGCCGGCATCTTGCCGGCAGTCGCGAGGGCGTCTCGCCCTCGCAGGCCGGCGGAGGCCCGCCTAAATGGGCTTCGCATTCGCGCTACATCAAACTCCAGCCGACACAACCTGCCCAGACGAACCCACCGGCACAGCGCTTTCTGCAAGCCGCGCACGGTAGCGAAGATGCCGCAGCCGCGTCAACTCCACCAGCGGACTCCACACCGCATGCACCGCACTGTGCTTGATCAACAGGTGCCAGAAGCGATTCGACCGCTTATATAGATACGACATCGCCAGGTACAGCGGCACAGCCCGCCAGTCCTCCGGCCTCCGTCGCCAGATCGACGCATGTGAAAACAATCGCTGATAGATCCACCCGTACCCGTGTTCCAGTTCTTCAGGCGACATGTGCCGTGGCTGAAACACCGCATGCGACGTATCGTATTGCGACCAATCGCGATGCAGAATCCTCCCTTCCGCCTCCATCTGGCGAAATAAAGGCGTCGCCGGATAAGGCGTCAGAATGTGAAAGGTCGCGCACTCAAGCCGGTTCTCGTCGACCCACTCCGCCGTGCGCGCGAACACGTCCTTCCGGTCGTGATCGAAGCCCAGCACGAACGATCCGTTCACCTGGATCCCGACATCGTGCAACATGCGCACGCGCCGCGCGTAATCGGCCGTCTTCGGCGTCTTTTTGTGGGCGTCGGAAAGATTGTCGTCGCTGAGCGATTCGAACCCGATGAACACTCCAGTACATCCCGCCAGGGCCATGTTGCGGATGAGCGACGGATCGTCCGTGACATCGATCGTCACCGCCGCACTCCAGATTTTGTTTAGCGGCCGCAGCGCTGCGCACAGCTCATGGAGATAGCCGCGCCGCGACCCAAGATTGTTGTCGATGAAGACGGCGTAAGGCTCGCCGTTCTCGGCAAACTCTTCCGCGACCTGTTGCGGGTGCCGCATGCGGTAGGGCATCCGCAATCCATCGGTCGCCAGATAGCAGAAACCGCAACGATTGTGGCAACCGCGGGTGGCGATCAAGCTGGTGGTCGTGAGGAAACTCCGACGCGGCAGAATCGACCGGCGCGGCGAGGGATCTTCCGAGTAATCATTTTCGTAAGTCGCAACGTAACGCGATTGCAGTTGTCCGTCTTCGATGTCCCGCAGGATACGCGGCCAGAGTTGCACGC
The DNA here is from genome assembly GCA_963744055.1 of uncultured Acidobacteriota bacterium. GTDB lineage: Bacteria > Acidobacteriota > Terriglobia > Terriglobales > Acidobacteriaceae > Gp1-AA133. The sequence goes on along the minus strand of CAVUSL010000001.1, from coordinate 1,082,392 downwards.
CATCCCCGAGCGCCAGCGCGTCGGCATGCGGCGCACACTCTTCCGGACACGACAGCACATGCAGCCCACCCAGCACCACCTTGGCCCCACGCGCCCGATACCACTCGGCCAATTCAAACGCCCGCCGCGCAAAGGTGAGATGTACCGTGATGGCGATCACCTCCGGCATCGGCCGGCACGGCGGAAGGCCGGCCAACAGATTCTCGTCCCAGTATTCGAGACGCCAGTGCGCCGGAGTAGTGGCAGCGAAACTGGTCAGCGCCAGCGAGGGTGTAAGCACATGCTTGCCGAAACTCGCGTTGGCATCCTTGGCATAAAACGGATTGATCATCAGGCAGTAACGCGGCTCAACCGGCGCAGCAGCAGCGCCAGCGTCGAGCCTCGGCGCATGCAACATCTCCAAAGGCATCCAGCGCTTCTTGAGCGATTCTTGCCATGGGGCGGCGGTTTTCATGCGACATACTTTGCAATACAAAGTACTCTATGTCAATAGACTGCCTGATTGCCAACTGCTTCCCTGATTGGGTGTCCTCAACCTGAAAACAGACCTCCCCAGGCCACCCCGATCAACCGGAGAGGTCCGCTCATACTGGTTCGTCGTCTGGTCGTGGATGAAGTTCCAGGAAAGCGGCTGCCGCGTCGCGCGAACGTCCCGCGATTTCGCGCGAATTCGGTCGCTCAGCCACTCCGAGAAGCAGGCTGACCATCAGATCGCGCCAGAGCAGTCCGGCGAACTGCTCGCCGAGTTCGGCCGGACGGCCGGCAAGTAATCCGGCCGCCTGAGCCCGGGCCATGATCTTACGCAAGGCGGCACGGCTTGCCTCGCGTCCAATAGAGTTGAGCGCACGCGCTACTTCGGGGGCCTGAACGGCCTCGGCGATCGCCAGCCGGAATACCGCAATAACCGTGGGATCGCTTATCTCGCGGACGAGCCTTGTACCGAATGAAACCAGCACCTGCCTCAAGGTCTCGCGATCGCGCAGCACAGGCAGGTCAGCGGGCACGTCAAATCGCTTGGCTCGCTCGCTGATGCAGGCGATCAGCATTTCCTGCTTGTTGCCAACCAGCGCGTAAAGTTCGCGCTTCGAAACGCGCGCGCGCGTCGCGATCTCCAGCGTACTGGCAGTCGCGTACCCGGTCTCCATGAAAGCCGTAAAAGCCGCCTCGAGGATACGGTCGCGCACCGCGGATTCGTCGCCGCCTTTCGGGCGGCGTTTTGCCAGCGATGGAGCAGACATTCCGCCCTCCTTGACGCCTCTGGTACCGCATAGTACCATCACTCATCTGGTACCCGCTGGTACCACGACAAATTGAATAGTGCGAGATCAAAGGAGCTGAACCATGCATATTGAAACGACCTCCCTGCTGCTGGCGTTCGCGGCGGTTCTGGCGCCCTTGGCGCAAAGCCAGTCCACGCCACCGCAGCCCAAGATCACCGGCGTGCTGACCATCCTTTCCCCAAAACCGGGGGTTACTCCCGAGCAAGTCATCAAACTCATGCCCGCCGAAATTCGCGCAACCGTTCCCCTGTATCTCGACGGCAAGATTCAGCAGTGGTTCACGCGCGGCGACGGGCGGGGCGTCATCTTCCTGCTGAATTGCCAGGACGTGGCGGAGGCTCAGGCCCTCATCGCAAGCCTGCCTCTCTCGAAGGAAAACCTCATGGACGAGCAGTTCATTCCGGTCGGGCCACTGTTGCCGCTCGGGATACTGTTGCGAGATACCCCGACCAGTAAGTGAACCCATCAAATCCGATAGGAGGCCAAATGTCGCCCGAAACCATCTTCAACGTGCATCTTATTCTGGGTTATGTCGCGTGGCTACTTTGCTTCGGCGTGTACGTCCTGCCCAGGCTCAAGTCGATGGACCTGATCGCGGCGCAACGCGCCATCGCCACTCTCCACAGCTTCCGCTTCTTCGGGCTGGTCTTTATTCTTCCAGGTGTCATCGGCAATCTGCCCGCTAACTTCGCGACATTCGCCGCCTACTGGGACCTCGCAACCGGGGTCCTGGCCATGCTGGCGCTTCTCACGGTAAGGATACGTCCGCTCTTTTGGGTGTTTGTCGCAGCCTTCAATCTCGTGGGAGCGGTCGATCTCATCCTCGACTATTACCACGCCATCCAGGCTGGCATTCCTGCGCTCGCGGGGCAAATGGGCGCCGCATACGCGATCCCGATCATCTACGTGCCTTTGCTGATGATCACGCACATCACCGCATTTTATTTGCTGCTGCGTCCTCAGCCCAAGACGGTTCGAGACTTCGTCGGCAATGCGGTGGCATCTTAGCTATGATCCGCGTTATGCCCGTACCACAGGAAAGGGCGCGCTCCGCTTGGTCCGTCCGCCTGGCTGCGGACTTGGACGCCAACAACCATGCCGCCAGGAAGCTGGTCGCTGAACTCGCCGAGGAACAGCTCAACTGGCAACCGGCGCCCGGCTCTTGGAATGTGGGCCAGTGTCTCGAGCATCTCTGCATCACGAACGAAGCCTATCTGTTTCCCATCTCTGTGGCGGTCAATGGGAATCCGGATTCTCCGGTCGAGCAGATCACTCCCGGATGGTTCGGGCGCTGGTTTATTCGCAGCTTTATTGAGCCGTCGCCGGTCACCAAGCGAGCTCCAGCTCCAGCGCAGATCAGGCCCGCCGCGCACGTTGGCGCTTCCGTTCTCGAGCGCTTTCTCGCCGGAAACGAATCCTGCCGGGAACTCATCGTCCGCGCGCGCGCCAAAAACGTAAACCGCATTCGCTTTTGGAATCCGTTTATCCCGGGAATTCGATTCACCGTCGGTACCGGATTCGAGATCATTGTCGGCCATGTTTTCCTGTCTTGCCGAGCGTGCCAAGCACTTTTCCATCCAGGCTGAGCTTGTAGATTCGCCCCGGAAACGCATCCGAACTAAACAGCACTTGATTTGGCGGCGGGGTAATGCAAATGGCCCAAGGAGAACCGGGCGTCCTCGAACCGGATGGATGGTCTGTTTTATTGCCAATCGCGGGCCGTGCATCTGGGGGAACGGGGATATTGATAACGATCTGGCGAAGGAACTTACCGTCGCGCAACCTTCCGAACTGCCTGCTCGACGCGTGCCAACACCTTCTCCCGCCCCAACACTTCCAGCGTCTCAAACAACGGAGGCGCGTTCTTCCGCCCGCACACCGCCACGCGAATCGGCTGAAACATCTGCCCAGCCTTGATCCCCAGTTCCGCCGCCGCCCCGCGCAGAGCCTGGTCCAAGGGATCATGCTTGAACTCAACCCCAGCCAAAACAACTCGCGCCTTCTCCAACACTTTCTTAGCCATGGCGGCATCGCCCTTTTGCGGAATCAATTCCGCCGGGTCGTACGGCGCTAACTGATCCACAAAAAAGAAATCCGCCGCCGTCAACACATCGCGCAACAACTTAATACGCTCGCGAATCAGCGGCGTGATCCGCAACATCTGCCCGGCATCCACCGCAAACCCCGCCTCGCGCACAATCGGCGACAGGCGCGCACTCAGCTCTTCCACCGGCAATGCCCGGATATGCTCTGCGTTCAGCCACACGGCCTTCGGATCAAACGTCTCTTCTGACGTGGTAGCGGGCTCCTTGAAATTGACCACGGCGTTCGCCCGGTTGATGCCCTCCAGCGAAAATAACTCCTGCAATTCCGCCAGCGACAGCTGCTCGCGATCATTCTTCGGCGACCACCCCAGCAGGCACAAAAAATTAATGAATGCCTCCGGCAGAAATCCTGCATCGCGATAAGTCGTCACGCTGACCACTGGCCCATGCCGCCGTTTCGAAAGCTTGGTCCCATCGGGCGCCACCAGCAAGGGCAGATGCGCAAACTTCGGAGCAGTCGCTCCAGCCGCCTGAAAAATCAGCACATGCTTGAACGTGTTCGTCAGATGATCCTGCCCGCGGATGATGTGGGTGATCCGCAGATCGGCATCGTCGGCACACGACGCTAGGTGATATGTCGGCATACCGTCGGAACGAAGCAACGCGAAGTCCTCGATGTCGGCCGCCGCCTTGCGCTGTTCCCCATACACGGCATCGGCGAACCGTACTTCCTCCCCGGTCTCGCGCGGCACGCGAAAGCGCAGCGCAAACGGCTCTCCCGCTGCGGCCCGCCGATCGCTCTCCTCGTGCGAAAGCTCCCGCATCCCCGGATTGAACAACCACGTCCCCTGGGCGCCCGACTTCTCGGCGTCTCCGGTATGCGCCGGCGTGAAATCGCGATAGGCCAGGCCCTTCTCAAAAATCGTCCAGGCTGTTTTCTGGTGCAAAACCAGCCGCTCAGACTGCTTGTACTCCTCGTCCCACCCGAGGCCGAGCCACTTCAAGCCCTCGAAAATCGAACTCACCGACGCATCCGTGTTTCGCTCGACGTCGGTGTCGTCGAGTCGCAGCACCATCGTCCCTTCGTTCCGCCGGGCGTAGAGCCAGTTGAAGATGAACGTGCGGGCGCTGCCTACATGCAGGAAGCCAGTGGGCGAAGGAGCGAACCGGACTCGCGGTCCGGACGCAGATAAGTCGTCTTTTTTGAGGGAGCTAGAGGGATCAGGCATGAAAGACTCATGTTACGGGCTGGCGAAAACCAGCGTCAAGCCGTCGCCCCTTCCGTTGTCAGGATGACTCAGCTTTCCACACCCCCTGTACTGAAATCGTATTGAGTTGCTGGGCGCGCTGTGAAACGATGATTTCATCGAAGTTCCCCACGTTCCTTGTGGTTAATCAGCCGCTGGAGCGGCTTTGCGCGCCATGAATAGCCTCGCCACCAATATGGTGATCCTGCCAGGGATCGTGGCCCTGCTGCTGTTTCTCGTCTTCACTTACCTCTACGAGCAGAGCCGGCAGCCGTACTTCCGCGCGTGGCAATTGGGTTGGGGCGCGTACTCGCTGCACTTTGGTCTGGACGCATGGAATTGGAATGTCCGACAGCCCGCGTCGGCCTGGGTCTACCTCGCCAGTTCTTTACTCATTGTCGTAATGGCGCTGTGCCTGTTCGTTTCGACCCGGCTGATGCGGGAGCGCTTTCGCCTCCGCTGGTACGACCTCGCGCTTGCCGCGGCCGGTATCGGTCTTTCGCTCTGGAGTTTGCGCACCCACTATGTGAATGGCTCCTTTCACAATGACCTTGAGACCCTGCCGCATGTGCGTCTGGAAATCGGGATCGCGGCGCTGCTGCTGTACTGCTCGATGCGCTTTTACTTGTTCGCGCACCGCCGCAATTCACTCGCGTTCCGCATGCTGGCTCTCGCCCTTGCGCTCTGGGGCGGCCTGATGGCGGTCGGACAACTGGTCAGTCCTTACTCCGAAGTTCTCGGAAACGCCGGGCACATGCTCGGCCCCCTGCCGCAGATGTTGCTCGGCATCGCCATGGTCATGGTGCTGTTTGAAAACGAGCGCAATGCCGTGCAGGAAAATGCGCTTGCCTTCTCCACCCTGGGCGTCGATCCGCGCCGGCTTCTGTCCGCCGAAGACCTTGTCCCCAGCATGACGGCCGTGCTCGATCGCCTGATCAACCCGCTGCCCACTCGCAAAGCGGTCATCTGCATCGCCGAACAATGGCGCGGAGTTTTGCCCTCGGTGCAGCGCGGATTCTCGCCGGAAATTATTCAGAAGCTCGAGAAGACCGGTGCAGGCGAGTACATCGTGGAACTCGCCTACCGCCGCGGCGGATTCTTCACCTTCCGCAACATGCCCGAGATGACCGAACCCCTGCCGGCATTGCCAGGCGGCAAGTTCGAAGACTTCAAGCGGGTCGTCGCGGAAGAACACATCCGGCACCTGACCGCGGTCAGCCTGCAAACCCGCGAACACAACTTCGGCGTAATCCTTTTCCCGCATTCCGAGCTGCGGGTATTCGGTTCATCGAACTTGCGCCTGCTGATCGGCCTGGCCCTGCAGATTGGCTTGACGCTCGAAAATTACGTCGTCATGCACGACGCGCAGCGCCGCACCAAGGAGTACGAACTGCTCACCCAGATCGGCCAGGCCATCAGCTCGCGCCTCGATCAGGACGAGATCCTGCGCACCATCCAGAAGGAACTCGGGCAAATCTTCGATACCAGCGACTTCTACATCGCTTTCCAGGAAGGCGATCAGATCTGTTTCGAGCTCGAAACTGAGAACAATCAGGTCATGCCGAAGCGTTCGCGCCGGGTGAGCAACGGCCTCACCGAGTTGATCATCCGCACCGGCCAGGCGCTGCTCATACGCTCCGATCTGGAAAAGACGCGCGAGCGCCTGGGCGTCGTGCAGGTCGGCGGTCGCGCGGCGAAATGCTTCTGCGGCGCGCCCATCATGCTTGGCGGACGGCCCGCTGGCGCCATGGTAGCCATGAACACCGAGCACGAATACGTGTTCCAGCAGCGCGACCTCGAAGTCATGCAGACCGCTGTCGATCAGCTCTCGGTGGCAGTGGAGAACGCCCGTCTGTTCGCCGAGGAACTGCGCCGCTCCAAGCAGCTCAGCTTCCTCAACAACATTTCGAAAATGGCGATCTCGAGCGAAGACGCCGAGCAGATGCTGGCTGACATCGTGGCCGAGATTCAGAAGACCTTCCAGTTCGATCACATCGGCATCGGCCTGCTCGACTACGTCACCAAAGAAATCGAGATCAAGGCCGAAGCCGGAGCGACGGCCAATTCCCGCGGCAAGCGCATCCCCCTCGGCATGGGCATCGTGGGACGCGTGGCTCGTTCCAACGAGCGCCTGCTGGTGCAGAATGCGGGCGACGGCCACATGGTCGGCGTGCTGCCCGACTCCCGCGCCGTACTGTGCATCCCCATCACCTACGGCGAGTCGTTGCTGGGCATCCTGAACGTCGAAAGCCGCCAGGAGAATGCCTTTTCGACGCAAGACGTGCTGATTATGAGCACGCTCGCCGACTTGTTGGCAACCGCTCTCCATAACACGATCGTCTTCCAGAAATTGCAGCAGCAGTCCATCACTGACGGCCTGACCGGCATCAAGACACGGCGCTTCTTCTGGGAAGCGTTGTCGTCCGAATGGAAACGCGCCTCGCGCTCCGGCCGCCCGTTCTCGGTCGTGCTCATCGATCTCGACAAGTTCAAGGATGTCAACGACACCTTCGGCCACCTCGAAGGCGATCTCGTGTTGGCGCGCGTCGGCCGGTTGCTTGAGCAGCGCTGCCGCCAGTCCAACGTGGTCGCGCGCTACGGGGGCGACGAATTCGTCATCCTGATGCCGGAAACCAGTATCGATCAGGCGCACGCGCTCGCCGAACGCCTGCGTCTGTGGCTCGCGCAGGACGCCATGCTGGCCGAGCATCATATTTCCGGCAGCTTCGGCGTGGCCAGCTTCCCCGCGCACGGCTTCTCCGCCGAGGACATCATTCGCGTCGCCGATGCGGGCATGTACGCCGCCAAGCACAGTGGCGGCAACCGCGTTTCGATGATCGAGGAATTCGGCGACGGAGAAAACCTCGCCGCGCAGCGCCAGCAGCTTTCCACCTACATCGAGGGCTTCCTGCAGAAGGACCGCTCGCGCGCGAAGGATCTCGAAGACCTGACCTCCACCCTGCACCGGCTTTGCGGCGACGACTGCAACGTCCAGGTGCTCAAAGAATCGATCGAAGCGCTGGCGCGCGCCGGAGAATCGCGCGAATTCCACGCCGCCGGCCATGGCGAAATGGTCGGACGCTACACCGAATTGATCGGCCGCGCACTCGCCCTTCCCCCCGACGAACTGGTCGAACTGGTCTACGCCGCAAAGGTGCACGACGTGGGCAAGATCTTTATCCCCGAGCACATCATCACCAAGCAGGGCCCGCTGAACGAAGAAGAATTCGCGCACATGAAGGAACACCCACGCATCGGCGCCGAAATCGTCGCCACTATCCCGGGCAGCGTGATGCTCCAGAAAGCCGTCGAACACCACCATGAAGCTTTCGACGGCAGCGGCTATCCCAACGGCCTGCGCGGCGAAGAAATTCCGCTGTGGGCGCGCATCGTCGCCTTAGCCGATGCTTTCGTGAATATGACCACCGAACGCGCCTTCGCAGCCGCCAAGACCACCGAGCAAGCCGTGGCCGAAATCGAAAAGCTAAGCGGCACCCGCTACGACGGCATGCTGGTCCGCGTCCTGTTGCGCCAGCTAAAAACCGGTAAAACGCCCAGCCTGGGAGACTAGGTGTCAGGTTTCACGTTTCAGGCTTCAGGCTTCAGGCTTCAGGTTTCAGGTCTCAGGTGTCAGGTCTCAGGTTTCAGGTTTCAGGCCTCGGGTGTCAGTCCAGCCTCAATCTTCGGCCTGGGGTCTTCGGGATCGGGGTCAAGTTCCCCGTCAAGCTCACCCGCGCCATACTCGAGCCGCGCCAGCGGCGGCATAGGATAGCCCAGCGCGTAAGCGCTGGGTAAGGCACCCTTCCGAGTCGAGCCCCGTCAGGGGCGGCACGACTGCGACGCGGGCGTGAGCCCACCAGCGAGGGCGGGACGCCCTCGCGACTGCCGGCAAGATGCCGGCGCTACCTAACACCTAAGACCCAAGACCTAACACCTGCTCTCCTGTGACCTCCATCACCTGTCAAGCCCCACCCACGTCACAAACCCCACTCATCTCCATCAATCCAAGCAAAATATAAACTTCCCCACCATGTCACAATTCCCCACCCAAATTGCTATTCTAAAAATAGGCCAGAGATGGCGACGTTCCGCGTGTCCTAGGCAGAACCGCGCGGACCCTTATCGCGGGCGTGCACCCCTTGTGGAGCGCGGGCGAACATCTGATGCGGCGTAGGCCGACTCACCGGCTTCCGAGTCATACAGGGCTCCTAGCCACGTGAACCGTACCCGCAGCGGGAGTGATCACTCCAATCGCTTTAGCAAGCGATGAAGACCCAGCCCCTGAAGGGGCAGAAGGAAAGAGAACTTACGGCGCGGCTGAAGCCGCGCCCTGATACAAAACAATTCGCGTGGACGAATTGCGAGGCGAACCGGGTGGGGCATACACTCCTGTCCGCCAGGCCCAGGCCAATCACATTACGAGCGGCACGCCCCCACTTGCCAATCTTTACCGCCAGCCCTGAAACTAGACACATGCCGGTTTCTCTCTCCCTGGAAGGAAAAGTCGCTCTCATCACCGGAGGTTCGCGCGGAATCGGGGCGGCCGCCGTGCGTATGTTCTCCGCCGCCGGAGCCAAGGTCTTATTCAATTATCAAAGCGCCAAAACGCAAGCCGACGCTCTGGTCGCGGAGTGCGGCGAAGCCCGCACTGCTGCCATGGCCTGTGACCTGAGCGGACTCGATTCCGCTAAAGATCTGGTCGCCGAAGCGATCAAACGGTTCGGGCGTCTCGACATCCTGGTTGCCAACCACGGCATCTGGCCGCCGAAGGACGCGCCCGTCGATGAGATGAGCGACGCGCAGTGGCGCGGCACAGTCTCCGTCAACCTTGACAGCGTGTTTTCGTTGATCCGCCATTCGGTCGCGCAAATGAAAAAGCAGCGCAAGCTCAGCACCGGCGATGGCGGCCACATCGTGCTGGTCAGCTCAACCGCAGCCCAGCGCGGAGAGGCGTATCACGTGGACTACGCCGCTACCAAGGGCGCTCTCATCAGCATGGTGAAGGGACTCTCTACCGAACTCGCGAGAGATGGGATTCTGGTCAATTGCGTTGCGCCGGGATGGGTAGGCACTGAGATGTCGGAGCCCGCGTTGAACGATCCGAAAACGCGCGACAAGATTTTCGCGACGATTCCGGTGGGCCGCGTGGCCACGCCCGAGCAGATTGCGGCGCCCATTCTGTTCTTGTGCACCGAACACGCCGCTTTCATTACCGGCGAAGTCTTTAACGTCAATGGAGGCGCGGTTTTGGCAGGATGAACGACGCTCACCCCAGCACCGTACAGCATTCACGCCCGTTTCCGCGTCTAATCTAAGGAAAGCATGCGCCTCTTACTTTCGCTATTGATTCTCAGCCTTTGCGTTATTACGCCAGCCGCCGCTCAGGACAACGCCGGCGCTTCGACTTCGCAGAGCGCAGCCGCCCCGCAGGACAATTCCGCCAAGGCCAAGGCGCTGATCGATCAGGCGATCCAGGCCCTCGGTGGCTCGGCGTATCTAAACGCGCAAAACGTGAGCCAGCAGGGCCGCACCTACAGCTTCCATCGCGGAGAGGCCACCAGTGCCGGCACGCTTTTCTGGCGGTTCGTGAAGTTTCCTGATCGTGAGCGCATCGAACTCACCAAGCAGCGCGACGTGGCCTACGTCTACAGCGGCGATAAGGGTTTCGAAATCACATTCAAGGGCACGGCCGCGCTTGACGACAAAACGCTCAACGAATTCCTGCGCCGCCGCGACCACTCGCTCGAACTGGTTCTTCGCAAGTGGATCAACGAGCCGGGCGTCGCCTTTTTCTACGATGGGCCTGCGGTCGCCGCCAACAAGCCGGCCGACCAGGTGAGCGTGATGAACGCCAAGAACGACAGCGTGACGTTGTACCTCGACACCACTAACCACCTCCCCCTCAAGAAATCTTTTACCTGGCGAGATCCCACCGACAACCTCCGCAACACGGAAGAAGAACTTTACGATGCCTACCGGCCTACGCAAGGCATCATGACGCCCTACAGCGTCACCCGCTTCTACAACGGAGAAATGTCGAACCAGCGTTTTCTCAACAACGTCACTTATAACGAAGCGATGAACGATTCTCTGTTCGATGCAAAGACGACTTACGACCCGAACACCTTGCCGCCCAGAAAGAAATAGGCCGGGCCTAGGGCCGGACGCTGGCTCGCGTCCGGCCATGTACTACTTCGCTTCTGTCGGACTCCCACATTTGCACTCTCACCTATCCGCCCACCGATCAATCACATAGCTGAGGGCAGAGCTGCAACGAACGCTCTTTGACCGGGGAGTGTGGCTGATTTACCACATCGAAAAATTCGTTCCCGGCTGTAAGCTGAACTGGATCAACTACATCAGCCCTCCCAATTGAGACAGGAACAGACAATCCGTGCGGCTGTTGATTGTACTGGGATAGGCCTTCACAGCGGCGCACCTGTTCACCTGAGGATCCTTCCCGCCTCCTCCGGTTCCGGAATCGTCTTCCGGCGCTCCGACTTGGACGACTTCGAAGTCGAAGCCACCGGCCGCAACGTGGCCCGCGTCAGCTACGCCACCAGCTTGATGAAAAAGGGCGTGCTCATCTCCACCACCGAGCACCTTCTCTCCGCCTTCATCGGAACTGGAATCGATAACGCCATCGTGGAACTCGACAACTTGGAGTTGCCCATCCTCGACGGCAGCGCCCGGCCGTTCGTCGACATGATCCTGAAAGCCGGCATTCGCAAGCAGCGGCGGCCACGTTCGTACATGCGCATCCGGCGCGAACTGGAATTGCGCGAGGGCAACAAGTTCATCGCCATTTACCCGGCGGAAACTTATTCCGTCTCCTACACCATCGACTTCCCGCACGCGCTGATTGGCCGCGAGACTTTCCGGGTGGATCTTTCCGACGGCAATTACCTGCGCGAGATCGCCCCGGCGAGAACTTTCGGATTTCTGCATGAAGCTGACGCCATGCGCCAGCAGGGCCTGATTCGCGGGGCTTCCCCTGAGAACGCCATCGTGCTTACCCCCGAAGGCTTGATGAATCCGCCGTTGCGGTACCCCGACGAATTCGTGCGGCACAAAGTTCTAGATTTGATCGGAGACCTGGCGCTGGCAGGGAAGCAGATCCTGGGCAGCATCGTCGCCGATCGCGCGGGCCATGCCATGCATACCGCCCTGGTATCGCGGCTGCTACGCGACAAAACTCTCTGGGAAGAAACTTCGGTGGAAGAACCAGTGGAGAGCACGGGTCAGGCGGCCGCAGACCTGATGGAGCATCCGGTTTAGCGACTCGCTATTGACTGTTCAGTTGCTCACAACGAAAAGCCAACTCTCGACCTGCCGTGTCAGGTTTCGGGTCTCAGCTGTCGGGCCTCAAGTGTCGGGCCTTGGGTCTGGGTCTTAGGCCCTTAGGTTTTGAGTCTTAGCGTCCCGGTCTTAAGGTCTCGCGTCTCAGGCATTGGGGTTTAAGTGTCCTGTCAAAATTCCGGACGCAACAATCGAGCCGCGCAGCGGCGGCATAGGATAGCCGCCCAGTGCGTAAGCACTGGGTAAGCTCCAATCCCGGGCAAGCCCCGACAGGGGCGGCACTCCGGCGCAGCGGGTGAGCCCGCCAGCGAGGGCGGGACGCCCTCGCGACTGCCGGCAGGATGCCGGCGCTACAAAATCTGGCCCCTGACCTCGCAGGTGTCGGGCCTTGGGTGTCAGGCCTCAGGGTCTATCGCTAGTCTGCCGGTTCGCAGGGCGCGTCTTCCTCTTCACTTTCCTGCGTCCGTTCCTGCATCAAGCCGGTCTAATTCCGCGCGCGTCTGATCAATCATGCTGGCGGCGAAAGTCTTCGCGACCTTTTGGCGCTCGGGCGACAGGTCGCGCACGCGCAGCGACAACAGGGAAGCATCTTCTTCCAGCCAGCGCAGGGTGCGCTGCACACGGGCAATTTTCACATCGTAGGCAAACGTAGCCACAGCCATACTCCTGAAATTGAGGGATACATGAGCATGGGGAAGAACAGCGGCATCGGACAAGTCGTTAGCTTGGTACCTGGAAGTAGGCTTCGACGAGACCCGGCGGGGACATCAGATAAATCAAGTTCCTCAACCATAGAGGACACGGAACAGCACAGAGGAATCGCGAACCTCAGTGCCCCTCTGTGTCCTCTGTGGTTGAAAGGTTTTGCTTCTAGAGACCGGGATGGCTGATGGATTCGAGCCGCTTCATGATCCATTTTTCGAGTTGCTCGCGCGAGCTGTCGGGAACGTCCTGGAAGCGGATGCCGGCGCGGCCCAGACCATCGGCCCAGGCGACTTCAACTTTGGGCTCCATCGTGTAGTTCGTGCCTGGCAGCATGAACTGCACTTTCGCGGCAGCGTTCTTGGTCAGCGTCCCATCGAAGTGAATGGCCATCCCTCCTTCGCTGAGATTGGTGGCGGTGGCTTTCATTTCCTCGCCCTGCTTGAACACCAGCTTGACAGGCATTTCGAGCGGACAGCGGAAATAGCGTCGCTTCTCGCGCACCATGAAACTCATGGCGGTATTGAAACAGCGTAAGGTCCCGGCGGTCGTGATGGGTTTCTGCAGAACGAAGTTCGCACCCATCTCAAAAGCTTGCTGGGTCGTAGTCTTGCCGTTCAGAATGGCGAACGACACCGACGTCTTGTTGCTGGTGTTTCCACGCAAGGCGCGCAGAACATCGACGCCGCCTTGCAAGTCATCGCAATCGATAATGACCGCGTCGAACTTGGACGAGGAAAGAATCTCGGCCCCGGAGCGCGCGGCCGCGGATACTTCCACCTCGATCGACAGCTTTTCGAGCGTTGGTCGAAGCACTCGCACAACCTCCGCGTCGCGACAGACCAACAATGACTCCAGGTTCATGCTCTCTACTTTAGACGCCGCGAGCGCGCTCTTAAAGGCACGAAGGTAATTGTCCTTCTCTCGTCCATCCCGCCGTTAGGGGATGTCCGACCGGCCAAGCCGCAACCCTTTCGATTTTTGTGGCAAGCCCGTCGAGTAAGCTCGAAACTGTTCGTTCTATGAAGAAACGGGCCTACTTGTCGCTGGGATCAAATACCGGAGACCGCGCAGCAAACCTGCATGCAGCCATCACCCGGCTGTCCCAAGTCGGGAAAGTTGTCGCCGTTTCTTCCATTTACGAAACGGAGCCTGTGGAATTCACCAGCCAGCCCTGGTTCCTCAACTGCGCGGTTACGTTGGAAACAGAGAAGTCGCCGCAGGAACTTCTTGGCAGTCTGCTCGCCGTCGAGCAGATGATGGGGCGACAGCGCACCCAAGCGAAGGGCCCCCGCAATATCGACATCGACATTCTTCTCTACGACGATGAGGTTGTCGATGAGAAGGGCCTGAAGATTCCGCACCCTGGCCTGGCTGCCCGACGATTTGTTCTTCAGCCTCTGGCAGAGATCGCGTCCGAGGCAAGGCATCCCGCGCTGAACAAAACAGTCGGCGAACTGCTCGCCGCGCTGCCTGCCGGACAAGCCGTCCGCAAACTGGATCGTGAGAAAACTTAAGGAGTGATGATCCGGCTGGCCGGTTGGCCCGCGGAACTCAGCGCCGATTCACGCTCGGGGAATTGCGCTTTCAGGAAATCGATGAACGCGCGCGACTTGGGACGTCCTGGGGTTCGGCCGTATCCCATGCGCACCAGGAAGACCAGCGCCTTTAACACTTCAGAATCGCGCAGCCGCGAGTAGCCCGTGTGCTTGACTTCGGCCTCGCGGTACTCCTTGATCATGGTCTGCAATTCCGCGGCGACGGCCTGCTGCGCGATACTCTGTGTCGGCTCGTCGTAATGCAGTCCTGAGTTGACGAGCCGCTCGTAGCTGCGTGCCAGCGTCGATATGCCGGCCAGCACGTCGCGGTCGGTGAGCGCGCGATCCTTGTCGGCGGCGCGGGCCAGCGCAAAGCTCAGGCCCATGACCAGGTGCTCGTGCTCGTAAAGAAACTGATCTCCGATTTCCACTTTCAGAAACAGCGCGGCAGGTTCGACGTTCTCTCCGTAATGCGTTCTCTCATGCTCGCGCGCCTGCAGCAGGTACGGACAGTCGCTCGGGCAGTCGAGCGTGACTTCGCGCTGCTCGCCGCAGCATTGCGGGCAGATGCGCCCGTGGATGGCTGGGCAGAAGCGTTTTTCCCTCCGGGTTTCGCAGATGGCGCAGCTCACATCACCATTATGTCATTTCATCGCGACCGGGGCTGAGCCCGCGGGACCCGGCCGTGGATACGGGCAAACCTGCTTGGCTGGTGGGGTTCGGAGGGCCAGATCCGCGAAATAGGCGATTTCCGTGCCTTTCTGGGCCCCTCCCCCAATAAAAACCGCGTAAAATGCGGCTGAAACGCTGTTTTTCCACAGGACGAGTGGTATAAGATGCGCACATCGCAACAAACCAAGTAGTTCCATTGAGGAGGATTCATGGCTTCAGGTATGACCAAGACACAACTGGTGCGTCATCTCGCAGAGAAGCTCGAGACGCCCAACAAGATGGCCGCGGCGTTTTTGGAGCATCTTGCTGACACCGCAATTAAGGAAACCAAGAAGAACGGGCTGTTCGTAGTACCCGGTCTGGGCCGCCTGAAGAAGGTGCATCGCAAGGCTCGCGTGGGACGCAATCCGCAGACGGGCGAACCGATCCAGATCAAGGCCAAGACCACTGCGAAGTTCTACCTGGCCAAGGCTGCCAAGGATGCAATCGCTCCCAAGAAGTAGTTTTTGTTCGCGTGAAGGATTTGTTAGAAGGCCGGCTTCGCAGCCGGCCTTTATCGTTGGAGCGGCACATCCATGTGGGTCGGACACTCCTGTCCCACAAAGCTTTCTCCGCGGTTGACGTTCCAAGCTGCGCACCCGACAATCTCTCCGGAGCAAAAAGCCGCTTCACTGTCTAGTGAGAGCCCGCGGCTTCCCGGAGTTGCGATGCGGAAGCGATCCAATGTTGGGCACCCTGAGATTCGCGAGAGCCTGCTCGAAAGCTACGCCGTCAACGATCGAATGAACCAGTTCATCCTCGAGCATCTGGATCCGCGCGCCTGGCGGGCCAAGCCCGACGGCCGGAACGCGCGCACCATCGCGGCGATCTTCTCTCACATGCACAACATGCGGCGCAAATGGCTGAGACTCTCAGCGCCGCACATTCAGTTGCCGGCGCAACTTGATCGCGCGCGCTGCACACAGCGTCAAGTGAGTAAGGCACTCACCGAGAGCGCTATGCGCTGCGCAGAGATGCTGGCGGAAGCTCTGAGCGGGCCCGAGAGTCGCGTGCCGCAATTTCTCCGCGATGGTTGGGCCAGGCCTTGGCCCGCAGGGGCGGCGATGTTTGCGTTTATGATCACGCACGACGCACATCATCGCGGGCAGATCTGCATGCTGGCGCATCAACTGGGTTTCCCGCTGCCCGTCAAGGCTAGGGCCGGGATGTGGTGCTGGGAGAAACTGTGGAAGGATTGCGGATTTCTGCACGGGCCGCGTTAGGCGGACAGGAGTGTCGGCTCAGGACATCGTGATGTGGGTCGGACACTCCTGTCCGACAAACTTTCGGACGTGCTGCTGAACCCAGTTCCCCGCAACCTAATTCTGCATGGTTGCCACGTTTGCTCCGGGCCAGCTTTTGGCGGACAAGAGTGTCCGCCCCACACGAGCCTACTTCGCGTACGCGTTCTTCACCACCGCGCCGCCCTTCATCACGAACTTCACCTGCTCGAGGGTGGTCACGTCTTTCAACGGATCGCCGTCGACCGCGATAATGTCGGCCCACTTGCCGGGCTCGATCGTTCCGACCTTGGCAGACCATCCCAGCAAATCAGATGCGTTGATGGTCGCGGTCTGGATGGCTTGCAGCGGCGTCATGCCCAGACGCACGTAGACGGCGAACTCGTGCGCGTTGAGGCCGTGCGGGTAGACAGCGGCATCGGTGCCGAAGGCGACTTTCAATCCGGCGGCGAAGGCTTTCTTGAGATTGTTTTGCCCAACGGCAGAGACTGCCTGCATCTTGCGAACGACGAAGTCGGGAGCGTTGCGCTTGCTGAGATTCTCGCGGTTCCAGTCCATCAGGTACAGCGTGGGGACGATGTAGGTGCCGTTTTTCTTGAGGGTCGCGATCGAGTTGTCATCCATCAGGTGGCCATGCTCGATCGAGTCCACACCTGCGTCCGATGCCCAGCTGACGCCTTCGGCGCCGTGCGCGTGGGCGGCGACCTTGCGGCCGAGGCGGTGCGCTTCTTCGACGATGGCCTTCATTTCTTCGCGGGTGTACTGCGAGGCGTTGGGATCGTCGCCTTTCGACATGACGCCGCCGGTGGCGCAGATCTTGATGACGTCAGCACCGTACTTAATGTTCTCGCGCACCTTGTGCCGGACCGCGTCCACGCCGTCGGCCACGCCCAAGGCGGTGTGGTTGTATTCGGGCGCGAGCAGATTGTCATCGCAATGGCCGCCCGTGATGCCCAGGGGCGGACCGCTGGCCAGGATGCGCGGGCCCGGGACATCGCCGTCGTTGATGGCGTCGCGCAGGGCGATGTCGCTGTAGCCTCCGGCGCCGACGTTGCGCACCGTGGTGAATCCGGCTTCGAGCGTAACGCGGGCATTGCGGGCGCCGATCAGGGCTTCGCGGGGTATCGAGATGCCCAGGCTTTCGTAGCCCAGGTTCTTGGGATCGAAGGTGAGATGCGTGTGTGAGTCGATCAATCCCGGTAGCACGGTGGCGTTCGGCAGATCGATGACCTGCGTGTTCGAATCCGGCCTTCCTTCGGGGGAGGCACTGACGCTCACGATCTTGTCGCCTTCGATGACGATGGTCTGGTTGGTCAGCGTGTTGCCGGACTTGACGTCGAGCAGGCGGCCGGCGCGGATGATCACGCGGTGCGGCGGTGCGGCCGGACTTGTCTGTGCGGCACTCAACGAAGAAAGGAGGGCCAATGTGATCAGCAGGAGGGAAGCAAATTTCAGCGAGAGAACGGGCTTGGGCATGAGCAGCATGTTTTTTATTTTCCTGAAAAAACGCGGGCGCAAGGATAACGGAAATATCCGAGCAATGCGAATTTCAAAGCCGCTTGCGAAGCGCTCCATCAATTCCCCACGTCCGGCCAGCATCGGCGGAAAAGAAGATGAGAAAGAGGAGGATGAGCGGAATGGTATCGAGTTCAGCGCCGAAGTAGCGCCACAACGCGACGCCGTGCCCGGCGCCCCACCAGGTCGAGAGCGTTATGTTCAGCAGAAAGAGCGCGCCGATGACGGAACTGGGACGCACGAAGATGCCGAGGATGAGCGAGGCAGCGATCCAGAGTTCGAGGACCCCGACTGCGTAACCCCAGAATACGGCGTGCGGTGCGACGATGTGAACGAGCACCGGGCGGTAGAAGGAGACGGCTTCGTTTTGAATATACCCGGCGAGATATTTCTGAAAATCGCCGTGCGCGAACGCCGGGCCGGCGATTTTGTATTCGCCGAAGAGCAGGAATAGAAATCCGGTCGCGATGCGGGTTACGGCAATCGTTTTTGTTGCTGTGGATTGATTGGGCATTCGTGGGAGTTGAGGCTGGGAGGGCGAGACGCCCTCCCGACTGCCGGCGGGACGCCGGCGCTACAAGTTCGCTGTGGCTACGAGTTTGATCACGCTAAAGCGGGCTAGCCGCCGGGGCCGTCGTTGCTTACGTATTGTTCGAGCGAATCCAGTTCCTGCGTTAGTGCGTCGATGCGCCACTCGAGCAGGTTGCGGATCGAAAGCATCCCGAGAAGTTTGCCGTTCTTGTCGACGACCGGCAGATGGCGGAAATGGCGTTCGATCATGGTGGCCATGGCTTCGCCGGGACCGGTTTGCTCGGTCGCCATCTCGACCGGCGTGGTCATGAGTTCACGCACGGGGGTTGACTCGGGAGCACGCCCCGTCAGGGAGAATTTCCTGAGCACGTCGCGCTCGGTGAAGATGCCGGCGACGCGGCCTTCCTGATCGACGACGCCCACCGCACCCACGTGGTAGTCGAGCATTTTGTGGATAGCGTCTGCCACGGTTGCTTCCGCGGGGACGGCGGCGACTTCCGGATCGCAGAGTTGCAAGAGATTCATAGAGACCTCCGGACCGAGCTGGCGCAGAAAGATTGGGGCATTATGAACCTCGGATTGGTGAAGTCAAGAGAATTGGTCAGGTGGGAAATTTCGGCCGAGATGTTGTGGGTTTGCGGTCGTTGGTCGTTGGCTGGAAGACAACCTCAGCGGCTGAAGCCGCGTTCTCGAGCACATTCTTCGGCACGGCTGAAGCCGTGCCCTTCCCAAGCAATACGTCTCCCGGAGCTTCGTCGGTTCACGCTCTTCCCAAAGGCTCGCTGCCATCAGCCATTAGCCATCAGCTACCGACCGTTACCGTATGTCGTTCTTGAATACGCTGCCGTCCTTCATCACGAACTTCACACGGCCTAGTTCTTCGATGTTTTGTAGGGGATCGCCTGCGATTGCAATCACGTCCGCAAGGGCTCCGGGTGCGAGCACGCCGATCTGACCGCTCATGTCGAGCATTTCCGCGGCGCGCGAGGTGGCGCTGCGCAGAGCGTCGGCCGGGCTCATGCCGAGCTTCGTCATCTGCGGAAATTCCTGCGCGATGGGCTGGTTCCATGGAATGCCGCCGATATCGGTGCCGAAGACGATCTTTACGCCGGCCTTCATCGCTTTGCGGAAGCTCTCTTCGTGCACGGACGCGCGCAGGCGATCGCGCTTGCCCGCGTCGGTCTCGGGCGCGGCCCAGTCGGTGTAGTAGACGGCGATGGTCGGGCAGTACCAGGTACCCTGCTTCACCATCTGCGCGATTTGCGCGTCGCTGATCTGCAGGCCGTGCTCGATCGAGTCGCAGCCGCCGTCGAGCGCGCGCTGCAATCCGATGCCGCTGTACGCGTGACACGCGACTTTCCTGCCCCAGCCGTGCGCTTCGTCGACGATCGCCTTGAGTTCGTCGAGCGTGAGCGTGGGTTGGGAGACGAGCTCTCCATTCTTGCCGACCCAGGAGCGATGCGTCATGTAGACCTTGATCCAGTCGGCTCCGTGGTCGAGTTGCTCGCGCGCCGCCTTGCGGGCCTCGACCGGGCCGTCGACGATCTGCGCGCCCTTCGGCATGACCAGTTCAGGCGCGTAGCCTTCGAGGTTGTATCCGCCGGTGGTCGAGATGGCACGCGTCGCGACGAACAGGCGCGGCCCGGGAATGTATCCGCCCTCGATAGCCTGCTTGATCCCAACATCGCCGTAGCCGGCGCCTTCGGTTTCCACATCGCGCAAGGTAGTGAAGCCTTGCTCGAGAGCGCGGCGCACGGAAACGGTGGCGCGCGCGGCGCGAAGCGACGCGGGATATTTCAGGATGTTCGCGTCGTATCCGCCCTCGGCGGGGTCTTCGCCTTGCAGGAAGATGTGCGTGTGCGAATCGATGAGGCCGGGGAGGACGGTCGCCTTGGAAAGATCGATGACGGTGGCGCCGGCGGGAATTTGCGCGGAGGCATCGCCGACGCTCTCGATGCGATTGCCTTTGATGATGATGACCTGGTTGTGGCGCGGCGTATCGGATTTGCCGTCGAGAAGCGTGCCGGCGCGGATGACCGTGACGGCTGGAGCGGGTGCGGACTTTTCTTGCGCGAACAGTGGTGCGACAAAGATTGCGATGACGGCGATTGCAGATTTCATTAGGGAATCTCCCGGGAGGGGGATTGTACGACGAGCTGCGCGGGAGTTGGGCGGGCTTGGCGGTCGGCGACCGTGGCAAGAACGTCACACTGACTTGTTGCGAGGCCGAGGAACGCGGAGTCCTCGCCTGCATTCGGCTGGCGCTTTACTCCGCTACTCGGATTTTGGCGAACAAACGGCGCATGCTTGTGCTAAGGCCTGCTTACGACAGTTGGGCGTGCAACCGCTGCGTGGTCGTGCGGCCAGCAGTCAGTCCCTATTCTTTGGCTCCTGATTGGCGAAGAATATCTGCTACCTCTCGATGATTGAACCTCAACGCAACGTGTAGAGCAGATTCGCCGCCTTTCGATCTCTGATTGACGTCCGCCCCCTTCGACAAGAGAACTTTTGCGATTTCCGGGTGATCGTAAAAAGAGGCCCAATAGAGGGGTGTATTTCCTCCACCTTCTGGCGCATTCACCCTTGCCCCGACCTCAATGAGTGCTTCCACCGATTGAATGTGCCCCTCTCGTGCTGCCATCGTGAGCGGAGTCCATCCATCAAGCGCAAGGGCATTCGGGTTTGCACCGCGCTGGATAAGAGCCTTGATCTTGGCGGAATCATCTTGGTTGGCCGCAAGGACTACATCCTCGTCGATCGGTCTGCTGCAACCACAAAGGTATAGGGTTGCAATCAAAATTAGGACTGCGGCTGCAATAAGGTGCTTAGGAACTTGGAGAACCCTGTCAGCACGCTTTGGGGCCATGGCGATAATCCTAGTTCGCGTGTCCCACAGGACCAAGTTACTTTCAGGTGATTTCCCGATTACCGTAACATCGCTGTTTCACCAACATGCCGATTGTCGGTCAGCCGGAGCCGAAGGGCGGCCGCATCGGCGTCAGCGTTCACGTCGTCATCGCGCAAGCACTCCGACATCTTGGCCTTTTCGACGCGCCTGAAAGTGCGCCCTGATACGAACCTTCACTCTCCTACGTAGGCGTCGGCTTCGATCTCTACCAGCATCTGAGGATCGATCAGGGCTGTGACTTGGACCATGGTGGCCGCGGGGCGGACGTCGCGAAAGAATTCCCCGTGCGCGCGGCCGATTTTTTCCCAGTCGGCCATGTTCGTCACGAACATGCGCGTGCGTACTACATCTTTCATGCTGGCGCCGGCTTTTTCTAGAGCCGATTGAATGTTCTTCAGCACCTGCAGCGCTTGCGCGTAGGCGTCGCCCGGGCCGACGATGCTGCCGTCGGCGTGCGGTCGCCGTGGTGCCGGCTACGTGCACGTAAGGTCCAACCCGGACTGCCCTACAGTAACCAACCACCGGTTCCCAGGGAGTACCGCTGGAAATGTTTTTGCGTCCGCTAGGCAAGGCGAAATTCCTCCTGGCCGATGATTCTAATGCAACGCTTAATGGTTACGACGCACTACTACTAGCAGTCACGCATCGCGAGTGCCAGGAAAAGGCGATACAACTCTGATTCAGGCTGCGTGTTTCTAAATAGTAGTGATCGGTTTTTTGAGTGGCTTACAAAAGTTACTTGCGCGCGAAAATGAAGTCGGGTAATTAGTCAGTCACAAGCGTAAGACCTTCGCGCAAGTCGCGAATGCTGGGGGGCCCAATGAGCGTGATACCGGAGTCGCATCCGTTACGGGAGTTTTTCACGGATTTGGTTGGACGGCACTACGCGGAAGAGATCGGCATCCGCGATCCACAGCTGGTTGCCTATGTCTCGCAACTGCTCACCGAGTTCTGCGATGCCGAGCAGCTGTTCAAGATCCGCAATGGTGCGAATCGTCCGCTCAACGATGTGGGCGAAATGCTGCTGGAATCGGATCCGGTGTACGGGCCCGCGCCTTCCTTCGATCGCGAGCGCCAGGTACGCAAGCACATTGGCGACTTCACCTTGTTCTTTGCCGGCATGTTTCCCGAGAGCGTGAACCAGTATCGCCTGCGCCGCCAGCGGCTCGAGAGCCTGGTGGACTGGATGAAGGCCGGCAAGGAAAGCTACTACATCGTGTCGAAGTTCGAGCATTTCGAATATGCGAAGGTGGCTCCGCTGTTCGCCAACCTGTCGCGCAATTTCGAGGAGTGCGTCTACGGGCTGAATCGTGTCAAGAATGAGCTGCAGGAGTTGCAGCATCCGATTGTGGCGCGGGCGCAGGAGTTTTTGATGTAGGGGGAGCAGGTCATAGAGTTTGGGAAGGGCCCGACTTCAGTCGGGCCGGACGCTCAGCGTACCCCGGAGGCTTCAGCCACTGGGGTTTGCTTTTTCGTGAACGCTCTCGTCGGCAAAGCTCACCTCAGGCGCTGAAGCGCACATTGTTTCTCTCCGCACGGCACGGCTGAAGCCGTGCCCTTCCCAAAGGCTACCCAAATCAAAGTTTTTCCGTAGCCTCTGAAGCCGTGCCCTTCGCGAACCTGTTGCTGATCCGTCTCCTGTTCGCGTTTATTCCCTTCGATAGAAACTCAACGCCGCGTCGCCTTGTTTTAGCTTTCGGTATCTCTTCAAGCTTCCCGCCTCCTCCACCGGATCAAACTGTTTCGCGTGCTCCGCGATGATGATCGTCGCCGGCTTGAGGAGCTGCGACTCTCCCAGAAGCTTTAGCGTGTCGTTATACTCGCTCTCCATACGGTAGGGTGGGTCGAGAAAGATGTAGTCGAACGTTGCGGACTGGTCCTGCCATCTCTGCAATACTTTCCCCACGTTCCCTTGAACGAGCTCGAAGCCGGTCTCGATCTTCAGAGATTTCAGGTTCTCTTGAATCAGTTGTACAGATTCTCGCGCTGACTCTACGAACAAGACGCTGGCTGCACCACGGCTCAGAGCCTCGATGCCTACGGCCCCGGTTCCGGCGTAGAGGTCGGCCCAGGCTGAGCCCTCTAGTGCCGCAGGATTTCCTGCGGTCAGCACGTTGAAGAGCGTTTCGCGCAGGCGGTCGGCGGTTGGTCGGATGTCCAACCCCGGAAGCGAGCGGAGCGGACGGCTGCGGTACTGGCCCGCGATCACTCTCAGAGTCTGTGTCCTTCCGTCACGGCAAAATCGAACCGCGACCCTCACGAAACGAATCTAACTATATAGAATAGAGCCAGTCGCCCGTGGCTAGTCGTCAGTCGCAAGCTAAGGCGTACTGCGTTGAAGATTGAAGGGCTCGCCACAAATTTCACATGCGAAACTGGTCCATCCCGATTGGAAAGCTGTTCGGCGTGGAAGTGCGTGTGCACTTCACGTTTGTATTCCTGCTGGCGTTCATCTGGATGGCCGAGTCGTCGATGTCCAAGCCCTCCGGCACGCCAAGCAGTACGCCCGGTCGCGTGCTGGCGCTGGTGGGCATCATCTTTGGCGCCGTGGTGGTTCACGAGCTTGGGCACGCGCTGGTCGCGATTCGCGAGGGCCTGCATGCCAAGGCAATCATCTTGCTGCCGATCGGCGGTATTACTTTGCTGGAAGATTCTCAGCCCGTGACCCCGACCGGGCAGGCCACGTGGAAGCGCGACATTCGCATTGCTCTCGCCGGACCGCTGGTCAACATCGTGATTGCCCTCGCGGGCGCCGCCATCGCCCTCAGCAAATTTCCGGAAGCACAGCTGTGGGCCATCCCGCACGTGCACTCGAATCACCTGTTGCGCAGTCTGGTCTGGGCTAACCTGTACCTGGGGCTGTTCAACCTGCTGCCCGCCTATCCTATGGACGGCGGCCACGTGCTCCGCGCTCTGTTTTCGCGCCACACTGACCTGGCCAGCGCAACGCGTCGCGCCATCTCGATCGCGCACGCTCTTGCCATGCTGGTCATCGTCGTGGGCATGCTGCTGTTTATTCAAGGTGGCTATCCGGACATTTATTTGCTGGTGACGCTGGGATTTTTCCTATTGATCGGTGCGCAGGTGGAAGAACGGTCCGCGGTATTCCAGAAGGTTCTGGAGAGCGTTCATCTCGAAGACGTCATGCTGACCGATTTCGCGACG
Source organism: uncultured Acidobacteriota bacterium (assembly GCA_963744055.1). Lineage (GTDB taxonomy): Bacteria > Acidobacteriota > Terriglobia > Terriglobales > Acidobacteriaceae > Gp1-AA133. Next base: position 1,058,210 of record CAVUSL010000001.1, on the reverse strand, counting down.
CTCTCTCCGGCCGACACGCTGGAGGATGCGCTCGACAAGGCCGTGCACACTTTGCAGGATGATTTCCCAGTAGTGCGCGGCGGGGATATGGTTGGTGTGATTTCGAAGGCGAATATTCTCGAAGCGCTGCGCATGGAAGGCAACGGTTACGTGCAGTCGGTGATGAACCGGATCTTCGAAGTGTCGTCGAAGCAGGAGTCGCTGGCGTCGGCCTTCCGCAAGCTGAACTCGCGGAATCTCAGCATCATTCCTGTGGTCGAGGACCAGCGCCTGGTCGGCATAATCACGCTGCAGAACCTGATGCATTCCATGTCGTTGCTGGCCGAGAGCCGCAAGCTTCGCAAGGAAGCGCTGAACTCGTAGCGGCGTCGCTCTGTGTCGCAAGTTCAGGCCAGAGATCCCTGAAGGGGGACTGTTAGAACGAGCCTTTAGGGCGCGCCTGAAGGCGCACCCTGATACGAATCCTTGCACGAGGAAGGGGATGATTCGTTGAAGAACTCCTGGTCCGACGTACACCGTGGGTAAAGCAAACCTCAGCGGCTGAAGCCGAGAGCGATTGGCTGCCTGTGCGGCCCGACTGAAGTCGGGCCCTTCCCCGGCGTTGCGAATGCGGGCATTGCGTAAGACATTGGCAGGAGCGCCAGCACACTAACCATCACCCTGCGTGCTCTCGATTGTTCGCAGCGGCCCTTTCCAACAAGATAGACATCCGGGCCTTTGTCTCTCTACACTGCAGGTCCACACCCCAGAGGCCTCATGCGAACTCTCGAGCGCGCCCGCCTGCAGTCCCTGATGGAACGAGAACAGAGGAAGTTCATTGCTGACCGGCCGAAGTCGGCCGCGCTGTTTGAACGCGCACGCAAGTCGCTGCTCGGGGGTGTACCCATGAACTGGATGGCGAAATGGGCGGGCGCCTTTCCGCCGTTCGTGCGCGAGGCGCGGGGCGCCGAATTCTTTGACGTCGATGGGCACCGCTACATCGATTTCTGCCTCGGCGATACCGGAGCCATGACGGGGCATTCGCCTTCGGCCACGGTGACGGCCGTGGAGCAGCAGGCACGGCGCGGAATCACGCTCATGCTGCCCAGCGAAGACGCGATCGTCGTGGGAGAAGAACTGCAACAGCGCTTCGGGCTGCCCTTCTGGCAGTTCGCCCTGACTGCCACTGATGCGAACCGGTTCTCGATTCGTTTGGCGCGGCACATCACTGGGCGTCCGAAAATTCTCGTATTCAACTGGTGCTATCACGGCACGGTGGACGAAAGCTTCATCACGCTGCAGGACGGAGTTGCTAAGGCGCGGCGGGGAAATGTCGGGCCTCCCGTCGATCCGGCCGTGACGACGGCGGTTGTTGAATTCAACGATCTCGGCGCGCTTGAAACGGCGCTAAAGCACGAAGACATCGCCTGCGTGCTGGCCGAGCCTGCGCTGACCAACGTCGGCATCGTGCTGCCCGATCCCGGATACCATGCTGCCCTGCGCGAGATCACGCGCAGGTGCGGCACGTTGCTCATCATCGACGAGACGCACACGATCTGCGCCGGGCCCGGCGGCTACACGCGCGCCGAAAATCTGGAACCGGATTTCTTAGTCTTCGGCAAGCCTATCGCGGGCGGCGTGCCCGGCGCGGCGTACGGGTTCTCGGCCGAGGTCGCGCAGTGCATCGCCGATCACCAGAACCTGGAAGACTGCGACACGGGCGGGATTGGCGGCACGCTGGCCGGCAATGCGCTCTCGCTTGCCGCCATGAAGGCAACGCTGCAGAAAGTTCTCACTAAGGAAGCCTTCGATCGCATGATCCCAATGGCCGAACGCTGGACCGACGGTGTGGCCAAGGCGATCTCGGAATTCGAATTGCCCTGGAACGTAACGCGTCTCGGCTGCCGCGCCGAGTATCTATTTGCATCGAAGACACCCCGCAACGGCACCGAAGCGCATGACGCGATGGATTTCGAACTCGAGCGCTTCATGCACCTCTATGCCATGAATCGCGGCATTCTGCTTACGCCGTTTCACAACATGGCGCTGATGTCGCCCATGACGGCTAAGGAAGACATCGATCAACACACGAAGGTCTTTCGGGAAGCGGCGAAGGAGTTGGTGGGATAACCGGGCTCATAAGCTTTTTTCACCACAGAGGCACAGAGACACAGAGGAAATCGACGACTGTTCGTGATGTATCGCTCGAACCGCGTTGGGCTTTGCCAAGGACAAGCGACCGACGACTGGAGTCGTGCTACGCTCTACCTCTCTTGTCATCCTGAGCGCAGCGAAGGACCTATGCATTTGCACGTCGCGAACAAGTACAGAGGTCCTTCGCTGCGCTCAGGATGACAACAACATTTCGCTGCATGAAATTCTCCCGCAATCTGCCTGGTGCGTGTGTTGTCATGGCGCTGGCCGCTCTGTTGGCGGGCTGTGCGTCCATGCAGGCGCCCCTGCCTCCTTCGCTCGAATTGCCCAAGCCTCCCAATGACCTGCGCGCCGTGCGGAAGGGTGATCGCGTTTATCTTTACTGGTCGGTACCGGTCCAGACGGTGGACCGGCAAAACGTCCGCAAGCCCGGCCCTACGCGGGTCTGCCGCAGTCTTGAATCTCCGATGAAGACCTGCGGAACACCGGTCGGGAATGTTGCTGCAGTGCCGAAAGCCGCTTCGGTGGCGAACCAGGAGGCGACCTTCGTCGATACCTTGCCGGGGGAATTGGAAGAGCAGCATCCCACCCGACTCGCCAGCTACGCGGTTGAAGCGATGAATCTCAGTGCGCGCAGCGCGGCGCTATCGAATCAGGTGCAGGTCGCCCTGGTGCCGACGCTGCCGTCGCCTTCGAATTTCCGTGCAGAAGTTTCTGCCAAGGGAGTCGTGCTTACCTGGAACTGCGAAACGCCGCCTGACAATTCTTACGGCACGCGCTACGTTTACCGGATCTATCGCAAGTCGGCAGACACTAATGCTGAAGTGAAAGTCGCGGACGTGACCTGTCCGGAGAATCGCTACGAAGACCAGACGATCGAATGGCAGAAGCAGTACGAATACCGCATCTCGGTTGTGAGCCAGGTCGACCTTCAGCCGAAGGTGCATCCCTGCCCCGCCTCGCCGCCCGGAAGCAGCGAGAGCGCGAAAGGCATTGAATGCGTCGACGTCGCAACGGCCGAAGGCGAGGATTCTCCCGCGCAGAAAGTCTTCACCAAAGATATTTATCCGCCCGCCGTCCCAATCGGCCTGCAGGCCGTGTTCTCCGGCCCGGGCCAGCCGCCGTTTATTGACTTACTCTGGGCGCCTGACAGCGACGCCGACCTCGCCGGATACAACGTGTACCGCTGGGAGGGCGACGGCCAGCCGAGCCGCATAAACAGCGAACTGGTGAAGACGCCAGCATTTCGCGATGCGAACGTGGCTGCCGGCAAGACCTACAAGTATTCCGTCACGGCCGTGGATGAGCGAGGGAACGAGAGCGCACATTCCGAAGAGGCCAGCGAGAGCGTTCCGCAGTCCTGAATCTTAAATATTCTACGTGGATCGCGAATTCCGTCGCCCTTCCTGCGGCCGGATTGTGTTTAGATAAATGTCCTATGAAATATTGCCGCTTTCAATGGAACGGTGACGCTCACTACGGTCTGGTCGAATCGGTTGCCGGGCGCGACGAAATCACGCGCCTGCTTGTGACTCCTCCGGAGGAGGTGGGCGGCGACATGGACGACCTGCGCACCAAGCGCACGGATCACATTCCGCTCGCCGAAGCGGATCTCACGGTTCCGGTTCGCCCGTCGAAGATTGTGTGTGTAGGAAGAAACTATCGCGAGCACGCCGCTGAACTCGGCCACGCCATTCCGACGGAGCCTTTGATCTTCTTCAAGCCGACTACCGCACTGAACTCGCCCGGAGGCACGATCCGGCGGCCGCGGATTTCAGAACGCACCGACTACGAAGGAGAACTGGGCGTCGTCATCAGCAAGCCCTGCTACAAGCTGGGCGAGAGCGACGACGTGCGGCCGTACATCCTCGGCTACACCTGCGTGAACGATTTCACCGCGCGCGATCTGCAAGACAAAGACGGCCAGTGGACGCGCGCCAAGGGCTTCGATACGTTCTGCCCGGTGGGCCCGGTGGTCACCGACGAACTGGATCCGTGGGCGGGCGTGGGTGTGAAGACTACGGTGGGCAGCGAGTTGCGTCAGGACGGCAACACGCGCGACTTCATCTTTCCGCTCGACGTCGTGATCCGTTACATCTCGCAGGTGATGACGCTGTTGCCCGGCGATTTGATCGCGACGGGAACGCCGAAGGGTGTGGGGCCGGTTGTGGCTGGGGATGTGGTGGAGATCACGGTAGAAGGCATCGGCACGCTGCGGAACCCGATCGCCGATGAGTGAAGGGTGTTGGGTATTAGGCGAGGCGGGTCGATGGTTTTGGAAAGATTGTTCAGGCGTCCCTCCGGGGCGCGGGTGGTCAATCGCCCAACCCCGGCGCTGAAGCGCCGGGCTATTTTCATACCGCCCTCCGGGGGGAGAGCCGAGACTCGATCTGACAGTCCAAGATCAGCTCATCGGTCACGTGGAGTGGTGCTCGCGCACCGTGATGAACCGGTTTCCCGCGGCCTTGCCCATTCGTAACCGGGCCGCCTCTTCCGCCATTTGGCTTTCCGGCTTATGCTGGTGTATCGGGAAGTTCGGTATTGTCCCTTCCGTTCAGTCATGAATCCGTTTCGCATCTATAGTGTTCTTCTCGGTGGCACGGCCATCGCGTTCAGCATGTATTTCCTGCTGCGGCGCAAGCCCAAGACTCCGGAAGAACTCGAGCGCAAACGCCGCGAGTGGCTCGATACCGTGGGCCGCATCACGGACGGCACCGTCATCGATGTGCAGGAACTGCCCTTTGACGGCCGCCACACCTCCACCATGCTGATCTTCCAGTACGATGTCGCGGGTGTCTCCTACGAGGCCTCGCAGGACATCACCTACCTGCGCCAGTGGGTCAACCTGCACTCCTGCCGGCTGGGCCTGCCCACGTCGGTGAAGTACGATCCGCAAAATCCTGGCAACTCTCTCGTTGTTTCCGAGCGCTGGATGGGGCTGAGACAATAGTCGCTAGTCTCTAGTCGTCAGTCTTCAGCAGAGCGCTGTCAGCTATCAGCCTTCAACCATCAGCCGTCAGTTCCTCGACGCTGTTCCGCTACGCGCATCCGAGGCTCATGCAGAAATGGCATTTCCCGCCCCGGAAGGCTGCAACAAGTTTGCTGAAAGTGCGCCGCGTACGGCAACGAGAGATAGCTGAGACTAGGGATTGGCTGGAGACAGGCGACTAGCGACTAGCTTCCTGCCGCCCAGCCGCCCGTGTGGGCCACGGTGATGCGCAGGTACTTGTAGGGGTTGACCGGGGTGTCGTTGATGCGGACTTCGTAGTGGAGGTGGGGGCCGGTGCTGCGTCCGCTCAGGCCGACGTAGCCAATGACGTCCCCGCGCCGAATATGCTGGCCGGAACTCACAGCAAAGCCCGACAGGTGTCCGTAACGGGTGATGATGCCATGACCGTGATCGATCATCACGGCACGGCCGTAGCCGCCCATGAAGTCGGCGAAATTCACTTGCCCGTCAGCCGGAGCCACTACTGGCTGGCCTACGATCGCGGCGATATCCACTCCGGTATGAAATGCACCCTCTCCGTTGAACGGATCGATGCGCTCGCCAAACGATCCGGTGACCGGACCTTCGACAGGCCACAGATTCGGCGCCTGATTGGCACGCAGCCAGTCAGCCGTGGTCGCGTTACGTGTGAGGCCCAGGGACAGTCCGGTCGTGGTGGCTCCCGAGAGAGCCGAATTCTTCAAAGCGTAGAGCTGATCGAGGGACGAATTCACCTCGGAAGTGCGCAACTGCTCGTCCGCGCCAGTGACCAGCGTCGGGTCCGATTTCAACCCGTAGAGCGAGGAAACTTCGCTCGCCAGCGATCCCAGTGAGGCGACCTGCACGTCACGCTCTTTCGCTACTAGCTCCAGGCGCGAGTAGCGCGTCTTCAAGTCTTCCTTCTCGGTGCGCAGCTGGTTGTAGCTGGAAACTTTGAGCAGCATGCGCGCGTAGGAACTGGCAATCCCGGTCAGACTCAGGAAGCCGATGGCGGCGCCCACGACGAAGATGTACAGGTAGTGGACAGGGATGGGGATCTTGCGCAGTTGTCCGTCGTCGTCACGTGCCACGAACAGGATGTAGAAGCGTTTGCGCAAGGAATCCTTTCACGTCGGAAAATCTAAGAACCATGCTCGGGCGGCCTGCGGTTACAGGAGCCCGCGCAGCATCCCGATTCCCGAGCTACGCCCCATACGGGGTTGCTGATTCGTGCTCTCTACCTACCGGAACCGGGTAAGGCCTTAAACTTTCAGTGTCTGCAATCCAAACCGGATACAGCACTTAGGTCGGCCAAAGGTGTTGGAAACAGCTTCCAAACGTTAACAAACTGGATTCCCCGGTGTCAACGCGGAAACCCCTTAGAAATGGTTACCAAGGCCGGGTAGACCGAATTGGCCATAGGTACGGGTTACTAGTTTGTGCGGGACTGGTCCGAATGGGCCGTTCGGCCCGGCTTTCGCAGGAAAGCCTTCCTGAAGGCATTCCGGATAGGGACTGGGTGAGCTTTCTCGACTTCCGGCGAAATGGATATAGTGATCGCGATGCCTCTTCCAGAAAAAAGCTTGATTCAGGGCATTCGTCATGCTTCACGGCTTGCGGGAAAATCGGTCCGGGTCGGGATCGGCGACGACTGCGCTGTTCTCAGACCGCCGGCTGGGCATGAAATCCTTGTCACCACCGACTTCACGTTGGAAGGCATTCATTTTCGGCGGGAGTGGCACTCGCCGGAGGTGGTCGGCCAACGCTGCCTGACTCGGGGCTTGAGCGACATCGCTGCCATGGGCGGAAAGCCGCTCGCCGTATTCCTTTCCCTCGCCTTACCGGGGAAGCTTCCGCAGAAGTGGGTGGATGGTTTCATGCGAGGGCTTCTGGCCCTGGCTCGTGAGTTCGATGTGCCCCTGGCTGGAGGCGATACTGCCCAATCGCCGCAGGGAATTCTGGCCGACATCGTGGTGCTGGGAACGGTTCCGAAGGGAACGGCCGTCCTGCGCTCGGGGGCCAGGCAGGGTGATCGCGTTTATGTTACGGGGGAGTTGGGCGGAGGATCCGCGGCCCTCACGGAATTTTTGGCCGGCCGGAAACCGCGAGCTCAGGATTTTCGGCGCCATTTTCATCCTGTGCCCCGCCTTGCGGTCGGCGCAATTCTGCGCGCTCGCGGAATTCCGACTGCGATGATCGATTTGAGCGATGGCCTGTCCACAGATCTCGGCCATATCTGCGACGAGTCGGGCGGGGGGGCCGAGATCGTGGGCGACGATATTCCCCGGGCGCGCGTTGGACGTAAGCGAGAACTAGTGGATCTAAAGCTCGCACTGCACGGTGGCGAGGATTACGAGTTGCTGTTCACCGCGCCGGCGCGCCGGCGCGTTCCCGCCGGTATTGACGGCGTTCCAGTGACTGCCATCGGCCGCATCACGCGCGGGCGACGAATGCTGCTGCGTACAACCGATGGAGTTGAACCACTACACCCACAAGGCTGGGAGCATTTCCGGGGCGATAGCCAAGTGCTGTGAAGTCCTTCAGACGAATCTCTTCTCTTTTTTAAATCGCGAGAACGGGAAGGCTGAACTCGCGAAAGAATTGAAAAGGCGGAAATGGCAAGAAGGGGAAGGGCCCGACTTCAGCCGGGCCGAATGAGCGTTCGAGATTGTGGCTTCAGCCGCTGAGGTCGGCCGTTGGAAATTGCCCGTGCCTTTGCAGAATGAGGACCGCAGGCGCTAAAGCGCGGACACATTTTCAAAGGCTTTGCGGCACGACTAAAGTCGTGCCCTTCCCGTTCTTGCCTTCGCGCGGGTTTTTCTGCAGGCTCTGAAGCCGTGTCCTTTCCCACAACCGACCCCAAGCAGAGTTTTTTCGCAGGCTGTGAAGGAGCACTCTTGCGCGAGCCTTTCCTCTTTTCAGAGAAGTACTGCCCCGGTAGGACACGTCCTGACGTACCTAGCCGTGATCTAGTTCCCGGGGCGGCGCGCATCTAAAGTTAAGGTATGTCGTCTTTACTGAAGTTCGCTTGTTTTTCGGTTGTGACCCTGGGCTTCGCTATGGTCCCGCTGCACGCGCAAAATCCCACTTCACCCTCGGCCACGACTCCGGCCGTTGGCACACCTGCTCCCACGGTTGACCTGGCCTTCCTCCACAAACAATTCGGTGAGGAATTTTCGTTGGCCGAAATCTCGCAGCCCTACATCCGCGACATTGATGGCGACGGCGTGGATGACATGGTGATCGTGGCGCGCAGCAAGAAGCCCATGATTGAGGCGGCGGAACACAATTATCGCGTGGTCGATCCTTACTACAGCTTTTACGGCTACGGCGATCCGAAACTTACGGCGACTTTTGGATCGGAAGACCCCGTCGAAAGAAATCTCGTGATCCTCGTGATTCACGGCGCCGGGCCGGACGCCTGGCGCTCGGACAATCCGAAGGCGAAGTACGTGATCATCAACCTGCCGCTGAAACGGATCGCTGTGAAGAAACTGCAGCTACGCAAGCGCCAGGTGAACGCGATTTTCGCCGTCGAGGCGGACGCGAGTGCGGGCGACTCCGTGGTTTTCTGGGACGGCAAGCAGTACAGGTACCAGCCCATCGGGACTAATAGCGTGGAGTAGGAAGCTCTAGTGGTAGCGCCGGCATCCTGCCGGCAGTCGCGAGGGCATCTTGCCCTCACCGTCGGGACAAGACCTTGCAGAACAGCTCACCTCAGGGGCTAAAGCCGCTTGAGTCTGCCTAGTTTTCGGCCCGACTAAAGTCGGGCCCTTCCCATGGCCATTTGGAAAGTTAGGGGGTACCGGGGTACCCGTCCAAGCTTCGCTTGGGCGCGGTTTTTGACTTTCCTATGCTTTCGGTGTCGTCTGTGGTTTTTAGCGAGAAGCCTAAGCAGCCACGGCCCCAATCTTCTCAGCCCAGCCATCAAACGCCCGTAGAGCCGCCTCACACTGCAAGCGATGGCGTTCCTTCCGATCCCGCACGCGTTTCTCAAGTGCCGGCAGCAAATCGAAAGTAATATTCGCGGGCTGAAAGTTGCGCGGATCCGCCTGTGTGACGTAGTGCATTAGCGATCCGAACGCCGATGCGCGCGGCGGTGCAACCGGAACGGTGCCCATTGCGAGCGACGCGGCGTGAACGCCCGCCATCAATCCAGTAGCAATCGACTCGACGTAGCCTTCCACCCCGCAAATCTGTCCGGCAAACAGAACGCGTGGGTGCGCTTTCATCTGCAGCGTGTCGCGGAGCAAGGTAGGTCCGTTGATGTAAGTGTTGCGATGAATCTGGCCGTAGCGCAGGAAGCGCGCATTTTCGAGCCCGGGAATCATGCGCAGCACGCGCGCCTGGTCGCTGAACTTCAAATGATTCTGAAAACCGACCAGGTTGTAGGAATCGGCGCGCAAGTTTTCCTGGCGCAACTGCACCACCGCGTGCGGCTGCTTGCCAGTGCGCGGATCCCGGAGACCAACGGGCTTCATCGGTCCGAAGCGCAGTGTATCGCGGCCCCGGCGCGCGATTTCTTCAATCGGCAGGCAGCTTTCAAAGTAATTCAGCTTCTCCCACTCGCGTTCTTCCACGGACTCGGCCGACGCCAGCGCGTCGTAGAACCGGTCATACTCTTCTTTCGACATGGGGCAGTTGATGTAGTCCGCCGTTCCCTTGTCGTAGCGCGCCGCGAGGTAAACCCTCTCCATGTCGATGGAGTCGGCCTCGACGATCGGGCTGATCGAATCGTAGAAGAAGAGCCTATGTGGCGCGGACGCTCCTGTCCGCGAACTGTCGGGATCGTTCACACTCTCGCTCAACCGCCCAATCTCGGCCGCGAGAGAATCGGAAGTTAGAGGTCCAGTGGCAATCACAGTGATCTGGTTGGAGTCGACCGCCGCGACTTCCTCGCGCTGAACAGTAATGAGAGGCTCTCGCGACAAGGCTTCTGTCACTTTTGCCGAAAACACCGTGCGATCCACCGCCAGCGCATGCCCGGCTGGAACGGCGCAGGCGCGCGCGATCTCGAGCAGCAATGACCCCGCGCGGCGCATTTCCTCTTTCAGAAGCCAGGGCGCGGTGTTCTCGCTGTCGGACTTGAGGGAATTCGAGCACACCAGTTCCGCGAACTCCGCGGTCTGATGTGCGGGCGTGAGGCGCACGGGCCGCATCTCGCATAACTCGACAGCGATTCCGCGCCTCGCGCACTGCCACGCCGCTTCCGAACCCGCTAACCCCGCGCCGATAATGCGCACTGCCGTCATTGAGTTGCACCTGCCGCGAGCCGGCGCAACGCATCGCCATCGAGAATCATTTCTCTCCAGTCATCGAAAAGTTCTGCGCCCAGTTTTTTGTAAAAACCGATGGCCGGCTGGTTCCAGTCAAGAACCTCCCAGCGCATCGCGCCCAGGCCTTCCCGCAGCGCAATCGCCGCGACCTCCGCCATCAGAAGCTTGCCGATTCCCTTGCCGCGGAATTCTTCGCGCACGTAGATGTCTTCCAGAAATAGTCCTGGTCCCTGGAAGCTGCTGTAGAACGGGAAGTAGATGACATAGCCAGCGAGTTTGCTATCCCACTCGGGCAGCAAGGTGTGAAAGCGCGGAGCGGGCCCGAAGCCGTCGCGACGAATCGACTCCTCAGTGACGGTGACGTACTGGGCCAGGCGCTCGAAGTTGGCGAACTCGACGATCATCTGCCGGATCGCGGGCACATCTTCGAGGGTGGCGGTGCGAATGCGAAGCATGGCAGCGGGAAAGTCCAGTCTGGTCGCGAGGACGGAAAGAACTCGTCCGCGTATTATATCGAACGAACGGAGACTAACTTCATGGCACGCATCGCTCTCATTGAACCCGATCAGGCTCCCCCGGAAGTGAAAGAGATTTACGACCAGAAACTCAAAGGCAAGCCCGGCAATGCCCAGAAGGCGATCGCACACCGTCCCGACATGCTGAAGAATTTTCTGGGCTTCTATGCCAGCGTAGGCCGCTCGCTCGACCGCAAACTGTATGAACTGATTTACATTCGCGTTTCGATGATTAACCAGTGCCACTACTGCCTGCAACATCATCTGGCTTCGTCGAAGCGAACGGGCGTGACGCCGGAGGACTGGAAAGCGCTGCAGGCGGGAGACTTCTCGCCGTTTCCGGAGAAAGAGCAAACTGCTCTGCGCTATGCGGAGAAGCTGACGCGGGATCCGCATTCGGTAAGCGATGGCGACTTCGTTGATCTGAAGAAATCTTTCGGCGACGCTGAGATTGTCGATTTGCATTTTCTGACGGGACTTGCGAATTTGACGAACCGATTTACTGATCCGCTGGGGCTGGAGGTGGAATTTCCAGAGGAGAAAGTCTAGAGACTGTGAATAGCGAGGCCACGGAGCGGCGCGGCAACTTTCGCATTTGAGTTTCTCTGTATCTCTGTGGTGAACTCGGGTCTCCTGGGCTCGGCAGCAACGGTAAGAAAGGTGTGGAGGTTCGTCGTACTGCAGACGGCCTCGGGGTCTTTCGACTGCGTTCGGCTGGCGCCTCACTCCGCTCAAGATGACAGATTTGTGGGAAATGATAGCCTTCGCCTGCAGCGAACTAGGCCTGTAGCTCGTGCGCCGTCTCCAGCACTTCGTGCACGACGGCATCGATATCGGAATCTTTCGTCAGATGATTCACGATGCAGGCGCGCAGGCAGAACTTGCCTTTCAATTCGGCATTCGACATGTAGACCTTGCCGCGGCGGATCATGCGCTTGAGCAGCCCTAGGTTGAAGGCGTTGCGTTCTTCCTCGGACGCTCCCTTGCGAACGATATGCTGGAAACACACGGCGCTCAATGCGACCGGGGCAAGGCGCTCCAGTTCCGGAGCGGCATCGATGGCCTGCGCCAGTTGTTGGGCGTGATGGAGATCCCGCGCGATCGCGCCTCGGAAAGCCTCCAACCCGTGATAGCGCAACGAAAGCCACAGCTTCAATGCGCGGCAGCGCCGCGATAACTCCATTGATTCTTCGAAGAAGGCAAATCCCTCGATCGGGTCAGAGCTGAGTTGCTTCGCATAAGAACCCGTGTACATGAAGGTCTTGCGCGCGTTGTCGATGTCGCGATAGAGCAGGCACCCGCAGTCCAGCGGCTGGTAGAGCCACTTGTGCGGATCGAGCGAGAGTGAATCCACCAGTTCGATGCCGTCGAACTTCTCAGGAGCGGCGATGGCGGCTAATGCTCCGTAGGCTCCGTCGACGTGCAGCCAGATTTTGTGTGCGTGCGCGATTGCGGCAATCTCGCGCAGCGGATCGATGGCACCCGTGTTCACCGTGCCGGCCGATGCGACCACGGCAATCGGTGTTCGGCCGTTCGCTTCGTCCTTGCGGACGGCCCGCTCCAGTTCGGCGGGGATCATCCGGTAGGCATCGTCGCAGGGAATGTAGCGCAGGTGATCGCGGCCGATGCCGAGCATGGCCACGGCCTTCGGCACCGCCATGTGAACCTGCTCGGACGCATAGATCACGCCGGCTTTTGCGGCCCATAAGCCGTGCTCGTTGGCGGGCGTCTTGGCTTCGCGCGCCATCGCAAGGCCCATCAAGTTCGCGGGCGACCCGCCGCCGGTCAGCGTTCCATAGAAACCCTTGCAGCCCACAGCTTCGGCGAGCCAGCGCACCACGGTGCGCTCGATGGTGATTCCCGAGGGCGACGAACGCCACGCGGTCATGTTCTGGTTGAGCACGGACGCGAACAGGTCGCCCAGCGCGGCTACTGGCTCGCCGGGCCCTTGCACATAGCCGAAGAAGCGGCCGTTCTGGACGCGCCCGTGTTCCATCACGTCGCGCAAGGCGGTGAGCGCGTCCGCGCCGAGTCCGTGCTCCGGTAACGGCAAAGCGAACAGCCGCTCCGATTCCGCGCCGCTGGTCTCCGGAAACGTGGAACGCTCGTCGAGCGTAGCGAAATACTCGCTGGAGAGATTCACTACTTCGTCGGCAAGGCGTCGGAATTCGTGGTCGGAAAGTTCGAGAGGTCTCATGGGAGGAGAAATTTAAACACAGGTCACGGGTCACAGGTGACAGATCACAAGGGCGGACCTTAAAATAGCGAGCCCAAAGCGTGAACTTCCACGTTCTGAACCTCCAATCTCGCGCAGTGGAAAGCTGGTTCGTATCAGGGCGCCGTACCAGTTCGCATTTGAAGGCCGCCTTTTGGCGCTGGTGCTGCAAACTCTACTGCCCATGCCCTACCGGGATCGCACAGATCGCCCCTTCGCTGAAGCCTTCTGCCTCAAGACCGAACGCGTGATTGAAGCGTGCCCGGTAGTTTTCCCAGGCAATGTTGGCAGTAAGTTCCACCAACTGCGGTTCCTCAAACTTTGCGCGCAGACTTGAAAACATCTCCTCGGGAACTTCCACCGGTGTTCGCGTCATCGCATCCGCATAGGCTAGAACGAGTTTTTCGGTTTCGGAGAACAAGGCGCTATTGCGATAGTCGGACAGATTCTCTAGCTTTTCCTGCGAGAGGCCATTTTGTCTGCCCACGGCAGACCCGATGTCGATTCAAAACGGACAGCCGACGAGTGTGGCCACGCGTAGCGTCGCGAGTTCTTTCAGCGCGGCATCGACGCGATGGCTGGACAGCAGCGATTGCTCCATCTGCCCGTATCCCCAAAGAATTGCCGGATGATGCGCAGTAACCTGCACCGGCATGACGACCCGGCCGACTTTGCGCCTGGTGAGCGCATAGACGATGCGGGTAAACAGACCGCTTAGAAAGCTCTGCTGCGATGGGTCGGCGCCGCGAATGCGTGGCATGAACGTAGCCTCCAATTTCTTGGATGAAGGTGTGTCACCTCTCGAACCAGGCAAAATTGTCAGGGGCCCGCCGCTGAGGGCAGGATGCCCTCAGGACTGCCGGCAAGATGCCGGCGCTACTTATTTACAGCCACTGCTCACAAAATCACGCGCTCGTCCCCTACGCGCTTCGTGACCCGTTCCCGGTCGAGATACTCGAGCAGCGGGATGGCGTACTTGCGGCTCACGCCGGTCATTTCTTTGAATTTCGCTACGTCGATCCTGGCTACAGTGCCGGGCGGGGATTTTGCTTTGTAGGCCGTCAACTGATTGCGCAGATTTACCAAGGCCGATTGATGAAATACGAGTTCATCGGAAATTTTCACGAGCACCTTGTCGCGCAAGAGCAGTGTCACGATCTTTTGGGCGCGTGCCTTGTCGACTTTCAAACCGGCAAGCACGGTCGGCAGCGCCGGAACTTGCAATCCGGCTGACGCGAAGGCCTGCTCGATGGTCTTCTTCGATTCGGCCTCCTCGTCTTTCATCACGACGCCGCGACCCGGGAGGCGGACGAGGTCACCGGCGAGTTCGAGTTGCTTTTGCCTGCACTGCTTCGTTCAAGAGAGCGGCGAAACGGTCGCCGTTCCAACACCCTTTCATTCGGCCGCGAAGCTCTTCGCGGCCCATTCCGGTGATCAGCGGATTCCGTTTGTGGAAGCCTTCGATTATGCCAACCAGTCCCTTGCGAATCATATCGATCGCCAACCGGGAAGCAGCACATCTCCAATCTGCTCGATCGGGGACATCGAGAGGAATCTAACCTTTCAATCTCGTCACGTCGCCAACCGGTACGGGCGTTACTTCCGCAATGGTCAGACCTTGCATGCCGCGCGCTATCACGCGCACAGAAAGATCAGGCTCTCGATCGGTTAAAGCTCCGAGCCGGAACTGAGCAGATCGTAATAGTTTTCTCGGCTCGAGTATTCTCCCGGGTGCGGTCAGTGTTCTCGATGATCACGCCGCCCCCAATCGTGACCACCGGTGAGAACTGCCGCAGGATGAAGCGATCGCCCGGCAGAAGCAGCGCGCTCTCCGCCATCCGTAATTGCGCATACGCATTGGCACCTGGCTTCACGAGGCTCCCGCCGTACAGCGCAACTTCGGCAACGGTTTCCGACGTGTACGCGTGCAAGTGGACACGGGCGCGGTCCTTGAGTGGCTTGGCTGACGGCAAGAGCGAGAGCGACACGTCGATGCGACGAGTCGCGCGAAAGGTGTCCGCGGGGGCGAGCATCATGCCGCGGGACAACTCCTCAACAGTGACTCCGGCCAGATTTAACGCGGTGCGTTGGCCGGCGAAGGCCGCATCCGCTGCTTCGCCATGCACCTGCACGCCGCGCACGCGGACGCGTTTGCCGGTTGGAAAAACTTCCAACTCGTCTTCCCTGCGGATCGTGCCTGCGATCAGCGTGCCCGTTACCACCGTGCCAAAACCCTTCATCGTGAATACGCGATCGATGGGAAGGCGCGCGAGCGCATTCGAATCCTTTGCGGGCACTTCCTGGGCAACTTTTGCGATTGCTTGCTTTAGTTCGGGCAGGCCCGCGCCGGTGAGCGAACTTACCGCGACGATCGGGGAGTTCGCCGAATCCAAGAACGACCCGCGCAGGAATTCTTCGACTTCCAGTCGCACGACATCGAGCGTTTCGGCATCGACGGTGTCGGACTTGGTAAGCACCGTGATGCCGCGGCGCACAGCCAGCAGGCGGCAGATGTCGAAGTGTTCGCGGGTCTGCGGCTTGATTCCCTCGTCGGCGGCGATCACCAGCAGCACCAAGTCGATGCCGCCAACCCCCGCCAGCATGTTGCGCACAAAACGCTCGTGGCCTGGGACATCGACGAAACCGAGGCGCAGCTTCTCCCCGTTTGGGGCGGGCAGTTCGAGGCGCGCAAAGCCAATGTCGATGGTGATGCCGCGCCGCTTTTCTTCCTCGAGCCGGTCGGCATCGATGCCGGTCAGCGCCTTTACCAGCGCGGTCTTGCCGTGATCGATGTGGCCGGCGGTGCCG
Source organism: uncultured Acidobacteriota bacterium (assembly GCA_963744055.1). GTDB lineage: Bacteria > Acidobacteriota > Terriglobia > Terriglobales > Acidobacteriaceae > Gp1-AA133. The sequence goes on along the minus strand of CAVUSL010000001.1, from coordinate 1,042,295 downwards.
ACGATGACGGATTTCATGGAGGATCAGTATTCAGTATAGGGAAGAACCGCCAAGGTGGCCGGCGAGGGAGCGCACGCCAACTGCATATCGTAGCGCCGCCGTCCCGGCGGCCTTGCCACGGACCGCAGCGAGGGCGGGACGCCCTCGCGACTGCCGGCAAGATGCCGGCGCTACGAATCATCGGCGTGCTTTACAATATTGTTTCCACCCATGACCCAGCCTCAGAACCCAGCCATCACTCCGGAAGTTATCCGGGAGCACGGCTTGACGCCGGAGGAGTATCTCAAGATCGAGCAGTTGCTGGGTGGACGCGCGCCTACACTGACCGAACTCGGCATCTTCAGCGTGATGTGGAGCGAGCACTGTTCCTACAAGTCGTCCCGCATGCATCTGAAGCGGTTGCCCACCCGCAGCAAGCTGGTAGTGCAGGGGCCTGGGGAGAACGCGGGGATCATCGACATCGGCGATGGCTGGGCTTGTGCGTTCAAGATTGAGTCGCATAACCATCCGTCGTTTATCGAGCCGTTTCAGGGGGCGACTACCGGTGTCGGCGGAATTCTGCGCGATATTTTCACTATGGGCGCGCGGCCCGTGGCGGTGATGGACTCTTTGCGGTTTGGGCCGATTGAAGAATCCAAGTCAAAGTCAACGGCAGCGGACAGGAGTGTCCGCTCCACACAGGCTGAGATTCATAAGAACCACTCCATCATGGAAGGAGTGGTTAGCGGCGTTGCTTCTTATGGGAATTGTTTTGGGGTGCCCAATCTTGGCGGGGAGACTCAGTTCGAGGCTTGCTACTCCGGGAATCCGCTGGTGAATGCGTTTGCGCTCGGGTTGGTGCGACGTGATCAGATTTTTTATGCAAAGGCAGCGGGCGAAGGAAATCCCGTGATCTACGTCGGCGCGAAGACTGGGCGCGATGGTATTCACGGTGCGACCATGGCGTCGGAAGAATTTAGCGAGGCTTCGGAAGCGAAGCGGCCCAATGTGCAGGTGGGCGATCCGTTTCTCGAGAAGCTTTTGCTCGAGGCCTGCCTGGAGGCCATGCAGACGGGAGCGGTGGTTGGCATCCAGGATATGGGCGCGGCGGGGTTGACGTGTTCGACCTGCGAGATGGGGGCGCGCGGCAAGGTTGGGCTGGAGATTGAACTCGATCGCGTGCCGCAGCGCGAGACCGGCATGTCGGCGTACGAGATCATGCTCTCGGAATCGCAGGAGCGCATGCTGCTGGTCGCGGAAAAGGGCCGCGAGGCGGAAGTGTTTCGCGTGTTCGAGAAGTGGGGGCTGGATGCGGTCGAAGTCGGGCATGTAACGCGCGATAATGTGATGCGCGTTCGCCAGCACGGCGAACTGGTTGCGGAGATTCCGAATGAGGCGCTGACTGACGATGCGCCCGTGTACAAGCGGCCTCTCGAGCGATGGGAGCCTCCTGTGGAGCGCGAGATGCCGGAACATGTCCGACTGGCATTTGCTGCAAACAGCAAACCTCAGGGGCTGAAGCCCTCTTCTTTGAACGGGTCTATCGGCACGGCTGAAGCCGTGCCCTTCCCCAGTGCCAACTCCACTGCGAATGGCGCGGCGCGCGTTTCTTCAGGCGAGGAGAGCATGGGCGCCAGCCTTTCCATGGATCTCACCGCCAATTTCAAGCGGTTGCTGGCCAGTCCAAACATTTGCGGGAAGCGCTGGGTTTGGCAGCAGTACGATTCGATGGTGCAGACCAACACCGTCGAGGGTCCGGGCGCGGCCGATGCGGGCGTGATCCGGATCAAGGGTTCGCAGCGAGGCCTGGCCATGGCGCTCGACGGCAACGGGCGCTGGTGCTATCTCGATCCGCGGCTCGGTGCGATGCACGCCGTGGCGGAGGCCTGCCGCAACGTGGCCTGCTCGGGAGCAACGCCGATCGGCGCGACCAATTGCCTGAACTTCGGCAATCCCGAGAAGCCACACATCATGTGGCAGTTCTCGCAGGTCATCGATGGCATCACCAAGGCCTGCGAGGAACTGGAAGTGCCCATCACGGGCGGCAACGTCAGCTTTTACAACGAGACCTTGGGCGAAGGCATCTACCCGACGCCGGTGTTGGGCATTGTCGGAATCCTCGAAGACGTGCACAAAACCACGAAGATGGAATTCCGCAAGGCGGGACGCACGATTGTGCTATTGCGCGGGAGCGAGCCGGGCGATATCACCGATGCAGAATCGGAATTTGGGTCGTCGGAGTATGCGAAGGAAATCCTGGGCGCGGTGTGGGGATATCCGCCGGAGCTGGATCTGGAGAAAGAAGCGGCGCTGCAGAAGGGCCTGGTCGAGATGATTCAGGCTGGTCTGGTGGAGTCGGCGCATGACTGTTCTTCGGGCGGGCTGGCGGTGACGCTAGCGGAGCAGTCGTTTCCCAAGGGGATCGGGTTGCGGGTGGATGTGGCGTCGAATGGGCTGCCTGCGGAATTTGGCCTTTTCGGGGAAGACGCGAGCCGGGTGGTTTTGGCGTGCGACCCGGCGAGGTTGGCGGGAATCAAACAAATAGCTGGCCAGCATGGGCTGGCGGTGGATGTGCTCGGGGAGACGGTGCCCGGGCAGGTTGAGATCGGGGTTGATGGACGGGTTGCGATCTCGGCATCGGTCGGAGATCTGAGCAAGTCGTACGAGTCCGCGCTAGAGCGGGCGTTGCGGACGGAGCCTGAGGCGGTGGCGGTCTAATTTCACATTGCAGACCGCAAAGCCTTTCGCCGCAAAGTTCGCGAAGTTGACGCGAAGTTCGAAAAGGAAATCTATAAAGCTTGAAACGCAGAGACCGCAGAGAACTACCGCAGAGGGCGCAGAGAAGATCGAGCTAACCGCTAAGGGCTAAGAGCTAGATGCTGACTTTCGACAAATTTCGCGAAGAGTGCGGGGTGGTGGCGATCTATGCGCACCCGGAGGCAGAGAAACTTGCCTATCTCGGGCTGCATGCCTTGCAGCATCGCGGGCAGGAGTCGGCCGGGATTGTCAGCTCTGACGGGATGACCTTGCACGCGCACAAGGCGATGGGGCTGGTCGCGGATATCTTTGTCGAGGACGTGCTGGCCAAGCTGCGCGGCACGCTGGCCATCGGGCATACGCGCTACTCGACCGCGGGGGACTCGGCGCTGCTGAATGCGCAGCCGATCCTGGTGCAGTCGAACAAAGGCTCCATGGCGGTGGCGCACAACGGGAACCTGGTAAACGCGCAGGAGATCCGCTCGCGGCTGGAAGCGCAGGGATCGATTTTCCAGACGACCAGCGATACGGAAGTGATCGTGCACCTGATCGCGATGTCGCGCGAGCATACTTTGCCCGAGGCGATGGCCGATGCACTACGCCGCGTGGAAGGCGCGTTTTCGCTGGTGATGGTTTCGGCCGACCGCGTGTTTGCGGCGCGCGATCCGCGCGGGTTCCGGCCGCTGGCCATGGGACGCATTCCGGCGGCGGAAGGCGTGCGCAAAGACACGATCGTGTTTGCGTCGGAAACCTGTGCGTTTGATTTGATTGGTGCAGTGTACGAGCGCGACGTGAAACCCGGCGAACTCGTAATTGTCGGTCCCGAGGGCGTGACCTCGAGGTTCTATTCGCCGACCGGACCGCAGTCGAGCTGCATTTTCGAACACGTGTACTTTTCGCGTCCCGACAGCCAGGTGTTCGGACGGTCAGTGCAGGAAAGCCGCGAAAATCTGGGACGGCAACTGGCTCGCGAAGCGCCGGTGGAGGCGGATGTCGTTGTTCCAGTGCCGGACTCGGGGGTTACTGCGGCCGTCGGCTACGCGGCGGAGAGCGGGATTCCATTCCGGTTTGGGTTGATCCGCAATCACTATGTGGGTCGGACCTTCATCGAGCCTAAACAGACGGTGCGTGACTTCGGCGTGCGTCTGAAGCTCAATCCGGTGAGGTCTCTGCTAGAGGGCAGGCGCGTGGTGCTGATTGATGATTCGATCGTGCGCGGAACGACCAGCAAAAAGATCGTGCGCATGGTGCGCAACGCCGGCGCGAAGGAAGTGCACATGCGGATTTCGTGTCCGCCTACGATTTCGCCTTGCTTCTACGGAGTGGACACGCCCTCGAAGAGCCAGTTGATCGCCGCCAACAAAACGATCGAGGAAATTCGCGAATATATCGGGGCGGATTCTTTGGCGTATCTCTCGCTCGAGGGATTGAAGACGGCCTGCGGCGAAGGTGAGAAGACCGACTACTGCACGGCATGTTATACCGGGAACTATCCGACGAACTGGGTCGATGTGGAGGAGATCCAGCCAGCCGTGGTGAAGCGGTAGCGCAGAATTTTCCTGACAATTGAATTTTTGGTGGGAAGCTTCCCGCAGGGGCTAAAGCCCTCGCAATGGTCGCGCGTGGTGGCACGGATGGACGGTTTTGGAAAAAAGCAGCTACTGCCAAATCGCAGACCTCTGGCGCTGAAGCGCAACACAAACTTTCAGGGATTTAGCGGCACGAGTGAACTCGTGCCCTTCCCGTTCTTGGCAGCCGGCAGAGTTTTTCCCGCAGCCTCTGAAGCGTGCCTTCCTATAAGCTTGTCCTTCCCTCAGAGCTGATCTTGCCAGATAAGTCCCTAAGGACAGTGGTATGCCCAGATGCCCACCTAGCATTGGTGTTCGTAGCTTGTCCTACTTGAGCGCATTGGTGTTCCCAGTTGACTATCTCGAGAACATTGGTCTTCTCAGACGCTTGCCCTTCTCAAGCTCTTGCCTTCCTGAGTTCTCTGCTTGAGCAAAGATTTGCAATCGGAGACTGCTTGCAGATTCACCTTGACTCCGCCACTCCTATGCACTAAAACCTGATGCCCTGACTCGAATTCCGCGAGGAGCGCCGGGTTTGGAGGCAACCGCCATCTGGGGCGTTACGGATTGATCTCCGGGGCAGCCATCCCGCGGAACAGCACTTCCCTAGACCTACTGCATTAAAGAACTGCCCGGGCGAGTAGCGTCCCATTCTCCCGACAGACCACTCTTGGGCGGCAGCGCGCCGCTTCTACGTACGTGTCCCTAACCCCAAGGAGGATTCAGTCGTGTTCACTCCCTCATCCAGAGCTACTCAGTCGCTAGTACTACTCACGAGCCTGCTAGCCGGCGGACTTTGCGTCCAAGCACAGGTTCCAAAACCGCAGAACCTGGAAGACCTCGTCACCTACATGCAGGCGCATCACAAGGCGCCTTTCGATCGCGAGGGTGCCGAGATCCCTCCCGGCGGGCGTCAACAGCTGGTGCAGCGCATGCAAAAGTTGGGGGCGGCAAAGCTGGCTTCCATGGCCACTGCCGCCGCGACGTCTGCAGGAACGAACGTGAAAGTGAACCGCGACCGCAACCCGTGGCCCAAGGCGGAGATCGGAATGGCCGTGGATCCCGTTAACGGCAAGAACTTCGTCGTGATGTCGAATGACTTCCGGGAAAACTACGACCACCAGTTCTTTCATGTGTCGACCAATGGCGGCTTGGCCTGGACCGACGATTCGATGGTGATTGGAGTAGATCCCGTGACGAGCCTTGCGCCCTACAACTTCCAGAGCGACCCGGGCGTGGCATTCGATGACAAAGGCCAAAGTTATCTGTCGACTATCTCCGGCAACACCATTCTCGACTTCAATGTGGACGGGATTTACGAAAACTTCGATACGCAGGTGGAAGAGGTGCAAGGCTTCTCAAACGGCACCTACGCTTCGCTGGTACCCACGATCGTCGATAACCAGCAATGCAGCGGCGCGACTAACTTCCTGTGTCCGGCACAGCTCGACAAGCCGCTGATCACCGTGGATGCGGTGCCCGGCAGCCCCAATAACGGGACCATCTACGTGTACTACACACTGTTCTGCAACGATCAGCCGTGCGTTGATGGCAAGGCGCATGTGCCGGCGTTCTCGTCAGCCATTTTGGAATCGCACGCGGCTGGGGCAAACTTGCCGTTCTCGGCGCCCGCCAGAGTGAGCGGTGCTTACGTGCAGGATCAATTCTCGGATATGGTGATCGACAGCCACGGTACGCCGCACATTTTCTTCGACGACTTCACGGCGCCCAGCGGAGTGATCCGCATGCGCATGTCGACGCTGAAGAATGGCGCGTGGCAGGTAACGGCAACTCCGGTGGCGAGCTTCTTCTACAACGGGTTGAACAGCCTGAACTGGGGATTCCGCGACTTTGGCACGGTGGCCCCGGGCTGCGGGATTTCTGGTGACACGGCCTACTGCGCGTTCTCGGCCAGCCAGATTGCGGGCGGTGCGCTCGAGGGAACGCCTAGCGTGTACGTGGCGGTCGTGAACACGCAGACGGGAACCTCGACCACTCATCGCGTGAACAATGACACGTTCGGCAATGGCAGGCATCACTTCTTCCCGTGGGCGACTGCGAAAGGTGACGGCTCCGTTTACGTTGGCTGGTACGACGATCGCAACGATCCTGCATTGACCAAGGTCGAGTACTTCGTCGGCAAGTCGACGGATGGCGGCAACACGTTTCCAGTCCAGCAAGCCGTCAGCACGAAGCCGTTCAATCCGTGCGTAGGCTTCCCGGGCTGCGGATTCTTCGGCGATTACACCCAGATCGTCGCGGGGCCCGATGGCGTGGTGCATGCAGCCTGGGCGGACACTCGCGATGGGGCGAGTATGCAAATTTATACACAGGCGGTGACCTGGTAGGACTTCGCTGATGGCTTCTGGCTAATGGCTTGTAACTCAAGGGCTCCCGCGATATGCGGGAGCTTTTTTTGTTTCGGTGTCCTGACGTACTTCCAAAACGAACAGCAGTGTCCGCGCCACGCGGGCATCGAATCTTCTACGGGTACGTTCATGCGAATCGCTACGATACTGGTAGTAGCTGCGCGTTCCAGCTAGTCTCATTCGGTTCTGTGTGCGCCAGCCGGCCTGGGGCAAGCCCACATCCCCCGATGGCGCGGTGAAAGCAGATCCATCCGGAGTACCACCAACCATGAAATTCTCGAATTTCTTTCTGCGCCTTCGTCAGCGTTGTCTCGCCTTGGCCGTCGTCGGAGTGCTCGGGCTGTGCGTAACAGGCCTCGACGCCCAGAACCCACGCGGAGCCTTGCGCGGCGAAGTGCAGGACACCAGCGGGGCGCGTGTGACGGCAGCAAAAATCGTCGCCGAATCCAAGGGATCCGGGCTCAAGAGCGAGGGCGAAGCCAACGGCAGCGGGGAATTTCGCATTGAGGGATTGCTGCCGGGCGCTTATCACGTGACGGTGACGGCAAGCGGGTTTGCGGAAGCCAGCGCCGACGTCGATGTGGTCGTCAGCATGGTGCGTGATGTGAACGTCACTTTGAAGCCCGCAGCAGCCCCGCAATCGGTGAACGTCGAGGGCCAGGCGTCTTCGATTACGAGCGAACCGATCGACACGGCCAGCGCGGTGCATCAAGGCGCGGTCAGTTCTCGCGACCTGGAGACTATTCCACTGGCGCACCGCAGCTTCGCCAACATCGCTTATCTTGTGCCGGGAACCCAGCCGGTCGAGCCGTCGGATCCGACCAAGGCGCGCATCACGGCTGTGTCGTTTGGGGGAAGTTCAGGATTGAATGTGGATCTGTCGGTGGACGGCGGCGACAACTCCGACGACTACATTGGCGGCTTTCTGCAGAACTTCTCGCCCGATGCGATCCAGGAATTCGCCGTGCGCACTTCGAATGAAGAGGCGGACACCGGTCGCACCGTGGGCGGGTCGGTGGTCATCACGACCAAGCACGGTACCAATCTGTGGCATGGCAGCGGAGCATTCTACGAGCGCGCGTCGGCGCTGAACGCGCGTTTCCCGATCGACAATCCCGCGCCGCAGCCCAAGCAGCCCTTTTCAAGGCAGAACTATGTGGCCACGCTCGGCGGGCCAGTCAAGAAAGACAAAGTCTGGATTTTCGGATCTTTTGAAGGCGTGCACGAAAACGCGAGCATCAACTACAGTCCCGATAACCTTGCTGAGTTCACTGCGCTCTCAACACTGGCTTCGGCGGGAATGATCCAGGGTTTCAATCTCGAAGGGCAGCCCGTGGGAGTGAACTCGATCGCGGTGCCGAATTCGGTGAAGGTGCCGTTCCGCGATTACATGGGATCGCTGCGACTGGACTGGGCGCAGTCGGAGCGGTCGCAGTGGTTCATTCGCGGATCGCTCGACAACTACACGACCAACAACGACCTGGTGCAGCAGGCGACCTTACCCTCGACGGGCGCAACGTCGGGATCGAAGTACACCAACATCGTGCTGAATAACCAAATGACATTCAGCCCGACCTGGCTGGGTTCGTTCACATTCGACGCCAGCTTTCTGCATCACACCGAAGGGCGCAATCAGTATCTGGGATTCGCACTGGCGTTTCCGTTCAGCTCGACCTTCTCGACGATTTCGGGATTCGAGACTTTCGGCGACAACCAGTTCCAGACGCCGATCACGGCGTTTCCCGTGCTTCGCAAGCAGCAGAAATATCAGTTCCGCTACGACCTGAGCCATTCGTCGGGCAAACACTCCCCGAAGTTCGGCATCAACTTCATTCACGAGCCGGTGTTGAGCGGGGCGCTGTCGGGGACCGAGGAAGGATTTTTGCAGTACGCGAACAATCCGAGCTTCTACGCGGCGAATCCCGGGCAGTTTTATTTCGATCCCAGCTGCCTGACGCCTGCGCCGGATGATGTCGCCTGCACTGCGACTCCGGCTGGCGATGGCGGATTCACGCAAAGTATCCGGCGACTGGGCTTGTACGCGCAAGATTCGTGGCGCGTGAATTCGCACCTCACCGTGAACTACGGCCTGCGCTGGGATACGACCTTTGGATTGTTCCGAGGCTCGGGACGGAGCCAGGTCGAAAATCCGGCGTTCATCACTCTGAAGGCGCTGGGCATCAATCTGATTCCAGCGGCGCCGCACGACTACCGAAAGCAATTCGGCCCGCGGCTCGGCCTCGCGTACTCCCCAGGGCGCATGGAGAACACGGTGTTCCGCGCGAGCTTTGGAATCTATTACAACGATCTCGCGCAGAATGGATGGGTGGGAGCATTTCAGGCAGTGAACGCGGCGCCGGGGGTATGCACGGACCCCACGAATCCAGCGGTCGACAATTCGGGGTGCCTGCCAGGTGCGACCTTCGGCGGACAGGGCGCGATCATAGATCCGAACTACAAGACGCCGTACGCGCTGCATGCCGGCGCCGGTATGCAACACGCATTCAACGAGCATTGGACGTTCAGCGCTGACTGGACGCATGAGAATGGAACGCACGCCTATCGCGCCTATCCCTTTGCGGGCGGAGACAGCTTGCTCACGCCGAAGCTGGCTCCGGATGATCCGGCACAGGCGGATGTGGTGCCGAACGTCGATGTGTACAAGACCGACAACCGGTCGAGCTATGACGCAGTAACCTTGAAGTTGCAGGGCAACATGCAACGCCTGAACCTGGTGGCGCACTACACGCTGGCCAACGCGAAGACGTGGGGCTGCACCGTCGGCGAGCTGTTCGACTATGTGAATGGTGTCTGCGATCCGCTCAACGCGTTCGCGCCGGGAGACTACGGACCGTCGGGCGAAGACGTGCGGCATCGCTTCGTGCTGGCCGGGACGGCGCATCTGCCGCTGGGAATTGAGTTGAGCACGCTGACGCAGCTGGAGAGTGCGCGACCGTTTACGCTGGCTAACGGCGCCGATCGAGCCGTGATCAACAGCGTCAAGACCACGATGGACCAGTTCCGCGGAACGCCCTACATGCAAGTCGATGTGCGGGTAGCGCGGCCCTTCCGGATCGGCGAGCGGACGCAAGTGAATCCTTTTATCGAGTTCTTCAATTTGTTTAACCGGAGCAATCCGTCGAATAATTTCGTGGCAGATGTGGCGGCTTTGCCGGTCCCTCCCGATCAGGTGGCAAATGGCAACGTGACCGACCTCTGTGGAGATGCGAGTTGCAGCACCTTGATTCCGATTACGAGCCTGAATCAACTGCGCAAGCCAGCCGGAGCGCTGGGAGATTTCTTTGGGCCGGGGACCACGGTGGGGATTCCGTTCGCGGCGCAGATTGGGCTTCGGGTGACGTTCTAGGGGAGCACCTCAGGGGCTGAAGCCCCCTCTTTTGCAGTCTTTGTCGGCACGGCTGAAGCCGTGCCCTTCCCCAACACATCCCCTAATGGGGCTCGTTATGAAGCTGCCCGCGGCATCGCTGAGGCGATGCCCTGATACAAATCCTTCATGCATTTTGATCGGATGTCGCTGCGAGTCCTGGTAACGATCTCATCAGAGTCAGCCGACACTCCCGTGACCCGAATTCCGATCTGCCGCGGACAACCCGATCCGCTGCTGACATGCTCCTCGATGCGGTTTGTAACAGGGCACGCCTTCAGGCGTGCCGTATGGACCCGCACGAATGCGCCTTCAGGCGCTGCGGTGTTCAGGCCGTGACCATCTTAGACGACCAGCTCTTCACAAACTGCCCGAAGCGATCGAGCGCCTTGGGAAAATCTTCGCCCGCGGCCGCGAACCCGATGCGGAAATGCGAAGGGGAATCGAAACAATCGCCTGGGGCCAGCAGAATTCCGCGCTCGGTGGCGGCCTGGCAGAACGGGCGCGCATTCTCGCCGCTGACCATCCAGGGGAAGGCAGTCATGCCACCCTGCGGCGGGATCCATCCCAGAACGTCGGCATGTTTCTTCATGAATTGATCTAGCATTTTCAGATTGCGCGAGGCGACTTCCTGCGTGCGCCCGAGTACGATGTCGCGTTTCCGGATGGCGATCTCGGAGAGGGCCTCACCCGTAGTCGAGTTGCAGACCGAGAAGTAGGCGCGCGCGGTCCAGTATTGCTGTCGGCGCTGGGCGTCGTGCTCGATCATCCAACCGGTGCGTACACCGGGGATCGAGAAGGCTTTGGAGAGGTCGCTGATCACGGTCGCATGCGGCAAGCGAGCTGCGGATTTCGTTGCGCGGCCGTGATAGATCGGGTGATAGACCTCGTCGCTGATCAACTGGATGCCTCGTGCGGCGGTGAAGTCGTGCAAGGCCTCAAAGTCGTCGTCGCTGACGGTGGCCCCCGCCGGATTGTGCGGGTTGTTGACCAGAACGAGCTTGGTCTTCGAGTCGGCCAGACTTTTGATTTCGTCGATGTCGGTGCGGAAATTGTTTTCGCGGCGCACGCGGTAGTAGCGCGATTCAAGGCCGAGCGAGTCGGGCAGCGCCGAGAATGTAGTAAACCCTGGAAGCGGAAGGATGACATTCGCGCCCGGCTCGGCGGCGAGCCACATGAGCGCCAGGATCGCTTCCGACGCCCCGGTGACAATCTGCACGGCATCGACCGGGACGCTCTGCATTTCGGCGATGGCTTCTCGGAGGCCGTCGGTGCCGGCGGGGTGATTGTAGATGAGCTTGTGATTCAGAAAGCCGTGACGCGTCTCGTCGTCGGAGAGGGCGAGTACGTCATTCACGGTCCAGGTAGGACCGGTGCTGGCGGCGAGGTTGAATTCAATGCCGTGTTCGTATTGGTCGAGCCAGATGTCCAGGAGAAAGGGCTTGAATTGCATCGGCATACCCCCGGGTGAAAGTATCAACGATTTAGATGCAATCGTGTTTTGTTTGATTCTAGTTTTGAGAGCGGCGGTCGCGAGGATCGACTGGTTCTTTAGGTGGCTGATGGCGTGGTTAAAGTCGTGCCCTCTCCGAGACAGCCCCTAAAGGGGTCTTCAACGGAAGCGCAAACGGCATCGCTAAAGCGATGCCCTGATACAAGCCCAATGTGTAATGCAGTTCGTAATACGACATGCAACTCGCAAAGCAACACGCAATTCGCATGGCAGCACGTAGTTCAAGAGGCGAAGTGCGGTTCGTATCAGGGCACGCCTTCAGGCGTGCCGCTTTGCGTGCAGAGCAACGCGCCTTTAGGCGCTGAGGATTCAAGGCCGCGGCTTGCGTGCACAGGCAATACGTGGAATTCCCTGCAGATCACTCGTGATTGTCACGTCTTCCCAGCCACTTAGGAGAGATTGAACAGCCTCCGCAATGGTGCCGCTGATTTCCATTACAAGGTAGCCGCCGGATTTCAGGACTGCGTGCGCCGCCGGAATCAGTTTTTCGATCACTTCGAGGCCTGTGGCTCCTGCGAACACCGCGTTGCGCGGTTCGAACTTGCGGACTTCGAGTTGGACTTCGTCTTCCTCTGACAACCCTACGTAGGGTGGGTTGGAGACGACGAAATCGAAAAGCCCCTCGAGTCCGTCGAGCAGATTGGTGTCGTGGAAAAAGAGGCGACGCTTGGGTGGATAGTGATTCTTTAACGTGAGCTCCAGCTGAAGACGGGCGGCATTGGCTTCGGCGATTTCGAGGGCGGCGGGCGAATTGTCGGTGGCGTGGATTTCCGCGTCAGGAAGTTCCTTGGCTAGCGCGAGTGCGATGGCGCCCGAGCCGGTGCCTACGTCCGCGATGCAGGGAGATTTCATTTTGCGCGCGAGCGGCAGAACGGTTTCGATCAGGTGTTCGGTCTCGGGGCGCGGGATGAGTACGGCCGGGGAAACGATGAGGTCGAGTCCCCAGAACTCCTGGTGACCCGTGATGTATTGCGCCGGGACACCCTTGGTGCGCTGCGTCAGGGCCTCGTCATAGCGTGTGTGCTCTTCTTCGGTGAGTTCGCGCTCGGGATGGGCGTAGAGATGGGCGCGGTCGCAGTTGAGGGTGAACATCAGAAGCGTCTCGGCGTTCAGGCGCGGAGAGGGGACGTGCTCGTCGGTAAGGCGGGCGATCGCGGTTTGGAGGGCTTCGCGGAGGAGCACACTCTTATTGCACCACAAACTTGTCATTCTGAGCGTAGCGTTGTCATTCTGAGTGTAGCGAAGAACCTATGCAGTTGGGCGGCGACGGCAGAATTGCATGGGTCCTTCACTTCGTTCAGGATGACAATGCGGAGGAGGGTAAGTGGAGACGCAGGCTTGCGATCAGGTTAGCTCGTCCCAGGACGACTCGGAATCGGGTGGCACTATCTCCGGACCTTCGATCTAGGCCACCGGCGCGGCCTCGCTCTTCAGTTTCTCCGCCTGGTAGTGCGTGATCAGGGCGTCGACGATTGGCTGCAGCTTGCCGTCCATCACTTCGGTGAGTTGGTGGATCGTCAGGCCAATGCGGTGGTCGGTGACGCGGTTCTGCGGGAAGTTGTAGGTACGGATTTTTTCGCTGCGGTCGCCGGAACCAACCATGGCTTTGCGTTCTTTCGCCAGAGCTTCCTGCTGCTTCTGCATTTCGAGTTCGTACAGGCGCGAGCGCAGAACGCGCATGCCCTTCTCGCGATTCTTGATCTGCGATTTCTCGTCCTGGCAGCTGACTACGGTATTCGTGGGAATGTGCGTGATGCGAACTGCGGAGTAGGTCGTGTTGACGGACTGGCCGCCTGGGCCTGACGAGCAGAACGTGTCGATGCGGAGGTCCTTCGCTTCGATCTTGATATCGACGTCTTCGGCTTCCGGGAGCACCGCAACCGTGACGGCGGAAGTGTGCACACGGCCTTGCTGTTCGGTGGCGGGCACGCGCTGCACGCGGTGGACGCCACTTTCATATTTCAACTGCGAGAAGACTCGCTTGCCTTCGATGATGGCGATGACTTCTTTCAAACCGCCGACTGCTGATTCCGAGGTTGAAAGAACTTCCACCTTCCAGCCCTGCGTTTCAGCGTAGCGGGAATACATGCGAAACATCTCATCGGCGAACAGCGTGGCCTCGTCGCCGCCTGTGCCGGCGCGGATTTCGAGGATGATGTCTTTTTCGTCGTTCGGATCCTTGGGAATCAGGAGGACTTTCAGGTCGGCTTCCACCTGGCCGACAAGGGCCTCGAGTTGGGTGAGTTCTTCCTGCGCGTAGGCGCGCATGTCGGGATCTTTTTCTTCGGCGATGACGGCCTTGCTCTCGGCGATGCCGCGAGTGAGATCCTTGTACTCGCGGTACTTCTCGACGATGGGCGCGACTTCGCTATGCGCCTTGGCGGTCTTCTGGTATCGGGACGAATCGGTGACGATCTCCGGCGACGCGAGGGCCTGGGTCAGTTCCTCGTAGCGGGCTTCGATTTGCTGCAATCTTTCGAACATGGGTTTTAGTCGTCGGTCGTCGGTCGTCGGTCGTCGGCGAAACACTCCACCGGCCTGCCAGGCTGCTCTGGCGCGGTCAAGGCGTTGATGAGTCCAGTCAGGCTTCGCCCCACCGTTTTTGTCTGGCTCAGCAAATGCGCCGCCTGTTCGTTCGGCAGATATGCAAGATCACATGCAATCTCGATCTGCGTTTCAAGTTCAAGCAGAGACCCGCGAGCATGAAATAAGAAATTTGCGAATCCTCTGTTGGTGCGATGGCCCTTGCCTTCTGCGATGTTGCTGGGTACCGAGACTGCAGCCCGGCGCATCTGTTGGCTAAGGCCATACAGTTCGTGCTTTGGGAAACCTGCCGTGATTCGGTAAGTCTCACTCGCCAGTTTCATTGCGTCTTGCCAAACTCTCAAATCGCGAAACGAGGATGACATGGGCACCTCCAAGCATCGAGGCTAGTGCCCTAGGGTCCACTCTACCAAGGATAACTAAACATGTCGTGTGTGACGGGTTTCGGCTCGAGAGTGGCTTGAGCCGACGACCGAAGACCGAGGACGGGGGGAGGCCCCCCTAGGCAATTACCAGTTCGCCGCCGTTTTGCTTTTCAAGTTCCATCGCCTGGTCGAGCGCGACGATCGCGCAGTGAACCTGATCGTCGGACGGGGGCTGGGTGGTGATGCGCTGCAGCCATAGGCCGGGGGCGGTCATGAGAGCGAAAAGCGAGCCGCGGTGTTTGGCGGCGAAGCGGATGATTTCGTAGGACAGGCCGGCGATTACCGGCAGCAGGACGATGCGCGTTGCGAAGCGCGCCCAGAAAGTCGTGACCGGGTAAATCGCGTTGGCCGCGATGTAAACCACGATTGAGAAAATCATCACCGTCATCAGGAAGCTGGTGCCGCACCGCGGATGAAACGTCGAGTACTTCTGGACGGCGACTTCATTCAGCGGATCGCCGTTCTCAAAGGCGAAGACTGTCTTGTGCTCGGCGCCGTGGTATTGGTAGACACGGCGGATGTCTTTCATCAGCGACACGCCCCAGATGAACAGCAGGAACAGCGCAATGCGGATGACGCCGTCGACCACGTTGAACATGATCGGGTTGCCGAAGATTGGATTGACGCGTTTCAGTTCCGTGGCCGCCGCCAGCGGCAGGAACTTGTACATGAAGATGAAGAAGGCGAGCGAGATGGCGATGTTGATGCCCGCCACCCAGCCGCTGATTTCGGCCTTCTTTTCTTTTTGCTGTTCGGCAGGCATGAGCTGTTCCAGTGCGACGTCGGCCGAGAAGCGCAGGGCACGGAAGCCGAGCGTCATTGCGTAACCTAGCGTCATGACACCGCGAACTACCGGCCAGCCCATCCACTTATGTTTCTCGGAGGGACGCTCGAGCGGCTCACTCATGGTGGCAACTTCGCCCGAAGGTCTGCGCACAGCAATCGCCCAGGCGTGCGGCGACCGCATCATAACGCCTTCAAGCACAGCCTGGCCGCCGACCAGCGTCTCTTCACCGCTTTCGAGCGCCGGCAAAAGCTGCAGGGCCACGAGAAATCGCCACATGTTGCGCAGGTAATGCATCATTCGTTAGATGATACTTCCGGAGGGGAAGTAGCAGGAGTTAAGGGTATCACAGGGCAAGCTGATTTTGAGACGGGACTCGGCGTAAGTCGTTATTTATGTATGGAGTAAGCCACAACAGAGTCTTGGGCTTTTGCCCTGACAGGTCGGGTTGGGTGCTAGAGGTTTCGCGGACAGGAGTGTCCGCGCCACACATATGAGGAAATTTGCCGAGGCCTGCGAGGCGATCGCAGCGACTACCAAGAGACTGCTAAAGGTAGGAATCGTGGCAGAGTATCTGACTTCGCGCACGGTGGAGGAGGCGTCTGTCTCGGCGGTGTTTTTGTCCGGCAAGCCGTTCCCGACGTGGGAAGAGACCACGCTGCAGGTCGGCGGACGGTTGCTTTGGCGAGTCATTTCCGAGTTATCGGGATGGAGTGACGCGGAGTTGACCGCGAAGTACCGGAAGTTGGGAGACGTGGGCGCGGTGGCAGGGGAGGCGCTGACAGGTAGGCGAACCTTGAATTCGGGAAGGGACGCTAGCTTCGCTCAGCCGACGGGCGAGGACGCCCGTCGCTCCATCGAGCGGCCGGGGGTGGGTAACGCTGCGCGAGATCAGTTGGGTGTTGCCGAGGCTGAAGGTTTCTTCCGGAAGATTGCTGTAGCTCGCGGTCCGGCGGCGAAGACCGTGCTTGTGCGGGAGCTGCTTTCACGCGCGACCGGACTCGAGGCCAAGTATCTCGTCAAGATCATGACGGGTGATTTGCGGATCGGATTGAAAGAGAGTCTGGTCGAGGAGGCAATTGCGCGCGCCTATGGAGGAAGCCTCGCCGAGGTGCAGCGCGCCAACATGCTGGTCGGGGATATTGGCCAGACGTTGCGGCTGGCGGCGCGCGGCGCACTGGGCGAAGCGCACATGCGGATGTTTCATCCGCTGGGATTCATGCTGGCGAGCCCGGTGGAGTCGGCGGAGGAAGCGCTCAGCTACTTCGAGGAGGCTTCGATCGAGGACAAGTACGACGGCGTCCGGGCGCAAGCGCATGTGTCGAAAGGCGAGGTGCGCTTCTTCTCGCGGACTCGCGACGAGATCACGGAATCATTCCCGGAACTGCCCGACGCATTGGCGGGACTGTCGAAGGACACCATTCTCGATGGAGAAATTCTGGCTTGGAGTTACAGCGAGGACGACGCAGGCCGGGCATTGCCGTTCAGCGCGCTCCAGCAGCGGCTGGGGCGGAAGAAGGTCAGTGCTGAACTGATGCGACGGGTGCCGGTGGTGTACATGGTGTTCGATGTTCTTTATGTGGAAGATGAGCTCATGCTGGGGAAACCGCTGCGGGAGCGGATGCGGATTCTGGATGAGTTGCTGGCGGAGGAGAGGATGATTCACCGCAGAGTCACCCTTCGACTTCGCTCAGGGCAGGCGCCGACACAGAGGAAGGCACAGGGCTCTTTGATCTTTGGAGAGGACGAGCAGACCGCGGTCGAACGATTGATTCGCGCGCCTTCGACAGTGGCTTCGACTCCGGATGAACTCGAAGAGTTGTTCACGGCGGCGCAAGCACGCGGAAATGAAGGGCTCATGATCAAGGATCTCGCGTCGCTTTACACTCCCGGGCGGCGCGGCAAGTCATGGCTGAAGATGAAGCGCGAACTCGCGACCCTTGATGTCGTGGTGACGGCGGTGGAGTGGGGACATGGCAAGCGTATCCACGTGCTCAGCGACTATACGTTTGCGGTCCGCGATGGCGAACGACTTGTGAATATCGGAAAAGCGTATTCGGGACTGACCGATGTCGAGATCGCCGAGATGACGAAGTGGTTTCTGGAGCACACGGTGGATGACCAGGGTTTCCGGCGCGAAGTTGAGCCCAAGATCGTGCTCGAGGTTGCGTTCAACAACGTGATGAAGTCCGACCGGCACGAGAGCGGATATGCGCTGCGCTTCCCAAGGATCGTGCGCCTGCGGCCGGACAAGTCGCCAGAAGACGCCGACACCCTCGAGAGAGCAGAAGAAATTTTCCAACAGCAGGATGGACGCCAGACGTAATATCCCAAACGTTAAACAGGACCGCAATCGACGGAAACCTGAGGACGGATCTCATGAACAGATTTGGAAAAGCAGCGAGCGCGACAGTAGCGCTGCTCGCCGGAGTGGTTGTTCTCGCCGGGATGTGGAAATTGCGCTCGGACTCCACTGTGAAATGGACGTTCACCAAGGAGTCGGAAGCGTTGGTGACGGATGCCAAGCTGCGCGATGAGATTTTCGACGCCCTCGCCGCGGCGGAGAAGGCGGGAACGGATCCGGGCATTTCGCATTTCAACGTGCGCGTCGCCACCGCTTTCGAGAAGGATGGCAAGGAGCGGGTCGTGGTCGGCGGCAACAGCGAGTATGAGATTCCCGAGGGAATCCACGGGGAAACATCGGTTTTGAATCATGTGATTGCCCTTTACGGTCCGGAAACAACGCGGCGCAACGTTCGCTTCCTCGCATTCTTTGCCAATCAATGCGGGGCCAGCAGCTGCGGGGATTGCCGCGACTACCAACTGGCGACAACCGACTACGAACACCTGCTGTTTGTCTGCGGGCAGGCGAGCGATCGGACTGTGAAGGTGACTCGCTTCGCGGATCAGCTCGTTTGCGAAAGAGACTTTCCCGACGTGCAAACAGCAAAAATTCCGCTGGCGCCGGAAGAATTGCGGCAGTTGGTGCAGTCGGCGGAGGAGGCGCGGAGAGGCGGAGTGACCCTGTTTACAAAGGGTAGGCATACGGGCGCGGCCGCGCTTTCATTCGCAGGCAAGACGTATCGCTCCGCCGGGGCGGATGATGCGGCTTTTCACTATCGCTACCCGATCGGCGGCGTGTTGCAGCAGGCGATGACGGAACGCGACTACTTCTTGCGAGCGATCGTGGTGAGCGGAGAGAACGGCGAGTGGCCGGTGGTGAATTATCGCGACCGGCAGTACGGCTACGAGGCCAGCAGCTTCAACCATGCGGCCGGGAAAGCGCCGATCGTGCTGATTTTGTCGAATGGGCGCGGGCAGTTTCGGATGACTACGTTCGAGGCGGCGTTGCCGAATGCTTTCAGCACTGCGGACTTCATGCCTGAGGCGCTGAAGGCGTTTCTTGCTAGTCATGCCACGGGGAAGTAGGGCTTTTAACAACGGAGAACGCAAAGTTTGCTGACTCGGGGTGGGAGAATCCTAGAACGCGGAGGGCGCAGAGAAGGGCCGCAGAGGACGCTGAGAAAATCTTTTTAACCGCTGAGTTCGAGCCAGTGATTTCTCTAGGAACTGGCGTGAGCCACGGTCTTCTGCAAGTTGGCGAGGGTCCTAATACAGATTTCGTCGGGTGATCCTGTGGCTGCGACCGGCAGCAGCAAGCCGAGATTCCGGTAGAACTCGATCAGAGGCGCGGTGCTGCGTTCGTAGGTCTCCATGCGAACGACGACAGACTCCGGGCGATCATCTTCACGTTGCAGGAGGCGTGCGCCGCAGTGGTCGCAAACACCGGCCGTTTGAGACGGCTGGCGCGTGACGTGATAGACCGCCTTGCAGTTCTCGCAGGTGCGACGGCCGCTCAGGCGTTCGACGATTTCCGCCAGCGGCAATTCGTAATTCACCACTGCATCGAGCGAAAGTTTCTCTTCCACCATCAATTTCTTTAGCGACTCAGCCTGCACGAGTGTGCGCGGGAAGCCGTCAAGGATGAAACCGGCTCGGCAATGCAGGCACTGGCTCCGTTCGCGCACCATTTCCCAGACCGTGGAATCGGGCACGAGTTCTCCCCGACGTATGAAGCCGAGTGCGGCGGCCATGGCCGGGGACGGCGCGCACCCATCGCGTTTGCCGGCCGCTCGGAAAACGTCGCCCGTGGAGAGATGGCAAGCGCCCAGTCGTTCGCGCAGCAGGCTGGCCTGCGTCCCTTTGCCGACGCCCGGCGCACCCAGGAGAATCAGGCGCCGGGGACGGGCCGGTTCAGGCGGAGTGGAACAAGTGGCAGATGGCCCTTCGAGCCAGGCGGCGCGGTTGTTGGCGGGTGAGGGCATCAGGCGCCTCCAGATGGCGGGTGCGAGCTGACGCAAGACCGTGACCTGTGTCATGCGCGACCGCCAGAACCAGAGTAGCGTGTTCTGAAGCCGCTATCGGGTGATGACGGTCACATCAGCGGGTGAGGCAGGAAGATGAACAGCGTCGGGCGACCGTCTCAATGGTGGCGTGCGAGACTAATTCCCCGCTTTCGGGCAGAATCACCCCATGGATCCACTGCGACTCCCTTCCATCCTGGAGAACTGCAATCGAATTTTGATCGCCGGCGCCGGCGGCGGTTTCGACGTATACGCCGGGCTGCCGGTCTATGAGCGGCTGCGATCGCTCGGCAAAGATGTGTTTCTGGCCAACATGTCTTTCACGTATCTCGGCGGAACCGATGCGCAGTCAATCAGCCAGGGTTTGTACGTCGTCGAGCCTTCCACAAGCGGCTCTGACGGTTACTTCCCAGAGCGAACGCTGGCTCGTTTTCTTTCCCGAGACGACAAGATCGTTCGTGTTTTCGCGTTTGAAAAGCTGGGAGTGCGGCCGGTTCAGCAAGGATACGCAGTGCTGGCCGACATCCTGCGGCTGGATGCAATTGTGCTGGTGGATGGTGGGACCGACATTCTTCTGCGCGGCGACGAGGCTGGACTGGGCACGCCGGAAGAAGATATGACGAGTCTCGCTGCGGTGAACGGCGTGGAGGTTCCCGTTCGAATCGTGATGTGTGTTGGGTTCGGCATCGACACGTTTCACGGCGTGTGCCATGCGCACTGGTTGGAAAATGTTTCGGCACTCGCGCGTGAAGGAGGCCTTCTGGGGGCGAGCGCGCTGTTGAAATCGATGCGCGAGGTGCAGCGCTACATCGATGCGGTCGACATTGCAGATCTAGAAACTCCGCAGCGGCCCAGCATCGTCAATGGCAGTATTGTTTCGGCGATCGAAGGGCACTTTGGGGACTATCACCGAAGCAACCGTACACAGTCGAGTAAACTTTTCATCAATCCGCTGATGACAATACTGTGGTCGTTTGATCTGCCGGCCGTGGCCCGCAGAAATCTGTATCTGGAGTCTTTGGCAAAGACGCAGTCGATTTGGGAGGTGCAGGCTGCCATACAGTACTTTCGCCGGGGCGTGAAGGTACGTGAGAGGGAGGAGATTCCGCACTGACTGTTGCGCCAAAAGCGGTGCACCGGTCCTTCGCTTTGCTCAGGATGACAATGCTAAGAAGGCCCCGATCGGGACGAACAGGCCTAGTGATGGTGATGATGTTCCGCTTCGCCCACCGGGATAACGCAGCCGTGGGCTACTTCGCATTCGACGTGCTCGAACTGGATCGTCGTGTGGATCACGCGGAAGTCATGTTGCAGGACTTCTTTCACGTCGCGCAGAATGCGCTCGCTGACAGACGGTGGGATGTCGGCGATGGCGATGTGGCAGGAGAGCGCGTGGCTTTCTGATCCGATGCTCCAGACATGCAGATCGTGGACATCGTTGACGCCTTCGACCTTGCGGATGGCGGCTTCAAGGCGGTCGAGCTTCATGCCGCGGGGCGTGCCTTCGAGCAGGATGTTCATGGTCTCGCGCAGTATCCCGACGGAAGACCATAGGATCAGCGCGCCGATTCCGAACGAAAGAGCGGAGTCGATCCAGTACTGCTGGGTGGCCATGATGACCCAGCCGCCGACGATGACGGCACCGGTGGAAAGCGTGTCGCCGACTTCGTGAAGCAGGGCGCTGCGAATGTTGATATCGCCGCCCGAACGGTAGAGCAGGAGCGCGATCACGCCGTTCATCACGACGCCCGCGCCCGCGACCCACATCATCAGGGGAGCGTGCACCGGTTGCGGGTTCTGCACGCGCCGGAAGGCTTCATAGAAGATGAAGAACGAGATCACGACCAGCGAAGCGGCATTGATCAGGGCCGCCAGCACTCCCGCGCGGTGATAACCGTACGTCTTGGTGGCACTGGGCGGACGGGACTGCAAGTAGACGGCGACCAGCGACAGCAGCAACGCGAGGAAGTCGGAAAGATTGTGGCCAGCCTCGGAAAGCAATGCGAGGGAATGAGCGCGCAATCCGGCGAAGACCAGCAAGGCGATGTAGGCCAGGGTAACGAACAGGGAAATCCGCAGCACCTTCGAGGTGCCAGCCCCGGACCCGGCATGCACGTGCATGTGCATCTCTTTAAGTCTATCGATGCAGCGGAAGGGCTTCAAGGCGCTGGGGCGGGTACGGGTGGGCCTGTCCGCCTGCGTCGAAGTTTTGAAACAAGAGTAGAATGCTGCCCTCCTGGGAACATCCGTGCGGATCGATGAGCGCACTCCAGGCGGAGATGAAGATGAGAAGACGTGACAGGGTTGCGTTGGCTTTCGTGTTGATGATGGCATCCATTTGCTCGGCTGACACCATTATCACGCGCGAGGGCGCGAGTTATTCCGGGAGCTTTCTGGGCGCGAAGGACGGGGCGATCGGGTTCACCGACACGAGCGGAATCGGGTATACGCTTCCAATGCGCGATGTGCAATCGCTCGTGTTCACAACGGCGAACGAAATCGTAACTCTGCGCAATGGCAAGGTGTATTCCGGGAAGTTCACGGGGGCTGATCCGCTGGCATTTAAAGACAACATGGGGATTCTGTACGAATTTCCGCGGAAAGATGTGGAGTCGCTCGTCTTGAGTACGGCCGGCGTAGCGCCCGCACCGCCGCAAGGATCTAAGGTTATACCTACCGGAACGGCGATCGTGATTCGCACCGAAGAGAAGATTGATTCGGATAACGCATCATCCGGGCAGAGGTTTTCGGCGGAGGTGGTGGATGCGGTCGACGACCTGACCGGGGGCGTTGCCATCCCGGCGCATTCGAAGGCGAAGCTCTTGATCGTGTCGGAATCGGGCGGGGGTGCCGGGTCTCCATACATGTACCTGGATCTCGACACCGTGAACATCAGCGGCAAGACTCATCGGGTGTTTACTTCGGAGTTGAAGGAGTCGAACTCTAAAGGATTTGGAAAGAACAAGCGCACCGCGGAATTCTTAGGTGGTGGGGCCGCGCTGGGTGGATTGTTTGGCGCGATTCTGGGTGGCGGACAGGGCGCGGCAATTGGCGCAGCGTCAGGCGCAGGCGGAGGATTTTTCGGGCAGTTGTTCACGCGGGGCAAGCAGGTGAAGGTTCCCTCGGAGACGGTGTTGCATTTCCGGCTGGAGCGCCCGCTGGTTTTGCAGCCGCAATAGAGGCTATTGAAAGAGGTAGCCGACGCCGTTGGCGTTTCTGACTTTGAACCACGAGTAGTTCAGGTGAAGGCTGGCAAGCCCACGCTGGACTTTCATGAGACCTTGCTGGATGCGACCGACTTTTTCCATGTCCTGACGGATCTTGGCAGCGTCCATACGCTGACCTCGGATTTCCGACTGCCGGCGCTTCTCGCAGTGCTCATAGTCGGTGCTCTGCTGGCAGAGATCGTATCCGTTCAAGGTGTTGGTCTCGCGCAGCGAACGATACTGGCCAGCTTCTCGAGCGTTCGACGCCAGCATGGCGTCGTACTCGTCATACCAATCGTGAACTGCTGCTTCGGTCTCTTCCGGCTTGTGTTTTTCCTTGTACTTCTGGATGGCCTCAACGACGGCGTCGGTGTTGTCATCCCCTTCCAGGTTCATGATCGGAATCGGGCTCTTATGCACGTCCATATCTTCATCGGTGAAGACCTTGGCGGCCTTGGCCTTGCGAGCCTTGGCTTCCTGAGCGGCAGCGGCGAGTGGGCTGGACTGGGTTTGGGTGTTTCCTGCAGGCGATGACGAGTCAGGTTTAGAAGAGTTTTGAGCGACGGCAGAAGTGATCCACAACACCGTCGCCACCAGCGCCAGGCGCGCGATTTTGTGACGATTTACGGTCACAGCGACTCCAAAACCTCATTGTATTGCGCCTGATCGCGACAGCAAGTAACTGAAGTTTGTCTTCAGTGGCGACGCAATCGATCCCGGGATTTGCGAATACAATGCTCCGTTACATTCAATGGATGGGATCATGGAAACGGCTGACGTCGTTCTGGTTGGAGGCGGGATTGTCGGATCGAGCATTGCCTATCACCTGACGGCTGCCGGTTGCAGCAACGTGCTTGTGATTGAGCGCGAAACGCAGCAGGGCAAGGGCTCGACTGGCAAGAGCATGGGCGGGGTGCGCGCGCAGTTCTCAACGACCGTCAACATCCAGATGTCGCTGTACGCGATTCCCTTCTACGCGAGCTTTGATGAGCGGCTGGGGGATCCGGCGGGATACCGGCCGCAGGGATACTTGTTCTGCGCAACTTCCGATAAGCACATGGCGTACCTGCGGACGAACTATGAGAAGCAGGTTGCTCTCGGCTTGAAGGATGTGCGAATCGTTTCGGGCGATGAGATTCGCAGTATGTTTCCGCTGCTGCGGGGCGATGACATCATCGGCGGAAGTTTTTGTGCGACCGATGGGTTCGTCGATCCCTACAGCGCAATGATCGGGTTCATGACCTGGGCGGCCGAGCATGGGGCTAAGCTTTGGAAGAACACCAGCGTTACCGCGATTCGGCGGGATGCGCGAGGGATATGTGAGGTCGAGACTTCGCGGGGTGCGGTTTCGACGCGCGTCGTCGTAAATTGTGCGGGGGCTTGGGCGGCGTCCGTTGCGAAGATGGTGGATGTCGAACTTCCCGTCGAACCGCTGCGACGCATGCTGGTGCCGACCGAGCCGTTCGATCAGTTTCCGCACACCGCGCCGATGATCATCGACATGTCGAATGGCTTTCACTTCCGGCCGGAGTCGCTGGGATTTCTGCTCGCTTGGAACGATCCGGAGGAGACGCCGGGGTATAAGGCAGAGTTCGAGCCGTCGTTCATCGAGAAGATTCTGACCCGGGCGGCGGATCGGGTGCCCTGCTTTGAGAACCTGGCAGTGAATCCGAAACGGGCCTGGGCCGGTCTGTACGAGATGACGCCGGATCATCATCCAATTTTGGGTGCGGTGCCGGAGGTGCCGGGATTTTTTCTGGCCAACGGTTTCAGTGGGCACGGGGTGATGCACGCGCCGGCTACGGGGAAGATTTTGAGTGATTTGATCTTGACGGGGAACACGGAACTGATCGACTCGTCTTTATTGAATTTCGCAAGGTTCGCCGAAGGGCGGATGATTCATGAGACCGCTGTGCTGTAGGTAGGGAAAAGCACTTAACCGCTAAGGGCGCAAAGAAATGCCGCAAAACACGCCGAGAACGGCCGCTATGCTCGCGAAGGAATTTCAAATCTGGTGTGATCGTGGATAGTTGTTCCCCCTTGCACCGCCTCCAAGGGAAGCAGACGTTCTTTGCGGCCTCCGCCGGCGACAGCTTTGCGATCTTCGCGGTTACAGGCTGTTCCTCGCCATCGTTTCCCTGATCGCCCTAGTTAGCCGGCAGTCCCATGCGCTTGACCAAATCGGCGTAGCGTGGGTCGGAGTGGTATTTATCGAGAGGGTGGACGATTTTAATGAATTGCAAGCCTTCGCCTTTATCGTGGTACGACTTTTCCAGCCATTCGAAGGCCTTCTCTCTCTCACCCAGTTCAGCATAGTTGTACGCAATTATGGCCGGATCGAAATAGCGGTGTTCCGACTGGAGGATCTGCAGTTGGACCAGGCGCGTCATCGCTGGGCGGTAGCCTGATTTCGCATAGACCGCGGCGACTTCTTTGGCAACCGCGAGGTCTTCAGGGTCTTTGTTAATCTCGGCTGATCTTACGTATTCCTGGATCCACAGATCGTGGTTGCCCATGTCCTGTGCGGTGATGGCGAAATTCTGACGGACGGGGGCATCGGGATCGAGTTCGAGAGTCTTCTTGAACTGTTCGACGGCGAGATCGTACTGCCGGGCATTCCCATAGGCCGTCGCAAGATTGCCGTTGAAAACGAGATTCAGCGGATCGACAGCCAGAGCACGTTTGAAAATGGCGATTTCCTGATCATGGTCGCCCATCATCCCGCGGAAGAGCGCGTACCATTGCAGCGCGGTGCCATTGTTGGGATCGAGTTCGATTGCGCGGCGATATTCGCGATCGGCGTCATTCCATTGCCAGAGATTTTGATATGCACCCCCTAATACGGCGTGCGCCTCCGAAGACGTGGGATCGATAGCCAATGCTTTTTGAGCGGCAGCCTGGGCTTTCGGGGCAGCTTCCACGGCGGAAAGTGGAGAGTAGTCTGGCGCGATAATGTAATAGTCGGCCATGCCGAGATAGGCATCGGCGTAGTTCGAGTCGTGTGCGATGGCCTGCTCGAAATAGGCCTTGGATTTTCCCAACGAATCTTCGGTCCGCTTTTGCAGGTTGTACCTGCCTTTGAGGTAGAGTTGATAAGCCTCTGGATCCGCGGTGCCGCCTTTTACGATTTGCTTTTTCGACTCATCGCCCACGAGGCGCTCTCGTAATTTCGCCGCAATGGCGACGGTGATGTCCTGCTGCACGGCCAGCGCGTCGGAAATTTTGCGGTCGTATTGGTCACCCCAAAGGTTGCGGTTGTTGCGGGCGTCAATCAGTTCAGAGCTGATGACGAGCTGGTCGCCGTGTTGCACGATGCGGCCGGTGACCACGGCTTCCACTTTTAAATCATGGGCGATCGTCTGGGGATCGACGTCTTTGCCCTTGTAATGAAAGACCGAAGCGCGCGACATCACCGAGAGGTTCTTGACCTGAGAAAGGTTGTTGATCAGACTCTCAGTAAGACCGTCGCTCAGGTATTCGCTGTTGGGATCGTTGCTCGAATTGACGAAAGGGAGAACCGCGATCGAAGAGATTTCCTTCGATCCGCCAGCGCCTTGCCAGAAGAAGATGGTGGCACCGAACACGATGAGCCCAACCAGCGCCGCAATGGCAGGCATGAGCCATTTCTTCGAGCGCGGTTTGGGGGTCTCCGTGGCTGCGGGAATCTGTGCAGAACTCGTATCCCGACGAAGGCGCTTCAGATCCGCCAGCATCTCGGCTGCACTCTGGTAGCGCAACGCGGGATCTTTTTCGATGGCCTTGTTGATGATGCGATCGAGCTCCGGGGAGAGCTCGGGATTAAGGCGGGTCGCCGAGGCAGGGGACTTGTGCAGTATGGAATCGAAGATCACGGCCGAAGTATTGCCGCTGAAGGCCATCCGTCCGGCGGCCATCTCGTACAGAACCGCGCCGAACGAGAACAGGTCCGAACGGCGGTCGAGTTCGAGGCCGCGCGCCTGCTCGGGCGACATGTAAGCCACCGTCCCGAGCGCAGTGCCGGGGCTGGTCAGATTGGCTTCGAGGGTGGCCATGCTGGCATTGGCTGCGGCCGGCTGATCTCCGGTCAGCTTCGCTAGTCCGAAATCGAGAACCTTTGCCGCGCCGCGTTTCGTGATGAAAATGTTTGCCGGCTTAATATCGCGGTGGACGATGCCTTCGCTGTGCGCGGCGTCGAGCGCATCGGCGATTTGAATGGCTAACTCAAGAAGCTGCTCAAAAGGAATCGCTCCGGCCTGCAGCCGCTGCTTGAGTGTCTGCCCGGCCAGAAATTCCATGGCGATGAAGCTCTGGCCTTCTTCCTCCCCGATGTCGTGGATGGTGCAAATGTTGGGATGGTTCAGCGCGGAGGCGGCACGGGCTTCGCGGCGGAAGCGTTCGAGGGCCTGGGGATCGCGGGCGAGGTCGTCGGGAAGGAATTTCAGAGCAACGTGTCGGCCGAGGCGGATGTCTTCTGCTTCGTAGACCACACCCATCCCACCGCCGCCGAGTTTTTCCAGGATGCGGTAGTGGCCGACGGTTTTGCCGATCATCCTTGCTCCACGAGTATGCGGGGCATGGTAGGCTGCTGGACGCGCGAAGTCAATGAAACCGCAGGGGGATCGTTGGTTTGCACTCTTGCAAAGGAGCGAATCCGCAGGTGATCCAGGAACAGAATTATTGGCTGACTACGGTCGAAATGCCACGCACCGATCCGGCGCGCGCTCTGCCCGAGTCTGCCGATGTCGCTGTCATCGGGGCCGGCTTTACGGGACTGTCGGCCGCGCGCACTCTGGCCAGCAAGGGCGCGAACGTTGTCGTGCTCGAGAGCGAGACCATCGGCTGGGGCGCCAGCTCGCGGAACGGCGGCATGGTGCTCACCGGTATGAAGCTTGGGGTCAACCAGCTCATCTCGATGTACGGGCGCGAACGGACGCAGCGAATGTACGCGGCATCGCTGGCTTCGATTGATTGCGTGGAGCAGATCGTGCGGGAGGAATCAATCCCGTGCGACTTTTCACGATGCGGACATCTTGAGGTCGCCTGCAAGCAATCGCACTTCGATGATTACGCTCGGCAGGTGGAGGTAATCGGGCGCGAGTTCAATCACCCGTTAAAGATCGTGCCACGCCACGGGCTGCGATCGGAGATCGGCTCGGACATCTATTTTGGCGGCATGGTCGATGAAACCAGCGTAGGACTGAATCCGGCGCGTTACGTTGCGGGACTCGGGGCGGCGGCGATTCGGGCGGGGGCTTGCGTCTACGAGAAGACTCGGGTCGAACAAGTCGAACGCGCAAGTCGGCAAGGTACGCCGGGCTGGCGATTGCCAACGTCCCGGGGGACGATGTGGGCTCGGGATGTGTTTGTGGCAACCAGTGGCTACACGAGCAAGACGACGTCGGCCTTGCAGAAAAAAATCATTCCGATCGGGTCGTACATCATTGCGACCGAAGTTTTGCCGGATGCGCTGGCGCACGAATTGAGTCCGCGTAACCGGATGATTTATGACTCGAAGAACTACATCTACTACTACCGGCTCACCCCGGATAATCGGATGCTGTTTGGCGGCCGGGCAGCGTTTTTCCCGGAGAGTGGCGATACAATCCGCAAGAGCGCCGAGATTCTGCGGCGCGGCATGATCGAGGTCTATCCGCAGCTGCGCGACACCAAGGTTGAGTTTGTCTGGGGCGGCACGCTCGACTTCGCGTTCGACATCATGCCGCACGCCGGACAGATGGATAGCATGTACTACGCCCTCGGGTATGCCGGGCATGGCGTCGCGATGGCGACTTACCAAGGGCAGTTGATGGCGCGGCGGATCGCCGGCGAAAGTCCGGATAATCCGTTTGACGGGATTCCGTTTCCGGGTGCGCCGCTGGGTTTGTACAACGGGAAGCCATGGTTCTTGCCGTTTGCTGGGGCTTATTACAAGTTTCTGGATTGGGTGAGTTGAGGGGTCGATTCCTGACTGTTCATTCGACGTTGACCCGATCTCGGCCTTGCGCTTTGCTGGCATAGAGCATTCTATCGGCGCGTTGCATCAGAGACTCGGAGGTGTCGTTGGTTTCGACGATGGCACCGCCCACGGAAATCATGACGTTCAGGGTGCCCGACGAACGAGTGATGCGGGTTTCTGAAACCAGAGATCGGCAGCGATCGGCAACCAGTGCAAGAATTTTTGTGCTGGCATGGTTGACCAGGGCAACAAATTCGTCCCCGCCCCAGCGGCCTAAAACATCATCCGGCCGAAGGACTCCTTTAAGAGTGCGCGCGACATTTTTAAGTACACAATCGCCGCCTTCGTGTCCATGGTGGTCGTTCACTTCTTTGAACCTGTCGACATCAATCATCAGCAAGCCAAAGGGATCCCCCGAGAGCGCGAACTCCTGCATCAGCGATTGCAGGCGAATTTCCAGATAGCGTCGATTGGCGACCTCGGTGAGCGGGTCCAGAAACGCGAGCTTTTGCAATTGTTCGGCGCGGCGCTGGGCAGATTCACGGGCGGAGTTATCGTTGAAAATTTCGACCGCTCCGATGAGCTGATCCCTCTCGAATATGGGAGCGACCCGCACATGCACCGGAACGCGATGTCCATTCTTGTGCCGCAAAAACACGAACGCCTCCCGTGACTCGCCATCGGCGATGGTTGCGCTTAAAGGGCACTTACTAGTACAGAGTCTTTCTCCTTTCCGATCCACATGACACAGGAAATCGTCATGACAATGACGACCCACGGCTTCTTGTGCTACAAAGCCGGTCAATTTTGCCGCGCCTTCGTTCCAATAAGTGATGCGTCGGTCTTGATCAACGAAATAGACACCGTCATTCAGCCGATCCAGCAGGCGTTTGTAGAACAGAGTATCTTCAGAATGCTTGGCGTCGGTGCTGTCATCTGGCATGGTCACCTTCCGCACCCCTCTAGACCATCATCGACGAACGATGTCGAACCTACACGCTCTGAAGTGTACGAAAGGGCAGGTGGGGCAGCCCAAACTGAGACCATTCCGGAGTCGAGACTGTTAGTTCAAGTCGAAAGTCATAGCTGCCTTTCCGCTCCCCCACAGTGGTTTCGTTTTAGTGCTTTAAGCCAGAGTGATGTGTGCCCGTGTTTCGCCAACCAAAGCGGCGCAACATGAGATACATGATCGGTCCGGCGAGCAGCGCCACCGGTCCCCAGCGCAGCCCGTAGCGATCACTTCCCAGCAACGCAACCAGGCTCATCAGGACCACGGCTACCACGGCGGCGATCAATCCGAGGGAACCACCTGGAACTACAAACGAGCGTGGCAGGTCGGGCATTTTGCGGCGCAGTTGCCAGGCCGCGAGCACCGTAAGGATCGTGGTGCCGACGCGCAGCCAGTTGTAGACCGTGATGAGTTGCGTCAGGGAATGCGCAGCCAGCAATCCGTAAATCAGGCCCGAGAAGACGATGGCGATCCAGGGTGTGCCGAAGCGAGCGTGCTTGCCGGTGAAGAAAGCGGGGAGGTACCCGTCTTCTGCCATGGTTGACGGCATGCGCGTGGAGGTCAGCACGGTCGCATTGAGCAAGGAAAGATTCGTCACCATGGCGGCGATGGTCATCCATGAACCGAGCCACGGGCCACCGATGAGTTGCGCGGCATTGGGGAAGAACCCAGTGTGCCAGTCGTGCCAGTTGCCTAGCGCGGCCAGGGAAGCGAGAGTCGGCAGAAAGTACACTGCAATCGAGAGCGGCACCACGATGGCGAGCGCGAGGGGATACGTCCGGCGCGGGTTTTCGACTTCCTCCGCCACGCTGGAGCTCTGCTCGTATCCTGAATACAGCCACAATCCCAGGGCCAGGCCGACGCCGAACACGTTGAATAATGGCTGGTGCGGCGGGAACTACCGGCACGAACGGATTGTGCTTCCACTTGGCCAGTCCCATGACGACCATCACCAGCACCGGTAGCAGGATGAAGATTTCAAGCGCGGTGGCGAATTTCCCAACAGCGTCAATGCCTCGAACGTTGATCCAGGTGATGAGCGCGACCACCAACAGAGAAATGATGTAATGCTTCCATCCCGTAAGCCACGGCAAGTAGAAACCCAGGTAGTCGGAGAACTGCACGGCGTAAACCGCGCCCAACAAGAACGACGCGCACCAGTTCCACCAGCCTGCGAGAAATCCCCACAGGTCACCGAACGCCGCGCGCGACCAACGGTAGAAGCCGCCTTCGACGGGCATGGCGGTTGTGAGTTCCGCGGAGACCAGCGAGACCGGAATCGACCAGAAGAACGGGATGATAAGGAGATAGATCAGCGTTAGGCCGGGGCCGGATTTGGTGACCATGTCCTCGAGGCCGAACGGGCCCCCGGTGCAGTACGAGAACATGACCCAGACGAAATAAAAGAGCCCGGCTTTACGGATGGCGGATTTGGCGCGGTTGTCGGTGGCCACGGTTGAGACTGGAAATGTGCGGGCCGATTATACGTGGGGGCAGATTCCCGTCCGCCTGCGAAAAAGGCTTAACCACAGAAGACACCGGGGGCCCGGAGGAACTGCTCCCCGACTCTTGAGACCTTCGCTTCATCGGATGCTATGTTCCTGGGGTTCTAGGCAGCCAGCACTGTGGTGACTGCCCCTTCCAACTCGAGCAGCCGGCGCTTGATGTCCAGCCCGCCGCCGTACCCGCAGAGCGTACCGTCGGAGGCGATGACGCGGTGGCAGGGCACGACGACCGCGATCGGATTGCGATTGTTGGCCATCCCGACGGCGCGGAAAGCCTGCGGCTTTTTCACGGCGCGGGCGATGTCGGCGTAACTGCGGGTCTCACCGTAAGGGATCGCGACCAGGGCCCGCCAGCATTGCAGTTGGAACGGGGTTCCGCGGAGATCGAGCGGGAGGGTGAAGTCCCGGCGCTTGCCCGCAAAGTACTCGCTAAGTTCGCGGGCGTAGGGCTCGACTTTGTCGGGCGAATTTTCCCACGAGAGCGTTTTGTTTTTTGTCGGCGGGAAGGAGCCTCGATCGAATTCCAGGGCGACCAGGCCTTTTTCCGATACAGCGAGATTCAAGGGGCCAATCGGGGAATCAACGTTTGCGTAGTAAAGAATTTCCATTTGAGGTCTCCCGGGAGATTAGATTCCATGTTCCTGGAAGAATGTGCAAGTTGGGTTTGGGACGACGGCCGAAAGCGTCCGGGGGAACCGCCATGGAAATCCCAAGAACCAGGCATTCGTGGAATCCCATCTTTGCGCACAATACGCGCAAAGATGGGGCACCCGCGCTTCTTTTCACCGTAGACAGGAGATGTCCTTCGCTCGCCAAAAGAAAACCCCTCGCTTGCGCGAGGGGCTTTTGGGGGAGATAGCGGGCACTGGTCCCGCCGTGGTTGCAAAGCTATTTCGCGGGCGCCTGCTGTTGATCCTGAGCCGGAGCCGCTGCGGTCGAGCCGGAAGCCAGCTGATCCAGATTGTTCTTCAGGAGGCTGATTTCGACTTTTCCGCCACTGGTGCGCTTGGTCTTGCCGTCGCCTGCCGTCGCCTGCTGGGGCGCATTGCCCATGCCGACGAGGTAGATGCGGTAGACCGGGATGTCATGGTTAAGGACCAGGTAACGAACCACCGACTCGGCCATCTTCTGCGAGTTGGAGATCGCGGTCTGTCCCTTGCCGGACGAGA
Source organism: uncultured Acidobacteriota bacterium (assembly GCA_963744055.1). GTDB lineage: Bacteria > Acidobacteriota > Terriglobia > Terriglobales > Acidobacteriaceae > Gp1-AA133. The sequence goes on along the minus strand of CAVUSL010000001.1, from coordinate 1,009,783 downwards.
AGCCCTGCACTTCGACGATGTAGCCACGTTGACTCTTCAGCGGGGTGGCCATTTCGTCGAGCGCGTCCTTCGCGGCCTTGCTCAGCACGGTCTGGCCGGGCTTGAAGCGGATTTCGGTCTGCGTCGAGGGCGTGTACTGGTCGATGTTGCCAACCACCTGCTCGACCGTGGTCAGGCGCGTGGTGGCCTGGGTCGCGGTCTGCTGAGCGGCATTGGCGCGGTTACCCGCATCGACAGCGTGCTGGTCAGCTTCGTTGGCCTTGTTCGAGGCCAGCGTGATGCCCTGCTGCGCGCGCGAATCAACGTCCTTAATCATCTTGCCGTTCGAGGCCGTGAGTTCGTCGAGTTCGTTGACGCGATCACGGATCGGCGCGGTCTGGCGCTGAACGTACTTCTTGCGGGCAAAGGGATTCAGCTTGCCCCAGAATCCTTCGTGGGTATCCTGTTGCAAAGGGTCTTTGCCGGTGGCAGCGTCAGCCTTGGTAGGCGCAGGCGCGGCCTGGGTCGTTCCCTGTGCGGGAGTGGTGGACGTGGTCTGCTGGGCGAACGCCGGAATCGCAAGTGCGCCGGCCACAAGCAATGCAATGAGGCTTTTTTTCATTTTGAACTTCCTCCGATTGGGGGAGCGTTTCGGGCTCCACTCCAGCACGCCTGAGAGCGTGTTGCGTGATTTTTAATTGCGTCCCCTAACGGGTGAACAAGAGCAAGATGTTGCTTTGCCGGCATACGCTGACGCAACGTATGCACTGAAACCGTTACTGAAGAGCGCCGCCGACTACCGCGGCACCTGCGCTTGTTAATAACAGGTTGCTTGCCAAACCCCGTATTCCCAACGACTACGCTAAATCCTTGAGTCGGAAGGACATTGTACAACCGTTTGAATCATCCGTGTGAGACGAACACCTCGGCAGAGTAATTTTGGCAGAACCTGCTATAAAAACTACGTTGGGCCGACCTCAGGTAACTCGCGGAAATTGAGGGAGAAACGCAGGATGCTTCGAGCCGATGTGCAACAAACTTGCACTACTCGTGCAGCACTCTTCTTCATCGCGGCGGTGGCGGCCGGGATGCTGGGAAGCGCGATTCTGGCGCTCGCGGCGCAGCCGGACTCTTTGCCCATGCCGATGGCATCGAGCCGCGTCCTTGGGGATCGTCTTGCGAGCTACTCGGATCAGGCGGTGGATTGGCTGGAACAATATTTGCGCATCGACACCACGAATCCCCCTGGCAACGAATTGCGAGCTGCGAAATTCATCAAAAAGATCCTTGATGATGAGGGCATCGAGAATCAGATTTTCGAGTATCAGCCGGGCCGCGCGGATCTTTGGGCGCGGCTACCGCATACTTCGGCGCAGGCCAAGCGACCTTTGATCCTGCTCAACCACATGGATGTGGTTACCAGCGATGCTGCTCACTGGAGAGTGCCTCCTTTCAGCGGACAGATGCTGGACGGCTCGATCTATGGCCGGGGCGCGCAGGACATGAAGAATGAAGGCATCGCTCAGCTGATGGCGATGGTTATGGCGAAACGTGAGCACGTCGCGCTGAGCCGGGACATCATTTTTCTGGCCGTGAGCGATGAGGAAGCGGAGGGCACTGGCACGGACTGGATGATCGCCAACCATCGCGACCTGTTGGGGAATGCCGAATTCCTGATCAATGAAGGCGGCGAGAACCTGGTGGAGAACGGCCGGGTGCGCTTCATCGGCGTCGACGTTGGAGAGAAGACGCCCTTCTGGCTACACATGGTTGCACACGGGCGGCCCGGGCACGGATCTCGTCCGATTGCCGACTCGGCTCCCAACCGTCTGGTGCGGGCGCTCGACCACGTTCTGGCGTACCGCACGCCCTACAAATTGCTGCCGGTGGTAGAGGAATTCCTGCGGGAGATGGCTCCTTACGAGCCGCCCGAACGAGCCAAACGGTTTCGGAATCTTCGGCAGGCATTGCAGGATCCCCACTTCGAGGAGCAGGTAGACCACGACGAGTCGCTCAACTTCTTGGTGCGCAACACGATTTCCCTCACCATGATGGGCGGGTCGGAACAGACGAACGTGATTCCGTCAGAAGCTTGGGCGAATCTGGATGTGCGGCTGCTGCCGGGAGAGGATCCGAAGAAATTTCTGGATACGCTTCGCAAGGTCGTCAACGACCCTGAAGTGACGGTAGAGCCTGTGCCTGGGAACTTCCGAACGGCGAATTCTTCTCCTACAAACACGGCGTTGTATGAGGCGATCCGGCAAGTATCCGCCGAATATTTCCCGGACGTTCCGGTGGCGCCGCGTTTGACGAGTGGATACACGGAGAACCAGCGTTACCGCCCGCTGGGCATTGATGCTTACGGCTTCACGCCCTATACCGCCACCGACGTCGAAGGCAGTACGGAACATGGGAACGATGAGCGCATCCGGGTGGAAGAAGTGCGGCGCGGGCCGCGCATCCTTTATGACGTGCTGATGGCAGTGGCAGGGGAGTAGTTCTGCGATGTGGAGCGGAATCCGAAAAAGTTACGACGCGGTTGCGCGGGAGTATGCGGATGAGATTTATGGCGAATTGGCGGGGAAGCCGTTCGACCGCGAGTTCCTGGACCGCTTCGCAGAGCGCGTTCGCAGTCGGGGATCGGTGTGTGATCTTGGGTGCGGTCCCGCACAGATTGCCCGGTATCTTCGTGACCGAGGCGTGGACGCCTTCGGAGTCGATCTGTCCTATGGCATGCTGATGCAGGCTCGCCGTCTGAATCCCGATTTGCAGTGTGTACAGACTTCGATGCTGGCGCTCGGATTGCGCTCGGGCCAACTCGCTGGCGCGGCGGCGTTCTACTCGATCATTCACATTCCGCGATCGAAAGTTGTGGAAGTGCTGGCCGAAGTTCGCAGGGTACTGCGGCCGGGCGGCCTGTTTCTGTTCACTTTTCATCTGGGCAACGAAGATAGCCATCACGAAGAAATGCTGGGGCGCCCGGTAAGTCTCGATATCGCGCTGTTCAGCACCGACGAAATGTGCGGGTACGTGAAGGCCTCGGATTTTACCCTTGAGCAGGTTCTGGAACGCGACCCTTATTCGCCAGACGTGGAGTACCAGAGTCGGCGTGGATACATTCTGACTTCGCGTCCGCTGACGTGAGAGCTGTGAAGCCGGTCCACACACTGCATTACAATGAAGGGTTTGGCACCCAATTTCTAAATTAGGGGAACGGGGCTTCCTTTGACGCGCGTGATCGCAACCTTTCCGCACTTGACGATGACCAACGTCATCGACATTTTGCTGGTTGCGTTCGTCATCTACCAGTTTCTGATGCTGGTGCGAGGAACGCGCGCGGCGCCCATGCTGGTGGGTGTGGCGGCGGTGGCGCTCGGCTTCTACATCGCGCGAGTCGGGCGACTGACTACCCTGAGTTGGCTGGTCAGCACGCTCCTTCCTTACGTCGTCTTTGCACTGATCGTAGTGTTTCAGTCGGAGCTGCGGCATGCGCTCGCAAATCTCGGTAGCCGCCTGACCCTCAGCCGGGCGCCGAGCTCCGAGTCAGATGCTTACGACGACATCGTGCTGGCGGCAAACCTGTTCTCGCAGAATCAGACGGGCGCGCTGATAGTAATCGAGCGCGAGATCGGGTTGCGGACTTATATCGAAAGCGGCGTGCCCATGGATGCGCGCCTTTCCTACGATCTTCTGGCGACCATCTTCAGGCCCAGTGCGCCCCTGCACGATGGCGCGGTGATCGTGCAAAAAGACCGGATTGCCGCGGCCGCCTGCTTCCTGCCTCTGTCAATGAATCCTGTACTGTCGACTCAGATGGGAACGAGGCATCGCGCGGGCATCGGTATCACGGAGGAAACGGACGCGATCGCAGTCATCGTGTCGGAAGAATCAGGAGCGATCAGCCTGGCGGTGTCCGGTAATTTCGAGCGAGATCTGACGGTGGAGCAATTGCGCGAGCGTCTGAGCACCTTGCTGCGACGCTACGTTCCGCCCTCCACCCTGCCCACGCCCATCGTGACTGAAGAGGAGAAGGAAGAGGGTGAGCGTCCGGCGGGCGTTCGCAATTCGGACCAGAGCTATTCGCCGGAAGTGGACCGGTGAACGAATTTCAAAGAGCTAGATTTCAAGTTGATAGGCCGGCACGCGGGCGGGGGTGCCCGCGCTACATGACATCGAGATGATCGACATCCTGCAGCGTTATGTCTTCGCACATTTCGGCTACAAAGTAGTTTCGCTCGCCCTTGCCGTTGGGCTGTGGTGGGCGGTCTCGCACGACCCAGTGGCGGAAGTCGAGGTCAGCATTCCCATCGAGTTTCACCGCATTCCGCAAAATCTGGAAATCAGCTCGGTGAATATCCCCGAGGCGCAAATACGCGTGCGCGGACCGGAGCGCATCATTCACGACATGCGAAGGCAGGATGTGCACGTGGAACTCGATCTTTCCGAAGTGAAGCCCGGGGACAGGACATTCGACCTCACCGCACAACAGGTGCATTTGCCGTTCGAACTGGAAGTCATGCAGGTGGTGCCGGGCCAGGTGCGGCTGAGTTTTGATGTGAGCATGACACGAGAAATCGAGGTGCGTCCGCGCGTGATCGGGACATTCGCCCCCGGATACCGGATCGCCGACGTGCACGCCGACCCGGGCAAAATCTCCATCAGTGGTCCAAAGCAGCGCGTGCAAGCAGTCGAGGCGGCCACAACGGACCCGGTGGACGCCTCCGGCACGATGGTACGAGCCAGTTTCGTGACCAACACCTTTGTGTCGGATCCGCTGGTGCAAGTAGTGCGACCAGCGCCCATCCGAGTGACGGTGATCATGGGAAAGATTGAGGCCCAAGCCCCGGTAAACAAGCCATCCGAATGAGTCAACCCACGAGACAACTGTTTGGAACCGACGGAATTCGCGGCGTGGCGGGAGAGTTCCCGCTGACGCCGCAGAGCACGTACGCTATCGGACGCGCCTTGGGGCACGATCTGCTGCGCGCGAACGTAAATCCTCGAGTGGTCATTGGCCAGGATACCCGCGAGTCGAGCGGTTGGATCGCCGACCGCGTGACGCTGGGTTTGAGATCGCTGGGAGTGAAGGTCGAGAGCGCAGGCGTCATCACAACTCCGGGTGTCGCGTACCTGGCTCGATCGCGGGGAATGGCGGCGGGCGTAGTGATTTCAGCCTCGCACAATCCGTGGACCGACAACGGAATCAAGGTGTTCTCCGGCGACGGCTACAAGCTTCCCGACGCACGCGAGCTGGCGATCGAGCAGGAGATCTTTGCGCTGCTGCAGAATCCGCCGGCAGATCGCGAAGAGACCGCACCGCAAGTCCCAAGTTTGCCGGGGAGCGCGGAGTTGCGGGAAGCGTACGTGCACTGGCTGGCCACAGGCCTGTCGGCCGATCTGAGCCGCATGCGGGTGCTGGTGGATTGCGCGAATGGCGCGGCCACGGCCGAGGCCCCGGAATTATTTCGCGCGTGTCGCGTGAAGGCAGAGTTTGTGCATTGCGGGCCGGACGGCAAGAACATCAACGAACAATGCGGGGCGCTGCACCCGGCGACAGTCGCGGGGCTGATCGCTGCACGCCAAGGTCAATTTGATCTGGGCATCACGTTTGATGGCGATGCCGACCGTGCATTGTTCAGCGACGCCGAGGGCAATGTTGTGAATGGCGATGCGGTGTTGCTGGTCGCCGGGCGTGACATGCAGGCACGGGGTGCGCTAGTCGGCAATACGGTGGTTGCGACCACGATGTCGAACATGGGATTGGAAGTGGCTCTGAAGCGGGACGGCATCCATATGCTGCGCGCCAATGTGGGTGACAAATATGTGTTGGAGGAAATGCTGAAGACGGGCGCGACGTTGGGTGGTGAACAGTCCGGACACATTTTGTTTCGCGACGGGGATGCCACGACGGGCGATGGACTGATGACGGCGCTTCGCTTGATGGAGATCATAGCCCGCAGTGGCAAGAGCTTGGCCTCACTAGTAAGTGACTTAAAGGTGTTTCCGCAGACGATTCAGAACGTGCGCGTACGCGAAAAGGTTCCCTTTGCGAAGGTGCCCTCGGTACAGAATGCAATCGACAACGCCGAGAGAGAATTAGACGGGAACGGTCGCGTGGTGGTGCGCTATTCCGGAACCGAAGCGCTGGCGCGGGTGATGGTGGAGGCGGAATCGGAAGCGCGGATGAAGGCGATTGCGAATCGCATTGCGGCGGCCATCCAGGGTGAGCTGGGGTTGTGATGTTGCGGGCCTAGTTCTCAAGAACCCAATTGTCTCGAGCCGTGGAATCCCATCGGGGCAAGAAGCGCGTTGGGATGGGGGACCCGGCAGCCAGCTATCCCTCTCAAAGTGAAATCCCAAGTTTCTCTGCAGTCATGGAATCCCACGTTTGCGCAAAAGACGCGCAAATATGGGGCACCCGCCCTTCTCTGCTAGACGTCAGTGTGTTAACTGCGCTCTTTCGGCCAGGAAGTGTGCCCGGCACTGCTGGGCGGAGGATAGCAACCGGGTGTACTCGGAGCTCGAGCGGACGGGGGCAAGCATCGGGTCTTTTTGCAGCGCCTCGTAAGCACAGTACTTCCCGTCGATGGCGGATTTGAGGAGGCGAAGAGCAGCGTCTTTCTGGCCGCAGGCCGCGAGGTAGGTTGCAGCGAGATAGCGGTTTTCCGCGTCAGGGTTCGCCAGCATGTGCGGTTCAATCTCTTGGGTGGCGCGGTTCAATTCCGTAGTGGGCGCCTCCGTCAGGGAACCGCGGGCCAAACAGGCCTTATAGAAATTGTTGGGGCCAACATCGGGGGGTAGTTTCGCCCCAAGTTCACGCGCTTCGGCGAGTTTGTTTTCACTCAGCAGAACCCGAATGGCGTTGCGGTTGGACCAATCCGAGCCTGGTTCAACGTGCAGAAAATCCATAGCACGTTGTGTATTGCCCAACTCGGAAAAAGTGAACGTGCAGCTTCTGATCCGGCCGTCTCCTGCGTCCAGTGAGATCGCCGTTTCACACTCGCGGGCGGATTCGTCGAGCAACCCGCCGTAACGGAGCACATACCCAGCGACCATGTGCACCAAAGCGTTCCGGGGTTGCCGCTGGATAAGGTCTTCCGTGTCCTTGTACGCGCGGGCTAAATCGCCACGTTCCACTCGATTCGCGATTCTCTGGGTGGCCGCGAGCGCCAGGTTGGGATCAAGCGCGAGCGCTCGTTCAAGAGCTGTGTTGGACTTCTGAAACATCGCTTCGCCGCCGTCCGAGTACTGAGAGTCGATGTAATAGCGTCGGCCAAGGGCGGCCCAGGCGGGAGCATAGTTTGGGTCAAGACCAACGGCGCGCTCGAGCATGGGAACCGCTTCTTTATTGGGCGCGGGGTCAGTGGCCAGAGAAAGACTGCGGAGGTAGAGGTCGTAAGCTTCCTCGTTCGCGGGGCGGGTAGCGGTCTCTGTCGCATCTCCGGCGGCGCCGAGTGCGGGGAGCAATCCCTGTCGGACGCGCGCGGTGATCTGTCCGCGCATGGAGATCATGTCGGGTGCCGCGACGCTCAGCGTGTCGCGCCAGAGAGTGCGGTTGTTCTCCACGTCCACCGCTTCGAGCGTAATCTCCAGCTGGTTGCCTTCCTTCAGATAGTGCCCGGTCACGATATCGGTTACGCGCATCTCGCGGCCGACCTGCTGCAGATCGAGTCCCGGGGCGGTGTACTTGCTGGTGGTCGCGAAGGGCCGGATGGACAGGGAATGGACGTAACTCAGCGCCGTAGCGATTTCGTCGGGCAGGGCCAGGCGCAGGAAGTCTGTGTCCTTATCTCCCGCCATATTCTGGAATGGAAGCACGGCGATGGTAGTGGGATTCGCAGCGCCGGACCCGCGTACGAAAGTACGCCGCGCTTGCCAGAAGAAGACTGCGGCGGCCACAACGCAAACAGCAGCGACGATCGCGATAATTGTTCCGTATGAACGGGTCGCCGGTGTTCCGCCCAGGTGGGAAATCTGTGCAGCGGAGGAAGGCCGTGAAATTTGTGAAGACGACGTTTGGTCTCCAACCCTGCTTTCGACCTGGCTTGCAGATCGCCCGCTTTCGGTGTCGCGCTTGAGGCGCTGCAGATCGCTGCGCATTTCAGAGGCATGCTGATAACGCAGGTTGCGGTCCTTCTCCAGCGCCTTGTTGACAATGTCTTCGAGCCGCTCGGGCACGTTGTGGTTCAGGCGCACGACGGGCACGGGCGCGCGGTTCATGATCGCTTCACAAATGACTGCGGAACTTTCGCCGTGAAACGGCACGTCTCCGGTGGCCATTTCGTAAAGCACGGCTCCGAAGGAGAACAGATCTGTGCGGCCATCCAACTCGCGGGCGCGGACCTGCTCGGGCGACATGTAGGCCACGGTTCCGAGCATGGTGCCGGGACTGGTGAGATGAGCTTCGTCGAGCGTGGCCGTATTCGCCGCCTGCACCTGGGTTGAAGAGCCCGCCGGAACATTCACTTTGGCGAGCCCAAAATCGAGAATCTTCGCGTGCCCGCGCTTGGTGACGAAGATGTTGGCGGGCTTGATGTCGCGATGCACGATGCCTTCGGCGTGAGCGGCGTCTAGCGCATCCGCGATTTCGATCGCCAACGAGATCAGACTTTCGATTTCCATCGGGCGGCCGGCGATCACGTGCTTCAAGGTCATACCATCGAGGAATTCCATGGCGATGAAGCGCTTGCCGTCGTGCTCGCCAATCTCGTAAATCGTGCAAATGCTGGGGTGATTGAGGGCCGAGGCCGCACGCGCTTCACGGTTGAAACGCTCGAGCGTCTGGGCATCCTGCGCGACGTTATCGGGGAGAAATTTGAGGGCGACGAAGCGGCCAAGAGTCGTGTCTTCGGCCTTATAGACCACGCCCATGCCACCGCCGCCAATTTTTTCGAGGATGCGATAGTGCGAAACCGTTTGCCCGATCACTGGAGTGTGATCGTAGGGCGGTGCGCGCGGTAAGTCAATTTACGGGACGTGCACATTGACGGCCCTCCCCAGCCTTTCCTGCAGACCCTTCCGATACCGCCGGCTGAGGCGGAGTTTGGTTCCGTCGGCGAGGACAAGTTCGTACTCGGCGTCGCTGTCGAAACGCAGTTCCCGAACGCGGTCGAGATTAACGATGGTAGAACGGTGGATGCGGTAGAACTGGGCGGGATCGAGATCCGATTCTAGCTCGTTCATGCTGCGTCGCAAGAGATGTGTCTTCGGACCGACGTGCAGGGAGGCATAGTAGTCGGCGGCTTCGACCCAATCGATATCGGCAACGGGAAGAAAGATTACCGAGCCAGCACTTTTAATCGTGAGACGATCCATTTTGGCTGGAGTCTGGGGACGACGCGCAATACGCTCCTTGGCGCGCTCGAGGGCGCGGGCGAAGCGGGCATTGTTGAAGGGCTTCAGCAAATAATCGAGAGCTCCCGCCTCGAAGGCCTTGAGCGCGTACTGATCATAGGCAGTAACAAAAATGACGGCTGGCGGCGCATCGGCTCCCAGCATTTCTAGAACGTCGAACCCGTCGTAGTCGGGCATTCGGACATCGAGAAAGACGAGGTCGGGCTTTTGGGTGCGGATCGCGTCCAGGGCTGTGGTTGGCGAATCGCACTGGCCGATAATTTCGACCTCGGAATTGGCGCGCAGCAAGTGGAGAATGTTGGAGCGGGCGAGCGGCTCGTCGTCGACGACCAGGGCGCGAATTCTAGCGGTGGTGGTGTCCGAACTCATTTGGGTTTGTAAGGAACCGACAGCTGGACCTCGACGCCCTGCTCGCGATTCTCGATTTTCAGTTGGCTGGAGTCGCCGTAGAGCGTGCGCAGGCGCGAACGGACGTTGGCAATGCCGACCCCGACGCGCCGTTGCTCCCAGTCGTCAGGGAGGCGCGGGCCTTCGTTGTAGACGGTCAGCGTAAGAAACCCGTTATCACGCACAACGCCAATCCGTAGCAGGCCTCCGGCGGCGCGCTTCTCGATGCCATGCTCGATGGCATTCTCGACCATCGGCTGAAGGATTAGGCTGGGAACGCGAGCCGGGAGAAATTCCTTCGGGACGTCCACGCTGAGACGCAGGCGCTCGGCGAAGCGCGTCTTCTGGATCTCAAGATAGGTTTCGAGGAATTCCATTTCTTCGCCCAACGAAACTTCCTGTCTGCCGGAATCGTCGAGCACGCGGCGAAGCAGATCGCTCAGGCCGGCAATCATGCTTACCGCGTCGTCGTTGCGGTTTTCGCGCACCAGTCCGGCGATCGCATTGAGCGTATTGAAGAAGAAATGTGGTTCCAGCTGACGACGCAAAGCAGCAAGCTGGGTCCGCGAGAGTTGCTCGCTCAGGTGCGCCGCCTCGGTCTCGCGCTGCGCCAGTCGTCGTTTTGATTCGAGCGTGTAATCGATCGCGAGGATCGCACCATAGAGAATCAGGAAGAGATGAAATTCTGCGTAGAACACCGAGAAGGCGGTATTGCCGAATTGCGTGACCTGCACAGATCCCCAGGGTTGCAGAAGTATTTGCAGTCCCGCGGCCCAGCCTGAATAAATCGCTCCGATCGTGCAGCAAGCGGTCAGATGGACCGCCCAGGTGCGGATGCTGCGCCATTGGGCGAATGGATATCGGTGACCAAGTCGCAAGACGGGAGGAGTGGCGAGCGGCCATACAATCCACGAAGCCAGCACGGTGAAGAATAAACGAGACCACGCATGCTGCATGCCGGCCGCGCGCATGCCGGCGACGATCTGTGTGGCATTTACCAGCGCGAAGCCGAACCAGAGCAGGGCGATCCAACGCCAGGAGTACGATGGCCGGGTTGATGGCTGAGCGTCCATCTTGATTAGTATCGGGCTTTGCGGCGCCGGACGCTGAAAAATGCAGTCAACCGACACAAAACTGCAGGCAGAGAACTCGCGCCGACCACTGTCCAAGGAGATACTAGCGCGCATGAACAAACAAACCAAAGCCGCTGCATTTGTGGGGATGACAGTGTTTGCCGGCCTGCTGCTGTTCGGGCAGGACTATTCGAAACCGAAAGCCAACGCCGACTACAACGGCAAAGGCCAGATGGAACTGCCCAAGGATTATCGCCAGTGGGTCTATCTGACGACCGGATTCGACATGAGTTACAACCCGGCGCTCTCCTCAATGGACCACCACATGTTCGATAACGTGTTCGTGAATCCCGAGGCTTACCAGAAGTTCCTGGAAACCGGCACGTGGCCCGATAAAACGGTTATGGTGCTGGAAGCGCGCATGGCCGAGGGCAAGGGATCAATCAATCAAAAGGGAAACTATCAGGGCGAAGTGATGGCGCGCGAAGTGCACGTGAAGGACGAAGGACGCTTCCCGGGCAAGTGGGCTTTCTTTGCCTTCGGCGATGAACAGACCGGCACGCTGGTGCCAACCACCGCGGATTGCTACTCCTGCCATTCCGAGCATGGCGCGGTCGACACAACGTTTGTGCAGTTCTACCCGACGCTGTTGGGAACAGCTAAAGAGAAATCCACGCTGAGCGCGGGATATTTGAAGGAGGCTGGGAAGAAGTAGGAGACGCAGGCGCTGCTTTCGTGCTTCAGGCCTTACTCGACTTGCTCGTTACCCACGGCTTGCGCCGTGGGCTTTCTTCTGCGGCGGCAGCGTGAATATTCTTTCTCCTTATGGTTAGACAACACCGAGGGTCAGATTGAAAAGGAAAAATCGATACAGCCAGACGATGTGAAAGAACGACCAGCCAATGGCGACTGCCGTCATTGCGGAGTACCAAGTGCTGGCGGCATATGCGCGGCGTAGCATCAGGAACAGATACACGGCAAGGCAGATTTGGAGAATTGCCGAGACGACACCGTCGTTGGTGGCAGATGCAGCGGATACGTTCAAGCCCCTGCACAAGCGAATCAGTAGCACCGAAGCAAGCGGAAGAATCACCCCCAGCAGGATCAGACTGAAAGCCCAGAAATGCGTAGCCACCACCGCATGCTGGACCAGATACCTTCTCTTCTTGAAAAACAGGGCATAGAACAACAATGCGAAAATGGGGATGAGCAGAAAGATCAGCGTTTTTGAAAGAACGTTGGTTTTTTGGTTGTACTTGGCCTCCAACGTCTGGTAGCTGATTTTCTGCGTCTGCAGTTTCTGATTAACCCGCATGCTTGCATAGCCCGGGTAATAGTTATTCATGTGCATCTGCGTGGCCAGCGGGGTCGTGAAGGTGGTCGCCTCAAACTGCGTGAGGGAGAAGTAGTAGACCAGATTCATCAGGATGAACAATTGAATGGGCTTCACGTAGCGAACGCGACGTCCTTGGAAGTGCTCGCTGCTCAGATAGCCGGGCCGGCTAAGGACCAGCCACACGCTCCGCAGAACCTTCGACTCCAGCAGCGTAAAAGCTAGCAGCAGTTCTTCGAGGTAGTGGCGGATCGAGTAATCCTCGCCACTCAATTCTTTTTCACCACACTGGCTGCAGTAAGAACCGACAGTCTCGGCTCCGCAGGAAGGACAGGCGAAGCTGGATGACTTTGAAGGTCGAGCACTCTTTGTCGAGCTGGATTTGGGAGCGTGCTTGGACACTGCGCGGGATTCTAGCACCCGAATGCAACAATCGCGGATCAGTTCCCAGCGTTCAAAACCCGACCCGGCTGAGCTTTCATAGCTTCTATAGATATTCCAGGTCGCGCCAATTCTTTCCCACGCCGATTTCTACGACCAGCGGGACGGCGAGCGGGTGCACCTTTTCCATGTATTCGCGAACCAGCGAGCGCATGACGTCGAGTTCCTCTTCGGGGACTTCGAATACGAGTTCGTCGTGAACCTGAAGGGTCATGCGCGATTTCAGGCTGCGGTCGCGAATAGCTTCGTCGATGCGAATCATCGCGATTTTGATGAGATCTGCGGCCGTACCTTGCAGCGGAGTGTTGACGGCTGTGCGTTCGGCGAAACCGCGCTGTTGAACGTTCTTTCCGTTGATGTCGGGAATCGGGCGGATGCGGCCGAAGAGAGTTGACACCTTTTGCTCGCGACGCGCCTCTTCGAGAGTTTTATCGATAAACGCTCGCACGCCGCTGTACTTCTCAAAATATGCGTTGATGAACTGCTTTGCTTCTCCGGTTTCGATGCCGAGATTTTGTGAGAGGCCAAACGGCGATAGTCCATAGACAATTCCAAAATTCACGACCTTGGCAGCGCGCCGGTGCTCGGCAGTGACCATAAGCGGCGGCACACCGAAAACCTGCGATGCTGTGAGAGTGTGAACATCATCGCCGCGATTGAAGGCTTCCACCAGCAGCGCATCACCCGAGAAGTGGGCGAGCAGCCGGAGTTCAATCTGCGAGTAGTCAGCGGCGAGCAATATGTGGCCGGGCTCGACCGTAAACGCCGCGCGGATCTCGCGGCCGAGTTCGGTGCGGATCGGGATGTTCTGCAGATTCGGGTTCGCAGACGAAAGACGGCCGGTGGCTGTGCCGGTCTGATCGAAGGTCGTATGCAGCCGTCCCGTCGCCGGGCTTAGCAGAGCAGGCAGAGTATCGACGTAAGTTGACTTGAGTTTTGAAAGCTGGCGATATTCAAGGACGAGTCGCGGAACCTCGTGGGTCGCCGCCAGCCCTTCCAGAACATCGACGGCGGTCGAAATCATTTTGCCCTTGCCGTACTTCACGGGCTTGGGCAGGTTCAGCCTGTTGAAGAGTACGTCTCCAAGTTGCTTAGGCGAGCCGATGTTGAACTCGAAGCCACAGTGGCCATAGATCTCGCGAGCCTTTGTATCGATTTCACCCTCGAGCCGTGTCGACATTCGAGCCAGTGCTTCTTTGTCAATCTTCACGCCCGCTTCTTCCATGCGGCAGAGAACGGGTACCAGCGGAAGATCGATTTCTTCGTACGTCTTCTTCAGCCCTGATTGCTCGACTTCCTGCGCGAGCGTGGTCGCCAGACGCCCGGCGACGTCCGCGGCCTCGGCGAGGTTTCCGGAAACTTTCAGATTGAGGCGGCGCAGCGCAACCTCCGCGAGTCCGTGCGCGGAGTACGTCGGATCGAGTAAGTAAGAGTACAGTCGCGAGTCATGCCGAACGCCGGAGAGTTCGATGGCTGCAGCATTCAGTGCATGCAGCGCCGCTTTGAAATCGTGCACTGACTTCGGCAGGCGCTCATTGGCCAGCACCGACTTCAGTTTCGCTCCAGCTTCGGAGTTCAGGCTGACCATCGCTGCCGTCCCCGGAGTCGTGGAAATGGCAATATTTCGAGTCACAGGCGGGACAACTTCGATGGGGGAACCGGGCAGCAGTGGAAGCATGCCCTCGTCTGGCTCCGGCTCTTCTTCCTCTTTGTCAGCGTCGATCGATACGCCGGCCGCTTCGATCGCAATCGTCATTGCGCCTCCACTGGGCAGGCGCTTCAAGAAGCCTTCGACGTCGCCCGCCGACTTGGCTTCGCCGTACTGCGCCTCGGTGACCTCTACAACCGGAAGCAGTTCTTTCAGCAGCGACGTGAACTCCAGGTCGGCGAAAAGCTGCCGCAGAGTGGCAATGTCTGGTTCGCCGACTTTCATGGCATTGAGATCGAGTTCCACCGGGACATTGCAGTCGATGGTTGCCATGCGCTTGCTGAACAGCACGATCTCGCGATTGTGCAGCAGCGATTCACGATACGTCTTCTTCTCGACTTCGGCTGCGCGATCGAGTGCTTGCTCGACGGTGCCGAAGCGCTTAATCAACTCGACCGACCCCTTGTCGCCGATGCCGGGAGCTCCGGGGATGTTGTCGATCGAATCTCCACGCAAAGCCATCACGTCCACCACGCGTTCGGGAGGCACGCCGAGAATTTCTTCGACTTTCGCCGCGTCGGCGATCAGATTGTCTTTCGGTGGATTCAGAACCAGGACCTTGTCGGTAACCAGTTGCAGCATGTCCTTGTCGCTGGAGACGACGTAGACGAGATAGTTCTCCGCCGCGGCTTTTCGGGCAAGCGTGCCGATGAGGTCGTCGGCCTCGAAGCCTCTTTGTTCGAGGATCGGGATGCGATACGCTTCGAGCGCCTGACGGATATAGGGAACCTGCTGTACGAGGTCCTCAGGCATCTCCGAGCGATTGGCTTTGTAGCCGTGATACTGGATTTCCTGAAAGGTCTGCGTCTTGAGGTCGAACTTCTTGACGGTGGTAATGGCCGCGGCTTCTTCGTCGCGGAAAGTCTTGCCGCCCACATCGAATACGGCGGCCAGGTATTCGGGCGCAAAATCATCGCGCAGCTTGCGCAGCATGTTGACGAAGACGTAGATCGCCGCCGTAGGCAACCCGGTTTTCGTCGACATGGGCCGCTGGCGCGCCATTGCGTGATACGCCCGGAAGATGAACGACATGGTGTCGATCAGGAATACGCGGTTCTTCATGCCTGCGGGCTCGGAAACGGGGACAGGACCGGGTTCCGGCGATTCGGGCTGCTTCAGCGAAGATGTTTTACGAGAGGGCAAGACTCAATTTTAACAGCTTGAGGACTTGGGAATTCGAGGATCGGGTCGTGGTGGAAATGCTTTTCGGCGCCCGCGCGCAGTTGAAGTATAGGGGTCCCTCGATATCGCTCGGCTGGCGCCGCACAGCGCTCAGGATGACAAATCTGAGAAAGCGTCCGAAGAATGGCGCGCTTGGTTGGTGACTCCGCTTACTGATATCCGAAGAAGAGGCCGAAATCGGCTTTTACTGATTTCACTGGAGCCCCACCGGGAGCGTTGAGGAATACGACGTAGTATTTCGCCGGGGAATCGTTGGTGGGTGGCAACACGAAATCCACCTCGTGGTTGTGGGTGGCTTCGACGCTATAGAGCGCGCTGCTTCCGGCAGGATTGCGCGCAAAGTCGGCATATTGGTCGGCATTCATCAGAAGGAAAGTGACATCCGTGGAGTCGTCGCTCAGGTTATCGTCGCCAGGACGCGGCACGAAGGACTCGAGCGTGCCGTGAATCCGCGGAATCACCGAGTGTGGCGGCACTTCGACCGAAAACTGCGCAGACTTCTTCACGGTGAAAGTCTTATGAAGGAAATTGATGGGCTTGCCTTGGGCGTCGTTTGGCTTGCTGAGTGCGGGAAGGTTATCGGGCGAAACGGGAGGAGCGGCTGCTTGTTCTTTCTGCTTGCAGGCAGACAGAAGGCCTAGTAATCCGGCAATCAGTAAGACGGAAAGGCAACGGCGCATTCGATCCTCGTTAGGCCGATGATTTTCGCGCGGAGACGTAGGATATCTGCAAAGACTCACACCTCTATGCTGTGCCGCGAGTCTTGCCGAACTCCGTGGTGTAGTGCAGCTTGATTTCCCCGCATGTGCCCTGGTCTTGAGAGTAGACGACGCAGGTGTCAAAGGGCCGCGAATAGACGTGCAGGCTCACCGCTTTCTCGTTGAACTCTTTCGGATTGATGACACGATGCACCGGCTCCAGCGGGTCGACCGCGCAAGGATGTCCGGGATTCATCTCGACGGTGTCGGCGGTCTCCAGTTCGCAGCGGCCTTCTTCGATCTGCTGAAAAATGACGCGATAGTTTTCCACCAGCAGTCGGCCTATGGGCACTGCCATCCAGCAATTCTGGTCGCGGTGATTATGGATGGAGCTCGCCTGACCCACTTCCCAACAGATTGCGATCAGCTCATAGAGCGGCGTTTTGTCGATCAGGTTGCGGGTGTAATGCTGGCGATCCCAGTTGAGATAGGGAGTGAGGGTCGACGGTTCAACTCCAACGTTCGTCAAGAAAGCAACCAGATCGGCAGTTTGATCGAATGCCGAGGCGGGGAACGCACGCAACTGTTGAACGAAGTCCTGGACCGATACCAGCTTCTGCTTGGTTTGCACACTCATAGTGGACTCCAACGGAAGTATATATGTGTTCTGCATGGAAGGGCGGCGCAACGAAGCCAGGAACACTGAAGGGTCAGTTATTCGACGAACATACAATCCCCATACGAATAAAACCGATATCCCTGCTGGACCGCATGACGGTACGCACCGAGCACCGGCTCGCGTCCGGCAAAAGCGCAAACCAGCATCAGGAGCGTGGATTCCGGCAAGTGGAAATTGGTGAGCATCGCATCGACAATCTGAAAGCGGAAGCCCGGATAGATGAACAGGTCGGCTTCCCCACTGCCGGGCGCGATTCGGCCGCCGCCAGTCTTAGTCGCTGCATACTCAAGCGTGCGAACCGTGGTGGTACCGATTGCGACGACCCGGCGATGTTCAGCGCGGGCGCGATTCACCGCTTCTTCGGTTTCCGGCGAAATGGTGTAAGCCTCCTGATGCAGGCGATGTTCCTCGACCGACTGAACGCGGATCGGCTGGAATGTTCCCAATCCCACGTGCAAGGTGACTTCGGTGGTCTGGATCCCCCGCTCGCGGAGACGAGAAAGAATGTCAGGCGTGAAGTGCAGTCCAGCCGTCGGGGCAGCGACCGAACCGCGCTCACGGGCATAGACCGTCTGGTAGCGTTCCTGGTCGGCGGGACGGTCGTCTCGCGAGATATAAGGCGGCAGTGGAACGTGCCCAAGTCTTTCGATGATCTGAAAGAAGTCCTTCACCGGCGCGAATCGAATGCGCCGTTCGCCGAAGCTGCCACGGCTCAAGACTTCAGCCTGCAGGTCTGCACCGTCCCCAAAATAAAGATGTTCTCCCACGCCGATTTTGCGACCCGGACGCACCAGACAATCCCAGTCGTTCGGGCTCTCACTGATCTGCCGGGTAAGAAGAACTTCCACCGTCCCCTGCAAGAAATCGCGAGACGCCGGATTGTTGAGACTGAGCGGCTGAGCGCGGGCGCCCCCGCGTCTCCCATAGAGTCGCGCGGGAAATACTCGGGTGTTGTTGAGAACGAGCAGATCGTCGGGACGAAGGATCTCGGGGAAGTCCCGGAAGCCGGCATCGGTAACATGCCCGCTCATCCGGTCGAGTCGCAGCATGCGGGACCCGGCGCGGTCCGCCAGTGGCTCCTGTGCAATTTGCTCTTCGGGGAGATCGTAGTGAAAGTCGGAGACGAGCACTGGGCAGAATTATAGGCGTTGCCTCGCAGGACAATCGCCGCCGCCGGGCGCGTTCAACATCGCTAGCCACGACGAATCTCCGCGAAATGTGACAGAAAAACGTCGAATCCAATTGTCGGAACGGGAAAAGGTGCGATACCATGAGCGGGTCAGGCCCCCCTTCTGTCCTGTCCATCCCCATGGCCACAGAGCGCCAATACCGGGACAAGATTGTGCGCTACGGCCGCATGTTGCACGAGTGCGGGTTCGTGGCCGCCACCGACGGCAATCTCTCCGTTCGCTTAAGCGAAAATCGCATTCTCTCCACGCCCACCTGTATGAGCAAGGGCGCCATGCGGACCTCAGATCTAGTAATTGTCGATATGGAAGGGCGCGTGGTCTCGGGCAAGCGCAACGTTTCGAGCGAGATCGGGATGCATCTGCTGATCTATCGCCTGCGGCCAGACGTGAAGGGCATTGTGCATGCGCATCCCCCGACAGCCACAGGGTTTGCCGCGGCCGGCATTCCGCTGAATCAGCCGCTGGTATGCGAGGTGGTCATCGGCCTGGGATCAATCCCGCTGGCGAAGTACGGCACTCCAGGGACACCCGAGTTGACCGATGCGCTGGAACCGCTAGTGCCCGGCTTCGATGCCATCCTGATGTCGAATCATGGCGTCGTCGTATACGGGGCCGACCTCGATCAGGCTTACATGAAGATGGAGACGGTCGAGCACTTCGCCCGCATCGCGTTGGTCACTCACCAGTTGGGGCAGCAAAAGCCTCTGGGCAGCGCCGACTTGGAGAAATTGGTGGTGGCACGAGCCAAGTACATGGGCGGGGCCAATGGAACCGTGCATGGCCCCGGGTCGAACGGCAACGGGCGCAAGAAAGTGCCGGCAGAATCGGCTACCGCACAGGAACAGGTTTCACGACGTCGCGTGTCTCAGTAGTTAGTAGAGGCTGCGCTCTGACGGCAGGTCTTCAGTAACAAACCTACACGACAAAACCAAACTAGGGACGGTGCCCCAGGTTCGCGTCCGCATTTTGGACGCTAACCTCGGTTAGCACGGTCCGCACAATTCCGGCCTCTAGCTTCCCCCAAATCGAAAGCGCAACCCCGCGCGGAAATTGATTCCGAGAGCGGGATATCCGACGACTTCCTCATAGTGCTTGTTCAGCGCGTTCTCGATGTTCGCGTAGGCGGTGATGTGCGACTGAATCGCGTACCATCCTCCGAGATCGACGCGCGCATACCCCGCGGCGTGCGTGATACCTAGGCCGAGAAAGTCTGAGTCAGCGCGTCGCCCGACAAAGCTTCCTCCCAGGTTCGCCCCCCAACGTGTCCCAAGATAATTCAGCAGCACGCTGCCAGAGTGGCGCGGCCTGCGGATCAACGGGGATCCGGCGGCGAGCAGCGGATCGCAGAAGTTCTGCGGCGTGCAGAGCGGGGCTTCGAGAATCTGCGTCGACGTGTAGCTGTAGGCGGTATTCAGCGAAACGCGGTTCGTAATTCGTCCCTGCAACTGGATCTCCGCGCCGTGCGCCATGCTGCGGTTGACGTTGACGTACTGGCCGTTGTGATCAACCGGATTCGTCGTGAACTCGATCTGATTGCGAAAGTGATTATTGAAGTAGAGCGCCGAGAACGCGAACTTGCCGCCGAAGAAGCTTTGATCGAACCCCGTTTCGAAGGCGTGGTTTTCTTCGGGCTTCAGATTCGGGTTGGGATCAGAAGGAAATACGCCCGAGATCCCGAACGACTCCTCGAAGCGCGGCTCTTTGATGCCCTGCGAGTAGCCGAAGCGCAAGCGAGTCCCCGAGAAGCGCGAACCCCCGCGCAAGGCAAGGAACGTCAGCGCGATGCGCGGAACGGCGCGGTCGCCGAAGCTGTCGTTGTGGACGTAGCGCACTCCGCCAACCACCGAAATCCGTCCGCGGGTGATGCGTTGCTGCGCAAACAGGGCGTGATTCAGGCGCAGGCCGTGCGTGAACTGCTTGGCGATCACACCTGCCGGATTTGTCGGATCGTTGGGATCAACGTTCGTGAAGGCCGTATCGAAGAATCCGTTCTCGTCCTCGAACTCGTAGCCCACGGTCGTTTGCGCCCAGTCGCGCGGAATGTAATCACCCTGGTAGTTCAGCCCGGCGCGGTTGATATGCGCGACATCGCGGAAATAGCAGTCCGTGAAGTCAAAGACGCTGACATCGCAGCCTCGCTCGGCGAGCGTGTCTTCGTTGAGCGTGCGATGGTTGTACTCGAAAGCGGTAGCGCGATGCTGCCAGTGGGCTGACGCAACATAGGCAAGTTCCGCACTGACCATCAGATTGTTCTGGCGCGCGCGCGCGTCCGCATCGGGCGGCAAAAGCGGCTGGCCATTGAACTTCCATTCCCCCTGCACGCCGGTTCGGCTGTCAGCGTGGCGAGCCCGAAGGCGGAGCGTTGCGCGGTCGCCCAGTTTCGCGCCCAGGTTTACTCCTTGCAGTGAGTTGGAATAGTCGTCGTTGATGCCAGAACCTTGCGTGTTGAACTGATCGCCGAAGACGTGATAGTCGAAGCGGTCCAGCGCTCCTGCAATCGAAGCGAATCCATTCGCGGTCGAGAAATTCCCGCCATCGGCCCCGAAGCGCAACTCGGGCGTCTCGGTCGATCCTGACTGCGAGAAGACTTGCACGACGCTGGTCATGGCGTCGGAGCCATAAAGCGTGCTCTGCGCCCCACGCAGGAACTCGAGACGCTCGGCTCCGGCCAGCGGCACAACCCCGAAATCGAAGATGCCGCCCGGATCATTCACGGGCACGCCGTCGACGATGACTTTGTTGTAGCGGGAATCGCCGCCGCGCACGAACAATGACGACTGGCCTCCGCGTTGTCCGACCGTGTTGACGACTGCACCTGGTAGGAAGCGAATGGCGTCGGCTGCCGCCACTGGCTGCATCACTTGCAACTGGCCGGCTTCAAGGGTCGAGACGCTTGCCCCCGAATCCTGCTCTGGTATCGGCGTGCGGGTGGCGGTCACGACGACGATCTCGGTTGCGCCCGCTACGTTCAGTTTGATCGTGAAGACCGATGCTTGCGGGACAGTGACGTCTACCGTTTGAGGCGCAAAGCCGGGGGCGAGCAACTGAAGGCGATATTGACCATCGGAAATTCCGGTGAACGAGACCAAGCCCTCCGCGGAAGTTATGAGCACGCCCACGGGCGTCGATTGTTCTGCCGGCAACAGAGAGACTTGCGCGGAGCCGATGGCCGAGGAATTCGGATCTACGACTTTGACTTTGAGATCGACGGCGAATACTGGCAGCGAGAGAAACGCAATAACGACAACCGTGCGAACAAACCGCATGCAATCCTCCTTGACACGCGAAAGGGATTGTTAGTGGTGGCGGTTCGCACCGGTCTCCTGGCTTGCGAGTAAGAACGTCAGACGTTCAGACTTCTGCGGCCGGCCTTCCCAGGATTTTTCCTAGTGACCGGCGGCGGATTTCCTCGCTAACAGTTGCGCGGCAGCGCGGGATTCACACCCGCTTCCCAATTCCTGCCCAAGCGGGCAGAAATGCGCGAACCAAAATTTGAAAGAGCGGAAAAAATGTGTTCTGGAAATTTAATTGGGATACGCGGAGATGTCAACGCGAGAGGGTCGTTGTGGGTCGGACACTCCTGTCCGACTCCTGGGCAGCCACCAAAGTCAGGCGAACAAGAGTGTGCGCCCCACACGATCTAGAATGTACCGCCCTGCTTGTGGCGATAGAAGAACGGAAAGTCGGTATTGCCAACGTTCTGCACATTTTCTTCCGCAAACGCTTTCACCCGATCCAGCGACGATTGCAACAGCCCGTTGTAGTGCTCCAGTTCCTCCGACGGCATATCTTCCGGCACCGGTATCAGGCTGCCGACGCGCATCAGCGCTCGTGAGAATGGTTTCGGAACCAGCAGCCGATCCCAGGTATTCAGGGTCCAGGCCCGATCGATGGCGATGTGGAATACCGCCATTGGCACGCGCGACGAGCGAGCCAGCAGCACCGGGCCCGGCTTTGTGACGAACCGCGGACCTCGCGGTCCATCAATGGTGAAGGCCACCGTATATCCTGCTTCGATTTCCTTGCGCATGCCCAACAAGCCACGCACGGCGCCCCGACTGCTCGATCCCCGGACGGGAACGAAGCCGAAGCGGCGGATCATGCGCGCCGTGAACTCGCCGTCGAAGCTGGTGCTGCTCATGACGCGGATATCGAGATCGCGCCATAAGTAGGTCGCCGAAAAGGTGCACTGGTGCCAGAAGGAGTAGACGAACGGCCGCTGCTCTAGGCTGATCGGGGAATTTTCTTCGCAGGAGACGGCAAATTTCATCGTAGGGCCGATCAAGCGGACCGCGATCGTAGTGGCCCAGGAGATCAGCGTGAGCAGCACTCTCTGCCAGGGCGTAAAAGGCACCCGCCCGGTCAGCGGGTCAGTCGCTTCATCTTCGATGGGCGGAGGGACGGCACTCACGCGGCTATTGTAAATGTGCCGGTCTGAGAGGCTCACGTGTTAGTTGTGGGGCGGACACTCCTGTCCGCCAAACATCAGAAGTATTCCGGCTGCCGTCGTACAAGAGTGTCCGAGCCACAAGGCCACAAGCGTCCAAAGGGGGACGCGAAACCTGGGGCACTCAAGTGAGGTTGGCCATCAGCTACCAGCCACTAGCTACCAGCTAGTTTTCCAAGTAGGCGTCGATCCACTCTTTCAATTTGCGGCGACGCTCGTCGGTGGTGTCGAAGCGCACGCCGAAAGAGTGTTTGGGTTTCTTCCAGGTAACGTTTGAGCGGATCCAGAGACGCGGTAATGTCAGCAAAGCAAAAGATACTTCGACCGGCTGTCCGGCGCTGACCGCTTCGATGCTTCTTAGTGACATCCCGCCAGAGCTCACCTCGATGCTGGTCGCCGCAAACTTTTTGCCTTCGTTGACCAGAACGGAGACCTCGGTGATCACTGGAATCCGCACATAGCGGCGAAATTCGTGCAGCACGAGCGTGTTGGTGGCGCGCACCAGCTTCAAGGCGGCCGAACGCTCTACAGGCTCCTGAAACATGGCATTGATCCCATACTTGGAGTAGCGCATGGCTTCCTGCGCGCTCCCCCCGACGCCATAAATCACCATCCGGCTGTTCGACGGCGAGGTGCGCGCCGCTTCCATCACGGCCTGCGCCGCTGGTCCCAGCTTCACAACGCAAGCTTCGAATTTTTCCTTGCGAAGGCGCTCGGCGGCATTCTCAGTCACCATCACGGCTTCAATTCCAAACTGGCGGAAACATTCGGCCAGGATGGTTTGGCTGCCGTCCTTAAGATCAACCATAGCGATGCGAGCCACGACTTTCTTGGGCTGGGCGATGGGGGCCAGAGCGGTTCCTAGGGCATTGTCCATAAACGAGTGGGCGAATCCTGGCTTGCAACCCTATTCTGGCGTGCGAAATGCGCTTGGCAAAGGTTCCTTTCGGCCAATAGGACGGTACAAAAGTGCCACTCTAAGTGGTGCACTGACGGGTTACTTCGGATTTTCGTGCGGAGAAAGAAGGCAAAAAAGTAGTGCGTGGGACGAAAACGCTACAACCAGCGCTTGAAGACCAACGCGCCGTTGGTGCCCCCGAAGCCGAAGGAATTCGACAGGGCGTAGTCGAGCGTTGCCTTGCGGGCCTGGTTGGGAACAAAGTCCATTCCGTTGGTATCGGGATCCTGGTTCTCGAGATTAACGGTGGGCGGCAGTATTTGCTCGCGCAGCGCCATCACGGAAACTCCCGCTTCCAATCCGCCGGCGCCGCCTAGCAGATGTCCGGTCATCGACTTGGTGGAACTCACTGGCACTTTGCGCTCTCCGAAAAAGTTGCGGATGGCATGGGCTTCGAGCACGTCTCCGATCGGCGTGGACGTTCCGTGCGCGTTGACGTACCCGATGTCGTTGGGCTGCAGCTTCGCGTCGCGCAATGCGTTCTTCATCACGCGGAATCCGCCTTCGTGTTCCGGCGCGGGCTGCGTAATGTGGAAGGCGTCTCCACTCATACCGTAGCCCACCAGCTCGGCGAGAATAGGTGCGCCGCGTCGTTGCGCAAATTCCAACTCTTCGAGGATGAGAATGCCCGCCCCTTCACCAATCACAAATCCATCCCGCGCCGTGTCCCAGGGGCGGCTGGCTTTTTCGGGGTCGTCATTACGCGTAGATAGCGCGCGCATGGCGGCAAATCCGCCGACACCCATGGGCGTGATCGCCGCTTCGGCACCGCCTGCAATCATGACGTCAGCGTCGCCATGTTGAATGATGCGGAAGGAGTCGCCGATCGAATGCGCGCTGGTGGTGCAGGCTGTGGCCGTGGCTTCGTTCGGACCCTTGGCGCCGAATCGCATGGAGACATGCCCGGCAGCGAGGTTCACGATAGCCGCGGGAATGAAAAACGGGGAAATCTTGCGCGGGCCGCCTTCGAGCAGCGCCCGGTGCTCGCGTTCGATCACGTCGAATCCGCCGATGCCGGAGCCGATGTGCACGCCGACCCGTTCGGCGTTTTCAGGAGTCACCTGCAGGCCGCATGATTTCATCGCTTCATCCGACGCCGCGAGAGCGAAATAGATGAAGCGGCCCATTTTCTTGATTTCTTTTTTCTCGACGAAATTCAGCGGGTCAAAGTTCTTGACCTCGGCGGCAATCTGGCAAGCGTGACTGGAAGCGTCGAACCGGGTGATTTTCCCGACGCCGCTCTTGCCCGCGAGCAGGTTCTTCCAGACTTCCCCTGTGGTATTTCCAACCCCACAGACCAAGCCTATGCCGGTGACTACGACCCGCCTCGTCAAAACTTACTTTCCACCTTTCGAGTGCTTGCCGATGTAGTCGATGGCATCCTGCACGGTGCGGATCTTCTCCGCGTCTTCGTCGGGAATCTCGATGTCGAAGGCTTCTTCAAAGGCCATGACTAGTTCGACGGTGTCGAGCGAATCCGCGCCCAGGTCATCCACAAATGACGCGTTGGTGGTGACTTCGCCTTCGTCTACGCCGAGTTGTTCGACGATGATCTGTTTTACCTTTTCGTCAACGGCTGCCATTGTTTCTCCTATCCGGCTGCGACCGAGCAAGCTCGGTTCATGATGGCTACTTGCTTACTTTGGAATGCTTGTCGATGTAGTCGATGGCGTCCTGCACGGTGCGGATCTTCTCCGCGGCGTCGTCCGGAATCTCGATGTCGAAGTTTTCTTCCAGCGCCATCACCAGTTCTACCTGGTCGAGCGAGTCAGCGCCCAGGTCGTCGGTAAAGGATGCGCTGGCCGTGACTTCGGCTTCTTCCACGCCGAGCTGTTCGGAAATAATCTGTTTCACTTTCTCTACGATTTCTTTTTGCTTTTCGCCCGTTGCCATAGGAATTCCTCCGACTGCAAATTCATTGGATGGAAACTTTCAGTCTAATGGCGTCGATAAATTTATGTAAAGGGAGCGTGGATTGTTTCGTTCGCGATACGCACAGATGCCGATCCGGAAACCCAAAGCATCCTAACTGTTATGCGCACAGGGGTCAACGCAACGGCCTCCACGTTGACCACCTCGGGGCGATGCTCCGCCCCTCAGTTTTCCTGGTTACTTCGTGGAATATTCATCCCGCAAGCGAGTCTGGCGGTTGACCAGCGGGATCTCCTGCCCGGCGATGAACACGTGCTTCACGTCGGTTTTCACGTCCAGCGGATCGCCGTTGGCGACGACCACATTTGCCGTTTTCCCCGGATCGAGCGAGCCCAGTTGATCGACGACTCCCCAGATCTCAGCGGCGTTCAGGGTAATGGCCTTCAGCGCCTCATCAGGGGGTAGGCCGAAGCCGACGGCAAATCCCGCCTGATAGGGCAGATTGCGGGCGTTGTGCGCATCGAAACTGGCGAAGGCAATTTTCACGCCGCGCTTCTGCAGCTCCGCCGGAAGGCTGTAAACGACGTCGAAGCGTTCAAATTCTTTCGGCGTCTCGTAAATCGGGCCCACGATCACCGGCACTTTGAGGCTCGCAATGTAGTCCAGCATCGGACGCGAGTGGCTCACGTGGTTCAGCACGATCTTGAGATTGAATTCCTGCGCCAGCCGGACCGCGGTCTCCAAATCGCTGGGGCCTTCCGCAGCCAGCACCACGGGCTTCTTGCCCTGCAGATAGGGCAAGAGCGCCTCCAGCTTCAGATCGCGTTTGGGCGTTGCAGGTAACGGCTTCTTGTCGCGCTCGGCATCGGCTTTCTTCTTCTCGAAATCGGCGGCCTTCTGCTGGTAATCCTGTGCATCCATAAAAGCCTGGCGCAGCTGCGAGGCCATCCCCATGCGTGTTTCCGGAAACTTGCGCTTCTCCCAGGACTCGTTGCGCCGTTGGGCGCCGGTGAAGTTCAACGGCATGGCAATGTCGCGCACCAAAAGCATGTCGGCGGCAGACGATCCGGCAAGTTGCACGAAAGAATCCTGGCCAGGAAGCGTGTCTTCACTGTCAGGCGCGACGATGGCGTTAGTAATGCCGTTGATGCGCGTGACCGGGATGAGTTCCGACTCAGCATGAAAGGCGTCGTAAACATGCATGTGCGGCATGATCTCGTCGCTGAGCTCGATGCGGTCGTTGGTCATATTCTCGGCTGAGATTTCGGTGAGGCCGAGCGAAGTTTCGGAATCGATGAGGCCGGGATAGACGGTCATGCCGGTGACGTCGATGACCTTGGCATCTTTCGGCACTTTTACCGACGAAGCGTCTCCCAGCGCACTGATCTTGCCGCCTTGCATCACAAGCACGCCGTTGTCGATCGTGCCGTGGGAAACCGTGAGCAGTTTGCCGCCTTTGAGCACGATCGACTGCTGCTGTGCAAAGCTGCCTATGCAGCAGCAAATCGCAAACGTGGCCGCAGCAATAGCGTTAGCTGAGCAAGGTTTTCCTGTCACCCGTGACCTGTGACCTGACACCTGCTTCTTCATTGTCCCTCCGTGTAGTGCGGCATACCGAATCCCGGGAGGGAGCGGTCGAAGTAAACGTCGCCGTCAATCCAGACTTTGCTAGGAACCGCAGAACTGGAAAGCGGGTAACCGTCCCATAGCACGAGATCGGCGTCTTTGCCCACTTCGATGGAACCAACCTTGTCGTCGACACCCACGATCCAGGCTGCATTGATGGTAATCATCTTCAGAGCTTCTTCTTCAGTAGCACCGCCGTAGCGCATTGTCTTGGCGGCCTCCTGGTTGAGGCGGCGGGCGAAGTCGTCGGAGTCGCTCTTGATGGCGACCCGCACGCCCTTGCGCATCGACATCACTGCATTCCAGGGAATCGCGTCCCAGGCTTCCTGCTTGTAGCCCCACCAGTCGGCGAAAGTGGCGATGCCGATATTTTCCGCCGCCAGTTTTTCGGGAACCTTGTAGGCCTCCAGCGCGTGGTGGAACGCGCGAATGTGATATCCGAATTCCTTCGCCATCGCGATCTCGTTGAGAAATTCGTCGGCGCGATAGCAGTGAATCTGCACCATGAGTTTCCCGCGGAGCACGTCGCCGAGGGCTTCGAGCTTCAGATCGTGCTTGGGCGCGGTCGCGTCTTTGTCGCCACGCTTGACCTTCGCGTTGTAGTCATCCCACGAACGCATGTAATCCTGCGCTTGCACCAGCGCGTCGCGCTGCACGGCAAAATTACCCATGCGCGTGGAAGGCAACTCATTGCGGCTGCCGTATACGCGTTTCGGATTTTCGCCGCTCGCAAACTTGATCGAGCGGGGAGCGCCCGGAAACAGCATGGCATCGCGGGTGGCGCCGTATTTGTGCTTGATGACCACCGCCTGCCCGCCGATCATGTTCGCCGAACCGTGCAGCAACAAGGACGTCGTAACGCCGCCCGCCAAAGCTCGATAGATAGCCTTGTCCTGATAGTCGAAGGCATCGATCATCATCATTTGCGGAGTGACGGGGCTGGTGGCTTCGTTCACATCGTCATCGAGCGCGATGTGTGAATGGGAATCAACAATGCCAGGCGTGAGATACTTGCCGCCCGCGTCGATAACGGTCGCCGAGGTCGGTGCGTTGACGGACTCGCCCACCGCGGCGATCTTGCCGTCCTTAATGTAGACGCTGCCGTTCTTCACGTTGCCGTGCGTGACGGTCATGACGACGGCGTTCTTGATGACGACGTCATTATGTGCGGTTTCGACAGGTTGCTGCGCAAGCACGATGTGGGTGATCCAGAGGCAAGCAAACAAAAGGGGCACCCGCGACAGTGTCGTTTTGCGACGCATTGACGCTCCTTAAGGCGACGGAATGACGTGCGATTGTAGGCGGGCGGTTCGCCACGGTCAATGTGAACCGAAGAAGGCGCTGACCGGTCTCGACGGGGGACGCGGGCATTCGCGACCAACACAACACTTCAGGACACTTTGTTATGCGCGCTGTCGTTCAAAGAGTTACTCGGGCGAAGGTGTCAGTGGCAGGAGAGATCACTGGTGAGATCGGCCTGGGGCTGCTCGTGTTGCTGGGTGTCGGCAAAGAGGACTCGGAGAGCAGCGCCGACTATCTTGCTGAAAAGATCGCCGGTCTCCGCATTTTCGAGGATGACGGCGGCAAGATGAACCGGTCAGTCGTAGATGTGGATGGCGCGGTACTCGTCGTTTCACAGTTCACGTTGTATGGCGACGTGCGGAAGGGAAAGCGACCCTCGTTTGATGACGCCGCCCCGCCGCAAAGGGCGCGCGAGTTGTACGAGCATTTTGTACAAAAAATCCGGGCGGCGGGCCTTCGCTGCGAGACCGGACGATTTCAGGAAATGATGGCGGTGGAACTGGTAAATGAGGGCCCGGTGACGATCCTGCTCGATTCGACCAAAAGCTTCTAGGAAGGCAATCGGAACTCAGCTTCCCCAGCGCAGGCCAGTAGCCGAATCCACGTGAATGCGAAAGAACAGTGGCTCAACTTGCTGGTCCTCAGAGCCAATCCTGCGTTCCGCCATGGCATTCAACCAAAAATCGTGCCTCTTCGCGAGCAACCGCCGGGCGTGACCACGCTCCTGGGTGAACTGCGGCTCGGCCAACTCTTCATAGAGTCCGTTGACGAGCACGCTGATCCATTCGGAGTCGCTGACCTTCTCCTCGATCTCGACACACACCTTGGGATTGGCGCGCATCCATTCAATCTTCTTGCCCAGCGTCGAGAAGACGTAAATCCACTCGCCTTCATAGGCGAAGTAGATGGGCACGACGTACGGCTGGTCCTGGAACGAGCAACCGAGTCTGCCTACTGAGGCCCGCGCAACCGTATCGAGACATTCTTGTGAAGAGATTTCTTTAATCAGCATGATGACAGTTTCCGTTCTGAGGTTTCTGGACTCACCCTTTCAATCAGGACAACGGACTACGGATGAATACCGTCATCTTAAGGCAAGGCGATGAAAAACGTAATGCCGTTTCTGCGAGCTTGGCCGGCAGAAGCGTCAATCGCCGAAGAGTTTCTCCTGACTGTTCTGCGCGATGTACTTCTTGCTATCGAACTTCTTCCCCGTACTCGCCCCCGACATGTATCGAATTTGCCCGAAGATGGGCCGCTCGAACCAGGGTCGATCGAACTTCCCAACGATCGACCACGCGATTCCTGCATAGCCATTAGGGTCGCGGCCGTCGATCTCGTACTTGTCATTGAGACGCACGGCGATCTGATGGGCCTGCACCGGCGATTTCGTCCACTCTAGAATCTTCTTCCCCCAATACATGCGCACGTAGTTGTGCATCCACCCGGTCGCGACCATCTCCATCTGAGCCGCGTTCCAGAGCGCATCGTGCGTTTCTGCATTTTCTAGCTGCCTCTCGGTATACAGGACCGGTCGCGGGTCCGCAGCATGCGCGGCGAGCGTGCGCTGTGCCCAATTCTCCCCGCATTCGAAATTGTCGTAGTTCGGATTGAAATGGACCAGATTCACGGACAGCTCGCGCCACGTGATGACCTGGTTCAGGAAGGCATCTTTGACAGGCCGCGGCACGTCGGCTTTTTCGACAGCCAAGGCGATGGTGACAGGGCTGATGTGGCCGAAGTGCAAGTAAGGCGAAAGCCGGCTGGTCCCTTCGCTCTCTGGATGATTACGGTCCTGTATGTAGTTCGCGATCTTGTGCTGTACGAATTCCTTCAACAGGCGCAAGCCCTCACGGGATCCGCCCTTCCAATGAGCCACGGGCTCGACCGAACGATCGATGTTCCAGCCCTTGGTCAAGTCGGCCACATTGATATCGGTTGCGAAGCGTCTCAGGTTGCGCGGTTTGGTCCACGCGACTTTGGCCTTTGGATTCGCGGAAGGAATCAGGAATTGCTTGAGATGCGCGTGCAATCTGGGTCGAATGATGAACGCGGCGTATTGCTCTTTTTCAAGCAGCTTCGACGGAACAACGACATCGGCATCCACTGTCCACAATGGAACCTTGAGTTTCTTGGCGACAGTCTCGCGCCAGCCGCGTGCCTGACGAATGGGATTCTCATCGCCAACCACGAGCGCGGGGCGAACTTCATCACAGAATTTCAACAGGCTATGGTGGGGGAAGCGACGCAGAACGAGCCCGACGTTGCGTTTCTCAAGGGCCTGCACGACATCCGGAATCCCCTGTATGAGGAATGCATAGTGTCGAAGATTGGCAGGAGGAAATGGGCGCGGCGCGAAAAAGACGACGACTGGCTTGTGCAGAGCGTTCGCCGCTTCCACCGCAACATCTAATGCCGGGTTGTCGACACCGCGCTGGGCACGCTGCATCCAGTACACAACGCAGGTGCCCTCCGAGTCTGGGGTGCCTTCGCGACGCACCGTGACGCGGGGATTTCTTGTGAGTTCAAGCAGAGTGTCCATGTTGGCATTTCAGGAAAATTATTCGCGCTCGAGTCGCAGAGACAGATGCTGCCTGCGGTGCGAATGATGCATGTCTTCTTGTGCGTTGCTATTTTCAGGCGACTACATCTGCGGCACGCGCCGCTTCCACGCTGGCGCGGACGTCGTGTGTGCGCACGATGTGCGCTCCTTTGAGGATGACCACCGTTTCGGTTGCCAGGGTGGCGTACAGGCGGTGGTCCACGGCAGCATCGTGGCCGTCAAGGCTCAACATCCTCCCCACAAAGGATTTTCGCGACACCCCGGCGAGCAAGGGATAACGAAGCTGGTGGAATTCGTCAAAGCGTCGAAGCATCGGATAGTTCTGTTCGAAGTTCTTGCCAAAGCCGAAACCAGGATCGAGCACCAGTCGTTCGCGCTTGATGCCGGCAAGCATTGCCTTGTCAGACCATTCACGCAACTCACGTTTCACAAGCACGACGATGTCAGACGCCGCCTCGAGGGTTCTCCACTCTTCCGGCCGACCGCGCATGTGCATCAGAACGGCTCCGCACTTAAGGTCGGCGACCGTCTTCGCCATCGCCGGATCCCAACGGAACGCGCTCACATCGTTCACGATCTCAGCGCCCGCATTTACGACAGCGTAGGCCACATTCGCCTTGTAGGTGTCGATGGAAATAACGGCTTTCGGACGAAGTTCCTTTAATTTTCGGACCACCGGAAGCACGCGCTCAAGCTCTTCTTTCTCGGTAACCACCTTCGCTACGTCCACTTTCTTGCCTGGGGTCGCTCCGGCCACAACTGCTCCCGGCCTGGTGGACTCCCCGCCGATGTCAATAATGTCAGCACCATCGTCCAGTAGCTGGAGGGCATGCGCGACGGCTTTCTCCGGATCAAGGAACTGCCCACCGTCCGAAAACGAATCGGGGGTGACATTCACAATGCCCATGATCAGCGTCCGCTTGCCCAGTGGTAGGAAACGTGACCCGATATTCCAGTCAAAGATGGGACGCATGCGGACGAAATTCTAAATGACGGCGAAAAATGGGGTCTGGTCTTGCCAGTTTTCGGGATAACGAACCGCCCGAACTCCCGCTGAAATACCTTGATGGCGTGGACGTCGGCAGCCAAATGCGGTTGCAGCCCTGCACCCCTTTTCAGTGCTAGAATCTGCGTTGAGAAATAACATGCGCCGGTTTCGGTCCTGCTCCGTGCTGCTGCTTGCCGTGTGCCTGGCGCTGTCTCTCCCTTCGCAGGCGGCAAGGAAAAAAAAGCTCCCAGCACGAGTCGCCGAAATTCTCGCGGAACCCGATCTGGCGCGCGGCTTCTGGGGAATCGAGATTCGCTCCCTGGACTCGGGAGTGGTTCTCTATTCCCAAAACGCTGACAAGCTTTTCACGCCTGCTTCAAACACAAAGCTGTTTACCACCGCCGCTTCCCTGGCATTGATCGGCCCCGATTACAAGTTCAAAACTTCAGTCGAGACTAATGGCATGCTCGACACCCACGGCCGGCTAAACGGCGACCTTCTGTTGATCGGTCGCGGCGATCCAAATCTTTCGGGCCGCGAATTGCCTTACGACCTGAAGACCCAGCGCAACGATCATCCCATCAAGGTGTTGGAGGATCTCGCCGACAGCCTCGTCCAGAAGGGCGTGAAGTATGTCGACGGTGACTTGGTCGCCGACGACTCCTACTTCGCTTTCGAACGCTACGGCGAGGGCTGGAGTCAGGACGACCTGGTGTGGGGCGATGGCGCTCCCGTGTCAGCCCTCACCATCAACGACAACGTGGTTTTCGTGAATATTCTGCCCGCCGATCGCGCGGGCGAACGTGCCTTCGTGACCATCGTGCCGTTTGCGGATTATTACCACGTCGACAACCGCATCATGACGACGCCGTCCGGCACGGCGCGCCGCATCTTTTTCAACCGCGAACCGGGCTCAACCGCGCTGACTCTTTGGGGCGAGATGCCCATCGACGACAAGGGAGCCAACGAGGCCCTGGCGATCGAGGACCCGGCTGCATTTTCTTCAGCGCTCTTCCGGAGCCTGCTGGAAAAACGTGGCATTACCGTATACGGGCGCGAGCGGACGCATCACACGGAACTGGCAGGTCTTTCCACGTTCAGCGTCACGGCTACCGCGGAGGCGCGCGGCGGGGGCGACGAGTCTCCCCGGCCTGCGCCCGGAGTGCCGGGCAAACTTGTGCTGGCGAGCTTCGAGTCCCGGCCGTTGATTGAAGACATCCGCGTGATCAACAAGGTCAGCCAAAACCTGCATGCAGAGATTTTGTTGCGCCTTCTCGGTCGTGAAAAAGGAACCGCGGCGACGGTCGAAAGCGGTCTCGAGGTGGTTCGCGGATTTCTTACGAAGGCCAGCGTGCCGGGCGAGCAGTACGTTTTCTACGATGGCTCTGGACTATCGCGCCAGAATCTTGTGACACCCCATGCAGTGGTCGTGCTGCTCGAATACGCGTTTCAACAACCCTGGGGCAAAGCTTTCCGCGACACGTTGCCGGTGGCGGGGATCGACGGATCGCTCGCCGATCGCATGCGGGGCACGATTGCGCAAGGCAAGGTGTATGGCAAAACCGGATCGCTGGGCGGAGTGAAAACTCTATCCGGCTACGCGATCACCAATCATGGCGAGCCTGTGGCCTTCTCAATTCTCACCAACAACCTCAACGTGCCCGCTAAAAAAGTGACGGACGCCATCGACGAGATCGTACAAGCGATCGTTGAGGACAATCCTCCCCACAAATAATGGTCCTTTTCGTTTGAAGGGACTACGCGGGCCGGCGCGCAGCCTTGCGCAGGCGGCTCGCTCCTGCGGCGGCGGGACCTGTTCCCGTCGGTGGCTTCTTCATCCCGTCCAGCAGATCTTTCAGGACCACCGCGTTGTTGTGCTCCTCGTCCTTGAAAGCGTAAAGCAGCGTTAGCCGCTTTCTTCCCCGGGCAAGTTCATAGAGCTCTTGTAGCTCGTCGGCTGCTTCCGGACGGGTCAGCTCGCGAAGATAACGCTTGCGGAACATCGCCCACGCCTCGCGATGCGCGTGCGACCACTGGCGCAATTGGTCGGACGGGGCAAGTTCCTTGAGCCACGCGTCTAGCGCCGCTTCCTTCTTGCTGATCCCGCGCGGCCAAAGCCGATCGACCAGGACACGAATACCGTCGTTGGCTGAAACCTTGTCGTAGATACGCTTGACAACGACTGCCATGGGCTTTGCTCTATTATTGTACGACCGTAGCGACGAAGGTGGGAGCCCATGCTCCGCGTAGGAAGACAGCACATGCAAGATCTGAAACCAAGAAGTCAAAAGCGGCGGCTAACTGCCTGGTTGTGCACCGCACTGGCTGGAATCCTCCTGTTGCTGGGTTGCAATGCCGAAGTCCGCAAATCCGATGCCGAGCTGGGACTTAACGAACAGCAGAGTGCGGGCCGGCGCATCTACGACCGGCACTGCGATCAATGTCACGAGCCTTACTCGACCAGCGGCAAGAAAGGTCCGGGCTTCAAAGGCATTTTTAAGAGGCAATACCTGTCAGAGAGCGGCCTGCCGGCCAACGACGAACGCGTCGGCGAAATCATCAAGTTCGGTCGCAGCAAGATGCCCGCGTTCGGACAAACCCTGGACCAGCAACAGATCCAGGATCTGCTGGTATACATGCACACTCTCTAAGCGGCCAGTGTGGGGCGGGCACTCCTGCCCGCCGCTCTTGATCTTAGCCTCGGCACCCAGAACCATGCTGGGGAGTCGAACGCATGGGATAATCTTCCCGGTGAAAACTGCCTCAAAGGCCGATCTTTACCGTCAACTACCTTCGATTGACGAACTGCTGAAAGCCCCTGCGCTCGTGGAAGCCGCAGCGCACGCCGGTCACCCTGCTGTGATTGACGCCGCACGCGCGGTCGTGGAACGGTTACGGTCAGAAATCGGCCGCGGGGAAATGGATTCCCAGCAAGTCGAGACCGCGATCTACGCGATGGAAGACGCGGTTCGTCACGAACTGCAAAAGAACATCGGGTTTTCATTCCGCCCGGTAATCAACGCCACCGGCGTCATCCTGCATACAAATCTGGGCCGCGCCCCGCTCGCGAGCAGCGCAATCGACAACATTCACAGAACCAGCGAAGGCTATTCCAATCTCGAGCTGGATCTGACTTCTGGGGAACGTGGCAAACGCGACGTCCACGTGGGCCGGCTGTTCCAAAAACTCTTCAGCACCGGCACAACAGGCGACGGCAAGGGTGAGCGTCAACTCTCAACCATCGTCGTAAATAACAACGCCGCCGCCGTGTGGCTGGCGTTGAACACTCTGGCCGCACGCGGCGAAGTCATCGTGTCGCGCGGCGAACTCGTGGAGATTGGCGGATCGTTCCGCATTCCCGACGTGATGGCGCAGTCGAATGCAATCTTGCGCGAGGTGGGCACCACCAACCGCACCCGTATCGCGGATTACGAAACCGCCATTAACGAAAACACGCGCGTGCTGCTGCGGGTCCATCGCTCGAATTTTGAGATCACGGGATTCACTGAACAGCCGGGTCTTGAAGAACTGGTGGCTCTGGCACGAGCACGGCATCTTGTCGTAATGGAGGATCTGGGAAGCGGCGCCCTCTTCGATCTGCGGACAATGGGCCTCGCGGAAGAAAGCACCGTAGCCACCAGCCTGCGCGCCGGAGTCGATGTCGTGACGTACAGCGGCGACAAGCTTCTCGGCGGACCGCAGTCCGGCATGCTCACTGGCACAGCCGACCTGATCGAGCGGATGCGAAAGAACGCGCTGTTCCGCGCACTGCGCGTGGATAAATTAACTTACGCGTCGCTGGAAGCAACCCTGCTCGCCTACGTGAAGGGCGACTATGATGCGATTCCCGCACTGCGAATGATACGAACAAGTCGCGACCAGATCGGCGCGCGTGCCGAGGCGATTGCGAAGCAGGTGCAAAATACCGAACTGACCGCGAAAGTCATCGATGGCCAATCCGTGATCGGCGGCGGAGCGGCACCATCGTCCACCTTGCCAACTCGCCTGATCGCACTAACCCTGGCGAGCGGGGGTGCCGACAGTCTGATGGCGCACTTGCGATCGCAACAGCCTCCGATCATCGCCCGCGTACAAGACGGTCATGTCTTGATTGACCTGAGAACGGTATTTCCCGAGCAAGATACCCTGATTCTTGCAGCATTGCAGTCAGCAGGCCGCTCCTGACGCATCGACATTTTCTTCAGCCTCGAAGTTATGGCGACCCTCTATACCATCGGACACTCGACCCGCACGATTGAGGACCTCATCCGTGCCCTGCATGCGCATGGAATCCAGACGCTTGTTGATATCCGCGCCTTCCCCGCGTCGAGGCGCTTGCCTCACTTCAATCGCGAGGCATTGGAGCAGTCGATGCCGGCCGCAGGCATTCGCTATTTCTGGATGAAAGGCCTTGGCGGATATCGCAAGAAATCGCGCGAGGATTCTCCGAACACCGGACTGCGCAACGCGAGCTTCCGCAACTATGCCGACTACATGCTCACGCCCGAGTTCGAGGAATCGATCGCAGATCTCCTCGGCCTGGCAGAAACCTCACGCACTGCTTACATGTGCGCAGAGCGCGTCTGGTTTCAATGCCACCGCATGCTAGTGTCGGACTGGTTGGTCGCGCACGGCCACACCGTCTTGCACATCGATGCGGAGGGCCCGCCTAAGCCACATCGCTTGACCCGTGAAGCACGCCTGATCGGAAACCAGGTCGTCTACAGTCCCGAAACTCTTTTTCCGTGAAGGCAACCTTCTCGATGAGAAGCTTTCAACAGCCATCAGCCATCAGCCATCAGCCATCAGCCATCAGCCATCAGCCATCAGCCATCAGCCATCAGCCATCAGCCATCAGCCATCAGCCATCAGCCATCAGCCATCAGCCATCAGCCATCAGCCATCAGCCATCAGCCATCAGCCATCAGCCATCAGCCATCAGCCATCAGCCATCAGCCATCAGCCATCAGCCATCGACTGACCTGTGTTACCGTTTCCAACCATGATCGTGGGCATGGGTATCGACATCGCCGAAGTGCCGCGCATTCGCGAGGCCATTGAACGGCACGGTCAGCGCTTCCTCCATCGCATCTTCACCGAGGGCGAAATCCAGTACTGCGAGTCGAAAGCCAATCGAGTCGAGCGCTATGCCGCGCGCTTCGCGGCCAAGGAAGCCGGCATGAAAGCGATTGGAACCGGCTGGAACTACGGCGTGCGCTGGCGTGACATTGAGGTCGCTCGCAAGCCGGGCAGCCGCCCCACGCTATTGCTCCATGGCAAGGCCGCCGAATTCGCCGCCCGCCTGGGCGCCGTCAACATCGCACTATCGCTCACACACACGGCTGAGCAGGCCATGGCGCAGGTCATCCTGGAAAACTGATTCGTTCTGCTAGACTGTCGCTCCAATCTGAATCATGGCATCCACCATCTCCCCATCCCAACCTTCCGTGTCAGCAGGTCCTTCGTCTCAGACCTTGCTGATCGGCATCGGGCTGAGCAGCTACGCCGCCTTGCTGCTGGAACTGGCCCTCACCCGCCTGTTCTCAGTCGTCCTCTTCTACCATTTTGCTTTCCTGGCGATTTCGATTGCGCTCTTGGGGCTGGGAGCCGGTGGAGTTTTCGCCTACCTGCGTAAGGAGCGGCTGAATCGAATCGAAACGCGCCCCTTGGCAGCGCGCCTTTGCTGCCTGAATGCCATCGCGATTCCGATCGTCCTCGAGATCGTGCTCCACGTGCCTGTCTCTCTCGAACTCTCGTGGGGAAACTTAGGCCGGTTGACGGCGCTCTATCTGGCTGCAGCGGTGCCGTTCTTTTTGACGGGCGTGCTTTTCTCAGTAGTCTTCGCGCGCGAGTCCCGCACCATCACGCGCTTGTATGGAGCCGATCTTCTGGGCGGCGCGCTAGCGTGCTTGAGCATTGTGCCCTTGCTCAACGGAATTGGCGGGCCCAACACCATCTTGTTCTCGGGCATCGCGATGGCGGTAGCCGGCGCAATGTGGGCAGCCGCACCCCAGACGCGCAAGCGAGCCGCGATCCTGGCTGGCCTTTTGCTGTTGGCGATCGCCATCAACTATTCCGGCCGCCTGATCGACGTGGTTTACGCCAAAGGCATGCTGCGCGACAAGTCGTGGGTGGAATACGCGCGGTGGAACGCGATTTCGCGCGTGGAAGTCGACAGCCAGGGTTCGAGTGGCAAGGCGATCGTCATCGATGCCGACGCCTCCACCTACATCATGAACGTCGACCCGCACGCCTGGCAGGGCACGGACTGGCAGAAGAATCTGATGTCCGCCCCGCCGGCGCTCGCCAACGTGCTGCGCCCTCATGGCGACTACGCGATCATCGGGCCGGGCGGCGGCGTAGACGTCCTGCGCGCCGTCGCCAACGGAAGCCCAAGCGTGACCGGGATTGAAATCAATCCCATCATCGCCAACTCAATCATGCGCGGGCGCTATGCCGACTACTCCTACCATCTCTACCAGCGGCCTGGAGTCGAGATTCACGTCACCGATGGCCGCTCGTTCGTGCGCAACGCAAAGCAGAATTTCGACGTGGTGCAGATGACGCTGGTCGACACCTGGGCTTCCACTGCTGCGGGAGCCTTCGCGCTGAGCGAGAACAGCCTCTACACGGTCGATGCCTTTCGCGAATACTTCGAACATCTCAAGCCCGATGGCATAATCGCGGTCACCCGTTGGGAGTTCCAGCAACCTCGCGAGGCCCTGCGCGTCGTTTCCGTCGCCACCGAAGCGCTTCATCAGATGGGCGTCGCCGATCCGGCAAAGCATTTCATCATCGTGTCCGACGGCGAACTCGATGAAGATGGAATTCCCGTGGTTGTGCTGGCGAAGAAGTCACCTTTCACCGCGGAGGAGGAGGCGAAGGTTCAGGCGCATCTCGAGGAGCATGAGGACCTGGCCGCGTTGTACACGCCTTCCACTCCGAAGCAGAATGCCTTTTCCGCACTGATCGGCCGCAATGATCCCAGAGCTTTTGCGCGCGACTATCCCT
This sequence comes from uncultured Acidobacteriota bacterium, assembly GCA_963744055.1. Taxonomy (GTDB): domain Bacteria; phylum Acidobacteriota; class Terriglobia; order Terriglobales; family Acidobacteriaceae; genus Gp1-AA133. The sequence continues at coordinate 970,992 of CAVUSL010000001.1, read as the reverse complement.
ATAACGTTGCCCCTGTGGACGACGACGCTCCCTTCTTCTTCTTCACCCTGAAAACCGATCAGATCCTGCACGACGGCGGTTTGCAGAAAGGCATCGACTGGAAAGTCAATCTCGGCGTGGTGGTGCTGGGAGGCGTCTTCGTGATTTCGGTGATAGCGGTGGTGGCATTCCTGATTTTGCCGATGGCTCTGCGCGGAGGCCGCGCCCAACGCTCAGTGCCCCTGCTTTACTTCGTCGCCGTGGGCCTTGGTTACATTCTGGTCGAGGTCAGCTGCATTCAGCGATTTGTCTTATTTCTCGGACATCCCACGTACGCCCTCACGGTGGTCATCTTTCTGCTACTTCTGGCGAGCGGAGCCGGGAGCCTGCTCTCGCGCCGCTGGTTGTCGAACGTCGATCGCGGTTGGATCCCGATTGCAGTCTTGATCGTTGCCATCGCCGTGAACACCTGGGCCTTGCCTGGGCTTCTTTCGGCTCTAATCGGATTGCCATTTAGCCTCAAGTTGGGAGTCTGTGCGATCGTGCTCGGCCCCCTGGGCTTGGCGATGGGGATGCCCTTCCCCACAGGCTTGCGCGCAATTACAAACAGTGACGAACTCGATTTGCCCGCGACGGAATTTGGCGAGCCCTCCACCAACGCCGACAACGGCGTGGAATGGGCCTGGGCCATGAACGCCGCCTCCAGCGTCCTGGGCTCGGTGCTCGCTATGGTGATCGCGATCCGCTTCGGCTTGAACGTCACGTTGGCCAGCGGCGCGGTGGCATACGGGTTGGCTTTGCTACTGTTTCCCGCGCTGGCACCCCGCTTGCGGCGGGCGTGAATTGGCGAGTTATGGTCTGTTATGATCAGCGGAATTCCACGCCGTGTGTCATGAGGTGCTGATGGCATTGGTTGGATGCTGGGGCCGGGCGCCGATTCCGTCCGGGCGAGGGACGCGTGCCTAGCCAGAAGCAGCTGAAGTGGTCACAACTGCGGGTCGGCCTCACCGTGGTGGCCGCCAGCGTCACGCTGGGCGTGCTGACCTTCTTGATGAGTGGGACCACCGGGCTATTTACTCCCAAAATCACGCTCAAATCGTATTTCGACAATGCCGGCGGCCTGCGGGTTGGTGCTCCCGTGCGTCTGGCCGGCGTCGACGTCGGCAACGTCACCGGCCTGAGGATCGTTCCTGACAAGCCGCTGACCCCGGTTGAGATCATGATGAAGGTCACCTCCAAGTACCGGTCCGCCCTGAGGAAGGATTCCGTAACCTCACTAGCCACCGCCGGCGTATTGGGCGAGACCTACATCGATATCGACAGCTCGCATTCGAAATCACAGGAAGTCAGCGACGGCGACACCCTGGCCACCCGCGAAACCCCTGACATTCAAGATGTGGTGCGCGCCAGCCAGGGCACCCTGCAAAACCTCGACGCCTTGCTGAAACGTACCGATCGCATTCTAGCCTTCATCGAAAGCGGGCAAGGCTCGATCGGCAAGCTTATCTATGATCCTCAGCTTTACAACCGCTTTGCGGAAACCGTGAACGAGTTTAAGGGAATCGTCGATCAGATCCGCAACGGAGAAGGCAGCCTCGGGAAACTGGTTTCCAATGACGAGGCCTACAACAAGGCCATGGCCGCGGTCGACAAGTTGAACGCGATGATCGATGACTTGCAGCAGGGCAAAGGCACAGCCGGCAAGTTCCTCAAGGATCCTTCCCTGTACAACAACGCGAACGACACCATCGCCAACGTCAAGAAGCTGACCGACGACATCAATGCCGGCAAAGGTACGCTCGGCAAGTTGACCAAGGACGAGGCGCTCGCCAAGAAGCTCGATGACACCTTAACGAAGTTGAGTGCGATAGCCGACCGTCTGGAAGCGGGCGAAGGCTCCGCCGGCAAGCTCCTCAAAGACCCCTCGCTCTATAACAACACCGACCAGATGCTGATCGAAACGCGGCAGCTGGTGAAGTCCATCCGCGAGGATCCCAAAAAATACCTGACCTTCAAGGTCAAGATATTCTGATCATCGTCGGCATCTAAACCGCGCCCATAGTCCGGTGCCCCAGGTTCGCGTCCGTTTTGTGGACGCTAACCTGGGATCTACAAAACCTTGGCCTCGGGACACAGCGGTTTGAACTGCTCCGCAGGTGCTCGTATACTTGTCGCCCGCCATGAAGGTCGTCGTTATCATTCCGGCCGCGGGGCTTGGCACGCGCATGGCCCCGGTCACCAGCAAAGGGAAAAATCCCTCCAAACAATTCACGGAACTGGGCGGCACCCCGATTTTGATTCACACGATTCGCAAATTTGCCGCCAGCCCGAAGGTTAACGAGATCGTTGTCGCCCTGCGGAAAGATGAAATGGCAAGCTTTCAAGAGCGGCTACGCAGCGACAACACGAACGGCGTGGCGACAAAGACGAGGCTGGTCGAAGGGGGAGAGCACCGCCAGCACTCCGTGGCAAATGCGCTGGCTACGGTCTCAGCTTCTGCCGACGATGTCGTCCTCGTGCATGATGCGGTTCGTCCTTTTGTAACCGAAGAGATCGTCGACGAGGTGATCCAAGGCGCGCAAAAATTCGGCGCGGCGATTGCCGGAGTGCCCGCGGTCGACACGGTCAAGAAAGTGGAGCGTACCGCCGACGGCGCGCTCATCACGGCCACCATTCCCCGCGAGCACGTAGTCATGGCGCAAACGCCGCAGGGCTTCCGGTACGATGTCTTGAAGAAAGCTTTCGACGAGGCAGCGGCCGACGGGTTTCTCGGAACGGATGAGGCTTCGCTCGTGGAACGCTCCGGCCACGAAGTGGCGGTAGTGATGGGATCGCCCCGCAATATCAAGATCACCACTCCCGGCGATATGGAATTGGCCGAGTTCTATCTGCAAAAATACAAGGTAAGCGCGTGATCAGCCATCAGCCATCAGCTATAAGCCATCAGCCAAGAACGCGCATCGGATTCGGTTGGGACTCGCATGAGTTCGTCTCCGGCATTTCACTCAAGATCGGCGGAGTCACCATCAACCACCCGAAGGGCCTGGGCGGTCACTCCGACGGAGACGTTCTGCTGCACGCCATCACCGACGCGCTCCTTGGAGCGATCGGCGCGCCCGACATTGGCACGTTGTTCCCGCCCACGGACCCGCAGTGGAAAGGCGCCGACTCCGGCGTCTTTCTGAACGAAGCCCTGAAGCGCACGCGAACCGCCGGATACACGATCGGGAATGTGGACTCATCCCTGATCATGCTGGCTCCCAAGATCGGTCCGCACGCAAGCACGATTCGCGGGCACGTAGCAAAACTCCTAGGCATTCCGCTGGATTGCGTAGGCCTGAAAGCGAAGACGCCCGAGGGCATCGGAACAGACAACGCGGCCATAGCAAACGTCGTTGTGCTGCTGGAGAAAGCGCAGGCCACCCAGAAGAAAACCACGCCAAAAGCGCCGCAGAGCAAACCCAAGTAAAAGTAGCGCCGGCAGTCCGGCGGGCGTCCTCGCCCGCCGCTCAAGTCTGGCAAAAACTCTCGCGCAATGGAAAATCCGAGGCAGTACGTTCGAACCAGCCGGTGAGACCCTTCGGCTTCGCTCAGGGCAGGCGAGCCAGCGCTACTTTCGAGTCGCAGCCCGTACGAACGCGCTGAAAATCGCCCGCGACGCGGCGTCCTCATCCACCGAACGCTCCGGATGCCACTGCACCGCCAGCACAAAATGATCGGGGTCCGTCCCTTCGAGAGCCTCGATAATCCCGTCCTCAGGGCATCGCGCCGAGACCCGCAGTCCCTTGCCAATGCTATCGGCAGACTGGTGATGGCTGGAATTCACGGGCAACTTCCCACGATTCCCATTTCCTTCCGTCACGATCCGCGCTAGGACAGATCCCTCGTCAACCACGACATCATGAGCAATCGCCACCTTCCGCCCAGCCTCGTGGTTGATGGGCGACTGAATCTGCTGCACCAGCGATCCGGCACGATGAACATTCAAAATCTGCAGACCGTAACAGATCCCGAGAATTGGCTTGCGCTGCGCGTAAGCGTTCCCGAGCAGCAGTTCATCGACGGCATCCCGCGGCAAGTCCGCCTCGGCCGTCTTCGGATCGCGCGCCGCCCCATACTTCTCGGGCAACACATCGGCGCGGCTGCCCGGCAATAAAACGCCGTCGCAGCCACCGACGAGGCCTTCAATCTTCGAAGCCGTGCAGTCGAGCGGAACCGCGACCGCTTCTCCGCCCGCCAACTCCACGGCCCGCAAGTACTGCGGCAGCGCGCGGCCGGCATATTCGGCGTCTCCAGAATGCGGCACGGGAATGGCAATGCGAGGGCGCATCGTAGGGAACTCAAGCTAATTGTAGCTAGAGACCAACAGCCGAGCGAAAAGCGAAGGTAACAATCCTGTCGCGCTGAGCGCAGCTATGGAAGTTCCTGTGACCTGTCACCTGTGACCTAAGCTCGTCTACCGGCTGAGCCGCGCGATTCCGTCCAAGGTCTTCATTTGCCGGTAATGCCGAATCTCCACAACGAGCGACACCAGAAGTCCAATCGCGCCCACCGCAATTGCGGCCGGCAAGGCAACGTGCCGGTAGGCGAAACGTAGATCGGGATTGTGTCCCCGAACCGCTGCTGCAATCACAACCGTCATGAGCGAGACGAACAGGGTGACGGCGAAAGTCAGCAGTGTCACGAGGAACGTCACAAACAACGCGCGTGCCGGAACCGCGTACCAGCGCGGCTTGCGGACTCCATCCTGAGCAGCCATAACCCCTTAGATTACATCGTTTTGAGGGTATCTGCCCGGTCGACCGCGAAGGGTGCGCTACAATGCTGACTATGTCGCAGGCTGCGCCAGCATTTACGCGGACCCCCGCCGAGGTTGTCCGCCAGACCCCCGTGTCGCAGGCGTCGAACGGCGTCTGCTATGCGCGGTCGGGCGAAGTCACCATCTCCGACGGCGATCTGGAGCGCATGATTGCAGCCGTGCCCGGCAACGCCGCGGCCGCCCTTGAGCGAAAGGCCTACTATTTCGTTCCGCTTACGGTCAGCCAGGGCGACGACACCGTGATCGCCGACCGCTACGACGTCGTGCTCAGCGACAACGCCGTCTGCCACCGCAACCTGAATCTCGGCGACGCGCAGTGCGTCTTCATCTCGACCCGCCTGATGGACGACAAATTCTCCGTGGCGTTCGAGTTCTACATCAACGTGGGCCACGCGATCGTGGAGCGGATCGGCGTGTCACAAGCCTTCGCCGACCTGGCCTGGAAACAAGTCGAAGCCAACGTTCGCGGCGAGACTTCCATGGACGCGTGGGAAGCCCGCAAGATCGCGACCGGCACCGGTCCCGACACGGAGAAGGCCAAGAATGAATTCTTCGCCTCCGCCTTCTCGGATGCGATCTCGATCTACCTGCTCTCGCTCTATCTCGACGTGGACTACTACGACCTGCGCGAGCGGGACTACCCGTTGCTGGCGCCTTCCGCGATGGCGGAGCGGCTGAGGAAAGTTGCCGAACTGTTTCCGCCAAACTCAGGCTTCGAGTTCGCGATCTACCACAAGCGGCGCACGTAGCATTCGACTCAGGCCAAAGTTGGCTTTTCAATCTGCTCGCTAACGACTAGAACGGAGCGGGATGGCTCGCCCGGCATGTAGCGCACCCGAACCCTCCGGTCTTTCCAGCCACTGACCGCTTGACATGCCGTTTCTTCACTGGTAGCGGGAAGTTGCACCACCCCCGCGTAATATTCCCCCTCCACAGAATACGAGTAACTCAATTCTCCGACCCAGTAACCGCTGCGCCCCTCTCCTACCATCTGTGGCCTTGCGTGTTCCACAGCTCCGTCGGCAATGGGCCAGTTGGAGGCGATTTGTTCGAGCCGGCGGCCAGAGGCCATATTTGCCCGCCGCAATCCCCATACGATCACAGCCAACAATGCGAATTCAATCAGCAATTTCCAGAGCGAATCAAATAGTTCCATGCGAAATCCTACCTAGATGACCAAAGCATCGACAATTGCGGATCGAAATCTACAATTATTTCTTCACGTCCGCAACCGGCTCAACAATTGCCGTCTCAATCGCATGCACCACCCTTACAATCATGATGACGCTCGACCCGTCTCCAGCGGGCGCCTTCTCTGGAGCATCCTCAGAATCCAGAGCCCGGCGAATCCCGCAGCAATATGCTTCAGCGTGTGCCCGCTGACGACGTGGCCCAGGGCGAAAATCCTTTTGTCGAATGTCTCCAGCAATTTGGCAACTACGTAAAGTGCAACCACCACTCCCCAATCTGAAGACCGCGTGTACCGCGGGGGCAGAAACAGCATCAGCAGCAGAACGAGAACAGCGTAGACCTGCACCGCAGCGTAAAAACGCAAATCTCCGCGGCCAGCCTGCTCGCTCCAATGCCATTGCAAAACGCTGAGCGCACCCACCGCCACAAGCGCAGGCCAAAGCAGTAAAGCGAAACGCACGCTGATGCGTTCGGCGATCATCGCCGCCACCAGCGACATGAAGACGACTGTCATCGGCAGCCGGTCCCAGACCAGCCGCCCGTTGTCCGGCGACCAGTGATAGTAGGCAGAACCCGCCGCCGTCAGAATCATGCCGAAGAACACGACCAGGTAGAACCAGCGCTCGCGTACATCAACAAATTGAGCGCGGTCTTCCTCAGGAGACAGCCGGGCCAGAAACCACAGCCCCCACACTCCGAAGATTGCGAACGCCACGTTGGACGCGACGTTGCCGAAGCTCGGAATTCCCAACCATGCCCTGCGGTCTGCGAAGTTGTGGTAACTCAGAGGCTGCGCCGTTCTAGGAGAGACAATCGCCACGAGCGCGACGGTGGCGGTCAGCGTCATCAGCGTCAACGCTGCGTTCTTTCGCAACATGCCACGGGAGTATATGAGAAAACAGACTGCTACCAAGCAGAAATCCCGTTGCCTGCCCTGCAGACGGCCACGAACAATCCCAACTTGGTTCGCTATGAGCTAAGTTATTGAAAACACGTTCGGGGCGATTTTTGGCTCGAGTTTCCCGGCCCGGTCGCCCTTTAAAACCTCCACCGTTGGCCTTTAGGGGCGATTAGGGCGCCCTTTGCGGCCCGGATGATCCCAGAGGTCACTCGAAGGCTGGGAAGACGCCTGAGGGCCTTTAATCGCGTTTTTGTTATCTGCCAGCTAATCAGTCCCGCCATCCGACGAAGACGCGATCCAAACCCGCGTGCTTTTCAAGGAATCCAACTTGAAGATGCGCGGGACGCCTGTGATTAAATGCTGCTGACCATGCCCGTCACCGTCCGCTCGTTTGCGAAAATCAATCTTGGCCTGTACATCGGACCGCGCCGCTCCGATGGATTTCACGAGCTGCGCACCGTGTACCAGACCATCGGACTGCATGACGTGCTACGCGTGAGCGTGCTGCGCGGATCAGGCATCGAGATTCGTTGCGCGGATCCGCGCGTTCCCACGGACCACACGAACACCTGCTATCGCATGGTCGAACGGGCAATGGCCGCGCTCCAGGCGAAGTGCCGCATTCTGCTCGACATCGAAAAACGCCTGCCCGTGCAGGGTGGACTCGGCGGAGCCTCTGGAAATGCCGTGGCCGCACTGCTGGGGCTGGAAATTGCGCTCAAGAAGAAGCTTCCTCCCTCGGACCGGTTGCGGCTAGCGGCGGAGGTTGGGTCTGACGTGCCTTTGTTTCTGATTGGAGGGACGGTACTTGGGATTGGGCGAGGCGAAGATGTCTATCCACTGCCGGGCCTGGCGGAAACGCCATGCGTGATCGCTACCCCCGAGATCGGGGTCTCGACACCGAAGGCTTTCGCAGATTGGGATGCAGGAACTGCAAAATTGACCGAATCGTACCGCTCCGATAGAATTGATGCGTTCGGCCGTGAGATTTCCGCTTGGCTGAGCAGCGGTCCTTCGGAAAAGACTTCGAAGGGACGCTTCGCCGGTGTCCCTGCCCGAGGCAGGGGCCGGGCCGAGACCCTGCTTCTCGACCTCGTCCGTACCGGGATTGAAAACGACTTCGAAAAAGTCGTCTTCCCTAAATATCCCGCATTACGTGACGTGAAGTGTGCGCTGGAACATGCGGGCGCGGTATACGCGTCGCTGTCCGGGTCGGGGTCGGCGCTGTACGGGCTGTTCAGGACCAAGGCGGCCGCTCAGAAAGCCGCCGCCCGATTGCGGAAAGATGGGACTCCGGCTAAGGCGACGGTTACGTTGACGCGCCCGCAGTATTGGAAGAAGTTTCAAGTTTCAGGTTTCTAGTTTCAGGTGGATGCGACGGGCGACGGTCTTTTCAGGAATCGTGAAGCTGGACGCAGGTTTCACTTGCAACTCGAAACTGGAAACTCGAAACTGTACTTAGAATTACTGGGCCGTCGACTAATGGTAGGTCAAGTGCCTTTGGAGCACTTTGTCTAGGTTCGAATCCTAGCGGCCCAGCCAAAGTTCAGTCGCAAGTCGTCAGTCACTGGTCGTCAGAACAACGTGCAGTTTATGGATTGTGGTTACAGGTTCGCACTGTAATGTTTAAGCGGGTCGGCGGAGGGGCGGACAACCACGCACTCTGCGCGAACTCGAAACCTTAAACCTCAACCAGTCTACGAGAGAGCCCACATGGCAACTTTAGCGACGCCGGCGGAAAAAAAAGGCCAGCAGGTGCCTGAAGAGAAGAGCGAGCGCAATCGACCAGCGCGCCCGCGCGTGGACGAAAAATTCAAGATCTTCAGCGGGACCGCGAACGAAGCTCTCGCTGATGAAGTCTGTGCCTTCCTGGAATTGACGCGCGGGCAAGCCATGATCACGCGCTTCCGGGACGGCGAATGTTATTTGCAGATCCAGGAGAACGTGCGCGGGGCCGACGTTTTCGTCATGCAGTCGACCTGCCGGCCTGTGGACGAGCACCTGATGGAATTGCTTTTGATGATCGACGCGCTAAAACGGGCTTCGGCGAGGCGGATCACGGCTGTGATTCCTTACTACGGCTACGCCCGGCAGGATCGCAAGGACAAGCCGCGCGTCCCGATCTCCTCAAAGCTGGTGGCCGATTTGCTGACCACCGCGGGAGCGGACCGCGCGCTGGTCGTCGATCTGCACGCGCCGCAATTGCAGGGCTTCTTCAACATTCCGGTCGACCATTTGTTCGGGTCGCCTGTTCTGGTCAGCTATTTCCGACAACTGAACTTGCCGAACCTGACAGTAGTCTCGCCCGACGCCGGCGGAGTGGAACGGGCACGGTTTTTCGCCAAGAAGATGGATGCGGCCCTGGCCATCGTCGACAAGCGCCGCGTCGAAATGAACGTGGCCGAAGTCATGCACGTGATCGGCGACGTCCACGGGCGCACGTGCCTGGTGATCGACGACCTCATCGACACGGCCGGAACACTGGTGAAAACCGCCGCCGCCCTGCTGGAGAACGGCGCGACCGCCGTGTATGCCTGCTGTTCGCATCCGGTATTCTCCGATCCGGCGATTGAAAACATTTCGAAATCCGCCATCACGCAAGTGGTGGTCACCAACACGATTCCGCTGAGCGAAGCCGCGCTGCGCGAGCCCAAGATTCACAAGCTCTCGATCGCGGGACTGATTGGCCGCGCCATTCAGTCCATCCACGAGGAGACTTCGGTCAGCAAATTATTCAGTTAGGAAAAATAAAATATGGCAACCGTCACAGATAACAACACACTCGAAGCGCAACCGCGAACCGCGGGCAACAAGAACGCCGCCCGGCGGGTTCGCGTTGAGGGAAAAATTCCGGCCGTCGTCTATGGCGCCGGGCAGGACTCCCTTCCGGTCGCGGTCGATCCCCGCCAGGTCACCCGCATCCTCAATTCGGAGACCGGTCACAACACGATTTTCGATCTGACGCTCGATGGCTCCAAGACCAAGGCCATGATCGTCGACTGGCAGTACGAGCCCATCAAGGGCAAGCTGCTGCACATCGACGTGAAACGGATCGCCATGGACAAGAAACTGGCGGTCATGGTGCCCGTAGAACTGGTCGGCGAACCAGCCGGCGTGAAACAGCAGGGCGGCATTCTCGAACAAATGCTGCGCGAAGTCGAAATCGAGTGCTTGCCCGGAGACATTCCGAGCCACATCGACGTCGACGTCAGCGAACTGGTTTTCGGCAAGGTGTTGCGCGTGGTCGATCTGCCGCACAGCGACAAGTTCAAATTCCTTACCGATGAGAACCAGCCCGTCGCTCACGTAACCGTGGTGAAGGAAGAAGTGGTGGCGGCTCCGGAAGCGGTGGCTGCGGATGCTGCGGCCCCGGCCGAGCCCGAAGTTATCAAGAAGGGCAAGCAGGAGACCGACGAAGAAGGAGCTGCTGCTCCCGAGAAGGCCGAGAAAACCGAGAAGAAGGAGAAAAAATAAGCTACGAGCCACAAGCTACGAGCTATTAGCGAACCGTGAAACTGATCGTCGGGCTGGGCAATCCTGGAATCGAATATCAGTTCACGCCGCACAACCTCGGCTTCCTTACGATCGACCGCATTGCCAACGATCGCAACGTCGACGTGAGAAACAGGCAGTGCCGGGCGTTAACCGGGCGGACGCAGATCGGAGAAGAACCGGTTCTGCTGGCCAAGCCGGAAACGTTCATGAACTTGAGCGGTCTCTCGGTGCGGGAGTTGCTGGCTGAGTACCAACTGAAGCCCGAGACGGACTTGATCGTGATTTACGACGAACTGGACCTGCCGCTGGGAACGATTCGCATCCGGCAGCGGGGCAGTTCGGCGGGCCATAACGGCATGGAGTCGATTATCGGCGCGCTGGAGACGCAGGAATTCTTGCGCATCCGGTTGGGAATCGCGCCCGAGAAGAAGATTCTGAAACCGTTCAGCAAGCGGCAACTGAAGGTGGTCGATGAAGTTCTCGATATCGCCGCCGAAGCCGTGAAGGTGATTTTGACCGAAGGTCCGGGGGCGGCCATGAACCGCTTCAACCGCAAGCAGGAAGACGACGCGGAACCGGACGCGACTTAGATTTTTGGAGAGAAAACGAATGAATCGTACTTACGAACTGATGTTCATCGTTCGCCCTGATATGCCGGAAGAGGATCTCGACAAGCTGATCTCGACCCTGGAAACGGCTGTCTCCAGCTCGGGCGGCACCATGAAGAATGTCGAGAAGATGGGCAAGCGGCGGCTCGCTTACACCGTGCGCCGCTTTCACGATGGAATGTATATCCTGCTCACCGTGGAAGGATCGGGCGGCCTGGTCCATGAGCTCGAACGCAGGTTGCGTGTGACCGAACCCGTGCTCAAGTTCATTAGCGTGCGCATTGACGAGGAACAGAAGCGCCTCGACAAGATCAAAGCGCTGCGCGATGCACGCAAGAAGGTTTCGGCGGCGCCTGCAGCGCCCGCTGCACCGCCTGCACCGGCTGCCGAGGGTGGCGAGACCACGCCGGTTACGGTTTAAGGATTAAGGGAGCGAGCGAGGGCAAGCTCCGCTACATGAACGAGACCAAGGGCCGCGGGCGAGGGCGCCCGCGCTACACGAACAAGATCAAAGGCACCAGCGGACAGGAGTGTCCGCTCTACACGAACGTGAAGGAGCATCATGGCTGACGAAACGAAAGCACCGGAAGCACCAGCAGCATCGGAAGGACACAGCCAGCGTCCACCCTCCCGCGGACCACGTCCCGGCGGCGGCTCTGGCGGCCCCCGTGAAGGCGGGCGCAAGTATTTTCGCCGCAAGAAGGTCTGCAAGTTCTGCGTCGAGAAAATCGAGAACATCAACTACAAGGACGTACGCCTGCTCGCGCAGTTTGTGGCCGAGAGCGGCAAGATCGTGCCGCGTCGCCTGACCGGAGTCTGCACTCCGCATCAGCGTCGGCTCTCAAGCGCGATCAAGATTGCACGCAACATCGCCCTCCTGCCCTTCGCGGGACGGGCCATGTAGTTGGATTGAGTAATTGGGGAATTTGGTAATTGAGTAATTGTAAGCCACACACTCAAATTGCCTTTCTCACCGTCGAAGACGGTGGCTTTTTAGATTACCCAATTACAAAATTACAAAATTACTCAATTTTAGGAGTTCTCCATGGAAGTCATCCTGAAAGAAGACGTACCGAAGCTGGGATCGCGCGGCGACGTCGTGAAAGTTGCCGAAGGCTACGGCCGCAACTTCCTGCTGCCCCGCAAGCTCGCCATCGAGGCGAACTCTGCTAACAAAGCCGTCATCGAACAGATGAAGGCCGCCTCCGTGCGCCGCTCCGCCAAGGAGAAGGGTGAAGCCGAATCGCTCGCCAAGCAGTTCGAAGGACTCTCGGTTTCGTTCCAGCGCCGTTCCGGCGAAAACGATCAACTCTTCGGCTCAGTCACTTCGAGCGACATCGCCGAAGCCCTCGAGAAGAAGAGCTTCCACATCGATCGCCGCAAGATCCAGTTGCATGAGCCTCTTAAGGCGGTGGGCGAGTTCGACGTGCCGGTGAAGCTGCACAAAGATGTCACCACGCACGTGAAAGTCGTCATCGAAAAAGAAGCGGCCGAGTAGTTTCCCGAGGAACCTCGCCGCCCCCGGTCTCGTAACAGGCTGGGGGCGCTTTGTTTGTCCGCAGGAAAATTTACGGGTCGATTTTGAATATTCAGAGAAATTGCCTCTCCAGTTAACAGTTCAGCGCTGTTTTTGCTGTTTTGCACCTGATTTGAGGCACAGCTAAACGCCTTTGAATGAGCACGTTGGCGGGACATCCCTTCGTAAGGCAAGAACCGTGCCAAACGCCTCCCGCCCATGCTCACGCTTCGGGTGCTGTTTCGTCCATTACTATGCAGGCCGGAACGGTTTGAGCACGGGCTTGCTTGAGGATAGACGAACTGACATGCCGGCCGATGCGTGGGCGGTACCAATTACGGTTGGCGAACGTTCCTACCCGGGCGTAAGGGGCGCGGGGGTGAACAAGGGTAGCGGAACCCAGGACCCCGCCGCACGAACCCCCATGGCTGGGCAAGGAAGCCGCATCGACGACACGATGTTGATCCGCGAGGCGCAGCGCGGCAATCGCGCAGCCTTCGAGGAACTCGTTCGTCACTACGATCAGGCGGTGCTTCGCCTCGCCCTGCACCTCACCGGGTCCGAGCACGACGCCCAGGACATCTTCCAGGATGCTTTCCTGAAGGCCTACAAGAACGTGGGCAGTTTCCGCTTTGAGTGTTCGTTTTATACCTGGATCTACCGCATCGTCACCAACCTCTGCCTCGATCACCTGCGCAAACGACAGGTTCGCAAGGAAGATGCTCCGGTTTCGACCGACGCGTCGGGCGAGGAATACAGCTTGCTCGACCAGGTGCCGGATGCGCGGCCGGGAGCAAACCCAGAGCGCGATCTCATGCGGCGTCAACTGGGTTCCCGCATCAATTGCGCGCTCGACAAGCTGACGCCCCGCGAGCGCATGGTTTTTGAGTTGAAGCATTACCACGGCCTGAAACTGCGAACCGTGGGCGAGATTTTGCATACCACGGAAGAGACCGCGAAGAACACTCTCTTCCGGGCCACGCAGAAGCTGCGCGGCGCGCTCGCGGACCTGCGTTAGGGCCGCAAGAATTTATTCGGAGGAACCCCGAAGGGGGTGGCAATTATGAAGTGTGAATGGGTACAAGAAAATATTCTGCTCTACGTTTATAACGAGCTCGCCGACGATGCTCGTTACGAACTTGAGCAGCACCTGAGCCGTTGCCCGGAGTGCGCCGCAGAATTGAAATCCGCGCGCGCGTTCCACGGAGCACTGTCGAAACTTCCGGTTGCGGAGCCAACCCCGAACCTGATGGCTTCCTCGCGCATGCGTCTGCAGGAAGCGCTCGAAACAGCCCCGCAAGGCGGTTGGTGGCAGCGCCTAACGTTCGATCCCGCCAGCTGGCTGCGGCAGATGCGATTCTCTCCCGCGCTGGCAGCGGTGATTTTCATGATTGGATTTGGGGGCGGGATTGGCGCGATGTACAAGATGACGCCTAACAACCCAGTTGCAACTGGTGGCCAGCCCTTCGTACCTCCTCCCGTTTCCGAAGCTTCCATCACAGGCATTCGTTCCGTTGTGCAAGAGCCGGGCTCCGATCAAGTCAACATTAAGTTCGACACAGTGCAGACGCAAGAAGCTACCGGGAACCTCAACGATCAGCGCATCCAGCAGCTTCTTCTCTTCGCAGCCCGCAGCAATTACAGTTCAGGCGTTCGCATGGATTCGGTCGATCTGCTGACGCAGAAGCCGAACGATACTCGCGTCCGGGAAGCTCTGATTTATTCGTTGAGCCGCGATACCAACCCAGGTGTTCGCCTGAAGGCGATCGAGGGCCTGGGCTCGTATGTGAAAGACGACACGCGGGTACGCGACGCGGTACTGAACGCGCTGATGGGCGACGACAATCAGGGCGTGCGCACACAGGCCCTGATGTTGCTCGCGCCGGTAAAGGCCGACAGCAGTGTACGCGCAGCCTTGCAGCAACTGGCCGGGACGGATAAGAACCAGTACATCCGGTCGCAGGCGCGCACGATTCTGGCGCAGCTGCCGGAGATTGACTAGTTAGATTTTCGTAGCGCCGCCGTCCCGGCGGCAGTCCAGTGGGCGTCTCGCCCACCGAGGCGAGGGCGAGACGCACCTCGCGACTGCCGGCAAGATGCCGGCGCTACAAAAGCGCGAAGCCCTCTGGACTTCGCACAGCCAGTACAGTAAACATTCGGAGCTTCGGCTCCTCATCAAAGGAGACACGCCCCCACTTCAAGGGACTCGCTAGACCCTGAGGATCGGCCAACTGATTATGGTCAAGAAGTTCACACAAATCGCGGGAGTGCTGGTCGCGGCCACCTTCCTCGTTTCGATCGCAGCTGCGCAGCAGGTGCGGGTATTCCGCGACGGTGATTCCTGGACCGAAGAAGTCACCGGCTCCCTTTCCGCGAGCAAGATCCTTCGCGTGCACGTGGATTTCGGTTCTGTTCGTGTGCAGGGCGGCTCTCAGCAAGACATTACATACGTGATCCGCACTCGTTCCTATACTTCGAATGAGAAGCAAGCCCGGCGCGAATTCGAATCCTACAAAATCAACGCATCCACGCAAGGCAATAGTGCGGTGATCGACGGCGACTGGCAGGGCGGACGCCACCACCTCTGCTCCGGTGAGTTCGTTATCAACGTGCCTCGCAACCTCGAAACCGCCAAGCTGGAAACGGCCGGCGGCGACATGACTGTGAACGGCATTGTGGGCCGTGTGGAGGCCGAGAGCGGTGGCGGCAAGCTGCGCATCGACGATATCGGCGGTGCTGTCACCGCACAAACCGGCGGCGACAGCATCGAGATTGGTACCGTCAACGGCGACTTGCACCTGGAAACCGGTGGTGGACGGATCAACATTGATAACGCCAAGGGTAAGGTGAACGCCACCACGGGTGGCGGCAACATCCTGCTCGTCTCTGGCGCGCAAGGCGCCACGCTTGAAGCAGGCGGCGGCAACATCGAAGTGCGCAAATGCGGCGGTAAGCTTTCCGTGTCTACCGGCGGCGGCAACATCGAACTGGGCGACATCTCCGGGCCCGTAGAGATCGAAACTGGCGGCGGCAGCATCCGCCTGGGCTGGGCCAAGGGCGTCGTGCGTGCGGAAACCAGCGCAGGCCGGATCGAGCTGAACGGCGTTTCGTCGGCGCGCGCGGAAACAGGTGCCGGAGCGATTCTCGCCAAGTTCATTTCGTCTACCGGAGAGCGTACGGACTCCGTTCTTGAGACGTCGGCCGGCGACATCGTCGTCTACATAGCACCGGATGTCGCGATGACGATTCGCGCCAGCATCGATCTCGCCAACGGGCACACGATCAAGTCGGACTTCACCGACATTCGCGTGACCAGCGAAGGCGGCGACTGGCCCGGACCGAAAAGCTTTACGGCGGAAGGCAAGCTGAATGGCGGCGGTCCCATACTTAAGGTGCGGACCACCACCGGCGATATCAAGTTCCTGCGGGCCAGCCGCTAACGGATTGCGCGGCGTGGAGCTATCCACGCCGCGAATTTTTGATTCAGCAAGCGACGGAAACATTGCTGGAGGTTCCCCTATGCGCTCGCCCATCCTGTTCTCCGCACTCCTTGCATCTTTGACTTTGCCGGCACTCGCCGCAGAGTGTCCCGTAATTGAGCGACTGGGCGGCGCATACGCGTTCAGCGTGGTCGCTTCCGATACCGGCTTCCCGGCCGACGAAGAGAGCACGGGCGCTTACATGGGCGTGGACATTGCCGACGTCACGCCTGAACGCCTTGCCACTCTCAAGCTGAAGGACGAGCGCGGCGTCGAGGTCACGATGGTCGACCAGGACGCGCCCGCCGGCAAGGCCGGCCTGAGGGAGCACGATGTCATCCTCAGCATGAACGGGACGAACATCGAAAGCGGGGCGCAACTCCGCCGGATGATTCGCGAGACTCCCGCAGGACGAACCGTGACTTTGGGCGTAAGCCGCGACGGACAGCCCCTCACGCTTAAAGTACAACTGGCCGACCGTCGCAAATCAGTGGCGTGGGGTCCTAAGGCAAAAGACTTCAAATTCGAAATGCCTCCGATGCCGCCCATGCCGGAATTTGACATGCCGGTTTCCGTGGTTGTGGCACATTCCTCCATGCGCAGCGGCCTCCTGGTCGAGAACATCACGCCGCAGCTGGGTGATTTCTTCGGCGTAAAAAGCGGAAAGGGTGTTCTGATTCGTTCCGTCGAGAAAGGCAGCCGCGCCGAGAAGTCCGGGTTCCGCGCCGGCGACGTCATCGTGCGCGTCAATGATCAGCCCGTCAGCGATACCAGCGATTTCAGCCACGCCATCCGTTCAGTTACGGGCGGGAGCGTGACTGTGGGCGTGATTCGTGAGAAGCGCGAGCAGAATCTGACGCTGCCTCTGCCCGAGCGGAAAGACTCGGGCGGCATGCAGGAAGAGAGTTTTGAAGCTCCGGAGTTCGATGCCGCGGCCCGCGTTGATCTAACGAAGTTGCATGACGAACTGGCGCAACTTCAGCCGCAGATGCAGTATGCGTTGCAGGAGTCGCGGCGCGCAATCGAAGAAGCCAAGCCGGAGATCGAGAAGGCCGAACGCGAGGCGACGGAGGAGTTGGACCGCGCCAAACCTGAGTTCGAGAAAGCGATGCGCGATGCGGAAAATGCCGCCGACGAGTTGCGCAGCGAACTCTGCGAGAAGGCGCAGGAACTGCGTCAGCAAACGCAGAAACTGCAGAAGGAACTGGGGAAGCAGCGCCGCGAAAGCTTGCGTCAGAATCGTCGCCAGGTGGAACGTCTACGTCACGAAATGCACGGGGAGTGGATGCAGATCTGAATTGAGGCAGGCGCCGGGATCTCGCTGCTGCAGACCAAGTGCACAGGTCCTTCGCTGCGCTCAGGATGACAATGCATCTCGGGTTACAAAGCCGTGGTTCAATCAGCGCTTCCGGCTGCACTCTTGTAGCACATCGGCCCGAGAAGGACGCGGTTTCTTCCACCTTGCTTGGCTGCGTACAGTCCTGCATCGGCCGATTTCACTAACTCATCGCGCGTAAGGCCGTGATCGGGAAAGGTCGCGACCCCGGCGCTGATGGTCACGCTCTGTGGAAC
This sequence comes from uncultured Acidobacteriota bacterium, assembly GCA_963744055.1. Taxonomy (GTDB): domain Bacteria; phylum Acidobacteriota; class Terriglobia; order Terriglobales; family Acidobacteriaceae; genus Gp1-AA133. The sequence goes on along the minus strand of CAVUSL010000001.1, from coordinate 953,432 downwards.
TCCGGGGAACTGCCAGCTCTCCACCAAGCGGCGCAGTTTTTCCGCGACCGCCAAGGAATGCTGCTGGTTCGTCTGCGACAGCAAGATTGCAAATTCTTCTCCGCCATAGCGGCAGACCACGTCGATCTTCCGAACCTGCTGGTGAAACATCGATGACACCTGGCGCAGAACTTCATCTCCCAAGAGGTGCCCGAACTCATCGTTCAGGCGCTTGAACTGGTCGATATCGATCATCAAAACGGCCATACCGCTGCCGAAGCGGCGCGCACGATCGATTTCCTCCACCACCCGCATCTCGAAATAGCGGCGGTTGAAGATGCCAGTGAGGCCATCGAGATATGCCAGCTGTTTCACGCGTTCGACGTAGTGTGCGTTCTGGATGGCGGTGGCACAAATGTCGGCGACCGCTTCCAGCGACTCCACGTCTTCCTGATGAAAGCTTGCCAGCTCCTCGCTTTCCAACATCAGCACGCCGAGCGTTTGGCCGAATGACACCAGCGGAATACACATACGCGAGCGCGTTTCCTGATAAAAGCCGACGTACTCAGGCGAGGCGTGGACATCATCCTCGATCAAGGTTTTCCCCGACGACAGGGCTGCTCCCCATAGTCCAGCGCCTGCAGGCATTCTTCCGCCCACCGCGGCACAGGCGGTGAATCGTCCCTCGCTGGCTCGCAGCAGCAGATCGTCGCCGTCCCGCAGCAGAACCGAGACATGGCCGATCCGAAAGCGGTGCTGGATGACGGAGCAGACCTTGATCAGCAATTCTTCCTGATCGAGCACCGCGGTCGTCTCGCGCGCGATGGCATTGATGACTTCAAGATGGCGCGCCCTCTGACGTTCCAAGGAATAAAGCTGCGCGTTTTGTAGAGCCATCGAGGCCTGCGTGGAGAACAAAGTCAGCAAGTCGATGGTCTCGTTGTCGAAGTGATTGAGATTCTCGCTCTGGCAGTCGAGAACTCCCACGACCTCGTCTCGCACCATCAGCGGCACAGCGAGCTCGGACCTGGTATTGCGGGCAGACGAAACGTACTGCGGATGCTGTGACACGTCCGCCGCATAGATTGGACGCTTCTGCGTGGCGGCAGCCCCGGTCAGGCCCTGCCCAATAGGCAAGCGCATTGTTTCGTGCCCGGCGTCCCAGCCAATCTGACAGCGCGGATGCAATTCCAGTTTCTCTTTGTCGAGCAACAAGATCGCGACGTTCTGCAGGTGGAAATAGTCGCGCGCAATCGCCAGGATCTGTCGGAGGACCTCGTCGAGGTCAAAGGTCGACAGAACAGCCTGGCTCGCATCGTAAAGAATGGCGATCTTGGGCATTCGCTCGAAGGATTTTAGCGTCTTCGGGTTGCGTTACCGACGTGCCTAAAGTAACGATCGGGAGCGTACGTTCCAGAGCCGGAGTTCTTACAACGTGGCAGGGCCGGCCTTCGCTTCAGGGAGCGATTTCCTTCAGGGCCTTCGATGCCGCCACCACTGCGCTGTGCGAATCAAGCCAAAGGCTACGACGCAGAACCAGAAGTCGATCACCAGGCCGAGATCCACCTGGAACAGCCGGTGTCGGGCCGCGGGAGGCAGGGAGGGCATGAGAATGTAGTAGGCCGCGTTGCCCAGTAACACCGCGAGCAGCGATTGCACGAAGTTGGTCGTCACCGACAGTTTAGACACCGCAAACCTCTAGATGGAGCCGGGTCCGCACGACCTGCGAACTGCCAAACTCCCTGTTACCATTCTGATCGACCTGACCCATGCTGGAACTCTCGACGCCGGTTCAGTACATCAAAGGCATTGGGCCTCGCCTCGCGGAGGTGCTGAGCGCCAAGGGCATCGCCACCGTCGCCGATCTCCTTTTTTATCTGCCCTTTCGGTACGAGGACCGGCTCAATCCCCGCGGTATCGCCGAGCTGCGGGCCGGTGAGATGGCGACCGTGATCGCCGAAGTCCGCAACTCAGGACTGTTCCGCACCCGCCGCATGCCTATCTTTCAGATGACGGCTGGGCAGGGTCGCGCACGCCTAAAATGTTTGTGGTTCAACGGCACCTACCTGCGCGATCGCTTCAAGCCTGGGCAGATGATTGCGCTCTACGGAAAGGTGGAGGCCGACGACCGCACTGGCGAATTGCAGATCATGCAGCCGCAGTTCGAGATTCTGGGCGAGCCCGCGGAAGACGGATCGAGCGACGCGGTTGATCAAAAACAGGCGGCCTCGCTGGAAGTCGGCCGCATCGTTCCCATCTACGAGTCCGCAGGACAGGGCCGGCTGACCGCACGCTGGTTCCGGCGCATCATTCGTCAGGCCCTCGAAAATATTCCCCAGACTCTGCCCGACCCCATCCCGGCGGCCGTTCGTGCCCGGGTGAGCCTGATCTCCCCCACCGAAGCCATGTGGAAAGTGCATTGGCCCGACGCGGGAGAAAGCCTCGCCGATCTGCAGTCCTGTCGCACGCCCGCGCACTTGCGGCTGATCTTTGAAGAACTGTTCTTCGTGGAACTGGGGCTGGAGTTCCGCCGCAGGCAGATGAAGGCCCAGACCGGCATCGCATTCCGGCTCGACGACCGGGCACGCGAGGCCATCAAGAAGATCCTGCCCTTTCACCCGACAGCCGCGCAGAAGCGCGTCCTGAAGGAAATCGCTGCTGACATGGAGAAGCCGTATCCCATGCGACGGCTGCTGCAGGGCGATGTCGGGTCGGGGAAGACAATCGTGGCCTTCGAGGCAGCTATCATCGCCATTGAGAACGGCTGCCAGGTCGCGCTGATGGCGCCTACAGAAATTCTGGCGCAACAGCACTACTTTTCCGCGCGCCGGATGCTCGAAAGCGCCGGCTACCGAATCGTGCTGCTGACCGGCTCGGTCGAGCAGGATCGCAAGCGCGATATCCGCCGCCATCTCGCGCAGGGCAACGCGCACCTGGTGATCGGAACGCACGCCTTGCTGGAAGAAAGCGTTGAGTTCGCGAAACTGGGCCTCGTCATTGTCGACGAGCAGCATCGCTTCGGCGTGATGCAGCGCCTGAAGTTGATGCGGAAGACAAATGAAGAATCCGGAGGTAACGGCGTTCGCAAAGCCGGGGCGAAGACCACTTCTCCCAACGCACAAGGCACCACCCAGCCTCCCGAACCTGATGTCCTCGTGATGACGGCCACTCCCATCCCTCGGACGCTCGCGCTGACGTTGTATGGCGACCTTGACCTGAGTGTCCTTGACGAACTTCCACCCGGGCGTACGCCCATCGTTACCCGGCGGGTATCGGACGAGCGTTCTCCGGAAGTGTGGGATTTTGTTCGCAAGCAGGTTGTGGCCGGACATCAGGCGTACGTCGTCTATCCGGTCATCGAGGAGAACGAAGAACGCGAGCTGAAGGCCGCGCTCAAGATGTACAAAGAACTCAGCAACAAGATTTTTGCCGATTTGAAAGTCGGCCTGCTCCACGGCCGCCTCGACAATGATCTGAAAGAACAAGTCATGCGGCGCTTCGCGTCGGGAGAATTGAACATTCTGGTCGCGACCACTGTGATCGAGGTCGGTGTCGACGTTCCGAATGCCACCGTTATGGTGATCGAGCACGCCGAGCGCTTCGGCCTTTCCCAGTTGCACCAGTTGCGCGGGCGCATCGGCCGCGGTTCCGGCAAGTCGGTCTGCGTTCTCATGACCGGCGGCAAAATATCCGAAGAAGGGGAACGCCGTCTTGATGCGATGGTGCGCACCAACGACGGGTTCCAGATCGCGGAACTCGACCTGGAATTACGTGGTCCGGGAGAATTCTTCGGCACGCGCCAGGCGGGGATGCCCAATTTCAACGTCGCCAACCTCATCCGCGACCGGCAGATCCTGGAAGCGGCCAAGCATGAAGCCGCCGCAGTTCTAGCTGGTCCAGGGCCCGACATTACCCAGCAGGAAATTGATCGCGCCGTCCGCCATATGCGCACACGCTGGCAGAGCACGTTCGGCCTAGTGGAAGTGGGCTGAGACGATCGCCCGCACTTTTTGCTTGCCCGTGCGCTTTCCCATGACAGAACATAATGCCGTGCTGCGCTCGTGCCATAGCTCGCAGCTCGAAGCTCCCATGGCTCAATCGGCGATTGGCAGCATACTGATCATCATTTCCTGCATCGTGGGCGCGTTATTCGCGCTGGCCGTCTTGCGCCATTACTGGGCGCCTAGCACGCGCATTGCTCACAATGACGTCGTCGGCCCGAACGTCAGCGTCATCGGCACAACCTATGCGGTGCTGATCGCGTTCATGCTCTCGGGCGTATGGACGAACCTGCAAGCCGCTCGCCTCAACGCCGAGCAGGAAGCCAACAATCTGGTGAACATCTTCCGCTTTGCCTATCAGCTGCCGTCCGAATCGCGCGCGCCGGTGCAAACGTTAGCCCGACAATATTGCCAGGCGATGATTTCAGAGGAATGGCCAGCCATGGCCCGGCAGACGCAGAGCTCCAGCGCGCACCGCATCACGCAACAGCTTTGGCATGCCCTGACCACCGTGCAGCCGCACAATGCCGGCGAACAGACCGTGATGGATCATTCGCTGTCGGAGTTGACCAGCATGACCGAGCACCGCCGCATCCGACTTCTGCAGAGCCGGCAGCGTCTGCCGGCAATGCTGTGGGCCGTGCTGATTGTGGGTGGAATCGTGACCGTCGGATCGACTTGCCTGTTCGGCGTAGAGAACTTCAAGCTGCACGTGGTGCAGGTTTTCGAGATCAGCTTTCTCTTGTCGCTGATGCTGGTGGCGATCGCATCCATCAACCGCCCCTATCAGGGCGACGTTCACGTGACCCCCGAGGCTTTTCGATATGCACTCGAAACGATGAACGAGCCCGTGCCGGCATTCGACTTGAATGCACCGGCGAACCCGGCATCCCCTCACTGATCTACCGGTTAAGGGTAGCGTCGAGCGTGAGTTCCGACCCGGCGGTGACGGTGATCTCCTTCGTCCAAGGCTTGTACCCTGCCTTCTCGCAACGAAAAGCATGCTTGCCGGGCGCAAGCTTCAACTTCGCCGGCGTGTACCCCATGCTCTCGCCATCGACGAATATTTCTGCAAGATAGGGGACGGAACTGAGGCTGACCACCCCGGTGGGCGGCTCAGACGCGGGCGGAGGCTGAGGCTCGGCAGGGGCGGGTGCCGGGGCGGCTGCGGTTGCGGGCTTCGCCGGTGTGTCGGGCTTGTCGTCGAAGCCGATCATCGAATGATTGGCTTCTTCTGTCATGGCCGCCTCCTTCTCAGCAGTCACCTCCCGCGTACTCCACGGGTCCAGCATGGGGGCAGACTTCGTGCGAACGACGCGCAGCTTGTAGTCGTGTCCGTTGGGCCCTTTCAAAAACATGCGGTCGCCGACGATTTGAGCCCGCACCGGCGCATGTTTCACCCACTCGGCCGGTGGCGCCGGCTGCGACTTGTCGAGGGTGTAAACGCCCTCCATGATCTTGTCCTTGATGTGAATGCGAATCACGCAGACGGTATCTTCCGACTGGATCGGAGTGTTCACGATCCAGGTCGACGTGCGTGTATCGACCGTCTGTTTCACTTCTACGATCCGGGCCTGCTGCCACGGGGAGTCGGCGGCAGACATGAGGCTGGGGAAAAAGGCCAAGGTGAGAGCCGCACACCAACGTACGGCACTCTGCATTTTCACGATTCGGAAAGACATAGGGAAAGCAATTTGTACTGTCCCAAGTCTAGAGAGAGCAGAGAACGTGGTCAAATTCGGGGGCAGAAGGACCGGGAGCGATCAGCTCGAAGCCTTAGCGCCTTGCCTCGCCCCGAGCAGCTCGCGCATGCGCCGCGAGAGGTTCACGGCCAGCGAGCGGTAAAAACGCGAGCCCATATGGGGGTAAAGCTCAAAGAGATCCGTCAGGGCGGTCCATTCAATGGCGCAGACTTCCAGAGTATCGGCAGCGCTGACACTCGCGCTGGCCACGCCATTTTCCAGGAAAGCCATTTCCCCGCACACTTCGCCGGGCTCCAACTGCGCGATAAAGGCCTTGGAGGCCGCCGCCTCGACTCGCGCGTGGCCCTTCACCAGCAAGTACACAGTCTTATTCTGCTTGCCCGCATGGATCAGGATTTCGCCCTTCTGGAACGTGGTTCGTTTGGCGCGATCGACGATCAGCACCCAGTCGTTGGGCGTCAGGAACTCAAGGCGGTTCTTCGCAGTTTGCAGTACCGACAGCAACGCCTCATGGGCAGCGTCTTTTTTCAAAGTGGCCATATCACTGTTCGACCCCCAAGCGCCATCGAACAGCTGGGTCGGTTGAGGGCGAGAATAGCAGAAAACACTCGTGGTCCACAGGTAACCAAAGATTGACCACGTAACTTGGACGCCGACCTGATTTGCCCTCTGGGACCACCTTTTGAGAAGGTGGAGAGCTACAAATTATTGATCGCTGGAGAACATTACGAGCTATGTCGACGTTGAAAGAGTTCAAATGCGAAATCTGCGGAATCGTGTCGGCCAATCCGATCCACTGGTTCGTAATCGAGTGCGGGGACATGAAACTGTCCGTACACAAGTGGGATCTGGAGATCGCCGGTGCCCCCACCGCCCGACACTTCTGCGGCGAACGCCACGCCCAGGTCTTCATTAGCCGATGGTTCGATTCCGTTTGCGTGCCGCCCAAACGCTGAGACTCCCGAGGTCACGCCTTTCGACGATTCCTCCACCTCCATGTAAAATTGAAGAGCATGGCAGGCACGTCCCAACTGATCCAGATCGACCTGGCTCCTCCGGTCCGGCAACCCAAGCCGGAATGGCTTCGCGCCAAGGCCCCGGTCGGCGACAACTTCCACAACCTGAAGAAATTAGCGCGCGGCCTGGGCTTGCACACAGTGTGCGAGTCGGCGCAGTGTCCGAACATCGGGGAATGCTGGAATCACAAGACGGCGACCTTCATGCTGCTCGGCGACATCTGCACCCGGCGTTGTGGATTCTGCGCGGTACCCAAGGGCCGGCCGGAAGCAATTGACTGGGATGAGCCCCAACGCGTCGCCGAAGCCGTGGCGACGCTCGGCTTGAAACACGCGGTGGTGACCAGCGTGAATCGCGACGACGACAATGTAGGCGGAGCAAAGATCTTTGCGGAAACCATCCGCCAGATCCGTGCCGTCACTCCGGATTGCCGCATCGAGGTGCTGATCCCCGATTTTCAGGGATTGGAAGAGCCACTGCGTATCGTGCTGGACGCGCGTCCCGATGTCTTGAACCACAACACCGAGACCGTGCCGCGCCTCTACCGCGTAGTCCGCTCCGGCGCCCGCTACGAGCGCACGCTGGATCTGCTGGAAAACGCCAAGAAGTTTTCCCCCGGCATGGTGACCAAGAGCGGCGTCATGGTCGGCCTTGGCGAGTCGATGGAAGAACTGATCGAAGTCTTCCGCGATCTGGGCAAACGTAGAGTCGACATCCTGACCGTCGGCCAGTACCTGCGACCCTCGAAAGACCATCTCCCGATCGCCCGCTTCTACACACCCGCCGAGTTCCAGTACATGAAAGACGAAGCCCTCCACTTCGGATTCCGGCACGTGGAGTCAGGGCCGCTGGTGCGCTCGAGCTATCATGCGCACGAGCAGGCGGCGTCGACCGCACCTGCGGTCTAAGCTGCTGTTTGGAATTGAGGCTCTGAATCACGCAGAGCCGGGCGCTATCTGGATTTTAGTATGATCGCGAATAGCGCGATAGTTGCGAAGGCGATGAAGGCCCAGAAAGCGACCCGACAAATCCGCGGCAGGGCGCTCCGCGGAAAAAACTCTTGATAGGTTTCGACGACTTCATTCCAACTTCTGAAGCTCAGCCATTCGATCCGGTCTCTTGCCGGATCAATCCTCAAGAGGCGGATACGCATCGTCATGTGAAGCACATTGCTGACGAGACCGATGATCACGAGGGCTAAGAATAGAAGCCCGAACATTCCTGATTTGTCCGTCACCGCGCCAAGTGAAAGGTACATCTCATTCCATTCCCTTTGCCTTCTTGAACTCGTCGAACTTCTCGAGAAACCGGTCGATATCCTTCTTCTGCAAATAATATGGTGTCGAGAGCCTTAACTTATTCGGATCGCCGCCGCGGATGCGAATCTTGTGCGTCTTCCATAACCAATTCTCCAGATCCATGCGCGGAACCGGCGGCACGTTTACGCTGACAATCGCGCAGCGCAAAGCAGGATCGGGCGAGGTCCACGACTCCGCGCCGCGCTTCTTCATTTCATCAAGGATGTAGTCGGCAAGATGGCGGTGGCGGCGCTCGATGCGTCCCATGCCAATGTCGTTGGCCAGCTTTATAGATGCGCGAAGGCCCCCTAGCGCGGGCACGTTCGAACTGCCAATGCGCTGGAAGCGCTCGGCACGCAGCTTGGTGTCATCCCAGCCTTCGGTCGCAATCGTGTTCCACAGACGATCAATCACTTCATCGCGAACGTAGAGAAATCCCGAGCCTTTAGGAGCCTGCAGCCACTTGTGCGGGCTCGAGGAGTACATGTCGCAACCGATTTCCTGGATGTTGAGGCGCATCATGCCCGGGACATGCGCCCCGTCAACCGCGCAGAGAATTCCCTTGGTGCGCGCCAGGGCCGCGAGCTCTTTCGCGGGCAGCACCACTCCCGAGAACGTCGTGATGTGGCTGAAGAAGAGCACGCGCGTGCGCGGCGTGATGGCGTCGTTGAACAGATTCAGAACCTGCGCCGCATCTTTCACTGGACGCGGAAGTGTGACCTTCTTCACGACCACGCCGTAGCGCTTGGCCTTGAGATCCCACGGATGCTCTCCTCCGGGATGCTCCTGATCGGTCATCAGGACTTCATCGCCCGGCTTCATGTCGATGCCGTTGGCGATGTAGCTGTTCGCTTCGGTGGCGTTGCGCAGCAGGGCAATCTCGTCGCGCGTGCAGCCCACGAACCCGGCGAGCGGGTCGCGGAACTCGTTCCACGCCGCGTATCCCCAGATCGGATAGTCCTCGGGATCCTGCTGGTCCAATTTCTCCGTCGAGGTGTAGCCGTCGAAAATGGCGCGCAACACGGGCGCGGGGCTCGAACCCACTGTGCCGTTGTTCAAATAGACTTCGTCCTCGGGGATCAGGAACTGACGCCGTATTTCGGCCCAGTACGCGTCTTCGTTCTTGTCGAGCAGAGAGTGATCAGGCAGCAGTGGAGTTTTTTCTAACTGAGCGAATAGGTCGCCGCGCAAGGCGAGTGATGCGGCAACTCCGGTGGCAGCGGTGGATAGGAAATGACGGCGGTCGAGCATGAAGCCCTCCGGACCAGAGGCGAAAGGAACGCGCTATGGTACGACTGAGCGCGGCCAGGAACAAGACTGGTCGGGGCTCCGGCATGTCGAGCAGGCCCACTCCCATGAGCACGCGGTGGCGATCATGATCCCTCTCTCGTAAGCATCTATGAATTCTTCGGGGAGTAAAATTTGTGGGGCATTGTTCCGAAATCGCTTTGGCCGCTTGAACCTGACCGTAACTTGACATTTCCCTTGAACAGATAGAATCTATGGGTGTTGCATTTGTCGCGCTTGGGAGCGTCACAATGGGAACTGCAGCTTTACAGGACACGAATATCCGTGACGCAGTTGTTGAGGCACTGCGAGGGTCGGAACGCGAATCAATGGAACTTCTGACGTTCCTGGGTAGGTCGGGGTACGCAGATTCTGACATTAGAACAGCGGTATCCGAATTAATCCATGAAGGAAAGATCGAGTTGACCTCGCATCGCATGCTCAGAATTCCGACATAACCTGGCGCTTAAGGTACGTCTGCGTTGTCCAACTCCTCACTGCGTTCTCTGCGTCTCCACGAAAAGATCTTGCGGTCCGACGGTGATGATCGCACCTCTGCACAGCGAGACCGGGATCGAATTCTATATAGCTCGTCGTTCCGTCGATTGGCGGAAGTGACGCAAGTGGTAGCAGCGAATAGTGGTTATGTGTTCCATAATCGCCTCACTCATTCGTTACAGGTGGCTCAAGTCGGTCGTAGACTTGCGGAGAAGTTGCAGAAGCGATGGCCTTCGCTTGCGGCTGATGTGGTTTGCCCCGACGTCGTGGAAACTGCTTGTTTGGCGCACGATCTAGGACATCCCCCGTTCGGACACGTTGCTGAACACACACTGAACGAATGTTCCAGCGAGTACGGCGGTTTCGAAGGCAACGCGCAGAGCTTTAGGATCGTTACCCGCCTGGCGTCACGCTCACGCGAATATGGAGGACTAGACCTAACCGCGGCGACTCTGGCTGGCCTTCTGAAATACCCTTGGCGTCGGGGAGAAAACCCAGAGAAACCAAAAAAATGGGGCGCTTATGATTCTGAAAAGGATGCTTTCAGGTTTGCAGCCCAGTTACTTCCATTGGCGATGAAACCCACAATCGAGGCACAGCTGATGGACTGGGCGGACGATGTCACATATTCGGTTCACGATCTGGAGGACTTTTATCGCGTTGGTCGACTTCCGCTTCACCTGCTCGCCCAACCCGATCTTCGCGAGCGAGAGGCCTTTTTTGAAAATGCTTTTGAACGCCGAAAAGACGACAAAGAGTTTTCAGCCCGCGAGGATCTCAAGAAGATCTTTACGGGCATTTTACGCACGACGTTTTCTATCCCGAGCGCTTACGATGGGTCAGCTGAGCATCGAGCCGCCCTCAGAACATTTACAGGCATTCTCATCGGGAGATATATCAATGCCGCAACTTTGGTTGACCGAGGTGGGCGAGTCCAGCTCGAAATTGATGCTGACTTGCGAGCTGAAGTCTTGATGCTCAAAGAATTGACATGGACATACGTCATCGAGGCTCCGAGTATGGCTGCGCGCCAGCACGGTCAGAGGAGAGTTATCGAAGGACTCTTTTCAATCTATACAGACGTAGCTCTGAATGGAAAGCCCAGCAGTTGGCAGCTCTTCCCGACCTACTATCGAGAGAAATTGGAAGGTGTGAGGGGCCAGAAGGATGAGGTCGTTCGGGTGTGCGTCGATCTGATTGCCAGCATGACGGAATCGCAAGCAGTCGCAATGCACCATCGGCTAACGGGACAAACTCACACCTCGGGCCTAGACGATATCCTTCAATAGCAAACCTGTACGGATAAGTCCTACGGCGATTTCGCTTACCCAACAAAACAAGACGGACCGCCAGGCTGGCTACCCCTCCCTACCAAACCCTGCAAGCACTCTCCCGCACCATCGCAGCATCCGCCTTGCAGTGAAACGCTTCGCGGAACTCCGGCATGTTTGACACCGTCCCATTCACGCGCCACTTGCCGGGCGAATGCGGATCGATGTTCGCCAGGTAGCGCGAAATCTGGTCGGTGCGGTTCTGGCACCATAGGTTCGCGAAGCCGAGAAAGAACCGCTGCTGCGCGCTGAACCCGTCGATCGGCGCTGGCTCTTTTCCCGCGAAGGAATCGAGCAGCGCCATGTATGCGATACGAAGGCCGCCATTGTCGGCGGTATTCTCCCCTAGCGTCAGCTTCCCATTCAGCTTCACATCCGGCAAGGCGTTGTAGCTCGCGTATTGATCCTTAACGCAGCTTGTCCGCTTCTCGAACTCCTCCTTGTCTTTGGCGGTCCACCAATCTTTCAAGTTGCCGGCCGGATCGAACTTCGCGCCTTCATCGTCGAACCCGTGGGTGAGCTCGTGCCCAATTGCCGCACCGATTGCGCCATAGTTCAGCGCGTCATCGGCCTGGTTGTCGAAGAAAGGCGGCTGCAGAATTCCCGCCGGGAACGTGATGTTGTTCAGCAGCGGGTTGTAACTTGCATTCACCGTCATCGGAGGATACGGCCAATCGCCCTTATCCACCGGCTTGCCAACTTTATTCAAGTCGCGCTGGAAGGCGAATGTGTTCGAGCGTTGCGAATTGCCCAGCGCGTCGCCGCGGACGATCTTCAGGCTCGAGTAGTCGCGCCACTTGTCGGGATACCCGATGCGATTGGTGATGGCCTGCAATTTGACGAGCGCTTGCTTCTTGGTATCGTCGCCCATCCACGACAAGGTCTGAATGTCGGCTCCCAGAGCTTTCTCCAGCGCGTTTACCATCTTCAGGGTGCGAGCTTTGCCGTCCGGGCCGAAGGTTTCGGCAACATAGATCTCCCCGATCGCCTCTCCCAGGTCGCTGGTGGCCGCGCGCACACACCGTTTCCAGCGTGGGCTCAGCTCTTTCGTGCCCTGCAGCGTCTTTCCGTAAAACTCGAAATTCTCGTTCACGAAGGCTGTCGGAAGGATCGCCGCGTTGCTGTGCACCACGTGCCAGCGCAGGTAAGTCTTCCAGTCGTCCAGTGACGTGGACTTCAGCGCCGCATCGAACTGCTTGAAGAAATCCGGCTCCGCAACGTTCAGCGACTGCACGGGAGGGCCGCCGATCCCCTCCAGGTACTGCGTCCATCCAAACGCCGGATTCAGCTCCGCCAATTCCTTGGTCGACATCTTGTGATAAACCTTCTCGGGCTCGCGCTGGCTGGTGCGGTCGAGCGACCCTTTAGCGAGCGCCGTTTCCACATCCATCACGACCTTAGCTTCCGCCGCGGCCTTCTCCGCGGGATCGCCGAGCAACTCGAACATCTTCTGGACGTGCGCCAGGTACTGCTTGCGGATCTCGACCGACTTCTCGTCGTCTTTTAGGTAGTAGTCGCGATCCGGCAGTCCCAGCCCGCCCTGCTCGGCCGCCGAGATCATCTGCTGCGCGTCTTTGTAATCGGGCTGCGAGCCGAAGTCAAAAAACGCGCTGATGCCGTCGCGATGCAGCACGATGGCCTCTTTCGCGAATTCATCTTTCGACTTGAGCGCCGCCACTCGGTCGAGAGTCGCCTGCAAAGGCTTGGTCCCTGCTTTTTCGATCGCGCTTTCGTCCATACATGAGAAGTAGTAGTCCCCGATCTTCTGCTCGAGCGCGCTGCGCTTCGGGTCATCCTTCGAGTTCTTCTCCAGGATTCCGCGCACCAGGGTCTCGCCGCGGTCCTGCAGTTCGTTGAACCGTCCCCACGACGGGCGATCACTCGGGATCGGGTTCTGCGCCTGCCACTTGCTGCATGCGTAAGCGTAGAAGTCGGTACAGGGATCGATGCTCTTGTCGAGCATCTCGGGATTGAAGCGCACCGTGGCGATGGATCCGGAAGGTGTGGATTGGCCAAGAGCTAACGTGGATGCGCCCAGCGCGAGCGCAATCGCAACAACTTTCAGATGATGCATGAGTTCCTCGCAGGAAGCTTACAGAATTCTGGAGCTTGGTTACAACGGGGCCGTCGTCACTCAAAGATCGGGCAGCAAAGGAACGGGCTTCCGCCCGTACCGTCGGAAGAGGACGCCCGACGCTCCATCATCAAGAATCACTCTACCGGACGATCCACCATCATCGCCTGCGGCTTCTTGACTTCGACCCCATTGGGCGCAGGGTTTGAAGGCGACGATCCCAGGTTGATCGGACGCTGCGGTTCCTGCCGTACCGCGGCCGCACGCTCGTCCCACTTGCCGAAGATCATCTTCCCGGCCGTGGTCTGCAGCACCGACGTCACGGAGATGTCGATGGTCTTGCCGATCATCTTGCGCGCGTTGTCCACGACCACCATCGTGCCGTCATCAAGGTAAGCGACGCCCTGGTTGTATTCCTTTCCCTCTTTGAGGATGAATACGCGCATGGTCTCGCCGGGAAGCACGATCGGCTTCAGAGAGTTTGCCAGCTCATTGATGTTGAGCACGGCCACACCCTGCAACTGCGCCACCTTGTTCAGGTTGAAATCATTGGTGATGATTTTGCCTTCATAGAGCTTGGCCAGCTCAATCAACTTGAGGTCAACTTCCCGCACGCTGGGGAAATCATCTTCCACGATCTGAATGTTGAGCGACGCAACCTTCTGCAGTCGCGCCAATATGTCGAGGCCGCGCCGCCCGCGGTTGCGCTTGAGCGAGTCGGCCGAGTCGGCCACCAGCTGCAGCTCACGCAACACGAATTGCGGGATCACGATGACGCCGTCGAGGAAGCCGGTTTCGGCAATGTCGGCAATGCGACCGTCGATGATGACGCTGGTATCCAGAATCTTGTAGCTCTTCTTCGACTGCTTCTCGCCGCCGAAGATGCCGCCCAGCGCCGCCAGGTTCAGCAGATCGCCTTTGTTGGCGCCGACGATCAGACCGACGTAGGCCATCAGCAGCATGACCATGATCTGCAGGAAGCTCTGGGTGTGGCCTTCTGGAATGCTGGTGCGGATGACCAGCGCGAACAGGTAGGCACCGATGATTCCGAGAATGCTGCCGATTGCCGCGCCGATCAGCCGCTTGAGGCTGACCAGCCGCAACCGCCACTCGAACACGATGACCGCGAGCCCGATTACAGCGCCGAGTCCGGCATCAAAAGTAGCGCTGCGACCAAAGGGCTGAATGAAATAACACGCAATTGCAACAATAAGAACAAATAAAACCCTAACCAGTACCAAGTCCACGAGTATGGACCTCCCCGAGATGGCGGCCCGCCCGATACGGCGACGAACACACATCCCGCGTCAGCCCCTATACGCCCGGAGGCCAACGATCTAAAAGCGGAGCGATGAATGAGGGATAAATCGGTGCTCCGCAGACCCTGCCGTCAAACCAACAGCCGGGCCAACAGCTATAACGAACGCAGTATATACCTTTCTCAAAACCCGAAACAGTGCCAAAAGCCCATGAATGGCGGGTTTTCGGGACCTTGTCGTATGGTGGCCAAATGATCAGCCGGCGCGCGTCCTGATACACTTTTAGGTATGAAGGCCATTGTCATCACGCGTTTAGGTGGGCCCGAGGTGCTTGAGCTTCGCGAAGTTCCGGAGCCGGTGTTGAGCGCCGGGCAGGCGCTGGTCCGCGTGCAGGCAGGAGGGCTCAACTTCGCCGACCTCATGACTGCGCATGGCGGATATCCCGGAACACCCAAGCCTCCTCTAGTAGCAGGCCGCGAGTTTACCGGCATTGAAGAATCGACCGGGCGCCGCGTGATGGGCTACACACAGTGGGCGGCCTTCGCCGAAATAACGAGTGCTCGTCCCGATCTGCTTTGGCCGGTACCCGCGGGATGGAGTCCTGAGCAGGCGGCAGCCTTTCCCGTGAACTACTTCACCGCCTACTTCGCCTACTGGGAAGCCGGCTTCCTTACGGGCCAAGCGCGCGGCAATCGCGTGCTGATCCACGCGGTCGCCGGAGGAGTTGGAACAGCCGCCGTTCAGATTGGAAAGATTCTCGGCGCCGACATGTACGGAACCTCTTCGACCGACGATAAGCTCACGCGCGTCAAAGAGCTCGGATTGCAGAACGCGATCAACTACAAAGAGCGCGACTACGAAGAAGCCATCAAAGAAATGACCGGGGGCGAAGGTGTCGACGCGGTTTTTGAAATGCTGGGCGGCGAGCACACTGCCAAGAGCATTCGCTGCCTGCGCGATTTCGGCAAGGTCATTCAGTATGGAACCGCCACCGGCAAACAACCGCAACTCGATCTGCGAGCGCTTTACGCAAAAGCCGCCAGCGTGCAGGGTCTGTGGCTCACGTATCTATCGAGCAAGCACGACTTGATGGACCAGGCGTGGAAGCAGCTGTCGCAGTGGATCGCCGACGACAAGCTGCAACCGGTAGTCGGCCATGTCGTTGCCGCCAATGAGGCCGCGAAGGGCTACGAGCTTCTGATGGCGCGCAAGAATTTCGGAAAAGTTGTGCTCAAGATCGCATAGTGACGTCCCGGTTGAGTACACTCCTTTTGCGGGGCCGCCTGCTCGCACATTCCTTCTTGGTCGATGGAGCGACGGGCGTCCCCGCCCGTCGTCTGCGGACGAGGATGCCCGCGGCTCCATCGAAGTTACACGGCGGTGCACACTAACTAACTCAGCTGGATTGACGAGCACAGCAAACCATAACGCGAGCGTAAGTAACCGTTACTTTGTAAGTGTCAATCTCTTTCGCTGCATAC
The DNA here is from genome assembly GCA_963744055.1 of uncultured Acidobacteriota bacterium. Lineage (GTDB taxonomy): Bacteria > Acidobacteriota > Terriglobia > Terriglobales > Acidobacteriaceae > Gp1-AA133. The sequence continues at coordinate 937,504 of CAVUSL010000001.1, read as the reverse complement.
ATCTAGACATAAACACTCGCACCGTGTGGCGCAGATTCTGCTGCTAACCACGCGCGTGCCAGGTCGTCCAACGCTGTGATCCTGATTGAAATCCGAAATGAACTTTCAGTGGGGATCGGACGTATCTGAACACGAGACTTGGGAACGGGTGAGGAAACCAGTCGCGTTCTCCAGGTAAGAAACGGCTACGGGGTTCAGGGGACTGTCTCAACAAGGTTTGGCGGCCAGATGAGAACAATCCCCCGCAGCAAGAGCACACGGTCTCGCGATCGCGCGCTTTGTCGTGAACCCCGACGGCAGCATTGTATGCCAGCGATGGGAAAACTCAAGAGTCTTCCTGCGCCTGGAATCCAGTCAGGCCGCCCAGAACCGATCCCCGACGAAAATTCGGGAATAGAGAAAGGGAATAAGTATGAAGACTTCGAAGAGTTTATTTCTGGGGCTGGCCTTGCTGCTGGCCACCAGCGCATTCGCAGCGAACAAGGGATCTCTCTCGGTGCAGGAACCTGTGATGGTTGCCGGCACGAAACTGGCGGCGGGCGATTATAAAGTGCAGTGGGAAGGCACTGGCCCCAGCGTGGAGCTGAGCATCACACAAGGCAAGAAAGTGATCGCGAAAGTTCCCGCCCAGCTCGTGAAACTCGAGGAGCCTTCGTCCAACGACGCGGCCGTCGTGAAGAAGAACGGAGACGGCTCGAAGTCGCTGAGCGAAGTGCGCCTGAGCGGAAAGAAATTCGCGATCGCCGTGGGCGAGGAAGCAGCGAAGGCTGAAGCAACGCGGTAGATGTTGTGGCGTGAGAGGTCTGGGGGAGCGAGCAGCTCCCCCATTTTTTTGTTCGGAGTCTCGATCTCGCAGTGTTCCATGAGGAACCTAACGTCATGACGTTTCGAGCTATACATCAATGTCATGACATTTAAGTCATTGGTACTAAAGCTGCGAACGTCCGTCTGTTCCCGGATTTCCACTCGTTTTTTTTGCTCCGTCCGATGCTGCTCGTGGGTGCGGTTGCTGATTACAGGCTAGTCCCTAGCGGGAAATGCAAGGGACAATTTTGAAAGATTAGTGATCCTATCTTTTTGAGAAAAGTCGTTTCGTACCTCCGGATCTGCTTCGAAATTTATTTCGACTTGGATGAACTCACACTTCTTGTAAACGTATCGTGTCTGACCACGAAAGTTCATGCCTCCATCCAACGCGAAATACTGCTCTGCATCGCGACGCGTCATGCCCGCCTTCAAATGCGCAAGATCTTCCAGTGCTTTTTCGACTTGGCCACACGATGGGCAACCAGGGGCAGACTGAGCAGGTACGTTTGGGGCAACGTTGGCGATGATAAGTACCAGAAGTACATAGAGCCACTTGGACATGGTCCAGCCTCCGAAACCCTTTGGGAGAGCCTGGGGGACAGAAGGGACGTGCTTATTCTATCCATCGGCGGTCAATCAAATAGAAGGTGAACATCCCGTCTGTTCCGCTTTTCTTGTCCGTCTGCCCCGCTTTTCATGTCCAGAACGACTACTGTATGGCTTGCTTGCACTTCTCTTTTGTTCGCTCGTCGCACCACTTAGCGACAGCTTCTCTCGCCGCAGTTTGCAAACGGGCGCTCTCGGCTTCGTCGCGGGTTAACTTGCTAGCCTTCATCAAATCTTCAATGACTGTCAATGTGTTGCCGTGATTAATCAACAGCAATGTGTAGATGGCGTTGTTCCTCTCGACTTCCTTCGCTTCGTTTTCATTTGCAAGAAAGCTGACTAGCCCGGACTCGGCTGGTGCACCTATGGTAGAAAGCGCCTGCACTGCTGGATACAGAGTTGCCGGGGTGCGTCCGTGAATAAATACTCCGTGCTTCTCGCCTTCATTCAATGGTCTTTTGAAAGCAAGATGTTGAAGAAGCAAGGGAATTGCCTGCTCAGATGGTGCGTTTGCAATTCGCTGAAATGCCGCCTGAACGCATACCAATGGCGTCACCGCCGCCGATGCATGTCGTAAGTATTCTGCCGCCTCCGCAGCGCTTTCCAATTTTGCCTCACTGCACTCCTGACCGATAGAGAGCAAGGGAAGAAAGCAAACGACACAGTAGGCTACAGTTCTTGAGATCTCACTCACAAGCACCGCCTATCAGCGGGACGGCGAAATCAGTCTGTCCCGGAGTACTTCCTGAAAAGCTCGGACGCCGTTTTCCTGACATCAGGATCGGGTCCGTCTTAGAGACATCTTCGATGATGGGGAGAGCTTTTGATAATGGAGTCTCTACCAGAAACATGACGGCTTCGGCGCGGTTGGACGGAAAAGCTGAGTGTTTTGCGAATCCACGTAATGGCTCCACAATTCGTTCACCACCTATCGCGGCGAGGAATCTCATCGCAAGCTCTTGTGCACGAGGACTCTCGGAGCTTAGGTAGGCAGCCAGCACCGGAACGGCGCCTTTGCCTAGTTGTTTAACTTCGTCAATGCGTTCTGCTGAAGGTGGCACTCTCGTGGTTGCTTTTATGCCGCTGGCGGTCGTGAACTCACCCTCCTTCAAAGTGGCCTGCATGATTGCTTGAATCCTCTGCTTAACGATAGATGTGCGGACGAGGTCCGTTTCATCGGTACTGCCTTCGTTTCCAATGTTCTGCCCTGCGCAAACGATTCCCGGGCAACAGAGCGCGATGAGGATTGAAGCCGTCTTAAGGGTTGATGTTGCAAACATATCTTTCTCCGAATCAATTTACCGTGCCGTTCGAGAAGGTGTTGCTGGCACCCGGTGCAGGGTTGGACACTTGAATACGAATCCCTTTCGCGTGAATACGAATCCCTTTCGCGCAGTCCCGGCGGGTTGTCGTAGTGCTGATGGGATACGAAGTACCAGAGGGCATAATTATATCGAACGTCTGTACAACATCTGCACATGGGTTGTTGGGCAACGGCGGGGGGTACCCTCAGCAGGAGCAATTCCCATCGCAAGGTCAGCGGGCCGGAGGCGGGATCTACAGGTGGTGAGGTTGTGAAGTCTTGAGGCTGTGAAGTCTAAAGAAGCGATACATCGCGAACAAGAATAAGGGGAGCGACATGCGCTCCCCTCACAACGAACACCTCATCTCGACTTAGTACTTTGGCATCTTCGGATCCACCCGGTCCGCCCAGGCCAGAATGCCTCCCGCCAGGTTATGCACTTTCTTGAACCCTGCCTGCTGCAGGAAGCCCACAGCCTTCGCGCTCCGTACGCCGGACCGGCAGTGCGCCACGATCTCGCGGCTGGAATCGAGTTCGTTGACACGCTTCGGCAGATCACCCAGCGGGATCAGGTGTCCGCCAATGTTGCAGATCTGGTATTCGTGAGGCTCGCGAACGTCCAGCACAAAAAGGTCATCGCCTGCATCCAGGCGACGTTTCAGTTCTTCGACTTGTATCTCGGGAATTCCCGTCTCCACTGGCTTTTCCTCTCCGCGGATTCCGCAGAATTCATTGTAGTCGATGAGCTTCGTGATCGTAGGATGCTTGCCGCACGCGGGGCAATCGGGATTCTTGCGCAACTTGAGTTCGCGGAACTTCATGCCCAGTGCGTCGATCAGCAGGAGGCGCCCGATGAGCGGTTCGCCCGCGCCCAGGATCAGCTTGATGACTTCCGTCGCCTGCATCACGCCCACGAGCCCGGGCAAGATGCCGAGCACTCCGCCCTCCGCGCAAGACGGCACCAGTCCCGGCGGTGGCGGTTCCGGATACAGGCAGCGGTAGCACGGTCCTTCTTTGGTTGCGAAGACGCTAGCCTGTCCCTCGAATCGAAAGATCGATCCATAAACGTTCGGCTTTCCCGTAAGTACGCAGGCGTCATTCACTAAGTAGCGCGTTGGAAAGTTGTCGGTACCGTCGGCGACGATGTCGAACTCGCGAAACAACTCCAGCGCATTTTCGCTCGACAGCCGTGTTTCGAACTTCTTCACGTTCACGAACGGATTGATGGCTTTCAATTTCTCCGCAGCCGAGTCGAGTTTCTTTCGCCCGACGTCGGCGGTCGAGTGAATGATCTGGCGCTGCAGGTTGGTGAAATCCACCACGTCGAAGTCGACAATGCCCAGCGTACCCACGCCGGCGGCCGCCAGATAAAGCGCCAGCGGAGATCCCAACCCGCCCGCCCCAATACACAACACGCGCGCCGCCTTCAGCTTCTGCTGACCTTCCATACCGACCTCGGGCATGATCAGGTGGCGGGAATAGCGCAGGATCTCGTCATTGTTGAGCGTCGCCGTCTCGGGTTTGACTTCAAATGTGGTAGCCATCACAACCTCAGGGAATTTCAGTTTTTTGGATTTCAGATTGAAGATTTAGCAACACTGGGGACAACAACAGGGGCAACAACAGAGGAGGCAACGACACGAGCGCATCGCAAGCACGTATTTCATTGTGCAATCGAAAATCATGAAATCTTCAATCCAGCGTTGCCCCCGGCGATCGAAGGCACTATGGAAATGGTATCACCGTCTTTGACCGCAGTCGCTTCTTTCTGAAGATAGCGAACGTCCTCGTCGTTCAGGTAGACGTTGACGAAGGCGCGCAGCTTTCCCTCGTCGGTATAGAGATGCCGGCGCAATTCGGGATGCTGGGTGATGAGGCCGGAAAGCGCGTCGGCGATCGACCCCGCCTTCACCTCCACCGCCGCCTGTTTCCCGGCATATTGCCGTAAAGGGGTTGGAATGTGGATCTTAGCCATGCAGTAATGATGCCACAGAAGGGGGAAAGATTCAGGGGCATCGAAACTCTCCTAATGGAGCTGCGGGCGTCCTCGCCCGCCGGGGTGCGATCACCCCGAAACCAATTCACCACAGAGTCACCGAGGCACAGAGAACATCAAAAAACAATCCTACAAGTTTCTCTGTGTCTCGGTGACTCTGTGGTGAGATCGCTTTCCGCTTCACCATACGGGCACGCGATTCTCAGGCTTCAGATATAGCTTCGCGTCGGGGTTGATTTTGTAAGCGTCGTACCACGCCTCGACGTTACGGACGCCATCGCTGCGGTACTCTCCCGGGGGATGCGTGTCGGTGGCGATCTGCTTGCGCAGGGCAGCTTCGCTCTGAAGCCTGCGCCAGCGCTGGGCGAATGCCAGGAAGAAGCGCTGCTCGCCGGTCAGGCCGCCGATGACGACGTCAGGCTTGCCTTTCAGTGTCAGGACGTAGGCATCATGCGCAACCTGTAAACCTGCCAGGTCCGAGATGCTTTCATTCAGCACTTGCTTGCCTTTCACGCACGCGTCAGCGAACGGGCAGTATGAGTCCAGTTGCACGGCCAGCTTCGCGCCCAGCGCGTGGTAGGCGTTTCGATCCGCGTCTGTCCACCAGCGGTCGAGCCTTCCTTGCGCATCGTAGATGTTGCCCAGTTCATCGAAGCTGTGGCTGATCTCATGGGCCATGCCGGCGCCTGCCGATCCGTAGTTGGAGGCAGCGTCGCCCTGGGCGTCGAAGTACGGCGACTGCAAGATTCCCGCCGAGAAGAACTCGGCATTCGGGCTGAAGATGATGACGGCGCCGGGCGCTTGCGGATTGAGCGGCCAGTCAATCGGATCGATGGACTGTTTCAATCGGGCCAGGTTGCGCGAGCGGTTGAAGACTTCCGCACGACGCATGTTTCCGAAGGCATCGCCACGTACGACGTCGAGCGAAGAATAGTCGATCCATGTGCCGGGATAGCCGACGAAGATCTTGAAGGCCGCCAGCTTGGCGAGCGCCTTTTGCTTCGTGGGAGCCGACATCCAAGTGAGATTCGAAATGCGCCCGCGGAAAGCAGCGATGAGATCGGCGGCCATGACTTCGGCCTTGGCTTTCGCTTCAGGCGGGAAATATTTTTGCGTGTAAAGCTGGGCCACCGATTGCCCGACAGCGCCGTTCGTTGCAGCAATAGCGAGTGACTCTCGGCTGGGCTCTTCCGTCGCGCCGGAAAGAGTCTTGCCGAAGAAGGCGAAGTGCTCGTCGCCCACGGCTTTCGGCAGGACAGCGGCGTAGTGGTCCAGCAAGTGCAGCCGAAGGTAGTCTTTCCAATCGTCGATGCTTTCATGTGCGACCAGAGCCGACACTCCAGTTACAGCCGACGGCTGCCAGACGATGAAGTCCGTCTGCCCGGCAAGCCCCGCAGACTTGAAGTAGGCGTCCCAATCCATGCCGGGCGCCTTCGCGGTGAAGTCGACACGCTTCCACGAATTGTTTTGCTTGAAAACGTCGGCCGCGTCCTCGTCTGGAGCGAATGCACGAGCGATCTGCGTTTCGAGCGCCAAGACGCGATCGGCGCGGTTGTCGGCCTCGGCAACACCCGCGAGTTTCATCATGGCGGCGATGTGCGCGCGATACTTGGCGCGGCGCTCCGTCATCTGCGGCGAGGCGTCGAGATAGTTGTCGCGGTCGGGAAGGCCCAGACCGCCTTGCCAAATGTGCGGGAGATTGTGGTCCGCGTCTTCAAAGCCTTGGTTAATCCACACGCCGAAGATGTGATCCGCGTTGTTTGTGAGTCCGTCGATTTCGCTGTTCAGCGTGGTGCCCAGATAGGCCGAGAGCGAGGTCTTGTCATGGATGGCGGCAATCGCGGCCATCTCGCTGTCGAGCGGCTTCATGCCTTTGGCTTCGATCGCGCCCTGATCCATAAAACTCGCGTAGTAGTCGCCAACTTTCTGCGCTGTGCTTCCTGTAGCAGATTGCGCCGAGGCCGCGTCCTGAATCAGGGAACGGACCTGCTGAGTCGTCCTGGCAGCCAGGATTGCCCGCGTGTCGAAGGTCGCCTGGCCGGCGGGAATGCCAGCCGTCTTGAGCCATCCGCCGTTGGCATAGCTGTAGAAGTCGTCCCCGGGACGGATGGTGCGGTCCATATCATCGGTAAACGAATTTTCAGGCACCGGGCGGAAGGCTGAAGTGAGAAGAATGGCTGTAGCAAGGAAGAAAGCTAATGCTGCTGCGCGATACGCATTTCGTGGCATGAGAATTCCGTGCAAGGCGTCGTTTCGTGGCATTCGAACACTGCGTCACTTGCGGGGCCACAAGCAATGTCTGGTGACTTTAGCGGAATAGATGCGCTCCGCCTGGACAGTTTCGGACGCGTGTCCCTCTGGCGGGATTGCGGTAGTCACGGCAGACCATTTCGAGGAATTCTCAGTTTCTCTGTGTCCCTGCGACTCTGTGGTGAAATCGCTTCTCAGAATCTACGAAGTCACTTCGTCGTGCTAAAGCTGGTCCAGGGATACGCATCCATGTCCCGCTGCAGCGCCTTCTGCCATTCGTAGTCGGAATGCGCGGCGAGGTGTTCGGCGGCCTTAAAGTTTTTACCGCAGGCATGACCGGCCGCCGCGGTGAACGTCATCTTCGAGATCATGGCTGCATCGGCGGCTTTGTTCTGCACGGCGCCGGCGGTGCCGTAAGGCCCGACCCAACCGCTGGAGCCGCGCGGCGACAGATCGATGTGACCGTCGAGTGTGCGCTCGTTAGCGTCTTCTTTCTTTTCGATGGTGTCGTAGTGGTCGGCGAGGAAGCGTTGCGCGGCAGCTACGTCGATCTTGCCTTTGTTCTCGGACATCAACTGCTCCCACCGAACGTGTCGAGCCAGGCAGCTTTGCCCGGCATCCTTGGGATCGAAGTCGGTCTCCTCGCGGATGAGCTTCTCGCTAATGGGGAAGTTTGATCCGACAAAATAGCCATCCTTCGTTCTTTCGAGCGTGACATTTTTCAGGCCGAGTTCCAGCCGTCCGATCTCGTTCGTGTGGCTGTCGGCAAGCAGCCAGCTGTTGGCATAGCCGCCGTTGTTGCCGTCTTTCATGATGCGGGCAAAGTCGTCGATCGAGGCCGAATATTGCGCCGCCTTGCGCGCACGCACGAACTCCGGAATCCCCGCCGTGTCGAACCCATTGAAGTGGCTGATGGTCGTCTCGGTGATCGCCATGCCTCCAGTGTTGATCACGAAGTCATCACCGCTATGGATGACGCCGGGCAGGCCATCCATCAGCATGCGAAAGCCCTTGGTGGGAGCTATGTCGAAGATGATGGTCCAACGCTCGCCTTCCAGGTACGTTGACCAGTTGTTGTGCGCGATGACGACCTTGCCATTTTTGGTGTAGCTTCCGGTCGCGACGAAGGCGCTGCAATGCTCAGGCACGGACAACTGCGCCGACTTGATGCCGTGCTGCTTGTCGTACTCCTTGTTGTAGTAGCCCCACTCAGTCGAGGCGTTGATGCCGACCACGTCCCATACATCAACCTTGACGCCGTGCGCGGTTGCGCCGTCGGCGATCCCCTGCAACTCCTCGCGGTATTCCTGTTCGATATGCGGCCACATCATTTTCTCCGCGGCCCCGCGGAAGAAGGACCAGTCTTTTTTGTAGTCATGCTGGCTTTCGAGCATGACGACGTTCAGGAAGTCCTGGATCTCGGGAGCGAGCAGGTAGCCGTTCTGAAACCCGACCTCGCGCGGCGAGCCTTCGAGGTGCACGTAGGTCCATCCATTTTTCTGCGGCTGGCGGAAGGCGCCCTTCAGTTCGGGTGGATTCGCGGCTTGGGCAAAAAGAGCGGCGATGAACACGAAGATTGCCGGGCTAAGAAGAAGGTTAGAAGCCAGTCGGCGCACGAGGACCCTCCGTCAAGAAGCCCCGAGATTCTAGCAGAGGGGCGTGGCGAATCCGGTTTCAAATTACCCGGACGATCACCTAAATGTGGAGGAGATCCTGCAGGTGGGCAGCTCGCAGAGTGACCGATAGTAGCCCGCCACTTCAGTGGCGGGTTAAATGCCGCATTCGTGACCCGTGCCGTAGGCACGGCTGAAATGCCTGCAGACTCTTTCAGGCGTCCCGGCAGGGACGCGCTCGCTCGCCCAGAAATCCCGGCGCTAAAGCGCCGGGCTATTTTCAGGAATCGCTCCGCGGTTCACACCAACTCGGCGTTTGCATCAGGCATGCATTGGGGACTGCGGGGATCAAGGTAACTAGACCACTTCAACTTTCTCATCCCGAAACGCCTTGTCGGCTTCGTCGGCGCCAGTCAACTCGAACGAATTCGTGACGTCGGCCTTCCCATCTGCCACGCGCGTGATCACGTACGAACACCCGATCCAATGCGCTTCCTCCAGATCTGTCTTCGACCACTGCGCCGGATGATCGGGATGCGAATGATAAAAGCCGACAATATCTTCTTCCCGTCCTCGCGCCTCGCGCTGGATGCGAACCAGTTCCTTCGGATCGATGTGATACCGGTTCTGCGGCGAGTCGGTGCGCGTGTTGCCACAGCGCGCCGTCGCAGTCACCGTGCGGACATCGCCATCCATCTGTCCGAGCAACACGCCGCAGCACTCATGGGGATAAGTCTCCTCGCCATGCTTGCGGATCTCCGCGTAATCGCTGGCACTGATCTTCAGCATATGAAATCGACTCACCACAGAGTCACAGAGACACAGAGAACATCCTAATCAACCTTCTAAAGGTTCTCTCGGTGCCTCGGCTGGTAAAAAAGCAGTCAAGCCTCCGTCCAGAACCTCTCACTCAAATACTTGTCTCCCGAATCGCACAGGATGGTCACGATCACCGCGTGCTGTGTTTTCTTCCGGGTCGCTGCGACCTGGAGGCATCCCACGACGGCGGCCGCCGCCGAGATCCCGACCAACAAGCCTTCTTCGCGCGCCAGGCGGATCGCCATCTTGTATGACTCTTCGGTGCTGATGCCGATATCTTCATCCGCAAGCGAGGCGTCGTAAATCTTGGGCACGATCGCCGTCGCCATGTGCTTCGCGCCTTCAATCCCATGGAAAGGCGAGTCGGGCTGCAGCGAAATGCACCGAATATTCGGATTCAGCTCTTTGAGGCGCCGCGACGTGCCCACGAACGTTCCGCTCGTCCCGAGCATGGAAACGAAGTGCGTGACTCGCCCCTCGGTTTGTTGCCAAATCTCGTTCGCCGTGCCATGGTAGTGCGCTTGCCAGTTGGCATCGTTCGAGTACTGGTCGGCGTAATAGTAAAGATCGGAGTGCTTGGCGTGCAGTTCGCGCGCCATACGAATGGCGCCATCCGACCCCTCGCCCGGATCGGTGTAAAGGATGTTCGCCCCGTAAGCCTGTAGAATGCGCTTACGCTCGGGCGAGACATTTTCCGGCATGCACAGTGTGATGGGAATGCGCTGCGCGGCGCCGATCATGGCATAGGCGATGCCGGTATTGCCGCTGGTGGAGTCGAGCAGGATTTTGCCGGGCTCCAGTTTCCCGCTGCGCTGCGCCTCCAGCACGATGCGCGATGCGGCGCGATCCTTCACCGATCCGCCCGGGTTATACCACTCGGCCTTGCCCAGAATTTCGGCGTCGGCCGCGTCGCGCGCGATGCGGTCCAGGCGCAGCAGGGGCGTGTTGCCGATGCGGTCGAGCGCGTTCAGTCCTAGCCGTTTGGGCGCTGTGTTTTCCGCTGAAGCGGGACCGTTTGCCGGCTTTTTGGTAGAGGCCTGTGCCATGAATTCAGAACACTGTGACTATCGTAATGTGCCGGATACGGCGAAAAGTTGGTATCAACTACAGTGATTCGATTATAGAAGAGGCGGCGGGGTTCCAATGATCTTTTAGGGTAGGAACGGTTTTCATCCGCACTGCATCTAAGCTTACGAGTGAAGAAGGGATTGAGTACACGAGATGGCCAGTAAAGTAGAACAAAAGACTTTCGACGAAGCTCTCGCCTGGTTGCGCGAACATGGCTTCGACGTACTTGAGGCGCCCGGCACTTCCGGCCGCGTCTTCCTGAAGAAGTACAGCGTCTCGGCGGCGATCCAGAAAGATGGCGAGAGCGGCATCAAGATTTTTGCGTACCCCGGCTACCTGGTGGGCAGCGAGATCTCCAAGCTCGTCAACAAGGGCTACCAGCAGTTTCTGAAAACCTCGAAGACCGAAGTGCCTGCTACGGCCGATCACCTGAAAGCGCTGCATTCGTTCTCCGAAGAACTCAAAGAAGCTCTCGGCCTACCCAGCCTGTACAACGAGTCGCTGGGTACGGTCAGCGAGTCGTACCAATACGACCGCATTGTCGATCGCGACAAGCCTGAGGCCGAGCGAAAAAAGCGGCCCTGGCAGGTCAAGGCCCTGGTCGCTAAGAAGAGCCACGCCTAGACCTCGCGCGATGAAGCACGTCGAGCGACGATAGATAAGTTCCACACTTAAACGGACAGTGGCCTGTGCGCCACTGTCTTTGTGTTGGCGGTCAAAAGCCCTTCAAACGCTCTGTAATTTTCCGTCTGTGCGCTCTGCGTGCACTTCTCCGCGTCCTCTGCGTTTTAAAATCCTGTCTCACCGATCTATGCGAGACTAGTGCGCTTACTGGAGAAAACGAATGCGTGCACTCCTACTTTTCGCGTTGGCGCTGATTCCTTTGCTTGCCGAGACTCCACAGCCCGCCGACGCAGTCGCCGCAGTCCGGCGAATCCTCGAAGATCAGCAGCAAGCCTGGAATCGTCACGACCTCGAAGGCTTCATGTCAGGCTACTGGAACTCGCCCGACCTCACGTTCTTCTCCGGAGCTCAGCAAACCGCCGGGTGGCAGGGTGCCCTCGATCGCTATCGCAAGAACTATCAGCAGGGCGGGAAAGAAATGGGGCGCCTGGAGTTTGGCAATCTGAAAATAGAGCCCCTAGGAAATGATGCAGCTTTCGTGCGCGGTTCCTGGCACGTGACCATGAGCGATGGGAAAACTCCCCATGGCCTGTTTACCTTGATCTTTAGAAAATTCCCCGACGGCTGGAAAATCGTTCACGATCATACGGCGGAAGACCCAGTCGTCAGTCACTAGTCGTCAGTTTTCAGCAAAGGCGGCACGACCATAGCGAATCGATCAACGCACCCTTTTCTAGATTCGTCCGAAGCCGACAGCTGAAGGCATAGGTTAACGACGAGCGACTGACGACGAGAGATTAGCTACTCCCGTACCCGGATCTGCACGCGGGTCCCCTCTGGCAACTCGGCCCCATCCACCACAATCACTCCGCCGCGCACCACGCCTTCATACTCCTGCCTGCGCGCGACGCCCGCCGGCGCTGGCGCAGCCGACGTTCTGCCCATCCCTTTATCCATCGCCAGATTGGCCAGCCGGTCCGCCTCCTGATTCCCGCCTCGCAACACGTGCTGGATCGAGAACCACTCCAGTTGTTCGATCATCTTTTTCGCCCGCTGGTGCAGCTCCAGCAGCGTGGGGCTCTTCACTTTGTACTCGCCGCGAATCTGCTTCACGAGCAACTCGGAGTCGCCGACGACTTTCAACGCACGAGGCCCGTGCTCAAGCGCGTAATCCAGCGCCGCGAGCAGCCCGTTGTACTCCGCGTAGTTATTGGTCTGATGGCCGAGGTACTCGTGCAAAGCGGCCACCTTGTGCCCAGCCTGATCGGTGATCACGACGCCGTAGCCTGCCGGGCCTGGATTGCCGCGGGCGCCGCCATCGACGTGCGCGATGAGATAAGAATTGGGCGGTCCTTGCGCGGGAAACAACCCTCCCGATGAGCGAGAACCACTCCTTGGTCGAAACGATGGAGACATCGAACAAGTCTACAACGCCGATTCAGGTCTTTGGTGAAGCGGGCTTCTTAACCAAGGAGAACACAAAAAGACACAGGGAACGTCCCTCTGTGAACCTCAGTGTTCCTAGTGTAGTTATAGGTTTGTTATCTACCTTCCCGCAGCCAGCCGTGTCGCCAGGCGTTGCGGAAGGTTGGCTGCGAAGATCCGGTCTTGGGCACTCTTCAGATTATAGGGAACGCGGTGAAAGGCAACGCTCCACGCTTCGGTATCGAACACTGCAAACGCCGCGCGCCAATCGCCGTCGCGTGGCTGCCCAATCGATCCGGGATTAACGAGATAACGAAAATCGCGCTTGAGCGTGTACACGACGTTCTCGCTCTGCCCGATTGTGCGGTAGACCGGCCGGTAGGCATCTCCGGCCGCGATCTTGAACGAAAACGCGCCCTGCAGGTGAGTGTGCCCGAAAAACGTCACGAGCGCCGGTAACGCCGACAAAGGCGCGAGCGCGTCGTGGAGCGTGACCAGATACTCGTCTTCGTCGATCGGCGAGCCATGCACGAATTGCACGTCTGGCAGCCCGGGAATCTGCACGGGACCTTGCGGCAGGCTACGCAGCCATTCCAGATTTTGGGGAGTAAGTTGATCGCGCGTCCACAGCGCGGCCAGCCCAGCGATGGGATTGAAATCTTTCAGGTCCATCAGGCCGCTGGACGCCTTATCGTGATTGCCGCGCACAAAGTACTTGCCGACTTCGCGCGAGCGCTCGATCACTTCATTCGGGCTCGCGCCATAACCGACGATGTCTCCGAGATTGACAGCGGCATCGTAGTCGCCCGCTGCGGCCAGGCAGGCCTCCAGCGCGTCCAGATTGCCGTGAATGTCGCTCAGAACAAGAATGCGCACGGGCCCCACCGACGAATTCGGGATTATACCCCCCGGCGCAAGCCGCCCGTCGGATTGATGACCGGGCAGCGCGCCCAGTGACCTGCAGACACTTCCACGAGCGGTGGCAACCGCAGTGCACAGTCGGAAATACGATCTCCACAGCGCGGCTCAAAAGGGCACCCCGGCGGCGGCGCGTTCGCTCCCGGCACGGATCCTTCAATAGTTCGCAGAGGCTGTGACCTGTCCGTCGCCAGCGTAGGCACGGAGCGCAACAGCCCGCGCGTGTATGGGTGCGCCGGCGCTTCGAAGAGGTCGCGTTTGCCGCCTAGTTCGACGAGGCTTCCGGCATACATCACGGCCACCCGGTCGGCCACTTGCGACACGACCGCGAGGTCGTGCGAAATGAAAAGCATGGCCAGCTTAAATCGCAGGCGCAGGTCGGCCAGCAGCTTCAGAATCTGCGCCTGGATCGTGACATCGAGCGCAGTCGTCGGTTCGTCGGCGATCAGCAGGCGCGGCCGGTTCACGATCGCCATCGCGATCATGACTCGTTGCCGCATACCCCCCGACAGCTGGTGAGGATAGTCGCGCGCGCGCTGCTCGGCATCGGGGATGGCAACGTCGTTCATCCCTTCCACAGCGCGCTGCCACGCTTCTGACTTCGAGACTGCCTCGTGCGCCAGCACGGCTTCGGCAATCTGGTCTCCGACGCGCATGACCGGATTCAGCGCAGTCATGGGCTCCTGAAAAATCATCGCCACACTTGACCCGCGCAGGCCGCGCATTTCGTCGGACGGAAGATTGAGCAAGTCGTGAAAGGCTCCGTCGCCGTTACTAAATAGGATCTGTCCAGAGAGATGAGCCTGCGGCGGCAAGAGCCGCATGACTGCAAGCGAGGTAACGGACTTGCCCGAGCCCGATTCGCCCACCAGCCCCAAAACTTCGCCGGGAGCAATCGTGAATGAAAGATCACGCACGACGCGAGAGGTCGCCGCCGGAGCCGCGCTTTTAGTTCGGCCAGCGGCGGCAGGAAACGACACTTCCAGATTTCGGACGTCGAGCAAGGCGGGCACGGGCTTTATGGTAGCAGCCGGAAGGCCCAGTTTTATTGACCCAATATCAACGGCAGCCCGTTCTTCGGATTGCCGATCACCACCACCTTCGTATTCGGACTCTTCGAAAGCAGCTCCGTCGCCTCGATGCCTTTCCATTCCAAGAGCTGCGGGCTGATGCCCTGCGCGACGATCTGCTGGAAGTCGCGGATACCGCCTGCCTCGATGCGCTTGCGCTCAGCTTCCTGCTTCTCTTTCTGCAGTCGAAAGTTCATGGCCAGAGCTTCCTGCTCCGCCTGCTGTTTCGACTCGATGGAAGCCTTCAAGGTCTGGGGCAACTGGATGTCGCGCAGCAGCACGTTCTCCACCACCAAGCCGCGCTTGTTCAACTCCGTCGTGAGTTGGTCGCTGATCTGTTTGGCAACCATTTCGCGCTCGCCGGTGTACAGCGCGTTGGCGGTATGCGAGGCGGTCGCCTCTCGGATCGCGGCGCGTAAGGTCGGTTCCACGACCACCTGCTCGTAGTTGCCGCCAATCTTCTGGAACACGTCGGCCGAGCGATCCGGATTCAGGTGATAGATGAGCGAAGTATCGAGATTCATCACCAGGCCTTCGCTCGACGGCACGCTGGCCGACTCCTTGATCGTCTGGGTCTGGATCGACATCTGGTTGTTGGTCTTCAGCGGATTAATCAGGTGAATGCCCTCGCCGAGCACTTCCCCGGTCACACGTCCGAATAGCGTGAGCACCCCGACATTGCCGGTGGGCACCTTGGTGACGCAATTGAACAGCAGAATCACGGCAACGAGTCCCACAAGGGCGAATCCGGCCAGCTTGAGAATAGGATTAGGGTTCACATCAATCACTTTGCCCCTCGGATCGTTGAAGATGGTCATTCACAGGAACCTCTGCAACGATTTTAGGGCGGAGAAATCGCGTCCGTAAGTGGCTTTGCGGAGCACCCTCGCCCTCGGGTCAACATTTTAAAATCCGCATGAATACTGCGCGATGACGATATTTCCACATCACAAATCTTGTTGAGACACCAGCAGAACGAAGACGCAACAGAGGAACTGTGCTCTCTTGCAAGGTCTCGCGATACTGCAGAAAAGGGCATTGCACCAAAAATCGTCACTCGCCTGTGAACCAGCTGCACTCGATTGATTTTGCGGGAGATAAATTCGCATTGTTTTCATTGACTCTAAAAATAGAAAGAGTAAAAACAACCTCGTTCTTCGACACGTTCTTCAGTTTTGCCGGTTGGTGCTGCGTCCGGGACTCAAGCGAAGTCACCTCATTGCGGAAGCGATAAGGAAGGCGAGCAAGGGTCTATAGCAAAGCGCTGGTCGAGGAGAACAAGAGCGACCGTTGAAGGCAAGATAGAGTCCCGAGGCGTTGAACTGGTTTGTCCGGTTGGCGGTAAGCCCGGAGCCCGAGTTTTGATCGCGCGTTGCAACCCGCAAGGAAGCGACGAGAGCAGGTCAGCAAGGGTCTAACGCGAGCTACTGGCCGAGATGAATGAGATCAACATCACCTCGGGACTCTTATTTTCTGGTCGCTGGTCGCTGGTCGCTGTCCGTCGTCAGCCGTCAGCTCACCTTCCCGTCTGGAAAGTCTTTCCTACCACCTCCAGCTGTTTTTCTTTGCGACCTTTGCGGTCTTCTTCGCGAACTTTGCGGTAAAGCTTTCCGCCGCTGAGCAAAGCGCAAACTAAATGCTGAGTGCTAAGCGCAAAATGCTGCTCTGATCACTTCGCACTCCCCGGCCCGCCAACGGCATGCAATCGCGGAATCCGATCCGCCAAAGCCGGCAGCGTTGGAAACTCCGCATGCGGCTCCGCCTGATACCAATATGCTACCGAGAAAAAATCATCCGACCGA
This sequence comes from uncultured Acidobacteriota bacterium, assembly GCA_963744055.1. Lineage (GTDB taxonomy): Bacteria > Acidobacteriota > Terriglobia > Terriglobales > Acidobacteriaceae > Gp1-AA133. Next base: position 921,203 of record CAVUSL010000001.1, on the reverse strand, counting down.
TGATTGGCATGCCCGTGCTCGATGGTCGCGCGCAACGACTTCGTGAACGGGATGGGCGAATCCAAGTGAAAGCGATAGACCGAACTGCGGCTCCCGGCTTGCTCCTCCCCCTTCACCGGCGCTCCATAAAGCCCATATGCGAAGGCGCCGCCCGCAAATCCCCACGCGCCCAGAAAATAGTCTTCTGATCCAGTTCCATTAATCGACGGCTTGGTCTCGCCGTCAATAAAGAACATGTCGTCGCCCTCACCCCACCACTGATCCTGATTCTGCAGCACCGACATGGTGACGCCGACGAAGTGCCCTCGCCCCGTCGCTTCCATCCAAACGTAATTGCCTTCGCCGTTCACGTTCTTGCGATCGTTCATATCGCCATTCGAATTCCAGTCCGAGGACGTTCCCTGGGCCGGGTTCGCTTGCCGATACTGGGCATGAAAGTAGAGCTGGTCGGCGGGCAGCGGCTTCGAATACGCACGGTAGTCGATGTTGAAGTAATAGGCCTCGACCTTCGTCGAGCCATCGTTCGTAACGGTAATGCGAGCGTGCTTCTGAAACGGCATCGGAAAGAAGCTGTTCAATGCCTTGTCGGAGCCGACGCTGAGTGGAATGGACTGGTAGCGGTAATACTCGCCCAGTCCCAGCCCGAAGAAATCGCCAACAGGCGTTTCGACGCTGGGAGTCGATTCGCCATCCCAATACGCCCGCAGCACCAGCGCCTTCAGGTGCATGCTGGCCTCACTCGCGATCGTGAACCAGATATGGGTGATCACGCCCGGCCCATCCACGTCGAGCAGCGTGATCGTCTCGCCGCCATTAAATTGCTTGTAGTCGGCGTTGGCACCGGAGGTGTCGTAGCTCGACACGCGTTTCTGAACGTAGTCCTTGGATTGGGGAAGATTGGCGAGCCAGGTTTGAAGATCTTGCGCGAAGGAAGGAGTGCAAGTCAGCGCCAGCAGGACGGCAAGCAATTTCACGGGCAGCCTCCGGGAAAAGCATTCTACTCGCAAGGGGAGTGACGTCTATTGGACTGCTGGCCTGGGCGTAACACAAGCTTATGCCGGCGGCGCTTGATACCATAGAGTCGTGAAGTGCTCCATTTGTGCACTCTCGATGGCTGAGCTGGCGCTCGACAGCCGTCTGGGCATTGCGATCACTGCCGAGGTGTGCGCTCCTTGCCAGGCCTTCTGGTTTGATCAAAGCAAGGATTTCCAACTCTCTCCACGCTCCACGCTGACCCTGATGAAGTACATTGGCGAGCACACTTCGTCGCCCAAGCCGGCTTTCCAGCAGAATCTGATCTGTCCGCGATGCGGAACTACGCTGAAACTCACGCACGACATTGCGCGCAGTGTGCGATTTACCTACTGGGATTGCGTAAACCAGCATGGGCACTTCATCGGATTTCTAGAGTTCCTCAAGGAAAAGAATTTCATTCATCCACTCTCCCCGAGAGAGGTCCAGCAGTTGCGAAAGAGTGTCAACACGGTGAACTGCTCAAGTTGCGGCGCCTCGATCGACCTGCAAAACAACTCTGCCTGCCCGTTTTGCAAATCGGCGATTACCATGCTCGACCTGAACGAGCAGCGGCAGATGCTGGAGCAGCTGAAGCAGGCTGCGGAGCCAAAACCGGTAGACCCGACTCTTCCCTTGAAACTCGCGCTGGCTAAGGCGCAAACCGAACAACTGTTTCGGGAGCACGATGATGATTGGTGGCAGGATGCACGGTCCTCCGGTGATCTTGTGCAGGCGGGGCTGAACGCCGTCGCGCGCTGGCTGGCAAACTCGTTAGTCAAGTAGACGATCGATACCTCGTAGATAACATGGGAGCATTCCTGAAGTCTGCTTTGGGCGCTCCTTACCTTATCTCTACTCAATCCTACAGCGGAATATTCCCATGCTTCTTCGGCGGATTCTTATCCCGCTTGGTCTGCAGCATCTCGAGTGCCTGGATCAATTTCTTCCGCGTCTCGCGCGGCTGAATCACAGCATCGACAAATCCCCGATCCGCAGCTACGTAGGGATTCGCAAAGCGGTCGCGGAACTCTTCGATCTTCGCCTGCCGTACTTCGTCGCGATTGGCGGCGTTCTCCAACTCTCGCTTGTAAACGATGTCCACCGCGCCCTCCGGCCCCATCACTGCAATCTCGGCCGTCGGCCACGCATAGTTCACGTCCGTGCGGATATGTTTCGACGCCATCACGCAGTACGCGCCGCCGTACGCTTTGCGGGTAATCACCGTGACCTTGGGGACGGTCGCCTCGGCGAACGCAAACAAGAGCTTCGCCCCGTGCTTGATGATCCCGCCATATTCCTGCTGGGTACCGGGCAGAAATCCAGGCACGTCTTCGAACGTCACCAGCGGAATGTTGAAGCAATCACAGAAGCGCACAAAGCGCGCGCCTTTGATCGACGCATTGATGTCGAGCGTGCCCGCGAGCATGGCCGGCTGGTTGGCGACAATACCCACAGATCGGCCACTCAGCCGCGCGAAGCCCACCACGATGTTCTTTGCATAATGCTCCTGCACTTCGAAGAAGTAGCCGTCGTCGATCACCGCATGAATTACATCTTTAATGTCGTAAGGCCGGTTCGATTCGGCAGGAACCATCGTATCGAGTGCAGGCTCCGCCCGGTCGATAGGATCGGTGCAGGCTCTCCGCGGCGGATCTTCCAGATTGTTCGACGGAACAAAGCTCAGCAGCTCGCGCACCATCGACAGGCACTCGGCATCGTCGTGTGAGAGAAAATGCGCGACGCCCGATGTCTCGTTGTGCGTCGTCGCACCGCCCAGCTGATCTTTCGTGACTTCCTCGTGCGTCACAGTCTTGATCACGTCGGGGCCGGTGATGAACATGTAGGAGGTCTTGTCGACCATCAGGATGAAGTCGGTAATCGCCGGCGAGTAGACGGCCCCACCGGCGCAGGGCCCCATGATCGCCGAGATCTGCGGCACAACTCCGCTGTAGAGCGTGTTGCGTAAAAAAATATCGGCGTAGCCCGCTAGCGACATCACGCCTTCCTGAATGCGCGCGCCGCCCGAGTCATTCAGGCCGATGACGGGCGCGCCCATCTTGGCGGCCAGGTCCATGATCTTGACGATTTTCCCAGCATTCGCTTCCGAGAGCGATCCGCCGAACACGGTGAAGTCCTGCGCAAACAGGAACACCAACCGGCCCTCGATGCGCCCGTAGCCGGTGATGAAACCGTCGCCGTAAAACTTCTGCTCCGGCATGCCGAAATCGTTGCAGCGGTGCGTGACCAGCTTGTCGGTCTCCTCGAACGTGCCTTCATCAAGCAGAAATTCGATGCGCTCCCGCGCCGACATCTTGCCTTCTTTGTGCTGTTTCTCGCGCCGCTTTTCGCCTCCACCCGCTTCGGCCAGGTGGTCGCGCTTCTTCAGTTCTTCCAGCTTCTGTTCGAGATTCATGGCGCACCGATTATAGGCGACGCGTACAGGGCCATTGGTAATGTCCCGCCGAGTAAGACGCGAGTCCCCGTGTCTGGCATAGAATCGGCAACATGCGCGACGCACGCTTGCCCTGGTTGATGACGCTGCTGCTCGCAAGTCTCCTCACCGACTGCGGGAGCAAATCGACAGCTCCGCCGATCACCGGTGGCCCGATTCCTGCGCTCGTTCTCACGCCGGTCGTCAGCGGACTGTCCAGTCCGGTCGATCTCCAATTTCCCGACGACGCCACCGGTCGCATGTTCGTTGTGCAACAACCTGGATCCATCCGCATCGTCAACAACGGCTCGCTTGTGGCCGCGCCATTTCTCGACATCACCGCCAGGGTCAATTTCGGCGGCGAAATGGGACTGCTCGGGCTCGCCTTCCACCCGCAGTTCACGCAGAACCATCTCTTCTATATTCACTACGACCGTTCCGTCGGAGGCCAGATCCAAAGCGTGATTTCGGAATTTCACGTCTCCACGACTGACCCGAATCAAGCCGATCCCGCCACCGAACGAATCCTGCTAACCGTCGACCAGCCCTTCGGCAATCACAAAGGAGGGCAGATCGCTTTTGGCCCTGACGGATTTCTCTACATTGGCCTCGGCGACGGAGGAAGTGAAAACGATCCGCAACACAACGGGCAGAATTTGCAAACGCTGCTTGGCAAGATGCTGCGCATCGATGTCGATCACCAGAGCAGCGGACTGCAATACGCGATCCCGCCTTCGAATCCTTTCGCCAGCGGCGGAGGCCTGCCCGAAATCTGGGCTTACGGATTGCGCAATCCCTGGCGTTTCTCCTTCGAGCGTGGTGGTAGCCGCTTTTTTGTCGGTGACGTTGGCCAGGACAGCTTCGAGGAAATCGATCTCCTCGAAAGCGGCAAGAATTATGGGTGGAGCGTGATGGAAGGCATGCACTGCTTCAATCCGTCGACCGGCTGCGCCATGACGGGCCTCACGTTGCCGATCGCCGAGTACGCGCACACCGAAGGCGAGGCGGTGATGGGCGGCTACGTCTATAAGGGTGCCGCGATTTCTGGATTGCCGGGCGCCTATGTGTTCGGCGACTACATCAGCCGCACCATCTGGAAACTCGTCGAATCTCCGCCTGGTACCTGGACGCGGAGCACACTACTATCGACGAACCGCAACATCAGCTCCTTCGGCCAGGACACCGCTGGCGAACTCTATGTCGTCGACTACAGCGGCAGCGTGCTGAAGCTCGCGCCACAGTAACCCGGCTTGATTGACAGATCTCGTCGGGACGTTCTAGTTATCCCCTCATCTTTAGCTGGAGATCGAGCGGGAACTGCAGGCCGGAAGTTCTGCAAAAACGGGAAGGGCCCGACTTTAGTCGGGCCGAAGCATAAACTTACAACGCGGCTTCAGCCGCTGAGGTCAGCTGTTCGAGGCGTCGGCCATGTAGTCGCCTGAAAGATGCTCACCTCAGGCGCTAAAGCGCCGGCACACTTTCCACGATTTTAACGGCACAACTGAAGTTGTGCCCTTCCCCAAACCCACCCAAAGTAGAGTTTTCTGCAGGTTCTTCGTGCCCTTCCCGTCCACCTCAGCAACCTGTCCTGACCTTTTGCAATCCGACCGTTGACGCTTGGGTGAAGGCGAGGCGTCCTTCCATCAGGATTTTCTGCAAGCCAACTCCGGCTTGATGTCAATGACCGGTGTGCCGTCGATCGCCTCAATCGGTCCGATCCGCAGTCGATTTCCCGCCACTCTTCGTACCGTGACAGGATGCAGGCCGATGGGATTCGGCCGGTCCGGCGACCTGGTTGCGAACACTCCCGTCAGGGCGCGGTTCGGATCCGAGCGGGGATGCACCTTCAACACATCCCGGCGCGACTGATGCAACCAGGTCATCACGATGAGTTGATCCCCCCGCTGAATTCCGTCCAGCGCAGGCCAGGCAAACGGCGCAATCTCCAGCCAAGCGTCGGGCGCTCCCTCTGAGCCTTGCTTGGGCGCGGAACTGCGCGTCTTCAACGTAGATTGAATCACTCCAACTGGTCGCAGCAGGGCGCGTTGAAAAGAAGCCTTTGATTTTCCGTGACTGACACGCGGATTCGTCTTCTTAGCTTTCCGGACTGCCATCGGCCCTCCCCCCCCCGCAGAGCCATGATAGCTGCAGCTTGCCCTCCACTCTAAATCACTGCCCTCCTTCGGAACCGTCCGCCTGGCCTGAACAAACAGGGCTCCAGCTTCGTATCTATTTGTGGGCCCGTTGAGGCCCGTCCGCGACTTTGAGTCGGTGCGGCCGACCGCTGCTGTGATTACAGCCGCTAGGCCTGCACGTCTAACAAAGCAATGGTTTTACGCGACCTCATCGGCGACGTCTTCCGGACGCTTTGGTCCCACAAGTTGCGCACGTTCCTGACCATGTTCGGGATCGCGTGGGGCATCGTGTCGATCGTCCTGATGGTCGCCGCCGGGGAGGGCCTGCGCGTCGGACAGGCCAAAGTCGCCGAGACTCTCGGCAAAGACGTCATGATCGTTTTCCACGGCCGCACCAGCCTGCAGGCCGGAGGACAGCGTGCCGGACGTCCCGTGCGCTGGAGCGATGAGGATATCTCCTATCTCCAAACTAACGCGACCGAGTGCCAGAACATTCTGCCCGAGCTCGAGCAGGAAACCGTCCGCACACACAGCGCCTACAACAACGCCGCGTTTCTGGTCACCGGCTCGCTGCCAGAGTTCGGTTATGTGCGCACGCTCAACCCGGGCGAAGGCCGTTTCTATAACGACAGCGACGAGAAGGAAGCGCGCCGTGTGGCGTTCCTGGGCACCGACGCCGCCAAGCAACTGTTTCCCGATGGCAGTGCCGTCGGGCAGACCATTCATCTCAACGATTTTCCATACACCGTAATCGGTGTCATGGAAAAGAAAAAGCAGGACTCCAGCTACGACGGCTGGGACGTAAACAAAGTTTTCATCCCGTTCGCGACCATGCAACGCGACTTCCCCGCGAAACCACCGTCCACCGTACATGAACTGAATCAGTTGCTAGTCACGCCGCGCTCGGTGGATGTTCATGACGTCTGCAAATACCAGATCCGCCGTGGTCTCGGCCACCTGCACAATTTCGATCCCAACGACAAGGAAGCTTGCCCCATCTGGGACACGGTCCAGGAAGCCAAGGCGTTCGAAACCATGACCAATGGCATGAAGTATTTTCTCGGTGCCGTCGGACTCGTCACCCTGGTGCTCGGCGGTCTGGGCGTGATGAACGTAATGCTGGTCGCCGTTCGTGAGCGTACCCGCGAAATCGGCGTCCGCAAGGCGCTGGGCGCGCGCGGCAGTGAAATCCTGCGGCAGTTTTTCTTCGAAGCGCTGCTGATCGCGGCCCTGAGTGGCGCGATCGGCCTGAGTATCGCCTACGGACTGTGCGCGCTGGTGAACATGCTGCCCATGCCCGATTTCTTTGCGGGCCTGCTGCCAACCTGGAGCACAGGTCTGCTGGCGTGCACTTTGCTCGGCATGATCGCAGTGTGTTCCGCGCTGTACCCCGCGAGGCGGGCGGCCTCCATCGATCCGATCGAAGCGCTGCGCTATGAGGCGGGAGGATGAGAACAGTGGCTAGTCATCAGCGCAAGTTCGCCCGCAGCGTAGCTCGAAGCTCGTAGCTTATGTTGCTCCTCGAAATCATTTCCGAAGCCTGGATTGCGCTGAAGCGCAACCGCACGCGCAGCGCGCTCACTATGCTCGGCATCGTGTGGGGCATCGCGACCGTCACGCTGCTCATTGCCTACGGCAACAGCTTCCGCTCCATCCTCGTAAACGGCTTCAACGCGTTTGGCAAGGGCGCCGTCGTCTGCTGGCCGCAGCAGACCAGCGAGCAGCCCGGCGGCCAGCGCGCAGGAAAGAAAGTTGTTTTCGAAAAAGAAGACATCGACCTGATCAAAGAAACTGCGCCCTTGGTCAAGCACGCGTGCCTGGAAACCGTGCACCGGCCCGGCATCACCTACGGCGACCGCATGTCAGGGACGGCTCCCGTGCGCGGAGTGTGCCCCGAGTATGGCGACATGCGCAACGAAGTCCCGGCCGAAGGCCGCTGGCTCAACTCGCTCGACGAACTCGAGCGCCGCCGCGTGATCTTTCTCGGCGGACGTTTGCGCGAGCAGCTTTTCAGCGGCCGCCCCGCAGTCGGCGAAACTGTGCTGGTTGCGGGCGTCCCGTTTCAAGTCGTTGGAGTGATGGCGCGCAAGATCCAACTCAGCAACTATTTTTCTAGCGACGACGAGTCTTCCTGGATTCCTTATTCAGCAGCCGGCGATCTCTGGAACACGCGCTACGGTTCCGTGATCGTATTCGAGCCCATCGCGCCTCAGTTCGAAAAGCGCGCAATGGCGCAGGTGCTCGCCGCAATTGCCTCGCGCCAGCAGTTCTCGCCTACCGACCCGAAAGCAATCCAGATGTTCGGCCGGGAAGAATTCCGGCCGGTCATTGACGGACTCACGATCGGTCTGCAGGTGCTGCTGACCTTCATCGGCACGCTCACGCTCGGCATCGGCGGAGTGGGAGTGATGAACATCATGCTGGTCTCGGTCGACGAGCGCATCCGGGAGATCGGCTTGCGCCGCGCCCTGGGAGCGCGCAAACGCCATATCAAAATGCAGTTCCTGGCGGAAACCCTGCTGATCATGCTGCTGGGCGGCGCTATTGGAATCTTGATCTCCTACTTCATCGCCACCGCCGTGGGCACTCTGCCGTTGATGGGCCCACTGTTCGAAGACGACTCCGGCAAAGCCGACATCCACCTGAAGATCTCGCTGATGACCGTGCTGCTCTCCACGGGAGTCTTGCTTTTGGTAGGCGTAGCCAGCGGAATGGTCCCCGCCCTGCGCGCCTCGAAACTGGATCCGGTGGAAGCGCTGCGGTACGAGTGATGAACCAATCGTAGGGCCCGCTACACCAGGATAGTTCGATCAGCGGCGTAATGCATCGGGTGGCTCTTATCAGGTCCGCACTAGATTCGCGTCAGTTAGGATGAGGTTCGTATCAGGGCGCGGCTTGAGCCGCGCCATTAAGCCCTAGCCAAAGCGTGCTCTAGATAATCGTGCCCGTCAACGAGGAAAGGGGAAGGGCACGACTTCAGAGGCTGCCTAGTTCCATATAAGAGGCGCTTCAGCGCCTGAGGTTTGCTTTCCCATACGACCGCTATAAGACGTTACTTCCCAATGCAGAACGTACTGAAGATGAGATTGAGAATATCGTCGTTCGTGGTGGCTCCCGTGATCTCGTCAAGCGGCCGTAGGGCGTTGTAAAGATCCATCAGAATCATCTCGTGCGGAATCTTGTTAGCGAGTGCCGCTTCAGTCGCGCCCAACGCGCTAAGCGAATCCCGCACCAATCCCTGATGCCGGACGTTGGTGAGGAAACCAGCTTCCCGCTGTCCCCCACCTTCGCCGCCAACCACCCGCAGAATTTCTGCTTTCAACTCATCGATGCCTTGGCCCGTAAGCGCCGAAGTCCGCACGCGCGGTATCGGAAACCCGATTTCCGCCGGCACGCCGCTAGTCTTATCCACCTTGTTCTCCACCAGGATCGCAGAGCGTTGCGCCACTTGATCAAGCAGAGTGATGTCTTCCGGCACTACCGGAGCGGCCGCATCCAGCACAACCAGCACAAGATCGGCGTCGGCCAAGGCTTCCATCGATTTCTGGATCCCGATGCTCTCTGCCTCGTCGAGCGCCTTCCGCATTCCCGCCGTGTCCACAAGCTTCACGGGGATTCCCCCGATGGCGACCGTCTCCGTCACCGGGTCCCGCGTCGTTCCTGGAGTCGCCGTAACAATCGCACGATCGCGCTCCACCAGCCGGTTGAACAGGCTCGACTTCCCAACATTCGGACGCCCAACAATGGCGAGCGTCAATCCTTCGTGCACCATCTTTCCGTAAGCAAAGCTGGCAGCCAGTGCCTCCAATGGCTCACGCACTCCGGCCATCTGCTCCAGAATGGTCGCGTCCGGCAGAATCGATACATCGTCCTCGGCGAAGTCGATCCCCGCCTCGAGCTGCGCGATCAAGTGCACCAGTTCGGCCTTAGTCGGCTTCAACCTCTGCGAGAGCGCACCTTCCAATTGCTGCGCCGCAACCTTCGCCTGAAACAGAGTCTGCGAGTCGATCAAATCGCGCACCGCCTCCGCTTGAGTCAGGTCGATCCGTCCGTTGAGAAACGCACGCATCGTGAACTCGCCGGGCTCGGCCAGCCGTGCCCCGCGCGCCAATGCCATCTCGACAATGTGCCGCAAGACGACCGGGGATCCGTGCGCGGAAATTTCGACGACGTCATCGGTAGTGTAGGAATGCGGCTTGGCGAAAAAAGTAACAACCACTTCATCGATGCGCCGCGACTGTAGCGCGGGCGCCCCCGCCCGCGAAACGTGCCCATCGGAGAAGAGGTCAGCGTGTATGTCCGCTCCGCTGCCGGGCTCAAGCAACTCCCCAAACACCGCCCGCCCCGGCTCCAGCGGATGCCTCAACCGAAGCATGGGAGCCACAATCGTCCGCGCCTCGGACCCAGCCAGACGCACCACGCCAATCCCCCCACGACCAGGCGGAGTCGCAATAGCAATGATTGTGTCGTCAAGATTCACGGTGAGATTGTAGCGGTTGATTCTGAATCAGAGTTCGTCAGGTTGAGGCGGTCGAACGTGAACAACTGAACGAGAATCACATGCTCCGAGGGTCTTGAAGTTCTGTCTTGCCTGAGTCAGGCTGAGATTCCCGTTCGGTCCCCCGCGAACCTCATCAGCGTCGTGATCGTCTTGCCCATCATCTTCCCAAAAACAAACTGAGCAGATTTCGAACCCTGCCCGCCCGTAAAGTGTTTTAAAGGAGCAACACGGACAGCGATACGACTTGGTTCCTTCGGTGGGACGAGACACGTTGCGAAACGGCGACATGAGGAGCCCTTTACCGACGCATCGGTCTGGCGGCGCTACGATAATCCTTCGGATACACCACCAGGCACCGCCGCATACCCTCGCCTTCGCTCTCAGTACGCAGATCAGCTTCATCGCGTAGAGCCAGGTGCACGATCCGCCGCTCCCGCGATGACATGGGCGCGAACCTGTAAGGTGTCCCGGTCTTCCGGACTTTCTCCGCCGCTACGGTGGCTGCCATGCGCAGTTCCTCGATTCGCATGGAGCGATGATTCATGCAATCGAACGAAATCTTTTCGTGCTCGTTCCCGGGCAAGCGCAGCATCTCGATGGCCAGCAACTCAATCGAGCGCAGCAATTCGCCGCCGCGTTCCAATATCAGCGCCGAATCGGGTCCAGCAAACTCCACCAGTATCTCCGGACGCTCCCAGTCACGCTCATCCGGCAGCGGTGGATCCACCGTGATGCGGTACTTCAGCTTCAACCCGGCGTTAGCCACCACTCCGCGCAGAAATTCATTGATCTTGTTAGCAGCAGCGATCTTGTCAGGAATTGGCATAGGAAACCCGCTCGTAGCTCTTAGTCGCTAACTGGTAGCCAGGCAGATGCATCCCAGCATCTGTCTCGAGCCATCAGCCACCAGCCATCAGCTATTTATCTTTCTTCCGCGCGCGTTTCTCCATCATCTCGCGCATGTCTCGGCCCAGCTGCGTACGATTCATCACAAGCTGCTGCACGATTCCGATCAGGTTGCCGATCGACCAGTACAGGCACAAGCCTGCCGCCAGGTTCCAGCTGATGAAGCCCAGCATCACCGGCATGACCAGATTCATCATCTTCTGCTGCTGCGGATCCATGCCCGCCTGCGGCGTCATGCGCTGCATGAACAGCATGCTGATGATCACTGCAATCGGCAGAATGTGATACGGGTCGGGCGACGACAAATCCGGCACCCACGCCCAATGCGCCAGCCGCAAATCGAGCGCCACGCCCAGCATGCGGTAGTACGCGAACAGGAACGGCATCTGGATGATGAGCGGCAGGCAGCCGCCGGCGGGATTTACCCCCTCCGTCTTATAGATGGCGGCGATCTCTTCATTCATCGCCTGCTTGCGCGGATCGCGCATGCTGTACTTCTTGTATTTTTCCTGGATCGCCTTGACCTGCGGCGCCACGCGCTGCATCTTCAGCATCGATTTCATCTGCGAGATGCGCAGTGGCAGCAACGCCAGGTTGATGATCAGCGTCTGGATGACGATCGCCCATCCCCAGTTGGGAACGATGTGGTTGTAGGTCCACTTGAGCCATAGAAACAGCGGCCGCGCGATCAGTCCAAGCCAGCCGAAGTCCACCAGCTTGCGCAGGTCCGGCTCTGTGCCCGCCGGCAAACCCGCTACGGGCACGGACTCCAGCACATCCAACGCTTTCGGTCCAACGTACATCCGCTCCACGGTCGTGCCGCCCAACTGTCCCACGGCTGCGCCCAGCACTTCCAGCGGATGCTTCGCGTCCTGCGGATTGTCAAGTGCGGAACGTTGCGTGACGAACAGTGCGGCCGAGGGATCCTCCGGCAGGAACACTGCCGCAAAATACTGATCGCTGACGCCTGCCCACTGGAACGGGCCGCGCACTGTATTTCCGCCGACCACCTTCTTCAGCGCGGTGCGCTCTACGTCGTTGCCGTTCTGATACTCAGCGCGCGCAGCAGCATACGAAGCCGGGTTGTTCTCGTCGCCGAAGCCCGCCGGCCACATGGGCAATGCCGTTACGGAACTCCCCTTCTGCACGACCGACGTTTCAATCGACAGCAGGTAGCTCTGATCGAACTTGAATGTCTTGCGTACGGCTAGGTCGCCATCGGAGTACTCAAACGAAAGATTGGCAGGAGCCGTGAGCGAATCGCCTTCATCCGGGGCGCGTACAAACAGCGCCGAGTTCACCTTGTTGCGCAGCCCCTCGTCATAGATCCAGAGCGAAAGCGGATATCCATACTTAGTCGCCGCATTCGAATTCACCAGCTCCAGCGGCTGGCCCTTGTCGTCCTTAAACTTCTTCAGGACCCACGACTTCACCTGCGCGCCGCGGTTGGTGAAGCGGATCTTGTACAGATCGTTCTCCACGACCGTCTCCGCCTCCGACGCAGCTTGCTTCGCTCCGGCGACCGGAGCCGGCACAGGCGCGGTCACCGCGGCCTGCGGCGTGGGATTCACAACTTGATTTTGCGCGGGAGGCGGAGTTTCGGGAGTTTTGGGACCGTACTTCTTCAGCAGTGGCTGCGAAGCGAGAATGATCAGGAACGTAATCGCGAAGACAAGCAGGAGCCGCCGCTCCATGCCCGGTTCTTGCTGGGGATTTTTAAAGTCAGCCAAAGTCTTACCGTCGATTTCTCGTAGCGCCGGCAGCTTGCCCTGAGGGTGCCGAAGGGTTTCGCCGGAAGTCACGCAGGCGTCGTGCCCGCATCAAATTTGAACCTGCTTCGCGACATCGGGGCAACGCGCGGCGGTTTGCACCGGGTCGTACCCGCCTTTCGCGAACGGATGGCACCGCAACACTCGCGTCATCGCCATCCAGCTTCCGCGCACCGCTCCGTAACGCTCCACCGCTTCCATCGCGTACTCCGAGCAAGTCGGCACGTACCGGCAACTCGGCGGGAGCCACGGAGAAACCAGCCGCTTGTAAGCCCGCAACAATATCAGCACCGCGCTGCGCACAATCGCCCCCGAACCTTTAACCACCGCCGCGCATCTTCTGCGCAATCACTTCAAAAGCCTTGCTGACTTCGCCGAGCAGCACGGAAAACTCAACCGTGCGCAGCGACTTCTTCGGATTAATCACGACATCCACCGCCGCCGGAGCCGAAAGCGAACGCGTCAACCGCACCGATTCACGCAACCGCCGCTTCATCCGGTTCCGATCCACCGCGTCGCCCAGCACCCGGCCGACGGTGAATCCCACGCGCATTCCTTCGCCGTCCAGCCGCCGCAGGTAGAACACGGTCATGTGCGTGGCGAAATGCCGGCGCCCCTGCTTGTACACGCGCTCGAAATCCGCATGCCGCAACAATCGCCCGCTGCGCGGATTTTTTCGGGACTCGCTCCCACGTGCATTGGATTCTCCCGACCGGGCGCTGGCGGTCACAATTCACTCACGATCCGTCGGCGAATGCTTTGCACAGTCCGGAATCCAATCAGAGAACTCGTTTAAACCCGGGAAGATAGCGAGGCGGTTATTCGCGGAAGCCGGGCTTCACCGACACCCGCTTGCGACCCTTGGCGCGCCGGCGCGACAACACTGCGGCTCCGCTCTTGGTCTTCATGCGCGTACGGAATCCGTGCTTCTTCGAGCGCTTACGCCGGTTTGGTTGGAAAGTGCGCTTGGGCATGAAAAATCGCTGCTCCTAGTTCGATCAATGGCCTACGGGCAAACTGTGAGTATAAATGACGCGCCCCAAATGCGGCAATTCGGCGCTTATGTGGGCCGGACACTCCTCTCCGCCCAACCTTAATTGGGTCGGGATTCCCCGGGCAAACGCGCATCTTGCGGAAGCTTGAGTTTCTGACTAACGTTGCCCGAATTTCGAACTACATCCCACGCACCGAACTTACCCGAAAGTTCCATCCGTCAAAAATCCCGTTCACCCTCGGCGAAGCCCGAGAATTTACGAGAAGTAACTCGCCAGGAAAAACTTTCGATCGCATCAGCAGAACTCTTTGCGAGCGACTCTTCGCTCACTCCTTCACGCAAGTGAGCGCAATCCGTTCATCGCGCAGCGCGAAAAAACTTCTGCGCTACGCACGCCCTCTTTCTCTCCCTCACTCCTCCTCCGAACACCGCGTCCCGCGCCAGTTCTGCACCAATGCAACACGAACTCCTCCCCATGCACCACTCATGTTGCAGTTACACATTCGCCACTTGACAGGACAAAAACTTCGCGAGTGGAATCGGGATGCGCGAAGAATTTCTTCGCGAAGTTTTCCACGCGGCAAAAATATTTTGTGCTAGTATGCCGCCTGTTCTACTTTCTGAAATTTTCTTTTGATCAGGCAATCCGCTCCCGCAAAACGGGAGGCGCTCTGCACTAATTTAAGAGATCAGCAACCGCAATTATTAACAGTCGGGCCCACCCAGCCGCCGGCCCCGAGATGAGCGTTTATGTCCGTTCCTAGCACAACTATTTCTCCGAACCCGTGGATTCGCATCCTCGATGCGCTCGAGAAAAAGATCAACCGCCATTCCTACGACACCTGGTTAAAACCTACTCGCTATAGTCACGCGACCGGCGGTGTTCTCTTCATACGCGTTCCGACCGTCGAGTTCCGGCACGTCGGGGACAAGTACGCGGACCTGATCCAGGAAGCCATCGACAACTTAGGGATGGATTACGCCGACGTCAAATTCGTCACTCCCGACGACGATCCAGCCGCCACTCCGCTGCGCCACGATGGCGGGCTGAGCCCCATGATCACTTCCAACGCCTCCGTCTCCATGGGAGCTGCAACCGCAGCCGCGCAGTCCCGCTTCGACTGGGATGGCGCCGCGCAACTCAACCAGCGCTATACATTCGACGCCTTCGTGATCGGCAGCGGTAATCAGTTCGCTCATGCCGCCTGCCAAGCCGTCGCCGAGCGTCCTTCCAAGGCCTACAACCCGCTATTCCTCTATGGCGGCGTCGGTATGGGCAAGACCCATCTCATGCAAGCCATCGGCCACGAAATAAAGAAGCGCATGCCACAAGCCGCCATCTGCTACGTTTCGAGCGAGAAGTTCACCAACGAGATGATCAACTCGCTGCGTTACGACAAGATGATCAGCTTCCGCGACAAATTCCGCAACGTCGATGTCCTGTTGGTCGACGACATCCAGTTCCTCGCGCAGAAAGAACGCACCCAGGAAGAGTTCTTCCACACCTTTAACGCCCTGCACGAATCGATGAAGCAGATCGTCATCGCCAGCGACCGGCCTCCCAAGGAACTTGCGGAAGTCGAAGATCGGTTGCGCAGCCGCTTCGAGTGGGGACTGATCGCCGACATTCAGCCCCCCGACCTCGAAACCAAAGTTGCGATTCTCCAGAAGAAGGCCGAGCAGGAAAAGGTCACTCTGCCCACCGACGTTGCCCTGTACGTCGCCTCCAACATCCGCTCCAACGTCCGTGAGCTCGAAGGCGCGCTCATCCGCCTCGTAGCTCACTCGTCGCTGATCGGCGCCGAAATCACCCTCCCCTACGCGCAGCAGGTGCTCAAGAATTTCATCGATTCGCAGGCCCGCAAGGTCACCATCGAATCCATCCAGAAAGCGACTGCCGAACAGTTCGGGCTTCGCCTGGCCGAGATCAAGCAGAAAAACAATTCGCGCGCCATCGTTTACCCGCGCCAGATTGCCATGTATCTCGCCAAGCATCTCACCGAAGCGTCGCTGCCTGAGATCGGCCGCCAGTTCGGCGGAAAGCACCACACGACCGTGCTGCACTCCGTCGAGAAAATCGACGAGGCCCGCAAGAACGATAAGGATTTAAACAGGCTGATCAACAAGTTGACCGAGCAATTAGGCGGTTAATTGCGGATCGCGCGCGGTTTTCCACCAAACGGCCCGGTCTTCCGGCCCGGCCTCTGTGGAGAGCATGTGGAAGCTGTGTAAGAGACCGCACAGTTCCGCAATCGGGCGAAACGTTGCTACGGTCTCCGCCACCGGCGGGTCCTATTATGGACATGAGGGGTGGCGCGGTAAGCAAGTGCAGGCGGACGAGTTGAGGTGGTTTTCCACTTTTCCGAACCGCCTACTGTTACTGCTGGTTTTATAGGTTTTTAATTTGATATAAAAACAGTACTAGAAGTAGCGAAGTCCGACGGGGAGATTCGGTTATGCCGGTTGAAGAGGCCACCGCCACTGGAACTGGAACGATGGAGATCACGATCAGCAAGTTTGAACTTCTGCGTGAGCTCACGGCGACGCAAGGTGTCGTCGAACGCAAGACCACCATCCCCATCCTCTCCAACTACCTGTTCGAGGCGGGAGGCGACAAGCTTTCTCTCACCGCCACCGATCTCGATCTCAGCCTGCGCACTGCCTGCGCCGCTAAAGTCAAAAAAGAAGGCTCCTGTACCATTCCCGCGCGCAAGCTCTACGACTACGTAAAGCTTCTTCCCGACGCTGAGATCACCATCAAGCTGCTCGAGAACCACTGGGTCAGCATTCGCTGCGGCCGCTCCAACACCAAGATGGTCGGCATGGCGAAGTCAAACTTCCCGAGCCTGCCGGTGTTCCCAACCGCAGGCGTGGTGAAGATCCCCGCGCAAGTCTTGCGCGAAATGATTGCCAAGACCGGATTTGCAATCGCCAGCGAAGAATCCCGCTACACGTTGAACGGCGCGTTGATGGTGCTGAAGCCGGAATCCATCACCATGGTTGCCACCGACGGCCATCGCCTGGCGCACATCGAGCGCGGCGGCGAAAAATTCGAAGGCGTCTCCGGCGAACTGAAAACGCTGCATCCCGAAGAAGTGCATGGACGAGCTGAAGTCGCTAGTCGACTCGACCGAAGTGGAAACGATCGACTTTGCGAAAGACGAATCGACGCTCTTCTTCCGCATCGGCCCGCGCCTCCTGACCTCGCGCCAGCTCACCGGTCAGTTCCCCAACTTCGAAGCTGTGCTTCCAAAAGACAACAGCAAGTTGGTCAGCCTGAACGGAGATGACTTCAACTCCGCCATCCAGCGCGTAGCCCAGTTCTCCGACGAGCGTTCCCGCGCCGTCCGCCTACGCCTGGAAAAGGGCGAACTCAAACTCTCGGCCTCCTCCACCGAAACCGGCGAATCCGAAGACTCGCTAGAAACCCCCTATCAAGGCGACAGCCTCACCATCGGATTCAATGCAACCTACATTCTCGATTTCCTGAAGGCAGTGGGCTCGGGCGATGTAAGCCTGGAATTGAAAGACCCCCAATCCGCCGGCCAGCTCCGCCCCCTCGGTAGCGAGGATTACAAGTACCGCTACATCGTAATGCCCATGCGGATCTGAAGATCGGCGAGCTCCGGACGGTGGAGCGGAATCGCGTTCCGTTTTTCAACTCTCCCTTATTATTGTCATCCTGAGCGCAGTGAGGCGGCAGCCGAACGAAGTCGAAGGACCCCTGTACCTGTGGGACGCCACCGGCCCTAACGACTTCTCCACCACAGCATCTGCCACGTCATCGTAAATCCCATCAAAAACACCACGGCCGCCCCGCAACAGCGAGACGGCCACCAGGGTCTGCCTACTCCAAACTCTACCCGCGCTCGAACGCGTGCTTCTTCTCGAGCTCCTCAACCGCCGCTTGCCGCGCAGCCTCAAATTCCTCGCCCCGCGCCATCAGCGCCGGCAGCGCCGTCGCATATCGCCGCGCCAACGTGATCAATCCCGCCCCCGCCATCTGGTTCGCGACTTCCGCAAGATGATCGGTAGTCGTCTGCAGATACTGCGCCTCGGTCGCATCGCCCAACCACACCTCACCGCCGTGCAGCTTGGTCTGCCAATAAATCTTCCGCTCCAGAAAGGTGCGGATCGTTGCATCCTCCGCTTTCCCGAACGCCCACTGGTTCCGCTTGAAATCGTAGTGCCGGCTGGAAAACTGCAGCGGCACCAGCTTGCCCGACTTCACGAACTCCAATTGCCGCCGGTCCACTTCCTTGCGGATCGCATTAATGATGGGCGCCTCGGTGTCCTTCGGATCAAGCGACGCAAACACCTCGCGCACGGTCGCCGACATATTTACCGCCACCGGCGCCGTCAGCCCTGCAGACCCTTCCAGTCGCACATGCGCGTGCAGCACCCAGAAATCCGCGCCAGATGTCGATTGATGAAATGGCCAATCGAAGTTCATCGCGAGCGGCAGGCCGGTCAGCGTCACGTAAACCGTTTCAGCCGACGCATCGTTCGAAGCATGCGTAGTCATATCTGCTCTTCTCCTGGAAGCCAGATATTCTACGTCGCCGCGCTGTTCACAGAAAGCCGCATCGCTTCCGATCGGCTTCTCCGCGAGCTCAACGCCCGTGTTTTCCCACTTATCTTTGAGTTTCCCCCAAAGGACTGTCACTGCAGCCTCATTCTGGGGATAAGCAGCACGCCGCAATTCCACCGGTTGTCGGCCTGGATGCGTATCGAGCGAGGTTCCTGCGACCGTGCAGACTTAGTCATTCTCTTTCATCCTTCACCCAATCGAACATCCATTGCTCGTACAAGTATTGCTGCGTGTAAAAAGGAGTTTACAGTCCTTAACACCCATGCGCCACTTACGCCGGTTCCCGTATCGTATTACGAGCGGTGCCGACACTGGTTACGATCACGCGTCCTGTTGATTACCGTCGTGCCTACATCATCTCGAACGCGCGGAACATCGCTGCGGCGCATGCCTCACAATCCCAACTCACTCAACCCTGGATGTTCGTCCGGACGCCTTCCCAACTTCCATTGATACTTCCGCTCAGCCTCTCGCGATCGGCAAGTCGTTGATGCTCGCGTGCCGCAGCGCATCAGTCCCTGGTTGTCGAATTCCCAGTTTTCATTGCCGTAGGAACGAAACCAGTTCCCCGAATCATCGTGCCACTCGTAAGCAAAGCGCACCGCAATGCGATTCGACGCAAACGCCCACAACTCCTTGATCAGCCGGTAGTCGAATTCCTTCGCCCACTTGCGTTTCAGGAAAGCAACGATCTCCTCGCGCCCACGAATAAACTCCGCGCGGTTTCGCCAACGCGAGTCCACCGTGTAGGCAAGCGACACTTTTTCCGGATCACGTGTGTTCCATGCATCTTCGGCGCGTCGAACTTTTTCGATGGCCGTCTCCCGGCTGAATGGTGGCAAGGGTGGTCGCGTCGACATGACGGCTCCTCAATCTCCCGTTGGATGAAAGGGGATTCAAAGTCACCCGGCGTCGATGGTGCCCCAGGTTCGCGTCCGCTCTTTCGACGCTACCTTGGGCCGGCTGTCAGCGCGAAGCCACTCGTGGAGAAGCGGCTCAGTCCGGTTCAACCGGCGGCAGAGTTCGTCGCGCACTTTCCTGCGACTCGGGAGGTGCCGGCACCGGCAGCCGAATCTCCATCGTGCCGACATGGCTGTCGCTCACATCCTCCACCCCCAGACGCATTGCCGTGCCGGTCACCGGTACATCGATTTCCTGGTGTAGCCGCATTCCGCCCGCCATGATGTCTTTCATCACGTCTGGCTTCAGATCCCCGACCGACTGGCTCAGCTGGCTGGCGATCAGTTTCCCTTCGCTGTCGAACGCCGTCACCATGAAGTTCACCGCGCCGTGATACTTGCCCTCCGGCGTCGGCGTGAAGCGTAGGTCGGAAAACGACACGGCGTCGTCAATAACATACCGCTGCATCTCGAGAGGACCAACCACTTGCTTATGCTTCTTGACAGGCTTCGTCGGTGCTGCGGCCTCGACAATCCGCGGCTTTCCAATTGGAACCACACGCGCACCGAACACAATCTGCCGCGATTGCGGCGATCCCTGCTGCATCGCCGCCCGCGCCAAACTCGACGTCAGGTCCTTCGATGGCTGCAGTGGCGCAAACGGATCGATCGCGTAGTATCCCGTCCGGTGCGCCAGATGATATTTCTTTCCCGCTAGCGTCACCTTCAACTTCCGGTACCCGCCGTTGTAATTCTTGTTGCTCGGCGTATACGACAGCGCATAGTAGTTCGCGCCCTGCTCGGTCGCTGCCTTGATGGCCCCGCTCAGGTCGTTCGTGTTGAAGAATGCCTGTCCGCCCGTTTGCGTGGCCAGCTTGGTCATGGTCGCGTGCTCGTCGTTCAGGGCTAGGCTGAACTCGTCCATTCGATCCATCATGACCGCGTTGGCAGGCGCACTGCCTGGCACGCGTTTCCCAAACCCAGGGCCCGGCGGTGGCGCCGTCATCGTGACGGGTGCCAAGTCATTGTTCGAGGCCGCGAACAGTGGATTCGTTTCCAGACCTTTCACGCTCACCGGATACACCGCCACGTGCGCATCGCCTAACAGGTTCGCAACTTTCTTGAGGTTTTCAGTGTAATAACCGTTCTCGAGAAACGGGTTCGCCCCGTTCGACTCCGGGACAATGCCCAGCAGGAATGAACCTGACAGCCAGACGAGATTCTTGCGGCCCGGAATCCCATCCAGATATCTGGCCATGTGCGCAAAGGCATCGACCGTGATGAACATGCGTTTGTCCGCGTCAATCAAGCGGAGTTCGGACTGCTGCGAGGCCACTGTCTCCGTCAAAAACTGCAATTGGCCGGCAAACCTTGAGCTCTCGCGGCCCGCTCTCAGGCCGATGTCGAAGTCCGCATCCCTGACGTCTATAGGTCGCAGGCGTTGAGAAGCCTTTTTCCCTTTGGCGGCGGCAACCAGAGCACTCTGATCGTCGGTAAACCCCTGAATCATCTGCAACTGGTTCCCCAGCACGCAGATGGCAACCTTGGTGTCCTTCGGCTTCTTCTTTAAGAATGACACTAGCTCATCTTGCGCCCGCATCTGATCCTGAATCGACGTGTTCAGCAGATCCAGCATCACAACCGTGACCGCCTCATTCTCAGGTGGCAAGGCATAGTTGGAAAACACGTTGGGCGGCAGCCGATCCCTCGCAGGCGGTGCCGGAGCCCCTGCCTCGATCTGCCCTTGCGAAAACTCCTTGAAGAACTTTACCCTCTGCGGCTTTCCATCTTCCGTCACGCTGAAGTCGCTCTGCTGCAGGCCCTTCACCAGTTTGCCCGCATTGTCAGTCACTACCACGTCGAGCGCCACCACTTGCGTGCCTGTCCGGATCGTCAGCGTCGGTGTGGCATCGAGAGTCGCATCGGCTTTCGCCGGCGTGGCTTCTGGAGCCGCCGTCGCGGTCTTGGCGTTTTCCTCCGGCACCTCGTTCTGCGATGAATCGAACGTTCCCGATGACTCGAATGCCGGCTCGTCCGATTTGCCCGCCGGTGCTGGCGGAGCATTCAATCCCGGAGTCTCGGCTTTCACCGCGAGAAAACGTGCGCGCTCCTCCGGCGACATTTCTGGCAACTCGTACAGGTCCAACGTGGTTCCGTTTATCACTGCGAGTCGAGCGCCGTCTGGCGACAGCGAAAAATTCTGCCCATCGGGCACCGCCGGTGCCGCAACCAGCGACAGCACCGACTTCCCCGTTGCCGTATCAATCACTTGAATGTGCTGGTCCAGCCCTTCGTCTGGCGAGTTCCTCTCGGAAACCATTTCCTTTTCAGGCGTTGACCGAATAGTGACCGTGCCCGCCGCAAACCGTCCTCCGTCCTCGCTCCCTCGTACCACGGGCGAATACCGGCAATCGTCCCAGTGCTGCCGCCACAGGAATGTACCCGCCACCGTGAATGCACTGACGTTGTATCCGTCGCGCGACACCGCGCACCGCCCTACCAGCACTGTGTTGTTGCTGCCGTACAGAAGATTCGGCACGCGCCGCGCTTTCACCCGCGTGATGTTCGTGTTGGCGAACTCGACGAGCCAATTGCTCGCCTGTTTGCGAACGTCGGCGAATCCGGAACTCGTCGCCTCGAGCTTGGTCATGCCGCGCACGTCAATCGATCGCTGCACCGCCGAGCTTTTCACATCGATGAACGAGATCTTGACGCGTTCCTTAACCTTAGCGTCGTTCTTGACGTCGCCCGCTTTGGTTCCGATGAGCGCCGGCGCCGGAGCTCCAGTTTCCACGATGATCTGTTTCCCGTTAGGCGTCACCGAGACCCACAGCAACTCCTGGGTCGAGTCGAAAATCAGTTTCTCGTCCAAATTCGAATTGACTTCGTACAATTTGTTCAATCGCCGCAGCAAAACACGCCCATCTCCCAGCCGCCACATATAGCGTCGTGAATCGTGCAGGTACCAGTCCGCCTCTTTTACAACCGCTCCTCCGGGAACCGCGATGACCATGGCATGCACCTGGCGATCCGCATGGCTCGGCGGACACTCCGGTAGCCGCTTGAACAGTTTTTTGGGATTGAATGTAACCAGTACGTGATCGGCGTCCAGAAAATCAACCGACAGGTTCGCACCACCCGACTGCCGCGCCGCCGCTGACAGCCCGGTGTACCCCAAAGGCGCAAGATCAATCCGAGTCTTCGGATCGCTCGCCGCGAAAACAACGGCAACGCGCCCAACCCCGATGCTCGCAGTCAGCATTCCAAGGGCACACATCCCCAGCACTAACTTGCGCCAAAGGACACGCCCGCTCTTGATACGTTTTTGCCTGCTGAAAGGCTTCAAGGTGCAATCCTGGAAAACCCGAGAGTCCGAACCAGACCAACGGCCATGCGCCCGACAGTGTAGCCCATGTTTTATTGAACGCGGAAATTGATGAGAGGCCCTCCCCGTAGTGCGGCCTGATCGCGAATGCATGCTCCTTACTTGCATTGTCATCTTGAGCGAAGTGAGGCGCTAGCCGAACGCAGTCGAAAAGCCTGCCCTGAGCGCAGCCGAAGGGACCCCATGTACGCTTCGGACGCGCCGCGGTCGTCGCAGGCTTTTCCACACGACTCAGGCCGATCTCTGCTGCGCAGCACCTACCCAACAAGGGTTCAGCACATCCAACAGCTGTTATGTCTAGTTGGCCCCTCCGAAGATCCACTCAACCCACCCCAGGCCCCATCCGCTGACCGTCCCTCGAACCCCAGACCGCATCCTTGATACCCTTATTCGCAGGCCGTTGCGAGGTGTTTGGCTATCAGCTACCGACCAACGACCATCAGCCAGCCCCTTGTCCTACGAAGCCGCCATTGCTCGCATGTTTGCCCTCGGCCACGAGCTGGCCCAGACGCCTTCCCACAAGTTCGATCTGGCGCACATGCGCATTCTGTTAGAAGCTCTCGAGCATCCCGAGAAGAATTTCCCGGCGGTCCTGATCGCGGGAACCAACGGCAAAGGTTCCACCGCGGCCACGCTGGCTTCCATCCTCCAGGCCTCGGGATACAAAACCGGCCTGTATACATCGCCACATCTGGTGCGTATCAACGAGCGCATTCGCATCAACGGCGTGGCGATCGCAGACAACGAATTTGCCCTCATCCACGACCTGGTGGATCGCACGGCAGAGCGTCTCGTCACCGAATCCGAACTGCCGTGGCATCCCAGCTTCTTCGAGATGCTCACTGCCATCGCTTTCGAATATTTCTCCCGCGAGCACATCGACATCGCCGTGCTCGAAGCCGGCATGGGAGGACGCCTCGACGCCACCAACGTGGTCGAGCCGCGCCTCAGCGTCATTACCGACATCGCGCTCGATCATCAGAAGTTTCTCGGCGACACCCTCACCGAAATCGCCCGCGAAAAAGCCGGTGTTCTTCGCCCGAAGATTCCCGCAGTCACGCTGCCCCAGACACCCGAGGCCAACGACGTCATCGGTAACGCGATCCTCGCGCTCGATGCGAAGGCCGTCACCGCCGTGCCTTACGTGCCGCCCGTGAGCCCCAACAGCGCGCAATACCTGATATCCAGCACTCGCGAGAAAGCCGGCTACGTCTCTCGCTATCCGCTCCAGGTCCTGGGAAAAGAAATTACCGTCGAAACGCCGCTGGTCGGTCGTCATCAGCTGCGCAACGTCGCGCTTGCGGTTGCATCCGCAGAAGAACTCTCCCGCGCTGGATTCCCCGCGATCACCGCGGCCACCATCGAGACAGGAATCCGCGAAACGCACTGGCCCGGACGCTTCCAGGTCTTGCCAGCTACTGCAGATCATCCGGAAATTGTTTTCGATGTAGCCCACAATCCGGCAGGCGCGTGGGCGTTGCGCTCTACCTTGTCGGCCGCCTACGAAGATCGTGCGCTAGTCTTCGTCTTTGGTGCCATGCGCGACAAAGCGGTGGGCGAGGTCGCCGAGATCCTGTTTCCGCTCGCCGATCGGGTCATTGCCACTCACGTGGAGAACCCCCGGGCCGCAACCGCCGCTGAAATCCGCGAAGCTGCTTCTCGCGTAGCGGTCGACATCGACGACGCCCCTGACGTTCCATCCGCCCTTGCCCAGGCCCGTGCCGCCGCCGGCACTCGTGGCTTGGTAGTCGTCACGGGTTCGATTTACATTGTAGGAGAAGCGATGCGAACGCTCGGCGCGCGCATCGAATAGAGAAGGGTGCCCTTCAAGAATCCATCTACGGAAGTCGAAAGCGGCGAGGTCCCCGCCGCTTCCGCGACCCAGCCGGTCGAGCGGGTCATCGCTCCGCCTACCGCGCGGCCGCGCCAACACGGTCTTCTTAGCCGCTTGCGCTCTTATTTCATCTTCGACCCGCTGATCTGGGCCTACACCGTCATCCTTGGCCTGATCTCGATCCCCGTCTCTCTCTTCGGCAATCGCGAACGGGTTCTCCACGGCTTCGCAACCTTCTGGTCGTGGATAATCATGAAGACCATCCTCTCCCCGGTGAAGGTCACGGGCCTTGCCAAGATCGACACCTCGCGCACCTATGTCTATGCCGTCAACCACGCCTCTGCGCTCGACATTCCAGTGCTCTACGTCTACTTGCCCTTCCAGTTCCGCATCGCCTTCAAGAAAGAACTGCTCGCCTACCCGATCGTCGGATGGCATCTGAATCGTTCCGGACAAATTTGCGTCGACCAGCAGAATCCCGCCGGCTCAATCGGCAGCATTCGTTCCGCACTGAAGAGCTTGAAAGCCGGCATGCCGCTTGTGATCTTCCCCGAGGGTGGTCGCACACCCGACGGCCAGATCAAGCCGTTCCTCGCCGGCGCCTTCTTTTTAGCCATCAAAGCGCAGGTCGATGTAGTTCCGGTTGCGTTGATCGGAACCTACGAACTCCTTCCGATGAATACCTATCACATCAAATGCCGCCCCCTCGAAATGCGAATAGGCGAACCTATCTCCACCGCCGGACTGACCGGTCACGACATGCAATCGCTCTCCGAAAAGGTCCAGCAAGCCGTGACCGACTTGTACACCAGCGCATAGCCCCAAAGAAATTATCATCGGTAAATCCAGCCGGATGCAATCAACCTCTGACATCACCTTCCATCAAGCAGGTCCAGTCCAGAACAAAGCCAGCCGCGGAGCGCCGAAATAATTTAGCCCAGCGCGTAAGCGCTCGGTAAACTCCAGGAAAGATTGCAAGCCCCGAAAGGGGGCGCCACCAAAAACACAGCGGGCGTCAGCCCGCAAGAGTGCGAGCGTGAACAAATCCCTTTTGTTTTCGACTCGCTGTTAAGAACCGATTTCTGTTCCACAGACCACTACTTCCGCTGAATCAAATCCCACAAATTTCCATACAGGTCTTTAAACACGGCCACAGTCCCGTAAGTCTCTTCCTTAGGCTCGCGCACAAACTCCACCGCCTCTCCGCGCAAAGAGTTGTAATCGCGCCAAAAATCATCCGTATGCAAAAACAGAAACACCCGTCCACCCGTTTGATTCCCAATCCGCGACGCCTGCTCCGAATTCGCGGCTTGCGCCAGCAACACACAACATCCATCCGTCGACCCCGGCGACAACAGCACCCATCGCTTCCCGCCGCCCAGATCCGTGTCCTCCACCAGTCGAAATCCCAGCACTCGGGTGTAAAAAGCAATCGCCTCGTCGTACTCCCGCACCACCACCGCCACATGCGCAAGCATCCGCTTCATGTCGCCATTATGTCATTCGATGAAGATTACTCTGTCTTTCTCCGTCTCCTCGGTAGGCATGGATTTGTCCGATCGCGAACCCACTTGACCCGTCTCCCGCCCGGCAGTACCCTCCCATGGAAAATTACAGGAGGCCGCATGGTTCCGCTCTCCGCTCTCTGGCTCCCGATCGTGCTCTCGGCGGTCATCATCTTTTTCGCCAGCTTCGTCATGCACATGGTGCTTACCTACCATCGCAGCAACTACCACCAGCTTCCCGACGAAGACAAAATCTCCTCCACGCTTCGCGCCGCGAATCTGCAGCGCGGCACCTACGTTTTTCCTTTCTGCACGCACAAGGAAATGAAGTCTCCGGCGGTACAGGAAAAATACAAACAGGGACCGGTCGGTCTCCTCACCATCATGCCTCCCGGTCCGCCCGCCATGCCGAAGTTCCTCGGACTCTGGTTCGCCTACACGCTGCTGGTCAGCTTCTTCGTCGCTTACCTCACCGCGCACACCGTCGCGCCTGGCAGTTCGTATCTGGGGGTATTTCGAGTAGTCGGCACGGCCGCCTTCCTCGCCTACGGACTCGGCGCCATCCCGACCGGAATCTGGAAAGGTCAGACCGGCAGTGTGACCACGAAAGAAGTCATCGACGGCCTCATCTACGCCCTGTTGACCGCAGGCACGTTCGGATGGCTGTGGCCGAAGGGAGTCGGCATGTAAGAGGACAGCCGCAGCGGCCAGTGAATCGATGGGTGGGAGCCATCACGCTTTCAAACCAACGAGCGCCCAACTCGCCATTAACCGCGCAGGTGCGCCCCAGCGGCCGCGGGCAAGCAATCGCATAGCAAGATCCGTCATCCCACTAACCACTCCGGAAAATAACCCCAGAAAAGGGAAGGGCCCGACTTCAGTCGGGCCATACAGCTGCGGGAAAGCGCGGCTTTAGCCGCTGAGGTTCGCTCTGGCCGAGCGCGATACAACACGCTTCCTTCGGCGACTGTTGCCCACTTTTTACTACAATGATCCTCCGTCAGCCACCGTACCACCGTCCCGAAAACTTCCCACAAACCAGCCAGCAACCCCGCTGAACCCGCACCGAGCCAACAAGGCTGTATCGCCATTCCCACCGGATAACTACCCGGGTACCTCTCCAAACGAAACCAAGCCAATTGCTTTTGCCCACATCTGGCCAATTACCACCGTTACCTTTACGTTAACTTTTGCTTGTTTAAGATGGAAGAATGGTAGGGGGGCTCATGCGTCTTCGGACGGCAGTTCTGTTCCTCTTGGTTTGCGCAGCGATCGGGTCCGCTGTACCGCAAGCAGGCGCCCAGGAATCATCCGAATCTCACCGCAAGATGGTCAACCGGGTGGTCCCGGCGTATCCCAGCCTCGCGCAGAAAATGGGAATCTCCGGCAGCGTAAAAATTGAAGCCGTCGTCGCTCCCAACGGTTCAGTGAAATCAACCGGCATTCTCGGAGGCCATCCCGTGCTCGCGCAGGCTGGGGTCGATGCGGTGCGCCGCTGCAAGTGGGAGTCCGCTCCGCGCGAGACGCACGAAATCGTCGTGCTCAATTTCCATCCAGATAACTGAAGAAAGCGAAGTCGTACACGAAAGTGTACCTCCCGCATTGGTCCGCGATCGGACACACTTCTCCTGCCCTTAGCACTCTGTGGAATTTCACACTTGCGCCTACCGGCTTAATTCGGCGCCGACTCTGACGGATCCGTCAGCCCGATCAACTGCCCCACCGGATATTCTTCCGCCGTGAACGGAACCTCCGGCTCGGGATTCGTAATCGTCAAAACTTCCCCACTCACATTTCCTTGGATGGTCAGAGCCTGACTCTCCACCGCGATGACTCGATAGGTTTCATCAAAAATGGCCATAACAAATCACCCATCACGGTTGGATGCCGCTGGTAGCGAGAGCGTCGGCTGAAATCGAAATTCCTTTTCATACTAACTCATAAGGACATCAGCATTTTCCCGTAGATGCAAATTCCTCAGCACATCAGTTCAAACGCCAAAAATTGTCGTGTACTCGCCCAATCTAGTTCCCGCGATACAATCCTCGCAGACATCGCCAGCATGCCGGTGGTCCCTAAGTCGTAAGCGCACAAATGCAATGGACAAAAACACCAGGCCTGGAACGAAGTCAGGGTCTTCACGCACCAGCAATCGCAATAGAAGTGCTTCCGATTTCCGACGAGGTCGGGCATTGGCAACGACACTTGGGTCTGATGGTTCGCTCAGCGCCGGCCGCTCGAAGCCGCGCAGCGGCGGCATAGGATAGCCCAGCGCGTAAGCGCTGGGAAAAGCCGAGAAGAAACGCGAGCCCCGTCAGGGCGGCACTCAAGGCGCAGCGGGCGTAAGCCGGCGAGCCCTCTGGCGCTACCTGCCCTCCACCTTCCGTATCAACCGCTCCTTCACCGCCGGCCATTCCTCCGCCACAATCGAAAACCTCGCCGAATCCCGCGGAATAAAATCCGCCGCCATGCGATGCGCCCGCAACACGCCTTCGAATTTCCCCCCGATGCGTTCAATCGCAGCGCGGGATCGTTCATTGCGCACATCGGTGTGGAAGCACACTCGAAATACTTCCCACGTTTCAAACGCGTAGGTCAGCATCAATAACTTGGATTCCGTATTCGCCGGCGTCCGGATCGCCGACCGCGCCAGCCACGTATACCCGATCTCGCATCCATCCGGAGTGCTGCGCCCGTGCAAGGCATGCCTCTCCGGCCACGCCCACCGATCCAGATCGAAGAACCGCGTCGACCCCAGCACCAACCCATCCGAGTTGCGCACCGTGGCAAACGGCATGCCGCTCCCTTCATCTCTCCACGCGATAGCAGTCTTCACATACTGCGCAGCCTCAGCATCGTTCTGCGGCACCGGACTCCACCGGTACAGCTCCGCATCCCCAGCTGATGCCGCCGCCAGTTCCTTAACATGCCGGGTCTCCAGCGGCTCCAGCCGCACATGCTGCCCACGCAACTCGACCATTTCCATTTTCATATCTCCAATATCCCACGCCGCTCAAAAAAGACACAACCGGCACTACTCATTATTTGATGGCTGCCCCACCCTTCGCGGTTTTCGAAGGGTGGGAGGCATCGGCCTCAACCTCTAATCGTGGCGACGTCCTGTGAGGAAGAGCACGTCATAGACGAACGGAACGGGTAACAGAGTCGATACTCGGCGCACTCTGGAAGGAAAAATACAAACGGGAAGGGCACGCCTTCAGGCGTGCCACATTCGCCACGATCAAACACGGCTTCAGCCGCTGAGGTTTCCTCTCAAGGCCTGCCGCGACTTCGGATTACGAAATCTTCACGCGGTGTATCATTCCCTAAATGCCAAAGTGCGCAAAACTTGCGCTCGGGGGTCTCCTACTCACGATCGCGCTCTTCTTCACGCGTCACGCCCATGCGCACCACTCCTTTGCGGGAACCTACTCTTCCGAGACGATCACCATCAAAGGCACGGTCGTGGAGTTCCTCTTCCGCAACCCGCATTCAGCGATTTTGCTGGAGATTCCCGACGCCCAGAACAACGCCATCACGTGGGCCGCCGAATGGGGTACCGCCGGCCAACTCAGCCGTCAGGGAATTGAGCAGGATACGCTCCAGCCGGGTGACCGCATCACCATCAGCGGCAATCCCAGCCGCAACTCTGCCGACCACCGTCTGCGTATCGGCGGCATCACGCGCCCATCCGACGGATGGAATTGGAAGAGCGCCTACTAACAAGCACGCGAAGCGCGGCGAAATTCATTAGCCCAGTGCGTGAGCACTGGGAAAAAAGTGGAATTTGCGCGAGCCCCGGAAAGGGGCTACACCCACTTCTCACGTGCTAATGCGGCCACTTCGCCTTCCACTCATCGGCCAGCCGCTTAGCCTCAGCCAATTGTGCCGGATTCATTCGCGCACCAAGTGCATCGCGCGCCGCAGCATATTTGTCATGCACTGATCCATGCGTGCGAAAAACGGCAATGTCCAACCACTCATAAGCAGCCACCGGATCCGCTGACACGCCTGCCCCGCTCGAATACGCCCGGCTCAATTCATACTGCGCGGAAGCCAATCCCAGGTCCGAGGCCTTGCGATACCAGCGCGCCGCCTCCGCTGGGTCATGCGGCACACCGTTCCCGCCGGCATACAGTCGCCCCAGACTAAGTTGCGCAATGTGCATTCCCTGATCTGCAGCCTTCCGGTACCAGCGCGCCGCTTCCGCATAGTCCTGCCCCACGCCTTGCCCTTTTTCGTACATGACTCCCAGATCAAAGGCCGCGTCACCATTCCCCGCCTCGGCCGCCTTGCGATACCACCTCGCCGCTTCCGCATGGTCAACCGGAAATCCCTGCCCGCTGTCGTACAGCCAACCTAAATTGAGCGCAGCCTCTGCATGGCCCTGGTCCGCAGCTTTGCGATACCAGCGCGCCCCTTCCTGATGGTCGATGGAAACTCCACCGCCGTAGTCGTAGAGAAATCCAAGATCATTCTCGGCCTCGGCATTGCCCTGAGCGGCGGCTAGCCGGAACCACCGCAGCGCCTCGCCCAGATCCTGACGCACGCCGTCACCATTCCGATACAAGACGCCCAAGGCTGTCTGCGCCACCGCGCTTCCGCTCTCGGCACGTTTCCGCAACGCGTCCAGCGACCCTTGCGCCTCCGCCGAGCACCACGATAGAAAAACGAAGATCAGGAGGACTGCATGCAGCCTCGGCGTTTTCTTCATCAATGCGCCCCTTGCCTAGGCCAGAAATTCTCCCCGATCAGTGAAGTCGATGCAAATGGCTCATGTTAGCTGGCAGCTGGCCCAGCTTTGAATAGATTGTCTGACGAGACATCACGGCCCGATAGACACCACGACGCTCTATTTTCCACCTAATTTGCTACAGGCAACTTCCGAGATTGTGAATCGCGCTCTGGCTGTGCGCGTAGGTGCGCGCCAGGAAGGGCAATTCCCAGAGCTTTATTCTTCCGATGTGCACGTTGTGTTTCTTGAACTCGTAACCCGCAAGTGAAGCGATCGCAAACTCTCCTGCCATATTGAGGCTGGCCCGGGCAGAAGGTGCGCGCTTCGCAGGAGTTCCCGGGGAAAAGCCTTCCCGCGCACACCCTGAACTTTGCCCAACCCAAAGCGCTTGCGTGATCGCATCGCCGGCAACGGACGCACCGTAAACTCCGGTGGTCATCCAAAACGCTCTGTCCGCCACCCTGGGTTGATTCGTCCGTGAAAATGACGGAGCATCGGGCAGCTCTTGACCGGCCGCCGCCGCGCACAGAAGTAACATCGTAACTACCGTTCGCATAGACTCCCGCCTACCTACACTAGCAGGCGGGTTGCCGCTACGGAACAACCTAAATCGTTGATTTGCACCACCAGGACTTTCAGGCGAGGTGAAAACATTTGCGAGTTTTAGCCCTCAACCACCAGCGGCTTGCACACCGCGAGGAGCGGCCGGTACCCATCTCAATCGCGTTCTTTGCGATTGAGTGCGGTCACAAATGCAGTCGCCGTCTTCGCAAATACAAATTCATGCGACTGATCAGCGGTTCACTGCAGAGTCCAGAGAGACAGGTGACCGCAAAACTCGCTAAGTGACGCGAACATCGCGAAGCGCCCCCGGGCACTTCTTCGCGGCCTTCGCGTCTCCTTAGCGACCTTTGCGGTTAGATCTTTGCACTCTGTAAAATTACTTCACAGTAAATCCGGCACACTGGTATTAACGTTCACGCGCGTCCCATTGACGACCCCGACAATATGCGCCACCTGGTTCCCCGCCGGGTCATATGCATCCAGCGTAAACGTCCCCGTGTAGTGTTTCCCGTCCGGACTCAAAACGATGTTCTGGAAAATTCGCGTGGGCCCCGAGGGATTCCCAATCCCGCTGGGTGCGTTGGTCGTGTCGTTGGCAAACCAGGGAATGTGATTGACCTTGTATCTCGACTTGTCCACCTTCTTCCAAATCCCCAGGCAGAAATTGCCATCTTGCGCAGGTCGCGCGGAGTTCATGATCTCCGTGCCATCGCTGTGAAACACGACCAGGGCATTGTCGATCGGGGTATAGTCCGGCGGCCCCGGTTCGTTGCCCATCGCAGTGAACGTCGCATGCCACATCCCCGTGATCGGGTCGCTCGAGGACTCATCGGAAATCGGCAACAACGAACCGCTCTCGCCGTTCCACGACCGAGGTACCAGGGCTCCATGCTGAAGCTTCGCCGCATCCCCACAACCCGCAAATGCAGTGCCGGTGAGCAGTGCTCCTAACAGGACGATTCCCATTACCATTGGAAGGTTGATAAGCGTCGATTTCATGTCATTCTCCTTTGTCAGCGGGGGAAAGCAGCTAGAACGCTGCCGGCTGTGAGAGCGAATCCTGCCCGACCCAGCGCAATCAAGGCAATGAAGGCGAGGATGAATTAAGGTAAAGAAAGGGTAAAGCTGCAACTTATTGCATCTTAAGGACTTTCCTTCCCTGTCGGCCAGTTGGAATGTTATAGTTCTCCCCCAGTTTGGGGCCTTTCATGCCCGCCTCTATCCACAAGTTCGGAGATTTCGAGTTAGATCATGCGCGCTTCGAGTTGCGCCGCAACGGTCAACTTCTGAAACTCGAACGCATCCCCATGGAGTTGCTCCAGCTCCTGCTCGAAAAAAATGGGGAGATCGTCACTCGCCAGGAGATCATCGAGCGCATCTGGGGGAAAGACGTCTTCGTCGACACCGAGCATGGCATCAACACCGCCGTTCGCAAGATTCGCGCCGCCTTGCGCGACGATATCGATCGTCCCCGCTTCATCCAGACCGTGTCGGGCAAGGGTTACCGCTTCCTCGACTACCCGGCGAGCGGGAATGGTAATTCCACCGCGGCAGCCATCGATAATTTGCCTTCAACCGACAGGCGACCGGCTCCCGCACCTGAGCCTAAACCCAGGCTCACCCAGAGCCACAAGTCTCCTTGGCGGATGGCCGTCGTCGCGCTCCTGTTCCTACTCATCGCGGGTCTGCTTCTCGGATTCAACGTCGCCGGCCTGCGTGACAAACTTTTCGCACCGCATCGCGCCCATACGATTCACTCGCTCGCAGTGCTTCCCCTTGCCAATCTCTCCGGTGATCCGGCGCAGGATTACTTCGCCGACGGCATGACCGACGAGCTCATCACCATGTTGGCCAAGAACACTTCACTGCGCCTGGTTTCGCGGACGTCCGCCATGCGTTTCAAAGGGGTGCAGCGCCCCGTAAAGGACATCGCGCAGGAACTTGGCGTCGATGGCATCCTTGAAGGTTCCATCGAGCGCTCGGGGAATCGCGTGCACATGACCGTGCAGTTGATCCACGCGCCCAGCGACACGCACCTCTGGGCCGAAAGTTACGATCGCAACCTGAGTGACGCTTTCTCATTGCCTTCTGAGTTGTCGCGGACCATCGCAAGAGAAGTGAACACCGCGATTTCTCCAGCGAAACCGCAGCCCCGCATCAATCCGGAAGCCCACGACGCTTACCTGCGTGGCCGCTATTTCTGGTTTAACGGCAAGACCCAGCGCAGCCAGGAGTATTTCCAGCAAGCGATCCAGTTGCAGCCTGACTATGCCGCGGCCTGGAGCGGCCTTGCGGACTCTTATACCCTGCTTGCGGTGGACGGCGAGGTGCCTCCCCAATCAGTCATGGGGAAGGCGGAGGAGGCTGCCCGCAAAGCGATCGACCTCGACGGCTCCCTTTCCGACGCGCACAAAGCCCGCGCCGCCTTGTACCTCTTTGACACCTGGGAGTGGCAGAGTGCCGAGGCTGAGTCGCGGCGCGCACTGGATCTGGACCCGAACAACGCCGAGGCTCACCACCTGTACTCATACATCCTGTTTGTAACGCAGCGCCCGGAAGAGGCTCTACAAGAACAGAAGCGTGCCACCAGCCTGGATTACTCCCTAAGGCCGTGGGCCTTGGGACGGTGTTACATTCACCTGCGGCGATTTGATGACGCGATCAAAGAACTTCGACTGCTCGCCGAGAGCCAGTCGAACAAGAGCCTGGGTTCGTTACCAGCTGTCACAAGCCTATCGGCTGAAAGGAATGTATAAGGAGTCGGAGCAGGAGTTGGAGTCAGCTCTCCGGCTGGGTGGCGATCCAAAAATCGCCGATGCGTACCACCGTGCCTTTACGCGGGGCGGTGAAAAAGGTGCCGCACAAGTGGGAGTAGACGAGTTAAAAGCCAGGGCGCGCAAGAAATATGTTTCGCCCTGGGAACTGGCGTCTGAATGTGCACTCCTCGGAAACGATGACAAAGAGGAAACTCTGAAATTCCTCGAAGTTGCTTATCAGGAACGCTCTCCCTGGATTGTCGTTCGTCCAGGACGAACCAGTCTTCGACTTTCTCCACTCCGATCCCCGCTACCGAGCCCTCATAAAAAAGATCGGCCTCCCGCCCGCCTACTGATCTTCGCTTCACCTCTTCAGGGAAAGACCATCATGCTCGGAGGCCCCGGCGGCAACAGTCGCTTTGCCGAAGCCCTTATCCCAGACCCCCCATTCAGAAGTTATAACCGACAATGATGCGCAACTTCGGCGCCGGTCCAGAATACAAACTGGTCTTCAACTCAACGAAGGTGCCTTTCCGCGATTGCATTCCGGCCAGCACGTTCAGTCCGGTCTCGTAGTCGAAATTGCTGAAACTGATGTCTCGCCCTTGATTGAGGCTCTGATGAATGAAGATCATCGCCGGACCCCCTCCCACATAAGGGGTCCAATTACCGCTCCTACGCGCTGCCGAGAACCGGTAGATGCCCTCAAAATTCAAGGCGATCAGGTCGGTCACTTCTCCAAACGCAAATTCGGCGTTTGGCCGGAACAATACTCGCGGATGCAAAATTGGCCCAATCTGCGATTGCACGCCAAAGGTAAAGAGCTCAGGATCAAACGCTGCGCCCGCCCGCACGCCCAACCGCCAGCGCCGGCTGTCACGCTTGATGTCGCTCTCAATGTCCCGAACCTTTTCGGGCACCGGGGCCGCCTGCGCGCCTCTGTCGCCGGAAGATCCCGATCCGGCCGCCACCACCGTAACCCCGCTCGCAGATCGAGTGCCGTTTTCATCGGCAGGTCCAGCAGACACGCGCACGCGTGCACCCGGCGCCAATGTCCCCGACCGTACGGCGTCGCGCTCGTAAGTAAATAACTGATACTGATTGTCATCGGTCCTTACAACCAGGGTATTGCGGCTCGAGGACACCACGGTGCCCTCCACCGTGCTTCCACTGGCAGATTGCGAAGACGAAGTTGTGTCCTGGCATTGCGCTGCACCAGGAAGGAAAGTGGAAAGCAATAAGACGCAGCAAACCATCATTCGGGCGGGCATGATTCTCCTTTAACAACTGCCAGCCCGCTCACACAAATCGACCCAGGCGACCTCGCAGATTTGTTTGCAGACTATTGAGTGCGCGAATTTGCGTCGATAGGGTGACTACTCGATTTGCACGCCGCCGCGAGCGTAGCTGCTACCCTTGCGCGGTGCGAAAAGGAATCGCTGCAATTTTTCTCCGCGTGAAAATAGAACTGCAGCCGCCTCTCGTGCTTTGTCCACTCCACTCGAGTCGCAATGCGGGCGTTCTGGAATTGCGGATATCGCAATCTGCCTTCGCCACGCGCGCCACGGGAATTTGCGCCGTATTCGTTCTCGGGAAACGGGTGTTTTTCCGTGCCGGAGACGCTGGCCTTTCCCCGAAACCGGCTTCTCTCGCCTCCCCGGCGTGGCCTGGAGCCGTCACCATACGATAGGACCCGCGTCACTGAAACCGTTCTTTTTCGGACCAATAATGGGCGCGCTCGATCTTCTCTGAATGATGCTGCGCCCCAGTGCTCACGGGGAAAAGCGTCATTGGCCAAGGAGACCTATTATGCGGCGTCTCTTGTTCTGTGCCTTTGTTTTTCTTCTTCTCTCAACCGTCATCTCATTCTCACAACAAAACGAGATCTCCCAATTCAGCCTCATCAGCGGCTATTCCTACCTGCACACTCCATCCTTGAATCTGGCGCAACGCGGATACAACTTCGACATTGCCCAGAATGTTCGCCCGTGGCTGTCGATCGGGTTCGATTTCAGTGGCTTCACCGGTGGTTCGACTTTGTTGCCGAGCTATCTGAATTCGGAAACACAACTGAAACTGGCGCAAATGCTTCCCCCAGGAATCCCGGCGAGCGCTGTGTCGGTGCCTTACACTTCCTCAACCTACACATTTCAAGTCGGACCGCAACTGAATTACCGCAGGTTTAAACATGTGACACTCTTCGTTCGGCCTGCCCTCGGGCTGCTGCATGCGAAGATCCAGGCTCATCCGAACCCAGCCGCCACGCCGATTGTCGGCGCCCTGCTGGGCGGAAGGTTATCCTCCTCTGACAACACTGTGTTCTACGGCTTCGGCGGCGGGGCCACCTGGGAGATCACCCCGCACTTCGGCCTGCGCGTCACGGCCGACACGGCTCGGTTCAACTTCTTTTCCAATGTGTTGAACGGCAGTCGTGGCACCGTTCGGCTTACGGTCGCAACCAAGTTCAGTTTTGGAAAGAACATCCGCGTTGGGTACTGAGTCCGCAGCTCAAAGGTCGCAGACCAACCTTGCGCTGCGAGAACTGCATTCCTCTTCCATGCACAGTCGTGGATCGATGGGCGACAAGAGGCTAGGCAGTTGTGAATCGCACAATCAACGACCTCTTTTTCTCGGTGGTGGAGCGCGACCTCGATCGGGCCATGCTGTACAAGCGAGAGTCGCAATGGCTGCCCGTCTCCTCACGTGATCTGTATCGCTACGTGTTGGGAACAGCGAGATTGCTGCGCGCCTGCGGGATCGGGCGCGGTGATCGCACTGCCATCCTTAGCGAGAACCGGCCGGAGTGGGCGGTAGCCGACTTTGCCAGCATGCTGCTGGGCGCGGCTGACGTTCCCATTTATCCCACGCTCACCGCAGAGCAGACTCTAGTCATTCTGCAGGACTCGGGCGCTCGCCTGGCCTTCGTCTCGACTCTCGAACAGTACAGAAAAATCCTGGCCATCAAGGCGCGCACCGCCATCGAGAAAGTGGTCTTAATGGATGAAGTCTCCGTGCCCGAAGCGATCCCCATGTGGGACTCGATGCGGGATGCAGGGCGCCATCCTGAAATCGAGGCCGGCGCGAGACAAGTCAGCCCCGACGATCTCGCGACCATCGTGTACACCTCGGGGACCACGGGTATTCCCAAGGGCGTCATGCTCTCTCACGGAAACCTGGTGGCTAACCTCGTTTATGCCGGGGACTACTTCGGTCTGGCGTCGGGCCAGATCGGCATTTCGTTCTTACCACTCTCGCACGTGACGGCGCGTCACCTCGATTACGTGATGTTCAACTGCGGCCTGACCATTGCTTACTGTCCTGCGTTTACCTCGATGCCGCAGTACCTGACCGAGGTTCGCCCCTACATCTTCGTCGGAGTTCCCCGCGTCTACGAAAAGGTCCGGGCAAAGGTGCACCGCGACACGGCCGCGGGTTTCAAGCGCAAAGTCTACGACTGGGCGTTGCGCGTGGGTGGTTCCCACAGGAACGAGATATTGAATGGCACACAGCCCACATCCCTGCGTTGGAAACTGGCCAACGCTTTGCTTTATTCGAAAATCCGCGCCGCTATGGGAGGACAGGTTTGTGTCTTTGTTTCCGGGGGTGCTCCTCTGGGCCGCGATCTTGCTGGCTGGTTTGCGGACATGGGCATCCGGATCCATGAGGGATATGGGCTGACGGAAACCTCGCCCGTGATCGCGATCAACAGTCCCAAAGCTCACCGGCTGGGAACAGTCGGCAAAATACTGGCGAATCTGGAATGCAAAATCGCCACCGACGGCGAGGTCCTGGTCCGTGGTCCTTCAGTGTTCAAGGGCTATTGGAACAAGCCGCAAGAGACATGTAATGCCTTTGAGGATGGCTGGTTTAAAACCGGGGACATCGGCCAGCTCGATGCGGATGGCTTCCTAACCATCACGGATCGCAAGAAAGACTTGCAGAAGACCTCGGGCGGGAAGTTCATCAGCCCGCAGGCTATCGAAATGAAATTGACCAGCAGCTCGATGGTGGCGTATGCCGCTGTATTCGCGGAAGGTCGAAAATTTGCTGCGGCTCTGCTTGCTCCCGAGTTTGCCGCATTGGATGAATGGGCGCGCGAGAGGGCCATGAACTACGCCACCCGGCAGCAACTGATCGAGCACCCCACCGTGCAGGCGCTGTACGAAGAAATCGTAGCCGAGGTCAACAAGAATCTCGCCCAATACGAAACCATCAAGAATTTTGTTCTGGTTACGGACGAGTTCACCATCGCCGACGGCCAGGTGACGGCTTCAATGAAGCTGCGCCGCCGCGCCGTCGAACAGCGCTATCGCGCACAAATCGAAGCTCTCTATAGCAAGGCCGCTCAGCAGTAAAAGGGTCCGCGCAACTGCTTTCCCGTTCGCGCAAGGCAGAGGCAAGATCACTGATCCGAGAGGAACCTTATGCAGATACCCGGCAATTTCCTTGTTGTTCTTGCATTCGTAATAGCATCCACGCTTGACCTGCTTGCCGGCACATTGGCGGGCGTGACCCTCCCCGACACGGTACAGGTTCACAATAAAACGCTCGTGCTCAACGGCCTGGGATTGCGAAAGAAGTTTATGGTCAAGGTCTATGTGGCGGGGCTCTACCTGGAACAGACATCCTCAGATCCCAGCTCCGTCCTCAAAGCCGATGTAACCAAGAGGATCGTCATGCACTTCGTGCGCGGTGTGAGCAAGAACCAGATGGCCGATGCATTTGCCGAGTCGTTTGTCGACAACGCGCCCGACGCGAGCAAGACTATGAAAGCTGAGATCGACCAATTCCTTGGCGTCCTTGAGTCCGTCAACGATGGCGAAGAAATGGTCCTCACTTACTTCCCAGGTTCAGGCACGACCCTCACCATCAACGGCAAGGATAAGGTGACGATTGCCGCCCCGGCCTTCGCCCCAGTACTGTTCTCGGTGTGGCTCGGGCCGAAGCCGCCCAACCCGGATCTGAAAAAAGGCCTGCTCGGAGACTAAACAGGCCGCGCCACGGAATTAATTCCAGCAAACGGTAACTCCCAGCACCCAACACCTAAGACCTGACACCTGAACTACTCCTTCTCCCGATTCACCTGCGGCTGCGCATCAAATCTCCACCCCAGACTCATATACCACTGTTTGTAACTCAACTGATCTCCGTGCACATACGTGTATCCGCTCTGCAAGAACGACTTTCCCCACAAATTCACATCAAACGAGGAATCAATAAAATTCGACATCTGGTTCTTCGAGTACGGAGACAGCAGCGTCTGGTTTCCAAACTGCATATCCCACATCATTCGGTCGCCCAGATGCCGCGAGAGCGTCAGCAACTTGTAATCGCCGCTGCCAAAGGAACTGTCGAACTTCGAATAGCGCATATCGGCTCGCAGTCCCGTGTGCCCGATCTCATCAATCGTCAAACCGTACATCTGATTTAGCGTTTTCCGCTCGTCGCCCGTTCGGTCGCTGCGCCCAAGCGTCGTGTACAACCAGACGTGGTTCACGGGCTGCACCCGCACGCCGAAGCTCACGCCCTGGTACAGCAGTTTGTCCACCAGCCCCGTGCCGATCAGCGCCGTTGAAGCCGTCGGCACATCGCGGAAATAGTTGTGATAGACATCGAACCCGATGCGCTTGACGGGCTGATAGTGAACCGTCAGATAACTTCGACTGATGCCCGCACCAGGCGTGATCCCGTTCGTCGTCAACCCCTGCGGCGAGTCCGCAAGCAGATCGTGATACACCGAGAACGTATTCTTGTAATAAACTCCGTTCTCAAAAAAGATGAACGGACGGTCCAGCCGCCACTTGATCGAAGTGAGCGCGATACCCGCAGTGCTCGTGTAATGAATCGAACCGCCGGCATCTCCTTCAAAGTTCACGAAGCTGCCCGCCGTGCGCTGGTTCGGGCTGTAACGAAACGAGGCGAGGTCTGGATTCGAGCCCGCAAACGCGCCCACAATGATTCCCGGATGCACCTTCCGCCCGACATAGCCTCCATCGAGTACATCGAGACTGTTCGCCCAGGGCAGCCACAGTCTGCCGAATCCCGCCACCCACTTCGACTCCGGATTGTCGTAAAACAACTGCATGGTGTACGTCTTGTTCAGAGCGCTCTGCAGCGTGTCTTCGTCGGTGCGCGATTGCTTCGTGATTCTCCCGCGCCAGTAGCCTTGCAGATTCCAGTGCGTGCCGCCGATATTCGTGATGTCGCTGCGCGCTACCAACCCGACCGCCGAGCTGTTGCCCACCGTGCCGCTGATCCCGCTGTAGTCGAATCCAATTCGCCCACGCACTCTCTGTTCCGGGCGCGGCTCCACATGCGGAGCCCGCGCCACAAAGCCCTCTCCCTGTTCCACCGAAATCCAGTCCGAAGACAAAGCCCCCTTTCGCCCTGAGGCGCGATGCTCCAACAACCCTGCCGTCTCTGACACCGACAAGTACGCCCAATCTCCAGGCTTGAGCGTGCGCTTCGCATCGTGCACTTCCGTCACGGCCGAGGTCTCCGCCACCGACAGCACCTGCAACTCCGCCACTTCGCCTGTCGCATCGCCCGCCGCGATCATGCGGCCGCCCTTCTTCGATTCCGGCACGATCAGAATCATGCCTTCTTCCAGCCCCGCCGCTCGACCCCCTGTCAGGTACGCGACGCCCTCTGCCACATACTTCACCTTGAATCCCATCTGCAAATGTTTCACCGCCGTACGCGTCACGGCCGGCACGGTCGTCAGGGATCCGGCCATGGCGGTGCCGATCAGTCCTCCCGGAATCGTCGCCGGATCCTCCCCTGGCACGGGCGGCAGCACGGTGAGCGCAATCGTGTTCCCCTCGGTCGACAGCCCATAGGGATGCGCGCAATCCAGATCCACCACCAGCCGGGTGATCATCGGACTCGAGCTGGTCAGCCCGATTCGCAGGCCTTTCACCCCCTGCTGGTTCACCTCGATGTGCTGCTGCCGCGACTTCGCATTCGTGTTGGGGAGCTCGAGCACCAGCCGGTCCGGATTATTGGCAATCAGCACCCGCGGACTCACCGTCCCGCTAAGCTGCACTTCGATCTTCAGCTTGTCGCCATTGGGCACCACGCGCACTCTCTCGATGGACGCCGCCGATATGTGTGATCCCAAATCCTTCGCCGTGCCCGGTGCCGCCATCATAAAAAACGACAACACGAACACTAATGCCACGGGGAGTTGTTTCCATTTGTTCATGAATCTCTCTCGCATGCCCAATGGATGAGCCCATCCTTCCCGCGCACATTGCGGGAGGGGTGGATTTCCTAGGGTCGTTTTCTCTAAAAATCTGCGGGACCTTTAACCAGCGCCTCTGCAGCCCAACAGAAATCGTCTGCGCC
This sequence comes from uncultured Acidobacteriota bacterium, assembly GCA_963744055.1. Taxonomy (GTDB): domain Bacteria; phylum Acidobacteriota; class Terriglobia; order Terriglobales; family Acidobacteriaceae; genus Gp1-AA133. The sequence goes on along the minus strand of CAVUSL010000001.1, from coordinate 879,837 downwards.
TTCTGTGGTGAGAGCTGTTCTCTGCGAACTCTGCGGCCGTTCTCTGCGCCCTCTGCGTTTTAAGATTTGCCGCTCTTAAAAAGCTTTCCCACCTTTATTCCTCTTCAGCATCATCGGAGAAATCGTAGTCATCCAGTTATCCATCAGGCTGTGACACTCCAGGCACTGCGTCGAGAATCCCTGCGCAATGTGATTCGGAGTCTTCGCCTTCTTGAAATCGCTCAGGTGACAGCTCGAGCACTCCGTCGATAGTCCTTGCCGGTTAAACGGACCTACCGTCCCCACTTTGTGGCAGGAATAGCAATCGACCATCGCGTGCGCTCCAATCAGCGGGAAGCGATCCTGATGCTCATTGATGTTGTGGATGGAAACTTGCCACCCGGTATCGCGGTGGCATGCATCGCACTGCGCGGTGTTGCGACGCCGGTGGATATCGGCGTGGCAGTCCTGGCACTGGTTGTGCGCCTTGGAAAAAACCAGGTCAGTATGGCAATCCGCGCAGCCGACTTTCGAATGCAGTCCGCGCAGCGGAAATCCGGTCTTGCTGTGATTAAACTCTGGAACCGCCCGAATGGGCGTCCATCCCTGCGGCGTGTGGCAATTCTCGCAAGGAATATCCAGCTTTCCGTGTGGACTGTGGGTCTTCTCCTGCGGTCCAGGCTGTCCGCCATCGAACGCGAACACTCCCAGAGGAAGAATCACCACCAGCGCCGTGAATAGGACTCGTCGCAACAAAACTCAATCCCCGGGTTCGGAATAGACCGCGCCTGCTGCGCAAGAGAAATCCCCCTTTCTACCAGCGCTTCAGCACACCAGCTTTATCAGCCTCGAAATTTCCGCGATCGGTATACAGGCATTCCATCAGGGAAAGGATTTTTGAAACAGGTCTGAAAGGTACGGTCCCACCGGTACAGTATCAGTAGGGCAGTCGTCCGCCCGACAGATTCCAATTAACGGCAGTTACCGCAAATTGCAGGTGTGGCGCGGGCGCCCCCGCCCGCGGCCGTTGGAGTTGTAGTTGCCTTTGCGGTTGCTCTTGCAGTTTGCTTTTGCACTTGCTCTTGCCCTTAAAACATTTCCAATCTCTTCTCGCGCTTGTCATCCTGAGCGAAGTGAGGCGCCAGCCGAACGTAGTCGAAGGACCCCACGTCCCCTAACCTCATCACCAGCCCAACAAGGTTTCCCACTCCACACTCCACCCACGAGGACTTGGTGATGACCCTGGGGGGGATTTTCCCGTGCAACGTCGTCAACTCCTACTTAGCGCTCCCCACCAACTTCTCTACGTCCCCCATCTCCTTCACAACTCCAGCCGACAGATTCTCCGGCCCGGCATCAGTAACCAGGATGGTATCTTCCACTCGGAAGTGCATCTTCTTCTCCGGAAACTCCACGATCGGCTCCACCGTTACTACCTGCCCCGCCTTGACAGGACCCCTCGCCATCAGCACGTCATGCGTAGCCAGCCCGACAAAGTGCCCCGGAAATCCCATCCACTGCTTCTCAATCCCAGCCTTCACAAATACGGCCTTCCCCGCGTCTGCGGCCTGCTCGTACGTGTTCCCAGGCTTCAACATTGCAATCACGGCCTTCTGACACTCCAGATCGACGGCATACCACTTCGCCTGCTCTTCGGTAAATTTCCCGCCGACATTAAACGTCCGGGTAATGTCCATGGCCATGTGGTCCAGGTCGGCCGCAAAATCGAACACCACCAAATCCCCCGCCTGAATCTGCCGCCGGTCATTGAAGTAATGCCACGTGTTGATGTTCTCCCCCGTCCCCACAATCGCCGGATACGCCCATCCCGACGCCCCGCCATTCCGAAACACAAAAGCCGCCTGCGCCTCAATCTGGTACTCGTACATCCCCGCCTTCGCGTGCGCGATCCCCTGCTTGATCCCCTCCGCGCTCAGCGCGCCATTCTTCCGCAGCACGGCAATCTCCTGCGGCGTCTTGATATTCCGCATCCCATCGATAAACGGAGTGACGTCTTTCAAATGCGCCGCCGGATACCGCTCCGCCAATTTCTTGATCGCCGCCCGATCCCCCGGCAACGGATCCCCATACGGATGCGTGTACTCCTCCGCATAATCCCCGCCAGTCTCCGGACGCGCCCCATCCGCCTTATCCGCAAACGTGAGCCGCGCCCACAATTCCGGCGACTCACTCCGCATCAACCCATAGGCCAGGCCACGATCCAGCACGTCGAGCGGCAGCACAGTTTCAAATCCCAGCTTCTTGCGCTCGTCCTCCGAAAGAGAAAGCAAATTCGCTCCATACACCTGCTTGGTGCGCGGAGCCTGCTGCGGCTCGAAAATGATGACGCTGCCCTTCGCACAATCCATCAGCATCACCGCCCCGGGATCCGACAGCCCGGTGTAATAAAAGAAATCATTGTCCTCGCGATAGTGCACGGCCTCGGGCAAAGTCTTCCGCGCAAACAAAATCAGATGGCCCGACTTCAACTGCTTCGCCAACTCACTCCGCCGCCGCGCAAACTCCGTCGGCCCGCCTAACTCATTCACCGCCGCCGAGTCCGTGTACTGTGCGAACAAAGGGAGCGCGCAAGCACCGACAATTGCCACCACCACCAACCGAGCCACCATCGATCGAAATCTCATGACGTTCTCCAGAGAAGAAAAAGCAGAGTAGCCCGCAGCCTGCCCGAGCACCGCGATTGTATGGGCACGAAGAGAAACGCGCCACAGCGGATGGCAAGAACGACGAACCAACGACCGGCGGTGCCCCATGGTTCGCGCCCGGTTTTGTGGACGCTAACCTGGGACCCGCGTCGAACCAATGGTCCATCGTTGAACTAAACCTGCAGCTTTCGAACCGAAGCCCGAACCGAAGCCCGAGCACTGAACGATGCCCCACCCTAACTGAGCCGTCGAGCTGGGCATAACCCAGCCCGGAGCAGCGGCATAACCGAGCCGCGGAGCGGCGCCATAAAATAGCCCAGTGCGTAAGCACTGGGTAACCGCGGCACCCAAGCGAGCCCCGGCAAGGGGCGGCACCTGAGCGCTGCGGGCGTGAGCCCGCGAGCCTCACCCCGAACTCTCCGGCGTCCGCGCGCTTCCAAAGCGCACCCCACTTGCTCCCCACTCCCGCCCCCAGCTAGCCTACCAACGTGCCCAAAGAATCCCCCACCGAGCTCCTCACCGTCGACGGACGCGAAGTCCGCATCACCAATCCCGACAAGCCCTACTTCGCCCGCGAGACCAAGCTCTCGAAACTCGACCTCGTCCGCTACTATCTCTCCGTCGCCCCAGGAGCCCTCGCCGGAATCGAAGACCGTCCCATCGTCCTGAAGCGTTTCGTCAACGGAGCCGAAGGCGAAGCCTTCTACCAGAAGCGCGCCCCCTCGGATCATCCGAACTTTCTTCGCACCATCACCCTCTCGTTCCCCTCCGGCCGCACCGCCGAAGAGTTAGTTGTCGACGACGCCTCCGGCCTCGCCTGGATCGTCAACCTGGGCTGCATCGAACTCCATCCGCATCCCGTGCGCTCCGCCGACCTCACTCATCCCGACGAGTTGCGCATCGATCTCGACCCCGGCCCAGGCGTCCCTTGGTCCGACGTCCGCATCGTCGCCCTCGAAGTGAAATCGTTCCTCGAAGAAATGTGTCTTCGCGGATGGCCCAAGACCAGCGGCTCTCGCGGCATGCACGTGAACGTTCGCATCCAGCCGCGGTGGACCTTCACCGAAGTCCGCCGCGCCGCCCTCGCCCTGTCGCGCGCCATCGAAAAGCGCGTCCCGGCTCTCGCCAGTTCGAAATGGTGGAAAGAAGAACGCCACGGCGTCTTCCTCGACTACAACCAGAACGCGAAGGACCGCACCACGTGTTCCGCGTATTCCGTTCGCCCGCTGCCCGACGCGCGCGTCTCCACTCCGCTAGACTGGCGCGAGGTCCCCGACTGCGATCCCGCCGACTTCACCGTGCTCACCGTTCCCCAGCGCTTCGCCGACCATGGCGATCCGCACGCCGACATGAACGCCCATCCAGGCTCTCTGGAAAAATTGCTCGACCTGGCCGCCCACGACGAAGCTGCCGGATTAGGCGACGCCCCCTGGCCTCCGCACTTTCGCAAGATGGAAGGCGAAGCCCCTAGAGTCGCCCCTTCGCGCGCAAAGTTCGCGACCAAAAAAGCGCCGACAAAGAAGAAGCCGCGCGAGAAGATGCCGCTGATCGTGGTCGCCAACTCTCCCGACAAGCAGGCAGCCCTGGCAGGCCTGGACCGCTGGAAATCGAAACACGCCGAAGCTGCAAAGCTTCTAGCCATCGACGACGTGTTAGTCGACTCAATGCGCGGCCGCTCCTCCACCTGGACGCGTATCCGCATCAATCTTCGCCACGTCCCCGAAGACCTCAGGCCCAAGCAGGAAACTCCCGACCCCGACGACGACCCCACCCGCGAATGGCGCGATCTGCGCGCAGCAAAAAAGAAGTCATGAAAAATGCGTCATCGACTGGCGAGAAGTAATAACTCACGGAACGTGCACGCCCCTCGCGGAGCCGGGGAATACGACCGTAGCGCCGGCGTCCCGCCGGCAGTCGCGAGGGCATCTTGCCCTCGTTCCTTGCGACATCTTCTCAATCCGTAGAACCCGAGCCGTCCAAACCCAAGCGCCCGAAACGAGGCAAGCGAATAATCTGCAGCTTCCTGGTGACGCCCATCAGCAGTGCCTCATCCTAACGTCGCATCCACAGCGACGTTAGGTTTGGGATTCCACAACGCTCGATACCTTGGGCTTTTCCAGGCTCTTATATTCCCGAAAACGCAATCACGAACAACCACCCGCCCAACAAATTCCATCCAAACCTGAACACCAACCCATCAATAAACACAACACACGCGCCCCGGCACAGCGTTCGCTCGGGCACGAAAGGAATAAAAATGGCCAAGCAAGCGGCGAAGAATACAATCTGTCTCTGGTATGACAACGACGCGGAAGCTGCGGCCCGCTTCTACGCCGCAACCTTCCCCGACAGCAGCGTGATGGCGGTGCACCGCGCCCCTTCCGACTATCCCGGCGGCAAAAAGGGAGACGTGCTGACCGTCGACTTCACCGTCGTGGGCGTTCCTTGCCTCGGTCTCAACGGCGGTCCGACTTTCAAGCACAACGAGGCCTTCTCATTCCAGATCGCCACCGACAATCAGGAAGAAACTGACCGCTACTGGAACGCCATCGTCGGCAACGGCGGCCAGGAAAGCCAGTGCGGCTGGTGCAAGGACAAATGGGGCCTCTCGTGGCAGATCACCCCACGCGTTTTGACCGAAGCTCTGGCCACCGGAGGTGACGTGGCAAAACGCGCGTTCAAGGCGATGATGCCGATGAAGAAAATCGACGTCGCCGCCATCGAAGCAGCAAAGCGAGGCTGACCGCGGCTGGATCCTCCGTGCCACCGTGCCGCGCGCGTCTCCCATCCAAATGCGAGGGTGCCCCATCCTAACGTCGCGTCCTGTGCGACGTTAGGGTGGGATTCCATAGCTGTCGATACCTTGGGATTTTGCAGAACTACTGCGATCTGGGAAATACCTCAGTCCGCTCTGAGGCCAACCTTGTCACGTCCTCAAGACCGACGCACAATATACTTATATCTTCCAACATGAAACCTCGTATCGACCATGACATCACACATTGTTCCTTTGAAGAATTTGTCACCTTTTTGTTCGCTCGGAGCGTGCCCTCTACGGCAGTGAAACACGACCCGTGGTATTGGAATGTGGAGGTGGCCTATGATCCCGATCTGGTCTGCAAGTACTACGTGCGATTGTTTCGAGATCCGGCTTTTTTGCTTGAGCGATTCTCAAAGGCACAACTTGAACAGGGTTTCTGGGCAATACAAAGCTGCAATCTCAGCTGTTCTGTGGGCGAACTGATTTGGGATGAAAATTTGCCCTTCTCGGCACGGGAGGAATGTGTCAGATCCATGTTGGATCTATTCAAATGTCTTTTCGCCGCTGAATCCTTAGAGACCTCGGTTGAAATGTGGTGGGACTCGCTGTGCTATGACTGGCATTGTGGAAACCGAAAGCGAGAGCGAGGTGGTGAGGACGCCTCAATGCAAGATGTCATGTTTCAAACGTTGAGTAACCTCCTCGCCCTCGAGTCTCCAACTTGTCAGGGGGCGGCCCTCCACGGGCTCGGTCATCTTCATCATCCGGGCACCGAGGAGCTTGTGCAGCAATACTTGAGGCAGAGGACATCTTTGAGCAAAGAATGGAAGGAATATGCTTTGGCTGCGGCCCGGTTCGAAGTGATGTAAAAAAGTGCGAATTCAATCGCACGCGGGTGCCCCATCCTCCAATCCATTGGGATTTTTAAAAACAAAAGCAGATCACTCACCGCCCCGCACCAAAAACCTCCATCAGCTCTTGCGCCGGCACCACCTCCAACTGCGCATACGTACAGTCACTGGGCTTCTTATCAGTCCGCCAGCGCCGGAACTGCGCCATATGCCGGAACCGCGTCCCCTGCATGTGCTCATACGCCACTTCGACCACCAGCTCCGGGCGCAGCGGCTCCCATGACAAATCCTTCCCCTGACTCCACCGGCTTTGCCCCCCAGGCATCCGATGCCCAGCCCCATCGCCCGCCTCGGCCCAGCTCTTCCACGGATGGTTCTCTAACGCATTCTTCCGATACGGCGCAAGAAACTCCACCAACTCCTTCCGCTTCGTGTTCGTAAAGCTGGCGCACACGCCCACATGCTGCAGCGCCCCCGTGTCATCGAACAGCCCCAGCAGCAGCGACCCGATCGCCTCGCCCTCACCTTTCTTATGCCACCGAAATCCGGCGACCACGCAATCGCAGTCGCGCTCGTGCTTCACCTTCAACATCACCCGCTTGTCCGACTCGTAGGTCCCCGCCACCGGCTTGGCCATCACCCCATCAAGCCCCGCGCCCTCAAACCGCCCAAACCAATCCGCAGCCACACTAATATCCCGCGTAGCCGGAGTCAGATGAAGCGGTGGCGTCGCCGACGAAAGCAGCGTCTCCAATTCTCGCCGCCGGCTCTCAAACGGTACACCGCGCAGATCCCGATCGCCCACGCAAAGCAAATCGAAGAACACCACCGACGCGGGAATCTGCTGCGCCAAAAGCTTCACCCGCGAAGCCGCCGGATGAATCCGCAACTGCAAAGCCTCAAAGTCCAGTCCGCCATCCTTGGCTATCACAATCTCCCCATCGAGCACGCACCGAGGCGGCAACTGCGCCCGCAGCGGTTCAATCAATTCCGGGAAATACCGGTTGAGCGATTTCTCATCCCGGCTTTGCAGAAGAATTTCGTCCCCATCCCGAAAAATCAAGCAACGAAACCCATCCCACTTCGGCTCAAAGATCCACTCATCGCCCTGTGGCAATTCTTCAATGCGCTTCGAAAGCATCGGCAAAACCGGCGGGTTCACAGGCAAATTCATAATTCAATGCTATACCGGCCCCGCGCGAAGCGCTGTTCCTCACCGGTCGGGTGCGAAACACATTCCCCCGGACCTTCACAAATTGTCATCCTGAGCGAAGTGAGGCGCCAGCCGAACGTAGTCGAAGGACCCCATGTTGCTCAAGGTCACCACTGGCCTAATAAGTTTTCTGACCACCGTCGGTTTTCTAAAAGACACCGAGGCCCCCCTCGGTCGGGTGCCCCAGCCTACCGTGCTTTTTGCGGCTGCTGAGCTTTTTTGGCTTACCTTCACACGTCGATTCCGACGACCCAGATGGGCACCTGAATCGCACTCTTAAAATGCGGCAAGTACCGCTTCACCTTTTCAAATGTCAGTGAGCCTTCCCAGTTCTGCGCACATTCGCCCTTCATAAACTTCTGAAACTTCCCGGTTGTGACGACGTAAACCCCAACGTCGATCTTGTCGAGTGCAGAGTAGGATGCCACCTGGAACTTCAGCAGGTCGATTCCAATAAACGATGCGTGCCCGAATCCGACCTCGATGCCAATCCTCTCCTTCAAGAAATCCATCTTGGCGCCGGGATCATGCGGGTCGTCGAATACGGCAGGTTGGCTCGTCCACCCCCGCGCTACGAATCGCTGCTCCAACATCGCATTGAACGCGGGACGGGACAACACGGCCAGATCTGGAACGGTTTCCAGAAGAACGGTCTCAATCTCTTCCTTCAGCGAGAGCTTGCTGTTGAGCACCTGCTCAGCAAAGCGAAAGGAGAATTTCTGTAGACGAAGCGAAGATACGGAGAGATTACTCATCGGATTCGACTTGAACCCCGATCGGTCTTCAACCAATAAACTCGTTCCGGACCGATTTCATCTTACCAGCGCGCCCCATCCTAGCGATCCGGGTGCCCCGCGTTCGCGCATTTCGAAACATAGGATTCCACAACACCATCCTTCTAGGGATCTTCTCCAGACAGAATCCCCACGCATAAAAGAAAAAGCCCCACTCTCCCGAGCAGGGCTCCCATCAGCGCAGTCATAGTCGACCAACTGCAGACTCACGACCGAACTACTGCTTGTCGTACACACCCTCAGTCATAACCTTCTTCCCCGACGGATCAGTCCCACTCGCCTGCACGGTCCGGGTCTTTCCATCCGCAGAGACGGAAACCTTCCCCTCGATCGTCACCTTCCCGCCTTTCTTGGCCGTCAACTCCAGCGTATGATCGTCGACCTTCTTATAGGAGCGCATATCCGACGCGGTATCCCCTGTGACCGGATAGTCTTTCCCATCGAACTTGCCGGTCCACTCGTTGTGCGCGGGCTTGCCCTGCCCATCCACTCCGTCCACCGTAACTTTCACGCTGTCGCCCGCCGCCTCATATACCACCGTGGTGTTCTTGGGAGCGCCGGCCGGGATCTTCGACTTCGCTTCATTCAGCTTCCAGGTACCCATCTGCGGGCTCTGCGCAAACGCCATCGTCACGCAAACCAGGAACGCCAACGCTGCCATTAAAATCGTTCTAGTTTTCATAGTTTTCTCCTAAGTGGAAACACATAACACGATTCACAAACTGTTTGGGAGGCGCGCGCATTCTATTGCGGCCCGACCCTTTCCGCAACTAGCAGATCCGTGGACATAGTCAAATCGCAGATCAGTGGACGAAGTCAAAAAACCTACCCAAAGCGAAACACCTTCGAATCAGGGGACCGACACAGGCGTGTCAGACAGCAAGACAGTTTCGTATCAGGGCGCGGCTTCAGCCGCGCCGTCCCATCCGTCAAATTCGAGGCGCCTTTAGGCGCTGTCTTCGCGCAACGGTGCTCCAGGTTCGCGTCTGCCCTTTGGACAGCGGTCCACCCATCCTAAACGTCGCGCTCTCTGCGACGTTTTAGGGTGGGCTTCCCCAAAGTCATCCCTCTTGGGATTTCCAGCGAACTCGTCACCCGACGACGACCACCTATTCGATCGGCAACTGTGCGTTCGCCACTACCTGCCATTTGCCACCATTCTTCTGGAAAACATGCAGGCTGCGATGCGACTCAGTGACTTCCTTACCGTCCTTCATACCCTTGGTGGTCCCACGATGAGTCATGGCCACCACGTCGGAGCTGAGCATTTCGAACTTGTATTCGTCGGGCGTGTACGTAGAGTTCGTCACGCCGGCGGCTGCGGTGCTGTTGGCCGCAACCAGTTCCTTCTTGTCCTGCGCTTCGCCCTTGGGCCCAATGGCCAGCACATGGTCGCCAATAATCTTGTCGAGTTTGCTGGTGTCGCCGGCCGTCTGGCCCCACTCTTTGTCGAGCGCGATCAGAGCCTGTTGCACATCGTTCGGAACTTCCTTAGCCTGGCTGCCGATCGCCAGCACCATCGGTACACACAACAACGCAATCGCGAGAATTCGCTTCATTCGGGGAACTCCTTTTTAGTTAGGTGATGTATTCAGCGAGCGTCGTGCGTCCTGGGAAGACGTCGTGGATATTCAGAACCGCTCACTGATTGGGATTTATCTTCCCCGCAAGCATACACGAGGAAAGCCCCTCAAAGATTTAAAAGACGCAGGCACGGTTGCTTGCAACACACCTGGATAGGTGATGAAAAGGCTACGAAAGAAATAAAGCTTCCAAAAACGCTGGTCTTGCGAAGCGTCATTAAATGCCAGGTCCAACGGCTTCGTATCGGGGCGCGCCTTCAGGCGCGCCGTCTTCAGATCGCAAGCGTGCCCCAGGTTCGCGTCCCCTCTTTTGGACCGCTAACCTGGGAGCCGGCGTCCTTCCTAAAGAGCGGCTGTCCTAAACGTAGCGTCCTGTGCGGCGTTAGGGTGGGAATCCACGCCGCTATTCCTCCTGTACTCACGCGTGACTCACACCGCAGTCGCGCCTATCTCACAGGCCAGCACTTCAAGCACAACAGGCGAGCGAACGCCAAACCCCGACATGCCGAAGCGAATTGGGAGGAAGAATCCGGAAGCCAGGCAGCATTTCGAAACTAGCCGCGAAGCGGCGGCATAAGATAGCCCAGCGCGTAAGCGCTGGGTAAACGGCGGGACGATCGCAAGCCCCGGAAAGGGGCGACACTCAGCGCAGCGGGCGTGAGCCCGCCAGCTTTTGAAATGACTGGAACCTCAAATCCGCGACCCCGGGCTTCGATCACCCCCGTGGGATTTTTCGAACGAACTCGTTGTTCACCCCGACCGGCTGACGACTAACCACGACCGACAGACGACTAGCCCTTCCCCTTCAACATCCCCAGCACCCGGTCAAAATCCTCGAGTGTCGCGTACTCCAGCGTAATCTTTCCTTTTCCCTTGTGATCGCGGATCCGCACCTTCACCGCCAGAATCCGCTCCAGATCCCGCTGCGCCGCGCGCACATTTGGATCCATCCAGCGCGCCCCGCCGCCGCCCTTCGTCTCTTTCTTCCGCGCCCCGAACATGCTCGGATCGAACAACACGAACTTCTCCAGCTTGTCGACCGACCAGTCTTCGGCCACCGCCCGCCGCGCCACTTTCAACAACACATCCGGATCTTCCAGGTTCAGCAGCACGCGCGCATGACTGTACTGCAGTGCATTGTCGTTCAGGAACACCTGCACTTCGTGCGGCAGCTTCGCCAGCCGCATGTAATTCGACACCGTTTCGCGCGCAATGCCCACCCGCTGCCCAATCTGCTCCTGCGTCATGCCAAAATCCTGGCTCAGCATGATGTAGGCGCGCGCCAGGTCAATGCAGTTCAGATCGCGCCGCTGCAGGTTCTCAATCACCGTCATCTCGGCGGCCTGCTGTTCCGAGACCACGCGCACGATCGACGCAATCGTCGTCTTGCCTGCCATGGTCGATGCTCGCAAGCGACGCTCACCAGTTATCAAGAAATAGCGCCCATCCTTCCCCGGACGCACTGTGACCGGCTGCAGCACGCCCTGCGCGCGGATCGAGTCTGAGAGTTCTTCCAGCGACTCGATTTCGTCCCGCGTCCAGCTGCGCGTCTGGTGAGGATTGACGTCGATCGATGTAATTAGAAGATCGAGCACTTCGTGCCCATCCAGCTTGCGTGCAGCCTGCGCCTGCAGCTCAGCGATCACGCCCGGCACCGGCGCGCCCGAAGAAGCGGCCGCGTTCCCGGAAACTGCGGCAGCCGCGGCGCCACCTCCGCCACTCGCGAGCCCAGAGCCCGAAGATCCGGACGCACCCGACCCCAAGCCGCCGCCAGCAGGCCGCGGCCGAGGCAAAAGCGACTCCAGCCCGCGCCCGAGCGCCCGCCGCTTGTCATGCGCCAGCAAAGGCCGTGCCGCCGAAGCATCCGGAGCCGGATGCGTGGCCGCCGCAGGAGTCGCCGATGGTGTGTTCCCCGTTCCCAGCTGTGCCCCGGTCTTATCCGCCGCCATAGTCATAGTTGTTCTCGCCGTCTCTCCGGAACTGAATATCGCCACAAAAACAAAACAGGTTCGTATCAGGGCGCGCCTTCAGGCGCGCCGACTAAATCCGTAATCGGGCGCCTTTAGGCGCGGTCGTTGCTCCGCTAACATCGATGAACATAAATATAGACGTCAATCAATCTAAGCAGTCTTCCCCATCTCGTCCACTGAAGCCTCGCCTGCGTCCTCCGCAGGAGCCTCCTGGGTCTCGACGCTGCCTGGAGGCTCAAGCGCCGCAGCCTCCTCCGCGGCCGGCGCGACTGCCTCCTTCGGCCCGTCACCTTCCGCATGCGTCTCAATGTCGATCTCTTGAACCTCGGCGACAGCCTCGGCCTCTCCGACCTGCTCCTCCACAACCGCCGACTCCGCCTGGGCAAAGTAATGCGCGATGATCTCTTTCGCCAACCGGATGTAGCTCTCGGCCCCGCGCGAACGCACATCATAAAGAAGAGCAGGCTTCCCATGGCTCGGCGCCTCGGCCAGGCGAATGTTGCGCGGGATCGACGTCGCGCACAACTTCTCGCCAAAATATTTCCGAAGCTCAGCCATCACCTGCTTGGCCAGGCTGGTCCGATCATCAAGCATCGTCAGCACGACGCCTTCAATCGAGAGCTCTGGGTTCAGGCCATCGCGAATGCGCTCCACTGTATCAAGCAGTTCACTGATCCCTTCAAGCGCAAAGTATTCCGCTTGCATCGGAATCAGAACCGAGTCAGCCGCGACCAGTGAATTCAAAGTGAGCAAATCAAGCGCAGGAGGACAGTCGAGCACGACGAACTGGAAGCGATCGCGAACCGGAGCGATCGCGTCGCGCAAGCGAAACTCGCGCCGCTCGCCCTCAACGAGTTCGAGGTTCGCGCCGATCAGATTTTTGTGCGCAGGAATGATCCAGAGCTGTTCAAGTTCGGTTGGCTGCACCGCCTCCTCGGCTGAGGCCGCACCCATAAGAAGATGATACGTGCTGATGCGCTCGGGATCTTTGACTAGGCCGAGCCCACTGGACGCATTCGATTGCGGGTCGCAATCGATGAGAAGAGTATTGACCTCAGCCGCTGCAAACGAAGCGGCCAGGTTGATGGCGGTCGTAGTCTTGCCCACGCCGCCCTTCTGATTGGCAACCGCGATGACACGTCCCATTAGATTTTCGGAGAAGCCTGAGAGCTAGTCGCAGAATATGTCGAAGCGATCTGTGATTGCAACGACGGAATTCAGTGCAACGCCTGCGATGTGCTCAACCCCTCAATCCAAACCGATTGGGGAAGATTTCCTTGTACATTTCAACAATCAAACTCACACAACGTTCCACGTGGAACACAAGCGAGCATGTGAGGGATCCGCGCAGTGTTCCACGTGGAACGTTCTTCACGCCCGTCCGACGTCGGCACAGGCCCGCGATGCTTCCAAGTGTTCCACGTGGAACGTTATGCGGATTTGCTTGGTGCTCGATCGGCGATTTGCGATATGTTCCACGTGGAACACTCTTAAACTCGATGGGCGCGTCGCATTATGAGATTAAGCCTCTAGGCTCCACTTGATGCTTTAGCTGGGGGAGAGTTATTTGTTATCAACCTCGTTCATAGCCCTGAATGAACGGCATGATCGCCCACTTGTTACAGATTTGATTCCCGCCAGAGATTGCACATGCGTCAGCCCATGGCGACTGTCAGTCATCTGACGCTCTGATGCCATTGATTCGAAGATATTTCCCACTTATAGCGATTACCATCCCACTATTCCGACTGTAAGCTATTCAGGCGAAGCGTATGCCATTGATGGTTTCCCACTTTTATAGTTTTTAAGACCTAATTGCTACTGTGAAGATGCGAGACTTGGAGTTGGGGATGGACTTCGGATTGGACCAACTGAGGGCGGGGGCGAGCCCCTCGGCTACGTTCAGCTGCGCGTCACTGATCAGGAGGGCGAGGCGGCCGGATGGCGCCAGGAGACGGATAGCGGTGTGGAGGACCTGGTTGAAGCGCTCGACGGCTCGCAGGGTGACCGTGGAGGCCAGGGAGTCACGGAGGTCCTCGGCGCGGGCGGCGGATACATTGATGTCGGTCAATCCAATCGCTCGGATCGCTTCGCGGAGGAACGCTACTTTCTTATTGTTCGATTCGATCAGGGTAATCGGAGTATTGGGGGACCAGATCTTGATGGGGAGACCGGGGAAGCCGGCGCCAGATCCCAGGTCGAGGAGGACCGGGCGAGCCGGCGGGCTTGGGAGATGGCGGACAGGAGTGTCCGCCCCACACTCGGCTCCCCATGGGAAGAGGTGACGTGCGGCGAAGAATGATTCGCCGAAGTGGCGGGTGACGATCTCGTCAGAGGTCCGGATGGCGGTAAGGTTGACACGGGAATTCCAGCGAATCAGAAGATCGATGTACGTTGATATTTGTTCGAGCTGGGCCGGAGTGAGGGAAGCGCCGTCGAGATAGGGGGCCAGCAGGGCGGCGATGCGGGCTGTTTCCATGAAGCAGAGATTGTAGAAGATCGGCGGGAGGCTGGTGGTTCTTGGTCTCCGCTTAGTGGTCGGCGGATGGGGTGGCTTGAGGTGGGCAGAAAGCGCAATCGTTAATCACAGAGGACACGGAGGAGCACGAGAACTCCCGCGAGTAAAGTTTTCATTGCACCTCAACTTCGCTCAGGACAGGCTCTGGTGGCGCGTGAGGAGCGAGTTTCTGATTCGGATCTCGGCGTGCAAAAAAGCCTTAAAACGCAGAGGACGCAGAGAAAGGCCGGAGGGCGCAGAGAAAGGGAACGTTGTGGTGCCCAGGGAAAAAACGTTTACCCTCGAAGGGCACGAAGAAAATGCTGCATGTGTGGTTGAAAGCCCTCTTCAGCGGCTTTGAAGCCGCGGGGTGGTAGCGAGAGGTTTCGGCACGGCTCTCGTGCGCGTTCTTTCCCCCGGAGGAAATTTCCGCATGCTCTGAAGCCGTTCCCAAACAGCGTAGAGCGTCTTCATGTCATAGCCCAGAGGATCGTGACTTCAGTGGTTTTGATGAGGGCGGCGGTCTGGCCGGCTTTCAGGTTCATGTCGAGTGCGGAACTGGCAGTGATGATCCTCCCCCTCAGGTCGCAAAGAGTGAGCCGTTAGGATGGGGCATACCCGCTCTGATCGAGGAGCGCAGTGGCGACGGGCGGGGACGCCCGTCGCTCCATTGTTTAGTTTGCGCTAGCCTCTTGGCTCGAGCTTGCAGCCCTGTTCCAAAGTCATGATAATTACTTGCAAGTCGCAAGTGAAGTGTGAATACTGTTGGCACTGGAATGGCCGCATCGTGGAAACCGGACCTGTGACGATCGGCGCCGAAAGGGGAAACAGATGGGCCGAAGGACATCTAAGATATTCGGACTCGCTAGCTGCGTGCTGGCCGTTGCCCTGGCCGCGGGCTCGCAAATGCAGGCGCAAACCAAAACGCAGTATGCCAGCATGGCCGCGCTTAGCGAGTACCTGATGCCGGATCGAAATGCCGAAATAGCCTTGGCACGAAGCGCGGCTCCAGACTCTATATCCCACGATGCCAAGATCCTGGTGCTTGGTCCGCACGGCTATGAAACCGCCGTCGAGGGCAAGAATGGTTTCGTATGCGTGGTGGAGCGAGGCTGGATGGGTCCATTCGAAGGAAAATTGTCGGCTGATTTTTGGAACCCTAAACTTCGAGGTCCGGTCTGTTTTAATCCACCGGCTACCCGCTCCATCCTGCCGATGACCTACAAAAGAACGGAAATGGTATTGGCTGGTCAATCCAAAGCGCAGATCATTGAGGGCATCAAGAAATTCATAAAGCAAGGATTGCCGCCGCTCGAGCCTGGAGCCATGTCGTACATGATGTCGAAGGACCAATACCTCACGGATGACGGTCGCCACAACTGGATGGCGCACCTGATGTTTTACACTCCGCTCATGGATGGCGCCGTTTGGGGTGCAGATCTGCCGAAGTCTCCCGTCATGCTGAATCCACAGTTCAGTGGCGCTCCGGAACCAATCGACGTGTTCATGATGCCTGCGGGCTGGTGGTCCGATGGCACGGCGGACCCGGCTGAGTAAACGAAGCTGGGATGCCGTGAGAAGTCTGAGCAGCCGCTGCGGTATTTAGCCTCCTCAGCGGCTAAAGCGTCGGCGCTTTTTGCTGCCATAACGGCTCGGCCGAAGCTCACCTCAGCGGCTGAAGCCGCTTTCTGCTGCAAGCATTTCGGCACGGCTGAAGCCGTGCCCTTCCGAAAAACCTGCCTGAAGCAGAGTTTTGCCCCAGCCTATTTGCCGTTGCCCTTCTCATTTCAGTGTGGTTTGACGCTTGAGGTGCGTGCGGCCGGAACGACTCGTTCGCTACGGGTTGCTGGTATTCCCCTTCACAAGAGCTTAAAGCGCACAGGCGCAGAGGGGGCCGTGGTCTACACGAAAGTCTTGAACCGCGAGGGAGAGAAAACGAAAATTGCCGGTTCGCACCGCGTTAGAAAGGTGTGGGCGAAGAGGCGACGATTGTATGATGGCGCGGCGTGACGGAGGGGTCATGGAACTGCTTCAGCGGTTAAGGCTCGGTCTGCTTCTGGTTGTGCTGGCGAGTTTCTTGGCGACTTGTGGTCTTGCGCAGGAGCGGTATGACTTGGTGATTCATGGCGGGCGGGTGGTGGATCCCGAGACTTCGTTGGACGCGGTGCGGGATGTGGGGATTCGGGCGGGGCAGATTGCGGCTGTGAGTGAGACTGCGCTCACGGGTGCGCGCGTGATTGATGCTACTGGTCTGGTGGTGGCGCCCGGATTTATCGATCTCCATCAGCATGAGCTGACTCCGTCGGCGTATCGATTGAAGGCGATGGATGGGGTGACGACTGCCCTCGAATTGGAGATTGGTCCCAACGACGTGCGGAAGTTTCTGGAGCAGCGGCGGGATCATTCGCTGATCAATTTCGGAACGAGTGCGAGTCATCCGTGGGCGCGGAATGGCGTGCTGGGCAAGGGCGAGGCTGGCGAGGGGGAAGTTGTTCCGCATACCGGGCCGGCGATGAATGATCCGGCTACGCCCGAGCAGATCGCACGCATGCAGCAACGGTTGCGCGATGAATTGGATGCCGGGGCGCTTGGGATCGGGATGGGCATTCAGTACACACCTGGGGCTAGCCGGCAGGAAATCATCGAGATGTTTCGGGTGGCAGCGGAGCGGGCAGTGCCCGTGTTTGTGCATATGCGTGGGGACCGGGTGGAGTCGGTGGGGGAAGTAATTGCCGCGTCTGCGGTGACCGGGGCTTCGCTGCATATCGTGCACATCAACAGCAGTTGCCTGCGGGATGCGCCGGAGTGTTTGCGGATGGTGGCGGGGGCGCGCGGGCGCGGGCTGGATGTGACGACCGAAGCCTATCCTTATATAGCGGGCATGACGCAGATCAATTCGGCATTGTTTAATCCGGGGTGGCGGGAGAAGGTTGGCATGGAGTATTCGGATTTGATGATTCCGAATACTGGGGAACGGCTGACGAAGGAGCGGTTCGAGGAACTGCATGCGTCGCCCAAGCCGCAGATCGTCATTATGTTTAACAACAAGCAGGCGGTGGTGGATGAGGTGATGGCGAATCCGCTGACGATGGTGGCGAGCGACGGGTTTAGCGGGCACCCGCGGAATGCGGGAACGTTTGCGCGAACGTTTTCGCAGTATGTGCACGATCGGCGCGCGATTTCGTTGATGGATGCGGTGCGGAAGATGTCGTATATGCCGGCGGTGCGGCTGGAGCGGAGTACGGTGGCTGCGCGCAAGAAGGGACGGCTGCAGGTTGGGGCCGACGCGGATGTGGTGGTGTTTGAAGCGGAGAAATTTCGGGATCAGTCGACCTTTGAGAAGCCGGATGTGCCTAGTGTTGGGGTGAGGTATTTGGTGGTGAATGGGATGGTGGTGGTGGATGGTGGGGTCGTGGTGGAGGGAGTGGCGCCGGGGCGGGCCGTGGTGGGGGATCGCAGGCGGTGACGTTGACGCTAACATCTTAAAACGCAGAGAGCGCTGAGAAAGGCCGCACAGAGCGAAAAGGGAGCAGCGTCGGGCTTCGAGCAATCGGCACAACTCTACTTTTATGAGTCGTACCGAAAACACAGGGTCCCTCGACTGCGTTCGGCTAACGCCTCACTTCGCTCGGGATGACAGAGGTTGGAGGTCGTGCTGGGGGGATCGCGGGCGAGGGCGCCCGCGCCACATGAACGATCAGGCGGCTTTGGACATGAATTCGAGGGCGCGCGAGATGTAGGGCTTCAGGTCGCGGCGGTGGACTACCGCGTCCAGCATGCCGTGTTCTAGCAGGAATTCGCTGCGCTGGAAGCCTGGCGGGAGTTTCTGGCGGATGGTTTGTTCGATGACGCGGGGCCCAGCGAAGCCGATCAGGGCGCCGGGTTCGGCGATGTTGAGATCGCCAAGCATGGCGAACGAGGCGGTGACGCCGCCGGTGGTTGGGTCGGTGAGGACCGAGATGTAGGGGACCTTGAGTTCGTCGAGGTGAGCCAGCGCGGCCGAGATCTTTGCCAACTGCATGAGGCTGATTACGCCTTCCATCATGCGGGCGCCGCCTGAGGCCGAGATGATCACCAGCGGGTGCTTCGTGTCGGCGGATTTCTCGATGGCTCGCGTGATGACTTCGCCGACCACCGCGCCCATTGATCCGCCGATGAAGGCGTATTCCATGGCGCTGATGACGACCGGGCGTCCATTGAGCTTGCCTTGGGCGTTGATGACGGCGTCGGTCAGGCCGGTGTCGGTGCGAGCTTGTTTGAGGCGCGAGGAATAGGCTTTCAGGTCGACGAACTTCAGCGGGTCGGTGGAGACGAGGTTGCCGTCGAAAGTTTCGAACTGGTTGTCGTCGAAAAGCAGGCCGAGGCGGGAACGCGCGTCGATGCGGAAATGCTTGTCGCACTTCGGGCAGACGTTGAGGTTGTCCTCGAGATCCTTCTTCCAGATGATCTGGCGACAGCTGTCGCACTTCACCCAGAGACCTTCGGTGCGCATCTTGCGCTCGCCGGAGGCGTCGAGTTCACCGGATTGGCGTTTGAACCATGCCATAGTTGGCTGATAGCTGATGGTCGGTGGCTGATGGCTTTTCGGTCGTCAGTCGCTAGTCCTCAGTCTACTGCGGATACTAGTTAGAAAACCTTGCCCGGTTCTGCGATCACTATACTTCTCTTTTTCCTCTGGTCATTGGCGAAGCCACAACGCCACGCGTCAGTTCCGTTGGTAAGGAAGCGACAGCCCCGAGCTATTAGCTACCGGCCACCAGCCACACTCAGTACTCGATGCCCTTTTGCGCCTGCACTCCTTTTTCGTAGGCGTGTTTTACCTGGCGCATTTCGGTGACGGTGTCGGCTAGCTCGACAATTGTCGGATGAGCGTTCCGGCCCGTCAAGATAACATGAACCATGTCCGGCTTGCGCCGGAGAGACTCGACTACCTTGGCGGGATCGAGCATGCCGTAGCTGATGGCGTAGTTGATCTCGTCGAGGACGACCAAGTCCCATTGATTGGACTGGATGGCCTGCTCGGCCTCCGCCCAGGCTTGCTCGACCATGCGGAC
Source organism: uncultured Acidobacteriota bacterium (assembly GCA_963744055.1). Taxonomy (GTDB): domain Bacteria; phylum Acidobacteriota; class Terriglobia; order Terriglobales; family Acidobacteriaceae; genus Gp1-AA133. The sequence goes on along the minus strand of CAVUSL010000001.1, from coordinate 860,469 downwards.
GTCTTCGGGGTCGGGCTTTTCAGCACCGACTTTCACGAAACCGCGGCCCATCTGCTTCATGACGAACTTGTCGCCAAAGGCCTGGACGGCGTCGAGTTCTCCGTAATGCCAGGAGCCTTTCAGGAATTGCAGCATCAGCACGCGCATGCCCTGGCCGACGGCACGCAGCGCGGTGCCCATGGCGGCGGTGGTTTTGCCCTTGCCGGGACCGGTATTCACGATGATGAGGCCACGGCGGATGTCGGGCATAGGGGCGAATTGCTTATTGTAACGCGGGGCGGCAGGAGGAGGGCGGGGACAAGCGTTGGTGCGGGAAGTAGTTGAGCCCACGGCTAAAGCAGAGTGTTTGAATGGCCTGAGGGCACGCCTGAAGGCGTGCCCTGATACGAAACCTTTCTGGATCGAGCGTGGCGTGAGCTATTCGTGGTTGTGCCAGGAAGTTGTGCACCCGAATCGGGTTTGTCTACATCTTCCTTAAGCGGAACTGGTACGCTTTCGAGTGCGTATGCATCGTAAGATTGGGTCCCCACTCTCTGGGTGTTGAGGTCTCTCCGCATGAAACACAACAGGGTTGCTCTGTTTGTTGCACTGGTCGTGTTGTCATCGAACGTGCATGGCCGGACGACGCGACCGCAAACCAATGCTACGGGTCCGCGGGACGAGGAAGCCGTGCGGGAAATTGTGGATCTGGAGCGGCAGGCCAAGGACGCGGCGCTGCATCGTGATGCGGCGTTCTCGGAGAGGACGTTGGCGGAGGACTATGTGGCGATCAGCCCGCTGGGACAGGTCATTGGGAAAGCGGAGACGGTGGCGGCGCGGCGGACGGCACAGTTGCGGTATGACTCGATCGAAGTGACCGACATGGTTGTGCGGTTGTACGGGACCACGGCGGTGGTGACGGCGCGCGCGGATGTGCGCGGGAAAGAGTTGGGCGAGGAGTTCAGCGGGCCGTACCGGTTTACTCGGGTGTGGGTGCGGCGCTCGGGGCGGTGGCAGACGGTGAGTTATCAGGCTACGGTTACGCGGTAGATCAGTCGCTAGTCTCTGTCCTCGTCGTTAGTCTTCAGCTAAGAAGCGACCTCAGGGGCTGAAGCCCCTTTTAGAGTGGTGCCTGTACGGCCCGGCTAAAGCCTGGCCCGTTCCCAAAAAAACCAATGTCACCTGTACGGCGCGGCTTAAGCTGGGGCCTTCCCAAAAACCAATCTCATTTGGTGCGGGATATGTGTTCCTTTGAAGCTGCGGGGTGGGGCCCGCAGTTTTTTGCTTTACGGCATTTGGAGCAGTTGCCGGTATTCGGGTTTGTGGTCTTCGGAGTCCTGGTCGGATAACAGGCCAGCGGCAATCCGGAGGGCTTCTACTTCCTTTCTGACGCGCTGGATCTCCTCTTCTTTACTGCGCAAAACTTCTTCTACGGTGTTCATGACAGATCCTTGCAATGGCTGGATTCAGGCAAACGAATTGCCACGTGCATAGGAATCTAAACCTGCGGTGCCGCCGGTGGTACGTCTGAGAAGTACATGGGGTCAGTGGCCGGTGTGGTAGGGGTGGCCTTTGAGGATGGTGAAGGCCCGGTAGACCTGCTCTAAGAGCACGATGCGGGCTAATTCGTGGGCGAGCGTCATTTTTCCCAGGGAGAGGGTGGCGGTAGCGGCTTTTCGGGCGGCGTCGGAGAATCCATCGGCCGGGCCTATGGCAAGGATCAGCGGCTGCGGGTTGCGGTCCTGGTGAGTCTGGAGGAATTGGGCAAATTCTTCGGAGGTGAGTTGGCGCCCTCGGGAGTCGAGCAGGACGATGGCGTGGGTTGGACGCGTGCCGGATTTCTCGCGGAGTTTCAGGAGGGCGGATTGGTCGGGGAGTTGGAGCGGCTCGGCGTCGACGTAGCGCCGGATGCGTTTTATGTAATCGTCGGTCAGGGATTGGATGGCTGGGTTTTTGGTTTTGCCGATCCAGGCTAGTTTTAGTTTCACGGTTGGGATTTAACCACAGAGGATAGGGAAGGTGCAGGCTGTCGTGGCCGTTTCGGGCACGCGGGCGAGCGCGCCCGCACTACATCAAAAGCTCTTAACGCAGAGGGCGCAGAGAGAAGCTGACTACTTCTTTCCGGAGGCCAAAATAATGGTGGCGCCGAATTCTATGGCGCCATTTTTTTCGTGGCGTCGGATGGTGGCGTGGACTTCTTCGTTAATTTTTGGCCACGCTTCTGCTGGGACGCGGTTGAACATCGGGAGGAAGGGTGTCGCGATGGCTCGCTGTTGTTCCCAGGCTTCTTCGGGTGGGCCGGGCCACGTCCAAGGGACGGTTCGCGTTTCTTCTTCGACGGTGGAGAATCCGCTTTGCGTCAGGGCTTCGGAGAGGCTGCCTGGGCAGGAGAAGCGGAAGGGATCGGGGCCGTTTGGTTCGAGGAAGGGGCCTCCGACGTGGCGGTGCACAACGCCGATGGTGGAGGCGAAGTAGGGTTGTTTTTTCGACCCCCAGACGGCGAAGCAGGCGCGGGTGCCGGGCTTTAGGACACGGAGCAATTCAGTGAGCGCGCGTTGGGTGTCGGAGAAGAACATCACGCCGAAGCGCGAGGTGGCCAAATCGAACTGCTGGTCGGGGAACGGAAGTTGGTGCGCGTCGGCTTGCTCGGTGGTGAAGTTGGTGAGGCCGCGCTGGCGGGCGCGATCGGCGGCGATGGCAAGCAGATCGGCGCTGAGGTCGAGAGCTGTCACGTGTCCCGTGGGCCCGATTCGTTTGGCAATAGTGATGGCCGGCTCACCTGTTCCGCTGGCTAGATCGAGGACGCGCATGTTGGGCTGAGGGTCGGCGTAAGCGACGAGAGCTTCGGTGACGTCGCGTCCCATGGCGGCGGATTTGGCTTTCCATCTTTCCGCGGCGGTGAGGCGGAAGGACGTGCCCCAGTCGGGGGTGGTAGTCATGATGCTCCGTGCATATCAAAGAGATTTTAAATGCTCGGGTCCAGCTAATTTGTTCCGGGGTGGAAAATCTAGCAAGGTCCGTAGTTGGTAGAGTGACGCAGGGTCCCTCGACTGCGTTCGGCTGGCGCCTCACTTCGCTCGGGATGACATGATTATTGAGGAAAGGCGCGAACTGACGCTACGCTCTCTTCTTCGTCGCACGCGCGGACGCTGTTGAGCGCTTTTTGGTGGCTCGTTTGGGGGCAGTTTTCAGGTCGGCGGGTTCGAGGCGCTTGGCGGATTTCCAGAGGCGCTCGAGTTCGTAGTAGCGGCGGGCTTTCTCGGCGAAGACGTGGACAACGAAGTCGACGTAATCGAGCAGGACCCATTCGGCCTGGCGGTAGCCTTCCGTGTGCGCGGGGTAGAGACCGGCGCGCTTCAGGCGGAGTTCGACTTCGTCGGCGATGGCCTGGATCTGCCGCGGGTTGGTGCCACTGCAGACGACGAAGTAGTCAGTGAAGGCTCCGGAATTTTTTTCGAGTTCGAGGATGGTGATTTCTTCGGCCTTTTTTTCCTGACAGGCGGCGATGGCTTCGGAGACTTGGCGGCGGGTTTCGTTGGTCTTCATGAATCGGTCTTTGGTCGTTAGTCCTTTGTCGTTGGCTTTGATGATTGTAAATGAGGCTGAGGATTTTGAGGTTCCACAGGGTTAATGCGAAAAACATCGTCAACAAATCTAAAACGCGGAGGGCGCGGAGAAATGCTTTTCGTCGCTAACCGAACGGGCCTTCTCTTTACTTCGGGACTTTTGCAGAGACGGTCCGGTAGAGGTCGCATTTTTTGATGTAGTCGGCTACTTGCGGGTCTACGAATTTGCCCAGGGGTTTACCGGCGGCGGCCGCTTCGCGGATAGATGTGGCGGAGATCACGTGATGAATTCCGTCGAGGACGTGAACCGTGGCGCCTTTGAGGACCAAGTCGCCGCGAGCGGGTTGCTTCTCGAAGGGCTTGGTGATGTGGGCGGCGGGGCGGAGTTTTTCAGGAAGCGAGTTGGCTACGTCGGCGAGGGAGTAGCCGGGACGGGAGGCGACGATGAATTCGACTTCGCTGAAAAGTTGTTCGGCTTCGTGCCACTTCGCGATGTCGCGGAAGGCGTCGATGCCGATTAGAAAGAAGAGCTCGTCAATTTTCTTCAGAGATCGCTTTAGCCACCGGATAGTGTCGATGGTGTAGTTCGCGGCTGGCGCAGGGGGCGCGGATTTTCTGCTGAGCGGAACGCTTTTTGAAATTTCGGCTAGTTCTTCGGGAGGAGCTTCGAGTAATGAAGGGATGAGTGATTTGTCGGTGTTGGTGGCTAGCACGACCATAGCGTAGCGGTGGGCGAAAGCCGAGAGAGGCTGCTTCTGCTTGTGGGGGGGCACGTTTGCCGGGACGAAGAGGACGCGATTAAGGCCGAATTTTTCACGGGCGGCCTGGGCGAGGGCGATGTGGCCGCGATGAATGGGATCGAAAGTGCCGCCAAAGAGTCCTAGTTTCATGCCATTCCTTCAGAAGTTTGCCCGCTAGTCTCATGATTTCGGGGGACTGTTGCAAGTCTTTGTTCCTTTATTTGCGGAAGGCGCGGGAACGGGCGTATTCTGACGACTCTCGCAGGACAACTCGCCACGTCGTCCGCAGCTCCTTGACAGCACACGAATTTGGCCGGGCAGGCCCCTGTCCGGATGTACACGGGCCATATGGGCCCAATCCTGTTGGACTGCTGTAACTCGCCGCTTTCTCTTTGCGGCTCTAAGATTTACTTGTATGCGACAGAACCTCCCCCTTCTTCGCACCAGTGTCGTTCCCCCCACGCGGGACCCAATCCTGCGCTACGGGGTGGCGGTACTGAGTACTACCCTCGCGCTGATTCCTGCCCTTTTATTTTCCGATGTAGCCGAGAGCCGACTCGCTGTTTTCGCTGTGGCCGTGATGGTGAGCGCGTGGTACGGGGGATGGAAGCCGGGGTTGGTGGCGACTTCGTTCGCGCTCACGGTGAGCGCGTACTACTCGCTTGCGGGGCCGCACACTCCTGCTGAGTACAGGCAGGCCGTGATCCGGCTATCCCTGTTTGTCAGTGTTGCCATTCTTATCTGCTGGTTCAATGGCGCGCTGCGCGCTGCGCAAGAGGGATTGCGGCGGTCGGAAATGAATTTCCGTTCGCTGGTGACGAATGCGCCGTACGGCATCTGTCGCTGCGATTCGCTGGGGCACATTGTGGATGCAAATCCCGCGATGGTTGCGTCGTTGGGATACTCGTCCGCCAATGAACTGGTGGGGAGAGACTTGAACACCCTGTACGCCGATGGGCAGCAGTGGTTCGTGCTGGCCGACTACCTGCGCAACCGGACAGAATTTCAGGGGCTGGACGGAGAATGGACGCGGAAAGATGGCTCGACGACGGCCGTCCGATTGTCGGGACGCGCGATCAGCGATGAAAAGAAGAACATCAGTTTCGAAATTTTCACCGAGGATGTGACGGAGCGGCGCGCGCTCGAGCAGCAACTGCGACAGTCGCAGAAGATGGAAGCGATCGGGCGGCTGGCGGGTGGTATCGCGCACGACTTCAATAATCTGTTGATGGTGATTTCGGGATACTCGGAGTTTCTGTTGGAGCGACTCGGTCCCGATCCAGCGCTGCGCGGTCCGGCGAAGGAGATCGCGGCGGCAGCGGAGCGCGCCACCTCGCTCACACGGCAACTGCTGGCGTTCAGCCGGAAGCAGATGCTGGCGCCGAAGGTGCTCGATCTGAATGCGGTGGTCACCGAGAACCTGAAGATGCTGACGCGGTTGATCGGCGAAGACATCGACCTGGTGATGATCCCGGGAGCGGACCTGGGGGCAGTGAAAGCGGATCCGGGACAGATCGAGCAGGTCATCCTGAACCTCGCGGTGAATGCGCGCGACGCCATGCCGCAGGGCGGGCGGCTCACGATCGAGACCTCGAATGTGGCGCTGGATGAGGCATACGCGCGGGTGCATTCTCCGGTGCAGCCCGGCGACTACACGATGCTGGCGATTACCGATACGGGTGTCGGCATGGACAGCGACACGCAGTCGCATATCTTCGAACCGTTCTTCACGACGAAGGGTACGAAGGGTACGGGACTGGGGCTCTCGACGGTGTACGGGATCGTGAAACAGAGCGGTGGGTACATCTGGGTGTACAGCGAGCCCACCAAGGGGACGTCGTTCAAGATCTATATGCCGCACGTCACGGTGGATGAAGCGGCGGCGGTGGAGCTACCTGCGGCGGCGGCAGCGAAAATAGCCGAACCCGCGGAGACACTGCGAGAAACGATCCTGGTGGTGGAGGACGAAGTCAATCTTCGCCGCCTGACCCGGCAATTCCTGGAGAACCAGGGCTACACGGTGGTGGAAGCCGCGGACGGAGCGGCAGCCGTGCAGATCTGTGTGGCGCACCAGGGAACGATTCACCTGATGCTGACGGACGTCATCATGCCAGGAATGAACGGGCGAGAACTTGCGCAGCGCGTTTCTGAAATACGACCGAACATGAAAGTGCTGTACATGTCGGGGTACACGGAAAACGCAATCGGCCACAACGGCACACTGGATGCGGGCATCATGCTCCTCCAGAAGCCCTTTACCCTGCACGCACTCAAGGCAAAAGTGCGTGAGGTGCTGGATAAATCCATGCTCCCCCTGGAGGTTGCCATGTCTGCACGAGCAGTAATCCATACCGAGGCCCGTGTGCCCCGGGATAAAGTTCCACGCTTCCGCGCGCAACGGTTCAATCTGCATTTGCCGTTGCGTTACCGGGAGGTCGGAGAACAAGGATGGCGGCAAGGAACGACGTCGAACATCAGTCGGTCTGGACTTCTCTTCAACGCGGAGGAAGTCCTGCAGCCCAACGCACAACTGGAAATCAACCTGGTGTTGCCGGCAGAAATTGCTGGACTGAGTCCGACCGAAGTCGTTTGCCGCGGCGAGGTGGTTCGCTCCGTGGAAGGCGAGGGAGCGACGACGACCCCAGCACTGGCGGCAAAGATTCTGCAGTATCACTTTCAACACGGCTCGCGCGTGTCGGAAGCGTAAGTATGCGAGCGGCCGACGCAAGGTCGGTCGGGCCGGGCGCTGGCCCGGCAAGGATCTCCCAGGTTCTGCGGTGAGTGGGTCGTGGTGAGCACGGAGAAAGTGGCTGCGAAGGTTCGACTTTCGTGGCTGAAGACACGGTGATTTTGCCGAAACTTACAGCTCGGCGAAGAGAGCGCAGGAAGTTTTCGAAGACAAAAAAGCCCACCTCAGGTACGGAAGCGCGAACATTTCTTCAACGATTTAGCGGCACGAGTGAACTCGTGCCTTCCCGTTCTTGCCACCCGGCGGGCTTTTTCCGCAACCTCTGAAGTTGTGTCCTTCCCAACACCTCGTCGAAGCAGAGTTTTTGCTCAGCACCTGAAGTCCTGTATTTCCTATTTGTATTTTCTTTGGAGGGGTAGGGAGTGTTGACTCGGTTGCGCTAGGCCCCTGCGTCCAAGATAAGAGTTCCGGATGATAAACAGCTCGGCGGAACGGCGAGGGCAAGATGCCCTCGCGACAGCCGGCGAGACGCCGGCGCTACGGTCGTTTTTTGCGCAGGCCTTGAAGGTGTGTGTTCCCAAAGCGACGGCGCTATTGCTTTGTGCGGAGGGGAGCGGAGGAGCGCGGGTCTACTGCCGAGATTCCAGGTTGCGGGGCGTGGATCTTGTTCAGGAGTTCCCGATACCCGGGCTCATCCTTCAAGAGGAGAAGGTCGGGATGATCGCGCAACATGAGAAAGTGTGGGCTGTGTTTGTCGTACTCCTCGCGAAGCAGTTGGATGGCTTCCTGCTTTTTGCCCATGCGCGCGCACGTCATAGCGAGGAATGTTCCTGCCAGCTTTCCTTCCCGGTAGTAGTTTTTCTGCGCATCATACAAGGCGCGGAAGAGACCCCCTTCGCCCTCTCGTTTGAATCCCGCGTTCGCAGCCGAGGTCGTTCTTTTGAGGATTAGATCGTTGCTGAGGTCGGCTGCCTTCTCGCTCTCGGCGAGGTATTCCGGATAATTGCCAAGAGCCAGGTACATGCTGGCAAGGTAGCGGTGGGGAGAGAGGAAGTCTGGATCAGCGAGTTCGACTTGTTTCACCAGATCGAGTCCCTGCCGGGCTTGTCCGGCGTGGAAAAGCATCAGACCTTTGTCGGCGAGGATGGCCCGGGAGGAGGGATCGAGTTCCTGGGCACGATCGATTTCGCGAAGGCAAACCGGATACCAGCCGGGCGCCGAGAAAGCGTTGGCGAACCAGAGGTGCGCGATGGGATCCCGCGGATTCAGCTCGATGGCGCGCTGAAATTCTCGCTCCCCGGCGGCGAAATCCCAGTTTCCCCAGATCTCGTCGAAGGCTAGGGAGCGATGAGCTTCTGCCAGAGAGTCGTCCAGTTCAACCGCCTTCCGGGCGGCCGCGGTGGCGCGCTCGTAGGCCTCGTTCTCGGGCATGAGGGTGTACTCGCGCAGTAGGTTGTAGGTGTCGGCCAATCCGACATAAGCCTGCGCGTTGCCCGGATCGTGCACCACGGCCTGGGTGAAATAGTCGAGGGCGCGGTTGAGGCTGCCTGGCGTTCGCTTGTTCCACTCGAAACGGCCGCGAAGGTAAAGGTCATGGGCTTGGAGTTTTTCGGGATTGGTGGCGGGTGATTGTGACGCCGACTTATCCGATGTCAAGAGTGAGCGGAGGAACGAGGTGTAGGCCTGGGTGGCATGCGGATTGGCAAGAGGAGCGACGAGAATCGCTACAGCAATAATCAAGAAAATGTAGGGAGCAAAGCGCAAAAGTTGACGAAACCACTGGCTGCGAGAAGAGGAGTTTTTTCGGCCACTGGCGGCGTCATCGGGTGCCGGGCGAATCGGGACGACGGAGCCACCTTCCGGCTCGATAGCGAGTTCATGCGGTGAGTCAGGTTCGCGCGGGCGAGTCGACAGCAGCCATTTGTCTAATTCTGCGGCGAAGGCATAGACACTGCCGTGGCCGCCGCCAGGCACATGGTGTACCGGCAACGAGCGTTCACTTTCCCAGCGCTTGGCGGTTCGCTCACCTTTGCTGAGGTAGTCCGCGATTTCTTTCCACGAATCGAGACGAACGCGTTGCGCTCTTTGAGGAACCGGCGTGCCAAGAGGAGCCGATGGCATGAGGTGACCTGCGGAGGCTTAAGACGGCATTTGTAACGGGGGAGGAAACATGATGATGATAGCGCGCCGATAGCTCGGTGGGTGCGTTGGGCAAGGCTTGGGCGTTGCTTCTCGGTCCCATTTTGAAACTTCTGTCCACGCGACCTGAAGTGGGGCCGAAGGAGGAATTATGAGGAAGTCCGTTCTATTTCTTTCGGGATTATTAGTTTTGTCTGCCTGTGGCGGAGGAAGTTCAAGCAAGATCGTCCCAGTCATTTCCGTGGCCGTCACACCATCGGCCCAAACTCATATTGATGAAGGCCAAACTCTGAATTTCGCGGCCACAGTCAGCAACGACTCGAGCGCCAAGGGAGTCACCTGGACGGTGGCAGGCACAGGTTGCAGCGGGACAGCCTGCGGCACGCTCACCAATACAACGACGTCGGCAGTCACGTATGCCGCCCCGGCCACGGTGACGGCGAACATGACGGTAACGGTCCAGGCAACGGCGGTGGCGGACGCGACGAAATCCATGTCGGCTACGGTGATGGTTTCACCCGAGCCAGCCATCACGACCACAAGCTTGACAGGAGGATCGGTTGGAGCCTCCTACACGGCAACCCTGCAGGCCAGCGGGGGAGCGGGCACGCTCAACTGGGCGTTGGACAGCGCGTCGTCACTGCCTGCTGGACTTTCCTTGAGCAGCGCGGGGGTCATCTCGGGCACGCCGACGGCAGCGGGCACCAAGACCTTCAGCGTTAAGGTGACGGATGCTTCGGCAGCGCACGAGGGAACCTGTTCCCAGACGAAGCAGCTCAGCCTCACGATCGCGCCCCCGCCCATGTTAGTTTCCCTGACTCCATCACAAACGACGAACATCGATCAGAACCAAACCGTGCCTTTCACAGCAACCGTAAGCAATGACTCCGGCAACAAGGGCGTGACCTGGGCGGTTTCGGGCACAACGTGCACGGGAACTTCTTGCGGCACGTTCACCAACAGCGCTGCATTTACGACTACGTATAACGCTCCGGCAAGCGTTTCGAGCAATTTGACGGTAACGGTGCAAGCCTTCTCGGTGGCGGACAAGACGAAATCGGCCGCGACCAATCTTGTGGTTTCTCCCGTGCCGAGCATTACGACGACCACGATAGCTAACGGTGCGGTCAACACTGCCTACGCCGCGACCTTGCAGGCAACCGGCGGAGCGGGTTCGCTGACGTGGAGTCTGGCCAGCGGCTCATCGCTTCCCGCAGGCCTCCTGTTGAGCAATGCGGGAGTAATTTCAGGCACGCCCATCACGGCCGGCACGGGTAGTTTCACCGTGAAAGCAACGGATGCCTCGCAGGGGCAGCCGGGGCCGGTTTCCGCGACCCAGCAACTCAGCTTGACGATCGCGCCGCCCGTGCTGGTTATCACCACAACGACTCTGCCTCAGGGTGTTGAAGGCAGCGCGTACAGTCAGACGATGCAAGCCTCAGGCGGCACGCCGCCTTATGTCTGGACGGTGAGCAGCGGTTCAATTTTGCCGTCATGGCTGAAGCTGACATCCGGAACGCTCTCGGGAACACCTACCGAGGCGGGCTCGTTCCCGTTTTCACTCACAGTCACTGATTCGAGCAAACCCACAGCCCAGAGCAAGTCGCAATCCTTCACCTTGACAATTGCCAGCGCCAGCGCCTGCGGCACGGGCAACGAGTCGATCCTGAAGGGGCAATACGCTTTCAGCCTGAGCGGCTACTCTCCTTCCGGCTTCCTGGCGGCGATTGGTTCTTTCACGGCGGACGGCAAGGGACACATCACCGCGGGCACGGTCGACAGCAACGGCAATCTGGGCGTCAAGACAGGCAGTGTTACTGCGAGCGGGAGTTCGTATTCAGTGGGCTCCGACAATCGCGGCTGCGCCACGATCGCGACGCCGTTCTATACGTTCATTACACGCTTCGCTCTGGCGACGCCGTCGGCGAACGTAACTGGCGGAGGCGTAATCGAGGAATGGGAATCCGGCCAGGCGCCTTACATCGCGGCGGGACAGATTCTGCTGCAAAAAAGCATTCCCGCAGCGTTGCCAAGCGGCACATGGGTCTACGAACAGACTGGCATCTTCGGGACAAATCAATATCGCACGGCTTCGGTGGGGACGCTCACGGTGAGTGGAGGCAGCTTCACGAAGGGCGAGTACGACTCCAACGTGGCGGGCGTCCACAAAACTTATACGGGCTTGACGGGAACGTTCACGAGTCCGAACGCGACAACGGGTCGATATACCACGGCAACATCTTTGAGCGGAGTTACGGTGAATCATGCCGCGTATCTTGTGTCGAGCACGCAATACATCCAGCTGTCGATGGAGGCCCTCAATTCCACGACAGCGATTTTGATTGCGGATGGCCAGTTGCAGAGCGGTGCTCTCACGGTAAGCGGGAAAATGGCCTTCTACGGGTCAGGCCTGAACCCGTCGGGAACGGGCAACGCGGTGCAATTCGGATTGGCGAATGCCACAAGTTCCAGTGCCCTTACGGCGACCGTTTATGAAGATAGGGCGGGAACCTGGAAGACGCCGAACCCGGACACCGCATCGTGCAGCTACGCGATCGACTCGTACGGCAGGGTGACCCTGACTGCGAGTTGCGGAACTAGCTTGCCAGTTTTTTATCTCACCGGACCGAACGCCGGAGTCATGGAGGGAACGGACGCGGGAGTGCTCGTGGGATGGCTGCGGCCGCAGTCGGCCACCGCTATCAAACCGGGCACGTACATGATGGGGACGCAGGAGGCCGTTGATTTTTACGGTGAGACTGGGGTTGGGGTGGCTACACTCACCAGCGCCGGCATCACCGGCACGGTGGATATCACTTCAGCCAGTTCGCCGCAACAAGTGGATCAACCGCTGAGTGAAACAGTGACAGTAGGTTCCGATGGAACGTTCAGCACATCGGACCATCCCGGATTGGTGGTGGGGATCGTTGTATCCAATTCGCAGATTGCCGTGGTGCACAATGTGGGCGACACGTACCCGACGATGTTGATGGTCAGTACGGTGCCTGCGAGGTAGGGCCATTGCTGGAAGCAGGGTCTTGTCGTTTCAGGCGGCAAGGCCCTGGCAATTCTCTTCAGTGCGGGAGAGACGGTGAATGTCAGGCGCTCTCTTGGGCGTTGGTTGACGACGCCTGCGAAGCTTCCGCGCGGAGAGCCACGACTTTTTCTGCCATTGCAAACTTCAGCTTTTCGATGCCTTCGCCGGTGACGGCGGAAATCGGGAATAGCGGAAGCTTTTTCTTTTTGCAGTATTGCTTGAGTTTGGCGAGCCTGTCTTTGTTGGCCGCGTCGATCTTCGAGGCGACCATCAGCATCGGCTTTTCGGCGAGGTGGGCGCCGAAGCTGTCGAGTTCGCCGAGGATGACTCCGACGTCTTTGACGACGTCGGGGCGGCCGCTGGCGTCGGAGACATCGACCAGGTGGACGAGCAAGCGCGTGCGCTCGATGTGGCGGAGGAACTGCGTGCCCAAGCCTGCGCCTTCGTGAGCGCCTTCGATCAGGCCCGGAATATCAGCGACTACAAAACTGATTTCCTCCTTGTCGCCAACCACTACCACTCCGAGATTCGGTTGCAGGGTGGTGAAGGGGTAGTCGGCGATTTTCGGGCGGGCTGCCGAGATGCGCGAGATCAACGTGGACTTGCCGACGTTGGGGAATCCCACGAGTCCGACATCGGCGAGGAGTTTGAGTTCGAGACGGAAGACGCGCTCTTCGCCGGGGCGTCCGTCCTCATGTTCGCGCGGAGCCTGGTGGGTGGAGGTGGCGAAGCGGGCGTTGCCGCGTCCGCCGCGTCCGCCGTGAGCGATGACGATGCGCTCGTCGGGCTTCGAGAAATCCCACACCTTTTGGCCGGTTTCTTCGTCGTAGACGATGGTGCCGACGGGAACTTTCAGAAGTGACGTCGATGCCTTCGCGGCCGGTTTTGTTGGAGCCTTCGCCGTGGCGTCCGCGCTGCGCCTTGTATTCGGGATTGAAACGGAAGTGGACCAGCGTGTTGTGGCGCTCGCTGGATTCCATGATGACGTCGCCACCCTTGCCGCCGTCGCCGCCGGAGGGGCCTCCGCGGGGAACGAACTTTTCGCGGCGAAACGCGAGACAGCCGTTGCCGCCGTCGCCGGCTTTGACTCGAATTGTGGCTTCGTCGATGAACATTTTCTAGTCGTCAGTCTCTAGCGAGCTGATAGCTGGTGGCTGGTGGTCGGTGGCTAATCCAAATCGTCGGTCGTCGGTTGACTAAGTTGTGGCCTTGTGGAGACCTTCTCCCACTGACACCATAATTGTAATGTTCCGATAGTCGAAGTATTGATGGCTTGGACCGGAATGCATCGCGTCGAGTTTTTGTAACGTGGTGTCCCAGTCCAGGCGCGGGTTGTCTCCAGACAATACCGCTTCCCGGGATGTCTGGCCTGACATCGACCTCGCCCTTACTGGTTTCGGACGTCGCCACGAACTTGAGACTCTGCACGCTTTCGTGCGCGCGGAACAATTCCCCGTCAAAGAGCACGTCGATGGAGTCTCGGCTTCCATTCGACAAGTCGAAGATCAACTGTCTTAACGGGGCCAAAATCTTTGCGATCGTTCACAATGATCCAGAGGGTGCGCACGCCTTGGGACTCACCGAAGTCGAGTTCAATCATGACTTACTACGACACCCGTAAAAACAATAGCCCCTTGGATGCTCAGGGGCTAGTTGGCATCGACGGGCGAGGACGCCCGGCGCTCCATTGATTAATTCTTCGCCGTTTCCACGGGCTCGACCATGACGAACTTGCCCATCTGGCCGCGGTCTTTGAAGACGATGCGGCCGGTGATTTTGGCGAAGAGCGTGTCGTCTTTTCCCCGGCCCACGTTGAGGCCGGGCTTCACGCGCGTGCCGCGCTGGCGCACGATGATGGTGCCGCCGGGGACAACTTGTCCGCCGAATGCTTTGAAGCCGAGGCGCTGCGCGTTAGAGTCGCGGCCGTTGCGGGATGTGCCTTGTCCTTTTTTATGTGCCATAAAAATCAGTTCTCGGTTCTCGGTTGTCAGTTCTCAGTTGGCGCTTTGTGGCGCGAAATCATTTCTTCTTGGTGGACGATTTTTTGGCTGCAGTCTTCTTAGCCGCTTTCTTTTTTGCGGCTTTCGGAGCGGCGGATTTTGCTTCGGATTCGGGAGCGGCCTTCTTTACCTTGGGTTCCTTCTTCGGAAGGTCTGGAGCTTTGAAGGATTGGCCGTCGTAGGCGATTTCTGTGATGCGGACGGCGCTGAAAGACTGGCGATGTCCGCGGAGCTTCTTGTACTGCTTTTTGCGTTTGTAGTGGAAGACGAGGATTTTGGCGCCGCGTCCTTCTTCGACGACTTCGCCGACGACGCGGGCTTCGCTGGCGGGACGAACGATTTCTCCCGCGGAGGCCGAGACGGCGAGCACGTCGTTGAATTCGACGTGGCCGTCGGTACCGGTGCCGACTTTTTCTACTCGGATCACATCCCCGGGCGCCACCCGGTACTGCTTACCTCCGGCGCGGATGACCGCGTACATACTCATGCCTCCGAAAATTGCTGTCCGCGGCGCACACGGGCGCAGTCGCGGGGAGCCTGGAATCTCTTTGCTTGCTGTGTTATGCCGCGCTTCTGTCAGCCACGGCGGGCGGGCCAGAACGGTTCCGCAGGTACAGGCAAACCACACTATTTTAACTTGGGGTGTGGAAATCGGTCAAACTTTTAGGAGAAGTGATGGGGAGACCGAAGCCTTACAAATCGAACATCCGGCCAAATCCCAAACCGGTTGGAGTGGTGGAATCCCACCCTAACGTCGTGGAGGCGCGACGTTAGGTGGGGCACCCGGCTTATTTTGTGCGACAATGCCGCGCTTGATTTCTTGGATATTTCCTTTGCGGGAGGATTGCTATGGGGATTCGGATGGGGAAAAAAATCGGGTGGGCGTTTGTGGTGGTGGCGCTTTTGTCGGGGCTGACGTTGGCTCAGGGCAAGAAGGCTCCGGCAAAGGCAGCGGGGGGCGGGCCGGACAAGGCGCATCTGCAGAAAATCTGGGATGCGTGGAGCACGCTCGATCCGGCGAATGCGGCGCAGTTTTATGCGTCGGGACAGCACGTGTTCTTCGACATCGCTCCGCTGAAGTATGGCAGTTGGGAGGAATATCAGAAGGGCGTGGTCGCGGTGCTCGCGGATTTCAAGACGGCGAAGCTGACCGTGAATGATGACTCCGAGATTCACGCTGCGGGACCGATCTATTGGGCGACCGCGACGGTGAAGGAAGATGCGACTATGAAGTCGGGCAAGCGGGAGATGGGGAATTTCCGGTGGACGGTCGTGTTTGAGAAAGAGAATGGAAAGTGGTTGATTGTGCACGAGCATATTTCGGTGCCCGCGCAGTAGTGAAAACATTGATTTTTCAGGAACCCACGGTTTTGCGCCGTGGGTTTTATTTTTGTGCGAGGGGACGGTGGTCGAGGTCTGGGAGGAGTGTTCAGAATGTGGCCACGCAGGTCGGACATTTCCACGGCGATATCCGGCTCGTGGGCCCAAGCCTACTTCGCGCTTGGTGTGCTCCCTTGGGGGCTCGCGTTTTGCGTGAGCTTACCCAGCGCTTACGCGCTCGGCTATCGTATGCCGCCGCTTCGCGGCTCTGTTCCGAGAGGAAAGGTCGCTGAGGGAGTCTTTCAGCGGAGGTAGGCTTTGTCAAAGAAGTAGAGTGTCATTCCCGCGCCCACGAGGATGACGAAGACCCGGATCCAGGACTGAGGAAGTTTCTGCGAGAAGTGGGCGGCGGAATAGCCGCCCAGGATCGCGCCTACCGTCATCGCGATGGCTTGGGGCCAAGCGATCGCGTGGGCCGCGATGAAGGTCACGACTGCGACTCCGTTGATGACCGCGCCTAATACGACTTTCAGGGCGTTCATGGCATGGATGTCGGTCATGCCTAGCGCGGCCAGCATGGCGAGATTGATGATGCCGACGCCGCCTCCGAAATAGCCTCCGTAGATCGAAACCAGCAGCTCAAATGCGCAGGCCCAGAAGAGGGCGGCGGTGGTGGCGTCGTGCGCCAGGCTGGAGGGTCGGTTGCCGGAAAGTTTTTTGCCAAAGGCAAAGAGCAGCGTGGCGCCCAGCATGAGCCACGGCAGGACTCGCATAAAAGTGTGGGCGGGCGTTTTCAGGAGCAGGATGGCGCCGGCGACTCCGCCGATGACGCTGATTGCGACGAGCGGAATCAGCACGCGGCGACTGATGGCGAGGCGGTTGCGGTAAGCGCCTCCGCTGGCCGTGGTGCCGACCCAGAGGGCGAAGCAGTTCGTGGCGTTTGAGGGGATGGGTGGCACGCCGGTGAACAGCAGGGCCGGGAACGCGACAAAGCTGCCGCCCCCGGCGACGGCATTCAGGGCGCCGCCGAGAATTCCCGCGACGAACAGCACGATGACTGAGTCGAAGGGCAAGGGGTAGGTGTATCAGAAATTTGAAGTTGGTGTCAGGCCTCGGTTTTGTTTGAGGGAGAACGAGATTCTTGCAGTAGTTCGCGCAGGCCGTCCGCGGAAATATCAAGCGTGTTTTTCGAGGGAGTCACAAAGGCGATTGTCTGCGCCGGCTTACGGGCCGACGCCCGTTGCGCAGGTGTGCCGCCCTGCGGGGGCTGGCGGATCACTCTCGTGCTAGCCCAGCCCTTACGGGCTGGGCTAATGAATTTCGCCGCTCTGCGACTTGGTCTTTGCCGGCCTTATTGAATCCAGAGATTTGCCAACCTTTTGGCGGCTGCCGCGTCTTTGGACGGGGAGGGTCGTCATGATGCGAATAGCGAGTGTTGTGTGTGTGATTTGTCTGCTGAGTGCATGTGCGGGCGCTCAACAGGGGGGAACCGCGGCGGCACCGCCGAATCCTTGTGCGGCGGCCGAGCAGAGGCAGTTGGAGTTCTGGGTTGGCGAATGGGATCTGACCTGGCCGGGTGAGAAGCAGGGGGAAGTGGGGCATGGGACGAACACGGTCCGGCGCGTTTTGGAGACGTGCGTCGTGGAGGAAAATTTTTCGGGCGAGAGCGCGATGCATTTGCGCGGAATGAGCGTGTCGATTTTCGATACGCGGGCTGGCAAGTGGAAACAGACCTGGGTCGATAACGAGGGCGCGTACCTGGATTTCGTTGGCGAGTTTAAAGACGGGCAGATGATTTTGGCGCGCGATGCTGTGCGGGCGGATGGGACCAAGGTCATCCAGCGCATGGTGTTCAAGAACATTTCGCATAATGAATTTGACTGGAGCTGGGAGGCATCGAAGGACGGCGGTAAGACCTGGGAAGTGCAGTGGCCGATTCACTATAAGAGGAAGGCGTAGCGTGTTTGCTGCTCGGACCTGTGGCTCGCCATGCGAATCGGGGAAAACGCAAGGTCCCTCGACTACGTTCGGCTTCGTCTCACTTCGCTCGGGATGACGAGCTCCCCTGCGAGTTGCTTCAAAGTGGACCAGCTTTGTTCGGCGTGAAACCATCCGTGAATTCAGATTTACGGAGGGATCATGCTTGGTAAGAAGGCTGTGCACGGGGCCCTGGTTTTGATCGCGGGAGCGGCGATCTGCGGAGCGACTGGTCTTGCTTTTGCGGCGGATCGTGCAGAGGTGTATACGGGCCTGGTGGTGCAGCCAGTGATTTCGCCACGTCCTGTGGCGGGCGCGGACGGACGCGTTCATCTCGCTTACGAGCTCTCGTTTGTGAACGAGACGAAAATGATCTCGCAAGTGGATTCGATTGCGGCCGTCGATGCGGATTCGGGTGTGGTGCTGACCGAGTGGAAGGGAAAAGAACTCAGCGATATTTTCCGGATCAATGGAGGGGAGTCGGGCACGGCGCTGGCGCCTTCGCACTCCGCCTACGCTTTCCTCGATGTGACTCTGCCAGCGAGCGCCGTGGCGCCCAAGGACATCAAGCATAGGATATCGGTTTCGCGCTCAATGCCCGACGCCAGCAACGAGCACAAGGGCGCGGGTGGCGAACTCCAGGCTGGCATGCCTGCCAACGTTACGTTTGAAGGCGCACCGACTCCGGTCGATCCAAAGAAACCGATTGTCGTTGCACCGCCGCTGCGCGGCCCGGGATGGGTCGCGATCAATGGATGCTGCGCGCAAATCTCTGCGCATCGTGGTTCGGTACTTGCCTTCAACGGCAAGGCTTACATCGCGCAGCGTTTCGCGATCGATTGGATCCGCGTGGATACGGAGGGGCGGCTCTTCAAGGGCGCGATGGATCAGTTAACGAGTTATCCATTTTTCGGAGTGCCCGTATATGCCGCCTCTGCGGGGACGGTAGTAGAGGCAACCGATGGAATGGTGGAACAGGTTCCTGGTCCGCCGAAGGGCGTGACTGTCGAAACGCTCGCGGGGAATCACATCGTGGTTGATATGGGAGATGGAAATTTCGCGTTGTATGCGCATATCAAGACGGGCACGGTAGCCGTTAAGGTTGGCGATCACGTGAAGACCGGGGATGTGCTCGGGCATCTGGGGAACACGGGGAACTCGTCGGCGCCGCATTTGCATTTTCACGTGATGGATGGACCGTCGCCGCTGGCGTCGCGCGGGTTGCCGTACGAGATCGAGGGGTTTCAGAGCCAGGGGAGACTCGATGGGGATGATGGATTTTTTGAGAAGGGCGACGCTGGGAAGATTGACCGCAGCTGGTTTCCTGGGGCGCACAAGAATGAGTTGCCGCTGGAGAATGAAGTGGTGGATTTTGGCGGAGGAAAGTGAATTTGGGCGGAGTGAGATGAGCTGTCGACAATCGTTGGGATCGGGCAAATTCCCCGGACTTTTGTTCGGGGACTTATTTTTAAGGGGATTCATTTCTGGGTTGGTTTATGCGCCAGTAATTGCACCGCCTATCAGCCCGCGGAGTGCATAGGTCCTTCGCTTCGCTCAGGATGACAAGATTGTTTTGGCGAAGTGCATTGCGAAGACTTCCGCGATGGTCTACACGCAAATCGCCAGGGCGCGAACTGGGAAGGATGTGCCGCCTTCGATTGCTGGGGGGACCGCGAAGAAGGCGAAGTTTTTTCCTTCAAGCTGATCGAGACCGCGAAGGTGTTCGACGATCGGAATGTCGGCGGCGAGCAAGATGGTGTGGGCTGGGCGGACGGGGTCCTGCATGTTGTCGATGTTGGCGCAATCGATGCCGACCAGCGTGGCACCTGCATGGACGAGGTGTTCGGACGCGGCCGCGGTGAGGAACGGTCCCGAATGGAAATAGTCGCCGGAATCCCAGCGCCGGGACCAGTTGGTGTGGAGGAGGACGGCTTTTCCGCGCACGGCGAATCCGGAAAAGATAGCGGGTTCGATGGGGCCGTCTTCGGGCGCGGGGATCACGAGGCCCGGCACGTTGGCCAGCTTTTCGAGCGGCACCGAGGCGAGATCGTGTCCGTGCGGGATGACGATGGAACGGTGCGTCGAGGTACGTGCCGGTGTTGCCGCCGATTTCATAGGAGGCGATTTGGAATGACGTTCCCGGCGCATAGTGCGCGTGTTTTCCTGCGTCGCCGTGAGCCAGGAAGACGTGGAATTTTGGAATCGGGCAGGCCCGGGTATGCGGGCATGTTGGGGGCGAGTTTGTGGCTGAGGTCGAAGATCATTTGGTTGCTCCCGCGGGTCTGCTGAAAAGCTTACCTCAGGCGCTGAAGCGCGGCCATTTCCAGACGCTTGGTGGCACGAGTTGAACTCGTGCCCTTCCCCTCTTTTCATAACTTTTCTTCTACTTCCTGACGCAGGCGGAGGAGTCGAAGAAGTGACACGGACGGACACGGGTGAAGTGTCTGCAAACAAGAGCTTTGCCTTTGTGACGCGCGTCACAGCCCTAGTGTGATGAGGCCGCTAACCTTGAAGCGTGGTGAGGCAAGGTGATGGCGAGTCAACTTCATAGCGAAATCTTAGGTACGGCCGCAGCGGGGGTGCTCGAGGGCGTGCACAGCATGCGCGAAGGGAACGACGCGGAGTCGAACGACTCTCTGCGTACGGCACACGCAACGGCAAAGAAGAAATTGATCCGACGCAAGGATCGCGATTATTCGCAGGCGCTGCGGCGCGGATACCAGTTTGCATTTCTCCTGATGAATGTCTGGTTGGGTGGCCAGTTCTACCTGTGGGTGCGGCACTATGAGACGGCGGGTGCGTCGGCTTACGTCTCGCGGCCGGCGGGTGTTGAGGGCTGGCTGCCCATCGCAGGCATGATGAATTTCAAATATTTTCTGCTGACCGGGCGCGTGCCGGACCTGCATCCGGCGGCGATGTTTCTGCTGGTGACGTTCGTAGCGATTTCATTTTTATTCCGCAAGGCGTTCTGCAGCTGGCTGTGTCCGGTGGGAACCTTTTCGGAGTATCTCGGGAAGTTGGGACAGAAAATCTTCGGGCGGAATTTTCATTTGCCGCGGTGGGTGGATATTCCGCTGCGCGGTTTGAAGTATGTGCTGCTCGGATTTTTTCTGTGGGCTGTGGCGAGCATGTCAGCCACCGCGATTGCAGGATTCATGCAGAGTCCGTATGGGATCGTGGCCGACGTGAAGATGCTGAATTTCTTCCGATTTATCGGGTCGACTGGATTGATCGTGATCGGCGTGCTGGCGGTGGCATCGGTGTTCGTGCAGAATTTCTGGTGCCGGTATTTGTGCCCTTATGGGGCGTTGCTGGGATTGGCGTCGGTGTTTAGCCCGTTTCGCATTCGGCGGAATGAATCGGCGTGCATTGATTGCGCGAAGTGCGCGAAGGCCTGCCCGTCGTTGTTGCCCGTGGATAAACTGGTGACGATCAAATCTGCGGAGTGCACTGGGTGTTTGGAGTGCGTGGCGGTGTGTCCAGCGGAAGGTGCGCTGCAGATGGCGCTTCCGCGGTTAATTCCGGCAACGCGCAAGATGCCGACGTGGGCATTTGCGGCGGGTGTGGCGGTAATGTTTTGCGGGATTGTGGGATTTGCGAAGACGGCGGGGTATTGGAAGTCGGATGTGCCGAGCGCGGTGTACAAACAACTGGTGCCGCACGCGAATGAGGCGAGTCATCCGATGCCTGGGAATCCGGCGTTGCGGTAGGGGCTTGCGCGCTTACGCCGCGCATCGCGGGGTGTCGCCCCTACAGGGCTTACTCACGTTTTCGCGCTTACCCCGGACTGACGTCCGGGGCTTTCCTGTGCCGTCCCTTCGGGACTGGTTCGTCCTGACGAGAACACTTCTCTCCGGGTTCGGGTTCCTCAGGCGAATCGCACTTCTTCTGTCTTCAGTGCTGGTTGAAAAGTCAAAAACCCCGCCCAAGCTGAGCTTGGACGGGGCACCCTTCAGGAAAACCAAGTTACTGGAGCAGAGAACCGTTGCCGTTGCCCGGTGCTTCATCGGGCGGGATGACTACAGCAGCGGCTACGCGGTCGCCCGGTTCCAGGTTCAGCAGACGGACGCCCTGCGCGGAGCGGCCGGATTCCCGGATTGTCTTCGAGTCCATGCGGATGATCTTGCCGTACTGGCTGATCAGCATGACCTGCGAATCTTCTGCGACCTGGGCAATGGTGGAGACCTTGCCGTTACGCTCGGTCGTCTTCACATTGATTACGCCCTTGCCGCCGCGGTTAGTTAAGCGGTATTCGTCCGCGGGGGTGCGCTTACCGTAGCCGTTTTCGGTGACGGAAAGAATCAACGAGCCCTTCTCGGGCACGAGATCCTCAACCCCTTCCTTCTTCTCGACCTTGGCGCCGGGTTTGGGCGTGGTGGCCATGCCGACGATGTAGTCCTTGTCGGCAAGGTTCATTCCACGGACGCCGGTAGCGTTGCGGCCCATGGAACGAACGTCGCCTTCTTCGAAGCGAACGGCCTGGCCTTCGTGCGAAGCGAGGAAGATGATCTGTTGGCCATCGGTGAGCGTGGCCGCGACCAGTTCATCGTTCTGCTCGATGTTGATGGCGATGATGCCCATGGAGCGCACGTGCGAGAAGTCTTTCAGCTCAGTCTTCTTCACCGTGCCGTTGCGGGTGACGAAGAAGACGTACTTCCCTGCTTCTTCCAGGTCGCGGACGGCGAGCATGGTGCGCACGGTCTCGCCGGCTTGCAGCGAGATCAGATTGCCCATGTGCTTGCCCTTGCCAGCGGGGCCGACGTCGGGAATCTCGTAGACCTTGAGCCAGTAGACTCGGCCGGCGCTGGTGAAGATCAGGATGTAGGCGTGAGTCGAGGCGACGAAGAGCTGCTCAACGAAATCCTCGTCACGCGTTTTCATGCCGGTACGGCCCGTGCCACCGCGGCGCTGCATGCGGTAGGTGGAGATGGGCGTGCGCTTCAGGTAGCCGGAGTGGCTAACGGTGACGGCGACCTGCTCGTCGGCGATGAGATCTTCGAGCTGGATTTCAGCTGCTTCGTCTTCGATGATGGTCTTGCGAGCGTCGCCGAATTGCTTCTTGACCTCTTCCAATTCCTTGATGATTACGCCGCGTAATTTCTTTTCCGAGCCGAGGATGGATTGGTACTCGGTGATGCGCTCTCGGATTTCTTTCAGCTCGTTTGAGATTTCGTCGATGGAGAGCTTGGTCAGGCGATGCAATTGCAGTTCGAGGATGGCATCGGCTTGTTTCGCGGTGAAGGGCTTCTCGGGCTCGAGCTTGGGCGCGCGGCCGGTGGTGTTGATGTCGATCTTCTTGCCACCGAAGTAGGCGACCAAGTTTTCGCGGGCATCGGCACGGTTGGCGCTGGCGCGGATGATGGTGATCACGTTGTCGAGGTGATCGAGCGCGGTCAGGTAGCCTTCAAGGATGTGCTCGCGATCCTGCGCCTTGGCCAGCAGGTAAGCAGTGCGGCGGCGGACGACTTCGACCCGGTGGTTGATGAAATACTGGAGCGCCTGGATGATGCCCATCTCGCGCGGCTGCCCGTGGGCGATGGCCAGCAGGATCATGCTGAAGCCCTGCTGCATCTCGGTGTGCTTGAAGAGCTGGTTCAAGACGATCTGGGCTTCGGCGCCGCGCTTGAGTTCGACGACGATGCGCATGCCGTCGCGGTCGCTTTCGTCGCGGATATCGGAAATGTCGTCGATGACCTTGTCGTTCACCAGTTCGGCGATGCGCGCGACCAGGCGGGCCTTGTTCACCTGGAACGGAATTTCGGTGACGATGATCGCCTGTTTATCTTTGGTGAGGGTCTCGATGGCGGCGCGGGCTCGCATCATGAAACGGCCGCGGCCCGTCTTGTAGGCGTCAACGATTCCCGCGCGGCCGTGAATGATTCCGGCGGTCGGGAAATCAGGGCCTTGTACGAACTTGAGAATCTCCGCCAACTGGGCGTGTGGGTTGTTCACCAGCGTGATGGTGGCGTCGACGATCTCGGTGAGATTGTGCGGCGGAATTTTCGTGGCCATGCCGACGGCGATTCCGTCGGAGCCGTTGACCAGGAGATTCGGGATGCGCGCGGGCAGCACTTCAGGCTCGACTTCGCTGTCGTCGTAGTTGGGACGGAAGTCGACGGTCTCCTTGTCGAGATCTTCGAGGAGCGAGGTTGCAACTTGTGCGAGCTTGGCTTCGGTGTAACGGTCGGCTGCCGGAGGATCTCCATCGACTGAGCCGAAGTTGCCTTGTCCGAACACCAGCGGGTAGCGCATGCTCCAGGTCTGTGCGAGGCGCACGAGAGCGTCGTACACGGCGAGATTGCCGTGCGGATGGTATTTACCCATCACGTCGCCGACGATGCGGGCGCACTTGCGGGTAGCGCGGTTGGGCGCGAGGCCCATTTGCTGCATCGTGTAGAGAATGCGGCGATGCACCGGCTTCAGTCCGTCGCGGACGTCGGGGAGCGCGCGGCCGATGATGACCGACATCGAATAGTCGAGATACGACCGGCGCATCTCGTCTTCGATGTTGACGGGCTGAATGTTCAGGGCGCCGGGAGAGCCGCCTTCGCCCGGAGGCGGTGGAGGTAACGGGAGTTCGGGGTTTTGATCGTCTGCCATGAGTTAGCTCTTAGCGGCTAGCTTTTAGCTACTAGCTTTGTGAATTTGGACGCGCGGTCTGGGCCTGGCCTTCGGGCGTTCTTGGAAGGGGTTGAGTCTTCCGTAAAGCATTGTATTTACAGGATGTTAATTGGCCTTGGATCAAGTGAAATTATACCACGAATAGGGGTGTTTTTGGACGGTTGAGGGGTTACTGATCAGCCTACCGATTTGGGTGGGGAGACAGCGCCTAAAGGCGCGTTTTCGCGACGTTTTGCGGCACGCCTGAAGCCGTGCCCTGATACGACCCCGGGCTCCCCCGACCCCACGTTGCCGTGATACGCCCCGGCGCTGCCATCAGGGAACATCTGCCGCCGAGCCTTGCCTTTTTATGAACAAGCCTGCGCTGGCTGCGCTGGCTATGGATAGGGAGGCGCAGCAGAGAGCGATGATGCGGAACGCGTAGACGAACGAGTGTGCTATCGCAGCTTTCAGTTCTGGAGAGGAGTTGGCGACCGGGGAATTTTGCGCGGGTGGTGAATTGGGAACTACGTCTGAGGAGACTTCGATGGCGGCCAGTTTGGTGCGGTCGGAGTGGAGTTGTTCGCGGACTTGTCGTGAGACATCGAGACGCGCTAGTTCGTGGTCGAGGTTGGCGGCGAAGGCATTGACCATTACGATGCCGAAGACAGCGACCGCCAGCAAGCCCGCTACGCGCGCGACCGCATTGTTGATCCCGGATGCCGTGCCGGAGTGGTCGCGATCGACGGCTGTCATCACGGTGGTGGTGAGCGGGGCGACGCTCACGGCCATGCCGAATCCGAGAACGACGAAGGCGGGAAAGAAGGCGGTCCAGTAGGATCCGCCGACCGAGGGCAACGCGAACATCGCAAACCCAGCGGCGGCGATCAGTGGGCCGATGATGAGCGGGAGCTTCGGGCCGTAGCGCGTCACGAGGCCACCGGACCAGCGGGAGAGTACGAACATCAGCAGGATGAGCGGGAGGGCAGCCGCACCCGCGGCCGTGGCCGAGTAGTGCTGCACCTGGATCAGGTTCATCGGGAAAACGAAGAAGAAAAGTCCCAAGGCCGCATAGAGAAAGAGCGTCAGCAAGTTCGCGCCGGAGAAGGTGCGCGAGCGAAAGAGTTTGAGCGGGACCATCGGGTTCGGGGCGCGGGCTTCGACGAAAGGGAAGGCTGCGAGGCAGAGGACGGCGGCCAACAAACTTGCGGCGACACCGGGATTCGTCCAGCCAAGTCGCGGAGATTCGACGAGACCATAGACCATGCCGCCGAGACCGATGGTGACAAGCAGAGCGCCCATGAAATCGAGTCGCTTGGCCGCTGGGCCGTGACTTTCTGGTACGTGCCAGAGTGAGATGACAATGACGCCTAGCGCGAGCGGGAGATTGATATAGAAGATCCAGCGCCAGGAGGCGTGCTCGATGAGCCATCCGCCGAGCACGGGGCCGAGAGCCGTGGTGATGGCGGTGAATCCGGACCAGGTGCCGATGGCGCGTCCGCGTTGTTCCTCAGGGAAAGAGGCGCTGATGATCGAAAGACTTCCTGGTGTTAGCAGCGCGGCACCGACGCCTTGAATCGCGCGGGCGTAGATGAGTTGGTGGATGTTTTGCGCAAGGCCGCAGGCCGCGGAAGCTATGGCAAAGATGGTGACACCAATGACGAAGACGCGGCGACGGCCGAAGAGGTCTCCGGCGGAGCCTCCGACGAGGATGAGCGCGCCCAGAAAGAGGCCGTAGGATTCGACGACCCATTGGACGTCGATGACGGTAGCGTTGAAGGTGGATTGGAGCGCGGGCAGGGCGACGTTAACGACGGTGCTGTCGATGAAGGCCATGCTGCTGCCAAGGATGGCGGCGGCGAGGATCCAGGGAGCCGAGGAGGAGCGGATCGCGGGTTCGTCGGTGGGGGATGGCATGTCTGGTTATGGATGCGGTGGTTGGGGGAAGGGTTCGGCTTGCGCTGGGGACTTCGGGAATTTATACGCCCGTCTTGTAGCCTTGAGCCGAGGGCGAGACGCCCTCAAGACTGCCGGCAAGATGCCGGCGCTACAAAATCGGCACTATCCAATGCAGGCGTACTGGCGGTGTCGCTAGTTACGGGCGCGTGATTATTTCGTTGGGGGCGCCCGGAACCCGGAAGGCGATGCCTTGATTTTGATTCGACTTTATGGTCGCGGGCATGTCGAGATCGGAGAGACGGATTTGCCTGGACCACTGGCCATCGGTCCAGTAATCGGGGCGCGCGTAGATGATCCCGGAGATGATCGAGTAGTCGCTGGACTGTTCGTGGTGGCCATCGCGGAAGATGAACGTGGTCGGCGGCAGTTCGGATTTTTTCGTCGGGCGACTGGAGATGACAGTCCTGGTTGTGGCTGCGGCTTTCGCGTCAGCGATGTAGTCGGGCTGGCTGGCGCGTGAGTTTGCGTCCGCTGATGTGCGACGGACGTAGCGATCGCCTTGCCACTCGATCAGCAGGGGTGCTGCGGATTTTGGATCGTCAGGCTTGCTGGCCGGTCGCTCGACCGGAGCTGCCGGCGCCTGGACAACGATCACCGACGGCGCCCCATCGTTCGACGGTAGGTAATCGGGCCATATCGGAAATCCTGCGTTGAACGTGCGCGCGAAGTGGTGGCGCGAAGAATTCCCGGAAGCCGGTCCGCCTGTGAAACGGATGCCGGCTGGAGCTGTCTGTGAAAGCGAGCTTGCCGCGCATATCCACAGCGTAAGAGATACGCCAAGTGCTCGCTTCCACATGGGATCAATTACCGTCGGGCAGTTGCGGCAGACGGAAGTCGTTGCCTTCGTCGTCGTTCGCTTTTTGCGTGGCGTCGAGGTCGAGATCGGTGAGCGCGACTTTCTGGCGACGCCCGGGCGTCAAGTCGTAGAGATTCGAGCCGACGATCGCATAGTTGCCGATCTGCTGCTTGTGGCCGTCCTTAAAAATGAGGATGGTCGCCTGCAAGGCGATCACCGGCTGCGCTGCCGCTGGTGGATCGGGTACCTGCGCTGCGCGAGGCGGATCGTCAGAGGCGGCTGCCACCGGCGCTGGCGGTCGAGGAACCGCGGCTCTCGGCCTTTCGGCTACGTAGTCGTTGGCAGCGGGAGAGCCGGAGCCACGTCGATCGAAGATCGTGGGACCGCCTTCGTAAGTGTCGGGCGGATCCTGCGCCGCGGCGGAATCTTCGGCCGGGCCTTCGTAGTCCATCGCCGGGTAGTATGGGATGTAGTAGGGCACGTAATAAGGATAGGAGTTCTGGTTGCTGCCATCGTGATGGTGATGATGGCCGGGCTGTCCGCCAGCTTGCGGCTGGAGCGGATGCGGATGCACGGGGTGCTGAGGAGTCGCGCCGTGCGGACCCAGCGAGGTTACACTGGGCGGAGTTCCGTGGAAGCCGGGCTGCCCGCCGAACCCGAATGAAGTAACCGATGGGGGCACGCCATTCGCCTGCGCCGAGGCTGAGAGCGAGAAGAAAGCAACGGACAAAACCGCGAAAACCAGCGTCCCGTACCGCATTTGGGGATGATACTCCAGGTGAAGCGGCATGGCACTCTCCCGTTTATTAGATGCGGCGGGCGGAAATTCGTTCTCTCAAGGCGGAGGAGAAATGGTAATCACGGTAACCTCTCAGGGACCGACCGCGCGCCCATTCGTATAACCCCATCACTTTGTTGGGAGTTAGACGAAGGAGTCCATAGGTTCTTCGCGTTGCTCAGGATGACAAGTTCAGGCCGGATGGGTTGTTTTAGTGAGCGGATCCGGCTCGGGCCAGTTCGACTATGCTCCAAAAGGCGTATGCGAAAAGCAGTCCGAAAGTGCAGGCCATCACCAGGGTGCGCTGTTTAGTTTCCAGCAGGTCGGCGCAGATTCCCGCAACGAAGACGAACAGGAAGGGGATGGCGATCAGCTGAAATCCCAAACCCTGGTAGTGCGGCGTGGCGAAGCCGAGGATGAGGCAGAAGATCGCGACCAGCAGCGGGGCGGTGTTGCCGAAGTAGCGGGCGCGCGGCCACAGAATGTATGTGGCTAGAGCGATGGGGAGAGCGAAGACCAGGGCCGGAATGTTCTGTCCCATGACCGCGAACACTTCGCGATAGGCGGCGGACATGGAAAAGACCTGCGGAGTGAAACCGAGCCAAGTGGCATGGCGCAGCCCACTGGAGAACGCTGACGGGCTGAAGAAATAGGCAGCGAATATCAACGCAATCGCGATGGCGCAGGCCGCGGCCCAGATTGTGAGAGCGGCACCGCGGCGCGTGGGGGCAAGATAGAGCATGAGCAGCAGCGCGAAGGGCGCCATCACGATTAGCGAGAATTGCGAGCCGACCGCGAGTGCCAGCGAGACGCCGAGCAACAGCGTGCGACGCCAGTTCCATAGAACCACTTCACGAGGAGCGTAGAGCGTGTGTGCAACTGCGACGGCGGTGAAGATGGTGCCGAACGCACCCCAGGCCGCGCCCGTTTCTGGTTCCGCGAACCAGACCGATGCCGCGCGAATCATGCCGGGCGAGAAACAGTAGAGAATGAGCGCGACAAATCCGCCTTCGTTGCCATAGAGACGACGGGCGACGTACCAGAGAGACGCACCCAGCAAAAGGCCGAAAGCAAGATAGGGGGCGCGAGCGAGCCATCCCCAATAGAAGAGCGAGTTGGATTGAAAGCGGCCCGGCCAGACCAGCAGGGGCGCGGACGAAATCAAGTACCAGAGTGCGGAGTGATCGGGATCGAAGCCATCGTTGTCGCGAATGCGGGGCGGCGGTCCGGGACTGAGGGCGGAATGCGGGTCAGCCGTGGCGACGGGTGGCGAGCGGTGCCACATGCGCAGGCCGGTATCGAGGCGATACCATTCGCGGAGGTCCATGTCGCCGGTGCGCAGGCTTTGGCTGATGAGCCACGTGCATTGTGCCAGGAAGATCAGCAGCAGAGTTCCGGCGATCCATTGTGGTCTGCCTACAGGTCCCAGCATAAAAAATCGGCGAAGAATAAGGAGCGAGTGTTTTACCATGACGAAGCCCGATTCCGCAGTACTTCGTGATGAGCGAGCCGCAGAGTCCAGCATCGATCCCGCCTGAGAAGCCGCTCGTCGATCCGGCGGCGAGTCCCGCGCATGAAGACACAGGAGAACCACCGCGTGAGCAGTTTGGCGGTGCGCTCAAGTCTTTTGCTAGCGAAGATGTGCAAGCGGTATGGAAGGCCATCGGGTACTTCTCTTTTGCTGCGATTACTGTGTACGCGTTGATGTGGCTCGGCGTATCGCTTTTTCACGAGCCCGTGCATGGGCCGGCTTTGTTGTGGCGCGGGATGTACCAGGAATTCGCAATGGCCCTGGGAGCGTTGCTTCCAGCAATTGTGATGGGACGTTTTGAAGGACGCAGCATCGGGGACTATGGACTGCCGGTGCGAAAGGCATTCGGGAAATTGTTCTGGGAGGGTGCGCTGTGGGGGCTGGCGGCAATTACTCTGTTGCTGGTCGCGCTGAGGATCGCGCACGCATTCTACTTCGGGCAAGTGGTGCTGCACGGAACTCGAGTTCTAAAGTTTGCAGCGTTCTGGGCCGTTTATTTCGTGCTGGTCGGAATTTTTGAAGAATCGCTTGTGCGCGGATACGCCTTGCTCACGCTGGCGCGCGCGTGGGGCTTCTGGCCTGCGGCGGTGGCGTTGTCGCTGGTGTTTGGAGCGATCCATGTGGTGAACCCGGGCGAGACTTTAGTGGGACTGCTGGGTGTAGTTGCGATCGGAATGTTTTTCTGCCTTACGCTGTACCGGACCGGAAGCCTGTGGTTTGCGGTTGGATTCCACGCGTTTTGGGATTGGGGGCAGACGTTTCTTTATTCCGTGCCCGACAGTGGGACGATCGAGCCGGGGCATCTGATGCGGCCGATATTTCGCGGCGGCGACTGGCTGACTGGGGGAAGCGTCGGGCCGGAGGCCAGCGTGGTTTGCTTTCTGGTGATTGCGGTGGTGGGGGCGATGTTTGCTCGCCGGTATCGGGTTGTTAGCTGGGTCGCGGTTCAGGGACAGACGGAAGATAAAAGCTTTTAACGCAGAGGTCGCAGAGAACGGCCGCAGAGAACGCAGAGAGAATCTTTTGAAATACCGCCGTGGCTCTTGAGGCCGCGGCGGCTTTGTTTAGGGCGAGCGCAAAATGCGCTCGCGACTGCCGGCAGGATGCCGGCGCTACTTTTAGCTTGCCGCTGCTCACCACGAATAGTGGACTGTGTAGGTGACTACTGTTTCTCCGTCCGGCTTCACCGTTACTGGGAACTCGATGGTCTGCGCGTCGATTTTGTGGGAAGCGGTCGACTGCTCGGCCAGCTTCCAGTTGTTGCAGCGGTACAGATGCTCGACTACGCGGATGTTCGCCGCTTCTTTCTTGTGGTTGCGCACACGAATCTCGAAAGACTCGTCCATCCAGTGCTGGCTGTTTTCGACATGATAGTTGGTGCGCTTGCGCTCGCCGACGATGTCGAAGGCGTTGCCGGTATACAGGCGCAGGGTTTCGTCTTTGGGCGTGTGGTCGATGGAGTTTTCGCCGATGAATTCAAGATGGCCGTCGGTATCGCGGCGGTAGAAACGCAGCCGGCCCTTGGGAAGGGCGATGCCGAGGTGATTGGCTTCGGAGTTCTTGAATTCCTGCATGACGAAAACTTTTGGATTTGATTGCGTGCCGTAGCTAGGTTCCTGCCGGATCTGTTCGGGATTGTAGTAACCGTATTGAGCGAGTTGCGCGCCGTCGTAGACGTAGAGACGTTGCGAGCGGATGCCGGATGCGCTTACGAATTCTACTTGCTTCGTTTCTTGGTCATGAAGCGTCGTGCTGCGCTGCAGGGTGTAGAGGTGGAATTCGTCGAAGGATTTTTCCTGTACGACATTCTCGGCGCGCTCGTCGGCCATGCGAGCTTTCATAGCGCCGGACACTGCCATTGGCACGCCTGGCAGCACAAGCTTGTTTACATCGCCCGCCATCAGCTTGATCTGTGAGTTCTCGAAAGTCTTGCCGCTCTGGTTTTGCATGGTGATCCAGCCGACCAGGTCGACGAGGTTGGACTGGTTCGCGCCGTCGGCGACGACTAAGTTGTAGTCCGCGTGCCAGCTCATGCCGCCGCCGACGTAGGAGAGTTCGGCATCGAAGGCGCCGGGTTTGTCCGTTTCAAGCAACCAACTGAGGGTCGGCTTGAGGATGGAATCTCCGCTCAGGGCCGGGAACAAAGGCTGTCCGGGCAACCCGAAACGCAGGACGCCGTCGACTTCGATGATGGGCTGGCTGTAAGCGGGTTGCTGCTGATATCCATTGGCGGTGTAGCTGGGGACGTAGCCGCTGCGGATGATTTTGCCCTTGATGATCTGGGCCGGGCTGCACCTGGAATTCGATGGTCTTGCCTTCATAGAACGAAAGCAGCAGTTCCTGCGAGACGGGATCGTTGCGGTAGTTCTGTTCGAGGATCTGCAGGGTGCGTCCGGCGGGATCGCGCAGGATGACGGAGTCGGGCTCGACGTGCGCGGCGACGCCGGTGTATTCGATGTGGTTGGCGCCGGACTTCAGGTCGAGCGGCAAGTGCTCGCGCGCGACGAAGAAGTTCTGGTTGTAGATGGTGAGGGCCGGTCGAAATTCCGGCGTGGTCGATTTCTCCTGTGCGGTTGCTGCGAAACAAAGCGCCAGGGTGAGCAAGAGTGTTTTCACGTTGAGTTTCCTCGTTTCCGCTGCGACGCGTCGATCGCGTCTGTTGGAAGAACGGTGGATGCCGGGAAACTTGCGGTCCGGGCCCGGCGTCCGTGCATCGCAGCGAGACACCTCAGTAATCGGAGGTAATCGCATTTTTTGGCGAAAGTAACTTGGAGAGAAGTTCTGAAGGCCGATCTCACCTGGAGTGGGGGAGGCCGGCTTCGATCGGCCTTCAGTGTTCGACCGGCGTGCGAGGGGAGACAAACTGGATCGCGTCGAGCGTTCCTGACGAACTGGCGTTTCATGTGGTCATGGAATTTTCTCGCTTGCGCTTGTGGCTAAACAGAATTTGCAGCTTTCTGGGTAGACGAGTCCCCGGGCCACGCGAAGAAGCGCCGACCGGTCCAGCGGAACAGCCGCCACGCAACGACGACAGAGAACAAGATGGTCAGGCTCCAGGCCAGGACAACCGGAACATAGAACACAACAGCGGTCATGGCGGTGGCATAGTCGGCGATGGCCTCTAGTCCGTCGCGGGCCGCCACCTTGAGTTGATAGAGCGGGCGCCAGTTCAGGCCGAAGACCTGGGTGTCGGCGAGGGCGCGCAGCGAGATCGTGATCGCCACGGTCTCGACCTGCTTTGAGAGCGTCTGAAATTCGGTCTGTTGTTGCTCGATCTGCCCGCGGACTTCGCTCAGCTTTTCACTGACTTCGAGCAGGTCATCCACCTTGTAAGCGCTCTTCATAATGACGAGGTATTGCGCTTCTTCGGCGTGCAAGTTGCGGAGACGCGCTTCCATGTCAACGTATTGGCGGGTGACGTCCTGGGCGTCAGTTTTTTCGCTTTCGACGCGAGCGGCAAGCTTGCGGATGCCGAGCGTGGCGTCGTTAAAACGTAAGGCCGGAACACGGATGGTGATGTCGGCGGTGGGAGCCTCTTTTGTTCCGCCGATTTGCGCGGTCTCCAGGTAACCGCCCATGGACTCGGCCATGAGGCGAATTTGTTCGGCGGCGTCGGCCGGACTTTTCACTGTGAGTTCGAGCGCTCCGGTGCGCACGAGTTTGCGATCGATGGTGACGGAAGCGGGTGGGGCCGGGGATGGGGCTTGATCGACTCGCAAGGCAGCGGAGATTGGTTGGTTGGTGCCCAAGCCGGACTTGGCGGCGGTTGTGGCCTGAAGGCCGGCGTACATGTGATCCGCGGCTTCCTCTCGGGGAAGCGCCAGCGATTGACGCTTTGATTCGTACGCGGACATCCGAGCGCGTTGCAGGTTCGGGATCGCGATCGCTGCTAGTAGAAGGATCCCGCCGCTTACGACCGCAAATGGTACCCAGTACTTCTCGACGGATTTGAAGGAATTGGTGAAGGCTGACATGTGCTGTCTCCTGTGACGAGAACGTGCTTCTCGGCGCGGCTTGCAGGAGATTTGTTTTGCTGGAGCGGTGGTGGGGCGGGCGAGACGCCCGCCTGACTGCCGCCGAGATGGCGGCGCTACAGTGGAGAGCTTGGAGTCTGCACGTGCTTTTTTGCCTCCCCAAACTCTGTTTTATGTGGTCGACTTCAGGGCTTGGTTTATAGCGTCGGCAAATCGGGGCGGGGCGGCTTTGTGTTCCGACAGGAAGAGGGCGGGCTCGATCAACTCTAGTTCCATCAAGCGGAACTGGCCTTCGTCGACTACGCCGTCCACTCGCGCGTAAAGCGTGGGCGCGACTGATTGCACGGCTTGCGTTGCGGCCGCGAGTACGTGGGGTGGCGGATCGGCCGGGTGCGCCGTGCCGCCGAAATCATTTTGCACACGGAAGTCTCCGGGCTTGGGACATTTGATCACC
The DNA here is from genome assembly GCA_963744055.1 of uncultured Acidobacteriota bacterium. GTDB lineage: Bacteria > Acidobacteriota > Terriglobia > Terriglobales > Acidobacteriaceae > Gp1-AA133. The sequence goes on along the minus strand of CAVUSL010000001.1, from coordinate 826,930 downwards.
GCGTGGCTGAATGCGCCTGCGAAGAACATCAGAGACCATTCGCCTTCAGTTGCGATGCCGTCCATGAATTTCTGGAGCATGACGCCGGGCCCTTGGCGGAGATCGTCGAAGAGTGCTTGCGCAGAGACGGCATTTTCAGGAGTGACGAGTTGTGTGCGGTACGCGGTGGCTGAGATGCGCGGCTTCACTACGGCCTTTGACCATGCCATCTCGCGGAGCTTATCTACGAGTGACGCCTGATCGCCATGCTCCGGCCAGAGGGTTGGAACGACGGCGATGCTTTGTGCCTCCAAATTGCGGAGATACGTCTTATTAAAGTTCCAACGAATGATTCCTGCGGAGTTGAATACGGAGATGCGGAGCGCTTCGAGGTCCGCGATCCAGCGGAGAAATCTCTCTGGCTGCAGGTGGTAATCCCAGCAAGAGCGAAGGACCACGGCGTGGTACGAGGACCAGTCGCGGGATGCGTTGTTCCAGATGGCTGGTTCGGCTTGGATGTTGTGTTGCGCTAGCGGTTCGAGCAGAAGGCGATCGTCGTCGGTGAGATTGGGATAGTTCGACGAGGTGGCGAGCGCGACGCGTGGCATGTCAGGTTAGGATTCTTTCGAAGGGCCTGCAGATTCGAACAAAAAAGAACGAGCGGCTTTTTCGCCGCCCGTAGTCTGCTACCCGGAAACGCGGGCGAGGGCGCCCGCGCTACATTGACTCACTAGATGTCCAGGTTCTTTACGTCGAGCGCGTTGTCTTCGATGAACTTGCGGCGCGCTTCTACGTCTTCACCCATCAGCGTGGTGAAAATCGTCTCGGTTTCGGCGATGTCTTCGAGCTTGACCGACAGCAACGTGCGGCGCTCCGGGTCCATCGTCGTTTGCCAGAGTTGCTCGGCGGTCATTTCTCCCAGGCCTTTGTAGCGCGTTTTTTCATAACCGCGTCCGCCCGCTTCCTGCACGTACTTAAATAGCTCGCGCAGGTTGGGCTTTTCGACGACTTCGGGCTCGGACTTGCGCTTGCCAGCAGCCTTTCCAGTGGCCTGTTTCTTCTCGGCCTTCTCGGCTTTCTGTTCGACGGTATCGTTCTCCGCTTCCGCCGCCTCGTCCGCCGCATCCGCGGTGGAAGTATCCTTCGCAATGGTCTCGATCATGAAGGGCGGCTCCATGTAGGGCTCGATCTGTTTGAACTTGGCGAGCAACTGGCGGTACTCGGGAGTGGAGACGAGTTCCCAGTTGATGACGCGCTCCGTGCCCTGGTTGCTGACGAAGAAGACTTCCCAGAGGTTGTGCTCCTCGTCGAAGCGGCTGCCGACATTCTTGTAGGCGCGTTCCTTCTGTATCTTCTTCAGTTCTTTTTCGAGCTTATCGACTTTTTTCGAAGGCGTATTTTTGTCGCCTTCGAAATCGACGCGCTTGGCGAGATCCAGCTTCGGAAGAAGCCCGGTGACCTGCTCGTCGCGCATGCGCTTGTCGACTTTATCGAAGAAGCCGAGATATTCCTTGAGCTGCGCCATGAAGCGCGAGAGGCTGCCACCGTCGAGCTTGGCAGCCCCTTGGCCGTAGCGGATCACGATGCTGTCGGCGGCGCGCTTCAACAGAATCTTGTCGAGCGCGTCGTCATCTTTCACGTACTGCAAGGTGCGCCCCTTCTTCAAACCGTAGAGCGGGGGCTGCGCGATGTAGATGTGGTTGCGCTTGATCAATTCCTGCATGTGGCGGAAGAAGAACGTGAGCAGGAGCGTCCGAATGTGGCTGCCGTCGACGTCGGCATCGGTCATCAGGATGATCTTTCCGTAACGGACCTTGGTCGGATCGAAGTCATCCTTTGCGATGCCGGTACCGAGCGCGGTGATCATGGCGCGAATTTCTTCGTGCGCCAGCATCTTGTCGTAGCGCGCTTTCTCGACGTTAAGGATTTTTCCTTTGAGCGGGAGGATCGCCTGGAAACGGCGGTCGCGTCCCTGCTTGGCGGTTCCGCCTGCCGACTCGCCCTCAACCAGGAACAACTCACAGCGCTCAGGTTGACGCTCGGAGCAGTCGGCGAGCTTTCCGGGCAGGCCTCCGCCGTCGAGCGCGCCCTTGCGGCGCGTGAGGTCGCGAGCCTTGCGGGCCGCTTCGCGTGCGCGGGCCGCATCGATCGCCTTGTTGATGATCTTTTTGGCAACGGTGGTGTTCTGCTCGAAGAAAGCGCCCAGCTTCTCGTTGACGAATGCTTGCACGATGCCGGCGATATCCGAATTCAGCTTGCCCTTGGTCTGGCCTTCGAACTGGGGCTGCGGAAGCTTCACGCTGATTACGGCGACGAGACCTTCGCGAACGTCGTCGCCGGTGAGATTCTCTTTCACGTCCTTGAACAAGCCCATCTGCTGGCCCGCGTAGTTGATGGTGCGGGTGAGCGATGTACGGAAGCCAGAGAGATGCGTGCCGCCGTCGACGGTGTTGATGTTATTGGCGAAGCTGAAGACGGATTCTGAGTACGCGTCGTTGTATTGGAGGCCGATTTCCATTACGACGTTGTCTTTCTCGGCTTCCATGTAGATCGGCTTGTCGTGCAGAACCTGCTTGCCGCGGTTGAGGTGCTTGATGAACTCCGAGATGCCGCCGTTGTACTTGAAGTCGGTGTGCTTGGCTTCGCCGGTCTTCGCGTCCATGTTGCGCTCGTCGGTCAGCGTAATCAGGAGGCCTTTGTTCAGGAAAGCAAGTTCGCGCAAGCGCTGAGCGAGTGTGTCGTAGTTGTATTCGGTTGCGGTGAAGATGCTCTTGTCGGGCAGGAAGTGGACCTTCGTCCCGGTCTTGGCTTTTACTGCGCCCGTCTTCTTCAGCTTGCTGGTGGGTTCGCCTTTTGAGTAGCTCTGCTCCCAGGTGAATCCATCACGCCAGATCTCGAGTTCGAGGTCTTCACTCAACGCGTTCACGCAAGAGACGCCGACTCCGTGCAGACCGCCGGACACTTTGTAGGAAGACGAGTCGAATTTTCCGCCAGCGTGCAGCTTGGTCATCACGACCTGGGCGGCGGGAACTTTCTCGCCATCGATGTCCATGTTGTCGACCGGAATGCCGCGGCCGTTATCGATGACAGTGACGGAGTTGTCGATGTGGATGGTGACGTCGATCTTGTCGGCGTGTCCGGCGAGCGCTTCGTCGACCGAGTTGTCGACAACTTCATACACCAGGTGGTGCAGTCCCATCTCGCCGGTCGAGCCGATGTACATCGCCGGGCGTTTGCGGACGGCCTCCATGCCGCCGAGAACCTTGATGGAATCGGCAGTGTAATCTCCGTTGCCATTGGTGGCCGGAGTCTTCTCATTTTTTGCTTTCGCGTCGGCGATCGCAGCGGGGTTCAGAGTTTCTTTAGTGGCCATTCAGCTCCGTGGAAACGCGCTTGGTGTCAGGCCCAGGCTGGTGGTACGTATCGGGCGCCCCGGAATGACTTCAAATGATTGATATTACGTGGACTTAGGGGCTTCCCAAGCTGATGTAATTCTAGCATAAAAAGGGGCGGTTTTCGAGGCGCGAACCGGGTCGGTAACCCGTGGTTTCGAAGGGGGTTAGGTGCGCTTGAAAGTCAGGGCTTGGAGGATGTCAAGGAAAGCTTCTCGATGAGTTCGTCGATCTCGTCCTCACTGCCTGCGACGAAGGTGAATGAGATCACGAAGCCCTTGCGCAAGAGGACGAGCGAGGACTGGCACATGGATACGGATCCGACGTTCCGGGTGAAATCGCCGCGCACGAGGGGCGTGGCGCCGACGGGAAATTCGTAGGGACCGCCATCCGCTTTGAAGCCTTTGCTGGTGGCGAGTTCGGTGAGAGGGCCCATGTAGTCGGCGGCGGTTTTTAGACCTGGGTATGAGGCCGTGCTTTCGGCGGTGATGACCATGGCGGAGTTGATCGTGTCCCCGGTGACCTCAGGCGGGCGTTCGAAAACGGCGAGCAGCAGGCGGGATTTGGCGGGGTCGGCGGAATCGTCCTGCATTTGCTTGGTGCGGTCGATCCAAGCGTAGGGGATTTTGTAGGTGAAGGCGAATTCGGGGTTGCGATAGATGGTTTCGGCGGTTTCGCGCGGGGCTGGGGTGGATTTTCCGTGGGGTTTGGATTTGGAGGAGGATGTTTGGGCCAGGACGAGTGTGGGTAAGGTCAACGTGAGGACGAGGACGAAACGGCGATGCATGGATACGGGTATCGTACAGGAGGCGGGGCCGTTGATGTCGCCCTTCCAGGGCTGGCTGTCCGTTGCGAAGCTACCCAGCCCTTACGGGCTGGGCTAACGAATTTCGACACTCCGTGGCTTGGGGGCCGTCTAGGGGGATGTCGTCAACTACAAGCAGTCTGCGAACTCCTAATTCACGTCGACTTACGCAGCGCGCCCTACGGGAACCGGCTGCGAGCAATGTGCGCAGCGCTTGGCTTCGATCGGGATGTCGCTCAGGCATTCCGGGCAGGGCTTGGTTGTAGGAGCAGCCTCCTTCGCCGGGTTGAGACGGGCCATGAGCGCATTCAGCGGGAGGACCACGAAGAAGTAAACGGCTCCGGCGACCAGCACGAATGACACGACAGCGTTGATGAAGTCGCCGACCGGGAACGCTGTTTGTCCAATCTTGAAGCCGACGGAGCTGAAATCCGGTTTGCCGACCAGAGCGGCGATGAGGGGGGTGAGCAAGTCTTTCGTGAAAGAGGTGACGACGCCGCCGAAGGCCGCACCGATGACGACGCCGACAGCCAAGTCAACTACATTGCCACGGAGGATGAATTTCTTGAAGCCATCTAGCATGTCAGCCCTCCCCTAAATCAAAGTGGCCGACACTCTAATGCGTGGCCGCGGGTCAGGTCAAGGACATGTGAACATTGCGGAGAGGTTCTCTCTTAAGTTAAGGATATCGCTTTACAGGAAAGGGAGAAGAGGAGGGCGAGGGCAGGATGCCCTCGCGACTGCCGGCGAGACGTCGGCGCTACTTTGTGTTTTTGCGGACTTAGTGTTTTTGCGCCTTAGTGTTGCTTAAGCGCGTTCCGCTTCTTCGACACTCGGGAAGAAGCGAAAGAACGGTTCGACTCGCGTCACGATCAAGGCATTCCGAACGCGATCGTTGACCCCCACTAATGCGAGCGAACGGCCTGTTTTGTTGTGCGTGACGTAGGCGCTGACCAAGGCTCCGATGCCGGCAGAATCGATGTAGGGGACGCCCGTGAAATCGATGATGAGCGACGGTTCTTCTTTTGCCCGCAGGGTCGACTGGAACAGAAAAAGCGTGCTGAGCACGACTGGCCCCTTCAGGCGCAGAACGCGCTGGCCGGGCCGTGAGCCGCTTAGGTCTTCGATAGTCAGGGGCTCTTGCGAAGCGAGTGCCATCGGGAAATATTAGCTTCGGGAGCGCGCGGTATTGTTACAGGTCTGTAAATTCTGGGAGTCTGCGAAGGGCCAGCAACGAGGGGATGGTGCACCCCGAGCGCGTGTGGGAACCGGATTACATGGTCCGTATTCAGCCGGCAACCCCAACTGCCAATTACAATCAAAGGTGGAAGGACCTAGGGGGCAGGAGTGGCGTTGAAGGTCGGGGATCGGGCGCCGGATTTCGTTTTGCCGTCGGTCCAAGGTGAGAACCGCGGTGAGTTCCGGCTCAGCGACTACCGGGGAAAAGAACACGTGGTGGTGACTTTCCATCCGCTGGACTGGACGCCGACGTGTGAGTCGCAGTTGCCAATCCTGGATTCGCTCGAATCCCGTTTCAAGGCAGCAGGCGGACAGTTGCTTGACATCAGCGTCGATTCCATCGAAAGCCATCTGGCCTGGCAACGCAAAGAAATCGGCATGATGCGGTTTCCGTTGTGTTCGGACTTTTATCCGCATGGAGAAGTTACGCGCAAGTTCGGCATCCTGCGGGACGAGCCACCCGTGCCCGGGATTAGCGAACGCGCGGCATTCATTGTCGACAAGGGCGGTGTGATCCAGTTCGCGAAGGTGTATCCCATCGACCAGTTGCCTGATATTGAAGGCCTGCTGCAGGAACTGAGAAAGATCACCGGCTCGTTATAATTCACTTCCCGCCAGCGAACCCGCCCTGTGAAGTGGTTGACACGCTCCGCTGTCAAACTTACGATTCGCTGCGCTACGCACTCCACATCTGAAGGCAAACTTTATGAAGACGAACGCTCGGGCCGTTCTCCTGGCGGTGATGATCCCCCTCTGGCTTTCGATCGCGATGCCATCGGCGCAGGCTTTTCAAGGATCGGGTCAGGCGGCTTCGTGGCCTACTCATGCATGGAAAAAGGTGAAGCCAGCCGATGTCGACCTGGATGAAAAAACGATCGCATCCTTCGACAGCGACCTTGCGAGCGGAAAGTACGGGCTAGTCGATAGCTTCGCCCTGTTCCGTTGCGGCAGGCAGGTTTTCGAAAACAAGTACGCTCACGACTACGGGCAGATTTATGGGAAAGAAGCCAAAGTAAAGGGGCCGCTGAACGCACGGTTGACCGGACCTTATAACTACTTCGACCCGGTATGGCATCCCTACTACCACGGAACGGATATGCACACGATGCAGTCGATCACCAAGACGGTGAGTTCGGTGATCGTGGGCGCAGCGATCACGCGCGGCGATTTCAAGGCTGGTCTCGACACGCCGCTCATGCATTACTTCGACGCGGCCAAGGTGAAGAACGTCGATGACCGGAAGAAGCGCATTACGCTGAAACACGTGCTGACCATGACGACGGGGATGGCTTGGATCGAAGACGTCGCGTACGACGATCCCAGGAACGAAGCGAACCTGATGGAGGCTAGCGAGGACTGGGTGCAATACGTGATCGATCATCCCATGGTGAAAGAGCCGGGGACTGTCTTCAATTACAGCAGTGGAACGTCGGAATTGCTGGCCTACATCTTTCAGAAAGAGACTGGGCAGGACATCGAGGCTTACGGCGAGAAGTATGTCTTTGAGCCGCTGGGCATTAAGCACTACTGGAAGCACTCGCCCATGGGCGTCACCGATACCGAGGGCGGCTTGTACTTGAGCGGCACGGACCTGGCGAAGGTCGGCTACCTCTACCTGCACGACGGAATGTGGGATGGCAAGCAGATCGTCTCGAAAGATTGGGTGAAGCAGTCGCTGACGCCCGCGATCGGTGCGGGGGGTGGATTCAAATACGGCTACAAGTGGTGGCTGCTGCCGCGCAAGGATGGGAAGGGCTTCGTGTGGATGGGAGAAGGCTTCGGCGGGCAGCAGCTCATGATTCTTCCGGAGAGGGATTTGATTGCGACGTTTACGGGGTGGTCGATTTTAAAAGACCCGGCCTCGCCGCAGGATTTCGTGGGCCGAATTCTGCCGGCGGTGAAGAGCGAGGCGTGCCCGTCGAAGTAGGGAGCTGATTACGGCTCACTTGGTCGGGGCGAGCAGCAACGCATCAACCGCAGCCTGCACTTTCTCAAAGGGCTGATCACCAGCGGGCGCAACCTGCAGACGGCCGGCGCGGTCGATCAGAATTAAGGTTGGAAGGCGAACGATGTCACGGTAGAAGTCGGGGACGTTGCCTCGCAGCGTGAGCAGCGGGTAGCTCACCGGAACCTGCTGCGCGAACTTCTGCTGCGTGTCGGCATCCTCTGCCGACAATCCGAAAATCACCAGCCCTTGTTGTTTGCGCTCCTGATAGAGATGGTCGAGTTTCGGCATCTCTGTGCGGCAAGGCGGACACCATGTTGCCCACAGGCTGACGAGCACCACTTTGCCCTTCTGATCAGCGAGCCGTTGCGTCCGACCGGAGATGTCCTGCGGTGTCAAAGAGCGGCGCGGGGACATCGTGCATGCTCAAGTTACGGATTTGTTTGTAGCGGAGCATGCCGTCCGAGATGGGATGCGATGCCAAGCCAAGAGAGAGGAGGGCGAACGCAAGGCCTGCTTTGTTCGAGGTTGAGAGAGGTCGTGGCTCCTTGCGCAGCAGGACGAGGACGACGATCAGCGGTACCGCCATAACGATCGTCGAGGCGGACAGGCGAAAAATCCAATCCTTTTCGTGATTGCCGCTCAGCCAGGTCAGAGTGGCGTAGACGAGCGCGTGGCAGATCAACGCCAATATCGGCGAGAGGATGCCCAGCAGCAGAATGCGGTGGCGTGAGAGGCGCGACATGCGCAGTACGGAAAAAGTTTACCGAGGGCGGGCGAGATGTCAACCGATAGAGGACGCCTGCTTCTGCAGCGTGAATAGTTGTTCGCCAATCAGAGAGCGGCAGCTTGTTCGCGGCGACGCGCTTGCAGTTCGATGTAGACGTTCACCAGAGAAACTGCGGCGGGAGTGACACCGGGAATACGCGCAGCGTGGCCCAGTGTGCGCGGGCGAATCTTCAAAAGCTTCTCCTGCATTTCACGCGATAGGCCGCTGACAGCGCGGTAGTCGAACCAGTCGGGAATAGAGCGTTGTTCGGCCTTCTTGAGGCGATCGATGGAGCGCTGCTGCTGGGTGAGGTACCCGGCGTACTTGATTTCTGTCTCGACGGATTTCAGTTCGTTGCGGTCGGAGGAAGACAGCTTGTTGTCGGTCGTCGGTCGTCGGTCGTCGGTTACGCCCCCGGTTCCCTCCGACGTGAAGCAATCGGCAACGAGTTCGCGGAGGATGGGAGTCAGTTGTTCAATGACGACTTCGGGGCGCTTTAGAAGCTGGGATAGCGGTTGTCCTATCGCCGAAGAGAAGTCGGCTGACCCGGCATTGACCTGCGCGGCCATCATCGATGTAAGTTTTGTCTTCTCCAGCAACTGCTTCATTTTTTCCAGCCGCTGTTGTTTAACCACATAATCACGCCAAGCGTCCTTGCTGATCAGCCCGATGCGCCGGCCGTGCGGGGTCAGGCGGCGGTCGGCGTTGTCGATGCGCAACTGCAACCGGAATTCCGCGCGCGAGGTGAACATGCGATACGGCTCGTTCGTGCCTTTGGAGATCAGGTCGTCGATAAGGATGGCCGTGTAGGCCTCGGTGCGGTCGAGAATTAGCGGTGTCTCCCCCTTTAGTTTCAGGGCCGCGTTGATGCCCGCCATCAATCCCTGGCAGGCGGCTTCTTCATAGCCGCTGGTGCCGTTGATTTGTCCGGCGAGAAAGAGACCGGCGATTTTCTTGGTCTCGAGCGTGCGCTCGAGTTCGGTTGGGTCGATGGAGTCGTATTCGATGGCGTAGCCCGGGCGCATCATTTCGGCGTCGTCGAGGCCAGGGATCGACTTAAGCACGGCGAGCTGAACATCAATGGGCAGCGATGTGCTCAAGCCGTTGATGTAGATTTCGTGCGTGTTCAGACCCTCGGGCTCGAGGAAGAGCTGGTGCTGCAGCTTGTCGGGAAACTTGACGATCTTGTCTTCGATCGACGGACAGTAGCGCGGACCGATCGACTGAATCTGCCCGCTGTACATAGGGGAGCGATGAACGTTCTCGCGGATGATGCGGTGCGTTTCTTCGGTCGTGAACGCGATGTAGCAGGGGACCTGCCGGTCGTGATGCGCGACGCGCTTGGTGCGAAAGCTGAAGGGGGTGGGGTCAGCGTCGCCCGGCTGCTTTTCGAAATGCGACCAGTCGATGGTGCGGCCATCGAGACGCGGCGGGGTTCCGGTCTTCAGGCGGCTTCCGCGGAGGCCAAGCTTTTTCAGAGCTTCTCCCAGCAGAACGGCATTCGGTTCGCCGGAACGGCCGGCGGGGTACTGTTGCTCGCCGCAATGGATGAGACCGTTGAGGAATGTGCCGGTGGTGATGATGACGGCCTGGGCGCGGACGGTGCGGCCGTCGCGAAGACGGACGCCTATGACTCGCTGACGCTCGCCGGTCGTTAGTCGTCGGTCGTCGGCCGAAACGCAAGGTCTCTCGCCTGCGCTCGGCTCCGCATCGCTTCGCTCGGGAAGACAATCGCTGAGGGCATTTGCTAGCGACTGACGACTGGCAGCTGGCGACTGCTCCAAAATCACGTCGGCCACTTCGGCTTGCTTGATCTTGAGGTTTAGCTCCCCTTCGAGCATCTCGCGCATCTTCAGGCGGTAGGCTTGCTTGTCGCATTGGGCGCGCGGGGACCAGACGGCCGGGCCTCGTGATGTATTCAGCAAGCGGAACTGGATGCCGACCGCGTCGGTAATTTCGCCCATAATGCCGCCGAGGGCGTCGACCTCGCGGACCAGATGGCCTTTGGCGATGCCGCCGATCGCGGGGTTGCAGGACATCTGGGCGATCAGGTCGACGTTCAGGGTGTAGAGGGCAGTTTTCAGGCCCATGCGCGCGGCGGCCATGGCGGCCTCGCACCCGGCGTGTCCCGCGCCGACGACGACTACGTCGAATTGTTCGTTGAACTGCATGGATGCGACTTCCCCGCGAAGGAGTACTCGGATGGGGTTGTGGCTATTCTAGCAACTCGATCGGTTTCTTCTCGTGGGAGAGCCGTAGCCCCCCATTTCGGGGAGCGGCGGGGACGATCACATCATTCATGACTTCACGAAAAAAGAATGCAAATGAAGGAACGCGCTAACGGTTGTCGGCACAATCAGATGCAACCCGGGCTCCTGTTTCTGTACTGTCACGTTGCTTGTCATCAAGCCTTCCGGCCTTTATATTGGGCTGCCTCAAGGAGAGCTCATCCATGGATCAGCTGGAATTTTTCAGCGAACTCGACGCTCGTATTGCGAAGTATGACTTGCTGTGCCATCCGTTTTATAAAGCCTGGAGCGCCGGTGAACTGACGCGCGAAGATCTGCGCGAGTATGCGCTGGATTATTACCAGCATGTGAATGCGTTCCCATCGTATTTGGCGGCGTTTGCTCTGCGGTTGAATGATGGAGAATTGCGCCGCGCCGTGCTGGCAAATATGCGCGATGAGCAGGGTGGCGAGGGCGAGGAAGCGCACTCGGATTTGTGGATGGACTTTGCGGAAGGCATGGGCGCCGCGCGCAACGCGTTTGGACATGAAAGCGTTCCGGAGGTGAAGCAACTGGTGAAACATTTCGCGCTGGTCGCGGAAGAAGGCACTCCCGCGGAAGCGCTGGCGGCCTTCTATGCGTACGAATCGCAGGTACCGCGCGTGGCCAGCGAGAAGGATCGTGGACTGCGGGAGTGCTACGGAGCCGACGAGCGGACGACTCGCTATTTCACCCTGCATGCGACCGCGGATGTCTACCACGCAAACGTCTGGCGCGAGGAACTTGGGAAGCACGTGGCGGAGAATACGGAAATGGCCGAGAAAGCGCTCGATTCAGCCGAGTCGGCGGCGAAGTGGTTGTGGACGGCCCTCGATGGCATCGAGTCGCGAAGGATGGCGAAGGCCGCGTAATTTGCGGGTGATTTGTTTAAGCCACCGATCCGAATGGATTTGGTGGCTTTCTTGTTTTGGGGGTTGTGTGCCAGACGATTGGAGGAGGACTTCATGGCGAAGCCGGTGCCTGTCGGAACGCGAGGGGAAGCCGAGGAGACAGTTGAGTTTCAGCACACACTTACGGCGCACCATGCGGAACTGCCGCCGGTGTACTCGACACCCGACATGATCCGGCTGATGGAGACGGCAGCTTTCCATGCGTTGCAACCGTATTGTGAGGGAGATGAGATCAGCGTTGGGACATCGATTCACATAGAACATCGGGCTGCCAGCGGGATCGGAGTGCGGGTGAAGGCTGAGGCAGTGGTGGAATCTTTTGATAGAAGGTTCTACACGGTGCGCGTTTCGGCGAGCGATGGAACGCAGGAGATTGGGCGAGGAACTGTGGGCCGGGCGTTTGTGTGCGTGTCGAAATTTATGGCTCGGCTCAAGAAGTAAAGTTAAATGAATGGCAACTGCTGCGCCTGATTGCATCGCGGGCTGGAGGGGCAACATCTTAAAACGCAGAGACCGCGCAGAATGGCCGCGGAGGGTGCAGAGAAATTCATTCGAGCCGAGGTGGATCTCGTGAACATTGAAGAACAGAAGTCGAAGGCGATGGCGTTTCGGGCGATGCATCGTTCTGGGAAGATGCTCGTTCTTCCCAATGCCTGGGACGTTGCGAGTGCGCGCGTGTTTGAAGAGGCGGGATTCGGGGCGATCGCCACCACCTCGGCCGGGGTCGCGTTCTCGCTAGGGTATCCCGATGGCCAGAAGATTTCGCGGGAAGAGATGCTGGCGCGTGCCGGGAGAATTGCGCGCGCAGTGAAAGTTCCGGTGACGGCCGATGTTGAAGCCGGCTATGGTTTCGGCCCGGAGGATGCTGCGCGCACCGCGAGCGAGGTGATCGCGGCGGGTGTTGTTGGCATGAATCTTGAGGATGCCACAGGAGACCTGGCGCATCCGCTGGTGGACTTGCCCCTGCAGTTGGAGAGAATTCGAGCAGTCAAGGCCGCTGCGCTTAAAACCGGCGTGTTGCTTGTGCTGAATGCGCGTACGGATGTTTACCTGGCGAAGGTCGGAGAAGCTGCCGCGCGATACGACGAGTCGGCGAAACGCCTGCTGGCCTATCGCGATGCTGGAGCGGATTGCGTATTTCTGCCTGGGGTCGCCGACCACGAGACGATTGGACGAATCGTGCGCGATGTAAAGTGCCCAGTGAATATTCTCGTCGGCCCTGGGTCTCCAACGATCGCCGAGTTGCAGGACCTCGGCGTAGCGCGAGTGAGTATCGGGTCGAGCGCGATGCGCGCGACGCTGGGGCTGGTGAAGCGTATTGCCGAAGAACTGAAGACGGCTGGGACGTATACGTCGCTCGAAAGCGATATTTCTTATGCGGATGTGAATCGAATGCTTAGCTAGCCGTCAGCTGTCAGCCGTCAGCAACAACAACCGATCCCAAAAATTATCGAATCTTGAAATGGCAAGCAGTCTTATGGAACTCAGACTGAAAGCTGAGAGCTGAAAGCTGATGGCTGTCCTTGGCGTGATTTCTGATACCCATGGTCTCCTGCGGCCCGAGGCCGTCGAGGCATTGCAAGGTGTGTCTCGCATTCTTCATGCTGGAGACGTGGGAACGCCGGAGGTGCTCGACGCTTTGCGCAAGATCGCGCCCGTGACGGCGGTGCGGGGCAACGTGGATCACGGTGCGTGGGCTGTCGCGTTGCCGTTCAGTGAGGTCCTCGAGATCGAGGGCGTCTCAATCTACATGCTGCACATTCTCTCCGAGCTTGATTTGAAACCGGAAGCTGCTGGATTTGGAGTGGTGGTGTACGGGCACAGCCATGTGCCTTCGTCGGAAAGGAAGAACGGCGTGTTGTATTTCAATCCGGGGAGCGCCGGGCCGCGGCGATTCAAGTTGCCCGTCACTGTAGGGAAGTTGGTGATTGAGGGCGGCGCTGTGCGCGGGAAGATCGTCGAGATTGTTGGACTGTAGATCTTTCAGATTGCAGAAGTCGTCTGAGCTCCAGAGTTCCCAGGTTAGCGCCCAGAGAACGGGCGCGAACCTGGTGCACCAATCCACTTGGATGGATGGGCTAACATACGGCGATGCCTGTCTCGGTTTCTCAAGCAGAAGAGGCGCGGCGGAACATCGCGCCCGTTGCTCTACGCACTCCGCTCGTGCGCCACGCCGATTCTGAACTATTCTTAAAGCTGGAGAATCTCCAGCCTATTGGGTCGTTCAAGATTCGGGGCGCCGCGAACGTGATGGCCCTCACGCCACACGAGCAACTCGCGCGCGGAGTGTTGACTGCTTCGGCGGGCAACATGGCTCAGGGAGTTGCCTTCTGTGCGCGCCGGTTGAATATTCAGGCCACGGTCATTGCCCCTGACACGGCTCCCGCCACGAAGACTCGCGCAGTGGAACGAATGGGCGGTACAGGTCATCAAGGTGCCCTTCGCGGAATGGTGGCAAACTTTTGAGAGGCGCTCCTACCCTGGCGTTGACGCCACTTTTATCCATGCCTTTGACGATCCGCATGTCATGGCCGGCAACGCCACGATCGCGCTGGAACTTCTGGAAGACTTGCCAGACCTGGAGGCCATAGTGATCCCATGGGGCGGGGGAGGACTGTCGTCCGGCATTGCAGCGGTGTTGCGAGCACTCGCTCCTAAGGTGCGGATCTACGCCGCTGAGATCGAGACGGCTGCGCCGCTGGCAGCGTCTCTGGCGGCGGGTGAGCCGCGCACGGTGGAGTATCAGCCGTCTTTTGTCGACGGCATCGGCAGCAAGATGGTGTTCCCGAACATGTTCGAACACGCTCGCAAGCTGCTGGATGGATCGCTGGTCGTGACACTGAGCGAGGCGGCTGAGGCCATGAAAATCGTGGCGGAGCGGAACCGCGTGATTATTGAAGGTGCGGCCGCATGCGCTGTCGCTGCGGCGCGATCTGGCCGGGCGGGCGCGGGAAAGATCGTCGCGATCGTGTCGGGCGGGAACATTGATCTTGAGAAGTTCGCGAGTCTTGTGACTCAGAACTGAGGCAACCCAACGGAACCGCGGCCATGGGCTCGGTGTCTCTTCATTCGCCGGGAACCCAACAAGGAGATCGTCTCTTGATGCCGGGCATTTTTTGCATGTGGCCGATGTACGGAGGGGAAGGTGAGTGGAGTATCAGCTACTTTTGGTATTGGCTGAACTGGATTGCGCGCCTCGATGTCTTCGTGCTGGCGCTCATGCTCACTTACGTCATCGCCGTTTTCAGCCGCGCGTTCTATCGCTACCACTTCGCTCCGCGTGCACAAGGTAGCGATTCCCCCAGCCGAGAGTATCGGGAGTTTATCGGCGAACTGAGCATTAAGGCCGGGAGTATCAAAGCAATAGCCTCGGCAGCTCCTTATGTCGGACTTGTGGGCACCTGCTTCGGTATTTCGAGTGTGTTCAGGGGCTTTGCGATGGAAAAGCATATGGTACAGATCATAGAGACCTCCATCGCAGCCGTCTCACTCGTTCCAACCGCTGCGGGCATACTCGTCGCTGTTCCCGCAACATGTTTCCACAATTATCTGCGCACGCGGATTGAGTTGCTTAGAAGCGCGGTGTGTACCGGTGCGCTCGTCTCCCAAAAGTTCCCGTTAACGAAACAATTTTCGAAAGTCCCGGCATTCGCGCTGATTGCGGCGCCTCTCTTGGCGATTCTCGTTGCCGGCTATTTGACGTTTGCCTCCTTCCGTCCCCCAAGCGGTTTCGGCATCCAACTAACCTCGGCCTACTACGAACAATCCGGTGATCACCGGTTCGCCGCCTTGCACCTAACCAGCGCTGCAAAACTCTTTATCAATAGTGAACAGCAAGACTGGAGCGGATTGGCAGGTCATCTGTCAAAGATTTACGGCACGGACGTGTATCGCTCGCTCTGCCTCTTGGCTGACGAAGGTGTCCCCTTTCAGAGGGTAGCTAATGTTCTGGACACAGTGGAGAACACGCCTTACAAAAATCACGTGTGGCTGGCAACTCCGCAGAGCCCTCAATGTTTGCTACCCTGACCCGTAACCGAATGGTTCGGACAACGCCTCGACCGGGCCTCCCTTTATTCCGTTCCTCTACAATCCTTGAGAATGTCCATCCAGTTTCACATCGAAGCCACCAGCGGCCCCGGTCGCGTGGGCAAACTGATTACTCCACATGGCGAAATCGACACACCAGTTTTCATGCCGGTCGGCACCCTGGCTTCGGTAAAAGGAGTCCCGCAGGACCTGCTCGAAGAACTGGGTGTCCAGATTCTGCTGGGCAACACGTACCACCTCTACCTGCGCCCCGGAGTGGAGACCGTCCGTCGCATGGGCGGGCTGCATGGCTTCATGTCGTGGGATCGGGCCATTCTCACCGACTCCGGCGGTTTCCAGGTCTTCAGCCTAAGCGAACTGCGCAAAGTGAGCGAAGAGGGCGTGACGTTCCGTTCTCATCTGGATGGGTCGTCGCACTTCTTTAGTCCAGAGAGCGCGCTGGAGGCGGAGATCGGGCTCGGGGCTGACATCATTATGGCGTTCGATGAGTGCACCGAATTTCCGGCTGAGCGGGAAAGGGCGCAGACGTCGATGGAGATGACACTGCGCTGGGCGGAGCGAAGCAAGAAGTACTTCGAGGAGCATAAGAACGAAGTGCCTTGGGGCAGTCGTCAGCCGTCAGTCGTCGGTCGTCAGCAAAGGCAAGCTTCTAGTTTCGAGTTTCAAGTTTCGGATTCAGACCAAGCCACTCGAAACTTGAAACATGAAACTCGAAACTTGGCCGGCGCGACCCAATCGCTCTTCGGCATCGTGCAAGGCGGGATGGAGTTCGATCTCCGCAAGGAGTCTGCCGAACGCACCGTCGAGATTGGTTTCCCCGGCTATGCGATCGGCGGGTTGAGTGTAGGCGAACCGCGGGAATTGACCCGCGAAGTCGTCGAAGCCACCCTACAGCACCTTCCAACCGACCGGCCGCGGTACTTGATGGGGGTCGGCACGCCGGAAGAGATCGCGATGTATGCCGCGATTGGCGTCGACATGATGGATTGCGTGCTGCCGACGCGGGCGGCGCGGCATGGGTTGCTGTTCACGTCAGAGGGGAAGATTTCGATCAAGCAGGCCCGGTACACGAGCGACGCCGGACCGCTTGATCCTGCCTGTTCTTGCCGGGTTTGCACCCGGTATTCTCGGGCTTATTTGCGGCATCTTTATGCGGCTAACGAAGTGCTGGCACAGGTTTTAAATACCATCCACAACCTTAGTTTCTACCTTGACACTATGCGGAGGGTGCGGCATTCTATTCGACTTGGGGAAGGGGCGCGCTTTCATTCTGGTGTCTCGTCTCAACCGAAGCCGTAGGTGCCCGATCCCCTGGTTCAAGCGAAGGAATCCTGGCCGGAACACACGAGTACCCCCGCGGTGACAATCGAGGGCGCCAGCGCTGACCGATACGGCGTAACGTTTTGAGATGGGTGCGTCTTTCATAGCTTCATGAGCAATTTATACTTTTTGGCGGCGCAGGCGGGTGGCGGGTCGGGGCTGGCGTTATTTGCCCCGGTACTGCTGATCTTCGGCGTGTTTTACTTCCTCCTCA
Source organism: uncultured Acidobacteriota bacterium (assembly GCA_963744055.1). Lineage (GTDB taxonomy): Bacteria > Acidobacteriota > Terriglobia > Terriglobales > Acidobacteriaceae > Gp1-AA133. Next base: position 810,039 of record CAVUSL010000001.1, on the reverse strand, counting down.
TCCTTCCTCAGCAGCGGCGGCAGAAGAAGTGGCAACAAATGCTGTCAGACCTGAAGACCGGGGATAAGGTCGTAACCAGCGGCGGATTGAAAGGCACGATCTTCTCGATCAAGGAAGACTCGGTGACATTGCGCGTCCCGCCCGACAATTTGAAGATGGAAGTGAGCCGGGGATCGATCGTTACCGTTACGAGTGCCGAAGAGACTGTCACGAAGTAGGCGTGAAGTGCGGGCGAAAAGCTTTTAACCGCGAAGGTCGCTAAAGGACTTCGCGAAGGACGTAAACCAGGTTCAGGGAAAATTTTAGCCGAGGTCGCAAGACTCAATACTCAGTCATGAACAAGAACTTACGCTGGAAAGTCATCGTTATCATCGCCACCATGTTGGTGTTTTTGTTTGGGATCTTCGGGATTCCGAAGAACTGGTCGGGCTCGGGCTTGCTTTCTTCCATGACCGACCGCATCCATCTTGGGCTGGACCTTAAGGGCGGAACCCACCTCATCCTGCAGGTGCAGGTGAACGACGCGGTGAAGGCCGACGCCGACCGCGCGATCGAGCGTCTGAAAGACGAACTGCGAACCCGCAAGATTAATTACACCGACGTGAGCCAGCCAGACCCTGTCAACAATCCTGACCGCGTTGTGATCAAGGGCGTGTCGCCGGACGCGACGGGCGATCTCCGGAGCCTCATCAGCGACCGCCTGCCGGAATACGACGCGACCGCGGGCGCCGAGGGTACCTGGGTCCTCAACATGAAGCAGCAGCAGTTGACGGACCTCAAGAATCGCGCCGTGTCGCAGGCCATTGAGACGATCCGCAATCGCGTCGACAAGCTGGGTGTGAGCGAACCGGTCATCCAGGAGCACGGTCTAGGGGATTACCAGATCCTTGTGCAGCTGCCTGGCATCGACGATTCGGGGCGTGTCAAAGAGATCATGCAGTCGACCGCCATGCTGGAAATCCGGCAGGCGATGAACAACGGCGCGATTTTCAAAGATGAGCAGGCGGCTTTGGCGGCCGTGAACGGGGTACTACCCGACAACAGCGTGCTGATGCACGGAAAGAGTCAGAGCGCGTCGGGCGAAGATGTGGTCTACATCATTTCGCGTGTATCGGCCGTAGCTGGTCACGACTTGCGCGAAGCTCGCGTCGGGCGGAATTCGCAGACCTCCCAGCCGGAAGTGAACTTTTTCCTGACGGCCGAGGGCGGACGCCGCTTCGCGAATTTCACCAGCCAGCACGTGGGCGATTACCTGGCGGTCGTGCTCGACAACAAGGTGATGGAAGTTGCCGTGATCAAGAGCGAAATCGGCGACTCGGGCGTCATTGAAGGCGGCTTCACCGATCAGAAGGCGAAAGACCTGGCGTTGATTTTGAATTCAGGCGCCTTGCCGGCGGGGATCAAGTATCTCGAAGAGCGGACCGTAGGCCCGTCACTCGGCGCTGATTCGATTCGGTCGGGCGTGCGCGCGGCCGTGATCGGCATGCTGGCCGTGCTGATCTTCATGCTGGTGTACTATCACGGCGCCGGCATCAATGCAGATGTCGCGTTGATTCTTAATCTAATTATCCTGCTGGGGTTCCTTGGTTTCAGCGGCGCAACTCTGACGCTGCCGGGAATCGCAGGCGTGATTCTTACGGTTGGTATGGGTGTCGACTCGAACGTGCTGATTTTCGAGCGCATCCGCGAAGAGTTACGCAATGGTAAGACGCCGCCCTCGGCCGTGGATCAGGGCTTCGCGCATGCGTGGGTGACCATCGTCGACACGCACGTTACGACGATCGTTTCGGCGTTCATCCTGTTTATCTTTGGAACCGGACCGGTGAAGGGATTCGCGGTCACGCTGACCTTCGGTTTGTTGGCGAATCTGTTCACGGCCGTGTTCGTGTCGCGAGTGATTTTCGATTACGTGCTGAGCCGCAAGCAGCGTGGTGAAGCGTTGAGCATTGGGTAGTTGCGAGGGCAAGATGCCATCGCGACTGTCGGCGGGACGCCGGCGCTACATTTGAGATGTGGACGAAAGGGTCTAGAAAAGCGTGGAATTTTTTCGCAATCCAAACATAGATTTTCTCGGCAAAAAGTGGTATTTTCTCGCGTTTTCACTTGTGTTCAGCGTGGCGGGCTTGCTCTCGATGATGTTCTGGCACGGGATCCCGCTGGGCGTAGACTTCCGTGGCGGAACCCTGGTGTACGTGAAGTTCTCGCACACGCCCAACAATGACGCGATTCGCGCCGCGCTCGACAAGATCGGCCTGCACAACGCGAAGATTCAAGGTTACGACCGGCCAGAGAACAATGAAGTCCTGATCGACCTGGCCGAACAGGAAACCAACGAAGCAGCCCTCGATAAGGGCAAGGCTCAGATTATCGCGGCGCTGGAGACCAATGCTCCCGCGGGCAAGGTCGATCTGAATAACGCCAGCTCTTTGACAATCAAGAATTACTTGCTGGACAAGGATCCCCAGCGCCTTGGCACGGATGCCGACCAGAAGTATCAAGCGGTGGCGCAGGCCATCGTGAACTACCGCGACAAGGTCAAGGGCGGAGTGCTCAGCTCTCTGGACGAGTTGAGGAGCGCGACCGATGCCAACGTGGTCGCTTCGCTGCAGGACGGCTTCTACCTCTCGGATTTCGGCGTGCGGAACGTAGAAATCGTCGGGCCGCAAGTCGGCAAGCAGTTACAGACGCAAGCCAAGCTGGCAGTTCTGTACTCGCTGGCTGGAATGTTGGTTTACCTGGGCGTCCGGTTCGAATGGATCTACGGCGTGGCTGCCGTCGTGACCGTTTTCCACGACACATTGATCACGGTGGGCGCGTTTTCGCTGACCAACAAGCCGATTTCCCTTACGGTGGTTGCGGCCATTTTGACCCTTGTGGGCTACTCCAATAACGACACCATCGTCGTGTTTGACCGCATCCGGGAAAACATTAAACTGATGCGCCGGGAGAAACTGGCCGATATCGTCAATCGCAGCATTAATCAGACATTGAGCAGAACGATCTTGACGGCGGGCCTGACTTTCCTTACCGTGCTGGCGCTGTACTTATTCGGGGGCGAGGTGCTCCACGGATTCTCGTTCGCCCTGGTCATCGGGATCCTGATTGGCACGTATTCGTCGATTGCAATTGCGGCGCCGATTTTGGTGGCGTATCAAGAGTGGCGCTCGGGACGCGGCAAGACGCCGGTCTCGATGCCCGTCGACCCGGGGAAACGCACTAAGGCAAAAGCTAACGTTTAGGGTGCAACCTCCGGCGGGTGGGATCGAATCGGAAAGACATTTGTTGGTATACGCAAAAGAATTGCAGTCTCATTGCGATCCGGCTACAGGATTTTCAGGATTTCTGGTCCGTAAGTAGTTCATTTACAAGGTAACGAGGGCCGTTTCGTTCAAAAGTGCGAGGGCGGCAGGCCCGTTGCACTGGGGTGGGGAGGTCTTGGGAGCAAACAGTTAGAGCACGGTGTCTAAGGATACGTAGGGTCGGTTTGTACGGAGAAGCCTATGTTCGAAGATAGCCTTATCGAGTCCGGCGGACGGCTGAAAACGAAACGGGGAGCAACGACGACCATCTCGTTCGTCCTGCAAGCACTGCTGGTCGGAGTGCTGGTTCTACTGCCCCTGATCTTCACAGAAGCGCTGCCTAAGCAGCAGCTCATGACCTTCCTGGTGGCGCCTCCGCCACCTCCGCCACCTCCACCCCCTCCGGCAGCGGCCCCGGTTCGAGTGGTCAAACAAATTCAGAGCGACCTGGTCAATGGTCAGCTCCGCACCCCCACCAAGATTCCTCAAAAAGTACAGATGATTAAGGAAGAGGAAGCGCCTCCGCCGGAAATGGCGACGGGTGGGGTGGTGGGCGGCGTCCCGGGCGGCATTCCGGGCGGGCAGATGGGCGGAGTGATCGGCGGCATCATCAGCTCTACGCCGGTGGCCGTGCCCAAGGTTGCTACTCCGCAGCGCGTGCGCGTTTCGCTGGGCGTATCCACAGGACTTCTGATTAAGAAAGTTCAGCCCAACTATCCGCCGCTGGCACGGCAAGCCCGCATCCAAGGTACGGTGATGCTGCAAGCGGAAATCAGCAAGGATGGCGCGATCGAAAATCTGCGACTGATCAGCGGACATCCGATGCTGGCGCCCGCGGCGATCGAAGCCGTGAAGCAGTGGCGCTACAAGCCTTATATGCTGAACGGCGAGCCGGTCGCGGTGGAAACACAGGTTCAGGTGAACTTCACTCTGTCGGGCGGCTAAACCCCGGCAGAGTTTTGTTTCGTTAAGCGGTCGCAGTTGAAGGCGATTACCCTCCCCGTTCCCCACCTTATCGTGGCCCGGGCAGGGTGCTCAAAACCCGCCAGATGCGGCCACGTCTCATGTGCCGAAGCACCAGTAACCCAGGATTGTTCCGCGGATATTGAAGCGGGGCCGGGAGAAGCGGGGCTTGTGGCACCACTTCCGCGCAAGCGCTGGTTCCAAGACGCAGAGTAGCGACCGAAGCTGTTCTGACGAGTTCCTGAGGAGGAAATGCAACTCATGTTCGTAGCCAACCTAGCAAGTGCTGTTCATCATGTGCCCGCGCTCGCCGCCTGGGTAGTCCAGGAAGGAGCGGTGGGTTGGGACCTGGTTTCGCTGCTGAAGTCGATGGGCATTCTGGCGAAAATCGTGGTCATCATTCTGTTCATCATGTCGGGCTGGTCAATCGGCGTGATGATTGACCGTTGGATGGCATTCAGCGCTGCCCGCAAACAGTCGCGCGCGTTCGCTCCGGCAGTTGCCGGCGCCCTGCGCGATGGCAAGATCGACGAAGCCATCAAGGTTGCGGAGCGCAACAAGAAGAGCCACCTGGCGAAGGTCGTCACGGCTGGCTTGATGGAATTCAAGGCCCACCAGGACAGCCCTGGCGAAATCCCTGGCGAAACCATCGAAGCTTCCAAGCGCGCCCTGGAGCGCACCGAAGCGATCGTGCACGCAGAGTTGAAGCGCGGACTCGGCGGACTGGCGACAATCGGATCGACGGCGCCCTTCGTGGGACTGTTCGGCACGGTGGTCGGCATTCTGAACGCGTTCAAAGGCATTTCGCAGGAGAAGGCCACAGGTCTTGCGGCCGTCGCCGGCGGTATCGCCGAAGCGCTCGTCACCACTGCCATGGGATTGCTGGTCGCGATTCCGGCCGTGATGATGTTCAACTACCTGACTGGACGTGTCGAGGCGTTCGACGTCGAGATGGATAACTCGTCGAGCGAACTGGTCGACTACTTCCTGAAGCGGCGGAGCCTGCGCCGTTCCTAGTCTGATCTGGCAGTTAGCTGCAGTGAGTTGCATGGTCCGGCGCGGAACAAGTTTCCGCGCCGGACCCTCAGGCAACCGCCACAGTGGCTGCTCGATTCGGTTGGAACGCGCAGCAAGCGCACGCGAAAGGTGAGCCTATGTCTCTGGCAAAAAGAAACGAAGGCGCCAAGGTCAACTCCGACATCAACGTGACCCCCATGGTCGACGTGATGCTGGTGCTGCTGATCATCTTCATGGTGGTCACGCCCATGTTGCAGAAGGGCGTAAGCGTGGACCTGGCGAAAGTGAATAACCCCGAGCAGATGCCCGACGCCGACAAGGAAGACGCCTTGGTGGTGGCGGTGATGCGAAATGGGGACATATTTTTCGGCAACGACAAAATCACTCCAGACGCGTTGACGGGCAAAGTCAAAGACAGGCTTGCGAACCGGTCCGATAAGCGCGTTTATATCCGCGCCGATGCGAGGGCGAAGTTCGGGCGAGTGGTTGAGGCCGTGGACAACATTCGCGCGGCGGGCGTGGACCAATTAGGCCTGCTGACGGACCAGCGCAAGGACAAGGGCGCGGCAGCGCCGGCAACAGCACCTCCATCCGGCGGTCAATAGAGGAGATTTCTATATGTCAATGGCACTTGGCACGAGCGGAGGCCAAAACGCGAATATCAATGTGACGCCGCTCATTGACGTACTGCTGGTGCTTCTGATCATCTTTATGGTGATCACGCCCCTGACACCGAAGGGTCTGGATGCCCTGGTTCCGCAGCCACCGCCGCCGAACCAGAAACCGCAGAACACGCCGGATCGCACGATCGTTGTTCAATTGATCGATCGCGGCGCAAGCACGACGCCGGGAGTCAAGATCAATCAAGAAGACGCCAGCTGGGACGACCTGCAGAGCCGCCTGACCGACATCTTCAAGACGCGCGCGGAAAAAGTCATGTTCGTCAAGGGCGACGACAACGTACCGTTCTTCGACGTGGCCAACGTGATCGATATCGCGCATGCTTCGGGCGTAGATAAAGTTGGCCTGATCACAGCCAAGATCGAAGCGGGGCAGTAGACTCTACAGGCACGAAATGTGCACGGCTCGGAGAAACCCGTCCGTGCGCTTTCGGCTTGATCCAGTACGCCCAGGCGGGTACGCCTGGGCATCGGTTCGTTCAGAATTTGCGCAATCCTAATCGCAGTGGTAAGGTCCCAGGATTCCTGGCAAGGGAGAGTTATAACGCAATGAAAACCAGCGTACGAGTGTTAGCACTGCTTGCTGCGGGGCTGATGCTGTTCTCCACCACGGGCTGCAGCAAGCTGCGGGCCCGCGACCAGCTCAACAAGGGTGTTCTAGCGTACAAGAATGCCAAGTATGAAGAGGCGATCAATCACTTCCAGCAAGCGGTCGAGCTCGATCCGACGCTCCTGAACGCGCGCCTCTATCTGGCGACAGCGTTTGCCCAGCAATATATTCCCGGCGCTGATGCTCCCGACAATAACAAGATGGCCGAGCAGGCGATCGATCAGTACAAAGAAGTGCTGCAGCGCGATCCCAAGAACGTGAATAGCGTGAAGGGCATCGCTTATCTGTTCTTGCAGATGAAGAAGTTCAACGACGCCAAAGACTATTACCGCAAGGCGACCGACCTAGACCCGAATGATCCGGAGCCCTACTATTCGGTGGCCGTTATCGATTGGACGCAGACCTACCAGCCCCGCATGGAAGAGCGGGCCAAGCTGGGCCTGAAGCCCGAAGAGCCGCTGAAAGACAAGAAGGTCTGCGCGGCGCTCAAAGAGAAGAACATGCCCAACATTCAGGAAGGCATCGATAACCTGAACAAGGCGCTGCAATTACGACCGGATTATGATGATGCTATGGCCTACATGAACCTGATGTACCGCGAGCGGGCGGACGTGCAGTGCGAGGATGCAAGTGCACGGGCAGCCGATCTGAAGACGGCGGATGAGTGGGTCGATAAAACGCTGGCCGTTAAAAAAGCCAAGGCAGAGAAGCAGCCTGGCGCCACCGGTATCACAATGGATCAGAACAAGTAGAGTTGCTCGATCACAACGACCCCTTCCTGCGGGAAGGGGTTTTGTTTTGTGGGCAGTTGATGGGTCATGGCGACAGGTCGCAGGCCGAAGATGCCATAGGTTGAGCGGTTGACCGTGCCTTGGCGAATGTTTGTCCAGTAGAATGAGCGCGGCTGTGCTGCGGAGTTAGGCCTTCCTTTCATGTTCAAGAAGATTCTCATCGCCAACCGGGGAGAAATTGCGGTACGCGTGATTCGCGCTTGCCGTGAGATGGGTATCCAGTCGGTTGCGGTGTACTCTGACGTGGACCGCGCGGCTCTTCATGTGCGTAAGGCGGACGAGGCCTACCATCTCGGCCCGGCAGCGGCCTCCGAGTCCTACCTCAACATCGAGAAGATCATCGGAGTCGCAAAGCGCGCCGGCGCCGACGCAATCCACCCGGGCTACGGATTTCTGTCGGAGAATGCCCAATTTGCGCGGGTCTGTTCCGAAGTGGGCATCAAGTTCATCGGCCCGACCGCGGCCGCCATGGAAATGATGGGATCGAAGACCCGTGCGCGCCAGCATATGGACAAGGCTGGCGTGCAGTTCGTCCCCGGGACATCGCGCGGCGTGGAGTCAGCGGAAGAGGCTGCCAGAGTTGCGGACAAGATCGGCTATCCGGTCATGTTGAAGGCGGCCGCCGGCGGCGGTGGCAAGGGAATGCGGCTGGTGCACCGCGCGGACGAACTGCAAGCGGCGCTCGACAGCGCTCAAAGCGAAGCCCAGCGCGCTTTTGGGGACAACGAGGTTTACATCGAGAAGGCCATCTTTAATCCTCGCCACATCGAAATGCAGGTGCTGGCGGATGAGCATGGAAATACCGTCTACCTGGGCGAACGCGAATGCTCCATCCAGCGTAGACATCAGAAGGTGCTGGAAGAGGCGCCCTCTCCCATGGTCGATCCCGAAATGCGGCAGCGCATGGGCGAGGTCGCGGTGCGTGTGGCGCAGGCTGCCGGATATACGAATGCCGGGACAATCGAATTTCTAGTGGACCAGCAGAAAAATTTCTACTTCCTCGAAATGAACACGAGGCTGCAGGTGGAGCATCCGGTGACGGAACTGACGACCGGTCTCGACTTGGTCCACCTGCAAGTCCGGATTGCTGCCGGGGAGAAGCTTCCCTTCTCGCAGGCGGACGTGAAACTGCGCGGGCACGCCATCGAATGCAGGATTTACGCCGAGGATCCCGACAACAATTTCTTCCCTAGTCCCGGAAAGATTACTTTGCTGCTCGCGCCATCGGGGCCGGGCATTCGGCGCGACAGCGGAATGTACGAAGGCTGGACGGTACCGATTGACTACGACCCCCTGCTAGCGAAGCTGATCGGCTACGGCACCGACCGCGTGCAAGCTACGTCGCGGCTGGTGCGCGCATTGAACGAATACTTCGTCGGCGGCATCAAGACCAATATCTCTTTATTTCGGCGGATTCTCAGGGATCCGAACTTCGCCGCCGGACGTCTGGACACAGGATACCTGGACCGTTTGCTCGCCGAGCCCGGCGAGGGCGTAGCCGCTGACGCACGAAGCGCGGAAGTGGCCGCCATTGCGGCCGGCGTGTTTGCGGTGTTGGATCCTGCTTCGGCCGTGAGTGGGGACGAAGCGCCAAGAAATGGAACGGGGATGGAATCAGCATCGAACTGGAAGCGTACTGCCCGTCAGGAAGGCCTGAATTAAGATGCGGCGCACTGGATGATCTACGAGATCAATGTCGATGGTAAAAACTACCGCCTCGAGTTGAATCGAATCGACGGTCGCTGGAAAACCCGCGTCGATGGACGTGAGGTTGCGATCGACGCCGTGCTGGCGAGACGCGATGTGCTTTCAATCATCATCGAGGGAAAGGCTTATGAGATCAAGCGCGAGCGCACGCCCACCGACATGCACCTGTGGGTGGGGCCGAGGCGCTATGCAGTGCAACTGCGAGACCCGCGTTCTCTGCGCAGCCGCGCAAGTGCTGACGATGGCAAAGGCCCCCGGAAACTGCTCGCTCCCATGCCCGGCAAGGTCGTGCGGGTCCTGTTGAGGGAGGAGTCCGCGGTCGAGGCGGGGCAAGGCGTCGTGGTGGTGGAAGCGATGAAGATGCAGAACGAAATCAAGTCGCCAAAGAAGGGCGTCGTGCGAAAGATTGTCGCGGCGGAAGGCGCGGCCGTGAATGCCGGCGATGTGCTGGCGGTGGTGGAGTGAAGAGAGCCGGTGACAGGTCACAGACCACTGATGACAGGGCAAACATCCAATCTAAATTCTAAGATCTGAAATTTCTATCGCGCTGGAATTGGATTTCAGATTTGAGATTTCAGATTGTAGATTCACAAATCCTGCCACGCTCCCTCATTCCTTATTTCGCTGGCCCAGTGTTCTTCAGGATGTCGTCAGCAAAGTAGTTGGCGACCTTGGCGTTGTCGCGAAGGACTTCGTAATAGGCAGCCTTGAGCAGTTGTTCCCTGCGGTCGCGGAGCTGGGAGCGGATTGCCTGTTGCACGCGCGGATCGGCAAGCTCGCGCTGGCCGGCGGGTTCCCGCGCCAGCAACTTCACGATTCTGAATCCCACGATCCGCTTGCTGGCCGGGTCCTGCACAGTGATCACCGGGCCATATTGGCCGGGCTTCAGCTTCAGAACAATGTCTCGCGTGGATGGGTCGGTACGCTGGAGAGACGATTCCGGAGTAAATCCCAGGTCCCCACCGTTGCCCGACGTCTCGCTGTCTTCCGAATAATTCATGGCAAGCGTCGCGAAGTCATCGCCGCTGTCGAGGCGGTTCGACAGCATCTGGATCTTCTTCCGCGCGTCCGCCTCGTTCTGTGCCTTGTCGTTCTTCAGATTGTGGACCTGGGGGTTGGGCATCGGCGAGACGTAAATCTGCGCAAGGTGATATTGCGCCTCAATCAGGTTGAACTCGCCCTTGTGTGCGTTGTAGTAGTCAGCTACGTCCTGATCGGTGATGTTGATCTTCGATGTGACTTCCTTGTTCAGTACCTTCTCGACAGTGAGAGAGCGGCGCAGGTCGCGGCGGAAGTCATCGAGGCTTATCTTCTTGTCTTTCAGTTTCTGATCAAACTGCTCCTGCGTGTAAGGTGACTTGATCTCGTTCATCTTGCGATCGATTTCTTCGTCAGTCGCCAGCAGACCGAGCTTCTCGGCGCGGTGCATGAGGATTTCGTTGTCGATGAGTTCGCGCAGAATGCTGAGCCGGAGGCTGGTCGCCTGCTCTCCGATGGGGGCTTGGGGCTGGTCGGAGGATGAGGTCTGGTTGAGATAGTACTTTTCGACGTCGGAGCGCAGGATCTTGCGTCCGTCGACCGAAGCCATGACATCGCCCCCACCCTGTTTCGGTTGGCAGCCGATGAGAAAGAGCAGTGCAAGCGCAGTGCCAGGCGCCAGCAAACGGCGAAGCAGCATCGAGTTGAGTTTCAAGCGAAGATCCCTCTCATACGGATCAGCGATTCGAAATCAGACATTATTTTGATTTTGTGTTCGGAGCTGTGCCCGAAGCTTGCGTATTGTCGGGATGCGCAGGAGGTTGAACCCCGGCCTGCAGTAGCGCCCGGTCGAGCACGGCGCGGATTTCCGCAATCGGCAACGCGCCATCCATCTCTTCGCCATTCACAAACAGGGTAGGCGTGGCGCTCACGCCAAGGACGTCGCCTTCTTTAATCGACGCTTTCACCGCACTATCGTCCTGCCCCTTGATGCAGGCGGCCAGCTTCACCGCATCGATGCTGTGCTGCTGGCCTTGCAGCACGGCGGCCCGGTCCAGGAAAGCATTTTGCGCGTCGTGGCCCTGCTGTCCGCTTACCGTCTGCTGATTGGCGTGCAGATAATCGACGTAATCCCAGTAAGCATCGTTATTCTGCGCGGCCAGGCAATTTGCATTCACAGCGGCACGAATGGCCCAGGGATGAATCTCGGCCAGCGGGTAGTCCTTGTAGATAAACAGGACCTTGTCGCCATATTCCTTGTAAATCTGCGGGAACAGCGTCTGATGCATGCGCGAACAGAACGGGCACTGGAAATCGTCGTAGTTGACGACCACCACTTTGGCTTGTTTATTTCCGCGCGTTGGACGGTTCGTCACGTCCATTTTCTTCATGATCTCGGCATTCGGATCCTTGGTGAGGTCCAGCTTCGTCATCTTGACTAGGGTCTTGTTGTCTTTCGAGAGCAGGAAGTCGTATTCATCCTTGCGGGTACCCTTGGTGAACGTCAGCTTGACGGCGTCGTAGTTGTTGAATTCGCTGGGATGAATGGGGCCGATCGTGACCTGAACGTCCGGGGGCAACTTGTAATACGAGCGTACCTGGCGCTCGATAGCCTTGGCTGTGTCCGGCGAGGTCGATTGCGCGGAACACCCGAGGCAGATGAGGAGGAGTACGAGAAATGAGCGTTGGAGCAGCGTCACTAGAAACCGCCTTAGCATCAGGGCTAAAAATCCATTATCTCACAAGGGGTTAGACGGTCCGGGGAAGCGGGCGCGAGCGTTTCGAGCGCCAAATTTAGACAGCGCGGAGCAGGTCCTCGGGCGGAAGCAGGGCATTCATTGAACCGGAGCGGAAGCCTTCCAGGTCGAGGGTAACGAACTTGAAACCAAGCGCTTTGAAGATGCGGGTAAATTCGGCGGCCATCGCCGGGTCAAGGGCTCGAGGGAGTTCGTCCTTGGCGATCTCGAGGCGGACGATCTCCCCATGATGGCGTACGCGAAACTGGCGGAATCCGAGCGCCCTGAGAGCATCTTCGCCCTGCTCGATCGCCGCGAGGGCTTCCCGGGTCACCGGCCGGCCGTATTCGATGCGCGAGGAAAGGCACGCTGAAGCGGGCTTATCCCAAATGCGCAATCCTGCCGACTGGGCCAGCGCGCGGATGTCCTGCTTCGTGAGGCCCGCGTCGAGCAGTGGCGACGCGACGTGGTGCTGGCGTGCGGCCTGCTGTCCGGGACGGAAGTCACCCTGGTCGTCAACGTTCACACCGTAGGCGATGGCGTCGAATCCGTGGGTCAGGCGGAAGGACTCCATGACCGTGAAGAGTTCGTCTTTGCACTGGAAGCAGCGGGAGGCGCCGTTCTTCGTGTACTCGGGACGATCGAGTTCAGTGGTCAGAATCACCTCGAGGGGGACCTCGTGTTCCTTCGCAAAAGCTACGGCGTCGTTCAGTTGAGTGCGCGCGAGGCTGGGCGAGTCGGCGATGACGGCCAGCATTCCAGACCCGAGAGTTCGGTGAGCGGCCCAGGCCAAGTAAGCCGAGTCCACGCCCCCGGAGTAGGCGACCAGCGTGCGCCTTAGGGAGCGAAGGCGCTCTTCCAGGCGCGACTGCTTAACCTCGAGTTCCGTGGGCAACGGCATACAGACATGGTAATACGGGCCGGGCGGGGTGTGGGGATTTGATGGCCTGTGCTCAGCGGCGGGCGGGACACTCGCCGGACTGTCGCCGGGACGGCGGCGTTACGGTCGGGAGCACCGGCGAACTTGAAAGCACGGCCCTTCGCGTTTGGAGTAGCTTGGCGCACCGTCTAGTACAGGCGCTCTTGTTTGCGCAGGTTTCCGAACGATCCGATATTGGCTAGCGTGAAGCTGAAACGGAATTGATTTTCGTTGCGGACCGATCCTAGCGCAAACCGGCGGTACTCGAGAGTGACCCCGCAGCAGTTCCAGTTGTAGGTGGTTTGTGCCGTGGCGTACTGAAGGAATCCGATATTGGCGTCGAAGCCGAAGCTGGTCGCCCCGCTGAAGCCTGGCTTACTGGGGTGGCCATATCCGAAGAGCACACGGAACTGGTTGAAGTCCTGCTGCGTCGCATTGGTCCCAGTGAGACCGGGCAGCGATTGGACGAATGCGTCGCCGCCTCCAAACGTGTATGGGCCGAGGTGATAGTTCACCAGAACGGTGCTGGCGTTGACGCGGCCCTTCTTGAAGTCGTAATCGAGATCCCACTCCGCGTCAGCTTGTGAACTGGTCTGCACGCGCAGGCGCGAGATCAGCGGCGACAGATGCTGCCGTTCGGTGAGGAACGCGATGCCCGTGAAATCGGCAGTGGTGGTGAGCACGTTCCGGCGGCCATTGACGAGCGCACCGCCGAAGTCGGGATCAAGAAAATATTTTTGGGCGATTTCCCAGGTGATGATTTCGCGCACCTGCTGGCCTGCGGAACACGGAATTGCTTCCTGAGTGTAGGTGCGTTCCCACGGCTGGATCTGTTCGCCGGGTGCTCCGATGCGGAGCGAGGACATGTCCTGCGGGTTGCAGTCTTCCGGATCGGCAGAGGTGCGTTTGGAATAAAGGCGGTTGGTGACGCCATATTCGACTTCGTTGGTATTGCTGAGGATGTCACGCGCGTCGAAGCGCAGGACACTCCCGAAGTTGTTGACGCCGGTCACGTAGCGGTAGGTGAGGTGGGGCTCGATCACGTGTTTCAGTTTGTGTCCGGCGAGTGGGCGGTCAAAAATACGGGTGAGACTGGGCGGACGCAAGTCCACGGTGCCCTCGAGGGCTTTGCGGTTAACGACGTCGCTGACCGCAGTTCCCACATTGCTGCCGGGCCCAAGTTGCTGGGTGTAGGCCGTGGTGCGGAGGGTCAACTCTGGGCCTAAAGACCAGCCACGAAGCTGCAGCGGCATAGAAATCGAAGGAGCCAGATCAAATCGTCCCACCAGATCGGCGGTGCGGAATTCCCTTTCGCTGCGGGACAAACCCTCGGCGGCCGCGTCGAGCGACCAGTAGAAGGGCGTGTGGGTGATACGCCGGTCGACACTCGAAAATTGAAAACTAGGTGCGTGAAGAATGGTAATTACATCACCGTTGCCTGAACTGGCGGCCTGCGTACAGCCCGGCGGCGGCGGAGGAGGAGGGGGTGTGGGTGGCGGCGAACCCGAAGGTGTGCACACTCCCTGAAAATCCTGATAACGCTGCACCAGCGCGTTGTAGGAAAACCCACGAGTCGTGTTGGACAAAAAGGCTTGAGATTTTACTTCGGAATTGACGGCCTGCGTGAAGGTCTCGCTGAACGCCAATCGAAATACGAACGAACTCAGATAATCGATATTGGCGACCGAGCGGAAGTTCTGCAAAAAACGGCCTTCCGCGTTCAGGGTTACATCCTGGCCGCCCTGGTTCTTGCGATCCACGACCCCGAAGTAGGTGAGATCGACATACGAAGTATCGCTCGGACGCGCGCGAAATTGCCCTCGCTGAGCCCAGCCGCGCTGGGAGTAGTACTCGGTTCCGGCCGTCGCGTCCATGCTGCGATTGATGGCCCAGTAGACGGACTCGCCGACGATCGTTCCCTTCGTGGAAGATCGTCCGATGCTGGGGATCAGGAATCCCGATTTCCGTCCCAAGGGGTGAGCCGGGAACGCCGCGAACGGAAAGTAGAACACCGGCACGCCGCGGATGCGGAAGCTGCTGCGATAGACCGTGGCATTGGCACTGACGTCGACGACCACCTTTCGCGCGTTGAAGGTCCAATTGGGATGGGGCATCTCGCAGGTGGTGACCGAACCGTCATTGACGATGAAATGATCGGGGCCAGTCTTCTCGACAACCTTCCCGGTAAACGCAAATGGGCTGGACGAGGTAAGAACGGTGGCCGTCCCCTTCACGCGAACACCGATCGTGCCCACTACGTCGTAGAACTTCCCGCTCTGGCTCCGGATGTTGTAGGTCCCGTGGCTGGCCTCGATGTGCTCGTCGTTTGGCCCCCCATCGAGCACCATGTGGCCTTCGCCGACCGCCTCACCCGTATCCGAATTAAAGGTGACCTCATCGGCGTACAACGTGTATGTGCCGTAGTGGATCTCCACGTGCCCGCGCAGCTTGTAGACGGAGCCGTCTTTCTCCTGGCTGTCTGTCGCTGAGATGGTGACATTTTCTTCCCTCGGTAGCGGCGAGGGAACTGGTGTTGCACTTTGAGAATCTGGACGATTTTGGGCAGCAAGCAACTGGCTGGTAACTAAGTGCGAGGTCAGAAGCAGATGACAAAGGCACGCCGCCGTGATAAGGAATCGTGTGCGGGAGATCATCGGAAGCGCACGGAGACCCCAACACTGGTGTTGGGTTCGGGGACTTCGTGACCTTAGCACGGCGCTGGCCCGAGAGGCAAAGCGCTGGAGAAAGACAAGTTCCGTACTTTTGTTCCGCAACGTGGCCTCGCTCTGGCCCTGGCGTTTCTCCGAAGACCATCCATGAGTTGTTCGCTTTGCGGCGACGCCTGCCGCTGTGTGTCCGGAAGTGTGCCCGAAGGCGCGAGCGCTTCGGTGGAGCGCGAGGAATTTCGTCCCCGCGCAAGCGAGGCCGCGTCGGCGCAAGAGGCTCTGCTCACAGCGGAGGGCGGCGCTTCGTGGCGCGCAGAGGTTTCCGAGCGCTTGAACCGTTATCACGCCCGGCGGAGGCCGCGCCCTCCCCGGTACCCGTCCCTGCGTTTGAAGTTCGATACACCTGAAGCGAGATGGACGACCGCGCCGCGCGAACCGAATCCCCCTTCCCCGCCGGTCCAGGCGACCGCGCAGTCTGCACCAATCATGCGTCAAGCCGTCGCTGTGAACTACATCGATCCGGCGCCTGAGGCAAACATCGTTTGCGAGCCCCTCCCGGAAGAAGTCTCCCTTCCAGCTCCCAAACGGACTCAGATCGAACACACGGCCAAGCTCATCGAATTCCCGCGGACGATCTACACGCCACAGGCCTGGGCAACGGATCTGGCTGAGCCAATTCTGGATCGTCCCCGGATTCTGGAAGCGCCCGAGATCGTTCCGCCGCCTCCTGCACTAGGTGGCATGACGATTGAGGAAGTGGAAAAACCGGAACCGGAGCGGCGCCTGGGGATTGATATGCCGCTGCAGTCGGCGCCGATCAGGCAGAGAGTCCTGGCCAGCCTCATCGACGGCATGATTGTCGTTGCCGCGGGTGGGCTGTTCGGGGCCATCTACTATCGAATTGTCGGTTCGACACCTACGCCCGTGCAAGCCGCGATGCTGGGTTCAAGCTTGTTGATTCTCTGCTGGGCCGCTTATCAGTACCTGCTCGTGGTGTATTCGGGATCGACGCCCGGGTTGCGCGCATTGCGATTGCAGGTGAGGCGCTTCGACGGAAATCCCGCGAATCGCAAGCTGCGCAAGGCGCGCGTGCTTTGTTCATTGTTGTCAGCCGTCTCGCTTGGTCTGGGCTACGCCTGGCACTTCCTTGACGAAGACGGCCTGTGCTGGCACGAGCGGGTCACCAGGACGCACATCTCCACAAATCCCAAAACGCAATGACGGCAACGGGTTAGCGTTGCGCTGACAGGAAATTACGGGCTGGGCCTCGCTGTGGGACAACCCTGCCCTATGCTATCTTCGTAAGGTTTCGCTTTCCGGCTTCATTCATGTCGACTTCCTTGGAAAGTTCCAAACGACCAGCGGTAAAGGTCTTCGTCGCCACCACGGTGATGCTGACCTTCATATCGTTTTGGCGGGCCGCCGCCATCGTGCTCTCCGATCTGGCTTCCTCAGCTTATTACGCCGGCGGCGACGCAGAGAAGGTCATCGGCAAAAGCGCTCCCTGGTTCATTCTCGCGGTCATGCTGTTCAGCTACTGTGTGCGCGCGCTTTATATCGAGTCGAGCGCGATGTTCGTACGCGGCGGCGTATACCGCGTGGTCAAAGAGGCCATGGGCGGAACCCTGGCCAAGTTTTCTGTATCGGCGTTGCTGTTCGACTACGTGCTCACGGGGCCCATCAGCGCCGTTTCGGCGGGACACTATCTTGCAGGACTGATCGTCGAAGGTGGGAAGCATTTCGGACATCCGCTGGCGGACTTCCCGATCAACAGCTTCGCTGCAATGTTCGGCATCCTGGTCGCGGGTTACTTCTGGTGGAAGAACATCCAGGGCATCCACGAATCGAGCCAGAAAGCCGTACAGATCATGATCATCACCACCGTGATGGTGGTGATTTTGCTGCTTTGGTGCACGATCACTGTCTTCAAGATCGGGATCCAATGGCCGCCGAACCCGCTGCATGCGGGAGTGATTCCACTCAATCGCGAGTCTCTCGGCTGGCTCAACGGCACCTGGTTCAGCAAGCTGAGCCTGGTCATCTTCTTCGTCGGCTTTGGGCATTCCGTGCTGGCGATGAGCGGCGAGGAAACGCTTGCCCAGGTAAACCGCGAGATCGAGCATCCCAAGCTCAAGAACCTGGAAAAGACCGGGCTCGTAATTTTCATTTACAGCCTGTTCTTCACATCGCTGGTTTCCTTCTTCGCCGTGATGATCATTCCCGACGGCGTTCGGTCCGAGTATTTCGGAAACCTGATTGGCGGACTCGCCATGTTCGTCGTGGGACCAACATGGCTCAAGCTCGCTTTCCGGGCTTTTGTTGTCATTGTCGGCGTGCTGATACTCGCGGGAGCGCAAAACACGTCGATCGTGGGCGCGAACGGAGTGCTGAACCGGTTGGCGGAAGACGGCGTCCTGACACCTGCGCTGCAGAAGCCCCATCACCATTACGGCACCACGTACCGCATCGTCAATCTGATCGTCGCGATGCAGTTGCTCACCATCATTGCCACTTGGGGCAACGTGTTCCTGCTGGCCGGTTTGTATGCCTTTGGCGTCATCTGGAGCTTTTCGCTGATGTCGCTGGCGGTACTGGTGCTGCGCTACAAGGAACCTGGGCAACGGCAGTGGAAGGTCCCGGGAAATTTCTATCTTTACGGCAAGGAAATTCCGGTGGGCCTGGTGGCCATCTCGATGGTGCTTTTCATGACGGCCATCGTCAATTTCTTTACGAAGTATGAGGCCACCATCGCTGGAGTGATGTTCAGTGCCGTTTTCTTTGTCGTTTTTACTTATTCCGAGCGCCACGCTGCCAGGGCACGCGCCGGCCGGCCGGAAGGACTAGAACAATTCCGGGTTTACGGTAATCAGGAATTGGGCAGCGGGGCCATGGGAGTTCGGCCCGGCAACATCCTGGTGGCTGTACGCGATCCGCGCAACCTGCACTACCTGCAATCCGTTCTGAGAAGTGCAGACACGACCAAGCAGGACGTGGTGGTGATGAGTGCGCGCCTCTACCACCGCGAGCATTCCTTCAGCGGCAGCGCAGTGTTTGAAGCGAGCCAGATTTTCGACCACTACGAGCAGGAGTTGTTCACGGCGGTCGTCTCGGTTGCCGAGAAAGAAGGCAAGCCGGTATCGCTGCTGGTTGTGCCGGGCACCGACGTGTTTGAAGCCATCATGGTCACAGCGCAGAGGCTGGCATCGGGCCGCATCGTGTGCGGCCGTTCCAACAAACTCACCGCAGACGAGCAAGGCAAGCTGACCGGAGATGCCTGGGAGCGCTTGCCGGAGCCGCGGCCACGCCTGACGCTGATGGTGTACGAGCCGGACGGAACCTTCCACGAGTATCTGCTCGGACCACATACGCCGCGCATGAGGCCGCAGGATATCGGACTTATGCACAACGTATGGCTTGACGTCACGAAAGACCCGCGCTTCGCCGGAGCGCATCACTATCACGTGGTCGCATTGGCGCTCGAACAGTTGCAGCAAGAATTAAAGGGCGGCGAGCGCAAGGAATTGCTTGACCGGCTGGAACAAGAAATCCACAGGGACGAAAACGAGAATCTGCCGCCTTCCACTGCAGACTATAACTAGACAGCCAGTCGAGCACAATTGGCCATCGATGACTTGACTGGACGCTGGTAACTCGAGCCATTGCCAGCCCTGTGATAAAGGTCACAGACGCCCCGGCCGTTTCCTGCCAACCTGACTGCAGACCGAAGTCATGATCAGGGAACTAGTAGCGGCCTTGCTGATGCTCGCGTTGGGTGGTGCGGGAGCGTTTGCCCGACCAATCAGCGGTGCGCCTCCGACTGTCGCACAAGCGCCGAGCACTCATGATCACACCTCTTCTCACAAGTGCTGCCATTCCTCCGCTTTAAATTTCGAGATAGCCACGTCCTTGCCGCCGGCGAACATGCCCTGCGGCAGCGAGCACGCGTGCTGTGTGCGTCCTGGCCCTGGGAATTTTGCGGAAGTGCCTTCGACTCACGGCCAGCAACGACCCGACGCAGGTCAGCGCGAAGTCCTGGCACCCTACTCCGACGACGCGGCACATCTCCCGGTCGGCGCTGCTCTGCGCAGCGGTAGTTTGCTGCCTTACGGTGCGCTCAGCACAGTTCTCCGCATCTGACTTCCTCCCAATCGCCTGCACGGGCAAGCAGCGACGTTACTCGCCCTCGCGGGTGCCGCATTCTGGAACCTCCTGGGCAGACTCATCGAACCGAAACAACGTACAAGGAGATCAAATTTTATGAAGCTCAAGCTCATCGCACTCTTCCTCACCCTGACTCTTACATCCTGGGCTCAGACCACAACTCCGACGCCCGAGCAGAAATCTGCTCCCGCCGATACCAAAACCAAAATGGCGTGTTCCTGCTGCGACAAGATGGCGTCTGCCGATCAGAAGACAACTGATCAGAAAGAAGCCCACGCATGTATGCGTCACGGCGCAGCCGGGAAGGACGACAAGACAACCATGTCGTGCTGCTCCGATAAGGACAACGCCGGTTGCTGCGGCGGTAAAGACGGGAAATCCTGCGCCAAGGCCGATCAGACGGCGACGTCCTGCTGTGAAGGGATGAAGACAGGTGAGGGCAAGGAAATGTCCTGCTGTACCGACAAGGACGGCAAGAAGATGGCGCACGACTGCTGCGCGGGAAATCAGTGCGGGAAGCACGATCACGCAGCGGGTAACTAACTTCCTGATGGCATGGAACCCCGGCAATGCCCGGGGTTCCTTTTTTGCCGGAGCAACGATCGCTTCCAGTTGGCGAATACTAGCCTTGTCGTTGCGGGAAGCAAACATTTAGACTGACGCCGCTTCCTTCTTACCCCTAAAATTTGTGAATGAAGCGTGGAGGCGTGCAATGAAATCATGGCGTGTCGTTCTTCCTGCCCTGTTGCTACTGGGCGCGAGCGCAGCCTGGGCCCAAAAGGTAGACGTAGATTGGAATCGCAACATCGATTTCTCAAAGTTCAAGACCTACGCATGGATCGAATCCAAGCACCCTGGAAAGGGACTATGGAACCAGCGGATCATTGATGGCGTCGACGCGAAGCTCGCTAAGGCTGGACTGAAAAAAGTAGACGCGAGCGCGAAGCCCGATCTCGAAGTGGTCTACAACGCGGGAGTCAAAGAACACACTGTGGTTGAAGACTATGACTACACCTATCGCCCGTATGGGTGGTACTACGGCTACCGTCCGTGGTACGGCCCTCGTCCCATCACTACGCAAACCTATCAGGAAAAAGAAGCGACTCTAACCCTCGATCTTGTAGATAACTCCGACAAGGAAATGGTGTGGCGCGGCGTTGCGAAAGACACCTTGGCCGATAATTCCGACAAGAACGTGAAAACGTTCAACAAGGCCATGGATAAGCTGTTTAAGAATTTTCCACCTCAGAAGAAGTAGAAGAATCTGGATTGGATCGCCCAGCCCCATCTTTGTGCTTTCTGCGCGTAGGTGGGGTTTTCTGCGAGTGCAGGTCTTCGGAGGGATCTGCGATTCCAAGATCGCCGAAGCTATTTCCCGTTCTCAGTCTTGGCGTTGTGCTGCATTTTTGGCATTTCTGGAACCGAGACCAGATTTTCCGTAGAGCGGTCCAGTTCGAAGAAGGTGCGTTTCTTGGCGCAACTCGAAGTGCCTGACACTTCCTCTTCTTCGGGTGTGAGTGGTTGCGCTTCGAGGACGACCTGCCCTTGCGTGCCGAATCCAAGCACACGCAGATTCATCGAGCAATCGTGCCCGTAGGTCTTGGCCAAGGAGCGGGCCAGGTCCGGCTGTTGAAACGTACCAAAGCGGCTATCGAATACCAGCACGCTTCGGTTCGCTCCAGGCTGTTCGTATTGCCATTCGGCGATTTCCAACAGCAAACGACGGCCGTCAGCGGACCAATCGACCAGGCGCAGGGAGTTTCCGTTCTCGACGTCTGCCGGTTCCTGCAGAAAGCGCAGCTTGAAGTCACCACTGTCGGCGACGAACAGTTTGGAGTTGTTCACGCACAGGGGGCCGGAGTAGCCAGTGGGTCTCTGCGGATATAGCGCAGTGGCCTCGATTTCGGCATAAGCGCGATGCTTCTGGTCGGGGGAGACCAGAGTGCTGCTCCGCGCCGTTCGCGATGCCAGCGGAGGCTTCTCGCCGCAGGTGATGAGTTCGGGATCGCTGGATTTCGGCGTGTTCTCCGGAGCCGGTGCGGAAGTCTGCGCAATGCTCAAGGTGCTCAGCAGGCACGTGATTGCACACCGAACGATATTTCGTGAGATCAGCGAAATCACGGCAGGATTGTAGAACAGATGGAAGCCGAAGTCTGTAAGGGACATCGGGTACTGAGGAACTCAGCCCGAGGTCTTTTTTACGTCGGCGATAATTTCGCCATGGGCAACGCGGGCCCTGATCTCTTCTCCCGCCTTCACGCGACTCGCATCCTTGACTAACGTTCCCGACACGTCAAAAACCAACGCGTAGCCTCGCTCCAGAATCGCAACTGGGGACAGAGCTTCCATCTGGCTGGTAAGCCTTTCAAGAGGCGAGCGGCGCCGCAGAAGCAGGTCCCGAGCAGCAGCCGCCATCGCTGCGACGCGGGCATTCAATTCCTTGCGCACGCCTCCCAGGACAAGACGCAAATCATAGTGCCGTACGGCGGCTGCTAGCGTCTCGAACTTGCGGCGCTGCATCTCCAGTTGGTTGCGTTGCGCGTGCGTGAGGCGATTGGTGAGGTCATCGACTTTTTGCTGGCGGCGGTGAATCAGATCCATTATGCGTCCGAAGGCGCCGTGCTGTGCCAACTCCATGAGGCGTTGGCGTCCCATCATCAGGCGGTAGCGGATGCCGCGGTCTAGTTCGCGCTCGAGTCCCGCGATCTGCTCTTCGACTTCCGCGCGCGAGCGGATGACCAATTCGGCCGCTGCCGAGGGCGTCGCCGCGCGCAGGTCGGCTACAAAGTCTGCGATCGTGAAATCGGTTTCGTGACCGATGGCAGAGATCACCGGCAGCTCGGAAGCCGCAATCACCCGGGCCAATGCTTCGTCATTGAAGGCCGCCAGATCTTCTGCCGAGCCTCCGCCCCGTGCTACCAGGATCACTTCCACAGAGCGCGCACGGTTGAAAAAACGGATGCCGGCTGAGACTTCGGCCGGCGCCGCATCGCCTTGTACCTGCGCGGGGAAAATGAGCACGCTCGCGCGATCATGACGTCGCTGCAGGACATTCAGGATGTCGTGCAATGCTGCTGCCTGAGGCGAGGTAACGATCCCGATGACGCGGGGCAACGCCGGAATCGGCTTCTTGCGACTAATCTCAAACAGGCCTTCGGCGGCCAGTTTGGTCTTGAGCTGCTCGAAGGCGATCTGCAGTGCTCCCGCGCCCTTCGGTTCGAGGTGTTCGGCGATGATCTGCAGTTGCCCGCGGTCTTCGTAGATGGTGACGCGGCCGCGCACCACCACTTGCATGCCATCCGCGGGACGGAAACGCAGCAGCCGCGCCGAGGAACGAAATATCACGACGCTGATCTGGGAATTTTCGTCCTTCAGCGTGAAGTAGATGTGCCCGGAGTTTTGCGCGCGCAGGTTGGAGATTTCGCCTTCCACCCAGGCGTCGCCGTACTCGCGTTCAATGTGCGTGCGGACGGAAGCGACCAGATCGCGCACCGTCCAAATACGGCGTTCGGGGGGCCGGAAGCTGAACCCAAGTTGATCGATCGCTCCCACAGCCCCGAGTGTATCCCAGCCAGCGAGGCGATTGTCAGTGCGGCCAGGCTGTACTATGTCTGCGTGAATTGGCTGGCGCAGAGAACACTGGAACAGATTCGGCAGAGGCAGCTGCTCTTGCCAGGGGACCGGATTGGTGTGGCTGTTTCGGGTGGCGCAGACTCGGTGGGTCTGTTGCGAATCTTGCTCGAACTTCGCGACGAGATTGGAATTGTTCCGTCGGTTGTTCATTTCAACCACAAGCTGAGAGGTGAAGAGTCGGAGTCCGAAGAACGCTTCGTGGCAGAACTGGCTCGAGAACTGCAGCTCGAATACCACGTAGCCGGCGGCGATGCCGCCGCCGAAGCCACGGCGTCGGGCACCAGCGTGGAAGCCGCTGCCCGCGAACTCCGCTATTCATTTTTTGGCCAATTGATGAGTCAGTCTGAAAGGAAAACACCCCGACTCGACAAGATCGCCACCGGGCACACCCTCGACGATCAAGCGGAAACCGTACTTATGCGGGCGGTGCGAGGATCCGGCATGCGCGGGCTGGCAGGAATCTATCCGGTCTTTAACATTGAAATGGACGATGAGTTCGTTGGTGAGGTCGTCCGACCATTGCTTGGCGTGCGACATGCTGAACTTGTGCAGTATCTGGAAGAAATTGGGCAGACTTGGCGTGAAGACTCGAGCAATCAGGATGCAAAGTTTACGCGCAACCGCATGCGCCATTCCGTGATGCCGGTATTGGAGCGGCAATTCAATCCTGCGGTGCAGCAGGCTTTGAGCGAACTCGCGGACATTGCCCGGGGTGAGGAGGACTACTGGCAAAACGAGATTGCGGGATGGATGGGCACGGCCATCCACTGGACCGAACCGGAGTGGGCGACGTCAGGGCAGCAGGGATTGGTTCAGCTGCAATCCTTTAACCCGGAGCTACGCGAGAGGCTGCAGCAGCCCGGGGCGCTCGTGATGAATGCGACGGTCGATCGAATGTGGCTGTTGTCAGAGCCCGTGGCAGTGCAAAGGCGCGCGATTAAGGCAGTTGGAGAACTGGCAGGCTTTCCGCTCGAGTTCAAGCACGTGGAAGAGATTCTGCGTTTCGCGTCCGAAGAAGACGGTCCGGGAAAGGGCCTTTCGCTTCCTCTGGGATGGAGTGTCACTCGAGAGCCATCCGCGCTCACATTCCTTACGCCCGACCTGCGCAGCCAGGATCGGATTCCGAACGACTACGAATACATCTTGCCAGTACCCGGTCGGGCCATAGTGCCTGAAGTGGGCATTGTGATAGAAGCGTTGCGCACGGAAGTGGATACGGAGATGGCGGGATATAATCCCGATCATCTTTTGGATCCGGTGCTGTTGCCGAAAGAGTTGCGCGTGAGGAATTGGCGTCCGGGGGACCGCTTCTGGCCGGCGCATACCAAGTCTGCGAAGAAAATTAAAGAATTGTTGCAGGCACATCACGTCACAGGAACGCCCCGCAAAACGTGGCCGGTCGTAGTGTTGGGCGAAGAGATCCTGTGGGTTCGGGGATTTGCGGTGCCGGAATCGTACCGGTTTAAGAATCCGGGAATGGCGGTCCTGATCCGCGAAAAGCCGTTAGCAGAAGAGTAATGCGGCACGCTGGTTTGAAAGGGAAGGGGCGCACACCACGACATGAGCACAACTTCAAGAGTTGAGCCGTTGCGGCCTGTCATTTCGGCGGAGCAGATTCAGAAGCGGGTTCGGGAAATGGGGCGGCAGATTTCCGACGATTACCAGGGGAAAACTGTCCACGTGCTGGCCATTCTTGAGAACAGCTTCATGTTTACAGCGGACCTGATCCGCGCCATGGATGTTCCCCTGACCTGCACGTTCGTGAAGCCGCGGTATCGGACCCAGGGCGCCAGTGGTGAATCCGAAACGCTGGAAATCCTGTTCAGTCATGAACTCGATATTCGGGGGAAAGACGTTCTCCTGGTTGAGGGGCTGGTGCATTCGGGAGTGACAACTGAGTTTCTTATGAGCGACTTGCGGGCGAGAGGGGCGGCTTCGGTGAACCTGGCGACCCTGCTCGATCGGCAATCGGCGCGGCGGGTGCAACTGCAGCCGGACTATTTCGGATTTCTGGTCGACGAGACTTTTTTGGTCGGGTACGGTTTGGGAAGTCCGGAACAGACCAACCGGAATCTTCCATACCTGGCGGCTGCAAGCCAAACTGGCCCTGTGACTTAAGTCATAAGAACATGCACCGCTTTTTTGCTTGCGAAACGGGTAAAATGGCGGTCTCGGGTAATTGCCCAATCAAAGAACCGGCGAATGGCATCTAATCTGTTTAGAACAGCCAGGGTCCGGCGGTGTTCGTGTGGTCTTGGTTGTTTAATCGAGGAGTCCTGAGTGAATTCGACAGTTAAGACGGTTATCTTCTGGCTGGTCATCGTGGTATCGGCCATTCTCCTGTGGCAAGTGGTACGGTCAGGCAGTGCGGCCCAGAAGGAACAGCCCATTAATTTCTCTGAGTTCCTGACCAACGTCGATCAGGGAAACGTCGGCGAAGTGACGATCAACGCGCAGGAATTGCGCGGCAAGTTCAAAGATGGGAAAGCCTTCAGCACCACCGCCCCGGTTAACTATCCCGACATGAT
Source organism: uncultured Acidobacteriota bacterium (assembly GCA_963744055.1). Taxonomy (GTDB): domain Bacteria; phylum Acidobacteriota; class Terriglobia; order Terriglobales; family Acidobacteriaceae; genus Gp1-AA133. The sequence continues at coordinate 784,351 of CAVUSL010000001.1, read as the reverse complement.
CAAAGCCCTGCGGGATAAGGGCGTGAACATCAATGTTCGCGATGTCACTAACGGAAGCTGGCCATTGCAACTGCTCGGGACCTGGGCTCCGCTGATTCTGCTGGCAGCATTGTGGTTTTTCATGATCCGCCAGATGCAGACGGGCGGAAATAAGGCTTTGTCATTCGGCAAGAGCCGCGCCCGCTTGCTTTCCATGCAGCAGAAGAAAGTCACGTTCAAAGACGTGGCGGGCGTGGATGAAGCCAAAGAAGAGCTACGCGAGATTATTGAGTTCCTGCGTGAGGCACAGAAATTCCAGAAGTTGGGCGGACGCATTCCCAAGGGCGTGCTTCTGGTTGGCCCTCCGGGAACGGGCAAGACCTTGCTGGCCCGTGCGGTCGCTGGCGAAGCGAACGTCCCGTTCTTCTCAATTTCCGGATCGGACTTTGTGGAGATGTTCGTAGGCGTGGGTGCGAGCCGGGTGCGCGATCTGTTTGAGCAGGGCAAGAAGAATGCTCCCTGCATCATCTTCATTGATGAAATCGACGCCGTTGGACGTCACCGAGGCGCAGGCTTGGGTGGCGGACACGACGAGCGCGAGCAGACCCTGAACCAGTTGCTGGTCGAGATGGACGGCTTCGAATCGAACGAAGGCGTGATCTTGATGGCCGCGACCAACCGGCCCGACGTGCTGGATCCGGCACTGCTGCGACCGGGACGTTTCGATCGCCGCGTAGTTGTAAACCGGCCCGACGTGCGCGGTCGCGAAGAGATTCTTCGCGTTCATACCCGGAAGATCCCGCTTGCTGAAGATGTAGAACTCAACGTGCTGGCTCGCGGAACACCGGGATTCTCTGGCGCCGATCTGGCCAACATGGTGAACGAGGCCGCGTTAAGCGCTGCCCGCCAGAATCGCAAAGCCGTACTGCAATTCGACTTCGAAGTGGCCAAGGACAAAGTGCTGATGGGCGTGGAGCGCAAGTCGATGATCCTCTCCGACGAGGAGAAGAAGGTCACGGCCTTCCACGAAGCGGGACACGCGTTGCTCGCGGTGAAACTGCCGCATGCCGATCCAGTGCACAAGGTCACGATCATTCCTCGTGGAATGGCTCTGGGCGTCACGATGCAGTTGCCCATCGACGACAAGCACAACTACACGAAGGAATACCTGGAAACCGAGATCGCGATCCTGATGGGTGGTCGTCTGGCGGAAGAATTGTTCCTCAACCAGATGAGCACCGGCGCCGGAAACGACATCGAGCGCGCCACCGAACTCGCTCGCAAGATGGTTTGCGAGTGGGGCATGAGCACGCTGGGACCGCTGACCTTCGGCAAGAAAGAAGAGCAGATCTTCCTGGGCCGCGAAATCGCCCAGCATCGTGATTACAGCGAAGACACTGCCATCAAGATCGACATGGAAGTCCGCCGGCTTGTGGATGAGGGGTACGCCAAGGCGAAGATTCTGCTCTCCGACAGTCGCGAGGTGCTTACCAGGATTGCGATGGCTCTGCTCGAACGCGAAGTCCTAGACGCGAACGAGATCAAACTCATCGTGGACGGCAAGGAACTGCCGCCGGTCAAGCTTCCTTCGAAAGATGATGGAGTGCAGCAGGTTCTGAAGCCGGAACCGGGGCGCCCGGGGCTGGCCAAGGGCGGGGAAAGTCCGGCTCGAGCTTAAGCTTTCTTGGGAGCAAAAATAAGGGCGGCCTTTTGGCCGCCCGTTTTGCTTCTGGTGAACCGCTACGCCGTTTTTTTCTGCTGAGCGCTGGTGAGCAATTCCGTAAAGGCCCGGTTGAAGGCTGGAATATCTGACGGCTGCCGGCTGGTCACCCAATTCTTGTCGCGCACGATTTCTTCGTCTTTCCAATTGGCACCTGCGTTGCGCAGGTCGTCTTGAATCGTGCGGTAGCTCGTCATCGTGCGTCCCTTCACGAGACCGGCAGACGCCAGCAGCCACGGAGCGTGACAGATCACGGCTATTGGCTTTTCGGCGCGATCGGCTTCACGTACGAACCGGCGTGCTTCTTCGCTCATCCGCAGCGCGTCGGCATTCATCGCACCCCCCGGCAGAAGGATGGCGTCGTACTCATCTGCGTTGGCACCTCCCAACGGTCGATCTACGCGTATCATTTCCCCTTTTTCGTGATGCTGCATGGCCTGAATCTCACCGCTCTTGGGCGAGACCAGGGTGGTTTCTGCTCCCAATTGGTCAAGGAACTTTCTGGGTTCCGTGAGCTCGGCTTCTTCGACTCCATCGGTAGCGAGAATGGCAACGCGAATTCCTTTTAGGTCAGACATTAGCAGGACTCCTTTTAAGAATTGTTTTTGCAGAACTCATTTTCAGGAATTAAAGAGAAGAGACGAATCAGGTCGACGGTCCAACTTAATTCAGGAATGTCATTAGGGTATTCGCCCCATGGCCACAACAGCGCCCGGGCCGCGAAGAAATCGTCCGAAATAGAGTCCAGGACAGTCACCCATATCTATGCCCTACGTCAAAACTGCGCGAGCAATTCGCCTCGCGCAGTTCCTGCCAGAGCTTTTTGTGGTGGCTAGTTGGGCAACTTGAAGTTCACCAGGATCTGAGTTTCGATCTGCACGGGGTCGCCGTTGAGGTAGTACGGCTTGTACTTCCATTGACGGACAGCTTCCAGGGCAGCCCGCGCCAAAACCCCGTCGCCGTTAACGACCTTAAGGTTTTGGATATCGCCTGTCTTGCTGATGGTGGCTTGCAATTGAACCGAACCCTGGATGCGCATCTGCAATGCTTGCGATGGGTACCTCGGCTGTACACGCTTCAGCACCAGGCCTTCCATAACACCCTGTGATACCCGGAGCAATTGCGCCACGGGCTTGTCGGTCTTGACGCCGGCGCTGCTGATGTTCGCCAGCGCTTTGGTATCGGCCGTCGTCTCCAAGCCGATGGCGCTTGGCGCCTGCACCGGTTCCACGTCTTGTACAGACTGAGGAGCGACGTGACGTGTGTCGTTTTTCACGATGAGCCGCTGCGTAACTTCCGGCTCGGGCTCCGAAGACTCCGTCAAGCCGGCGGAGGGCTTAGTGCCGGGTTTGGTCGATGTCGTCGATGGAGTCGTCGAGGCATGCGTCGCCGAAGGCGCGGAACTGAGATTGATGTCGCTGGCTTCCGGTTGCGGCGCAGGTGCCGAAGCATGCGGAACGGCGGCTTCGGGACTCGGTGCGCTCGTCATGGGGGTCGATGCAGCCGGCGCATTCGCAGTCGAGGCCGACGCCTTTGAGCCATTCATATTCTTCCAGCTGAGATATCCCGCCGAAGAAGCCAATAGAACAACTGCGGCAATGATAATGAGTGCCTTAGTCTTGCCACCGCCTTCTTCTTCGTCCGTGTCATAGCCGCCCGGGAAAAAGGTTGGCGGGGCAACATCGTCGCGCGTGGTGTCGACCGCAGCGAATTTTTCAGCTGGCGGCTCGTAGATCTCCTGCACGGAAGCTTTTTTCGATGCAACCGGTTCCTCGATGACAGGAGGTGGTGCGACCGCGGCAGGCTTTTCGGGAGCGCGCGCGGGAGCTGCCGCATGGCCCTGTGCCTGGAACATTGCGCCCGACATGGGACGCTTTTCCGGCGCAGGTGGAGCGACGGGCGGAGGTGCCGGCTCTTCTTCGACTGCTTCCACCTGGCCGGCGGCTTCAGCAGCGCGGCGCAGTGCCGACGCCATCGGCTCAGCCATCTTCGGACTTGGCTGCCAGGGAAACTTGCTCGTGCCACTTGCCGCCGACGGTGTAGATACCGGCGCCGCCTTGGTTTCGAGCGCGGGTTGCGCGACCACCGTCTCATCGTGATCGGCGTCAAGAATCGAATCGGAATCCTGATCGTCCAGATCGAGTACTGGCGCCGAAGCGGCGACGGCAGGAATCGGGGGCATCGGTTTGCTCGGCGAAATTGTTGGAGCTGTGGGTTTGCGAGTCACTGCCGGCGCGAACGTTGCTGCGGGTGTGGCAGGTCTTGAAGGAGCCACCGGTTTGATCGCAGACGGCTGGGCCGCAGAAGTTGCCGGTGTAGCTGCTTTCGGTGGTTCCGTTCCTTTGCGCAGGAGGCCGCGCGCTACGCGCAGCGTGCCTTTTGCCTGTTCCACGTTGATAGGTTTGGTAAGCACCAGGTTGGCGCCGATGCGAAATGCTTTTGCAACTCCCGCTTGCCCTTCGACTACTGCGACTGCGAGTGAGGACTGGTTTGAAGCCGAGTTGCGCGCGCTCTTGAAGAGCAAGGTGGCATTCTGTTCATTGTCACAGTCCACGACGACCGCGTCGAAATGCTGTGTAGTGAGCTTCTTGACCGCGGCGAACGGCTCGCTGCAGGGCTCAATCGCGAAGTCTAGTTCGCTCAGGACCTGCGTGACTGTGCGCGCGGTCTTTTCATCAGGACAGAACAGTAATGCCTGGTAACCCATAGCGTCATCCTAGGTACAGGTGCCAAGTGCGGCAAGTTACGGCAGTAATGGGACTTGCGCGCGTTGCCCGGGGAGAGGAACGGGCGTGAGGGGAGGCTTTTGCATCTGCCCTGTTTAGGGCAGTTTAAAGTCGATGGTGATCTTCGTCTGAAATTCGGTCGCCTCACCATTGTGCAGGTACGGCTTGTACTTCCATTGCTTCACCGCATCCGCCGCCGCCTGGGCGAGCAGCGAGTCACCGGAAACCAGTTGCAGGGAATCCACCGAGCCCTTCTTGTTCACGATCGCTTCGAGAACAACGGTTCCATGCAGTTTGCGTGCGCGTGCCTGCTTGGGGTACGTGGGGTGGACACGGTGCACGATTTGATCGTCGGCAAAATCTTCAGCAACTTCGAGCAGCTCGCTGCTCGGTGCCTTGGCAACCGGCGTCGCCGGAAGGCTGGTGGGCACGAGCGTGGGACTGCTTCCCTGATGGTTCGTGGTTGTGTTCTGCTTGGCAGGCTGCACGGTGGCGCCCTTCGCAGGCGCGGTTTCGGAAGTGGGCGACGTTGTGGATTCGCCCGCAGGTTGAGCGTTCGGTCCTGGCGTGGGTGACGCTGTCGTACTCGCAGACGGGGTCGCAGCAGGATCCACCGGCATGCTGGCCGTGGTCGCGGGATCAGCTGTTGGCGAGACTGGTGCGGGAGTTGCCGGCACCGGAACTGATGCGGTGACTGCAGTCTTCTGCGCTACCTGCGGTTGGCCACGAAGAGCTGCAATTTTGCTCATCGTGTTGAGATATTCCCAGGCGACGAATTTCTTGAATTCCGGCTGCGTAGCCCACGCGCCGTACACTCCGGCGCCTACAAACAACAGAACGACTGCGGCAATCAACCAGCCCTTGCCGCGGCTCGGCGCATCACTGTCCAGGCCCGCAAACGAATCCTTACCGATCGCGCCAAACGACGGCACGCCCTGATCCCTCACAGGATCGAGAACATCTTCCTCGGCCAGCGGATCGACAATGCTCAATGCCGGGACGATCTTTTCAGTCTCGGGCTTGGAGTCGGCTTTGGCTTTGGGCTCCGTCTTCACTCCGTAGTCGGTGCTCTTCGGCTTCTTTTCATCCACCACGGGCATTTTGAAAACGGAATCGAAATTCTTCGGCTCGGAACTCGGCGTCGCTGCGGCTACGGCACTCTTAGCGGCAATAGGAGCTGGCGGCAGCGTGGCTGCAGGCGACTCCGTGAAATTCGTGAGGGCCGGCTTGTGCTCCTGGCTCGGCATAACCGGCACCATCGCTGGACGACTTACGGCAGGTTTATCAGCAGGTGGCGGCGTAGCCGTCAATTTCGCAGCTTCGGCAATGGGCTTGGGCGCTTGCGGCACCAGAGGCGCCACTGGCGTCAATACCGTTGGTGCTGCCGCTGGACGAGGCGCGACTACTGGTGGTACGGGCGGCTGCGCTGAAACGGGCGGCTGCGCTGAAACTGGCGGCGCGATGGACGGCGTGCTGGCCGGTTGACTTGCAGCCGGCGCCGGAGTCGCCACGGGAACTGCAACCTTCACTTCCGGTGCATCCTTGCGCGTCATGCCGATTCCGGTGCGCAGCGTATTGCGGGCCTGCTCGAGCGATACCGGCTTAGTAAGGACGAGGCTGGCCCCGAGGCGAAACGCGTTCGGGACTCCGGCTTTACCTTCGACAATCGCGATCGCAATTGAAGTCTTATTCAAATTCGAGGCGCGTGCGCTGTTAAACACCTGCGTCGCATTTTGGGCGTTGTCGCAGTCCACAATGAGCAGGTCAAACCGTTGTGTGGCCAGGCGCTTCAGAGAAAACGCGGGCTCGCTGGAGTGCTCAAAACTGACTTCCAATTCATCGAGAATCTGGGTGACGGCCTGGACGGCTTTCTCGTCACCGCATAAAAGGAACGCACGTGTCGCCATAGTAAGTCGATGCTACGAAGCAGTTTGCGGGGCGGCAAGTTACGAGAGTAAGGGGCTCAAGCCGCGAGTGCGGTCTGCTCGATTCACCGTGCGTTCTGTAATCCGGTACCGCGCCTAATGCGATCCGATTTGCTTGAGTGCCTCGGAGGTAGCAGACAGGAGAGCATCTGCCGAGACCGGTTTGCCGGTGGCGTTCTCCATCCACAGGTCAGGAGTCACGCGGCCCATCTTTGCCATGTGCTCGAACTCGGGGCCGATGCTGCCCGACTTCTTGATTTGTTCCTCGATCTGAAACGCGATGAGATGGCCGATCGGGTAATCGGGCAAATAAAGGAACGAATCGATCATGTGCGAGTAGGTGGCAAGCAGCACCACATCTTTCTTGCCGAAGACGGGCGCGTAGTAGTGGTTCCAGGTGTCTTTTGCGATCTGGAGCGTAGCGTCGCGTAGCTGCGCGGGCGTGGCCTCGGGATGGTCGTACATCCAGTGCCAGACGGCCATGTCGACGAGGGCGACTCCTGCGATTTCGTACGTTCCCCAGAAATCGTTGAGCGTCTTCAAAGCATCGCTCTTCGCGTCGGGCGAGGCCAGCCCGAGCAACGAAAGATCCTGAGCCTGAAATACGAAGGCCAAGGCTTCCGTGAAGGCCGTATTGGGGACGCCCTGCAGCAGCGTATAGTCCACGTCGTTGAGCGAGAACGTCTGCTCAACATTGTGCCCCATTTCGTGGACGGCGATATTGAAGCCTTTGTAATTCATGCCAGTCTTCTCAACGCGCGTGCGTAGGTGGGATTTCTCCGAGCGCATTTCGGCTCCCATCGCATGGCCGGAGCCGCGTGCCGGGTCGACGATGATGTGCTCGGCAACGTAGCGCGCGCGTTCGGGTGCGAAGTCCAGCTTCACAAGAAGATTCGGAATGTCTTTCTGATAAGCCTCGGGCGTCGGATACTTTTTCGCGACCGCCGCGTCGAGTTCGGCTTCCGTGTACTTGCTGCCCGGACGAAAGCCTGCATACCAGACGTCAAAAGGCTCAAGCGGACGCCCGAGTCGAGTCTCGATCAGTTTCGCAACCTGCGGGACGAGCGGCGAGGTGAGCACCTGCTCGAGCATGGCCTTTAATCGTTCTTCGGGAATTTCGCGATCCTCGTTGAAGCGGCGATCGATCAGCGTGGGCGCGGTAGGCGAGTACGGGTCCGCCATACGGGAAGCGCGATACGTCTTGAGCAGCGTCGCGTAACGCAAATCCGGTTCCGGAGAGTTCGTGATTTTGGCATCGGCTTTAGCGGGCGCGTCGGAATCCTGTGCGGCTGCGGGCTTCACTTCATTGGTAAATGGATTCCAGTCGACTTGCGGATTGTCGATGACCGCTTGCGGAATAGATTGCGTGACGATGCGCTCCATCACCTGCTGGATGACGCGCTGCTTGGCCACGCCATTCTGCGCGTCACCATAGTCAGCCTTGATTTCGTCGCGCAAGTTCCAGTGACTCAGCAGTCGCATCTTAGGCGGAAAGAGGCGCTGACCTTTGTCGTCCACCAAGTGATACATCCAGACGTTGTAGCGCGCGATGTAATTGCCCGCATCGCCGCCAGCCTGAGCGATGGCAAGGTTCACTTCGGCGGGAATGCGCTTCGAAAATCGCTCGGCGAGCCGTGTTTCTGCCCACTGGCGACGCGTCCACTTGGGACCATCGTTGATCCGCTCCTCGAGTGTAGTCAGCGGGAAGTTCAGAAGAACAATGAAGGCCAGCTTGTTTTGAAAGAAGTCGTCAATGACGTGGGCCGAGGGGTCGTAACCTCCAAAGACCTCGTCGTAAGAACGGATGGGACCAAGATCGAGGTCCTGCTGCGTCGCAAACTCGCGGGAGATTTCGTGCATGTGGCCGTCGAGTTGTTCGAGCAGACGCTGAAAACGCGTGAACATCGTGTCGAGCGACTCCTGGTCGCTCGCGAAGTTGGTGCGAACGAAAGACTCGAAAGCAGCCGCGTCGCCATCATCGGGACGCCAGAATTCCATGACCTGGTGAAGGCCGGTGCTGAGGCGGGGCTTCTGGGCTGCGCCATATTTCGCGAGAAGTTCGGCCTCCAGTTTCCGCATGGAGTCGTTCAGTTGGGCTGAGGTCAGGGGTTCTGGGGGCTTGGGGGCGGCTGAAGACGACTGGGCCATGACGGTCTCCTGAAGAAACAGCGCGACGCAGACAAGCGGCAGTGCCATGAAAACGCGAGCAGGCCAGGAAAGTCCGTGGAGCGTTGCAAAACCGGGCAGTCGGAGTCCGCGAACCCTATGCGGGTTGAGGTTGTCACCTTGAAGAGTCCCCATGTAGCTCCTATCGATTTTCAGGATGTATGGCGGATTCCGCTGGCGGATACGGGAGTGAATCACGAATTTCGGCAATCTCCGCGGGAGCAAAGTCCGGGAATGGCAACTGTCTCTGTTCGCGCCACTCCTGCACCTGCGCTTCCACCTGATCCGCCTTGGTCTTGTCGATACTCGGATTGCGACCGAGGTAAATATTTTGCGATGGAAACGTGAATCCCGTGCCGGCGTCTTCGACGATGTTCATCAATCGCAACAGGATGTCTTCGCGAATGGCGGTGAACTCGGCGCCGTCGCGGGTCAGGACGTAGGTGAAGACTTCGAGCACGGGCCAGCCTTGCTCGAGTCCGGCGAGGCGAATACGCGCACTTACCGTCTCGACTTTGGGATGCTCGTACAACATCCGGCGCGCTGCACTGAGCACGTAGCGCAACTGGTCCGGCGTGGTCTCGGTCCGCAATCCAAGATTGGGGTTGAAAAGGAATTTGTCGCGGCGCGAAAGATTCTCGATGTTCATGGTCGCCAGGGCGCCGTTGGGAATCGAAAGTTCCGTGCGCTCGACGGTGCGAATGCGGGTGGAGCGCAGGCTGATGTCCTCGATCGTGCCCACGCGCCCGTTGAAATTGCAGGTGTCGCCGACGCGGATCACTTCATCGCCCAGAAGCGAAATGCCACCGAACAGATTTTCGATGGTCTTTTGCGCGCCGAAACCGATGGCCAGGCCGCCGATACCAAGACCGGCGAGGGCGGTCGTGAGATTGAAGCCCAGGACGCCCATCACGGCGAGGCCCGCCGCAATCACGACCAGGGCCTTGAGCACGCGTTGCCCGAGCAGTACGAGCGAACCAGTGCCGGTGTGGCCACGCGCGATGGCGCGATCGCGCAGCCGCTGCATTCCTCGCGACAATGCGCGCAGAGCAAGCCATCCGATGCCGATGATGAACACCACCCGCGCCGTCATGTAGTAATAGTGGCGGTGCAGCAGTGGCATTCCGAGGAAGCTGACCAGAATGCGGTGGATCACCACTCCCAGGACAAGCCAGACCGGGCCCGAGACCTTGCGCCAGTCGGTGAGCCGGGGCAGCTTACGAATACCGCGCCACCACATCAGCGGGAAAGCAACGATCTCGATCAAAATCCAGGCCAGGGCGGCGGCGACTGGAATGGCGATCAGGAGCGCAAGCCAGAGCCAGACCGACATCCCGAGAAAATGCAATGCAACGAGCGCCTTGGGGATGTGGGTTTCAACTTCGTGCGCTTGCACCTGCTCGTAGAGTTCAGGAATGCGCACCAGAGTATCGGCCGAGAACAGCCAGATCTTGCCCGCACTGGGGTCCGTGACGCGAACCAGGATGACATCCACTTCGTTGTCGTCGACGGAGAGAGTGCCGACACGTTCGCGATCCGACGGAATGCCGGGTTGGGGGCTGCCCTCGGGATTGGTGCTGATGGTGCGCAGGCTGCCCACGAACGCGCTGTCGAGAACAGCCTTCAATTCCGTAGCAATTCGTTCGCCTTGAGCCGCACGGCGCGCCGGGCTCAACTGCAGGTACTGTGCGGCGGTCGTATAGTTTTCCGCCTGAACTGCCTGAAGAAATCCAAAGAGGGTACCGTTGGGAGTCTCCCGGCCGAGCGGATCGGTCACGGGCTGAATGGATTTGTCCTTACCCGGTTGAAGGATTTGCGAAATCGGGCTTTGCGCGTAGCCCGCCGCGAGAAGGATCAGAGAGATAATCGCGAGCGAGATTAGCTTCAGGCGGCGGTTCATCCGACTTCCTTTGCGCTTAGCTTCGACCCGAAGGCGAGGCGCCCTCGGGACATCCGGCAAGATGCGAGGCTACGCTTTCTTCGGGCGATAGACGTGCGTGCTAGTACCGAAGAAGACCTCGGCGCTTTCCATTACCGTTTCCGACAACGTCGGATGTGGATGGATCGTGAGTTCCAGATCGCCCGCCAGGGCGGCCATCTCGATCGCCAGCACCCCTTCGGCGATCAACTCGCCCGCTCCCGCGCCCACGATGCCGACGCCCAGTACGCGTTCCGTCTTCGGATCGAGGATCAGCTTCGTCATTCCTTCTGGACGATCGAGTGTGATCGCGCGACCGGACGCACCCCAGGGGAACTTGGCTACAGCAATTTCGCGGCCTGCTTCTTTGGCCTGCGTTTCCGTCAGTCCGGCCCAGGCAATTTCGGGATCGGTGAAGACGACTGCAGGAATCGCGTGCGGTTCGAAAGCCACTTTACGGCCCGCGATGGCTTCGACGGCAGTGCGTCCCTCATGCGACGCCTTGTGGGCCAGCATGGGTTCGCCGACCACGTCGCCGATTGCGTAAATGGAAGGGTCGCCGGTCTGCAATTGCTTGTTCACCTGGATAAACCCCTTAGGGGCAACCTTGACCTGCGTCTTGTCGAGGCCTGGAATTTCGGAGTTCGGCTTACGGCCGACCGATACCAAAACCTTGTCGAAGACTTTCTCGCGCTCTTTTACGTCCGCGCCCTCGAAGGTCGCACGGATGCCGCCGCTTTCTTCCTTCAGCGATTTCACCGTGGTATTCAGCAGGATGCCATCGAACATCTTCTCCAGACGCTTGTGCAAAGGAAGCACCAGGTCGCGATCAGCGCCGGGCAACAATCCTGACAGCATCTCAACAACCGTGACACGCGTTCCCAATGCCGCATAAACGGACCCGAGTTCGAGACCGATGTACCCGCCACCCACTACCAGCAGGCTCTTCGGAATGTCTTTCAAATCAAGCGCGCCGGTTGAGTCCAGCATGCGGGGGCTGTCGATTTTGAGAGCCGGGATGACTGCCGGCCGGGAGCCGGTGGCGAGCAGAATGCGATCGAAGCGCATCGACTCGCTCGATCCGTCGGCCTTGGTCACACGCAAGGTCGTCGAGTTCTCAAACGCTGCGCGCCCCTGCACATACTGCACTTTGCGTTGCTTGGAGAGCTGCCCCAGACCAGCGGTGAGGCGCTGGACCACGCTTTCCTTCCACGTACGAAGTTTCGCCAGGTCGATCTTGGGATCGGCGAATTCGATGCCCCAATTTTTGGAGTGGCGCGATTCTTCGATCAGCTTGGCAACGTGCAGCAGGGCCTTGGAAGGAATGCATCCGCGATACAGGCAGACGCCGCCGGGATTGAGTTCGGGATCGATCAGCGTAACTTTGAGGCCGAGGTCGGCCGCGAGAAAAGCGGCGGCGTAGCCACCCGGTCCGCCGCCCACAACTGCGAGATGCAAGCTGGAATTTTCTACCATGAATTTCGTGGTCCTTAAGAATTAGCCTTGAACCGACAGCAGGAATGGTTGCTCGAACGCTTCTGCGATCCAGCGCAGGAAGCGGGCCGCGTCGGCGCCATCGATCAGCCGATGATCGTAAGAAAGCGATAGCGGCAGAATCAGGCGCGGCTCGAACTTGCCGTTGATCCACTCCGGTTCCATCCGTCCGCGCGAGAGACCGAGAATCGCGACTTCCGGGTGATTGACGATCGGCGTGAACGCCGTGCCGCCGATGCCGCCCAGATTGGTGATGGTAAAGGTCCCACCTTCCATCTCGTCAGGCGTGAGCTTTTTATCTCGCGCCTTCTTCGAAAGCTGCGAAAGCTCAGCGGCCAGCTCCACAATATTCTTCTTGTCCACATCGCGAATCACTGGAACGAGCAAACCGCGATCGGTGTCGGCAGCGACTCCGATGTTGATGTACTGCTTGTAGACGATCTCTTCTTTCTCCATGTCGATGGAGGCGTTGAACTGCGGGAAGACTTTCAGCGCAGAAGCACAAACCTTCAACGCGATGGCGGTGACCGTCATCTTGCCGCCGGCTTCTTCGGCGCGCGGGGCAAACTTCGCGCGCAACTGCTCAAGCTCGGTGATGTCGGCGCGGTCGTGCTGGGTGACGTGTGGAATCGTGACCCAGGCTTCACGTAGATGCTCGGCGGTCTTGCGGCGCACGCCGCGCATGGAGACGCGTTCGACCTTTCCCCACCTGGTGAAGTCGGGGAGCTTAGGCTCGGCGAGACGCGAGGCCTGGGGCGATTGCGCAGCCGAGACAGCCGCAGCTAACGTCGCCTTCGCGAACGCTTTCACATCATCTTCGCTGATGCGCCCGCCCGGACCTGAGCCCGTCACGTTGTAGATGTCGAGGCCCAGTTCGCGAGCCAGTCGGCGCACGTGCGGCGCGGCCGGAACGGGATCGCGATGCTCGGTGCCCGCCACTTTGCCGAGTTGCACAGGCATCGTAAATGCAGGCGGGGCAGGCTGAGGACGATCGGGCGGAAGAGCTTGTTCTTCCGTTTTGCCCTCGGCCTTCATCGCGAGGTGGAAAGCGAGGCGGGCGGCTTGCTGTCCGGAAACATGCTCGACTGGTTCAGCGGTGGGCTTGGTGGGCTGTGCTTGTGCACCACCTTCGAGCGTGAAGATGACCTGGCCGACTTTGACCTTTTCGCCCTCTTTGACTTTGATCTCTTTGACGACTCCGCTGACCGAGGACGGGACCTCGACGACCGCCTTGTCAGTCTCAAGTTCCATTACTGGCTGGCCTTCGGAAACTTTCGCGCCGGGTGTGATCATCAGGCGGACGAGATCACCCTGGTCGATGTTTTCGCCGAGTTCAGGGAGTTTGAATTCGGATGCTGCCTTTGTGGCTGGGGCGCGTCGTTCAACAGTTGGCGCAGGAGTTTCGGTGGAGGGAAGGGCCTCTTGCCCGTCCCGGCGGACGGGGACGCCCGCCGCTCCATCGATTGCTTCTTTTTCGCGCTTGGACGGAGGTGTCGTGTCAGCTGGAGCCGGATCTTTCTGGGCAGGTGCTTTCGGTCCCGCGCCGTTTTCTACCGTAAAAATGACCTGTCCGACCTTGAGTTTGTCGCCCTCTTTGACTCGAATTTCGTTGACGATGCCGCTGACCGACGACGGTACTTCGATGACCGCCTTGTCCGTTTCCAGTTCCATCACGGGCTGGCCTTCTTTGACGTCGGCCCCGGGCGCAATCATCAGGCGAACCAGGTCGCCTTGGTCAATATTTTCGCCCAGCTCGGGCAGTTTGAATTCCGTCACTGTCCTAACCTTTCTTAGCTGATGGCCGGGTTCGGCTTTTCGGGATTGATGCCGAGATCTTTCACGGCTTGCTGCACGACTTCTATCTTGATCTGGTTTTCGCGAGCCAGAGCGCTTAGGGTCGCGAGCACAATGTGCTTCGCATCGACTTCAAAAAAGTCCCGCAGGGCGACGCGATTCTCGCTGCGTCCGAAACCGTCGGTGCCCAGCGAAACCAGTCGGCCCGGAACCCAGCGTGCAATGCTTTCCGGGAGAACCTTCATGTAGTCGGATGCCGCCACGAATGGGCCTGGCGCGTCCTCCAAAGTTTTGGTGATGAACGGCACGCGCGGCGGCTGTCCCGGATGGAGCAGGTTCCAGCGCTCACAATCGTTGGCTTCGCGATACAGCTCCTTATAGCTGGTAACGCTCCAGACGTCGGCGCCGACGCCGTATTTTTCCTCGAGAATCTTCTGCGCCTTGAGCACCTCGAACATGATGGTGCCGCTGCCGAAGAGCTGAGCGCGTAGTTTGCGCGTCCTTCTTGGTCGCTTGGTCTTGAACCGATATAGACCCTTCAAAATCCCCTCGCGCACGTCTTTCCCCGTGGGCATTTCGGGCATGGGCAAAGGTTCGTTGGTGACGGTGAGGTAGTAGAAGATAGATTCCCCATCGACATACATGCGCCTGATGCCGTCCTGAATGATGACCGCGATCTCGTAAGCGAAAGCAGGGTCATAGGCGAGGCAGTTCGGCACGCTGAGGGCGAGCACGTGCGAGTGCCCGTCCTGGTGCTGTAGTCCTTCACCGGCGAGCGTAGTGCGTCCGGCGGTGCCACCGACCAAAAAGCCGCGCGTACGCATGTCGGCAGCAGCCCAGATCAGGTCACCGATGCGCTGGAATCCGAACATCGAGTAGTAAATGAAGAATGGAATTGTGTTGATGCCGTGGTTCGAGTACGCGGTGCCTGCCGCGATAAATGAGCACATCGATCCGGCTTCGGTGATGCCCTCTTCCAGAATCTGCCCGTCTTTTGCTTCCTTGTAATAAAGGAGCGTATCCATATCGACCGGCTCATAGAGCTGGCCCACACTCGAGTAAATACCCACTTGGCGGAAGAGAGCTTCCATGCCGAAGGTGCGGGCTTCGTCAGGAATGATGGGCACGATCAGCTTGCCGATCTCGGGATCGCGCAGCAGCTTCGCGAGCAGCCGGACGAAGACCATGGTTGTCGAAACTTCGCGGCCGTCAGTGCCTTTGTAGAACTCCTCGAAGTGAGTTTCCGGAACATGAGCGAGCGGGGTAGCGCGTACTTTGCGCTCAGGCATGTAACCGCCCAGTTGCTTACGGCGCTCCTGCATGTACTTGATTTCGGCGCTGTCGTCAGAAGGACGGTAGAACGGGGCGCCGTGCAGTTCGTCGTCGGGAATGGGGATGCCGAAACGCGAGCGGAACAAGCTCAACTCGTCTTCGTTGAGCTTCTTCTGCTGGTGGGTGATGTTCTTGCCTTCGCCCGCCTCGCCCAAGCCATAACCCTTGATGGTCTTGGCTAACACGATGGTGGGACTCCCTGTGTGCTCAACCGCCGATTTGTATGCGGCGTGCACTTTGATGGGGTCGTGACCGCCCAGCCGCATTCGGGACAGTTGCTCGTCAGAGAGGTGCTCGACCATCTTCAGCAGGCGCGGATCCGTGCCGAAGAAGTTCTGGCGGAAGTATGCGCCGCTCTCGACGAAGTATTTCTGGTATTGGCCATCGCTGATTTCGCCCATGCGGCGGACGAGCAAACCGTCGCGATCGTTCTGAATGAGCGTGTCCCAGTCGCTTCCCCAGATGACTTTGATCACATTCCATCCGGCGCCGCGGAAGATGGCTTCCAGTTCTTGAATGATCTTGCCGTTGCCTCGTACCGGACCGTCAAGACGCTGCAGATTGCAGTTGACGACGAAGATCAGGTTGTCGAGCCGCTCGCGCGCTGCCAGTGTGATGGAGCCGAGCGATTCAGGCTCGTCCATTTCGCCGTCGCCCATGAAGGCCCACACTTTTCCGCCCGTGGTTGTCTTCAGGCCGCGGTTTTCGAGGTACTTGATGAAGCGCGCGTGATAGATCGCCTGGATCGGGCCGAGGCCCATCGAGACGGTGGGAAATTCCCAGAACTCGGGCATCAGCCAGGGGTGCGGATAGGAGGAAAGTCCCCCGCCGGGTTTCAGTTCACGACGAAAGTTCTCCAGTTTCTCTTTCGGGATGCGACCTTCCAGAAATGCGCGCGAGTAGATTCCGGGTGCGGCGTGTCCCTGGAAGTAGACGATGTCGCGATCACCCTCTTCAGTCTTCGCGTGGAGGAAATGATTGAAAGCAACTTCGTAGAGCGTGGCGGCGGAAGCGAACGTAGAGATGTGCCCGCCAATGCCTTCCTGAATTTTGTTGGCGCGGATGACCATGGCCAGCGCGTTCCAGCGCACCAGGCTTTTGATCCGCCGTTCCATTTCCTGGCTTCCCGGAAAGGGAGCCTGGGTCCTAGAGGGAATTGTGTTCTGGTAGGGAGTGGTGGCCGTAAAAGGGAGATTCAGGCCTGCGGCCCGACGGGCGTGCAGAGCCAACTGCTGCAGGAGGCGGCCTGCCCGGTCTGGCCCGCCTTTGGACAACACATAGTCGAGAGAGTCCAGCCACTCTCGAGTTTCCAGGACTTCTAAACCATCGGTTTGCGTCTGAGACACGTATGAATTCCCCCACACAGAATGCGCAACTTTCAATGATATTCAATTCTCGAGATTTTTGCTGGCGCTGAACCGGTTTTGCAGGCGAAATGCGGTCTCGCGGCCAAGGCCAGAGGTGAAATTTCCCGTTACCAATCTGGGGTCTGGAGGATCAAAGATAAGTAGAAATGGAAACCAAGGCAGTTTTGGGAAATGGGCAACTATGTCTGAATCAAGAAACGGGGTTCTGGCGCTGAAGCGGCGAAGTTCGGGTGCGAAGGTGTGCAGGGTCTGTGGGGAGCCGATCGAATTCAATCGCAGGACTGCACGCGAGTGGGAAAAAGTCGAGTATTGCAGCGCAGTGTGCCGCCGGAACCGTCACACCGAAGAACGAATGCCCGCCGCCAGCTGAATGCCACCTGTGCAAAACGCCGTAAAGTTCCGGCAGAGCCTGGCCGATAAGACCCAATGCAAGCGCAGGCGACTGGCACGAGTGGTCAGCGCGCGAGGTTGGCCTGATACTCCTGCAGGCCGGAAGATTTTGCCGGGTGGCAGCGCAACCCTCCGGCAGAATCTTCCTCATGCCTTTCCGGGTTATAGTTTTCTAATCTTTAGCTTTTTCCTTAGGCCGTGAGAGCCAATGTTTTTGGGGACATTGGCGATTTTCGGTTTGGCGCGGCGCGTGCTTGGGCAATGTCCGGAGCATTGCACTGTGGACAGCGGATTCTACGCAGCCTGCGCCGGACTGAGAGCTCGCACCCAGGCGCTCGAAATCGTCGCCAACAATCTGGCCAATCTGAATACCCCGGGCTATTCGTCGGCGCAGGTCGACCAGCGCAAAGTCGGCAAACTCGCAACCGCGATTCAGACCGCCTTTCAGCAGTTGGGTGTTTTTCCAGGGTCCGATAAAATCATTGTGGCGGATCCTTCTCAGCCCCTCCCCTTCAACACGGTGCAGGCGATCGAAGATGCAGAGCGCACCGCAGCTCTGGGCCGCCTCGCGCTGGCGAAGCCGCTTCCGGGTGCCTCTGAAAATGGCGATCTTTCGAGTCTGCGACAAGAACTTGAGGACGCACTCGCGTCCGAGATCAAGAAAAATGAAGTCGCGGTGACTGTGGGCCCCGATGGCCTCGTAGTCAGTCTCCGAGAGATTGGGTTCTTTGATAGCGGCTCCGCGAAAATCCGGGAAACTTCGCTGTCGGCTTTCAGTCGAATTGCCTGGCTGCTGGCTGAGCGCCCTTATCGCGTCCGGATCGAGGGCCACACTGACAACAAACCCATTCACAACGCGCAGTTCAGTGACAATTGGGATCTCTCAACATCCCGCGCAACCGAACTGGTTCGGCTCCTGATCATCAAGTATGGATTTGCGCCGGAGCGCCTATCAGCCGCAGGTTACGCTGAGTATCATCCTGTGAACAGCAACGATAATCAGGAAGCCCGCGCGCAAAACCGGCGCGTGGACGTTGTCGTTCTGGGGCGTACCTCCATCAAGAGGGGTGTATCGTCGGTCGGCGTTGCAGAAAGCGAAGCGAGGCCCACGACCCCGACCGCTGTACTGACGCTCCCTAAACCATCGCCTGCCATCCCTGCAGCTTCGCTTGCGCAGCGCTAGTTCTACTGAATTCGCGGCGCGCTTAGCAAGGTCTGATATGGGTCCAGAACGACTTTTCGGGTGCCTGCTGGACTGGAGAATCTGAATTTTGTTTCTGGACCATCAGCTAACACAGTGCCGATCAGAACTTTTTGGTCGGCAGTGAGTGCGTAGACTGGCACAGGCGATACGTAGTCCTGTGGTGTCTGTTTTTGCTGAATGGTTCCAGTTACCTCGACTCCGTTAGCCCGTTTCTCATACTTCACATTGTGCAGACTGAAAACCGGGAGCGACGTGCCTTCCACCCAGCTGCGCACAAACCAGTCCAGCGATTTGTGCCCTTCGTACCAAAGAGGCTTCGGCAGATCCTCCGCGAAGACGGCGAATAATTCGCTGGTACTGATGGATTTGCCGGCGTAACGCTCGCGGATTTTTCGAAGCGTGCGGACGAAAGGCTCATCCGGAGGGAACGCCGCACGTTCTGCGCGGGCTGCACGGCCGGGTTCGGTGTTGAGCAGCATGTTGCGCAGCATGTGAAATAACCATGTGCCGCGCCCGTAACTGATGGCTTCATAACCGTTCGGAAAGTGGGAAGAACTCAGGCGCAACCCTAGTGTCACGGGCCCGGCATCGCGCAACGCTTCATCATTCTTATTGGTCTGGGCAAGTTCCTCGCGATAACGCTCGAGTATGGCGCGCACATCTGCCGGCCTGTCTTGTTCGATTGTCATCAATGCGCAGTAGTTCGCCAACGCTTCCACGATCCATTGGTCGCGATAACTCCGCCAGCCCACCAGATCGCCCCACCACTGATGAGCCGTTTCGTGCGGCAGGGTCAACCCGGCGAGCGCGCTTTCCAGAGGACTGCCGCTCAAATCTTCGGCCTGGTCGTGAGTGAGGAATGCGAAGCTGGAGAGGAACACCAGACCCGGCCAGCCCTGGCTCATTCGGCCCGGCATCTGCGTTAGTTCGAGCGAACTGTACGGGTAAGGTCCGAAACGAGCGGAATAAAACTCCACCGCGCGGGCCCCGCTATCCGCGACGGCCTGGGCGTTTCGTGCGGGCGATGGAACTACTGCCTGGTGCGGGATCGGATCGACGTTCAGGCGTGGATCGCGCGGACTCGGGGGATTTACAACCGTGGCCGAGGGCCTCGGAAAGGCCTTCTCCATGGCGCGAGCCGCGTACGCCTTCACGGTTACGTCGCCTGCCCTGGCACTGGCCATTTCATATCGTCCAAGATTGAAGCCCGCAAGAACGATGGGACGTTCGGTAACCCAGTGCGAGGTTTCCTCCTCGGCGTCAGACGCGTTCTCTGACCCTCCGTGTTCGGCGCTGGAGTCTCGTTTGCCGGTGGCAACCAGCGTCCAGCCGGGCGGGTAGCGGAACTCCAGATCAAAATCCGCCATCGCTAGACCACGGTTGGGATACCAGGTACCGCGTGCGCCTACGTAGAGAAGTCCGCCTCCAGCTTCAGAAAGAACGTCGCCGCTGTAAACGAATCGCAGATTCACAATCTGCCCTTCACGCAGCGGTTCGGGGAAGACAACTGCCACCAGATCGTTCCCTCTTTTGGAGAGCTGGCTTCCGTCGATCGCGGGATTGTTAATGAACTCGACTGCGCGGCCATCCACCTCAACCTGCTTCACCTGAAGGAAGCGGGAAAGTTCGAAGTAGACAGTCCGTTCGCCGCCACGGTGCGCCTCCATCTGCAGCGAGGCCTCGGCAGAGAGCGTGGTAGGCGGGGTGACCTGCGCGTGAATTTTGTAGCGGGAAACGATCACGTCTTCTCCGCGAGTCATGGCCGGTCGACTTGTGCGCTGACCGCTGTCGCTGGGCGGCGTGAAAGACGTCCAGAGATCATAGAACGTCTGGCCGTCAACCGTTCTGGTCTGGCCGGCCCATACTTCTTCTACGCCCTTGGTGTCGAAGTAGGCGTCAAACGTCCCAAGTTTGCTTCCCTGCACCCGGGCATGCAACATCCGGTCGGATGGGTCGGTGACCCAATGGGCCGCGGCGTCCGGAATTCCTGATGCGGGCAAGGCCCTCGTGAAAGTGCCAACCAGACGCAGCGCATCTTGATCGGCCAGATTGCGTGCCGTTTCGTTCAGGTGCGAGACAAACTCCGGACCGCTCGTCGCTGGTCGCAAATAGGGCTTGAGTTCGGCGAAGGTGTCGTCGTTGAACCGAAGGTAAGCCGAACCAAAACGTTCTTCCAAAATCGCCATGCCGGTGAAAAGCGTCATCGATGCGCGTTCCACCTGGTTCGGAGGCGTCAGTAAAAGTTCGCCATCTCCCTGGAACATCGCGCCCGTGACTCGTCCGGCGACGTCGGCTGTGAAAGCGATCTCGCCATCATCGAGCAAAACGTGCAGAGCGGGGCGATCGATCGAAACTCCGCGGATATGAAAAACGCGAGCCGGATCGAGTCCTATATTTTGCAGCTGAAGATAGAGTTCTTCGGCCGGCTTGCCCGCCGATGGGCCCTGAATTTTTATGGGTTCGGATATGGGAGCAGGAGATTGCGCATGGACGCGAGCTACAAGCAGGGCCAGACAAAGGATCGCGGCTTGGGTTTGTCTTTTCCCGGTTACTTGCGTCACCTACTGAAGCTCCCTACCGATCGCTAGAATTGCCTGAGTGCGCACACGTGCCATTTTCTCATTAGCGGCGCTGCTCCTGCTGGCAAGTGGCGCGGGCGTCCACGCATTTGCCGACGTCATCCACCTGAAGAACGGTCGCAAAATCTGGGCCGACCACGTTCGGGAAAACGGCAATCACGTCGAATACGAAGTGGGCGAGGATTCCTACAAAATCTCCAAAGCTTCCGTAGAAAGTATCGAAGCCGGGGGCGCAGCCCCGGCGTACGCCTCGGCATCGAGTGGCGAGGGCGCGGCCAAAGACCTGCCGGCGTTCGTCCCGGAAGACAGTCTTGCCGGGCACGAAGATCTCGCAACCAAGATTGTCCACGACGGCAAGGTCGACCTTGATGCTCTGACCATCATAGAGAAGGAAAGTAAGCCGGAGCTCTCGGCGACCGCCTACTTCCTCGCGGGAAAACACGAGTTCGAGCACGGCAATTTGCCGCAGGCGCGCCGGCACTTTGAAAGCGCCCTGCGATTCCAGCCCGACAACTCAACCATCCTTAACTACTACGCGATGGGGCTGGCTCGCTCGGGTAACGCGGCAGCCGCTTTGTCGTACGCCGAGCGATCGACCCGTGCCAATCCAAATTCCGCCGACGCTTTCACGGTGCTTGGGTACGTGCAGTTCTCCGCCGACCGCACAAAAGAAGCAGTCCGCACCTGGAAGAAGTCACTCGAGTTGCGGCCGGATCCTGTCGTGGAACAGTACCTCGCGAAGGCGCAGCGAGAGGCCACCACCGAAGCCGACTTCGCCCAGAGAGAAAGTAGCCACTTTACGCTGCGTTACGAAGGCAAACAGAGCTCCGAGCAACTTCGTCGCGAGTTGGTGGCGACACTCGAATCGGAATATGACGACCTGGTGCGGCAATTGGGCGTGGCTCCCCGAGCCAGCATCCCGGTCATTCTCTACACAGAGCAAGCGTTTTTCGACGTCACACAAGCGCCGTCCTGGTCAGGGGCTGTCAACGACGGCAAGCTGCGCATCCCGGTCAGTGGGGTTTCGTCCATGACTTCCGACCTGGCGCGCGTACTGAAACATGAACTTGCACACTCATTCGTCAACCAGGCTTCGAACGGACGCTGTCCTACCTGGCTCAACGAAGGAGTTGCCCAAGCGATGGAGGGAAAATCACTAGCCTCCGACGGCCGTCGCATCGGCCAACTCTTCCGAGCGCAGCATGCGATCCCCTACAACATGCTGGAAGGCAGCTTCATGCGCTTCACTAACGTCGAAGCCGTAGTCGCCTACGACGAATCGCTCGCAGCCGTCGAGTACATTGGCCAGACTTACGGAATGAGCGATGTCGAACGCATCCTGGAACGCATCGGCCAAGGCAGTTCCTCCGAAGCGGCGCTCCGCGCTACCATCCACTCGGACTACGGGCAACTCGAGTCAGAGGTGGGAAATTTCCTGGGCTCAAAATACGGGGAATAAAAGTCCTCCAAATCTTCTTTTCAAACCACCTAGCCAAGCCCTTACCGCTATGCTAACTTCAGCCTTTTCCGGGTCCATATATGAGAGGCTTGCTGCTTCGTCGGAATAAGAAGATCCCGGTCGCGATCGAGCCGGTCGCTTCCGCCTTTCCGAGCTTAAAAAACGCCGAAATCGCTGCTGCCTTCGCTGGGGAACGGAGCGCGGGTGATTTTTATGATTCGATTCGGGTGAATCCATCGCGTGTCATTTTCGGCTTGCTGGATGTTGCCGGACGACGCGAACAAAATCAGGAAATCCTTTCGATCGCCCAAAACGTCTTCCGCGAGACGGGCACCAAGCTTTTGGCCTCTCCCGATGCCAACGAATCCGATGCCATGACGGAATTATGTCTGGCTCTGAACCGCGCCATCATGGACGCTGCCGGCGGCGTGCATTCCAGTCCCGCGTTCGCCGGCTGTTACAACGAAGACACGGGGATCCTCTGCTACTTCAACTCCGGCCACACGCCCGCGCTGGTCCGTCATACGAACGAGATCTCAGAGCTCGGGGCTACCGGCCTGCCGCTGGGATTGTTTTCGCTTTCCACCTCGGAGGCTCGGGTCATTGCGATGGAACCCGGTTCAGCCCTTGCGCTCGTATCCCGCGGGGTAGTGGAGACCGAGTGCAAGCGCCAGGAGTTCGGACTGGAGCGGGTCGAGTCCGCCCTCAAAAACGCCAGCCTGACCGGAGCCCATGCGGTCTGCCACTCCATCCTTGACGATGTCCAGCAGTTTGCCTGTTCGGCGCCCATACAGAACGACATCACCGCCCTCGCCCTGGTGCGCACCGCCACCGCCTAGCCATTGAGGCTGCACAGAGTCGCAAGAGGGCCAAACATGCTGGATCAGGCACAAGGGCCGGGTTTACAATCTCGTAAAGCTCCTAAGTTCTCGTTGAGTCCGGCTGCGGCTTGAGACTCTCTTGGTGGTATCCCGTATGACGAAGAAAAAATTTGTGTGTCTCTGCGTCGCCCTTGCCGTCCTGCCCGTCGTCCTCAATGCTGACACGGTGGTCGAGGAGATTATTGCTCGCGTCAATAACTCAATCATCACCCGCTCGGACTTTGATCGCAGCAAGTCGCAGATCAAAGACGAAATGAAGCAGCAGGAACCGAACGCAACCGAGAAGGATTTCTCAGAGAAAGAGAAAGACGTCCTGCGCGACCTGATCGACCAGCAGCTTTTGATCGACAAAGGGCAAGGACCTGGGGCTCTCGGCCGACACCGAACTGATCAAGAAGCTCGACGAAATGCGCAAGCAGATGAACCTGGAGTCGCTGGACGATCTCGAAAAAGCCGCCCAGGCACAGGGCATCTCCTACGAAGATTTCAAGCAGAACATGCGCAACCAGATCATTACGCAGCAGGTCATTGGCCGCGAGGTCGGCGGACACCTGAACATCACGAAGGAAGAAGAGCAGAAGTTCTACGAAGAGCACAAAAGCGAGATGGAACAGCCGGAGCAGATTCGGCTGAGCGAGATTCTGGTTGCGACCTCGAAGCCTTCCTCCATCACGCCGGTCAAGGATCCAGCCGCGCCTCCCAGCGCGACAGACACTACCAAAGCGGCGGAACCGACCCCGCCCCTGGCGCCTGCAGCCGACGACCTCGCGGCTGCCGAAGCGAAAGCCAACGCGCTTCGCGACCAGATACAAAAAGGCGCTCGCCTTCGACGAAGTCGCGAAAAAGAGTTCCGACGGTCCCAGCGCAGCCCAAGGCGGCGACCTGGGATTGTTTAAGCGAGGCACGCTTTCGAAGGAACTGGAAGATCGCACGTTCGCCATGAAGGCAGGCGAAATCACCGAGCCCATCCGCACCAAGCAGGGTTTCGTGATCCTCAAGGTGACCGAACACCAGCAGGCTGGCATTCCGACCATGAAGCAGATGGAGCCGCGAATTCAGGATGCTCTCTACTACCAGAAGCTCCAGCCCGCGCTCCGCGCCTATCTGAAGAAGCTGCGCGAGGAGGCCTTCATCGACGTGCGGCAGGGTTACGTCGATACCGGTGCCAGTCCGAATCAGACCAAGCCGGTCGAGACGCCGGGCAAAGAAGCCGGCGCCAAGAATCTCAAGAAGAAGAAAAAGCTGGGCATCTTTAAATAGACTCGAGCCCAGCGAGGAGATCTTCCGGCGCTCGGGAATGAATCGACATCATTCATGAAACAGTTCTTCATCTGCGACTGCAGCGTTCAGGAAAACAAGATCATCACCTCGAGCTTCGTGGTGGTGTCGAAGCAGGTCAAGCCCAAGAAGACCGGCGACCCTTACCTGGCCCTCACCCTTGGCGACCGAACCGGTCAGATTGAAGCCAAGATGTGGGACAACGTCGAGGATGCGCTCGACGCCTTCGACCAGGATGACTTCCTCAAAGTCAAAGGCCTCATCAACAAGTATAAGAACCGCTTCCAGCTGACGATTCACAAGCTGCGAAGGCTGGGCGAGTCCGAAATCGACTACTCCGACTACCTGCCCAAGACTACGAAGAACATCGACGAACTCTGGCAGACGCTAACCGACTTTGTGGCGAGCTTTCAGAACCAGCACCTGCAGCGCCTGATTCAGGGATTCATGGCCGATCCCGAAATCGCGCAGGCATATCGCAATGCGCCCGCCGCGAAGACCTTGCACCACGCGTATATCGGGGGCTTGCTGGATCACGTCGTATCGCTGTTCCGGTCGTGTGATCTGATCTGCCGCAACTACCCGCAGGTGAACCGCGATCTGGTCCTGGCGGGTGCGTTTTTGCACGATATCGGCAAGATTCACGAACTGACCTACAACCGGTCTTTTTCGTACACCACGCGCGGGCAACTGCTCGGCCACATGATCATCGAGCTCGAAATGCTGCAAGCCAAGCTTTCGCTGGTTCCGGATTTCCCGCCGGAGTTGAAGACTCTCCTCGAGCACCTGATCATCAGCCATCACGGCCAGTACGATTTCGGATCGCCGAAACTTCCCATGTTTCCCGAAGCCCTGCTGCTGCATTACATGGACGATCTCGATTCGAAAATGGAGAGCATGCGGGCACTGTTCGAACGTGAAGGGGATCAGGAGAATCCCTGGACCAGCTACAACCCATCGCTGGGCCGGCCCCTGCTGAACACCGAGAAATTCCTTGCTCCAAAGCCGGCGCCACCGGCTCCCACCACTTCGTCCGAGGGCGATACACTCCCTCTGCAGTTGGATACCTTCGAGGAATGCGATCCCACTCCGGCTGCTGGTCAAGAACCGGTGAAGACGTAGTTCGCGTTCCGCACGCTTGCGGTACGACCGGCGATTCATTACAGTTTCCCAACTGGAGGTTCTCATGCGATCACGTTTTGGACTGCTCACCCTGGCTTGTTATCTGACCTTCACTGTTCTTGCTTGTACTTCGAAACCGCCGGCGAACGATGCCAATTCGGCGACCACCACTGACTCCAACAACCCCAATAATCCTGCCTCCAACGGCGCTGCGGCGACCGCCGACAACAGTTCTGCCACCGGTTCCGCGAAAGGCAGTGGCAAGGGCGGAGCAATGTCCTCGGGCAAAGAGACTGCGGCTGCGCCGGCCCCCATCGTGATTCCGGCTGGCACTGTGCTCACCGTACGTCTGGGAGAGACGCTAAGTTCAAAGGAGAGCCAGGCCGGGCAATCCTTTTCTGCCACTCTGGCGGAGCCAGTCGAAGCCGGCGGCAAAACGGTGATCCCCAGCGGCGCAACTGCCAGCGGAACGGTAGTCGCGGCACATGCAGCTGGCAAATTTAAGGGTGCCTCGCTCCTCCAGATCAAGCTGAATTCAGTCACAGTAGGTGGCCGGCAACGGACGATTGAGACGTCGTCGGTAGCACGTTCCGAGAAAGGCAAAGGCAAACGCAGTGCCGCGATGATTGGCGGAGGCGCTGGCGCAGGTGCCTTGATTGGGGCGTTGGCGGGTGGCGGCAAGGGTGCGGCTATAGGCGCACTGGTAGGCGGCGGCGCAGGCACGGCGGGTTCGGCCTACACCGGAAACCGCGACGTTACTCTGCCGGCAGAGTCAGCCGTCAGCTTCAAGCTGGAGAGTTCGTTGCAGGTCGAGCCTTAGTTCTCGCAGATTCTTGATAAACGACTTCCCGGAGACCGCGGTCTCCGGGATTCTTTTTGAACTGGAACATCGTTAGGTTTGTGGGATGCGACATGCTCGACTTTTCGAAAGCAAAACTCCTCACATTCGACTGTTACGGAACGTTGATCGACTGGGAAAGCGGAATCTTTTCCGCCCTTCGGCCCGTGCTGGCTGCGCATGGAAAATCAATATCCGATGCTGAACTGCTGGCTCTGTATGGAGAATTCGAAGCCAAAATAGAAGGCGGAGACTACCTGCAATATCGTGAGGTCCTGCGGTCCGTAGTTCGTGCCTTCGGTGAACGACTCGAGTTTGTGCCGACCCAGGATGAAATGAACGCCCTGCCGCAGTCCGTCGCGCGATGGGAACCTTGGCCCGACACTGTCGCAGCGCTGCAACGGCTCGCAACAAAGTTCCGGCTCTCGATCATTTCAAATATCGACGATGATCTCTTTGCCCGCACGCGCCAACGGCTGCCGGTTGAATTCGAAAACGTTACCACCGCACAACAGGCTTGCTGCTACAAACCGGGGCACGACGTATTTAAGATGGCCTTGAACAAAGCCTCCGTGACGCCGGATCAGATTATTCACGTTGGGCAGAGCATCTATCACGATGTGCTGCCGGCGCAGTCGTTTGGCCTCGCAACTGTGTGGGTGAATCGCCCTTCGCCCCGGGCGGGAGTTGGGGCAGTGAGGCCTGCAAGCGGCAAGGCGGATCTTGAGGTTCCCGACGTCGCAACCCTGGCAGAGCGTGCGGAGTGCTGAGAGCAGAAGACTAGAATCCGACGGGCATTTTCACGATCTTTTTCCGGATCGCGCAGTGCACCAGTTCCGCCTTGTTATGAATATCGAGCTTGCGCATGAGATTGAATTTGTGCGCTTCCACGGTCTTCAGGCTGAGGCCCAGCATGCCGGCGATCTTGCGGACAGTATTCCCTTCGGCCAGCAGTTTCATGATTTCCGTTTCGCGCGGCGTCAGTGAGGTGCGAGATGGCCGGGGTCTTTCCTGACCGAACTTCCCGTTGTCCAACAGCCCGCCCAACACTTCGGGGCTTACGAACTTTCCTCCGCGATGCACATCGCGCAGCACGCTGGCGAGCTTGTCGGCGGGCGTGTCTTTAAGCAGATACCCGGCAGCGCCAGCCTGCAGCCCCTGCATCACGTAATCCTGGCTCTCGTGCATGGTCAGAAAAATTACCCGGGTTTGCGGATAATCAGTCTGGATGACGCGGGTCGCATCAAAGGAGGAGAAACCCGGCATGCCAATGTCCATCAGGACAATGTCGGGGCGGAGTTCCATCACGCCTTTCAGCGCTTCCGCCGCGTCGCCCGCCTCGCCGACGATTTCCACGTCCTGCTCGTCCTGAAGAAGTCGACGAATCCCCTGGCGCACCAAGACGTGATCGTCCGCGATGAGACATCGAATCTTAGCCTTCGGCTTCAACGCTGCCGTGGTCGTCTCGTCGAGATACACCTTTCCTCCAGGGCCAGAGACTTTATGGGACCGGAACGAGCGTGGCAGGACCACAGCACCGCAATGACCCTGTGGCTTGCACGATTCTACAGTTTGATGTCCATGATGTCACGGCAGAAAACCATTGATTCGGCGGTTGCCTTCCCCGTATCCCGGCTCTTCATCAGTTAGAATCAACTGCTTATGTTGCGCTACTTCACTTCCGGAGAGTCTCACGGCGAAGCTCTGGTTGCCTTTCTGTCCGGCTTGCCCGCCGGATTGCGTGTCGACCAGGAATTCGTGGATCGGGATCTTTGGCGCCGGCAGCAGGGGTACGGTCGCGGCGGCCGTATGAAAATCGAAACCGATAAGGCGCATATCCTGTCGGGCGTTCATCACGGCATCACCATCGGTTCGCCAATCGCCATCCTTCTGGAGAACAGAGACTGGAAAAATTGGGAGGAAGCGCTGCCCGTATCTGAGGGCGATCCGGCGAAGCATAAGGCAGTGAAGTCGCCGCGTCCCGGCCACGCTGATCTGGCGGGCGCTCTGAAGTACAACTTCTCCGAAGCGCGCTACGTGCTCGAACGGGCCTCGGCTCGAGAATCGGCGGCTCGGGTGGCAGTCGGCGCGCTTGCCAAGCTTTTTCTAAGAGAACTAAACATCGAGGTGCTTAGCCACGTGATTTCAGTGGGTGCGGTTTCGCTCACGGATGAAGTTCCGTGGACTGAAATCAAAAAGGTCAGCGAGAAGACAGACATCCTCCTCAGTTGTTCCGACAGCTCTGCCGAACAGCGCATGAAAGAGGAAGTCGATAAGGTCCTCAAGACCGGCGACTCGGTCGGTGGGATTTTTGAGGTCGTCGGGCACAACGTTCCCCCGGGTCTAGGCACCTACGCGCAGTGGGATGAGCGCCTGGACGCTCTCCTGGCGGCCGCCGTGATGTCGCTGCAGGCCGTGAAGGCGGTCGAGATTGGCTCCGGGATCAGCGCCGCCTCAGCACCCGGATCGAGAGTGCACGACGAAATCGCT
Source organism: uncultured Acidobacteriota bacterium (assembly GCA_963744055.1). Lineage (GTDB taxonomy): Bacteria > Acidobacteriota > Terriglobia > Terriglobales > Acidobacteriaceae > Gp1-AA133. Next base: position 755,689 of record CAVUSL010000001.1, on the reverse strand, counting down.
TATGAGGCAGAAGGCCGCTACACGAAGTTCAGCCGCGCGCACAACAACGCCGGCGGAATTGAGGGGGGCGTCTCTAACGGCGAGGAAATCCGCGTACGCGGCTACCTGAAGCCGATTTCAACTTTGCGCAGGCCCCTCGGATCGGTAGACTTCTCGACGCGCGAACCTGTGAAGGCCGCCTACGAACGATCGGATGTGTGTGTGGTTCCGGCGGCGGGTGTAGCCGCGGAATCCATGGTCGCTCTTACACTGGCGCGCGCGGCTCTGGAGAAATTCGGTGGTGACTCCGTACTCGAAACCAAGCGTAATTTCGAAGGCTACCTCGACCAGTTAAAGAAGTTCTGACCGCGAACCTGATGATCTACACCATCGTGAAATATGGCGATCCGGTGCTCGAAAAGCAGGCCGAGCCGGTGAACGTTTTCGACGACGAGTTAAAGAAACTCGTCGACGACATGTTCGAGTCTATGTACGCCGCGCACGGCGTGGGCCTGGCTGCACCACAGATCGGCATTTCCAAGCGCCTGGCAGTTATCGACGTGACCTTCAAGGAAGATCCGGAAGCAAAGCTCGTACTCGCGAATCCCGAAATCATCCACACCGAGGGCCGCCATTCGCAGAACGAAGGCTGCCTGAGCATTCCCGACTTCCGCGAGAACGTCTCGCGCCCGCGCAAGGTCACCATTCGCGCGCAGGATGTGAATGGCAAATTCTACGAGAAGACGGGCGAAGAACTGCTGGCGCGCGCTTTCCTCCATGAAACCGATCATCTCAACGGCAAGCTGTATATGAGCCATCTCAGCGCCCTTAAGCGCGATCTGATGAAGCGCAAGATTCGCAAACTGATGAAGGCCGGCGAGTGGTGAGTCTGTAGGGAATAGCGCGATCGCACTCATCAACAGCCCACCACTTCAATCAACGGTCACTCCCCTATGAATCTTGTTTTTGCAGGCACGCCTCGCTTTGCCGTCCCCACGCTCGAAAAGCTGGTGGAAGCCGGATTTCACGTCCGCCTGGTGGTCACGCAACCCGACCGACCGCGCGGACGCGGAATGGAGTTGACCGCGTCTCCGGTCAAAGAGACTGCCCGGAAGCTCGATATTCGCGTGCTACAACCCGAAAAAATCAAAGAGAACCCCGAGTTCCGCGGAGAACTCAGCGAGATTCGCCCCGACGCGATCATCGTAGTGGGCTACGGCCGCATCATTCCGCAATGGATGATTGAACTCCCCGTCCTCGGCAATCTGAATGTGCACGCATCATTGCTCCCGAAGTATCGCGGAGCCGCGCCCATTCAGTGGGCGATTGCACGCGGTGAATCGGTCACCGGCGTGACCACCATGCGTATCGACGCCGGCCTCGATACCGGAGACATCCTGCTGCAGGGTGAGTTGCCTATCGCGCCCGAGGACACTTCGGAGACCATGGCCCCCAAACTGGCCGCCTTGGGCGCTGTGCTCATGGTCGAGACCTTGCGCGGGTTGCGGGAAGGCTCGATCACCGCCCGCCACCAGAACCACGAGCAGGCTACCTTGGCTCCGATACTGACAAAAGAAGACGGCGAGATCGATTTCCATCGCAGCGCAACAGAAATATGGAACCGCCTTCGTGGATTTCAGCCTTGGCCCGGAGCGTTCACCCGGTTTCGTGGTAAGAATCTTCACTTGTGGTCGGCCCGGCCGGTCGAAGCCAAGGTTCCGATGGGCGCAATCCGGATGGCGGGCCATCTGCCCATGGTCGGATGTTCCCCGGGCACGGCTCTTGAACTCACCGAGGTTCAAGTGCAAGGCAAGAAGAGAATGTCTGCGCAGGATTTCGTAAATGGCTACCGCCCCTCCGACGGCGAATTGCTCGGTTCCGTCCCTTCGGAGGATTGAGCCATCCCTTAACCGTATGCCCGTCTCTCCAGCCCGTGCCGCCGCCTTTGACATTCTGTTTCGCGTCGAGGAGCAGGATGCGTATGCATCCGAACTCCTCCATTCAGAGCGTTGTGATCATCTGAACTCGCTTGATCAGGCGCTGACTACCGAACTCGTGATGGGAGTACTGCGCTGGCGCTCCGCCTTGGATGACGCGATTGCCGGGGTCTCGGCGCAAAATCTCACCAGGCTCGACCCAGAAGTCCTCACATCGCTTCGCCTCGGCGCGTACCAACTGGGATGGCTGGATCGTGTCCCGGCGCGTGCCGCCATCAACGAAAGCGTCGAACTGGTGAAGCGCGCGCGGAAACGGTCTGCGGCGCCTTTCGCCAATGCCATTCTGCGCAAGCTCGCGGATCACCCAGAAAAAATTCACGGTCACGAGCAGACCCTGCTGGCGGGGGCCGATCCGCAATCGATCGCGAAAACTTCAGCGCATCCACTCTGGCTCGTCGAGCGCTGGACCGCGCAGTTCGGCATCGATATCGCTGCGCGCATTTCGGCGTTCGACCAGGAACATCCCGTCACGTCGATGCGCTTGCGAGACCCCGCAGCAGAGGCTGCCCTGCGAGCCGAGGGCATACAACTCGTGTCCGGAGCGCTTCTGGCGAACGCTCGCCGCATCACCGCGGGCGACGTCACAAAAACGAAACCGTACGCGAATGGGCAAATCGCGATTCAGGACGAAGCGTCGCAACTGGTCGCGGCTCTCGTCGGCAAAGGCTCTCGCATCCTCGACTGCTGCGCTGCCCCGGGCGGAAAAGCCTGGTCCATCGCGGATCGCAATCCGGATGCAACCATCGTGGCTGTTGAACTGCACGCTCGTCGCGCCGAACTCGTCCGCAAGCGAGTGTCGGCGGGCAACGTCCAGGTAGTCACTGGAGACATTCGCGAGCTACCCGCTCGGGACCTATTCGATCGCGTTCTCGTGGACGTCCCTTGCTCAGGAACCGGCACGATCGCGCGAAATCCGGAAATCAAGTGGCGTCTGCGGCCCGAAGATCTCCCCGATCTCCACGCACGGCAAACGGAAATCTTACGTGCCGCCGCCAGGCATCTAGCTCATGGCGGGAAATTGTTGTACTCAACGTGCTCGCTCGAACGCGAAGAGAATGAAAATGTGGTCGAAGAAGTTTTGGCTGCTGATTCTTTGCTGCGGCTGATGGATGTGAAAGCAGAATTGGATAATCTTCATGGCCACGGCGAATTGGCCGCAGATTTTTCATCCGACTCGGTGATCAGGGGAGCGTATCTGCGCACAATTCCTGGAATTCAACCGACCGACGGATTTTTCGTGGCTATGCTGCAGAAAACAGTCTGAGAGCTATCGCACTTCGAAATTAATCGTCGCGCCCGAGTTTACCCGCATCCCGGCCGCCGGCGTCTGCGAGACGATGATGCTGGCCGGCGAAGGCTGCGGCGGCGTCACCGGCGTGATGCTGGGATTGTCGGGAAGTGTAGCTGCCACCGTTACGTTCCCGACGTGGAAGCCAGCATCCAGAACGGCCAGATTCACCGTACCCAGCGTTTGTCCAACGAAGCTTGGCATCACGAACGCCGCAGTCTGCGAGGGACTCGTGACCAGAAGACTCAGACGGGGGACCGAAACACCACTCGCGTTCGGTGGTGGATTTTGTGCGAGCACCTGATCCGCGTTCATGCCCGGCATTTGCAGGTAGGCAACTGATCCAATGTCGAGCCCGCGCCGTCGAATATTCAAATCCGCTGCGCGGCCACTTTCGCCCAACACGTCGGGAATGGCGACCCGCTGCGGCCCTAGACTCTGTGCCACGCGCACCTGCCAGCCGCGCCGCACCTTCATCCCCGCCGCTGGGATCTGGGAAATGATTTTGCCTTCCGGCACGTCCACGCTGTAGTACTGCCGTTCGACGGCTAGCGTTAGACCGGCCCCCGAGATCGTTTTTTCCGCTTCTCCGGGCGCGAGCCCTGTCACTTTCGGCACGGCGACCTCGCTCCCGTGAATCGCAAACCGCATGGCGAGCAACGCCGATGCCATCGCGACCACCAACAGCACCAGCGCCACGAACGCGAGACGGAGGAAAGCTTTCATCTGAGCCGAAATTATAAGCTCCGGCACGTCCCCAGAAACTCGCGCGATCACCCGCGAATTTGGCCAAGGTTACTCGGTTACCAAAGAACGTGAACGCATGGGCCTTTCGGCAAATCCGCACAGCACTCCCGAGACAGATGCAGGAATGCCGGATGGGGGTAAGTTAGTCGCTACAGGGATGCCGCGCAGCGCTGGCTCCCTTACTCCTCGCGTCAAGGCAGTGATTATGCATAATACGAGTTCCCCCGCCGCGCTTCGGCGTAGTTCGAGAGTGCCGATCAACCTTCCCGTTCTCGTCACCAGCCTGGAACCAGGCACGCGCTTTTCGGAAGTCTGCGAAACGCTCGTGGTCAACGCTCACGGCTGTGCGATGCGATCGCCGGTGAAGCTGGACGCGGGCGTGCTCTTACACTTCCACAGCAAAGAAGGGCGGGAGACCACCGCGAAGGTCATCGCCTGCCAGCCGCTCGAATCCGATCGCACCACCTTCCGGTTGGCTGCACGGCTTGACCGTCCAGAAAATTTCTGGGGCCTCACCAGCTGCCCGGCGGATTGGGCGCAACTTCCGGCTCCCGCCGCTCCTACCAGATCCAAGGTGCCGCAACAGCTCTCCGCAAGAAACGCTCAGCTCGTCGATCAGGGTGCACCCCTTACGCCGTCGCTGAAAATGATGTTCGACAACATCCAGAAACAGGTTTCCGACGACCATCTACGGGCCATGATCCGGGAGTTGGTTGAGCCGCTACAGGCCGAACTGGCGGACCTGCGCGAGAAGACGACTCGCGGGCGCAGCAAATTCGAAGTCTCCCTTACGCAGATTCCTCCCGAACTGCAAGACCAGATGGAGGAGCGTCTGCAGAAGAACCTCGGGCCGCGTGTGCTTGAGCAGACCGGCGCCCAGGCAATGCGCGTCCTCGAAGACGCCAAGGCTGCCATCACGCAAAAGACAGCTGAGACGCACGACGACTTCATCAAGCGTGTGTCGCGCGAACTGCAGATGGTGGAGGAACGCGCGCGCAAACTTTCCGCCGACATCGCGGAAAACCAGCGCGAGCACCTGAACCGCGGCCTCGGCGAATTCCATCAGCACGTGGTCGACGGCGGCAATCGCCTGAAGAAGCTCAGCGAAGACCTATTCCGGGTCATGCAGCACGACCTGGGTGAAGAACATGAAGTGCGCCGCCAGGAATTTGAGCAAGTGCAGTCCGCCATGGCTACCGAGCGTGAGCGCCTGGAAGGCGAGGTGACCCAACTCGACAGCCGCATTGCGAAACTCGACGAGTCAGCACGCGGGCTCGAGTCCGGCCTCGACAAACGCCTCGGCCAGATGGCGAGCAACACGATGGGCGACGTCCGCAAGCAGTTGGAAAGCACTACCGACGAGATCCTGCTCGAGCTCGAAACCCGTAGCTCGCGCGAACTCGGTTCCCAAGTAGAGGCCGCTGCCTCACAACTGAGGGCGACGCAGGCGGAAATTCAGGCGACCGCTCTCGCCTCGTTGAACAAGCAAGTCGCAGATACCCTTCGCGTATTTGCGCAGTCCATGGAAGAGTTGGAGAGGGAGTCGGTCGAGCGCTTGCAGTCCACGCTCGCAGGTGGCTTGAGCTCTGTCGTGCGGAATCTGGGAGAGCACTTTCGAGGAGAACACGCCACGGCCGAGCGCAGCTGGCCGGCAGCTGACTAGGCTAAGCAGTTAAAACTTGGGGAGACCCGGGCGCGCCGCGGACTTGCGATGGCGCGCCTTTTACTTGTGAGCTGAAGCTGCGCCGTGGATCTGCTCGGGATCAATCATCCGGCCAGTCCGGCGCATCATGACCAGGTCATATTCGTAAATCGATCCGCAAATCAGACAGACCTGGTAATCCTGCCCATGCCCCCCGCTGTGTGGCCATGAAAAGCGGTGAGGGCACAGTTTCTCAATGATCCGGTTGAATAGTCGGGCTGGCATGCCTGGCTTTCTCCTTCAAGGTCCGAACCTGCGTGGCGCGCCACGCTGTCTTCGGTCAAAATCCGGCCACTAGCTAACGCGCCCGGGATTAAATTCAACTTAGCACACAGCCACGAAAGCTTTGCGCACCGACGTGCATAGCGGATTCGCGTATGGCCAGCCCCACTCGTACGCAAGGCCAGTGGTCGGTCTGATTACCTTGACTGGGGCGGCTTCTGGCCGATTTCGGTCTTCTTGCGAATTCAGGGGTCGGGCCTGTTTCCAGCTCACTTTCGCGAAACGCAGGCTCGAATCTACAATGGCTGGCCATGGGTTTGTTCGCCAACCCGAACCCCAGCGCCTTCGTTCGTTCCCTGCCGAAGGCGGAACTGCACCTGCACCTCGAAGGAGCCATCGAGCCCGCGACGCTTCTTGAAATTCAGCAACGCCACGGCCTGACGAACTCGCTAGCCGACGTGCAGAAGCTTTACCAGTATTCCGATTTCGGCGCTTTCCTGATTTGCTTTCGGGACATCACCGAACATCTCAAGTCTCCCGCCGACTACGAACTAATCACCTACCGGCTGATGCAGCGGCTGAAGGCTGAGAGCGTTCTGCACGCGGAAGTCTACGTATCCGTGGGCGTCTGTCTGTTCCGCAAGCAGGACTTCGAAGCCATTTTCGAGGGACTGGAACGCGGACGGGCGCAAGGCCAACGCGATTTTGGCGTGTCGTTGCTCTGGATCTTCGATGCGGTGCGCCATTTCGGATCCGCCGAGGCCCAGAAGGTAGCGGAGCTGGCCGTTCGCTACCGGGATCGGAACGTGGTCGCCTTCGGCATCGGCGGCGATGAGAGGCGCGCCGGCCCAGAACTATTCCGGGAGGTCTATGCGTTCTGCGCGGAGAACGGCCTGCGCCTCACCGCGCACGCCGGAGAGACCGCCGGCCCGGACTCGATCTGGGGCGCATTGAACCTGCGCGCCGAGCGCATCGGCCATGGGCTGACCGCCTACCAGGATCCCGACCTGATGCAGGAACTCGCCCAGCGGCAAATCCCGGTGGAGATCTGCGTCACCAGCAACGTAAGAACTGGTGTGTGCCCCAATCTCGCCGACCATCCCGTCAGGCGCTACTTCGATGAAGGCCTCATGGTTACGATCAATACTGACGATCCTGCCATGTTCGAAGCTTCGCTCTCCCAGGAGTACCAGCTGCTGCAGGAGAATTTCGCATTCAGCGAGGACCACCTGCGCGAACTGGCGCGCAATTCGTTCGAAGCTGCTTTCCTGCCTGCCGAGAAGAAGCTGGAATTCTTGAACATGTTCGATGCCGCAGTGGCCGCCCGGTAGCCTGGCCGATCGTTTGCCAAAGGGCTGTGTCCGCCGAAATTGGCGGCAATCACGCAGAACATCTACAAATCTCAAATCTTCAATCTGAAATCCCCGATCTGCCATCCAATCCCCTATGCCTCAGCACATCGGAATCGTCGCCTGCAGCGCGGAAGGAGCGGCGCTGTGCTATCGCACGATCTGCCTCGAAGGCGCTGCGCTCCTGGGGTCGCATAATCATCCGGAAGTCTCGATGCACACGCATCCGCTGGCCGTGTACATGAAGTTCGTCAACGCGAATGATTGGGCAGGCGTGGCCGAGTTGATGATGTCATCCGCGGAGAAGTTGGCGAGAGCGGGTGCGGATTTCCTGATTTGCCCCGACAACACGATCCACCAGGCATTCGATCTGATCGAGCACCGTTCGCCCCGTCCGTGGCTGCACATTGCGCGCGAAGTCGCCTGCGAAGCAACGCGGCGAGGCCACAAAAACATCGGTGTGCTCGGCACACGCTCCCTGATGGAATCGCGCGTCTATCCTGAAGCTCTCCAGGCCGCCGGTTTCCACTATCGCATTCCGAATGCGCAACAACGCGACAAGATCAATCACATCATTTTCGACGAACTGGTGAACGGGCAGTTCCTCCCGCAGTCGCTGGCCTACTTTACCGATGTGATCCGCGACTTGAAAGAGCAGGGCTGCGACGCGGTAGTGCTGGGCTGCACCGAAATTCCGCTGATTGTCACGCCCGAGTCCTCTCCGCTATCCACTCTCGATTCCACGCGTTTGTTGGCCCGAGCGGCGTTGCGCAAAGCGGTGGAAGGGTAAGATGATCGCGTGCCGCGTAAATTAAGGTTCTCACGATTGCCCGGGTCGTTCGCGATCTGCCGCCTCAGTCCGGGCGCCATGATTCCTGACTGGGCGCCGCACGGAGTGTTTTTCTCGGTCACCTCTACCACCGACGAACTATCGGTCGTCTGTGAGGAGGCGCAGGTTCCTGCCAACGTACCTCACGAAGGCGACTGGGGTTGTTTGAAATTGGAAGGGCCGTTCCCTTTTTCTGAAACTGGCGTTCTCACGTCGTTCGTCCAGCCGCTCTCTGAGCGCGCCATCCCTGTGTTCGCGATCTCCACCTTCGATACCGACTACGTTCTCGTGAAGCGCGGATGGCTGGAGCGGGCGGTTGGAGTGCTGCGCGACTCCGGGCACGAAGAAGTCGATTGAGGCGCGACCCGGGTCAAGCGCGCGCCGCCTTGATCCATGCCAGCCGCCATTCAACGCCCAATTTCCACCAAATACTGATCCCGCCCGCCGCCACCGCAACCGGTATGCTCTAATAAATGACAGAACGCATGCCGTCCACAGCCACAACATTGAGGCGCCGCTTCAAGGCGATTCAGCGGAACATTCGCGGCGCAGAAATGATCGTGAAGGGCCTCGCGTCCACCGACCATCCGCTGCTGGCGCACATTATTCCGATCCGGCGCTGCAACCTGGCCTGCGAGTACTGCAACGAGTTCGACGACGTCTCCAAGCCGGTGCCCGACCGAGACGATGTTCCACCGCATCGACAAGCTGGGCGCACTCGGCACGTCGGTCATCACCATCAGCGGCGGCGAGCCGCTGCTGCATCCCGAACTCGACGACATCATTCGCCGCATTCGCAAGAACGGCATGATCGCCGGACTGATCACCAACGGCTATCTGCTGGTCGCCGAGCGAATTCAGCGGCTGAACCGCGCCGGCCTCGAATGGCTGCAGATTTCCATCGACAACGTCACGCCCGACGACGTCTCGAAGAAGAGCCTGAAAGTCCTCGACAAGAAGCTCGAACTGCTGGCCGAGCACGCCGACTTTCACGTGAACATCAATTCCGTGGTCGGCGGCGGCGTAAACAATCCGCAGGACGCGCTCACCATCGGCAGGCGCGCGATGGAGCTCGGCTTCAGCTCGACCATCGGCATCATTCACGACGGCAGCGGCCAGCTGCAGCCGCTGAACGACGAAGAACGCGCCGTCTATCACGAGATGAAGTCGATGGAGAAGCGCAGCTTCACGCGCATCAACGCCTTTCAGGACAACATCGCCCAGGGCCGCCCCAACCAGTGGCGCTGCCGCGCGGGCGCGCGCTATCTCTACATCTGCGAAGACGGGCTGGTGCACTACTGCTCGCAGCAGCGCGGCTATCCGGGCATCCCGCTGGCGAAGTACACCGTGGCCGACATCCGGCGCGAATATCTCACCGAAAAAGGCTGCGCGCCGCACTGCACGGTTTCCTGCGTGCACCAGGTGTCGATCTTCGATTCCTGGCGCGCCCCGCAACAACCCGGAACGGCACCGGCGGGCTTGTTCAGATTGGCAGATGAGTGCGTTGGAAATCGGGGATTGGATTAACCGGGAAAACTTGTCGTCTTCTGACTCAACGAATCACCCCGCCTCGTCACGGCGCAATGTCAGGGCGCGTGCCAGGTATCCCGTAACAGAGCTCTTTCGGGCGCCCACGCCCGCCGGACGGCTAAAGTCTTAAGCGAGACGCCCGTCCCTCCACCACACACAGAACTTACTTCTTCGGTTGCGCGGTCGGCGGCAGCAATCCATTCAACCGCAAATACATGGCCGCGGCCGAATAGTGGTCGGCCCAGTCGTTGGTCAGCGCGATGAGCGACCACGCGCGCGGCACTTCGCGCCCGCCATAGGCCTGGATCGTGTCGCCCAGCTTGCTGTCATCGACTTTCGCCAGGTTCGTCGTGCAGAAATCGAAGGATGCCTTGAGCGCGGCCACCAGCGCGTCTTTGTCGGTCTCTTTCGGCATGTCGACCTTGGGCTGCGGCGTGTCGCTCGCCTTCGCGCACAGGTAGTAATTCGAATCGATCATGTGCGCCACCAGATGGCCGAACGTCATCTGCGGCGGCGTTGGCTTGAAGGAAAACTTGTCAGCCGGCATGGTCTCAACCGCGCCCTGCAGGTTCTTGGCCTGCCGCGGCAGGATTTCTTTGATCACGGTCGTGACCGGATTCTTCTTCTGCGCGAACAACGCGGGACAGAGCGCGCACACGAGCAACATCCACGAAAGTAGCGTTTCATGAAAATAGCCCTCCGGGATAACGCAGCAAGCATAACCGGGAGGCGTGGAATTCCGCCAGTCGCCGCGCGATCCTCGGCTACGTCGAGGGCCTCCCGTCGCTCCACCGACATAAATCGTCCGGTTACGGCAGCGGAGCCTACACCGTGATCTCCGGAGTCGCCTCGAGCAGGCTTTTTGTGTAGGGATGCTGCGGTTCCTCGGTCATCTGCGCGGTCGAGCCCAGTTTCGACAATGTGGCCGTGGTACATGACGGCAATTCGCGTGGCGAGATAGCGCACCACCGGCATCGAGTGCGAAATGAACAGGTAGGTGAGTCCGAACTCGCGCTGCAGCTGCGCGAGCAGGTTCACGATCTGCGCGCCCACGCTCACGTCGAGCGCCGAAACTGGCTCGTCGGCCACGATAAACTTCGGCCGCAGCGCCAGCGCGCGAGCGATGCCGATGCGCTGGCGCTGACCTCCGCTGAACTCGTGCGGGATAGCGCCGTCCGGCGGACTCGTCCATGCCCACCGCGCGCAGCAGTTCTGCCACACGCGTACGGCGCGCTTCGGAGCTGAGGGATTCGTGAATGATGAGCGGCTCGGCGATCACGTCCTCGACGCGCAACCGCGGATCGAGCGACCCAAAGGGATCCTGGAAGATGATCTGCATGTCGCGGCGCAGACGGCGAAGTCTCGCCATGCCCGGCCGCCAGCACGTCGTGTCCATCGAAGCGGATGCTGCCGGAAGTCGGTTCCACGAGCCGCAAAATCAGACGCCCCAGCGTGCTCTTACCCGAACCCGACTCGCCCACCAGGCCCGAGGTCTCGCCCGCTCTCGATGGTGAGCGAAACATCGTCCACCGCGCGCACCTCGCCGTGGGCGCGGCCTCCGAACACCGATTCGCCGAGCGGGTAGACCTTGGTCAGGTTGCGGACTTCAACGAGAGACATCGGACTTCCAGATTTCAGATTACAAATCACAAATTGCTAAATTACAAATTGCTCAGTTCCTCAATTTCCCATCGCCTTCACCCCGCCACCATCGGCACCGCCACCAACGCAGCGATCATGCCCACGATTCTCCAGCGCGAAAAATGTTCCTGCAGAAAAATGCGCGCCAGCAACACCGTGATCGCGGGATACAGCGAGCTGATAACAACTGCGGCATCGAGACGTCCTCGTTGGCTGGCGACGATGAACAGCGCGCTGCCGCTGATGTCGAGCACGCCGGCCGTGAGTCCCCATGCCACTCCCGTGCGAATCCATCGGGCCGAATTGCCGAGTGGCCAGCACGATCGCGCCGGTCGTGAGCAGCGAGACGAAGCGCGACGTTCCGGCCAGCCAGAGTACCGAGCGCCTCGCCGGCCTGGTGGATGCACAGGAAGTATCCCGCAAAGCCGACGCCGGCCAGCAGCGCCGTGCCAATTCCCTTCGGACGGCCGACCACCCCTTCCGAGCGCGAAATCAGCCAGATGCCCGACGCCCGCCAGCAGGAAGCCGGCGATGGGCACGCGCCGGGAAATCCCTGCGTGAAGAATCCGAACACCGTCGGAATGCCTGCGCCGAGCACGGCCGAAATCGGCGCGGTCAGTCCCATATTCCCTTGCGAGAGTGCGCGATAGAAAACCGCCAGCGCGAATCCACCGAACAGGCCTGCGGCCACCGCCCATTGCAGATTTTCTCTGGCGGGAAATGGGGAATGAAACAGCAGCGCAAGCACCAGCATTACAGCCGTGCCGCTCAGGTGCGTGATGGTCGTGAGCAGAAAGGCGTTAGCCTTTGCGCGAAGCGTAGCCTCCGACGAAATCGCTCATGCCCCACGCAAACGTGGCAGCGAGCGCGGAGGTGGCGGGCACGAGTTGGTAGGGAATGAGCACGCAGCGTTCGAGGGAGTTCAACGAGATTAGCATGCGGAGATTGCTGTTGGTCTGGCGCACGGGGCGGAGGGCGAGACGCCCCTGCGACAAGCCGGCAGGCTCTCCGACTGCCGGGCGGGACTGCCGGCGCTACTCTTACTCAGGCTCGCTCGCAGCTCGGAGCTCGCCCTCTGCTGTAGACTCGCTGCTCCGGGTCGGGCGACTCCGTATCTCCCGTTAGATTTCTCATGTCGACTGCGCTCATCAAGCTCGCTTCGGCGGCGTTGCTGTCCAGGTACTCGAAGCATCCCGAGCGTCGCGGAATTGGACGGGTTCAGCAGTGGTGGCACTCCCGCGCCGCCGGAGACAAGTAGCGTGACGCCTCCCCCGTTTCTGCTCGAAGTCTGTGTCGAAACCGTCGCCTCCGCGGTCGCAGCCGAGCGCGGTGGCGCGCATCGTGATCGAGCTCTGCAGCAACCTTGCGGTCGAGGGTGTCACCCCGAGCCTCGAACTCATCGAACAGGTGCGCCGCACGATCACGATTCCCCTCCACGTTCTGATCCGTCCGCGGCTGGGACATTTCCGCTACACGCCCCCCGAATTCGAACTATGAAGAAGCGGAATCGCCACCTCAGGCAGATGGGAGTCAACGGTGTCGTCCTCGGCATCCTCGATGCAGGAAAACTCGAGTCGACGTGTCGCGTACGCGCGAGTTGGTACAACGGGCTCGTCCGCTCGCGGTTACATTCCATCGCGCGTTCGATGAATCAGCGAACTTGCCGTCGCGCTCTGGAGGCAGTCATCCAAACGGGAGCTGACCGCATCCTGACCTCAGGCGGCGCGCGCAACGCAGAAGATGGATCGCCGATGTTGTCGGAACTAGTGAAGAAAGCCGCGGGAAGAATTGGCATTCTCGCTTCCGGGACGATCCGCGAAACCAACGTGCGCAAGATCGTCGAGGAAACCGGTGTTCACGAAGTCCACGCAAGCCTGCTGCGCCGCTCGATCGAGGGACAACCGCTCTCGCAATCCGCTCTGCAACCGGAAACAGTGGCGCGTTTTCTAGAGGCGGCCAGATCCTAAAGCTCGCCAAGATCCCCGTGGGGACACGCGCCCTTTCGAGCACAACCCCTTAAACGCACAACAATTCGGAGCTGGAATGTTCGTATCAGGGCAGGGCTTCAGGCGTGCCATAAGCTCCGCTAGCCCGAACGGCTTCAGCCGCTCTTCTTGCCTCAATGCTTGCGTCCGCTTTTGGACAGTGCCTGAGGCCGACCGGTTGCATCCTCTCGGCGCGCCTGAAGGCGCGCCCTGATACGAACCTAAGACTTAAAGCGTTACCGACAGCGAGGATAAGCCGCTAAACTACTGCCAGATTTGGGGTTTTCGCCCTAAAATCGCGTGTTAGAATTTGCGGAAGGAATTCTTTCGCGAGACCCGGGTTTGATCGAACTAGCGCCTTCCATACTTTCGGCGGATTTCGCCCGCCTCGGCGAGCAGGTTGCCCGCGCTGTCGAGGGCGGTGCGACCGTGGTGCACGTCGATATCATGGACGGCCACTTTGTGCCGAACCTCACCATCGGCCCTCCGGTCGTGAAGTCTCTGCGCAAGGCGACCGACCTCCCGCTTGATTGCCACTTGATGATCGAGAACCCGGACGAATTCATTCCGGCATTTGTGGAAGCTGGCGCAAATTGGGTCTCCGTGCACCAGGAAGCCTGCGTTCACCTCGATCGCACGCTGCACCACATTCGGGATCACGGCGCTCTGGCGGGTGTGGTGATCAATCCTGCGACCCCGGTGGACATGCTGTCGGAAGTTCTCGACATCGTGGATTATGTGCTGGTCATGTCGGTCAACCCGGGCTTCGGAGGGCAGAAATTTCTTCCGAACTCCCTGCATAAGATGCGTAAACTCAGCGAGATCCGGACACGGCGAGGATTGAATTTCCGGATCGAAGTCGACGGAGGCGTCGCCCTCGACACGGTGGCCGAGGTTGTTCGAGCAGGCGCAGAAATTCTCGTCGCAGGCAACGCGGTGTTCGGTAAGGGTGATCCAAAGACAAATGCCGAGAAGTTGTTGAAGGCAGCCACTGAAGCCACGCTGCAGAAGGTGTAGTTTCATTTTATTCGGTCATGAGTGTTCGTATCAGGGCACGACTTCAAGTCGTGCCGCAAAATGCAGCCACGAGGGCGGCTTTAGGCGCTGTCCGGCTATATAGGTTGTCGCTGATCTTCTGCACGGTATCGAGACTGCGGCTAAAGCCGCTCGTTTTTAGAGAACTATTCGGCACGCCTGAAGGCATGCCCTGATACATAACAACGAGGTCCTTATGTCGCGTAGTTTCACCACGATCGTTCTGCTGGGCGCGCTCGCGTTGGGCATCGGCTGCACCAATAAAAAGGTCAACAATCCGCTGGCCAACGTCGGCTCCAAGCAGCCTGACAAGGTGCTCTTCGACCGCGCTATGGACGCGATGAAGCATAACCGCTTCGACGTCGCCCGCATGACTCTGCAGACCCTGATCAACACTTACCCGGATTCGGAATTCATTGCCCGCGCCAAACTAGCCGTCGGCGATTCCTGGTACGCGGAAGGCGGCACCGCGGCGCTCTCGCAGGCTGAAATCGAGTACAAGGACTTCGAGACCTTCTTCCCCAACATGCCGGAGGCGGCCGAAGCGCAGCTCAAGATCGCGAACATCCACTACCAGCAGATGGAGAAGCCGGATCGCGACTACACCCACGCCAAGCGCGCCGAAGACGAATACCGCAACCTGATTCTGCAATATCCCGACTCGAAACTCCTGCCCGAAGCCAAGCAGCGCCTGCTCGAAGTGCAGGAAGTTCTGGGGGAGCGGGAATTTGAGATTGGGCGTTTCTACTATCTGCGTCAGTCTTATCCCGCGGCCATTGCGCGCCTCAGCTCCCTCGTAGATCGGTATCCGCTCTACAGCGGTGCCGACGAGACCCTCTACCTGCTCGGCTCAGTGTTATGAAGGCGAAATCACCGCTGTCCGTGCGAAGCCGATTCCGGAAGCATTGAAGGCGCGTGTGATCGAGGAATTCACGAGCAAAGCAGCGGGAGCCTACGACAAGATTCTCACGCGGTATCCGTTGACGGATCGGACCGAGGACGCCAAGAAACGGCTGGAAGCTTTGCACCAAGCTGTCCCCACGCCCACCAAAGAAGCGATCGCGCAAAATAGAGCAGAGGAAGATAGCCGCCGAACTACTGGCATGGTCAGTCACGTAATGGCGGGCTTCAAAAAGCACCCGGACGTGGCGAAGGCCACTAAAGTCGGCGAGCCGCCTTTAACAGATCCCAAGGGCATGAGCGCGACCGACTTCAGCAAGGAAGTTACCGCTGCCCTGATGCCGCATCCCCCGGGTGGCGAGAAGTCGGTTACCGTTGTGCCCACCGACGGCTCGGCACCTCCACCACCCAACGAACCCGCGCCTCGCTCTGACAGCCCGGCGGTCGAGGGAGCGCCTACACCCGCACCCGCGGAAGGCGGTGCTCCGTCACCTGCCCCCAGTTCGAATGAACTGCAACCGAATGCGGCTCCCGACCCGAACGAGCTTAAGGTGGATCCAGCCGAAGCTGGTGTTCCGGCCGCCCCACCCCCGGCCCAGGTGAACGAAATTCAGAACGGTGCAGCGCCGGCAACCGCAGCCAGCAGTTCTAGTTCGTCAGAGACGACTACAGGCAAAGGCTCCACCAGCAAGAAAAAGAAGAAAAAGGGGCTGGGCAAGCTCAATCCGTTCTAGAGCGGAACCTCGGTATAAGTGCGGGTGGAAGTCCACCCGCACCCATCTCCCTCGACATGCGAACGTTCCCCTCGCGACCCCCGCTTGTGCCAATCTCAACAAGCCATGACCCCTAGTAACCTCTCGTAACCCCTTCCCCAATTGACTTCAAAACAGGCACAGGTTAACTTCGCGGTATCTCCCCCTTCACCAAAGGACACCCTTGGCTCGCAAGATTCTGCTCGCCGATGACAGCGTCACCGCCCAAAACATGGGCCGGAAGATTCTTACCGATGCTGGTTATGAAGTAGTAACGGTCAATAACGGCTCGGCAGCGCTCAAGAAGATCGCCGAAGGCAAGCCCGACTTGATCGTTCTCGACGTCTACATGCCGGGCTACAGCGGTCTGGAAGTTTGCCAGCGCATCAAGGAGAATCGCGAGACCGCGCGCATTCCGATCCTGCTGACAGTCGGAAAGCTCGAGCCCTTTAAACCAGAAGAAGCTCGCCGAGCCCGCGCCGACGCGTTTGTCGTGAAGCCTTTCGAAGCCAGTGAATTGCTCTCGGCCCTCACTAAGCTCGAAGACAAGATCATCCCTGGCGCTGAGCCTTACAAGCAGGGACGGTTCGCCAAGGCAGCTGCATCCGTAGACCAGGAACCCGAAGGGGAAAAGTTCGGAGATTCCGACGGCGGCTGGAAGGCGCGCTTGCGCATCCCGAGTGGCAAGCCGAAGGCGAAAGATACTGAACCCGACCCGGACTACGCAGCTACCCAAGGCAAAGGATTTCGGGATGTGACCGAAACTCCCGCCAAAAAGAATGCTCCATCCGCGACTCCGGTTGCCTCCGCCATGCCGGAACGCCCTCTGCCTGGTGGTATTCCGCATGACATCACGCCGGAAGAGATTGCGGCCATTACAGCTGCGGCAGCTCAGCTAAACGGAAGCGCGCCCGCACCCGCTATCGAGTCTCACGAGCTTCACGTTGCGGAAAGCAGTGCTGTCGAAGCTGCTCAAGCAGCGGTCGCGCAGGAGGACACACCGGAGAATGCACCGGTAACTTTCGCAAGCTCTCCCGTATTTGAGGAAGCGGCTGAAGCGGCAAGTAATGTCCAGATGTCAACTGTAGCTCCAATGGATTCGCCTCCGCCAGATGCCGTCGCTGAGGCCGTAGCTGCGGAGCCGGCCGCAATGCCGACTGAGAGCAATCCTGAAATCTCCAGGGCTCCGATCGCAGCCGTAGAGGCCGTCGCGGAACAGCCAGCGATTCCCGCAGCGATGCCGCCTGAAGAAAGTCCGGTCGAGGCCATCATCGAAGCTGCTCCGGTTTCCGTAGCCGAGACCGAAGAACCGCATGTCGTTGCACCGGTGGTCGAGGCCCCCGCACCCGCAGCGGCAGACGAGACTACTGCAACTCCATCATCTGAACCCGTTTCCGACCTCGTCGCACCTCAGCCCACAGTCGAGAGTACCTCCGACGACGAAGTGATGGCGGCGCTGCAGACATTGATTCCGAGTTCTGAAACCTTTCCGGTTTCTACGGCCAATGCTGCCCATGAAACTTCCGTCGAGTATCCCGCTCATTCGGCTGACCCGCGGTGGATTGCCGAAGAGGTCGGCCTAGGGGTGGACGAAGCGACCATTTCCCTTGAACAGGAGATGGCAGCGGCTTACAGCACGTTCTCAGGGCAAGGTGCCCACCCGGCTGAGACCGCGACGCAAGAACTCAGCGCTGAGCGGGCTGAGTCGCCCGCACCCGCGCCAGTTGAGCAGCCGCCCGCCGAGACCCTGGCCTCTGCTGCCGCCGTCGGCGAAGGAGCATCTGCCTATTCAACGATGGCTGCGCAGACGTCACCGGATGTATCGACCACCGAACGGTCCGCTGCAATCACGACCTCGACTTCCGAACTGAGCGGCGTTGCTGCATCCTCCACAGCAGATCTGGCTCCGGAAGGGATTCACACTATCGAAGGAGAAGTTATGGCTGCCAGTTGGAAGAACATACGCGACTCCATCGCCGGGGCTGCGGCAAAACCTGCGCCGACGAAAGAAGAATTTCGTGACGTTGAACCGGCACCGGCCGACCACAACACTGCTGCGCCCGTTGAGCCGAGCACGCGCCAATTCAAGGCCAGCGACCCGACATCCATCGCCAACATCGTCGACAGTGTGCTCGCCGAATTGCGCCCCAAGATCGTGGAAGAAATTGCCCGCAAGCTTGCCGATTCAAAGAAGGAATAACCGGATTCTCTGCAATCAGATCAACCAACGCCGCTCAATGAGTGGCGTTCGCCTTTTGAGCCGGAAACACGATCATGACCGCATCCGGCTGTCCGGCGCGAATCAGGCGGGGCATATTCATCCCAGGGGGAGGCGACCCGAGATCTTTTTCGGTCGCGTACGGAGCATAGAACATCAAGTGCGCGGGAGCATGCACCAGTTGATTGTTCTGCGAGATGAAAAGATAGATGGAATCCGACAGCATATATACAATCCCCGGCTTCCTCGGCGCAAGAAACGTCTTCGCCTTGTATCCCGCCTCAATGTCGGCTTTGATCTGATCTTCAGTTCTGCCCTTCGCGCGTTGTTCTTCCGCGAACAGGCGCGTGGGAAGGGTGGTCGCGCTGCCTTCGGCGTCAAAGCATGTTGGTTCCTGGTTGAGCGGAGTCTGACGATCGACAAAGCATGAGAAGCCATTGGTGCCGTCTTGCACTTTCACGTAGCCGGTCGAGTCCAGCGCGTAGACGGTGGCTTTATCGGAAATCTCAGGCGGGGCGGCACTCTTGGCGAGTGTGATCTTCTCCGCCCGAGGCAGCGACATATCGTAGGCCGGCTTGGGAGGGGTCATTTGCCCGAACAGGCAGAGAGTGGCGGCTGGGAGTAAGACGGCCGGAAGAAGTCGCGGCATGCGTGCCTCCGTCGGCGGACCCCCGCAGGGACTCCGCCTTCGGAATACATAGACTCGAACCGCATAGCGGGGTTAGCAGCAGTCGCTGCGTCACCGTTAGGCCAGTTCGTCGGCCGTACTGGGACTGATTACCTTTCCAATCTCGGTAATCTTGTTGGCTGGAAAGCCGCTGAGTTCAGCATGCTTGCGAATCGCGGATTCGTCCTTCGCCAGGTAAACGCAGAACGTTTTGTTTTCGGCGACATACGACTCAACCCACTGGATCTCATCGCTGCCGACTTGAGCGAGCGCCTTGTTCGACGTAGCCGCCGCCTGCCGCAGCTCTTCTCCCTGCAAATTTCCCACCTTGGGTATTTCGCGTTCAATCACGTATTTTTTCATAACATCCTCCAATCCCTTTCAGGACGCTTTTCGATGTCTCAAAAATAGCGGTCGGAGCGCTTGCGTACAAGATGGCAGATTTGCCATTATAGATAGGTAATTACGCCATAGGCGGATTGCGCGCCCGGAGAATCACCGATGATCGACGTCACCGTGCTGCTGCTCAACGATACCTTCTCCTCGACCGCAATCGGGCCCATGGAAGTTTTTCGCCATGCCGGGTCGTTGTGGAACTTCCTGACCGGAGTTCGCCCGTCGCCCAACTTCCGCGTGACCACCGTGTCGGCGGACGGGCGCGCGGTGAGTTGCGATGGCGGCATCCGCATTCATCCCGAAGCGGCGATCAGCAGAGTCCGCCGCACCGACCTCATTTTCATCCCGACGACTGGACTGAACTTCGACAACCTGGGCGAACTATATGCCCCCGTCCTACCCTGGTTGCACCGCTGGCATAAGCGAGGTGCGGCAATTGCGGCCGTGTGCTCAGGAGTAGGCTTGCTCGCGGCGACCGGATTGCTTGATGGCAAGCGTGCCACCACGCATTGGGGATTAGCCGATACCTTCCGGAAGAAGTACCCAAAGGTGAAGTGGATGCCGGAGTTGATGGTGACGGAAGATCGCGGCTTCTACTGCGGTGGAGGCGTGCACGCCGCGCTCGATCTTAGTCTGTACTTAGTCGAGAAATTCTGCGGACACGAAGTCGCCGTGCAGACCTCCAAAGCGCTACTCATCGACACGCCGCGCGCCTGGCAGTCCGGTTTCGCGATCGTCCCTCTGAAAACCGACCATACCGACGACGCCATCTCGCGCGCCCAGCAATGGCTGCACCAGAACTTTCACCGCGAAGTTCCGCTCGAGTTCGTCGCCCAGCAGGTGGCCATGAGCGTGCGTAACTTTGTCCGCCGCTTCAAACAAGCCACCGGAGACAGCCCGTTGATCTATCTCCAAAAACTCCGCATCGCCGCCGCCAAGCGCCTGCTCGAAGGCGACCGCCGCAGCGTCCAGGAAGTCAGCGACGCCGTCGGCTACCAGGACGTAGCCTTCTTCCGAGAGTTATTCGAGCGACATGCCGGAGTGGCTCCCAGCGTGTACCGAAAGAAGTTTGGAGTGTAAGCGGCGGTTAGTCCCAGTGTTGCAACTAAGTGCACATAGTCCCGATTTAGGACTCTATGTAAGAACTATTGCTGTGCGAATATTTGTGGGCTAAGATCTTGCCCGCGAGGGGCCCATGAACAAGGTCGTTATCGCCGCCACACGTCTATTCGTCCTCCTGATTCTGATAACCGTTGTTTGGGGACAGGAAAATTCTGTTCCGCAATCCAAGTTAAGCAGTCCGTCTACGGCTGCCGGCGCAGCGACCACCAGCGGCGCTCCAGCACCCGCTCGAGCGCCGCATTTCGTTCCAGTCCTGATCTCGGCGACGGATAGCCATGGCAATCCCGTCCTGAATCTGACCAAAGACCAAATCACGGTGCTGGATTCGAACCTCTCGGTCCCGCCCTTGCAGATTTATAAAGGAACGGATCTCCCCCTGCACCTGGGCATCGTTCTGCTTTGCACGCCGCGCACCTTCGCCCAGCAGCAAGCGGCCGCCATCGACCTGATCAACAAGGTGATCCGGCCAGGAATAGATGAAGGGTTCGTAATATCGGCACGCGGCAAACACCCATGGCCCGGGGATCGCCTGGAGTGGAAGCAGGACCCGTCTGTGCTGACGTCCACAATCAAAAGCCTCGATCCGAACGCCGGCTTCTGGGACGCTTTCAACTTCGATTTGCAAACCGCCGAAACGTCCTTTGACGAGAATGCCGGCCGCAGTTCCTTGCAGACGATAGCGGGCAATGGAGTCAGCGTGTTCGACGTTGTTTACTCGATGATGAGTTCCGATCCTCGTCCTTCCCGTCGGGTGGTGGTGATGTTCAGAGAGCCGTGGGCGCACAGCCCGGGATTTGGCCTCCGAGCCAACACTTTCGTCGAAGGTCAGTTAGCACGGGTGATCGGAGCAGGCCAGGAAGCCCATATCGCGACATTCGTGGTTGGACTGGAAGATCAGCAATTTAACGGTATCACTGACAACAATATCGGGAAGAACTACATCTCGCTGCACGCTGGAGATGATGGGGGGGCGGGCTCGGCAACTCGTTCGTTCGATCTTGAGATGGAAAAAGAGCGCAAGCACGCCTACGATGCGGGCAGATCCAATGTTGAGCGTCTGGCAGCGGATACTGGCGGCATCACCTACTGGAGCACGAAGAAGAATTTCTCCGATGCCGTCACTTCCATCGCCAACCAGATCAACGGACAGTACATCGTCACGTTCGTCCCGCGGGATCTGCCGACCGGCCTACACCCCCTCAAAGTTACGAGCAAAGATGCCGCTCGCGTGCTGTCACAGAGTGCGTTCATTGTGGGCCAGTAGAAGCGAGTGAACCGGACTTCAGGCCCTCGACATAGTCGTCTACGTCGAAACTGACGAGAAGTCGGATTCGTCCCGCACAAGCTGCGTCTTCCCTCCACCGTTTGACCCCTTTTTCCGCCGCCTAGTACTATCAAGGATTACCTTTCAACCCAGCGGGCTTGACCGTTCCCAGGCCACTGGACTCTGCGAACACACGGAATACATGCCGCACGAATTGCCTAAAGCGTACGAGCCGGGCGCGATTGAGTCGCGCTGGGCCGAGTACTGGAAGAACGAGAAGCTGTTCCATGCCTCCACCCCGCCCGAGGGGCATGCGCGCAACATGTTCAGCCTGCTGCTGCCTCCGCCCAATGTGACCGGGCGCCTGCACATGGGGCACATGCTTAACCAGACGGAAATGGACATCATTGTCCGTTGGCATCGCATGCGCGGCGATCTCACGCTCTGGCTGCCTGGCACCGACCACGCCGGCATCGCCACCCAGATGATGGTCGAGCGGCAGTTGCGCACCGAGGGCAAGTCGCGGCGAGATCTGGGGCGCGACGCCTTCATCGAGCGCGTGTGGTGCTGGCGGAAGCAGTATGGCGGCGCGATTCTCGACCAGATGAAGCGGCTCGGCGCCTCGGTCGACTGGGAACGCGAATACTTCACCATGGACGAGAACCTTTCGCGCGCAGTGCGCGAAGTGTTCGTGCGCCTGCACGAGCAGGGGCTGATCTATCGCGGGAAATACATCGTGAACTGGTGTCCGGACTGCGGCACCGCGATCTCGGACCTCGAGGTCAAGCATGAAGAAGTGGCGGGCAAGCTGTACGAGATTCGCTACCCGGTGGTCGGCTCGAAAGAATTCATTACCGTGGCCACCACCCGGCCGGAGACCATGCTGGGTGACTCGGCTATCGCGGTGAATGCAAAGGACGAGCGCTATACGCATTTGCACGGCAAGAAGGTCATGCTGCCGCTGATGAATCGGGAGATCCCGATCATCCTCGACGAACTGGCCAATCCCGAGTTCGGTACGGGTGCGGTGAAGGTGACGCCGGCCCATGATCCCAACGACTTCCAGGCCGGGCTGCGCCACAACCTGCCGCAGATTGATGTGATGGACGAGCGCGCGCTCATGAACCAGAACGCCGGGCCGTACGCGGGCCTTGACCGGTTCGAGGCGCGCAAGCGCGTGCTCGCGGATCTCGAGGCGCAGGGCTTCCTGGTCGCGATCAAGGACTACACGATTTCGCTCGGCAAGTGCGACCGCTCGGGCACCGTGGTTGAGCCGCGCTTGTCAGAACAGTGGTTCGTGAAAATCGAGCCGCTGGCCAAGCGCGCGATTGAAGTGGTGGAGAAGGGTTACATCCGCTTTACGCCCGAGAACTACAAAACGATCTACCTGAACTGGATGTACAACATCCACGACTGGTGCATTTCCCGCCAACTGTGGTGGGGACATCGCATTCCGGCGTGGCGCTGCGGCGATTGCGGCGAAGTGATTGTGGCGCGCGCGATGCCGACCTCCTGCACAAAGTGCCGCAGCACAAAGCTCGAGCAGGATACCGATGTGCTCGACACGTGGTTCTCGTCGGCGCTGCTGCCGTTCACGACCCTGGGCTGGCCTGAGGCGACGCGCGATCTCGATGTGTTCTATCCGACTTCGCTGCTGATCACGGGTTTTGACATCCTGTTCTTCTGGGTGGCCCGCATGATCATGATGGGCTGCTGGTTCATGATGCCGCCCGAGAAGCCCACGCGCCCTGGCGAAAAAACCGCGAGCCGCGAGGAAGCGCTGCGCAATAGCGTTCCGTTCCGGGCGGTCTATATCCATGCCCTGGTGCGCGATGCCGAAGGCGAGAAGATGTCGAAGGTGAAGGGCAACGTGATCGATCCGATTCAGGTGATCGAGAAATACGGCACGGATGCCACTCGCTTCACGCTGGCGGCGATGGCTGCGCCGGGCACGGATGTCGCGTTCAATCCAAGCCGCACCGAGGGCTACCGCAACTTTTCGAACAAGATCTGGAACGCCGCCCGCTTCATGTTTATGAACGTGGACCGGATCGGAGAAGGTGCGGCGCGGGCGCCCTCGCCCGCGGAAGCCGGGGGCCGAGGGGTAGCGGGCTTCAAAGCCGAAACTCTCGAAGACCGCTGGATTCTCTCCCGCTTCAACGGCGTGGCCACGTACGTCAACGAAGCGCTGGAGGAGTTTCGCTTTCACGAAGCGGCGAACCGCATCTACGACTTCTTCTGGGGCGAGTTCTGCGATTGGTATATCGAACTGATCAAGCCGCGTCTGATGTTTGAAGAAGGCGCCGACAAGAGCGCCGCGCAGGTTGCTTGCGGCAATCTGGTGGCCTTGTTTGAAGCGTCTTTGCGGCTGCTTCATCCGGTGATGCCGTTCATCACGGAAGAAATCTGGCATGCAATTTACGACGGAAAGCCTCCGCTGAAGTCGATCGCCCTGGCCGCGTTCCCTCAGTCGGATGCGAAGCAGATCGACCTGAAGTCCGAGACGCACATGGCCGTGCTGCAGGATCTTATCGTGAGTGTGCGTAACCTGCGGGCCGAGATGAAAGTAGAGCCCAAGGTAAAGGCGCCGGTCCAGGTCTACGCGCACGAACCGGAGATCCGGACGCTGATTGAACAGAATCGCGGGGCCATCGCAAGCGACCGGCAGGCGAATGTGGAATCGATTACGTTCGTGGAGTCTTCGCTGGCCAAGCTGCCGGGTGCGCGCCATACCGCACGGTTCGATGTCCATCTGGTGTATGAACAGAAGATCGACGTGGTCGCCGAGTGCGAGCGGCTCAAGAAAGAGCTGGAGAAGCTGGGAAAGGAAATTGCCGGGGCGGACCGGCAACTCGGGAACGAAGGTTTCCTTGCGAAAGCTCCTGCGAACGTGGTGGAAGGTCTGCGCAAGCAGAAGGCAGAAAAAGAAGTCTTGCGGGACAAGACGGAAAGTAAGCGCAAGGAGATGGGGTGTACTTAGATGTCGCATTGTCGCTTGAAGGGCGGGCGGGACGCCCACCCGACTGCCGGCGAGACGCCGGCGCTACCTGCGAACGCGCATTGCTCATTGGATGTACTAGACTGAAACAACGCCGAGACTGCGGCGTGGGCGGTAAATCCCAAGACCTAAGAACTGTGACCTGACACCTGAGACCTGAACCGTGGACTGGAACAGCCGCCGGATCTCGGCCATCCTGGAAAACGCTCTGCTCGAAGATCGCGCCACGCGCGATGCGACCAGCTATGCCTGCGTCGAACCCAGCCAGCGAGCCACAGCGACGGTCATCGCCAAGCAGGATTGCATTCTGGCCGGCGTGGGCGCGATCCCGGCCATTCTCGACGTGTTTGCTGCTCTTGATGGCGCCGTCATTTCGCATTACGAAGTCATCAGCCACCCGGAAATCTTTGATGGTGTTCGCCTGCACCACGGACAGTCGATTGCCGTCATCCGGCACAACGCGCGCGTCATTCTTTCCTGCGAGCGTGTGATTCTGAATTTTCTGCAACGCATGAGCGGCGTGGCTACGCTCACTCGCCAGTTCGTGGAAGCGGTCAGCGGCACCAAGGCTCGCATTCTGGACACTCGCAAAACTGTGCCCGGCCTGCGCCTCATCGACAAGTATGGCGTGCGCTGCGGTGGCGGACAGAATCACAGGCTCGATCTCTCCGACGGCGTGCTGATCAAGAACAACCACATCGCCCTGGCCGGCGGCATCGTGCCGGCGCTCGAACGTGCCCATCACAATCGCCGAGGCTCGCAGCCGATCGAAATCGAAGTGCGCACGCTGGCAGAGATGGAGCAGGCGCTCGCGCACGGAGCAGAGGCATTGTTACTCGATGGCATGTCGCTGGAAGACGTGCGCACGGCGGTCGAGTACTGCGCGAAACGCGAGAAGAGAATTCCGGTGGAGTGTGCGGGCGGCATCAAGCTGGAGAATGTCCGCGCCTACGCCGAGACCGGCGTTGACTTCATCTCCGTCGGCGCACTGACTCACTTCGCTACCGCGGTCGATATGAATCTGAGAATCGTGCCGACATAGATCCAGTCGTCAGTCGCTAGGCGTCAGTCTCAAACACTTCAACGTCAAAATCGAACGCTGGCCCGGCCTGGGCTTAGCCAGAGTCGACCTGAGATGCGATCAGCCATCCGCCATCAGCAGCCTTGATGCACATTCTCTTAAAGCTTAGTTTTGCGTCAGGAAGCCTCAGGATCGGCCTCTGAGCCGCCGGGTGACCATGACCCATCATCCTAGGCCCAAAATGCGCCTGTAGGCCCTCTAATGGCCAGCAATGGGTATCCTATGCAACGTCGCTGGGGTTGATTCCGGACCTCAGAGGCGCCGGAAGGGGCGAATTGCGTAATAGCATTTAGTTAATGCTATGAAGCCGAAGGACTTAGGTTAAACTTAGGCCTGCGCTCCTCTCTTCGACGCTTTCTGAGCCTCCCAAACGGAAACACACCGCAGCCATCCATGGCCTTTGGTCGCCTGCAGATCCATTATGGTTCCAACGAACTTCCTGAGCCACAGACGAATTGGTTTCGCTGACGACTAGAGACTGGCGACTGACGACTAGCTATAATCCCGCCATCGAGAAACCAACTCCAACTCGAACTCGCCGGCCAGCCTCCGCGAAGACGGCGCAGAAAACCGACGCGCGGTTGGGCCGCGTTGTGCGCGTGCTCATGGATCACGCCATGGTGATGGTCAGCGGTACGAAGGTCGGAGAAGAGATTGGCACCGGGCGGTCGGAGGTGTGGCGACTCATCCAGCAACTGCGGTCGCTCGGCGTGGAAGTCGAAGGGCACCCCGCAACAGGCTATCGGCTGCGCTCCGTGCCGGATCTTCTGCTGGCCGACGTGATCGAGCCGTTGGTGAAGGGAACGCTGTTTTCGCAGATTAATCATTACTACAAGATCGGCTCGACCAACGAGGCTGCGATGGAGGCTGCCGCGGCGGGTGCAGCGGAAGGCAGCGTGTTCCTGGCCGAAGAACAGACGGCGGGCAAGGGGCGCGGAGGAAATCAGTGGCATTCGGCTCGCTCGTCGGGAATCTACTGCTCGGTGATCCTCCGGCCGAACCTGCCGCCGTCCGACGCGCTCGTGCTTTCTCTCGCAGCCGGGCTGGCCGTGCATTCGGCGATTCGTTCGATCGACTCGCGTGTGAATCCTGATCTGAAGTGGCCGAACGATGTGCTCATCGACGGGAAGAAGTTCTGCGGGATTCTTACCGAGATGAACGCCGAGGCCACGCGCGTTCGCCACATCGTAATTGGCGTCGGCGTTAACGTGAACCAGCAGAAGTTCCCCGATGACGTACGCGACATTGCGACGTCGCTTCTGCTGGCGACGGGCTCAGAGTGGTCGCGCGTGGAACTGACGGCGGCTTTGCTAAAATCGCTCGACCGCGAGTATCGCGATCTGCTGAGCAAGCCGGGCGCGCACGACTCGATTTTGCGAAGGTTCAGCGAGTGTTCGACCTATGTGCGCGGCCGAAAGGTACACATCGAGGAGAACGGTGGCTTCGAAGGTGTGACCGAAGGGCTGGATGCGCGCGGGTTTCTGAAAGTGCGTTCCGGTGACCGGGTGCGCACGGTGTTGAGCGGAACAGTAAGGCCGCTGAAAGGCTGATAGGCGAAGGTATTTGTTCTTCTCTGCGTGCTCTGCGGCAGAGGGGGACGCAGAGAGAAACGCAAGCAATCCGAGTAATGCTTAGACACGGCAAGCCAACGACCAACGACTGATTTCATGCTTCTTGTCATCGATGTCGGCAACACGAATACAGTACTGGGCGTGTTTGCGCGCGTGGCAAAAGTGCACGCGGGCGAAGAGGCAGCCCACACGGAGCGCTACGAGCGACTGGTCGCGCAGTGGCGGGTTTCGACCATTTGGAATCACACGGTGGACGAATACGGCGTGCTGTTCCGCAGCCTGTTTGCCATGGACGATCTCGATGCCTCGGGTATTCACGGCATCATCATTTCGTCGGTGGTCCCGTCGCTCGACTCCACGCTGCGGCAGGTCTGCGAACGCTATTTCAAGTTGAAGCCGCTGTTTGTGGAGCCGGGCGTGAAAACCGGGATGCCGGTGCAGTATGAGAATCCGGCGGAAGTGGGCGCAGATCGCATCGTGAATGGCGTGGCCGCATTTGAGAAATACGGCGGTCCGTGCGTGGTGGTCGACTTCGGAACTGCGACGACGTTCGATTGCGTTTCGGCCAAAGGCGAGTATATGGGCGGCGTGATCTGCCCGGGCATCGGGATTTCTGCCGATGCTCTGTTCCAACGCACGGCGCGCTTGCCGCGGGTCGACATCCGCAAACCCGCGCGCGTCGTCGGTACGACCACGGTCGGCAGCCTGCAGTCTGGCTTGTATTACGGGTACCTCGGTCTGGTCGACGGCATCCTTGAGCAACTGCTCGACGAGATGGGCAAGGAGACGAAGGTGATCGCCACCGGCGGTCTCGGGTCGATGATTGGCATCGCGTCGAAGTACATCAAGACTGTGGACGATCATTTGACCCTCGAGGGCTTGCGCATTATCTGCGAACGCAACATGTCAGGCCGGCCGGATGCGAAGAGCAAAGCAGCGAAACAGGCCACCGACGGCAGCAAACTCTCCAGCAGCGCCAAGGCGCGCACTTCCTCTCACTAGCGCGTGGAAAACTACTTCAATTACTTCACGGAAATCGAAGAGCAATTCCAGCGCCGTCGCGGCGGAATCCTGCTGCTCTCCACGCTCGACTGGGCTTTGATCGAAACCTGGAAGGACGCGGGCATTCCACTGGAAGCGGCGTTGCGCGGGATCGATGCGGCCTTCGACCGCTATGAGCAGCGGCCGTCGAAGTCGCGGAAGGTCAACAGCCTGGCTTATTGCTCGCAGGAAGTGCTGACGGCGGCCGAGGACATGAAAGAAGCCGCGGTAGGCGCAAGCGCAGAAACGCCTTCAGCATCGGCCGCGCCGCACGGGTTCGATTCCACAGAGATTGTGAATTTCCTGCGCCAGAACGCAGACATTTTAGAGCAGGCGAAGTTGCCTTCCGGAGGCGCGAGTTCCCCGGAGACGCTGGCAAAGGTAGCGGCCACGACTCTGCGAGTCATGGCCGGAGACATCAGCGCGCAGCCTGCCTCGCGCCTTGAGGACGTAGAACGCCGGCTGACCGTCGTGGAGGAGAAACTCCTGGCTGCGCTGCTCGCAGCCACGTCCGATGCGGATCTGGTGAACGTCCGCGCGCAGGCCGATCGGGAACTGGCGCCCTATCGCAGCAAGATGCCGGGCGCGCAGATCGAGCAGTTGCTGAAGCAGTACATTCATAAGCGGTTGCTGGAAATGTACGGATTGCCACGGCTGAGCTTGTTCTACATGTAGGCCTGTTTTCCCTCAGAAATCTTAAAAAACCGGTGCAGGGTTCTCTTGCATCCCAATAAGCAGAGATTCCCATGCCTGCTCCCCGGTGGCTCGCGCGATTTAACTTGCACGTGACGAACCGGATTCTCGGTCCTCTGGCGCTTTACGTGCCCGGCATGGGCGTCATCGTGCATTCGGGGCGCAAGACGCAGCGAGTGCATCGCACGCCGGTTCTGATTTTTCGGCAGGGCAATCGCTTCGTGATCGCCTTGACCTACGGACGCCAGTCCGAATGGGTTCGCAACGTGATCGCGCAGAACGGGTGCGCGCTTGAAACGCAGGGAAAAAGCATACCGCTGACCAGTCCATATCTTTACCGCGATGACAAGCGGCGCGCCATGCCGGGGATTGTGCGGTTGATGCTCGGGTTGATGAATGTTCCTGATTTTTTGGAGCTAACCGTAGTGGGCAGCGCGCAGGTGGAGCATGGCGAAGACAAGCGCTTCGACGACAAAAAGTCAGCCTGAACTGCTAAAGGGCTGGAAGGAAATCGCCGGCTACCTGGGCGAGCCCGTGTCAGTGGTGCAACGCTGGGCAACGGAAGGCATGCCGGTCGTGCGCGAGCGGCGTGCCGTAAGCACTTCTCCCGCGCAGTTGAATGAATGGCTGGCAAGCGTGTCGAAGAAGCCAGTGCACATTGTTACGCCGGAGAGCGATCTGACCGCGGAGTTGAAGCGCGGGCTGGCGTTTGCGAAAAAGCGTTGAGCGTGTAAGACCGCGGCTGAGGCCGCTTCTATTGCCGGCTTGATACTAAGCCTCTCGTCACCGGACGCTCAGGATGGCCTCCCGTTGTTTCACTTGCATCCTCTCGGGCCTTTTCTTTGTCAAAGAACTAGGAGACCTCCAGCGTTGCGACTGTTGGCCGCGAGTCGTCCGGGTAGACGATTTCTCGCGAGCTCAGTGCAGTTTCCGGATGTTGCGGGGATGTTTCCTCAATTTCGAGATCTTTACCAGGAGCGAAATGCGAGCAGCGTGGCTGGTAGCACTGGGTGCAGTCATTTTCACCGGTTCGATAGCTTTGTCACAAACACAGAATTTTCGCGGTGCGCCGGATTCCGCCAAAGAGATGAAGAATCCCTACGCGGGCAATGCTGCGGGTGCTGAAGCGGGCAAACCTCTCTATCATCTGCGCTGCGCGCGCTGTCACGGTGAAAATGGGCGTGGATCGGGCAACATCCCGCCATTGCGCGCGGACGTTATCCGCCAGATCACCCAGGGAGAAATGTTCTGGTTCATCACCAAGGGGGATCCCAAACGCGAAATGCCGTCGTGGAGAAAGCTGCCGGCGGAGCAGCGCTGGAAGATTGTGAGCTACGTGAAGAGCGACTACCTGCAAAAGGGCGCGCCTGCCAGCCCGGCTGCGTCACCTGTGCAATCGGCGGCCTTGAACCTGCGTTCTCCCAACGCGCCTTTTACGGATTTCCGTTACGAGGCGCCGGGCGTGGATCGAAGAATTGCGGAGACCGATCTCCCGAAACCCTTCATGACGAAGTCGAGTGACAACGGGCCCGACGTGGTAGCGCGGCCGCGCGATGCCTGGCCCAAGGCGCCGACCGGGTTCAAAGTTGATCTGTACGCTGCGGGACTGGAGAACCCGCGCCTGCTGCGCACCGCGCCCAACGGCGATATCTTTCTGGCCGAAAGTGATGCCGGGCGCATTCGTGTATTTCGTGGCATGAGCAGCGACGGCAAGCCCGAGCAGATGCAGGTGTTCGCGACCAAGATGAAGCGCCCGTACGGGATCGCATTTTATCCGCCCGGTCCCGATCCGCAGTGGGTCTACATCGGGTGCGAGAACGAAGTCGTCCGCTATCCCTACAAAAACGGAGACATGGCAGCGAGCGGCAAGTCGGAGCATCTTGTCAGCTTGCCGACGGGCGGACACCAGACGCGTTCGATCGAGTTCTCGCCAGATGGCAAGACGATGTTTGTGGCCGTGGGTTCGCGCTCGAACGTGGACGATCCGGACACGACGCCCGAGGAGAAAAATCGCGCCGACATTCTGGCTTTTGATCCCGACGGAAAAAACATGCGCGTGTATGCGTATGGCATCCGAAACGCGGGCGGCGGGTTGGCTGTCGATCCGAAGACGGGACAGTTGTGGTGCTCGGTGAACGAACGCGACGAACTCGGCGACAACCTTGTGCCCGACTACATCACGCACGTACAGGAAGGCGGATTCTATGGATGGCCGTGGTGGTACATGGGAGCGAATCAGGACCCACGGCATAAAGGGAAGCATCCGGAACTGAAAGACAAGGCGATAGTTCCGGATGTTCTGTTGCAGCCGCACAACGCGTCGCTGGGCATTACTTTCTACCAGGGCAAGCAGTTTCCGGCGGAGTACCAGGGCGACATTTTTGCCGGACAGCATGGCTCGTGGAACAAGGCTGCGCGCACGGGATATGAAGTGATTCGCGTTCCCCTGCATCAGAGCGGCAAGGCGAGCGGGGACTACCAGGATTTTCTAACCGGCTTCGTGTTGCCCGATGGGCAAGTGTGGGGACGTCCGGTGGCGGTCGCTGTGGCATCGGATGGGTCCTTGCTGGTGAGTGACGATGGGTCGAATTCGATCTGGCGAGTCAGCTACGTCGGGAAGTGATGTGAGCTGAGGCCGTTGCAGCGATCGCCGCGCGTGGGGGCAGTGTGAATCGAGGACGTTAGAGGCTTTTTGTACTAGCGCGGTCAGGCGTGGAGAATTCGGCACCGTCGTCTTCGGTGTGCGAGGCAGGTCGCTCGCCGACATGCGCAAATTTCACTCGTGGCTCGGTGACCGCGTACTTCAGCAGGCACCAGACGGCGCGCACGCCGTCTTTCCATCCGATCTTCTTGCCTTCCTCGTAGGTGCGGCCCGAGTAACTGATGCCGACCTCGTACACTCGCAGCCCGCGCTTGGCGACTTTCACAGTGATTTCGGGCTCGAAGCCGAAGCGACGCTCTTCAAGATCTATCGACTGGAGCACGTCGCGACGGAACGCCTTGTAGCAGGTCTCCATGTCGGAGAGATTCAGGTCGGTGAGGGCGTTCGAAAGCAACGTCAGCAGGCGGTTGCCGACGAAGTGCCAGAAATAGAGAACGCGATGGGGGCGGCCGCCCATGAAGCGCGAGCCGTAGACCACATCGGCCTTGTCTTGAACCAGCGGTGCGAGCAGCAGGGAATATTCCGAGGGATCGTATTCAAGGTCCGCGTCCTGAATGATGACGTAGTCGCCCGTGGCTTCCTGAATGCCACGGTGCAAGGCGGCGCCTTTGCCCAGGTTGCTGGTCTGCCAAAGCGCGCGAACGGACGGAGCGTATTCTCGCTCGAGTTCTTGCAGAATTTCTCGGGAGCCGTCGGTGGAGCCGTCGTCTACACACAGGAGTTCGATGGCGATGTCCGGATTGGCCGACAGCACACTCTCGACGGCACGCCGGAGGGTGGCCCGCTCGTTGTAGATCGGCATGACGACAGAAAGTTTCATTCAGGAAATGCCAGCGCGCGTTCGGTACTGCTGCTTATCCTTAGCATAGAATCAAGTCTTGGAACTCACCATAGAAAAACTTATTTACGGGGGCGACGGCCTGGGCCGCCTTCCGGCTGACGAAAAAGGCCGCGGCAAGGCTGCGTTCGTGCCGTTTACCCTGCCCGGCGAAAAAATTGAGGCGCAGGTTACGGAGGAGAAACCGGGATTCGTGCGCGCTTTGACGACCCGGCTGGTCGAGTCTTCGCCCTTGCGTATCGAGGCCGCGTGCCCGTACTTCCAGCGTTGCGGCGGCTGCCACTACCAACACACGGCGTACGAAGAACAACTGAAGATCAAAGAAGACATCCTGAAGGAAAACCTGCGGCGGCTGGCGAAGATGGAGTCGGCGCCGGATGTGAAGGTTCACGCGTCGCCGCCATGGAACTACCGCAATCGCACCCGGCTTCAGGTTCGAGTGGATTCAGGTTTTGCACTTGGGTACTTCAAGGCGTCGTCGCACGAACTGTTGCCGGTGGAGCAGTGCCCGATCAACTCGCCGCTTCTCAACCGCGCGATCGAGGCGTTGTGGAAGTTGGGGCGTGGACGTCAGGTGCCGCAATCGGTGCGCGAGGTCGAATTGTTTGCGAACGACGACGACTCGCAACTGCAGGTTGAGTTGTATGTTGATGCACGAGACGAAGCGGGAAAGCAGGAGCCGCAGGCATTCGCGGAGCTTCTGCGCGGGGCATTGGCGGAAGTCTCGAGCATTTACTTGTTCACGCAGACGGTCGCATCGGGGCGAGGGCAGCAAACTCAGATCACCGAAGAGCCGCTGTGGACAGATCGCCCAGGAGAGATCCGCTATCAGACCAAGGCCGGGGCGCTGCGTGTGAGTGGTGGATCGTTCTTCCAGGTGAATCGACTCCTCGTGGAGGAACTGGCCGGGATCGTGGCCGGCGGGCGTTCCGGCGAGATCGCGCTCGACCTTTATGCCGGGGTTGGATTGTTCAGCGTGGCGCTGGCGACGTCGTTTCGTCACATCGTGGCGGTTGAGTCGTCACAAGGTTCGGCGGCCGACCTCAAATACAATTCTCCTCGGAACGTGAAGGCGGTGCGCTCTACGGTGGACGCTTATCTCGCGGGGCGGGGCGCGAAGGTTCGGCCTGACTATGTTGTGGTCGACCCGCCGCGGTCTGGACTCGGAGATCGGGTGGCGCGTGCCGTTACAAAGCTCGGCGCGCCGCGTGTGACGTACGTGTCGTGCGATCCGGCGACGCTGGCCCGCGATCTGATCACGCTGACCGGCGACGGCTATCGGGTAGACAGCCTGCACCTGGTGGACCTGTTTCCGCAGACGTATCACATCGAAAGCGTCGTCGAACTGGTCCGGTAGCCTTCTGTTCCCTCGGAAGACGTGTCCCCCGCGAAGGCCATTTCGTTTTTCGCCAACATCCGCAAGCCACCGCGCCAGCCGATGCTTTGGGCCGCACTTGCTTATGGTGCCGGTATCATTTGCGGTGTGTATGCGTGGCGGCCTCCTGTGTGGTGGATGGTGGCCGCGACCGCGTTCTCTCTCGCGGCACTGTATTTTGCACGAAGACGATGGTGGATGGGGTTTCCTCTCGCGCTGGCTGCACTCTTCGCGGTCGGCGCACTGTCCATCCAGTTACGCAATGGGCGTCCTCCTCAAGACGACGAGTTGCTTGCCTTTGCCACCGGGGAGGAAGTGGTCGTGACGGCGCACGTCATTCATGGTGGAGAGACGCGCACGGCCGGCTTCGGCGGATTGCGCCAGTCGATTGATGTCGAGACCGAGGAAGTCTCGAGCGAAGAGATGACGCAGAAGGGTCACGGCGGGATGCGCGTGAGCATTTACTCGAAGGAGACGGAGCTGGAGTACGACGAGGGCGAGCCGGTTCCCATGCGCGTTTACCACTACGGCGAGCGTTTGCGCTTCAGTGCGAAACTGCGGGCTCCGCGCAATTTTCGGAATCCAGGAGCCTTCGACTATCGCGGATATCTCGCCGATCACGGCATTACGATGCTGGCTTCCGCAAAGAATACGAAAGTGGAAGTGCTCCCGGGCTTCGTTGGGACGGGGGTGGCGTGGTGGCGGGAGCGAGTGCATCGCAGCATCGTTCGCAGAATCCACGGACTCTGGAATGGGGAGGATGCTGCCCTGATGGATGCCGCGGTCGTCGGAGAGAGCGCGTTTCTGACGCCTTCGACGAAGGTGGATTTTCAGCGCTCGGGGACATATCACATTCTTGTCGTGTCGGGGATGAACGTCAGCATCCTGGCGTTCGTGATCTTCTGGGCGATGCGGCGGCTGCGGCTGAGCGATGTTCTGGCGAGCGCGCTGACGGTTTTGTTGTGTATTGCGTATGCGGTTGTGACCGACGTCGGACCACCGGTGTGGCGGGCGGTGTTGATGTTGACAGTCTATCTGGGAGTGCGGCTGCTGTATCGCGAGCGCTCGATGCTGAATGCGCTCGGATGCGCTGCTCTGGCAGTGATGGCGGCAGATCCCAAGGCGCTGCTCGGGCCCAGTTTTCAGCTTACATTTCTGGCGGTGTTCATTGTGGCGGCGGTTGCCGTTCCACTGCTCGAACGGACGTCGCAGCCTTATCTGCAGGGGCTCCGTAACTTTGAGTCAACGGAATACGATCGCACGCTTGCGCCACGCGTCGCCCAGATGCGGCTCGATTTGCGGATGATTGCGGATCGTCTGTCCGTGATCTTTGGAAAGCACGCGGCAAAGAGCACTGCGAAGCTGACGGCTCGAACCGCCTTGTCGGGGTACGAACTGCTTTGCGTCTCGGCGCTGATGCAAATCGGCATGGTGCTGCCCATGGCGTACTACTTTCATCGCGCCACGGTGATCGGAATTCCCGCGAACGCGCTAGCGGTGCCGCTTACCGGCATCCTGATGCCGGCGGCAGTACTGGCCGTCGCGCTCGGTTACGTGTGGATGCCGCTGGCCAAGTTGCCGGG
This sequence comes from uncultured Acidobacteriota bacterium, assembly GCA_963744055.1. Lineage (GTDB taxonomy): Bacteria > Acidobacteriota > Terriglobia > Terriglobales > Acidobacteriaceae > Gp1-AA133. The sequence goes on along the minus strand of CAVUSL010000001.1, from coordinate 720,224 downwards.
TCTGGTCGCGGCCTGGTCTCTTCATGGAATTACGGGTACGGTGCAAAGCCTTGGCGGGCTGCACATCGCGGATCATCGAGTGGCGATGCCGGCGCTGGCGACGATGCTTGTCGCATCGATCGCGCTGGCCTTGGCAATGGCGCTCGCATGGCGACGCCGTCTCCTGTTGCTTAGTGGACTTGCGGCAGCTACAGCGGCCGGGTTATGGGTGAGTGCGGTAGTTCCCGCGCCGCTCATTCGAGGCGGTGTGTTAGAGGTGACCGCAATCGATGTAGGCCAGGGGGACTCGCTTCTGCTGGTGTCGCCGGCGAGGAAAACTCTGCTGGTCGATGCGGGCGGACCTGTCGGAGGGCAGCAATCGGATTTTGATTTCGGCGAGAACGTGGTCTCTCCCTACTTGTGGGAGCGCGGGATTTCGCGCCTCGATGCTGTTGCCATCACGCACGGCCACTCGGACCACATCGGCGGAATGCATGCGGTGCTCAACAACTTTCGCCCACGAGAATTGTGGATCGGTGCTTTGCCGGAGACGCCAGCGATCGCTACGTTGCTGGCATACGCAAGAAGTCTGGGCATTCACGTAGTAAGGCGCAACGAGGGTGAGAACTTCGAGTTTGGCGGGACTCGTGTTGCGGTGCTATCTCCGCCCGCTGACTGGCGCACTACTTCACAGCCCAAGAATAACGACTCGCTGGTCCTGCGGGTCAGCTTCGGTGAATCGAGTGTGCTGCTGGAAGGGGACGCGGAAAAGCCGGTGGAACAACGAATGGGCTTCTCGGAACATCTGAAATCCGACCTACTCAAGATCGGTCATCACGGCAGCGCGACCAGTTCGAGTCTGGAGTTCATCCGCGCAGTCAGGCCGCGCTGGGCCATCATATCGGTGGGCGCAACCAACACGTTCGGTCATCCGCGACGGGAGACGCTCGAGCATCTGCAGCAGGAAGGCACCTTCACCTACCGTACCGACCGCAATGGAGCAGTGACGTTCTATCTCGACGGGAAGTCGGTCAGCCCACAGTTGGAGTGTCTTCGTTGAGATCGATTTCGGAAGTCTCGTCGGCGTCGGGAGACTGGCGATATTCCTCGATCATGCGGCGAGCCTGATCCGCATCTTCTTCGCGGACGAGGATCACCATGCCGCCCACTCCCGGAAACATGTCCTGCACTGCGTCGACGGAGGTGAGGTCGGAGTCGATGCCGGCGGAGTCGAGCAGACCTTTCACGACCAGAGCTTCGGATTCCTGCTCGCTGTCGAACACCTTGATCAGCTTTTCGTTCGGATCAGGAACACGCTCCGCAGGAGCGTTGGGACCGGAGCTTTCTGGCATACATCCTCCACTGGCAAGGTTGGGAATCCATTTGGAATTGATGGATTCGAGCACTAGGGATTGTAAACCTATCACAAAGCGATTTGGATAAGGCAAAGGACTCAGCAACTTGCGGCCTACAGGGTTATCCGCAGGGGGACCCCACGTTGGGGGAGTTGCTTTCCCGGCCGAACTCCCCTGAAAATGGGCACAACAGGGGTGAGGCCTGCGGTGCCGCGCTACCCAAAGGCGCGCACCTTGACGACTTCCAGCAGATTCCCTGGCGAGGGCCGTATGAAAGATGCGAACCGGGGTGGGCAAGAAAGTAATCTTCAGGAGTGTCAGGACGAGGCAAAGAAAATCAGGCGGCTGCAAGTCATGATCAGCATGGTCATGTCGGTAATCAGCCAGGATCCGAATCTCACCATCGAAGAAGCGTCCGAGCTTTCTGCCAACGCCCGACGTGCGGCACTGGCCATGTTCCCCGGCAAAGAGTTGGCCTTTGACATTCTCTACAAACCCCGCTTACAGCGATTGATGACGGAACGGTTCCGGATCCAGTAGCGGTATTGTTCGACGCCACTTCGCGCGAGTCAGCGCGGTTGTTTCAAGGCATACGAATTTGTGTTCGGCGATAGGCGTGGCTCGCGGGCTCACGCCCTCTGCGCTCGGGTGCCGCCCCTTTCCGGGGCTCGCTCGGTTGCCGCCGTTACCCAGTGCTTACGCACTGGGGTATCTTATGCCGCCGCTGAAGCGTCTCGGGTTTGGAGTGCGACTAGTCCACAATCGATTCTGATTGTCAGGGATAGGGCCACCGATGTGAGCGGTCAGGGACTGAGTGCAACGACCGCACCCAGGCTGACTCACGCTGTCTATGCGACAACCCCGAACACTCGTCGTCGAGGAGCCGCCGGCCCCGTTCCTCATCTTCGCAACCAGGAATCCGTTTTCAGGAGCTTGACTGCTTCTCGTGATCCCAGGAATTCAAGGTGGACCCGCCGTCAAAATATCGGCAACAGCGTTTTTCGACGGGTGTGGCGTTCACGTGCTAACCAAATTGACCGGTCTACGCTTCAAAGCTAAACTCCCTGAATACGAGGTCCATCCAATGAAATCCTTCTGTCTCGCTATGGCGTTGTTGTGCTTTGCCCTGCCCGCGGTTGCCGATGAAGGGCACCACCACGAAGATCTGACCGAAAAGCAGCTGGGCACAGTGCATTTCCCCGTGTCGTGCGCGGAGGCGGTGCAGAAGCCGTTTGAGCGCGGAGTCGCGTTGCTGCACTCGTTCTGGTACGAGGAAGCCGAAAAGGAATTCACCGACATTGCGAAGGACGATCCCAAGTGCGCGATGGCGCAGTGGGGACTGGCGATGAGCCAGTGGCATCAGCTGTGGAACCATCCGGACGCCGCGACCACAAAGAAGGGCCGCGATGAAATGAAGAAGGCGGCGAAACTTCACGCCGCAACCCCGCGCGAGCGCGACTATATCGCCGCGATGAAGACGTTCTACAGGACCAAGGGCGATTTCGAGAAACGAGCCACAGCGTATTCGAAGGGCATGGAGAAGGTCTATCAGGCCAATCCCGAGGATCACGAAGCGGCGGTGTTTTATGCGCTCTCGATTCTGGCTGCCGACGAGGGTGAGGATCCGACTTTCGCCAATGACAAGAAAGCAGCTGCCATCCTCGAAAAGCTATTTTCCATAGAGCCCGATCATCCCGGCGTGGCGCACTACATGATTCACGCCTACGATCGTCCGCAGCTGGCTGAGCTGGGATTGCCGGCAGCTCGGCGCTATGCGGCGATCGCTCCGGCTGCGCCTCATGCGCTGCACATGCCCTCGCACATCTTCGCGCGCGTCGGCATGTGGGATGAGGACATCAAGTCGAACCTGGCGTCGGTGGCAGCGACGCGTAAGACCGCGGCTATGCATATGGGCGGCGAGGGGCACCAGTTTCACGCGATGGATTATCTCTTTTACGCATACCTGCAGAGCGGACGCGATGCCGAAGCCAAGGCGATGATCGAAGAAGTGAAGGCCATGCCCAACACTGTTCACAACATGTATGGAACGGATTACAACCCGCGCGCCGTCAGTCTGATCGAGTTCACGGCCTTGTATCCGATCGAAATGCATCACTGGCAGGATGCGGCGGCGCTAAGTCCGACGGGCGCGGGGCTGCCAGAGGATGAATTCATTACGTACTGGGCACAAGCGATTGGCGCAGCCCACCTGGGAAATGCCGACCTGGCTCGAAAGGACGCCGAGAAGATCGACGCCATTCACACTGCGGTGGTGGCGAAAAAGAAGAAAGGCTTCGCGAATGTGGTCGACAACGCTCACCAGCAGGTGCTCGCTTGGTCTCTGGCTGCGAGCGGCAAGCACGATGAAGCGCTGGCAATCCTGCGACCCTTGGCGGATAAGGAAGATTCGCTGGGCGATGAGCCAGCGGGAGTCCCGACCCGTGAGATGGTGGCGGAAATCCTGATGATGGCGAAGCGTCCGGAGCAGGCGTTGGCGGAGTACGAAATCGATTTGAAGATCAATCCGAACCGGTTTAATGGACTGTATGGCGCGGCGCAGGCCGCTGAGACTGCCGGCAAGCAGGAAAAGGCGGCGCAGTACTACGGCGAACTGGTGAAGGTCTGTGCCGGCGGCAACTCTGAGCGCCCAGAGTTGAGCCGGGCGAAAGGGTTGGTAGCAGGGAAATAAGGGGTGTGTCGGGTGCGAGACACCAAGCGGCTCACTCTTGCTTCCCGAATACGCTGCAACCGGGTAAGTGCTTTCAGTAACCTTGACTGTGTCCCGGGGATGGCTTCTAGTAAGTGCGGATGTCACCAACGGTAAAGAACGTAACCAGGCTTCTGGAAAAGAAGTGGCTTAGATATTTTCTATTTGTTTGGGGCGGAATTTTCCTCCTCGCTCTTTCGTTGTATCTCTATGCTTTTGTCCGCATCGTCCCACCGATTTCAGCAACCGTGGTCGACGCCGTGACCGAAAGACCCATTGCTGGCATGAGCGCTTGCCTGGAAGTGAAGCTGAAGCAGCTCAATGGCGCCGTTTTGAGGACGGAAGTACGACAGACTAACGCAAAGGGACGCATTTTCTTCTGGCCGTCAATTCATAACCTGTTCCTGCTGCAGGAATGGGATGGGTATTCGATTCGAGTGACCGACCCGCAAACAGATTTCGCTCCGCCTTGCGGAGAGGACCTGGGACCCAGATTGAACGAGAGTCGACCTGGCATGGGAGACCGGGGGGAGCCGAGTTGGACCGGCTATTTTCCGGTCGCCATGGTCCAAACGGATTTGGCTCCTGAGACGGGGCCCACTGCGGAGAGCACTCGCAGGCCCTTCCGCTGGCCCATCGGAATGCACATCCCGTTGATTCCCGTGATGACAAAGATCGAGATGTGCAGTCAAGTCCGGGATGCGGGTCTCGTCAAGAGTTGTCAGGAACTAAATGCGAATGTTGCTGCCAGACGGTTTCGAGACCCGTCGCCACCAAGAATCGCGGGACTGATGCGCGTGGCGAGCACCGCGTCAGACAACGACTGGGAGCATGGTGGCCCACATCGGTTTCTGGCAGCGTACAGCCAATCGGTTACCGGCATCTCACCAGTGTTGCTGTTGACTGAAGTGTATGCTGACCCCGAGAGTGCAAGGCGAACCTACCAAAGCCGTACTTCGTCAATTCCGGGGAATCTGCCAGAATCGGCCGCAGAGAAAGACGTAGTTGCCGGCCAAAAGATACGACGCAGGCACGGGGCACAAGATGAGTCATTCTGGATCAGTGACAATCGATTGGTCCTGGTTACATTTGCTGAGCCCCCAGGTGCAGACGAGGCATTTCTGGCGGAATGTCTGAGTTATTTTCCGAGTAGCTTGTAATCGGTCAGTGTTTCTCCACCCGCTGCAACCGGAATAGCAGCGTTCCCCAGGTGAGCTTCGCTTTCATTTGCACCGGGGTGTGGTTGGCGTCGTCGGTGAACCATGTCCAGACTTTTCCGCGTCCTTTCAGGTTGCCGGACGTTGCTTCGGCGGCGACGCGGACGGTTTGGTAGGTGCCCGCTGGGACTTTAATTTTTTCTTTGCCCTCCACATGTGCGGTGACTTCCGCCGTCTTGCCGCCGTCGTTCACAGGAAATGTGTACGAGTTGCCCATCTGGAGCGGAAGAGACGACAGGTAGTAGAAGCCGGTGACCACATCAGTGACGCAGGGCGGGATGTCATTCTCTGCGTACTTTGTTTCATTCGTCTTTAAATTTGTCTCGTGCAGAACGCTCTTGCGCTTGGGGTAGTCGTAAGTGACTTTCGTCTCGCGCCGGCGGGATCCCTCTTCGATATGCTTGAACACGCTGTTCGAGCAAAACGTCTTCGAGTCGAAGAGCGCTTCAAAGCGATCGTGCACTCCGTACAGGACGTTGGCCATGCCGGCGGAATCGGCGATGGCGCTCACGCGGCGTTCGTTGCCCACTGGTTCGACTTTCACAGTCGAAGTGCCTGCCGTGAATAGGTGCCACTCTGCGGTGTAAACGAAGGCCTGGCCGTCCGGGAAATGGTACGTCTGGGGTGGCGCGAGGATCTGCGCTGAGGGGCCGATGGTGGCGATGGAACCTTGATCGTTGGCGGATGCGGGCAGGTGGGAGGTCCAGATCGACACGCAGACGCAGCACAGAAACAGCCGCGGGAGAGCGCGAGCGCGTTGGGGGAGTCGTGGAATCAAGCTTGCTGCACGCCCAGTGGAGCCGCTTCTGGTTCGATGCAAGCGGCTATCGGGAAGCCCAGAATAATTTGGCCACCAGGGCAGCCAGCACAGCCGCCGTGCCCAGCACCGCATTGTACTCGCGATGCTGCCAGTAAAGGTCCCGCGAAAACGACCCGGTCTGGCTCCGATAGGCAGACAAGCGCGGCAATAGTCGCGGGACGTTTCGCGCGTACTCGTCAAAATTTGAGAACCTCTGGCGCAGGAATGATTCCTCGGAGCGAATGACCGGAAGGTAAATAGCCAGGAACATGACGAGCATCACCAGCAATACCCACACGCTGCGTGCGGCAATCGCAAAGCCGATTGCCATGATCAGCGAGCCGAGATACAAGGGATTTCGCGTGTAGGCGTACGGGCCCGAGGTCGTGAGTTCCTCGTTCTTTTTCACGTGACCGGAGGCGAGGGCGCGAAGCAGAACGCCGGGGATCGCGACGGCTGTTCCAGCGGCCAGCGAAGTCCAACTTGGCCTTGCGATCCAGACGTAGAACGCAGCGAAGGCGAATCCGAGCGGGACGCGGATGCGGCGGGCGATGCGCGACCATTCAGGCACGGGGACCGTCCAGAAGTTTCAATGCTGCGGCTATGATGTCGTTGGGAGTGATTGCGAGAAGACCGGGATCGGGCTCATTGCGGTGCGTCAGAGACGTTGGGCTCGCGGCATTGCGCAGGACGGTGCTCTTTGTTCTGAAAGGTCCGTTACGCGCGGGATCGGTCGGTCCGAAAAGCGCGACCACTGGAATGTGGAGAGCGGCCGCAAGGTGCATGGGGCCGGTATCGCCGCCAATGAAGAGGCGAGCTCGCCGGGTGAGGGCAATGAGTTCCCCGACGGAGAATGAGAGTGCGCGGGCGCTGCCGTCGCCCGCGTTCGCTGCGGCTTGGGCGAGCGATTCTTCGCGCGGGCCGAAGTTGATCAGCGACTGAATCCCGCGTTGCGCGAGTGCTTGCGCGACCATGCCATATCGCTCGGCGGGCCATTGCTTGGCACCCCATCCTGCACCTGGGTTGAGGATCACAAAGTTATGCAGGCCAAGATCGCGCAGGCGATGTTCCACGGTCTGCTCGGCCGAGGGGTCACACGGAAGCACGGCATCAGGAATCGTCTGCGGCTGGCCGATCACCGATTCGGCAATCTCCGCGTACTGTTCGACAACGTGCGGGTGTCGGGTGATGATCCTCCGGCTATACCACAAGCTTGCGAGATTCTCGCGCGGCTGCGCGCCTCCGTAAACCGTCGGTGCACCCGACCAGCGCGCAAGAATGGCGGAGCGGGTCGCGCCCTGCAGGTCGATCGCGATCTCATACCGGCGACTTCGCAGATCGCTCAGGCCCGCCGCGATCCGCTCGACGGTTTCAACTGAAGGCAGAGATCGCCGCCACTTCTTCAGGTTCACGACATGGACTACATCGACCAGTGGTCGCTCCGGAGAACGGGGGCCCGAACGCGGAGTGGAGAGCGCACAAAGCAGTTCCGCCCAGCGTTCTTCGATCAGCCATCCGATGGTCGCTTGCGGAAAGGCTTGTCGCACCATAACCGCCGCGGGCAGCGCATGGATCACATCGCCCATGGAACTCAGGCGCACGATGAGAATGCGCGATGGACTCGGCATGGACGTCGCGGCGTGCGCGGGCATGGGAGCGCTCACGACGTTCGCGGCGTTAGCCGGGTGCGGATGATGTCGCTGGCCGAGTGATCTTTGGGATCGCCGACGATCGCGACGCGCCCACCATATTCGCGCACGGTGTCGGCTTCGGGCACGCTTTCGGCGGTGTAGTCGGTGCCTTTCGCCTGCACGTCAGGATGAATTTCGCGAATGATGGCGCGGACATCCCGCTCGGGGAAAATGACGACGGCGTCGACGTCCGCGAGGGCCGCGAGAATCTCCGCCCGTTCTTCGGCCGGCATCAGGGGACGGCCTGCGCCTTTGAGGGATCGAACGGACTCGTCGGAATTAATGGCCACCACCAGGCGCCCGCCGATCTCTTTGGCTGCGTGCAAGTAGCGCACGTGCCCGACGTGCAGCAGGTCGAAACACCCGTTGGCGAGCGTGATGGGATCGCCGGCGGCCCGCCACGCTTCCACCCGCTTGTGCAAAGCGGCGCGATCGAGAATCTTGGACTTGGCTTCGTCGCTCAATGTGGTCTGGTCGCGGGCGGCGATTGATCGATCGCGTGCAGCAATTCCTGCCGCGTAACGGTGGCCGTACCGCGCTTCATCACAACAATTCCGCCCGCATAATTCGCCAGCTGGGCAGCTTCCTCGCTGCTGGCGCCAGCCGCCAGCGCCGCAGTAAATGTGGCGATGACCGTGTCGCCGGCCCCGGTAACGTCGGCGACTTCGTCCGAACCGAAAATCGGAATATCGACAGGCTTCCGTCGTTCTGTGAAGGCAGCCATCCCGTCGCGCCCGCGAGTGACAATCAATGACTGCAGTTTCATGCGCGCCATCAATTGCTGTCCTGCGGAGACGAGCTTTGCCCAATCCTGACCAATCTTCACGCCGAGACAAACCTCGACTTCAGGTTCGTTGGGCGTGGCTGCAGTTACTCCCGAAAACTCGAGCATGCGGAAGCGGGAATCAAGAGTCACCGGGACGCTTTGCAGGCGAGCCTTGGATCGGATCGCGTTCAGGATCGCGGGAGTCGCAGACCCGTAGCCGTAGTCAGAGACCAGCAGCGCATCCGACGCGCGGGCATATTCACGCGCCGAAAGAATGAGTTCGCGCACAAAGTGAGCGTTGGGCGCGGTCTCGGGCTCGCGATCCACGCGCACGACCTGCTGGCGTGCCGAGTGGGTCATGCCAGCAAGAATGCGCGTCTTCGTCACGGTGATGTGATCTTTGTCCTGCAGAATTCCACTCACCGGAATGCGCTTCTGCCGGAATGCCTTGATGAGCAGGCGCCCAGCCTCGTCGTTGCCCACGATGCCCACGGGAAGAACGTTCACGTCGAGGTCGGCGAGGTTGTTGATGGCATTGGCGCCGCCGCCCGGAACGATGGTTCGCTCGCGATGCTTGAGGATAAGTACGGGCGCCTCACGCGAGACGCGGGAGATTTCGCCGTAGACGAACTCGTCGGCGACCAGGTCGGCGAGCGCGGTGACGGTGATTTTGGGGAACGCATCAAGAATCTTCTTGAGGCGATCGGACTCTTTGGGATGCTTGGTCATCCGGGTACCGATTCTCTCATGCCAGGTTCTTTCGCTCGCGAACGATCCTAAGCATGGTATCGACGGCGTTAGCCGCGTCGGCAAGATCCATAGCAACCGGAATGACGGCGATCGGTTGGAGCGCAGAGAAAAATCCGCCGAGATTGATGGCGTCCTTCTCGGTGGTGACAAATCCGCCGGCTTCGCTGCGATCTTTCAGGGCTTTTAATTCGCGAATATCTTTTTCGGTGTAGGCGTGGTGATCGCGATAGATGGCTTCTGCGGCCGGTTCAATCCCGGCCTTGCGCAGCTGCAGCATGAAGTTCTGTGGGCGGGCGATGCCGCAGAATGCGACGGGCCGGGCTGGGGTCTCCACCGGCTTAATGGCACGGCGTACTCGCCATACGAGCTTTCCATCGAGGGGGAAGCCCTCGGGCGACGCCCCCGATGTCAGGACTACCGCGTCGGCGCGGCGCAATGCGTGGCGAGACTCGCGCAGTCGTCCGGCGGGGAGCAGTTCGTCGCGCGAGTCGTCGGCACTCACCATGACGATATCGAAATCGCGGGCCAGCCCTCGGTGCTGGAAGCCGTCGTCCAGCAGATGCAGGCGCGGCCCGAACTTTGCTTCAGCGAACGCGCCAGCCCGATAGCGGTCTTCACCGACTATAACGGGCACTTCGAGTCGCCGGGCAATCAGCAGGGGCTCGTCCCCGAATTCGCGCGAGGCGCCGCCGGGATCGACCAGCAGCACCCCGCGTGTCTGGCGACCGTAGCCGCGCGAGAGCACGTCGAACTCGACGCCGCGGGACTTCAGAAGCTCTCCGAGCAGGATGACGAAGGGCGTTTTTCCTGAGCCGCCCACCGACAGATTGCCGATGCTGATCACGGAACCCTGCAAGCGGCGGGCGCGGAAAGATCCCGCCGTCGTAGAGCTGGTTCCGTGCACGGACAGCCGATCCGTAGATAGCGGAGAGCAGGCTCACGATTTTGCGGCAGGCGCGGCCGCCTCCGCGGGAGCCAGCAGCCGCTCGAGTGCCGCCAAGGTCTTCTCGGTGGCCCCAGCCTGTGAGCGCAACGTCTCGGCAGCGCGCTGGCCCAGCGCCTTGCGCTCGGCGTCGTTCGAAATCAGTTCCATTAGCACCAGAGGCAACTCCGCCGGACCCACGATCCGCACCGCATCCTGCGTTTGAAAGAGCCAGATGATATCGCGGAAGTTGTCGGTGTGGTTGCCGACGACGATGGCCACACCGTGGCGCGCGGGCTCGATGATGTTGTGGCCGCCCTTCGGCACCAGGCTGCCCCCGACGAACGCGATATCCGCTAAGCCGTAGATCGCGGAAAGCTCGCCAATCGTATCGAGCAGCAGGACTCCACCGTTCACGGGCTCGCCGCTCCAAAGGGATCGGCGGAAGAACTTGATGCCGAAACTCTCGAGCAGCGCAGCCACGGCGGAAAAACGCTCAGGATGCCGAGGGGCGAGAATCATCACCGCGCGGGGATGACTGGCGAGAATGCTTTGAAACGCCTGCAGGAGCATGCGCTCTTCTTCGTCATCAACCGTGCTGCCGCAGACCAAGATAGGTCCGGCGTTGGTGTCCTGGAAGCTTTCGCGAAGATTCGCGACCAGGGCCGGAGGCGATCCCGGCTCCAACTCGAACTTCAGATTGCCCGTTACCTCCACACGCGACTCGGGCGCTCCGAGTTCGGTGAGTCGCGAACGGTCTTGATAGGTCTGGGCAAGGAAGAGGTCGACATTGCTGATAACGCTTTTCAGCCACCAGCGCAGGCGCATGTACCCGCTGATGGAACGGTCGGAGAGGCGAGCGTTGACGATCGCGACCGAGGCGCCGCTGCGTTTCGAGAGCCGCAGGAAATTCGGCCAGAACTCCGTCTCGGCGATGACGACCAGACGGGGCCGCAGCGACTTCATATAGGAACGGATCGCAAATCCCAGGTCGATCGGGAAGTAGAAGACGCTCTCGCCGCCAAACCGGGTACGGGCCAGTTTCTGGCCGGTGTCGGTCGTGGTTGAAATGACGATACGGTACCCGGGCCAGCGCACCCGCATCTGCTCGACCAGGCGGCTCACTGCCAGGACCTCTCCGACGGAAACTGCGTGTACCCAGATAGTTGGCTGGAGTGAGGGGGTAACCAGGTGACTGGGGACGATGCCGAAACGCTCCAGGAATCCGGAACGGTATTTCCCATGCCGCAGCATCTGATAGACCCAATACGGCAGGCCCAGCGTGAGGGCAAGAACGAGAAGCGTACTGTAAATGACGTACATGGAAAAGGCCATTCTAAACGTGCGCTGGCGCTTTTCGGCGTTGACGCGGGCCGGGCAGTTTCTACTAGAATATAGGTGGTATCGGCCTTCTCAGGTATTCTTCAGGGGGACAATTATGCCAATCATTGTTCGCCGCAAAAACCACCTGCGCAATCAGATGCTGACGCTGATCCTGCTGTCAGTGCTGGCCGGAATTGTCGGGGGCACCCTCGTGGGATTTGCCACCGGCCACCATTCGTCGTCTTCGGTGGCAGCCGGCTCAAATTCGTAGAGGCCGGCCGGTGGATCGTCCCGCCCAGTTATAATCACGACATGCCGCCGTTGGTGAGTGAACTGACGCGCAAGTTGCGCGCAGGCGTTGTGCTGGTGGGCTTGCTCTGCCTGCTGGGTGTCACCTTGCTTTGGGCGAAGGATTTTGTGAAGCCCGCAGCCAAGCCAGCCGCCACCTACCCCTTGCATGATCAGCATTCCGATGAGTCCGTGGCGGCCGGCGTCGATCCCTACGACGATGAAGAGAAGGCGCAGATCTTCAACGTGAAGTGGGCGGAACAGGGGTTTCTGCCGATCTTTCTGGTGATCACCAATGACGGGGATCAGCCGGTTTCGCTGGCGAACTTGCAGGCGCAACTGATCACATCCCGCCGCGAAAAAATTCCGGCTGCCAGTAACGATGAACTCTACCGGCGCCTGTCTCATGTGAATGCGAGCGGGCCGAAGTATCCCTTGCCGTTTCCGCGCAACAAGGTGAAAGGCGCGGTGGGCAAGAAAGCGCTGGATGAAATGGATGCCGCGCAATTTACGGCGAAAGCCGTGGAGCCGCACTCGACGCAGTCTGGCTTCGTGTTCTTCGATGTGAGTGGGATTTCGTCTCCACTGGCGGGCGGGCGGTTTTATCTCACTGGATTGCGTGACGCCAAGGGGACTGAGTTGTTGTATTTCGAGATTTACTTCCAGAAGTAGAGTGCTGCGGATTCAATTCCGACATAGTTCGCCCCGGCGGCTGAAGCCGCAATCAATCTCGGCATGTTGTGGCCCGGCTGAAGCCGGGCCCTTCCCAAAACATGGATATAATCGCTGAATATGGCGACCGCGCCTGACACGTCTGTTGCCGCCCACGCCAAGTTTGAGGCGGTGATTGGGCTGGAAGTTCACGTTCAGCTACTGACTGCAACCAAGATTTTCTGCTCGTGTTCCACGCAGTTTGGCGCGCCTCCTAATAGCAATGTTTGCCCGGTTTGCCTGGGGATGCCGGGAGTGCTGCCCGTGATGAATCGCAAGGCTGTCGAGTTTGCAGTGCTCGCGGCGATGGCTGTGAACTGCCGCATCAACGAGACGTCAATCTTTGCGCGGAAGAACTACTTCTATCCCGATCTTCCCAAGGGGTACCAGATTTCGCAGTACGACAAGCCGCTGGCCGAGTTCGGCTTCATCGATCTGAAACAGAATCAGAAGAAAATCGGCATCACGCGCATCCACCTGGAAGAAGACGCCGGCAAGAGCTTGCACGAGGGTTTCGCCGACGCGAGCGAGAAGACCGGCATCGACCTGAACCGCACCGGCGTGCCGTTGGTCGAGATTGTCAGCGAGCCCGATATGTCGACGCCGGAGGAAGCTTACGAATATCTCACGCTGTTAAAAGAGATCATCCTGTACACCGGCGTGAGCGACTGCAACATGGAAGAGGGCTCGTTGCGTTGCGATGCCAACATCAGCGTGCGGCCGCGCGGGCAGAAGGAATTCGGGACCAAGACCGAGATCAAGAACGTTAATTCGTTCCGCTTTGTGCGCGAGGCGCTGGAGTACGAGATCGGGCGGCAGATCGAGGTGATCGAGTCGGGCGGCAAGATTCAGCAGGAAACTCGACTCTACAACTCGAACGAAGGCAAGACTTACGGAATGCGCTCGAAGGAGCAGGCGCATGATTACCGCTATTTTCCCGAGCCGGATTTGCTGCCTCTGGTGGTCGATGATAAGTGGAAGGCGGAGATTGCGAAGCAGTTGCCAGAATTGCCCGAGGCGCGGCGGGCGCGCTTTGTAAAAGACTACGGGATTACCGAGTACGACGCGGGTGTTCTGACATCGTCGAAAGAGTTCGCCGATCAGTTCGAGTCGGCGGCGAAGGCGGCGAAGAATCCGAAGCGCGTCGCCAATCTGGTGCAGGGCGAGTTGGTGGGGCGTCTGAAGGCCCGGAACTTGGTGATCGGTCAATCGCCGATCACGATGCATGGGGTGGCTGAGTCGGCGGACTTGGTGGAGTCGGGAGCGATCTCGGGAAAGATGTTGAAAGACCTCTACGATTTGAGCTTTGAGCGCGGGAAGGACTTTGGCGCTGTGTACGAGCAAGAAGGGCGGCCGGTGCAGTCGTCGGATACATCGGCGCTCGAGAAGATTATCGATGAATTGATCGCCGCGAATCCGAAGCAGGTGGAGCAGTACCGGGCAGGTAAGAAGACAATGATTGGGTTCTTCGTGGGGCAGGTGATGAAAGCGTCGAAGGGGCAGGCGAATCCTCAGGTGGTGAATGAGGTGTTAGTGAAGAAGCTGGAGGGGTGAGGCTTGATGTCAATCGCTGCGTAGCTTCAAATTGGATGTTCACTCGATGATGCGACAGAAAGCTACGACCGCGGCAAAAATTGGGAATGCATTTCTTGTCTTGTTGGTCCTTCCTATTGCCCTTCCCCTGGCTTTTGTCGCTGTGACATTTTGGTTGGCTCACCGGATCTCTTTGTACGCACTCGTCTGGCTCTTGTGGCTGCCGAAAGGGAAAGACATATTATTCGTCAGCTCCGAAAGTCCTACCTGGCGCGAATACATGGCAACGCAGCTATTGCCGCACATTCGAGCGCGCGCCGTCGTGTTGAACTGGTCTGAACGGAAAGGGTGGTCTGCATGGTCCTTTGCGGCGCATGTGTTTCACAGCTTTGGAGGAGGTCGCGCATTCAATCCATTGGTGGTTTGGTTTCGGCCATTTCGGTGCGCGCGGATTTATCGGTTTTGGCCGGCCTTTAAAGATTGGAAGCGAGGTTACAAGGAGCCGGTGGAGCGACTAAGCAATGATCTCTTATCCGCTTTGAAGAACGAATAGCATCCGATGTTGGGATGTGCTTACCATGCAGATCCAAGATCTAAGCCTCTTCCTCGACTACTTCGACAAAATCCACCAGCGAACCGTGCGCGTTGCGCGTTGTATTCCTGCGGAGAAAGTCGAGTGGACCTATCGCGAGGGCCAGTTCTCACTCGGGGACCTGGTGCGCCATATTGCGACCATCAATCGCTACATGTACGGGGAGACGGTTTCCGGGCGGCCGAGTCGGTATGCCGGATGTGGCAAGGAACTGGCCGATGGATACGAACAGGTGCTTGAGTTTGCCGAGCGGATGCATCGGGAGTCGGTGGCAATTTTCTCGCAGCTCACGTCCGAGCAGTTGAACGGGAAGTGCATGACGCCCGACGGCGCGCTGATCACGACCTGGAAGTGGTTGCGGGCGATGGTGGAGCATGAGGTTCATCATCGCGGGCAGATTTATCTGTATCTGAGCATGCTGAGCGTGCCCACGCCGCCCTTGTACGGGCTGACCTCAGAAGAAGTGCGGGAGCGGAGCCTGCGAGGCTAGCCAGCGGACAGCGGCTTTCGTGACTTCTGGGAATGGGTGGCGGGTGGGTAACATTGAGTCGTCAGTCGTCGGTCTCGTGTTCAACGTCCCGGGTGTGTGTAGAGAATTCCCTTTGGAGTTTGGAGCAGCAGTGAGAAACGCGGGGTCCTTCGACTTCGTTCGGCTGGCGCCTCACTTCGCTCAGGATGACAGTGTTAGGAAGATGGTCGGAGGTCGATTGGGGACTCCATGAAGATCAAGCTTGATCGCATCATCAGCATCGCGACTCTCACGGCTTCGGTGGCTGCGCTTGTGCTTGTTTTGAGGCGTCCGCAGCCTGTGGCTCCGGTTCTGCCCGCTCCCGCGGTGGCCGCCAACGCGCAATCGTTTCAGAACAAGATCGAACAGCTCGAGCAGGCGCGGGAGCAGGGGCAGTCGGGCGCTGAAGTCCGGCTGAATGCGCAGGAAGTGGCGGCGGCGATCGCGCAGGCCTCGGGAGCCGTGGCGTCGACGGGCGGATCGAGTGCGGGCGGAGCGGCTAGCGGCGGAAATGGCGGTGACCCGCTCTCGGGCGATCTTGGAGCTGGCGAGCCGTCGGTGAAGGACTATCAAGTGAACTTCGAGGGAGACATTGCCAAGGGGCAATTCCTGGCGCATATCGCGGGCAGGGATGTGTGGGTCACGATGGAAGGTAAGCTTGGATCGAGGGATGGGTATGCGACATTCGATCCGACGAAGATCAAGATTGGCGATCTCGAGGTGCCGGTGTCGTTGGTGAATGATCAGTTGCAGAAGAAGCTAACGGAACAGCGCGACCGGTTGAAGTTGCCGGAGAATGTCGGCGGGATTCGGGTGGAGAACGGGGAAGTGGTGGTGTCGAATAAGTAGCGGCGAGCTTTGGGGCTCCGAGCTTTGAGCGATCTTCGTCCGATGGCGGGGACTTGTTTGTAAGACAGCCCCTAAAGGGGATTCAGATCTGCTCATACGGCATCGCTAAAGCGATGCCCTGCCCAGGAACGCTACTTGAACAGCAATTAGCCCGCTGCTGCCGCTTTCTTTTCCGCCGCTGGCAGTGCGTTGCTGGCCGCGACCTTCGCGTACCACTTTCCTGATTCCTTCACGGTGCGCTTCTGGGTTTCGAAATCAACGTAGACCAAGCCGAAGCGTTTGGAATAGCCCTCCGCCCATTCTAAGTTGTCGAGCAAGCTCCAAGCGTGGTATCCGCGGACGTCGGCGCCTTGTTTGATCGCCTGCGCCAGCTCTCGAAGATAGCCGCGGTAGTAGGCGATACGGCGCGTATCGGTGTCGATGCCGTTTTTGCCGGGCGCGTCGCCGTAAGCACAGCCGTTCTCGGTGATCTCGATGATGGGCTTTTTGTAGTCCTTGGTGATGCGCATGACGATCTCGTAGAGGCCGTGCGGGTAGACCTCCCATCCCATATCGGTTTTGGGGCCGGTATCGCCGCCGAGCCTGACGTCGGCCGGAAAAATCTTTGAGATTGGATTCAAGTTCGGGGCACCGGGGCGAATGGCGGTGACCATCTGGCGGAAGTAGTTATTGATGCCGATGAAGTCGAGCGGCGCGCGGACTTTTTCCATGTCGCCCGGCTGAATGCCGAGAGCCTCAGGCTTCAGGCCGACGAAAGCGTCCGGATACTTCCCGTTAATTGCAGGCTCAAGGAACCACACGTTCTGCCAGAGGTGAGCACGTTCCGCGGCTTCGCGGTCAGCCTTTGACGAAGAGGCCGGCTCCATCGGCGACATGCTGAAAGCCGTGCCGACGGTCGCTTTCGGGCGCACGCCTTTCATGACGCGAAAGGCCATGCCCTGCGCTAGGTTCACGACGTGCGTCGCGCGCAGGTAGGCGTCGAGGTCGGTGCGGCCGGGCGCGTGGTTGCCGAGCAAATACCCGAGCGTCGTAAAGACCCAGGGCTCGTTGAAGATCATCCAGGAATTCACGCGATCGCCGAGAGCGCTCATCATGATGTCTGCGTAGTCGGCGAAGCGCTGAGCGGTGTCGCGGTTGGGCCAGCCCCCGGCGTCTTCGAGCTTTTGCGGAAGATCCCAGTGGTAGAGCGTGGCGAATGGACGAATCTTCGCGGCGAGCAATTGATCGACGAGCTTGCTGTAAAAGTCGAGTCCCTTCGGGTTGGGCTTGCCGGAACCAGTGGGCTGAATGCGCGGCCACGCGATCGAGAAACGGTAGCTCTTCATCTGCAGAGCCTGCATGATGCGCACATCCTCGGTGTAGCGATGGTAGTGGTCGCAGGCAACGTCACCATTGTCGTTGTTCTTGACCTTGCCGGGAGTGTGCGAGAAACGGTCCCAGATCGACTCGCCCTTGCCGTCTTCGTTCCACGCACCCTCGATCTGGTAGGAGGCTGTGGCCGTTCCCCACCAGAAATTCTTCGGAAAAGTGAGTGACGGAGCACGCGCCGCGGCCAGGGAGAACGGCAATGCGGCGCTGACGGCGCCGGCCGCCGCGAATCCCAAAGAGGAAGCGAGAAATTTTCTTCGCGTCAGGAACCCGGGATCGATGGGCATGGCTCGATGCTATCCGTTTTCGTCGCAGGGTGTGATGGGATTCGCCGTCAGTTGTGTTTGATGAACTTGCCGTCTTTTTTGCCAGTTAGGTCATTGAAGAGGGTTTCTGTGAAGGCGTCGGTGGTGATGAAATCGCCATTCCACTTCTTCCACTGATCGAGGACCCTCTCCTGTTTCAATTGATCGAGCGTTTTGCCCTGCTTGACGCCCTTCTCGACCACGGCACGCGTTTCAATGAGCATCTTCACGTATTCCCGTACGTCGTCGAGATTTGAGATCTGGCCGTGGCCGGGAATGACTTTTACATCCGGCGGCAATTTAGGAACGACTTCCTGCAACGCGGCAATCATGCCGTCCACGCTGCCGCCCGAGCCCAGGTCGATGAAGGGAAATCCGTAGCGCACGAAATCGTCGCCCATGTGAACGACGTTCGACTTGGGAAAGAAAATGATGCTGTCGCCGTCAGTGTGGCCGCTCGGGAAGTGCAGCGCGCGAATGTCTTCACCGTTCAAGTGCACAGTCACGTCGTGATCGAAAGTAATGATCGGAAGAGCCTCTTTGGCAGCGGGCTTGTGCTCCATTGAGACAGAACCGAGATTGCCCGCTTGGCCGCCCTCTTCCAGTCGTTTGCGCACATTGTCGTGAGCAATCACGGGCGCCTGCCTCTGGAAGAAAGCGTTGCCTCCGGTGTGGTCGCCGTGGAAGTGCGTATTGATGATGAAGCGCACTGGCTTGTCAGTGACCCCCTTAAGGGCGGCCTGAATTTTCTCCGCCAGAGGAGCGTATTCGTCGTCGACGACTACGATGCCGTCCTCGCCGACAGATGCGCCAATGTTTCCTCCAGCGCCTTCGAGCATGTAGACATTGCCCGACACCTTCGTGACTTTAATCTCTACTTTGCTGAAATCCTGGTCCTGAGCGACGGCGAGGCCTGTTGTCAGCAGACACGCACAGAAAGCGACCGCGAAGCTACGCATGAAGAAATCTCCAGTGGCTCCAGAAACTCGCACGGGATTGTATATGGTCGTGGTGGGATTGAGTAGCGGCGTTACTGTCCGGGAGGAGTGCCTTCGAATAACGGGAACAACTGGTCTGCGCCTGCGCGATAGACGCCCCACGCGCTGCCCGCGTCAGAGATGCGGCGGAAGAGCAATTCGCCCCGTCCGTCGCCATCGGCGTCCACCGCGTCGACGAGTTCAAAGCGCGGAGTTTCGTCGAGATGGTGGTCGTCGGTCACATCCGCGTAGAGCTTGCGGAGTTCGTCATAGATATTTTTCTTGGCGACCAGAGTGATGTAGTAGGGGGGAGACGGCTCGCCGGAAGCGCCAGCTGCTTGCGGCATGTGCGCGGTTGCGCTTAACACGAACACGGGCTCGTTGGTATTCCAGAGATCGAAAGCGCGAAACTGCACATCGTCGAATGTCGGCTGCGAGGACCGCGGCTGGCGACGAGTTGCCGAGGTGTGTGTCGCGGGCTTGGTAGTCGGAGTGGCGGGCGAAATCTGCCTGATGCGAGCTAGCAGGGCATCGTAAGCGAGGCCCAGCATTCCTTTGCGATACTTCTGCTCTTCGTCCGGCTTGATGTCGTAGGTGTAGGGTCGGGGATCGGGCCCGCCGGCGTCGGAGATGGCCGGGATCGTCTGCAGGGTGGTCTTCTTCGCGTCGGGCTTGGCGCCGGTTTTTACAGAATCGCCTACAGGGCGTCGTGGCACGCCAGTGGAGGCGCCGACTGCGGGATGCGCTGTGCTTTCAGTCGCGGGCTTGCCGCGCTTAAGAATTGGGCGATTGGGATCGTCGTCGTTCGCGTCGCTCGGGGCAACCTCTGGCTGCTTGTCCGCGGGCGCGCTGTCCTTGGGCGGATTTTGCGGCGATGTTGAGGAGGCAGCGGGAGTAGGGGGAGTCGTTGAGGGCGCCGGGGCTTTTTTGTCGTCGGCAGAGGGAGCAGTGGCGGGCGGCGACGGCTTGACCGCGTCAGGCTTGCTGGAGTCGCCGCGACGAAGCTTCGGCGGACCCTCATCTTCATCGCCCATCTTCGGCTTGGTCGGAGCCGACTTCTTCGTCTTCGCCTCAGAGTCCGTTGGACGCCACTTGCCGTCCGCGAGCCAGTTACCGGGGGTGGTCTGCAATGCCGCCCCCACGGTGAACAAGCCTTGCGGGACGCCGGTTTTTTCTCCTTCGTAGACCGTCTCGCTCCAAAGGGCCAGCGGCACGGGCGAGGCCTTGTAGGCGCCCGCGTCGTAAAACTTGCCGTCGACCATGATAGCGATGGGGATGAGTCGGGCCTTGCCGTCGGAAGAAAGTTCGACCAGGCCCAGCGCCCGCGGACCTTTGGTTTCCTTGTTCTTCTTTGCGACCTGCGCGAATGCGATCTGAGCAACGCCCAAGACGAGGAGCGCACAGATGACTGCGCGCCGTGCGCTACGGTATAACGTTGAGCGGATTGGAGAACTAACCATGCTTGACGTCAATGATAAAGCCCCGGACATCAAATTAGAGGACGAGAACGGGAAAGAGGTTTCCTTGAAGGATTTTAAAGGCAAGACGGTGGTGCTGTATTTTTACCCCCGCGCCGACACTCCCGGTTGCACCAAGGAAGCCTGTGAGTTCCGCGATACCTACAAGCAGATGCAGAAAACAGGCGCGGTGCTGCTAGGCGCATCGCCGGATACCCCGAAGGCCCAGAAGAAATTTCAGGAGAAATTCCATCTGCCGTTCACGCTGTTGGCTGATGCGGACAAGAAACTGTGCAATGCCTTTGGCGTCATTCAGGAAAAGAACATGTACGGGAAGAAGGTGATGGGAGTGGTACGGACGACATTCATCATTGGGCCGGATGGGAAGATCAAGCATGTGTTTCACAAGGTGAAGCCCGAGGGACATTCGGAGGAAGTGCTGGCCTATTTGAAGCAGGGCTAAGGCCGTCGCCAGTCGTCAGTCGGCGGCGAAATCGTCGATACTTGGGGCGAACCGCTTTCGCTGGCGGCGACCAGCGACTGACGACTGGCGACTTCATTTCACGGATGCGGTGGTGCTGAAGCTCAGAGTTTTTTCCGCTGGAATGATGGCTTCTTCTTTGCCGGTGGCCGCAGCCACTCCGGTTCCCGCCGCGCCGCCTGCTCCTGCTCCGATGGCTGCGCCTTTGCCCCCACCTGCCAGTGCGCCGATCAGCGCGCCAACCGCTGCGCCGCCGCCAATTTTGGTGGCATTGCTCTTGGTGTGGCTCTTGCCCTCGAGGTGGTAGCTGCCCGTCGAGATGGGAACCATTTTGCCCTCAACTTGAACGGAGGTCAGCCGAACAGAAAGTTGTCCGGGAGCATGGAGGCGTCCGCTGGACTTCGCGAGCGTGACCTTGCCGCGTGCGGGCGCGCCTGATTTCGCCAGCGTCTTGCCGCCCACAACCAGCGCGTGCGTAAGCGTCGCATCGAATCGATCACCGACCTTCGCTGTTCCGGAACTGAGTTCTTGTGCTGTGCGGACTGTGATGTGCGTTCCCGCGGGAATGGTCTGCGCAAACGCGAGGCCGGTGAGCAGGGCGGCGGATACGGTAATCTTCAAAGGTGTCCCAAGCATGAAATCTCCTAAAAAATGAAATGGAAGCGGCGCGAATGGGTGAAATGATTTTACAGTTCGGAGTACGTTTGCGAACGATTGGGATCCGGAGTCGCCAACACCAAAGGCCGAGTCCGAATCGAGCTTAGATCATGGCCTCACGTTCATCCACGCCGACGCGGTTGACGGTTGCGAGCTCTGCGCTGCGCCGCCTGTTACCGCTGCCGCGGAGCTTTTACGATCGCGACCCGCGCAACGTCGCACGTGACCTGCTTGGTAAGGTCCTGCTGCGTCGCGAAGGCAGGAAGTTGTTGGCCGGGCGGATCGTTGAGGTGGAGGCATACCTTGGAGACGATCCGGCAGCGCACTCTTTCGCTGGGCGCACGGCACGGAATGCCGTTTTGTGGGGGTCTCCGGGAATTTCTTATGTGTACTTCATTTACGGAAATCATTTCTGCTTCAACGTTTCGTGCCTGCCGGATGGTGTCGCGGGTGGAGTTCTTTTTCGCGCACTGGAGCCAATCGCCGGAATGGACGTGATGGCCTCCGGCCGCGGGGGAGTTCTCGCAGATTTCCACGACCTGCGCCTGCTCACGTCAGGCCCAGGGCGACTGGCGGAGGCTTTCGGGATTACACGCTTGCGCGATAACGAGAAGGACTTGACCTCGCCGAAGTCGGATTTGTGGATTGCGGATGACGGAGTCCGGCGGCCCGCGGTCGAGATCACGGTGCGGATCGGAATCACCAAAGCTGCGGAACTGCCTCTACGTTATATCGTGAGGGGAAACCGGTTTGTGTCGGGCAGGCGAGCGTAGGGCGGCACACCTCACTGAGACGCTCGCCTTCCCTTAGGCCGCTAACGTTTCCGCGACGTGCTCTCGTCATAAGGCCCCCGGCACGATTAGAGGTTGGGGCCGATGCCTCCCACCCTTCGAAAACCGCGAAGGGTGGGGCAGCCATCAAATATAAGTGTGTTCTTCAGAGCTTGTGAAGTCGTGCTCTTTCCAAGGCTGTCCGCCGCCAAGTTTTTCCCGCAACCCTTTAGGTCGTGCCCGGGGGCCCAGGACTGCCTAGACCAGGTCTTCCAACTTCAAACTGGCTGGGCCGCCCTTCCATGACGACTTGAACTGCTTCTCTACAAACCCCGCATCAAAGTCGCGTCCTTGTTTCTTCAGGACTTGCTGCAGTCCGTACAGCGACCGTGGGTTGCGAGGATTGCGATCGAGATCATCGCGAAAAGTTCTCTCTGCGCCGGCGACATCGCCCTTCATCATGAGTGCGGCACCCAGCGATTCGCGCACCGGGAAAAACCAGTCGGAAGGCTCGTCGTACTTGAGCGTGTCCTGGACTGCCACCGCTTCCTGCAAGTGCGAGATCGCGCCGTCCGTGTCTTTTTTCGCCATCGCGATCTTTGCCGCCAGCACGTTTTCGGCGATCTTCAATACGTCTTTGGCTTTGTTGTTGACGGGCATCGCGAACGGAAGATCTTCCGGAGTAGCTTTTTCAGCGTCCGCCACCAATTTGTATTCGGCTTCGGCCTCACTCAATTTCCCTTTGCCGGCCAGCGCCATTCCGCGGGCGAAGTGCCAGAACACAGTTGTGATCTGCATCGACTGATCGGGCTGCTTCATGGCCATGATCGAGTCCCACTTGTGAAAGCGCACATCGACTGCGATCGGAATGGTCATGAAACCTTCTAGCGGCGGCATTTCTTTCACGCCCGGCGCGACGTGGGTCGCGAGCATGTCAGCATTCTTCTTCGCCTCGGCATAGTTGCCGTTCATGGCTGAGCACATCGCGATGAAATGGAGGTTGTGGCTGTAGTACATCATCGGGTAGATGCCCTGCACTCCGCTCGCCTTCATGTATGCGCGGTCGGCGGCTGCGGCCATCTGGTTTGTTTTCACGGCGGCTTCGTAGTCGCCCGTGCGGATGTAAACGTGAGCCGGCATGTGCACCAAATGCCCGGCCGCCGGCGCCATCGCGGCAAGTTTGTTGGCGGAAGCGAGCGCGCGCTGCGGACTGCGTGACGCCTCCACCGCATGAATGTAGTAGTGCACCGCACCCATGTGGTCGGGATCTCGCTTCAATACGGATTCCAGTGTGGCGACAACTTCCTCGGTACCCTCTTCGGGAGTGCCATCCACATGCCACAGTCCCCAGGGGTGCAGGTTCATGCCCGACTCCGCGAACAAAGTCGCCGCATCCAGGTCGTCGGGAAAGTTCTTCACGACCTCGCGCATGGCGTCGCGATAATCCTCAGCGGCTTTCTTCCGGTCAGCCTTGGGATCCGCGGGAAACCGCTTTTGCATCGCCTGGATGTAGGCCTTCTCGCTGGGAGACGCGCCTTCGGACAGATCGGCCGCTTTCTGTATCGCGTCATGGGCATGCTGGAAGCGCTCGTCGCTGGCCGGATCGTTGTAGTTCGGCCCCACGGCTTCAGCGACGCCCCACCAGGCAATCGCCAGCCTCGGATCGAGTTCCGTGGCCCGCCGGAATGAGCGGCCGGCTTCGTCGTGATTAAACGCATAGATCAGGCGCAGGCCCTGATCGAAGAACTGTTGAGCCTGCACGTTCTTGGTCGAGACCGGATGATGCAGAGTGCCAACGCCTGTCATCAGGGTCGCAGGTTTCGCGGTGGCCGCCATGTGAGCCGCGTGTTCCTGCGCGATAGCGAGAGCGGAGCTGAAAATTACTAGCAGAACGAAGCCCATCTTCTTAGTCATTTCGAGTCTCCTACTAGATGTTTGCTTTGAATGTCGAGCTTCACGCCGAACGAGGTATGCCGGCACGATGGTTTCCGCGACACTGCCCCTAAGAATGGGACCAGCTTAGTGGAAACGGGCCGCACCGGGCAATAGGCTCGCTGAGCCCTGCTAATCTAGAATTATCGTTCACAGCATGCGGAAAGCAACCCTCCTGTACAACGCGCGCTCGGGCGGCCGCCGGAAGCAGCGCGAAGAAGATTTGCTGGCAGCTCTGAAAATTCTGAACGCTGCGGGTGTCGAAGTCAGGCTCACGCGCACGCAGTCGAGCCTGGACGCAGCCGAACAGGCTCGCAACGCCATTCTCGCGGGAGCGGACACTGTGTTTGCCTGCGGAGGCGACGGAACCGCGCATGACGTCCTGCAAGGAGTCGCCGGCAGCCGCGTCGCGCTGGGCATCATTCCCATGGGCACCGCCAACGCCCTGGCGCACGACCTGCAAATTCCCATGGATCCCGCGCGCGCAGTTCGCGCCGCGCTCGAGGGCGAGCCTCGCCGGGTCGCGGTCGGACAGGTTACGGTTTGCGGCCTCGATGGCAAAACTTTAACCCGGTACTTTACCGTAACCGTCGGCGTGGGAGTGGACGCGCATCTGTTCTACAAGCTGAATGCCGGAGTGAAGCAGCGGCTTGGTATGGCGGCATACTACTTCCAGGCCTGGCGCCTGTGGTGCACGCATCGCATGGCGCATTTCCGGGTGGGTTGGGAATCGCCGGAAGCGAAATCACAAGAAGGGGTCACCCAGCTTCTTGCGGTGCGGATCGGGAATTTTGGGGGAGTGCTGCAAGGGTTGGCTCCAGGAGCTTCGTTGCATAAGAACGATCTGCGAGTCGTCGTCTGCCACACATCGAACCGTATCGCCTACCTGAACTATGTGACGCGCAACTTTGTGCGCGGAAGTTGGAAGGTGCCCGGTGTGAATCTTGTAGATGCCAAGGCCGTAACCTGCGAGTACAGTGCTCGGAGCGGTGAGGCCGGCAACAAGATTTACGTTGAGGCCGACGGCGAACTCATTGGGACTTTGCCTGCGAAGATCGAAATTGTTCCGGATGCGCTGACAATTCTTGCTCCGAAGCAGTCCCCGCTTCGCTGATCGCGACTACGTTCCGAACTGCCGCAAGTGATGGTCCATGTGCAAGTAACCCCAACGCATCCATTGGGCGTCGCTCATGGGGCCGAAGATCGGATGCGGCTGCCATTCGAAATCACGTGGTTGTCGCGTGAAGCGCTCCATCAATGCCAGGACCGCTTTGCAATCGGCTGCGAAATCGCCAGACGGAGTGCCTTCTTTCTCGGGATCGACCTCGGGCCGGGTCGGCGTTCCCCTCGGCCATTTCATCGGCAATTCAAACGCAACCCACTTCACAAACCAATCCGGCAAGGGAATCGGCGTGACCGAGATTCGCTCCGTAGACCACGGCTTCAGTCCCATCGTGACCCGAAACGAATCGGCTAGGTGGCAGATCATCTGCGGCGCCGTCATGCGGCCCCAGAGCCGCGGGCTCGAAGGCTGAATCTTCTGCAGACGCTCCGCAATCTTCTGCTTGTCGGTGGAATTGGCCAGGGTTCGTTTTGCCATGATTCTTATGCTTAACTGTAGAGCGTTCCGTCTCCGATACTTGTCACGTTTATATTCTTAAATCGTAAATTTTAAGGGGTCACGCGAAAGACTTTGGAACCTGTCACTCATTTTCTCACTGGTGCATGCCTGGGGCGCTCCGGATTCAATCGCAAAACGGCACTCGCGACCGCCACCATGACGCTGGCCGCCGAGGCGCCCGACCTCGACGTGTTTGGTAGATTCCGCGGCCCAGTATTTGGATTCGCACACCATCGCGGATTCACGCATTCCTTCCTGGGACTGCTGATCGTTTCTGCCGTTGTGGTCGGTTTTATGTATTGCGTGTGGCGCTTGCGTGGCCGCAAGACGAATGATCCCGACCTTCCGCCGCGCTGGGGACTGTTGTTCGGTCTGGCCTATCTAGCCGGACTAAGCCACATTCTGCTCGACTTCACAAACAACTACGGGGTGCGCCCGTTCTGGCCTTTCTGGGAGCGATGGTACGAGTGGGACATCGTGTTCATCGTCGAACCCGTGCTGCTGGTCGCGCTGATGCTCGGCCTTGTCGTGCCCAAGCTCTTCGGATTGGTCGATCAGGAAATCGGCCGCAAGCAAAAAGGACCAAGGGGACGGGCTGCGGCGATCGCAGCATTGGCGACGATGGTTCTGCTGTGGGGAGTGCGCGACTTCGAGCATCGCCGCGCCGTGAATGCGCTGCGGGCACGCACGTACGAAAAAGCTGAACCGATTCGCGTCGGAGCTTTCCCCTCGTCTCTAAATCCGTTCGTGTGGCACGGTGTGGTCGAGACGCAAGACTTCTTCGCGGTCGCCGAGGTCGATTCGTCTGGTCCCGAGGTCGATCCCGGCAACAGCCTGCAAAGAATCGACAAGCCGCCGGAAACGCCCGCGACCTTGGCTGCGAAAACGTGCTACCTCGGCCGTGTCTACCTGGACTGGGCGAAATTCCCCATCACCGAAACCGAGACAACGCCCGATGGAGGGTACATCGTCTCTTTCCACGATCTGCGTTTTGGTTCGTCGCTATCTGCAAGCGGGCGCCATCCGCTAAGCGCTGGGGTTGTGCTGGATCGAGAACTCAAAGTGAAATCGGAGTTCATGGGAGGGGTGGCTCAACCGGCTCCCGACTAGCGAATGTCCACGGTCGGGAGGGCTTTAGGGACGCTTCAATCCTTACTTTACCCGCTCTTTCAGTCGCACGGTGACAGTGTCCCCCGCGTTCTTACCGATGGCCTCGCGGATTTCGGCTTTTACTGGCAGCATGTGCTTTCCACCGCCCATCGCCATGAACGAGCCGGCGAACGGATGGCCGTCGATTGTGCCCTTAACTTTGACCGGGCCACGAGTGCCAAAGAATTCGACAGACTCGGGCCATCCCACGTAGGTCCATCCACCTTTTCTCGGACTTTTCTTGAGCTTGGCAGAGAACGATCGATTCAGCATCTGGAAATATTAACCTCTCGTGGGGCGAGGATGTCATGAAGAGGACAAGAAAACCGCGCAAACCTTGGCCTCCGCGTCAGGCTTGACGCCATCCGCCGAGCGCGCAACAATCATAGTTCGTACTTCACGAGGTGTTCATGCTGGCGTACTTATTCGTAGCTCTTGCCGTCGCCGTTCGATTGATGCCCCACCCCTTGGCTTTCACACCAGTGACGGGCGCGCTGCTTTATTTCGGGGCGCGCGGGCCGCGCCGCCAGGCCTGGGTGCCAGTGGCTCTGCTGATGGCTTCTGACCTGCTCCTCAACAAATTTGTGTACGCCTACCCGTTCACCTGGGATCAGGCGGCGAGCTGGATCTGGTACGGAGCGATGCTGTGGGTCGGCACGCGTATGCGGGATCGCGTCAATCCGCTGACGGTGGTGGGATCGGCTGTCGCTGGGTCGATCTCCTTCTTCCTGTTCAGCAACTTTGCTTCGTGGCTGACCTGGACCGATATGTACCCGAGAACCTTCTCGGGGTTGATGACCTGCTATGCGGCTGGCGTGCCGTTCTTCCGCCGTGCTGTTGAAGGCGACGTCCTGTTCACCTGCTCGATGTTTGCGTTGCCAGTGGTTCTGCACGCGCTGGCTGGAATGTTCGAAAAGTCGGGGGACCACACCGCAGCCGTGTAAGCGTCATCTAATCAGCTTGCATGAGGCCAGTCGAGAAATCGGCTGGTCTTTGTTTTGTAGCGCCGGCATCCTGCCGGCAGTCGCGAGGGCGTCTCGCCCTCGCCGTAGCGGGCGGGACGCGCCGCCACGACTGCCGCCGGGACGGCGGCGCTACTAACCTCCGTGCGTGACTTGGGGCGACTTTCTTCGCTTCCACCAGACGAGCACGCCCAAGAGTAGCGCGACCAGCACAGCAATCAGCACCCACCAGGCATGTTGCTTCACGAGGCTCCCGACAATGTGGACGACCTGCGGCCCGAATTCGATGGTGAGGATCGCGAGAACGAAGAATCGAACGAAGCGTCCGGCAAACACCGCCGCCAGAAAGTGCGTGAAGCGCATTTCGAAGGCGGAGGCCGCCAGCACGAACAGCTTGAAAGGGGTCGGGGGCGGCAACATCGCAGGAAACATCACGGCCCAGAACTCGTGGCGCTCGAAGGAGGCATGAATCTTCGCGAAGCGCTCTTCCGAGATGCGCTTGCGGAGGACCGTCTCACCGCCGAAATATCCGATAGCGTAAATAACCAGGCTACCAAGCGCCGATCCCGCGGAAGCCATGACCACGTAGAAAAGAAAATGCGGGCGATCGTTGTAGACGTAGCCCGCGACGACTGCATCCACGGGCATACCAAAGAGCGAGCCGTCGACGGCGGCGATGGCAAACACACCCCATGGGCCCAAGGGAGCCAAAACTTTCCAGATCCACGCGGTGTACTTCTTGAGGATGTTCTTGACGGTATTCAAGGCGAACCACGAGTGTAACGTGAGTCGCGAGCTACGAGCGAAAAGCCACAAGGCCCCGGCAGGATGTTTTCAACGGGCTCGGCCTGAGGGGTTCACCGTAGAGTGGCGGCAGCGAAAGAGTGCCGATGGAGGAACGGGCGTCCCCGCCCGTCGGCGGGCGAGGACGCCCGCCGCTCACTGTTTCGGAAAGTTCGGATTGCTTTTCACTTCCAGAATCTGCTTGGTGTGACGATCGCTGTGCCCGGCGATGAACAGTACCCACTCGTAGCCGTCAAGTTTCTTGCCGAACGGGCTGTCGATGGCGTGCTCCCGCAGGTCGAGCGTCTTATTCAGGAAATCTTCCGTGGTGGCGCGCGTCTCCATGAAATGCTTGAGAGAGGCTTCGGGAGATCCAAAGCGATTGGTCGGTTTCAGAGGCTCCGGTGCTTGCGCCGGATGGGAGCGGTCAGGAATCATCTTCAGGATCATCTCATCAATCTCGGTGACATTTTCACCCGCGGGGCGCGCCGGGCCGACCATAACTTTTTCCACCACCATCCCGCGCAGGTAGTCTTCGGCGGCGGCGATATGTTCAGTCACTTCGGCAATCGACCACTTGTCGGGTGCCGGCTTGAAGTTCCACTGTGGTGCTGATAAGCCTTTGGTGGCGTCTGCCACTCCCTGCTTGGTCGATTCCAGATACTTCATCGCTTTCTCGCGGTCGGCGGCTGACAACGATTGCGCATGCGCCACGGCGACCGTACAGGCCACAGCGACGACGAGGACAAACGCTTGCTTCACAGAATTTCGCATTCCAGATTTCTCCTGTAGCTCAAAAATTTTGGGGCCGGGGGTCTATTCCACTTTTTCGGAGCTTTGTTTAAGGGAGCTTTGTTGAAACCTAAAGATGTATGAACTGGGCGAATGATGCAGAAATTCTAATCCAACGCTAATGCCGCGTGTCCCCCGCCAGCAGCCGGAGCACGTGCGGGATGAGTTCAATCACGGCCTCAAGGGACTCGATCGCGCCCGATGGCTTGCCTGGGAGGTTGAGAATCACCGATTCCCCGCGCACTCCGCATAACGCCCGGCTCAAAGCTGCGAATTTGGTGGACTTCGCTCCCTCCAATCGCATGCGCTCGGCAATTCCCTCGATCAGCCGGCCACACACGGCCCGCGTTGCTTCGGGGGTGACGTCTCGGGGCGCGATGCCCGTCCCACCGGTCGTGACCACAAACCGAGCCTGCCCGCAAAGTCGAACCAACGCGTCTTGAATCACAGCCTGCTCGTCGGGAACGACTTCCCGCGCAACCACCTGGAATTTGTGTTTTTCAAGTGCGGCCGCGACGGCGGGTCCACCCAGATCCTCGCGCTCGTCGCGGGAAGAGGAATCGCTGATCGTCACCACTGCGGCCGTCAGCTCAGGTGTCGAGGAGGACATCTTCTTCCTCCGCCTTGTCTTCGCCGCTCTCGCGATTCGACTCGTCCAGCAGGCGCAGGCCTTCCATCAGCAAGCCTTGCGTGTTTAGTTGCGTGCTGGTTTCCGTCGTCTTGCCCTCGAAGTCGAGCTGGAAGTTCCCGCCGGTCCAGGTAAGCACCTTGAACACAGCCTGATCTCCTTTGACGTTGCCGTAGACCGCATGCACGACCTGGCCTTCACTGAAGTACACTTCGCATTTCTGGTCGTCCTTGGTGAGGGTGAGCAGGCCGCTCTTGCGGCCCATCTCGAGCGACTGCATCAGGTCGATGACATTCATCTGTGCGAGGCTGCCGCGCAGCACGCCGTCCGACGGCACGGCCTTGGTCATCTTTTCGAGCGCGATTTTGTCGATTACGCGCTTGATGCGGCGCGTGGCTTCTTTCAGGAAGAACGGTTTCTCGACGAAGTCATCGACAGGGTCCTGTTGCGAGAGGCGTTCGTTGATGTCGGTCTTGGTGGCAAGGATGATGGCCGCGAAATTCGCCGTTGCAGGACGGCTGCGGAGTTTTTCAATCAGCTGGCGCCCATCCATGCCGGGCATGCGGTAGTCGGTGACGAGCAGATCAGGGGGATCGTCGACGGCCTTCAGCAACGCGTCGGCGGCGTCTCCTGCGGTCGCCACCTGGCCCAGAGTTGAGAGGGCCCCCTTCAACATCCCGAGCACCATGGGATTGTCGTCCACCAGCAGCACTTTGACGTTGCTCGACATGCTGATCCAGTGTAGCGCGGGCGCCCCCGCCCGCGAAATCTGGGAGCCGCTTCCTGCCTTCGCGCTACTTCTCTGAGGGCTTCCGGCTAGCGCGAGAGTAGTCCCCACTCTTGCCGCCGGTCTTGCGTTGCAGCACGATCTCGCGGATCTCGATGCCCTTATCGAGCGCCTTGCACATGTCGTACACGGTCAGGGCAGCGACGCTGGCGGCCACCAGGGCTTCCATCTCCACTCCGGTGGAAGCCGTGGTAGTTACTTTTGAGGTAATAGCGACGCCATACTCGCACAGCCGCATATTGACATCAACGTGCGCCAGAGGCAGGGGATGGCACATCGGGATCAGGTTCGAGGTCTGCTTGGCCGCCATGATGCCGGCAAGCCGCGCCACCTCCAACGGATCGCCCTTCGGATTTTTTGGCAGCGCTTTCAGAACCTTGGCTTTGAGCACAACGAAGGCGCTGGCTTCGGCCTTGCGCCGCGTGACCGATTTTTCGCTGACGTCGACCATGCGCGCCTTGCCGCTGGAGTCGTAATGAGAAAGCTTGCGGGGCATCGGAAGGAATATCTTACAGGGAGGGAGTTTCAAAGTTTCAAGTTTCAGAGTTTCAAAGACGAGAGCGATTGACCCGATTCACGATCAAATCAACTCCGGGTGCCTTGGCAGCTATGAGCGCAAACACTGTTCTCAAGGGCTATCAGTTCACGATGCCCAACTGCCTCAAATCTCGAATGATTTCTCGCATTTCATTTTTTTTCGCCTCATTCAGTCGTACCCACTCCTCCGGCAGGCCACCGACCGCCATGCTTCTCTCCCATAGCTCCCGCAATTGTGAGTCTTTCGGGTTTAGGTGCTCGTAGTCATCGACGTCGTAACCGCCGTAAACCCCGTTCAACAGACGTTCGGCGCGGTCCGCCACTTCCCGCGGGGTCGGAGGTTTGGCGGTGATGATGTTAACCAGGATGAGAGCGATCCCGACGAACACAAACGCAAAAAGCCAGTTAGCCCTGGGGTACAGTACTAGGCCGACGATAGGTGCAAGTACCGAGACGAGACATCCTGAGCCGAACATGAATTGAGCTATCTTCCTCATGTGTCTCAGTGGTCTCATGGATAGGAATTATGGGCCTGCCGGAATTGTTCTCTCATTACTGGCAATGAGATGAAGGGTCGCAGGGTCTTGACCTTGAAACTCTGAAACCCTGAAACTTTGAAACGCTGCCCTATCTCATCACCACCGCCACCCATTCCCCCGCAGTGAACTTCGCCCGATCCTCCGGAATCACGATGTAACAATTCGATCTCCCCATAGCGGCGACATCTCCCGAACCATGCCATCCGGCCAGTTTCACTTCGACGTTTTCAAATTCTCCCGACAAGAATCCGGGAAGAAAGCGCTTCAAGCCCGTTTTAACCGTGAGTTCGGTCTTCAAGCGGGCATGGAGAAATTGCAGTGGCCGGGGTTTCATCCCCGCTAAGGCCTCGAGCATGGACTTCGCGAACAACTCGAACGTCACCATGGTCGATATCGGATTTCCCGGCAGCCCGAAGAAGTAGCGCCGTTGAGCCCGACCGAACACAACGGGCCGACCGGGCTGGATCTGTGCTCCCGTGAAGTAAAACTCGGCGCCAAACTCCGCGAGCACCTGCTCGACCAGGTCGTACTTGCCCATCGAAACGCCGCCCGAAAGGAGCAGCAAGTCTGATTGCAAGCCTTCCTCGATCAGTGTCCGCAGATGTGCTCGTTCGTCGCGGGCAATGCTCAGAATGATCGGCTCGCCGCCCGCTGCTGTAACTTGTGCTGCCAGCGAGTAGCTGTTGGAGTTGCGAATCTGGTGCGGGCTAGGCTGCGCGCCGACCTCAACGATCTCATCGCCCGTGGAAAGGATCGCCACCCTCGGCCGCAGGTAAACCGTGAGCGACTCTAACCCGACAGACGCGGCCAGGCCGACGGCCGCATAGTCGATGCGTGTGCCGGGCGTCAGCAGCGTTTGCCCCTTGGGAGCTTCCGAGCCGGCATCAACAATGTTGTCGCCGTTGGTCACGCCTTTCGTGACGGTTACGCGCTCGCCGCTCAGCGACGTGTACTCGATCATCACCACGGCATCGGCGCCGTTGGGTGCGGGCGCCCCCGTCATGATGCCCGCCGCTTGCCCTGGGCGAATTTCATGTGGAAGATCTTCGGGGGCTGCGCCTGCCTTGATCTCGCCGACGACCTGCAGCGTGGCCGGCAGATGTGTCAGGTCTGCCGCCCGTACGGCGTATCCATCGCGCATCGCGCGTCGAAACGGTGGGAAGTCGCGGTCCGCTGAAACCGGCTGTGCGATCACCCTTCCGAGACTTGTGAGTAGGGCGACGTTCTCCGTGCCGCTCGCATGTACCTCGCACGCGTGCCGCTCCACCACATGGCGGGCATCTTCAAAACTCAGATTTTTAGGTGGTTGTGGTGCCGCGGCCATGTGGCGATGATAATTCAGTCGCTAGTCCCTAGTCGTCAGCCTCCAGCAAATGCCCTTGCTGGAGACCAGCGACTGAAGACTAGAGACTATTTCGCCAGTTCTTGTCCGAGGACAGCTGCGTTGCTGGCAAACGACGCGCCGGTTTCGAGATCTACCAGACCGTTGCGCACGAGCTTAGCGATCTCGCTGTCGAAGTACTGCATGCCGTCGGCTTCGCCGCTCTTGATCGCGTCGAGCAGCGTCTTGCCTTCGTGCTCGCCCTTTTCCACGCATTCGCGCGTGCGGCTGTTGGATTTCACGATTTCAAACACCGGGAGCCGGCCGGAACCGTCGCCGCGCGGGATCAGCCGCTGCGACACGATGAATCGGAACGACTTCGCGAAGCGCTCTCGTACTGATTTCTGCTCTTCAGGTGCGAACGCCCCGGCGATTCGCTCGATGGTCTTCGAGCCATCAATCGTATTCAAAGTCGAGAACACGATCAGCCCCATGTCGGCCGCTTCCAGCACCATTTCGATGGTTTCCCGGTCGCGCATTTCGCCGACGAAAATTACCTTGGGGGCCTGCCGCAGCGCGGCGCGCAGGGCCAGCGCAAAATTCGGCGTGTCGCTATGCAGTTCGCGCTGGTGCATGGTCGACCGCTTGTGGTTGTGCAGGAACTCAATGGGATCTTCAATCGTGATGATGTGGTATTCGCGCTCGCGGTTGATGCGATCGAGGAGGGCCGCCACCGTGGAACTCTTACCGGAAGATGTCGGTCCAGTCACCAGCACAATACCGTTGCGCAGGTTGGAGACGTCTCCCAGGTGTGAGGGCAGGTGCAAGGCATCAAATTCCGGAATCGCAGTGGGAATTACGCGCATGACGACAGCGCAGCTTCCCCGCTGAATGAAGGCGTTTACGCGGAAGCGCGCCAGCCCGGGCAGTCCGTAGGATATATCGCACGATCCCTGCTCGCGCAGCGTATTGATGGCCTGCTTGTTGTTCCCGATGAGATCGGCAGCGATGCGACGTGTGTCATCAGCCGATAGCGCCGAGAGTCCTTCCATCTGCACGGGGACCAGTTGACCATAGACTTCCACTTGCGGTGGGCGTCCCGGCGAAAAGATCAGGTCACTGACCTTCTCAGAGGCGCGCAACATGGCCGCCAGCAGCGCCGTGGTCGGCACCGCGCCAGATTCGTGCACTCCCTCAAGGGAAACCGAGATCGGGGCTACGCCCGTTGCCGCCATTGCATGCCTCTCACGTTCAGGGATTCCTTGCCACAGGTGGGGAGAACCACCAAAATCCGGGGGACCAACTTGTCTTTACTGTAGCGCTTCAGGCGGGTTCGGCGAAGGACGGAAGGTAGGTGCCCCTTAGTAACCTGCAGCGCGGTTACCCTGCCCTGGAGTCTAGTGGCGCAACAAAAAAGGCGGCCCGCGAAGGCCACCTTTGTTTACAACATAGTTAACTTTATTTCTTGGCCGCGGGTGCCTTCTTCTTGTTGAACCCGGTCTCGACCGATGCGCCAATGCTGGCCAGCATGTCTTTTGCCGGCTGTGCGTAGTTTCCGGTCGGCGCCAGTTCCAAATACTTGTTGAAGGCCTCGGCCGTACCTTCGGGAGCAACCATCTTGTCGCCCTTCAGGGTCGCCTTGCCGATCATGTTGACGCCCTTCCAGTAGTAGGCGTCGGCCTTGGTCGGGTCGAGAGAAATCACCTTGTCAAACGCAACGATGGCATCGTCCACCTTGCCGGAATTTGTCAATACCGCTCCGATGTTGAAATTGTATTGCGCCGCACGCGCAGGATCGAGCTGGGCGGCTTTGTTGTAGGCGGCGACCGCATCATCGTTTTTGCCCGACTTGTGATATGCCTCGGCCAGGTTGTTGTAGTACGCCGCCATCTTCTGGTTGGCGTCAGCATCTTTCGGATCGGGATTGGCCGTCTTCAGGTCGATCGCTTTCTGGTAGGCGTCGGCTGCCTGGGCGAAACGCTTCTGCTTTTCTGTGGGATCGGTCTGCTTGGGCGCCGACATGCGATACGCGTCGCCCAGCTTGAACCAAAGCAGATCGCGATTGGCATCAACATCGGTCGCTTCTTTCAGCACGTTGATGGCGGAGTCGAAGTCGCCCGCATCACTGGCCGTCTTGGCCGCCAGCAGCTTCTCGTTCAGCGTCTTGACGGTCATGTTTTCTTTCTGCGCCTTGGCCTGCTGCTCTTGCTGCGCCTTCACTTGTTCAGGCGTCAGCCCCTGACCCTGGGCTGCGGCTGCGGCTTCCTTCTTCAGATCGATGTCCTGGGTCAGCTCATCGAGGCTGACAGTGATGCCGGTCATGTAAAACACCTGTTTGCCCTCGGCGTCGAAGAGCGTCACTTTGTACTTGCCCGGGGTGATGCCCAGGGAGAAGTACTCGCCCTTCTTGTTGAGCTTCAGAGTGTATTTGCGGCCGGTCTCCATGCTCATCCACTCGACCGTGCCGGTCGTGATCGGCTTGCCTTCCGCATCACGGGCAACGCCCTTCACTGAGCCCGTACTCTGCGCCAGGACCATGGGCGTCCACAGGCCCACCACCAGGGCGATCAGCAATGTCCAAGCAAAACGTTGTTTCATCGAAGCCTCCAAGAACCTATTTACGATTGCAGATTTCAGATTGCAGATTGTGCCCAATACCCGCACGCCAACGACGAAGTTTTCCAATCGGCAATCTCAAATCTGAAAGTTCCGCCCATCTTGTCACCGAAGCAATTAGACCGCAACCTGCGCATACGGAATCGGATCCGCCGTGCCTGCTTCCTGAAACGCGCGCAGCCGCAGTACGCAGCTGTCGCACACGCCGCAGGCCCGATCTTCCCGGGAATAGCACGACCACGTTAAATCCAGGGGCGCGCCCAGTTCAAGGCCGAGGCTCACAATCTCATGTTTGCGCATCGCAATCAGGGGCGTAACGATCTCGATATTCCCGTCCTTCGTGCCCCTGCGAATGACCTCGTTGAACGCGTCATAGTAGGCGGGACGACAGTCGGGATACCCCGAGCTATCCTGTTCGACCGCGCCGATATAGATCTTCCCGGCTCCCAAAACCTCGGCCCAGCTGACCGCTACCGAAAGGAAATGCGCATTGCGGAAGGGCACGTAGGTGACGGGGATTTCGCGACCCAGAGCGTGCGACTCGGGAACCGCGATGCTCGCATCCGTCAATGCCGATCCGCCAATCGCCCGCAGGGCTTCATTGCGCACGACCAGGCGATCGCGAATTCCCAGGCGATCGCAAATTCCAAGGAATGCATTTCGCTCCCGCGCCTCGGTGCGCTGCCCGTAACTGACATGCACGGCGGCGGCGTCGAAATCGCGCGCTGCCAGCGCCGCACAAACACAGGAATCCATTCCACCGCTCAGCAGCACAAGTGCGCGCTTTGTCTCATTCGCCATCACTTCGTTAGATGCGAAAATCTGCACGTTCCGTCAGCCATTAATGAAGCTGGCGGCATTTCCAAAACCTTAAACGCCCTTCACCGCCGGATCCCAAATGAACTTATGAATCTGCAAGCCCAGCCGGGCCTGGATGTCATCGGCCAGCATCCATTCGGCCAACTGCTGCGGATCGAGCAAGCAATGAGAGGAATCGCGCGCGCCGGTCGCGTCCTTGCGAAAGGCCGGCGAGAACAGGACCGCGTTCACTCGCTCGCCCAGCTTGTGCTGAGATGTGAAGTCGCGCGCAAATTCGTAGTCGGCGCGATTGCTGATTACGAACTTCACTTCGTCGTGCGCTTGCAGCGCTTCGAGATTGGCAGAATCGAATGAATCGCCTTCCCCGGAATGCGGACACTTCACATCCACGATCTTGATGACCTGCGCCGGCACGCTGGCCAGGGGACGCTCGCCGCTGGTCTCCATCAGAACCGTGTAGCCGCGATCCAGCAATTGCTGCATGCAGGGGACGAGTTCACGCTCCTGCAACATCGGCTCGCCGCCGGTGATCTCGACCAGTCCGCCGTTCGGGCTGAGTCGCGCAACCTCGTGCAGTACCTGCTCGGAAGACATCCGCACTCCCCCGCTGAAGGTGTACTCACTGTCGCACCACGAGCAGCGCAGGTTGCATCCGGTCAGCCGCACAAACACGCAGGGAAGTCCCGCATGCGTCGACTCGCCTTGCAGCGATTTGTAGATTTCGGTGATGAGCATGGGTCAGTAACCCGGTTGTCGGTTGCGAGACGCAAGCCGCCGCTCGCTAGCGATGGAGCGACGGGCGTCCTCGCCCGTCGACGCCAGTTAGTATCCTCACTCGGAATATTTTGCCGTGGTTGTGTCCGTCTCAAAAATCGTGACGTCGCGAACGAAAACCCGGCCGCTGGTCACGCTCTTGAGCCGCCCGTTGGTTTCCTCGTAAAAGTACTTGGCCAGATTTTCGGCCGAAGGATTCAATTCGGTGAAGGGCGCGACATCGTTGATCATCTGATGATCGAGACGCTCGATGACGTGCTTCATCACTTCGCGCAGATCCTTGAAATCGAGCAGCAGCCCGGCCTTGTCGAGTTTCTCCCCCGCCAGCGTGACGCGAACCTTGTAATTGTGACCGTGCGGGTTCTCGCACTTTCCTTTGTAATTGCGCAGGTAGTGCCCCGCGGCAAACGTGTCTTCGACTGTCACTTCGTACATGCAACCCCCCGCCGGAACGAACCCCTACGGACGGGCTCGCGCACCGCAAGCTAATCTTTTATTTTACGCGAGAGGTGATTTTTGCGCTGTTTTTACGAGCTTATGGGGCGCAGGCTCGGTCGCATCGGCATCTTAAAAGTTCTATGCGCCGAAAAATTGCTCGACTTCCCGCATATCCGTGGTCCGGCGGTAGTTCGGCAGGCTCTCGACGAACATGCGCCCGTACTGCTTTTTCAGGATGCGGTTATCAAGCAGGGTAAGGAGCCCGCGATCGTGTAGCGACCGGATCAGCCGCCCGAATCCCTGCTTCAGCGTGATTACGGCGGCTGGCACCTGGTAGTCGAAGAAAGCATTCCCACCCTCGGCGTCGATTGCCTTCACGCGGGCGGCGACGACCGGATCGCTCGGAACCGCGAACGGCAGCCGGTCGATAATGACGCTGCTCAGTTGTTCGCCCTGCACATCGACGCCCTGCCAGAAAGATGACGTTCCGAACAGTACCGCGTGCGGTGTGAGCCGGAACTCCTCAAGCAAGGCGCTCTTCGGCGCATCGCCCTGCAGCAGCATGGGAAATTCAAGCTCACCCAGCAGTCGCTGATAGACCTCGTTCATCTGCGCGTAGCTTGTGAACAGGACGAAGGCGCGCCCGCGCGTGAGTTCCAGTAGATGGCGAATCCGGTCGGACGCCTTGGCGGCGAACTGCGGCGTGCGCGGATCTGGAAGGTCAGGCGGCACGTAGAACAAGGCCTGCCGCGCATAGTCGTAGTGCGACGGCAACACAACCTCGCGCACGTGCTCCAGCCCCAGCCTCCGCTTCATATAGTCAAACCCGCCGCTCACCGCCAGAGTCGCCGATGTCAGCACGGCAGTTTCGAGTTCATCAAACAGGGTTGCCTTCAGGATGGGTGCTACATCAATAGGCGTCGCCTGCAAGTAGACATTCTGCCGCCGAGCCCCCGGCGCAGTACGCGAAGCCTCAGAGACGTCTTTAGATGTCTCTGTGTCTCTGTGCCTCTGTGGTGAAAAGCCTCGTCCACGTCGTTCAATCCAGAACACGGTGTTGAGATCTTCCGATTCCATC
Source organism: uncultured Acidobacteriota bacterium (assembly GCA_963744055.1). Classification (GTDB taxonomy): domain Bacteria; phylum Acidobacteriota; class Terriglobia; order Terriglobales; family Acidobacteriaceae; genus Gp1-AA133. The sequence goes on along the minus strand of CAVUSL010000001.1, from coordinate 681,443 downwards.
AAAAATCCCAGCTGCACCTGCAGTTCGCGCGCGCGCCGCGAAAAAGTGAAAATCTCTTCCGCTTTGCTGGGCAAATTCTGCAACTCCGCACCCAGTCGCTCAAGCGATTGCTGCAGCGCGAGAAATTCGTCGCCGTTTTCCTCTAGAAATTCCCGCCGGTTGTCGAAGGCAAACCGTCCGTCTCCCGCCGGAAGAACGGAAAAGAAAAGTTGCGAGCGATCGCGGACGCTTTTCAACGCGCCCATGACCGGCGCCGACAGCATCTTGCTGCGCGTAAGCGAAATCTCGACATCGCGCACCAGATCTTCCACCCGAAAATTGCTGACGGCCACGCCGAAGTAGCTGCCCGCCACATCTTCCAGTTCGTGGGCTTCGTCGAAGATCACCGCCCCCGCTTCGGGCAGAATGCCCGCGTCAGGCGCGTACTCGGATGCCCGCTTGATCGACAGATCCGCGAAGAACAGGTGATGATTGACGATGATGATGTCACTCTCGGCTGCCCGGCGATGCATTTCCGTTATGAAGCAAGCTTCAAACGCGCTGCACTTCTGGCCCAGGCAAGTCTCAGAGCGCGCGTCCAACTTGTGCCAAAGCGCGCTGGCTTCCGGCAGCGACGCCAGTTCCGCGCGATCGCCCGTCTGCGTTGTCTTCTCCCAGGCGGCGATGGCACGGTAATGTTCGATCTCCTCCAGCCCCGACAGCACTGGTTGATCCGTCAGGTCATAGAGCTTCTTTTTGCAGAGATAGTTGTTGCGGCCCTTCATGTAACAGACGTTCAGTTTCCCTTCGCCATTCGGGAAAAGCGCCTGCTCGAGGAACGGAATATCTTTGTAGAAGAGCTGTTCCTGGAGATTCTTGGTGCCGGTGGAAATGATGACGCGCTTGCCCGAGCGGATCACGGGCATCAGGTAAGCGAGGGTCTTCCCGGTACCAGTCCCGGCTTCAACGATCAGATGCCGCTTTTCCGCCAGCGCCTGCTCCACGGCCTGCGCCATCTGCAACTGCCCGCGGCGAAATTCATAGGCGGGATGGGTCTTCGAAAGCACTCCCCCGGGCGCAAAGAAGTTGTGCAGCGAAACGCTTTTGGTGCGGGAGGACGCGGGTTGGGAAGACGAGGGCAATCGATACTCGCGCAGGTTGGTGTGGCTCGGTGCACCGGCGCAGGCTTTGAGCGCCTGTGCGGGCACACGCTATGCAGCTATTATAGGACTCCGAGAGAAAACTCAATTTGACGCCTGTGAAATCGAAGTCGTTCGAAGCCAGCCTCACCAAGGGAGCGACGGGGATTCTGGCTGCTGGGGAAACGCAGCCGCCTTTGCTCGCCATCGTCGGCCGCCCTAACGTCGGGAAGTCCACGCTCTTCAATCGGCTGGTCGGATCGCGCCGCGCCATCGTGGGCGATGAGCCTGGCATCACGCGCGACCGCCTGTACGGCGAAACGGAATGGCGCGGCCGCGCATTTCGTGTGGTCGATACCGGCGGCATTATCCCGGAAGACAAAGACTTCATTCCGTCAGAGATTTTCCGTCAGGCGAGGGTCGCGCTTGATGAAGCCGCTGCGATTGTGATGGTGGTCGATGGCCGCACCGAAATCGCCGCGCCCGATCTCGAACTCGTGCGCCTGCTCCGCAAGACCGGCAAGCCACTGTTCCTGGCGGTCAACAAGGTCGATAGCGACAAGCAGATCGCGCTGGAAGGTGAGTTTCATCGCCTCGGCGTCAGCGAAGTGTTCTCGATCTCCGCAGAACACGGCCGCGGCATCGACGATTTGCTGGACGCTTTTTTGAATACACTTCCGCCGAAAGATCACAACCTATCCACCATAGAGGACACAGAGGGCACGGAGGAACGACGAAGCATTCTGGGGGAATCCGATCTGCGTGACGGGGTGGACACTCCGCTGGCGACTGACGACCTTAGACAGACGACTGACGTTTCGCCACCAGCCGAAGTCAAAGTCGCGATCATCGGCCACCCTAACGTTGGCAAATCGACACTGTTGAATCAACTCACAGGCACGTCGCGGGCGATTGTTTCGCCGATCCCCGGCACCACGCGCGATGCAGTGGACGAAATCGTGGAGCGCGGCGGGCAGCGTTTTCGCTTCGTCGATACGGCCGGCATCCGCCGCAAAGGCAAGACGCACCTCATGGCAGAGAAACTGTCCGTCGTGATGTCGCGCAAACACCTGGAGGAGGCCGACATTGCGCTGCTTGTCATCGACGCAACTGAGGGCGTGAGTGCGCTCGATGCCACCATCGCAGGCTACGCGCACGAGAGTGGACGTTCGATGATCATCCTGGTTAACAAGTGGGATCTGGTCACGACCGGCCAGAAGCGTGCGATCAGCCAGGCCCGTGCCTCCCGCATCCAGGATTCACGCCGCCCGAGCGATCAGAATGTCTACCTCGAACGTTTGCGGAACGCACTGAAATTTCTGAGCTACGCGCCGGTGCTATTCATCTCGGCCAGCACCGGAAAGAACGTTGACAAGATTTTCCCGCTGCTCGAAGAGGTCGCGCGCGAACGCCGCAAGCGTATCGGCACCGGCGAAATGAATCGCTTCCTCAAGCACGTGGACTTCGAGCGTGCCTCGGTCCCCATGCGGCAGCGCGTGAAGATTCTCTACCTGACGCAATCCAACGTTGCGCCGCCGACATTCATTCTGTTCACCGATCGCGCGGTGAAATTGCACTTCTCCTACCAGCGCTTTCTGGAGAACCAGATCCGTGAAGCGTTCGGGTTCGTCGGAACGCCCATCTGGATCAAGAACCGCGCGAGAGACTGACTATGACAGAGGCACTAGCGCGAGTGGAGTGCCATGATCGTCGCAAGCATGGTCGCGACAAGTTTCTCCTGGCCTTTGCTCTTCGCAAACGCGTCGGCCGAGCACACGATCAGCGTCTTCCCCGCCCGCTTCACGTGCCCGCGCGCACAAAACGACTCGCCAACTGCTGGAGCCAGCAGATTTACTTTGAACTCAACGCTCAACACATCGTGTCCCTCGGGTGCCACGCTGAGCGCAGCATAGCCGCAGGCCGAATCCAAAATGCTGGTGATTGCCCCGGCATGGACGAAGTCATTCTGCTGCGTGAGCGAAGCATGAAACGGGAAGCCGATCTCAACCTCGCCCGGCTGGGGACAAGTGATATTGGCGCCCAATGTCATCATAAAAGCCTGGCGGCGAAAACTCTCCCGCACACGTCTCTCGAAATCTTGCAAGTGCAACTCCGGTGCCGCGCCCGAGGATCGGGCGGGTCCGGTAGTTGTACAGCGTCGGTTCGCAAGGAAGCAATTCTGCTGCCCTGAACGGAAGTTTTTCGTCAGCGAACGGATGCCATCTGCTTCGGCAATAACCCCACTCGTGATACGCCGGCGGTGCGCGCCGTGTCGATGACGTCGGCAACGTACTCGAAATCCACGCCATCGTCGCCCTGCACAAATGCAACCTTCTCGGCGCGCTCATTAAAAATATCTCGCAGGCGGAACTGTAGGTCGGTCCAGGCCACTGCATCCTGATTGATTTTCAGAAGCGGCATAGCCTCATCTCCGACCTCGCCGAGCTGAATCACAATTGTGCGGGCGGGTCCGCGGTTTTGATCGTGCTTCGATGCGGGCTGCGGGATCTGCGCATCCAGCCCCTTGTAATTCGGCCTCGATGCCGCATCAATCACCATGAAGATGATGATCAGCACCAGCAGCACATCAATCAGCGGAGTGACATTCATTTGTGGCGCGGACGCACCACCGCCTCCCATCGACATTCCCATTGTCTTTCTCTCCTTGGGGCACGCGGCGTGTCTTAGGGATTGGACACCTAGAGGCGAACCAGGGTTCCCCTGTTTATGGGAGTTCTGCCTCTGTCAATAGCGCTGCTATTCACGCTCGGAGGAATTCTTTAAAATCCCAGCAGGCGCCTGCCACGCAGCCACGTCGCTCGGCCGTCCTCAAACAATGCAAACCCGCCATTTCGCAGCGTTAACGATTGTTCTTCTCTTGGCAAGTGCCTGGGCGTTAGCACAGGACAACTACGAGATCCAGGTCTATCCGTCGGAACTGGTGCCGCCGCGCACCACCATGGTCGAAATCCATTCCAACTTCACCGTCAATGGCAGCAAACAAGTCGTCGACGGTGTCCAGCCTACTCATCATGCCATGCATGAGACGCTCGAAATCACGCAGGGATTTACGGACTGGTTCGAGACCGGCTTTTACGTCTTCAGCAGCATTCAGCCGGATGGCGGCTGGCAGTGGGTGGGAGATCACATTCGGCCGCGCATCGCGATTCCGCAAAAGTGGCATTGGCCGGTCGGCCTGAGCCTGTCGCAAGAATTAGGCTACAGTCGGGCAAAGTTTTCAGGTGACACCTGGACCTACGAACTGCGCCCCATTATCGACAGGACATACGGTCACTGGTATTTCGCATTCAACCCAGTATTTGGGCGAGCCCTGCACGGCCCGAATGTGACGCGCGGATGGGAATTCAATCCAAACGTGAAGATCAGCTACGACGTGACAACAAAGATTGCGGCCGGGATCGAGTATTACGGCAACACGGGGCCTGCAACGGAGTTCAATCCCATCGACCAGCAGGAGCATCAGATTTTTCCCACCATCGACCTGAACGTCTCGCCCAAGTGGGAATTTAATTTTGGCGTGGGATGGGGCCTGACTCCGGCAACCGATCACCTGATTGTCAAGTGCATCGTAGGCCGCCGCTTCTCGTGGACGCATGACAAGAAAGCGAGGCTGAAGCTGCCGCAAGCGGATCGCGACGGAAGTTAGACTCCGCGCCGAACAGCGCTTCCTGAAAATTAACAAGTCCACCAGAAATGCTTATCCCGCAGGGGCGGGTTGCCAGGGCGCGGATGCCGGACGAACGGGTGGCGGCGGATACAATCGCGCGTGCAACGTTGGAAATCTCTCGGCGAAGAAATACATGGCGTACGCGGGGAAAAACACCGCGACCGGAACGCAGACCAGAGCGACCAGGTACATCACAATCGCCAGCACAATCATCACTGCAACAACTCCCGCCGTGATCGTGACAGCATTCCAACCGAAAGTGCCACTCTTGCTCAGAATCACTATGGCCACCACTACCAGCGCCGAAGGCACGATCACGACGGCCGCCGCGATCCCCGATAGAATCCCAAACACTACCGACGCTCCAATCGCGAGCACAACCTTCATTGCAACGTAACCCGCATAGCTGAGGGGTTCGGACTTGATCATCGCCCAGAGCCGCCGCCATCCCTCAAACACGCCGACCCCGTCGAGCGCCATCAACGGGACGAGAAAGTCCTTGGAGAACAGGTTGATCAGAATGATGACCGAGCTGAAAATGCCGAAGATCAGCAGCATTGGAAGGAGTGCCAGAAGAATCTCCGGCCGGGGCTGTTGATGGTTCTTCATCATGGCCAGGACGGGCAACAAGATCGGAATAAACAAAACCGCGGCGACGGCCAGTGAAATCACGGAAAGGATCAGTTGCCAGCCGAAATACCGAAAACCAGGTCCCTGCCAACGCTGCCATCCCTCACTCAGCGGATCGCAATTTTTCTTGAGCACGGCCTCGAACAGCACAAAACGGCTGACGCTGGCAACGTAGATCCATACCAACATGAGCACCAGACCGCCGCCGACGACGACTAGAAACAATGTCGCGATCAGAGCAGGATCGATGCCTTGCAGCATGTCCTTGGGATCGATGAAATTGTGGGAAGGCTTCGGGAACTGCGTGGGAATGCCGCGGAGCACATTACTGCAGCCGCCCCCGGAACTCAATTCGCCGGTTGCCAGAGCCAGCAGGGCGAGCCGGGCCCACTGCCCGAAGCGGAATGGTTCCGCCAGCTGATCAGCGGCGTGTGCGAATGCGGTGCTGATGACGTCCACTGCCGATTTCCGCAAGCCAGCACTCTCCTTCCAGCTTTACGCGCGTCTGCAAAGTAATGCGAAGGTGCACCGCGGTCAACTCAAAATGTTAAGCGACTTTCGCTGGGAATAGAGCGGATTGTTCTATCAGAATCTCAATTGGCGGAATGCGACGGCGACGCAAGACCATGAACCAGCAGCTAGATATGGCTCGTTGGTGCCTTTGCAATCTGCATGACGGCTTGGTACATTCGCTCCACTCTTTTCTGGGCCCGGAGTTGCCTGTCATGTCGCTGGTCGTGAAACTGGAAGACGATTTGGGAGAGCGCAGCGAGTGGGTGATCCTGCACGGCGTGATCCCCGACCACGAGAACACGGAATTTCCCATCCTGAGTTGCATCGATCCCTTCGGCAAAACGGTGTTTAACCACCTGCAGGCGGAGACTTTTCTGATGGAATGGGAGCGCGTAAGAGAGCGCGCCAAAGACGAATCCCAGCGCGATGCCTGGCAAAAGGTGAAAGAAATGGCCGAAACCTGCAAGTCTGACCGCGACTTATACTTGCGCTTTGTCGGCCACTAGCCGCTCACTTCGAAAGGATACCCAGCACATCGCGGAAGAGTTGATCGAACGACGTTGCCTTCCCGCTCTTCACCGCCACTGCCAGGGTTTTCTCTGCCGCTCCGCGCTGATAACCCAGGTTCACCAACGCCGAGAGAACATCTTCCTCGACCGGACTCATCGTGGGGACAGCAACCTCTTGCCCGGTGGACGGCGGCGGCAACTTATCCCGCAGTTCCAGCACCATGCGCTCGGCGGTCTTGCGGCCAATACCGGGGATGCGCGTCAGCCGGGCGACGTCGTTCCCACGAATCGATCCCACCATTTCGTCGGCAGGCATCCCGCTGAGAATTGTGATGGCAAGCTTGGGTCCGATGCCGCTGACGGTCAGAAGTTTTTCGAACAGATGCTTGTCGGCCAGCCGCAGGAACCCATACAGGGCGATCTGATCCTCGCGCACGTGGGTATGAATGTGCAGGCCGATCTCGGCACCCACGGCGGGCAAATCTGAAAACGTCGGCACGCTGATCGTCACGTCGTAGCCGACGCCAGCGGTTTCCACGATAGCTTGATTCGGATGCTTGACCAGCAACTTGCCGCGCAGGTGAGCGATCATGCTGGGGACATTGTAGCGTCGATCGTTGCGGAGAAAACCGTCAACCGCAGAGGACTATAGAAGAATTCAACGCCAAGATGCGTGCGGGAGGGTTTCATCTGAGATCCTCGGGTTGCAAATTGCGGCTCCTCGATCCCCATCCATCCGCTAGAATTCCCCAGTGCTCCTCCACCGGCTTGAGTTCGACGCAGGCCGCGACCACGAGATCTTCGCCACCATTCCCGCGCAACCGGCGGTCTTCGTGCTGCGGGGCGATGAGCAGTCAGAGCCCTACGTCACCAAGACGGCCAACCTGCGTCGCCGATTGCAGCGCCTGCTATCGGTTCCCGAGGAACGCACGAAGCGCCTGAACCTCCGCGATCGTGTGCGCTGGATCGAGTACTCTCCGACCGGCTCGGATTTCGAGTCTGGCCTCCTGATCTATAAGGTTCTGCGGCTCACGTTTCCGAAAACGTACGCAGCGCGCTTGCGCCTGCGCTTTGCGCCGCTGGTAAAACTGCACTTGGAAAACGAGTATCCCCGGGCTTCAATCACCACGCGCCTCGGCCGTATGCAGGGCAAATCTCTGTACTACGGGCCGTTTCCTTCGCGTACTGCCGCCGAGAAGTTTGCCAATGACTCGCTCGACTTTTTCAAGATGCGTCGCTGTGTGGATGACCTGCATCCCGACCCGGCGTTTCCCGGCTGCATTTATTCGGAAATGAAGATGTGCCTCGCCCCCTGCTTCAAGGGGTGCACCGACCAGGAATACGTGGAAGAAGTGAAGCGCGTGCAGGACTATTTCGACAGCAGTGGCCGGTCGCTTGAACGCGAGCTGTCGCACCAGCGCGACGACGCCTCCAGCAGTCTCGATTTCGAAAACGCAGCCGCCCTGCATGCCCGCATCGAGAAACTCCAGCCCGTGCTCTCCCAGTTACCCGAGGTTGTCCAGCGCATCGACCGACTGGCTGGAGTAGTCGTGCAGCACGCGTCGGAAGAGAACTGCGTTGCCCTGTTCCGGATCGACAGTGGCTGTATCGCAGGTCCGGCCCTGTTCTCGATTTCACCGCCTGAGCACACCAAGTCGCAGTCCATGGAATCGCGGGTGCAACTCGCGCTGGATGCCATCGCGCATTCGCCCGCTACCAATGCCCTCGAAATCATGGAGCATCTCGCGATTCTGCGTCGTTGGTACTACCGCGGCACGCGGGCGGGGGAAATATTCCTCGCCGACGAGAAGAATTCTCTGCCCATGCGCCGAATCGTTCGCGGCATTTCTCGCGTCTATCGAGGAGAAGCTGCTGAGATTCCGCACGCTCCGCGCGGGGCGGTGCCCGGTTAACCACAATTTCGAGCAAGAGGACCTATGAAGATCAATCCCGACCAAGCGCTTCGCCGGCATCTGCTCTATCTGCTGAAGGAAGGCGGCGCGCATGCCATGTTCGAAGACGCGATCAAAACTTTTCCTGCGAAGCTGCGCGGCCAGAAGGCGCCAAACTTCCCGCACACCGCTTGGATGCTGCTCGAGCACATGCGCATTGCGCAACGCGACATCCTGGAGTTCAGCCGAAATCCCAAGCACAAATCACCGAAGTGGCCGGATGGCTACTGGCCGAAGGCTGACGCGCCGCGCACACCGTCCGCCTGGACGAAGAGCATCGCCGACTTCCGGAAGGACTTGAAAGCGATGGGGGACCTGATCTCAAATCCGAAGACGGACTTGTATGCGCCGCTCCCGTGGGGCGATGGCCAGACCGTACTGCGGGAAGCATTGCTGGTGGCCGACCATAACGCCTACCACGTTGCTCAAATCGTGACGCTACGTCGGCTGTTGGGGGCCTGGAACGACTAGGTTATGTGGCGCACTCCTGTGCGCGGCTCTGATTACGCGACGCCGATCGTAGGCGCCGCTGAGCGCGCCCCGCAGGTCGGCCGTTTGCGGAATATGACGCGCACCCGATCTCTCCAACGCTCGTCAATCCCCACCAGCGTCCAATCGATTCCGGGATCCATATAGCGGAGCACCGTATCAGTCGCAGGATGAATGTGCAGCGTGGGCGCGACCAGCAGAAGCAAGGGGTCCTTCGCCGACAGTTCGCGGCCAGGAAAATATCCGTACTGGGCAAATTCGCCCCGCGCGTGATGCCACTGCACCCGCGACCAGTAGTCCAACCCCTGCAGGGGCAAGTGGATATCCTCGTCCGCTTTCAACTCGACTACCGCCAGCCGGCGGTCGTGCGTGGTGGTCAGCACGTCAAGCATGGCGCGATCGGAAGCTGAAAACGCCGGCACCTGCGAGTAGAGACAGCCGCCTTCGAGCCGCTCGTCAAGCGCCCGTACGTCATGCAGCACTAGCGATTCGAGCCAGCGCTCCGGATGCAACCGCCATAGGGGCTGATGCCTCGCCCCATGCGGCCCTCGCGTTGTGCGCAGACGTTGCACCAGAGCAGCAAAGTCCGCCCCCGAACGCTCTTCGAGCACGCGCTCTTCCGCTCCGATCCCGAAGACGATTTCTTGTCCAACGCGAAAAGATCCGGCCTCGTGCGCCAGGCGGGCGCGCGCGAACTCCAGTCCGCGCCAGCGGAACGCTACTTCCGAGGTCGATAGCACGGCGACCTCAGTTTCCGGAAGCAGGCTGAGCACGCGATGAATCGATTCGGCGAACCGATCGAGCATCGCGCCCTCGTCGAGACAACGAATCAGACGCGTAGCAATGTTGCCGCGATCCTGAAAGTCGATCGCAGTCAGCTCATCGTGCCGTTCGTCAAACTCGTGGAGCTGCCACTTGGCCGCGCCCGCATGCAAATGCGCCATCCGCTCGCACGTCAGCGCTGACGTGCCGGCGGGAACGAAGAGCTTTATCCCTTCCACCAGCACACGATGGTCCTCGGAATTCCGGCAGGCGTCGAGCCACAGGATCGCGAAGGTAAGCGCCGCATCGATTGAACTCTGCGTTTCCTGCTGATTAACACCGAGCACGGCGAAGGCGGTGCGCGCCTGCTTCATGACGCCGCGTGCATAGATTGGCCCGAACGAGCGCTCCAGATCCATCGCGTTGCTAAGCTTTGTGAGAGTGAAGTCGGGGAAGTGCCGTTCGATCGCCCGCCGCAAGCGCACCTGATAAGTCGCCCGCGCCGCCCGTCGTGCCGTGGGCGTGCGGTGATCGTGGCCCTTGCAGATCTCCAGCTTCGACGGACGCGACTGGCCCAGCTTCTGCACCATGAGTCGCAGGTTGCCATTGCGGACCTCGCTGTCCAGGATTCGCCGCACCACATTCCGCTCCGCCGACCACAGGTGAAGAAGACACTTGTTGTACTCGCCCGATATCGAGTACTTCGAATCGTTCAGGTCGAAGATCTGGGCGCCGTCCTCAAGCACGAGGGCGTGGCGCGAGCCACCGAGGAATTCTTCCAGCACGCGAGCCAGGCTTTCGGCAGTCATGCGGCCATTTTTTCAGCAGCGCGCGCGGACGTCTGTGACCTCTGAACATGCGCGGAAGCACTTGGCGGGTGTGGGATAATAAACGAACCGACCGAAAACCCCTCCGGAGTCGCCATCCGGGCCCGAGGCATCTAATCATCGTGAACCAGGAAAACTTCTTTTTTAAGCATTACGGGCTTACCCAGCAGGACCTGCCACGCTATCTGGCGGCGGCGCTATCCGCGGGTGGCGATTACGCGGACCTTTATTTCGAGTACCTGTCCTCCACCTCGCTGATGGTGGACGAGTCGATGGTGAAGTCGGCATCGCAGGGAATTTCCGCGGGCTGCGGCATACGTGTCGTCTCGGGCGAGCGCACCGGCTACGCCTACACCGACGATCTTTCGCCCGAGCGGATTTTGCATGCCGCGCGTACCGCGGCCCTGATCGCTTCGGGTCCCGCTAAAACGCCGGTGGTTGGTTTCCAGCAGACGCAAGCGCGTAGTTTGTATCCCGTCACGCTGCCCTCCGTGGATGCGGAAATCACCGCCAAGGTCGAGTTGGTTATGCGTACCGATTCGGCAGCCCGTGCGTACGATCCGCGCATTAAAGAAGTCCGCGCCAGCTACGCCGACGAGTTGCGCAATATTCTGGTCGTGACTTCCGACGGCACCATCGCCGAAGATTCCCAGCCGCTGGCTCGCTTGAATGCCTCCTGCATCGCCAAGAGCGACCAGTTGTCCGGCCGCGGCAGTTCGGGCGGCGGCGGACGCGTGGCCCTCGATTTCTTCTTCGGAGAAAAAACTCCAGAACATTTTGCGAAAGAAGCCGCCCGCCAGGCGATTCTTCAACTCGACGCGCGCGAAGCTCCCGCGGGCGACATGGAAGTCGTGCTCGGTCCGGGCTGGCCGGGCGTGCTGTTGCACGAGGCCGTTGGGCATGGTCTAGAAGCAGATTTCAATCGCAAGAAAACATCCGCTTTTGCAGGACTGCTCGGACAGCGCGTGGCCAGCGACAAGTGCACGATCGTCGACAATGGCACGATGCCTTGGCGTCGCGGCTCGCTGAATGTTGACGACGAAGGCCAGCCCACGCAGGAGACCGTGCTCATCGAAAACGGCATCCTCAAAGGCTACCTGAGCGACAAGCTTTCTTCGAAGCTGATGGGTATCGCCGACACCGGCAACGGCCGGCGCGAAAGCTACGAACACATTCCCATGCCGCGCATGACCAATACCTACATGCTCGCGGGCCAGGATAGTCCCGAAGACATTATTCGCTCGGTGAAGTACGGCGTGTACGCCGTGAACTTCGGCGGCGGGCAGGTCGACATCACGAACGGCAAATTCGTGTTCGGCGCGTCGGAGGCCTACATGATCGAAGACGGCAAGATCACTGCTCCGATCAAGGGCGCCACGCTGATTGGCAACGGCCCCGACGTGCTGACGCGCGTCTCGATGGTTGGCCACGATCTGCAACTCGACGAAGGCGTCGGCACCTGCGGCAAAGACGGCCAGGCCGTGCCCGTGGGCGTGGGGATTCCGACGATCAAAATCGATCGGCTCACGGTCGGTGGCACGGCGAAGAAGGAAACCGGCGGATTCATGCAGTAAGAAGCTACTGCCTTCTTGCGGCTAGCCTCTGGTAAGCGGAGTCCTTGAAAAGCGCAGTACCCGGCCGCATTGTAGCGGCCACATGGAAGCCGACCAAATTGTGCCGGCCACGTTGTCATCCTGAGCGAAGCGAAGAGGACCTCTGCACTTCTCTGTGCTCTCTGTGAAAAGAACTTCAATCATGTCCGAAACTCAAGTGGCATCCAATCCTGAAACTCGAAACCCGAAACTTGAAACCGACCTGCGCGAAGTCGCGCAGGATCTCGTCGCGCGCGCCATGGCCGGCGGCGCTTCTGCCGCGGAAGCCGTTGTCCGCGAAGGCGACGAGTTTTCCACCACCGTTCGTCTTGGACAAGTCGAGACCCTGAAAGAATCCGGATCGCGCGCCGTGGGCATCCGCGTGTTCTTCGGAAAGCGCGCGGCCAGCACTTATTCGAGTGACTTTTCGCGCGCAGGCCTCGATCGCATGCTGAAGTCCGCGCTCGAATTGGCCAAGATCACGTCTGAGGATCCCTTCGGTGGAATTCCCGAAGCCGGCCAGCTGGGATCGCTCAAGGGCGACCTCGACCTCTACCACGAAGACGTTTACTCGCTGCCCGGCGCTGAGCGCATCGATTACGCGCGCCGCGCGGAGAAGGCTGCGCTCGACTTCGATCCGCGCATCAAGAACTCCGAAGGCGGTTCGTTCGATGCGGCCACCGGACGCAAGCTCCTCGCCAACTCTCACGGATTCGTTGGCGAGTACCGCCGCTCATACTGCTCCGTCGCCGCAATCCCTATTGCGCAAGACGAGAAGGGCGCGATGCAACGCGACTATTGGTTCTCAGTCGCGCGCAATCTCGGACGCCTCGATCCCGCGGAGCAAGTTGGCCGCATTGCCGCTGAGCGGACCATCCGGCGCCTGGGCGCGCGCAAAGCGAAGACCGCGCAGGTCCCCATCATTTTCGATCCTATGGTGGCGGCCTCCATCCTCGAGCACATTTTCGAAGGCGTGAACGGCGACTCGGTTTACCGAAGCGCTTCATTTCTCGCGGGAAAACTCGGCCAGAAGATCGCGGGCGATAACGTCACCGTAGTTGACGACGGCACCATCCCCGGCGGTTTCGGCACCAGTCCATTCGATGGCGAAGGCATTCCGACACGCCGCAAGTTGGTCATCGAAAACGGCGTGCTGAAATCGTATCTGCTGAACACGTACACGGCGAAAAAACTCGGACTCGAAACCACGGCAAACGCATCGCGCGGCCTCGCGGGCACGCCCGGCATCGGCCCGGGCAACTACTTTCTGCAACCCGGCAAGAAGACGCCGAAAGAATTGATTGCTGACGTGAAAGAGGGTCTGTACGTCACCGAATTTCTCGGGCACGGCGCGAACCTGGTCACGGGCGACTACTCGCGTGGTGCTTCGGGCCTCTGGATTTCCGGCGGAGAACTCACGTATCCGGTGGAAGAGATCACGGTCGCAGGCAATTTGAAAGACATGTTCCTGCACATCTCCGAAATCGCGAATGACCTGGAGTTCCGCGGATCGGTGGCCTCGCCTACGTTGCGCATTGATGGGCTGACCGTGGGCGGGGAGTAGAGCGTTATCAGACCCACTAGGAGAGTTTCACCACAGAGACACAGAGTCACAGAGAAACCCTTACGGCTAGCCGCCCACACTGTCGAAGAGTCCGACGTCACGTGTTGAGGGCTGGACCAAATATTCAAAGTTTTGTCATCTCGAGCGGAGTGAGGCGATAGCCGAACGCAGTCGAGAGACCCCGCGTCGGCCGGCGCTCGCCACCGCGGCCTCCGGGCTTTTACACCACGAACTGAAATAGCGCGCTCCAACCGGGGCAGGGACGAAATGAGCAGAGGAGAACCTCGATGCGTTTCCTGTGTCTCGGTGGTGCAATTCGCTCCTCTCGATCCCGATAGTACAATCCCCCCATGGGCGGACTCATCCAGCCGACGTTGGGCGCTGACGAGCGCGAAACGAACTGGCGTGCCATCGGTATCGGCGTTGCGATCGTAGTAGCCATCATCGGCATCCTGCTTGTGGTCTCGCGCACGCAGCAAAAAGCGTCGTCCGGACCTCCGGCCTATGCGGCCAACATCAAGATTTCCGATCTGAAGATGAGCGCCGCTGAGAACTTTGTGGGCGCCACGGTCTCCTATATTGACGGCACCGTCACGAACGCAGGAAGCCAGACCGTCACCCACGTGGTGGCCGAAGTGACGTTCAGAGACTCGATGGCGCAACTTGCACAAAGGGAGAGCGTGCCCTTACGCGTGCTGCAGACCAGCGGCCCCTATCCTGACGCGGTTGACCTCAGCGTGTCTCCTCTCGCCCCCGGCCAGAGCAAAACCTTCCGCCTTACCTTCGAAGGCATCTCCGCGCAGTGGAATCACGAGTATCCGGCAATCAAAGTGACGGATGTGAGCGTGAAGTAGCTTGGAACTCACTCGTGTCTCGCTGATCAAAGGTGACCTTAATGACCTTCTGGAGAGACGTAGTTGAAATCCTGTTAATTCTGGGATCTGGTGTTTGCTTCGCAGTGTGGATGAATAATCCATTTGCAGGAGCCTTTGCATCGATCGTGATTACGTTGTTAATTTACCGACGACAGAAGTGACGACTGAAGTACTTTTCGGAAATCCCCTGTTGGCAAGCCGAAGCTCTTCCCTCCATTACAATGTCCCTCGTGTCCGAAACCAAACCGTTCCGTCTGACCGCGTCGGTGAAAGCTGCGGGTTGAGCGTCCAAGCTTAGTCCGGCGGCGCTGGACTCGGTGCTTGGGAAATTAGCCCGGCAACACGACCCGAATGTGCTGGTCGGCTTCGATCATGCCGACGACGCCGGCGTGTATCAAATCGCACCCAACCAGGCCCTGGTTCAGACCGTCGACTTCTTCACGCCCATCGTCGACGATCCCTACACTTTCGGACAGATCGCGGCCACCAACTCGCTCAGCGACGTCTACGCCATGGGCGGTCGTCCGCTTACAGCGCTCGCGCTGGTGTGCTTCCCGGAGAAGGCCGAGCTCGCAATCCTGGAGCGCATCCTGGCCGGCGGCCTTTCGAAAATGATCGAAGCCGGATGCACCGTGATCGGTGGCCACAGCATTCGCGACGAGGAAACCAAGTTCGGCTACTCGGTTACTGGATTAATTCATCCCGAGAAGGTGCTGACCAATGGCGGAGCTCAGCCGGGCGATGCGCTCATACTGACCAAAGCCATTGGCACAGGCGTGATCTCGACGGCGATCAAAAAACAGAAAGCCGAGAGCCCATGGGTGGAAGCAGCGGTTGCGTCGATGACCACTCTGAATAAGAGTGCGGCAGAGTTGCTGGCGAGCACAAATTATCCGGTACATGCGATGACGGACGTGACCGGCTTCGGCCTCATCGGGCACGCGCGCGAACTGGCGCTGGCCAGCAAAGTTTCACTCGAGTTGCGCGCCGAGAGTGTCCCAGTCCTTCCGGGCGCACTCGAATGCGTGCGCGCCGGACACGTCCCCGGCGGACTTAAGGCCAATCGCGATTTCGCGGAGTGCCTGGTGGAATATGCGGCCGAAGTTCCCTCCGACTTGAAGACGCTTCTATTTGATCCGCAGACTGCCGGAGGGCTTCTGATTTCCGTTTCTGCCGAAGTTACACGCGAACTGGTTGCACAATTGCGCGAGATCGGTCTTCCCGCCACTCATATCGGCGACGTTCGGCAATCTAAGAAACCTGTCATCCAGGTTTTATGAGTCCCGTGGTCCAAACCCGTCAACCAGTTGACCTAAAATCCCATTGGTTCTGCGCACATGCTGTGATACTGTCGGCGCGAATTGAGGGGCACTCGTCGCTCCATTCCCCAAGCTGAGGTATCCCCGCATGGCCACAGGTGACTTCGGCACGACCGGTATGAATCCGTCCGCGGCTTCTATCGAGCAGAAATTGCGCGCGGAACAGATTGTGAAAAATGCCGCGGGCTGGTTTCTTGCAATCGCGGGGCTTTCCATTCTGAATTCCGTTCTGTCCATGAGCGGAACGGGCTTCCATTTCATCTTCGGGCTGGGTGTCACGGAAATTGTCGACGCCATTGGCCGCGAGGGCGGCACGACCGGATCGGCTCTCGGCCTGGTCGTGAATCTGTTCATTGCGGGCGTCTTCTTCATGTTCTGGCATTTCGCGCGGCGCGGCGAGAAATGGGCGTTCCTGGTCGGGATGGGACTGTACGCGGTCGACGGCCTGATTCTCGTCCCGTTCAAAGACTTCCTCAGCGTGGCCTTCCACGCCTACGCGCTGTTCCGCATCTACGGCGGCCTGCAGGGATTGCCGGTGCTAGAAGAGTTCCGCCGCCGGGACCTGGCAACCAGCGCCCCGATCGTGCCGCAGTAGCGGTTTTCGTCGCGAACCAGAGAAGTCAGTCCATACGATGGTCATCCTGAGCGGAGCGAAGGACCTGTGTACTCGGCGGGTGGCGTCGCGGCGCTAATCTTGTAGCCCAGGTTTCCCGCATCGTCGCGCGTTCTCGCAGCATCTGAAAGAAGTACTCGATTCCGCAATCTTCCAGGCGAAGCACTCTGATCAGCGCCTGTCTTTCTCCACGTATTTCTTCCTACGGAGGTCTTTATGCAAACACGCGAACTAGGTCGCAGCGGCCTGAAAGTCTCCGCCCTTGGACTCGGCTGCATGGGCATGTCGGAGTTTTATGGCGGGCGTGACGATAACGAATCCATTGCTACCATTCATCGCGCGCTGGAACTTGGCATCAATTTTCTCGACACCGCAGATGCATACGGTCCGCACAAGAACGAAGAACTGGTTGGCAGGGCCATCAAGAGCAAACGCGACCAGGCGATTCTGGCGACA
Source organism: uncultured Acidobacteriota bacterium (assembly GCA_963744055.1). GTDB lineage: Bacteria > Acidobacteriota > Terriglobia > Terriglobales > Acidobacteriaceae > Gp1-AA133. Next base: position 664,536 of record CAVUSL010000001.1, on the reverse strand, counting down.
AAGTTTGGCATCGTGCGCGATCCGACCAATCCCAATGTGCGCGGGGTCAACGGAAAGCGCGACTACGTGCGTTCCTCTTGCGACGCCAGCCTGCGGCGGCTGGGCGTCGACCACATCGATTTGTACTATCAGCATCGCGTCGATCCGAAAACGCCGATTGAAGAGACCGTGGGTGCGATGGCGGAATTGGTAAAAGCCGGCAAGGTTCGGCACATCGGATTGTCCGAAGCTGGCCCGCTGACGCTGCGCCGCGCCGCCAAGGTGCACAAGATCACCGCGCTGCAAACCGAGTATTCGCTGTGGACGCGCGACTCGGAAAAAGAAGTTCTTGCGACGTGCCGCGAGCTGGGTATCGGCTTCGTTGCCTACAGCCCGTTGGGCCGCGGCTTTCTCACGGGACAGTTCAAGCGCTTCGAGGATCTACCGGCCGATGATTACCGCCGTATGTCGCCGCGCTTTCAGGGCGACAACTTTCAGAGGAATCTCGACCTGGTGAAGCGGGTCGAGCAGATTGCGGCTGCAAAAGGCTGCACGCCTTCGCAACTCGCCCTCGCCTGGGTTCTGGCTCAAGGTGAGGATATCGTTCCCATCCCCGGTACCAAGCGCCGCAAGTATCTCGAGGACAACGTGGGCGCCGTGAACGTGCGACTGACGCCTGAAGACATCCGCCGCATCGAGGAAGTTTTCCCCTCGGGCGCGGCTGCCGGCGACCGCTACCCCGAGCACATGATGCAGCTGGTAAATCAATAATCGCCAGTCTCCAGCCGCTGGCCGCTAGCACGCAGTCCACATTGGGTTTTTGAGCTAACGACTAGCGACTGGCGACTAACCTCACTCCGGTTGCAGCGTCTCGTCGATGCCGATGCTTCCGCCTTGCTCGATCGTGATCACTTTCTGCACTGGCTTGTACCCGCTGAGGGTGATGTCGACGACGTAGTTCCCCGGGCTCAACACGAAATCGACGGGTGATCCTTTATCGAGCATGCGGCGGTTGACAGCGATTTGCGCGCCCTTGGGATTGGTCTTGATGCTGACCTTGCCCATGCCGGCTTGCGAGCCGCTACCGCCGAACAGCTTCTTGAACTTGCCGACCGTCTTGATGTCGTCTACGTTGCCGAGCGCGCGAAGGGTCGTATTGAAGTGAAGCTGCTGGCCCGGCTGGCCTGAAGCAGAACTGGTTTCATCAAGGAAGCCGGGCTTGCGCACCAGGATGGTATGCGTGCCTTTCTCGAGGGTGATTACCGAAGGAGTCACGCGCAATGTGTCTTTGCTGTCGACGAAGATTGCTGCCCCTGCCGGTTCAGACGAAACGTTGATGGTTGCGCTCAACGAAGCAAGATGCAAGACGAGGGACGCTTTGTTCGCCGAAACCACATCAACAGTTCGCGTTTCCGGCGTGAATCCCGATTTGCTGACCGTAACGGTGTGCTGCCCCGGGTTCAATCCGGCCAGCGTATAGGGCGTTACCCAATTGGGATCGCTGCGTCCATCAATTTCGAGCTGCGCGCCAGCGGGTGTGGAATCGATCGAGAGTTGACCGGGTACGGCGGCGATTGGCGCGGGCGCGGAAGACTTCTTCTTGGCGTTGCGTCCGCGAACTGATGCGGCGCCCCTGGTTGGAGCCGGCTCAGGGTCGGGCTCTACAGGCGCGGGAGCTTGCATTACAGTCTGCGCGGGCTCAGATGCTACGGGCGCGGGAGCGGCCTGCTCCACGGCAGCCTGCTTTTTGGCGGGAGCTGCGGCCGGCACGCGTCCTTCTTCGTCGGTGCTCTGCGACGTGGAGCGATAGAAAATGTATGCGCCGACAATCAGGATCAACACTACGGCCGCTGAGATCGAATACATCATGAGCTGCGGCGGGACACCCTTGATTTCCTTGATGGCTTTCTGCGCGACTTCGCGCGGCTGAATCTTCGGCTTCTCGGGCTCGGATCGGCGCAGGATGATCGAAGGCAGCGGCTCGGCCGCTTCCTCAGTTTCCGGCTTGTGCACCGGAGGGGGCGCGACATAGACCTCTTTGAGCGGAGGCAGTTCGTCCATCTCGGAGAAGCTGACGCCCTTGGTGCCCGCGACGGCGCCTTCCGCCATCATGGGATCGACGGCAATCCTCGGCTTGTCGGTGGTCGGTTCATCTGCAACCGCCGCAGACATGCTCGCGTTGCTGTTGGTGATGGCATCCACCGATGCCTTCACCACCGAAGTAACAAATTGCGCGCTGGGATCGAGCGTGGGAGCCTTCGCGGCCGAAGAATTTCCCGGGGAGTTCCAGCCTGCTGCTGCTGCTGCCGCTTTCTTCGGAGCAGCCGGAGGCTCGGCTGGTTGCGGCGGCGTCCAGGAAGTTTCCAGTTCGCTGGAGAGCGAAGGCGCGGATTCGTCGAAGCGCGTTTCCGGAGGCGTGGCTTCGACCCGTGACGCGGCCGGAGCTTTCGGGGAAGCCGCAAATTTTGACGATGCCGACGCTTTGATCGCGGCGGGAACAACGGTCGCCTTGGGTGCGTCGGCCTTCTTGGCGTTTTTGCCAGTAGCTTCGCGGCACTTTTCCAGCTCTGCCGCCAGCTGGCGGCCGCTCTGGTAGCGTTGCGCGGGATCCTTCGCGAGCGCCTTCATGATGACTTCGCTCGCCACGGGATTGATCTTCGGGTTCACCAGTGCCGGAGGGACCGGCATCTCATTAACGATCTTGTTCCGGACCTCATCCGCATCCACTCCCTCGAATGCTTTCTGATCCGTAACCATCTCGTACAGGATCGCGCCCCAGCTGAACAGGTTTGAACGCGCATCCAGACCCTCGCCCTGAATCTGCTCGGGCGACATATAGTGCAGAACCGGTTGCGGAGTGCCGGTTGCAGTCGCGGCCACCCAGCCCGTGCTCGAAATGCCAAAGCTCAGAATCTTTACAGTGCCGTCCCAGGTCACCATGACTTTGGAAGGCTCGATGCTGCAGTGAAAGACATTGTGCTCGTGCGCGTGATCGAGGCCCTGGCAAACCTGCCGGCTGATGTCGAGCAGGTCCCAGATAGAAAATCCTTCTTTGCGCGCCAGCATGGTGGCGATGCTGTTGCCCTGGATGTACTCCATCGCGGCGCAGAACAGGCCGTCAATCTCTCCCGCGCCATAGACCAGCGTGAGGTTCGGGCTGTTAAGCTCTTTAGTTGTCTCGGCTTCTTCCAGAACACGCTGCATGATGCTCTCGGCGTGCTCGCCGAAAGCTTCAAGCTTGTAGGTCTTCAACGCGAGCGTTTGTCCGGACTCCGGATCACTCGCCTTGTAGACGCAACTGGACTCAGACCTCGCTAGTTCCCCGAGAATTTCGAAGCGGCCTATTTGCGTGGACATTTCCTCTAGCCTCATCCGGACAAAGCCCTGACTCGCGCCTCGAATCGAACCGGGGCGCCGCACAGTCTGGGGGGCGGATAACATCAAGAATACTTTCAGGTTAGGGTGACTTTCGAGTTACGAAAGTACTCGGAAAACACGCTGTTGGCGCGGGGCAGAGAAAGAGCGGTTCTGCAGGCCGCTTCCTTACTGTGAGGATGGTTGGGAGGCGATCCAGTGCTCGATCAGTCGGCGTAGCTTGGCGCCTTCCGGGCGGCGTCGCACGGCGTCGATCACCGAGACCCGCGCGTTGTTGCCGGACCCACGAAAGCTCAGCCAGTAAGGAACGAAGACCTCATCCTCGAGCGGCGTAGCTGTGATCGAGAGACCGCGCACGCGAAAAAAACCGCGGCTGTATAGAACGCGGCGCAGTTTCGCGACCAGCAGTTCGGTTGCGCGCTCATTTTCGAGTTCCGGCGTGGCGCAGTTTCTGGTCTCGATGTGTACGGTCTCGGACTCGTCGGGTACATGATCGAACTTGAACAAGTCGAGAGTGCCGGTCACGGCATCAAGAGCGACCAGGTTCTCATCGGTCGCGCCGCCATTCACGATGCGCGCCCGAAAGAGTCGGAATGGAACATAAAACTCGGCCACGCTGTGTAGCGGCCCGAAGAAGCCATTGCGGAAAAGTTTTGAGATGCCGCTTCCGGAAAACTGCTCCACCGCTTGCTCGCGGTTGACATTCGGTTTGAGGGTGCGGATACGAGTCATCGGGGATTTGCAGTAGCGACAGCACGCGACGTCATAGGAGCACATTTGATGTGCAAGGTTCTACGATTCTACGCGTTCTCATATAGACACATTGCTGTTGAGGTGTCGAAAGTGACATTTGTCATGCGCTAGCGGTGACACAATCCACTGGAACTCGCATGCTCCGGCATCAAAGATCATTGCGCATGCGAAATCTTAGAAATTCTTTCGGCAGCTTGGACTTTCCTGGACGATTTTGCGGCGCTTGGGTTGTCGGTTGCCCGTGCGTGTTCTATGCTAGTACGCACAGTTGACACGATGAATTTGTGGCGCCGCCCGCAGGCGCGCCTTTTCCTGGGTTCAGAACGTCTCACTTAGGTCTTCAGGAGTTTCTTCATGACCCTAAGCAGCTTTGTCACTAAAAGCGCATTCCGCAACAAGCGCCGCACCGCGCTGACCATGATCAGCATTGCTCTTTCGCTGGCGCTGCTCACGTTCATGATGACGATCTGGCGCGCGTTTTATATCGACAGCGGCAGCGAGCAGTCGACCCAGCGTTTGATTACGCGCCATCGCGTGTCGCTGACGTTCTCCCTCCCGATTTTCTACGAGCAGAAGATCAAGACCGTCCCCGGTGTGAAGGAAGTCGTGCCTACGCAGTGGTTCGGCGGGAAGTACATCGACGATAAGCCGGAGCACTTCTTCGCGCAGTTCGCCACCGATCCGCAAGAGTTGTTCAAGGTGTACACCGACTTCAAGATTCCGCCGGACCAGCTGGAAGCGTGGCAACACGACCGGGCGGGCGTGGTGGTGGACAATGGATTGGCGAAAAAGTTCGGCTGGAAGATCGGGGACCGTATCGTGCTGATGGGTACGATCTGGGATGCGAATCTCGAACTCACGATCCGGGGCATTTTCAACCCGCCGCAGCCGTCGCAGTCGGTCTATTTCGATCGTAAGTATCTGGAAGAGGCCGTGCCGATCATGAAAGACCAGAGCGGCACGTTCGGAATCCTGGCGGCGTCTCCGGGAGACGTTCCCAAGGTTGCCACCGCGGTTGATGACATGTTCCACAACTCGCCGCAGCAGACTAAGACCGAAAGCGAGAAGGCTTTCGGCATGGACTTCGTGGCCATGCTCGGCAACGTGAAAGCATTCATCCTGAGCATCTGTGGCGCGGTGGTGTTTGCCACGCTGCTGGTGGCCGCGAACACAATGGCGATGTCAATCCGCGAGCGCACCCGCGAAGTGGCCGTGCTGAAAACGCTCGGATTCACGCGCAAGACCGTGCTGGCGCTGTTTGTGGGCGAAGCCGTTATCGTTGCAGCGATTGCCGGACTGATCGGAGTGGGTCTAGGCAGCGGCCTGATGTTCCTCGTCGGCCACAACCCTCAAGCGGGATTCTTCCAGGGAATAACGGTGAGCTGGTCGACCATGATCCTGGCGCTCGTGTTGGCGAGCCTGGTCGGGTTCGTTGCGGCCATGCTGCCGTCGTACAACGCTTCGCGCGTCGATATCGTGGAGGGCCTGCGCTACATCGGGTAGCGAGCTTCGAATATGGCGATCCCCATCAGCTACAACATCCGTAATCTGAAATTGCGCAAGGGTCTGACCATCATGACGGCGCTGGGCATTGCGCTGACCGTGACCACCGTCGTCTTTCTGATGGCACTGCTTGCGGGATTGAAGCAAGCGTTCGTCACCAGTGGCGATCCGCTGAATGTACTGGTGCTGCGCAAGGGCTCGACTGCGGAATTATCGGGTGGTTTTGACGCAAACCTGTTTCCCACGCTGAAGAATTTGAATGGCGTTGCGAAAGACAAGAACGGCGAACCGCTGGCGTCCGGCGAATGGGTGGTGGTCATCGTGCTGCCGCGCAAAGACGGCACGGGCGAAGTGAACGTGACGGTGCGCGGCATGATGCCCGACGGTCTCGAGATGCGCCAGTTGCCTACTGACAAGCCGAGAGTGAAGCTGGTCGAGGGCCGGTGGTTTTCCCCGGGCCAGCGCGAAGTTGTGGTCAGCTCGTCGATTCACAAGCGCTTTTCCAACTCGAATGTCGGCGACACCATGCAGTTCGGCAAAGGCCCGTGGAAGGTGGTCGGCATCTTCGATGCGGGGGGAAGCGCGTACGAGTCGGAAGTCTGGGGCGACGTTAACCAGATGGCGTCTGATTTCGATCGCCAGGGCGCGTTCGCGTCGGCGTATCTCCGGGCGACGGATCCTGCGACCGCGTTGGCGCTGCGGGACGTTGTCAGCTCGGACCAGCGCCTCAAACTCGACGGGATGCTCGAAACCGACTACTACGCCAAGCAGACCAGTTCGGGCGGCCCCATCAAGATCGTCGGCTACGTGGTGGGCTTCATCATGGGGATCGGATCGATCTTCGCGGCGATGAATACGATGTATGCGGCAGTCGCGTATCGCAGCCGCGAGATCGCGACCCTGCGCGTGATTGGATTCAGCAGGCCGAGCATCCTGACGTCATTCGTGTTCGAGTCGCTGGTGCTGTCGCTGCTCGGGGCCGCTCTCGGGATTGTGCTCATGCTGCCGTTCAACGGCATGACGACCGGGACGTCGAATGCGGTGACTTTCAGCGAAGTGGTGTTTGCCTTGCGCATGACGCCGGGAGTGATTTTGGCCGCAGTGATCTTTGCGCTAGTCATGGGATTCTTCGGCGGACTGGCCCCGGCGTGGCATGCGGCTCGCCAGAATATCCTGACGGCGTTGCGTGGGTAGACAAAATATCCCGCCCAAGCGGAGCTTGGACGGAGCACCCTGTGATCGAGGACCCTTAGGTTTGCTAACGACCAGCGACGGAAGGTAATGTCGACGGATACCAAACATCAAGACTTGCAGAGCCTGCGCATCGACCGCTCGGCCCCCGGCTCGGAGGGCGAGCCGCCGAAGTGGTCGTCCCGTTACATTCTGGGCGGGATCGTTGTCGTCGTACTACTCGGCTTGATTGCGTTGGCCTACCGCATTTTTTCCCCGGCAGCGCCCGAAGTAGAAGTAGTGCGCGCCGTGGCAGAAGGCGGCGGCGACTCGGGCGGCGTGGTGCTGTCGGCAAGCGGCTACATCGTGGCGCATCACAAGATCAATGTGAACTCAAAGGTCACCGGCCGCGTGAAGTGGATCGGCGTCGAGAAGGGCGACAAGGTTAAGGAAGGCCAGGTGCTGGTGCGCCTGGAAGACGACGAGTTCCGCGCGCAGTATCTGCAGGCCTCGGGCGCGGTGGAAAATGCCAAGGCTTACCTGATGGAATTGCAGAACGGATCACGCCCGGAAGAAGTGCAACAAGCCCAGCACAACCTCGACGAGGCGCGCGCGACGGCCGCCAATGACAAGATCACGCTGGATCGCAACAAGGAATTGTTCGGGCAGGGAGTGGTGTCGAAGCAAGCGCTCGACGACGCAACGGCGAAATACGAAGCTGATCAGCAGCGCGCCAATTCGCTGCAGCAGAGTTTCACGCTGTCAAAGCTGGGGCCGCGCGCGGAGGAGATCGCCCGCGCGAAAGGCGCGCTCATGCAGGCGGAGGGCACGGCCGCCTACGCCAAATCGCAATTGGATGCGACGACGATCCATGCGCCGGTGACCGGGACCATCCTGGAGCGCAAGGTGGAGAAGGGCGAGTTACTGACCGCCCAATTTGCGAGTACCGCCGAGGGCGGCCCACAAGGATCTGTGGTAGCGCTGGCTGATTTATCGGACTTGCAGGCGGAACTCGACATCGCACAGGGTGACTTCGCCCGCCTGAAGCCGAAACAGCGAGGCATTATCACCGTCGATGCTTTCCCAAACAGCAAATGGAATGGCGTGATCGCCGAGATGTCGCCCGAAGCCAATCGCCAGAAGGCTACCGTTCAGGTGAAGGTGCAGATCGAGAATCCTGACGAGCACCTCCGCCCCGACATGAACGCGACGGTGAAGTTCCTGGCCGACGAGGACAAGGGCGGCGGTCAGCCAGCGGGAGCCGTCGTGCCCTCGACTGCGGTGCGCGATCACGACGGCAAGAAAGTCGTCTTTATCGTGCTGAACGGCGAGGCAGTGGTGAAGTCGGTGAAAATCCTGGAGCAGCGCAACAATGGCTACCTGGTCGACGGCCCGATCAACGGCGAAAACGTGATCAGCAATCCGCCGGAGAATTTGAAAGACGGCGACTCCATCCGAATCAAAGGACAGTCCTCATGAGCACGATGACCACCCCGAAAATTGCGACTGGAACCAAAGTCGTGCAGGCCCGCAACGTCAACAAGGTATTCAAGCGCGACGCGTTTCAGGTGACCGCGCTCGACAACGTTTCCATCGATATCGCGCAGGGCGAATTCCTCGCGCTGATGGGCCCCTCGGGCTCGGGCAAGACCACGCTGCTGAACATGATCGCGGCCATCGACCGCCCGACCTCGGGCGAACTGCTGGTGATGGGCGACAATATTTTCCGCTTCAACGACAGTCAATCGGCGCGCTGGCGGAACGAGCACGTGGGCTATGTGTTCCAGACCTTCAACCTGATTCCAGTGTTGACGGCGTTCGAGAACGTGGAACTACCACTTCTGCTGACGAAGCTGAACGCGGCGCAGCGGCGCGATCATGTGATGACCGCGTTGAAGCTGGTCGGCCTAGGCGAGCGCGTGCACCATCTGCCAAAACAACTTTCGGGCGGACAGGAACAGCGCGTGGCGATTGCGCGCGCGATTGTCAGCGATCCGACGCTGCTGCTGGCCGACGAACCGACGGGCGACCTCGACAGCCATTCGGCGACCGAAGTTCTCGAAATCCTGAAGCGGCTGAATGAAGACTTCAAAAAGACGATTGTGATGGTGACACACGATCCGCACGCGGCGTCGTACGCGCACGTGACACGGCACCTGGAGAAAGGGATGCTGCTGCCGCCGGGGTAGTGGAGAGCGCTCGGAGCTTTGCTCCTTGAGCCAGACGAGTTGCGGAAGGGCCCGACTTCAGTCGGGCCAAAGAAGGCTAGGCTCGCGCGGCTTTAGCCGCTGAGGGCAGCCTCTCACTAGGCACCTCGGATCCGATCAAGTGGGTAGAAAAAGCTCACCTCAGGCGCTGAAGCGCTCGCACACGTTTAAGGACACGGCACGAGTGAACTCGTGCCCTTCCCGTTCTTGCCTGCCGTCGAACTTTTTCCGCAGGGTCTGAAGGCGTGCCCTTCCCGCTCCCCTCGCGACCCAGCGCACTTGTTCTACGCGGACTTTGGGCTTCTTCCTTCTAGCCGCAGCGCCAGTACTCTTACCGCTCCCATCCAGATCAGCGCGGCTGCGTAGCCGGCGATCACGTCGCTGGGCCAGTGCACGCCCAGGTAGACGCGCGATAAGCCGATCATCGCAACCAGCAGGGATGCCGCGCTCCAGGTCAGGACCTGCTGCCACTTTTCAGGCATGTCATGCGCCAGGGTTCCAGCCACCAATCCGTAGAAGCAAAGGGAAATCAGCGCGTGGCCGCTCGGGAACGAATACGTACCTGGTCTTGGAATGAAGAAAGGATCCGGGCGCGGGCGGTGAAATGCCAGCTTCAAAGATGCGTCGAGGATGCCAGCTCCCATCATGGTGATCAGCGCCACCAGGATGTGCGTGTGGTCGCGACGGTACCAGAGATACGCAAACAGGCATAGAGTCGCCGTCATCACGACCTGCCAGTCGCCCAGGTTCGTCACGAAGCGCATCACGGCCGTTAACCCTGGCGTGGCGAAATCGTGGACAACGGACCGTACGGTGTCGTCGAAGCGGTCGGTATGCTTGCTGAGAACTTCGTCGGCCAGCCACGAGAACAGAGCCAGAGACGCGATCGATAGCCCGAGGCTGACCGGGATGACCGCGGTCCAACGCTTATTGAGGAGTTGCCTCTCCGGCCTCTGCAAACGCGACATGCGCCCCAGACTACCAAAAGCGGGAGCGCATGCCGGTTCTGAATCCAGTATTTTGTAGAGCAAGTCGCTACAGCGTTTGCCAACTAGGCGCGCGGAAGCCCCTGGCGCACGTGCGCAGGGTTCTCCGGATCGGCAATCCATTGCCACGCGCGGCGACCGTTCTCGCGTACCAGCGTGCGTGCTTCGCCGTACTCGACCAGGCGATTCAACACCGTGGTCACCGACGCGAGCGGATCTTTGTGGCGCGCGAGAATGGGCGGAATCTTCTGCTGAATGAGTTCACACACTTCGCGGGCGCCCAGCGGACGCTCCGCTTCCATCAGGACCATACGACAAGCTTTGGTGAAACCGGGCTGGCGCCCGTTGGACTTGCGGTCCACGAGTTCGAGCAGTTCTTCGCTGAGTACTTCATCTCCGAAGAGATTGGCGAGACCGACAATGGTCTGCTTAACCGTGCCAATTCGCTTCATCACGTCGGCCCGCTGGCGCATGAGCTGCCGCAATTCCTCGTGTGCCTGGCGAACCACTTCGACCACATGCGGATCGTTGGTACCTGGCATGCCTTTGCTTCCGTTGTTGGTGAACTCGATCCGGCCGATTTCCATGACACCATCCTCCGGTGCATTCGCGACTCCCGCCGTTGGAGGGCCCCGAGGCGGAAAGCGCGCACCACCCCAAATTGTTCAGTACGTCGGAACGTGCAAGCCGGTTCCGCGTACGTATGACAGAGTCACCGCTATGGAGCTTTGCACTTGCACTTCATGGTCCGTTTTCCCCACTGCGGATCTACCTGCTTCAATGTGAGGGGTTAGACGACAGCCTTAACGAAGGGTGAGCACACTAGACTGTTTATTTCCGTGGACTTAGCTGACACTCACACACGAAGAGGCCCTCGTGTTATGTGCAAGTTTACTGGGATGCACCGGGCGACTGGTCGGGATGTCCGAACCTGGAAATAGCTGTGGACAGAGTGCGTCCGCGACCGCACGAAGTTCAGTAGGCGAAGCCGTCGGGCTGGCTGACTGCGCCCACGCGCACCTGGTTGTCGATGAAGTTCCGTCCCGCGGCGAGGGCCTGGCGATTGACGTCGAGCAGTTCGACTTTCTTGATCTTGGTCTCGATCACACCCATCGCGGTCTCGGGCAGCAGGCACTCCGTCTCTTCGAGCAGGGCGCCCATCAGCACGATGTTGGTGACTTTCATTGAGCCAAGTTTGTCAGCCATCTCGGCGGCCGGGATGCAGACCACGCGCGCTTGCGGCGGAATGAAATCTGCGGGCAGCTTGTCGCGGTTGTAGAGAATCAAGCCTCCGGGCGCGACCTGGCTGGCGAACTTGCGCAGCGAGATCTCGTTCATCGCGATCAAAACATCGGGATGCGAGATAAGCGGCGAGCCGATGCGCTCTTTCGACAGGCACACATGGCAATGCGCGCTGCCGGAACGCATCTCGGGACCATAAGAAGGAAGCCAGCTGACATCGAGGCCTTCGCGCATGCCCATCTCGGTGAGCAACTGTCCGAGCAGCAGCACGCCCTGTCCGCCGAATCCGGCGACCTTGATGGTGTAGTCGCGGAAGTGATGCGGATGATCGGCTGTCTTGCGGAACGCGGCTTCATCCTTGGCGCTGATCTCGAGCACGTCTGAAACAGTGCGCTGCGGCGGGGTGCGTGCCGGTAGGAGCTTCGAGCTTGCGATCGCGGAACACGTTCAGCGGGAAGGTGGGGACGAGTTTCTCCATCACCCAGCGGCGCGCCTCAACTGGATCCTTCCCCCAGATGGTGGGACAGGGAGAAAGAATCTCGACGAACGAGAAGCCGGCGCCGTCGCGCTGGTTCTCGAGCGCCTTGCGCACGGCGCGCCGCGCTTTCATGATGTTCTTGTTGTCGCACAGCGCAACGCGCTCCACGTAGACCGGGGCTTCGAGCGTGGAAAGCAATTCCGCCATGTGCAGCGGGATAGCCTTCGTTGATCGGGCGGCGTCCCCAGGGCGACGTGGTGCTCTTCTGCCCGACCAGCGTGGTGGGAGCCATCTGGCCGCCCGTCATGCCGTAGATTGCGTTGTTCACGAAGAAGACGGTGATGTGCTCCCCACGGTTGGCGGCGTGCACAATTTCCGCCGTACCGATGGCGGCGAGATCGCCGTCGCCCTGGTACGAGATGACGATCTTCTCGGGGCAGGTGCGCTTGATGGCGGTGGCGCAGGCGGGCGCGCGCCCATGCGCGGCCTGCACGTTGCCCACGTCGAAGTAGTAGTACGCGAATACGGAGCAGCCCACTGGGCTCACGAAGATGGTTCGGTCCTGCAGGCCCAGTTCTTCGATGGCTTCGGCGATCAGCTTGTGCGCAACGCCGTGGCCGCAGCCCGGGCAGTAGTGCGTCTGCTGCTTCAGTTCGCCTTTGCGCTCGAAAACATCGTAGAAAACGGGCGACTTGGAGTGCGTCACTTCGTAACCGCTCACAGGAACGGTTGCATCGACCAGCAGTGTCTTCGTGTCGTCAGACATGATCGCCTCTCTGTTATCGACCGGAACTTGCCAGCGTTTCGTGTTCGGTCCGTTTCGCTGCGCGCGCAATCACTTCGGTCTGGATCTCTTCCACTGACGGCACATTGCCCCCGGTGCGTCCGTAAAATTCGATTGGCACGCTGCCATTGAGTGCGAGGCGGACATCTTCCACCATCTGCCCATTGCTTAACTCGACCACCACTACCTGACGAACGCCGGCGGCTGCTTTACGAAGCGCCTCGGAGGGAAAGGGCCAGACCGAAATAGGCCTGAACAGGCCAACCCGTTGACCTTCGGCGCGCGCCGCTTCGACCGCGGAACGAAGGATCCGGGAAGTGATGCCGTATCCAACCAGCAGAATTTCGGCGTCCTGGGTGTCGTAAAGTTCCCAGCGCGCTTCCCGCTGCGCCTGCTTGTACTTGTCCTCGAGATGCCGCTGATGCGCTTCCAGATCGTCAGGCTCGAGGAAGATGGAGCTGACGAGATTCTTGCGTGTCTCGGGAGTGCCCTTCACTGCCCACGGCTTTTCGGGAGCAACGACGTCGCGATACTCGAGATCGAGTGGTTCCATCATCTGGCCGATGAAGCCATCGGCGAGAATCACGGTCGGATTGCGGTACTTGTCGGCCAGTTCGAAGGCCAGCACGGTGAGATCGGCCATTTCCTGCACGGAAGCGGGAGCCAGCACGATGTTGTGATAGTTGCCGTGGCCTCCGCCCTTCACCATGGCGAAGTAGTCACTCTGTTCAGGCGCAATGTTGCCGAGGCCCGGGCCGCCGCGAACCACGTCGACGACTACGCAGGGCAGTTCGGCGCCGGCGATGTACGACATGCCTTCCTGCATCAAGCTGAGTCCGGGGCCGGAGGATGCGGTCATGACGCGGGCCCCGGACGCAGCTGCGCCATACACCATGTTGATGGCGGCGACTTCGCTCTCCGCCTGCAAGAAAGTTCCGCCGACCTGGGGAATGTACAGGGCGGCAGCTTCAGCGATCTCGCTGGCGGGAGTGATGGGATATCCGTAGAAAGAGCGGCAGCCGGCGAGAATGGCGCCCTTCACGATGGCGACGTTTCCCTTACAGAGCTGCCGCATGGCCGTCTCCTTGCTGAGGGTCTACCAGCTTGAGGCGAGGAGCGAGTCGGAACACCGTGATGGCTCCCGGCTCGGGGCAGCAGTAGAAGCAGATGCCGCATCCGGTGCAGCCTTCGCCTTTGTAGTGCGCAGGATGCACTCCGTAAGAACTCAGGTCGGCCGTGAGTTCCAGGCATTTGGGCGGACACGACTCCACGCACAGCCCGCATCCTTTGCATTCGTCAATGTTGACTGCAATGTTGCCCCGTGCCTGCGCTGCCATAATCACCTCGTTGCTGGTTCTTTCACCGGACGCTGCAACCACTTGGTGCGTTCGCAATAGTCGTAAAGCTCTTCGCGGAACTTGGGGTGCGCGATCTCGATCAGCGCCTGCGCCCGTTCGCGAATCGATTTGCCGTGCAGATAGGCGACGCCGTACTCGGTGACGACGTAGCGAATCAATCCACGCGAGGTCACCACTCCCGCGCCGGGCGCGAGCATGGGCGTGATGCGCGAGATCGTTCCGCCCTTGGCAGTGGAGGAGAGAGCGATGATCGCCTTGCCGCCCTTGGAGCGCGAAGCGCCGCGCAGGAAGTCCACCTGCCCGCCGATGCCGCTGTAGAAGTATGTGCCGATCGAATCGGAGCAGACCTGCCCCGTGATATCCACCTGCAGCGCCGAGTTGATGGCCACCATCTTGTCGTTGCGCGCGATCAGCGCGGGATCGTTGGTGTAGGCGGTGGGATGGAACTCGAAGATGGGATTGTTGTCGACGTAGTCGAACAGGTTCTTGCTGCCCAGAGCAAAGCCCAGGATGATTTTCCGCGGCTTGAAATTCTTGCGGGCGCCGGTAATCACGCCGGCGTCGATCAGCGGAATCACGCCATCGGAAACCAGTTCGCTGTGCACCCCGAGATCCTTGCGATCCATGAGCAAGGGAAGCACGGCGTCGGGAATGCCGCCGATGCCGGTCTGCAGCACGCTGCCGTCCTCGATCAGGCTGGCGACGTTGCGCGCGATGGCAACCTGCATTTCGGTGACCTCGGGCTTCTTCAGGGCGCACAGCGGGCGCGAGGACTCGACGATGGCGTCGATCTTGTTGACGTGAATGAAGCTGTCGCCGTAGGTGCGCGGCATCTCGTCGTTCACCTGCGCGACCACGTAGCGCGCCAGTCGGGCGGCCGTCAGAGTCGTGTCGACCCCGACGCCGAAGCTGCAGAAGCCGTGCGAGTCGGGCGGCGAGACTTCGATGAGCGCGACGTCGAGCGGCATGGCGCCGCTCTCGAACAGGTCTTCGATCTCGCTGAGATAGACGGGCGTGTAGTCGGCGCGGCCTTCATTGACGGCGTCGCGCACGTTGCCGCCGATGAACACCGCGTTGTGGCGGAAGTGCCCCGCCATCTCGGGCGCGACATAAGGCGCCTTGCCCATGGTCATCATGTGGACGATTTCGACGTCTTGCACATGGGGCGCGCGCTGCATTAACGCTTCGACCAGCGTTTCCGGTTCGGCGCAACCCGGCTGGATGTATACGCGCATTCCGCTCTGCACGCAGCGCAACGCTTCATTGGCGGTGCGTAGTTTCTTTTTGTATTCCATCTCCCAAGACATCGCTTGCAGTCTCCTTAAAAAATCGTTGCTACCGAACCTGGCTGAATTCTTTGGCACAGGCCTGCTCGTATCCCATCGACGCGTAAAAAATGGCGCGGTCAAAGAACTGATCGAGCAGTTGCAACATTTCAAGCTCGCCGAAAACTTCGGTGGGACGTTCTAGCCCTGCTTCGTTCTTCAGGTACTCCAACAGGTTTTCCTTGGTCAGCACGATAACCCAAACCACTTGGCTCAGGGGAACCTGCTGCTGGGCGCGGCGCGCCGCCGATTTCCATGTAGCGCTGCTTGATATCGAAATCACTTTTGCCCAGCAGCCACTCGCCCAGGTGGCGGTAAATCTCGTAGACGCGTTCCTGCAGATCTGTGGCAGGAACCTTGCAGTAGTCGCGGGTGAACTCGGAGCTTTGCACGCGGGCCAGAAGCCCGGTAGCCAGCCCGTCTGAGTGGGTCTCGATCAGGCGGACGAGTCGATAGGCCAGCATCATGACCGGATCCTCCTCTCCCTGCGAATTTCAGTCTGGGGCTTGGGCAGATTTGTAGCCGTGACTCGTCGCACTTGGACTAGTGATCTGGATCACATGGGAGGTATTGAAAAAGAAGGAGTTATACCGACCGTACGGTTGGTTGAGGCATGCCTTGACCTACTTTGGGTGCACCTTCTTTATGGTGACTGGCCGTACAGCGGGGCCCGCCAACTTTATTGGCGCACTCACGATGTGTGTAAGGTAGATTGGCCCGTGGAGCCGCCACATAATTAGGAGAGGTCATGATGTCTAGATCCACGTGCCAGGTAGGCGTTCACTATGCTCTTCTCGGGCTCTTGATTTCCGCAACCCTCGCTTGCAACTCGAACCGATCGAACACCGCGAAGAATTCGATCCCCTCCGGTTCTTCGCAACTGCACGAAGCCGTCGTTAAGCCGACGATGGATATCGACCTCAACTGTGTGATACGGCACATTCAGAATCCGCCTGATTCATTCCACTACAGTCTCCGCGACCAATCTTCCAATCCGTGGCAGGAAGACGCCGATGTCACGCCACAAAGCATAACGGGCAGCTTCATGAACAATTCATTGACCGCACCACAACAATTTCAGGGCACTCCGCGGGAAGTTTCTCTCAATCTAATGGCGATCGGTCGATTGGCCGACCATTTCGCGACCGTCCACGGAACATCAGCGGTCGTGAAGGAGGGAACGGAAAACAAGAATGGATACGATGCTGTCAAATACTCGATTGACACGGGCTTAGGGAATGCTACCGAGCAAGGCCTCTTCAAAAACGTGCTGGGCGTCGGTGGATTCGAGAAGGGCACCGTGTGGGTAACTGCAGAAGGATGTCCGGTGCAAATTGTGCTGGACGAAGAGTTGCATGCCAAAGATGGCAGTCCGTTAGGCAAGGCGCACTACGAAGAGTCAATGGTGAAGCAAAAGTAGCCGCTCCACCATTGCAACTTAAAGCCTCAGCGTTCACCTGGATTCAACGAGGCCAGCGCTTAATACGGTTCCCAGCTAAGCAGTTTCTCAATCTCTTAATTCGCAGAGCAGCTTGAGCCCATCCACTTGCCGGTGAATGTGCCGTTCGAGTTCAGCGTCTGGCCGTTGCCGGTGGACGTGCCCTGCATCGAGGCCGTTACGTTTTCCGTATCGACTGCGTGCAATTTGATGTCGACGTTGGTACTCATCCCGTATTCCTTGCCCAGTTCGCAGGACGTGCCTTTGATTTCGATATCGCTGGCAGTCGATGTAACGACCGTCCACGTGCATTTTTCATCGGACCCATTGACCCACGGGTTGCTGCTCAAGTCTTTTGCCGTAATGCAGTTCTTGTAATCCGTTTTCGAAGTGTGCCCCATGAACTGGTTGGTTCCGGTCACGTGCCACAGACCGGGCTTTACGTTGAGCGGTTGGTTGCTGTCGGCAGCGAGAAGAATTGTCGCTGTGAAAAGAATCGCCAAAGCTATTGTCCTTTGCACATCATCCTCCGGAGGTTCGCTCTTTTATTTCGCCATTGCCGCACTCATCACTACGAAAACCTGATGGCTTCTAGAAAGCGCGCACAGGCGTCGACTTTTGGCTGCGGGGGAAGGTGTTGCGGTGCTGCGAGCAGCGCGAAATTGCGGTTATTATGCCTCGGGAAATACAACCTGTGTCAAGGGTTAAGCCTTCACGATATGGGCGAGTGACTCTCAAGCAAACAACGTCTAGCATCCCTCGCTAAAATCTTAAGGGCAGGAAGATACCGGATCGACGAAAAGAAGCTGCGCTTCACCCGCGGCCCTGTTAAGGGATCGCGATCACGCTCATGGATTGCGATTGGATGGACAAGTTTGGTCTAAGCTGAGCGGGAGCCTCTATGAAAGCCGCCGTGTTGACTTTGCCCGCGGACATCTCCACCCATCCCCTCAGGATTCTGGACAGACCTCAGCCGAGCCTCCCTGCGGGTCATGTTCTGCTGCGCGTGCGCGCGTGTGGCGTCTGCCGAACCGATCTGCATATTGTGGAAGGGGAACTACCTCCGCGGCGCCCTGAGGTCATTCCTGGCCACCAGATCGTCGGCGAAGTTGTGAACGACACACCATCGTTGCGCGCCGGATCGCGTGTCGGTGTTTCCTGGATCGGCGGAACGGACGGGACCTGCTGGTTCTGCCGCCACGACATGGAAAATCTTTGCGATTCCCCAACCTTCACCGGCTACGCCGTGGATGGCGGATATGCCGAGTACGCTGCGGCCAGAGAAGATTTCGTTTTTCCACTTCCGTCCTCCCTCGACGATTTGCATGCAGCCCCACTCCTGTGCGCCGGCATTATCGGCTTCCGCAGTTTGCGGGTCGCGGGTGTGGAGAAAGGGGAACGAGTGGGCCTGTTCGGATTTGGCGCTTCGGCGCATCTCGCATTACCTGTGCTGCAGGCTTGGGGATGCGAGGTCTACGTTTCGACGCGCGGCGAGAAGCATCGCCGCCTGGCATCCGAGATGGGTGCAACCTGGGTCGGCAGCGAAACAGAAAAGCCTACCGCTGCGCTGGACCGGGCAATCACCTTTGCTCCCAGTGGCAAAGTGGTGGTCGCGGCCCTGGGCAGCTTGCGCAAAGGCGGAGTCGTGGCCATCAACGCCATCCACCTCGACAGCGTTCCCGAGTTTGATTACGACAGCCTGCTATGGGGAGAGCGCCAGTTGAGGAGCGTAGCCAACATGACTCGCTCCGATGCTGCAGACTTTCTGAAACTCGCCGCGGAAATCGGGCTTAAGCCGCAAGTCACAGCGTTCCCGCTCGATCAGGCCAACGAGGCTTTAGCGGCAGTCAAGCGGGATTCGATTAATGGAGCTGCGGTGATTGTGATTTGATTGCCCCCTCGAAAATGTTCCACGGGAAACACAATGTCATGGCGAAATCGGATGTACGATAACGTCATGACACCTAAGAACAAGAAGACAAGGCGGAAAAAAACACGGACGCGGTCCGGGAGAGTTGGCGGCCTGCACGCCTCGGTGGAAGATGACGTGTTATTGCTGGCGGATCAGGAGATGGGGGCGGAGGCGCGCTGGAACCGGCCACGCAAGCGGAGAATCTCGTTGCGCGTGGATGTGGAAGTGGTGGACTGGTTCAAGTCCAAAGGCCCGGGCTACCAGACGCGAATGAATCGGATATTGAGAAGAGTCATGATGGAAGGGAAGAAGCGGATGGGGGAGAAGTAGAGGTCAGAAATCCCACATTGCAGACCGTGTGCCTACCCCACTCAATCGCACAGAACGTGTCCAGTCTCATGACATCCTTTACAAAACGTCCCGGGACATCCTTTACACTCTCCGCGCTGGCTCGACCGGCTCGGGAGGTTATGAACTGAGATCTTCGAGATTGTCATCCGCCTCTGACCGAGGATGCCAGCGTTGCACCAGGATCGAGGATCGGCTCTGCAGATCCAGTTCGCGAATCAGAGTTCGGCAGTAATAGACCAGTACCCGTTGTCCGACCCGCTCCAGTTGGACCCATTCGCCGGCCAGAGCCCGGGCGATCTGCCAGCGTATTTGGTAGGCATCGAGACTGCCCTGACATGCTCACCTTTAGCACGTGGGCGCCGGGCGGATACTCCCAGCGCGGCGGTTGCGGATCGTAGACCCGTGAGCTGGGGTGCCACAGCGAAGCCGGAGTTTGCATGTCCAGCGCCTCGTGCGGACGCAGGTGGTTGTGTTCCCAGCGAAACTCATCCAACCACTGCTGGCGCGGTTTGTTCTGCCAGCCGCGACGCCGCAGCGCCCGCTCCATCTCGCCGTGAAAGCGCTCCACCTTGCCCTGCGTCTGGGGATGCCGTATCCCGCTCCAGTGCAGCCCGATGCCCTGTTTCATCAGCCACACCGTCAGCTCCGTGGCTCCCGCTCGCCGCCCGCGCACTCCACCACGGAATGCCGTGGTCCATCAGCATCGCCTCCGGCACGCCGCAGTGCAGGAAGGCCGTCTGCCAGTTGCTCGCGCACCAACTCCGCCCGCGTGCTGCCCGTCACCTGCAGCACGATCAGGTAGCGGCTGTGGTCGTCGAGCACCGACAGCGGCCCGATCGGCGCGTTCCAGCCCTTGGGACTCTTGAAGTCCATCTGCCACAACTCGTTGGGCTGCGCCCGCTGGAAGCGCTCCGGCAGCTCGTGCCGGTGCGGTCGGATCGCGCACCAGACCGCTGCCGCAACAGAATGCGATGGATCGGTGCTGCGCGTCAGTCTCCACGCCTTCGCGCGGCAACAACACCTGCAGCTTGCGCGCTCCCCAGTCGGGATAGCGCTGCCGCAGCTCGACTCACCTGTCGTTCCAACTCCGCCGCCGTCCGCCGCGGACTCTGCTTGCGGACGCCGGCTGCGTTCCGCGATGCCCGCGATCCCTGCTTCCTGATACCGCTGCAGCCACAAGCATCCGGTCGGACGCGATATCCCGAACTCCTGACACAACGCCGCTCAACGACTTCTCCCGCCGTGCCGCTGCTACCACGAACTGCACCCGCTGTTCTCGTACATCCATGGTCTTCCAAGGCATCTCGTGCTTATACTCCCGCGCTCGACGCTCGCGCGGGAGTGTAAAGGATGTCCCGAGACATTTTGTAAAGGATGTCATGAGACTGAACACACAGAACGCGATTGAATGGGGCACCCGCCCACTTGTCGCATCCGATAGTTAAGAAGGCGGGCAAGGCTACTTCTCGAATACCATATCGATACCTAGCGAGGGCGAAGCGGTTGTACATTCAGAGCGATAGTTGAGATAGAGAAGAAGTGGTAACAACGGACCGGTGGTCAACTCAATTACGTAGAACGGGTGGCCCCACACAAGTTTCGGGTGCCCCGGCTACCCGCATCTATCTCCGCCGCGATTTGAAAGACTTCACGGTAGCAAGAAGGTTCGACATAAGCTGATCGTCAACATGCTTGGACACAAACACCGGTCGTCCAGGTACGTGGATGAAACAGGTTTGCTTCACTGGGTCACTTACAGTTTTGCCAACTGTAAGCAAAAATGCGATTCCTGGAATATTCATGGGGTGCATGATCCCGCCGCCTTCAACGTGGTAGGACGTCGGCACTGTTGACCCTATGAGCGGCAGCCCACGATCTGATAACCAGACGGAAAGATAAACGTTGTTGCTAAGTGAATCCTCACTGCGCAAGAACCTTTTCATGCCCACTTCATATGGTCCGAGGTCAATTGGAGTGATCGTCTCTCTTCCAACTCGCCAAGCGTGAACAGCCGCCCGCCAAAACACGCTAATCGAGTAGTAAATGATTTTGGAGTGTTCTATCCCTGCAATCCCAGCTGTGTCATACCCGGCGCTGCCCTCCGTTGAGATAAAAGGCACTTCGTTGCGCAGGCGTTCTCGGAGTTTGAAAGTTTTGTCTTTTTCTCGGTAGCAGTGAGAAATCACCCACCGTTCACCGTGCTTGTTGAACAATTCCTCGCAGTCGCGGCAAAGCAAGTGATCCTGAACTTGATTGGATGTTTGAACGAACATGTCAGGACCGACAAGGACAGGGTTCGGATTGCCATGGGGGGCGCCCCTCGATATGCGATACATCCCGGCGGGAATCAGGTGGCTTTCATCCAACTCTCGGGTTTGCAGACAGAGGGCGCATTTTCCAAATGGTCGCGTCACCCGTGAATTGCCTTTCGGGCTGCACTTCGTTTTGCGGTTGTAGCTTCACAGTTTTCCGCAGAAGAAGCGTCGCCTTTCTTTCCACCCAGCACGATTGTCCACCTATGTAGAACGAAGCGCTACTACGATTTTATAAACGTGGGGACGCGCGGAACGTTAACGGCCCCCGATTACTTCATTTGACTTCTCGCTAGCTCCCCACTAGACTCTCGCCGGTTTCGGGTTCCCTTCCCAGCGCAAAAAATCACAACTGAAAAGGAGTCAACCATGAAGGCAAGGTACCTTTGGCTACCTGTGGTCATTATCTCGTCGTTTCTGGCGGGCACACTTGTCGGCACGGGACGGGCGCAGACATCCGCACGCAAGCCGCCGAAGTACATCCAAGTGGACTATATGAAAGTTCAGCCGGCGAATGAGGACGATTACGTCAAGGTGGAAAAGGAGGGGTGGAAACCGATCCACCAGGAGCGGATCAAGCAAGGCAAGATTCATTCCTGGTATTTCTTCGGAGTGAACTTTCCGTCCGGGACGGAGGCCAAGTACAACTACGTCACCGTGAACACCTTTGACCAGTGGGGCCAGCTGGAAAACCCCTACGCTGATCTGGGGGCGATGGTGCAAAAAGCTCATCCGGGAACGAATATGGACGAGTTCTTTGCACACACGACCAAAGCTCGCGAGATCGTGCGAACGGAGATGTGGGAGTTGATTGATCAGGCGGAGTAACGCGGAGCATGGGGCATCCGTTTTTGTGCATGATTCACGGGGACCGACGGAAGCATGGATGGCCCGGTAGATGGCCCGGTAGATGTCGAATTCCGTTCCGAGAACTGATGGAGTCAAAAACCCCACCCTAAAATCGCAGAGTACGCGATTTCAGGACTGGGCGCTCCCCGGCGCGAATTCTCGTCGCTCCACCCCATCTCTTGATCTAGTTTGTCTTCCGCCGCGCCAACATTGTTTCGTACAAACAGCTCGGCCGCCCGTTTTCCGAGCGGCCGATGCCTTCCACCAGGAGATGTACTGCGGGGCCCGTTACGACAGGAAGAACTCTTTCGTGATCGCGGCCCAATCCTTGTCGGGGATCTGGTCGGCCAGGTTGTCGACCGCGACGCCGCCATCCTGCGCGAGCGCTCCGGCTGGCATCGGGATCAGGCGCTGCAGGCGGCTCGCCGACTCTTCCGTCCACCAGCGGGCCAGCGCTCCGCCCAGCAGGTTGCGGAAGTTGGTCTTGGCGTCGGGAGACTGCACGGTCACCAGCCAGCCTTCGCCGTAGGGATCGGTGCGGGCGAGTTCGGGATTCTGCACGACCGCTTCGTTGATGTCGGCCACGCTGCCTTCGATCGGCGAAACCATGTCGACGGAAGCGCCGTCGCGATGCAGCGTCCACACCTTCTGTCCCTGGCGGATCCACTGGCCGCGTTGCGGGAGCGCGATCTTCTCGACCTTGCCGCTCAGCTTCGAGGCAAACTCGTCCATGCCGATGCGCACCAGGCTCGGGCTCTCGCTCAGCGCCCAGGTGTGTCCCGGATGGAAGCGCAGCTTCTCGGGGACCTGGAATCCGCCGACCAGGCTGGGCGCGAGTCGCGGCACCGCTTCGCGTTTCGCAACCTGCAATACCGGCTGCACAACCTGTTTGCGACTATGAAAGTGGTCGATCAGCAAGAAGGTCACGAAGGTCAGGAGAACCAGAAGGACTGTCATAAATCACCTCGCTGGAAGGGCCGTCGTTTCTTGCCGCTCTCTGTTTCCGGGCCGCTCGCCGTCTCTCGTAAAGGCAATCGCCGAGACCAAACCTGGCAAAGAGGAAGTGGTTCGCGACGGCGTGAATTTGTCGGAATGGATTCAGAGGTTTAGCTGGCGGCAGAGTAGAAATGAATCACCGCGTCCGATGAGAGTTTCATCAGGCCAGCGATGAGAATCGCAACGCATGAAAGGCCGATTTTGCGTGCATTTGCCGCGGTGGGGGAATGAGGCCCTGCGAATTCATGTACTTAGCAATCCAAGACCGCCCGTTGCAAATCACAATAGCGAAAGATGAAAGATGCAACGCAAATTTGCCGAGAATCGCTGAAGTACCTAGGAAACAGTCCAAGCCAGACCCGGCAAGCATTTTTGCCGACACCACGCTTTGAGTCTAAAAGCGGTTCTTGAGAGCAATGTGGGATACTCCCACTTCCGAAACTGACGCTATATGGCGGAAGAGATGGTCATAGACCGTGTTGCAATGGCTCGCCGTGGCCGGCAGAGTCGAATACTTCACGATCGCATGGAACAGCTTGGAGGGTCTGGTTGCTGTCGTTGCCGGACTGGTCGCGGGCAGCATATCTCTCGTGGGCTTCGGCATGGATAGCTTTATTGAGGTGACGTCTGGTGCTGCCTTGCTGTGGCGCATGAGCGTAGATGCGGATGTCGACCGCCGCGAACGAAACGAGCGACTTGCCTTGAGGATTGTCGGCGTCTGCTTTGTCGTGTTAGCTGCGTATATAGCCTATGAATCCATTGGCGACCTGACCCGCCGGCAGGCCCCCGCACACAGTATCCCCGGGATCGTTCTGGCATGCGTATCGCTGCTGGTCATGCCGTTGCTTGCGCGCGCCAAGCGGAAAATCGCCACTGGTTTGGGCAGTGCCGCCATGCACGCAGACGCCAAGCAGACTGACTTTTGCGTATATCTGTCGACCGTTCTACTGGGCGGACTGCTTCTGAACGCTCTGTTCGGCTGGTGGTGGGCTGACCCGGCGGCTGCGCTGATCATGACTCCGATCATCGCGAAGGAAGGGTTCGAGGGTATCCGGGGCCACGCGTGCCGTGATTGCTCTTAATGACGCTCGCGACATCACCTGGCGCATAACCGGCGAAAACAGCCCCACCAGCGCTCAAGGATTATTCAATCGTGCAAGCGTATGTTTTCTGCAAGCAGTGGCCCTCTCCGGCTGCGGAAAAACTCTGCTTCGACCAGATTTTGGGAAGGGCACGAGTTCACTCGTGCCGCAAGTACTCAAACTATGTGGCGCTTCAGCGCCTGGGGTGGGCTTTTCCACGGAACGCGACGCGCACCGAGACTAGGATTTCTTCGAACCTCAGCGGCTGAAGCCGCGGCACGAACGGCTCTTATGGCCCGACTGAAGTCGGGCCCTTCCCGCTCATCTCTTCCTGGCAGTCAACCTTTTCCCCGGCAGTAACACTCTCCAGCAGCCAACCTCCTCCTGCAATCAACCTCTCTCTTCGCCATCAAATTTGTTCCCGAATCAGCTGACTTGCGCAATCGCCAGCGATTTTTCGAAGAGAACTTATTGCGGGGCTGTGCCCTTCACCACCAACGCGATCGGCAGATCTTCTCCGGAACTCAGATGTACTGAGGTGGTGAAGATAAAGTGACCCTCATCATCTTTAGTGACGGCGGGCGCGCCACCACCTTCGGCGGGCACCAGGCTTAGCGGGGCTGGGTGCTTGGTGCCGGACGCCTTTCGGCTGAGAGCAACCACCTCGAGGAAATTC
The DNA here is from genome assembly GCA_963744055.1 of uncultured Acidobacteriota bacterium. GTDB lineage: Bacteria > Acidobacteriota > Terriglobia > Terriglobales > Acidobacteriaceae > Gp1-AA133. The sequence continues at coordinate 639,760 of CAVUSL010000001.1, read as the reverse complement.
GGAGTCATTTCGGGACCAGGATCGGCGGAGGGCGGAACCAGCAGAAGGAAATCGCGGCTGGGCGCTACCCCAAGATGATTGCCGTCATCGGGCATCAGTTCCGCCCGCACCGTGTAAAAGCCCGCGGCAATGGACTGGCCGCGATAGTCGCTTGACGGCCGCAGGAAATGCAACACTCCGATCAGGGCCGACGGCGCTAGTTGGTCATAAACCGCGGTGGCCGAAGCGGTTTTCGCCGGCGCTTCTTTGCGATACCAGATCTCAATCGATGGCGTGGGTTCGTCGAGCGTAATGCGAAAGCCCTTGGAAGTTAATTGCTGCCGAACGGCTTCCGGTACGGCTGCGTCGGTCAAAGGTCCAATCGGTTCAACCTTGCCCGCCTGCGCCCGGCACGGAACCAAAGCCGTAGGCAGGAAGAGTGCAACCGCAAGTGTAGAGACACATGTGCGGAGAGACGCGCTGAAAGGGATCGTCGTTTTCACGAAGAGATTCTACCGCGCGAAAGTTCCCACGAACGCGCTGCGCCGGCCATGGTTATCCCAGGACTCGCCGAGGCCGGGACCGCGGTACGCATCGGTGACGGCGACCGCCGGCATCGAGTGCGCCACGGGCGTGAGCGGCGGATAGAAAGTGCTCTCATTGCCACAAACGTGATCCTTGTCGCCGAGCGAGCGCGTCTGCACAGTGGCAAACTGCCCAGCGCGCAGTAAGGCAACGCCATGGCGTTCGTGGTTGACGACCATTTCCATCGGAGCCGAAACGGTCTGGTCTACGTTGTCTAACAATTCTCCGCCCATATGTTTGGCGAAGCTGACCAGCGCGGCACTCTGTTGCGGCGAAGCCTGATCGTCCACCAGCAGCACCGATTGCGCAGGATAAGGATTGGCGTAGGGATCGCCCAGAGTTGCCTTGGCGCGCACGGCCGCCGCGATGGTCAGGCCGTCGAGGGCGACGCCGTCCCAACTACCGCTCTGCACATGCCAGGCAACGATGGCTTCCTTGCCGACCAGGTTGACTTCGCCATTGGCGAAACACTGGCCGGTGTAAACATCGGCACTACGGGTTTCGATGTAGTCTCCGTGAATCTGTTGTGCGGACAGGCCGACCGATAACAAAGCGATGGCAAGAGCGACGAGGACTGGAAGGCGGAAACGCATGGGACACCTCACCCTACATCTTTCGATGATTCTATTCTCAAACAGGATGCAGGCAAAGGAAAGCCGGTAAACGCTGAACAGAAGCGAAAACAGGGGGTTTGACGGGTCCGGCTGCGTTGACTTGTCTGGCAGCGCAGCCTACCATCGATAAACCGCACGACAATCAATTTTCATGATTACCGAGACGATTTCCCATTACCGCGTCTTGTCGCAGATAGGCGGGACCGGTCCGGGAGCGGTGTATGCGGCGGAGGATATCGACTCGGGGCGGCGTGTCGCGATCAAGTTCTTGCCGCCCGAGAAACCTATCGAGTGGGCGGCGCTCGAGCGCGATATTCAGACGATCTCGGCCCTGAAAAATCCAAACATCTGCACGATTTATGAGGCCGTTCAGTCCGAAGGCCAGAATTTCGTTGCGATGGAATTGCTTGAGGGCGAGACGCTCAAGCACAAGCTGTCGGGACAGCCTCACGACACGGAAGCGGTGCTGGCAGTTGGCCTGCAGATCGCTGACGCTCTCGACGCCGCACATGGCCGCGGAATCCTGCATCGGGATATTCGCCCGTCCACGATTTTTATTACTGCGCAAAACCAGATGAAGGTACTGGACTTCGGCCTGACGCAGCTGCAATGCGAGAGCAATGCCTCGCTCGAAGACACGACGCGCGGCACCGCTGTTACCGCGAGCCACGGAGTCAGCAAGAGTTCCGCGCTGTCGAAGGTGGCATACATTTCTCCCGAGCAGGCGCGCGGGAGGCCGCTTGATCCGCGCTCCGATTTGTTTTGCTTGGGCGCGGTGCTGTATGAAATGGCCACTGGCACCATGCCGTTCCGTGGCGACACGCCGGCCCTGGTCTTCGACGCCCTCCTGAACCGTCCTCCGGTAACTCCCACACGGCTGAATCCGCTGCTGCCCGTCAAAGTACAGGCCATTCTCCTCAAATTGCTGGAGAAGAATCGCGATGGTCGTTACCAGTCGGCGAAGCAACTTACTGCCGACCTGACGCGCGCGCAGAAGGAGATGCAGCGGGAGGCTTTCGCGGCGAATGCGCTGGCGGCCCCGATTCATCCGCCGCTGCGGCCTGTCAGGACCGGGAGAATTGGCAAGTACCTCTCGGCGATCGCGCTGCTTGCGGCCGTCGTAGCGGGCGGCGCGTTCCTGTACATGAAGCGCCGGCACGCGCTGACGGAAAAAGACGCGATCCTGTTGACAGATTTCGTGAATACAACTGCGGATCCAGTGTGGGACGTCACTCTGAAAAAGGCGGTGGCAGTTGACCTGGAGCAGTCGCCGTACTTGAACGTGTTACCGGAATCGAAAGCGCGCCAGACCTTGCGCTTCATGGGACGCTCGCCCGACGATCGCATCAGCCTCGAAACCGGGCGGGAAATTTGCCAGCGCATGGGCGTGAAGGCGATGCTCACCGGTTCCATCGCGAACCAGGGATCGCGATATGTATTGACACTGCAGGCCCTGAATGCGGCCACCGGTGATGTGCTGGCGCGCACGGATACCACGGCGTCTGACAAACACGACGTGCTGAACGCGCTGCATCGCGCCGACTCAGAGTTGAGAAGCAAACTGGGCGAATCGCTGGTGTCAGTGCAGCAATACGACAAGATGCTTTCCGAGGCGACCACCCCGTCGCTCGAAGCATTGCAGGCCTTTACGACGGGTGACTGGAAGCACGCGGGCGGCGACGAGATGGGCGCGATTCCGGATTACCAGCACGCGATCCAGCTCGACCCGAACTTTGCTACTGCGTATGCGCGCCTGGGCACCGTATACAACAATCTTGGCCAGTCCGTTTTGTCGGAAGAGAATCGCACGAAAGCCTTCGAACTGCGCGACCGTGCGAGTGAGCGCGAGAAGCTGTACATCATGTCGCATTACTACGCCGACAGCGGACAGTACGATAAGGGCATCACGGCACTGGAACTTTACGAGCAGACCTATCCCCGAGACTCCACCCCATCCAATAATCTCTCGAGCATCTACAACCTGCTGGGACAGTACGAAAACGCTCTCGACAAAGCCCGAAAGGCCGTAGAGCTCGAGCCGGATTCCATTAGTGGGTACGTGAACCTGGCGCTGGCTTATGCCGGATTGAACCGCATGGCAGAAGCGAAGGCCACTGTCGTCAGCGGTCTGCAACGCGCGCCGGGCAATCCTGCGCTGCACCTTACGCTCGCTGGCATCGCCTGGAATCAAAACGACACCGCGACGATGGAGCACGAAATCAGCACGGCAGAAACGGGCGCCGCGAATGGAGCGGTGGAAGCCCTCGAAGTGCGCGCGGCATATGCGGCCGGACACGGCCAGTACAAGCAGATGCGCGAATTCATGCAGAAAATGCAGGACGCCGCCGCGCAAAACAATCTTCAGGAGGCAGTCGCCGGAGCGGATACGCAGCGCTCGGCATGGGAAGCGCTGGCGGGTTTTCGTCCGCAGGCGAAACAACTCGCGGAGAACGCCCTGAAGACGCCGCCGCCTCCGAGTACCGCACTGAATGCGGCCATCGTACTGGCCTACCTGGGCGATAGCACTCGCGCGCTGAAGATCGCGGACGATACCGCGCTGGAGCGCCCCTACGACACGCTCGTCCAGTTCGTGAATGTCCCGATGGTGAAGGCCTTGGTGCTGATGAATCAGTCTCAACCGTCCAAAGCCATGGATCTGCTCGATGGGGCGATGGTGTACGGGCGCGCGAATGCCGCGCTGCTCTACACGCGGGGCCTGGCGTACCTGCAGCAGAAGCAGGGTCCGCAAGCTGTGCAAGAGTTCCAGCGCGTCATAGACAGCCGCAGCGTCATGGTCGATCCGCTGGCGTCGTTCGCGAAACTGGGCATGGCGCGCGGTTATGCCTTGCAGGGTGACAAGGCAAACAGCCGGATGGCCTATCAGGATTTTCTCGCATATTGGAAAGATGCCGATCCGAACGTCCCGCTGCTGAAGCAGGCGAAGGCAGAGTACACGGCGGTGAAGTAGGGCTTCGCTTCGGGAACCGAATCCGCCCGAGCAAATCTTGTCTTTTGCGCGTGACCAGGCAAGCATAAGGCCTCGGTTACCCGAGGCCTTATGAGAGCTTGAATCGTTCAGCGACCGCTACTGCAGGTGTCGCTGACTTTCTGTACGTCGGTGACGGTCAGGTGTCCATGCTCAGTGTTGCTCTTCTTCATGTGCGTGTCGGCCGCTGCGTCCTTCGCGTCCTCTTTCAGGTTATGCGCGGTCGAGTTCTTGACGGCTCCCGTGACTGACACAGTCTGGTTGACGTGCTCGGCGAGGGGAACGCCATCGCCACGAACTTCCCACGTGCTGCCGTCGCTGGCCGTGAGCAGAAATTCCTTCGAATCGGTTTCGCCGCCCTTGGTCAGGCAGCCGGTCATAGTGCGAGTGTCGGATTTCGACTTATCGTCGCTAGAATTCTGCGCGGACGCCAAGCTCAGCCCACACAGGACGAGCATGCCGCACAACAACGCGCTCACTTTTGTTTTCATGGATCCTCCTTGGTTTACGACATTAGATCGGATGGCGCCGATTCGATGAGAACCGATCCACAGGAGGTTGTTCGGTACAGCGTCCGAGCGATGAGTGATTAATGAGCCAACTACTGTGCTTACTGTAGGACGCCAGCTTCTTTAAGACTCCCAAGGCAACTCTTCTTCGATCACAAGGCTTGGAGATGACGGATTTATTTAAGCCGTTTGTTTTTCTCTGTGTCTCTGTGCCTCTGCGGTGAAAAGTTGTTATTGCAGTTGAACTACCAATATCCGCCCGTCGGAGTGGTAGCCGCCGCCGGTAGCGTTTCTCGCGTCCTGCACGGGTTCTGGCGGCAGGTAGTACGTGAGGGTTTTCACCTTGTCGGTCTTCTGAAGAGTCGCGCCGATGTTGTCGCGCTCCCCGTCGACCGCCGGATCGATCTTGTGCGTGACTTTTCCGTTGCGCTGATCTTTCTCAAAACCGATATCGTGCGTGCCCGCGCCTACCCAAACATCCTGCCCGTTGTATTGGAAGGGCGCTTTCCAGATGCGGAAGTGATGGCGGCTGGCTACGACTGCGTACGGCTCGGCCTGCTCATAGCCGAAATCTTGCACGCGTCCGAACAGATAAAGCTGGCTCATCGGCATGGCAAGGTAAGCCTTCTTTTGGTAGGTCTCGAGCGCGGCTTTCAAGACGGACTCTTTCACGTCGCGGTCAGCCACGTGCCAGTCAGCGGCGGTGAGCGCCTCCTGCACCTTTTGCACATTGCCGAGAATGACGAAATTCACCATGTCGCCCTGATGTTGGAACTCATCGTTTACGCGGCGAGGCAGGCTGTTGATGTGCTCGCGCAGTTGGGAGTCGAGCGGCGAGTTCGATAGCTTGAGAGCCGGTAAAGCGGGAGTTGGGGACGTTGTGGTGGGCGTTCCCCCTTCCGTTGCTGAGGAAGACGCGGCCGGCTGAGCTCCGGCGGTCGGTTTGATTCCGAACTGTCCCGACAGCCAGGTCTGCGCGGCAGTATTCAACGCACCCTTTATGTCTTTTACGTCGCCGCTGCCGCCAGTGCTCTTCGGTTGTGCCGAGTTTGCGGTCGGCGCGGCGGGCGTGCTCGTTGGTGCCGAAGTCTTTTGCGCGAGTGCTTCACCCGCCGCCGGTGTGGCTGCTTCTGATTGGAGCTGCGCCCCGCCCTGTGGCGTGATGTGCACCTTGACTGCGAAACTACCCTGGCACGGAGCCGTCCCGGCAGCATTGACGCCGAGATAGAGATGGCCGTCGCCAGCCGCACGCAATTCCTGGCTGGGTCCGACGAGCAAAGGTGCTCCGCCCTCCTGCAGGCGCGCGATCAGAGCCCCCGGCATTGCATTCGAGAGTGGCAAGCCCGCAGCGGCGCCCATCCCCGACACGCCCGAAGGGTCGCAACCGTTCGATCCGAAGGTGGCAGTCACCGCGAGCGTGTCGCCGTTGTGGAGGTCCACTCCCGTATCGGTCCAGGTCTGCGCCGTGGGGATGGTGAACTTGTAGTCTTGCGCGAGCGCGGGCAGGCTGATCAAGACAAACGCGCCGAACAAGAAAACGACGATCGAACGGGAGTTGAACTTCATGATCGAAAACCTCTTGCACTGGAGCGGTTCCACGGGCGTGCTCCAGTCATTGACGGCGGCTAAAGCCGCTCTTTTCTAAGATGCTGGGGGCGCGCCTAAAGGCGCGCCCGATACGAACCTTGGGGCAGAAACAGTTTTCCGTTGTCCAACCGACAAGTACTTTCCGACGTAGCGACATGAAACTGGGCACGGGGGAGGGGTTCCCGCGCCCTTTTATTTTACTCGCACTTGCCGGTTCCGTGACAGGCACGGCCTTTGGCGGCGCAGTTGCCCGGTTCAGCCAATCCGCCGTCCGGGCCGATGCAGGTTTGGGTGTGCATGCACCAGAATAACCCGTCATTCGAAGCCTGTACGTTTGGATCGTGCTCCGACAGAATGAATTGACCCTTCCAGCGCAGGGCCGAGCACAGATTCGGATTATGCGTGTTGAAGCGATCGTTATTCTGAATCATGCGGCACCTCCGGCGGCCTTCAAGATGGCGCGCTTCACTGCCACCTGAGCCAGTTGGACCTTGTATCCGTTCTGGCTGAGCGGCTTCGCCTTGCTGAGCGCGGCTTCAGCGGCTTTCTTTGCCGTGCTGTCGTTGGCGGGTTGCCCCTTAAGAGCGGCTTCAGCTTCGGGCGAAAGCCACGGTGTCGGCGCGACGTGACCCAGAACAACGCGGGCCGCTTGCACGTTCGATCCGTCGGTCTTGAGGGCGACCGTCGCCACTGCCAGAGGCCAGTCGAACGCTGCTTTCTGTCGGATTTCGTAGTGCGCGACTTTCCATCCTTCGGCTGGCGGAAGAATGACCTCCGTCACGATTTCATTCGGCATGAGATCGTGCTCGCGGTCCTTTTCTGTCTTGGGGATCACGTAGAACTTCTCGAGTGGAAGTTCGCGCTTGCCCTTGGGGCCTTCGAGCCGAACTTTCGCACCGTACGCGATCAGAACCGGAACGATGGTGGAAGGGCTGACGAACTTTGCAGGCCCGTCATTGCCGAGGATCGCGTGATAGCGGTTGTCTCCCACATCGACCAGATCCTTGCCCGATTCGTCTTTAGGCAGCAGGCCGAGCCCATTGCGGAAGTACCAGCAGCGCGGGCGCTGGCATAGATTGCCGCCAAGCGTGGCCATATTCCGGATTTGCGGGCTCGCTGCTTCGTGTACTGCTTCGGCGAGGGCAGGATACTTTGCTTTGATGCCGTCGTTCTCGGCGACTTCGATCAGCGTAGTGAGTGCGCCGATTCGCAGGCCAGTCGCATTCGCATTCACGCCGAGAGTTCCTTGATGTCCTTGATGTTGACCAGGCGCTTCGGCGAGACCACCTCTTCTTTCATGAGCGCGAGCAGGTCGGTGCCGCCCGCGATGATTTCGGTCTGCCCCCAGGTTGCGCTCAGGAGGCTGGACGCTTGTTTTGTAGTGTTAGGACTCACGTAGTCAAAGGCTTGCATTATGCACCTGCCTTCTGCGCCGAGGACGGGTTCATCGCAGCCAGCACTCGCGCAGGAGTGATAGGAAGGATGCCGACGCGGACGCCCAACGCATTCGCCACGGCATTGGAAATCGCCGCGCCGGGCGAGACCGCCGGTGGTTCGCCGAGCCCGATCACGCCGCGTTCGTCATAGCCCTTGCCGGTCATCATGTGGACTTTCAATTCGGGGATGTCGTTCAATCCGGCTAGCCGGTAGAACTCCATGTCCGCATTCAGCATGCGCCCGGTGGTCGGGTCCATGACCTTCTCTTCGAACAGTGAGTAGCTGATGCCCATGATCAGCGCGCCTAGCACGCTGCTCTCCGCCATCTTCAGGTCGATGATGAGGCCGCAATCCTGCACTGCGACCATCTTGGTGACTTTGACGATCCCGGTCTCGGTGTCGATGGCGACTTCCGCCATCTGCACGCCGCCCACACCGCTATTGGTGAGGTCGGGCTTGTTTTTTGCAGCCGCCTGATCGTTGTGGCCGTGGGCGGTGATCGGAGTCGCCCCGATCTTCGAACAGGCTTCCTTCCAACTGATCGACTTGCTCGGATCGGATTTCAGGCTGATCTTGCCGTCTTTCGCAACGAGGTCATCCGGCTGCGCGTTCAAGGCAGGCGCGACCTTCGCGAACAATGTGTCGCGAGCATCCACGACCGCACGCCGTGTTGAAGAGCTGACTCCGCCCGGCGTGGTCGATCCTCCCGATCCTCCCGAAGGAGGATAGAGCGTATCGCCGATATACAGCTTGATGTCCCCGACCTTCAGGCCGAGCGCATCTGCGGCGACGACGGCGATGCACGTGCGCGTCCCGGTGCCGATGTCCTGCGTGCCCATCTTGATGTCGACCGAACCGTCAGGGTGAATGCTGAGGTCACAATCACTCGCATGGCCGCGTCCGCCCCAGGTGTGAATGGAGAGGCCGACGCCGCGCGCGATACCGTTCGAGATGTTCTGGCCCCGCGGATGCCACTTCTCTTTCCATCCCATCAACTCGGCCGCGATGGGAAATTCCTCGCGATATACCTGAGGAAGCTTAGTGAGTTCGATGTTCTTGAGGAAAAAGTCGTAGGGATCCATGTTGAGTTTGGCGGCAACGTCCTCCAGAGCGCACATAGTGAGGACAGCGGCTTGCGGATGATTCGGTGCCCGCCACGCTCGCGCTGGACCAATATTGTTGCGGATGGCCGTGTGTTCTTTCTTCTGATTGGGAGCCGCGAAGCAGTAGGGGATGGGCGGCATGCCGCCACCGCCTGGACCGCCCGTGCCCCACGAACGCGATTCCCAGGCGACCAGCGTACCGTCTTTTTTCGCGCCAACTTTGACTCGGGCATAGGCGGAGGGCCGCGCTCCCGCAACCTTTAACTCTGAGTCGCGCTCGAGCATCATGCGCACCGGCTTGCCCCCGGCTTTCTTCGAAAGCTTGGCGGTGGTGATGCCCCAGCGGTCAGGCCCGAACTTGCTGCCGAAGCCTCCGCCGACGTGATCCTGGTGCACGCGAATGTTGGCGGCAGGAAGTTTCAGCGGTTCCGCCATCTGCCCGGCGATTCCTGAAACGTTCTGCGTCGACATGTGCACGAAGAGATGGTCGTCGTCCGTCCACTCGGAGGTCGAACCATGCGACTCCATGCAGCAATGTGTGATGACGGGCGCGCCATAAAGGCCCTCGGAAACGGCATCAGACTCCGAGAATGCCTTGTCCGGATCGCCCTGCGTCTGCGCTGCCGCCTTCACGTAGTTCGACTTCTGTGTCTTGCCCTCTTCCTCGGGATGAACCGCGGCCTTGCGAATGGCATCGATCACCGTGTCGGGAACCCCATCCTCTTTCGCGTCCTTGTAGTCCTGCTCGGTAGCTTGGAAGCTGACGCCGTATTGCTCGAGGAGGGAGACGATCTGCCGCTCAGGAACCTGGTTGTCGAGCATGTCTCCCAAATCGTCCATGCTCAGCGGACCCTGGCTTTCGCCGGCGCCGGGCGGGGGTTCATTGTCGGTGACCAGGTGCGGAAGTTTTTGGTACTTCACCTTGATCGCACGGATGGCGTCTTCTGCCGTGGCTTCATCGACGGCGGCGACAGCGACGACTTCATCGCCCGCCCAGTGAATGTTGGCTCCCGGTTTCTGCACAATCTCGATGGCTTTCACGCCGGGCATCTTCTCGGCCGCGCTAGTGTCAATGCTGACGATCTTGCAATGCGCGTAGGGAGAGCGGAGCATCTTGCCGAAAAGCAGCCCTGGGCGTTTTACATCGTAGGTGTAGCGTGCCTGACCCGAGACTTTGTCGGGTGAGTCCACGCGCGAGACGCGCTGGCCAATCAGCGTGCGGTGTTCCGGATCTGGCCACTGATAGTCTGCCATGGGCTAGGCTCCCTTCCGCGCGGCTTGCGCGACCGCGCCGCGAATTCCGGCATAGGTTCCGCAGCGGCAGAGGTTGCCGCTTAGTTCGTGGAGAATGTCGTCGGGGGTGGGATTGGGGTGCTTGTCGAGCATCGCTTTGCACGCGACCACAAAGCCCGGCGTGCAGAATCCACACTGCGAGGCATCGTTGTCGACGAAGGCTTGTTGGATCGGATGCAACTGGCCGCCTTCCATCAGAGCCTCAACTGTCGTGATCTTCTTGCCCTGCGCTTCAATCGCGAGAACCGAGCACGCATACACGGCTTTGTCATCGACCAGCACCGTGCACGAGCCGCACTCGGCGCGATCGCAGACGCGCTTTGCCCCCGTGATGTCCATGGTGTCGCGCAGGGCGTCGAGCAAAGTCACGCGCGGTTCGAGCGAAGCCTTGTAGGCCTTGCCGTTCACGTTGAACTGCATCGGTACCTTGCCGGGGCCGTGCACGGGAACTTGCTCGCCCGCGGCCATGACCAGGTTCGGCTTGGCCACCACGGGCACGGCGGCCGCGATCGTTGAAATCTTCAGGAAATCGCGCCGCGAAACGCCGGATGTTTCTTCGAGGGCTTCTTTCGGTCCCTTGGGAACCGATTCGTCGTCATGCATCCCTGTCCTCCACGCGGCGGGGAGGGTCCGGCCCGCCGTTGCCGGGTTGCGCCGCCCATTAACGACTTGGGAAGCGTGGGAAACGAGACTTCACACAACTACGAGGTTGAACGGGGAAATCTGTAGGAGGAAAGTATACAGCGGGGAGAGAATTCTGTGGGTGGCGGGACAACCAAGGCGGCCAAAGCCAAGTGTTGGGAATAATTGAAAAAACCGGCGCTGTTTCGCGCCGGTCGCACTGCCTCACAGCTTTCGAACTCTGTCAGCCTCGGTGTTGACTTCCTTATTTCTTCAACGTCCGAATCCACTTCACCAGACCATCGATCTGCTCCTTGGTCACTTTGCCTTCGTAGCCGGGCATGGGTTTCTTGCCCTTCTCGATGACGCCGGCAAGGTCCGCGTCGGACTGCTTTTGCACGTCGTCGGAAGCGAGGTCCTTGACGTTCATCTTCTTGCCTGCGGGAGTGTCGCCCTTGCCATCCGCTCCATGACAAGACGCGCATTTGGACTTGAACACATCGGCGGTGGCATCGGCTGCGAATGCCGAAACCGACATTACGAAGGCGATGGCCAGAACAACGAGTGATGCCCGGAACATGGTTCTCATTCTTTCTTCTCCTGATCAGTTGAGAGGGACAAAAATCCCTCACGTTCTTTTGGCACGCCGTGTGCCAAATGGTTCGATTGGCCTATGTCCGTGAAGTGCAAGGAAATGTTTAGATTGGTTGCACGGGGAGTGTATAGCGGGAAGGGTCAAAAAACACGTGCTGCGGGTGAGAAGTCGCATCCGGAGCGTCCCAGAAAAGGAGAGGCCTGCCGATTGACTGACTAACTTGCTGAAAACAATCAAAAGACGAGAGCTGGCACGGCCCCAGTTTTTTGGCAGGCAGTGTGCCCTAAGCAAAGCGAGTTCTTCTGGAGTGTGCATCGTGGACCCCGCCTTATTGGTAATCGGCCTGAATCACCGGACGGCGCCGGTCGCGGTGCGCGAGAGATTCTGGATCAGCGAAAGCAAGCGCCTTGAGGCTCTCCTAACCTTGGAGCGCGCCGAAGGCATCGAAGAAGTGGTCGTGCTGGCCACGTGCAACCGGACAGAGTTTCTGCTTTGGGCGAGTGATGCCAGCCTTGCGGCAAATTCCATATTGCGATACCTGTCTGCCGAGTACGGTTTGAAGCTCTGCGAATGGAAGCATTTTTACCGCTTGCTGGATGAAGCAGCCCTCCTCCACATTTTTCGAGTTGCATCGAGCCTGGACTCGCTCGTTTTGGGCGAGCCGCAGATCGTGTCACAAGTCAAGGCCGCCTGGGCGCAAGCGCAGAAGGCGAACAGTACTGGCCGATATCTCGATGCCGTCCTGCAGAAGGCACTCACCGTTTCGAAGCGTGTGCGTAACGAGACAGGTATTGGACATTGTGCCGTGTCGGTGCCGACGGCTGCCGTGGAACTGGCCAAGCAATCGCTGGGAACGCTCGCCAACAAGCAAGTGCTGGTGCTGGGCGCGGGCAAGATGAGCGAGTTGTCAGCCCGATACCTGCTGTCGCAGGGCGCGCAATCCGTTTGCGTGATCAATCGCACCTACGAGCATGCGGTCGAACTCGCAACCACTTTAGGCGGTTCCGCCGCAGCCTTCGACGAACGTTGGCAGCGCATGAGAGACGCCGACATCGTCATCAGCTCGACCTCTTGTCCCCATACCATCTTGAGTCGCGACGAGGCTGCCATGGTGGTGCGCGATCGCGGGACGCGTCCCTTGGTCGTTGTCGACATCGCGATGCCCAGAGACATCGATGGCGCCGTGCGCGAAATCCCGGGGATTTTCCTTTACGACCTCGACGACCTGGAAAAAGTCGTTCAGCACAACGCGGGCGAGCGGGAAGCCGCCGCGCTGGAAGCCCAGAAGATCGTGGAACAGGAAGCGTGCGGATTCCGCCGCAAGCTGTTGGCCGAGCGCGTCGTGCCTACCATCGTGGCCCTGCGCTCGCGTCTCGATGAACTTTGCCGGCAAGAACTGGAGTCCTTCAAAGAAGAGTGCGGGCCGTTCTCCACAGACGAAGCTGCTTTATTAGGGGATGTTGCCAGTCGCATTACTCGGAAAATTGCTGGTTCGCTGGCTCGCGAACTCAAAGAACTACCAGAAAAGATGGAACAGGAGCAGATGACGGTTGCGGTGCGGCGCCTGTTCCACCTGGAAACGCCTGAAGAGGCGCTTGCCGGCACCAGAGTCTGAGGTTTGCACGAGGGCGCCCGCTTTCATCCGCTCATATACGAGCGGGCGCATCAGCAAGGGAGATTCATCAAGAATCTCCCTTTTGCTTTGCCATCTTGTAGCCGGACAGGCTCTCCACGTACACTCCGCAGCGTCCAACAGGGATGCAGGCTTTGTCCGAAGACACAGGCATGGGTGGAGTGCGGCAGCAGTTTCCTCTGACGCGCTGGTCCGTCATCGAGGGCGCGCGCAGCCCGCTAGCGGAACAGCGCCAACGCGCGCTCGACGTCCTCATCTCGGCATACTGGAAGCCGGTCTACAAGTACATTCGTCTCCACTGGGACAAACCGAATGAAGAAGCCAAGGACTTGACCCAGGACTTCTTCGCCCGTCTCATCGAAAAGAATCTTCTCGACCGCTTTGATCCTGCCAAGGCCCATCTGCGAACTTACCTGCGGGTGTGCGTCGATGGCCTGGTCATGAATACCGACAAGGCGGCGCAGCGCCAGAAACGTGGGGGCGACGTCGCCATCCTGCCGCTGGACTTCGTGTCTGCGGAAGGCGAACTGCTTGAACTGCCCGTCGCCGGCCCAGGCGGTCCCGAGGAATTCTTCGCGAAGGAGTTTGCGCGCAGCCTGTTCGGATTGGCGGTCGATCGCCTTCGAAGTGAATGCGAGGCGAAGGGCAAGTCACTGCATTTTCAATTGCTCGAACTGTACGACATCGACGAGGGCGGCAAGCAGCTCACCTACGAAGAGGTCGCCAGGCGGTTTGGAGTCAAGCCCACGGACGTCACGAATTACCTGGCATATGCGCGTAGAGAATTCCGGCGGATCGTGCTCGAAGAATTACGCACAATGACCGGGAGCGAGCATGAGTTCCGACGCGAAGCGCAGACCTTGCTGGGAGTTCAGGTTCCGTGACTTTTCTCAGCGATTCCGCTCTGGAACGGCTGCGCGCAGCGGCCGATGCACCCGACCTTTCCGGTACGCGCTACTCTCTGCTCGGCAAGCTGGGGCAGGGCGGCATGGGCGCGGTGTTCCGCGTCGAAGACAGAACGCTCGAGCGCGAAGTTGCGCTGAAGATAATTAACGTCGACGATCCCAGCCTTTCCGCGCGGCTACTGCAGGAGGCTCAGGTGATTGCCAAGCTGGAGCATCCTGGGATCGTTCCCGTGCATGACGCCGGAACGTTGCCCGACGGGCGTCCTTACTACACAATGAAGTTAGTGCAGGGAAAGCGGCTGGATGAACTGAGGAACGAAACCGGGCCAATGTCGGATCGCTTGCGGATGTTTCTGCGCATCTGCGAGCCGGTAGCGTTTGCACATGCGCACGGCGTCTTGCACCGTGACTTGAAGCCCGCCAACATCATGGTCGGTCCGTTCGGCGAGGTGCTGGTCATGGACTGGGGGCTGTCGAAGTTGCTGGCGGAAGGGATCGCGCCCGGCCCGAACGGTTCCGCGTCCGAAAGTCGGGCTGTGGATTTGGCGCCACCAACCGTGGCCACAGCACACGGCAGCGTGCTCGGTACCCCCGGCTACATGTCTCCTGAACAACGCAAAGGCGAGGCCGTGGATCAGCAGGCGGACGTCTACGCGCTGGGCGCGATCCTCGAAGTTCTTTTCCAGAATGCGCAAGCGCGCGTGCCGGCCCGGCTGGCAGCGATCTGGCGCAAGGCGAAGGCTGAAGATCGCGGCACGCGTTACGCTTCGGTCCAGTATCTCGCAGACGACGTTGCCCACTTCGTCGACGGCCTGCCGGTGAGCGCTTATCCGGAGGGAGTGCTGTCTCGCGCCTGGCGCTGGTTAGCCCGTAACCGCACCTGGATCCTTCTATTGCTTGTCTACGTCGTCGTGCGAGCCTTGCTGATATTTTTCCGTCCACGTTAAAGACTTTCCGGTGCCTGTGGAATAGAAGCATGAGCGGGTGAAATCCCGCGAGGAGAATGACGATGAATAAACCAGTGCTGGGGCTCGTGCTGGGAGGGATTCTTGGAATTTTTGACGGGCTGAGTGCGTGGTTCACGCCGGCGGTGCGTTCGCAAATGATGGGGATCGTCGTCGGCTCGACGGTAAAGGGTTTGATCGCGGGGATCCTGATCGGCTACTTTGCGCGCAAAGTGAATTCACTCGCTCTGGGGCTTGTGTTTGGCTTGGGCGTGGGCTTGTTGCTGGCGTATGGCGTCTGCCGGATGCAGCCCGGGCCCGATCACTACTATTTCGAAATCATGTTGCCGGGCGGAATCGTGGGCACGATCATCGGGTACGCCACGCAGCGATTCGGGCAGCAAGCGACAATTTCAGATTGATGATTTCAGATTTAAGATTGAACGTCGCACAGATACGAATTGGTTCACAAATCTGCAATCTGAAATCCGCGGGCCACTTCGTTGTGGTCGAATCGTCAGGCGGTTGGCGTCGATCCGCTGTCGTCCTCGTCGCCCGGCATCAAACCGAACTTCTTCAGCTTGTACCGCAAGGCGTCGCGGCTGATGTCGAGCAGCTTTGCCGCCTGCGTCTGATTGCTGTTGGATTGGCGCATGGCGAGTTCCACCATGGCTCGCTCCACTTCTTCCAACGAAGTACCGCCTTCGGGAATATACAGGCGCGGCAGCGTGCGGCCATTGGCCAGAGCCTGGCCATTTTCCGGTGCGGCCGTCCGCTCAAACAGCGTTCGCCCGCCCGTTTCCGCCACAGAGAACGGTAAGTACATGGGGCGGAGAAACTTTTCTTCTTCCAGAATCATCGCTCGCTCGATCGTATTTTTTAGCTCGCGCACGTTGCCCGGCCAGTTGTGATTCAGCAGCAACTTGCGGGTGTCGTCGGAAAGTCCGCGGACTGACTTCTTGAAACGGACGTTGTAGCGTTCGATGAAGGAATCGACCAGCGGCAGGATGTCTTCCTTGCGATCGCGCAGGGGCGGGATAAAGATGGCGATGATGGCGAGCCGGTAGTAAAGGTCCTGGCGGAACTGGTCTTCGCGAACCGCTTTTTCCAGATCGCGATTCGAGGCCGCGATCACCCGCACGTCGACTTGCATGTCGCGCACGCCGCCCACACGTCGGATAACCTGGTCCTCAAGCACACGCAGCAGTTTCGCTTGCAGCAGGGGCGACAGTTCGCCGATCTCATCAAGGAAGAGCGTGCCGCCGTCGGCCATCTCGAACAGGCCCTTCTTCATCTGCTTGGCGTCGGTGAATGCGCCCTTCTCGTGACCGAACAACTCGGCTTCCATCAGAGTTTCAGGAATGGCCGAGCAGTTAATGGCGACGAAGGCTTTTTCTGCGCGCGAGCTCTCGTAGTGGATCGCCTTGGCGATCAGATCCTTGCCCGTACCGCTCTCGCCTTGGATGAGGATGGTAGTGGCTTCGCTGGCGGCTACCTTGCGTACAAAGTTCAGCAGCTCGGTCATCTTTGCAGAGACGCCCACCACGTTGTGATAGCCGGCGCGCCGGTGCACTTCTCCGCGCAGAGACTGCACTTCGGTTCGCAGGCGCGTGGTCTCCAGCGCGTTCTTGATGGTGACGTGCAGTTCGTCGAAATCGAGCGGTTTGCCGATGAAGTCGTAGGCGCCCAGCTTGAGGGCTGCTTTTACGTCATCAAGCTGGGGGTCGGCGGTAATCATGATCACCGCGCGCGCGTCCCCGTTTTTTTTGAGCTGGTCGAGCACTTCGAGGCCGCTCAGGTCGGGCATGCGCACGTCGAGCAGCACGAGGTCGGGGGATTCGTGCTGCGCCACTTTGAGACCGGGCTCGCCGGCCTCGGCTTCGAGCACGTGGTAGCCCCACTCCTCACACTTTTGCTTCAGCGACCAGCGGACGAGACGCTCATCGTCGACTATCAGGATCTTCTCGGAAGCCATCCAACAATAGCTTACTACGGCCACCACGATCAGCATTTACGGGAGCCCACCAGTATGTGAAAGCAAATACCGCTCAAAAGTCCGGTAAGCGCCAATCTTTCCGGCCGCCGGGCGTCTTTACGGACAATTTATGCCGGCTTTATTCGACCTTTATGCCTGCAGGTGTCGAATGAAGAGCGTCGGAAGTTTAGCCGGAGGCAGGATGGCGGATATCACACTGGCAGCGGTAGTGGCAGCTGGCGCCGCATTTTACGCGAAGTTCACGCTTGCGCTTCTTCGGGACTTGAAAAGCGATTGGACCGGCTACTTCTTAAGGCTCGACTCAGCCCCGCTCGAATATCTCGAACTTTTGCCTGCCGACCCCGACTCATCCATTGATATCGCAGCATGAACGATAAGGCATTGGAAGGAAACCTCAACTATGTGGATACAAGAAGTTTCAGCGGAGCAACTAGCGCAAATTTTTCACCACTATCGGGAAGCCCTCTGTGATCATACCAGTTTCGGCGTAACAGCGACTTCGGAGTCATGGGAGGAGTTGTCGCCCATGGAGAAGGACCGCTCGATCGAAGCGGCGCGACTGACCTTGATGAAAATCGGCTCCACTTCCGACGCGCCAGACGATTCCCGGCGTTATTTCGCAAAGCCCGGCGAGGCGGAGTGGGGATGTTGAGAACATGCTGAATTTCAGCAAGCAGCGGCTTCGGCATTTTCGGCCTGAGGGGTCTGGCGGATGGGCAGCGTGATCAGGAACTCTGTGCCATGCCCGACTTCGCTCTCCACCTCAATCCGGCCGCGGTGATCTTCGACGATGCGTCGCGCGAGCGACAGGCCCAGTCCCGTTCCGTTCCCTTTCGTGGTGTAGAACGGACGGAAGATGAACGGCAGATGGTCGGCTGAGATGCCGCGGCCGCTGTCGGCTACCGAAATCAGGACCCTGTCCTTCCGCCCGTGGATTACCACTCGAACGTTTCCGGTGCCTTCGATGGCCTGTACAGCATTCAGCAGCAGGTTGAGCAGCACCTGGTGCATCTGATCGCTGTCGTGCTCTACCAGAGGCAGGGACGCATCCTTTTCCAGATCGATTTGCACGGGCTTGGAGAGTACTTGTTGGCGCGCCAGCATTACCGCATGCTCGATCGTGGTATTCAGATCGCTTGGGCGGACTTCAGGCGGATGTGGCCGCGCCGTTTGGAGCAAGTCGGTGAGGATGCGGTTGATGTGCGCGATCTCGTGGCGGACATCTTTCACGACCGCGCGCGCGGGACTCGTGGAGGGCAGGTCGCGGCCCACAATCTCGATCACGCCCGCGATTCCAGCGAGCGGATTCCTAATTTCGTGCGCCAGACCAGCGGCCAGTTCCCCCAGGGTGGCCAGATGTTCCGCCCGCGACATCTGGTTGCGATGCAGGCGATCAATTTCCTCGCGGCTCTCGCGCAACTGCTGGACCATGCGATTGAAGTTGCGGCCCAGGTCGCCGATCTCGTCGTTGCGTTTCGCGAAATTGACAGACACATCGAGGTCACCCTCGCCCACGCTAGCGATCTTCTCCTGTAACTCCACCATCGGGCGCTGAATGAAGTAAGCCAGGGCAATCATGACCGCGGCGCAGATCGCCACCGCGCCCGTGCCCGCAACGATCAAAACCTGATGGCGTTCCGGATTACGCAGCGACACCGTCGCCATCAGGAAGAGGAGCAGGCCGTTCAGCAGAATGAAGGCCACGGGAAGCACGGTCTTGACCTGCCAGTTCACGCGCACACTGGACATACCCAACTCGTCGCGCCGAACGTTGACTGGCGATAGCATTGCGCTTCCTTTCACTCCCGGTTCTTTAACTCAAGTCCTCTTGAATCATCACGCGTACGCGTGCAATCCCGGTAACAAATACGTCACTCCGAAGAACGTGAACATCACGACCGCAAATCCCAGGATCGCAAAGTAAGCCGCGCGCCGCCCACGCCATCCTCGGGTAATGCGCATATGAAGGTAGCCGGCGTATACCAGCCAGGTGATCGCGGCCCAGGTTTCTTTTGGATCCCAGCTCCAGTAAGAGCCCCAGGTGCGATTGGCCCAGTACGCGCCGGCTGCAATCATCAGGGTGAGCAGCGGAAATGCAATGCAGATGGTCTTGTACGTAATACGGTCAAGCGCTTCCGCGGAGGGCAGCAAGCGTTCCAGGTCAGTCCGCCGCCATAGCAGCAGCAGGTACATCAGTGAGCTGAAGATCCCGCCTACGAGACCGGAAAGAATGAAGGGACTCGCCGCCAGGCTGGTGGCGAAGAGTCCCTCCGCATCGAGCGAGCGATATTGGCCGCTGGTTGCGCGCAGCAGGAACACCAGCAGCGCGACGACCTGGAGCAGAATGCTGATGAACACCGCGCGGTTCGCCAACGCGAACAGAGACTCGTTCTTTTTCAAAGTGCCGGCGAGGTACAGGATGAATGGAGCGGCGACCACCAGCAGGACGAGCAGCATCAGCCAGCCGAGATCCGGAATCACAACGAGCAGTCGCACTCCGCGCTGCAGAAACATTTCCGATTTGTCTTTGGCATTCCAGGCGATCACGCTGAGGCCGCCCCAATTTTCGAAACGCGTCAGGATTCCGGCATACACTCCGATTCCGAACAAACTGGTTGCGGCCAGGAAGGTCTCATTGCGCACCTTGTCCTGGATAAGGAACATCAGCGCAAGCGCGAAACTCAATGCGCAAGCGGCATACGCCAGCATGGCCAGAGTCACGTGCACGTGCAGCCAGGTAGATTGCAGGGCGGGCACCAGGGGATGCACTTCGGTGCGCAGCAATTGCATGAGCACGACACCGACGATGGCCACCGGCATCGTCACCGTGCCGATCACTTTCACGCCAAACTTCTTCTCGGCGATCAGCGTCAGGACGGCGAGCGTCCACACGAAGCTCAGCAGCATTTCATAAATGCTGGCGAACGGCGGATGTCCAGCCTCGTACCAGCGATGAGCGACAGCACCCGTATTCGCCGCCAGCCCGAGCCAGGTCGCGAGCGACGCGAAGCGAACGTACGAATCCGTGCCCGTCACACCGAAGCCCAGGTAAAGAGCGCCTGCTCCCGCGTAGAAGATCAACGCGGCGTAGAGCAGATTCGATTCGTTCAGAAGGTTGCCACCCTTTACGACGTTAAGAAAGGCTATGAACAGCAGAAACGCAATGCCCAGGCCGACCATCACGATCAACGTCGTGCCGGTGGCGGCGGGTTGCTGTTGTTCTACTCGTGCGCGAGCCATGAATTTCCTCCGTTACAGATTGACCTCTAGACGATGGAAGCGACTTGGTCGTGCGTTGGCGCATCCTTGTGCAATTTCAATTCGGCCTCTACTTTTTCGGCCAGGATGCGGAAGCGCTGCTCGAGAGCTTCCCGATTGCGATTGGCGGTCCCGCCGATCCAAAGCGTGAGCTTACCGTTCGCGTCCTGGACGGGCACGGCCCAGAAACGGGTGTGCGCCAGGTAGAAGACGATCGTCAGGCCGATGCCCATCAGCACGACGCCCGTCCACACCGCCCACTGTCCCGGTTCGTGCGAAACCTCGAGCCCCGTGAAGTAGCCGACCTTCAAATCGAGCGCTTCGAACAGGTAGGGCGATTGCGCATTCTCCGCGCGTCCCTCAAGCGGCGGCAGCCAGTAATTGATGCTCTTGCCGCTAGTGCGCGAGGTCACGACAAAGTGCGCCGCCGGATTTTCGACAGAATTCGAACGGTTGTAGACCTGCCCGTCTTCGATCACGAAGTCGGGGAAGAACTCCGCCAGTGTGACGGTGGTGTCCGCGTCGAGTGGTGCGGATCCGCCAACCGGGAGGGCGAGTTCTTTCTTCTCGCCGACGCCCGTTGCTGCCATTGCTGAAACGATCAGCTTGTCGATCTTGCCGGTCGGTCCGTAGCTCGATTGATAAAAGCGGACGCCGCCGTAAACGAGTGGATCATTGACGACGATCTGCTTCTTTTGCAGATCACTCCCGCCTTGCACAACTGCAAGCTGCGACCACCACTTTTTCGGCGTGCCGTCGGGATAGTTTTCCTGGCCCGCGCCATCGCAACGAACCGCGAAGGGTAGGAACTTTTTCGTGCCGTCGCGCACCTCGATGATGCTTGCCTGCTGACCCGGCGTGAGGGTAAGGAAGCCGCGCCATCCCCAGAGTGCATCCACGATGCCGCCGAAGAAAATCAGCAACAGGCTAGCGTGCACGATGTAGACGGCCATCTCTGAAATGCGGTTGCGCTCGGCAAACAAGGCGAAGTGATCGCTCTGCACGACCCGCTCCGCTTTGAACCCGACGTCATGCAATGCGCGTTCGGCGGCAACCAGCCCGCTCTCTTCGTCGGGAATGGAAATTGACTTTTGGGTAGCCAGCGCGCGCCGGAAATTCTTGTCGGGATACTTGTAAGGCCGGGCGAAGTACCGCCAAGCGTTCGGAAAGCGTTCGATGGAAGCTGCGACGATACACAGGCTTACCAGCAGCATCAACGTGATGAACCACCACGCGTGGAAAACGTCAGTGAGGCCAATCGCGTCCAGGAAACGCAGCACCTGGGGCGAGTAGGCCCGCTGCATCTCGTCGGCTTCGGTCGCTGGCCTCTGCAGGACGACGGTGCCGGCGGCGGAAAGGACGACCACCGTGATCAGCAATACGACCCCGGTCTTGATGGAGCTAAGTGTCTGCCAGGCATTTCGGGTCCAACGGGTCGATGCAGCAGCCATAACGATTCCTTCTCCGCCCTCCAGAAATGCAACTCTGGCACCATAGTGTCGAAGATCGTTAAGTGTCGCCGAATCAGGCCGTTGCCCCGACGCCGCCCAGGGCCGAGCGGCTCGACATGGGCCAAATCCCACAAGACAAACGAGGTTTCGGTGATTTCACGCAATTACACGAGCATGTGTTCTGGGTCACCGGGTCGTGTGCTTCGCGCACTTACTCCCGCTTGACCCCGTCCTGTTGAATGTTTCATCGCCGGATCATGTCTGCATTCCACATCAATCCGCAACCTAGCGACTTCCTGTTGCGATTTTCAGCATTACTGACTTGGGGCATTTCACCAATGGTGCTGGGGGAGAAGGCCCATTACCCGGTCGGGACTCCGGCTGTTTGCCCCCCATTGCCAAGAGGTGGGATTGCACAAGCTTCTGTCCAGCATGGACTTACAGGTGCCGCGAAAATCTGCCGAAGGCCCGCCCTCAAAGGCGAGGGTCGTGCAAAAGCTATAGGCAGAGGGTTACGTAAGGTGTCGTTCGCAAGACAAATTCGGAAGCCGATGGCAGCCACCGCCGGGATCCCTCTCCTCGCAGTGATGCTGTTCGCTCTAACAATCCTCATCGCTGCGGCACCGGCCTTCAGCGCGACTCACCCTGTTCCGCTCGACAAGAACACCGACGCCAAGAAGTGCCTGGAGTGCCACGAAGACAAGGCCAAAGGGAAAGCGGTCCACTCGGCGATCCAGATGGGCTGCCTGAGCTGCCACGAAATCCGGGTGAATAAAGATGTAACGCGGGTCAAGCTGATCACGACCACGCCTTACGCGTTGTGCCTCACCTGCCACGCCGACAAGAACGCCGCCGACATTAAAGGTGTCGTGCACACGCCAGCGGTTCGCGATTGCATGAAGTGCCACGACCCGCACGCCAGCGACAACAAGAACCAGTTGCTGAAGGCCAGCTCAGGCGACGCGAAAGAAAATCTTTGCCTCAGCTGCCACAAGATCGGGTTGGACACTCCGGCGAAGGGCAGCCGGCACGCGGCGCTCGACATGGGATGCGAGACCTGCCACGTCACGCACAAGACGGGCGAGCGCGGCAAAGAAGAATTCGATTATCACCTGACCAAGTCGGCCCCTGCGCTGTGCGTCGACTGCCACGATCCGAAAGACGCGAACCTACAGAAGGCGCATCAGAACCAGCCGTTTGGAACCGCGAACTGCATTCAGTGCCACGATCCGCACCAGTCGAAGTCGCCCAAGCTGATGCAGGCGTTCACGCACAATCCGTTCGAGAACAACATGTGCGACAGCTGCCACAAGCCGGCCAAGGACGGCAAGGTAGTGCTGACGGCGGCGAGCGCGAAAGATCTCTGCGTCACCTGTCACGACGACAAGGTGAAGCAGATCGAGGGCGCGAAGGTCCAGCATCCAGGCGCAGCGGGCGATTGCACCGACTGCCACGATCCGCATGCCGGTAAGACTCCAGGATTCATCAAGCCCGATCCGGTGAACGCCTGTCTGACCTGCCACGCGGATCAAGCCGAGCAGCACAAGAAAAAGAACATCCACCAGCCGGTGTTCGAGCAAGGATGCGCGACCTGCCACGAACCGCACGGCGGCGAGAACCAGCACCTGCTGCGCGCAAAAGATACGAACACGGCGTGCCTAGAGTGCCACGGTCCGGATCGCAGCCCCGCAAAGATCGAAGCCGAGCACTTGATCACGATTTACGAAGGCAAAGTGAAGTTGCCGGAAGGCTACCTGCGCAAGGCCCCGGTGCTGCAGTTGAAGTACGGCATCGGACATCCGGTGGACTTTCACCCGGTGGCGGGACCAGTCGATCGCGACAATCCTACGGCTGGGCAAATGACTTGCCTGACTTGCCACCAGCCGCACTCGTCAGAGCAAGCGGGACTGCTGGTGAAGGACCAAAAACCGAACATGGATTTCTGTAATACCTGCCACAAGGGCAAGTTGATGTCGAGGTGAGGAGAGACGAGACATGTTGCCGCTGAGCTCAAGTTCGAATCGCAAAGGGATCTGGACGATGCTGGCCCTCCTCCTGCTGATTGTCCTGGCGCTGCCTGCGTTTGCTGGGGATAAGAAAAAGAAGGCTCCGGATCCGTCCGCGCAGCTGCCCAAGCGGGTCAACTTCGATATCAGCAAGATCGTATGGCCAAACCCGCCGGCGATCACCCGCATTCGCTTCCTGCAACAGTTCACGGGACGAAAAGATCGACTTCAACACGGTGGTCAAGGGCAAGCAGAAAGTGAAGCAGGGCTGGATGGACCGCCTCGCGGGAACGAAGCCGCAGGCAGATCAGGATTTGAAGCTGCCGTTCCAACTAGTGCGCACCTACGGCGTGGCATTCGATTCCAAGGGCCGCATTTATGCGGCGGATCAGGCAGTGGGCGCGATCTTCATCTTCGACGCTGAGAAAAAGGACCAGGTCGAATTGATCAGGAACGGTGAAGACGCGCACTTCGGACTGATCAACGGTTTGGCGATCGACGACAACGACCGCATTTTCGTCAGCGATGACAAGTTGCACCGCGTAACGGTTATCAGTCCCGCAAAACAGGGCCCAGGCAAATGGACCGAAGAGGCCGCAATTGGAGCTGACGTCCTGGCGCGGCCGGGTGGGATAGCCATCGACACCGAGAACCGGTTCCTCTATGTGGTCGATACGCAGAACGACATCGTGGCGGTGTTTCGACGCCGACACGTTCAAGCTGCTGCGCAAGATCGGCGTTGCCGGCAAGAAGCACACCCTGACCGACCCGGGAACCTTCTCGCTTCCCACCAACGTGGCGGTGGACAAGGACGGGAACGTCTACGTCACCGACACGCTGAACAATCGCGTGCAGATCTTCGACGCCGACGGGAAGTTTATCAGCATGTTCGGCAAGAACGGCGATGGTCCGGGCTACCTCGCGCGGCCTAAGGGCATTGCGGTCGACGGCGACGGACACATCTGGGTGATGGATGCTGTACAGCAGCGCGTGCAGGTCTTCAACCGGGAAGGCCAGCTGCTGATCTATTTCGGAGAGCCGGGACAATGGCCCGGACAGTTTTCCGCGCCCCTATGACATCGCGATCGACACCAAGTTCAACCGCGTGATCACGTCAGAACAATTTCCCGGACGGGTGCAGATGTTCCGTTATGTGACCGACGCCGAGGCCGAGCAGATTCGCGTGGAGCGCGCGAAGGCGGAGCAGGCGACCGGAGCCGGAGAGACGGCCAATGCGAAGAGCGACAAAAAAGATTCCGCGGCGCCGCAGTAGCCGCGACCAGTTCGTCTGCCCGCGGGCAGACGTCAACTGCAGACGGAAGGTACCTCGGCTGCAGGCAAGACAAGTAGTAGAACGTGTTGCAACACATCATCAGGAGGTCTTTTAGATTATGAAGAAAGCAATGTTAGTTCTGTTGGTCATCGTCGCCTTCGGGGCGATGGCGATCGCAGTTGACTCCAACTATCACCCGACGAGTGACGTGTTGGGCGCGCACCTGGTCTATGGCCGGGGCTGCGTGGCCTGCCACTCTCCGCACAACGGCGCACGCGGCAACGGCATCGCGACTGCAGATGCCACTTCCGGCGACGTCGCCCTGTGGGGCACCGATCTGAAGCCCTACTACACCCAGACGTTCGCGTTCGGCGACGCGGGTGAATTCCCGGTTACGACTCCAGCCAACTCCTCTGCCGGCGCCCATGACCCCATGGTCGGCATCATGCTCTGCCTGAGCTGCCATGACGGCAACCTGGCCGTGAACGGCATGATGAAAGGCTCGACGGTTGAAGTTATTCCGAATGCCATCGGCGGCAACGCCCCCACGCTGCTCGGCAACGACGGCGGCACCAAGGGCGATTACAACAACGATCACCCGGTGGGACCGCTGGCGACAGTCGGCTGCGGCGGAACGTATGACTGGGATTGCACGATCGATTCCACTGGCAAAATCACGGCTCCAGCGGGCAGCTCGTTTGCGCAGTTCCAGCAGGACTATGGCTGGGTCGTCCGAACCTCGGCGATCGGCGGCAAGCCGGCCGTGACCTGCATGACCTGCCACGACCAGCACAGCATGAACTCCTGGAAGGGCACGATTGGTGGAGTGGCTGGTGTGTTTAAGACCAGCTTCTTCGTCCGTGGCTACTACAACCCGGGCGACACTTCCAGCAACTCGGCAGCGCAATTCTGCCGCAGCTGCCACGGTGCCGAAGCGAACGAAATGCACAATGCGAATCTGCCCACGACCTAGTCGGAGGCGATTCATAGATTGGGGGGAGGAAAGCTCTCCCCCCGCTTCTTGAAAACGAGGAACGTATGCGAACGACGCTCAAAACCTGGTGCCTGGTGATGTTGACGATTACGCCGCTGGCCGCGCAGCTTGCGGTATCGCATGCGCCCGCGATCTCGGCGAAACCAGGAAATGAGTTAGTGCAACGCGAGCCTGCTGGCCGTCCGGTGGCACGCGTGAATGGCGCAATCCTGACGGATCGCGATTTATTGCGCGAGATGTATGCGATTTTCCCGTACGCGCGCCAACATAACGGCGGCTTTCCGAAAGCGATGGAAGCCGACATCCGGACGGGTGCGCTGAAGATGATGGTGTTCGAGGAACTGGTGTACCAGGAAGCACGCCGCCGCGAACTTACGGTTCCAGCCACCAAGATGGAGCGAGCACTTGCCGACTTCCGGAAACAATTCAAGAGTCCCGATGTCTATCGCGAGTTTCTGAAGGTGGAGTGCAACAACTCCCAGCGCACTCTGCGCGCCAAGGTCGAGCGTTCCCTGCTGATCGATCAACTGCTGGACCTCGAGGTGAAGAACCGGACAGGGGTCAGCTTGGAGCAGGCGAAAAATTACTACCTCAAAAATCCCGACAAATTCCGGGTGCCCGAGACGTTCGCGATCCAGACGATTTCAATTTTACCGCCGGAAAAGGCCACACCCGCGCAGCTCAAAGAAGTCCGCAAGCACGCTGAGGATGCGCTGAACCAGGCCAAGGCCACGAAGGACTACGAGCAGTTCGGCATGCTGGCCGAGAAAATCTCGGAAGACGATTACCGCGTAATGATGGGTGACCGCAAGGCAGTGGACCGAGCGAAGCTGCCCCCGGAAGTGTTGCAGGCGGCCCAGTCCTTGCAGCCGGGCCAGATCAGCGGACTGGTTCCGATCGAGAGCGGGTACACGATCATCCGCCTGAACGCGCACAATCCGGCCGGCATGCGGAAGTTTGAAGAAGTGAAAGATGGTCTGCGCAAGGAACTGAAGCAGCAGAAGGGTGAAGAACTACGTGCCGCCCTCGACAAGAGACTGCGCGCGCATGCCAAAGTCGAAGAACTGTAATGGGGAGAAAGGCGTGGAATGCCATGAGGACGCAAGCAGCACGATGGATGGGGGTGGCGATCATGGCGCTGGCCCTGCGCGCATCCGCGCAAGTTACGGTAGGCGACAACATCAGCATGAATCTGAATGGCCAGGCGTCGTTCGGATACAACGCGGACTATGGAAGCACGCTACCTTCGGACCATGGGTTGAATTTCGGGGGGGCCGGCAATCTGACGGGCTCGTATTACACGCCCAACTTCCTTAACTTCGACATCAGCCCCTACTACAACCAGTCGCGGGCCAATTCGTCATCCCAGTCAGTCTCCGACAGCAGCGGCGTTACCGCGAGCGCGTTCTTATTCAGCGGCAGCCACTTTCCTGGATCAGTGAGTTACTCGAAGAGCTACAACAGCCTGGGCACGTTTGGTGCCCCGGGCGTCGCGAACGCGACGACCCACGGCAACTCGGACGGATTCAGCGTCGGATGGGGCGTCAACCTGCCCGATGCTCCCAGCCTGAGCGTGAATTACTTGCAAGGGCACAACAATTACTCGATTTATGGGGAAGACGCCAACGGAAGTTCAATCTACCGAAACTTCAATCTGCACAGCAACTATCGGTGGGCTGGGTTCAATTTGAATGGCGGTTATGTTCGGTCCCAGAATCACGCGGACTACCCGCAGTTGGTCACGAACGAGCGAATAACCTCCGCGAGTTCAGGGAATTCCTATTCATTGGGCGCGAGTCACGACCTGCCCTGGCACGGCAGCACATCGACAAACTACAGCCATTCGAATTTCGATTCGGAATTTGCCCAGACCAGCTATCGGGGTTCAGTCAATACCGTTGGGTCAAACGTAACGCTCCATCCGAAGGAAGCTCTCGCATTGGGCGCGAATATAACCTACTCGGACAACCTGGTAGGAACGCTCGTTCAGAATATCGAGACGGCGGGAGAAGTTACTCGGCAGAAGACGCCGGGACAGCACTCCAATTCTCTCGACATGAGTGCATTGGCTACCTACAACCTAACTACGCATTTCCTGCTTTCCGGGACGGTGGAACGCCGACAGCAGGCCTATTTCGGCAAGACGTTCGGCTCGAATGGTATGACGGGTTCGGTGAGTTATTGGAACCACGTGCTGGGTGGCTCGATGAGTGCGGTGTTAGCGGTGACTCGTACCACGGTGGATGCGTCGGGGCTGAGCACGATCGGATTGCTGAGTTCACTGTCGTACTCCAGAAGGGTGAGTGGCTGGGAATTGAGTGGGGCAGGGAACTACTACCAGAACACGCAGACCCTGCTGATCGGTTACACGACCTCGGGTTTCGGCTACAACGCCGCGCTGGGCCGCAAGTTTGGGTTACTGCACTGGAACGCCAGCGCGGGTGGATCGCGCAGCCTGCTTAATACCTCCGCGGGCTATGGAACACACTCGCAGAACTACACAACCGGATTGTCGGCGAGGTGGTTCGGGGTGAGTGGGAGCTATACGAAATCCGATGGGACGGCGTTACTGGGGAGCGGAGTCGTTCTCAACCCGACGCCCAATCCCATTCCCTTGCCGCTCGACATCATTATGTACGGCGGCCATTCTTACGGCGGCGGAGTGGGATTCAACCCGTTCAAGCGGTTCACGGCCTCGGCCAGTTTTTCACGCGCTTTCAGTGATACGCTCAATGGCACCCTGGGATCACACAACAACACAGAGAACGCAGTCGTCCGGCTGCAATACCAGTTCCGGCAGATGTGGTTTACGGCCGGGTATAGCAAATTCGTGCAGGGGTTCAGCGCGTCGGGCACGGCTCCGGCTGACATCAACACCTACTACTTCGGGGTACAGCGGTGGTTCAACTTCTTCTAAAGCGCGCGCCCGGAGATTGGGGTAAGAGGGCCCAGTTCTTCGCGCTGGCGGTAGCCTGCGTGATTGCCGCGCCGACGTCATTCGCCTCCAAGGCGAAGACGCCTGAGACCGTGAACGTCCCCGTGCTGCAGCTGGAGGGCGGGCGGAAGCTGGTGTTTGAGCGCAGCTTCAGCTACGAGCGCGAAGCGAAACCGAAGCGCGGGTTCTGGAACAAAGTGGTGGACGTGGTGGCGGGCGAGCCCGAGTTTCACCGCATGGTGCGTCCGTACAGCGTGGTGAGCGATTCGAGGGGACGGATCAT
Source organism: uncultured Acidobacteriota bacterium (assembly GCA_963744055.1). Lineage (GTDB taxonomy): Bacteria > Acidobacteriota > Terriglobia > Terriglobales > Acidobacteriaceae > Gp1-AA133. The sequence goes on along the minus strand of CAVUSL010000001.1, from coordinate 610,773 downwards.
CGTGACCGATCCGGGTGCGCCGGGCGTGCACATCTTTGATTTCGAGCACGAGAAATATAAGTTCTTGTCGCACTCCGAAGGAAAAGATGCGATGAAGTGGCCGCAGTGCGTGGCCGTGGATGCGCAGGACAATATCTATGTCACCGATTCGGATGCCGGGAAAGTATTCGTGTTCGATGCGGGCGGGAAATTGCGCCAGGTGATCGGCAGCCTGAAGGGTGGCGAAGGGATGTTCAAGCGTCCCACCGGCATTGCGGTGGATTCCGCGACGCAGCACATTTTCGTGACTGACACGTACCGCAATCAGATTTTCATGATGGACATGCACGGCAGCGTGCTCGCGAAATTCGGCAAGGGCGGCGCGGGCAACGGCGAGTTCAATTTCCCCACCGAGCTGCGGCTCGAGGGCAAAGACCTGGTAGTGGTCGACGCGATGAATTTCCGCGTGCAGGTGCTGGATCGCGAGGGCACGTTCCAATACACGATTGGACGCGTCGGCGACGGCGAAGGCGCGATGTTCCGGCCTAAGGGCGTGGGCGTCGATTCAGAAGGACATCTGTACGTGGTCGACGCGCTGTACAACATCGTGCAGGTATTCGATCGCGAAGGGCAGTTGCTTTACTACTTCGGGCGCAAGGGCACAGGCTTTGGCGACTTCCAGTTGCCGGCGGGATTGTTCATCGACCACAACGACCGAGTGCTGGTCGTGGATTCATTCAACCGGCGCGTGCAGGTTTTTCACTACTTCGGGCTACCCAAATCTGGCACGGGAGGCGCGGAGTGAAGTGGAAGACCGCAGCAACGCTGATATGGCTGGCGCTGGCCAGCGCGGGAATGATGGCGCAGGTGGTCGGCGGCGATGTACTCGGCGCGCATGATCTGACTCCGGCGGGCGGCTCTCCGATCAGTGGCGGGCTGTCGGCGTCTTGTCTTTATTGTCATGCGCCCCATTCGGGAGTGGGCGGAGCGACTCCGCTGTGGAATCAGACCCTCTCCACGCAAACCTACACGCCATATACCAGTACGACGTTTGGGCAGAAGGCGAATCCTCAGCCGCCGCTCGGGCAGGCCAGCAGCTTGTGCCTGAGTTGTCATGACGGGACGGTGGCGCCCGGGCAGACCGTGGCCTACAAGCAGATTCCGATGACGGGCAGCATGAAAGCCCTGGATGTATTCGGGACGAATTTACAGGGATCGCATCCGTTCAGCCTGGTGCTGCCGATGAAGGACACGCCCGATCTGGCGGCGTCGATCGTGGCGCAGGGGAAGACCGCGGATCCCTCCGGCGCCGTGAAGCTGGTGAAGGGCAACATCGAGTGCACCAGCTGCCACAACCCGCACGTCCAGGCGGGCGATCCGGTGAATCTGAATTTCCTGGTACGTGATAGCTCGAATGGGCAACTTTGTCTGGCGTGTCACGATGCGAATCGCGTGATGACGGGACAAACGAATCCGCTCACCGGATGGACGACCAGCATTCATGCCACCAGCCCGTCGAAAACTGCGAACCAGCCGCCCGTCGGAGGCTATCCGACCGTCGGGCAGAACTCCTGCAGTGCCTGCCACCAATCGCATAATGCGCCTGGTGCGGCGCGCTTACTGCGCGGGGCGAACGAGCAGGCATGCATTGCATGCCATAACGGCGGGGCGAATGTGTCGCCGGTCGCGCCCAACGTGTTCGTGGAGTTTGCCAAGATCGGGCATCCGTTCACCACTGGAAGCAGCGTGCATGATGCCAGCGAGAGCGCGCTGCTGAATCAGAACCGGCATTCGACTTGTGCCGACTGCCACAATGCGCACGCTTCCAGTCAGGTGGCGACTTTTCCGCCGCCGCCAAATGTACGGCCGTCACAGAATAATGTCGTCGGTATCAGCGGGGTGGACGGAGTCGCGGTGCTGAATCCGTCGGTGAACCAGTATGAGAATTGCCTGCGCTGTCACGGAACCAGCACGGGGAAGACGGTGAATCCTGTCTTCGGATATTTGCCTGTGCGCACGGTGTCGGCCGGCGATCCGCTGAACATGATTCCGCAATTCGCGCTGACAGCGAGTTCGAGTCATCCGGTGGTGCACGACCGGACAAGCGCGCTCGCGCAACCGAGTTTGCTTGCGAACATGCTGAACATCGACGGCATCACGCAGGGGCGTGCGATGGGGATGCGCATCCTCTGCACCGATTGCCACAACAGCGACGACAACCGTGAATTCGGGGGAACGGGTGCGAGCGGGCCGCATGGATCGAAGTACACGCATATCCTGGAAAGAAGATACGAATTCAGCCAGGCTGCGGTGCCGGGGCAGACGATCGGGAACCTGTTTCCGAATCCGGATACCGGTCCGGCGGGGCCGTATGCCTTGTGTGCGAAGTGCCACAGCCTGACGACGATTTTGTCGAACAGCAGCTTTACGGAGCATGCGCGCCACATCAACGCTGGCTTCTCGTGCTCAGTGTGCCACACGGCGCACGGGATGGGTGGGCAGTCGGGCACGATCTCAGGCGAGCGCATGGTGAATTTCGACGCGAGCGTAGTGGCTCCGAATGGGGGTGCCCCCATTACCTACAACCACGCGACCGGCAGCTGCACATTAACGTGCCACGGGCACTCGCACTGAGTTGCTCGGCGAAAATATTCGGAGCAGACCTCAGCGGCTAAAGCCGCATTTTATTAGCAGACTGGGTGGCCCGGCTGAAGCCGGGCCCTTCCCTTTGGTGAAGGGCCCCGAGTAGGCCCATTGGAACAGCTGCCGCCCTCAGTTACTATCACCACTCATTCGTGTTTCAGGTCCGAAAACACCCATGTATCGGCGTTTGAAAACGAGATTGCATGATCCGCTGTTCCTGCTGTGCGTGGCCGCGGGGTTGATCGCGTTCTGCGTGCAGTCGGGCGATCTCGATTCGGTCGACACAACTCGCCGTTTGCAGACCACCCACTCATTCTGGACGTCTGCGCCACCCGTGATTCCGGGCGACTATCCCGACTTCGGTTTGCGCGGGCGCAACGGCACGATCTATGCGTGGTACGGCATGGGACAGTCGTTACTCATGCTGCCCGCGGACATTGTTGGAACGTATGTCGAGGCGCTGCCGATGTTCAGCGAGTACAACGGGAATGATCCCGCTGTGCGCAGCATAATCGTCGCATACTCAACCAACATTCTGATCAACGTTCTGACGGTCCTGGTGTGCTTCCGATTGCTCGCGCTGCTCGGGTTCTCGAAACCGCAGGCGGTGGCTGGCGTGCTGGCACTGTTGTTGTGCACCACTCACCTGCATTACACGCAGAACATGATGGAGAACAACTACATCCTGCTGCTGACGATGGCGGGGTTTGCTTTTCAGTACGAGTGGCTGGTCACGGGGGAACGTCGTGCGCTGGTAATCGGATCGGTGGCGTTCGGGCTCAATCTGCTGACCCGCCTTACGACCGGAATGGACCTCATCATGGGCGGCGCCTTTCTCTTGCTCGCACTGTGGCTGGAGAAAAAGTCGCTGCCGGAGGTCGGGAGGCGTTTTCGGACGTACGCGGCGACGGCGCTTCCCATCTATGCGATGTTCCTGCTGATCGACCGGTGGTATCAGTATTATCGGTTCGGATCATTCTTCAATACTTACGTTTCAATCTTCGCGCAGCAGGGGCGCGAGCTGAATCCGTCGCTGCCGGCGAACTATCCGTTCGAGGTTCCGTTTCATGTCGGTTTCCTCGGTGCGCTGTTTGCACCCGAGAAGTCAATTTTTCTCTTCGATCCGCTTCTGATTCTGATGATGCTTTTGGTCATCATCGGTTGGAAGAGGTTCGGTACGGGGATCAGGGCCTACCTCATCAGCTCGACCCTGCTCTTGTTCATCTACATCAGCTTCTATGCGCGCTATACGGTCTGGAGTGGCGATTCGGCCTGGGGCGATCGCTATGTGTCGAGCGCGGCTCAGATGGTGGCGTTTTTGTCGGTGCCGCTGCTTCTGCGGTATCGATCTCACCTTGGCAAAGCTGTCTGGCGGGTCGGACTCGCGCTGATAGCGGTCGCCGGTGCAGTCCAGGTTGCCTCCGTGATGTTCTGGCTCTCGCTGGAGCTCTATCAGATCACGACGCTCGGGCACCCGACATTCGTGGTCTGGCTGCGCTTCAAGAACATCGTCGCTTTCGCCCTCAACAAACGAGAAGCGTGGGGGCTGACGAACGACGACATGCTGACCGATCCGTGGGATTACGTTCACATCACCACGTGGAATTTTCTTCCCTTCGTGTTGCGCCGGGTGGGCGAGGCGCCCGCCTGGGTCGTGCGGATTGCGTTCGCCGCGTGGTTTACGTCGCTGGGGACAATGGGGTGGGTCTTGTGGCGGCTCAAGAGCGCGCTCGCGGAGGGATCTTCTGCAGCAGAACTTACTTCGTTTTCTGGTACGAGAACAGATACTCCGTGACATCTGGATCGCGCGCGACCACGAGTACTGTAGGCTCAGCGGCATGCAAGCCTGAGGGTTCGGTGTCCGGCAACTTGTCGTTGGTAAGAAGAAAGCCCCCTGGCTTGAGCATGGCCGACACGTTCGCCCGCGCCAGAGACTGCTCGAATTCTCCATAATAAATGAAGATGTTCGTACCGATGATAAGGTCGAATGCCTGGTCGTCAGCAAGTCGCTGGAAGACGATGTTCATGTCGACCGGCGTGATGCGGCGGACGATCGCCGGCCGAATGCGGATGGCGCGTGTCTGGGTCTCAGCGGCGGCGGCGGGAACGGCGATGGGTGGGACCGATGACCCAATCTGATCTCCCAACCGATTCCAGTATTGGGTAAAGTCCGAACGGTAGGCGGGATCGTGGCGGGCGGCTGTATTCCACGGCAACTGTGCCACGTATGCTTTCCCGGCACTGGCTTGGTCGCGTGCGCGCGCCACGTGGAAATTAACGTCCTGGCTGATATCGAGGGTAAACAGATCGATACCTGCCGGGTCAGCGAGTCCCCAGCGCATTAGCGAATCAATCACCGAAAAAGGCTGGATCGTCTGCGGCGGATAGAAATCGTTGCCCTTCTCCTTGTTGGCAAAGTCCAGGCCGGGACCGATGACAGCGACGCGGCGAATGCTACGCGGTTTGAGTTGAGCTTGGCTGGCCATGCGGCGGAAGTGCTCATCGAGGAGAAAATCGGGCCAAAGATTGGTGTCGAGCGAGATTCCGCGATCTTTGAAGAGCTGGAAACGGGTTTCGTCTTTCTTCAGACTCCGGTACTTCACAAATTCGTCGCGCATCCGGCTCAGATTCGATAGCAGATATTTACGTGCTTGTGCCTGCTGCGCTTGGTTTTTGAGCGGATAGCCTTTCTTCTCAAGAAAGACGCGCATGCGCAGCAGTCCTTCCGAAGGATGCGGAGCAGCTAAAGCACGCACCAAGTCGGTGGCCCGTCTCTCCGCAAAGCTGTTGACCAGGCTGCTCTGTCCGTAGCGCACCAGGTATTCATCATCGATGCGGTATTCGCGAGTGAACGTGACGCCGAAGCGCAGCAGATTTACAAGCGTATCTTCTTCGCCTCGTTCCAGCCGGGCGCGGATGTCGCGATCATTCTCCTGCACCCAGTTCTGCCACACTGCGACCTGCAATGAGCTGGATGCTCTCAGCTCATCGGGAAGGGATGTTCGGAAGGCAGCCAACACAGGCCGCGCCTGTTCAAGTGACATGAACCGGGCCTGAGGAGCAGGCTGAGCAGCCGCCGCGCAGCAACCAATCCAGAGGAGCCCGAGAACTCGCCTCGCGAACATGGGTGCAGCCTCAATGCGTTGGATTTGCGGAAGTCCCCGCGTACTTCTAGTTCGCCAGGTCTTTTGCCTGCGTGCCGGGCTTGATTCCAGAATGCTTCTTTACCTGCGCCATCAATTCGATGACTTTCGTCTTGCCTTCATAGTTCGGGTTTGTGTCCAGCAGTCTCTGCCAGGTTGAGAGCGCGCCCGGAACATCCATCTTCCCTTGCCATTGCACGACACCCAGATTGAACAGGGCATTCGGTTTGTTAGGCTCGTCGGCCAGCGCGCGGTTGAATTCCGAAATAGCCGTGTCAGCGTTGCCCGTATACCAGTAGGCGGTCGCCATATCGGTGCGGATGGATGCATCAACAGGCTTCGCCTTCAGGGCGCGCTGGTAGTAATCGATGGCAACGGGATACTGCTGGGCGTCGTAGTAGACATTGCCGACCTTCGCCAGGAGTTCGGGATTCGCCTGATCTTTTTGCAGCGCGTCGAGTAGAGGAGCCGCTTGCTTGTCGGCCATGTGGCGCAGTTGCTCGGGCGTGGGCTGACCCATGCCGGCATTCTCCGGCGACGCTGCTGCCGCCACGGTTTCTGCAGGCGAGGCGCTCGGAGACTGCGATCCGCGAATGAACCATCCGCTGGCCAGGCCGATGGCAAGGCACACCACGGAAAGTGCGTAAGCCTGGAAGCTCGTCCATGTGCTGGAAGTTTTCTCGACGTTCGACATTTCGTTTCACTCCTCAATCTGGCTGTTGCAAAGATCGTTAGCTCGCCTTGCCCTGGGCCTCGGCGATCATTCGTTCCACAACTGGTTTCTTGTCGAGGTGGGGATTCGTCTTGAGCAACTCTTTCCATGCCGCGATCGCGCCGGACGCGTCTTTCTTCCCCTTCCAACGAATCATGCCCAGGTTAAAAAGGGAACTTGCGTCGGCGGGATTCTGTTTCAAGGATTCCTGCAGAAGGGCAAGGGCCCCGTCGACATTGCCGTCGTAGTACAGGCAGGAAGCCATCTCCGTGCGAACCGCCGTGTTCTTCGGATCGACCTGAAGCGCGCGGTCAAAATAGGATGCTGCGTCTTTGAACTGATGAGCCGACTTGTAGAAGTAGGCAACCCGGAGCAGCAGGTCTTTATTCTTAGGGTCGCTCTTCAGTTGCGCCAGCAAAGGCTCGACCTTGCGGTCGGCCATCGCCTTCATCTGTTCCATGCTCGGCATCTGCATTGAGCCGGCAGCATGCGGGTCGGGCGCCGCCGCGTGACTGGGCGAACTGGCTACCGCCGTCCGCGACTCCGATCCTCGCAGCAGGTAGCCGATGGCCAGTCCAAGGAGCAGGCAGACGGCCGCCATTCCATACACAACCTTGGCGCGCCAGAACTCATCGTGAACCGTTAAATCCGTTGGATGTTGGGGCATTCGCGAAACTCCAGACCTCGGACCGATCACTCACCGAGGTGATAAGGCACCCGCGTTGCCAAAACGGTCCGGAAATGAGTTCGCGATGTGGCTTATTTACAGTGATTTACGGGAGCATGCCACCGCAGGGGGGACTGAACAGGGGCGGAATCGCGCCTTTCTCCACAGGGCGCGGGGGATTTGGCGCGTGCTCCACGGACGGGATAGCGGCCCGGGCCGGGGGCAGGAAGGCGGCGCGACATTACCTCGGTTCGTGCAGGCACGTAAGGCGGACCCTCTTCGTGCCGATGGCCTAGGTGTGAGGCACATAACCGGGGTTCTCCTGCTGCTTGCCACTACCAGCCTGGCCGCCTGGCCTGCCGGGCCTGAAATCATCATTCAAAAGCGCGTCAGCGAAGTACAACTCACTCTGGTCGCGACCGACCAGAGCGATCGTCCTATGGATAATCTCTCCCCGTCCGATATCACGGTGCTGGAGGATGGGCAGCCGGTTCCGCGCTTCGAATTGCGGACGGCGGCCGATCTGCGCCTGCGGGTCGCCATTGTGATTGACCTGAGCGACTCCACTCGTAAGTCGTGGGCTACCGTGCGCACGGCACTTAGCCAATCTCTTCAGGATGTTATGCGTCCCGACGACCAGGTCATGGTGCTGGCTTTCAACAGCCGGATCGAAGTGGAGCGCTGGGTGACGGCTCCGCGTGAGCTTGAGACCGTGCTGGCCAATCCGGGCAGTGGAGGATTGACGGCGCTCTACGATGCGATCTACCAGACCTGCGGGCGTTCTGTCTTTGCGGCCGACGGTCAGCCGCATCGCTCGGCCCTGATCTTGTTTTCCGATGGCGACGACGATTTGAGCTTGCACGGATTAAGCGACACAATCGCGCGGGCCGAGATGGCCGGCGTCGCCATCTACACGATCGCAACCCACAATCCGAAAAAGAAGACGCAAGGCGACGTGGTGCTGCACGACCTTGCGGCCGCGACGGGCGGGAAAGATTTCGTGGTCAAGGATGCCAGCCAACTCGAAATGGCCCTCGCCGAGATCAATGGAGAGTTGCGGAGTTCCTACCTGCTCTATTACCGGGCATCAGAGCAGCCCGGAGTGCGGACCTTTCGTCGCGTACATGTAATTCCGACACAAGGCGGCGCGCATGTTCGATCACGAGAGGGATACTACACGGCTCCATAGCCTGTGGCCGACAGCGTTTGTCGGCCTGATGCTAAGGGAAGCTTACCGGCAGATTCGTCGCGCTCTAAGCGGCTGCCCGCTACGGGACCATTCTCCGCTTGGGAAAATGACCAAACTTATTTTGGTTACTGCCGTCACTTGGGCGCAGTGCACCTGCCCACCTTCCGATGTATGACTCACCGGAGTTTCGCAGATGAAGATCCGAGAGTCCCAACGAAAGTCAACCACCGCTTGCTGGTTGGTTCTAAGCAGGGGTGGCGATCATCGCGCAATCGCGAAAAATTTCCTGCTGCAGAGCGGGAGGCGGATCGCCCCCGAACTGAACGAGGCCGCGAGTGTTGAAGATGCGCTAAACAAGCTGGCGGAGCGGAATTTTGACCTGATTCTGGTTAGGTCGGATGTGGGTGATCCAGAGCCTGCGATTTTGGTTGCTGGCCTGAAGAAGCACAATAAGTCGATTCCGATTGTGCTGGTCCCGGCGCTCTTGGACCACGAAAACCTTTCGACAGATTGGACGCCGGGCGGGAGGCATAGCACGGAGCCAGGAACGACTGGCGACTGGCTGAGCCAGATGGTCGAAGGCACAGGGTTGTTCGGGACGGAACCGCCAGTAGGAAAAGCGAAAGACATGCTGCGTACGCTGTTCCGCGCGATTGAGCAAGCGGCCGACCTGGTCGTGATCACCGACACCTGCGGCACCATCGAGTATGTGAATCCAGCTTTCGAGAAGTTGACCGGCTACTCTCGTGCCGAAGCGGTGGGGCAGACTCCGCGGATCCTGAAGTCCGGGGAACAGAGCGCGGAGTTTTACCGGGACTTGTGGCACACCATTCGCAAAGGCGAGACCTTTCGCGCCGTGGTCGTGAATCGGAAGAAGAGTGGGGAATCGTACATCGTGGAAAAGGCGATCACGCCCGTCCGCAACGCAGATGGGGAGGTAGCCCATTTCATCTCGAACGACCGGGACATCAGCGAGCGGAGGCGGCTGGAGTCGGCGCTCTTTCAAGCGCAGAAGATGGATGCCATCGGCCAGTTGGCCGGCGGCGTGGCCCACGACTTCAATAATCTGCTGATGGTGATCAGCAGTTACGCGGAATTGATGCAGGATTCAATTGGCCCGGAACACCGGCTGCATCGTCATGTGCAGGAAGTGCTCAGCGCATCGCGGCGCGCAGCGGATCTGACGCGCCAATTGCTGGCCTTCGGCCGAAAGCAGACGCAGTCCCTGCAGGTGCTCGACTTGAATTGTGTGCTGCACGATATCTCGCGCATGCTGCCTCGGCTCATCGGGGAAGACATCGAGCTGTCGATCGTGCCCCACGACGGCGCGGGAAAAGTGAAACTTGATCCGGTACAAATCGAACAGGTTGTTATGAATCTGGCCGTCAATGCCCGCGATGCCATGCCGCAAGGCGGCAAGCTGACGATTGCGACCTGTGATGTGGACCTGGATGGCGATTACGTGGCGACTCATCCGGTAGTGCCGGCCGGACGATATGTTGTGTTGGAAGTCAGCGACACGGGGGAAGGAATCGATGAACTTCATCTTCCCCACATCTTCGAGCCCTTCTACACCACCAAGGAGAACGGCAAAGGCACCGGGCTGGGATTGGCCACGGTTTATGGAATCGTGAAGCAGAGTGGCGGTTTCATCTGGGTGTATAGCGAATTGGGCATGGGAACGGCGTTCAAGATTTACTTCCCGCGGGTCGAGGCCCGCAGGGCGACTTCACTCGAGCACGAGGTCATCCTTGACGCCTCGAAGTTGCGGGGAACGGAAACGCTTCTGCTGGTGGAGGACGAGAGTGCGGTTCGGCACCCGGCATTTGAGTACTTGAAACAGTGCGGTTACAGCGTCATCGAAGCCAAGGACGGCCTGCATGCGATTGATGTGGCGCACAAGCATACCGGCGCTGTCGATCTGCTGGTCACCGACGTTGTGATGCCCGGCATGAGCGGCGGCCAACTGGCGGAACTGCTTGCAGAAAAATATCCCAACATGAAGGTGCTTTTCGTTTCGGGCTACTCGGAGCAGGTTGTGCTGCGACACCGGATTGCCAGCCTGCACTCGAATTTTCTGCAGAAGCCTTTCACGTTGAAATCTTTGGCGGCCAAGGTAAGGGAGGTCCTGGACAACACGGGAGCCGTGGCGGCCCACGCCGGGCAGTAGTCCAGGCAGGTTGATTGAGGGTTTCCGCGCCCCGTATAATCGGGCGTTTGCGGAACCTTGCATGAGCCTGTCGGTAGCCGCGCGGGACCCGAAGCCCGGTCAAGACGATTCTTCCGCAGGCACACTTCCTCCTTCCATACCCCGTTCCCGTTCATACATGATTATCGGACTGTTGTGGGGTCTCATCTATTTCGCCGGAATGTTCACGCCGGCACTGCTCGATGACGTCGATACCATCCACGCGGAAGCGGCCCGCGAGATGCTCGTTCGCCACGACTGGGTCACGATGTACACCGACGGCGTCCGCTATCTCGAGAAGGCGCCGCTGATGTACTGGAGTCTGGCCAGCAGCTACACCCTGTTCGGCATCAGCGACTGGAGCACCCGTCTGCCCCTCATGCTCGGCGTGCTGGCGCTGCTGTTTGCCACCTACCGGCTGGGAAGGCTTGCCTATGGCGAATTGGGCGGATTGTATGCGGGCGTGGTGCTGGCCACATCGATCGGACCATACATCTTCACGCGCTTTCTGATTCCCGATGTACTGGTGGGCTTGTGGTTAACGATCGGATATTTCTTCTTTCTCCGATCGCTCGAGGAAGCAATTCCGTCGAGAACGACGTGCTGGGGATTTGCGGCGGTCTGCGCGCTGAATGTGCTGACGAAGGGACTAATCGGACTGGTCTTCCCCGTGGGCGCTATCGGACTTTATCTGATCCTGACGGGGAATCTCCGCCATCTGCTCAAACTGCGGATTGTTTCGAGCACGTTGGTGTTCCTGGCGGTCGCCGCGCCCTGGCACATTCTCGCGGCAATCAGAAATCCAACGCAGGGTGCTGTTCGTGGATTTCTCTGGTTCTACTTCATCAACGAACACTTGATGCGGTTTCTGAACAAGCGCGTTCCCGCGGGCTATGACACGGTTCCGTTGCTGATCTTCTGGGGACTCTTGCTGGCGTGGTTGCTGCCCTGGGCAGCTTTCCTGCCGCAGTCGCTTCGTAGCGTCCCGATAAAGCTGCGGGAGTTGCGGGGAAATCTGAGCCTTTCGCAGAAGGCGAACCTGCTGTTCTTTCTGTGGGCGCTCGTGATCGTCGGATTCTTCAGCTTCTCGACCCGGCAGGAGTACTACACCATTCCGGCACTTCCCGGCATGGCGTTGCTGGTGGGTGGATGGCTTGCGCGCGAGAATGATTCCGCTCAGGCGAGTGAGATTCGTCGAGCGGGCAGAATCTCTTCGACTGGGTTGCTTGTATTCGGAGTGCTGGCGTTTGCAGCCGGCATGTATCTGCTCTCGATCTCGCACTTGCCATCGCCGGGCGCCGATCTTGCGGAGCAGTTGAAGAAAAATCCGCAGGACTACGATCTGTCGCTGGGGCATGTGCTCGACCTTACGCCTCGAGCTCTCGGCGCATTTCGCGGTCCGTTACTTGGCGCTTCGCTGGCGTTCTTGCTGGGCACGGGATTGAACTGGATCCTGCGGCGTCGCGGGCGTCCCGCGCAGGGCAACCTGGCCCTGGCGGTTATGATGGTGGGGCTTTTCGCTTGCGTTCATTCGTCCTTCAGCACGTTCTCGCCGATTCTATCTTCCTATAAACTCGCGGTCGCAATCCGGCAGCACTACCGTCCCGGGGATGTCATTGTGGTGGATGGCGAATATCACCAGGCATCGACTTTGAATTTTTATACGGGATATCCTCTGCACGTACTGCACGAGCCGAGCGGAAATCTCTGGTACGGATCGAAGTTTCCGGATGCACCCCATGTGTTCGAAACACCGGAGTCGTTTGTTGGTCTGTGGAACGGGCCGACGCGTGTGTTTGTGTGGACCGATCAGGAATATCCCAAAGAACTGGCAGGCCTGACTGCGTTCATGCTCGCTCGCAATGGCGGGAAATCTATCTTCACCAATCAGCGGCCGTGATTTCTAAAATCTCAATTCTCTCCTTCCAAGATATAGTTTGTTTCGCGCTATGAATCCCTGGCTTCTGAGCGGATCGGTGGTGGGTGTCGTCCCGGAACTTGCGGTCGCATTAGCTGCCATCGGTAGCCTCAGTTCTGCTGTTTTTCTTGCTATGACTCTGGTGGGGGCTGTTCGGTACCGCAGAATCGCAGCGCAAGCGAGGACGCAGGCGCTTGCAGTTCCGGTCGGGTCGCTGCCGCCAGTTACGATTCTGAAACCCATTCATGGCATGGAAGAGCAACTCGAGAACAATCTCGAGAGCTTTTTCGAGCAAGACTATCCGGACTTCGAAGTCATCTTTGGAGCGCGCGATGCAGACAATCCCGCACTCGCAGTTGCCGAACGTGTGCTCGCGCGCTTTCCAGGAGTGAAGAGCCAGGTCGTGTTATCGGGACCGCCAACGTGGCCCAATGCCAAGGTTTTTTCTCTGCAGAAGATGATCGCCGCCACCGATCGCTCGTACTTCGTCATCAGCGACAGCGACGTGCGGGTCGCTCCGGATTTTCTGCGCAACACGATTCCTCCGCTGCTTGATCCGAAAGTGGGCCTGGTCACTTGCATGTATCGCGGGATTCCTTCATCGGACTTCTGGTCGACGCTCGAGGCACTGGGATTGTCGGTGGAAATGTCGTCGGGCGTGATGGTCGCCGACATGCTTGAGGGCATGCGCTTTGCGCTTGGTCCGGCGATGACGGCCCGGCGTGACGCCGTTGACGCAATCGGAGGAATCGCCGCTACCGCGGACTACTACTCCGACGACTTCGAGCTCGGCAACCGAATCTGGGCGAAAGGTTTCAAAGTTGTGTTATCGCATTACATTGTGAAGAACGTACTCACGCCACGTTCCGCGGTGCGTACTCTGGGCGATCAGCTTCGCTGGATGAAGAGCACACGGTACTCGCGACCCGCCGGACATCTTGGAACTGGACTTACGTTCGCCATGCCCTTTGGGATTCTAGGATTTGCTGCAGCGGGCGCCTTGGGACATTGGACGCTTGCATGGGCATTTCTCGTCACGGCTTTCTTGAACCGCGTGATTCAGTCAGTCGCCATCGGGTGGGGGATTGCGCGGGACCCGCGCTCCCTGGCCCTGTGCTGGCTATATCCCTTGCGGGACCTGGCAGGATTTTTCGTCTGGGTCGGAAGCTACACCAGTCGCCGATTCTATTGGCGAGGCGAGACCTATGCGTTCAGCAAGGGCGGCCGAATTGCAGCCGAACAGAGGCCGACGCACAATGCCACATCCTGAACCGTGTGGCGCGCACACTCCTGTGCGCGGCTTTGACTTTGTTCTTGATCCGAATGCCCGGCATCCCGACTGTCCTCTATGCCCCTATGGTGAAGACCTTGTTGAAAATCGAAGGCTCACTCCGTGGAAATCACGCGTATCAGCTTCCCGTTCTTCAAGCGGAAGCGATCGCCTCGCCATGTCACGGTGTTGCTTGCAAAGCTCGCCATCCAGACCAGCGGAGCAATCAGGTCGCGGAGCGGGAGCATGGGCAACAGCCGAAGGACCTGGCGATCTTTCAGCACATTCCAACCCACGATCCACGCGACCAGACAGCGCAGCGATACAGCCAGCGCTAAGAGTCCCCAGGACCACAAAGCTCCCCTCGATACCAGCACTGCGAGCGTCGCCCACTGCCAGCCGAATGTGAAGAGCAGACCAAGATAGCCGCCAGGGCGCGCAGCGCGCACTCCGCGCGCCCAACGCAGTTGATGATCAACAAACTGCCCAAAAGTGTAGGCAGGAAGAAAGGTATCCACGATTTCTTCCGAAATGATCACTTCGCGTCCGAGCGCGGCGATCCGCTTTCCGAGCTCATAGTCGTCGGCGAGGTAGTCGACGATGGCTTCAAAACCTCCAATCGCGCGCAGGTCGGCGCGGCGAAACGCCATAGTGGACCCGAGGGCGAAGTGCACGCCGTCCTCGATCAAGCGAGCGACCAGTACTCCCGCCAGAAAATCCGTGCTGATTCCCAGGGCCTCCAACTTGGAACCCAGCGTCGGTCCGGCAACGCCGCGGTACAGGCAGGTGACGACTCCAACCTTCGAATTCACAAAAGGCACCATCACGCGCTGCAGGTAATCAGAAGACACGCGAATATCGCTGTCGCTGACGATGAAGTGATCGTGGGAGGCGACGCGCGCCATCTGAACAAGGTTGCTGACCTTCGCGTTCGTGCCCAGATTCTCATAGCACACAACGAGCTGGATCGCATGCTGGGGAAACTCGCGGCGGAGTGTTTCCACAGCTCGCACAGCGGGATCCGCCGCATCGCTGACTCCGAAAATCAGCTCGTACTTGGGATAGTTCTGCAGGCAATGGCTGCGGAAGCTTTCGTAAATTTCAGGGTCCTCGCCCTTCAATGGCTTCAGGATTGAGACCGGAGGCTGGGATTGCCCCGCCGAATAGTGCGCGGAATTTCGCCGATAGTCTCGAGCGGCCCACAGGCACATCAGGTAGTAGCCGACTCCGGCGAGAGTGGCCGCGATGGTGACGACTTCGCCGGCGGTGAGAAAAGAGAGAGCCACGCAGTTTCCGCAAGCAGGATACTAGGTCGGGACAATACAAACGTGGAGAGAACCATCGCATATAATGGACAGGTTGGCAGCCGGACCGGACGGTCGCTCTCCGCAAGGAGGGAGGAAAGTCCGAACTCCGCAGGGCAGTGTGCCGGATAACGTCCGGGAGGCCGGGTTCAAGCCCGGTCGACGGAAAGTGCCACAGAAAACATACCGCCCCGTCGTCGCTGTGGGCCTGAGCTATTCGATCCGCTTTCTGAGCGAGTCGGAAGAGTTGGGCTCAGAGCGACGGCGGGGTAAGGGTGAAAAGGTGCGGTAAGAGCGCACCGCCGCGGCAGTAATGCAGCGGGCATGGCAAACCCCACACGGAGCAAGACCAAATAGGGAGGAAGCTCGGCTTCGGCCGGGCACGTGCCGGCTCGGTGCGTCAAACCTTCGGGTAGGTCGCTAGAGCCGTTCAGCAATGAGCGGCCCAGAGGAATGACCGTCCCGCCGCAAGGCGGACAGAATTCGGCTTACAGGTCCGGCTGCCACAACATTGGACTTAGGTGCTGCGCCATTTCAGGGCGCCGTTTTTGTGCGCTGAATACAAATGAACTGGCTGAAACGACTGTTCGGCTCATCGAATCGCATCACCGTTAGAAATCCTCTCGTTGTCCAATCCCCGAAAATCGGATTCTTGAATCTTGTCGGTACGTCTAGCCAGTTGCTTTTGGAGGGTGACAAGGCAGCGTTCGAGCCAATTTTTCCTTCTTGCGTGGTTAGCCGAGATGTTGTGCCAGAATGCGACGTCCTTCTACTTTACGCTCAGGTAGAAAGTGACGGTCATATCGTCGGCTCCAGCGAGGGGCTGCGCGACATCATCCGAAAAGCAAAAGCGGTGATTGCGATTGTCGCTTTTCCGAACGAACCGAATAATCTAATTGCCGCCGGTAAGCCAACAGGATACGGACAGGCGAATCTAGTTCTGACAATCAATCGCAAAGGCCCCGCGTTCGCGAGTTTCTACTCTGAGCTATTCCGGCGTATGTATCGTGGGAAGACGATGCCCATCGCATGGGTTGAACTTGCACCGCAAATCCCCGGTGCAACCTATGAAAATTGTCCCGATGGAATTTTTTCTGCCGAAATCAGCCATATCCTCTTTAAGTAGGGTTCGATCTCCGCAGCGCTGTCCACAATACTTCGCGGCTTCCCCATTTCGCCACGATCATTGACAGCTACTTGATCGGTGAACCAATCCACCAGGTGATTCCGTTCTGATCCACAACGCCGGCGTTGCGATGCCCATAGGGCTTATCCTCGGGCGCGGATAGCGACGCCGCTCCCGCTTGAAGTGCTTGCGCGTAGGTCGCGTCGACATCGGGCACCCAAACATACAGAGCTGCCTTCAGAGCCTGGCCGATTTCATGAGCTTGGCCGAGCATGATCAGCGAGTTTCCCACTTGCATCTCGGCGTGCATGACGGTCTTGTCGGCCTTGCGCTCACACGAAGCCTCGGTGGCGCCGAAACCTTCTTTGAGGAACTTCATTGCGGCGTCGGCGTCTTGTACTACCAGGTATGGAGTAATCGTGCGGTAGGTGTTGATGTCGTCGGGCATGCGCTGCATCCTATCTGAGCGGATTTCAAAGGATTGTAAACCGCAGCCAATCCTTTGGCACGCTGTGCGTTTGATTGACTTTCGCCACAAACCCGGATAGTTTTGGCGACTACAACGCCCTCCTCCCGACGCCGGAGTGGCTTTGCGTTCGGCCCTCGTCAAAGCCAATCGCGGAACTCGCTTTCATTGTTTTAGAGTTCTTATGAAAGCGAGGCCACTCTGCATCCTGATCTCGGAGCATAAGATCTGACATGGATCGGGCAATGACCCCGGAACGCTGGCAGCAAGTGAAAAGCGTTCTCGAACAAGTTCTCGAAATCTCTCTGCCACGACGGGCTGGATTTCTCGATCAAGCCTGCGAAGGCGACGAGTCCCTGCGCATGGAAGTCGAGTCTTTGCTTGCGGGCGAGCATGCGGGCGCGGAAGGTTTCCTGGAGGCACCCCTTTGGACTAGCGCCGTGTTCGAGTCCGCTTTGTCGGACTCATGGGTCGGCCGCCGCATCGGCGCGTATGAAGTTGGGGCTCTGATTGGCGAAGGCGGGATGGGGTCGGTGTATCGGGGCGTTCGCGCCGACCAGCAATACGAAAAGCAGGTCGCGATCAAAGTTGTCCGTCATGGACTGGGTACGGCTTTTGCGCTCGCGCAATTCCGGGCTGAGCGCCAGATTCTTGCCAATCTCGATCACCCTCACATTGCGCGGCTTTTGGATGGCGGCACGACTGAGGTCGGCCTTCCTTACCTGGTGATGGAACTGGTGGATGGCGAACCCATCGACCAGTACTGCAACGCCCGTAAACTGTCGATTGATGAACGCCTGCGGCTCTTCCTGCGTGTCTGCTCCGGAGTCCAGTATGCCCACCAGCACCTGGTGATTCACCGGGATCTGAAGCCGGGCAACATTCTGGTTACTCCCGATGGAACTCCCAAACTGCTGGACTTCGGAATCGCCAAGATCCTCGATCCGGGCTCTTCTCCGAGTACCAACGAGCCAACCATGAACGCGATGCGCATGTTGACTCCGGAATACGCTAGCCCGGAGCAAGTGCGCGGGGAAGTCGTCACCACCACCAGTGATGTTTATTCAATGGGAGTGGTTTTATTCCGCTTACTGACGGGGCAGCATCCGTTCCGAGGGCAGGGACGCTCGACCGATGAGATGCTGATTGCCACGCGAGATACCGAGCCGCCAAGGCCTAGTACAGCGGCTCGATGGGAATCAGCTGCGGCGGATAAGGCAGGAACGTCTAGCACAGGAGCAATACAAACTGCGGTGGAAGATTCACCCGAAAAACTGAGCAAGCGGCTTCGCGGCGATCTCGACAACATCGTCTTGATGGCCTTGCGTAAGGAGTCCGAGCGTCGTTACGCGTCTGCGGAGCACTTCGCCGAAGACATACGGCGGCATCTGGCGAGCCTTCCTGTAAAGGCGCGTTCTGACACCTTCCGCTACCGGGCTTCCAAATTCGTCGTCCGCCACAAGAAAGGCGTGATTGGTGCTATCGCCGTTGCGGCCCTTCTGATTGCTCTCATGGGCGGGATTGTGTGGGAAGGGCTGGTTGCGCGACAACAGCGTGCGCGCGCTGAGCGCAGGTTCCAGGACGTTCGGTCACTGGCGAATTCGCTCATCTTTGACGTGCACGACTCGATTCAGGATCTGCCCGGAGCGACCGCCGCCCGAAAGCTGATTGTCGATAAGGGGCTGCACTATCTGGACAGCCTGGAACAAGAATCCCAAGGCGATGCATCCTTGAGACTGGAACTTGCCGCGGCGTACAAGCGAATCGGGGACGTACAGGGGAATGAGTTTTTCGCGAATCTGGGAGACACCAGCGGCGCTCTCAAGAGCTACCAGAAAGCGCTGGCGATCCGGAAGAGCTTGTGGTCGCCAAGCGATCAGGATGTGAATGGCGCGCTCGCGCTGGCTGAGCTTTATCGCCTGATCTCCCAGCCTCAGCAGTCCGAGGGAGACCTATCCGCTGCCCTGGAAAGCAGCCAGGCCGCAGTCAAGCTGATGGAGCCGATCGATGCCGCGCATCCGAATGATCCCAAAGTTGCCTATGAACTCCTGGGTGACTACCAGACGGTTGCGAACATTCTTGGAGGCGACATCAGCCTGTCGAATATGGGAGACAACGAGGGCGCGCTGGTATATCGACATAAGCAACTCGAGGCCGCCGAACGACTCGACAAAATCGAAAATGGAAGTCCCAGGGGCAAGGGCAACCTTGGCATTGCCATCAGCACCATGGGCGATCAGCTCTTACAGGCAGGCCAGGCGAGCGAATCGCTGCAGAATTACTTGCGCGCACTGCCCCTGTTCCAGGAGGTTGCCTATCACTCGAACAAGGGCCCCCGCGGCAAATATTTGCTGGGTCTTCTGTATGAGCGCATCAGCCTGGTTCAATTACTGAAGGGCGACATCCCAGCCGCCACGGCCGCAGCCAACGCAGCTTTAAAGCTTTCGACTGAGCTTGCAGTGTCTGATCCGCGCGACGCGCAATCGGGAGTCACAATCATCGAGGACTACAAACTTGTCGCCGATCTTGAATCTCGCGCCGGGCGTGACCGTGATGCCTCGATTCACATGGAGAAGGCTTTTGCGTTGATGCCAAAGCTCGTCGAGCAAAGTCCGAACGACACCGAAGTGCAAGCGATGAAGGCGGACCTGAATACCACGGCGGGCGACATCGCTAGCAGGAAGCGGGACTACCAGCGCTCCTTGAGATACTACGAAACCTCGATCGGTATTCTGTCGACTGTGGCATCCGCGAACGTAAAAAACGGCGGGGCCGGCCAGCGCCTGGGCGCGACGTACAACAGCGCCGGCCGGGCTCAGTTGGGGCTACACAACTGGGAAGCCGCTGAAGGCAGTTTCAAGAAAGCTTTGAGCCTGGTGGGGGAAGCCGCCAAAGTAAGCCATCCCAGTATGCAAGCGCTATACACTCTCGCCGACGCCTATACCGGACTTGGAGATGTGGAAGCGGCTCTCGCGTCGGGCGCGCGCTTCACCCGTGAAACTCGCAACCAACACTGGCAACAATCCGCTGCATGGTACAGGCAAAGTGCGGAGGTGTGGCAGCGTGTGAAGGAGCCGGGCCGTATCAGTCCCGATGCGTTCGATTGCATTCCGCCCGCAGCCGTTGCGCGGCGACTGGCGCAGGCGGAGTCCAACATCCGGAAATCAGCCACAACCTGATCAGGCGCGCAGTCGCTGTATCTCAGGCAAACGGTCGGATGGAAGGTTACCGTTGTCCGGAGCGCCGGCGACCTCCCGGTAGACCTTCAATATGCGGCGTGCGGAATCGTCCCAGGAAAAGTGTTTCGCGCGCTCGTATCCCCGCACCTTCAGCTTTTCGCGCAAGGCCTGATCGACAAGCACACGATGCGTAGCTCGCATGATCTCGAAGACGTTTTCCGGATTCACCAGCACAGCAGCGTTCCCGACCACCTCGGGCAGCGAAGACATATTCGAAGTGATAACTGGAGTGCCATGCGCCATGGCCTCGAGCGGAGGCAGCCCAAATCCTTCATAGAGAGATGGAAAGAGGAAGGCGACCGCAAGGTCGTAGAAGATGCGCAGAATATCGATTGGAACGAAGCCAAAAAAACGAACGTCGTTGTGTACGCCGCTTCGGATGACTGTGCGCCGCAAGTCGGGATGACTGGAAAGATCGTCGCCAATGATGATCAGCTTCAGATCCGGAAGACGTCCTTCTTTCTCAAGTTCGCCCTTGAGAGCCGAGAAAGCTTCGATGATGCGCACCAGATTCTTATGCGGACTGATTCTACCGGCGTACAGCAGGAACGGATAGGTAACCAGATAGCGTTCCGCAATTAGTTGGCGATCGGCGTCATTGGTGTGGCCGTGGAGAAAGCGTTCGTCAATCGCGTTGTAAACGACTTCAATTTTCTGCGATGGAATCCCGAATAGCTTCTCCACTTCACTCTTGGAGAACTGAGACACAGCGAAGATGCGCGCTGCGCCCCGTAGAACGCGCCGCGTCAGTTGGTAGTGAAGAGAGCGGCGCAGGCCAGAGTGTCCTTTGGAACGCGACATGTGTTCGAGCACGTCGTGCACGGTCATCACGTACGGGCAGGGCAAAGATCGTGGCATCCAGAACAAGTGTGGAATGTGCACCAGGTCGACGTCGAGTCGCTTCAGAATGGTGCGGAATTCGAAATATCCCTTGATGGTGGTATCGGCTTCCAGCAGAGGAACGGTGTGGAAGTTCGCGGGAAGGGGCCCGATTTCCTTAACTTTTTCCGGGGAGCCAATCAGGAAGTACTTGGTGCTGCGATCCAGCCTGCCCAAAGCCCGAACAACGTTCCGGGTGTAAGTGCCGATGCCGAACTCCGTCATGCGGCGGATGTCGAGGGCAATCTTCACCGCATGATTTAACCACAGCTTTGGCGGCCGAACGCAAGGATTTCGCTCGACTCCCGAACGCCGGACCCTGTACCGGGACTAGGCCCGCGCTTCGGCTTGTGCCTTGGCACGCCGCTCGGCGTAGAGCGGAAACGCTTCTGCCAGCTCAAGCACTTGGCGTCGAATCTTGCTCAGCGTGTCCGGTTCAGTACGATGGTGCAGCGCCTCGGAAATCCAGCGTCCCACTTGCCGCATTTCGACTTCTTTCATGCCGCGCGTAGTGAGAGCCGGGCTGCCAATGCGGATGCCGCTTGGCTTCAGCGGCGGGTTCGTGTCGAAGGGAATCGCGTTCTTATTGACAGTGATATTGGCTTCGCCCAGCGCCTTCTCCGCTTCGCTGCCGAGCATGCCCTTCGCGAAAACGTCAACCAGCATGACGTGTGTATCGGTCCCGCCCGAGATGATTCGATAGCCTTCGGCGGCCAAAGTTTCGGCAAGCACCTTGGCATTCGCCACCACTTGCCGCGCGTATACCTTGAATTCCGGCTGCATCGCCTCCAGAAAGCACACGGCCTTGGCGGCCATGATGTGAACGAGCGGGCCACCTTGCATGCCGGGGAAAACGGTCTTGTCGATGGCCGGACCCAGGTCTGCTTTCGCCAGGATCATGCCCGACCGGGGACCGCGCAAAGTCTTGTGCGTCGTCGAGGTGACGATGTGTGCGTGCGGCACTGGAGAGGGATGCGCGCCTCCCGCCACCAGTCCTGCGAAGTGCGCCATATCGACGAGATAGAGCGCGCCTACCTTGTCGGCGATCTGGCGCATGCGCGCAAAGTCGATGATGCGCGGATAGGCGCTGCCTCCGCCGATGATCATCTTCGGCCGCTCTTTTTCCGCGAGCCGCTCAAGTTCGTCGTAATCGATGGTCTCGGTTTCCTTCGTGACGCCGTAAGGAATGATCTTGTAAGTCTTGCCGGAGAAATTGAGATGGTGCCCGTGCGTGAGATGCCCGCCGTGCGCGAGATTCAGACCCAGGATCGTGTCTCCTGGTTGAAGCACGGCTGCATACGCTTCCATGTTGGCTTGCGACCCGGCGTGCGGTTGCACATTGGCGTACTCCGCAGCAAAGAGTTCTTTTGCGCGAGAGCGAGCGAGGTTCTCCACCACATCGGTGAATTCACAACCCCCGTAGTACCGCTTGCCCGGATAGCCTTCCGCGTATTTGTTGGTGAAAACCGAACCGGCCGCTTCGAGCACAGCCTCGCTGACGAAATTTTCGGAGGCGATAAGCTCGAGGCCTTCGTGCTGGCGGCGGGTCTCGTTATCGATCGCGGCAGCGATCTGCGGGTCGGCTTCAAACAGCGGGCGGTACATGGATTGATTGCTCATCTCTCACTCTCCGGTGGTGCAGCTCTGCAGGGCAGCTAAGAATGTGTACGCGTCGACAGATCGTACGGTATGAGGCCGTCGAAATTGCCCTCGTTTGAAGCAGCCAATGGCCGAAACGCCGCCGAACAGTTCATTGAAAACTCATGATTCGTATCTTCGGCGAAAACACATGATTCGTATCAGGGCACGCCTTCAGGCGTGCCGAACGAACGCCAAAGACTCTGCGGCTTCAGCCGCTGTGTTGAGGTCGTGACGAATTCATCAAAAGAAAGCCCTGCCCGCAACTCGCAGCGTGCTGCCGCCGGCACTGCGGCGAAAGCCGCTCAATTGTTCCATCTAATACGGCACGCCTGAAGGCATGCCCTGATACGAATCCACTAATTCTACGCTTCAAACGCGGTTCGGAAAAATGAGACGAGGTGCCAGCCGTCCATGTATTTGTAAGGGGTCTCGCCGGTCGTGTAGTGACCGCAGGGCAGGACGACGACCTTGTGATCCAGGCGGTGGGCAGCGAACTGATCCACCACTTCGCGCGAGAATTCGGGCAGGAACGTCAAATCGTAGTTGGCGTAAATTACCAGCGACTTCCTGCGATGGCGCGCAAATTTGTCGAAGTAGACCATGGGGCTGATGGCCAGCCAGAGTTCGCGCAAGCGCTCCAGGTCGATCGCGCTCTCGATTCCTTTACGAATATGACGCGTCGACTGCCCGTGCCACACTACATCGGCGAAGTACGTGGAGGCATGGTTGAACGCGGCGGCCCGAATGCGCGCATCGTGCGCGCTGGCAATGAACGCATAGCACGAACCCAGGCTCGTTCCGATCACGCCCAGCTGTTTGTATCCCTTTTGCTCGAGCCAGTCGAGACAGCACCGGATGTCGACCACGCCCTGGCGAACGGCATCGAGCGTTCGCCCAATATTCGCCGAAACCGCATAGTCTGCCCGCCCGATTTCCGCGGGCATGCGAATGTCGTGATACGGCATACTCAGCCGCAGCACCGCAATTCCCAGAAGATTCAAGACGCGGCACAGTCCGGTATAGGAAACGGCGTCAGAGTTCCAATGGGGCAGCAGCACGACTGCCCGGCGACCGCGTGCGGGAAACCAGCGCGCGTTCACCCGGTTGTTTTCCGGAAAGGGCGTTTGCACGGGAGAGGTGAAACGCAGAAACTCCGCATGCGTTCCGCGAACTTTTTCCTCCAGCTTTGGATCGGGAACTTCGCGGGTGCTGAACACGCGCACTTCCCGGTTCTCCAACTGAAAGTCCCGCGGCGTCTGGTAAGAATAAAAGTCGTCGCTGTTGGCAATGATGCGCTGGTTGTATTCCGCAAAGAACTGTTCCGGATTGCCGGGCATTTCTCCGGGGCGCACTCCGTTGCGACAGGGCCACGCGTGCGCCCACTCGATTCCCCAATCGAGAGGACGGACCACACGATTGTTGTCGACGGCGGTGAGTCGGTCTTCCCAGTCGTACATCCACTTGGCGTAACGGGTGGGCATGTGAGATTCGAATATAACAAGTCGGTCGCGAACAGGCAGCAAGGGCACAGCCAGTGGGGATTTGCTGCATTCAGTGGTCAATTTGTAGGGAGTTTCCAGTCAATCCTGTTCTAAATGCCCGGCTACCTGCGCACAGCATTCTTTTGATAATATGACAGCCCCATCAGGCCCTGTTCGGACCGAACCCCGGGCGATCGCACCGGAAATTAAAGCGAGGATCCCATGAAATCGGAACAATTCGACCTGGTCACGGTTGGCGGCGGCCTCGGCGCATCGTCACTGGCTATTGCTATGGCTCGCGAGGGCGCGCGCGTGCTCGTGATCGAAAGGGAAGAAAAATTTCGCGATCGAGTTCGCGGGGAGTACTTGTCTCCCTGGGGTGTTGCCGAGGCAAGAGAGTTGGGCGTCGCAGACTTTCTGCTGCAGGGCTGCGCCAAGGAGGTTCCCTGGATTGAAATGGGGTTTGGGCCGCGCAACGTCGCGGAGACAACCCCACAAATGATGTCGTCGATCAGCTATAGCCATCCGGAAATGCAGGAGGTTTTGCTGGCGGAGGCTGCGAAGGCGGGTGTGCAGGTCCGCAGAGGCAGCATCGTGCAAGGGATCGAGCCGGACTCAAGTCATCCTGTGGTCATCACCCGCAATGGCAAAGATGCGCGGATTGAAGCGCGGCTTGTGGTTGGATGTGATGGTCGCGGATCAGCCGTTCGCAAGTGGGCGCAATTTGAAAATCAAAAGAATGTGCAGCCCTTTCAGTTTGCGGGAGTGCTTCTCACAGGCGTTTCGGGACGCGACGACCTTACTACCTTTCTTTTCAATCCCGAGTTGGGTTTGGTCATCGCCGCGATTCCGCAAACGAAGCAGCGCTGGCGCGCTTATCTGGGATATCCGGTGAATGGTGGGCTCGCGCTGCAGGGCGCCGAGAAGTTGAAGACATTCCTTACGGAGTCCGCCAAAGTCGCACCTGGTATCCAGGAACTGTATGCGAATGTCGAATGCGTTGGACCGCTCGCGAGCTTCGAAGCTGGGGAGAACTGGGTTAACCATCCGTACCACGACGGGGTGGCCCTCATCGGAGATGCGGCCGGCACGAACGATCCAACCTTCGGGCAGGGCATGCCGATGACATTGCGTGATGCGCGCGTGCTACGCGACGCATTGCGCACTCACTCCGATTGGGATGAGGCAGGACACGAATACGCTCGCCAGCACGATCAGTACTTCCAGGATATGCGCAAGGTTTGCGGCTGGCTGCGCACGCTGTTTCAGGATCCGGGACCGGAAGCGCAGATTCTTCGCCAGCGCGCGATGCCGAAGATTGCCGAAGATCAGTCGCGCATGCCCGACCACCTTTTTGGGGGGCCGGAGTTGCCCAGCGATGAGACAGTGCGCGCGCGATTGTTTGGCGAGCTATGAGAGGTGTATGCGCGGGACGCGCTTCGAAATGCCACAGAGAATTTCGTAAGGCACCGTGCCGCACAGATTCGCGAGTTCGACCGCGTCTACCCTGAGGCCGCCGCTGCTGCCGATCAGTATCACGTCGTCGCCTTCTTCGACTCGGGCAACCTGGGTGACATCGACCAGCGTCAGATCCATCGAGATTGCGCCCACGATCGGCGCATAGGTGTCGCGCACGATGACGCGTCCCCGGTTTGAGAGGGCGCGCCGGTAGCCATCCGCGTAGCCCACCGGTAAAACGGCGATACGCGCCGGGTGCGTGGTCGTGTAGGTCCCGTTGTAGCCGAGAGCCTGGCCGGCCGCGAATTCACGAATCGAGATGATGCGCGTTCGCCAGGAGAGCGCAGGTTCCAGATCGAGCGGCGGGGCACTCGCGACTGGCTTCCCGGCTCGGCTTTGCTTCAGCGCGTATCCGTACAAGGCAATCCCCGGACGCACCATGCTCTGCCATGTTTCCGGTCGGGTCAGCAGGCCGGCCGTGTTGTCCATGTGCAGCAGCGCTGGGCGAAAGCCTGCCGCCTGCACGATGCGAACAGCTCGCTCGAAATTCGCGATCTGCTGCTCGTTCTGCGGGCCGTCCAGAATTTCCGAAGATGCAAAGTGCGTGGAGATTCCCTCCAGCACAATGTTTGAATATCGGCGGATCTCGCGGCACATGGAGGCGACTTCCTCCAGGCCAACGCCCAGCCGCCCCATGCCGGTATCGATTTTCAGGTGAACGGGCTGCGGACCTGCGTCCTGATCGCGTGCGGCCCGGTCGAGCAGTTCCAGGTGCCAGGGCTCCCAGACGGTTGCGGTCAGATTCTGGCGGACAACTTCTTCTTCCTCGCCGCGCCAGAAACCGGTCATCAGCAGGATCCGGCCGCCTAGTCCCGCGGAACGCAGCGGCATCCCTTCGTCGGTGGTGGTCACGCCGAACCACTTTGCTCCTGTTCTTTCGAGCGCCAGCGCGCAAGGTGTGGCACCGTGACCGTAGGCATCAGCCTTGATGACGGCGCAGACTTCCACTGCCTTTCCTACATGCGCTCGCACGGCGCGAAAATTCTGGCACAACGTGCTCAATGAAATTTCCGCCCAGGTGGGCCGCGCCGATTGTCGGGGAGCTACATCGAGTGTCGCTAAACTCACAGTTTCAAAATTATATCGGCTATGGATTTCAGAACGAACGTTACCGTCGGCCGATGAGCTCTGCGGAACGATCGGGCATTCGTGTCATCCTGCCTCGAAGACAACGAGCGATGGTTTCGCGCTTTACCGCCGACGGGAATCTACTGAGTTGCCGTCTCAAGTTGATTCACTATGAGCTAAGTTGTTGAAACTTCGTTCAGGGCTCGTAAGCTATTGATAATTGCCCAAGCGACGGCTCGTAGAATGCCATTTAATCGCGTTTAGAAGCCCATGGCGCGACGTTTGAGGGGTGGGTGGTGGTTCGGGTCATCCTAGCCATCAGGCCAAGCCTATAAGTCGCCCTAGCGCTAAATGTATCTTTTAGTTAACACGGAAACACGGTATCGCCACGCCTCCCCCGGTGGGGGTCTGAAAATAGCCCGGCGCTTCCAGCGCCGGGTAGGTGGCAGAACGTGACGCGTCCTGGAAGGACGCCTGAAAGATCGGCGCAGATTTCAACCGTCCCTCCGGGACGGTGCTCGTGAAGGCGCTACTTCCCGCCACTGAAGTGGCGGACTATTTTCAATCGGCCCCGGACGCCGACCATGGTCTCGTCAACTCTAACCGCCCGACAACGAAAAATTCACCGTCACCTGCGTCTCGACCTCGACCGGATCGCCATTCAGAATGTACGGCCGGTAGCGCCATTGGCGAACAGCGTCGAGCGCGGCACCCACCAGCATGGGGTGGCCGCTCAAGGTTTGCAGATTTTCAATCGTTCCGTTGCGGCTGATGATCGCGCGAATGACCACCGCACCCTGAATTCGCGCCGCCCGCGCCAACTGCGGATAGATTGGCTGCACTTTGTAGATCAGGTTGCCTTCCATCATGTGCGAGATGCGCGGCGGGTGGACCGTTGGCGGCGGCGACGCAACGATGGGAAGCGCTGTGCCGAAGGAGCCGACGATTGGGTTGTTGCTTGCAAGGGAGCCGGTTCCTCCCGGCACGCAAACCGCGCACGGAGCGGAATCCTGCGGCGCAGAGTCTTCCACCACAGTGCCAATGTGAGTCGGAATGCTTGGCGGGGCCACTACGATCCCGTCGACCATGTTGCTTTGACGGACTACTGCTGTTGAATGTTGTTGAGTAGCAGGCGGCGGACCCGGTGGCGGCCCGATGGGAGCGCTCACCGAGAGCAAATGCAGCTTCGGCAATCCTTCGGTATATAGAAGTGGAAGCATCAGCAAAATCGCAACGCCCAGCATTTGCATCGCGAACGATGCCAGCGTGGTCCATCCGCGGTTGCTGCGATCAAGATTCGATTCGAGCAGGCTATCAGCGAACATCGTGTCCTCCAGAACAGCGATTGCTAGCTGTAAGGACACCGTGTTCGTTATGCGTGGCCGTGATTCTCACAATAAAAAAGGGCCGCGCGTGTGCGCAGCCCTTGGGAACTTTCACGGCACCTGAGGTGTCGTGATGAATCCTATTTCGGCGGTTCGGGTTGCTTCACCGGCGGCGGGGTCGGCTTGGCGCCCGGCGTGGCCGGCTTCGCGGCAGGAGCAGGTTTCGCCGCAGTTGCGGGCGGAGGCGCGACACCGGACTGCGCGTTGTAAACATCCACCACGGGCTTGGTCACGTCAACCGACTCGCCCCACCACACCACCGGGCTCTGCGGCCAGGGTTGCGAAGTGTCGACGATCATGCCGAAGCCATTGTCGGTCGCGTACTTGATGAGCACGGGGCCGAGTTTCTGCAAAATACGCTGCGCGATCTCGTTCTGCTGGTTCTGCGCATCTTCCCGCGCGTCCTGCAACTGGCGATCGAGAGATTTCTGCTTGGTCTCGATCTGCTTCACCAGGTTGGCGCGCGCATCGTCGTTCAGCTTGTCGCCCTGAGTGTTGAGCTGTTTCTTCAGGCTCTCGATTTCGTCGTTCGAGCCCTTGAGTTCATTTTGTTTGGGCTCGAGCTTCTTGCTGAGTGCCTCGAAATCGCGACGTCCTTCGTTGGTGGCGAAGATCGCCTGTTCCATGCTGATGGTGCCAATCTTGGTGCCCGGTCCGGTCACAGCCGGAGTCGCCGGGGCGGCAGATGCGGGCTTGGTGGCGGCAGGCGCGGCTGCGGCGCTGCCCGTTTGAGCCAGGGCAGCTACCGAGATGACGAAGGCCATGGCCAGAAGAATGCGCGTGTACTTGCTTTTCATTGGATCGCTTGGACTCCTTGGAAATTGTTCCGGGAAATTTTGGCTTACGTCTTTCTTCCCAGACTTACGCTGGGCCGTGCCACTCGGTTGCCGGGTCTTGCAACGGAAATCCTCGCGACCGGACAGGTGAGCCTGTTCAGCTCCTCACGCCGAACCTGATATGCGTGGCAGCACGCCCCGAATCAGTCGACCGTGTCAGGGCGGAAGTCGTTTCATTATAGCACTTACCGTCAAACGATCCTGCTCGTAGTCGCTTCACATTCCAAGCATTAGAACGTCGTCGCCACCGTAAATCGGAAAGTCTTGCGCGGTTCGCGCAAAGTGAAGACCGAGCCATACGTGTTCACGGCCTGCGTATAGGTGTAGTCGCCCGCCGCCTTGTACAGGAAAGGCTCCGTCGCACCCGGGAACATGCCACGGGTAATGGCAGTGGGTGCCGTGGCCGTCGAATCAAGCCGTAACGGGTTGTAGGCCCAGTAGATTCGGAAGGGCGCGTTGATGACCGGCAACATCACCTGCAGTTCCAGGCCAGTCGACATGCGCGGCGTCCAGTTCGAGCCTGCGACCGGCTTCAGAAACCCGGAGAACGAGAGATTCTCGCCGCCCAGGCAATTCAACGCGATGTCGAGTTGCGGGCATCCGAATTTCGTCTGGTTGATGTCGGTTAACTGGCCAGGATTGATGCGAAGTTGCGACTGGCGCACGATCGGATTGATGCCCATGTCCATGAAGGGCGCGAGCGTGACCGGACCAACGATTGAGATGCGGTACTCCACGTTGCCGAACACGTTCAGGTCGCCACCAGGTTGCACGATCGTCTGCACGGGAATCGGAATCTGGTAAGCGCCCAGCCGCGGGTTCGTTGGATCTTTAAACACGGTAGTTCCGTCGGGGTTCGTGAGGTTTATCACTGCTTTGTTGGGCAGGAACGCGATCGGCGATACCGAGCGGATGTCGAATCCGCGCAAGTCGTTTTCGCCACCCATGTAGAAGCGCTGGAACGGTGGAGCGACCAGGCCGCCGTACCCAGTCAGGAACGATCCCTGGAAGTTCACGCCGATTGCATTACGACGCTTCTGCATCGGGAAGAACTGCTTGTACTGCACAATGGGACGAACCGATTTTACGGTGCCCCCCAGGCCAGCAAGTTCCCCACCGACGAACAACTGCTTGCCGCTGTGTGGCTGGTACGAAGCGTCCAGCGTGTTGATCGAGAAGCTCGGCAGAATCTTGCTGGTAATGATGCCGTTGAGAGCGTTCGGCCCGGTGATGCCGCGGAAGGCCAGGTTCGTGAACAGCGCCTTGGATGCATCGCTAAGCGCGATCAACGACGAGTTGTCGAACGAGTACGTCAACCCAACGCGCTTCAACGAGCGGTGCAGCGGGTAACTCAACGACGCGGTGAATCCCGTGCTCGACTGCGTGTAGTTTTGCAGGTTCTGCAGGTAATAGGACGGCAGGTTCACCTGCTGCCCGCTCAGGATGGCGTACTGACGCGCCTGGTTGTAGCTGGTGCGCGTGGTATAGACCGTGAAGCCAGCCTGTAGCGGCCGATCCCACAAGTAAGGTTCGGTGAAGCCGAACAAAACGCTGCGCATCAAGTTGCCGATGCTCGCCTGGATCTGCAGGGTCTCGCCCAGGCCCAGGAAGTTGTTGGTCGTGTAGCTGAGACCGATGAACGCTCCTTCCAGGCCGCTGACGCCGCCGTTCAGACCGATGCTGTTCTTGCCTTTTTCATGGACCTTGAGGGCTAGATCGACCAGCCCATCTTTTTCGTCGAGCTTCTTGTCGGTGGTGTTGGGATCGTCCGGCTTCAATTGCTCGAAGTAGCCCAACTGGTTCAGTCGGAGAAGGCTGAACTCCCACAGGCGCGAGTTGTAGACCTGGCCTTCTTCCAGCGCAACCTCGCGCCGGATGACTTTGTCGCGCGTGGTGGTGTTGCCCTGGAACTCGATGCGGCGGACGTAGAACTGCTTGCCTTCGTCGACGTCGATGTCGAGGAAGATCAGTTTTTTCTCGTCGTCAAACTTGGTATCGGGCACCGACGTGAAGTTGATGTAGCCGAACTCGCCGTAGGCCTTGCGCAGATTCTCCAGGCCCTTGCCGACCTTTTCGCGGCTGAAGATATCGCCGTCTTTGATCGGGAACAGGGCGCGCAGAGCCTTCGTGTTGGTGATCGCCTTGTTGTTCTTGAAGGTGATGCTGGCGAGCTTGTAGCGATCGCCTTCCTCGATCGGCATCGTGATGTCGACGGCCTTGCCCAGTCCTTTTTGCACCAAGGGAACGTGGAAGCCCGGATGCCCGGTGTCGTGGATCTCGGTCTTCGGATCCTGTACCAGGACCTTGAAGAATCCGCGATTCTGATATTCGTTGCGAACGCGCTCGGTATCTTCTTCGAGCTTGGTTGCGTCGTACGTCTTCGCGAAAATGTTTTCGAGGAAGATGGAATGCGGGATGCCGATGGGCTTCAGATTCTTCATCGCCGCGCGCAGGGTGCGGCTATTGATGTTGCGATTGCCTGTGAAGCGGATGCGGCCTACTTTGACCTTTGGCCCTTCTTTCACTACGAAAGTGATACCGACAGCGGCCGGCGGGATCGGGCGGATCTCGGAGCGGATGGTCGCGAACTGGCGTCCGTGCTCAGCCAGTAATTCTTTAATCGCGACTTCGGCTTTCTTGATGCGCGTTGGATCGTACTGGCTTTCGACCGAGAGCCCGACTTTGCGCTCCTTGAAGCGATCGAGGACGTCGCTGGTCGAGACCGAACTCAGGCCGGTGTAATTGATCTCACGAATCGTCGGCTTTTCTTTCACATAAACGTGAATGCGCCAGCCCTTGGGCGTCTGCTCGCGCTCGAAGCGGATGTCTTCGAAGTAGCCGGTATTCCACAGGGAGTTGAAGTCGCGCTCGAGGCCCGCGGCGTCGTAGACATCGCCCGGGTGGGTGAAAATCCGCGCCTTCACGGTATCGGCCGGAATGCGCCGGTTGCCGTGGATCACGATTTCAGTGACCAGATCCTGCTGCGCCCATCCTCGCGGACAAAGAAGGACGAGAAGCACGAGCAGAAAGCCGGCGACGGAACGGCGCATGGCCGCCGGCCTCGGTCCACAACCCCCGGCAAATGAGTGGGATGGGGAATTCGAGATAGCGGAGCGGCGCTGGGCGCTCGGCCGTGGCACAGGGATATCCGGATGAAAGCGAAAGTGAATCGCTACTACCTCGGCCTCTGGGAGTCAGGAAAACGGCAATTATACGGTAGACGTGGGCACAGCGTCCAAAGTCTGCGCCCGCCAAACCGGTTGCTATGTATTCATTCTGCTTAACTTCGATGGCTGAGTTGGCGTCGCCAACTCCACTTCAACCAAGACGGAATAAAACGTGGCGGAGTTGCCCATGTCCGTAAGTTTTTCTGAAGTGAGCACGTTTATGTTGCTGCCACCCGGGGTCAGCTTCGCCCAATTGAGCGCGGCAGCCACCACTCCCGGCTGCACGGCGCCGTTCACCCGGGCCCGCAGAGTCTGTTCCCCGCGCGAATTGAACACGCGGACTGAGTCGCCGTCGCAAATGCCTCTTTTGGCGGCGTCGCCCGGGTGAAGCTCGAGCAAGCCGGGTTCCTCCATCGCTTGTACGGAAGGCAGGTTGGAGAACGTCGAATTCAGGAAGTTGTCCGCCTTGCGGGCGAGCAGTTCCAACGGGTACGACTGTGCACCTGAGCTATGGCGGGATTCTTCCGGGGGGATGAACTCAGCGACCGGGTCGAGCCCCTGAGCGATCAGCGCGGCGCTATAGAGTTCCGCCTTGCCACTGGGAGTTTGAAATCCGCCGTGCGCGAAGGGGAGGAACGGCGTCTCTCCGTCTTTCTGGGCGGGCGCAAAGTTCAGACGAACGTGGCCTTCGCGTTCGAGCCGCTCGCGATCGATGCCTTCCAGCCACGGATTGGTCGAATCGAGTGCCTGATCGATCATCTCGTCCACGGATTCGCTGAAACACAGGTCGTTGAATCCCATGGCGTGCGCGAGCGCGCGGAACATTTCCACGTTCGACCGGCATTCCCCAAGAGGCTCAATCGCCTGCTCCGACACTTGCAGGTAATAGTGGCCGTACGCCGTCTGCAGATCTTTTTGTTCGAAGAAGGTTGTGGCGGGAAGAATGACGTCGGCGTAATCGGCCGTGTCGGTGAAGAATTGCTCGTGTACTACCGTGAACAGATCGGGACGCCGCAAGCCGCGGATGACTTCGTTGTGATCAGGGCAGACCGCGGCCGGATTTGAGTTGTAGACGAACAGCGCTTTCACAGGAGGATCGCTCAGCGAATTCAGCGCCTTGCCCAGTTCGACCATGTTCACGATCCGCGCCGGGCGTCCGAGGGTTTCGGTCATGAAGTCAGCGCGTTCAAGCGGGGCCTTGTTCAAGTTCCATCCACCGCTCAGCGAAAGCTGAAGGCCACCACCCACGTCTTTCCAGGAGCCTGTTATGCAGGGAAGCATGGTGATGGCACGCATGGCCATCCCGCCGCCTTCCGATCGTTGGACTCCGTAGTTGACGCGGATCGCCGCCGGTCGCATGGTCGCGTATTCGCGGGCCAGCTTGCGGATGTCGTCGGCCGAGATGCCTGTCCATGCGGCGACTTTCTCCGGCGGATAGTTCTTTACCTTTTCCTGCAGTTGCTCGAAGCCGAGCGTGTGCCGCGCGACGTAGTCGGCATCGTGCAGGCCTTCGCCGATGATCACGTGCATCATGCCAAGAGCGAGCGCCGCATCCGTGCCCGGATTAATCGGCAAATACCAGTCCGCACATTTTGCCGTTCGAGTCTTGTAGGGATCGATGACCACCAGCTTTGCGCCCGCACGGCGGGCTTCTTCGATGAACGGCCACAGATGCACATTGTTGCCGTGAATGTTGGCGCCCCACGCCAGGATGTAGCGCGAGTGGCGAAATTGTTCCGGCTCGGTGCCGAGCTTTACGCCAGTGACGGACTTCAGGCCGGCTTCGCCCGCCGCCGAACAAATTGCTCGCTCGAGTTGCGAAGCCCCTAGTCGATGGAAGAAACGTCGATCCATGGAAGCGCCGCTGAGGGTGGCCAGTGTGCCGCCGTAGGAATAGGGCAGAATTGCTTCCGGGCCGAATTCGCTGGCGATACTCCGGAAGCGATGGGCGACTTCGCGTAGAGCTTCATCCCAGGAAATGCGCCGGAAGTCGCTGGCATCTTTGCTGCCGGATCCTTTGGGGGTGACCCGGCGCATCGGGTAGAGAACACGGCTCGGCGAGTACACGCGATCGAGATACTTCGCGACCTTCGCACATAAGAACCCGCGCGTAATCGGATGGTTCGGGTCGCCCTGGATCTTTGTCGCGCGTCCGTCTTCGATCGTGATGAGGACTCCACACGCATCTGGACAGTCGTGCGGGCAGGCGGCATGAACGACGTTCTTCATGGTTTTTCGATTATAAGGGGGCAGGCGAGACGAGAGCGACGGATTCAGATTTCGATTCCAGATAAGCCATTTGACCACAGAGACACAGAGGCACAGAGAAAGCATTTATATAGGCGGATTCCTCTGTGTCTTTGTGACTCTGTGGTAGAAGCCCGCAGGAATGCCGTTGTCTCAGTTGCGAAATCTGAAAAGATCCGAACTTAAACCTGCAATTTTCCTAGCGATCGTGGAAATCGCGCGCGACGAAATCAGGTCCGGCGACTTTCCGCAAGTCTCGACGATTTGCGGTGGCCGCGGAGCGTGCGAAGACGATCGAAGGCGGTGTGCTCGGACTGCGGTTGAACTCAGATTGCGGGACACTTACGTTCTCGACAGCAGCTCTTTGATCCAATTCCATCAACCACGCCAGGAGCGTCAGCAAGACGAATCCCAGGCCGTTCAGGATGCCGTGAGAGTTCGCCATTCCGGGGACTGTGATCCAGTCTCGTTTGAAATACTCGCTGACTGCATAGAGGCCCGCCAGCGAGAACGCTCCCACTGCCGCGCAGGTGCCAACTCGCAAGTAGACCGTCGCTGGGGCGCTTTTCCAATCACCCGCCATCCACCAGGAAATCAGTGCAAGAGCCGTTACGCAGGCGGACAGGGAAATCGCGGCCACAAATCGGAGCGCGGGAGAGAAGACGAATCCGGCGGCGAGTACGAAAGGCAGAAGCGCGACGAGCCAGATCAGAGCCGGCAGACCCGGCATGCGCAATCCGCGCGATTCGAACTCGCGCAACGTGGCGGTGGCGATCAACGCAGTGGCAAATCCGCTGTAGTGGAAATGCACCGCGGTCAGGAGAATGATGGGTTCCTGAAATCCCATCGGGCGGAAGCCGGCGCGGGAAAGCACCAGCCACGCGGATCCCAGCACAAGGTCGACGTATGCGATGTTCAGGATCATGGACTCGGCTGTCCGTTCCTGGCGCCACCACTCTAGAAGTCGCCGCCCTGCCATGAGAACGCATTGCAACAGCCACGGAGCGCTCAGGATCGCCGCCGTCCGTCCGGGCGGCAGCCAGAATGCGACGGCCACTGCCAACGTTGCGGGGACTTGGAAAATACGGACTGCATCAAAGGGATCAAAAGTTCCCGTCAGGCGACCAGTCAATTCCATGCCGAGCGGCACGATGACCAGCGGCGCCAGCAAAAACAGCAGCTCGATGATGCCGAAGCGCGCCCTCCCTAACCCCGCAAGCGTTGCGAACGTCGCCCACATGGCTGCGCCGCAGAGACTGAGGATCGAGTTCCAGGCGGTTTGTTTCTGCGTAGTCACAAATACTCGGCTGGACATGGCAACCTCCTCAAAGCGCGGGATGGACGGAGACAAATCCGAAGATCCCGACCAGAGCAATCAGTGAAGCGAGATACAAAGCGTCAAGCGCGCGGTTGGCGCGCCGAATTTCGCGGTCGTAGTAAAAGATCTGCAGGGAGATTCGCAGAAGCCAGAAAACACAGAGGAACGCGCTCAGGAAGCGGCCTAGCGGGCTGCCGCCGGCGAGATCGCGGGCGAAACCGAAGCAGAGCGCGCTGAACAGACTGACGATCAGCACGATGTAAAACCAGTGAACGTAGAAGATCTGGCGCAGGAAGACGGGGACGTTCCTGAGGTTCTCGCGCACGCGCAAGCGACGCGGCAACGGAATGTTGGCAAGGACAATGCCGGCCTGAATGGCGCCTGCGATCCAGAGAAGATGAATCCTCCAAAGGGCTGTACTCATAGGGGATTCCTTTCAGACCGACCAGGTTTCAGATATTTCTGTATAAACAGAATATTCCAAGCCAAAAAAATCATTTTGCTTTGCCCCCCAGTAGTCTGCGGATCTTGCCCCGCATGCCGAGTACACGGCGCAGCACCGGCATGGAGACCTGGCTCATTTCGCCGTAGGCGGAGTTCGCAGCCTCGAAGAATTCGGTCATGCTCTCGAGTCGCTCGCGAGTGTAGGCGTCGGCCCCGCCCGATCCCAACCCGGCCAGGCAGCCGCGCAGCAGCTGGAGCGTCGGGTCGACCTCGCGCCGTTTACGCTGGTCGACGATCAGGCGGAACATCTCCCAGACGTCTTTCATAGACTCGTAATGCTCGCGCCGCTCCCCGAGCACGTGGACCGGCCGGACAATGCCCCAGCTCTCCAGCTCGCGGATCGAGGTGCTGACGTTGGATCGGGCGACATTGAGGGTTTCGGCGATCTCGTCGGCCGGCATGGGCTTGGGAGCCAGGAAGAGCAGCGCGTGGATCTGCGCCACGGTGCGGTTGATGCCCCAGCGGGTGCCCATCTCACCCCAGTGCAGGATGTATTGCCGTTGGACGTCGGTTAGAGTGGCCATATCAGTAATTTCTGTACGCTCAGAATATACAGAACTAACGAGAAGAAGTCAAGTCCTGTAACTGTTAGGAAGTTGCAGGAGCAAGGGGGGAGAGAAGACATCGCTGCGCGATCCGACGGGCGGGGACCCTTCGGCAAGCTCAGGGCAGGCTGCCCGTCGCTCCATCGGAGCTGCAAAAAAGGCAAAAGCCGCGCGGAGCGCGGCTTGCTGAAGACTGACGACTAGAGGTTACCGACTACTTAATCTCCATGACTTCTTTCTCTTTCCCCTTGCTCATGTCTTCCATCTTCTTGATTTCGTCGTCCGTAAGTTTCTGGATCTCATCGAGCGCGCGCTTCTCTTCGTCCTCGGTGATTTTCTTGTCTTTCATGGCCTTCTTGATGGAGTCGTTGCCATCGCGCCGGATGTTGCGGACGGCGGTGCGGTGCTCTTCGAGGACTTTGTGGAGATGCTTGACCATGTCGCGGCGGCGCTCTTCAGTCAGGGCGGGCACCGGCACGCGGATGAGTTTGCCGTCGTTCATCGGGTTCAGGCCGAGGTCGGCGGTGCGAATCGCCTTTTCGATGCCCGCCAGCGACGAAGGATCGAAGGGCTGCACGGTAATCATCTGCGGCTCGGGCGCATGGACCGTTGCGATCTGATTCAGCGGCATCTGTGAGCCGTAGTAGTCGACGGAGACGCTGTCGAGCATGTGCACCGAAGCGCGGCCGGTGCGGGTCGCCGCCATTTCCTTGCGGAAGTCCTCCACGGCCTTTTCCATCCGGGTCTTGAGCTGGATATAGGTTTCTTTCAGCCCGGGGACGGTCGCCATTGTTGCCTGAGCCATAGTTAGCTCCAATTAGAATGCAGAATCAAAACGCAGAATTATAAACCCGGTGGTCCGCTGATAGCTGATGGTCGCTAGCTAGTGGCGAAGCCTAAGGCTCCAAATGAACTGCCAAATCAAGGACCACTCGGAGAAACTTATCCTGAATTCCAGTGCAATTTCTATTTTGTGGCTTTGCCATCAGCTACCGGCCACCAGCCAGCAGCGGTATTTAAGCACTCACCAGCGAACCGATCTTCTCGCCCATCACTACCTTCTGAATGTTGCCGCGCGTGTTCAGATTGAACACGATGATGGGGAGGTTGTTGTCCTTGCACAGCGAGATGGCGGTCGAGTCCATCACTTTCAGCCCTTGCCGCAGGACGTCCATGTAGCTGATCTGGTCAAATTTCTTGGCGTCTTTCACGATCATGGGGTCGGCGTCGTAAATGCCGTCCACCTTGGTCGCCTTCAGAATGGCGTCAGCCTTGATTTCCATGGCGCGCAAGGAAGCAGCCGTGTCGGTCGAAAAATAGGGATTGCCAGTGCCGCCGGCAAAGATGACGACGCGGCCTTTTTCCAGATGCCGCATGGCGCGCCGCCTGATAAAAGGCTCGGCGACCTGGTTCATCTCGATGGCCGACTGCACGCGCGTGTGCACGCCTTGTTTTTCCAGCGCGTCCTGCAGCGCCAGCGCATTGATGACCGTGGCCAGCATGCCCATGTGGTCGGCGGAGACGCGGTCCATTTGCTTGGCCTGCTCGGCCACGCCGCGAAAGAAGTTGCCGCCTCCGACCACGATGGCGATTTGAATGTCGAGGGCTCGGACGTCTGCCAGTTCCGCGGCAATTTCGTGAACCCGGATGGAGTCGACTCCGAAGCCCTGGCCCGCGGCCAATGCCTCACCGGACAGCTTGAGAAGGATTCGCTTGAAGACAGTATTCGGCATGAAGTGGAGGATACCGTCGTGCTCGGAGTCTGGAGCGTTAAGGAACTGTACCAAGGTTCGGTTACGGGATGCATTCGAAAGCTTGGCGCGATTCGAACGTCCAATTGTAGCGCCGCCGTCCCGGCGGCAGTCCGGTGGGCGTCCCGCCCGCCGCGGCGAGCGCAAGATGCGCTCGCGACTGCCGGCAAGATGCCGGCGCTACAATGTAGAAGCTTACTTCGCGACCGGGGCAGCCGCTTCCCCACCCTCGTCCGGCTTCTGGGTGGTAAAGGCCACGGTCATGCTGGCCTCGCCCACCTTGAAGCGCGCGAAGCGGCGCACCGCGATGTTCTCGGCCAGCTTGCCAATCTTGCTCGCAATCAGTTGGCCGACGCTGATGGTCTGATCCTTGATGAAAGGCTGCTCGAGTAAGCAGACTTCCTCGTAGAACTTTTCCATCTTGCCGGTGACCATCTTTTCGGCAATATTCTGCGGCTTACCGCTAGCCACGGCCTGCGCCAGAAAAATATCTTTCTCACGGGCGTAGGCTTCGGGCGTGACGTCTTCTTTGCGGACATATCGCGGATCGCTGGCCGCGATGTGCATGGCGATGTCGTGCACCAGCTCCTTGAAGTCGTCGGTGCGGGCCACGAAGTCGCTCTCGCAGTTCACTTCGACGAGAACGCCGATCTTTCCGCCGGCATGGATGTAGCTGGCCACCGCTCCTTCGCTGGTAACGCGTGACGACTTCTTGGCCGCCACGGAAATTCCCTTCTTGCGCAGAAGAATTTCTGCCTGCTCGGGATCTCCCTTGGCTTCAGTCAGAGCCTGCTTGCAATCCATCATTGGCGCCCCGGTCTTTTCGCGGAGCTCTTTTACTTGTGCGGCAGAGATATTCACGGTAGTTGTGCCCATTTCTTAAGATTGTCCCTTCTTGGATGCCCGATCCCAAGGCCCGGATGCGATGGTCCGCAATTCGCGGGGCTTGGTGAAAATGTCGTGACAAAAATCAACCCGCGGCGTTGCGACGCGCGCGGGTCCGAAATCTGTAAACCAGTTCCGTTTATAACGTCTGGCTTTCGACCTGCGGTACCTCTTCCGCGGCGTCCTGGGCCGTGGCCGGCGCCTTCTTGGTGCCGCCGCCCAGCACGTCTTCCATGCTGATGTCTTCGGCGCCCGCTTCGGCTGTTGCATCCTCGCCTGCCGGGGCGTGGCCGGGTTCCTGTGAGCTGTATGCCGCGGCTGCGGCCAGTTCGGCCGTCTGCTTGTCGGTCGCCAACTGCGAGCCTTCGACAATCGAGTCGGAGATCTTCGAGGCGAACAGGCGAATGGCGCGGAGCGCGTCGTCGTTGCCGGGGATCACGTAGTCCACTTCGCTGGGATCGCAATTGGTATCGACCACCGCGACTACCGGGATGCCCAGCTTGCGCGCCTCGCGCACTGCGATCTGCTCCTTGTTCGAGTCGATCACGAAGATCGCATCGGGCAGCCGCGACATATTCTTGATGCCGGCCAGGTTGGCTTGCAGGTGCTTGCGCTCGCGCTCGAGCTTGATGACTTCTTTCTTCGGGAGCAACTCGTAGCGGCCATCGGTGGCCATCTCGTCGAGTTCCTTGAGCCGCTTCACCGATTTCTGGACCGTGACCCAGTTGGTCAGCAATCCGCCCAGCCAGCGCTGGTTCACATAGAACATTCCGGCGCGTCCCGCCTCTTCGGCGATCGCGTCCTGGGCCTGGCGCTTGGTGCCCACGAAGAGCACGATTCTGCCGTCGGCGGCCAGGTCCTGCACGAACTTCGACGCTTCCTTGAACATCTTCAGCGTCTTCTGCAGGTCGATGATGTAGATCCCGTTGCGCTCTCCGAAGATGAATTCCTTCATCTTGGGATTCCAGCGCTTCGTCTGATGCCCGAAGTGAACTCCTGCTTCGAGCAACTCTTTCATGGTGATGTTAGCCAAACAACCTCCTCATTAGTCTGCATCCGTTGAGTCGGTCGTCAGTCGTCAGTCGTCGGTCGTCAGCTAAAGCCGACTGGCGACTGGCTACTGGCAACCGGCA
This sequence comes from uncultured Acidobacteriota bacterium, assembly GCA_963744055.1. Lineage (GTDB taxonomy): Bacteria > Acidobacteriota > Terriglobia > Terriglobales > Acidobacteriaceae > Gp1-AA133. The sequence goes on along the minus strand of CAVUSL010000001.1, from coordinate 570,571 downwards.
ACTGCTTTTCCGGATTGCCATTCCCGTCCCCGCGCGCGAGCACGGGAAGAATTGAACACCTCATCAGCTTTCAGCTTTCAGTCGTAGCTGTCAGCCAAACCTTTCGGCTACCAGCCATCGACACCAGCCAAACCTGAAGCGCTTCTAGCGCTTGCTGAACTGGAAGCGCTTGCGGGCGCCCTTCTGCCCGTACTTCTTGCGTTCCTTGCCGCGCGAATCGCGCGTGACCATGCCTTCGGTCTTTAGCTTCTTGCGCAGTTCGGCGTTGAACTGCATCAGGGCGCGGGCGATGCCAAGCTTCATGGCGTCTGCCTGGCCGTTGACGCCGCCGCCGGAGACGCGAGCGACCACGTTAAAAGTGGCGGCCGTGTCGGTTGAGAGCAGAGGTTGCCGCGCGCTCGAGCGCTGGGCTTCCGTCACAAAATACTCGTTGAATGGGCGGCCGTTAACCTTGTAGTCGCCGCTGCCCGGACGCAGATAAACGCGCGCCACCGCAGTCTTGCGGCGGCCCGTACCGTAGTATTGAACCAATTCAGCCATTTAGCTCCTGGCTTCGGGCTGCTGGCTTTTGGCAATCAAAAGCCCCTAGACCCTTGCCTTAACCTTTCAAAGAATCAGATCTTTTTCTCGCGCCGAGTCTGCTTGCTAGAAGCCAGCAGCCAGTCGCCAGCAGCGATTTACGCCAGCACCAGCGCTTCCGGCTTCTGCGCTTCGTGCGGGTGCTTGTCGCCGCGGTAAACCTTGAGCTTGGTGAACATCTGCTTGCCCAATTTGTTTTTGGGGAGCATGCGCGAAATCGCGTCCTCGATGATCAGTTCCGGCTTGCGATCGAAGCGCTTGTTGAAGTCTTCCGACCGCAGTCCACCCGGATAACCGGTGTAGCGGTGATACGCCTTCTGCTCCGCCTTCATGCCGGTCACGCGGATCTTTTCTGCGTTGATCACGATCACGTGATCGCCGGTGTCGAGGAATGTCGTGTACTGCGGGTTTTCCTTACCCATCAGGATGCGGGCGACCTGCGAGGCCAAGCGCCCCAGAGTCCGGTCCGTTGCATCCACGACAAACCACTTGCGCGCAATTTCCCCCTCTTTGGGGAAATAGGTTGACATCTGAACTCTCCCAGAAATTAAAACAGCTTATGAAGACCGCTGAGTGCCACCAGGCGCTGAAGGCGCAGAGGTATCAGGCGGGCAACCACAGGACTTCCGAAGCCTTAAAGATAGCCTAGATTCCGAAGTATTGTCAACGACTTGCCGCAGGCGGGACGCATCGACGAAGTTGCCGAGCAGGCGTAAGTCCCCTATTCATAAGCCAAAGCTTCGATCGGATCCTTCTGCGCCGCTCGGTACGCGGGGTAGAGTGCGCCCAGCATGGCTCCGACGATCGCAATCATCGTTGTCTTCAGGATCCAGCCGCCTGTCACGACTACCCGCAAGGTCGGGAGTCTGTGGGCGATTCCGGTGCGCGCGGCCAGGCTGATGGCGATGCCGAGCAGAATGCCGCCACATGCCAGCATCAGCGTTTCCCGGAGGATCACATTCACGATGTAGAACTTCGAAGCTCCAATTGATTTCAAGATTCCGATTTCGCGCGTGCGTTCCATGACTGCGGTATACATCGCCTGGAAAATCACGATGAAGCCGATTGTCACCGAAATCGCGATCACCACGTTCAGGAAGGTTCCGAGGCCCGGATAGTTGTCAGGCGTCAGCATCGATAGGTAATAGCTCATGGAACTCGCTACGTAGCGCTCCATCCCGGGAACCTGCTTGATCTCATTGACGACGGCGTCCGCGTTCGCGGGATCGTCCAGCTTCAGGTAGAAGACGGATGCCTTGTCCTTGGATCCGTTCAAGTCCTGGAGTACGCCGATTTGCAGAAATTTGCGAGCGCCCTTGCCTGCGGTCACGATTCCAGTGACGCGAAAATCATTGTTCAGAATCTCCATCTTGTCGCCGATGTGGATGTGTTTTGCCTTGGCCAGAACATCGTCAACAAGTACGTCGTTTGGACCTTGAAACGGGCCGCCTTGTACAAAGTGGAAGGGACGCAGCGCCTCGTAACTTTTCAGGTCGATACCCGCGATGACTTCCAGCGATCCGTTCGTGGAGACCTGGGTGATCACCGGAGCCACGGCAGTCACATGAGGAAGCTTAGCGAGCACATCCCCCACCTTGATGGGCATTGGTGCCCCAGTCAGGGCCACAATGTAGGACGAACCCGGCGGCATCACGATCACGTCGGCGCCGATGCCCGCCTGCCGCCCCTTGGAGTCGTTGACCATCCCCAGGGAGAGACCCACAATCAGCAGAATCAGGGTCACTTCCAGCGCCACGGCCACAATGCTGATCAACGACCGTACCGGCCGGTGGGCGAGATTGCCGACAATCATTTTGTTCATCATGAGAGACAGTCGTCAGTCGCTAGTCGTCAGTCTTCAGCAACAGCACGGGCTCGGTCAGTTTAACAAACGAATGCCGGCGGCTCGCGGTTGAGACGTCCTCTACTTGGAGTCGTCGCCCGCCTGAGGGGGTGTCTGACTAATCGATTGAGGAGTCTGCTGGCCAAGGTGTACCACTTCAGCGCCGGCTGGCTGCTGGAGCTCAAACTGATCGTCGTTGAGAGTCTTATTCAGTTCCAGCTTTACGATGTTGAGCGTGATGTCGTACTCCTCTTGCGGTCGCTCGATCTCGGTTTGCTTGGGAAAACTGACTCCGTCGTAGTCGTTGTACTCGCCATAGTGGACATCCGTCGCAAGGACGCCATTCTCGTTGTAGATCTGCTGACGATGAGGCTTGAGGTCGGTGCGGCTAAAGATGATTTTTCGCGAGAGGTACCAGCCGGCATTGCCCTTGCGAACGACAACGATTTCGTAGTCCGGCTGGTCGTAGGGCCGGCGCTTTGCATCGAGCACTCGCTCGGCACCGTTTTCGAGAACAGCAATCTCCTGTTCGGGATCAATGGCGGGAATCAGCAGGGCGTCGTAGATATTCTGCGGGCGAACATTCTCCAGTGGCGTTTTCGGGTTCGCGCTTACCACATCATTGCGGCCCATCACGAAACGATTCTTCGGGGGAATCCATAGTTTGAACTGCTTCCCGTCGCTGACCATGTCGAATGCGCGATTGCGGACAATGGGCAGCAGGCCGATCATGCGCAGCATCGACGGCTTGCGCGCCAGCACGTAGCCGCGAATTTCCTTGTAATCGGTGACCTTGCCACGGTTGGCTCCGCCCACCGAGGTGTCGATGTCGACTGTCGCTTGCATCGTCTGGATTTTGGCGGCCTGGGTGTTGAGTGCGTCAACCAGTTCCTGTTGGGTTGCACTCTTGAGCGGAGCGCTGCTCATCACCTGCTCGACCTTGCGGGAGCGGAACAGGCATCCCGTGAGCGGAAGAATGCCCATGAACAAAAAAACCGCCCCGATTTGACGGCGACAGATCATGCTTGGTTGAGATTGAGTATACCGTGCCGAAGTTGCATGAATTCGGGCGTGACCAGCGAAGTGACGGTCTGGTGCTGGATTGGCTAGGGGCGGTGCTGCAGCGTGCGGCGGAAGGCCGTGACATTGCGATTGTGCTCTTCGAGGCTACGCGCAAAGCGGTGATGGCCGTTGCCATTGCTCACGAAGTACAGGTAATCACTGACTGCGGGATGCATGGCGGCCTCGAGCGAACTGCGGCCAGGATTCGCGATTGGTCCCGGGCGGGAGTCCCGGATACTTATACGTGTTGTAGGGAGATCTGGTCTGCAGGTCGTCGTGATGCAGCGCGCCCTGGTAGGTGTTCGCCAGCAATTCCGCGTAGATGACGCTGGGATCGGCATCAAGCGCCATGCGCTTGCTCAGCCGGTTGTAGTAGACACTCGCAACCAACGGGCGCTCTTCCGGCGCGGCAGTCTCTTTCTCCACAATGGAAGCCATCGTCACCGTACGGTGGATGTCGCTCGCTAGTCCGATGCTGGACGCGACCTGGCGGAAGTGGTGCACCATCACGGTCGCGATGTCGCGCATCGATTGTGTGCGCGTCAGTTCATACGTGTCGGGGAAAAGATAGCCTTCCAGCGTGCTGGCTTCCGGCGCGAGGTCACGAATTAAATCTGTGTCGCCTCGGGCGACCTTCAGGAAATCTTCTTTCGATCCGAGTCCAGCCTGTTCGATGGTCTGGGCAACGTCGAACATCGTGTAACCCTCGGGGATCACAACGGTGTGCGTGTAGATATCGCCGCGCGCGAGCCGGTGATGAACGTCGACCAGAGTTGCCGCCTTCTCAAACAGGTATTCGCCCGCCTTGAGCGAGGATTTGCGGTGAAAGTAGTGCCACAACAAGAATGCGCGCTCGCTGCGGATGACTCCCGCAGAGCGCAGTTCGTTTGCGATGTGACGCGTCGTGTACCCGCTGCGCAGCATGACGAACTTCTGACCGCTGGGCGCGATGGGGACGAGCAATGCCCAGGTAAGCCACGCCCCAAATGCCAGAGCGAGCAGCAGGAAAAATGTCAGAAGTTTGCGCAAGTTGCCAGTTAGTTTAGATGACTTTTTAGAATTTCCTGATTACCGATGGTGGGTGAACCGTAGTAAGCATGAGTAGTCGTGATCGCTGGTCCGTCGCAAATTACTAGCTGGTGGCTGAGGTCGACGCGTACGGCACAGATACTCGCTATCAGCTACCCGCCACTAACGATCAGCCACTCAGCATCTTTGCCTTTCCATCCACGACTGCAGGATCAAAACCGCCGCCATCTGGTCGACCACCTGGGCGCGGCGTTGGATGGACATCTCGGTTTCCCGCAGCAGGCGGTTTGCTTCCGCCGAGGTGAGGCGCTCGTCCCAGAGGTGGACCGGAATTTGTAAGCGCTCCCGCAGTTCATCGGCGAAGCGATGCATTTTTTCCGCTTGCACGCCTTCCGCGCCGCTCATGCGCAGTGGGAATCCAACGACCACTTCGGCGACCGAATAATCCCGCGCCAGCTTTTCCAGCTTCTCGAAATCGAGCCGCTTGTTCTGCCGTTGCAGAGTTTCCAGACCCTGCGCGGTGATTCCGAGCGGATCAGAGACCGCGATCCCAATACGCTTCGATCCGACATCCAAGCCAAGTACTCTGCGGACGGGAGTAGGTGTCGAATCGTGCGGTACGGGGTGCATGCGGGGATTATATGTCGCGCTGAATTCTGAGGATTCGACTACGATAACGGGGCATGCCCGAGGAACTGGAAGCCGTCGAGCCAGTCACCGCCCGCCCTCCCAAGCGCGATTGGCCACAGACCATCATCGCGATCGGCGTGGTCCTGACCCTGTGCTACGTGGCGGAACTGGTCCTGGTGGTGATCCTGGTATCGACGCTTGCTGGCCTTCATCCTGGCGCCGATTGTGGACTTCCTCAGCCGACGTCGCTTGCCGCGCGGGATGTCGTCCTTGATCGCGGTACTGACATTGCTGCTGCTCGGCTATGCGCGTCACCTATCTTTCCTACAACCAGGCCGCGACCTTCGCGCAAGTGCTGCCCAAATATTCGGACCGGATTCGAACGAGCGTCATGACTTTTCGCGAACGCGCAGAGTCCTTGAATCCACTGCGTCCGGTTACTGACGACAAGAACATCGTTAGAGTGCAGCCCACCAGTCCCGTTACCGATCTTGTAACCCGCGGCTTCGGATCTGTCTCGCAAGTCGTCTTTGCTCTGAGTTTCGTTCCGTTTCTCGTGTACTTCATGCTTAGCTGGCAGCAGCACGCGCGCTCCGCCACAGTGATGCTGTTTCGCATGGAGCACCGGCATACCGCCTACGTCACGCTGGGACTGATTTCGCGAATGATCCGCAGCTTCATGGTGGGGAATTTGCTGATCGGATTGTTCATGGCCGGAGTAAGCATCGCGGTGTTCGGCGCTTTCCACCTTCCATTTTTCCTGGTGGTGGGAGCCATCAGCGGATTTCTGAGTCTGGTTCCTTACCTCGGCCTCGTCCTCGCCTTGTGCCCACCGCTGATGGTGGGGCTGGGGCAATTTCAATCGGAAGATCTGATCGCGCTTTCGATGGCGGTGGCGGCTCTGCACTTCTTCGCGTTGAACGTGCTCTACCCGAAGTTTCTCGGGAACCGGATGCAAATCAATCCGCTCGCAGTCACCCTGGCACTTCTTTTCTGGGGATGGCTCTGGGGCGGCGTCGGCCTGGTGCTCGCCATTCCGATCACAGCCGCCGCAAAGATCATCTTCGATCACGTGGAGTCTTTAAAGCCCTGGGGAACTTGGTTAGGCGAATAGCGGTGGGCTGATGGCCGAAGTCGGATGTGATCGCTTCCGAAGCTGAACTACTCCCGCAAGTCTATCTTCTCTTACGCACGACTCTAAAAACTATGTAAGCCGCCCCCAAAGCAGAAACCGCCCCATTTCCCAGGAGCGAGCTTGTGGCTAAGTTTGGTCGGATAATCGGATTGCCTCATCTTTGAACGTAGCGAGAGTAGGGCAAACAAAAACGCGAAGATGAGCAGAAAAGACAATACGGACAGCCATTGTGTTTTCATTAGTTAAGCAGCGAGGAATGAAGCCGTCTTCCGCACGTGGCATAGTCGCGGGTCGCTTTAAGCAACGGTCATCAGCCTAAGACTAGGCTTCGAATTCGGACGCTTCCGGGAAACGCAGCTTGTGCTTAATCGCCAGCGCCTTGGTAAGCATTTCTTCGATCTGCTGTTCCTCGCAGTTTTTCGCCATTGCCAGTTCGCTGACCAGGAGGTAGCGCGCGCGCTCCAGCATCTTCTTTTCGCGGAACGATAGCGGCTTGGACTGGTTCAGCATCAGCAGGCTCTTCAACACCGAAGCGACTTCCAGTAGCGACCCGGTTCGCATGCGATCGGAGTTCTCCTTGAAGCGGTACTTCCAGTCGGCATTGCTCAGGCACTCGCCATCTGCAAGATATTCAAGGATTTTCTGGATTTCGCCGTTCCGGACCACCCGTCGCAGGCCAACGTTGTTCACGTTGTTGAACGGGATCATGACCTTCAGGCTGCTGGCTTTGATCTTGAGGAGGTAGAACTTTTCGACAGAGGCGCCAATCGTCCGGCTACTGATCTGTTCGATAATGCCTACACCGTGGTTGGGGTATACAACTTTGTCGCCGATGTGGAAACCGTCGCTACCAATCATGAGGAACACCTTATGAGCGCCGGAAAACCGTATGAAAGCCCCACTAATGCTTTCAGTTTACCTGAAGCACCCGGGAAAGGCAATTTTGGCGCGGGTTTGGGACCCCCGCCGCTAGCTTCTGGCTTCTGGCAGAAAATCTACGAACCGATCGTCCATCGAAGGGCAAGACGCGACAGCTATCTGGCGATTGCTGCTGATTCCAGAGGTTTACAAGCAGCAAGGAGCCAGCAGCCAGAAGCCGCTTCCCGGTTTATAATCCCCGGAAGTATGACTGAGCAACTCAAGAAGAAACTCCAGGATGAGATCGCAATACTGGAGCACGAACTTAGCCACGAATTGCCGAAGGAACTGAAAAAGGCTGTGGCTCTGGGCGACCTGAGCGAAAACGCCGAGTACCACATGGCGAAGCAGCGCCAGGAGTTCGTGAAAGCACGCATTCGCCAGCTGGGACGTCGCCTGGCAGACCTGTCGTTGATCAATATGAACAACATCCCGAAAGACAAGGTTGGTCTCGGGTCCACCGTCAAGGTCTACGACAGCGGCAAGCAAGAAGAGATCGAGTACCAGCTCGTCACGAGCGAAGAGACCGATGTGGCGACCGGCAAGATTTCGACCACGTCGCCGATCGGCCGCGCTCTGCTCAACAAGAAGGTTGGAGATACTGCGACGGTTGTTACTCCGAACGGTAACCGCGAAATGGAGATTCTCACGCTGAGCACCGCCTACGATCAGTCTGGAGCCGAAGCCGAATGACGTGGACCAGCGCATTCGGCAACGCGTGCGGCAAGTTGCTGCGGGCGATCGTGAACCGCATGGCTCTGGCGCGCATCAGTCCGAACTTTCTTACCTTTCTCGGGCTCGTCATCGATACAGTGGCGGCTTTCATGTTCGGGTACGCAAACGCCGATAACCAGGCGCGCATGTTCTTCTATGCCGGCCTGGTGATCTTCGGAGCTGGTTTCTTTGATCTGGTGGACGGGCGTGTGGCACGAGCCAGCAACCAGGTCACGCGCTTTGGTGCGTTCTTCGATTCGGTCGTGGATCGCTATAGCGACGCTGCCTTGTTCTTTGGACTTGCTGGTCTATTACTCCCGCGGAGGCCGGTTCTTCTACGTTGTGCTGGCGGCGTTGGCGATGATCAGTTCCGTGATGGTCAGCTACACGCGCGCCCGCGCCGAATCGCTGATTGATACCTGCAAGGTTGGCTTCATGGAGCGGCCGGAGCGCCTGGTCCTCCTGATCATCGGTGCAGTTTTTAACCGGATGGCACCCGTGCTTTGGGTGATTGCCGTGCTTTCCACCATCACGGTGGCACACCGCATTTTCTATACGTGGCAAAAGACCGAGCGAGTCGATCCTGCCCACGCCCAGCCAGGGCGCACAGCCGCCTGATAGGCTCTTTGCCGCTTTCTTTGCGCTGCCCCGCCAGTCTAATCTTGCAAATTGTTTCTATGGAGCGACGGGCGTCTCGCCCGTCGGCGGGCGGGACCCTTCGGGAAACTCAGGGCAGACAGCCCGCCGCTCCATCAGAAATGGAATAAGTTCTGCGGAGAAGTCTTCATATGAAGAAATGTTTTTCCAGCCATCCGTCCAAATTAATCGCCGTCATCTTTTTTGCCTGCTTTAGCGCTCTGAACTCGTGGGCGGCAGCCGCAGTCGTAGCTCCACAAATTAAGTACGAGAAATACACGCTCAAGAACGGGCTCGAGGTGATCCTGGCCGAGGACCATCGTTTGCCACTCGTAGCGGTCGACCTCTGGTACCACGTAGGTCCCGCCAATGAGCGCGCCGGGCGCACCGGGTTCGCGCATCTGTTCGAGCACATGATGTTTGAAGGGTCATTGCATGTGGGGTCAAAGGAACACGACCGGTACCTGGAAGCAGCAGGCGCGAGCGACATCAACGGCACGACCGATTTTGACCGCACGAATTACTTCGAGACGCTTCCCTCGAATCAACTCGAACTCGCTCTCTGGCTCGAGAGCGATCGCATGGGATACCTTCTGGGCAAGATTGACCAGGAGCGGTTGGCAAACCAGCGGGACGTCGTGCGCAACGAGCGCCGCCAATCGGTCGAGAACACGCCCTACGGACTCGTCGAGGAAGAGCTGTTTCACCAGCTCTTTCCCAAGAATCACCCGTACTACGCGGACGTGATTGGTTCACACCGCGATGTCGAGGCGGCGCAGCTCGATGACGTCCGCGAATTCTTCCGCCAGTACTACTCCCCCAACAATGCCAGTCTGACCATCACCGGCGACATCAACCCCACTCAGGCCAAGGCATGGGTCGAAAAATACTTTGGGTCGATTCCATCCGGCCCGCCTGTTCCGAAGATCACCGCCGAACCTCCGCAGATCACGGCCGAGCGGCGCTCGAAGATCACTGACCAGGTGGAACTCCCTCGCATTTACATGGGATGGATCATGCCCTCGATCTTTCAGCCGGGCGATGCGGAGAGCGATCTGTTGGCTCATATCCTGGGAGTGGGCAAGACGAGCCGGTTGTACAAAGCGCTGGTCTACGACAAGCAGATTGCGCAAGACGTATCGGTGCAGAACAGCAATCTGCGGCTCGGGTCCGTCTTCGAATTACAGGTAACGGCCAAGCCCGGCGTAAAGCCCGAGGATCTCGAGAAGGCGATCGACGAGCAGTTGGAGAAGATGCGCGGCGAGGGTCCAACCCAGGCGGAACTCGATCGCGCCCGCAATCTGATTGAGACGCACATGATCACCGGCTTGGAACGGCTCGGCGGCTTCGGTGGTCTCGCCGACCGGTTGAACCAGTACAACCAGTTCCTGCATGATCCGGGCTATCTCCCAAAGGATCTGGAGCGCTACAACCGCGTAACGGTCGCGGACGTGAAACGCATTGCGTCGGAGAGGCTGAAGACGTCGGCGCGTGCGGTGGTTTGGGGTCTACCCGGAGAGCGCGTGGTCGACGACCCGGCCAAAGCGACGGAGACGGCAGCTGCGAAGAACAGCGCGGTGACAGGTACCATGCCCGACCAACCCTGGCGCGCCAAGGCTCCCGCGCCGCAACCTCTGGGCAAGCTCAGCTTGCCGGTGGCGCAGACTTTCAAGCTATCGAATGGGTTGACGGTTCTGCTGGTGGAGCAGCATCAGTTGCCCATCGTGGTCGCGCACGCGCTGGTTCTCAACGGTAGCGATGCGAACCCGGTTGCCAAGCCCGGGCTCGCGGCGTTTACAAGCGAAATGCTTCCGGAAGGAACCGAGCGGCGTTCGTCCTTGCAAGTGTCTGATGATGCGGCGCAGATCGGAACGTCGCTGCGTGCTCTCACTGCGGGCGACGACTCCCTCGTCGATATCCGCGTTCTGAAGGCGAACGCTGGCGCGGCCCTCGAGCTTCTCTCGGACGTCGTGCTTCATCCCAAGTTCGATCCCGCCGAAATCGAGCGCGTGCGCAAGCTGCGCGAAACTGACATCCTCCAGATCCAGGACGATCCCGAACAACTCGCGATCGGAGTGCTGCACAAGATGATTTATGGGCCAGACCATCCGTACGGCTACCGCAATGAGGGAACAATCGCGTCCATTCACTCGACCACGCGGCAGGATCTTCTACAGATGTGGCAAGCAGGCTACACCCCTTCGAATTCTGCACTCGTGTTGAGTGGCGATCTGACTCTGGCCGAGGCGCACTCGCTAGCGGAAAAATACTTTGGTAGCTGGACAGGGCCGCAGACCAAGCACGAACCTCCGCCGGTTACGCACCAGGTCAAAGCCGGGGTTGCGATTGTCGACAAGCCCGGGGCGGCGCAGACTTTTGTGCTGGTCGGCAGTGCGGGCGTCGCGCGCTCAACGGCGGATTACGTTCCGATCGAGGTCATGAACAATATCCTCGGCGGACTGAACTCCAGCCACATCAACGTGAACCTCCGCGAAGAACACGGCTACACGTATGGCGGATTTTCATTCTTCATCTATCAACGCGCTTCCGGAATGTTCGCCGCCGGTGGTGGCATGCGCACGGATGTGACCGGGCCGGCCGTGCACGAACTGCTCAAAGAGATGGACAACATCCGGAACACTGTTCCTACCGATGAAGAACTCAAACTGGCCAAGGGTGCATTCGCGCAGTCCCTTGCCGGACGTTTCGAATCGGCGGAACAGACCGCCAACACAGTTGGAGAGCTCTTCGTTTACGGGCTCCCGCTCAACTACTACGAGCAACTGCCCGCTAGCATTAACGCCGTAAGCGCGGAAGATGTTGAGCGCGTCGCGAAAAAGTACATTCATTCCGAAAGCGCTGTCGTAATTGGCGCTGGGGACCGGGCGAAAATTGAGGAGCAACTTAAGAAGCTGTCGATCGGAACGGTTGAGGTTCGGGACTACGAGGGCGTGCCAGTGATTGGTCCGGCTGCGCCCGGCGAGTCTCACTGACCCGGACTCCTCGAGCCGCGGACGTTTTATAGCGTAACGCCGCCGGCTCGGGAAAAAGTCTGGCGGCTTTGCCCAGGCCACCGGCTGAGGGCGAGACGCCCTCAGGACTGCCGGCAAGATGCCGGCGCTACTTTTCGGCAAAGTTGGCTGCGCTACACAGTGTCGGCGCTACTTTGTTCCGGTGCTAGACTACTTTTCGCATTTTTCTGAAAGGCGAACGTGCCAACCGATCCAGTCCTTGTAGTTCACGGGGGTGCCTGGGCGATTCCCGACGTTATGGTCGAGGCTCACCTGCGCGGTGTGCGCAATGCATTAGCGGCAGGATGGCTGGCACTTAGCAAGGGCGGGTCGGCGCTCGATGCGGTCGAAGAAGCCATCGTAATTCTCGAAGACGACGAGACCTTCGATGCTGGCCGGGGCAGCTTTCTCAACCGCGATGGCAAGGTGCAGCTTGATGCTTTCATCATGGAAGGGTCTACGCTGCGCGGCGGCGGCGTTGGTGGTGTGGAGCGTATCCGCAACCCGATCCGCGCGGCCCGCAAGATCCTCAGCGAAAGTCAGCATGTGTACTTCGTGGGAGAAGGGGCGGAACGCTTCGCCGCGGAACACGGTATTACCCTGTGCGATAACTCCGAGCTGGTGATTCCCCGTGAGGTTGAGCGTCTCAGTGCCTACCAGGCTCACGCCGCCGAAAACGCTCCCGACTTGTTCGCTCCTGCGATCTCGCACGACACGGTAGGAGCAGTCGCGCTCGATGCCGACGGAAACATCGCAGCCGGAACCTCGACGGGTGGAACGTTGAACAAAGCTCCTGGCCGGCTGGGCGACTCCTCGCTGATCGGCTGCGGATGCTACGCCGACAATGAAAGTGCTGCCGCATCGCTTACAGGCTGGGGTGAGCCGATCATGAAGTTAGTTCTGGCGAAGTGGTCGGTAGACCGCGTGCTTGCCGGGAACGCGCCTGAGTGGGCTTCGCAGGAAGCGATCAACTATTTGAAGGCGCGCGTGAACGGCCATGGCGGAATTATTCTGCTCGATTCGCGCGGGCGCTTCGGCATCTCGCACAACACGCCGCGCATGGCATGGGCTTATCAGACCAAACAAAAACAAGATTCCGGCATTGGAAAGTAAGCGTCGTCAGTGTAAGAGTTCAACGCTGGACGCTTACTAAGCCTATTCTCCTCACCCATTTATCTTGCTTTCCCTGCTCCTCTTGATATAAAAACCACCGGGACCTTGGCATCCCGCAATGTGCGCTTCCGTCATTCTTTCAACGAAGTAAGCAGCCCTTCCGCCGCTGTTGTTGGCCGCGGCCTTTTCCGGGAGACCCCTATGCATTCCACGTCGAAAATCGTAGCTGCCTTGCTGTTCTCTTTTGTCTGGATTGGGACTGCCTTTGGCCAAGGTTCGGCTACTGGCGATTTGCACGTAATCGTGAAAGACGAAAAGGGCAGTGTCGTGACCGGCGCTACAGTGACGGCGCGCGAGCAGGCGAAGGCGACGGTGCGCGCTACCACGTCCAACACGGACGGCGAATATCGACTGGTGTCGCTCCCGCCTGGCGTGTACACGATCACGGTGGAAGCTGCGGGATTCGCCAAGGCCGAAGCCAAGGATCAGTCGCTGACGGTGGGCCAGAGCAAAGAACTACCCATTACCTTGAGCGTCAGCGGTGTCGAGACGGTGGTAAACGTCAGCTCCGAAGCTGAACTGGTGGAAACCTCGCGGAGCTCCACGACCAACACGATCGACCAGCGGCGCATCGACAATCTCCCGATCAACGGACGCAACTACATCAACTTCGCGCAGACCGATTCTCAGGTGGTGCGAGACAACGCGCCGAACACGGGCGCGGCCCCAACCTCCGGCCTGAACTTCGGCGGGCAAAGAGCGCGTTCGAATCTAGTGAACGTCGACGGCGCCGACGCTACCGACAACTCGATCAACGGCGTCCGTTCGACCGTATCGCAAGAGGCAGTTCAGGAATTTCAGATCATCACCAATGGCTATGCGGCCGAGTACGGGCGAGCGTCGGGCGGCGTGGTCAACATCATCACGCGGTCCGGGTCGAACGATTTTCACGGCGACGTGTTCGGCTACCTGCGCAACCGCAACTTTCAGGCGGTGAACCCGTTCAGCACTGAAAAGAATCCCGCGTACACGCGCGTGCAGGCCGGAGTTGCGTTTGGCGGACCGATCAAGAAGGACAAGACTTATTACTACTTTTCTTATGAAGTCACGCGGCGGCACGAGACCGGGTTTTCGAGTATTGGGCAGGACGGTTTTGGCCTGCAGCCGTTCGATGCTACCGGGATATTTAATCCTCTTGCGCCCGCCGGCACATTCACGATGCCCGCGACTCCGCAGCAGATTGCTTTCCTGACTCCGTTCGCGGCTGCTGGCCCGGCGCCTCAGGCGGTTCAGTTCTACACGTGGATGGTGGGAGCCTCCTCCTGGGTAGGGACGACCGGGAACCAGCAGGCCTTTTCCTTGATCCCCTTCGCACCGCCGGGGACGGGCGCCTCTCAGTTTGCGACCAGTTGCAACGTCGTGCTTTTTCCGTCGTGCACGGGCTTGCCTGCATCATTTCAAGGCGTCAATTCTCAAATTGGCAACTTCCCGGTCTTTGAGGGAACGAGTCTTTACTCCTTGCGGCTCGATCACAATCTGACCAACAACAATCGCCTCATGCTTCGGGGCAACGTCAGCCCGAGCACGGTCACGGGTATCGAAGTTAATGGACAGGTGCAGCCGTTCGGGCAGAACGCCTATTCGCGTACGTCGGAGCAGACTTATCGCGACCTTGCCGGCACCGTGCAAGACACGTGGACGCTCGGCAACAACAAGGTGAACCAGTTCATCTTCCAGTACGCGCGCCGTGGACTGTCGTACTTCTACAATACGAAAATTCCCGACGGATCGGCTCCCGCGATCAACATCACCGGCATCGCGTATTTCGGACGTGAGCCCTACTCCTATATTCAAAGGACCGAACAGCGCTTCCAGATCACGGACAATTTCGCGTGGACCATTGGCCGCCACGACACCAAATTCGGCTTCGATTTCAACTACCTGCCTATCGATGCGACGTTTACGGTCAACTATGGCGGCGTTTACGACTTCGGTTCATTCAGCGCGGCGAATTTGGGATTCCCATCCGTCTTTCCTGATCTGAATCCGGTGCAGGCTTACGGAGCCGGGCTCCCTGGAACGTTCGTACAGGGCTTGGGCAGTCCGCACGACTCGTTCTCCAACAAGCCGATCGGTCTGTTCTGGCAGGACTCTTGGCGGTTGCGTCCCAACCTGACGCTGAATTTCGGCGTGCGCTATGACGTGGAGATCCCGCCCAAGTTCACGCCGCCGCAAGGGTTGGCTCAGCCGGCATACAACCTGCTCGGATTGCAAAAGGGCATTCAGACGGACAAGAACAATTTTCAGCCACGCGTGGGATTGGCCTACGATCCGAAGGGCGATGGCAAGACCGTCATCCGCGGTTCGTACGGCATCTTTTATGATCACCCGCTCCTCGGTCTTTATTTCCTCGGGGACGCGTCGGATGGTTCGTCTAGTGGACAGCTGGCTTTTGGTGGCACGGGCCTCTGCGCGGGCGACGGGAATCCTGCAAACCTGAATGCCATTCCGATTTTTCAGGGGACGCTCAATTCAGCCGGATGTTCGCCATCCCCAATCCTGCTCGCTAACACCAACCTCGGCTACCGGAAAGACGAGCAGCGATTCCAGGCTCTTAATTTCCCGCAGTCAACCTTCCTGAGCCAGAACTATCTGAATGCATCGACTTTTTTGCCTCTCGGGTTTCAACCGTTCGGCTACCCGCAAGGCAAAAACTTCGTATACGCCTACTCGCAACAGGCAAACCTCACCATCGAACGCGATCTCGGAGGAGGATTTGCCCTTAGTCTGGCTTACAACTTCAACGGTGGCCACCATCTGAACCGGCCGATTAATGCGAATACAATTCGTGGAGATTTGATGACGGCGAACTTCTTCGCTGCGGTGCAAGATGCGAAGGTTGCCGGGCGGCCAATCCCTGCGAGCCCGTTCACGGTGAGCGGGTGTAATTTGTCGACCGATCCATTCCCATACGTGGATCCCGCTGTCATGAACTTCTTCCGGCCCGGCGGATTGAATCCCTCGGTGGCGCTAGGATTCTACGCGTCGGGCGATCCCGCAAAAGCTGGCTGCGCCATGCAAGCCGCTGCCCTGGCTGCTTCGCTGCCGGGATTCAATGCCAAGTGCAACCCCGTGCCCGGCCCCACGGGCGTGGACTTCACTGGCTGCGTGCCGTTTGGCGATATGGACGCTAATTTCTCCAACGGCAGCTCCGTCTATCACGGCTTCAGCGCCAACCTGCGCAAGCGTTTCGGTCACCACTACGAGTTTCTCGGCTCATATACCTACTCGCACGCGATCGACGACTCCACGGACTTGCAGTCCACCCTCACCCCGCAGGACAGCTACTACCCAGGCTACGATCGCTCGACCTCGCTGTTCGATCAACGCCATCGCTTCGTCTTCAGCGGCGTCTACCAGACGGGAAGAGTCGCTGGGGATGGATTCGGCAGCAAGTTTCTTAGTGACTGGACGTTTGCTCCTCTCGTTCGAATTTGCCTCGGGGCGGCCGTTTAACATCATCACAGGGAATGGCGACAACCTGCAGTTGTCGTCCCTGACGTCGAGGCCGAACACGTTCGTCAACCCGGACCCGAACTGCGGAGCCCCCGTGAGTTCCAGGTTTTCTCCCACCGGTGTCTTCCAGGAAGGTTGCATTTTTAACTTCAATGGCACGCTGCTTTCGCTCGATGGCAACCTGGGACGCAACACCGGCGTTTCTCCCTGGACCGTCTTCAACGATCTGCGGGTGGCCAAGCGCATTCACTTAGGTGAACGTATCAACATGGACCTGATCGCCGACACGTTCAACATCGCGAATCGCTATAACGTTGCGGCTGTGAGCCCCTTGTTCACGAATGCGGGAACGCCGACCTCGGCTTACGACCCGCGGCAGTTCCAGTTTGCGATGAAGATTAACTGGTAGCTGGCTGATCGGGACACCCAACTGATTAGGACCGGCCTTCTCTGGAAGGCCGGTCCTGTTGTTTTCTGCCGATATAGGGTTCTTACCGTACTAACGGGGAGAGTCGCACGGGTTAGATTTGAAAAAGTCCTGAGTTCTGCTCGAAGAGCTCGCAGGAGTCTTTTCATGAACCGTCGCCGCTTCTTGCATGCCGCTGTTGTATCCGCTCTCGTGACTTCGCTCCGCAATCATCGCGCCCACGCTCAAACGACGACCATCCCGAGGCGTACGCTCGGACGCACCGGCGAGAAGGTCTCAATGGTCGGTCTTGGCGGCTACCACCTCGGCATGCAGAAAGACGAGCAGGAAAGCATCCGCATCATTCGCAGTGCGCTTGACAGCGGCATCAATTTTCTCGATAACTCCTGGGACTACAACGATGGGCAGAGCGAAATCCGCATGGGCAAAGCTTTGCGCGATGGCTACCGGCAAAAAGCTTTTCTCATGACGAAGATTGACGGCCGCACCAAGAAAGCCGCCACTGATCAGATCGAGGAATCACTTCGCCGCCTGCAGACCGATCATGTTGACCTTCTTCAATTTCACGAGGTCATCCGCGACACGGACCCGGCCCGCGTCTTTGCCGAAGGCGGCGGGATGGAAGCGATTGTCGAAGCAAAGAAGCAAGGCAAGCTGCGCTACATCGGATTCACCGGCCACAAGAGTCCTGACATCCACTTGAAGATGCTTGAAACTGCCTTCGCTCACGGCTTCACCTTCGACACCGTGCAGATGCCGCTGAACGTGATGGACGCGCACTTCGACAGCTTCGAGAAGAAAGTTCTGCCGGTCCTGGTGAAGCACCGGATCGGAGTACTCGGCATGAAATCGATGGGCGACAAGCTGATTTTGAACAGCAAGACAGTGACACCGGTCGAGTGTTTGCACTACGCGATGAACTTGCCCACCAGCGTGGTCATCACGGGTTGCGATTCGATGGAAATCCTGCAGCAGGCGCTCGATGCGGCCCGCAGTTTTCAGCCCATGAGCGCAGTGGAAGTATCGTCCCTGCTGGCGAAGACTGCCACGGCCGCTGCTAAAGGCGAGTTCGAACGCTACAAGACGTCGCATGACTTCGATAGCACGATGCAGAACCCGGAGTGGCTGGGCTAGTCATTAGTCGCTGGTCGCTAGCTTGGTCGCGGCGATTCCCCGCCTCGAACTCGTTTCCTTTTGCTACCATGCAACACGGAATCTTTGGCGAAACTCTGGAGCTCCGCTTCTGCATGCCTGAAACTCCCGCGCCTACTCAACGCACCCGTGTCGTCCGAGAACCGGACCGCGGTGTCTACGATCGCGAAGCGATTTACCGGATTCTGGATGAAGGCTTCATCTGCCATGTTGGATTTGTGGTTGACGGACAGCCGTTCGTAATTCCTACCTCGTACGGCCGTGTTGGCGACAGTCTCTACATTCACGGCTCAGTGGCCAGCCGCATGCTGCGCAATCTCGACAAGGGAATTGCGGTGTGCGTTACAGTGACCCTGATCGATGGCCTGGTGCTGGCGCGTTCGATTTTCAATCATTCGATGAATTACCGATCCGTCGTTGTACTGGGCACAGCAACGCTGGTGGATGATCCTGCGGAGAAGCTCGAAGCTTTGCACCGGCTGTCAGAACATATTCTGCCGGGCCGCTGGGCTCAATCGCGCCAACCGAATGAGCGGGAATTGAAAGCCACGTCCGCTCTGCGACTGCCGATTAACGAATTTTCGGCGAAGGTCCGGCAAGGTCCGCCGATCGACGATGAGGAGGACTACAGTTTCCCTACCTGGGCAGGAGTGATTCCGTTGCACATGGCGGCCGAGGCCGCGATTCCCGACGAGCGCTGTAACCCCGATCTTGAAGTGCCCGCCTATGCGAGGACCTACTCCAGGAAGAGGGCATAGTTAAACTAGCCAGCGAATCAGATGCGCAATCTCGTTCCAAAAATCGACGCTGCGGTGGATACACTGCGCGGCGATCTCATTGCCTACCTCCAAAAACTGGTGCAGACTCCGAGCCTGCCCGGCCAGGAGCAACAAGCGCAGCAACTGGTCGCCGCGAAGCTACGGGCGCTTGGCCTCAGCGTCGATGTCCTCTCATCAGACCTCGATGACCTCAAGCATCATCCGGCCTTCTGCGATGACGGCGTCCCTTTCTGCGACCGGCTGAACGTCATCGGCCGGTGGAAAGGTTCGAGCAAGACTCCAGCGTCAGGCACTCCGCGGTCTCTGATCCTGAATGGCCACATAGACGTCGTTCCAACCAGCAAAGAGAGCCTCTGGTCCGACTCGCCCTGGAGCGGCGTTATTCGGGATGGCCAACTCTATGGCCGTGGCTCTTGCGATATGAAAGCCGGGGTTGCGGCCAACATCTTCGCGATCCAGGCCCTGCAGTCTCTGGGCTTCCGTCCCGCCGGCGATGTTCTGGTAGAAAGTGTGATCGGTGAGGAAAGCGGCGGAGTTGGCACGCTTACCACGATCGTGAAGGGTTTTAAGGCTGATGCCGCCATCATCACCGAACCCACGCGCCTTCACCTCTGCCCGGTGCAATCGGGTGCGCTGACTTTTCGCATCAAGGTTGCAGGGCGCGCCATCCACGCGTGCATGAAGCCGTACGGAGTAAGTGCGATCGAAAAGTTTTACTTGCTCTTGCAAGCCGTGCAGCAACTCGAGCAGCGTCGGCATGTGGAATACAAAAATCCTCTTTATGAAAATCCGAACAACATCGCACCGGTAAATTTCGGCACGCTCCGTTCAGGGGAATGGCCGTCCACCGTACCCGACGAACTCCTGGTCGAAGGCAGATTTGGAGTCTTGCCAGGAGAATCGACGGGCGCAGCGCGCTCGGCGCTGGCGAACGCGTTGACGGCCGTCGCGAAGCAGGATCCATGGCTGGCCGATCATCCGCCCACCCTCGAATGGTTTGAAGGTCAGTTCGAATCCGGCGAAACGTCGCAGGATTCGCCCATCGTGCGCGCGATTGCCGAGGGTCATGCGCAGATCTTCGGCAAGGAGCCCATCGTGCAGGGCGTGACCTACGGATCCGACTTGCGCCTGTTCACGAATCACGGCGGCATTCCGGCCGTCCTGTACGGACCCGGCAGCATCTTCGACGCGCACACGGTGAACGAGCACGTCGATCTGGAAGAAGTGGTCGCTGCGACCAAGGTGCTTGCCTGCATTGTCAGCAGTTGGTGTGGCGGAGAAGTAGGCTAAGGGTTCTAGCGCAGTGAACGACGCAACCACGAACGGGAGAAACTCCCGACAGTGCTTCACTTGTTGATCACGTTGGGCTGCGGATCAGGAACACGCGGGAACGACGGGGCCTGCAACGCGCCCTCACCCTCGAATTCAACCTCAACCGAATCGCCCACGTGCAAGAACATGTTGCTCGGATTCTTCATTCCCCACTTCACGTAGGGAACCTCGAAGTGAGTCGAAGCTTTCCAATGATCGCGCTCGAGGCGCACTTCGACGGGAACGGTGAGTTCGTGCTCTGTGCCGTGAATGCCGAACTGCCCGTGCACCTGCACGGTTGACGTGCCAGAATCCGACACCTTGCCTTCGACACGATCAGGCCGAAAGCTGATGTCTGGAAATTGCGCGCTTTCGAGGACATCTTTGTGCATCTTGTGATCGCGGCCGTCGTTTGCCGTCTTACCGCTGGTTGCATCGAATACGATTTCGCCGGAGACGGTTCCGCTGGCTGGGTCGAAACGCAGCTCTCCGCGGCGCAGTACGAATTTCCCATGAACCGTATGCAGCGTGGCGTTCAGAGTGATCGAGGCGCTGGTTTTGGCGGGATCCAGTCGCAAGACGTTGGGCGCTGGCTGCGCCAGCAAGCCATTTGATGCCAGCAATAACGCCGCGACGACGAGGCGTGTGGATTTTGCGCTGAGATTCGAGATCATGTCCTTCGTCAATTCAACAGCAACAATTTCCCGGTAGTCTTGCGGCTCTCCAGGTCGCGATGCGCTTGCGCGGCGTCTTTGAGTGCGTAAGTGTGGTCGATTCGCAGCTTCAACTTGCCCGCAGCGATCATGCCAAAGACGTCTCCCGATCTCCGCTCCAGGTCTTCTCTTGTGGCGATGTAATGCGCGAGCGTTGGTCGCGTGATGTACAGCGATCCTTTCTGCGAAAGCTGGATCAAGTCGAAGGGCGGAACTGCGCCGCTCGAACCGCCGAACAGCACCATATATCCGCGCGGGCGCAGCACATTGAGCCCTTTCTCGAAAGTAGTCTTTCCCACGGAATCGTAGACAACGTCCACGCCATGTCCATCGGTAAGCTTGCGCGTTTCAATCTCAAAGTCAGATTGAGTGTAGAGGATGATGTCATCCGCCCCGGCATCCCGCGCCAGCTTGGCTTTCTCCTCGGTGGAAACCGTCCCAATCACGCGAGCGCCGATGTTCTTCGCCATTTGCACCAGCAGCAGGCCAACTCCTCCTGCCGCGGCATGCACCAGGGCGGTTTGCCCTTTCTTCAGCGCGTAGGTGTCATGCGACAAGTAGTGTGCGGTCATACCCTGCAACATCGCAGCTGCCGCCTGCTGGTAGCTCACGCCCTCTGGGATCTTCACCAGGCGGTCTTCGGGCACCGCCGCATACTCGGCATAGCTGCCCATGATCGCCGTGTAGGCGACGCGATCGCCGACTTTCAATTGCTTGACGTTGGGTCCGACCGATGTGATCTGCCCCGCTCCTTCCTGGCCAGGGACAAAGGGAAGGACAGCTTTGTACCGGCCCTCGCGGTAATAGACGTCGATGAAGTTCACGCCGGAAGCCGCTAGCTTTACGACCGCTTCGTTACCTTTTGCTTCTGGGACTGCGAGGTCCGCTAACTCCAGAACGTCGGGACCGCCGGTGTGCTTTACCTGGATAGCTTTCATAGAAATTTCCTGACTTCATCATAGCGTGATGTCCACCCGGGGCGCACTTGGGCGCCGCCGACCCTCGCCGGGCGGTGCTCGCGAAAAAGAAAACGGCAGCCGAAGCTGCCGTTGTGTTCACCCAACTCGCGTCTTTTCTATTTCGGCGGCGTTGCGGGCGCCGCGGGCTCCTTGGTTCCATCTGCCGGCTTGCCCACCAGGCTTGCCTCGAGCTTTTTCCACTTCTCCTGCTGCTCGGGGGTGAGTTCCGCCGCAATCTTCGGCGCGAATGCTTCGCGAATCTCGACGACCTTGGCTCGTTTCTGGTCAGGCGTCATGCGCTCGTCAATGCGCACGACATGGAGCTGCTCGCCTTCGTCAACGGTGATCGGCCGCAGCTTTTCTCGCTGATCATTCGTCAGGCTCAGAGTCTGCGTCAGCATACGCAATTCGCTGAGAGCTTCCAGGCTTCGCCGTGGCGGCGCGCCCGGTGGTGGAGGAGGTGCGACGCCCGGCCCTTGGGCCTGCGCATAGAAACAGCTGCCAGCCACCACGAATGCAAACGTCCAAGACTGCCAACCACGCATAGGAACGCTCCTTGAAAAACCGGTTCCAGCAGGACTTCGTGAGATTTTCCCAATCCTATCCCGTGCCCCTCCCGAACTCCATCCCACGAGAGTGCTGGTACACCTCACTCAGTGCGGCGTCCAGGATGGGTGGGAGGTGAAGAGGCCGTCAACAAAACCAATCTGGAATGTTATGAAGAGTCCGAAGGCGACGCTGATCAGACCCGAGGCGATCCCCAATCCACGATTGAAATTCGCGAAGCGATTGCCAGTGTAGGCGAAGGGGACACCCATCAGCATAGTGATCACCATCATGCCAGCGATCGTGCCCAGCCCGAACACCAGCAGGTACGCCACGGCCCATCTCGGCTCATGAATGGTGGTCAGCACCAGCAGAGCCACGGCTGCCGATCCCGCGAGCCCGTGCACGATGCCTACGGCCAACGGCCTGAGCAACTGGTACAAGCCGACTTTCTGCAGAAATTGTTGCCATGGGCCTTGCGGCTTTTCGTCCAACCCCAGATGCGCATCGGGATCGTGCGTGTGAGTGTGCACGTGCGACTCGCCGCCATGCTGGTGCACATGAGCATGCACCACGCCTGCGGCATGCTCGGGAGTGAATCGCTCCGTGATCCAGCGAGTTACCCCGGTGAGGTTGAACACGCCCAGCACGATCAGCATGATGCCGACCGCGAGTTCCATGGCCAGCCCGACCCGCGCGGGAATGGCGAGGTTGAATACGATAATCCCAGTTCCAACCAGCACGATCGTGATCGTGTGCCCCAAGCCCCACAGGATGCCAATAACGCCGGCATGCCGAATGCTTTGTTGGCGGCTGACAATGGTCGTGACGGCGATGACGTGATCGGGATCGGTCGCATGCCGGATGCCCAGCACAAAGCCCACCCCGATAATGGTCAGAAGGTTGATCATGCTTTCGCGACCAGTGGGCCGAGTCCCCGTTCTCACGACCCGGCTTGTCCCATTCGTGAGAGTCCGCCAGAAAAGACTACACCACCGCAAGATTCCGGCGCGACAGGCCTTTCGCATGGGCCGCGACTGGTTTACCATGTCGGCGTCGCGGAGGCCGCTGGCGGAAGCGTCAATACGAATACATCGGGTGTGGCATGGCTTTAGAGCTAGTGAGGACGCGGCTTAAGAATTATCCATCGATCAGTGAAGCCTTCGATTTGCTCCCTGTTTTCTTTGTCGGCGTGGCTGTGGTTTTCGCCTCGCTTGGAATGGGCGAGGCCGTCTACAGACTGCTATTCTCCGACTACGATGGCGCCAAGGACCGGCTCCCGATCGAAGCCTTCTTCGGGCTCGTTTTTGCCTGGCTGGCAACCTCGTTCGTGCGGAACATGTTCCAGCACCGCCGGCGCACCATCGCGAAACTGCACTTGATCTGGGACCGCAACCATCAAATCCGCGCAGCGCTCGAGGCCCTCTCGCCCCACCCGCATACGTCGCGCAACCAGCAGTCCATTCGCGTGATCCGCGAGGAACTGGATAGGATCGAGGGTGCGTTAAAAGAAGTGCTGCCGAGTTGAACTTGGCTTTTCCGCGCTAGGCTTCTGAAGTCTTTCGATGGAGCGGCGGGCGTCCCCGCCCGCCGGGCGAGACGCCCGTCCAACCGTGAAGCACCCCGGGTATCATGCCGAAAGTAATGAAGGCATTGGTCTTTTGTGAATTGACCCCGCAAAAGATCCAAGGTTACCATTTCGCAGGCTTTCGGCATCCAAGACCCAGGGAGGTCGTTGGCGCGTAACTCATAGAGAAATATGAAACTCCAGACACTCTATGTCGTGATTGCGCCTCTGGCGGCCGCGCTCGCAACTTGCGGGTGCCAATCCCATCGTCAGGCGCCGCTGCTTTCGGCAAAGCAATCCGCGCCTCCAGCAATCGCTGCGGCTTCGCCCGCACCATCCGTCGAGACGCAAGCCCCCGCGACAAAGTCAGCGCCTGAGCCCAGGACGCAGACATCTGCAACCGCGCCTTCCGCAGATCCGGTCGCGGACCTCATTGCAAAAGTTGAAAAGGAATACGCTGCTGGCCAGGACAACTACAAAGCCGGTCATCTTGATGCCGCCCGTCAGAACTTTGATCGCGCCTTCGATCTGCTCCTGGGCAGCAATCTGGAAATCAACTCCGATCCGCGCCTGGAAAACGAATTTGATCGCATCGTCGAAGGCGTCAACAGCTTCGACATGCAGGCCCTGCAACAGGGAGACGGCTTCACCGAGCAGAAGTCGGAACCCGCGCCCATCGACGAAGCGAACGAAGCTGCCGTCCCTGTAGACGCGAACGTAAAAGCCAAGGCCGAAGCGGAAATCAAATCCACCCGTTCTGATCTGCCCCTGATGATGACCGATCAGGTCGCCGGATATATCACGTACTTCTCCGGTCGTGGGCGTGGCACGCTGGAAAACGCGCTGGTCCGGTCGGGCCGCTATGAAGACATGATTCGCCGCGTCCTGAAACAGGAGGGCGTCCCGCAAGATCTGATTTATCTCGCGCAGGCGGAGTCGGGCTTTCACCCGCTGGCGCTCTCGCGGGTAGGCGCCCGCGGCATCTGGCAGTTCATGGCCAGCCGCGCCCGAGGGTACGGACTGCAGCGCGATTGGTGGGTCGACGATCGTCAGGATCCCGAGAAGGCCACCCATGCCGCAGCACGCCACCTGAAGGATCTCTATCAGCAGTTCGGCGACTGGTACCTGGCGATGGCCGCCTACAACTCCGGCCCCGGGAACGGTGCAAAGCGCCGTCAAGCGAACCGGCTACGCGGATTTCTGGGAACTGTACCGCCGCAACGTTCTGCCGAAAGAGACGCGCAACTACGTTCCCATCATTGTTGCCGTCACCATTATGGCCAAGAATCCTGGCCAGTACGGACTCGAGCATCTCGAGAAGACGCAACCCACTCCGTTTGACACGGTGAAGATCGACTATCCGGTAGACCTCAGGTTGGTCGCGGAATGCGTGGATGCGCCGTTAACGGATCTCGAGGACCTGAATCCCAGCCTGCTGCGGATGACGACCCCGAAAGATCACGAATTCGAGCTTCACATTCCCGTGGGCACCAAGGACAAGTTCCAGACCTCGATCGCCGCCATCCCGAAAGACATGCGGGTCTGGTGGCGATATCACAAGGTGCAACCCGGAGATACGCTCGCCTCGATCGCGCGAACGTATCGCAGCACTCCCAAGGCAATCGCCGAAGCCAACAATCTTGAAGATGACCTTGTTCTTGCGACCGACAGCAAACTGACCATTCCTATCGTCCCGGGCAAGCGCGCGATCACTGAAGAAGCAACCTATGCGCGCCACGCGACTCGTTATCGTGTGCGTAAAGGGGACACGGTACAGAGAATCGCGGACAACTTCGGTGTGCCGCCGGGCATGGTCCGCCGCTGGAATCACCTGAAGGGCGATAGCCTGCGAGGGCGCAGCGTTGTGTACGTGCACCTTCCGGTTAGTCCGGGAGCGGGCCACCGGCGAGGTGGTGGCGGGCGGCTCTAAGTCAAAGCATAAAAAGATAGTTACAACTGCCAAGGATTCAAGCGACTCGGTGGTTCATCACAAGGTGAAACAAGGCGAAACCCTTTTCTCCATCGCATCCACCTACAAAACCACAGTCGATGCCCTCAAGCGCGATAACCGGAACGTCGCCGTCCTGCGGCCCGGAATGGTACTGGTCATCCGTCCCTAAAAAGTGATTTCCGTCGAATTCGTACACGCGAATGCGTGGTACAAAAATCACATTGAACTGTGGTCGAAGCCCTAGCGCTCAACCGCATTTTCTCTGCTATAATCGCGCCCCGTTCAGCCGCGAAGCAGTTTTTTCAGTTGTCTTCATTTTTCCGTGCGCGGTGCCGGACTCGGCCTCGTGCCCGCGCTAACCATTCCGCAACACCAGGAGGAGCAATGAGCTTTCACGACGAAACCCTCTACGGACTCGATGACGAGATGGATGAGTACGGGGACACCGGCGCCTACGGCGAATCTCCGGAAGAGATCCTCGAGGAAGAAGAGGAAGAAGAAGAGGAAGAAGAAGCCGGCATGCCTGTAGTGGGCGAGTCGATTGTCGAAGTGGAGGAAGTCATCCCCGTTCCTGCCAAGCCAGCGGGCGGCGGCGGTGCCCGGAAGCCTCCAGCCAAAAAGAAGGCAGTCAAAAAGAAAGTCGCGAAGAAGAAGGCGCCCAAGAAGGCAGCCAAGAAAAAGGCGGCCAAGAAAAAACCCGCAAAGAAGGCCGCGAAAAAGAAGCCCGCCAAAAAAGCGGCGAAGAAAAAGAGCGCCAAGAAGAAAAAGCGCCGATAGTTTTTTGTAGAGCGAGCGCCCTTGCTCGCGTTTCGACAAGCAAGAAAAAGCCGCGATCAAAATCGCGGCTTTTGTTTCGTGAAATTTAAAAGTCGAGCACGTTTGGTCCATCAGGCCATTTGCGTCGCGAACTTCCTAACCGCCAGCGACAGCATCAGTCGCGTCACTCCGCTCATGATCATGCTGATCCCCACCAACGTTCCAATCGCCCACACGGAACTCGATGGCCAGTGCACGTAAATCATTCCGCCCAGAACAAGGGTGACGATCGAATCCACCAGGATCCAAATTGCGCCCCGGCTCGAGCGCGACTTCCACCACAGCATGAAGTCGAGCACTCCCTCCACCAGAAACAGGAACGCGAGCATTAATGTGAGCGTCGCCACGCCCACTACCGGACGAAACAGCAAATATCCGCCGATGAAGATGTAAGCCAAGCCGACCAGGAACTTCCATCCCATGCTGGTTCCCGAGTGCGCGTGAAACGCGACCGCCATGTGAACGATGCCCACGAAGATCAATAGCCACGCAATGAACGTGGCCAGTGCGATGGCGGCCAGGAAAGGTTCCGCAATGGCCAGCGTCCCCAGAATGACCAGCAATGCGCCCCAGATGATGCCCCACTTGGAACCCTGTTTCACCAATGCCAGCGTATTCGGAACAGCCGTTGCCATAGATGCCCTTTCCACAGCTCGCTGATCTACCTTCAGCTGGAAGTAGTTGTACTTTGTGCGGCGCATTGTGGCAGACGAGGCCGGGAAGTGCAAGGGTGGAGGCTGCGAAAGTAGGGCAGGCCGCGATCGGGAATCTCGAAACGAGACACGCGCCGCGTTCCAGAACCGGGCCACCCGCGCTCCGCCCGGGGATTGCATTGGGATGGGCTATTTCTTGCTCACTCTCGAAAGGCACTTACCGTACAGTTCGAGCAGATGCGCAGCGTAGTCTTCGGGCTTGGCGGCCCCCCCGGCACCTTTCTCGAACCCTACCCCGCCACCACCGGAAGTGGTCCGGCCGTACCCCGTCGTCATCGCAATGAATTTCATGAGATCAAGCGCGATATCTTCGTCGCGGCGCGATCCTGTGGCTGGAGTACCCGGCACATCCATGAATGCCTCCCCCGTTCCGGAAATCAGTGGAATGTCTTCTTCTTCAAAATGCATAAGACGGTTCGATGATAACAAAGCCGACCGGGCCTCCGTGAATCAGCCCAGCCAACTCGGGCCTTCAGGCAAGGTTGGCATTTCAAAAAGCGTTTCCCGCAGAGGTAACGCTGGCGACGTTATCGAAGGAACATTCCCCGATCCTTCGTCTCCTCTACAATAGGGATCTCTTCCCCGACGCGGGTTTGCCTCATGCTATGCTCCTTCTGTCTGAGGATTCTAAAGCTGGCGCTCCCTCCCCGTTTGCCGTCAGCTGCTCGGTGCGTGCTGAGGTCTAAGCTTGGCCATCCATCTCCGATCGAAGTCGCGTCCACAGCACATGCCCGCTCCTAAAGGAAGTTCTACTGCGGAAGTTGACTCGTCCCCGAATGAAGTTCGCGTGGCGCAAACGCTACCGTTGCCTTCGCTCGATGATGGCAATACGGTGCGCGACCTGCTTTCGGCTGGACTCGAAGCTCTCGACTTGCTGAACATCGGACTGCTGGTATGCAGTGCGTCCGCGGAACTGCTGGTTGCCAATCAGACGGCAGAGCAAATCCTGCAAGCGCGGGATGGACTTGAGCTTGATGCGGACGGCACACTGTCGACCACACACGACGGGCGAGCGTCCTTGAAAGACCTGGTTCGATCAGTGGCCAAGACCACGCAGACTCCGGAAGTCATTCATCGCGACAGCGCATTTGCCGTTCAGCGCTCTGCGGGCAAGAGACCCTTGACTTTGTTTGTGCGCACGGTGAATACGAAAAGCGATGCCCCGTCTCCAAATGAGGCCGCTGTTCTGGTGATGATTCTCGATTCCGCCCAGCCCGTCGATACTGCCGAAGCAGAACTGAAGCAACTGTATGGCTTCACCGCGACCGAGGCGCGCCTGGCCAATCATTTAATGGAAGGATTGTCGCTGGAAGATTGCTGTGACGCCATGGGCATCCGCCGCACTACGGCTCGCATGCACCTCCGCAACATCTTTGCGAAAACGGGTGTCCGACGGCAGGGCGAACTGGTTTCGCTCCTGCTCAAGAGCATCGGTCTGGGACCTCGTTTGAGATAGTCTCTCCTCTCCACCCATCATTCTGAACACTACTAGGAAGAGAGCGGATTGCTGGTCGCTGGCATTCAGGCGTCCGTTACTGAAGGGCATTGGACTTACATCTTCCGATGAAGAACTGGCCCTGCGCTTTGAAATTGTGAGTCACTCAGGCCGCCAGATCGAAGAACTCACTTCGGTCAGTTGCCGTGTCCAGCGCGGGAACTGCCGGGACCGGGTTGATCAGCGGCTCTTTGATCTGTTCCCCGCAGATAAAAACGCCATCGCCAGCTGCTCTTTGTCAAAGCCTGCGGGTCTCGTTCGAATTTCGAGCTCGTCTCATCCATGTGGACGTAGACAGTTACTTAGGAGTCGCCTAATCTTCCGCAAGTTCTTAAAGCGCCAGACTCCCTCCTGGCGGTAAGCCTCTCCCCCAACTTGGATGGCACGCACGGGCGTTATTTCTCCCTCGCCTGGTGCATGAAACACATTTCCACTTTTTTGGTGTGGGGTTCTGTGGAGGATTCCCTTTGGCCTTGAACTGCGCCAGTTTGCCTGACGGACAGGATTTTTTCGCCCGCGCAATGCGCTCGATCGAGAGCGTTACGGCACGCGGCGAAATTCGTGTCTCTGGACGTAGGCAGATCGCGGTCAGCCATTCCGCAGCTCCTTCATCTCAGCTCTCCCCCATCGCAACAAAGGCGCTGCGAGCGCCGGTAGGTTCCGAAGGAGGCCGCAAGGTCATGAGAAAGCAACTCCAGGTTTGGTTGCCAATACTTCTTGTTTGTTTTGCGACAGTCGTCGCCAGCGCTCAGTCGTTCCGAGTGCAGTGCCCGACAAAGACCATCACGCATCCGACTGCGGCGAACAATAACGCAGAGCGGCCTTTCGCGCCGAATGGAGTCAACGGCGCCATCAAGTGCCAGCAGATCTCAGGTGGTGACGGCTACGCCACCATGGGCGACGGCACTCAGACTTACATGTTCTCCTTCGGCCCGCTGTCTGGTCTGTCGAAGATCGCCAGTGGT
This sequence comes from uncultured Acidobacteriota bacterium, assembly GCA_963744055.1. Classification (GTDB taxonomy): domain Bacteria; phylum Acidobacteriota; class Terriglobia; order Terriglobales; family Acidobacteriaceae; genus Gp1-AA133. The sequence continues at coordinate 540,991 of CAVUSL010000001.1, read as the reverse complement.
CAGCCGGGCACGGATTTTCCGAACGAGTTCAACGTCCTGCCGACGACCACCTTGCAACCCGGTGATCCGGCCACGACCGTGGGCGCGAACCCGGCCGGTCCCGTGACCGCTTTGGACTTGGCAAAGTTCAACTTCGATGGCGCGGTGGGACTCACGCCCAACCTGGATTGCCTGGCCGAGCCGACGAATTGTCCGAATACGCCTACGAGCGGACCCTCCAAGGGTCTCGATGGCCACGTCGATGCGCGCCAGATCATGGACGTCGGCGTCCTGAACGGCAACATCCCGGCGCCGTTGATGGCGATTGACGAAGACGACGAATTCTTCCTCACCCTGACCAACGTGGGCATGATCATGCGCCCCGACTTGTTCGAGCAGCACACGGTTCACTTCCACGGCTATCCGAATGCCTCTGCGTTTTATGACGGCGTGCCGGATGCTTCGGTGGCAATCAACATCGGCGCCAGCTTCACCTATTACTACCTGGCTCCTGATGCCGGAACGTACTTCTTTCACTGCCACATCACGCCTCCAGAGCACTTGCAGATGGGCATGGTGGGACAACTTTATGTGCGCCCGCGCCAGAATCGCGTTGCGCCCGGAACCAGCCTCTATGCGGCGCGTCAGCTGCAGAATAACGAGTTGCGTACCGCATGCGTTTCCGCAAGCGACATACTGTGCAGCAATCCCCTGCCGGCGGTTAACACCGGAACGACTCAGGTCAGCGGTGGCATGTACGCCTACAACGATGGCGACGGCTCGACTTACTACGACGTCGAGTATCCGTTGCAGATTCACGGTTTCGATCCTAACTTCCACTTTGTCGGCATGACGTTCAACCCGGAAGGCTTTGCGGACATGAAGGACAAGTACTTCCTGTTGAATGGACGCAGCTATCCCGACACCGTAACCGCGGGTCCCCTTGCAGACGCAGTCGGCGGACGGCGCCTATCACTTCTCGCAGCCGCTGCCCGCGATCATCACCATGAAGGCGGGCCAGAAAGCGCTTCTGCGCATTTCCGACCTCGATGTTTCCGAGTATCAGACGCTGGCCTCCATCGGCATTCCGATGAAGGTTATTGCGCTCAATGCCAAGTTGCTGCGCGATCAGGCGGGAAACAACATGTATTACACGACCAACTCGATCACGCTGGGTGGCGGAGAGTCGCTCGACGTGATTCTGGACAGCACGGGCGTCCCGCCGGGCACGTATTTCCTCTACACCCCCAATCTCGATCACCTGTCGAACGACGCAGAGAATTTTGGCGGGTTGATGACCGAAGTACACGTTAACTAGGAGCGCAGCCATGAGGGCGACGAACATGAAAAAAGCGATTTCAAAGACACAACACCTTCTGGCGCCGATCGTTGTATTGGCGCTCCTGCTTGCTGCGACGGCGGCATTCGCTGCGGCTCCCGGCGTCAAGGGAACTAACTTCGCCATTACGGCTAGCCAGGCTTACATTTCACAGCCCGACGGACAGATGATCTATTCGTGGGGCTACGCCTGCAGCGGAGGCGGTACTGCTGCCCCAACCAATATCAGTGCGCCAAATGCGTGCAATAACACGATGCAGATTCCCGGCCCGACGCTCATCGTCACAGAGGGACAAGCTGTCACGGTGACTTTGACCAACAATCTTCCTGTAGCCGCCGGCAACACCTCGATTCTGTTTCCCGGTATCACGGTTACTTCCGCCGCCGCAGCATCCCAGCCAGCGAGCTGCACCGCGACAACACCGGCTCCTCAGGGATTGCTGACGCTGGAAGCTGCTCCGGGTTGCAGCGTTACATACAGCTTCACGGCGCCTTCGCCTGGCACGCGCTCCTACTCCAGCGGTACGCAAAGCGACCTGCAGGTGGAAATGGGAATGTACGGAGCAATCATCGTACTTCCGAACAACACCACAGTTCTCAACGGCTGCACCAGTGCACAAGCTAACAATGTCGTTGCGCAAGGATTCTGGGGTGAGAATGACTATCGGCTCGCGCATGCGGCGTACGACCATGCCAGAAGCTGCTACGACCGGGAATACCTGTTCCAGTTCTCCGAGATTGACCCGAACATTCATTTGCAGGCAGAAGCGCAAGTCAAGGGTGCTATCTGCGGTGCCGTTGGTACTGTGCAGCCCGCCACCTGCAAGCTGCAGGTTCCGACCGAGCCCTACCATCCCGCGTACTTCATGATCAACGGCCGCTCGATGCCGGATGACATGGATCCAAACTACGTTATTCAGTACCCCCATCAGCCTTACAACGGCGATCCGCACATGCACCCAGGCGAGCAGGTTCTGTTGCGCATTGTCGGCCAGGGCCGCTGGCAGCATCCTTTCCACGAGCACGCAAACCATGTCCGCATTCTCGGGCGCGACGGAAACCTGATTCTCAGCCAGACCGATCCGAACAGTCTTGCGGGACCGCTCCTCTTCACCACCACGACTACGCCGGGACTGGCGATGGATGGGATCTTCTACTACACCGGTAAAGGCCTGAACTGGGACATGTACGGGCACAACGCCACTTCCCAAGACCCGAACGCGAAGCTGCCCTGCACTCCGGATGCGAACGGCTACAACACCGGCGCGCCGACTGCGATCAATTACTACGAGTGGTGCGCAGATCACAACAAGCCGATGCAGGTCGCACCCTTCGGCGATGTTGCTGCAGGCGGTCCTGTGACTCTGCCGGATGCGAATCTGTTTACCAATGGCGCATGGTATGGCGGCAGTCCTTACCTCGGTCCGAACGCAACCCAGCGCGCGACCGGTTGCAGTTCTGACCCGCGGGCTAACCCGGCGTCGTGCGGCAACTCCGGCTCAACTCCTCCCTCAGGCACCATCGCGAACTCGCCCAGTGGCGAGGCCGGTTTCGCTTTCATGTGGCACTCGCACAACGAGCGCGAGATCACAACCAACAATATTTTCCCGGGCGGAATGATGATGATGATGCTGGTCGATTCCCGGGAATTCGTAATTGACGAGACGAACTAACTGAGGAGAAGAGTGAAAATGCGATCCAACTATCTCAAAACTTTGAAGACAGCGGTCCTGGCGATATCTGTTCTCCTCCTCGGAGCCAGCGTCTCCTTTGCCCAGGTCTCCCTGACTGCGGGCCCAGCGAATGCAACTCTGCCCGACGGTTCGACGGTGCCAATGTGGGGATACAGCTGCACCTCGGCTACAGCTTCCGCCTCTTGCGCCGCGTTGAACGGCGGTGCGGGCTGGTCCCCGGTCGTGATTACGACGCCTCCGGGCAGCCTCACGATCAACCTTACGAATGGTCTGACGTTCGGCGCGAACAATATCCCGACCTCGCTGGTCATCGTAGGCCAGTTGGGCGGCGGTCTCGGCACCCCCGGGGCCACCACGCCCTCGCCCGATCACAGCAGCGCCCAGACGGTGACCTGGCCGATCGCGGATCCAACCACCGCGGGAATTCCGCCGACGCAGGGACCACGCGTCCAGTCGTTCGGCACGGAAGTGGCCGCAGGCGCTACTACAGCTCTGACTTGGTCCAGCCTTCGTCCAGGTACGTACCTCTTGGAGTCTGGTACGCATCCCTCGATTCAGGGGCCAATGGGCTTGTATGGCATCGTCGTGGTAACGACCGCACCAGCAGGAGCGACTGCCGGTACGGCCTACCCCGGTGTCTCCTACAACGCCGAGATCCCGGTGCTGTTCAGCGAAATCGATCCGGTCCAGAACAGATCGGTGAATACTGCGGTCAACACGCCAGGGTTCAGTGAGACGATGGTGTGGAACGGGCAGCCGAATGGCTGCGGAAATCCCGCCTCGTCTACTTTTAATCAGTGCTATCCGCCGGCGGTGAATTACACGCCGCTGTACTACCTCATTAACGGCAAAGCTTTCGATAAGACCAACGCCTCCGGCTCGGTGTTTAACGCGACGGCAGGCCCCGGGGTAACCACCGGAATCACCGGAACCGTGCTGGTCCGCATGGTCAACGCGGGACTGCGCATGCACGTGCCCTCGATCGTTGGCGCACTGACGGGATCGGGTGCGGGCTTTGGCTTGATCGCGGAAGACGGCAATCCGCTACCCGGCGTAACCCGAGTGCAGAGCGAAGTCTTTATGCCCGCGGGCAAGACGTACGATGTGACAATCAATGTGCCGGCCGCTGGCTCGACAGCCCTTCCCATATTCGATCGCGAGTTGAGCCTCTCTGCTAACTCAAATTCGCGTGACGGCGGCATGCTGGCTTATATCAGCGTCAATGGTGCCGGACTTCCCAGCACGGGTGCGTTCGCTTCAACCACTGTTGTCGCCAACCCCGACAGCTATAGCGCCTTGGTTGCTGGCCAAACGCTTACTGTCTCGGATCCATTGAAGGGCGTGATCGCCAACGATGTCAATGTATACGGCGTCAAAGTCTCGACGGCCCCGGTGAATGGTCTTCTAACTCTCAACGGGAACGGCACGTTTACTTACGTTCCGAATGCTGGGGGCATCTCCGCCGTGACAGTGGGCGGAGGAGGGGGCACCAGCTACACAGCCCCAGTGGTAACGATTGACCCGCCTCCGGCGGGGGGCACGACCGCTACCGCCACGGCAACTGTCGCGGGTGGCGTCATCACTGCTATTAACGTTACCTACTCCGGGAGCGGCTACAGTGCGCCACCCGCGGTCAACATTGCGGATACTACCGGCACGGGTGCGTCGGCGACTGCAATCGTCAATGCGAGCACTTCGACTTCAGACACATTTAAATACCAAGCGAACGGAACAGGTCCAATTGCAACCGTGACATTGGGCGCAACCAACATTACCGGCGACACCATTACGTGCGCCCCGTCTACCTTCACGGCGACTACGGCCAAGTACCTGTCCATCAGGACTCCCGGCCTCCTTGCCAATTGCAAGGACGCTGCGAACCTGCCCCTCAGCGTCGTGCCTGCTTCGCTGGCAGCGACTGGGGTCACGGTCGTACCGGATGCTAGCGGCGGGTTTGCTGCGACTGCACCGGGTGCTGGCCCCTACAGCTTCACGGTCCAAGTGCAGAATCCACTGAAACAAACCGCGACTGCCACCGTGAACCTGGTATTTCCGGCAGCTAGCGGCTTGACAGTTACGGTTGTGGACGGAGCGGACCACACGACAAAGATCACCGATTACCGCTGGGTCATCGAAGAGGATCGCACGTTCTTCATCGACCCCAAATGTACGACGAATCCCCTGCCGGCGGGCTGCCCGACGGTGACTCCCAAGGGAGCGCCCGCTGTTTTCGGTACCAACTTCCACACCAGCTGGATGCCGCTCGTGGCAACCGGCTGCACCGGGCCACTGTCCTGCGAGGGCGGACAAACGCAAGGGGGCGCCACCGTGGTCTGCGACCAGGGCAATGGCGCGTGCCGAACCGATGCGTCCGGAAATGGATTTACTGCTGTAGATCCGAGCCAGGTCCATCTCGATCCGACCAAGCGCTACTACATCTCGATATTGCCGGGTGATGCGGCCAATCCGTTCATCGGCGGTAACGCAAGCGCCCCGAAAAACTGTGCGGCGGGATCCGGTACCCTTGCCAACCCAAACACAGATTGCGGCCACGGCATGGGTGGTGCACCTATTACCTTTGGGCAGACTTCGGTCACGGTGTTGACGCAGCCGAGCCCGTACCCACCGGCGAACCTGAGCGTGTTCGTGTTCGAAGATGACTTTCCGCTGAATGGCGAACACGATGCAGGTGGCGGTATTGACGTGCTGTCGCCCAACGAGCCTGGCCTGGGAGGTTTCCAGATCACGCTGTTTGACGACGCTGGAGGCACCGGCGATGCGACCGGTCAGCCGACCTACGACATGTTCAACATGCCGCTCACCAACAGCCTGGCAGGAACCATCGATCCGAGCACGGGTATGGACGCGTGCCCGATCTCGACGCAAGTCACATCGAACGTCCAGCAGTCTGGGCCAGACCCCAAGCACCCCAAATTCGACGCTACGCCCGATCAGTGCAGCCTCGATCCTACGCAGAGAGGATGCCAGAGGGGCGTGGTTGGCATGATCGTCACCTGTCCGAAGTATGAATCGGACGGAACGACCCTGTCGCCGATGGCCGGCCAAGCGATCGTCAACAACCTTTATCAAGGCAGATACGGTGTGGTGGCAAATCCTGGCGCCGACCGAATTGCCCGCGGGGAAGAGTGGTTGCAGACCAACACTCTGGACGGCCAGAAGGCCCACGATTCGTTCATGCGTATCGGTGAGCCGGCTTACTTCCAGGAGTTCGGTCCAGCGGGATACCACGTTACGATCGGATTCGCCAACCCATCGATCATCAATGGGCGCCTTAAGGACATCTGCGCTACCGCGGGGAACTGCAACAACGAAGTGAGAGGCCACGACACCACCGCTCGCATGAGCCGGCCACCCGATGAGCGGCTGTACGGTAGCGGCACGCGTGACAGCTTTGGATTCACTCAGTGCTACGCCAGCCTGGGAGATCCGGACGGGGCGGACTTTGCTTTCGTCAAGTGCGACCAGGATGGAAAGTTCGACTTCACCGGTATTCCCGCAGGGCAACTGGAAACTCACCACTCTTTGACCAGTGGAACGATCAGATCGTGGACGGCATTTCGACTCCCGTCGGTCTATCTGGTGGGGTCTTTGCCTCGGTGACGGCGGGCGGTTCTGGATACACCGTAGCGCCTGTAGTAACCGTGGCGCCGCCGCCTTGCACTATCAACGGGAGTACGTGCGTACAGGCCGTTGCCGTGGCTACAATTAGCGGTGGCGCAGTAACCGGCATCACCTTTACCAACCCTGGTGCGGGCTACACGACTCCCCCCGCCGTGACGATTGCCCCTCCGTCGGGCACAGGAAACACGACCGCCACAGCTACAGCGTCCTCTGGAGCGGATCTGGGAGAAGTTGCGACGCACCAGTGGCAGGCAAATATCTACACCCGGTCCTTCATCGACAGCAACGGCGACGGTGTGTCGAACGTAGATGGACAGGGCAACCCGACTGAGCCTGGACTGGCGCTGGTGGCGACCAACATTCGCTTCCGCGATGGCAGCTTCTCTAACTTCAACAACACCGACCTGAACGGCTTCGCTGGCTTCAACGAAGTGTTTCCGCTGTTCAACTGGTACGTGATCGAGACCGATTCCACCCGCTACAAGACCACCGGCGTGCACGTGGTGTACGACGCCGGCGGTCCAACCGACGGAAACGGCGGAGGAGCCTCGGCGATCGGGCAGAACTTCGCGAATACTCATAGAAAACAATCCCTTGCCGACCGACCTCCGCGTGCCGGGTTCAAGGTATTGCGCAAGCGCTGACTGCCCCGCAAACGATACCGGATTCAACGCCGGCACTTCGACGAGCTACAATCCGCGATTGTTGGCTCCACCGGTCGCATCGATCCGCCGCTCTGGTTCGGTTCGTACGGCTGGCAGGGATTCTCAGGACAGAACTCGTTCCTGGAATTCGGTAAGAAGCCATTCGCAACGGGCGAGAACGGCGGCATCCATGGTCACGTCGTATATGCTTCGACGCGTCCGTTTGACGATCCGCAGTTGCTCCTGCAGTTGAGCTGGGAGCCCTTGGTCCCACACGTGAGGGTGAACCTCTACAAAGAGGACCTTGCCTCTGACGGTGTCACGCCGACTCTGACCCTGGTTGACTACACCGATACCAGCAGCTTCGACGATTGGGCGCAAGGCTTCCGGACCGATGGTGTTCCCAACATGAACTGCCCGGGCCAATCCACCGACCGATGTTTTCTTCTACGGATTGGAAAGACAGCCGAACTACCTGGATTGGTACAATTCGCAGCACAGCGGGCCTGTCGTGACGCCGCTGCCCAACAGCTCCCAGTTCAAATGCTATGACGGCATGCACAACTGGAACCAGCTGCAGCCGGCTCCTTACGACGGCATGTACACTTTTCCCAGCGTTACCTCGTTCGATACGAAGACCGGAAAGCCCGCTGGTACGCATTGCACGGGCTGCATCGCCAACCCAACGTCAGCCACCGTCGCCGCCAACCTCACGGCCGCGACCGATCCCAACTACGATCCTTATCGCGCTGGCCAGCCCATGCTGCCGGCCGGCAAGTACGTCGTGGAAGTGGTCGTGCCCCCGGGCTACGAGTTGGTCAAGGAAGAAGACAAGAACATCCTGATCGGCGACAACTACATCGCGCCAGCCGTCCAGCAGTTCGGCGGATTGGGCAGCATCTACATCCTGCCCGACCAGGCCGAGATCGCCGCGAACTACAACTCCAGCAACGCGCTGAACTCGACCAACAGTCTGGGAAGGGTATCCAGCCTGCCCAGCCATGAAGGTGACACGGGTAGCGTGGAAACCTTCTGGCCGTGCGTGGGCGCGACTCGCGTGGTGCCCGACTTCATCAGCCTGTTCCCGGGATCGGGTGAAAACGCACCGTTCGCCGGAGCAACTCGCAACCTCTGCGATCGCAAGGAAATCACCCTGACCGATCAGACCTCGGCGCTCGCTAAGTTCTACATCTTCACCCCGACCCATATCGCGGCCCATTACACGGGCATCATCACCGACGACTTCACGGCGGAATTCGATCCGTTCTCTCCGCAGTTCGGCGAGAAGTTCGCCCCGGCTTACCTGCCCGTGTCTCTTAAGGACTGGGCCGGAAACGAAGTCTCACGCACCTATTCCGATGAGTTTGGTAACTACACCGGTCTGAATTACTCGACGTGGGAGGTCAACCCGCCCAACCCGACGGGCTATGGACCGACCATGATGGTGACCTGCATGAACGATGCGGGTACGGGAACGACGCCGGATCCTCTGTTCCAGCCAGCCTATAGCCAGTTCTGCTATGAGCTGCCGTTCATGCCGGGCCAGACCGGATATTTCGACACGCCGGTAGTGCCCACGTCGGCCTTCTCGGAAGGCTACAACCACCCCGACTGCAATTACCCAGATGCCACGCCGGCAATCAGCGAAGTGGATGGCGATGGCGTTGGACCTTGGGTGAGCGCGGCCGGCAAGAAAATCACGATTAAAGCGTTGGGCGACGCGTCGGCCAACCAGCTTGTGGATACTTATGGGTACTCTGGCCCGTCGGTCACAGACACCCGATTCAATCAGCAGAAGGTCACCCGCCACTACGGCTTCGGCACTACTGCGGGTACGGTAGCGCTGGTCGGCAGCGATGGCGTTGCCCGTCCGCTCACGGGTGTGAGTTGGAGTGACACGTCCATCTCTGGCAATGTTCCAACTGGCTTGCCAAATTGCAACATACGGCAGCAGACCCAGTACGGCGGCTCCGCCGCGCAGTGCGGTGAACTGATGATCACGGCAGCCAATGGTAAAACGTCGGTTGACACCGTGACCGTCACGGTTGGCGGCAAGGCGCCGACCCGCGTACTGGCTGGCCAGACGATCCAGTCCACGATCGACGCCGCCAAACCGGGCGACCTGATCATCGTTCCTCCGGGTATGTACAACGAACTGTTGCTGATGTGGAAGCCGGTCCGACTGCAAGGCGTCGGCGCTGCCTCCAGCGTCATCAATGCCGACACCCATCCTGCGGGCGTAACGAAAATGGATGCATGGCGCAAAAAGGTGGTTTGTCTGTTTGGCTTGTCGCTGAACGGAACGCCGATCAGCGCCAGCAACCCGTATGATCCGTCCAACCCGACTAGCACAACGGAATGTCCTGCCAACATGAAGTTCTCCGTGGATCGCTTGCCTCTCGAGGCCACGGTGGGCTGGACAGCATTGCTGAACGGCAACCTGGCGGAGCAATTGTCTGAGCCAACCCTGATGGGCGCTTATGAGGGCGCAGGCATCACCGTCCTGGCGAAGGGCGTTAGATTCCCGAACGGATCGGATCCGTTCGCTTCCGATGTATTCCCGACCGGCACCCAGCTTCTGGATGGCTCTACGAGCAGAACGACTGGTTGCGGGCGGGATACCAGCACCTCACCCAATCCGTTCCCGAGCAACTTCTGGTGCAACCCGTCGAGCATCGACGGCTTGACGGTGACCAATAGTTCTCAGGGCGGCGGCGGCATCATGGTGCACGGCTGGGGACACAACCTCCAGATCGCCAACAACCGCGTGCAGAACAACCAAGGAACGTTGTCGGGCGGCATCACGGTCGGACAGGGTGAACACCCTGACGCCTACCTGGCGGGGAACGTGGCCAACACGATTCCTGGCTCGTGCGAGAACAGCAACGTCACGAACCTGAGCCTGCCGTTCTGCTTCGACATGAACGTCAACATTCACCACAATAAAGTCACGCTGAATTCGTCCCTCGGAGATGAGCTGTTCTCGTCTACGCCGGCGGGCGCAGGCGGTGTGACTGTCTGCAACGGTTCCGACTACTACAACTTCGCCTACAACTGGGTGTGCGGGAATATGAGCACAGGTGACGGCGGCGGCGTCGCTCACATCGGGTTCACCAAGAACGGGCACATCGAGCACAACGCGATCCTGTTCAATCAGAGTACGAACCCGACGATCACGACCAACGGCGGCGGTCTCCTCATCATGGGCGCTCCTGACCAGGATCCCCCATGCGCCGCGAACAACGACAACGATTGCCTCTCTCCGCCGAACACCATTTCGCCTAGCGATGGTACCGGCCCGGGCACGGTGATCAACGCTAACCTCATCATGGGCAACGCGGCCGATAGCGGCAGCGGTGGCGGCCTGCGACTGCAACACATCAACGGCACTGACGTGCTGAACTTCCCGGACGGGAACAACAGTTCTCGCTCAGGAGCTAACGCGAACTGCAACAGCACGAACCTGAACGGTTGCCGCTGGAACACGGTCACCGTCACCAACAACATCATCACCAACAACGTGGCGGGCTGGGACGGTGGCGGCGTATCGCTGCAGGATGCGTTGGCGGTGAACATCATCAACAACACCATCGTGTCCAACGATTCCACGGCCTCCTCGGGCGTGCTCTTCGGTTCACTGTTCGCACCGTTGGCCAGCACCCCGGGTACAAACTGCACCGTGAACAACGGTACGCAATCGTGTCCGCAGGTCGCCGGGCTGGTGAGCGTTACCAACAGTGCGGTGCTGCAGGCAAATCTGCCCACGTCAGGGTTCACCTGTGCCGCCGGTCACGGAAGCGGTGCGGCCTGCAGGACCTATTCGGTCCCGCTGCTGGACAACAACGTGATCTGGCAGAACCGCTCATTCTTTATCGCGGTGGGTGGCCTTGGGGCGGGGAACCAGAACCAGCAGAAAGTGGTCACTCTGTATAACTCCTTCACCACGACGCCGGCTGTTAGCCAGTCCGTCACCGGCGCCTGCCCGGCAGCGAGCTTCTGGGAAATCGGCGTGCGCGGCGACAGTGGACCGACGAACCACGCGGGCGGAAGATCGCTGGCCCCGGCTTTCTCGGTGCTGAGCGACGCGGGCGACTATCCGAGCGCCAACAACACGTTGGGTAACCCGGCGCTCGTTAGCCAATACTGCAACGGTTCGCGCGTTCCGCCTGAACTGGGCAACATGGGCTACACGGTAAATCCTGGCACCAACGAGACCAACGCGTTGCCTACGCCAGTATTCAGCCTGACTCCGTCGGCGACGGTGGATGAGGGCAACAACTGGATCAACCTGCGGTGGGGCCCCCTGGCGGTTACGCATCCCGTCACAGGCGCCACGCTTGGCAACTACGGGATCGGTTCGAGTTCGTCAGCCATCAACCGCATCCCGTCAAGCGCGGGAGATCCTTACACGCTGGCCCCAAGCCTGGACTACTTCGGTACCCAGAGGAAGACCAACAACGTAGTGGATGCTGGCGCCGTGGAGTTCACGGGGTCGGTAACTGCGACACGCACAGCAACTGTAAGCCCGAGTCCTTTGGCTTTCGGCAACTGGGCTAACGGCACAACCAGCAATCCGGTGTTCGTGACGGTCACCAACACTGGAAACACTCAGCTGACGGGTGGCACCTTCACTATCACTGCCACCGTCCCCGCTAGCCGCTTTACTCGTTCCGGTGGCACCTGCGGTGCGACTTTGAACGTTGGAGCGAACTGCACGGTCGGTGTGGTGTTCGCACCGAACGCGGTGACGAACTTCACCGGCACTCTGACGGTGGCCTACACCGGCGCGACGGTTACAGGTTCGCCTGTGGCGCTGACCGGTGCGGGAGTAGCGACTCGGGGAACGGTGACGATCTCGCCGAACCCACTGGTCATCACTGCCAGCGGCCTCACTGGAACCGGAACAGTCACACTGACAAACTCGGCGGCTAGCGCGTCGTCCGTTGCAGTGACGAATGTCACGGTCACAGGCGGGTCCTTCATCGACTACTTCTTCAACGTAGTGGGCAGCGCTAACAATTGCACGGGTGCGAACCTGGCTCCGGGTGCGTCTTGCACGGCGGACATACAGTTCACCCATCTGTTCACTCTGCCTGGAGACCATGCTGGCACGGTGAGGTTTACCGATACGGCCACCGGCAGTCCACAGTCCGGCGTCCTAGACGGTAAATTCTAGTCATTCAACAACCTCGAAGCTGCCCGCGAACCTGCGGGCAGCTTCGTTTTTTTAGCCAAAGAGAATCTCTCAGGGTCTGCAGGTGTAGTACTCTAGGTTTCCCCCCAGTACATTTAAGGAAGAATGGTCATGAGGATTTCCCGTATCGCATGCATCTCGGCAATTCTGATCGTCGGACCCTCGCCCTCGCTAAGCTCCCTGTGCCCAACGACGTCTTGGGCAGGGTCGAAGGGGCGCTCGATTTCTGTGCCCAGGCGGATCCCCAGTCTGCCGAAAAGTATCAGGCAAAGAAGAAGGATTTGATGCAGGGCGCAACCGCTGAGGAACTGGCCGACGCCCGCGCCAGCCAGGAGTACAAAGACGCGCACCAATCCACCACTGACGAGATGTCGAAACAGCCTAAAGAGAAGGCAAAGAACACTTGCGCGGCTGCGTTGGCCGGGAAGAGCTAAATGGCCAGGGACTTCAAATGTTTCGCAAGCATGGCATCGGGCGCGAGGCGGCTGCTCGAACTGCTGCTGCTACTGGCGCTTTGCCTGCCCGCTCTCTTGTCGAGTGCGCCCGCACTCGGCCAGGACTCCGCACCTGCGCAGCCCGCGCAGCGGTCGCCACATCGCCGCACAAGAGTGACTGTCGATGATCAAGTCAAAGTACTGGCCAAGAACCTGGAGTTGAATCAAGGCCAGCAAGAGGCCGTCAAGAAAATTCTGGAGCGGCGACAACAGGAAAGCGTGCACATCATGCGTAGCAGTACTGGGCCTGACGCCATCGACCGCTTTCGAGCCTTGCAGTCAGGAACGGTGGAGCAAATCCGCGCCGTGCTCAACGACGAGCAAAAGAAGAAATACAATCCCCTGGCACCGCGCCCTCCGCAAGCTTCAGATCAGCCCACTGTGCAAGATTGGATCAAGGCGACCACGCCCCACTAGGCGTAGCTGTGGCGTGGATCCGGCATGGCACTAATGTGTCATATGGAGAGCCGCCACCGAATGCGATAATTTCCATGATGTCCAAGAAGCCTTTTGCACCTGCTTGTTTTCTCGCACTGGTTTGTTGGTTTGCGGTCAGCGGAGCGGCCTTCTCGCAATCTCAGCCCGCATCGGCCACTAAGCCCGCGACGACCGCGCCGCAGCCTGCGGGCACTGTTTCGCACTCTCCTTATCGTCCTAGCCGGATCCCGAAAAGAGCCCTCGAGTATTACAGCCTGGTATGGGGAGTCGATTCTCTGTCGGTAAAGTGGACTGAGTCCGGCGAGATAATTCGATTTGCCTACCGCGTGCTCGACCCCGAAAAAGCCAAGGTTCTCAACGATAAGAAGAACCAGCCAGCTCTGATCGACCCACAAGCTGGAGTCAAGCTCGTAGTGCCTACGCTTGAAAAGGTGGGACAACTGCGGCAGAGCAGTGATCCTGAAGCCGGCAAGTCTTATTGGATGGCGTTCTCCAACAAGGGAAGGATAGTAAAGCGCGGCGCTCACGTGACCGTTGAGATCGGTGCATTTAAGGCGGAAGGACTGGTAGTAGACTAAGACGCAGCGTGACGGATGTTTTCGCGCGAGTCCACGCACTGGTTTAAGTTGCAGCTCCGCCGCCTTGCTAAACTCCCATGCGAGTAGCTACTAACTTCTCCGTCTCCCTCGATACCTAGATTGGCCGGATTAAGCTCGTACGAGTGCGTGCGAGCCGTCCGCAACTTCGCAAGGCAAAACCGTTGCTCATCCCGCCTCCCAACTGGCTGCAACTCGTAGTTGAACTCCAGAGGGCCACGAACTAACGATACACGGAGGGTGGCGGACACAGGCCAGTTTGCATTGACCGAGACTCTGAGCAGGGGCAAGATGTAGAGATGCTGAAGTCTTCTTCACAAATGATCGCAGGTTTGTTCATCACGTACAGCTTGCTCCTGACGAGTGTGAGCGGGGAGTCGACTGACACCCAGAACCAAGCAGCTTCCGCTAGTGCGCAGCCTGCGAAGTCCGCAACGGCGCCTGCTTCTCGGAGCACAAGCCGCTACCGCTCTGCCGGCATGTCCCCACGAGCCCGAAACTACTACCAGATGCTGTGGGGAGTGGATTCTTTCGGCGTGAAGTCAGTGGAATCTGGCGAGATGATCCGCTTCAGCTACCGCGTGCTCGATCCGCAGAAAGCGGCTCAATTGAACGACAAGCATAACCAGCCAGCTCTGATCGATGAGCGCGTCGGCGTGAAGCTGTCGGTGCCCACGCTCGAAAAGGTCGGAGCGCTGCGCCAGAGCACCTCTCCGGAACAGGGTAAGGTGTACTGGATGGTCTTCTCGAATAAAGAACGTTATGTAAAAAGCGGAGCTCGCGTCAGTATTGTCATCGGCAAATTCCGGGTCGACAACCTGCTCGTCGAGTAATTGCTATCCTGCAAAGACAGCGCCGCCAGCTGAAATTTCTACAGCGCATCAGCCGTCCTAAGTATCATCTCCTACACACTTGCAAAATGAAAAGGAAGTCCATGTCTGTCCCCTTTGCCAACTATCGCAATGTTTTTCAGTAATGATTACTAAAGTGCCACAAGTTACCATGCTGTAACTTATTGTTAGTCAATAACTTCCGTTTCCTTCCTGTGGTGCATCACCTGCGAATGTGATAGCGACGGTTTTACTCCCCTTCCGATTCTGTCGGAGAACCGATCATCAACGGGTGAGAAAGCGGCCGTTGCGTCATCGCTGACCCCGAAGTTTTTAGGAGACCTCAATGAAGTTGCGTCTGGCAGTGTGGGGAATATTTCTAGCGCTCTGCGTGACACCGGCGTTCGCCGATTCGCTGCATTTCACCAACAAAGGCTTGATTTCCGCCAGCGGAAACGACAGCGGGATCGATGTCGTTTCTTGTCTGACCAAAGTGTCGTTCGACGGTAGCGTTCTGTTCTCCGGCCACGTGGGCACGGTCGCCTTCGATACCGGAAACTTCACTGGCACCTTTCTGGGTGGCGGAGCGTTCACCGGCGGCACGTTTGACATTGACGTGAACGGCTTTGGCACGGCGCTGTTCGCGAACAACTTCGCGGGTACCTGGACGAAGATCTCGCACGACATCTACAAGCTCGTCGGCACGTTCTCGGCCACGGTGGATGGTCTCCACGTCAGCGGCGTCACGACGCAGCTGTTTGAACTGGAGAACGAAGATGGTCACCTCTCGTTCGACGAACTGAAGGGCAAGACGTGCATCACAGGATCGCCGTCGCCGGTTCCGGAGCCCGGAACGCTGACTCTGCTCGGCACGGGTCTTCTGAGCCTGGGCGGATTCGTGCGGCGTAAGCTCGCGACGAACTAGACGCCGAGGTCCGCCATCCCTTGGCGGCCCAGAACAGTTACGCTTATTTGGCGAGGAACATCAGTTCCTCGCCATTTTCTTCTGTGGTTAAACACTCTGCGGACTTTGTCATCCCAAAAGGAAGTGAACTCTAACAGCTTGTCATCCCGAGCGGAATGAGGTGAAGCCGAATGAAGTCGAGGGACCTTATGTTTCGCGGCCAAACTCGCGATTGTGTCGAACCAAAATCAACCGCCGCGGGCGAGGGCGCCCCAGCTATGTATGCGCGACGCGTGCGCGAATCGCGCCTTGCTCGGAGGGATGCAGCAGGGTATACAGCGCGCCCCAGATCTGGGCTTTATCTTCGAGCGTGCTCAAGCGAATGGCAGGTGCTTTGGGATGGATCCGCTGCACGACCGTCTCGACAGTTTTGATCAGCAGATCTGGGGCGCCCTTCACGATCCCACCGTTGAACACGACCATCTCAGGATCGAGCATACTGATCACGTTGGCTACAGCAACTCCCAGAATCAGAAAACTGTTTTCGACCAGGGCCTGCGCCTGCGGATTGCCCTGACGCAGTGCTTCAAAGACATATCGTGCGTCGCGGGACTGGGCCAGCGTTCCGCTCCCCGATCCGTTCCCGGTATTCGCAATCTTCCTGCCTTCGGTGGCAAGCGCCACCCCAGAGATGTGAGCCTCCAAATAGCCTGTGTCGGGGAACTCGTCATTCCAGCGGGTCCAATCCAGGTTCATCCGGAACAGCTCGCCCGCAAAGCCGCTGCGTCCTCGGCAGATCCGGCCATTCACAAACACACCCGATCCAATCCCGGTGCCCAGGGCGATAAAGACGAAGTTATCGACACCCTGCGCCACGCCTCGCCAGTGTTCGCCGATCGCCGCCATATTCGCGTCGTTATCGAGAAACACGGGCACGCCAAAGGCATCTTCGAGCGCCCGGCCCATATCGACTTCGCGCCAGCCGGGAAGGTTGTTTGCATCGATCACCTTGCCGGTGTGCGGATCGACTCCGCCCGGAACTCCAATGGCAATCCCTTGCAACTTCCCGTCCGACACACCTGAGTTCTTCATCAGATTGGCGATGCCTTCGCGCAATTGCGCGATCACGCCGGCCGGTCCGGCTTCGGCTTTCAGTTGCTCCCGCGACTCGGAGCGAATCGCGCCCTCCGCGGTTGCCAGCACGAACCGCACGCGGCTGGCGCCCATGTCAACGGCCAAGCCGAATTCGACATTCTGCAAATCGCGATTTTGTCCGTTCAAAGGGTGGCGCGCTCGCTATGCCTAGTATTGAATCGTTTTAATCAGCGAATATAAGGTCGGCGAAAGGCTACGACCCTGTCAAGTGGGAAATTCGGAGAATGCGCGCCTAGCGAGTCTGTTCCGGAAAGGAGCTCATGCGCGGTGGCGGCGGGATCTGTTTCGGATTTACATGCTTCCAGTCAGGACGGCCGAAGACATACATCAGCTTGTCGCGCAGAAGGCCGGTTCGGCGGACGTCACGCCAGAGGTCAGCCCATTCGTGGAACGCAATCTTCACCGGATTGTAGGTCTGAATGTTTGAGGTCAGTCCGAAAACAGGTGTCTCGTTCTCCGGCTCGAACGTCCCGAACAGCCGGTCCCACACGATCAAAGTCCCGCCGTGGTTGCGGTCGAGATACCGGGCGTTCGATCCGTGATGCACCCGGTGATGCGAGGGAGTGTTCAGCACCCATTCGAACGGTCCAAGCGACCGGACGAGCTCGGTATGGATCCAGAACTGGTAAAGCAAGCTGACCGCCTGCATGGTCAGCACCATCATCGGTCGGAAGCCGATCAGGGGTAGCCATGCCCAGAAGATCCAGCTGATGAATGTCCCCGTCCAACTCTGCCGCAGGGCGGTCGACAAGTTGTACCGCTGCGACGAGTGATGCACTACGTGCGACGCCCAGAACAACCGGCACTCATGGCTCGCGCGATGAAACCAGTAGTAGCTGAACTCGTCGCAGAAAAAAAGAAGCCCCCAGACCCACCACTGATAACTGAACGAAAAAATGCGAAACCGATAGATCGCAGTAAAGATCGCGAGCTGCATCGCCTTGGCGACCAGGTTCACCGCCACGTTGCCAAGGCCCATTGTGATGCTGGCGGCTGAGTCTTTGATCTCGTACAAATCCCGGCGCATGACGGCGTCGGCGATCGCCTCGATCGTCATCAGCAGCACGAACCCCGGAATGGCCAGTTCGATCAGATTCGGCATACAGCTGCCTGATTCTATACCCGCTTAGCACCAGCAAATCCTGCGACTTACACATCAAACCAGCACGTTACCACCGTCACTATCCAACGATTACCGGCTCTTCCATACTGACCACAACTCACGCAACTGTGTCTTGCGATACGGGTTTAGAGCAGTGAGCACTTGGGGCGCGCCGAAAAGTCTTTTTTATGAGTCGGCTTCGGCTCCAGTCTCTGCAGGAGGGCCGACTTATGACGACCAATCTCCGACGATCTCTGAAGCCTTTGCTTCTGATGCTGTTTGTTTGTTCGTTCGCACTCTCGGCATTTGCCGATCCACCGGGACGCGCCGTGCGCATCAAGTACATCTCCGGCGCCGTCTCCATGCAGCCGGGAGGCGTCAACGATTGGGTTGAGGCCGTCGTCAACCGTCCGCTCACCACTTCCGATCGCGTTTGGACCGATAAGGAAGCTCGCGCAGAACTGCACCTGGGAAGCGCTGCCCTGCGCATGAATGCCGAGACCAGTCTGACGTTTACCAACGTCAATGACGACATCGTGCAGGTCGAACTCGACCAGGGCACGCTGAATCTCCACATCCGTCATCTGTTCGGTGGAGAGACTTACGAGATCGATACGCCGAACCAGGCGTTCACAATTCTGAAAGCGGGCGACTACCGCTTTGACGTCGATCCCAATGCCGATACCACTTCCGTCACCGTGTGGAAAGGCGAAGGCGAAGCCAACGGACAGGGACCCGGCGTCAAGTTGAAGTCCGGGCATCAGGCGAGCTTTACTGGCGGAACGTCACTGGAGCATCAAGTTGCCAGCGCGCCCGGCCTCGATGGTTTCGACGACTGGTGCCGCGTGCGCGATGATCGCGAAGATCACTCCAAATCGTATCAGTACGTTTCTGCCGACGTGGTCGGCGCCGACGATCTGGATGAGTACGGCACCTGGCGCGTCGAGCCTGAATACGGCGCCGTGTGGGTACCCACGGTAGCTGCCGGATGGGCTCCATACCACAACGGACATTGGGTCTGGGTCGAGCCGTGGGGCTGGACCTGGGTCGACGAAGCGCCCTGGGGTTTCGCTCCCTCGCACTATGGCCGCTGGGTACGCGCGGGCGGATACTGGGCATGGGCGCCGGGCCCTGTCGTAGTTGCCCGTCCGGTCTACGCTCCCGCGCTGGTCGCGTGGGTGGGCGGTTCGCATTTCGGAATGAGCGTGTCGTTCGGCGGAGGCGGAGGCGTGGCCTGGTTCCCGCTCGGATGGGGAGAGCCGTACGTTCCCTCGTACCACGTGAGCCGTAACTACTTCCAGCAGGTGAACGTAACCAACACGCGCATCACGAACATCACTACCGTCACGAACAACTACTACGTCACGAACAACAACACGACGGTCGTCAACAACAACATCCATAACATTCGTTATGCCAACCAGAATGTGTCGGGAGCCGTAACCGCGGTGCCGACACGAACGATGACTAACTCTGAGCCGGTGGCGCGAACTGCGGTCGTGGTGCCTGCGAACGAAATGCGGACTGCTTCCGTCGCGAATGTGGCGGAGGTTGCCCCGGCGAGAGCCAGCGTGTTGGGAGCCAGAGCCGGAGCGCCCACCGCTCTTCCGCCTTCACGCCTGGCCGAAGCGCGACCAGTTGTCTCACACGCGGCCCCGCCCGCTCGGCCGGTTCCGTTTGAAGCACGACAGGAAGTTCTGGCGAGAACGCCGGGCCGTCCGCTTGACGCTGATGCTGAATCGAAACTACGGTCGAACCTGGCGCGCCCAGCGGCGCCCACCGCGCAGAATCCTCAGCAACCGATGCAACCCGTGCGCCCGGGGTCGCCGATGATGGCCAGCCCCAGCGGAATCCAGCCGCGGCCAGTTCCTCGGCCCGGGATGCCTGCGGCCGCCCCCGCTGCCACTGACACGCATGCTGCGACAACTCCAGCGCAGCCAACGCAGCAAGTCGCGCCCCCAGGGCGGCCCGGATTGCCAACGGCGACGAATCCCGAGAGTGCTCAGCCGCGCCCGGTACCGAGACCAAGCCGTCCGATGTCGCCCGGCAACTATGGCGCCGACGAGCCGAAGGCCGTCACGACTACGACACCTAATGCGCCACAATCCGCGCCGGCAGTCCGCGCCGAATCGCCGGCGGCAAGCAATCCCGTGAACGTGCAGCCACGGCCAGTTCCGCGGCCAGTCGACCAACAGCGGTCTTCTCGAAACACCGATGCGTGGAAGCCGGAGAGTGCGGTTCGGACGAATGCGCCAACCAGTCAGCCCACGCCTCCGGGACGCTACGTCCCGCGGCCCGGTGCGCAGACGTCGCCGGCTGCTCAGAGCGAGCCTGCGAATACCTCGCGGCCTACTCCGCGAACGATCGAAAACACGGGAGCGTCGACGAACACAGAAGCTCCGCGCAACATAACGCCGGCAACAGTTCGCCCAGGAGCCTCAACAGGAGTAGTTCGCCGTAGCGTCGAGACCGTGCAGCCCAGTGTGCCCCGCGCACCGCAAGCGGTTTCCATGCCACGCGATAGCCAGCCCTCGCCAGCCCCCAGCCACGCCCGCACCGTGGTTACGGCTCCGCGCGAGAACAACAACCGGCAAAACAATCATCACGAAAGCAAGAGCGAGAGCCGGCACGAAGAAAAGTCCGATCGCAAGTAGAACAGGTAGCAGATCAGAGCCTCGAGAGAAACGGGCGCACCAACCATGTGCCCGCTTCTCTTTGGGCAGAATCGTCCCGGCACTAGCTTTCCTGCGCGATCTTAGCGGTCAGCCGTCTAAGACTCGCGATTCATTCTCAGTAACAGCAAAGCTCTTAACCTGCAAAGCACGCAAAGGAAGCCGCCAAGAACGCAAAGGTAGCCTTTCTTTGCGCCCTTCGCGGGTTTTCTTGGCGAACTTTGCGGTAAAAAGCTCTTCCCGCGATAAAATTCTAGCGCGGTCTTCCAAGCCTATGCCGATCATGATTGCCTTGCTGCGCGGGATCAACGTCGGCGGTCACCACAAAATCAAAATGGACGAGCTCCGCAAAGTCTGCGAGTCTCTGAAACTCCGCAATCCACAGACTCACGTGCAGAGCGGCAACATCGTATTCAGCACCGACGAGAAAGACGCGGCTCGTGTGGCGAAGCGCATGGAAGAAGCGATCGAACGCACGTTCGGCTTTCAGGCAGACGTCGTTGTTCGAACAACGAAGGACCTTAAAGACGCCATTACCCGCAGCCCCTTTGCGTCGCGCAAGGGACTCGAGCCCGGCAAGCTGATCGTGACGTTTCTCGCCTGCGATCTGGCAAAAGAAAAATGCGCCGGGATCCTCAACATTAAAGCCGGCCGGGAAGAAGTGAAATTCGGAAAGCGCGAACTCTACATCTACTATCCGGACGGCATGGGCAAGTCGAAACTCGTCCCGGCGCTCGACCGCGTGCTCGAAAAGACCGGGACAGCCAGAAACTGGAATACCGTGACCAAGCTGCTCGAAATGGCGGAAGCGATGGAAGCTACAGCCAAGGCTGGTTGATAAGTTGTGAAAGAAAATTCCAGCCGCGTAGCGTCACACAAACGTCCCAAGCACACATTTGTTCTTGATGGCCTCAACCCAAATGTCAGGAAAATAAAACTACCCTCAATAGTAGGCTTCGCGAGCGCTGCCCCGGTCTACTGGCTGCACGGGAGGTCACTGTTTGACGATCGATTTTGCCTTGACGTGAACGGGCTCCTCTGACAAACTGCCCGCATCTTCGCGACTCATGGAAATTCCTTAATGCGTCCTGACGCGATTCGCGCTGTGGTTCCGCACTTCTCTTCTCCTCTGGTTGACATCGGAAAGCTCGCCTCCGGGCTGTGATCCTGCTCTTCAAAAAAAGGACGAATTGATCGGCGCACTCGTACTAGCCGATGGTGCGACTTCATATCGGAGAAAAATCGATGAGTATCTGCAAGGTTCTTCTTGGGACAGCCCTTGTGCTTGCGGTACTCCAGCCTTGTCTGGGCACAGAGTCCGCAAGGCCGCATCTCCGGCCGAGTTGCCGATCAGAGCGGCGCCCTGGTCTCCGGCGCCAAAGTCACGATCTTAAACACTGAGACTGGCATCAGCCGCGCACTGACCACCAACGCGGCGGGCGAATACTTTGCCCCGAACCTGAACCCGGGCCTGTACTCAGTCGCCGTCGACGCCCCATCGTTCAAGAGAGTTCAGCATCCGCCGTTTCGGCTGGAAGTTGCGACCGATCTGCGGTTTGATTTCGAACTAGTGCCGGGTGCGGCGACGGAAACCGTGAACGTCAGCGGGGAGGCCCCAGTCGTGGACACCGTCACCGATGTTCTGGGTGGCACCTTCACGAACAAGTTGATCAATGAACTTCCCTTGCAAGGCCGAGACTTTCAGAATTTGCTCGAACTGCGTCCGGGTATTCAGCGGGTGCCTGGTGGAGGGTTTCAACACACCACTTCCAATGGCAACCGTCGCGAGGATATGAACTACATCGTCGACGGCACCACCGACAATGATCTGTACTACGGAGACACCGTGATCAATGGGGCAGGAGTGTCGGGGACACCCGCCAGCCACCTGCCCCTGGACGCGATTCAGGAATTCAACACCCAGGAAAATCAGGGCGCCGAATTCGGCTGGAAGCCGGGCGCCGTCGTGAACATCGGATTGAAGTCGGGGGGGAATCAGTTTCACGGGACGACTTATTATTTTCACCGGAACCGCGCATTCGACGCGAGAAACTACTTCAACCCGAGTCCTCAGCCCGTCGCTGCTTTGCTCTTGCATCAGTTCGGTGCGTCTGCGGGTGGACCGATCATCAAAGACAAGTGGTTCATCTTCGGAAATTATGAAGGCGTCCGGCACAAAGTCGGAAATCCCGGAGCTACCAGCAGCCCGGTCACGGCTTCCATCGGCGATCCCGACCTGAGCCTGGCCGACGCCAAGGTTGCCGCGGGGTGTCCTGATGCCTGCAGTCAGACCAGCTTGCATCTCGCAGATCTGTTCCTTACGAATCCCGGCAACAATGGTCTGGGCAGTCCAGACTTGATCAATTTTGATTTCAACAATACCAATCGCGAAGACAACTTCATCATCAAAAGCGACTACCACCTCAACGCCAACAATCTGATTACAGGGCGCTACTTCTATACCAACAGTTTTCTGGCGGAAGAAGACGTTACTCCTTTGCGGCCTGATTGGCTGTCAGTAGCGAGGACCCACATTGGCGTCGTAGGCGTCAACTGGACCTGGACTCCAAATACCCGATGGGTGAACGAGGCACGTATCGGATACAACCGAAATTGGCAAAATGACAATGTTCTGGACTTCAACCGGAGTGCTGCGTCCTATGGACTGAATACCGGGGTTACGGATCCCCATCTCTTCGGATTTCCGCAAATCAACATTGGCGCTTTCGATTCGATGGGCGGAAACCGCCATTGGCCTCTCTACACGACTCCGACCGTGACTTGGGAGTTTAGTGACAATGCTTCGGTCACATTCGGATCGCACAACCTGCGATTCGGCGGGGAGTACCGCTATGGCGGTACCGACAACCTGCGCGCCAACTTCGGGCGCGGTCAGATCAATTTCGATTCTCTCGTGGATTTTCTTCAGGGGACGATCGGCAGTCGCGGGCGCATCCTGACCGGGGATACGCGTCGCCACGCCACCCTTTCGGCGTTCGGCGGCTTTGTGCAGGACGACTGGCGAGTTCGCCCGCGCATCAGTCTCAACCTGGGCCTTCGTTACGACGTAACGCTCCCGATCAAAGAGGAGCATAACCTGATCGCCAATTTCATCCCCGAGCGCGGCGGGCTGGTGCAGGTTGGGCGCGGCATCGACTCGCCTTATAACACCGACTGGAACAACATATCCCCTCGTGTGGGCTTTGCATGGGACCTCTTCGGAACCGGCAAGACAGTACTCCGGGCAGGCGGCGCCATTATTTACGAACAGCCCACCATCCGTCAGTTCATTGACACCGGCGGCCTGAATGAGAACCCCAGTGGCGCTGTGTTCGTTGATGCCAACGGCAATGAGGTTCAGGGAAACGGCAACATTCAGGTTGCGTCCCGACGGGTGTCGGCGGGCGCGATGACCCAGGCATGGGCAGACGGCACGCCGCTGTTTGATACTTCTCCCAGCATTACGTGCAGTTACGACAGTCCGTGTGACGTGTTCGGAGTGAAGCGGAACATTGCCACCCCCTATGTCACATCGTGGAACTTCAACTTGCAGCAAGCGCTTGGCCCAAAAACTTCCCTGCAGGTCGGGTATGTGGCGAATCACGGCATCAAGCTCTACAGCCTCCGAGATATCAATCAGAACGTCTTTGCGTTGGATTCTGCCGGAGACGAACAGAGCGGCCGTCCCTTCGTGCAAAACTGCCCGGCGCCGTTCGGCAGCGGCGGCGGTGGTCCCTGCCTGCCCTGGGCTGGGTTCTCCTACTTTATGGAAAACAAGGCGAATTCCAACTACAACGCCCTGCAAGTCACGCTCACGCAAAAGTCATTCCACGGTTTGAATTTCTTGGCCGGCTATACCTGGGGTCACGCCATTGATGTGGGAGCGACCAACAACCGGAGCGCCTACGCTCAGGACAGCAACAACTACCCAGGCGATCGCGGCAACGGGGACTACGACATTCGGAATCGGTTTACGCTCTCCTTAAGCTACGATCTGCCCAACTTCAAGGCGCCACTGCAGATGGGAAAAGGCTGGCAGGTCACGAGCATTCTGAACCTCCAGTCTGGAGAGCCCTTTAATTATTACGACTCCTTCGATGACATCAGCGGCACTGGCTGGCTGCTGGATCGCTGGAATTTCTTCGGCAAACCCTCGGATATTCACTGGGGATTGACTCAGCAAGCGACGTACATCTACCCGGGCGACTCAGAGCCGCGATGCGTAGCGCACGCATCCATCGGCCAACTCCAGAACTGGGGCTGCTTCGTCGAAGGCAATTCGGTCATCACACCGCCTGAGCCTGGGCAGTTCGGGAACATGGGGCGCAATGTGTTTGTGGGGCCTCCCTTCAAAAACTGGGATATGTCTGTGACCAAAGCTTGGAATCTCTCGGAGCGGATGAAGCTTCAGCTGCGCGGGGAATTCTTCAACATTCTCAACCACACCAATTTCGATTGGCTGACATTAGGGACAGATCTTTCGGATCCGGTCTTTGGAATTAACCATCTGGGGGTTGTCCGATTTACTCCCGATGTGGGGGCTTCCAACCCCGTCGTGGGTTCGGGCGGCTCGCGGCACGTTCAGTTGGGAGTAAAGCTGATCTGGTAGGTCATTGCGGACGTGTACCAGCAGAAATATCGCTCCGGTCCATCACAATTCAATTGGGCGGGTGTTCTGAGAAGAAGAGCGCCCGCTGCCCGCTAAGAGCCTCCTCATTCGAGCAGTACTTCATCCTATACTGGAAAAAGACTGGGATCAGTGGGCATGCTTGTGTACCGACTCCCTAGAGGACTTCATGGCCGCTCTAATTGAAGCAATCACTGTCAAACGGAAAACGTTCTTTGAGTTTGAAAACACTCCTTTCTGCTGCCTGGAAGCAGAAGTGAACACACCGACCGCGCGTGGCGGCCAGACCCTGGTGCGCCTGAAGATGCGCAACCTGCTTACCAACGCGGTCTTTGAGAAGACCTTCAAGGCCAGCGACAAATTCAAGGAGCCGGACCTGCAGTCGGTGCAGGCTTCCTACCTCTATAGCGATGGGGATGGCTCCCACTTTCTGGACCAGGAAAGCTACGAGACCGTCACCCTCGACAGTCAGATGGTTGGGGATGCATTGGACCTCTTGATCGAAGGCTCCTTGATTGAGCTGCGCAAGTTCAACGGCAATCCGATTGGGATCGAGCTGCCGATATTCGTCGAACTGAACGTTTCCTCAACGGAACCCGCGGTTCGGGGCGACTCGTCGGGTGGCGCGACCAAGACCGCCCGGCTGGAGACGGGTCTCGAAATCCGCGTTCCCCTCTTCATTAAGGAGGGCGAAAAGGTGAAAGTGTCTACGGAGAACCGGGAGTTTGCGGGGCGGGCGTGAATCGGTTCCAGATTGATGCTGATCGGTGAGTAACCGAGATCCTGGATTAGCTCTGCTGACCCCAGGGCAGGGGATGACGTGCCTCATACGCCGCGATCTCGGGCTCATGCTGTAAGGTCAGCCCAATATCGTCGAGCCCCTCGAGCAAGCAGTGCCGCACGAAATCGTCGATCTGAAACTCAGCTGAGAAACCCTGGTCGTCATACACCTTGCGCTGCTCCAGGTCGACGGTCAACTGGTAGTCGGAATGTTCGCGGGCCCGCCGCATCAGTTCTGCAACTTCGTCGTCCTTCAAAACGACGTTCAGGAATCCGTTCTTCGTACTGTTGTTCGCGAAGATATCGGCGAAGGACGTTCCGATGACAGCGCGAAAACCGAAATCAGCGAGCGCCCAGACCGCGTGCTCGCGCGAGGATCCGCAGCCGAAATTCTTGCCGGCCAGCAGAATGCTCGCCTGCTTGTAGCGGGGATCGTCCAGCACAAAGGGTTCTGCCCCCGTCGCGGACTTCCTCCAGTCGTAAAAAAGAAACTCCCCAAAACCCGTGCGCTCAA
Organism: uncultured Acidobacteriota bacterium; assembly: GCA_963744055.1. Classification (GTDB taxonomy): domain Bacteria; phylum Acidobacteriota; class Terriglobia; order Terriglobales; family Acidobacteriaceae; genus Gp1-AA133. The sequence continues at coordinate 514,388 of CAVUSL010000001.1, read as the reverse complement.
TGCGCTTCAGGAATTGCTTGGGAATGATCTGATCGGTGTCGACATTCACCCGATCGAGTGGTGCGACGCGCCCTTTATGTACACGAAATGGTTTCACTAAATCATCCTCTATCTGAATTTCATCAGTGCGACCGTAGCGCCGGCATCCTGCCCTCGCCGCGGCGGGCGAGACGCCCACCGGACTGCCGCCGGGAGGCGGCGCTACTGAAACTTCCACTTCCGAATATCCGTGAAATGCCCTGAAATCGCGGCCGCCGCCGCCATCATCGGGCTCACAAGATGTGTGCGCCCGCCGCGGCCCTGGCGTCCTTCGAAATTTCTGTTGCTCGTCGATGCACAGCGCTCACCGGGCTGCAGAATGTCAGGATTCATCCCCAGGCACATCGAGCATCCGGACTCGCGCCACTCGAACCCGGCTTCCTGAAAAATTCGCTGCAGGCCTTCTTTTTCCGCCGCCTGTTTTATGGCCTGCGATCCCGGCACCACCATCGCGCGCACCTTCGGGTTGACCCGATAGCCTTTCGCCACCCGTGCCGCAGCGCGCAAATCTTCCAGACGCGAGTTGGTGCACGAGCCGATGAACACGCGATCGACAGCAATCTCCTCGATCGGCGTCCCCGGCTGCAGGCCCATGTACTGTAGCGCCTGCTCGGTCGCGCGCCGGTCGGCCTCGCTCCCACCGTTCAACTCCGGAACGCGCTCGGTGACTTGCACCACCATTCCGGGATTCGTTCCCCACGTCACAAAAGGTGCGAGCGTCGCCGCATCAATGTTCACGATCTTGTCGAACCGCGCGCCCGCATCCGAAGCCAGCGTCTTCCAATACGCAACCGACTTGTCCCACGCATCGCCTTGCGGAGCGAATCGCCTTCCCTTGACGTACGCAAAGGTCGTTTCGTCGGGCGCCACCATCGCGGCCCGTGCTCCCGCCTCGATGCTCATGTTGCAGAGCGTCATGCGCGCTTCCATGCTGAGCCCGCGCACGACTTCACCGGCATACTCGATCACGTATCCAGTGGCGCCGTCGGTGCCGATCTTGCCGATCACACCCAGCGCAAGATCCTTCGCCGTGACTCCTTCCGGAAGCCGCCCGCTGACTTCGATCTTCATCGTCTTCGGCTTGCGTTGCGGAAGGCACTGCGTCGCCAGCACGTGCTCGACTTCTGAAGTGCCAATCCCAAACGCCAGCGATCCGAACGCTCCGTGCGTGCTGGTGTGGCTGTCGCCGCACACGATCGTCATGCCCGGTTGCGTGAGCCCCAGTTCAGGCCCGATCACATGCACGATGCCTTGCTCGGGCGAATCCATGTCGAACAGGCGCACACCGAACTCTTCGCAGTTCTTCTGAAGCGCCTCAATCTGCCGCGCCGCGATCGGGTCAGTGATGGGCGTGCCGCGCGGCTCGGTGGGGACGTTGTGATCTACGGTGGCGACAGTGCGCAGAGGCTGGCGAACCGGTCGTGCAGCCGCCCGAAGGCCGTCAAATGCTTGAGGGGAAGTGACTTCGTGAACCAGGTGGAGGTCGATGTAGACGATTGACGACCGACCGGTCGGTTCGCTAACCAGGTGGGCCTCCCAGACTTTCTCAAATAATGTTTTCGCTTCCGGCATCTTCGTGGATTGAAATTCGGGAAAATTGCGGCGAACGCGCCCGCCGCCTTGCGTCGCAACATTGTACCAAGTCGGGCAGGATCGATGCTGGCCAATCTACGTCAGCCTGGTGCTCTAAGCCACCGCAGCCTTAGTCCAATCACGCAGGTAAAGCACGAGCATCAGCACGCACCCAAGCAGCGGGATCGCCAATCCGATCTTCAGGCTCGACATCTTGGTCGATGTCACACCCACCAGCCACGGCATGACGGCCGCACCAAAACTCGCCAGCATGAACATGACGCTGCCCACGCGCGCCGCCATCGGTCCGAAGCAATTCGTCAGGAGGGAAATTGTAATCGGATAAATCGCCGCCAGGCCAAGCCCGATGATGGCCGCGCTCGCCAGCACCATCACCATCGAGTGAGACGATAAGAGAACCATCAAGCCCAGCAGCGCGGTCGTCACGCTCAAACGCACCAGCAGCACTTCGGAAATCTTTCGCATAAATACAGGCGCCAGCGCGCGCCCTGCGAGCAGACCTCCATAGAAATAAGAAGGGGTGGTCACCCAGATCGTACCCGGGTGCTCCATCACTCTTTTCGCATAAGACGCCAGCCAGCCGCCCACCGAGTTCTCCGTCCCCACGTAAACGAAAAACAAGACGCCCAACACAATCGCGGTCGGCATCAGCAGCACGCGCAACAATGGCGTGGACGATTCGCGGGAATCTTTCGAAGAGGCGTGGCCCTTCGGTAGGTTTACCCACGCCAGAGACAACGCCACCAGAAAAACGAACGCGGCCACCACAAAGAAGAAAGTCGAAATCCTGCTCGCGCGCTGAAAGGGCGCCAGCAGAAACGGGCAAGCCACGGCGCCCACCGTCCAAGTAAAGTTCAGCAGCGACAAGGCCGACGCGCGCTTCGTCGGATTCACTTCCGCCACCAGCAGATTGCAGGTAGGAATCGTCAAGCCGAGCCCGACGCCATAACAAGCCACCGCGGACAGGCCGACAAAACGCGAGCCCAGCGGAAGGAATCCAACGCCCGCCGCCATGAACACGAGCCCGAGAATCATGGCGAGCCGGTATCCGCCTTTCGGCACCAGCACGCCCGAGAGCGCGACCCCAAAAATCGAAGCCAGGAATTGCGCCGTGAAGAACTCGCCCGCCTGGGCATCGTTGAGCAACCAGCGCGCGGAAAGCGCGGGCAGCACCGGTCCCAGCAGCACGGTAACGATCCCAGTGGGAATAAAGGCCGCGTGCGCAACGGCGGTGGGTGCCAATGCGGAAGTCCGAGCTGTCGCCACGGCCTCGATTGGATCGGTCACCGGCACCCAGGAAGACTCCACGACCAAAGTTCGAAGATTGAGCGTCGATTGTACGCTCAGGAATGGAATGAAAAATCGGCCGCCAAGTGAGTCAAAGCATTCTCAGCGCCCTCTGCGGCGGTTCTCCGCGCTCTCTGCGTTTTTAAGATTTTTTGTAATCAGGCGCGAGCGTCCACTTTGTCCGTGCAAGCCCCCAAGGTATGATGGCCTATCCGAAGCCCATGATTAACGGCAAACGCATCGCGATCGTGCTCCCGGCCTACAACGCCGAAAAGACGTTGGAAGCCACGGTCCGCGAAATCCCCGACATCGTCGACGCCACCATCCTGGTCGACGATCACTCGACAGATCGCACCGTCGAACTGGCCCATGAGTTGGGCCTGCAGGTCTTCGTTCACGATCGCAATTACGGATACGGCCGCAACCAGCAGACCTGCTATCGCGAAGCCCTCAGCGCGGGCGCCGATGTCGTGATCATGCTGCACCCCGACTATCAGTACACCCCGCTTCTCGTGACCGCGATGGCCAGCATGGTCGCCTACGAGGTCTACGACACGGTTCTTGGTTCCCGCATCATCGGCGGCACGGCATTGCGCGGAGGCATGCCGCTTTACAAGTACGTCTTCAACCGCCTGCTGACGGCCTTCGAAAATCTCTTCCTCGGCGTGAAACTTTCCGAGTACCACACCGGCTATCGCTGCTTCAGCCGAAAAGTCCTGACTGACCTGCCCCTCATCGAGAACTCCGACGACTTCGTCTTCGACAACCAGATGCTTGCCCAGTGCGTGCACTTCGGCTTTCGCATCGGCGAAGTGTCGTGCCCGACCAAATATTTCGAAGAGGCCTCGTCGATCAATTTCCGGCGCAGCGTCACGTACGGACTGGGAGTGCTACTCACAACCATGCAGTTTGCCTTGCAGAAATGGGGGCTAGGCCGCTTTAGGATCTTCAGCCCAAAGGGCCGCAAACTGGAAACCAACGGCGTGACGTACTACGCGCCCGGAGTGGGGAAGAGAACTGCGTAATCGGCTGATCGCTGATAGCTAGCTCGGCTCCTCAAAAAACCTCCTGATCCGCGGCCAATACTTCCGCACGGTCCCGTCGGTCGAAATATGTCCACCGCGCTGTAACAGGTTCAGCTTAATCCCGGTCTTCTCCGCGAACCGCACCACCGATCGATACGGGATGTAGGGATCATCCTTCGCATGAAACATCATGACCTTCGCGGGATCGATCTCGGCAATGTGGTGCGCCGGGTTGTAGAACGTGCCGTTGTGCAGCTTCTTCCAGTTGCGATCGGAAAGCCGGTAGGCGCGGCCCCAAGCCTCGCGAATGTAGGCAGCGTAGCTGGGATTTGATGTCTCCGCGTTCTCGGAAGCTCTCAGAATTCGCCAATCCACCACCGGGCAGTTCGCGATCGTCTTCTTCACGCGGGGATCAAGCGAAGACAGCACAGCCGCCGCTCCTCCAAAGCTTCCGCCAATCACGTAAATCTCATCCGGCCTCAGCGCAAACTTTTTCGCGAACGTTACTTCGCGCACGCCCTTGGGAAACTCGTCGATTACATCCAGAATGTCGAGGTGGGGCGATGTCTTCAGAAACTCTCCGTCGCTCTCCCAGGCCCCGCGATACCGCGGATAGAACACCCAGTAACCCTTCGCCGCGAGAAACTCCGACAGCCCCTGCTTGCGGGGAATCGACGGCATCCCGTCGCACAGCACGATGACTTTTTGTCTTTTCCCCGAGCGCACGGGAGGCAGAAACTCGCAGACAATTTCTTGCTTGAAGCGTGTGCGAAACATTTGTACTTGGTAGCGCCGGCGTCCCGCCGGCAGTCGTGAGGGCGTCCCGCCCTCACCCACTAGCGTTCTCTCCAGAGCCGGTAAAGCAACCCAAAATAATCCAGCCCAACCCGTACGCTGGCTTTGCTGGTCCCCGCCCGCCGCGGTCCAAACGTAAACGGAATCTCACTCACCGAGCGCACGTTCCCGCGCACCAGAATCTCCAGAAGGATCTTGAATCCACGATTGTGCAGCTCGATATCTTTCAAGCACGAGCGCCGCACCATGAAGAACCCGGCCATCGGGTCCTCGACGTGAATCGCGCGCTTCTGCAGCGGATAAGTCAGCCAGATGGCCATTCGCGACAGCAAATGCCGCGCCGGATGCCAATTGTCGAGGCCGCCCTCGGGTGCGTATCGACTGGCAAGTACCACGTCGCGGCCCGCGTCCATCGCTCCCCACAAGCGCGGCAGCAATTCCGGCGGATGCTGCAGGTCGGCATCGATCACGCCCAGCACTTCGGCATCTGTGTGCTTCCAGCCGTAAAGCACAGCGCCACCTAAGCCACGTTCGCCTTTGCGCACCAGCAGGCGCACCCGCGGATCCTCGCGCGAAATATCCTGTACGATGGACTCGATTCCGTCGCCGCTATCGTCGTCCACTACCAGGATTTCGTAAGCGAAGCCCATCGGGTCGAGGCTTTGACGAATGCGGTCGAGCACCGTGCGAATGTTGTCCGCCTCGCGCAGCGTGGGCACGACCAGAGCAAGCTTAGCCATCGTCCTCGATGTGACCGAAGCAGGAGCATCCTTATTGTCAGCAGGAGGTTCGATCTCTTCTGCCGTGAGCTTTACGGCATGCAAGGACATGTAGCTCAATTCTAAGAGCTCAGCGCTTGAAAAACTATCCCATTCTCAGGAACGCGCTAATTCTAGCGGTTCTGGCCGCCTGCGGCCTGCTGATTGCCGGATACCATCCCGGCGCCGAAGACGACGGCGTCTACCTTTCCGCCATCAAGCGCGACCTGAACCCGGCGCTCTATCCCCACGATTCCGATTTCTTCGCGGTGCAGTTGCAGGCGACGATCTTCGACAAGGTCGTGGCCGCGTCAGTGCTCCTCACGCACGCGCCGTTGGGCTGGGTGATTTTCGCCTGGCACTATCTCACGATTTATTTCGTGCTGCTGGGTTGCTGGCGACTGAGCCGGAGGTTGTTTCCGGAAGTATATGCGCAATGGGCGTCGACCACGCTGGTCGCGGTGTTGCTAACTCTGCCCGTCGCCGGAAGCGCGCTCTATATCGTCGATCAAAATCTTCATCCCCGTGCCATGGCGACTGCGGCGATTCTGGCTGCGATCGTGGCGACCTTGGATCGCAAGTACGCGCAGTCGGTCGTCCTGTTACTGCTCGCCGCACTACTTCATCCCATCATGGCAGCGTTCGGAATCTCGTTCTGCATCTTTCTGCTCTGGCGAGTTCCGCGGACCGAAGACAAGCCCGCGATTCTGATGCTGGCCCCACTCGGCTGGATTTTCGAGCCCACGTCCCCAGCATGGCGCGTCGCCGCCAACACCCGCGACTACTACTTTCTCGGACGCTGGCAGTGGTACGACTGGCTCGGCGTTTTAGCGCCCTTCGCGATTCTCTGGTGGTTTCGCCGGATCGGCCAACGCGACAAGGCCACCACGCTGATCTACGTGACCTCGCGCCTGATGCTCTTTGGGGCTTTCCAACTGATCGTCGCGATCGCGCTCATGCTGCCGCAAAGTCTGGAGCGCATCCGCCCGCTGCAGCCCATGCGCTATCTCCATCTCTTCTATTTGATCTTCATCATCCTGAGCGGCGGCCTGCTCGGCCAGAAATTTCTGCGCCATCACTGGCTGCGCTGGTTGGTGGTTTTCGTTCCGCTCGCGGCCGGAATGTTCTTCGCCCAGCGCGCAACATATCCAAGTTCCGCGCACCTCGAATGGCCCGGATCCGTTCCCCAAAATCCGTGGCTGAAAGCCTTCGCCTGGATCCGCGAGAACACCCCGCCCGACGCGTACTTCGCTGGGGGCCCCGACTACATGCGCCGTCCTGGCAACGACTACCACAGTTTCCGCGCCCTTGCCGAACGCAGCGTGCTTGCTGACGCAGCGAAGGATTCGGCAGTCGCGACCCAAGTGCCACGCCTCTCCAACCGCTGGCTCGAAGAAGTCGAAGCTGAGCGCGGCTGGGAGCATTTCACGCCAATGGATTACGAACGCCTGAAAACTCGGTTCGGAGTCAATTGGGTTCTGATCGAGCGTCCGGCTCGCGAAGGGATGAATTGTCCCTACGAAAACTCCGCGCTGTTGGTCTGCCGTGTCCCGTAACCTCCCTATAAATTGTCATCCTGAGCGCAGCGAAGGACCTATGTATTTCCTGCGCGCCATTCAAGCACCGCGTTGGTAGCGCCCGGTAAGGCCATCGCTAGTCTGCCACCCGCCCCAAGGAGTAGCATCTAACGAAAGAAATGGCCACCACTCCAACCACCCCGCCCCCGGCCCCCGAGTGCAAGCCCCCGACGCGCCAGCCCTTCCGCAGCCAGATCGGGCCGCCCTTGCGCCGCAGCACGATCCGGCTGAACGAGGTCATGAGCTTTGCCTACGAGACCTTTATCAGCAACAAGGTCCGCTTCGCCCTGACGGCCCTGGGCATGGTCATCGGCACGGCTTCGCTGATCCTGGTCGTCACCATCGGCATGACCGGCAAGCAGTACGTGCAGCGCCTCATCCAGTCGATCGGCGCGAATATGATTTACGTCGAGTATTCCGGAGGCGCGCAGCGCATCACCGCCAGCGCCTCCGACCCACTCACCGTCGACGACATGCGCGCCGTGCAGGAACAAGTTCCCAGCGTCACCTACGCCTCGCCGCTCATCGTGCTGAGTGAACGCATCGCCGCCGGTTCTGGCAAGGAAAAAGACATCACTGTCATGGGAGCCGCGCCCGAATACCAGCGCGTGCGCAATCTTATTGTTCTTTCGGGAAGATTCTTCGACGGCGAGGACTCAACCTCCCGCAACAAGGTCGGAGTGCTAACCCAAAAGATGGCTGAGGAACTTTACGGTTCAGTTGACGCCGCCGTCGGGCAAGTCATCAAGCTGAACGGGCTGCCCTTCACCGTGGTCGGCACCTTCAAGGAAGGGGTGGATACGTTCGGGCAGTCGGAAGTCCAGGACTACACCATGGTGATCCCTTCCACGGTGAGCCGCTACTTCACCGAAACCGCGGCCGTGAAACAGATCTTCTTCACGGTGGCCAGCCCCGACGACGTCGTCTCGGCCACCATCCAGATCCAGCACGTCATTGGGGCACGCCACCGGCCTGAGTCCGTTTACACGGTCAGCAACCTGACCCAGTTGCTCTCGGTCTGGGACAAAATCGCCAACGCCCTGACTTTCGGCCTGCTGCTGATCGCGGCGGTCACTCTCCTGGTCAGCGGGATCGGCATCATGAACATCATGCTGGCCACGGTGAGTTCCCGCATCCGCGAGATCGGTATCCGCAAAGCCATCGGCGCCACCAACCGCGAGATCCGTTTCCAGTTCCTCGCCGAAGCCATGCTGATTTCGCTCGTCGGCGGCATCGCCGGCATCGTGATTGGCCTGGCGATCCCATTCTCGGTGCGATTCCTCACGGCCTACCGCATCCCAATCTCCGGCCTCTCGGCCATTATTGCAATCATAGTTTCGTCGCTGGTGGGCATAATCTTCGGCACGCTGCCAGCGACGAGGGCAGCACAGCTGGATCCGGTCGAGAGTTTGAGGTACGAGTAGGCAGCTGATCGCGGATGGCTGATAGCTCATAGCCGACCAACCGGGCCGATTCCCGCTATTCGACCGGCGAAAAATCTCGGCGGCCACAAGCTATCGGCCACCAGCTATCAGCCAAAAAAGCAAAAGCCGGGCTGGTTGACCCGGCTTTCGAATTCTGATCACAACTCCCGATTTTCGGGATTAGGGTCAGATCTTGTAAAACTCGATTTTCGTCACCGCTTACTTGGGCCCGGCTTGGGAAGTCACCTCTTCCCAAGGCTGAACTACATGACCAGTGCCAGATTCTCCAACTCCAGCTGCAGAACCGGCAAAGAGCACCCGGCCATTTCCACCCGACCGGCTGCATCCAGAGCCGCCTGCGGAGACACTCCGTAGCCGCGGCCCATCAGGAACACCTGCAAGAGCTCGGCGGCCTCTCTGGAATCGATCATCCCGCCTTGCAGGAGATCGCTTCTCAGCGACGCCAGCTCCGTGTTTGTAAATCTTTCTTTCATGACCGTCCTCACCTCCGACCTTCGGTCAACTTCCCTGTACCCATTAGACTCAGCGGCTACTGGAAATGTTGCATGCAATTTCCATGCCGCAACTGGCCTCTATTTCCATATACGTACAAGAAAGCTTTCTGGTTTCTTTAACCCCAATAAAAGTTGGGAGTTGCGGGCAACCCTTACGACGGTACCCAGCCCGTGAGTACGACTTGTACCGTTCGCAGAGTGACACAAGGTGTCGCTTCAGGACGGAAAGCGGCGATTTCCGTTCAATTTGCGGCAAATGGCCCATTCGTGGGGGGAGTGGATTGTTCAGGCGGGATCGATCGTGGCCTCTTCAATCAACAGAACCGGAAGCCCGTCGCGTACCGGATACACGCGCCGGCACGCCGTGCACTTGAGCGCCTCTGGATTGGTCTTCACTTCCAGGTCGCTTTTGCACGCCGGACAAACCACCAGATCGAGGAGATCTTGAGGAATCATGACGGGAGATTGTACGACGATTAGAACCATTTTCACCACAGAGTCACAGAGACACAGAGGAGGGAAAGGCACAACAACAATGTCCCTGCATTCCGAGCAGGCACAAATCTGCCAAATGACTTTTGTTGATTCGTTCTCTGTGCCTCTGTGTCTCTGTGGTGAATGATTTTCGAGGTTAGAATTGGACGGGAAGAGCTAGGAGAACTGATGGCGGCCACGATCCTTGACGGCACAAAAATCGCAAGCGAGATTCGCGCAGAAGTTGCCGCCGAGGCAAGAGCGCTCGCCGAAGCGGGCATGCGCCCAGGCTTGGCCGTTGTCCTGGTAGGTCACAATCCCGCGTCCGAGATCTACGTTCGAGGCAAGGTGAAGAGTTCCGAGGAAGTCGGACTCTACAGTGAGAAGCACACCCCGCCCGACAGCGTCACGACCGACGCGCTCCTTGCCCTGATCGAAGACCTGAACCGCCGCGACGAAATCGACGGCATCCTCGTGCAACTCCCGCTCCCGCCGCAGGTGGATGCCAAGAAAATCCTGCTAGCGGTCGATCCAGCGAAAGACGTCGACGGATTTCACCCGATGAACGTAGGCTTCCTCTCCACCCAGCGCCCCGGCCTGGTCCCGTGTACTCCCGGCGGCGTGATGGAGATGCTGCGCCGGTCTCGCATCGATGTCTCTGGCAAAGAGGCCGTGGTTGTGGGGCGGAGCGACATCGTGGGCAAGCCGATGGCGATGCTGCTGCTGAACGCGAACGCCACCGTCACCGTCTGCCATTCAAAGACTCCTGATCTGCCCGCCGTCTGCCGCCGCGCCGACATCCTGGTGGCAGCCATCGGTCGCGCCGGAATGATTACCCGCGACTTCGTGCGCCCCGGCGCGACGGTCATCGACGTCGGCATGAACAAGGTCATCGACCGCGCCGAGTTTGAGCGGTTCTTCAAAGGCAACGAAAAGCGCGAGCAGGCCTTCACGAAAAATGGCTCGACGCTCGTAGGAGACGTCCACCCCGAAGTCGCCGAGATTGCGGGAGCGATCACGCCGGTCCCGGGCGGCGTGGGACCACTGACCATTGCGATGCTGATGGCGAACACCGTCCGGGCTGCGAAGCTGCGGCGCGGGGCGGCAGTTGCGATTGGATAGAGCATTTTCACCACAGAGTCACAGAGACACAGAGAAAAACGAACAAAAATGACTTCTCGCGGAATCAGCTGACATGAGCTCCACCAGCCTCAATCACGAAAGCTCTTGCCCCAAGCCTGCCTCTGTGCCGGAGCTTGCCCTGAGCGCAGTCGAAGGGTGTCTCTCTGGTGAAAAGGTTCTCCGAGCGAGGCGCCTCTGCTAAAAGTCGGCCTAACCGGCGGGATCGCCAGCGGCAAATCGATTGTCGGCGAAATGCTCATGGCACGGGGCGCGAGCCTGATTCAGGCCGATCAAATCGCCCACGAACTCATGCAACCCGGCCGACCGGTCTACGAAGAAGTCGTACGCCACTTCGGCCGATTCATCCTGAATCCCGACGGCAGCGTCAACCGCCCGAAACTCGCCGAAGCCGCCTTCAGCCAGAACGCACAGGGGGCCACGCGAATCGGCGAATTGAACGCCATCGTCCACCCTGCCGTCATCCACCACGAAGATGAATGGATGGAGGCCGAAGGCCGCCGCGATCCGCGCGGGATCGCCGTAGTCGAAGCCGCGCTGATCCTCGAAGCCGGCACCGCCGACCGTTTCGACCGCCTGATCGTAGTGACCTGCTCCGAAGACCAGCGCGTGCAGCGCTACGCCCAGCGCCTGAAGATCGACGTCGAAGCCGCCCGCCGCGAAGTCGTCCGCCGCATGTCCGCCCAGTTGCCGGATTCCGTGAAGATCCAGCGCGCCGACTACGTCATCGACAACTCAGGCTCGCTGGATAACACCGAAGCGCAGGTGAATAAGATCTACGCCACCCTGAAGCAAGAAGCAGAGCAATAGCCCCAATAGCTGCCAAGCGCAAGAAAGTAGCGCCGCCGTCCCGGCGGCAGTCCGGCGGGCGTCCCGCCCGCCGCGCGAATGCAACCAATGCGGCCCACTCGGTTCGTATTCCCACAAATCCCATGGTTCAATGAGTGCAATGGCGTGCTTTCAACAACGGCAGCACGGTAATCTACTACGGGCACGCTGGAGCATCCCAATCTGTGACAGTAGACGACTTTCGAAGAATCGCTCTGAGCCTCGAAGGTGCCGAAGAGAGTTGTCATATGGGGCAGCCGGACTTTCGCGTTGGGGGGAGAATTTTTGCTACGTTAGCCGCTGCGGCTCAAGGTTATGGAAACCTCATGTTGACTCCAGAGCAACAAGCAACGTTTGTTGAGGAGCTACCGGAAGTTTTTATTCCCATCGCCGGCGGGTGGGGCAGAAATGGGGCCACCCACATTCGATTGGCAGCTGCAAACGAGGACGTCCTAGAAGGCGCGTTGCAAACAGCGTGGAAGGTGAGGCTCGAAAAGAATCGGAAATCAGGGAAGAAAAAGCGGGAACCTCGTCGTTCGAAACACAATGAGTGAAATGGCCTTCCATGAGAAGGCCGGTCGGAGTCAAGTCGATTCTTGTGTGGCTTCGTTGAACAAGGTTTTCTTCTTCCGCCGAGGGCCACTGTCGCCATGCTTCCATCCGCACTCTCGAGGAGCGAATCGTTTCGCTCGGTGCATGTTGGGCGTTCTCGGTTCAGCCGGTGCTGCCATCTGATTGGCGCCCTGTGGTTCTGCTTTTTCAGAGTTAAACCTGGGCCAGGCCATTAACGCAGTCACCGGAACTCGGCTTTGGGCTTTTGTCTGTTCTCTTCCTGGAACGGTTTTGACTTTTGTTTTGCTCTTTCGTTTTATGCGGCTGCAGCCACGGTCGCTCTTCTGCTGTTGTGCATCGGGTCGTATACTTCGCCGCTCACCCACAGATGATGCAGCAGCACCGCCAGCTTTCTTGCGGTGGCGACGATGGCGCGCTTCTTGCCGTTTCTCCCGCCACGTTCTGCTAGTTTCAGGCCCCAGCGCCTGAGATCACAGTCGGGACCGAACGGACCCAGAATGTGCTGCGCTCCTTGCACCAGCAGCGTTCGCAGATAGGGATCGCCTTCTTTGCTGATATGCAGCTGCGGTTCGCTTTGCCCCGAGTTCCGCCGTCCCGGCTGCAGGCCCAGATAGCAGCCCACGTCGCGGCTCTTGCCGAAACGATGCGGATCTTCCAGTGTCAACAGGAAGGTCAGCGCGATCAATGTACCTACTCCCTTGATCTGTTTCAGCAGCGCCACCTGCGGATAACTCTGCTGTGCCAGGTTCTCGATGCGCTGGTTGTATTCCACGATGCGCTCGCTCAGCGACTCGATTGCGTTCAACAGCGGTTCCAGGGCGGCTTGCAGTTCTGGACTCAAGCTCTCGGCTTTCTCCGGATTCATGTTCCGCACGTTGCATCCACGCAAGCGTTCCCCGTAACTCTTGGCCAGCCCGCGAGCTGTGTTGACCAGCGCGGTCCGTGCTCGTACCAGCCCAGCGCGCGCCCGAATCAGCGTCAGATCCGCTTGCGCCTGCACGCTGCGATGTTTCACCGGATACAGCAACTCTGCATCGATCCGGGCCAGCCGCGCCAGCGTCTGCGCATCCAGACGATCGTCTTTCTTGCGGCTCTCCCCGATCAGCCGTACCTTGCGCGCATTGGCCACGATCACTTCATGCCCCAACTCGCTGAGCAAGCGACTGATCCAGGGCGAATGTGTCCCGATTTCCAGTGCGATCCGACTGCGCGGCATGGCACCGAACACTTCGCTCAACGCTTTCGCATTCGTCCGCACGCGCTGCTCCAGTTGTATCTGGCCGGCTTCATCCAGCACGCAGTACCAGCTGTTGCGATCGCCCAGATCGAGTCCGATGGTCAGTTTCTGCGCCGAAATATTCCTGCTCTGCTTGGCCACTGCGGTGCTAACCTTCTTCATTGCCGGTCTCCTTTTTATCTGTGCTTCGAGCACGTCGATAACTTGGGAGCGTACACCGCATCCCGTCCGGAGGCCGGCCTTCTCATCCCATCTGGTTACGACACTTATGCCCACACGTCCGTGTTCGGCTTTGCTCCCCTAAAGCTGTCGTACGATGGCGGAAAGAGGTGACAGACTCCTGATTCGACCTCTAGCCTTTTTTCTTGCACCCGCCGGAGCACTTGCTGCAAATCCATGCGCGCGTCTGGCTATTGTCGCCCATTGAACATAACCCAGCGCAGTGATCTAATTAAAGACCTACACATCCTGCCGCCGTGTCCAATCTGGGCGACGACTCCTTGTGCAATTCCTTTTCACGCCAAGGAGGCGAAGATGGCGATTCCCTTTTTTTCATCAAACGGTCAGCAGTTTTCTTGGGAAGAACTTTGTACAGCAGCTGAGTTAGAGACTGATCATACCCGGATCGAAGAGTGTATTGGAGTAGCGGAAGGGACCCTGGAGGCGCGATTGCTTGAACTCCCTAATGTTCCGGAACACAAAGTCGAAATAAAAGCCTTAAAGGATGCCCTCGTAGGAATTCTGAATCTAAAGCGAGAACGGTTCGGCCACTGGAGATGACCAGCCGATACGTGAACCTGATGTTCTGTTGCCTCACTTGCGGCAACCGCCGGTGTGGCCCCGCCACTATGGATGTACTTGCCGGCGGCCATTACCGTTGCCGTACAGCGCCTCCGTGACGTGCGCGGTTGTCCTGATCCGGCTCATCTGTTCATAGATGAATTGGCGAAGGTCGGCTACGTCGAGGACACGACTCCCATTGTTGAGGCGGGCATAAGTCAGGTCTTCTCGTAGGCCTTCGAGCACGGATAGTGCAATTTGCCTTTCGTTCATATCCATACATACCCCACTGCGAACGAAACTCTGGCTAATTGTAGAGTAGCCTTTCTATGCACCTTAAACTGTGCAATTGTGACCACTTCCGAGTTTGATTCAAAGATAGCGGATCAAGACAACTAGCGTTGGCTAGCTGTCGTAACATCCCCATTTCGCTCATTGACCCGAATTTTGGCGAACAAACGGCGCAAGCTGTGCTATGGCCTGGTTTCGTCAACCATGATTCTATGCGCTTCCTACGGTCCGACGGTTCGAACTCTGGGGGGGCAGTTTCTGGAAGCGGTCCATGCGTTGGCAGCTTACGTCCGAGACCTGATGCTCTCAAACCCCGACAAGAAATCCGCATGACCTCAGGTGGGCAGCCTAATGATTGCTGATTCGCTGGAGGGCCTGGGCTGCTTGCCGGACGACATCCGGGTCTCTGCCGGCTGCGGCCTTGCGTAGGTGCTCAGTCGCGCTCCGCAGATCTCCTTGTGCGGCCAGAGCCAACCCTAAGTCCAGGTGTGCCAGACTGAAATCAGGCTGCAGTTTCACGGCCTGCTGATACTCGCTCACCGCCTCCGCCAATCGCTGGTCTCTGGCGAGAAGTTTACCCAACAATATGTGGCCTTCCGCAAGATTAGGATCCGCGTTCACTGCGGCCTGCGCTTGTGTCCGCGCTTCGTCTAACCGCTGGGCGGCTACCAGCGCCAGAGCATAGTTATAAAGATAGGGTGCATAGTCCGGACGAAGGTGCGTTGCTTCTTGGAGGCTATAGAGAGCCACAGACATTTCATTCTTCCCTGCCAGCACCCGCCCCATCAGATCGTAAGCAGCCGCGTCGTACGGATCAATGCTTAATGCGCGTTTCAAGGCTGTTTCGGCAGGTTCCATCTGCGCTTCGCGGACAAAGAGGGTGGCAAGGTTCAGGTCGCCCTTCGGCAAATCTGGATCTAGCGCAAGCGCTTTCTGAAGTTTCTCGATTGCGCGACCGGTTCGTCCAAGATCGGCCTCAAGCATCGCGTATTGATTCCAGGTGCTACCGTCAAGAGGTGCCAAGTCTAGCGCCCGGTTCAATATCTGCTCGCTTCGTGAGACATTCCCCGATGTTTTCAAACTAGCGGCAAGGGACCGTAATGCTGCCACAGATTTTGGCTTGATCCGAACTGCCTGTTCAAACGCTTCAACGGCCGCTTTCGAATTTCCGCTGTTTTTCCAGGCATCCCCAAGTGCGATGTAAAACTCCTCCTCGCGAGGAGGATGTTGGTTCATTTCTTGGGCCAGGTCGGCTGCTCCTTTCTTCAGATTATTCTGACGAGCCACTTGCGCTACAGCACAGTATCGGCTGTTTTCGCTCGTTTTCGGCAGGGGCGACGGATAGTACGGGACCACTTCTCCGTGGTATTCCTCTGCATCAGTCAACTGGCGTTCCTGAAGCTCTGCCTGAAGATCACGCATGGGGACCTTACGCTGAATGAAATGGTCCGTGATAAGTGCGTGAACTACATCCTCAGTTCTCCTTTTTGGCATGTGGCACGAAACGCAGTCAGCTGCATCCGGGTGCTTGCCCTGGGCAACCAAGGTGCGAATGACGGGTTCATGACAATGACGGCATTGTCCGGAATAGTAGCTTGTCGCTTCCTCGCCCGCGGGGAGCTTGCGATGTGGATCATGGCAGGACAGGCATGTCAGCGCCCCCTTGCTCTCTAGAAAGCAACGAGATTTCCGAAGTCGATATGCAACACTCACGAATTCAAATTTGTCATCGTATCCGGTGTTAGGGGCATGATCGAAGTACAGGACATAGTCCTCAAGGGGTTGCCCTGGGATGTAGGAAAATATCCCGCGATTAAATCGTCTCACTAAAGCTGGGAGGCGGCCGCTCGTCGGCTCCAGGTGGCATTGCATGCAAACTTCCATCTGAAGCTTTGAACTTAGCCGTGCGGGATTCACGATTCTGCTACTGATGTCCGAAGACTCAGCGCCTGCCTGGGCTGCTCGAATATGTTGGCCGCCCGGACCATGACATCGTTGACAATCAATCCCTTCGGGAAGGTCCCCAGTAAAGACCGGATCAGCGTCCGGAACATCGCTTCCGGAGGGCACTTGAGGATATCCGTCGTGACAAAATACGCATCCATACGAAACCAATCGCCGGGTCTGCGGATGACGGGAATCGAATCCTGGACTCATGCCCCAATGTCCACCTCGTTCCGTATACCAACCCAAAGGAAGTTCAATCAACGTTCCTCGTCTGGTACGGTGTAGGTAGGACCTCGAGTGGTCGCCTGCACCTAGCACGTAGTCAATTTTCATCTCTTCGACATTCGTTTGTTTTCCGTCGGGGCCGATTTGCCACCGCCTCTGGTAATAGGCTTGGTCGCGAAAAATCATCGAGAAGTGCGTGTCAGACAGGGAGTGGTAGAACTGCGTGTTCCCTTTATAGTCTTCGATTGTGTTCGCAGGTGCGGGCTTAAACAGGGATGAGGCCATTCCCGTTTGCCGATAGTTTTTATAAATTTGACTATGGCAACCCGCGCAAAGCCGGGAGTCGACGTATTCATTTACTGGAGTGCTTTTAGGTGGGGTGACGCCTGCGACTGGTATCCCGGTTTTTCCCCAGGTACCCACAATGAGTCCGCCCACACAGAAAATGAGCCCAACCACGCAGCAGAGGCTGAACCAGCACTGAGACTTCATATCGGCTCTTTGCACCACTCGTTCCCAGATGGCGACTCGGCGTTTTCGGGCATCTCGCCGGTAAGAGACCCGAGGAACCAGCTCAAATCTGCGGGAGCTCTGAGCGTCTTCAAACTCCGGTAATACATGTAAGCTACATCCTCACGACATTGCAGAGGCTTCCGAGTCGAAAGTATGCATCACTTTTAGACGAGGTTGGCGAAAAACCCCATTGCACTCATTGACTGAAATCCATTCCAGGCACTAGCCACGCATCTGACATACCGGGCAGGTACAGTGACTGTAGTGCTTCCCGCCCGTCTTTTGACACCTGGGGCAGACGCAGCGGCTGTGGTGTTCGCCTGAGCGTCCACCGCAGATCGGGCAGACGCAGTGAGACCCGTGTTCGCCACTGCGCTCTTGACACACGGGACAGACGCACGAGATGCGGTGATCTCCGCCGAACTTGTATTCATCGGCCATTCGAACATTCTAACCGTGCGCCTTACGTCCGTTAAACCTCAGTAACACCACCTCAGAGCCATTGTCGAGCTGTGGGCTTTGTCTCAGACTGATCGGTGATTGGGGTGTGAGTGATGAGAGCAAGCCGGCGAAGAGTGATGGCTGATCCGAGTAGAGACTGGTATTCCTGGTTGCTGCCAACACTGTGCCTGATCCTGCTCGCTGGTCTCTTGTTGAACCGGTGAAGCTGGGCATGTGCCATTGCCACTCCGCCAGGTCTATGAGGACATCCAACATGTTCCCATCGTAAGCTCTGCCAGACATAAAAGTTAGGGACTCACGAACGGTCCAATTCACTTCGTAAGCTGGAGATGTCCAAATGACCTCTGCATGCAAGGGCGGTGGCAAGTTCGTAGGCAAGTGGAGCGTCAGCGTTCGCAACACTACGCCATGCCCAGTCTGCCGCTCGTCTCAACTGGTAAGTCCATATGGCGGTCGCTATAAGATAGCGGACCACCGAGAGCCTGAACCTGAGGCCCGAACAGCCCAGGCAGCTCAGCGTTGAGCATTCCTCTTGTCGCTGACTTTCGCAGGACTGGCAGGCGTTAACTGTTGAACAATCCCCATTCCACTCATCGCGCTTTACCTCGATCTTAGCCCCAACCTGTTCATTGCAATGAACAGGCGGCACCGATTGGCTTCCTCGCTGGAGATCCTGGAAGCAAAGGCTACGGCCGATTCGTTCTTGGATCGGCGTCACTTGTATAGGGTGGAATTGGGTCGGGCTGATCCAATAAAAACGCCCGAATCACGCGCTTGAGCAACTCTGGTTGCTCGAATTGAATGAAGTGACCCGCCCTCGGTATGTAAAAAACCGTCAGGTTAGGCAGTGTCCTCCGGTAGTCAACCGTGCCCTTCCACGACAGGTAGTTACACTCTGGATACAAAAGAATCGCAGGCGTGCGATTTTCGCGCAAAGCTACGTGCGGATCGCTTTCGGCGTGCTCCGTATCGGGGACCAATTCTTGCAGAACATACGGATTGACTCCCGGATTTTCGTGGCCATCGAGAGCGCTAATCAATTCACTTGGCAGCTTGTTGAAATTTCCCTTACAGACGACGGTGCCCAGCGTTTGGCGGAACGACGGCACCACCAGGATCTCCGATTCCAATTGGGGCACCAGCTTTTCTGCGGCCGCTGGATTCCGGTCTCGCAAAAACAGGGCGGCCAGGAGGCGCGGAGCAGGAAGCCCCTGTGGACCTGCATCGGTGCGGGAAAAATCGTAACTCTCAGCACTCTCTAATCGCCAAATCTCACCCGGCGAATGAAATACCGCCTTGGCGACGTGAGTCGGAAATTTCGCCATATAACTGGCGGCCAGAGTCGATCCCCAGGAATGCCCGATCAGAATCATCTTCTCGACGCCAATCATCTGCCTTATCGCTTCCAGATCGGCGACGGATCGGGCGACCGTGTAATCGCGCAGATGTGGCAGAAAACCGGAGAGGCCGCTTCCTGCCTGATCATAGAGAAACACCCTGAATCCGTTAGCGGCGAAGGTGGCATAGATGTCCTGATCGAACGGCCCCTGTCGCACGCCCGGCCCACCATGCAGGTAGATGATGGCTTCGGGCTTCAGGGGAACCCCTTGTGGCGGATCGTACTCGCTGTAGGCGATCAAGGATCCGGTCGGTAACTGCCAATACTTTGTGTTTGCGTAAGGAACGACTTCCGCGAAATGAGACCCTGAAGGCCGCAGTATTCCGAAAGCCAGCCACCCGAGAAAGAGGATCGCGAGCAATCCGCTTAGCGCCGGGGTCAATCTCCTTCTGGCAGATCCCCAGCACCAGAGTGCAAGTTTCGTGCCCGCCCACGTTAACAGTGCAAATGCGGCTACGGCGCTAATTGTGAGCAGCGGAATGCTTGCTGTTCGTTTCGCTAAAAAATAAGGTGTCAACAAACCAGCGGCAAGGGCGGCACCGACTGCAAGGAGCAATATCAACACAGCCGCTACCCGGCGGACCCATAGCCAAAGTCGACTGCGCATATGGAGATCTTTTAACACGAAATGTCGTTTCGCTTGTCGAAGGCTGCGTTAATAGGGTAACGGAATAAGTCGTCTATGCAGAAGGCCAGTGGTTGGCACAACCCCGAGAACGAAGCCAGCGCCATCCCCGTATCACCCAAGGCGTCGTCACGCCGCCGGGTTGCACCACGTCACGATGGCGACGGCCTATTTTGGATAGAATCAGAATGACCACCACAGACAACCGGTCCAAATGCTGGTGACACACCTATGAAGCTATTGCGGCCCATCATCCTGGCAATTCTGCTGGCGGGAGCGTTTTTTTACTTTACGACCTGGAGGTCGTCGCCGCTCCGCCTGACCAACCTGATCAGCCATCCCAATAAGGTCGAAATTACCGAGGCCGCAGGCACCGAACCGCTCGATGCCGAAGAGCAGAACAACATCCTCGTCTACCGCAAGAACATCCCTTCCGTTGTTAACATCACCTCGAAGGCCGTCACGTTCGACTTCTTCTACGGCCTCGTGCCCCAGGAAGGGCAGGGCTCCGGTTTCGTCATCGACAAGGAAGGCCACATCCTAACCAACTACCACGTGATCGCCGACGCGCGGCAGGTGGAAGTCACGATGCACAACCGCAAGAAGTTCCGCGCCACCGTGGTGGGCACCGACCCGCCGCACGACCTGGCCGTCATCAAGATTGAAGCCCCCAGCCTCACGCCTGCCGTACTTGGCGACTCGCGCAACCTGCAAGTCGGCCAGAAGGTCTACGCCATCGGCAACCCCTTCGGACTCGCCGGCACCATGACGCGCGGCATCGTCAGTTCCATCCGTCCCGTGAAAGAGCCGAACGGCGCGACCATCGACGAAGCCATCCAGACCGACGCCGCCATCAACCCCGGCAACTCCGGTGGGCCGCTGATGAACGGTCACGGCGAGGTCATCGGCATCAACACCATGATCCTCTCCAGCGTCGGCCAGAACGCCGGCATCGGCTTCGCCATTCCGATCAACACCGCCAAGGCAGTACTAAACGACTTGGTCACTCTGGGCCGCGTCAGGCGTCCGGCGCTGGGCGTCTCGACCATTCCGATCGGTCCCGAACTCGCCGAACAAGTCGGCCTGCCGGTCGATTTCGGACTGCTCATCGTCAAGGTGCAACCGGGCGGCGCCGCCGAACACGCGGGCTTACGCGGCGGAAGCGAGCGCGCCTATCTCGGAAACATCCCGATCATGCTGGGTGGTGACCTGATCGTCGCCATCGACGGCGAAAACGTGCAGGACCAGCAAGACCTGGCCCAAGTCATGAACGCCCATCGTGCCGGTGACGCAGTGAAAGTCACAATCTACCGTGGCAAGCAGAAGATGGACGTCAACGTAACTTTGGGCGAAGCGCGGGAGCAAGTGTAGAAGGGAAACGCGAGCGCTCTTCTTAGCGTCCTTAGCGGATTTTCTTTGCGACCTTTGCGGTTACAAGCTTTTCTCAGCGTCCTCTGCGGCAGTTCTCTGCGTACTCTGCGTTTAAGAGCTTTTTGACCTAAACCCAGGCGACTGCCGCGGGCCCGTGGTAAGCTATCCACCTTGCCTATGACTGCTGTTCGCTAATTGGCCTCTCGTGTGGTGCGGGCACTCTTGCCCGCCAGTTTGCGTGGGAGCATTGCGCTTCCCGGCCACAGCTTTGCTCACCATTGTTAAAACAACGAAGAGAGGATTTCTCCAAATGCAATTTGTAGACAAGGCATTCGCCCGCCGTCTCGAATCGGCGGAAGAAATTCCGCAAGTCGATTGCGCCCGCATGCTGCAAAAGTTGCGCCCGGAAATCGGCGCCGACTTCGCCCCCATCTGCGGCGGACACATGATGTTCGCCGGACTGAACTCCCCCATCGGCCACGCTGCAGGCCTGGGCTTCGACGGCCCGATCACAGCCGCCGATCTCGACCGCCTCGAGGCCTTCTACCGTTCCCACAACGCGCCCGCCCAAGTCGACATCTGTCCGCTCACCCACCCGAGCGTGCTGGAACTGGTGAACGCTCGCGGGTACGGCATGCTCGAACTCAACAACGTCCTGTATCGCGACCTCGATTCGCAGGACAAAGTCGAAATCCCGAGTGGCATCGAGATTCGCCGCAGCAATCCAAACGAAGCGGATGTCTTCTCCGATCTCCTCACGCGAAGCTTCTTCGACAAAGGGAAGCCGCCCGAGGACTTCGCCAACATGCTTGCCCCGCTGTTCCACTTCCCGGAGTGCCTGACCTTCGTCGCGACCGCCGAGGGCGTCCCAATCGCCGCGGCCGCCGGACGCGTCATTCCCGAGCATCGCGTGTTTGCGTTGTTCGGCGCAGGCACGCTGCCAGAGTTCCGCGGCCGAGGAATCCAGACGGCCTTGCTCCGCACCCGAATGAAAGCGGCAGCCGAAGCGGGATGCGAATTGGCTGTCGTCGTTACCCATGGGGGCACAACGTCCGAGCGCAACTGCAATCGCCTCGGATTTCGGATCGCATACAGCAAGGCAACGGTGATTAAGCCCTGGGAGAAAAACTAGGTCGGAGTTTCCAGTTTCAGGTTTCGAGTTTCGGGGAGTGTCGCCTGAAACTCGAAACTCGAAACTCGAAACTCGAAACTCGAAACTCAAAACTCAAAACTCAAAACTCAAAACTCAAAACTCAAAACTCAAAACTCAAAACTCAAAACTCAAAACTCACTCCGCCCTCTATGATAAAAAAGCCGTCAGCGACCACCCAAGCCGGCTGACGACTGACGGCTGAGGACTAGAGACTAGCGACTGAATTCCATGAACATCGACTCCATCCGCGCCTATTGCCTCAATTTTCCACGAGCCACTGAGAAACTGCAGTGGGGAGACGACCTCTGCTTCAAAGTCGCAGGCAAAATCTTCGCCATGCTCGGCCTCGATAATCCGAGGCTGTGCTTCAAGTGCAATCCCGAAGTCTTCGCCGAACTCATCGAGCGTGAAGACATCCGCCCGGCCCCGTATGTTGGCCGCTACAAGTGGGTGATGCTCGACCGTCTCGACGCTGTCCCCGACGCCGAACTCGAAGATCTCATCCAGCAGTCCTACAACCTGGTCGCGGCGAAAGCGCCAAAACAATCCACGCCGAAGGCTCGCAAGGCCAAAAAGAGCAAAGCCTCCAGAAAGAAAAAAGCCTCGAAAACACCACCCAAGCTGAAGACTCGCAAGCGTCGCTAAGCCTACTCGATCAAGAATCGCTTCCCATAACTTGACCCGGTGTGCAAGACTTTCGGTCGCGAGGATTGCCTTGAGTTTTTTCGGTTGCGTCGAAGCGGGAGGAACCAAGTTCGTTTGCGGCGTCGGCACCGGTCCCGACGATCTGCAACTAACGACTGTTCCCACCACTACGCCCGCCGCCACGGTAGAGAAGGTCGTCGCCTTTTTCCGCGAGCAGAAAGCCGGCAACCTGAGCGCGGTCGGCATCGGCTCGTTCGGCCCAATCGATCTTCATCCCGAATCCCCGACCTTCGGCTACATCACTTCCACACCCAAGAAGGACTGGCAGAACTTCGACCTCGCCGGAACCCTGCAAAAGGCCCTCGACATTCCAGTCGGTTTTGACACCGACGTAAACGCGGCGGCCGCGGGAGAAGCCCGCTGGGGAGCGGGTCGCGGCATCGCTGACGTCCTCTACCTCACCGTCGGCACGGGTATCGGCGGGGGCGCTTTGGTCAATGGCGAAGTCATCCACGGCCTGCTGCACCCCGAGATGGGACACATCCGCATTCCGCACGATCTGCAGGCCGATCCCTACCCGGGCAGTTGCCCGTTCCACCAGGATTGCCTCGAGGGGCTTGCTAGTGGCCCCGCCATGAAGGCGCGCTGGGGAGTGCCCGCCAATGAATTGCCGCCGGATCATCCCGGGTGGGACCTTGAGGCGCGTTACCTGGCTCTGGGACTTGCCAACTGGGTGTGCACGCTGTCGCCCGAGCGGATGATTCTCGGCGGCGGCGTGATGCAGCAGCCGCATCTGTTCCCGAAAGTGCGCCACGAATTGTTGGGCCTGTTGAACGGATACATTAACGCGACTGCGCTGCTTGAGGGAATCGACACTTACGTCGTACCTCCGGAACTCGGCAGCCGGGCTGGAGTTCTGGGTTCGCTGGTTTTAGCCGAACACATTTATCGCAATCCAAGCGCTCGCATCGGGGCGCCTCTCGCGGGGGATAGTGCATGGCGCTGAACACAACTCTGGTGAAGAGCACGGTAGTCGCGGCTCTCGGTGGTTTGCTATTCGGTTTCGATACGGCGGTCATCGCCGGCGCCACGGCCGCTCTCACCACCACATTCCAGCTCTCTCCGAATGGCTTGGGTATCACTGTGTCGGTCGCGCTCTGGGGAACGGTGTTCGGCGCGCTGCTGGCCAGCATTCCGGGCGACCGCTACGGCCGCCGCGACAGCTTGCGCGTGATGGCGATCTTCTATCTGGTCTCGGCGTTGGGCTGCGCGTTCGCCACCAATTGGTATTTGCTCCTGTTCTCCCGTTTCATCGGAGGCCTCGCCATCGGCGGCTCCTCCGTCCTCGGCCCCATGTACATCACGGAAATCGCGCCCGCCAAGTGGCGCGGCCGACTGGTGGGACTATTTCAATTCAACGTGGTCGCCGGAATCCTGATCGCCTATCTCTCGAACTACATCGTCGGCCTGTTCCTGCAAGGCGGTCCGACGGAATGGCGCTGGAAGCTTGGCATCTCGGCTCTGCCTGCGGCGCTCTTCTTCCTGATGCTCTTCGGAATCCCGCGCAGCCCGCGCTGGCTCGCGCGCAAAGGCCGCACCGCCGAAGCCCGCTCCGTCCTTGAAGCCATCGGAGAAGAGAACATTGATTCCGAACTGCGCGCCATGAACGAGGCTTTCGAGCAAGAGAAGAGTCAAGGACAAGAGCGCTTATTCCAGGCGAAGTATCGTCTGCCGCTGTTTCTCGCATTCTCCATCGCGATCTTCAACCAATTCTCCGGCATTAACGCGATTCTTTACTACCTCAATGACATCTTCGCCCGCGCGGGATTCAGCAAAGTCTCTTCGGACTTGCAGGCGGTCGCCATTGGCGCCACCAACCTGCTCTTCACCATGCTCGCCATGTCGATTATCGATCGCGTCGGCCGCCGTACGCTGCTCCTCGTCGGCGCCGTCGGAACCGCCTTCTGTCTCGCCGGCGCTGCTGCGATCTTCTGGAGCGGCCGGCACGAAGCCCTGCTGGTCTGGCTGCTCATCGGATTCATCGCGTCCTTCGCCTTCTCGCAAGGCGCGGTCATATGGGTCTATCTGAGCGAAATCTTCCCCACCGCCGTGCGCGCCCGCGGACAAGGCCTCGGCAGTTCCACCCATTGGGTGATGAATGCCCTCATCTCCTGGACGTTCCCCATCATTGCGGTGTACTCGAAGGCGGCGCCCTTCGTTCTGTTCTCCGGCATGATGGTGCTGCAATTCTTCATCGTGCTGCTCTTCTATCCCGAGACCAAGAACGTAGTCCTCGAAGACATGCAGAAGAAACTCAGCGAGGCGTGACCCTTCCGGATTTGACTGCCGCTCGCGCGCTGGGCTAGCCTCGAAGTTTCACGGTCAGCCGGCGAGCGACCTGTCTCCTTGGCTCCCACTCTCATGCCATTCCACCGCAAGCTGCTGATTCTCCCGCTGATGTTCTGGGTCGCGATTGCCGCCTATGCAGCCGGACTGCGTCCCTACCACGCTCAGCACGCCGTCGTCGTTAGCGCGAACGAACTGGCGTCGCAGGCCGGCGTCGATATGATGAAAGCTGGCGGCAACGCCGTTGATGCCGCGGTAGCCACTGGTTTCGCTCTTGCCGTCGTCTTTCCGGAGGCGGGCAACCTGGGCGGCGGAGGCTTCATGCTCATCCGCATGGCCGACGGCGCAGTGCACTTCCTCGACTACCGCGAGAAAGCTCCCGCTGCCGCCACTGCCAACATGTATCTCGACGCCCAAGGCAACGTCATCGCGAACGCCAGCCTTCTCGGATACAAAGCCATCGCCGTCCCAGGATCGGTTGCCGGCCTCGCCTTCGCCCAGAAGACTTACGGCAAGCTGCCGCTCGCTCAGGTCATGGCCCCTGCCCTCAAGCTGGCTCGCGAAGGATTTGTCCTGACTTACGAAGACGCCGAGGATCTCCGCGACCCCGAACTCGGGCACTTTCCGGAATCCAAGCGGATCTTCCAGCGTGACGGTAACACCTATCAGCCCGGCGATGTGCTCCGCCAGCCTGATCTCGCGCGCACGCTCGAGCGTATCGCCAAAAATCCTGACGACTTCTATCACGGCGCGCTGGCGAAAGAATTGTCGGTTGCCGTGCAGAAGGGCGGCGGCCTCATCACCACAGGCGATCTCGCGAAGTACGAAGTAAAAGACCGTAAGCCGATCCGCGGCACCTATCGCGACTACGACATCATCAGCGCGCCCCCGCCTTCCTCCGGCGGCATCGCCCTGCTAGAAATTCTCAACATCCTCGAGGGCTACGACCTCAGCAAATACGGCAACCGTTCCGCCGATGCCATCCACCTGAGCACCGAAGCCTTCCGCCGCGCGTTCTTCGATCGCGCCGAATTCCTAGGCGATCCCGACTTCGCGAGAATCCCGGTCGCGCAGCTCATCGACAAGCGCTACGCTGCAGGCTGGCGTGAATCCATCGATCCCGCCCACGCGAGCCCGAGCAAAGATCTTCGCCGCCCCGCCGTCTTCAACGAACTCGAGACCTACGCCGCCGCACATCCTTTGTTGCCAACGCCTAAGAAAGAACCGAGCAACACGACGCATTACTCCGTCGTCGATCCCGCGGGGAACGCCGTCGCCGTCACCACCACGCTGAACGACTCTTTCGGATCGCATGTCACGGCCGAAGGCCTCGGCTTCCTCCTCAACGACGAAATGGACGATTTCACTTCCAAGGAAGGCGTCCCCAACGTCTACGGCCTGATCCAGGGCCCGGCCAACGCGATCGGCCCAGGCAAGCGCCCGCTCTCAGCAATGACCCCGACCATCGTCCTGAAAGATGGCAAGCTCTACCTGGTTCTCGGCGCCGAAGGCGGCCCGACCATCATTACGACCGTCGCCAACATCTTGATGGGCGTAGTCGATTTCGGCCTCGATATTCAGTCATCAGTAAACGCACCACGGTTCCATCACCAATGGCTACCCGACGAACTGCGCCTCGAGGATAGAATCTCTCCAGACACCGTTCGCCTGCTCAAAAATAAGGGACACAAAATTCAGATGGATCATTTCTGGGCCGACGCAGAATGCATCGCCATCGACCCAAAAACCAACGAGCGGCTGGGCGCGCCCGACGGCCGCAACAACGGCAAAGCGGTGGGCTTCTGAGATGGCATCGGTGCCCCACGTTCGCGCGTCCTTTGCGCTGAAGCGGTTCCTGGTGCTGCAACACGACAGGGCCCGGCACTCTAGAGGAAGAGCACTAGAGGGAAGTGCGTAACTTCAGAGATTACAGAAAAACTCGGATTCGCCTCAGGTTTTGGGAAGGGCACGACTTCAGTCGTGCCATAAGCGCCGAAGCGATATGGCGCTTTAGCGCCTGAGGTGAGCTTTTCAGGGGCGACAGGTCGAAAATCGCTTCACGTCAAAACACGCTGCATTTTAAACGAGATTTCAATGCAAAAAGCCGTTTCCACCTTCGTATACGTCAAAGAGCGTCTCCACCCTGGCCTGCTCGACGGCCTCATGCGCGGCGGCGCACAGTCCATCGAAATTTTTGCCGCCCGCCAGCACATCGACTACGCCAATCGCAAGCAACACGTCCGCGAAATCGCCGACTGGTTCCGCTCCACCGGCATCCCGCTGAATTCCGTGCACTCGCCGCTCTACGGCGACTACGAATTCGGTCGCGCCGGTGCACCTCCGGTAAACGTCGCCTCTACTGATCGGGCCGGCCGCATCGAGGCCATGGACGAGATCAAGCGCGCGCTCGAAATCGCTGAGCAGATTCCATTCAAGTTCCTGATCCAGCACCTGGGCACTACGAACGAATCATTCGACGAGCGCAAGCTCGAAGCGGCCATGACTTCGATCGAGCACCTGCGCGCCTTCGCCAAGCCGCTCGGGGTCCGCATTCTGCTCGAAAACATTCCGAACGAACTCTCCACGCCCGACAAGCTCGTGGAATTCATCCATGCCTCGCATTTCGACGACGTCGGCGTCTGTTTCGACTTCGGACACGCGCACATGATGTCGAACGTCGCGGAGGCCTTCGAAATCGTGAAGCCCCACATCCGCTCCACTCACGTTCACGACAACGCGAAAGACAAAGATTCGCACCTGTGGCCGGGCGCCGGCACGATCAACTGGAAAGAGGCAATGGAGTTACTTCGCTCCGCGCCCCAAACTCCGCCGCTCCTGCTGGAAATCGAGCACGATGATAAAGTGAACCCCATCGAAAAGATGGCGCCGACATTCGACAAGCTGGAAACAGCCTAGAAAATTTGTAATCGGGTAATTTTGTAATTTGTAATTTAAAATCGATGGTTGCAGCACCGCCTCAGGTTTTCAAATTACAAATTACATTAAATTACAAATTTCTCAATTTTCCTTACTCAATCGACCCATGGCTCAAGCGACCTCCTCTCCCATCTCCACCATCGCCGAGATCGGCAAGCACGAAGGCCAGTCGGTCACCATTCGCGGATGGCTCTACAATCTGCGCGAGAGCGGCAAGCTCTTATTCCCGATCTTCCGCGACGGCAGCGGCCAGATTCAAGGCGTCGTACCCAAGAACGCCGTCTCGCCCGAAACCTTCGACGCCCTCAAGGGCCTTACCCAGGAATCGAGTGTCATCGTCGAAGGCAAGGTCCGCGCCGACAAGCGCGCGCCGGGCGGCTTCGAACTCGACGTTTCGACCGTGCAAGTTCTGCAGAAGGTTGCGGAAGACGACCCGTATCCCATCACTCCCAAAGAGCATGGCGTCGATTTCCTGATGGAGCACCGCCATCTCTGGATCCGCTCCCCGCGCCAGGCTTCGATCCTTCGCTTGCGTGCTGAAATCATCAAAGCCGCGCGCGACTTCTTCGACGATCGCGGATTCACGCTGACCGATCCGCCCATTCTCACGCCCGCGGCGTGCGAGGGCACGACCACTCTGTTCCCGGTCGACTACTTCGACGAGCAGGCCTATCTGACGCAATCCGGCCAGCTTTACATCGAAGCCACGGCCATGGCGCTCGGCAAGGTCTACTCGTTCGGTCCAACCTTCCGCGCCGAGAAATCTAAAACGCGCCGCCACCTCACCGAGTTCTGGATGGTTGAGCCCGAAGTTGCCTACGGCACGCTCGACGACATCATGGAACTCGCCGAGGGCTTGATCACTTTCCTGGTAAAGCGTTGTCTCGAGAAGCGCCGCGCGGATCTTCAGGTTGTAGGACGCGACGTCGCCAAGCTAGAAAAAATCGACGCGCCCTTCCCGCGCATTACTTACGACGAAGCGGTCGAGCGCCTGCAGCAAGGCTTCGCCAAAGGCGAGCTGGAAAACAAATTTGAATGGGGCGGCGATCTGGGATCGCCCGATGAAACCTATCTCTCATCGCAATTCGAGCGCCCGCTGATGATCCACCGCTACCCGGCAAAAGTAAAAGCCTTCTACATGGAGCCCGATCCGCAGCGTTCCGATCTCGCGCTCTGCGTCGACGTGCTCGCCCCCGAAGGCTACGGGGAAATCATCGGCGGATCGCAGCGCATGGCATCCTATGAATTGCTGCTGCAGCGCATTCACGAGCATGGCTTGCCCGAAGAAGCTTTCAAGTGGTATCTGGACTTGCGAAAGTTCGGCGGTGTTCCGCACAGCGGTTTCGGCATGGGTATCGAACGGGCAGTAGCCTGGATCTGCGGCCTGGAACACGTCCGCGAAACGATCCCATTCCCCAGAACGCTGCACCGTCTGTACCCGTAGTAGGGTTCTCTTTGCGATCTTTACAGCTTTTCATTGCGGACTTTGCGGTTAAGATCTTTCTCGGCTTTCTCTTCTGCACCCTGTAGTTCATGTGAGTTGTATCAGGGCGCGCCTTCAGGCGCGCCGAAAGGGACCGAATAAAACGCGCCTTTAGGCGCTGTGTTTGAGACTTCACGAAACTCGAACCTGAAAACTCGAAACTTTCTCATGACGCCAACTCCCAACACGTCCTTCACCAGCGTCACTCCAAAACAAATCCGCGTGATCGGCGTCCCGCTCGACCTGGGCCAGTCGCGCCGCGGCGTCGACATGGGCCCTTCAGCCGTTCGCGTCGCCGGCCTCGAAGCGCGTCTTGAAGCCGTCGGCCACAACGTCGAAGACGGCGGCAACGTCCCCGTTGCCATCCCGGAACAGAAAAAAGAAGGCGCCGCCCACGCGAAATACCTGAAAGAAATTACCGCCACCTGCACCAAGAGCGCCGAGCTGGTCATGAAAACGCTTGAAGCCGGCAAGGTCCCTCTCGTCCTCGGCGGCGACCACTCAGTGGCAGCCGGAACGGTCGCAGGCGTAGCCGAGTTTTACCGCAAGCAGAATCAGAAGATCGGTCTCATCTGGATCGACGCGCACAGCGACATGAACACGCCCGAAACGTCGCCCAGCGGCAACGTGCACGGCATGCCGCTGGCCGCCATCATGGGGCTAGGTCCGAACGAACTCGGCAACATCTTCAACTTCTCGCCCAAGATCCATCCGGAGAATTGCGTGCTGGTCGGCATCCGCGACGTCGACGCCCACGAGAAAGAAAACATCCGCAAAGCCGGAGTCGAAGTCTTCACCATGCGCGACATCGACGAGCGCGGCATGCGCTCCGTCATGGAAGAAGCCCTGCGCATGGCCGGACGCGGCACTGCCGGCTATCACGTCTCGCTCGACATGGACTGGATCGACCCCGAAGACGCTCCCGGCGTGGGCACGCCAGTATGGGGCGGCGCCACCTATCGCGAAGCGCACCTCGCCATGGAAATCATCTCCGACCACGGCCGCATGTTGAGCATGGAAATCGTGGAAGTGAATCCCGTAATCGACGAGCACAATCAAACCGCCGACCTTGCAGTAGAACTGGCGCTCTCCGCCTTCGGCAAAAAAATCCTCTAACTCACTTGGCGGGATCCTGTGTAGCGCGCACGCCCCTGTGCGCGCCCGGTGGTTGCACTCTCCCGACCCTTGGGGCGTGAGCCTTCCATCCACCGAGGCAACTCGGCCACGCTATCCAGCAAACAAGTATGCGGTTCGCACAGCAGTCGCTCCCGCCCGTGCAGGCCAGTCAGCACGCCCACCACTTCGCGCACTCCAGCATTCGTCCCAGCCTGCAAATCGAGTGGAGTGTCCCCAACGTTGACAACCTCGCCGACGCTGGTAACTCCTGCAGCCTCCATCGCCCGAAAAATCATGTAAGGTGCCGGACGTCCCATCGGAACATCGCTGCTCGAGATCCGGGCTGCGAAGATGTCGCGCCACCCCACCAGCTTCAGAATTATGTCCGAGATCTCGCGATAGAAGCCGGAAGTCGTTGCCATCAGAATGCCGCGTTCTCGCAGCCACTGAAAAGTCTCTGCCGCGCCCGAAATCGGCACGACACCGCCTTCTCGATAGTGAGTTTCAAGTCCGTTGCGAAAGTCCGCATACACAGCGGCAACCGCACTCTCGTCCGCCGCAGCATCCTGCCGACGCACAAAATGCCGGATGACTTCCTTCTTCGAAGCACCTTTCCACTCTTTCAGTTCGTCGTCGGCATAGCGGATGCCATGGCGATCCAGCGCGTCCGCGAACGCGAGCAAAACTTCGCCGCGGTCCTCCACAATCGTGCCGGCGATGTCGAAAACCACCAGTCGCAATGAATGCATCGGGATACGAGCAATTCTAACAAGTTAGCGCTGGCAGGCTAGCGACCAAAGCGCTCCTGAACCAGCCCTTTTCTTTTGATTGACGGGGATCGTTTTCTGTAGCAAAATTCGCACCGCTCGTCGTGCTTGGGGATCTGCGTTGCGGCACTCCATCGCATCCCGCTCGATCCGCAAGCGCGTGAAATCGATTTCAGAAAGTCTCCCCCGACGATTTGCAATTCTGCGGACGGCTATCGCACTCCAAGGCGCGTCCGCGCGAGCCGGCCTCAGTCCGATCAAGGTATTCCGGGCCCCAAAAAACCAAAGGGAAAATTGCCTCCCGTGCGCAACTCGGGAAGGCCAAGGAGATTTTCTGATGACGGGGAAGCGACCGATTGGAAAGCTGTACCTGATTGCAGACACTTTGTTTCTTGCTGTGTTGTTGTCCGGTTTCGCGCTGGCCCAAACCGCCACGCCCGCCAAACCGGTCCCGGCCAAGCCCGTCCCGGCAAAGCCAGCGCCTGCCAAGGCTGTAGCGGTAGCCCCCGCAGCCAGGCCAGCGGTGGCGGCACCCGCCAAACCGGTCGCTGTGATGCCCGCGAAGCCCGCGGCTATGCAGGCCCGGCCCGCAGTCGTCACAAATACGAACACCGTTCCCATGAACGCGAATCAACCCGCACGGAACGTGACCACAACTGCCCCGGTCACCGGCCGGCCCGCGTATACCGTCATCCAGCCCGCTGGATCCCGCGCGGCGATGGCGCCCGCCAACTCCCGGAATGCGGTTGCTGTTCCGACTGCGGCAACTGTGGGGGCTCGCCCCGGAGTACCCGCGACTGCCGCGGTACCAACGACTGCAGGCGCACCCGCGGGCCGAGCTCTTCCAGCCACGATGGTCGGGGGAACCTCTGCCGCTGGCGGCGTCTCTTCGTACGCCAACACCCAGCGCGGCGCGGTGACTGTGCCAGGCGCCGGTTCCTTTGTGTGGGGTGACTGGACCCTGGTCGCCTATGGTTGCTATCGCACCGGCGCCGGAACGCGCGTGCTCTGCGACTTCGATGCCTCCAAACAGAACGGCGTGCAAGTCCACGTGAGCCAGATGTGGCAGGGCTTGAATCTTGTGGATGGCAGTGGCCGCGTCGTGCAGCGGCATAGTGCGTTCTTTCTCGGCGACGACGGCAGCCAGTTCGATACCGGCTACGTGAGCACCACGCCCATCCGCATGTTCATCGAGTACGACGACGTCTCGCCCAGCGTGGCCAGCGCCACCCTTGTGCAAGGACAGAACCGCGTGCAGGGCGTCGCAATCCAGGCGATCGATCCCAACGCGCCTCCGGGAGCCGTGCCAGCCCGAGCGGCTGCACAGGACCCAGCCCAGGCGCAGGCCGCTGCTCCGGCCGCCGCGGGCGGCACCATGGACAAAGCCCAACAGGGCATCAACGGCGTCAACAACCAGATCAGCAACGTGAACGACAAGAAACAAAAAGCCAAGGGTCTCTGGGATCAGCTCAAGGGCACGATGCAGACTCCCAGCAAGTAAGTCTTCGTTTCGTCGAATCAGCGGGTCGCCAGCAAAGTGTCGCTTGCGGCCCGCAGTATTCTTAGCGTCCTTCGCGGCTGTTCTTTGCGCCCTTTGCGGTTACAGTGTTTTCCCTGCCTCGGAGTACCCAGAAGATCACCGCCGCAATTTGACGCGGCTTCCCTCGCACGTCCACACTGAATCGTCATGAAAAAACTGCGCGTGGGAGTCCTGTTTGGTGGTCGCAGTGGTGAGCACGAAGTGTCCCTGCTCTCGGCCGCGTCCGTGGTCAACGCCATCGATAAAAGCAAATACGAAGTCGTGCCCATCGGCATCACCAAGGAAGGTCGCTGGCTCACAGCAGGCGCCGCGGAAGCTCTGCTGCAAGGCAAGCCAGTCGATGACTCCAAGCACCTGCGCGCCGGCGATCCTGAAGCCACGCCCGGCGCGGCCGTGCTTGCCAGCGGAGAATCCGTAGTCGTTCCGCCCGAGCCCGTGCACCGCTCGTCACTGGCGCCATTCCAGACCGACGCCAATCTGCGCCGCGCCTCCGATCGCGCCATTAACGTCGACGTCATCTTTCCCGTGCTGCACGGCACGTTCGGCGAAGATGGCACCATCCAGGGCCTGCTCGAACTCGCCGACATCCCGTACGTCGGCGCCGGCGTCCTCGGCTCCGCCGCTGGCATGGACAAAGACATCATGAAGTCGCTGTTCCGCGCAGCTGACCTGCCCATCGTGAAGCACGTCACCATTCTGCGCAGCGACTGGGACGCCAATCACAAGAAAGCCGAAAACATTGTCGACCGCGCGTTGAAGTATCCGGTGTTCGTGAAGCCCGCGAATCTGGGCTCGTCGGTCGGCATCTCGAAGGCGCGCAGCCGGAAGGAACTCGGCCCCGCGATCTACGAGGCCGCCAAGTTCGATCGCAAGATTGTTATCGAGCAGGGCGTGGGCGGCTCGAAACACAAGGCGCGCGAAATCGAATGCTCCGTGCTCGGCAACGATAGCCCGCAAGCCTCGGTCGCCGGAGAGATCGTTCCCATGAAAGAGTTTTACGATTACTCCGCGAAATATCTCGATGAGGGTTCCGAACTGATCATCCCAGCAAAGCTCACCAAGCCTGAAATGAAGAAGATTCAGGACCTGGCCATCTGCGCCTTCCAGGCCGTCGACTGCTCGGGCCTGGCGCGCGTCGACTTCCTCATGGACCCAAAGACTCGCAAGCTCTACGTGAACGAGATCAACACCATGCCCGGCTTCACCGCCATCAGCATGTACCCGAAGCTGTGGGCCGCGACGGGTCTCGCCTATCCTGACTTGATTGATCGATTGATTCAGCTGGGAATCGAGCGCCACGGGGACAAGAAGAAGAACCAGTACAGCCGCTGAGTAGCGAGCGGCAAGGAAGTCTCAGAACTCAAGTTGCAGAAGCCGTCTGCGCAACCCAGCACGAAGTCCCGCAGGGACGTCAGAAGATAGCCCCGCACGTAAGTGCGGGGAAAGGGCGCTAAACGGAGCAGAGTCCCTTCAGGGACGACACTCCGTCGGACAGCGCCTCAAATCTCGACGCCAATTTCCCGCAGCATAAGTGTCAATCGGCTCACCGGCATCGCGGTCCCGATATTCGGACTCCCCGACACCCGGTCCGCGAACTTCAATACGGCGTCGTCTTCAAACGCCCCCGCAAAGTTCTTTACCGGGTAGGCGCGAATGTAATTTTGGATTTCCCGTTCCAGCAGCGGCCGGAACAGAATGTTCGACACCTCGACCGCCGAGAGCATCTTCTGCGAACCCGCATGCAGCACGGCGAGCGCGGTGACGAACTGGAACTCATTGTCCGAGAGTTCCCGCAGAAACGCTGCCGCCTCCTCCAGATCGCGCGGCTTTTCGAAGATCCGTCCGCGCAGCGCCGCCACCGCATCACCGGAAACAATCACGGCGTCGGGATACTTCTCCGCCACCTTACGGGCCTTCGCCTCAGCCAGCGTCCGAGTCAACACCGCCGGATCGTCATGACGAATAGCCTTCTCATCAATCGCACTCGGGCAGGTCTGGTAAGCAACGCCCACCAAATCCATCGCCCGCTTACGAAACGGAGACTCCGATGCAAGAATAATTTTCATGACAAACCAAGCCAACCGCCGAGCCCGCAGAGAAAACAATAAATGAAGACGATACCTTGGCGCTCTCTGCGTGCTCCGCGTTGAATGTCTTGTGCTTCTCTCTGTGGGCTCTGTGCCCTCTGGATGAACGGCTATTCTTAATTTGTCATCCTGAGCGCAGTGAGGCGACAGCCGAACGAAGTCGAAGGACCCCTGCACTGACTGCGACGCCACGGCTCTCGGCGAATTTTCTACCACTGCTCACGTCGTCGTATCCTTCTGTGCTTCTTCCAGCGCCACCCGCAACTCCCGCACCCCGCGCCGGATCTCCGCGGGACGCACCGGAGCAAACCCCAACTGCAGCCCCTCCCGCCTGGAACCAGAACTGGCGATCGAACTCACATCCACACCACGTGCCTGCGCAGCCTTCACGGCGGCCGCGCCAGAAACCCCTTGCAGCCACCCAACGGTCTGCAGCCCGGCTTCGACCTCCGACAGATCCAGCAACCCGCGCAGTTCTCGCCGTCCTTCTTCAAGCAGCACACTCAACCTCTCGGCATACACCTCGCGCATGCGCCGCAGATGTCGCGAAAAGTGTCCCTCCACGATGAACTCTGCCAGCACCGCCTGCTCGAATACCGGGCAATGTCGCGTCGTGATCGACTTCACAGCCGCGGCGCCCTCTACCAGCTCTTCCGGCAGCACCAGGTATCCGAGCCGCAGCGCCGGGAACAACACCTTGCTGAAGCTCCCCGCGTAGAGCACAAGCCCCGCCGCCCCCAGCCCCTGCATCGCGGGAATCGGCCGCCCGGAGTACCGGAACTCACCATCGTAATCGTCTTCGAAAATCACCGCGCCCGACCGTCGCGCCCAATCCAGCAGCTCCATGCGTCGCGCCAGGCTCATGGTCGTACACAGAGGGAACTGGTGGCCGGGTGTCACGTACATGATCTTCACGCCACTCGCCGGGAGTCGTTGTGTGCGCGCTCCTTCGTCATCGACCGCGACGCCGCAAATCCTCGCGCCGTGGGCGCGAAACACCAGCTGCGCCCCGACGTATCCCGGACTCTCGATACAGACGCGGTTGCCGGGATCGAGAAACAATCGCGCCGCTATGTCGAGCGCCTCTTGCACGCCCGCAACAATCGCCACCTGCCCTGCATTGCATCTCACACCGCGCGCAGCTGTCAGGTATTCGGCGACCGCCTTGCGTAGCGGAAGATGTCCGAGCGCATCACATCCCATCAGCAGACGCACGGGCGCTCGCCGCAACACGCGGTTTGCGATCTTCGCCCATAACCCAATCGGAAACAGATCGAGCGCCGGCAGGTTCGACCGGAACGCGTGGATCGGCCGATCTTCAAAGCCCGGGAACGCCCGCATGCGTCGCGCATACGTAGAAAGCCTGGGCTTGCGCGCTCTCCGTTCCTCGAGCCGAGCCTCCTTGCCGGAGGAAACCTCGAGCCAATGTTCCGGCAACACACGGCTCACATACGTTCCCGACCCTACGTTGCCCTCGACGTATCCTTCGGACTTCAATTGCTCGAACGCAGTCACCACAGTGCCGCGCGCCAACGAATACTGCCGAGCCAGATCGCGCGTGGCGGGCAAGCGCACGCCCGGAAGCAGTCTCCGTTCCAGGATCGCACCCCGCAATGCTCCATACAGCCAGCGATAAGCGGCCTCCCGCGCTTTACGCGGCGGCAAGGCGAGTTCGGGAACTGAGGGTCGGACGAGCATGAAAGTGGTCCATTAAAAATATCACAAGATGGTACTTCTTAATGGACCACTATCGAGTTAAGGTCGCAAGTGAAAGGGAAACGCAATGCAAACCAGAAATTCAGTTCGTCAAAGCACCATCCAAATCGCGGCATTCCTGCTGGCGATGAGCTTGGTGCCCACTCGAGCCCAAAGCCCAGGGCCCAGCGCCCGCAAGGATCGCGCACGTCTTCTTCTGAGCACACCAATTCCTGCGCTCGACGGTGGGCACGTTAAAACCACTCTGGTCGAAGTCAACTACGGCCCCGGCGAAGCCTCGCCGCCGCACACTCACCCCTGTGCGGTCGTCGGATACGTTGTCGAAGGTTCTCTGCGCATGCAGGTCGAAGGCCAGCCAGAGAAACTCTACGCCGCCGGAGAAAGTTTTTACGAAGCGCCGAACGGAGTTCACGCAGTCTCCGCCAACGCGAGCACCACTCAGCCCGCAAAGCTGATCGCCTATTTCGTCTGCGATCACGACGTTCCACTCAGCGGGAATGTGCCGCCTTCGCATACAGGAGGAAATTGATCATGAGTACAGCCGAAGCAACTCGACGGCCGGGAGGAACGACCATCGTTAAGGAGCTTGAAGCCGTGAATTGGAATCGCGTTGCCTGTCTCTACGTGCGCGTTGCATTGGCGGCGGCTTTTTTGTCCGCGGTCGCAGGTCGCTTTGGCATATGGAACGGAGAAGGGTTGAGACACTTTTCCACCTTTTTCCAGCGCACCGCCGAAGTGAACTCCTTCATGCCTGCGTGGACTATCCCCTCGCTGGCCTATCTCGCGACGGCCGCCGAAATCTTCTTCGCGCTGGCTCTTCTGATCGGCATCTGGCCGCGCTGGATCGCGCTCGGCGCGGCTCTCCTGCTGGCGATGTTCGGCACCGCCATGGCGATTTCATCCGGCATCAAGGATCCGCTGGATTACTCGGTCTACTCGGCGTCGGCCGCCGCGTTTCTGCTGGCGATGAACAGCCTACCGAAATCCCACGCTGCGTAGGCATGCCCGCAGCAACGCTCGACATTTGTGAAATTTCTTAGGAGGACGAAATGCCACGCACATTCAAATCGCTCGCGCTCCTGATCATCGTTCCCGCCTTGCTGTTGCCCTTAGCCGCGCAAACTGAATCCCACAACCAGGCCGAACTGCTCAAGGCTCGCGAAACCGTTTGGCGCACCTTTTTTGCAGGGGACGTGAAAACACTGGCCGACCTGGTGCCGCCCGACACGATCGTGATCAGCGGCGACAACCAGAAATGGAGATACCAGGCTGACGTGCTCGAATCCTCGCGAAAATTCCATGCGGCCGGGGGAAAGCTGGTCCGCCTTGAATTCCCGCGCACCGAGGTGCAATGGTACGGCGACGTCGCAGTCGTCTGGAGCAGTTACTCCCTCGAAACCGAGATGGATGGCAAGTCAACGCCGGAGGACGGCAGGGTCACAGAAATCTTCGTGCATCGCAACGGCCGCTGGACCAACCCTGGCTGGCACACCGACTCCGGCAAGTAATCGCGCAGACAACTATCATGAAGGCATGTCCGAGTTTTCATTCCTCGCCATCGACCACGTGCAGCTGGCTATGCCTCCGGGAGAAGAATCGACCGCACGTCACTTCTATGCCGACCTGCTAGGGATGCGAGAGGTACCCAAGCCCGCGCTCTTGGCCACCCGCGGAGGATGCTGGTTCGCCAGCGGAGACGTGCAGCTTCATCTCGGGGTAGAGCAGGACTTCCACCCGGCCAGAAAAGCCCATCCGGCAATTCGCGTCAGCGGATACGCGCCCCTGCTCGCGAAGCTGGAAGCTGCCGGAGTCGAAATCATCGAAGCCGACGACCTCGCCGACGTGCAGCGAGCGCACATCTTCGATCCATTCGGCAATCGCATCGAACTGATCGCGGCGTGAGAACCCGGCCGGCAGGCCGACTTACTTCCGAGTAGCCCGCGATCCCTACGCACCGGCGGACTTGCGGGAAACACGCCTTGACTTCTCGCCCTGCTACAATCCCTCGGCTTCCAATTCTTCTGGCGAGTTCTTCGTACGCGAAGGGAGTTCCTCATGCGGCGTAGCTCGACATCTTCATTCCTGATCGGCCTGATGTTCGTCATATCGTTGGCTGCACCGACGGCTTCGCCGGCACAAAAGAAGTCCGAGAAAGCCGCCCCCGCTGCGGTAGCCAAGCCGGACCTTGGCGACTTCGATAACTACGTCAATCAGGCGCTCAAGGACTGGAAAGTGCCGGGCGCGGCTGTAGCCGTGGTGCGGGGAGACAAGGTCATCCTGCTGAAAGGCTATGGCTCTCGTGATCTCGAGAAGCAGTTGCCGGTTACACCCAACACGTTATTTGCCATTGGCTCGATTACCAAGTCATTCACCGTGTCAACCCTGGGCATGGAGATGGACGAAGGCAAAGTCGATTGGGACAAGCCGGTCCGCGATTACTTGCCGGCATTCAAGATGTACGATCCGGTGCTCACCGAGCAGATGATGATCCGCGACCTGATTACCCATCGCTCCGGCCTGCCGCGTCACGATATGGTCTGGTACAGCTCGGATTTCTCGCGCGAAGACATCATTCGGCGGCTGCAGTATCTGGAGCCCAACAAGCCGCTGCGCAGCACCTTTCAGTACAACAACCTGATGTTCATGACGGCGGGCTATATTGCGGGGTTCTTGAATGGCAGGAGTTGGGAAGACACGGTCCGCGAACGCATTTTTACTGCCCTGGGAATGAACGGCACAAATTTCTCCTTGAAAGACTCGCAGAGCTCTCCCGACTTTGCCTTGCCGTATCGCAAGGGCAACGACGTGCAGGCAGAAGTGAAGCGGATGCCGTTTGACGAGCAGTGTCCGGATCGGTGCGCGATTGGGCCGGCGGGGGAGATCAACAGCAGCGCGGCGGACATGAGCCGCTATGTGTTATTCCATCTGAATAAAGGCAAGGTTGAAGGAAAGACGCTGTTGTCGGAGAGCAACTCCATCCAGATGCAGACGCCGCAAATGGCGATCGCGGGAGCGCCAGACTACAAGGAAGAGAGCGAGACCAGTTACGGAATGGGATTCTTTATCTCTCAATACCGAGGGCACAAGCGGGTGGAGCACGGCGGGAACCTGGATGGATTTAGTGCCGAACTTGCTTTTCTGCCGGACGAAGGAATCGGCGTAATTGTGCTGACCAATCTGGATGGCACCGGTCTTCCCAACGCCATTGCCTACAATGTCTTTGACCGTCTACTTGGCCTCGACCAGGTGCCGTGGAGCCAGCGGTATCTGCAGCAGGAAACAAAACGCAGGGAATCCGAGCAAGAGGCGAAGAGCAAAGGTTACGTGCCACACAAGATGGACACCCATCCATCGCACGAGCTCAAGGACTATGTAGGAGAGTATGGAAATCCGGGATATGGCGTGGTCTCGGTCGATCTCGATGGTTCTGGTTTCAAAGTGAAGATTAACAAGATAACTGTGTCGGCGGCCCATCTTCACTACGACGTTTTCCAGGTTCCCGATGCACCCTTCGATCCATTCGCCAAAACGAAAGTCTCGTTCTTTTCCGATGCCAACGGTGATATTTCCTCTTTAACACTGCCGCTGGAAACAAACGTCAAAGACATCGTATTTACTCGCCTGCCTGACAAGCAGCTCACCGAGAGGAGCTTCATCGAACCGTTTACAGGACAGTATGATCTTCCCGGCAGTCCCGCTCCTGTCACGGTCTCCCTGCGCGGCGATCACACGATGGTCCTGACCTTTCCCGGCTCTCCGGACGTAGAGCTCCTGCCAAAACGAGGTACAGCATTCGATTTGAAGGATCAAAGCGGAGTAAGCATTGAGTTTAAACGCGACCCGAGCGGCAAGATTACCGAGGCGGCTTTAAACGACAATGGAACTGTCATCGTGCTGAAGAAGAAGTAGAAAGATAGTGTTTAAGAACGTTCGCGGGTTTTGATCGTATCGCGACTTCGCTCATTATCGAGAGTCATGAGAATTGTCTTCACGGTCACCGGTGCAATCGCGTGATTTGAATAGCTAACCTGACATGACCCAGCTCACGTGATACTCTGCCGCACTTCAGGAGGAGAAACCCATGGACGTTGCCGCTCCAGCAAACAGCGCAGCCAGTGTTCAACTCGAACACGTTTGTTCTTACTGGGCAACGCTCGCTCCACCCGAGGTGGTCGGACCGCTTGCCGAAGGAATTCGAGTTCATTTCTATGTCACGGCCGGCGAGGTCTCCGGGCCGAAGATGCGAGGCCGGCTTAGGACGGTTGGCGGCGACTGGCTCTTGCTTCGTACCGACGGCGTCGGCGTGCTTGACGTCCGCGCAACCATGGAACTGGACGACGGAGCTCTCGTCTATACGACGTACGGCGGCGTAGTCGATCTAGGACCGGACGGCTACGACCAATTTCTGAAAGGGATCCTGCCGCCGCGGCTGGAGTTGCGCATCGTGCCACGGTACCACACGGGCCATCCGGATTACCTATGGCTGAACCGCTTGCAATGCGTGGGGGTCGGCGTGTTTGATGTCGCCAAGTCGACGGTGAGTTACGACGTATACGCTATGCGATAGAGAGTCGGGCGAACAACGACGTAGGCCAATGTGTTCAAGGGTGTCCTAAGTACTTGGCGGAACCTCCCCTTTGCGCTGACTGACTGGGGTGTCGGCGAACACACGGCGCAAGCTTGTTTTAAGGCCTGGTTTCGTCAGCTACTCAGTTTGAGGATTTCATGGACCCTCATAAAAGTAGAGTCCAACGAAAAGAACGGCCCCGAGATAGTAGGTTGCGACAACCAACCAAAACACAATCGGCTCTTGGGCGCGGTAGACCCAACCAGAGCGTGTCCTCGTTCTTCCGGTGCACGTCCAAACCACCGCCGCGCAAAGGGAGGCTCCCCCAAGTATAAAGAGACTAGACGGCGGCAATTGTGAGTGCGAATCAGGCGTGAATAACGTCCATGTGGTGACGAAAATTGATCGCACTGCGTTTGACAGCTCTGCTGAGTAGCATTGTCTTTGCTTGGTGACGAGAAGAATTGTAGAACGCCCGCGCCAATTGGCGAAACATCCCCACCCACTCATTGACTTGGATCGGGCCAATGCTTCCCTAGTCCGCCTTTGGCCACTCTTGTCAGTTGACGCCCCGCCCTCACCAATCCTACTGTCTGCCGCATGACTAACCACGAATACCTCACCGACTACGACAGCATCGTCAAAACCGTGCAGCTTTACATTGATGGCAGCAAGCAAGGCAAAAGCGAAGTCATGCGCCCCGCCTTCCACCCGGACGCTTCCTTCTTCGGCTATGCGGGCGAGAGGCTCGCCACCGGAACCCAGTTCCTGTTCGACTGGATCGACAAGAATGGCCCCGCGCCCAAGATCGAGCCTCGCGTGGTGAGTGTGGACATACTCGATACCATCGCGGTCGTTCGCCTCGAGGTCGCCGGATGGTCCGGGAACCTTGCCGGCTCGGGCGTCCGTATGTCTGACCTGTTCACGCTCCTCAAAATGCCGGGCGGATGGAAAATCATCCAGAAGGCATTTCACTGGCACGCATGAGTTTCCCAGCTTATGAGCGCGGCTTCTGGTGGTATAGTCTCCGGCGGGAATTTTGGTATGCGCCTGCAGAACACCCCGCAGAAGACGCTCGAGTCGTGGAAGCAGATCGCCGCCTACCTCGAGCGCAGCGAACGCACGGTGCGACGCTGGGAAGCGAGCGAGGGACTTCCGGTCCACCGCCGCGAGCACGAGAAGCAGGACACGGTCTTCGCTTACAAGCATGAAATAGAAGCGTGGAGCCGTTTGCGCACCAAGTGTCCGCCCGATCTCTCGATCGACGAAGTCGAGAGCTTCCCGCCGGTCAGGCCGGCCGGCAACGCGTATCTCGCGGAGCACGACGCCATCACCCGCACCATGCACCGCTATATCGCAGGCGCTCGCGCCGGCGATGGCGAGCTCATGCGCCCCGCCTTTCATCCTTCCGCAACCATCTCCGGTTACTGCCAGGGAATTGAATACAGCGGCTCGGTCGAGCACGTATTCCAATGGATCACCGCGAACGGCCCCGCGCCGAATATCAATCCTCGTTTCGCGCGCATCGAGATCATCGAGACCATCGCCGTCGTGCACCTCGAAGTGCAACGCTGGTCAGGCAAGCTGGCCGGTGCGAACGCCCGGGCCTCCGACGTGTTCACCCTGCTCAAGTGCGATGGCGAGTGGAAGATCACGCACAAGCTCTTTCACTGGCACGACCAATAGCGGCCGCCCAGACGCGCAATCTGAGCAATAGGACAACAGCGCCCCGTCCAAGATCACGCTCGTCCCATCCACAGGTCACGAAAACAGGTGCCCGGCGTCACAGCCTGGGTGAGGGGCGTTTCGTAGACTAACAACGGTGCTGTATTGTGCTCTGGGCGGCTTGCAAGTCACCATTGGGTGAAAGTCGCCTGGGGCACTCTTAGTTTTAGCCTTCCGGAGTTGTTGCGATAGTTATTCTGCGAGCGACCTACTGCAGCTTCGCATACTCACCTTTAGCTTCCTTCAGGATGGGGATGTCAGGGTCTGCGTCTTTCCAGAGCGCCAGGAAGTCCTGGTAGAACTTGCGTGACTTCGCGGTGTCACCTGTGAGCGCATAGGCTCGGGCGATCCCAACATGCGACAGGCTGAAGACGGGCATAGTCGCTCCCAGTGCCCGCTGGTTGAGGATTTTCTGGAACTCGGCAGCGGCTTCCTGCCCCTTCTTTTCGCGGAGATAGGTGAGACCCCTGATGTAAATGGGGTTAAAACCAAAAC
The DNA here is from genome assembly GCA_963744055.1 of uncultured Acidobacteriota bacterium. GTDB lineage: Bacteria > Acidobacteriota > Terriglobia > Terriglobales > Acidobacteriaceae > Gp1-AA133. The sequence continues at coordinate 470,933 of CAVUSL010000001.1, read as the reverse complement.
CGGGACCCAGCTCATAGCGACTGGTTGTCTGCAGCAGTTCGATCGCCTTGGCGGCGTTTCCACGGCTCGATTCCAGGATGGCCAGGCTGCACGGTACGAAGACATCGTTTATGACTGTGTCGGCGGGATATCGGGTCCTGAGTTCCTCCGTGATTCTTTGCGCCTGACTGGAGTCTCCGGCCAGGGCCAGAGCGAGCGCCACGATGGGCAGATTGTTTCGCACACGGCTGACAGCCAAACTCGCGGCCGCGCGTTCTTTGGCCGCTGCAACGCTGCCAACTTGTGCGTCCATCAAAGCCTGAAAAGCAATAAACTCTGCCGCGCTGTCTTTGAGATTGTTTTCTTTTGCGATCTGGGCACCTTGCGTAGTTAACTCCCGTGCCCGCTTTAAGCTCCCTGCGTTGAACGCCCTCCCAGCGACGCCATAGGCGAGCAGACCACCACCCTGAGTATTTCCCTCCTTGGTGGCCCATTGGATTTCACGTTCCATTCCCGCTTCGTTTCCGAGCAGGCCGTTTACCAGGTAAGTGTAAAAATGAACAGGAAAGGAGTCGGGATGTTTCGGTAGGGCGTCTTCGAGGAAAGTCTTGGCCTCGTCTATATGATTGAGGCCAAGATGGCCACATCCTACGGCCCCAAACGCCCCAGGCACATAGGGAGAAAGCCGGATCGCTTCGTTCCCCACTTCGACCGCCTTTTGGAACTGGCCTAGAAAGAGGCAATAGCCGACCGCCAGATTGTTAACTGGACCGGCCTCCCTGGGGTAGGTCTGCCGGTACAGTTCCTCGGTGGCGGATTCCTTCTCGAAATCCCCGGTGACGATCCAGTGGTAGGTTGCCTCAATTTCCAGCTTTTCACGCGCACTGACCCGATCGCGCAGGGCATAGGCCTTCTTTTCAAACTCGATACTGCTTGCCTCCTCACCCGCGTTGGCATAAGCGCCGGCGATGTTGGCGTACGCGCCTGCAAAATTTGGATCCAGCTCAACTGCTCGCTGAAGGAATGGCAGCGCTTTAAGGTCATTGCCGGCGTTGCTTTCCTGTTGCCCTTGCGTGTAAGCCTTCAGTGCTTCCAGAGAAGAAGTTGTGGCTTCCTCGACGGGCTTGTCGAACTTCTGGATCGATGCCAGAGATTCACCCAGCTTGTTGCGTAGCTGCGACGAAGCTGAACCTAAAGCGGACAGGACTTTCTCTTTGCTTTCGGCCGTGCTCTGTTCGCGGGCCACAGATTCCCCCGTATTGCAATTCACAGCCTCAAGCGAAATTACGTACTGGCTCCCCAAAGAGGCAATCGATCCGTTGATGGCGGCGTTGGCGTTAGCTCGCTGGCAGAGCTCACGCGCGACCGCGCCGGTTACGTGTTCATCTGGAGGACGGCCCATGAACTGAAGCGTCTCTCGCACCCGCTCTTCAGGAAGAATGCTCAGAAAGGGTGATTGCTGCAATTGAACCGCCAGCGCCTGCTTCAGCGTGCCGTCAAATACCGGCTCGCTGGTGGTGTTCACAAAGTCGGCGATCAGGATGGAATCTTTATCACTGAGCCCATGCGCGCGATGCGTATAAAAATACGTAGAGATTCCGCCGATAACCACCACGACGGCAGCGGCCGCACCCATCCACCGCCGCTTCACGCTTTTACCGGACGTGTCCGCCACCGCGGCTGTGTGTCCAGAGTTATGCGCTTTTACAGACGCGCCAGAAACAGGAATTACGGCCGAAGGAAAATCGGGCGCGCTGGTGCTGGCGGAAGAACTGGCTGTCGCCAAGCTATGGCTGCTGTCCACATCCCGCTTCAACCGTTGTAGCTCGGCGCGAAGGTCTGAAGCATGCTGATACCGCAATTCGCGATCTCTTTCGAGAGCTCGCAGAAGGATGCGCTCCAGTTCTGCCGGCAGATCAGGATTCAGTCGTACCGGAGGTACAGCGGGGCGGTTCAGAATTGCATCAAAAATCATGCCTGAGGTATCGCCCCGAAAGGGCAATACACCCGTGGCCATTTCGTACAACACGATCCCGAATGAGAAGAGGTCAGTACGCGCGTCAAGTTCCTTGCCACGCACTTGCTCCGGAGACATGTAGGCCACAGTACCCAGCGCAGTCCCCGGACTGGTAAGGTGCTGCTCGTTGACGCTGGCGACGGTTTGGGCTGCGGCCGCCGAACTGGAAGAGCCCGGCTCCAGGATGATCTTGGCCAATCCAAAGTCCAGGATCTTCGCATGTCCCCTCTTGGTCACGAACAAATTGGCGGGCTTGATATCCCGATGAACGATCCCTTGTCCGTGTGCGGCATCAAGTGCGTCCGCGACCTCGATGCCGAGCGACAGCAGAGTTTCCAACTCTAGCGGACGACCCGCGATGCGATGCTTGAGCGTCACACCATCGAGAAACTCCATGGCGATGAATGTGCGGGCATCCTGCTCACCAATGTCATAGATAGTGCAAATGTTGGGATGATTCAGTGCAGATGCTGCTTTTGCCTCTCGCCTGAAACGACTCAGGGCTTGAGGATCGGTTGCCACTTCGTCAGGTAGGAATTTGAGAGCGACGAAACGATCCAGATGAGTGTCTTCGGCCTTATAGACCACACCCATCCCCCCGCCACCTAACTTTTCGATGATGCGATAGTGCAAGATGGTCTGGCCGATCATTGGGCACGAATCTTAGGTCCGCGACTGGCCCAAGTCAACGAAATGCCTGAAGGTTCTGCCAACGCGGTAGTTCACGAACCACATTCCATCGATTGGGGAGGAATCAGGGCGTCTAGCCACAGATCTCCATGAGTTCAACTTTCCGAATCATCCTGCGCACCCTCGCGTCCCGCTTCTTATAGAATTCTGCCCCATGGGTCTGATCTTGGCTTCCGCCTCGCCCCGTCGCCAGGAATTGCTGCGTGCCGCCGGCATCGCCATCACTGTGCAGCCCACCAACATTCCCGAGGTTCCGCTCGACGGCGAAGCGGCCAGGACTTTCGCCGAGCGCCTTGCCCGCGAGAAAGCGTGGGCCATCTTCAAGCAAAAGCCTACCGATTTTGTGCTGGGTGCCGATACGGTCGTAGTGGTCGACAAGGAAATTCTCGGCAAGCCGCGCAACCCAGCCGACGCCGAACGCATGCTCGGCCTGCTCTCCGGCCGGACTCATGAAGTCATCACCGCAGTCTGCGTCATGGGCCCGAAGGCCAACGCGCCAGCCGGCGCCAAAAACGACGCGGCCCTCGGAGATACCCGTTCGGAAACGACGATCGTCACCATGAGCGCGATCACCGACGACGAGATCCGCGCCTACATCGCGACCGGTGAGCCCATGGACAAGGCAGGCGCCTACGCCATTCAGGGCATGGCCTCGCGCTGGATTCCGCGCATCGAAGGCGACTACTCGAACGTGGTGGGACTTCCCATCGCGCTGGTCTACCGCATGTTGAAAGAAGCAGGCGGGATTTAGCAGGGCTGCAGAACCAATAGCATAGCGAACGATGGCCGGCTATCCACAGCCGGCACGAGAGAAGAGAAACTTACGCTAGGACTTCTTGTCCGAATTCTGTTCGCCGTCTTTCACGGCCGACTTGAAATTCTTGATGCCCTCGCCGAGTCCCTTGCCCAGATCGGCCAGCTTGCTCGGGCCAAAAATCAAAAGCGCGACCGCCAGAATCAACAAAATCTCCGGTAAACCCAATTTTCCAGGCATTTCTTGCCTCCGTGGGATACCCGCGGCGCACTCGGGCGGTGCCATCCCTTGCTAAAAGTGTAGGCCTGTTACGGGCGGGAGTCAAAAGACAGTCGCTAGTCGCTAGTCGCTAGTCGCTGGTCGCTAGTCGTTAGCGAAGACTTAGTGCCGTTCGGGACTGCTCGGCCGCTTACGCCTAAGCCATCAGGTTGGTCGATGGTCGTCGGCTATCCGGATTCTGCACCGTTTGCGGTGAGTCTGAAACCGGCGCTCTGTTTGTTCCGATAGTAGCCCGCCACTTCAGTGGCGGGTTAACGACAAAACCTGACTCCGTGCCGGAGGCACGGCTGAAACATGTGCAACTCTTTCAAGCGTCCCTTTGGGACGCGCTCATCCGCTGCAGCTGACCCGGCGCTGAAAGCGCCGGGCTATTTTCAAACGTCGCCTCGCGACGTCTTGCCACACAACCCATCCCAAATCCACGATGAAGTGTGAAACCAGATGGATGGACAACAGGGACAATTTGCAGAAAATCAGCGCGCATAAAACAACAAAACGCTTGCTGTAATAGCACGAACCACTAGCCTTTCCTGAGACCTGAGACCTGAGACCTGAGACCTGAGACCTGAGACCTGAGACCTGAGACCTGAGACCTGAGACCTGAGACCTGAGACCTGAGACCTGAGACCTGAGACCCGCCCCTACACACTCTCAATCAACCCCGCCAGCAGCGCCGCCCGCCGGGGCAGTTCCGACACCGTGATCGACTCGTGCACCGCGTGTGCGCCGTCGCCCACGCCGCCCAGCCCGTCGAGCGTCGGAATGCCCAGCCCGGCCGTGAAGTTGCCATCCGACCCGCCGCCCACAGCCGCTTCCGTCAGTTTCCAGCCCAGATCGCGTGCGATCACCGCCGCTCGGTCGAAGAGCATGGCAACTCCCGCGTTGCGCTCCATCGGTGGACGGTTCACCCCTCCGCTGATTTCCAGCTTGCATCGGCGGTTCACCGGACGCAGCGCGCGCAGCTTCTTATCGATCACGAGCGCATCTTTCATCCGCGCCACGCGCACATCGATCTCCGCGTGCGCCTCTGACGCGACGACGTTCGTCCTCGTGCCACCATTCACCACGCCAACATTCACCGTGAGCCCGCGCTTCAGATCGACCATCTTTGTAATCGCCAGGATCTGCCGCGCCAACTCCAGGATCGCGCTCTGCCCTTTCTCGAAGTCCAGGCCCGCATGCGAGGCCACGCCCGTCACTTTCATCGCATACTCGCCCACACCCTTGCGCGCCGTCTTCACCGCGCCCCTGGGCCCATAGGAAGGCTCCGGCACCAGTACCGCTGACGAGCGTTTCGCCAGTTCCTCGGTGATCGCGCGCGACGTGTCGCTACCTACTTCTTCATCCGAGACCAGCAACACCGTCACCGGACGCGGAAGCTGCCCGCCCCACTCCTGCAGCCCGCGGATCGCGTACATCATCAGCGCAATGCCCGACTTCATGTCGAGCACGCCCGGTCCCCACAAGCGCCCGTTGCCCACGCGGCACGGCATGGTCGTGAGCGTTCCCAGCGGATACACCGTGTCGTAGTGGCCCAGCAGCAGCACGGGTTTCTGTTGCGTCTCGCCGGGGAAGTCCACCTGCAGGTGATTGCCGAAGTCCGCGACGCGATGAAACTGTGCGCGCCCGCCCAGCGCCGCGAATTCTTCAGCAGCGAAAGCACTGCAGCGGTCAACGGCCTGCTTGTTGTCGCTGGGCGACTCGATCTCGACCAGCCGGCGAATGATGTCGATCATGTGATCGCGCTGCTGCTCGAAGTATTGCAGCCGCATCTGCGCGATCTGGTGATTGGATTTTGGAATGGAGTGAGCGGGGTTCTTGGTCATCGAATCAGTTTCGGGGCGATCCTTCCGGTCGAAGCACGACTGCCGGCCCCTCCACGCAGCTCCCTATGCGCCGGAGCTTACGGTCGGGGCGCGGTACAGTATAATCTCCGGGCTGCAAGAAACCAGCGCATGACTGATATCACGCACCCCGAAACCGAAGCGCCAAAAGCGGCTGCAACCACCTTGGATATCAATGACATCCAGAAGATTCTGCCCCACCGCTACCCCTTCCTGCTGATCGATCGTGTCATCGACATGACGCCCCGGGAGCGCATTGTTGCGATTAAGAACGTCACCATCAACGAGCCTTTCTTCCAGGGACACTTCCCCGGACTGCCCATCATGCCAGGCGTGCTGATCGTGGAAGCGATTGCGCAAGCCGGCGGCGCGCTGCTTTTGACCGAAGTCGCCGACCGCGCTCACAAGCTCATGCTCTTTACCGGAATCGAGCGCGCGCGTTTCCGCCGCCCGGTGGTTCCCGGCGATCAAGTGCGCATTGAAGTGGAAGTGAAGTCCTGGCGGATGAACGCCGTCCGCATGGAAGGCAAAGCCTTCGTCGGCGAAAAGCGAGTCGCCGAAGCGACAGTCACGTGCCAACTGGTAAGCCGAGGCGTAGCGCAACCCGGCAACGCCGAATCGCCAGCGGAACCGGCAATCTGAATTTGACGTTGGTAGCGCCGGCGTCCCGCCGGCAGTCGCGAGGGCGTCTCGCCCTCGGATGTACGACAGCAAAGTGATTTAAGAAAAGGTCTTCGACAGCGAATTAAGGGAAGGGCACGACGTCAGAGGCTGCGGACAACTCCGCTTTGACGAGATTTAGGCAAGGGCACGGCTTCAGCCGTGCCACCAGACTCACCGAAGACTGGGGCTTCAGCCCCTGAGGTTGACGCGAATCACTCGCAGCCCCGAATGATCATCCACCCCACCTCCATTGTCAGCCCCGACGCCAAGATTCCCGACTCGTGCAACATCGGCCCCTATTGCACCGTCGGCCCCAACGTGGAACTCGGAGAGAACTGCGAACTCGTTTCCCACGTAGCCATCGAGGGCCCAACCAAAATCGGGGCCGACAACAGCTTCTTCCCGTTTTCCTCGATCGGACTCGCGCCTCAGGACCTCAGCTACGCCGGCGAACCTACCCGCCTCGAAATCGGCGACCATAACGAAATCCGCGAGTTCGTCACCATCAACCGCGGCACCGTGAAAGGTGGGGGTCTCACCAAAGTCGGCAACCGCGTCCTGGTGATGGCCTACACTCACATCGCGCACGACTGTCGTATCGGCGACCACGTCATCCTCGCCAACGCCGCCACGCTCGGCGGACACGTCGTCGTCGAAGACTGGGCGCAAGTCGGCGCGCTCTGCCCCGTGCATCACTTCGTCCGCATCGGCACGCACGCCTTCATCGGCGGCGGCACCACCATCACGCAAGACGTCCTGCCATTTTCGAAGACGTCCGCCGAACGCGGCACTCACGCTTATGGGACGAACTCCGTTGGTCTCGAACGCCGCGGGTTCACGAAAGAGCGCATCCGAAAAATCCACCATGCATACAAAATTCTGCTGGCGTCAAAGCTGAATACGAGCCAGGCTTTGGAGAAACTAAAATCCGAAGGTGACCTCGGAGAAGATGTCGAGATGCTGATTCGGTTTGTGGAGAGTTCCGAGCGGGGAGTGATTAAGTGAAGCTTCTAGCTTCTAGCTACTAGCTGTTTGCTTCTGGCCGAAGGCGTGAAGCGCCGATATGCTAAGCGACGAGTGCTAGACTAAACCGTAGCGCCGGCGTCCCGCCGGCAGTCGCGAGGGCGTCTCGCCCTCGCAATGTTGATCAGCAAACGCACATTGCGACAGCGTGCTCGAAACCAAACCAAAACTCGGCCTAATCGCCGGCAACGGCAAGTTCCCCTTCCTGATTCTCGACGCCGCGCGCGCCCAAGGCCTCGACGTCGTGGTCGCCGCCATCAAAGAAGAGACTGCTCCCGAGATCGAAGACCGTGGTGCCGCCTCCGTCCACTGGCTCTCGCTCGGAGAACTCTCCAAGCTGATCGAAACTTTCCAGCGCGAAGGCGTCCACCGCGCCGTCATGGCCGGACAGGTCAAGCACAAGCAGATCTTCTCCAGCATCAAGCCCGACTGGCGTCTCGCGAAACTCCTGCTCTCGCTGAGTACGCGCAACACCGACTCCCTGCTGAGTGCGGTCGCCAAGGTCCTCGGCGACGAAGGCATCGTGCTCGAAAACTCCACTGCCTTCCTCGAACCTCTACTCGCCAAGTCCGGAGTTCTCACCGCGCGCCCGCCTTCCCCCGAAGAGCAGAAGAACATCGACTACGGCCGCGCGGTCGCCCGCCACCTTGCGCAATACGACATCGGGCAGACCGTAGTCGTCGCCGAAGCGGCCTGCGTCGCCGTTGAAGCCATGGAAGGCACCGACGCGACCATCGAACGCGCCGGACAAATCATGCGTTCGCTCGCGGGAGACGCCTCCACCCTCAGCCGCGCGCTCACCGTCGTCAAGATCGCGAAGCCCAATCAAGATATGCGCTTCGATGTGCCGGTCGTCGGCATCAAAACCATCGATGTCATGCGCGCCGCGGGCGCCACTTGCCTGGCGCTCGACGCGGGCAAATGTCTGCTCCTCGACGGAGACGGAGTGCGAGATGCCGCCAATCAAGCCCAAATCACCATCGTCGCCAACTAGCCGCAATACCGAAGCCACGCAACTCGCCGAACAACTGCGCAACGCCTTCGAAGGCGAGGCCTGGCACGGCCCCGCTGTGCTCGAACTGCTCGCCGATATAGACCCGGAGATCGCGGCTGCGCATCCACTGCCAGAAACGCACAGCATCTGGGAAATCGCTTTGCACATCGCCGCCTGGGATGGTGCCGTGAACCGCCGCATCGTACTTGGCAAATTTGGCAAGGCTCTGCAACTCAACGACCGCGAAAATTTTCCGCCGGTCACTGACAAGAGTGCTTCTGCATGGAAAAAAGCTGTCGCCCACGTGAAGGCAGCCCACGCAGCACTTCTAAAAACGGTGGCAGCTCTCCCAGACGCGCGCCTGCGCGAGCGTGTTCCCGGCAAGAAATACGATATCGGTTTCATGTTGCTGGGCGTCGCGCAGCACGAGATCTACCACGCTGGGCAGATCGCGATCCTGAAAAAGACCCGTTTGTAATAAAGGCTACGGCGGCAAATCTCCGATACGCGCGGCTGCGGTTCGTGAGTACAATCCACTGCGGCAGCAACCAGCTGCCGGGAAATCGCCCTGGATCCAGCCAGCATCGTGAACGTCGTCGTGGTCGGAGTCGGCGCCTTCGGCCGCAACCACGCCCGCGTTTACAAGGAACTTGAGCAGCAGGGCGAGCCGCTCCGCCTGCTGGGCGTGGTCGACCGCGACGTGTCCCGCGCTGACGCGGTCGCCCGCGAATTCAACTGCCGGTCGTTCGGATCCCTCGATCAGCTCCTTACCACACACAGCGAAGTGCAGGCGGCCTCGGTCACCGTGCCGACCGTCGATCACCTCGCGACCGCACGTGCATTAATGGAGTCTGGCGTCGATGTTCTCATCGAGAAGCCGCTGGCAACATCGCTCACTGAGGCCGATGAACTCGTAAAGATCGCCGCCGAAAGAGGCCGCGTCGCCCAGGTCGGGCACCTTGAGCGCTTTAACCCGGCGGTTCGCGCCACCCTCCCGCTGATCACCCAGCCGATGTTTTTCGAAGTCCACCGCATGAGCGTGTTCACGCCCCGCTCGCTCGATGTCGATGTGGTACTGGACCTGATGATCCACGATCTCGACATTGTGCTTTCGTTCGTGAAGTCGCCCGTGGAAGAAGTGCGCGCGGTCGGACTCCCGATCCTCTCCGGCAAAACCGACATCGCGAACGTGCGTATTGAATTCGCCTCGGGTTGCGTCGCGAATTTCACCGCCAGTCGCGTGTCCACGGAACGCATCCGCAAGCTGCGCTTCTTTCAGCCGCGCCAGTACATCTCCATCGACTACGGAAGGCAGGACGTGGTTGCATTTACCGTGGGCGACTCCTCGCCGAAAACCACGCCTTCGATCAATCCGCAAATCGGGATGCTGAAGCCGCCGGTGACATCCGAAGAACCGCTTCGTGCAGAATTGCATTCGTTCCTCGACGCGGTCCGTCGTCGCTCAACGCCGGTGGTCACCCTCGAAGACGGCCGCCGCGCGCTGGCGCTAGCGCTGAATATCGTCACCGACATCCACCAGCATGGCAGCCGCATCAACCTGGAAAAACTGACGCGCTCCTGAGACTTGAAATATGTAGTGCCCGGTCGCGGAGCGACGATTGAAAATAGCCCGGCGCTTCAGCGCCGGGTCGGCCGCCGCAGATGAGCTCGTCCCGGAGGGACGCCTGAAATAATCTGCAGACATTTCAACCGTACCTACGGCACGGATCGGTAGACGACGCCTACCCGCCACTGAAGTGGCGGGCTACTTTCAGTCGACGCGCCGCGCCGCCTTTTGTGTAACGTCAAGGGCCGGCGGGCGGGGACGCCCGCCGCTCCATCGTTGATTTGGTGCATTTTCCTCAGTGATCTCCGTCTCCTCTGTGGTAAGGGGTCCTAACTCAGAAAATGTTACATTTACACATTCATGTCTGCTCCTGATTCCCGCTTCATCAAAGCCTGCAAGGCGCTGCCCGTCGACCGCACGCCTGTCTGGTTCATGCGCCAGGCCGGACGCTACATGGCCGAATACCGCGCCGTGCGCAAACAACATTCGCTCATCGAAATCTGCAAGAAGCCCGAGCTCGCCGCCGAAGTCACCATCACGGCCGCCGAAGCCATCGGCGTCGATGCGGCGATCATCTTTGCCGACCTGCTGCTCCCGCTTGAAGTCATGGGCCTGCCCTTCCGCTTCGAAGCCGGCGAAGGCCCGGTGATCGAGAAGCCGGTCCGAGAACCGCAAAGACATCACGCGCCTGCGCACCGATCAGGCCGCCGACCTCGGCTACGTCGCCGAAGCCATCCGCATCGTGTGCAAACATTTCGGCGACAAGCTCCCCATGATCGGCTTCTGCGGCGCGCCCTTCACGCTCGCGAGTTACATGATCGAGGGCGGCGGCTCGCGCAACTACGTTCACACGAAGAAGATGATGTACTCGCAGCCCGCTGCGTGGAACGAACTCATGGGCAAACTGATCGCTGTGACCAGCGAGTACGCCACCGAGCAGGTGCGCGCCGGTGCCGACACCATCCAGATCTTCGACAGCTGGGTCGGATGTCTGAGCGTCGAAGATTACCGGCGCTACGTGCTCGCGCACGTCACCGACCTCGTGAAGCGCCTGCAAAAGACTGGCGTTCCGATCATTTACTTCGGTACCGACAGCACGACTCTGCTGGCCTCGATGAAAGAGACAGGCGCCGAAGTCGTCGGTCTCGACTGGCGTATCCCGCTCGACGAAGGCTGGGCCTTGATGAAAAACCAGGGCGCCGTGCAAGGGAATCTGGACCCCGTGGTCCTATTTGCCGACTGGAAAGAAATTCAGCCGCGCGCCGAAGATATCCTGCGCCGCGCCGCCGGACGCCCGGGCCACATCTTCAACCTCGGCCACGGCATTCTGCCCGAAACTCCGGTCGACAACGTGAAGCGCCTCTGCAAGTTCGTGCAGGAGCATTCGGGAAAACGTTAACGAAATTAACCGCCGAGCACGCCGAGATCGCCGAGAAAATCGAAATGAGAAAAATCAATAATGGGTTTTCTCGGCGTACTCGGCGATCTTGGCGGTAAATAGCCCTATTCCCATGACTAGCGCCCCTCAAACCGCCGTCCTCCTCCTTGCCCACGGCACCGCCGACTCCGTCGACGACATTCCCGAATTCATGCGCCATGTGACCGGGGGACGGCCCGTTTCCCAGGCAGTCATCGAGGAAGTCCAGCACCGCTATGCGCTCATCGGACATTCTCCGATGAACGAGATCACCGCCCGCCAGGGGGAACTCCTCGCCCGCGAACTCCAATTGCCGGTCTACGTCGGCATGCGCAACTGGAAGCCTTTCATTCCCGACGTGGTTAAGAAAATCGCCGCTGACGATATGCAACGCGTCATCGCTATCTGCCTGGCGCCGCAGAACTCCCGCACCAGCGTCGGCCTCTACCGCAAGGCGGTTGGTGGACCCCAAGGTCCACCATTCCGGCTCGACTTCGTCGAATCCTGGCACGACCACCCACTCTTGATCGAAGCCTTCGTCGAGAAGCTCAAGGCCGGACGCACCGAAGCTTCCATCGAAGCCGGAGCCAAGTTGCCCGTCATCTTCACAGCGCACAGCGTGCCGGAACGCACGATCGCCGAAGGCGATCCCTACGAGACGCAAGCCCGCGAGACCGCCGAACTCGTCTCCCGCGAGGCGGAGTTGCAACCGGAAGAATGGAAGTTCGCGTTCCAGAGCCAGGGTATGTCGGGAGGAACGTGGCTGGGTCCCACGGTCGAGGAAACAATCCTCCAGTTCAAAGCGCAGGGTCATACCGGAATCTTCGTGCAGCCGATCGGCTTCCTATGCGATCACGTCGAAGTGCTTTACGATATCGATATCGGCTTTCAGGAATTCGCGAAGAAGCACGACCTGCGCCTCTGGCGCGCCGAGTCGCTGAACGAATCTCCGAAGCTGATCGCGGCATTGGCGGAAGTCGTGAAGGGCCGGCAAGAGCAGTAACGTGTCGGAATCTCCTTTTTATGCCGTAAGCTTTTCTCTGCGCCCTCTGCGGAAGTTCTCTGCGAACTCCGCGTTTTAAGATTTTTAGGTTTTAAGGCTCTTAACGCCGAGGCCGCAGAGAAAATCCGCAGAGGACGCAGAGCAAGGTTAAGTCGGCGAGTTGGGTTGTTGCTCTAAGCTCATGGCTCGAAGCCGGTATCTAGTAGTGAGCGATCAGTGCCGTAACTGAAAGCTGACGACTGATTGCTGATAGCTGCCTTTTCATGAAACGTCTCGCCATCATCGGCGGTGGAATCTCCGGCCTCGCGGCCGCGTACGCGCTCGAAGAAAACCGTCGGGCCGGCGTGGACGTCGAGTACATACTCTACGAAGCGAGTCCGCGCCTCGGCGGCGTCCTTGTCACCGAGAAGGTCGACGGCTGCATCCTCGAAGCGGGCGCCGATTCATTCCTCACCGAAAAGCCCTGGGCCATCGAGCTCTGCAAGAAGATTGGCCTGGGTGATCAGCTCATCGGTTCGAACGACGCCGACCGCAAGACTTATATTTTGGTGAAGGGCAAGCTGATCGAAATGCCCGACGGCCTGATGTTCATGGTGCCCACCAAGCTCGCGCCCACCGTGATGTCGCCGCTGTTTTCGATGCAGACCAAGCTGCGCATGGCGCGCGAATGGTTTCATCCTCCGCGCAAAGCCACTGAAGACGAAACCGTCGCAGCATTCGTCGAGCGCCACTACGGTCCCGAGATGGTCGATCGCCTCGCCGACCCGCTGCTCTCCGGCGTCTATGGCGGCGAAGCTTCGCAACTCAGCGTGCGCGCCGTGCTCCCGCGTTTCGCCGAGATGGAAGCCAAGCACGGCAGCCTGGGCCGGGCCATGCTCGCCGCCCGCGCTGCCATGGCGCGCGCGCCGAAGACGAAGCCGCGTCCGCTGTTCACGTCGTTGCAGGAAGGCATGCAGCAGATGGTCGACGCGCTGGTGGCCGCGCTCGACGCCGCATCGCTGAAAACCGGGACGCCCGTGCAGGCGATTTCGCCCGAGGCAGGCGGATGGGTGGTCTCCGCCGGATTGCAGTCCGATCAATTCGACGCCGTCATCGTCGCGCTGCCCACGCACGCGGCCGCGCGCTTTGCTCCAACGATGCGGTCCCGATCTCGCCGCCGAACTGGCTGCGATCCAATACAGTTCTTCCGTCACGGTGGCGCTCGGCTACGGCAAGCAGGTGCGCGACGCGCTGCCTCCGGGTTTCGGATTCCTTGTCCCGCGCAGCGAAGGCAAGCGCATGCTGGCCGCCACGTTCGTCCACAACAAGTTCCCGCACCGCGCCCCCGACGACCGCGCCATCTTGCGCTGCTTCCTCGGCGGCGCCCGCGGTGAACAGATGCTCGCGCTCTCCGAAGAGCAGATCCTCACCATCGTTCGCCAGGAACTCGACCAGATTCTCGGCCTGAAAGCCGAGCCGCTCTTCACCCGCGTCTTCAAATGGAAAGGGGCGATGGCGCAGTACGGCGTCGGACACCTCGATCGCCTCGATCGGATTGAGGCGTTCCGAAAAAAGTTGCCGGGATTAGCTCTAGCCGGGAATGGCTACAGCGGAATCGGCGTGCCCGACTGCGTGCGAACGGGGACGGCGGCAGTGGAAGATACGCTGAACTCTCTCGGTATCCTCAACTCGGAATCAGTAACGACGCGATCCTAAAACGATGGAGGGATGGGCGTCTCGCCCGTCGAGCGGGAGAGCCCACTACTCCCTTGAAACAAACTCCGGATCGTCACACTCTTCTAAGCTTTCAGCACGAATAAATGCTCGGCCGAAATGTTTTGGTTCTAAAATCATCACACCGCCACCGGAGTCCTTCATGTGCCAGCCGATCTCCGGATCCGAAGCTTCTGGATCGCAAGCTACGAACTCAATCTGAGCCGGGTTTCCATGGAACCGTACTCGATCGCCCTTCTTGATTTCCTGGCCGGAACGGTATTTCAGAATGAATGGAGGCATTTGATTAGTAGCGTAATCGATCCACTTTTCGCGCAACAACCCAACCTTCCCGGTGTTTATACAATCGAGCACACGTGGGGATCCTATGCGCAAGCTTCGCCTATCCGCATTCTTGACGATATCACTTGCCGCCAGCCTGACCTTCGGCCAACAGGCCCCCCAATCCAGCCCCAACACAGGAATATCGTCTCACGACATATCCTCGAATAGCTCCTCCGGCATGAAAGACATGCCCGGCATGGACGCCGCTACCAGCGCCCCGGCCATGCACTCCATGGAAGGCCATCACATGGACATGGGTCCGCACATGAAGATGACCACCCTGCGTGACGCGAAGCCCGGAGATGAAGAGCGCGCGCAGAAAGTTGTCGAAGCGGCGCGCAGCGTTGCTGAAAAGTACAAGGACTACCGCACCGCCCTGTCCGATGGATTCAAGATCTTCCTGCCCAACGTTCCACAGAAGCTGTATCACTTCACCAACTACAAGTATGCCTTCGAGGCCGCGTTCTCGTTCAACCCCGAGCATCCGACGTCGTTGCTCTACGAAAAACAAGGCGACAACTACAAACTCGTCGGCGTGATGTACACGGCCCCCAAACGCTACGACGAAGCCGACCTCGACAAGCGCATCCCGCTGTCGATCGCACAATGGCACGAACACGTCAACCTGTGCATGCCTTCCGCCGACCGCAAGCAGGAAGCGCTCGGCCCGAAGTTCGGCCTGCACGGATCGATTGCGACGAAAGAAGACTGTGACGCGAACGGTGGCACGTTCCATCCGCTGGTGTTCAACTGGATGGTGCACCTCTACCCGCTGGAAAAAAGCGAAGCAGAAATCTGGGACGTAGGCCGCGGCGCAAATCACAACCACGCGGATTGACGGTCGTAGCGCCGGCATCCTGCCGGCAGTCGCGAGGGCGTCCCGCCCTCGCTGCATGCAAATGAATATTGAGGAAGGGCTAGACTTAGGCGTCGCGCGGTATCCGCGTGCCCCTCAGCGGCGAAGTCGCCCTATAACGGCGCCCATGCGGCCCGACCAAATGCCGGGTCTTTTGAAAGCTCGCACTGCTCTGGCTGTGCTCGCTTCCGTGGGCGAGGGCAAGATGCCCTCGCGACTGCCGGCGGGACGCCGGCGCTACGGTCGGTTTTTCTGGCGCCTGCAAAGCCATGCCCATTCAAAGCAAGGCACCAAAGTCTCTAGACCCTATGCATCATTCATCGTCAAGACCATTTACCCCTCACTCACCGCCGGCACCAGACTCGGCCTTCCAAGCCGGTGACTGATCGCGACCAGAATCATTCCGATGACTCCGGCCTGCAGCGCCAGTCCGGCGTACAGACTTCCCGAGTAATGGCCCCACCCGAAAGTCGTCTGGAAAACTCCAGTCGGCGTAAGCACGTTGAACGCCGCCATCGAGACCGACTCTCCCGAGATGCTGCACAGCGCGACCACCACGCCCGCCGTCGCGTAGTACAGACACAGAAACAGAATGCCCTTCAGCACCGGCTGCCGTAGTCGCGTCAGCGTGCACCACTGAACGAACAAAATATCGCGCGTCACAAACACCAGGACCACCGCAAACTGCAGTGCAGCCGTGCGTAACGACGACGAATGGAAATCGAGCGCGAAGCGCCAGGCCAGCAATCCCCACACCATCAGCCCATACGCCACCGCGCCCGAGAGCACGAGCCACGGCCAGGGCAACCCGTCGGTTGAGAACATTCCGCCGCGGCCTTCTGCGCGTTCCCGCCACCACACCTTCAACCGCTCCGGTGGCGTCAGCGACGCCAACCCGATCACGAACAGGGCCGCGCCATTCAACCCAACCACGAAACTGGCCAGCACGTCGGACTTTACCAGCACATCGCGCGACGTGAACAGCGCATACACCACCAGATTCAGAAACGCGGCGCACCCTACGGCTTGCCAGCGCGAAAGCTGGCGGATCTCCGCGTAGTCGCGCTTCAGGTTGCGCACGATCATCATCCAGAGCCACGCCCCAAACGACACGTACAGCAGCAGGCTCATCAGCAGCCATGGGACCGCATGGCCAAATAGTCGTGGCGCGACATATCCGTGATAGTCGAAGCTCAACTGGAGAATCCGGTACAGGTTGATGAAGGGATCGAATGCAGCCAGACCTGGGAACCACGATGCCATGAATCCGTATGTTCCGAGGACGGCGCCGAACACAAAGACCGCGCCCAGCAGGCTCACGCTGCGGCTGCGTTGCTCCACCATGATCGACATCCAGAGGCCGCATACACCCAGGAACAACGCGCTCGCTACGATGCCGACCAGCGCGTTCAGAATGTTCCAGATCGTGAATCCCGCGCCCAGCCCGGCGATCACCGTGAAGGGCAGCGCGCACAGTGCTCCAAAGTAAGCGAGTACCGGTTCGCCCAGCACTTTGCCGATTGCGAGTTCCGCCGTCGTGAGACTCGTCGTGCGCTGGAAATCCCAGGTCTTGCGGTCGCGCTCGCCCGACACTGACTGCGCGCACATCACCAGCGACCAGAAGCCGACCAGTCCCGCCAGCAGGCCGAACATCCACTGCGCGATGGTGAGCCAGGTCTGTCGCGCAGTTACCCGTTGCAGGTGATCCGCATACTCCACCCATTTGCCGCCCAGGCTGTTGGCGGTTTGCTGCGCACTCGCCAGGATCGCTTGCTTCTCGCTCCAGCTGGCCAGCCCGATCAGCGCGCACAAAAGAAACACCACCAGTGCCACCGTTATGGCGCGCGCGGGCCGCAACTCCGACCGCACGTGCCGCGCGAACTCCGGGTTCCGCCAGAATGTCAGCACGTCACATCACCTCGTGTCGCGAAAGTTTCATGTACAGGTCTTCCACCGTTTGCTTGACCTCGGCGAACATCTTCACGCGGACGCCCGCCGCCACCAGGTCCGCGAGCAGTGTGGCCGCATCGTCATCCGAGCCCGCAAACTGGAACGTCGCCGTGCCCGCACCTAGTTGCAGATTGGTGACGTGCGTGCGTCCCGCGAACCTGGCTTCCAGCGCGGCTTGCGCGTCGCCCAGCCAACTCACGCGGAAATCGCGCGCCAGGTTTTCTGCCGCCGTGACCTCTTCGATCCGTCCGCTGCGCACCATGCGGCCTTTTTCCATGATGCCGATCGACGTGCAGAATCCCTCAAGCTCAGTGAGAATGTGCGACGAAATCAGGATGGTCGTGCCCTGGTCGCGCAGTCCGCGCAGCAGGTTGCGCAGTTCCAGGCGCGCCTTCGGGTCGAGCCCCGACGCCGGCTCATCGAGCAGAAGAATCTTTGGCCGGTGAATGATGGCGCGCGCAATGCCCAGGCGCTGCTTCATCCCGCGCGAGAGCCCGCGAATCATCGCGTCGCGCTTCACTTCCAGCGACACCTGCCCGATCACTTGGGTCAGCCGCGCAGGGATCTCGCTCTCGGGAACTTTGTACGCGTGCGCAAAGTAGTCGAGATATTCCCAGACCTTCAGGTCTTCATACACGGCGAAGAAATCCGAGAGATATCCGATGGCGAGTTGCGCGCGCTCCGGTTCCTGCGCCACGTCCACGCCATTCACAAGCGCGCGCCCCGTCGTAGGCGCAAGCAAGCCGCAAGCCATCCGGATGGTCGTCGTCTTGCCCGCGCCATTCGGCCCGATCAGTCCGAAAATCTCGCCCTGCGGAATGATGAGGTTCAGGTCCTGTACTGCCACCAGTTCGTCATACTCTTTGCGCAGATGGATGAGTTCAATCATGGAAACTCCGTGTCGGTATAGGGCGGGCGCCCTCGCCCGCCAAAGGCCAGCAGCACCTCTCCCGCTGGAGCATGAATCGACGCGGCCGATGCCAGAGAGGCCGGGAGAACCCGCAGCCAACGAATACTACGCCCGAACCGATCCGCCAGTTCCACAAATCTGGGCCGAATCCGTCTAAACACCCGAACAAACTGCATACGTCTGGGGGATCCCGCCCCGCCGCCCGAACTTGGAAACAGGCAGCGGGGCAGGATGTAGGGCCTTGGGTTGTCTGCAGAGAGAACGCGAAGGGAGGTGAAAACTTGCAGAAAAAGAAGTGAACCTGCGAACAACTCTAAAAACTTGTCATCCCGAGCGGAATGAGGCGAAGCCGAATGCAGTCGAGGGACCTTGGGTTTCGCGGCGAAACTACAGACTGTATCGATCGAAGAAAAACGAAACTTGAACCAAACTCGAAACTCGAAACTCGAAACTCGAACCCTACTCCCGATGCACCACGCGTCCGCCGACGATGGTAGCAATCACTTTTCCCGTCAGCACCCATCCATCAAACGGAGAGTTTCTCGCCAACGACCGCGACTTCGCCACATCAAAGGTCCAACGCTTCTTCGGATCGAAGATTGTGACATCGGCGTGGCTTCCGCGCCCGAGCGAGCCGCGTCCACGCAAATCGAATACGTGCGCCGGACCGCTGGTGAACAACTCGACGATGCGCGCCAGCGGGATTTTATGTTCGCGATGCAGCTTCGTGATTGCCAACCCCAGCGCCGTTTCCAGGCCGGTGATCCCGAACGCCGCTCGTTCGAACTCCACTTGTTTCTCGTGACTGGCATGCGGCGCGTGGTCGGTGGCAATCGCATCCACGGTTCCATCGGCCAGCGCGACGAGGATTGACTCGATCTCGGCCGACGAGCGCAGCGGTGGATTCATCTTGCAGTTGGTGTCGTAGTTGCCGACAGCTTCATCGGTCAGCGTGAAATGATGCGGCGTCACTTCGCAGGTGACGCGCGCACGTGCGCGTTTACCCCGGCGCACGGCCTTCAACGAATCCGCTGCCGACAAGTGCGCCACGTGCAGGCGCGCGTTCGGAGTTTGCTGGGCAAGTTGGACATCGCGATCCACGATGTCCGCTTCCGCGGACGCCTTCCAGCCGCGTAACCCCAGCCGGAAAGAAGTCGGGCCGTCGTTCATCGGACAATTTTCCGTGAGCCGCGTATCTTCGGCGTGTTGCACCACGGCGAAACTCAGTTCACCGCTGAGCCGCAGGCATTCGCGCATCACGTCGTTATCGAGAATCGGACGGCCGTCGTCAGTAACCGCTACTGCCCCGGCACGCTGCAAGCCGCGGAAGTCCGTGAGCACCGCGCCTTTGCTGGCATGGGTCGCCGCCGCCACCGGGAAGACATTGACCACCGCGCCCCGCTCGGGTTGGCGTACCCAGTTCACCCACTCCTGCGAGTCCAGCACCGGGATCGTGTTCGGCATGCAGCACACCGACGTGAACCCCCCGGCCGCCGCGGCCGCCGTGCCCGAAGCGATCGTTTCTTTGTAGCTCTGCCCGGGTTCTCTTAAATGGACATGCAGGTCGATAAATCCCGGCGCCACCACCAGCCCACGGGCGTCGAACTTCTCTTCGGCGTTACCGCGAATCTTGTTGGGCGGAGCCACCTCGGCCACCTGCCCGTCGCGCAGAAGCACATCCATGAGCGCATCGATCCGGTTCGCCGGATCGATCACGTGACCGCCTTTGATCAGCAACGACGCCGGTTTGGATTTTTCTGCCATGAAATTAGTCGTCAGCCTCAAGTGGCAAGGCGCTAGTCTCTAGTCGTCAGCACAACCCCTTGTCATCCTGAGCGCAGCGAAGGACCTCCGCACTCCTATGCGCCATCACGAACCGAGGGTGCCCCATCCTAGCGCGTTCTATGCGCTAGGGTGGGATTCCACGGAAGCGGCGAGCTCCACGGAATCACGCTTACCGCGCTCTTCCCGCCGCCCGCGCCAAAATCGCCATGCGTGTCGGCACGCCATTGCGCACTTCCTCGACAATCACCGACTGGGGCCCGTCCGCGACGGCTCCGGTCAGCTCCAGCCCGCGAATAATCGGCCCAGGATGCATCACGATGGCATCTTTCTTCGCCATCTTCAGCCGGTGCGCCGTCATCTGGTAGCGAGCGATGTAGTCGTCGAGGCGCAGCTTCAATCCTGCGAGCCGTTCCTTTTGCACGCGCAGCAGTGTGATCACATCGGTCCCCCGCAGCGCTTCTTCCAAATGTCGCGTGACACTGACTCCGGGCGCAAGCGTGGTCGCAATTTCCGGCACGAGCTCGGAAGGGCCGCACAGCACGACTTTCGACCCGAACTTCGAGAGCAGATGGCACGCCGAGCGCGCCACCCGACTGTGAAAGATGTCGCCCACGATCGCGACCCGCAGCCCTTTCAGTGTCTTCTTGTGTTTCAGGATCGTGTACGCGTCGAGCAGCGCCTGCGACGGGTGCTCGTGCATGCCGTCGCCCGCGTTCACCACCGGAATGTCGAGATGCTCGGCCATCAGGTGCGGTGCGCCCGCCAGCGGGTGGCGGATGACGATCACGTCCGCGCCCACCGCGCGCAGCGTGTAGCCTGTGTCGAGCAGCGATTCGCCCTTCTCGATGCTCGACCCGCTCGACTGCACCAGCGTGGTCATCGCGCCCATTGACTTGGCGGCGACTTCGAACGAGGAGCGCGTTCGGGTGGAAGGCTCGTAGAAGAGCAGCACGACACGCTTGCCACGCAGCAGCGGGCGCGGCTTGTGCGGGTTCATGCGCCGCGCCAGCGTCAGGATCTTCAGGATTTCTGCGGCGTCGAGCGACTCGATGCCGAGCAGGGAACCGCTTGCGACCTTTGTCATCGATGGCCTGGGGAGGCGGGGCGCGAGGCCCGGGAAGCATCCCGAATTCCGCTCAGCCTTCTGTCGAGCGCATCGCTGGCTCGTCGTGCTTGCGATCCGGGAAGGATGAACGCAGCATCATACGCGCCTCGCGCGCTGTGCGGCAAGCGCCGGGTGAAGCTGGTCACCGCCGAGATCGCCAAGGGCCGCCGAGGAAAGTCAAACGCTACACCCAGTGTTCGAGATGCGCGAAGCCCCTACTGATGGCGCGGCGCGACAACGAACAGGCTATTCGAGAACGCCGATCATCAGGAATTGGCGTAACTTCTTGTCAGAAAGCTGGAACTCGTAGATGCGCCACACGTCGTAGTCGCCGGAGCGGTGGTCCTTGACGATTCGCGCCTTGTAGTCACCGGGCATCAGCAGCGCATTGGGCGCTTCGATCGATTCCAATTCATACTTCTTGCCGTCGATGACCGCTTTCACTTTCTGGAAGTGCGCACCGCCGCCGCGTTCCATTACCATGCGGCTGCTGGTCACGTGAACGTTGAGGGTGTAATCGGATGAGTCAGCGGCCGACAGAAACGAGCACACAAACAGAACAGCCAGCAGGTGTTTCATGGCGCCTCCGGGAACCCGACACGAACATAGCAGCAAGCAGGCCCGTTGGAAATTTCAGATTGCAGATGGCAGATTTTTCAAATTGGCATTCGCCAAGCCGTTCAGGTACGAGGCCCGCGAAATTAAAAAAACTCTCCCGCCAGTAAGCTCATGTGTGCTGCAACGAAATCTGCAATCTGAAATCCTCCGGGGCTATAATGTTGCCGTTGGAGGTGTTGCCATGCGAATCACCGGCCTCCTTGTGTTTCTCCTGCTTGTCCTGATCTTCTTCTTGGCCGCGCCCGCTGCCAGCTATGCGCAAAGCGCAAATTCGGCGCAAGCTGCGCCCAGCGCCGCTGACCGCGCGGACTTCGATCGCACGGTCCGAAGCTTCATACGCGGCGATGGCACGCAACTCGAGCGTGACGGCGTCTGTTACACCATGCGCACGTATAAAGTGGCGCGCGAAGACAAAGACTCCGACGTTACGCGACCGGTGAGGGTTACCCGTTGCCTGCCCGCGACGAAGCTGGAGTTCAAGTCGGCCATAGCCCCGGTGCCGAGCGAAGACGATAGCCGCGAGCAGCGTTAGAGCGGATTTCCGATTTTTGATTTCGGATTGAAGATTGATCTCGGTTCGTGCCGGTCTGTCGTGCAGTGCGTGCAGTGCGGTAACGCATAGGTCCCCTTCGACTTCGCTCAGGGCCGGCTTTCGCTGCGCTCGGCTGCCTCACTCCGCTAAGGATGACAGAGTCTGCATCTGCAATCTGAAGTTAAGAGAAATCGGCACCGCGCAAGTAAATGCGCGGTGCCGATAAAACTTTCCCTAGACTCATGCTGCCGTGGAATCCCACCTTTGCGCAAAGAACGCGCAAAGATGGGGCACCCGTGGTTCGAGGTCTGCCGCTGGACCGCAAAAGCTGGCGACTGGCGACTGGCAACTGACGACTGACGACTAGCGACTCGCCCTAAGTTTCAATTCCCACGTAACAGACTCGGCCGATCAGGTAGTCGGCGGCGGATTTGCCGTCGTCCATGGTCATGACTTCGATCGGGTAGGCCTGGTTATGGGGGCGCAGAATCAGGTGGTTGCCGGCGACTTCGACGTACTTCACGGTGCAGTCTCCGTCTTTGGCGACGGCGTACATGTTGAACTCGCCCTTGCGATACGGCTTCAACGAGTTGTAGTGCCGGTCGATGAGCACGCTGGCGCCGGGCAGCAGGCGCGGGTACATGCTCATACCCTCACGCGCGTCGGCGCGAATGATCACGAAACGCTCCCAGCTATCGCGGTCGCCTTCAATTTCGGGCCGCATCTTGCGCAGGAAGCTTTTCTTGAACTTCAACATTTCACGGACGTTCATGCTCATGATGAGCGGTTCGGTCGCGGCGATGGGGCCGTCGACGAGCAGGACGTTGTCGAACTCGTCGTCGGTGGGGGGCAGGATGCTGGCGCGCTTGTTGACCTCGGTGGGTTCGATCAGGTCGAGCACCGAGAGGTGCTGCACGTTCAGCACTTTATCCATGCCTTCGATGCTGAGTCCGCGCTTGCGATTGAGGAAGTTGGAGATGTGGGCCTGCTTGAAGCCGGTCTGCTGCGCCAGGCGGATGCCGGTGAGTTCGCCCTCTTCAATCCGGTCCCAGAGCGTTTTGCGCAGGTTATCCTGCAGAGCCTTGAATTTCATGCGGAAAGTATAGCACCGGCTTATAGCGATGGGATATTAACAAGTGAAGTTCAACATCTGAAAGGAAATAGAGTTCTTGACATTGCTGACGGTGAGCTATACGCTAGGCGGCATTAATAGCTTATATGTGGTATTACTCGGAGCAATCATGGAATTCGTACAGCCCGGCGAGGAAGAGCGCGGGTTCGGGGAGTTTCGCCGCAAGGTGCGCGACTCGGAACTGCTCTCAGCGTCGCTGGAAAAACTTTTATCCGCAATTCATTTTACGGGCCGGGTCAGCGTGGTCGTCCAGAACGGACGGGTGCTGAAGTCGGGCTACGAGGAGGGCTACTTCCGGAGCAGACCTGAGTAGCAGGTGACAGGTCACTGGTGACAGGTCACAGGAAGACAAGCAGGGAGCGCCGGGAAGCAGTTCGGCATTCATAACTAAATAACGCAAGCAGGTCATCGTAAGAGAAACGAGCCCTGCGTCCGGGAAACCGGCGCGGGGCTTTTTTATTTAGTCGCTAGAGACTGCATTCATATTCAGGAGGCAATCATGGAAAGTCTGGAAGATGTTTTGGTTCCGATGGAGTTGAAGTATTGCGAGCGGTGCGGCGGGTTGTGGTTTCGCGCGAAGGAAGCGGAGGAAGTGTACTGTCCGGGCTGCGTGCCGCTGATGGCCGACATGCCGCGGCCGAAGCGGAAGCGCGTGGTGGTGGTGGCGGTGAATTCGGTGGATGACATCGAAGGCTGCCTGGCGGAATTGACGGCGGTGTGCGGAGAAGGAGGGAACGCGTGACGGCCGCGGTAGGTTTTCTGGCGGCGTCGATCGATTGGACGGAGGAGGCATGGGATTCGGGAGCGAATCCGGATCTATGGATCTATCGGCGGCGGACGGAAGCGATACTGCGGAAATTTTTTCGCATGTCGGTGGAAGTAGGGCGGTTGCCATCGATTCTGGGCAGCGAGTTTTTCCGAACGCATGTGACGTCGTATGGCGTTTCGAGTTTCGAGGACGCGGTGATCTTCGTGCATGATGTCGAACGCTGCGTGGCGAGACTCGATCACATGTCACAGACGTTGATTGCGCGCGTGATTCTGCAGGGCTTTTCGCATGAGGAGGCGGGGAGACTGCTGGGCTGCACCCGGCGAACTGTGGAACGAAACCTTCCGGATGCGCTCGACCGGCTGAGCGAAATTTTTCTGACGGCGAGAATTCTGGAGCCCGTGGAGAGCCCGAAAGCCAGTGACGAAAATCCTTGTCAAGAGGGGGAAGAGGACGAAAAATTTGTAATCGTTTGATTCAAGAGGAGAAATAAATTTCGCAATCATGTCACATTTACCCCCTGAAAATTGCTATTCTAGATTTAGAGAGTCAGATTGAGAGATTCTTTAAGAGGGCGCGTCCTGCGGACGCGCCTTTTGTTTTTTGGAGTGGGGTTGATGGAGAGTGCGTCTTCGAAGTGCGGAAAAAGCTTTTGACCGCTAAGGACGCTAAGTGAAACGCGAAGGACGCAAAGAAAGAGCCCAAGATCGCGGCATTCGTGGAATCCCCCCTTCGACTGCGCTCAGGGCAGGCTCTAGCGCAAGTGCGCGCTAGGAAGGGGCACTCTCGATTTGTGATGGCAGATGGGAGTGCATAGGTCCTTCGCTTCGCTCAGGATTACAACGGTTGGGAAGAGTTTTGATTCTTGTGAGGATGGGATGAGTGCGAAAGCTGTGACTAAGAAGAAGGCTAAGAAGTCTGGCGGCAAGGGTTCGTCGAAGAAGGCGGCCAATGGACCAGAGAACGTAGCAGTCACGCGCGAGAAGGTATCGCATGTAATCGCCGAGCACGCGCCGAAGATGACGGAGGCAATGGCGGCTGAGGCGGAGAAGGGGCATCTGGCGACGTTCAAGTATTTGTTTGAGCTGCTGGGAATTTATCCGGCTAGTACGGTTGAGCCGGAAGCCGAAGACAGTAATGACCTGGCACGCGTTCTATTGAACCGGTTCGATTTTCCGTACAAGGGGCCGGGCGATGAAGAAGCCGCGGAAGGGCCGAAGGATGGGGAGTTGATTCCGGCGGGGACGAAGGATGATTCGGTAGAATGACGAAATCAGGTCACAGGTGACGGGTTACAGGTCACAGGTGTCAGGTCACAGGTGACAGGTCTTGGCCGTTGGTGGCGGGTTGCCTTTTTGAGTTTTTTGGTTGGTGAGGGTGAGAACTTAGCGCATGGATATGACATGGGTGACCGGCCGGATTGCGGTCGGGGGCGGGATCTGGAACGAGGAGAATATGGCCGCGGTGGCGCAGGCCGGGGTCTCGCACGTGATCGACATGCAGATCGAGTTTGATGACACTCCGCTGGCCGGGCCGTTTGGAGTGGAAGTGCTGTGGAATCCGATTGACGATGATTTTCTGCCCAAGCCGGCGGAAGTGTTTCAGCGCGGCGTGGATTTTGCGATTGAAGCGCTGGATCAGCCCGGGACAAAGTTGTTTATTCATTGCGCGGCTGGGGTACATCGGGCGCCGATGATGGGATTGGCTTTGTTGTGTGCGCTGGGGTGGAAGTTGAATGATGGGATCCGGTTGATTGAGACGCGGCGGCCGCAGGCAGATTTTGCGGATGTTTATGTGCGGAGTGTAGAGAGGTTTCTGAGTGGCTATGCGGCGGCTCGGAAGTAGACCCTCAAAATCTTAAAACGCAGAGATCGCGGAGAACTGCCGCAGAGGACGGGGAGAAAATCCCAAGATGCATGCAGCTGGGGCACCCGCGGTGTGTGGTGGCGCGAACGAGTACATAGGTCCTTCGCTTCGCTCAGGATGACAATTTGTTTTTTGGTCGCACGGATTTGTTGCGGACTGGATGACGTGGGTGGTCGCCGGTCGGGATTGATGGATCGGTTACAGGAGGAAGGCATGTTGGATGGTCGACGCCGCCCGGAGGGGCGGCTTTTTTTTGGTCTGCTTACGGTGTTGCTGGTTTGGTGGGGAGTGCTGGCCACTTCGGGCGCGCTGAGCGGTACGGCGAACGCGGCGGATGGCGGCGCTCCTGCGATCACGCGCGTGAGCGATACGGTTTACCGCGCGGACGGCACGCCTGCCTCTGGAACCGTGCTCATTTCATGGCCAGCCTTCACGACATCCGACGCCAAGCCGGTGGCCGCAGGGACGAAGAGCGTCACGCTGGGGAGCGGAGGATCGCTGGCAGTGGACCTGGTGCCGAACACTGGGGCAACGCCGAGCGGGAGTTACTACCAGGTTGTTTTCCAACTCGATAGCGTTGTGCGGACTGAGTACTGGCTGGTGGGTGCGTCGTCGCCGACAACGATCAGCGCGGTGCGCGCGATACCGGGTACGGGTACGGCGGCACCGCTGGCGTCGAAGCAGTATGTGGATGACGCGATCGCGGTGAACAAGGCGTATGTGGATTCGGCGGTCGCGAATGTTGGATCCGGATCGTACGTTTCGAAGAATGGCGACGCGATGAGCGGGCCACTCACGCTGCCGTCGGACGCAGCCGCAGTTAACGGGATCAACATTACGCTCGATCAGCAGTTGGTTACGGATATCAAGGCATTGATTGTGGCGATTGAGGCGTATGCGAAGTCTGCGGGCCTGAGCAAGCCAGCGGCGGCAAAGTAAGCCGCTTTCAGGCGCGCAACAGAGAGGGCAGCGGAAGCACTAGAGCCCGCTGCCCTTCTGGATTTATTTTGCTATCGCCCCTCCGGGGCTGATGTGTGCTGACGGAAAAACCCAGCGCTTACGCGCTGGGCTAATGAATGTCGCCGCTCTGCGGCTTGGTTTCTGTTGCGTCCCGTGCGACTACTATTTTCCCGCGAGATCGCTATCCTGTGAGACTGCTTTCCCGTCAGACTGCTTTGGTACGAGACGACTGCTTTGCGTGCGAGCGAAGCCTTCAGCAGATTCCATCCTACCCGACGTCTTCACTCCAGCCTTCCATCGTCTTTTTCACCAGCGCCATGAACTGGTCGGCGACTGCGCCGTCGATGAAGCGGTGATCGTAGCCTAGCGTGAGGTGCACTACCGAGCGAATCGCGATTGAGTCGTTGCCGTCTTTGTCTGTGATGACCATGGGCTGCTTGGTGATGCCGCCTACGCCCATGATGGCGGAGTTCGGCTGGTTGATGATCGGGAGGCCGAACACGGCGCCGAATTGGCCGGGGTTCGTGATGGTGAAGGTCGAACCTTCCACGTCGGTGGGCATCAGTTTCTTGTTGCGGGCGCGCTCGCCGAGCTCGGTGATGCCGCGCTGCAGGCCGAGGAAGTTGAGTTCGTCGGCATTCTTCAGCACAGGGACGATCAATCCCCAGTCGAGTGCGACGGCGATGCCGGCATTCACGTGGCGGTGATAGCGGATGTTGTCGCCATCGAGCGATGCGTTCACGATCGGATACTGCTGCAGGGCGATGATCGCGGCACGCACGAAGAACGGCATGAAGGTGAGACGGGCGCCGTTGCGTTGCTCGAATCCGTTCTTCAGTTTGTTGCGCAGGTTGACGATGCGGGTCAGGTCCACTTCGAACATGCAATGGACGTGAGCGCTGGTGCGGCGTGACTCGATCATGCGCTGCGCGATGATCTTCCGCATCTGGCTCATCGGGACGACGTCGCCAGGAATGGCAGCCGGCGCGGGACGGGGTGCCGGAGCAATAGCGCTCGGACCAGCAGTCTGTGCCGCGCCGTCGGCTTGAGCCTGGGGCGCGATCTGCGGAGCTTCGGTCGGGCCCTTCTCGATGAAGGCCATGATGTCTTGCTTGGTGATGCGTCCGCCCAGGCCGGTACCCGTAACATGAGATAGCTCGACATTATTTTCGCGGGCGATTTTGCGAACGAGTGGGGACGAACGGACGTCTTCATCGTGCGATTCAAATTCTGCTTGCTGGGGCGCAGGGGCTGCAGCCTGCTTCGGCGGTGGAGTGGATTCTTTCTGCTGCGGCGCCGGTGCAGACGGAGCCGGAGTGGCGGCTTTCTTGGCGGGGGTAGCGGCACCTTCCCCGTCAGCGGCAATCGTGCCAACGATCGTGTTCACCTGCACGGTGTTGCCTTCGGTGACCATGATTTCCTGCAGCACGCCGGAAGCGGGAGCAGGGATTTCGGCGTCTACCTTATCGGTGGAGATTTCGAACAGGGGCTCGTCGCGCTGAACCTTGTCGCCCGGCTTCTTCAGCCACTTGGTAATGGTGCCTTCAAAAATAGATTCGCCCATTTGGGGCATGATGACGTCAGTCGGCATAAGTTCCTTCCGCACGGCCCACGGGTATGAATTTCGGGCCAAGCACAAATTCGTATTATATAAGGAGGCAGGCGCCTGCCTCCTCAGCGGCTGAAGCCGGTTCCAGTTGGGCGGCTTGCGGCCCGACTGAAGTCGGGCCCTTCCCGGCTTTGCTGGGTGTTCCCGGTTCTGTGCTGATCGCGAGGTCGACGGGCAGCAGCCTGCAGGCTGGCTTGTCCAAGGGGCCTCGGTTATGCTCGCTCAGCCTCGCCGTTTAGTGCTTGTCGTGATCTTCGTGCCCTTCATGCTCGTCGTGGCCGCCTTCTCCACCAGGAGGCGCAACGCCGAACGCGTTCTTCCAATAGTCCTGCGCGGGACCAGGCAGTTTCTCCATGTGCGACAGGAAAATCGTGACCTTCCACATGTCCTGGTCGCTGAGTACCTTGTCCCAGGCCGGCATGCCCGTGTAGCGAATGCCGTTGCGGATTACGAAGTAGTTGTGGGCATCGGGATCATCGGGAGGGTGCAGGACGAGCTGCGGGGGCGGAGGGTAGAACGATCCTGACTGCGGAGCCGGCTTTTTGTCGAGGCCCCCGTGGCAGCCCGCGCAGTTCATAGTGTAGAGCTTCATGCCATCGATTAAGTTTTCGGCCGAGGGCAGGACCGGGCTGGTGACCCCGCCGGCGTGCTTATCGGTGTAGGCATCTACGGCGCTCATGGCGAGGTGACGCTCCCAGCGAGGAGGTTGCACGTTCGCTTGGGTGGGGATGAATCCGAGCGTGGCCGCACCCATCCCGCCCAGGACAAGCACCGCCAGTGTGACGACGACGCCAAGAATAAAGTTGCGCATCAGGCCTCCAGAATATAAACGGGTTTCGTCGACTTAAGCAGCAATTACCAGAACGGGGAATGACGGAATCCCAGTGCTGCGAACCGGAGAATCCCTATCATAAACGAGTCGGGGCCGGGCGACGAGACGGAAGGGTTTCCCTGGGTCGCCGGAGTTGAGATGCGTTTCAATGAGGCTTCGCGGATTTTTCTTTGCGCGACGAGCGCCTTTAGCGCTTGGGGAAAATCTTAAAACACAGAGACCGCAGAGAAAGGCCGCGGAGAACGCAGAGAAAGTCACTCTACGGGTGGCTGGCCTGGGAGATGTTCGCGGCTCATGGACTCGGCTACGCCTTGTCAGTAGGCTCGCAGTTTGCGGGCTTCGCGGATGACGTCGCGAACTTTCGGCAGAAAAAATTCTTCCTGAGGCGGCGAGAAGGGCACGGGTGTGTCGAGTGCGGTGAGGCGAACGATCGGGCCGTCCAGGTCGTCGAAGACTTCTTCATTAATAATGGCGCTGATTTCGCCGGCGATGCCGCCCGTGCGGACGTCCTCATGCAGGATGAGTACTTTGTTTGTGCGGCGCACCGTGTTGGCAATAGCTTCGCGGTCAAGGGGCGAGAGCGTACGCAGGTCGAGGACCTCGACTTCGATCCCTTCTTCGCTTAGTTGTTCGGCGGCCTCAAGCGCAACGTGCACCATGGCAGCGTAAGTGATGACGCTGAGATCGCGGCCGGATCGAGCCACACGCGCCTTGCCGAGCGGGACGATATAGTCGTCGGCCGGAATGTCTTCTTTAATGCGGCGGTAGAGATATTTGTGTTCAAAGAAGATGACCGGATTGTTGTCGCGGATGGAAGCCTTGATGAGCCCCTTGGCGTCGTACGCAGTCGCAGGGCACACGACTCTAAGCCCGGGCGTGTGCACGAAATACATTTCCGGATTCTGCGAATGGAAGGGCCCGCCGTGGACATTGCCCCCGCTCGGTCCGCGGATCACGAGCGGCGCAGGCGCGCCCCAGCGATAGTGAGCCTTGGCGACCATGTTGGTGATCTGGTTGAAGGCGCAGCCGATGAAGTCCATGAACTGAAATTCGGCGACGGGACGCATTCCGGTGAGGGCCGCGCCGAAGGCAGCACCGACGATGGCCGATTCCGCGATCGGCGTATCGATGACGCGCTCGGGGCCGAAGCGGTCGATGAAGCCGTCGGTGACTTTGAAAGCGCCGCCATAAATGCCGATGTCTTCGCCAATGCAGAAGACGGCAGGGTCGCGCTCCATTTCTTCCCAGATGCCCAGGCGGATGGCTTCGAGATAGGTGATGGTCGGCATAGTGGTCTTAGCTGATGGCTGATAGTCCAGAGCTGATAGCACGAAGCGGTTGAACTCGGCGGCCTGCGATCCGGTAAACTATCAATCTTTCTAACTCCTTAATCCTGTCATCCCGAGCGCAGTCGAGGGATCTTGTGTTTCATACCACTCCCCCGCCAGACCTTTCCAGCCCGGATTGAACTTCGCAATCAACCAGAGTTTCTTCTCGCGGCGCCAGCCCTTTAATTTCTTCTCGCGATCGATCGCGTTGCACACATCCTCGAAACACTCCCAGTATACGAGGCGAACTGCATTGTAGTCGTCGGTGAAGCCTTCGGAGGCATGAGTCTTGTGCTGCCACGCGTCTGTAAAGATTGTTGGTCATGCCAATATACAGAACTCGGCGCGATGCGCTTTGCACGATATACACGTAGTAGTGATGCTCGCGGCGCATAAGCCCCCCGGAAACGCAAGGTCCCTCGACTTCGCTCGGGATGACAGATGGAAAAGGATAGCGGGAAGAGCGAGAAGGATTTGGTGACGGCCGTCACGATTGAGGGGGCAATCTCTTGCGCACGATCTCGTTTTACTGGGTTCGCGTGCTGATCGCTCCCGAATTGTCATCCCGAGCGGAGTGAGGCGACAGCCGAACGAAGTCGAGGGACCTTGCGTTTTCGTCGGTGAGCGAAAGGACAATCGAACTAGCTCTCAGTCCAACTACTTCAAATGCACCGCCGCCTCTTGACGTCGAGTTAACGCGCTCTTGCCCGTCTTGACCTTTGGCACAGCGTACTTGGGTCTGATCTCGTGGCATTCCGGGCTGCAATACGGCCGCCCAACAGCGCTCTCGGGTTCCGGCATGGGTGATGCTACGGCGAAGTCCCGGTCGGCTTCGAGTTGGGCGTCGACGTCGGCGATCAGCTTCTCGTTCTCTGTGCGCGTCAACCACTTCTTCACATTCACCAGATAGTTCTCAAAGCGAGAGATCGGGTCGCGCTTCTTCCAATACTCAAACAGCGGCTTGGGAACATACTCGGCTGCGTCATGGATGGCGTGGCCTTTCATGCGCATCATCTTGGCTTCGATCAACGTGGGGCCTTCACCGCGGCGGGCGCGTTCGCAGGCTTCGTGGGCGGCGTCGTAGACTTGGCACGGGTCGGTCCCGTCCACAATCACGCCTGGAATGCCGTACGCGATTGCACGTTCGGCCAGGTCCTCCACGCGGAACTGCATATCCGCGGGCGTGGAGTATCCCCAGAGATTATTCTCGACGAACAACACCAGGCCCAGGTTCTGCACGGCAGCGAAGTTGAGGCCTTCGTAGGTGACGCCGGTCGACTGTCCGCCGTCGCCTATATAAGTCATCACGGCGATGTTCCTACCTTGCATGCGAGCGCCTAACGCGACCCCGGCAAGCACCGGAATCAGATCCCCCAGCGTGGAAATCGGCGCGACCACATTGCGGTCCTGAATGTCTCCGAAGTGCGATGACGCGTCGCGGCCCTGTGTAGGCGATCCCGCCTTTGCCATGTACTGCATCATGATGTCGCGCGGCGAGAATCCTCGTACGAGCAGCGATCCTTGATTGCGGATCATCGGACCAAGCCACTCGTCTTGCTTGAGCGCATACGCCGAAGCGCAGGAGCACCCTTCCTGCCCCAGACCGAAGTACACCCCGCCCACGACCTTGCCCTGCTTGTAGAGATTTTCAAGCGCCGACTCCATCTTGCGATTGAGCAGCATCCACCGATAGATCTCGATGCACTGCGACTTGCTCAGATACTTCGATTCGCGAATGGGCGGGACGGCCGCATTCAACGTACCCGAGACTTCGTAGCGCACGACGTCGCCGTCGCGCACCTGGCGCATTTCGAAGCGCGGCTTCTCCAGACGGTAGTCGAGAATGGTGTAGGTGCGCTGGGATGAAGCCGGACCCTTCGCGGAAACCGTGGCGCGCGTACGATTTGGCGACTTTGCGCGCGAGGCTTTGGGCTTGGTCTTTTTCGCCATCGGGGACCGTGAAGGAGATGCTAAATCGTTTGCCGCTTCATGGCCAATCGGTCAGCCCCAGTGGATATCATCTTCTTCTTTATGAAGTCTGCGTAATTCCTCGGGAGGCCGCGCTGGAACGCCGACCTTTTCATCAAGCAACGCATCCAGCGTTTCCAGCCAGAGCACCTGGCTGTGAAACACAGTGCCGAAATGCCGGGCAGCAGAATGAGCAACGGTTTGAAGATCCACAGCATGACCCAGTTCCTTCTGCATCGACGTCACCGGCTTATTCACAATTCCGCACGGCACGATCAGGTCGAAAAAGCTAAGATCGGTATTTACATTGAGAGCGAAGCCGTGCGAGGTGACGCCGCGCGAGACGTGTACGCCGATGGCGGCAATCTTGCCTTGCTCCTTCTTATTGTGCTGCGCTTGTGCTGGACGGGCGGGGACGCCCGTCTCTCCATCGGCGACGGAGTGTTCGAGAATCGTCCACACGCCCGTGAAGCCGGCCACGCGCTCCGCAGGAATTTGGAAATCCGCACATGTACGAATCACCACTTCTTCCAGCCTCCGCACATACTCGATCACGCCCAGCGTCTTGCGCTTGCCATCCTCTGCCGGAAATCCGCGAAGATCGAAGATTGGGTAGCCGACCAATTGCCCCGGTCCATGAAACGTAACGTCCCCGCCACGATCGCAGTCGAATACCTCCACGCCGCGCTGCGACAGTTGCTCGTCGCTGCCCACAACATTTGCGCGCTTCGCGTTTCGACCCAGCGTGATCACAGGAGTGTGCTCAAGTAGCAGTAGGACATCGCCGATGTGCCCATCTTTGCGCAGGTCGACCAGCTTCTGCTGCAACCGCAGGCCGGTCGCGTAGTCGATGGTGCCGAGTTGGAGAACCGAGATCATTTCGAACCTTCATAGGATGACAGCAAACGCCTTTTGGCCTGGTCGAGATGATCTGGATGCTGGCTGGGCGAGTTGTAACTCGGCGAACGCCCGACCGCGACGATTGTGGCGAGTTCGTCCATGCTAAGGGTGTCGGCCGACTTGCCGAAATAGTATCGCGCGGCATTGGCGAATCCCCTCCCCTTCTCGTAGGGAAGATAGTGGCAGTACAACGCGACTCGTTCCTTCTTGTCGAAATGCCATTTCAACATCAGATCCCACATAAGTGAATGGTAGTGCCACGCCGCCATTTTCATTGGACTTCGAAGTTCATTCAACAGGCTCTGTGACGCAAAGGAATCCAGGTGAGTGCCGTCCACCTTCCAAACAAAACCCTGTACGTTGGCGGGCGAGTCACGGTCCAAGGCGTCCATATTCAAGTAGATCTCCTGGATTCGTGGAGCGTAGGGACGGAAGTCGTGCACCTCGTAATACAAAAGAAACAGCGCCAGCGAGCCAATTGATACTCCGAGAATCCCTGCCAAATTCTTGAGCACAGTCAACGCGATCTTCTTTACTCCCGCCATTCGCTACGCGTTAATCGCCATCCCATACACGCTATTGGATGCATCCAGCATGGCTTCCGCCAGCGTGGGGTGCGCGTGGATGGTCCACATCAGGTCCTCAACCGTAGCCTCGAGTTCCATTGCAGCAACCGATTCGGCGATCAGTTCGGTCGCCTGGGGTCCGATGATGTGCACGCCCAAGATCTCGCCGTACTTCGCATCCGACACGACTTTGATGAAGCCCTCGTGCTGTCCGACGATCGACGCCCGTGAATTCGCCGTAAACGGGAACTTGCCGACTTTCACGTTGTAGCCCATTTCTCGGGCCTTCGCTTCGGTCAGGCCCACGCTGCCGATCTCGGGATGGCAGTATGTGGCATTCGGAATCTTGCGCGGATCGATCGGCTTGCCTTCCTTGCCCGCAATTTTCGTCACAGCAACGATGCCCTCCATCGCGCCCACGTGCGCGAGCTGCGGCGTGCCAAGCACGATGTCGCCGATCGCATAAACGCCCGGTTCGTCTGTCTCCAGCCACTCGCTTACTTTCACGAACCCGCGATCAGGCTTGATCTTTGTCTTCTCGAGACCGATGTTCTCGGTGCGCGGCTTGCGACCCACCGCGATCAGGATTTTCTCCGCTTCAATCTTCTGCTGCTTGCCGTCGACGCTGAACGTCACCGCTACGCCGGTTTTCGTCTTGTCGATCTTGTCGACCTTTGCGCCCGTGAAGAAATTGATGCCGCGCTTGCGATACACACGTGCCAGTTCCTTCGAAATCTCTTCATCTTCCACCGGCACCAGCCGTGGCAGCATTTCGAGAATCGTGACCTCCGCATCGAACGAGCGATAGATCGACGCGAACTCCACGCCCACCGCACCCGCGCCGACGACCACGAGCGACTTCGGAATTTCTTTCAAGCTCAGAATCTCAATGTTCGTCAACACGCGGTCATCGGCCTCAAGCCCGGGAATCATACGAGCTTCCGAACCGGTCGCCAGAATCACATTCTTCGCCTTGATCTGCGAAGTCTTCCCATCGGAGCCCTTCACCTCGATCGTTAACACGCCATTCTGCCGTCCGCCGGTCAGCTTGCCGTAGCCCTTAATCGTCTCGACTTTGTTCTTCTTCATCAGGAACTCGAGACCCTTGGCGTGCTTGGAAACGATCTTCCCCTTCCGATCCTGCACGGCTGCCCAGTTCAGCTTGCGCGCCATCCGACGCCTTCAATCCCGAATTCCTTTCCGTCCTTCAGGTGATCCCACAATTCCGCGTTGAACAAAAGCGCTTTGGTCGGAATGCAGCCCACGTGCAGGCAGGTTCCGCCCAGCGCACTATCTTTTTCAATCAGTGCTGTTTTCAGCCCGTACTGTCCGGCGCGGATGGCGGCTGTGTAGCCCGCTGGCCCGCTGCCGAGAATTGCAATGTCATAAATGGATTCAGCCAAAAGAGTGCTCCCTCACAGGTAGGAATAACGATATAGACCCAAATAGGTGATTCTACGACAGGGCAAAAGGATTCGCGAACGGCGCGGAAGCAAAGCAAACGCCTGTTCACCACGGAGACACCGAGGCACAGAGAAAAGCGAGGCTAAAAATCCTTTGGGTTGGGTACTGTGGATTCTCAGAACAGAATAGCTACAACGAGATCCTTACCTTGCTTTCTGTGTGGCTCTGTGACTCAGTGGTGAATTGAGCTACCCGAGCAGCCGGGCCGCTTCTTTCGCGTAGTAGGTAAGAATGATGCTCGCGCCCGCGCGCCGGATCGATACCAGCGACTCCATCATCACGCGCTCACGCTCAATCCAGTTGTTGCGGGCCGCCGCTTCAATCATCGCGTACTCGCCCGACACCTGGTAGGCGGCCAGCGGCACGTCGAAGCGCTCGCGGGCGGCAGCGATCACGTCCAGATACGGCATGGCGGGCTTCACCATGATCATGTCCGCGCCTTCTTCCAGATCGAGTTCAATCTCGCGCATCGCCTCGCGGATGTTCGCCCCGTCCATCTGGTACGAACGGCGGTCGCCGAACTGCGGAGCCGAATCGGCCGCCTCGCGGAAGGGTCCATAAAATCCCGATGCGAATTTCGCCGCATAAGAAAGGATAGGCGTGTTGGTCAGCCCGGCCTGATCCAATCCCTTGCGAATTGCGCCCACGCGCCCGTCCATCATGTCGGAAGGGGCAATGATATCGATGCCCGCCTGCGCCAGTGAAACCGCAGTCTTCGCCAGCACTTCAAGCGTCGCATCGTTGACGATTTCGTACTCGGTGGTGGCCGCCGGAGGCGAAGCGACCGCGGCTCCCAGCGATTGCGGCGCCGCCTTCACAATGCCGCAATGTCCGTGCGACATGTATTCGCACAGGCAAACATCGCCCATCAGGATGGAATCCGGCACTTCACGTTTGATAGCGCGTGCCGCCTGCTGCACGATCCCGTCATTCGACCATGCTCCGGTCGCAATCTCGTCCTTCTTTTCGGGCAGTCCGAACAGGATCACCGAGGGCACGCCCAGCGAGCGTGCCTCCCGTACTTCCTTCACGGCTTCGTCCACCGAGAGGTTGAACACTCCCGGCATGGAGCGCACCTCTTTCCGCACGCCCGACCCAGGGCAGACGAATAGCGGGTAAACAAAGTTTTCAGGGCTGAGGCGCGTTTCGCGCACCATGGAGCGCAACAACTCGGTTTTGCGGAGCCGGCGAAGGCGCGTAACGGGAAACGCCATGGCTCGATTCTAGCAAAGCGGTCCGTTCCGGCCATCGCCAAAATCCACGACTGGCGATCATCCGGTCAGTCACCTGCCGATGTGACGGCAGTCACCGACTTTATGTTCGTCCCTCCTGTTCTATCTACCTGGTATCACGACCTTTATCTCGGGGATGGATGAGGCCGGTCGGCCGTGGGGAGAAGTACTTATGTAACTCAGGCATTCCCCGCTGTAATCTTCACCAGCGCTGCGCTCAACCCATACACTGACAGGGCGGATGTCGTATTCGCAAAAACTCGGCTTAGCGGGAATCGCGGCGCTTACCATCGCCGTGGGCGCGGCGGAGTGGTTCATGCCGCGCGGTTTCTCGACCACGGTTTTCGGCGACTTGCTGGCCTTGCTCATGCTCAGCGTCGCTTCGGTTGCCTTCTGCTGGAACGCAATCCGGCAACCGCGCGCGCGCATTTTCTGGTTGCTGCTCGGGCTAGGCTGCGTTCTCTGGGCCATCAACAGCTCGATCTGGGCTTACTACGAACTGGTTCTCCGCATGGACCTGCCTGAGCCATGCATCGGCGATGTGATCCTGTTCATTCATATCGTCACTTTCATGGCCGCGGTGGCCTTGCTTCCGCATCGTCCACGGGGCGATCGCAAGACGGCATTCGATGCCATCAACTTCTTCATGGTGCTGGTCTGGTGGCTCTTCCTGTACGCGTTCGTCGTTTTCCCTGACCAGTACGTCAAGCTCAACGTGTCGGTGTACAGCCGCAACTACGATCTGCTCTACCTGGTCGAAAACCTGGTGCTGGTATTCGTTCTGGGGGTGGTGGCGGCTTCGACCCGCGGCGCGTGGCGGAAGATTTACTGGAACCTGTTTGTGGGCAGCGCGATCTACACGCTCGGCTCCGAAGCCATCAACGCAGCCATCGCCCGCGGGAACTACTACAGTGGCAGCATCTATGATCTGCTGCTCCTGGTGGGGATCGGCTGGCTGACCTGGTCAGCGTTCGCCGCTCGTAACGTCGATCTGAGCGTGCCCGCGTCTCCGGAGCTTCCGGGGCGCTGGGCGAATGTCGCGCCGCGCCTGGCGATGA
The DNA here is from genome assembly GCA_963744055.1 of uncultured Acidobacteriota bacterium. GTDB lineage: Bacteria > Acidobacteriota > Terriglobia > Terriglobales > Acidobacteriaceae > Gp1-AA133. The sequence continues at coordinate 433,226 of CAVUSL010000001.1, read as the reverse complement.
TTGCAATCCTATCTCTGCCGTTGCTCGGCCTGTGGGCCTTGTTCGCCCAAAACACTCCAACTGATCTACGAAATTTCCGCCTGCTGGTAACCATGGCCGCCACCACGGTGCTCGGCGGATTCGTCTTCCTGAAGCAGATTCTGCTCGACCGGCAACTTATCCGACTGCTCGATGAATCTCGCCAGAGTTACGAAAACCTGCAGCGCCTGCAAAGCCACTTGGTGCAGAAAGAGAAGCTTGCTTCGCTCGGACAGCTTGTGGCCGGAGCGGCCCACGAGATCAACAATCCGCTCGCCGCCATTCTCGGATACTCCGAGTTGCTGGCATCGCAAGCGTCGCTCCAGGGCGAGCAAGCGACCATGGCGCAGAAAATCGGACAGCAGGCTCGTCGTACCCGCGACCTGGTGGCTGATCTGCTGAGTTTTTCCCAGCAAAATCCTTCGGAAAAAATTCTGATCGATGTGGGCGGACTGGTGCAGCGCGCCCTCCAGATGAACGAGGTGCAGATTCGCGGCAAGAATATTCGCGTCGAGGCCATCCTCGAGCCGGCCCTGCCGCGCATCTGGGGCAACAGCAACCAGCTTCTTCAGACATTCCTTCACCTCACGGAAAACGCGATTGATGCGCTTAACGAAGTTGGCGGAGGAGCGCTGCTGGTGACTGCGCGACAGGTCGACAAGGAAGTAGTTGTCGAATTCTCCGATTCCGGCCCAGGAATGGCCGATGCCGAGCGCGTCTTCGATCCCTTTTACACAACCAAGCCAGTTGGCAAGGGCACTGGCCTCGGCCTAAGCGCCTCCTATGGCGTGATGCAAGACCATCACGGCCATATCAGCTGCCGCAACAAACCCGACCGCGGCGCGCTCTTCACCCTGCGCTTTCCCGCAGCCGCCCAGGCCGCCGCGGCCGTCGAAGCCGGCCACTAAACCACCGCCATCCGCACATCGCCTGCACAGTTGGAACCCTGCACCTCTCCTTAAGGCCCTGTCATCTCGAGCGGAGTGAGGCGTAGCCGAACGCAGTCGAGAGACCTTGCGTTTCGCTCGGGGAGACACTGAACCGAGCCCCTCGCTCTTGATTCCATTCCTGTAACATTATCTTCCGTCATGCCTCTGACCCACACCAGCGCGCGTGTCCTGGAATTCGAATCTCTTCGCGACTTGTTGCGGGGCTACGTGTCATCTCCGCTGGGCGGAGGCCGGATCGCCGTGCTCGCGCCTTCCCAGGACCGCTCGTGGATCGAGCAGCAGCAACAGCTCACGACTGAAATCCGCGAATACCGTCGGGTCGGAGGGCGCTTCGAATTCTCCGGACTTCTCGATGTCGCTACGTTGCTCGACGAAGCTCGCATCAGCGGGGCCGCTCTCGAAACCACTGAAATCCGCGATGTCGTTCTGGTGGTCGATCGCGCTGCCGAATGGCGCGAAATCGTTCAGAGTCCGCCCGCTGCGATGAAGGAGTGGTCAGCCATCCCACGACTCTCCGCGGCCATCCCCGACTTCAGCGAGTTTCTGCGTTCCTTTCGCAATAAGATTCAGCCCGACGGCACGCTCGAAGATCGCGCCTCGCCCGAACTCGCGCGCATTCGCCGCGACATCGACAAGCAGAAACGCTCTATTCAGGACTCATTGCGCGGCTACCTGCGCCGCTTAGCCGAAGGTGGCACTGTCCAGGACGAACTGGTCACGATCCGGGGAGAGCGTTTCGTGATTCCGGTAAAAATCGAGCAGAAGCGCCGTGTACCCGGAGTCGTTCACGGCTCCAGTTCCAGTGGCCAGACAGTATTCGTCGAGCCCATCGAAACCATCGAGCAGAACAACGATCTGGTACGCCTGCTCGACGAAGAACAGGCGGAGATCCACCGCATCCTGCTGGAGATGACCCGCCGCATCGGCGAGAACGCAGAAGCAATTCGCGGCGCCGCAGAAGCCCTGGCAGAACTCGAACTCCAGTTCGCGAAAGCCCGCTTTGCCGAAGACTACGCCTGTGTAGCGTCAACGGTTTCTGTAGCGCCGGCGCCCCCGCCGGCAGTCGGGACAGCCTGCCCAGAGCCTGTCGAAGGGGCGTCTCGCCGTCCCAGCGAAACCGGGCAGCCGGTATCTCTGATCCTCCACAACGCGCGCCACCCGTTACTCGAACGCAATCTCAAACTGAAGAATGCTCGGGTTGTTCCGGTCACCGTTGAACTCGAAGGCGAGCGCCGCGAACTTGTCATTACGGGCCCCAACACAGGCGGCAAAACCGTAACGTTGAAGACCGTCGGCCTGCTAGCCCTGATGGCCCAGTCCGGCATTCCCGTCCCCGCCGACCGCGCCGAACTCCCCATCTTCGACGCCGTGCTCGCTGACATCGGCGACTACCAGTCCATCGAGCAGAATCTTTCTACCTTCTCCGCGCATGTGACCAACATAGATTTCATCTCGCGCACTGCCACATCGCAATCGCTCGTGCTGCTCGATGAACTCGGCTCGGCCACCGACCCCGAAGAGGGCGCTGCACTTGCCGTGGCCATCGCCGACCACTTCCGCCGCATCGGATCGATCACCATCATTTCGACCCACCACACCTCACTCAAGGTTTACGGAGTCAACACGCCCGGCGTAGTCAACGCAGCGGTGGGTTTCGACGAAGCCACACTGCAGCCGACCTACGAACTCCGCGTAGGAGTTCCCGGAGCCTCCGCAGGCATCAACATCGCGCAGCGCCTGGGCTTGAATCCTGAAATCATCGAGTCCGCCCGTGGACGGGTCACCACGCAAACGCAGGACATCGCCCGCTTCCTCGACCGCCTGCACGCCAACCTGCGCGAGTCCGACGCGGAACGCCTGCGCTTACGCACGAGGGAACAGGAAATCGAGAAAGAAAAAGCGAGCCTCGCAGCCGAAGGCAAGAAAGAACAGCAGGTCAAGATCCGCGAAATGGAAAAGAAGCTCGAAGCCATCTTCAAAGACTTCGAGTATCACGCGCGCGAAACCGTTAACGCGATTCAGGATCGCGCCGCCGCCCAAAAGCTATCCAAAGACGCCGAGCGCCGCATCGCCAAAATGCGCCGGGAATTCCGCGAGCAATTCGACTCGGCCGTGGTCGCGCACTCTACCGGAGCGGACCAGGGCGATCCCCACGCGCAGCCTTCCCTGGTCAAGCATGTCTCTCAGGGCGACACCGTCAAGCTGAAGTCCGTGGGCCGCGCCGGAACCGTAATCCGCCGCATCGACGACAACCACTTCGAAGTCGAGATCGGCGCCATGAAGATGAAGATCGCCCGCGACGACATCGCCGAAGTCATCGCCCGGGCTGCCGACTCGCCTATCGCGGCTGCGCGAGCCCGTGGCATCTCCGTCTCCCTCGGCCGTGCTGATAGTTCCGTGCCCAACGAGATCAACGTCATCGGCCGCACAGTCGACGAAGCAACCGACGAGGTCGAGAAATTCGTAGACCGTGCCTTCCTCGCAGGGCTTGCGCGCGTTCGCGTGGTGCACGGAAGCGGAATGGGTATTCTGCGCAAGGCTCTCCGCCAGTTCCTGCAGAAACATCCTCACGTCGCCTCCGTCACCGAGCCGCCCCAAAATGAGGGCGGAGGCGGAGCTACCGTCGTCGAACTGCGCGTATAACGCCGGTCAACGGGACCCGGGCCTCTCACTGCAAGCGCAAGTGCAGCGCGGCGCGCGCCGTCTCGTGGCAATCCGTAGTGCGCTGATCGTTTGGGTATTGGAAACTATCGGAGGGTTGGTGCCCCAGGTTCGCGTCCCTTCTGTGGACGCTAACCTGGGACCACTGCTCATAGCGTCCTGCGACTACTTTGCCCGCTTCCACCAGCTGGTTTCGTTCAGACTTGAAGACAGCGGCCCTTTGCGGTCGGTGTCGATTTCGTTCCCCGGCGCTTCTGTCTTACGCACTTCTCGTTCTTCGGCAACGCGCATCGAAGGCTCGGCTTCGACAGCAGTTTCCTCCCGCAGCGTGCCGCGATTGATAGCAGCTTTTTCATCCAGTAGCGGGACCACAATGCGCAAAGCTTCGATCTCATGACGCAACTGGGCACAATCTGCTTCCTTTTGTTGGAGCACTTCGTGGATGTTTTTCACAGTCTTCTCCACTTCCTCTTCAAGATGTGGTGCATCGCTTCTGGGCCCTTTTGGCTTCCGCGAACGAGCGTACCGCGCACGCCGCGGATGCAAAATACAGCAACTGCCCTAGAAGCTGTCAAACCTCCACGCACGAGTAAGCGAGAGCACGCCCGCATATCCAATCATCAGAGTGCGATACGCACCCTCGCAAATCTCAGATGGGTAAATTCGAAACTGAATGTCGCAGAAGAGACGCAGAAAGAAAAAAGGGCCCGCGCCTAAGCGCAAGCCCCATCGTTCGGCGGGATTTGTTTTTCGCGCACCGAACGGTGACAAAGTGAAAACGGCGAATCAGTTACGCGCGCAGCTTGCGGCGCGCTGCTCCGGCCAGTCCGAACAGGCCAGTTGCCATCAAGGTCAGCGTTGCCGGTTCAGGCACCGGCGTGCACGGGCTGTATCCGATGAACTCCTGCGGACCGTATCCCGGACGCGCACCGATTGCCGTGTAAACCTTCAGCCCCTTGAAAGCACTGTTCGACGCAGTCGCGGCCAGCCCGAGATACTGTGACATGATCGCCTGCACCGCTGCTTCGCTGCTGCCGTTGTTCTGTCCGCTGAACAATTCCCACACCGCCGAGTTGCCCAGCGACGCGTTGATCGTTCCATTGAAGACGCCCAGGAAAATCAGTCCGGCAGCCTTGTAGTCAAGCAGCGCCTGTCCGCTGGTGCCGAACATGCCGCCCTGGAGAAGGCTGTGCGCGTTCGCATTCCAGCTTTCGCCAAACGAGATGTGATTGTTGAAGGCATCGCACATCATCGGCGTCAGCGTGCTGCTGCCGTTGATCGAGAAGTTGTAGGGATAGGCGTAATACCCGGTGGGCGCCACGTTACCGGGCCCAACGTTCACGAACTTGAGATTAACGGTATTGGCCAGTGCCTGTCCGGCCAGCAGGCACACAGCAAAAGCGAAAAATGCAAACTTGCGAGTGGCGCTCATGAATCCTCCGTAGTGCGGTGAAGCGGCGAGCTGCTCAGGCTCACCACCGACACTACGGCCGACCGGACAAGGCCACAATTGCCCGTATGTCACCACTCATGGGGTACTCGAGTAACCACAGCAGGTGATTACCTGACTAAGTGCAGAGAAGAGAAATACTTCGAGGGGCCCAGATTTCAACCACGATGCGTCCCGACTTGGAGTAATGAAAGTAATTTACGTGGGGAGCGCGCGCACACGTGCGCACACATTTCCGGCACAACTCTCAAGGGTGCCCCGTCCAAGCTTCGCTTGGGCGGGGGTTTCCCCTATGGTCGGCAAGCGTCGACGATGAGTTCTGATGAGAGGCCGAGGTGACCCAGTCGCGACGTTTCAGCGCGAAATCGGACCCCTAACTACAGTCGCTCTAGAAATTAAACTTCATCCCCAACTGCACCTCGCGCGGCCCAACCGCCGTGGAGGTGATCTTTCCAAAATTATCATCGCCCAGCGTAGTGCCCGGCGTGCCGAACACCGGATGATTGAAGGCGTTCTGAGCCTCGATACGGAATTCGAAATTCATCGACTCGCGCAACGCGAACTGCTTGCCCAAGGACAGATTCGTCGTGAACGACCACGGGCTGCGCAGGTTGCCCAGCGCTCGCGGAGCATTGCCCAAGCGTGAAATTATCAGGACGCACGAAAACACTGTTATCCACGAAGTAGTTGTCCACAAAGTCTGATCCGTGATTGCGCTTCGGCGTCCCAACAATATTAGGTCGCTGCGTACCGTACGTGGGCAGGGGAGTTCCATCTCCAACCGTGAATGTCAGGGGACGTCCATCGGCGATGCGCCAGACGCCGCTCGTTTTCCATCCGCCCACGATCAACTCCGCCCAGCGCGGCATGTTCCCCAGAAATGCCCGCCCACGCCCGATCGGCAAGTCGTAGCTGTAACTGACTTGAATCACGTGCGGAATGTCGAACGTGGAAAGGCTCCGCTCCGCCGACGGTTTATTGGGATCCTGCAGGCTCGAGAAACTGCCCAGCCATGTAATGTTGTCATCTGCGTTGGAGGAGTTGTCGATCGATTTCGACCAGACGTAGGTAGCCAGAAGCTGCAGCCCATTCGAATATCTCTTCTCCGCCACCAATTGCAGAGCGTGGTACGTAGAGTTCGCAATCAGCAACGGCTCCGTTGCGACGCTTGTGAATTGCGGAAAGGGAAGCAGCAACTGCGCATATGAAATCTGATCCGCGGACAGGTCGCTGTTGGGGTTGGTGATGATTCCAGCGAAGGGGTTGTCCACCTGAGTATTCAGGCAGGGCACCGTCAGCGGATGACACGGGTCCGGATTCGCCGGGTCCGGCTGCAGCGGGCAAACTATCCACCCACGGACCCAGATGGTTCCGCTCGGTGGAACCGCGAACGGCAGATGGGTTCCTTTCTTGCCGATGTAATGTACGCTCGCCACGATATTGCTGGGCAGTTCGCGTTCGATCCCAAGGCTCCAGCTCTGCTCATAAGGCGTCCGGTTCGCACTCGCAATTCGCAGTGGACCATTCGCACCGAAGCCCACATCGTTCATCAGACCGAGCGAGTTCCCCGCAGGCTGAATCAAGCCGTTCGGAAACGGGTCGTTCAGGTGCAAGTAAGGCGTAGCTTTGTCGCTATGGAAGGTGGTAACCACGTTAGTGTATTGATTGAAGCCCGCGCTGCCGTAAGGCACAACCCCCGTCACGCCCGACCGCGACTGTCCGTAGTAGATGCCGTAACCTCCGCGCAGCACGGTTTTCGGAATGATTTGATAGGCGAGACCCAGGCGTGGCTGAAAATCGTGCCAGTCGGTCACGTAGTTCGTGCGGTGACTGGATGAGGCAAAAACCTCGCCGCCCTTCAGTGGGATCGTGACTGGCTGGCCGCTAACCAGATCAGTGTAAGTCAGGTTGCCGCCATTCAACGGGCTCGTAGCATTCGCATCAAACCAGTCCTGACGGTTAAAGCGGTCCGTACGCGGCAATGTGACGTCATACCGCAGGCCGAGATTCAAAGTCAGCTTCTGCGTTGCCTTCCAGTTGTCCTGCACGAAGAAGCCGTACTGATAGTTCGTGGTGGCCGGCCGGTACTGTATTTCATAATTGGAGCCGCTGCCATTACCAGCATCGCCTTGCGTAAATTGCGCCATCATGAAACTGGCCATGGAATCGCCGCCACACGCGTCCCGTCCCTCAGGGCAACCATACGAACCGTCCAGATTGAAGCTGAAAAAACCAAGCGGAGCGTTGGTCTGGATGTAGTTGATCTGGTGAATGCGGCCGTCAAATCCAAACTTGATCTCGTGCTCGCCGTGCACCTTATTCAGGCTGGCCGAAAGTTGACCTGTGTCCTGACCCAGCCGGTAATTGCCGTACGAGTCGGTCCCGATGTTGGGAGTTCCAGCTGGCAGTGTATTGGTCGATAAAGATGGCCGGCACCCCCTTGAATCCGTTGGCTTGCAGATAGGAAGGGAATCCCAATGTTCCCAGAGGATCATTCACGCCGTGGGGATTGTAGGCATCGATGTGCCAGACCCCGCGCGTGAATCCTAAAGTTACGTTCAGCAGGAGCGTTGGACTGAACGTGTGACTGTCATTTATGGCAAACAGATGGGCATTGGTCCATCCTGGGCCCGCGGAGCACGGGTCCGTGAAATTCTTGAAACAGTCCAGCGCCTGGCCGTGGCTGTAGTCGTACGAATACTTTCCCGAGATCAGGTTTTTTTCGGAAAAGCGATGGTCGATCCTGATGTCGAATTGGTCGTTGTAGCCGCGCCTGGAACCTGAACCAAACCAGTTGTTTTGCAGGTCTCCGTCAGTATTCGGTTCCGGAAACAGGTTCATCATCTTCTGTGCGACGGGGTCGATCAGATTCCCCGCAACCCCGGGCGCTGGCTGGAGATTGGCCGGAAGATTCGGATTCCCGGGGCTGATATAGGTCGCGAGATTGTTGAATGGAATAAACCGGCTGCGCACCGCTCCACCCCTGTTCCCTTTGTACGTTCCGGAATATGGGTCCCAAATCTGGCCGCTTTTCACGAGCGTGGTCATGTCATCCGCTTGGACACACTGACCGAAGTTCGGACTGCCAACAATTGAGTTCCATGCGCCGGCATGAAAATCGCCGTTGGTATCCGTATTTCCGTTTGCCGGGCACACCTCCCCAAAGTCACCCCCCCGCATCAGATCGGTAGGCACTCCGGCATTCGCGGTGGCCAACTCCGTCGAGCGATTGCCGTCATAATCCACGAAGAAAAATGTCTTGTTTTTGATGAGAGGCCCGCCGAAGGTGAAGCCGTAATTGTTTCGGCGTAACGCCGGAATGGGATCACCATTCCGATTGGAGAACCAGTTGTTGGCGTCCAGGCTGTCGTCGCGGAAAAAATCGTACACGCTGCCATGAAAACTGTTGGATCCCGAGCGCGTAATCAGATTGACCACCGAGGCCCCGGAGAAACCATATTCCGCGCTGAAGTTCGTCTGTTGCACCTTGAACTCCTCCACCGCTTCCGGCGACGGAAGATACGTGACCGCAGTGATACCGCCATTGGGTTCGGAGTTCGTGACCGAAGCGCCATCGGTCAGAATGTCGGCCGTGGATCCGCGGCTGCCATTGGAGACGAAGTTTGTCCCGGTACAGTCGGTCCCGCACTGTTCATCCATCTCGGTCACGCCCGGCGCCAGCGAAGTCAGATTCACAACCTCCCGGTCGATCAGCGGCAGATCATTAATGAAGCGGCGATTGACCACCTGTCCCGTTTGGGCGTCCTCTGTGTCTACGCCCTTCGCCTGTGCTTGCACCTCGACGGTCTGCGTCGAGGCCCCCACTTTCAGCGTCACATTCGCCGTTACATTGTCATTGACGTTAACCCGGATGTTCGGGCGTAGAGTCTTCTCGAATCCTGACATCTCGGCAGTCACCGAATACAGTCCCGGCGGAACCGAGCGGAACAAATACGATCCCTTGTCGTCCGAGGTCGACTTGAACGTGAATCCCTTCTGCTGATCCGTGAGAAGCACGTTGGCGTGTGCAAGCACAGCCCCGCTGGAGTCAGTCAGCACACCGGTGACGGATCCGAAGTAGCCCTGACCGAATAACAGGATTGGCAGGACCGTGCTGATGGCGAGCGCTACGCTAGCAACTAACAACGACTGGCGGATACTTCCCGAAACGGTTCTGCTCATCTCGCTCCTCCTTCAAACAGAAGAGAACGGCGGCATATTAAACCGATTCAATAACGATTGTCAGGCGAAATCGTAGGCCGAAAGTAAAAATCCTGGAGGATGGGAATCCCCATCCCGATGCCTTTTGAGGCCGACATCAGGATGGGGGACCCATCCCCCGCTCAATTGCCCTTTGTTCCCTGACTGTTATTTGGCCTCCGGGATCCCTGCCGCGAACCACACTCCCGACGCGCCGCCATTCCGAATGAGCAGCACCGGCGTGTCGCAGGTCCCAGTCAGAGCCGGCGTCAACAGGGCGCTGATGCGGAAGTCCCCGTCTGCATCGAGCGCCACACGACCGGAATCGTGCTCCGTCGCCGTGGCAGCCGCCCCGCAGAACAGCGACGCAAAGACGCTCGCCCCCGCATTCGTTCCAATGCCATTGCCCGCAGCCAGAAGCAAGCCGCGTCCCTTGGCCCGAATGTGACCATCGGACGTGACGGTCGCATCGAGATCGGCGATCCGCCATGGTCCCGCCGGATTGATACCGCGTACAACATTAAGGTTGACGGCTCCCGTCGCAGCCACGCCAGTTACGGGAATGACCCCGATGCCGCCGCGAAACTTGAGGTCCGTATTTTCCTGGGCCGTAGCGATGCCGCTGATCCCCACTGCTACGAGCGCGACCAGCAGTCCGAGAACCATGGTTCGCGCCGCTCTGCCCTTGCGAACTTCCCCACTCTGCTTGCTGTCCAATTCATCCTCCTGGTGACAAACGTTTGAGTTTGCGAAAGACACACAACCACCTCGAAAGGCGCTTGACGCATTCGTACGCATCAAAACGGCCGAACGTCTGAAAGTTGTTTTGGCTTTCTGTTTAGCCGTTGCGATAGAAGTCGCAATCGGCCTCACTAGACAGGACGAGATCTCTACGGACTTTGCTTTTGGTGGAAACGCTCTTGTGCAGAGTCTTTACAACATGAAGACTTTCGCGGTCGCGACTTCCATCCTCCGTTTCGCCCCGCTTGCAAATGCCCCTCTCGGTCCTCATAGCCGCATTCGGATGGTCGCGGTGACTGCAAGGAAAGGTAGGCCAGCCAACCCTTGGTCCGCCCACTGCCTCATTGACCCCAAACCGAATCCAGCCACACATATCTCTTCCGCAATGCATCCGGCCGCGCTTCCGGCCGTCCACCCAGATACATCACTGTCCACGCGTCGTCTGCGCGATACTCCGGCCACTTCGGGAGTCCCGGCCCGTTCGGATCGCCACTGCGCGCAAAGTTCGTCCAGTACTTTTGGATCAGCCCGCTCAAGTTCCGATCCTCCGGTCGCCATGGCAGCGGTTTCGACTCCAGCTGCCCGAAGACGTATTCGATTTCCGCCGAATGATACGCACCGAGCCCCTCCCTCTTTTCCGCCGACGGCAACGACAGATCAAAGCGGTACCGGTACACCGCTTTCTTGCCAGTCGCCTTCTCCGCCTCCATCCACTTCCACGTCGACCACGCGATGAAGTCGTCCCCTTTGAAATCTTGCAGAGACCTCCTTGCTTCCTCGTCCGTTTCCCCCGGATACAGCTTCAGGAACTCGGGTGCGCGCGCGCCGAACTCCCGCGTGGCGGCGGCTCTGAAGGCAGCGACATCGGGATTTCGGTTTCCATCCAACTCCGCGTCTCCCTCATCACGGTTCCATCCCGCCAGTAACAAGACGTCATTCTGCCTTCCCGCCGCAAAAATCGCTGGCACCGCCTCGGGCAGAAAATACCCATCCACTCCAGGTCGAAAGTGATAATCCTCCTTGCCATCGATCTTTCTCATGGAAGCCTCCAGGAGCTTGCGCGCCGGTACTGCACGCAACTCCCCCAGCGTTTTCGCCTTCAGCTCGTTCTTCACAAACGTCCCGTCTTCTTTTTCTCGTTCGGGAAGCGCTCTGAATGGCAATCCATGGCTGTTAAACGCCGCCCCGCTTTCTCCGATCGCCTTTTGAAACAGCCCTTTCGCTAGCGGCGATGCCATAAGCGCACTCACCGAAAACGATCCCGCGCTCTCTCCAAAAATTGTGACATTCCCCGCATTGCCTCCGAACGCCCCGATATTCCGCTGCACCCACTCCAGCGCTGCCACCTGATCGAGCAGCCCGTAGTTGCCGGCTGACTTTTTCTCCGATTCCGCCGCCAATTCTGCATGCGTGAAGAACCCGAAAATGCCCAGCCGGTAGTTCATCGACACCACGACCACTCCCAGCTTCGCCAGGTTCCCGCCGTCCTGCCGTGGCTCCGACGTCCCCCCCGCCATGAAGCCGCCGCCGTAAATCCAGACCATGACCGGGAACTTTGCTCCGGGCTCCCCCTTTCCAAATTCCGCCGGCGTCCACACATTCAAGTTGAGGCAGTCCTCGCTCGGCCCCGGATCCCTGAAGATCATGTCGTCATACACCAGGCCTTGCATGCATCGCGGTCCGAACTTCGTGACCTTGCGCACGCCGTTCCATTTTTCTGCCGCGGTCGGAGGCTTCCATCGCAACGAGCCAACCGATGCCGCGGCGTAGGGAATCCCAAGAAACGAGCTCACCGTCCCATCCCGCTTTCCTTCGACCACTCCCGTGTCCAACGAAACCCGCGGCCCCGCAGCCAGCAAGCGATTAGGGAATATCGTCACCATCATCGCTGCTGCAATCACGATTCCCTTCGTACTGCCGACACCATCCCTAAGCGTGATCGCCATTTCCCTTATGGTCCGCCCAACTCTCTCGCCCATCGCCCACATACGCACTCTCCCGACCGCGACCCTACCACACTCCGAATTGACGAGCCACGTCCACCTTCCACTCGCAATCCCGTCTGAAGGCGAGCACAGTCTAGCCACAGCGAGTCAGTTAAAAAAGATTCTCGCTGCATGAAGGAATTCGCCCCGGAATGTCGCCTATACGACTGCAGGGCACAACCGAGCGAACGAGCCTGATCGCGACCCCACTTTCGAGGAATTTGAGATCACCAGCCGTCTGCGCCGACCGCAAACCACATTGAGGATTGCATCATGAAAAACTTCGTTACCCACAGCCCCATGCTTCTCTTGTTAATTCTTGTGTTTGCGTGCGCGGCACCATTGCATGCGGCCACCCCGGTTGTCGTCGGCACTTGCCGATCTGGCATGCCTAGCTTCGCACTGATCCAGGACGCCGTGAACGCTGTGAGCCCCGGCGGCCTGATCCTGGTTTGCGCAGACACTTACGCCGAACAGATCACTATTCACCAGCCGCTGACCCTGATCGGAGTTCCTGTCGGCAAACGGCAATCGCCCCTCATCGTCCCGCCACTCTCCGGATACACCGACTTTTATGCGCCGAATGATGGGCCTGCGATTTTCTCGATCCTGATCCAAAACGCAGGCACGGTCGTGATCAACAACTTAGTCGTGCAAGGCAACAGCAGTTGTCCAGCACCCGACGACGCATTCGGCGTTGCTTCGATCGATTCCACCACGACCATTGTGAATTCCGCCGTGCGCAGCGTCGGAGGCCATTCGGCCAATTGCGGGACGGCCATCTACTCCACAGGCGCCGGCGATCTGAACGTCGTGAACACCAGCGTGCATGATTTCTTCGCCGGCATCGTGTCCTATAGCTCGCAAGTCATCAACATTTCGTCCAGCACGATCGCCAATGGTGGTACCGGAATGGATCTCGAAACCAGCACGGGCCTTGTCACGGTTTCGGGGAACACCTTGCAGAGTATCGGTTGCCCTCAGTGTGGTGGGGGTGGCGCCGGGATTCTGATCACGGGCCTGATCCCTGGCAGCAGGATCACCAACAACTCGATCGGCATGGTCTCCACAAGCGGCGGTGCTTTGCCGTTGTACAACTCGAAGCAGCTCACGGTCACGGGAAACAAGATGAACGGCGGCAGTTACGGCATCGAAGCCATGAATCTCAGCGGCAGCGTTGTCCAAGCAAATACGATCGTGAACACGGGCGTTGCCATCAAGGTCGCTGACACGGGCACCGGTTCCAACGTCTTCAGCAGAAACATCGTGAAAGAAACAAATTGTGGAGTTTGGGCGGCATCGTCGACTGGGGATATCGTGACCGGCAACACCTTCAGCAATGCGACGATGACAACCTGCCCTTAATGCATGATCCTTGCACAAGGGCGCCCCGTCCAAGCTCCGCCTGGGCGGGGGTTTTGACGTTACAGCTTCAATCCTGGCGGGTGGCCCAGACAAGTTGCGGTGCCCGATTCAATCGCGTTCTGTGCGATTGGGGGCAGCGATGCAGCCGGGGAAGCCTGCTCGTTCGCTCTCCGTTGGCAAACTCTCGAGTCGACGAGCCGAGACCCATCCTGGAGTACATCCTGACGACGAAAGCTGCTCTACTCCGGCAGGGCAGCAATCGACGCCCTTAGCGTTGCCATTTGCGATTCGAGATTGGCTTTGTGCCCGCCAAGCAGACGTTCGATGTCTCCGGTGGTCAGTTGGCGGGTGTGGACCAACGCCGCTTCCAGCGCGCCTAACCGGCCACCCATCTCCGACAGGCGGTTCACAATATCCAGCAGGATCGGTTTCATGCCGAAAACGATATCAGAATGAAGTGGCAGGTGTGGGTCGGACACTCCTGTCCGACAACCTCCGTAGCTTCGGTGGACTCGGCCGTCGGAGACAAGATGGCCTACACTTCGCCTGTTTTTCCTACCCCCTCCACCTCTATCATTAGTTTATCCACAGTTTTTCCGAAACTACCGCACCACCAACTGGCCATTTCCCTTCTTTCGCGTCGTGCTCCAAAATAGAATCTTCGTCCCGACTATTCCATGCCTGCCTCCGATTTCAAAGACGCGCTTAAGCAGCAGGCCGACATCGTTCGCATCGTGGGCGACTACGTCAAGCTCAAGAAGGCGGGCGCGCAGAACTTCTCCGGCCTGTGTCCCTTCCATAATGAGAAGACTCCGTCGTTCTCAGTGCACGCGACGCGCCAGTTCTTTCACTGCTTTGGCTGCGGCGTGTCGGGGGACGTGTTCTCCTTCGTGCAGAAGATCGAGAACATTACGTTTCCGGAAGCCGTCCGGCTGATCGCGCAGAAGCTGGGCGTGCCCATGCCGAAGATGGAGTTCAGCAGCCCCCAGGAGGCGCGTGAAGCCAAACTCCGCATGGCGCTGCTCGATGTCCACGAGCGGGCTTGCGCCTTCTTCCAGGACTACCTGAAGCGTCCGGAGGGCGCATCCGCCCGCGCTTACCTTTCGGGGCGCGGGCTCGACAACGAGACGATTACCCGCTTTCGCATAGGCTATGCGCCCGACTCGGGATTCCTTCTGCGCGATGCGCTGCGTCGTGAATTCGACGAAGAGTTGCTGCGCGAGAGCGGCCTCTTTTCATGGAAAGAAGAGAGCAGTCGTCAATCGCCAGTCGCTGGTCGTCAGCAAGAACAACAGCAGGTCCTTCCCTCACCTCAGGGTGACAATAATGGTGAAGGTGAATCGAGAGAGGAGAGATCGCAGCCGGGTGAAAAGGTCGGAAAGGAGGCCCAGGGCCCAGAGCCCAGAGCCAAGAGCCAAGGTGTGCCAGCAGCCAGTAGCCAGCAGCCAGCAGCCGCCACTCCCAAACTCTCCGCCTTCTACTCAAAATTCCGCAACCGCATCATGTTCCCCATCGCCAACGACTCCGGCCGCGTTATCGCCTTCACCGGGCGCACGCTTTCGACTGACGAGAAGGCCGGGCCGAAGTATCTCAACTCGCCCGAGACTGGGATCTATTCGAAATCGCGCGTGCTGTTCAACCTCGACCACGCCAGGGAAGCCATCCGAAAACTCGACTACGCGATCCTGGTCGAGGGACAGATGGATTGCATCTCCGTCTTCGCGGCTGGATTTCAGAACGTCATCGCCAGTTCAGGCACGGCGTTTACCGAACTCCAGGCCAAACTGCTCGGCCGCTTCAGCAAGAACGCCGTTGTCAATTTCGATCCGGACACCGCTGGTGCCAAGGCAACCGAACGCACGCTCGGTCTGCTGGTCGAGGAAGAATTCCAGATCAAGGTACTCACGCTCGAGCCCGGTTTCGATCCCGACCTCTTCATCCGGCGCAAAGGCAAAGACGCCTACGTTGAGGCTCTTCGCCATTCGCAGCGTTACTTCGACTACCTGATCGAGCGCGCACGCACGCAATTCCCGGTGCGCACTCCCGAAGGCAAGGTGAAGGCGATCAATCACCTGCTTCCGCACATTCAGCGCGTGCCCAGCCGCATTGTGCGCGACGAGTTGGCGCACGAGATCGCGCAGAAGCTGGGCATCGACTCGGCCGTGTTGCGCCAGGAACTGAAGCATGTGGCCGCCAGCCGCTCCGCCGCTACGGTGAAGGCTCCAGTCGAAGCGCAGATCACGGATGCGGAGCGCATCCTGGTGCGAGCGCTAGCATCCGCACACGAGATGCAAAGTGGGCACGAACATCTTTCAGCCCGTGATGGGGCCGAGGAGGAATTCGATCCAGCACGGCAAGCGCGCTTCGCCATTGAAAGCGAGCAGTTGCATGCAGGCCTGGCGACCGAATCGCTGGTCGACACCCTGCTGGGCGGCGCACTCGAAGTCGCCGACGTGATGCAGTTGCCGTTTTCCGAAGGCGATCGCCGGCGCCTCGCTACCATCCTGCTCAAAGAAGACGAAGAACTCACGGCCGAGCGGCTGGAAGGCGCAGTCCGAGCGCTGCGGCGTATCCACCTCCGGCGTCGTTTAGACGACGTTCAGCGCGAACTCGAAACTGCGGCGCGCAGAGACCCGGTTGAAATGCAGGCGCTCTTGCAGGAAAAAGTCCGCCTCAAACACGCCCTGCGCGACCCCGGAATTGCTGATGAGCCAGCCCCCGCCCACCGGCGTCCCGCATGAAAATTATCGCCTTTCAGAGATTTTGGGCCAAACCTCAAGGCGCCGGCGTGCGTCTTACTGCAGCCCCTTGGCTTTTCTTGCGAAGAAAAGAGAATCGGGCAAGCCCTTGAGAATGCTCCCAAAAATGGAGCAAAAGGGGTGGGAAAGGCATCTAATCGGTGTAGGCGGGTCCGAGGTTTGTGCAGCGCAAGCGAAACGGGTTCTACCCACACTGCCTGATGGCAGCTCAGTCGCTCGTCTGCTATAATTCATAAGTTTGTGCCTCCGGCACAATCCCGCATTGCCACGTCCCACCATTGGAAGAAGCAAATAGGCGCCTCAAGGGGCGTTTTGAGGACAATCCGTCTTGGCTCTTGAAGACAAGTACGACGATATTAAGAAGCTGATCGATACAGGCAAAGAAAAGGGATACCTGACCTACGATCAGGTCAATGACTTGATCCCGCACGATGTGCACAGCCCCGAAGACCTGGACGATCTGCTGACGACTATCGGTACGCAAGGTATCGATGTGCTGGAAGGCCCGAAAATGCCTTCCTCCGCGCTCGATAAAAAATTCGAGGAAGCAGAAGAAGGCGCCGAGGACGTCGAACTCGACCTAAGCCCCGGCGCACTGGAAAAAACCAACGACCCCGTCCGCATGTATCTCCGCGAGATGGGGACTGTGCCCTTGCTCACGCGCGAGGGCGAAGTTGAAATTGCGAAGCGGATTGAGCGCGGGCAGTTGCGCGTGCTCAAGGCGCTTTCGCGCTCGCCGATTGTGATTCACGAACTTCTTGCCATGGGCGACGACCTGAAGAAGGGCGTGCGCTCCATCAAGGAAGTGGTCACGTTCGATGAAGAAGAGATCACCGACGACATTCTGCAGAACCGGCTGAGGGAATTCACGGGCAAGATCGATGACCTTGCCAAGCATTACAAGAAGGCCGGGCAGTTGCAGGAGAAGTTTGCGGCGGTTTCGCAGAAAAAGCGTCCCAAGGACCATCGCAAATACCGGATGGCTCTCGGGCGGGGCATCGTGCGCGTATCGCTCGCGGTGCGCAAACTCGGCTTCACCAATAATGAGCGCAAGCGGCTGATCGAGCGGGTCAACAAGACCGTCGACGGCATGCGTTCGCTCGACCGCCAGGCCCAGAACCTGGAACGGAAAGCCGACGCGACGCGCAGCGAGGACCAGAAAAAGGAATACCGCAGGCAGGCTCGCTCCATCCGCGCCGAGATGGAGAAGCTCGAGCAGGAAGCGGGCGTGTTGTTCCTGGAGCTCAAGCGCACGCAGCGCGAGATCATCCAGGGCGACATGGACGCTGAGCACGCCAAGCGCGAGCTCATCGAAGCTAACCTGCGCCTGGTGGTCTCCATCGCCAAAAAGTACACCAATCGCGGGCTGCAGTTCCTCGACCTGATTCAGGAAGGCAACATCGGCCTGATGAAAGCCGTGGACAAGTTCGAATACCGCCGTGGCTACAAGTTTTCGACCTATGCCACGTGGTGGATTCGGCAGGCCATCACTCGTGCCATCGCTGACCAGGCTCGTACGATTCGTATCCCGGTGCATATGATCGAAACGATCAACAAGCTGATCCGCACCTCGCGGCAGCTGGTGCAGGAACTGGGACGCGAACCGACGTCGGAAGAAATCGCCAAGCGAATGGACATCCCGGTCGCCAAAGTCCGCAAGGTCCTGAAGATCGCGCAGGAACCGATCTCCCTCGAAACGCCGATCGGCGAAGAGGAAGATTCGCACCTGGGCGACTTCATCGAGGACCGCGGCGTGGTCTCTCCGGCCGAAGCCGTGATCAACGTGAACTTGAAAGACCAGACCTCGCAGGTGCTGCGCACGCTGACGCCGCGCGAGGAAAAGGTCATCAAGATGCGCTTTGGTCTCGAAGACGGCAGCGAGCACACGCTCGAAGAAGTCGGCCAGTCGTTCGCAGTTACGCGCGAACGCATCCGGCAGATCGAGGCGAAGGCGCTGCGGAAGCTGAGGCATCCGTCGAGATCCAGAAAGCTTCGGGCTTTTATGGATGGAGTTCGGGACTAGCTGTCAGCTGTCAGGGAAAGCAACGGCCCCGCTCGGGAGAGCGGGGCTTTTTTGTTCGGACGTCCTCAGACCTCGGCAGCATCTCGCAACTTGCGCGATTGAATGGGGCCATCCTCGATTTGTGTGGGCCATCCGGCCTGCAGTATTCACACTAGGACAAATCTCCTGACTTTGCGGCACAGAATTGCACGATGACTCCGTGTTCCGGGCATCTAACCCGCAGTAGTGCAGAGATCCTGTTTTGGCCGGGGACGTGCTACTGGAAGTCGTGGCACTGAAAACTAAGGAGCGGGGAATCGGGTGAGTGCGATGACGAAATGGCTGGCTTCGGCAGCGTTGCTTGCGATGTTTTGCAGCGCAGGTTTTGCCCAACAGTCCGGCCATGCAAAACCGGTGCCCTTGAACCAGGTCGTCGAGTCCCTGGAGCGAGCGCAACAGGGAGCCCATCCAGTTTCTTACCAAGTCATCCGCGAATACCGCCTGTTCGGTGCCCACGATTCGAAAGCCAACTCGGAAGTGATTGCGGAGGTGAACTTCAGGCCTCCGGCGCGGGGAGACTACCGAATTCAGCAGTCGTCGGGCAGCGATCGCGGACTGGAAGTCGTGCGGCGCCTGCTGGACCATGAAGCCGAAAGAGCATCGCAAAACTACAAAGCTCGAACTGCCTTGAACAGGGACAATTACGACTTCAACTATATCGGCGAAGCAATTCTGGATGGCCAGTCCTGCTACGTGGTCGAGTTAAAGCCAAAGCGCAAAGAGAAAGAGCTGATCTCAGGACAGGCGTGGGTCGATCAGCATTCGTTTTTGGTACGCCACATCGAGGGGGAACTGGCCAGGAGTCCATCCTGGTGGATCAAAAAGGTTCACGTCAAACTCGCCTTCGACGATCGTGGCGGGACCTGGATGCAGACTGATATGGAAGCCGTGGCAGATGTACGTATCGTCGGCCCGCATACTCTGACCGCGCGCATGCTGGACTACCGCACTGCCGACCAGGTTGCTTCCATCCAGACCATTTCAGGCAAGCAGCGCAGCTCTCCTTAGGTGAAGGTGGCCCAACGTTCAAGGATGCCCCATTCGACTGCGTTTGTGCGGATGGAATGGGGAGCAATGCGAGCCAGACGGTGGCCCCACCAAGCACAAGGCCGCTCAGGAACGCGGCCCTCTTTTGGTCGGACGTTCTTCAGACCTCGGCAGCATGTCGCCTCCACTCAATCGCAAAGTGCGCGATGGAATGGGCACCCTCGAGTTGTGTGGGCCACCCGCCCTACGGATTGAAATAAGGGTTTCTTGCCATGCGAATGAACGCCGCTTCCGATTCGGGAGACGAGCTGATGCGCCAATCGGCTTCCTTGTTGATGTCGAACCAGACGAGACATTTGATGAGTGGGAAACTGGTGCGGAGGGTGGGAATGATTTCATCAATCCACTTGCCTTTGTCTCCCCCCTCTTGAGCAGAGGACGTCTCTCCAATCATGATTGGCTTTTTCCTGGCTGCAAGGAGCGGGTAGATTTCCCCGAAGACCTGTTGAAAGGTTTGCCAGCCACCGTTTTTCGTACCCCAGTTGTACCCATCGACCCCGGTCCAATCGACGTAGGCATCGCCTGGGTAGTAGTCCATCGTGTTCTTGTTACCTCCGTGGATATCCGTGACATTTGGACACCACGCCCAGACCACGTTGGTAGCGCCCGCGGCCACGAAGATGTCGTGAATATGTCGATAAGCGGCAACGTACAGGGACGCATTGTTGCCACTCCACGCCTCGTCGCCATTCATCTCCGCTGCGAAGTCGACGAAGAACTTCTTGCCAAGTGCTTTGGATCCGTTGGCACGCGCTACGATCGTGGCATCGAGGCTTCCGTCGATGATCCTGGTGAAGTCGATTTTGTGAGGTTCCCAATTGACGAGCGGGATGCGTCCAGCGTCCAGATCTGCCTGGGTGACGGCGCCTGTCCAGTCGTCGGCCCATTTGTAGTAGGTGAGGTGAACGCGCGGTGTCCGCCCAAGCTTCGTTGTGGTCTGGGCGAGATTACCGGCGCCGTAGAACTGCCCGAGCAACGCACCCGATGTAGGCTCCAAAATGGACGATTCATTGGCATTTGCCGGGCGAATGAGCAGGACGTTGGAAGCAAAAATTATGACGCCCGCCAGGGTCGCTCTGCCAAGGAACTTTCTCATGGCGATAACTCCGAAGATGAACTTCACTTCCACCACTCTGCCGCCTGTTTGAACTCCGAACTATGGCGAGATCTAAATATAGACTTCAAAATAGTGCCAAGCACGAGCCCCGCTCGGGAGAGCGGGGCCTTTTTGTTTGGACGTTCTTTAGACCTCGGCAGCATCTCGACCCCACTCAATCGCAACGTGCGCGATTGAATGGGGCACCCGCGAGTTGTCTGGGCCACCCGCCATTTGCCGGGCGAATGAGCAGTGCATTGGAACCAAAGATTATGACGCCCGCCAGGGTGGCTCTGCTAAGAAACTTTCTCATGGCGATAACTCCGGAGATGAATTTCACGTCCGCGACTCTGCAGCCTGTTTGAATTCCGAACTATGGCGAGATCTAATATAGACAGGAGAACGGGGCTTTTTTGTTGGGACGTTCTTCAGACCTCGGCTGCATCTCGACCCCTCTCAATCGCAGAGCACGCGATTGAATGCCACCCGGCACCCTCCAGTTGTGTGGGCCACCTGCCCGGGCGACGGAGAATGGAGTGGGTGTGGTTGGGCGTGCATCTGGATAATTACGGTGGACTCAGGTGTCAGGGAACGCAAAGGCCTCGCTCGGGAGAGCGGGGCTTTTTGTTGGCAGATTCTTAAGACCTCGGCAGCATCTTGACCCCACTCAATCGCAGAGTGCGTGTCCAGTCTCATGACATCCTTTACAAAACGTCCCGGGACATCCTTTACACTCTCCGCGCTGGCTCGACCGGCTCGGGAGGTTATGAACTGAGATCTTCAAGATTGTCATCCGCCTCTGACCGAGGATGCCAGCGTTGCACCAGGATCGAGGATCGGCTCTGCAGATCCAGTTCGCGAATCAGAGTTCGGCAGTAATAGACCAGTACCCGTTGTCCGACCCGCTCCAGTTGGACCCATTCGCCGGCCAGAGCCCGGGCGATCCGCCAGCGTATTTGGTAGGCATCGAGACTGCCCTGACTGCTCACCTTTAGCACGTGGGCGCCGGGCGGATATTCCCAGCGCGGCGGATGCGGATCGTAAGGGCGCTCGCTGCGGTGCCAGACACTGGCCGGAGTTTGCATGGCCAGCGCCTCGTGCGGACGCACGTGGTTGTGTTCCCAGCGAAACTGATCCAGCCAGGCTTGCGGCTGCTGGCGCGGGGCCGCGCGCAGGCGCAGGGCCCGTTCCAGCGCACCATGAAAACGCTCCACCTTGCCCTGCGTCTGGGGATGGCGAATGCCGCTCCAATGCAGTTGAATGCCTTGCTTCATCAGCCACACCGTCAGGTGCGTGGCTCCGCTGGGGGCGCGCTCGCTCCACCATGGAATGCCGTGGTCCATCAACATGGCTTCCGGCACGCCACTGCTGGTGAAGGCCGAGGCCAGTTGTTCCCGCACCAGCTCGCCATGATTGGTCCATACCGCCTGCAGCACCAGCAGATACCGGCTGTGATCGTCCAGCACCGACAAGGGACCGACGGCCGCATTCCAGCCCTTGGGACTTTTGAAATCCATCTGCCAGAATTCATTGGGCTTGCCCCGCTCGAAGCGCCTGGGAGCTTGCCGGTGGCGGTCGGGATCGCGCACCTGATGATGGCGCAACAGAATGCGATGAACGGTGCTGCGCGTCATCTCCACCCGCTCGCGGGCCAACAGCACCTGCAGCTTGCGTGCTCCCCAGTCTGGATAGCGCTGCCGCAGCTCGATCACCCGTCGTTCCAACTCGGCCGCCGTCCGCTGCGGACTCTGCTTCGGTCGTCGGCTGCGCTCGCAGATTCCCGCGAGTCCGGCTTCCTCATACCGCCGCCACCACAGATAACCTGTGGGACGCGAGATCCCGAACTCCTCACATAAAGCGCTCAGCGGTTTCTCCCGCCGTCCGGCTGCTACCACAAACCGCACTTGTTGCTCTTCCACATCTCATCTTCATCCACGGCATCCGTGCTTTCTCCGAGCCGGTCGAGCCAGCGCGGGAGTGTAAAGGATGTCCCGGGACGTTTTGTAAAGGATGTCATGAGACTGGACACAGAGTGCGCGATTGAATGGGGCACCCTCGAATTGTGTGGGCCACCCGCCCGATAATTCCGGAGATGAACTTCACTTCCGCGACTCTGCCGCTTGTTTGAATTCCGAACTATGGCGAGATCTAATATAGACTTCAAAATAGTGCCAAGCACGAGCCCCGCTCGGGAGAGCGGGGCCTTTTTGTTTGGACGTTCTTTAGACCTCGGCAGCATCTCGACCCCACTCAATCGCAACGTGCGCGATTGAATGGGGCACCCGCGCAAAGCAAGCCTCGATGTTTTCCGCGAACTCGGCAATTTCTCGGCGCACAAGATTGAGTACACGTGCAAGAGGGAATATATCAAACAGGAGATCCAGCAGTACCGCGCTCTAATTGGTGAACTGCTCCACAAAGCGGGTATTCGCACCTAGTTTCTTGGCGGCTTGCCTATCGAATGTCCTTTCGGAGAAACCAATTAGCTGACGCATGAGCCGGGGGCCCCAGGTTCGCGTCGGTTCTGTGGGCGCTAACCTGAGTTCAGGAAGATACGCGGTGGTCCACCCTGAAGCTTGGTTTCGCGATCGGCGACTGTCAATTGAGATTCGAAAATCTTCATCCTGCTCAATGCTTGGCGGTCGGTCGCGGTCTTTTCCAAACAGCCACAATCCCAGCAGCAATCCAAACCTTCAAAGCAATGTCGATAGCTGCATCTTGGTGGGCGCGTGCAACCAGCGCGGTTGACGCGACCAAAAGCAACGATCCAAGCCAGAATATTAACAAGTACTTCGTTTTCCAAGTCATAGGGGGCGAACTCTCACCTAAGGGCGTGGCGGGTGGCCCACACAATCGAGGGTGAACATTCAATCGCGTTCTGTGCGATTGAGTGGGGTAGCGATGCGCCCTGCGACACCCGATTTTCCACTCGTCGGTCACAGGCTCCGGAGGACATCAGCGGCTTAGTGCCCGAAGTGCACTCCGAGGTAGTATGGCCACAACACAATCGCCAGGACGCCTCTCCAGAATGCGAGGTGGAGGAATCCGACCGTGAAGAGCCATCCCCCGATCCACACCATTCCAGAACAAGTTTGCGGCTGAACTTTGATCTTCTGCGGCTTTTCGTTTTCCATCGCGTCTCCGGGCGGGTTGAAATTGGGAGGAACGTCAGGAACATACTCTTGTTGGCGGGGGTTTGCAGTGATGTGGGCGTCGACGAGAGTGGGGTTCGCGGGGGCGCAGACGAAGTGCAGAGGTCCTTCGCTTCGCTCAGGATGACAAAGCGGGAAAAGGCTGAGAGTCCGTGCACAGGAGTGTGCGCGCCACACTGTTGGTGAGCTAATCGACCTCTAAAAATATTTACCTATAGTTGTGATGGCGGTCACTGGGAGTTCTGCGGGTGGAACGTAGACTTTGGAAGTTGCGAGTGAGGACTCCGAGTGGAGAGTTCCAAGTACCTGGACAAGGCAAAGTCTTAAATCGCAGAGGGCGCAGAGAAGGGCCGCAGAGGGCGCAGAGAAAAACGGTACGGAGGCTGGGATTGTGAAGCGGCGGAAGGTGAAGATCATCAAGGAGCCGAAGGCGCGGGGAGAGTGGGGCGAGTCGGTGTTCATGGTGCGGGCGGTGGAGCAGGGGTTGCCGGTGAGCCGTCCGTGGGGAGAGTCGAACAGCTTCGATTTCGTGGTGGGCAAGCCGGGGCGGTTCGTGAGCGTACAGGTGAAGTCGACCACGGTGAAGAACGGCGGAGGGTATGTGTGCTCCGTGCGGCAGAATAATGCAAGGTATGCGCGCGGGGCATTCGATTTTCTCGCGGCCTACGTTATTCCGGAAGACGTGTGGTACATCATTCCAGCGAAAAAGCTGGCGGGACGGGGAAATGTGACCCTGTGCTCGAATTCCGGAGAAGCGAATTTTGAGGAGTACCGGGAGGCGTGGCATCTGCTGCGTAAGGCTACAGGGACGGAGGAAGAGACGGCGGCGGGTCATCTGGAAGAGAGCGCGGTGGAGACCGAGGAAGTGCCGGCGGGGCCGGGGGTGCAACGGGTGCAGAACGCGTTTGATTTCTTCCGGCGTCAACTGGGGAAGGGTGGGCAGGGCCAGGACGGGACGTGAGAAACCTGGGAGAACAGAACGTTCCGTTCGTTTGTGAAGACGGGGCTGGCTCACACCTTTCGGTTGCACCGGTCGCAAGTCGGGAATGCTAGAGTAGGCCCTGCGGAAATCGGCATTCCTGAGGAATCACTTTGCGGCGATCGATTGGCCGAATGGCTGTTCTGCTGGTCCTCCTGTTGTGTGCGGGCCACACCACGGCGTACTCCGTCCTGACCCACGAAGAGCTGATTGACCTGGCGTGGAATGATTCCATCCGGCCGCTTTTGTTGAAGAGATTCCCCGGAGCGACTGAAGAGCAGCTGCGCATAGCCCATGCCTACGCGTACGGCGGGTCGGCGATCCAGGACATGGGGTACTACCCGTTCGGCAAACAGTTTTTCAGCAATCTCACGCACTACGTTCGCTCGGGAGATTTCATTGCCTGGCTGTTTCGCAATGCGAAGACGATCGACGAGTATGCGTTTGCGATTGGGGCGCTGTCGCACTACCTGGGCGATTCGATCGGGCATGCGGACGCGATCAATCCGGCGACCGCGCTGGCGTTTCCGAAGCTGGGGCGCAAGTACGGTCCGGTAGTGACGTACGATCAGAGCCCCCATGGTCACATTCGGACGGAGTTCGCGTTCGATGTTCAGGAACTGGCGAATGCGGAGTTTGTGCCTCCGTCGTACCTGCGCTTCATCGGGCTGAGAGTGCCGCGGAAGTTTCTGGCGCAGGCCTTCATCAATAACTACGGGTTCGATATCCACGAGGTGCTGGGCCGGGCGCGTCCGGCGCTTCGCAGTTACCGGACGTCGGTGCGCACGTTCATTCCGTCGTTCGCCGAGGCGGAGGTCGTGTTGCATGGGAGCAAATTTCCAACTCCGCCCGATGAGGATGAGACTTACCGCAAGTTCATCGAGCAGGTGGCGCGGACGAATTACGAGCGCAAGTGGAAGCATCGATATGCTGGGCCGGGGTTCAAAGCCCACCTGCTGGCGATTGTGGTGTTCCTGGTGCCGAAGGTTGGCGGGGCTTCCGACTTAGCGATCAAGATTCCCACCACCCAGACGCAGGATTGGTATTGGAAGAGCGTGAACCGCACGGTGGGTGAGTTTCGGAAGGCGCTGCGCGAACTGGCGTCGGAGACTGACGGACCGCCGTCGCTGACGAACATCGATTTGGATACCGGGGATCGAGTGAAGTTGGGAGACTACCGGCGCGCGGATCAGACCTACAAGCAGTTGCTGGACCGGTTGACGTCGAAGCCGGAGCAGGTGATTCCGCGAACTTTGAAACAGAACGTCCTGGATTATTACGCGGCGGCGCACGGGTTCGGGTCGGAGAAACACATCCGGGAAAGGTTGCAGGTACTGGCGGGGATGAAGACGACCGATGGGACCGAGAAGCCTGTTCGGGATGAGTGAAGCGAGAGTTTGACGCACAAAGATCGCGAAGATGGCCCCTAGGGACGCGAAGAAGGCAATCGACTCGGAGCTTTCGAGTGCTTCCGGTTCGGCTCCGCGCGGGCTTACTTGGTTAGTTTTGCATTCAGGTTGACTTCCGCACCCGGGAGCATTTTGGTGTCGCGTTCCCAGTCGGTGTAGCCGGAGATTTTTACCGCGATCTTGTAGGTGCCTGCTGGCAAGCGCAGAACGGTGGGGGTCGAACTGACGAAACTGCCGTCGACGAAGACGTCAGCGCCGTCGGGGTCAGAGGAGATTTTTACGGGAATCAGCGCCTGGGCGTTGCGGTCGGCCGAAGTCAGCTTGTCCTTCTCGAGGGTAATAGTGATACCGGGATAAGTGAGCCAGCGGTGGTCGGCGAATGCGGTGTCCTGCAACGGAGGGCCGAGAGCGCTCACAATTTCTTCGCGTGTCATGCCGGGCTTCAGGTCAACGGGCGCGGACGCAGGCGGGGTAGTCGCCGACGCTGAGGCGGTTGTGGGGATGGATGAAGCAGGCGGCGACGAAACTCCTTCGGGAGCGAGCCACTGATCGATTACCGCTGAGACTTTTCCGATGTCGCCTTGCGCGAGGGTGTCGCTGGGGAAAAAGAAGTTTGCCGTGGCCCACAGTTGGGATGGTTTGCTGGTGCCGGGGATCATGCGCGCGCTGAGCAGGCCGAGGGTTACCACGTCGGAGCCGACATGGACCGCTGTCACGTAGAATTTTTCACCCTTCGCTAACGCAACCTCTTTGTTGCCGGTCAACACACCGGGCTTTCCGTCGGTGACAGCATTCGAGGGGAGCCTGCTCCGATCGTGCGAACCATAGAAGCCGTCGCGCAAGAGGACGACTACGCCGCCCGCACGTCGGATGGAATTGTCGCCGCGTGTCCCCATGAAGCCGCCGCCAAGGATGGTGACGCGATAGCGGGATTGCAAGCTGTCTTCGAGTTCGGGTCTGCGGCCCGGGGTCTGAACTTGAGTAAAGGACGGCGGACTAAGGAGACAGAGAATCAGAAAAATTCTGAGGAGAGACATCGACGAGAGAGTAGCAAAGAATGAGGAGCCCACCAAGCGTCGCGGGAGACACAAGTTGGTCGCCCCAGAGGTTAGCGCAGGGCGATTGAATAAAGTCCTAAAACGCAGAGGACGCAGAGAAAGGTCGCCGAGGGCGCAGAGAAAAACTGTTGCCAGTAGCGGTCCGGGTGCTGGCGGACAAGACTGTCGGCCCCACACGAAACGCAGGGTCTCTCGACTTCGTTCAGCTTACGCCTCACTCCACTCGAGATGACAGATTTACAAAGTCACGCAGATTGTCGGCGCAGGAGTTTTCTGGCCAGGGCACGGGCGATTGTGGCTGGATGCGTTGCCAGGGTGCAGATTTGTCCCAGCAGGGTTTGCGGCTCGTGGAAGACGCCTAGTTGTCGAAGGACGGTTGCGCGGTCGTAGTAGATTTTTTCGCCGGCGAGGCGGTCGGCTGAGTCGAAGGTGTAAATGCCGCATAGTGGGAACTCGATGCGGCGACCCGTGGGCGGGAGACCGCGCCAGCTGCCTCGATGCGTGCCTCTAATCAATACTTCTACCAGGATGGCGTCGTTGGTGACGTGGCGGTGCTGGACGTTGATTTCCAGGTCCGGCAGGGCGTTCATTAATTGTTCGTAGAAGTGGCGGACTCCGTCGCGGCCCTGGTAGTGCTCGTCCCAGGGCTGGTCGTCGTAACGCGCGGAGTCGCCAAAAGTTTGGAGAACTCCTTCGAGGTCGTGTGCGTTCTCTAAGCGGATGTGTTGCTCGACTAAGGCGATGCGAGCCGAGGTGCGGTCTTGCGGGATAGAGGCGCTGGCCACTGGTTTCGGTTAGAGATATTAACACTGGGATGATGGTCGAGTGGTACGGGCGATTCGGAGTTATGTGAATCGAAAATCTTGAAACGCAGAGGGCACGGAGAACGGCCGCAGAGGACGCAGAGAGAATTTTGGAGCGGGACCGATTGAAGAATCTACGTAAAATTCCACGCTCTAGACATTTGGGGAATCCCACCCTAGCGCATAGGACGCGCTAGGATGGGGCACCTTCAGCTACAGAGCGGTCAATGTTTTCAGCATTGTCCTGGAGTTTTGATTCTTCGGATTTAGTTGGATGGCTTTCTGATAGTTGGCTATGGCCTGTGCTTTCTGACCAGCGTCCATGTATCCCTCGGCCAGGCTGTCGTACGCGTTGCTGGATTTTGGGTAGGTTTCTATGTTGAGTTGGAAGACGCGGATGGCCTCGGGAAGTTGGTGGGTGTGGATGAGTTGGTATCCGAGGGAGTTCAGTTCGTCTTCGTCGAAGTTGTAGCTGGTGGTGGCGGTGGCTTTCAGGTCGTGATATTGACTCGTGGCCTGGTCGATGCCCTTCGTCTTGATGGTCGCGGCTAGAGTTTCGGCGATTGACTTGCGCGCATCGAAACCAGCTTTCACGTCGGGGACCCAGATGGCCATGGTGACGGCGAAGATCCCTGCGCCCATGGCTAGCGTCACCAGGAAAAGTCCGGTTGCGGTGGCCAGTCGCGCGGTCGCGGTGCCGCTGTCTTTGCCGCGCAGATAGATCTCAAGAACCGCGAGCGGTATCAGGTATTGCGCGAACGACATGTAGATCATGAGCGGGCCCTGAAGAGTTGTTGGATCGAAGCCGACCCTGCCAAAGACCATCAGGTACAAGAAGAAAATCAGCCGGAAGAACCACGATCCACTGGCTACCAGGAAGAAGCGCAGCGCCCATCGGCGATGACTCTTGAAATCGCGGGCCATCGCGTAACGGAGAGCCATCGCCGCGCAAATCCAGATCAGGACTGCGCCGAAAGTGGAGACCATGTGCAGTGAGAAAGTGCCGACGCTGCCGCGGATCCACGTCATGTAAAGGCCGGCCACGCTGAGGATGACGGTGGTCAGCATGTAGATGCGGCCGTTCCAGCGATGAAAGACCGGGAAGCGGTTGCGGACGGCGGGGACGAGTTGTACCGCTCCGGCCAGCATGATCACTACGGCGGAGGCCAGATGCGCAATGATCGCGGCGTTGCCCATGGTGTCGCCTGGAACATAGCCGTGCGAAATGGATTTACCCCACTTGTGGAGGTCGCCGCGCGCTGCGGTCAGTCCGTAGAAGGAAGCGACAGCAAACGCGAACAGGAACTGGCCGATGACGGTGACCACGAACCAGAAGCGCGTGGCGGCTTTCAGCGTGCTATCGGCGACGGAAGACAGGTCAAGGCGGCTGGTAAGAACTGCGGTGCTCATGGTGCTCTCCTTACGCGAACAGAAATCAGGCCTGGGCGTGAACAAACAATCTCTTGTAGGCGGTCGCCAAGCGAACGCGGATCAGCCAGAAAATCATCAATAGCAACGGCAGGACGGTGAGGAAGTAGAGCGCGCCCGTGGTGCGCATGACCGCCGGGAACAGATGCTGGCGTGCAAGGAAGATGGACCCCGAGGCGATGAAGAGAGCGAAGCACATGCGCCAGAGATGGCGGGCGAGAGGCTGGGTGCCGTCTACGCCGCGGCGCACTAGCATGCGGACGTCTCCAACCAAGGCGATTGACGCAACCGAACCCAAGAAGAAGTACTGGCCAGCAGGCGTTCCGTAATGCATGCCGTCGGGGCTGGTGGCAGCTTCGAAGCCGTAAGCGATGCACACGGTCGCGACCGAGAGCACGGTAAGGAGAGCGAGCCAGTCGTATATGTCGATCAGCGGGTTTTGTCGGCGCGCGGTCATCCAGGCGGTGGCCACCAGATAGAAGGTGAACGTGCCTCCGAGGACGTTGCCGGGTTGGCCCTTTATGAGTGCTAGATAGACGCCAGTGAGCGCGAGACTCATCATGGAGACGACAAAAATGTTCCCCGTGAGCGCATGGCGGCGCGATCCCTTGCGCAATGCAACGGCGGCGCTACCGGAGAACAGGCCGCAGATTCCCGAGCCAATGTGAACGAACAAGATGGGAGAGAACCCCATAACCCAGTCTCCTTAATTAGTGCCATCCTTCAAAGTGAGCGGCGTGTGCCGCTTCCATCAGATTGGTTCGCGATAGCGCCGGAGGCGCACCGTTGCCGCGAGGAATATCGCGGCGATGACGAGCCCGATCCAAAGGCCCGGAGCGCTGAAGAACGTTGCCGCGTCGATCGAAAACATGGAACTCATCGAGTCGTGACCTGCGGCATGGGTGGACTCGGGGCCCGAAAACCGGTGCAGCACGAGGGTTGCGAAGTAGGTTGTGTGAAACGTGAATCTCTCAAAGATGCCGACGCCGGCCAGCGGCAGGACAGCCCAGAGGAACGGGGCGCGGCGGGCCCATGCCGAGACGAGTAGCAACCATGCATAGATGGGCATGTACCAGAGCATGTGGACGGTTACGAGGTGGAAGAGCAATCCGGAGGACATCGAGAATAGGTGCAGCTTCGACCAGAGCATCGCGACGCTCTGTCCGCTGGCCGCGACCACCAGTGTGCTGTAGAGCAGCATGAAGCATTGAACGGCCACCGTGACGGCAAAGGAGAACAGTGGCAGAACTATCAGCGGGATGCAGGCCTTCGACAGAACGGTCGTGAGATCGGAAACCGGGAGCGACTTCCAGAACAAGATGCTGCGATCGCGGCGCTCTCCATAGAGGCAATCGATCGAATAGAAAAAGCTCACGATGAACGCGGTGCCCAGAATAAAAGCTGCGGCGAAACCGTAGGGCTCGGCGAGCTTGTCGGGTGTTGCTGTGGTGTCGATGTGGAAGTGCGATCTCCAGATGCCGGCGGTTGCGCTGAGGACGAAGCCGGACAGGACGACGCCGGCGACAGCGAGCGGAGCGAGGTATACGGAACGGTTCTCCCATAGTTCACGCCGCACGCACCAGACAAAGGGGCGAGTGGGCGAAAGTACTGTGGCCGCGGTTTCGCGGGAGTCGACGGGAGAATCAGGCATGGCGTTGGATGAAGTGTTCATTGGACAAGTCCTTGCATCTGCGCCGACCGGCCTCCGACTACAGCTACGAACAGGTCGGCGATGCTGGGAGTGCGGACGTCGCCCAGCGTGGCGAGACGATTACGATCAACGCGATCAAACAGCAGGACGCTGCGACCCAGAGCCTGGCGATCATGAATGGGCTTGAGGACGCGGGCGGCGTCAAGGTTCGCGGGAGTGACTAGCAATTCCGTGAAGCGCGCTTCGATCTCCTCCATGGAAGAGACGAGCACGATGCGCCCGCGATCGATGAAGACGACGTCCGTGAGAACATCTTGAACTTCTTCGACCTGGTGGGTGGTGACGACAATCGTGCGATTGCGATCGAAGTAGTCGTTGAGGAGCGAGTCGTAGAACTGCTTGCGGTAAAGGATGTCGAGGCCGAGTGTGGGCTCATCGAGGACGAGCAGCCGGGCGTCGATCGCCATGACGATGGCGAGGTGGAGCTGCGCGACCATGCCCTTGGAAAGTTCCCGAACTTTGCTCGTGGGACGGATGGAAGTGCGGGTGAGAAAGTGCTCCGCCTTGGCGCGATCGAAGCGCGGGTGAACTCCGCCGACATAGTCGAGCGCGTTGGAGACGCGGATCCAGCGTGGGAGTACGGCGACATCGGCGATGAATGAGACGTCGCGCATGAGGAGGTCGCGCTCGGTCCAGGGATTGCGGCCGAGAACCCGGACGTCGCCCTGAAAGGGCGTGAGCCCAAGGATCGCGTTGAGGGCCGTGGTTTTACCGGCGCCGTTGGGGCCGATGAGACCGAGGATGCGGCCGTCTTCGACCCGAAGGTCGATGCCGTCAAGCGCGAGCGTCGCGCCGAAAGACTTGCGGAGACCGCGTGCTTCTATGCATGGCATGGCGTCAGGACTTCTCCTGTGTGGTGTTGTCGGTTTTGAACAGCTCCTCGGGATTGAGGCCGAGGCGCTGGATGGTGGCGCGGATGCGCGGCCACTGATCTGCCAGAAACTTTTCGCGCTCGCCCTTGAGGAGCAGATCGCGGGCGCCGTCTTTTACGAACATGCCGAGGCCGCGACGCTTCTCGACCAGATCTTCGTCGACTAGTTGCTGGTAACCCTTCAGGACCGTGAGCGGATTGACGCGATAGTCGGCGGCGACGTTGCGGACCGAAGGGAGCGGATCGCCGTTCTTGAGCACGCCGTCGAGGATCATGTCGACGACGCGGTCGCGAAGCTGGCGGTAGATCGGGGCGCTATCGTTCCACTCTAGGTCCATTGGAGATCCAGAAAGCCTTTAGAATCAGAGCGTAGTGGCCATGGGCCATCCACGTCGTAATCTAGTGTTGTAGTTAACTATAACACTATATTAAAAGTCAAGAGAAATTTAACCAGCTTTGTTGCTGCCGTTCGTTTCGGACGAATCTTAAAACGCAGAGGGCGCGAAGAAAGGCCACGGAGCGCGCTGAGGTGGGCGGCGCTTACGGCGGACGAGTGAGTCGTGTTTGCGAGTGAGGGTCCCGTCAGTCTGACAGAAGCGAATTGCGTTTACTGCTACTTCAAATTTGGCGGACAGGAGTGTCCGCCCCGCACTTTCAGGTGAACTTCGTCACTGGCTTTCCGGTTGCGTCGAGCAACTTCGAAGGGTCTTCCTTGAAAACCAGGTCGGGCGGTTCGAAATTAGATTGGCCTTGGGCGCCAATCTTGGTCCAGAGGGGAATTCGATTTTTGGGTTTGAGATTGCTGATGTTGGCTAGGAAATAGGTCAGCGGATACGCGAGATCAGATTTGCCTTTCTGTCCTTTCTTTAGCATGGCAAGAAGGTCGGCGCCGGAGAGTGGGCCGGGAACCTGAGTCCAGAAAGCAGCCTGGCGGCGGAAGATTTTCGGGTAATTGAGTTTGCCGCTGTCGGGGAGCTTAGCGTTATTGACGTTGACCTTGGGTCTAAAGGGCTGCAAGGGCTTTTCGATGGCTTTCCCAGGACGAGCGGCCAGAGTTTTTCCAGCCTTCCACGCAGTGACCAGGGTGTTCAGCTCTGGGACGGTCATCGAATCATAGAACAATGGATACGCCCATCCATTTTCGACCAGCCAAGTGTTGATGCTCTTGCTGCCGGCGGTGCCCACGATGATGTCGCCGACGAAGCGGCCGTGGGAATCGATGGCGTCGGCGGGGTTGTCGATTTGGGTTACGAAGTTTGCATGCATGACGGTGCCGCCGCCGCTGATCAAAGTTTGCAGATGAGCGTGCAGAGCGTTGGCGGCTCCGGCGCCGAAAGGCTGGCGGTATTCAGAGCGCAGTGGCGTCTTCGCTGGATCCCACGGACCGGTGCCGATGACCGGGTAGTGGAGTTCGGGCGTATCGATACCCTGTAGGCGGATCTTGATTTCGCTCTTCGACGTGATGACGTTTTTTTTCTGGCTGTGGTCCATCACGTAGGCGCCGGTGAAGGCCTTGACGAGTTTTGGCTTCTTGCCGGGGGCGCTGGAAAAGAGGAACGACGTATTCGGGTCCACTTTGAGGTGGACGGTATCGCCGTCTGAGGAGTTAGTACCCTTGCTGGCGGGCCAGAACTGGCTGATGTCGAGACTTCCTACTACGGTCAGCATCCCCTTTGGCATGGTCGTCTCCCTTGGCGTGGTGCGTTGTTGTCAGGATAGTGCGGGTGGGGACGGTTGCGTTTCTGTGAAATTTTGAGAGATTGCTGGCCCGTGACCGGCGAACATCTTAAAACGCAGAGGGCGCAGAGAAAAGCCGCAGAGTCCGCGGAGAAAGATGGTGGAGAGTGCGGAGAGATAGCACGAGAGAACCGAGAGGGGACCGCCTTAGACATTTTTTTCGACTCGTTCGCTTAGAATCTTGCCGATGAGCACTCGACCGAGCCAGCCGGCGCGGGAACGCCGGCAGTTGCATGATCTGAAGGATTTGCCGCGGTCGGCGGCGCTTTCGCAGTTGCGTCAGGCGGCGGAGGCGACTTCGCCACCGAACTATCCGCCGGAAGCGATGTTCGCTCCGGCCGCGCTGGTGAATTGGGCGCGGACTTACCTGGCTTACGTCTTTCACAAGAAACATTATTTTCCGGAGTACACGGCGTCGCTGCGTTCGGCCATGTATGACCTGGTGGGAGAACACGGCGGGGATGGCGTGCGCATGAGCATCGCCGGGGATTGGGGGACCGGGACGAACGAAGCGCAATCTGTTGCGCGGCAGATGGTGAAGTTCGAGCCGCACTTCACGATTCATATTGGGGATGTGTACTACGTCGGCGATCCGCCATCGGTGAACGAGAACTGCTTGGGCATCAAGAATCCGAACAACAACTATGATCCGGTGAGTTGGCCGCTGGGGTCGGTTGGAAGTTTCGCACTGAACGGCAATCATGAGATGTATGCCAACGGAGTCGGGTACTTCGACGTGTTTCTGCCGCGACTTGGGTTGCGGACCGCGAATGGCATGACGGGGCAGCAGACCAGTTTCTTCTGTCTGCAGAATCAGCATTGGCGGGTGATCGCGATTGATACGGGATATAACTCGATCGGCGTTCCGGTCCTGTCGGGGATTCCGTGGATCAACAGCATTCCGGGGATTGGCGGCGATTGCGGCTTGCCGGCAGCACTGGTGCAGTGGCTGAAAGAAGTGGTGCGTCCGGCGGAAGATCCTCGCGGGGTGATTCTATTGTCGCATCACCAGAACTATTCGGGATTTCAGGACCAATACGCGAAGCCGGCGCAGCAGTTGTGGGATGCCGGCGTGCAGAGGAGCGTGCTGTGGTTCTGGGGACATGAGCATCGGCTGGCCGGATACGACTTGCAGGGCACAGGAAATTTGAAGAGTTATGGTCGATGCGTGGGACATGGCGGGATGCCGGTGGATCTAGGGACGCCGGTGCGGGAACCTGCTCCTCTTTTCTATGACAATCGGCGGGGGGCACATGGATTTGGCGTGAATGGGCATGTGAACCTGACATTTCAGGGGCCGACAGTGAAGGTTTCGTATGTGGATCTGGAGGGCAACATGTTGCTCGAAGAGGAATGGCGGACGGCTGGCGGGAACGTGGAATTGGCTGGGCGGCGCATCCTTTGTCATGATCCCGACTTTCATGTTGCTCCGGAGGGAGTACGCGTCAGCTTGGAAAATCAATCGGACAAGAGCAGAACTTCATGAGGAAATATCAGATCGCGCAGGTGAACATGGGCGCATCCATGCGCCCCCCGATGGTTCTTCCATTGCCGGGTTCATGAGCCGGGTCGATGAACTGAAGTTCAGGGTTTGGCTAGCGTCTGCTGCGAGGCCGTTTCTCAGTAGCATCGTGCGCGCCTGCGGTTGTTATTTCCGGCGCAGTGGCTGAGGGCTAGCGTTCCGCCTGGTTGCCTTCAACGCGTACAATACAGTGCTCGTTCTCATCCTCAGTCTCTCAGGGAGATTTCCTATGAAATCCGTAAGGGTGTTGGCCGCGTGCGTGATGATTTGTCTGGCGCTGCAGTGCGGTGTCGTGTCGGTTGCAGCTGCAGGCAACGAGGTGGTTCTCAAGGCGTCCGACATCAACAACAAGATTTTCCCGGACCAGGTGTTCTTTCGCGGACAGGTCGCTTCCGCACAAATGCGAAACACCGGCGGCGTTCGGTTTGCCGATGAGATGTTTGTTCTTGCCGCGCTGGTCGACACCTCAGGGTATTCAAGCGATATTCGCCAAAAATATCAGGCGTATCTGATATCCGAAGTGACGCTCGATCTTGGTGGGAAAAAACTTGCACCAGGCGCGTACGGAGTTGGATTTGTACAGGGCAAACTCGTGGTGATGGATTTGGGAGCGCATGATCTGCTGCAGGCCGATTCGGCCCGGGACACGGAAATCAAACGGCCGCTCCCCTTGCAGGTCGTGGGCTCCAGCGGGAAGTATCGTTTGTACGCGGGCCGGGACTACGTTGAATTCACTCGTGCGGAATGAAGGTTGAGATAGGGAAGGGGTGGTTACCGAAAAGCCTGTATTGTCGAGCGCGGCTGCAAATGACTATTGTTAGAGGATTGTGGAGCTGTCTGCAATCGACGAACGTGTAAAGAGGTTGTGTGCTAAGGCGGCGGCCGCCCGCGAAGGCGAAGTCGAACAGATTCTGGCTGAATTGCAGGACGCTCTGAAGGAGCACGCGCGCTTCGTGAGATTCATGGCCAGCAAAACGCTGACTCGCATGAATAAGCAACTACCACCCTCTCCACCCTCGAAAGACGCAGCTTGATTTCTTCGGAGTTAGCCGCGTCAGGCGAATTCCCTTCCTTTTAGGAATGGTTCAAGAAGAGCAGAAGTGTTCCGGTCAGATGAGTCTTAAGCCTGCTCCTCGGTCGTGACTGGAACGAGCGAAACGCTTTTGGCAGCTTCTTCTTCGTTGCGCCAGGTGCGATATCTAAAGCGGCTGGCATTCTTCGTGAGCAGGAAATTTCCGTAGATCTCCAACCGGTCCGCCCTCGATAGCCGTTGAGGATTCCACGAGGCAGCGACCTCGCGGAATCGCGGGTTGCCGGTAAGGCGACCGAGGATATCGAGTAGAAGAAAATTGAGCCAGTGATAGGCAGGAGGGCAGAGATACTCACGGTTCGAATACCACGACCACTTTCCCCGATAGTCCCAAGTGGGAAGGAAGTGCTGCAGGCCGGCAACGCCGTCCACGAACATTTGATGCACGCGGGGATCCTCGGTCTCGACGTAGAGGTCGTAGAGGCCTATCAGCGACCTCATGAATCCATCCATGATGCCCGGTGTAGGCAAGCCCGGCGCTTCGGTATACACAACGTGCCCTTCTCCGCGTGCCCGGACGCCGCCGTGTCGCTCGTCGAGTTCGAAGACTTTCGAGGTGCGACGAAGCAGTTCCAGAAGCTGAGGGCGGCGGGTCACGCGCCACCCGCGAACCAACGCACTGATGATGAGACCTTGCACGTTCGCCGATAACCAGGGTGCC
This sequence comes from uncultured Acidobacteriota bacterium, assembly GCA_963744055.1. Classification (GTDB taxonomy): domain Bacteria; phylum Acidobacteriota; class Terriglobia; order Terriglobales; family Acidobacteriaceae; genus Gp1-AA133. Next base: position 396,471 of record CAVUSL010000001.1, on the reverse strand, counting down.
TTGTGATGCACCGCCCCGTCGCGCAGATTAAAGTTGTGCGGCCAGACCGCTGCGCCGTCGTCGCGAATCACGGCGTGGTGCTCGAGCCAATCAATCTGCTTCAGGAATTTGTCTAAAAGCTCCTGATCGTTTTGCCGCAAATAGAGGTTCAGGTTGCCGATGGCATACATCGCAATGTAGCCCGGGCGATAGATGATGCCTGTGAGGCGGTTCCATACCTGGGGGATGCCGTTCGCGTCGAAATGGGTAGTGGATCGATAGGGCGGCTGCTTGCGGTACTTGTGCAGGTAATAGTGGAGAGAATCTTTGGGGCCCGCCTCGGCCACAACCGTCAGGGGGTAGCGGAAGCGGAACTCTGCGACCTCTTCGTAAAGGGTTCGGGCTGCAACTTTCAGCTTGTCGGAAGTCATCGACACAAAATGGCGCCGGGCGAACGAGAGATTATGGATGCGATCCCTCGTCTTCGGCAAGAGTTTTCGTGAAAACCGGGGCAAAGCCTTCAGCGGAAACCGCTGCCAGGCTTGGTGTTTGGGCGGACGTCTGGTTACACGTAGAGCGGACCAAATGTTAGACAGGAAGCTGTTTGCAACTGCAGACCGCAGTGCGGCGTTAGGAACTGGTAGGGAACGTAATTCCCCAGAACGTTTTGCCCTTTTCTTCCTTATCCAGAAATTCGATGGCGTACGTGGGAACGCCTTGCAATGCAGCGAGCTGCGCCACGACGCGGGCGGCAATTTGAGCGCCTCGTTTGTTCTGCACGATGATTGTGGAACCCACCTGCAGTTCACGCTGCAGCGCGACGGCAGCGCCATGCCGGTTGAGATTCGTGGCGCGTGCCGGCAAGCTGAATGCATTTTTCTGACGATCCTGTCCGGATAGACCCACGGACGCATTCAGAGCCATACGGCTGCTGCGCCGCTTACCCAGTTGGCTGCGGCTTACGTTGTTGGAAACCAATAGATTGGGACGATGGGGCTTCGCAGTGCGGTCGAGCGGTTTGAGGTTCATGCTGACCTGAGAAAATAGCCTGAGAGTTTAGCGTATGCAATACACGTCGGTCACCCAGCGCCAGGTTACTGAGGCCGGGGTCGTATCTCGCAGTGGGCGCTAGATTTACAGGAAGCCCGTCCTCCGGGAAGGCACCTCGGGAGCGGGAATTGCTCAAGTACGTTTGTTACGCGGTGAATGCTGCCACTCAGTGGACGACATTCTGATTTCGACAAATCGTCCACGTTAACTCGTGGAGCGGACACTCTTGTCCGCCTGGTCGGGCTCTGCGTCTCAATGGACGCGAAGATTGTTCCCCCTCCATCTCTTGTCGGACAGGAGTGTCCGACCCACATCTAGCAGTTCACATCTACCACGCTCCGCTTTTCTGTCGCTTTCCCGCGGTGAAGTAAAACGCGTTGTTCCCGGTGCGTAGATCTTTTCCGTAGACGAACGTCACGCCCACGCCCAGCACGCGCAGCTTGGCTTGCGCGCCTGTGTCCCATTGCCAGCTTCGGGAGCCAAGTTTGTCAGCAGCGCCCTCGATTTTGCCGGTGTCGAGGAAAGGGCCGACTTTTAAAATGATCAGGCCGTTTCCATAGATATTCTTGTCGAGCGAGTTGTTAACCAGGAAGTAGTGTGTGCCGAGTGGCGCGCTGCCTTTGCGGCCATCGCGCGCGCCGACGTGGCCACGCAGCCAGAGTTCGTTGTCGCGTTCCATGCCGAGTTCGAACAGTTCGTCGAATGGTGGGTGTCCGGCAATGCCACCGCCGCGAATGGCAATCGTCGTTTCATAGTCATCGCCCTGCATTTGAGGAAGCCAATGAGTATCGGCGGCGCCCTCAAGTTTGGCGAAAACCTGCGCGGGTTGCGACCAGATGCGCGCGATCTGGGATGTCGCGTCGGTAGTGACCGCAAAGCGATGTTCAGGGGCGTCGAGCGCCCGGTAGTGGATGCGGGAGATCTGCTTGAGTTGCCCGCCTTCAAGCAACAGGGCTGGTTTAAGCGCCGAGCCGGGCAGCACGCTGCGATAGTCCCGGTAAGAGAACTCGGCGGCCGCTGACCATCCCCAGCGGCCGCTGTTGAAGGAGTCGATTTCAGCGCCAAGCGCCTCGCGACGCAGGTTCAGCGAGCCCAGCGACGGCGAAGGACCGGTGAACGATTGCCGGATGTCCCAGTTCTCGTTGCGGAGGTCGAGGCCAAGGCGATAACGCCAGCGCGGATTGGCGTGCAGCGGCGCCGAAAGCTCGGCGGAAAGCCGGCGCTTCTGCGCATCCCAACGCACGAGCGACGTAACGTTCATCGTCGCATCTCCGATGTTGAAGTACTCGGGATAGATCGTCTGGTACGCGATGCCGCTGAACGTTGAGAGCAATCCTTGCCACGTGCTGTCGCCGAAACCATGGCGTTCTTGCAGATTGAGGATGGCGTCGAACTTGTTCTCGGGGCGAGCCGCCAGCTGAATGCGGGGAGATGGGAAGACGTCCAGACCCTGCAGCCGGACTTGTGACGTTTGGAGATCAGACAGATGGAGTTCGGATGCGGGCGAGAACGCCAATGCGCGATCGAGGAGCGCCAGCTTAGTTCGTAACACGTGATGAGGCTGCACGTTTGCAACGTAAGGCTTGCCAATCCGGTTCCAGTACTTGAGCGCTGCTGGCAAGTTGCCCTGGATGAAGTAGACGGTTCCGAGGAAATCGTTCGCGTAGGAATCCCCGGGGTCGATTCGAAGGGCGAGACGCAGATAGCGGCTGGCGTCCCCGGGATCCTTTTGCTTGAATGCGACACCGGCTAGTTCAATGGGAAATCGTTTGTCGTGAGGAGCGAGCCGGTGGCCGGCAAGGAACGCCGCACGAGCATCGTCGAAGCGACCGGCCTGGGCTAGTGCAGCTCCATATGCGTATTCGAGGTCGGTCGACTTGTCGGGGATCGGGTCGAGTTCGCGGATGATGTCGGTCCAGCGCTGTTCGGCGGCGAGTTGCTGGAGATGTTGCGATGGCTGGGGATATGCTGGCTGGGGAGTGTGGGACTGCGTCCAACACAACGGAACAAAAGTCAGACAAAGGAAGAAAGCCACAGAGACTGCCAGATGCGACGGCCAGTTCGACTGCAGGTCGCTCGGCTGGAACCGGAGACCTAGCGCTGAGAAGAGGCGCGCTGGGATTGAGGCACTGCCAGCAAAGTCCAATTGCCTGTGCCTTTCCATTCTTTTTCGAAGGTCGCAAGGTTCCGCTGCAGCAACTTGCGCTCGGCTGGATCGTTCACGAGCACCAGGTTCCTCGCCGCATCAAACCCGGCAACCACCACATAGTGTAAGGGAGATTTGGCAGTTGGTTGCAATGCCACAATCAGTGGCCGCCCCTTGGCGAGATGATCCTGCAGATCTTGCACTCGGCCCGCGAATGCGAAAGCGCGATATCCGTGTTGCTCGAAATAACGCTCCAGGTCGGAGGCGTAAATGCCGTGTGCTTCCGGAGAATAGAGGGATACCTGGATTTCGGGAGCGTCGGGAACTGCGGTGGGCGCGAGTCCCTGCTGGCGCTGCCAGAATTGCATGACCATCGCAATGCTGGCAGCGCCGCAGCCGTTCTTTTCCTGTTTCACGAAGGGCACGTCCAGCCAAACGCCAGAACTTTCCCCGGCGATAGCCAGTGAACTAAGGCCCACCACAACCAGCAGGATGTTGACGATCGTCGGGCGCACGAGTCCTCGAGTGCGCTAGCGAACCGCGACGATAATCAGAATAAGAGCCGCAATCGCCACCAGGATGATGATCAGATCGCGATCGCTGAGCGTTCCGGCAGCGAAGTCAGACTGCGCCTTGTTCGCCCGGGAGGCCAGTTGCGCCAGTTCCTGATCGTTCAGTTGCGAGACTGCGTTCTTCACCTGCTGCGCATCCACGTGAGCCGATTTCAAAGCTTTCTCAGCCGCGGGGGTCGAGACGAACTGCTGCAACGTGTTGAGATTGTGCTGGCGCTGCTGGCTCGAGGCCACTGCGGCACTTTGCAGGTCCGCTGGAGTGACGACGTGGTTTTGGGCCAGCGCATCCTGCGGGATCATGAATACCAGCGCTAGCATTCCGGCGGCGAGAGCGCGCATGAACTGATTTTTGCAAGAAGCCATTTCTGCTCTTCTCCTGAGTAGTGAAATTGCTGACGAAGTTTTGTCTAAATATACCGGAGTTTAGACCGCTCGACCTTTACAAAGGTTGTACCTGAAGTGGCGCCTTCGGGCGTGCGCATTGTGCAAATCCAGCCGAGGATTGCTTCGCAGCGAACACTTATAAAAAATGAGGAATTATTGCGCTCAAATCTCAAAGCGCAGAGGGCGCTGAGAACGGCCGCAGAGAACGCAGAGATTTTTGGATTCCCTGCAGAGGTTAGGAGATTCCTGTAGCAGCAAAAGCGCACGGATATCACTTGCACAAAGCAAGTGATATTGTTAGTCTGCATTGGTGGCGGGCAAGGCCAAGACAAAACGTCGCTCCGGATGCCCGGTGAACATGTGCCTCGAGGTGTTTGGGGATCGCTGGTCGTTGTTGATTGTGCGCGACCTGATGGTGCGTGGCTATCGCACGTTCAAGGAGTTCCATGAATCCGGAGAAGGGATTGCATCGAACATTCTGGCTGACCGCCTGCATAAGCTTGAACTGTCCGGCATTCTGACGAGCGAACCCGAAGAGACCGACGGCCGCAGGATCAACTACCGGTTGACGCGGAAGGGCATTGATCTGGCGCCCATTCTGCTGGATTTGCTGATTTGGGGAGCGCGCCATGAGCAGGCGGACGCATCGTGCTCACTCATTCTGAAGATGGAAAAGAATCGCGAGGAGATCCTCGCGGAAGCCGAGCGGCGATGGCGGGAACGGGATTCGACACCGCTGATTCCGCGATTCGATGGTGAGGTCGCGAGAAATCTGGGGCGTGGAGCAACAAAAGCAAACCTCAGGGGCTGAAGCCCGGCTCTCTCTTTCGCGGGTTGGCACGACTGAAGTCGTGCCCTTCCCCTAAACGCCTGAAGTGTAGTTTTTTCGCAGGACTGAAGCCATGCTCTTCCGGGGACGCTGGGGCCCCGAGTGGCGGAAGATCGCTGCTATGCTTTTACGAAACGTTTCACGTGGGACAAATGAGCCATCTTCGCAAATGGCTGGGGTATGGACAGGCAGTGGGATATAAACCGCGCAAGCGCGCCCCATCGCAAATTTAATTCAATCTTACGAGGAGCATGACATGAGCAAGGTGAGAGTCTTGGTAGGTACACGCAAAGGCGCATTCATACTGTCTTCCGACGGCAAGCGTGAGAAGTGGGATGTCAGCGGGCCGCACTTCGCGGGATGGGAGATCTACCACATGAAGGGATCGCCCGTAGATCCAAATCGTCTGTACGTCTCGCAGACCAGCGGATGGTTTGGGCAAATCATCCAGCGCTCGGACGATGCTGGAAAAACATGGCACCAGCCGGGGACACCGAAGGGGCAGGAAGTCACTCCCGAGGGGATGCCCAAGGGCGAGAGCAACAAGTTCGCATACGATGCGACCAGCGCGCCGTTGACGACTCACCAGTGGTATGACGGCACGCAGCATCCATGGGAGTTCAAGCGCGTGTGGCACCTGGAGCCCTCGCTCAGCGACCCAGAGACCGTGTATGCAGGCGTGGAAGACGCGGCCATCTTCAAGACGACCGACGGCGGAGAGAACTGGAAGGAGCTTTCCGGCTTGCGCGGGCACGGTACCGGACCCAAGTGGCAGCCGGGCGCGGGCGGCATGTGCCTGCACACGATCATTCTTGATCCGAAAGATCCCAACCGAATTTATATTGCAATCTCAGCAGCGGGCGCGTTTCGCACGGATGATGGTGGCAAGTCGTGGAAGCCGATCAATCGTGGACTGCGGTCGCAGTACATCCCGGATCCGAACGCCGAGATCGGGCATTGTGTCCACCACATTGCTATGAATCCGCAGCGACCGGGTGTGCTCTTCATGCAGAAACACTGGGATGTTATGCGCAGCGACGATGCAGGTGACAACTGGAAGGAAGTCAGCGGTAACCTGCCCACCGACTTCGGTTTCGTGATCGATGTGCACGCCCACGAGCCGGAGACCATCTACGTGGTTCCCATCAAGAGCGATTCCGAACACTACGTGCACGAAGGCAAGCTGCGCGTGTTCCGCAGCGAGACCGGTGGCAACGAGTGGGAGGCGCTGACGAAAGGCTTGCCACAAAATGACTGTTATGTGAACGTGCTGCGCGACGCGATGGCCGTCGACGCGCTCGATAAATGTGGAGTCTACTTCGGGACGACGGGCGGGCAGGTCTACGCGTCGGCCGACGCTGGCGACAGTTGGAATCCGATCGTGCGAGATTTGCCGGCTGTATTGTCGGTTGAGGTGCAGACGCTGCCATGATTCGCGTAGTTCTTCCCCCGCACCTGCGCGTGCTGGCGCATGTTGAAAATGAAGCGACCCTCGAGGTGGCCGCTCCGGTCACCTTGGGCGCGGTGCTGGATGCACTGGAGGCTCGGTATCCGATGCTGCGTGGCACGATCCGCGATCACGTCACGCAGCAGCGGCGTCCGTTCCTGCGCTTCTTCGCGTGCGAGCAGGATATGTCGCACGATCCGCCCGGCACGGCTCTTCCGGATGCAGTCGTTTCCGGAAAAGAGCCGCTGATCGTGTTGGGTGCGATCGCGGGCGGCTAAGGTCTTCGCCTTAAAAATAAAAACAAGGGATCGTGTCGATTTCGGCGGAGCCCGTTCGTCGTCATCATAGAAGGCGGATTTGGGCGGGCGCTAATTGCCGAATGCGATTCCGGCTTCCAATACGAAATCAAGGAGATACAACGATGCGAGTCATGGTGATTGTGAAGGCTGACAAGAGCTCGGAAGCGGGCATCCTGCCTGACAAGGCGATTTTCGAAAAGATGGGCAAATACAACGAAGAACTGGTGAAGGCTGGAATCATGCTGGCAGCCGAAGGGCTGCAGGCAAGTTCCAAGGGAAAGCGAGTGAAATTCTCAGGCGAGAAGCGGACCATCACCGATGGACCGTTCGCGGAGACCAAGGAACTGATCGCCGGCTTCTGGCTGTGGCAGGTGCGCTCCATGGATGAAGCCGTGGAGTGGTTGAAGCGCGCCCCCTTCGACGGCGGCACTGAAGTCGAAATCCGCCGAGTATTCGAGGCTGAGGATTTCGGAGAGAACCTGACTCCTGAACTGCGCGAGCCAGGAAGCCCGACTCCGCGAGCAGACGTCGAACAAGCAGGCATCAAGATGAGGACACAGCCAACAGCGGCGGGCGGCCGCGTTTTGTTGAGCGCGACGCCTTGTTCCTCCGGGACCTTCGCACCATCGGTCTGTCTCTGCGTCCTGTGCGGGAAATGTTCGCCAGCGACACAACCCGATCGACCGAGTGTCATGCCAATAAAAAAAGTTCTTACGGATGTCGAAAGCAACATGGTTCATTCGTCGTGACGATAGAAGGGGAATTCGGGAGCGATCAATTGCTGACCGACCTTCAACGAATCTAATTTGAAAGAGGAGAAGATCGTGAAATTTATATCTATCTACAAGTCAAGCAAGCCGGAAGGCGTTCCTCCCACCCAGAAAGAAATGGAGGAGATGGGCAAGTACGTGGAGAAAATGCTGAAATCCGGCGTGGTGCTGGCGACCGAAGGATGCTTGCCCAGCGCCCTCGGCGCCAAACTGCGGCTCTCCAACGGCAATTTCACCGTGACTGACGGACCCTTCACCGAGGCGAAAGAAGTGGTCGGCGGTTTTGCCGTGATGCAGGCCAACTCCAAAGCAGAAATGATCGAGCACGTGAAAGACTTCATGAAACTGGCGGGCGATGGCGAATGCGAAATCCGACAGGTGTATGACGGACATGAGGGCTAGAATCCCGGGAACAGGCCACTTCGTCGAAATAGGTTGCTAAGGAGCGAAATCATGCGATTCATGATGCTGATGATTCCCAAAGGCTACGAGCAGGCGAAGCCGGGCACCATGCCCGACGCCAAGGCGGTTGCCGCCATGATGAAGTACAACGAGGAACTGCAGAAGGCGGGCGTGCTGCTCTCGCTCGAAGGGTTGCATCCGCCTTCTGCGGGCGCGCGGGTCTCGTTCGCCGGTAGTCAGCCCAAGGTCACCGACGGACCATTCGCAGAAGCGAAAGAGGTGGTCGGCGGATTCTGGATGATCCAGGTGAACTCCAAGCAGGAAGCGATCGATTGGGCGAAGCGGTGTCCGGGTTCGGAGAACGAGACCATTGAAATCCGCCAAGTGCAGGAGATGGCGGACTTCACCCCGGAAGTGCAGGAAGCGGCGGCCGGGTTTGCCGAGTTGCAGGCGGAAGTGAAGAAGCGGAAGACTGCCTAGCTTCCCCACGAGGCAGCCAATCCACCCTTGCGTGTTTGGTCGCGCAAGGGTGGTAGGCTGGCCGAGTCTCAGGAAGCTGAGGTTCTTGCAGATACTCGTTCGAACGAATTTCTTATCCGGCCAGTGCACTGGGGAAGCGGGTTTTGAAGTCCAGGATGCCGACCCACTCTGGTGTAATGCCGATGCGAACCATCCCTGGCACCATCCCTTGCAATTGCTTGAGCCAGGCCTGGCCTCGCTCCTTGCCGAAGTAGCGTTCTGCGGCGGTTGCGTATTCGGGGACAATGCCGTCGACTGGCTCGAGTCGCGCGCTGCCGCGAATCAATAACACCTTGTGCGGGAAGTGTTCATCGTCGATGGTGATCGCCACCTTGGGATTTTTGGCGAGCGATTTTAGCTTCGGCGCTTTGGGCGGAGTGCCCATGACCAGTTCGTGGCCGTCCCAGTGAAACCAGATGGGGACGACGCGGGGAGTGCCGTCGGTCGCGATGTAAGCGAGCCGCGCCGGAATTTTGGATGCTAGCAGTTCTTGCGCGATGGGATGCTGAAGAAGGCTGAGGTCTCCCTGAACGGGCATGTTCGTGCTCCTGAGGGGATGGAACTTGCGATCAAGGCATTGTGAATGCAGCGCATTCTGCGCCTCTACGCCCTTGTCGTCAAGCAAGCCGCGAGAGACATTTTCGACAGCCTCTTGCTGAAAGTCGACTTTCTCTTCTGCGGGGCTTCTTCCGCGCCCCTCTGCGTTTTCAGATTTTTGGTTTGAGTTAGGTGAAGCTTTTCAGCGCAGAGTTCGCAGAGAGAAGCCGCAAAGGACGCAGAGAAGGACGGATTCGTATCGAGATACAACGCAGCCTCGATCTCCGCCAAGGATCAGGATTTGTTGCGGACTTCCGCTTCTGCCAGCCAGCCTCGGCGCAGTTTTTCCGCGGGGATCGAGGAGAGGTAGGGCTTGATGTCGAGGATCGGCGTGCCCTCGAGCATGTCTATGCCGCGCACGCGCAAGCGTGAACCGTCACGAGCTAGCAGTTCGACTACGGTTAAGCCGATCGAATTTGGCCGCCGGGGCGAGCGTGTGGCGAATACTCCGTGAGGACGATTATCGGTCGGGGGAGTACCTATCAACTCAAAGCCCTGCGCGCGATCGAAGAGCCACAGCACGTAGAGATGCGAAAAGCCTTCGATATCGGCAAGCCCAGCCGCGTATTCCGGAAGAATTTCGAGTTCGCCTTCCGCCTCGTGTTTTGCTCCCAGCCCTTTTGGAATGTCCTTGGGTTCTTGGTAAGGACTTCTTACGTGTCCGATGGCTTGCATGGAATACAAAGCGATTCTCCTCTTTTATTGTGATAACAGATGCAGTCTTATCGTGCACTCTTATTGAGGAGCGAAGCAGTAAGCGCATCAGGTGGAGACCGGTGTCGGGATCAACGTGGAAACGGATTAACCGCGAGCGATGCCAAAGAGTCTTAAAACGCAGAGAACGCGGAGAATTGCCGCGAAGAGTCCCCGATCGCTGAGGCGACGCCCAAAAATGGTGAGCGGCTGAATCGTGATACCGGCGTGTTCACGGATTTCGGTCTACCCTGCGGTAGTATGAAGCGAATTATTTTTCCTGCGGAGTGAGTACTTTCATGAAGTTCGTCCGATGCTGGATGTTTCTCACCATCGCGATTTCTTTGTTTTCGTCCGCGCAATCCACTTCTCCCAAGAGGCATCTCCTGGTGCTGGGCGAAGAGAAGGGCTACCGGCACGAAGCCGTTTCTCACGCTATGGCGACGATTGAACGGCTGGGCATCGAGACCGGCCTGTGGGATACGACAATTCGCACCGACACCGAAGTTCTTACCAAGAAGAAGCTCGAGTACAACGCGAAAAACCTCAATGACTTTGATGCAGTTCTGTTCTACACGGGCGGTGAGCTTCCGATGGATGCGTCCCAGAAAGCCGATCTGCTCTCGTTCATTCACGACGATGGAAAAGGTTTCATTGGTGTGCACAGCGCCACTATTACTTTTACCGAATGGCCCGAGTACGGCGAGATGATCGGCGGGTATTTCGACGAGCATCCGTGGGGTACGTTTCAGGCGCCGATTCTGGTAGAAGACCCGGTTTTCCCGGGCATGCAGCAGTGGCCGCGTGCGTTTGTGTTGAATGACGAAATCTACCAGTTGAAGGATTATTCGCGCGACCGGGTTCGCGTGCTCATGAGGCTCGATCCGGGGAAGCTTGACCTGGCGAATTCCAAGGTTCATCGCACCGACCGGGACTTTGCGGTAACGTGGGTGCGGAAGTACGGCAAGGGGCGGGTGTTCTACTCGAACTTGGGACACGTGCGAGAAAATTGGGACGATCCGAAGTTTCAGAAGATGTTTGTGGAAGGCATCAAGTGGGCGATGGGGTTGGTGGAAGGGGACGCCATCCCGAGGCCCTTGCCGAAGCAGTAGGGTTGGAGGGCCAGCGCCTAAAGGCGCGTCAATTTGCAATGCCTATGCGGCGCGCCTGAAGGCGCGCCCTGATACAAGGCCACCGTGAGTCTGGCCACAAGAGAAACTGAAGTTCAGTTCGAGAGATGATCACTCGAAGATCATTTGCGAAAGCACTTGCCGCGGGCGCGGCACTGGCTGCTCTGCCGCTTCATGCACAATCAGGGCTGAACATCGGGGTGGGAACCTACAGCTATCACAACCTCTCGATCGACGACATGATTGTGCAGCTCAAAGCTCTGCGTATTGCTCAGATTGAGATGTCTCGCGGCGAGTTCATGCTGTTCAGCAAGCCCGAAGAAAGTTTGTTCCGCTCGACGAAAGAGAAACTCGACCGTGCCGGCATTCAGTGCGTTTCGTATTACACGGCGACCATCAAAGACCGTCAGGATCTCGACAACGCGGTTCGTTTTGCGAAGGCGATCGGGGCGCACAACATTACGGGTGATGCCACGGGCCCGATTCTCGGTGAAATCGATCAGCGCTGCACCAAAGAAGGACTGACTTTCGGCATTCACAACCACTATTTCGCGGGACAGAAGTTTCCCTATGAGAGTCCTGACGACGTCTTGAAGGCGCTGGCGAGTTTGTCGCCGACCGTCGGATCGACGGCCGATGTCGGGCAGTTCACTTCCTGCGGATACGATCCAGTAGGCGCTCTCCGAAAGCTGGGCCCACGATTGAAGCTTGTCCACCTCAAGGACATTCAAGCTCGCGACGGAGAGGTCAACGTGCTACTGGGCACGGGAATCACGAAGATCCCGGAAGTCATGGCGGAATTGCGGCGGCAGAAATTCGCAGGACTGGTCGCGGTGGAGTATGAGAAAGAAGGGCCGGTCGAGGAAGACATGCAGCAGGAAATCGAGTATGCCCGTAGGCTCGCGGGGTGAAGCAACCTCGGATGGCGGCATAGAGTCATCTCTTCATGCAGTTGAGACTGGGCGTCGGATAAGAAGCAATGCATAGGGCTGTGGCGATCATCGTGATTGTTGCGAGTGCATTCGCCATAGCTGCGATGGGCGCATTGCGCTATGCAACTGTCCATTCCGCATCCACGTTGCACAAAGCGCAAATGCTTATGGAGAAGGATATCGAGTCTCATCTGCCAGCGGGCTCGGCACTCTCATCAGTGGTGGAATTCTTGAATCAAAGATCAATGCGCCATAGTGATCTCGAACACATGGATGGTGCCATGGCTACGTACTATGGTTCGGAGTACATAATCGAGGCGAGAAGTGGGGACACGGATACAGGCATCTACCCACTAGGTAGCTGTTCATTCTTGACCATTTTCCGGTTTGACAAGAATGGGATCCTTCAGGGCTATAGTGACAAGCCGTCGTGCAAGGGGATATTTTGATTTCTTTGCGTCCTTCGCGCAGTCTTAGCGTGCTTTGCGGTTAGGAGCTTTTTTCGTTAACACTCCATCCCTACCTTGCGCTCTCCCTCTGAAAGTGTTGTGATCCTTGACTGTGCCTGCCGGCGACATCCATGGCGCGATCGACGCGGTCTGGCGGATTGAATCGGCCAAGCTCATTGCGGGACTGACTCGCATCGTGCGCGATGTGGGCTTGGCAGAAGATTTGGCGCAGGAGGCGTTGCTGGTCGCGCTCGAGGAATGGCCGCGCTCCGGCGTGCCCGAGAATCCCGGCGCGTGGCTGATGTCGACGGCGAAGCATCGGGCCATCGATCAGCTTCGGCGTCGCAGCATGCTCGACCGAAAGCATGAGGAATTGGGTCGCGAGGTCGCGGTGCGCGAGATGGAAGTGCCCGACCTCGAAGCTGCGCTCGACGCGACGCTCGATGCCGGAGCGGGAGCGCGCATCGCAACCCGGCCCGATACAGACGACGACCTGCTGCGACTGGTCTTCATGACCTGCCACCCCGTGCTTTCGACCGAGGGACGTGTTGCTCTCACGCTGCGCCTGCTGGGTGGATTGACCACGGATGAAATCGCTCGTGCTTTCCTGGTGTCCGAGCCGACCATTGCCCAGCGCATCGTGCGTGCCAAGCGCACGCTCGCCGAGAAGAAGGTCCCATTCGAAACGCCGCGCGCGGCGGAACTGGCGGCCCGGCTTTCTTCTGTTCTGGAAGTTATCTACCTGGTTTTCAACGAAGGGTATTCGGCAACCGCGGGCGATGACTGGATGCGTCCCGCTTTATGCGATGACGCGTTGCGGCTCGGACGCATTCTGGCCGAACTGATGCCGCAAGAGCCCGAAGTTCACGGACTGGTTGCCCTGATGGAAATCCAGGCTTCGCGTGCGCGTGCCCGCGTCGGTCCTAGCGGCGAGCCGGTGCTGTTGCTTGATCAGAATCGCGCGCATTGGGATCAATTGCTGATCGGCCGCGGGCTGGCATCGCTCAAGCGTGCTGAACAACAGGGCGGCACGCGCGGCACCTATACGCTGCAGGCGGCGATTGCGGCCTGCCATGCGCGGGCGCGCATTGCGGATCAAACCGATTGGGCACGAATCGTGGAGCTCTACGGGGAACTTGCGCAGTTGTCGCCGTCGCCAATCGTGGAATTGAATCGCGCGGTTGCGATGTCGATGTCTTCGGGACCGGCCGCCGCGCTTGATGTCGTGGATCAACTGACAAAAGATCGGGCGCTCAAGGACTATCACCTGCTGCCCAGTGTTCGTGGTGATCTGTTAAAGAAGCTCGGAAGGTTGCAGGAAGCCGGAAAAGAATTTGAGCGGGCGGCCTCTCTTACCCGCAATGTGCGGGAGCGAGACTTGCTTCTGGAGCGCGCCGCTGCCTGCGCGCGGGGAGAAGTCCCGTCCCGCTGAAGTCGAAGGCAACCCCAAAAGCCTTTTCCCGCGAAGCAAAGATATCGCGAAGATCGCAAAGGGACTTTATAACCTTCGCGGTTAGCGGCTTTTTCCTGCGTGACCTAGCCGGGAGAGGGCTGAACGGTGAGGTACCAAGAACGGCACTTCCGACCCGGCGTGTGGCCTCTAGAATGGCAACAAGCTTTCAGCGCGCGCCACGATTTTGACTCCAGGAGAAGTAGGCATGGCGGCCACGCAAGTAATCCTTTATTTTGACGACCAGAAAGACGCTCTCCGCTTCGCGCTGGCGGCCGGTTCGGTAATGTCGGCAGCGGGCGAGTCCCTGACGGACGAGCAACGAAACCTGATCCAGGAAACGCAGCGCGCCAGCCGTGTCCTGCTCGACGAGCCGGTCAACACCGCCGCTGCGTTCGAAGCGGGGCGCTAAGCCCTTTCTTACTTCGGCGCGGCCCGGGGCCACTCTCCGCTTTGAGGATTCAGTCCGCTGCGCTGCGCCGCACCGTATACATCTCCGCCAAATATTGAATTTCTGGTACACCGACGACTCCGGCCTGGCGCATCTTGTCGCGCAGTTCGTCGGACGCCAAGTAGCGTTTTGCCATTTCGATGTTTTCCCAATCAAACAGCAGGGTGAGGTCGTTGGGATTGCCCGCTTTGCGGAAGATGCGGCAGCTGCACTCGCCGCCATGGTGGCGGAAGTCGAGCGCGGCGTCGAAGACCGAACGCCAGTTGTTGTAGTCGGCGACCTGATGATGCACGAGCACTTGAATCATGATGGACTCCTGCGTCCAACATGCGGGAAGGCGAGGCGAGGCGCAAGCGCACGCGTCACAATTCGGGAAATCGGTTCCAAAATGGGAAAAGGGCCTGGGGCTAGTGCCGGGGCGCCAGGATGGTCAGAATCTCCTGGAGGCCCTGGCGAATCTGGCGCAGGTCGGCGGACGATCCTGCCATAAAAGGCAGGGCTACCTGCTTCTTGTCGCCTTTGCCTTCATCGCGCAGATGCTGGCGCGCGCCCGCGATAGTGTAACCCTCTTCATACAGTAATTGCTTGATGCGGACGACGCTCTCGACGTCGCGACGGCGATACATGCGCTGGCCGGTGCTGCTTTTTACGGGTTTGAGTTGCGGAAACTCGGTTTCCCAGAAGCGCAGGACGTAGGCGGGAAGTCGGCACAGGCGAGCGACTTCGCCGATCCGGAAATAGAGCTTTTCGGGGATGAGAATTTCGTGGGACTTTCCGGACTTGCCGTTGGTCTTCTTTTTCGGACTCATTGAGGCCTGTGGGTCGTGCGCCCTGGGATTGGCAGGAAGGCCAGAAATTCCTGACTCAGCCGTTTCTAGCAGAATGCGCGCCCTCGAACAACCCCATTTCGTGCCATAGGGTAGCTGATGGCTGACGGTCGTTGGCTGGTAGCAACCAACTTCGTCCTTTGCTGTTGGCGTTTGATCTGCTTGATCGTGCCGTTCCACCGAACAATGCCACGGGAGTTGTCAATGGCGAAGCACTTCGTTTGCTGCGCCAGAGCGGATCGGAACGGAACCACAAATCACTTCGAGCCATATTGGCCAGAGGCCATCAGCTACCAGCCATCAGCCAAAACAAAAAAGCCTCGCTGGAGGTGCTTCTCCATCGAGGCTCTTTTTGAAAATCCCTTGGGTCTTTTGCGAAGTTTCGTCTCGCAGAACGGTTAGTGTTTCTTTTTCTTCTTCGCAGCCTTTTTCTTGGTTGCCATGAAGTGTTTCCTCCGTGAACTTTTTCCCTTGCAAGGTGCTCGGTCGGGCGCTTGCCTTTCCGATGCAGCCCAACTTGTAGTGTGGGCCCACCTGTTAATACAAGATATTGCGGCACTGTTACAGCTGTGTCAACACAATTTTTGCAGTTTCAGGTTCGTTGCGCGCGTCTGATTGCGCCGTGCGTTCGAGTACACTGACTCGCGCACAAGTCCACTCGATGAAACGCGATCCCATCGAACTCGAGATCTTCAAAAATCTCTATCACTCGATTGCCGAGGAGATGGGCGCGGCGTTGCGGCGCACTGCGTTCTCTCCAAATATCAAAGAGCGGCGCGACTACTCCTGCGCGGTGTTTGATGCGCGCGGCGAAGTCATTGCCATGGGCGATCACATGCCGGTGCATTTGGGATCGATGCCTATGTCGGTGCGCGCCGCGATTGCGCACGGCGACCTGGAGTCGGGCGACATGATGATGTTGAACGATCCCTTTGCCGGGGGCACGCATCTGCCCGACATCACGCTGGTCGCGCCGGTGTTTGCAAAAAAGGTGCGCGCGAAGCGAGGCTCGCGGCCGGTTCCCGATTTTTATGTCGCGTCGCGCGCTCACCATGCCGATGTCGGCGGTACCTATCCCGGATCGATGGGGTTGTGTCGGGAGATTTACCAGGAGGGCTTTCGCATCCCTCCGGTAAAGATCATGCGCGGGGGCGAGATGGATCGCGACGTTCTGAACCTGCTGCTGGCCAATGTACGGACCCCCACAGAACGTGAAGGCGATCTGGGCGCGCAGATCGCAGCCTGCCACACCGGGGCAGAGCGCTTGCGGGAAATCTGCGAGCGTTACGGGCTTGAAAAAGCACATCGCGCCGCGGCCGAATTGCTGGACTACTCCGACGAAATCATGCGCGCGTTTCTGAGCACTGTTCCAAGCGGTAAATACCGCGCGGAAGATTTCCTCGACAACGACGGTGTGAGTGACAAGCCCGTGAAGATCGCGGTCGAGATCCGTATTCGCCCTGGGCGATCCTCCTGGCAAAATGTGGGCAAGAAGTTGTCGACTCCGCTAGTGACCGTAGATTTTTCCGGGAGCGATCCGCAGGTTGAAGGCAGCATCAATGCGGTGGAAGCGATCACTTACTCCGCCTGCTTCTACGTTTTTCGCTGCCTGGTGCATGAAGATATTCCCGCGACCGCTGGCTTGATGCGATCGATTGAAGTGATGGCGCCCGTCGGAACTGTGGTCAACGCGCATCCACCGGCAGCGGTAGCCGGCGGAAACGTCGAGATGTCCCAGCGTATCGTGGACGTGCTCCTGCGGGCCCTGGCTGCCGCTATTCCGGATCGAATTCCTGCTGCCGCTTCCGGCACGATGAACAACCTAACCATCGGCGGGATTGATCCGCGGACCGGGGAACCATTTGCGTATTACGAAACGATTGCGGGAGGAATGGGAGCGCGGCCCACGAAGGACGGCGTTTCCGGCGTGCACACGCACATGACGAACTCTCTGAACACACCCGCCGAAGCTCTGGAATACGCCTACCCCTTGCGTGTTCGCAAGTACGCTTTGCGCCGGGGAAGTGGCGGCGTGGGTCGGCATCGGGGGGGAGACGGAGTGGTGCGTGAAATCGAAGTTCTCACCGACGCTGAGGTGACACTGCTAGCAGATCGTCGCATGTTCGGGCCGTGGGGTTTGCAGGGCGGCGGCGATGGTGCCCCAGGCAATGCCGTCGTCGTACGCGCAGACGGCGCCCGGCAGGGCCTGCCCGGGAAATTTAATATCCGCCTGAAGAAGGGGGAGCGTATCCGGATCGAATCCCCGGGCGCGGGCGGGTGGGGCAAAAAAGACTTGTGACGATTCCCAGGGCAAGGAAGCCAAGGTTGCCTATTCCCGAGCCGCCGAAGGCGCCGGAACAGGAAAGCCCAGCACGGCTGTGCTGGGTATGCATGCAAGTTAAGGAACTGCTGTCCCGCAGGAACGAAATCCGGCGCCGCCGAGCCGAGCGCTATCATAGTCTTCATGGACTCCACCGCCTCGCACTACCTCGACGAAATCCGCCGCCAGCTTCGCGGACACAAGCGCCTTACCGAAAGTGCTCTTGCCCAATTGAAGGACGAAGACTTCTTCGTCACCCTCGATCCAGAATCCAATTCCATCGCGATCCTGATCAAGCACATTTCCGGCAACATGCGCTCGCGCTTCACCGACTTCCTCACCTCCGATGGCGAGAAGCCAGACCGTCATCGCGATCAGGAATTTGAGCTTTCCGACAAGACGACACGCGCGGAACTCATGCAGTGGTGGGAAAGCGGCTGGAACGTCGTTTTTGCGGCGCTGAATTCGCTTACGCCCGATGACATGATGCGCACGATTTATATCCGGCAAGAGCCCCATACCGTCGTACAGGCGCTCAACCGGGCCATGGCCCACTATGCGACGCATCTTGGTCAGATCGTGTTTCTTGCGAAGCACTTTCGCTCGAGCGAGTGGAAGACGCTGAGCGTGCCGCGTGGCAAATCAGAGGAGTTCAATCGCATGTCGCTCGAAGAGCGGCGGCGCTCGGGACATCCTCTCGCGACGCTGCAGTCTTCCAAGAAGGATTGACTGGCGGCGCTGTCCGGCGGCGTGGCGCTTTGATCCCTCTCCCGTTTCGGTCTGTGGAGCACAAAGGCATGTGCTCCCCAACCTTGCGGAGTGAAGCATGGTTCGACAGAATGAACGCTGGTTGCTGTCGGCAGCCAGAAAGGGAGGGACGCGATGCACTCTCCCGCCAGCTCGCCCCCACTCTCTGCGGACCACTCCCACTCCCACTGCGGAGCCCACCTGGCTCAATTCTCTATTGCTGTATACCTGGTCGGTATTCTCGGAACGGCGATCTATATGGTCGTCACAGGCTGGCGTGCAGCTACCACGTCTACCTGGGTGGCCGAGTGCCTTCTTCTGTTCGTCATGCCTGCAGTGGTGTACCAGATGGGGTTCTTCCACTTCGTGCCTGAACTGCTGGGCCGGACGAACCACGCGGCCGAAGCCCGGCCCGAGGGCGCACGCTGGTCGAGGCTACTAATCGCCGCGCAGTGGATATTTGCTCCGTTGGCGTTCGCTTTCTGGGTGGTGAGTGCCGGGTTCTCAGATATGTTCTCGGCGGACGCTGCTGTGATCTACCT
This sequence comes from uncultured Acidobacteriota bacterium, assembly GCA_963744055.1. Taxonomy (GTDB): domain Bacteria; phylum Acidobacteriota; class Terriglobia; order Terriglobales; family Acidobacteriaceae; genus Gp1-AA133. The sequence goes on along the minus strand of CAVUSL010000001.1, from coordinate 377,936 downwards.
GGCGACGGCGGTCTGGGTATTTGTCGCAGCACTGGTCTGTGCAGCGCTCCGACTCTACCTCGGGTTGCCATCTGCGAAGTCGTGGAAGATTGAGAAAAACGGCGGCTTCCGACATCCCGCAGACTGGCTGGTACGTCGCCTCCGTCCCGGGATCGCTCTTCCGGTGGGCGCCGGACTCGTTTTGTCGAGCCTGGGTTTGTACAGTTCGCTCGGTTCCAGGGGCGACGGACGATTTGGTTATTCTGTGTTGACCGGCTCGGTAGCCTGGATTACTTCGCAGCACTTGCCTAGCGAGTACGAGCGCGGCAGGCAAATGTTGTTCTGGGGGGGAAGAAGCTTTTACGTACTCGGTATCAGCGTGGCAGCGGTTACCGCATTCCTATGGATTCGCGCCCGCATCCGCCGGGTGAACGTGCTTCCCGTCGGCGCGCAACTCGCCGCTATCAAGATGCTTTCCATCCTGCTCGTCATGTTCGTCATCTCGGATTTGTTCTTCGGATTTCTGACGTTTGACGAAAAACTTCCGGCGCGAGCCGTAAACGCGATCAACGTGTTCCGCATGGCTTACTGGTTGGTGCCTTTGGTGCTTTGGAGCGCGCGCAAGTTCCTGCCCACTCTCGAGGATCGCTGGGGACAATGGCGGGGAGCATTCATCGTTCTTTATCTGCCCTTGGTTCTGGCCAACTCCGCCGTGCTCGCACTCGTCACGATGTTTGGAGCATTTGGGTACGGGGCTTTCCTGGTGGGCATGCTGCTGCTGGCGTGGGGATTCGTGCAACTCGATACCGAATCTCCGATGGCTGGACTGGTGGAGACGTAGTCATAGGCTGAGCCTTCAACTGAGCCGCGTCGATGGTGTGCCCACGACCGCATGTTAGAATTTTCTGTTTGTCCGCAGAGTTTGAGATGACTGGGGCTGCGCGCCCTTGGGAGCTGGCGGAAAGGACGCATTGATGCCCAATACCATGCTGGCGGTGGTCAAACCGGAGGCCGCCCCCGGCGCCGAAGTCCGCCAGGTCAAAGTTCCCTCCTTCGGCCGCACTGATGTCCTGGTGAAAGTCAAAGTCGCATCCATCTGCGGAACCGACCTGCACATTTATGAGTGGGATCGCTGGGCCCAGGGCCGCATTCACCCGCCACTGGTGCCGGGTCACGAGTTCTGTGGCGAGGTCGTAGCCTTTGGCGACGAAGTGACCAGCGTGAAGGAAGGCGACTTCGTTTCCGCTGAGATGCATGTGGCCTGCGGCAAGTGCTTGCAGTGCCGCACGGGCGAAGCGCACATCTGCCAGAACGTGAAAATTATCGGCGTCGACACCGACGGCGCCTTCGCTGAGTACGTGGTTATTCCCGAGTCAAATATCTGGAAACTTGATCCCGGCATTCCGCTGGAGTACGCGTCCATACTCGATCCGCTGGGGAATGCTGTGCACACGGTGCTGGCTGGAGAGATTGCCGGCAAGAGTGTGGCGATTACCGGCTGCGGTCCGATTGGTTTGTTCGCGATCGCCGTGGCGCGAGCGGTAGGCGCTGCTCAGGTACTTGCCATCGAGGTAAACGAGCATCGCCGCAACATCGCCAAGCAGATGAAGGCTGACTTTGCCCTCGATCCCTCGAAAGACGACGTGAACGCGATCGTCATGGAGCAGACGGGTGGCGCCGGAGTAGACGTCGTGCTCGAAATGGCGGGGCATCCCAGTGCCATTCGCACCGCCTTCGACATCGTGCGCCGCGGTGGCCGCATCTCCTTGCTCGGACTGACATCCAAACCGATTTCATTGAACTTCTCCGAAGACATCATCTTCAAGGGCATCACCGTGCAAGGCATCAACGGGCGCCGCATGTATCAGACCTGGTACCAGATGACTGCGCTCCTGAAAGCCGGCAAGCTTGACCTGCATCCGGTCATCACCGACCGCATCGCGATGAAGGATTTTTCGAAAGCGATGGAGCGGTTGAAAACCGGAGAGGCCAGCAAGATTCTGGTTTATCCCAACGGAACGAAGTAGCGGCTTCCCAATTCAGCGAGTGCCGTCCCTTCGGGATGGGTTGCGAATCGGAGAAAAATCGCGAAAACGAAAGCGCTATCGTTTGCCTTTTGCCTTGGGTGGCGCCGGGGCAGGAGTCGAGCCAGTCTTTTCGACGGTTACCTTCTTCTGGGCGCTTACCTTCTTGTCACGAGCAGCCTGTGCCTGGCGGTCTGAATAGGTCAGATTGCGGTCTTTGGGCATAAGACATCATTCCATAGTGCAGCGAATGGCGCCAGCCCTGCGGACATTGACGCGCACGGCATCTCGGAAAGCGGCGACGTTCCGCTAATCCGCCCCGGGTATTAGACTGATAGGTCGAATCCGCAGGCCCGTTGGGCTTCCGGAGAACTTCTTCGAGGTCGCGATGCCAACTGCTACCCGCACGAACCCCCTTTCCTATCTCACCGACCAAATCAACGACCTCAAAGCCAAAGGCACGCATTTCAATCTGCGTGTGCTCGATGACGAGCAAGCCCCGGAATGCACATTTGACGGCAAGAAGGTGATCAACCTCGCCTCGAATAATTATCTCGGGCTGACCACGCACCCCAAGCTGCGCGAGGCTGCGCTCGAAGCTACCCGCAAGTACGGAGTCGGCTCGGGGGCCGTGCGCACCATCGCGGGCACTATGAAGATCCACATGGAACTGGAAGAAAAAATCGCGCGCTTCAAGAACGTCGAAGCCTGCGTGGTCTTCCAGTCGGGCTTCGCGGCGAATGCGGGGACGGTGTCAGCAGTGCTCGGCAAAGAAGACTTCATCGTCTCTGACCAGTTGAACCATGCGTCGATCATCGATGGCGCACGTCTCTCTCGCGCGAAGATTCTCGTTTTCAATCACAAAGATCTTGCTCATGCCGAAGAGCAACTGGCCAGTATCAAAGACCAGCCTGGACGCAAGCTGCTGATTAGTGACGGCGTCTTCTCCATGGACGGCGACATCGGCCCGCTGCCTGGCCTGTGCGATCTGGCGGAGAAATACGGCGCCATCATGATGGTCGACGACGCTCATGCTTCCGGCGTCCTCGGGCGCGCGGGGCGCGGCACCATCGACCACTTCAGTGTGCACGGCCGCGTCGACATCCAGGTGGGAACGTTGTCGAAAGCCATCGGCGCGTTGGGCGGATACGTTTGTGGCACCCGGGATCTGATCGACTACCTCTACCACCGCGCCCGTCCGTTCTTGTTTTCGACCTCTCACCCGCCGTCGGTCGCAGCCACCTGCATCGCGGCCTTCGATGTGCTTCAGGACGAGCCCGAGCGCATCGAGAACCTTTGGGAGAACACGCGCTTTTGGAAGAAGGAACTCGGTCTGCTCGGCTTCGACATCGGAGGCAAGACCACGCCCGCGAGCGAGACGCCGATCACGCCAATCATCATCGGCGACGGCGCCCGCACCATGGAATTCTCCCGCGAGCTGTTCAAGGAAGGCGTGCTGGGTACCGGCATCGCGTTCCCCACGGTGCCGGAAGGCAAAGCGCGCATCCGCACGATCATGACCGCGACGCACACGGAAGAGGAGTTAGAGCGAGCTTTAGAAGTTCTGAAGAACGTCGGGAAGAAGATGGGGATACTGGGGTAGGGAATCGCACTTCGGACTTTTGTAGCGCCGCCGTCCCGGCGGAAGTCCGGCGATCGTCTCGCCCGCCGCTGCGAGGGCGAGGACGCCCTCGCGACTGCCGGCAAGATGCCGGCGTTACGGTAGTGGGCTGTGGAGCGGCGGGCGCCCGCCCCTCTCAGAATCACATCTTACGACCCTTCAAACACAAACCGGTCGCTGACCACGAAATTCAGAATCGAGCAGGTCGCAATCGTGAGGATGTTCGCGGCAAAATAGTTCAGGTGCGTTCCGCCTACTAGTACCTTCATCGCGAGCACATTCCCGAGAATCGAAAACAACCCTGTCGTAAGATTGAACTTCGCGAACCGCGTCCACGAACTCCCGCTCGTCCGATCGGCCCAGGTGAAGCGCTCGTGCCAGAAGAAATTGTGGACGACCGCTGCTTCGACCGCCAAAGCTGTGGCGGGAAGGTAGTCAAGCCGCAACCCTGACTTGAGCAAAGCCAACACCGCCAGCTGCACGGCGATCCCGCCCGCGCCGACCGCGTTGAACTTCAACCAGCGAACTCCCGTGCGCGAGACGCTCATTGAATCTTCTCCTCGCGATACAGGCGATAGCCGTTCTTCACGGTGAAAAACACGATCATCAAAGTCATGCCAAACAATCCAATCGCCCCGCCGATATCAAAGAGCCGGTAGTGCCCGTGCAACACGATTGGCCAGCGCAGCAAGGCCAGATTTCCAACCGCCAACAGCAACCGCAGTTCCGTCGGGCCAAAATTCCAGAACGACAAATGAAATTCTCCCAGCGTGTACGTGGCAAGATACGACTGGATTGACATCACCAGGAACGCGATCAGCAGACCGATGGCGATCCACGGATGCATGTACCCGGAAAGCGCGAGGCCGCCCATCATAGCGACGGCTCCAAAGCTGTCGACCATGTGATCGACATAAAAGCCATACCGCGGCCGCTGCTGCTGCCTGACCCGCGCGAGCGTTCCGTCGAGCGAGTCGCCCAGCCAGTTCACCGCCAGGCAGCCAATCACTGCCAGCAGGTAGTACTTATTCCAGCGCGAGAATGCGTAAAACACCCCCGCCATGATCTGGCCCACCAGTCCGACGGCAGTCAGATGGTCGGAGTTGACCCACGCGGGCGTGCGCTCGGCCAGCCAGATGAGCGTCTTCTTCTCGACGGTCGCCAGGAAACTCGCCTGCACTCGCTTCGTGTTTGCCACCGCCGTGCCCACGCGTCGAATATCCCTCAGCACTCCCGGGTTCGCCTGCTCACAGTAATCCACCATCGGACTCGCCATCTCGGTGCCTCCTGCCTCGAGCGCCACTGTCCCGCAATCGGATGCAGGCGGCAATGCACAGGCAGTCGCGCAGGCCACAAACCTCAATCATCAGGCAAGTGATTGGAAAATATGCAGATAGACGCCGATATCAACTGCAATCTGCCCTGCTTTCTAATGGGGCAAACCCACGTCTTACTCATGAACAGCGCAGACTTTCATTGTACAAGAGCAACTTATGCCATCCAGAATCCTGCCCGCACTGCTGACTTGCCTGTTGTTATGTCTAGCCTGCATGGCGAGCGACAGCGACCCGGCCTGGTCGCCCGACGGGAAGACGGTCGTCTTCATGTCGGATCGCGACGGCGACATCGAAATCTACGTGGCCAGTCCCGACGGCACTCACGTTCGGCGCTTAACGCATTCCCCCGGGCGCGACGCCCATCCCGCTTTCTCGCGCGATGGTAAGAAGATTGCTTTCCAGTCACCCCGCGGCGATCGCCAGCCTCAGGTCTACGTCATGAATGCGGACGGCTCGAATCAAGTGCGCCTCACCGATATGGCAGGATTCTCCGGCGTCCCGGACTGGTCGCCCGATGACCGCCAGATTCTGTTTCAGGCCAACCTGAATCCAACGCTCGATCCCGCGCGCTGGCAAATCTTCGTGATGAGGTCTGACGGCACAGACGTCCGACAGATTACTCATGACACGTTCAACAACCAGGTGCCGAAGTGGTCGCCTGATGGGAAGAGAATTCTGTTCTTCTCCGATAAGACCGGCCGCAACCAGATCTACACCATGCGGCCTGATGGTTCCGACTGGCAGCCTGTGCTCACCAGTTCGCGGCAGGATCATGCAGCATCGTGGTCACACGACGGACAGCGCATCCTGTTTACGGCCGATGCGGGTTATGGCATGGATATTTACACGCTGGATTTGCGAACCAAGGAATTGAAGCAGCTAACTGCTAACACTCCAGGGATGGGCGTGCCGTACTGGTCGCCCGACGAGAGGGTTATTGTGTACACCCTCCACAGGGGCGAGCAGAGCGATATCTATGAGATGAATTCCGACGGGTCGGACCAGAAGAAGGCCCCATTCTGACGTTTCCCATGAATATAGAGCTGCCGCTGACCTGAGTCCTCGCGGGAGAAAGCAGCTGAAACGATGGAGCGACGGGCGTCCCGCCCGTCGGCCTTTTCGCACAGAAAGAAATGCCAGGCGGGCGCAATCTTTGAGGGCATCCAAGATCGTCGGACAGGAGTGTCCGCCCCACACTTGTCGACTCCGAACTTCGAACTGACTAGCACTACGGCTCCAGCGAAGATTCTTCCGCGAGCGTTTTCTCCACGGCTGGAACAGCGTTTCGCCGGCGCATGGTCTGCGGCAAGTCGGATCGCAGGATCCACAATCCCGCAGCAACCGCTCCGGCCCACGTGATCGTGCTCAGACCCAGCGACTCGAGATCCGCCGTCCGGCTACCGCGTATTGGAATGAACCGCCCCACCTGCCACGCGATGCCTCCCGCCGCAGCCGCCACGACGATCGACTTCCCCAACTCCAGCCACGGCAAGTCCGAGAGCGACACGAGTTTCCTCCGATGCAGCAGGATTGCAGCCACGATCGTGTTGGCAATGATCCCGACGTCAGACGCGATCGCCAAGCCCACTACCGACATCGAGTGGAACAAGATTCGATACACCTCAATGGAGGCCAGCGTGACCAGCGTGCAAGCCACCATCGGAGTGAGCGTGTCGCCTGCCGCGTAGAAAGCGCGCGCGTAGAGGCCCTGTGCTGCCCAGAATGCCAGCGACAGTGAGAACCAGAAGAAGTAGAGTGCCGTTTCTTGGGAATCGCCGAACGAAAAGCGGCCGCGCCGGTAGACCAGGTCGATCAGGGGCAACGCGGCCACCATCATCAATGCTGTGCACAGAAACGACAGTGCAGAGATTCGATAGACCGAAGCGTTCACCGTCTCGCCGAACTCCTTCATCCGCTTCTCGCCGAAGAGCCTTGCAAAGAAGGGAAGCGACGCCTGCCCCGTGGCCTGCCCCAGCACCGCGATCGGCACCGCGAATAAGCGCTTGGCGTAGTTGAGCCGCGCGATGTCGCCGACCCCGCTCGAGGCGAAGTAGCGCAGGATCCAGTCGTCGGCCGTGACCAGCGACACGCCCAGCATCAGCGGAATCGACAACCGCACCCATTCGCGGAATGCGGGATTCTTCAAATCGAAGGACGGACGATATCCCGTTCCGATGCGAGCCGCACCGATCGCGTTGACCAAAAACGGCCCGATGACCGCTCCCGCCAGCGCTCCCCAAGCCAGTGAGGCGATGCCTAACTGCTTGCCGGCGATGATGCCGCCCAGAATGATGAACACGTTGTAGAGCAGCGGACCGAAGCTCGGGAACAGAAACATGCGATGCGACAGCAGCACCGCTCCCACCACACCGCCCACATAGAAGAAGATCTGTGCCGGCAACAGAATGCGGGTGAGCGAGACGCACAGCTTCATCTGCTCCGCGGAGAATCCGTGGAACATCCAGCCGACGAATTGCGGTGTAAAGATCTCGGCCCCAAGAATCCCAACCAGAAACACGGTGGTCATCACTGTGATGATCACGGAGAAGGTCTTCTGTGCATCCACTTCGCGCTTCTCCGCCAGAAAGCGCGTGTAGATTGAAATGAACGTGATCGAGGCCGTGCCGCCCGCGAGGATGTAGTTCAGCCAGTCGGGAAGAGTGAAGGCTGCAACATAGGCATCGGTTTGCCCGCCCGCGCCGAAGGCATACGCGATGTACGCTTCGCGCAGATAGCCGATCACGCGCGATAGCATGACCGTGCTCATCAGCAAAACCGTTGCCGAGAACGCGGTGTGCTGATGCGACGGTCGCAGAATACGAAGAATGCGAGCGAACATGATGGAGGTGGTCGTTTCAGCCTATCAAAAGCAGAGGTGAACCACGCCCGCATGTACCAACTCACAAAACGTTAGTCACCTATGCGCCCTTGTGTAAAACCTGGTCTGTCGACTTGGTGTACACTGTGTCCCTTCTGGTCCAACCCCGTTCCTGGCCAGAAGCTGCGCTGGACCGGCCATTCAGCGCCACGACATATTTTTTGCTGAATATTCACCCGGCGTTAACCTCTACCGCCCCTCGTCACAATTATTCTGCGCCCTCGTCCTAAAGGCTCCCAACTTTCAAGCAGGAGGATCTCGTTGTATGCGACTCCCTCGTTTTGTGAATGGCCTCTTCGGCCTGCTCCTGGCGGCTGCGGTATCGGCTTCGGCTGCCGTGTGTCCGCTGAACTCCAACGGTGCAACCGTTCAACACGTGATCTACGTGCAGTTCGATAACACGCATTTCACGCGCGACAATCCCAATGTTCCTTCTGACCTCGAACAGATGCCGCACTTGCTGAACTTCATCCGCGGCAATGGGACCTTGTTATCGAACCACCACACCCCCCTCATCTCGCATACAGCCACCGACATCCTCACCGCCATCACTGGAGTGTATGGCGATCGTCACGGCGTGCCCGTCAGCAACAGCTTCCGTTACTTCAAGCCCGACGGCACGTCAAGCCTGGGGGTTTCGTTCGCCTACTGGACCGATCCGCTGTTCGATCCCACTACGTCAGCTCCCACCGACACGAAGTTCAACATGCTGACCGCCGATGGTAAGAATGCTCCGGCGCCCTGGGTCCCGTTTACCCGAGCGGGGTGCAATTTCGGAGCCGTCGCCACAGCCAATACGATCCTGGAGAATGTTCAGACCGATATCCCGACGGTGTTTGGCGCCGGATCGCCACAAGCACAAGAAGTTGCAGCGAATCCCGGGCAGGCGTTTGCCGATTTCGTCGGTATCGGCGTACATTGCGCCGCGGGCGACGCATTATGCAGCGCTGCCAACGGCGGCGAGCCTGACCTGCTGCCCGACGAGCCCGGAAACTACTCCGGCTTTAACGGCTTGTTCGGCCACGTGTCTGTGGCTCCTCAGATCAGTCCGAGCGGTCCGCTCACCGATCTGAATGGCGCAGTCATTCAGGACGCGACGGGACACATCGGCTTTCCTGGCTTCGACGGGATGGCGGCGAAGGTTTCGCTCTCCTACGTCGCGGCCCTGCAGGAGCACGGCGTTCCGGTGACATACGCCTACATTTCCGATGCGCACGACAATCACCCCAGCGGCCCCGCCTTCGGACCCGGCTCCGCGGGATACGTTGCAGCACTGGCCGCCTACGACGACGCGTTCAACAAATTCTTCACGCGCCTCGCCGCCGACGGCATCACCCGAGACAACACGCTATTCGTATTCACCGCAGACGAAGGCGATCACTTTGTCGGAGGCGCGCCCAGCCCAGCCAATTGCGATGGTGTGAACGTACCCTGCACCTACGCGCAGATTGGTGAAATCAGTACGAACCTGGCTGGACTGCTGGCCACGGAGGCGGGCATCACCACGCCCTTCACGGTTCATTCTGACGATGCCCCTACCATCTACATCACCGGCAATCCTTCGCGTACGGATCCGGTGACTCGCAGCTTTGAGCACGGCCTCGCCGCCCTCACCGCGCTCAACCCAATCACCGGCAACACCGACGTGCTTACTCAATTCATGGCCGATCCCGTGGAGATGAAGCTGCTCCACATGGTCACAGCCGATCCGGCACGGACACCCACCGTGACCATGTTTGCCAACCCCGATTACTTCCTGTTCGCGGGCGCGCCCAATTGCAACTCACCATGCGTCATCGAAAGTCCCGGTTTTGCCTGGAATCATGGCGATGTGCAGAAGGAAATCACCACCACCTGGCTCGGGATGGTTGGTCCCGGAGTGAGAAGGCAGGGAGTCGACCGGGAAACCTGGTCCGATCACACCGACATCCGGCCCACGATCCTTTCGCTGACTGGGCTGCTCGATGACTATTCGCACGATGGTCGCGTGCTGGCCGAAGTCATGCGCAGTGGTTCATTGCCGAGCGGCATCCGAAGCAATCCTCTGGCGTTCACGTTGCTCGCGCGGGCCTACAAGCAACTGAACGCTCCCGTGGGGCATTTTGGTCGTGCCACGCTGGCCACCTCTACCAAGGCGCTGGCGGGAGATGACCGGACATATAATCGTCTGGAAGATCGCTTGGCCTCGTTGGGAAGTCAGCGCGATGCGCTGGCGGCCCAGATCATTCAGAAATTGGAAGCTGCCGAGTTCAGCAATCAACCCCTGGATTGGCCGACTACATTCGGACTCTTAGCCCAGGCGAACCGCCTGATCGAACGTGCTGGCGGGGACTGAAAAATGCGATAAACCACAGAGGACATAGGGTCGCACGGAGGACTGCTCTTCCTCTGTGGACTTCTGTGTCCTCTGTGGTTAGTGTTTTGAAGTTTCAGTGCGACGCTCGCGATAGAGGCTCTTTCCAGCGTTGCTGTCCGATAGCTTCTTTTCCTTCTTCGACCAAATAGAACTTGTCCGCATCCAGATTGTGAAAGGTCTGCTTCTGGCCACTCGGCCACGCTACCTCCACGGTTTCCACGCGGCTCGCCTTTCCCAGCCCGAAATTCGCGCGTAGGTCGCTCTGGGAGAGATAGCTGCCGCCGCCTGCGATTTCGCGAATCTGTGAGATTCCTGCTGCCACGACGTGCACCCGTGCTCCCAGCGCATCGTGATTGCTCTTGGTCCCCACCAGTTTGAAGTTCACGAAATGATTTCCGTTCCCTCCGCTGTTGTGCAACAGCAAGGGCGAATCGCCATTGTTCCCCACGGCCAGATCCACGAACCCATCGTTATCGAAGTCCGCGAAAGCCACGCCCCGACCCACGTGTGGTTTCTGAAATCCGCTGCCCGCCTGCTTCGAGACTTCGGTGAACTTGCCGTTGCCTTCGTTGTGGAAGAGCGTGTTGGTCTGCTTGTAGTGAATCTCGGGCGTGACCTGCTCTACCTCCGGATACACGTGGCCATTCGCGATAAAGATGTCGAGCCAACCGTCGTTGTCGTAATCAAAGAATCCACCGCCGAAGCTGAGCACTTCGCGGGTGGGAACCGTGATTCCCGCCGGACCACTTACTTCGTCGAAGTATCCCTTACCGCTGTTATGCCACAGATGATCGGAAGATTTCTGGAAGTCCGAAATATAAAGATCGAGCCAGCCATCGTTGTCGTAATCACCCAGCGAAATGCACATCGCCGCCATGATCTGCCCCTGCCCGGCCACCGCCATGCCCGCGGGCAGTCCCTGCTCCACGAAGGTTCCGTTGTGCTCGTTGTGGTAGAGATATGCGTACAAGCCGTCGTTCGCGACGAAAATATCCGGCCAGCCGTCGTTGTCGTAATCAGCTGCGCCCACCGAAAGATTTTTGCCCTCCGGTTGATAGAGCTTCGCGGCCTTGGTCACATTCGTAAACGTGCCGTCGCCGTTATTGTGATAGAGAACATCGGGACTGCCCTTGTACGCGCTGGGCGGACAACTGCTCTTCACCCCACCGAGATCGCAGTAGCGCTTCGCGTCCGGCCCCAACGCTACGTAGCCGCCCACGTACAGATCGAGTTTGCCGTCGCGGTCGTAGTCGAAGAAAGTCGCCCCCGCGTGAAACAGCGTCCCGAACTCCATGCCTGCGACGCCGGCCTTGTCGGTCACGTCGGTAAAGGTACCGTCGCCGTGGTTGTGGTAGAGAACGTTGCGTCCGAACTGCGTGACGTAGAGATCGGGAAAGCCGTCGTTGTCGTAATCGCCCCAGACGCAACCCAGCCCGTAGCCGGTTCCGGGAACGTTGGCCTTGCCGGTGACGTCGGTGAACGTCCCGTCGCCGTTATTGCGATAGAGCGCGTTGCGCACGGAAATGCCGCGATCGTAGAGGTCGCGTCCGTTCACGAAGTAAATGTCCTGCCAGCCGTCGCCGTCGAAATCCGCCACGCACACGCCCGGGCCAAATTCTTCGCGATTGATGGAGATGCCCTGGTTCCCCTTGAAGTGGGTGAACTTGATTCCAGACTGCGCGGTTACATCGGTGAACTGGATCGCCTTGCCGGTCTGCGCTTCAAGGGAGGGGCAGAGCGAAGAAAGGAAGAGAATGCCTGCCAGCAAATCAAGATATTGCCTATTGCGGAAGCCCCTGTCCATGCCATCGCAGCTTAACCCAGAGGGGGGAGAAGTGAACAGCCTTCCCTCGAAGGGTGTGGTGTTTCAAGCCACACGCAAGCGTTCGGCGATGTCCAGATGACCCTTCTCGTCGGCTACCTCGTCGGGCGTGCGGCCTTCGTCATCTTTCGCGTTGGGATTCGCACCGTGCTTCAACAGGACTTCGACCATCGGCTTGTCGCCATGCTGTGCAGCCGCGTGTAGTGCGGTCCAGCCCTTCTGCTGACGTGCGTTCACGGGAGCTCCGTGCTCCAGCAGGGCGCGCACAATCGCAAGGTTCCGCGCCGCGGCGGCAGAGTGCAGAGGCTGCACCCGCATCGGATTATTGGCCACAGCACCAGCATCGGCGTGATGCTCGAGCAACAGCCGAGCTACGCTCTCTTCGCCAAAAAAGGCCGCAAAGTGCAGGGGGGTGAAACCATCGGCGGAACGCGCATTCGCAAGCCGCGGATCGCGGTTGACCATCTCCTCCACCAGGTCGGCACGCCCAAGGCTGGTAGCTTCGAAAATGTCGAGGTCCGGGCGCGCCCGGCGCAGCAACTCGGCCATGTCTTTACGCCGCCGGTACAGCGCCTGCATCAGCGCCGAGACGCCGGCGGCATCGCGCGCGGCGCCCAGCGCCCGATCCGCGGCCAGCAGCTCCTTCAGTCGTTCTGCGTTTCCCGACTCGATGGCTTCGATGACGTCCGCATTTTCGGCCACGCTTGAGACCTCCACGCCCACGCTCGCCCGGCGGCGCGGCGCACGCCCATCATAGTCAGTCCCTAGAAAAACCTCACTACAGAGACGGCAACGGAGAGATTACAACGACCCAGGTCCGCGCCGCGACCGTCGCTGCGCATAATGCGTTGCGCGCTCTTCGCCCCGAAGCCGCTGGTACCCACGTTACCGCCCGATGTGATGAGCGTCACACCAACTCGATGCCGCGCGTTCTAGCCTGTCTGGTAGCACGGTTTTCGCGAACTTCCTCGAGGAACTCATTACCTCAAGAGCGGTCGCGAGACCGTTTCTCGGAGCGCGTAGTGGGTAAAGCGATTGGGAATCGGGCTACCCAGCCTCCCACACGGGTTCAACTCCCGACGCTCCGGCCAACTTAGGCGGAGACTTGGCCACGCCCCAGCAGTACACTGGCCTCGTCTCCGGCGCGCATCAAGGAGGCTCCCATGTGGAGAACGCCTTTCCTGGTTTTAGCTTTGTCGCTCCTCGGTTTTATGGTTTCCGCGCAAGACAAGCAATCGACCGCGAAGCCCGGCGCCAGCAGCACCATCAACAGCATCCCGGTGGAGGCCGCGAAGCGTGAGAATCCCGTTAAGTCGACGGAAGAGTCGCTCGCGCGCGGCAAGAAGCAGTACGGCTACGATTGCGCGATGTGCCACGGCAAGACCGCCAATGGCAAAGGTGATGTCGCGACCGACATGAAGCTCGCGATGAATGACGAAACCAATCCTTCGGTGCTGAAGGATCGCACTGATGGAGAGTTGTTCTACATCATTCAGAAGGGCAAGGACCAGATGCCTCCCGAGGGCGCGCGGGTGAAAGACGAGACCATCTGGGATATGGTGAATTACGTTCGCTCGCTGGCGAAGAAGTCGGCAGATACTGCCGCCGCTGACAAAGCACCGAATTAGCGGCTTCAGCAACTCGTGCACTTCCAGAAAGCCAGGCTTATCTTCGCGCTGGATCGTTGTCCATACGACCATCCGCAGTCCCGATTGTCCAAGTGAGCGCAACAGGTTCTACTGCCTGCGTGTGCAATGCCTCGCGTGCCAGACGCATCCTATCCGTAGTGCTGATCGCCCTTCAGGTTGAAGTTGGCTGTTAAGCGCGCAATTTGTTCCCCGCATCGCAAGACTATCAGCCGTGGAATAAATTGCGCGCTGATCAGTTATTCCCCATGAGCGCCGCACAAAAACCAGAACGGTGCTTCAGGAGGAAGTATGAAAAAGACATTTATCTTGTGTGCGCTCGCATCGAGCATGATGCTGACAAACGTGTTCGCGACCACCAACGGAGATTTCCAGCAGGCGACCGTGGTAAGCGTGGAGCAGGGAGCGTCCCAAGCCGCTAATGCTGGAGCTTCGTCGGACGCTCCCTTGCGGGACGCGAGCTATTCGTACGATATCGCGATTCTTCTGGACGGCGTCGTTTACCGGGCCGCGTACCAGTCAGCATTTGAAGACATCTCGTCGGTATTCGCCGCCAACCAGCCCGTCCAGGCTAGCCAGAAGGGCAACGTTCTCTACGTGACGCTGCCCGGCAATCTGACGGTGCCCATGGCGATCGAAAGTCGCACCGCAGTGAACGGGCCATCCGGCAGCAATTTCACCAACTGACGTTCGGCTGGCAACATCGCCGGAAGCGGCCTAGCTTCATTGTTGGAGGTGGGCCGCTTGAGTTTTTTGAGACGCTGCTCAGGGGAGTTCCCGTCAGCAGCTACTGGTTATTCTTGGGCGGATCCTCTGGCCAGTAGCCTACTCGTACCTCAGCCTCGGACAATTGTTCAGACGTCATCTCCCCAGCCAGCACGTTCAGCATCCGCTCGCCATCGGGACCGCCTGCGCGCTTCGAGAGCGCGTACCACATGTAGGCGCTTACGTAGTCGCGCGATCCGTCCGGATTCTGGTAAAAGTGCTCGCCCATCTGGAACTGCGCTTCGGGAAGATTCCAGTCCGCCGCCCGCTTTAGAAACCACATCGCCAGTTGTTGATCCTGCGGCACGCCGTCGCCGTCTCGATATGCCTTGTAGAGCGCCCATTCTGCCTTCGGGTCGGCAGCGTCGGATCGCTCCCACAGTTCGGCAATCTTCTGATAGTTTTCGCCCTTCAGGCGAAAGACTATCTTCGCCACGATTTCAACCTCGACGGCTTGAGCGTTCTTCGTGGCGGGTTTGAATCGCCACGCGCGAACCGTCTCCAGCGCCCTTTCATCCAGCGCGTCGTCCAGCTTCCGAACAATCTTCAGATCATGCGGGACGCCGTCGGTTCCGACGATCATCGAGATCCACGACGAGCCCTGGATTCCTGCACGGAGGGACTCCGCTGGGTACTTCGGATCGGGTGTGTGGACGGGGCGGGGAGGCGTCACGTCGGCGTCCTTTAACGAGGCGAGACTCGATGAGTTCAACGTCTCAGTCGAGTCTTGTGCCACGGCACCAATACAGAGTGCGAGGAAAACAGCGGCGAGGAGAATACCCAGAGGCTTGGCTATCACGAACACCTCCGCTCGTGAAAAAAGCATAGCACTGGATTTTTTCGGTGTAAAACGGGCCGAGGTTGCTTGACGCCAGCCGTCGGGGCCGCCGTCGGTCGCAGAAGGAAAGAAGCGACCCTCAGCTCAGAATCGGCAGCGCTCGCACTCGCTTCTTGGTGGCGGCATAAATTGCATTACAGATAGCTGGGGCCAGCGGCGGGATGGGTGGCTCGCCTGCTCCCGTTGGCGCTTCCGTGCTCTCCACGTAGTAGGCTTCCACGGGAGGTACCTCATTCATGCGTAAGGGAGCATAGTCGTCGAAATTGCCTTGCACGATGCGGCCTTTCTCGATGGTGATCTTGGCGCGTAGCGCGTTGGCCAGTCCGTAGATCACTCCTCCCTGAATCTGCTGCTCGAGGATGGCGGGATTCACGACCTGCCCGCAATCCATGGCTCCGACCACGCGGTGAATGCGCGGCTGGTCGCCTTCCATCGACAGCTCGACCACTTGCGCCATGTAGGTTCCGAAGCTCCCAAAGCACGCGATGCCGCGATAGTGCGTCGCGGGCAACGGCTTGCCCCACCCGGCCTTGTCTGCCGCCATCTGCAGAACGCCTCGCATGCGCGCGGTGCGCCAGGTCGAATCGAAGTACTTGATGTCCTCGTCCTTCTGAAGCAGGTGCAGGCGATAGGCGAGCGGATCTTTGCCGGCAGCACTGGCAAGTTCATCGATGAAGCATTCGCTGGCGAAGCCGACTTGCAGGGCATACACAGAGCGCATCCATCCCAGAGGCACCGGGGTCTGCATGTCGATGTATTCAACCAGAGCGTTGGGGAACGAATAGACCAGCGCAGCTTCGTCCTTGAGGTCAGGATCAACGCCGCCCTCTCCCGGGGAACCTTTCTGAGCGCTGATGGAGGGCGAGACCACGTGGTGCGTGAACGCGATTGGAAATCCCTGGCCATCGAGCACTGCGCTGAGCTTGTGGTAGCTTGCCGGGCGATAAACGGAATTGCGCATGTCGTCTTCGCGTGTCCAGATCACTTTCACCGGGCCGTTGATCGCCTTCGAAACCTGCGCGGCTTCGACGGCGTAATCATGCTCCAGTCGCCGCCCGAAGCCTCCGCCGATCAGCAGCACATTCACTTTGACATTGTCGGAATCCAAACCCAGCGCGGCTGCCGCGGAGTCACGTACGTCCTGCGGAACTTGCGTGGGCGCCCAGATCTCGCACTTTGATCCCTGCACATGAGCGGTAGCGTTACCCGGTTCCATCGGAGCATGCGCCATGAATGGCGATTCGTACGCAGCATCGATCCGGCGTCCGGAAACTTTCGAGACATCGCCCGTCGAATAGAGCGTCGCGCCTTTCTTCCCGACCGAATCGCGCAGAGACTGCATGATGGTCGCCGTGTTCAGATCCTTGTTCGGACCCTCATCCCAGCTGACTTGAAGAACACGACGGCCCTCCATCGCGCTCCAAACGCTGTCGGCGACGATGGCGATCGACGAGGCGGTAATCTTTTCGACGTAACTGACGCCTGAAATTTTCTTCGATTCCTTGTCGTCAAAGCTGGCGACCTTGCCCCCGATGATCGGGCAGCGCGCCAGCACCGCATACTTCATATCCGGCACGCGGAAGTCGATGCCGTAGACGGCCGTGCCATTCACTTTCGGTGGAGTGTCGAGTCGTGCCATCGGCTTGCCGACGATCTTGTAGTCCTTGGCCTGCTTTAGCGTGACGTCGGTTGGCACAGGGAGGGCTGCCGCCTTACTTGCCAGTTCTCCATAGGTTGCCCGCCGATTCGAAGCCGCGTGCACTATGCTACCGTTCTCGGCCTTGCATGAA
Organism: uncultured Acidobacteriota bacterium; assembly: GCA_963744055.1. Classification (GTDB taxonomy): domain Bacteria; phylum Acidobacteriota; class Terriglobia; order Terriglobales; family Acidobacteriaceae; genus Gp1-AA133. Next base: position 360,880 of record CAVUSL010000001.1, on the reverse strand, counting down.
GCGCGCGCCACGTTCCAATGCAGGGCGCCCGCGGAGATCAGCATTTCGCGCGCGACGGCGCCGGCCCGCCGCATCGGATCCCAGGTCGTGCGAACGCTGGCGCTTCCGCCAGTTGTCTGATCGCCGAACAGGGTGCTCGCGCCCGCCTGCTCGATCTGGATTTGCTTCCAATCGGCCTCTAGTTCTTCGGCGAGAATCATGGGCAGCGACGTGCGTACACCTTGCCCCATCTCAGAGCGCGCCACCACGATTGTGACTTTGTTGTCAGGCGTAATCTTGAGATAAGCGTTAGGCGAGAACGCATCGCCGGATGTTCCGCTCGAAGCGTGCGGCAGGTAGAAGCCGATGACCAATCCAGCACCCGCAGCCGTGCCGGCAGCGATGAAGTCGCGGCGTGACAGTGAACTCATCGTGCACCTCCACCATTCGCGACCCGCTGAATGGCGCGGCGGATGCGGTCATAGGTCCCGCACCGGCAGATGTTGGCCGACATGAAGGAGTTGATCTCGTCGTCGGTCGGGTGTGCAGTCTTGGCAAGCAGGGCAGCGGCAGCCATGATCTGTCCGCTCTGGCAGTAGCCGCACTGCGGCACCTCTTCTGCAATCCATGCGGCTTGCAGCGGATGTTGTCCGTTGGCCGCAAGGCCTTCGATGGTCGTGATGCTCTTCCCCGCCACTTGCGAGACCGGCGTCGAGCACGATCGCGCGACCGTCCCCTCAACGTGGACCGTGCAGGCACCGCACAATCCGGCGCCGCAGCCGAATTTTGTGCCTGGAAGTTGAAGGGTATCGCGCAATACCCAGAGGAGAGGAGTGTCGGGTGCGACGCTGACTTTTCGCTCGCTCCCGTTGACCCGAAGCGTGATGTCTGCCATGGAGGCCCCAGTGGTTGTTTATGAAGCCCCACATGGTAGCGGAAATGTAAGGAAAGGGAAATGATCGGCCGACCATCGAGCGGGGCACCGGCGACTCCCGCGCGCAGCGGCGTTCCTGAAGGATCGATCCGATCCTGAACTTCTTCGTCCTCAAAAAATATTCTTTCACTGGATGAGGGAAGTGCAGCCTCGTTTGTCGCATTAGTCAGGTATGAGGGGGCGGCCCAACCGGCGCGTCGCTTTATGGTAAGAACCCTTCGCCTTTCCCTAGCGCGTCGTTTGAGTGGTTTCGAACAAAAATTTGAGGAGGCAGCATGCGACCCAGAATTCTGGCTTTAGGCCTAGGTCTGCTCGGTCTGGCAGCTTTGGCCGTCCGTCTCGACGCGAACTATCCACGCAATCAGGGACCGACGGTTCAAGTTTCTGTACAGGCTATCGACACATCCGGGGGAACCGTTCACTATCGCTGGAAGTCCACTGACGGCAATCTCGTCAGCGCCGACGCCCCGTCGGTCAACTGGACACTTCCTGCAGGTCCCGGCCTTCACTTCGCCTACGTTCTTGTCTCGAACGGACTGGGCGGGTACACCGAGAAGAGAATTGCCGTAAACACCGACACGATCGGCACGCCTCTTTCTGACGACACCCATCCGCTGTCGTACGTCGCGCCACCAGCTCCGGCCCCCGCGGGCAACCCCTACCGCTCGTCAATCGACTTTGGGACTGCCAACGGCCACGACAATCATCTGCCTGACGTTTCCGTCTACGTTCAGGACAGCGCAACCGGAGTCACGTACCCGCCGAGCGGTCCGGTTACGAGCGACCTGCGCGGCGAATACGTGATCCCCAACCTTCCGCCCGCGGCCAATTACCAGACAATCTGCACAGTACCGGGTACGCCCGGTCCGCAGGAGTGTGATCCAGGATTCTTCTTCGGTGGATTTTCCATGCCGAACATCGCGACCACCGACTACCTGAGCGCGTTCCCTGGTCTGGACGTTTCCACCACTTCGTCGATTGGCGGAAATTTTACCCTGGAGGATGGGAGTCCATGCGGTACCCTCAATGAATTCTTCGGAGTGCACGTCACCGGCACGGCCTCCTTCCTGGATGCGAGTGGGAATGTCCTGGGTACTCCCGCGCGCATGAATGAACTCGGAGATTATTCCATCCAGTTCCCAATCACCGCTACACCCGTCACCGCTTCATTTCAATGCGAAGGCGCGCCGGTGTTCACGACGCCTGTAACTCAAGACGCACTCGCCAACCTCGACATGGGCACGACCGCGCTTCCAGGAATCAGGGCTCCCGAAGTGCAGTCGATGACGGCGACCCTGAACGGCACCACCATCGCCACAGCGAATTTCCTGAATCCACCAGCTCTGCCGTCCGACATCGTGTCTCGCGCGGATGCCTTCCTTGCAGAGAAGGGACTGGACTCGCGCGTGGGAGCTTGCCAGTACTACAAGGCGATCGGCGCAGCGAAAGGCTGTGATGCCTCCGGCAACTTGATCGCCCCCATCACGTTCACTGATTGGAAGCGGGCCGTCAAAATCGATGGCTACGCCAAGGGCGCACCCACGTTCCGCGCGGCCTACATCAACAAGGTTGACCTCAACCTGGCCCGCGTTCACGAATCAGTGACCTACGGTCCGAACCAGACCGCCGCTGTGGTCTGCAATCACCTTGGGCCACCGGATTTCTTCGCGCCGCCGCAATCCGAAGTGGATACCGCTGTCGACAACGCCATCCGCAACAAGAATCTCGTGGCTTGCGTTGCCATGGACTACATGGTCAGCAATGGGGTCAACAATAACCAGCCGTTCGTGCGGTTCCTGATCTTCGGGCCCAACGGACAATTGCTGCCCTCCATCAACCTCGACGGACGGCGCGAGAAGTTCGTGCCAGGAACCTGCATCGTTTGCCACGGCGGCGATCACTATGCCGGCAAGTTCCCGGAGGACGGATCGGGTTCGGCCAATGTGGGCGGACACTTCCTGCCTTACGACGTGGGGAACTTCGAGTTCTCGAGCAAGCTCGGGCTTCGACAAAAAGATCAGGAGCAGGCGATCTATTACCTTAACCGGAACCTCCTGAATGCCGGACCCACACCCGCCGAACAGACGTTGATCGCGGGCTGGTACGCCAATCAACCCGCGTTCCATAAGGTCCTGAACCAGTCTTACATCGACCCCAGCTGGCCAGGTCCGGGAACGACCGCGTACACCTTCTACCAGAATGTCTATGCGCGTACCTGCCGTACCTGTCATGTTGCGCTGGTGGAGGGCTACAATTTCGACAATTACCAGAACATTGCACCGGGTAACACTTTTTATCGAGCCGACCGCCCGGAGGTTGATGTCACAATCGCGACCTGCGGTGGAGATTCGCAGATCTTCCGCGACCACTCGATGGCCAATTCCCTCGTTACCTTCAATCGCTTCTGGCTCACGGCCGACCCATCGGCCAACACCAGCGGATTGCCCAACCAACCCGATGCGCTCACCGCGTTCTTCACCACGCCGGACTTCAGCAATCCGTGCACACCCGGAATGACTCCGTAACGATGGATCGATGAAGTGCCCGGCATGCTCTCCGGACAAGTTCATCGCTCAGCAAAAGGGGGATGCCGTAATCAGGCATCCCTTCTATCATTTCGCAGGGTAACGGCAGGGGGTTCGATCTGGGTCGCTGCTACACTGCTGGCTATGATTCCGGGCTTCGCCACCGCGGGAGGGACCTCTCATTACCGATCGCGGTTTCCTCAACTGGCCGAAGCTGATTTCTTTAGGCATCCTGAGCATGTCCCATGCGTCGCCGAACTCTGGCTGTCTTCGATCGGGCTAGGCACGTATCTCGGAGAGCCCGACGACGTGGCGGACACGGCCTACACGGAAGCAATTTCCCAGGCCGCGGCTTCCGGCATCAACGTGCTGGACTCCGCTATCAACTACCGGCACCAAAGGTCCGAGCGGAATATTGGCGCTGCGTTGGCGCGGCTGGTGGCGACGGGAGACATAAAGCGGCAGGAAGTTTTTGTTTCCACCAAAGCCGGCTATCTCTCTTTCGATGGGAATCTCCCACCCGATCCGCGTGGTTATTTTGTCCACGAGTACATCGAAAGCGGAATCGTCGATCCCAAAGAAATCGTCGGCGGCATGCATTGCATAGCCCCCGACTACCTAAGCGATCAGATCGAACGTTCGCGCAAGAACCTCGGTCTCGAGACCCTTGACCTCTTCTACCTCCACAATCCGGAAACGCAGCTATCGGAGGTTTCTTCGGAAACTTTCCGCGAACGCCTGAAACGTGCCTTCGCGTTTCTGGAAGCATGCGTAAAAGCTGGGAAGCTCCGCTTCTACGGGCTCGCCACCTGGAACGCATTTCGCGTACCAGAAGGCTCGCGAGATCACATCAGCCTGCCCGCTTGTGCCGAGATTGCGCGCGAAGCTGGAGGTTCGGCGAATCATTTCCGATTCGTGCAGTTGCCATTCAATCTTGCTATGCCGGAAGCCTACGTCCTCGCCAACCAGATCGTAGAAAAGAAAAACGTCTCCGTGCTTACCGCAGCCGACCATCTGGGAATTGCCGTGGTGGGCAGCGCCACGCTCTATCAGGGACGGCTAGCGCACGGCTTGCCGGAGTTTGTTACCCGCGCTTTGGGGATGAAAAACGACAGCGAGAACGCGATTCAATTTGCCCGTTCCACACCGGGCCTGACCACATCGCTCGTCGGGATGGGGCATCCCGAACATGTTTCAGCTAATCTCAAGCCCGCGCTGCTTCCGCCCGCCAAAACTGAAGATTGGCTTAAACTTTTTGACAGGCGAGATTAATCCGAGGCCTTCTTAGCGACGCGCACTGCTCTTACTTTACGGTCTGGAGCTTGGCCTGCGCCATCGCTTCGGCTTGCGACTTGGGATTCTCTTTTACGACCTGCTCGTAGATGCGCTTGGCCTCAAGCGGCTGCTGCGAAGACTCATACAACGCGGCCAATTGCATCTGCGCCATGACCTTGCTCACCGTGGTCGTGGGCTTGTCGATCAGTCCCTTGTAGATGTCGACCGCTTCCTTCGTCCGGTTGTTGTTTCCGTAGAAAGCCGCGAGCGCCATCTTTGCGAGTCCGGCAAGATCGCTGTTGCGGGTGTCGGCGGCATCCTTCAGTTCACGCTCAGCCGTCGCCTTGTCTCCCAACTCAACCGCAGTCGTGCCTAGAAGGTAGCGAGCGATGTCGGCGGTGTGAGTATGCGGATACTTATCGATCACGTCCTGCAACTGCTTCTTTGCTGCCCCCGCCCGATCCTGCGACGAAGCGAAAGACGGTGCGTTGGGAGTTTCGGGCGCTCCCGCTGGCCGGACCGGCGTCTGCAAGGTGCGCACAGCCTTGGTCAATTCCAGGTTGGCTTTGTCGTCCTGCTGGCTGAGGTAGTACCAGCCACCCACCACGGCGGCAACCACCACCGCCGCGATCACGATTCCGGCGGCCAGCTTACCTTTATGTTCGGCGGTCCAGTGCGCCGTAGCCTCGGCGGCTCCGATGGTGGCCTGAGTGAAACGGTCGGTCTTCAGTTGATGGCGAGTTTCTGCGCGCACGTACTCCTCTTTGACAAACAATTGTGGGCTGACAATCTCTCAGTCTACCGGGGGAACTCAGCAGCGTCAAAGGTTTACATACACACCGCTGCGCATGTCCGGCGGTTCCAAAAGCGAAGCCGCCGGTCATCGGAACCGGCGGCGCCTTGCAGCATATGGAGATGTTTACTTGGGTGCTTCTTCCAGCAGGCCCTGCTCAAGCTTCTCCTGGCACTCGATGCAGTGGCGAGTCCACGGCACCGCCTCCAGGCGCTTGGCGTTAATCTCCTGGCCGCAGTGGATGCATTCTCCAAAGCTGCCTTCGCGGATCCGCGATAAGGCCTTCTCCACCATCTGCAGGAGCTGGCGCTCGTTGTTGCTCTGATGGAACAGGAATTCCTTGTTGTAGGAATTCGCGGCCTTGTCGGCGATGTCCTGGGTCGCGTCTTCGTCTGCCGAGCGGCCGTCCTGTTCGGTGCGGGAAACGGTATGCCGCAGTTCCTGCTGCCGCGTCTCCAGTCGTTTCTTAAAGCCATCCAGTCTCTTTTTATCCATGGTCATTACTCTGCTGCTCTCAGGCATCGGCCCCAGAGCCGGGAACCGGTCTGAGGCCAAACAAAAATCATATGCGCGGGGTTTCAAACCCGTCAACAGGGGTAGCCTGTAACACCCCGAACAGTTGGTCTGTAGGTGTTGGACGTCGTTACTGGACTCGCCACTTTACCTGGGGATCGGCTGTTCCGTGCACGCAAGCGCGTATCCCATCACGACCATGGCTGCGCCGTTCTCGCGCAACGCGCGAGGCTCAATCTTGTCGAGTGTGTCGGCGGCGGAATGGTGGTAGTTGAAGTAGGTGCGGCCGTCCTGCATGATGCCGAGCGCTGGTACGCCTGCCTGTGCCATCGCTGAGATATCCGATCCTGGGCTTGTCTGGATGATCTCGATGAGGCTTGCCCCGAAACTCTGCAGAATCTCCTGCACCGGGCGAAGGAACTCAACTGCTTGTTGGTTGATTTTCACGGTGAATCCGAGCGGATGAGCCGCTCCGAAATCGCTCTCAATCGCGCCCACATGATTGGCGAACTCTGTCGCGTGCGCGGTGGTGTAGGCAGTTCTCCCGCGTCCCCCGCTCTCTTCGTCCACCCATGCAATCACGCGCAAGGTGCGCTTCGGGCGGTAGTGGAGCTGTTGGATCAATTGCGCCGCTTCCATCGCGACGGCTACGCCGGCCGCGTCATCGATGGCTCCCGTTCCCAAGTCCCACGAATCCAGGTGTCCTGAAACCACGACGACCTGCTCAGGATGTTCGCTGCCCTTTAAATCGGCGACCACGTTGTAGCCGGTGGTCTCCGGAAGTTCCTGAGAGATCAGCGTCAAATGCATGCGAACCTTGCCCTGCGCCGACAGATCCGCAATGAGGCTTGCATCTTCGGCGGCCAACGCGCCCGCCGGAATTCCAGCTGGAACGCTGTATCCAGTGTGCGGGAGGCGATAGTCGGCTCCGCCGACGGACCGGATCAACGACGCCACCGCGCCCAATTCGGCGGCGGCCTTTGCTCCCGCACTCCGGTAGACCACAGCTTCGCTGTACGCGTCCAACGCGTGACCCGCATCCGCTTTCCGCGTGTCAAAAGGGAAATTGAACAGGACGATCTTACCCGCAATTTTCCCGCGCCCCAGAGATGCCAATTCATTGAAATTTCTTACGACCACCACCTCCGCGGTCAGGCCATCGGCGGGGGTCGAACTGCTTCCTCCCAGCGACGTCACAAATACGCGCTGCACCGTGTTCGGAACCTGTCCGGGGAAATCGACAAGTTCGGCGGTCTCCGCACCGCGCACCCAGTGAGGAACTTTCACTTCTTCGAGCCGAACATCCAGGCCAAGGCTTCGCATTTCATCGGCCACATACTGGGCCGCTTTGACCGACTGCGCCGAGCCGCTGGGTCGTGGTCCGATATTTTCCGTGAGGTGGGCGACTTGCTTGTAGGCGTAGTCGTCGGTGAGTGCCGCTTCCCGCAGCGCAATCAATTGCTGCCTGAGAACAGGAGACACAACTGTCTCGGCATCAGCCGCCCGATTGCCCTGGCGGCGACCACAGGCATGAACGGGACCTGCAAGCGCAGGTCCCACAATCGAGGCGACGAGCGCAACGCCGAGAAGACGTAAGTGGGTTTGCGGAAACTTTCCGAACAACGTTCACCTTGTAGACTTGTTGCGATCTACTTACTTCAGCGGTCGACAGACCACCACTCTCTACTCCCGGTTTACGACGCGCAGCGATGGATATACCGGACCATCCACCGGTACATCATCATCGTCCTCGTCCGTCAGCAAGGGCAGGATCGAACGCAGCGCGTCGATCTCCTGTCGGACTTTCATGATCTGGAGTTCCTTCTCTTCGATGACCTGGTAGACGTCCCGCATGGCTAACCTCCCCAGGAATAAGCTGGAATGGGAAGGAAGCATACAGGAAGTGCGCTCCCGTGGGCGCGCAAAGCACAAAGAAAAAGCGGCCCCATTTCTGGGGCCACCATTCAAAGAGGCAGAAAGGCGGGAAGTCAGGGAAGACTTTGCAAGATGTCGTTCTGTCTAGCAGAGCGACTATTCGGGAGTTGTCGAGAACTTTGAGTTGTGGTGAAGGTCATGGTGCTTATGTGCGGCCTCTTTATTGTTCAGAAATTAAGCACTTGCCGCGCCAAAGAATTTTGTCACAAGGCCTTGTGATCTCGATCACTGTAAGTCCCTGCACGACCTAGGTTTGCCACCTGCCTCCAGTCTTGGATTGGGTAGAAAGGCAAAATCCCACCATCGAGCGAGATGCAGATTGCTGCACATTCATTGCACGACACTGCTGCAGGCTTTCTCCAAAACTGAAAAACCCCCGCCAAGATAGCGGGGGTTTCTTGCTCGAAAGGTTGGACTTAGCTATTTCCAGCCACTGTGCGCAGCTTGCCGGGCAGGAAGTGGTAGGGAGGCCATGGTCCGCTGATGGCCAGCTCGCAGTTCTTCAGTTGCTTGGCGGCCATGTTGTAGCGGTTCTGGTACTTCTCAACCGATTTGGAATCAATCAGGTGCGCGATGTCGATCAGCATTCCATCGGACGCGACTTTCTTGCAGCTGACTTCTTCTTCCAGCGGATTGAAGAGCTTGTGAACCTGGACCGACAGGGCGCGCGCCTTGGTCTGGCGCTCCCGTTCCTTGGAAGCCTTCTCCCGCAGCTTGGCCAGGTATTCGCGGCCTACCGTGTCCGGTAGCACGACGTTCATCATGGCCTCGCGCAACGAACCGTCGCGGACGACGAGTTTGAGGCGCATCTCAGATTTCCCGCGCAACTTCTCGACGCTGACGCCGAAAGCGCGGCGATTGGACCGGACGGCTTGCCGAAGCGCGTCGTCACTATCGAAGATCGTTCCGAACCGGAACGGCAATACGGTGCCGGTGCGGAAGCAGACGCTTACCACACGGGCATGCTCGAGGACGGTTTTCTCGTCTACCTTGTGGGTAGCGCGGTCGTATTCACTGACCACGACAGCGAAGTCTCCGCTCGGGTAACTGAGGACGGGGGCTCCATTCACACCCTGGATGCCTTCCAAGAGGAAGGGACGCCGGGCACGGGTACCATTAGGGAGTGCCTGATGCTCGGTCAGGCAGTATGCGTACCACGCCATATTGTTCTCTCCGAATCTGGGCAGAGACGGTCTTTCCGCCTCTTGGGTATTCGCGAAAGTAGGGTCCGACTCTAATTCTGGAAGAAATGGGCAGTACTACGACGAGAACGGACGGGAATCAGGTTCGACTACGTCCAATCGCATATTACTTCCGTCACATGCCAAATTGCAACAACTTCGTGGCATTGATTCGTTTCAATGACGCGTTTTGAGACGGGGTTTGACCGATGGTCAAAGGCGGGAGCGGTTCCCGGTGCTCTTAATTTTGAATGCCGGGCGCTGAAACGGGGAATCGCCAGGCCCTTGATTCGGGAGCGGTTTGAGTTCTCAGACCAACTATTTTTTTGCGGTGATCTTCGCGGCAGCGCGCGCGGCGCGCTCCTGCAAGGCGATAGTTACGACCCGAAGCATGTCATCCCAAGGAGCCGGCTTGCCCGTCCAGATCTCGAATTGGCGGGCTGCCTGGTGGACGAACATCTCGATGCCGGGAATGATTTGGGCTCCGTGATCCCGGGCCGCTTTTAGAAATCGCGTTTCCGCCGGATCGTAAACCATATCGAAGGCATACTTGGCGTTGATCTCGTTCTCGTTCAACGGCGTCTCGCGTGTGTTCGACATGCCAACCGGCGTGGCATTGACGATGACATCAAAAGCGAGTTTCTTGAGGTCGGGGCGCTTGATGGTGCGCGCCTTAGCCTGCCGTGCCAGCTTCTGCGCAGGGGCCGGCGTGCGATTCAGAATGAAAACCTCGCTGCCACGCTCCTTGAGCCCGAAGACGGCCGCGCGCGCCGCGCCGCCCGCGCCCAAAACCAGTATCCGTGCGCCTTCCAGCGCCAGGCGCTGTTCGAGCGGTCGCACGACGCCAGCCGTATCGGTGTTGAATCCATAGAGCTTTCCGTCCTGTGCTCGCACCACCGTGTTGCATGCGCCGATCTTGGTGGTGTGCGAGTCCGTGTTATCGAGGTGCTCGAGGATCGCCTCCTTGTACGGCATGGTGATGCTGAGCCCGTGAATGGGAATATCGCGCACGCAGGCCAGAAGATCTTTGAGAGTCTTCGCATGCAGCGCGACGTAAACCGCATTCACGTTTTCGCGGCGCAACGCCGTATTCATGATGATCGGTGACAACGAGTGCGCCACCGGATCGCCCGCAACCCCATACATTCGGGTGGCAGCGTCCACCTGGTCAATGCGATAGACGCTGCGCAAATCCTGTGCCGTAACCTGCCCTGGAGCCGTGCGCTCGTCCGGACTGATCGCCGCAAATGTGAACGCGCTCCCAGCCCTCACGCCCAACACTCGGCTGATGATGCCTTGTTCCCCCATGCAAAGCGCGACTAAGGAATGCCGGTCGCTTTGTTTCTCGAGGAACTTCATCATCGTCACGTTGTCGTACAGGGTGGTCGCCGTCGAAACGACCTTGTAGAAGTCGGCCGGATAGGCCGCCATTTTGGCGAGGGTTTCTTCCAGCTTCTTGGTGGCATGGAAGTCATGAAAAGACAAAACTACGGCTGCCTGCGACTTTAGTTTCTGCAGTTGCTGCGGCTTGATCTTGGACGCTGTTTGCAGTTCAACGTCGACCAGTTGACACCCGGCGGAGGCCGCCTTGGCGAGCACCTCGAGTTGAGCCGCTACCGTTCCCCTGAACTTACCCCCGCTCGCCGTTCTGCGGCAGGTCGCAATGACAACAGCGTGGGGGTAAATCTCAAAAAACGACCGGATCTTCGGAACCGCCAGGCCGGGCTTGGAAAGATAGTCCAACCTGAACTCCAGAAAGGGGTTATCCCGTACCAAGCCCTCTGCCTTATCGATCAGTTCACTGGGGTCGCTCCCGGTCACGGCAACGCAGACGCGGGGCATCCGTAGGGGCAGCAGGCGCGGGACGTAGCTGGAGAGGGCTGAACTCATGGCGCGAGTCGCGCGCGATATTACAGGGGCGTAATTCCAGATGCAACAACGGATTAACTTTGCTCAGAGGGAAACTTTTGGCGAAGGATGGCTAACACCCTCGTAACCTTGACCCACCCCACCCCCCGAGTTACTTTCCGGTTGAGCCCCTGTGTCTGCGGCGGTAGATGCAAAGGAACGCAGTGTTCAGGGTGGACTCGGAGGTAAGATGAAGAAAACAGGACTTTTACTTCTGCTATTGGCCGTTGCGGCGAGCGCGCAGGACGCAAGCCCCGCAGCCGACGCCAATGCGCCGCAGGGTACCGCGCCGACTTCGGTGAGTTTCCCGATCGAACGCGTGCAGACTCCGACGTATGCCGACATGTATTGCGCCGGCTTCATCAGCAAGTCGCTGATGCCGAACGCGAACTATGTTGCGGGCGGTCTGCAGACCCCGAACACCACCAAGTTTGTGACCGGAGACATCGTTTATCTCTCCGGCAGCGGTTACGCGCTGGGCGGCCAGTATTCCATCCTCCGCGAACTCAAAGATCAGAATCGCTACGAGGTCTTTCCCGGACAGGGCAAGATGCTCGCCGCAACCGGTCAGCCCTACGGCGAGATAGGCCGCGTCAAGATCGTCGATACCCGCAACAAGATGGCGATCGGTCAGATTGAATACAGCTGCGATCCGGTTAACCCGGGCGATATCGCGGTTCCGTTTGCTGAGAAGCCATCCGTGTCGTTCCATCCGCCCGCGCGTTTCGATCGCTTCGTCCCGAAGACGGGCAAAACCAGCGCCCGGATCGTTTTGGGCAAGGACTTCGATTCGACGCTCGGCACTGGCATGAAGGTTTACATGAACCTCGGCTCGAACCAGGGAGTGAAGGTCGGCGACTACTTCCGCGCGGTCCGTGGCTATTCGTCGGACTTGGCAGACCCGGTCGATTCACTCTCGTTTGCCGCTTCGACAGCGGAAGACACGCAAAGACGGCCTCCGTCAATCGAAGGCAACTGGATGACGAAGACCAAGGGTCCGAACATTCACGTAAAAGATATGCCCCGCCGAGCAGTGGGCGAGATCGTCGTTATCAGCGTCACTCCGACGACGGCGACGGGCATGATCGTCTTCTCGCTCGAAGACGTCCATGTAGGCGATGGCGTGGAACTCGACGACCAGCAATAAGATCTTTCGTTTCAGATAAGCTTACCGGGGAGGCTACCAGCCTTCCCGGTTTTGTTTTTGGCGAGTGGCGGAAGTGATTGCGCCGAACGCCCCGGCCACAAAGACGACTGCCTGAAGGTGATCCCCTGAATTGGTGGGTTTGGCCCCGCGTGGCGGCGAGTCGGGTCTTCCCGACAAATCTTGGCCTGGACGGAAACGGCCAGAGGGTTTAGCGGAAGAACACTACGTGGTAGTCGCCAGGAATTTGCGAGGCCAGCACAATCAAAGCAACCGTCAGAATTCCGAGTTCCATCTTTTCGTCCCCGAAGATCTCAGCACCATAACCCCAAACTGAATCTGCCCCAAGTTACTTTCGATAGCCAGACGACCGGCGGTTAAAAATTTAAGATGCGGCCAGAGATCTCTGCGCAAAGAAAAATCTACTCGGGAGCATCGGGATCCCCGAATACTTCTGCAGTGAAAGCCTCCAATGTCGCACCCGATTTCCAGGCATCGGAATACAAGCCAGCTTTTCGGCAAGTCTGCTCCAGAAATTCTTCGCGGCCCCACCCACGCTCCGTGGGCACCTGTGGCAACAGAAGTCCGCGTCGTGGGCCAGACGTTACCACCAGGCCGTGTCGGCCGACCTCGATCTGCCCGGCTTCGATTGGAAACAGGGGAGAGAGAATGCTGAGCGACACTTGCAACTCGCGGACCTCGACGGGCGTGACGGGCGTGAATCGAGTGTCCTGGGAAGCAGCGGCGCGTGCCGTTTCAAAGACGGCGCGGTGCAGTGGCAGAACCGGCGCCACGTACCCGACGCATCCCCGCAACTTGCCGTGCAGGTAGAGCGTGGTAAATACGCCTCGGGGTTCTTCCAAATGCGGATCGGGGCTCTCCGGACCATGCGCGTGCTCGAGGACTAACGACTCAACCGCATCGTGAGCAAGGCTTAGTAAGAGATGTCGTTCGTCCGCCGAATACTCGGCGCCTTCGGATAAGGTTTTAGATGGATGCGAACTTCCAGCCAGCGAGTTAGGAGGTTGGAACGACATTGCGTTTCCGGCGGCTGAGGACGAACGCGCGGCGCCGGGTCCTCACGACTTGCCGGTCAATCTTCGACCAGAAGGCCACGAAATAATCCACGGCCGAGATTAGCGAAAGGCACACCATGAACCAGATGGACGACCACGCAATCCAGTGCACGGGGAAGAAGTACGTACCAAACAGCGGCCACTCCTTCCAGCGATGATCGAGAATCACGGCGACGACCGAGACGATCTGAACAACCATCTTGAACTTGCCGAGTTCGCTGGCTTCAATCGTGAAGCCCTCGCTGGCGGCAATGCTGCGCAGTCCGCTCACCAGGAATTCGCGCCCGATCACGATCACGGCCACCCAGGCAGGTACCAGGCTGGGATTAAATTGCACCAGCGTAATGTAGGCCGACGCGATCAGCATCTTGTCCGCGAGCGGGTCGAGCAAGATGCCCATGGTGGTGATTTGCCCGCGCTTGCGCGCGAGGTAGCCGTCAATGCCGTCGGTGATGGAAGCAGCGATGAAGAGGGCGGACGCCAGTAATTCTTTTTCACCGTGTGCGTTACCGATTCGCCCGGTCGACAAAACCCAGATCAGCAGAGGGATGCTGAGGATGCGTACAAACGTGATTGAGTTCGGCAGATTCACGGGGGCATCGAGCGCCGTCTGCGGGCGGTCACAAACGCAGCGTTAGCTTGATTATCCTCCACGCTGCAAGAGGAAAGCAATGGAGTGACGAACTAAGCATTCGCGAGGTCTCGATGCAAAGAGAAAGGCGGACCTGATTCGGGTCCGCCCTTGAAGTCTTGCGCCAGATCTACGCAGCCGATCCGGTTTTCAGGCAATTCAGGATGCTCATGCCGGTTTCCAGCAAGCTGGAGTGTTGCGGCACCTGCCCATTGGGGGTGAGCTTGTCGACGAGAGTGGGAAGCAATTGCGAAAGCGCGCTGCTTGCCATGTCGGGCGAGATTCCGGCCTTGGCAGCGAGTTCTTTCACTTGATCGCTGCCCAGCACGTGCTGTATCTGATCCGCCGAGATGGGCAGATTCTGTCCTGTCCCGATCCAGGACGACATCAGGCCACCCAGGCCTTTGTCATGGAAGGACTGCAGCATGCCCGAAAGTCCGCCAGGCGAGTTGTTGATCATGTGCAGCAATCCGGTCGCGAGAGGATTGTTGCAGTCCCCCAGCATGCTGCTGGCAGCTTTGTTTCCAAGTTCGTCGAGCAGACTCATAGGAACCTCCTCAAATTTGGCGAACACGAAGCACCGGAGACCGAAGTACCTTGACCCAGACGAAGAGGCGCAGCCCGGTCTCAGGAGCAAGCTATTTCTGTTTGGCGATGACCTTGTCCTTGATCTTGTTGTAGGTGGCCTGGGGAATGACTTTCTTCCGGACCAGGTCGGTCTTGGCCTTGTAGGGGCGGCCGTCGATGATCTTCTGCGAATACTTCTCGCCGATTCCCGGCAGAGCGTCCAGTTGTTCCTTGCTGGCGGTGTTGAGATCGACCAGATCCGCGGAAGCCGCAGCCGCCGCTGGCTTTTTCGCATCCGCCTGCGGTGCCGGCGACGCCAGCCCGACGTTCGCAATCAGAACGACTGCGAACAAAGTGATGAGAATGCTTGCGAACAGATTACGTTTCATTGCCTCTCCTTAGTCCTTCTGAGATTCTCTGTAACCCGCCGCCTTGGCTTCGGATTCAGTCATGAATTTGCCGTTCTTGGTTTTCCCATAGAATTGGCCGCCCTTGTGATAAATGCCGCTGTCAAGGTTGACCCAAACCTTGCCGCTCGATTTGGCGGAAGCGACTTCCGGGTCAGAGGCTTCGCCGCTGGGGGCAGGCTTACTGGCCTTCTTTGCCGGAGCAGGCGCGCTTGCTGCCGGAGCACTCGCCGCAGGACTGGCCGGCATCGACGACTTGCTGGATGCGGGAGTTGCGGGAGCGGCCGCGGGTGCTGAACCGGCCGCGCTCGTGTCTTCGGCGGACTTCTTCTTGCGGCTCTTTTTGGGAGTGGCGGTAGCGTCAGAGTTCGACGCCGCGGCAGCAGTCTGATCGCTGGTGGCGTCTGCGGACTTCTTCTTCCGACTCTTCTTTGGTGTGCCGGAGTCGGTGCTGGCGCTAGCTGTCTGGTCAGCACCCGCGGCAGCGTCTGCCGATTTTTTCTTCCGGCTCTTCTTCGGGGTGGAAGCGGAATCCGCGCTGGCAGCCTGATCACCGGCCGCCGCGCTGTCCGCGCTCTTCTTCTTGCGGCTTTTCTTCGTGCCGGTATCGCTGGCCGTAGCCGACGAATCCGACGCACTCGAATCGGCTGCTGCCGCGGACTTTTTCTTCTTGGACTTCTTGCTGGTCGTGCTGGAGGCGGAACTGTCGTCGGCGGGGGTGCCCGCGTCTTTCTTGGCCTTCTTCGATTTCTTCTTGGTCGTCGTTGTGTCGGTGCTCTGGTCGCTCGAAGTTGCTTGCGGTTTGGCCAGCGCGGGCATCGACACTGCCAGCAACAGGCACAGGGCTGCCATCCAGGTCGTGAACTTGATGGGGAGTCTGCTCATCTGGGTCCTCGTTTAAGGGGCGCTGGAACGGCCCCAGGTAGTGGAACGGCGATGCGCGCTGCAGCCGGCTCACGCTGGGATGGGATGCGTAAGCCCTTGGCCAACCTCGACACATTCGCGGGCAGCCATCATGCCAGCCCGGGACGCATAGGTCAACCCGGGGTCACAAAAAAGGCGGACACGCAAAAGGCCTTCATTCGCAGTACGAAGGCCCTTGGAAGAGCTTTTTCCTACGCGTAAATGCCCCTTTGCTTAATGGTATACGCCACCCGATCGATTGCCAGCATGTACGCCGCGATGCGGTTGTGCACGTGATGGGTTTCCGCGTAGCGCACCACATCGTCGAAGGCCGATACCATGATTTCTTCGAGTTGCTCGTTGACCAGCGATTCCTTCCAGAAATAGCCTTGCCGGTCCTGTACCCACTCAAAGTACGAAGTGGTGACGCCGCCCGCGTTGGCGAGAATGTCGGGAATGACGAAGACGCCCTTGTCGGCGAGCACCTCGTCCGCCGCAGCAGTCGTGGGTCCGTTCGCGCCTTCGGCCAGAATCTTGCACTTCACGCGGTCCACGTTCCGACTGGTGATCTGATTCTCGGTGGCCGCAGGAATCAGGATTTCGCAGTCTTCGGTGATCAAACCACCGGCGGCAAACTTCTCCGCTTCCGGGAAGCCTTGAATTGTCCCGTTTTTCTGGCGGAATTCCCAGAGCGCTTCCACATTGATGCCGTTCTTGTTGTAAAGGCCACCGCCTACTTCATCGATCCCAATGATCTTGTAGCCGGCCGCCGCCATGAGGCGCGCCGCGTTGGATCCGACGTTACCGAAACCCTGCACGATTACGCGAGAGCTTTCGCGGTTTAGTCCCAACTTCTTGATGGCCTGCTCGCAAACAATAAGAACGCCGCGTCCCGTCGCCTCGCGCCGTCCGCGCGAACCGCCGATGTTGATTGGCTTGCCTGTGACCACCGCCGTTACCGTCTGGCGCATATGCATGGAGTAGGTATCCATCATCCATGCCATGATTTGTTCATTGGTGTTTACGTCGGGTGCGGGAACGTCTTTTTCAGGGCCGATAAATTCGACCAGTTCGGCGGTGTAGCGACGCGTCATGCGCTCCAGTTCGCCCATCGACATCTTGTGCGGGTCGCAAATGACTCCACCTTTGGCGCCGCCGAATGGAATATTCACTACCGCGCATTTCCACGTCATCCAGCTCGCCAATGCCCTTACTTCGTCGAGCGTAACGTCGGGCGAGTAACGGATGCCGCCCTTGGCCGGCCCGCGCGCGATGGAATGCTGCACGCGAAATCCGGTGAAGACTTCCAGATGCCCGTCGTCCATCTGCACCGGGATGTGCAGGATGATTTCCCGCGTGGGATAGCGCAGCACTTTCCACAAGCCTTCATCCAGATTGAGCTTATGGGCGGCCAGATCGAATCGGGCCGCCTGCGATTCCCATGGATTTGATTCCTGCTCCATCGCGACGCTTTTCATGCGAATGATCTCCAGAAATGATGGCTAGCTATATGGATGCTCTTTCTTGCTGCTGCGCACAAATCGAGCAGTATATGGGGCAGGAAGCAAGGTGGCAAGCTGGAGGGTTAACTCATGAGTTATCGGCTGCTGCTGGTCATCCCCGCTGAATTTTGATCTCCATGCCCTCGGCGGCAGCTCGCACGCGCGGATAGTGGTCCCTTGCTTCCTTTACGACCCGGTCGATCAATTCATCGTCATGGTCCGGATCATGATGAAACAGCACCAGTTCCTTGGCCCCGCTTTCCATCACGATGTTCACGGCTTCCCGCCAATGGCTGTGTCCCCAGCCGCGGCGCTTGGCGGCGTATTCCTCGGGCAGGTACTGCGAGTCGTAGATCAGGACATCGGCACCCTCGGCCAGCTTGCGCACGTTCTTGTCGAAGACTTCATCCCCCGGCTCGTTGTCGGTGGCGTAGACGAGGATTCCGTCCTTGGTTTCAAGGCGGAACCCCATGCAGCCCTGCGGATGATTCAGCCAGAGAGCGCGGACGCTGGCGGTCTCGACCTGCGCCTGGCCTTCCTCCATGTCGTAGAAGCTGCGCTCCGCCTTCATTTCGCTGGTGTTCACTGGAAAGTAGGGCGAGGCCATCTGCTCTTCCATCACACGCTGCAGGGTACGGGTTCGCTTCGAGGAGTGAAATGCAAACTGGTTCGCGGGATTCTCGTAGAGGGGGCGGAAGAAAGGAATGCCCTGGATGTGGTCCCAGTGAAAGTGCGAGACGAAGATGTGCGCGCGGATCGGCTGGCCGTTGGCTTCGCACTCCAATTGCTGTCCCAGCGTGCGAAAGCCCGTGCCGCAGTCGAAGACATAGAGGCTGTTCTCGTGCCGGACCTCGACGCACGAGGTGTTGCCTCCATAGCGCAAGTTCCCGGCAAGGGGGGTAGGCGTTGATCCGCGCACTCCCCAGAACTTGACCCGCATACTCCCCCGTTCTGTGGACTTTGAGCTGAATCATAATCTTCCGACGCTGCTAGTTCCTCGTCAATTGTTTCGCTGGTTCCGAAGGTGACGGAGGTGTAGTCCTGAAACTCCTAACCGCGGGGGTTTAAGGGAAGGGTTTTTTCACCACAGAGTCACAGAGCCACATAGAAATACTGAGAAACCGAGAGACTGGAGGCTTTTACCTGCCCTGGGTTTCCTCTGTGTCTCCGTGACCCGGTGGTGAACTGATCTTGCTTTCTTCTAGTCGCGCCCGAAATCGCCATCCCCTATAATTCAAATACTCTCCGGACAGCCAAACTGTTCCCCTTCGGCGCCGGAAGACCATCATGCTGCAGCCTGAATTCAAGGAGTTCTCGCGCCTGGCGCGAGAGGCGACCTTAGTGCCGGTCGTCAAGACAGTGAGCGCCGACTTGCTCACGCCGGTATCCGCGTTCCTTGCGGTCGCGGCCAACGAGCCGCATTCCTTTTTGCTGGAGTCGGTCGAGCGCGGCGAGCATATCGGCCGTTACACCTTCGTGGGCGCGCGCCCTTACATGCGGCTCTGGGCGCAGGGCGACGAGATCCACATCGAACGCGGCAAGCTGTGCCAGCGCCGCACCGGCGATGTCTTCGCCACCATCAAAGAACTGCTGCGCTCGCATCGCCCCGCGCACTATCCGGGGCTGCCGCCGTTCACCTCAGGCGCCGTCGGATACTTCGCCTACGACGTCGTCCGCCGCCTCGAATCGATCGGCGAGCATGCCAAGGCCGATGTTCCGGTCCCAGACTGCGTGCTCATGTTCTTCGACCGCCTGCTGGTCTTCGATCACCTGCGTCACCAGATACACGTCGTCGCCGCCGCCGATGTTGCGACGGAATCTCCCAGGCGGGCCTACGCTCGCGCGCTGAAGGACATTGCGGCCATCGAGAAGCGTCTCGCGGCGGGACTACGCCCGGGTGCCTGGAAGAAGTCGCAGAGGAAAAAGGGAACGCTCAAGGTCCACGCCGGCATCAGTCGTGAGCGGCACATGAAGAACGTTGAGCGGGCCAAGGAATACATCGCCGCCGGCGATATCTTCCAGGTCGTGCTGTCTCGACGGCTGGACTTTGAGCCTGGAGTCCCGCCCTTCGATCTCTACCGCGCCCTGCGCACCGTGAATCCTTCGCCCTACCTGTACTTCCTGCGTATGGGAGATATGCACGTGCTGGGTTCGTCCCCCGAAATGCTGGTGCGCGTGACCGACCGCAAACTGGAATACCGGCCCATCGCCGGCACGCACCCGCGGGGCAAAGATGAGACCGAAGACCACGCGCTCGAGCAGCAGATGCGCGGCGACGAAAAAGAGCGTGCTGAGCACGTCATGCTGGTCGATTTGGGCCGCAATGATCTTGGTCGCGTGAGCGAGTACGGGTCGGTCAAGGTGAAGGACCTGATGTACGTCGAACGCTACTCCCACGTGATGCACCTGGTCTCGGCGCTCGAAGGCAAGCTGCGTCCCGAGTTCGATGCGATCGATGCGTTTGCGGCCTGCTTCCCCGCGGGCACGCTGAGCGGAGCGCCCAAGGTGCGCGCGATGCAGATTATCGAAGAACTCGAACCGACGCGCCGCGGCGTGTATGGCGGATCCGTGCTTTACGCAGACTTTGCGGGAAACATCGACTCCTGCATTACGATCCGCACCATGTTCATGAAAGGGAAGCACGCCTACCTACAGGCGGGCGGCGGCATCGTAGCGGATTCCGATCCTGAAAAAGAGTTCCAGGAAACTGTGAACAAGGCGCAGGCAGTGCTCCGGGCGGTGGAAATTGCCAGGCAAGGAGGCTAGCGGTGTGAATTCGCGGGGCGGGACCGCGCTCGCCGCGCTTGTTACCTTCGTAAGATGCTTCGACGGCAGGATTTATTTTTAATAAGAGAGGCGCAGGAAGTGCAGCTGGAAATAATGAAGAACGTAGACGTTTTTTTAATCGCGAACTTTTCTTTGATTTTCGGGATGGCGGGCTTATTCTGGCCCGAGAAATTCCGACCGCTCTTCGATGTCCTGATGTTTCCCTGGCCCGCGAGCTGCCGGATGGTTCGCGTCAACAGCATCGCCGCTATCATCTTGTTTGTGCTGCTGGCCGGTCGCCTGCTCGTCTACTAAGTGGAGTAGCGTGTACCGCTTCGACCACCCCAAACAAAGCCTCTCACCGCAAAGTTCGCAAAGAATCGCGAAGTTCGCGAAGGAATCCCCCAAGCCCGTCTTTGCGTACTTTGCGCCTCACTTTGCGTCCTTTGCGGTTTACGAGCATTTTCGGTCGGCCACTATCCAGCAGTGATCGCAGCATCCTTCTGGGCCGCTAGGCTTACCCATACCGCCACTCCGTAAAGCGCAAGAATCTCGATTCCGCCGAATTCGCCGTGTAGTCCGTGAATCACAATCGCCAACCCAAAGATAACGAGCAGTGTGTATCCACCCACGAACGCCGTAAACGGCACGAGAAACAGAAGAGCTGCGATGATTTCGGCTCCGGAGAGAAACAGGCGTACCGAGTGCAGAATGCCGGCGTGGCCAGTGCCATGAACGGCGAAATGAGCCGCGTAGAGCGTCCGGCAGGACTCCAGCAACACCACCAATCCCACCGTACAGTGCAGGCAGCGGATTGCGAACGTTGTGCGCGATGCGGTCATTTGGCCTTGCGCTTCGCAGCGCCCCCCGCGGCCTTGCCTTCCGTGAGTTTGTGGCTGGCGCTAGCGTCCAGGTCCAGCCCGTAGAACTTCTTGAGCTCGCGAATGCGCCCCAACGAATCCCGGTTGAAGGGACACTTCCCGTCGAAGGCATGCAACACGATCCCTTCCAGCAAGTCGCCGAGGGTCAGGTCGTGATAGTCCGCAAATGCCTTCAATACCTTCAGCAGCCGTTTCTCGATGCGCACGCCGGTTTGTACGCGTTCAATAGTTAGTCGGTCAGTCGTATGTACCATGGTACCAATATACCATGGTACGGTAAGTAATACTCTGCTCTTGTCATCCTGAGCGAAGCGAAGGACCTATGCACTTTTAGGAAGGACGAGGCTGACTAGAGCGCGAGAAAGTTCTCGACCAGCTTCTTTCCCTGGTCGGTAAGAACGCTTTCGGGATGGAACTGCACGCCTTCGAGAGGGAATTTCCGGTGCCGCAGACCCATGATGACCCGCGTCCCGTCGCTCTCGATGGTGTGTGCGCTGACTTCGAGATCGGCCGGCAGATTGTCTTCGGAAACAATGAGCGAATGATAGCGAGTGGCCGTCATGGGGGAAGTCAGCCCGCGAAAAACCGTCTTCCCATCATGCTGTACACGACTGGTTTTCCCGTGCATCAGGTTCTTGGCGCGCACGACCTTTCCGCCGAAAGCCTCGCCGAGCGCCTGATGTCCCAGGCACACGCCCAACACCGGCACTTTCCCCGCGAAGTGGCGAATCAATGCCACGCTGATTCCGGCGTCCGAAGGCGTGCACGGCCCGGGTGAAACCAGAATGCGCTCCGGACGAAGCGCCTCGACCTCTTCCACCGTTACCTGGTCGTTGCGGCGAACCTCGACCTCCGCCCCCGACTCCCCGATGTATTGCACCAGGTTGTAGGTAAATGAGTCGTAGTTATCGAGAACAAAGACCATGAAAGGCGCCCTGATCCAGTCTAGCCGAAAGAATGGCCTGCGGCGAATGCCCCGTCCAACGCGCCCTCCCTGAGATTCCACGCCGAAGTTGTTGAGGCCATGACGGTTCCCTGCCCAAGCCGGCCCGTATCCCCCGGAAGTGGTCTTGACAGTAATAGCCCCGCACGCCATGCTAACTCAGCTTTTTCGGAGGCAATTCATGGCTGAGGCCCAGCAGGAAAAGCGGGCGACACGGCGATTTGCATTGCGGTTGCCGGTAGCTGTGACCTATGCCGATAATGGAGCCCAGGAACGATCCGCGCAAACCCGCGATGTAAGTGCAAGAGGGATTTCGTTTTACGTGGATTCGCCGATCGCCACCGGGTCTCCGATTGAGTTCACTTTAACTCTCCCGGCCGAGATAACCCTCACCGAGAGCATTCGGGTTCGCTGCAAAGGCACGGTGGTGCGCCTCGACGATGAAGCGCCGAGTGGCAAGATGGCCGTCGCTGCCGTGATTGATGAATACGAATTCCTGTCTGAGGCATAATCCGCGGAAGCCGATTCCCCCGCGCTTTCTCGATTTTGACTGACGATGATATTGTGAGCCCAGCACATGGCTGGGCGGGGTGGAGTCTTGCTGCGATCTGCTACAAACCTGATCCTAACGCTGTCGCTTGGCGCCGGTTGTGCGCTACTGAGCGGTGGCGCGTACGCTCAAAACCCTGACACGCAGCCGGGGCAGCCACCGGCATCGCGATCGGCCGCCATTCGGCAGATGATTCAGCAGGAAGCCGCCCGCCGCAACGCAGCGCGCCAGGGCGCTGCTGATCCGGCCGCCGCCACTCAACCTGGAACGGCATCAACGACACCCGATCAGACCGCGCCCGCGACGCAGGCTCCTGTACCACCATGGCAGGTTCCAGTGCCGCAGAGTCAAGTTCCGGCGGCCCCGAATCAGGCTCCCGCGATGCCTGCCTCTTCACTGCCCGCTGCACCCGCGGCTTCCACCACCTCGCAGCCCCCCGCAGTGGTGAAGAGCGTGAAGATCGGCCGCGACAAAACCGGCAGCATCATCGAGATCGTGAACAGCCGCGCGATCGCTCCGGCGATTCAGACCTTGAACCATCCGCCGCGCCTTGTCATCGATCTGCCCAACGCAAATGTCGGGGTCAAAGAAAGATTCCTCGTCGCCAAGGGAGACCAGTTCAGAGAGCTTCACGTAGACCAGTTCCAGGACGCGCCTCCGGTAACGCGCGTGACCGTGGACCTGACGGAAGCCAAGCCCTACACGTGGGACGCTGCCGGAAACCGGTTGACGATTCGCCTGAAGCCAGCGGAAGATCCTGCGGCGGCCAAGGCCGCACCGCCACCGCCCGCACTACCTGCTACCATCTCGACTTTTTCGGCCGCGGCCAAGCCTGCAGTCGTGCCCGTTTCTTCGAACGGAGCGGGATCGGCAATGATCGTCGGCAGCCGGATCGGATCCGGTTCGTCGGTGACGGCCAGCACCGAAACCGCCGTCCTGCATATCGCGCGCGGTGGGGAACTGCACGTTTGTCCCAACAGCACCGTTTCAGTGACCGCATCCAAGAGCGGCCAGGAACTGATGTTCGGAATGAGCACCGGTACGCTCGAAACGCATTACCACATTGATGCCGGTTCCGACGCCGTGCTGACGCCTGACTTCCGGATGCTGCTCGCCGGGCCAGGCGACTTCGATTATGCAATCAGCACGAATTCGCATGGCGACACCTGCGTGCGCGCCCTGCTTGGCAATACCGCATCCATGCTGGTTTCGGAATTGATGGGAGACCGCACCTACCAGGTGAAACCCACCGAGCAGGTGGTCTTTCATGAAGGACGCATCGATCGGGTCAGCAATGATGTTCCGTTCGATTGCGGATGCGCCGCTCCGCCACCGCCGGTGATGCGCGCTTCCACTCAGCCCGAGCCAACCCAGGTAGCCGAAGCGAAACTGCCGCCCAACTTGCAATTGCCGTCGTCGAATGCAGGCACGTCGCGTGCTTCGATCGATCCGATGTTGCCGCCGCTGCCTAATGCGTCGCGACCTGCGATGGCCGGCCCCGCCGGATCGCAAACGCAGCGTGCTGCTGCCGTGGCTCCGGAAGCCGCCGCTGCCGTTAGGTCCAAGAAAGAAGACCTGCACGTCCAGATTGAAGCGCCTTTAGTCTTCCGCGGCTCGGATCGCGCGCGCACCACGACTACAGCGACGAACATGCCGCCCGGCTCTCCAGCGAAGCCGAACGCTGCCCCGACGCCCACCCCGGCAGCCGCTCCGCAGCCCACGACTCCAGTCCAGAAGGGTGAGTCGGCCAAAGAACATCGCGGATTTTTCGGAAAGGTGAAGGGATTTTTCTCTTCGATCTTCCACTAGAAAGAACCGGGTCTTAGGTGATAGGTCTTGGGAACTACCCAAGACCCAACCTAAAACCCAAGACCCGATGTATTTTCCCAAGACCGAACACCCAACACCTAATACCCAAGACCTAATTTTCTAGTCTCTCTTGATCGCCTTTGCGATGGGCGCAGCTTTCTCCCGGGCCAGGTCCCGCAGTTCGTCGGCCCAGTCGCCGCTTTTGTCGGCAAGGTCGTTCACCTTATCGATGGCCTCTTCCGACCAATCCTGCAATGTGTCGCGCGCGTCGTCGTAACGCTTGCGCAGGTCTTTCCGCATCTGCTTGCCCGTCTTCGGAGCGAGCATCAGCGCGATAAGAGCGCCGGCGCCGACTCCGATCATCAAAAACGTGACGGCTGTGCCGACATTGCTCTTGCTCGACGACTCATATTTGCCAATCCGCATAAAGACATCTCCTCGTGATGGAATCCATGAAATGTTGAATTTCTACTTTATTGTATTCCCTGGCCCGAATGCTCTAGGGTGGATTCCCGACGGACGGAGCGTTACGTTTGGAGGTAGCGCCATCTCCGTGTAAACTAAGGCGTTTGATCCCCGTGCCCGGTGAGCCAGTGGCTCGTCCCCGCTTCGCCGGTCCCAATGATCGCAATTTTTGAGGAGACTTTCAGCCGCATGTCGATTCCTGCCACCCAACTCCGCCCCGGGATGATCATCAAGCACAATAACGATCTGCATTCGGTGTTCTCGGTCGAGCACCGCACGCCGGGCAACCTGCGCGCCTTTATCCAGGCCAAACTGCGCAACCTGCGCACCGGCGCCATGTTCGAGCACCGCTTCCGCTCGCCTGACCCCATCGAGAAGATCACCGTCGACGAAGTGAACATGGAGTTCCTGTACAACGACGGCGACGACTATTACTTCATGAACACCGAGAACTACGAGCAGACGCATCTGACGCGCGATACGCTCGGCGACGCAGTTGAATATCTGACCTCTAATCTGCAGATCAAGGTGGAGTTCTTCGATGGCAAAGCGGTGGGCATTGAGCTGCCGCAAACCGTGATCCTTACGATCGTAGAGACCGAACCCGGCTTGAAGAGCGCAACCGCGTCGAGCGTGACCAAGCCTGCCAAGACCGAGACTGGCCTGATGGTGCAAGTGCCGCCGTTTATTAACGAAGGCGAGAAGATCAAGGTGGATACGGCAGAAGGCACGTATCTGTCGAGAGCGTAAACTGGCACCTGGCCCTTAGCCATTGGCGAGTAATCAGTGATCGCGGGCTCGGCCAAATGCTAACTGCCAATTGCTAAATGCCGGATCCATGTCGCCCACTCCCGATCATTCCAAAATAGAGGCTCGCCGGTTCCTGGTTCGCGGCCGCGTGCAGGGTGTTGGCTTCCGTTGGTTCGTGGAACGGCAGGCGCATATTCTCGGCGTCGCCGGCTGGGTGCGCAACAACGCCGATGGAGCGGTTGAAGTTTTGGCGCAGGGAACTCGCGAGCAGATCAACAATCTGCACGCTCAACTCATGCAGGGCCCGCGCGCCGCGCGCGTCGATCACGTCGAGACATCGGAAGTCCCTCTGTCGCAAGGTCTCAAAACTTTTCGTATTGAAGGAGCCTGGTAAATGTCCAAGTCGGGCATGAATTCCGACCAACTGAAAAAGCTGATCCGCGAAGTGCCCGATTTCCCGAAGAAGGGAATTTTGTTCTACGACATCACCACGCTTCTGAAGGACAAAGCCGGGTACGCGACCCTCATCGATGTGCTTGCCGAGCGCTATATCGGGAAGGGAATCGACCTGATTCTCGGCATGGAAGCCCGTGGCTTTATCTTCGGGCCAGCCTTGGCCTATCGCCTGAGCGCGGGATTTGTCCCCGTACGGAAGCCGGGTAAATTGCCGGCGGCGACCACCCGCGTGGAGTATGACCTGGAATACGGCAGCAATGTTCTTGAAGTCCACGAGGACGCCATCGAGAAGGGCCAGCGCGTGTTGATCGTGGACGACCTGCTGGCAACGGGCGGCACCGCCGAAGCGACTGCCAAACTCGCAACAAAACTGGGCGCCGACATCGCAGGCCTGGCCTTTGTGGTCGAACTCGACTTCCTGAAAGGTCGCGACAGACTCAAGCCGTACGACGTCTACTCAGTCCTTCATTACGACAAGTAGCACCGAAAGTATTGCGGGGAACCAGTATGAAGCACTGGTTCCCCGCGATGGCTTCTACTCGTCCTGATCCGCATCCGTCAGGAAGTTCTCTCCCAGGTTCCTGGCAAACGGATCGCTCGAGTGGTCTACCAGGACTTCGAGATCGGTCTCTACTCCGCCCCCTTCGCCCGACGACTTGTCTTGCTTGCGTTGGGTTTTGCGCTCGGCTTTTTCGCGCTGCTTGTCTTGCCGCGAGCGTTCCTTCTGGCGCTTGGTGAAACTGGATCTGCCTCTTCCTCCCATCAATACCTCCAAGGGCACACTTGTGCTCTGGACCGAACGTGGTCCGTCGAATTCTTGCTTACTCGTCGATTCCCTTCAGGGCGACCTACCAGCGCGGTTCGCGAGGCTGGCGCGCGTGTCCGCGATAGTCATCGCGTCCACCACCACCATCACGGCCTCCGCGGCCGCCGCCTCCTCCGAAACGTCCGCCGCGCGGCGGACCGCTGCTCTTCTCTTTGGGACGCGCTTCGTTGACCTTCATGGGGCGTCCTCCCAAATCGCTGCCGTCGAGCGCGGCAATCGCCTTGCCGGCGGCGTCGGCATCGGTCATTTCCACGAACGCGAAACCGCGCGAACGCCCGGTCTCACGGTCCGTCACTATGCTGACCCGTTCCACGGCGCCGTGCGCTTCGAACAGGGGGCGAAGTTCGCCCTCGGTGGTGCTGTGCGGGATGTTGCCTACAAACAGGTTTTTCATCAGGCTTCCTCAGGTTGCAGATCAGTTTCGCTGCTTGCTAATTGGGGGATGGCCGCTTCCGGAGCGTCGAGTGCGGGGGCGGCATGACGGCGCAGAGCCTCTTTCCAATAACCTTGCGACGCATAGTCGACAGGGAACGCCGAATCTGTGCCCGCGCTCTTCTGTCGTGGATCTTTCAATGAACGAGTGGCTGCAATGCGCCACGATGCTTCCAAAAATCCGTAGCGCTGCGGGAGCAACTCGCAGGCACTCGTGAACAACGACGCCACCATCTCGCTCCATAGCCCGTGCCGGGTAGGGTCTCGATAGAGGTCATCCGCGACTCCCGGGACTTTCCCGAGATACTCGGGCTTGCCCACCAGGAATGCCATGCGCTGCGGAGGCTTGGCGCTGGCCATTTCACTGCAAAAATCTTCCACGTTGCGGGGTTCGCGCTTCACGTCCATGAGCACCAGGTTGTAGGCGTCCGCCTGCCACAACGAACGTGCTTCGCTGATGTCAGACGCACAGTCCACTTCGACGCCCAGCTTGCGCAAAATCTTCGCGCGCAGATCTCGCTTGGTTGCATAGCTGTCGATGAGCAGGATTCTTTTCTTGCGGACCGCTGCCGAGCCGTTCCCCGGAGCCCTATTCACGGGCCGCGTCGTTTCTCTTGCCGGCGGATGACTCGGTGGCCGACGTCTTCGGTGAATTTCCTTCCAACTGGCTCAGGTTGATCTGGGTGTACATCACCCGGTTGCGCATTCGCCTTTGGATCTTCTGCTTGCGCAGACGATGGAACCTCGACTTGTCGCCGTTAATTCCGGACATGATTTCCTCCAGCCCAGGTTCAGTTTGTCCAAGGGAGCGCAGGGCAAGCGCGGCTCGGGGTCAGCATTCTTCAGCCTTTGTCGGGCCGCCACATTGTCATGGGACGCGCCTTCTTTACCGTGTGTTTCTCAATCGCGAAGGCGCAAAAATGATTCAGCGAACTTGGTCTTCGTGGTTAAGTCTCCTCACTACTATACGCTAGTATGCTGGAAACACGCCGCCGCTACCCTGACCGCTAGGCCGCCAAGGTCGTCGCAGCGGTTCGCAAACCGTTGGAAGGGAGTCAGATATCAGTCAGCACAGCGGGCGCTGAGAAGGAGCCGTTTTGTGAATTTGGTAGCGAAAGGCGCGTGTTTCTGCTACCTTTTGGGTCGCGTTTGATCAGAATCGGTTGTGAGCAGTTCAAGCTTTACCAGCTGGTACCTGCCCTGCAGTACCCTCCGACTCGCATTCAGCGTAAAAATTCACCGAAAGGTATTTGCACAAACGATATATGGAACAAGGAACAGTGAAGTGGTTTAACGATGCCAAGGGTTACGGATTCATCAGCCGCCAGAGCGGCGAGGATGTTTTCGTGCACTTCTCCGCGATTCAGGCCGGCGGTTTCCGCAGCCTGCAGGAAGGTCAGAGCGTGGAGTTTCAGGTGACGAAGGGCCCCAAGGGCCTGCAAGCCGAGAACGTTCGGCCTCTGTAAGCAATCGAGTCTGGTAAAAAGGCTCCGGCGCCTGCCGGAGCCTTTGTTTTTTGTCGAGCGCTGTCAAGTCGTGGGGCGCCTGGTTTGGCGTGCACTAGCTTGTCAGCGTGAAGTACATACCGACCGCGGCGCCATACAGCCCGAAGCTCACGAGCATCAACGCCATCATGCCGAGAATCCCGTGCCAGTTCAGATCCACTTCCTGCGCTGTCCGTGATTCTTCTCTCACACAACCTCCTCCGCTCTACCTGGGAGCGAGCCTTCAGAATAGGAGCGAAGCGGCACGCTCTCGGCCAGATCATTCATCATTGCCTGAGATGATTGCACCCGCGGTTCCATCGATGCTGAAACTGCACAATCGAGTGGCTGGGTGGCTTGGCCTACGGACGCGAGGCGGAAATTTCGCATGCGCGCCTCAAACTGTCCTTACGATGCGGACGAACGAGACGTACTACCGGGTTTCTTGGGTGCACGCTCTGGACCGTCACAACTCAGCAATGAGCAATTTTGCACCCGGGGGCAGGTAACTTTTGCGCCGGAACCAGTCCTCCATTGCCTCGCGCAGAGTGTCGACGGGAACCTTGGCGCCGATCTCGATGAGTCCATCAGCGACTGGCAGCGTGTCGTCGAAGACACTGGCGTTGGTGAAATTGCGCATGCTGAAGCTGTCCATCCACTTCAGAGGGCACGCGTGTCGAGCGCCATTTTCTTCGTACTGCACGCGAATCTTGCGCGAAAACATTTCGCCCTCATTCTAATCATTTCTTCCCGCGCTTTGCCGACTGACTCTCCCGTCTTGACACGCCGCAAGCCGCCGCCATACCCTGCCGCACTGCACCGTCAGAAGGGTGCGCACAACAGGAGGTATGCCAAATTATGTGGCTTCTCTGGGTAATCATCGTGGGCCTCATTGCGGGCTGGGCGGCCGGAAAAATCATGGGCACCGGCGGATACGGTCCTGTCATCGACATCCTGCTGGGAATCGCCGGGGCCATCGTCGGCGGATTTCTGTTTCACCTCTTCGGTTTGTTCTCCTCAGGCGGGCTCATTCCTGAAATCGTGATTGCCACCGTCGGGGCAGTCATCCTGATCTGGCTGAGCCGCAAGCTGAAGAAAGCGTGAAGCCGCGAAAATGAAAAAGGCCCGGTGCGCAGCCGGGCCAATTACCAGAAAAATCTACTTCTTCTCCAGCCGAGCTGCCAGACTCCTCACCTCATCCCGCAACCCCTGCGGCAGATGATCGCCGAATTGGGCGAAGTGTTTCTCGATCAGCGGAATCTCGGCTCGCCATCCCTCGATATCCACGCTGAGCAATCTTTCGAGGTTCGCTGGCGCCATCTCCAAGCCCGCTCGATCAAGATCCGAGGGCGCCGGCAACCTGCCGATGGGGGTGTCCACAGCGTTTACCTGGTTGTCGCAACGCTCGAAAATCCACTTCAGCACCCGGCTGTTTTCGCCGTAGCCGGGCCACAAGAATTTTCCGTTTTCGTCGGTACGAAACCAGTTCACGTAAAAGATCTTCGGAAGCTTCTCCGCACTCGACTTCCTGCCGATGTCGAGCCAATGCGCGAAGTAGTCGCCCATGTGGTATCCACAGAAAGGCAGCATCGCCATCGGATCGCGACGCAACTGCCCGACTTTGCCCGCGGCCGCGGCTGTGGTCTCGCTGCTGGCGGTGGCTCCCAGAAATGTGCCGTGCTGCCAGTTGAATGCCTCGGTCACCAGCGGCACGATTCCCGCTCGCCTTCCTCCGAACAGGATCGCGTCAATCGGAACGCCCTTCGGATCTTCCCACTCGGGTGCGATACAAGGGCACTGCGCCGCCGGAGTCGTGAAGCGCGAGTTCGGATGCGCTGCCTTTCTGCCCGAAGCCGGCGTCCAGGGCCGCCGCAACCAATCGACCAAATGCCCCGGCTTCTCCTCGGTCATGCCCTCCCACCAGATGTCGCCGTCGGGCGTGATCGCGCAGTTTGTGAAGATCGAGTTCTTCATCGCCGCGAGCAGGGCATTGCGGTTCGACTTGCGGTTGGTGCCAGGCGCTACGCCGAAAAACCCGTACTCCGGGTTGATGGCGTAGAGACGGCCGTCGGCGCCGAATTTCATCCATGCGATGTCATCGCCGATGGTCTCTACTTTCCATCCGGGAATGGTGGGTATGAGCATCGACAGGTTGGTCTTGCCACACGCGGAAGGGAACGCGCCCGTCATGTACTTCACCTGGCCCGACGGGTTCGTCATTTTCAGGATGAGCATGTGCTCAGCCATCCAGCCTTCATCGCGCGCCTGCACGGACGCAATGCGCAGCGCATGGCACTTCTTCCCCAGCAGCGCGTTTCCGCCGTAGCCTGAGCCGTAGGACCAGATCTCGCGCGTCTCCGGGAAGTGGCAGATATATTTCTGGTCGGCGTTGCAAGGCCACGTCGAGTCAGGATCCGTCGGCCCGAGAGGTGCTCCCACCGAGTGCAGACCACGCACAAACTCCCCATGCTCGCCCAGCGCATCGAGCACAGGCGTTCCTACGCGCGCCATGATGTGCATGCTTGCCACGACGTAAGGCGAGTCGGTGATTTCCACCCCGATCTTCGCAATCAGGGATCCGATCGGACCCATGCTGTACGGGATGACGTACATCGTGCGGCCCGCCATAGACCCGGCAAACAGGCCGCGCAACTTCTGCTGCATCTTCGCGGGATCTTCCCAGTTGTTCGTCGGTCCCGCTTCTTCTTTTGTGCGTGCACAGATGAACGTCCGATCCTCCACCCGCGCCACGTCCGCGGGGTTCGAACGCACCAGCACGCTGTTGGGACGCTTCTCCTCGTCAAGAGGGGTTGCGGTG
Organism: uncultured Acidobacteriota bacterium; assembly: GCA_963744055.1. GTDB lineage: Bacteria > Acidobacteriota > Terriglobia > Terriglobales > Acidobacteriaceae > Gp1-AA133. Next base: position 329,427 of record CAVUSL010000001.1, on the reverse strand, counting down.
CCTGAGAGCACCATCAAGCGCAGCATCGCCTGGTACTCTTCGTGCGATCCATCGCACCAGTGGACACGTTCCGGCCTGCACATCTGTGCCGCCTCATCCACCCATCGGATCAGTTGTTTGTGATTTTCGCCGCGGGATGTTTCTACTTCCACAGTAACACTGGACATAAGAGCGTCTCCGCAAACCGGACGGGTTTTCGCAACGCGCCGCGCTTGCTGCGGAATTAATTAGAAGCGGCGTGAAACACCTGGCCGGATGATGAAGTTACGATTGGCGCCAGGCTGCATCCTGATTCGGCAAACTTAGTATTTTCGCTCATTGGACAGAAGGAGTCCAAATGAAATTAGACTGACAGTAAGGCAGGTTGACGGCGTGAGTGCTGCACAATGCAGCGAAGGGGTACAACTCATTGTGATGCAAAAGCTTCGTAGGCACTTCCGAACGGTCGGTTTCCCGAGCGCAGTATTTAGCGAGAAGGGGCTGCTGCATTTTCAACGTCTGCTACCACACCGTCGAGATGCTGCAAAGTCTCGTCGACCGTGAGCGAATAAATTTCGCGGCCCACGCCTTCGCCCGACTCGAGCGCTGTCTTCAGATAGTGTCCGGCGATCTCGATCGCCGCCGGGTCGGTGATGATTTTGCCGGTCCGTTTCTGGTACTCAACCCACGCCGGGTGCGGGAGCGCCACCCAAACGGGGCGCCCATCTACCAGAAACTTGATGTCGATGGCATCAGCGTGCCGCGTCGCGATCGCGACAATCAACGCCTGGTAAATGCAGTGAACTTTCTTCTTGGACCAGCGGTCGGTCGCATGGAAATCGCTATACATACCCAAAAACTATAGCGGACGAAAGAGAGGGGTGCAAACGAGCACCATCCATGCGATTAACTTGCGCCACTCTTTGCCGTTCAAGGTCTTTCTGCGAACTCCGCGGCAGTTCTCTGCGCCCTCTGCGTCTTGAGATTTTGCACGTCACCATGTGAAGCCAGCAATTAACTCATCGAGTTTCGTGAACAAAGCAGAATTATCGGTCCGCTCATACTCCGCCAGTTTGTCGCGATAGCTGCCGAGATTAAAAAGAAACGACTCGACCCGCTCCTTATTCAGATCATCCCAATACGCCCCGTACCCCATCTGGCCGATGTAGAAGGCATTGAACACCTGTTCGAACTGCCGCTTCACCGGCCACGCCAGGTAAGGCTTCCCCAGATACAACGCTTCGCTGATCAACGAAAACCCGGCATTCGCCACAATCGCTCGGCAGCTTGCCAGGTCCCGCAGAAATCTATCGAGGGAAGGCTTACGGAAATCGAGATTGTCCTCCGTTCCCTCGCGCTCAAAGCCGTAGCAGACGAAATTCGTCCGCACCGAGCGAAGTACGGGCAGTAAATCCTCAGCATTCGAGGTTACATATACGAGCACCTCGTCGCCTTCGCTCGGGCGCGTTCGCAAAACTTCCGCGCGCAGGATGGGCGGAAACAAAAACGTCGTTCTCTTCTTCAGCGGCGCCTTGAAAAATGAAATGACCAGATACGCGTTGGCCCGAGGCGTCATCAGCCGCGTCACCAGCTTCGCGGCCGCCGCTTCCTTGCGGCGCTCCGGTGGATACGTAATGTCAGCGTCGGTCAGCAGGTGCTGGTTGTCGATTGCGATGATTGGTAGCTTCAGTTTGTGTCCGACATGACAGGTGATCGGCTCATAGTCGGTGATAACCAGATCGAGTTGCCAATCGCCCGCCTTCTTCCCCAGGTCGCGGACGGTCCGCGCGGTCTTCGGCAGGTGGACCAGGTTGCGCACAACGGTTTTGCGATAGCGCACGCGGTTCTCGACATAGGCGAGGCGGAGTCCATCGATCTCGGTGACGTCGAAGTCGTCCTTGAGATTGCGGTAGCCGCGGTCGAACGACGCCACATGGACGCGATGTCCTTGCGCCTCAAGATGGGCAATGACTTCGCGCGCGCGGCTGGAATGTCCCGAGCCCTCCCCGTTCACGCCGTAAAGAATGTTTGCCATGCGAGTGCCATCGTGCGCTTTCCGTGTTCGCGCACGCAAGTGCCGGCGAAAGCTTCTAGCCGCAAAGCGCGCAAAGAACAGCCGCCAAGGACGCAAAGGCAAGTACCCTCTCTTTGCGGACTTCGCAGTTTTCTTTGAACCTTTGCGGCTAAATTCACTTTCCCGGTCTCACGGCGGCTGCAGCAACTTGACCCCCTCGCCCTCGGGCTGGTATCAACATCGTTCGCGAGGAGGGCCGTGTGTCCATTCGCTTGCTTCGTTGGTGTTTGCTTCTTGCCGTTGTTGCCTTGGGGGGTGCGTCGTTCGCTCAATCGTCCGGGCTACATTTCGAGGTTTCCTTTCCTAAGTCGGCCAGCGGCGCGCCCCTCGACGGTCACGTCTTCCTGCTGATCTCCATGAACGACCACGAAGAGCCACGCTTCCAGATCGCCGAAGACTTCGCGGAATCGCAGCAGGCATTCGGCCTTGATGTCGACAGACTTGCGCCTGACGCGCCGGCCATTGTGGATGCAAAGACCTTCGGCTATCCCACGCGCACCCTAGCCGACATCCCCGCGGGCGACTACTACGTGCAGGGACTCCTTAATATCTACGAGACGTTTCATCTCTCCAGCGGACAGACGGTCAAGCTGCCACCCGACAAGGGCGAGGGCTCGCACTGGCAAACCAAGCCTGGCAACCTTTACAGCCGGCCGCAGAAGCTGCACCTTGACCCGAAAACCAACCAGGCCATTCGCATCTCGCTCACGGAAAGGATTCCGCCCATCGAAAAGGAACTCGCCCAAGTCGATGGTGTGCTCGACTGGGGACGCGGCCTAGGGGAGCCCGTTTCCGAGAATAAGTGGGTGAAACGCATTTACTTCCAGAGCGACCTGCTCACCAAGTTCTGGGGACGCCCCACCTACCTCGGAGCTATCGTGCTGCTGCCTGACGGCTACGACGAACATCCGCAAGCGCATTTCCCGGTTGTGGTCGAACAGGATCACTTTCACCGCGACCTGTTTCTGCCGAATGGATTTCGCACGGAGCCTCCCGACCCGAAACTGAAGGGCGCTCCGCTCGAGCACTCGCAGTACGCCTACAAGTTTTACCAGGACTGGACTTCCGGACGATTGCCGCGCGTCATCTTGGTTACGATCCAGCACCCCACGCCTTACTTCGACGATTCCTACGCCGTGAATTCCGAGAGCCAGGGCCCATACGGCGATGCCATCAACAAGGAATTGCTGCCTTATATCGAAAAGAAATTTCGCGCGATCGGCGACGGGTGGGCGCGCACGGTCTACGGCGGATCGACCGGTGGGTGGGAAGCGCTTGCTTCGCAGGTTTTCTATCCCGACATGTATAACGGCGCCTGGGTCTCATGCCCCGACGTGGTGGACTTCCGCGCCTACGTCACCACGAATCTGTACAAGGATAAGAACGCGTACTTCATCGAAGGACACTTCGGGCGCGTGCCGCGTCCCGAAAAGCGTGAGGCCGATGGCCTCGTGCTTGCCACCATGGAGCAGGCCAACCACTACGAACTGGTGATGGGTACGCATGGCCGCTCCGGGGAACAATTCGACATTTGGCAGGCAACGTTCAGTCCGATCGGCGCCGACGGGTATCCCAGGCCGATCTACGACAAACTCACAGGCATCATTGATCACGACGTCGCCAACTACTGGAAGGAGCATTACGACCTGAGCGCCATCATCCAGCGTGACTGGAAAACGCTCGGTCCGAAGCTGGCCGGCAAATTGCACTTCTACGTGGGTGAATCCGACACCTGGTATCTTGATCGCGGCGTGCACCTGCTGCACGATTTTCTAGAGACCACGACCGACCCCTACTATCACGGCACGTTTGATTTCGGCGTTCGCCAGCCGCACTGCTATTCCGGTCAAGGCGATTCTTCCGGCCCCGCCGGTTCGACCATCCCACAGCGATTCTTGCCTGAGATGGTGAAACACATGGAAGCCACTGCTCCGAAGGGCGCCGATCTTACCAGCTGGAAATACTGAAGCGGGCGAGTCGAATTAACGACCGCGGAGTTCACTGACTTCGCGGTCGTGCATTATTTGAGAAATCTGAGCTAATCTGGAACACGTTACCAACGTAATTAGACTGCACCTTCTTTCTCCTGCCTGCTGCAATCTAGCGACTTAGAATCAACACACTGCGCGTCCAGCAACATTCGTCCTCTCCTGGGGTTTGTACTCACTAGAGATTTCCCGTTCCAGGTAGAGATTTTTTGCCAACGCCGGTTGCATTGTTCTGGCCGCGAGCAACTCGTCGTGACGAAGCCAGGAACCAATCGGCAGGAGGAAACTCGATGCGCTCTCTAAAGTTTGCTCGTAGTTTGTTGCTCGCTCTTTTGTTCGTCATTCCTGCTTCTTCATTCGCGGGAGTGTTCGTGTCGGTCACCATCGCTCCTCCGGTGCTGCCGGTTTACACCCAGCCTCCGTGTCCCGGTGACGGATATATCTGGACGCCCGGTTACTGGGCGTATGGTCCCGAAGGCTATTACTGGGTGCCCGGCACCTGGGCGACGCCACCGGCGGTCGGATTGCTTTGGACTCCCGGCTACTGGGGATGGGGCAACGGCGTATACCTCTGGCACACGGGCTACTGGGGACCGCATATCGGGTTCTACGGCGGAGTGAACTACGGCTTCGGTTATTTCGGAAATGGTTATGAAGGCGGATATTGGAGAGACCGCCACTTCTTCTACAACCGGAGTGTGAACAACGTCCACATCACCAACGTGCACATCTATAACAAAACCGTCATTAACAACGTCACGGTGAATCGCGTCAGCTACAACGGCGGCCATGGTGGAATCGGGGCGCGTCCGACGCACGACCAGGAGAGGGCGGAGCGGGAACATCATTTTGAAATGACGGAACGCCAGCACGACCACGAACACCTGGCCTCCGGCAATCGCGCGTTCCTGGCTTCTGAAAATCACGGTCGTCCGGCGATTGCAGCTACTCCGCGTCCCGGCGAATTCCACGGACCGCACGTGATGCCGGCCCGCACTTCTGGGGATCCGTACGCGCGTCCGGCGACTCGGCCCGTCCCGCGTCCGGAAAACTCCATGCACGGTGACAAGCGTCCCATGCCCCGCGAAGACATGCGCGGCAAGCGAGCGCCCGAGCCACGCCATGAACAGGCACCGCGTCCGGGGAACTCTCGTCCCGAAGATCGTGGACCACACGGTAACAACGCCCCTCACGTAGAGCGCGCCCCGCACGGCAATGATGGGCCACACGGCAACGCGCCTCGTCCTGAACGCGAAGGGCACTCGGACCGCGGCCACGAAGAACACCGCTGATGCACTGGAGCTTCTAAGACACACAAGCGGGCCGGCACAATGCCGGCCCGTAGTTTTTTGGATAAAAAAAGAACGCCTGTCCCCAACCTGCCAACCCGCGGCCCGGAGCGACGAGCGAGTGTTCCTTAAGTCGGAGCGGCACCGCGAATCTTGCTTGTAAGTGGGAGGTGGTGACTCAAATCAGTACCCGGGTAATCAGCTCTGCGCGGTTACTCGTTGTCTCCAGGTTGCCCCGAAAAAATCTCAGGACTTTTGCAGAACTTTCTCGTCCAACGGGTTGAAAAGTCTGGCCTGACGCCGTATGGTACAAAATGTTGCCCAAGGGGGCCCGGCTGGCGGTGAGCACTGTCAAACAGCCGGACACTCGCGGGTTTTATCCCCCCTGGTCTCTGCGACCGGTCGCGCCACGGGTTGCGGGGAGCAGCGCTTTCAAAGTCCAAACTTGCAAGGAGATCGGCAGATGGAGAACAAGCCGGCGCAAAACATCCAGGATTCGTTCCTCAACACGGCCCGCAAGGAAAAGCTCAACATCACCATCTATCTGCTGAGTGGGGTCAAGCTGACGGGCCGAATCCGGTCGTTCGATAAATATTCGGTCGTGCTCGAGACCAACAACCAGGAACAGTTGATCTTCAAGCACGCCATCTCCACGGTAGTGATGGGGCGAGTGCCGCACGCTCCGTTTGCGGCGCATGGCGAAGGCAAGCCGACCGCGGTCACGTCGGTGCCATCTCCCGTGCCTCCCACCAGTGCTTCCGGGACTGAAGGCTAAGGCGCATCTCAGTTGCGCTCTGCAGAATCGAAAAAATCAGGCAAGGCCGACGCGGTTCGCCGCGCCATCCGGGGCGTACGTGCGTCCGAAAAGATTGATGCGCGCGACTCCGGCGAGCGCGCTTTTCTGGTCGGGCTCGACCTACGGGTGCGTTCCAGAAACTCCACGAGACGCTCCCTGACGGCGAACGCGCAGGCATCCCGCGACGCGGCGACCAGCGTGTCGGTGGGCACCAAGGCGCCACCGATTCCTGAGTTCAGCGCGCAAGAATCGCTCGACGAATTGCGGACTCTGGCGACCAGCGCCGGTGCCGTGGTGGTCGGCGAAGTCCTGCAGAAACGCGACCGGCCCGACCCTGCCACGCTGATTGGCGGCGGCAAGCTCGAAGAAATCGAAGGCGCTGCGGCATCGGCGGATGCCGACCTGATCCTCTTCGATCACGATCTTTCGCCTTCGCAGCAGCGCAACATCGAGCGCATCCTTCACAAGCGCGTAATCGACCGCACGCAACTCATCCTCGACATCTTTGCGCGCCATGCCAAAACCCGTGAAGGTCAGTTGCAGGTCGAACTGGCGCAACTCGAATACATGCTGCCACGCCTGGCGGGACGAGGCGTGGAGATGTCGCAGTTGGGCGGCGGCATCGGCACCCGAGGCCCTGGCGAAACGCAGCTAGAAACTGATCGCAGGAAGATCTACCGGCGGATCCGGCATGTCAAAGAGCAGATCGAGAACGTGCGCCGCATTCGCGCGCAACAACGCCAGCGCCGCGAGTCAGTGCCGGTAGCGACCGTCGCGCTCGTCGGATACACCAACGCGGGAAAGTCGACGCTCTTCAATGCACTGACCAAAGCGGAAGTGCTGGCATCGTCGCAGATGTTCGCCACCCTCGACCCGACCATCCGCGGAGTGGAGCTTCCTTCCCGCAGAAAAGTGTTGCTGTCCGATACGGTGGGATTCATCCGAAACCTGCCGCACACGCTGGTGTCGGCATTTCGCGCCACGCTCGAAGAAGTGCAGAAGGCGGCATTGGTGCTTCATGTATCTGATGCGGGCAGCCCGCTCACCGCCGAGCAGGATGCGCAAGTGGAGTTGGTGCTCAAAGAACTCGAGGCCGAGAAAAAGCCCCGCCTGCACGTGATGAACAAGATCGATCTGCTCGAACCCAAACAGCGGGAAGCCTTGATGGATGATGAGCGCACGGTGCATGTTTCGGCGGTGCGGGGAGTCGGCATCGCCACGTTGCTGGAGCGGATCGACCAGTTGCTGGAAGAAGATCCGGTGAGCCGCGTACGCCTAAGCATCCCGCAGAAAGAGGGGAAGGTATTGGCGATGCTGGCAGCGCAGTCGCGAATTTATTCGCGCGAGTATCGCGACGGTGTGGTGGAGTTGGAAGCCGAAGCGCCCGAGTCGGTGGTGCGTCGGGTAAGGCAATTTGTGGTGAAAGGCTAGAGCAACTGGCTGTTGGCGCCTAGCTGCTACACCCTCAGAAATCCTCTCCAACCCGATCGAGTTCCTCAATCCCCATAATTCCGTTGTAGAGAACGCTCATCGGATTCTGGCTTTGCGGCAGCCCATAATAAAGGATGCCGATGTCTTTTGTGACCATCTTCCGCAGGCGTGTTTCGGACAAATTAAGATCGATAGGCTGTCCGATGTAATGGAGGCTCATACGTGCGGTTGAAACCACCGCGGCATGGGAACTGCCGAGTCTCCAGCCGAAGGCGAATTGCCAATTCTGCGATGTCGGGTAAATATCTTCGGAAGTGAAGCCGATCAGGATCGCTCGCGGATCGTTGGTGTACTCCGGCACGCCTGCGCGAATACTCTCCACCAGTCTCTCTGCCATCAACTGCCCGCGCGATGAGTCGCGGACGGCGTCATCCACCGGAATGCTTTTCAGGATCGTGATATCGAGTTTGTAATTGTCCCGGTAGTACTGGGCGAGGGCCGTGATGTCGTCGCTGCTGAAGGATCCAATCGGGACGAAATATACTCTGCTGCCCTCGACCTTGGGGGCCAGCGATCCAAGACTGCCGGCATTCGCATGCGAGGTGGAGAATCCTGAGTAGGCAGCCCAGCCCAGAACCAGCGCGATCAGGCACAGCAAAAGAGCGAACGTTCGATTCAAGGGCAACTCCTTCCGGCGCGCTCGTGATGCGGGGTCTCAAAATTAAAACGCAAACCGGGAAGCGGGGAAAGGGGATAACCTTTGTCGAGGGTTACGAAAGTCGGAATGAGAGTGGGATAGCTAAGACCCAGCAGCCAAGAGCCAGAAGCTGGTTAGAAAATTTAAATGGGCCGAGAGCCAAAAAGCGGTGACTTTTCTTGGCTACCGGCCCATTCGATCCTGAATTGGATCGGAGGTGATGTAGTTATGGTATCGCCTAATCCGGGGAAGTCAAGAATTGTTTCCCGAAAATGCAAAAGATTAGGCTGCGGCCGGGAAAAATTTCCCGGGAGTCCGCCATCTCGAACCCCCGCAAGGCTTTCCCGCCGTTGACACAAGGTCCTTAGGATGTTAATTTTAGGGGTTTTACAGCCCTCTTTCTTCCGGATCATTCAACTAAGCCATGCAAGAGACGCTTCGACAGCTAGGCGGATTACTGCTCGGGTCCGTTCCGACCGTGATCATGCTGGTGCTGCTCTACGCAATCTATACGGTGGTGGTCCACAACCCCTTGGCCAAGGTTTTGGCTGAGCGGCGGGCCAAAACCGATGGCGCGATCGAGAAAGCGCGGGCCGATGTTTCCGCGGCCGAGGCCAAGACTGCTGAATACGAGCAGCGGCTGCGGGAAGCGCGGGTGGGAGTTTTCCGTCACCAGGAAACGCGCCGTCAGGCTGCCCTGCAGGCTCGTACCGCGGCCGTAACCCAGGCCCGCACCCGGGCACAGGAGCAGATCAAGCAGGCCCGCGAGGCTATCGAGCAGGACAAAATCAAAGCGCAGGAGACACTGCAGTCGGAATCCGCGCGCTTGGCGACCGAGATTATCGGCCGGGTGCTACGTCCGGTGACAGCTTCGAGCCCGGGAGGCACACGATGATTCTTCGGCCCTCATTATCGAGTACCCTCCGCCGCAGCGCAGCCGCCGCTCTCTTGCTGGGCATGCTAGCCGTCCTGGGTATTGCGCAGGAAACGGGCAATGCTCCCGAAGCGCGCGCCGAGAAAGCCTCCGACCAGCCATCCGAAGCGAAGGATTCTAAAAAGAACGAGCGCCCCGGTTTCGGCGCCCAGCTCGCGAAAAAAGAACGCGAGGCCGCAGGCGAAGACGACGAGACCGCTCAGTTCAAACAGTCGGCGTCGGTGCGCTGGCTATCGAAGTTGACAGACGGAAACCTGCAGCACGCTTATTGGCTGGCGATGCTGCTGAATTTTGCGGTCATCGCCGGAGTGCTGCTGTGGGCGGGAAAGAAATTTTTGCCGAGCGCCTTTCGGGCGCGGACGGCAGCGATTCAGCGTGCGATGGAAGAAGCTCGGCGCGCCAGTGAAGACGCCAACCGGCGTTTGTCAGAAATCGAATCTCGCCTGGTGCGGCTCGGCGACGAAATCGCTTCGATGAAAGCAGCCGGCGAAGCCGACTTGGCCGCAGAAGAAGCGCGTATCAAGGCGGCAGCCGAGGAAGACGCTCGCAAGATCGTAGCCTCGGCCGAGCAGGAGATCGCGGCCGCCAGCAAAGCGGCGCGGCGCGACTTGACCGCCTATGCGGCTGACCTCGCCATTGGACTGGCCAAGAAACAGATTCATGTGGATCCGGGAACCGACTCCACGCTTGTGCGCAACTTTGCCGACCGGCTGGGCAGCGCCGAAGATCGAGGGAAGAACTGATGGCCTCCGTCGTCAGCATCTACTCGCGCGCGTTTGCCGACGTGGTATTCCAAAGCCGTCTGGATGCGGCGAAGACGCTGGAGCAGTTGCATCTGCTCAGCGCGCTGTTGCGTGCCAACGTCGACTTGCGGCGCGTGTGGGAGAATCCCGCGATTACGGCCGAGCAGAAACGTAGTGTGCTCGATGCCATTGCCAAGCGCGAAGGCTTATCGAAGCAGGTCCGCAACTTTGTGGCGGTCCTTATCGACCACCGCAGAATGCACTTCTTCGATGCCATCGTTGAACAACTCGGACACGAACTCGATGCGCGCATGGGATTCGCCGAGGCCCAGATTACGACCGCACGCGACCTTAGCGATCCGGAAAAGCGCTCTCTCGAAACACAGGTCGAGACGCTGACGGGCAAGAAGGTGCGTGCCCGCTATTTACGGGACGCGGCCATTCTCGGAGGAGCCGTCGTGCGCGTGGGCAGCACAATCTACGACGGGTCGGTGCTCGGCCAGCTCGAAAGCATTCGGGAAGAAATTGCGGAAGGCAGCTATTAGCTGGTGGCTGATAGCTGATGGTGTGTGACATTCGGGCCGAAAAGCATTTAAACGCAGAGATCGCACAGAACGGCCGCAGAGTTCGCAAAGAAGGATATCAAAAATCCGCTGGCCGATGAGGCGGCAGGTTTTAAAACAAAGCTAGCGGCTAGAAGCTAGCAGCTAAGAGCTGATTTTCTATGGCACAAATTAAGGCAGACGAGATATCACAGTTAATCCGCGAGCAGATTGAGAACTACGAGAGCAAGATCACGGTCGACGAAGTCGGCACGGTGATCTCGCTCGGCGACGGCATTGCCCGCGTTTACGGGCTCGACAAGGTCATGGCCGGCGAACTGCTCCAGTTCCCGCACGGCGTGGCCGGACTCGCCATGAACCTGGAAGAAGACCAGGTCGGCGTCGTGCTGCTTGGCGAATACACCGAGATCCGCGAAGGCGACGAAGTCAAGCGCACGGGCCGCATCATGAGCGTACCGGTCGGCGAGGCCATGGTCGGGCGCGTCGTGAACTCGCTGGGCCAGCCCATCGACGACAAGGGACCGATTGCGACCACAGAATTTATCGCCCTGGAACGCATTGCGCCGGGCGTGATTGACCGCCAGCCGGTGCGCGAGCCCATGGCCACCGGACTCAAGGCTATCGATTCGATGATCCCGATCGGTCGCGGACAGCGCGAACTGATCATCGGCGACCGCCAGACGGGTAAAACGGCTATTGCGCTCGACACCATCATCAACAACAAGGGCAACGACCTGATCTGCATCTACAACGCTATCGGTCAGAAGCGCTCGTCGATCGCGCAGGTCGTGAAGATTCTGGAAGATGCCGGCGCCATGGAATACACCATCGTGGTTGCGGCCTCAGCCTCCGAACCAGCACCCATGCAGTACATTTCGCCCTATGCCGCGTGCGCCATGGGCGAGTACTTCCGCGACGACAAGCGCCACGCGCTGGTGATCTATGACGACCTTTCGAAGCACGCGGCGTCGTATCGCGAGATCTCGCTGCTGCTGAGGCGTCCGCCGGGTCGCGAAGCCTATCCCGGCGACGTGTTTTATCTCCACTCGCGCCTGCTCGAGCGCGCGTCCAAACTGAGCGACAAGATGGGCGGGGGATCACTCACAGCGCTTCCCGTAATTGAGACGCAGGCGGGCGACGTTTCGGCCTACATTCCGACCAACGTCATTTCCATCACCGATGGGCAGATCTTTCTGGAAACCGACCTGTTCAACTCCGGCGTACGGCCCGCTGTGAACGTCGGCATTTCGGTAAGCCGCGTTGGCGGCAGTGCTCAGATCAAAGCCATGCGTCAGGTGGCAGGATCTTTGAAGCTCGAATTGGCACAGTATCGCGAATTGGCGGCGTTTGCCCAGTTCGGCAGTGATCTCGACAAGGCGACGTTGAGTCAGCTCAATCGCGGGCAGCGCCTGGTCGAACTCCTGAAGCAGGGCCAGTTCTCACCGCTACCGTTCTCCAAGCAGATTCTGATTATCTTCGCCGGCACCAGCGGCGCGCTCGACGACATGCCCGTTGAGCAAGTGCGGCCGTTTGAAATGGAACTTTACAAGTACGTCGACACTGCAAACCCGAAGCTGCTGCAGACGATCATGGAGAAAAAGATTCTCGATGATGCGTTGAAGGCTGAGATGACGAAGGTGCTTAAGGAATTCAAGGAGCAGTTCCTGGCGGCGCGGAAGACGTAAGCTTCTGGCTTCTAGCTACTGGCTTTTGGCAAGCCGTATCGAGAGGTCGGTAGCGGCACGTCCTACGGAAGTTGGTCGGGTTTCTGGCAACTGAAGACTGAGGGCTGAAAGTGCATAGGTCCTTCGCTTTCGCTCAGGATGACAAGGGTTTTGGACTGCTAGGAGCCAGAAGCTAGCAGCCAGTGGCTGATTTTCATGGCAAACATTCTCGACATCAAACGGCGCATTCGGAGCGTGATCAACACGCGGCAGATCACGAAGGCCATGAAGATGGTCTCGGCGGCGAAGCTGCGCCGCGCGCAGGATCGCGCACTGGCGGCGCGTCCGTACGCGCAGATGCTGACGAACGTGCTGAAGTCACTGGTCTCTCGCGCCGAGATCTACGATCCCGAGACCGGTGAGCCTCGTCATCCGCTGTTGGCCCAGCGGCCAGAGCAGAATGTGCTGGTGATTGTGGTGACCGGCGACAAAGGCTTGGCTGGAGCTTTCAATACCAACATCCTGAAAGCTTCCATGCAATTCATTGGCGAAAAGTCTGGGAAGAACGTTGAGATTGAAACCATCGGACGCAAGGGCCGCGACTTCCTGCGCCGGCGTTTCCCGATGACTGCGCCGCGTACCGCCGAATCCGAGGGTACTGCGAGCACTTCGGTGATTGGCGAGCAGGTCGGAGTGCTGAACAAAGTCGATCATGCGCTGGCCACAAAGCTGGCCGACCGCGTGATCGCGCGCTATGCGGAAGGCTCCATCGATGCTGTCTACATCATCTTCAACGAATTCAAGTCGGTGATTCAGCAACGGCTGGTGGTCGAGCGCGTGCTGCCCATCGTGGAAGTCGGCGTCACCGAGAAGCAGGTCGCGCGCGAACTCACCCAGCAGGAAAAAGAGGAAGCGCAGAAGGCGGCCATCTCGGCGGGCGTGGGCATGCGCTCGAGCGAACGGAGCGAAATCGACCGGGTAGCATCGGAATTCGCAACCGCGCCGGTTGACTACATCTACGAGCAATCGCCCGCGGAACTGTTCAACGACCTCCTGCCGAAGTACGTCGGCATCCAGATTTTTCATGCGTTGCTGGAGTCGGTCGCCGCCGAGCACGCGGCGCGCATGACGGCGATGGAGTCGGCGACCAACAACGCCACCGACATGATCGATTCGCTGACGCTCGCCATGAACCGCGCGCGCCAGGCGAAGATCACGAAAGAGATTATCGAGATCGTAAGTGGAGCAGCAGCGCAGTAGGGCAGCTGTTTGCTGTTTGCTGCTTGCTGCCAGCTCCTGGCTTCTAGCGAGCCCACGGCTTAGTGACTTGCTCCGCCAGAAGCCAAATAGCGAGGAGCCAGAAGCGGAATTTTCATATGCCAGAAAACTTTGGACACGTAATCCAGATTGCAGGCCCGGCAGTCGATGTGCAATTCAGCAAAGAAGGCCTGCCTCCGATTTACCAGGCACTGCGCGTCGTCAGCGAAGGCTTCAACGTGCCGCAGCCCATCAACGTCGTCCTCGAAGTGCAACAGCACCTCGGGGAAGGCCGCGCGCGCTGCGTCGCCATGGAAGCCACCGACGGCATGGTGCGGGGAATGAAAGCCATCGATCTCGGCGGACCGATCTCCGTGCCAGTGGGACACGGCACCCTCGGGCGCGTGATGAACGTTATTGGCGAACCCGTCGACCAGCTCGGGCCCATCGAATACACGGAGCGCATGCCCATTCATCGGCCCGCGCCCGCATTCGACGAGCAGGCCACCAGTGCCGAGATGTTCGAGACCGGAGTCAAGGTCGTCGACCTGATCCAGCCGTTCCTTAAGGGCGGCAAAATCGGATTGTTCGGCGGCGCCGGAGTCGGCAAGACCGTCTTCATTCAGGAGCTCATCAACAACGTCGCCAAGCAGCACGGCGGTTTCTCGGTGTTCGCCGGAGTTGGCGAGCGCACCCGTGAAGGCAACGACTTGTGGCTCGAGATGAGCGAGTCGGGTGTAATCAAGCCGGGTGATCCTTCGAAGTCGAAGGCCGCGCTGATCTATGGCCAGATGACCGAGCCGCCCGGAGCGCGCCTGCGCGTCGCGCTCACCGGTCTGACCGTCGCAGAATATTTTCGCGACAAAGAAGGCGCCGACACGCTGCTGTTCATCGACAACATTTTCCGCTTCACGCAAGCGGGTTCGGAAGTCTCGGCGCTGCTGGGCCGCATGCCCAGCGCCGTCGGATATCAGCCGAACCTCGCCACTGAAATGGGCGAGTTGCAGGAGCGCATCACGTCGACCAAGAAGGGATCAGTCACCTCAGTGCAGGCGATTTACGTGCCCGCCGACGACTTGACGGATCCGGCTCCGGCCACCACATTTGCGCACCTCGACGCGACCACGGTGCTCTCGCGCGCCCTCACCGAAATCGGAATCTATCCCGCAGTGGATCCGTTGGCTTCGACCTCGCGCATTCTAGATCCGCGCATCGTCGGGCAGCAGCACTACGACGTTGCGCAGCAGGTGAAAAAGACGCTCCAGACTTACAAAGACCTGCAGGACATCATTGCCATTCTCGGTATCGACGAACTCAGCGAAGACCAGAAGGTGACTGTCGCGCGCGCCCGCAAGATCCAGCGTTTCTTGTCGCAGCCCTTCCACGTGGCCGAGCAGTTCACGGGTTCGCCGGGACGCTACGTGAAAGTTGCCGACACGGTCAAAGGCTTTGGCGACATCGTCACCGGCAAGTACGATGACATTCCGGAACAGGCCTTCTACATGAAGGGCACGATCGATGAGGTAATCGAAGCCGCCGAGAAGATGAAGGCGGCGGCGTAAGAACAATCGTCAGTCTCTAGTCGTCAGTCGCTAGCAAGACCCGCGACCGACGAGACTGGCTGGCGACTAGCGACTGATGGCTGATTCTTTCCAACTCGAAATCGTTACTCCCGAAAAGCTGGTCGTCAAAGACCGTGCCGAGGAGATGCAGATTCCCGGCAAGAACGGGTATCTCGGCATACTTCCGGGGCACGCGCCGCTGATATCCGAGCTGTCGGTCGGTCAGATCAGCTATCGCAACGGGAGCGAGACGCACTACCTGTGCGTGGCCTGGGGATTCGCGGAAGTGTTGCCCGACAAGGTGACCATCCTGGCCGAGACTGCCGAGCGCGGAGAGGACGTCGACTGCAATCGCGCACAGAAAGCCAAAGAACGCGCGGAACAACGGTTGACGAGCGGTGATCCGGAGGTCGATGTACCGCGCGCACAGGACGCGCTGGCGCGTGCGAATTCGAGGTTGGAGGCGGCTGCGAAAGAAGGGAAGACGGCTAGCAGCTAATGCTGATAGCCGATGGCCGGTAGCCGACCGCCGGTAGCTGGCACCTCCTCAACTCCTGGCTGCCGAATTGCTTTAGAAATCAAGAAGCCGCCTGGATCACTCCGGCGGCTTTGCCTTTTGTGGCGCCGGCATCTTGCCGGCAGTCGCGAAGGCGTCTCGCCCTAGCATTTGTACTCGCCCTCGCATTGGCGAGCGGGGCGCCTGCCGGACTGCCGCCGTGACGGCGACGCTACAAAAAGCAGCGACTGCCCTAGTATCTTCCGTTAAAAGCCGACTGATATCCCGCTCGGTAACCGTCGGTGTATTCCGCCTTATAACTGTTCTTGTCGCCATACTCGCGCGAGTACCCGTTGTCGCGTCCGCCGTAGCGCGCCCGCGGATTCGGGTTGAACGGCTTGCGATTGTACTGATCCTCGCGCGCCATCGATGTCCCGTCCTGGTAGCCCGTGTTGTAGCCGGCGCGGCTGTCATAGCGGTAATTGCCACCATAGTAGCCGCTTCCGCGATAGCCGTCGTCGCGGTAGCCCTTGTTGCGGTACCGGTCGTCATCCCGATCGCGCCAGCCTGGACGCTCCGCGATGAAGCCGTTGCGGAAACCATCGGCGTAGCCCTGCTGATAACCATTCTGATAAGCGTTCACTGGGCCCATCCAGTTCTTGTAGCCGCGCTTGGCCTGCCGCCAGTCGGGCGTGTGGTAGTCATACGGATCGTTTTCGTGGCCTTCGTGGCGCCCGCGTTTCTCGCCATCGCGGAATCCGCTGTCATAGCCGTATTGCCGCGTCTGACCTACGTTCGCCCCGCGGTAGTGGTAGTCGTCCCAATCCTGCGCCAGCGCGAACGTGCCCAGCGCCAGTACTGCCGAAACCGCCAGAGCTGCCATCTTCATTTGTCGCCGCATACTCACCTCCGTCACCGGGGGACGTGTTCGGTGTTCTGTTGAATTGGGATGCGTCCGTGTCGGACCGTGATGCCTCTGTGCAAATCACAAAACCCTGTATCGAAAATCGTGAATACCTCAGCAACACCAATATTTACGCAGGCGCGCAACTTCTGCCGCGTCCCGGTGTTGATCGATGAGAGCGTCGACGCAGGCCGCATTCCTTCGGCCTGCGGGGCGTAAATGAAGCAGATGGTGCTCCCGTTCTCCGCTGGGATGCGCAACTGGCGCGCTCCCCGACTTAATTCAGTTCCTTTCCCGGAATACCCTGTTTATACCTCGCATTTCCAGCACCCGGCTCGTTCCTGCACTCTGCTACACTTTTTTGTTCGCTGGAATAAGGGGCATTGCTGCTCATGCAGATCAAGCAAGTCGGCGTTGTCGGCGCAGGTACGATGGGAAACGGTATCGCGCACGTGTTCGCGCGCGCCGGCTATGCGGTGACTCTCTACGACGTGGAAAAGCGTTTTCTGGACCGCGGCCTTGAGACGATTTCCAAAAATCTCGCCCGCGAGACTTCCAAGGGCAAGATCACGGCCGAGCAGGAGGCCGCCGCGCGCGGCCGTATCACGTCGACCGTGGACCGGGGCAAACTGGCCGGCTGCGATTTCATCATCGAGGCAGCCACCGAGAAATTCGAAATCAAGGCCGAGATTTTCCGCGACCTCGACCGCATGGCGCGTCCTGAAGTCCTGCTAGCCTCTAATACCTCATCGATTTCCATCACCAAACTTGCGGCGCTGACCAATCGCCCCGCGCAGGTCATCGGCATGCACTTCTTCAATCCCGTGCCGGTGATGAAGTTGGTCGAGATCATTCGCGGTCTGGCCACCACGCAAGCGACCTTCGACACGGTTCGCAATCTTGCCGTCGCTCTTGACAAGACTCCCGTGGAAGTCAACGACGCGCCCGGTTTCGTCTCGAACCGCGTGTTGATGCCACTGGTGAACGAAGCTATGTACGCTGTGATGGAGGGGGTCGCTACTCCCGAGGCCGTAGACGAAGTCTTCAAACTGGGCATGGCGCATCCCATGGGGCCGCTGACGCTGGCGGATTTCATCGGGCTCGATGTCTGTCTCGACATCATGCGCGTAATGCAATCAGGCCTGGGAGATCCGAAGTACCGGCCATGTCCCTTGTTAATTAAGATGGTGGATGCGGGCTGGCTGGGCCGCAAGAGCGGCCGTGGCTTCTATCAGTATTAATCGGCTTCACAAGCAACAGGTTCGATCGACGTAACCGAAAAGAGCAGGTAGTAGTAAAAATGACCACTGCATGGGGACAGGTTCTACCTGAAGAAAACGATTCTCGTGGACGCCACGATACCGGCTTCTACGTCTTTGCCGTATTCGCAGGCGTATTCGCCGGCTGGATCGATATCAAGGTCGGGGACTTGCTTTTCACCGCGCTGCTGGTACTCGCCCCTTGCATGCTCCTAGGCATGATGCGGCCGCAGCGCGCCTGGCGCTGGGTGGCCATTGTCGCCATCTGCGTGCCTATCGTGGAAGTGCTCGGCTGCCTGATCCTGAAACAAAGGATGAATCGTGCGCAGGTGTACGAGTCGTTCCTGGCGTTTCTGCCCGGAATCGCAGGCTCCTACGGGGGGGCGCTACTGCACCAGGCGGTCAGCAACATCCTCGGCGACAAATGACTGCACACACGAAGGTCTCGGCTGACCAGAAAGTTACTCCCTGATCCACAGGTTTCAAGGGTATCCTGCGAGCGTATGAGTGTATCGCTTTCGGTGCTGGCCAGCGGCAGTCGCGGAAACTGCGCCGTGGTGCAGACATCGACGACTCGCATTCTGGTGGATGTCGGCATCTCGTGCCGCGAAACTTTCCGGCGCATGAAGGCGCTGGGAGATGATCCGCGCTTGCTTTCGGCCATCGTCATCACGCACGAACACTGCGACCATGTGTACGGTTTGCAGGTACTTGCCAAAAAACTGAAGATACCCGTCTTCATGACGGGGGCCACGCATCAGACCTGGTCGCGCGCCCTGCGCGATGAAAACGGTGTGCGGCCCACCCTTGAGCGTCTGGAGATTTTCGCCTCCGGCAAGAGTTTTCAAATCGGCGACATCGCCGTCACTCCTTTCACCATCCCACACGATGCGGCCGATCCCGTGGGCTTCACCTTTCGCGCCGAAGGCGTCAAGGTGGGTATCGCCACCGATCTGGGATACATCCCGGCCAGCGTACGCGATCATTTGCGGCGCTGCGAAGTGCTGGTCTTGGAGTCGAATCACGACGTGGAGATGCTGCGGGTTGGCCCGTACCCGTGGTCGGTCAAGCAGCGTGTCATGAGTCGAGTGGGGCACCTCTCCAATGACGCGCTCGCGCAATTCTTCAGCAGCGACTATGATGGGGGAGCGGCATATGTGGTTTTGGCGCATCTTTCCGAGCACAATAACCATCCCGAACTTGCCCGGAAAGCAGCGGAAAAAGCCTTGGGGCCACGCCAAACTTTGCTTCTCAATCGCGTGATGCTGGCTTCGCAAACTGAGCCATTGGAGCCGATCCGCCTGTAGTCACATGAGTATGAGCCAGTGTGTCGACCCTCTCGTGGGCAAGATTCTGGCCGGCTGGCGGTACGATATTTCCGGTCTCGCGCCCGAGATGCGCGAGGACTACGAGCATCATCTCTCCGCCTGCGAACACTGCCGCAGCCGCCAGAAAATCCATCGCATCATCGACGTATCCCTGATCGTGCTGGCCTCGCTTTCGGCCGGCGTGTTCTTGCTGGCATTTGGTGTGATCCGCCACTTCGGACCGCGCCATGCCTTGCTGCTCGAGGTTGCTGCCCTGGCTGGATTTGCGCTGTCGGCCCTGCTCTGGCTGATCGTAGCCGTGGCCACGCCCGCGCCCACCACCATGGTGGATGTGGCGCGCATGGGCGCGCGGCGCGTGCATGATCGCCTGCCGGCGGAAATCCGCGAACGCTTGCCGGAAGATTTGCGTCTGAAAATCACGGGCTCTTAACGCTGGCCTCCTGCTGACTCGTCGCCGAAATCGACACCGATTGGCCGCTCGCGCATCTATAAGGAACGCATGAAACGTTGCGCCAGAATCGCCGTCTTTATCTTGGTCATTGCCGGAATGACGAGCGCCCTGGCTGCACAACAGTCTTTCGCCCCGAGCCCGCACGACAAACCTGCTGGCTGTCACGAACACGGGAAGAAGTCCCCCACGCATGAGCCCGTTGACTACAAATGCTGTGTCGCAGGGCATGACGTTGCGTTGCCACGCTCTGCCTCAACCCCACATCCAATCGGGCAGATCTCCGCCGCGATTCCGTTGGCCGCGCCGCTCATCGCCGAGGTCATAAGTCTTGCCCCTTCGATTGCGGCAACTCCGCACAGCTCCGCAAGCCGCAACGTTCCCCTGCGCGTCTAATTCGCACACACTGCTTCTTAAGAATCTGTGCATCCGTCTTTTGTCGCGGGCAAACGAAACACAAATCAACTGTAATGTTCGATTCGGAGAACTTTAGCTTGCGAAGTGGATTCTTGCGTGCAGTCGTAATTGCGTCACTCCTGGCTGTGGGGAATGCTGCTCTCGTCGCACAGGACACCGCCCAGAACACGCCCGCCCACAGCCACCCCGGTCATGACATGCAGAACATGCCAGGCATGGACATGTCCTCGGAAATGCCCGATTGGCTGCCCTCGTTGCATTCCGGCACGGGAACGGCGTGGGAGCCCGCATCTGTGCCTGCTCACATGTGGATGATGCGGCGAGGCCAGTGGGACCTGATGGCGCATGGCGTGATTTTCCTTACATACAACCAGCAAGGCGGACCGCGCGGGGTGGGCAAGGCCGAGTCCGTCAACTGGCTGATGTTCATGGAACAGCACAAGGCCGGCAAAGGCACGCTGTTGTTGCGGCAGATGTTTTCGGCGGAATCATTGACGGCGCCGCACCCAGGTTTCCCCGAACTCTTTCAGACGGGCGAGACTTATCACGGACAGCCGCTGGTCGATCACCAGCATCCGCACAATGTCTTCGCCGAGCTTTCCGCACTTTACTCATTGCCGCTGACCCACCGCGTCTCTTGGCTCTTCTACGGCGGGCCCTCGGCTCAGCCCGCGCTGGGCCCGGTTGCGTATGTCCATCGCACATCGTCTTCGCAGCTGCCGGCCGCCCCCTTGAGTCATCACCTGCAGGATTCGACGCACACCAGCTTCGGAGTCGTCACGACGGGGCTGACCGTAGATCGCTTTAAACTGGAAGGCTCAGTCTTCAACGGGCGCGAACCCAATGAACAGCGCTGGAGTATTCAGTTGGCGGCTTTCGACTCGTGGTCGCTGCGAGCCAGCGTCGCCGCATCGCGCAACTGGGTCGGGCAGTACAGCTACGGGCACCTAATCCATCCCGAGGCACTGGAGCCAGGCAACGAGAAACGCCAGACCGCATCTATCGAATACAACCGTCCATTTACGGAAGGGAACTGGGCTACTACTGCGGTTTGGGGACGCAAGCACAAGGACGACACTGGGGCGAACCTGAACAGCTATCTGCTTGAGTCGACGGTGAACTTCAAGCGCCGCAACTATGCTTATACGCGCCTTGAACTGGTAGACAAGGATGAACTGTTTCCCGAGGCCCCGGCTCATCCGGCGTACCGCATCGGCGGCTACACTTTTGGCGGCGTACGCGACTTGTGGCAGAATCACGCTTGGCAGTTTGCTTTAGGGGCAGACATAACTCTGTACAGCAAGCCTGCGATCCTCGACGCTGCGTATGGTGCCAACCCGGTTTCATTCCGGATCTTCCTTCGCCTTCGCCCGGGCTTGAGCGAGCATCATCACTGACAAGTAGAGGGTCATCGAAGTAAACACGGGTCAGGATTTGTAAAGCACCTGTAAAGGACTATTGCCAAGCGCGGCACCAGTGTAGAAAGTTCACGCGAAGTCCTTGAACTTAGTGCAGAATAAGCGCACCGATGGAAAATGCGATCAAGATTGTCAGGCTCATCCAGATCGCAATGTTGCTGAGCGTCGGGATATTTGTAGTCGCGGGAGAAATGGTCGGCTCGATTCCCAAGCTCAGCAATCCCACCCTTTTTTATGCTCTGTCGCTGGCGACCATCACCATCGTAGGCGTGATCCTGGTGGTGCGCCGCACGCTGGTACTGCAGTCGGCGGTCACGCTCGCCACGCGCCCAAATGATGTGGCCACGCTAAACCGATGGCGCGCCGGATACGTGATGACCTACGCGCTGTCGGAAGCAATCGCGATGTTTGGCCTGGTGCTGCGCCTGATCGGATTCTCGCTCTCGCAAGTGGCGTCTTTCTACATTGCCGGCTTCATCCTTCTCCTGTTCTTCGGACCGCGTCGCCCGGTCATTGCAGACGCGTAGCTTCCCGCCGGTAATTCCCTTAAGATTCCGTTCAGGAGAAAAAATTGTCGATCAACGAGCCCGAGGAACTGGAAGCTTTGCGTGCAGCGGGCGCTGTGGTACGCCGGGTTCTGGAAGCGATGAAGCGTGAGGTGCGCCCCGGTGTCACCACCGCGCAGCTCGATGCCATTGGTGCGGCCGTGATGGCCGAGAACGGCGCCCGCTCCGCGCCCGCCACTGTCTACAATTTTCCTGGATCGAACTGCATCAGCCTGAACGAAGAGGCGGTCCACGGCGTGCCCGGTGCGCGCGCTTTGCGTTCTGGCGACTTGCTGAAGCTCGATGTCACGATCGAAAAAGACGGCTTCATGGCCGACGCGGCCGAAACTGTGCCCGTGGGCGAGGTCACGCCTGAAGCCCAGCGCCTGATGGCCTGCGCTCGTCGCGCCTTCGAAAAAGCGATGCTGGTGGCTCGCGCCGGCTTCCGCGTCTCAGAAATCGGTCGCGCCGTGGAACGCGAAGTGCGCCGCGACGGTTTCTCCGTCATTCGCGAACTGGGCGGTCACGGCATCGGACGCACGATTCACGAACAGCCCCGCATCCCCAACTATCCTGATCCCGAGGCGCGCGAGCTTCTGACCGAAGGCCTGGTGATCGCCGTGGAACCCATCATTGCAGCCGGGTCAGGACGTGCGATCCTCGCCCAAGATGGATGGACGATGAAGACTGCGGACCGCCGCCCCGCTGCTCACTACGAACACACGATCGTCGTCACCAAGGGCGCGCCTATCCTGTTGACCGCCTAACCGTTGCCCCATCGAGGTGAAAACGCGCTCGGTTGTAGCACGAAAGGGCCATGTTGCGTCCTCAATTCGTTGACCGGGTCGCCCTTTCAAGATAAAGTCCAATCTTTGCAGCGCCTGTGCACCTCCCCGGGGAAGTAGATTGTCCGAGGCACCTCACCTGAAGGGTCTGCTGGTCGTCCTGTGTCTCGCCGCGCTCAGCGTGTCGGCATTCGCGACGGGATTTTCTGCGCAAAAACGCGTCGGCATGCAGGAAGGCGATCAGTGGGAGCCTGCCATCGCGGCCGACGGCTACAGCCACGTCTACATTCTTTATCCGCAATACATTCGCATTCCCGGCTGCGCTTCCTGTCCCATCCCCAGCATGGTGCTGGTCTCGAGCTCCGATAACGGAGCCACGTGGAAGTCGCAACGGCGTCTTGCCAACCGTGGCACCGGGCAGTTCGATCCGCAGATTGTGGTTGACCCCGTGGACCGTCGTACGGTGTATGCCGCGTGGCTCGAGAACGATCGCCGCGACATCGTGGTCTCGCGTTCCGTAGATTTCGGCCTTACCTGGACGGAAATCATTGCCACGCGCACCGAAACCGAGGCCGACAAGCCCGTATTGGCCGTGCACGGACTCGATGTCTACGTTGCCTACAATCGTGCTGCGCGAGTGTGGATCGCGGCCTCGCATGACGGCGGCAATACATTCTCTCCCGTCAACGTGAACACCACCGACGGCATGGGATGGGCGCAAGCTGGAGGCGCCACGATCGATCCTTCCGGCACCGTCTTCTTGTCCTGGGCCGGATACACGCGCGCCAAGGCCGGCCAAGGCCCCGTCGATCTCTACGTGAGTAATTCTGCCGATGGTGGAAAGACATGGGCCACCACGCTGGTGGATATTTCCGGTGCGCCGCCTGAGTGTTCCACCAACGAATGTGGATGGGCGTATCTCGGAGCACAGATCACGGTGACGTCTGACGCAGCAGGCACGCTGTATGCCCTCTGGAACGCTGGCCCCATCAACAAAGGTGCCGAACGTATTTATTTCGCGTCGTCCACCACGGGAGGCTTGACCTGGTCGGCAAAGTCGAGCGTGTCAGGCGCACCGTATGGCGTGGGTCATGCGTTCCCGACCATCGTAGCCGGAACCGCAGGCGATGTACGCATCGCGTGGATGGACACACGCCGCAGCCCTTTCTGGAATACCTTCTACCGCAGTTCCACGAACGGCGGTGCGACCTGGAGTTCGGAAACGCAACTCTCATCATTTGTCCCGGGCTACAACTACATCGAGCCTCGCGGATTTAAATTTCCCTTCGGCGATTATTTTGAAATGGACATCGACAACCACGGGGACACCCAGGCCGTGTGGGGTGAAGGGTTAACCTATGAGTCACCAGGTAGTATCTGGTATAGCAACGGTCGTTAAGGCATTCTTCTAGGTATCCGTCTTGCGCGTTGACGACGGGTCGAAAGAGGAATGCATGATGATCCTCATGTGCGTCAATCTCTGGGCCGTGGTGGGATCCGCCGTTGCGTGCATGGTCATCGGCTTCCTGTGGTATTCGCCGTTCCTCTTTGCCAAGCCCTGGATGCTGGCCATGGGCTACGATCCCGCCGACAAAGCCAAAACTTCAGAGATGCAGAAGTCGGCCGGTCCCAAGTACGGCATCTCGTTTCTGGCGAGCATGCTGAGCGCATTTATCCTTGGCAAAATTATCTACCACCTCGCCATCAACACCCCGCTATACGGGATGAAAGTCGGCTTCGCCGTGTGGCTGGCCTTCGTGATGACTGTTCAGTTGACCGACAAGCTCTTCACCAACCGCCCAATGAAGCTGTTCCTGATCAACACGGGCTACCAGTTGTGCTGTTATCTGGCGATGGGAGCGATCCTAGGGAAGTGGGTGGGTTGCTGAGGAAGACAGCACTTCGCATTCAGCGTTCAGCACTTAGCATTTTGACATTTAGCCGCTTAGCCCTTTGCATTCGCAGAAGTACCGAGTTCCACTCAAAAGGGTCCAGAGGACGGTCTGCAGTCAAAAGGGTTTTGGGAAGGGCCCGACTTCAGTCGGGCCAAACAGACGTAGCTTGGTTGCGGCTTCAGCCGCTAAGGTTCGCTGTCTTACTCCATAATCAGCCCGCCAGTCAGTTCCGCAAGCTCCTGAATGTTATGTTCCGCGCAATATCCCTCAAGTTCAGTGACGATCTTCTCCGTTGCGCACGGGTCCCAATAACTCGCGGTCCCGATTTGCACGGCGGTCGCCCCGGCCAGCATGAACTCGATTACGTCGGCCGCGGTCGAAATCCCTCCCATGCCAATTACGGGAATCTTCACGGAATGGGACGCGTCATAGACCATCCGCACCGCAATCGGCTTGATCGCGGGACCTGACAACCCGGCCGTTACGTTGGCGATGCGAGGCTTGCGCGTTTCCGGATCGATCGCCATCGCGATAAACGTATTAACCAGCGAGATCGCATCGGCCCCGGCTTCCTGCGCGATGTGCGCCATCTGCGCGATGCTGGTCACGTTCGGCGACAGCTTCACGATCAATGGGCGCACCGAGACGCGTTTCGCGGTGGTAATCACCTCATCGAGCGAACGCGGATCGCATCCGAACTGAATTCCCCCATGCTGTGTGTTCGGACAGGAGACGTTCAATTCGTAGGCGGCGATGCCCTCGCCTTCATTCAGAATCTGAATGGTGCGCTCGTAATCCTCACGCGTATAGCCGAAGACGTTCGCGAAGACCACCGTGTCCTTGATCTCGCGCAGCTTGGGCAGCTTCTCTTCGATAAAAGCCCGCGCGCCGATATTCTGCAGCCCAATCGCATTCAACATGCCGGCCGCCGTCTCATAGAGGCGCGGCGGAGGATTCCCCGTCATCGGCTCGCGCGACAAGCCCTTCACCACAAAGCCGCCCAGTTTGTCGAGATGCACGACGTCTTCAAACTCGAGCCCGTAGCCGAACGTTCCGCTGGCCCCAATGACGGGATTCTTCAGCTGGATGCCGCAAAAACGGACACTCAGATCACAAGAACTCTTCGGAGAACCCGCGCTCAACGATGACCTCCTTCAGAAGCCACGAAAGCCGCCGGCTTCAACTCGCCCGAAGGCCGCGGAGATCGCGGCGACCGCTCGGTGGGAGGGGACGAATTTTCGGCATGATGGGCTGGCGCCAGCGCCTCTGTTAAAACGCGTCCAATCGCGTGCGTCGGAGCGTTGATGCCCAACAGTGAAGCGAGGGTAGCGACCATGTCTACGGGCTCGGAATGCGTCCGATAGGTTCCAAGCTGAAAGGGCAGCCCGTAGAACGCCAAGGGAACGTGCGTGTCGTACGTGTACGGTGCGCCGTGATCGGTGCCGCCGCTCCCTCCGATCATGAACGGCACCGGAACTCCCAATACGTACCATCCGCCTTCAGGCGAGTAGCTGTTCAGGTAGCGGTGGCCGAGTTCGGTGTCGGGTGCCGCGCCTTGTGCCAGTTGCGCCTTCGTGAAGTATCCGCGCAGGCCGACCTGCTTCATGGCCTCGCCCGTGGCGCGCTCGGCGTCTTCTTCCTTCACCTTGAGAGTGGTGAAAGCCTCGTCGTTCAGGAACGCGATGGGATAGTCGAATGACTTCAGAAACTCTGTGGCCTTCCCGGCCGCGAACCTCGTCGAGAGAGTTTTATTGATCTGCCCCTGCAGCGCGGGGATATCTAGATACGCCGCCGGCACGTGCAGTTTGCTCGCGACGGTTGGAAGCGGCGCCACTCCATGATCGGCCGACAGCGTGATCCACACGTTGGCCAGCCCGACCTGGTGCCCCAGAAAGTTAAAGAACTCCGCCAGTTGATGATCGAGCGCTAGCGCCATTGCCGCCATCTCGGGCGCATCGGGACCCACCGCGTGGCCGAGGATATCGTTCGCCGAAAGGCTGACGGTCAGCAGATCCGTGGTTCCCGAGACGCCGAGTTGCTCGTACAGCACAAGTTCTTTGGTAAATTCGAGCTCGTAATCATTGGCGAAGGGCGTCGAGCCGACCACTTCATAGAAACCGGCATCCGTCCCGTCTTTTCCCTTGCGATGAGCGGTCGAGCGCAGGGTTGCGCCATTGCCGTCGCGCCACTCACGATCCCAGTATTTGCTGGCGCGATTGCTGGCGTTGAAATCTGCCGCCCACTTCGGAAGCTCGTTGCGGTAGTAGGTGGACGTCACCCACGTGCCCGACTTCTGCTCGATCCAGTAGGCCGCATCCGCCGCATGTCCGCCGGGAAGTACAGCTGCGCGATCTTTGAGTGCCACTGCAAATACCCGTGATTTCCCTCCGGTGGCCAGCTTCAATTCGTCGCCCAGCGTGCTCGAGAGAAGGTTGTGCGGAGAAGACCCTTTCGCGTCGCCGGTGATCCCGACCAGGTGGGTCGTGTCGTCTTCCACTGACGTGATCGCGCGCTTTTTCTGCGGATCCCACCACTCATTTGAGAAGATGCCGTGCCCGCTGCTGTACGCGCCGGTCAGCAACGTGGCATGCCCGGGCGCGGTGCGTGTGTTCGCGTAGTCGTAGTTGCAGTCGGTGAAGTAGGCACCCTTGTCGAGCAGCAAGCGGAAGCCGCCCTCCACGAATTGATCGCGGTAGCGTTCCAGATAGTCTCCGCGGAACTGGTCGATAATCACGATCACCACCAGCTTCGGATGGCCGTTGTATGCGCTGGCGACGGCCGTGGGACAAACGGCGCACAAAACCCAAAGGCACGTGACGAAACCGGCAAGCAAAGTTCGGAGGGAGCCTTTCATGCGTTGGTTAGTGTACAGCCTGCGGCCAAGGATCGAAACTCGAATGCACTGCCGCCGCTGGATCGAGCGTGCGCCGAAACCTGCTTTTTCTGTACACTAAAAGTTTCCATGCTCGATCTGGCGTTCGTCCGTAACAACCTCGCCCTTGTTGAAGAGAAGCTCCGCCTCCGCGGAATGGATCCAGCGGAGGTGCTGGGTGATTTCCGCTCAGTCGATGCCGAGCGGCGTTCCTTCATCACCACCCTCGAGACGGCACAGAAACGTCGCAACGAACTTTCCCCCAAAATCGGCGCCCTGAAGCAGGCCGAGAAAAAAGGCGGCCTCTCGCCCGAGCAGCAGAAAGAAATGGCCGAACTAACCGAGGCGGTCGCGCGCGAAAAGGACGTCATCGAGGGCTACGAGAAACGCGTCG
Source organism: uncultured Acidobacteriota bacterium (assembly GCA_963744055.1). Classification (GTDB taxonomy): domain Bacteria; phylum Acidobacteriota; class Terriglobia; order Terriglobales; family Acidobacteriaceae; genus Gp1-AA133. The sequence continues at coordinate 301,689 of CAVUSL010000001.1, read as the reverse complement.
CCGAAGCCGACGACAAGTTCAAAGCGACTCTAAAAGGCGTGCCGAACCTGCCGCATGATTCGGTTCCGGTGGGGAAGAGTGCCGATGACAACGTCGAAGCCCGGCGCTGGGGCACGGCTTCAAAATTTGATTTCACTCCCAAGCCGCATTGGGAACTGGGCGAGCAGCTTGGCATTCTGGATCTCGAACGCGGCGCAAAACTCTCCGGCGCTCGTTTTGCCGTCTACTGGGATATGGGCGCGAAACTCGAGCGCGCGCTTGCCAACTTCATGCTCGACCTGCACACGCGCGAGCATGGCTACACCGAGATTCTTCCGCCTTACCTCGTGAATTCCGAGTCGATGTACGGCACCGGCCAGCTTCCCAAGTTTGCGGCAGACTTATTTCGTGTGCCGCACGGCGAAAAGGACCTGTGGCTTATCCCAACCGCCGAGGTTCCAGTCACAAATCTCTATCGCGACGAGACCATTGACGGCTCGCGACTGCCCATCTCACTGACGGCCTATACACCATGCTTCCGCAGCGAGGCGGGCTCGTACGGCAAAGACGTCCGCGGCATCATTCGCCAGCACCAATTCCAGAAAGTCGAACTGGTGAAGTTCGCGCATCCCGACCGCTCCTACGATGAACTCGAAAAGCTCACGCACCACGCCGAGACCATTCTGCAGAAGCTGGGTTTGCACTATCGCGTGGTCACGTTGTGTACCGCCGATATGGGATTTTCTTCCGCAAAAACATACGACATCGAAGTATGGCTGCCCGGGCAGGGCTTGTTCCGCGAGATTTCGTCGTGCTCGAACTTCGAGTCTTTCCAGGCAAGGCGCGCCAACATCCGCTTCCGTCCTGAAGAAAAGGGAAAAACGGAGTTCCTGCACACGCTTAACGGCAGTGGCCTGGCCGTTGGGCGCACATGGGTGGCGATCGTCGAGAACTACCAGCAGGCCGACGGCAGCGTGGTGGTTCCGGAAGCGCTGCGGTCTTACCTGGGCACCGATCGCATCACACCCAGGAAGCACTAAGGGGATGGTCTGCTGAAGACTGACGACTAGAGACTGGCGACTGAACTTCTGTTGCCACTACAGGAGCAAATCACTAGACTTGGAGCGCGTCAAAGCAGGTCCGGCGATCGCAGCTACGCCTCCTCTGCCGATGAACTCAATCTGGCGGACAATCCGGGGATACATTCTTTGGTCGTACGAGCGTGGCACCCTCCACTATGACGTCATGGTCACGCTCATCCTGATCTTCGTCTTCCTTTCGCCTTACTGGATCAACTTCAAGGACAAACCGATTGAGCGCGTTTCGCATCAGACCGGTGTAGTGATCCAGCCCGATGGCCGGGGAGGCTTCGTCTACCAGATCGAGGCTTCGGAACTGACGGCCAATAACGATGCCGGCCTGCGCGAGCAGATGCTGAGCATCATCGAGCCGATCACGGGAGCCGCCGCGATTCTGAAATACGAACCGGTCAAAGACGGCTCCGGACACTTGCAGAGCTACAAGGTCTGGGTCGAGCGAGAGTAGCGGCGGAAGGCGCTGCCAATTTTATTTCCAATGAAAAATAATCGTCGTCCCCGAAGTTGTGCTTCCGGTTTTCTGTTCGTTGCCGTTCTCACGCTGGCAACCTCCTTCTCCACGGCGCAGACGGATCCCAATCTCCAGAAGGCTCTCAGCGCGATGGATTCAGCTGCTGCTGGCTTTCACAGCGCACAGGCTGATTTCGTGTGGGAGCAGTACTTCAAAGTCGTTAACGACAAGGACTCGCAAAAGGGCACCGTCTACTATCGCAAAAACGGCAAAGACACTCAGATGATGGCCGACATCACCGATCCACCGAAAGCCGTGCTCTTCAGCGACGGCAAGGTGCAAGTGTACGAACCGAAACTCAAACGCGTGACGAGCTACGAAGCCGGGAAGAATCGCGATGCGGTCGAGAGTTTTCTGGTCCTCGGTTTCGGCGGCAGCGGCCGCGACATGCTGAAGTCGTTCGACGTGAAATACGTCGCCAACGAGAAAATCGGTGACGTGGACGCAATGAAACTTGAACTCGTGCCGAAGGCCGATCGCGTGCGCAACATCTTCGCCAAGATTTGGCTGTGGATCGATCCGGGGCGCGGCATTTCGGTGCAGCAGCAATTCTTCGAGCCCTCGGGCGACTACCGCCTCGCCAAGTATTCCGACCTGAAGGTGAACCAGAAGATTCCCGACGCCGCGTTCAAATTGAAGACCACCAGCGACACCAAGTTCATGTCGGGGCCCAAGGGGTAGGGGAACAAGTCGGCAGTCGCCAGCCGAACAAGGCGGGTATGCGAGTGCTTGGATTCGCTGATGACGAGCGACTGACAACTAGGGACTGCAGTTCCTAACTCCCTGAATGTAAACGTGCAAGATTAAGGCTGAAAATTGCAGGACGGGCAGATATACTGACTTTCAAAGTACCGGGTGATTTTTTCGATGGCCAAAGTGTTTACCATTCCAGTCGTTCCGAGCCTGGGCCGCAAGAAGAGGGAACGCACGTCGGACCCGCGTTACGTAGACGGACAACGCACGCTGGTCGAGGCCATGAAGTACCTGGCCCAATCCGACCCAGTCGCCAACCGCTCCGCCATCGAACTGCTCTCCGAACACGTCCGCACCCGCTTCCGCATGAGCGACTCGCCACTGGGGTAGCGGAGAAATCTTCCTCGCCTTACAGGCCAGAAATTTATTCGCGCTTGGTACGGGTTTTGGGAACGGGTTTTGGGAAGGGCTCGACTTCAGTCGAGCCGTAAAGCCACAAAACCAGCCGGCTTCAGCCACTGAGGTTCGCTGTCCTCCGCCACCTGGACCGCGCCGCCTTGAACGCAAAAACAAAAGGCGGACCGAAGTCCGCCCTCTCAGTTGATCGCAATCTCCCCGCTAGAACTCATACCGCAAGGCGAACTGCATCACGCGGGGTTGGGTCAGCAAACCCGTGTAGTTGCCGAACGTACTCGCGTTTGTGAGTGATAGAGACAGGGCTTGTACGTTGAACCGGGTGAGGTTCGTGACATTAAAGACCTGCCACTGGAATCGGACCCCCTGGGACTCACGAATCTTCCAGAGCTTACTCAACCCGAGGTCCAGTTCGGCGTAGCCGTCGCCACGTAGCGTGTTACGTTGGCCACTTTCTCCGGGGAAATCCTGGCGGAAAGCGCCTTTCCCATTCGGACCCGTTGGATCGGCAAAGAGGTTGACGGTCCCGTCCGCCGCCTTGGTTTTGTGGGTCTTAGGTGTTCCGATGGTCGTTGCGAAGCCGCCGAGTTCCCAGTTGGTTGGCCAATTCGCACCGTTGGAAACGCTCACCGGGAAACCGCTTGTCCAGCGAGCGATGCCGGAAAGCTCCCAACCTCCGATAATGGCATCCACCAGACGTCCGGAATCACGGGCAATGTACTTGCCCCTGCCGAACGGCAATTCTGCAATCCAGTTTACGTTGATCTGGTGAGTGGTATCGAAGTCGGAGACACCGCGGTGTTGATTCGGGTCCCACGAGTTGATGACCTGGCCTCCCAAGCCGCCGGTCGTGCCCTGGATCCGTTGAGCATCGGAAGCCAGATCAATCGACTTCGAGAACGTATAGTTGAAGTCAAATTGCAGACCCTGGGACATGTTCTTGCGGAGGTTGAGTTGCAACGCGTGATAGGTGGAATTGCTGTTCGACCTCCACGCGTACAAGGACGCAAACTGCGGACTCAGCCAAGTGTACGCCGACTGGGTGCCGGCGTTGGGTTCGTTGGCGCCAATGCCCTTGTAATGGACATTGATTGGATCATTGAAATCCGCAAGCCCAATCTGATCCAGCACTTGGATCGTGGTTGTTTCTCCGACACCACCAACAAAGGGGCAGTTCCGGTCATAGACAGCCTGGGCGGCGCTCGTCGTAGGCAGGGTTGGCCGAATACCTGTGATTGGATCGGGAGTGGTGCATCTCCGCATGAGATACGATCCACCCGGCTGTAAGGGCTGGATCATGTTTGTCCAATATTGGGCGGCTGCCCCAATAGTGGATGGATCAAAGTTCTCGCTAGACACGTTGTTAAGGGCTGCTTCTGAGAGCGGACGAATTGCCTTGAAGTAGTCCAAACCGCTTTTCGGATCCACCAGATCCAGCGGCATGGCCAAGTCAGTTTGGGTCAAGAGCCGCCGGGCCAGCCGTCCCACATAAGTGGCCTGCAGAGCGAAGCCATGGGGCAGCTCGTGTCCCACCGAGAAGTCCAGCATGTAGGAGTAGGGTGTCTTCAGCTTGTCATCCATTCCCCAATAGACTTGGAATGCGTCTGCGGGAAATTCTGTTGGGAAAGTTCCGCCCGGACTGTCGGCGAAAATCTGGCTTGCTGGCGTGGGCGGATTGGTTGTGGGGTCACCGTTGTCGAAATGGGGAATCGTATGTAAGTCGGTCAGGCGGGGTGCAGTTATTAAATTCTGCACGCCCCCACCGTTGCTCAGGCTGGTCGCCATTCCGAATGAGCCCTGGTTGTCAAAAGTGCTAAGTAAGGTTTGGCCGAGGTGGTCGTAGACCATTCCAAATCCCGCGCGTACTGTGGTTTTCGGCTCGGGACTCCAAGCGACAGCCAGACGGGGCGCAAAGTCCTTCTTGTCCCAGTGATAGAACCCGGCCTTCCCGTTGGCCGGGCCAGCGAGATTAAAGGACAGCAACGGATTCTGGTTGGAAGGAATGCCTTGCAGCATGTTGGTCCGCCGCTGATTGAACCAATCACTCAGGCTGATGGTAGGAGAAACCTGGAGACCGTTCGTCTCCCACGGTGGAGAGAACAGCGAGTAACGAAGCCCGAAGGTGACAGTCAGGTTCGGACGTACCTTCCAACTGTCCTGGCCATAAAACTCGTAGTAGTTTTGCGCAAAGCGACGCTTCACGGCGGCCCCGTCCGGCAAGGCACTTCCGTCGCGCTGGAAGTTGTATTGTGCATCTACCTCAGCCACCATTCCCAGCAGGGTAGCCAAAGGGTAATCGTAGCCTTGAGCAAAATCCGGGAGGACCTCAGGGAAATGATTGGCGCCCGGGTCCATGTGATCCGCGCCTTGGCCCACCATGCCTCCGGCATCGAGCCAGGAAGCGTTGGTTACACCCTGGCTGAAGGAGTTGACGAAGCTGGATTGCGGCTGGCGCGCGAAGCCCAGGTTCGCGCCGAACTGCAGGGTGTGTTTTCCTCTGGACCAGGAGATGTCGTCGATGAAATTGTGAATCGGAACCTGGAAGCTTCTGCTGCGGACCACCGCCAGGTCGGAATTGTCGCCGACCTCATTGTTGTTTAGCGTTCGGAAGAAGATGAAAGGCTGGGTGTCGTCGTTTCCGATCCTGCCGAAGCTCTGCCGTGTAAATCCCCATCGGAACGTGTTGAGAATGGTGTTGGTCAGGGTGGCGGAGTAGCCCACTGAAAAGCCCTTGCTATAGTCCACAAAACTCTGCAGCGGCGGTGTTCCTGGCAAATACGGAACGTCATTTCGCTTCTCATTACGCAACCCGCCACGCCAGTACAGCGTTTGAGTGCCGCTGGCGTTCAGTTTGTAATCCACGCGCGCGATGTACCAGTCGTGATTATTGGCGATCGGCCCCTTGAAGCGGTATCCCTGAAAATTGACGCCATAGCCCACCGAAGTGTCATTCGGATGCGGGAAGGTCTGAAGATAAGCGAGCATCACCGGGTTGGGACCTTTCGGCGAGGCTATCACCGGGTCCATATTGGTAAGGTCGTCTGGCGATAGCCCAAAGAAGCCCGGTTGAACGGGATAGCTCTGCCCGCTTTTTCCCAGTACGTCTATGCCGGCGCACCGGGGCTCGGCCGGGTCGTTGCACTGATACATCATGACGCCGTCCCGGAACGCATCGGAAGGAACCACGCGGAGCGCACTGTTCTCTTCGCGTTGCCGTCCGCCTTCATAATTGGCGAAGAAGAACAATCGATCCTTGATGATGGGACCCCCGACTGCCGCACCAAAAATGTTGCGGATCAGTTTGGGCGGACGATTGGGTTCTCCCGACGCAAGTTCTCCATGTTTCACGAAGTAGTCGTTGGCGCTGGTGACTGTGTTGCGGTGGTACTCATACGCAGCGCCGTGAAAACTATTGGTACCGCTCTTGGTGACGAGCGAAACCTGCGCACCTGACGATCGTCCCTGATCCGCGTTGTAGTTGGAGGTCGTGACGCGGAACTCCTGCACTGAATCGGCCGTGATTGGCAACACCGACGTGAAGGCGTCACCGCCGTTGTTATCATTTACATCCACACCATCGAGCGTGATGTTGCTCTGATCGCTGCGCGATCCATTCACCGCGCCGCTGCGTGTGTCCACGTTCTGGTTGTCCTTCATGTCAGGTCGGTTTCCCGTGTAAGCCACACCGGCCTGCAAAGAGAGCAAATCAGGTACATTGCGCCCCTCCATGGGAAGGGACTTGACCTGGTTCTCGTTGAACGCATTGCCCACCGATGCGTCGGTGGTATTGATGACCGGCGCTTCTCCGCTGACCTCGATGGTTTCGGTGGTGGCGCCGACTTCGAGCTTCATATTCAGGCTCGATGGCGTATCGACCAGCAAAGAAATGTCTTTCCTCTCCGCCTTGCGAAACCCAGTCATTTCCACCGTCAACTGATACTTTCCCGGCTGCAATTGAAGAAATTCATACTGGCCGGAGTCGCCCGACTTCACGCTGCGCGAGAAACCACGCTCCGGGTTGCTCAGAGTCACGGTTGCCCCCGACACCGTCGCCGAAGTGGGGTCGGTCACGGTGCCGCGCAGAGAAGTGGTTCCCGATTGCGCGAACAGAATGGAGAGGGATGCCAACACGTAAAACATCAGACCTGCGGTAAAGCGCGAAGCTGAACGCATCGATGTGCTCCCGCGCCTCTCGTTCCTCGAGAGGTCGCTCATTGCATTTGTTTTCGTCGGACTCAGGGTTGTGGAAGGCGAAAAACCTGTGCCATGGCGCGTATCCTGCAGTGAGACGGTGAAGACTTTCAAGAGTTAGTCGAAGATTTGAAAAGAAATTTTTTCGAAACATTCCACATCGACAATGTCAGGCTGTTTTTGTTGGGCTGAACGGGAAACAACAACATGCAATCCAGGAGATGTGAATTGTCTCGTTGTATGCGGAGATAACCGAGCGCGGTTCAGTGGGAGGAAGTGGGGCTTCAAGAAATGTCGCTTGTGCGACAGATTGAGTTGCGTGCGCAGTCGCACCGATGGCGCGTTAAAACCCGAGCGGCGTCACAGGACGAGGGAGCTATCGCCGGTGAAAAACTCATGGTTGAAGAGAAAGACTGGGGTTTGCCGAATAGATCCCGCTTCGCGCTTCGACGCGCAACTTCTTGCGACCTCTGCGGAGTTCTATGCGTGCTTCGCGTTTCGGATCCGCAAAAATAAAAGGGCGGACCGAAGTCCGCCCTGAAAGAAACGTAATGCTTGAGTCTAGAATGAGTAACGCGCCCCGATCTGCATAACGCGCACATTGCCCTGGGTTTGAACGAAGTTCGACCAGTTGCTGGGTGGCGTCAGAGCCGCGCAGCGCCGGGTCGCGAACAACTCCCCAACCAGTTCGGCTGGCGTCGATAAAGCCGAAGTGCTGAGTGTTAGTGACGTTGAATACGTCCCAACGCAGTTGTAGCGCATGACCTTCGTTCCAAGGCATCTTCCAGGTTTTGCCGAGCCCCAGGTCCAGGTCGATATATCCGGGCAGGTGAATGTAATTGCGTGGTCCTGTCTCGCCCGGGTACGCATTACGGAAATTGCTGGTAGATCGCCGTAGTGTCGCAACTGCCGAACAACTTCGGAATGTCCGTACTGTTGGTGGGTCGACTGTTGCACGGGCTGATCGGGTGAATCGGTGTGACGTTTGCCTGCACATTCCAGTTCGTTGCCCAGCGAGTGTCGTCGAACGGAGACACCGTCGGCAATCCGGAATTCCAGCGGAAAATGCTGGACAGTTGCCATCCTCCGAAAAGTGCATCGACAACCTTTGGGGCTCCGCTGAGGAAAGCCCGCCCCTTGCCGAACGGCATTTGCCATACGGCGTTGGCGTTGATCACTTGCCGAGTGTCGAAATCGGAGTTGGCGTAGTTGTCTCCCTGGCGGAGTGGATTCACAATGAACCCACCATTGCTCGCATTGTTGCCATAGCGCGCCTTCTGATTGAAGTCCCGAAGCGTCGTCCAGCGAGTGCGACCACGTGTAGTTGAAGTCCACGGTCAGACTGCTCAACCGAGTTCTCAGAGACAAAGCCAGAGCGTTGTAGTTGGAGTTTCCAATCGTGCTCCAGGCGGACAGAGCACCGTACTGCGGCTGCATGAATCGAGTAGGTTGACCAGCGCGGAAGAGAGCACTGTCAATATAGGCCTCTGTATCCGTCCAGTCATTTCCCCCGAAGAAAGCCGAACGGATTGGAAGGAGCGCTTCGGCTCTGCATTCCGTAGAACATCTGCGTGTTTGACCAGGTTGGGATCGAAGCAACGTTCCGTGGGGCGTCGGTCCCGGCAGTCTTTCTGCACAGTCAGTGTCCGCGTTCATCAAGCCTACGAGATTGGCTGGGAAAAGATTGTCGAAGAACGGGATGGACTTGCACCATGTCAGTACTGATGCCCGCCGTCTGACGCTGCTTCTCAAGCGCTGTTCCGGCTTGATACCACGTCATTCCGCTCGTTGGATCGCGAACATTATTGAACGCCATCACATCGCGGCGCGCCATTAAATCACGAGCCGCGCGGCCGATGTATGAAAGCGTCAATACGGTGTTCGCAGGAAGTTGACGCTCGAATGTCAAATTCCAAACATATTCTTTAGGGGCATGCAATTTTGAATCGACGGATTGTTCGATGCGCTCGCCTTCATCCGAAGCCACTTTCAACGGGAATTGGAGGCTCTGCGCATTAGTTGTATCGAAGAGCGACCGAATATCCATGTTGTATACCAGTGAACGGAGGCGCGAAATTGCCATTCGCTGTGCCAAAGGTGTTGGCGTTGATGTTGAGGCTCTGGGTGAACCCCAGGGTGCTGTTCAAGTCCCAATCGACCGCAAGCGCCTGACCGTAGTAGTCATTGGTAAGAGCGAACCCAGCACGCAACACAGACTTAGACTGGGCGTCCAACGACCATGCAAACGCCACTCGCGGCTGGAAGTTGTTCTTATCCCAATTGTACAACGAAGGGCCATTGTTTTTCGGCCCTGATAGGTTGATCAGTAAGTGGATCGACAAAGTTGTTCCCCTGTTGAGAGGCTGCGATTCGCTGTGCAAAATACGTGCTAAGGGGTGTAGCTGGTCGTACCTCGAATCCCTGGGTCTCGTAAACCGGGCGCTCCAGGCTGTAACGCAACCCTAATGTGAGGGTGAGGTTATGGCGGACCTTCCAGGTGTCTTGCCCGTAGAAATCGTAAGCCTGCGTTGCAAAATTCCGGTTCGAAGGCGTCCCTTCGGGTGTCAGATTTTTGTTTAGCCCGTAGGTCAAATTCGCGGTGTATTCAGACAATCGCCCAATGAGTGCGGTTGCCGCATTCTGTACCTGCGACGTTGAGTCAAGGCACGTGTCGCATTCTCCTCCGGGCAGGTTGTTGTCGATCAGATATTGCTGGAAGGTCCCGGATTCAGTATCGCCACCCCCAAGATAGAACGAGGGGTTCGTCAGGGCAATATCGTTGGCAACGCCAAAACTGATCCGGCTGTTGTTGATTTTTCGAATATTGGTCCCGAACTGAATGTTGTGGTTTCCACGAATATAGGAAATGTCGTCGGTGAAGTTGTGAACCGGGGTTACGCGCTGGAGCGGGTGCTGCTGACTGTTAGGCTGGAATACGAAACGGAACCAGATATCGTTGCTATTAGTATCCCCGAATTCCGTGAACGCCTGTCGGGTGTACCCATAACGGAAATTATTGACCCAGCGGTTGCCGATCGTCCAGGTATGGCCGGCAGCGAGTCCACGAGGATGGTTCCAAACCTTAGGCGCTACCGAGTCAGGCAGCCAGCGCGGGAGGTCTTGACTGTCTTTGATTACATTGACCCGGAAAAAAGCTGTCTGATTTTTGGTGACATTAAAGTCGAGTTTCGCGACATGCGAATTTAAGGTTATCGGCGTAAGCGCGTTAAATCGAAAGCCACTCGTATTTAGGCCGTCACCTATCGACGCGTCGTTTGCCTTGTACTTTGATTCTGCATCTTGGAGCGCAGCGATCGCAATGGGATTGAGACCTGGACCGGGATCTGCGATTGTTCCGGAATACGCAGCTGTGACCTGGTTTAGATCCAAGGACGCAACAGCCGTAGAATTGCAGTCCACATCAACGCAATACGAGTAGTTGATAGCAGGGCCGGTTGCCGCGCCGAGATGGGCCAGAGGCACCAGGCGCGACACTGGCTGAGCTGACGAGTCACGGCGCCCTTCATAACTGTAGAAGAAGAACGCTCGATTCTTGACGATGGGTCCGCCGATCCCGCCACCGAAAGTATTGCGCACCAATTCGGCACGGGGCAAGGGAGCATAGTTGCCGTTCGGATCAGTCGCATGATTGTTGAACCAGTCGTTCGAGGTGAAGCCGCGTGAGCGATAGAACTCAAATCCCGCGCCGTGCCAGCTGTTTGTCCCTGACTTGGTCAAGAGGTTGATCTGGGAACCGGAGGACCGACCCTGGTTCGCATTGCCATTGGCGGTCGTGACACGGAATTCCTCAATCGCTTCGGAGTTGAACCGGAGAACGGGTCCAGTAGTTATGTTTCCGCGGTCGGTATCGAGCGCTCCAAGCACTAGAGCGTTGCTGCTTCTAGGAATCTCGGCGTTTCCGGTCTGGGCGTTGTTGATATCAACTCCGTCCAGCGTAATGTTCGACTGATCGGCGCGCGCGCCCGCGACATAGCCCTCACGGGTCGCACCCGGCTGCAGGCTCAGCAAGTCAACGATATTGCGCGCTTCCAGCGGCAGCTGCGTGATCTGCTGATTGATGAAGTTGTTTCCCAGGGTTGCGTCCTGAGTGTTGACGAGGACTTCCTGCGACGAAGACGTAACCTCAACCACTTCGCTGGTGGTCCCCACTTCCATCTGGATCGGGATGTCGGTCGGCTTGCCGATCGAGGGCGTGCACTCCAGCGTCGATTGCTTCTTGAATCCGCGAGCGTCGACCTCCACCTTGTAGTCGCCGGGTGTGATCAAATCGAAAACGTAGACGCCCGCATCTGTCGACTTCGTCGTCCGCATGGCGTTCGTTCCGACGTTCGTCAACGTGACGTTGGCATTCGCCACCACCCGTCCCTGCGGGTCGGTGATGGTGCCGCGGATCGTGGAAGTGCCCGTCTGACTCCATGTAAGAGACGCAAGTGTGAGTAGCAGTAGCCCCAACAACCCTACCCGGGAGAAGCGCATGGAAATCTCCTTTGGATTCACATTGGCAAGTGAATCGCCATGTCCATTCTTGTCTTGTTGTGGCGACGATTGAGACCGAGACCATCGGCGCTTAATGGGGCGCTATTGTGCAACTAGACAATCACAACTTACAAGTGTTTCTTTGTAATAATTTAAGGGCGCCTCGGCGTGCGCTGCCGACTGGTGGAAGACGCCTACCCCAAGCTCCGTTATCCGCGTCGATTCTCTGGTGTCGAAGTCGATGGTGAGACGACGCAGAATTCCAATTTCCATCGGCTTGCCGTCCGGAAACTTGGAGACGGGATGCCATCGCCAGTTGTAAAGTGAATGCTAACAATCATGATTTGCGACGCTTGGAGCGATGTGTCGCCCATGCCGTCTGTTCAATGACCTCAAGTCACGCAGCAGAATTGCTCGCGCCTTCCGACGCACGAGGCACGGCCAGCGCGCCGTCCGCAATGCTCAAAAGCGAAACGCGTCTACTTCATTTGGGGGATATCCAGGCCGAAGGTTCGTGCCAAAGTGGAAGGCATTTCCGGAGGCCGACCTCAGCGCCGGCCTCCCGAACTTCTGGCTAGAAGCTGTACCGCAGGGAGAACTGCATCACGCGCGGCTTGGTGAGCGTCGAGCTATAAACGCCGAATCCCGAGGAACTCAGGTCGAAGCCGTTGGAGGAATCCGCGGCGTCGAAGCGGACCGAGTTTGTGACGTTGAACATATCCCAGGCAAACTTCAGCTTTTGCTGTTCTGTTATCGACCACTCCTTGCCGAGCCCTGCGTCGATTCCGAAGTATCCGGGGCCACGCAGGATGTTGCGCTCGCCGCTCTCGCCCGGGTACGGGTGCCGGAACGCATTGTACCGCCGTGGTCACGTCGCGGAACATGTTCGGATTGCCGGACGCGTCGCGATACACGCCGACTTTGCCGGGGTTGCCGGTGAGGATGGCCTCTCCAGTCAGGTCGTAGTTCGTGGACCAGCCGCCCGGGAAAATGCTGAACGGCAATCCGGTGGTCCAGTGGTAAAGGCCGTGAAAAGCTCCAGCCGCCTAGGATCGCATCCGCGGCCCTCGCCCATGCCCGATCCGAACCGCTTGCCTCGGCCGATCGGCAACTCAACAATCCAGTTCGCGTTGATCTGGTGGGTCATGTCGTAGTCGGAAGGTCCGCGTAGGGCGTTGGGGGCCCACGCGTTGATGACCTGGCTCGAGAAGCCGCCCACGTTGCCTCCGACGGCGTCGAACAAGTTGATGCGCTCGGCGTTGGAGCCGACGTCGATGGATTTCGAATAGGTGTAGTTCACGTCAAACTGCACGCCGTAGCTGAAGGCATGGCGCAGGCTCAGGTTGAGCGCGTTGTAGGAACTGTTGCCCGACGAGCGCCATCCCCAGAGCGAAGAGAATTGCGGCAGGAAGAAGTTGTAAGGGGTCGGTTTCGTCTGGCCCGGGTAGCTGCGCGCACAGCGGACTGCACAGCGTGTCGATGTCCTGAAGGCGACGATCTCGTTGCCGTAGTTCGGCGGATAGATGTTGTTCCAGAACTCCCCGTAGATCTGTTGAGTTGCCGTCTGCGTCGAGCCGGCGGCAACAGGGAACAAATTCTCCCAGAAAGGGATCGGCGCAATGGTCGGATCGCTCGGATCGACTCCGGCGTAGGCCATCTTCGAGAGCATGGTGGCTGCTGTGAAGTAGTCCATGCCCGACCGCGGGTCGCGGATGTTCTCCGGCATCGCGAGGTCAGTTTCCTGCAGCAGGCGCCGGCCGAAGCGGCCCACGTACGAGGCCTCGAACGAGAAGTTGCGGCCCAATTCCCGGGTGAACGAGAAATCCACCACGTGCGAGTAAGGCGTCTTCAGCTTGTCATCCATTCCCCAGTAGATCGCGAAACCTCCGGGCTGATCTGCCCCCGACGGCGGCGTCACCGGGAAAGGTCCGGGCGCAACTCCACGCAGATCCTGACCGCAGAAAACATCCTGCGGAACATTAAACAGTCCACTGAAACGGGCCGAGCAATCGGGAGTCTGTATGTTGTAAGGATTCGCTTCTAACGTCGTCAGTCCGAACGATCCGTTGCGGTCGAACGTGTTCACGATCCCTTGGCCGAAGTGATCGTAGTAAAGCCCGTATCCGGCACGAATCGAACTCTTCCCGGCCTCGCCGAACAGCTTGCGCAGCCATCCCCCGTCAGAGTGTGGCGAGTAGGCAAAGGCGATGCGCGGCGCGATGTTCTTGTAGTCCCAGGCCCAGTACGGCTGCTTGCCGTTTGCCTGGCCTGAGAGCACAAACTTGATGTCGGGAATCTGAAAAGGCGTGCCTGTCTCCATCGCATGAGCACGATCCGCAAACATCTGTCCGATACTGACGTTGGTGGTGGCCTGGTTCCCGTTGGCTTCGTAAGGCGGCTGCAGCAGTGAATACCGCAGACCTGCGGTCACCACAAGATTCGGCGTCACGCGCCACGAGTCCTGCAGATACCACTCCGCTTCCCAAGACTTGAAGTCGCCGGCTGATCAGTTCGCCGGGTGCGAACAGGGTGCCGCTTCTTGTCCTGATTGAAGGTTTTATTGACGATGGTGACCAGTCCGGCCAGCTGTGTCGCTGCAAAATCGTAGGATTCGCCGAAGTTCGCATCGACCAACGGATAGGGGGTGCCGTCTGGCAGCGTGAAGGAATCCGGGTCGAGGCTGTTTCCAGTGCCGGCAATACCCGAGGAAACCAGGCTGAACGGATCGGTTGAGGCGTAGGTGACGTTGTTCGCGTTACCCTTGCGATTGTTGCGAATCAGCCGCAAGTTAGCGCCGAACTGCAGCGTGTGCTTGCCTTTTGTCCAGGAAAGATCGTCCACGAAGTTGTAGACCGGAACATTCGTGAAGGTGGACTGATAGCCGAGACCAGACGTGTCATTGATGCCGCGGAAGTGCACGTAATCCTGTGAGTTCGCACCAGCGATTCCCAAACCCTGCCTAACAACTGACCACCGGAAGTTGTTGATCAGGTTGCTGCGCAACAAGGCCGTGTATCCGACCGCAATGCCCTTTGACATTGTCGGTATCGATTTCGTTGGGCGGGAGGCCCGGAAACTGTGCGGCTGGTTGTGATGGTCATTTTGCAGGTTGCCGCGCACAAACAGTTTGTGATTTCCGTTCGCGGTAATGTTGTAGTCGAGCTTCACGATATAGGTGTCGTGCTTGTCGGGATCCGGCGCCGCGAAAGTGAAGCCCTGGGTATTGAAAAGATCGCCGCCGCCGACCAGTGTGTTGGGTGTTGGGTAGTGTTCGAACACGGCGTCAGGATTGGTGGCGTTGAGGTTCGCGACCAGCGGATTGACGCCTGGGCCTAACGGACATGTGGTCGTGCAATTCGGATCCATATTAGCGAATTGATCGGGAGTGAGTTGCACCAGCAGTTGCGAATCGGAGGATCGAGCCAGTGATCGTAAACGGGTTGCTGGCGTTTGGGGTGTTGGGCACGCACATCGGGTCGGAACCATCGTTCGTGCACAGGTACTGAATGATGCCCTGCCGGAACGCGGTCGCTCGGGACTACGCGCACGGTCTGCTGCGTCTCATGCGTCCTCTGCCCCTCGTAGGCCGCGAAAAAGAAAAACCGGTCCTTGAGGATCGGGCCCCCAATCGTCGCACCAAAAGTGTTGCGAATCAGTTGAGGCGGACGGTTCGGCTTCCCCGGTCTGGATCTGCGCCGCCTTGTTGAACCAGTCGTTCGCTTCTCCGATGCTGTTGCGGTTGTATTCGTACAGGCTTCCATGAAAACTGTTCGTGCCGCTCTTGGTGACGCAGCGACACCTGCGCTCCCGAGGAGCGGCCTTCGTCCGCATTCCCGCTGTTGGTGGTAACGCGAAATTCCTGCAACGAATCGAGCGTCGAGCGCAACGCGCCTTGAAAAGGCATTGCCCGGTAAGCTGGTCGTTATTGTCGAGGCCATCCCACGTGATATTGGTCTGGTCGCTGCGCGCCCCGGCGACCGCTCCGCCCCGGCTGTCGTTGGTTTGATCAATCACTGCCGCCGATAAACGTCACGCCCGGCTGCAGGCTCAAAATCGCAACCGGATCGCGGCCTTCCGCCGGCAAGTCGACGAGTTGCCGGGGCGTGAATGCGTTGCCGATACTGGCGTCCTGCGTGTTTACCAGCGGCGCTTCGGTGGTGACCTCGATCTCCACCTTCGTCGCAGAGACCTGCATCGTGAAATTCATCGTCGCCGGAGTGCTCACTTGCAGACGCACGTCCTCACGCTTCAGCTTGGCGAAACCATTGGCGCTGACTTCGACCACATATACCGTTGGCTGCAGTTGCAGGAACTGGTAGGTTCCATCGTTCTCGCGTCTGCACGGTTCGCGTGAATCCGGTCTGCGGATCCGTAATCGTGACGCTTGCTCCCGGCAGCACGGCGCCATTGGCGTCGCTGATCGTGCCGCGTAGAGAGGTCGTCGCTCCTTGCCCCCACAAAAGGGCAGACACCATCACCAGCAGAGTGCAAACCAGAACTCCATTTCGTTGATTTCGCATGTGCTCTCCCTCAAGAGCGGATCTGCCAACAGCCGCACTGGCGCAGTTCGGGTGGAGGTGGGAAACGGTTATCTACAATCGTTGGCCGACATTTTGCCCGCAAGTCATCAAAGCAATCAAGCCGAAACGACTAGACAGGCTCAGGTTGTGCGAAATCAGGGTGACTGGGAGTCAACGGAAGACGCGTGCGGCATGACCACAGTGCCGCCGCCATAAGAATGATGCAGGGATAGCACTCCAGAGTGTAGCGCGCTTCAGGATTTCCCAAGGTCCCAAGGAGGAGCGATCGCAACACGACATAGGTCAGCGGCAACCCGACCCATGCAATGGCGCCGCCGCGAACCAGTCCCGCAATCGCTGCCAGAATGTAAAGCGAGTTGACAACGCCGAGTCCAACCGCCAGTGCGATCCACTTCGTGTCGTCGTCGAATTCATACCACCGGCTGTCGGGCGGAAGCAGTTCCGTGCGCGGCCGCAGCCACATGTCGGCAACCTTGAGAACGGGCAGCACGACGTAGTAGCGCAGCGGATGAGAACGAATCCGCTCGTCTGCCAACTGCGCGAACTTCTGATCGAGTGAGGCGTTGATGTTCAACGCCTGGTTGTACTCATCGAGTACCACTTCGGTTGTTTCGCGCTGCTCGGGCGTATCGAAGGCGCGCGATGGCAGATTGTTCACATCGACCTTGTCTCCCGGCACGTTCCAGTAGACTTCTTCGGTCGACGCGTAGTCGGCGATCCAGGTATTCACCCAGCGATTGAATCCCAGAGGAACAAACTCGTCGACCTCGTTCGCATACCGTGGAGCCAAAAACTCTGCGCGATGCATGGTGTGCAGATTACGCGCGCCCCACACCACCAGCGGCGCGAGCGCGCACGCGGCCACCATCACTCCCGCGCGCACGATCGGCATCGCTTCACTGTGCGACCGCAATGCTCGCACCAGCAAAATTCCCAGGTACACGCCGAGCGCTAGCAGCAGCACTCCACCATCGGGTCGTAGCAGAATGCATGCCGCAACCCATACACCGCACCACGCCCAGGGCCGCAAATCGCGGGTCTGCAATCCATTCAATCCGATGACTGCATAATCCAGGGCCAACGCCGTGAAGAAAATCTCCAGCGTTTCGGTGAGCGCGGCTGCCGAATACTGCGCGAGGAACGGACATAAGGCCGTCAGCAAGAAAGCGGCTTTGGCGGCGCGATCGGAGAGGCAGCGTCGCGCCAGGTCTGCCACGACGAAGCATGTTGCCACATCCACCACGACCTGGATCGCCAGCACCGCTTTGTAGTTATCGAGTCCGAAGATCGCAAACACGAACGCCAGAAACGCCGGATACCCGGGCAGGCGTGCGAACGTCGGATTGATCACTCCCGCGTCATACGTGCGCGCATAGTTTCCGTACAGCAACCAGTTTTTCGCGATGTCGGCGTAGAAGGTCGAGTCGGCAGTGACTTTGGGAACGAAAATTACGAACAGAAGCCGCACCAGAATCGCCGCGGCCGTCCCCAATCCAAAGAAGCGAAGGTTTTGGCGCACAAGTTCGCGCACGCTAAGAATATAGCCTGTTTCGAACGCGTCGGGGGAACGTGTAGGTCGGACACTCCTGTCCGACGAAACTCGAAAGTGAACAAGGCCAAGTCGGACAAGAGTGTCCGACCCACAAAAGCAAGCAGAACAGTGTTTGACCCCCCTGCGCCCGCATCATACGATTGATAGGAAATCATGGCGAAACCGGTTTTTTATGATCCCCGGCAACTCCGCTGGAGAGTGCTGCGGCGGCTGTTCGACGTACTGGGCGTGACCATCACCCTGCTGGTTGTCTTTTTTATATACACCGCCATCCGGGACGAGCAGTTACCCGGTTTGTTCCTTCCCGCACAGAAGCGGCCCATTCACGCGATCAAAGAGAAGGAGAAGGAGAAGGAAAAAGAGCGCCGCCGGCAAATTGCGCTGCGCCGCCGTAAGAGTAAGAAGCCACCCTCGCAGGTCACGTTGAACGCCGATGAAGGCATCCGCGCCGCCTTCTACGTGCAGTGGGACGCCGCCAGTTTCTCTTCGCTCAAGGAATACGCTCGCCAGATCGACTTGCTCTATCCCGAGTGGCTGCACGTGCTCGGTTCCGATGGAAACGTGCAGGGGCTCGACCAGCAGACCTACAAGTATTTCAACGTCGTGCAGGACGGGAAGGTCCGTAGCGTCGACGACGAAGTCATGCCCTTCCTCAAGTCGGAAGACACCGGCATCGAAGTTTTTCCACTGGTGAACAACTTCGACGAGACAGAGTGGAAGCCTGAGATCGCCGGCTTCCTGATGAATCCCGAAGCGCGTGCTTCATTCCGCAAGCAGATCGACGCTTTCCTCGCCTCCGACAAGTATCGCGGTCTGATGGTCGACTTTGAAGACTTCGCCAAGAGCGCGCAGCCCGGCTATCTCGCACTGCTGGGCGAACTCTCCCAAGACCTGCATGCCAAGGGGATGAAGCTCTACGTCAGCGTGCCCGCGCGCGACCGGGACTTCGATTACGCCACCATCGCCGCGCGGACCGACGGCGTCGTCCTGATGGACTACGACGAGCACGAGTCCGAGAACGAACCCGGCCCGGTCGCCTCGCAGGATTGGTTCACCAAGAATCTCGAGCTCGCCAAGCAGAAGATCCCGCTCGACAAGCTGATCTGCGCCATCGGCAACTACGGCTACGACTGGGTACAGAAGCCGAAGAAGAATCCGCCGCCTAATCTGAAGAACACCAACGTGACCGTGCAGGAAGCGTGGATCTCGGCGCGCGATTCCGACGAAGACGTCGACTTCGACTACGACAGCCTCAACCCGCATTTCAGCTACATGGACGACAACAATCTGCGGCACGAAGTCTGGTTCCTCGACGGCGTGACCGCGCTGAACGAGATGCGGGCGGCGCGCACGCTCGGGATCAAGACCTTTGCGCTCTGGCGGCTCGGCTCCGAAGACCGCTCGTTGTGGAAAATATGGGATCTTCCGAACGAACCCTCAGCGCCCGACAAGTTGAAAGACGTTCCGCCTGGCCAGGACGTCGACATGGAAGGGCAGGGCGAAATCCTGCGCATCGAAGCGCGCCCGGCCGACGGCAAGCGCGACATCACGCTCGATTCCTCCACCGGGCTCATTACCGACCAGGTCTTTCAGGACCTGCCCCAGCCCTATCGCGTAGCGCGTTACGGCGCCACCCCCAAGCAGGTCGCGATCACCTTCGACGACGGTCCGGATCCGGAGTGGACGCCGAAAATTCTCGACGTGCTCAAGCGCGAGCATGCGCCCGCGACCTTTTTCCTCATTGGCATTCAGGCGGAAAACAATTCCGCGCTCACGCGCCGCATCTACGAAGAAGGACACGAGATCGGCAACCACACCTTCACGCATCCCAACATCAGCGAAATCTCGAGGAGCCACATGAGGCTCGAGCTCAACCTGACCGAGAATCTCTTCGCGAGCCGGTTGGGGATGCGCACCATACTCTTCCGGCCGCCGTATTCGATCGATCAGGAGCCCGACACCGCCGATCAGGTTCGCCCGCTGGAAACCACGCAGGATCTGGGCTACGTCACCATAGGCAACCGCATCGATCCGAATGACTGGCGCGAGAACCCGCACCGCAGCGCCGAGCAGATCACCGCGGCCGTGATGAAGGACCTGCCGCCTTGCAACGTCAACGACCAGCTCTGCGGGAACATCATTCTTTTGCACGACGGCGGCGGGGATCGCCGCGAAACTGTTCGCGCGTTGCCGATGATCATCGAAGGCCTGCGCGCTCGCGGCTACGAAATCGTTCCGGTGTACCAACTGCTCGGCAAGATGAAGGCCGACGTCATGCCGCCCATTCCCAACAATGAGCGCTGGGCCGCATGGCTGAACTGGGTTGGCTTCTGGCTGTGGGGCGCCGGCATGAAGTCGATCACCTGGGTCTTCTTCCTGGGCGACTTGCTCATGACCTCACGCCTGCTACTGATCGGCGCGCTGGCCGTCTATGACCGCGTGCGGTCACCCGCCATCGGAACGCCCGCGCAGATTGCGGCATTCAAGCCGAAGGTGGCGATACTAATCCCGGCCTACAACGAAGAAAAAGTCATCGAACGCACGGTGCGCTCCGCGCTCGATTCCGACTATCCCAACCTGCACGTCATCGTCATCGACGACGGCTCAAAGGATCGCACGCTCGAAGTCGCGCGGCGCGCCTTCGCGCAGGAAGAAGCCGAAGGCCGCGTGTTGATTCTCACCAAGCCCAATGCCGGCAAAGCGGAAGCGCTCAACTACGGCCTCGAACATCTGACCGACGAAGAGATCTTCGTCGGCATCGACGCCGACACGATCATCGCGTCCGACGCCGTCTCGCACCTGGTTCCGCACTTCCTCAATCCGAAAGTCGGCGCCATCGCAGGAAACGCGAAAGTCGGCAACCGCGTCAATCTCTGGACGCGCTGGCAGGCGCTCGAATACATCACCAGTCAGAACTTCGAGCGCCGCGCGCTCGACACTATGGGCGCTGTGAGCGTCGTGCCGGGAGCCATCGGAGCGTGGCGCGTTTCGGCCGTGCGCGAGGCCGGCGGCTTCCACGTCGACACCGTAGCCGAAGATGCCGACTTGACGATGGCTCTTCTGCGCCGCGGCTATCGCGTCGAGTACGAAGATCAGGCGCTCGCCTACACCGAAGCTCCCACCCACGCGAACGGCCTGATGCGGCAGCGCTTCCGCTGGTCGTTCGGCATACTACAGGCGATCTATAAACACCGCGCCGTGTTCGCGCGCAAGGGCGTGCTGGGCTGGATCGCGCTGCCCAACATCCTCGTCTTCCAGATTTTGCTGCCGCTGGTCTCGCCCTTCATCGACATCATGTTCATCGTCGGCGTGGGCTGGTACTTCGTGCAGAAATACTTCCACCCTGAATCGACTGACCCGGCGAGCTTCCAGAAACTTGTCGTTTTCTTCCTGGCATTCCTGATCATCGACTTCTTCGCCTCGGCGATTGCCTTTGCGCTCGAACGCCGCCGTCCGGAAACCAAAGAAGACAGCTGGCTGCTCAGCCAGGTCTGGCTGCAGCGCTTCGCCTACCGGCAGCTGTTCTCGATCGTGCTGCTGAAAACGCTGAAGCGCGCCGCCGAGGGCCAGAAGTTTGCCTGGGACAAGCTGGAACGCACGGCGGCAGTGAAGGCACCAACCGAGAGGCGCGAGTCGGTGAAGGTCCCGTAATTTATGGGGGGCGGACACTCCTGCCCGCCAAATTTAAGAGCGTGCACGAAAACAGTCGGACAAGAGTGTCCGACCCACACGATCGCCGCTCTCCCCCGTAGCGCCGGCATCTTGCCGGCAGTCGGAGCAGGCGTCCCGCCTGCTCCCGTCGTGCACGCAGATCCTTAAGATTGCAACCGCTTACCAAGGCGAGGGCGAGACGCCCTCGGGACTGCCGGCGGGACGCCGGCGCTACGAAACCGCCGTGACCCCGGTCACTGACGAGCCGCCCGATCTGCGGTCTCCTGATAGACGGGAGCCGCCATGCCCGTCAAAACCATCATCGAGCCCTTCCGGATTAAGAGCGTCGAGCCGATCAGCTGGACTACCCGCAAGCAGCGTGATGAGTTGCTGCGCGCGGCTTACTACAACCTGTTCCTCCTGCCCGCCGACGACGTGCTCATCGATCTGCTCACCGATTCGGGCACAGGCGCCATGTCGACCCACCAGTGGGCCGGCATCATGGAAGGCGACGAGAGCTACGCCGGAGGCCGCAGCTTCGACCATTTCCGCGACTCCATCCAGGACATCTTCGGCTTCCGCCACGTCATCCCGACGCACCAGGGCCGCGCTGCCGAACGCATCCTGTTCAGCGTTGCGTGTAAGAAGGGCGACGTCGTTCCGAACAACACGCATTTCGATACCACGCGCGCCAACGTCGAATTCGTCGGCGCCGAGGCCGTCGACCTCGTCATCCCTGAGGGTCGTCAGCCCAGCCTCAAACATCCGTTCAAGGGCAACATGGACGTCGAGGCGCTCGAAAACCTGATCGCGAAAGTTGGCCGCGAGCGCATTCCATTGGTCATGCTGACCGTCACCAATAACTCCGGCGGCGGCCAGCCCGTGTCCATGGAGAACACGCGCGCCGTGCACCAGGTTTGCCGCAAGCACGGCATCCCGCTCTACTTCGACGCGTGCCGCTTCGCAGAAAATTCCTACTTCATCAAGCTGCGCGAGCCGGGATACGAATCGAAAGCTCCCAAGCAGATTGCGCAGGAAATGTTCAGCTACGGCGACGGTTGCACCATGTCGGCGAAGAAAGATGGGATGGCCAACATCGGCGGCTTCCTGTGCACAAACGATGATTCGCTCGCCCAGAAAGAAAAGGATCTGCTCATCCTTACTGAAGGCTATCCGACATATGGCGGCCTCGCAGGGCGCGATCTCGAAGCCATCGCCATCGGTCTGCAGGAAGCCCTGCACGAAGACTACTTGCGCTACCGCATCACTTCGACGGCCTATCTCGGCAACCACATCGCCGGGCAGGGCGTGCCCATCGTGCAACCGCCGGGGGGCCACGCCGTCTATCTCGACGCACGCGCCTTCCTCCCCCACATTCCGCAGGAACAATTCCCAGGGGTCGCGCTGGCCACGGAACTTTATCTCGAGGGGGGCATCCGCTCGGTTGAGATAGGCACTCTGATGTTCGGCGCCGCCGCCAAGATGGACCTGGTGCGTCTGGCCATTCCGCGCCGCGTGTACACGCAGAGCCACATCGACTACGTGGTTGAAGTCATCCTCGAAGTCTGGAAGAACCGGGAGAAGATCCAGGGTCTAAGGCTTGCGCATGAAGCGCCATTCTTGCGTCACTTCACGGCGCGGCTGGAACCGTTGGTGGATGCGCCGGTCCGCTGAGAAGCGGCCCGGTGCTACAATTATCCGTACACTTTCAGTTCGTCCTCATTTTCGAAAATCCCCTCGAGGTGCATTTATGGCAACCATGGAAGCTCCCCCGCGCCTGCAAGTCCGCCTGCACGAAGGCCCGTTCCGCAACGAGCCGCCTGTTGATTTCAGCCGCGAAGACAACGCCCGCAAGATGCGCGCCGCGATTGAGAAGGTGCGCGGACAACTGGGCCGCGAGTACGACCTCATCATTGGTGGCAAGCACGTCAAGACTGCCGAGAAGATCAAGTCTCTCAATCCCTCCAAGCCGTCCCAGATTGTCGGCATCCATCAGAAGGCTGGCAAGGAGCACGTCGAACCCGCGATGGCCGCGGCGCTGAAGGCCTTTGAATCCTGGCGACAGTCGTCATTCGAGGAGCGCGCCAGCCTCCTGTTCCGCGTCGCCGATTTGATGCGCGAGCGCAAGTACGAGTTCATGGCGTGGCTGGTGTTTGAAGTCAGCAAGAACTGGGCCGAGGCCGATGGCGACATCGCCGAGACCATCGACTTCTGCGAACTCTACGCCCGTGAAGCGCTGCGCCTCTCCAAGGCCGAGCCAGTTGTGCAATTGCCCGGCGAGCGCGACCACTTGTTTTACATTCCGCTGGGCGTGGGCGCCGTGATTCCGCCGTGGAATTTCCCCTGCGCCATCATGGCCGGCATGACGCTGGCCTCCATCGTGTGCGGCAACACCGTCATCCTCAAGCCCTCGAGCGATTCGCCCACCATCGCCGCCAAGTTCATTGAACTCCTCGAAGAAGCCGGCATGCCCGAAGGCGTTGTGAACTTCTGCCCGGGCGCTGGCGGCAGCTTCGGCGACGCGGTCGTGTCCCATCCGAAGACGCGCTACATCGCCTTTACCGGTTCGCGCGAGGTCGGCCTGCACATCAACAAGAGCGCAGCCACCCAGGCCCCGGGCCAAATCTGGATCAAACGCACCATCCTCGAGATGGGCGGCAAGGACGCCATCATCGTTGATGCCGACACCGACCTCGATGTCGCAGTCGAAGGAGTGGCGCAAGCGGCCTTCGGATTTCAGGGACAGAAGTGCTCTGCGTGCTCGCGCGCCATTGTCGACGAGCGTGTCTACGACAAGTTCCTCGACATGCTCAAGACGCGGGTCGAGAAGTTCACCATCGGCGATCCTGCCGAGAACTTCAACATGGGAGCGGTCATCAACGAAGGCTCGATGAAGACCATCATGGAATACATCGAAGCCGGCAAGAAAGATGGACGCCTGCTCACCGGCGGCGCTCGCGCCACCAACGCAGGAGAAGGCTACTTCCTGCAGCCTACCGTCTTCGCCGATATCCCGCCCAAGTCGAAGCTCGAGCAGGAAGAAATCTTCGGGCCGGTGCTAGTGGTGATCAAGGCGAAGAACTTCGAGCACGCGCTTGAAATCGCCAACGACACGGAGTTCGGACTCACAGGCGCGGTCTACACCAAGTCGCGCGACAAAATCGAGCGTGCCTTCCGTGACTTCCACGTCGGCAACCTCTACATCAACCGCAAGTGCACGGGCGCCATCGCGGGCGCGCACCCGTTTGGCGGATTCAACATGTCGGGCACAGATTCAAAATCCGGAGGTCCGGATTACTTGTATCTGTTCTCGCAGGGAAAGTCGGTGGGAGAGAAAGTTTAACGCTGAAAAACCTTAAAACGCAGAGTACGCAGAGAACTGCCGCAGAGTCCGCAGAGAAAATCGTTCATCACGAGGTTGTCTCTGCGCTCTCTGCGGCTTTCCTCTGCGCCCTCTGCGTTGTAGGGTTTAGGTCCGGGCCCCCGGAACAATTAGCTGGTTGCTAACTTTTCGCACAGGAAGACTTGTAGGCGCTCCCGGGGGCGCGGGGTGACCCAATCCATCATCCCAACCATGATCGTCGCCCTACGGGCCTGGGAACGCTACTAGCGGGCATTCTGTGCACTGTCCGCAGAGTGTTTTTCAATAACTTACAGGCCTCCTGCGTGTTTTCAATAACTTAGCTCATAGCGAAAGCAAGCCCGACGTCTGAGAGGGATGCCCGGAGCTTGAGAGTGGCGCCGGCGTCCTGCCCGCCCCACCGCAAGCCCTACTGTTCCAGGACGCCGCTCTTCGACTGCAGCACGAACTCCACGTTCCGCTCGCGGTTCAACCGGAGTGTTTGGTAGAGATCCACGTTGTCAAGCGCGAACGTCTTGTGCTCGCCGCTCTCTGAGACGCACTCGAGCTGTCCGCCCTGCACCCAGTACTCGCGCGACAAAAACGCGGAACCGCCTTTGAGGATCACCATGGTCGTCCGCCCGTTCGCGGCTGCCGAGGGTCGTGCGCTCGCCGCCATTTCATCCGGAGATCGTTCGGCCGGCACCGCTTCCATCTGCTCGACGTATCCTTGAGAATTCGGCGACACCACCTCCGGCGCCGAAGGCTGCGTAGCTGTGGCGCGATTCACATACGAAGCGGGCCGCAGCAATCCATAAGGCGACGGAATGTATTGCGTCGGACGCGTCCAGGGTGGTGAGGGCACAGCGGCGCGCAGAGGTACGGTGGCCGGCACCAGGACGTCTTCCATCAAGCGAAGCGTCAGCCGCGACTCACCCTTTAGCGCGGGATATGGTCCGCGCCGCGGTAGGTTCAGGACTTTGATCGGCCACAACACCGGGATCATCCACCCGACCGTGTCACGCGTGGGATGGCCGCCGCCGCGAATCTTGCCATCGCGATCAGTTTTCAAGTGCGGCGCGCCAACGATCTTCGCGGCCAGCGGCAGGACGTCCGCTCCGGGAAGAATGATGCGGTCGAATTCCAACTGCAGCCAGCCCTTGCCCACAAAGTGGCCGGGATCTTTGTATTCCTGAAGGTGTCCGCTCAGCATGGCGCCGCGCGGAAACAGGGAATGTCCGAAAGTCGAGATGGGGCCCAGATGGCACAGCACGGGGTCGCCGACTTGTGCGGTCTTGGAAGAGAAGTTCTGCTCGTCCATCGTGCAACGGAGCAGCGTTCCGGCGGGCACGATCTCGTCCCGCGAGGCGGCGCGTGCCCCGACTACCGAAGCGCACAGAACCAGACTTAAAAGCAGGGATTTTCCAGCCATGGTAGGTCTCCTTGTGGAACAACTTCGTCGTTCCGGCGGCACAGAGGAGGTTTGTATGCGCGGAACGGCTGAGACCCCCGGGGATGGTCGGGGATTGGTCGAAGCGTATGCGATTTTGGCGGGGACGTCAACCGCCGAACGCGACTATGAGCCAGAAAAATGAGCCTGGGCGAGAAAACTACGCCAGATCGGACAGGATCACTTGGAAGCCGCAGGTGTGGAACCCCAGGTGCCGATGATGCGATTGTTTGCGGCCCCGGTTCAGTGCTACGCTCAAAAAATCCAGCTATGACAGTGTCCATCAAGCAGTTTATAAGCCTTGCAGCAGCGTTCGTTCTTGTGGCGAGCCTCGCAGCCTTTTCCCAAGCCGCACCCAGCCCCGCGCCGTCTTCGCAACTGCCCCCGAGGCCGGGCGCGGATAACTCGAAGATGGCGCCCACTGGTTTGGCAGCGAATGGCGGCTCGATCGCGAAGGACCTGTATACGAACTCGACCTACGGCTTCTCAATGAAGGTGCCGCCGGGTTGGGTCGTCGTGCCCTCGAAGAATCCTGTTGCACCCCCGGCGAATGCCAAGGAAGCCGCACTCATGCAGGCGGCGCAGACCAACCACGTTCTGCTGGTCATGACTGAGAACGCGCCCATCAAGAAGAGCGTGGAGCGAAAGTCGCTTCAGGTCGTCGCCACCCGTCTGCTCAAGACGACCGCTCCGAACGAGGGAGAGCAATATCTCATCTATTCGAAGCGCACTGCCCGTGAGAGAAACATGGCGGTCGAATATCAGGGCGATCCGAAGGAAGTAACGATCAACGGCAACAAGTTCTGGACGATCGGATTGAATCAGACGATCGAGGGATCCGCGCAACACGTCGAGCAGTACGTCACAACGCAGGGATCGATTCTGCTGCAATTTATGCTGGTGAGCCCGGATGAAAAAGGCTTGAAAGACATGGAGCCGTGGATTCAGTCGATTCAGATGAAGCCATCGACGGAAAAGCCGACGCCTGCGAAGCCCAGCCGCAGAAAAAAGCCGCCGGCCACCCCCAAGCCATCTCCACCCACTGGCTCGAACTGAGCTTGCCAGTGTTGGCTTCGAGAGACCTCCACTCCGAAAATCTTGTCGAAACCGGGAAGGTCGCAGCGTCAGAGGTTCCGGAAAAACTCCGCTTCGACGAGGTCTTGGGAAGGGCACAACTTCAGTTGTGCCGTTGAGTCGTTGAAAATTCTCCGCACTCCCACTTTCAAGGACTTGCGGCACGAGTGAACTCGTGCCCTTCCCTTCTTGCCACAGGAGCTCCTTCCGCAACCTTGTGAGCTCGTGTCTTTCCCGTTCTTTCCCGTTGGCAGGTATTTCCGTACCTCCAAAGAGGTTGTGGGAATGCTCCGCTTTGACGAGATTTTGGGAAGGGCACAACTTCAGTTGTGCCGTTAAGTCGTTGAAAATCTGTTCGCGCGCCTGAGGTTCGCGATCTCGGATGTCTGCAACTTTTTTCGCAATCTCTAAAGCCGCGCCCTTCCGTCCTGAACATTGGTCGGGGTGGACGGCTGGTGCCTCACATGAAATAAAAAAGGCTGCCGTGAAAGGCAGCCTTGATTTTTTGGGTTGTGCTCCGCTTTAAGGCGTGACCACCCCTGCGCCGGCCTGTGGCTGATTGGTCGCCGCTGTGGCGGCCGCCGCTTCGTTCAGAATCCGGTGGTGAATGGTGAACAGGGCCAACTCCAACCGGTCCGATACGCCGATCTTGTCGTAGACGTTGCGCAGGTAGTTCTTGATGACCTGCTCCGTGGTGCCGAGCTGCGAGGCAATTTCCTTGTTTTTGTAGCCTTGCACGATCAGGGCGACGATGCGCAGTTCTTTCGCCGTAAGGCGATCGCGCACGCGCAGTCCCACCATATCGTTCTCGGTCAACTCGCTCGGCACCGCGACGTCCTGCACCCAGTTCTCGCCGCGTGCTACTTTGCGCACGCAGTCGACCAAAGCGGGACTTGTGACATTGCGATACACGACGCCGTGGGCACCGTTGGTCATATAGCGTTGCGCGCTCTCGCCAGTGTCGGCGAGCACCACGATGCGGGTCTTGTTCTTGGTAGCACCCTGCACGATGGCGTTGAAGTCGGATTGAAATCCGCCCGCGACGATGAGCACGCCTGCCCGGAACTTATCGAGCGCCATGAACATCTGCTCGGGAGTTTGCGCCTGTGCCACAATGCGCATCTCGTCTTCGACCGCCAGAACCTTGGCGATCCCCGCGCGGAAAATAGCCTGATTATCGGCCAGAATTAGCTTGAGCATCTGAGACCGCTCCGAGGTTAAGAGTTGCGTACGAATTCGTACGAGTCGATCACGCAAGCCACTCCACGGGTCCCGTCAGGATCGGCGGCAGACTCGTCAGTGCGGACAACCCGTCCGCGACACTGGATGACTACGTTTTCTTTGCCACCGGTCACTTCTGGGGGGAGGGTGATCTCAAACTCAACGGGAGAACCCATCTCGAGCGACGCGTCGGCGCGAATGTACACGCCGGCTGCGCTCAGGTTCCCGGTCATACCACTGGCTTCACCAGAGGTGTTTTCTTTGTGAATCTTGATCGGCAGTTCTAGCGGAAATCTTTTACCCGTCCGCGCTTCGGACACAATCCCTCCTCCGTTGCGGCTCGCATAAACGCACGGGCTCGCGCTACCACATTTCCTGAGGGAGCAGAAACGTCTGCTATAGGGGCGGTTATATCACGTTTGACACCTCTGATAAAAGCCTGATCACTCGTTAGTTAACGGTAGCAACTAGGTTCCCCGGCAGCAGGTTACCCGGTGACCCCTGTCCAAAAGGCGTATCCCGCGCCTGTTTCCGGAGCATCGGAGACTTCTGGCACAATACGTTTCCAACCCCAATCGCACGTTGAGCGGGCTTGTGAAGGAGAACATCATGCTGAACAGGCTCAGCCGCAGCCGGTGGCTAGTGTATTCCGTCATCACATTTTTGATGGCAACTCTTTTGTTTGCAACAGGCGTGGCGCAGGATCGTGACCAATCACCGGTTCCCAAATCAAGCGCTCCCGGCCAGAGTCGAGCCGAGAAGGCAATCGAGACGCGGACACCGGATACGCTGGTCCAGTTGAACAGCGCGCTGGTGGGCCTGGCCGACAAGGTGTCGCAGGGCGTCGTGCAGATCCTGGTAACCGGTTACGGACCAGTAGAGGACAATTCCCGAACCGAGACCGCCTTTATCGCGCGACAGCGCGCCATCGGTTCCGGCGTCATTGTCGATCCGAGCGGCTACGTGATGACAAACGCGCATGTGGTGGAAGGGGCGCGGCGCATTCGCATCGTCTTGCCGGTACCGACGAGTGAGAGTGCGACACTGGAACCGGAGGGCAAGCGCCGCATCCTCGAAGCCAAGCTGGTGGGCGCCCATCAGGAAACGGATCTGGCCTTGTTGAAGGTCGAGGGAAAAGATCTCCCGGCTTTGCCGCTGGAGGCGTCGCGGCGAGTGCGCCAGGGGCAGCTGGTATTCGCGATCGGCAGCCCTGAAGGATTGCAGAACACGATCACGATGGGCGTGATCAGTTCGGTGGCGCGTCAGCCGGATCCGAATAAGCCGATGGTCTACATCCAGACCGATGCGCCCATCAATCCCGGCAACAGCGGCGGACCGCTGGTCGACATGGATGGCAACGTGGTCGGGATCAACACCTTCATCCTGTCAGGCAGCGGTGGAAGCGAAGGCATCGGATTTGCCATTCCCACCAGGATCATTCGCTTTGTTTATGAAAGTCTGCGGAAGTACGGGCACGTGCATCGCTCGGAGATCGAGGCAGGCGCGCAGACGGTCACGCCGACGTTGGCTGCGGGACTGGGACTGAAGCGAAGCTGGGGAGTTCTGATCGCGGACGTGAAGCCGGGAGGGCCGGCAGAAGCGGCGGGACTCAAGGTCGGCGACATCGTGCTGGCCGTCGATGATCGTCCCATCGACACGCTGCCTGCTTTCACGGGTTCGATGTATCTGCATCCGGTGGATCGTGTGTTGAAGCTCGACGTGCTGCGCGACGGAGCGAAGAAGACGTTGAACATTGCCGTGCTCCAGGAAAAACATCCGATGGATCAGCTGCTCGACCTGGCGGATCCACAGGGAAATCTTGTGCCGCAGTTGGCAATCCTGGGGATTGGTGTGGATGAACGCGTGCGCTCCATGGTCGGAGATCTGCGCAGCCCGGGAGGAGTGCTGGTGCTGGGACGAGCCGCGGATTTGCTGGGCCCGGACATCGGCCTCGCGACCGGCGACGTGATTCATTCAATCAACAACCGTCCGGTGGACACGGTCGACAATCTGCGCAGCGCGTTGTCGCAATTAAAGTCGGGCGACTCCGTGGCACTGCAAATCGAGCGTGCGGGCAAGCTGCAATTTGTCTCGTTTGAATTGGACTGAGAAAGCTTTTGACCGCGAAGTTCGCGAAGAAGCTAATAGGTGATGGCTGATAGCTAGCTCCGTGGCTGACGACTAGCGACTAGTTCCGTGGGGCGTAGTATCCCTTGCGCGCGCGGACTTGCAGGTCTTTCTTGAGGGCGCTGATTTCGATGCTGCGGTAGCGGCCGTCGGAATCGAAATCGGCCGGGTGATAGGACACAACATACTGGCTGCGCAGTTCATCTTCGATCGCGGCGAAGGAGTTCTTGATGTCCTTCATTTTAAACGGGAAGAACGCGCGCCCGCCAGTGGCGGAGGCCAGTTTTTCGAGGTTCTTGTCGCCGCGCAACACCAGCCCGCTGTCGTCGGTCGAAATCGCGTAGATGATCACTTCACTGCGCTGGGCCACTTCTACGGCCTGTGCCAGCGTGTATTCGCTCTGGTTATCGTCGCCATCGCTCACGATGATGAGGGCGCGGCGCTGCGGGCGATCGGACTGTTCTTTGGCTAATTTGTCCTGGCAGGCGTGATAGATGGCGTCATATAACGCCGTGCCGCCGCCTTCGCGCAGAGAGTGAACTCCTTGCGAGAGCAATTGCACGTTGTCGGTGAAGTCCTGGCGCAGTTCCTGCTTGGCGTTGAAGCCCATCACAAATGCTTTATCGAAGCCTGGGCGAATCACGTGCTGCATGAAACTGTTGGCGGCGTCCTGCTCGAAATCGAAACGCGTGTGTACCGATCCGCTGACGTCGATCAGCAGGCCCATCTTCAGAGGCAGATCAGTCTCGCGCCTGAAATTCACGATGGACTGCACCGGCTTGTGGTCATCCAGAAAACTGAAATCGTTCTGCGTAAGGTTGCGCACGAATTTACCGTGCTTGTCGGTCGCGATGAACAGCACATTGACTTCGTCCACCCGCTTGCGGATAGTCAATACAGAATCTGTGGGATCATCGCCTAGATTAGGCGAGGATGCAGCGGCGGACGTGCTCGCGACGTAGGACGACGAAGGCGCCTGAGCGGCGGCGGGGAGAGCGCTCAGCACCAGGGTAAGAATCGCCAGACCGAAATTGGATTTCGTGTACTTCATGCCCACCATTTCCAAAATTTTCACTAAAAATCACGCCAATAGTGCACCCTAACGATTAGATGCACTTTGCTGGCCGAAAGCCGCGCTGCCAGCCCTAACTGCACCCCAGACTGTAGGAGAGACCCGGACATCTTCCAAGTTACAAAAGGAGCACGCAGGTGGTCATGGCACGGAAGCGCCATAGAATCCATTAAGTTGCCCTTCATTTTGATGTCCCACCGGTGAGTCGCAAATTGACCCAACCGCACGCCAAATTCAGGGCAAATCCTGATTTTTCAGTCGCCGATCACGGAGGAAAACGCGTGGACAAAAAAGTTACATCCCAACCTGACTCGCGGGTCCGGTGCCCCTGGGTGCGAAATGATCTGGCCATTCGTTACCACGACCGGGAGTGGGGAGTGCCCGTGCACAACGACCGCAGGCTCTTCGAGTTCCTTATATTGGAGGGCGCGCAGGCCGGTTTGAGCTGGGACACAATTTTGCGCAAGCGCGATAATTATCGGACGGCGTTCGACAACTTCGATCCGAAAATTGTGTCGCGTTACAACGTGAAGAAAGTGCGCAGCCTGTTGAAGGATGAAGGCATCGTTCGCAATCGTTTGAAGATAGCGAGCGCCATCAGCAACGCGCAGGCAATGCTGGCAGTTACACAGGAATTCGGCAGTTTTGATCGTTATATCTGGCAGTTCGTGGGCGGCACTCCGCGGACAAACGCGTGGACAAAATCGGGCCAGGTTCCAGCGCGCACAGCGGAGTCGGATGCGCTGAGCAAGGATTTGAAAAAGCGGGGCTTCCGCTTCGTCGGAAGCACGATCTGCTATGCGTTCATGCAAGCGGTGGGCATGGTCGACGACCATCTTGTGACCTGCTTCCGGTATTCGGGGAAGCGCCGACTGCGGCGCCGCGTTCAATGATTTGAACGCTTCGGCGTTAGAGAAAACTCTATCTGCTGCTCTCTCAGTCGGCTGTGGATTTTGTTTTTAAAACATTGTCAGAGAATTGGAACCTTGCATGCCTACGAAAACTATGCTGAATAGTTGACGCAGACGGCTCTCCCCCGAGTGGCTGGAATTTTGGTTAGGAATCGAGATTGCTTGGTCAGGCCGCTGCAGTGAAATGTAGCGGCCGCACTGCAACCGCGACCGCACCGAGCGAGTGAGGGAAATCGAACTTCAGCAAGGAAGATCGAATCGACTATGGGAAGAATTCTCCTCGTTACTGACGACGTCTCAACGCAAGCTCTGGTTCCGGCTCTTGAGCAACACCGGCACACGGTGGTGCGTGCCGGCTCACTGGAAGAGGCACGCAGGGCGATCGCCGATCCTCAATTTGAAGCCGTGCTCACCGAAGAGAAATTGCCCGACGGCACGGGTGCGGATGTGTTGGCGGCGGTGCGCGCCAGCGATACCAACGTGGGCGTGATTCTGCTGTCGGCCACGGGGACGTGCGAGCACGCAATCGAAAGCGTGCGTCAGGGCTTCACAGACTTCCTGGCGAAACCGGCGTCTGCCGGCGTTCTGCGCACATCCCTTCAACGCGTGTGCGACCGCACGACGCTGTTGCGTGAGAACATGCGGCTCAAAGAAGAGCTCGGCCGGCGCGATGGCCATGCGGATCCGTTGAGGCTGGGCTGGATCGAGGCGTTGCCACCCAGCTTCGACATGCGCAGCTTCCTGGCTTCGGTAGAGAAATCGCTGATCGAGAGAACACTACAGGCTACCCGCGGAGCCCAGGCGGAAGCGGCGCGGCGGCTTGGGCTCTCGCGCAGTGATCTCTCGTACAAGCTTCTGAAGTACGAATTGCGGAAGGAAACAACGGCGCCGTCGCAGTAGGGTGAGGCTTCTTTGTCCTGGCCACTAAACCGCCCCGGGTGCGCTCCCTCTTCGCAGGCTCCGGGCGCGTGCCTCTCACGCTAGAATTACCCTCTCATGTGCGGCCGATACCGGCTTTCTCGCCGGAAAGAAATTCTTGCGGAACATTTCGACACGGACTTCGACGAACTCGACTGGGAGCCGCGTTACAACCTTGCTCCAACCCAACCGGTCATTGTTATCAAGCGCACGGGAGCGAACGTCGTCCGGAATGCATCCCTGATGCGATGGGGTCTGATTCCTGCCTGGGCCGCAGATGCGACGGGCGCCGCCCGAACCATCAACGCCCGCGCCGAGACTGCCGCCAGCAAGCCATCTTTTCGCGATCCACTGCGCAGGCAGCGCTGCCTGATTCCCGCCGATGCCTTCTATGAATGGCGGCGCGCGGCCAGAGAGATACAGCCCTTTTGCTTCGAGGTCGGAACTGGCGATGTTTTCGCCTTTGCAGGTTTATGGGACCGGTGGGCGGGGCCAGGCGGGCAAGTTCTGGAAACATGCACGATTCTGACCACGAAGCCGAATGAGTTGCTGGCCGACGTGCACGATCGCATGCCCGCGATTCTTCCGCCCGAAGATTACGATCGCTGGCTCGATCGAGGAATGCAGGATGCGGAGCGCGCGCTTGACCTGGTGAGATCTTTCGATGCGGACCGGATGCGGCGCTACCCGGTCAGTACGCGAGTGAACCTGGTAACGAATGATGGTCCGGAGTGTTCGGCGCCCGTTGAACTTCCGGCCACAACTGGATTGCTGTTTGGTTGACCTTGCGCAAGCGATGAAATTGGGGCCAAGCTGCACACAACTTCCATCATTTGGACGTTACGGCAATTCTCTGTGGGAGGGCGGCGCAAGCTCAGCGAATCTCCAGCCCGCTTTACGAGGAGGGGGATACCCCTCCTCAGGTAAACCATTCAGGTTGGAAGGCAGATCGTAAGGCGCGACCCACAAGGTCAAGGCCTGCGATGGAACAATTATCGCTTTTCCAGTCTTTGTCTCAGACGCTATCCACACAATTCTCATCCAAGAGCAGCGTGGATCTGCGCGACATTTGCATCACCAGTTCCGAGATCGAAGGATCTCGATCCGACAATTCGGGCGCAATTCGATGAAGGCTGAACGATCCGAAAATCCCGCAATTTTGTTTGATCTCGACGGCACGCTCGTGGATTCGGTTTACGAGCACGTTATTGCATGGGCTGCTGCGTTGCGGAGTGTGAACATTGTTGTACCCAACTGGAAAATCCATCGTCGTGTCGGCATGAATGGCAAATCCATGGTGTCGCAGTTAATCCGTGAGCCGGAGGTTAACCGGAAAACGGTTAAGGTTGGGCAGCTTGAGGAAAAACACGATGCCGCCTTTAGCAAGGCAGTGAGGGACATTCGCTTGCTCCCAGGGGCGCGAGAATTGCTTCGATATCTGAGCCAATCCGGTATTCGCTGGGCGATTGCCACCACGGGGAATCGAAAGCAGACGAGGCGTCTGCTGAGAGACTTGAGAGTGCCTCCGCACACCGTGGTGATCACGGGCGACGACGTGATAAAAGCCAAACCCTCTCCCGATGTATTCGTGCTCGCTGCGAAGAGCCTGGGGATGCCAATTGAAAACTGTATTGTCGTCGGCGACAGTCCCTGGGACATGCTTGCCGCCGGACGACGGAGAGCGCTGGGCGTAGGGCTACTGGCGGGAGGTTATAGCAAAGGTGAGTTGGAGGAAGCTGGGGCATTTCGCGTATACGCCGATCCAGCAGAGATGCTCTTGCATATTGAAGACTTGGGCATCCCTGGTAAATGACAGTTTCTGCCCGTGGCACCATTCGCCAAACCGTGCAACACTTCCCGCTTTAACCTGGACTCCGCGCACCTTGGGGTGGCCGAACGAGATTGGAGTGCAACCCTTCATTCTTACGCTACATCGAAGAGATACTTTAGCTGGAAAGCGCCGGCTCTTGCTGAGCAGCCCTTACCTAATGCGACATCAGCCCACCCGAAATTCACGAGCAGGCTCATTAATTGCGGCCAACTGAAAAATCAATGTTTGAGGTGGACAAATGGCCTCGACCAGACAAAAAAGCGCGGCAAGGAAAAACATAAAGAAGGCAGCATCTGCCGCAAAAAGAAAACGCACAATCGCACACTTGCCGAAATCTGTACGCACCGCGCTGGGCAAGCAAGCTTCCTCGGTAGCTAAGAAAAAAAGAAAGTCTCGTTAACGTTGCGCCGTTCATGACATGTGAGATTCGTATTGGTACATCCGGATATCACTACCAACACTGGCGAGGTCCTTTTTATCCGAAGAAAATATCTCCCGATGAAATGCTCGAGGTCTACTCGCGCAGCTTCGATACAGTGGAGTTGAACAACAGCTTTTATCGGCTGCCCACAGAAGCTGCCTTTGACAATTGGCGACAATCGACTCCGGCGAACTTCGTTTTTGCCGTCAAAGCCAGTCGCTTCCTGACCCATCAGAAGAAACTCAAGGATCCAGAGAGTGCCTTGCAGAACCTCCTTCCCCGAGCATCGCGCTTATTTCACAAGCTCGGACCGATCCTTTTCCAACTTCCGCCGAGGTGGCAGGCGAATCCAGGTCGCCTCGAAGCTTTACTCGAAGCTTTGCCCAGCGATCTACGATGTGCCTTCGAATTTCGGGACGTGAGCTGGATCCGACCGGACATAAACAAACTCCTTGCAAGATTCCGCACTGCATTTTGCATTTACGAACTCGCCGGCTACCATTCTCCGTTAGCCATAACCTCGGATTTTGCATACGTGCGTCTGCATGGGCCGGGCCTGGGAAAATATCAAGAGAGCTACAGCACCAGTCGGCTCCGCCACTGGAGTCAACAGGTAGAAGATTGGGCCAAGCATTTGGCCGCGGTCTACATCTATTTTGATAATGATCAAGCAGGCTATGCCGCTGAGAACGCCTTAAAGCTCAAGCGGATGGTGACGGGGAAAACCGGAGGATAGCGTTTCTCGGCTATCGCCGGAAGAGCGGCTGAAGCTTGCTCCAGGGCAGACTATTAAGTATGTCTGCTTTTCGCAGACCAGCCCGCCGCGCCTGATCGAGTCCGTACCGGACAAGATCGAGTTCTCCCGTACTGTGAGAGTCGGTTGAAACGGCGATCATGACCCCTGCCGCAGCCGCCTTACCTGCGTTTTCGGCCGACAAGTCCAGGCGGTCCGGACTTGAATTGATTTCGAAGAAACAGCCGTTCTGTCGCGCCTTATCGATCACGCGTTCAACATCGATTTCATATCCCGGGCGTTTGAGCAGGAGACGTCCCGTCGCGTGTCCGAGAATGTTGAAATACCGGTTGTCCATGGCGCGGAGGAGGCGTTCGGTCTGCGCTTTTTTGTCCAGGGCGAAGCGGGAATGAATCGAGCACACGGTGTAATCGAGTTCTTTCAGCAGATCATCCGGATAGTCCAGAGAACCATCCGCCAGGATATCCACTTCGCTGGACTTGAGTATGCGAAAGCCGCGCACTTTGCCATTAAGCTTGTCAATATAGCGAACTTGCTGCCAAAGATCGTCAACGGAAACACCGCCGGCGATCTTCAGGCTTTGGGAATGATCCGTGATACCGATGTATTCATAGCCACGCTCGCGCGCAGCCTGCGCCATGTCTTCGATGGAGTCAACGCCATCGCTCGACAACGAGTGCGCGTGCAATTCGCCGCGAATATCCTTGGCCGTCACGAGACGGGGAAGGGTGCCTGCCTTTGCTCTCTCAACTTCGTCATGGCCTTCGCGCATCTCCGGCTCTATGTATTGGAGGTCAAATCGGCGGTAGAGCGACTTCTCCGAGGCAAACCCTTCGCGCTTCAGATCGCTTAGCGGCGCAGTTGCAGTTATGAACTTCTTCAGATGCGCTTTCGATCCGGTACAGGTGACCATATGGAAGCCCCAGTCTTTTTCCGTTGCCACCTGCAGGTGCAGCAGAATTCCTGAGGATAGAGCGAAGGAAGCATGGTCCGCGCCGGACTCAACGAGGGGTGTTCGTCCGCCGTAGCGTTGCATTCGTTCCGCAACGTTGGGAAAGTCATCGGTTTCGATGACAAACACGAGTTCCTCTATGAGCTCGACGCGGCGCCGGTAATCACCGGCTGTTTCGGCGCGGCTTGCGTGACAGGCATTCAGCAGGAACGCCTCAATCAGTTCACATAGATTATCTGCCCGATACAAGAGCATGGCGTGCGTTTCGGCCAGCCCTTGCCGAATGTGTTGCGCGGTGCGGTTTCCGAACAGTCTTTCAACCTCGCCGCTTTCGAGGCGTTGACGCAACTCGCTCAAAGAACTGATGTTCAATTTCTTGTAGACCCGTAGGACGCGGCGGGGATCCAATCTTGAATGCGCGCTCAATTCGGCTACGGCGGGCATGGCCTCGCCGCGCAGCTTTTCCAGCTTGGTGAGTGTTCCCGTGTTAACAATTTCCCGGATGGCGCTTGCGATTGCCGCGCCGATGCCAGCAAACTGAGTTAGATCCTCCTCGCGGCGCACCATCTCATCTAAACTTTCCGGAAGGTTGCGGATGTGTGCGGCCGCCCGGCGATAGGCCTTCACTTTGTAGGGATTTTCCTTTTGCGTAGACAGGAGCTGTCCAAGGCTTGCCAGCCGGTCAGCGATTTCGGCGTTGCTCAGAACTTTAGAGTGCTCCGGTGTCGCGTCAATGGGCTCTTCCATGGCCGCCCTCGTTCGTTCTGAGGCGAAGCGACGATAGTGTCACGACTCGGGCTCCCGCCATTTCCCCGATATTTTCGATTGCTTGGTTATGCTCTCGCGCGGAACGGGCGGCGCAACAGTCGGCAACTACGGTGACCTTGAAATCGCGCATTTTAGCGTCGTGCGCGGTGCATAGAATGCAACTGTTTGTGGCAAATCCCGGCCAGGATTATGGACGAGGCACCCAAGTGTCGAAGCAACAGGTCCAGCGGCGTCTGGAAAAATGCAGAGTGCATTGGCTTGAGAACACAGTAATCCTGCTCGTCGGGTTGAATCGCCTCAACGAAGGGTTTTCCGGCGCAATCAGTGCGCAGGCAGTGCGCCAGCAATTTGCCGGCGTCCGACTTCCACTGGCCGAAATTGTCATTTACATAAACTACGGGAATATTCGAGGCGCGTGCGCGCTTCTTAAGACGTGACAGACGCGGGGCGATTTGCAACGCATTCTTGAGAATTGCTTCTCCGTCGGGAAATTCGAAATGGTTGACGACATCCACCAGAAGCAACACCGCTGGCGATCTATGGCGAACGATTTTGTTTCCCATAGGTCAGGTCAAGTGTCCCGAACTCGCCTGCAAGGTCGGCGAAACAGTGGTTGAATCATCGTGCAAGTTTCTTGATACCGTCATACGTCAGCGCCGTGCCGATGCCGTAGATCAAATGCGAAACAAATTCTGCAATTTGGTCCGGGATCGGTTCCTGGAGCGGATTCGAAGAAAGCTTCAGTGCGGGCACGGCAATTTCATGCGCGGCGAGAAAGACTGCGGCGCCGTAGGTAACTCCCGCGAAAACCGGGTTTACACCACGCAGCGAATTCGCTTCCATTTCGGCAAACACACCGAAGACGGCGCCCAGGGATGTGCCAAAGGCGTAATGGACCAAGGATCCCGCTTTTTGCCGCTCTTCACGAGACAGAGGAAATCCCATTGTTTCGGAGATTTTGCCCGCCGCTTTGCTGGTCGAGTCTTCCTTCTCTGATTTCCGCTCCTCATCCGCGTGTCTCGCCTCAGCGTCAGCCTTGAGTTTGCGCATCTCTTCGGAAAGCTTGTTCCAAACATTCTGGAACTGCGTCATGACCACCGTTCCCGCTAATCCGCTGATCGCTCCGACGATCAAACCTGTGAAGGGCTGCCGCTCGTGATATCGACGTCGCATCGTTTTTTCCGCACAAGCCTCGCATCCGCGAACCGCAATGAAGCATTCACCTCCCGGACTGATTAAGCCCAAGGATCGATGACGATCTTCGTGACCCTTTCTTTCTTGTCTCGCCAGACTTTGTACATATCAGGCGCCTGCTCGAGCTTGATGCGGTGCGAAATGATGTAGCTCGGATCGATCTGACCTTTCTCAATACGCTCCAGCAGCGGCTTCATATAGTTGTGCATGTTGGTCTGACCCATCTTCATCGTGATCCCTTTGCCGAAGGCGGCCCCGAACGGAACCTTGTCGAGACAGACCTCCATACACGCCTGGTATCGAGACCGTACCTCCCTTGCGCACCGATTGGATGGCTTGCCGCAGAACGCTGGGCCTGTCGGTCTCGAGCATCAACGCCGTTTTTACTTTGTCGTAAATTCCCTGGAGTTGCGCTGAGTGGGCTTCGAGACCGACGGCATCTATGCAGGAATCTGGGCCGACTCCGCCCGTCAAATCCTTTAGGGCAGTGAGGACGCTTACATCTTCCTCGGAGTAATCGACTGTGATTGCCCCGATCGAACGGGCCATTTCCAGGCGTTCGGGAAGCCGGTCAATGGCAATAACGCGAGCGGCGCCAAGCATGAAGGCGCTGGCGATCGCGAACTGGCCAACGGGACCACAACCCCACACCGCGACCGTGTCGTTCGGCTGGATTTGCGAGTTCTCGGCTGCCATATATCCGGTCGGAAAAATGTCAGAAAGGAAGAGGACCTTTTCATCGAGAAGGTCGCTTTCGATTTTCAGCGGCCCGACATTCGCAAAAGGTACTCGCACATACTGCGCCTGGCCGCCCGCATATCCACCCATCATGTGGGAATACCCGAACAAACCCGAACCCGAATATCCATACGCGGCTTCCATCAGGTGGGCGTTTGGATTCGTATTGTCGCAAGCCGACCATATCTTTTTCTTGCAAAACTCGCAGTTCCCGCAGGCGATGGTAAACGGCACGACTACACGATCGCCCCGCTGAAGATTCGTTACGCCCTCTCCCGTTTCTTCAACAATTCCCATGAACTCGTGTCCGAGAATGTCGCCTTCTTCCATCGTGGGGATGAAACCGTCATACAGATGCAGATCCGATCCGCAAATGGCGGTGCGTGTAATTTTAATAATGGCGTCGTGCGGGTTCAGGATTGCCGGATCGTCGACGGTGTGCACCTCTACCTTGTTGCTTCCCATCCAACAGAGCGCTTTCATATATGACTCCAATTCGCCGAATAAATTTGCCGAGACTTCGTTTAGCTCGCTTTTCGATTCAACCCGGGCGGGATAGTGGTCTCCTCGCCGTACATCGATTTCTTCATGCCAGCGATCATTCCCCGTGGCCCGTGAGGCTGGCCTTGGGTCCGCGGGATTTCACCCGTCTCTGCAAGGGCTTTGAAATGACGGAGATTTTCAATGACGGCCTGCTTTGGATTTCGGCCCACGATCGTTTCCCATGCGCTGGCTAACTTGCCCATTCGAAACTCTTGCAGAACGGTCACCATCGTTCCTCGACCTCCAGGAGCGGGCTCGAAGATAACCTCGCCCGCGTTGTCTGATTCCCCCGCGATGGTTCGCCAAGCGATGCGCCGCCCTGGTTCATCCTTCAGAATTTCGGAATCCCATTCGATGGTTTTGTCCTTATCTTTATCTCTGCCCGTATCGTTGGCCGCCGATCGCATCACCCAGTGAGAGGTCGTTTCACCGGTCCGCGTCACCTTTTGGATCTGCTCCTGCCAAAGCGGTACGGCTTCGACATCGCGCCACATCTTGTAGAGTTCTTGGGCATCGGCATGGACCAGGGCGCTCGTTCTTACCCATATCTTTCCGTCTTTATCCTCGGGCGGCGGCAAATAGCGGCCATTCAGCATGACTCCCGCGCTGGCTGCAGTGGGAAGCGGCTCTGCGTTTGGTTTCTCGTTCAGTGCTTTCGACATTCCCGGCTCCTAAGAGATTTTGCTTTATTGAAGAATTGTCATAAAACGAAGATCAACTGGCTTTGGGTTTGGCCATCTTCTCGTGCATTGCGCCCTTCACACTGCCGGGCGTAACGTTTGCCAACATGCCTTCCACCTTCGTTTTTGCGGAGGCTGCGTATACATGGTCTTTTCCCGACAGGAGTGCTTCGATACCCTGACGCGCCACATCTTCAGGTTGAGATTCGTTTTTCCCCTCGGAACCAACCTCCGTGTTATCCATGCCAGCGCGGCGGAAGAACTCCGTGTTCGTGGGTCCCGGCTGGAGAGCAGTCACTGAGATCCCTGTGTCACGTAACTCGTAGCGAAGACTGTGCGCGAAAGACAAACCAAAAGCCTTCGTGGCTGCATATACTGCTTCCCGTGGCGCAACCATTTCTCCCGCTATGGAAGATGTGAACAAGATCCTGCCTCCATTGCGCGAGAGCATATGTTGAACCACGTACTTGGCAAGCTGCACAGTACCCGCACAGTTCAGGGACACCATGTTCAGTTCGGCGTCCAAATCTGTTTCTGTGAAAAGTCCACCCACACCCACGCCTGCATTGATGCAGGCGACATCTATGTTTCGTCCTAGGGATTGCACCTGATCCCAAAACTGTTTCACGCCGTCCTGGGTCGCTAAATCCGCTTGGATCCCGGTCACCTGAACGCCGTGTGCGCGTAATGCTTCAGCAGCGGCTAGCAACCTCTGTCCAGATGAGCAAATTGCCAGATCATAGCCACGGGCCGTGAGTTCATGGGCAAGGGAAAGTCCGATACCGCTCGATGCACCTGTGACAATTGCGAACTGCTTTGCCATTTTCCTGTCCTCTCCCGCCGCTGATCACTGCGGTACTTCGATTCCCGTATCCCGGATCACCACTAAAGAGCATCGGCAATTCCGAACTTGTGGAAACGTAGGATGCTTGGCCTTACGCTTGGGATGGTTTAGAAAATATGGCTGAGTGGTGGTTCCTTCTGCCACAAATCCAGAAGCGCGCCAGCGCGCGAGTGGGACTTCTCGCGAATCATTTTCGCACCCACCCCGGCGCGAAACGATGTAGCCATGAAAAAGTGAGTCCAGGGTCGTAGAGGGAAAGTTGCATTGATCTAAGCAACTAAACGGATGTTTCTCACAAGCGGAGCGGCCTATTGCTCAATAGGACTCTGCGCTGGCTGATTGAAGGCTGATGCAACGTACCCATCAAAGAAACGTACCCATACAAAAGAGAGGACTCATGTACCACCACATAAAAAAACTGATGTATACCGTAAACGTTGGCACGCCGGATCCTCGCTTCGGCAACATGCTGCTCGAACAGTTTGGCGGCGCCAACGGCGAACTCGCGGCCGCAATGCAGTATTCCATCCAGGGACTGAACTGCGACGATCCCGATCGCAAGGACATGTTGATGGACATCGGCACGGAGGAACTCAGTCACCTGGAAGTTGTGGGCACGCTTGCACGCATGCACCTAAAGCCCATGAAAAAAACTCGTGAGGCAGGAGAGGTTGATCCACTCATTGCGATCGCGGGTGGGGGCGGCGTCGGCTTGTTCAACTCGATGGGCGACGCCTGGACGGCCGACTATCTCAAGATCACTGGCGAACTGGATGTGGATCTCAGAAGTAACATCGCCGCTGAGGCACGCGCCAAGATTGTGTATGAGCGCTTGATCAACTTCTGCGACGATCCCGGATCGAAAGATGCGCTCCAGTTTTTGATGACGCGAGAGATTACCCACATGAAGGCTTTCACTGCTGCGCTGGAAAGTATGGGCAAAACACCCTTTTCGATCGGCAAAATACCGCCGACTCCTGTGCTGGTCGACCAGTATTTCAACGATTCAACAGGAGAGGGAGATGAAGGCGAGACGGACGCCCGCGGTCCTTGGAACGAAGGTGGCGATTGGCAAATCGTCGAGGTCCCCGAGCTTAAAGAAGGCGTTGAAAATCTTGAAGCAGCGCAGGGCGAAGCGAGTTCTGGGCGTGGCAAGAAACAGCGAACGAGTTTGGCGGAGCCGAAAAGCCGAAAATCAGCATAGAACTATCCAAGTAAGCGGGCCTCGGCCATATGAGCGGGGCCCGCAATTTTCGAAAAGATTCGCTTCAGCTTGTTCGCAAATCCGTCCGCACGTCCAACCTCCGGGCGGTGAGGTATTTTCGTGGTGTTTGGGCGAAGGCCGTCGTGCACGCCTGGAGTTGCCATGTTGACGTGCCGATCCTGCTATCGAGTGGCCAAACTCCCGACTAAGGGCATCAGCATCGCGACGATGTTGCGCGCAGAGGCAAAACGTGAAAATGATAGGCGCGATCTTCACGTTTTCATCACGTCCGACCCGCAGAACGATGGCGAAACCAAGGACCCTAAGGTAAACTAGACATGCAGTTTCAGTCGCTTATCTCCCTCGCCGGGATGGCGGAACTGGCAGACGCAGCGGGCTCAAAATCCGCCGAGGTTCACCCCTCGTGGGGGTTCGACTCCCCCTCCCGGCACCAAGACGTGTTCTTCACGTACCTGCATTAGTTGTTTTCTCACCCTCGCGGCGCGCCTCGTATCGGAGAGCCGAAAATACGTTTTCCTTTAGAATCGGGGTTGCCGTTCATTTTTATGCATGTACTCCATGTAGTCGGGGCGCGGCCGAATTTTATGAAGGCGACGCCGGTGCTGCGCGCGCTGGGCGAGCAAGGCGTAAAGCAAACGCTTGTCCATACGGGGCAGCACTATGACGCGAGCATGTCGGAGGTGTTTTTTCAGCAACTGGGCATGACTGCGCCCGACGTCAATCTCGAAGTGGGCTCGGGAAGTCATGCGGTGCAGACCGCCGAGGTCATGACGCGCATCGAGCGCGAGCTGTTGCAGCGGAAGCCCGATCTGGTGCTGGTATATGGCGACGTGAACTCCACGATGGCGGCGGCGCTGGTTTGCTCGAAGCTCTCGATACGGTTGGGGCACGTGGAGGCGGGACTGCGATCGTTCGATCGCACGATGCCAGAAGAAATCAACCGCGTGGTGACCGATCAGCTGGCGGACATTTTGTTCACACCGTCGGAGGATGGCGACGCGAATCTGCAGCGCGAAGGCGTGCCGGCTGGGAAGATTCAT
Source organism: uncultured Acidobacteriota bacterium (assembly GCA_963744055.1). Classification (GTDB taxonomy): domain Bacteria; phylum Acidobacteriota; class Terriglobia; order Terriglobales; family Acidobacteriaceae; genus Gp1-AA133. The sequence goes on along the minus strand of CAVUSL010000001.1, from coordinate 257,460 downwards.
TGTGTGGGCAACGTCATGATCGACACGCTGGTACGGCTGTTGCCTGCCGCGGAGAAGATGAACGGCATGCCGGAACGCTATGCGCTGGTTACGCTGCATCGGCCGTCGAATGTGGACACGAGCGAGCGCCTGCGGGAGATTTTCAGCGCGCTGCAGCAGATTCAAGAAGACGTGGACGTCGTGTTCCCCGTGCATCCGCGAACCAGGCAGCGACTGGCGGAGAGCGGGTTGAGAGAGGGCGGGCTGCGACTTCTGGGACCGCTGCCCTACATCGAGTTTCTCGCGCTGCAGAAACGTGCGACTGTCGTCATTACGGACTCCGGAGGCGTTCAGGAGGAGACGACCTTTCTGAAAGTGCCGTGCCTTACGCTGCGAACCACGACCGAGCGTCCCGTTACCGTGAGCGTGGGAACGAACATGCTGGTCGGCGAAGACGTGGCGCGACTGAAGAGTGAAACCACGCGCGTGCTCAACGGGCAGGGGAAGAAGGGCGAGATTCCGCCGCTCTGGGACGGGCATGCCGCCGAGCGCATCGCTGACATTGTAGTGAAAGCGTAGCTACTAATCCTGGAAACACTTCCAATGTTTCCTTTAGACAGAAAGGTTTCAAGATCGTGATCCAGGTCCGGTGCCAAGCTTTGCTGTTCGATTTGGACGGCGTGTTGATCGATTCGACGCCCGCGGTGGGGCGCGTCTGGAGCAAGTGGGCGCGGACTCACGGGTTCAATCCCGAAGAAGTCGTGGCGCACGCGCATGGGCGTCCGAGTATTGCAACGGTGCGTGAATATCTTCCGGACGCGGATCACGAAGCGGAGAACCGGATCGTAGAGCAATCGGAGATCGAAGATCTGGAGGGTGTGGTGCCGCTGCCGGGCGCACGGGAACTGCTGGAGAGTTTGCCAACGGCGCGCTGGACGATCGTGACCTCGGGCACGCGTGCGCTAGCGACTGTTCGCTTGCGGGCTGCGGGCCTGCCGGCTCCTAAAACATTTGTTACGGCCACAGACGTGGTCAACGGGAAGCCGCACCCGGAGCCGTTTCTGAAGGCTGCAAAGGTTCTGGGCGTTGCGCCGAGCGATTGCGTAGTGGTGGAAGATGCGCCGGCGGGCATCCGCGCGGGAAAAGCCGCGGGTGCGCGAGTGATTGCGTTTCCCACGACGTCGGAGTCCGGTCTCCTGCTCGAGGCCGGGGCAGATTGGGTCGTGATGAACTGCAGCAAAATTTCTGTTGCCGGCACAGAGCATGGCCTGCAGTTATTGTTGGCTCAGGAGCCGGTGTAGAACTGGAACGGCGCCCAGTAGAAGGGCCTGCGAAACGAATCATTGGAATGAAGCAGAGACAACTTAGCCTGCCGCAGTGCTTCTGCGGGAGGCTTTCCTTTTTGGATGGCGGCGTACATCTCGTCCATGAGGCGCGGCGTGGATGCGTCACTCACGTCCCAAAGCGCGCCGATGACGTTGTGCGCGCCCGCGCGCAGGAATGCCCAGGACAGGCCGACGAGGCCTTCTCCGGAATACGCACGCGATCCCGCACCATAGCAGGAAGAGACGGTGACCAGTTCCGCGTGCAGGGGGGAATGAACGATGTCGCGTGCGTAAAGACGGAAGGTGTCATCGGCGGGCGTGGGCTTGGAGAGCACGATGGCGGAGTCGAGCGGGCTCAGACGGCTGGCGGTGCCGTGTGCGACGAAATGGATGTAGGCGAACTGCTCGGGCTTGGTGACGAGATAAGCGGTGGGCGTGGCGTCGGATTGTGCGAGCACGCGCTGATCGGCCGGCGCGAAGCGCTTGCCGATGTTGTCCATCTCGAGAGCGGCTTGCGGGAGAGTGCCGAACTCCGGACTGGAGGCCACCGGATTGCCGATGAGCAGCAGATTGGGCTTGCCAGCGCGGTGGGCGTGGCCGGAGCGTTCCAGAAGCCTCAGGGAACTGGCGTTGGCGAGAGTGACGTCTTCGATCCAGTAGTGGGATTTGGGATCGGGCGCGATTAGAGCTTCGAAGTTCAGGGCGTTCAGGCTGCCGTCGGGAATGATGAAGACCTTGGCGGCTTTGCCTAGCATGGGCTGGGCTGGTGCGACCAGCATGTGGTAGAGCGCAAGGCCGTCGGCTTTCTGGGATTCGGTGAGATCCTTCGGAGTCTCGAGAGCTTTGCGATAGCGACGGACGGCCGTTTCAATTTCGGATGCAGGCGGCAGTTGGAACAGGCTCGTCCTTTGCGCAGTGATCGCCCACAGGTAGGACTGCTTCGCGCCAAGGAAGTAGTAGAGGATCGGGCCGCCAGCCGTACGAGCGATGCGTTGGGCGTCGAGCGCTTTCGGGAGCACGGATTCGTTCTTGGGCAACTGACCAAGACCTTCGGCCAGCGTGCGAGCGCGCGCGTGGTCGGCCACGCTCAGGGCTTCGGCCGTTTTGTTTTCGGAGAGCAGCACGCGGACGTAGTCTTCGTAGAGGGTGGAGGCGTTGGCCAGGAAGGGGAGCCTAACACCTTCATGCTGAATCTCAGCGCGCGCGGCTTCAAAGGTTGCCAGAGCGGTGCGGTAGCCGGTTTCCGCCTGGCTGGTGCGATGCTGGTCAGCGTAAAGGTTTGCGAGTTCATGCTGGGCTTCCCACTTAAGGGAGTGATCGACTTTGGGGTCGGCGGCAATTTCGAAGAAATATTGTTCGGCCTGCGTCGGATCTCCTTGTCGAGCGAGGAGCTGTGCTTTGGTGAGAAGCGGGTAGAGTTCGTCGACGCGATTGCCGTCGGCACGGGCCGAGGCGATGGCTTGGTCACTGTATTGGCGGGCAAGGTCGAGTTTGTTGGTGAGGAGGCTGACGAAGGCCAGAGAGATTTGCGCGTTGAGGATGTCTTCTTTGCTGTTGATCCTGGTGGCGAGGTCCAGTGCTGCGTGGTACAAGTCTTCGGCAGCGCTGAACTTACCTTGATCGAGGTATACGTATCCGATATCTGTGAGCCAAGCCACTTCGTTATCTGTCGCCCCCAACACCTTCGCGCTATCTCTTGCTTCTAAGTACAATTGCAAAGCGGACTCGGAATTTCCTATTTTGTACTGCGCCCAACCCAGGTTGCCCCGAGAGGTCATCATGATGAACTGGGCGCCAATTTCCCGTGCCTTGTTATAAGCGCGGTTGGACCAGTCGATGGATTCGTCGAAGTTCTCTTCCTGTAGTTTTAGGTGATTGATCTTCAAGAAGGCCGCAGCTTCGGAGAAGCCATCGCTATATTGGCGAGCCAATCGAAGGCTCTCGTCGTAAAGAGGCTGAGCACGTTGATACTCTCCCTGCTCGACCTGGAGCAGACCCTCCACACCAAGTAATTCGGCGCAGGTTGGGCTGTTGGGTGTAGCGCATTTCTGCCTCGCCTTGGCTAATTCGATTTGGGCTTCGCGATAGCGATGCAGATGGATATTTGCTGCTCCCTTAAGAATCCAGTCTTGGAGAGGAAGGTCGGTGGCCTGCAGGGACGTCGGTAATTCGGGGCTCAGGACGTCAAGAACATCGTTGGACATTCCCCGCCATGCCAAGATACGTGCTTCCAATATTCGAAACTGCCAGGCCCATGCGGGATTTCGTTCAGAGTAATAGACACGAAATTTGTGCGCATCAGCTTGCGCGAGAACCAAATCACCGCGCACAAAGATATCGTGGGTGCGCCGAAATGCAGGCTCGGGATCTTGGGAGCAGGACAGGCAGCAGAGTTGCGCCAGCAGAACCAGCGCCAAACGAACTACGGTCCGCCAGGTTTGCCGTTGACTTTGGCCACTGCGTTGCTCGAATCGGCCACGTTCGTGCATCCCAGTTCCAATCGCATCATGATCAGTTCGTACGTATCGCCGCTCACCAGTAGTTCCGCCAGGTACACTCGTCCGACATCTGGAATTGTGATGATATTGCCCTCGATATCGGGTTTCTTGCCGCGGATCACTTCGATCTCTTCTACCAGCGAGCATTGTAAGAAACCTTTTTCTGGATCGAACTCCTTTTTCTTTCCGGCTCGGTCCCAGACCTCTTTCTCGAAAAGGGGAGCCTTCTTGGGGAACCGTTTCCGGTCACCGACCGTCAACCGCTCAAGGTCAAGGTGAACGCGAAGAATGCTGTCACCCACCCTAAGACCATTGATCGCGGTCAAACCGAAGTCGATCTTGGGCACGTTCGGCTCTTCGCCCGGGTGTTGAGTGGAAATATACGCCACCAGTTCCTCTGCACGAATCACTTCCAGGACATTCAAGTCCTCAACGATGGCGGTGGCGCGGGTCGTAGGGTAGGTTCCGGTATAGTGGCCTTCGACGCGAGTCCGGGTCATCCTTGCACTCATGATCTTTTCGAACTGAAAATTGGTCGTGCTGGCTTCGTCCGATCCGCCGGAGGGCGACAGCGCGGTCGGAGACTGCACGGGAATATCTTTCTTGAAGGGACGTTCGATGAATCCGCCAATGCCAGTGGCATTGGCATGGAAATAATGGGTTGGGAGAGTACGACGGGACATAGGTGTCTCCTTAGCTGGAATGGAGATCTGTTTCGGAGCCGTTTACTGCAAACTCAACTCGAAGGGTTGCCGGCCGATTTCTGTTGGAGTGCTCCCGCCCTGCATAATTCCGCGGATCGCCAGGACGTATAGACCTGCTTCGCGAAGTCCCGGAAACCGCACCGGCAGTGTGTCATTGGCCATCTCCGCCGAAATCGGGAGCGACCATTTTATATGTCCCGCGGGATCGTACAAGTCCGCAATGTAGGAAGAAAACCGGCTTTCGGAAGGAATGTTGAGAAGTAGGACGAAAGGCTGGCCCGCTTTCGAATGCACCTGGGGCGTGGCGGCGGAACGTGTCGCCACGTTAATGGTTGCCGAGGCGAGGATGTCGGGAGTGCCGCCTAGGGAGCCGCGCAAGAGATAGCCCTGGTATCCAATGGCCAAGAGAAGCACGGCCATCGCCGGAACAGCAAAAGCAGGACGTAGCCAGGCGAACCAGGGATTGGGCACCGGCGCCGGAACTGGTCGGGGAACGGGCACTGGCGTCAGTGCCGGCTCAGCTAACACGTTCTTGCTGTGCTCAATGAACGTCGATGCCGCGTGCACGTCGAGCGCGCATTCCTGGCATTCGAACATATGTTCTTCGAACTGTTCGAGTTGCGTCGTGTCCAACTCGTTTAATAGATATCTTTCGGTCGCGTTCATACGCAGTGCGTCGGCGTGGTCCATGTCCACTGCCTCCCCCTCTTACATTGGGTAGTGAACCCAGGGTTCGAATCGTTTCACACGGCTCCGGCCGTTGACTGGTCTTGCGGCGACCGGTTGATAGTTTTCAAGTATTCAGATTTGAAGGCGATCTTGGCGCGGTGCACCAGAACCCGCAGATAGTCGCGGTCGACGCCGAAGTCGCGGCAAACCTCATCTTTATCTTGCTCCTCCAGAAAAACCGCGCGCAGGATACGGCGATCACGCTCCGGCATCTCGTCGAGGATTTCGCGCACCTTGCCTTCCATCTGCCGGGCTGCGACGGCACCTTCCACGTCGATCGAGCGATCGGGGATCTCGTTGGCGACTTCCTCGTCGATCGAGGTCACCTTCGAATTGCTGCGGTACTGCTCGCGCAACACGTTGGTGCACATGGAATTCACAAATGGTCCGAGGCGGTCCGGCTGGCGGATCTTGCCGTTGGCCACGGCCGTAAAGACGCGCGCGAACGTTTCCTGCTTGACGTCTTCAATTTCTTGAACAGTACGCAAGCGTGCACGCAGCTTGAGCTGCATTAGTTGGCTGAAGTAGGCGAAGAAGTGCGCTTGCGTCCGAGGATCTCCGGAGCGGAGACGGTCCAGATAGGATTGGTCAAAAGCCTCAAATTGCAAGACTTGCCTCGGCGGACGGCAGAGTGGCGAATATCTTACACCTAAAGCCGGGGAATCCTTGAGTGGGCCGAGACGGGGGTTCTGAGGAAAAAAGACAGGTCGGAAGTTGCCAATGCCGCGCTGGACGCCGCTTGCAGTCAAAAAATCTTTGCAGCCGGTGAAACGGATTACGTGTACCCGGCACCATCCATGTGATGGCGATGATGCGAGATCGACAGGTGAAGGAGCAGGGATCGATGGGCGGGCTCTCGGCCAAACCAGGCGTGGAGACCAATCGCCTGTTTCAACTGACCATGCTCCGAGCGTTGACGCTCCAGCCCCGCTGCCGCGACGTATTCGTGCTGACGGAACTACATGGATATACGCTGCCGGAAGTTGCGAGGGTGCTGGGCATCAGCAAAGAGAGTGCTAAGAAACACCTGCGGCGGGCGTTGCGCAACATGCAAAACAGCTAACGCGAAAGCGCTCGCCGATTTTTTAAGTTTCCCGAAGGAACCCTTGCACTTGGGGGAGGGCCAGGGCGCTACGAAACGCCGGGGCTGCGATGCGGCCTCGGCGTTCTTCGGGAAAGCGCGGAATCGCCGGACACAATCCGCCGCCGAAGATCGGCCACGAGATGTTCCATCCAGACGCCGCCCACCCGAAGCGTGGCGCCCTGTTCAAGCATGTGCTGAAGCAACGACTCGCCATCGCGATCGACGTAGGAAACGCCCGCGAGGTCCACGGAGATCTGCTTGGCATCATCGTTCGCAAGAACATCGCGCCAGGTCCGCTCCGCTTCCGCGGCGCAAGCCCCGCATAATCGTCCTTCCAGAACCAGCAAGACCGCGTTGTCACCGCTGTTCAGCGTGAGTTTCAGCATAAGTCGTGGCAAACCTTGCACTGGGAAGGCCAACTGCGTCGGCGGGAGGTCGGTTCTTTATCTCGCGGATTCAAGCGCTTAGCGGTAGGCAGGGCACCGGAGCGGACGTGGACGTTTTTGCGTGTGTCGATGATTCGACACGTGTCGAGATATACTTGAACCTACAGCCGAGGCATTGGGGCGGTGCAACGGCAGAGTTTGGCGGCACGCAGGCATGGCTACGCTCCCAGAACCGACGAACGCTCTTCCCGAAAATCAGTACACCACTCTGCTGGAAGTGTCGCAGGCCATCTCTTCCCATCAAAGTCTGACCGAGCTGTTTGAAGATCTCGGTCGTCGTCTGCACACGGTTCTGAATTTCAATTATCTAAGCCTCATCCTTCATGACCCTCAGCACGAAGTCATGCGAGTGCATACCTTGCACTTCGATGGGGTGTCGACGATCCATCCCGGCATGGAGTTTGGCGTGGATGATTCGCCTTCAGGAGAAGTGTGGAGAACGCAGAGCCCGTTTATCGTTGGTGAACCCGAGCAGGCGAGTCGTTTTCCACGAGCGACGCGCGTACTTACGGAGAACGGGCTGAAGTCCTTTTGCAGTCTTCCTTTGACGAGCGCGCGCCGCAAGATCGGAACGCTGAACCTCGGAAGTTCGCAGCGCGATGCGTACCGGCCATCCAGCTTGGCGATCCTGACGATGGTGGCGGCGCAGGTGGCGGTCGCGGTTGAGAACGCGCTGAATTATCAGGAAGCGCGCGAACTGCAGCAGCAGGTTGTGCGCGAACGCGATCGGCTCAAACTACTGCTCGATGTGAACAACGCGGTGGTTTCGAATCTTGCGCTGTCAGAATTATTCCGCGCGATTCCCGCCAGCGTTCGCAACGCGATGCAGTGTGATGCCGCCTGTCTCTCGCTGCCCGATCGCGAGCAGACCCAGTTGCGCGTTTATGGGCTCGACTTTCCTGCCGGCAAAGGATTCATGCAGGACCAGATGGTGCTTCCAATGGCGGGAACGAGTCCGGGCCGGGCGTTCCAGACGGGCAAGCCGTTGCGCTTCGGCACTGCTCCGAAGTCGCTCGCGCCGGTTGCGCTCAAAGTGAATGCCGAAGAAGGATTCGAGTCGGGATGTTTTCTGCCGATCATGCGGAGGAACCGGACGCTGGGCGTGCTGCACCTTCTGGATCGTCGTAAAGATGCTTTTTCCGAAGAGGACGTTGATTTTCTGCGGCAAGTCGCGAGTCAGGTGGCGATCGCTCTGGAGAACGCGCTCGAGTTCAGCGAGTTGAACGAGTCGAAGGAGCGGCTGGCGGAAGAAGGCTTGTATCTACGCGATGAGATTCGTACCGAGCATCATTTTGAAGACATCCTTGGCGACAGCGCCGGTCTGCGGCAGGTGCTACGGCAGGTCGAGACAGTCGCGCCCAATGACACCACCGTTCTCATCCAGGGCGAGACCGGTACAGGAAAAGAGTTGGTGGCGCGAGCGATCCACGCACTGAGTTCTCGGCAGGACAACATTTTTGTAAAGCTGAACTGCGCGGCCATCCCGCTCGGCCTTCTGGAGAGCGAGTTGTTCGGGCATGAGCGCGGAGCGTTTACTGGAGCAATCAGCCGGAAGGTCGGACGCTTCGAGATCGCACACAAGGGCACGCTGTTTCTGGATGAAGTCGGCGACATCCCGCTGGAACTGCAGCCCAAGCTACTGCGAGTTCTGCAGGAGCAGGAGTTTGAGCGACTGGGCGGGACGCGATCGATTCGCACGGATGTGCGTCTGGTAGCGGCTACAAATCGCGATCTGGGACGCATGGTGGAGCAGGGAACCTTTCGGGCAGACCTCTACTACCGGTTAAATGTTTTTCCGATTCACATTCCGCCATTGCGCGATCGGCGCGACGATATACCGATTCTGGTGCGATATTTCGTCGACAAGTTCGCCAAGTCAATGAACCGGAAGATCACGCGCATCCCCGATTCTGTAATGGACACGCTGGTCCGTTATGCGTGGCCGGGAAATATCCGCGAATTGCAGAACTTCATAGAGCGGGCCGTGATCCTGACGGAGGGCGCAGCGTTGCGGGTGCCTCTCGCGGAACTGCGTGAAGGCAAATCGAAGAGCTCGCAAGGCGCGACGCTGAAAGAAGTTGAGCGCAAGCACGTGCTGCAAGTGCTGCGAGACACCAACTGGATCTTGGGCGGGCCGACCGGCGCTGCTGCCCGGTTGGGAATTCCGCGCACGACGCTGATCTACAAGATGAGGCGTCTGGGAATTGAACGTCCCGTCGATTAATTCCTAGGTGTCGAAGCGTGTCGATCTATCGACACTTGATCAGCGAAATTTCTCCCATTTTTCAAAAAGAGTCTGCTCCCTAAGTGCTTTGGCCATCATCGAATAGCCTGTTGAGCATTGTCCGGCAAAATTGGCAATGCCCTTGCGAACAAGTATCTGGGGTCGTGTCGCAATTCGCACATCTTCCGTCTTGATTCCGCGATTGCGTCAATTGTGCTGTTCCGTCCATCCGTAAGAGATCGCTATGTGGATTGTTAAGCTCGCTCTTCGCCGGCCGTATACGTTTACAGTGCTCGCCCTGCTGATCCTGATTCTGGGGCCCATCGTCATCCTGCGCACTCCCACGGATGTCTTTCCGGAAATCAATATTCCGGTGGTCAGCATTGTGTGGAATTACTCCGGCCTGTCGTCGGAGGACATGGGAGCCCGCATCACCACGGTGACGGAACGCGCGCTGACGACGCTGGTCGACGATATTGAACATATCGAGTCGCAGTCGCTGAACGGCATCGCCGTAGTGAAGGTGTATTTCCAACCCCACGCCAATATCGATAAAGCCATTGCGCAGGTCACCGCGATTTCACAGACCCAATTGCGACAATTGCCGCCAGGGACGACGCCACCGCTGGTCATTACCTACAGCGCATCGACCGTGCCGATTTTGCAGCTCGGCCTTTCCGGTCACGAGCTTTCCGAGCAGCAGTTGTTCGACTCGGGTGTGAACTTCATCCGCACGCGGTTGATCACCGTGCCGGGAGCGGCAATTCCTTATCCTTACGGCGGCAAACAGCGGCAGGTGCAAGTCGATCTCGATACGGGCGCCTTGCAGGCCAAGGGTCTTTCGCCGTTGGATGTTGTGAATGCTGTGGGTGCGCAGAATCTAATTTTGCCTTCCGGCACCACCAAGATCGGGCCCCTCGAGTACGACGTGGACATGAACGCCAGTCCACCGACAGTGGCGGAACTGAATGATCTGCCCATCAAGACCGTGGGCAGCAGCACGATCTACATCCGCGATGTAGCACATGTGCGCGACGGTTTTCCGCCGCAGACGAACATCGCTCGCGTCAATGGGCAGCGTGCTGTGTTGTTAACAATTCAGAAGGCGGGCAACGCTTCGACGCTTGACATCATTGCAGGCATCAAGAGCATGCTGCCCGAGGTACAGAAGACCCTCCCGGCCGATCTGAACATACGCTTGCTGGCCGATCAGTCTTTGTTCGTGCGCGGATCGATTCAAGGCGTGGTGCGCGAGGCGATTATCGCCGCGTGCCTCACCGGATTCATGATCCTGGTCTTTCTCGGCAGCTGGCGCAGTACGGTGATTATCGCGGTTTCAATTCCGCTGTCGATTCTGACGTCGATCATCTGCCTGAGCGCGCTGGGCGAGACGATCAACATCATGACCCTGGGCGGGTTGGCGCTTGCGGTTGGCATCCTGGTCGACGATGCCACTGTGGAAATCGAAAACATCAACCGCAACTTGGCCATGGGCAAGGAAGTGGAGCACGCGATTCTGGACGGAGCGCAGCAGATTGCTGTGCCCGCGTTCGTGTCGACGCTGTCAATCTGCATCGTGTTCGTGCCGATGTTTTTCCTGACGGGCGTGGCGCGGTATCTGTTCGTGCCGCTTGCCGAGGCCGTTTCGTTCGCTATGCTGGCGTCGTACTTCCTGTCGCGTACCGTCGTGCCGACCATGGCGAAGTACCTGCTGCGCGGTCACGAAGCTGAAGCCGGGCACGCTTCGAAGAGCAGCAGGAATCCGTTTGTCCGGATGCAGGTTCGGTTTGAAGAAGCCTTCGAGCGCTTCCGCGAGCGTTATCACGGCCTGCTGGAGTCCTGTCTCCATCATCAAAGATTCTTCCTGACTGCCTTTTCTGTCGCTTGCGTACTGTCGCTGGTATTTCTGGTCCCGTGGCTTGGCCAGGATTTCTTCCCGGGCGTGGATAGCGGGCAGTTCAAACTGCACCTGCGCGCGCGCACCGGCACGCGCATTGAAGAGACGGCGCGGCTGTGCGACCTGGTGGAGCAATCGATCCGCGAGCAGATTCCGCCCGACGAGATGTCGAGCGTCATCGACAATATCGGGCTGCCCTATAGCGGTATTAATTTGTCATACAGCACGTCGGCTCCCGTCGGCCCGGGAGACGCGGACATTCTCGTCACGTTGGGCGAGCACCATCACTCGACCGACAAATATGTCCATGATCTGCGCATTAAGCTGGCAAATGAATTTCCAGGTGTGACGTTTGCATTTCTTCCAGCTGACATCGTGAGCCAGATTCTTAATTTTGGCTTGCCGGCGCCCATTGATGTGCAGATTGTGGGCAACGATCTGGAAGGGAACCGGAAGTTTGCGGACACGCTGTTGCAGAAGGTGCGGTACATACCGGGCACGGTCGACCTGCGAATTCAGCAACCGTTTGATCAGCCGAAGCTGCACATCAACGTGGATCGAACGAAGGCCGGCCAGATTGGATTCACCGAGCGCGACGTTGCACAGAACCTGCTGATCTCGCTGAGCGGAAGCTTTCAGACGTCGCCGACTTTCTGGCTGAATCCGAAGAACGGCGTGAGTTACCCGATCGCGACGCAGACGCCGCAATACCGGCTCGACTCGCTGCAAGGCATACAGAATATCCCGGTTGCCGGGGCAAGCGGCGCGCCTTCCCAGATCCTGGGAAGTCTCGCTTCGATTCGGCGCGGGGTAGGATTGGGTGTTGTATCGCACTACGACATTGCTCCCGTAATCGATATCTATGGGTCGGTGCAGGGGCGGGACCTGGGCGGCGTCTCGCGCGATTTGACCAAGATTGTCGATGACAGCCGTAAGGACCTGCCCAAGGGTTCGCAGATCGTGGTGCGTGGGCAGATTCTCACGATGCGGTCGTCGTACATCGGACTGATTGGGGGACTGATATTTTCGATTCTGTTGGTCTACCTGCTGATTGTCGTGAACTTCCAGTCCTGGCTGGATCCGTTCATCATCATTTCGGCCTTGCCGGCGGCGCTCGCCGGGATCGCATGGTTCCTGTTTGTTACGCACACGACACTGAGCGTGCCGGCGCTGACTGGTTCGATCATGTGCATGGGCGTAGCGACGGCGAACAGCATCCTGGTCGTCAGCTTTGCGAAGGAACAGCTGGAAGAAGGTAAGGACGCGGTCGAAGCTGCGCTGCAATCGGGATTCACTCGTTTCCGCCCCGTGCTGATGACCGCGATGGCGATGATGATCGGCATGGTGCCGATGGCCCTTGGGCTGGGCGAGGGCGGCGAACAGAACGCGCCTCTCGGACGAGCGGTGATCGGCGGACTGCTGCTGGCGACGGTTTCAACGCTGTTCTTCGTGCCGGTGTTCTTCAGCGTGCTGCACGGGCGTCGCATGAAAGTCGATGCCGCGAACCCGAAGTAGTTGGCCTGGCGTAGGATTTGGAGATTGAAAATGCAAGTGGAACAGGAAGACAACGTGGAGACGCAAGTCGCGAGCCGCAATTCGGCTGAGCGAAGTCCGGAGCAACCGTCAAACCCCAAGAAGGGTTGGCTGATTGCCGTGCTGGCCTTTGTGGTGGTGGCGATCGTCGTCATCTCGGGCATCGTTCCACGCGTACGCGCGCGCAGTGCCTTGCGCAACGAAACCAATCAGCTGGCCGTTCCGGCCGTGATCGTGGCGCAGCCGAAAAAGTCGGCGCCCGGGCAAGAGGTCATTCTGCCCGCGAATATCCAGGCTTTCCGCGATGCTCCGATCTATGCGCGGACGAATGGCTATCTAAAGCGCTGGTACGTGGACATCGGAGCGCACGTGAAGTCTGGGCAACTTCTGGCCGAGATCGATACGCCGGAAGTGGATCAGCAACTGGGCCAGGCACGAGCGGACCTGGGCACGGCCGAAGCGAATATGCACCTCTCGGAGATCACGGCATCGCGTTATCAGGGGCTGTTGAAGAGCGACTCCGTATCGCAGCAGGATGCGGACAACGCCACCGGAGATTTTGCGGCGAAGAAGGCGATCGTGCAGTCGGCGCAAGCCAACCTGCGGCGGCTTGAAGAACTGACGTCATTTCAGAAAATCTATGCTCCCTTCGATGGCGTGATCACCGCGCGCAACACCGATATCGGCCAGTTGATTAATTCGGGGAGCAGCACTGGTACGAAGAGCGAACTGTTCCACATCGCGGCGCCCGGAAAGCTGCGGGTATACGTGAACGTTCCGGAAATCTATTCACGCGCAGCGAAACCGGGGTTGAAAGCGGATTTGACGCTCGACGAGTTTCCGGGACGGCGCTTTGAGGGCACGCTGGTGCGCACGGCCGACGCGATCGATCTATCGAGCCGCACGCTGTTGGTGGAAATCGAAGTAAACAATCCGACGGGCGAACTGTTGACCGGGGCGTATGCGGCGGTGCATCTCAAGTTGCCGGGAAGCGTGACGACGTTCACCATTCCAGTGAACACCCTGCTATTCCGATCCGAAGGATTGCGGGTGGCGGTCGTGAGGGACAACAAGGCGGAACTGATTCCACTCACGCTGGGTCGTGACTTCGGTAGCGAAGTGGAGGTGCTGGTCGGATTGAATGGCGATGAAAGCCTGATCGTCAATCCGCCGGACTCCATCGTGTCGGGGCAACAAGTGCGTCTTGCATCCAACGCCGCGCCTCCGAAGGGAGCGCAGCAGTGAAGGTGGCGACAAAATCTGCCGGCGTGAAGCGAACAGTCACGCTGATGCTTGTCGGGCTGTCGGTTCTTCTGACGGGATGTGCAGTGGGTCCGCGCTACGCAAAACCGGATGCGCCCGCACCGCCAGCGTACAAAGAAGTGCCACCGAACTGGAAGGCCGCGCAACCGAGCGATCAGGCCGCGAAAGGTAAGTGGTGGGAGCTTTTTCAGGATGCGCAGCTGAATGCGCTTGAGGAGCAGATCAACGTTTCGAACCAGACGCTGAGGGCAGCGCAAGCACAGTTCGAGCAGGCGCGGGCGGCGGTGCGCATCAATCGCTCCGCGGAGTTTCCGGACGTGACGTCCGGTATAAGCGGAACGCGCAGCAAGCTGTCGAAGAATCGTCCGAACGGAAGGCTGTCGCCGACCACCACTTACACGGATCTGCAACTCCCAGTGGACGCGTCGTATGAGGTCGATCTGTGGCGACGCGTGCGCAAGACGGTCGAGGCCGCCCGCGCGAATGCCCAGGCAAGCGCCGCAGATCTGGAGAACGTGAGCCTGAGTCTGCACGCCGAACTAGCCAGCGACTACTTTCAACTGCGCGCGCTGGATGCAGAAACGCAGTTGCTGAATTCGACCGTTGCGGCTTACGAAAAAGCGCTGGAGTTGACTCGCAATCGTTATAGCGGCGGAATCGCGTCGCAGGTGGATGTAGCACAAGCCGAAACGCAACTTGAGACGACTCGGGCACAGGCGGTTGATTTAGGTGTGCAGCGGGCACAGTTCGAGCATGCGATTGCTGTGCTGACCGGGCAGCCGGCGTCGACTTTTGCGGTAGGAGTAGCTCAGCAGGTGAGTGCCCCACCGGTTGTCCCCCCGGGAGTGCCTTCAGAGTTACTGGAACGGCGTCCGGATGTAGCTGGAAACGAGCGTCGCATGGCGGCAGCGAACGCGCAGATCGGAATTGCGCGGGCAGCATATTTCCCGACCATTACGTTGAGCGCGTCGGGAGGATTTGAGGGCACGTCCATTACGAACTGGTTCAACGGACCTAGCGCCTTCATCACGGCGGGCGCCTCTGCGATTGGAACCGTTTTCGATGCCGGCCGGCGGAAGGCCGTGAATGATCAAGCTCGCGCCGCTTATGATCAGTCGGTAGCAACTTATCGCGAGACCGTACTGGGAGCGTTTCAGGAAGTCGAAGACAGCCTCGCTGCGCTGCGTCTGCTGGAGGATGAAGCCAAGACGCAAGATGCGGCCGTTGCTTCGGCACAGCATTCGCTTGCACTCTCGACCAACCGCTACAAGGGCGGTGTGGCTACCTACCTTGAGGTAATTACCGCACAGAGCATAGCCCTGACCGATCAGCGAGTGGCCGTTGAGATTTCGGGGCGCCGCATGGCCGCCAGTGTATCCCTTATCAAGGCGCTCGGCGGCGGATGGAACGCTACCGATCTTCCCATGGTTCAGAAGGAGACGCATCCGACGGCTTCGAACGGCCAGTAGCAAGGCGTAATTTCCCCACCACTCTTCGAACCTTCTTGCAGACTCGCCACGCCTGCGAGCTTCGCAGTACTCTAAGCAAAGATGAAGAGCCGAGCCGACGCGCTGCGCGCACTCGAGTTCAATTCGTACGACGTTTGCGTGATTGGCGCGGGTGCGACCGGGGCCGGTTGCGCGCTCGATGCACAGACGCGCGGCTTTCGCACCGCGCTCATTGACGCCGCAGACTTCGCTGCGCAAACATCCAGTGCATCGACCAAGCTTGCCCATGGCGGCGTTCGCTATCTTCAGCAAGCGGTCAACGAATTCGATCTCGGACAATTGAAGGTAGTTCGCGAGGCTCTGCGTGAGCGCAAGCTGATGCTGCAGAACGCGCCGTACCTTGCGCATTCCCGTCGTTTCCTGGTTCCGTGCCTCAGCCGCTTTGAAACTCTTTACTTTGCAATCGGCCTGAAACTCTACGACTGGCTGGCAGGTTCGATGCGTCTTGGCAAGAGCCGGCTCTTGTCCCGGAGTGAGGCTTTGGCGGCGCTGCCGACGCTGACACGAGATGGAGTGCTGGCCGCGATCAGCTACGAAGACGGCCAGTTCGACGACGCGCGCTACTGCGTCAGTCTGGTGAAAACATTTTGCGATGGCGGTGGGGAGGTCGCGAACTATCTGGAACTCACCGGCTTCGAGCGGGATGAGCGCGGCCGACTGGCTTCGGCTATTGTGAAGAATGTTTTTACAGGGCGAAGCTTCACGCTGCGGGCAAAAGTGTTCGTGAATGCCACTGGGCCATACTCTGACGCATTGAGAACGATGGCAAACACGAACCTGCCGGGCAGGTTAATTCTCAGCAAGGGTGTGCACATTTTGCTGCCGCTGGTTGGCGACATCACGAATGCCTTGTTGATCCCTCAGACAGAAGATGGCCGCGTTCTTTTCGCCATTCCGTGGCTGGGGAGGCTGCTTGTCGGCACCACAGATGTGGAAGTTACATCGGAACAAGCGCTCGACGTGACCCGAGATGAAGTCGATTACCTTCTGCGGCATCTGAATCGCTATTTCAGCGTGCAGTACACAGTGGCGGATATCGTCAGTGTCTTCTCGGGGATGCGACCACTGGTGCGCGCGCAGGCTTCCCGCGAAACGAAGAAGCTGATTCGTACCCACGAAGTCGAAGTCGATAAGGGCAGCGGGCTGGTCAGTATTTTAGGGGGCAAGTGGACCACGTACCGGGCGATGGCCGAAGACACGATTGATGCGGTCGGAAGGGAACTCGGAAGTTCGACACCCTCGAATACGCGGGATCTGCGATTGGCGGGCGGGGAAGAGTACACGGCGGAGCACTGGCGGCTGCTTGCCAGTGTTTACGGGTTGCGCGAAGCGACCGCCCGGCATCTGGCAGAGAAGTTTGGGAACGAAGCAGAAGCGGTGCTGGCGCTGACAGACGGAGATCCGAATCTGAAAACTCCGATCGTCGAGGCTGGGGCGCCGATCCTTGCTGAAGTTGTTTATTGTGCGAGAAGCGAGATGGCTGTCACTATCGAGGACGTGTTGGCGCGGCGATTGGGGTTGCAGTTGTTCGATTGGGAGCTAGCGATCGTCGCAGCGCCCATGGTGGGCGAATTTCTGGCACGCGAGCAGGTCTGGTCGGCCGACCAGAAAGTACACGCGATTCAGGATTACATCAGTAAGATAGAGCGGCAAAAGCAAGCTCTGACTTCATTGCACGATAGTTAACGCACTCTCCTCCGTCCGACGCAAAGGAAATTCATGGCCAGCTATCTCGGGGCGATCGATCAAGGCACCACCAGCACGCGCTTCATCGTGTTCGACCGCGCGGGCCGGATCGTTGCCAGCGAGCAGCGTGAGCATGAGCAGATTTATCCGAAGCCGGGGTGGGTTGAGCACGATCCGGAGGAAATCTGGCGGCGCACTCAGGAGGTGATCGCGGGTGCGTTGCAGCAGCGGGCGTTGCAGCCTTCGGACCTGGCGGCCATCGGAATCACCAACCAGAGAGAGACCACCGTGCTGTGGGACCGTAAGACCGGTAAGCCTGTGCACAACGCGATCGTGTGGCAGGACACAAGGGTCGCCGACGATGTCGCCGAGTTTGCCAAAGACGGGGGACAGGATCGTTTTCGCTCAACTACCGGCTTGCCACTGACGACGTATTTCAGCGGTTTGAAAATCCACTGGCTGCTTGAAAACATTCGTGGCTTGCGCCAGCGGGCGGAAAGCGGTGAAGTGATCTTCGGCAACATCGACACGTTCCTGGTGTGGCACCTGACGGGCGGACCGGACGGCGGGATTCATGTCACGGATGTCACCAACGCGAGCCGCACCCAACTAATGAATCTCACGACCCTCGAATGGGAAGAGGATGTGCTCTCCACCTTCAGCATTCCGAAAGCTATGCTGCCGGCCATTAAGTCGAGCAGCGAGGCTTACGGCACGGCCACCGAAAGCGCCCTGCAGGGTGTGACGATCGCGGGAATTCTTGGAGACCAGCAGGCGGCACTGGTAGGACAAGCCTGCTTTCGCGCTGGCGAAGCGAAGAACACGTACGGCACGGGATGCTTTCTGCTGATGAACACCGGTGAGCAGGCGGTTGCTTCGAAGCATGGTCTGCTGACCACGCTCGGTTACCGCCTGGGCAAACAGCCTGCGGTATACGCGCTCGAAGGCAGTATCGCGATTACCGGCGCGCTGGTGCAGTGGCTGCGCGACAATCTCGGGCTGATCGAGAAGAGCTCCGACATCGAGACGCTGGCGTTCTCCGTCACCGACAACGGAGGAATCTACTTCGTGCCTGCGTTTTCTGGGCTCTATGCTCCGTACTGGAAAGACAGCGCACGCGGCGTGATCGCGGGCCTGACTCGTTATGCCGGCAAGGGACACCTTGCGCGAGCGGTGCTCGAGGCCACTGCTTTTCAGACTCGCGAAGTTCTCGAAGCGATGGAGCGTGATTCGGGGATCAAGCTTGAATCGCTGCGCGTCGATGGCGGCATGGTCGAAAACAATCTGCTCATGCAATTCCAGGCAGACATTCTGAATCGGCCGGTGGTTCGGCCGGTGATCAAGGAGACGACTGCCCTGGGTGCTGCATACGCGGCCGGGCTCGCTGTGGGCTTCTATAAGGGTGTCGAAGATCTGCGGGGGAACTGGTCTGTAGATCACACGTGGCAGCCAAATCTCGAGTCTGAGAAGCGGGAAGAGATGTATCGGCTTTGGAAGAAAGCCGTCACTCGATCGTTCGATTGGGTGGACTAACAGTTGGCTTGATCCCCAAAATCTGAGAAGGAGCTCTCGATGGTGTCTCCGTTCTTCGGCGAGTTCATGGGTACAGCAGTCCTGATCCTGTTAGGAAACGGTGCAGTAGCGAATGTTGTGCTCAAAAAATCGAAGGGTGAGGGCGGAGGCTGGATTGTCATTTCGGCCGGATGGGCGTTCGCGGTGCTGTTCGGAGTGCTGACCGCGATTGCATGTGGAAGTCACGATGCAAATCTGAATCCTGCTGTGACCTTGGGCTTCGCCATTGTCTCCGGAGACTTCGCCAAGCTGTTGCCATTCGCCGTGGCGCAGATGCTTGGTGCCATGACGGGAGCGACCCTGGTGTGGCTGCACTATCTGCCGCACTGGACGGCGACGGACGATCCTTCACTCAAGCTCGCATGCTATTCCACTGGCCCGGCGATCCGAAACTTCGGGGCCAATGCGATCAGTGAGATCATCGGGACTTTTATTCTTGTTTTTGTCGTGGGAGCAATTTTCTCGAAAGCCGTTTCTTCGCCGGGCTTTCCTTCCGGCTACGGTCCCTATCTGGTGGGGTGCCTGGTGTGGGGAATCGGTCTTTCACTGGGCGGGCCCACTGGCTATGCGATCAATCCGGCACGCGATCTTGGGCCTCGCATCGCGCACGCAGTGTTGCCGATCGCCGGCAAAGGCGGCTCCGATTGGGGATACTCCCTGGTACCGGTCGCGGGGCCGCTCATCGGGGCAGCGCTGGCGGGTGTCGCTATCCGGATGCTTCATTTCTGAAAACAAAATCGGGCAAACCGGATTGAGGTTCCGATTGCCCGATCCATCAAGTGAGTTCGTGCTAGCGCATGAACGTGACGTTGAGTCCAGTGGTAAACACCACGTCGTTCTTCTTCTTGCCACCCGGCGGATTGGTCACGTAGACATCGCCGAAAGTATTCTGCCATCCGAGCCACTTGTTGATCTTAGTGACGGTGCCGAAATCGAACGTGGCGCGATACTCGCTCGAGTTCTGAAAATCCGGAAAGAAATAAGCGCGCTGGGTGATGACGGTCGATTTGGCGATCTTGTGCATGAACTCGTCACCGATCTGGCCGGCCACAAAGCTGTGAATGAGACGCGGCAGAGGAGCGATCTGCGTGTAGTTCTCACGGGTATAGGCAATACCGCCGAGGAGGTCGAGCGCTGTGTTGTCGTTCTTAATGGCGTGCCAGCCCAAACCGCCGCCGTACACTTGGCGAAGATTCAAGTCCTGCAGGGCGTCGGTGGCAAAATCAGCGTTCACGAACGCGAAGAGGCGAGGCGTGATATCGCGATCGTAGCGCGCGCCCCCGCGATTTGTGTTGGCGGTCACGCGAGTGGCCGCAGGCGCCAGATTGTTGGTGGAGTATACCGAGGCTGTGTACAGCGTCAGCTTGTCATGCAACCCGGTCCGGACGCCGTTGAAGCCGAGAGCCAGGTTCTTGGTCTCGCTGTTGCCTGCGGTCAAGCCGAACCCGACGTTAACTCCGCCGTTCCAGCCTTCCAGCAGCGTGGGATGCTGCAGCTTCTCCCATGCCGCCTGTTCGGAATCGCTACGCATGACAACGACCGATTCCTTAGGTGCGTCGACCGTGCCGGCACTCTTGGTTGCCACTTCGAGTTTGCCATCGACCGTTGTCACTGGGCCGACCATGGTTTTGCCGTCCTTCAGTCCGACGTGAAGGGGTTGCTCAGATTTGACATCCTGAATGGCCGACCAATCCACCGTCACCTCGCCCGCGAACTCGGTTTTGATGACCAGGGACTTGTTGTCGGATTTTTCGATGGTGCCGGTGAGGCGATCTCCATTTTTCATGGTGATCTGATCGGCGAAGAGAGAAGACCAAGCTACGACGATGAAAAGACAGATTCCAATTTTTGCGATGCGCACAGCTGTTCCTCCACAGAAATGAGAATGGGGCCCCTTCTCAATCCAGGAAAGTTATCCCTGGACTGTCGAACAGTGAGTCGGTATGCGGCCCGAATGGAGCGCGAGCAGGGCCAAATGAAAACCAGTTGGGTTATGCAGGCTGGATGAACCTGGGAACTGCTCGACGCGGGCGGGATCCGCGAAGGCGGTTACAAATATCTAGCCTTTGTTTTCGGTGTCAGACTTGTCGGTCGTGGTGGGTTGCTCCTTCATGCCTTCCTTGAGCGACCGGATGCCTTCACCCAGACCTTTGCCGAGCTCGGGCAGTTTCTTGGGACCGAACACAAGTAGAGCAATGAAGAAGATGACCAACAGATGCATTGGCTGGAAGAGACCCTCAACCATAGTGCCTCCTAAACCTGCTGTTTCCGGAGACTTAACGTTAACGGACGGCAAGCACTTCCGTCAAACGCCGCGCCCTTCCGAAGGTCCATTCATATCATTGATCCAGCGAGTCTTACTGAACCGAGGGCGGGGTAGGTGAAGTCCGGTCGGACAGGCTTACGTCCTATTACCTCCGTGACCTTCCGAGGATTACCGATGCAGTCTATGTTTTCAAAGAGATATCCGCAGGACCTCCCCACTGCTCAAGGAGTCGTCGTGAAGTTTTCTCGCCTGGTTTTTCCGGTCTTGATTGTGCTTGCTGTTCTTGGGCAGTCGTATGGGGAAACGTCTCGTGTGTCGCCGGTCGATCGCACGCAACTCGTGGCGTGGCTCACGGGCGGAATTTCCAATACCCGTTTGGCGCAGCTGGCAACGGAACGTGGCGTGGCATTTGCGGTCTCGGCGGCGGACGAAAAACATCTGCGTACGGCAGGAGTGGATTCGGCGCTCGTCAAGGCGCTGCGAATGGCTCATCACGGGGCAGATTCGAAGGCAACGTGTCCGCCAGCCTTGTATAAGGCGGCCGAATTGGCGCGGGCGAAAAAATACGACGCGGCCGCGGGGCAGCTCACGAATCTTCTGCGTTCGGACTCCGAAAATTCGAGCTTGCACTTCGCCCTCGGCCAGATGCTGCTCGAACAGGAGCAGTTTGACGCCGCGATGGACGAGTTCACGGAATCCGCTCGGCTGACGCCAGGATTTCCTGAGACGCATAGCCGGTTGGCCTACCTGTTTTACCGTTCGGACGATTCGGAGAACACGATTGGGGAAGCGCGTACGGCGTTGAGCATGGATCCCGGGAACGCGGAAGCGTATCGCTATCTCGGGCTCGGGTTGTTTGGAACGGGCAAAAGCTACGCGGCTCTGCACGCGTATGAGCAGTCGCTGGTCCGCGAGCCTGAAAACCCTGATGCTTACTACGACATTGGCATCGCACGCCGCGAAGTAGGCGATTTGCGGGGTGCGGTGGTGGCCTATCGTCATGCCCTGCACATCAAGAGCGACTTCTGGGAAGCGCACAGCAATCTGGGAGTCGTCCTGCACGACTTGGGAAGGCTGGATGAGGCGGTGGTCGAGTATCGCGAAGCCAAGCGGCTGGCGCCCGACGAGTCCTCAGTTCGGAACAACCTGGGGAATACCTACTGCGACAAGGGTGAATACGATGCCGCCATCAGTGAGTTTCGTGAACTGTACCGCCAGGACGCAGGCTGGGACGGCGGGCACGCCTGTATGGCGCAGGCATTCATGGTGAAGAAGGATTACGCCAGCGCCATCGTCGAATTGCGTCAGACCGTCCTGCAGAACCCCACGGGTGCTTCCGAGCACCGCGTGCTGGGGCAGGCGCTTGTCCTGGCCGGTAAGCCGGAAGAAGCCTTGAAGGAACTGCAGGCTGCTGTCTACCTGGCACCGGATTCTGCCATTGCGCATCATTACCTGGGTACCGCGTTGTTCGAGACAGAGTCTTTTGATCAGGCGGAGAAAGAATTCCGTGAAGCTGTTCGACTCGAGCCCACGGCACAGAATCATTACTCGCTGGCAGCGTGCCTGATGGCGACCGGCCACAACGACGAGGCGCTCGCGGAACTGGAAAACGCGTCGCGACTCGATCCCGCGCAGAACTTGTATCGAGCCCGCAAAGAAGAACTGCTGAAGGTGATGGCGCAACCCAGCCATCAATAGAGCGATCGCAGGAACTTCCGAGTTTTTCCTTTGCACCTGTCTTTCCCTGTCCTAGTGGACGAGAGGTTCACTGGACTCTCGTGTGTCGGAATCCGCGGCAATGCCTCCTAAAATGGTGCAGAAAGATTTCTGCCGGCCCGCCGGTGCGGGCCAAGGGGGCAAGTATGGAATCGTTTCGTTCAGCTCAGTCCACAGGATCAGGAACCGCCGTCCGCACAGCACTCGCGAAGCCGAGTGTCCCTGCCAAGCCCGCAGTTTCGGCAGCACGTCCACAGCCCAGAATCAGTTCCATACCCAAACCAGTCGGTTATGGCCTTCCTTGTGCGAAGTGCCACAAGTATTACTCGGCCGGGCTGAGCGAGTGCCCTGTGTGCAAGTCGGCAGAACGCGTGATGCCTGCGGCGAAGCTTGCGTGCGCTCCGGTCGAAGCGCAACCTGTCCCGAAGGAACTCGACGAACAGAAGGAACGTTTCCTGCGCGAGTTCAAGGCGAAGCTGTACGAAGCGCACATGCAGATCAACACCACGTCGCATCGCTGCACGTATGGGGCGGAAGATGATCCGGGTCATGACTCAGCAACCGTGTGTAGAGTCTGCTACGACCGGTTGCAGACGCGCCTGGACCTGTTCGAATCTGCCCTGGAGATGGACCTGAAAGAAGCCGCGCAGACGATTTACGCCGCGGTTTGGGCCGACACGTCGGATAGCAGCAGAACCTACATGAACGCAGCCAAGGCTCTGCTGGGCAAGTTGCGCAAGCGCGCGGGCCTGACCGCAGCTACGGGGCGCATTCAGCCTCTATCGCACTAGGCCGGGTGCCTATTTCGCCGCTTCGAATCTCATTCGCCCGAACGCCGCCGGCACGTGGAAATTCGGCTGGGCTGAGTGCGTCGGCTGCCACGCGTAGTATCCACGTGGCTCCTGTTTTCCCTCGACACGAAAGAAGTTCACACGCCAGACCGCATGTGGATCAAAGTCTGGCGTCAGCGCTCGCATGGGAATCGCGAGCTCGGCGGCCCAGGTGCGGGCCTTCTCATCCAGATACGCCGACCGGGTCATGCCACTCTTCAGATCTGGCTTTGCGCCGGGGCTGATGTCGAGGTCGATCCACATCCCGTTCGGGCTCACCTCGAATTCCTTGTAGGCATGTGGTTGCGAAGGATCGGGCTGCAGAAACGCTTCAGCCACGTCACGGTCCCACAACTGGTCTCGCCGGCCATTAGGATCCGAGTCGCCGAACAGGTTCAGCTCACGGTAGCGGCATTCGAAGCGGAGATAGAGGGTTGTCTTCGACCACAAAGCGCGCACTGTGGTTTCGCGGGCGGGTACAGGATTCTTGCCTTGCCAGTCTGAACAAAACGTGACCGGCGCGGCGGCTCTCCACTCGGACGAGGGAGCGGCAGCGTTCAGAGCGACGTCCCCGCTGACCGCCGTAGCCACGATCTCTCCCAGCGAGATTCGGCTGGGTCCGCTATTCGGAATCTGGCTCATCATGGGGCAACACGCCAACAGACATACGGCCCAGAATTGCAGAATTCTTGCCACAGAAGATTGCCGTCCCAGCATCTTGCAGGAAAGTCGGTTTGACCGCAAGCTCTGGATAGCTCACCGCAGGCGCTCGCCCGTAAGCTTTCCTCACTATGACAACCAATGCGATACTCAACACGGAGACCGAGTTCACGATGGCGCCGACGCCGCGCGACAAATGGTGGGAAGCGGTGGTTGCCCGGGACACCGCACAGGACGGCAAGTTCTTCTTTGCTGTGTCGAGCACAGGGGTGTACTGCCGACCTTCCTGCCCCGCCAAGCGGCCGCGGCGCGAAAACGTGGCATTCTTTCGCCGGCCTGAAGAGGCGGAGAAGGCGGGCTACCGCGCTTGCTTGCGCTGCCGTCCCAAGACGGCGGGAGAAAGTCCGCAAATCGCGAAGGTGAAGCAAATCTGCCGGTACATCGAGCAGCATATGGACGAGCCAGTCACTCTTGATCAGCTAGGCAAGGTTTTTGGGCTGAGTCCGTTCCATTTGCAACGGACGTTCAAGAAGACGCTGGGCATCACGCCGAAGGCGTATGCCGATTCCTGCCGCATGGGATTGCTGAAGCGCAACCTCCAATCAGGCCGGAACGTCACCGACGCGCTTTATGAAGCCGGGTACAGCTCCAGCAGCCGCCTCTACGAGCGGACGGCCTCGCACCTGGGGATGACCCCCGATAAGTATCGCCGGGGTGCTGTGGCGGCGATGATTCGTTACACGTGCGTGGATTCTCCGCTGGGCAGGATGCTGGTCGCTGCGACGGAGAAGGGAATCTGCGCGATTCAATTCGGAGAGTCCGACGATGAACTGGCGGGCGGACTGAAGCGCGAGTTCCCTTTCGCGATTCGGAAGCGGAATGACGATTCGATGCGCACGTGGACGAACACCGTTTTGAGTCAATTGTCAGGTCACAAGCTGAATCGCTCGTTGCCGCTCGACATTCAGGCAACGGCCTTCCAGCGGCGCGTGTGGGCGCACCTGCAATCGTTGCCCCTTGGGGCGACGCAGTCGTATGCGCAGGTAGCCAAGGCGATTGGGAGGCCGACCGCGGCGCGTGCTGTGGCTCGAGCCTGCGCCTCGAACCGGATTGCGGTTGCGATTCCGTGCCATCGGGTTCTTCGCGGCAATGGCGAAATGGGCGGCTATCGCTGGGGCGTGAACAGGAAGAAGAAGTTGCTTGATATCGAGCAGCACGCCGCGCGGGGCCATTCGGCTACGGCCTCGGCCCACTAACCGTCTGGAGCCCGCCAGCGATTATTCGAGAAGCTTCTCGTAAACCTTGCGGGCTTCAGACAACTGATTGAGCACCGTTGTCTTTTCCGAATTTGTATTCCAGTCGGCATTGCCCTGCGCTGCGTCGATCAGTTGATCGATCCACGCGATGAAGTACGCAGCATCTTCTTTGGCATGCGGTTTGGAACCCGCGACCCTCACATAGATCGGGCTGGTGGTGGCGTAGGGATACAGATCAAGGATCGGATAGTGCGCTTTCTCGCTCGATGCTCGCAGTAGACACCAGCCCGACTCAGCGACCGGCACAGTTCCTTCGACATCCGCGCTGTCTCGTTTCTCGCCGAGTTTCAAATCCCGCGCCACCGCGCTGTTGCAAATGATTTCCAGATGATCGATCGGCACGATCGACCGCATCCATGCTTTGAACTTTACCTCGTGCGTGCCGGCGGCCAGCTTCAGTTCGCCACCCACAGGCTGATCTCCCAGCAAAAATCCCAGCAAGGGTCCGTTGGTCGCGAACGTGCGGCCGCGCTTGAGATTCGCGAGCCACGGGTCGATGTCCAACTTCCCTTCGGGAACTTCCACGTAAACGCGGTTGAGCCCGACCGGACCGCGCAGCGACGCGAAGTTCGCCATGGCGTCGGTGCCGGCGGCCGTGGGCAAATGGAATCCGCAATTTAAGAGTCGATACCAGACGCGTGCCGTGGATTTGTGATCGCTGAAGCCGAGCACTTCGATGTAGTCAATCTTGTCGAGGGCCACATCGACCGGCAGTTCGCCGGTCAGCTTCTCCTTGGCAGGGTCCGGGTATGTGTCGAATGGATGCACATACCCGACCACGCCTTGCTGTTCGTGCGCCATATCGGCAACGGCCGCGTTGGTCGGGTAAAGGCTGGCTGCGGCAGTATTCGCGTACGCCGCATAGTCCGGGAGGACGAAATTGCGCGTGAGGTGTAGAAGGCCGAGATGCCCCCAGTAGCTGGTGTGGAACTCCTGACCATGCAACAAAAGATTGTCTGCGGTGGAGGCAGGGTCGGCAGTCGTTCGGAAATAGCCGATGTCAGGAATGCGCTGTTCCTTGTTCACCACGAGATCCTGAACGATAGAAAGATTCTCGGCCGCGGCCTGGAATACCAGATGACTCGGCGCATTTCGATAGGCGCCTCCGTAGTTCATGTGGACGTGCACATCACCGCTGACCCAGTGGGATCCCTCGGTCTTCGGAACAGACAGCGGGTGCAGGTGAACGTCGAGCGTGGCGGTTGCATTCTCAGTCACGTCGATGACGTGATGATCCAGTTGGCACTCGAATCCTTTCATCACATCGATGAATACTCGTCCGGCGGGAACTTCGATCTCGTCTTCCCCGGCGGTATGAAAGTAATGCGGCTCAAACGGCGCCTCACTGCGATCAAAGGCGTCATCGGCGTGCATCCATGCGTTCTGCGGAGCATAGGCCCGTCCATCTTTGTCCGTAACGAAGACGCGGGCAGACGTCTTGTGTCCAGCCTCGTCCGTGACCATGATGCGAATCCGGGCCATCGGCACGAGGAAGTGCCGTTGCTTCGCTTCCAACTGGCGCTGAGCGCCTCCAGGCACCTGCTGCATCCACAAAGAAGTGTTACCGCCGCGATTAGAGATGAATGCGATCGTGCTGCCGTCGGGGGACCAGCGCGGATTGATGTTGTCGAAGTCTCCGTATGACAAGGGGAACGGGTCGCCACCTTGGGCCGGCATCACCCACAATTGGTGCCACGCTTGTCCGATATAGGACGCGTAAACGATGCGTCTGCCGTCAGGCGAGAACGCAGGGCGCGACTTCCATGCCGTTTCCTCATAGTGGATTTCGCGCGCTTCGGCACCCGGTTCGGCCTTCATCCGCCAGAATCCGCCGGTGCCGTAAACGTGGCCGCGATTGGAAACGAAGAGAATCTCCGCGCCATCCGGTGACCACGCCGGGCTGATCTCATGATCGAACGGGCTGTAATAGTAGCGGGGAAGAGAACTACGATTCTCTCCGGTCAAGCGCTGCACGTCGCGCAGAGTGCCGTCAGCAAAGCGACCCGTGAAGATATGGAAGCGTCCGTTGAACGATGTCGAAACGAACGCGATGCGGTTGCCATTGGGAGAAAAGCGCGGCTCGACATTGACTGCGCCATCGTGAGTTAAGGCATGAGCCTTCCGCGCAGTCGGATCCAGTGCCCATAGCTCAATGGCACTGTGATCGTACTTCGCATAGACGATCCATTTCCCATCGGAAGACCAATCGGGTTGATAGTCGTAACCAGGCCCGGCCGTCAGTTGCTCGGCCTCGCCCGAATCGATCTTCTGGATCCAGAGCGATCCGGCCATCGAGTACACCAGGGACCGTGAGTCCGGTGCCCAAGCAAGAGCACTCGGGCCCGTGGTGAGCTGCGGCAAATACATCTCGCGAAAGTAGTAAGGATGCGGCACGGAAATCTGCTTCAGCACCGGTTCACGTTGAGCCGCCGCTAATGCGGAAAGAACTAAAACGAAGCCGAAGATCCAGGCTCGATCGCGAATCGACAAGAAGTTCTCCTGCGCTGTAGAGATCATTCGTGGAACGGCGCGGATTATACCGGAAGGTCTCGGGGGGTGCGGTGAGAAGGGAGGCGAGATCGTATTCGTATTACGAATCCGATGGAGGCGATATTGCGTACTCCACGCATAGGTGATAGATAGAGGCGCGCATGGATAACACTCCAGCCCACGTTTTCATCACGGGTGGTACAGGGTACATCGGCAGTCGATTGATCCCGCGACTGTTGGCTCGAGGCCAGAGAGTCAGCGCGTTGGTGCGTCCCGAGTCGCGGAACAGGTTACCCGAAGGCTGCGACGTGGTGATGGGCAACGCGTTGGATGGAGCGTCTTACCGCGACCGGGTCAGTCCGGCAACGACGTTCGTGCAGTTAGTGGGCGTGGCCCATCCGAGCCCGGCCAAGGCCGCTGAGTTCCACAGCGTCGATTTGGTTGCCGGGCGCGAAGCCGTGGCAGTCGCCATCCACGCCGGCATTCAGCATTTCGTGTACGTCAGCATCGCGCAGCCAGCGCCCATGATGAAGGCATATCTGGAAGTACGGGCGGAGTGCGAATCGGCTATTCACAGCAGTGGCCTGCATGCGACCATCCTGCGTCCCTGGTACGTCCTTGGTCCGGGACACCGCTGGCCGTATCTGCTGATTCCCGCATATTGGCTGTTCGAAAGCTTGCCATCTACCCGAGAGGGAGCGCGGCGTTTGGGCCTGGTTACTTTGGAGCAAATGCTTCAAGCCCTGACCAACGCCATCGCCTCGCCCGCACCGAACGTGCGCGTCCTTGGTGTGCCGGAGATTCGTCAGGGCAGTTTGTTAGGCTCCTAGCACGTGCGAAACCCGCATAAAATCTGACCGAAATCGCTTTTCCGCCTGAAAGGTAACTCGGTGGTATGCATCAATTACGAAAGCTCATGCCCGTGGGACATCTGTTCGCTGTGCGACACGCGATGAGATGTTGAGGTGTATTTTTCACGGCCCCGTATGAACAAAAATGAGTATCTCGAGAATGTTCACCTGCGCATCCTGCGGGTTACCGAAGACCTGCGCAACATCCAGCGCGATTTGAACTGTGCGGCCATGGAAGCTCCGGGGAATCCCGAATTGCTCGAAGAACTGAGCACCGGCCCGGAACTGGAGTCGTTGCAGGTACTGAAGTCAGCGCTCGACCAGATGCGGCATTTTCTGTGGTTTTACGGGCAGGTGGTTACGAATGAATCTGAGTTCGGGGATCGGCTTCGCGAAACAATTCGCCAGAAGCCCTCAAATGACGGAGTGGCGCAGCAAGCTCCCACTCCTCTGAACGACCGCATCCGCGGCGCGGCCGAAGCGCTCATGCTGCAATATCTGGCCGACGGAAAGACGCGAAAGCCCAACTAGCCTCCGCCCGCAACGCAATTACTCCAAAGTAACCGACTTCACCAGGTTGCGAGGCCGATCCACGTCCAAGCCTCTTTTCACCGCCATGTAATACGCGAACAGTTGCAAGGGCACGATCTCCAGGATCGGAGACAGCAGCTCAGGCGCCTGAGGAATTGTGATGGAGTGATCCGCAATCTTGCGGATTTCCTTGTCATCTTCGGAAACCAGCGCGATTACGCGGCTGAATTGCTTCTTGAATCCTGCGATATTGCTGACCGTCTTTTCGTAGCGGAGCATCGAGCCCTGATCCGAGGCATCGCGGGTAGCGACGATCACGACCGGCAGGTTTTCGTCGATCAGCGCATTCGGACCGTGCTTGGTTTCGCCTGTCGGATAGCCCTCCGCATGAACGTAGGAGACCTCCTTCAGCTTCAGAGCTCCGTCCATTGCGATGGGATAGTGAATGGCGCGTCCCAGGAAAAGGAAATCGTCGACCTTGTGAAATTCCGCGGCGATCTGTTCGCACTGGTCCGCACACTCTAACAATCGCTTTAGCTTGGCGGGAAGATCCAGTAACTCGCGAATGTAGAACTCACGGCGATCGGCACTCAGCGATTCACGCGCCTGACCAAGATGCAGCGCGAATAAGAACAGCGCGGCCATTTGTGCGGTGAATGCCTTGGTGGAGGCAATGCTGATTTCCGGGCCGGCCAGCGTGTAGATGACGCCATCAGCCTCGCGGGCAATGGTTGTGCCAGCGACGTTCGAAATTGCCACAGTGCGTGAGCCCCGTGCTTTCGCTTCGCGCTGCGCCGCTCCCGTGTCGGCAGTCTCTCCGGACTGCGTGATGACGATCGTCAACTCGCTCTGGCCAATCATCGGATTGCGATATTCGAACTCGCTCGCGTAGTCGACGTCGACGGGAATGTTCGCGAGGTCCTGAATCATGTATTGGCCGACCATCCCGGCATGGCGACTGGTGCCGGACGCAACAATATTGATGCGACACAATCCGCGAAGCTCTTCGCCGCGGATCGGCACTTCGTTCAGTTGCACCACGCCTTCCGGCAGCGAGATGCGAGGGGCGATGGTGTCATGCAACCCCTGCGGCTGCTCGAAGATCTCCTTGATCATGTGGTGTGGAAAATCGCGTTTGTCTGCCATGTTCACTCCTTGGCTTTCTAGGCGGCTTGTCCGCGCACGAACGTCTTCACAACATCCCCGGCGGCGTTCAGGGCGACCACGTCAGCCGGTGCGCCGACAACTAACTGCCCTGCCTTGGCCAGTCCGGTTGCGCGCGCCGGATTCAAAGTCGCGAGCCGCACGGCGTGCTGCAGATCCCAATTGGCAAACTTGACGACGTTGCGTACCGCCTTGTCCATCGTCAACACGCTGCCTGCAAGCCGCCCATCGCGCAGGCACCTGCCGTCTTTCACTTCGACTTCGAGCGAGCCTAACCGGTACCGGCCGTTCGGCATACCGGTGGCCGAGGTGGCATCAGTGACCAGGACCGCGCAATCCGCGCCCTTGGCTCGAAGAAACAAGCGAACCATCAGCGGATCGACGTGGATTCCGTCTGCAATGATTTCCGCGGTGACGCGTTCGTCGACCAGTACCTCGCCGATGATGCCCGGATCGCGGTGATCCAGCGGCCGCATGGCGTTGAACGTGTGCGTGGCATGCCTTATGCCGGCGTCCACACCGGCCTGTGCCTGTGCCAGATCCGCATCGGAGTGTCCCATGCTCACGCACACACCACGGCGAGTTGCTTCGCTGATCACTTCACGCGCTCCCGGCAACTCGGGCGCGATGGTCAACACCTTCACCGTGCCACGCGAAGCCTCCCACATCTTCTCGAAGAGCGGCAAACTTGGTCTCTGCAGATCTGCCGTGGGATGAACGCCCGCCCGCACGTGGCTGATGAACGGACCCTCCAGATGAATACCCATCGGCCGCGCGCGCAACTCCTGACTTTCAGCAGCTTGCTCAATCGCCCGCCCGAGGTGGTCAAGAGCCTGCAAAGTCCGGTCCATCGAGGCTGTAATCGTGGTAGGGAAATAAGAGGTAACACCGTGAGAATAGAGCAGACGCTCAACGGCTGGCAAAGCATCGGGCGCGCCATCCATCACATCGCGTCCCGCACCGCCGTGGATGTGCATGTCGATGAACCCCGGGACCAGGATGGCTTCTTCCAGGTCAAGGATGCGGCGGCTTTTCGGGACTTCCCGTGCCGCTTGCATTTCGATGCCAGCGATGACTCCACCCTCAACCAGCAGCACAGGCCGCTCGATGCGATCGAGCGGCGTGTAGAGCTCTTTGGCTAGGATGGCGAGGTCCATTGAATCGATTTAATGTGGAGATATTGTAAACGAAACGATAACAGTTTCCGGAAATCGGGGCCGTGATGGCTCGTGAGTCGAAGCCACCCGAAGGGCAAGCCCTGCGCCGTGCGATCTTAACAGCAGAGTTCGATCAAAATCCTGAGAATGTTATACTTGACGGGCGAGGAAGCGGTAGCATCCGTGCGCAGCAACCACCAAACGGATCCCGCGCCTTCTACGTCGGGGAGTGGCTCAGCCTGGTAGAGCACCTGGTTCGGGACCAGGGGGTCGGAGGTTCAAATCCTCTCTCCCCGACCAATTCCAATTGCACCTTGCTTTCAGGCACTTGCGAGAGTACCCATACGACTGAAGGTGTTGAGGCGTCTGATTTCGAGAGTTACGAATCTCTGCTTGCAGCCGCCTCAACGGGAAGCCCGCCCTACTTGCAACTTGCGAGCTCCGCTTTAGCTTCTTTCAGTGGTGGTGGTGCTCCTCTGCCGGGAGAACAATAACCGTCCCTACCATGTCCAGGTTGTCATGAAGAGCGCAGAAGTAATTGAACGTGCCTGCAGATGTGAAGGTCGTCCGGAATCGCGTCACGCCCAAAGGCGTCTGCACAAGACCGACCCGGTCTTGGCGTGCCGCCCCAAGCAGCCCTGAGTTCACGCTGTCGGTGGGCGAACCTACTACTGCATGCCTGGCACCATCTGAATCCCCGGTTACCCCGACGGAAGGCGGCATGAAGTCCGCAGGTTCGGTCCCAAACGTGACCGTATGATTCGTCACGGGGTCCAAGTTCGTCCACTCAACTGTGTCCCCAACATGCACGACAATGGTTTTCCGCATGAAGCGCATTACTGACACGGTGTCATGTCCCGCTCCAGTCGCTACTATCTCTCCGATTCCGGCGCTCACTTCGTTCTCCGAAGTTTGCCGCGCCGTAGCGGTACCCCGGCCTTCCAGGCGAGAGCCATCCGAAAGCAACTTGGCTTGCTGATTGTTCGCTTGATCGTCATAGAAGGCTTGGTCATGGGGAAGGGGCTCTGTCAGGTTGAGAACATGAACCACTGCCGTCATGTTTGCATGGACCAGGCATACCAGCTTGAAGTTGCCAGCAGTCGGGAAATTTACGGTATAGGTCTGGCCGGTCGCAAAAGTGCCCGAGTTCACGCATGCAGTGCCAGTGTAGCTGGATCCATCGGGCGTACTCCCTGGGCACCCGGCTTGAAAGGTGGGGCGTATCTGGCCATTACTTAGGAAGCTCACAGTGTGGATCTCAGTTGTGGAAAATGTCCAGGTGATGCTGTCGCCCACATGAACCCAGAACTCATTAGGGAGAAAGGCCAAACCTTGCCTTCCCATATCTTCGCTCTGGGCGCCCACATTGCCACGCCATTCTGTGGCCTGAACCGCCGGGGTGGCGGCGGCAAACACTAGCATGGCTACCACGGTCAACAAAGTTAAGTTCTTCATGATTGATTCTCCTCATCGTCTCCCGATTACGGGTGTGTCGCAAAATGTAAAATCGAATGCCAACTTCACTTGCCGTGCAAGCGTTCATGGCCCCTTAGTAATTCGGAGAGAACTCAGTCTGTAATTGTGCTTAGCAGGCACCGTGCGGGAAGACTGTCTAGCTATGAGCAGGGCTGACGACCCCTTACTCGGCCGAGCTGACATTGAAGCACACGAACCAACGATGAAGGTGTTCTATATTGCTCACAATTCCCTCAACCCGCTTGGAGGTGTGGTTGTTGGTGAGAATCCTCAGTACACTCGTTGACCGGGCTCACTGCCACGAAGCAACGACGGTGACACCCACTAGGAAGCTGAGGTTCTCTTGGGCTCGGTCTAATAGCCCTGTCTGCTGAGGGGGTACTTGCCGAATGGCTCCCAGTTCGGCTCACTTGGGAGGCCTCCCAAGTCCGCTACCACGATTTCAATGACTAGCGGGTCCAGCGGGTGGTCGCAGAGGACGAGAGTTCGAAAATCGTCTGCTAGGGCCGACCAATTTTCCTCAAAACTTAGCGCAATCTAGATGCTGTTGGCCTGCTTCTCGGCCATGTCGCCGAGCATCGGCAATCGCCACTGTTGTCCCTGGTAGGCTTTGAAGACCAGAACCAGCCAGAGCACAAAACCTGCCAGACCGATCAACGGCCACAGCAGCAACGATGCCCATCCCAAAAACGGGAGATGCCCGAATATTCCGAGCAAGATCCACAACGCGACCCAGGCCACGTGGAAGAAGATGCTCTGGAATGCGTGGAAGCGAACGAAGCGATTTTTGTTATACGGGTCGATAACAAGAAACAGAATCGCCGGAATGATCGTAACGTACGACAAGGCACCCGCAAGGTTTTGCGAAAGTCCGCCGACCTGGCCCTGTGCGCTCAGTGCCGTGGTCCCTGCCGGGGATGTGCCAACACAGGCAGGGCAACTGGAGGCTCCCTCAGGAATTGGTTTGCCGCAAGTCGAACAGAACGCCATAGTGCCTCCTCATCCACCCAGTTCGTGGCATTCACTTACCGGGCTTACGGCCCGCACGCTATCAGATTGGTCGCGCGTGAGCAACAGAGTTCTCGCGCTGGGAAGAGTGAATACCCGCCGCGGGACGACCAAGTTGGCTGTCCCGCCGCGGGCTGAAGACGACATCTTCGATATTCAGAAGCTGTACTTCAACCCAAACTGAATCTGACGCATTGGGATGGCGAGGGACGTGATTTGTCCCGCAACTCCCGGACCGTCGTCGACGAAATTGTCAGGTTGCGCGAAGTTCGGGTGATTGAACGCGTTGAAGAACTCGGTGCGGAATTCAAGGTGCTGCCTCTCGGTGAAACGGAACTCCTTACGCAATGAGCCATCGAATACATTCTGACCGGGACCGATGAGGCTGTTGCGTCCGGCATTGCCGAAAAAGAACGTGCTGCCGTCGGGAATGGGATAGGCGTCGGTATTAAACCACCGAGCCGGCGTACGCTCCCCGCGTGGCAGATTCCCATCGGCGATTTGGTTGGGTCGAACTGCGACCTGGGCGCCGGTGTTCGAGGTGTCCGAGTTGAGCAGGGGCGAGAATGGGAAACCACTTGCAATCGTGTAGATGCCGCCCACATGCCATCCGCCGAGCACTGCATCGACGGCGCGATTACTGATGTGTGACTTGGTTCCTCCGAAGGGGATCTCATAGTCAAAACTGAATACCCAACGGAGTTTCTGATTGAAGTCTGCAAGCCCTCGCTCCGCTGTGGTGTCATAGCTATTTTGCGGGAACGGTGCCGCGCAGCAGATCTCGGGCAAATCGTTGATGGCCTTACTGAAGGTGAAGGCGCTCAGAAAATAAAGGCCGTGACTCAGATGCTTCTCAGCTTTGACTTGCAAGGAGTTGTAGTTCGAACTGCCGGTGTTCTGAATGGATGTGAAGCCGCCGTACAGCGGATACGGCCGGCGAGCCTGGATGTCGCCGGGTCCCGCAACCGGATCCTGGTTTCGGTCGGTCACGACCTGCAGGCGCGTGCCTTTCGAACCTGCGTAGGCGACCTCCAGGCTGATCGCTCCGGGCAAGGCGTGCTGCACGGCCAGGTTCCAGCTTTGATAGTACGGCGTGTGCAGATTGGGATCCACGCTCGTCACACCCGGGTTCACTGCCTGGCTGGGGTCCAGTGAGGGAAATCCTTGCGACACCGTAATCACCGGCGTCACGCCGTCGCTGACGAAGCTCGGCTCGTAGAAGAACGGCAAGTTGTATGCCAGTTGCAGCGGCGCCGCCGTCCGAATTTCCTGGCCTGCATAGAAAATTCCATAGGCACCGCGAATCACGGTGTTGGCGTTGTCGCCGGGTGTGAACGCAAATCCGACGCGTGGCGAAAAATTCGCCCTGTCCCCTTTAACCAATGCACGGGACGCCCCGTTCGTCGCAGCCTGGATCAGAGTTCCGGTGGCGTAGTCGAAGTTGCTCTGGCGATTGTTGACCTCAACGATGGGCGAGAAGTAGTCGTAGCGCAGGCCCAGGTTGAGCGTCAGCCGACGAGTCACTTTCCAATCATCTTGCGCGAATAAAGCGGGCACGTGCTGGCGGTTGCCCATCGCAATCACGGTTGAGATGTTGGCTCGGATCGGCAATCCCAGCAGCATGTCGGCGAGGCTGCTGCCGCTATTGTCGTCGAGGCTGTTGTGGGTGAATTGTCCGTTAAAGGTGAATTGTCCGCGGGGCGCGGCTTCTTGCGAGATATTGAATTGGCTCCAGCGGATTTCTCCGCCCAGCTTGAACGTGTGCACGCCGCGCACCAGCGTGAGCACGTCGTTGATCTGCCGTTCCTGGCTAGCCAGAATCGTGGGAGCGTATCGTGGATCCCCGACGCGCTTGAAGCCGCTCGGGCTGAACAGGGTCAGACCATTCACGCGCGGATCGTTGGGAACTCCGGGGACCTGCAGCTCGGGCGGCGGAACTGCCGTTCCTGCCGGTGGGACACCACGCCGAATGTGCACGTAGTTGAAGCCGATACGGACTTCGTTGACGGTTTTCGGCGTAAACGCACGGGTATATCCCAACGATGCACCCTTCGTGTCTTCAAACCCGTTGCCCGTAAAGGAGTCGCCGCCATTGGCCAACCCGGGGAGGGGAGCAGGACGAACGTCTGTCCTGCCGCTCATGGAGTAGCGCACGAAGAACTGGTCTCGCTGTGTGGGGTTGTAATCCAGCCGCCCGTCCCCCTGATCGATTCGATCTTGCTCGATCGGAGATATGACATAGAAGGAATTGCCCCCATCAACAAGATTGGCGTCGGGGTAGAGGTTCATAAAAGCCTGGCTGATGGGATCGATCCGATCCGAAGGGATCATATTTCCGGTAAATGGCGCATGAGTCGTGGGATCGTAGATGACCGGCTCTCCCGGATCAGAGAAGTTTCCCGCGCGCTCGTTGGCCGTCGGCACGACCGAAGTGAAGGTCAGAGGATTACGAATGATGGTTGCTTGATAGTCACCAAACCAAAACAGCTTGTCACGGACGATCGCGCCACCCAGCGTTCCTCCGAACTGATTTTCCTTGAACGAAGCTTTTTTGTCGGTGGGGAGTTCGAAGTAGTCCCGCGCATCCAGCGCTGAATTTCTGAAAAATTCGAAGACATTCCCGTGATAGCTATTCGTTCCTGTCTTAGTAATTGCGTTGACAACAGCGCCCGCACTGCGCCCGAACTCCGCCGAGTAGGTGTTCGTTTGCAGCTTGAATTCCTGGATCGCGTCGACGTTCGTGCGCAGCACCACTCCGCCGTTATCGTTGGAGTTGTTATCAATACCATCGAGCAGGAAGTTGTTTAGCGTCCCACGCGTGCCGTTGGCGACGAAGCTGTTCAGGCCGCCCGTACTGCTGCCGCCCGTATTGCCGTTTGTCCCGGAACTGGTGCGCACCACTCCCGTGGTCAAGGTGGCCAACTGAATGTAATCGCGGCCATTCAGCGGGAGTTGCGTCATCTCCTTCGTTGAGACCACCTCTCCCAGAGAGGAAGTGTCGGTCTGGATGGTCGGAGTTTCTGCCGTGACCTCGACGTTCTCGGAAACTGAGCCCACCGCCATCGCAAAATCGAGTCGCAGCCGGTCTTGCACCTGCAACACAATCGTTCCGCGTGTCTCCGTTTTAAAGCCGGGAGCCGCAGCCGTGATCTTGTAATTGCCGGGACGGAGAGGCGGAGAAGCGAAGTCTCCGGAACCGTTCGTCTGTGTCTTGATGGTCGTGTTGGTTCCGGTCTCCACGAAGGTTATGTTTGCTGCCGGCACTCCTGCACCCTGAGCATCGCGCACACTTCCGGCAATCGTGCCGGTATCAACTTGTGCGAACACTGCAGGTAATCTCACCCACAAAACAAGCAGGCACACCAAAATCCGTCGCTGATTCATATTCCCCCCTCAAGCTGCCCGTAGGAAACCGGAGAGAATTAAAGCACAAAGAGAAAGGAATAGAAAGCAAAGAGCCGACATAAAGCAGTTAATACAAAGCAAAATTGGCGATAGCGAAGCAAAGCATCGCCGAAGGAAAGCAAAAACGCCGAACTGCGCGGCGACGCTGCTAAACGATTAGAAATCTTGAGGTTGCGCCTCTCCACGCGCGACCCTGCCGCGGCAGATGCCTTGCGGAGCGGGCTAATGCTCGTAGCCGTATGCTAGGATATGGCCTTGTTAACAAAGCTTTCGCCTATGCTCATCAGCCTCAATCGTCGAATTAGCAGTTCCATTCCGACGGAATCGATCGCCTCGGTTGAATGGGGAACGATGAGCTAGCTCAGTCAGCAATCACTCAAAGTTCGGACCGCCCACCATCAGAGGCAATGGATGGTGGGTTTTGATTTTTGAAGCAAGCGCAACTGCAGCAACGCTCGATTTCAAATTTCCCAGGATCAACGGTCAAACATGCCCAACCCTGCTGAAGTGAGCCTGAACAGTATCCGCGAAGCGCGCAAGCGCATTGCGGGCGCCGTCTATTTTTCGCCGTGCCCCTTGTCTCCGAGTGTTTCGGAGATGAGCGGCCAGCCCGTCTATCTGAAGCTCGAGAACCTGCAGCGCACGGGATCGTTCAAAGAACGCGGAGCCCTCAACAAAATCCTCACGCTCAGCCTGCATGAGAAAGAGCAAGGCGTGATTGCCGCCAGCGCCGGCAATCATGCGCAGGGCGTCGCCTTTCACGCACAGGCGAATCGGATCGCGGCGAAAATTGTAATGCCGGTGATGACGCCCCTGGTCAAAGTGAATGCGACCAAGGGGTACGGTGCGCACGTCGTTCTGCATGGCGACGGATATGACGAAGCCTACGAGCATGCCCGCAGCTTGGCGGAAAGCGAGCACCTGACCTTCATCCATCCATTCGATGACCCGGCGGTGATTTCAGGGCAGGGAACCCTTGGTCTGGAATTGCTGGAGCAGGTTCCCGATCTCGAAGCAGTTGTCGTGCCCATCGGCGGAGGAGGCCTGATCAGCGGAATTGCGTGTGCCCTGAAAGAATCAAGGCCGTCGGTGTGCGTCGTGGGCGTGCAGGCAGCGCGCATGCCTTCCATGCTCGAAGCCCTGAAGTCGCATCAGCCGACGGTCATTCCGTCGAACCCGACCATTGCCGATGGTATTGCGGTGCGCCGGTCCGGCGATCGCACTGTGCAGTTGGTCGAGAAATATGTGGATGACGTTGTAGCCGTGGAAGAAGAAGAAATCGCCAGCGGGATTCTGACGTTGCTAGAACGCGAGAAGATGCTTGCTGAAGGGGCGGGCGCAGCAGCGGTGGCTGCGCTCCTTCACCGCAAGGCGAAGCTGAAAAACAAGAAAACCGTGGCTCTGGTCTGCGGCGGCAATATAGACGTCACGCTATTGTCGCGGATCATCCAGCGCGGCCTTGTAAAGGACGCGCGCCTCGTGCGCCTGCAGATTCACTTGTCGGATCGCCCAGGTTCGCTGCATCAACTGACCAAAATCATCGCGGCGCATCACGCGAATATTGTCGAACTACAATTCGATCGCGCGTATTACGGCGTCAGTTTGGGAGACACGCTCATCGATGTAACGCTCGAGACACGCGGGAAGGACCAGATCCAGCGAATTCTGGAGGCACTGGCGGAAGCCGGGTACCGGCACGAACGAGTGCTCTAGAAGAAAGCTCAAAAACTCAAGCCGTCGCGCTTGCGTTGGTTTATGCTTGCCTCCGCCCCGGAGGACATCGTGATTCCTTTTCCCCGAATTCTGCGGCACTTCTTCGTCTTTCTGACGTGTTCCTTCAGCCTTGCGCTGTTTGCGCAGTCCGTCGATCCCCAGCTATATCAGGGCATGCGCTGGCGGATGATCGGTCCCTTCCGCGGGGGGAGGACGGTGGCCATCACCGGCATTCCCGAAAAACAGAATGTCTTTTACATAGCGCCGAATAACGGGGGCGTGTGGAAGACCACTGACTTCGGGCACACGTGGATTCCCATCTTTGATGACCAACCGACAGGGTCCATCGGGGCTGTAGCCATCGCGCCTTCAAATCCTGAAATCATCTACGTAGGTAGCGGCGAAGGACTGCGCCGGCCCGATCTCTCGGTGGGAGATGGAATCTACAAATCCACCGACGCCGGCGAGACCTGGCAGCACCTTGGACTCCGCGACGCGCAGCAAATCGGCTCAGTCCTCGTCGACCCACATGATCCGAATCGCCTGTTCGTCGCGGCCGTGGGACATCCATACGGTCCAAATGCCGAGCGGGGAATTTATCGCTCGCTCGATGGCGGGCAATCCTTCGAGAAAGTGCTTTCCAAGAACGATGACGTCGGTGGGGCCGATCTCGCCTTCGATCCTCGCAATCAGCAGAGCGTCTATGCCGTGTTGTGGGCGTCACGCCGTCCGCCGTGGACCACCGGCAACTCCTACGGCGCAGCCGGCAGCGGGCTCTACAAATCAGAGGACGGCGGCAAGACTTGGCGCGAACTCACCCACGGATTGCCGTCAGGCAGCGATCTCGGCCGCATCGGCATTGCCATCGCACCCAGCGATCCGAAACGCATGTACGCGATGGTGCAGTCGGAACACGCAGGCGGCGTCTACCGTTCCGACGATGCAGGCGAAAGTTGGACGCGAGTGAATTCCGAGGAGCGCGTCTGCGGACGCGGCGATGATTTCGCATTCATTCGGGTTCATCCGAATGAGCCAGATACGGTCTTTGTCCCAAACACTTCGACGTATCGCTCCACCGACGGCGGCAAGAGCTTCACCGCGATCAAAGGCGCGCCGGGCGGGGACGACTACCACACAGTCTGGATCAATCCGGAGAACCCACAGATCATTGCGCTCGCCAGCGACCAGGGCGCGACCATCAGCGTCAATAATGGCGAGACCTGGAGTTCTTGGTACAACCAGCCCACCGCGCAGTTCTATCACGTAATCACCGACAATCAGTTTCCTTACTGGGTGTACGGCGGGCAGCAGGAAAGCGGGAGTGCGGGCGTCGCGAGCCGCAGCGACTTCGGCGAAATCACTTTTCGCGATTGGTATCCCGTGGGCGTCGAAGAATACGGATACGTTGCGCCCGATCCGCTCGACCCCAACATTATTTACGGTGGCAAGGTCACAAAATTCAACCGTATCACCGGTCAGACGCAAGACGTTTCGCCCGTGGTGCTGCGCACGGGCAAGTATCGCTTCAATCGCACCGCGCCGCTGATATTCTCTGCGGCCGATCCGCACGCGCTATATCTTGGTTCCAACGTAATGTTCAAGACGACCGACGGTGGGAACACTTGGCAGACGATCAGTCCCGATCTCACGCGCGAAGATCCCGGCGTGCCTGCGACGCTTGGACCTTTCGTTGGAGCCGACCCCGCCAAGGGCAAGCACCGCGGCGTGATTTATGCGGTTGCTCCCTCACCTCGTGACAAGAACGTCATTTGGGCGGGCACGGATGACGGACTCATTCACATCACGCGCGATGCCGGGAAGTCATGGCAGAACGTTTCTCCTCCGGCACTGACGCCTTGGACTAAGATTGCGCAACTCGACGCATCCCACTTCGATTCGAACACCGTGTATGCCGCGGTCAACCGCCTTCGTGTCGACGATCTGCGCCCCTACATCTATCGCACGCACGACGGCGGCAAAACCTGGCAGGCGATTACCACTGGCATTGCCGAGAATGAGCCCGTTAATAGTGTGCGCGAAGATCCCGTGCGCCAAGGCTTGCTCTTTGCCGGCACAGAGCGGACCGTGTACTTCTCCATCGACGACGGCGATCATTGGCAATCCTTGAAGCTGAATCTTCCCGCCAGTTCGATGCGTGACCTCGTAATTCATGGCGACGACGTTGTGGTTGGCACTCATGGGCGCTCGTTCTGGATTCTCGACAACGTCACGCCGCTCCGGCAAGTGAACGCCGAAGTCTCGAGTTCTGCGGCTCATTTGTTCACGCCGCAGCTTAGTTATCGCCTCCGAAGAAACAATGGCACCGACACACCACTCCCTCCGGAAATTCCAGCCGGCCAGAATCCGCCCGACAGCGCCATGATCGACTACTGGCTCAAGTCGGCGGCTTCCGGCGACGTCGTGCTCGAGATATCGGATTCTACGGGCAAACTCGTTCGCAAATTTTCCAGCGCGGACAAGCCGGATGTTCCCGACGCGAAGGACATTAATGTGCCGACCTATTGGATTCGGCCGGAGCGCAAGCTTTCAACCGAGCCCGGCATGCATCGTTTTCTGTGGGACCTGCACTATCCGCCCCCGGCGGCTCTCGATCGCGACTACCCGATCTCGGCGATTTTTGGCGACACGCCTCTATACCCGCTGGGAGCCACCATCTTGCCGGGAATGTACTCAGCCAAGCTGACGGTCGGCGGACAGACTTTTACCCAGCCGTTAACCATCAAGATGGATCCGCGTGTGAAAACCTCGCCGACGGATCTGAAAGCGCAATTTGATTTGGAAATAAGAATCGTCGAAGCGATGCAGCGCGACGTCGATGCACTCAAGCAGGTCCAGAAACTCCGGAAGGCGCTGAGAGAGGTTTCCCCGTCAGCGGTCGCCAATCTACAGACTCAAATCACCGAGCTCGATAAGAAAGCAGCGGACGTGGAGGGATCGGCTGGCGGATACGGTGCGCAGTACCTGAGCACGCCAGCTGGCAGAGGGCTCGGTCGTCTGAACAGCGGTTTGGCCACGCTGCTTGCGATCGTGGATTCAGCGGACGCCGCGCCGACCACCCAGGCGATGACCACATTCGCGGAGGTGCAGAAGGCGCTCGACGAGCAGCTCACGAAATGGGGGGAACTGCGTAGCAAGGATATTCCTGCGCTGAATCAGCAGTTGAAGCAAGCGGGCGCAGCGGAGATCGACGTCTCGGCAACCGCGGACCAGAAAATAGTCGGCTTCGGCCAAGTGCTGAGCGAGGCTGAGCCTTAGGCGCTTTTCTTTTCGTGCTCCCGCAGAATTGCGTAGGTTGCATCTTCGATGCGGCTCAACACGGTGCCGCTTCGGGGAAGAGCTCGTCGGTCCGGGGGTTTCTTGCCGGGTCCGATTTCAAAGGAGAGTTTTAGATCGGTTTCGCGCAGCTCGGCCATAGGGTCGTCACCAGACACGACATTCTGCGGATGTTTCGGCTTTCTGGGAATTGCCGGACTTGATTCCCCCGTCTAGAAGCTACGGGGTGGTGGGCAGCCCGCGCTCGGCGAGGTAGCGCTCCAATGCATCCTGCCAGGTAGGCAATTGGAGTTCGTATTGCTCCAGACTTCGGGAAGACAAGACGGAGTATTCCGGCCGCTTCGCCGGACGAACAAACTTGTCGCTCGACGTCGGGCGCACGCGCGTAGGCAACCGCGCTCCCGCAACAATCGCTGCAGCAAAATCGAACCACGTGCAGTCGCCGCGATTCGTAGCCTGAACAATGCCGCGCGCATCCTTGCTACATAGCTGCATGATTGTGCGGGCCAAGTCGACCGTGTAAGTCGGAGAGCCGCGCTGATCGTTGACCACGTCGAGTTCTGCCCGGGTCGCAGCCAGCTTCAGAATTGTGTCAGGAAAACATTTGCCGCCGACACCGAACACCCATGAAGTCCGCAAAATGCACGACTCAGGATGTGCGTTGCGAATCTCGGCCTCAGCAGCCGCTTTGGATTTGCCGTACACCGTTTGCGGAGAGATCGGGTCGTCGATTTCGTAGGGCGTACGCTTGGTGCCATCGAAAACGTAGTCCGTGCTCAAGAAGAGGAGTCGCACGTCTTCTTGGGCGCACGCTTTCGCTACATTCGCGGCACCGTGGCAATTTACGTCGAAGGCGAGTTGCGAATGCGTTTCACATCCATCAACGTCGGTGTAGGCCGCGGCCAAAACGACCCACTCTGGACGGTGCAGCCGGATCGTTTCTATGACCTGAGCTTGTGAACGGATATCGACGTCTTTCGAACCCAGGCCCACAACTTCATCGGCCTGCCACTCCCGCATCATTGCTTTGCCAAGCAGGCCGGTGGCTCCGAAAATCGTCACGCGCATGGCGGAAATTTCCTATTCGAACTTCTCGGCGTCGCGGAATGATGTGCCGCGCTGATCCTTCTCGGAAACAATTGGGTCGTCGGACAGTCGCCAATCGATCTTCAGATCCGGATCATTCCACGAAACTGTGCGTTCGGCCTCCGGCAGGTAATAGTCGGTGGCTTTGTAGAGCACGTGGGCGTTTTCAGAAACCACGCGAAAGCCGTGCGCAAATCCGGGGGGGATCCACAGCATGTGCTTGTTCTCGCCTGACAGTTGCACCGCACTCCACTGCCCAAAAGTGGACGAACTTCGACGCAGGTCAACGATCACGTCCAGTATCTCGCCCACGATCACGCGCACCAATTTTCCCTGAACTTGCCGTACCTGGTAGTGCAGTCCACGTACCACGTTGCGAGCGGATAGCGACTGATTGTCTTGCACGAAATGTTCTCGAATGCCCACGTCGGTCATGACACGTTCGTTGTAGCTCTCCAGAAAAAAGCCGCGCGCATCGCCGAAGACCTTGGGCTCCAGAACAAGCACGTCCTGCAGCGGTTTGCTTATGATTTTCATGCAGTGATTTCAGATCGCTTAGAAAACCTTGTCGCGAAGTAGCTGCAGAAGGTATTCGCCGTATCCATTTTTCATGGAACGACCAGTGGCTTCGATTTGATCCGCAGAGATGTAGCCCGAGCGGAACGCGATTTCTTCGGGGCACGCCACCATCAACCCCTGGCGCTTCTCGATCGCCTGGATGTAAAGCGCAGCGTCCATCAGGGACTCATGGGTCCCGGTATCGAGCCACGCCATTCCGCGGCCCATGACCATCACATCAAGTTCACCACGCTCCAAATAAGTCTTGTTGATGTCGGTGATCTCGAGCTCTCCACGCGCGGACGGCTTCAAAGACTTGGCGATCGAGACTACCTGGGCGTCGTAAAAATACAGCCCCGTGATGGCATATCGCGATTTTGGTGTCTTGGGCTTTTCTTCGACGCTCAACGCGCGCCCAGTGGTGTCAAACTCAACCACGCCATATCGCTCCGGATCGAACACCGGATAAGCAAAAACTCGTGCGCCCTTAGTCTTCTCTGTGGCCGAGCGCAAATCCTTGGCCAGATCGTGACCATAGAAGATGTTGTCTCCAAGCACCAAGGCGCAGGGGCTTCCACTGATGAATTGTTCGCCCACCAG
This sequence comes from uncultured Acidobacteriota bacterium, assembly GCA_963744055.1. Classification (GTDB taxonomy): domain Bacteria; phylum Acidobacteriota; class Terriglobia; order Terriglobales; family Acidobacteriaceae; genus Gp1-AA133. Next base: position 212,891 of record CAVUSL010000001.1, on the reverse strand, counting down.
AAATGCTTGCGCGATACCTTCCGGCTTGGGCTGAACGGCATAACCGATTTGGATGCCGTACTGGTGCCCATCGCCCAGCAACTGCTCAAATCTCGGGGTATCTTCAGGAGTCGAGATGATCAGGATGTCGCGAATTCCCGCCAGCATCAGTGTGCAAAGCGGATAGTAGACCATGGGCTTGTTGTAAATCGGGAGTAGGCTTTTGCACGTGCCCTGCGTTACTGGGTACAGTCGGGTCCCCGAGCCCCCCGCCAGTATGATGCCTTTGTATCGCGGGCGATCCGCGCTTGTCGTTGCCATGATAAGAGTCGATGCCTATGTGCGCTATGCCGGTCGAGTGCTTGCGTCGCGGGCGGCGTACTGTGTCTCGATCCATTGCCGGTACGCCCCGCTGGTTACTTGCTTCGTCCACTCGTCGTTTTCGAGGTACCAGTAAATTGTTTTACGAATGCCACTCTCGAATGTCTCGCGCGGATGCCATTGCAAGTCTTTCTCGATTTTGCGCGCGTCGATCGCGTAACGCCGATCATGTCCGGGGCGGTCGGTTACGTAGCTGATGAGATTGCGATGCGGCACGACCGGATCCTTCGGGCAAAATTCATCGAGCAGCGAGCAAAGAGTCTCCACGATTTCAAGGTTCGTCTTTTCGTTCCAGCCACCCACGTTGTAAGTCGATCCCGCCCGGCCGCCCGCGAGGACGGTGCGCAAAGCTTCGCAATGATCGCCGACATACAACCAATCACGCACGTTCCTGCCGTCGCCATAAATCGGTAAGGGTCTTCCGGATCGCGCATTGTGAATCATGAGCGGAATCAGCTTTTCGGGAAACTGGAATGGTCCGTAGTTGTTGGAACAATTCGTCGTCAATGTCGGCAACTGATACGTGTGGTGATAGGCGCGCACCAGATGGTCCGCCGCAGCTTTGGAAGCTGAGTACGGGCTGTTCGGAGCGTAGGCAGTGAGTTCGGTGAACGCCGGGTCGTGGGCGCCCAGCGATCCGTATACTTCGTCGGTCGAAACCTGCAAAAAACGGAATGATTCTTGATCGCTTGAATTCAGCTTCGACCAGTAGGCGCGCGTTTCTTCCAGCAAACTGAAAGTGCCATGGACGTTGGTGCGCACGAAATCATCTGGTCCGAGGATGGATCGATCCACGTGACTCTCCGCCGCGAAGTGGAGGATAGCGCGCGGTTTGTGAGTGAGCAGACACTCCGCAACCAGCTTGCGGTCGCCAATGTCGCCTATCACGAACGTGTAGCGAGAATTCGAAAAGAAACGTTCGAGATTTCGGGGATTTCCCGCATAGGTCAACTTATCGAGGTTTACGACCCGACTGTCTTCGCGCTCCATCCAGTGCAAGATGAAGTTGGAGCCGATAAAGCCTGCCCCGCCGGTGACCAGGATCGTATTCTCCACGCTGCGAAGGCGCCCCTTTCCATGCGCAAACACCCGGAGGCCCGGGATCGCAGATCGCCGGACCTGTTTACACACCAACCGATTGTAATTGAAAAAGTCGCCTGTCGATGCGCCCCACAGACGCGGGCGGGACTTCTAGCATCAAGCCTACGCGATGGTGCTGCATTGCGCTCTCAACCCAGCATTTCGAGGTAGGCCGTTTCGATCTCTTTTGTAATCTTCGGCCACAGATACTGCTCCTCGATCCGTCTTCTGGCGGCGCGTCCTGCATCTGCCCGGAGCGAATCCGCCTGTATGAGCAGCGCGAGCATCCGGCTCAAGTCGGCAACATCACCGCGATGAAAGGTGAAGCCAGCGCCGTCCATGAGTTCGAGGTTTTCGGGAATGTCGCTGACCAGAACACACAGGCCAGCGCCCATGGCCTCAAGCAAGGCGAGCGAAAGCCCTTCCAGGTCGGAAGGAAGTACGAACAGCATGGCATTAGTCAGGAGTTCGTCGAACATTCCTCCGGCAACATAATCAAGAAACACGATGCGATCGCTGGCGTGTCCAAGAAGTTGTTGCGAGTACGCATCCGGCGAGCGGCCGCCCCCCGCGAGCACCAACTTCACGCTCGTATCGACCTGCTCGAAAGCTTCCACCAACAAGTGGCAGTTCTTTTCAGGAGAGAATCTCCCAAGAAACAGGACGTATTTCCCGGATTCCAAGCCTAGTTCGTGGATCCTCGCGGCCGATTGCTTGTCGCGCAAGACGGCTCCATTGGCAACATAACGAGTCCGCGCGCCATAGCGTGCGCGATAGTAGGACCTCAATGTCTTGGACACGACCATGGTTTCGTCCGGAAAGCGAACTGCGGCATATTCACCGAAGCGAAGTACGGCCGACGCGATGGTTCCCCACTTCTTGCGCTGCCAGTCCAGTCCTTGCACGGTGACCGCGGTCTTCTTGCCGGCTAAGCGCGGGATGAAGGAAAACAAGGCTGGGCCTAGCGTGTGGTAATGCACGATGTCATAAGGCTCGGTCAGGCAGTGCAAGGAACTGACTAGAGTATGGACGAAGGTCTCGAAATGTTTCGAGCGTGGCGACGGAAAGCGTACCAGCCGCATCCCGTTGTGTTCGTGCTGCGGTGGGGTGAAATGATTGCGGCAATACACGGTGACTTCGTGACCTGCCTCGGCGAGCCGTCGCCCGACCTCTTCGTAGTATCCCTCGATGCCGCTGTATTTCCCGATCACGCCCCGTCCCCCGATGAATGCTATGCGGACCGGGGCAGTGCGCGCTCTGGCTGGACTCGCAGGTCTCGCCAATCCCACTTTTGTAGCGATTAGTCGCTGGTACAACTTTGTCATCGCGCGATAATGGGCAACCGGCGAGTGCTGGACTCGAACGAAGTCGCGTCCTGCCCGACCCATTTCTTGCGCGCATTCAGGTCGCTCGCACAGGAAACGAAGAACCGCCGCCAGTTTCTCAACATCACCGACCGGGTACAGAAATCCGGTCTCACCATCGCGCACGAATTCTCGGCGTGAACCCAGGTCGGACGCAACCACGGCGCGCCCCAGGGCATACGATTCCAAAATTGTTTTGCCGAGTGTTTCGTAGGCGTGAGACGGTAGAACAGTAAAGCGAGATTCGCGAATCTGGCGCTGCAAGTCGTCATTATGCAGATGCCCGACGAATTCAACATTGCCCAGCCCCAGGCGCCGCGTAAGGTCCTCTAGCGCCGCACGCTCCGGGCCGTCGCCCGCGATTACCAGGCGGACGTTGGGCAGCGCGCTTTTCGCTCGCAGTAAATCGTCAACGCCCTTTTCCGCAGAGAGGCGCCCGAAGTACAAGATGGAAGCATTCCCTGGCGGCGGTAGCGGCACATCGTCTGACATTCCTTGGAAGTGCGGGAGGACATCGATTTGTTCTGCACTCCATCCCGCCTCCATCAGTTTGGCGCGAACAAATGCACTCGGGGCCAGGAACCGGTCTACGCATTTCTCGTAAGTTCGCAGCCAGTGATGCACATAAGCTTCAGCTGCCAGCACGGCACCGCGTGCGCGACCGCCGTGGTAGCAACCCTTCGCAACAACTTTCCAGAAATTCCCGCCTCCACATTCCTCGCACGCTTTGCCGCGATTCGTCAGGTTGTAGCTTGGACAGAGCAACTTGAAATCGTTCAGGTGATACACCACCGGCACATTGTGGCGCTTGAGTTCCCAGAAAATGGAGGGCGAAAGATGGTGATAGATGTTGCGGACATGCGCGATATCGGGCCGAAAGTCGGCAATCATCTGTCCCAGCCGGTGACGCGCCGTCCTCGAATAAACAGCGTGCCCCGCCAGACGCACATGCCGCAGCAAGCCGGTGCCCGATTCCTTGAAGTCGGTGTGCGGAATAAAATAGTCGTCGAATGTAGTCGGCTCGCCGCGCGGGTCACTCATGGAAAACAACGCCACCTCATGACCCCGTTCCTGCATCATCTTCATGAGGTCGAACAGGTATACCTCGGTGCCGCTGAAGCGAAAGTTATATTTGTTGCAGTACAGGATCCTCATCGACGCAACTCCCATCGCCCTGCCCAATATTTTCCAGGAACGCATTCGCAAAATGTCGAAGATTTGTTTGTCGATTGAAGTGCATGCGCACGTGTTCCCGGGCGTTCCTCCGCACCGGATCGAGTGCTCTTAATGATTCGCAGATCTCCATCGCTCGCCACACGAACTCCTCCAGTGATCCGGGCTGGTAGAGGAAGCCGTTCCTTCCATTGATGACAAGCTCGGGAATCCCCGTGATCGCCGGCGCCAGCACAACCTTCTTTCGCGCCATCGCCTCCATTAAGACCAGCGGAATTCCCTCGCTCCGGCTAGTGAGTACGATCAGGTCTGCATTGTCGTAAAAATCGGAAATCTCACTGTGCGGCACGTGTCCCACCAGGGTGAGGATGTCCCCAATGCGCAGTTCATCAATGAGGAAATCCAGCTTCCGCCGTTCTGGCCCGTCTCCTACAATCAGACAGCGAAATTGCAGACCGCACGCCCGCAGGAAGTAGCAGGCGCGCAGCAAGAACACGTGATCCTTGACGGGATGCAGCCGTCCTACGCTGAGCAGTACTGGTGTCGGCATTGGTCGTTGAAGGGTTGTAGGCGCAAGACGAGGTAAATCGACTCCCATCCTTCGCAGCAGGATCTTCTTCGGATCGACTGCTGGGTAGTGCGCCAGAATGTGGCGCCGGTTAAATTCCGATACCGTCAGACAAAACTTGCATTCCGCGAGTTTCCTTTCCATGTGCGTGGCATGCACAAGCAGGTCAGATCCGTGCAGCGTCATGCTGAAAGTGATTCCTAGAAAGCGTGCCGCCACCATGGCCACCCACGAAGCGAAGTAGCCGTGATGCACATGAATGTGATCGACATCCTGGTCCCGCAAGAGCGCGGCACAGTACGCTCCAAGGAACGTGTGCGCCAGCGTGCGGACGAGGCGGCCAACCGATTTGCTGGGACGCTCGAATGTTTTCCCGAGCAGATCCCGCAGCAGCGCGATATTCGACGCGCACGTCCACAAGGCGCGGAACAAGATATCGGCGCGCATCGGCCGGAGCGCAAACGCTTCGCGGGCGTACACCTTTAGCTCGTGTGGCACATCCTCGGGCCTGACCTTTTGTCCGCTGCACGGAATGACTTCCACCCCTCGCCGTCTCAATTCAACGATCTCGTCCACGACATACCACTCGACGGTGGCAGGGAACTGGTTCGTAATGTAGGCGATCCTCGGCATGTTGTTTATGTTTCCGTGCGTGTCAGCGAGGGGAGTGGCTCGATTGCTCGCGGCGTACGCGTCGGTTGAGCGAGGGTGGTTTGCAGTCCGCTACGAGCCTTTGCAGCCAGGAACAACAAGAGCGGCACCCAGAGCAGGGCACGCCAGGCATTGTGAAAAAGCAGCGTGAAAGGTGGGAGCAGAAAAACAAACGCGAGCCAGCCCAACTGCTGGTAGGACACGCGAGCAAACCGCCGCCCGGCGACATGAAGTAGCGCGTACCCGCCGCAAGCGAAAATCTCTGCCCATCCGTATCCAACGATTCCTCGCAGAGGCACCAATAACAACGTCCCTCCGGCCAGCAGACAGATATGCAGCGCGTATGCCCGCAAGACCAGCCACTGTCGCCCAGCAACGTATAAGGCAGAAGCCTGCAGGTTGTAGACGGAATTCACAAGCACACCCGCGGCTACGAAGGGATAGATTTCCAGCCCGACCAACCATCTCGATCCGAGCATGCGTGGGATCGCCAGTGGCGCGATCACAGCGAATCCACACAAGAGTGGTCCCAGCGACCACAGCTGAAATGTGAGGGCACTTTCGAGCACAGATTGAAAGCGTTGGCGATCGTGCTGCAGCCGCGACAGGGTTGCGATTGCCAGGCGTCCGGCTGCGTTGCGGATGAACCCCAGCCCCTCGGCGAAGCGAACCGCCAGTGCGACGAAGGCCACTCCTTCCGCCCCCACCAATCGCCCGACGAGCAAGGGATTGACCAGGTTGCGCAACTGCCATACCCGCAGCGAAGCGCTGTAGGCAATCCCGAAAGAGAGCATTCTGCGGGCCTCGCCTGATTCGAAACGGAATCTCGGTCTCAAACGCGCCGCCCAGAGTGCTCCTGCAGCCGCCCAGAACTGCCACGCCATAAGTCCTATCACCGGAGCCCAGACGCCGCATTTCCGCCACGCCAGAACAACCGCAACGATCAGTGCAAGAAACTGTCCGCCCAACTCGATACCCGCCGCCGCTCGAAAATTTAGGTCGCGTTCGAGTTTGGCTGTGGCTGGTCCCGCGATTCCCGCGAGTGGAACCGTGAGCAAGGTGGCTAGATAAGGCCAGACAAACTCACGCCCGGCGTACCACTTCGTGAGTAAGGGAATGAGTCCGATTCCCCCCAACATCAATATCACCGACAATCCACTGACCAGCGTGTTGGCGATATCGTACGAATCCGCGGTCGGTTCCTTTTCCGCGCGCACCAGGTAGGTGTCGATCCCGCCGCGGGTCAGCGAAGCGAGGAACCCCGACAACCCCAGGGCAGTCACAAAAATGCCGTAGGCATGCGGACCAATCCACCGCGTGAGCACGAGCATATTGGCGAAGCTGACCAGAACTCCCAGGCCATAGCGCACGCCCAAGTAGGCCCCGGCCTTCGTGGTTAACGTAGCCAGGTCACGCGAAGCTTTCTGGGGAAGAGTTCGCGCCATCTGCACAGTCGTCGTGTCCCGTTCGAGGAGCGATCTCACGGCTGCCTCGAGAGTTCCAAAGGGTGGTTTCGCAGATGAGAATGGGCCGCAAGAACTCCAGCGCAAGTGAACAGCAAGCCGTTCACGAACTGATAATTCATCACGACAAAAGTGGCATTGACGAAATACCCTGCCAATAGCGGCAGCCAGGCCTTGTGAATCGAAGCAACCACCGGAGCGGCCGAGTTGGTCTCACGACATCCCAGCCTGAACAACGCGCATACGATCCAAAGGTAAAGTGCCAGTCCCACGACCCCCTGTTCGAGCAGCACGTCGAAGTAGGTGTTGTGCACGGCGAACGACTCGCCGTGAAATCCGCTGATTCTCCGCGCCAGTTCTTCCTGCAATTCTTTCGTTCCCCACCCGAACAGCGGACGCTCCAGGAACATCTCGTACCCGGCGTGATAGGCCGCTACCCGGAACTCGACCGGGCTGCTTTCCTCAAACCTGTCGCCAAGCCCGCGGACGCCGTCTGCCAGCCCGATGATTGCCAGCATTGCAACTGCCCCGCTGATTCCAGCAACCAACAGAGCGCGACGCAATCTCCGGTCGTTTAGCTTCGAAGTCAGCCAGATCGCGGATAACACAAACGAAAGCCACACCGCGCGCGTTTTAGTCGCGAGAATGGCCAGAGGCAAAGCCGCGACCAGCACGGTTCCGGCCATCCCCTTCAGTCGCCTCATTGCGATACCCGTCGATCGCCAGCAAGCCGAGCATATTGATGGTGACGCCATTCGCAACCGCCTGGAGGAATGGCCCGCGTGCCCGCTCGGCGTGAATGCCGAGGTTCTCGTCAAGAATGAAGCGCGGGAATACCAGTTCGTAGGCGCCCATCAAGTGGGCGATGGAAATAAAACTCAAATACGCCAGCACCACGAAGCAGAATTTCTCCAGCCACCACAGCGAGCGTTCTTCTTGAAACACCAGCCCGGCCATCCAGAACATTGCAAAGGGTACGAAGAACTTCGCTGCCAAAACGCTCCAGGTGCTCGCTTCGAATGAATGACGAAACATACCGATCGATGAAAGCACCGCCAATGCGAGCAAGGGAACCGTCAAGCTGCTTGGCGGAAGTCTGCGGCGCGCGATTACTTGCCGGACTCCAACGACCAAAGCCAGCGTGACGAAGGTAATGCGGTCGATCGAGTGGAATGCGAAGGCCGGGGGTCTGAAAAGAAAGGCGGTTAAGGTGAGCAGGTAGAGCGCGGTCGGCGCCGCCAGCATCAACTGCAACGGCGCAAGCAGAACCCTGAGCAGCGGAATACTCCAGCCATTCCGGCCTCGCTCGAAGCCCCCGGAATGCAAGGCAATACCAAGGGCAGCGTCAGCCCTCACGAGCCTGTTCCTTGGAAGACAACCGCGATCGTGCGCGCCAGGATGCGAATATCCAGCCACACACTCCAGCCCTCGATGTACTCCAGATCGAGCGCCATGTTGGTTTGAAACGACGCGCTCCGCCGTGCGGTTACCTGCCACAAGCCGGTGATCCCCGGAGTGACGTCCAATCGCCGCAGGTGTTCCAGTTCATAGCGGGCGCAATCGTCGAGCGGGTGCGGACGCGGTCCGACCAGGCTCATCTCCCCCACCAAGACATTCCACAATTGCGGGAACTCATCGATGCTGTAGCGGCGTAGCCACTTTCCCAGTCTCGTGATCCGCGGATCCTGCACGACTTTGAAGGTTGGTCCTTCCCGCTGGTTCTGTGCTCTCGTAGTTGTTCCTTATTGTCTTCCGCATCGGCCACCATCGTGCGGAACTTGTGGCACCGGAAGCGTCTGCCCTTCCTTCCAAGACGCATCGCGCTGTAGAAGGCCGTCCCCGGCGAATCCAACTTCACCACCGCCGCCACGATTAACAGCAGCGGCCCGAACGCAAGCAGAGCACATCCCGATATTGCAATGTCCATAACCCGCTTCAGGAACAAGCCGCCTGCGGGCATCCTTTCCTCGTGGAGTGTCAGCAGCGGCCCGCTGCCCACCTGTTCCAGGTGCCGACCGTGAAACTCGTATCCATATAAGTCGGGCAGCACGCTTACATCGAGATGATTTCTTTGCGCCTCTCGAATGACTGCTTGCGCAAGGTCGCGCCGGGATGGCGCTGCGAGAATCACCTCATCCACAAATTCAGCGCGCGTCATGGTTGCGATGCGATCGCCGAACGACGCGATTCCGTGCGTTACAACCTCGTCCTCGTCTAAGCAGCGCCGGACCACCCTTCGCAATTCAGGATGTTCACCAATGTGAGCGGCAACCCGCTGAGCGGCCACTTCCGACCCTATCACGAGCACATTGCGACACGTGCTTTCTCCGGATTTCCGTACGTTCTCGGCGCGCCAAAGACGCCCTGTGGTTAGAACAACGAACGTCAGGAGCGCAGACGACGCCATGGGCACGACAGAAGGCTGAGAGAATCCCAGCAGTTGAACGCCGATACACACGACGAGTGTCGCCCACAAAACCGACTTGGCAGCGGCGGCCACGCTCGCTCGTGCCTCTCGTCCCTGGTACAGGCCTTCGGAATGCCCAAGTAACGTGACAAGCACTGCGAAGAGGAAGCCAGCCCCCAGAAACCGGAGGCTCAGGAACGAAGGCAGGCCCCTGAATCCAGGAACGAAGCTGAGAAGACCCAAGCCAGTCCAACCAATCGCAATCAACGCATAGTCCGTCGCCAACGCTGCCCCAAATTCTCGGGAATCGTTTCCCCTGAACGGTGCCGGTAGCAGCAAATCCGCTGTGGACGGCCAGTGGCTCCGCGATTCTTGCTGACTCGCCACCCGATGCACATCGTCTTGGCCCACGGAACGAGGGCCCTTCCGGTGGTGAGCCTGCACTGCTTTTTGACCGGGAATAAGGCGTGCGACGCAAGCGCGTCGTTCCAGCAAGGGTTCGGGTCGAATTGCAGCAACAGCCACTGCATCATCTCCAGGTTTGCGCGTGCCTATATCAAAACAACGATGGCGCCATCGACTGGCGGAATCTCCTCAGCTTCAGAGTTTGCGGTAGAGTTGCTGCGGAATTGGAAACGTACGTTCCTGCAACACCACTCCCAGCAAGCGCACATTCGCCCCAAGCAGACGATCGCGAATGCGAATCGCATTTACCCTGCGCGTTCGATGCGCTTCCACACTTAGCACTAGGCCATCGCTTATGTGCGCTAGCAACGCTGCGCTCTCGGAGTTCTCCACCGACGGCGCATGAATCACGGCGTAGTCGAACTCGCGCCGCAGTTGCCCTAGCCGGCTTCGCAGCAACGTTAAGTTGTGAATATTCGCGCGTTCCCCGAGGAAGGCGCGTGCATCAGCCAGCCACAGTCCTTTCCGAATCTGGCGGGAGGACGCGCGCACCGCCCCGGTAGCTTCAAACCTGACGTCACCGTCGTTGCTGGTCCTCCCATATCGCCGCTCAAGGTGCCCGTGTTCGATATCAGTCTCTACCAGGCAGACCTTTCCGGCTCCCTCAGCCGCTAACGTCTCGGCCGTTCTTATACAGAGCGCTGACACGTCGATTCCACTGTCGGCGCCGCTAAATACGACTTGCCGGGACGGCCGAGGCCATCCCGGAAGGAACACCTGCCGGACCAGTCCTCGGATTTGCTCTTCGCCGAATCTCTGCGGATCCCATTCCGGTCTAGCCTCCTCCGTCGCCACAATAGAAAGAGGCTTCTTGTCTTCGGCTGCTTCAGCCGTCAAGATCCTGCGCAGCACTCCGACATTGGCTGTCATGCGGCTTCCCTGGGTAAAGACGCCAGCACGGGCGCGTGCAAACACTCCGCGACCTCTTCCGGGCTGCGAAATGCGGGATCGGCATAGTCCACGGCGAAGGCCAACCCCGCGCCGGTGAACGTCGCAGCGCATAGTCCAAAGGCCACCCAAACAAACGTTGGGTGCTTGGGCAGAACGGGAGCCACAGGCGGCTCCGCCAGAATGACATTTACGATTCCGCGCTGGTCGAGTGCGTCGCTGATCCGCGCCTCCTCTCTCTTCTTCGTATAAAGTAAGTAGCTCTCCTCCGCCGTCTTCATGCCGCGCAGCAGGTCTTGCTGTCGAATCGTGGCTTCGCCCAGTTGCCGTGCCTGGGAACGCGTCACCGCTAGTTCGCCGCGGATCGCCCTCTCCCGCGCGCACAGCGCACCCAGTTCAACTTCGGCTTTGCTGAGTTCCGACTTCGTCCATTCGTAGTTGGGATCCTTCTCTGTCGTCTCTTCCCGAACGGGTGTCAATTGTTCGGCGCTGATCGACGCTCTCGCTTGATCGATTTCCGTTTGGACCTGTTGCACGAGGGGATACGACGGCTGGAATTTCGTCAGCAATTCCGTCTTCTTGAGTTCCAGTTCAAGGAGCTTTGCTTTCAATACCTCGAGAAGTTGAGGATTGTCAGAAGTGCGGATGTCGGCCGTGCTTCGCTCTGGCAGTGACCTCAGCCTGGCGCGCAGATCTTGCGCCCGACGCGATGTCTCCTGAATCGACACGATAACCTGCTGATGCCCGGTTTCAATTTCGCTTGTCCTCTGCAAGGCGAGGTCGCGCTCGATCGCTCCGGAAACCACGCCCCGGTCCTGGCTGAAGTCGAGCAAGCGCGTTTCTGCTGCGTCCAGTTGCGCCCGTGAGCGCATTGTTTGCTGCTCGAAGAAGGGCAGTTCTTCCGAGGATCGTCGTACCGCCTTATGTTTTGCGAGATACGCTGCCGCTAATGTGTTCAGCACCCGGGCCGCCAGCGACGGGTCCGAAGCATCGTAGGTCACCGAGATCAGATTCGTTTTTCGAATCGCATCCACTTTTAACCGGCCTGCCAGCTTGCGCACCGCCCGGGCCATCCGAACTTCATTGGCGGGTTCGTTCGCCCCCGCCAATCCGTTCTGCTCCACCACCGTCTGCAACAGTTGCTGGTCGCGCAGCAGTTCGACCTCAGAATTCAGTTCCGCTTCGCTGATCTCCGGATGAGTCAGGGCAATCGGAGAATTCGGTTCTGCCGTGACCACGGGATCCACACGTCCACGGCGCAGCAGGACTCTCATATGCGACTGGTAGGCGGGGGTGATCCACGCATACGCGGCGGTCAAAAGGAGTACGAGCAGAAAAGTGCATCCCGCAACGCGCCGCTGGCGAAACAGAACCACCAACAAGTCGCGCAGCGTGGGAGACGCCGAATCAGGTGATTCGTTGCGGGCTGATACCTCTGCCGTCATAAAGCACTGCTAATAAATTCCGGCGTTCCGGAGCGTTCAGAATCTCGGAGCCGAGGAGTACATCCCCATGCTCGTGGCAGGCATGAAACGCATAATTTTCGAGATTGCACTGCGTGGAACAAATACGTAGTCCCCCGCTTGCAGCGCGGGATCCTCCCGCAAATTCCGCTGCCTCAACATCTCTTTTACGTTGAGCACATGCGTTTCCACCAGATCGGCGCTTACGTGTCGAAACAGCACGACCTGGGAATGCTTCGCGTGTTCGGTGAATCCTCCAGCGATCGCGACGGCAGCCGAAACCGTGAGTTCGCCCCGCAATTCGTACTTCCCCGGGCGCCCTACTTCGCCGCCCGCGATGAAATAGGGATGGTCAAAATCCTTCAAGCCCACCGTAACTTGAGGGTCGTGCAGCAGATTCAGGTAGGCCTCTGCGATCGCGGCCTCCAGTTCCTCGGCCGTCGATCCTTCCGCGACCAGGTGCCCGGCGTCGCGCAGCGTGATAAAACCGTCCGGCTGAACGGTCGCAACTTGATTGAATTCGGGAGCGAACGCGAAACTGAGCTCGAGCACGTCACTCTTGTTGAACCGGTAGAGCGGTCGGCGATGCCTTCCGAGCACTGGGTTTCCCGTGCCGACCGCTCCACCGGGTTGAGAAGCCGCCGTCCCAACACCCTCCGGAACACTTACTGCCGGAGAGACAGGTGTTTTTTGAACCCCCCGGTCCGAACCTGTTTCCTGGGCACTCGCGACTTCGGACACTGCCATCAACAACACCGTAACGAAAACTGCCAGCAGAATTAAGGAAGAGGGCTTCATTTCGATGCTGCGCTGTTTTCCATTACCGTGCCTCTGCAACGTAAGACTGCATGGATTTTTCAGCAAGACATAACGCGTGTTGCCTACCCGAGTGGGTATACCCGCTTACGCACACTGAGTGCGTTGCTCTCCTCGCAGCTTGGCTGGATTTCTGGCTTTAGGGGTCGAGAACCCTCGGGAGGGGGACACACCCCTGAGGGAATTACTGTCTACTCATGATGCGCCTACTTCCGTGGACTTGCTTCTTGCACGGAAGTCGCGTTCGCACATCGGCTCGTGATTTCTCTGCCGGATAAGCCGCCCGGCGCGAAGGGTTTGCCGACAGCGCTCTACCCGACCGGCGCCGCGCAGCGGAAGCTGCTGGAGCTTTTTTCGCATATTTCAGTCAGCCTGACCAAATGGAACCCGTCACAAAAAACGGTGACTGTTAACCATGACTCATCCCCGCGCACTCCCTAAAATCGCGACATTGTGCAAAAGAGCATCCAGCCAGCAAAGATTGCGAAAGAATCTCTCAGTCCTCCTATCCACATCCTGGTCGCCGATTCCAACCAGATGCAGTTGCAATTGCTCACCGGCGCACTGCGCCGACGGCCGGAGTTTCAAGTCACCGCCTGTTCGCTGGACCCCGAGGAGATCCTGAAATTGTTGGCCAGCTTTCCGGTCGACGTGCTGCTACTCGCCCCCGCAGGTCAGGCGTCCACTTGGCACGACATGGCAATCCTGCGCCGCGTTCATATCTCGTTCCCGAGAATCGCAAAAATTCTTGTGCTCCAGTCGATCGACCGCGAACTCGTCGTGAACGCCTTTCGATCCGGCGCCCGCGGATTGTTTTGTTTCTCTGTCTCCCAATTCCGCTCGCTCTGCAAATGCATTCAGGTGGTGCACCGCGGCCAGATCTGGGCTACCGCCGAGCAAATCGATTTCCTCATCGATATGGTCTCCCAGGTGCCATCGTTGCGCGTCGTCAACGTCAACGGCGATGTCCTGGTCACGCCCCGCGAAGAACAGGTCGTTGCCCTGGTTGCCGAAGGCCTTTCCAATCGCGAGATCGCCCAGGAACTGGCCCTCAGCGAGCACACCGTCAAAAAGTATCTTTTCCGGATTTTTGAGAAACTAGGTATCTCAACGCGCGTGGAACTTGTACTCTACGCTCTCAATCATGGGGACCACCGCCCTGCTGAATGGTTGTCGGGCACAAATTGATGCAACCCGTTTCGCACTCGCAACTCGTCTGGAGTCTGTCTACAATGGGTTAGATTTCCTAGAACCCACTTGCCAGAACCTTCGACCAACGCATCCCGCCGTTGGACGGTGATCGCCGCCGGCCTGCTTATCCTCGCCATCTCCATGGTCGTCATCTACACGCGTGGCGGCGCGTTCCGTAGCCCGATCGCCGCAGTCGTACTCGCCGCGATCGGCCTGGCCGCCGTCCTGTTTCAGAGGCTGTTACGCGAGGCTTCGCCGGCCCAGGTGCGGGTGCCGCAGTGGCTCAATCTGATTGGAATTTTCTGTGCCGGATGTGCTTTGTTCGCCGATCGGCTTCGCTTGGGAGCGAATCTTTACCAAGTGGCTGCCCTTATCGCGGTGGGATGCTTCGGCATCAGCAGCGTCGTTGTTTTGGATGGAATCAGAAAGAACCGCATCGCGCCGAAGTAAGCGGCGGGCGCCATCCCACAAGAAGTACTTATCGAAAAATTTATCGGAATTCGATGGCGAGCGAAGTCTCAACTTCGACTGGAGCGCCATTCTGGCGATACGGCTCGAACTTCCACCACTGCACCGAATCCAGCGCAGAGCGAATCAGCGGTTCCGGCCCGCTCACGGGCAGAACTTTGAGGACCGATCCGTCGCGCCCGATCACTGCCGAGACGACTGCAATGCCGCGAATCCTGGGACCGGCCGGCGCCACGGGATCAACCTTGTGCACCAGTAGTCGCTGCATAACTTCAAAGCCGACCGCGGTTGGAGCCTGCGCCGTCACTTCGATGGAGCGTCCCGGCACGCGCGACTCGAGTTCCTGCCAACCTTGCTCCCACTGCCACCAGCCCACGCCGGCTGCCACAATCACCGACGCGGCCAGCAACATGAAGATCTTGCGCTTCAAATAACGAGGAGTCGTCTCCGAGCGATAAGAGGAATCTGCCAGGAATTTCGGTAGCGGTGCATCGGTGCGCTGCACGGGCTTGGATTGAGTGACGGGTTTCGCAGGCGCCTCGAGCATGGTACTGCGCCGTGGAACGTCCAGCGTCCATGCGCCCAGCATTTCGCGCTGTTCTGCGGGAATCGACAGAAACTGCAGGCCGCAACGAAGTCTTTCCTGGTAGCACACCCGGGCCTTGGCCAGCACGGAGCCGGCGTTGGGTAGCCGGAATTCCACCCCGACGAGTTCTCCGGGAAAAAGCTCGGCCGCAAGAACAGCGCCGATGCCGCCTTCCCCGACATCGACCGAGCGTCCCGGCACGGCGTCGGGCACGCCCGACCGCAGAATCGTGACGTTCAAGGGGACTGCAACTTTCCGGCGTGGCGCGACGCGGCGCATCATCGCCTGGCGTCCCGCAAAACTCTGCCGCTCTGTGACCGTGATTGTGCTCATCAGTCGCTCCCTCTTCGGAAGGTCGACACTTCGACCCGCATCTCGGCCAGATGCGACGAAAATGGCTCTATTAGAGGGTTGTTGACGCGGAGTATATCACTCTGAGATTGAGGAACCTAGGGGCGTATAGGTCTCAGAAGTACCTGCACGTATCGAAAGTAGCAAGACCTCCGGTCAGACTTACCGGGAGTTCTCGCCTTCCTTGTACATGTACTTGATCGCGGGCTTGTAGACCACGATGTTGGGCTGGGAAGAGCGGTTCACCTTCAGGCAATGCTTGTCGTACCACTCAATGACCCCGTGGATCTCTTCGCCATCGCGCAGCACCAGGACCATCGGGGTTTTGCCTTGCATCTGCTTCTGGTAGTAGAAGTTTTCGGCGTTGGTTGTCTCGGGCGGTGCGGCCTTTTTGCCGCCTCCACCTCCGGCGGGACGTTCGCGTCGTTCCATAGGGGCCTGAGTGTGATTGGAATTGTGATCGTTGCGGTTGAGGGAAGGTCGAATCAGCTTGCGATTCGCGAATCCTTCCTGCTCGAGACGTTCCGTTGGCATCGAAGCGACGACATCCTTCATGGCACCACCACCTACACGCATCCAGTGCGCCGGCCACCACACTCGTTCTGTGTATGTGGAAATAAGGCGTGGACTTTCCATTTAACGTAGCACAGTCACAGGAAACAAGACAATCCTTAAGTGATGGAGGAGCAATGACTTTGGAGCTCGCCGCAAGCGGCAGTGGCGAAGATATCGGCATTTTCAAGAGGCTGCGGCCATCCGCCTGCCGACCTTGCCTCATGCGAGCCGTTAGGCCTTATGTTCCTCGTACGCAAAGCGATGCCCGTACCTCACCAGGCGCGATTCAAACAAAGTCCAGGACAATTCTGCCAACAGAAGCGATCCGCCCAGGGCGATTGTGAGCGGAAGCAAATCGAAAGCGCACGCGAGCTTTGGCCCTCGGTGTTCGAACAAACGGAACGCCAGGTCAAGCGCTGGGACATGGATCAGGTACAAGCCATAGGCAATCGTCCCCAACCAGCGCAGTGCGCGCCACGTGAAAATCCTCTTCAGCCAGCCGCTGGCCGTAATCGTCAGCAGCAAGAGGATCAGATAGAAGGCTGCCAGTACGGTGTATCCCGCCGTCGACATCGCGGCGCTTAGCACGCCCCACCCTTTCCAAGTGAAGAATGCCAAGACCACAACGAGAGTAGCGCCCGTGAGCATCAGTGCACGCCGCCGTTCGCGGACAAAAGCAAGTCGCCCGGGATCCCGCACCAAAATTGCCGCTAGCACTCCCAACAACAGGCCATCGGCGCGAAACGGCGATAACACATAGAACGCTACGTTGGACCATGCGGGATAGAAGTGCAAATAGGCGATCGTCCGAAAAGCCAGCACTGCGATCACGCCTCCTGCGGCAACTTCCCACAAGCGTTTTGCCGGCACTAAAAAAATCAGCAGCGGCAGCGTCAGGTAGAACTGTTCCTCGATCGCCAGCGACCAGGTTGGAGACAGCCACACGTGCCAGCGCCCGCTCGCCAGCCAGAAATTTTGCGTAAATGTCGCGTAGATGTACCAAGGCATCGCGGGCTTCATCGTTCCCTGAAAACTCGACGCCGCCCAACGCGCCACCGGAAAGTAGGCCAGGCAAGCGACCACGTAGATCGGAAGAATCCGGAAGGCGCGGCGGATATAGAAGGTCCGGAAATAGTGCTCGGAGCCTTTGGCATCGATCAGAATGCCGCCGATCAGAAAGCCCGACAGCACGAAGAACAAGTCGACACCGCTCCAACTTTGCAGTGTGACGCGACTCAGAAAACGAAGAACTGGAGGGGAAGAGTCGGAAAGTGGCACGGTGACATAGTGCCAAACGAGTACCAGGGCAATCGCCAACCCGCGAATGCCATCGAGCACGAGAATCCTCTCCCCCGGCTTCGCAACGGTTGCCATCAAGTCTGTTCGATTGTTGTCAGCGTCAATGCAGTGTCAGAAAGCCGAGAGTCACAAGCGATCAGCCACCAGCCACCCGCAATCAGCCATCAGCGCTTTAAGACTTTTCCAGCGCTACAGCGAACGAGTCCAGCGACAGGGAGCGCAGCAGGTTGCGCCGCATCCCGCGCTCGACTTCGGCGATTCGGTCAGACGCCCGGGCGATCCATTCAAAGTCGGTAGCCTCGGCAAGCTTTCGAAGTTCCCCGACAATGTCCGTGTTGTGGACTAGTTCTGGAGCTCCGGAATTCAGGAACATCAGATCCTG
This sequence comes from uncultured Acidobacteriota bacterium, assembly GCA_963744055.1. Lineage (GTDB taxonomy): Bacteria > Acidobacteriota > Terriglobia > Terriglobales > Acidobacteriaceae > Gp1-AA133. The sequence goes on along the minus strand of CAVUSL010000001.1, from coordinate 195,361 downwards.
CAGCAGGGAATAGAGCGTCCGCAGAAGCTGCTCGGTTTTCTCCCGCCCATCGGCGCCTGGCCGATACGTTTCCGTCGTCTTGAAGAGTTCCGAGTGATCGCCGCTGCGCAGCGCCGAGTTCAGGATGGTCAGCGCGTGTGCCCGCGCCCCTTCGTACTTGGCAAGATCAAAGCCGCGCGCCTTGCCCACAGCTCCGTCCGACAATCGGGCCACGAGTGCACGCTGCTTTGCGGTCCACTCTGGATGCTGCGTGGCCAGATCGCTCTCAATGTCCTCCGCCGGCAGAGCGCCGAGCGTAAACGTCATGGCGCGCGATCGAAGCGTGGGGAGCAGTTCGCCGACGTTATCCGTCAACAGAAAGATGGTGGCGAAATCCGGCGGCTCCTCAAGGATCTTCAGCAAGGAGTTCGCCGCCTCCTTCATGAAGCTCGAATCGGTGAAGATGTAGACGCGTTCCTTCGCCTCGGCCGGCCGGTAGTAAATCGTCTCGATCACCTTCCGTACCTGATCGACCTTGATCATCATCTGCGGCGGGTCAGGCGGGATCACCAGCACGTCCGGATGCGTCTGCACCAGGATGCGCGTTTCCTTCTTGTCGGTTTCTCGCAAGTTTTCGCGGGCCTCGACGGCCTCGGCGAAGCGCGCCTCGAGATCCGCCGCCTGCGAGATGCGCACGCAATTCGCACAATTGCCGCAGAAATCCGGCAGCCCTTCGGTCGTGAGCGGCTGAAGACAGTTCATGGTCTTCGCCAGCATGAGCGCGAGCGTGTATTTGCCTGCGCCGGTCGGCCCGGCCAGGATCATCGCATGCGGAAAATGCCCGCGCACAAGCATGTCCCGCAGCCGGTGGACGATCTCAGTATTGCCACGGAAATCAGAAAAAGGCACGACTCAAAATCTATCACGCCGATCGTAGCGCCGGCGTCCCGCCGGCAGTCCGGTGCGCGTCCCGCCCACCGTAAGGACCTCGCAGACAGTCAAGCGACCATGAGAAGGCCCAACCATTACTGCGCCAGCAATCCCGGATGAATCCCTTCTCCCAGAACAAACGTAGCTCCCACGGCCCCGACCACGGCGGACTTCCGGGGCAACCCAAGTCGCTGCCGGATCTGATACACGCTCTGGATCCCCGTGCAGTGCGCGCCCACGAAGTACGACAATCCAAAGCCCTTCAGCTTGTCGGCCGTCCAATCGATCTGCTCATCGGTGGCTGAGAAAAGATGGACGCCTCCCACCACGGCGTAGACCGGCGTGTTCGGAAATTCCTTCTGTGCAAACGTCAGGATATTGATCACTCCGGCGTGTCCGCACCCGGTGACCATCACCAGCCCATTCGCAGTATTCAAGATCAGCGACTGGTCCTCAGGTATCGTGTCCTCCACCAGGCCTTCCGGTGTCTTCACCTTTCCTTTCACCGACCAGTTGTGCTCCGGATACGTACGAGGCACCGGGCCCGTCAACCAGGCTCCCGGAAAAAGCTCAACCGCCTGCTCGTGCTCGATGAACTTGCCCCCGGTGGTTTCATACTCCTGCCGCAACCCGACCATCGGATTGCCTTCAGTCCCATCACTTTCCGGCCGGCTATAGAAGATGCCTTTGCCCACATGCGCCAGAGAGAGCGCGGCGGGGTTTTTCTTCATGTACTCGCGCCGCAACGTCAGCAATCCGCCAACGTGATCGTCGTGATTGTGGGTCAGGATGACTTCCTTCACGTCGCTTAGATCGACTTTCAATTCCCTTGCATTCGAAAGAACGGTCTCCGGACGCGCACCGGTGTCGAGCAGAATGCGGTGTCCATCGCTCTCCACCAAGGCGGCGAAGCCCCATTCCCCGATGCCTTGATCGGCCAACATGGTGGAAAGAATCGTGATCTTGAGAGTCTTGATCTGGGCGTGCACCGGGCGGTCCACAGTCTGCGCTGCGCACAACGCAGTGAGCGTGGCGAGCAGCCCACACGCCCTTACAACGTGATTAGAAAGTTTCGACATTGCGTGGAATTGTAACGCCTTAGCCGCGTCAGTGCGTCTTCGTTCCCAGACGCAGCCGACGCAGAACGACGTCGAGAATCTTGGCGTGGGTCTGTGCCGGCGTGCCGCGGGCGTCGATCAACGTTACCCGGCCTGCCTCGCGCTTGGCGATCGCGAGATATCCACTGCGCACACGTCCGAAAAATGCCCGATTCTCCTGCTCGAAGCGGTTCTCGTCTTTATGATTGCGCCCGTTCTTCGCCGAACGCTGGTTGCGCCGCCGCGCCCGTTCCACGCTGTGCGCCACGTCCGAATCCATCAGGATGGTCAACTCCGGCTGCAGATCGCCGCAGAGAATGCGGTGCAGTTCGAGCACGGCTTTGCTCCCGAGTTTGCGGCCCGCCCCCTGGTAGGCCTCGGTCGAATCCGTGAACCGGTCGCACAAGACGACCTTTCCGCCCTCCAGCGCAGGCCCAATCACTTCGCGGATGTGCTGCACCCGCGAAGCGAACATCAACGCCATCTCGGCCAGCGGTGAGAGACCGGTGGTTCCAGAATGCAGAATCACGTCTCGAATCTTTTCTCCGGTCTCGGTGCCCCCCGGTTCTCGCGTCACGACCACCTTCACGCCACGCTCCCGCAACGCCCGCGCCAGCTTCTCAATCTGCGTGCTCTTGCCAGTGCCGTCCAGGCCTTCAAACGTGATGAACTTGCCGCGATGAGTGGACACGCATGGATGATAAAGCAGGGAGAGTCAGGTGTCAGGTCTCAGGTGTCAGTAATTCCGGCGCGGGACGTCTCCGCCGTGACGCTTTCGATCAAGTTGTTGGGCCACTCCCCCAGAGTGTCATCCTGAGCGAAGTGAGGCGCTAGCCGAACGTAGTCGAAGGACCCCATGCCGGCGGGCAGCGCCGCCGGCCGCCACGAGCTTTTCTATTCCTGCTCAAGATTCGAACCCACGCCTTCCGAAAAATCACCTCTACCGCTCCTCCCGCCCCACCCACTTCGGCACAAAAGGCACATCGTAGTTCTCCAACCGATCCAGCAGACTCTCGGCATCCCCATCGACCAGCAACAACTTCCGATGCTCCTCGCGAATAAACCCGTCCTCCGCCGCGCGCTCGGTCAAAGCCAGCAAAGCGTCGTAGTACCCCTCAACATTCAGAAAGGCGCAAGCCTTTTTCTGCAGTCCCAGTTGCGACCAGGTGAGCGCCTCGCAGAACTCGTCCCACGTTCCAAACCCTCCGGGAAGCGAGAGAAAGGCATCCGCAAGATCCGCCATCAGCGCCTTGCGTTCGTGCATGGAGCCAACCACGTGCATCTCTGTCAACCCGGTATGCGCGATTTCTTTCTCGGCCAAAGCCCGCGGAATCACACCAACTACGCGGCCGCCGCCAGCCAAAGCCGCATCCGCCAGCGCCCCCATTAACCCGACGTTGCCGCCGCCATACACCAACGTGATGCCACGCTTCGCCAGCAACTCACCGATCCGTTCCGCGGCCAGTCGATAAGCCGGCCTCCGCCCAAAATTCGCACCACAAAAAACGCAAAGCGCATTCATGAACCCAATTCTACCGTCCGCCGACGGTGACCCAACGGATCGAGAAGTGGCACAACCCACCAGCACGAAAATGGACGGCGCGAAAAGAACCAACAAATCAAAAATCTGAAATCAAAAATCTGACATCCACTACCTGTGACCTGTGACCTGTGACCTGTGACCTGTGACCTGTACCTGTGACCCGTGACCTGTAACCCGTGACCTGCATCTCCGCCCAACACCTACGACCCACCACCCAACACCTGATATATTCATCGCTTCGTCTGCCGTATCACAAGGAGCCCTTACTGCATGTCTTCACTCCGGTGTAGCGTTGTGTCTGCAATCAGCGCGGTGCTCGTCTCGGCAGTGCAGTGCTTCGCCGCAGGCCCCAACATCTCTATCGCAGTAGACGCCACCGAGGCCCCGCGCAAAATCCTCCACGCAAAACTGCGCATTCCGGCGGCAGCCGGCACGCTAACGCTCTATTACCCGAAGTGGATTCCCGGCGAACATGCTCCCGACGGCCCTGTCATTGACCTCACCGGCCTCAAGTTCTCAGCAGGCGGCAAGAGCCCTGACTTGGCGCCGTGACCTGAAAGACGGATGGACCATCAACGTCGAAGTTCCCGCAGGACAAAACGAAGTCCTCGCCGATCTCGACTACCTCGAGCCTGCCAACCTGATGGGAGGTTTTTCCGCGGGTTCGTCCGCCACCGACAAACTGCTCGTCCTTAGCTGGAACCAGGTCGTGCTCTATCCCAAAGGATGGAAGAGCGACGACATCACCTACTCGGCGAGCCTCAAAATTCCTGACGGATGGAAGTACGCCACCTCGCTTCCCGTGAGCAATGCGAACGGCAGCGACCTGCACTTTGGCCCCGTGTCGCTCACCATGCTGGTGGATTCTCCGGTCCTCACCGGGCAGTACATGAAAGCCGTTCCCCTAACCACTGGCCAGCCTTCCGCTGAACTCGACGTTGCTGCCGACAGCGCAGCCGCGCTCGAGCCACCGCAGGAAGTCTGGGACCACTACAAAAACCTGGTCGCGCAAGCGGGAAATCTTTTCGGTGCGCAGCACTACCAGCACTACCACTTCCTCTACACGCTGAGCGATCACGTCGCCCACTTCGGACTAGAGCACCACGAATCCGACGACAGCCGCGTCGGCGAACGCGGCCTGGTCGACGAGAACGATCGCAAACTCGAGGCAAGTTTGCTCCCCCACGAGTACGTTCATTCCTGGAATGGCAAGTATCGCCGCCCGGCCGGCCTCGCCACGCCCGACTACCAGGTGCCGATGCAAGGCGATTTGCTCTGGGTCTACGAAGGACTCACGGAATACCTCGGCGGCATTCTCACCGCGCGCAGCGGTCTATGGACTCCGGACCAGTTCCGCGAATACCTCGCCGGCGTTGCAGCTGATCTCGACCATCTTCCCGGCCGCGCGTGGCGCAATTTGCAGGACACCGCCGACGCCGCACCCCAACTTTACTTTACCCCGCACACTTGGTACTCGTGGCGCCGTTCCACCGATTTCTACGACGAAGACACGCTGAACTGGATGTGGGTGGACGCTATCATCCGCCAGCAATCCAAGGGCAGCAAATCACTGGACGACTTCTGCAAGCTGTTCCACGGCGCCCCCGGCGGCCCGCCCATGGTGAAGGCCTACACCTTCGAAGATGTCGTTAAGACCTTGAACCAGGTGGTTCCATATGACTGGTCAGGTTTCTGGACCGAGCGTCTCACCAATCACGGCCCGGGCGCTCCGCTCACAGGAATTCAGGAGACTGGCTGGAAGCTGGTCTACGACGAGACGCCCACCGACTATTACCGCAGCGACGAGCGCGAAGAAGGACAGGTGCTGGAGGTCTACACCGTCGGGCTGCGGCTCCGCGAAGATGGTGCGGTCATCGACACCATCGAAGGCATGATGGCCGCAAAAGCCGGCATCGGCCCCGGCATGAAAATCATTGCAGTGAACGGCCGTCGTTTCTCTGCCGAAGTGTTGCATGACGCGATCAAAGGCGCGAAGGGCGGGAACGAACCCATTGCACTGCTGGTGGAAAACACCGACTACTTCAAGACCTACAAGCTCGACTACCACGAGGGAGAGAAGTATCCGCGCCTGGTGCGCGACGAAAGCAAGCCCGACCTGATGGCCGACATCCTGAAGGCAAAATAAATAAAGTAGCGCCGGCGTCTCGCCGGCAGTCGCGAGGGCGTCCTCGCCCTCGCATCTCCGTGGGAAAAGGAGGCCCCGATCCTCGATCCGTTATGCCGAGGGTGCCCCATCCTAGCGCGTTCTGTGCGCTAGGGTGGGATTCCAATGCTGCCGAGTGCTGAGATTTTCTCTGCGACTCTGCGGATTCTCTACGCTCTTGCGTGTAAAAGCGTCCACCGAGCGTGGAACTCACTCCTCAATTCCGACCAACAAATCCGTCTCGACCGCCACCATCCCCGGTTTCGACATCGCCGCCAGGTGAAACACCTCCTCCGGTCCACGGGCCAAAATCGTATCCCGCACAAGCGGAAATACCGGAGCTTGCGTCGTGTGCGCGGCAAACGCGTCGATCTTCGTCTTTACCCGCTCCCCAATCTCGATGGTAGCCGTGATCGGCGGCGGCGAAGTTGGCGCCCGATCCTGCAAGACGAAATTCGCGGTCGTGTAATACAACTTTTGTGCGCGATGCGGCTGCAGCCCATCCATTAACTGATCCGCATACCGGTTGTTGCGCCCCGCCCACTCATACGCCAGCGTCGCGAACACCGACGCCATCGAGTGGTCGGTGTGCCCCGTCACCGCGCCTTCCGGTCCGAACGTCAGTACGATGTGCGGACGAAACTCGCGCATGTGCCGCACCAGGTCTCCCACCACTTTCTGCAGATCAACTCGATGCAACTGCCCATCGGCGTAGTCGAGCACGATCCAGCGATCGATTCCAAGGATTTCGCAGGATGCCGCCAGCTCCTTGCGCCGGAGGGCGGCCAGTTCATGATCGGTTTTTGCGGACCCGCGATGAGACGCAGCCTGCCCCGGCGTGAGGCAGATCAGATAAATTTCGGCGCCGCGTTCATGGTAGAGCCGCAGCGTCCCGCCAAACGCCGCCGCTTCGTCGTCCGGATGAGCAGTCACGCAAAGTATGCGAGGCATGTAAGGATTTTAAGCTACGAGCCGCGATCTACGAGTTCTCGAGCTTCAAGCCATTTGCTATCAGCCATCGGCTATCAGCCTCAATCAAGGTCGCATCGCGAATCTCGCCGCCGTCTTCTTGCAGCATGAAGCTGAGCACCTCCTGCGGTACGGGCGCATTCCACACGGGCGCGAACGATTGCCGATGGAGCGGCGAAGGGCCGTGCTCGCGCAAGGCTGACAGGTGGCGAGGCGTGCTGTAACCCTTGTTCGACGCGAGCCCGTACACTGGGAAGATTGGATCCCATGTCGTGATCATGCGGTCGCGCTCGACCTTCGCCAGAATGGAAGCTGCCGCGATCGACGCCGACAAAGCGTCTCCGTGAATCAGAGCCCGCTGCGTCTGCTCGCAGTCCAACCGCAACGCATCGATGAGAAGATAGTCCGCCTCGGGAGTTAGTTGCGCGACGGCCATGCGCATCGCCAACCGCGACGCCTGGTAGATGTTGATCTGGTCGATTCGTGCCGCGTCCACCGCCGCCACAGCCCAGGCAATCGCATGCTCGCGAATGCGCTCCGCCAGCACTTCTCGTCTCTCAGCGGGAAGCAACTTCGAATCTCGCAGTCCGCGAATACGGTACGCGGGATCAAGAATTACCGCGCCCGCCACTACTGCTCCAAAAAGGGACCCGCGCCCGACCTCGTCGACGCCTGCCACCAGCCGCGCCCCCGAAGCCCAAGCCTTCTTCTCATACCGCAGAGTGCAGCGCAAGCGTTTCAACAGGCGCAGTTTTGCGGCCGAGGCAGACAGTTTGGCGGACTTGGTTTTTACCGGCACGGGACGGTCTTTCTCCGATGTTCGCCGACCGGACTGTGGAAGCGCAAGAGAAAGCTCAAAAATCGGCGCCTGGCAATCCAGGTATCCGGAAGAAGGTGCTACATCTCCGTGGCACCTTCCGGCCTACTGAGTAGCGCAACGGTAATCCGTAGTAAGGGTACCGCCGTAAATTGAAGGTCCTACAAGTACTTGCTACTCTGTCTTCATCCCCCAGAGAGCCTGAGCAGCTCCTGAAAATCTAGTTAGGCAGGATTATTCATTGACGCAAGCATCAGTAAAAGAAGCTATCGACCGAGGCGAGAAGCGCGTTTCCGTTGCCCTGCCTGTCCGCGTGACCTACTACGACGCCGAGTCCAAGCCCCGGCTTGAGATGGCCTGCACCTACGACATCTCTGCGCATGGCGGCCGCCTGACTGGCTTGCGCTGTGTAAAAGAGGCCGGCGAAATCGTCACCATCGAACGCGGCCGCAGCAAAGCATTCTGCCGCGTGGTCTGGATTGGCGAATCCAATTCACATCTGCACGGCCAGGTCGGCATCCAGTGCGTCGAGGCCGAAAAGATGCTCTGGACCGCCGAGTTGGGCGACATGGAGCAGATGTATGACACGGTAACCCGCGATCCGCGCCGCTCAATACAGGCATCGAGCCAGCTCGGGAATCGCCGGCGCTTCCAGCGCTTCGGAACCGTGGGTGACGTGGAGTTACTGCAAAAAGGCTCAGGGCCTGTCCATCTCGAGGGCTTGTTGAAAGATATTTCCGAAGTTGGCTGCCTAGTGACCACCAAGAGCCTGCTGCTACCCGGCACGGATTTAAAACTGGTTTTGAGGGTCTCTAATTACGATCTGGCCTTCAAGGGACAGGTGCGCCACGCGGCGCTCGACGTTGGGGTGGGTATCGAATTTCGCGAAGTTCGCAAGGGCGATCGCGCCATCCTGCAGCACCTGGTGCAGAAGTTCGAACACCGCCGCAAGACGAAAGAAAAGGCCGACAAGCACAAGGCAAGTTCGGCCGGTTCGCAAAACTGATTTTCGCAAAACGCCCGCACACCGTTCTCTGCGTGAGAGACCGCCCTCGTCAGGCGCGACCCTTGCCCAGGTGGAGAGCTACTTCGAAGTAGCAGCTGCTGGCGCGGCATGTTCGCGGTCCACGTCCTTAAGGCGCGCGGCCTTGCCCTTCAACGCTCGCAGGTAATACAACTTCGCGCGCCGCACTTTCGACGAACGCAGCACTTCCACCCGGTCGATCACCTTCGAACTGACCGGAAAAATGCGCTCCACGCCCTGTCCGAAGCTGATCTTGCGTACCGTGAAGCTGGCTTGCGGCCCCCGGGACTGCGAAATCACGACGCCTTCAAACGCCTGCACGCGTTCCTTGTCGCCTTCGCGAATCTTTACATGCACTCGAATCGTGTCGCCGGGCACAAATTCCGGCAAATCGGTACGCTTGGTCTTCGCCAGCAGTTTTTCAATGATGAGGTTCGACATGTCGTTTTCCTTCGTTAAATTCTGATCAATTACATCTTGTCATCCCGAGCGAGGCGAAAGACCTATGCATTCCGCCCGCGCCACTTCCAACCGAAGGTGCCCAGCCTGGAGCGTTCTGTGCGCTCGAGGTGAGATTCCACAAAGTCACAGGCCGCTACCGCTGAATCTCAGCCAGCAACTCTCGGTCTTCCTCGCTCAACTCCGCGGCATCAATCAAATCCGGCCGGTTGCGCAACGTCTTCGCGAGCGCCGTCTTGCGCCGCCACTTGCGGATCTCGTCGTGGTTGCCGTTCACCAGCACTTCCGGCACGGCCATACCGCGAAACTCCGCCGGCCGTGTGTAGTGCGGATAATCCAGCAATCCGCCCGAAACGCAAGTCGAACTAGGCCCGTCGCCAACGATCTCGGCTCCGGCCGCGGTAAACGACTCCTGCCGTGTGGAAGCCTCGTTCCCGACCGCGCCCGGAATCAATCGCGTGACGACGTCTACAATCACCGCCGCCCCCAGTTCGCCGCCGCTCAGCACGTAGTCGCCAATCGAAATCTCCCGATCGGCCAGATGCTCGCTGACGCGCTCATCCACGCCTTCGTACCGTCCGCAGATCAGCACCAAACGATCCAGCGCGGCCAACTCCTGCCCGAGCGACTGATTCAATCGCGCGCCCTGCGCCGAAAGCAAAATCACCGACTCCCGTGCTCGTCGCGAAACGCGTTCTTCGCGCGGCGCCACTCGCAGCTTCTCCATACATTCAAAGATCGGTTCCGGCTTCAGCACCATGCCTTCACCGCCGCCAAATGGGCGGTCATCCACCGTGCGATGCTTGTCGCGGGTAAACTCCCGCAGGTCGTGGATTTTAATTTCTACCAGTCCCGCTTCCCGTGCCCGCCGCAAAATCCCAAAATCCAGCGGCCCACGAAAGAAGTCCGGGAAAATCGTGACTAGATCAACCAACATTGGATCATTGAGTAATTGCGAAATTTAGTAATTGGAAAATTTAAAAACCAGACGCAGCATGTTTTCGAATTTCAATTACAAATTACCAAATTACCCGATTCCCAAATTCCTCAATTTCCCAATTACTCAATCTTTTTTTGCTCCGCCTTCTCTTCCGCACTCAGCGGAGCATTCACGTCCAGCATTCCTTCCGGCAACTTCATCCGGATTTGCTTCGCGTCCAAATTCACACTCGATAGGTACGCTTCGGCGAACGGAATCTCGTATGGCAACTTCGCCGTGCCCTGCACGACCAGCAATGGCGCTTCGCCTGCACCGAACTCTACGCCTTGGACCTTCCCAATTTGGCGATCGCCGTCAAATACCGTGCAGCCCGCCAGATCGCTGATGTAGGTCCAGCCCGGCTCAAGTTCCGCGCGTTCGGCCCGCGGCACCTGCAGTTCGCAGCGCAACAACGTTTCCGCATCGGAGATCGAGTCGATCCCTTCGAACTTGAGAACCAGATGGCCTTTGTGTGGCCACAGTTCCTCGATCTTGAGTTGCTTTCGCCCGCCCTGCGCATCCAGCGCGAACACTCGCATGCCTTCAACGAAGCGGTCGGGAACATCCGAGTGCACTTCCGCGGCAACTTCGCCGTGCCGTCCTTGCGTTTTCAGGACGCGCGCCAGGCTGATGTAGTCCTCGCCCATCGTCGCCCCTGTGCGGGAATTCTGCAGGCCTGAATCCGGCAACCTATTCGAGGATTTCGAGCGCGTACCGCTTGCCTGATTTCACGCCCGCCGCGCTCAGCAGCGTGCGCAGCGCTCGCGCCGTGCGCCCCGATTTCCCAATCACTTTGCCCAGGTCGCTCTCGGCGACAGTGAGCTCGAGTACTGTCTCGCCTTCTTCTTCCACGTGGTTTACCGACACCTGGTCAGGCGCGTCCACCAGCGCCCGGGTGACTTGCTCGAGAAGAGTCTTGGGGTCCCCGTTCTGCTCGCTCATCTGATTCTGACTCGCTTTGGATCTGCCCGTGCATTTTGATGCTGACTAGCTTTCGGGCTGCCAACTACATTTCGATGTTGACGTGCTTTCGACGCTGCCCGCACATCTCGCATCGACGCGTTTTCGGACTGCCCGCAAATTTCGATACTGACGTGTTTTCGGGAAGGGCACGACTTCAGTCGTGCCAACAGCTTCCTTTTCGAGGCAGCGGCTTTAGCCGCTGAGGGTCGCTTCCATACGAACCCTAAGATCAGGCGGCAGGACCAGCGGCGGCAGGTACAGGCTTCGCGAACAGCTTGCCCACGCGGTCCGACATCTTCGCGCCCTTTGACACCCAATAATCAATGCGGTCGCGTTTCAGATCGATATGGGCGGCAGCGCCCCGCGGATTGTAGGTTCCCACGACCTCGACAGAACGCCCATTGCGCGCCCGGTCCTTCTCGATAACCACCACGCGATACTGCGGTTGTTTGCGCGCACCCGTGCGCGAGAGTCGAATCATTAACACGGAACTTGGTTTCCTTTCCTAATCCTTCCGGCAGGGGTAAGACAAACCATTATTATCGCGGAAGTTAGCGGGATTGGCAAGACCATGTGGGGCAGACACTCTTGCGGCAATTTACGTCAAGAGCCCCACAATCTCCTCCGGCTCTGCCCGCTCCGCATAATCCTCGTTCGCGTAAGAGAACAGCACTGTCCCATCGGGGTCAACGGTGTAACTAGCCGGAATCGGCAACTCCCAACTCTCATCTCCATTCGCCAGCGGCAGGTTGATGAATGCTCGCCGATAAATGCTCTCCTGCTCACGTGGCACCCGGTAAACCAGGCCAAACTGCCGGGCCACCAGATTCCCGGTGTCGCTCAACAGCGGGAAGCCCAGACGATGCTGATCGGCCATGAAGAACGATTGCTTCACCGTCTGCGGAGAGATCGCGACCAGCGACGCGCCGGCCTCCTCAATCTCAGGAAGCGCACGGTTCATGGCCTCCATCTGCCCGCAGCAGAAGGGATCCCAGCGCCCGCGAAAGAAGCACACAACCAGCCGCCCGCGGCCCAGTAAATCCGCCGAGGAAACTACTTTTCCGTTGTGATCGGGAAGCGAAAACCCAGGCATCCGCGCGCCGACGGCAAGCGACTTCGCCGCCAAGCCCTGTGACCGCAGATCCGCAACAACGCCCGCATGCACGGCAAGCGTCTCCGCCGGTACGTACTGAGCGATCTTCTCCTTCCGCTCAGCCAAAATCTCGCGCAACGACCGCGCATCCGTTTCAAGTCTCGATTCTTCGAGCGAGCGCCATTTCATCGAAGCAGTCGTCGGTCCTTGGTCCTCGGTCGTCGGCAACGGCCCAAGCCCTTGAGGTCCAAATGAATGCGGATACGGGGAATTGAGCTGACGATCCACGACAAGCTTTGTTTTAAGCGATCTGCCACAAGCCATCCGCCATCAGCTAGAGTCCAGGCATCTTCATCCCAGCCAGCCGCCGCGCAAAACTCGGTTTCCCCATCTGCTTGAACATCTTCTTCATCTGCGCGTACTGGCGAAGCAGATTATTCACTTCCTGCACGCTCGTCCCCGACCCTCGCGCAATACGCTTCCGCCGGCTGCCGTTGATCACGTCGTGATGGTGTCGTTCGTGCACGGTCATCGAATTGATGATGGCTTCCACGCGATTGATCTGCTTCTCGTCCACCTTATCAGCGGCCTTCTGCAGCCCACTGAACGGTCCAATCGACGGCAGCATCCCCATCAGGCTCTGGATCGATCCCATTTTGCGCACTTGCCGCAACTGATCGCGGAAATCCTCCAGCGAGAACCCGTCGCCGGCCAGCATCTTGCTGGCCATATCTTCAGCTTTCTTCCTGTCGATCTGCGACTCGGCCTTCTCAATCAGCGACAGGATGTCCCCCATCCCGAGAATGCGCGACACGATACGGTCGGGATGAAACGGCTCCAGCGCATCGTACTTTTCACCCACGCCGATAAACTTGATCGGCTGCCCCGTCACCTGCCGGATCGACAACGCCGCCCCGCCGCGCGCATCACCGTCCATCTTGGTGAGCACCACGCCGGTCAGCGTCAGCTTCTTGTGGAACTCATCGGCGGAGCGCACCGCGTCCTGCCCGGTCATCGCGTCCGCAACAAACAGAATCTCCGACGGATTCAGCAGCTTCTTCAGCGACTGCATCTCGTCCATCAGTTGATCGTCAATGTGCAACCGGCCGGCGGTATCGACAATGAGCACGTCACTGCCGGTATTGATGGCCTCGCGCCGCGCCTCTTTCACCAGTCGCTCGACTGTCGCGGTATTTGACTCGGTGACTTCGCCTTCGTAGATGTTCGCCTTGATAGCGTCCGCGACCACCTTCAACTGCTGCCGCGCCGCCGGACGGTACACGTCCACCGAAACCAGCAGCGGCCGGTGCCCGCCATTCTTCAGCCAGTTCGCCAGCTTGCCAGAGGTGGTGGTCTTACCTGAACCCTGCAGGCCAGCCATCAAAACAACCGTGGGCGGCTGCGAAGCAAACTTCAGCTTGGCCGTATCCTTACCCAGCACGGCGACCATCTCGTCACGCACAATCTTGATGACCTGTTCGCCGGGAGAGAGCGCCGTAGCGACTTCCTGCCCGACGGCCTTGGCCTGGATCTGATCAATGAGCTGTTTGACGACCTTAAAATTGACGTCGGCCTCAAGCAGCGCCATGCGAATCTGCCGCAGCGCCTCCTGGATATTCTCCTCGGTAAGCGTGCCCTGCCCGCGCAGAGTCTTAAACGCGCGCTGAAGTTTTTCCTGAAGATTCTCAAACATAGATTAGAGGGCTATTTTAGCAGCCGGAAGGTGGTCGATGGCTGGTAGCTGATGGCTGATAGCTGATAGCTCTCAAGAGTTGTCATCCTGAGCGAAGAGAGGCGCCAGCCGAACGAAGTCGAAGGACCCCATGCCAGCACGCAGCTGCACCGGCCCTGCAGGATTTTCCACCACGAACTCACCGCCCCAAAATTGTCTCCCCAGCGAATGCCATCTTCCATCCCCACTTCTCAGCCAAATCCTCCCAACGCGGATTCAGCGACTCGATGAGAGCAATCTTCTTCGACCGACGCCACCCCTTAAGCTGCTTCTCCCGATCAATCGCTTTTCGAACGTCATCAAAACTCTCGTAGTACACCAATCGGACGCAGCCATACTCCGCAGCGAAACCTTCAAACGCTCCAGTCTTGTGCTCCCACATCCGCCGCTCGATATTGTTGGTCATGCCGATATAGACCGTCCCGCTCAGACTCGCAATGATGTACGTCCAGTACCGGTGTTCCATCCCAGAAATGCCTCTCGGAGTTGACGTCGCCGCAAACGGGTATGGGGTCCTTCGACTCCGCTGCGCTCCGCTCAGGATGACAATGTGAAGGAAACGGTTCTGTGACGTATGAACTAGTTATTTGTGTGACGAGGAACCCCAGGCCTGTGGAGAATATCTTTGCAGAGCAGTGGTCCCATTCATTCTCCTGTCATTCTGAGCGAAGTGAGGCACCAAGCCGAAAGCAGTCAAAGCCTGCCCTGAGGGAAGCCGAAGGGAACCCCGCGAGCCTTAACAGTGCCACCGGCTTATCAGCGACTTTTTGCATCGCCACTCCGCTCGACGCCACTTTCCGCTACTGCAGAACCTCGTCGAATTGCAGAAGGGGCACGCTGTTCGTGTAGTTGGGGATGTCTGCCATGATCTGGGGACCATGCTGGGCAAGGACGGCCTCCCACTCCGCTACGGACTTGATGTGAATCGTCGCAATGCACACGAACGCGGCCGGCGAACCGGCCGGGGAAGAGATTCCGCGGCGCACTTCAATGCTTTGGCCTACCAATCCAGCCACCCATGGCACATGCTTCGCCAGGTAGTAATCGAAATCAAACTTGATGTCGGTCCCGTTTGGATACAGCACAGTCACGCGTTGCATAGCTTTTTCTCCCGCAGATCACTCACCACAGAGTCACAGAGAAAAACAGTCGCGCTATTCCTCCGTGCCCCTCTGTGTCCTCCGTGGTTAACGGTTCTTGCTAGTCGGCCGCCGCCCCAAACACTTTCTTCGCGGCCACCACCGTATTGCAGTGAATGGTCACCGTGTCATCGATGTTGCGAGCATAGCCTCCCGCGTAAGTCACCATCACGGGAATCCCTCGCGCCCGCGCCACCCGAAACACAAGTTCATCGCGCCTCTTCAATCCCTCAATCGTCAGATTCAATCCGCCCAATTGGTCTTCGCGATAGGGATCTGCCCCAGCGATATAGCACAACAACTCCGGTTCAAACTGCCGCAGTCCGGAGCTGAGCGCATTGTCGAGCCAGGCCAG
This sequence comes from uncultured Acidobacteriota bacterium, assembly GCA_963744055.1. Taxonomy (GTDB): domain Bacteria; phylum Acidobacteriota; class Terriglobia; order Terriglobales; family Acidobacteriaceae; genus Gp1-AA133. Next base: position 180,118 of record CAVUSL010000001.1, on the reverse strand, counting down.
GTAATCGTCGTCCCCAATCTCGTCCGGCAGGTCCACATCAATCGACGAAGGCGGCTTCCACGCCGGATAGTTGTGTTCCTGGTGCAGCGAGATCGTGAACACATCCCCCGTATGGGCATTTCGCAATTTCGCCGGCCGCGTCGTTGCAACGGTCGCAGGCCCCGCCGATGGCAGAGGATCGCTCGGCACCCGCACGCCCGCGAAAATCGCTGCCGTCCCATTTCCCTGGTGGACATCGCAATCCACCGTCATAGCCGTCCGGATCTTGTCATCGCGCTGCATCCGCCGGATCGCTACCGCCACGTCATGAATCATGCAGAATCCTTCCCCGTGATCGGGAAAGGCATGATGAAATCCGCCGCCGATATTGAACGCAATGCCATCGTTTAGCGCATGATCGGCCGCCAGCATCGACCCCCCGGCCGCCAGCCAGAACGCCCGCACCAGTTCCGGCGAGTAGGGAATCTCCATCTCGAGTTCCTCGCGCGCCGAAAGCGTCCCGGTTTTCAACTTCTGCACATACTGCGGCGTATGCACCAGCAAGATGTCCTGATCCGAAGCCGGATGCGGCGTCACGAAATCTTGCCCGTCGGCGACCCCCGTCTCAATCAGCCGCTTATGGATTCGTTGGTACTTTTCGGCAGGAAAGACATGCGCACCGATCGGAAGGTAGTAATCGTCGCTGTAGACAAGTTTGAAGGGCAGCATGAACAGACAGTGACCAACGCTCGTGCGTAACAGCGAGAAGCTGAGGACTCAATATCATACGCTGCCCGCCCGAACCGCCCTCGTGCAGCGATGCTGTCGTCAACAGATGTGTTATCACGGCGCGCTGTGAGTGCTGTCCTAGTAACTTTTCCGAGAAGCGATAGCATAAGTGCCAAGTGTGTCAGGGGGACTGTATATGGGCTCGCGAGTCGCGCAGATACTGATCATCGGTATTTGTCTAATTATTGTGGTTGGCGCCGTGCAAGCTCAAACGGCGAAGCCGCTGGCCGGAGTAAAAACCGTCCAGGTTGATGCCACGGTTGTTCCCGACGCGAGCAAGGTCAAGGAAGAACATGCTCCAAACCAGGTTGCCGACAGCCTGAGAAATGCGTTGAAGGACGCCAACTTCGAAGTTGGCGAAGCGCCGATTCGTGCCCACATTGTGCTGGATGAGTTTACCTCGGGGAGTACGGCCAAGCGGTTTATGGTCGGCTTTGGAGCCGGACGTAGCACGGTCGATTGCCGACTGGTGGTCCAGGACGCCGAAGGCAAAGAACTAGTGAGCCGAAAAATCCGCGTGCGCGGGAATCTGGTGTTTAGTCCGTATCAGGGCAATAACACGCAGCGACGGCAAGCGGTAACCAGCTTCGAGCAGCGCCTGCTGGAAGAAATCGAAAAACTAAAGTAAATGGTCATGTCACGACGGAGCAAACAGTAGGACAGGACGCCGGCATTCCGCAGTCGACACAAATCGTTCCGTGCGGGATGCCGCCGAGTTCTCCGTAGCTCTACGCTTCTCTCAGCGACCTCTGCGGCCCTTCTTCGCGTTCTCTGCGTTTTAAGGCTTCTGCACAGCCACGGTCCCAACGGGCCAAAAACCCTACCGCTTCTTCGCACTCTGAGGCGTCGGCGCCACCACCGGCCTTCGCAGCGGCACAATCGCGCCCTTCGACGGGTCCGCCGCCGCCGTTGCCCGGTTGATCACCTCTTGCTGCATGAACTTCACGAAGTCCTGAATCTGCCGCTGCATCTCTTCCATCCGCTCCCGCATTTGCAGGATGATGGCAATCCCGCTGATGTTCACCGCCAGGTCGCGCGCCAGCGTCAGAATGAACTCTAACCTCTGGAGGTCTTCATCGGTATAAAGCCGGGTATTGCCCTCGGTGCGTGACGGCTTGAGCAGCCCCTCGCGTTCGTACAAACGCAATGTCTGCGGATGAATGCCATACATCTCGGCCACCGCCGAGATCATGTACGCGCCTTTGGATTTGCGTTTCGTCATGCCTTACTGAAGAAGCAGATCGCGAACCGTCAAACGAACAGCCTGCTGAGGCTGGTTTGTATCAGGGCGCCGCTTCAGCGGCGCCGAAGTCGGCCGTCCATCGATAGCCCCTTTAGGGGCTGTTTTTTTGTCGCTCACCACTGCTCCCACGCACCCTTACTCTACAACAAACAAAAAGGCGGGACAGCTTTCGCCGTCCCGCCCGAGAGCGCGTAGTAGCTAACCGTCACCTCCCGTAGGGAGGTTCGAAAATAGCCCGGCGCTTCAGCGCCGGGTACCTGCGGAACCGGGTGGCGTCCCGGAGGGACGCTTCAAAGTTCTGCAGAAATGCCACCCGCACGACCTGGGGTTGTCCAACCGAACCTATGCCACGACCTGCGGTTTCTCCACCCGAGTCGGCGCCCATCCCCCGGGCTTAAGCAGATGATTCACTCCGTACGCCACCACGCCCCCCGCCATCAAAATCATCCCAAAAGCAAACGAACTCATCCCAAACACGGTCTCGTGCTGGCTCCGGAAAATCGAGAACCCGAGCATCATCATGGGAGCGATCCCGATCGCCACCGCACCAAACATGCCACCCGGCACGCGGAATGGCCTCGGCAACTCGGGTTCACGAATACGCAGCCAGATCAAAGCCGCGAACTCCAAGCCCAGGCTTCCGCCATATAGAAGGATGTCGATCGTCACGAGCCGCTCAAATCCGAGCAGCAGGCACGGCGCCCACAAAATCGCCAACACAATAATAGATACCCACGGCGCATGCGACCGCGTCGTCCGCCAGCTGAACATTTTTGGCAGCATTCCGTCCTGTGCCATCGCCAGCGGCAGCCGCGAGTAGCTCATGACCAACGCGTTGAACATCCCAAACCCGCTGATCATCCCGCCCAGTGCGAGTCCTACGCGCAGTACCGGGCCGCCCAACAACCCAGCAGCGTCAGCCCAGAAGCCCGTATCCCACGCACCGGGCGCGAGGCCCGTCATCCACATCGCCACCACCGGCACGATGTAGGTTGCAGCCACTACTGCCACCGCGATCATCATCGCCCGCGGATAGGTCCGCTGCGGCTTTTCCACCTCGGCGGCGATGGTTGAAGCGTTGTCCCATCCCATGTAATTCCACATGCAGATGAGTACGCCCGTCAAAATGTCGATGCCGGAATTAGTTGGCTTCGTGACCGCGCCGGCCAGCGCGCCAAACTTGAATGGCGCGATGCATACGATCGCCACAAACGGCGCCGACAAGGCAAAGAACAGCCACAGTGAAGTGGTCGAAACCACCTTCACTCCGGCCACATTCAGCACTGCGCAAAGAGCAACCACACCCAGTCCGACCATGAGCCCGCGATGCCCCTCGGCAAACCACGGAAACAGCCGCTGTAGATAGAGGATGAACAGCGTCGGGTAAATTGCCATGTCGAACACCGACGCGATCAGCGACAGCCAGGCCTCTTGGAATCCCCAGAAATTCCCCATCGCGCGACGTACCCATGCGTAGTAGCCGCCCTCTTCGGGCAGCGCGCTGGATAGCTCGCCGATCATGAATGCAGTAGGCAAACTCCACAGGATAGGAGTCAGCAGAAGAATCAGGATGGCTCGTCCGTACCCCGCTCCGTGCACGATGTCTTCCGTGCCATACGTGCCGCCCGACACCATAAAGAAGGTGGCAGCGACCAGGGGCCATAAGGTGAGCTTGCCGAATTTCTTGTTCTGGGGAAGAACAGACAAGGATGGGGACGTGGTGGCGGGCGCGCTAGCTGTTGCCAATTTCTATGGCTTCCTCCTCAAGCGACTCACTCTCACCACCGCGTCTCCCTTGATGTAACGCGGCTCCCGGGTTAAAGCGATTCCACGGGCATTTCGGCGAAGTTAGTTCGCAGCACAGAGAATACGGCAATTTAGATGCGACACAATAAGTTTTTGAGATTTTTTTTCGCGAAAGGCACGGTACGGGAGTAACAGAAGAGCAGGTGACAGGTCACAGGTCACGGGTCACAAGTTTCAAGTTTCAAGTTTCGGTTTCAGGTTTCAGGTTTCAGGTTTCAGGTTTCAGGTGTGGGATGCGTCTCGTCAAGAAGAAGGCTTGGAGGGCGGTGTCATTTGTAGAGAGTGTCCAGTGCTCTCCCTACATTGTCATCCTGAGCGCAGTGAGGCGACAGCCGAACGGAGTCGAAGGACCCCGTGTTTGCCGGCGGCGCCACCGACCCAAGAAGTTTTCTATACGGATCTGAACCTGGAAGGGAAACGCTACGGAACGATAAAAAACGCAAGCCCTGTGACCTGTCACCTGTGCCCCGTCACCTGCTCCTAGACTTTTCCCCAAATCTCCGCCCGCGGATCCTCAGGGTTCAACGTCGCCAGCTCCCGCAGCAACTCCTTAGTCCGCTCATCCCGAGGCATGGGCACTGTGACTTTCACCTCGACAATCTCATCCCCGCGCGTCCCATCTTTGGCCGCCGAAGGCACGCCCTTCTCCCGCAACCGCAGCTTCTGCCCCGACTGCGTCCCGGGAGGAATCTTCAGCAAAGTCCGACCATCAATGGTCGGCACTTCAATCTTGGCTCCCAGAGCTGCTTCGGTCGCCGTCACCGGCACCGTCAACCGGATATCGTCCCCATCCCGCTGAAACACCGGATGGTCCCCGGTCTTGATGATCACGTACAGGTCGCCAGATGGCCCGCCATGTCCTCCAGCATTGCCCTTTCCCGCAATCCGAATCCGCTGCCCGTCGCGCGTCCCGGCCTTGATCCGTACCTCGAGCGGTTCGACACGCTCTAGAGTTCCTTCGCCATGGCAAGTAGGACAGGGGGAGATGTTCTTCCCCGTCCCATGGCACCGCGGGCACTGCACGTTGAACTTCATCCGCCCGCCAGTCTGCTCGATGGTCCCCTTACCGTGACACTGCGGGCAAGTCCCCGGCGCCTCCACAAAAGCGGATCCGTGGCACGTATTGCAGGTCTCGCGCCGAGCGATGTTCAGCTTCATCACCCCACCGCGGATCGCCGTCCAGAAAGGAACATTGACCTGGTATTCCAGATCTGTACCTGGCTCCGGCCCTTCTTGTGTCGCCGCCCCGCCGCGATCAAACATGCTCGAGAAGATGTCGCGAAACCCGCCGCCACCGCCACCGCCAGAACTCTTCTTCCCGCGTCCCTCAAACAAATCCGAAAAGTCGAACCCACCAAAATCGAAGCCCCCGGCGGCGGCCGAGCTAGTAGCTCCAGGCTGCCCTCCGGGAAATCCTCCAGGAAACCCACCGGGCGTGCCGCCTTGCCGCGAATAAGCCTCGGCCGCTGCCGGGTCAATATTGTCGGAGTAAAACCCGAGCTGGTCGTAGATCTTCCGCTTCTTCGGATCGCTGAGGACGTCGTTCGCCTCCGAGAGGGTCTTGAACTTCTCCTCGGCAGACTTGTCCCCAGGATTCACGTCGGGATGGTATTTGCGCGCAAGCTTGCGAAACGCCTTCCGGATCTCATCCGTAGAAGCGCTCTTCTTCACCCCCAGCGCACCATAATAGTCTTTGGTTTGAGTAGCCATTGAAAATCAGCTGTTAGCTTCTAGCTCTTAACCCGTTAGCGGATAACTCTCTAACCCAACTGTCATCCTGAGCGCAGTGAGGCGCCAGCCGAACGCAGTCGAAGGACCCCGAGGTCTCCAGGAAGCGCCTCCGGCGTGTCAAGGCATTCTCACGTTGCACTGGTTCAGTACGTTCCACATGCGCCTCAAACGAAAATCAGCCTTCTGGGCCCTCAGCCCCTGTCCCTCAGCGTTTGCGGTTCCTATTCAGTCGCGCAGCGACGACAGATGATAGCCCCGCACGTAAGTGCGGGGTAAACATGCCACAGGAGCAGAGTCCCCTTCAGGGGACGGCACTCCGGCGCGTGGTTTCAGTGCACAACCCTCTTCTTCCCCTCTTCCGGCGCAAACGCAAAGTGCTCCGAGTGCACCGCCTCCATCTCCACCGGGATCCGAATCACACCACTCCCCGTAGGACGGAACACATACCAAAGTCCCTCATCCTCAACATAATTCAAAAAGTAAGCCTGATCATTAATTTCAAATTGCAATTTGGTCTCCCTCTAAAGTGCTTACTACTTGCCTTTCCTCTTGCCCTGGGTCTCTTCGCTCGTCTGAAGGTCTTCTTTCCACCCAAAGCCGTCGGCCGGCCGCTCGACTCTTCGCTTCGTCTTGCTAACCAGCTCAAGGTACGCTGGCTCCATCCAGATGGAATTCAGACCGAACTCCTGCTTTACGACGGGATCATCGTCGACCTGTAATTCAATGTGCCCGTAACGACCGAAGTCGCGGATGACAAACTTCCTACCCATGCAAAAGCGAAACAGCTCCCCAGTCCGCATTTCCGGGTCGTCCCGATATTCCGGATCTTTGAACCCCGCAGGAATATCAGAAACACGCACTTGGTCCCCCGCCCGAAAATCATGCCGAACATCGTAAGGGCCGCCCTTGCGGACAGCCCTCACCGACTTCCTTCTCGGAGTTTTCTTACTTCTTATCCTCAACGTCCACGTACTCCGCATCGATCACGCCTTCATCCTTCTTAGCTTGACCGTTGCCATCCGCCGATCCCGCCGCCCCCGCTCCAGCGGTCGGGCCACCGCCCGTCGCGCCCTGCGATCCCGCCGCCTTGTACATCTGCTCGGCCAGCTTATGCGACGCCTGGGTCAGCACCTCGCGTGCCCGATCCATGCCCGCCTTGTCGCCCGCTTCGAGGGCCTTCTTCGCGTCGGCAATGGCGTTCTCCACCGCGCCGCGATCTTCGCCCGAGATCTTATCCCCCGACTCGCGCAGCATCTTCTCCATCTGGTAGACCATGCTGTCGAGCTGGTTCTTGGCTTCGATCTCTTCGCGCTTTGCCTTGTCCTCGGCCGAGTGGGAGTCGGCTTCCTTCGCCATCCGCTCCACTTCTTCCTTCGACAAGCCGGAAGACGACGTGATCGTGATCTTCTGATCCTTTCCCGTAGCGTTGTCTTTCGCCGTCACATTCAGAATGCCGTTTGCGTCGATATCGAACGTCACTTCAATCTGCGGCACTCCGCGCGGAGCCGGTGGCAGCCCGGTCAAGTGGAACTTGCCCAGAGTCCGGTTCTGCGCCGCCATCGGACGCTCGCCCTGCAGCACGTGCACTTCGACCGACGTCTGGTTGTCCGCCGCGGTCGAGAACGTTTCCGTCTTCTTGGTCGGAATCGTCGTGTTCCGCGGAATCATCGGCGTCGCCACGCCGCCCAGTGTTTCAATCGCCAGCGACAACGGCGTCACGTCCAGCAGGAGCAGGTCCTTAACCTCGCCCTTGAGGACGCCACCCTGGATCGCCGCGCCGATCGCGACAACTTCATCCGGATTGACGCCCTTGTGCGGCTCCCGTCCGAACAGTTCCTTCACCAGCGCCTGGATGCGCGGCATGCGCGTCTGCCCACCAACCAGCACGACTTCGTTGATCTTGCTGGCATCGACGCCCGCGTCCTTCATGCACTGCTTGCACGGGCCAACCGACTTCTGGATCAGCTCCTCCACCATCGACTCGAGCTTCGCCCGGGTCAGCTTCTTCACCAGGTGCTTCGGCCCGCTGGCATCCGCCGTAATGAAGGGCAGATTGATCTCGGTCTCCATGGTTGTGGAGAGTTCGATCTTCGCCCGCTCAGCCGCGTCCCGCAAACGCTGCAACGCCATCTCATTGCCCTTGCCGCGCAGGTCAAGGCCTTCATCCTTCTTGAATTCGTCAATCAGCCACTCGACGATCCGCTGGTCCAGGTTGTCACCGCCCAGATGCGTATCGCCATTCGTAGCCTTGACTTCAATGACGCCTTCGCCGACTTCCAGAATCGAAATATCGAACGTTCCGCCGCCGAAGTCATACACGGCGATGGTCTCGTCCTTACCCTTGTCGAGTCCGTACGCCAAAGCGGCCGCGGTCGGCTCGTTGATAATGCGCTTCACTTCAAGCCCAGCAATCTTGCCGGCGTCTTTTGTCGCCTGCCGCTGTGCGTCGTTGAAGTACGCCGGAACCGTGATGACGGCCTCGGTCACTTTCTCGCCCAGATAGTCTTCCGCCGCCTTCTTCAGCTTCTGAAGAATCATCGCGGAAACCTCGGGCGGGGTGTACTTCTTGCCCTGCGCGATGACCGCAACGTTTTCGCCGTCGCGTTCAACCTTGTAAGGCACCATCTTCATTTCTTCCGACACTTCGTCGTACCGGCGTCCCATGAACCGCTTGATCGAGAAAATCGTGTTCTCGGGATTTGTAATAGCCTGCCGCTTCGCCACCTGCCCGACCAACCGCTCGCCGGTCTTGGTAAATCCCACCACGGACGGAGTAGTCCGCCCGCCTTCCTCGTTTGGGATGACCTTAGGCTCGCCGCCTTCCATCACCGCCACCACAGAGTTCGTGGTTCCGAGGTCAATTCCAATAATCTTGCCCATGTTCTGAGCCTCCTGATCACTATAAGTGCAATATAATCAGCTGCTTGAGCGTAGGTTCGCAGCCATAATAAGACTTGAGTGTAACACTGTCAAGGTTTAGATGTTCCATCCCCTGCCAGCGATGCATGGATTTTGCGAGTTGGGTATCTTGCCAAGTGGCTGCGGGAGAGCGACTTACGGCTATCCGATTCGTGCCGTATCAGCCGCGGGTAGCGGCGGCAATTGATAGTCCAGTGTGTAAGCACTGGGTAAGCTGATTTAACGAAGTGAGCTCCCCAGAGGCGGCATAAACGCGACGCGGGCGTGAGCCCGCGAGCCCCGATCACTTTCTTCCCGGATACAACCGCGCAATCGCGTACGTCACCCCGAAAAACAAATGCCGGTGCGACCCGCCCGACGTCAATCCTGCCTCAAATCCTCCGTCAACCACCAGCCGCGGTCTGACCGTGTAGGTCAACGCCCACAGCGACGACGCGAATCCCGCCGTCGCATTCAACCGCGTGTCCCCATAAAACTCGCCAGTAAACTGCAGAGGCCCGTGGATCGCATGCGAAAACGCCAGATTGTACTGTTGATTCCGAGCGAACCCATTGCCGCCGCCAATCCAAAACTGGCTGGCATTGAAATCAAAATGAATTTTTGCCACATCCTTGCTGGCGAGAAACGTGAGCGCATGATCAACTGCCCCACTCCCGAGCCCGGCCTCAGTGCTCGCCGAAGGAATTTTCACGGCGTAGCTCAACGCCAGTGTAGGCACGCGCTTCGTCTGCTTGTAGAAGCGCACTTGTGGACCAACCCAATTGTCCCCGAACGTCCGATGTGTGCCGCTCGCATCCGTCTGCGACAAAAATGACGTCGTATTCCACCGCACCTCGACATCGCAAAGCACGGCAAACTTCAGCAGGCCATTCGCCGATGTCTGTCTCACTCCCTTCACCGGCCACGCGCGATCCCACCCATACTCCAGTTCCAGCACGCCATACTGCGTGATGTCAGCAGGATTCGCCACCGTTGGCCGGTTGGGATTCGCCGCGATCGAATCCGCATAGCAGCCGGTCTGCTTGCCCATCCACTGCGCGGAGGCAAGGCTCCCTGCCAGGCACAGGGCTGATGTCATCAGCGCGAATCGCGCACCTCTCGCGCTCTTCAATAGAATCTCACTCTCATTATTGGATGGTACCAACTTCGTGTTTGGGAAAGCTGATGCCCAAAGGCTCGCGGGAGAGCGCTCGCTCAATTGGGTGATCTCAAAGATGTGCAAGGGTTCGTATCAGGGCGCGCCTTCAGGCGCGCCGTAAAGGTTCGTTAGAGAGCCCCCTTTAGGGGCGGTGTTTCTCTCTGCAATACTCCTCGGGACGGCGCCGCAATGTGCGTGAGTCCGCGAGCCCCACCTACTAAGCCACGGCACAACCCGCCCGCTCCGCCTCCCGCTGCACGATCCCCTCAAACTCCCGCAACACATCCTCCGAAATCGCCGGTGCTTCATACGCCCCCCCCAACTCGTCCACCCGATCCCGCGCCCGAACCAACGCATCGCGTGATGCCTCCGCCCCGCGATCAATCACCGCCGAAGGAATATGCTGCTCCTGCCGAAACATCGCCCGCGTTTCCTTCAACTTCAAAAACTCCCCCGACAACCCAATCTGCGCGAACATCCCCGTGGCCAGCGAATCACCAGTTGCTTCAATTCCGCGCACCAGTCGGTAAGCCGACGCAATCGACTCCGCATCCATCACCAGCTTCTCCACACTGTGACACGCGAGCGACTCGATCATCCCCGCGCCCGAGATCATGTTGATTCCCGTCAATGCTCCCAGCATGGCCGAGCGCGCGCTCTCTGCCCCGGCTTGCGCATCCACCAATTTCGAATCCGTTGCCACCATGTACCCGTGCGTCGGCAATCCAAGAGACTTGCCCACTTCCGCACAGGCCATGTTCAGCATGGCAGTTTCCACGGCTCCCATGGGAGCGCCGCCGGTCCGCATATCGAAAATCGCTGGAGCCCCGCCCCACACCACGGGCGATCCCGCTCTCGCCAGTTGATGCAGCGTGATTCCCGCCAGCACCTCGGCGGCATGTTGCGTCACTGATCCGGCCAGTGTCACCGGCGCTGTCCCGCCCGCCAGCGGCATCGCTACAATCTCCGCCGGAACCCCCGCGTGCGCCAGATCGAGCAGATTGCGCGATCCGAATTCCGACCAGTTCAGCGGTGGCGAAGGACAAACATCAAAAATCGCCCTTGGCTTCTGCCGCAACTTCTCCGCACCGCCGCTATCAGACGCCAGCAACCCGATCATCCCCGGCAGACCCTCCGCCGAAAACGATCCCGTCACCACCGGCTTGTTCGAATGTCGTAACACGACATATAAGCGGTAAAGATCTCCAATCTCACTCGGCGCGTCAGTGCACACCACCGCCGTCGATTGCGCCGCGAATTGTGGCAGTCTCTCCGCAACTTGCACGATCCGCACCAGGTCGCGTGTCTCCGACGGCCGCGCCTCTAGCGTATCGCGGTCGAGCACCTGCACGCAGCACGAGCCTGGATCGAACTGCACGTCATCGCCGCCGTAGTGAACGGCACGCTCTCCCTGCCGGCTGAATAAGTAAAAGTCCCTCGGCACCGACGCCAAGCATCGCCGCACCAGCGCCTCGGGCAAATGCGCGACCCCCTCCCGCACCTCCGCTCCCGCCGCGCGCAATAACTCGATCACCGGCGCCGAGCCTACGCGCACTCCTGGCGTCATCAACAGGTCGAACGCTTCGCAGAGAATTCGTTCTATGAGTTCAGGAGCCAGCAACTGGAGTTTGGGTCTCATACCGTCGCCGCGCCATGCGCCATCAGCTGTTTTGCCAACTCGAGCGCGTCGCTGGCATTGCGCGAGAAGCCATCCGCACCAATCTCTGTTGCCCACTTCGAGGTCACCGACGCGCCGCCAATAATCGCTTTCACCCGCGGCCGCATACCGTTCCGATCGAGCGCCTCGATCACCGCCTTCTGTCCTGCCATCGTCGTCGTCAGCAATGCCGAGACGCCCACAATGTCCGCATCTACTTCCCGCGCCTTGGCCACAAACTGTTCCGGGGTGACGCTGGTCCCCAGATCGAAAATCTGGAATCCCGCCGCCGACAAAATCGTCGCCACTAGATTCTTCCCAATGTCGTGAATATCTCCCCGTGCCGTCCCCAGCACGACCTTGCCCAACACCTCGCGCCGCGATCCCCGCTTCAGCATCTCGGGCTCGAGAACCTTTACCGCCGCCTTCATCGCCTCCGCGCACGCCAGCAGATCAGGCAGAAACATCTCCCGACGCCCGAACTGCTCCCCCGCTGAAGTGATCCCGACAGCAAACCCAAGGTTCACCGCTTCGAGTGGATCGACTCCATCCACCAACGCCTGCCGAGCCAACTCACCAGCCCGCTCCGGCGCTCCATCAAGAATGCTCTGCCGCATTTCCGCGAACAAGGAATCCATTCCCGGCCTCCGCCTGACCAGCCGACGACGAAGCTGATATGAGCCGGGATTCTACTTTGTGGAGGTCCTGAAGGCTGTGATCCAGAACACATCAGAAGGAGTCGGTGGAAGGGAAAGTCGATGAAGCAGGAAGTCGACTCAGCGAGAAGAATGGAGTATGAGTCGATGGAGCGACGGGCGTCCCCGCCCGTACTTGCCTGCTGCCGCAAAAAGCCACGCGGGTGCCGCATCCAACGGCGCGTCCTTTGCGACGCTAAGATAGGGATTTTCCGTAAAGGACCTCTAGCCTGAGGGTGCCCCACGTTTCGCGCTACTCTAAACGTGGAATTCCACTCCCCGACACTATAGAGACTTTCTGACGGTGAGAGAGCGCGTGCTCCCAACGCAATCAACCACGCAGTTACCGATCGCTTGCTCGCCGCTCGAAGCCACGTGAAACCACAAAGCAATTGTTATGTCTGCGCGCCGGGGTACCCAAGGAACTTCCCGTCACTGTTTCCCGTATCCATCCCCATGGCGAAGTCTGCCTCATTGCGTCCTTTTGACTTCCACCCCCGCCCGCCATACCATCTCAGTTCCGGACGGCTCCCCGCATGATTGGCCAGACCATCTCCCACTACCGCATCGTCGACAAACTCGGCGGCGGTGGCATGGGCGTCGTCTACAAGGCCGAAGACATCAAGCTGGGACGCTTCGTCGCTCTCAAATTCCTTCCGCCCGAAGTCGCCGCCGACCCGCAATCGCTCGAGCGCTTCCAGCGCGAAGCCCGCGCCGCCTCGGCGCTGAATCATCCCAACATCTGCACCATCCACGAAATCGATGAAGCCTCCGGACAGACCTTCATCGTCATGGAGTACCTCGAAGGCGTCACCCTGAAGCACAGCATCGACGGCCGTCCGCTCGAAACCGACGTCCTGCTGCAACTCGCCATCGAGATCGCCGACGCCCTCGACGCCGCCCACGCCCAGGGCATCATCCATCGCGACATCAAGCCCGCCAACGTTTTCGTCACCAGGCGCGGCCATGCCAAGATTCTCGACTTCGGCCTCGCCAAACTGATGCCATCGTCGCGCGACACCGGACAGACCGTCAACCTCAGCTCGCCCACCCTGCTTGACGACGCGCTGCTCACCAGTCCCGGCACCGCCGTTGGCACCATCGCCTACATGTCGCCCGAGCAAGCCAAGGGCAAAGATCTCGACGCCCGCACCGGACTTGTTTTCCTTCGGCGCCGTGCTCTACGAGATGTCCACCGGCGCGGTGCCGTTTCGCGGCGACACCACCGCTGTCATCTTCGAAGCCATTCTCAATCGCGCACCGCTGCCCGCCGTGCGCTTCAATCCCGACATCCCGGCGCGACTCGAGGAAATCATCGGCAAGGCTCTCGAGAAAGATCGCGACATGCGCTACCAGCACGCTTCGGAAATGCGCAGTGATCTGAAGCGCCTGCAGCGCGACAGCGGTTCCAGCCGCGGCGCGGCTTCCCCGGCGAGTTCCATCAGCGACAGCCATCCGATCGCGGTGTCCAGCGGAAGTTCCGGCAGCGTCCTAGCTCGCGACGTCACTCCGCCCGGCGCCACACCCGCTGCGCACGGCAGCAGTTCCAGCGTGAGCGCCGTTGCTCGCCAGCATCGCGTCGGCACCGCGGTGCTTTCTCTGATCGTTCTCGCACTATTGGCTGCCGCTGCGTTTGGCGTCTACGCATTCGTGACACGCAGCGGGACGCTGCCGTTCCAGAATTTCACGATTACGCAAATTACCAACAGCGGCAAGGTCGATCTGGCCGCCATCTCGCCCGACGGCCGCTACCTTCTGCACGTCCAGAACGACAACGGCCAGCGCAGTCTCTGGCTGCGCAACATTCCCACCGGAAGCGACACACAGATTCAGCCTCCTGCGCCGGGCACGTATGCCTCGCTGGCGTTTTCACCCGACGGCAATTACGTGTTCTATCGCAAGTCCGCCACCGTTCGTGCGAACGAGTTCAACCTGTTTCGCGCTCCGGTGCTGGGCGGCGCGCCCAGGCAAGTCATCCGCGACATCGACAGCGACGTGTCTTTCTCGCCCGACGGCCTGCGCATGGCTTTTATCCGCGCCAATGACCCAGAGCCCGGCAAGCATCGTTTGCTCACCACGAATCTTGAGGGCGGCGACGAGAACGTCCTCTTGATCGCCAAGCCCACGCGCGGCGCCGACCCGTCTCACGTCGCCTGGTCGCCCGATGGCAAGCAAATCGCCTACTCTTTTCAGGGGACAGGCGACATCATCGGCTATGTCGAGACGTTTGATCTCGCGCGAAAACAGGTCGGGACTCTGGCGGCCCTGTCACAGGCCAGCATCTTTGAGCTGAGCTGGTTGCCAAACGGACGCGCCCTGCTGGTCGTCTACTCTCCTAAAGGTCCCCGAGGCGATCGGGCGCAGATCGGCGTACTCACGACCGATGGCAAGCTGCATCCCGTCACTCGCGATACGAATCGCTACGCGACACTCACGCTCTCGACCGATGCCCGCAGCGCGGCCAGCGTGCAGGTCAAGACAAGTCGTTCGCTGCTTCTGCTTTCCATGGCCGGAAAATCAGCGTCGGCTACTCCCACGACCGTGACGCAGGTTCCCGATCCGCGCCAGGTGCAATGGACTTCCGACGGCAAGCTGCTGGTGCCCGAAATCGACAACCTCACCCGCATCGATCCCAGCGGACAAAATCCCACGGTGCTGATCAGCGACCCCAACGCAGCGATTTTCGATCCACACCCGTGCGGGACTCGTTACCTGGTTTTTGCGTGGGCCTTTCACGGCGGCAGTGCCGTCAACATCTGGCGGACAAATTCCGACGGATCCTCTCCCAAGCAACTGACGTCGCGCGTGCTGGACACAAACCCGCTGTGCTCTCCGGACGAGAAGTGGGTCTACTACATCGAAGGCCCGGGCGTGCCCCGCCTCATGCGCGTCCCCATTGACGGCGGCAACGCCGAGATGGTTCCGGGCAGCGACATCCCAAACCGTTTTGCCATCGAGGGCATTGCTTTCATCGCGCCCGACAACAAGTCGATCGGATTCTCCGTCGACCTGATCGATCCGCGCACCAACGACGCCGTTGCAAAGCTCGCGATCGTCAACCTCGATGGGCTGCCATCCCCGGCGCACATGGTCGATCTCGATCCGCGCTTGGGGGCCGGGAGCTCTACCCCGGGCGTGCAGCTTGTCCCCAACATGAATGCCGTAAGCTACCTGATTAGCGAAAACGGCGGTAGTAACCTGTGGCTGCAACCCCTCGACGGCTCGCCCGGCCGCCAGATTACCCACCTGCCCTCTGAACAGATCAGCAGCTACGCCTGGTCCCCCGACGGCAAGTCCATAGCTCTGACCCGCCGCGAGGACGTAGCGGATGTAGTGCTGCTGAAAGAAGGGACTCAGTAGGGCGGGTGTTGGGTGTTAGGCGTTGGGGGTTAGGTCACAGGTGGAGAGTCACAGGTCTTGGTTGCCCTCTCGGCGTTGTCATCTGAGCGAAGTGAGGCGTCAGCCGAACGCAGTCGAAGGACCCCGCGACTGATTGCGATTGCACCAGCCCTGCAGAGTTTTCTCCCACAACCGAAAGTGAGACCCAACGCCTGTTACCTTTGTGAGCTGCTTTCAGTCGTACTTCTCGTAAATGATCGACTTCCGATCCCAGCCCAGTTGCTTCAGCAACTCGCGGTTGGCGCGGACCATCTTGTCGAGGCCGCAGATGTAGGCGTGCATGTCGGCGCGATTTTTCACGATGCCGGGCACGTGTTCCTGCACATAGCCGCGCAAGCCCTTCCAGTCAGAGGCGCCTCGACTCAGCGTAGGCAGGTACTCGAAATTCTTGTGCTCGATGGCGAGCTGAAGAAATTCTTCGTGGTAGTAGATATCTTTTTCGGTGCGGCTTCCGAAGAGCAGCCAAAACTTTTTGTCCTGATGCCGTTCGCGATCCGCGAGCAGCCAGTGCAGCATCGAGCGGAACGGAGCGATGCCGGTGCCGGTCGCAATGAAGATCGTGTCGCGCAGCGGCGGACGCAAAATGAAATTGCCGAACGGTCCTTGTCCTGAGATGGTCGCGCCGGGTTCGAGATCGCAGAGGTAGTTCGACATGAATCCGTCCTGCACGCGGTTCAGGCAAAAGGCAAAGCGATTCCCATCCGGCGGCGACGCGATCGAGTAAGCGCGCGTGAGTTGTTCGCCGTCGGGCTTGGTGTGCGTGAGAGAGAGCCACTGACCAGGCACGAATCCGAAGTGGCCGCCTTCGACTTCGAACTCAAGGTGCCGGGTGTAGTCGGAAAGTGAAGTGGTGCGCGCGAGGCGCGCGTGCAGGGTCTGGAACGCCATACTATGTAGATGAAGTGGCGGGCTGCGGCGGTGCGGCTTGCAAATGTGAGATATGTTCCACGTGGAACGTGGTGCAAAACTATGCGCTTGTTGATTAGCTTATAGATAATATATGCAATCGCGGAATCAGTCAGGCGATGGGAGTTGCGCCTTGTTTTTCGTTTCTTGCTGTCATAGACGTTTGTGATGATGTCACATTGTGCCGATTGGTCGGCGGCTGTAGGTGAGGCTCTGGTGCGCGTCCGGAGCGAGGGCGGAGCTTGAGGCGTTGAGTAGCTATACTCTTCGTTTCGAAAAGAGGTGCTACAAAAACGTGCCGCGCTCGCTTGGATGAGATTTGAGTTGGGGGGCAATGGCCGGCGACGCCGCGTTCATCCGATGGTAGGGGCTGTGCAGAAGAGCGAAGTGCAGAGGTCCTTCGCTACGCTCAGGATGACAAGGTTCTTAGGATCACGACGACAAGTTTAAAGGAGGGTTCGTTGAGTTTGTTTGGTCGTGGGTTACCTTCTTTCCGTGGTGGTTTTCACGCGGCGCAGATTTTAGGCGTCGTGGGTTTGCTGGGGTTCGCGGTTGGGTTTACTCCGGCGGGGGAGCGAGCGGAGGTTGCGCGCAGTCCTAAGCTGGGACAGCAGGATTGGTCGCGTTACGGGGGCTCTCCGGAGAACGATCACTACTCTCGCCTGGCGCAGGTCAATCGCAAGAATGTGAGCCGGCTTGCGGTGGCGTGGAGCTTTGATACCGGCGAGGAAGGCGGGCTGCAGACCAGTCCGCTCGAAGTCGATGGTGTCTTCTACGGAATCACGCCAACACAAAAGATTTTCGCTCTCGATGCGGCGACCGGGAAATTGTTCTGGAAATTTGATTCAGGCATTCGCGGAACTCAGCCGGATCGCGGGCTGGCTTACTGGACCGATGGGAAGGACAAGCGAATTCTCGTTGGCGTGATGAATTATGTGTATGCGCTCGATGCCGTGACGGGCGCGCCGGCGTCAGGGTTCGGCAAGAACGGGCGCATCGATTTGCGCGATGACCTGGGACGCGATCCTTCCACGCTTTCGATTTATCTCACGAGTCCGGGCGTGGTTTACAAGGATTTGTTGATCGTCGGCGGTCGCGAGCCCGAGACACTGCCTGCGCCACCCGGAGATATTCGGGCCTACGATGTGCGCACCGGTAAGCTGCGCTGGTCGTTTCACACCATTCCGCATCCTGGAGAATTTGGATATGACACCTGGCCGAAGGAAGCCTGGAAGTCTTCAGGCGCCGCGAATAACTGGACGGGCATGTCGCTCGATGAGGCGCGCGGAATCGTCTATGTGCCTACAGGTTCGGCAGCGATGGATTTCTACGGAGCCGATCGCCTTGGGGATGATCTGTTTGGCGACTGCCTGCTGGCGCTGAATGCCGAGACCGGGGAAAGGATCTGGCACTTCCAGGAAGTGCGGCACGACGTCTGGGATCGCGATCTGCCCGCGCCTCCTGTGCTGCTCACCGTGAAGCACGACGGCAAGCCGGTGGATGCGATTGCGCAGACGACCAAGCAAGGGTTCGTTTACGTTTTCGATCGCGCCAATGGCAAGCCTCTGTTTCCGATTGAGTACAAGAAATTTCAGGCCAGCGACGTGCCGGGGGAAGTCGCCGCCACGGAACAGCCGGTACCCACCAAACCTGCGCCCTTCGCGCGACAAAGCATCGGCGAAGACGCGCTGACGACGCGCACGCCCGCAGCGCACCAGTGGGCAGTCGAGCGCTTTCGCAAATTCCGCAGCGAGGGCCAGTTCGTGCCGTTCAGTGTGGGCAAAGACACGGTTGTGTTCCCGGGATTCGACGGGGGCGCGGAGTGGGGCGGGCCGGCGGTCGATCGGGAGACGGGAATTATTTATGTGAACGCGAATGAGGTCGCGTGGACCGGTGCGCTCACGGAGAACACGGGCGAGGGAAGTGTGCGCTCGATTTACCTTAATCAGTGTGGCGTGTGTCATGGCGAGAAGATGGAAGGATCGCCGCCCGCGATTCCTGCGCTGGTGGGCGCAGTGGACCGCAATACGCCTGCCGAAGTCACGGCCACTATCAAGAACGGCAAGGGGCGGATGCAGGGTTTTCCGAACCTGACCGATGAGCAGGTGTTTGCGCTGGTGAACTACATCGCAACCGGGCAGAGCAAGGAACTGGAAAGTAGCGGGCCGGTTCCGGTGTCGATGAAATACCGGTTCACCGGGTATCACAAGTTTCTGGACCCCGAAGGGTATCCGGCGATTGCGCCACCGTGGGGGACATTGACCGCCATAAATCTTTCGAGCGGCGAGCAGGCTTGGAAGATTCCGTTGGGGGAGTATCCGGAGCTGGCGGCGAAGGGGCAGGACAAGACCGGGACCGAAAATTATGGGGGGCCGGTCGTGACAGCGGGCGGGTTGGTGTTCATCGGGGCGTCGAATTTCGACAAAAAATTTCGGGCTTTCGATAAGGCGACGGGGAAGTTGTTGTGGGAGGCGAAGCTGCCGTTTTCCGGCAATGCCACGCCGATTACGTATGAGGTCAACGGGCGGCAGTTTGTGGTGATTGCGGCCGGAGGCGGGAAGGATCCGCGGTCGGGTTCGGGCGGGGTATATGTGGCGTTTGCGTTGCCGGCGAAGTGAGCGAGTGGTTGCGCAGGAAAGATCGCCTTCGGGCTTTCGCCCTCGGCGGGGAGTGTCGCCCCTTCGGGGCTTGCGATTTTGGCCTTCGGTACCCAGCGCTTACGCGCTGGGCAAATGAATGTCGCGCTCCGCGCTTTGCTTGGAGGGTAGTTTTAACTGCGTCTGCAACATCGCTCTCCGCGCTTTACCTGGAGCCGAGTGGTTCACCCCGGTCTGCAGCCTCGGACGCCGGGCGCTGGGAGCGGATCGTTTTCGCGGCGTATCCAAGTATCCGCCCCCACCCTTGCCGAAGAGAAAGAAGATGTGGATTTGATTCGAGCACGGGGCTGCAGTTGTCCGGAGCGTAGGATTTGCGCTCCGTTGGAGGATTATGAGAAGACCAGGGAAGGGTGTTTGTTCTGTGATGGTGCCTGCTCGGCTTAAGGCTTACTCTCAACTTCATCGGGCTCCTCGCATTCTGCTGATTTCTTTTGCGCTGTTGTCGGTCTTCGCGGTGGCGATACTGGCCCGCGAGCGCGGGCCGCGCGTTGAGGTTGTTTGCATCTCGCCGCCCGTTCCAGTGCGCATCGACAAGCAGCAGGTGCTGGTTTATGAACTGCACGTCACGAATTTTGATGTCGTGCCGTTGACGTTGAAGCGCGTGGAGGTGTTCGCTGGCGACGCGAGCACCGGGCCCGTGGCTTCGCTCGACGAGAAAGAACTCGCGGCGGCGATGATTCGGGTTGGGTCAGGGATGATGCCGTCGGGAGATCACGGAAGTCCGTCAGACGTGGCGCGTGTGATCGAACCGGGGGCGCGTTCGGTCATCTATATGTGGATTGCGCTGCCAGCGAGCCGCACCATGCCTGCCAGCCTACGACACCGGATGATTTTCTCGGCGCCTGCTGCGGGAGGGGGCAGCCCCACTGACGCTATTCTGGAAAATTTCCAGGTGACAATCAGTCACGACGCGGTTTTGACACTGCGTCCGCCGTTCCATGGAGGCACTTGGCTTGCGGGGGATGGTCCTGCAAACAACACGAATCACCGGCGCGCGATCACGGCTATCGACGGGCACATTTATTCAGCGGAGCGGTTTGCGATTGACTGGATCAAAGTGGGTCCGAACGGAGATTCGCGTCACGACGGTTCGGCGCGCAATGACAACTGGTGGGGCTGGGGCGAGCCGGTGCTGGCGGTCGCCGATGGGGAGATCACCGAAGTCGTCGATGGTATCCCGGACAATGTTCCGCGCGTGTTGCCGCCGGTCACGCTGGATAATATCGCAGGGAACCACGTGATTTTGAAGATCGCTCCCAACCGGTACGTGGCGTATGCGCACCTGCAGAATGGAAATATCAAAGTCCACGTGCATGATCGGGTGCACGCGGGGGATGCGCTGGCGCTGCTTGGAAACAGCGGCAATACGACCGGAGCGCATTTGCATATGCAGGTGACCGATCGGGGATCAGTGCTGGAGGCGGAAGGTGTGCCGTTCGTTTTTGAGAAGTTCACTTATCTGGGGCCTGGGGCGGAGTACGAACTTGATAAGCACGTGACGGTGCCTTGGACGCAATCGATTCCGCCAGGCGATGGGGTGGTGCAGTTTGAGGAAGTGAACAAGTAGGCTCTGCTATGGGCGACGTGTCGGTCGAGGCTAGTCGATTCGTGCGAGGGCGAGGACGCCTTCGCGACTGCCGGCGGGACGCCGGCGCTACAAAAGCTAGGCGCTGAGGCGCGGTCCCTTGGTCTGAGGTGGCGTCAAAAAAGCAGGTCCTTCGCTTTGCTCAGGATGACAAGATGAGGAACGGGGGGGCTTATTCCACCGTTACGGACTTGGCCAGGTTTCTGGGTTGATCTACGTCGCAGCCTCGGCGGACGGCTATGTGGTAGGCCAATAACTGCAGAGGGACGATTTCCAAGATCGGCGCCAATTCTTCCGGGGCTGGCGGGATATAGATCACGTGGTCCGCCGCCTCTTTGATTTCTTCGTCGCCTTCGGTGGCTAGCGCGATGACTTGTCCCGAGCGCGCTTTTACTTCTTTCAAATTCGACATCGTCTTTTCGTAGCGCACGACTGAAAGCGGGTCGTTGGGATCGCGGGTCGCGATGATCACGACCGGGAGATTTTCGTCGATCAGGGCGTTGGGGCCGTGCTTCATTTCGCCCGCCGGATAACCTTCAGCGTGGATGTAAGAAACTTCCTTCAATTTCAGGGCGCCTTCAAGGGCGATGGGGTAGTGGATGCCGCGTCCGAGGAAGAGAAAGTCCTGCGCCCGCGAGTAGATCTTGGCGAGTTCTTCGCATTGCTCTTCCCGGGTCAAAACTAGTTCCAACTTGCCGGGAAGGCGGGTAAGGTCGAAAACTTCCGACTTGGATTGAGCGGGAGTGAGCGTGCCGCGCACCTGTCCTAGATAAAGCGAGAGTAAATAGAGCGCGGTGAGTTGGGCGGTGAAAGCCTTGGTAGAGGCAACGCCAATCTCCGGGCCGGCATGGGTGTAGATCGTGCCCTGCGCTTCGCGTGTCACCATCGATCCGACAACATTGCAGATTGCAAGAGTTTTGCATCCCTTGGCTTTGGCTTCGCGCTGCGCGGCGATGGTGTCGGCGGTTTCGCCGGATTGCGTGATCAGCAGTGTGATGGTGTCGGGCGGGATGATGGGATCGCGATAGCGCCATTCGCTGGCGTAGTCGACCTCGACGGGAATACGGGCGAGGCTTTCGATCATGAACTTGCCGGCTTGTCCGGCGTGCCAACTGGTGCCGCAGGCGGCGATGTTGATTTTTTTGGCGGCGCGCAGTTCGTTCTCGGTGATCTCCATTTCCTCGAGGAAGATCTGTCCCGTGTCCTGGGAAACGCGGCCGAGCGTGGTGTCGCGCACGGAGCGGGGCTGCTCATAGATTTCCTTGAGCATGAAGTGCTTGTATCCGCCCTTTTCCGCCATGATCGGGTCCCAGGTCACGTGCTGGACCTGGCGGGTGACGGGCTTGCCGTCGAAGTCGGTGAGCTTCACGCCGTCGGGCGTGATGACGGCAAGGTCGCCGTCGCCGAGGAAAAAGAGGTCGCGCGTATGATAGAGAATGGCGGGCACGTCAGAGGCAACGAAGTATTCATCTTTGCCCAAGCCGATGACGGCGGGCGGGCCGTTGCGAGCTGAGACAATCTTGTTGGGTTCGTCGACCGCGATCACGCTGAGGGCGAATACGCCAGTCAACTCTTTGACAGCTTTGCGCACGGCTTCTTCGAGCGGGAGATGCGGACCGTTGCCAGACTTCGCAAAATACTTTTCGATCAGGTGGGCGATGATTTCGGTGTCGGTCTCGGTGGTGAACTTATGGCCTTCCTCGATGAGCTTCTTTTTGAGAGACAGGTAGTTTTCGACAATGCCGTTGTGAACGACAACAATCTTGCCGGTACAGTCGCGGTGCGGGTGGGCGTTTTCTTCACTGGGGCGGCCGTGGGTAGCCCAACGCGTATGGCCGATACCATACGTTCCATCGAGCGGTTTCTGGCGAATGACGTCTTCAAGATTCCGCAGTTTGCCTTCGGCACGGCGAATCTGGAGACCGTTACCGTTTCCAGCGACTGCGATGCCTGCTGAGTCATAGCCCCGATATTCCAGGCGGCGTAACCCTTCAATGATGACTGGGACGACTTCCTTTTTGCCGACGTAGCCGACGATGCCGCACATAAAACGGAACTCCTTGAAGTACTGACTTATCTTGCAAAAACTAGAGTATCTACAGTAGCTGTGGACCAAGGCCGGCTGAGGCGACTTAGTCTTCCAGGGAGTAGCGGTACTCTTCAATCACGGGATTGGTCAGGACTTCACGAGCGATGCGCTCAACTTCGGACTGGGCTTCGTCGCGAGTCAGGGCTCCGTCGAGGCTGAGTTCGAAATATTTTCCCTGGCGAACGTCCCCTAGCCCCTTGTAGCCCATTTTTTTAAGCGCGCCCTGGATCGTTTTCCCCTGTGGATCGAGAACAGTCTTCTTGAGCGAAACGTAGACGTAGGCTTTCATCAATTGCAATTATACGTCAGGCGTTTAGAGGGCTTGAAGGGCACCGGCGGTGTAGGACCGATGGGCAAAAACGCCATAAAAACTGGGCTTATTGCGATTTTGCGACCTCGATTTTGCGATCGAGATCGGCCAGAGCCTGTTCCAGCATTTGGCGCAAGCGCTGGTCCTGGGCGTTCTGCAATTGTTGCAGCACACACTGGCGCGACAGGCGCAGGCCTTCGAGTTGACGAACTCGTTCGGCTTCCCCGGGCGACAGTTTCTTGTCGGAGGGTTTTCCCCGAGTAGCGGCCTCAGCTTGCTGTTCTTCGATTGACTTACTTTCCCAGCCACGTGCCATGTCTACATTGTACGAGCACGCACCAAATCGGGAAGGGTTGGTGGCGGATCCGCGGAGATAGTGGA
Source organism: uncultured Acidobacteriota bacterium (assembly GCA_963744055.1). Taxonomy (GTDB): domain Bacteria; phylum Acidobacteriota; class Terriglobia; order Terriglobales; family Acidobacteriaceae; genus Gp1-AA133. The sequence goes on along the minus strand of CAVUSL010000001.1, from coordinate 156,834 downwards.
CCTTGAGGTCAGTTTTTGTGTTTACTATCATAGAGCCTAGGAATTCATAACGGTATAAATGCCGAGGTCACTTTTCGCTGTGCAAGCAAACGAAAAGGGGCTATCATCGGCGCAAATTTGGAGATCGACTCGCGTTGAGGGCGCGAGTCACGATTAAATGCTGTCTAGTCCGCAGAACGACCATCCCCCTCAAGACGAGCGCCACCGTTACGAGGTTCTACTTGAGATGGCGGACCTTGTTGTCCGGCATCAGTCCCTGCCCGAACTATTTCACGATAGTGCGACGCGCCTTCGACAGGTCGCGGATTTCCAGTTTCTTAACTTCTCCCTGCACGACCCGTTAGACAATTCTATGCACCTGCACTGGTGGGAAGGACCGCATGCCGGGGACTTTCCCGCTACCGTAGGGGTGTCCGAATCCCCGAGTGGGTGGGTGCGGGAGAATCAGCAGGAGTTGTTGTTTTCGGATGTGAAAGGGGAGGCACGGTTTCCCGCCATCTTAACTCCACTTAGAAAGCTTGGCATCGAGACTTACTATGTGTTGCCGCTCACATCGGCGGAGAACCGACTGGGTGCGCTGGGCGTGGGTAGCTCCGAACTCGATGCTTATGACGAAGAAGACAAAAGGCTGCTTCGGCGGGTCGCGGAACTGGTGGCGCTGGCGGTGGAGAACACCATGACGCGCGACGCCTTGCAGGGCGAGAAGCAACGACTACAGGCCCTGGTGGACATCAACCGCACGCTGGCGTCCAGTCTCGAGATGCACCGTTTGCTGCCGCTCATCTCAGAATGCGTGACGCGCGTGGTTCCACATGACTTTGCGGGGGTCACGCTGTTTGAAGGCGATCAGCACAACATGAAGGCTTATGTTCTGTCGCCGACGCCGGCCAGTCCGCTGGTGGAGACGGGGCGATCGGTTTCGATCGAGCAGACTTTATCGGCGAAGGCCTTCCTGCAGAGAGAGTCGCACACCATGACGCGCGAGGACCTGATCAACCATTCGAGCAGCATCTCGGACCGGATCGTGAACGCGGGCATTCGGACGGTGCGGTGCATGCCGTTGCTGACATCGAAGGGACCGCTGGGGACGCTGAATGTGGGCAGCAAGAAGGACAAAGCGTTTTCTGTGCAGGACGAGGAGATTCTGAACCAGATAGCGGCCCAGTTGGCGATTGCGCTGGATAATGCGCGTGCTTACCGCGAAATCCAGGAATTAAAGGATCGGCTGGCGGAAGAGAAGCTGTACCTGGAAGATGAGATTCGGACGGAACTGCACTTCGAGGAAATTATCGGGGAGAGCGCGGAGTTGATGGCGGCGTTGTCGCGGGTGAAGACGGTGGCGCCCAGCGCGTCGACGGTATTGATCCTGGGAGAGACGGGGACCGGGAAGGAACTGGCGGCGCGCGCCATTCATCGCATGAGCCGACGGCGGGACGCGAGCTTTATCAAGGTGAATTGCGCGGCGATTCCGACCGGGCTGCTGGAGAGCGAGTTGTTTGGCCACGAGAAGGGAGCGTTTACCGGAGCGGTCTCGAAAAAAGTGGGTCGGCTGGAACTGGCAGACAAGGGAACGTTCTTTCTCGATGAGATTGGAGATATCCCGCTGGAATTGCAGCCCAAGCTGCTGCGCGTGCTGCAGGACCAGGAATTTGAAAGGCTGGGATCAAACCGGACGATCCGCGTCGATCTGCGGTTGGTGGCGGCCACCAATCGCGATCTTCGCAAGCGGGTGGCGGAAGGGCAGTTCCGCGAGGATTTGTACTATCGGCTGAATGTGTTTCCGATCCTCATGCCGCCGTTGCGCGTGCGGCCGAGGGATATTCCATTACTGGTGCGGTATTTCGTGCAGAAGATTGCGCGCCGTCACGACAAGAAGATTGAGACCATCCCGAGCGCGACTATGGATGCGCTGGTGCGATGGTACTGGCCCGGAAACGTGCGCGAGTTGGAGAACTTCATCGAGCGATCGGTCATCCTTTCGAGCGGATCGGTACTGCGGGCTCCGTTGTCGGAGCTTGAGCCGGGCTCGGCCGAGGATGTCCCTGCCGATGCGACCTTGATGAGCGCGGAACGCGAGCATATCACTCGCGTACTGCGCGAATGCGGGGGCGTGGTTTCGGGTCCGCGAGGCGCGGCGGAGAAACTGGGACTGAAACGGACCACGCTGCAATCGAAGATGAGGAAGCTTGGAATCTCACGGCAAGGGCTGGATCGATAGTTTTCATCACCACCCGAAAAATTCATTCACCAAAGAGGGCACACCGTCCCGGAGGGAAGCTTCGCTTCGCGCCTGCTCGGTAGATTGTGGCGTGATGCGGAGTGCCCTTCCCGATGGAAATGCCGAAATATCGTCGCAGCTGTCGGCTGGATGACTTGGCTTCGGCAAAATCCTTTGCCCACGACCCCACGTGATCGGCTAAGGTGCGTGCTATCAAAAGCGTCGCGGCGGCGTTCTTTGGAAGACTAAGTGCCCTCTGAGGAGACTGCCTTCCCCCAGGAATTGCATGCTCAGGATCACGATTGAAGAGAAGCAGAACGCGGTGGTTCTTCGATTGGAAGGTCAGTTGATTGGTCCGTGGATCTCGGACGTGGAGCAATGTTGGAGAAACGTATTCGCGACCCGCGGCCAGCGATCGGTGCAGGTGGATCTCAGCGCTGTCCATTTTGTCGATACGGCGGGAGGAGCGTTGCTGAACCGCATGCGCGACGCGGGTTTTCGACTCGCGGGCGGGCCCATGCTGCCGAAGGACATCGCGGGTTAAGAAGGAAAGCACTTGCCGCGCTCCCGATTTCACAGGACGCATTGAAATCCAGCGGGAGGTATTGGGCGGCAAAGGATCAGTGGTTTCGGGCCCCAGGTCGTGAGGAGGAAAAATGAATACGCCGTATGGATTGGAAATCGTGGACAACTGCATCAGCTGCAGGCTGAAACGGGAGGAGTGCTTCTGCAATTTGTCGGCACCCATACTGAAAGCATTCAGCGCGATCAGCCATCAGACCACGTTTCCACCCGACGCCACGCTATTCGTGGAGGGCCAGACGCCGCGGGGCGTTTTTCTGTTGTGCTCGGGCAAGGTGAAACTCTCCACCAGTTCGCGCGATGGAAAGGTGCTGATCCTGAAGATGGCGGGGCCGGGAGAGATGTTGGGACTGAGCGCAGTGATCTCGGGCGGCGAATATGAATTGACGGCGGAAACAGCGATGCCCTGCCAGGTGAATTACGTGTCGCGCGAGCCGCTCCTGGATTTGCTGCAACGTTACGGGGAAGCGGGGCTGAGATCAGCGCAGGCGCTGAGCCGGGAGTTCCAGGCAGCTTACCGGGACATTCACGACCTGATCCTGGCACGCTCCTCGGCGGGGAAACTGGCCAAGCTGCTGCTTTCATGGACGCCGCCATCCACTAACGGCAAGGAAGTGCGCGTGAGCAGCGGGCTGACGCACGAAGAGATGGCACAGATGATCGGTGCGTCGCGGGAGACGGTCACGCGGTTGCTCAGCGACTTGCGCAAGAAACAGCTGATCCGGCTGGAAGGTTCGACGCTGGTCATTCGGAATCGCACGGCACTGGAGGCGATGGTCTCCTGACCGTTGCTGACAGCAGGAGCCGGCAGTTCGCCCCTGCCGGCTCCCCTCCTACGATTTGGGCGTCCTACCTCGCTTAGTCTGTCACATGCAAGTGTTCTCCCTAGAAGTGGAACCCCAATTCCGCAGTCAGCGTCCGGGGAGTGACATAGTGGGTGCCGCTGAAGGTGGAGAGGAAGTTGTAGAGCGCTACGCGATTCCCCACGTTGATGGCCGTGAATTGCAAGCTCACCTTGTACTTATCGCCGTGCAACAGGTTGTCCTCTCCCACGGCCAGGTCGAAAAGATGGCGGGGAGCGATGCGGTTGGGGTTACGGTCGGCGTTGTTGGTCCCGGGAGCCGTGATCGACACGAGCGTCGACCCATATTGGGCACCTGAGCAAAGCCCGTTGGCGCGAGATGGGGACGCCGAGCGGGTTGGCGGAGTTGGGGGCGACTGGGTGAACGGCCCCGCAAAACAGCCCTGCCTGAAACTGCTGGTCGGGACTCAATCCTGAGACGTCGACGACGGTGTTTGTACCGTTGACGCCGTTGCTGCAGTCACCGCCTGCGCACGGCACCGGACCAGCGACCATGCCGCCGTCGTATCGCCAATTGAATCCAAGCCAGGGGCCGCGTTGCCAGGGTTGATATTGCAGGTGGGTTGTCTGGTTGAACTTCTGATCGTGGTCGATGCGGAAAACTCCACCTGCAGCTGAGGGAGTAGCACCCGCTCCGCCGACTTGCGGTTGGAAGAATCGTGAAGCGACGCTCGAAAAGACGGCGAGGGCCGTGAATCCGTGCAGGTTAGGGACGCTGATGCGGGCGGCGTATCCGGGAATTTTGGAGTTGTGCCACTCGATGGGGAAAGTGATCGGGGTCGCGCCCAGGATGCTGAAGTCGTATCCGTTATGGGTGTACTTCCAGATGTATTCGCCAGAAAAGACGAGATAGCGGCCGAAGGCTTGTTGAAGGCCGACATGAAACTCGTTTCTCCAGCCCGGCTGGAAGGGAGTTACGTCCGCCCCGTTGCAGCTGAGAAGAGGGTTGAGGACATCGTTGCCGCATCCCGTGCTGGAGAGAACAAGATTCTCGTTGAATGGAGTCTCGAGGACGCGAGCATAGGAAGCCCGCAGGACCGTATTGGTGCGCTTGAAGTTGTAGGCTACGCCGAGACGAGGCTCGGCTTCCTTGTGCGTACTCAGGCCGTTGTAGAAATCGCTGCGCACCCCGAGATTAATGGACCAATTGCCGCGGGTGATCGCATCCTGCAGGTAAAGGCTGAGCAACTTTACGTCGGTGTGGCCGTTGAACGTGAACAATCGTCCGCCGCGGGTCAGGTCGTAGGGTGCCAACACAGGATTGAATGCAGGGCTGGCCGGATCGTTGAAGGTCGGGTCGACAATGCCGAGCGTGTCGTGTTCGTCGAGGAACGTCTGCTGGTAAACGGCACCCGCTTTCACGTTATGGACCCCTTTGACGTAGGAAATGGAGGAGCGCAGGCCACCGTTGGTGAGCAGTCGGTCCTGACCGACGGTCTGGGACTGCAATCCGGATTGAAGGTCGGCAAAGGGATTGTCGCTGGGAAAGTAATCGTATTGATCACGACGTACAAATCCCCCGAGGGTGAAGACGGTGTTGTTGTCGATTAACCTGACCCACGAAGGCGCGATGTTGAAAGTCTTGATCTGCGCCCGCTGGTCGGTTGGTCCCACTGGATGCCCATTTGGGTCGAGGCCGTTGTTGTCGACGACCAGTCCTTTCCACGCGGTCGCGTACTGCTGGTCAAACGAGTTCGGATTCTGGAACCAGGAGCGAGTGAACCCGAGATTCAGATGGACTGAGTCGGCTGTTGCGAACTGATAGTCGACGCGATCAAAAATGTTCTCCTCGTTGCCCTTGGCGTGCATGACCATGAACTCCGGTGGATCGAGGAAACGTCCGGAGTTGAGCCCGCTGGCAGAGATGAAGTTTCCCCAGTTGTCGCCGCCATAGGCGAAATTGAGACCGAGGTTCGCGGTGCCAAAGGACCCGTAGGAAGTGGTCAGGTTTCCGGTTGGCTTCTTCACTCCCTGGCCCGAGCGGGTGGTCAAGTTGATGACAACGCTGGTCTTCTCTCCGTATTCGGCGGGCGGCGCGCCCGAAATCACTTCCATCGACTGCACGGCGTCGAGCGGGATCTGGTTGGAGAAGGTCTTGCTCTGCTGGTCGCTTACGGGCTGACCATCGACCGAAAACGAGTTCTCGGCATGGTCGCCGAGTCCGTGAAAGAGGCCATTGGAATCGGCGGTGATGCCGGGCGTGACTAGGGTGATGGCCGAACTGAGCGACGATGATTGGCTCTCGAGCGGAAGCCGATCGACGATGGCTTTGTCGACGTCGGTGTGAAAAGTGGGGTCGTTTTCAATCAGATCGCCGCCTGCACCCTCCACGGTCACGACTTCCGCCGAAGTGGTAACTGTGAGATTCACCTTCACGTTCACGGGAACCAGCGAGCGCACATCGATGTCCTGGCATAGGTGGCGAATCCCGGCGCGGTGACCCTCAGGTGGTAGGTGTTGAAAGGAACGTTGGGAATGGTGAAGTTGCCCTTGTCGTCGGTGTCGGTGGAACGGCGGAACTGGCTGACCGGGTTGCGGATCTCGACGGTGGCGTCGGGAACGACGGCGCCGGAGGGATCGACTACCGTGCCAGTCACCGAGGTCGAATTGCCGCCGGACTGCGCCAGCAGGGCCGTGCAACTAAAGAGGACCACAGGACAATCAGAAAAACTGCAAAACGCGAATAAAATGCATTACACCTCTCCTCTCGGAAAGAAAGTCAGCTGAAAGAACTCGAAGAAAAGGGGGCGAGTTGTTCTAAACTGAAGGCGGAGGACGGATGTAAAGAAAAGTGGCGAGAAGCAGCGAGCGGGGACGCTTCCGGGCGGACGGCAAGAATCGAACGACTAAAACCGGGATCGCGCGGTGAGCTGGACGATCGACGCTGGCGTGCGCGACCGAACAAACCGAGCATTCGTGGCTGGCGGAAGGGGAACTTGTATGAACGTGATTGGCCTGGGCGAAGCAGGCGAACAGCATCAACAGGACGCAGAGCAACGCAAACGACTCCCGACGGGCGCAATCGCTTGCGTCTGATGGTCCATCAAAGAAATTGACCCCACGATTGCCGCGATTATACGGCGGATCGGCCGAACACTTCATTCCACTCGGCCATGTACCGGATGGGTCCCGCTTCTGGCTACTTACCCGCTTCGCGAACCGAGATGTTCCCCTTCAGCGAATGAATCTCGAAGGCCGCCGCTGCGCTATGCAATAGCGAGTTGGTCTGTCCCACACCCGCCAGCACAGGACCGAGGATCTGGTGATCGACTTTGCCCTTCACCGAGCGCGCCTTGAAGTGAGCCATCCCCGCGAACGGCAGGGCGACGTCAATGTTCCCGACCCGCTGACCAATTTGTAGAAACCCTGGCCCGGATCCCCCAGATAGCGGATGCCGCCAGTGCCGGAGTGAACTTCGATCATGGGGCCGGAGACGTCCTGCAGGCTGACCTCGCCGCTGGCGGTAGTTACATCCACATATCCGCCTTTGATCTCACGCAGGGTAATCGGCCCGCTTAGAGTTTTCACGTGCACGTGAGCGTTACGCAGGGAGCGCGCATCGACCGAAGCGGTGGTGCCTTCGAACACGAGATCGCCTTCAAGGTTCTCGGCCGAGAGAGAGCCGGCGGCGGTACTGAGAATGACGCAGGCATCTGGCGGAACCAGAACCTGGTAGTCGACGTTGTCGCCCTTGGCGCCGGTTGCGACCTGGGCTCCCGTAATCAGTTCGATACGGTTTTCGTTCTGCTGGTGAAGAATTTCGACAGCGTCTGAATGCGTGACGTTGACGACCACGCGGTCCACCGCCGACGGCGTCACAGTGATACGGCCGTACTGATTGCGGACCGAAATCACGGCTCGCGGTCCGACTTTGTAGGCGAAGGAATCGCGCTTGATCTGAGCTGAAGCGGCGACGATAAGCAGCACGAGGGCAAGAGGCGTGAGGGCGGACAGTCTCATCAAAAATCTCCAATCCGCTGGCACCGCGGAAAATGCCCGGGGAAAATCGTGCAAGTGGCACACGGCTGGCTGGTTAGTCGGATGCCGGGGGCATAGGTCGAGTTGCCGCGTTACAGGCCGAAAAGCTCCCGAAGGCGTTTCGTTTGGGCACGGCTCACAGGGATTTCGGTCTGTTTCTTGTCGTCCATGCGTAACTGGTAGGAACTCTTGAACCAGGGAACGACTTCCTTAATCCGGTTGATGTTGACCAGATAGGAACGGTGGGCGCGCCAGAACAGCTTCGAATCGAGGCTGTCGAGCAATTCTTCCAGGGTGCGACAGTTGGATTGGCCTTCGCCGCCATTGGGACCGGCGGTCACAACGCTGATGACGCCATCCTCGATCGAGGCGTAGCAGATGTCGCGTTGATCGATGAGTAACAGCCGGCCGGTAGAGCGGATCAGCACTTTGGAGGTGGTCTGTTCCTTCTGTGACTCGAGCATCCGGACCAGGGTCTCGAGCTTGTCGGTCGGCGAGCCGCCGGCTTCGATCTTCGACCGGACTTTCTGAATAGACTGGGCCACGCGCTTCTTGTCGAACGGCTTAAGCAGGTAATCGACGGCGTTCACTTCGAACGCCTTAACGGCGTATTGATCGAAAGCGGTGGCAAATACAATTTTTGGAAGCGCGATTTTCTTGTCGAGCAACTTTTTGATGACACCGAAGCCGTCGAGACCGGGCATCTGGACGTCGAGGAAGACGAGGTCCGGATTGTGCTCTCGGATCAACTGCACGGCTTCGAGTCCGTTCTTGCCCTGGGCCACGACGTTCACATCGCCTACGTCCTTCAGAAGGAAGGAAAGTTCGTCCCGGGCGAGCTGTTCGTCGTCGACGATGACCGCGGAGAGAGACATGGAATTCGTCCAGTCAGAAGTATAGAGGGCGGTTTTGGAGGGGGTCAACGTGGTCGGGATGGTTGGGACGGAGAGAAGCGCAGTTTGTCTTTGCCGGCAATCGTTAGAGGATCCCCAACTGACATCGCAAAGTGCGCGACGTTGAAGATGAGACACACGTAGAGTTGGGGATCGTGCCCTCTGCATAGTGTTGTGTTGCCCTGCGATTCATTTTGAGAATTTGGGAGATAGAAATTCAGGAAAGATTGGCGGTTGATGTTCATTGTGAGATTTGCACACCAGATGTAATTGAAAGTTTACTTGTGATTTGATATTGCTGAGCGCAATGATGTCGAGCAAGGCCTCCTCCCCTGTGCTCGCGTTGTATCAGGAGGGTGTAGTCACTCACGTCAGTCGTATTCGGCCTAGAGAGGCTCCCCCGCGCCGAAGCATTTCGATTCATTCCATCCCACCGAAATCCCTTGAGGTTTCTCGGGTGAGGTCTCCCATCAATCTGAAAGCTTTCCCCGCCATAAGGAGTTTCCATGTTGCGTTTCAAGCTGTTGCTGTTCACTGCGATTCCGCTGCTGGCCGTGCAGCCGATGATGGCCGGCACATTGGCTGTGGGATCGTGTAAAGCGAAGGTCCCAAGCTTCGCCACCATCTCGCAGGCAGTCACCGCTGCGCCTGCCGGGACGACCATTCTGGTCTGTCCGGGAATCTATCCGGAGCAAGTTACGATTCCGCAGTCGCTGACGTTGGAAGGTATCTCGGATTCTAATCAGGACATTGCGATCATCACGGTGCCTTCGGCCGGACTGGTAGCAAATGCGACCAGCGTCTTCGGCGAGTCCATTGCGGCGCAAGTGCTGGTGCAGGGCGGCCCGGTCAACATCAACAATATCGCGGTCGACGGAACTGGCGGCGATCTGCAATGCGCGGGTAGCACCTGGATCGCGGGCATGTTTTATGCGCCCGGTTCGTCGGGAACGGTGAACCACGCCAAGGTGAGCGGACAAACAGACGCTGGATGCGGCGTGGGCGTCTGGGCTGAAAATTCCGATGGCTCGGATAAGTTTGTTACCGTGCAAAACAGCAGCGTGCATGACGTGGACGGCTTCGGAATCTTTGTGTCCAGCAACGCTTCGACGCCGAATCTGTTCGCCAGCATCAAGGGGAATGTGGTTGCGGTCAGCGCGAGTGGCTTGATCGGGATCGCTCTCGATAACGTGACTGGATCGGTGAACGGGAACGACGTGAGCAATGCCATGTTCGGGATTGTCAACACGGTGTCGAATGTATCGATCGCTTTCAATACCACCAGCCAGACCACGGCGGGGGTGGCTCTGCAGGGTGGAGGGACGGTAGCGAACAATCGGATATCGGCGTCGAACCTGGGCGTGTGGTTCTTCTCCGATGGCGGGGTGGTGCAGTCTAACCGGATCTCAAACATCAGCGGCAGCGCGGTCGAGTTCAATTGCAGTGCGGCGATCGTATCGGGCAACACCATCAACGATGCCGCCACCGGGCTCGACAATACGCCGATCGGATTCACGGGATCGAACACCTTCAACAACACCGTGACCGTACGGGGAGGGAGTTGCGGGGCCGCCGCGCCTTCTAAGACGACTTTAGCTGCGACGGCTTCTGGGGTGGGAACGCCGTCGGGTGCATCGCTGTGGCAATGGCGTACGCCGGCTTCGCCGTATGCGTCGATGAAGTAGCGAAGCCTTTGGGAATACAAACGGGATGACCCGACTTGGCCATCCCGTTATTCTCTTAGGCGGGACCGAGTCCGGAAACAACCTCGGTTGCAAGCGCTTACTTGCTCGCAGGTGGTTGCGGATTCGCCGGAGGCATAGGCCGCGATGTTTTCTTTTTCGCGCTCTTGTGGGCTGCGGCCGTGTCCATCTTTGCGTAGTCGCCGGGCACTTCAAAAAGGCTGGCCGCTTGCGGACCTTCCTGAATATTCTGCAGTTCGGCGACGGCCTTCTCGCCCTCCCACTTGATGGCGAACTTCAGTTTCTTGTCGATCCATGCCGTCCCGGCGTCGCCATTCTCCATGGCACCCGTGTACTTTACTGTGGCGCGGCCATTCAGCGTGTCATCGCCGACCTTCTTGCAGGTGCCGGGATTCTGCATAGCCTTCTCCCAGGCTTTGCAGGCATTCTCGGGATCGTCGATGTGAAACAGCGGGATTGACGAGGCGAGGTGTCCGGAAGGCGACACGATGTAGGACTTGTTGCCGGGAAGCACCATCATGCTGCTGCGCTGCGCCACGTTGATGATGGCGTAGCTGGCCTCTTTCTGTTGTCCGGTGACTTCAAAGCGAACCTTGTCGCCGCTCACAGACACCTTGGTTCCGGCTACGTTCTGGGGTTTCTGCCGCACCAGATCGGCACTGAACTCCTGACTGAGGGCGGGAATGGCGAGTAGCAACAACGATCCAGCCAGTTGAAACGCGACTTTACGAGACACAGAGCTCTCCTTGAATTGTCAGGGATGGAATGCCGCAAAATCGGGGGTTGGCAAGCCTCAGGATAGCAAAACGTCCTCAGGGGGCCAAGTTACTCGTGAGCGTCAGAGCCGGGCTTCGGAAAGCTGCGCTCGATCCACTTGGACATCAGGGAGTGCTCGTGGTCGGCATAGCCGTTCTTGCGGTAGACCTCTTTGGCGCCAGTGTTCTGGCGGACCACCTCCAGATGAAGGGACCGGACTTCAAGGGCGCGCGCCTGGTCTTCGACGAACGCCAGTGTGCTTTTGCCCCAGCCCTGTCCCCGATGGCTCTCGCAAAGATAAAACTCGTCAATGAAGGCGTCGCGGCCCAGATATTCGAGGCTGTAGCCGAGCGTGAGAACGATATATCCCACGGGCGTCGAGTCGTCGCAGATGAGCCAAGCTCGTCCGAAGGTAGGGTCACGAAGAAAAGCCAGCAGCGCAACCCGGGCGCGCTCGGGATCGAAAGCGTGACCGTCGAAGGCGTAGTACTCGCGCATCATCCCGAGCAGGACGCTGGCGTCGCTCTCGGCGGCCAGACGGAATGAAGGTTCCGTGGGCATATAAGCGATGAATCAGGCGACGGTTTCGATAGCCAGGGCCATGCCCATCCCGCCACTGACGCAGAGCGTGGCTACGCCGCGTCGGGCATTGCGACGACGCATTTCGTGCAGGAGCGTGACGGCGATGCGGGTGCCGGTGCATCCGATTGGATGGCCGAGCGCGATTGCGCCACCGTTGACGTTGAGTGTGTCGCGGTCGAAGTGCAGTTCACGGTCACAGGCCAGAACCTGCGCAGCGAAGGCTTCGTTCAACTCGACCAGATCGAAATCGGCGAGCTTGAGATTGTGTTTCTCGGCCATCTTACGCATGGCGGGAACCGGACCGATCCCCATGATGCGGGGATCGACTCCCGCGGAGGTCACGGCAAGGATGCGGGCCAGCGGCTTGAGATTGTGGGTCTTGACGAACGCATCGCTTGCTAGCACGACCGCCCCAGCGCCATCGGTTATGCCGGAGGAGTTGCCCGCCGTGATCGTTCCGGACTTCGAAAACACGGGGGCGAGCTTGCCGAGTTTTTCCAGGCTGGCGTCGGCGAAGGGATGCTCATCGCGGCTGAAAACGGTGGCGCCTTTCTTGCTCTCGATGGTGACCGGGGCGATTTCGCTCTGAAAATGTCCGGCGGCAATGGCGGTAGCAGCACGAGTCTGGGACGTCAGCGCGAATTCGTCCTGCTCGTCGCGTGAGATCTTGTACTTTTCGGCAAGAACTTCGGCGGTTTCGCCCATGACCATTTTGGCCAGAGGACAGAAAAATCCGTCGCGGTACATCCCGTCCACTAGTTCCTGATTGCCGAGGCGGTAGCCCCAGCGCGCGCCGTCCAGGTAATAAGGTAGCCGCGACATTGATTCGGTTCCGCCGGCGAGCGCGCAGTCCAGGTTGCCGGTGGCGATTTCCTGATAGGCGAGGGCGATAGACTTCATTCCCGAGGCGCAGGCCTTGTTGACGGTGTAGGCCGGAACCTCCTGCGGGACGCCGCTACGGATGGAAATCTGACGGGCCGGATTGGGGCCTCCTCCGGCCTGGCGGGCGTTGCCGAAAATCGTTTCTTCAACTTGAGTGGGTTGGATTCCCGCTCGTTCGATGGCGACCTTCGCGGCGACGACGCCCATATCGGCCGCCGTCATCGAAGCCAGCGATCCACCGAACTTGCCGATGGGCGTGCGGACCGCCGAGAGGATATACACGTCCGTCAAAATGGGTCCTCCAAACTTTTTAGTCTAGCATTCAGAGAGTTGCTAATGGCTGATAGCTGATCGCTGATAGCCCAACTGCTACGCTACTAGCGATCAGCCATACGCCACCAGCCATGAGCTATCAGCTACACTGACCATTCGCATGAACTATATCTACGGTCTCAACGCAGTTAGCGAAGCGATCAAGGCGCGCGGGCGCGCTTTCCAGTGGGTCGGCTTGGCCAAGGAACGGCACGATCTGCGCCTGCAACGCATCATCGAAGAATGCCGCAAGCTAGGCGTGCCAGTGCGATTCCTGCAGCGCACGGAACTTGACCGGCTCGCGGGCAACGCCGCGCACCAGGGAGTGGTGGCGGTCACCTCGGCCAAGCAGTACAGCGGGGTTGAAGATGTCATCGAGGCCAAGCGCGGCGAGTATTCGCTGATCGTGGTGCTCGATGGCGTGGAAGATCCGCACAACCTGGGCGCGATTCTACGCACGGCAGACGCGGCTGGCGCGGACGGCGTCGTGATTCCCGAACGCCGTGCGACGGCTGTGACCGGAGTCGTCACCAAGACCTCGGCAGGCGCCAGCGAGCATCTGCCCATCGCGAAGGTCACCAACATCGCTCGCACCGTGGAAGAACTTAAGGAGAAAAATATCTGGGTAGTCGGCCTGGACGAGCGCGGTCAGAAGACCTATGACATGCTCGACTACAAGATGGATTGCGCCATCGTGCTCGGCTCTGAAGGCAAAGGCGTGCATGATCTGGTGCGCAGGAAATGCGATTTCCTGGTATCGATCCCGATGCTGGGCAAGGTTTCATCCCTGAACGTTTCGGTTGCCGCAGGGGTCGTGCTATACGAAATCGTGCGGCAGCGTCGGAAACAGGCGGCGCCGGATTCGGAATGAAACTGCTGGCTGTCTTGTGGGTTGCTTTCGCCTCCGTGACCTCGTTCTCACTCGACCGGGAAGCGTTCACGTTCACAAAGTACGACCTCGACGTCAGGATCGAACCAGAGCAGCAGCGCTTGTCAGTGCGAGGTTCTCTGACCTTGCGCAACGACTCCAAGACTCCCCAGAGGAATGCCGCACTGCAGATTTCTTCCAGCCTGACCTGGCGTTCCATTCAGGCTGATGGCAAGCCTCTTCAGTTTGTCAGTCAGCCCTACACCTCTGATATCGACCACACCGGAGAACTGTCGGAAGCGATCGTTACTTTGCCAACCGAAGTCGGCTCCGGAAACACCATTGAACTCTCCGTCGGCTATGAAGGCACCATCGCGCTCGATGCGACGCGGCTCACACGCATTGGTATGGAGAAAGAAAGCGCCATTCATACCGACTGGGATCAGATCAGCCATGTGTCTTCTGCGGTGCGTGGAGCGGGGAACGTTGTATGGTATCCGGTTGCGATGGACGCGGCGAATCTTTCCGACGAGGGCAACCTGTTTGAAATTCTCGGGCGGTGGAAACTGCGCGAGTCCGATGCGACCGTGCATATCAAATTGGATTCCTTGTTCACGAACGAAGGGGAACCGCCGACGCTGCTTTGTGGTGCCGAGGGAAGAAGACATATCGATCTCGCGGGGCGACCAGGGCAAGTATTCGCGGAATGTGATTTCTCTCCGCCCGGTTTTCAAGCGCCCAGTCTCGTGATGGCAGATTACGCCGTTCTGGATGCTCCCCAACTTCAGGTCCTCTACCGCGAGGAGCACAAGGATAGAGCCGAGAAGTTTGCCCAAGCGGCAGCTGCGGCTGCACCCTTTGTAAGTGAGTGGGTGGGCGCGCCTCACCGCAAAGTTCTAGTTGCCGAGTTGTTTGATCCCGGTGCGTCCCCGTTTGAAAGCGGTCTCATGCTATTAACGCCGCTTGGTGACACCGATCCCAAGCTTCTGCAGATCGCCATGGTCCACGAGTTGACGCATGCGGCGTTTGCTTCGAATCGCCCCTGGATTTTTGAGGGGCTTGCTCACTTTATGCAGGCCGCTTACCGTGAGCACCAACAGAACCGCGAGGCCGCGCTGGATTTTCTGGGCCTGCATCGGGCCGCGGTGATGGACGCAGAAAAAGCCACCGCCTCGAAATCAAAAGATGCACCGGAAGAGCCGCTGATCTCAACCGCTGTCGACGCACTGTACCGCAGCAAGGCCGCGTACGTGTGGTGGATGCTGCGGGACATGCTGGGCGAGGAGGCGTTGAAGAAAGCGCTGGCCAACTACCGGCCCGATCAGGATAAGGATCCGTCGTATCTGCAGCATCTGCTAGAAGGTCAGTTCAAGCACGACCTCGGATGGTTCTTCGACGACTGGGTTTATCACGACCGCGGGCTACCCGATTTTCGAGTGGAGTCGGCATTTCCGCGCAAGGCCTCGCAGGAAAACTATCTGGTGACCGTGACGGTGGAGAATCTGGGGTCGGCTGGGGCTGAGGTTCCGCTCAAGATCCAGTTTGACGGCGGCGAGATGACGGAGCGCGTCGCGGTACGAGGCAAGGGGAAGGCGACGGTGCGGGTGGCGACGCCGAAGCCTCCGAAGCAGGTCGTCGTGAATGATGGCAGCGTGCCCGAGAGCGATCTTACGAACAATGCGTTCAAGGTACAGGCTGTCGCGCCGTAGGGTCCAGCAAAGACAAAATCTCACCACAGAGACACAGAGGCACAGCGAAATGCAATTGGAGTCTAGTCTACGGGCGTCTCTTTGTTTCGATTTTCTCCGTGCTTCAGTGCCTCCGTGGTAGGTTTTCTAGGCTCTCTTAAAGAAAGTCCGGGAGGAACGTTTGGCCTACATTCAATTTCTGGGCGCGGCCGGCACCGTGACCGGGTCGAAACATCTCATCAACGCTTCTTTTGATGGTGACGGCAAGAAAGGCATTCAGGTTCTGGTGGACTGTGGCCTGTTTCAGGGCCAGAAAGAATGGCGAGAGCGCAACTGGAAAGAGCTCCCGATCCCCGCGCGTGAGATCGATGCCGTCATCCTGACGCACGCGCATCTGGATCATTGCGGATGGATTCCGCGACTCGTGAAGGAAGGCTTTACTGGGCCGATCTACGCGACGTCGGCCACGATTGATTTGTGCGGGATCATCCTGCCTGACTCCGGCCACCTGCAGGAAGAAGACGCCGCTTACTACAACAAGATCAAGAAATCGAAACATACTCCAGCATTGCCGCTCTATACATTCGACGAAGCCGAAGACTGCATGAAGTATTTTCAGGTCACGCACCTTGGAGAGACCAAGCAGCTCAGCCCCGAGCTGTCGTTTCGATTCGTCCCGGCCGCTCACATTCTTGGTTCGTGCATGGCAGAAGTCACACTAACGACGCAGGGACAAACACGGCAGCTACTTTTCACCGGCGACATCGGGCGCGTGCGTGACACCACGATCGCGCCCGGGAAAGTCGTTCACTCGGGTCCGCAGGAGGGCGAACGCGCCGACGTGATGGTGATGGAGTCGACTTATGGTAACCGCGTCCATCCGCACACGGATCCGCGGCCAGAGCTGGCGGCCGTCATTCGCGAGACCGTGCAGCGCGGCGGGTCGGTGGTGGTGCCTGCGTTTGCGGTCGAGCGCACGCAGAAATTTGTTTTCATGCTCAAGGAACTGATCGAGTCCGGTCAGATTCCGCGCGTGCCCGTATTTTGCGACAGCCCTATGGCGATCAAGGCCGTCGAAATCTACCTGAAGCATGAAGAGGACTACACCAACGACGCGCGCTCGCTCATCACAAAGTACGGCTCGCCGCTGGAGTGGCCCGGCTTCAGCTTCGCGTCCCAAGTGGACGACTCGAAGAAGATCAATGAAATTCACTATCCGGTGATCATCATCTCTTCGAGCGGCATGGTGACGGGCGGCCGCATCCTGCATCACCTTGCTCAGCGTTTGCCTGATCCCAAGAACACGGTGCTGTTCATCGGGTTTCAGGCTCCGGGCACGCGCGGGGCGACCATCAAGAGCGGTGCCAAAGAAGTGAAGATCTTCGGCGACTTGGTGCAGATTCGCGCCCGCATCGCCACCTTCGAACAGTTCAGCGATCACGCCGATCCGCCGGAGTTGCTTGAGTGGCTGCACACTTTTCAGAAGAAGCCAACCGCGACTTATCTTGTACACGGAGAAGAGCAGGCGGCGTCGATGTTGCGGGAGGCGATCACGAAAGAATTGGGATGGAACGTGCAGGTTGCCGAGTGGATGCAGAAGGCTGATATCCGCTAGCGGGCGCTGGGGGAGTTTTCGGCGGGAGGTGCGCATGACGGAAGCTGAACTGAAAAGGCATTTGGAGGCGGCAGAGAAAAGTCCGAAGGAAATCGCGGCCGCCGTGTCGGGCCTGTCGCCGGCCGTATTGCGTTATCGCTCGGATCCGGCGAAGTGGTGCATTCTCGAAATCCTTGCGCACCTGGCGGATATCGAGATCGTGTACGGCTACCGTCTGCGCCAGATGCTGGCGGACGAGAAGCCCGTGATCGCTTCGATGGATCAGGACGCGTGGGCTAAGAGCCTGGGCTATCTCGATGCGTCCGCACCCGAACTGGTGGCGATGTATGGGCTGAACCGGCATCATAATCTGAGATTGCTGCGTCGCTTGAAAGCCGAGGACCTGAAGAAGTCGGCGTTTCACCCCGAGCTTCAGAAGGATGTGACGGTGGGGCGATTGGTCGAGCAGATGGCCGGGCACGGGGCGAATCATCTGGCGCAGATTGAGAAGTTGAAGAGGGAAGCGAAGTAGGCGAGCTGCGAAACGCGAGCTACGAGCTACGAGCTACGAGTCGTGCCTTGCTGGGTGAACTCCACCAGCGCCTTCAATTTTGCAGCGGCGGCTCCGGAGTCAATCGACGTTACTGCCAAGGGCATCGCTTCGGAGAGGCGAGCGGCGCGGCCTGCGGCGACCAATGTGGCGGCGGCGTTCAGCAGCACGACGTCGCGGCATGGCGACTTCTTGCCTGACAGAACTTCCTGAATGATGCGCGCGTTCTCGGTGGCATCCCCACCTGCGATCGCTTCGATGGGCGCGCGATTGATTCCAAGTTCCTCGGGATTCACTTCGTAAGTATGGACCTGCCCGTCGCGAACTTCGGCGATGCGCGTGGGACCGCTGATGGTGATTTCATCGAGACCATCGGAGCCGTGAACCACCATCGCGCGGCGCAGCCCCAGCATGCTCAACGCTTCGGCTAATTTGTCCACGAGGTCATCGGAATACACGCCCACCACCTGCGCCGAGGCGCGTGCCGGATTCGTGAGTGGTCCGAGCAGATTGAAAACGGTGCGCAGGCGCAATTCGCGGCGCGCCGGTTGCACGTACTTCATGGCCGAGTGCATGGCGGGCGCGAACAGGAACGCGATGCCTACGCTCTTCAGGCAGTCCGCTACTTGTTCGGGTGGCAACGAGATGTTGACTCCCAGCGCTTCCATCACGTCGGCCGATCCGCACTTCGATGTCACGCTGCGGTTGCCGTGCTTGGCCACGCGCACGCCGGCCCCTGCGGCCACGACCGCGGTCGCAGTCGAGATGTTGAAGGTGCCGCTGGCGTCGCCGCCGGTGCCGCAAGTGTCGACCAGCGCATCGCGTTCGGTGCCGCTGACGTCGATCGTCGAGTCCGTCGCGATAGGCAGAGGAACGGCTGCGGCGCGGATCGCTTCGGCGAAGCCCACGATCTCTTCGACGCGTTTCTCCCTTCATGTGCAGGGCTACCAGCAGGGCGGCGATCTGCGCGTCGGTGCACTGCCCGGTGAGCACTTCCGACATCACGGCCCGCGCCTCGTCGCGCGAGAGCGACTGGCAGTGGTTGGCGATGCGGTGGAGTGCGTCGACGATCATGCGGTTCAAGGGTAGCATCGTTTCCGCGACGCTGGTCACACACTGCTGTGACCGCTTGCGTTTGCCCTATGCGGGAGCCTTCTATAAAATCAAAGGTTTGCTGCCCTCATTGTGAAAGCCGCAAGCAGGCCCTGCCCGTTCATACGGAGTGATCATTTAAGTCGGAAATCATTATGAAAATTCATGAGTACCAGGCCAAAGCAATCCTGAAGAAGTTTGGTGTGGCCGTGCCGCGCGGCGAGATGGCGACGACGCGCGAAGAAGCCGAAGCGGCCGCGAAGAACCTGTTCGACGCCGGGCGCGACCGGCGTCGTGGTGAAGGCGCAGATTCATGCCGGCGGCCGCGGCAAGGGCGGCGGCGTGAAGATCGCCAAGTCGGTGGAAGAAGCGGGCGAGCTCGCCGAGAAGATGCTCGGCATGACGCTGATCACGCATCAGACCGGGCCCGAAGGCCGCATCGTGCGCCGCTTGCTGATCGAAGAAACGCTGCCGATCGAGAAGGAACTTTATCTCGGCATCCTGGTCGATCGCGGCGAAGGCAAGCCGGTCTTCATGGCATCGGCCGCGGGCGGCATGGAGATCGAGCAGGTCGCCGCCGAGAATCCGCGAGGCGATTCTCAAGGAATACATCGATCCGGGCATGGGCCTGGAAGCCGTTCCAGGCGCGCAAGATTGCGTTTCAGCTGGGACTCAAGCCGGCGCACATCAATCCAGGCCGTGCAGTTTCTGACCAGCCTGTACAAAGCGTTTTCGAAGCCACGGACGCCTCGCTGGTCGAGATCAATCCTTTCATCACGACAACCGATGGTCGCCTGTTCGCGCTCGATGCCAAGATGAACTTCGACGACAACGCCCTGTTCCGCCATGCCGACCTGAGCGAACTGCGCGACATCTCGGAAGAAGATCCGCTCGAAGTCGAGGCGTCGAAATACAACCTGAACTACATCAAGCTCGACGGCAACGTCGGCTGCATGGTGAATGGCGCCGGCCTGGCGATGGCGACCATGGACATCATCAAGTACGCCGGCGGCATGCCGGCGAACTTCCTGGATGTGGGCGGCGGCGCGAATGCCGAACAGGTCACGCACGCGTTTGAAATCCTGCTGAGCGACAAGAACGTGAAAGCGGTGCTGATCAATATTTTTGGCGGCATCCTGCGCGTGGATACGCTGGCGACCGGCGTGGTCGAAGCGGCGAACAAGACGCATATCCAGCTGCCGATCGTGCTGCGCCTGGAAGGAACGAACGTGGAAGCGGGCCGGCAGATCCTGCAAAGACTCGGGCCTGAACTTCATCGTGGCAGAAACGATGAAAGACGCGGCAGAGAAAGTAGTCGCCGCGGCGAGGGGCTGAAAAGTAGCGCCGGCGTCCCGCCGGCAGTCGTAGGGCGTCTCGCCCTCACCCCACGAACGCATCGAACGCACGAAGCTTATCGGGACAGTTCAAGTCCCAAAAAGAAGAGAGCAATCATGGCAATTCTGGTTGATAAAAATACGCGACTGATCGTGCAGGGACTCACCGGCCGCGAAGGCACCTTCCACGCGAAAGCCTGCGCTGCGTACGGCACGCAAGATGGTCGGCGGCGTCACGCCGGGCAAAGGTGGCACGACACACGAAGGCTGGCCGATCTTCAACACCGTGCAGGAAGCGGTCGACAAGACGGGCGCCAACGCCACCGTGATTTTCGTGCCGCCGCCGTTCGCGGCCGACGCGATCATGGAAGCCGCCGACGCCGAGGTCGAACTCATCGTCTGCATCACCGAAGGCATTCCGACGCTCGACATGGTGCGCGCCTGGGAGTTTCTGCAGACGCGCCGCTCGCGGCTGATCGGTCCGAATTGTCCGGGCATCATCTCGCCGGGCAAGTGCAAGATCGGCATCATGCCCGGCAACATTCACAAGAAGGCAACGTCGGCATCGTCTCGCGCTCCGGCACGTTGACCTACGAAGCCGTCCACCAACTCACGCACGCGCGGCATCGGGCAATCGACCGCCATCGGCATCGGCGGCGATCCGATCATCGGCACGAATTTCCTCGATGCGCTCGAGCTGTTCAATAACGATCCGCAGACCGAAGCCGTGATCATGATCGGCGAAATCGGCGGCAACGCGGAAGAGACAGCTGCCGAGTACGTGAAGAAGCATATGAAGAAGCCGGTGGTTGGCTTCATCGCCGGCCAAACCGCGCCGCCGGGACGCCGCATGGGCCACGCTGGCGCGATCATTTCCGGCGGCAAAGGCACGGCGGCGGAGAAGATCAAAGCCATGGAGGCGGCGGGGATCAAGGTGGCGAAATCGCCCGCCACCATCGGCGAGACGCTTCTTTCGGTAATCGGAGTGGGAGCGGGGAAGGCTTAGTTTCGAGTTTCAAGTTGCGAGTTTCGGGTTTTGAGTTGAGGAGCAGTCAGTAGGAAGCGCGGGCATCAATGTGCCGACTTGCCGTTCGCGGGCGGGGGCGCCCGCGCTAAACGATCTAGCTGGCGACCGACGACTGACGACCGACGACTAGTTTTCAACCAACGACTAAGGACCAACGACTAAATATGAAGACGCTGGAACGCACTCTGACCATCATCAAGCCCGACGCGGTGAAGAAGAACGCGGTCGGCGACATCATTGAGCAGTTCGAGAAAAACGGCTTCCACATTCTTTCCATGAAGATGCTGGAAATCTCCAAGCATCAGGCCGAGCAGTTCTATGCGGTGCACGCGCACCGTCCGTTCTACAACTCGCTGACCAATTTCATGTCAAGCGGCCCGATCGTGGTGCTGGCCCTGGAGAAAGAAAACGCCATCGCCGACCTGCGCAAGCTGATGGGCGCAACCAATCCGGCGCAGGCAGAAGAAGGCACCATCCGCAAGAAGTGGGCGACCAACATCGAGTTCAATGCGATTCACGGTTCCGATGCGGACGATACCGCGCGGTTTGAGTTGAGCTTTTTCTTTGCGGGATACGAACTGGCGAAATAGCTGTCAGCCTTCAGCTCTCAGTTGTCAGTCACAGCCTCTCAGGCTTAATCTTTCCTGAGACCTGAGACCTGAGACCTGAGAACCTGAGACCTGAGATTCAAGACTATGCCTCTAATCCAAGTCACCATGCTGCAGGGCCGCACGGCCGATCAGAAGCGTAAGCTGGCGCAACGCATCACCGAGGCCATGGTGGAAGAAGCCGGCGCCCGTCGCGAAGCCATCGTCGTCACTTTCGTGGAAGTGTCCAAGGAAAGCTATGCCTCGGGTGGCGTGCTGATGATCGACAAAAACACCTGACGTTGTTCCGCTCCTAGTAAACAGACAAGTACAAAGACAAAGGGCACGCTCCTTCCCTGTGAGCGTGCCCTTCCCCCTTCACCACTTCGGCGAAAGGCCGTAGATAAGAAGTGCCCCTTCTCTCTACGCACCTTCCGACGCGTGCAACACCCGGAACGTATTGCCGCCGTTTGACCAGACGAGCAGCAGCGCGTCCTGTCCCTTCGGAATACTTCCCAGGTTTTTCTGAACGTCAGCCACCGACTGCACTTCCTTCCGATTGACACTCAGAATCACATCTCCCGGACGGAGGCCGGCGTTATCGGCCGGGCTGCCGGGAAGAACGCGCTCGATGACCGCGCCCTTCAGGTCACCGCCGCCGCGCAACTGCTGGCGCACGTCAGGCGTGATTTCGCCCAGGCCGAGGCCCCAGCGCGGCTTGCCGGTTTCGCTGCTCGCAGACTCATCTTCTCCCTTGTCGCGCGCGCCCATCTTCTCGAGCGTGACCGGAAGTTCCATGGCCTTGCCATCGCGCACAACGCTCAGCTTGATGGTGGTGCCGGGACGAGTCTGCCCCACAGTGACCTGCAACTGGCTCGCGTCGCTGACCTCTTTGCCATCCAGCGCGCGGACCAGGTCGCCGACCTTCAGTCCAGCCTTTGCGGCCGGCGAGTTCGCTTCCACCTGGGTCACGATCGCGCCGAGATTGTCTTTCGAGTCGAAGAACTTCGCGTTCTCGGGCGTGACGTCGGTGATGCCGAGGCCCATGTATCCGTGGCTGACTTTGCCGTCACGAACAATGGCTTCAACGGTCGGGCGAACAATCTGCGTCGGAATCGCGAAGCCCATGCCAGAGAACTGGCCGGAGTTCGAGATCAGGAACGTGTTGATGCCGACCACTTCACCGCGCAGCGTCCACCAGCGGTCCGCCGGAGTTGCCCGGGTTGATGGCTGCGTCAGTCTGGATGAACTGGCCGGGCTTGCGAGCGTCGTCGCGCGATGGGTTCGGGCGGTTCAGGGCGCTAACGATTCCGCGAGTCACCGTGAAGCGGAGACCGAATGGGTTGCCGAAAGCCAGCACCGTCTGTCCCGGGCGCAGCTTGGTGGCATCGCCCCACGGAACGTTCGGGAAATCCTTGCCTTCGACTTTGATCACTGCGACGTCGGTCAGCGGATCGGTGCCGATCACCTTCGCGGGCAGCACGCGGCGATCGCTCATGGTCACGCGAACGTCGACCGCTCCATCCACCACGTGGTTGTTCGTAACGATGTAGCCATCAGGAGAAATGATGACGCCGCTGCCGATGCCGTGTTCGATCTGCGGGCCTTGCGGTTGCTGGCGGAAGTTGAAGCCGGGTCCGAAGAACTGGCGCATGTCGTCGGGAATCTCCGCTTGGGCTTGATCGTCGCCTTTGCTTTTGGAGGTGACGGCGACGTTGACGATCGCGGGCGTGACGCGCGCGGCCAGTGTCTCCATGGCCTGGTCAAGCGCGAGCAGTGGGCTCACGCTGTTGTCGTCGAGAGGTGTGGCGCTGGGAGCGACCGCGGCCGCCCTCGCAACCACCGGTTTGGCTGTGTGATACGCCGTCAGCGATGCCGCCATGCCCAGTGCGAGCACGGGCGCAATCGCCAGTCGGCCAATTTGTTTCCAGTTCATCATTGTTGCTTTCTCCTTGAATGCGCTATCAACTAATTACTTAGTTGTTAAATCAGAACCTGTGCCTCTATTTTTCCGACTCAATCCTCATTAAATGGACTTGGAAGTAGTTTGAGAAACGCCGTGGGACGCGCTGCGCGGTACGAGTGTGACCTGCCACACGCTTACACGCCAGACAACGGGAGCGCCGTCGTTCCACGGATTGTCTTGAACGACGACGAATACCGCCTGCTGCAACACGGCAACCTCGCCGAGATCGCTACCGCCGGTACGGACGAGCGGAACCGACGAAGAATGCTGGAACGTAGGCTGCGTCAGTTGCTCACGATATGCAGCGGGAATCGTTTGCGGGCTCGTGCGCTCAACCGCCTTCGCACGATAAACCGTGGTGCCTGCTTCGGACTTGGCCGAGCCATGCGCCGTTCGACGCACGGTCTTGCCATCCGGCTTTGCTACTAAGGCGGTGCTTCGATCGGCATGCACCCGATACGAGAGGGGCACGACTGGTGGAGCAAATTCACGTTCTGACGAAGGAATGCTGGCGATGCTCGAGTCGATTCGCGGTGCCGCTGGATCCGAGAAAGCGACCAGCCGTGGTGCATGCTCTGCGCCAAGTAGACAAACGACAGAGAAGCCTGCGACCACCCAAGGCGCCGGCTTCCAGATGCCCACGGACTTCGACCGCCCCGCATCGAGGATTTGAAGCACGCGCAACGAAGTCTGCCGCATGCGTCCCACCGCGGCCTGGGCCATCGCAAGACCGCGCTGCAGAAATTCCTTCTCCGCCAGCGACACCAGGCATTCGGCGTAAGCGCGTGGGTTGGAGGTCTGCGACAAGACGAGGTCGTCGCAAGCCATCTCGCGTTCGAGCGACAGGCGGCTTCTCTACGAACCACACTGCGGGATGAAAGAAGAACACGGCCCGCAAAACTTTCTGCGCGAGGTTGGTCCAGTCATCCCAGCGCCGCAGATGCGCGAGCTCGTGCAATAGCACGGCATTCAGTTCAGCGGATGAAAGCTCCGGCGAGAGCCCACCGTGGGCAATACGACCGACGGTTTGATGAAGCCGACCGCCGTCGGCACGTGAAGTCGCTCAGAAACGCAAAGTCCACCGGACCGCACAGCGCGGAAGTCCGACAGAGTCTGCGCAACCGAAGGATCGAGTGCGGTAAGCTCGACGGGTGTGCAATTCCGGCGAATCGATCGAGATGCCAGAGCCCTACCGCCACGCTTCCCAGTCCGAGCAGCGCGATCGTCGCCCAGGCGCTGAACAAATATAAAGACCAGGCGCGAGGCATCATGATGGCCGCGCTCACTGCATGCGCAGCAGCCGAAGGCCGATGCGAAAACTCCACAAAGGGAACCGTCGCGATTGCCAGCAGGGAGCAGAACCAGACTGCGAATCGCGTCCCCGAATTGCGTCGCCCTACCATCCGCAGCAACAGCCACGCGAACAACGCAATCACCGTGCCCTGCGCGAGGCAGTTGGCCAGCCTTTCCACGGAGAGTTGCGCGACGAAGTGCAGGTCGAGGGCGTTCATTGTTCTTTATCGATTCTGATCGAGTATCTGTCGCAGCCGGGTCAGTTCGTCGGCGTCAATGCCTTCCTCTTCAAGGATGTTCAGTACCAGCAGTTCTCGTGAATTCTGAAAAAAGCGGTTCAGCAGATGCTGAATTTCGGTGCGCTTGGCTTCCCGCTGATTCAAGATCGCGCGATAAATATGAGCGCGGCCGTCTTTCACATGACGCACGCATCCTTTCTTTTCCAGGATGCGGATGATGGTCAGCACCGAGTTGTAGGCCAGCGGTTTTTCAGTAGGGAGGGCTTCCAGAACGTGCTGGACCGTGGCCGGACCTTTGTCCCAAAGCACCTGCATGATGCGCAGTTCCGCTTCAGTCAAAGTAGCCGATTGCGTGCGAGCCAAGCCATCCTCCACGTCCAGATTTAAGAGGCATCAAGTGCAGTTATGCGCCGATCGCCTGCCCGTCGATATTGACGTACGACCGACCGCTACGTCAACTAAGTATTTAGTTGCTGCTCGGGTGTTTCAGGTTGCCTCTTTTTAAGTGATTGATATAGCTCTGGTTAAATTCGAATAGGCCTTCGGACGCGGATTGTGAGCAAAAGACTCCCAATGCCAGAGTGATTTCCGCGTACGCCAGCGTCGGAAATTGGCGCGGCGTGACCAGCCATCGCCGAGCCGAACTATTCCTGCTTCGGACCAGGCTGCATGTTCGCCAGCCGATGAACTCCAGTGCGTTCTAACGCAAACAAGATGGCCCACACGATCGCAACCGTGACGAGCGCGGATGCAAACGTCCACCCGGCAAATCCAGGGAAGGTGCGCCACATCGAGTCGGATGCAGAGCCATATTTCGCTTGGACGGCACTGGCCTCCCTCATCGCGACCATCACGGCGCCGAAAATTACGGACATCAGGACGACAGTAGATTTTGGAAAGCGAAATTCTGGGCGCATGTGATACCTCGTAAATGAAATTATCGGAGAGCGGCCACTGAAGATTCGAAGATGTTCTTGCACCGCGCCGGCAAGCAGACCCATGGTCTCACGTGCGCGGAACGCGATGCGTTCTTTTAAACTGGCGGACTGGACGTTGGCTTGCGCATCCCGAAAGACACAAACCATTTCCTCCGCGTACTCACGCCGATGGGACGGCGGATACAGGTAGAGCAGCAATTTGTAAAAACGGGTCATGTCGGTCGGACCCCCTTCCGTGCGATGCGGAGGGCAGCCAGCTTGGTTATGTGCTTCAAGCGCTGAACCTCAAGCCGCAAATTATGCCGTCCGCGTGAAGTAAGCCGGTAAGGACGCCGGTCGCGAGGGCTTTCGTCCTCTTCGACACGTTCGATCCACGCCTCATCGAGCAAGCGTCGCAAAGCTCCGTAGAGCGTGCCCGTGCTGAGTTTTACGCGGCCCGCGCTCATACGTTCCACATCCTTAAGGATGGAGTAGCCGTGCCGAGGCTGTTCGGCGAGGCTCAGCAGAACGAGTAACACCGGTTCCGTTAAAGGCAAAGGACTCATATGTCGTCACGCGTCATATCGCGCCACGCCATAATGGTGGGCCGAGCGGGGCGGTTTGTCAAGGGGCC
Organism: uncultured Acidobacteriota bacterium; assembly: GCA_963744055.1. Classification (GTDB taxonomy): domain Bacteria; phylum Acidobacteriota; class Terriglobia; order Terriglobales; family Acidobacteriaceae; genus Gp1-AA133. Next base: position 130,277 of record CAVUSL010000001.1, on the reverse strand, counting down.
CCGCCGTCAACCGAACCTGCTCACGGCGGTTCCGACCACGGCTTGGCATCAGGTCGTAATAGAATGAGGTGGTTGTTTTGGCTGTGGGCCCGTAGCTCAGCGGTTAGAGCAGGGGACTCATAATCCCTTGGTCCGGGGTTCGAATCCCTGCGGGCCCACCATGAACCCACCCAGCAGAAGTTCCGCATCGCCTGAACAACAGTCTTCACCACATCTTGTCGGTGATCCGCTTTCGAAAAGGCGAGACCAGTCGCTGTGGATTTCGCCAGAGCTCTCTGTGACCACACATGCGAGTATGGTCAGACAAGGTTTGAACGGCTTCATTTTCGAGTCTCCGGTCGCTTTTCGCATCTGTTCCCCCCTCGACAGGATGGTTGCCATCGTTAGAAACCTGTAAAGTCTGCAACTGACATTAGCCGCCGGGGTGACGGCTGAAGCGATCACTCATGCTGAAAAGCGATGCCCCCACGTCGCTGAGTAGTTCTCCTCCCCTCAATTAGTACAACAAGGCCAAAGTTCCCAACGCCCAACCGGACAGCAATCCGTGTGTCCGGAAATGGCGCGGGATTTGCACAGACGCTACGCGTGTGCGGGGTCGCATTCGTGTGCGCCGTAATGATCAACCAGAAGCGGGGTCTTCGTGGCTGAAATTCATTGCTCGCATTGCATGGGCGAGATGTCGTGGAACGGGGAGGCGTCTCGATGGGAATGCGAATGCGGCAAGCCCATCACCGTTTCCGAAGTCCTGCGATGCGAGACCCAGACCGAAGAGGAAGACGCTCATGCGCCCAACGAGTCCGTCGATGTTTTTCGTTTGGGGAGGGTGCGTCAGCGAAGGGATCTGCCCACCGCGCTCAACACAAGGGCCGCACGCCCGCTCTTCGATTCACTGACGCAGCCGTAATTGTTGTTTAGAACGCAGGTTTCCTGCGCCCAGACAAGGTAGGAGGCAGTATGGTTGGAAAAAGACTGTCCCAGATTTGCTTGAATGTTTCGCTCATCTTTTTGTTCGCACTTCCATTAGCAGCCCAGTCGTATCGCGTGCAGTGCCCGGCCGCGACTGTCGCTCACCCGAGACCTCGCTGCATGCACCTGTCGGGCGGCGACGGTTTTGTGACCATGGCAGATGCCGGGCCGGATGCACTACCCACGTACATCTTCGGCTTCAGCAGCCTGTGCCGGAAGAACGGTACGAACGCCTGCACCGGAAGCGGTTCCAGCACCAGCGGAACTATTTCGCCGGGCGTCGTCACTTCTCTGACCGGCGGCGGAGCGAATGCCGACCGGTTGCTGACTGATCCGGCGGCAATTTTGACCGAAGGCACGCTGGCCGCCAACGAGTCGGCGCCCACTATCGCGCTCGACGAAGACGATGATTTCTACCTGACGCTGTCGAACGTCGCGATGGCGATGCGCCCCGACCTTTTCGACGGCCACTCCGTGCACTGGCACGGATTTGCGCAAGCCGCATCCATCTTCGACGGCCTGCCCGATGCTTCCATCGCGGTCGTTCCCGGCTCCAGCATCACCTACTACTACAAGGCGATCGATGCCGGCACATACATGTACCACTGCCACGTGGAAGCCGCTGAGCACATGCAGATGGGCATGCTCGGCAGCTTGTACGTGCGGCCGCGTCAGAATCGCACGGGCGTGGTTGGTAATCCCGCGGTCCCGCGCGCTCGCCTGGCAGGAAACAATTCAGCCAGCGCGCCTTTGGGCTACGCCTACAACGACGGTGATGGCTCGACGCGTTATGACGTCGAATACGCGATCCAGATGGCCGGGTTCGATCCGGACTTCCACACCGCTGACCTGACCTTCCAGTCACTTCCGTTTTCGGCGATGAAGGATCGCTACTTCCTGCTGAACGGACGCAGTTACCCGGAGACCATCGATTCGAGTTCGACCTTTCGCGGAACGGTGGCGGCCAATGGAGTGGAGCACAAGTCGCAACCCATTCACAGCTTGATCACGGCCCGCACCGGCCAGAAAATTCTTCTTCGGATTTCCAACTTGAGCGTCACGCAGTTCAGCACACTCGCCACTATGGGAGTTCCAATGCAGGTGGTGGGCATTGATGCACGCCTGCTGCGCGATGAAGCCGGCACCAACCTCTCCTACAAAACCAACTCAGTCACGATTGGCGGCGGCCAAACGGTAGACGTGATTCTCGACACCGCCGGATTGCCAGTGGGCGGGCGTTACTTCCTCTACAACGCGAACCTGAACCACCTGGCCAACGATACGACCAACTTCGGCGGAATGATGACTGAGATCCGCATCACCAACTAGGAGGCAGTGATGAGTCCGTTTGAACAGAACAAGATCACCAGGGGAGCGCGGTGGTTTGCAGTCGCCGTGATGATGGCGGCGCTGTTCTTCGCTCCTTCTTGGATGCATGCGGCAGTGCAAGGCGAAACCGGCAGCAACTTCACTCTCTCGGCGAGCGCGGGATACGTCTCGATGCCCGACGGAGCTTCGATCTACTCGTGGGGCTACGCCGGCGCGACCGGACAAATGCAGCTGCCGGGGCCGACCTTGATCGTCAACCAGGGCACGGCGGTGACGGTCACTCTGCACAACAATCTTCCCATCGCCGCCGGAAATACCTCGATTGTATTTCCGGGACAGCAAGTCACAGCTACCGGCGGCGTCACTGGTTTGTTGACGAGCGAAGCGCAGCCTGGTGGGACCGTGACCTATACATTCACGGCGACGCGCCCCGGCACGTTTCAGTACCACAGCGGCACGCGTACCGATCTGCAGATAGAGATGGGTCTCTACGGAGCACTCATCGTGCTGCCCACCAGCAGCACCGGCTGCACCAAGGGCCAGTATTCGCTGGCCGGCTCCGCCTACAACGACCTTCCTGGCGCAGCTGTGAATCCGAGCTGCTATGACCGCGAGTACTTGTTCGTGCTCAGCGAAATGCAGATCGAAATTCATCAGGACGTGGAAACCCAGGCAAGCGGTCTGGGCCCCATCCAGGTTGCGATGGAGCCGTACACGCCCGAGTACTGGATGATCAACGGCCGCGGCGCGCCCGACACCATGGAACTACCCAACATGGGCGCGTTGCCGCATCAGCCTTACAACTCCATGCCGCGCATGCATCCCGGAGAAAAGGTGCTGCTGCGCATCGTGGCCGCCGGACGGGAAATGCACACCTTCCACACGCACGGCAATCACGTACGTGTGCTGGCGCGCGATGGCCAACTACTGGTGAGTCCGACCAACCCCGCGAAGCTCGAGGCGAAGCTGGAGTTCTCAGTTCCAACGCTGCCCGGTCAGACCGTCGACGGGACATTCGAATGGACCGGTAAAGATCTCGGCTGGGATATCTACGGACACACGGCCGCGGATGGGATCGCTTGCACTCCGAACGCGGAAGGCTATGACGTCACCACCAAAGAATGGTGCGCCGATCACCGCCGTCCAATTCCCGTGTTGCTGCCGAATCCGAACGTTCTGATGAACGGCGGCTTCTACAGCGGCAGTCCGTATCTGGGCGATCTCGTTCAGCTACCACCGGGCCAGGGCGGCCTGAATCCGAATGCAGGCTTTACTTACATGTGGCATTCGCACGTGGAGCGCGAACTGACCAACGGCAACGTATTTCCGGGCGGGCTCATGACCATGCTGGTCGTCGAACCCCCGACTGCCCCCATCAACGAATTGCAGTAAGGCGAAGGAGAGAACTGATGCAATCGACGTTTCTGAAGACTTCAATTACACGGGCAGTCAAGCTGTGGGCGGTCATTCTTTTCGCGGCGGTGGCGTCTTTCGCCCAGGCGCATGACGTCTACCTTGCGGCCCAGCGGTACACGAAGAGCCTGCCGGGCGGTGCGACGGCGCAGATGTGGATCTTTGCGTCGTGCGACTCCTCCTTTGCCACTTGCACCCCGGCTAGCGCTCAAACCTCCGGCTCTGCGGTTGAGGTCGGTGCTCCCGGTCCCCAGATCGATGTTCCTCTGGCGACTACCAGTCTGGTGATTCACCTGCAGAACCGGCTGACCGTTCCGGTGTCAGTGGTCATTCCAGGTATGCCTGGTGGCATGCTGGGTACGCCGGTCTATTTCGACCCGGCAACCGGCAACCAGGTTCCAGTCGGCACCGCGGGCGCGCGCGTTCGTTCCTTCACGCTGGAAGTAGCGCCGAACGCTACCAGCATCTACACGTGGGCATCGCCCAAGCCGGGCACGTACCTGTATCAGAGCGGCACCATGCCGTCGATCCAGGTGCCCATGGGCTTGTACGGAGCCGTGACGGTACGCTCGTCAGCCACGCAGGCCTACCCGGTAGCCGGCGCCGCTTTCGATGCGGAGCGCGCTCTGCTCTTTAGCGAAATCGATCCCGTGCAGAACGGTGCGGTGGATGCAGCCGCGAATGTCGCCGGCTATCCGAGCACGATCAAGTACAAGCCGACCTACTTCCTTATCAACGGCCTGGCCTATGACAAGACGATTGCGGGTTCTTCTACGTTCGCCACGGGTTCGCCGGCGCCGGGCGCGACCCAGTGGAATGTGTTGCTGCGCCTGCTGAACGCTGGCTCCGAATCGCACACCGCGCTTTCTCTCGGCCTCCCCATGACGCTGATTGCCGAAGACGGCAACGCGCTTCCGACGCTCAAGAGAATGCAGTCCGATGTGCTGCTGGCGGCAGGCAAGACGATGGACGTGATCGTCGCGCCACCCAGCCATGCGGTTACGACAGGAACTTCTTTCGACGCGACTTATCCGGTATTCGATCGCATGCTGCACCTGACCAGCGGTGGCAGCCTGCCTGAAAGTGGAATGCTTGCGTACCTGCAAGTGGGTGCGGGAAGTCCTCCACCTTCGGCTGGTTCCGGTCCTGCGGCTGTGAACGACTCATACTCGGTGTCGAAGGGCGCTCCCCTCAGCGACAACGTTCTGAGCAACGACGTGGGCCTGGGCGTGGCGACGGTCGTCAGTAACCCGAAGAACGGAACACTGACCTTCAACAACAACGGAACGTTTACCTACACTCCGAACGCTCATTTCTCCGGAGCGGACTATTTCACCTACTACGGCAGCGTGAGCGCTGGAGGCAGTCCCAGCAACGTGGCTTCGGTCACGCTGAATGTGGCTTTCGGCAATGAAGCGCCAATCGCGAACAACGACGGCGTCTTCGACAACCGCATCGGCATGAGCATCAACGTGCCGAAGCCGGGAGTCCTCGGCAATGACACCGACAACGACGGCGATACCTTGACCGCCGGTCCGGCCCAGAACGTTTCAGCAGGCCTGACCGTCACTCTCAACAGCGATGGTTCGTTTACGGCATCGACCGCAACGCCGGGAAACTACACCTTCCAATACCTCGCGAAAGATGCGGCACTGCAGAGCAGTCTGGCCACCGTCTCGCTGCACTTTGGCACGGTCAGCAATCTTTCGATGACCGTGATTGATCCGACCGCCACCCCCAATCTGACAATCAGCGAATACCGCTGGCTGGTCGAAGAGGATCGCACCTGGCATCACGAAGGTTTCAGCACCACGGCTCCCTCACAGGCGCTCGCCTTCCACACGAGCAACATGCCAGTTGTCGCGCAGGGCTGCGTGGGCAGTCTCTGCACCGAGCAGGTGCCGATCAGCGAAGTGGTCCTCGATCCGGCCAAGTACTACTTCGTATCGGTACTGCCGAACGATGCCGGCGACGGCGACGGACACTCGGTGGGCGGCGCACCCATCCGGCCTGGACAGACTTCGGTTCAGAGTCCTGACCAATCCGCAACCGCTCAAGACCGCGCAAATCAGTGCTTTGATTTTTGAAGACAACAGTCCGACCAACGGCGCGCCTGACGGCAACGAAGGCGGTCTGGGCAACTTCCAGATCACCGTGCTCGACGCCGGCGGCCGTTATGGCATGAACGGCGGGCAGATGTCGTTTGATGCGATCGGCAACCCGCTGAAGAACGCTCTGCGTGGAACCCCCGGATGCCCGGGAACGGATCCGGTGGGCGTGATCCTGACGTGTCCCGATGGCACGGCGCTGATTCAGAACCTCGCGCCGGGCAAGTACACACTGCTGGCAGATCCGCCAGCAGGCGCTCGCCGCGGAAACGGAAACAACGCTCCGTTGCGGCAGTGGGTGCAGACAGCGACGATCGAAGGCACGCGGGGCATCGACGCCTGGGTGAAGTCGAACGAACCACCGTCCTTCCAGGAATTCGGGCCTCCGGGCTATCACGTGTTCATCGGCTTCATCGACGCCAATGCGCCTGTGCTGCCGCGTCCGACGGGACCGAACTCCGTGACGGGCACCGTGACGAACTTGCACATGTCGCGGCCACCGGACCAGAGCATCTACGACAGCAACTCCCGGGAAGCGCTGGCCTTTACGACCTGCTGGGTCGGCCTGAACTCCGGCAACGGCGTGGGCGACGACATCGCAGTCGCGAAGTGCAATGACGAAGGCGGATTCACAATCAGCAACGTCCCGAACGGCAGCTACGAGCTGGTCGTGTGGGACCAGTGGCTCGACCAGATCATCGCCAGCCGGACGGTGACCGTCCCTGGCGGCGGCAATGTGGGCAACGTTCCCGTGTTCAGCTGGTTCAGCCGAATTGAGAACAACGTATTCGTGGACGACGGTGCTGGCAATCCAGCAAATGCTGGCAACGGCATCTGGGACGACGGCGAGCAACCCTTCCCCAACGCCCCCATCGCGGTGCGTTTCCGCGACGGCAGCATGTACCAGTTCAGCACGATGGATAACAACGGGTACTACTCCTTCGACGAGGCGTTTCCGTTCTTCAACTGGATGGTGGTCGACGCCGATCCGATGAACCACAAATCGACCGGCGTCGATATCACGGTTGACGGCGGCGGGCCGGTCACTGCCGATCCCCTGCGGCCAGGCGTGCTCAACTCCACCTATCCAACTGGTGAGACCACTCACCGCACGGAAGTCGGTCCCGTACGCAGCGAAGGTTGGCAGGGATTTGTCAGCCAGACTGCGGTTCTCAACTGGGGACGGCAACCGTTCCAGCCCGGAGAGAACGGCGGCATCACCGGCATGATCTCTTACGCTTCGACTCGAAGTGAAGACGACGTGCGCATGGCGGTGATCAACGAATGGGAGCCGGCGGTTCCAAACGTAAAAGTGCGGCTCTACAAGCAGGTCCAAACGCAAAACGGTGGCAAGGGTCTGGTTTTCGTGGCTGAGACCACGAGCACCAGCTTTGATGCGTCAAAACCCACAGGATGTCCCGGACAAAAGACTGACGATGCCTTCTACGCCGAGTCCCTGCAGAAGTTCGCTCTGCCGGTGGACCACTGCTACGACGGCATGCACAACTGGAACCAGGTCCGTCCGGGCGTGTATGACGGGCGCTACTCGTTCACCGGAATCCCCTCAGGCACGTATGTGGTCGAGGTCGTCGTGCCGGACGGCTACGAACTGGTGAAGGAGGAAGACAAGAACGTTCTGATCGGTGACTCCTACATCGCACCGGTCGTGAACGATCCTATGTTCGGAGTGATCGCGGTCATGCCGGATCAGGCAATTATTCGGGAGGCCTTCGCTCCCAGCCCCGGCGTAGCTAATCCTGCATGCGTTGGTGACATTCGGCGCGTGCCTGACAATTTGAGCCTGTTTCCCACGATGGCCGCGCCATACGCCGGCGCAGACCGTCCGACGTGCGATCGTAAGGAAGTCATCCTGACCGATCAGTCGCAGGGGATTGCAGACTTCCACCTCTTTACTTCCGTGCCGGTCTCCTCTCACTTCAACGGAATGATCCTCGACGACCTGTCGCAGGAATTCAATCCGGCTTCGCCGAACTTTGGCGAAAAGTGGGCGCCGCCGTTCGTGCCGGTATCGATTCGCGACTTCAACGGCAGAGAATTGGGTCGCACCTACTCCGATCAGTGGGGCATCTTCAGCGGCCTCGTGCCCTCAACCTGGAATGCTAACGTTCCGTTACCCAGCGGCTACTCGCCTGCGATGGTGACGACTTGCATGAACGACCCGGGTCCGATCCATGCGAACCTCAGCGACCCGAACAGCCCGTTGATCACGGATCCGCAGTACAACCCGATGTACAGCAATTTCTGCTACACGATGCAGTACATGCCGGGCACAACCACATACCTTGACACGCCGGTTCTTCCGGTGGCGGCGTTTGCCTCCGGCTACAACCCGGTGGACTGCGCTTTCCCGGATGGCACTCCCGCGATCAAACAAGTCAACGGAGACGGCGACGGACCGTTCATCACTCCGGGCGGAGCGCGCACACTGGTCATCACGGCGATGGGCCAGACACCTGTGCCGAACCCTGCGTACGAGGGGCCTTCGGCCACCACCGCGCCGTTTAACCAGAAGACCATCGATCGCGACATGGGCTTCGGGGCGCAGTGCACAGCAGTCGGTTCTGGTTGCGTGGCGCTGTCGAGCGTCAAGATCGGCAACGTCTCGGCCAGCAGTGTCAGCTGGACGCCTACGAGTATCACGGCCACATTCCCGGCAGGTGTCGCAACCGGAGAACTGGTTGTTACTCGTGGCGATAATGGCAAGGCGACTGTCAACTCGGTCACTGTCACGGTCGAGAACACGACTCCGAAACGAGTGCCTTCGATTTACTCAACTATCCAGGCGGCCGTGGACGCGGCTACTCCTGGTGACCTGATCCTGGTGAGCCCCGGCACCTACGAAGAACTGGTTGTCATGTGGAAGCCGGTTCGTCTGCAGGGTTCGGGCGCCGGCTCCACGACCATCAATGCAGCCAAGTTCCCGGCAGAGAAGCTAGATGCCTGGCGGACGAAGGTCCTCGACCTGTTCAACGCGGCGACGATCGATCTGCTGCCGGGACAGAACGGCGTTGATGGCGCACCCATCATCGGCCCTGGCCTCCTCGGAACGGAGGAGGGAGCAGGCATTACCGTCCTCGCCAAGAACACTGCGAACGGACCCAACAGTTTCCGCACCCACGCGTCCCGGATTGACGGCTTCGGCGTCACGGGCGGCGACAACGGCGGCGGAATCTTCGTCAACGGATGGGCGCACTTCCTGGAAATCTCAAACAACCGGGTGTTCGGCAACTCCGGCTTGTATCACGGCGGAGTTCGCGTCGGCCATCCGTTCCTGGAGGATGTAACGGGCAACGGTCCATTCGGATACAACAGCAACGTCAACATTCACCACAACGCCATCACCACGAACGGAAGCGTCGAAGGTTCGGCCGGCGGCGGTCTGTCGCTGTGCACTGGAACTGACAACTACAACGTCAAGTGGAACTTCATCTGCGGAAATTTCAGCGGCGGAGACGGCGGCGGAATCGGGCACGTTGGCCTGAGCAACGCCGGCGTCATTGCCAACAACCAGATCATGTTCAACCAGAACTACAACCAGAGTCTCAGCGTTTCCGGTGGCGGTATCTTCGTTGGCGGCGAGACTCCGATCGGCGGTGGACGGACACTGGGGTCGGGCACGGTCACGATCGACGCGAACCTGATCCAGGGCAACCATGCGGGCGCTGGCCACGGCGGCGGCATCCGCACGCAGCAAGTCAATGGCGTGGACGTGCAGAACGCTCCCAACAATCCCAATGCCTGGTGGCAGGTCACCATCACGAACAACATGATCGTGAACAACGTGGCAGGCTACTCCGGCGGCGGCATTTCGTTGCAGGACACGGCTCGCTCCACCGTCGTGAACAACACCGTCATGAACAACGACAGCACGTCGACGGTGGGTACGACGTTCACGGCCGGACCGAACACGTCAGTCAAGCAACCGGCGGGCATCTCGTCGGAACGGCATAGCACCGGTCCCAATGGATTGGTGGGAGCCTTCGGTAACTCGGGAGCAATCGCTTCTTACCGCGTCTTCTCCAATCCCTCGCTCACCAACAACATCGTCTACCACAACCGCGCGTTTAACTACGACGGCTCTGGAGGAACCGCACAACTGCTGCCGGCTCTGTCGCAGTCAGCAATCGGCAACTGCCCAACGGGCGCCTACTACTGGGATCTCGGACTCGTGGGGGATACCTCCCCGACGCCGGGCGCTCAGCGTCTCAACCCGTCATCGTCGATCCTGACCAGCACGACCGGCTACCCCGGCAATTCCACCACCGACCCGCAGGTCGCAAGTGGCTATTGCAATGGCCCACGCACGTTGCGCTTGATTACGGAGGTCACCACGTTGACGCCGGTTCCGGCGCTTGACGAGGGCGGCAACTGGATCGACGTGCGCTGGGGACCCCTGACCCGCATGGGTGACTATCACCTGGGCGCAGGATCGCCAGTAAACACGGGCAGCGCTTCGAATGCTCCCAACCATGACTTTGATGGTCAAAGCCGTCCGCAAGGTGGAGGCTTCGACATCGGAGCTGACGAAGTCGGCACCGGCACGGGCGGTGGCGGCGGTTCGGCATTGCCGTCGCTAACGGTGCTCGACAACTTCAACCGCGCCAACTCGACCAATCTCGGCGCAAACTGGAACTCGACCAACACCGGCATCACGGGGAACCTTGCTGTCAGCCTCTTCGGTGGCAGCGGCTACTGGGCGGGTACCGGTAATCCATTTGGCAACTCACAAGGAGCCGCGTTCACCTTCGCTGGCCTGCTGCCACCGATCAACAATACTGGTCTCGTATTGAAGGGAAGTGGTGGCACCGCTACGAACCCGGCCAACTACGTTCGTGTCCGGTACCAGAGTGGCGGAGGCGGATCGGTCACCATCGCTACCGTGACCGGCGGCACCGCTACAACCGTGGCGACGCTGACGGGGTTTGGAGACTTCGCGAATGGCGACACGCTGACTGCCACTGTGGATGCCACCGGCGCAGTCCGGGTCTGGAAAACCAGGGCGGGAACTTCCACTCTGCTTACCAGTTCTCCGGTCAGCACCAGTTTCACAGGTGGAGGTCGCATCGGCATGCAGTTGGGTCCGCTAACGGCCGTCGACAACTTCTCGGGTGGAACAACACCGTAAAGAACAATGGGCGGGACCGATGCTGAATCGGTCCCGTTCGTTTTATCGGAAAGGATCTCGAACGAAGATGCTGGGAAGGACTTCAGGGAAAAGAACTCTCGTGCTACTCGCCGGGCTTCTGGCGGGTAGCATCGTCATTTCAAGCGCGGCTCAGGAACCTGCAACGGCGTCGCTGCCGATAGCGGCGAAAACCAGCGACGACGCTCCTAAAGCTGCTCTCCGTGCGCGAAAGAATATTTCCGCAACGCCCATGAAGCGGGAATGGGGCATTGAAGTTCTCGATGTGCACCAGACCTCAGCGGGCTACATGCTTCAGTTTCGCTATCGCGTCCTCGATCCGAAAGCAGCGAAACCGCTATTCGACCGCAAGATAAAGCCATATGTGATCGACGCCACGACTGGTGCGAAGGTCATCGTGCCCTCCCCCGACAAGATCGGCCAGTTGCGAAACGTAAATCCTCCCGAAGCTGGCCGAACCTACTGGATGCTATTCGCGAATCCCGCAAAGATGATCAAAGCGGGCAGTCAAGTGAGCGTCCATATTGGAGACTTCGACAGCGGTCCACTGGTAGTCAACTGATGCGGTCGGCGATGAAGTCTGATCCCAAGGAGCAACATTTGCAGAAACGAGTGCTGGGAATCGCAATCGCAGCGTTGGCGGTTTTCGGATTCGCGCTCGGGCGCGTCTCTTTGCCGAGAACCCATGCCGACGCATCTGCTCCGCGTGTTCCAGCGACGGGCAGCCCCCTTTGGGTTGGGCAGGATTCGAACGTTGTACTGCCGGGCAGGGTTGCCCCGCGCGTCACCGGTGTTCGGGTTGAAGCGGTACGCCATCAAACGGGGCTGCGCCGCGTCCACACCCGCGGCACGATTGAAGAGGACGACAGCCGTATCTATCGCGTCTTTGCAGGCAGTGACGGCCGCATTAGCAGCCTGGGAAACAACTCTCCAGGAACGATTGTTCACAGGAACGAAAAGCTGGCGACGTTTTTCAGTAACGAACTCATTAAAGCCCAGCAAGCGTATTTCTTCTCTCTGCAAGCGTTCGAAAGCGCCAAAGCCGCCAATCGTCCGAATGACATTCGTCAGGCGGAGGACGGGGTGCGCGCCCACGAGAAAATTCTGATGTCGATGGGCATGGGCGAACCCCAAATTCGGCAGGTGGCCAGGAAACGCGAGGCGACGCGCGACATTGAAATCGTCGCGCCGGCGGATGGCATTGTGGTCATCCGCAACCTCGTCCAGCAGCAGAGACTGGAGCCGGGCACGGAGCTATTCCGCATCATCGACCTAAGCCGGATCTGGATTTTCGCCAGTGTCCTGCCCGGAGAACTGCCGGTACTCGATCCCGGCACCAAAGCGAAGATTGTCGTCCCCCAAACCGGCCAGAGCGTCGATGCGGTCGTGAGTTCTGCGCTGCCGCTGGTCGACTCCGAAGGCCGCGTGCTTCAGTTGAAGCTGGAAGCACAGAATCCAAGTCTCCTCCTGCGTCCGGACATGTATGTGGACGTGGAACTTCAAATCCCCGTGCCCTCTGGCCTCTCCATACCCAAAGAGGCAGTGGTCGACGACGGGATCGAAAAAATCGTATACGTAGACACGCGCAATCACACTTTTGAAGCGCGAACGGTTGTTCTGGGGAACACGTTTGGCGATAGGGTCTTGATTCGACGTGGGCTTTCGGAGGGCGACCAGGTTGCTGTCCCGGGTCAGTTCCTGCGCGATTCAGAGAGTCGCACGCGCAAAGAACCCCTATTGGCAACGGGGGGCGACTCGTACTAGGCGGCCAGTTCGACCGTTTAATTCGCAGTGATGATTTTGTTCCGCACAGCGTAGAGCACGATGTCGGCAGAACTATGCAACCCGAGTTTCTGCATGACGTTGAAGCGGTGGGTCTCGACGGTGGATACCCCCACATCGAGAATCTTTGCGATCTCTTTGTTGGTCTTGCCTTCGGCTGCCAGCTGTAGAGTTTCCTTCTCGCGCACGGTCAGGAGTTCGTAAGGGTCTTTGAGCCCCTGCTGTTGCATGCGGCGCACGTAGTCTTCCACCAGCAGTTTGCTGATCGCCGGGCTGAAGAACGGCTTGCCTTGGGCAGCGACTTCCACCGCGCGCGGCAGGTCGGCGTCGGCCGTTTCTTTCACCAGATATCCTCTCGCGCCGGCATTGAGTGCTCGCGAGAGGTAGCTGTCGTCGGAGTGCATGCTCAACAGGATCACGCCGATCTGCGGACTGTTCTTTACGATCTGCTCGGTTGCGTCGATACCATTCAGATTCGGCATCGCAATGTCCATCACGATAATGTCAGGTTTCAATGTCTGCGCCAGTTGAACTGCTTCGCGCCCGTCGCCGGCTTCCCCTACCACCTCAAACTGCTCGTGCTGCTGTAACTGCAGGCAAATCCCCTTACGCACGACACCATGATCATCTGCAACGAGAATGCGCAGCTTATTCATACTCCTGCTTTCTTGGGAACGGGTACCTCGAGTTCGACTCTGGTTCCCGTTTGTCTGTCAGACGTGGTGGATAGCTTGCCGTTCAGTTCTTCGGCCCGCTCTACCATACCGAGCAACCCGATTCCAGTTGCGGTACGACGGCGCGTGTCAAAGCCGACACCGTCGTCCTGAATGATGGCACGGACGGCCTCGCCCGCGTGCGTGACCATTATACGAACATGCTTTGCGTGCGCGTGTTTTGCGCAGTTGGTGAGCGCTTCCTGCACCACGCGAAAGATACAGGTGCGATGCGAGTCTGGTAGATCATCGAAGTTTCCCTGCAATTTCCACTGTGACAGGAATCCCAAGCCGGCGGGAGATCTGCCGGCCCTGCCACTCCAGGGCCGAACCCAGACCCATGTCATCCAGCATCGACGGCCGCAGCCCCATGGCCAGGTCGCGGACCGATCGCATCGTGTCCTCGCTCAGTCCTTTCAGCGACTTCACGCGAGAGTCGAACGCGCCCGAGCCCTGCAGACCTGACAGGTTGGCAAGCTCGAGGCCGATGGCCGTCAACGTCTGCCCCACCGAATCGTGTAATTCCCGGGAGATGAATTTGCGTTCTTCCTCCTGGGTCTGTACCATCCGCCGCGATAAGCGCCGCATCTCATGTTGAGTCTGCTCGACTTCCCGCTGATGCTGCTCGCTTCTGCGCTCCAGCACCGTGAACCGATGGAGAGTCAGAAGAGCGACCAGAAGGCCAATGCCCAAAACCAACCCCAGCATACGGCGGAGGAATCTTTGAAACTTCTCCTGGCTGGCCTCCTGGAGCTGCTCATCCTTCCGAAGGTCAGCTTCGTTCAGGGCCGTGATCTCCTGCGCGAGGTCAACTACTTTGTTCCAGCGCGGCAATACGTCTCCAACCAGGAATTTTGCTCCCAGCTTCTGTTTTTGTACCGGAGTCCACTGGAAAATCGGCTCAAACGAATCCCAATAGGCTTGGACTTCAGAGCGCAAGAGTTTTAGTGAGGGCGTTGCTTCCTGCCCAACCTCGGCCTCAAGCTGGCTCAGGTGTTCCTCGACGGACGACTGGATCACTCGCAACTGCTGCTGGTGCTGGAAGGCGCTGCTGGGAGACGTGTCGAGCAAGTAGTCGCGCACCATCAGCCCGCCCAGATACATCTTGTCAGGAATTGCGCGCAGGAACGCGTCGGTCCGAAGATACGATCCATGGCTTTCAGCCATCTCGTTGTGGATGCTGCGCGCGCGCCGCATGGTGGCATAGCCGTGAATGGCGATCAGGCTAAGCAAAGCAGCAAAGCTGACGGCAAGCAACCACGATGACCGCATCCCGGAGCCTCCGAAGACCAACGTAATTGCTGTAACCTGCAGCGTTGAACTGGTTACGCAATATCTTTCAACAGCTCATTGTGGCACAGCACATTTGCAATCTGTCAGCTGCCGCAAGATTTGCTTTGGATCCGTAGTGCGCTAGGGAAAAGGGACGGGTGATGGCCGTTCGATGCACGACAGAACTCCGCTGGTGTCGAGAGGCTTTGCAAGTTGTACTGGTTGCTGTGGCGGTGCAACAGTCAGGACAGGGACGTTCACCTAGCTAAGAGGGGCTCTTTTTTACAGATCGGTAGTCTTCATGTGGTCAGTATACTGCTCAAGTTCTGCCGCACCTTAAGCTCAAAGTTCAGCGTAACGGCGGAAAATCATGGGAAAAGAAGGGCGTCGCAGAGCACCACGTCGTGGAATGGAGCTAGTGGTTTCACTCAGTAAAAAATGCGGCGATACAGAACTTTTTCGATGTTCCGGACCTCTTGCGCTTGGCGATCTCATAATCCCTTGGTCCGGGGTTCGAATCCCTGCGGGCCCACCATGAACCCACCGGCCTTTTCCTCTTGACACAGGCCAAGACTCCACCGAAAAGCACTTCCCCAATAGAGCGTCGTCTGGAGTGAGAACTACTCTGTCTTGAGTGAGAGCGGCGCTATAAGATCGAGAACAACAAATGGAAGGGATTGGCCTTGCCGACCTGCTTCTTTGCCACGGATCTCCACGGACATAACGATCGGTACGACAAACTGCTCGCGGCGATCATCAGGGATCGTCCCGCTGGAGTGTTTCTTGGTGGAGACTTACTTCCGCGTTCAGCGTCCTCACTAGATCACTTCGGACCGGCTGATTTTGTTCAGGACTATCTAGTCCCAGCGTTCGCGAGAACCCGCGATGCCTTAGGTCCGGACTATCCTGAAATCTTCACTATCCTTGGGAATGACGACCAACGCTGCGAAGAGGAAAGTTTCGTCGCGGCATCAATCGTTGGTCTCTGGCACTACATCCACGGGCGGAAACTTTTCTGGAGAGATTTTCCCATATATGGTCTTGCCTATGTCCCGCCGACACCGTTCATGCTGAAGGACTGGGAACGCTACGACGTCTCACGGTACGTACCGCCCGGCTGTGTTTCTCCAGAAGAAGGGCATCGCAGCGTGCCGGCGGATGAAAGCGAGGTCAAATGGGCCACGATCCAGAAAGATCTCACTACGCTTGTGGGTGACGATCTTCTCGATCGTGCAGTATTTCTCTTCCATACGCCACCATCCGACACCCCGCTTGACCGCGCGGCGCTGGATGGGAAGACCTGTGAGCACGTTCCACTGGATGTGCATGTGGGGAGCATCGCGGTCAGGCGTTTCATCGAGGACCGTCAACCCCTACTCACCTTGCACGGTCATGTGCATGAGGCTGCCCGATTGACAAGCGAGTGGAAAATTCGCATCGGGCACACGGTCTGCATCAACGGCGCTCACGATGGACCTGAGTTGTCGCTGGTGCGTTTTGACCTGGAATCGCCCGACGCTGCTACGCGCGAGTTGCTTTAGCTCAGGCCTGGGAATCCTTCATGGGCAGCTTACGGGCAGGATCGGTGACGGCATCGATCTTAACGGCGAAGCTCGAACGCTCGGCGATGTCCCGATCTGTAACGAGGTGCACGTCGAGCAGACCCTCGGTGCGATACCCGGTCCGCAGGAAGTTGATTTCTGCGAGGCAGCGGCTCCAGCCTTCGAGCCAAAGCATCAGGTCCTTCGTCTGGTCTTCGTGTCCTCGGGAATGCAGCAAGATGTCGATGTCGCTGGCGGGACCGGCTGTGGCATTCTTTGTGCTCCCGATCAGGTAGAAGCCGCTAACCCCAAATTTATCCGGATCAAGGTCCGCCGCGATCCTTTGGGCCATGCGAAATCGCCAGCGCCAATGTTCATTCGGTCCCCGATCATTGGACTCAGCCTCGGATTCAACGGATCCAATCTCTTGTCGCGGGCGGGACAAGAACCCGACCGCCTGGTCCAAGTCGGCGTTCATGAGCACCCGCAGAATAAGTCCACCGGTTTCCAGCGAAACGTCGGTTACTCGCAGTATGTCCTCAAGGTTAGCGAACTCAGGGAGCAAATCCTGGAGTACATTGCGCGACCGTCGAAAGAAGATTTCATTGAACGCGGTCGTCGGATCGTCGGGGTACAAGGGCAGGTAACGGATCGAAGCCTCAACCAGGTCCTGGAAAAAGTGAGTGCCAAATGACAGCTCGGGCAGGTAGTTCCCTCTCTGCCGCGCCACTTCGATCAACATCGCCGTGTTGTTGATATCGGAATAGGTGACGGGTACCCCGAGTTTGATGTCTCCGCGGCTACCCCAGCGTCCAGGCCCGATGAGAATGAACTGACGCTTCGGCAATAGCTTGTTGAGTCTCCCGACCGCACGCCCGACATCGCGCATTGCTGTCTGGTCGGGAAGCTGGCTGTAGCCCTCGAGATCGACGTACACAATGTGCGTGATGTCGGGAACCTTGCCGTTCGAAACAAAGCGGGCAGCCGAAAAGATGACCTTGTCCGACGGTAGGTTCTGTGGGATCGCGACCGGAACGGCATCAGCGCCGTAGCTCTGAGGTCGGCACTGCAGCAAATAAAAATCCTTTCCATCGTAGGCGAACTCAATGTCCACCGGTGTCCCGAGCTTGGATTGCAGCAGGTCCAGCAATTCGCGAATGCAGCTTACAAAGGGCGTTTTCCGAATCAGGCCTTCGAACGTGAAAGCTGCACCCTGAGAAGTGAAATCAGGCAACGGTCCAATGATTGGCTCGATTCGGTCATGGCTCACAAGCGATACCAGGTTGCGAATCTGTGGGTACGTGGAGCGGGCTTGGCGCAAGAGCGCGGCGACATCCACGGTTTCGAAGGCATTGGTCTCCAGATTGATGAGATCAATACGCTTCGGTGAATACCTAAGCACCTCGTCGGCCGTGACATTGACACGTAAACTCGGTTGGCCCGGGGCAATCAAGACGGGATAGTCGTCGGCGACGCGATCGACGGCACGGGTGCCCAAGCCGGGTACGAGGCGTATGAGGCCATCTTCGCGCTTGATGCGCGCCGACCAGCGGAACTCATTGTTGCTGAATGCAACCCCGGAACAAGCCGGCAGGAAGTACTTGCCGACCGGCTGACCCACTACTTCCTGAATCATGATGCCCATTTCTTCGTGAACGTCGAGCAAACCGCGCTCGGCTCGGTATTCGGTGGGATCCGGCCCGAAGATCGAGGCGTACACCTCGGCGATAGCATCCATCAACGCCGCTAATCGCTCTTCCTTGGTGCCGCGATTGCCTAAGAACAAGCTCTTATATTTGCCGGAGAAAGCTGAGCCGGGACGATCTTCCAGCAAACTCGAGCTACGGACGATAAGCGGGACATCGCCGAGATCATCGAGCGCCAAAGCAAGTCCCTTTGCAAATTCCGAGGGAAACGATGATCGTTTAAACAGAGCCACCAGGTGAGGGTATTCCTGGCGAACCTGATCGATCTCCATGTACTTTCGATTTAGAACATCCTCCAGATCGTTATGGTGCACAAAGTCCTGAATCCAATCGGAGGTCAGGTACCAGGTTCTTGGCACCTTGACCTCGTGCAGGAGGGCACTCGCGCCTGGGGACTTCTCTATCACTTTCTTGGCCAAAAACAGGCCTGCACTCTTACCGCCGAGTTTGCCGTGGCAGCCCGGCGGAAAGATAACCTTGCCCAACAGGTCGTAGAAATCCTTAACATCGATGAAATTCTTGGCGACATTGATGAAGTCGAGGTTTTCTGAAAAGAAGCGGCGGATGAGCGATACCCGGAGACCCTTCTGAGTGTAGAGCGAAAGTTCGTCCTCCTCGACACCGATGTGCCGATAGCGCTCAACACACTCCATAATCTCTCCCAGCGAGGTGTCCTGATTCTCGAGCGCTCGTACCAGGAAGCTGGCCTTGTCTTCTTTGATCCATCGAGTCACGCAGTTGAGGATTTCGCTCTCACTCAGGTGTTGCCCGGCAATCCGGAAAGCCTCAGCCGTCAAGTCAATAGAAGTTCCCGGCGCGTCTGGAGGAAGAGGCCGGTTCTCATCAGTGGAAAGACCCCGCTCGGGCGACTGAGACGCCACGCCGCGCCTCAGCAGTTCCTTGGCTTCCTCGATTCCGCTCCAGCTCAAGTGATTTATCAATTTTCGCGAAATCCGTTTCAGGAGTGCGGGATCCGTGTCGCGCAGGAACTCGAGCACAACGCGCCACTCCCCTTGAGAGGGAACTGCCGCGTCTGCGGCAGCCCAGCCCTCGAAGGCAGTTCTCAATCGCCGTTGGGTGACTGCACTTGCGATTCGTTCTGCGATGGTCTCAATCAGCCTGCGCTCTTCCTTGAGGAATGGGCCCTCGTCTGCTCGCGGCAACTCTTGGCGGTACGAAACCTCGACTGAGCCGACCTTCTCGCCTTGCACAACAATGCTGGCTTTCTGCACCCAGGGAGTTGCTTGGAAATCTGGCAGCTGGATTATGAGGTTCTCAAAGAGGATCCGAGCCTGGCAGTCGTGTGGATATTGCCAGCCTGGCGGCAGAACCTCGATGATGCCGCGGAGAATCTCCTCGAGAGGCAGATTTGACTGGCTCAGGAGTTCGCCCACCTGGTACAGGCAGTTCAATTCCTTGGCTCGCTCTTGCAGCGCATGGAGCATGGTCCCGAATTGGGTTTCGTCGGTCTTCATTTCTCGCTTGGCTTTTACGTCCCCATCTGCGAGAGGACTACCCCTCTCGCGGTCCGCCCATCGACGCGTACCGAGAGCCTTTCGGGGGGGCGCACATGGCGGATAAGATCCGACTCGTGCACAACCGGCTGCCGGTTCAGCCAATCCCAGTTGATTCCAAAGTGGCGCCCATGTTGCACCATGAAGTAGCTTGCCCGGAAGCTCGACAAGTTGTGAAAGAAGTGCGAGCCCTGGCTCAGCTCCACATTCATCTCTGGCAGCGTGGCCTCGACGATTGCCCGTGCTCCGGAAATTTGGCTCCAGTCGACGGGAATGCCCAGCGACGGATGGGAGCTGCCCCAGCGGCCAAATCCGATCAGTAGGAAGGGCCGCTTCTGATTCTGCAGTTCCCCGTTGACCGATTCCAACTCCCGAGCGATCGCAGGTGTATTTAAAGGCGAAAACTTGTCAGGGCGCACGAAGACAATATCTTGAATGTCATCAGCGGTGCCGTTGCCCATCACCATGTCTGACGCGACAATGGCGCGTGGATCTGAAAGATCCTCGGCCGTAACATCTACCACCTGATCAGAAACCACCATCGAACGAACCTGCAGGAAGCCCAGACGCACCCGGAGGCGTTCCCCGAGCCGTCCGTGCAACGTGATAGCGAACTCGATCTCGACTTTGGCGTCGACGGCCTTCTCCGCTGCGCTGAGCAGAGTCTTCACCAGGTCGTTCAGGGGGAACTGGTCTTGTACGAGAAGTGGAGCGAAATTTAAGACCCGCGGTCCGCGAGACCCAATTCCCGGGACGACGCGGTCGCGTTCAGGATCGTAGGTTGAGGCGAGCAAATACAAGGCATCGTCAGCTTCCGCGTCGGCTAGACTCGCGTGCACCATGTATTCCGTTTCGCTGATGGGATCGTAAGCCGGGGGCTTGCCCATGTTGACTGCCCAAAACTCGGTTTGGGTGCCCTTCAGCAGCTCCCCCACGGAATCGAAAGGTGGTGGCTTCTTCGGATAGGCAGGTGAAAACGTCCAGCCTATGCCGCCGTCCACAATCGTCTTGCCCAACCCCAGAGCCAACGTAACCACTCCTTCTTCAGGTCGTGCCGGTTCAAACGCATAGAAATTGTAGGAGCGAGCCACGCCGGAAATGTCGGGATAAAAGCGGTCCCCTCTGCGCTGGCCGACTATCTCTTGGACAATCACTGCCATCTTTTCCTCGCCAGGCCTCGTCTTAGTCGTCCGGATGTAGTCCCGTGCCTCGCGAAAGTACGTCGACGCGTACACAAACTTGATGGCCTCCACCAGCCGACGAAATCGCGTGTCCGGATCGGGCTGGTTGTTAGGAATCATTTTCGTCGCGTAAACACCGGCAAACGGACGTTCCAATGCGTCCTCCAACAAACTGGAGGACCGGATCGCCAACGGGGTTTTGACCTGAACGATCAGCGCGCGCAGATCGCCCAGCAACTCAACCGGAAGGTCGCCCTTCTGAAAAGCGTGAGCGATGCGGTCGTCGGTCATTTCTTCGAATGGCAACTCAGCCAGACGATTCTGAGCAATGAATTGATCAAAGCAGTCCGTCGCGATGACCGCCATCGTCGGGACGTTGATCTCGACATCAGGAAAGGAAGGTGGGTCAATCTGCGAGGCAAGGAGATCTTTGATGAACACCAATCCGCTGGCCTTGCCACCTACTGAGCCAGAGCCAATCTGCGTACACCGGAAGGTACCATCCCAGAACTTGCGGTCGAAGACCGGCAACTCAGCAACGAGAGGCTTCAGACCGCTCATCGACACCTCCCAGCGCATCATAGCGGATGCCGGGCGTTTCAACGTGTACGGCCAGACATCGCCCGTCAATTGTAAGGCTGGCGACTTCCCGCTACACCCAGCCGCGTTCGTGGCACGCCTTGGCTACGCGGCCGATCGCGATGGCATAGGCAGCATCTCTCATGTACAACGCTTCCCGCCGTGCCAGATCGGAGACCGCGAAGTACGCGGATGTCATCTTCAAATCGAGCTTCCCGAGAACTTCGTCCTTCTCCCAGAAGTAGTTCATGTTGCTCTGCACCTGCTCGAAATAGCTGCAGGTCACGCCACCGGCATTCGCCAGAAAATCGGGGATGAGCAGGATACCGCGTTTCTGAATTTGAGCGTCGGCTTCCGGTGTCGTCGGACCGTTGGCGCCTTCAGCAATGATGCGCACGCGGGGGCTAATGCGGCCAACGTTGTCGCCGGTGATCTGGTTTTCCATCGCCGCCGGGATAAGAATGTCGACATCCTGCTCTATCCATCCCTCTCCCGGGAGTACTTCATAGCCCAGTTCCTTGGCTTTCGCTTTATTGATTCCGCCGAAGTGGTCCGTGATCGACAACAGTTGGCTGAGATTGATTCCCTCATTCTTGCGGTAGGTGTAGGCACACTGGTCCGCTTGATCCCAGCAGCAGACGGAGATCACTTTTCCTCCTAGCCGCTGGTAAAGTTCGATTGCGT
Organism: uncultured Acidobacteriota bacterium; assembly: GCA_963744055.1. GTDB lineage: Bacteria > Acidobacteriota > Terriglobia > Terriglobales > Acidobacteriaceae > Gp1-AA133. The sequence goes on along the minus strand of CAVUSL010000001.1, from coordinate 108,325 downwards.
AGTGCGCCACGTTGCCGAAGCCCTGCACGCTCGCCCGAGTATTCTCGGGGCGCATGCCCAATTCCTTGAGCGCCTCGCGCAGCGTAATGACGACCCCATAGCCAGTAGCCTCGGTTCGACCTAGCGAGCCACCCATTCCGACGGGCTTGCCGGTAATGAATCCTGGAAATCGACCGCCGTGGATTTTCTCAAACTCATCGAGCATCCACAGCATGTGTTGCGCGTCGGTCATTACATCCGGGGCCGGTACATCAGTCACTGGGCCGACGTCCCTTGCCACTTGGCGTACCCAGCCACGGCAAATCTGCTCCTGCTCTCGCGCGCTGAGATTATGTGGATCACAGATCACTCCACCCTTCGCTCCACCAAGCGGAATATCGACCACGGCGCACTTCCACGTCATCCACATGGATAGCGCGCGTACAGTATCGATCGTCTCCTGCGGGTGGAAACGAATGCCTCCCTTGCCCGGTCCACGCGCGTCATTGTGCTGGACGCGGAATCCTCGAAAGACTTTCACGATCCCATCGTCCATGCGCACCGGGATCGCAAACTGGTATTCGCGCAGAGGATAACGCAGGAGGTCTCTGGTGGCCGCATCAAGGCCCAAGTATTCAGCTACTTTGTCGAACTGGGCTTGTGCGATTTGAAATGAATTGAAACTCCTGGGAGACTTTTTCGGTAAGCCAGAAGCCGCATTCGAGGCTTGCTTTTCGACGTTGACGGGCTCCGTCACTGCGCTCTGCGGCATGAGTTTCTCCTTGTCCTTTGCAGGCTACCTCAATTATCGCTCGCCCACTAGGAGCACCTAATGTGATCGGGCGCACACCGGCTGGTGATCCCCAACGTTCACGGTCGCTGAGGATTGTGCTCGCTCTACCGTACTCAGGCGATGGAGTGCCAATAAGAGCGCGGAGGACCATTGGCAATCGTGCCCGGCTGTGTGCGGTCGCGGAGAGAGAACCCGCGCATTAAATTGCGTCTTTTAAGTGAAACTCCATCAATTGAACAGTTCATGCCGTGCGGTCTCGCAGATCGCAACCACTGCAGGATGTTTCAGCTTTCGCTCCACTGAGATTGCATAGAATCGATTGCGCACGGCCGCGGCACGTCCAACCACCCTAAGCTCGCGTTCTCTGCGAAATTGCTTCTCAAGCACCGAGGGCACCGCGAATATACCGGTGCCAGCTTCTCCGAAGCGACGCAAAAGGGCGAAATCCTCAAACTGACCCACCACAACAGGCCTGACCTGCTGGGAATCGAACCACTGGTCAAGGGCACGTCGGACGTTCGTGTTGTCCGCTGGAAGCAATACCGGGGCGCCGTGAAGCACTTGCGGAAATCGACGGCGATATTTCTTCGACAACTCCTGCGTCGCCAGGAACGTCATTCCGCACTCGCCAAGCAAGTGGTTGTATGCGCGAATCTTCGCGGGGGGCCCAATCGGTGTATCGGATAAGACTACATCGAGTTCCTGAATGGCCAAATCCGCAAGAAGATGCTCCTGATTATCCTCACGGCAGGTTATCTGGACTGGCTCTCTCAATTGCAGTGCCGGCGCGATCAGAGCATGCGAAATTTCTTTGGGCACTACGTCGGCAATTCCGATGACCACCTGCAATGGATGACCAGTGGGGCGCCCTTTGACGGTTTCAAGCATTTCCCTACCCAGCGAAAAGATATCGTCGGCATACCGATACACAATCTGGCCGATCTCCGTCGGCTGCACGCCACGGGCAGATCGGGTCAAGAGCTTCTCTCCGAGGCTTGCTTCCAGGGTCCGAAGCTGCGCGCTGATCGTCGGGGGCGCAAGGCGTAGCTGCTCACCCGCGCGCCCGATACTGCCGGCGCGAACCACGGTCCAAAAGTAGAGGAGATGATGATAGTTAATCCATTCCATGCGATCACCGTCTGTGTTGAATTTCTCACTATTAGAGAAAACCGAACACCCGCTGCTCACATTATCTACTTTTTAGATGGTTGCTTGCCAATTAAGAATGTTTTGTCGGCAAACGGCTCAGGCCGGCATGAAACCAAACAAATGAGGGGAGCATGATCATGAAAAAGGATTCTCATCGCAAGCCAGTTGCTCCTGTCGATCGTAGGGTCGAAGAGGCGATTCGCCAGCGAGCCTATGAATTATTCGAGGCACGCGGGGGCCAAGACGGCTACGAGCTAGAAGATTGGCTACGCGCCGAAGAGGAGCTCTCAGGCCGCAAGAGCGATGCCGCAGCGGCATAGCGGCACAAGATCGTTGGAGGAAATCCCATGGAAGTCGAAGTCCGCATACAGGGTACCGATCTGGCGGATGCGGTGCGAAATTACACCGCCCGCCGGTTACACTTCGCCCTCGGGCGATTCGCCTCGCGAATAGGACGAATTTTAGTACGAATTTCAGACACCAATGGTGTGCGAGGTGGCATCGATCAATCCTGCCACATCAGCGCGGAACTTCGGCCCTCGGGAAGAGTGGTGTTGGACCAGACCGACGCGGACCTCTTCACCGCCATTGACCGCGCCAGCGAACGAGTTGGACGGGCCTTCAGGCGGGAGATCCAGCGGACGCGGCAAGCGCGCACCGGCCGCGAATCGGTGAGAACGCGAAGCTAGTGGGCTACTTCGGTGTGGTCGAGTAGGGACTCGAACGAACTGCTCGATACCAGCGCGACACAGTGGCAATTTTCATAGGCCTCATCGAAAAGCGGTGGGTGGATCGGTGATCATTCGACCCATCCGTGCGCAAGTCTTTGAAGCACGTTAAAAGGCGGAATTCAGACAATTACAGTAAGGGAGGCTCCCCGTGTTCCAGATGCCACCTATCCCGAACTGGGATGCATTGCATCCCCTGATCATCCATTTTCCGATCGCCCTGCTCCTGGTTGCGCCGTTATTCATCATCGCTGCGCTTCTAGTTTCTGCGCCAAAGCGCCAGGTGTTCATGATCTCCGCGCTGGCGCTGATGATTCTCGGGACGGCCTCCGTGTACCTTGCAGTCGAAACAGGAGAGGCGGCGGGAAAACTTGCCGAGAGGACAACGCAGGTCAAAGCCGTGCTCGAACGTCACGAGGATCTCGCAGAGAAAACCCGTCTCACGTTCACACTCTTGACGACCATCTTGGCGTGCATCCTTATCGCTCCGCGTTTGCTCAAATGGGCACCCAGTCGTGTGATGTCGGCGGTTGTTTCTGTAGTTTTCCTTGCTCTCTACGGCGGAGCGGCTCAACTGTTGACAAACACGGCTCATAACGGAGGGCTTCTCGTCCACGAATTCGGAGTCACGGCCTTGGCCAAGGCACCGATCACGACGCCTGCACAGGTGCTTCAATCGCCTGGCGCTGAGATCGATCAGGACTAAAGAGTTAGAGGTCACGTCATCGGCGGCTGGCGGGCACTCATCGGAGCATATGGCATGTTCGACAAGCTAGAACATCCCGGGGTTGTCATGGATTTCAATTACATGTTGGCTTGCGGAATCGTGTGGAGCAAAACGGCCGATCCAGATGCTGGATGGGAACTGGTTGAAGCTCTCGCTTCTCCTGATCCAGAACTGCGTCAGTTCGCACGAGACATGCTCATCCACCGACGCGATAACGCAATGGCACTCCTTGAGGGCGCTGTTGGCACCGGCGTTCTCACTCCGGAAGTGGCGGGCCCCTTCATCGTCGAACTGCTTCGAGCAGGTCGGACTGGTTTTTCCCACTTCCTGGTGGCAGGCGACGCGTGAAAGATATCGAGGTGAACTGTGGTAGGACGCTGTGCAAACCCGGAGTGTGGCATTCCCTTCCGTTATTACCGTGACGGGAAACTGTTTAGGTTCGCACTGAGTGCTCCTTCAACAGCGCTCAGGGTCCGATTGGAGGCGGTGACCCGTCGCCGAATTGAAGATTTTTGGCTCTGTGGCGCTTGTGCCTCGAAGATGACACTCATCTCGGAAGACGGAGTGGCTGTGAGGACGCGTCCGTTGCTCCGTGCCAGTAAGTCATTGACCGTATCTGTCGAGGAATTCTTAGTACGCCAGGCAGTAGCCTGAGAACGACCAACACAAGGAGGTTTCGTCATGGCCCCGGCAAACATATTGGTATTGGTTCTGTGTGCGGGCGGTGTAGCTCTTCTTGTATGGTTCGAAATCAACTCTCGCCGAAACGAAGCCAGCAAAAAGCAAATGCCGACCCTTGCTCAACCGGATCAGAGCCCCTTGAAAAAAGAAGCCCCAAGCAAGGTTGAATCTGACATTGACAAAACGAAGGCCGCATAGCCGCCCCTGACAACGTCGAACGGAAAGGAGTCCATCATGAAGAGCCACTCCATTGTCGTCTCGGATGCTGATATGAACAGGCTCAGCCGTTTAGTTCGGGCTCTGAAGCACTCCCTCTTTCGAGATCAACTACAGCTCGAATCGCTGGACAAAACGTTAGAGAGCTCAGAAGTCGCCTCTTCGGAGCGTATTCCGAGAGACATCATCAGAATGAACTCCTGTATCCATGTTCTGGATCTCGACACGGGAAAGAAAGAGCGGTACACGCTGGTTTTCCCTGAGCAGGCAGACATATCTACGAATCGGATTTCCGTTCTCGCACCAGTGGGGATTGCTCTGCTCGGTCACAAAAAGGGAGAGGTCATCGAGGCCAAAGTGCCTGGAAGAACAAGGAGATTAAAAGTTAAGCAGGTTCGATTCAGATCTGAGGCGCGCAAGAGATCTATCGAGGACAGGGCGAGAGGGCTAACAGAACCAATGGCAGCCTAGAACGAAGTGCGCGGACGGGTCTTGCAAGCGTATCTCGATCTGAACATGGCGAGCCGGCACCTCCCCCCGCGCTTCAGTTGAAAGGAGGTTCGTATGCCTCAGCTTCCGATGTTACCCGGCTGGGACAGCATTCATCCTCTGTTGATTCACTTTCCGCTGACCCTGTTCTTCCTGGCACCCGTGTTTGTCCTGTTTGCCGGCTTCGCCAAAGCCACGACGCGACAAGCATTTCTCATCTCTGCGCTGACTGTCATGCTCCTTGGAGTCGCCTCGACCTATATCGCGTTCGAGGCCGGCCAGACCACCGCTGCCGCTGTGACTCCAACCGGAGAAGTGCGGACAGTGGTCGAACGGCACCATGAACTCGCAAGTCTCGCCCGAGGTAGCCTGACTGCAGCAACCTTACTCTTCGGCCTAACTTTGCTGATATGCATGTGGTTCCATTTGCAGATGCACGAACTGACGGGCGTACTACCCTTGGGCTCGATAGTTTTTTATGCACTCGGACTATTTTGGCTGATCAACACCGCGTACCAAGGAGAAAGACTCGTCCACGAATTTGGCGTGGGCAGCCTTGTGAATCCTTGATTGTCACAAGGGGTGTGGTCCGCAACTCCGGTCCAGCAGGGTCGCACCCGGCAGAATCGCAATGCACTTTCAGGGAGATCGTGTGCAAGCAAAAGCGAAGAAATTAATTCTATTGCTGTTCGGTTGGGGCTTCATTCTGTTAGGCGTGATTGGGTTATTTCTACCCATCCTGCAGGGTGTGCTCTTCTTACTCATAGGTCTTTTCATACTTTCGACAGAATATGTGTGGGCTCATCGATTGCTGCTGAAGATCCGGAACCGCTTTCCCGCTGTCGCATTGCAATGGGAACAAGTTGCGAGCAGAGGCAGCAAATGGGTTTGTAAAGTTGGAGAGTTTTTCAACGGACGGGGCAGTGAGTTGGGTAGCGGACGATAGAACCATTGGGGAGAAGTCAGTTGACCTCTATCACTGCTCGCCAAAGGGAGGCGGATTAGCATACAAGCGAACGGGTGCCCTAATGGCGGGCCAAGTGTCGGGAGGCCGAGAAATGTCAGGTTTCGCGCTGCAACCCGGGTTAGCAAGAACTCTTCCACCCGCTGTAAGGGAGAGCGCCGTACTACCGACCCTCTTTGGCGAGGTCTATGGGCTTTACAGGTCACGGAGAAACTCGCTTCTTTTTTCCTTCCTGGGACACGCTGTAGCAATCATGTTGCTTCTGGCCACCGACGGGTTTGTTACGCCGCATCACCACGAAATCCGGCAGCTGGTCGTTCCTCTTGTCACCGAAGTAAGCCCTTACATCCTGCCTCCTTCATTTACTAAAGCTGGCGGTGGTGGTGGCGGAGGAGACCGCGACAAACTGCCTGCCTCCAAGGGAACCCTGCCCCGCTTTTCTCGGGAACAACTGGCTCCTCCCGCGGTAGTGGTCCGTAACGAGAATCCCAAATTGGCGGTCGAGCCAACCGTCGTAGTACCGCCAGAAATCCATCTATCGATGCCACAGACAGGGCCGGTCGGAGACCCACTGTCTTCGGTTGTGGGTCCACCTTCGAACGGGACAGGTTCAGGAGGTGGGATTGGTTCGGGCAGCGGCGGCGGCGTCGGTTCGGGACATGGACCGGGTGTGGGTCCGGGATGGGGAGGAGGAATGGGGGGTGGAGTCTATCGTGTAGGCGGCGGAGTCACAGCACCTCGTGTCATCTACTCTCCAGATCCCGTGTTTTCCGAAGAAGCCCGCAAAGCCAAGTTTCAAGGTACGGTAGTGCTGTGGCTGATCGTCGGTGTTGACGGGCGAACGCGTGATATCCGCATTCAACGTTCCTTGGGTATGGGTTTAGACGAGAATGCGATCGACGCGATTCGGCGGTGGCGATTCGAACCGGGCCACAAAGACGACGTTCCCGTGGCCGTGCAAGTCAACATAGAGGTCAATTTCCAGCTCTACTAGCCGCCACTCTACTCGTAGTAGTTCTAAAACCTTACGCCTATGCTTCAAGACGTTGATACCCGCAGCGTTGGTGGCCTCTCCGATCTAGAAGCGGCCGCTCGACTGCGGGCTGAAGGTCCCAACGAGCTTCCAACTGCGAAGCCGCCAAGTTTGCTTGCCACAGCCTGGCAAGTGATACGCGAGCCCATGCTAATGCTGCTAGTGGGCGCGGGGGCGATTTATCTCTTCCTCGGTGAACTGAAGGACTCAGTGGTTTTACTGGTCTCCATCTTTGTAGTTCTGGGGATCAGCCTCTACCAGCAACGCAAGACCGAACGTGCTCTGGAGGCTCTTCGGGATCTGTCCAGTCCGCGGGCCCTCGTCATCCGTGAAGGCAAGGAGAAACGGATAGCGGGGCGCGAAGTGGTCCGCGGCGACATGGTTGTGTTGCAGGAAGGAGATCGTGTGCCCGCCGATGCGCTAGTACGGTCGGCCGTCAGCTTATCGGTCGACGAATCGCTGCTGACCGGCGAGTCCGTACCGGTGCGCAAATCTCCCAGAACTGCGAGCACGACTATAAGCCGGCCTGGCGGCGAGGACACGGCCTCGGTCTTTTCGGGGACGATGGTGGTACAAGGTCATGGCGTTGCTGAGGTGATCGCCACCGGAGTCCAGACCGAACTCGGCAAGATCGGAAAAGCCCTGGTTACCCTGCAGCCGGAGCAGAGTCAACTGAAACGGGAAGTCAGCCGCGTCGTCAAGGTTATGGCTAGTGTTGGGCTTTCTGTTTGCGGACTCGTGGCGATCTTATATGGACTTACCCGCGGCAACTGGCTCGGCGGCCTGCTGGTCGGGATCACGATGGCGATGTCCCTCCTGCCCGAGGAATTTCCCGTCGTGCTGACCGTTTTCCTGGCCCTGGGAGCTTGGCGAATTTCGCGTAGAAACGTTCTCACGCGCACTGCCAGCGCCGTTGAGGCGCTCGGATCGGCCACCGTACTCTGCGTGGACAAGACCGGCACCCTAACCCAGAACCAGATGGCGATCCATAAATTGTTTGCGGGGGATCGGTCATACATTGTGCAGGCGGCAACGCCTCACGATCTCCCGGAACAATTTCACGAACTGGTTGAATTCGGCATCCTGGCCAGCCAGCGCAAGCCTTTCGATCCGATGGATATTGCCTTCAGGCAGCTGGGCGAACACTACCTTGTCGACACCGAACACCTCCATCGAGATTGGGCACTATCGCGCGAATACCCGCTGTCGCCAAGACTGTTGGCGGTAGTACGCGTCTGGCAGTCACCGGGCGCCTCCAACATTGTTGCTGCTAAAGGAGCGCCTTCGGCGGTCGCAGAGCTCTGCCGCTTGTCTGCCGCGGAGCTGGAACAGCTCAGGGGCCATGCAGAAGCAATGGCGGACGAAGGCCTACGCATTCTGGCCGTCGCTCGTGGCGAATTCCAGGGTGATGTATTGCCTGACGATCCGCATGCCTACCAGTTTCATCTTCTGGGTCTGGTTGGTCTGGCCGATCCTATCCGGCCAGAGGTGCCGGCAGCGATACAGGAATGTAACACCGCAGGAATACGCGTCGTGATGATCACCGGTGACTTCTCTGGAACAGCACGGAATATAGCTCGGCAGGCCGGCTTGAAGGAATCCGATCGGGTCGTCACCGGCCCCGAGCTGGAGAAAATGAGCGAGGCTGAGCTGCAATCCACCGTGAGAACGGCGAATGTCTTTGCCCGCGTGGTGCCAGAACAAAAACTACGCCTCGTGGAAGCACTGAAGTCTTACGGTGAAATCGTGGCAATGACCGGAGACGGCGTAAATGACGCGCCTGCTCTGAGGTCGGCCCACATCGGCATTGCCATGGGGAAAAGGGGCACGGACGTGGCCCGTGAGGCGGCTCAACTGGTTTTGTTGGATGATGCCTTCTCCTCCATCGTTGCGGCCATTCGGCTCGGTCGAAGGATCTTCGACAACCTTAAGAAGGCTATGTCGTATGTGTTGGCCATCCATGTGCCGATTGCGGGCTTGGCACTGATTCCTGTTCTCTTGAAATGGCCGCTGGTGCTGCTCCCTGTGCATGTCGTCTTTCTTGAATTGATCATTGACCCCGCGTGCTCAGTAGCATTCGAGGCTGAGCCTGAAGAAGCGAACGTTATGAATCGTCCGCCGCGCGACCCTCAAGAACCTTTATTCGATCGCCGCACTCTGCTCTTGAGTTTGCTCCAGGGGGGCAGTGTTCTGCTCATCGCCTTGGGAGTGTATGTGGTCGCGCACCTGCGTGGTGAGTCCGAGACCAACACGCGTGCTCTGACCTTTACCACTCTTGTGATTGCGAATCTCGCCTTAATCCTTGCCAATCGGTCGTGGACCCGCCCGATCATGGCAACGCTGCGTTTTCCTAACCAGGCTCTATGGTGGGTGATCGGGGGGGCCTTAACCGTGCTCGTCGTCGTCCTGTACGTCCCGTTTGCACGCGATCTATTTCGCTTCTCCATACTCCACCGGATAGATCTTGTCATTTGTTCCGTTGCGGGAGTATTCAGCGTACTGTGGTTTGAAGCGCTGAAGATCTTCGGCAGCAGTCGGGCCGCCAATCGCAGATGAGACAACACTAGGGATACGATTCTCCCGTTTGCCTTCACGACTTGTCAGTCGACTCTCTTGCTCCGCCGACGGTGAGGACCGGGCAATGCGCATGCGAGACCACCTTGTGGGCTATCGAGCCGAAATGCGAGGCCATGCGTGCGACCGCTCCTGCCCCCCGTGCTCCAATGACGATCAGGTCCGATTCGGTATCGTCAGCGGCCTTCAAGATGACTTTCGCTGGTGAACCCATCTCGACGATGACTTCTAGATCGGAAGTGAGATCATCATGCTTGGAAACCAGTTCGCGCAAACGTACCTTGGCCATTTGCGTATCGAGATACGGCGACTCCGGAAGTCCTTCCAGCGCGTGTACCAGGGTCAGGCGAGAACGATAATTCTTCGAGAACGCCAAAGCGTATGGCGTCGCTGTGAGGGAGTCCGCGGAAAAATCTGTCGCGTAAAGTATCTGATGAAATTCAATTTCTTCCGCAGGGTGACATTCCGGCCCCACCGTTAAGACCGGGCAAGGCGACTCGCGCATGGCCTCCTCGGCAACGGATCCAAGCAGGAATTTCCTGATGCCGGTTCGGCCGATGGTGCCCATCACCAGCAAATCGGCCGCGCGCCGCCGGATGAAGTCGCTCAGCCCCACCCAGATGTCACCGTTGCCAGCCAATCCCTCACAGGAAAGGCCGCGGCAGGAGGCAGATTTCAGAAGGCTGCCGACCTTGAGTTCAGCGTCACCACGGGCTGCAATCCCAGCCTCTTCTTCCGATGCATGGCCGGAGGGGTAGTCCTCCGGTGGCACAATATGGGCTAGGCACAGTCTAGAATGAAACTTGCGAGCAATCCCCGTTGCATAAGGAAGGGCGTGCATCGACGCACTGGAAAAATCGGTGGCAAAGAGAACATTCTTGAGAGATACATCGTGGCTCGCGAGAGATGATGTTTTCATTGGTTACTCCTCACCTAGCTCTGCACTCTAGCGGTTATCGCTCATTTGAGTGGCGTTCCGATGCTTAGTTCCAGCGCGCATTGTTGGCATGTTTTGCGCGCATGGAAGACGATTGCCGTTCTGTCCGGAGTGTCTCCTCATCATGTTGGGCGTTTGTTGGCTTCCATAGGCCCATCATTAAGAATGGGCGCTGGAGAGTCATCGGGCTGTGCACCGAATCACTGGGGAATGTGACGCAAAGAGACGGTTGATTAAGGGCAACTCGAAGTGGGTTACATCGATCAGCGGCTTTCTTCCTGAGGAGCGTGTACGGTTGCGGAATAACTTACAGTGAGGCGTGCACAGGTAGAACGGGACGCTTCGTGAAGCTAGTCGCGGAAGTTTTCGACGCAATTCCGTCAAAGCTTCGCAAACGAATTTGCAACCTCGCGATCTTGGTGGAGGGAACCTCCGCTGCTCGCGAGTTCTGTATCGCGAGCTTCGATGTGTCCATTTGGCTCCTCCTTCGCGCACCATAGCGCACTCACGCAAATTGAAGTTGTGGTGCAAGCGGATTTGAGTACACAGGTGGGTCGCTCAGAACTTTCCCCGATTCGTGAGCCCGAACTTAAGCTCAAATTTCAGCGTACCGAGGGAAAATCATGTCAAAAGAAGGGCGTCGGTGGGCATCACGCCGTGGAATGGGGCTAGTGGTTTCACTCAGTAAAAATGCGGCGATACGGAACTCTTTCGATGTTCCAGACCTCTTGCACTTGGCGATCTTATAATCCTTTGGTCCGGGGTTCGAATCCCTGCGGGCCCACCAAAATGCGTGTATCGAATTGCGCTCGCCCTTGCCGGCGCCTACGCTTTTCCGCCTACCACTTGGCCGTGGGCCAGGGCCGCTACCAGCGACACTCCGCCGAAAATGTTTCCCAGCAGCGTGGGGAAGAAGAACGCGGTGAAGTAGCGCGCGACGGGCAGCTTTCCGGCAGCCACTAGGAAAAAGACGTTGGTGGAGCCGGCGATAATGTGGTTGAGGCTGCAGATGCTGATCAGATAGGTGATGATCAGGATAACCACCACGCGCGATGAGGCGGCGTCGGGCAGCATCCATACCATGAGCGCAATCAACCAGCCAGCGAAGACGCCCCGCGCCAGCACCGTCCAGAACCCGGGTCCGATGTGGGCTTGCGCGACCTCCAGCACGCTCTGCTGTACCGCAGGTTCCAGGAAATGAAGGCGGGCGATCGTCAATGCAAAAAGAAATGTGCCCACCACGTTGGTGGCCAGGACGATGCTCCAGAGCCGAAGGACTTTCAAAACTGTCGCCCGATCTTTGTGCAGCAACAAAGGCAGAATGACGGTCAGCGTGTTCTCGGTAAAGAGCTGTTGCCGGCCGAGAATGACGACGAGAAACCCGATCGAGTAACCCGCCCGGGCAAGTAGCGGTCGCCAGGTCGAGTCCGGCAGGCGAGCCATGAGCGCGGCCTCGGCCAGCAGCGAAAATCCCATCGACAATCCTGCGGCCAGGCCCGACCAGGCCAGGGCCACGCCGGGCCGTTCCAGTTCGTCCTCGCCTTCCAGTCGAACCGCCTCATACACCACCCGTGCGCCGATGGCGACACGCTGCTGCACCTTTTGAGCTTCGTCAATCGACGTAACCGGGCTTTCCGGATCGTTAACCAGTGCCTTGGCGGAATTTTCGGGAGTCGGCATGGGCGGTGACGACGAGTGCAGGACGACGAGTGCAGGACGACGATTCGTCCGCGCTCACCATCGGAAGTGTGAAACCAAGCGAGGCTTTGATGCAGCGCACCTCGGCAAGCGTTGCAACCCCTTTGAATCGCAACTTCGGGCGCATAAACGATGGTGCGTTCGACGGAACAGGGGTTCACGCCGGTGGGAGTACCGAACGGCGATTACATGTCGACGCCCAAGAATGTGCCCGCCGGTTTTAAATTTTGTCTGCCTTCCGCGAGCGGCGTCTTGTTGATGAGCTCCGACGATCGGATCGCGTCCGCTGCCTCCCGATTGCCCGCTTTCGATCACGCATCCGGATCCCGTCAATGGGGCAGCGGCGACTCTCAGTACAACGCCGCGTTCTGGAAGCTCCTGATCGGACCTATTTTCATGGAATCGCCCTGGACGGTGGTCATCAGCCAGCTAAAATCAGACGCGCTGTGCAATTCTTGAACAAGGTCGAATCCCCAACGCCCGGCGATTTATCGTCGCTGACGGTCTACTCCACTGATTATTCCGAAGGCGTTCACTACCAGATGAAACTGCACTTCAGTCCCGCCAACGGTGGCGAGATACGTTTCCAGAATCAGGGTCTGGTATGGAAGCGTAGGGGCGACACCGCCAACTGATTTCCGCTTTGGGGGATGCGGCGCCCGCATCCTGGCGGCGTTCTTCGTGAGATCCGGTTCCCGACTTATCGCGCCTTGGAGCGCGCCGGCAGGGTAGTCTTCACATTCGCCTTAACCGGAAGATTGGCCGGACGCATTGGGGTGCGCGTTGGCGTGGGCCGGGAGTTGGCAGCCCGCGCGCGTGCCGGACTTGCCGTCGGCCTCGCGCCCCCTTCTTGCTCGGACAGCGACAATAGTTGTCGCATGATCTCGGCTTTCTCCCACTTTTCTGGTCGCTTACGTTTGCGCCTGCCCAGCGGCGTCAGCAAAAGCAGGGCAGCCGTCGCCAATACTCCCAGGGCAATCATGACGGTCGGTGAGATGCCAAACATGGATCGGCTTCCTCGGACGCGTGGCGGAATTCGGCGCTTCTTGCAAGATATTTTCCAATGCGGGACAGCCCGCGCGACAGGTTACCAAGGTTGTTGACCTCGTTCGTTACCCCACAATTCCGGAGGTCAGGATGAGCTCACTCGGATGTTTCTGATCGAAAGCGCGCAGGACTTATTTTTCCTTGCACGGCGTGTTCAGGCTGATCGCAAGCAAAAGCAGGATGATAGGTCTGGCTGGTCAGAGACCAGGGCTGGAATCGCAGCGGCCGGCATTCATTCGATTCGGTCGCGTGTCACATATGGGAGTGACAAGCCATTGCGGCCAACCTAAGAGAAAGTAAGTTGCACTAAGTTTGCCTAAGCTATTACGCCACTGCGCACTTACAGCTCGTCTAACAAATTCTCCTTGACTGTCTTTTGTCGCAAGTGCACTATCCCATGTTCCGGCTGGCGGTCAACTTAGATCGCTGGCGGATACGTGAGCGTGCGAAGGCCGAAGTTTCCGCTGCTCACAGCAAGTAACGAGGTTGCCATGCGCCCCAGCCCTTCGTCTCTGCTCCGTCTGGTAGTGCCTTTGTGCTTCGCCTCCCTGTTCTTCGCTTCTACTAACGTGCAGGCTCAGCGTGACTCCGCCTTGGCGCCGGTTGCCCGTGTCACCCAGGCAGTCGACGACGCGAATCTGACGACGTTACGCGGCAATACACATCCACTCGCTCTCGCAAGATTCGATCGCGGCGCCGCGCCGGCAAGCATGCCATTAGAGCGGATGCTGCTAGTTCTTAAGCGCAGTCCTGAACAGGACGCGGCGCTGATCGCCTTCCTCGATCAGCAGCAGGATAAGTCTTCTCCGAGCTACCACAAATGGCTGAAGCCCGAGGAATTCGGCAAGCGCTTTGGACCCGCCGCCGCCGACCTACAAGCGGTCACTGCGTGGCTGCAAACGCACGGCTTTCAGATTGGCAAGGTCAGCAAAGGGCGAAGTGTAATCGAGTTCTCGGGCACCGCGGCCATGCTGCAGGAAGCTTTTCACACCGAGATGCACCGCTACCTGGTGAACGGCGATCCGCACTGGGCCAACGCCACCGATCCGCAGATTCCGAGCGCGCTGGCGCCGGTCGTGGCGGGGGTTTGGACCCTGCATGACTTTGCAAAGATGCCGCAGGCTCACATTGCCGAGCAACGCATCGATGCGAAAGTCACTCCCGGCTCACATCCGGAATTCACGGGTGGCTCCCTGCACGCCCTGATGCCCGCGGACTTTTACACGATTTATAACCTCGTCCCCAACTTCGGAATCTCCGGCAGCATCGGAATCGTCGGTCGCAGCAACATCAACCTCGAGGACATTGCGGCCTTCCACATGTGGACCGCGGATGAAGCACGCTTGCCCACAGTGATCGTGAACGGGACAGATCCGGGCGACCTGGGCGGCGGCGAGGAACTGGAGGCCGTGCTCGATACAACCTGGTCTAGTGCGGTGGCGCCCCACGCGACTATTTACTTTGTTGTTTCTGCCTCAACGAGCACCACGGATGGCGTCGACCTCTCCGAAGTGTACATAGTCGACAATGATCTCACTGACGTGATGAGCGAAAGCTTCGGCGGTTGCGAACTTGGCGTCACTGCCGCCGAGGCCAACGGTATTGCCAGCCTCGCACAGCAAGCGGCCGCACAAGGAATTAGTTATCTCGTGTCGAGTGGAGATTCGGGATCTGCCGGCTGCGATGATCCAAATTCACAATCACAGGCCACGCATGCTCCTTCCGTGAACGTCCTGGCGGCGACGCCATACAACATAGCTGTGGGTGGTACCTTGTTCAATGAAAACGGGCATCCCACAACTTATTGGGGTGCGAATAAGGTTCCGACGCTCGGATCCGCCCTTTCCTACATACCGGAGAATGTCTGGAACGAAAGTTGCGCGGGAACGAAGTGCGGCACTGCCAAGCCGAACATCTGGGCGGGTGGCGGCGGGGCCAGCACGCTGTTCCCCAAGCCCTCATGGCAAGCTGGAGTAGTTGGAATTCCTGTCGATCAGGCTAGGGATCTGCCGGATGTTTCCCTGAGCGCTGCTGGCCACGATCCTTATCTAGTGTGCCTCGCCGGCTCCTGCGTCCCCGATGGCCAAGGACGGATTTTCTTTGCGGGTGTGAGCGGAACATCTGCATCGACTCCAGCGTTTGCCGGCATCCTTGCCACCGTCGCTGGAGCGACGGGATCCCGTCTCGGTCAGGCCAACTATGTTCTCTACCGGTTGGCCGCAGCGGAGAACCTTACGCAGTGCAATGGCTCAGGTACTTCCACCCTGCCCGCATCCACCTGTGTCTTCAACGACGTGACCGTCGGAAATAACGCAGTGCCCGGCGAGACTGGCTATAACGTGGCCTCCGCCAAGTATCCAAGTACCAAAGGGTACGATCTCGCCACCGGCCTGGGTTCTGTGAACGTGGCTAATCTTGTAGCTCAATGGAACAGCGTCTCTTTTCAAGCCACGCAGACGGCATTTACGATCTCTCCGCATACCATTGTGCATGGCGCTCCTGTAACGCTCACCATGAATGTGTCGCCGGTAGGCGCTCCGGGTACCCCAAGTGGGGCGGTTTGGCTGCAAGGTGGGGATCCTCGAGGCAACTTAGTCGGCGATAGCACCATTCAGTCCTTTGCTCTGGACCCGGCTGGACACGTTTCCTCGGTCATTCACATATTGCCGGGCGGAACCTACAGCGTGAACGCGCACTACGCTGGCGACGGAACTTTCGCGCCCAGCGATTCCGCGCCTCCCGTGTCGATCACCATTCAGCCTGAACCCAGCACGACCACGGTCTCCGTCTTTGCCTCTGGCGCGGGCGGGGGGCTGGTGCCCTTCAACGGGGGCCCTTACGGTGTGCCTCTTTCTTTAAGCGCCCATGTAGTCGGGAATTCAGGTTACGGCGTGCCGACCGGCGAAGTGTATTTTTATGACGCCAGCGGTGTCTTGACGATGACGAATCTGAAAGGTTCTGAAGATGTCATCTCCTCGCCCATTTCCCCGCTTACTGCTGGTTTACATTCCATATCGGGTGGCTACAGCGGCGACGTCAGTTTTAACTCGGGTGTCTCTACCCCGGTAAACTTGACCATTACCAAAGCGGCAACAACTACTTCCGTTCAGCCCGGCGCTGCCAAAGTCGCTACCGGATCTCCCGTAAACCTGACCGCCATCGTCGACACCACTAGCTTTGGGGCTTCACCTTTTGGGTCAGTTGTTTTCTTTAATGGGGCCACCCAACTTCCCGGCAACGCGTTTCTAGATCCGGGCGTGAACTCCACGACCGGGTATGCGCGGGGGACCGCGACTTACCAAGCCACCCTCCCAGATGGTGTCAACAGCATCACTGCACAATATCCTGCCGACGCCAACTACACCGGCTCCACCTCGACGGCTGTCACCGTGACAGTCGCCCCCGACTTCAATTTAGCCTTCACAGGCACACCGGGTTCGGCCATGACAATCGCGGCTCCTGGTGGCTCGGGCAGCCTGACTCTCAGCGTTACGGGTGGCCCCGGCTACAACGGCACTGTGAATTTCGCTAATTGCACCCAGCTCCCGTTGTATTCGACCTGTACCTTCAGCCCGGCGTCGGTGGCCGGCAGTGGCTCGACTACTCTGACCCTGACTACCACGGCTCCGCGCACGGCCTCGAACAGAATTGCTCCCAATGTGTGGGGGGCAACTGCCGGATTCACGCTCGCGGGAATTTTCGTCTTGGGCTTCGCGCCACGAAAGCGTCGATGGCCAACGATCGTGGCGTTATTAACCCTGGCATGGGTGCTGGCCACGCTCGGGTGCGGAGGAGGAAGCAGCAGCGGAGGCGGCGGTGGTGGGGCGCCCGGCACTCCGCCCGGCACGTATACAGTTACCGCGACGGGAACTGACTCCAATTTCAGCCATCCGGTAACGTTTACCGTGACGGTTCAGTAGCCAACACAGTGCCGGCTACGCTGGGGTCGACTTACACCCTCGTATTGTGAATCGGCAGCCGCACCCGAAAACACGTGTACCCAGGCCGCGATACCACGCTGATGTTTCCGTGATGCTTGCGCACGATGCGGTACACCGTGTCGAGCCCCAATCCCGTCCCTTCGCCCATCGGCTTGGTCGTAAAGAACGGGTCGAAGATTTTGGTTTGGATTTCGGCCGGGATCCCCGGGCCGTTGTCTACGAACTCCACCAACACATCTTCGCCTTCGCGCATGGTGCGGATGCGCAAGTCTCCCTTGCCTTGCATTGCGTCGGCGGCGTTGTCGATCAGGTTCGTCCATACCTGGTTCAATTCGCTGCCATAAGAAAAGATGCGCGGCAGGTTTGGATCGTAGTTTCTCACTACGTTTACCCCATGCTTCAGCTTGTGATTGAGCATGATCAGCGTGCTCTCGATCCCCTTAGCGACGTCGACTTCCTGCCGCGGGGCCTCGTCCATGAAGGAGTATTCCTTGATGGCCTTCACCAGTTCTGATATGCGGCACGAGCTGTGCTCAATGTCGGTCAGCAGGCGCGATATCTCCAGCGTCGCTCCGAAGCGACGGATCGCCGGCTTCATTACAGCCGGAGTGAATTTTTGCGCGAGCCGTTCCAGGTGCTCAATCTCGACGCCTGCTTCTGCCAAAACAGGGGCGACCTCCCAACCATCGTCCACGCCATGTTCTTCGAGCCAGGTTTGGATCGTCGTCTGTTGATCGCTTAACTCGAGCGCGTTCCGCGGTGGAGCTTTCGACTGCCACTCGCGCGCTTTGGTCTCGATCATGCGCAACGTCGCCCGCGCTTCAGGGGGAAGATTTTCCTGATCGATTTCGAAGCTGGCCTGCTCGCGCTTGTCGAAAATGGTTCGCAGCATGTTCGCGGCGCGGGCCGCAGCCGCCGCCGGGTTGTTCAGTTCGTGTGCGAGGCCGGCCGACAGCTTTCCCAGGGAAGCCAGTTTCTCCCGCGCCTGGTCGAGTTTCGTGACCTCGCGTACACGATCCGACAGAATGCCGACTAAACGTGGCCCCAGTTCGGGGATCGTGTTCAGCATCTCGGGGAACAGTGCTTTCGCAATACGGGCCACACGAAGGTGGGTCACCGCGCGAGCAGTGATGGTGTAGTGTGTCATGCGAGAGAAGGGAAGCATGCCGGTGACCATCCCGGCGCGCGCCGTGTACACCGGAGCGTCAGGTCCGGCGCTTTCCCGCCGCCCGTCCGTCTCCCCTTCCAGGTAAATCACCATCGATTCGGCAGGTTCATTTTCGCGAATCACGATTTCGCCTGCTTCTGCCGTCTCAACGCTCGCGTGATCGGCCAGCCAGCCCAACTTCTCGTCCGAGAGATCCGCGAAGATCGGGATGTTTTTAAGTTCCTTGACCAGTTCCGTATTCATTCTGGAGATCAGATTCTCTCTGAATTCCTTCGGGTTCAGAAATTGCTCTCACGCTGATAGGCCTGCGCAGCCAAGCGAATCCACGCCTTCCTCTGTGAGATAATTTCTTGTTAACCACGCAACCAAGGATGTGACATGGCGCACGAAGTTTTTTGCCTAAAGCTCAAGAAACAGTTGCCCGGCCTCGACGAGCCGCCTTTTGATACCGAACTCGGCCAGAAGATCTACGACAACGTGTCGCAGGAAGCCTGGCAACAGTGGACCGAATTCTGCAAGATGGTGCTCAACGAATATCGCCTGAACCCCGCGCGCCGCGAAGACCAGGAAGTCATCGTCCGCCACATGGAGCAGTTTTTATTCGGCGAGGGCGCGGTCGCACCGAAAGAGTACGTCCCGCCCACGCACTAAACCTGCATTTCCATCAGCCCTTGACCGCCGCCATCACCGGCGGCAGTTTTCTCTACGGAAGGGAATCGTACAGGGCTGCCACGGCTTCCGCCTTCCACACGGCACCCAGTTCCAGCGCCTGGTTTTCCTCGGAATAAACGCCTAGAAACCTGGTGGCGTTTCCGGCATGAGAAACACCCGCTTTGTTCTGGTACGAGCCGAAGCGCCGGGCATAAACAGGTGATCCCGACATCCCCGAGCGGGCGGTTGCATCCACGAGAAACTTGGCCTTCCCCCCGTAATTGATGTCGAGATCGCTGGCGATCGTACCCGACTTCCAGATCGGCAGTCCGCCTCCCTGGGTCTCGCCAAAAGGGAAGCCGACCACATTCACGGGATCGCCGGGTGCAAGCTCAACGTCGGTGTTCCGGAGCGACAAATCGAGCGGATAAAACTCCACCCCCGCAATGTTCTTCAGCGGCAGTGCAACCAGGTCGACCGACGCGCCTAAGGTAGGGTGTTCCAGCCAACGGTGATGCTTGTTTTCGTCGTACAAGCTTTCCTCCACCCAGAACCAGTCGCCCAGATGCCCAGCAGTGTTGTGGAGTATCTTCAGCTTGTCTGCGCAGATCCAGCCCCCAACGTCATCTGTGTTGGTGTCTTCCGCACAGCTCAGAACCACGTGCCGATTGGTTACGAGGTAGTAATTCTGATTCTTTTGAAGCACGAAGCCAGTGGCGCGGCCGATCGAGACATCCCCGTGAAAGACAGCAACCGCCAGGGAAGTGACCGATAGACGATCGATGGTCTGGCTGTTTTGCGCGGCCACCGAGACCGCCATGCAGGCGCACAACAGCAGTTGGGCAGCGAACTTCCCCAAAGACGACCTCCACGTTGTGAGCGGTGCTCGTGCTGACATTGCAGCAAAAAACCAGTTCTCGACAGCCGGAAATGATCCGCGGGATGCAAGAGTTACGATCGCTCCGCATCCCGCGTCTTTTAGGACCCAGCGAAGCTAGGCTGGGCACGCGACCAAGCCGCTAGCGGACGACGATGGACGAGATTCGATCGTTCCAGCTGTGGCCCGATTTCACCTGCGAACTCTGCAGGTTCTGAATGTCATCCCGGATTTCGAGGCTCGGCCCTCTGAAGTTCGCATCCTGGAAGACGGTGACCGAACTGCGCCCATAAATGCGCACCGATGAAATGCGGTCGCTGAATCCCGGCGGCACCTGCTCCATGCGGTCGCCTTTCTGCACGCAGAATTTCTCGCCGCGGAAGTTCTCTTCCTTGAAGAAGCAGGCGCCATCCCGATCCCAATCGTCCGCATTGCGCAGGGAAGTGACTTCAATGGAAGAGACCCGATCATTCCAACTGTGACCCGGCTGGACCTGAAATTTCTGCAGGTTGGAGACATCTTCGCGCAGCCGTAAGCTGGGCTCCTGGTAGTCGCGTCCCTGGTAGACGGTCACTTCGACCCGGCCAAAGATGCGCACTGACGAGATCTGGTCATTGAAGCCGGGCGGGACTTGCGCCACCCGCTCTCCGGCGTTGACGCAGAATTTCTCGCCTCCAAAATCAGCGTTCTTAAAAAAGCACGCCCCGCCACGGCGGTTCTGGTCGCCACGGTCATGACGATACTGATCGTTCCGATCCTGACGGTTCTGATCATCACGATCATAGCGATCTTGCGCAGACGCGCCGAGGCTGGCGATCATAGCGACAACGAACAGAAGAAATGCGAGCGATGTCCGGGACAAATTCACGTTCCGCCTCCTTAAGATAGTTATCCGCATCCGTACGCGGGCCGACCGAATGATAATGCAGGCGAGACGATTGTGCTCGTTCGTCAGCCGAGAGCCAGACCCATCAATCTCCTGCCGTTCAAAAATTAATGCCGTCGGGTGGCCTCGCCGGCCTGCAAATCCCTGTCTAGGGAGGTTTCCTGCCGATATTCACACAAAGTTCACGGTCGCTTAACCGACTCGTAACAAGCCGCAAATACTGTGCTCCTGGCCCAGCGCGGCATTTCGACTGACCGCGAGTTGCCGAATCATTTCCCCAAGAGGAAAGGTGGACTGACATGAAGCAAAAGCTTGCCGTTCTGAGTCTGTTGGCGATCTCACTTGCCGGCACAGCATTCGCGGGTGAGGGCGCCGTACCCAAAGGTGTACCGCGACTCAATCACGTGTTCGTGATCATGATGGAAAATCATGGCTACAGCCAGATCGTGAACAATCCGAATGCCCCGTTTATCAATCGCTATGCGCAATCCACCAACCGCTCTTCCAACTATTTCGCGATCGCGCATCCCAGCTTGACCAACTACCTGGAAGTCGTGGGCGGATCGAATTTCGGTGTCCACAGCGACAACGATCCTGACTTCCACAACAGCAGTTGCCTGCCCAACCTCGCGACCGCCACCGCAAATACCGACAATCCTGCAAGTTCGAGCATTTGCCCAATCGCCGGAACGGGGACGGACGCCGCGACTCCAGCCCTCGACCTGGTCAACGAAACGCAAGGCCCGCCGGGAGAGGTCAATATCGACGGCACTCGGTCCATCGACGCGGCAACGGGGATCTCGGGAAAGACCATCGCTGATCAGTTAGCCGAAGCCCATAAAAGCTACAAGAGCTATCAGGAAAGCCTGCCGGTCAGCGGCGCCGATCTGGTCACCTATAGCGATGGCTTCTTCAGCAATCTCACCGACTTCAGCACCATCCTCCCGGCCCTGAATCCGCCGCTCTCTCAGGGTGACGTTGTGAAGCAGTATGCCGCCAAGCACAACCCGTTCGTGTATTTCCGCAGCACGCAGGAAGGCACCAATCGCCGCAACACTCTGAAGAACTCGGTTGGCTTCGAGCAGCTTTACACCGATCTCGGATCGGGCGACGTGCCGGCGTTTTCATTCATCGCCCCGAATCAATGCAACGATCAGCACGGGCGCGGAAATGCCGGGGCCTTCTGCAACTTCGATCCCAGCGATGATGGAAGCCAGGCCGGCTTGAACCCCGCCCTCATCTACCAGGGCGACGTCACCGTGGAAAGATTGGTCACAGCGATTCACAACTCCCCGGCATGGCGCCAGGGTCGCAATGCAATCGTTCTGCTTTGGGATGAGAACGACTACAGCCTCGCTCCGAATAACAACCAGGTGCTGCTCACGGTCGACACAAACTACGGACCGCGTGGCGTGCAGAGTTCACGCTTCTACACGCACTTCTCGCTGCTGAAGTCGTTGGAGTCCGGGCTGAATCTGCCTTGCCTCAATCACGCTTGCGACACGAACGTGAACGTCATGTCCGACTTGTTCCAGGGACGGGGGGACGAGTAGATCGACCTGCAACCTCCGACTGCAACGCAGGCCCGCTCTCGAAAAGGGAGCGGGCCTCGTGTCTTGGACGGCACTCGCAAGATTCCAGCGGCCAGTGCGCGCGAAATCATTCCGAAAAAACAAAGCGCCCCTGACTCGTATGAGTCACGGGACGCCCGTTAAACAGCCCTCCCCCAAGTGCTGCTCGAGGACTACTGTACGTTTCCGCTCCGTTTCGGGGAATGGCACCGATGGGCTATTCCCCGGCCGAAAAGTGTATCCGGAGAAAGCCGGTCATCTCAGGCGAATCCCGCTAAAATCGCGGGTTTCCCGCGAGCGTACAGGTGCTTCCGTAACCTGCCTGATTACCAGTGCGCGTGCGATATTCAGCATGGCGATTGCGCCAAGACCCACCGCTATCACGGACCTCCGACGGGGAGCGCGGGCGAAAATCAAGGAAGGTCTAAATACATGCTGCAGCCACCGGAAAACAAGAACGCGGTACCAGCGCCAAATGCCAATACCTATACTCCTGTAAAGACCTCGAGCGCACCCATGGAGCAGGCGACCATCGGCCGCTCGCTGGTCATCAAAGGCGACATCAGCGGAGCGGAATCGCTCTTCGTTGACGGCCGCATCGAAGGCACCGTTAACATTCCCGAAAACCGCGTGACCGTGGGCCGCAATGGCGTGGTTACCGCCGACGTCAACGCCCGCGAGGTCGTGATCATGGGCAAGGTGCAGGGCAACATCATCTGCAGCGATCGCCTCGACATTCGCAGCGAAGGTTCCGTTACCGGCGACGTGGTGGTGCAGCGCATCAGCGTCGAAGATGGCGCCATCCTCAAGGGCAGCGTGCAGGTGCAGGCGGCCGGCGAGCAGAAGAACAAGCAGAATCAGCAGTCCCGGCAGGAATCGAAGCCGAACGGCGATGCTTCCAAAGCGGCAGCCGCGACAGCCGGAGCCTAGTCGAAGTCAGATCCTGAGCACGGGAAGCAGAACTGTCAGCCCGCGAAGAATGTTGTAGCCAAGAAAGAAGGGCACGAGCAATCGTGCCCTCTTGTGTTTGGTAGCGCCGGCGTCCCGCCGGCAGTCGCGAGGGCATCCTGCCCTCGCCATCAACGAGGAGTGACGACCTACTTCTTGTCCGTTCCCGGTTTCAGATCAAGCGCAGCCGAATTCATGCAATAGCGCAGTCCGCTAGGCGCGGGACCGTCTTCGAACACGTGTCCCAAGTGCGCTCCGCAATGCGCGCACCGCGCTTCCACGCGAACCATGCCGTGAGTGCTGTCGGTATGCTCTTCCACATTCGCCGGATCAATCGGAGCGTAAAAACTCGGCCAGCCTGTGCCGGAGTCGAATTTCGTTTCCGAAGTGAACAACGCGTTGCCGCAGCCGACGCAGTGGTACGTCCCGGCCTCTTTGGTTTTCCAATACTTTCCCGTGAAGGGCATTTCGGTGCCCGCTTCGCGGGTTACGTGATACTGCTCCGGCGTCAACTGCTCACGCCATTCCTCATTCGGTTTCGTAATCTTCGGATTTGCCACTTTGTCTGTCATAGGAAGTCTTCCTGAACCCACAAGAAGTCTTCCATTGGATGCCTGAGAAGGAAGAAAGTGACAGTGGAATCAGCAACTAAGAAGGGATCGCCAGCCTTGTGATCCACGGCACAAAGAGTTGTGACAACTTTCCTTCGCCCGGCGTTCTCTACAAGCTAATCTAGTGAAACATGATTTTGCTCTAGGGGAGATGTGCTAGTGGGAGATTTAAGTGCGCACTTTTCGCGGAAAGAATTGAGTTGTCGCTGTTGTGGTCGCTTGCAGATTGACTCGCGCCTGCTGGAAGGTCTGGAAACCCTGCGCCGGCTCGCGGGCACACCAGTGCGGGTGCATGCGGGGTATCGCTGCCCTCGACACAACCTGGAAGTTGGTGGAGTTTCACACAGCGAACATCTGGAAGGCTTGGCGGCGGATGTGAGTTTGCCCGGTCTGTCGCTGCAGCGAATGTACGAACTCGCCCTCGAAGTTCCGCAGTTCGCGAGAGGAGGGATCGGCGTTTACGACGGGAATTTCCTGCATATTGACGTGCGTGATCGGCAAGCCCGTTGGGCCCGTGTCAGCGGAAAGTACGTCGGTATTGCGGAACTCGTAAGGGAGCCGCAACTTCTGGCGCAAGGAGAAAGCGCGACCACCTCTGGCTAGAGGCCAGAGAATGTGAAGAGAATCCGATCGCCGGCTAAACGCCTTCGCCGATTTTTCGGTATTGACTGCCGAAGAACAACAAAGGCTTGCCCTCGCGTACGACGACTTCCTCGACTTCGGCGATGAAGATCGTGTGGTCGCCGGCGTCCTGTGCCGAGTGCAGGCGGCATTCAAGATAGGCCAGCGCGCCGTGCAGCACGGGAGTGCCGTGGCGCGTGCGATCAAACTGGGCGCCCGCCTCCTCGGCGGCTCGATCGTGAGCGCGAGCTGGACGCGCGTAGTATTCCGAAATTTTCCGGTGGTCCTCAGCCAGCACATTCACCCCGAAACGTTTTTTCGAGTGAAGATGCGCGTGGGTCCGGGCCTTCTGGTCAACGCACACCAGTACCAGCATTGGGTCGAGCGAGACGGACGCGAAAGCGTTGGCAGTCATCCCGTGGACGTCCCCGTCTGAATCCAAAGTAATGACGGTGATGCCGGTCGCGAACGAACCCAGCGCTCTCCGAAACTCTGCCTGGCTGACGCTCATTGCTCCAAGTGCCTCCGGCTGATCGATAAAGTTAACACGCCCAGACCGTAGCGCCGGCGTCCCGCCGGCAGTCGCGAGGGCATCCTGCCCTCGCTCGTCGGAGCTAAACAGATGCCTGGTCTACCGCCGCGCCAGCGCCTGCCCGAAAATCGCAGCAACGCACCTTTCATGTATCATCCTGCTACCCGGGCTTTTTTGGGGTGAGTCACCTGTTTTCACGGAAACTGACGCATCTTGAGCCCCGCCACTGAATCCAGGCCGCTGTCCCGCACTCTGGCTGAGTCCCTCGCCCAAGTGCGCCTTGGACAGCCGCTGTCGCGCGAGACTGCTCTCCAGTTCCTGCGTTGTACCGACGATTTTCTCCCTGAACTCCTTAGCGAAGCGCGCTCGGCCAAGGAACAATTCAAGCCCGGTGTGATCACGTACTCCCGCAAGGTTTTCCTGCCCCTGACGAATCTCTGCCGTGACTATTGCGGCTACTGCGTTTTTCGTAAAGATCCCGGAGACCCAGGCGCGCACACCATGACGCCCGACGAAGTTTTAGATGTGGCGCGTCGAGGCGAGGCCCGGGGCTGCACCGAAGCTTTATTCAGCCTGGGCGACAAGCCGGAATTATTGTTCCCGGAAATGCGGGAGACGTTACGCCATCTGGGATACCAATCCACGCTCCAGTACCTGGAAGCGATGTGCGACCTGGTGCTGCGGGAAACGAAACTGTTGCCGCATCCCAACCCGGGATTGCTGAGTGCATCCTGGATCAGCCGCCTCGCGGCAGTCTCGCCCAGCATGGGTCTCATGCTCGAGTCCACGAATGCCGGCCTGCTAGTGACGGGCCGCGCGCACGACAACGCACCCGACAAGCTTCCCGCAAAGCGTCTTCGCATGATTGAAGAAGCGGGCAAACAGAAGGTGCCTTTCACGACCGGGTTGCTGATTGGCATCGGCGAAACTCTCGAGGATCGCGTGAATACCCTGCTGGCGATCCGCGAACTACACGAGCAATTCGGACACGTGCAGGAAGTCATCGTTCAGAATTTCCGCGTCAAGCCCGGTATCCCGATGCAGCATTGGCAGGAACCCACGCTCGGTGACATGCTGCGCACGGTGGCAGTGGCGCGTTTGCTGATGCCGCGCATGAATATTCAGGCGCCGCCCAATCTCTCAGCCCCGTACTATGACGACTTGCTCGAGGCCGGCATCAACGACTGGGGAGGCGTTTCGCCACTGACTCCCGACTTCATCAATCCCGAAAAACCCTGGCCGCATCTGGAACAGCTTCGTCAAAGAACAGAGAGCCGTGGCTTCAAACTAGAGCAACGCCTTCCCGTGTACCCGGAATTCCTGCCCTTGGTCGACGCCCGGCCGGGTCTCGTGGCCGATCGTGTTCATGCCGCATCCGACGCTCGTGGCTACTCGCGGAGGGCCGCTTGATCACCGTATTGACGGGCGGCACCGGCGGCGCCAAGTTCGTCGACGGCCTGCGGCAAGTAGTCCCTCCGGAAGAACTCACCATCATCGTCAACACCGGCGACGACCTGCTCTGGTGGGGACTGTACGTCTCTCCCGACATCGACTCCATTACCTACGTCCTCTCAGGAATGCTGAGCCGCGAGCGCGGCTGGGGGGTGAAGGGCGACACCTTCTTCTGCCTGCAGCACATGGGACAGCTGGGGCAGCCGATCTGGTTCCATGCCGGTGATCGCGATCTCGCGGTGCACATCCTGCGTTCGAAGTTGCTTGCGGAAGGGAAGACCCTGTCAGAAGTCACCACTGAGATCTGCGAAAAGCTTGGGGTGAAGGCGCATATCCTGCCGATGAGCAACTCGCGTGTCGAGACGCGCGTGGGCACGCCGTTCGGCGAACTCAGCTTCGAAGAATATTTTGTACAACGCTGGTATCAAGACCCGGTAGAATCCATCCGCTTCGCCGGCGCGGCCGACGCCGAGCCGGCGCCCGGCGTTCTGGAAGCGATCATGAACGCAGACATCCTACTGGTGGCTCCGAGCAACCCCGTCACAAGCATCGGGCCCATCCTCGCAGTTCCCGGCGTTCGTGAAGCGCTGCATAAAACTAAGGCGCGGATCGCCGCCGTCAGCCCCATCGTTGCGGGAGAAGCGGTCGCTGGTCCGGCAGGAATTCTGATGGCCTCGCAAGGACTACCCGTTTCGGTTGCGGGCGTTGCAGAGGCATATCACGATTTCCTCGACATGCTTGTGATTGACACACGCGACACGCAATCCGTTGAGGAACTCAAAAAGTCGGGCCTGCGCGTGCATGTCACCAAAACCATCATGCGCACATCAGAAGATAAGGTCGACCTGGCCACGGCCGTGCTGGCTGCGGTGCGCGGCAAGAGTGCAGCAGTCGCGGGGCCCGAGCACGTATGATCCTCATCCCAGTCAAGAATTTGAAAGATGCCAAGCAGCGGCTGGCTTCTGTTCTCGAGCAGCCCGAACGAACTGAGCTCGCGCGCGCCATGCTGGCGGATGTGACCGAGGCAATCTCATCCTGGAAAGGCCGACCCGAGGTTGCGATGGTGACGTGCGACTCGTATGCCTTGTCGCTGGCGTGCAAGTACGGATTCGAGGTCATCGCCGACCATCGCAACAGCGGAGAAACCGATGCGATCGAGATGGCGACCCGCGTCTGCGAAGCCCGCGAACTCGACACCCTCGTCATCCCCGGCGATATCCCTCTCGTACAGGCTTGGGAGCTGCAAGCGATCTACGATGCCGCGCCGGAGATCGGATCCGTGCTCGTGCCCGCGGGCGACAACCGTGGAACGAATGCCGTATTGCGCCGGCCCGCCGCTTTGTTTCCCTTGCGGTTCGGGAACGACAGTTTCAAACCACACGTCGCCGCTGCGAAAGCTTCCGGAAAGCCATGCGTGATCCTGCCTCTTCCCGGTCTTGCGGTGGATGTGGACGACCCCGCTGACCTGCAGAAGCTGATTCACCTCCCCGGCGAGACACGCGCCCAACGGCTGGCTCGCAGCTTCAATCTCCGCGAGTACCCCATGGCCGTGAACGAGTAGCCGCATGCAGGAACTCCGGATCATTCCGGTTACGCTATCCGCAGAAATTCGGCCCAAAGACTCCCTCGCTGGCAAATTGCTCGATGCTCTCCGCCAGCGGCGCCTCTCACTCCTAAAAGGCGACATCCTGGTCGTGAAGCACAAGGTGGTCTCCAAAGCCGAAGGCCGCCTGGTACGCCTCGATACCGTGAAGACCACAGCCGCATCGCGCGCGTGGGGCAAGCGCTATAAGGTAGACGCGCGGGTCATCGAACTTGCCTTGCGCGAAAGCGCGAGCGTCATTCGGCGCAAGAACGGAGTGCTGATTACCGAAACCCGCCACGGCTTCATCTGCGCGAATAGCGGGATCGATGTCTCCAACGTCGACGGTGGAGAACACGCTCTGCTGCTTCCCGAAGATCCCGACCGCTCCGCGCGCAAGCTGCATGGCGAGCTGCGCAAGCTGACCGGGCATTCCATCCCGGTCATCATCTCCGACAGCTTCGGCCGAGCGTGGCGTGAGGGCCTGACTGAGGCCGCCATCGGTGTCGCCGGCATGCATGCCCTGCACGATTACCGCGGCCGCCGCGATCCGCACGGCTATCCTCTGCGCGTTACCATCGACGCCGTTGCCGACGAGCTGGCGTGCGCTGCCGGACTGTTGTCCAGCAAGCTAACTCGCACTCCGTTTGTTATCATTCGAGGATTCCCGTACCGCCCCGGACGCGGAAGCTCCCGTTCTCTTCTTCGTCCCGCGGAACAGGACTTGTTTCGTTAGGAGGGTGTCGTGTCACGAGCACTCGCGCATGCGGAACTGGAGAACTTTCCACTCTCTCGAATGGACCGACATCGAGCCGCGCCTCTCGCCCACGATTCGCGAAGCTCTTGAAATTGCGCTGACCCGGCAAGAGGGAAGCGCGCTCTCGAAAGAACAGTCGCTCGCGCTCGCGAATTGTGAAGGCGACGACCTGCTGGGCCTACTGCTGGCTGCCGATCAACTGCGCGCCGAACTTTCCGGCAATCTGGTTACATACGTCGTCAACCGCAATATCAACTTCACTAATATTTGCTTTGTGGGCTGCAAGTTCTGCGCCTTCAGCCGCGGACCCCGCGAAGACGACACTTACTTCCTCAGTCCCGAGCAGGTCGCCGCAAAAGCGATGGAAGCCTGGGATCTGGGCGCCACCGAGGTTTGCATCCAGGGAGGTTTGCCGCACGATCTCCCTCCTTTTTATTACCGGGATATCCTGCGAGCTGTGAAACGCGCCTTGCCGCGCATGCACTGCCACGCCTTTTCTCCCATGGAGATCGTCTACGGCATGGAACTTACGAACATGCCGGTGCGGGACTATCTGCAGATGCTTCGTGACAACGGTCTCGACACGCTACCCGGCACTGCAGCCGAAATTCTCGATGATCAGGTGCGCAACATTCTGTCGCGCAACAAGCTTTCCACCAGCCAGTGGCGTGAAGTCATCACGACTGCTCATCAACTCGGCATTGGCTCGACCTCAACGCTGATGTATGGCCACGTAGAGACCGCCGAGCACTGGGTGAACCAGCTTTTGCTGCTGCGCGAAATCCAGCAGCACACCGGAGGCTTCACCGAATTCGTTCCGCTGGGCTTCGTGCATCAGAACACTCTTCTGTTCCATCAGGGGTTGGCGCGCTCCGGCCCGACCTTGGCCGAGCACCTCAAGATTCACGCCCTTGCCCGTATCATGCTCGCCGGCTCGATCAACAATATCCAGGTCTCGTGGGTGAAGTTGAACCGCAATCTCTCGCAGCTTTGCTTGCACGCCGGTGCCAACGACTACGGCGGCACGCTGATGGAAGAAAACATCTCTCGCGAAGCGGGAGCGACCGCGGGCCAGTACACCAGTCCCGATCAATTCCAGTCTTTAATTCTGGAAGCGGGCCGCATTCCCGCGGAACGCAACACCACATACTCGCGCCTGCACATCAAAACTCCCGTAGAGGCGTTCACCAGCGAACAGGCACTGATTCCGGAGTTCGCTTGAGTCGGACGATCGCGATCCTGGGCGGTACAGGCCCAGCCGGACTGGGCCTCGCGCTGCGCTGGGCGCGCGCCGGAGAATCCATCATCATCGGATCGCGCAGCGCAGAACGCGCGCGCGAGGCTGCAGCCAAGATCATCCAAGCAGCTGGATCTCCAGCACAAGTAACTGGCGACACAAACGCGAACGCCTGCGCAGCCACTGACTTGCTGGCGCTCACCGTGCCCTTTGAAGGCCAGGCCTCCCTACTGAAAGATCTCAAGCCATCCTTCAAGCCCGGCAGCATCCTCATCGACGCCACGGTGCCGCTCGCCAGCGGCGTCGGCGGCCGCGCCAGCCGCACGCTCGGAGTGTGGCAAGGTTCCGCCGCCCAGCAGGCCGCGGAACTGGTTCCCAAAGGCGTGACTGTGGTGGCTGCATTTCAAAATTGCTCTGCTGACGTGATGAACGGTGACGGCCCGGTGGAATGTGATGTGATCGTCTGCAGCGACGATCCGAATGCAATTCAAACGGTGTGCGAGTTGGCGGCAAAAATTCCGGATGTGCGCGCACTCGACGGCGGAAAATTGGAGAATGCCCGCATCGTTGAGCAAATCACAGCGCTACTCGTCGGGTTAAACATTCGCCATAAGGGACATGGCGGCATTCGCATCACGGGCTTACCGTCGTCGTCGTATCGCTCGTCGCCGTAACGCTGTAGGCGGCTCTCACGCAGAAAAATCGGCACCCTCTGTCCCTGCGCATCATCTTAAGATTTCACCGGTAGCACTATCGTCTCGAAAGCAAGGCTCGCATGAGCACTGGCACGCAGAACGGCACGGTTATCGAGATGCGCAATGTCGCCTACCGTTTTCCCGGCGGCCCTTCATTGCTCAGTGACTTGAATCTTCAAGTCCGCCGCGGCGAGACCCTCATGCTGCTCGGCCGCAGCGGTTCAGGAAAAACGACAACTCTCAAGCTGATCAACGATCTGCTTTCCCCGACCGAGGGCGACGTTCTAGTCGAAGGTCGTGCCACTCGCGATTGGGACCGCATTCGCTTGCGCCGCGGCATTGGATACTGCATCCAGGAAGCCGGCCTGTTTCCGCACTTTACGGTCGAGCGCAACATTGGACTCGTGCCTACCATCGAAAACTGGGATTCTGAGCGGGTCCGGGGTCGTGTAACAGAGCTGCTGCAACTCGTGGGCCTGGATACCGCTCTCGCTTCGCGCTATCCGAAGGAGCTTTCCGGGGGTCAGCGGCAACGTGTCGGCGTCGCGCGCGCCTTGGCTGCCGATCCACCCATCCTTCTTATGGACGAACCATTCGGCGCGCTCGACGCCATCACGCGCGCGGAGTTGCAAAAGGAATTTCTAGCCCTGCAACGACGATTGCAGAAGACGGTCGTCTTCGTCACGCACGATTTGCGCGAGGCGTTGTTCTTGGGCACACGCATCGCGCTGATGGAAGGAGGCCGCCTGGTCGCTGCCTTACCAACGGCTGAATTCATGAAGTCGCAAGACCTACTGGTCCAGAAATATCTCGACGCGTTCGGAATGCCAACCCCAGAGAAAAGAGCCTCAGCATGAACGTGTTTCAGTTCATCGCGCAAAATCACAGCGAGGTGCTCGAGTTAACCCTCGAGCATCTGTGGATGGTCGTCGCCTCCACGCTACTTGCAGTATTGATCGGAATTCCGCTCGGCATCCTGATCACGCGCCGTCCTGGTTGGAACAAACCGGTACTGGGCAGCGCGAATGTCATCCAGACGATTCCGAGCCTGGCGCTGTTCGGATTCCTGCTGCCGGTGCCGTGGCTTGGCGCGCGTTCGGAGCGTCTCGCCATTCTTGCCCTGACTCTCTACGCCCTGCTGCCCCTGATTCGCAATACATACGCCGGCATCAAAGGCGTCGACCCGGCGGTGGTCGAGGCGGGGCGTGGCATGGGTATGACGGATCGCCAATTGCTGTTTCGCGTTGAGTTACCGCTCGCGCTCGGTGTCATCATTGCGGGGGTACGAGTGGCCACAGTGATCTCGGTTGGCCTGGCCACGATTGCGGCAGCGATCGGAGCCGGCGGTTTGGGAGAGTACATTTTTCGCGGCTTGGCGATGGTGAACAACCAACTCATCCTCGCCGGCGCGATTCCCGCAGCCGCGCTGGCCTTGCTAGCCGACGTTTCGCTCGGCTGGCTCGAACGTCGTTTGAGTCCCGTCTAAGAGTCGCTCTCTCGATTACGAACCTTTATGTCGCTGAAGTCTCTCCTATTCTTGATCCCGATCCTGCTGCTCGCATCCTGCGGTCCACCGCGCGAGAACCGGATCGTCATCGGATCAAAAAATTTCACGGAGCAGGCGATCCTGGGAGAGATCTTCGCGCAGCGCCTGGAAGCAAAGACGAATCTCCACGTGGAGCGCCGCTTCTATCTCGCAGGCAGCTTCATCTGTCAGCAGGCTATTTTGGCTGGCCGAATCGATATCTATCCGGAATACACGGGAACAGCATTGACGGCAATCCTGAAGGAGAAGCCGGAAGGCTCACGCAAGGTCGTTTACGATCGCGTGCAGACCGAGTATGCGAAGCGCTTCGCCTTGGCCCTCGGTCCGCCACTCGGCTTCGACGACACGTTTGCCATCGTCATTCGCGGAGAAGACGCGCGCCGTCTCCAACTCCAAACCATTTCGCAGGCGGCGGCCTATACTCCGCAATGGCGGCCGGGATTCGGCTACGAGTTCATGGAGCGCCCGGATGGTTACAAAGGACTCGCGGCAACCTATGGCCTACGATTCGCTGCCTCCCCACGCATCATGGATCTGGGACTGCTGACCCGCGCTCTAAAAGAAAAGCAAATCGATCTCATCGCTGGCAACACCACCGACGGTCTGATCCCCGCTCTGGATATGTTCGTGCTCCAGGACGATCGTAACTACTTCCCGCCCTACGAGGCAGTAGCCGTGATGCGACAGGAAACAATATCGCGGCATCCCGAGGTAGCGCAGGCTCTCGACGATCTCGCGGGCAAGATTTCAGACCAGGACATGCAGCAGTTGAATTACGCAGTCGACGGAAATCACCGAGACATCAAAGAAGTCGTGCGGGAATTTCTGCACAACAAAGGACTGCAATAAACGCGGGTCACAGAGTAATCTTGAACACCACTTCGTCAGAATGCATCACCGAATACAATTGTTCCCCTGATGCCGAATCAAGACCTGGACGCGACCTGGAAATACCACAACGGTACCAAGCATTCGTATCTCAGCCTGCGCGCGCATCCACATTTTCTCGATTGGGAAAACAAGCCTCTCCTCTTCAAAATCTACCCAACTTTGGAGGTGACGCGGCTCCCGAAAGATTTCCGCCAGACCGGAGTGTCGGCGCTTGCGGCC
The DNA here is from genome assembly GCA_963744055.1 of uncultured Acidobacteriota bacterium. Lineage (GTDB taxonomy): Bacteria > Acidobacteriota > Terriglobia > Terriglobales > Acidobacteriaceae > Gp1-AA133. The sequence goes on along the minus strand of CAVUSL010000001.1, from coordinate 75,125 downwards.
ATCGCGAGCCCCGGCATCGCGGCCCGGGGCAAGAAGATCCCAAATCTCGAGGACATCGCGCAGCTTCTGTTTTTCTCCGCGGGCGTTACGCGCAGCAAAAAGTTTCCCGGGGGCGAGACGTTCTTTCGGGCTGCCGCCTGCACGGGGGCGCTCTACGAGATTGAGTTGTATCTGGTGTGCGAGGATTTGCCAGAGTTGCCGGCAGGTGTCTATCACTTCGGGGCAGCGGAGTTCGGGCTCCGGCAGTTGCGCGCCGGCGATTACCGAAAAGTTCTGGTCGATGCGACCGCCGCTGAGAAAGCAGTTGCGCACGCTCCCCTCATTCTCATCTGCACCGGAACATACTGGCGCAACGCATGGAAGTATCGATCGCGTGCGTATCGGCACTTCGGTTGGGACAACGGCACCATACTCGCGAATGCGCTCGCCGTGAGCACTGCGCTGGGACTGCCCGCCAAAGTCATCACTGGCTTCGTCGATCAGCAGGTGAATGCCTTGCTGGATTTGGACGTGCGCAAGGAAGTCGCCTTCTCGGCTCTGGCAGTCGGGCACACGAAATCTCGGCCGCCTGTGCCAAACGAAATCAAGCCACTCCAGTTGCCCGCCATGGCTTACTCGAAGGAAGAAATCGACTATCCTGCCATGCGGCAGATGCACGAAGCTTCAAATCTGCTCGAGCCAAAACAAGTCAAAATATGGAGAGACAGCGCGCTGAAAAGCGCACAGCCTGATGCGCGTGGAACACTCTTCAATCTAAAACCCCTGACTAAAGACGGCCTGCCATCTGATTCCGTCGAGCAGGTCATTCAGCGTCGAGGCTCATCGCGCAGGTTCGCACGTCAACCAATCTCATTCGCCCAGTTGAGCACCCTGCTCGACTACGCAACGCGTGGCGTCCCGGCAGATTTTCTGAAAAAGTCAGGGAATCTTCTGAACGATCTTTATCTCATTGTTCACAACGTCGAAAGCCTACCGCCCGGAGCATACTTCTACCGGCGCGAGAAGAAACAACTGGAGCTTTTAAAAGAGGGAGACTTTCGCGATCGTGCGGGCTACCTGGGCCTGGAGCAGGAACTCCCGGCAGATGCGAGCGTGGACTTCTTCTTCCTCGCCGACCTCTCAAAAATTGTTAGCTCATTCGGAAATCGCGGATACCGCGCGACGCAGCTCGAGGCGGGAATCGTCGGCGGGAAAATGTATCTCGCGGCGTACGCGCAGAAATTCGGCGCGACCGGACTCACGTTTTACGACGACGACGTGGTCAACTTCTTCGCGCCTCACGCCAAGGGCAAGAGCGCAATCTTTTTAGTTGCCTGCGGACACAGTACGAAATCTTAGATGCGCTCTTCGCGATCGTAGTTGCAGATTTCGGTTGAAATCTAAATGATTTACTTGCTGTTCGCTCGCGCACTTCAGTTTTTGGAATGTCAAAATATGTAATGGCGAATGTCACGCGACGGCTGCGCTTACACGCCCTTTACATAGATCGTTTAACTTCCTCGAAACACTCGCGCTGCAATCTTGACAATCAAATGGAACACTCCGTGCATTCACACGCGTTGAGTGAAGAACGTGTTGTGGCATACCCAAAAATCCGTAGATGTCAAAAGAGCACTGTTGAGTGGTTCCCGCTCAGCTCTTCGGCGTGTGCTCGCGATCGCGTGCTGCACAGTATTTCTGACCTGTGGCCTGGCAACTCCACTGGCTGCTCACAGAAGCACGAGTTCGAAGAGCAGCAGTACTCCAGGGAAAATTCTCCGCACGGCCTTGCCCGATGAAACCCGGGACGGAGAACGGTGTTCAGTCACGCTCGGAACTGCGCGTGTTGAGCACGCCATACTGCATCTTCACGCTTGGGAAAGCGTAGTCTCTCCGCGAATTGCGCCCATTCCTTCCATGCTCTACACGCGGCCCGCGGCCGATCGCGCGCCGCCGCGTTCTTAGTCAACTCGCAACCAAATTTTCTGCCTTATTTCTTCCGCGTCGCTTCGACCGTGCAGCGTTCCGTTATCAGCAACGCTGCAAGTTGAGGTCAACACTTCTATTTACCCTATCGGAGGTTGTAATGCGTTTTCGAAGTTTAACGATCTTCTTGATCCTGGCCATGCTGGTTGCAGGCCAGACAACTTGGGTGTTCGCGCAGTCGCTCACCTCGGGCGATCTCGCGGGCACAGTGACCGATCCCTCGGGCGCTCTCGTTCCGAATGCATCCGTAACGGTGAAGAGCAATGAATCGGGCTCGACGCAGACTCGCTCCACCAATGCGCAGGGCTACTACCGGTTTTCATTGCTTGGCCCGGGCACCTACACCATCTCGGTCTCGGCGACCGGCTTTCAATCCATCCAGCAGCAGGCAACCGTTACCGTCGGCCAAGCCGCCACGGTCAACGTTCAGCTGGCTCTCGGCACCGCCAGCCAGACCGTAGAGGTCTCGGCAGGAGCGGAGGCCGTTCAGTCCGAGAATGCTGAGATCTCGACCACCATTACACAGGCACAGATCTCGCAAACTCCGAATCCCGGCAATGACCTGAGTTACATCGTCCAGACCGCGCCGGGCGCTGTGATGAATACCCAGGCTGGTTATGGAAACTCGTCTACCTTCGGACTGCCGGCGACTTCAAATATCTTCACCGTCGATGGCATGAACGAGAACGATCCATTCCTGAACCTCAACAACTCGGGTGCCACGAACCTGCTGCTCGGCAAGAACGACATTCGTGAGGCGACCGTGGTCAACAACGGCTACTCCGGACAGTACGGCGGTCTCGCAGGCGCCAACGTCAACTACGTCACGCGCTCGGGCAGCAATGCCTGGCACGGCAACGCCGAATACTTCTGGAATGGCCGCGCCATGAACGCGAATAACTACTTCAATGTGCAGAGTGATGTGCCTCGCCCGTTCGTCAACGCGAACCAGTGGGCTGCATCAGTTGGAGGCCCGATCCGCAAGGACAAGACCTTCTTCTTCGTGAACTACGAGGGCCTTCGGGTTGTGTTGCCGACTACTCTGCCGGTGAATATTCCCAGTCCGCAATTCCAGGCGGCCACGTTAGCGAACCTGACGACCGCCAGTCCTCAGTCGGTTCCGTTCTACCAGAACATGTTCAATCTTTGGCAGAACGCCAATGGCGCAGCTGGGGCGCAGAACGTTTTGCAGAACGGCACAGACCCGAATACCGGAAACATTATTTCTGGCCCGGGCTGCGGATCGTTCACGGGACTCGGCGATACCACAACTCCGTGCGCGCTGCAGTTCCACTCCACCGCTGGAAACTTCACGCATGAATACCTGGTGACGGGTCGTCTCGATCAGAACATCGGATCGAACGATCGCCTTTTCGTCCACTTCCGCACCGATCACGGCACACAGGCGACTTACACCGATCCCATCAACCCGGTTTTCAATGCAGTCAGCACGCAGCCTCAGTACGAGGGGCAACTGCAGGAAAACCACACCTTCGGCGCGTCGATGGTGAACCAGTTCATTCTCAGCGGCTCCTGGTACAGCGCCATCTTCTCGACCGCTAACTTGGGCGCCTCTACACAGGCCATGCCGTTCCGCGTGAGCCTGTCCGGAGGAGCCTTCTATCCGCTCGGCCGCAACCTGGATGTATGGCCGCAGGGTCGCAACGTCACGCAGTACGGCGCGGTCGACGATCTTTCCTGGCAGAAGGGCAGTCACTCCCTGAAGTTCGGAATCAACTTCCGCCGCAACGACATCACCGACTACTCGCCGGGCATTGGCAGCATCGGCTTCAGCTTCGGCGATAGCCTGCAGTCGTTCTTCAATGGAAACGGAGACAACTATCTGCAGAACTTCGCAGTGCGTCCGACGCAACCGGTCGCGGTCTACGCCCTCGGTTTCTATGCGCAAGACGAGTGGGCTGTCCGGCCTAACTTGAAACTTACGTTGTCGCTGCGCGGTGACCACAACTCCAATCCGACTTGCCAGACGAATTGTTTTGCGCGCCTCGACAATTCCTTCCTGGCCATCGATCACTCCGTCGACACGCCCTACAACCAGACCATCCACACCGGCCTGAACCAGGCGCTCGCGAACTACACGAAAGTCAGCTGGCAGCCCAGGTTCGGCTTCGCGTGGAGCCCGTTCGGCTCCGGTCGCAACACCGTGATCCGCGGCGGCTTCGGCCTATTTACCGACGCGTTCCCGGCCACGATTGCCGATAGCCTGCTCAACAACTCCCCCTTGAACAATCCGTTCCAGGTGGGAACAGGGGCGCTGTCTCCCGATGTTACTGGCAATCAGGCGTCGTTAGCGGCAGGCGCCAACACGTCGTTCGTGCAGGGATTCGCAGCCGGGCAGACGCTTGCGCAGATTCAAGCCTCCAACCCGTTCTTTGTCGTGCCGTCCTTCACGAACGCTTCTCGCCGGATCATCGCTCCCCAATACCAGGAATGGAATCTCGAACTCCAGCATGGTTTTGGACGGGCCACCACACTGTCGCTGAACTACGTGGGCAATCACGGAGTTCACGAGGCCGTGCAGAATCCCGGACTGAACGCGTTCTGCGATGGAGTGACGCCCGATCCCGCGGATAGTTGTCTCTCCGCCTTCGGAGGCACTGCATTTGCAGGATTGCCGACCGCTCCGCGCGACCCGCGCTTCGGAACCATCAACGAAGTTTCGACCATCGCCAATTCCAACTACAATGGCCTGACTGCGTCCTTGCGTCACCAGTTCCACTCGGTGCAGGTACAGGCAAACTACACCTGGAGCCACGCGCTCGACGAAGTTTCGAACGCCGGCTTCCTGCCCTACACCTTTAACACCAACACCAGCGTGCTCAGCCCGCAAGATCCTTTCAACCTGCGCGGCAACTACGGCAACGCTGACTACGACGCGCGTCACTACTTCAGCTTCAACTACGTGTGGGACATCCCGCGCTTCTGGGGTCCGCGCGCGGTCTTTGGTGACTGGACAGTCTCCGGAACCATCTTCGCCCGCAGTGGCTTGCCCTTCACCGTGGTCGATTCGAACGCAACCTCCATCCTGGCATCGAACAACTTCGGCGGCGTGCTCAACAACACGGGTGCCTTCGTGTTCGCTAACTACCTTGGCGGAGCGCCTTCGTCGTGCGGGAAGTCGGCGGTCAACACGCCGTGCTTCACCACCGCGATGTTCTCGCCCGCTACTTCTGGTTTAGGCGTGCAACGCCGCAATCAGTTCTACGGGCCGAACTTCTTCGACACCGACTTCACCGTGATGAAGAGCTTCCGCATCCCGCACTGGGAGGCCGGCAAGCTCGGCGTGGGCTTGCAGTTCTTCAATCTGTTCAACCATCCCAACTTCGATCAGCCGGTGGGCGATATCGCGAACCCGCAGTTCGGCTTGATCAACACCACCGTGAGCACTCCGACTTCGATCCTTGGATCTTTCCTGGGTGGCGACGCCTCCCCGCGTCTGATCCAGGTGAAAGCCGCGCTCACGTTCTAGAGTTGTCGCAAAGTATGGCGATCCCGGAAGATCGGGGTCGCCTTTTTCTTGTAGCGCCAGCGTCCCGCCGGCAGTCGGGAGGGCGTCCCGCCCTCCCTCGAGTTATCCTCCGTCCTCACATCACCGGCACCAGTGACCCGCGTCACACCCTCCTGCGATAAGCCCACGCGATAATTTCTTTTGAATGGGGAGCGCCCTCGCTCCTCTAGTGGGGGTCTCGTGGCTAAAGGTCGCGTTTCCATTGTCGTCGAACGCTGCAAGGCTTGCGGTTTCTGCGTGGAGTTCTGTCCAACCAAAGTTCTGGCTCTCTCGTCTGCTTTTAACGCCAAGGGCTATCACCCGCCCCATGTTGTTGCGCCGGAAAAGTGCAGCGGCTGCGATCTGTGCGGAATGTACTGTCCCGATTTCGCCATCTACGGTCAGCGCCTGCCGGCTCAGAAAGAGTCCGCGCCAACCCCCCCCCGTCCGGAGGTGACCCGTGAAAGCTGATCCGCGAGGAGTTCTCACGGGCACGCACTTCATCGACGGCGATCACGCCTGTTGCGAAGGTGCCCTGGCCGCAGGTGCGCGCTTCGCCGCCGGATACCCCATCACTCCCTCCACCGAAGTCGTCGAGCGCTTCGCCTCCCGCATTCCCGTCGTCGGGGGAACCTTCATTCAAATGGAAGACGAACTCGCGGCTTCGATCACGCTGCAAGGCGCGGTCTGGGGAGGAGCGAAGGCGTTTACAGTCACCTCCGGCCCGGGCTTCTCTCTGATGATGGAGCATATCGGTTACGCCGCTATGACCGAGACACCCTGCGTGTTCGTCGACGTGCAACGCGGCGGGCCCTCCACGGGCTTGCCCACGTTGCCTGCGCAGGCCGACATGATGCAGGCCCGCTGGGGCTCGCACGGAGACTACGAAATCATCGCGCTCTGCCCCAACTCCCCGCAGGAATGTTTCGACCTGACTATCACGGCCTTTAATTTCTCCGAGGAATTCCGCGTGCCCGTCATGCTGATGATGGACGAGGTAGTTGGTCACATGACGGAGAAAGTCGTGATTCCCGAGGCCGACCAGATTGAAGTCTTTCCACGCCGCCACACCCGCAAGTCGGCGGACGAATACCTGCCCTACGCCACCAACGGCGATGGCGTGCCGGAAATGGCTCACGCCGGCGAAGGCTATAAGTTTCACGTCACCGGCTTGACCCACGACGAGCGCGGCTATCCGAACATGACGCCGCAGACCCAGGACAAACTGGTGCGGCGCCTGCAAAGCAAGATCCTCGATGCCGCCGATCGCATCACGTTGCTGGAAGAACAGCAACTCGAAAGCGCAGACGTGATCGTGGTGTCGTACGGCATCACCTCCCGCGTGGCCCAGCGCGCAATTGAAATGGCGCGTGAGCAAGGATTGCGCGTGGGCAAACTCCGCCTGATCACTTGCTGGCCCTTCCCCGAGCAGCGCATCCGCGAACTGGCAGCCACCGCGAAAGCTTTCGTGGTTCCTGAACTGAATATGGGACAGATGGTGCGCGAAGTGGAACGAGCCGCGGGCGGCAAAGCCAAGACGATTCTCGTGCCGCATGCCGGAGGCAGCGTGCATCGTCCCGAAGACATTCTCAAGGCGATTGTGGAGGCCAGCCGATGAGCGCCCTCGATGTCATCAACCCGGTCGAGCCCTTCTTGCGCACCGACCGCATGCCGCACATATGGTGTCCGGGATGCGGCATCGGAACCACCGTCAACTGCTTTGCGCGAGCCTTGATTGAATCGAAGATTGACCTGCAATCCCTCGCGCTGGTCTCCGGAATCGGCTGCACGGGCCGCGTCGCGGGTTACGTGAAGCTCGATTCGTTTCACACCACGCACGGGCGCGCGATTCCGTTTGCCACCGGCCTGAAGCTGGCCAATCCGAAACTCAATGTCGTCGTCTATTCCGGCGACGGGGATCTCTCGGCGATCGGCGGCAATCACCTCATCCACGCCGCGCGCCGCAACATCGATCTCAAGGTCATCTGCGTGAATAACCTTATCTACGCCATGACCGGCGGCCAGACCGCGCCCACCACACCGGGTCATGCCATCACATCGACCTCGCCCTACGGAGCCTGCGAGCCCGCATTCAATCTGCCGCACCTAGTCGAAGCGGCCGGCGCCGTGTACGTCGCGCGCTGGACTACGTTCCACGTGAAGCAACTTGCACGTTCCATCGCCGAAGCCTTCCAGAAGAAAGGCTTCAGCTTCATCGAAGTCATCAGCCCGTGCCCTACGCTCTACCAGCGCCGCAACCGCCTCGGCGACGGTCTCGACACCATGAAGTATTACAAAGAGAAGAGCAAAGTGAAGCATGGCGCGCCCACCGGCGAAGTCGGCCTGACCATGACGGGCGAAATCATCGTCGGAAAATTCGTGGACCGCGATCGCCCCGACTACCAGAGCCTGCTGCACGCGCAGATGGTGGAATCGCTGGGCGAGCGCTACGTGGAACCTTCGGAGAATGTATGCAGCTGCGGCTAACGGAACTTCGAATTGCCGGATTCGGCGGGCAGGGCGTGATCCTGTCGGCCATCGTGCTGGGCAAGGCGGCGTCCATCTACCAGGGCGCGTATGCGACCATGACGCAAAACTTCGGCCCCGAAGCCCGCGGCGGCGCCTGCAGCGCTCAGTTGGTGCTCTCGGGCGAACCCATTCTTTATCCCTACGTCACGCAACCCGACATCATGGTAGTCATGTCGCAGGAAGCGTACACGCGTTTTGTGCCCGAGCTAAAAGAAGGCGGAACTCTGATCGTCGAACAGGATCTGGTCCGGGTCACCGATCTGCCGAAGCAAACGCGAGTCTACAGTTGCCCGGCCACGCGCCTGGCCGAAGAACTCGGCAAGCGCATGGTGCTGAACTCCGTCATGGTGGGATTCTTTACCGCAGTCACGCACCTGCTCGATCCCGCCGCCGTACGAAAAGCCGTAGCAGATTCTGTCCCTTCCAGCTTCCGCGACCTGAACCTTCAGGCCTTCGAAAAAGGCTACGACCACGGCGTGCAGTCCCTGGCCGAGAAAAGCCACTCCCAGGAATTCGAGCACGTAACCTACGCCGAAGAGTAGAAACTGCAGAGAAGCCGTAGAAATAACAGTGACCGAAAGACGCGAAGCCGATGGAAAAAGCAGAAGCCTCGAATCAAGCAAGCCCCACGACCGTAGCGCCGGCGTCCCGCCGGCAGTCGCGGGGGCGTCCCGCCCACGCTTCAGCGCCATCACCATCCGAGACCGCGGCCGTCTACCGCACTGGGAGACCGACTCCGCCACTTACTTCATCACGTTCCGTCTAGCGGACTCCCTCCCAAGGTCTGTCCTCGACAAAATCGAATCCGAGAAAAAGAGCATCGCCCGCACAGCGGCGCAGTTCGGTCGCGACATTTCTCCCGACGAACGAAAACGCCTCACGCGTCTATCAACAGCTCGCATCGAGCAATTCCTGGACAATGGAAGAGGTGCATGCCATCTACGAACGCCCGCGATAGCTGAAATTGTCAGTGAATCCCTCAACCACTTCGACGAGCAGCGTTATCGCTTGTTCGCATGGTGCATCATGCCGAATCACGTCCACGTCGTGGTGCGCCTGTTCCCGGGCAATTCTCTCGCGCAAGTTCTCCACTCCTGGAAATCGTATTCTGCGAAGCGAGCTGAGAGAGTGCTGAAGTGTGACGGACCCTTCTGGCAAAGAGAGTATTTCGACCACCTGCTGCGAGGCGAAGCTGAATTCGAACGCGCTGTTCAATACGTGATCGACAACCCAGTGCGTGCGCGTCTTGAACGATGGCCCTACGTCTGGATGCGAGGGCAGGATGCCCTCGCGACTGCCGGCGAGACGCCGGCGCTACCATAAGCCCTGACCGTAGCGCCGGCGTCCCGCCGGCAGTCGTGGGGGCGTCTCGCCCGCACACCAGCTACTGCACCACCCGCACAGTCATCTCTTCCGCGGGCTCTCCGCCGGCCATTGCCTGCGCAATAATCAGCTGTCGCGCTTCGCCTCTAAACACCGGCAACTGCCGCCCAAACCAGAAAGCTCCCGCAATGCTGGCCACTCCGCCCGTGGCCACTGCGATCGGAGCTCCCAGCCGATCCGCCATCGCGCCGCCCAGCAGCGCCCCGAACGGCGCCATGCCCATGAACATCATCGAGTACAGCGCCATCACGCGTCCACGCAGAGCGTCCGGCACCATGGCCTGGATCAGCGTGTTCGAGCATGCCATCTGCAACATGATGAAGAATCCCACCGGGATCAGCAGGTTGGCCGACAGCCAGAAGATCTTCGAGAATGCAAACACAATCAAGCTCACGCCGAACCCCGCGCAGCAAATCGAGATCAGCTTGCCCAATCCCTTCACACCGGTACGCACCGCAAGCGTCAAAGCGCCCAGTAGTGCCCCGATGCCCGTGAAGCCCATCAGAATGCCAAGTCCCTTCGCGCCCGAATGCAGGACGTGATCGGCGAAGATTGGCATTAGCACCGTGTAGGGCATGCCGACCAGGCTCACCAGCCCGAGCAGCAGAAGCAGCGCGCGGATCGGTCCAGTGTTACTCACCCAGCGAAACCCTTCGATGATGTCTGCCAGCGGCGAATCCGACTTCGAGCGCGCGCGGCATTCCACCTTCATCATCAGCAGTCCGATGATGACCGCGATGTAACTGATGCCATTCGCCAGAAAGCATCCACCCTCGCCGATCTTGATCAGCAAAATTCCGGCGATGGCCGGGCCAATCACGCGCGCGCCGTTGAACATCGAAGAATTCAGCGCGATCGCGTTCATCAGGTCTTCGCGTCCCACCATGTCGACCAGGAATGACTGTCGCCCCGGAATGTCGAAGGCATTCACTACTCCCAGCAGCGATGCGAGTACGTAGATGTGCCACACCTGCACCGTGTGCGACAGCGTCAGCGCCGCCAGGATCAATGCCAGGAACATCGAAGCAACTTGCGTCGCGATCACCACCCGGTGACGATTCACGCGATCGGCCACCATTCCTCCGATCGGCGCGATTAGGAAAACCGGGATCTGGCTCGCAAACCCGACCGCTCCCAACTGAAACGACGATCCCGTCTTCTCGTAGACGAGCCACGACTGAGCAACCGTCTGCATCCACGTACCAATCAAAGAAATCAGTTGTCCGGAGAAGAAGAGTTGGAAATTGCGATGTTTGAGAGCGCGGACCCCGACCGACCACCGCGACTCTTTGCGTTCCGGTACAGTTGCTTCGGATGGCTCACTGCTCGCCGGATTGGTGGTTGCTGGTTCAGTCACAGTCGCCTATTGGATGCCCGAAACTACTCATTGGTACCACTATAGCCGACCGAGAGAGCGCCGCTGTTTTACAATGCTAGCTCATGAACAGAACAATCCTGATTGGGCTCGCCGCTGCCGTGTGCCTCGTGGGCTGCAATAAGTCCTCGACTTCCGCCACGCCCGCTCGTCCGAGCGATGCCGTGCAAATTAAGCTGCAAGAGCTCGCCGGCTCGGGTGCCAAAGATTGCGGACGCCTCGACGTGAAAGCGGCGAACGATCAGTTCAAAGCGTCGAGCACCTGCGCCACCAATGCGGCCGATACCAAGAAGCCGTTCTACGTCGCCTATGACATGCCGGGAATGACGACCGGCGTTGCCGGAAATTCCGAGGGTAAACTTTTCGCGTTGGAATTGCAGGGAACAGGAACGGGAGCCAAACTGGAGAGCGGACCATGTCCGGCCACATTGCGGGTCGCGCCCAGCCTCCGTCTCACGTGCTTCATCCCGGGTACGATGGGGTTGAATCCAACCGGGGCCGATCCCCATAGCGGAATTCAAACCACGCCGGGCGCTAGTCCGCATGGCGGAAGCATGGGAATTCCGCAGCCCTTCAACTCCTCGAACGCCGGAGCGGCGCCGCCTCCGAAGAAAAAGTAACAAGAGCGCAGTCGTTCTCTAACGCGCGCCCGCCAGTTCCGGCTCGACTTTCAGAGGCTCAGCCGCGGGTGCGCTCTCCTGCGCATCCACCACCGCGATCGCCGTTACGTTGACGATCTCCTCCACCTCGGCTCCGCGCGACAACAAATGAACCGGCTTGCTCATCCCCATCAGGATCGGGCCCAAGGTTTCACCGCCGCCGATCTTCGACAACAGCTTGTAAGCAATGTTCGCTGAGTTCAGATCGGGGAAGATCAACACGTTCGCCCCGCCTTTGAGTTGGCTGAAGGGATATTGCAACTCGAGTTCGGTGGATACTGCATCGTCCGCCATCAACTCGCCTTCCACCATCAGCGTCGGATCGGCCCTGCGCAATAGTTCCACCGCCCGCCGAACTTTCTCGCATTGCGGATGCTGCGTGCTTCCGAAACTGGAGAACGATAGCAAGGCAACTTTCGGTTCGATATCGAAGCGGCGCGCGGTTTGGGCCGTGCACAGCGCGATCTCGACCAGGTCCTCGGCCGTCGGTTCGATGTTTACGCTCGTATCGGCGAGGAAGTAGATGTCGCCCTTGCGCGTGATCATCGCGTAGCAGCCCGACACCTTGTGGAGCCCCTCGCGTACTCGAACGATTTGCAGCGCCGGACGGATCGTATCGGGGAAGTGTTGCGTCACTCCCGAGACCAATGCGTCGGCATCGCCCATGTGCAGCATCATCGATGCAAAGATGTTTCGCCTGCTAATCTGCAAGCGCGCTTCCGACAGCGTCATGCCTCGGCGCTGCCGCAGCCGGAACAGTTCTTCGATGTAGCGCTCCCGCAGAGGCGAAGTTAATGGGTCTGCAATCCGCACGCCGTTCAGGTTCAAGCCGAGTTCGGTGACGTTTCGGCGAATCGTCGAAGGATCGCCCAGCAGGATCGGAACCGCGATGTGCTCCTCGATGAGCGTGTGGCAGGCCCGCAGAATCTTTTCGTTGTCGCCCTCAGGGAACACGACGCTCTTCGGCTGGGCCTTCGCCTTGTGAACCATCATGCGTGCAACTTCATGCGCCTTGCCCAGCCGCCGCTCCAGTTGTTCGCGATACACATCGAGGTCCAGCGGTTCCTGCGCCACGCCGCTTTCGATTGCAGCCCTCGCCACTGCGACCGCCTCCCATAGCAGAACCCGCGGATCGAACGGTTTCGGAATCAGATACTCTGCACCAAACTTCAATCGCTCCACTCCGTAAGCGCGACAAACTGAATCCGGAACATCTTCTTTTGCCAGCGCCGCCAAGGCCTTGGTCGCCGCCAGTTTCATCTCTTCGTTAATGGCCGTTGCGCGCACATCCAGCGCCCCCCGGAAAATGAAAGGGAATCCCAGGACATTGTTTACCTGGTTCGGGTAATCCGATCGCCCGGTAGCCAGGATCACGTCGTCACGGCTCGCTTTCGCTTCTTCGTATGTGATCTCCGGATCAGGATTCGCCATTGCAAACACGACCGGCCGCGCCGCCATCGATTGGATCATCTCGGCATTAACCGCGCCCTTCACCGAACACCCGACAAACACATCCGCTCCCCGCATCGCCTCACTCAGCGTGCGCAGGTCCGTCTCTTTCGCGAACCGCTCTTTGTACGGATTCATTCCGGCCGTGCGCCCCTTGTGCACGACGCCCTTCGTGTCACAAAGAGTGATGTTCTCGCGTTTCACTCCTAGCCGCACATAGTGTTCGGCACACGCGATTCCCGAGGCTCCCGCTCCGTTGAAAACCACTTTCACTTTGTCGATTGGCTTTCCGGCAACCTCCAATGCATTCAGCAGCGCCGCGCCGGAAATAATCGCGGTCCCGTGCTGGTCATCGTGGAAGACAGGAATCTTCATCGTCTTCTTCAGCGTCTCCTCGATGTAAAAGCACTCGGGCGCCTTGATGTCCTCCAGGTTGATTCCGCCGAAGGTGGGCTCAAGCAGCTGGCACAGCTTGATGATCTCGTCCGGATCGTGGCTGTTCACTTCCAGATCGAACACGTCCACATCCGCGAAGCGCTTGAACAGAACACCCTTTCCCTCCATGACCGGCTTGCCCGCCAGCGCGCCAATGTCGCCGAGTCCGAGCACGGCCGTCCCGTTGCTGATCACCGCCACCAGGTTTCCGCGCGCGGTGTACTTGAACGCGTCATGCGGATTTTTTTCGATCTCGAGGCAGGGAATCGCGACTCCCGGCGTGTAGGCCAGGCTCAGGTCGCGTTGTGTGCGGCAAGGTTTGCTTGACGTGACTTCGATTTTTCCAGGGCGCTCGCCAAAGTGATAGTCCAACACCTGCTGCTTCGTCACCGCCATATCGCCTCCGTAGTGCGCGGGTTGTGCCGCCCCAAAGCGCGAAGCCAGGGCACGCGCGGACCGAACCCCATTGTTTGGCGTTTCAGGGCGCACGGCTGTGACACACATCACACGCAGATGTGCTCTAGCCCTTATTTCGTCCTGTCGGAGTTGTTGATTTTGAAGGGTTTCGTCCGAGCTTAATCAGTAGCTGCCCAACACCGTACTGAGATCCGTTGCGCGAGATCCCTGGCTTGTTCGGGTTTATCCACAGACGTCTTGTAAAGTTTGACGTGCTCGTGAAAAACGTTGCTTCCAACTTTCGTCGACCTGCGGTAAAGTTTGGGACTTGACCTGGCTTTTCCCGTGCCGGGATCCTTTTGGTACGCCCAGAGGAAGCCATGACGACCCCTGACTGTCTTGAGCGCCGTTGCGGGCAGCGATTTGATCTGCACGTGCCAGTTTCTCTGAAGCTGGCGGGCTCTCAGCACGAATCTTCCGGCTTTACGCAGGACTTAAGCTCCCGCGGAGCCTTCGTTTTCACTGATTTCCCCCTCGCCCAGGGGGAAGTCGTGGAAATCACCCTGGTCATGCCTTCCGAGATCACGCTCGGCGAGAGTATGCGCGTCCGCTGCCAGGGGACTGTCTTGCGCGTCGTGCAGCCATCAGTCGGCACGATGCTGGGGGTGGCGGTCCACTTCTCACACTACGAATATCTCTCCGAGCCCGAGGTTGACGCTTCCACCGACGCGTTTAACCGGATTTCCTCGCTCCATCCCCACCCGGAAAAGGAGCGGACCGGTGCGGCTCCCGATACCAGGCGTGTCGCGTCGTAGGGGTCTTGGCTGTTTTTAGCGCCGTAGGTTAAAAAAACCTTCGGTTCCCGCGCCGGATGCCGATTTTCAATCCTTTCGGTTCTTTTCAAGCGGCTTGATTTCGCTTAGAATATTCCGTAGTTGGGAAATTGAGATGTGGAGTTTCCCCTCGTCAGTGCCCATCTTCTTCGTCCAGCAATCGTAGGCGCGTAAAATTGGATCCAGAAGTGTGTTCGCTTAGTTACAAAAGTCACTTGGCTGGGAGGTTTGTCCCCCAATACCATGCAAACGCAGAAGGATTTTAGCGAGAACCAAGCCATGCATGGCATCGCAGTCGCCCTCCTGACCGAGGACCGGGAGCAGTCCGCCATACTCCAGAACCGACTGGAGAGCACACACGTTGCACGCATCGTGTTCAGCAATGTTGGCTTCCCACTGAGCGCGACCGATCCCATCGTTCGCCAGATGCAGGCGCAGCGCGCCGAAGTTGTTCTGGTCGACGTCAATTCCGAAGATCCGCAGCGTGCCATTCGCACCATCGAACTCATTCGCGCGACTACCAGCGATACGGCCATCTTCGCCATCGGCGAGATGCGCAATCCGATGGCGATCGTCGGCGCGATGCGCGCCGGCGCCGGCGAATACATCGACCGCAACACCGGAACCGAAGGTCTGCTCGAAGCTTTCACTCGCTTTTCTTCCGCACGCAGCAAAAGTCGCAGCAGCGGCAAGGCGCGAGTCTTCACCGTGATCAACGCAAAAGGCGGGAGCGGCGCGACCACGCTCGCGGTGAACACCGCCGTTGCGCTGCAACAGTTGCACGGCCAGACGATTCTGGTGGACTTCTCGCCGATCGGTCACGCTGCCCTGCACTTGAATGCGCGCCCCACTTTCAGCGTGATGGACGCGCTGCAGAATCTGCACCGCATGGATGCTTCCTTGCTTGAAGGCCTCATGACCTCAACCAAGGATGGCCTTCATCTGCTCGCGGGACCGCAGCAGCCCTACACGACGGCGCCCGCAGCCGCCGAACTGGCTCGCCTGTTCGATCTGCTCGTCAGTCACTACCGCTACGTGATTGTTGACTGCTCAGGCCGCCTCGACCAGACCACGCGCCTGCTTTCCGATCTCTCGAACGTAGTGTTGATGGTCGCGCAGACTGATGTTGTATCGCTCTGGAGCGCAGGCCGCATCCGCACCTTCCTCGAAGAAGGCAACGGGCGCAAGCATCTGCGCCTGGTGATGAACCGCTACAAGAAGATTCCCGGCTTCAGCGAAGAAGACGTCGAGCGCGCCACCAACGTGAAGATTCTCTGGAAGGTCCCGAACAACTACCAGTTGATCGCGCCTGCTATCGACAAAGGGACGCCCGTTGCCGCGCATGATTCCCAGGAAGTCAGCCGCGCGTTCCGATCGCTCGCCGAACTGCTGGCGCAAGCTCCGGCCGCCGCCGAAGAAGGCCTCGATCTGGTTTTCCAAACACAAAAAGACGGAAAGAAATCTCCCAACCGCCTTCTGATCACACCGCAATTCCGAACCGGGCAATAGTCCGCGATATCAAGTTAACTCGTCGCGATTTGTGGTCAACGTCCCGCCCAAGCGAAGCTTTGGACCGAGCGCCCATTCCTCGATCTGTTTATCAGTTTTAAAGCTTCCAAACTCTCCGGTCTTCATCGCTCTTTAAAGCGATGAGGAGTGATCACTCCCGCTGCGGGTACGGTTCACGTGGCTAGGAGCCCTGTATGACTCGGAAGCCGGTGAGTCGGCCTACGCCGCATCAGATGTTCGCCCGCGCTCCCAAGGGGTGCACGCCCGCGATAAGGGTCCGCGCGGTTCTGCCTAGGACACGCGGAACGTCGCCATCTCTGGCCTATTTTTAGAATAGCAATTGGGGTGGGGTGATTGTGACACGGCGGGGAAGTTTATATTTTGCCTGGATTGATGGAGATCAATGCGATTTGTGACGTAGGTGGGGCTTGACAGGTGATGGGAGTCACAGGGCAGGTCACGGGTCACAGGTGACGGGTCACAGGTTTGGTAGCGCCGGCATCTTGCCGGCAGTCGCGAGGGCGTCCCGCCCTCGCTGGCGGGCTCACGCCCGCGTCGCGCGCGTGCCGCCCTGCCGGGGCTCGCAGTCGTTTTGGGTGCTTTCCCACCACTTACGTGGTGGGCTTTCCTCTGCCGCCGCTTCGCGGCTCCTTCTCAGTGGCTCGGCGGGCGAGGATGCCCGCCGGACTGCCGGCGGGACCCTTCGACTGGGTTCAGGGCAGGCTGCCGGCGCTACGGTTGCGGTTTGAGATGTAACCTGTCAGCGGAAAACTCGCAAGGCAACTTCTGGCAACTGCAATTTTTGCTGGTCTCAGGCATCCCGCTTCGGCGGGTCCCCATCTTCATATGAAACGCCCAAACATGCTTCGTCAAACGATTGTTGAGTTGACGACTAACAGTGCCTATCAATCCGAGTCTT
This sequence comes from uncultured Acidobacteriota bacterium, assembly GCA_963744055.1. Lineage (GTDB taxonomy): Bacteria > Acidobacteriota > Terriglobia > Terriglobales > Acidobacteriaceae > Gp1-AA133. Next base: position 58,165 of record CAVUSL010000001.1, on the reverse strand, counting down.
GCCGTTTTCGCCCATCGTCGGGAGTTCCTGATGTTTGCACGAATCACCCTCGCTGCTTTGCTTGTGTCTACAGCCATTCTTCCGGCGCAGCAATCTGCGGAAGCTCCGAAGACCGAACTGAACGGTATCTGGAGACTCAACCGCGATGAGAGCGACGACGCGCGCGACAAGCTTCGCTCCGCCATGCAGGACCGCGATCAAAACGGACCCATGGGCAGCCACACCGGCATGGGCGGAGTCAGCCTCGGCATTCCTGGCATCGGTGGGATGGGGCGTCCCGGAGGGCCGGGTATGGGCCGTGGCTCCGGCGCTGGCAACGACGAGCAGAGATCCCGTTTGGCTACTCTTGCGCAAGCTTCCGAGCAACTCACTATCGTGCAGAAGGGGTCTGAGGTCGATGTGACGGACTCGGACCATCGCCTGCGTTCGCTATTTACCGACGGGCGCAAGATTGAAAAGTCTGGCAAGGACGCTTCCCAAGTCCAGGTCAGGGCGCATTGGGATCACGGCACCTTGATCACCGAAGAGAAGGGGCCGGGTGGCGAGAAGATTTCCCACGCCTACGAGATCACGCAGGAAGGCAAGCAGATGGCGGACACCCTCACTCTCGAGAGCAAGCACCTGAACACCCCCATCATCGTGCGTTCGGTGTACGACAAGGGGGCCGCCGATAGGGGAGAATAGCTCCTCTCCTCCGTGGTAGTCCTGACGTGGTGTATGGTAAAACGCTCAGGACTGATCATGCGAAAGACAAAACTGTGCCTCATCTTTTCGACTCTTCTTCTAAGCATCTTCTCCGCGTTTGCTCAAGAAATCACCGTTGCCGCCGCTGCCGACCTGCAATTCGCAATGCAGGACATTGCGGCCCGCTTCGAAAGAGAGACCGGCAAGAAAGTAAAAGTCGTTTACGGATCCTCCGGAAATTTTTTTCAGCAGATTCAGAACGGCGCGCCTTTCGATCTGTTCTTCTCGGCTAACCTCGACTACGCCAAAAAGCTTGAGGGTGCAGGTCTGGCCGAGCCCGGAACGTTGTACCAATACGCCACCGGAAAAATCGTTCTCTGGGTGCCGTCTGGTTCGAAGGTGGATGTCAGCGGCGGTCTGCAAGCGTTGACCGATCCCGCAGTGCGAAAAATCGCAATCGCGAATCCCGAGCACGCGCCCTACGGACAAGCCGCCGTGGCCGCCTTGCAAAAGGAGAATCTGTACGAGCAGGTCAAGAGCAAGCTGGTGATGGGGGAGAACATTTCGCAGGCCGCGTCGTTTGTCCTTTCGGGATCGGCCGATGCGGGCATCCTTGCGTTGTCGCTGGCTCTCGCGCCCAATATGAAAGACAAAGGCCGCTACGTCGAAGTGCCTGAGGGAGACTATCCGCCGATCAAACAAGGATGCGTTGTGCTGAAGGCGTCGCAGAAGAAAGAGGCTGCGCGGGCATTCCTGGAGTATTTGAAGACTTCGGCTTCGGCTGAGTTATTGAAGAATTATGGGTTCGGAGTGAAGTAGAGGGCGGGCAGGATGCCCGCACGACTGCCGGCGGGACCCTTCGGCTGCGCTCAGGGCAGGCTGCCGGCGCTACCCTTAAAACTGCGATCTCTTCAGGATCGGCTTGAAGGGAATCATCACGATCGCTTCCACATCGACGTTGGCATCGTTCTTCATCGCCGGCAAAAAGTGCCAGCGCGCCAGAGCTTCGCTGGCATAGCGATCGAGTCGCGAGTCCGCGCCATTCACCACGCGTATATCGCCGACCGTTCCATCGGCGCGAATGATTGCGCGCAGCGTTACTGTCCCCGAGACGTTCTCCCGCATCAACTGCAGCGGATAAGCCGGATCGACTTTGTGGTCGGCCACCGGCGCAAGCAGTTCGCCCTTCTCGTGCGCATCGCCCAACTCGGCAAATCGCATGACCCAGCTGCCGCCCGCCGAATTGAGATTCGGCATGTTCATGCTCATTGAATAAAGGCGCCGGTCACGGAAGATCTGCCGCTCGAGGGCCGTGGGATTCTCTACTAATTCCGCTTTGGTATGCGGTCCAGCGGAAGTGCGCGTGCGGGGCACACTGGCGCTCGCCATTTCAGTCTTGCCAGCAGGCGCGCCGTTCATCGACGAGCCGTTCGCCGTTGGATCTCCCCCACCGGTCGCTGCCGTAGCCGGCTTCGCTCCGTTGCCGACGTGCAGGCCGGAGGGAACCCCCGTGGTTGAGGTGCCTCGTCCCGAACTCGAAAGCCCATCCTTCCCAGCGCCGTGGCCGTCCGTCGCGGCGTTATCAGAGCGAACGTCCGGTGTTCCTTCTGCCCCCGCCTTACCTTCGGGCGATGCGGCAAATGTCCCGCGTCGATTGCCAACCGGTGGCTGAGCCGGGGGCGCTACTGACGGATGAAGCCCCAGCGCGATGATGTGTCCGCCTGCCTCGGCGGAATGCGGTCCGCCGACCGCTGGTGGTGGCGGCACCACTTGCCCGCCCGGCGCTCCGAGGCTCGCAGCGCGCGCCGCTCGTCCCCCAGCCGCACTCCCCGAACCAGCGCCCTCAACCGACGGCGGCGGAGGCACGACAGCCTTACCCTCGCCGCCAAATCCCGACCACGTTCGCTGCGCCGCCACCGGCAACTGCGGCGCAGGCACAATCACATCCGAGCGGCCGATGTTTACATCGCCCAGTCGCCGGATAGAAGCCGCATCCGTCGCTGGCGGCGGAGCCACCACCGCAGATTCCGGTCCGCGCAGCGCGCGACGCGACCCTGCCCCACCCGCGTCAGGCGCCGGCGCGACCACGTCAATCGACAACGATGCGACCGCGCGAACGCCGCTTTCCACTTTAGGCGGAGGCGCAACAACTCCCTGCTCCAGGCCCCGCAAGTTCCGGCGAGAAGTCTGGTCAACCTCAGGCGCCGGAGCCACGATCTGGCTCGGCAAAATCGGCGTAGTCAGGCTCTGACGTTCCACCGCAGCGCCGGGCACCGGCACGGAATGGTTTCCCCACGCCACGATGTTGGGTGTTTCCACATCATGATTGATCTTGATATCGGGAGGCGTGACGATCGTCTGATGGCGGTTGTCTGATTCCGGCGGCACCGAGAGGATCGGCTGTCGCGCGAACTCCGGATTCCCTTTGATCGGCTTCGCCGCATTCGATCGTCCCGTATCGAGGGGTGGCAGATATTCGGAGGGCGAGTAGTAAATCACGTCATTCGGATCAAACCGCCGAACCTGCACAACGTGTGCGGAAGGTGGCAGCAGCGTCGAAATCCCCGATGCCGCCGCGAACACAATCAGGTGATAGAGGATCGACTCGGCGAACGCTCCCCAAGGCAGCCGCCGGGGCACAAATACATCAGGCCAGAAGGGGGCCGGTGGGGAACTGATGCGAACCGCTGGAGGCTGGCGCCGGAGCAGAGTATCGGCGAGATTCCGGCGGAAGTTTTGCCCCCAAGGTTCCAATTCAACCAGCAGGCTCGGGGGAGGATGAGTGTCCGGCCGGGCTTGCGGTTCCGCGATTTCGGGGTTTTCCAGCCCTAAAAAAGAATTCATGAAGACACGGCAGAAGAGGAACCGCAGTGGCTTCATTATAGCGAACGTCTTTCGGACATCGGAGACTTAATGTACTGCCGAGTAGACTCCGAACGTCTCGTAACCCTATAGTACGATTACCTCAAATGAAACTGGTCCCGATAACTAAACAGTTGTTGATTGTCGTGTCTGTGCTCTTGGCGGTCTGTTTCACGCTCATGGCGCAGGATAAGTCCATCGATCCGAAGCCCGCCGACCCACCGTCCGCCGAGCGGCCCGGTTCCCAATACTCGGGGATGTACAGCTTTCTGAAAGAAGGCGAATTCGTGCAGGTCACGGTCGAAGACGCCGGTCACGTGACCGGATTCGTCTCCCGCTACGGCGATCAGGACAGCGACAAAGGCGTGTTTCTCGATCAGTTCTTCAAAACCGGCAAGCTTGACGGCGACGTCCTGACCTTCACCACAGAACTTGTTCATGGGATGGCGTACGAATTCAAGGGCAAGATCGGCCGTGGAGAAGGGAAGAAGCCCGGCGACGAAGCCTACTACGAGATCAAGGGCACGCTCACCGAACACCTGACCGACGTGAATCAGAAGACTTCATCCCGCTCGCGGGAAGTCACTTTCAAAGCCTTTCCCGCAGAGCCCAGCTAAAACCATGCCCCGGATTCGGTGGCGAGGGCTCGGAGGGCGAGACGCCCTCCGGACTGCCGGCGGGACGCCGGCGCTACTAACCCCAAAGGCTGCCGCGGTTCTCCTCGCCGGCTTCGGAACCGATGTATTTCCCGCGGCTTCGAGAACACACGGGTTCTCCGCGCAGTTTCCATTTGTCCTAAGGTGACCAACCTCACTTGGAGTTGTGAGCGCCGTCACAGCACGTCGTTACATCGGCGGCCACAATTGCCCTTGTTGGGGAGGGGAGTCTGCAGGTATTGGAACTCGCCCCAAGTGAGGTCCCTATGTCGGATGACAAGCGCGACATCCTGGAAGTGTTGAAGTTCGAGCTCAACTTTCTGGAACAAGGCGGGTACGGGCGCAGCGTGCGCACGCCGTGGAAAGCAACTTCGGTGTTTCAGGACTCTCCGAGTTGCATTAACTTCAATGACTCAACGCGTCCCCATGCTTGCAGCGAATGCCTTCTGACAGACTTCGTTCCCCCGGAAGCGCGTGAAGAGGCCATCCCGTGCCACTTCATCCCGCTCAACAAACTGGGCGAGACGGTGGACAGCATGGAGCGTCATTCTCATCAGCCGGAGATGGAAGAGGCATTGAAATCCTGGCTGCGAGCGACCATCGCGCATCTGGAGAGCCAGCGTATTCTCGCGAAGAAACACAATTAGCGATCGTGCTTGCCCACGGGGTGAAGCCCGCGTTCGGATTGACCGTAACGTTCGTTCCCTGGACTCATCACAAGAACGCCACAAAGAGTGCCCCCTATTCGGGATCGGGCATTTGACTTCCTGCCCGTCTTTTCGGAATGATCGTTGCCACGCGGATGGCAAAGCTGCGATTATTTTTCGGGGGGTTGGGTTTGCTGGCGCTGCTCTACCTCGCAGACGGTCTCGTGCTTCACTTTCGCTCCAATCCTGTTGGGTCGATCGTCGTCGAGCGTTACGACGCGATCCCCGAAAAGAACGGTAAGACCGAATTCGCTTTGGAGCAGCCAACTGCGCAGTCGTGTGTGCATGCCCTTTTGCCGCATAGCGGGAATCCGCCCTGCTGGTATCTGTCCCGCCACGCCGTGCAGCGTATCAACTACTGACGATAAAGCGTTGTTTAGGCTTTCGTTCGACGGTAGAACACGCTCCGAAAGCACTCCGCTTCGGGCAGACTTCGGGAAAGGGGATGACTTCAGAGGTTGCGGGAAAAAGCAGCTACTAGCAAATCGCAAGCCTCAGGCGCTGAAGCGCAACACACACTTTCAGGACTTAGCGGCACGAGTGAACTCGTGCCCTTCCGTTCTTGCCAGGCGGCGGAGTTCTTCCGCAGTGTCTGAAGCCGTATCGCTTCATCTCCGCTGCTACTATTGATCAGCCCGCATGTTCGCCGCTCGTGACAATCTCGCCGAGTGCTTCAGTGCCTTACGCGCCCACAAACTGCGCGCTTCTCTCACCATGCTCGGCCTCACCATGGGCGTGGCCACGCTGATTACCGTGATGACGATCGTGCAGGGAGCGAACGTTTACGTGGAACAGAAGATCGCCAACCTGGGCACGAACGTCTTTCAGATTGCTCGCACCCCATTCGCCGTCACTGACTTCAACATCATCATCAAGGCTCTGAAGTATCGCAAAATCGAACTCGAAGACATGCAGGCGGTCGTCGACGGCTGCCCCAGCTGCGAAGAAGTTGGCGCTACTGCCGGAGCCACCGTGCGCGCCCGCTACAGCAATAAGGAAGTTACCGACGTCAGCCTCGCCGGCCATACACCGTCCATGGTCGACATCGACACGCGAGCCGTCGACCGGGGCCGCTACTTCACTCCATCCGAGGCGGAACACCGCGCCAACGTCTGCCTCATTGGCGATACCCTCGTCCAGCAACTCTTTCTGGGGGTGGATCCACTCGGCAAAACGCTCCGGCTCGACAACGAAGAGTTCACGGTGATCGGCGTCATGGACAAGGTCGGCAGCGTCCTCGGCCAAGATCAGGACAACTTCGTCACCATCCCGTTATCGGTTTATCTAAGAATGCGCGGGGAGCACGAGAGCCTGACCATCAACGTGAAGGCTCGCGGAGAAGCCTTTCAGCAGGCTCAGGATCAGGCGACTCTCATCATTCGTGCCCGCCGCCATTTGACCGCCGGCATGGAGAACGACTTCTTCATCGGCACGAAAGAGAGTTACATGGCCCTGTGGCGCAGCATCAGCAGCGCCTTCTTCGCCGTGTTTATCATGGTCAGCGCGATCTCCGTAATCATCGGCGGCATCGTCATCATGAACGTCATGTTGATGGGGGTAACATCGCGCAAGCGCGAAATCGGCGTGCGGCGCGCCGTGGGCGCCACTAAAGTCGACATCATGCGACAGTTCATCGCCGAGAGCGTCATCCAGTGCATCGCCGGAGGAGTGATCGGAATCGGTCTCGGCTTTTTGGTGGCGTTAGGGCTGCGAACGTTTTCGCCTTTCCCCGCGTCGGTGCAAACCAGCGTGGCCATTCTCGGGATTGTGATGAGCTCGGCGGTGGGCCTGTTCTTCGGAATTTATCCGGCTCTCCGCGCCGCCAACCTCGATCCGATCGTCGCGCTGAGGTCGGAGTAGATGGCCATCATGACCGCATCGCAGGCACGCGAGAATTTCCTGGCAGCACTGGCCACGCTGCGCTCCGCAAAAGTCCGCTCCGCACTAACCGTACTCGGCATCATCATCGGCGTTTCGTCCGTCATTTCGATGGCGGCGATCATCCAGGGTCTGAACAAGTTCGTGCAGGACAAGGTCGAATCGCTCGGATCGCGCACTTATTTTGTTTCGCGTTTTCCACCCGGGTCCGATCCCTCGCGCTGGCCCGAAAGCATCCGCACGCGCAGATACTTTCCAATACGACTACGCCAACTTCATCCGCGAAGCCGCTCCGCACGTGCAGATCATCACGACCTTCGGCACCCGCGGATTTTTCTTCGGCGATTCCAACCAGATTACTTACGGCGGCCGCAGCGTCGAGAAGGTCATCGTGCGCGGCGCCGAGCCGCAATACACCGAAGCCATCCCGCTGTTCTCAGTGCAGCGCGGACGCTTCATCAGCGCCTTCGACCAGGAACATGCTCGCCCGGTGGTCGTCCTGGGCGCGGCCGTCTGCGACTCGCTCTTCCCCTACGAAGACGCGGTCGGCAAAACCGTGCGCATCAATGGCCAACTCTACGAAGTCATCGGTGTGTTCGAGCACGATCCCGGCCTGTTCATCGGCCCAGGTGTCGACGCCTTCGCCGTGATCCCGCTTAGCAATTTCAAGAAGAGCTATCCGGAGGCCAAAGAATTGATCATGGCCTTCACCGTGCCTCCAACTGTGAGCCTGGAAAGTGCGCAAGACGAGGTCGTGCAGGCGATGCGCCGTCTCCGCCACGTGCCCGTCGACAAAGAGAATGACTTTGAAGTGAGTTCGCCGGATTTCCTGAGCAACCTCTGGAATCAATTGACCGGCGCGCTGGTGATTCTTACTGGCGTCATCAGTTCAATCGGTCTCATCGTCGGCGGTATCGGCGTGATGAACATCATGCTGATCTCGGTCACCGAGCGCACCCACGAAATCGGAATCCGGAAAGCCATCGGCGCTCGTCGTGCCGATATACGCCTACAGTTTCTTTTGGAAGCCGTCGCCTTGACTCTTGTGGGGGGAACCATCGGCATCCTGATCGGCGCGATTGTTTCGACTCTTGTACGAACTTTCATCCCGTCGGTTCCCGCGAGCCTCTCGTACTTGTGGGTAGCGATCGGATTCACCATTTCGGTCAGCGTAGGCCTGTTCTTCGGATACTATCCAGCCAACTTGGCGGCGAACCTCGATCCAATCGTCGCCCTCCGCTACGAGTAGCCACACCAGCGCGGGCAGGATGCCCGCGCGACTGCCGGCGGGACGCCGGCGCTACGGTTAGGCTTCAGAAGTTTGTCGGCAATTTGCAGTGTTTTCGGTGTGAGAACCTTTTGTTGCACATTTGTAAGAGCGCCTTTTTCCCGTAGCGCCGGCGTCCCGCCGGCAGTCCGGAGGACGTCTCGCCCTCCGCCGCGCAACTTCGGTAAAGTTGACCCTTCCAAATTCCATACGTCTAAACCCCGTTCGCAATTTTGCTCGGGAAAATTGCCGTCCACCCAAAATCTCGTGTCCTTAAAGTTAGATAAACTTCTGCGCGTGGCTTTGCTCGTCCTGCTGAGCTCGACCTACGTGTCCGCGCAGCACGGTTCCCCCGTCACGCGGGACGCTCTGGGCAGCCTGACCACCTTGCAAATACCCCACCTCGCTCGCGAACCCAAACTCGAAGACTTTGCCGAAATGCAGCTTTCACCGTCCGTCGCCGGGACCATGCTCAAGGTCGACAAGTTCTGGCAACACGATCCCATCGACGGCCAGCCCATCTCGCAAAAAACAGAAGCGTACCTCGGCTACACCGACAAAAATCTCTACATAGTCTTCCTCGCCTTCGACAACGATGCCACCCACATCCGCAACCACATGGTGCGCCGCGAGCAAATCAACGAAGAGGATCAGGTCGGTATCTTCCTCGACACATTCCACGACCGTCGCCACTGCGTCTTCTTCTTTATTAACCCTTCGGGTGTTCAGCAGGAAGGAACATTTTTCGAAGGCCAGCAGGACATTGACCTCTCCTGGGACACGATTTGGAAAAGCGACACGCGCGTTTCGAAAAAAGGCTGGATCGGTTTCATCTCCGTGCCTTTCAAGTCGCTGCGTTTCCGGTCAACCAAGGCTGTGCAGGAATGGGGATTCCTGCTCGAACGCGACATTCCGCACAACAACACCGAGCACTCCTTCTTCCCGCACTACTCGATGAACGTGCAAGGGCTTCTCCCGCAGGAAGGCGCACTGACCGGATTAAAAAATATTTCGCCGGGCCGCAATTTTCAGCTGATCCCCTACGTTTCCGGGCGCTCGTATCGCAGCGTCGATCAGCGCGACCCGCTGAATCCCACGTTCGAAGCCAAGACCTTCGACGCCAAAGCCGGGCTCGACGCCAAGGCTGTCATCAAAGACAGCTTCGTCCTCGACGCCACCATCAATCCAGATTTCGCGCAAGTCGAGTCCGACGAGCCGCAGATCACCGTCAACCAGCGCTTTGAAGTCCTGTTTCCCGAGAAGCGTCCCTTCTTCCAGGAGAACTCCGGCTACTTCGCCACCCCAATCAATCTCGTGTTCACACGCCGCATCGCCGATCCGCTGTACGGCGTGCGACTCACGGGCAAGAAGGGTCCATGGTCGATTGGCACGCTGTTCGCCGACGATCAATCCCCGGGCGAAAGCGTCGCGCCCAACGATCCGCTATGGGGCAGGCAAGCATATTTCGGGATCGTTCGCGTGAGCCGCGAGATCGGCAAGAACGGCAGCAACATCGGCATGATCTACACCGATCGCGAACTCGATACGGTTCCGAACACGACCTGCACGGCAGATCCCTGCATCACGCGTACCAACCGCGTCGGAGGCATTGACGCGCATTTCAGGTTCAACAAAAACTGGCAACTCGACGCGCAGGCCGTCAACAGCCTGACCCGCTTCAACGACGGCACGTCAGACCATGGCGCCGGATATTTCCTCTATCTCGAGCGCACCAGCCGCAATGTTGAATTCAACTCGATGTACAAGGACAACGCCCCCGGCTTTCAGACGCGCACCGGATTCTTTCAGCGTCCCGACATCCGCTGGTTCAGCAACTACGCCCAGCGCCGTTTCTATGTCGAAGGCAAGCACCTGCTCTGGCATGGCCCCAGCATTTCCACCCGCAATATCTGGGATCACAACGGACTGCGCATCGAGTACTTCACGAACGCGAATTACAAGTGGTTTTTCAGCAACCGCAACAACCTCGGCGTCTACGCCAACTACGGCCACGAGCGTCTGCGCCCGGCCGACTACTCGCAACTTACCTCCAACATCGACGTCCCCCACGAGCAGTTCGGGTTCTTCGTCAACAGCCAGTACTTCAATTGGCTAACGTTGGCCATGGAAGCCAACATGGGTCGCGACACGAACTATGATCCAGTCCAATGCGGCTCCACCATCGGGGACTGCCCGATCACTCCGCTTCTCCCGGGCCCGGGCAAATCGCGCTTCGCACAGGTGAGCGCCACCTTCCGCCCAAACCGCGGCCTGACCGTCGAAAACACTTTCTTCTACTACTCTCTGCGCGACATCCACACCAATCTCAACTTCATCAACAACTACATCGCGCGCTCCAAGTGGAACTACCAGTTCACCCGCGCATTCTCCCTGCGCCTGATCGGCGAATACAACGGCAACATCGCCAACTCAGCCTTCACGTCATTGCAGAACACCAAGAGCTTCAATGCCGACGTTCTCTTCACCTACATGGTCCACCCAGGAACAGCCATCTACGTGGGCTACAACAGCGACCTCGCCAACATCTACCGCCCCCTGACCTCGAGCCCAACCGACTACACGGAACTCCTCCGCTCCAACCGCTACCTGAATGACGGCCGCCAGTTGTTCGTGAAAGTGTCCTACCTGTTGCGCTTCTGAAAGATGGGTTGGGGATGCAGCAGGGGGAATAAATACAAAATAAATACAACGAAGACCAGCCTAACAAAGCATTGTCATCCTGAGCGAAGCGAAGGACCTCTGCACGCCTGCGCGGCAACCAGCCGAGATCAATCAAGAGAGCTGTAGTCCCGAACGCAGGCTCTGTGTTATTTAACGCTGAGCACAGGCTTCGTGAAGGTTTCTACCGGGGCGCCTAACACGGGTTCAGGCGCCGTCACTTCGTATACGCCGAACCATCCGGCAGCGTCGACCGCACCACGCCACCCTCTACCACCAACGTATAAGCCGTCCCCTCGCTCGAACTCCACCGTCCCACATCAAAGTGTTGCCCAGCACCTAAACTCCGAGCAGCAATGCTGCGAAATGTCAGAGGTGTGCCAGCCTTACAAACTTCCGGCCGCTGCGTCGATTGCAGAAAATAAGCATGCCCCGCGCCGACAACCACAGCTTGCCCATCCGGCTCCAGTAGCACCGACGTCCGTTCATCCACCGCAATATCGCGAACTTCCTGGGCCCGGCCATCCTGCAAAATGCGAGCCATAAACACCAGCGTGCGCCCCATGCGATCGCGTGCTGCAAAATGTGTATCGGTAATCACATTTCTCAGCAGCGGGTTCTTCAGGAACGCATGCACAATCGTCACCCGCGGATGAAACGGATTTGCCAGGGTCTGCGGCGAATTCAGATCCTTGTCGTCGGGCGCGTCGCCCTGCGCCGAATAGACAAACTCGCCCTGTACCGCCAGTCCTGCGCTGGTCCCGCCAATCGGCACTCCGCGCTCGATCGCTTCATTGAGCGCTTGCTGCACCGGGGTATCCATCCACCAGTTGATGTAATGCGCCTGATCGCCTCCGGCGATAAACACCGCCTCCGCATGCCGGATCGCATTCGCCACAAACGGATCTTTTGCCGCCTCGCGGCTCTTCAAGATCAGCGTAGCCACCGAATTCAGCTTGCATAGTCCCTGAATGTACGGGTTGTAGTCTTCGTCGCCCGAAGCACGCAGCACAATAAAATCGCCGCCGCCTGCCCGCTCGCACATCCACCTGAAAGCCTCATCCAGATCGTCTCCCCCACCCATCAACGCAAATCCAGCCTGCGTCTTGGTCTGCGCATCGTTGGGATTCCCCGCGCGAAAGTATTGGTAGGGATGTTCGGCAGCACGAAGCGGAACAGTCAGAAAAGCGGTTGAGGCAAAAGCAAATAGCAAGAACGAAAAACGGGCCAGTGACATGACGTGCCTTGAATTTTGGATTTGAAAGGTCGGCGAGCCGACTGTCTTTGCGACATCTCAGACTGGCCGGTCGTCAGCCTACCAGATCAGCGCGGCCCTCGAACTTCATTCATCTCAACCACGCGAAAGTGACGGTGCTCACTGACCGCCCCAAGGAGTGCGACAGAAAATGCAAACGTGGGTCGTCGTATTTGTGTGCGCAGACGCTTCACCCCAGTGCCCAGGCACGCAGTGACTCGGAAATTCGGTCATTGATAACCTGAATCCTTTCTCCAGAATATTTTGCGTGTAAGTCCCTTGAAGTCAAAGATCTTGGGCTAACCTCAAGCGCCGTTCCTTTGTTTTCAATACTTTGGAGCGACAAGGGGAGGGGGGTGGGGTAACTAATCAGTTATCTGATCGGACACTATCACCCGGGTACTCGCCCTGGCGAGGGCGAGACGCCCTCGCGACTGCCGGCAGGATGCCGGCGCTACTTGTTTACTTCTTGCTTGGGAGCAACGATTTCTGGGATCGAAGCAATGGCAAGGGCCCGATTTCAGTCGGGCCGTCGCTCCGTACAGCCGCGGCTTTAGCCGCTGAGGTTCGCTCTGAAATCCCTACGTCGCAGCCTCCAACATTTGCGACAATTCTTCCCACTCTGCCATCAGAGAGCTTAGTTCGCTGCGCCGCGCGTCCAGTTCCTGCGTTTGCCGATGCATCTCATCCGCGCTGACGAATGTGAGCAATGCGGTCTCGCACTGCGCGATCGCAGCCTCGATTCGCGCAATGTCTTCCTCGATGTCGTGGAGACGGTCTTCCAGCTGCTTGCGCTTGATGGGATTCAGTCGCTTGCCCTTTGCTCCGTCCGAACCTGCGCCGTCGCCAGACGGATTTCCATTGTCAGGGGAGACAGCGGAACTCTTGTGGGCTTGCGCGTGCAGTCCGTTCTTCTGCGCGCCGCGCATCGGCACATCGTCAAGGGTTGGTACAACAGCTACCCGCCCTTCTTTCCTCCAGCGATAGTCTTCGTAGTTCCCGGGATAAATCTCGACCCGACCGTCCCCGATCTCGAACACTCGGGTTGCCAGCTTGTCGATGAAGTAGCGATCGTGCGAAACCAGCACCACCGTTCCGGTATACGCCGCGAGTGCGTCGAGCAAAATGTCTTTGGCGCGCATGTCGAGATGGTTCGTCGGCTCGTCGAGCAGAAGGAAATTTGCGGGGTGCATGAGCAGCCGAAGCAGAGCATAGCGCCCGCGCTCGCCGCCCGAAAGGACGCCGATGCGCTTGAAGACGTCATCGGCCTGAAACAAGAAGCAGCCCAGCAAGCTGCGCAGTTCGGTCTGCGTCGAACGCGGCGAGATCTTCTCGAGGTCGTCAAGGATGCGCGCGTCGGCATCAAGTTCTTTGTACTGATCTTGTGCGAAGTAATCGGACTCGACGTTGTGTCCGAGTTTGTATTCGCCGGTGCTCAGCGGTTCAGTCCCAGCAAGCAACTTGATGAGAGTTGATTTTCCCGCGCCGTTCACGCCCACCAGAGCGATGCGGTCGCCGCGCTCGATCATGAAATTCACGCCGCGGAAAACTTCTTTTGGCCCATAACTTTTCGCGACGTCTTTGAACTCGGCAACGATTCTGCCGCTCGCCTTCGGCTGCGGGAACGAGAAGTGAATCGTCTTTTCTTCCGCGGGAATCTCGATGCGCTCGATCTTCTCCAGTTCCTTGATCCGGCTCTGCACCTGTTTCGCCTTGGTCGCCTGGTAGCGGAAGCGGCTAATGAACACTTCCAGTTGCTCGATGCGCTCGCGCTGGTTGTGGTAAGCCGCTTCCAGTTGTTCGCGGCGCTGCGTCTTCTCCGCCAGGTATTTGTCGTAGTTGCCGGTGTAGAAGAAGATCTGCTTGTTCCAGATCTCGACCGTCTTCTTTACCGTTACGTCGAGAAAATAGCGGTCGTGCGAGATCAGCAGGAACGCGTACGGATACTCGTCCAGGTACTCTTCCAGCCAGTTGCGCGCTTCGAGATCCAGATGGTTGGTTGGTTCGTCGAGCAGCAGCAAGTTCGGTTTCTGCAGCAGGAGTTTTGCCAGCGCGATGCGCATCTGCCAGCCACCGGAGAACTCGTCGGTCAGACGGGTCCAATCTTCTTTCTTGAAGCCAAGCCCCGTCAGAACCGTCCCGACTTTGGCTTCGATCGCGTAACCGTCGCGCGTCTGGAACTCGTGCTCGATGCGATGGAATCGGTCCGCGACCTGCGAGTATTGCGCCGACTCGTGCGAGATCTCCGACATGCGCCGCGTCAAGTCTTCCATCTCGCGCTCCATGCCGCGCAGTTCGTCGAACACCGACATGCATTCGGCGAAAACAGACTGCCCGGAAAGCGTCAACCCATCTTGTGGAAGGTAGCCTGCGGAAATGCCCTTGGCGATCGTGATCGAGCCGTAGTCGAGCGTGTCCAGTCCCGCAAGGATCTTCATCAGCGTGGACTTGCCCGTCCCATTCGCGCCGACCAGGCCAATGCGGTCCTGCGGGGTGATGAGCCAGTCCGCATTCTCAAACAGGAGCTTGTGGCCGAAGCGTTTTCCGGCTGCAGAGAGTTGAATCATGACGACAGCTTTATCGTCTCACGAGGAAGGCAGATTGCAGAAGGCTCGCACGATAAGCGCCAAGGGCGACAGCTCGACCTGCACGAGTGGAGTGCGGAAAAGTGGGAACAGGTGTCGGCTGCGTACAACGGAGTTGTGGCTCGCAGATCCGACGCCGACCTTATCGCTTCGGTGACTGCGCCTGCATCGGATCCCGCTGCGCGCCCTGGTTTGCGGCCGTACTCGGACCGTCCTGCTCGAGCACCGTCGAAGGAGGGGGCAATTGCGGCTTGCGGGCACGCGCCGCGCGGGCCAGATCACCTAAGGAAGCTTCGGCTGGCTTGGTTGTTGCCGGCACTGGTTCGGCGCCGTCCTGCTTGTAAAGCGCGACGTCGAGGGTAACGGGTTCGGCGTCGACGTGAATCTTCTTCTGCCAAGGCTGGAATCCTGCCATGCGCACAACGACGACGTGATCGCCACTGGTGGCGCGCAACGAAGAGGGAGTGCTTCCCGACAGACGACCGTCGAGTGTAACTTCGGCATTCGCTGGGCTGGAAGTGATCTTGATGGTCGTGGTCGGACCGCTTGCCGCGCGCATGCGCGTCAGATCAAGCTGCTGGCTGCCATTGATGTAGGCGGTCAGATCAGAGCCTTGGGTAATGCTTGCGTCCTGTGCCTGACTCGAAACGACGCTCGACTGGTCGGCTCGAAACGGCCGTTGTTTCGATGCGCGGATCGGAACGCGCTCCCCGTCGGATAGCGTCACCGAATCAAGATCGATGTCGACCCATCCGCCCTTCACGTTGCCGCCCGAACGCAGGTTCGTCACGGATGCGCTGGCCGGACTGCCTTTGGGGATGACAACCGTCTCGCCGACTTTAACGTCTTCCGAAACTTCGAGATCCACCGTCTCCCCGACGCGCACACCGTTGACCGCAGCCGTGGCGCCCATGCGCAGCTTCACCGGCGTTCCGTCCTGGAGCACGACGTTTACAGGCATCGCGCTGGCAGGTGCTGCGTTGGGAACCGCGTTCTGCGCAGACGTTACGGATGCGAGGCCGGCGATCAACACGAGCAGTGAGACAGTCTTCGACATGAGGTTCTCCGCGGTCCAGGGCGAGCCCCGGTCCACCTCCATTGTTCAGGAAAAGTTGTCCCGGAAAAAGTTACGGGAGTCATGGTCTGGCGGCACTCCGAAGTCACGGGAAACAAGAGGGATGGCTCAGTAGCGGGCGGGGTATCGGTTGCTTCGGGACACTGCCGTCCCAGACCCATCGAAAATGGCGGGCTGAATTCGTTCGAGTGCGCGGTCGATGACTGCCTGCAATTCGGCGGCGTACTTGATCTCGCGTCCCTTGGCCAAAATCTCGCGCGCCTCAGCAGCAGGGAACCAGGTTGGGTTGCGCATCGCTTCACCCGGAGTGCGCGTGGAGGTGACTTCCATCAGGAAGGCCTTGATCACGAACTCCTGCACTCCCGAGGGCTGCCAGAACACGCCCTTGGAGTGAATGTAGAGGTGGAAATGTCGGGGCTCGATGACGCCAATCGCGCCGGCTTCTTCCAGAGCCTCGCGGGCAGCGGCCTGGCTGTGCGAGAGGCGAGTATCGGTGCAGCCTTTTGGAAAAGTCCACTTGCTGCCGCCGTTGGTATTGACCAGCAGAAACTCAACCGAGGCACCGCGCCGCCGATAGCAAATGGCAGCGACCTGCAACGGCAGCGACTTGGCGGTCCGCGGAGATCCCATGGTCCTATCTTCCTACATTCAGCCTACCGGGAAAGTATTTCAGGATGATGAAAGTGCAACAAAATTTGTGCATACCTCAGGTAACTAAGGTACTGGGAAAATTCGCCGAGCGGCGGGCGAGACGCCCGCCGGACTGCCGGCAAGATGCCGGCGCTACACCAAAACTATTCATGCAACATGAGTTAGCGGGGTTGCATCTGTAGAGGCAAGAGCCGAGACAAACTAGGCTAGGCTGGGTTTAACGCTTCGGGGCGATGTATCGAACTTGATTTTCGGTCGTTGAATTCAGAGTCATATTTACGCTCCGGAGAGAAGACACTTGAACAAAAATAAGCTTTTCGTCATTGCAGGACTGTTCGTTCTTTTGGGTTCGACGGCATTCGCACAGCAAGTCGACTTCGCGCTCGGCTTCAGCACGATTCATTCCGCGCCGCTTTCAAACTCGCAGGCACAACAGCAATTTCCTCCCGAGTCGCTGACCGGCGGACTCTATCCGTCGATCAGCGGAGACGTGTCGATCCGCAAGCACCTGGCGGTGGGCGCGGAGATCACGTGGCGCGGCGGGCAAGGGAACTACGATCTGTCGCAGCCCTACCGCCCGATCTTCTGGGACGTGGATGCGGTCTACTTGCCGAAGCTTGCGCCCAGGGTGCAAGGCGAATTGTCGGCCGGCATCGGCGCCGAAAGCACGCGCTTCTACACACCGTTCACCGTCTGCGGCAACCTCGGCTGCACCAACTATCAGACCAGCACGCACTTCCTGGGGCAGTTCGGGGCCGGGCTGAAGCTATATGCGCGCGGCGGATTTTTCGTGCGTCCGGAGGTTCACTTCTATATGGTGCACAACAATGCGGAGTATACGTCTCCGTACATCGTGCGCTACGGCGCGTCGATCGGGTACACGTTCGGCGAACACTGATCGCAGGGCGAAGAAGTTTGTTGAGGGCCGGCGCGAGCTGGCCCTTTTCTTTTTCGGCGATAGCGGACTACTTGGCGGGCTTGGGTTGATGCCAGTTGACGTGCACCTTGGCAACGATGGTGCCGTGACAGTGCCATCCGTTCACGCCCAGGTAGAGACGGCTATTTTCGATGATCGGCATGTCAGCGTCGGGTGAAGCCAGGATCGGGCCGGCTTCTCCGTGCAGTTTCAAGAGCAAAGACCCCGCGGGCGCGGAGGGCAAGGGCAAGTGCGCCTTTTCGCTGGGCGTCTGGCCTTCGCAGGCGACGACGGCTCCGTAGACATGGACGCGATCTCCGGGTTCGAGATCGAGCCCGGTATCGGTCCAGACGCGCTCGGTCGAAATGGTGAAGGAGTAGTCAGTCGGCTTTGGGGCAGGGGGCTTGGGATTCTGCGCTACAGCGGCGGTAGCGAACACGATGAGGGTAAAGAGAAGGACTGAAGTTTTCATGCCGAGTTCCTGGGAAATGCGGCGATTGATGCGTCTATTATGCGCCCGGAGGATTCGAGGTAGAACTCGTTTGGTGAGTGAGTGTTTACCGAAAAGCGCGTGGAGTTGGTCGGGGCGATAGGATTTGAACCTACGACCCCCTGCGCCCAAGGCAGGTGCGCTACCAGGCTGCGCTACGCCCCGACGGTATGCGTGAAGGTCTTATCGATTATAGCCGACCATGTCCGTTGGAGCGGGTGAGCGGGGTGCCCGTCGCGCTATAATTCCATCCCGATCATGTCTGGTTCGCGTTACGCGCTGGTGGCCTACGTCAGGGATCCAGTTGGGGAGTTCGTGGAAAAGCTTCGCCGGGAACTGCATCCGGAATTGCCCCACATGGCCGCCCACCTCACCCTGCTGCCCCCGCGCAGGCTTGAGGGTAGCGAGAGCGTTGCGATCCAGGCGCTGGAAGAGACTTGCCGCGATCTCGAACCCTTCGAAGTCGCCCTGGGCGAAGTCGAGACTTTCATCCCTGTAACTCCCACCGTCTTTATTCGGGTGGCGCATGCCGCGATCCGCATGCAGGAAGTGCATGATCGGCTCAACCGCGACGGAGTCTGTTGCACCGAAGAACTGCCTTATATTCCGCATCTCACGATCGCCAAGATGGGGACCGAGGAACAGGCGTGGAAGGCTTTTGAAATGGCCCGCCGCCGTTGGGCGAAGTACTCCGGAAGCCGTCACATAGCGCTGGAAGAGCTGACGTTCGTTCGCGAGAACGAGACCAACCGGTGGGTCGATCTGGGCACAATGACACTGGGCCGGAAAGTGGTCACGCGGCGGAAGTAGCTTTCAAAGCCTTGCGTCTTGGCTGGCCGGGTACGGAAGTTTGTATCTCGGGCTACGAAACTACTGCGGAAGCATCCCCACCGGAAGATTCCAAAAGGAAATCTGTTCTCGCTGCCGGAAGGACATGTCCGGGGCAAGATGGTCCCCTGACCGAACGTGCATTGCCGCGGGTAGGTAACCAGCGTTACATAAGGGCATCGAGGCATGGTGTGCTCGCGCATACGCCTCTCCCCAGGCGACTGAGCTACCCCCATTCGGGAAAGGTTTCGCATGCTTGTCGGGGTCTATGGGTCGGGATATCTGGGTACGGTGATATCGGCGTGCCTGGCCGACTTCGGAACTCCCGTGAGCTGCTGTGATACCGACAGCACGCGCATGGTCGAGATGGCCCAAGGGAATATCTGCTTCTTCGAAAAAAATCTGAAAGAGATCGTAAAGCGCAATGTGCGCTGCGGCCGGCTTTCGTATTCGACCGACGTGGAGGCTTTCTCGAAGCGAGCGCACGTAATTTTCCTGGCCGAAGATTCGGCGGAGAACCTGGAAGAGCTGGTGTTGCGGATCGCGCGGCAGGCGACGCATTCCATTACGTTCGCGCTGGTCACGCCGGTTCCAGTCGGGACGGCTGCCAAGCTCGAACAGGCGATCAAGGGCGCCAAGCTGAAGGGAACAGTGGTGTCGCAGCCCATGTTCTTCACTGACGGATGCGCGGTGGAGGATTTCAACTGGCCGGACCGCATTATTCTCGGGACGACATCGTCGGAAGCAGTGGCCACGCTCAAGCAGATCTTCCATCCGCTCGTGATGCGCGGAGTGCCGGTGGTCGTGACCAATCACGAGACGGCTGAGTTGGTGCGCGAGGCGGCGACCGCATTTGTGGCGACCAAGATTTCCTTCATTAATGAATTGTCGTCGCTATGCGAGAAGGTGAATGCCGACGCGGTGAGCCTGTCGCTCGCGCTGGGGCTTGATAAAAAGATCGCTCCGCGCTGCCTGCAGCCGGGAGCCGGCATGGGCGGTAGCTTTGCCGAGTCGGATATGGATTCTCTGGCGCGGCTGGCGCAGGAGAAGGGCGTTGACTTGAAGATTCTCAGTGCGGCGAGAGACGTGAATGCTGCGCTTGCCGAGCGGTTGGTGGCGAAGATTTCTGGAATGATGAATTCGGTCGAGAATAAGGAAGTCGGGATTCTCGGGCTGGCGTTTAAGCCGAATACGAATTCGGTGGCTGGGTCGTCGTCGATCCGGCTAGCGCAAACGCTGCTGTCCAAAGGCGCTCGAGTTCGGGCTTACGATCCCGAGGCGTTGGCGGAAGCGAAGATGCAATTGAATGGCACGGTCCGGTACTGCGAGACCGCTTATGCGGCGGCCGAGGGCGTGGATGCGCTGGTTGTGGGAACCGGATGGCCGGAATTCCGCACGCTCGACTTCTCGAAGATCAAGCATCTGTTGAAACGGCCCGTAATTGTCGACACGAAGAACCTGCTTGATTCGTCGAAGCTGAAGGCGATGGGCTTTCAGTACATGGGCGTGGGGCGGATCTAGCCTTCCTGGTTTGGTGAGGGCATGTTGTCCTTTCGGCGGCGGGCGGGACGCCCGCCGGACTGCCGCCGAGGACGGCGGCGCTACGGTTGAGATCTCGCGAGACTTGCGACGTCGGGATCAACGCACGATTTCTGCAGAGTCCCAAGTATTTCCTCCTGCGGTTCCGCACAGTCCGTCTTACTGCTTGCTATAATCAAAGGCTGCGGTATCCCTCCGTGTGGTGCCTGTAGTTCAGCGGTGGAACGCCGGACTGTGGCTCCGGATGACGTGGGTTCGAATCCCACCAGGCACCCCAAAATCCGCGTTAAAAAGTTTGTCCGCTGTAGCACGCTCCCGCATCTGACTGGGGTCGGTCTGTCGACGTAGGCGCGATCCGCGCTACGTCATGCGACACAAGGAATAATCACAAGGAATAATAAGGAGAACTTGCCGATGGCGGGACTGAACATCAGTCCGGTTTGGCGATGGGTGCTGGGCATTGTGGCCCTGTTGCTGGTTGGACTTGGCATCGGCGTGTACGTGCTGGGGTCGCACCTCAATCCGATCGTGCGCGGCCGGGCTCTCGACATGTTGCGCAGCCGTTTCGACAGCGAAGCCGAAATCGGCGAGATGGATGTGTCGCTGTGGCATGGCATCGTGGTTTCCGGTAAGCATCTGGTGGTGCGGCATCATGGACGTACTGATGTTCCGCCTTTGCTTGAGATCGCGGAATTCTCGGGTGAAATGGGATGGCTCGCGCTGATCGACAAGCCGTGGCACATTCGCTATGTCGAGCTTAAGGGGCTGACGATCCACATACCTCCGAAAGAGCAGCGGCAGTTCTCGGAGGATTCGAACAAGAAGAAACGCGACATTCCTGTGATCGTGGATGAACTGGTCTCGAACGACGCAGAACTTGATTTGCTTCCCGGCGATCCTGTGAAATCGATTCATCAGTTTCTGATTCACCGGCTGATCATGAAATCGGTCGGGTTGGGACACTCGGCGCCGTTCGAGGCGGACCTCACCAACGCCGTGCCGCCCGGAGCGATCAAGACGTCGGGCAAGTTCGGGCCGTGGCAAAGGGACGATCCCGGCCAGACACCTTTGGCGGCGAATTACACCTTTAAGGACGCAGATCTTGGAGTGTTCAAGGGGATCTCGGGGATTCTGTCGTCCGAGGGGCAGTTCGGCGGCATCCTGGAAAAGATCGAGGTCAAAGGTCAGACCACGGTGCCTGATTTCATGCTGTCGATCGCCGGGCGGCCGATGATGCTGAAAACGGATTTTGAAGCGACCGTGGACGGGACGAATGGCGACACGCTGTTGCACCCTGTGATTGCGCAGTTTCTGAATACGACGCTGATCTGTAATGGAGGCGTGGTCAAGGCGCATGAGGGGAAGGGACGCGAGATCGTTCTGGATGTAACTACCGATCACGCGCGGCTCGAGGATCTGATGCGACTGGCAGTGAAATCCAAAGGCGCCATGATGAGCGGGGCCGTGCGGCTGTCAACGAAGTTCGATCTGCCGCCGGGCAAGGATGAAATCGTTGACAAGTTGCGGCTCGATGGACAGTTCGGTATCGGAGGGGCGCAGTTCGCGAATGCGGGAGTGCGTCAAAAAATCGAAGGCCTGAGCCGTCGCGGCCAAGGGAAGCCGGAAGACGACGATGCCGGGAGTGCAGTATCGGAGTTGAAGGGAAGCTTCCTTCTGAAAGATGCACAGATCACATTTCGCAGGCTGAGCTTCGGTGTTACGGGAGCGACCGTCGACCTGGCGGGTGGTTACGGGCT
The DNA here is from genome assembly GCA_963744055.1 of uncultured Acidobacteriota bacterium. Lineage (GTDB taxonomy): Bacteria > Acidobacteriota > Terriglobia > Terriglobales > Acidobacteriaceae > Gp1-AA133. The sequence goes on along the minus strand of CAVUSL010000001.1, from coordinate 36,336 downwards.
GCGCGACGAGAAACTGGATTTCCATGGCCATTTGCGGTTGCAAGCGAAGTTGTCGCAGACAGTGACGGGCGTGAAGTCGTTTTTTCTGAAGCCGTTCGACCCGTTTTTCCGGAAGAATGGGGTGACGGAACTGCCGATTAAGGTAACGGGCACGCGCGATCAGCCATCATTCGGACTGGACTTTCATCACAAAAATGATAAGGACGAGAAGAAGGAGACGGCCAAAGAGTCGGGGGATTGAGACCTTGGTGTCTGGTTCAACAAAAAAGAGGCGGCCCGAGGCCGCCTCTTCGAGTTTGTGTAGGACGCTTGCTTATTCCAGAACAAAGATACTTTCCTTCGCGCAAATGTCTTTGAGGATTTTCGGCCACACCGTGACGCTGACTTCGCCCAGGTGCGCTTTGCGAAGCAGGAGCATCAGCGTTCGCGACTGCCCGATCCCGCCTCCAATCGATAGCGGAATTTTGTCCTCCAAAATGGCGCGATGATATGGCAGACGCAGGAAGTCAGTCTGTTTGCTGAGTTCCAGTTGCTGCTTCAGAGTTTCTTTGGTGACGCGAACTCCCATGGAAGTAAGTTCGTGGCGGCGCTTGGTGACCGGGTTCCACACCAGGATGTCGCCGTTCAGTCCGTGCGTCTCTTTGCCGGTTTCCTTGCTGGTATCGGTGACCCAGTCGTCATAGTCGGCGGCGCGCATCTCGTGCGGATAGCCGTCCTTCAACGGCCAGCCGATGCCGATGATGAAGATGGCCGGATATTTCTGCAGGATCGCGGTCTCGCGCTGTTTTCGCGGGAGGTCAGGATAGAGTTCCAGAATTTCCTCGGCGTGCAGGAAGATGAGGTCCTTTGGAAGGCTGGGGTAGCGCGGATCTTTGAGCTGGGGGAACATCTCAAGCGCGAATTGCTCGGCGCCGACGATCACTTTCCATATCTTGTTGACAACTTCTTTCAAGAACTCCACATTCCGCTGCTGGGCAGTGATGACTCGTTCCCAGTCCCATTGATCGACGTAGGCGCTGTGATCATGGTCGAGGAAATAGTCCTTGCGAACTGCCCGCATGTCGGTGCAGATACCTTCTCCCGGCTTGCAGTCGAACTGCTTCAGGGCGACACGTTTCCATTTGGTCGCGGCTTGTACCACCTGCGCGTCGAGAGGATGTTTGTCCCGATCGTTGGAAATGTGAAACTGAATGGGAGTGCGCGATCCATCGCGGTCGAGCATGTCGTTGACGCCGCTGTCCACGTCGACGATCAGGGGCACTTCTACCATCAACAAGCTCAATTCCTTGCAGAGGTTGTCTTCGATGTAACGCTTGATACGGAAGATAGCCTGTTGAGTCTCCCGCGGGGTGAGCAGCGAATGGTAATCGTGGGGCAGAACTTTTTGCAGTTCGTTGTAGTCGCCGATGCCGGGGCCGGCGAGGTCGGCTTTTTTGTCGAGAACGACTGGGCTCATGGATTGTCTCCTTGGATGAGAATCGCGCCTATGGTCGGGTTACGCTCTATTGGAGTCCGACGACGTCGGGGTTAGCAGTGTCCGGGGTCACAGGGCGGGGTGAGATTGGTGGAAGGGCTTTTTTGCTTTCGACCCGGCCCTGGATTTGGGCGGTTCTATCTTGAGTTGGTGCCTTCTGGCGGAGGGCGAGACGCCCTCCCGACTGCCGGCGGGACGCCGGCGCTACATTCGGCCTCACCTAGTTGTGGGTGGGGCGTCTATCTCAAAGGTGGAGTTGGGAGAGTCGTTGTGATGAACAAGAATTGGCGCGGTCTGCTTGTGGTGGGTCTCGGTCTAATGATTGGCGTCGCCGGCGTGCGAGGCCTGACAATCCAGGCCCAGGCGCCTTCTGAAACGCGCAAGACGAGCACGCCTTACACCGGGGATCTGACGATTTTTGATTCTCCTGGGCGCGAAAAACGGCTGCAGATCGACCGGGTGATGGACATTCTGGCGATCCAGGCGGGGAAGAATGTGGCCGATGTCGGGGCCGGTTCCGGATGGTTTACGGTGCGGGCGGCTCGGCGCGTGGGAGAGAGCGGGAAGATCTTCGCGGTTGATATCAATCCGGACGCCGTGCGCTATGTCGAAAACCGGGCGCAGAAGGAAGGGCTGCACAACGTGAACACAATCCAAGGGCACGAGGACGATCCGCTGCTGCCGGCGGGCCAGGTCGATGCCGTGCTCTTGCTGAAGACGTATCACGAGATTGCAAAGCCGGTGCTTCTCCTGAAGAATTTAAAAGCGTCGCTTCGGCCGGGTGCCAAGGTCGGGATCATCGACCGCAATGGCAACGGAGAAAATCACGGAGTGCAGAGTAAGGTCGTGATCGAAGAAGCTGCCGAGGCGGGTTACGAGCTGAGTGGCAGTTACGACTTTGTCAAAGACGATATGGATTACTTCCTCGTGTTCGTGGCGAAGCCTTAGCCGGGAAGGACGCACAACGGTGAGGACTCCGCCGACCATCCATCCCGCATTCCCGTGATAGATTCTAGATTCGATCATGAAACACGTAGCTGACTGGGCCCTTGATCTCGCCATGCACCGCGGCGCGTCGTACGTGGACGCGCGCATTGTCGACGAACGCAGTCGCTCCCTCGCGACGAAGAACGGAAAGGTTGGCCACGCTTCGGACGCGGAGTCTGAGGGCATCGGCATTCGGGTGTTGGCCAACGGGGCGTGGGGATTTGCTGCGTCGAAAGACTTGAGCCGGGCGGCGGTGGAAAACACTGCGGCCCGGGCACTGGCGATCGCTCATGCTTCTGCACAGGTGAAACATGAAGCTGTCCGTCTCGCGCCGGAAACCCCGGTGGTCGCGGAATGGACGACTCCCATCCAGATTGATCCGTTTACAACTTCTGTTGAGCAGAACCTTGAACTGCTCCTGAAGATCGACAGCGAATTGCGCTCCGCCACGGGCGTCACGCTCGCCGAGGCCGGCATGAACTTCAAGCGGGAGGAGTCATGGTTCGCTTCTTCCGAGGGTGCGAGCGTTCACCAGACGAAATACTCGACGGGCGCCGGGTACGCTGCGTATTCCTTTGCCGGCACCGACATCATGAAGCGTTCGTATCCGAATTCGTTTGGGGGGCAGTGGCAGAACAAAGGATACGAACTGATCGAGGAGCTGAAATTAGTCGAGAACGCGAGGGGGGTCGCCGAAGAGGCCGTCGCGCTGCACAAGGCGGATCAGTGTCCGGAAGGCTCGTTCACAATTATTCTCGACAGCTCGCAGTTGGGTTTGCAGATTCACGAGTCGATCGGGCATCCGATCGAACTGGACCGCGTGTTAGGCATGGAAGCGAATTTCGCGGGCACATCTTTTCTTACGCTCGACAAGCTGGGGAAGTTGCGATACGGCAGCGACCTGGTGAACGTCGTCGCCGATGCGCGGCAGGAGCATGGCCCGGGGCTCGGCACCTTTGCTTTCGACGATGAGGGCGTGCCTGCGCAATGTACTCCGATCATCACGCATGGACTGTTCACCGGATACCTGAGTTCGCGCGAGACGGCGCACACCATCGGAGCCACCCGATCGGGTGGAACCTTACGGGCCGAATGCTGGAACCGGCTGCCCATGATCCGGATGACGAACATCAGCATTCTGCCCGGCGACACTCCGCTCACGCTCGAGCAACTGATCGCCGATACGGACGACGGCATCTACATGGAGACCAACAAGTCGTGGTCGATCGACGACAAGCGCTACAACTTTCAGTTCGGCTGCGAGATTGGCTGGGAGATTAAAAAAGGGAAGCGCGGTCGCATGCTGAAGAATCCGTCGTATTCGGGGATCACCACCGAGTTCTGGAATGCCATGGATGCGATCTGTTCGCGCGACGAGTGGACATTGTGGGGAACGCCAAATTGCGGCAAGGGGCAACCACAACAAGTGATGGGAACCGGGCATGGCGCGTCGCCGGCGAGGTTTCGGGGAATCAAGGTAGGGAGTGCGTATGGAGGCGCGTGACGGTACAACGCCAGTTTAGTGCCGCATATTAAATGCTGACAAAGGAACTAGCCGCCGATTTGTTTTCACGAATTCAGAAACACTCGACCGCCGACGAGGTCGAAGCCTATTTCTACGGTGGGCATTCTGCCCTCACGCGTTTCGCCAACAACGTCATCCATCAGAATGTCGCGGATGAGAACTATGGCGTATCGGTACGCACTACCTTTGGCGGGCGAACAGCACGGGCTTCCACGAACAAACTCGACGAAGACAGCCTGAAGAGGGTGGTGCTCGCTTCGGAGAGCCTGGCTAAGGTACAGCATCCTGATCCGGATTTGCTTCCGATGCCGACAGAGCAGGAGCGCGACGCGGCCAAGTCGATGTGCGGGGCACTGCCCTCACGTCATTTCGCTGAGACCGCTTCGATCACTCCCGAAGAAAGGGCCGCAACCGTCAGCCGCATGGTCGCTGTCGCAAACCGCCTTAAGCTGACGACGGCGGGAACCTATTCGAATTCAGAATCTGTTGAAGGCATCTTCAACTCGCGGGGTTTGAGTGATTGGCATACGCAGACGGCGGCTGAAGCTTCCGTAACGATGATTGCGGCGGATTCTTCCGGTTGGCAGAAGGTAAACTCGCCGAACGTGCGCGACGTGGATGCAGAGGCCTTGGCCGAGACAGCCGCGCGAAAGGCGATTGATTCGGCTGCCCCAAAGGAAATTGCTCCGGGAAAATACACCGTGATCCTCGAGCCCGCGGCCGTCCTCGACATCGTCGGCTTCATGTTCTGGGATTTCAGCGGCCAAGCCATTCTTGATGAACGGTCGTTTCTCAACAACCGCATCGGGACGCAACTGTTCGGCGAAAATCTGAATATTTGGGATGACGCGTCTTACCCTTTGCAGACAGGCGCGCCCTTCGATGGCGAGGGAATGCGGCGGCAGCGCGTTCCACTGGTCCAGAAGGGAATTGTGAACCGGGTGGTCTATGCGCGCGGCACAGCCGAGAAGATGAAGAGGTCGGAGTTTGCCACGAAGGTAGGAACGATCGCGCCTTCAGGCCATGGCTTCCTGCTGCCTAATGAAATGGGCGAGATGCCCGCAAACATTGTGTTCGCCGCCCCGACGAGCCCGCAGACGGTTGACGAGATGATTGCATCGACCGAGCGCGGAGTGCTGGTGACACGCTTGTGGTATATCCGCGAAGTCGTTCCTTACGAAAAGATCCTCACGGGGATGACGCGCGACGGAACTTTCCTGGTCGAAGACGGTAAGGTGAAGGCCGGCGTGCGCAACTTCCGTTTCAACGAGAGCCTCATCCACATGCTGTCGAATGTCGAAGCCATGGGAACTCCCATTCGCGCGAGCGGGGAAGAGTCCTTCGATATGGTGGTGTCGGCGATGAAGGTTCGGGATTTCAACTTTACGGAAGTGACGAAGTTCTAGAAACCCCTCGGCAGTCGTTTTCAAGTGCGTGGCAGGCATTTAGCACTTGGCACTTAACATTTGGCCACCTGTTGCGACACTTCCGTTGTTCCAACTGGCCAAGTGCCAAATGCCAAGTGCTCAGCGCTGCCGCTCTCAACCCAACTGTCGAATCGCCGCAACCTGCCCGGCTCCCCGCGACAGCCATAAAGAACCCGCATAATTCCTTGCCCCACAATATCTTACGCACAGGAAGTTCCATGACTTCGGTAACTTTCAACAGTAGATTCCGCGGTGTAAGCTGCCTTCGAAATGTCCATCTCTGGTCGCTTGGGTTCGAAGAAGCCCAGTGACCCGAAAGAGGCCGCGAACACCGTGTCATCTGAAGCCAGCAAGGACGGGAAGAACGCGAACAACGCGGGTCGCAAGCCTTACGCCGACGTGCAGAGTGCGGCGCGTTTTCCGGTGAAGTTGCCGATCGCGGTGAAGTCGGATGCCGGTGTGCGCCCGTCGGAGACGCAGAACATATCGGCGAATGGAGTGTTGTTCGAAGTGGACGCGGACATGCCGATTGGTTCGCCGGTGGACTTCACGATTTCTCTGCCCGCCGATGTGGTCGGCGCGATGGAAGATGTTCGGGTCGATTGCAGAGGCAGGGTGGTGCGTAGTTTTGAAGACGGTGGCCGTCGCGGGGTAGGCGTGGTCATCGACGAGTACCGATTTGAGCGCAGGTAGGGCGCTGTAAGGGAACCGATGGCAAGCATTCCGGTCAGCCTGACAGACAACCTGGATCAGCCGCACGAAGGCGACAGTAACGGCCAGTTCATTCGCGTGATCGTGGCTGATACGCAAGCCATCTTCCGTGCCGGGCTGCGCAAGATTTTTGCGCTCGAAGATGACATACGCGTGGTGGGCCAATCGGAAACTCTGGCCCAAACGCTGGCCGCGGCCAAGAAATTTTCCGCCGACGTGCTGATCCTGGAAGCCGCGCTGACTCCGAATCCTCTCGAAGCCGTGGCTGATCTTCTGCGGCAATGCCCGCAAATGAAGATGGTGGTAGTGACCCACGAACCTAATGAGGAATTGACGCTCGACCTGTTCCGTCGCGGTGCGCATGGGATCGTGTCGCGCGAAGTGGAACCCGAAATTCTGGTGGAGTGCCTGCGGAAGGTTGCGCAAGGCGAGCCGTGGCTTGACCGGCAAGGTACGAACTGGGTGCTGAGCGCCTACCGAACGCAGTCCACGCGGCCCACGGGCAGCCGTCCCAAGGTGCAATTAACGCCTAAAGAATCGCTGATCGTTTCCTGCGTCACGCAGGGCATGAAGAACAAGGAAATCGCGTTGCGAGTAGGGACAACCGAGCAAGTCGTGAAGAATTATCTGCGCAAGGTGTATGACAAGCTCGGTGTGGCTGACCGTCTGGAACTCGCACTCTACTGCCTGAATCATCGCGTAGTCGAAAGCGAGAAGAAGGCTGCAGAAGATTCTTCGAACGGACACGCCAATGGGTCGGCGTCACCCGACGTGCAAGCCGCGGCGGCATCGGCGAATGGCAAGAGTTCGTAGGAACGACCTTCGACCTGCATGTGCTTACGTATGAAATAGCCCGCAGACTCCATTCTCTCCTCTCCCGTCGAGGAAATTTCTTCTCCATCGAAATGTGATTACGCAGGTTGCGATTTTCTGCCTGTGGGCCATAGAATCGATGGAGCGTTCGCGAAGCAGCGCCTTCAGGCGTTGTTCGACACGCTGATGTCCTTCCGGAGTCCTGCTTCCCATCGCAGCAAGCTCGCCGGAGAGATGGCCGAGTGGCTGAAGGCGCACGCTTGGAAAGCGTGTTTACTCGAAAGGGTAACGTGGGTTCGAATCCCACTCTCTCCGCCATTACCTTTGTAATCTTGCACTTACGTCGTGGTGATACCTAGACTGATACCACGAATCAGGAAAGGATCACCGTGAACCGCGACGTCAATGTCACCAAACGAATCAAGACTCCCCAAGGCCTGCGGTATTGCCCTGTCGTGCTTTCGGCGAATGGCCGCATCCGGCCGGACTGGGTTGTCGTCAATGGCGAGGAAGAGCGGCATCCTGAGGGCTCCTATTATCTGGAGTGGCGGGAAAGCGCGAAGAGAGTCCGTCTTGTCCATTGGAAAGGACGCCGCAACGGCGACGGCCCGCCGTCTGCAAAAGGAAGCCGAACTCAACGCGAAAAACAACGGCATCGAGGTCTTGCCTGAGAACGGCAATAACGGCCACACATCGCTTGCGACCGCCGTTGAGGACTTCCTCGAAGAAACGAAGCTGACGAAGAAGTCGAAGACGCTGGCCGCGTACACGACCTCTCTAAGCTATTTCAGCGAGTCCTGTCCAAAGCACTTCCTCGAAGAGATCCAGCGCAAAGACCTACTCAAATTCGCAGCATTTCTCCGCGATGACAAGGACCAAGCTCCGCGAAGTTGCTGGAACAAGTTCGCAAACGTGATGTCGTTCCTGAAGGCAAACGGAATTCGTGGACTGGTCAAGAAGACGGACTGGCCACGGTACACGGAGGAGGAGCCCGAGATCTACGAACAAGAAGAACTCGATACTCTGTTCAAAGCTTGTGATGATCAGGAGCGACTCTGGTTTGAGTTCTTTTTGATGACGGGCATGAGAGAACAGGAAGTCATGTATGCGTATTGGTCGGACATCAATCTGAAGCACGCGATCGTCCGTGTAACTCACAAACCGGATCGAGGATGGACGCCAAAAGCCTACAAGGAACGGGAAATTCCGATTCCGTCGAATCTGGTCGAGAGTCTCAAGGCATGGAAGACGAAAGCCAATAAGGCATACGATCTCGTTTTTCCGACGGCTGGCTGCAATCCGAAGCTTAATTTCCTGGACGATCTGAAAGTGGTTGCAGAGCGTGCCAAACTCAATAAGGACAACTTCTGGCTGCACAAATTTCGAGCAACGTTCGCGACCCGCTGTCTCTGGGCCGGAGTCGATCTCCGTACCGTGCAGCAATGGCTCGGTCATTCGGATATGGAGAGCACAATGCGGTATCTGAAGCCGGCACGCAACGAAGCCGTGCGTGAAAAGGTCAACCAGATTTTTGGAGGCAAGAATGGAAACTAAGAATTTAGGCGAAAGAAGCAAACATCAATTGATGTCTCTCGCCTCCCGAATAAAGGCGATTCAGCACGCCATGACCGCTGAGGAACTCGCAGATATGCTGTGCGTGTCGCGTTTAACGATCCTGCGACGAGCAAAGCGCGGAACTATCCCCTCGTTTCGTGTGGGATCGTGTGTGAGATTTGACCCCGGCAACATAAGCAAATGGCTCGTGGAGATGGGTGTGAAGAGAATGTCAAAGCCATGATTAGGCGGCGACGTTCTGAGTCAAACCGAAGGCTGCTAGCATTCCACGCTGTGTCAGTCTTCGTTGCGTGTCCGATGACCGTTCACAGGTGAGTGACGATGGAACATCCTAGACGTTATTCGAAAAACCCCACAATCGCAGTGCTCCTGATGCACGGCATCGAGCCAACTTTAGACGCTTGGCTAGATTTCAACGGCGTCGGCGATGTCTATGACGCGGAACTTCTCGAAGTCATTCCCCCGGAGTTCTGTGACGAATACAATGACCGTCTTCGCCTGAACTTGCACTATGAAACGAAGTTCGCCGAACATACCGCAATGAAGCGAGCAGGCGTGCCGAAACTGGATCATTTGTTGTGCAACAATGAAAATAATCTCTAAGCCGAAACTGGTCACAGCAGCGTACAAACCGGAGCGTTTCGGAAATCCAATCTGGCACAGTGCACGCAGGCGAATCTACTCGGTTTTATAAAAATCTGAAGTAGGCTTGCTGACCGACAGTCAGTCGGCCCGGTCAGTAGTCTGTTCGGCCCAGAACGGCGCCGTGACAGAGGGGCGTTTTTAGGTTTTAGAACAATCTTCCAATGCGCGGAGATTGCCGGAACTACCCGCAAGGCATACAAGGCCATGAGTCGTGTGGAACGGTTTGTGGAATGGGAATTCCCCGCCGGTCTCTACTGACCAAGGCCTTTCATCAAATCGTTCGCGATCTTCACTCCCGCGTTGGCACTCTTTTCATTTCCTGCAGCAAACATCAGGACAAAGAGTAGCCCCTTGGAGTTGTAGAGAAATCCCGGTTTCGCTACCGCTGCGAACTTCCCCTTCATGCGTTTCATGAAGAACTCCGTGATTCGCTCCTGATCGGCCGTTTTGTACGTGCGTTCCACACGCTTCTCCGGGTCAATAAGCGACTGCCAAGAACTCGTGGAATAAAAGTCTTTCTTCCATTCATCAGTCCCAAAAATACGCGTCAGTCGATCCGCCCAAGCCTTGGGCGGTAGGGCGTCGCTCACTAGCATCCTATTTATCGCGCCGTAGGGGAACAGAATCCACAGGTCCACCGCTTTTGTGTCGGCGATGGCCTTAATCACCTTCCACTCCACGCTCGCGCCGAATGGGTCCAAAAACACAACGGCCCGCCATTGCTTTCTATCTCAGTCGCGCCTGAGATTGGCTTAATCTCAATAAAAAACCCGCATAGAGGCGGGGAAGTGTTGGGCGCAAAAGAGGTGAGTCAGTAAATCTACTTTATGGAAAATTTATGTTCACGCAACATCTTTTTCACCGCTACGTACCAGAATGACCTGCTCCCCGATTTCCGAACAAGTCCGAGTATGATTTCGGACGAAGGAAAGGGAAGAGGTATGTCGAAGAGCAATCACACAGAGGCGCAGATGATCGGGGTGCTGAAGCAGTTGGAGGCGGGGCGTAAGGCAGAAGACGTGGCCAGAGAAGTGGGGGTGTCGAAGCACACGATCTATGCCTGGAAGGCGAAGTATGGCGGGATGGATGTGAGCGAGGCGCAGGAGGCGAAGCAACTGCGCGACGAGAACACGAAGTTGAAGAAGCTGGTGGTGGATCTGAGCCTGGACAAAGAGATGCTGAAGGCGCTGATCGCAAAAAACGGATGGAGCTCGTAAACCAGCGGGCGGACGCGGACTGGCTGCGAGTAACGTACGTGGTCAGCGAGCGCCGGGTTTGCGGGCTGATGGGGATGGCGGTAGCGAGTTACCGCTACCGGACGACATGCAGCGATGAGCCGGATTGAGCCCCGCACCGCTCCGACTGTTTGCTTCGAAAGACCGATGTCGTGGTAGTAGGGATTCGCCATCGGACCCATGATGAAGTCCGGCAACCGGTACAGGCTGATTGCCGCTAACATCACAAGCGCGAGCCAGCCATGTGCGCGGAAGAAAGCGATGAACGGTCCCAGAACAGCGTCAAAGAAACCGCGCGGCGTCCAAAGTGGCGCTTCGAGTTGTTTATCATCCATCACCGCATCCGCGCGCTCCGGTTCCTTCGCAAACCAGGTCGCGATCATTCCAACGGCCATACATGCGCCGTAAATACCGTAGGACATGCGCCAGCCTACGGTCGCTGCCACGATGAGGATAACGGAATCTGTAGCCAAGAGGGCCAGGCGGTAGCTGAACTGATAGGCAGACGCCAGGAGGCCTTGTTCTTCTCCGTCGTCTGCCGATTCAATTCGCCAGGCGTCGACCACAATGTCCTGTGTCGATGAGGCAAACGCTACGACGAGCGCAAGAGCGCCAAGCCGGCCGAGCCCGGCTTTCGTACCAGTTCCGCCCATCGCGAACAGCGCCAGCCCGACGACAATCTGAGAAAACATCATCCATCCGCGCCGATGTCCAAGCCGTTTAAACAACGGCAAGTCGACGCGATCCATCACGGGCGCCCACAGAAACTTTAACGAATAGGCAATGCCCACCCAGGAAAGAAACCCGATCGCCGTCAGGGAGGTGTGTTCATCGCGCAGCCAGTAGCCGAACGTATTGCCGACCAGGAGAAAGGGAAGGCCTGAAGAAAACCCAAGCAACAACATCGCCAGCGTTTTGGGCCGCAGGTAGTCGGCGATCCGGTGCTTGTGTGGACTCACGCGTTCATTGTCTACTGGAGCCTCACGAAACTCAACACCCTGCGCCGTTTCCGGGTACGAATTGCTGTCTAGTGAAGGCGCCAGCACTTGGCACACTAAGGGTTCACTGAAATCCTCAGGGAAACGAGATAGCCGGTCGTCCGACAGTCAGACGGGTATCTCTCGAAAGGAATGTACCGAGAAGGTCTATCCGCGCTGGAAAAATATTCCGCACTGAGCCGAAGCGGCGCCGCTTCTCTCGCCCTTCTTGGATACTCGCATGCTCGATTAGGCGAGCGAAAGGGGTCGCTACAGGTGATCGAGGCGCTTAAGGCGGCCTCGAAGCAGAGTTTTGTACCCGCCCTTTTCGTTGCGCTGGTTTACGCCGGGCTGGAAGATAAAGATCAGGCCTTCAGTTGGCCAGAAAAAGCTTACGAGGAGCGGTTCAGTCGTCTTGCTTACATCAAAGTACAGGCGCTTTGGGACCCCCTTCGCTCCGATCCCCGGTTCGCCGACCTGCGTCGACGTGTCGGCATCCCGCCGTGGGCTCGTTTGATGGACAAGGCCTATCGAGTGCCACACTCCCTACTTATTTAGACGTCCTTCAAGGTTTCTATTTGAAGAATCCCCTTCCCATCACTTTGCGGGAACCAAACTGAGCGAATGCCCGTGATCAACTGGCATCTCATCGTAGGTTTGACCGTCAAGTAAACGGCCAGCCTTCGATTTGTGTACCCCACCCCATTGCTTGAAGAAAAACGGAATGCCGTTGTGCGCACACTGTCGCTGAATCGACACAACCCACTCGCGCTTCATGGGGCGGGCGCTGGTTCCACTTTCGCCGCCAACAATCACCCAATCAATATTCGTTAGGTCTATCACGCCCAAATCTTCAAGGAGTGGCTCTATCGAAAGGAAACGAACACACGCAGCCGCAGATCGCAAGTGGTCGATTCTGGGGCAGCCGTACTGCCTGTTCTCAACGCTGACGCCCCACCAAATATGCTTCTGCGTGCTCGCGAATCTCAAACTAGTCTTGAGCATATCTCGCATTCGGCTGGATCGCTTGGTAAGAACCTGATAGGTATGCCAGTTGCCTTTGACCATCACTTCCGCAACGCTCTCAATGTAGTCGTCAGGCACTGCTTCGTGAAACAGGTCACTCATTGAGTTCACAAATATCATTTTTGGTGTTTTCCACCGCAACGGCTCTTCGAGCTTCGATGGCACCAGACGAAGATCAAACCCTTGCTCGTAGGGATGACCCTTCACCCCACGAAACCGCTCCGCGAAGGTCTCAGCGTAGCAATGTTTGCAGCCAGGGCTTATTTTTGTGCACCCTCTCACCGGGTTCCACGTTGCATCTGTCCATTCGATTTGTGATTGAATACTCATCTCAAGTCTTCCGTCTTTCCTTCGGGAAACTCACCGTGACACCGTCGGCAAAAGTAACCTCGCCCTTCCGCTTTTGACGCTTTTCTGCTCGTGGCGTAGCGCGTATCTTCCCATCCGCTTCCATCGCGGCCAGCACACGCTTATAGTTACGCTTCAAGAATGGACGCCCGACACTGTGAAGCCTGTACACGTTGTACATGGATAGTGTTTCGCCCGCAAACTCCTTCGACAGCATTTGGGCCAGATCATCAAGCGGACGTAGGAGCTCAAACAGCGTAGGGAACTTCTCGGAAGCCGGTGAGTATTCGAAGGTCGGAACGCCCTGATTAAGCTCAGAACTCTCCTGGGCCATGATTTCTTTCATGATTTCATAACCCTTGAAATCTTTGCTGGCGAAAATCAGGTGGTGAGTTGTGCGGCTTCCTTTTTCGTTCTTAAAGGCGAACGGCAGGACGAAAGATGCTCCCATCTCCTTCAGCGAGTTTGCAAGTTCTTCGACAATCAGATTTTCCCTGTCAGCGGAACTCAAACCAGACAATCTAGCTCGCAGTGCATCGCCCCTTTCCTGGCCGAACAAAGCATCCATATGCGTTCGAACGGCTTCATTGTTCAGACCCATGTTGACTCGGTTGTAGTTGAAAAAGAACACACAGTCACAGCCCCAGTTTTGCAAAACTGCGTTAATCAGCTTGAGGGAAAGCCCTTTGTAACCCCATGGATCAACGAAGAAGAACGTAGGAACCAGTCTAAGAGTTGCGAACTGCTTTGCGATTTCGTCTCCGACGACATCGTTCGAGACCTGCGGCTCGTGCTTCAGCTTATCGATTGCGGGCAATGCAGCTATGGCTTTCTTCAGCTTTCCAACATTCGCGGCATCCTTGTCATTGAAGAGCGTCACCAACATTTCCCGCATGTCCTTGTCTTCGATTGCTTTCTTCAGGACGAGCAACGGAGTCGAAAGTGTGCCGTCTTCGTATCTTCCCGGCCCAGCGAACAGGTCAATATATGCAATGCGGTTAGAATGCTGTTTTGTTGAAGGTATGACGACCTTCGCCCACGCCCAGAAATACTTCGCTACAATCCGCGCCTTGATCTGTGACTGTTCACGGGATTCGTCGAAGAACTGATTTTCCACCATCAACACTGCTCGGAGTGGTCGAGCATGCAGCGAATGAGAACCGACCAAAGATAGCCTGAGTCTACCAAATCACAAAGTTAGTCACACAGTAGAAGGTTGATACCCCTTACATCATCAACCCCTGCCAGCGCTTCCCGGCGTAGCAAGGCCGTGTTCCCGGAAGAACCATGAAGACCGTTTGCCACGAAGACCGAGACTGGAGCACCATCTCACCGCCTGATGCGTGTCTTTGGCAGTTGTTTTAGCTATTACTGCTTGATCTGCACTTCCCTCGTTCCGAGTCAGCGCGACAGAAACGGATAGAATCCTTCCGCTCGACATAGCAGCACGTGTTCACAAAAGCTATCCCATCTCGGAGAATTCTAATGTTGAAAACAAAGGAAGTTCTGAAGGGAAATGGAACGTGCAGAAAAGACTTCTTTGGAAGCTACGGCTCAGGCACATTAATCGCGCACTCCTGAAGGCACAAACATCCGGTTCATCAGGTGATTGCAGAGAAAGATGACTGATGGAATGTCAGTGGGAGTTCCTTCCCTGAGACCGGCTTCTGAGGGCTTGAGGGTTTGCTCTGCTTTCGCCTCCATCCCGGGATTCGAAATCCCTTGTTTTGAATGCGAGGTGAACAAACGGTGCGCGACAGAAGACCCAGATCGGAAAACGCCGGCGTAAAAAGAGTCCCCCAACTGAAGCATAAGCTTGACACGACTGCTCCGCGCGAGGAGGTCGAAAGCTCGTGAAGTGGATGAGAAATGACCTCTAGCAGTTTCATTGCCACGGCCGCCGCTTCAGCGGGTTCACTCACTTCAGGAGACTAGGATTCCAGCAGCGCTCGTAACTTGTGAGCGTATCTGCGGCTCGATGTGACCACCGTTCCTTCTGCCAGTACGATGTCGTAAACCCCATCGAACATCGGACGAATCTCGCTAATGCAGGCACCGTTCACGATGGCCGATTTCCGCACGCGGATGAAATGCTGTGGCGCCAGTTTCTCTTCCAGGTGTGCCAGGGTTTCCCGCAACAGGTGACTGTCGCTGGCGGTGTGTATGCAGGCATAGTTTCCTGTGGCTTCGATCCACAAAACGTTCGAAACGGGAACAAAGAAAATCCGCTTCCTGTCCTTTACCACAAAGCGTTCCAACGGGCGGAGATTACGGAGGGATTGGAGCAGTGGTTCGAGACCCCGATTTGCTTTCCTGGACTGTTCGAGGACCTGACGGGCGTGAACCAGTGCCTTGGAAAATCGCTCCTTATCATACGGTTTCAGGAGATAGTCAACAGCGTGCACTTCGAATGCACGGAGGGCGTGCACGTCGTGAGCCGTGACGAAGATGTAAACGGGAGCGGGGCCGGTCGATGGCTCCACATTTTCGATGACCCCAAAACCATCCAGATCAGGCATCTGCACATCGAGAAAAACGATGTCGGGATGAAGTTCGTTGATCTGCTCCACCGCACTTATTCCGTTCGCCGCCTCGCCTACAACTTCAATGCCGTCGTGTTCGGCCAGATAGCGGCGGATACCGCGGCGGGCGATCGGTTCGTCATCGACGATGAGGACTCGCGTCTTCATTCGAACTCCGCAGTGGAATGGTGATGATGGCCTCACAGCCTCGACCGTCGCCCCCGGTAAGTTCCAGCGATGACTCGTCCCCGTAGAGCTGTTTCAAGCGTGACTGGACATTGGTGAGTCCGACGCCGAATCGCAGGCGCGATCCCGGCGCCGGACCAGGGCCATCATCGCGGACGCAGAGCCAAATTCTGCCGTTGCGGCGTTGCGCGGCGATCTCTAGCCGGCCTGCGACGGAATCGACGCTGATGCCGTGCTTGATAGCATTCTCAACCAGTGGCTGAAGCGCCAGGCTCGGTACATAGACTCCGAGAAGGTCAGGTGGCACGTCCATGTGAACTTTCAAGCGATCGTGAAACCGTGTCTGTTCGATCTCCAGATACTTGCCGACGAACTCGAGCTCGCTCTGCAAAGTGATCTCGTTCTCCCGCCGTTCGAGGGCCATGCGCAGCAAGTCGCCGAGGCAGACCAGCAGATGGCTCGCAGCATCGACGTCTTCCTGCATCAGGACTCCAATGCTGTGAAGACTGTTGAACAAAAAGTGCGGATGTAACTGGCTCTTAAGGTTCTCAAGTTCGGCGTGGGAGAGCTGCGTCTCCAGTTGCGCCGCTATAGTCTGGCGCTCCATAGCGGCCTGGTAAAAGTGGACCGACTGATACAGTCCCACAACTAGCCAGTACGTAAGGATGCCAGTAAAGCTCATAGACAGAACACTGACTGTGAAGGTCGAGAGAAGGCGTAGCGCACCAGGATCGGTCATGCGAAAAAGTAACCCCAGAAGTCCACGGCTCAGAAAGTATGCGATGACAGATCCCAGGGGAGCCATCATGAACGACGTGACCGTGTGGATCGCTATATGAGATACAAACCTCTGGCCCGTCAACGGGAACCGTTTGGCCAGAGCAACCACAAGCGGTGTGCACGCCGCCCATACGTTCCAGTAGACGAGTTCGATCACACCCACGATCACCCAGTTGACGTGCCCGCCGTGAACGCTCGCCACCACGATCTCCCGCACGGTGAACAACAGTCCTACAATCGTCCACGCACACAGGATCAAAATCCATCTCGTGCGTCCCATATCTGGTGTGGCCTGCAGCAATGGGTTTGTCGACCTCTCCGGGACGGATTATAGCGGAGACTTCGAAGGAGACATCACTCAGGACGGACCGCTTGTCTCACTTCGGACGCCGCATGTCACTTTTCCTGCAAACGCTGGTTCTTCGCGTCATATTGTCCGGTGAGCAGGAGCATCGCAAGACCCCACACGGGCTCGTCATCTTCACCAGCTGACGGCCAGCTAACCCAGTATCCACAGGAGTTTGCCATGAGCAAGACCGCGATTACTTCGCCGGAACTCACGCCGCCGGTCGGCCCGTTTTCCCAGGCGATCGAGGTCGGTGGTTTCCTCTATTTCAGCGGACAGGTCGCCCAAGACCCGGCCACCGGCAAGGTGGTGGAGGGGGGCATTGTGGCAGAGACAGAGCGCGTCCTCCAGAACCTCTCGGCAGTCCTCAAGGCGGCCGGCAAGAGTTTCGATGACGTCGTGCGCGCCGGTGTGTTTCTCACGAGCATGAGTGACTTCGCCGCGATGAATGGCATCTACGCAAAGTATTTCAGTCAGCCTTTTCCCGCCCGCACGACGATCGGGGCCGCCGTGCTACCGCTTGGGGCCTGCGTCGAGATCGACCTCGTCGTCAAGGCTTGAGGCGACGCAAAGAGGGCCTCATCGCGGGGATCTTGGAGGCTCCAAAATGCAAATACTGATAGTAGGCATTGGCGCGTTGGGCGGAACAATTGCGGCGCGTGCCATCCGCACAGGACTGCCCGTCCGGCTTGCGGCTCGCAATACCGATTCTGCGGAGACATTGCGCAGATCGGGCCTGCGAGTGTCCGGCATCGGAGGAGAGGTAAGGGCAGACGCTATCGACGTTGCCGCAATTGAGGACTACGGAAAGGGAGACCAGTTCGACGTGATCCTGCTGGCCACCAAAGCGCAGGACGCGCTGGAAATCGCGCCCCATGTGGTGGGCCTACTTGCCCCCGAAGGAGTCATATTGCCTATACAGAATGGGGGCGTTGCACGGGTGCTTGCGGATCGTCTAGGCGAAGATAAGATCCTTGGCGGATTCTCAAATCTTGGTGCCACGATGGTAGAAGTCGGCGTCTACGAGCAGAAGAATGCAGGGCATCTACTGATAGGCGAACTCTCTGGTGGTGTCAGTGAGCGCGTCGAGCGGGTTTCGCGCGTCTTAGGTCGAGCGATTGAGGTCAAGGTATCTTCAAACCTGACTGGTGCCATCTGGTCGAAACTCCTGATCAATTGCTCGGTTACAACCCTCGGTGCGCTCTGTTCGCAAACCATGCGTCAGTACATGGAAACGGAGGCAGGCAAGAAAGTCTTCCGACGGACGTACGAGGAAGCGTTGTCCGTGGCACTTGCAATCGGCACCCGGCTGGAGCGTCTGGCCATGGACCCGATTCCGCCCGGATGGCCGAGCAATTTTGCCGCAGAGGGACATTATGAGTCGTGGGTCGAGGCTGTGATTGCTTTCTACGGAGACGTCAAACCCTCGATGCTCCAGGACTTCGAGCGCGGCCGTAAGACTGAGATCGACTTCATCAACGGCTATGTGGTGACGTTAGGCCACGCGTCCGGAGTGCCGGTACATGTGAACGCCACAATTACAGACCTTGTACACCAGATCGAACGTGGAGTTCTCCAGCCGACACGAGAACGGATGAACGACCTAGCTGATTAAACCTGTCACCGGACCCGTGGCAACAGTATTTGACGGCCAACTCTGACCGCTTGTCTCACTTCGGACGCCGCATGTCACTTTTCCTGCAAAGACTGGTTGTTCTCGGCATATTGTCCAGTGCGCGGGAGTAGTGACGAAAAGGAGTTCCACATGATGAAGATTCTGACTCAGTACGGAGTTTGTGCGCTTGCGGTCGCTCTGATGGTGCCGTTGGCGCAGGCGCAACCGGCAGGAATACAGGCCGCCTTTGGAAAAGATGTCGCAACACTTTCCGACAAATTCACCGGACTCGCGCGCGTTATGTCGGGCAAGTACGACTGGAAGCCCGGCCAGGGCGTTCGCTCCGTCGGCGACGTGTTCAACCTGATCGTTACGGAGAACGGCATGATCGTTGGCGTGCTTTCGGGCACACCGAATACGGAAGCAAAGCCCGCGCCTATCACCGATCCGGAGAAATTGCAGGAAGCTCTAAAGGCTTCTTACGTCAATTTGCAAAAAGCGATTACGGGACTTTCCGACAACGACCTGCGGACGCCGGTGAAACTGTTCGGAAGAGACATGACGAAGCTGGACGCACTGATGCTGATTTTCAAGGATCAACACGAGCATCTAGGGCAGTCGATCGCGTACGCGCGCAGCAACGGAGTAGTTCCGCCCTGGTCTAAGTAGGAGCGCCGCGGGGTGATCTGGCCGCCGCCGATGCGATAACGACCCTTCGCATTCAATGCAACTTGGTAACAGGCGAGCAGAATGGCAAGCCGGGAGAAAAGTGGGTCCAGCTCGCTCCTTAGGTTCAGTTGAGGGTAGGTCGGAGTGGTGGATAGCCGAGTAGAGATATATCACAACAGGAGAAGAGAAATGAGGACAATAACTAAGACTATTATCTTATCCACCTGTCTCGCAGTTTTCTCACTTTCACTTAATGCACGTGCGCAGGATGTGCGCCAGTATTCTGACGGCCCCGTCACTGAGTTGGCCTACGTGCGAGTTGAGTACGGACATTTTGAAGAGTACATCGATTGGCTAAATTCGACATGGAAGCCGACCATGGAAGCCACGAAGAAAGCTGGGCTAATCATCGATTACAAGGTCTTCGGGCTTACTCCAAAATCACCGGATCAGCCCAACATAATTCTCTGGATCACCTATGAAAACGCGGCAGCGGCTTTAGATAAAGGCGTCGAGCTAGAAGATGTGGCCAAGAAAGTAATCGGTAGCACCGAGTTTCAGAACAAGGCCAGAGTGGGCCGGAATGATTACAGAAAAGTTCTGGGCAATGAATACATTCGTGAACTTATTTTGAAATGAAATTGTTATACGGATCTGAAAGGACAATGGCATATGAATAAAAAGAGAATGGGCGCTGTATTCCTTGCACTCCTTATATGTAGCTTGGTTTCTCAAGCGTCGGCGCAGGACGCGGAACCCAAATTCAACTCCAACGGCGATGACATCACGAGGATTCGCGGCCTGTTGGACGAGTTCCGTCAAGATATTATTCGCAAGGACGGCTACGCCCTAACGAAGCTCGTGCTGAACCCTGATGTGCTCTTTCATCACACCAACACCCAGGAAGAGATTGATAGCGCCCGCAGATATAACGCTCAGTTCGATGGGATTGGCCCGAGCCAGCTGGATGGATTTGCGAAACTCCTCGCTTCGTCGAAGGACAAACTCGAAGAGAGATTTCGCAACATCGAGATTCGCCAGGACGGTCCTCTAGGGCTGGTGACATTTAATTACGATTTTGTCATCAATGACAAGGTTCACCATTCAGGCCTCGAGGTCTGGCAGGTGTGCAAAATTGATGGGCAGTGGAAGATCTTGTCCGTTGCCTGGACGATTTATTGATAGTCACAGCTGACAGCCAACAGCGCTGCAGAGAACAAGGCGAGCTTCCGCCTGGTGATTGCGCCGGACCGCTGAAGAAAGTGAAATCGGAGTGAAATCAGTGAAATCGGGGACAGACGGAAACGTCCCCCAACTGATTGGTCGGAGCGAGGAATTCGCCTTTCTATGATTCCGTGATATTGACCGGGAGGAGCGCCTTCATGGGGACTTTACTTCAGGATGTTCGCTATGGTTCGCGCATGCTGGTCAAGAAGCCCACATTCACCATCGTGGCTGTCCTGACGCTGGCTCTTGGCGTGGGAGCCAACACTGCGATTTTCAGCATCGTGAATGCCGTGTTGCTGCGTTCTCTGCCCTACCCCGATCCCGATCGTTTGGTACGAGTTTTCTTTAACGAGCCCGGCGTAGGATTGCGGGACGTCAGGTTTTCCAAGCCCGAACTGGATGACCTGCAGACGCGATCGGGTGTATTTGAAGATGTGACGCCGATCTTCGAGGGTAGCGAGGATGTGACCGGAGCCGGACAGCCCGAGCGTGTCGAGGGGGTCAATGGCAGTTTCAGCTACTTCTCCATGCTGGGGGTGACCCCGCAAATTGGACGGCTGTTTGGTCCGCAGGACTTCGTGCGTGGTTTCGCTGCGGAGGCCGTGATCAGCGATGGCCTGTGGCGCCGTGCCTATGGCGCCGATCCAAATGTTCTCGGCCGTACCATCCGGATCGACAATGATCCCTTAACAATTATTGGGGTTCTGCCACGCGGATTTCGCCATCCTGGACCGACGACTTCCGGTGACGCGGAAGTGTTTTGCGCCGGCGGATTCAGCGCAGATCCCTTTCCCCCGCCAATGCGTGGTACCCGGATTTTAGTATCTGGAATCGGACGACTCAAGCCTGGTCTCACACTGGCGCAAGCTCAGGTGCGGCTCACTGCCATGGCTGCCCAATTACGCCACGACTTTCCCACCGATTACCCGCCGCAGGCGCAATGGACCATTGAGATTCAACCATTGCAAGAAACTTTGGTGGGCAAGGTTCGGCCCATGCTGCTGGTGTTACTGGGTGCGGTAATCCTGATCGTTTTCATCGTATCGTTGAACATTGCCAATCTCCTCTTGGCGCGCGCTTCGGGGCGGCAACAAGAGATGGCAATGCGGTTAGCGCTGGGGGCGAGCCGCGCCCGCATCATGCGCCAGATGCTGACCGAGTCCATGCTGCTGTCGCTTGTCGGC
This sequence comes from uncultured Acidobacteriota bacterium, assembly GCA_963744055.1. GTDB lineage: Bacteria > Acidobacteriota > Terriglobia > Terriglobales > Acidobacteriaceae > Gp1-AA133. Next base: position 15,064 of record CAVUSL010000001.1, on the reverse strand, counting down.
GGTGCCGCGGGAATCGTAACCGCGGTTGGCACTTTGAGCTTCATCCTGCGCTTCGTGCCGTCGAACGTTCCCCGGCTCAATGAAGTACGAATCGACTGGGTGGTGCTGGCGTTCGCTCTGTTGATTTCCATTCTCACCGGCTTAATGTTTGGACTTACTCCAGCGCTTCATTCGGCAAAAGGCGCTCTCTCCTCGGCCATTCGTGAAGGCGGTCGAGGGTCCGGCTACAGCACAAAGACCGGCCGACTGCGAGATGTTCTAATCGTGTCTGAACTAGCTTTCGCCGTCATACTGATGGTGGGAGCCGGCTTGCTGCTGCGTACATTGCGGGGTCTGTTGCAGGAAAATCCAGGCTTTAATCCAACTCAAGTTGTCACGGCAAACATACAGCTTCCGAATCCCAACGAATCGGAGGCGGATCCCTATCTCGATATTCCTCGCAGAGCCATCTTTGATCGTGAGTTGCTGCGGCGCATGAAGGCAATTCCGGGAGTGGAACTCGCCGCCATCACCTCAGCTCTGCCGACCACCAATACCAACCCCAACGCGGTCGGTGGCGTAGCGATTGAAGGCTTCGCGATTGAAGATAGACCGGTCGAGTCCTCGCAGGATCTGAGCGCCGAGAGCAATTCGGATAAGCTCCGATTATTTTAAGGTGTTACAGACGATGCTCCTACGCGGCCGCTCATTCACCGAGGGCGATGAAGACGGCAAACCGCTGGTGGCCATCATTGATGAAAGCACCGCTCGTAAGTATTGGCCAACCGAGCGATCCGCTGGGCCGCCGAGTGCGGTTCGGAAAAGACCCTACCAAGCCATGGACGACCATCGTGGGTATTGTTAAGGATATCAAGAGTGACGGTCTCGACATCGATGGCGTTCCCCACATCTATGTTTCGACTTATCAAGACAACAGCAAGCGACTGAGCGTGGTGCTGCGGACGTCTCTGCCCGCGACCCAGCTCGAACCACAGATTCGGCATGAAATCCAGAGCATTGATCCCGACTTGCCGGTATTTAGTGTTTCTTCTATGAACGACGTCCTTGATCGATCACTGGCTTCACGCCGTTTTTCTGCCGATCTGGTGGGCGGATTTGCTGGACTGGCGGTGCTTCTGGCCTCCATCGGAATTTACGGCTTGTTGGCTTATATGGTCGGCCAAAGATCGCGCGAGATCGGTATCCGCATGGCCCTGGGCGCGCGGCGGGACGACATTCTGAGAATGTTCTTACGCAAGGGGGTCGCACTTGCCGGCGTGGGCATCGTTGCCGGATTGGTCGTTTCTGCAGCCACTGCGTCCATGATGGCAAGTTTGCTTTATGGGGTGCGCCCCCATGATCCGGCTGTGTTTCTGATCGTGCCTCTGCTTTTACTTGCAGTGGCCGCGCTGGCTAGCTATCTCCCAGCACGCCGCGCGACGAAAGTGAACCCGATGATTGCCCTTCGCGAGGCATGAACTCACCGGTTGGCCTACATGGTCGGTCAGCGGGCGCACGATGAGTCCGCATGGCGCCGGGAGCCATGCCCTCAACCATTGAAAAAATGATGGTGAGCCGGGGCGCGAAGTCTGGCCGGCATCGGACGGCAATCCGGTTGTTTGCCTTCTAAATTCGCTCAGATGAAGGAAGAGTAGGAAGCCAATGTCTGTTCTTCGGTACGTCCGTCTCGATGTTTTTTCGAATCAGCCATTCACCGGCATCCAGCTAGGCTGTGTTCCCCGATGCGGCGGGAATTGACGAGCGGCGGATGCAGCGGATCGCAAATGAAATGGCTCTCCCCGAAACCACATTCGTGTTTCCTCCCGAGGCTCCCGAGACCGACGCGCGGGTTCGCATTTTCACTCCATCCCGAGAGCTACCGATGGCCGGGAGTCCGACGATTGGGACGATTTTTGCGCTCGCGGGAGCGGGACGACTGCGTGCGAGCGCCGATAAGACGGTTCTCGGCCTCGGCATAGGACCAACAACCGTGGGACTCGAATGGGGTCAGAACGCCTTGCGCTTTGCCTGGATGACGCAACCGATTCCGACATTCGGGCCCATCGTCACCGACAGCGTTGCGGTTGCCGCGGCAGTCGGTGTGCAACCGTGCGACCTTGCAGGCGGAAACTTGCCGGTGCAAGTCGCGTCGTCCGGAGTTCCATTTCTGTATGTTCCGCTACGTTCGCGCGCGGCGGTCGATGCGGCATCGATCGAGCGTGGGAGATTGTGCACGTTACTCCGCTCCGTGGATCTCGAAGAGCTCCCTGTATTTGTATTCTCGTGCCAGCCGGCGGACGATGATGCTACCGTGTACAGTCGAATGTTCGGACCCTGCATCGGCATTCCGGAGGATCCGGCCACAGGCGCCGCGAGTGGGCCGCTGGGCGCGTATCTCCTCCAGCACAATGCAGTGTCAGCCGACAATGCATCGAGGCTCGTGAACCTTCAGGGCGTCCGCATGGGCCGCCCGGGTCGTATTTACATTTCGCTCTCGAGCCGTGCAGGAGTTCTCGAGGAAGTTCGGGTCGGTGGCGAGGCGGTGGTTGTCGGCGAAGGAACGGTCCTCGACTAGCCGGCTGCCGACTAGTCGCGATTATTGCACTCTCCCACTTTGCGTTTTCTTCCCAAGCGTTTTTTCGAACCAATGGTGGGCATAGGGCTCGGCGTTGAACGCAGGTTCCATTGAACTACTTTGCTTTCGAGTCAGCTGGCATTACCAGGCGCTAGCACAACCTTGCGCCTTTGTTTCGCCTTTTTCGGGCATTTTGAGTCCTATAGGATTTCTCGCCAGCAATTGCGTCTTTTTTCGTTGAACTGCTACAGTGCGTTTCTCTTTCGGCACGAGCGTATCTGCCATACCCCGAATATCAAGCAGAGGATCATCAACGGGATTTCCGCAAACAGGTCTAGTCTGATCGGCGCAGTAACCGTCTTCTCCCATCGATCCATACGAATCTCATACAAGAATAGTAGAAGCAGAACCGCCGCTGACACCGCCAGGTGTGTTCGCCGCAGAGGAAAAAGGGCGGCTGCCAGACCAAATAGAACACCACTCAACAGAGAAAGGACCACGATACATTGCTCTACATACATGTGAGTATTATGCTTTCCATTCGCCCTTTCTTGAGGAATTTTGAGTGAGAAGCGAATCGCCGCGCTTCCCAGAGAAGTCCCTGCATCTCGGTACGCGCGCGGCGGTGAACCAGGTGCTCTAGCGTTCGGCAACGCGCGGCTCACTGATAGGCGCGCCGGCCGGCGATGGTTGTTTTGCCGGGAGGAGTGCAAGCAGCGTGACTCCAATCACGCCAAACATCACAATGTCCTGGGGGCTATCCTTCCTGTGCATCCCGTGCGCCACGGCCTGCGCCGACATGATTGTCATCGTGAACCCATGGGCAAGGCTTGACCACGCCCCATAGGCGATCATCAAGCGATGCTTGGCCGGCTGCTTAACGGCCACCAACAGACAGACCCCAAGCGCCGTGTTAAGGCTCAGGAACATCGGCATGACGTCACTATGCCCGCTAAGCCACTTAGCGTGCCACAGATTGTCGAACAGGAGATAGCCCCAAAAGCAATAAAACAAGCCCACCAACACCAACACTACCTGTAAGGCGCGCTCACGTTTCATACCGTCCTCCGTTTTGTGCGATGCAAGGTTATTACCACCTTTTTTACTTCAGATTGTGCGATTGTCAGCTGTGATGCGTCCGATACTGGAACCCTGCGAGCATCCGCAGTGTGAGCAGAATGCTTCTCCCCCTCGAATAGGCTTGCCACAGGAACTGCAAGGCCCAAGGAGAGGCCCTCGGAACACAAAATAAAGGATGAATCCAATCAGATTGGGTATGAGGAAAGCGGCAATCACCCAGGCCCAAGCAGGCATTTGACGCCGTTTTGCGTCCCCATAGATATATCCGAGGGCAAGGAAAAAAGCCGCGGTGAAGACGCCAAACGTTAAGCCAAACCAAAGCGCTTCTGGCATGGTACTGAGAAATCCTTCGGAAGCAAGTAGGGAACGGCCCTGGCTGGAAGCAAAATAGACTACCCAGATCGGGATCGCCAGTGCTGCGATGGCCATTGCAGCCCTGGGTAGAATATTCCGTGTTGCGGTTCCCAACAAGACAGCCGCAACTACAAGTCCGCCCAAGAACGGTATCAAAAGCAACGCCGATTGCTGTGTCATGCAATACCTCTATTCTCACCACGCGCCGCGAGAAGACATAAGGCCGAGCAAAAAGATGGCAGCAGCCAAAAGACGAGCACGCCTGCCTGGACTTGAGCAGTGTCAAAATGCATTGGGACCGCCAGGTGCTTGACCATCTGGTACACGATTGCCGATCCGACAAATGACATCGAGAGTGCTACAGCAAATGCAGCCCAGATCTTGAATTGCACGTTGTGCTGTCGCATTGTCTCGGTCTGATGCGCAAGAATCTCACGGACATGGGCACTCGAATCCGGTTCACTGGTAAACGTGAATTCCCGCAACCCCCGAATCGTGCGCGCAGTCAGCTCGACGTAGCGCTTGCAGCCATCACAGTCGCGGATGTGGTCATGGATGAGCTGTCTTTCGCCCTCTGAAACCTCTTCTACGAAGGACCTGTCGATAAGCTCGCGAAATCTCTTGTCACCCTCCATGCGAATCACCCCCTTCCTCAAATGCGGATCTCAGTGCTGCAAGACCGCGATAGATTCTGGACGTCACCGTTGTCACAGGGGCGTCCAAAACCTGAGCGATCTCCGCAAGAGACAGGTCTTCTTGAAACCTCAGCAGCAAAGCCTCGCGATACAGCGGTGACAGAATCTGTAGTTGACCGGCCAGACGCATTGCGTCTTGGCTTCGAGCCGCGGCTTCGAATGGGGAAGGAGCGGAGGAGGATACCAGCAGAATTTCATCGCGATCATCTGGCGAGGAAGCTGCCTCTACCGCTTTTCGTTTGTTCCGGAGGTAATCTATTGCCAAATTGCGGGCAATTGCGAATAGCCATGGATCAAACCGCTGCCGCCCGTTGTACTGGCTGCCCCGTTGCAGCACGCGAATCCAGGTCTCCTGGGCAAGGTCCTCCGCATACTCTCGCCTCCCGGTGAGGTATAGCAGGTAGCGCACCAGTCGATGCTGATAGCGCTCCACCAGGTCTGCAAGAAGCTCCATATCTCTCTCACGTAAGCCTCGCGCAATCTTTGCCGTTTCGGTTTCGGCCGTCGTATTCAAGGTCATGGGAAGAGCCAACATATATGCTGTATACGATTAAACCGCAGCGGATTACTCAACTTTTGACCGAAAAAATTACGCTAAGATTTGCCTCTGACGGATATCGGATCAATGGGCGGCAAGGGCCTGACGTGTACAACTCGTTTATTGGCAGACCCAAAATAGGATAGATAGTTGTCGAAACCAGGCGATCACAACTCACGATTCGGGTCTGGCCGGGTCTGGGTTTCGATGGAGTCACGGGCAAACCGGTGGCTCAGTACTCATCGAGTGCTAGAAGCGTGATTCGGCGGATTAGTACCGATAGACGCGCTTGTCGCCATGAACCCCAATTGTCGGCATCCGTACAAGGCGAATTTGTGGGATTGCGCATTTGACAGCGGCACCCGATGCGTCAAGCCTTACGTCATCTTGATCATATCGGGTGCCACGGCGGCGTCGATAGCTAGTCGTCAAGCCGTCGCTCCAAAGAGCATTGCCTCTACTCTTGCAGCAGCCTCGTCCTGCATGTGTGGAAGAACGTGAGCATAAGTATCCAACGTAAAGGCCGTGCTCGCGTGTCCAAGCTGCTCAGAAACAACCTTGGGCGAAACTCCGGCTGCCAGCGCGATCGTGGCCGCCGAGTGGCGCAAATCATAGAGCCTCAATCGTGGGATACCCGCTAGATCGATTATTGATCTGAAGTGCTTGGCGAGATAGTCGGCACTGATTGGTTGTCCCGACGGCGTTGTGAAGATCAAGTCACGAGCCTCCGGATACAAATCTTGCGCACTCACTTTAGTGTGCACATCATGAAGAAGTGAAACAATCCAGCGCTGCAGCTTAATTGGACGACGGCTTCTCAAACGCTTGGTATCTGAGAAGCACCATTTCCCGTTCAGTTTCCGGATGCTACGAACAACGCTAACCGTTTGTCGTGCCCAGTCAATGTCTTGCCACTTGAGACCCAAGTATTCACTCGGGTGCATTCCGGTCGTGACTGCGACCGCGAGTACTAGCCCATACTTTGTGCCCTCTGCGGCCTTGAGCAACGTCCTCGCCTGTTCAACGGTCAGGGACCGCATTTCGTTTCGAACCTGCTGCGGTACTTTGAGCCCATCGGCCGGATTGTCTAGCAACAAGCGCCACCGCACGGCCTGCTGCATCGCACATTTCAGCACCACATGCGCGTAACGGATAGTGCGAGGGGACAGGCCTCGTTCGGTCATATGCTGATACATCGCCTGAAGATCCAGAGGTCGCAGCGCGGCCAGACTTCGTTCCCCGAGAGCGGGTCGGACGTACCGGTGCAGCATACCCTGATAATCTTGGAAGGTTTTCGGGCGTACTCTCGGTTCCACGGCTGTCTTGAGCCATCGGTCAAGGTATTCGTTCAGCGTTATCTTGGCCCCTTCCAGATCGCGGCCCAAATCACGCTCTCTCAGTTTTCTTGTCAGATATGCTTGGGCTTCCCTCATACTGCCGTGAATCGTTCGGTCGTGGTAGTTGCGCTTCTTGGTTTCGTGATCGCGGCCCAGATAGACCCGGATGAGCCATCTGCGGTCCCCTCGTGCAATGATTTGGCCAACTTTGCGAGCCATAGAGTTTCCTCCTTGGCTCGCAAGAGAGGCACACAACTGGCGCACTCTTGCGGCATCAAACCACGTATACTCAGGATTATTGAAGAAAGAATGGATGATCGGCCGTCAGTCATAAACTGGGCGGGGCCCTAGATGGTGTCACTCTCACTCCTAAATCTACTAAATAGACTGCCGCCCCAAAGCTCTAGCAGGGATGATCCGAGCGAGAATCTATATATAAATCAATGACGTTGTGGTGGACGAGGAGGCCCCGAGTGAGAGCGGGAGCATTTTCAAATTCGGGCCACCCCGATGACGATGCAAAACACGGGAGGCTTCGGAACCCCACGGGTCACGGCGGAGTGTACAAGATAGACGAGCACGGCAGGCCAGAGCCGAGTGTCGGGCGAGGAGAACTCAACTTTTCTTCGATCCCCTGGGGGCAGGAGCCCCCGCCCACCCTCCATTTTCTTTCCCGTTGGGGTGGCCCGGGACGACCCGAAGCGATCAAGGCGCTTGTTCGCCCCCTGATCGCCATTTTCTCAGGGTGGCATCAAAATACCGAGATGACACTTCTGACTTATCTATTGTTGTATCAATCGTTTGAACTTTGCTGGACGTGATTATGTGTACATTTCACCCGCGCAAAGTGAGGGAAGCTTCCAATCTGCAGATCACGGCCATATCTCATTAAAAATACGGCAGTTACGTCCTGTACGGGCGACATAGGGAGCGGGACGTACCCTTAGGTCGGTGCGTTGGCGACCCCTTGGCTCAGCCAAGCTTTCTCCTCTAAGTTACTGCCTCTCATTCGGTTGCGCAAGATCTCTTTGTATTAAATACAACGGGCCGCCGTTTGAATAGGGATATGAAGGTACTTTGAGGGTATTTTAGGGGGACACGAGACGGCGGGCATCTCACGCGCTAGTTTACCTAGTAACTCGTGACTTGCTTACATATACACTCCCCGCCTTTCGAACCGGGACTGAGGGGAAAGCCAACTTCTTTTCCTCTGAACTCTCAGTGCAGCACGAAGCGAACGAGTTGAGGCGACTCGAATATCAACGCCGACGCTATTCCGGGCTTCCCGACAAGAACCGAAGATCATCGAGTCATTGACTAAGCAAACCGCCGAACAGCGCGCGAAAATTCGCTCCTTAATGGAGGAAGTCGACCGCCTAGAAAGTGAAAAAGTTGTCCTGCAACAAATCGGCGGCCATGTTGACGCGATTGCAGGCGGAAGCCGCGTCGGAGGTTGCACAGGTTCTTCAAAGAAAACTTCAAGCCGACGAGTTAAAGGCTTGATGGAGAATACTGCACTCTACGCCAGCAGTTGACGCCAAAGGGCTTAGAGGCGAGGCGGGTATCAGTTCAGCAGTATCACGCCTTCGCATTTAATCAGTTCGATGTTTTCCGTTTGGTTGGGTCACGGCTGTTCGGGAAGCTGCTGTTGTTTGGCGGGTATTCGGTCGGGGGGCGCCGCAAACAGAGTCATGCTGAGAGAGCGGAACGCCATGATTTGTCCGAGAGGCATTCCATTCCCCGAGAAAGGAGTTCCAAAATGCTTCGCAATCGTCGAACACGGTTGCTCCTCTCGCAAGCTTTTGTTGTCGTATATTCGCGGAGTGTTGCATAAACACAGCAACAAACCTGTGACTCGAATCTGCTTTGCTATGCCTCGGCACTTCGGCTGAAAACTATATTCGGCACACGCAATTCCGTTCAGATTTGTATGCGTTGACTATGATCCTGGCGAAGCGGTATCTGGTTGGAACGCGGCAGACCCAAACCCCATGACGGTCTTTACCCCTTTCGCATAGGAACGCGACCTCCAAACCTCGTAGATGGCCGGATATACCAGCAACTCAAGAACAAAGGAGGTGAAAATACCGCCGACCATCGGCGCGGCAATACGTTTCATCACGTCGGAACCAGCGCCCGTAGCCCACATGATGGGAAACAGGCCGAGGCAGGTGGTGGCGAACGTCATGAACTTCGGCCGCACCCGTTTCGCAGCGCCGTGAACAATTGCTTCTCGCAGTTCCCCGAGACTTTGCAGGCGCCCTTCGCGTCTTGCCTCCTCGTAGGACAGGTCGAGGTAGAGCAGCATGAAAACTCCAGTCTCGGCGTCAATCCCCAGCAGGGCAATCAAGCCCACCCACACTGCAACGCTCATGTTGTAGCCAGCCGCATACAGAAACCAGATGGCCCCCACTGCGGAGAATGGTACTGCGAGCAAAACGATAATCGTTTTGGACAATGACCCAGTGTTGAGGTACAGGAGGAGGCAGACCATAAGGAGCGTGATCGGCACTACCAACTTCAGCCGTTCCTTCACCCTCTGCATGGTTTCGTATTGCCCACTCCACGCTATAGAGTAGCCGGTCGGTAGCGTCAGGTGATCCCGCAGCAGTTGATTCGCTTCACTGACGTAGCCTTCAAGATCGCGGCCAGCAACGTCTATATAAACGTATCCCGTGAGTAGTCCGTTTTCGTTACGGATCATCGCCGGTCCAGTAGCGATGGTGATTTTAGCCAGGTCGCTTAGTGGCACTTGCCGCTGACCGCTAACTGGGACGGGGATACGGGCTAGGGCCCCAAGGTCGCTGCGGAAATCGCGAAGGTAACGGACGTTCACCCGATAACGTTCCTGGCCCAGTACGACCGTGCTGACGTTATCGCCGCCGATCGCATTCTCGACAATTCTTTGCGCATCTTCGATGCTCACACCATAGCGTGCCAGAAGTTCGCGGTCCCATTGCAGATCGAGAAAGTAGCCTTCGGCCGTGCGCTCTGCCAGCACGGTGCGAGTTCCTTTGACCGTACTCAGCATTGATTCGGCTTCGGCGCCGATTTCCTGAATGTGCTCCACATCCGAGCCCGCGATCTTCAGCCCGACCGTGGTCCGGATACCGGTGGTGAGCATGTCTATGCGTCCTCTGATCGGCATCGTCCAGGCGTTGCTGACGCCGGGAATCTTCAGCGCTCGATTCATCTGGGCGACCAACTCTTCGGTGGAGATCGTATCGGGAGTGATGTGACGGAAAACGCGCTTCGCCCAGTCCGGCGCCCACGAGGAATACCATGTATCGACATGCCGCCACGATGCACGCGGTTTAAGAACAATTACCGTCTCCAGCATCGAGAGGGGAGCCGGATCGGTAGCGCTTTCGGCGCGGCCCGCCTTACCGAGCACATGGTCCACTTCAGGGAACTGACGGATTATTCGATCGCTGACTTGAAGCAACTGCTCTGCCTGGCGGATCGAGATGCCGGGGAGCGTCGTCGGCATGTACAAAATCGCGCCTTCGTCCAGCGGCGGCATGGCCTCCGATCCCAAGTGCTGGAAAGCCGGTATCGTGGCGATAACCAATGCCAGCGCTGCGCCAATAACAAACCACCTCCAGCGTAGCGTCCATCGGACGACCGGCTCATAGACACGTATCAATCGTCGGCTGACGGGGTGCTTGTCCTCGGACCTCACTTCGCCAACAAGTACAGCATTCGCAACCCGGCACAGCCAGGCTGGCTGGAACTCGAAGCGCTCGACACGGGTCAGCAGCAGCCGTAATGCGGGATCAAGCGTGATTGCCAAAAACGCGGCAACAACCATGGTCAGCGTCTTGGTGTACGCCAACGGTCTGAACATTCGGCCTTCTTGAGCCTGCAGGGTCAGTACGGGCAGAAAGGAGACGGCGATGACCAGCAGCGAAAAGAAAGTTGGCCCCGCCACTTCCTTGATTGCACCGACTACCACTTCGCGGCAGTCGCGCGCGCGCCCGCTCTTTTGCCACAGCTCGAGTTTTTTGTGAGTTTGTTCGACAACTACGATGGAAGCGTCGACCAGTTCGCTGAACGCAATGGCCACGCCGGCCAACGACATGATATTGGCGCTAATGCCCATCATGCGGAACGGAATGAACGCGAGCAACACCGCGATCGGCATGGTCACAATCGGGATTGCCGCGCTGGGGAAGTGCCACAGAAAAACCAGGATGACGAGCACTACCGTGACTGCGACTTCAATGATGGTCTCCTTCGCGGTGCCGATCGTGGTATGGATCAGCTCTGACCGGTCATAGATCGGCACGAGCTTGACCCCCACCGGAAACCCAGGCTCTATCTCTTTGATCTTTGCCTTTACCCGGTTTATTACATCAAGCGCATTCTCGCCGTTACGCATGACGACAATACCGGAGACGACTTCGCCTGTACCATCCAGATCTGCAAGGCCGCGCCGCAGATCAGGTCCCATCACTACCTGGCCGACGTCTCGAATACGGATTTGTGAACCGGTGTCGCTGACGCTCAGCGGGATGTTTTCAAAATCCTTCAACGAGCGTGCATAGCCTCGGCCGCGAACCATGTACTCTGTGCCGCCAAATTCAAGCAATCGCCCACTGGATTCGTTGTTCCCGCCGCGTACCGCGTCGACTACTCGGCTGATTGGGATGCCGTAGGCCCGCAGACGATTGGGATCGAGGTTCACCTGGTATTGCCGTGTATAGCCACCGATCGGCGCAACCTCAGCCACACCAGGAACCGACCGGAGGTAATAACCCAAATACCAGTCTTGATACGCACGCAGATCGTCGAGGCTGTGCTTGCCCGACGTGTCCACCAGAGCGTACTGAAATACCCATCCAAGAGACGTGGCGTCCGGGCCCAGTTCGGTCTTGACTCCATCCGGCAAGCGTGGAAGGACGCTCGTGAGATACTCCATGATTCGTGAGCGCGCCCAGTAAAGATCGGTCCCGTCCTGGAAGATGACGTACACGTAGGAGTAACCGAAATCGGAGAAGGCCCGGACTGTCTTAACCCGGGGTGCGCCGAGCATAGCCGTAACGATCGGGTACGTTACCTGGTCCTCGACGATGTCCGGGCTGCGGTCCCAGTGCGAATAGATGATGACTTGTGTGTCGCTCAGGTCGGGAGTCGGCATCGAGAGGCAGCGTGACCATCGACCACCATCCACCGATGCAAGCAATCGCGATCACCGCCAACACTGCCAGCTTGTGCTGCACAGAGAAATCGATGACCTTGTTAATCACCGACCACCTCCCAGGTGCGCCGCCCGGATGGGGTTGTCCTGGAACGCCTGTTTGCACTTGGTGGAGCAGAAATAGTAGGTGGCGCCGTGGTAGGCGAGAGTGTTGCCGGAAGCCGCCACCTTAGCTGGGTCCACAAGCATGCCGCAAGTTGGATCTCTGACGGTTTTGGAAGACGCTATCGGTTCGGGCATTGCGGCCGGCTTAGCCGCACGCGCAGGCGAGGACGCCGGCGTCTTGAGCCTGCTTTCCGAATCGACGAGAAAGGTCGCCGCAACTACGATGCGTTCACCTGGCTGAACCCCGTTGAGGATCTCAACTTGTTCGCTGGAACGCCATCCCGTTTCAACTTCGCGGGGAACGAAGACGCCTTCCCCCTGTTCGACATAGACATGAGTGTGTGCTCCGGAATCGACGACCGCGTCGAGCGGTACCGTGACAGCGGACGGTAGGCGCACAGGCAACTCGACGTCAACTAGCATTTCGGGCCGCAAAACAAATTTGGGATTGTCGACTTCCAAACGGAGCTTAACGGTCCCGCCACCTGTCTCTGACTGTGGCAGACTGTCGCTAATGTGCGCCGACAAATCGCGGCCTTCATTTTTCAATATGACTCGTGCCGTGCCACCGGGATGCAGATGAGACGCTTCTTGTTCCGAAACCTCCGCTGCCACCCACACCTGGCTCAGGTCCGCGAGGCGATAGAATTCAATGTCGCGGGTGAAATGCTGTCCAGAAGAGATGTTCCGCGCAAGAATGAATCCGCTGGCCGGCGCGACGACATCGATAGTCTCGGGAAGCTGATCGTCGTTCCGCCATCCGCTGAATCTGCTCATCGCTCATACCAAGATTGCGCAGACGATCGGCATATCCCTCGAGACTGCTGGCCCCTTGCTTGGCCAAAGCGCCCGGAAATGGAACAGTCCGCGCCCCATCCTTGTGCCACAGAGCCCGGCAGGGCCATTGAGCAGCGGTCAGGAATCCGGAAGCAATCGACAAAAAGTCGGGCGAATAGTAGGTCGCCAGCTTCTGATCCTTCTTGACCAGCATTCCCACTGAATCGTGGTAGGTCTCTCGAATAAATCCGTCGACCCCTGAGTTGACTCGATAGATTCGCGTGTCTTCTGGAACCACGCGGCCCACTACTCGGATGGTGCGTGTTACAGCATTCTTTTCCACCGGAGTGAGCCGGATCCCTAGCAATCGCTGCGTGGCGCCGTCGATGCTAACCGCTCCTGCGGGCAGGTCGGCAACGGACGAGGATGGCGGCAGATTCCCGGTGTCTTCGACAAAGACCGGTTCCAACTGCATTCCGCAGTCAGGGGCCACACCGGGCTTGTCGGATTTGTAGGTGGGATGCATGGGGTCCACGTAGTAGAGGACACGCCGCCCGATGGTGCTCCCTATTTGAGAACGCACTTGGCGCCTGCCAAGTGCGTATGACGCGGCGATCGCTGCGACCACCGCTATTGCAAAACACATCCACCGCATGTGATTCGCCCCTCTCCCTCTGTTGCGCCCAGCATCAAGACAACACGCCTGTCCCTTGGTGATCGGGCATTAAGAGCAAACTGCCACCAGATCGCACGTTGCGAAGTCCTTCCGCCAATACATCAAACCCTAGTGGGCTCTTCCAATGCGACAGGCATCAACACCCCTTTGCAGGGGCGGCCACCGCCGCCCCATGCCAGCCGACTCGTTTCTGCTCAACAAACCCAGCTTCACATCCGGTGAGAATGAACCGGATTTGGGGGAACGGCAAAAACACCACCTCCTGGGCTCCCGTTTCCCATCCCAGCGCCGACAGCAGCACTTTCACGAGCTCTTCGTTTTCCACCCAGACGCCAGACTCTTCCACAACCCGCAATCGCACTTGGTGCAAGCCGTCGATACCATTCAGTGACACAAGTACATCCTTGTCTATGTGCCCAGGCAGACTTCTAATCGACATAAATCCTCCCTAATCGTTGTGCGCCGGTGTCCAGCCGAAACCTGATCGCGGCATGGAGCAGTTGTTCTTGGCCAAGACGAGCAAATGCTATCGTCTTCTGCACTTCGCTTTAGAATGTGCGCTTCATTATTGCTGTGGCAAGATGTGGTCACGTCGGTTCTCTTGCCAACAGGACTCACTTTCAGCCATGCAAAACGGGCGCTCTTTCCCGAAACTGACGGTCTGGATTCGCGTCCCGTCAACGCCACTGCGCTGAAGGTTTTCTTTCAGCGCTTGCGCGCGGCTCTGGCCCAGCGCGATGTTGTATTCTTCGGAGCCGCGATCGTCACAATGGCCCTCGATCAACACCTTAATGGAAGGGTGCTGCACTAGAAACGACGCGTCACCCGAAGCAGCTCGAACTTCGTCCGGCCGGATACTCGCCCTATCGAAGTCGAAGAAAACGTCCTGCACGGTTTTCGTGAACAGGTCGGCCTCGTTCGGGAGCGGAATGGGCTGGTGCAAAACGGCGGTGTCCACAGTCACGCGCGCGCTCGCGTCCTTGGTTCCTCCTGGCCCTTTAGCGATCAGCGTGTACGCTTGTCGAACTGCTCGGGCTTACCGTCCGGGTGCCCGAAACCTTGACCGCGTCTAGACCTTCGATGGTGACGTAATTTGCGTCTTGTGTCTGCCAAGTCAAAATAGTCGACTGACCCGAATGGATGACGTCCGGGCTGGCCACCAGAGTCGCCGTCGGCACTGGCGATGGAGGCGGCGGTGGTGTCGTAATTTTTGCTACTTTCTTGTTGCAACCAACAACCAAAAACGTAATAGCCAGAATGGAAACCAACGGAACTTTCTCCAACGTCCTTCTCATGTGCGTCTCCTCAAAATGGACAACGGACTTCGCCTCAACGCGGGACTTGTACCGCGTGCGAGAGAGTAGGCCGGCCATCCCAAACGGGGAGGGCGACCAGATTAGGCAGCCGACCGGACACAACTGGCCCGGCGCTCCATCAATTAACCTATTGAGGATGAATTAAAAGACCGGAGAGTCCTAGCAGCGCAGGATGGAGTTGAACTCAGGAGGAAGAGGAGTAGCCCGAAGGCCGAAGAAAAATGCAACTTGGAGTACGCCTGCGACAACCGGACTGCCGTGAAGAGCCTCAGCGAAGCCAGCCACAGACATAGAACTACTTGCACCTTGTTGTGCAGCGAACGCAGCGCCGTCACGGGGCCGTGCACAGCGGAATACGGCCCGTGCGCCAGCGGTGCGAAGAAGATCGAGAGTACGCACACCATCGCCAGCACTGCCACTTCGTAGGCCCAA